>NZ_CAKMMG010000001.1:0-2479528 GCF_927798115.1 Paenibacillus auburnensis
AAAAGTATTAATGGTAATATATTCATAATTAATAATAGTATTTGTTGGGAGATGTTTGAGTATATGACTAAAAAATTGAAAATAATTCTAACATTTATACTTATTATTTTAGTAGTGATTTTTGGTACATATTTTTCTTTAACAAAAGACAAATTTGCCTCAGCACACTTTATCCAATACAATTCTTCCATAGCAGCAGAACTAAACACAAATTATACTCTTGATTTAGCTTATTTTATTGAGAAAAACCATAAAGATAAAATATCTAATAAAAGTATAGTATCCATAAACTTTAAGAATTCAGTAACTACTCAGGTCAAATCCTATAAATTAGTTAAAAGTGACTCATCAAAAAAGTATGATATTAGAAATATTACATTAGATGTATCATTTCAAAAACCCGGAAAGGAAAAAGTAAGATACATAGAAATAAAATTTGATGATAATTCTGTTGAAGAATACCCAGTAGGTATTTGGAACTTTAATGTTTCTAAGGATAAGAATGAAGAAAAATTGGTTATGAGTGACACTTTTCCATTAGTTTCTAATGATTTTAATGGATATAATTTTAGTTTTACAAATACTACTGCGAATGATATTAAGGTTATCGATTTGGGAATAGACTTAAATGAAACTTCTTTAGAAAATAAACCCATAAACATTAAACCAAAAGGAACAGAGAAAGTTGTTATAAAAACCAGCACAAAAAACAAGGATAAATTCTATATAATAAAACCTAAATTATCCTATGTTTATAATAATAAAGTTTATGTATATTATCCGTTTGCGACCTATTATGGTTTTTTAAACATGACATATGCCGATATAGATAAAGAAGTAGAAAAAACAAGTATATAGACTGAAAGCCTTCCTGATTGAAGCTTATCCATTTCTGTGACCATCTTCCGTAACTCAATGCTATGAGTTTCTTGCACACTTGCAAGTTGATGACTACGATGTGAATGATGAGGATTCGATTTCGGCGATTCTGGGACAGGTGGGGAAGGTGATCAACCGGAGCGCGGTGACCAAGTAAAGGCTGCATGAAGAGAAAATGAACTTCATATCTGAATTCCAGAAACCTGGATGGTATTTACCGTCCAGGTTTTTTTGTTGTACAGAATATTTTTATTGAGGTATTTTTACAAGAAAAAGTCGAATTTTCGCACCATTTTAGCAGAATTTTCAAAAAAATATTCATTTTCAAGCAAAATACCCGATTTTAGTTCCTCTGAACCAGTATATTGTCGAGATTTGTTAAGAGTTTGTTTAGAGCGTCCTGCTAGAATGAATTTCAGTTATGAAAAAATAGGTAAATAGACGTTATTTGTTTTTTGTCCGCCGGAAGGGAGCCGAAAGGAGAGAGTGCGAGCGCATAGAGAGATTAGGAGCAAACAATCTTGTAGGACGGCGGGCGAAAAACAACGAAAGAATAAGGGGGAGCATTGATTTGCTGAAGAGCAGGAAAGCGAAGAAATACACGGCAATAAGTCTGACGATTATAATGCTAATGTCTTTGATACCTGATATTTGGACAGGGAAAGCACAGGCTGCTGCCAATGACCTTGAGGTGGTCTTTAAGAGCGGAGCACATGTAGGAAATCTGTCCTATGCCGCGGATAATACGTTCGTAAACTTTTACAACAACCAGGTTGAAGGATTTGTGCAGACGGAAACAGACAAAGATGCCAGTTATGATTGGGCTAGCGGGGATATTTTTGCCGGTGATGGCAGTGATGAAGCAACAGTCCAATTTGAGATTCGCGTTGCGGATAATCCAATTCTGCGTGAAATGGCAAAAAGCGGGCATGCAGAAGTAATCACCGGATTCAGTATTTTAAGACGGCACTATAAGTTCTTTAGTGGATCACGTGAATCTGAGATCAAGATAAGTATCGACGGGAATCAGGTTATCCATGAAAATACGAATGATGGCGACAGTCAAAAATATAACAAATCTGCATCAGCTATTATAACTCCTAACTCAGTAATTCACGTATGGCTGTATGGTGAGGGATCAATGGACGGAGAAGGGGTAGGAGTACGCGGCCTATACTTCAAGTTCCAGGACCTTCAGCGCCCCGTACTGAACAGCTACACCTTCACCGGTAACGGGGCAACGCGTGAGAACACCACGATTAACCAGACCGAGCTTTATGTCAAGAACACTGAGAATGTTACGCTCGGTTACAATTTTTCAGAACCAGTAAAGCCAACTTCGGTTGTTGCTCAAAACTCAGACTGGTTTCTGCGCCATCCGCTGTTTGTAAATCCGGCGGGTGGCGGTTTGCCGGGAGCCGGACAGCAGCAGTACATGGAGAATATCACATACAGTTCTTCCAATCTGTCGACTCTCAACAAACAAATCGCTTTCCAATACAGTCCGAACCAATACTCCCAGAGCGGGAATCTTCCGCTGGAGCCGAAGATCGCGGGGACTACACCAAACAATCCTCCAATGGAACAGACGATGCAGGAGAAATTTATGGCCGCTGGGCTGGCCGATGCCGCCGGGAATATGGCAACGATCAGCTTCCCGAACGTTGGCAGTGCGAACAGTCTGCCTAATGTACAAGGCGATACCATTGATCCCTTTGACTACAAGCACGGTGGCTACCGTGTCATTGTCGATGCGGTGAGACCTAAATATACGAAGGAAGGCAACGGAATCCAGCCGGAAATTTTAACGGGCGTAACGCTAAACAAGGGCGACGTTATTGATTTCACGGTCCAGATGACCGAAGAAGCTGTGGTGAAGAAAGGCTGGGATACTGCGAAGACCTTCCTTTATTTCAACAATGGCATGAAAGCATATTATACCGGCGGTTCTAATACGAAGAACTGGACATTCCGGATGACCGTTCCTGACGGTGTCACTGTGGAAGCGCCACTGCTCAAGGTTATCGCTTTGTCGAATGATGCCAAGGGCAATAACACTGACCTTAACGTTGTTCAGGACTATGCGGGTAACCTGCTGTTCCAGCCGGCTAACTATGCCGGCGATCATGTCGACGGCAACACCACGCTGATCAACTCTAAGATTGACTGGGCAAACCTGTCCATTGACAACACGAAACCAATTGTCAGCTACCGCTATGAGAGCGGCGGGGGCAGTAATACGACTTATCAGAAGAAAGGTAAGGTTACGATTGATGCCAATGATCCGGCCGTCCTAGTGCCTGCCTTTGACCCGATTCCAGAAGACAAGGGGCAATACAGACCAAGCCGGGGGATTTACCGTCCGTCTAATATGACAGGCTCAGCCTCACCATCGGTTGGCTTGGTGTACTACCTATGGAGCCAGGATCCGTCCGATCCGTTTGCTGACAAGACGGAGGATAATTTTGCCGCACTAAAACGCTATGCGCTGGCAGCCAAACAGCCATCGGAGGAACTCTATCCGGGAGAGTATCAGAACATTAAGCTCCAAGTGGCTAATAACAAAACCAATCTGCTCTCTCCGCCTGCGGAAGCCTTTACTTCGGAGAACAGCGGTGAGTGGTATCTGCACACCTGGACCGCGGATATGACTTGGGATTCCGCGCGTGAGCTGAAACAGTATGAATTAATGAAGAATTATGTCCGCTTGCATTATGAGCAATACGAAGCCTGGAAAGCGGAAGTCCCAGGTACTGACGACAAGCAAAAGGAATTATATGCCAACAACAAAGCGCTGGTTGCCGTAGGTCAATACGGTGATTTAACCACATGGAAGCTGGACTATTTCAAACAGGATGATTCCAACTGGACTCATGAGGTAGGGGTCCTGAAGCTGGACAACCAGGTTCCGGTGATTGCTAATGGTACCCCGAACAACGACAACTCTAACAATGTAGAGATTACAGCACTTGTTACGGACCCGCACAGCGGAATCGGCAGTGTGAAATATCAGTGGGTCAAGGACGGCAATCAGCCGTTGGACGATGACTGGAAACCGGCAACTTATAGCGGCACTACGGTGACACAGTCCACTTATGAGGATGTTTTTGAGGATGGCAGCTACTGGCTCTACCTCAAGGCAATGGATAGAGCCGGCAATGAAATTACGGGCAAAGCGTACGACAAAACGGTGACGGTCAATTCGCAGGACAGCGTTCCTGCTACATTCTCCCCCGAGGCTAACCCTAATTATGTGCAAAGCCATGATGTGATGTTCAAGATCAGCGGGATTACGCCGGATTACGTTGGATATGCCATTACCGGCAGCGCCAATCACCCGGTTACCGATGCGGAATTTAAGGGGGTTGAGCCCATAGAGCCGCAGAAGATGAAGGTGGAATCCAGTGACGAGGTCAAGGCAACGCCAACGCCAAGTACGGGTAGTAATGACGCTGCATCAGAACAACCGGCGGCTTCGCCTGCTCCAACTCCTACTCCGGATTCCGATCCGATTAAAGAGCCTACAGTTGGTGCTGTGTTTGGTCCTGTAGCCATGATGAAGCTGTTGGCGGCTGGTCCGGTGAGCGCAGGCAGCTTTACGCAAGTAGCAGTGAGCGTATCGGAAGCTACTCCTGCTCCGGAAGTTACTGCATCACCGGAGGCGGCACCAACTGCGGGCAGCAGTTCGAGTCCGGAACCGGCGGCTACGCCGGGACCCACTCCATCTTCTGAACCGCAAACGTCACCGGCGGCAGATGGTGCTGAACCTGCTGCCAAGCTGCTGGCTGGTGACAAGGAAGAATCACTAAGCTATCTGATTCCGGCTGATGCCACCAAGAATGGTGTGCAGTACGTGCATATGATTGTGAAGCAGGGCGACAAGGCGTATTACTACTCCAAGGCCTATTACTTTGATAATCAGCCGGCTGCTATAACCTTCAGCAAGAACGGGGTATCGTATCCGCTGCCTAAGCAGTCCGTGACCGTGTCGGTGTCTGAGCAGTACAGCAAGACAGGCATGAAAACCAAATACCAATGGGTTAAAGAAGGTGCAGGTGTACCTGATGCCAATTCCCAAGGCTGGCAGGTGCTGCCGTCCGGCGGGAATACGGAAATCGATGGCACAGTGCTGGCACCGGGTGAAGTAGCTGATTTCACTCTGTATGTGTGGTCTGTAGATGGCGCAGGCAATAGTGTCATCGCGAAGACACCAGAAATCTTCAAGGTATCGGCAGCAGGAGGCAAGGAAGCCCCACCGGCTGATGCCAAGTCGGCGCTTCTGTATTTGTCCGGTGACCAAGAAGACGGCTATACCGCGATTGTGAAGCTGAGCCTCGATACTGAGGATAAATCAGGATATGAATATTCCATCTCACCAGACAACGGCAGCAGCTGGGTGAATTGGAAACCTTACACGAACTTTGTATCGGTTAAGGTGCCGACGGGTGTTCCGGGACAACTTGAAATTATGGTGAAATACAGAACGCCGGGCGGCAAGGTCAGTGACGCAGCTAAGCTTGAGCTTCCAGACAAGATGCCGGAAGAAGCTCCGGTATACGCGTTGGCCAGTCAGGTGACTACCGGTCCGGTGAATGCCAAGGTTGGTGCAAACATTGATGTGACGGTGCCGGCAGGCATAAAAGTGATCCTAGGCAAGTCGAATCCGACAACACCGACACGCACCGGCAATACCTTTAACGTCAAAGAGAACGGCTTTTACAGCTTTGAACTGATTGATCTCAACGATCCTGAACGAACAGATAACCTGTATGTAGTTGTCAAAAATGTGGACGGAACCGATCCGAAGGCGACAGTGGAGTATCCGTTCACGAAGCTCACCAACAGCAATGTTACAGTTCTGCTTACAGAACCATCTGAGCCGATTATAATCACGAACAATAACGGTAAGAGCAGCCATACCTTCACTGAGAACGGTACATTTACGTTTGAATTTAAGGATGCTGCAGGCAATACAGGAACGGCTGTAGCCCAAGTGAACAATATTGATAAAGAAGCGCCTAAAGTGAAAATTGTCCGCTCTTACCAATATGGAATGGATGGCAGCAAGGTGTTCGGTACGATCAAGGATGGCAACGGCAATGTGCTGCTCTCCTCCGGTGTAACGCTTGAAGTTCAAAAAGCGGATGATTCGGCCAAGGAACTCTTTATCACCAGCCAGAATCAGACGATTTCGCTCAAAGAAAACGGCGTTGCTTCCTTTACCGTTGCTGATCAGTTCGGTAATACAACGGTAGTCAAGGAAACAGTGACTAATATCGTGAGTGCACCACCGGAAGCGGATAACGTTACTTATACCTTCGTTGATGCTGCAGGCAAAACTCTGCCGGACAGTAAGATTGTCACCATCGGCGGACAGAAGTACGCACAGGGTAAGGTGAAGGTTACGATCTCCGGTAAAACGGCAGCGCCGAATATGATTTTCTCAGGCCTTAAGCCAATTCTGTCTGGTGGCAGCTACACCAATAAGATTAGCGGGTCCAACGGAACGTTCACCTATTCAAGAGAATTTGAGGGCAATAGCTCTACGGTGATCGCAATCTCTGATTTGCTCGGCAACTCGAACAAGATTCCGGTTACGGTCAAAGGATTGGACAACTCGGCGCCAGAACTGACGCTGAAAAAAGAAACCATCGGCATTGTCCAGAACAAGCCGGACTTCAATTTTGCCACTGACCTGGGTGGCTACACCGTGTCCGATAATGTATCGGCGGCAGGGAATGTGAAGGTTGCAGTCAGCGGCCTCGATCTGACGAAACTGGGACGTCAGCTGGTTACCTATACTGCCACAGATCAGGTAGGGAACAAGAGCATTGCTACTCAGAGTGTAGTCGTAGTAAAAGACGGCGGACTGCTTATTTTCGGGGACGATACACTGATTTCGGCTTCTTCCGGGGAATCTGCATTGTTCAGCAGCAATACGATTACCTTCAAGATTTCCGGCTACAACGTGATGAAGGTAGCTGGAGCAGACAAAGTTAACGAGTGGGGTACCTTCGATCTGCTGTATCAGACAGGACTTTACCGTGAAGGGCAAATGAAGACGATCGCAACCAAGATCACTTATCAGGAGCTGGTCAGCGGCCAGTACAAGGTTACTTTCCCGAAAGCCGGCTGGTATACGATTATCGTGAGAACGCAGGAACGCGACCGTGAATATGCGACCTTCTTTGTCAGCAGCACGAATTAGAAAACTATGAAACAGGGGGGACTATGGTGAAGCTGTTTAAAAAAACGTGTGCGCTGATGCTCTCATTTGTGATGGTATTCCTGTCCACATCGGAAAGCCTGCATGCCTTGGCTGATGCCGTGAAGAACACGAACACAACGACTATCCAAAATGAATTCATCAAAGTTACCGTGGATAACGCTACGGGCCGGTATGGTGTCCGTACAGTGGAAGGCCAGCCAATACGTAAAAAAGACCAGGAAACAAGTCTGTTATTCAAGGGAGATGATCCGGAAACATCGTTCACGACGTTCCGGATTGATGGAACAGATTATATCTATGGTAACAAATATAAGTTCGGCAACAATTTTTACTCCGAGACCACAGCACCGAAAATTGTGGTGAACACGAACGGAACCCAGCAGCTGGAGATGATCTGGAAGATCAAAGGCGTAGAGATCAAGCAAATTCTGATGCTCTATACCGACAGCGCCGATAAGGTGAACTCCGGAAATGTGAATATCCGTTATGAAGTGAATAACAAGAGCGGTGCCAAGGTTCAAGTCGGCAGCCGGATATTGCTGGATACGATGGTAGGCAGCAATGACGGACCTCTATTCCAGATTGGTACGGCATACCAGGCACCTTTAATGGTAGAAAGAAAACTGACGCATGACCCGAAAGCTGCCGGTATTCCGGATGAGGATGCCGCACTTTATAAATTGCCTTCCTACTGGGTAATGCGCGATAAGCTGGACCTGGCGAACCCGCAGGCGACGAACGTTGTCGCCTACGGCTTCAACAATATCGCCGAGCAGAATATTAACATTGTGGATGAGATGATTGTCGGCCACTGGAACGGCCTGGCCAACACGAAATGGGATTACACCGTACATCCGAATCTGGATTTCACGCGTGATACCAATGATTATGGGAGCTCTGACTCCGCAGTTGCCTTCTACTGGAACCCGGATACCATTGCTGCCGGCGGCTCCCAGAGCTTCGAGACTGTATACGGTCTGGGAGAAATCATTGCCCCGGATAAAGTCTTCTCGATCCGATATGTTGACCAGATTCAGCAGCTGGCTACACTTCCGGACAACAGCGCTTATAACAATGAGGGGATCTTTGACATTACCGCTGAAGTGGAGAATCTGGCCGCTTTTGGTATGGAGCATTCCCAAATTGAAGTGCAGCTTGACCTAGAGAGCGGGCTTGATTTCGTTAAGCTCGACAGTAAGGGCGATGTTGTTAGGGATAAGAACGGGAAGCCGGTTCTTGAGAATACGCGGAGCCGGAGTCTTGAATTCAAAAAATCCGCCACACCTGAAGAAGCGGAACAAGGGATTAAGCCTAAATACAAGCCGGGCGATACGATTGCCGTTTCCTTCAAAGTTATGGCTAAAGGCAGACCTTGGCCGGTAACGCGCGAATATATGCTGACTGCCCGCAGCCCGGAGACACAGAGCAAGATTGAGGGTGTCTCAGACAAGAGCATCAAAGCACAGTATGAATCGAATAAATCCAATTTCATTCTGCTGCCGCCGGTTGGCGAGGCTACTCCGACCTACGTGTACGGAATTTCGCCGAAAGAGCTTTACAGCTCTGATGTGAAATATATGACGGTGAACCTCTCAAATATTGAAGCGTACAATACCGGAAATGAGACCACAGCACCTAACTTTGACTTATATCTGAAAGAAACCGTAACAGGTGAACGGTATAAGGTTGATGTGCAGGATGCGATAGTCATGCAGCCGACGGATGATGGGATGTCCGGCGACATGCGGATTACGTACCGCGGCGGAGCTAAGGTAGATGAGTCGGGGAAAGTGATTGAACCGGACCTCGGACCCGAATTGCCGCTTGGTGAATATCAGGTGGAGATCGACTACAAAGGCGATGCCGGCGGCGATGAGGAAGTCGCTGCAATGTATGACATTACAACCGAACAGACCATTCTCGTATCCGACAATGATGAATCACGGATCCGTGAAGCCGGTATCATGGTTGTTTACAAGCAGCTGGTAGATGTCAGCGGAATCGCGAACGGAGCTTCAGTGAGCGGGGATCTGCTTGACGATCTGAACAGCATGTTCCCGGACGAACCGTTCGAAGACGGTGCGTTTCTCTACAACGCTGTAACGGAATACAAAAAGACCAAAGCGGTATTCGGAATGGCCAGCAAGGCGGTTGATCCGGAATTTGAGCTCAGTGATTTCATGGATGATGAAGCACTGGAAGAAACACCTCTCTACAATTACAAACTGTTTGACTCCGAAGAAGAGCTGGAGGCCTTCGAGGCCGAAGCGGAGGAAGAGGAAATTGACCGCGAAGTGGTAGTTGTCATCCGCGGGATGATCAAGCAGGTCGGTTCCAAAGCAGACGAGCAGGTTATTGTAGATACGAAGACTGAACCGGCAATCATTAATGATTCTGTAGCATACACAGGAAAAGATTTGGCGTTTGTCCGTGGTAAACTCGACATTTTCGGAGTATCGCAGCCGGATGATATGCCGTTCCTTGATACGCTGTTTATTAAAGGGGACGGTACGCTGAGTGTGGCGAGCAGCGGCTTTATTTTCCATCAAGGCGAATGGACACTGGACTTCTTCAACGGCTTCAACAAGTCTCTGGGCGGAGATAACTACAATCTTCCTTCCGCAAGCACCGGTGATGATGAAGATGAAGATGAAGAGGGTGAAGAAGCGAAAGAGAACACGAACCCGGAAGATGATACCGAGAATGGCAGTCTGAAATGGGCCGTCGGGGGCGTGGGCGACCGGTTGAACCCGCTGCGCCAGGTGATGATTGAGGACGTATACTTCAACAAGCAATCGCTGTTCGGTGCACCGAGCTTTTCGATTGACGGATTCGGACTTTCTTTTAATGACTTCATTTTAAGAGAAGGCGGTATTTCCTTCGGCGGTTCCTTATCGATGAAGATCGTTAATGCAGAGATCAACAACGTTGTGTTCAATGATAAAGGCTTTGTCGGCATTGACGCGGCGCTCAAATTCGACTTAGGTGAGGAGCTTGGATTGTTCGGACCTAAGAAAGAAGGGGTTGCCAAGAAAAAGGAAGACGGACCAAAGAGTCCTAGCGGTGAGATTACGGTCACCCACTATGTTCAGGATGTGGGCGGTGAGCCGGTTGAGAATCAGTACGGGCTTGCTTTTGATGCCCAACTGAAAAATATGCTTGAAGTGTCGATTGAGCTGTCGCTCAAGAAAGTAAAGGACGGGCGGATTCTGCCGGATGTTATCGCCTTCGGAGCGGGATTGCCTTCTCCGGGTATTCTGATTACCGGTGCAACCTACCTGACCGGTATTCGCGGTGCGGTTCGGGAACTGGCCGATACGATTGCCGGAGGCAGCAAGGATGATCCATTCCCGCTGACCGTATCGGCAGGCGTGAGTGTGAGATTCGGTATGGCTCCGGCGTATTTCTTCGGAGATGTAGACCTGACTGTCAAACGGACCGGACTTAAAGTCGAAGGTAAGCTGGATTATTCAGCGAAAGCAGACGCAGAAGATGACGATAAGCTGCCGATGCTGACGGAGGCGCTGCTCGAAGCTCAGTGGGTCACCCCATGGTTCGTGCGCGTGCAGTCGGAGATGGATATCGGCGGTTGGGATATTATTATCGGTAAAGCGGGGATCTTCGTCGGGCAAAACCTTGAGAAGAACCGGACGGATTTTGAGGGCTATATTGGCTCCAAAATACAGATTCCTAACGATGTGCCGATTGTCGGCGGGATGCCGCTTTCCAGCATGTTCCTCGGTGTCAACAACGACAAGGTATGGGGCAGCATCGGCATTCTGCTGATCTCGCTCGGAGTTACCTATTACTGGGGCGGCGGGGTCGAATTCGGCACCTCGACCGATCAATTGCCGGATGGTATGATCCATCTGGTTGTCGATGACCCAGAGCTGGGACCGCGTCTGATGGTAATTGGACAGGGCGTAGAAACTTTAGCAACCTCAGAAGCAGCAGCTCCGGCAGCTGAACAGGAAAATCAGGAAATCGTTTATCACGATGTTGCAGAAGGCGTCGAATACATTGAGAATGGTTCGATGAACATCAGCGTAGGCGGCATCACTGTGAAAAACAGCGGCCGGGTGCATGAGATCCCAATGGATAATGTAACCGGTAATGCGGTCATTGAAATGGAATATGAATCGAAAGACCTTCCGGCATTCAGTCTGAAGGATGCCAGCGGCAAGGTGTTCCCGGTTAAATTCGATAACACGAATACAGACCCTACTGCCAATGCATTCACCCAGTACATTCCGGCCAGCAAATCTCCTGACCAGGTTGATGTGCGCAAAGCTTATATCATAGTTCCTGCGGACAAAGTGAAAAGCGGCGGCAAATGGACGCTGACGGCGGTTTCTCCGGTTAAAACGAAGCTGCTGAACGTGCCTACGGTACCACAGCTGAATGATATTAACCTTGCCAAGGACAGCACGAATGCCAATAAATTCACAGCCTCCTGGAAGGTAGCCAATGCTGGCGAAGGGGATACAGTCAATCTGTATCTGGCAGAAGATGCTGTAACCAAGAATGTGACGAAGCTGGACAACGGCCAATCCGTTCTTGAAGCGGGCGATCCCGGACTGCTGATTGCGAAGGATATTCCAGTCGGCCAGGGCGGCAGTGTCAGCGGCGGCATTACGAGCGGCAGCACAAGCATTGATGTTACGAATGTAACCTTGATGGGTAACCCGGAGGATATCCGCGGACTGCTGCGTCAAGGCAATTACTATCTGCGTGCCGAGCTGAATTCCAGCGCGAACTTCGCTACCAAGACTTCAGCGCAGAAATTCGAGATCACTGATCCGTTTGCTCCGCAAAACGTGAGTGAAGTGAAGGTTGAACCGGCAGGAAACGGACTGTTTGCCCTTTCCTTCAAACCGGGTGCAAAAAAGGCAGGACATGCAGATTATGAACACAGCTATGTCATTGATGCCAAGCGTGAGCAGGACGGCGCGATGAAGGATTATTCTAATTTCGGCGAGATCCTGTTTACTGAAGACGAACTGGCGCCTTACTGGAATGCTTCGACCGGCAAATACGAAGGTATCCTGATCGGCGGATGGTCTGCAACCTCCACGTCGGATAAAGTGGAGCTGGGCAGTCTGGAAGGAACTGTAATAGACCTGAAGGATGTGAAGTATGTAGGACTTGAAGTCGGTCACGAATATGAGATCGGCGTTTCTGCAGCAACGATTCCGACAGCGGCAGATGATAAGAATCAGAATTATCATTATGCGGACCGTGTCGCCGGTGCCAAGAAACTGCTTCCAGTACCTGTTAAGCCTAAGCTGAACGTTACAGGCCAAGGTAAAGCAGTGAATACAGGCGACTATATCAACCTGCTCACAAAACAGACTGAGCAGACGCTGACCCTAACTTCGGATCAGAAGAATGTGACGGTTGAAGCCTTCTATGCGGATCAATCGATCGGCAAGGTTGCGCTCAGCAATACCGCAAGCGGAAGCCAAGGCACACTCAAGCTGGATCAGTTCAAGACGGACGGACCGTTCGCGATTGAACTGCGGGCAACGAATTCGGTGTCCAAGGATCTGTCGGTCACCATGCTGTACCTGACGGTCGATACGATTGCACCTGTGCTCTATATTGATCAGCCGGCAACCGGAGCCAGAACCGTCAATGACGGTACAGGCAACACAATTACAGTAGCGGGTACAACCACGAAGGATACTCTGCTTAAAGTGGGAAGTACGGTAATTCCGGTAGCGGATGACGGAACCTTTAATGCCAAAGTAGCGGTGAATTCTGCCGAACCTACAGTGGCGCTTCAGTTCACTGCTACGGATGCGGCCGGCAATGAGAATTCGGCGGTTGTGGATATCTCGAATGAGAGCTTCGAAGTTCCGTCCGCACTGATTTTGGAGAAAGTTCCATCCCTGCAGCCTGGCCAGACTGGCACGATTAAGGCCTATCTTAAAGTGGCAGACGGCAAGGATGAGAACGGGAAGACGAAGTATAAGCAGGTGGCTGTGAAAGACAGTGAGCTCAGCAAAATCACCTATTCGGTGGCTTCCGGGGATTCTGTCGAGGTTGTAACAGCGAACGATACGCTTACGAAAAAACCAGTAACAACAATTACCGCCCTATCAACCGGCTCCAGCCTGATTGAAGGGGAATATACGGTAGCGGAAGGTGTTACCCTTCAGGGTTATGCAGTAGCTTCAGTTGCAGTACCTAAGCCTGAGAAGCTGGGCAGTCTGACGATTTCTGCAGAAACAGTTTACGCGGATACCGATCATACGAAGATTGTCGTCTCTGATTCTGGGGATATGACCGGCCAGCAATTGGCTTATAAGATCTACCCTGCAGGTACAGCAGCTGTACTTCCAGTATTTGAATCCAATCTGAGCGATTGGAAAATGCTGCCTGCGGACGGTGTGATTTCTGTAAAACCGGGTGACGTAATCGTAGTTGCCAAACGAACCTCACTCCATAAGCTTGCCATGGCAGCAGCTAAAGTATCATCTATTATTCACTCCAACCTTCCGGGCGGAACAGGTGGTACAGGTGGCGGCGGAGGCGGTGGCGGTGCTGTTGGCGGCGTTGTGCCAGTAACACCGGCCGGACTTCCGGCTGCGACATTGAATGGTCAGCCTGTGGACGCTGCTTGGGATGGAACGACGGCCATCATTCATGTGACCGCGGACAGCAAAGCTGGGGAAAGCAGCGGGGACATTACGATTAGCAGCACAGATTCTGCAGCTACAGGCTTCAATATTACTGTTGACCTGAATGTAGCAGAGCAGGCCATAGCAGCCAAGAAGAAGATAATTGTCAGTCTGCCACAAGGACAGCTGGTAATTGGACCTGAGAACCTGGCTGGGCTGAAAGAGCCGCTTAAGATCAGCATTGGAAACAACTCCGCTGCAGACAAGGATGCAATGACAGCCCTTGCCAAGACTCAGAACTTCACCGTACTGGGTGCAGGCGGCGGGACAACTGTTGCTGTCAATCTGCCTGCGGGCAAATGGACACCGGCGCTTCAGTCTAAGGTTATGATTCCAAGTGGTATCACTTCAGGTGAGCTAACCGCTGTAGTCCTGAAGGATGACAGCGGCAACTGGACGACAGTACCTTGGAAACTGGCCGCAAACGGCAGCTATGTGGATGTTCAGCTGACAGGAGAAGGAAGTCTGTTCTTTATCAACAATACCAAGGCGTTCAAGGATGTTGCCAAGGGCTTCTGGGCTGAACAAAGCATTCAAGACGCTTCGGACAAACTGTTTGTCATGGGTAAGGCTGCTGACAGCTTTGTCCCTCAGGCTAAAGTTACCCGTGCCGAGTTGCCTACCATTCTGCTTAGAGTAGCGGGCCTCATGAACAATCCGTTCACGCAGCAGAACTTCACGGATGTGGCAGCAGGCAGCTGGTACAGCCGCAGCGTATCTATCGCCGCTGAGCTGGGAATTGTCACCGGACAGAGCTCCGGACAATATGCACCGCAGGCTACATTAACGCGTATGGAAGCAATGACGATGGTCGGAAGACTGCTGAATGTGGTCAGCGCTGGCGGTGAAACGCTCAGCAATGCTGAGATTACACAGATTCTTAGCAGTTATGCCGACAAGGATATGATTCCGGCATGGGCTAAGCAATCGATCGCACTAAGCATTAAATACGGAATCCTCCGCGGTACAGACGGCAAGATCAACCCTGCGGGCGTATTGACCCGTGCGGAAGCTGCTGCGATAGCTATTAGGCTTGATGAGTACATTACAGACAAACAATAGAGAAGCAGGGCCCACACCCGTGAAATGACGGGTGTGGGTATCCTACTGTAAAGGATCACAATACTATTTAAGGTGGTGCATGATGGGAATGAAGCAGAAATCAATCCTGGGGTTGGCGGTTGCGCTGATCGTGCTGACTATCGCAGCGGTTGCCGGGGGCTTGATGGCGAAAGCTGATGGGCAGACCTGGTCGGGCGCGGCAGATACGTCATGGTACAACCCGGTTTATACAACCTTTAAGATTGACAATGTAACCAAGCTCGCCGGGGTTGCGAAGCTGGTAAATGAGGATAAAGATGCCAGTGGGGACCCGATTAACGGGTTCAGCGGCAAAATTCTGGAGATTGACCGTAACTTGGATCTGGGCGCTTATCTCTGGGTACCGATTGGAACCGGGGAGCATCCGTTCCGCGGAACCCTGATTTCCAAGGAAGGCTCAATCATCACCCTTTCGGGGATGAAAGTGCAGGACGGCCTGTCCTATCAGGGGCTGGTCGGCAATATGATTGACGGAACCGTAGGCGGGTTTGTATTTTCCAATAGCGGTTCCATTAGTGTTACAAGTGTTACCTATGATGTCTATGCAGGTGCGGCAGTCGGCAAGATGGCCGGAACAAGCATTGTGTATGATATTACCAACAATATGAAGATTACAACGGATAGTGCACCTTACCCTGCTTATGCAGGCGGGATCGTTGGGATGGGGGAAGGCTCCATCGCCAATTCCTTTAACCATGGCGTGGTTACCTCAACGGGTACGGCTGCTGCCGGCGGGATCGTGGGTTATGGAGACGCCGGCGGTTTGAAGGTGAAGAAGGTGTCCAACTACGGCGCAGTTGCGGCGGTCGGGCGGGACGGAGACTCTGTCTATGCCGGTGGTATCGCCGGGCATGCGGTTGGCTCCGTTACAATGAATGATGAGAATACCGTGATCAGCAATACTGCTCAGGTAACCGTAAACGGCGGTTCGACCGTCTTTGCCGGGGGCATTATCGGTAAAATCGACAATACTGCAGTATTTTCCGACTCAACAATCAACAGCGGAGCAGTAAGTATCGACGCACCGGCAGCAACTGGCACCTATGCAGGAGGCTTGCTTGGGGCAACAGGGACTGTGACCAGTCCTGACTTCAACATTGCTTTTGTCAATTCTGCTCCAGTCACCAATATTGGTGGAACCAATGTGCATACTGGCGGGATTGCCGGCTATGCAGACAGTACGTTTACCTGGACAAAAGGCTATATTCATGCTGCCGATGTCACAGCTGCGGGTTCGCAGAATATTTACACCGGTGGATTGATCGGCTATGCAGCTAAAGGTATTGTCCTGAATAATCCTGCGGCCAATGCTTATGAGAATACTGCCCATATCAAAGCCAACGGTGGCACTGTAGTGTATACGGGCGGAATTGCCGGCTACGATACAGGCGGCAGTATCTCCAATGCCTCCTTCACCGGCAGCATTGATGCTGTTGGTACAGCGGATGTGTACACCGGCGGGATCGCCGGATATGAGATCGGCGGCACCATCCTCTCATCCCAAGCCGGCAAATCGTCTGCGGCTCCTACGATTACTTCCGACGGAACAATCGGCGGGATCGTTGGTTATCTGGATGGAACGGTCAGCCAAGCTGCCGTTAAGTATATTCGCCTGAAAGCTACAGCTGAAGGCGGTGTTATAGGCGGGATCGCAGGCCGTGCGCAAGGAACCATCAGCAGCGCTTTTGCCGGGGATGCTGAAGCTGCGGACTACAACAGCTTAACGATTGAGTCCGCGGTTAAGAATCCGGCTGCCGGCGCTGATAACATCACAGCGGGCGGGCTTGTCGGTATTAATGACAAGGCGCTGGAGCTTACCGGCAGCAAGACTGCCAGAGTAGGTTTTATTACGGAGAGCGGGAAGAGCGGATACACCTTCGGTGCTGTAGCGGGTGAGCTTAACGCGCTGGCTGTCATCGGGACAACAGCAGCACCGATTGAAGCCAATGATTTCCTGATTGAACTGAAAGCAGATAATAGCATTGCAGGCGGTGCGGTCGGGATTAACCGGGCAACCGGACTCCATCTGCACACGAACCGCATTGAGATCAAGGCAGTTGGAATATCGGCGCGTGCCGGAGGTGTCTTTGGTGAGAATCACAGCGCGGCCCCATATGTACTGGCTGAAAATATTGCCTTGTCTTCCACAGGCGCAGATGCGAAGCTTGGCGGGATTGTGGGATATAACACGGGATCGCTCACAGACGCCACTGCAAATTCGGTGAGCATTATTGTTAATGGTGAACGTACCGAAGCCGGCGGTATTGCCGGACGTTCGGAAGGAGCGGACGCTGCCTCCAGCCGGGCCAGTATTGTTACCCCAGTATTCACTGCCGGGGAAGCAATCGTTGTAACGGTTAACGCAGTTGATGCCAAAGCCGGCGGCATTGCCGGATTTGCGAAAGCTACGGATATTATCAACCCTGCAGCCGGTGCGGTAGCACCGGATTACGTCAGTTTCTCGGTCAAAGCAGCCGGGGCCAGAGTCGGTGGATTAGCCGGAGCCCTGGAGAACAGTAATATCAGCGGGGATACCACTACAATCAATATGGAGAATCTGTTGATCAATACAACCAAGGACGCTGCAAACGCCTATGTCGGCGGTCTGGTTGGCTATAACGACAAGTCCAGACTGGAACGTCTGGTCGGCAAAACCCTGAATCTGACCTTAAACGGGCCTGGCGTGATAACCGGAGGAATGACCGGTTACAATCTAGGTACCAATTCGGCAGTTATAATGAACAACTATATTTCCGCCCTTAGTCTGAAAGCTAACGCTACCGCAACCGGCTCGACAATTGGCGGTATCGTCGGACTCAATGATGCGCGGACCACAGACCCGGCCGTAAACCCGGGAACTGCGGTAAGCACCCTTCAGAACAGCCGGACACTTGGCAGCATTGCGATTACGGCACCTTCCTCGAAGCTGGGCGGAATGGTCGGCGAAAACCGCAGCCTGATTGCCAATAACAGCATTACGGATAAAATCTCGGTGTCCTCCAAAGGCAGCAATGTAACCTTCGGCGGCTTGGCCGGATTGAACACGGAAAAAGGAACACTTTATTACACCTATTCGAATGCCAACCTGACCATCGAGGGTGCCGGCACACTGGCAGGCGGTCTGGCAGGCGAGAATGCCGGACAAGTCAAAGGCTCTTATGTTGATATCGACATTACGGGCAAGGCTACTGGTACAGCAAGCCAGTCTGTCTTCCTGGGCGGTCTAATCGGCCGTAACAGTGCAGGTACGGTGGAGCAGTCTTATACTTCATCCAAAGTTACTGCGGACGGGATTTATACCAATGTCGGCGGGCTCATCGGTGAGCTGACCGGTGGTTCAATTAAGAACTCCTACGTGGCAAAAAGAGTATCTGCCACTAAAGAAAATTCCTATGCCGGCGGATTTATCGGCAGAATTAAAGACGGTAAAGTAACAAACGCCTACTCTGCGGCTGAAGTATCAGCCACAAATGGCGCTTATGCCGGAGGTTTTGCCGGCCGCTATGATAATGCCAGCAAAGAGCTCTTATATAAGACCTACTATATTAAAGATGATTCACTCAATATCAATACAGATCTGCCGGACTTTGCAGAAGGCAATCACCGTTGGTTGAACGTGCATGTAAGGCTGACAACCATTCTGTCGTCTACATTGAAGGACAGAACCGCATTCCCTGACTTGTCCGGCTGGGATTTCACCAGTGCATGGAAATACGGATCACTAAATGCGGATTACAAATACCCTGAAGTGAACCGTGAAGCAAATACGGGCGGCGATACCGGCAATGAGGTCAATGCCAATATCAACTGGTACATGAAGGATAAGGATGCTATCGGCTTCCAGATTACCAGTGAAGCGGAACTAGCCGGCCTCGCGGCAATTGTTAACGGCACGATTGCCGGTGTGGACCAATTCGACTTCGCAGGCAGAACTATCACCATCATGAACCCGATTCATATTCAATCGAAGCAATGGGTTCCGATCGGCGACAAGGAAGTAAATGCCTTTGAAGGAACACTGGATGGTGGCAATCATCTGATTGACGGCCTGACCCTGCAGCCGGTCTTCACTTACTCCGGTTTGTTCGGAGTTATCGGAAAAGAAGGAACGGTATCCAACATTAATCTGGAGCCATTATCCGTGACCGGTAACCAATACAGCGGCGCTCTGGCCGGTCTGAATCTGGGTACGGTATCGAATGTGGATCTGAAGCTGCTTGGCGGCATCAAGATCAGCGGCGGAACTGTTGGCGGAATAATCGGTAAGAACACCGGGGCTGTCTCCGGGCTGAAGCTGACCCTGGATGGCGGAAGCCGGATCGAGACGGTTTACAGCAGCGGAATTGCCGGAGGTATTATTGGTGATAACACAGCCGATGTCACCTCCGTCACACTCTCGATGAATACAATCGACGGCAGCATCGGCAGCTCTGCTGATCAAGCTGTTGTTGGCGGCGCCTTTGGCAGACAGTCGGGAAATGTAACAGGACTGAAATTGGAAGTAAGCTCGAAGATCCGGATTACTTCAACAGGCATGAACAGCATCACGGGCGGTCTGATCGGTTCTTACACCGCCGGAACGGCCAGTGAACTGGAAGTAAGCTTCACTGACGGAACGCTGGAAGCCCGCGGACATGATTCCATTCTGGGCGGCGTGATCGGCCAATCTGCTGCCGGTACACTGCTCAAGAATATTACGGTCACTGGACCAGACAACGGTGTTCAATTGACCGGTAACGGCACAATGGGCGGAATCGTCGGTGTGAAAGAAGGCGTACTTGGCGGCATCCTGCCTCTGAATATTGAAGCTGGCGGCAGCACCTTCGATATTGATCATGCAGCAGCAAAACAGATTCATCTGGTCACGACGGAAGACTCTCTGGAAGCTGTGATTGGCGGGATTACCGGACAGGCTGTAAATGTAGCCATGAACGGAAGCTCGTTTGAAGGCGGAATATCGGCTCCGGGCGAAACCGTGGCTGCCGGTGGTATTACCGGACAAGCCGGGAACTCCATTCTATATGATGTAGAAGCCGCTCCAGTGATTACGGCGACAGCCAAAACTGGTGAAGCAGCAGTTGGGGGTATCACCGGAACAATCTCCAGCGATGATATGAACCAAGGCTTTGACTTTGGCAAAGCCTATCCTCTATACAGAGGTATTTATCTCGCAGAGGTCCATAACGGGGCTATCACAGTAACTGGAGTAAACAATACAATGGATCTATATGCCGGAGGTTTGACAGGCCGTATGACAGATGCATCGGTCTACCGCTCCAATACGGCAATTGACCTGAAGGTTACCGGCGGAAAAACTGTGAATGCTGGCGGTATCGCAGGTTACAGCAATGGCATTATCGTGGATGCATTGGGGAACAACAGCCTGAATGCAGAAGCCGGCAGCGTGTACAATGTTGGCGGTATCGTCGGCTGGGGAGCCGATGGTGAAATTCATTACAGTGAAGCTGCTGCCCAAGGCGGCCAGTCTATTACTGTAGGCACTGCTTTGACTCTGGAAAATTCCTTGCCGGCGACACATGCCGGAGGTATTGTAGGATTGGGGGATCACATTAAGATCACCTATACTCATGCACAGCTTCCAGTGAACATTAACGATACCAATAAAGACAATACGATTTATGCGGGCGGCTTCGCCGGCCTTATGGGTGATACCGATGTCCGTGAAGCACAGATTCAGCACTCTTATGCTACTGGTGCTTTGAATGTCAGCGGCAAGCTGGGGTCTTATGTCGGCGGCTTCGCCGGTTCGGTGGATCACTACAGCATTAGCGATGCTTATGCTTCCGGTGATATTGCCAACACGGCGCTGGACACGCGCAGCGGCGGTTTCGCAGCAGCGGTTGAAAGAAACGCCAGCATCAGCAGCTCCTACGCGCTGCAGGCGAAGGTCACTACAACAGGAATCAAATCATCAACCCGGTCTTATACAGGCGGCTTCGCCGGTTATAATGACGGATCTTTAAACAATGTATACGCGAATGTTCCTGGTCTTACGGCAACCGCACCTGCGGGAGCGGATTTCCAGAAGGGTGCGCTGGTCGGCTATAACTTCCGGGACGGCAAAGTGAGCGGTTCGAAGTATGTCGGAACATTAAATGCACTCGGCAAGAATGCCGGTTCGGCAGCGGATGCCTTGAAGTTAGAGGATGCACTAGATCCGCTTGCTTCCGGAGCATGGAACATTGATTTTGACACTTCGTTCATGGATAATGCTGCAGAAGGTGTCATGACGCTGAACTCTCCGCAGCAGTTAACGGGTGCAGTTCTGCTCTACAATGAGACAGGTCTTGAATACTACCGTCTGTATAACAGAACAGCTACGGAGAAGCCTGAGATCAATACACTGCTGCTTGGTGCTGATATTGATCTGGGAGGCAAGCCATGGGTCTCCTTTACGAGCTTTGCAGACAAATTCGACGGCCAAGGGCATACGATTTCCGGTCTTACGCTTGGCTCAGCCGGTGAGATTTATGTCGGCTTTGCTGCTGAGAATCTCGGAGAGATTACCAATGTGAACTTTACAGGCGCTATAGTTACAGCAGACAAGAATGGCGGAGCTGTTGCCGGAATCAACAAAGGAACGATCAGTAAAGTTCATGCCACGAACCTGACAGTGTCAGGTACAGGCACGCTGGGCGGCATAGCCGGCATCAATGCGGGCACCATAGCAGCTTCCAGCTCCGGCGGCAGTATCAGCGGCACTGGTCAAGCGGCCGGCGGTATCGCCGGCGACAATGTGGCTGCTGGTACGATTGCTAACTCGCTGTCTTATGCGGATATTCATGTGGCAGCAGCCGAAGCGGTTGCCGGCGGGATTGCCGGACGCAGCAGCGGCAAGATCAGCAACAGCTACTCAGCGGGTAGAGTTTCGGCTGAGGGCACGGTTAAGGCATGGAGCGGCGGGATCGCCGGACTTGCCCTGAATGGCTCCATTCTTTCTTCATTGAATACTGGTGAAGTAAGAGCCGCAGTGGGCGGTAAGCTGGCACCGGGACAAGCCTTCTTTGGAGGTATTGCCGGGCAAATGGCCAAAGAAGCTTCCATTAGCGGGTCTGTCTTCAACTCACAGATGCTTAAGACCAATACTGCTTACTTTGATGCAGACGGCAAAGCTATAACAGGCAACGCCAGCGCATCCAGCGCAAATGGAATGAAGGCTGCAGAGCTGGCGGGCGGAACACTTCCAGCAGGTCTGAACAACGGATATTGGAAGGCACATGCCTCCTTCTATCCGGGACTTGAAGCTTTCGAAGGCACGAAGCAAGGGCTGCTCAGTTCAGCGGCTGTAATCCTTGCTCCGAAGGATCTTATTAACCGTGTGGCTTCCAGCTTTGCACTGGGAGGCACCGATGCTATTAACTGGACTGCAGACTCCTCCAAAGTAATTCTGAACGGAAAAACCGGAACGCTGACATCCGGCGGCAGCACGAAGCTGACGGTATCCGTTCAAGGAATAAGCAGAAGCATCATCATCAATGAACCTGCCGTGAAATATCCCGAACAGGCACTGGCGCCGGTTGATCTGACCGAAAGCAAAGAAAAGTGGATTATGGTCGGGAAGCCTATCGTTCTTTCTACAAATGAGCCGGGCGGAAGTATTTATTACACACTGGACGGCAGCGCACCAAATGAAACATCTCTGCTGTATAGCGGGCCAATTACGCTGCAGAGTACAACAACGCTTAAAGCAATAACGATTGTTGAGGGTAAAGAGTACAGCGGCGTATTGACGGAAGAGTGGATCATTCCACCATCCGGCGGCGGTGGTGGCGGTGGATTCGTTGCCATACCTGTCAAAGAGCCGGCAATTACGGCTATCGCGAATAACACCAGCGTGAGCGGCAACAGCGAAGCACCGGTGAAGGTAGCCCGGAATAGCAAGCTGAAGCTGACTGCACCGGAAGGGCAAATTATCTATTACACGCTCGATGGCAGCACGCCGACAGTCAATAGTACGAAATACACCGGTGAGCTTCTGATTACCGGAAATATGACGATAAAAATGATCACAGATCAGGATGATACGGTCATCACCATCCAGTATACGGTAGAAAATGCGGAGTACAATCTAAAGAGCACTGCCAGTGAAATCAAGTATATGACTGCCTATGCGGACGGAACATTCAGACCGAAGGCGGCCATTACGAGATACGAGCTGATTTCTGCGCTTGCCCCACTGCTGGATATGGAAGACGTGAATGTCGGAAACCTGTTCAATGATGTAACAGCAGAGCATGAGAAGCTGACGGCGTTCTTTGCTTCTGCGGGAATTATTCAGGGATATCCGGACGGAGGCTTCGGCGGCGAGAAGGGATTGACGCGGGCTGAGTTCGCGAAGATCATGACTAACGTGCTTAACCTGGACCTCACCAAAGCTGGAAGTACGAAGCAATCCGATCTGAAGGGCCACTGGTCCGAGCAATATGTCAACGCCCTATCTAAAGCGGGTTATGTCCAAGGCTTCCCGGACGGAACGTTCAAACCGAATGCACCGATTACACGGGCTGAGGCTGTAGTGATGATCAACCGGATCGCCGGTACGAAGAAGCTGACGATTACGGCTGTGAAGTACAAGGATCTGCCGGCTACCCACTGGGCGTATAAAGATATTATGTCTGTAGTGCAATAAATCGAAGGGAATGTGCAGCGGATGAAAAAACAACTGGCTTACCTTTGCATCATTGTGTCCCTCTTGTCCGCAGTGCTCTTCTACAACGGAACTACTAACGCTGATACGCCGGTTGTTAATAATGCCGAACAGACCTATCAGCTAACCAAGAAGGCTATGTTCTATCTCCGGGTGCTGAAAAGCGACGGGACAGCTAGTGCCACGGGTACGGGAGTGATCCTGTCCCCGGGCGGCACAGCGGCAACCGCCTACCATGTGGTAAAAGGCGCACAGCGGATGGAAGGGATCATGGCAGACGGAACGATCATTAGTCCTATCAAAGTCAGTAACTATGATGAACAGAAGGATCTTGCCGTGCTGGATCTGCCTACACCGGCAGCAGCGAAGCAGGCAGACAATGCCTATCCTTACCTGGAGATACGCACAGAAGCGGTGAAGCATGGCGAAGCTGTATTCGCACTCGGGTACCCCCTGAAGAATACGAACATCATTACCGAGGGGATTATCAATACCCCTGCAGCTGAGATTAACGGAAGAAGCAGAATTCTGACCTCAGCCCAGGTGGTAAGCGGAATGTCCGGAGGACCGCTGATGGATGCGCACGGGCGGCTGGCCGGCATTATTTCCGGCTCTCTGCGGACGATGGATAATATTCATCTGATCATCAATATGGATGACCTGCGCAGCATATTGCCGGCGGCAATGAAGTAAGGGCATAATAACAAGTAGCTAATCTTCTGTAAGCAGCATAGAGGTTTTTACAATCATGGCTGTCCCCCGATAATTCAGATCTACGCGGGGGCGGCTCTTTTTTTAAAGTATAGGTCAAAAAGATTTCCTGGCGAGAGGCGGGAGAGGTATGATTAGAGCGTTTTTGCTGGATGTGAATCAGAAGGATCTCTATAAACTGGCAACAATGCTCCAGCAGTCCGGGAAAGTGGATGTAATCGGAATGTCCTCCCATCCGCAGAGCGCTTTGCATCAGATCATCGGGCTTCATCCGGATGTGCTGTTTCTGGATCTCCAGCTCCACGGCTTGCAGGGAGTGCTGGTAGCCGAGCAGATCAAGCAGCAGCTTCCGGCGATTCAGATCGTAGTGATCACAGAGAGTAAGCAGCATGCCCTATGGGCATTTGATCAGGCAATTGCCGACTATCTTTTGAAGCCGCTTGAAGAGGTTAGGCTTTGCCAGTCATTGGAACGGCTGCGTAAGGGGGGCTGAAGACGTGAAGGATGCCGGAAAGCCCGCCCCTGTGATACAATAATCTGAAAAGCTGAAAATGATGGGGGATTGAAGTGAATGTATGATTTTGAACGCATAATTGACCGCCGCAATACCCGCTCTTACAAATGGGATCAGAATGAAAAGCTCTTCGGCAACAAGGATATTCTGCCGCTTTGGGTGGCGGATATGGATTTTGAGAGCCCTCCGGCGGTGAAGGAAGCGATCCTGCGCCGGGTGGAAGCCGGTGTCTATGGCTATAGCATAGCAAGTGAATCTTACAAACAAGCGATTGTTAACTGGTTCGGACGGCGCCATGATTGGGCGATTCAGCCGGAGTGGATCACGGATTCACCGGGAATTGTCACTTCGCTTAGCTTTTCGGTAGAGCTGTTCACCCAGCCGGGTGATGAGGTGATTCTGCAATCGCCGGTCTATTATCCTTTCTATGATGTCATTAAGATGAATGACCGCAAGGTAGCCAAGAATCCGCTGATTCTTCGCAATGGGCGGTATGAGATGGATTATGCCCACCTTGAATCGCTGATGCAGGGCGGCGCCAAGCTGCTGCTGCTGTGCAACCCCCATAATCCGGGGGGAACCGTCTGGAAACGCGAGGAGCTCCAGCAGCTTGGAGAGTTATGCCTGCGTTACGGGGTAACCGTCATTTCAGACGAAATTCATTGCGATTTGACGCTTCCGGGACATAAGCATATCCCGTTCGCCTCTTTATCTGAAGAACTGGCTAATATTACAGTTACAACGCTGGCAGCAACCAAAACCTTCAATCTGCCCGGCCTGCAGACCTCTTTCATCGTGTCCCGGAATCCTGAACTGCAGGGGAAATTTGAGCGTAAGCTGAAGGCGCTCAGCCTGCATATGTCGTCTTATTTTGCTCCCGAAGCGGTAGAGGCGGCATACAATGAAGGAGAGACATGGCTGGACGAGCTGCGTCAACATATTGCCGGTAATGCCGAATATGCGATCAGCTATCTCGCAGAGCATCTTCCTGCGGTTAAGGTTATGCGCCCTGAGGCCACTTATCTGCTATGGCTGGACTGCCGGGCGCTGGGACTGGATGCAGCAGGACTGAAAAATCTGATGTACAGAGAGGCAGAAGTGGCTTTTAACGAAGGTTCTGTGTTTGGAGCTGAAGGAGAAGGGCATCTGCGGATCAACCTGGCTTGTCCGAGATCGGTACTCACTGAAGCGCTGCTGCGGTTCAGCCGGGCGGCTGCTTCATACGCAGAGTAATAAGGACCCGTTCTATTACAGTTAAGCTTGCTGCAGTCCTTTGAACGCTTGTTGTTCATAGCGCTGCGGCAGGCTTTTTGCTTGGGATCATAAACACATAGAAGAATGGGAGAGAAACAAAAATGAGCAAAACCCGAATCATAATCGACTGCGATACAGGTATTGATGACGCACTGGCCATATTGTATGCGCTTCGTGCTCCGGATGTTGTTGTAGAAGGGATTACTACGGTATTTGGCAACATCGGTGTCGAGCAGGCGGCGGACAATACGCTGCGGCTGCTTGCGCTGGCCCGGCCCGAAGCAGAGATTCCGGTTGCTCTCGGTGCTTCTCAGGCACTGGTCCGTGAACTCCGCGGCTTCTCCCAGCATGTGCATGGTGAAAATGGCATCGGCGATGTGCAGCTTCCGCCATCCAACCAGCGCCTGGTTAGTGAAACAGCGGCAGAATTTATTGTACGGCTGGCGGATGAAAATCCCGGCGAAATTGTACTGGTAACCCTCGGGCGGCTGACGAATCTGTCGCTCGCGCTTGATCTGGACCCCGGACTCAAGGGCAAGTTGAAAAAGGTAGTTGTAATGGGGGGAACGATCTTCAAGCCGGGCAATGTGACTCCGGTGGCGGAAGCCAATTTATGGGGCGATCCCGAAGCGGCTGACCGGGTATTCACCTCAGGACTGCCTGTGCTGATGGTCGGTCTGGATGTGACACTGAAGACACTGATCACCACGGAGCATTTGGAGCTGCTGAAACGGTATGGCCGGGAAGACAATCAGGCGATTATTGAATTTATGGACAAGTCTCTGCAGCATTATTTCAAATTTTACCGTGATGCTAATTATGTGATTAACGGTGCACCGCTGCATGATCCGCTGGCTCTAATGGCTGCGCTGCAGCCGGACCTGCTGACCTGCCGGCAGATGAAGGTACGTGTGGAGCATCAAGGGGAGCATACCTCCGGGATGGTCGTTGCCGATTTGCGGGCGCAGCCCCGGATAGGTGAATTCATCGAGGTCGCCGTCGATGTGGATGCCCAGCGGGCAGTTGGTGTCTTTTTAAGTGCCTTCATGTAAATGTCCTGTTTGCGTTGATTCTGGCTGGTATAAATCTGTAATCTGCAGAAGTTACAATCTATTAATTTGCCAAAAATATCAATTTTGGTAAAATGATAGAGGTGTAACATATATCATTCGGAATCTTGCAGAATGGAGAATCAACATATGAAAATGCTAAGTAAACTATTATTATGTGCGGCAATTTCGATAGGCGGATATACAGCTCTTCCCGCACAGCCTACACAGGCTGCGGCAGGCAGTGTCAGTATCATGCTCGACGGTTATCCGCTGCCGTTCCCGGTTCCGCCTGCGGTGATGAACGGGACTACAATGGTGCCGTTCCGTGCTATCTCCGAAGCGCTCGGTATTCAGGTGGAGTGGAATCAGGCCGCCAAGAAAATTACCGCCACCAAAAGTGACGCAGCGGGCTCCAAAGTAGTCATTCTTACACTGGGCAGCACAAATGCGGCAGTGAACGGAGCCCCCGTAAAGCTGGCTGTGCCTCCGCAAAATTTCCGCGGCACCACGATGATTCCGCTCAGCTTCTTCGGACAGCAGTTCGGGGCCGGAGTTGGATGGAACCAGGCCACTAAAACCGTGTCGATCACCTCATCCCGGAAGGATATGTATACCCTGGGCTTCTATGCACAGAAGTCATACAGTGAGGTTTCGCTGATTCCGGATTTTAATGCGGTTGCTTTCGGCTGGAGCCGGATCGACCGCAGCGGCCAGTTCACGACGACCAGCACGGATTTCTGGTGGCCGAAGGCCGACGGTGATGTCACGCCTGAATCCATTGTTCAGAACGCCGCTGCCGGAGGAACTGCTCCTTATTTGATGGTTTATTCAGGCGATAAGGAGCTGGAATTGACTAAAAATCTGGAAGATCCTGCGCTTCAGCAGCAGACCATATCTGGCATTGTCTCACTGGCTGCAGAGAAAGGATTTCAGGGTATCGGACTGGATCTGGAAGGGCTCGGTCTGACCGGGGACAAGAAAATCGTACAGGGCCAATTCAATACATTCGTGAAGAACTTGGCGGCAGCAGCCAGGCCGGCGGGGCTCAAGCTGACCGTTATTCTGCCCCCGCTGAACGGCTCCTTTAAAGGGTACGACTACAAGACCTTGGCTTCGCTTGCTGATGATCTGGTCATTATGGCCTACGCTTATGAGGACGAATCCAAGCCGGAGCCGCTGAACATGGTGGACCAAGGTATCCGTCTGGCACTGGAGCAGGTTAGTAAAGACAAACTGATCCTCGGCATCTCCGTATACAGCGAGGATGAAACCTCTGTAAATGCCAAGATCGGGCTGGCCAAACGGTACGGGCTTAAAGGTATAGCGATCTGGCGTCTGGGACTGATTGGACAGCCGGTATGGAACGAAATGGGCAAATCCGTGGAATTATAGAATAAATATTGTGAAGGGGCAGCCCGCGGGCTGCTTCTTTTTTGCGCGCTCAGACGATTCTAAACAGACCCATTACAACAAAAGTCACATTAACCTGCGCCTGAAACCTTTATAATTTTTAAGGTTGACCCTAAAGCAGAATATCTTATTTTTCAGGAGGACTATAGAGCATGAGCATTAAATATAAAGCACTGGAGCTGGATAAACCGCTGACTTACGAGCTGGAGGGCCTTGAGGTCGGTGTAACTTCAAACTGCAATTTCCGCTGTGATTACTGCTGCGCATACAATAGAAATGACGGGCAGAGTATTAACGGCAAGGAGGTTATCCGCATCCTGGAGGAGCTTCCGGGACTTAAGCGCGTCCGGTTATCCGGCGGCGAGGTGACACTGAAATTCGAGGACTGTGTGGAGATTGTGACCTACTGCTCCTCACGCGGGATTCAGACTCAGCTGAACTCTAACGGCAGTCTGCTGAATGCGGCCCGGATTCAGGAGCTGGTAACGGCCGGACTGACTACAATACATATTTCGTTTAATTTTACGACCGCTGAGGCGTTCTCGAATTATTATAATATTCATCCTAGTGTCTATGACAAAATTAGAGAGAACATCACCATGTTTGCCAAAACAGACGTGAATGTGGTTCTGGAAACCCTGCTGTTCAATGAAACGCAGGACAATATGCAGGAAATCAGCGACCATGTCTATGCGATGGGTGTACGGACGCATGAGATTCAGAACAGTATTATTATGGGTCACACCGGCTGGAAGGCGATCGCCGCGCAGGAGCAATTGAAGAATGCCGTTGCGGAGCTAATTGCTAACCGTAAAGAGGATACTACACTTTACTTCACCTGTATGGACCGGTTTATGGATAAGCTGGGTTTTGCA
Source organism: Paenibacillus auburnensis (assembly GCF_927798115.1). GTDB lineage: Bacteria > Bacillota > Bacilli > Paenibacillales > Paenibacillaceae > Paenibacillus_AQ > Paenibacillus_AQ auburnensis. The sequence continues at coordinate 29,377 of NZ_CAKMMG010000001.1, forward strand.
GAGCAGCCGGGCGTGTATTTCCCGCACTGTATTGAAGGCAAGAAACAGCTGCACCTGCACGGGAATGGCGACATCCTGATTTCCGAGCTGTGCCATCCGGTTATCATCGGCAATATTTATAACGGAACCTCACTGAATGAGCTGTATACCAACATGCCGGCACCGCTTTCGCAATTTTTGGAGAAGCTGCCTTGCCCCGCACTGGATGCTCTATTCCCGCAAGAAGTTTAAAGCGTTCGAATTCACATCCGCAATTACACAAGGGCCGCGGCGATTCTGCCGTGGTCTTTTAATTTATATATGTAAAGTCATGAACGTGTAACATATTTCTGTAATACTTTCCGATCAAACTGAAAATTTTCATGTATAATCATCAGCATGTTTACGGGTTTTTACTATTGCTGCTGGCCTGCATTTTCCAGGGGAGCTGCGGATTGGGTGATCTTCTCCGTCGTTGGCATCCTGCATATACAGGCGACGTTTTTCTATACAAGCATACAGATTCAGTGTTCTGCTGCCGAAATAATAAATACGGAATACACGAAACATTACACTGCAACTGCTATCCTTTCCTAAAAGCTATGCGGCAAAGAAGGTGAATAAACTGAAGGATCAATTGTTTCATCAGGTAGTAAGTGAGCTGCTAATGCGGTCTAACAGCCGGGTCCAAGTGAAAATAGAGGCTTGCTTCCCCGGAAAACGGCTGGTCGGCGGCAAATATCATATGGGCAGTCACACAGTTTACCTATATAAAGCAGAGATCAAGGAGCAATGCATCCGTTTATTCGGGTCTCTGGACCGGTTGGACGAATATATTGCGGTCATTTTTGCCCATGAACTCGGGCACTCGGAAGACAAGGAGCTGAATGAGCTTGCCGCTCTTCTCGACAGCCCCCTTTCGGACAGGGAAGAAGCAGAGATCTGTTTGCACCTAGAAAAAAATGCATGGCGATATGCCCGGTGTCTGCTGAGTCATATGGACCCGCTTTTTATAGATCATATTGTTGGAGAATCCCTGTCAGGCTATTATCAGAGGCTCGAACTTAATACCGCCTGAGAATTCTTAATATTAATCAAACAGGGCCAAACCTTATAAGGTTTGGCCCTGTTTGATTAATTCCTGTTACCTGTACATTTCAAGTTAATATATTATAAATTAATTATCATTGTTACGCTGGCGTGCTCTGGCTTCTCCGCCTTTGCGGCCTGCTTCTTCACGGCTCATTTTGCCTTCATTGCCGTCGCTGTTCTCACTTCTTGCTTGTCCACCTTCACGGCCAATTTCCTGGTAGAATTCACGATCATGATTTTTGGCTGTTGCTTCCCCACCCTTACGTCCTGCTTCTTCACGGCTCATCTTATCATTCTGGTTGTTTTGTGCCATTACGAAATTCACTCCTCAGGTTGTGGTATGGTGTTGCATTGTTAATTTACCCGTTCCCTGTAAAACGAAACAGCAGTCCCTTTCTCTTAACGAGAAGAGGGACTTTTTGCTCAACTTGCTGGACGGCGGCCAAGGTTTTGTTAACGGAGTGTAAATTAAACCTTAAATTTCGACAAAGTATGATAATTTTCACCGAATTCCCCCATGTCATATTAACTATCAACAAGAATAATCCGATAATAAATTAAACTATATTACATTATTTAGGGTGTTTAACAAGCTAGGATTAGACGAGGGCGGAAGGATGTTGAGAAGATGAAGATTCGGATGAAGCTATCAGTTATGATGATCGCTGTAACAATGATTTCAACAGCACTAATGGGGATTTTTACGTATAACAAATCTACCAGTACGATTCTGAATCTCACCGATGCCTCTATGGGGCAAGTCAATACCAACAAAGCACAGACGATTGAAGCGATGATCGACAAAGAAAAGCGGAGCATACAGCTGGTAGCCGGGGAAACAGAAATCGCCGAAGTGCTACTGGAAGAACAATCCGGTGCATTAGCCGCTGGCGATGAGCTTCAGACCGAGGTTAATACCAAGCTGCAGGCTTTGGTCAAGGATGCAGGCAACCTGGAGCATATGTTTGTGGTCAATATGAAAGGAATCATTGTTGCGGATAGCGATACCAAGCTTTTGGGCGCGGATCTAAGTGAACGGAATTATACAATCAATGTCTTGAAGACGGCTGCACCGGTGGTTAGCGAAACGCTCAAGTCCAAGTCTACAGGAGCTTATGTACTTGCTTTTGTACATCCGGTAACCAGCGGTGGCAAGATGATCGGGTTCGTCGCTTCAGCGGTGAATGCGAACAGTATTATTAAGTATCTGGCCGATGCCAAGGTGGCGAATGCGCCTTCCTCTTATGCCTATCTGGTGGATGAGACTGGAAATATACTCTATCATCCGGATGAGGCCAAGATCGGAACACCGGTAGAGAACGCGCAGATTAAAGGGGTTGTAGAGCAGGTAAAAGCCGGGAAAACCGTTAAAGACGGTAACGTGCAGTATCTTTACAAGGGCGCCGAGAAAAAAGCAGCCTTTACCGTATTGCCTAATACGAATTGGACGCTGGTTCTGACTGGTGACCTGGACGAAATTACAGAACCGGTTCAAAACATGACGAACTATATCCTTCTGCTGGGGATCGGGAGCCTGCTGGTTACCCTGCTGATCGGGATCATTGTGGCCACCCGGATCTCATCGCCGATTATTAAGCTGACCGAGCTGATTAATAAGACGGCTGAGCTGGACCTGAAATACGATAAGCAGTATGAGCATCTGGTGAAAAATAAAGATGAGACCGGAACGATCGCCAAGGCGATGTTCCACACACGGGCGGTACTGCGGGAGATGGCCGGAAGCCTGGTGACGATCTCTGCCAAAGTGCTGGATAATGCAGAGACACTTGAGAAGCTCTCCATTGATGTACGAGAGAATGCTCATGACAATTCGGCTACTACAGAGCAGCTGTCGGCAGGCATGGAAGAGACGGCGGCATCTACGCAGGAAATGACTGCAGCAATCCACGAAGTTGAGAATAATGTGCGCATGATCTCCAGCCGCGTCAAAGAAGGCGCTGGAGTATCCAGTGGTATCACTGAGCGTGCATTGGTACTTCAGCAGGATGCCCTTACATCCACCGACAATGCCAAACGGATCTATGAATCCGTGCGGGTTGAAATGGAGAAAGCCATTGAGCAGTCGGGGGCCATCAATGAAATTAACGTGCTCGCCGATACGATTCTCTCTATCACCAGCCAGACGAATCTGCTTGCGCTGAATGCGGCTATTGAAGCCGCGCGGGCAGGAGAGGCCGGCCGGGGCTTCGCTGTCGTGGCGGGTGAAATCCGCAAGCTGGCGGAGAAATCCTCTGAGACGGCTGCGGGCATCCAGGGCGTCGTCAAAAATGTATATTCCTCTGTGGAGCAGATGAAAGAGCATTCTGAGGCTATGCTAGTTTTTATAGATCAGAATGTATTAAGCGACTACGAACGGTTAACCGAAGTCAGCCAGCAGTATAATGATGATGCCTCCACGATCAACCAGCTGATGGGGCAATTCGAGGAAGCTGCCGATCATCTGAACGAGACCGTGTCCAGTATTGCCATAGCAGTCAATGAGGTTGCGGCTACCGTGAATGAGGGAGCGATCGGTGTGCAGGATATTGCAGAAAAAACTGCCGATATCGTTGAGAAGACCTTCCATGAAGCAACTATGGCTGACGAGAATACCCAGAGCGCCAAAGAGCTGCAGGGACTGGTGGAAAAGTTCAAAATATAAGCAATATTTTACCCCGCCGCGAATCCGGCGGGGTTTTTCGCCTCTCTTTTCAAATAAATTTGGGTTTTGCGGGTTCTTCCTGTTTTTTTGGTCCATAATGATAGTAAGGAATGCGTTTTCCGCCGGAATATGGGAACAGAGAGGATTAATGCTGCTTCTGTTATAGGGGGTGATACGGCTATGTTTGAGATTAGCCAGGTAGAGGAAGAACAGCAGGGGAGCAGCCAGGTGCGGCAGCTGCAGGAGAGCTTTTTGCAGCAGATGGTCAAGGAGGATTGGCTCAGTGCGGAACCGGTCAGAACCCGGCTGCGCCAGCTCAAGCTGTCTGTGCTTGCGGGAGAGGGTTTGAAACTGCGGTATGCTGCAATCGAACTGAAGGTGCCGCAAGAGCTGATGGCTTCCAGGCACAAGCACCGGCTGCTTACGGGTACACTATTACAGAAGCTGTGCCGGGAGACGGCAGGCGGATGGAAGCATATTTACCCCTTCGGTGATGAAGCTGATCCGCTGCGGATGTATTTCCTGATTCCTTCGAAAGAGGGAGTGGAGCATGCAAACCGTACCGAACGTTTCATAGAGGAGCTGCTACAGAAACTTAAGGATATTATGGAGCTGGATTGCTCTTGTGCAGCTGGAATGGAAGTGAAAGGCCTGAAGCGGGTGAAAAATGCGTTTGCTTCCTGCCTGTGCGCCTTACACAGAACCAATACGTCAGTCTCAGAGAGTTGGGTAGAAGCCGGGACGGGTATGGTGATGACCTGGTTGTCCCCTGAAGAAGAGCGCAGGCTGGCGCAAATGATAGAACAAGCGGATTTAGCTGCTTATGAGCGGGAACTGGAACTTCTTTTTGAGGTCGGTGAACAGGAACAAATACCGTTTGACATCTCCATGTATAGGGCCATGCGGCTGCTGCTGCTCCTGACAGCAATAGCCCGTAAATTTGAATGCAGTGGCACGGCCTTAGGGAAGTTTATGTGGAACAGCCACAAGACACTGGCTGCCTGTACCTCTCCTGAGGAACTGAAGCAGCAGCTGCATGAACGGGGACTGCTGGTAATGGAAGAAGTTACGCTGGCACGTAAGTCCAGCAGTAGCGCTCTACCCGAAGCGGTCAGAAGATATATGGAACGCAACTATGGCTGTGAGCTGCCGCTTGCTGCTGCAGCACAGCTGTTCGGCTTGGAGGAACATAGCCTGTCACGCCAGTTCAAACAGCATGTGGGCATTCCACTGGCCGATTATGTTACCAAGATCAGAATGGCCAAAGCGGAGCAGCTGCTGCAGGCTGACGGTCTGAAGCTCCCGGAGCTGGCGCTGCTCGTCGGTTATTCCAGTCTGAGCCATTTTGTCAGCGCCTTCAAAAAATTCTGCGGCAAAAGCCCCAAGGAGTATCGCGAACGGATCCAGAGAACCCGCTAACAGCATACGCAAGCACCGGAGGCAGCCTTACAGCGGGGGCTTCTCCGGTTAACTTGGTTGAATATTACAAGCAGGACTGGTGTGATATGGCAATAAAGAAAGCGCATACTTTTCTCTTGCTAAATCAATAAATTGATGGTATTCTGACTTTGGGATTGTTACTGAAAAGGCAAAACCCAGGACATGTGTTGAGACATGTTTTGGGTTTTGCCTTTTTTTAATCTCACCACTTGTACTCACGATGGTTACAGAACTTAGGAAACGGAGTGGGTGATGTTGAAATCCTAATCTATATGGAAGCGCTTAACATTGTCGGCTGGCCTGAGTTTTTTCGTCCAGTGTCTAAATCCTGCGGGTACATTATTTAGGGATATGGAGGAGGCAGCTTGGATGATTATCAAAAAAATCTTTAACAACAACGCCATTGTAGCTAAAGATTCGCAGAAGCAGGAATTTGTAGTCATGGGCTGCGGGCTTGGCTTCAAAAAGAGCATTGGAGACGCTGTGGACGAAAGCTTAATTGAGAAGGTCTTTATACTCAAGCAAAAGGAAGCTTCCGAGAGATTTAAGCTCCTGCTGGAGGATGTCCCTTCAGAGTACGTATCACTATGCTACGACATCATAGAATACGGCAAGAATATGCTGCAGGTGCCTCTAAGCGAATATATCTATGTTACACTCACGGATCACATTCATAATACATTCAAAATGTATGACGAAGGGATCCAGAACCCCAATCCGCTGATTTGGGAAATCAAAAAAATCTACCCGAAAGAATTTGCAGTCGGCTTAAAAGCACTGGAGTTCATTAAAGATTCTGCCGGTAAAGAGCTGTCGGAAGATGAAGCGGGGAACATCGCCCTTCATTTAATCAATGCCCAGATCAACAGCTCGTATCATAAAACATCCGATGTGGCCGGCCAGACCCAGAAGATTCAGGACATTCTGAACATCATCAAATACACCTACAATATCACTCTGGATGAGAAATCAATCAGCTTTGAAAGATTTATAACCCACCTGCGCTTCTACTTCCAGCGGATTCACCAGAAGAAGAAGATGGAGCTGGAGGATGACTTCTTACTAAAGCAAGTCAAGGCCAAATATAAGAATGCTTACAACTGTATGCTGAAAATAGAGAAGTACTTGAACACCGAACTGTCGGATGAGGAAAAGCTGTACCTGACCATTCACGTGCACCGTGTAACAGATCAGGCAACTGAATAACTATTTTGGATTGTTACTGGTAAAGCAGGCGAGACCAAAATAGATAGTATGCTCTGTATGCTATCTATTAGGTCTCGTCTTTTTTTATAAGAAATTTGAAATGAGGAGCGGTCAACATGAAATACGAAAAGCTGGCTAAAGAGATTATCAAGAACGTCGGCGGCAAAGAGAACGTAAGCAGTCTGACGCATTGTATCACCCGATTACGCTTCAAATTAATAGATGAGAGCAAGGCGAATACGGAAATTCTCAAGAACATGGACGGCATCGTGACGGTAATCCAGAGCGGAGGCCAGTATCAGGTGGTAATCGGCAACCATGTGCCAGAGGTGTATGCGGATGTCTCGGCGATCGGCGGTTTTCAGTCGGCCGCTGCAGAGTCCCCGGACGAGAAAATCGGCTTGTTCAATAAATTTATAGATATTATCTCAGGAGTGTTTACTCCGGCACTTGGTGTATTGTGTGCGACCGGTATGATCAAAGGCTTTACCGCTTTGTTCCTGTCTCTAGGCTTGCTGACCAGCACCTCTGGAACCTATCAGATTCTTAATGCAATCGGAGACTGCTTATTCTATTTCTTCCCGATCTTCCTGGGATATACATCAGCCAAAAAGTTCAATGCCAACATATTCCTGGGGATGGCGATCGGGGCAACGCTGGTCTATCCTACCTTTTCTTCAATAACGGCTTCGGGACAACCGCTGTACACCCTGTTTAGCGGCAGCGTCATTGAGTCACCTGTGTACCTGACCTTCCTTGGGATTCCGGTGATCTTAATGAGCTATTCTTCAAGCGTTATTCCGATTATCCTCTCGACCTATGTGGGGGCTAAGATTGAAGCCTTGTTTAAAAAGATTATTCCGAGCGTAGTGCGCACCTTCCTGGTTCCCTTCTGCACGCTGCTCATTATTGTTCCTCTGGCGCTGATTGTGATTGGACCGGTTGCCACCTGGGCAGGCCAGCTGCTTGGCGCAGGTACATTGTTTATTTATAATCTGAGTCCGGTTATTGCCGGCATTCTGCTCGGTGCCTTCTGGCAAGTATTTGTTATCTTCGGCCTGCACTGGGGGTTTGTACCGATTGCGATCAACAACCTTACTGTGCTGAAATATGATCCGATTCTGGCTGGTGTATTCGGAGCTTCCTTTGCCCAGACAGGTGTTGTACTCGCGATTCTGCTGCGGACCAAAAACATAAAATTGAAATCGCTTTCTATTCCAGCGGTCATCTCCGGGATCTTCGGGGTTACAGAGCCGGCTATTTACGGGATTACCCTGCCGCGCAAGAAGCCGTTTGTTCTAAGCTGTATAGCAGCGGGAGTCGGCGGCGGAATTATCGGCCTGATGGGAACCAAGGGATATATCCTGGGCGGACTGGGGATTTTCGGAATCCCGAGCTATATCAGTCCGGAGGGGATGGACGCAGGATTTTACGGGGCAATCATCGGGATTACAGTGAGCTTTGTGCTCGGATTCCTGCTGATGTACTTCGGCGGATTTAAGGACGATGTGGTCAAAGATCAGCCTGCAGATGGCCCTAAGGGAGAAATTCTAGTTAAGCAGGAGACCGTAAGCAGCCCGTTAAAAGGCGAGGTTGTCGCGCTTTCTGACGTAAAGGATGAAGCATTCTCCACAGGAGCGCTGGGCAAAGGGATTGCTATCGAACCCGCGGAAGGCAAGGTGTTTTCTCCGGTAGACGGTGTATTGACCTCACTATTCTCATCCGGGCATGCGATTGGAATCACCAGCGATCATGGGGTGGACATCCTGATTCACGTCGGCAAGGATACCGTTAAGCTGAAGGGAAAACATTTCACACCCCGAGTGAAACAAGGGGACACCGTAAAAAAGGGAGACCTGCTTATGGAATTTGATATGGAAGCGATTCGGGCGGCAGGCTACATCCTGACTACACCTGTTATCGTCTCTAATTCGAATAATTACCTGGATGTCATTGAAACCGGGAAGAAGTCTATCGGCTACAAAGAAGATTTGTTAACGGTAATGATCTAAACAACCTTATAAGGAGGAAATAAACTATGCAACCATTGAATAAGCGTTTTCCGGAAGGATTTCTATGGGGGGGAGCGACAGCCGCGAATCAGCTGGAGGGCGGTTACAACGAGGGCGGCAAAGGCTTAAGCACTGCGGATGTCATCACAGCTGGAACACACACGACACCCCGCAAAATAACACCGGTGCTGGAGCAGGGGATGAACTACCCGAGTCATGAGGCGATAGATTTTTACCGCCATTATAAAGAAGATATCCGGCTGTTTGCAGAAATGGGCTTCAAAGTCTTCCGGATGTCCATGGCCTGGTCGAGAATTTTCCCGAACGGGGATGATGCGCAGCCGAATGAAGCTGGCTTGAAGTTCTATGACGATGTGTTTGCTGAACTGAAAAAGTATAATATCGAGCCGCTCGTCACCATTTCCCATTACGAAGCTCCGTTTCATCTGGCGCAGAAATACAACGGCTGGTCTGACCGCAGGGTTGCCGATTTCTATGTGAACTATTGTGAAGTGATCTTTAACCGCTATAAAGATGTGGTGAAATACTGGCTGACCTTTAATGAAATCAATATTCTGACCATGCCTTTTGGCTCCTTTATGGCCGGAGCGATCTTACCGGACGGGAATACGGAGTTCGGTCATACCGCGGGTGCTGCGGAAGATGAAGCCTTGAGATACCAGGCGCTGCATCACCAGTTTCTCGCCAGTGCAAGAGCAGTGAAGCTGGGGCATTCCATTCATCCGGATTTCAAAATAGGCTGCATGATCGCGTATATGTGCTCCTACCCACTGACCTGCAATCCTGAAGACATTATACTCGCGCAGCAAAAGGATAACTTAACTAACTTCCTCTGCTCCGATGTGCAGGTCCGGGGAGCGTATCCCGGCTTTGCCAAACGCTATTTTGCAGATAAGGGAATTGAAATCGCCATGGGTGAGCAGGATGAACAGATTTTGCAGGAGGGCCGGGTCGATTTTTATACCTGCAGCTACTACTCATCCACTTGTGTGAGCGCGGATCCGGAACAGGAGAAAATTGGCGGCAACCTGTCCATGGGGCTGAAGAATCCTTACTTGAAGGCTAGTGCCTGGGAATGGCAGATTGATCCGAAGGGTCTCAGATGGTCTCTGAACAACATCTACAACCGTTACCAGATTCCGATGATGGTGGTAGAGAACGGTCTCGGCGCAGTTGATACTGTGGAAGAGGACGGAACTATTAATGATGATTACCGGATTGATTACCTCAGGGGCCATATAGCGGAAATGAAGGAAGCCGTAGCGGACGGAGTTGAACTGATCGGTTATACACCATGGGGCTGTATCGATCTGGTGAGTGCAGGGACAGGTGAAATGAAGAAGCGTTACGGCTTCATCTATGTAGATAAAGACAATGATGGACAAGGAACGCTGGCCAGATCACGCAAGAAGAGCTTCGGCTGGTACAAGCAAGTAATTGAGAGCAATGGGGAAGAGCTGGAATAAGCATTCAGGCAGCCAGAAATAGAACGGAAAAGCAGCCGTATCAGACGAAGGTCTGGTACGGCTGGTGTGCTTTAAGCCCACGGATATTCAATAGCATTCACCAGCCTCACAAACCCGATCTTCAGAAGGTTCAGTCCGGCCTTAACCCGAAATAACCATCTTCGCTTCTTCTGCTGTAACCACTTGCTCTGTTTGCAGCGCCATATCCTTCAGTCGCAGTTTACCCAGCTCTGCTTCGCTCTCTCCGATCAGCAGACAATACCGGATGCCCTTGGCAGAGGCTGAGGCGAGCGTTTTTTTGAGCTTGCGTTTACCTGGATCCACACTGACCCGGATGCCGGCATTCCGCAGTTCTGCTGCGGCCAGTAGTGCCTGCGGCATAGTCTCACCAATCGGTACGATCAGCACAGCGGAATATTCCTCCTGAACCGGGCGCTCCCCGATCAGCGCCATGATCGACTCCATCCCGAAAGAAATACCCACTGTCGGATACGGGATGTCATCGCGTCCCACCAGCTTGCCGATGATGTCATCATACCGTCCGCCGCCGCCAAGGCTGGAGGGATAACCGCCTGTGGCATCGAAAATTTCATATACCGTTCCGGTATAAAAGGATAAGCCCCGTGAAAGGAACGGGTCGAACATGCAAACAGCAGAGAGTCCGGTGGCATCAATCAGCTGCTGCAGCGCCAGTACTTCAAGAGCTCCGGGCTGACCGGTTAGTCCATAGCTGTCTGCCAGACTTTCGAAGTCTGTTTTGTCTGTCATCAGCAGTTCAGTAATGCCGAGTAGCGCTTCCGCAGACAAGCTTTTCCCGCGCAGCTCTGCCAGCACACCCTGGATGCCGATTTTGGCTAGCTTATCCAAAGTCAGCATCACGGACAGGCTGTCTTCCGCAGGAACGCCGGCCGCCGACAGAATTTCACCAAGGAACCGGCGGTTATTCCATTTGAGGACGACCGGAATCTCCAGCCGGCGGAAGACTTCCGCGGCCAGCTGCATCAGCTCGGCTTCGGCCTGCGGGCCGGCAATTCCGACCACATCGGCATCGCATTGCAGGAACTCGCGCAGCCGGCCTTTTTTGACCGGGCCATCACGGAATACCTTGCCAATCTCATAACGTTTATAGGGAAATTCGATACCCGGATTCAGCGCGATTACTTTGGCGAATGGGATCGTCAGATCATAACGGAGTCCTAGAGAACGCCCGCCTTGATCCGTCAACTGGTACATTTCGCGGAGAATTTCGTCCCCGCCGGCATATTTGGAGGTCAATAGCTCCAGCTCATTCAGCATTGTAGTCTCCATCGGTTCAAAATCATACAGGCCGAACAGTTCGCGCAGCGTACCCTGTACCTTTTGTCTGACCGCCTGCTCCCGTCCGAAATAATCATAGGTTCCTTTAATATTTTGCATATTACGCAGCTCCCTTATGGTGTGGCCTAAGCCTGATTTCCGGAATTTCCGGCAAAACAAAAAACGCGCCGGACCTCATGGTCCTGCGCGTTTCATATTCCGCAGGGAGGTCAAACGCAAAATGCGTTAGCCCTCCCTGAACTGATTCAGGTGTGCTAACGCTGCTTGTGATGATGAAGCTGATTCTGTATGATGGAAATGCTGTTTATGAGGTTCATAGGAAAAAGCTCCCTTCAGATTTAGATTACTGCACATTATAACGGATGAAGATACGCCATGCAAGCAGCAATTTCAGCATTAAACCGGATTGACTTATACGAAAAGGGGAATTATTTATGGATAATCAACAATGGATAGCAGCAGCCGAAGACTTTGCCAAATCGGAGCTGAGCCGGGACACTACAGGCCATGACTGGTTTCATACAGACCGTGTGCGGAATACGGCTGCGCTGATTGCCGGGATGGAGGGGGCCGATGTCCTCACCTGCACCATCGCCGCACTGCTGCATGATGTGGCTGACGAGAAGCTCAATACATCCAAGGAAGCGGGACTGCTTAAAGTACATAACTGGCTGGAACAGCATCTCGCAGATGAGGAGAGAATCAGACATATTATGTTGATTATCGAAACAATGTCTTTCAGTGGCGGCGGAGGGACGCCTATGTCTACACTTGAAGGACAATGTGTGCAGGATGCGGACCGGCTGGATGCGCTTGGGGCAATAGGTATTGCGAGAACGATGGTTTTTTCGGGGGCAAAAGGACGGCCGGTCTATGATCCGGATCTCACGCCGCGCGATGAATCGCTGCAGAAGGAATACCGTGATTACTCCAAGGGGACGGCGGTCAATCATTTTTATGAGAAGCTGCTGAAGCTGAAAGACCTGATGAATACATCCTATGGACGCAAGTTGGCCGAGGAACGGCATGATTTCATGTTGCTGTATCTGGAGCAATTTTATAAGGAATGGAATCAGGGCAGCCAGAAGCTGCTATAATGAGACCATGCTTAACACGGAAGGAACAACTACATGAGTGAATTACAATTTAGAGACTATGATTTAAATGAAGAGATTATCAAGGCACTGGACGTTCTGGGCTATCATAGCCCGACCGAAGTACAGAGCAAGGTCATTCCGGCCGCGCTGAAGGGTCAGGATCTGATCGTCAAATCCCAGACCGGCAGCGGCAAAACGGCTTCGTTCGGCATCCCGGTCTGTGAGCTGGTGGACTGGGCAGAGAACAAACCGCAGGTTCTGGTACTTACTCCGACACGGGAATTAGCTGCACAGGTCAAAGAAGACATTACCAATATCGGACGTTTTAAGCGGATCAAAGCGGTGGCTCTATTCGGCAAGCAGCCGTTTGCCCCGCAGAAGATTGAGCTGACACAAAAAACGCATGTTGTCGTAGGCACGCCTGGACGGGTGTTTGACCATATCGAGCGCGGCACCTTGCCTCTGAACCGGATCAAGACCCTTGTGATTGACGAAGCGGATGAAATGCTCAGCATGGGCTTCATCGAGCAGATTGAGAAGATCATCCAGCAGCTGCCGCGGGAGCGGGTCACGATGCTGTTCTCGGCGACTTTGCCGGAGGCTGTGAAGAACCTCTGCCGCAAATATATGACGCAGCCGCTGGATATTGAGATCGAAGCTGCCGGGCTGACTACTGCATCTATTGAGCATGCCCTGATTGAAGTAAGACAGGCAGCCAAGTTCGCGCTCTTGCTTGATCTGCTGACGGTGGAAAATCCGGACAGCTGCATTATTTTTTGCCGCACCCAGGATCAGGTGAATGCGCTGTTCCGGGGGATGGCCGATCAGGAGCTTCCGGTGGACAAGATCCACGGGGGGATGATGCAGGACGAACGGTTTGAAGTGATGAATGCTTTTAAGAGAGGCCAGTTCCGCTATCTGATCGCTACGGATGTTGCGGCCCGGGGCATTGATATCGAGAACATTACCCATGTGATCAACTATGATATCCCGATGGAAAAAGAGAGCTATGTGCACCGCACCGGCCGGACAGCCCGCGCAGGCAAAAGCGGCAAAGCCATCACGCTGGTTACGCCAAATGAACATAAATGGGTGGCGGACATTGAAGGATACATCGGCTTCAGCATTCCGGTGATGAAGGCTCCGTCCGAAGATGCCGTGGCCTATGCCAAACCGGCTTTTGAGCAGAAACTCGGCAAGCAGCAGGTACGCAAGGTTGGCAAGACTGAGGTGATGAACCAGAACATCATGAAGCTATATTTCAATGGCGGCAAGAAAAAGAAGCTCAGAGCTGTCGATTTCGTCGGCACCATTGCGAAGCTTGAGGGCATCACCGCCGATGATATCGGGATCATTACTATTCAGGATAACGTGACTTATGTAGATATTCTCAACGGCAAAGGTGCATTGGTGCTGCAGGCGATGAGGGAGACTACGGTAAAAGGCAAGCTGCTTAAGGTGCATATTGCGAAAAAATAACAAGATGTAATAGCTGGTAGACGGAAGCAATATCCGGTGTCGCCTCATTTCGCTGTGGATGGTATGCCATTCATGGACTGAAATGGGGCTTTTTCGTGTATAAACGCTGGGAACGTGATATTTTCGGCTGCATCCTGCTCCCGTATAGCGTACATTTCAACATAACTATTGCGGGTTTACGCTGCCAAAGGGGATGTGGAAGAATGATAGATGTCAGAAGCCGGGAAGTCGCGGTTCCCTTTCTGCAAAGCTTGATTCAAGTGGATACCTGCAATCCGCCCGGGAATGAACACCGTTTGTCCCTGCTGCTGCAGGATTTTTTGCGGAAGGCTGGGCTTGACAGCAGGATCAGCAGTATCGGTGGGATTGAGCAGGGGCGCAGCAATCTGGAGGCCGTGTTTCCAGGCGACGGAGGCCGGAAGCTGATGTTCTGCGGCCATCTGGATACCGTCAGCCCGTGGACGGCCGAAGCCGGGAAATACCACCCGCATGGCGCGGTTATCGATAACGGCAAGATGTACGGCCGGGGAACCTCTGATATGAAAAGCGGCCTGGCAGCCATGCTGCTTGCCGCCGTTTCGCTGCACCAGGACGGCATCCGGCTGGGAGGCGATCTGATCTTTCTGGCGACAGCCGGGGAAGAGGTTGACAGCTGCGGGGCCAGGCAGTATGCCGAGCAGCACAGCCTGTCGGAGCTGGATGGCCTGGTCATCGCCGAACCGACAGGCAGCCGCGTTGCTGTCGGACATAAAGGTGCGCTATGGCTGCGGATTTCGCTGTTCGGGCGTAGCGCCCACGGCTCCATGCCACAGCTTGGCCTGAATGCCGTGGAGGGCATGATGGAAGTGATCGCACTGCTTCACCAACATGCGCTGGAGTGGCAGGCCCATGATCCGGTGCTGGGGTCAAGCAGCCTGTCAGTCAACAAAATTGATGGCGGTGTGCAGACCAATGTCATTCCCGACCGCTGCACCATCGACGTGGATATCCGGACCGTTCCGCCGCTCCTGCATGAAGAGCTGCTTAGCGAAATCACGGCCAAGCTGGAAGAGATGAAGCAGCTTCACTCCGGCTACCGCTATCAGGTGGAAGAACTGCTGGACCGAAGTGTTGTTTACACTGATCCCGTTGAGGAATTGATCCGAATTGCGCTGGAGCTCGCAGGAAAGACGGGCGGCGCTGGCGGACAATCCGGTGAGGAAGAAGTGCATAGGAAGGCTGCTGCAAACGCAACTGACACTGCTGTACGCGGGGTATCTTATTATACGGATGCCTCTGTACTCCATGATCACGGAAGACTGCCCGTGCTGATCTATGGCCCCGGTGATCCCGGGCTTGCTCATCAGCCGGATGAGTGGGTCGATATTGAAGCTTATCTGGATTCGATTGAGTTCTACCGTAAGCTGGCCGTCTCCTACCTTGGAGTTATCAGGGATTAGGCTGTGTCTGCTTATCACGCTCAAAAACAACCTTCCGCCAGCAGCCGATGAGGCTCCGAAGCAGAAGGTTGTTTTTGGGTTCATTATTTATTTTTATAAAAAGGATTTACGCATGATATTGCGCCTGATACAGGCGGCTGTATGTCCCTCCGGCATTCACCAGCTCCTCATGGCGGCCTTCCTCGGAGATGCCGTCCTCGTTCACGACGATGATCCGGTCGGCATTTTTGATCGTCGTAAGACGGTGGGCGATTACCAGGGTAGTGCGCCCCACAGACAGCTCAGCCAGTGACTGCTGGATTGCGGCTTCCGTCTCGGTATCGAGGGCTGAAGTAGCTTCGTCCAGAATCAGAATCGGCGGGTTCTTCAGGAACATCCGGGCGATGGCCAGCCGCTGCTTTTGCCCGCCGGACAGCTTCACACCACGTTCTCCGATCACCGTGTCCATGCCTTCCGGCAGGCTGTTGATCAGGTCCTCCAGATGGGCCCGCCGGGCAGCTTGCCAGATTTCCGGCAGCTCCGCCTCCAGCTTGCCGTAGGCGATGTTCTCACGGATGGTCCCGGAGAAAAGGAATACATCCTGCTGTACAATCCCGATCTGCCTGCGCAGCGAATTCAGTTTTATATCGCGGATATCTGTACCGTCAATGGAGATGGAGCCGCCGGTAACATCGTAGAAGCGGGGTAGCAGGCTGCAGATCGTTGTTTTGCCGGCACCGGAGGGTCCGACAAAGGCAATCGTTTCGCCGGCATTTACCTTCAGGCTGATCTCCTGCAGCACCGGACGGGCGGCATCATAGCCAAAGCTGACATTGCTGAAGAGAATGTCGCCGCGCAGGGTACCGGCCGGGGCCGCACCCGGCTTATCCGCAATATCCGGCTCGGTATCCATAATTTCCAGATACCGCTTGAAGCCGGCGATGCCTTTCGGATAGCTCTCGATTACGGCATTGATCTTCTCGATCGGCCGGAAAAACACATTGGCCAGCAGAATGAAGGCGACAAATTCCCCGATTTCAAGCTCCCCTTGAATGAAGAACCAGGCCCCGCAGACCATGACCACAATTGTAATCAGACGCGTCATCATATAACTGACCGACGAGCTTTTGGCCATCAGCTTGTAAGCCATCAGCTTCGTTTGACGGAACATTTGATTGTCGGCAGCGAACAGCACCTTCTCATGTTCTTCATTGGCAAAGGACTGGACCACACGGATACCGCCGACATTGTCTTCGATCCGGGCATTGAAATTACCTACATTGCCGAAAAGCTGGTGGTAGGTGGAGGTCATATTGCGTCCGAAATGAATAATGACCCAGGCCATAACCGGCACAATAATGAAGGTGATGACAGCCAGCTTCAGATTGATGTCTGCCATTAAAATAAAGGCTCCGATTAGCGTCATCACAGCGATAAATACATCTTCAGGCCCATGATGCGCCACTTCGCCGATATCATTGAGGTCATTGGTGATCCGGCCGATCAGATGACCGGTTTTATGATTGTCGAAGAAGCGGAAAGAGAGCTTCTGGATATGATCAAACATTTTTTTACGCATATTGGTTTCGATATTGATTCCCAGCATATGTCCCCAATACGTGACCACATAATTCATGGCAGTGTTCAGGGCGTAGATGGCAAGTAGGGCAACACAGGCCATGAGAATCAGCGGCCAGTCCTGTCCGGGCAACAGATTATCAATAAATGTATTCACAGCCACCGGGAAGGCAAGCTCCAGCAGACCCGCACCTACCGCACAGGTGAAGTCGAGAATAAACAGCTTTTTGTAGGGGCGGTAATAGGAGAAAAAACGACGCAGCATCTCTTTTTCACTCATTTCTGTTGTAATATGCATTGTCAGTTGAGAGTCATTCTCAACTATTCTTATTCTTAGGATACTAAAGAGGACTTAGAGTTTTGTCAACCTTTCCAATGTAGGGAATGAGCAGCATTTAATGCCTTTTCACCCAGTCCGGCCTGGCCGTTTTCGCATATTTTATCAGTATTCAAGTGCAAAGGAGGAGTTAACATGAGCGAAAATGTCGGCGGATACAGCCCGTTCACTTCTACTGGCGCGATTCTGGTTTTGTTCATCCTGCTGGTAATCATCACTAAATCCCTCTGGGTATAAGGTTAGATGGTCTTATCCCGAAGCTGCCGGTCCTTATGGGCCGGCAGCTTCTTTACATAGGGGTGCCTGGAAGAGGAGCTGAAATCTTTATGCAATTACAGTCATGTAAGGTTATAATAATACAATGTGCGTTGACATAGGGCAGTAATCCCTGACAAGCCCGGGTTTGTCAGGGATTTGCGCTGCAACCGGGAGGAACATCATGACTGCAAAACCGCAAGACCAAACCTTACTGAATCCGGACATATCCCGTCCTGATGCCGGATCCGGCCGCTTCCTGCTGGTGCTGGGTATTCTGTTTGTTGCCGCAGCACTGCGTGCTCCATTCACCTCTGTCGGGCCGCTGCTGGGACAGATTCGTGACGATCTGGGCTTGACCAATACACTCGCGGGGTTCATTACTACTTTGCCGCTGCTGGCCTTTGCGCTGTTATCACCTTTTGCGCCGCAGCTTGCCCGCAGGTATGGTCTGGGGAAAATTCTGCTGCTGGCTATGCTGGCGTTATCGATAGGAATTCTGCTCCGCTCAGTGGCGGGAGCTGTTACCTTCTTTGCAGGCACGGCGCTAATTGGACTGGCAATTGCCGTCTGCAATGTGCTGCTTCCCGGACTGATCAAGGGCAGATTTCCTGCACGGATCGGTCTGATGACTGGTATGTATACAGTTTCCATGAATCTTTGTGCAGCCGCGGCTTCTGGCTTCAGTGTGCCGCTTGCCGGTATTGATGGCTTCGGGTGGCGGGGAACGCTCTCGCTGTGGTTTATTGTCGCTGTCTTGGCTACGGTGTTCTGGATTCCTCAAATGAAGAATCTGGTTCAAGGCAACGGGACCCGTTCAGCTGCTGCCACTGTCACCATATGGCGTTCACCGCTTGCATGGCAGGTAACGCTGTTTATGGGTCTGCAATCTTTGCTCTACTATGTTCTGATTGCCTGGTTTTCGGTGATCTTAAGTGAACGGGGCATGTCTTCCGGCCATGCCGGCTGGATTCTGTCGTTGATGCAGCTGGCCCAGCTGCCGTTTACATTTTTTGTACCTCTATGGGCGGGAAGATTGAAGAATCAGCGGGGGCTTGTTCTGATCACCTCCATGTTGTTCATCTTCGGCATTCTCGGAATCTGGCTTGGCGGCAGCCGGTGGATGGCGCTGTGGGCGGTATGCATCGGTATCGCCGGCGGGTTCGCCTTCGGCCTCGCGATGATGTTCTTCAGCCTGCGGACCCGCACGACTCAGGAGGCAAGTGAGCTCTCGGGGATGGCCCAGTCTGTCGGATATCTGCTGGCTGCCGCAGGTCCGGCATTGTTCGGGCTGCTGCATGATGCGACGCGTAGCTGGAATGCTCCACTGGCCCTGCTGGCAGGGGCAAGCCTGCTGCTATTCGTTGTAGGGATGGGAGCCGGAGGAGACAGGTATGTAGGGGAACAGACATAGCCGTTTGCTACACGTAATCACTAAAGGAGCGCACCGGAAGGAACTATTCCGGTGCGCTCTTATTTTTACCGTTTCATGGCCGATACACGGATTCTCCGGTAATCCATTACCCAGACTCCATCATAGAACAGCTGGGGCTTCAGCTCCTTTTCCAGGAACTTCAGTACTTCTTCACACTGCGGAGGCGTCAGCACACTAAGTATTCCGTCAGCAAAAGTATTCAGCCAGCGCCTAAGTCCCTGCTCACCGCCGGTGAGTGTGGTCGGACGGTCATAGCAGAGTGCGAGGCTGGCAGTCAGCCCATGCTGCTCCAGCAGTGTTGTGTACTCCGCGATGCCGGGGAAATACCAGGGCAGCACTAGCTTATCGGCGCAGCCGATAGCCTCGAAGGCGAGCGGCAGTCCGTTAATGACCGAGGCAATATTGCCCTGACCACCGAATTCAGCGATGAAGCGGCCGCCAGTACGCAGGCTTGCAGCAATGCTCGCCGCAGCTCCTTCTGCATCCTTCAGCCAGTGCAGCGCTGCATTGCTGAAGATAGCATCCGCTAGTGGGTCTGCAGTATAATCCTGGCCATCGGCTAGGATGAACGCCAGCTCCGGGTGCTTGCTGCGGGCAGCAGCGATCATCTCAGGTGAAGCATCGATCCCGGTGACGGCTGCGCCATAACCTGCGATGGCAGCAGCCAAGTCCCCAGTGCCGCAGCCCCAGTCCAGGATTCGTTCTCCGGGCAGCGGCTTAAGCAGTTCAACAAGTGATTCGCCGTATTGTGAGACAAAAGCCATATCCGTATCATAGGTTCCGGTATTCCATTGCTGATTCATGCGGGAGCTCCTTTCGGGTTGCACAGGAATACTATTGTTGTAACACAGGACGCTCTTATAAGTGAAATATATGGATGTAATAGAGTTTATTGTCTTTGCCTATCAGTGGGGGTCAAGCCGGAAATCCATTCCCCAGATTGAATATAGCGGATATAATCCCGTATAAGCTGAACAGAATCAGGATGAGGGCTGAGGCCAGACTCAGAGTGCGGGTGAAGGACACAGGCAGCCTGCTGCTGATCCATAATATGACCGAAGTCAGGAGCAGCCACCAGAAAAATGAACCGAAGGCAATACCGGCCGGGAGCAGAAGTGAACTGCCAATGGTGCTGCCGAGTGAAGCGGCGAGTGCCATAAAGCTTAGGATCGTCGCCGGATTAGCCATGGTCAGGAGGAAGGAAGAGATCATGCAATAAAGAACTCCGCTGTGTCCGGTTTCCGGACGGGATTCAGCAGCACCATTCCGCAAGCCTCTGACTCCAAGGTAGCCGATAAACAATGAACCCAGGAATTTGAGGGGGAATTCATAAACAGAAGTGAATTCATTCACAATCCTGAAGCTTGAAACAGTCACCAGAGCATAACAGGTATCTGCCAGAGCGATCCCTGCTCCGGTAGCAAGACCTGCGAGTAAACCCAGCCTCAGTGTCCTGTTCATGCATAGAATAGACATGGGTCCGACAGGGGCGGCAATGATGAAGCCGAAGCTAAAGCCGCCGATCAGTGCAGACCAGAGGGTCATGGCTCACGGTCCCCGGGCGGCAGAGGAACATTCGGTGTTTCCTTCACCGTACCCAAAATAATGGTCGTCCGGGTGCGTACAATCCCCGGAAGACTCTTCAGCTCTTCGCTGATGATCCGGTCAAGATCCCGTGTTCCGCGGCAGCGGATCTTAAGTACATAGTCGTCATCGCCTGCGGTGTGATGACACTCCTGAATTTCCGGGAGCTTCTGCACCAGCTCCAGAAAAGCCTGCCGGTGTGCCGGGCGCTCAAGCGATACTGCTACTAGTGCAGCCAGTCCATAGCCAGTTGATTCGGCATCTATCAGCGCCGTGTAGCCTTTGATCACTCCCTGTTCTTCCAGACGCCTTACGCGGTCAGCAGCTGCCGGAGAGGAGAGGCCCAGCAATCCGGCCAGCTCGGCCCAAGTTATTCTTCCGTTAGCCATCAGTGCCTTGATGATCTTGTGATCTAAAGAATCCATGCTTATCATCCTTTCTTTAGTAAGTTTTTTGATAATATATCTTATTTAAGTTTATATTACAAGGTAGAATTCATCTAAAACCTTATATTTATCAAAATTAATATTCTTTTAGTAATTAAATTAAGGTTAATAAAAAACCTGTTGCAATTGTGTTGCAAAGAGAGTATATTCTTAATTACGGTGATTGAATCACTGAAGTACATAATATGCGGTCGTGGCGGAATTGGCAGACGCGCACGGTTCAGGTCCGTGTGGTAGCAATATCGTGGAGGTTCGAGTCCTCTCGACCGCATCAATAGTTTCAACTAAACCCTTCTAACGAAGGGTTTTTTCATTTTTTCCGGCACATTAAGACCATCTTACAGTCATTCCGGTGACAAAGGGGCGGTTTTTTTGTGCCTTAGCAGCTGCACTTTACAGGACTTCATATCTAGGGCGTGTTGGCCGAAAAAAAGGTATAATGTTTATAATTTAAGACCCCCGACTTTTACTGAGGAGGCATTATCATTGTCCGACACTCTTTATAAAACACTATATTTGCGCTCTTCTACAGGCTTTGCCGTCGTTTCCCTGGAGGACGGGACGATCCGGCTGGCCAACCCTGCCTTATGCAAGATGTTCGGATATACGGAGGAGGAGTTTAAAGGTCTCCGGTATATGGATATTGCTTGTGCAGAAGAAAAGGACCGGGCGGACCAGGACCGTGTGATGAAGCTTTTGCTGCATAGCCCCGGCGCGGCTGTAGACAGCGAAGAACGGTTTTTGCGTAAAAACGGAGAAATGTTCTGGGTATCGCTGCATTTATTTCTGACCTTTGAGGAAAATGCCGAAGCCCCTACATATATGATTGCGGAATTGACCGATATTACGGAACGCAAGCAGGCGGAAAAGAAGATCAGGGAGGAGCATAATCTCTATAATCTGATTACGCAAAATACACCGGATATGATCTCGCTGGCTTATCCTGACGGCACTATATTTTATGTATCTCCCTCTGTAGAGAGAATGCTGGGATATCCCGCCTCAGATATGATCGGCAAAAAAAGACCGGAGTTCTATCATGAGGAAGACGCTCATGAGATGAGGGAGCACGGGAAGCTCTTTTCGGACAACGATGTGTTTACCCGCAGAGTACGGCATAAAAACGGGGATTATTTGTGGATTGAGAGCTCTTTTCAGGTGATGCGTAATTCAAACGGTGAAGTGGAGCAGGTGCTCACGGTTGCCCGGGATATTACAGTGCGGAAGAAGTATGAAGAGATGCTGGCGAACGCCCAGTTCCTGGCAAAGATGGGCTCCTGGGAGTGGGATCATGCCGGCAAGCAGCTGACCGCCTCAAGGGAAATGCGCCATATTTTCGGACATACTGATGATAACAGCAACCATTCCTTATATGACCCTGAGCTTATTATGAGCTGTATTGATCCGGAGGATTTGCCCGGGGTAATTCAAGCGATACTGGATTGTTTGGAGCACGGGGGAAGCGGAAGCAAGGTGTTCCGGATTACTTCAGCTGACGGTGTGAAGAAATTTATAGATGCCCATTGGAAAACTGCGCTGGATGCTTCAGGGAACATGCGTTATATCAGCGGTGTGATTCAGGATGTGACCGTACAAGTGATGATGGAGGCGCAGCTGCGGGAAAGCGAGCATAATTACCGGCTGATTTCGGAGAATACTCAGGATTTCATTACAAGGAATGCCTCGGATGAGGAAGCTACTTATCTGTATGCTTCCCCTGTATGCCAGCAGATGTTCGGATTTACCCCGGAAGAATTGATAGGTACCGCCGGGATGAGTTATGTTCATCCGGAGGATAAAGACAGAGTGCAGGCATATCGGATTGAAGGCGGGAACGGGAAGCAGCTTGAACCGATCGTTTTCCGTTTCCGGTGTAAAGACGGCACGTATATGTGGGTGGAGACCACGCTTCGCCATATCACCTCTGGGACTGGTGGAGCACCCGAGATCATCGGCGTGACACGTAATGTTTCGGAGCGCAAGCAGTATGAGCTTAAAATGATGGAAAGTGAGAACCGCTACAAATCCCTGTTCGAATATAATCCCTCCGCAATTATTGCGATGGATCTGGAGGGCTGCATTCAATCACTGAATGCCAGTCTCCAGTATCTGACCGGTTATTCCCGCGAGAGTCTGCTGCATTCGTCCTACAGTGAGCTTATTGACTTGGATGAACTGGATTTTGTGTCAGACCGGTTCAAGCTCGCTGCCAGCGGTGTGGCTCAGACCTTTGAGAGCCGGCTGATTCACAGGGACGGCCATGCTGTTGAGGTAAGTATGATTTATGTTCCGATTCTGCTGGACTCCCGGGTTGTCGGGGTGTTTGCCATTACGAGCGATATTACGGAGCGCAAACGCCATCTGGAGCAGATCGAAAAGCTAAGCTATGAGCATGCGCTCATCCTGAATTCAGTCACCGAGGGTATTTTCGGGATGAGTCTTGAAGGTGAAACGGTGTTCATTAACCCTGCTGCCTCTGCGATGCTGGGTTATGGTCCGGGGGAGCTGGGAGGAAGCATTGCACTGCACTCGATACAGCAGACCTGGCTGGACGGCGAGCCCTACCCGGGAGGCGGCAAGACACTGCCGGAATGGTTCTCCGAGCATCTGTCCTACGAAGAGAAGGAAGGGGTATTCTGGAGACGGGACGGCTCCAGTTTTCTCGTCAAATACCGGATGACCCCGCTGTTCGACAATGGGGAGCGCAAGGGCGTTGTTGTGGTATTCCGCGATATTACTGAGGAAAAGGCTATTGTGCGTGCCAAGGAATCGGCGGAGCAGGCGGACCGGGCAAAATCGGAGTTTCTGGCGATCATGAGCCATGAGCTGCGCACACCGATGAACGGGATTATCGGGATGGCCGATTTGCTCGCCGGAACGGAACTGAGTGAAGAGCAGCAGTATTATACGCAAATCATTAATAAAAGCGGCGCATCACTCCTGCATATTCTGAATGAGGTACTTGATTTCAGCAAAATTGAGGCGGGGATGATGTCCATCGAGCTGCAGGCGGTCGATCTCCGTCAGGTCATGACCCATGTCACCGAAATTTTTTACCCCCGGGTAAAGGAAAAGGGCCTTAAACTGCATGCAGAGATTGATCCTGCGCTTCCGCAGCTTCTGGTGACCGATGAAGGACGGCTTCGCCAGATTCTTATTAATCTCGTAGGGAATGCAGTGAAATTTACCGAAGAAGGGTCAGTCAGTCTTTCTGTGAAGCTGGAAACGTTCAGGGAGCCTGCACAGGCGATTCTCAAGTTCACTGTCAAGGATACCGGCATTGGCATTCCGCAAGCCAGCCAAGGCCTGCTGTTCCAATCTTTTTCCCAGCTGCATCCATCCATTAACCGCAAGTATGGCGGGACTGGACTTGGGCTTGCGATCAGCAAAAAGCTGGTCGAGCTGCTGGGCGGAGCGATTGGGGTCGACAGCCAGGAGGATGAAGGATCGGAATTCTACTTCACCATTGAAGCATTAATCCCGCAGCAGTCTACCCAGGGAATCATTACTGCAGGCACCGGGGATAAACAGATAAAAGTGAAAAACAGACGTTCAGAGTACTCTATAGGCGAATTCGGACCGCTCTCGATTCTGATTGCCGAAGATCATCCGGTGAACCTGCAAATTTTGCAGGTCTATCTGAAGAAGCGGGGATATGCGGCCGATGTGGCTCTGAATGGTCAGCAGGCTGTTGAGGCGGTGCGCTTGCATCACTATGATCTGATCTTTATGGATATTCAAATGCCGCTTATGGATGGTATTGAGGCTACGATGAAAATAAGGGAGGAACACGGGCTGTATCCGGTGATTGTAGCAGCTACGGCTTTTGCCCAAAAAGAAGACAGGGAGCTGTGTCTGAAAGTAGGCATGCAGGACTTCATCTCCAAACCGATCCGTACGGAGGAGCTGGACAGAGTGCTGCGGGAATGGTCGGCCCAAATCCGCAGATAGGGTATACTACCCTTGTGAAGGGAGGGCCTCTACATGAAATGGCTCCTTTATATACTGTTCGCTCTGCTGTATCTGATCGTTACCTTTTTCGGGCTGGGACCGGTATTGTTCGCGGATGGTTCTACAACAGAGCGGATGGTGACGCTGGTTGTGGTGCTGCTGATCTATGTGCTAATTACGTTTTGGCTGCGAAATGTACTGAAGCGGCTGCGTAATCGTTAATGAAGAGCCTCTGGCAGAGTACAAAGAGCTGGGTATAATTATTTGCCCTCGTTCTCTGCCCGGCTGACCGGAAGCTGCTCCAAGGCTGCAATGGAATCGGCGCTGGTGTACACATATGGTGTTGAAGGCTGAGAGATCGGTGTCAGACTCTCCGGCGTAATCATCACAATTTCCTCATTTTCAAATACTGCAGCATGAAGCTTGCCCCGTACCTCAATCCAGGTGTCCGCGGGCAGGCTTATTTGTGTTTGCGGGTCAAGCAGGATGCCAAAAGGGGTCGCGTCAGCTGTGCAGCACTGTACGAGAAAGCGGCTCACTGCATAGATATAACTGCCGGCCCGCTGCTCCCGGTACAGAAATCCGGATACGCTGATCTCTTTACCCTCAAATTGCTTCTTATACAGATCAATTGCGCCGAATGTCTCCGAAAAGATCTCCGGATGTACGTTAATAACCGGCTGCTTATACAGCTTACCGGCCAGTTCGGCGAACTCAGCCTGATAAGGATTAACGGCGGTAAAGCGCTCTTCTCTCCCGGTTTCGGGCAGGGCATAGGTTAGGGAGATTCCCTTCCTGGCAGCCGCTTCGCTGCCTAACGCCCGGTCGGGAAGCAGAAAGCCGAGCAGCAGGGGAAAGAGGAACAGGCCGTAGAGGGCACTGCTTCTCAAGGGAGAACGGGGCAGCTGGTGCTCGCAGTCGCACAATGCGCTGCTTTTGCCGAATAAAGCCTGCAGACCGAGACTTGCAGCCATCAGTGACAGCGGCACCGGACAGAGCCTGATCCAGCGCGCCAGCTTGGGCGCAACATAATAATGCAGTGCATCCTGCTGGCTTAAATGTCCGATATACAGCGCGAAACCGAGCAGAATGACCGCCCTGAGCAGATAATGAATGCGGATGCTTCGCGGGTCATTCATGTGGACCTCCTAAAAGTTTTGTAAGCATAATCTTCCACGAGCTACATCGGCAAAACTTGCTCTTCACAGCCATAATGAAGCGAGTACCGAACCGATGAACACAGCGGAGAAGATGAGGAAGAACAGGTACATGGCAAATCGTGTTTTGAACAGCGACAGCAGCATAAGTGAATTCTTGAAATCAAGCATCGGACCAAGCACCATGAAGGCGAGCAGAGAACCGGCAGGAAACGTATGCAGGAAGGTAGCCGCAACAAAGGCATCGGAAGTCGAGCACAGGGAGAGCACGAAGGCGAGTCCTATCATGAACAGATAGGAGCCGAGCGGCTGTTCTCCAATGGCGGCTAAGCTGCCGTGATTCATAAAAGTCTGAATGCCGGAGGTCAGCAGGCATCCGATGATTAAATATTTGCCCATTTCAAAAAACTCGTCCGAGGTATGTACAAGGACCGAGACCAGCCGGCCTCCACGCGTACGGAGCTGATGGGGTTCGGCAGTCTCCCGTTTGATGGACAGGCGCAGCGGCGATTTTCGGACCGTGGCATAAATGATGAGTCCGATCCCTGCAGCCACGGCAAAAGCCAGTCCCATCCGCGCATAAGCCAGCCATGGATGAGAGCGGAAGGCGGTCAGTGTTGCCCCATAGACGACAGGATTCAGAATCGGGCCGGAAAGAATGAACACGACAGCTACATATAGCGGCATCCCTTTGTGCATCAGGCGGCGGACGAGCGGGATCATCCCACATTCGCAGACCGGAAAAATAATACCAAGCAGACAGCCGAACAGAATCGCCGGAACCGGCCGCCGCGGAATCCACCGTGAGATCCATTCGTCCGGCACGAATACGCGAAGCAGCGAGGAGAGCAGCGCCCCCAGCAGCACAAACGGCAGGGCTTCCAGCAATATGCCGATAAAGGAGGTTTTAAAGGTATCCATATACGCATTGTCCAGCAGCTCCGGGTGATCCGGCAGCCAGACCATACCGAGGATGATCAGGAAGACAGCGGGAACAAGCAGCGGCATGATTTTGAACGGCAAAAGGGTTGTCAAGGGTGGATTAGCTCCTTCCCGGTCTTTGCTTTAGGCGAATAGTGCATTCCAGCCCTCGGCCAGACGTTTCTCATCCAGATTAAGACCGATGAATACGATATAGGGCAAGCCGGGATAGCGGGAGGTTTCCCAGGTTACGCGGTTTCCGGCGAATTGGACCAGCTGAACGGGCTGAAGCTCTTCTTCCAGTCCGGATAGACGGACATGTCCTTTTGCCCTTATCAGGCTGCTGCCCCATTCTTGGAAAAAAGCTTCCAGATCCCCTCTGCAGATACTCCGTTCCCCTGCTTGCGGGAAGGTTAGCGTAACGGCAGAGACTTGTGAATAAGAGGTTTCCGACTTTGTTTCGGGCTCCTGCACAGCAGTTGCTCCCCGGGAGTGCCCTGAATTCATGCGCTCCAGCGGAACTCCATGAATGCTGCGGGAACTGCGCTGTGCCGCTGCGCTGCGGGGGGCCTGAGGGCTGATTCCAGCCAGAAGCGGAGCCAGATTAATTTCGCTGTAATGGGTAAAGACGATCTCCGAGTCCGCGTTATACTTACGGACGGTCTTTTCAATTCTCCATAATGTTTCCGGCTCCACGAGATCGGATTTATTGACGATCAGCAGGTCGGCACCGCTCAGCTGCTTGCGCAGGGTGCGGAT
Organism: Paenibacillus auburnensis; assembly: GCF_927798115.1. GTDB lineage: Bacteria > Bacillota > Bacilli > Paenibacillales > Paenibacillaceae > Paenibacillus_AQ > Paenibacillus_AQ auburnensis. The sequence continues at coordinate 56,989 of NZ_CAKMMG010000001.1, forward strand.
CAGCTGCTTATCGGCCGAAAAACGGCTGTTATACTCCAGTACGTTCTCCGCATCCAGCACCGTAACTGTATAATGCAGCATGAGACGCTCGCTTAGCGGAGGGGCCTGCAGCGATTTGGCAATTTCTTCGGGGTCGGCAACCCCGGTTAGCTCAACAAAGATGATATCCGGCCGCCGGGCGAGCAGGGCATTCAGGCTCCTCGGCAGATCCTCCTTGCGGCTGCAGCATACACAGCCGTCCAGCAGCTTTTCCACCGTTGTGCCAGTATGCTCTTGCAAAATGTATCCGTCCACATCACGTTTCCCCAACTCATTCATCACTACACCCGGATTCAGCCCCCGTGCCTTGCTCTCCTTCAGCAGGGTGAGCAGGAGGGTTGTCTTCCCGCTCCCCAGAAAACCGCTCAATATCATCACCGGTATCTTCATGGTCCACACTCCCGCTTTTGTTTTTTGTAACTGCAAGAATCATAGTTTCATAATTCCATCTATACGTCATTTGGCGGACAGAAAGACCACAATTCTAAGAGAGTACCCGTGATGAAAATTAGAATTTTCTGCCGCGGACGGTTGACATCCGGTTATTATTACCTGTATGATGTGTAAATCGTAATTATTACGATTAAATAAAAGGAGCTGAATCCGATGAGAACAGTTGTAACTTTGGCTTGTACAGAAACAGGCGACCGCAACTATACCACTACCAAGAATAAGAGAAATAATCCGGGACGGCTGGAAATGAAGAAGTATTGTCCGCGTCTGAAGCGCGTTACGCTGCACCGTGAGACACGCTGAGCATTTCAGTGACGCGTAGAATGAAACTACGCTAAGGTAAGGAGCAAACCGATGAAGAAAATACCTGTAACTGTGCTGAGCGGCTACCTCGGCTCCGGCAAAACCACACTGCTAAATCACATTCTGCATAACCGCGACGGTTTGAAGGTGGCGGTCATTGTCAATGACATGAGCGAGGTGAATGTGGATGCCAATCTGGTGAAATCCGGAAACACGCTCTCACGGACGGAAGAGAAGCTGGTGGAAATGTCTAACGGCTGCATTTGCTGCACTCTGCGGGATGATCTGCTGCGTGAAGTAAGCAATCTGGCCGCTGAAGGCCGGTTCGATTACATTCTGATCGAATCCTCCGGCATCAGCGAACCGGTTCCTGTGGCCCAGACCTTCACCTACGCCAATCCGGATCTTGATATTGATCTTACTGAGCTGGCCCGACTGGATACGATGGTCACGGTGGTTGATGCTAACCGGTTTTGGCATGACTTTGCTTCGGGCGACAGTCTGATCGACCGGCATATGACTGCCGGGGAAGGTGACTACCGTGATATTGTCGATCTGCTGATCGATCAGATTGAGACCTGTGATGTACTTCTGCTCAACAAATGTGATCTGGTGGAAGAGCAGGAGCTGAACAAGCTGGAGGCTGTGCTGCGCAAGCTTCAGCCGTCTGCCAAGATGATCCGCACGGTCCATGGCGTCGTGGATCCCAAAGAAATTTTGAATACGGGGCGGTTTGATTTTGAACAAACAAGCATGTCCTCCGGCTGGATCGCCGAGCTGAATAAGGACGGCCATACACCGGAAACAGAAGAATACGGCATTAGTTCCTTTGTCTACCGGCGCAGAACGCCGTTCCATCCGCAGAGACTAAGCTTTTTCTTCAGCAACTGGCCGGAAGAGGTTGTACGCGCCAAAGGGCTGGTCTGGCTTGCGGTAGGTGGAGACCTTGCCGCGACATTAAGCCAGGCTGGGCCTTCGATCCAGTTCGGACCAGCCGGCTACTGGCTGGCTACACTGCCGGAAGCGCAGCAGCTTGAGGTGCTTGAGAATGAGCCGGATGTAAAAGCCAAATGGGACGGACAGTGGGGAGACCGGATGAATGAGATCGTGTTCATTGGTGTCGGCATGGACCGCGCTGCGCTGGAGGCACGGCTCGACAGATGTCTGCTGACCACGGAAGAGATGCAGCAGGACTGGAAGCAGTTCAATAATCCGCTGCCCTGGCCGGCAGAGAAGCTGCTGGCGGCAGTTCAGGAATAGGTGCCATTTACAGAATAGGGATAGAGAGCACCAAGTATGGGAGTAAGTGATGCCAACCCGGATCAAGCGCAATATGCTTAGGAAAGGTCTAACGGTAAGCCGGAATCGTCGTCAGGTGATTCCGGCTTTTTGCCGCCTTAATTCATGATTAATCGTTGGTATTACGATTAATTTGTTGTTTTGGGTTTACAAATCGTAATTATTACGATATTATCAGTGGAGTCAATTCGTAATAATTACTAATAAGCAATGGGAGCGAATAATCATGATGGTTCTAGGCGAGTGAGTTCGCTGTTTGGGACTCCAGTGCCGTTATTTTGCAAATAATCAATCTCGGGATTTCCATACGGACACCAGAGACGTTATCTGCCGGAAATAGGAACGGATTAGCATGTTCTGGACGAATTAACGTCATCTGAGTCCGTAGGAGGGCATTCCCGCTCCAAATGATCCAACTAACGGCGCTGAAGTCCGTATCATTTCTTTCAGGTGAATGGACAGTTAAACCATTATAAATTTGAAAGGGAGGCGACTCCATGATTTTGTCATCGATGCAGGATGTAGTGTTCGGTTACGGGGAGGATCCGGTCATCGACCGCCTCTCACTGGATATTGAAGCCGGGCAGTTTATCGGGATTACCGGCCCGAACGGGGCAGCGAAGACTACACTGCTTAAGCTGATGCTGGGACTGCTCCGCCCATGGAGCGGAACAGTTACCATAAACCAGGAGCTGGCTGTGGAAGGCAGGCTTGAGATCGGCTACGTTCCGCAGCAGGTCGCAGCCTTCAATGCCGGATTTCCCAGCAAAGTGATTGAGCTGGTCCGTTCCGGCTGCTACGGGCGGCTGGGGCTGTTCCGGCGCTTCACGCAGGAGCAGGAGGCGCTTGTGGAGCGCTGCCTGCGGCAGGTGGATATGTGGGAATACCGCGACCGCAGAATCGGCGAATTGTCCGGCGGGCAGAAGCAGCGGATCTGTATCGCCCGGGCGCTGGCCCAGCAGCCGCAGGTGCTCGTGCTGGACGAACCTGCAACCGGCATGGATCTGGAGAGCCGTACCGGCTTCTATGGACTGATGCGTCATTATGTAAGTGCGCATGGCCGGACGGTGATTATGGTCACTCATGGCCTCGAAGAAACAAGCCCCTATCTGGATTGCATTATCAGCCTGGAGCGGAAGGAGCGGGAGGGCTGGACATGTTTAGTTACGAATTCATGCAGCGCGCATTTTGGGCCGGGGGCCTGATTGGTATGATAGGTCCGCTGCTTGGCGTGTATCTGATGTTGCGCCGCCAGGTGCTGATGGCTGATACGCTGTCGCATGTATCGCTTGCCGGGGTAGCACTGGGCACGGTACTGCAGCTTAATCCCGCGCTCAGCGGCTTTGCGGTGGCCGTTGCCGGCGGCATCATCATCGAGCAGCTGCGTCGTTCTTACCGTACATACAGCGAGCTTCCGGTAGCGATCATCATGACCTCTGGGCTGGCGCTAGCGGTTGTACTAATGAGCCTGAAGCAGAATCTGAGCAAGAGCTTCAGCTCCTATCTGTTTGGCTCCATCGTCGCTGTCAGCGATACCCAGCTTAAGCTTATCGCACTTGTTGCGGCCGCCGGATTGCTTTATTTCATCGTTTTACGCAGGCCGCTTTACAGCCTGACCTTTGACGAAGAAACCGCTAGCATCAGCGGTGTACATACAGGTCTGCTGTCCTTTTCGTTTGCAGTGCTTACGGGAATGACCGTTGCTGCAGCTATGCCTGTAGTCGGTGTACTCCTGGTGTCCGCACTGATTGTGCTCCCGGCATCGATCGCTTTGCGCATCGCATCCGGCTTCACCGCCGCAATACTAATTGCAGTGTTGACAGGCCTTCTCGGAGTTTTCAGCGGTCTGACCGCATCCTATTACATCAATACACCTCCGGGAGGCACGATCGCCCTTATTTTGCTTATATTCCTGCTTACAGCAATCGGTGTTCAGAAGCTATTAAGGCTGAAACACCGCTGCAGCAAATATAGAAGACCTTTGAAGCAACTCGAAATTCATGCCAAACCATAGAAATCATTGAAGAAAAAAGGAGCTGTTATCCCTCATGTTTACTTTTCGAATCCGTCATCTTGCTGTTCTGTCCCTATCTGCCCTGCTGATTGCCGCCGGCTGCGGAAGCAACAGCAACTCTGCAAACAATGCCGGCAGTACAGGTGCTAATGCTAACCCTGGCCCGTCTACAGTAGAGACCAGTTCTGCTGCCCCGGATAAGCTGAAGATTAAAGTCAGCTTCTATCCGATGTACGAATTCACCAAAAACATCGTTGGCGATCTCGCCGATGTGGAGACGCTGGTCCCTGCGGGAATCGAGCCGCATGACTGGGAGCCAACCGCCCGGGACATGGCGGCAATAACCGGTGCCGATGTGTTTGTCTACAATGGGGCTGGTATGGAGGCCTGGGCTGAGCAGGTGCTGGACAGTGCCTCAGGCAGCAAGCTGGTTGCCGTGGAAGCCAGCAAAGGACTGGAGATTATGGAAGGCACAGAGGAGGAAGAGGCTCATACCGAAGGAGAAGCGGATGACCATGATCATGCCGAAGAAGATCATGAACATGCGGATGAAGCTCATGCTGAAGAAGAACCGGGCCATGATCACGACCATGGCGGACTTGATCCGCATGTCTGGCTGGCTCCTGCCTTGGCAATTCAAGAGGTCCGTACCATTGAAGCTGCGTTGTCCGCTGCTTCTCCTGAGAATGCCGCTGCATTCCACACCAATGCAGACAGCTATGTCGCTAAGCTGGAACACCTTGATCAGGACTTCAAAGACGGACTTGCGGGTACGAAGCGCACGGATTTCATTACCCAGCATGCAGCCTTCGGCTATCTTGCTAAGGAGTATGGCCTAACACAAGTACCGATTGCCGGCCTTTCACCGGATCAGGAGCCATCCGCCGCCCAAATGGCTGAGGTTGTTGAGTTTGCGAAGGCACATGTTGTAAAGACGATCTTTTTTGAAACCCTCGTCTCCTCCAGTGTAGCAGATACTATTGCCCAGGAAATCGGAGCCAAGGCGGCTGTGCTGAATCCGATTGAGGGATTAACTGATGAGGAACGCAGCAATAATCTGGACTATGCGGCGATTATGCACCAGAATCTTGAAGCACTGAAGACAGCGTTAAATGAATAGGCAATATACTATTTGAACTAGGAAGGTGGAGACCCAGCGTGGCAAAGAAATCTAAAGTAGTTAAAGAGCTTAAACGGCAGGAACTGGTCGCCAAATATGCGGATAGACGAAGAGAGCTGAAGGCAAAGGGGGATTATGCGGCACTGCAGAAGCTGCCGCGCGATTCCTCGGCCACCCGACAAAAGAACAGATGCGCCGTCTCCGGCAGACCCCGAGGCTATCTAAGCAAATTTAAGGTTTCGCGGATCGTCTTCCGGGACCTGGCGCTGAAAGGGCAGATTCCCGGTATCACCAAATCAAGCTGGTAGCTGCAGGTATGGTTCTTTTCATATGGACTAACAAGAACGGCCAATGTCCCGGAATACCGGACCGGCCGTTCTTTGCTGTGCGTTTAAGCTTTGCATGAATCACTCCGGTGAATTAAGATAGACATCAATGCAGTACAAGCTGTATGAACACTGCAAAGGGGGGGGACAGATATGTCGCAGTACTGGAGCGGGCGGTTTGCCCGTGAAGGCATGATTTGGGGAAGGGAACCCAGTCCCTCCGCGGAGTGGGCCAAAAAGAAGTTTCAGGAAGCAGGGCTGAGCTCTGTCCTGGTTCCCGGTGCGGGCTATGGACGTAACAGCAAGGTATTCTCAGCCGCATTCACTACCTACGGGATCGAATTAAGCACCGAGGCCCTGGAGCTTGCTGCAGCATGGGACCCGGACACTATCTTTATCGCCGGTTCTGCGCTGGAACCGCAGCTGAATACCCAGATTGATGCCGTCTACTGCTACGATGTGCTTCATTTGTTTCTGGAAGAGGAGCGGAAGCAGCTGATTGCTGCAAGTCTTGCCCAGTTGCGCACCGGCGGGCTGCTTTATTTCACAAGTTTTTCCGATGAAGACCGCAATAACGGCTGCGGCAGACGGCTCGAACAGGGAACCTATGAATATAAGCCGGGGAAGTATGCCCACTTTTTCACTGAAGCCGATTTAAGAAGTCATTTTTCAGGGACAGAGATTCTCCAGACCGGATCATTCCCCGAGAAGCTTGAGAGTGAACAGGGAGGAATCCACGAATACATACTCAGATACATTGTTGCGCGTAAAATAAACTGAATCTCATCAGACGTCAATAGGCCCTTCTTTTATATAAAGAAGGGCCTTAAGTATAGTTGGAACCAGGTTGTGGGGGATTGTTCATGTGGGACTTCGCGCCCGCCTATCTCAAATCGCAGTCAGCGAACAGAATATTCCGTGGAATACGGAAGAAGTTTTCGGCTTTTTCCTGCAGGGCCAAGGTTGGAAGATGGCATTGATGCAGCCATTTGCGGAATGTGCCGGGATGTACACCGATCCAGACGCTGACATCGGTTACAGAGAAATCATACACCATACACAGCCCTGTCAAAATCACATTATTCTGCGGTGAGTGGGCAAGTGTTCTTTTCATAAAACGTGAAGGTGTAGGCTGGCATACAATCGGACTTTGCCGCAGGAGAGCTTCATTGAACAGGATATGGGACGGATAGCCTAGCAGGCGGCAGACCTTCTCCAGATTGTTTCTGGAAGGAATGCGTCCTTCGTATACCCAGGCGCTCACACTGCGCGAGGATACGGCGAGCTCTTCCGCAAGCTTGGACAATTTAATGTCCTTAGCCATCAGGATAGCAAGCAGAACGCGGTTGCGGATCTGGCTGCGTTTGGGCCTCCGGAACCGTTTGACCCGTACGCCTTGTCCAAGATATTTGCGGTTGATCAGAGACCAGGCCTGGATTTTATGAGATTCTTGTTGATTCTTAGGCATACTTCCTCCGAATTTTTAACGTTATACTACAATACTTTCGGGAACGCTGCAATGGTTAATGCTGTAATTGCTGACATGAGGTTTAAGTTTCTTTCAGAAGTCTTGCCGTTATGATATATTTTTACTAAACAAATTACAATATTCAGGGCAGGGAGCGAAATAGATGATTAAGCATATCGTATTTTTCAAATTAAAAGACTCGTCACCGGAAAGTATCGCTGCTACAGTAGCAGTTCTGCAGAATATGGAAGGTAAAATCCCTCAGCTGATTTCCATCGAGGTTGGAACCGATGTCGTTCGTTCGGAGCGTTCTTTTGACATTGCGCTGGTAACTGAGGTTGCCTCACTGGAGGATTTGCAGGCATATCAGGTGCACCCCGCCCATAAGGAAGTAATAGCGCACATCAACGAGGTCAAGGAAGTGTCCTACGCCGTAGACTACGAAATTTAAGGCTGCCGGGAGCGGCAGGAGTTCCCATTCTATTCCGGAAGCGGTGATGTAAATGCGTGAGCTTGAGTATCCGATGGAAGCGTTAACCTACCTGATCGTCTTTCTGGCCGCCTGCTTCACCATGCTGTTCTGGCTGAAACGCCGCGGCAAGCGAGACAAATAAATTCTTAATCGTTGTAGTTCATTTATACCACCAGACTTGGAGGGTCAGCTGTGTACTATGTTAACCGGAAGCAAATTGAAAATATACTGGGGCAGATTCCTGATATCGGGACCGGTCTGCGGGGCGCTGCGGATTCCTGGGATGGAAGCATTGTCATGGGTCTGGTGCAGGAACGCTGCCTGCATTTGGCGATAGAGGTCGTTACCGACGTGGGGAGCTGTCTGATCGACGGATTCATTATGCGTGATGCCGGTAGTTATGAAGATATCATCTCGATTATCCATGAGGAGAAGGTGCTTGGAGACAGCGGGATATACGATGTGCTCATTAGCCTGGTAGCGCTCCGTAAGCCGCTTGTGCAGGATTATTATTCCTGGGATCGCAGCGCGCTGCATCCGCTAACGAAGGTGCTTCCAGGCGTTCTGGAGCGTTTTGCCGCAGAGGTGCACCGGTATCTGGATCAGGAGCTGGGAGCGGAGCTGCCGGTTTGAAAAGAGGGTAACCTGGCGGACCGGAGGGCATTACACGGACGGAAGCCGTAAGGAGAGGAGGTTCCAGAACATGAAGAAGGGTCAGGAGAGCGGATCGACAAGACGCAATATAATGACGCTGCTCAAAATGAAAGGGCCGCTGACCATCGGCGCGCTGGCGGAAGAGCTCGGGATTACCGAGATGGGCGTGCGGCGTCATGTGCTCCAGCTGGAGCAGGAGTCGCTGGCCAAGACCAAGGTAGTACGCCAGGCAATGGGCAGGCCCTTGCATGTATATTCGCTGACCGAGCGGGCAGAAGAGCATTTTCCCAAAACGTATCATAATCTGGCCCTGGAGCTGCTGAGGGAGCTTGATCACACCAGCGGGCTGGAGGCTGTGAATGTGTTGTTTGAAGGCCGGCGGAGGCGGATGCTTGCCCAGTATACCCCGATGATGGAGAACCGTAATCTGGAGGAGCGGGTAGCTGAGCTGTCCTCTATCCAGAACTCCGGGGGGTATATGGCGGAATGGAGCAAGGGGGAAGACGGCTCATATGTGATGCGGGAATATAATTGTCCCATCCGTCAGGTTGCCACCCAATACCGCAAAGCCTGCCAATGCGAACAGAGTCTTTTCGAGGAGCTGCTCGGGGCTAAGGTGACACGCACGGAATGTATGGCGGAAGGCGGACAATGCTGCCGGTATGCCATCACTCCTAACCCGACAAACCGACAGGACAATCCTTCTGAAAAAACTTCCTGAAGTAATCACAGGACAAACTCTCTGCGCTTATGATATAGCAGAACTAGGCGATAGCCCGGATGGCCGGGCAGAGGCACTTTGAATCCAAAGGAGAGATGGACGATGAAAAAGGATAGCAAAAGCTTGCTGTGGGGAATTCTGGCCGGTAGCGTAGTGGGTTCAGTCACGGCGCTGCTGCTGGCACCCAAGCCGGGAAAAGAACTGCGCAAGGATATTGTTGACGGAACGAATGGGGCGATTGATAAAGTGCAGGAAATTGCCGCCCAGGCAGGAGATAAAGGATCGGAGCTGTATGGCAAAGCCAAGGACGCGGTAGAGTCTGTGGTGAGTGAAGTGAAGGAATGGAGCAAGCAGTATACCCAAACTGATACGGAAGAGGAGCTTGCCGTGGTCAGCGGAATCGCCACAGAAGAAGCTCCGGTAAGCTTGGACGAAACCGAAACAGCAGAAATTATTGCCGCAGCCATTGAGGATGACCAGGATGTGGCGGATGCCGGTATCGAAGAAGCCGCAGACAGCGCGGAGGCTGTTGTGAATGAAGATGGTGCAGCGGATACAGACAAAGACAAAGACGGTATTATCTAAATTTATTTTGCAGCCCGCGTAACTAGTGAATGCTGAATATATAAGGCTCCAGCAGGCATACAGCCGCTTTCCGCGCTTCCGGCGGGAGGCGGTTTTTTCAATACTTCCTTGAATTGGGGCCGTAAAAAGAGTAATATCTGCAATTGGGGCTCAAAGTCAGGTACACTTTGTTTTGACCTTACATAAGCTACACAAAACAAGTTAAAGGAAGCGGTGTGTTCGTGCAGCAAGCTATAGCTATACTAGACTCAGGTGTGGGGGGACTTACGGTTGTCAAAGAAGTAATGAGACAGCTCCCTAGGGAGAAAATCATTTATTTTGGCGATACTGCCCGTGCCCCATACGGACCCCGTTCAACCGAAGAAGTGAAATTGTTCACTGAACAGATTGTGGACTACTTAATTCAATTTAATCCTAAAATGATTGTTATCGCCTGCAACACCGCAACAGCGGCAGCGCTGGACTATATCTCTGCCAAGGTGTCCATACCGGTAATCGGAGTCATTCATCCCGGTGCCCGCGCCGCCATCAGTGCAACCAAAACAGGCCGGGTCGGTGTCATCGGCACCATCGGAACGATAAAGAGCGGGGCTTATACAGCGGCGCTGAAGCAGCTGTCCCCGTTTGTCGAGGTGGTCAGCCAGGCTTGTCCGGCGCTTGTCCCTTTTGTGGAGCAAGGCATGTTCCGCTCAGAGGAAAGCCATATCGCAGTGGCTGAATCTCTCAACGGAATCAAATACGAGCCCATCGATACTATGATTCTCGGCTGTACACATTATCCTTTCCTGGTAGAGCCGATAGGCAAAGTAATGGGGCCGGGAGTGAAGCTGATCAGCTCGGCGGATGAGACTGCACGGGAAATTAGCACCATTCTCTACCAGAAAGGCCAGCTGGCCAAGGGGGATGAAACCCCGATCCACCAATTTTTCTGCAGCGGAGATGCCGAAATGTTCCAGCGGATCGCCCGCGACTGGCTTGGTGAGCAGCTCAAACGCACACCTGTAGTCTGGCAGGTATCCTCTTTGTAGATTACTGTGGTGACATGAATAGGGACAAACTGTATTCGAGGCTGTACTAAGTGTTTATCAAGGAAACCAGGGAAATATTGCCCTGGTTTCTTTTTTTTAACGCTCTTATCGAAAGTATTGTTGTTAAAAGGGTATTAATTACTGCACATAAATTGGTATAATATAGTGAATTTAAATAAATGGTGGTGGTATGCGTGATTCTAAAAAGAGCTACATTTTGGTTTTCGCTTGTTAGTATTGCAATCTGCTTACATAACTATTTAGGGTATGACAGAAAAAATATTCTTTTATTTATTTCTAATCCCGTATTGGTTAATACGATTTATTTGGAACCGTTTAACCATTGGTATTTCAATTATGAAAGTGCAACGATAAACAGTGGTAGTGCCGATATTACCGTTGCCTTTCCCTCTTATATCGTTCATTTTCTTTCATACTTCTTAGAAGGGTTAATTATTGATGGTTTAGTTAGATTAAGAAATCGGAAACCTAGATGTAAAGTTGATAATTAACATGCCGACCTCATGCTTGCGATTAGTCATTTGATTCTTCTTTTTATAAGCATTCAAAATTATTTTGCGTCTATGTTGATCTTTATCGAGTTTTTTATGCATCTCTAAGAAACGGAACCAAAAGAACAAATCATTTTGTTTTTTTCACCTCCCTGTTGAGCCATATTATTGTAAGCTCCACTATGTTTGTATGCGGTTACACTTTTTCGTGCGGTCAGGCGCGGTCAAGCTCTTTTCGTTCATGCGCGGCAGTAGGGGCTGCATACAATAAGTTGAGGCTGTGCCCCGAAGTCTTGCAGGGGATGACGGCAACTAGAGGGTTTGAGAGGATGAGACATATGCAGCAATATATTACCCGCAGGGGAGACACTGTTAACCGCATTGCCGCCAGGCATGGACTTACACCGGAACATGTCATCCAAGGGAATCCGTGGGCAGGGAGACAGCCCTACTTGTACCCGGGGCAAATTCTTTTCCTGCCCTCTGCACCGCGCAAGCGTTACTCCGTGCAGCAGGGGGACGATGCAGCTTCCATCTCTGCTCTGTTCGGAGTGAGCATTGAGGAGCTTGAAACTCTAAATCCCGGCGTCACCTCCGCACGCCAATGTATCCCGGGTAAGGTGCTGGTCATCCCCCAGCCGCTGTCCAGCGGCAGGGTAGCTGTCAACAGTGAATACGGACCGGAAGATGTTGAGGAAGATGTCAGGCAGCTTACGGACAAATTTCCTTTTCTTCACCGGGACAGCATCGGAACCAGTGTGCTCGGCAAACCGCTGCATGTGCTGCGGCTCGGGAGTGGACCCCGGCATCTGCATGTGAATGCCGCTCTGCACGCCAATGAATGGCTGACATCACCCTGCCTGATGTCTTTTATAGAACAATATGCCTCGGCTTACGCGGAGGGGAGGGACTGGAACGGACATGATCCTTCTCTCTGGTACCAGAACTGGACAATATGGGCTGTGCCGATGGCCAACCCGGATGGTGTGGAGCTGGTACAGGAAGGCGTACAGCCGGGACATCCCTATTATGAAGCGCTCATGAAATGGAACTGCGGCAGACACAGCTTCCGTCATTGGAAGGCCAACCTCCGCGGTGTGGATCTAGGTGACCAGTTCCCGGCTCACTGGGAGGAAGAGGTTGCCCGGCGCAGAATAACCGGTCCGGCCCCCCGCGATTACAGCGGCCCCGCTCCGTTAAGCGAACCGGAAGCAGCAGCGCTCGCGGCTCTGGCTGAGCAATATCCCGGGGAGGCAGCAGTGTCGCTGCACAGCCAGGGTGGAGAGATCTACTGGAACTACCGGGGATATGAACCTCCGGAGAGCAAAGAGCTGGCCGCCCGTCTGGCGGCGGCCAGCGGATACCGCGCGGTTGAGCTGACCGGCAGTGACGCCGGGTATAAGGATTGGTTCATCCAGCGTTTCCGTAAGCCTGGTTTTACGGTAGAGCTGGGGATTGGCAAGAATCCGCTGCCCCTGGCTGATTATGAGGATATGGCGCTGGAAACAGGCTGGATTTTAGCAACGATTCTCTCGAATTTTAAATAAAAATGAAACACATCCTGCAAATTTGCGTAAGATAACAGCAAAGGGTACGGCCGCAATCATATTTGCACTTGCTTCGCGGCTGTATCCTTTTCTTATGGAAAGAGGAGGATACCTATGAAACTAAGAAAATTGCTGTCGCTGAAGCGGTGGTCTCATATATTACGCAACTCCTGGCAATACGTTATTTCACCTTCTGTAACGCTTGCGGACAAGCTGCTCTTCACCATTCCGGTGCTCCTGTATTGGGTTTTGCCTGATATCATGCCTTTTATGCCGATTGATGATATTGGCGTGACCATGCTGCTGATGGGCTGGTTCGTGTCTCGGATGGACCGCAAGTATCCGGCGCTGAAGAGCGGAAGGTGAAATTTTTAAGAATCTTTTGCACTTGATTCCAGATCTATTTATCCCAGGGTGGTTGCTTTTACAGTCCACTTTCCTTAAAATAAATTATTGAGGTTTTAAAATATAGTGCCTGGGAGATGGATGAGGAATGAACGTCAAAATTACCCGCAATGCGGCTAAAGTGATAAAAAAAACCATGGAGCTTGAAGGCAACAGCGAATTGAAGCTGCGCGTAGCGATTACACATGCTCACGGCGACCATGCCCACTACGGTCTTGATTTGGACACGCCCCAAGAAACTGATGTTGTAATTTCTACGGATAAAGAGATCGATGTTATTCTTGATCCGAACCAGCCGCTGCTGGACGGTGTGAAGATCGACTACTTGTACTTCCCGGAAGAAGGCTTTGTCATTACTAATCCGTCAAAAGGTAATCATGGCGACCACTAAAAATTCGCCGATGACTAACGGACAAGAAGAAGGGTTGCTCCATGGCTAACGAAATACAAATTTGTGATCAATGCAATCACACCCGAATGAAAACCATCCTGCCCAAGCTGCGTAAAATGGCGCCGGACGCCGAGATCAAAGTCGGCTGCAAGTCCTACTGCGGACCTTGCGGCAAACGGGCCTTTATCTATATTAACGGACGTTATGTCAGTGCTCCAACTGAGGATGAAGTGTTGGCCAAAGCAGAAGCTTTTGTAAAACGGCCAGTCGCCAAAGATTAATTCAGATACCTGGCAGCAGTATTCAGCCAGTGCACCATATTAACGGGTTTAACAGCCTCCGCACCATGTGTGGAGGTTTTTTGCATGCCCGGGTCCGGGCTGGTTTGGGTCCGGCTGTCAGGCCATGATATAATGTGCTTATTGTTTCACAGCTGTATACATAGATTAGGAGGGATTTGAGATGATGCATCTGACTGACAGTACGGTTCTGAATAACGGTGTGCACATGCCCTGGTTTGGTCTGGGGACCTATAAAGCGGAAGGGGCCGAGGTGGCCAAGGCGGTAGCAACCGCACTCGAACTGGGGTACCGCAGCATTGATACAGCAGCGGTGTACGGCAATGAAGAAGAGGTCGGACAGTCGATAGCTGCAAGCGGTGTGGCGCGGGACAGCCTGTTCGTAACTACAAAAGTGTGGAATACCGATCAGGGGTATGATACAACTCTGCGGGCCTTTGAAACCAGCTGCAAAAAGCTCGGGCTCGATGTCATTGATCTGTATTTGATCCATTGGCCGGGCCAGACCCTATATAAGGACACCTGGCGTGCCCTAGAGCGCTTGTACGGGGAAGGCCGTGTGCGGGCGATCGGGGTCAGCAATTTCCAGATCCATCATCTGGAGGAATTGAAAAAAGAGAGCAGTATTGTTCCTGCAGTCAATCAGGTGGAGCTGCATCCTCGGTTTATCCAGAAGGAGCTGCGTGACTACTGTACACAACATCAGATCCAGATTGAAGCGTGGGCACCACTGATGAAGGGAAGACTGCAGGATAACGAGCTGCTGCAGGGCATTGCCGGGAAACACGGCAAGACGGTATCCCAAGTTATTCTGCGGTGGGGGCTGCAGAGCTCCATCGTCATCATTCCCAAGTCAGTTACAGCCTCGCGGATCAAAGAGAACAGCGAAATCTTCGATTTTGAGCTGTCAGCGGATGAAGTCAGCGCGATTAGCGGGCTGGATGCCGGAGAGCGGATCGGCACGAATCCGGATAACCTGCTATTCTAGAACGTCGAAGACACATAAAAAGCCTTAAGCTCCTTACAGCGCTGCTGTATGGGCTTAAGGCTTTTTGCATGCTGCTTATTGCGGATTACGCGGCGGAAGCGGGCCGAGATACTGATAATATTGGCATTCGATCCGGCCGTTGTACAGCTTGCGGCGCTTGTCCGCTTTGCGGCCGTAGTATTGCTCAAATTCCTTGTACGGGCTGATCGCAAAAAAGGACCAAGTCGGTAGATACAGCATCATCTCGCCGAATTGGCGGGTCAGCTTCTCTACTTCCTTGTCATTACTGATCCGCTCGCCGTAAGGCGGGTTCGTGATGATGCAGCCGTAATCGCCCTCAGGGCGGGCTTTGGCAGCCGCGAGATGCTTGAAGGTGATTTCTCCGGCCAGCCCAGCGCTTTTGGCGGCAGCTTCGGCAATTTCAATTGCTGCGGGATCGATATCGGTGCCGGTTAATTGCAGCGGATAATCGTCGCGTACGGCATCGAAGGCCTCATCGCGGGCTTCTTCCCACAGGCGCTTTGGAATCTCCGGCCAATGTTCGGACGGGAACGAACGACGCAGTCCCGGCGCGATGTTCCAGGCAATCATTGCCGCTTCGATCAGGATGGTACCGGAGCCGCAGCATGGATCGTACAATGGACGGTGTCCGTTCCAGCGGCTAAGCTGGATGAGGGCGGCAGCCATTGTTTCTTTCAGCGGCGCTTCTGTCGCCTGGCGGCGGTATCCGCGTTTGTGCAGTGCCGGACCGGTGGTATCCAGAGTAATCAGGGCAATGTCGTTCAGCAGAATCACCTCAACCACATAGCGCGGGCCGTTCTCCGGGAACCACTCGGTGCGGTACGACTGCTTCAGCTTCTCAACAATCGCTTTCTTGACAATCCCCTGGCAGGCAGGTACGCTGGTAAGCTGGGATTTGTGGGACCGGCCTTCTACCGGAAACTCCCCGTTTTCGGGAATCCAATCTTCCCAGTTGATAGCTTTGACGCCTTCGAACAGCTCATCGAAGGTTTTGGCAGGGAATTGGCCCATTTTTACCAATACCCGGTCAGAGGTACGAAGCCATAAATTGCAGCGGCAGATATCGATATAATCTCCGCTGAACAAGACCCGTCCGTTCTCGACGGTGGTCTCATAACCCAGTTCGTTTAGTTCACGTGCTACTACAGCCTCCAGCCCCATAGGGGCGGTGGCGATCAATTGTAATTTACCCAAATGCGCTCAACTCCGTTTAGCTTGTAGATGGTTGCTCCTAGCCAGTACAATAAGAAAAGCAGAGAAGTAACAACGACACTGTGCATCGCCTTTATTCTGTGCATGCGCTTAGTAAAGCTTGGCCTAGCCGATCCTTCTAAGTATAGGTGAATGCGCGGGACTTCACAATATCAAAGGAGAATACATATGCCTAATCAGGAAGAATACAGCGAAATGCTCTATAAAGAGGATGAATTATTGCTTGAGGTCAAACAGGCGATTGCGGATCACGGGATGCCTGAGGTCTCCATCGCTCCGGGGTACGGGCGGCTACTCTCGATGCTGGTCCGCCTGTCCCGCTCCACCCGCATCCTGGAGATCGGTGCGCTTGGCGGATACAGCGGGATCTGCTTATGCCGCGGATTTGCCTCCGGCGGCCAGCTGACATCCCTTGAGCTGAAGGCGGAATACGCCGAACTGGCACATAGCCACTTAGTCAAAGCAGGCTTCGGCGAAGCCGTAGAATACAAAATCGGCCCCGCGCTGGACAGCCTGCAGGGGCTCGAAGCGGAGGGCCGGACATTTGATTTCTTTTTCATCGATGCGGACAAAGAGAATTATCCGAATTATCTGGAGTATGCAATCCGCCTGGCATCACCGGGGGCCATTATCGCCGGGGATAATATTTTCCTGCGCGGCCGTACCTTGAATACAGATAAGAACGGACCCGCAGTACAGGCGATGCGCCGGTTCAATGAGATGATCGCCAGCGATGAGCGGCTGACCAGCACGCTGCTGCCTGCGTACGATGGACTAGCTTTAGCCATGGTGAAGTAAGCTGGAGTCTCCGGGTGTCAGCGGAACCAATGGTGCCGGGTCGGCTTGTACAGCTTGAGGCGTACCCAGACTGTATTGATCAGCAGGAACCCGCCGGAAATAATGAATAAGCCTTCAATCCCGATATAACCCGATAAGAATCCGCCGATAACCGCTCCAAGCATATTACCCAGGGCCAGCGTGCTGCTGTTGAAGCCGAAGGCCCTGCTCTCTTTACCGTCTGGAGTATAGGAACGGATGAGAGCATTCACGCTTGGCAGGAGCCCTCCCATAAACACTCCCATCAGGAAACGGATGATGATCAGCTGCCAGACGCTTGTCACAAAGGCTTGCGGAATTAGGAACAGGGACGCGCCGATCAGCGCATAAGTCAAAATACGATGGGCGCCGACCTTGTCGCTCAGCCTGCCGAGAAGCGGAGAAGCCAGCATGTTGGATATACCGGTAACCGCGCTGACCATCCCTGCCCAGAATGCGATATTAACGGCGGAGCCATGCAGCTTCTCCACGTACAACGGCAGCAGGGACATCGGGCTGATCATCGCAAACTGCAGCAGGAAGGTCACGCCGAACAGTGCAGGCAGCTGCGGCACCTTCGCCAGTTCTTTAAATCCTTCGAGTACCGATACCTGCGGTGCCTTTGCGGCTTCGCCCCGGTTGAACTTCTCTTTCACGAGGAATAAAGCGAGCAGCGAAGCAACGAACAGGAGCGCACCGACGACATAAAAAATCGGGCGGAAGCCGATCCAGTCAGCCAGCGCCCCGCCGATCAACGGTCCCAGAATCGTTCCTGCAACCGACCCGGACTGCATCAGCCCCATGGCAAAACCCATACGAGGTTTAGGGGTTGTACCGGATACCAGCGCGATGGAGGCCGGATTGAAGCCGGAAATCGTCCCGTTTAGCAGACGCAGCAGCAGGAGCTGCATCGGCGACTGGGCGAAGCCCATCAGTACCATGACGATGGCCATACCGAAGCTGGAGCGCAGAAGCATGATTTTGCGGCCGTATTTGTCGGCGAGCTTGCCCCACAGCGGCTGGAATAAGAACGAGGTCAAAAAGTTTGCGGCAAAAATAAGGCCTGCCCACATCCCGATAGAATGATCACCGGTTACTCCAAGATCCTTGGCTAAATAAAGAGACAGGAACGGGGTAATCATTGTCATGCCGGCATTTACCAGAAATTGGCCAAACCAAAGCACCATGAGGTTGACCTTCCAAGTCTCCCAATTCTTCAAAGTGCTTTCACTTCCTTTCAGAGAGTTCTATCTAAAAAATTCACGAAAAATTGACATTCTATCAGTATATCATATATTTTTGGTTGTCCGGTGCAACACTTGTCATAGTAATGTCATTGGATTGTCATTCCGTTGACGTGAGAACGGTTGTTACCATCTTTTAAAAGGGGCATAATAAGTTATATGCGTCAGCAACTATCCTATCAAACTAATGGAGATCTTATCATGACCTACAATGATACTTTTATCCGCGCCTGCAGACAGCAGGACACGGACCACGTTCCCGTATGGTACATGCGGCAAGCCGGCCGTTATGATCCCGAGTACCGTAAAATCAAAGAAAAATATTCGCTGCTGGAAATTTGCAGCCAGCCGGAACTTGCGGCGGAAGTAACCTTGATGCCTGTGCGCAAGCTGGGTGTGGATGCGGCTATCCTGTATTCCGACATTATGAACCCGGTGGCTTCCATCGGTGTGAAGTTTGACATCGTGAAGAATATCGGCCCGGTTATCGAGAATCCGATTGCGACAGCTGCCGATGTGGACCGGCTGAAACCGATTGATGTAGAAGGCGACCTCAGCCATGTGCTGGAGACTATCGCCATACTGGACAAGGAGCTGGATGTGCCGCTGATTACGTTCGCCGGTGCCCCGTTTACGATTGCCAGTTATTTAATTGAAGGCAGACCTTCAAAGAGTTATCACCGTACCAAGGAAATGATGTTCAGCCAGCCCCGCGTCTGGGAGAAATTGATGGATAAGCTGGGCGATATGGTAATTGCTTATCTGCGTGCCCACGTGAAGAGCGGCGGCAAAGCCTTTCAGCTGTTCGACAGCTGGGTGGGTGCACTGGCCCCGCGTGACTTCGAACGGTATGTGCTGCCTACGATTTCCCGTATTTTTGCCGAATTGTCTGATCTTGATGTACCGAAGATTTATTTTCCGGGCGTAAGCTCCGGAGAACTGCTTCCAAGCCTTACCAAGTTGCAGGCCGATGTCATCGGACTGGACTGGCGTGTGAGCCTTACTGAAGGCAGACGCAGAACCGGCGGAGGTTTTGCTATTCAGGGCAATCTCGATCCTTATCTGCTGACAGCCCCAATGGATCTGCTCAAGGAGCGGGCTAAGGATTTGATTGATGAAGGCATACAGGAGCCGGGTTATATTTTCAATCTGGGCCACGGCTTATTTCCGGAGGCTTCCCTGGACACGCTAAGGGAACTGACGGAGTATATCCATACGTATTCACAGCAGGCGTTGAAAGCAGCTGCACCGAAATTATAATACCGCACACTGGTATGAACATTATTCGTAAAAGGAGATGGATTCCGTGACAGCTAAAATTGGTGTACTCGTGATGTCTTACGGCACGCCTGAAAGTCTGGAGGGTGTGGAAGCCTATTATACTCATATCCGGCGCGGCAACGCGCCTTCCCCGGAGCAGCTAAAAGAGCTGAAAGACCGCTACGAAGCGATTGTAGGCGGCGTGTTCCCCCTCCGGGAGAATACAGACCGTCAGGTGGAGGCTCTGCAGGAAATGCTGAACCGCAGCGGCGGGGATGTGGAATATGTGTGCTACCAGGGACTCAAGCATGCCCGGCCTTTTATTGAAGACGGCGTTGAAGCTATGGTACGGGATGGCATTAGCCAGGCTGTCGGCATTGTACTTGCCCCTCATTATTCTGTAATGAGTGTCGGCACCTACATCAAACGGGCAAAAGAAAAAGCGGATGCCAGCGGAATCCGGATGGAATTCGTGGAGAGCTACCATCTGCATCCGGAACTGATAGACGTGCTTAGCAGACGGGTATCAGCGAAGCTGGATCAATTCGAAGAAACCGGTGCAGCCCGCGGGGATGTGCAGGTCTTATTCAGCGCGCACAGCCTGCCGGAACGGATTCTGGCCATGGGCGATCCTTACCGTGACCAGCTGCTGGAGACTTCCAAGGCAATCGCTGACAGGGCAGGAGTCACCTCCTGGCAGTTCACCTGGCAGAGTGCAGGCAGAACGGCTGAACCTTGGCTTGGCCCGGATATTCTGGATACACTGCGTGAGCTGTCCAAAAGCCAAGTGAAATATGTGCTGTCAGCTCCGATCGGATTCGTGTCCGACCATCTGGAAGTGCTGTACGATCTTGATATTGAAGCCCAGGCGCTTGCTTCGGAGCTGGATCTGCGGCTGATGCGGATTGATTCGTTAAATAGTGATCCGGCGTATATGTCTGTTCTCAGCGATGTAGTCCGCACCAAGGCAAGCCAGCTGAAGGTGATTCAGCCATGACCGGTATGCCCCGGAAGATCGTCATTATCGGCGGGGGCCTCAGCGGCCTCAGCGCCGCGTTTTATGTCCGCAAGTTTTACCGGGAAGCCGGATACCAGCCTGATATTGTGCTGATCGAAAAGGAAACTGCACTCGGCGGCAAAATCGAAACGCTGCACCGCGACGGCTTCGTCATAGAGAAGGGGCCGGATTCCTTTCTGGCCCGCAAAACAGTGATGAGTGATCTGGCCAAGGAGCTTAAGCTGGATCATGAGCTGGTAACCACCAATCCGAATGCCAAGAAGACGTACATACTGCAGCGGGGCAAGCTTCATCCGATGCCGGCGGGGCTGGTTCTCGGCATTCCTACCGAGCTGAAGCCGTTCCTCAAGAGCGGCCTGGTATCCTTCAGCGGCAAAATGCGGGCGATGCTCGATTTCGTGCTTCCGCCGCGCCGGAGCAGCGAAGATGAGTCGCTCGGAGAGCTGATCGAGCGGCGACTGGGGACTGAGGTCCTGGAGAATATGACCGAACCGCTGCTCGCGGGGATTTATGCGGGTGATATGCGTAAGATCAGTCTTCAGGCTACCTTTCCGCAATTCGGTGAAGTGGAGCGCAAGTACGGGAGCCTGATCCGCGGAATGACTACCGGCCGCAAGCCCGTCGAAACGCATACGGGTACCAAGAAAAGTGCCTTCCTGACCTTCCGTAATGGTCTGCAAAGCCTTGTGGAGGCCTTAATCCGTGAACTGCATGATGTGGAGCAGCGGACCGGAGCGGCAGCAGCGGGGATTACGGTGCTGAACAATGCTGCAACAGATGGGCCGCGGTATGAGGTGAAGCTGGAGACGGGTGAAATTCTGCAGGCTGATGATATTTATGTCACCGTGCAGGATTTTGCTGCAGCGGAGCTGTTCCGTCCGTATGTTGACGTATCTCCGCTGGAGAACGTTAATTATGTATCCGTTGCGAATGTGGTGCTGGCGTTTGCCAAGAAGGACATCGTCACCGAGTATGACGGCTCTGGTTTTCTTGTACCACGTAAGGAAGGACGCAATATTACAGCCTGCACCTGGACCTCCACGAAATGGCTGCACACCAGCCCTGATGACAAAGTGCTGCTGCGCTGCTACGTCGGGCGTTCCGGTGATGAGCAGAATGTGGAGCTGCCGGATCAGGCGCTGACGGAGCTGGTGCTGAAGGATCTGCGGGAAATCATGGGAATTACGGCTAAACCTCTGTTTGCCGAAATTACCCGGCTTAAGCATTCGATGCCGCAATATCCTGTCGGGCATCCGGCCAGAATAGCCGGTTTCCGCAGTGAGCTGGGACAGAAGCTGCCCGGCGTTTATGCTTTTGGCGCAGGTTATGATGCTATTGGCTTGCCGGACTGCATTAAGCAGGCCAAAGAAGCTGCCGAAAGTGCGGCGGCAAGCTTGAAGAAACAGCCGGAACCCGAAGCTGTATTCATTTAATTTAAAGAACGGTGAGCCGGGATGATTCGGCTTCACCGTTCTTTTTTTGCCGGATAGAGAAGTTAGCAGTAGCAATACTCCCTGCGGTTTGGAGGGGGGAGTGTGAGTTATGCTATAATAGAAACACTTTTAATACAAAGGAGATTCTTAGTACCCATGTATCCGCCGCGATCACGAAAAAGAGAGAAGAATAAGCGCAGCAGTAAACGCCGACGCAGAACGGTATGGTCATGGATTAATGTAAGCTTATTATTGTTGATTACTGCCATGTTAACCTATTATTTTATTGGAGACTCTGACGGCGGCCTGTCCTCGCAGCCCCCGTTAACGGAGACAGCAGGTTCGCCATCCCCATCTCCAGAGCCGGTTACTGCTGCCCAGCCTTCCGCAACGGTGACACCTGAGCCGGAAGCTACTGCAACACCTGAGCCGTCGCCTTCCGCTACTCCAGAGGTTTCACCAACACCTTCTCCATCTGAGGAGGCGGCTGAAACCTCTTCGCCTGAGAGCAGCGATACAGGTGATAACAGTTCAGAGGATGTTTCCGGCTTGCCCGGGGATGTTTCAGGGGCGACGGTTAAGCTCAACTTTGCCGGGGATGTCATTTTCTCGGGCAAAGTAGCCGAGCTGCTTCAGAAGAAGGGCTATGATTATTCCTACTCTGCGCTGGACGGAATGTTCCAGAAGGATGATCTGACCGTAGTAAATCTGGAGACCCCCATCACTACCGGTGGCGTGGGTGCCGAGAACAAGCAGTATGTGTTCAAGGGAGCCCCGGAGGCGCTGGATGCGCTCAAGTCAGCAGGTGTGGATGCGGTCAATCTGGCCAACAATCATACGCTGGACCAGGGAGAGCAGGGGCTGCTGGATACACTGAACAACCTGAGCACCAGGGGCATTCCTTATGTCGGCGCAGGTAAGAACAGCCAGGAAGCATATACCGCCCAATATTTTGAACGGAACGGGATTAAGATCGCTCTGCTCGGCTTCACCCGTGTCATTCCGCACAGCGATTGGATGGCGGGCTCAAGCAAGCCGGGAGTAGCCAGTGTCTATGACAGTAAGGAGGCGCTCAAGACCATTGCAGCCGCCAAGAAAAAAGCGGATCTGGTTGTCGTAGTTGTCCACTGGGGCAAAGAGCGGGTGGAACAGTATGACGCTGCCCAGCAGACCCTGGGCCGCAGCTTCATTGATGCTGGAGCAGATCTGGTCATGGGCGGTCATCCGCATGTACTGCAGGGGATCGAACCTTACAAAGGCAAGTGGATTGCCTACAGCACAGGTAATTTCATTTTTACACGCTCAACAACTGCCGCCACCTGGGAGACCGCTGTCTTTCAGGCGGAATGCGGCATCACAGGCCAGTGTTCACTTACTCTGCATCCGATGGATGCAGAATTAGGCCAGCCCGTGCCAATGAATGATGCTGACGGACAGCTTTTGCTGAACAAGGTCCAGTCCTTATCTTCCGGTTTAGTCAAGATCGGCAGTGACGGCCGCGTTACTGAAGGCCGGTAGATAGGCTGGAGCAAGGGCTCAATATTTGTAAGCAGCCCGGGGACTGATCATACTTCTGCTGGAGGTGGTTATGATGAAAAACATATGTGTTGCCCATCGCGGGTTTTCCGGTAAAGCGCCGGAAAACACACTCGCCGCCGTCCGGATGGCACTTGCTCTGCCCTATGTCCGCTGGATGGAAATCGATGTGCAGCTGACCAGGGACGGCGTGCCGGTTGTGATTCATGATTTCACGCTGGACCGGACAACCAACGGCCACGGGAAGGTAAAAAATATGGATTTTGAGCCTATGCGGCGATTGGACGCGGGAGGCTGGAAGAGCCGTGCCTTCCGCGGGGAAAAGGTTCCTTCACTCGAAGAGGTGCTGGATCTTGCTTCCGGGAGACTGAAGCTGAATATTGAGCTGAAGACGAGCGGCGACATGTATCCGGGTCTGGAGAAGGCGGTCATTGATCTGATCTCTGCCAAAGGCATGCGCGATGAGGTAGTGCTGACCTCCTTCGATGCAGGGGTACTTCAACGGGTAAAAGAACTGGATGCCCGGTTTCGTACCGGGCTGATCTATGACTCCCGTTCAGGGGATCCTGCACGCAAGGTGAAAGAGCTGGGTTGCTCCTTTCTGTCAATCAGCTTTACTAGGATCAACGCGGGGCTGGCCAAGCTGCTGGCCGAACGCGGAGTGAAGACCATGGCCTGGACCGTAGATAAGGCGAAGGAAATGCGCCGCCTGGCTGAGATGCATTCGGATATCATGATCTGTACGAACCGCCCGGATATATGGGGCGACACTTTTTTGGAAGTCTGACTGCATTTAAATTTGACCGGAAAGCGAGCTGAAGCTTCGATGTGTGCTGATGTAAATAATGTATACTGTGTTGGACGTAATTATAGATTGCATGCGGAGGAACTGGGCAATAAGGTTCCATCAGAACCGCTGATTTTTCTAAAGCCCTCCCATGCTGCTGTTCCGCTCGATAAAGCTATCATTCATCTTCCCCAGGACGCCGGGCTGATTCATTATGAGGGAGAACTTGTCCTGCGTATCGCCCGGGATTATGTGCCGGGCATGAGTGTCGATGAGCTGGTGGATGTCATGGCGCTGGGTCTCGATTTCACCCTGCGGGATGTGCACAACGATCTGCAGAAGAAGGGGCTGCCCTGGACGCCGGCCAAAGGCTTCAAGAACGCCGCTCCGCTCACTCCTTATATTGCTTTCCCCGAAAAAGAAGAACTCGAGGCTACAGATTTCACTGTCCTCAAGAATGGTGTAGAGGTGCAGCGGGGGAATGTGAAGGATATGATCTTTTCACTGCAGAAAATCGTCGAATTCATAGCTGCGCGGTATGGGCTTGGTAAAGATGATGTTATTTTTACCGGAACCCCGGCAGGGGTGGGGCCGGTCGTTTCAGGAGACTCCTTCGAGCTGTTCTGGGGCGACAAGCTTTTAGGCACCTGCCTCGTCGGTTAACGGGAGCTGAATGATATGCTGTGGATATTAGGCGCCTGTGGCGCCTTACTGGTTGCCGGAGCAGCTTACCGGAAGCGTTCGCTGAGCTTCTCCGGCATGATCGCGGCTTTTGTAATGGGTACGATTTACTTTGGAGCAGGCAATGCTTTCTGGTTCGGTATCCTTCTGCTTTTTTTTATCTCCTCAAGTTTGCTCTCTAAGCTCCATCACGAGAACAAAGCAGAGCTTGAGCTGACATATGATAAGACCGGTACGCGTGATGCGGGGCAGGTCTTCGCGAACGGCGGCATGGGTATGCTGCTCGTCTTGCTGAACGCGGTTTATCCGCTGGAGCTTTGGGGATTTCTTTTCATTGGCGTAATGGCGACCGTAACCTCGGATACATGGGCCACAGAAATCGGCACCCTGGCGAAGAAGCCGCCCCGTTCTGTGCTGACAGGCAAAGTGCTGCCGGCAGGAACCTCGGGCGGCGTATCGCTGCCGGGCACACTTGCCGCTGCCGCGGGCGGAGCGCTGATCGGCGCTGCCTCCTGGCTGCTGCGGGCGGCTTCCGGAATGGCAGACCATTCCTTCCTGCTCCTGACGCTGGCCGGCCTTACCGGCGGACTCGCCGGCGCGTTCGCTGACTCCATCCTTGGCGCTACGGTACAGCGGATGAACCGCTGCACTGTATGCGGACGAGAAGTGGAGGCTTCCCGGCACTGCGGTCAGCCAACGGTATTCGCAAGAGGTTGGCGCTGGATGGACAATGATGCCGTCAATGCAATCAGTTCCATTATTGGCGGTGCAGCCGCTCTGCTGGTTAGCTTGCTGTAAGCAGGCGGCAGAGCAAATCAATCACATAATTGAATTTAAAATACACATTTAGGGGAAAGTGGCGAAGGGGAATTTTGGAACTGTAGGAGCGGTAGCGTCCGCCTGAAAGCTTTCCGTAGGAAAGGTCGCTTCGGAAGCATAAGCAGTCATCAGATTTCTACCGCTAATAGCGGTTCTGATCAAGAAATCTGAAGACAACAGCGGCCGAAAGTCCAAACATCCTCTGTAGTCACAACCCATCGCAAAATATAAGAATTACAAGTTCAATATATAGAGTCATTAATTGGAGGTGAACCGGTTGGGCGGCACAGTAAGTCACAAGCATACAGCCATTTTGGATGCCGCATATGAACTTTTTGGTTCAGAAGGCTTCTACGAGACGAAGATGTCGGAAGTGGCAGAACGTGCGGGAATTGCCAAGGGCACGGTCTATTTATATTTCAAAAGCAAGGAAGAGCTGTTTATGGCCGTCACACGCCGTGACTGTGAGGACTTCCTCCAGCGGCTTGAAGAGCTGCTGCAGGCTTGCAGCACCCTCGCGGATAAGCTGTCGGCCATTGCCGGACATCATCTGCTGTACTATTATGAGCGTAAGCAGCATACTAAGCTGTTCTTCCGGGCCCCTAATAACAATCCGGAGCTGATGGCTTATATGGCCCGCTTCATGGAAGAATACATGCAATCTGTAATGAAGGTTATGCAGGAGAGCGGTGCCGCCGAACCGGAGCTGCTGGCAGAGTCTTACATCGGCATGCTGGACCGGCTGAAGATGGATATTATGCTGCGTCCCGGTTTTTCTGAGGCGGATGCGCATAAGCGGGCGGAATTTGCCGCCGGACTCTTTATTCACGGCGCACTAGGCAGCCGGCATGCGCCAGAGTTACATACAATGCACGAAGATCATCAAGAAGAAGCGTAACCCGCTATTAAAATATAAGGCAAGCGAGGACAAAGCATGAATATTATGACTGTGGAGCATCTATCCAAAAGCTACGGAGAGAAAACATTGTTCCAGGATGCATCGTTCGGGATGGATGACCGGGATAAGATCGGCGTTATCGGTGTGAATGGAACAGGAAAATCTACCTTTCTGAAAATTATCGCAGGTCTGGATACTGCCGATGAAGGACAAATCGCCATCGGCAACGATGTGCGGGTACAGTATCTGGCGCAGAATCCGCCGTACGAGCCGGACAATACCGTGCTGCAGCAGGTGTTTGCCGGGGATGATCCGGACCTTCGTACGATGCGTGAATATATGGAGATCCTGGCTGAACTGGATAAGAGCCCAGGCAATGCAGAACTTGAAGCTGCATTGGTCCGGATTGGTCACAAGATTGACGCAGCCGGCATCTGGCATCTGGAGAGCGAAGCCAAAACGGTACTGACCAAGCTCGGTATCACCCGCTTTGATGCACAAATGGGAACACTGTCGGGCGGTCAGCGGAAGCGCGTAGCACTTGCGGCTGCACTTATTACGCCTTCTGAGCTACTGATTCTGGATGAGCCTACCAACCATATCGATACCGATTCGGTGGCCTGGCTGGAACATTATTTGCAGAAACGGCGCGGCGCGCTGCTGATGGTCACGCATGACCGCTACTTCCTGGAGCGGGTAGCCAGTGTGATGCTGGAGCTGGACGGCGGACGCCTCTACCGGTACGAAGCAAACTATTCCCGCTTCCTGGAGCTGAAAGCCGACCGCGAAGAGCGTGAGGCCTCAGCGGAGCAGAAACGCAAAAACCTGCTGCGCACAGAGCTGGCGTGGATTCGGCGCGGAGCCAAGGCCCGTTCGACCAAGCAGAAGGCCAGAATCGACCGCTTCGAGAAGCTCAAGGAAAGCACAGGAGGAAGCTCGGCGGGATCGCTGGACATTTCGGTGGCTTCGACGCGGCTGGGCCGCAAGATCATCGAGATGAAGGACCTGACCAAATCCATGGACAGGCGGACTCTGATTAAAGACCTGACCTATATCGCGGTACCGCAGGACCGGGTCGGCATCGTCGGTCCGAACGGCAGCGGCAAATCCACTCTGCTTAATCTGATTGCCGGGAAGCTGCAGCCGGACAGCGGCGAAGTTGAGCTGGGTGCTACGGTCAAGCTGGGGTATTTCACCCAGGAGCATCAGGATATGGATGACAGCATGCGGGCGATTGAGTATGTTAAGGAAGAGGCAGAGGTGATCCGTACAGCCGACGGCAGTGTGATTACGGCAGGCCAGATGCTGGAACGCTTCCTGTTCCCTCCGGCCATGCAGTGGACGCCGATTTCTAAGCTGTCCGGCGGCGAGAAAAGACGCCTGTACCTGCTGCGCGTCCTGATGGGAGCACCGAACGTGCTGTTGCTGGATGAGCCGACCAATGACTTGGATATCGGCACACTATCAGTACTCGAAGACTACCTCGATGAATTCCCGGGTGTCGTCTTTACCGTATCCCATGACCGCTACTTTCTGGATCGTACCATCGATAAGCTGATCGCATTTGAGAACGGCCAAATCCGGTTACATGTCGGGGATTACAGTGAATATGAAGAATGGCTGGCGAAGAATGTACCTGCGCAGAGCAGCACGGACAAAGAAATGAACAGTAAACAGAATACCGTTCAGGAGCCGGCTGCGAGTGCTGCGGCTGCCCCTCCGGCCAGGGAAAAGGTCAAATTCACCTTCAAGGAACAGCGTGAATACGAAACAATTGATGAGATGATCGGGCAGGCTGAACAACATCTCGTGGATATCACTGCGCAGATGGAAGCGGCCTTTGCCGACTCGGGCAGACTGCAGGAGCTGGTCGAACAGCAGCGGCAGGGTGAAGCGGAGCTGGAGCGGCTGATGGAGCGCTGGACGTATCTAAATGAGCTTGCAGAGAGAATTGCCGGCAAAGCTTAATTTAATCGCATGATTTCAATCCATAGTCAGGAGGCGGCGGCCTTTGAAATATACCATGCAGGATGCCGTTGCCTTACGCAGCGGGGGTCAAACGGAAGAAGCGAGGATAATACTGCTCAATCTGCTGGCAGAGGACACTGAGAATGCAGAGCTGCTGTACCAGCTGGCCTGGACGCATGATGTGCTGGGTCTTGAACGGGAGGCTGTTCCCTATTATGAACAGAGCCTTGCGTTAGGGCTGCCTCAAGATCAGCGGGCTGGAGCGCTGCTTGGACTGGGAAGTACCTATAGAACGCTGGGAGAGTACTCGCGTTCAAGGGAGGTGCTTCAGCAAGGGGCCCGGGAATACCCGGAGCGCAAAGAGTTCCAGGCTTTTCTCGCGATGGCACTTCACAATTTGGGAGCGCATCATGAAGCGATGGAGATTCTGCTTAAGCTGCTTGCAGAAACCTCTGCTAATCCGGGAATTAAGGATTACAGCAAAGCGATCGTGTTTTATTCGGATAAGTTGGATCAGATCTGGCCGTAATGGTCTCAACCTTTCATTCATAAGCAAGCTGAAACCGGACAATCCGGGAGTCGGCTTGCTTTTTTTATTATAGAAACCAACCTACTAAATTATAGAAACTAATTAGGTCGTTTAGAGTAAAACTTTTATACAGGAAAGAGGTGGAATTGTGAAAAAATTTATTCTCGGCCTGCTATGCGGCCTGGTCATTGCCAGTTCATCCGTTGCCTTCGCATCAGGCTCTATCAAGGCCTTATTGTTTCCGGTAAGCTTTGAAATCAACGGCAGTACGGCGACAGCAAGCAGCAGTGCCCAAGCGCTTAATGTGAACGGCTCCACTTATGTCCCGCTGCGTTTTATCGCAGAGAGCCTAGGAGCAACGGTGGGCTATGATGCGGAGCTGCAGCGGATTATTGTCAAGAATGGGGAGCTGAATCTTAAAGACCCGGATTACGCAGACATAAAAGTCGGTAATCTCATTGTGACCCCATCGGGCGGGAATTCCATAGTCACGGGCCAGCTAATATTTGCCGGGGTAGGCAACAGTAAGAATAAAATCTCCGCCACACTCTCATTTTACAATGACAACAGCAGAAAGATAGGCGAAGTTCTGATTAAAGGGAATCAGTTTGGAGTCGAAGCCCAAGCCTTTACAGCCAAAGGAACGGGGGATTTCAGAGCCTATTCCACTGCTATTCTGCATGTTGATGCCGTGAATGATAAGGCTGCTCCCAAGCCTGCCTCCATCATCTACAAGAATTCCAAATACAACTTTACTTTGCAGCTTCCAGCTTACTGGGAGGGGAGATACAAGGTAGAGTCTTCGGTAAACGCAGCTTCAGACCGGGAAAGCATTCATTTTGTTACCAATCAGGGTGGAATTATCTTCTCAATCCTGGTGTGGAGTTCACAAGAATGGAAAGAGCAAGGCGCGATGACTCAGGAGGTTACGCAAATCTGGAAAATCGGTGAGCAGGGAGACAAGGTGTTTACGATCATTCTTCCGGGCGATGTGCAGTATGTTACGGAGAATGAAGAGCAGACAGCGGAGTATCACAAACTGGTTTCGTACATTGATCTAATTAAAACAAGCTTTAAACTCCAGGAATAACGCGCCAATCCAAATCAAGTCTATGCAGCAAAAAGTTCTCTCCCCGTGGACAATCACCCGGGCATTTATTGTCTGCCGAAATACGCTGTACGGAGGAGGCGAATAAATGGCGCAAACAGGACAATCACCGGGTGAGCTAAAAGCTTTAATTGATGCAGCGGAAGGTGTCTGGTTCGAGGTGTTTTATTCCGGGGACTTAAATGAGGCGATTACCGTCGGCAATAGGGAGTATTATCTTCTGCCGCTCAAATTCAGTACAAAGGAAAAGGTGATCACTTACTTCAGGCGTTTCTGGGGAGTAACTATGAGCAATAGAATGTTCTGTAATCTGTATACGATTAAGCGGAATAACAGACTCTATGTTATTGGGGGCGATCCTGGTATATTTACCATTATCCCTAGAAGAGTAAGGGTGACCAGCCGTACGGCAACCAGAATTAAGGTTACAGCTGTCCTATCCATGAGTGAGGATTACGATGAGGAAACTATGGTAGTTCAATACCTGATCGGCACATCCGGAACGGGGCTTCGCGTCCTGGACCGCAATAAGAAGGATGAACGTTTTGCCAGATGCGGAAGGTCAGGATAACATTCATATGAAAAAGAAGCAGAGCCAGCACGGAGTTCCGCTGATTCTGCTTCTTTTGTATTCGTTCATTTGCCGCCCGCCACGGCAATCATCTGCACGACCGGACGGGAGTCTCCGGTGAGGATAGCTTCGTCAGCATTCATCTGTGAGGAGCCGTCGCCGTCGAGGAAGATGCCCTCCCGTCCATTACCGGGAACGGTTTGCAGTACTGCTGTACGGAACTCTTCAGCCGTACAGAGTGTTGGCGTGACGATCAGCCACAGCTTACCGGTTTCGTCATAGACGAGTCCGGAGCGCATCCGCTGCTCGTCTGCGTAAGGCAAATGCTCGGCAGCAATCGCGGCTGCCCACAGCCCTTCCTGCTGCAGATTCATGCTGATGCCGCCCTGGGCCCAGTAATGACTACGGTCGCTGACGGACAGCTCATCACCCGAGGAGACGGTCTGTACCGACAGCCTGCCGGCAGCTCCATCCCAGACCAGCGTGCCGCGTGCATATTTAGCGTTGAACCAGCCGGAGCCATAAGCACCCTTGGCGCCATTTACCGGGACATCATTCATGATCGCCACCGACAGGAGATCGGTGCCATAGAAGAAGCCGCCGTTAATGCCGTAAGCGGGAACCCTGCGCAAATCGGACCCTGCGGTCCGCAAAATGATGTCTTCCGGAGCGACCGCCATCATATGCAGCTGAACCTGACCGGGGCTTACCGCTTCGAGATACTCATAGTCATGCGGGAGGCCGCTGAAGGCCTCCCGTATTTGTTTCTCCGGCTTGTTCAACAGAATTGCCGGTATCACGATCACCAGAGCAAGCAGGACAAGCAGGGCGATGCTAAGCGGCCACCGCTTGCGCATCCATATCTGCCGCAATTTACCGCTTCCGGCTTCAGTTTGCACCAACATAGGCGGCAAGCAGCTTGGCCGTATTCAGGACGGCCCGCTTATGTGTGCGTTCCATGGAGTGGGAGGCATGCACCCCCGGACCGATCAGTGCAGCACGGATGTTGTTGCCGCCGCGCAGTGCAGCGGAGGCATCTGAGCCGTACTGCGGATAGATGTCAACCGCAAATGGAATCGCCAGGCTGTTCGCCAGATCGATCAAACGGCCGGTCATCGCATAATCATAAGGGCCGGAGGAATCCTTGGCGCAGATGGAAACATCCGTTTCCTTGCAGCTCAGGTCATCCCCCATGGCGCCCATGTCTACCGCAATGAATTCGCTGATTTCACCTGGAATCCATGCCGTACCGTGGCCGACCTCTTCGAAGTTGGAGATCAGGAGGGACAGATTGTGAAGCGGCTTCCAGCCTTCACGCTTGATGCTTTCCAGCAGGCCGAGCAGGGCGGCTACACTGGCTTTGTCATCCAGATGGCGTGACTTGATATAGCCGCTAGGAGTAATAACCGCGCGGGCATCAAAGGAGATGAAATCACCGACCGCAATACCGAGCTTCAGCACATCATCTTTGGTGGAGACCAGCTCGTCGATCCGGATTTCCATATTCTCCTCGGCCCGTTTGAAGTCACGCGCATCAGCATAGACATGCACCGAGGGATGGCTGGTTAGAATGGTGCCGGTATAGGTCAGACCGCTGCGGGTATGAATGACGCAGTATTCATTTTCGATGCTGTTCATTGTAAACCCGCCGACAGAGGTCAGGCGCAGTGTTCCGTTTGGCTTAATGGAGCGGACCATCGCGCCCAGGGTGTCTACATGCGCGCTAATGCCGATTGTGCGGGATGGATCAAGCCCGGGCACGCTGAGAATGATTCCGCCTTTCTCGTTCCAGCTGAGCGGAACGTTCAGCGCAGCCGCTTCCTCGGCTACGAGCCGCATAACCTCAGCGGTGAAGCCGCTGGGGCTGGGAGTATCGAGCAGTTTTTTGAGAACGGATAGAATATAGTCTTCATTTGGCTGAATTGTAAGCAAGATTAAGCCCTCCAGTTCATACTTGATTTAGAATAGGTGGTAAATAACTTAGCGCTCCATGTTCGGCTCTTCAGCCAGGCTGTCATGCTTGGCTTGAGGAGATAAGGGATCGAAAGTATTTCCCGCATCCCGCAGTTTGGACAGCTCTGCGTTCAGTACCTTAATTTGTTTCTGCAGCTTGTACTGGCGGAAAATACCGTAGGAACCGACGATGACCCCGCCGATGACCGCGCAGCCCAGAATAACAAGAATAAGCGGGAGTTCGATCTGATCGAAGCCGAAATTCACCTGGACCGGATCTACGTTGATCACCGCGAATACAGCTGTAAGCAACGCAAAGATTAAACCTAAAATTAGCGACCATTGCAGTTTCATATGTTATCCTCCCACTTTGACAGTGTAACAGTATAAATCCCCTGCCCGCGAGGGGCAAGGGATTACCTCAATCCTAAGCTGTATAATTTATTTGGTCAACTGTTCCATCTGCTCGATGACGCTCTCGAAGACACTCATTGCTTCGCGGATCGGTTCCGGAGAAGACATGTCTACACCGGCTTTGGCCAGGATATTGATCGAATAATCACTGCCGCCGCTCTTCAGGAAGCCGAGATAGCGGTCCACCGCCGGTTTGCCTTCCTCGAGAATCTGCTTGGAGAAGCTGGTTGCCGCGGAGAAGCCGGTAGCATATTTGTAAACATAGAAGCTGTTATAGAAATGCGGGATCCGCGCCCATTCCATTTCGATATCCTTATCAACGACCATGTCCTTTCCGTAGTACTTCACATTAAGGTCATAGTAGATAGCCGACAGGTCCTGCGGAGTCAGCGATTCTCCGTCTTCAGCACGCTGGTGGATAATCTTTTCGAATTCGGCGAACATGGTCTGACGGAACACCGTAGTACGGAACTGGTCAGCGTAGTAGGTCAACAGGTACATTTTTTCTTTCGGATCCGTCGACTTGTTCAGCAGATAGTCCATCAGCAGCGCCTCATTCGTTGTAGAAGCCACTTCGGCGAGGAAAATCGTGTATTGTGCATCACGGTACTTAAGCGCGTTATCCGAATAGTACGAATGCAGGGCGTGACCCATTTCATGCGCCAGTGTGAACATGCTGTTCAGGTTGTTGTTATGGTTCAGCAGCACATACGGATGGGTGCCATAAGCTCCCCAGCTGTAAGCTCCGGTGCGTTTGTTCTCATTCTCGTAGACATCGATCCAGCCCTTGTCGTAGCCTTCCTGCAGCACGCTGAGATAGTCTTCTCCGAGCGGCTTCAGTCCTTCTTTGGTAATCTTTTTGGCTTCTTCAAAAGTAATATCCAGCTTATATTCATCCACCAGCGGAGCGAACAGGTCATACATATGTAGTTCATCGACGCCAAGCAGCTTCTGGCGAAGCTTCATGTAACGGTGCATCAGCGGCAGACTCTCGTGAATGGTGTCGATCAGGTTGGTGTAGACTTCCTTGGGAATATTATCGCCGTAGAGCGACATTTCCAGCACGGACGGATACTTGCGGACCCGCGAGTAGAAAACATTCTTGTTAACATTGGCGCTAAGTGTGGCGGCGATAGTGTTTTTTTGCTTGCCATAAGTCTCATAGACGGCTTTAAAAGCGTTCTTGCGCACTTCGCGGTCCGGACTCTCCAGGAACTGAATATAACTGCCGTGAGTCAATTCCACTTCCTTGCCTTCTTCATTTTTTATCTTCGGGAATTTGAGATCGGCGTTGTTCAGCATGCCAAAAATATTCTGCGGTGCCTGGGAGATGTTTCCCACCTGAGCGAGCAGAGCTTCCTCCGCTTTGGAGAGGACATGTGCCTTTTCACGCTTCATTTCTGTCAAGGTAAAGGTATAAGCGAAAAGGGCAGGGTCAGCGATGAACTGATCGAGCTTCTCCACGGGCAAAGCAAGAATTTCAGGGGTTACAAAAGAAAGAGCTTCACCAGCTTCGACACTCAGCTTTTTCGCTTTTTGCGTAAGCGCCTGATAGGTCGGTGCGGCGGTGTCCTCATCCTGGCGCATATGTGCGTAAACATAGAGGCGTTCTGTCAGCAAAGACAATTGGTCATCCAGCTCAAAGCATGCTTTAAGCTCTTCCGGCGTATCCAGTTTGCCCTGGAAAGCGGCAGCTTTTTTAATCAGCTCTTTGACTTCGCTGTATTCAGAATCCCATTCCGCCTGCGATGCAAACATATCTTCAAGCTTCCAGCGGTTTTCGGCGGGCACTTCACTTCTCTTCAATAACTGTTCCATAGAAATCC
Source organism: Paenibacillus auburnensis (assembly GCF_927798115.1). Lineage (GTDB taxonomy): Bacteria > Bacillota > Bacilli > Paenibacillales > Paenibacillaceae > Paenibacillus_AQ > Paenibacillus_AQ auburnensis. The sequence continues at coordinate 91,707 of NZ_CAKMMG010000001.1, forward strand.
TCCTTAAATGATGAGATGTAGCAGGCATATTATTCTGTGCTGCGCTTGAGAAATCACCCGGAAGCAGGCACAGCGCTAATAGAAGCGATAGAGATTTGACTGTAAAGGACATGACCTGTGCCTCCTGAATCGTAAAGTCGGCTTAGTATGCCCTGCCAAAATCTGTTGTATGAGCTTCTTAGAGAGTTATGCCAGTAAGCTATAAATAATGAAGATAAAAGCTAGAGCAATCAGAATTACAGCGGTTAGCGCCATGCCGCGATTAAGGCGCGGCGGCACTTTTTCCTTGCCCATAATGAGCACGGCACCAAGACAGAGGACTACTATAACGAATATGACCAGACTCTCGTTATCCATGCCCCTCTATACCTGCTTGAAAGCTGCGATGATATTCTTGTATTCTTCTTCGTTATCTTTATAGGATTCTTTGTTAAAGCGGTTATTGACCCATTGCATCATGGCCGGCCGGCTCATAAAAGTATGCGTTTCTTCTCCCCATTGATCGGAAATTTCCCGAAGGATGATGTAGCGCCCCTGAACCTCAACGGTCATCATATTCCATTTGTCTGTTTTGTATATTTCATGTTTTTTGATCATTGTCATTACCACCCTGGCGATTTTTGGCTTTTGGGTCAATGATAACGCACCGGGTCAGTGAAAAGCAAATTAAATCATTAATAAAGGGAAATGATGGATTGCTTTGCAGAATTAGCTGGAGTATAATGTAAGCATACGCCATATATGGCGGTATTTTTTAGGAGGTTGTTCATTTGAAAGGTACAGTAAAATGGTTTAACGCAGAAAAAGGTTATGGTTTCCTTCAAGTAGAAGGCGGCGAAGACGTATTCGTTCACTTCTCAGCTATTCAGGGCGACGGATTCAAGACTTTGGATGAAGGCCAAGCGGTTGAATTCGATATCACTGACGGTAACCGCGGTCCACAAGCAGCTAACGTAGTTAAATTATAAGAAACGGCTGGACAGATTATCTGTCAGCTGCAATATATATTTGATTTATGGCAGGCACTTGCAAGAGTGGTAACCAACAACTTACAGAGCACACAGTTCTTCCGGGAACTGTGTTTTTTTATGCGTAATAAGACCTGCTCCGCCCCTTAAGGGTAGTGCAGGTCTTATTTTGAATGCTAAGAATTAGAGTGAAGCCTTCTCTGCAGGAGCCGCTTCCTGAAGTGTCTTTTTCTTGAAATAACGGCTTGAAGGTCCGCTGATATCCATCAGATGCTTCACGAGAAAACCGATGAATGCAAGTACCGAAAAGCCCATGGCGACCAGATAAAAGACGCTCCGTCCGGAATCCTCATAGATGAGCCCTCCGAAGGTACCGCTTAGCAGCCCTGACACACTGGACCAGACTACTGTGAAAATCGCCAGACCGGTCGCCCGGAGGTGGTCGGGAATAATACGTGTAATATACCTGACAGCTGTTACATAAAAAATGCCGAACGAAATGCTGTGCATGGCCTGAATGGCAATAATGGCGCCGGGTACATCCGCAATCGACATGAAGAAAAAGCGCAGACCATACATCAGGCTGGCAAAAGCGAGCAGAGGAAGCTCCTTGAACCGTTCCCCGTATTTGCTAAGCAGGAAGAAGATTGGAATCTCACTTAGCGCAGAAGCAAGCAGCGCCCAGCCGATGACCTCATCACCTGCATTCATGCTCTTCAGACTAAGCGTAAGAAAAGCTTCATTCATCCGGTGGCCAAGCGCCAGCACAAACACGCAGCTAAAGAACCACAGGACTTCTTTTTGCAGCAGAATTTCTTTAAGCCCGCCGCCCTTTGCGCTTATTTTGGCAGAACCCTTACTATTGTCAGAATCACCTTCGGTCCGCTTCACATCCTTCAGTCCGAGGGTGATAAATAATGCGACTACTACTATTACAATACACACACCGATACTGTAAGAAGAACCGAGTGCTCTCAGTACATATCCGATCGTAAGCGCAAAAAAGGAATATCCCAGCGAGCCAAACACGCGAATCGCAATAAAGTTCCGCCCATGACGCTGTGCGATTTTGATGGCCATCGTGTCTGCGAGAGGAAAAACAGGGTAATAGAAGAAGTAGAAAAGGGTTAAAATAAGCATGACCATCCCAAAGTCCGTGGCTTTGGCCAGCATTATTGCTGTAACAAGCTGACCTGCAAGCAGAATAGCCATAATCTTTTTGATGGTTCCCAGCCGGTCGCTCATCATGCTCCAGAACAGATTGGACAGGATTGAGATCAGGGGTCCAAGGGAATACAACAGGCCTACCTGAGGACTGCTAAAGCCGAGATGGGTATAAAATAACGGGAAATAAGAAACTACCAGCACACTGGTGCCATAGAGCGTAAACATAAAGGAACGCAGCCAGTTTTGATCACTATAATGCCCGCCGGTCCGTCCGGATTCCATGAAATTGCACTCCTTAAGGTTCAAATACGAGTAGTATAGCATAAAGGAAAGTCACGATGTTTGTTAAAAGCTTGTTAAAATTGTGCTATTTCTGAATCTTTCAACGTTTTGCGAAAGTGATTTTGTTGTTTGTACAAATACGCTCTGCATATTATAATAATGATGATTTGGATAAGGAGACAACAATGTGGAGGCACTGTCATTGAATGAATTTGAGCAAGGCCGTTACCTAAGCCCCAGAAGCCCGATAGGGCTCATGAGCAGGGTCTATAAGTACGTGCTGCCGGAAGTGCGGGAATGTCTTCACTTTTGGCGCCAAGATGCGGAAGGGATTCCCGATCCCGAACTCCGGAAACAAGCGCTTGCCAGCATTGAAACCAAACAGTTTCATTGTGAAGGCGGCGGTATTTATGCTGCCGGCAATTTGTCGATGAGACATATACTTATTCCGCTAATTGTCGCTTATCAAACGATCAGTGATTATCTGGACAATCTGTGTGACCGAAGTACATCACTGGATCCGGCTGATTTCAGACTGCTGCATCAATCAATGCTGGACGCCATTAATCCTAAGGCTGAACCCGTCAATTATTATGCATTGCGCAGTGAGCAGAATGACGGCGGATATCTTCACAGGCTTGTCCGCAAATGCCAGGAGATGACTGCGTGTTTACCAGGCTATGCTGCGGCAGCTGCGGAGATTCATGATCTTGCCGTGCTGTATACGGATTTGCAGGTGTACAAGCACATCCGCCCCGAACTCAGGGAAGCTGCCCTGAAGGAATGGTGGGCGGTGGAAGGAAAGCGTGCTCCGCATCTTCACTGGAATGAATTTGCGGCGGCAACCGGCTCTACACTGGGAGTGTTCATGCTTTTCCTGGCTTCTTGCGACCCCCGGCTAAGCACATCGAAAGCGGCTTCGATTCGTGCGGCGTACTTTCCGCATCTTTGCGGATTGCACATCATGCTCGATTATCTGATTGATCAGGACGAAGACCGGGCCGGCGGAGACCTCAATTTCTGCAATTATTATGACAATACTGATACCATGCTGAATCGGATCGCTTCCATCGTGGAGTGGGCCCGCAAGGATGTCCAGAACTTACCTGAGACCTCAATGCATCGTATGGTCATCGAGGGGCTTCTGGCACTTTATTTATCCGATCCAAAAGTCAGCGAACAGCGGGAGGTTCGTTCGGTATCCAAGCGATTAATGAGAAGAAGTCCGCTGACCAGATTGTTCTTCTTCGTCAACAGTCGCTGGATACGCAAACACATGTATTAAATGCTGTGAAGCAGCTATTCCATTTCCGGAACCCCAAGCTTCACACAATTTTAAGGAGGAACTAACAGGATGGCAAATGTAAAAAGAATCGCAGTATTAACCAGCGGAGGAGACTCCCAGGGCATGAACGCGGCCGTTCGCGCGGTTGTGCGCAGTGCAATCTATTACGGTATTGAAGTATTCGGTATTCAACGCGGCTACCAAGGCCTTTTGAACCGTGATATTTTCCCGATGGATCTGCGCAGTGTTGGCGATATTATCCAGCGCGGAGGTACCATCTTGCAGTCTGCAAGATGTCTCGAATTCGTGAAGCCGGAAGGGCAGCAGAAGGGCGCGGATATCCTGAATGAAATGGGAATCGACGGCCTGGTGGTTATCGGCGGAGACGGCTCTTACAAGGGCGCTAACAAACTCAGCAAGCTCGGTATCAACACGATGGCTTTGCCGGGGACTATTGATAATGATATTTCTTTCACAGATTACACTATCGGCTTTGATACTGCGGTAGGTGTGGTTGTAGATGCAATCAATAAGCTCCGTGACACGATGTCCTCCCACGAGCGTTCTTCCATTGTTGAAGTAATGGGACGCCACTGCGGAGATATCGCGCTGCACGCAGGTCTGGCTTCCGGGGCGGAAACGATTCTGGTGCCGGAAATGCCTTACGATCTTAACGAAGTGGCAGACCGGATGAAAGACAATTTTGCCAGAGGCAAACGCCACAGTATCGTAATTGTTGCTGAAGGCGTAGGCAAAGGTGAAGATGTAGCGCAAGCCCTCAAAGACCGTCACTCAACACTCGATGCACGGGTAACCGTTCTGGGTCACATCCAGCGCGGAGGCACGCCTACTCCAGGAGACCGTAACCTGGCCAGCCGTTTAGGCGACTTCGCAGTACGCAAACTGATTGAAGGCGAATCAGATAAAGCCTGCGGAATCATTAAAGGCGAATTAACGCTTACTGATATCGATAAGGTTGTTAACACGAAGAAGGGCTTCGATACTGAATTGTACGAGCTGGCTTCCCGCCTGTCCCAATAGAATTCATTTTGAACCGCAGCCGCCTAGAAATAGGCGGTTTTTTACATTTGACAATATACCCCCACCGGTATACTATAAACCCCATAGGGTATACAACTAGGAGGGTGAACATGAACAGGAAAATTGTCATTATAGGTGGAGTAGCGGGAGGCGCTTCTGCTGCTGCAAGATTGCGCAGACTGAATGAGCAGGATGAGATTGTAATGTTTGAGCGTGGTGAGCATGTATCCTTTGCCAATTGCGGCCTGCCCTATTATATTGGGGAATCCATTACTTCCCGCGAGAAATTGTTTCTTCAGACGCCTGAGGGAATTAGAGCGCGCTTTAATATCGATGTAAGAGTATTTCATGAAGTGACAGAGATTGTCCGTGACCAGAAGCTTGTCCGGTTCCGGAATGTAGTTACAGGCGAAGCAGGGGAAATCTCGTATGACATACTAATCCTGTCTCCGGGTGCCAGACCTGTAGTCCCGCCGATTCCAGGTATCGCCGAAGCCGGGAATTTGTTCACCTTAAGAAATATACCGGATACTGACCGGATTAAAGCCTATGTCGACGATAAGCAGCCCAAGCATGCAACAGTTATCGGCGGCGGCTTTATCGGGCTGGAAATGGCGGAGAATCTGCGGGAAAGGGGGCTTGAGGTGACTCTGATTGACCGGGGGAGTCAGCTCCTGAACCCGCTGGATCCGGAAATGGCCCGGCTAATTGAGGATCACTTTAAGCTAAATGGGGTAGATCTCCGATTGAGTGAGGGTGTTAAGGCCTTCGAGCAAGAGGGTCAATACTTGCGTTTATCCTCAGGCGGCAGGCTCAGAACCGATATGATTATCCTGGCAATCGGAGTTGCCCCGGAGAACGGATTGGCCCGGGATTGCGGCCTCGATCTTGGATTCGCCGGAGCAATTAAGGTAAATGCTTCCCTGCAGACGAGTGATCCTCATATTTATGCTGTTGGTGATGCTATCGAGGTGAAAGACCGTAACCATGGTTTTGCCACTATGGTCTCACTGGCTTGGGGAGCAAACCGCCAAGGCCGGCTGGCAGCGGATCATATTAATGGAAGGGCAATCTCCTATGACGGGGCGTTAGGCAGCGCGATTATCAAAACATTTGCCCTAACCGCTGCTGTAACAGGCAATAATGAAAAGACGCTCAAATCGCTTGGCGTTCCGTATGAGGCGATTCATATTCACCCGAATTCACATGCCGGTTATTACCCGGGAGCTTCTCCAATTGCCATGAAGCTGCTGTTTAATCCGCATACAGGAGCAATCTATGGTGCTCAAGCAGTGGGTGCAGCCGGTGTAGACAAGCGGATTGATGTCATTGCGACCGCCATTCGCGGGAATCTGCTGGTGAACGAGCTGGCAGATATAGAATTGGCATATGCTCCGCCATATTCTTCCGCCAAAGACCCCGTCAACATGGCTGGTTATGTAGCCTCTAATGTGATGGATGGACTGGTCTCCCTCATGCAATGGCATGAGGTGGATGAGTTCACTACCGGAGGCGGACTCTTAATTGATGTCAGAGACGCGGTAGAGCTACTAGCCGGAACTATTCCCGGTTCCGTTAATATTCCGCTTTCGGAGCTTAGAGAGCGGCTGGTCGAGATTCCCCGGGACAGGGAAGTGGCTGTCTCCTGCCAGGTAGGCTTGAGAGGTTATATTGCTGCAAGAATGCTAACCCAGCATGGCTATAAGGTAAAGAATGTTGACGGAGGCTACAAAACGTATTCTGTAATGGCAGCTGACAGCAAAGGGACTAATTCTGAGCCAACAGCATCTGTGGAAACGGCAGAAGCAGCGGAAACAAAAGCAACGGACACTCTTACAGCTGTCGGTGGCAATGAGAATAATAGTGTAGCGAGTCAGCTTTTTCTGGATGCCTGCGGTTTGCAGTGCCCCGGCCCTATACGCAAAGTCTATGAGACTGTGAATTCCATGCAGGAGGGACAGCAGCTGGAGATCGCCGCGACGGATTTCGGGTTTGCCGCAGATATTAAGCAATGGTGTCTTTCAACGAACAACACCCTGGAATCCGTCGATGTCACTGCAGGTAAGGTAAAGGCGCTGCTCCGTAAGGGTTTAGGCCAACAATCTGGCGATAAACCTTCCGCTCCGGCATCCGCTGACAAGGACGGTACGACAATGATCGTATTTAGCGGTGATCTGGACAAGACGATTGCCTCTTTTATTATTGCCTCCGGTGCAGCCGCTATGGGTAAGCAGGTCACGATGTTCTTTACTTTTTGGGGACTAAATGTTCTACGCAAGGGAGGGGCATCAGACGTGAAGAAAAAGGGGCTCGACAAGATGTTCGGAATGATGATGCCGCAAGGCACCCGGAAGCTGCCGTTATCCAGAATGAATATGGGCGGTTTAGGAGCCAGATTGATCCGTCATACGATGGGCCGTAAAAATGTGGACTCTCTTGAGGTGCTCATGCATGAGGCGCTGAAAGCCGGTGTAAAGCTGATTGCCTGCACGATGAGTATGGACATCATGGGAATCAAACAGGAAGAGCTGATCGCAGGCGTTGATTATGGCGGAGTGGCAAGCTATCTTGGTGCCGCCGAAGATTCCGGAGTTAATTTATTTATCTAAGCCGCTGATACACCAACAAACCCGCTTTCCACAGTACTCATTTTGTGGAGAGCGGGATTGTTTTTTTTATAGATTAAAATTGCAACAAGAATTATGTGTTATCTCGCTATAGAATCAACTGACCGAACAGTAAAGCTCCGCTGAACCTTTACCAGTCGTGAAAGAAGCAGGATCGCTCCGATGGCCAGGCCTGTAATCAATCCGACCCAATAACCGTAAGCTCCCATATCCGTATAGGTAGCCAGCAGATAGCCGGTAGGGAGTCCAATAACCCAGTATGCCGCGAAGCAGATGATGAACGCCGGATTGACATCCTTATAGCCTCTGAGCACCCCTTGGGTAGGCGTTGCAATAGCATCGGAGATTTGGAAGAAGATTGCATAGATCAGGAAATGCTGAATGAGTGTGATTACCTCAGGTTCGTCCGAGTATAATCCGGCAACCGAATTGCCGGCGAACAGCAGGACCAGAGCTGTCAAAAGCGAAAGTACCGCCGCAGAACCTATGCCCATGATGCTGTATTGGCGGGCATCCTTCAATCTGCCTGATCCGCTCTCAAAGCCGACAAGAATCGTTAGGCTCATGCAAATACTAAGCGGAATCATGTACAGCGTGGACGCAAAGTTGATTGCCGCCTGATGGGCTGCGATCGTCACCGTATCGAAGCGGCTCATCAGCAGCGTTACCGCCGAGAATACAGCTGTCTCAAAAAAGATGGAAAAGCCGATCGGTACGCCAATCTTTAGCAGTTCTTTAAAGCTGGATAACGATACGGAGTAGAACTTGCGGAACAGCTGCAGGCTCTTGAACGGTTCAAACCGGTAGATGAAGGACAGGGCAATCCCAAAAATCACCCAGTAGGTAATCGCAGAGGCGACCCCTGCGCCTACACCGCCGAGCCGGGGGAATCCGAAATTCCCGAAAATCAGCAAATAGTTCAGACCGACATTGACCGGAAGGGCGATTAAGGTAATCAGCATCGAGATGCGGGTCTGGCCCAGGGCATCGATGCAGCTGCGCAATACCGTATAGCCGAACAGCGGAATAATACCGAACGAAATCGCACAAAGGAACCGGAAAGCAATGTCACGTACCTGCGGCTCCAAATTCATGAAATTCAGCACCGGAGACAGAATCAGGCTGCCGATGGCCAGCACCAGAATAGAAATGAACAATGAAAGCCACATGCCCTGGGTAACCTGGTAGGCCACATCCTTATTTTTTTGCTGCCGAGGAGATGGGAGACGATGGGGGTAATCCCCATCAGAATACCGCTAAGACCGGTTTGAATGGGAATCCATAGGCTGGTACCGATTGCAACGCCGGCTAGATCATTGGTCCCGAATTTACCGGACATGTTGGTGTCAAAGAAGGTAATGGCAGATAAAGCAATTTGTGTGATTAGAATCGGAAAAAGGATATGCAGAAACTGTCCTGCTTTTTGTTTGAGCGAATGGGTTTGTTTCATTGATAAATGCCTCGTTATCTATAATTTGAAATGATCTATATCCCCAGTAAAAGACCCGGCAGACGCCGGGTCCTAATCCATACATTGAATTGATAAATGGTTGTAATGAATGCTGAATAATGGCTGGATGCTTTATTGTTCGTAATCTACACCTGAAGTATAACGGTTGTTGGCGTTCCAGAGCAGGTATTCATCCACCTTCTCATCCTTTAGGGCACGGATCTGGTCTTCAACCTGTTGTTTGCCGTATTTCACATAATGACCGCTTCCCAGCCAGCTGGCGGTGAAGTCCTGAATCCAAGGCCGGATGACCGGTTTGTAGCTGCCCAGCGGGTCGAGCTTCTTGTGCGTATCCACCATGGAGCCTTTGATGGTAGCATACGGGTCTTTATCCGGGTCTTTTACATCAAACCAGCCAGTGGAGTAGTGGCTTGGATACACCATCGGGCTGATCACATCCACGTTCTTGGAGATCTTCACGAAATCCTGGCCGATTCCTTCCGCAGCGGGTACAGAAGCCGCGTAGCCGAAAATATCAACGGATACTCTGACCCCAAGCGGAGCAAGCTCAGCTTTGGCATATTTGACGAAATCAGCAATAATCTCGACACGGGGTCTATTACTCTTCGTGTATTTCAGAGTATCCGCTCGTTTTTCAAAGCCCTCAGGGAAGCGTACATAGTCAAATTGAATTTCTTTGAAGCCGAGTTTGACCGCTTCCTTAGCGATGTCCACGTTGTATTTCCATACCGCTTCATTATAAGGATTCACAAAACTGTCGCCGCCTTTGTTCTTCCAGATGCTGCCGTCTGTATTTACAAATGATAATTCCGGATTTTTCTTAGCCAGTACAGAATCTTTGAACACAACGATCCGCGCGATCGGATAAACTTCATGTTTTTGCAGACGTGTCATAAGCTTGTTGATGTCTCCGATGAAGTTCTGGGGTTTGCCCATTTGCTGAAGCTCGGCGTTATCCGTTTTGTATGTGATATATCCGGCATCGTCCTTGATGTCGATAACCATGGAATTCAGCTCAGTCTTGTCAAGCAGGGCTAGCAGCTGTTCCATCCGGGAGCCACCGGCACTGTAAGCTGTTACATAGATACCTTTAACTTTTGGAGCCTCCGGCTGAGGGTCCGTCTGAATTGCGCTGTCCGCAGCTCCGGGCGTAGTGCTTGGAGAAGGAGCAGGTGATGAAGTGCCGCCTGTGGCGTTCTGTGTAGGTGATCCGGTGTGCTCTGCGGTAATGGGTGGATTGACAGCGGACTGCAGGGCGGCTGCCACATCGGTGTCGTGCCCGTTATGCTGGACGCCGACACCCCCCAGAGCCATCATGAGTAATGCCCAGGTGATGTTCATTGTGTTTTCTCTCCCTTTATGTACATTCCTTTAAAGTATAATGGAACGACTGCTTCCAAAAAGAACAGACTTGTAACAATCCCTGTAATTTTTGGGTTCAGTAAAATTTACCGTTCCCTGTGTTCTTAAACGGGATGCACAGATTTTAAACCCTCATATTAAAAAGTAAATGCCGCTCAGAGCGGCACGGGGCCGGACTCAAAGCGGCAACTATAAAGACTTGCCATCAAGCGGTTTTGCTATTGAAGATACGCAGGATTCTGATGCTCGCAAATGCTGTAATGGATGATATCCATGGCATCCGCCGGTTCCAGAATACTCAGACCGTCGCGCAGCACGATTACGGAATTCAGTTCGTTCTGCTTGAGAAAGGGCATCATGTCGGGATACCACCTCATGACGATTGCTGACAGTTTTACCGTTTCCATTTCCACAAAAATCACCCTTTCCTTTTTCGAATGGTACTGAACATTAAATTCAGGGTACATCCGTAAAGCGAAGTGCCTGGAAAAAAGAGGGGTAAAGCACAATCTTCATGAAATTGTTAGGTCCTGCGTGAGTCTAATATATCACAATTTTAAAGTATGCGCATTTCTTTCAATTTGATCTTTTACGGAATGAACCCATGACACCTACTGTTTCCACGATATTCACGAAGGCCTGGGGATCGCTGGTTTTAATGATTCGTTTAAGCTCTGCGAGTTCGTAACGTGTTGTCACTGTCATTAGCATATCCCGTTCAACATGAGAATAAGCACCTTCCGTTTTGATCTTGGTCACGCCGCGCTGCAACGGGAGAAGCTGCTGAAGCAGCTCGTCGGTCCGCGTTGTTACAATATATACAGTGACCTTTATATGGCTGATATGGATCAGGTCTACAACTTTGCCGGTGACATAGATAGAAACCATGGAAGCAAGCGCCAGGTTCCAATTGTTGTCAAAATAAGCTGCGGCCAAAATGACGAGACCATTCAAGCCGACCAGTACGCTCCCGATTGGAAAGTCGCGATAACGGGTAATGATGGAACCGAGGATATCAAATCCGCCGGAGGATCCGCCCATACGGAAGGAGATACCCGCACCAACGCCCACAAGCACTCCCCCGAAAACGGAAGCCAGCAGCATATCCGAAGCTACAGTCACTGTAGGAATCAGCGCCATCAGCCAGGTAGTTGAAACTACGGACAGGATGCTGAGGATAATGAATCTGCGCCCCAACTGAAACCAGCCGGCTACGAGCAGCGGCACATTGAAGAGCAGATACATTAGACTGATGTTAAACGGGGTGAAATATCCCACTAACATAGCCAGTCCGGAAACCCCGCCGCTGAGCAGCCGGTGGGGCACCAAAAACAGATTAAAGCCGCATGCAATCATCGCAGAACCCAAGATGACGGCAAGGTAATTCCCGATTTGTCTTAGTCTTAACAAGCATGTTCACCTCTGACTTCTAATGTAAGTAATGAAAGAAAGGAATACACTGGTATTCCTAATTGGGTTTGTGATATAATGTATAGGATATTCTTGAGTAGAACGTTACAATGGTATTTTTGCATTGCTTCGGATGTGAAGCTACAATTGTTCAGGCCTTTAGAGACCTGATCTTAGGACATCTTTTCGTCCCAATACGCGTAAACCATGCAGAAATTACGGCATGATTGGACAGCCTATAAATGTGTTTACCGCTACTTAAGAATACAGACAAGCATGTGGAATGTCCACTGTATAGAAGGAGCATGAATAATTTGAAAACATTCGCAGAATTCGGCTTGGAGCCAAAAGTGCTACAAGCAATCACAGAGCTAGGATTTGAGGAAGCAACACCGATTCAGGAGCAGGCGATTCCCATCGCACTGACAGGAGCAGACATGATCGGTCAGGCCCAGACGGGTACTGGTAAAACAGCTGCTTTCGGTATTCCTCTTATTTCCAAAATCGCCCGTGAAGATGAAAAGATCCTGGCGCTTATTATGACGCCAACCCGTGAGCTGGCCATTCAGGTTGCAGAAGAAATCGGCAAACTGACCCGCTTCAAAGGACTTCGTTCGCTGGCAATTTACGGCGGACAGGATATCGGCCGCCAAATCCGCGGACTGAAGAAAAAACCGCAAATTATTATTGGTACTCCAGGCCGTTTGCTTGACCACATCAACCGTAAAACCATTCGTCTGGATGATGTTCAGACCATCGTACTGGATGAAGCTGATGAAATGCTGGATATGGGCTTCATGGAAGATATCCAATCCATCCTCAAGCTTGTTCCGGAAGAACGTCAAACCATGCTGTTCTCAGCTACAATGCCTCCCAACATTCAACGCCTTGCCCAGCAGTTCCTGAAGAACCCGCAGCATGTTTCCGTAATTCCTAAGCAGATCAGTGCACCGCTGATCGATCAGGCTTACATTGAAGTGCCTGAGCGCCAGAAATTTGAAGCACTAAGCCGTCTGATTGATATGGAATCCCCTGATCTGGCAATCGTCTTCGGCCGCACCAAGCGCCGGGTTGACGAACTTGCTGAAGGTTTGCAGAAGCGCGGTTACTCCGCTGACGGATTGCATGGCGACTTGTCCCAGAACCAGCGTGATGCGGTAATGCGCAAGTTCCGCGATGGCAGCATCGACGTTCTGGTAGCTACTGACGTAGCGGCACGCGGACTCGACGTATCCGGCGTAACGCATGTTATCAACTTTGACCTTCCGCAGGATCCGGAAAGCTATGTACACCGTATCGGCCGTACCGGCCGCGCGGGTAAAGAAGGTACAGCATGGTCCTTCGTGACACCTCGCGAAATGGATCACCTGCATCTGATTGAGCGTGTTACACGCCACCGGATTACCCGTAAACCGCTGCCTACCATGGCTGAAGCCATTGAAGGTAAACAACGCATTACAGCAGAACGCCTGCTGGCAATGGTTGAAGCTGGAGAACTGAACGAATACAAAGGCATCGCCATTCAGCTTTTGGAACAATATGATTCTGTGCAATTGCTATCTGCAGCAATGAAGCTGCTTACCGGCGACAGTAAAGATGCACAGGTTGAATTGACTCCTGAAGATCCGATCCGCGCTAAACGCCGCGGCGGCAAGAACGATATCCGCAGCGGACGCAAGCCTAGCGGCGGTTATGGCGGTAACCGTACCGGCTCCGGAACTGGCAGCAGCGGCGGATACCGCGGCAACCGTGACGGCGGCAGCAGTTATGGCGGCGGCTATAAAGGTAACCGTGACAGCAGCACCGGCAGCAGCACCCGCGGTGGATACAGCAGCGGCTACGGCGGCAATAGCAGCAGCGGCGGCTACAAGGGCAACCGTGATGATGCAGGTCGCAGCGCAGACCGCAAGCCGCAGTCACGTCCAAGTACCACAAGTGCACGTCCGGCTAAACGCGAAGATTACGATATCTAAGCAGCAGGCTTAAGTTATACAGAAGAAGACGAGAGACCGATTAGCGGCTCTCGTCTTCTTTTTTGTGCGGATATGAAGAGAAGTGTTAGAAGCTCCGGTTGTTAGACCACAAAAGTACGGGTGATGATTACGAGCAGAATGAACAAAACGAGAATAGTGCCAGTAGAAGTCCAGAGGCCGTAGCCAGCAGGTGTAGACATGAGGTCAACCTCCTTTAGAATGGGGTGGAATTATGGTTACGATCCTAATATATGGACGAATCGGAGGGGATGCTTAGACTCTAACCCAGATTCCTCGGATTGGGCGCTGGAAAAGTTCCGGGCAAAAAGGTATAGTTAAGATACGCAGTATGCGCGAGACAGACAGGAGGAAGGGAATTGGAGTTTAAGGGAGCTATGGGCGGTTTATACCGCATCACGGAATGGATTTCACGGATCGCTTTCAGTAATATATTATGGGCGGTGTGTTCTGTTCCGTTTCTGTTTATGGCAGTTATGAAAATGATTATGCTAGGTTCGGGTGCAGGTGGACCCAATGAACAGATTACACTGAACTGGACGCTGGGGATTCTGGCTCCGTTCACTGTGTTTCCTGCTACGGCAGCACTGTTCACAGTAGTACGCAAGTGGGTTATGGGGAATACGGATGTCAGCACGTTCCGCACTTTTTTCCAGGGGTACAAAGAGAATTATTTCAAGAGCATGCTTGGGGGACTCATCTATACCGTGCTGTTTGTTGTGATGTACGTCGATGTGACCGTATACATGACACAAATGGCCAACTTCAAGATCGTAGGGATCCTGATGCTGGTGCTGATGATTATTTTGTTCGTCTCCATGTTTAATTTCTTCTCCATCGTAGTTCATTATCAAATGACCTTCAAAGAAGTAGTGACTAACTCTGTACTGTTGACGATCGCCCGGCCGATCCGAGTATTCTCTACGCTAATCGGTGCAGCGGTGCTTGTTTATATAGGTCTGCGGTACCCGGTATTATACGCAATATGTATTCCTACCTTAATCGCTATGTTCGCCTTCTTCAACTTCTACGCCACGTATAACAAACTGCAGCTGCAGGTGGAGAAGAAGAAGCAGGAGGAGCTGGAAGCTCAAGAGGCTGCGGAAAGAGAAGCAGCGGAACGGCTCATGAACGACGATGATGAAGATGACGATGAGGATTTGGACGATGTTAACGAAACGGATAAGCCTAAGCGGATTTAACATGTTCTAAACAATCTTCGCCAAAAGAGACGAGAATATTATTCCAGTGTTAATTAAAGCGCATACAGGTTTACTTTTTCGTCAAAACGCAATATAATAGTTATAAATCCTGCGATGTTCGTTACGGTTGCTCGTTGTTTTGAACCAATGATAATGTCTTGGGAGACTTATTACGAAGCGCGGCTGAACAGCCCTGTCTATACGACGTGGGGAATTCAAAAACGACTTCTGCGGTCACCCACCTGCTATAGCAGGTTCAGAAGACACTGTAGCCGGACGGCATAAGCGGGTTTTCTACTGATTTTGACAAGGTGCCCTGTATCCCGCTTATCCGCGGGGACGGGGTACCTTTTTGTTTGTGGTTTTTTGCTTCTTTGAGAGGGTATGTGATACTGCTCTTACTACATAGAAGGTCAGGAAAGTGAGCTATGCTCTTTTGTTCCTGGGATAAGAATGTTACACTGATAATAATGAACTTGGGATTTGAAGAGGGGGAAAAATTTTGTCGCTCAAAAGAACCTTGGTCGGTTTATTCCGCAGTCATGACGGAACAAGCGACCGTGCAAAGGACCCGGCCTTAAAGACGCGTTATTACAATCTTTCTAGAGATAAGGCGTGGGATGAAGTATCGTCAACGCTGAAGAAGGTTCCTGGTTTCAAGGTGCTTCATGAAGTGCAATCTGTAGGGGAGATTACCCTGGAGAAAAGAACGGCATTCGGCCGTACGCTGGACATTACCGTATCCGTCCTGAGCACCTCGCCGGTGCGCTGTGGTGTAGATATGTACTCTGCCTCCAGAGGATCGCTTGGCGATCTGGGTGCCAATTACCGCGTCATTCAGCGTCTCTTCGAGTCGCTTGATAAGAAGCTGGGCAAATACAAGACCGAATAAGCTCAACCGGTCTTCGTTGTTCAGAGATTGTATGCGGTTTCGGACAAATGCTGAGACTGTACAAAAAACAATATTAAATAAGGTTGCCTATAGCAAAAAGCGGGAGAAGGATGACCTTCTGCCGCTTTTTTTATAGATAACGTATGGTATGTGTCAAAATGAGCACTGAGGTGATTACAGTAATTCCTTCACGGCAGCGATAGCAGCTTCATAATTAGGATGCTCGGCCATCTCACTCAGATACTCTACGTAAGCTAATTTGTCGTTTTTGTCGACGACGAAGATAGAGCGCATATCCAGGCGGAATTCCTTGATCAGCACGCCATAAGCTTGTCCGAATGCCGTTTCTTTGTGATCCGAGAGGGTGATAACCCGGTCAATGCCGGCAGCGCCGCACCAGCGGGCTTGGGCGAATGGCAGGTCCGTGCTGATGGTGAGGATGACCACATCGTCACCGAGCTCTGCGGCTTCGCTGTTGAAACGGCGGGTCTGGGCATCACATACGCCTGTATCCAGGGAAGGCACAACACTGATCAGCTTAATTTTGCCGGCATAATCACTGAGGGAGCTATCCTCCAGCAGGTTCTTGCTTACCACGAAATCCGGTGCGGCATCTCCGGCCTGAAGTTTAGGGCCCACGAGAGTGATCGGGTTGCCTTTAAATGTGGCTACGCCTGTTCTTTCTTGCGTCATGTCCTTGTTTCCTCCTTGAATTGCATTATTGGATTGTTACTGCCAGAATAAATTATAATCTTTTTAGAAGGTTAAAGTCCAACGGACAACATACATAAAGGATGGGTGCGATGATATTTATACGTTATGAGAATTGGAAAAGCTATCTGCGGTATTATCCAGTAACGGTTATTCTGCTGTTGGCGAATGTGCTGATGTTCATCATTGTGTCACTGAACGGCGGTTCAACCAACCTCGATACACTTGTGAAGTTCGGAGCTGTTGTGGACAACGGTCCGGAGAAGGAAGAGCTATGGCGATATTTTGCTGCGACCTTTTTGCATAACGGGTTTGCCCACTTGTTCTTTAACAGCTTCTCTCTGCTGGTGTTTGCACCTCCGCTGGAGCGCCTGCTGGGCTGGTGGCGGTATACAATCCTCTATGTGATCGGCGGTTTTTTGGCTAATATTCTTTCGGTTGCTCTGGGCGGCACGCCTGAACCGTACACGGCCACAGTTTCTGTCGGGGCTTCGGGGGCGATTTATGCGATCTATGGTGCGTTTTTATATATTGCCGCGATTCAGCGAGGGATGATGGATGAAGGCTCGCGTAAAACGCTGTACGGGCTGTTAGTCGTGGGGATTATTATGTCTTTTGTTACGCCGAATATTAACTGGAAAGCCCATTTGGGCGGTTTGGTGGCCGGATTTTTCCTGTATGGTTTGATTATCCGTATTTTCAAAAGACGCAGAAGATAGGAGAGGATGGGGAAGTGGAGCTAAGACAGCTGCAGTATTTTTTGAAGGTTGCCCAAAAAGAGCATGTCACCAGAGCGGCAGAAGAGCTGCATGTAGCCCAATCAGCGGTAAGCCGCCAGATTCATCAGCTGGAGCAGGAGCTTGGGGTGGACTTGTTTATGCAAAAGGGCCGGAATCTGCAGCTTACCCCCGTTGGGCAGCTTTTTTGTAAGCGGGTAGAGTCGCTGCTGAAGGATTTGGAGCGATCTGTGGCTGAGGTGCATGAATTTTTAGACCCGGAGCTCGGTGAAATCCGCATCGGCTTTCCGCACAGCCTTGGCACTCATCTGATTCCTACTATTGTAGCGGAATTCCGGCGCCTGTATCCTAATGTCAGGTTCCGCTTCAAACAAGGGACTTACTCTTCTTTGATCAAAGATGTGATATCGGGCGAGGTAGATCTGGCGTTCATTTCCCCTTTTCCGGAAAATGATGGTCATGTCGCCGGAGATATCGTGATGACTGAGGAACTGTTCGCGATTCTGCCGCAGCATCATCCGCTTGCTGGAGAAGCGGTAATCCGTCTGGAACAGCTGCGTGATGATAAATTCGTATTGTTTAGCCAAGGGTATTCCTTAAGGCCAATCGTATGGCAGGCCTGTGTTCAGGCAGGGTTTAAACCGCAGATTGCCTTTGAGGGCGGAGAGACGGACACGATCCGCGGGTTGGTGGCTGCGGGGATGGGGGTAAGCCTGCTTCCGGAAACGGCACTGTATCAGACGAACCCGATGCAGCCAGCCCAGGTTAGGGTGGTGGAGCCGACTATAACCCGCACCGTGGGTATCATTCACCGCAGTGAAGGGAAGCTGCCGCTGGTGGCCAGATCCTTCCTTACGTTCCTGCTCACTTATTTCAAAGACAAAAACAACAATACCCCGGTAGGCTCGTAGCCTTCCGGGGTATTGCTTGTTCAGTGATGCGCGAAAGCTGGAATTAAGCTTAGTTGCGGTTGCCAAGGAACATCATGATCAAGCGCAGAAGTTCAAGCAACGATACCAAAGCAGCAGCGACATAAGTCAAGGCGGCTGCATTCAGCACCTTAGCCACACCGCGTTCTTCTTCGTTACGGATGAAGCCTTGTTCGACCATGACCTGGCGGGCGCGGCTGCTGGCGTTAAATTCTACCGGAAGTGTTACCAGCTGGAATGCTACAGCGGCGGAGAAGAAGATAATCCCCAGACCGACCAGATTCATGGAGCTAAACAGAAAACCTGCCAGCAGCATGAAGGGAGCTACGCCGGAAGCAAAATTAACGACCGGGAACATCCGGTGGCGAAGTGCCAGCATCGGATAACGTTCTTTATGCTGGATGGCATGACCGATCTCGTGGCAGGCCACGGAGACGGCGGCGATAGAGCTCTCGTAATAGACTGGCTCGGACAGCCGGACAACCCGGTGGATCGGATCATAATGGTCGGACAATGTTCCTCGGACCGGTTCGATGGGAACGTCATGCAGACCGTTGGCATCGAGCATGCGCCGTGCTGCTTCGTATCCGGTTAAGCCGTTCATGTTGGCCACTTTAGCCCATTTATTAAAATTGCCCTTTACCCGGAACTGGGCCCACAACGAAAATAGAAATGCAATAATTACTAATAGATACATTAAAGCCATCTTTCATTCCTCCAAGTAATGTAAGTGAGTTGAATTACATTGGCGGCCCCTGTGTCAGCAGAAGCCGGATCGCTTCCATGCAGGCAACACCTTGCGGAATCAGAGCGGCAAGTGCTCGTTTAGCTTGAACTGGCTTTAAACCGCTGATCATCGGTTCCAGTGCTTTCACTTCACGTTCCAAACGCTGCATCTGAAGCTCCAGCAGGACAAGTTTGTCCGAAACATCAGTTTCAGGAGTAGCTGAATTCCATTTGCTCATCATGGATTTAATTTCTTCCAATGTATATTTCTCTTGCTTAAGTTGATTAATACGTTCCAAGGCAATTAAAGTTTCATGGCTGTACAGCCTGTAATTCTTCATGCTTCTTGATTCCGGAGCGATTAGCCCCAGTTTTGTATAGTAATCGATGGTTCGTTCACTAATATTGGCAGCCTTGGCAAGTTCTCCAATCCGGTACAGGATCATATCCCCATGCTATTTCACCTTCCTTGCGAATTCATTCAGCTCGAATGACAGCAGTTTTTTAACTAAATGCTTCTATATCAAATGATACCAAATGACGAACCGTACAGTCAAACGTCATACTTACTTTATGTATATGCAAGGCGGGCTGCATAGATTCTGCAAATAGCATGGCGATACCATTTCTTTCAGGATGCCGATGAACCCCCGTGCGAGGTTTAGGGAAAAAGGGGGCTATAGGGCGCGCTTGAGATTAATCTAACATTTGATGTGATATTTATAGATGGCAATCATTTTTTGGCGGACTTGTCATTATAAAAAATGGTAGCTGTTGTTAATTCGCATTTGTTTTTCACTTTATTAGAAAGAAAGGAGTAGATTATTTAACATAGAGGAGCATGTTTAAGCCCAAGAGCTAATAAAAATACATTAAAGAAGATGAAGTGACTGTATCCGTTTGCAGGGGAAATAATCTGTGGATTAGGCGAAAATCCTTTACCCATCAGTAATAATGTATAAATAAGGTCAAAAAGTGTAGAATTCATCTTCGTTCTAAATAAATTAAATGCAATCAAAAAAATAGTCTTGTCAATTTACCTGACTTCTGATTATAATGACATTAAGAGTTTCACGCTTTGTTAGAAAATATAACATTGGGGAGTGGGGTTAAGATGAAGAAAAAGATGTTGATGATGTTTCTGGCCATGGTTACGCTGATGATCTACCCTGTCAGTGCCTTTGCTGCTGATGGACCGGCAACACCGGATTTACAGATCGGTCTGGATACGGCGTTTACGTTTCTGGCATTTATCTTAGTATTCTTTATGCAAGCTGGGTTTGCAATGCTTGAAGCCGGTTCGGTCCGGATGAAGAACGCAGGTCACGTTGCCGGTAAAACGGTACTGACACTGGCTATTGCGTGTTTGTGCTTCTGGGCACTCGGGTTCGGTCTAGGCTTTGGTAACGGCAACAGCTTCTTCGGAACTACAGGCTTCTGGTACGCTGGGGATCCACAAGCTGCATCCTTCGATAATGCCCTAGGATTCTCCGATGTCACCCTTAACGTTAAATTCCTGTTCCAAATGGCTTTTGCAGCAGTTTCCCTGGCTATCGTATCCGGTGGTATGGCTGAACGTGCTAAGCTGAGCGTATACATTATCTTCGGTATTCTGTTCTCTGTAGTCATCTATCCTGTCGTAGCTCACTGGGTATGGGGCGGCGGCTGGTTGGCTGAACTGAGCATGCAGGATTATGCAGGTTCCACAGTAGTCCATCTTACAGGCGCAACGGCAGCGGTAGTTGCTACAATCTTGCTTAAACCTCGTCTAGGCAAGTTCAACAAAGAAGGTAAACCGGTTATTATTCCAGGCCACAACCAAGTGTTCACCGTACTCGGTGTAATCATCCTCTGGTTCGGCTGGTTCGGCTTCAACCCAGGTAGTGCTTTGTCTCCAATGGGCGGGTTCTTCGGACACGTAGCCCTGACAACTAACATTGCCGCGGCTGCTGGGGGTCTGGCTGCATTGATTGCTTCCTGGCTGTACTTTGGTAAGTCTGACATTCCGGCTATGCTGAATGGCGTACTGGCAGCGCTTGTTGCTATCACAGGTGCCTGCGCATATGTACAGCCTTGGGCAGCTATCATCATCGGTCTGGTTGCAGGAGCATTCACATTCATGACTTCGCAATGGCTGGAACGTGCTGGTCTTGATGATCCAATTTATGCATTCTCTGTACACGGTATTGCCGGGATGTGGGGCGCATTGTCCACGGGTCTCTTCGCAGATCCGGATCTGATTGAAAAAGGTGCACTTGTAGGTAAAGCTGGTCTGTTCTACGATGGCGGATTCCACCAGCTCGGCGTTCAGGCGCTTGGTGTAGCCGGCACCTTCGTATTCGTGGCCGTGATGTCCTTCATCATTCTGTATGTAATCAAGCTGGCTATTGGCCTGCGTGTTACAGAAGAGGAAGAATTGATGGGTCTGGATATCAGTGAGCATGGTACTTACGGTTATCCTGAGCAAATGAAACTGATTGCAGAATCGGAATCCAAAACCCGGAAATAACTGATAACATTACTGACGGGGGGCGGACCGATTGGCTTCGATGGAATTGACAGACTGGAATGAAGATAAGCGATACTTGTCCATCGCAACGGCCGGTTCGCCGCAGGAACTTAAGGGCAGGCGCACGGCCTGCCAGCAAGTACTTCTGGAGCAGTTGAACATTATTCCAATTGAGGAATGGATGGACCGTGTCAACGCGATGCACGATCTGATTGCTAAGACGGCGGTAAACATTTGTGAGGCGCAGATGAAGGAGGCGGGCTACGGCCTGCCTCCCTGCGCCTATTCCTTTATTGTATTTGGCAGCGCTGGCAGACAGGAAGCTACGCTCTGGAGCGACCAGGATAACGGCCTGATTGTAGAAGGAGAACCGGATGACGATAAGAATCGTTATTTCACCACTTTTGGCGGGATGTTGTCCGATGTGCTTGAAGAAGTGGGCTTTGAAAAATGTGAAGGAAAGGTAATGTGCTCTGAGCAGTTATGGAGCAAGACACTTCCGGAATGGAAAATGCAGCTGCAGAGCTGGATGGGCCAGATGGAATGGGAACCGATAAGGTATCTTATTATCGCTTCTGATATGAGACATGTAGCGGGAAGTGCTGAACTGTCGGCTGAATGGAGGGAAGCCTTTCATGCCGGCTTTGTGGACAACGAGAAATTGAGTACTGCGGTTCTGCGCAATACCGTACGTCACAAAGCAACGCTTAACCTGCTTGGACAGGTTCTCACAGAACGATTCGGCGATAATGCCGGGGGATTTGATATTAAATATGGTGTCTATATCCCGCTTGTCAATATTGTTAGACATTTAGCGCTATTGCATGGAATTGAGGACAGTTCTACGCTTAAAAGAATTGAAAAGCTTAGTGAAATGGACAAATACGAGCATCTTGAAAATATCCGGCGGGCTTTTTTGACGGCGTTGCGGATGCGGGTGAACACACCTTTCGTTGAACGTGATGGTATGTTGTCGAGTAGTGACTATATTTCCGGCAATGCTTTGAAGAATAAGCAGCTCATGTCTGAGCTGCGTGAAAGTCTGCTGCTGGTCAGACGCTTACACAGGGCTCTGCAGCGTCAGCTCCGGTCAGCGGAAAGGAGGCAGTCATGAAGGAGCCAAATAAAGGCGGAGGATTCTGGAATAATCTGAGGCAAGGCGGAATGCCCTCCGCCATTGCATCGATGAGAGGCGGGGAATCGGCACAGCAAACCGCGCAGCAAATGGCCTTTATCCGATCACTCATGCGCGAGAAGCGGCGACCTGAAGTACTGCATACCCCGCTTTCCGAACTGGAGACGGTCATATTCGATCTGGAAACTACCGGGTTCTCTCATCAGCATGGCGATGAAATTATGTCCTTTGGAGCAATCCGGGTGGTCGGTGAAGAAATCAAAGAAGATGAGTGCTTTTACACACTCGTGAATTGCCAGACGTCGATACCGGACAATATTACTAGACTTACGGGAATTTCCGAGGAGATGACATCATCCGCGCCTTCATTGATCGACGGCCTTCATAATTTCATGTCGTTTGTAGGCCAGCGTGTGCTTGTGGCCCATGGGAGTGCGCATGACAAAGCCTTTCTAAACGCTGCATTGTGGAAAACTTCAAAGGTACAGCTTACCCACAGGGTACTGGACACGATGATGCTGGCCCGCTGGCTGGAGCCGCACCGCAGCAATTATACCTTGGATGAGCTGCTCGCGGTACATGAAATCCCCATCGAAGGGCGGCATAACGCCCTGGAGGATGCTAAGATGACTGCCCGACTATGGGTGTCCTATCTCCGGGAAATTTCGCAGAAACGCCAGGTGGAAACACTGGGAGATCTTTATGCTTACTTGAGCAGAGCATAGAGCTGGGTATGCAATAATTGCTGGCTTAGGCTGCCGTCAGTTCCACGTTGCCGGTCAATAATGAAACCATTTAGTACCGGAAGCTCAGGGTTATCTTTGCCGGGGGAGCCGATCAGATAAACTTTGAATTGCGGCCCCAAGGAAGATAGACCCTGCACGTCGGCAGCAGATGGCCAGGGCGGTGAGCTTGGATGGGAATGGAACAGGCCAATGGGAGCCGGTTCGCTGTAGAGCCCTTTGACCCATTCCCGCGGGTCGGGAACAAATGCATGCAGCGGGTCAGGCGCTACGTTGCTCATCGGCACATAGTTGCTGATGAGCATGCCCCCCGCTGCGGCAGTGCCCAGCAGTAATCCGCATGCTTCATGCGGAAAGCAGGTCAGCAAGTGCTTCCCCAGCATGAGCTGAACGGAGGAATCCAGCCTTATCGGCGGGGTTGTTCCCTGGTATGCTGTCAAGTATTTACCCCTCTCTCTTCATAGGATTCCGTCTTTGACGGGATCCTCTTTTTTATTTTACAGATGGTTTGAAACTGCCTGCATTGAGGGTACAATAGGAGCAACCCATCCCATTTGTAAAGGACAGACATACTGATGAGAGCTGTTAATAAACGTAATCTAACGGTTGTGGCCCTGATTGTATTTCTGGCTGTGCTTGCGATAGAGCACCGCTTTAAGACAGAGCCGGAGACGGTTCCTGTCATTGAGCAGCAGGCGTCTGCGTCCGCAAGCGGTGCAGGTGCGGGTCTGGCAGCCCCAGCGTTCTCTCTGGAGGACAGCACCGGGAAGGTGTATAAAGTGGGCGGGCCCAGACAGAAGGCGCTTATTGTGAACTTCTGGGCTTCGTGGTGCGAACCCTGCCAGCTGGAGGCACCTGAACTGAATAAAATGGCGCTTAAATATAAGGATGTTCTGGATATTTACGGAATCAACGTAACGAGCCAGGATTATAAGCCGAACGCGGAACGGTTCATCAGGAAGTATATGCTGGCTTTTCCGGTGATGTTTGATAGTAAAGGTAAAGTATTTGACAAATATCAGGGCCAGGTGTTTCCAACCAATGTGCTGATTGACAAAAATGGTGTGATTGCAGAGGTTGTACTTGGTGCTTTGACAGCCGAGGAGCTGGAAAAGAAGATTATTTCACTTACCGGCTCTTAAGGCATACGGAAATCTGCCTAAAGCCCCTTTGCGTACAGGATATCCTGGCTGCAAAGGGGCTTTATGGTGTGTTATGCCTTTTCAGAGAAACGAACTTTAGTGGTTAACTAATCCCTTAGGTTCATTGCTGTTCTTATGCTGATTTTCCAGCGAAATCTGTCCAAGAAGAGCATAACGCATACTGTCAACCAAAGCTTCCCAGCTTGCTTCAATTACATTGCTGGATACCCCGACCGTACTCCATGTATGATTGAAGTCTTTGGATTCTATCAAGACTCGTACCTTCGCAGCGGTCTGATCCTGCTCATCGAGTACCCGCACCTTATAGTCGGAGAGGTGCATTTCATCGAGCTGAGGGAAATAGGTCTGCAGCGCTTTACGTAATGCATTATCGAGTGCATTGACAGGTCCATTACCTTCAGCGGCTGTATACAGACTGTCTCCGCCAACCCGAAGTTTAACAAAGGCTTCGGAGACAACAGGCTGGCCGGCGTTCTTTTCAACAAGCATTTTGAAGGATTCGAAAGTGAACAGCTCATTCAGCTCCCCGGTGGCTTCGCGTAGCAGCAGCTCAAGCGAGGCATCTGCACCTTCGAATTGGTACCCCTGATGCTCCAGGTCTTTGATCTTGTCAATGACCTTGCGGGCCTGCTCGCTGGTAGGATCGAGGCTTAGCCCCATATCCAGCGCTTTGGACAGGACATTACTCTGGCCAGCAAGCTCAGAGACAAGTACACGCTGTTTATTGCCGACCAATTCCGGTGCAATATGCTCGTAGGTACGTGAATCACGCAGGATGGCTGAGACATGAATGCCCCCTTTATGGGCAAAAGCAGCGGTTCCGACGTATGGCTGATTCACCGGCATATTTACGTTGGCTACTTCGCTGATATATCTGGCGGTGTTGGTCAGCTGCGGGAGTGAATCCCCGGGTATGCAGTGATAACCCATTTTAAGTTGAAGTGTTGGAATAATAGAGCATAAGTTGGCATTGCCGCAGCGTTCACCATAGCCGTTAATGGTACCCTGCACCTGGCGGGCACCGGCACTAATAGCACTGAGTGCATTGGCTACTGCAAGTTCGCAGTCGTTATGGGTGTGGATGCCAAGTGAAGCGCCGGACAGTTGCCCCGACATTGCTGACACGATGTCATAAACTTCATTAGGGAGTGTGCCGCCGTTTGTATCGCACATCACGAGCCAGTCTGCTCCGGCTTCCCGGGCCTTGGCAAGCACAGCGGAGGCATACTCCGGATTGTTCTTGAAGCCGTCGAAGAAATGCTCAGCATCGAAGATGACCTCGAGGCCTTTATGTTTGAGATAAGCAATGGAATCACCGATCATGGCAAGATTCTCTTCTAAGGTAGTCTGCAGTGCGGTATGCACATGAAAATCCCATGACTTTCCGACTAGAGTAGCCGCAGGCACTCCGGCGTCGATCATTCTTTGCAGATTCTCATCATGCTCAGCAAGGGAGTTTTTGCGGCGAGTGCTGCCAAATGCGGTAATTTTGGCATTTAGGTACAGTTCCTTGACTCTTTTGAAAAACTCAATGTCTTTATTATTGCTTCCCGGGATGCCACCTTCAATATAATGCACACCCAGATCATCGAGTTTCTTAGCAATCTTCAGCTTGTCATCTGCCGACAGACTGATGCCCTCGCCTTGGGTGCCGTCGCGCAGTGTCGTATCGAAGATGGAAATGGACTTAGACATAAGAGTCCTCCTAAAAGTTTGATGAGCATGGCTTCTGAGGAACAGCTGCGTACAAAACTGACTCCGGAAGCATACGTATGGGGTAAATAATTTTTATATTATAGCATTTTTACGCGGGAATGTAACAAAGAACTTTACAGGAGGCTGCTGCTTGGTTGACCTCCCGCCGGCGAAAGAGGTATGCTGAATTTAACAATGGAACCATGAAGATAAGAAGGTAGATATTGTGCAGAACGTGGATCAGTATTACCCGACGAGCGGCAGGGTCATTCTGCATGTGGATATGAACGCATTTTACTGCTCTGTGCATGATGCGGAAGATCCTGCTCAATATAAAGGCAAACCGACGGCAGTAGCAGGCAGTGTGGAGCTGCGCAGAGGGATAATCGTCACCTGTTCCTATGCGGCGCGGAAGTATGGAATCTCTACAGGTATGCAAGTACAGAAAGCGCTGCGGATTTATCCCTCATTAATTTTGATTAAGCCGGACTTTAACCTGTACCGGAAATACTCCAATGCTTTTATGCAGATTGCCTATAGCTACACTCCGCTGCTTGAAGCAGTCTCGATTGATGAATGTTACCTGGACATCACCGGTTCCCGGCAGTTTGGTACACCTCTGGAGATTGCTGCAGCTATACAGCGGCGGATTATGGAGGAGCTTGGGCTTCCCTGCTCCATTGGTATTGCCCCTAACAAGCTGCTGGCTAAGATCGCATCTGATCTGAAGAAGCCCAATGGTATCACCGTCCTGCGCCTGCGTGATGTGCCGGAGATTCTATGGAACAAGCCATGCGGGGAAATGTTCGGTATCGGCGGAAAAACGGCTGAGAAGCTGCGTAAACTAGGCATCTACACTATAGGCCAGCTGGCGGCAGCCGACGAGAAGTTTCTGGTAGATCATTTCGGAGTCATGGGCTCCTGGCTGAAGCGGGCGGGGAACGGTATTGATCATGGCATCGTGAATCCGGAACGGGAACAGAGCAAGTCGATCGGCCATACGACGACGCTGCCGAGAGATGTGGTCGGGCTGGCTGAAGCCAGGCCGATTCTGCTCAACCTCAGCGACCAGGTGGCTCGTCGCTTAAGGAAGCAAGGCTTGGTCGCTTCGGGAGTGCAACTCACGATCCGTACACCCGATATGAAGACTATCACCCGTTCCCGCCAGCTTGAGGCTCCCACCGAAAGCGCTGAAGATATCTACAAGGCTGTATGCGAGCAGTATGCCCGCCACTGGAACAACGAGAAGCCTGTGCGGCTGCTGGGTGTAACCCTGCAAGGGCTTACGGCCAAAGAGGAGTCGGCGATCCAGCTGGATTTGTTCGATTATGAACGCCAGCCGAAAAAGGAATCCTTGAATAAGACAATGGACATGCTGCGCAATAAATTCGGTGAAAATGCTGTTCTCACCGCGGGAATGCTCAGTGACAGCCATTCAGCCCGCCTTCGCAATCATAAGGAGCGGGGCACCTCGCTGCAGAAGGACAATCTGCAGAGTGTAGATCCGGATCATGCTTGAATCGTCCTTTCCGGGCATAGGAAAACAACCCGCAGATAATGCGGCAATTGTGTAAACGTGTTGAAAATTCATTGAAATTGTATTCTATTTATATTAATATGATTGAAATAACAGGCTGCAACTGCAGGCTGTATTGTTTAACGGGAGGCAGAGATAAAATGGCTAAGTACACTTGGGTCGAAAAAGACACTTGCATCGCTTGCGGTGCGTGTGGCGCAACGGCTCCTGATATTTTTGATTACGATGACGAAGGTTTGGCAGAAGTGATTTATGAGAATGACAGCAACCGCGGCTGCACAGCGATTCCGGATGATCTGTTTGATGATCTTCAGGATTCGGCTGACGGATGCCCAACGGATTCCATTAAAATTGCGGATGTACCTTTCAACAAAGAAGGTTAATCTTCTAAGCGGTTAGTTCTTCACAGCATAAGGATCAGATATAAGGCGTAAGCTTATATTTGATCCTTATATTTTAAATATAAGGATGTATTTGTTTACATTATAAATTATCCTTCTATTTCTCAGGAACGGTACCATCCCTCCATAAAGACGGCAAAGCCGTTTCTTCTTGCATAAAGACATCTCTTCGCCGGCAAAAATTCGGCTGGGATGTCTTTTTTTGATGAACTGGCCGATATAAGGAATATATGAATCAATCACCCGCGGAGGCCCCGATGAAAAATTCGCAGCATCTTAAGGCATATGTCCAAATGCATCCTGATAACAAGATGGCATGGTACTTGCTTGGTAAGGAATACTATAAGAACGGCCAGCAGGGGAAAGCTAATTACTGCTTCAATCAGGCCGGAGAAGTATATGAGGCTTTTGAACGCAGCAAGGTTCCCGCGGATATGCTGCGCGAATATGAGGATGGGCTGCTGAAAGTGGCGCATGAACGTCATCAGTCCAAGCTGAGGAAGCGCAGGATGCTGGTGGCTCTCGTACTGTTGCTGTTATTGTTCCTGCCCCCGGCGGTATCGCCCGAAGCAGACTCCGGGATTACTCTGGAATCCCTGCTGGATGATGGTGAGGACGTTCCTGCACAGCTGGCTGCCGATGCCCAGGAGACAGTTGCAGAGGAAGAGCATAGTGAACAACCGCCAAAGCTGGCTTTTACAGCCATGGCCGGAGATGCAGCCGCTTCTAGCCAAGCGTTTGCGGCTATTGTAAAGAGCAAGAGTCCAGTAATGACTGCCATCATGGGGATGGAGCGTTCCGGGAAATGGCTGGTATGGAAAAAGAAGCTGCCGCTTACTGCAACTCTGGTGAAGAATGATAACGGGCGCATTGTCTACCAATCCTATGATCAGGCCCGTTGTGAATGTCAGCCGCCGGAATCCGGGGAGCTGCAGAAGCAGGCGGCGCAGTGGCAGGAGCAGCAGGAGCAATTAGCTGTTTTATGGAGCGCAATGCGCGCTTATAAGAGCAGCAAAGGGAATCTGCCTCAATCCCTAAAAGAGCTGACAGGTGCTTTTCCCGGCAATTGGCTTGGCGCGGCTACACCGCTGATGAAGGAGAAATTCGCCTCACTGCGTGCTTCAACAGCGGATTCCTTATCCGAACAGCCAGCAGGCGGAACTGGCGGGGAAGAGAATCAGGAAGCGCAAGCAGCAGCCGATGGCGGAGGCGGAGCTGGGGCAGCAGGAGAAACAGCGCAGGAAATGCCTTTTTTCACCGGATCTCTTACTATTATTGTGGATAAACAAAATCACCGTCTGGCAGTGACCAGCGGCTCGGTTATTCTGCGGAACTATGCGGTAGGGCTGGGTGGAGATAAGACTCCTGAAGGTGCTTTTGCAATTACAGATAAGGTGGTTAATCCGAATGGCCATGATAACGGGGAGTTTGGCAGCCGGGGCATGCAGCTCTCAGACAGCAATTATGCGATCCATGGCACCAATGAACCGGAAAGCATCGGAAAGGATGAGTCGCTGGGCTGTATCCGCATGAGCCGTAAGGATGTGGAGGAGTTATTCGCACTTGTACCCAGGGGAACGAAGGTGCAGATTAGTAAAGGGGTTTTGCCTGAGGAGCTGCTGGTTCCGGAGGACCGTTTCCCCTCTGGAGCACCTCGAAATCAGACCAACCCCAACAAAGTCTACCACTGGCTGAATTAATTGCCTGCTACAATAAATAGAACAATGATGAGAAGCACCAGCAAGACCAGACTTGCGCTAATCCACAGGATTGCTTTGCGGTTTACTTCTTCTTTCTTCTGCTGAAGTGTTGGAGGTTTACGTTTAGTTGACATAATTGCCATCCTTCTTTCTCTCTTGATCGGTGATTACCCTTACATTGTAATGGGTTTAGGAGAAAATTACTATACTCTCCACTTCAGCCCGGAAACTCCGCAACCCAAAAAACTTTTCTTTTCCCCCGGAAACGGATAAAATTAAGAAGAAAACTAACAGAAACGGGGAGTCGGAGGACGAATCGAGTGATCCCTTGAAGGAGCGAGAACGGTGCTGTATCGACATTTTGGCAAACCTATTTTCTTTAAAATGGACCCGGAGAAGGCACATCATCTCGTCATAGGCGGATTAAACAAATCGGCACTGGTTCCGGGCGGCAGCGCGGCCATGCGTTTGATGTACGGTGTACCTGAAACTGCGGATATGGCAGTGGATCTGTTCGGGCTGCATTTCCCCACTCCGGTGGGACTGGCAGCGGGACTGGACAAAAATGCCGAGGCGGTGGGAGGCTTTTCGTCAATCGGCTTCGGATTTATGGAGGTTGGTACGGTAACCCCCAAAGGACAGCCCGGCAATGACAGTCCGCGCCTGTTCCGTCTTCTTCCGGACGAAGCGCTCATCAACCGGATGGGCTTCAATAATGAAGGTGCGGAGGCAATGGCGGAACGGCTAAAGGCACTTAAGAAACGCAGGATACCGGTAGCTGTCAACATCGGGCGCAACAAAGCTACTCCGAATGAAACGGCGCATGAGGATTACCGCAAGTGTATCCGTACGCTATATCCGTACGGTGATTTTTTTGTGGTCAATATCAGCTCTCCGAATACACCGGATTTGCGCAGTCTTCAGCATGGAAGCGAGCTGTCAAATCTGCTGGCCGAGGTCAAAGAAGAGATGGCGATCCAGCGGAACAAGAGCGGAATAGCTAAAAGCCTGCTGGTCAAGATTGCTCCGGACGTCAGCGACAGTGAACTGGAATTCATGGTACATACACTTTCGGAGGCGGGAGTAGATGGTGTAATTGCCACTAACACGACATTGAGCCGAGAAGGATTGACCAGTGAGAAAGCCGGAGAAACAGGAGGGCTTAGCGGTAAGCCGCTGAGAGACCGTTCTACAGATATTATCCGCAGTATTTACCGCCAGACCGGCGGGAAGCTGCCAATCATTGGCTCGGGCGGGATTTTTAGCAGCCAGGATGCTTATGACAAAATCCGGGCAGGTGCAAGCCTGGTTGAAATTTATACGGCTCTCATCTATGAAGGACCGGAGGTTAACCGCAGACTGCATGCAGGACTTAGGCAGCTGCTGCGGCGGGACGGATTCTCTCATATCCTAGAAGCGGTGGGCGCCGATCATCACTGATGGATGAATGGACAGGAGGACGAAGGCGATGGACGGCAGGGACTGGGGAACTTTTTTGCTTCCATATGAACAGACTGTGGAGGAACTTAAGGTTAAATTTAAAACAATGCGCTCGGAGCTTAAGAAAAGAGAAGAATATACGCCGATTGAGTTCGTAACAGGACGTGTAAAACGGCTGTCCAGCATACTGGAGAAGGCCCAGCGGCTTAATGTGAAGATGGAGGATCTGGAAACAGGCATTGAAGATATCGCCGGCATACGGATTATGTGCCAGTTCGTTGAAGATATCCGCAGAGTGGCGGAATATATCCGCGCCCGCAAAGATCTTGAAGTGCTGTATGAGAAAGATTACATCACAAATTATAAGGAAAGCGGCTACCGCAGCTTCCATATGATTATTAAATATCCTGTGCAAACCGCTCTGGGACAAAAGATTGTACTTGCCGAAATTCAAATCCGTACACTCGCGATGAATTTCTGGGCAACGATCGAACACTCCCTGAACTATAAATACCGCGAAAGCCTGCCGGATGAAATGCGGATACGCCTGAAAACAGCTGCGGAGGCCGCGTCGATTCTGGATAGTGAAATGTCCAGCATCCGTGAAGAAATTCTAGAAGCACAAAAGACATTCGAGGAAAACTCAAACACGACTACTCAATTGCTTAAGGCGATTCATCAATTGTATTTCCATCATCTGGTGAATGAGGCGATTGAAAGCCAGGAGCGGTTCAACGTGATCTGGCAGGCACAGGATATGGAAGCCATGAAAGAACTGCTGGTCCATGTGCGTGAATTGCTCTCAAGTGCGAAGAAAGACAGTCTGCCGGATGGCTTATGAACCGCTTTACCTGGCTTACCTGGTCTACTTCAACCGTGACAGAGATTATTTTGAATGCCATGAGGTCCTTGAAGAGCTTTGGCTGGCGCAGGAACGTAATCCTTTGTACAAAGCCCTTCTACAGGTAGCAGTGGGGCTGTATCATTTCCGTAATAACAATGTCCGAGGCGCAGCGATCATGATGATCCGGGCACATGAAGTGCTTGGAACCTATCCTGGTGATTCCTTGGGCATCGATCTTGCCAAGCTGGTGCTGGAAGCCGGTATATATGCAGAGCAGTTGAAGGCTTATGAAGCTCATCCGTTTCCGTATTATGATCTGACGATCGACATTCTTGATCCGGCACTGGCTGAAGAAGTTAAGCTGGCAGCGGCTGGCATTACGCCGAATCAACCCCAGCGGCGCGGACCACAGCGGCCGGACAAAGCGCATCGTAAATAAGATGCTGAGATATCGCTACATCATCAGGAACACCCCGCAGGGGTGTTCCTTGAACTATTATTTCCCTAAATTCAGGTAACACAGCAGGAGGACGGCAACATGGCGGCACAACTGCCCAGCACTTTCATAGAACGTATGAAGGAGCTGCTGGGAACGGAATATGAGCAATTTGCGGACACCTATAAGCAAACACCTTATGGAGGTATCCGTGTCAATACACTGAAGATTACGGTCCAGGAGCTGCTGGAACGCTCGCCGTTTGAGCTCCAGCCCATTCCCTGGTGTCCCACAGGATTCTATACGGAAGATGGGACAAGACCGGGCAAACATCCCTATTACCATGCCGGCTTATATTACATACAGGAACCGAGTGCCATGGCACCGGTTGAGCTGCTTAATGTACAGCCGGGCGACCGTGTACTCGATCTGTGTGCCGCTCCAGGCGGTAAATCCACTCAGATTGCCGCCAAGCTGCAGGGCCAAGGGCTGCTCATTAGTAACGATCTTCACCCGGAGCGGACCAAGGCTCTGGCCAAAAATCTGGAGCTGTACGGCGTCAGAAACGGCATTGTGCTGAACGAGAGCCCGGATCGGATTGCCGCAGCTTTTCCGGGTTTTTTCGACCGTATTCTGATCGATGCGCCGTGCTCCGGCGAGGGCATGTTCCGCAAAGACGAAGATATGGTGAAGCAGTGGGAGCCGGGAACCCCCCGGAAGTATGCCGATATGCAGCGGGATATACTACGTTCAGCCGCGGAAGCATTAACTCCAGGCGGAACGATAGTCTATTCGACTTGCACCTTTGCTCCCGAGGAAAATGAGGGTTCCATTCTGGAGTTTCTCGCCAGCCATCCGCAGTTTACAGCGGTTCCGGCTGGGGGGGCAGGCAGCTTCTCGCCGGGACTCGGTGAATTGCCCGAGGCAGCGCGGCTATGGCCGCATAAGGTCAAGGGCGAAGGCCATTTCATGGCGGTGCTCCGCCATGACGGAAGCTCTGCTGCGCAGGGAGATACCGGGAACGCGGACACCGCGCTCCCGGTTTCCGTGCACAGCAAGAGGGGAAAGGCTCCGATGGCGGCCAAAGCGCCTGGCGGCAGAGGGGATGGCGGACGCGGAGGCAAAGGCGGACGCGCTTCAGGCAAAGGCAGCGCACCGAAGGGACGCGAGCCGCAGGGTTCCGGGGAAGAGGCTGCGCTTGCAGCATTTGCCGAGTTCTGCAGGGAGCAGCTTGGCTGGCAGCCGGATGGTTGTCCGGTGATGTTCGGCGACCACCTGTACATCTCCCCGCTGCCAAAAGAAGCGCTGGATGGACTGAAGACCATCCGCCCGGGCTGGTATGTAGGCCATGTGCGCAGCGGCAGGTTTATACCTGGCCATCCGCTGGCTACTGCGCTGAAGCCGTCTGAGTGCTGCCGCAGCCTGTCTCTGTCCAGCGGGAACGGCGAGGCGGTGTCCTATCTGAAAGGCGAAACGCTGGCTATTCCTGAACAACGCCTGTCCGTGAAGCCCGAAAGTACAAGCAAGGGCTATGTACTTGTCTGTATCGACGGTTTCAGTGCCGGCTGGGCGAAATGGCAGGAAGGTATGCTTAAGAATGAATATCCCGCAGGCTGGAGGTGGACTTAAGGCATGAGCGCACCAGGAAATAAGAAACAACGGATTGATAAAGTGCTGTCCCATATGGGCATTGGCTCCCGAAGTGATATTCGCAAACAAGCGAAGCAGGGACTAATCACTGTGAACGGTGCTGTGGTCAAAGACAGCGGTTTTCATGTTGACCCCTATAAAGACAAGATTGAGGTGGCCGGTGAACCGGTCCGCTACCGTGAATATGTGTATTTGATGATGAATAAGCCGCCTGGCGTATTGTCTGCCACTGAAGACAAAAGGGACCGGACCGTGCTTGATTTGTTAAAGCCGGAGCACGCGCAGTTCGAACCGTTTCCTGTCGGCAGGCTGGACAAGGATACCGTCGGACTATTGCTGCTCACCAATGACGGCAAGCTTGCCCATGAGCTGCTCTCCCCGCGCAAGCATGTGCCAAAGACCTATGAGGCCACGGTAGAGGGAGAGGTGGATGCCGATGATGTCGCGGCATTTGCCGCCGGGGTCGAGTTGGAGGACGGTTATGTCACACTACCCGCACAATTAACGATTCTCAGCCGGGAACGCGGCAGTAAGACGATCTCGCAGATCTCTCTTACCATAACGGAAGGGAAATTCCATCAGGTGAAGCGGATGTTCATCGCCGTAGGAAAAAAGGTGACTTTTTTGAAGCGGGTATCGATGGGGGAATTAAAGCTGGATGAAAGTCTGCCGCTGGGTGCCTGCCGGGAGTTAACTGCTGCGGAACTGGAGCTGTTGACAGCAGCAGATGGAGCGGCAGATCTGACACCGGAGTCTCGCTAGGCGATTTAATACAGGCTTAATTAAAGTGCGATTTCTCGTTGACCGGACTTTGGTAAGCTTGCTTAATATATAGGCGATATGATAAACAGACAGACAAGGATGGTGGGGTATGAAATACAAACTGATTGCATTAGATGTGGATGGAACACTGCTGAACGATGATCATCACTTAAGCGATGAGAATAAAGAAGCGATTGCCGAGGTTACACAGAGGGGCGGACAAATTGTACTATGTACGGGCCGTAGTCCGCAGAATTCAATTCCTTTTATGGAAGAGCTGGGATTGACCGGGTATGTGCTTGGACACAACGGTGGAGCGACCGTATCGGTAAGTGACCGTAAAGTGCTTGATCAATATGGCATGGACGGACGTGGCCTGGACCCGTACATCGAATATTGCCGGAAGCATAATATACATTTCGATGTCAGTACCGCCTTTGAGATGTATGTTGATAATGCGGATAATCTGACCAAGGAAGCTCATTTCATGTATGAGCATTTCCGGATCGTCCCGGCGTCACTGCCTGCCTGGGAGGAATTCCGCGAACCGATTGTCAAATTCACGGTATTCACGCAAGCAGACATTTTGGATGAAGCAATGCGCGAATGGGGGACCTGGACCCAGCAGTACAACCTCCAGCGCAGCGGAGAGTTTTTTGCTGATTTTATGCATCATGAAGCGTCCAAAGGCAATGCGCTGAAGAACCTTGCAGCGAGGCTCGGAATTCAACGGGAAGAAGTGCTGTCTATCGGGAATTATTATAATGATATTTCTATGCTGACTTATGCGGGTCTGGGAATTGCGATGGAGAATTCACCGCTTGAGGTCAAAGCGGCTGCAGATGCAGTTACGGGTACGAATAACGAAAATGGCGTGCGTGACGCACTTTTAAAATATTGTCTATAGCCCTCATTTAAATCGAAGCAAAGCATAAACCGGTGCCGGACGGCGTTAGTTTATGCTTTTTTGTTTCATGTGCCGGATTGTTGCAATGGGGGGCCAAACCGGTATTTATCAAGAAGCGGTTCTGATAGTAATCCACATGCAAAAAAGCGGCTGTTCCGCCCTGTTTAGGGCGGTACGGCCGCTTGCTGTCACTGTTGCATTGTCTCGGATGGAATTAGACAAACAATGAACGGGAAATGATGACGAGCAAAATGAAGAGTACCAAAATCGCACCGGTCGATGTGAAGCCTGGCATTGTACCCATGTCTGATTCCTCCCTTAACTCATGTCTAGGTCCCATTGCCGTGCTCTTGGCTCCGGCTTTCCTGGGATAATGACATCATATGCGAAGGAAGGCCTTGTGAACTGGTCAGTTGCCTAACCCGCCGTCAAGATGGGCTTTCAGAATTCTGAGTCCTTTAGGCAGATGATTCTTAAGCTGGCCGGAGCTGGCTTTGCCCCAGCTGACCGGCAGGCCGTCTACCGTAACAAGCGTCCAGCCGTGCAGCTCTGGCGGAACCGGCAGGCTTTCGCCTCGCAGCCAGGCCTGAATATCCATACTGTCCGCAGCCAAATCAAAGCTGCGCGCTGCCTGCTCAGGTTTCAGTGCCATTGCCAGGGCATGGGCGGGTTCAATCCGGTTCTTCTTCAGGTGGGCGATATGCAGGCCGGCACGGGGAACCTTGAGACCTTCCAGCAGGCCGGTATGCAGACGCTCATTAAAAGAATCAGGCAGCAGGTATAATGATTCACCGAATAGGAGGGGCACGCCCTGCCCGGTAAAACCGGGAAGTTCGGCCGCGGCCCAGTCCATGAATTGCTGATAGGCATCCCGGACGGAGGACATGAGCCGGGGGCCGTTTTTGCCCCGGCCGTCATTTCGTTTGCTGCGGGGACTCCCGCTTTCCTCAGAGGCTGCTTTACGCAGCAGCGCGACAAAATGTCCTTCGCCTTTTTCCAGATGCGGCCAGAGCCTTTTTTGCGTGATCAGCTGCATGTCTGGATAAGCTGCTGTAAATCTGGCAAGAGTCTCCTCATTTTCTTGGCGGTTGAACGTGCAGGTTGAGTAGGCCATAGTGCCGCCGGGCTTCAGCATGAGGTAGGCATCCTGTAAAATATCCCACTGTCTTTCGGCACACATCTTCACATGCTCAGGTGACCATTCGCTGACGGCGTCGGGGTCTTTTCGGAACATGCCTTCCCCCGAACAGGGTGCATCGAGCATAATCCGGTCAAAGACCTCCGGGAACCGCCGCGACAATTCCCCCGGACTGCTGCTTGTCACCAGTGCGTTCGAAATACCTAGCCGCTCGACGTTTTCAGCCAGAATTTTCGCCCGTTCGGGATGTATCTCATTTGATACAAGCAGTCCTTGTCCCTGCATCAAAGATGCGAGATGCGTAGTTTTACCGCCGGGCGCTGCAGCCAGATCAAGCACGGTTTCACCGGGGAGCGGAGCTAGCAGCTCGGCGGCGGACATTGCAGACGGTTCCTGAATATAATATAATCCGGCGGAATGATAAGGATGTCTGCCCGGACGGGCAGGATCTTCATAGTAATAGCCTGTGGGGCACCACGGAACCGGAGTCAGGCCAAACAGTGAAATTGCATGCGCAGCAGGGCCGCTGCCGGGAGCAGCTTTTAAAGAATTGAGCCGCAAACCTTGAGTCCTCGCCATATTATAGCTGTGCAGAAAAGCGTCCGCCTCCTGCCCCAGCATCTCTTTCATGGCAGTGGTAAAAGCGGCGGGCAGCCGTTCTTCCTTCATAAGTCATTCTCCTCTAGTTAATTTCAAAACAGGCTCAAGTGTTCTTATTCCTTGCTGTTTCAGGTGGATACCGATAAAATCATGGTATGGGACCTAAGCGTGCCTGTAAATGTACATATATACAACTATATCATAATTGCCGGGTCTCACTGTAATCAGGGCAATCGAAAAGGGGATGTACCTTATGAATTTGCTGCAAGCGCTATTCTTCCCACCGGAGCAGCCCGGTGGCGTATCTTCTATGATCCCTTATCTGCAGGAGCGGTTCCGTTCCAGCCGCTGGGATATGGATTTATTCTGGCTGCCCAAGCGAATTCGGGGCAAGGGACGCGAAGAGATTGTCTTTGAGACATTTGACTGGACAGTGTACGGCGAAAGTCCGGTTGTGCAAAAATATATTCAGACCTACCGCGATTATATCTGGTGGACGAAGCTGCGGATGAATAAGCAGTATGATCTCATCCATGCCCATCATCCGATTGCAGGACTGGCGATGAAAAAAATCTATCCGGACATTCCACTCATTCAAACGCTGCATTCTAGCTATGAACGCGAGCTGATTTTGAATGGTGTGATTGAAGAGGGCGGCGTG
This sequence comes from Paenibacillus auburnensis, assembly GCF_927798115.1. GTDB lineage: Bacteria > Bacillota > Bacilli > Paenibacillales > Paenibacillaceae > Paenibacillus_AQ > Paenibacillus_AQ auburnensis. The sequence goes on from NZ_CAKMMG010000001.1 coordinate 129,829, forward strand.
GAGCATCAGTTTCTGGTGTCCATTTACCGCGAGCTGGAGCATGCCAGCGACCGTCTGATGACGGTATCGCGATCGTTCGCCGACTATTTAGCGCCTTATATTGATCATCCTGATCAGATCGGCATTATTCCCAACGGTTTTGATGAAAAAAGATTTAAACCGGTGCCGCATGACAACAGCATTCCGCAACTGGTGACAGTCACCCGCCTGGTGCCGGCGAAAGGGATTGATACCTTATTTAAAGCCTGTGCAGAGCTGAAAAGCCGCGGCCATGAATATGTGTTGCATATTATCGGGGACGGACCTTCACGGGCTGAGCTGGAGCTGCTCGCGCAGGAGCTCGGGATTTATAATGAAACTATTTTTTACGGGTATACGCTGCATCCGGAAGAGTTTATGCCGTTCTTTGATATCTTTGTATTGCCGTCACGCGCAGAAGCATTCGGTTCGGTGTTTGCGGAAGCTGCGCTTAGCTGTCTTGCTCTGGTAGGCACGAATGTAGGCGGGATTCCCGAACAGATTGAGGACGGGGTGAACGGCCTGCTGGTGAATCCGGAAGACCAGCTGGCGCTTGCGGATGCGCTGGAAAAGGTGATTACCGATCCGGGCTACCGCTATGAGCTGTCGAGATCTGCATGGGATAAAGCGAAGAGCCTCTATTCTCTGACCCGTGTCGCCAATGAGCTCAAGAAAATCTATTTGCAGTATCAGCCGGGAACGAAAGGGTGAGCAGATGATTCCTTTCCGTTTTCTGCATGCTGCGGATCTGCATCTGGACAGCCGGTTTGCCGGGCTTTCGCAGCTTCCGCAAGCTATACGCTCCTATTTACGGGAATCCACCTTCGCCGCCCTCGGGCGGCTTGTTGGCGTAGCTATTGAGGAGAAAGTTGATTTCGTTGTGATCAGCGGCGATGTATATGATGTCTCTGACGCATCACTGCAGGGCCAGCTGCGTTTTTATGAGGCGCTGAAGGAACTGGGTGCCCACGGCATCCATGTCTATCTCATTCATGGCAATCATGATCCGCTCGATGGACCCCGCCTGCAAATGGAGCTGCCGGAGCACGTTACTGTGTTTGGGGCCGGAGAGCCGGGACAAGCCGTTGCCTGCCGCCGCAGCGACAGCAGAGAGGTCGCTGTAATCAGCGGGATTTCCTATCCCACCGCTAAGGTGACAGAGAATACGGCATTGTTGTTCAACCGCAAGCCGGGGAGTACCTTGTTCCATATCGCTTTACTCCACGGAAATGTGGATGGTGATCTGCAGCATGAAACCTATTCACCGTGCAGCCGCAAGGATCTGATCGGACGCGGATTCGATTATTGGGCGCTGGGCCATATCCATAAACGCAGCATTCTGCACGAGAATCCTGTAATCGTCTATCCGGGCAATATCCAGGGGCGTAGTGTCAAAGAAACCGGCCCTAAAGGCTGCTATGTTGTCGAAGTGAATGAAGAAGGGTATGCACAGCTCCGCTTCCGTGAACTCGATTCTGTCCGCTGGCAGGTGCGGGAAATTCCGATTGAAGGTCTGGCGGACGAAGCGGAATGGACACGGGCTGTGGAACAGGCGGTGGAAGATATCCGGGAAGAGCTTCCGCAGCTGATGTCTGTCGTGCGCTTCCGGCTCACCGGCAGGGGCAATGTACACCGGATACTGTCGGAAAAAGGAGCTGCAGCCGATCTGCTTACCGAGCTGCAGCGGCGGGAAACGGTCCGGGCCGAACGCAGTGAGTATGCCGGACTCGTCTGGACCGAAGGTTTCTCGGTGGAAACCGGGCTGTCAATTGACCGGGAACGATTGCTTCAGGAGGACAGTTTCCTCGGTGAAATGTTGCGGCTCTCCAGGCATAGCGGACAATCTGCGGAAGGGCTGGATGACCTGCTCTCTGCTGCGCTGAAGCCGCTGATGGAGAACCGGGAGCTGCGTAGGCTGCTCGCCGGCGCCGGAGAAGAAGAGAAGCTGGGGTGGCTGACCAGTGCTGCAGAGCTCGGTATTACCCTGCTTAGCGGCGTGGAGGACGAGGGCGGGGCAGCAGGGCCCATGTTCTCCAATGGAGCGGCTGCTGCCCGGCATGAGCGGGAGGCTGAAGAATGAGGATTGAGCAGTTACAGATTGGCGGTTTTGGCCGCCTGCAGCAGCGGGAGATGGTGCTGCAGGAGGGGGTTACCGTCCTGTATGGGCGCAATGAAGCCGGCAAAAGCACAACGCTGCAGTTTATCCGGGCAATGCTGTTCGGAATTCCCAGCAGGGCCAACCCGGCGGAGAGATATGAGCCGGCGCAAGGCGGGCAGCATGGGGGTATGTTGACCGCTTACGACCGGGAAGGGGCGCGCTGGATGATCCGCCGCTATGCTGCAGGGGGAGAACTGCAGGGGCGGAGCGAAAAACTGAACATCACCGTCAGCCATCCCGATGGCAGAACAGAAGAAGCAACACAGGAAGAGCTGGAGCGGCGGCTTTTGGGAGGGATCTCTCGAAATATGTTCCGCCAGCTGTTCGCCGTGTCGCTGGACGAGCTGCAGGAGCTCGGCGCGCTGCAGTCCGAGGAGATGAGCAGCTATTTGTTCCATGCCGGCATGGGCGGGGGCGGGGAAATTATGCGGGCCGAGCGCAAGCTTATTCAGGATGCAGAGAAGCTGTATAAGCCGCGGGGCAAGGTGCAGGAAGCTGCAAAGATCCTGCAGCAAATCGAGAAGCTGGAGCGCGAGATGGCAGAAAGCCGCTCTTTCCTGCCGAGATATAACGAGAATTTGGCCGCACTTGAACGGGCGGAACAGAAATTGATGCAGCTGGAGGAATCCCGCACGGGCGCCGGCAACAGGTTGGCGCTGCTGCGCAAAGCTGCGGATATCCGTGAGCTGTGGCTGAAATGGCGTGAAGCCCGCCTTGAGCTTGCCGATCTGCCGGTGATCGAGTCTTTTCCAGATAACGGGATGGCCCGGTGGCAGGCGCTGGAGGGGGAGATCCGGAACGCAGAAAGTGCAGTGTACCGGCTTAAACGCCAGCAAGATGAGCTTACGGCCGAGCTTGCAGAGCATCCGCCGGACGAGCTGCTGGCTGCGCAGGGTCCAGTACTCGAGCAGCTGGACCGCCGCCGGTCCAGCTATGAGGACCGGCGGGCTGAACGGCAGCGGCTGGAAGCCGAGCTTGCCTCACAGCAGGCACATCTGGAGCGCATCCTGCGCAGTATTGGTGCTGGCTGGGGCCCGGCGGAGCTTGCCGGCTTCTCCGGCTCCGCAGCGGACCGTGAAGCGGCACGGCGCTTTGCTGCGGCATTCGCCGGCTACGACCGGCGGATGGAGGCCCGGGAGGCGGAGCGGCAAAGCCTCCGCTCCCGGATGGCTGCCGCTGCTGCCGCGCTGCAGGCGGCGGAACGCTCGCTTGCGCGCGAGCATGCAAGCGGCGCAACCAGCTTCGCGGGCCTCGCCCCGCGAAGCCCGCGCGAGGTGCTGCAGCTGTGGGACGAGCTGCAGCAGGCCGCCGAGCGCTGGCGCGAAGCGCAGCTCGGCGCAGGTACCGGCGCCGGCCGCAGCCCCGGCGCAGAAGACCGCCGGGCGGCACGCTACCGGCGGCTGCTTGCCGCAGGCGCAGCGCTAACGCTGCTGCTGCCGGCGGCGCTTCAGCTGACCGGCGCGGCGCCGGTCAGCGTCTGGTCCGCGCTCGGCCTGCTGGCCGCCGCGGACCTGGTCCTGTGGGCCGGCCTGCGCGCAGCTGGCCGGGCTTCGTCCCCGCCGGGAGCTGGCGGGGACAGCGGGGCCGCCGCAGCCGAGATGCTGCGGCTGCGGGGGCTTTTGCTCTCCGGCGCGGAGCCGGAGAGCGGACTGAGCCGGCCGGGACGCAGGCCGGCGGGCGGCGCCAGCCCTGATGCAAGCGGGCTGGAGGCCGGGATGAAAGAGCTGCGCCGCCTGATGGAAGCATGGAACGCTTGGCGGCAGCGGATAGACCGGCTGTCCGGCGAACATGAGACCTGCCGGACAGAAGCAGAAGCGCTCGCCGGGCAGGAGCGCGCACTGGCCGAAGAGCTGAACCGTGCCGAGGCCGAGTTCACGGAGCTGGACGAACGATATGCAGAGTGGCTCCGTCAGCGCAGCCTGCCGGAAGGCTTGTCGCCGGAAGGCCTGCCGGATATTTTTGCACTGGTCGAGCAGGGCAACGACCTGCTCCGCCAGCATAGCAAGCTGACTCAGCGGCTCAATGAGCTGGAGGCGGAATGCGGCGCTTATGAGCAGGAAGCCTTGTTGCTGATGAAGCAGGCCGGAATGACAGCTGCCAGCCGTTCAACTACCTCAATTCCAGGCAGAACAGTGAGCGCAGCAGGTATTGTTCCAGCATCTATCCATCCGGACATTCCGTCGATTGCTGAGATAACCGATACTCTGACAGATTCAAAAGGCATCCCTGCCGTTCAGTCGCAACAATCGCAGGAAGCCTCTAAAATTCCAGCTATAGCTTTGAATACAGCAATCACGGGACAGGACAGCCCTTATTTTGCTTCGGTTGAAGGAGACAGTGATGCTGGAATTTCTGTATTCACGCTGCTCAGCTGGCTGGAGACCCGGAAGCGGGATTGGGATTTGTTGAAGCGTGAACTGCTGCGCCGGGAGGGCATCCATACCCGGTTGACCGAGGTACAGATAGAACTTGCAGAGAACAGCCGGATCCTGGAGGATTTGAAGCAGCGCAGCAGCAGCCTGCTGCGTGAGGGAGGAGCCTTGGACGGTGAAGATTTTCTGCGGCGTTCATCGGCGGTGCAGCTGCGGGTCGAACTGACGAAGTCTATCCGTCAATGGGAGCTGGCGATGTTCGGCGGCTGGGAGGGCGGCGGGGCAGAACAGCTGCAGCAACTTCTGGAGCACCATGATGCCTTTGCTCTGGAACAGGAGCGGTCCGCCGCCGAAGATACGGCGGCTAACATTGAGGAAGAACGGAATACGCTCCTGCAGCAGCGGGGCAAGCTGCTTCAGGAGCGGGAATATTTGAAGGAACGCTGTATGCAGGATACCGTTAATCAGCAGCTGGAGGAACAGCGGACTGCGTTGCGGAGTCTGGCCGGACAATATGCAGTAAACGCATTGGCTGCAGAGTTGATCGGCCGGACAAGAAGGATTTATGAGCAGGAGAAGCAGCCCCAAGTGCTGCAGCTGGCCTCTGCCTACTTCGCGAAGCTGACGGAAGGGGAATACCGGCGGATTGTAATGACACTCGGACATAAGGAGCTAAAAGCGGAGCATGCTTCCTTGGGTCTTATAGACAGCGGGCTGCTTAGCCGGGGTACTGCGGAACAGCTCTATCTCGCCATCCGGCTGGCTCTGGCAGGGACGATGACCCGCCAGAACAGCCTTCCTCTCCTCTTCGATGATCTGTTCGTCAATTTTGATGAACAACGACTGTTTGCTGCATTGGCCCTGATTGGTGAGCTATCGGCTACCCGGCAAATCGTAATGATGACCTGCCACCGCCATGTGGCGGAAGCAGCGGCACGGATTCTTCCCGCTGCTGGGGTAATCAATGTATAAAGAGCAGACATAGGCTGAGGGGCCTCAGGGAACCGTTACCCTGTCAGTGAGACAGTGTTCAGTTCCAAGGCTCTTGCCTTCTGCTTTTTTGCTGTTTCAGAAACTTTAATTTAATCTGCTGTTGATACTATGGCAATAAGTGTTAAAAGAGTGTTTATGTCAGCTGGACAAAGTTACACTTGAAAAATGGAAGAAGTCATTCTACAGAGCCAGAGCCAGAGCCGGAGCCGGAGCTTGAACTGGAACTGGAACTGGAACTGGAACTGGAACTGGAGTTGGAACTGGGATTTAGCCGGAGCTGGAGCTGGAGTTGGAGTTGAAGCTGTGAATGCAGGTACAGAATATCGGGGATCTGGGAAGACAAGCGTCGAGAGTCCTGTGCACCCCCGATTCTGCCGCCAGCAGGTAGAATGAGTAAATCAAAGGTATAAATCCCTTTGATTCTGCCGCTAGCAAGCAGATTGAGTGAAACAAAGTCATAAATCCCCCAGATTCTGCCACCAGCAGGTGGAATGAGTAAATCAACGGTATAAATCCCTCTGATTCTGCCGCCAGCAGGCAGATTGAGTAAATCAACGGTATAAATCCCTCTGATTCTGCCTCCAGCAGGCAGATTGAGTAAATCAAAGGTATAAATCCCTTTGATTCTGCCGCCAGCAGGCAGAACGAGTAAATCAAAGGTATAAATCCCTCTGGTTCTGCCACCAGCAGGCAGAACCAGTAAATCAGAGGCATAAATCCCTCTGATTTACTTCTGAACTGGGCCCTTCCCGGCGTAGGGGGATGTTAAGTTATTTTCGGATCCGGATCGCTGGCTTTACAGCGACAATAGTAATTCCTGTGCTCTCGGGGCTGGGGGGCTCGCCTGTCCGCGGCGGCAGCGACGTTGGGGCCCGCAGCAGCATGATGACCCAGACCAGTGCCAGGGCACCGAAGATCGGGTAAAATACTCCAAGCAGCGAGCTGAAGCCGAATTGGCTGAACAAATAGCAGATCAGCATGAGCAGCGGCGTCACCAGGGTTGGCGCAATAGGCAGACGCTGTTTCAGCTGTACACTGACTCCATAAATATCGGCGACAAAGGTGCTGAAGATTTCCAGAAAGATCAGCAGCAGATAGATCAGCTGCACAATGGGGCCGAGCCGGAAGGCGATGCTGCCCATGGGAACCTCAAACTGCAGGATGCCCGGCATCTGCGAGCTCATTGCAAAATGTGCAGCCAGCAGCATAAAGCCGATTCCCAGCCCGCCAAGAATGCCGCCGCGCATCAGGGCTTGTTCATCATCCGTGTGCCGGGCCAGCGGAACAAGTACGGCTTGGGCCATTCCGAGGTTAAAGGCAGTATAGAGCAGCGGCGACATCCATGCGCCAAAGATACTGCTGTCCGTCTGCAGGAACAGAAAACGCTCTGCACCGGGCAGTCCGAATGTATTAAAAATAATGATTAGCGACAGAGTAAGCATCAAAGGTACAACCAGACTATTGATTTGTAAAATTCCGTTAATCCCGCGTTTCAGCAAAAAATAAGATCCAAGAATAGTAATCAGCAGTCCGGCCTGGTAGGGCAGCCCCAGATGCTCCTGAAAAATAGCTCCAGCCCCTGCTAACATGATACTGTTCACCCCGATCAGGATGACCATCGTAAAGAGACTGATGCTGGCGCCTGCTTTTTCACCAAACAGATGCCGGTTGAAATCCTCATACGAATCCGCTTCAATCCGCCGGGCGATGATCATCATCTTGGTACCCAGCCAAATGAACAGCGCGGTCGATAACAGAATGGTCAGGAGTGCAAAGTGGCCGTACCGGGTGAAAAAACGTAGAATCTCCTGTCCGGTAGCAAAGCCGGCGCCAACGATGGTGCCGATATAAGTGAAAGCAATTTGCAGCGTGCGGACATGCGATTTCATAGCTCCCCTCCTTTAGTCCTCTAATTATAAAATGGGCAGCGCCCGCAGGATTGCCTTGTGCAGTCCGTATAGTACAGGTTATGATGATGAGCAGAAGGACATGACTTCCGCCTCTTGAAATGAGTAATAAGGAAAGTGGAACGTCTGGAATTATAAAGGTAATGGAGGTACACAGTCATGGAAGTTTTGAAACAGCGGATTTTAGAGGAAGGCGTTGTCCTTTCGGATCAGGTGCTGAAGCTGGATGCTCTGCTTAACCACCAGGTTGATCCTATCCTTACGATGGAAATGGGACGGGAGTTTGCCGGGAGATTTGCGGATGCCGGTGTTACACGAGTGGTTACCGTGGAGTCCTCGGGTATTGCCGTGGCGTTTGCCACCGCATTGGAAATGAAAGTGCCGCTGGTGTTCGCCCGCCGCAAAAAAACGCTTCTGGCCGATCCCGATGCACTATGCGAGCGGGTTCCGTCGTTCACCAAAGGAATCGTGACCGATATTATGTTGTCCCGCCAATACATCTCGGCAGATGATAAAGTTCTTTTTATCGATGATATTATCGCTAACGGTGATGCTGCACGCGGACTTATCAAGATTATCCAGCGTTCCGGGGCTGAACTGGTCGGACTGGGTGTTGTCGTTGAGAAATGCTTCCAGGCAGGAGCACGTACAATTAGAGAGCAGGGCATCCGACTTGAATCTCTTGTCCGCATCACTTCGCTTGAAGACGGTAAGGTTGTCTTTGGCGAATAACCCGTGGCAATTAACAAAACAAAAGCCTATTTTTAAAACATCTTCTTTTCACCCTATAACTTTTCCTTTATAATAAGCATTAGACATAGGAGAGGAGGCGTCACAATGGGGAAAGAACCGGTGACAGAGCAATTTTTTATTGATAAACTAACCGAGGCCAAGGATCATTTCGAGCGTGCGCTGGATTGTAAACACACAGAGTTCGACGACCTGTATCCCTATATGATTGAACATCCTCAATTTTTCTGGTACAAACGTTATGTCGCATGGTCGGAACTTTTGACTATCACTAGTCTGTGTCAAGAACTGGATTTCAACTGGAAAGAGAATTTCACAGAAAATCAGGTTGAGTATCTGGAACAACGTGTGATGTCCGCTAAAGTTCTTGATTTCTGGTTTGAGAAGAATGAAGCGCTGATATAGGAATTTGGTTAAGCAGGCAAGACCCAAATGAGCTATCATTTGGGTCTTTTTTTGGATACAAGAGTGTTATCTATATCAAAATGATACATGCTATAACTGAAGGGGGAATACAAGCTCATGATTAGTGATGAACAGCTGGATGCCTACCGCATTTCCGGCGAGAAGATAAGGGTCATTCGAGATGCTCTGGAGAGCAATGATGTTAAAGGCATTATTCTGGCTTGGGATGATTCCCAGGTGATGGTGCGCCGTCCCAATAAACGTGTAGTGAAGCTGGACCGCAACTACATATTCCAGCCCTTCTCGGAACCGAGACAGGCTATTGAAGAATTATAGGATTACCCGCGAACAACAGATGCAGCCCCCATCCAATAGGACGGGGGCTGCATCTGTTATGTTGTAAAGATGGTCATCAAAGTTAGATGGACATTGCCATCTGTTCAACGCTTTCCGGTTTAGGCAGAACGGCGAGCTCAGGATTCAGCCCCAGATAAGCGCGCATGCGCTGCATCATCTCACTGCGGAAGCCGGGCCATTGGATATTAATCTCACCAGTGTAGCCCCTGCAGGTATATTGAGCCTCGACGCCGCGCTGATCCTGGCGGACAGTGGTGATCTTCAAGTTGCGGGAGGTCAGCTCACGGGTAACTTCCTGGAGCATTAGAGAGGTCTTCTTAGTCGCACTGGACACCAGCTCCATATAGAGCTGTGGAGTCTTGAACAACCCGCTCTTGCCGATGACCCGGCAATCACGTTCAAATACTTTATGAATAAACGTTAGCAGCAAGTAGCTTCTGACAAGGGATAATTCGTCTTTAGTTATATCTTCAGGAATAGTTGGTGTGTTTAGTGTAGATCTGTTGGTAGTCGCCATTATAAATCACCTCATTTATAGTATGCGAACCTTTGTTCTTATTATACCTCTAATTTATAATTAAAAGCAATAAATATCCAAAAATTAATGAAATAATTGAAAAGTAAAAAAAGGTTGACTCTAATTTCTCCACATGTTAAGATCTATCTTGTGGCCGCGAGAGCGAGTCAACATAATATGCGGTCGTGGCGGAATTGGCAGACGCGCACGGTTCAGGTCCGTGTGGTAGCAATACCGTGGAGGTTCGAGTCCTCTCGACCGCATCATGAATCAAAAAAGGCACGTATAATCACCCTTTCGGTGGTATACGTGCCTTTTTGTATGAGTTCAGTCTCTTATGTGTGATACAATTCGTTTTGGAAATAAATGAATATGATTGATATATATCAGCCATATTGATATGATTGATATATATCAATTAACTATAAATTTAGTATTGTTCCTTAGAAAAAGAAAGGTGAGGAAATTGCAGAGAAACACTTCAGGAAATGCTCCAAGGGAGCAGCTTGAAAATGCATTAGGAAAGCAGCTGAATGCACTGCTCAGCGCTTCGCATGCCATAAATGTCAGGGCCGCAGCCCGCTTCGATGCTTCCTTACAGCCTGCTGCATTTCATCTAATCCGCTGGCTGTACGCTTACGGGCCGGCCAGTGCTGCTGTGCTGGCGGATTCTACGGCCATGGACCGCAGCTCGGTCAGCCGTTTGATCAAACAACTGGAATCTTTGGGTTATGTGCGGAGAGAGGCCTCTCCTGAGGATGGCCGGGCTATTCTTTTGTCCTTGACTGAGCATGGGCAGCAAATGACGGTTGAAGCGCTTAAAGAAAAGGGATCGTTGTTCTATGAGCGGATTGCCGGCTGGGAAGACAAGCAGCTGCATGAATTTATTGAGCTGCTTAGAAAGTTTAACGGCTTGGAGTGTTAGCCGGAATGGTAAAATGATGGAGCGAATATCTTAGAGGGCCAACGGTATTGGATGCAAGTGTGTTTTATTCGGATAGGGGGAAGTCTGTTGATTATAGAAAAGTTGGATGAGGTCCGAAAGGAAGAGTTCCTGAACTTCTGCCGGAAGCACCGGAATGAGCTGGATGATTCTTTTCTGTATGAGGAGGACCTTGCGGAATATGAGCCTAATGCTGAAAATCCCACTTATATTGCACTGAATCCGCAAGGGACAGTCGCTGGAGCGGCTTCGCTGATACTGAATGATTACAGCCGCAGAGGCCGGAAAGCCCGGTTCCGTATTCTGCATGCGGAAACGGATGATCCGGCAGTATACCGGGAGCTGCTGCAAGCGATGCTTCAGCATACAGCAGGGCTGGATAAGCTGGATATTTTTGTTCCAACGGTAAATACGGGTGATATAGATAAGCTGACAGATGCGGGTTTTACGGTCGAAAGATTTTCCTATCTGCTTGTCCGGGACGAGGAAGTACTGCCTGATATCAATATTCCGGAGGAGTATGAGCTAAGGCCTTTCCGGCCTGGAGCCGATGAAGCAGTCTGGTGTGAGGTCAGAAATGCGGGCTTCGCCAAGCTTAAGGGGAGTGAGACGCCGGCGACTCCGGATATGGTGAGTTCCATGATTGCCGGAGCGGATTATATCGAGGACGGAATGCTGCTGCTGTATCACGGCGGCAAGGCTGTCGGGATTGTGCGTGGTTCTGATGATGAGTATAATGATGCGCCGATTATGAACATTGGACCCGTGGCGCTCTTGCCTGAATATCAGGGTAAAGGACTCGGGAGAGTTCTGCTTAGAGCAGCGCTGCATCTCTCAAGAAACAAGGGCTATACCCGCAGCATCCTGTGTGTGAATGCGGAGAATGAACGGGCCCAAGCGTTGTACACCGGTGAAGGCTTCAGGCAGGTGGAGGCAGCCGCCTGTTACAAATATGATTTGACGGTGCAATAGTAAAACATAGTACGTGAGCAGAGCAGCGATTTTCCCAATACTGGAGAATCGCTGCTCTTCGTTTTTGGTCCATTGTAGCTTGGTATAGGCAGATTATGGGCAATGGCAGCCTTCTCAGCTGTTCTTTCCAAGTTCCATTATTAATATAAAAAGCAGCAGGAGAACTTCGTTCTGTGTAGAAAATTTTTACATAATGATATTTAATTTGGTTAAATTTTCGAATTGAAAGGAATATGCCTATGAAAACGCTGGTTATTGTGGACGATGAACCGTCAGTGATAAACGGGCTACGCACATATGTGGATTGGGCCGGGCAGGGAATCGAGCTGATTGGCACTGCTGACGACGGGGACACAGGACTTGCACTAATAAGTGAACTTAGGCCTGATATCGTGCTGACCGATGTGCAGATGCCGGCGATGGATGGGATAGCAATGGCGGCGGAGGTCCGTGCGCTGCTTCCAGACACCAAAATCGTGTTCATCAGCGGACATAATGATGCCGAATATCTGCGATCAGCACTGCAGATGCATGCGGCGGATTATATTTTTAAGCCGGTGAGCCGTAAAGAATTATCGGTGGTGATGGGGAAAGTGACAGCGGCGCTGGATGTGGAGCGGAGAGAGCGGCAGCTGGTGAAGGATATGCAGGTCAAGCTGACGCAGAGCATGCCGCTGCTTCGTGAGAAATTTCTGCTGTCTGTGATCAGTGACAACATCCACCCGGAACGGGTTCATGACAAGCTGGCCTTCCTGGGGCTGCAGAGCCTTGAATCGGACAGCTATATTATTATGGTCATTGTAATTGATGATGTGCCGCAGGTGATGGATATCCGCACCGAGCAGGATAAGCAGCTGTTATCGTATACCGTGCTGAATATTATTCAGGAGCTTATAGATGAACAAATGCGCGGAGTTACTTTTGAAAAAGAGCCGGGGGAGTATGTCGGTATTCTCCTGCCCGGCCAGCGGTTCTCGGAAGATGATCTGCTGCAGCTGGCCGAATTGATCCGCGATAACCTGCGGAAGTGGCTGAAGCTGAGTGTGACCATCGGTGTCGGTGAGGGGGTAAGCAGCCTTTCTGAGCTGCCGGCATCTTATAGGCAGGCCCGGGGAGCCGCTGACCAGAAATGGTACCTGGGTAAAAACCGTATTCTCACCATGGATAACATCGAATCCGCAGAGAACCTCCGCTACCGGTTTGAGCCGGAATGGGGAGAACGGGTGCTGACCTCGATCAAGTCGGGGGATAGCAGCCGCCTGCATGCAGAGCTAGCTGAAATGTTCGGCCTGCTGGAGAAAAACCGCGGGCAGGGGCCGCGTTATGCGCAGAACGTCAGTCTGCACCTGATTCTGCAATCCGGCCAGGTGCTGCTGGAGCTGAACGGGATGACGGCAGAGTGGGAGCAGCGGGAGCTGGCGGCCTGGAAAGCGGTGGCCCGTCAGGAGACAATGCAGGATCTGCTCTTTTTCACAGAGTCGTATTTGCAGCAGGTCTGCGAATTCGTGCAGGTGAAGCGGAGCGGGAAAGCGAGTGAGACAATTGCGCGGGTCCGCCGCCTGATAGAGGCGCGCTATGCCGAGAATTTGACCGTGGCTGATATCGCAGCCGGGGTATATCTCAGTCCCACTTATGTCAGGCTGCTGTTCAAGCAGGAGACAGGAGAAACGCTGTTCGAGTACTTAACCAAGGTGAGGATCGAGAAGGCGAAGCAGCTGCTGGGTGATCCGCAGAACAAATTCTATGAGGTGTGTTATGCGGTAGGCTATACCGATCCCAGCCACTTCAGCAAGCTGTTCAAAAAAATAACCGGCTTTACACCAAGTGCCTACCGGGAGCAGCACCATTAGATTCGTTTAGCGGAAGGAAGGGAGTGTATTATGCAGTTTGGCTGGAATTATCTGAAAGGCCTTCTCCAGGGAATACTGGCGGCACGAAAATGGCTGCTGGCATACATCCTGCTCATCCTGCTGCCTGTCTCCATTCTTCTGGCTTCCTTTTATACACGTTCCAACAGGATCCTGGAAGAGGAGGTCACCCGCACCATGCAGCTAACCTTGAAGCAGGCGGGGCTGAATTTAACCTATAAACTGGAACATATCCGGGACAGCAGCAATTCTGTTTTTATGAATCAGATCCTGTATGAGAATCTCCAGCGGAAAAGCACCATTACTGACCAGCTCAAACAGATCAAGGAGCTGCGTAATCTGGCAGAGACCGCCAAGGAGAACGGGGATATTTTTCGGACGCGTTTTTTTATAGACCCTTCCCGGCTGTATGCAGGTGACAGAGTCAACTTATACAAGCTGAACGACATTAAGCAATATCCATGGTACGAAGCTGTGATGGAAGCGGGCGGGGGGATGGTCTGGACCGGAGTGTATCAGGAGAGCTATAACGATATAGGGGTAAAAAAAATCTTCTCTGTAGCCCGAATGCTGCGCAATCCGCAGAATTATGAAGAGATCGTCGGCGTTCTGGTGATGGATGTTTCCGAAGAGCTGATTGGTGAGATTCTGTCGGAGCTGCATTTCTCGGATACCTATGCTCCTTATCTGCTGGATGGGGCCGGAAATGTTATCTATAGTTCCGCCAAAGCGGACAATGGTCCGGCTTCGTCAGCCGCAGTGCTGCCGGCAGAGCTGCTGGATACGATCCGGCACTCGGAGGAAGGCATTCAGCAGAGTAAGGACGGCCGCAAAGCTGTGAACGTAGTGTATACCACCATTGGTCCGTCCGGGTGGAAGCTGGTGGCCAGGGTAGCCCAGTCCGAAATTTCGCACCGGGCCACGGCACTGAACCAGTTTACCAGTATAGCTACTCTCGCGGGGATCACCATTCTTTTTCTGGTCCTCTCTTTTGTCCTGCTGATGTTCATGACCCAAAGCATGCAGCACAGGGTGCAGATGATCCTGAAGATGATCCGCAAGGAAGGGATCGGATGGCTGGAAGAGCGCCGCTCCATGCCGGACGGGGATTTCCGGCTGCTGGAACGCAGCGTGGATCATCTGATTCATAAAGTCAACAATCTGATGGAGGAGTCGTATCAGGCCAAAATGCAGGAACGGGAGGCCCAGCTCCGGACGCTTCAGGCGCAGATAAATCCCCATTTTCTGTACAATGCCCTTGATATGATTAACTGGTCGGCCATTTCGCATGATGCGGAGGATACCAGCCAGATGATTGAAGCGCTGGCGCATTATTTCCGGCTCAGCCTCAATAAAGGGCGTGATAACGTCAGCATTAGAGATGAGCTGGAGCTCGCCAAGGTCTTTTTGGAGATTCAGCAGAACCGTTTTCCGTCTACCTTTACGTTCACCATTGAGGCCGGGCTGGGACTCGAGGCGTATATTATCCCCAAGCTTACCCTTCAGCCGCTGGTGGAGAATGCTCTGCTTCACGGCATCCGCAAAACCAAAGATAAACAGGGGACGATCACCATTGCTGCCCGGCTGGAGCAGGAGACCATTGTGCTCACCGTGTCTGATGACGGCATCGGCATGAGTCCTGAACAAGGGCAGCGGCTGCTGCGTGAGCCTTCCTTGGAGAAGCAAGACAACGGTTCGTCCGGCTCCTTTGGCCTCTACAATGTCAACGAGCGAATCCGTTATTTTGCCGGCAACCGCTACGGATTGTCCATCGATTCGGAACCCGGAAAAGGGACGGTTGTCACGGTAAGAATTAAAGCGGTTACATCAGAGTAAGGCCACACGGAATATACAGTCGCCAGAGACCAGAAATAATCGGATTACCACCTACAATACCACCTGGATGAACTCGTATAATCATCTCATAAACCAGGCGGAGGTGAGTAACTTGGGCACAGGTGTCACGGATTTGAAGCGGAAGAATAATGTCAAACGGGTCAGGACGAGTTCAGCAGGCAAGTGGAGGCTGGCCTGGAGAAACAGGGATTATTATGTACTGCTCATTCCCGGACTCCTGTTTCTGCTGCTCTTCAAATATACACCGCTCTATGGTGTACTGATTGCGTTTCAGGATTTTAATATTTTTGAGGGTGTCAGAGGCAGTGAATGGGTCGGGCTTGAGCAATTTCATAAGCTGGTCCAGTCGGAGGAATTTGGAAGGGTATTCATGAATACCCTCCTAATCAGTGTGTATAAGATTGTGCTGCTGTTTCCGATTCCAGTTTTTATCGCGCTGGTGCTGAACGAGGTCAGGCTGATGTTCTTTAAGCGGACGATCCAGACAATCATTTATCTGCCGCATTTTCTCTCATGGGTGATCATCTCGGGGTTATTCGTGACCATTCTTTCGACTTCCGGGGGGCTGGTCAATAATATCATCCAGTCGCTGGGCGGCGAGCCCATCAGCTTTTTTGTCAGCAATGAGTACTTCCGCAGTCTGGTTGTGTTCACGGCGGGGTGGAAGGAAACGGGCTGGAATGCGATTGTGTTTATTGCCGCTATCGCCGGAATTGACCAGGAGCAATATGAAGCCGCTGCCATTGATGGGGCGGGCAGAATCCGCAGAATGCTGCATATTTCGCTCCCGGGTATCCTGCCTACCGTTGTGCTGATGTTCATTCTCCGCCTCGGTTCGGTGCTGGATGCAGGGACAGAGCAGATTCTCACCATGTACAATCCGGTTGTCTATGAAACCGCCGATGTTATTGGAACCTTCGTGTACCGCATCGGCCTTGGCAAAATGGATTACAGCTTCAGCACCGCAGTTGGTCTGTTCAACTCGGTTGTCGGTTTTATCCTGATTATCTCAGGCAACTTTATCAGCCGGAAGCTGCTGAAGCGCGGTATCTGGTAGCGGGAAGGGAGAGTGGAAAGGTTGACGAAACGAACCAAGGGCGATTTGGTGCTGGATACGGCGGTTTATTTCTTCCTGATCCTCCTGGGTGTCATTATGCTGCTGCCGTTGATCAACGTATTATCGAAGGCTGTTAGTGCGGAATGGGCCATCACCTCCGGTAAAGTTGGCATTCTGCCGGTAGGCTTCCAGCTGGATACGATGAAGGAGGTCATATCCTCCTCAACGTTCATCAGAGCCTTCGGAGTTTCGGTAGGCGTTACTGTTGTCGGAACTATAATCTCCATCCTGATGACCGCACTAACCGCGTACCCGTTGTCCAAGCGCCTGCCGGGTATCCCCTTTATTATGGTGCTGTTCATTTTCACCATGCTTTTCAGCGGAGGGCTAATCCCCAACTACTTGCTGATGCGCCAGCTGCACCTGATCAACAATCTATGGGTACTGATTTTGCCGGGAATGATCAGTGTGTTCAATCTGCTGGTGATCAAGAGCTATTACGAAAGCCTGCCTGAAGCACTCGAAGAGTCGGCGCGGATCGACGGGGCCAAAACCTACACGATTCTGTTCCGTATTATCCTGCCGCTCAGCATGCCGGTCATCGCGACGATCGCTTTGTTCTATGCGGTTGGGTTCTGGAATGATTATTTTGGCCCGATGATCTATATCAATGATACGGCGCTTAAAACGCTGCAGCTCTACCTGCAGGACGTTGTGATGGATGCCAGCGCAGCGAATGCCGTGAACAAAAGTGTGGATGATCTCATGAACATGTCTCCCGAAGGAATCCGGGCAGCGACAGTTGTTGCTTCCACGGTGCCAATCCTGTTTGTGTATCCGTTCCTGCAGAAGTATTTCATTAAAGGCGTGCTGATCGGCTCTGTCAAAGGCTGAGCCGTGATCTATTATTTAGAGGAGGGTTATACGTATGAAATATAAAAAAGGCTGGTCTCTTCTGCTCTGCACCGGACTGCTGCTTGCTGCAGCGGGATGTGGCTCATCGGGTAACAATGGGAACGGAAATAAGGAAGCTGCAGAGGCAACTAAGGCTCCGGCGAGTGCTGCCGCCACTACCGCGCCAACGGAGGACACGGCCAAACCTGAATTGAAATCGCTTAATTTGTGGTCGAAGGATGATTATAATACGTATCCGCTTGCCAAGGTCATCGAAGAGAAGACGGGGTATAAAGTGAAATATGAAATGCTGCCCGCCGACAAAGCGATGGATAAGCTGAACCTGTTGATTTCATCCGGCGAACCCTATGATGTCATTACCATTTCAGGTGAAAAGGCTGTATACACGGACTATGCCAAAATGGGGGCGCTGGTCGATTTGACCCCGCTCATTGAAGAGTATGGACCGAATATTAAGGCTTCCATCTCCGAAGCATCCTTCGATGCGGTTAAAGTGGATGGTAAAATCTTCGCCATCCCGAACAGCTCCTCGCAATTTGCGGGCGCCGACCTGATGATCCGTCAGGATTGGCTCGACAAGCTGGGCCTGAAAACACCTACAACTCTGGATGAATTCACCGAAGTACTGAAGGCGTTCAAGGAAAAAGATCCCGGCGGCAACGGCAGCAGCGGCGCTCCGATGTCAATAGACGGCGGCCTGGCTACAACTGCCAATATTACCGGCGCGTTCGGCATCGGCACCAGCTGGAATAAGCTTGACGGCAAGCTGGTACCACCGCCGCTGCACCCGGGCTTTAAGGAATATCTCACGTATATGGCTGACCTGTATAAGCAGGGACTGCTAGATAAGGAGTTTGCCGTCAACAAGGATGCTACCCTGAAGGAGAAATTCACCAGCGGCAAAATCGGTGTCATTCAGCTCCCTTGGTATGATATTCCGAGCGTTGCCGATGCCCTGAACGCCAATTTCCCGGATGCCAAGTTTGTATATCTTCCGGCTTTAAAGGGTAAAGACGGGCAAATGGGTCTTGGCATGAGTGGAGGCTTTGACCGCCTGACCTTTATCCCGAAATCTGCCAAACATCCTGAGGATGCCATCAAGTGGATTAATGCCAAGCTGGATAAAGACACCTTCAAACTGATCGCCATCGGGGAAGAAGGCAAACATCATACGTATAAAGACGGCATCTACAGCCCGATCTTGCCGCTGTTCACGGACGAACGGGGCAATGCCAGCAACTATCTTACCGGTATCGATGAGAAGCTCTACCCGATCTACTGGCAGGCCCGTGTCCAGAAGGATGCACGCTTGTTCGCAGGCTTCTCGTATCTGAACAATGAACTGCCTGCCGAAGCGCGGATTGCTGATCCGCTTGCACTTGCGCCGTCTCTTCCTGAATATTCTAAGAACAACGCTTCCCTGAATCAGATGATCAATGATTTCGCTGTGAAGGTGATTGTTGGTGAGGAATCTCCGGATGCCGTGGACGCTTTTGCCGAGAAGTACAAAGCAGCCGGCGGAGAAGCCAGCTACAAAGAGGTTAACGACTGGTACGCGGCTAGCGGTAAATAGCAGTAGTAAAAAGAAAAATATAAGATGAACTTGGGAACAAACATAAAGGTAACAGTAACGGAGGGGATTTTGGAACTGGAAGAGCGTTAGCGTCCGCCTTTGTCTACGGATTTCTACCACTAAGAGTGGTATTAATAAATGAAATCTGTAGACAACAGCGGCTGGAAGTCCAAATATCCCGCAGTTACGACTATACCAAATGTAAGTCCCAAGCTCGTCTTATATTGCAGGAGGAGATCAAATGAAAACCTACCGGATGCGGATCAGCGAGGTTCCGCTTCAGGATGATTGGGATGTCATTGTTGTCGGAGGCGGGCCGGCCGGTTGTACAGCAGCTGCCGCAGCTGCGCGGGAAGGTGCAAGAACGCTGCTGATCGAAGCGACGGGAAGCCTGGGCGGGATGGGAACTTCGGGGCTTGTGCCGGCCTGGTGTCCTTTCTCTGATATGGAGCAGATTATCTATAGAGGGCTGGCTATGAAAGTGTTTGAGGCGCTAAAAGCGCAGATGCCGCATGTGGCTAAGGACGCGATGGACTGGGTGCCGATTGAGCCGGAGAAGCTGAAGGTGATCTACGATGATCTGGTCCAGGAGGCAGGAGTGACGGTATTATTCAATACGCTGCTTGGCTCAGTGGAAACTGAGCCGGAAGGCAGAGTTTCCGCGCTGATTACGGCTAACAAAAGCGGACTCCAGGCACTTCAGGCCAAGGTTTACATTGATTGCACTGGGGATGCCGATGTTGCAGCCTGGGCGGGGGCGGAATACCTCAAAGGGGATACGGCGACCGGTGACCTGATGCCGGCTACACACTGCTTCAATCTGGGCAATGTGGATGAATATGCTTATCTGAACGGTCCGCTGCTGCATAACAACAATAAGCAGAGTCCCATCTTCGATATCCTTCGGTCAGGCAAATATCCGCAGATTCCGGACTCGCATATCTGCAACAATATGATCGCGCCGCGCACGGTAGGTTTTAACGCCGGACATTTATGGGATGTGGACAATACGGATGCTTACTCGGTATCTGCTGCGCTGATGCAGGGAAGAAAACTGGCGGCCGTCTATCGGGATGCGCTTGCGGAATTTATGCCGGCTTCCTTTGGCAGTGCTTTTGTCGCCAGTACAGGTTCACTTATGGGTGTACGGGAGACTCGGCGGATCACCGGTGACTATGTTCTTAGTGTCGATGATTATGTGAACCGCCGCAGCTTCGAGGATGAGATCTGCCGTAACAGTTACTTTATTGACATCCATGGAACGGAAAAAGAAGAGAAGCAAGCCGGAGGCAAGCCGGAGGTAATTAAGCGGTACGGCCCTGGTGAATCCCATGGTATTCCCTACCGCTGCCTGACACCCCGCTCCCTGCAAAATGTACTGGTAGCCGGACGCTCCATCTCTTGTGTACGCGAGGTTCAGGGCAGTGTCCGGGTAATGCCGGTCTGCCTGGCTATGGGTGAAGCCGCGGGAATTGCTGCAGCGATGGCAGCACAGCTTCCGGATCATGATGTTCATACTGTGGATGTTCAGATCCTGCGAAGACGGCTGAAGGAAGAAGGAGCCTATCTGCCTGATCTTCCGGTGGTTCAAGCCGGAGAATCAGCAGATCAAGCGCAGAACGGAGCGTTCAAATATCATTGATGATGCGCGGATGTATGAAGACTGGTCCGGCGATTGCGCAAAATGGCATTGATCTCCCCGCCGGCCAGAATAATAATGGAGCTGATATACAGCCAGATCAACAGGATCATCACCCCGCCGAGGCTTCCGTAGGTTTTGGTGAAATCGCTGAATTGGTTGACATACACGGAGAACAGCACGGAGGTGGCTATCCAGCCGATGGTAGAGAAGAATGCTCCCGGCATCACTTCCTTCAGCCGCAGTCTGCGGCTGGGGGCAATCCAGTACAGCAGGGTGAACACCACAAACATCACGAAGAGAGGAACGGCATATTGCAGCAGATCCCAGAGCTTTTGCAGGCCATAAGGCAGATCAGCCAGTAAAAATACCTGTGTCTTCAGCCAGCTGCCGAGAACGAGCAGTAGAATGCTGAGCAGCACCACAAAACCGATGAACAGGGTGGCGAGGAAGGCAATCCCCCTAACTTTCCAAAACACCCTGCTCTCATCAATATCATAGGCGCGGTTCAGTCCTTTGATGATCGCGTTGACACCTTTGGAAGCAGCCCATAGAGTAGCTAGCATCCCAAAGGACAACAAAGCCTGGCTCCGCCCCTCGGAGACATCCTGCAGAATTTCTTCTATAATGGAGACGGCTTCCACCGGCATGATTTGCTCCAGCTGCTGAATTTTATCCTCCAGGGAAATATTGGCGTACCCGATGAGTGTCATAATAAAGATCAGAAAAGGAAACAGGGAGAGAATAAGATAATAGGTTAATTGCGCACTAATCCCCTGCACATCATCATTTTTTATTTTTTGGAACAGTTCTTTTAGAAAAGAGTACACCCCGGCCGCATTCTTCTTCATAATTCCCTCCTCAGCTTCTTCTATAATATGCACCAGCCTGTCTTTAATATTATTATTAACCTAAATTCAGCGGACGTTTTTGACAAGAGGATCGCCATAGCTAGTCTCCCTCAAATAGATGGTTATACCTTCTTTGATTTCCGTCTTCCAATATCCTGCAAATGTTTCTCCTGGGAAATGAAGGACCTCACAGCTTTTCTTCCGGCAGTCCAGTTTAATACGGGTATATGGAATTTTCTGAATCCTATAACTGGAAAAGGGGAATGTTGATGAAGACACTCACACCCGCGGAATTTGAGGTTATCAAAAACTGGATTTACCGCAACGCCCGTCCGCTGGATCTGGCACGGTGGAAATATCATTTCGAAGAGGGGGATCTGCCGGCTGTACTGGAAGCATTGGCTGCTTACCAGAATGAGGACGGCGGGTTTGGACATGCTCTGGAAGCGGATGCCTGGAATCCGTATTCTTCGCCAATTCAGACGGGTACAGCGGTGGAGAGACTGCTTGAGATTCATTTTCAAGATAACACCCACCCGGTCGTGCGAGGTATATTGAATTATCTGGACAGCGGAGCCGAGATGGACGGAAACACGTGGCGTAATGTTATTGCCTCCAACAACGATTATCCTCATGCGCCTTGGTGGCATACGGACTCGGACAGTACAGCCCGCAGCGTGTTTAACCCTACGGCAATTCTGGCCGGCTTCATTCTGCGCTTTGCTGACAGGGAGAGCAGGCTCTATACACGGGGCCTCAGTATCGCCAAAGAGCTTGAGGAGATTTTTTTGCAGGATCCCCATATCGAAATGCATCCGCTGATCTGTATGGTTACGCTGCTGGAGTGTATGGATGCGGCCGGTGTGCAGGAACAGTTCGCCTATGCAGAACTGAATGCAGCTGCAGCGAAGCAAATTACGGTGCTGCTGGAGAGAGATGCCGGAGACTGGAGCGGATACACCTGCAAACCCTCGGCATTCCTCAAAACTCCGGAAAGTTTAGGGTTCAGTGACAACGCTGCTCTGGTTCAGAAGGAACTGGATTACATATTGGAAATCAGGAATCCGGAGGGATTATGGAACCTGAACTGGACCTGGGCCGGCTATGAACAAGCATTTGCGATCAGTGAGAACTGGTGGAAGGCGCACATAGCGATTGAGAAGCTGTTGTTATTGCGGGCGTTCGGGCGGCTGGACTAAACGATTATCAAGCAAATAGGCAATCAGAGCAGCGTCCTCCCGTTACTTGGTAGGACGCTGCTCTGATTGTTTGGCTATTAGCGGCTTGCAGCAAATTCATGCTCATAGATCTTCTGAACCTTATTCAGAACAGCGGGACCTTGATCGGCGAATTTAAGCTTGGATATTTCGTCCTTGATCAGGAAGACACCAGGCTCATTCTTATGCTTGCCAAGCGCCGCGTTGTACAGCAGACCGGCTCCATAGCTCGGATGCCGGAAGAACATTTTCATAATCGGCTTAAGCCAGAAGGGAAGGCCGGATTTTTTACCGCCGCGGATCGTATTGTTGCCTCCCGGGTCGGCACTGCGGATCCTAATTCCCTCACCTGCCAGCTGCGGGGCGATTTCTTTTGTCCATAGAGATAGCGCCATCTTGGAAGTGGCATAGGGTCCAAAAAGCTTCTTGAACTCTGCCGGACGTTCCAGCTGGGCAGGGTCAAACTTCTTGAGGCTGAGCGTAGCATTGGAAGAGGTATTAATGACTGTTCTCAAAGAGCCCTTAAGCAGCAGCTCCTTCAGCTCCATGGTGATAATATACGGGACAACGGCCTGCAGCTCGAAATGCATCTCACGCCCCTGTTTGGAGTAGCTCAGCTCCGGGAAGCTGCCGCCGGCGTTATTGAACAGCAGATCCAGACGGGATTCGCCCAGCCTGATCTTCGCTAATGCAGCCCGGAGACTGCCGAAATCAGACAGGTCTGCTGTGTAAATCCGCAGCTGCTTGCTGTTTAGTGCATCACGGATCTGGTCGTCATCAGAGGGAAAAGCTGAACGGATCAGAGCAGCGATCTGCCAGCCCTCGGCAAGCATCCGGCGGGTCAGTTCTAGTCCGATGCCGTTGTTGGCACCTGTGATAAGCGCGGTTTCGGGTTTAAGTTGTATAGTCATTTTAATCTCTCCTTATCTTTATCATCTAGACCAGATAAACTGTGTGCTGTCGTTGCTTATCTGTGAATTGCGCTCATTGTATAACTTGGAGTCGACTCCAAGTCAAGGCATTGATTTGCACAAAAAATTAGCTTGACCTGGAGCTGACTCCAAGTTATACAATAAAGAAATGAAGAAGTAGGAGGTGGCAAGATGAGTGAGGCGGGCGTAATGACAACGGGGTACTCCATCAAAGCTGCATCAGAGCTTACAGGAATTACGGAGGATACGATTCGGTATTACGAGAAGATTGGACTCCTGCCCCGGGCACAGCGGAAAGAAAACAGCCACCGGGTATACACTGAGGGGGATGTTGAGCTGATGAAGCTTATCTCCTGTCTGAAAAAGACGGGCATGCCGCTGGATGAGATGCGTCCGTATCTGAATCTGTCGCGTGATTCCAATCTTTCAGAATATCCCGAGCTGTATGACAAGATCCAGATCCACAAGCGGAAGATCCTGGATCAGATTGCTTCCTTGCAGCAGATTGTAGATTTTATTGACACCAAGGTCAGTGAGGGCAACTTTGGAGAGAGAAAAAGGAATGAGGATTGTACTCTTACAGGAGATGTTAAACGCATGCCAGTCCGAAATAAATAGAATTTGATGAATCAAGTGCTCCAATCTGCCGGGATTGGGGCTTTTTTAATTGCCCGCTGCCGTTTTCTTGCTTACAATAAGTAGCGGTTGGAAAAAGGAGGAAATCAAGATGAGACAGATTACTTATTCCCCGTCCAAGTATATTCAGGGCGAAGGGGAGATTGCCAGACTGGGTGCTTATTGCTCGCAGATGGGAGTCGGGGCGGCTTATGCCATCATTGACCCGTATATTCTCGGCGTATATGGTCAGGAGATCCGAAACAGCTTTGCAGAGGAGTCGCTGCCGCTGACAGAACGTGAGTTCAAGGGTGAATGCAGTATGAACCAGGTGGAGCACATTGTTGCCGGGCTCGATCTTGACACGGTAGGGGTCATTCTGGGAATCGGCGGCGGTAAAACACTGGACACGGCCAAAGCCGTCAGCCATTATGCGAACCTGCCGGTGGTCCTCGTGCCTACGGTGGCTTCCACTGATGCCCCCTGCAGCGCCGTGTCGGTGTTGTACACCGAAGAGGGAGCCTTTGACCGCTACTTGTCTTTACGGCGGAGTCCGGATACGGTTATCGCAGATGTCGGGCTAATCGCTAAGGCACCGGCCAGATTGCTGGCGGCAGGTATGGGCGATGCCCTCTCCACCTTTTACGAAGCCAGAGCCTGCCGCAATTCAGGCGCTATCACTGAAGCCGGAGGGACAGGCTCCATCGCTGCCATCTCGCTTGCCAGGGCCTGCCTCGAGACGGTTCTATCGGAAGGGGCAGAGGCCCTGCGGGATGCCCGGCAAGATATTGCTTCTGAGGCGGTTGCACATATTGTAGAAGCGAATATTTACCTTAGCGGCATCGGGTTCGAAAGCGGCGGCCTTGCTGCTGCCCATGCTATCCATAACGGCCTGACGCTGCTGGAAGAATGCCGTCATATCCTGCACGGGGAGAAGGTTGCCTTCGCGACCCTTGCACAGCTGATGCTGGAGCAGGCTCCGGAAGATGAAGTTTCTGCTGTGGTCAGCTTCTGCCGTGAGACAGGGCTTCCGGTGACTCTGGAACAAATGGGACTTTCCGGCATTGCACCAGAGAAGCTTATGAGTGCTGCGGCGGCCAGCTGTGCAGCGGACGGCCCAATGGGTAATATGCCGTTTACTGTAACCCCGCAGGATGTATTTGAAGCTATTGCTGCCGCAGACCGCCGGGGGCGACAGGCTGTATAACGATTGTTAATTATTGCGTACCTTGCCGGTACATATTTACCCTTCGTGTTCCAAACAATGAGAACAATGGTTACAGAAGACGAGGGAGGCGTTTCTTTTGACAAAGTATAATCCGGCATGGTTAAAATGCACAAAGCGGCTATCCTTGACCGCGATTGTTATATTAATGACCGCACTGTTTCCGGGAGGTCCGTCAGTGATGGGGGCAGCTTCGGGGCAGCGCCAGGATACTGCTCTACACACCGCCGTACTTACTGAGCCCGCCGGGGACAGTAAGGCAGCTGAGGTGCAGGAAAAGCCGCTGCGCCCCGCCCGCAGCCGAGTAGCGATCATCGTCGATGACTTCGGCAATGGGATGCGGGGTACAGACGAGATGTTCACACTACCGGTGAAGATTACAGCGGCTGTAATGCCATTTCTGTCTACGACGGAGAAGGATGCACGTCGTGCTCATGAACACGGCTATGACGTATTGGTGCATCTCCCGATGGAACCGCGACAAGGGAAGCCGGAGTGGCTTGGGCCGGGTGCTGTTCTGACCCGCATGACGGATGCAGAGGTGCGTGAACGGGTGGAAGCCGCGTTGGATAATGTGCCGTATGCGGTAGGCATTAACAATCATATGGGCTCTAAGGTAACCGGTGATGAACGTGTGATGGGTATTGTACTTGCTGTATGCAAAGAGCGCGGGCTGTTCTTTGTGGACAGCCATACGAATTACCGTTCCGTTGCGGGCAGAATGGCCAGGGAGCTTGGACTGCCCCCTGTAGAGAATCATATCTTCCTTGATGATGTTCACTCTGCCGGCCATGTCATGAAGCAGATGCGTCTTGTAGAGCAGCGGGCAAAAAGCCAGAGATATTGCGTGACGATCGGCCATGTCGGCATTCAGGGCAAAGAGACCGCAGCGGGTATCCGCAGCGGTATTGCCGCAATGAAGGACAGTGTGGACTTTGTCGGCATCTCTGAGCTGGTCAAGGAGGAGTGGAAATGGAATACGCAGCTCACACTTCCATAAGATAGGCAGCTATGCCGCCAGCAATGGCTTCAGCGATTTCCTCCTGGCCATGTGGAGTACAGAGCTTACTGCGGTCCGCCGGACTGCTAATAAATCCCGCCTCAACGATAACCGTTGTGGCGGTTATTTTGTTGAGCAGATAGAAGGGTTTGCCCTGTCTGGGAGCTGCATTTATATCATAAATCTGGTTAAGCTGGTCCTGAATGGAGCGGGCAAGCAGAAAGCTCCTGCCTTCCTGGCGGTACAGCACCAGCGGCCCATGCTTAGACGGCGAAGGCGCCCAATTGATATGAATGCTGACGACGACATTCGCCGGAAGCATTTCAGCCAGCTCCTTCCGCTGGGCCAGATCCCGAAGATGACGGGAAGAGCTGCGCAACCAGCGGTTCTCCTCGCTTGGCGCGTAATCCCCAGAACGATTCAGGATTGCATCGAACCCGTCGCTGCGCAGCAGGAGAAATAAACGCTTGGAGATAGCAAGCGTAATATCTTTTTCCAGGATGTCGCCATGGGATGTCCCGCCGTCAATTCCCCCGTGGCCGGCATCGATCAGAATGATCCGCTGATCATGGCCCAGCATTTGCTGCCTTTCCTCCTGCCGCCCGGAAGGGGAAGCGGAAGGCTCCTGCACAAACTTTGCGGCATCAGCCTGTCCGGCCAGCAGAGCCAGCAGACCGGCAGAAGCCAACAGAATGGACCATCTCCGCCATACAGGGTTTATCCTGCGGTAGCTCATGTTTCTCAAGTGCATGACCTCCTTGCACATTGTTAATCTTCATCCAAATGGATACTTTGTTAGATTGTGCTGTTATAGGCAAGTCTATACGAATTACCGTTCTCCTGTTTAGACACAGCTAATCTGGAGCACACTATGGATATTAGATCCTTCGAAGAATAAGGAGGTGGCGATATGGCTTCGGGCGGTGATGATCTGGTAAAGTATATTACCGAAAAAGTAGTGGTCTATATGGAGGACCCGCGGGCCAGCCGGGCGCGCAGAAAAGCCGAGAAACAGCCATGGGCGGAAAAATGGTTCGGTATGCTGCCGCTGGGACTGTCGATCTGGCGGAGCAAGTGGAGTGATGGCGGCCGCAAGTAGCGGTACTGAGGAATAAGTTTCCACTTGTTTCGGCGAATATTCTGATAAAAAAACAACCTTCCCAGCCGTATACGGCAATTTACGGGAAGGTTGTTTGGTGTGAGGCGGCTGCCTGAACTTTACTTCAGCATAAAGTCAGCTGCCTGAATAATCGTGCCGGATGCAATATTCTGGGATTGCGGGAGCTTATGCAGCGTCCCTGTCTGCTGCAGCGCGGTAAGAGGAAGATAACGCCGTCCCTGCAAGCCGGAGGCGGCATATATAACTGTCTTTGCTTGGTTTGGACTCCCTTGAGCGGGGAGCTGCCAGCTCTGATAGCCAGTGATCATAAATGGTGCGCCTGTCGTATCATTTTTGCCGGCTGACTGAAAGGCCAGGGCGCTCCCGCTGCCTAGCAGTACCGCGACATTGTCCCCGTTCACCAGTTTGAGCTTGGGACTGGCCAGCCACTGTAAATCGGCATACGGGTCATCCTGCCCGCCGCTCCGGAAAGCGCGCTGCGGAGTCCAGCTGTGCTCCACGCTGGTCACTGTGCCTGCTGCAGGCAGAGTTCCATTCAGGACGGACTCGGCCTTGCTGAGACTCCAAGGCAGAATTTCCAGGGTTAAGGCGTTAATATAGTAGGTTTGTTTATCGAGTGTTAATTTCCATACCGGCAGCATGGGAGCGTAGAGCGCTGTTAACTCGGTTTTACCTGAATAAGTTGAAGGTATAAGTTCTTCCTGCACCAGAAACTGGCGCAGCTCTGTCATACTGTAAGGGAGTCCGGAAGTTCCGGCACCGTATTCACTGAGTAAATATCCGCCGTCTTGCGTAGCAGAAACGATTAGATAACCTATGCGTTGTTCCCCGTTCTTCACATTGACCAGCCAGCTGTGTGTGCCCGGGCCGAGCGGGTAAAATTCGGTTTTGGCATTTTTCCACTCTGTAAATGGAGCGGCTGCAGACAGCCTGCTAATGGTGAGTGCAGTGAAATCCTGAAGGGATTGTGGAGATGGTAGTGCCTTCAGAGTAAGTCCGGGCTGAAGCTCAAGAGAAACCGCTTGTGAAACGGTGATGCGGCTGCCCTGAGCCTCCGTAGCAGATGGAAAACCGGAAGCGATGGGGAACAGGGTTAGCCCCAGACACAGAATGAGAAGAAGACGGCCGCGCCGCCTGGACGCTGTCCTTGACCTTACGTTTGAGTTCATGAAAGTCAGTCACCTTTCTTTGTCCATATTCGTACGGGCTTGTCCTATACCCATTATTGTAGAGTACAAGCTCTGAAAAGGCTGTTGCTTGCTGTCGCGCTGCTGCTTTGGAATTTCGCTGTTTTTTTGCCTGCTTTTAGCGGACCTAGTCGCATTCTATGTGCTGCGCAGGTGAAACAGACCATAGGTTACGGCAGAAACTGCAATTTGCGGCTCATATTGCCAGGCTGTCTCTTTGCGGCGGCGGTTGTACTGCTCCTCTATGGCCTGCTTTTTCTCTTCATCCGGCTCCTTCAGAAGCTCCTCATAATAGATATCTACGATGCTCAGCTCCAGACGCAGCCGTTCGCGGGCTTCCTCAGCCCAGGTATAGTCGAGCGCGGCCAGCTGTGAGGTCAGATAGCTTTCCAGTCTATCTGCTCCAGCGGCAACATTCATCTCATAAGGCTGGATATGAATGTTCTCCGGCAGACGGGGTGTCAGCTCCAGGGCGTTTAGTCTGGAACCGAAATCCTCGGTAATTTTCCCGGTAGCAAGCGATATGCCGATAAAATGTAGCTCTTCCCGCTTAAGATCACAGGTCATCTCCACCTTATAGCACACACCCAGCCAAGGCTCGTAAGCGGCAGAGAACAGAGTCGTCCGCTGTCTGCTGCCCGGGTCCTCGAACAACTGCAGACATTTGCCTTCTTCCTTGGCCGCAGCCCAGATTTGCCGCAGCCGCTTGCTTCCGTAGATAACATCCTCGCGGCGGATCATTCCCGGACCAATCCGCGGCAGTGCCGGGACAATGCCGAAGTACCGGGCAAGAATACTGTCCTGCGGATCGGTGGAGACGCCGGGAGGGGCTCCGCTTGCTGCTGCCGACGCGTTATCCGCCCCGGCTTCCATCTCTGTTCCGCCGGAAGTCAGCGCCGCACCGGCAGGACGGTTCAAGCCGCCGGGCGGGCGCGAGGGAGGCGGCGACTGTGCTGCGGCAGAGTCGTATTTCTCCGGGTCGAACACGAAGGTAAAAGACAAGGTCTCCGGGTCTACACCGGTGCGTTCAACAAAACCCCAATAGTAAGGCCGATCGGTCAGCATCCGGTCTGCACGCGGCGAGAGCTTGACCGTTACATGCAGCGGCGATACTTCAATCAAGGAGCAATCGGTCGCTTCCAGATAATCCATTACCTGCTTGCGAACCTCTAGCGGACTAAGTGTCATGGCATTATTTCCTTCCGGGTTTCGTGGGACAGCTCGCTTAGCGATTCGCCGATATGGTCAAGACCGCTGCGCAGTTCTTCATCGCTTCTCGCTTCGAGCATGATCTTGTAGAGGCTTTTCTCCAGCGATTCCTTCTTCTCGAACCGCTCCAGAATCACATCGAGTCCGCCGATAACCATTTCGAACATGTTGATTTTTTCGTGGAGCAGGTGCAGGATATGCTCTTCAATCGTGCCTTCGGTGGACAGATTATAAATGACAACATCATTTTGCTGGCCCAGCCGGTGAACCCGGCCGATCCGCTGCTCCACACGCATCGGGTTCCACGGCAGATCAAAATTGATCATATGGTGGCAGAATTGCAGGTTAATCCCTTCACCGCCGGCTTCCGTGGCAATCATGACCTGGGCCCGGCCGCGGAACAGATCCATCATCCAGTCTTTCTTCCCGCGGTTCATGCCGCCGGAATAGGACACGCACTGCAGCCCGTGCTCACGGAAGTATTGCAACAGATATTCCTGAGTGGCGCGGTATTCGGTGAAGACGATGACCTTTTCATTCATATCCCGGATCAGCTCCATCGTTTTCTCCGCTTTCGTGTTCGTTTTGACAGTGCGGATGCTCTGCAGGAGATCCATCATCCGTTCACGCTTTGGAGAATCAG
Organism: Paenibacillus auburnensis; assembly: GCF_927798115.1. GTDB lineage: Bacteria > Bacillota > Bacilli > Paenibacillales > Paenibacillaceae > Paenibacillus_AQ > Paenibacillus_AQ auburnensis. The sequence goes on from NZ_CAKMMG010000001.1 coordinate 160,129, forward strand.
CCGGAAGCTTTTTGATCAGGTTGACCAGTGTTATGAAAACGGCATCTCGGCTGCTGCATACCTCACGCTGAAGGGTCACCAGGGAGAGCATGCTGCTGAGATTGCCGCCTGATTCCTGATATTGGTCTTTGACAAAAGCCGTTACTCCGTCATATAATGCCTTTTCCTCCGGTGAGAGCGTGAGCGGTATATTCCGGACTTTTCGCTTGGTGAAGTTGACAGGCCCCTCGCCCCGCCGGTTGCGGATCATGACCTTAGAGAGCTCGCCGCGCAGCTGGACTTCATTCTTCGGCTGGCGTTTATCCACAACAAAGTTGGCGGCGAAATCGCCCTGGTTGCCGAGCTGTCCCGGCTTAAGCAGGGTGATCAGATTGAACAGCTCGCCGAGATCATTTTGTACGGGAGTTGCGGTGAGCAGAAGACAGTATTTTTTACGAAGCTGCTGCACAAACTGGTAGTTGGTCGATTTCTTATTTTTCAGCTTGTGCGCTTCATCGATAATGAGCATGTCGAATTCCGAGCTGAGCAGCAGCTCCTTATGGGGATCGCGCTTGGCGGTATCCATGGAGGCCACCACAATGTCATTGCCCCAGGAGTAAGATTTTTTCTGTGCGACTGCCGTGATGCCGAATTTAGTATTCAGCTCCCGGACCCATTGCAGCACGAGTGAGGCGGGTACCAGAATCAGCACCTTGCTCACAAGGCCCCGCACCAGATATTCCTTGAGGACGAGTCCTGCTTCAATGGTCTTACCCAAACCGACCTCATCGGCGAGAATTGCCCGGCCGGACATTTCAAACAGCACCTTATGGGCGGTATCGAGCTGATGGGGCAGCGGGGATAAGCCGGAAAGATGCTTCATACACTGCAGTTCGTCGAAGCTGGTGACAAGTCCAGATTGTTCACCCTGAATGGCCAGGCGGGTTAATCTCCAGTCCCCCCAGGGTCCGCCCTTGTCCAGTTTCGATTCAAGATCATGCAGCCAGTTTCGCTCAAAAGACAGAGGGACGGGCAGCAGCGGGGCGGGTGTGCTTCCCTCCTGCGGCAAGGAATTGCGGGATAATTGCGTCATGTTGCAGCCTCCTCCGGCGCGGTTTCATATAAGAATTGCGTAGAAGTAGTATGCGCGTAAAAGAGAGAATTCATAACTATACAAAGTATTCTTGTAGAGCAGACGTGCTGATTTTGCGGTCTTTTTTTCATGCTGAATCTGATAAAAAAGCGAGAAAAAGTGAGAAAAAGCGGCTCAAAGCTGATTTTTCGCGATAAGGCTTCCTTTTTCGAAAAAGAACTTCGATACAATATGTGGTATAGTTGAAAAGCTGGTTCACACAATATATTGTTACAAAAGCTTGAAATTATTGTTTACGGAGGGCTTTTGGCGGTTATTTGATATTGACAAGAGGACTCCACATGACTACTTGCAGCGGAAGATTTACATATTACACACCGGGAGGTTTTTCTATTGAGTACAGTGGAACGCAAGCAGCGCCTTGAAGGGCTAAGTGAGAAAATATTTTTGGACCGTTATGCCTGGAAGGATGCAGACAGCAACAATGCCAAGGTTGGCGATGTTGTGCTGGTCCTGACCAAAGATGATCCCAAATTTCCGACAAAGGAAGTGGGGGAGATTGTTGAGCGCAACGGCCGGATCGTTACCGTCAAGACGCGCAGCGGGGAACTGGTGCAATCGGATGTAGAAAAGCTGACGCTTAATATAGAGAAGACTCCGGAAGAAATGTGGGACCGTCTGGCCGCTGCCATGGCTTCTGTAGAGAAAACACCTGAACTGCAGGAAGAATGGACAGGCCGGTTCCGTTCGATTCTGGATGACTGGAAGCTTGTACCGGGCGGACGGATTGCTGCAGGTGCAGGGGCAAGTGAAGAATTGACCCTGTTCAACTGTTATGTTGTGCCTTCGCCAAAAGACAGCCGCGGCGGCATCATGCAGACCCTTTCGGAAATGACCGAAATTATGGCCCGCGGCGGTGGTGTGGGGATCAACCTGTCCTCGCTGCGCCCACGCCGAGCAATTGTGAGAGGCGTCAACGGCTCGTCGAGCGGTTCTGTATCCTGGGGCGGATTGTTCAGTTACACAACCGGACTTATTGAGCAGGGCGGCAGCCGCCGCGGGGCACTGATGCTGATGATCAATGACTGGCATCCGGATGTTGTTGATTTCATCACTGTGAAACAGACCATGGGCCAGGTGACCAATGCCAACCTGTCGGTATGCGTGAGCAATGCCTTCATGAAGGCAGTCAAAGAGAATCTGGACTGGGAGCTGGTCTTCCCGGATACAACGGACCCTGATTACGATACAATCTGGGACGGGGATCTGGATAAATGGAAAGCGGACGGCCGTGCGGTTATTCCTTATCGTACCGTCAGAGCGCGTGATGTCTGGCATACGATTATTGAATCAGCCTGGAAATCGGCTGAGCCGGGTGTAGTGTTCATGGAATATTACAATCAAATGTCGAATAGCTGGTACTTCAACCCGATTATCTGCACGAATCCGTGCGGTGAGCAGGGTCTTCCGGGCTGGGGCGTCTGCAATCTGTCTGCCGTCAACCTCTCCAAATTCTACGATGCGGAGAATCATGATGTGGATTGGGCAGATCTGGCGACAACTACCCGTTATTCTGTGCGTTTCCTGGATAATGTTATCGACAAGACGCCTTACCACTTCCCTGAGAATGAAGCCAACCAGAAGCTGGAACGCCGCGTAGGTCTGGGTACTATGGGTCTGGCTGAGCTGATGATCAAGCTGAACATCCGTTACGGCAGCCCGGAATCGCTGGAGTTCCTGGACAAGCTCTACGGCTTCATGGCCCGCGAAGCGTACCTGGCTTCGGCGGAAATCGCCGGCGAGAAGGGTTCCTTCAAGGCATTTGATGCCGAGAAATATCTGCAGAGCGGATTTATGCGTAATATTACAGAGGTCTATCCGGAAGTCGGCGAATCGATCCGTAAGCACGGCATGCGTAACGTTACCGTGATTACCCAGGCACCAACAGGTAGTACCGGTACAATGGTCGGCACTTCGACCGGTATCGAGCCGTACTTTGCCTTCAAATATTTCCGCCAGAGCCGTCTTGGCTATGACGAGCAGTTCGTGCCGATTGCCCAGGAGTGGCTGGAAGCCCATCCGGGTGAAGAGCTGCCAGATTACTTCGTGACTTCCATGGATTTGTCAGCTAAAGACCATATCCGCGCACAGGCAGCCATTCAGCGCTGGGTGGACAGCTCGATCTCCAAAACAGCGAACTGCCCGTCTGACTTCACCGTCGAAGAGACAGCCGAGCTGTATGAAATGGCCTTCGATCTGGGCTGCAAAGGCGTAACGATCTACCGGGACGGCAGCCGCGATGTGCAGGTGCTGGAAACTTCGAAGAAGGAAGACAAGAAGGACACACCGGCAGCAGAACCTACTGCAGAAGAAGCAGCTCCGGCCGCGGCGGCAACAACCGCAGTAGCAGCAAGTCCTGCACCACAGGCCAATGTGGTGGACAAACAATACAAGAAACGCCCGCAGGTGCTGCGCGGCGCTACTTATAAGATCAATACGCCGTTCGGCATGGCGTATATCACCATCAACGACCTGGACGGCATTCCGGCCGAAATCTTCCTGAATGTCGGCAAAGCCGGCTCCGACGTCTTCGCCATGGCGGAAGCCCTGGGCCGTGTCTGCTCGCTGTTCCTGCGTTACGGCGACCACGGCGAGAAGGTCGAGCTGCTGATCAAGCATCTCAAGGGCATCGGCGGCTCCGGCGCCATCGGCTTCGGCGCGAACCGCGTCGAGTCCATCGCCGACGCAGTGGCCAAGGCCCTGGAAACCCATGTGCTGAACAACGCACAGGATGACCACGTGGCGGCGCCAATCGCAGCCACGCTGGAGCTTGATTTCAATGAAGCGCTCAGCGCGGAGCTGAAATCTAGTGTCCCTGCTGCCGCTGCTACGAATGATGGTCACGGCGGCCATTCGGCGCACAGCCATTCGACCGCTTCCCGCGACCTCTGCCCATCCTGCGGCAGCGCTTCGCTGGTTAACATCGAAGGATGTAAGACCTGCAGCAACTGCGGGTATAGCCGGTGCGGGTGAGGGAATTCAGAACATGCATTTTTGGTTTATTAAAATGATTTAATAATATTTCATTAAATATAAAGGTGGCAGTCTAGAACTTAACTTGTTCGGGACTGCCACCTTTTATATAAATTTTAAGCCGTGGAGATATGCCCATCATCCATGATTGATTGACAGCGAAAGAACTAAGCGTATTACGATTGGTTGCGGAAGGTCTGTCCAACTATGTTCAACTGTTAATCCACAGGTGGAGCCAAACAACGGAGCCTAACAAGAGCCAATTGGGGAAAATGCTCATGCTAAACGCCTTATTTTGTAGATTGGGCGGTACTATGAGAAGTTCGCAGGTATACCTGCATATGCTATGGGATATCAGAAAGGAGGTGCTTTATGACTCTTTTGCTAGATTCCCGAACATCACAAAATGCAAGCTTCGCCTCTTCTCTTGGCGATCCTTTCCCGGCTATACTATCGCCCCAATTATACGGGCAGGTCGGATTGAATATTGTGAGACCCACAGGTAATATTAGGGTGGAATTTTTCACTACGGTAACCATCTTACAACCTGCCGAAACTCCCCCGACTGGAATCTTTGTAATAATTGTTAGAGGAATCAGTACGACTGATCCTATCATCTATTCTGCACTCGAGGTATCCCTGCCATCCAATACGAACGAACAGGTATTACCCATCACGGTCATAGGATCTGACTTCAATGTTCCTGCTCCAGAGAATAATGAATTAATCTATTCAGCTTTTGTTAGCACTACAACCCTCGGACCGGTTCGGATCGGACCTGAAAGCTTTACCGTTACAGCTTATTCAGATTAAGTTGAGAATACGGAAAACCAGCCATACGGGATACCTATACGGCTGGTTTTTTGTTTTCTTCTTAATTTATTCATTTAAGATGCTAAATATCTTTAAGACTACGACAAAGTGTTACATTACTGGTGCGTCCTAATTTGAGCTTGGCATGTAACTATAAAATAAATGCTCCTCTTCAATCTGGATCATAGATTCTTGAGTGTCATCCTGGATTTGAGCCTGGATCTCCGTCCGGTAATTTTTAGGGGAAGAGCCCTTTAGCTTTTTGAACATTTTGGAGAAGAGCAGTGGATCATTGTAACCTACGGATCGGGAAATATCAGCGATCGAAAGTTCAGCATTCCCCATCATTTCACATGCTTTGTTAATTCTATAATGAATTAAGTAGTTTTGAATGCTGACCGACATCCGCTCCTTAAATAATGAGCACAAATAGCTTCGGTTAAGTCCGATATACTGGGCAATGTCCTCAACGGTAATGCTCTGAGGATAATTCATTTCGATAAAATCTTTTACCTGTTCCACGTAGATTTCTGCCCGGGTCTCTTTAACTTCAGGGGATGCCACCGGGCCGTATTCCACGAGCTGCGATAACAATAAATATAGTAACCCTGTCAGTCTGGTTTCCCTGGCTTTATGGAATACTCTTGATTCGTTCATCAACTGCAAGTACTGGTAAATCATATCATCTCTATCATAGTGAATGATTGGAGATGCTTTGGTTAGCCCGGCCTGCTTGAGGAGCAGCTCCGCCGAGGTTCCGTTGAAGCCAACCCAGCAATAAGTCCATGGATCTGATGTATCGGCTTGATAATAAGTAATAATCTCCGGAAAAATTAAGAACCCCTGCCCCTTCTTTAAATAATATCTCTTTCCCTCGACTTCAAAAACCCCTTGTCCGCTTAATACATAATGGAGCAGATAATGACTTCTCACCGCTGGCCCGAAAAAGTGACCCGGGATACATTCCTCAATACCGAATTGAGTAGTATGCAATTCTGCGTGTTGTTTACTACGCGGTAAATATTCGAGCACAGTAAGCCTCCTGTGTATAATAATAATCTAGCATTATTATATATTTAGTGAGTACCAAGCCATGTACTAGACGGCTTATTTTATATATTATTTCTATAGAACTGACTGCTATATTATATAAGCTTATCAAGTATTAAGCCATGTCTAAATAGCTGGAAGAAATAAACTCTTAATAGCATGAACTAGAAAGAAGGGGATTTTCAATGGGCATAATCGTACAAGAGCAGGAAGGGCTGTTTCATCTGCAGTCGTCTGGCATGAGTTATATTTTTCAGATCGTCAACGGGTATCCAGTACATGTCTATTGGGGAAGCAGGCTGATACACCGGGAATCTATGACTGAACTGATGGTTCATACCCCGATAAATGCCGGATTAGACCGGCTGCCGCAAGAATACCCGCAATATGGGAGCGGAGATTTCCGGAATCCGGTATATCAGGTTGAACTTGAGGATGGAACACGCATCACAGAGCTTAAATACATCGGTTACAAGCTAATAAAAGGGAAATCGTCCTTAACCGGACTTCCGGCTGTTTATACAGAGGATGAGACTGAAGCGGATACATTGGAAGTGGAACTAAAGGATGCTTATTCGGGTCTAATAGTTGTGCTAAGTTACTGTATCTACGCAGACCGAAACGTCATTGTCCGCTCGGCCCGACTATGCAATAAGGGAGACAAGCAGTTACGGCTTCGCCGTGCCTTGAGTGCCAGTGTCGATTTTCCGGGTAACCGTGATTTTGAGATTACTTATCTTTCAGGTGCATGGGCCCGGGAAGGTAATATTACCCGTAAAGGTCTTCATCAAGGGGAGACCCGAATCGATAGTAAAAGGGGCATGAGCAGCCACCAAATGAATCCATTTGCTGCGCTAGTCACCCCGGAGACGAATGAATACCAGGGGGAGGCTTTCGGCTTTAGCCTTGTCTATAGCGGTGGCTTTGAAGCAGTGGCGGAAGTGGATTCGTTCGGCTCTACCCGGTTTAGCATCGGTATAAATTCCTTTGACTTTGCTTGGCTGTTAAGCCCCGGGGAGGGTTTCCAGACTCCTGAGACTGTAATGGTATACTCCGGACAAGGACTGGGAGAAATGTCACGGACGTATCACCGGTTGTACCGGACCCGGTTGTGCCGGGGGAGATACCGGGACGAAGAACGTCCGATATTGGTCAATAACTGGGAAGCTACCTATTTTGACTTTAATGCTGAGAAGCTGATATCGATAGCAGAAGAAGGCGCCAAGCTGGGGATCGAGCTTTTTGTGCTGGATGACGGCTGGTTCGGGAAACGGGATTCTGACAATTCGTCGCTTGGCGATTGGTACGAGGATCGCCGGAAGCTGCCAGGCGGTCTTGCCGATGTGGCGGAGCGCATCAACCAGTTGGGCCTTGAATTTGGGCTATGGTTTGAGCCAGAGATGATCTCGCCGGACAGCGAGCTGTACCGGAAACACCCGGACTGGTGCCTTCATGTCCCAGAGCGCAGACGCAGTGAAGCCAGATGGCAACTTGTTTTGGATTACACCCGCCAAGATGTACGTGATTATATTTATGACTCACTTTCCGCTATTTTCTCAAGTGTGCCTGTCGCTTATGTGAAATGGGATATGAACCGGTGTCTGACGGAAATTGGCTCGGCTGACCTGCCGCCGGAACGTCAATCCGAGACTGCTCATCGTTATGTTCTAGGATTATACGAACTGTTAGAGCGTATTACTGCCTCATTTCCGCATATTCTGTTCGAAAGCTGCTCCAGCGGGGGCGGGAGATTTGATCCGGGGATGTTATACTACATGCCGCAAACCTGGACCAGTGACAATACCGATGCGGTGGAACGGCTAAAGATCCAATATGGTACCAGCCTTGTGTATCCCGTAAGTGCAATTGGAGCGCATGTCTCCGCTGTGCCTAATCATCAGGTTGGGAGAATAACTCCTCTTGATTTCCGGGGGGATGTTGCAATGTCTGGAAACTTTGGTTATGAGCTTGATTTGACGAAGTTCACTGAAGAGGACAAAGTGACGGTCAAGCGCCAAATCGTAACCTATAAGGAGATACGCGGATTGGTACAGAGTGGGGACTTGTACCGTCTAAAGAGCCCGTTCGAAGGCAACGAGTCAGCCTGGATGTTTGTTTCCGACAATAAAGAAGAAGCACTTGTTTACTACTTTCAGGTGATGGCCGTGCCTAACGCGCCACGGAGATTTTTGCGTCTTGCCGGCCTTCATCAGGAATTGGAATATGAGATTCGTCCGGGGCACAGTGATGAACAGTACATCTATGGCGGAGACAGGCTGATGCAGATTGGACTGCCGATTGTTTATGAACAGAAGGATTATGAAAGCGGATGGTTCAGAGTTAGGGCATTAAAGCCAACTATTGCTTGACTTATAGGAATAACCAATCGCAGAAGAAATCAACCAATCAATACCCCTTTCTGTATGAATAGGGGTATTTGGTGTGTAGCGGTTAACATTGGCCTGGGAGGGTTAACCATGTATTTTATCCGCATGATGAATGATATGAGAATGAAGAAAAAACTAGCGTTTACCTTTATTTCAGCGGCCATACTCCCTTTGCTGTTATCCGGACTTTATTTAACCGGAAAGCTCAGGGAGATCGTCATTAATAATGCCTTTATGCAAGTATCGGATAATGTAGATCGCGTCCGCAAGCGTACGGAGGAACTGATTAAGGTACCGCTGGACATCTCCTACCGTCTATCCGTTGATAACCGGATGAAGAAGGTAGCCTCGCGGGAGTATGCCAATTACGGTGAAGTTATTCAGGCTTACCGTGAATATACGGATATTCGCGATTATATCCAGTTGTACAAGGAGATATCGGGCATCCGGGTATATGTCGAAAACCCGACAGCACTGAATAACTGGGAATTCATACAGCCGGACAATAGCATTATGGACCAAACCTGGTATAGGGAAGCCATTGATCAGAAGGGACTCGCCGGTTGGAATCTCATTAAGGATGAACAGAGTGATACAGAATCTATCAGTCTCATTCGTTCTTTCCCCGTGGATGCCGTAGGTAAAAAGGGAGTATTGGTCATTAATGTGGATCAGCAGCAATTAAGCTCGATTCTGGAACAGGAATCATTTACAACCTTGATTGTGGATAGCCGAAACCGGATTGTCGGATCTAATGAAGCGGAACTGACCGGGATGAATCTGTCGGACATCAAGGTTGATGAACAGATCCTTTTAAATCAGGAGGGAAGCTATAACACGGTCGTTAAAGGAAAAGACTCCAAAGTGGTTATAGCGGATCTGAATCCGCCGAACAGCTGGAACGGGCTGCGCGTGATTTCTATCATAACCGTTGCCGGAATTACCCGTGAAGCCGATCAGGTTATTCTGCTGGGTGCAGTTGTGATCTTGGTCAGCCTGTTGTTTGCTGTCCTGCTTATCTATGCTTCTGCTACACTGTTGTCCCGGAGAATGCTTCGTTTAAGCAAGCATATGGCCAAAGTGGGTTCGGGATCTTGGGAAACGTATATCCATATTGACGGTAAAGATGAAGTGGGCCTGTTGTCTAAGCAATTCAATACGCTTCTTAGAAGCGTGCATGATCTGGTCCAGGAAGTTCAGGAAACAAATGCCCAGAAGAATCTTATCGAGCAAAGACAAAGCGAGATCAGGTTCAAAATGCTGGCCAGTCAGATTCATCCGCATTTTCTCTTCAACTCCCTGGAATCCATACGGATGGAAGCCCATATCCGCAGGCAGGACGATATCGCAGAGGCTGTGTGGCTCCTGAGTACCCTGCTGCGGAGCAGCCTGGAGGCTGGGAGCGGCAATATTCCCCTTCGGGAAGAAATCGAGCGCGTACGCTGTTATCTCGATATGCAGAAGTTCCGGTATGAAGACCGCTTGGAATATCACTTAACCGTTGATCCGGACCTGCAGGAGCTGCCGGTTCCTCCGTTAATTATTCAGCCGCTGGTAGAGAATTCTATTCTACATGGTTTAGATAACCGTGAAGAAGGAGCTGTCATTACTGTTGAAGTGAAGAAAATAACGGACGGAGCTTTAATTAAAGTATTTGATAACGGTGCTGGCTTCCCGCCAGAACGGCTGGCCGGGATTCGGGCGGAGCTTGCAGAAGACGTTCATGAACAGGAGAGTGAGCGGATTGGTATGCGAAATGTAAACGACCGGCTTGTTCTGATGTATGGGGAATCCAGTGCTTTACGTATCGAAAGTCAACCGGAAACCGGCACCACGATTACATTCTATATTCCTGGAGGCGTAGATAATGATTAAGGCTGTTATTGTGGACGATGAACCGAAGCTGAGGCAGGGACTCCAGACACTGATTGCATGGGAAAGCCTTGGTTTCACTATCGCCGCCACCGCAGGCAATGGCAGAGATGCATTGAAGATCATTGAGGATGAAGAGCCTGAACTATTAATCGCAGACATTCGGATGCCCGTTATGGACGGCCTTCAGCTTATTCAGCACTTGCGTTCGGCGGGTCATCAGCTGCAGTGCATCATCCTTAGCGGATATGCCGATTTCGAATATGCCAAACAAGCGATCAAGTACGGTGTAGCGGGATATCTCGTTAAACCAGTCAATATCGCAGAAATGACAGCTACGCTCAAGCTCGTACGCGGGCAGATCGAGGAAGAGCGTTTGCGGAGGGACTGGAATAGGACGCAGGTGAAGAACCCGGAGCTGTGTCTGCAAAAGCTGCTCAACCCGGAGAAGAATGAAGATCCGGCCGCGCTACGAAGCATGATCAGACAAACGGGTTTATTGTGGAGCCACTACGAGATCGTAGTCATATCTCCCCGTGTATCTGAAGCCGACCGTTCAGAATCCTTAAGCCGGCTGTCTGCAGGACTGAAGCGAGGGATAGAGGAGCGGAATAGGGGGATCGTGACTGAAAGCCCCCCGTATATCATTCTCCTGCTCAACGCGCCTTTACACGGAAGACTGCGGCGGGATCAGCTATACGAGGAGATCCGGTGCATCGCTGGCGATACCCGGTTTATTGCTGCGACCGGAGGAACTGTTACTGAACCCGGGCATATTTACAACGCTTATGTGAATGCAAGGCAAGCGGTTAAACAAGCCTTTTTTAGCTTTCATGACCGGCTCCTGGAACCAGGCCTTATTCTGTTGTCTTCTCCCGAATTTCCCTGTCTGAGCGGTGATACTGATGAAAAAGTGCTGGATGATTTAATATTCCGCTTGTATTACAGCTTGGATGCAGGTAATAAATCCATGGTAATGCCGCTTCTCAAGGAGGCTGCTGCTTTATTTTACAGACAGGAACAAGAGGAGAAGTCGGTCAAGCAATCCTTCTTCTTCCTGACAAACGCGATTATTCATAGGCTCGCTGCCTCCTCCCGGATAGAACCCAAAGAAATGGAGTCCGTTTCACGCTTCTTAAACGGGATTTATCAGTATGATTATCTACTGGATCTTCTGGAAGAGACCCATCATTTCCTGTTTGAGTTTACGGAGGATTCCGGGCCGAAAGGCAAAGAACAGGAGATTAAACAAATGATCGACTTTATTCACAGACATTATGCAGAAGACTTAAGGCTATCAACACTGGCGGGCCTGCTGAACTACAGCACACCGTATCTGGGGCAATTGTTCAGGAGCAAGACCGGAGAGTACTTTAATACCTACCTGGACAAAGTCCGGATCCAAAAAGCCAAAGAGCTGCTGGCCCAGGGAATGAAAGTCTATGAAGTGGCTGAGCTGATCGGATACGCGAGCGTGAATTACTTCTTCAGCAAGTTCAAAAAATACGAGGGCCGTTCTCCGTCCGAATATAAAAATCCATAGTTTGTGTATGATTTTTCCCGAAATCCGTAGTATGGGATACACCTCTCCTCTGAATTATGATGGTAAACAAGAGAGGGGAGGAACTATGAAAACGATAACACTAGGAACGGAAAACGCATACAAAAAAAGAAGGAAGAGTGCGTGGAAGCAACTGAAGAATCAGAAATACCTGTATTACATGTCTATACCCTTTGTGCTGTGGGTCTTTGTCTTTCAGTATTTGCCCTTATGGGGCTGGACAATGGCCTTCCAGAAATATAAGCCGGGAATCGGTTTTTTTGATCAAAAGTGGGTAGGCTTTGAGCACTTCCGAACATTGTTCCGGGATGAGCACTTCTATCAAGTGCTGCGAAACACGCTGGCAATGAGTTTTATGGGACTGATCGCCGGGTTCATCGTACCAGTCATCTTTGCCCTGCTTCTTAATGAAGTACGTGTGCAGAGTATGAAACGGTTCGTGCAGACTGTATCCTATCTTCCGCATTTTGTCTCTTGGGTCGTGGCCGCAGGGATTGTCAGCAAGATGCTCTCTACGGATGGCGGAGTCATCAATGATATCCTCCTTGGCCTGAACATTGTGGATCAGCCGGTTCAATTCATGGCACAAGGCCACCTGTTCTGGGGAATTGTCACCGGCGCGGATATTTGGAAGGAAACAGGCTGGAATGCGATTATCTATCTCGCTGCCATATCCGGCATTGGCCCCGAATTGTATGAAGCTGCAAGGGTGGACGGTGCGAGCCGTCTTAGACAAATGTGGCATATCACGCTGCCGGGGATCCGGCCGACAATCATTGTCCTGCTGATTATGTCCATCGGACATTTGCTCGGAACGGGATTTGAGAAGCAGTTTTTGCTGGGAAATCACCTGGTCATCGATTACTCTGAAGTGCTTGATTTATATGCGCTTAATTATGGTCTGGCCATGGGAAGGTACTCCTTCGGAACAGCAATCAACATCTTCAATTCAGTGATTAGCCTGATGCTGTTATTTGCGGCCAACGGAGTATTCAAGCGCTTTACGAATGAAAGCATTATGTAGGGAGGAAGGGTGACATGGGGGTTGTCAACAGCAATACGCAGGTCGGCCGGTTAAAACAAAGCCTTCAGGCAAAATCAGCACATGACCGGTTTCTTGAAATCATTGTTTATGTATCCATGATTGTTGTAACGGTTCTGACGATTTATCCGTTCTTAAACGTGCTGGCCATCTCACTTAACGATTCGGTGGATACGGTCCGGGGAGGTATCACCGTTTGGCCTAGACAGTTTACGCTGGAGAATTTCAGTCTGATTTTTACTTATGGAAGTCTGATTACCGGATTTAAAATATCAGTTTTGCGGACGGTTATCGGTACAATAGCAGGCCTGATCAGTGGCTCTATGCTGGCCTTTACACTGGCGAGAAACGACTTTCAGGCGAGAAGATTTGTCTCCATGTTTCTTGCTGTCACGATGTATGTCTCAGGCGGGCTGATTCCGGGATTTATTCTGATGAGAGATCTTCACATGATCGACACTTTCGCTGTTTATATTCTGCCTGGTCTTGTAAGCGCGTTTAATGTCTTCGTCATCCGCTCGTTCATCGACGGTTTGCCGTTCGCATTGCAGGAATCCGCTAAGCTGGACGGGGCTAACGATTTCACGATATATTGGCGCGTTATTCTGCCGCTGTGCAAGCCGGCATTGGCGACCGTGGCCCTGTTTCTTGCAGTAGGCCAGTGGAACTCATGGTTCGATACGTATCTGTTTAACGGCAGTAATGAGTCCTTGACCACGCTGCAATATGAATTGATGAAAATTCTACAGAGTACGACTACAAGCGCAACTAATTCCCAAGACACTGCTAACATGGCTGAGCGGATGTCACAGGTCTCACCGGAGTCGGTGAAAATGGCAATTACTATTGTGGTTACAGTTCCGATTTTGATTGTGTATCCGTTTTTACAAAAATACTTTGTCAAAGGTATGACGCTCGGTGCGGTTAAGAGTTAGTACCTCACAGCTGTGGTGTGTCCAGGCTAAAGGCCTGTCTCATACGAAATATGATCGAATTCATAAAATTAGGGGGTTGCTTCATGAAGCCGGAAAAAAAGAAGTTTGTTGTCTCCTCCTTGGTGGCGCTGACTATAGCGTCCACGCTTGCAGGATGCAGCGGGAATAATGGCTCTACTGCCGGAGAGGGCAGCAACGCGGAAGATTCTTCGTCCGGGACAGATTTAAAGCCAATCACGTTAACCTATTTCTCGGAGGACGGCAGCACGAATTGGAATAACATGAAGGATGAAGTCGGCAAGATTATTACGGAGAAAACGGGTGTAACCCTGGATGCCGAGTTTGCTGTCGGTGATCCGGTACAGAAGATCTCACTGATTGCCGCAACAGGCAACTATCCTGATCTGTTAGCTGCAAAGGCGGATGTGGGCAAGCTTGTAGACGCCGGTGCGGTCATCGATCTGACAGATTTAATCGACAAGTATGCTCCGAATATCAAAAAAATGTTAGGAGATAAGCTTGTACGGACCAAGTACAGCCTGGATGATGAGGCGATTTATGCCATACCAACCTGGTCAGCAGTGGATGAGAAGAAAATGAAAGCCGACGGCGGATTTGAACTTCAGCATCGTGTAGTTAAAGAGGCCGGTTATCCGGAAATAAAAACAGTGAAGGATTACGAAAAGGTTATTCAGGATTACATCGATAAACACCCGACGGACGAGAACGGAAATAAAAATATCGGGCTCTCACTAAACGGGGACGATTGGCATATGTATCAGGTTACCAACTCGGGATTCCAGACAACCGGGGGACCGGACGACGGCGAATATTACATCGATCAGGAAACGCACCAGGCAACTTATCATTTCCGCCGTCCGGAGGAAAAGGAATATTTCCGCTGGTTGAATCATATGAACGACATCGGTCTGCTGGATCCGGAAAGCTTCGTGCAGAAAACCGACCAGTTTAAAGCTAAAGTGGCTTCGGGCCGTGTTCTCGGGCTGGCGGATCCGGAATGGGATTACGGGGATGCACAGAATGCATTAAAGGCGGCAGGTAAGTTTGATCAGACTTATGGTCATTATCCGGTTACCATGAGTAAAGAATACAAGGATACCAGCTTCTGGCCGGCCGGCTTCGACGGAGGGTATGGGATCTCGATTTCCAGCAAGTGTAAGGACCCGGTACGTGCCATTCAGTTCCTTGACTTTTTGGCCTCAGAAGAGGGTCAAATTTTCAATAACTGGGGGATCGAAGGGAAGCATTATACGATGGAAAACGGTAAACGTGAGGTTATTCCGGCTGTGCAGCAACGTATGGATAATGATAACGCCGCTTTCCAAAAAGAATCGGGTGTCGGACTTTACTGGAACATGATGGTTCATTACGGGGACGGGATTAAAGATTCAACTGGAAACTATTTCACCCGGAGTTTTCCGGAACAGCTGACAGCGAGCTACAGTGAGCCGGAAAAGGAAGCACTGAAGGCATACGGTGTGGATCATTGGAAGGAACTCTTCCCGTCAGAAGAGGAATTCAAGCCAAGAGCTTATGGTGCGGCTTATACGATGTCACTTGCCAGCGACGATCCTGCTGTGATTCTTGGAGCCAAAATGAAGGATATTACCTGGAAACGAATTCCGGAAGCAGTGATGGCTAAGCCGGATCAATTCGACAAGATCTGGGACGCCTACATGAAAGATCTGGATAAGGCCGGAGTGAAAGAGATGGAAGAAGCTTATACCAAGCATGTCCAGAACCGTATTAAATTGTGGTCTTCAAAGTAATCTAGCTGCGTATCCGGGCCCGTTTCCAACATCTGTGCGAGGGAAGCGGGCCTGTTACTATGATGGGTGATAGAGATAACTGTTCCGCCAATGGCACCGGCTTAATTTATTATCATATCTGTAAGCGCTTTATTGTGTTGTGGAATCCTATTGCTATCAAAGATATTCAAGGAGGTACGTTAATGAGGCTGGAGATGAAGAGATTACTATTAGGCTTTTTATGTTTTAGTTTGGTCTTCTCTTTACTGCTATATTCAGGTGCGAATCGTTCGGAGGCCGCAGCATCCGCTGCAGAGTCGGACAGCCAACCAGGCGTTATCAAACTTATTTATGCAGATGCCGTAATAGATGGCTATGGCATCGAGAAGCGCGGAAATGTCTTTGAAGATCAGGATCGGCTTTATAATGGCGAAGGTTACATCTCATTCTTTTTCGCTGAAGATGCGTCCTCTGCGGAGCAGGCCGGAAGTGCAACCTTTACTGTAGAGGTTACAGAGCCGGGATTGTACAAAATGAGTATAGGCTACTATATTCCTGAAGGCTATGGCGGAAAAGCGACGAGCATTCAAATTAATGGGGTTGGCACTGGTGAGTTAACGCTGGATGCACCTGCAGCAGGTACGGTTAGGGCTGAAAAAATGGTTAGCAAAGTGATGTTAAATGCCGGTAAGAATACCATCAAGGTCAACCGGGGCTGGGGGTATTATGGCCTTGAATATTTGAAGCTGGAAGCGGCCAAGGCATCTCAGGCAGGGGGCATGCTGGAAGCGGAGGATGGTGTGATGAGCGGCGGCGTTTCAATAGAAACCCAAGGAGAAGGGTATTCCGGCCAAGGTTATGCGGCATTCCAGCAATCAGGTTCACTTACCTTTACTTACAAGGCACCCTCGGCAGGAATGTATAACCTTCTTATAGGCTACAGTGCTCCAAACGGTGAGAAGAAAACCAGTATGATTGTGAACGGGCAAACATCTGAAATTTCTCTGCCGGAGCAGACAGGTTTCAGCGAAATTTCCGCCGGAAAAGCATTGCTGAAGGAAGGCGGTAACACGATCGAATTCTCAGCGAACTGGGGCTGGTACAATATTGATTATGTCAAATTGACGGCTGCCGCCAAAGCGGAAGGCAATGCCGTAACGGGCAAACTAATTAACCCGGAAGCGACCTCTGAAGCCAAGGCGCTGATGAATTATTTGGTAAGCCAGTATAGCCATAGAATCATATCGGGTCAGCAAACATTGGAGGATGCCGAATGGATCGGACAGCAGACCGGCAGATTTCCGGCGATAATGTCCACGGATTTAATGGATTACTCCACTTCCCGTGTCGACAATGGCGCCACTTCAACAGAGGTCGAAAAAATGATTGATTGGTACAAACGCGGCGGTATTGTAGCTCTATGCTGGCATTGGAATGCCCCCAAGGGGATTGGTGGGAATGAGCCCGGCAATGAATGGTGGAGGGGCTTCTACACTGAGCATACAACCTTTGATGTGGAATATGCGCTCGATCATCCGGATTCTGAGGACTACAGCCTGCTTATCAGGGACATTGATAATATCGCACTCCAGCTGAAACGTCTGCAGGATGCAGGTGTTCCCGTGTTATGGCGGCCACTGCATGAGGCAGAGGGCGGATGGTTCTGGTGGGGAGCGAAGGGACCGGAGCCAGCAAAGCGTTTATGGAAGCTGATGGTTGACCGGCTAACCCATTATCACCATCTGAACAATCTGATCTGGGTATGGAATTCCGAGAAACCGGAGTGGTATCCGGGAGATGATGTCGTGGATATTGCCAGTGTGGATACGTATAACCCGGCAGGTGATTACAACCCTAGCGTTGCAAAGTATGAGAGACTAATCTCTTTGGTGAATAATAAGAAGCTAGTCGGATTGGCAGAAAACGGGCCGATTCCCGATCCGGATATGCTGCAGGCTTATGGTGCGTACTGGAGCTTCTTCAGCACTTGGACAGGCGATTTCATCAAGGATGGCAATACAAACACTGCTGAACACTTGAAGAAAGTTTATCAGAGCGACTATGTTGTCACACTCGACGAACTTCCGGCTAACCTGTATACCTTTACGGAATTTTCTGATCTCAGCGGCCATTGGGCTAAGGAGGATATTGAATTATTGGCGGATAAATTGCTGGTCAAGGGTGATGGCGGCCGGCAGTTCGCCCCCGGCCGTTTAACGACACGTGCTGAATTTACAGTGATTATTACCAGAGCACTGGGCCTAAGCGCTTCAAGTACACCCGTCCAATTTACAGATGTTCCGGAAACAAAATGGTATGCGGAGCCGATTAGAGCCGCTGCTCAAGCTGGTTTGATTACCGGTTATTCGGACGGTACCTTCCAGCCAGACACACAGATTACGCGTGAGCAAATGGCAGTTCTGATCGTTCGCGCTGCGGCACTTGCTGGTAAGAAACCGGCAGCGGTAAAGAATGTTCTGGATCAGTTCGCGGACGCTTCATCTATTAGTACCTGGGCAATAGACAGTGTCAATGCAGCGGTTGCTTCAGGACTTATGAAGGGATTAACCCGCAACCATTTTGCGGCGAAGGATTTAGGAGATCGCGCACAGGCAGCAGTCATGGTTAAGCGTCTGATGGCATATGTGAACTAAATAATTAAATAGGATTGATGAAAGAGAGCCGTCCCGGCGCAGAGAAAACTGCTTATGGGACGGTTCTTTTTTATATAAGGTTCTGACAATGCATATTTCCCCCATTTACAGCAAATACCAACATTGGGGGGATGTCGTATGGAACAGGAAACAACCTATAAGCCAGAAGAACCGGAAATGCTGTATCCGGATCTTGCGTACAACCTAGAACGGATGCAGCTGGAGTTCCTGAATTGTTCAGATATTATGTACCGGAATTGCAGCATCGGGGGACTAAACCGGGCGACACTCATTTATGTGGACGGGATGTGTGATGTCCAGGCCGTGGATGAATTTGTGCTGCAGCCGCTAATTGAGCATTTCCGCAGAAGCTCTATGGTGGATGAAGGCAGAGCAGTTGAGCTGAAGGGGATATTTATTCCGACTCTGAAAATTCGTATCGTATATCAAACGAAGGAAGTCATCAAAGCGGTCCTGCGCGGTGAAACGGCAATATTCACGGAGGGCAATGCCTTTGTGATGTTGGCCGATCTGATCAAAATGGAGAAACGTGCGATAGAGGAAGCCACCTCGGAGAAGGTAGTCCGCGGTCCGCGGGATGCGTTCATGGAGACGCTGCGGACGAATACCTCGCTGCTCCGGCGGCGGCTCCGTTCCTCCAAGCTGAAACTGGAAAGTATGACGCTTGGGAGTATCAGTGAAACGGATATTGTGATCGGCTACATGGAAGGCATTGTGAAGGAAAGTCTGGTCAAAGAAGTGAGAGCCCGTCTGCAGAAAATTCAAATTGATGGAATCATTCACTCCAGCAATATTGAAGAATTTATTGAAGATGATGTGTTCTCGCCATTTCCGCAGATTCAGAATACGGAGCGGCCCGATGTAGCGGTCTCCAGTCTGCTTGAAGGCAAAGTCATTATTATCACGGACAATACGCCATTTGTCCTTATCGTGCCTATGACCTATTGGTCCGGTCTGCAGGCTGCAGACGATTATACCGACAGATTTATGTATGCTACCTTTGTACGGTGGATTAGGTATACTTTTGTGCATACCTCTTTGCTGCTGCCTTCCTTATATGTGGCATTGACCACTTTCCATTTGCAGGTTATTCCCACACCGCTTGTGGTCAGCATTGCATCTGCCCGAGAGGGGGTTCCCCTACCGGCTGTTATTGAGGCCCTCATTATGGAGTTTATTTTTGAGGGCCTGCGCGAAGCCGGACTGAGGCTGCCCCAGCAGGTGGGCCCAGCGGTCAGTATTGCCGGAGCACTTGTTATTGGACAAGCGGTCGTAGCTGCGGGGATTATATCCACACCCATGGTAATTATCGTTTCCCTGACTGGGATCGCTTCTTTTGCTTTTCCGCTGTATAACCTGGGAGCAGCCTACCGGATGCTCAGGTTTCCTTTGCTGGTGGCAGCAGGAATACTAGGCTTCTATGGAATTGTTCTATTTCTTATTGCACTTTCGGTACATATGGTAACGCTGAAGCCCTTTGGCGTGCCTTACATGGCCCCATATGCACCCATGTCGACCGGCAATCTGAACGATGTGCTTGTACGTGCGCCTAAACCCAGGATGCGCAAGCTGCTGCCTTGGCTGGCCAAGGGCAAGTCCGAACGCTTCCCCAAACGCACCAAATAACAGGCAGGAAAGGGGAAGGGGCGTATGTTCAAGAAAATAATAGTGTTATCCGTAGCCCTGTCGCTGGTTCTCACCGGATGTTGGGATCGGCAGGAATTGAATGACCAGGCGATTATTCTGGGCTGGGGGATGGATCTCTTAGAGGATGGCCGATATTTGGCGACAGCCAATCTGGTGCTTCCGCTTGCCTCCAAATCGGGAGGGCAGCAAGGCGGGGAACAGGGGGGCCGATCCGGCTTCATGACGGAGAGTGCTTACGG
The DNA here is from genome assembly GCF_927798115.1 of Paenibacillus auburnensis. GTDB lineage: Bacteria > Bacillota > Bacilli > Paenibacillales > Paenibacillaceae > Paenibacillus_AQ > Paenibacillus_AQ auburnensis. Next base: position 180,224 of record NZ_CAKMMG010000001.1, read on the forward strand.
AAAAAACAACAGGGATGCCGAACAGAATATGCAAAGAAAGCTATCACGGGTGCTTTTTCCGGGGCATCGACGGAATATCTTTATCGGGGAGAAGCTTGCGGAGCAGGGGGTTTTTTCGATCCTGGATGAGTATGGCAGAAGCCCGATGGTACGCCCGAGGGCCAATATTTTTGTCGTCAGGAAGGGGACTGCCCAGGAGGCGATGAGCCTGGCTTATCAATTGGAGACCAATCCGGCGGTTGCCGTGCAGAAAATTCAGGAGAAGAGCGGGGCACCGATCAGCCGGTCACTGCTGGATTTTTTTATCTCGGCCAACGGGACCGGATGTGGAATAATGCCTGCGCTCACCATTTTGCCGCCCGAAGTGAAGATTGACAAAAAGAGCAAGAATGACAGCCCGCCGCAAACGACGCTCGGCTTATATGGGGCTGCTGTTTTTAACGGTCAGCTGAAGCTGGCAGGGTATTTGAAATATGATGAGTTCTGGGTAAGACTCTGGATTACGAACCTGCTGGCATTCCGGACTTTCACTACAATCATCAATGCTGTGGATGAGGATAAACCAGGCGGAGCCGCAGAGGATGCCCTCTCAGGAGCAAGCAGGGGCAAAACGGTGACTGTCAGTGTGGACACCTTCAAGAGCGATATTACACCTATATTCACCGGAGACCTGCCAAGGTTTCGAATCCTGCTGAAAGGCAAGGGATATATTGAAGAGAATAACTCCCCGCTGAATCTCTCCAAACCGGCAAATGTGAAGAAAGTGGAAGCCCGGATGAATCAATATCTTGAAAAGGAGATCCAAAAAGTCGTCACGAAAGTGCAGAAGGACTTCAAATGTGATATTTTTGGGCTCGGAGATACGATTCACCGCCGCCATCCTTACCGTTGGAAGAAGCTTTCTGCTGACTGGAATACGATCTTTCCGGACCTTGATCTGGACATCACTGTTAAGCTTGATCTCACTGGTACCGGGCTTACAGGGGAATCGCTGCTGCCAACGAGGGAAGGCGGTGATAAGTAGATGAAGATCAACAACCGCCAGCTGTTCTGGATGATCATGATGCTGGAGATCGGGATTAACCTGCTGATCACGATGACGGCGACGATCCAGAGTGCCAAACAAGATTCCTGGATCTCTTATATTCTGGCTGGAGTAATGGGGCTAATCATTACTTATGTTGCCGCCAGGCTGAGCTCGCGGTATCCCCGGCAGACCTTGATAGAGTATAGTGTAGTTATTCTTGGAAAATGGGCCGGCAAGCTGATTGTCATCCCGTTTTTCCTCCAGTGGTTCTGGGTGATGGGCCTGATTCTGCGTGATGAGTTCTTGTTCATCCGGTTGAGTGTCCTCTATAAGACACCTGCCTGGGTAATCATCGGAACGATGATTGGAGTGGTGTTCTATACAATGTACCATGGCGGGATTGAAGCGATCGGCAGGGTCAGTGAGCTGTGGGGTCCTATCCTGATGGTTATTCTTGTACTCACCTTTGGCCTAACCGCCAATAATCTCAACTGGCCGATGCTCCTGCCCGTGTATGCAGATACCGGACTCTGGTCTATTGTGGAAGGAGCGCTTGCACCGGTATCACTGCTGGGCGAAGCCGTCCTGCTCATGATGCTGTTCCCCTTCGTGGAGCATCCTGGCAAAGAAACACGAAAGGCGCTGCTCCTGGCGTTAGCCTTCTCAACGATACTGCTGCTGTTTGGCGTTCTATGGGTCATCATGACCTTCGGTCCGGAAGTAAGCGGACGGCTGCAATTTCCTTTTTTTGAGATGGTTAAGCTGGTCTATCTGATGGAGTTTATTCAGAACATGGATATTTTTGTGATGGCTGTCTGGCTGGTTTCCATCTTCGTCAAGTTATCCATCTATATGTTCATTACCAGCTACGGGTTTGCACAGTGGACCGGAAAGACCCGCAGCTGGAAAAAAATTATCTGGGGCGTAGCTCCGGTAACGTTCATTCTCACTATGCTGGTTATTACTTTAAATCCTCCTTCCGGACTGCTGTTGAAAAGTGTCTGGATCCGCTATGTGCTTCCGGTGAATATGGTTGCGATCCCGTTATTTCTGTTGGCAGTATCTTCTATAAAGGCAAAAGTGAAACATCAGAAATAAATCACCTATGATTTAACATCCTTTTAACATGTTTCATATGTTCACGTGATATAACTGAAACAGTTGGTTAAAAGAGGAGAAGATTAGATGAAGCTGAGCAAAGAGGAGAAATCATGGATTCTGTATGACTGCGGGAATTCAGCGTACTCGATGGCAGTAACTACGGCGCTGCTGCCGATTGTATTTGGCATGTTCACGAATGTCGACAGCAGTATGGATTTGGGCTACTTTAATTCCATTGCCAGCATCTTAGTAGCGATTCTCAGCCCGATCTTAGGGACGATAGCGGATTATAAGGACCGGAAGAAGCGCTTCTTTATTTTTTTCGCTGCGGTCGGCGTGCTGGCTACGGCTTCACTGGCCTTTATTTCACCGGATAGCGGGCAATGGCAGCTGCTGATTGCTTTTTACATTCTGTCAGCGATCGGGTTTGCCGGGTCCAATATCTTCTATGACTCCTTCCTGGTGGATATCACAAGTGATGAACAGATGGATAAGGTATCCACAAGAGGATTCGCGTTCGGATATATCTTCAGTGTCATTCCGTTCGGAATCAGCCTGCTGCTGATTTTTGTGATGGGGATGGACAAAGCCATTGGTTACCAGATCGGGTTCATCATTACGGCGCTCTGGTGGGGGCTGCTCACAGTACCTATGATCAGAGACGTGAAGCAGAGATATTATATTGAGCCTGAACCTAAGCCGATTGCGAACAGCTTCAAAAGGCTGGCTGTCACTTTTATGAATATCCGCCAGCACAAAATCGTATTTGTGTTTCTGCTCGCCTATTTCTTTTACATTGACGGGGTGGATACCATCATTAAGATGGTGGTGCCGTATGCCACTTCCGTGCTGGGCACGGACGCGATGGATACCTTTACACTGCTGGGGATTCTGCTTATTATCCAGATTATTGCTTTTCCATGCGCGATCCTCTATGGCAACCTGGCTAAAACCTTCTCTGCCCGGAAGATGATCATTGCCGGGATTTTCACCTATATCATCTCCTGTATCGCGGCGTTCTTCATCACCTCTGTGTGGCATGTTTTTATTCTCGGTGCGCTGATCGGATCGGCCCAAGGCGGAATTCAGGCACTCAGCCGGTCGTATTTCGCCAAGATTATTCCCAAGGAGAACTCCAATGAATTCTTCGGGTTTTATAATATCTTTGGCAAGTTTGCGGCCATTCTCGGCCCTGCGCTGATGTCACTGACTACGACGCTTACGGGCGAAGCCAGCTATAGCATTTTAGCGATTATCCCGCTGTTTCTGATAGGCTTCTTCATCTTTATCACTTTACCTAAGGGGAACGGCTATCGGATCGATGACTCTATACGCACAAAAAGTCAGGACATTTAGCGTGTACAATCCCCTCTTTTGATCTATACTTTACCTATACAGGTATAGTAACGAAGAGGAGATGAACAATATGGAATACAGTTATCCCGATGAGATCAAAACACGCTTACGGAGAATTGAAGGACAGATTCGCGGCGTGCTGCGGTTAATGGATGAAGGAAAGTCCTGCAAAGAGGTAGTTGCGCAGCTGTCTGCTGTCCGGAACGCCTCCGACAGAGCGCTAGCTCAAATCGTTGCGGAGAATCTCCAGCATTGTATTCTGGAAGAACAGGCTAACGGTAACTATGATCCCGGTAAAATGGTCAAAGAGGCCGTGGAGCTGCTTGTTAAAAGCAGATAATAACGAAGGCTCCACCCGTTAGGGTTAGACGCTATGGCCAATAGAAGAGAACACTAGTTAAATATCAGGATAGAAGCCAGATCACTTTGTTAGTGATTTGGCTTTTTTGTTTTCTGAATGGGAGAATTTGAATGCTTCATTAGGGGAATAATTACTTCAGTCACAATCCAGGCATTCACCCGGTAAGCTTTACATTCTCCTTTGGTGACGATATAATTATTTTAATTGTATACGGAGTGAAAAGGAGGAGCCTGCCAACAGCGGGCTCTTTTTGTGTATTTTTAATGGAAAAAATTTACTGACACGGAGGCTTTGGGATGGAAATGAACAATGAGAGCATCATGGTGTGTGTGCATTATGGTCCTCACGGGCAGCGGTTGATTCAAAGAGGGAGCCAGTTGGCCAGACTGCTGCATGCCCCTTTGACTGTACTTACTGTAGATTCAGCCGGTGACAATGAGTATAACCGGGAGAAACAGCAATACCTTTCCGGTTGGGAGAATCAGACGAAAGAAGCCGGCGGACAATTTTTAAACCGCAAATGTAATGGTAAAAAAACCGTTGACGTCATTGTGGAAACCGCCAGGGAAAAGAATATCACCCAGATTGTGATCGGGCAATCGAGTCAAACCCTCTGGCAGGAGATTACCCGCGGTAGCTTCATCAATGATTTGATGGAACAGCTTGGCCCCACCGATCTGCACATTGTGGCCGTTCAGCGGTATCCCGAGCTGCTGGAGCAGACGCATGAGCAGGGGTTTACTGCTTATTTGGTCAAAGATGGCGGCCGTTACGTCCTCACGGAGGAAGCTGCCGGAAGCGAACCGGTGAAGGGTGTGTTTTTCCGTGAGCTCGACACCGATTTTAATACCGGTCTGTTTAAAATCGTTAAAAACGGTGAGGCGCAATACTTGAGAATTGTACAGAATGAATGGGTTAAGCCGCGCTAAGGGGATATTACTCAAAATTTATCAAAAGGGGGGTGCTGACCCATGCTGCATGTCATTATCTTACTTCCATTTTTGCTGGGTGTGCTGATGCTGATGATTAGACAAAACCTGCGCTTTCACATGGGCTGGATGGTCCTGCCTCTGCCTGCGGCTCTGTTCCTTTATTTCCTTACAAGGATTCCATTGATCCGGGCGGGTGACAATATCCTGGACAGCTTCACCTGGATGCCATCCCTTGGGATCGATATCACATTGATTCTTGACGGGCTAAGCCTGATCTTTGTCCTGCTGATCACCGGGATAGGGGCACTAGTCGTGCTCTATTCGATTTATTATCTTCAAAAGCACACGGATGGGATCCGCCAGTTTTACATTTATCTGTTAATGTTCATGGGAGCGATGCTGGGGGTTGTCCTGTCGGATAATCTGATGGTGCTGTACGGGTTCTGGGAGCTAACCAGTATATCGTCATTCCTGCTCATCGCTTTCTGGCACCGCCGGGAAAGATCCCGTTATGGCGCGATGAAATCCATGCTCATAACGGTATTCGGCGGTCTGGCGATGTTTGCCGGATTTAATCTGCTCTATGTAATGACCGGTACCTATAGTATCCGCGAGATTGTTGCGCAGGCTGGAACCTTAACGGCTAACGCCATGTTTGTCCCGGCCATGCTGCTCATTCTGCTGGGTGCCTTTACGAAGTCCGCCCAATTTCCGTTTCACATCTGGCTGCCCGATGCGATGGAAGCACCGACGCCGGTCAGTGCCTATCTTCATTCGGCTACGATGGTTAAAGCAGGGATCTATCTGGTAGCGCGTCTCACACCGCTGTTTGCCGGGCAATCGGAGTGGTTCTGGCTGGTTTCCCTGACGGGGTTGTTTACTCTGATCTACGGCTCGTTTCAAGCCATCAGGCAAACCGATCTCAAAGCTTTGCTCGCATACTCGACTATCAGCCAACTGGGCTTGATCATGTCTCTGCTGGGGCTTGGCTCGGCGGCAGCCTTCTTTGCCGGTACAGAGGAAGCGGTCTTTTATTCGATGGCTACCTCGGCAGCCCTATTTCATCTCATCAATCATGCCGTCTTTAAAGGCAGTTTGTTTATGGTGGTGGGTATTATTGACCATGAGACCGGTACCCGCGATCTCCGTAAGCTTGGAGGATTGATGTCGCTCATGCCGGTCACCTTTTCAGTGGCAGTGATCGGAGCGTTCTCCATGGCTGGATTGCCGCCGTTCAGCGGATTCCTTAGCAAAGAAATGTTCTTTACCTCCGTATTGAATATCCGTGAGTTTGATCTCCTGAGCTCAGGGTTCTGGATGCAGTTCTTTCCGGTGATTGCCTGGCTTGCCAGTGTATTCACCTTTGTATACAGCATGATTCTCGTCTTTAAGACCTTTGGCGGCAAGCTTCAGGAAGCCAAGCTGGATAAGGCTCCGCATGAAGCGCCGCTCGGCCTTTTACTGTCTCCGGTGATGCTAATATCACTTGCTGTTGTGTTTGCCTTCTTCCCTGATCTGGTCTCCGTTCCGCTGATTGAACCGGCAATGGCTTCCATTCACAACGGTCTGCTGGCACCAGGGACAAACTTCGGGGTTTCCATCCATTTCTGGCATGGCTGGACTCCGGAGATATTCATGACACTAGGCGTTATAGCTGCAGGTACGCTCCTGTTCAAAGGTTACAGCCGGCTGCGGGTACTGGATCGTGAAGCAAGCGGACGCAATCCGCTTAACCGCATGTATGACGGATCGCTCCAGCTGCTGGAAAAGGGTTCGAGACGCTTGACCGATGCCTATATGACAGGCTCCAACCGTCATTACCTGTTGTACATTTTCAGCTTTTTGATTATCGCGCTGCTTGCTGTTCTGGTGAGGGAACCCGGTATAAGCCTTGGGATGGAGCACTATGCCCCATTGTCCTTCTATGAAGCTGTTGTTGTAGCCATCATGCTGCTGGCAGCCTTTGCCGTACCTTTTGCCAAATCACGGGTCAACGCGATCCTGTTCACCGGGGCTGTCGGCTACATGGTGACGCTGCTATTTGTCCTTTTCCGGGCGCCCGATCTTGCGCTTACACAAATGATTATCGAGACCGTTTCGGTCATTCTGTTCCTGCTCTGTTTCCGGTATCTGCCGAAGCTGAAGAAACAGAAGGAGCCGCTGCGCTTTAAGCTGCCCAATCTGATTATCGCGCTGGGTGTTGGCATTACAGTGACATTGATCGCACTGGCAGCTATGGGCAGCAGTCCCTTTAAACCCATCTCCGAGTTTTTCTTAAAAGAAAGCTACAGCCAGGCCGGAGGGAAGAACGTTGTCAACGTCATCCTGGTGGATTTCCGCGGCTTTGATACCTTGTTTGAAATTATGGTGCTGGGCATCGCCTCACTGGCTATCTACGGGCTGATCCATTTAAGAATGGAAGCAGATCTACCGCAACGGCAGCGGGACAAAGTCGGTTCAGCTTTGACTCTGCGGAGCAATGACGTGATCCTGCAGACCATGTCCAAGGGGATCGTCCTTATTATTCTGATCTTCTCCCTGTATCTGTTTTTTGCCGGACATCATCATCCGGGGGGAGGTTTTATCGGGGCATTGATGGCCTCTGCCGCACTTGTTCTAATGGCGATTGCCTTCGGTATGGATTGGGTCCGCAAGGCTCTTCCTGTAAATTACCGGCTGCTGACGGCAGTAGGGCTCATGGTTGCCATTCTTACCGCGTCAGGATCTTTTGTTTTTGGAGCCCCTTTTTTAAGCCATGCTTTCGGTCATTTTCATCTGCCTGTCCTTGGGGATGTAGAGCTGGCGACTGCTGTGTTGTTTGATCTGGGTGTGTATTTGGCTGTCGTGGGTGTCACGATGAACATCATCTTATCGATTGGAGGGGATAAACAATGGAACTCGTAATGGCTGTAGCGGTGGGGATTCTATTTACTATAGGCGTCTATCTGATCCTGTCCAAAAGCCTGCTGCGCATTGTACTGGGAACCTCCCTGCTGACACATGGTGTGCATTTGCTGCTGATGACGATGGCCGGACTCAAAAAAGGCTCAGCGCCGGTACTGGGCTCAGCAGATACTTATGTTGATCCGCTGCCGCAAGCGCTGATTCTCACCTCTATCGTAATCAGCTTTGGGGTCACTGCCTTCTACTTCGTACTCGCATACCGTTCTTACCAGGCTCTGGGGACCGATGAAATCGACAGCATCAAGGAGGACAAAGAATGAGCAATTTACTGGTGCTGCCGATTCTGATTCCTCTATGTACAGCTGTTATTCTGATTTTCTTCAAAGAAAAGACAAGGCTCCAGCGCGGTATTAGTGCAGTCAGCGGAGTGCTGAATATCCTAATTGCGTTGCTTTTGGTGGCACGTGTTCACGCTGAGGGCATTCAAACCTTGCAGATGGGGGGCTGGGCTCCTCCCTACGGCATTGTCTTTGTAGGTGATATGTTTGCTGTGTTACTGGTAACGATGGCCTCGGTCGTCAGCTATGCGATTTTGCTCTATTCCTTTCACAGTATAGGAGAGAAGCGGGAGCGGTTCTATTACTACACGTTCTTTCAATTTTTGCTGGTCGGGGTATACGGGTCCTTCCTTACCGGTGATATATTCAATTTGTTTGTTTTCTTTGAAGTGATGCTGATTTCTTCTTATGCTCTGATTTCAATTGGAGGCACAAGGCTCCAGCTGCGGGAAACGTCAAAATATCTGCTTATCAACATCGTATCCTCGACACTGTTTGTTGCTGCGGTTGCTTATCTCTACGCGGCGGTTGGAACGCTTAATATGGCGCATCTGTCCCAGCGTATTTCGGAAGCAGGGCAGGGCGGCGTGCTGAATGTGATTGCGGTTTTGTTTTTAATTGTATTTTCCTTGAAGGCCGGGCTGTTCCTGTTCTTCTGGCTGCCGGGATCGTACAGTGCACCTCCCGCAGCGGTCAGAGCATTGTTTGGCGCCCTGCTGACAAAAGTCGGGTTATATGCAATTATCCGCACGTTCACCCTGCTGTTTGTAAACGATCCGGGGTTCACCCAAAGCTGGATTGCCTGGATGGCGGCAGTAACGATGATTTTAGGCGGCTTGGGGGCAGTGGCTTACAAGGATATCCCCCGGATTCTGAACTACAACGTCATTATCAGCGTAGGGTTTGTGGCCTTTGGGCTTGCTGCGGGAACCAGGGATGCACTTGACGGAACAGTCTTCTATCTGCTGCACGATATGCTGGCGAAGGGACTTATGTTTATTCTGGGCGGAATTATTATCTCTGCTGCGGGAACTGACCGGTTGAACAGCATGGGGGGCATGATCAAAAAGTATCCCGTCATCGGCTGGATGTTCTTCATCCTTACGCTTGCCCTGGTGGGCATACCGCCGCTCAGCGGTTTTGCCGGCAAGGTGCTGATCATCCGCGGAGCTTTAGATACGGGCATGCTGACCTTGTCGCTCATTGGTCTTGGATCAAGCTTCCTGGTGCTGTATTCCTTGATTAAGGTGTTCAGACAGGCCTTCTGGGGAAATGAACCAGAGAATGAACAGCCTAAAGTGAGCCTGAAATGGCCTTCGGCTGTAGCTGGCGGACTACTAGTCCTCGTAATTGCTATGGGGATCGGAGCAGAGTTCGTATTGACCTATGTATCGCAGGCTGGAGAAGTTTTGGCCTCCCCCGTGCAATACATTGAAGCTGTAATGAAGAAGGAGTAGAGGAGATGGCCATACAAATCCTGTTTAACCTGTTGATAGCCTTTCTGTGGATGCTGCTGAATACCAATAGCTCGGGTTCCAGCTTCATCGTGGGCTATGTGCTCGGTATAGCTATTTTGCTGATCCTGCGAAAATCCTGGACCCGGCCGTTCTATCTGAGACGCTTATGGGCTATGCTGAAGCTCCTGCTGATCTTTATCCGTGAGCTGGTTATCTCAAACTTTGTAGTGATCGGTCACATTATTCGTCCAAAACTGGCTATACGTCCGGGTATATTTGCTTATGAAACTGCATTAACTTCAGCCTGGGAAGTCACCTTATTATCCTGCCTGATCTGTCTGACTCCGGGAACGCTGACGTTAGATGTTTCAGGTGATGGCAAGACCCTGTATATTCATGCTATTGATATTGCTGATGCAGAGGAGCTGGCTGCGCAGATTAGAGGTACTTTCGAGCAGTCGATTATGGAGGTGACCCGCTGATGATCTCAGCCCTGTTAACTGCATCATTGGTGATTCTGGCTCTGGCAATGCTGGCTTGCCTGTACCGGCTCCTGAAAGGGCCGACCCGTTCCGACAGGGTTGCCGCACTCGATACGATCGGCATTCATGTGCTGGCCATCATAGCAGTGGTCTCTATGCAGCTGAACACACAGGATTTCCTGGAAATCATTCTAGTGATCGGTATTCTAACATTTATAGGAACGACAGCGCTGGCCAGATATATTGAACGGGGCGTTGTGGTCGAAGAAGGAGGTGACACCCATGACAGGTGAGCTGATTAGTTCGATTCTGGTATTGGTAGGAGCCATTTTCTGCGCTCTGAGTGCCTTCGGCTTAGTCCGCCTGCCCGATGTCTATCTGCGTTCGCATGCTGCAACCAAAAGTGCAACGCTTGGGGTGCTTTGTGTGCTGGGCGGGGGATTTGTGTACTTTTGGGTGGTGGATGGAACGGTCAGCTTCAAGCTGCTGCTCGCCATCGTGTTTGTATTCATCACTTCACCGGTGGCAGGTCATTTGAACGGCCGGTCCGCCTACCGCTCAGGAATACCCTTATGGGAAGGCAGTGTTCAGGATGACCTAAAACACCCGGTGGAAGAGGGTAAGGAAATACCCGTGGAAAAATAGGTATCGCAGTATTATGGAGGCATACTCCATGGAATAATGAGGGTAGAGGGATTGGCTTGCAGCCTGAATCAAGCCAATCATCCTCAGGGAAGGTCCATTAGTTGCTTTTTCCCAAAACCTCAGTTCGGAGCCCAAGCAGCCATTCGGCAGATTGCTTCATATACGCCAGCTGATCCACTGCACCAAAGTGTTCGATGGCGAAAGTGTCATCATAGCCGCTTTTCAGCAAATCCGTTACGATCTCCTTCATCGGGATACAGCCGCTGCCTACAGGGATTGCATACATGGCCTGGCCGTCTGTGGTCAGTTTAGGCGTTTCTCCGGCATGCACCTCAAACGTGCGGTCTTTGCAATGGACATATCCGATATACGGCTTGCATGCGGTATATGCCTCCATGACGTCTTCCCCGCTGTACAAAAAATTCCCGGTGTCGAAGGTGCAGGAGAGTTCTGCTATTTCCTGAACAAAAGACAGCAGCTGCGCGGTAGTTGCAAACGGGGCCTCTAAGGCATCAAAATCCTCCATACCCACCGCGATTCCCAGTGGTTTCGCATAAGCACACATTCTGGTTACAGCGGCTTTCATGGATTGCACACATTCCTGATATTCAATTGAAGCGGAACCCATCTCTTGTTCGTTTAAAAAGCCCGGGATCACCAGCACCCGTGAAGCGCCGGCTCTATGAGCCATAGAGAGGAAAGAGTGGATCTGCCGGTCTTTCACTTCCTCACTATCTTCATGGCCGAAATCGAAGAAACCGTACATACAGCTTACCTGCAGGCCTGCTTTGTCCAGCAGCTCTTTGATCATTGCTTCCTCAGGCGCGTAGCAGTCGGCATCCATCTCCACTGCATCGATCCCGTAGCTTTTTACCAGATTGCAGATTTCTTCCAGGCTCCGGTTATTCTGTCTTGCAGCTTCCTGGATATGATCGTAAAAAACAGATAATTTCATCGTTGGTTGCTCCTTATAGGACACTTTGGTGAGATATATTCATGACTTATAGTAACGCTATTTAAGCGTTATTACTACAAATCACTTGTACTATAAATCCCGGGTGACCGGGTTTTTTGCTTTTCGCGGCCAGAGAAAATATGAACCTGAGATGAGCAGATCAATGGCGACCACTACTGACCATATCGTGATGATGTTTTGCAGCGCCTCCGTTCGGGCAGGATCGTTAATCCAGGTGATCAGACCATACAGTATTCCGGCTCCAAGCAGATAAGCGAGCACATGCTTTAGCCAGCTTTTGAAATAATGAACGGCATGTTCCATCCCATAACGCTTGAGCGGCAACGGCCCCTGCTTAGTGACATAATACCGGAAGCGTTCGTCGGCCCAGCTGATCATGCTTTTACCAAAGACAATGGACACTGAAATATAGATGGCTGCGAGCGCATGCGCTGTGGTGGCGGACGCGCCCTTTGCCAGATCCGTGCCTGCAATCACCAGCAGAATGAGGTCCAGCACCGGAGTCATAGCAAGGAACAAGAGCCCCAGCTTCTTGCGTTTGAAGATGTAACGAGCCGTAAGTCCGGCGATAATGACCACCCAGAACAGAATTTCACAAGTGACAATTGCCCACGCTACCAGATTCATAATCCACCCCTGTAATCGAATAATGTGTGTTAGATAAGTGAAATTATAGCAGCCGGATTTATATAATACAACTGTATTATAAAATTGCACGCAGTGTTTCTCCTGTGATACAATACGGCTATGCCAAAAATTGTCGATCATTCAGAGCGGAAATCGCATATTGCAGAGGCGACCTGGCGCGTCATTATGAATCAGGGGATGAAAGGAGCCACTGTACGTAACATTGCGCAGGAAGCAGGCGTGTCTCTGGGAGCTTTACGCCATTATTTCACTACGCAGCAGGAGCTGCTTGCGTTTGCCATGAATCTGGTGAAGGAACGGGCCAACGCCAGAATCGAAGCCGTAGTCAGTCTCGGCCTGCCGCCAAAAGAGCTGGTCACCAGGGCACTGATGGAGATGATTCCTTTAGACGAGAGTACCATGGCGGAGATGGAAGTATGGTTCGCGTTTATCTTTCATGTTAGGAATACGGAAGGGGAGCATAGCGGGCTGAACGACGGGGTCTACCCGGGTATATGCCATCTCGTTGACCATCTGGACGAGCAGGGCTTGTTGAGACAGGGGCTGGATAAGGACAACGAAGCGGAGCGGCTGTATGCCCTGGTCGACGGTCTGGCCCTACATGCCATGCTGGAGCCTGGGCGGATAGACAAACAGCGGATCATCCGCGTACTGAACAGCCATATGGACTCCATCTGCAGGGAATAGAGCGGAAGAGGGATTAGGGCCGGAGACCGAAATCAAAGGGAAAAATCCCTTTGATTCCGCCGCCAACGGGCTAAACGGGAAATCAAAGGTAAAAGTACCTCTGATTCCGCCGCCAACGGGCTAAACGGGTAAATCAAAGGTAAAAGTACCTCTGATTCCGCCGCCAACGGGCTAAACGGGTAAATCAAAGGTAAAAGTACCTCTGATTCCGCCGCCAACGGGCTAAACGGGCGAAATCAAAGGTAGAAGTACCTCTGATTCCGCCGCCAACGGGCTAAACGGGTAAATCAAAGGTAAAAGTACCTCTCCAACGCCAACGGGCTAAACGGGGAAATCAAAGGTAGAAGTACCTCTGATTCCGCCACCAATGGGCTAAATGGGGAAATCAAAGGTATAAATACCCTAGACTGCACACTAGTAGCTATTGAGAGCAAGGGTGCCCTCCAGCCATAATACGGCAGAGAGGACACCCTTTTATTAGTTAGCAATAATGGAAATTGGTCTGAACAAACGATGTGTCACTAGCATTCCGAAGCGGGATATATTTATTTTCTCATACAGCAGCTCACATAATGGACAATAACTTCTACACTCCCTTAGCAATACCCAAACCCCAGTATCGTAAAGCACTTGTCCTCATCCCCAGGGGCCATTGAGATTTCGATAGTATGCTCCACGCTGCTCTCATTCTGATAAAGGATGACCGGATTGCAGTGTGTCCAGCTGTTCTCGTGCGGGTCCGCGGTGATCACCAGATCGCCGTCCACGTAAATATTTGCCTTACCGAAGTCGGGGCTGCCGGAATCCTTGAAGATCAGGACCAGGATTCTGCTTGTGATCGTCAGCTTGAAGCCCGCAGAACCTGACGAAGCCGAATGCATCCAGTTATGCGGAAATTCCGCTGTACCGTAAGGGTTAGCATCCATTTCTACCATCTGCAGCTCGGTATCCAGCTCCGTGAAACCGCCTATGTCAATCTTCGCAGCTTCCATTGGGGTGATCCGGTCCAGCAGTCGGATGCCCGTGTAATCATTCCCGATCACCGGAGGCTGATCCAGACTAATATCACTGCTATCCATTTCAGCCTTACTGGTTTCGGAGAACAGATAAGTTAGGCAATCCGCCATGACCCGGTGGCCGTCATTGGTAGGATGATAGATATCATAGAAAAATTGCCGTTTCGAGATGATGTTCCCCTCCGCCTTGGTTAGCTGGAATTGCTCTGATACGGCGTCCTTTACACTGACCATCGGAAGATTATAGCGCAGTCCGACAGGGGAGAGCCGTTCCTGCAGGTTCCAGTCATTCACAAACACGCTGAACAGCAGAATAACAGCCGGCTGGTTGTCAGCGGACAGGATTTTCAGGCATAGGCTTTCGTAGCAATTCCCCTTCGTTTCATCGCCTTCGTCGTTTACGGCAAATTCCACGATTACTATGTCCGGCACCACGGAGCCCTCCCGGAGAATGTCCCGGTCATAACGGATAACGCCTAGCTCGGACGGGGTGCCGCCTACTCCGGCTTTTACAAAATGGATATTCTCTCCGCCGTCCTTACCGAACTGCTCCTTAAAGCCCAAATAGGATTGATAGGCATAACATTCCGTATGTATCGGCTTGGCTCCCGCGCCTTGCGTAATCGAACCTCCGATATAGGCAATCGTAACCTCCTCACCCCGTACCGCTTTGTTTATAGCAGACTTCAATCTTCGATTATTCCCTGAATGCATCAAGGACTTCGCGATCATCTCCAGGTATTCGTCTGAGCCGAAATGGACCGGTGCTTCAGCCGTCAGTTCTGGCGCAGCATATCCGTCATTCAGATAAAAGATTATACTCGCCGTAGCCAGCTCGCCCGGATGATTGAATTCAAAAGCAAACTTGCCGGGAGCCTCATCATCTGCGGACCATTCGAAGTCCTCCAGTCTTAGAATGACCTCCGTTCCATCGCCGGGGCAGGGAATCCGCAGACTGCTGCCGGTTACATACTTATTCGTCTTCCCCCAATTCTGCAGCAGAAAGGAGACCTCCGACTGCTTGTTCTTCACTTTTACAGCCACACCGATACTGTGCACCAGCTTGCGGAAACCGCTCCAGCTTCTCAGAAGCTCAAGCATATGCTCATCCGTTACGCCGCCAATATACCTGGCCTTGTCCGTCAGATAGCTCCCTTCCAGATAAATCTCCTGTGAGGGTTTGCCTTCGGCCCGCGCCGTTGCTTCCACGTCTGTCTCGAACAGCACGTAGAACCCGTTTCTCCGCTCAGCGGGATCCTTAGGGGCTTTGGGGCCAGCGGCTGTATCACCTGTTATGGTGCTGTAATTGTCCTCCATCGTTCAAATCATCCTCATTCGTTTATATTTTTGAAGGCGCTTTCCAATCGTCCGAAGTGAATAAGTGAATATTCCATTATTAATCTGCTGACCGCGCCTCACAATGTCTACACTGTACCAGAAACACTCCGGGACTGGAATCCTTAATCGTTCATTTCAGCCCCAGGATCACAATTTCCCTCTGTTTATTACAAAAAGTATCTAATTTCCACATGGTCGCTGAAACCGCTTTACTTATATAATGTGCCTGAGTCTAGTCTTTGAAAAAAGCTACGGAGGGAAATTTCGAATGATACTTGTGAAGCAAGGGGAAGCCGCAAAGATATACCTGGACCCTACGGCGAAGGAGTATGACGGATTGAGAAGGGTGGCCGGGTCTTTTGCAGAAGATATAAATTTGGTGACCGGGGCCACCCCTGAAATCATCACCCGGCAAGAGCAGCTTGGCAGCACTGCGGTTATTGCCGGAGCAGTCGGCAGTAATGACTTTATCGATACATTGATTGCGGCGGGTAAGCTGGACGTATCATCCATCCGTAATAAAAGGGAGTGTTACATCATTCGGCTGGTTGAACAGCCGGTTGACGGGGTGGATCAGGCGCTGGTTATTGCGGGAAGCGATAAACGGGGCACTATCTACGGCATTTATACAATTTCCGAACTGATCGGTGTCAGCCCGTGGGTGTACTTTGCGGATGTGCTCCCGGAGAAGAAACCGCTGCTGGAAATTCCCGATCATCTCCTGAACAGCACTTCCAAAGAGCCTTCTGTGAAATACAGAGGTATTTTCCTGAATGATGATTGGCCGTCTCTGGGCTCTTGGGTTACCGGGGCTTTTGGCGACTTCAACGAAGATTTCTACGACAAGGTATTCGAGCTGATCCTCAGATTGAAGGGGAACTACCTGTGGCCGGCCATGTGGAGCGCCGAATTCAGTTTGAACGGCAAGAGCCACCCGCTGGCGAACGCCAGGCATGCGGAAGAATACGGCATTGTTATGGGCACATCTCATCATGAACCGCTGTTCAGGGCAGGCAGTGAATGGCAGAAGGTGTATGAGCAGTACGGGACAAGTAATCTGTGGGATTTTGCCCGGAACAGGCAGGCTATTACGGCTTTTTGGGAGGACGGAATCAAGCGAAATAAAGATTACTCCAACCTGATCACACTAGGGATGCGGGGAGAGAGCGATTCTGCACTGGAGGGCTCTGACCGGGAAAATATAGAGCTGCTGAAGGATATCATCCGCACGCAGAAAGCGCTTTTGAGAAAATATAATCTTGAACATGCGCCGCAAATTCTCGCAGTCTATAAGGAAGTGGAGAAATACTGGTACGGTACTGACGAGGTAGAGGGGCTCAAGGAATGGGATGTGCTGAACGATGTGACAATTCTGCTGGCTGACGATAACTTCGGCAATCTCCGCAAAATCCCGGCGGGTGAAGAGCAGCAGCGCAGCGCCGGTTGGGGAATGTATTACCATTTTGACTATCACGGAGGTCCGCATTCCTATGAATGGCTGAATACGAGCCCGCTTGAAAAGACCTGGGAGCAGATGTGTATGGCCTTTGATTACGGCATCCGTGACGTATGGATCGTCAATGTCGGAGATTTGAAGCCGATGGAGCTGTCAATCTCTTATTTTTTGGACTTGGCCTATGACTTTGAGGCATGGGGCACAGGTGCAATTAACCGGACAGCGGAATATACCTTGCGTTGGACCAGGCAGCAGTTCGGGCATATCGCAGATCCGGAAGCACTCACTGGGATCGCACAGGTACTCTCGGATTACACGAGAATGAATGGACGGCGTAAACCGGAAATTATAAGGCCATTCACCTTCAGCCTAGTTCATTATAATGAGGCCCGGAGAGTCCTGCAGCAGGCGGTCATGCTTGAAGAAGCTGCCGGTAAATATGAGAGTCTCATTCCGGAAAGCCACAAAGACGCGTATTATCAGCTCGTTTATTTCCCGGCGGCAGCTTCAGCCAATGTGGTCAAAATGCAGATTTACGCCGGACTTAGCCAGCTGTTCGCTGAGCGGGGCAGTGTCCTGGCCAATACCTATGCCGAACGGGTCAACGAAGCGATAGAGCGGGATAAGCAGCTGGAACAGGTCTATAATAACGTAATCTCCGGAGGGAAATGGCGGGGGATGATGAGCTCCGCACATGTGGGTTATGTCAACTGGGACGCGGAAGGCTGGAGCTATCCCGAAGCCAAGACCACTGTACCTGTCAAAGGATCACAGATGATTGTCAGTGTTGAAGGAACAGAGCGAGGCTATAAGTCCGGTACAGCGAGTCTGCCGGAATTTACGAATCTGCGCAAAGAAAGGTGCGAAATTACGATCAGCAATGGCGGAGATACTGGATTTGCCTATGAGGCGGTCAGCAGCACGGAGTGGGTCAGGCTGGATAAGCCGAGCGGCTGGGTTGAAGAAGGTGAGACGATTGCTGTCTCTGTGGATTGGGAGAAAATAAGGGAGTCAGCAAGCGGTGAGATTACCATTACGGGTGCAGGAGGAACGGTCAAGGTGAGTGTGGCAGCAGACTGGATTGACGTCCGGGAAGTGCCGCCGCTGACCTTTATTGAAACACATAACGTCATTTCTATCGAAGCGGAGCATGCGCTTAGCCGCGTGTCGAAGTCCGGTGTGGAATGGAAGATCATTGAAAATTACGGGCGTACCTTATCTTCGGTGAAAATGTATCCGGACGGAGTGTCCTTTGAACAACCGGAGCATGCGCCATATTTGGAATACTCGGTACTAGTGCAGCGAAGCGGGGAGTACAGCCTGACTTCGTATCTTGCCCCGACGAATAACCTGTCACAGACCAGCGGACTGAAATATGCGGCAGGCTTTGATAATGGGACACCGGTTATTGCTGACGCTCTTCCGGCGGACTTTGAGGGCGGCAATCATGATAATGCAGCCTGGTGCCAGGCCGTGATGGATAATATTCATACCATGACTACCCGCCATACCTTGACCAAGGGAATCCATACCCTCCGTTTCTACGGCTTGGATGCCGGTCTGGTCCTGCAAAAGCTGGTGCTGTCTGCTGTCCCGCTCCCTTATTCGTACCTGGGGCCGGAGGAGAGCTTTTATACAGGACAGCCGGAGTAATAGCGTACATCTTCACGGTTGAACTTGAATGTCCATGAGTGTCCCGGGCAGTACGTTATCTCAGGACGGATGACGGAGGATAACCCTTGATACTTTTAAAGACATTGCTGAAATACGCGGCGTCATGATAACCGCAGTGCTCCGCTACTTCGGATACATTAAAGCCGCCTGCTGCCAGAATCATCTCGGCGTTGTTCACCCGTACCCTGTTGAGGAATTCTTTGCAGGTGGAGCCGGTGTTCTGCTTAAACAGCTTGCCCAGGTACTCGGGGTTCAGGCCAACCAAACCGGCAAGCTCATGTATGGTGACATCCTTGGCATAATGATCCATGATATAGGCCATTGCCTTTTGGATTCGGGGATCTACCAGCGGAGCCTGCTGATGGTGGGCGATACAGAGCAGACGGTATATAATCAGCTGGAAGATGGCCCGTGCCTTCATTTTGTAGAAGGGCTGTTTGTCCATCCAGACATGCGAGAATTCACGGATATCCTCCAGGAGCTCTTTGGTCCTCCAGTTCTTGGTGACCGTCCCGAAAGGAAGCTGTACATGGTTGTCCGCACCTTCCCAGACGAAATTAAAGGCAAAAGAATGCATGGGGGCCTCCTTGAAGGTATGGGCCTGCCGAATACTGCCGGAAGGGGCATATAGCATATCGCCTGCTTCCACGGTGAATTTCTCCCCGTTTATGTAGTAGTTGGATTTCCCTTCAACGATGAAGGTAAGATCATGGAAATCGATGGTGCTCCGGCCAATCTCCCAGTCCGGGAAGGATCTGCGGTCCACGAACAGAAAGACGTTTGGCACAAGTTGCTCATATTTGTTAATATCCATTCTTAGCTGTACCTCCTTCTGTTAAATCATAGCATCCCTCTTCCAATTTAAAAAGCCGCTGGCGGGGAATCCCCTTACCAGCGGCTGCTTCTGTTTATTGGTAATAACATGTCTGGGTCATGTCGTGACTTTGGCATAGACCGCAAAGAACAGAGCCATTTCGCCCATCATCAGCACATTGGATACGTGGAATACCCTATCCAGGATGTATAAGCCGGCCAGAAGCGCTGCCAGAATTGATAGTTGAAAGATTCCCAGCCGGTGCTGCTTGTGCCTGTAGACATGGAAAACCAGGGTAGTAGATGCAAAATAAAGAGCTACCGAGCCAAAGAACAGATTCACCATCAGCTCATAATGAAGCTTATTCAGGAACAGGAGCTGAATGGTTGCGGCGATGGTGCACAGCGACAGAAAAATGAACAGATGTCCGTAGATAATCGTCTGTCCGGCAGTCTGCACATGCTTGTCTACCTTCTTCTCCAGGTTGTCATAATATTGCCACCACATCGCAATAATCAGCACAAAGGCCAGCGCTGCAAAGGTCACGGATTCCGGTGTCCAAGTGCTGGATTGCAGCACCGCGAGGATGCTGACTACAGATTCACCGAGCAGGATCAGCGCGAACAGTGAGAAACGCTCCAACAGATGATGCGTGTTCGTTGGGGTCTTCAGCAGGATTCTTCTCCCGGTTAATGGCAGGATAATGTCGAGGGCAATTCCGGCGTATAGCACGGCATAACGCACCCATGAATCAAAGAACAGGGAGCAGGCGGAGATGGCCAGCCCAATCCAAAAACGGGTCCCGAAATAGCGGGCGGTAGCCCGCAAATGGCCTTGTTCTTTAGCGTGCGCGTAATGATACTGCACCGCGGTCATCGCCCGGAGTCCGATGTAGCCGATCAGAAATGAATAATACGTGTCATCGAAATCCACGGACAGACTTGCCGTCATAATCAGCACGAAAAATAATTGGATGATCAGAAAGACGCGGTGGGAGACACTATCCTGCCCAAAACGGTTTACAAACAGTGTCTGCCCCACCCAGGCCCACCAGATCGGGATGAAGATCAGTACGAATTTGCCAAGTGTCTCAAGAGAGAGAGTCCCGTCCTCTACATGAAGCAGCACATGGCTTGCTTTGGACACAGCAGCGACAAACAGAAGGTCATAGAACAGCTCCAGCCAGGTTACTTTCTTTTCGGTTATTTGCACAGGGCCTCCTCTGCCATCCGGATAGGTTCATTCCGGCTTCCTTGGGTTTCCCCTATCATAAAGGCTATCGCGGAGTCAGTGCAAGGCATTTGTGCAGATGAATTCTTTATGCAAACGGTGATTCAGCAAGCTGGATGCATTGGGTAGGACAGCTGTCAAAAGCCTCTTGCAGCTCTTCCTGCAGCTCTTCAGCAATGGCCGTAACGCCGCGGTTGTTGTCACCTGCAAAAACCACGGTAGCGATTCCACTATCATCCAAATCAAAAATATCCGGAGCAGCTGAGTTGCAGGCACCGCAGGCGATGCATTCTTCCTGATTAACACTGGCAAATAAGATCATGATTTGTTTCCTCCCTCTCGCCTTATATGAAGTAGTTAAATCCCCATATCTAGTGGCATGTATATGTAAACCAAGGCTTTATATTCCGGTTATCCGGACGAAACCATAGTTTCGAAGGTTACTTTGTGACGTGCTGTTGACGAATTTACGCCCCGTGCTATAAATTAAGCACAGCACATATTTCGGAAGGGTTAATCAGGAGGATGAAGATCGGATGGCAAACGATATTAATATTACCTATAAGCTTAGATTGATGGAGAAACAGGATGCTTTTGAGATTGGCAAATGGAAATATGAGCCGCCGTACTCCCTATACAATTCATCGGATGACCAGGAGAGTCTGGAAGAACTGCTGGACGGTTCCTATTACGCTGTAATCACACCAGAATACGGGCTGACCGGATTTTTCTGTTACGGAAGAAACGCACAAGTTCCGGGCGGAGTGAAACAGGGCTTATATACAGGTGACAACGTACTTGATATTGGCCTCGGGTTAAAGCCGGAATACACGGGGACCGGGCTGGGTAAGGGATTCCTTCAGGCGGGTATTCAGTTCGCAGAAAGTGTGTTTACTCCGGAGAAGTTCAGGCTGACCGTAGCTGCATTCAACCAAAGAGCCATTGCTTTATATAGCCATGCGGGATTTAGGACTCTGGGCAGTTTCATCAAAATAAATGGAGAGAGTCAGATGGAATTTCTGGTGATGGAACGGTAGTGCACCTGCCTTTACGCTAACGATAGTTTCCCAGGCCGGTGTCCGACTGGAGAATTGGAGTGGATGTCTGTTAGAATAGTAGTAGTTCGTAAGAAGTTGGCATCATACATACCAAAGGAGAAATTAATGTGAATGAGAAGCTGAAGCAGGCATATGATCGGTTAGGATTATCTGAAAACGTATCCAGAGAAGAGATAAATAAACGGTTTGACCTCCTGCTGAAACGGCGGCGCTCCAAATCCTCCGATGAGGAAAGATCTGCACCGGAGGAGGATTTTCAGGCCTTTAAGTTCATTCTGGACAGTCTGGACGAACAGGAAATTAGTGAAGCGGAGCAGCAGCGTCTGGCGAAATACGGCAAGCTCTCAGGTGCAGCGAGTAAGTGGGAACGGTTCATGCGCCTGTATAAAACCCATGTGTTCGTCTCGGTTATCGTGCTGATCGTGATTGCATTTGCAGGCAATGCCTTGTATAACAACTGGCAGCATAAAAAGTATTTGGCCTCGTTGCCGCCGCTCGATGCGTCGATCATGTTTATCGGTAATTTCGGGCTTAAGGATCCCAGCGGAAAAAACGATGATCTGAATGAAGCAATTATTAAGCAGTATCCGGAATGGAAGCGGGTAGATGCAAGCATTTCTTATCTGCCAAGAACCGGCGAAGGTGCAGATTCGTTCGATATGAACTTTATGCAGAAAGCCGTGGTGGAGCTGGCCGCGAATCATCCGGATATTCTGATCCTCGATAAGGCTACTCTGGAATGGATCGGCGGACAGGATGGCTTCCAGGATATTAAGAGTATTGTGGAGAGCGGGAAAATCGCTAAAGACGATCCGCGACTGAAGTGGGGAAAGAATCCGGATAGCGGACAGGAAGAGCTGTACGGCGTCGATATTACGGACTCACCGTTTGTTGCCGCGCTGCCGGTTAACCGCGGAGATGAGGATATGATCATCGGTGTGCTCGCCGACGACGAAGTGAAGGACAAGGCTATCGCCTTAATTGAGCATATCGTCGGAGAGGCTCCTGCAAAGTAAGTGTGATCAAAAAGGATAAGAAACAAACAAACCGTGCCCCTGAATAAGGGGGCACGGTTTGTTTGTTATATGCATACAGGCTATAGCCTTGTAAACAGGCTTGTCTTATTTCTCCAGACGGTAGCCGCCGTGGAATACAGGCCCGACGTACTGGTTGAAGGCATATCCGCTGCGGATCGCTGCCGAGACGAAGTCTTTCGCTTTGGCCACTGCTTCATGCACGGACAATCCGTTCGCCAGTCCGCCTGTGATCGCGGCGGCGAAGGTACAGCCTGCCCCATGGTTATAAGCCGGCTCAATTTTTGCGGTTTCCAGCACTGTATAGTCTGTGCCGTCGAAGAAGACATCAATGGCCAGATCGCCGCCCAGCGCCTTGCCTCCTTTGACAACCACATTTTGAGTTCCCAGTTCATGGATCAGCCGGGCAGCCTCTTTCATTTCTTCCAGGGTAGTCAGCTTGCCCAGTCCGGAGAGAACACCGGCTTCGAATAAATTAGGAGTAACTACCGTTGCGAGCGGCAACAGCAAATCGCGGATCGCATTTGCACTCTCAGGGTTTAATACCTCATCTTCGCCTTTGCAGACCATAACTGGGTCAATAACTACGTTGGTCTGATGATTGTCTTTAATTGCTTTTTCTGCCACAAGCACGATATCCACACTGCCCAGCATGCCAGTTTTCATTGCATCGACAGGACCGCCGGCAAAAATAGTCTTAAGCTGTTCAGCAACAATAGCAGCCTCAATCGGGTAGACGTTATGGTGCCAGCCGTTATCCGGGTCCATCGTAACGATGGTAGTTAATGCGCTGAAACCATAAGTGCCGTATTCCTCAAAAGTTTTTAAGTCAGCCTGGATTCCTGCGCCTCCGCTGGAGTCACTTCCGGCTATAGTTAGGGTTTTAATAATTTTTGACAAAGCGAACGTCCCCTTTTTGTATATAAATTATCCTGCTCTTTCTTGCAGAAACGGATACCGCCCCTAATAGGACGGCAACGCCGTTTGTACTTGTTCTCCGATATTATAACAAATATCACTTCAGGAGTCGTCAAAAAGCGGATTGGAAGAACGGTATGGGTAAGTACAGGGGTTTCTATCCGCCAGCCAGCCTTGCATATCCATATAGTAGATACAGGCTCAACCGATGAGACTAAGGCCATCGCTGAATCCTTCGGGGCGGTAATTTATGATTTTACTTGGATTGACGATTTCTCGGCAGCGCGGAGCTACTGTCTATAATGGGCACACAGCAAAAATCCTTAGATACACTAAGTGCATCCAAGGATTTATTTTTGGTGTTAATGGCCGGCGGCAGCGTGTCCGGTGCTGTCCAGAAGCAGCTGGGGTTCGCTGTTGCGGATGAAATCAAGTACTTTGTCATAAATAATCCGGTGCCCTTCTTTATTCGGATGAATTCCGTCCAGGCAGATGAATTTGGTGAAATCCGGCTGCTGGAGAAAAGCCCCCCGGACATCGATGATTTTGGTCTTTGTAGTCTCGGCAACTTTGATGATTGTGGAGTTGTATCTCTCCTGCCACCAGTAGATTTTGGTCACGCTGCCCAGAAATTTCAGGATAGTGACTTCCGATTCCGGTTTGTTTCCGCTGACCCATTTGAAATAACTGTCCGCATTAAGCGGAGGGAGACTCATAAGAATCGGCATCACTCCCTGGTTTTTCAGGAAGTCGATCATATCGAGGAGCATTCCTTCAAAAGCGGAGAAATCGGTCTTAGGATTATGCTCTGCCTCCGGATTGTTCACGATTTCTTCCCAGTAGAAGTCGCAGTCATTTCCGCCGTATTCGATCAGTACAACATCCGGCTTCTCCTTGAGTACATCCCGCTTAAGATTGGTGAAGCCCTTCATTAGCGTATTGCCGAATCTGGCGGTATTGCGCATTGCCCCCTTCAGCTTGCCCTGAAGCAGCGAAACATAGTTGTCTTCAAGAATGACATATTTGCTTCTGGCTTCGTCATAGATGACCCCTTTCGAAATCGAGTCCCCGCTGACCATATATTTGAGCTGTGCACTGGCACTATAATTTAGTCCATTATCCAGTTCCTTATTCATTTTTGCGCCACACCTCCGGTATCCCTAGTGTACATAATACAAGTGTAATCCATTCATGATACGGTGCCTATGTATAGATGTCATGGGTTTTTGTGTTTCTTACGGTCCAGTCACTGGCATAACCATGCTCATATTCTATACAGTATAGAATCTTCCATAAGGAGGCGTTAGTTATGACCCAGGTTGTTGATTTCAGCAAAAGCGCAATATCCAGCTTCAGTCAATCGATTTCCATTCCGATCCTTGGAGCTCCTTCCAGCAATACATTGACCCAATTCGGACTGGCAACAGCACAGGGCGGTAATGTGCTGCTTAATGCAACCGTCGGTGTCCAGACCACACTCGGAAATCCGGATCTGCTATTCACGATTACACGTGGCGGCACCTCGGTTTTTACGACTCTTGCCAGTGCACTGGACGCCGGATTGTATGATCCGATCAGTTTCTCGTACGTCGACAGCAATGTGCCAGCCGGTTATTTTGCTTACACATTGACCGTTTCGATTGTAAACTCCACAGTGACGAATGCCGCAAATCTGGTGGGTCCTGTAGATTTTTCAGGGCTATCGTTGGTGTGACGCGATGAGACAAATTATAGATTTTGGTAAAAGTATCCCGTCCAGCTTCAGCCAGTCCGCTACGCTTCCTGTACAAAGTCTCCCCAACAGCACCATTCTGGGACAGTTCGGTTTAAATGTAGGTACGAACGGTTCGGTATTACTTGAAGGCACAATTGGCCTGCAGAACAGCATGGCAAATTCATCCGATGTTATCTTTACGGTTGTCCGCAATGCGGTGGAGATCTTTAGCCTGCGCTCCAGCGGACGGGATGCCGGTGATTTTGAAACCGTCCATTTCTCCTTTGCGGACAGTGGAATTGCTGCAGGTTATTACGGATACGCACTGACTGTGTCCGCAATCGGTGCGATGAATCAGCCGGTTGTTGTCGGCCCGCTTCTATTCTCGGGTATGTCCATCCTGTAACTTGAGTCAGCTGCCGGAAAAGGTTCACCTCCGGCAGTTTTTTTCATCATTGGACAAAAACAAACAACATAATATAAAGAAATAAAGGAGTTGAGAGAGAAGGGAGTTTGAACATTATGCCTTTTACAACCGGATCGGTATACAATCCGCCGGCCGGACTGAACCATATTGACCGTATCCGCGTCGCTTGCCTGAATGATTCGATTCTAACGCCAATTAATATCAATTTGCAGATTTTTCATTTCCGCGGGAATTCGCTAACCCGGTTTCCAGTAGGCGAGGCCTTATTCCAGGTTGATCCCCAGCAGCTTGTTGTCCAGACCTTTTCGGTAAATATTGCAGATTATTACGAAGTTCAGATCAATTTCTACAGTGCTGTTAATACCATCATCAACGTGTTTGCATTAGACGCAGCAGGTAATTTACTGGAGAGGATACTGCAGTCTGAACTTACATACATCGACCGGCTAACAATAATTCCTACGTGAACAGGGAGTGATATGAATTTGGCAAATGTCAATATTACTGCCGCACTGCCGGGCAATCATATCGAGCCTTCAATTGCAGTAAATACGCTTTCCCCGAATTTCCTGTGCGTGGTCTCGGTGGATGACAGTACGGGGACGGCTCTGACCGGATTCTACAGATCAACCGACGGTGGGCAGAC
This sequence comes from Paenibacillus auburnensis, assembly GCF_927798115.1. Lineage (GTDB taxonomy): Bacteria > Bacillota > Bacilli > Paenibacillales > Paenibacillaceae > Paenibacillus_AQ > Paenibacillus_AQ auburnensis. The sequence continues at coordinate 206,463 of NZ_CAKMMG010000001.1, forward strand.
CTGGTCGACGACGATTCTCCAGCAGGCTCCCGGCTATATGAGTGCAGAAGCGCCGACCATAGACTATACGTTTCCCAACACCTTTATTGTTGCGGTCCATTTTTTCAACGAGTTTGATGATGGTACGATTGCTACCTACACCTCATTTGATAATGGAGCCACCTTTAATCCGCCCGTTATCGTGCAGCAGGGTTTTGGTCTGTATATTCACAATGATGAACCATTTCTGGCTGTGGACCGTTCACCGTCCAGCCCGTACCGCGGAAATGCATACGTTGGCTATACCCCTTTGTATGATCTTGCACAGAATGCAGCGATCTTCTTCCAGCGTTCCTTGGATCAGGGATTAACCTGGGAACGGCCGCAGAGGATCTCCGATCCGCGGGGAGATCTTGAACGTGCGGCGCTGGTTGTGGGTCTCGCGGGAGAAGTGTATGTCGGTTATATTCAACTTGGGCCGGCACCGAAGTATGCCCTGATCCGGGTATCCCAGGATGGTGGCGTTACCTTCAGTCCTCCGGTTTCACGCGGAGCTACCTTAATTGCGAATACAGTTCCTGTGCCAAGTCCCCTGCCTGTGCCGAACTATGCCTTTCGCGTCCAGACCAATCTCAGCTTGGGTGCTGATATTTCAGCGGGACCGTTTGGCGGATTTGTATACGCAGTCTGGAATGATTTCCGGCTTGGCTATGCCGATATCTTCTTTTCGCGGTCACCTGATGGTCTGCTCTGGTCTCAGCCGGTTAATATCACGGGAGCGCCAGCTGGCTCGCAGAATTTTTCGCCGTCGATCACGGTTTCACCTTCGAATGGGACGATAAGGGTCATTTATTATACGAACCGGATTGACGGCTTCCTGCTGGATGTATTTGTTGCAGAATCGATCAATAGCGGCCTGTCCTTCACCAATCGGAGAGTGTCGGATGTGTCCACGAATCCCAATGGTAATTCGCCGACACCTGTTCCGCTAATCGGCGATTATATTACAGCTGCAACGATCTTCCCGAATACACTCGGAGCGGTCTGGAACGATACCCGATTAGGCAAGCAGGACATTATTTTCGGGAATTGAAGAAGGAGGGCGGAATACATCCGCCAACACGAAGCAGCAGCAAGTCTCCGGTTAACCAGGGATTTGCTGCTGCTTCGTAATTATAGTGACGATTACTTGCGGGTTGCCCGCAAGCTGTCAGTCCGGCGGAGCATGGCCTGGGCAGATCTGGGCGGATCAATTAAGGGGATGCCCTGCAAATAATGGATAACTGTCCGTTCCATAATCCGGACACTGTTCTCCCAGGTCCAGCTGTTTGAATCAGCCTCTCCCTGTGAAGCCAGCCTGATACGGAGCACATGGTCCTGTACCAGCCGGATGATATCTTCAGCCAGCCGGTTCTCATACCGGTAGGAGAGCAGGCAGTTTTCTTCATGTCTGGCATACTCCATATTGCCTCCGGAGTAGACGGTGACAAGTGCGGCGCCGCAGCGCATAGCTTCCAGTCCGGGCAAAGAGCCGCTATCAAAAATACTGGAGCTGACAAAGATATCGGCTCCGTTATAATGATAGCAGAGCTCTTCGTCATTCTGTGGGGTGAAGAAGCGGTATTTGCCGCTTGCTTTCATGTTTTGCAAAGAATCCGAGCTGTAGAACTCGTCAGGCGGACTGATAAAGTTGATATTCACATGCGGAAGATTCTGTTTAACAATGTCCAGCTGCCGGACCAGATAATCCTGTTCGCGGTGCCAGGAGAAACCGTTCTCCACTTTTCGGAGGATGGCGGTTATGTTCATCGGTTCCTGCAGCCTGTGGCGGATATGCCTGTTGCTGAAACTCGAGCTGATGCCTACAGGTACAATGCTGCCCGTAATTCCATGGTTGAGGGCAATGATCTCCCGCTGCCATTCGGATAACACAATCAGTCTGGGAGTAGTATTGTAGGATGGGAAAGATACACTATTTTCCGGTAGGAACAGCGGTTCATAACATAGAGAGAGGCGGACATGCATGCCTTTGCCATTAAGGCTTGCCGCTTCTGACACAGGCACAGTAGTGTAGAAATTGGAAACGATGATATCACTAGCCGGAAAATCGGATTCGCGAAGCACCGTGTGGTCGGTGCGGTGAACGGTGGAGTGAACCTCATAAGAAATGTCTCCCCCCGACGGCATGACAATGACTACCTGGTGACCCAGAGCGGTAAGACCATTGGTAAGCTCCACCAGCATCCGTTGCGCCCCGCCATGGCATAAGGTGAGAATGGGGAATGTGAACCTCATCGCTGATCGCTTCCCTTCTAAATTAGCGCTGGATTGGCATTAATGCTTTTGTATACCATTTTATTCAGCGGATAGGGAAAAGTACCGTGGGAAGGTCATGCGTCTATTTCGAGGCATCCGGGAGTTACTGGCCGGTGCGGCAGTAGATTTTGCTTACCACACCAGCCAGTCTGTTGAAGAGGAGTATTATAACAAGTAGGTCACGGCCTATTTAGCTGCTGCGCAGGCTGTGTAATAGGGCGGCAGTCTCATTGAACACCGGCAGTGTGATTTCCTCGAGCGAGACATCAATCATCGGCTTATAAGCCTGAAGCTTGTTCAAAAACTCAGCAGTGTGGAACAGCCCCCGGCCCGGTACGCCGTGACGGATTTTATCACCTTCGTCGTAAATATCCTTCAAATGGGCCAGAATAATCCGGTCTCCGAACAGATTGAAGGCGCTGTCGACAATTTCATCCTGCCTGTGCAGATCTTCACCGATCAGATTGCAGGGGTCGAACACGACTCCGATGGAGCTGGACGGCACTTCGTCCAGAATGCGCCGCATATGAGCCGGGGTGGCTAAAGTATGAGTACTGACACCTTCAATCCCTACAAACACACCCCATTTTTCCGCTTCCTCGGCCAATTCCTCCAGTGTAGCCTTGAAGGTCTGCCAGCCGATTTCTTCATATTGTTCTGGTGCAGACGCCTGATAAGTATTCAAACCGCCGCTTTCGGTGGCTACCATAGGGGCCCCGAACTGCTTCGCATAACGCAGCTGCTCCTTGAACCGGTTAATCTCCGCCCTGCGTACAGCCGGATCGGGGTGGATGGGATCAATATAGCAGCCGAGCACACCGATGCGGATGCCGGCTTTGTCGAACTGCTCCCCGATATAGTTAGCCAGCCCTGGACTCAACTTGCCTGGAGAAGTATCAATATCCTGGATAGCCTTGGTCAAGGCAAGCTGTACGAAATCAATATCATGGGCCTGGAGGGTTGAAGTCAGAGTATGCAGCGGCAGACAACCGGCGGTATGGGCCAAAGTTCCGAAGCGAATGAGAAACATCTCCTTTTAAATGCGATAATTTCGTATTACCATTAATAATAATAACGCTTTCAACTACTTGCAACGTAAAAGTTCAGAGACAAGAATAGCAGAATGGGGTAAATGCTAGTAGGAGGGATGAATAATGGAACTGGACAAAGGTAAAATTCCGGCAGACCTTTCGGCCGGGGAATTTAAATACAGCCAAGCGAATGAGCAGCTGGTGAAAAACAACTTCTGGCGCAAAACCAAAAAATTCGCCGGCAAAATTCCGTTTACCAAGGATGCTGTAGCGATGTATTACTGTGCTCTGGATGCCAAAACCCCGCTCTGGGCCAAGGGCATTGCCTTCGGGGCACTGGCGTATTTCATCTCACCGCTCGACACCATTCCGGATGCCTTGCTCGGGCTTGGCCTTACGGATGATGCCGCAATCATTGCCGCAGCTGTGCGGGCCATTGCCGGACAGGTTACCGATGAGCACCGGCAGAAGTCCGAGGAATTTTTTGACGATGGCAACTGATACAAAAAGAGGGTGTGGCCTAGTGCCTACACCCCAACATCTTCTTCTATCTGTTCGCAGCTTTCCGAGGAAAGCTGTTTTGTTTTGTAAACCTCGCCCCAGTCCCGCATAAGCTTGATGATCGGAATCAGGGTTTTGCCGAATTCGGTCAATGAATATTCTACCTTTGGCGGAACCTGATGATAGACTTCCCGGTGCACCACCCCGTCTTCTTCCAGTTCCCGAAGCTGGAGCGTTAGCATGCGCTGGGTAATCCCAGGGCAGATCCGCCGGAATTCATTAAACCGTTTCTTCTCATCCATCAGGTGGTATAACAGCACACCCTTCCATTTCCCTCCGATAACGTCGAGCGTAAATTCTACAGGACAGGCAATTGCGCCTTCCGGACACTCGCCAAATCCGCCTTTTCTGTCACGCATGGCGCTTCACCTCATAGTATCAATTTGTATACTACATAACAAAAATGTGCGTACTTCAAACTTTGATATATATACTTTATTATTATGCATGTGAGCAAGACTGAGTCAAATAAAACTTTAATAGGAATGGAAAGGGTGACTGGGATATGGGAACATTGAAAACTAATGAAACCAATGCAGAGGTTAAAAAAGAAATACTGTCCGCATTTGAATTCAGGCATGCCACTAAGGAATTTGACAGCAGCAGGAAGATCAGTGACGAGGATTTTCAGTTCATCCTGGAAACCGGGCGTCTGTCACCGAGCTCCTTCGGCTTTGAGCCCTGGAGATTTGTCGTGGTGCAGAATCCCGAACTCCGCGAGAAGCTGCGTCTACATGCCTGGGGTGCGCAAAAGCAGCTGCCTACGGCCAGCCATTTTGTGCTGATCCTGTCCAGACAGCCTAAGGATTTGGCCGCCGACTCTTCCTTCATCGGAGGAATGATGCGGGATGTGCAGCAGCTGCCGCCTGCCGTCGCGGAAGGCAAACAAAAGGTCTACGATACGTTCCTTAACGATGATTTCGGGTTGAGGGGCAATGAGCGGGCCCAGTTCGAGTGGGGAGCGCGCCAGACCTATCTTGCCCTTGGCAATATGATGACCAGTGCGGCACTGATCGGTATCGATTCTTGCCCGATTGAAGGATTCGACAAAGAGAAGATTGAGCAGACGCTGGAGGCGGAAGGGATTTTGGATCGTGAGCATTTCGGAATTGCCTGCATGGTTGCATTCGGATACCGGATTCATGAGCCGCGCGGCAAAACAAGACAAACCGCCGATCAGGTAATTCAGTGGGTGTAATGTAGGCGGCAGCTGCAAATTACCGGGATATATTAGAAGAAACCTCTCTATTGAAGCGGGTACAGATTAACCGCCGTTTATAGAAAGGTTTCTTTTTTGTGAAAATATTGAGAAGGTGCGAAAAACGATTGAAAATTTACTGAAAGGTCGCTAGGCTAAGAAGGTGATCATTTTTGATGACGTTTTTCATTTCAAGATCGAAGGGATTCCTGCAACATGAAAATCATTCGTGTCATTGCCGAGGTCGGACTATTGTACGTGTTCTATTTGATAGGGGACTATCTGCAAAAGCTGCTTCATCTCCCGGTTCCCGGCAGTATCGTCGGGCTTCTGCTGCTTTTTGTACTGCTGCTGCTCCGAATTGTACCCGTAAAGCTGATTGAGAACGGCTCTTCCTTTATTCTTGCCTATCTTCCTATGTTTTTCATACCCGCAACCGCGGGAATTATGAATCATCTGGACATCTTCAGCGGCAGAGGGCTGCTGCTGATTGCCATTCTGGTGGTAAGCAGCGTGCTTACCATGGTAGTGACTGCCCATTCCAGCGAATGGATCGCCGGCTTGAGCGCAAACCGCAGCAGCAGACGGCCCCTCCGCGCCAGAGGGATTAGAGAGAAGGGGAAGGAAGCATGAGAATTCTACTAGCTGCCGGGTTCGTTCTGTTCAATGTTGTGATATATCTGGTGATGGCCCTGCTATACAAACGGTACCGTCTTCCCGTCCTTTTACCTGCGCTGACTGCGACTTTTACTGTGGTTGTTCTGCTGCTAGGATTTCATATTTCCTATGATACTTATATGATTGGCGGACAGTGGATTAACCGTCTGCTGGGACCGGCTGTAGTGTCTCTTGCTTACCCGCTGTACAAACAGCGGAATGTACTCTGGGAGAATCTTCCGGCGGTTCTAGGCGGAACAATAACAGGTCTGCTGGTAGGCATGCTGAGCGGGCTGCTGATGGCGGCCAGTCTCGGCTTCTCCAAAATTTATGTGCTCTCGATCCTGCCCAAATCGATTACGACAGCTGTTGCGATTCAAATTTCGGGCAATCTGGGCGGAGACTCATCTCTAACCTCAGTTTTTGTAATGATTGCCGGGTTCACCGGCGCTATTGGCGGTCCCTACATCATTAAACTGTTCAGAATCCGCAGCGAATCCGGGATCGGTATTGGGCTCGGAACGGCATCGCATGCGCTTGGTACGGCCAAAGCCCTGGAATACGGTGAACAGTCCGTATCCATGAGTTCAGTCGCAATGACAGTATGTGCGATTGTCGGCTCCATCGTCAGTCCGCTCGTCGCCTGGATGATGTACCATTAAGTATTGCGGGATTATCTGCTAAGCGTTGACCCGCAGACGGATAACATTCCAGGAAGCTTTGGGCAGCAACGCGCTGACCCGCCCACCTTCTGCCGAGGCATTTCCGCGATCATGCGGAAGTACGGTTCCGGGGTTCTGACGGGTGTTGGCTGCATAAATATCCTCATGTTCCAGTACGGTATGCTGGAGCACGGTTGTTGCGCCGAAGCTGCGCAGATCCACGGACAGCTCCAACCCTTCGGTCAGGTGGCGGTTTACGGCAAATACCGTAACCTCACTCAGCTCCTCATTGTAGACACTGACCGCTTCCAGGTATGGAACGTCAGTGAAACTCTTAGAATCATATTTCGGACTGGTAATCAGAGGGTGCAGCACAGTTCCCCGGCCGTACACGGAAGCATGCATATAGGGGTAATAGGTTGTCTGCAGCCAGAGCGGACCGCCATTTTCGGTCATAATCGGTGCGATGACATTGATTAGCTGGGCGATGCAGGCCATCTTCACCCGGTCCGCATGCTTCAGCAGACTGATCAGACAGCAGCCAACGACCAGCGCGTCTTCCAATGTATATACATCCTCAAATTCCGGGGGGGCGATCTGCCAATGCTGTTCCGCGCGGCTCGTGCCCTGGGATTTCCATACGTTCCATTCATCAAGCGAGAGGAAGATTTTCTTCTTGCTTTTCTTTTTGGCCTTGATATAGTCACATGTAGCAGCTACACTGTCGATAAACTGGTCCAAATCCAGCGATTGGGCCAGAAAGTTTGGCGTATCGCCATCATTATTGTTGTAATAGGCGTGCAAGGACAGGTAGTCCACATTGTCATAGCTGAGATCCAGTACAGTTGCTTCCCATTCCGCGAAGGTGCTCATTCCTCTGCCTGAGCTTCCGCAGGCGACTAGCTCAATCGTAGGATCAACCCAGCGCATGGCTTTGGCGGTTTCGTTCGCGAGTCTGCCGTATTCAACTGCTGTTTTGGCGCCAATCTGCCACGGACCATCCATCTCATTGCCGAGACACCAGGTCTTGAAGCCATGAGGTGTTTTATATCCGTGCGCAATCCGCATGTCACTGTAGTAAGAGCCGGAAGGATGATTGCAATACTCGACCAGGTTTCTGGCCGCATCTATTCCCCGGGTTCCGAGATTTACCGCCATCATAACTTCTGAGCCGACCAGTCTGGCCCAATCGGCAAATTCATTAGTGCCCACCTGATTGGTTTCTGTCGTCCACCAGGCAATTTCAAGAGAACGCTTTCGTTCTGCCTTGGGACCAACGCCGTCTTCCCAATTGTAGCCAGAGACAAAGTTGCCGCCAGGGTAACGGATGATCGGAACGTTCAGTGCACGTATAGCTTGTAGAGCATCTCCACGAAAACCTTGCTCATCGGCCGTAGGATGTCCAGGTTCATAAATCCCGCCGTAGACAGCCCGCCCTAAGTGCTCGATAAACGAACCATATACCCTGGGGTCTACCTCAGCCAGCTTGAAATCCTTATCCACAATCATTGTCGACCGTATTGTCATCTTCATATCGCTCCTTGTATTAGAATTAATGAATTTATTAATTCGAAGTTCTTTTTTATGATTACATAATACGTACTTAATGATATTATAGGCAATATAAATATTGAGGATTAATTAAATTGCTAATTCTAATGAGGCGGAGGGTTTGAGGTGTACTTAACAACTGATTCTGAATCTCTTAAGGTGTATGAGGCACTGGCCAGCGAGGTCCGTCTAAGGATTATCGACCTGCTCGGCACGGAGGAAATGCATATTAAAGAACTGGCGTCGAAGCTGTACCTCAGCAGTGCCATTGTAAGCACCCATGTCGCTAAACTGCAAAAAGCCGGCATTGTCAGCTCACAAATGAAAAGAATCGACGGCGGTACCTATAAATACTGCTCCCTGTCCGCCAATTTCCTGCAGATTAAATTGTCCGGAGCGAAGGGGATCGCCAGAAAAGTAGTGGAGGTATCCGTCCCTGTAGGCCATTATACAGATTTGCAGGCTTCGCCTACCTGCGGGATTGCCACGACGGAGAAATTAATCGGATATTATGATGATCCGCGTTATTTTCTTGATCCGGAGCGGGTGGATGCGGGCATTCTATGGTTTGCCAAAGGGTATGCCGAATATAAAGTACCTAATTATCTGTTTATGGATCAGAAAGTCCAAGAGATTGAAATTTCGCTGGAAATAGGCTCGGAGGCTCCGCATATAAATGAAAAATGGCCTTCCGATATCCTGTTTTCATTAAATGGACATGATCTGGGGAAATGGACGAGTCCCGGAGATTTCGGCGTTATGCGCGGACGACTGACCCCGGCCTGGTGGAATTCCGATGTGAACCAATACGGGCTGCTGAAGGTGCTGCGGGTAAACCGGGGGGGCACCTACATCGATGGACAAAAGATTTCGGCGGTTACGCTGGATGATGTATGCTGGCAGCAGGATCAGTGGACCTTCAGGCTTACAGCGGAAGACTCCACCCGAAGGCGTGGAGGACTGACGCTATTCGGCCGCGGCTTCGGAAATTACGAGCAGGATATTGTTTTTCGGGTGTATTATGAGTAACCTCAATAAGGCTTAACATCCTCCGGCAGAAAAAATGTTTGCGAAACAGTTCAACGGGTAACTATAACTAAGTGACCAAAAAACTGTACAGCACGAGGAGGATTTCACATGACAGATCATATTCAGAACGAAGCGGATCTCCGCAATAAAGAGAACAAAGACGGCGACTCTCTTGCGGAACGCAAAAAAATGGAGAATGGCGTAGATATTGAGCCGGAAGCCGATGACTGGGTAGCCAAACCAGCGGAATCCGCTCATCCGGACCCGCTGCCGAAGAACTAAATAGGGTTAAGACAAACAGGCTGTCCTGCGGGACGGTCTGTTTTTATTATTGCGGGCTGTTAAGTATTGAGCAGGGTTTAGTTAATATTGTATAATCTACCTACGTACAACCATCTGTCTTCATTCTCCAGGATCATCGCAGATTTCCCAGGTTATTAAGCTATTGAACTTGCGGGGAGGTAATGAAATGCGTAGTCGGAACGAGAACGGCCGGTATAGGCATAAGCGTGGCGAAGCGATGGCCGGCAATTTCGAAAAGAAGTACGGATCGGATGTTGGTGTGCGCAGCGAGGTGAAGCTGGAGACGCTCAAAAGGCTAAACGACAGCTCAGTAATAACGCCACTGCTCAAGGAACAGCAACATAAGGAGTGAACCCTCAGGTGTACCGCACCCAGTCTTTTAGCACAAGAAAATGTCCATGAAGCCACGATATTGGCTGCAGGGACATTTTTTTTTGATTCTTGGATTACATAAATTGGGCTGAAGGATGGCATACTACCTCCCGGATGTACCTGATGACAATACTCGCAGGGAGAAGGGGATTAATATATTTCCGGTGCTGTCGCTGGATAGCTATACTGCAGTTGTTGTGGTGGCGGGTCAGTATTTCTTTTATTTTATGATTTACTCATTCTTTGGGTGGGTACTCGAAGGGTTATATAATCTATATAGTCAGGGAAGCTTCCGCAAGGAGGGGTTTCTTAAGGGGCCGTTTAAGCCGATGTACGGCTTTGCCCCGCTACTGCTCCTGGCAGTCCAGATGTTAGAACTACCACTTCCGCTGTTTCTGGGGCTTACCCTGATCATTCCTTCAGCGGTTGAATATGCAAGCGGCTGGCTGCTGAAAACGGTCTTCCATAAGCAGTGGTGGGATTATTCAGCGATGCCCTATCAGCTGCATGGACATATCTGTCTGAAATTTTCTTTATACTGGTGGGTGCTCGCGACGGCTTGTATTTATCTTTTGCAGCCGCTTATGGAGCTTGTCTATCTTCTCCTTGAGCCGATTTGGGTGCTGGGAATGCCCTTGATAATAATGCTGTTCAGTGCCGATTTACTATGGACCTGCTGGTCCAGGCGGCGTACCTTGAGAAGGCTGGAGTTAGGGGAAGGATGATCACAAGTTAAGATTATGTTAGACACAATAACAAGGGACATTTCTTAGCCGCCATGGTAAGGATGTCCCTATTTAGCATGTCCCCAAGGAAAAACGACCAGCTTTGTAAAATATAGTGAAGTGAACTAACGGGATATTAGCAGGATGAGATATGAGGGGGTGGTGGGCTGAAGCCTATTAAGGTTATTATTGTGGTCGAGACGCTGATTATCGGCGTTTTGCTGGGGTTGCTGCCCCAGACCAGCGGATCCCGATGGTTTCCTTTCCTAAGGAGAACCTGTAATCTGTCCATAGACATAATCATATAATGTATGGAAAAGAGAGGGGAAGCAATCATGCCAATATCTGAATACTACCGCGATCTGCGCAGCAAAGTGGGGACAGATCTGCTATTAATTCCGTCTGTTGCGGCAGTCATACGTAATGAGGCTGAAGAGATCCTCTTTATCCGTAAAGGCGGAGAAACACTGTGGGGATTGCCGGCAGGTGCAGTGGAACCTGGGGAAACGCCGTCCAGAGCGCTGCGGCGCGAGGTTTTTGAGGAAACGGGACTCATGGTAACACCGGAGCGGATCATTGGCGTATTCGGCGGTGCAAAATATGCATACGAGTACAGTAATGGAGACCGTGTGGAGTATTCAATTACTGTCTTTGAGTGCTCAATCGTTAAGGGGACACCAAGAAGCATGGATGGGGAATGTGAGGAACTCAGGTTTTTCAGTGAAGAAGAGCTCCCGCAGATTGCTATTCCCTATCCGCCTGAGGTATTCCGCCGGGAATCGGGTACAGTAAAAACGATTTTTGAGTAAAATCTACTGAAAGACCTCTGAATATACACAGGTTGTCTAAGATTTTGCATGAAGGGGGCAGAGGTATCAGACGATTACAGAGTGATATTAATCTCATTACATACAGCTGCGCAGCACTGATAACCATGGTTCTGGGACTGGGCTCCAGAGCCTACTCTGAACATCTGCCGCGGTTTGTGGCAAGCCATCTGGGCGATGCGCTGTGGGCGGCGATGGTATACTTTGCTTTCCGGCTGCTGCTGGGCCGTCGCAAGCTGTACATCTCGTTTGCATTGAGCCTTAGCTTCAGCTTTATGATCGAGTTCAGCCAGATGTATCAGGCAGTATGGATTAATGAAGTAAGAGCAACAATCCTGGGCGGACTGATTCTGGGCAAAGGGTTTCTCTGGGTAGATCTTATCCGCTATTCACTTGGGGTTTGGGGCGCATACGCCCTTGACCGCTGCTGTCTCACAAGAATACCGCCGGCATAATCAGCCAATTCAACCGGAAAGCCGGATTTATTGTAATTCTATATTGCCAGATTTGGAGATGAGATCCTGTAATGACCATGGTGAATAGCTTAATTGTGGTATGCCTGTTAACAATGATTATTAATACGGCTGAAACATTATCATATTCAGTCCGCTATGCCGGGGTGAAGCTCAACAAGATCGCCATTGCTTTGTCGCTGACCGGAATTATTGTACTTGTATCGAGAACAGCAAATATGATCCAGGGTCCGCTAACGGCTAAATTCGTTGATTATTCCAACGGTGCAGACACAAGCTTTCCGCTTGGTAATTATTTACGGATAATTATGCTGGCCTCTTCACTAGGCACATTAATCGCCATTGCGCTCTTCCCGACCTTTGTCGGCCTGTTTAGCAGGGTAATCTCCAAGCTGGAGGTGGAAGGCTCCCTTCCTAAGCTCCTAAGCAGCGTGACGGTAGAACAGCTTAAGAACACGCGCAAATATATCAAAAGACCTGGAATAAAGCTGCCCAGCTTCAGATATCTTGGAATCCCTAAGCGGTTTATCATTTTGAATATTTTCGTTACCGGCTTTTACACTGTAGGGGTAATCTCCTCATTGTATGCAGGGCATTTATCCCCCCATCTCCTAGCAACGGCTTCAAATTCCTCGGGTCTGATCAACGGATTGGCTACGATCTTGCTGACCGTCTTTATTGATCCGCAGCTGGGAATTATTACTCACAAAGCCACAGAACATGCAGAATACCGCGACCAGCTGGGTAAAATCTATGTGATGTTAATGTTTACCCGGTTTCTTGGAACAATGCTGGGCCAGCTTGTGTTCATACCTGCAGCCTATTTCATAAGCTGGATGGTGCAACTGATCTGATGAGGCCATTATTAAGACGTAGCTCCAGCAGATGACGATGATCGCAGAAGGGACTCAATTCGGCAATTTGGTTTCGGCTAATCGGAGCGCTGTGGTAATCTTTTGTTCCAAGTTATTGATTTGGGTCAGCCAGGTACGGATGTCTTCCATTTTGGTACAAGATAGCTTCATCGCTGCCGCCGCAGTGACCGCGTCGCCCGCCTTCACTGCGGCTTTGTAGCGTTTGTCGGCCTCCGAACGTACAGTCTGGATTTCACTGACCTGTTTATTACCAGCAGTTACCTGCTTCCTAAAGCCTGCGATGGGTGAGAGTGCATCTTTGGCAGGCTTATTTCTTGCAGAGGCTGCTGCCTTGGCTACGGCAAGCGCGGTGTTCTTGCTTTTAATCTCCGCCCGGGCTGCCGTTACCGCTGGTTTCAATTTATTGCGCTGCAAATCCAGGGCTGTGACAGACTTGAGATTTCCCGCTTTACGCGCGGCGGCTGCCTGTTTGCTCAGTGCCGAATATTGCGCAAGCAGCATCGCATGCTTCTTCTGTACCGCTTCTGCTTCTGACTTGAGACGGCTCAGCAATGCCTGATCCGTTAATTCGAGCCGGGCATTAATGGCGGCAAGATCACTGATGTTCTGCTTGCGGAGGGCCTGATTACGTTTGCTCTCCGCCTTGACTGTTTCCTGCAGGCTAATGTAGCTGCTGTACAATTCATTAATCTGGTCCAGCGCCTCATCCCACCCGGAGGCTGCTGCAGCCTGGATGCTGTTCCCGGTGAGGAGTGCCAGCACAACCAGTAAACCAGTGAATCTTCTGATACCATTCGTGATCACATGTTTAGCCATTTCAGTCAACTCCAGTCTTAATATTGATATAGAGCGCAAAAAAAAGCACCCCCAGGAAAGGCATCAATGCCTGTCCTGCGAGGTGCTTCACCCGCTCAATATGTGTAATTGCTATTACTATAGCCTGAGATTATTGGGAAGTCAAGGAATAAAAGAACATTAGTTCGTTCGATTAATTCTAAAAACTACCAGTCTATCTTTTCCAAGGATTGCCAGATGTATGTTACAATACTAGAAGGACTGTGAAATATGTTGCGTATACAACTACATAATGAGTAACTCCCGTATATTGAAATGGGATTATCAATGAACCAAAGGAGGCGGATATGAATCAGATTCAAGATCTACCCTATGATCAAATAGCTCTTATTACTGGGACCTCCAGCGGCTTTGGACTGCTGACTGCGCTTACTTTGGCGGCAAAAGGATATCACGTGATTGCCACGATGCGTGATCTGGGCCGCAAAGACGAGCTTATCCGTCAGGCTGAAGAAGCTGATGTGCTCAATCGGATTCATCTAATGACGCTGGATGTCACAGATTCGGAGTCCATTGAATCGGCTGTTTCAGCAATTATAGACCGTTTTGGAAGAATTGACGTGCTGGTTAATAATGCAGGCTTTGCCGTCGGCGGGTTCGTTGAGGAAGTAAGTATGGAGGAATGGCGTCACCAGATGGATACGAACTTTTTCGGGCTGGTAGAGGTAACTAAGGCTGTACTTCCTGTGATGCGCCAGCAGCGCGGGGGAAGCATCATCAATGTCAGCAGTGTCAGCGGATTAATCGGCTTTCCCGGTTACGCACCTTATGCCGCGTCCAAGTATGCCGTGGAGGGCTTCAGTGAAAGTCTGCGCCAAGAATTGCTTCCCTTTGGTATCCGGGTCATTCTTGTCGAGCCGGGCTCTTTCCGCACTTCGATCTGGGGCAAAGGTATTGACGGAATCCGGACAAGTGAGGATTCGCCCTATAAAAAGCAGCTGACTGAGGTACTGCGCTACTCCCGGCGAACCGCGGAAACTGCACCCGATCCCGGGCAGGTGGCTGAGCTGATCGGAAAGCTGGTACTCCTGCGTGCGCCCAAGCTGCGTTATCCCATCGGCAAAGGCTCTAAGGTCCTGAGCATAGGCAAAGTGCTGCTGCCCTGGAAGACGCTGGAACGGTTCATTGCCAAATCCCTGTCGGGAATGAAATGACCACTCACCGAAAGCTTAAGCTCTATAACCGCACACGCAGATTCATTGCCAAATATCATGAGTTTGCCTAAAATGAAGGTTGATGGATTTTGTATATGAAGAATTGAGGTGTGCTATGCCGGAAACAGTAGGACTACATATCTGTTTTGATGATCAGGGGCGTGAGATTGAGGTGCTCGATGTGACTCCCGTGGCGCAGGATAAATACAGGATCGAGGAGACACCGATTTTCAACCCGTGCATTACGCTGGGAGATATTATCCGGGTAACAGAGAAACAGGGCATTTCGTATTACGTGGAGACGGTGCAGAAGTCCGCTTACCGGAGATATGCATGGCTGCTCAGTAAAGAGGCGGCAGGTTCCCCGGAGATCAGGGATATGAAGCAGCGTGTGAAGGAGAACGGCGGAAAATGGGAGCAGATCTTCGGCGGATTGCTCGTTATCCACATGCCCAAAAATACCGTGATCGACACGGACGCGGAAATGTCGCGGATACTAGCAAAGTTCGAACTCTAAATATAGATAACTGAGGTGGCAAATGAAAAAATTTCTGAAGCAGTGGGTTCCGAGTATCGCAATTGGTATCATCCTGTCCTTATTTATCCGGTCTTATGTTGCTGAAGCAATGAGAGTTCCGACCGACTCCATGGTTCCCACGATAAAAGTGGATGACCGGCTGCTGGTAGAGAAGATGCTCTGGCTGACCACGCTGAAGCATGGCGATATCGTTGTGTTCAATCCGCCGGTTGCCGGTGATGAACAGAAGAAATATGTCAAACGCCTGATTGGCCTGCCGGGTGACACGATCGAAATTAAAGAAGGTGCCTTATTCAGAAACGGTGAAAAGATCGATGAACCTTATCTGAAGGAGACCATGAACTATACCTTTGGGCCGGTTACTGTTCCAGCGGATCACTATTTTTTCCTTGGCGACAACCGGAATATCAGCTACGATGCTCATTTGTGGGCGACACCCTTTGTAGCCAAGGATAAATTGATTGGTAAAGTAGTTGCCGATGTGAACGATCTTTTTTAGAACCGTATTAGCCTGTGACTGGGTAATCTACCACAACGACATTTTCAATTATTCCCTCTAGCATAGCTACAAACTCCTGGTGGGCCGGATGCGGTCCATATTGACGCAGGGCTTCCTGATCTGTAAAGGTCACGCGAAGCCCCAGCGTATATCCATGGATATTCCCCGCTTCCTCTGTCACATTTACCCCTGCCGTCAATTCGACAATCCCTGGTATCTGTTCCTTCAGCCTCAAAAGTGTCTGCACCAGCAGCTCTTCTGTTTGCGGTTGGTAATTATTGTTGAATTTAAAGACAACCAAATGCTCGTACATAATACTACCTCCTCAAAGTTACAGCTTAGCGTTCATTATACTATATAACTGAAACATGAAAGGATAAGCCATGACAGATCCTGTCTATGTAACGAGAATCAAACCTCCGTTAGCCCTTAGAACGATGCTGAGCGTGCTGGTAAGCATCGCTATTCTTCTTATATCATTCTTTAGGAGTCCAGGTAATACGATCCGGCCGCATGACACCTTGTACTATGTTCTAATCCTTTGTCTCATTTTCTCTACTTTGTTAGAGGTGTATTTGATTTTGCTAGCGCTCCGGAAGGCAACTGAAATGAAGTGGAGTACTGATACTTTGCAGATTCATAACCGTATGATCCCAGCACCTGAAATCAAGTCTTTTCATATTGATGGTCCTTTAGTCGGTATTTTGCCGAAGAATACAAGAATTGTACCGCTCAGCCTGTGTTTCAGGTTCACGGATGACCGGACACAAGCAATAGAGAGTCTTCATGCCTGGGCCGAAATGAATGGAGTCAGGCTGAAATACGGCAGATTTGTGAAATGGATGTAGTAATATTTGAAAAAGGCGGCTAAAGTAGGGATTCATTTGAACTAGTCCGGGCAGTGAATGCGACTTTAACCATATTGTCACTATAAAGGCATTTGACTATGATCAATTTACACAAGGAATATTATTTACTCAAGAAGGAGTGCTGCAATTTGAAAGTTCATGTCACAGATCTAAAACCCGGTGATTGTCTTATGACTGACACTTTCAATAGTGTGGGCTTGCATATATTGCCCAGCGGGACCATTGTCCAGCGTGAAGAAATCTCCCTGCTGATCCGGCAAAGAATAGAATATGTAGCAATTGTAGCCCGCGAGCTGCCGCAAACCATTGAGGAGCTGAACCATGGTCTCCATGATGATTTTGATCAGGTGATCATGAATTATGAATCGACTTTCCTGGAGGCTCTTTCGCAGGGCAGCTTTACCCCGGAACTTGTTGATGCTACGCTGCAGCCGCTGCTTGAAACCTTGGATAAGCAAAAAGATGTCGTATCCCTGCTGCTTCTGCTGGACCGTGAAGATGTTGATACTTACCAGCATTCGCTGCAGGTAGGGTTGCTGTCTTATTATATTGCGACATGGCTTGGTTACTCCAAAGAGGAGCGCTACAAGATCAGCCGTGCCGGCTACCTGCATGATATCGGCAAAAGCCAGGTGTCATTGTCCATCTTAAATAATTCGGGATGGCTAAATGCTGCCGAGGAAGAAGAACTGAAGCGCCACACCGCTTACGGTTACGATATTATCCGGAGATCCATGAAGGATGAAGCTACGGCACTAGTTGCGCTGCAGCATCATGAATATGAGGATGGTTCGGGTTATCCGGCCAATCTCCGCAAAAATGATATTCATCCCTATACTGAAATAGTGACTGTCGCTGATATCTATATGAAGCTTACTACGTCCAGGCTGAACCGGCCGAAGCAGGGGCTTGTGTCCGTGCTGCGCCAGGTGCATGAAATGGGCTTTGGCAAGCTGAACGGAAATGTAGTGCAGGCCCTTACGGGGCATTTGCTGCCAGGGTTTGTAGGTAAGACGGTGCAGCTCAGTAACGGAGAGACGGGCACTATTGTAATGAACAACGCTCTGGATATCTTCAAGCCGCTGATCAAGGTGGATGAGGATTACAGGGATTTATCACGGGAGCGTAGTCTGACCGTTGATGAAGTTTTTATTTAGAAAATCAGGTTGTCATATAAGCAGCCATAGTGTATAGGCTATCTTCACGGATCCAGAGTGACCGTTGGGGATAGCCTTTTTACATTCTGCTGAATTTGAATTCCCTCTGTTAAATGGGCTATGATTAATTCAGAGCCGGCCTATTAAATGGCAGCAGAAAGAGGAGAACTGAATATGAAAACAGGCAACCAGATAGAGAATTTTAAGCAGCTAAAATATGAACTTACCCGTTTTATGATGATCTATAAATTTGCCCTGGAAGAAATAGAGACGAAGATTGAAATTCTGAAACAGGAGTTTCAGATGCTCCATGACTATAGCCCAATTGAACACACGAAGTCCCGCATTAAATCTCCTGAGAGTATTATGAACAAAATGCTTCGTAAGAACAGCGAGCTCTCACTGCCAGCCGTCCGTTCCAGTATTAAGGATATCGCCGGCCTCCGCATCACCTGCTCGTTTATATCTGACATTTATCAAGTCAGCGAAATGCTGCAGAAGCAGGATGACCTGAAGGTGCTTCAGATTAAGGATTACATCAAAAATCCGAAGCCTAACGGATATCAGAGCCTGCATCTGCTGGTCGAAGTGCCGGTGTTCCTGTCGGACTGCACAGAGATGGTGTGTGTTGAAGTACAGATTCGCACCATTGCTATGGATTTCTGGGCCAGTCTTGAACATAAAATTTTCTATAAATACAGCCAGTCGGTTCCTGAGCATCTGACCCGTGAGCTGAAGAATGCAGCGCTCAAAGCCAACGAGCTGGATCTGCAGATGGAGCGTCTGCACCGTGAGATTAAAGAAATTAAAGATGCCCAGGCCGACGAGGAAGTGCTGGAGTTCCAGCGGATCATGATTAACAATCAGCAGTTTAATTTGCCGGCCAACTTTATGAAGCTGCTGGGTGAATAATCATAGTCGAAACCTTCGATCAGCGTATAGCATGTAATTATCACTGTAAGGGGGATGATTCATGGCAAGGCAGGCCTATATTACGGATCTCGACGGAACGCTGCTCACCTCAGAACAGAAGCTTACAGACTACACAATTCAGGTGATTACAGCAGCAATGGAGCAGGGGGCGATCATCAGCTTCTCAACGGCCAGGGGCTTCATTAGTGCAGCCAGTGTAGTTTCGGAAATTGCCTGGAAGTATCCGCTTATTCTTTATAATGGAGCCCTTATTTATGACGGAATGTCCGGGACGGTGATCGACGGATACTGGCTGGATTGCTTTATTTCTAAGGAAATTATAAGCATCGGGCGGCAGCTTGGCGGGATTACTCCATTTTATTTCTCGCTGGATGATAATGACCGTGAGAGAGTGCTGCATGAACCGCTCAAACGCGAGGGCGATGTTGTGTTCTTTAACAGCCGTCCGGGGGATAAGCGATTTCGGGAGGTGGACAAGCTGGAATGCCCGGCAGGACACCGGACTTTGATTATCACTTATATCGGCCTGCTGGAAGAGCTTCAGCCTATTCATCAGGCGGTGCAGCACAGATTCGGGGATAAGCTGCAAATCCACTTCATGAAGGACTTATACATAAAGGATCACTATTTTCTGGAATTCAGCCATCCCCAAGGCAACAAAAGCGAAGGACTCAAGTTATGGGCGCAGCATATCGGTCTTGAACCGCAGGATATTACTGTATTCGGTGACCACTTGAATGATCTGGGACTGTTCGCAGCCGCCGGAACAAGGATTGCCGTACAGAACGCCCAGCAGGAGATAAAAGCATTGGCACATCAGGTCATCGCTTCGAATAACGAAGATGGTGTAGCCAGATTCTTGGAGAAAACTTTGATGTACAAAAAGGAGCGGATACCAGGTGAGTGAGCAACAGGTTCGCGCAATTACAGTAGATCAGATCGGATATTCCACATACATGAAGAAAATCGCCCTGTTAACCGGGACGGAGCATTCATTCCGGGTTGTGAATGCAGAGACGGGAGCGGTAGTATTCAAGGGAGAATCTGCTGCCGTAGCAGACGATAAGGCCAGTGGTGCCAGAGTTCATGCCGCTGACTTCTCAGCGGTTACCGCTACAGGACAGTATTTCCTTGAAGCTGGGGATGGGGCGGTATCCGCAACTTTTGTCATTGCAGATAAGCCCTATCAGGAGCTGCAGAAGGGATTGTTGAAAGCCTTTTATTATTACCGCTGCGGGGCCGAACTAAGCGGGGATTATGCCGGACCTTGGGGACATGCTGCCTGCCATCTGGCAGAGGGAACCGTAATCGGCCAGCCTGAGCTGAAGCTCGACAGCAGCGGAGGCTGGCATGATGCAGGGGATTACGGAAAATACTCCGGTCCGGGCGCCAAGGCTGTCGCTGATCTGCTGCTGGCCTATGAGTTATATCCTGCTGCGTTTGCGGGTGACTTTACACTCCCGGAAAGCGAGGGGATGATGCCGGATGTGCTGCTGGAGTGTAAGGTAGAGCTGGATTTTCTGTTCAAAATGCAGGAGGCCGGCAGCGGCGGGGTCTATCATAAGCTGACCACGCTGAACTTTCCCGGCCTTGATGTTATGCCGGAGGATGATACATCAGAACTGTTTTTCTCACCGGTATCCGCTGCTGCTACAGGAGATTTTGCCGGGGTAATGGCAATGGCAGCAAGGATCTATAAGCCATTTGATGAGTCCTATGCAGACCGTTGTCTTGAAGCAGCGTGTGCCGCCTGGCAGTGGCTGGAGCAGCATCCGCAGGAGCCTGGCTTTAAGAATCCGCCGCAAATCACGACGGGTGAATATGGGGATGCCGAAGATCATGACGAACGTTTCTGGGCAGCAGCGGAACTGTACCGGACGACAGGCGAAGAAGTCTACCATAAGGCTGTCCAAAAGTTATCCAGACTGCCATTCCCCAAATTCAGCCTGGGCTGGGCGGACATGGGCGGTTATGGTACACTGGCCTATCTGCTGAATGTGGAGGCACAAGGGGAGGCATTATACGCATCCCTTAAGGAAGGACTGCTTGCGGAAGCGGAGCAGCTTGTCCAGGTGAGCCAGTCAGACGGATACCTCATTTCTCTGCGGGAAGAGGATTACATCTGGGGCAGCAATATGCTGGTGATGAACAACGCGATGCTGCTGCTGGCTGCGGAGCATTTCAGCGGAGATGCCCGTTATGCCGATTGTGCACTGGACCATCTTCACTATCTGCTTGGCCGAAATGTGCTGGATATCAGCTATGTGACCGGTTTTGGCGACCGTCCGGTATTGCATCCGCATCACCGCCCGTCTGTAGGCGATCATGTGGAGGCGCCAGTTCCCGGACTTGTGTCCGGCGGGCCTGACCGCGGATTGCATGATGAATATGTCCTGCAGCATTTACAGGGTAAGCCTGCAGCGCAGTGTTTTGCCGACCATGAACTCAGCTACTCCACGAATGAGGTTACGATCTACTGGAATTCACCGGCTGTCCTGGTGGCAGCGAGGTTTAATACACAGGTGAACCATGGGACGTTATAAAGTCATCAGCCTGGATATGTTTCAGACATTGGCAAATATTCAGGACCGCAGGGCATATGTATGGAAGCCTATTTTGCAGCGGGACTATAGTGAGGAACGGGCTTTGGCACTTGGAAGCATGCTGCTGAGCAGCTATCAAAGGTTATCTTCTGAGATACGAAGTAACGGAGATTTTTGGACCAGTAAAGAAATTTATACCCGCAGCTTCCAGCAGGTTTTTAAGCAGCATGGGGTGGAATTTGATCCTCTTCAGGCAGTTGATATTCTGTTTGCACAGCACCGGTTGTCCACGTTATATGAGGATACGGAGCGTTTCCTGCAACAGATATGTGCTAAATACCAGGTCTGCATAGTCAGTGATACTGATGAGCTGATGCTGCCGGACTTTTATCAGAACTATCCGGTTACTTTATTCACATCGGAAATGCACAGGTCCTACAAAAATGACAGCCGCAACGTAATGTTCCGAGAGGTCATTGCCCATTACGGCGTAGAACCTGTGCAGATTATCCATGTAGGAGACACAGCATCGGATGTGTTAGGTGCGGCAAGAGCGGGAATTACCGCCTGCTGGATCAACCGGGAGAAAGCCGTTTGGCAGCAAGCGGTGCAGCCGGATTATTCAGTAACATCGCTGGTTGAGTTATATGAGCTTCTATAAGGCGGTTAAGCTGATGACTCCATTAAAAGGAGGGCAAAGTAGATGAGCAGTTATACTGAGGATGACATGGAGCACCTATGTTACCCCATTGGAAGGTTTGCGGCCAAGGAAAACCGGACGGCAGACGAACGGAATCAGGATATTCTAAAGATTGGCCGACTCCCGGCTGGCTTAAGTGAAGCCGTGGGCCCGCTCACATTAGAGCAGTTAAATACCCCTTACCGGCCTGGCGGCTGGAGTGTTGCACAGGTTGTTCATCATCTTGCTGACACGAATATGTTCGCCTATCTCCGCTTTAAGCGGGGGCTTACTGAAGATGCACCGCAGATTCCAACCTACCGGCAGGACCTGTGGGCGGAACAGAGCGATTATCTGGAAGAGCCGGTAGAGTCTTCACTCCGGCTGCTGGAGTATCTGAACCCGCGGTTCATGAACTTGCTGAGTTCACTGAGTGATGCTGATTTTGACCGGATTTTTGTGAGTGCAGGCCTTGGGACGATGAGCCTGGATACAGCATTACAGAGATATATCTGGCACAACAGCCATCACATTGCGCAGATCACCTCGCTAATCAAGCGGAGCGGATGGTAATATAAACAAGAGCAAGCGGAGCAGGAGGCACTCCTGCCGCTTGCTTTTTTTCTTTTGGAGATATATAAATCGTGCCCAAATCTGCTCCATCATGCAAAAAATGGAAATGAAATCTGTATGTAGATTCTCTTTCTTTATCGTATATAATTATACCAAATGGGCACAGGTACATAAGGAGGTCGGGGAATGCCTACACCACATAGAGCAGAAACCAAATCAAGAATGAAACTCAGCCTCACTTTGCTGCTGATGGCGCTGGTGACAATGGTGTTTCTATTGACAACTACGATTCTGCTCATTGGGTCATACCAATCTAAGAAGAAATCACTAATAGAGACAACGCTTAATTTGAATTATGCCAATGCGGAAAGAATGAGTAAAACGGTAGATTCATTGTTCCGTTCGATGCACAGCAGCCTGCTTTTCAGTGCGGATCAAATCGCCAATATGGAGGCATCGCGGCCTGAAGATATAGATGCTTATCTAGATTTAATGCGCCACAGCAGCAACTACTTTAATTCAATTATTCTGTTTAACGAAAACGGATCGGTACTGAATAATTCACCGAAAACGCTAGGGATGATGGGGAAAAGAATTCAATCGCCTCAGGTTCTGGAAGCTCTCCGGCTGAAGAACTCCTATCTGTCTTCACCGTATACTTCGTCCACTACAGGCAGGATGATCTTGTTCATGAGCGAACCGCTGTATAACAAAGACAGACATTATCTTGGACAACTGGCAGGTACGGTCTATCTCCGGGATTACAATATTCTGAATATGATATTCGGGAACAATAATATTGATGAATCCGGTTCGTATTACTATATTGTCAGCGCTGAAGGGCATGTGCTGTTTCATCCGGACGCAGAAAGAATAAATAAGGATATTAGCAGTAACGAGGTCGTCCAGAGATTAAAGAGGGGAGAGAGCGGGAAGATGCAAGCACTGAATACCAAAGGGGTATCCATGCTTGCCGGCTATTCTGCGGTTCCCGCTAATAATTGGGGAGTCGTTGTTGTATCGCCAGTTCATGTCATACAGGAACAATTGCTGGCTCACTTACGCAAAATTCTGGCCTATACGGTTATTCCATTCGTTATTTTGCTGCTTAGTGTGTTTGTCCTTGCACACCGCTTAGCCAAGCCGTTCGTTGTCCTGGCCGACCTTGTGAACAGAATCGGCAAAGAAAATGTCGAGCTGCCGGAGCTCAAACCTCATTGGAACAGGGAAGTTGATCTGCTTACCAAAGCAGTGGTAATGGCCTGGTCGGACATCCAGAAGCAGACCGATCAGCTGACCCAGGATGCGATGACCGATCTACTGACAGGTCTTACGAACCGCAGAGCGCTGGATATCAGCATCAATCAGTGGATAGCCGCCCGGGTACCTTTTTCCGTAATCGTTCTGGATGTGGACAAGTTCAAATTCGTCAATGACACTTACGGTCATTTGGCTGGTGATGAGGTGCTTAAAAGCGTTGCAGAAATCCTTACTGCAAGCATCCGTCCCGGCGATATCTGCGCCCGTTACGGCGGTGAAGAATTTGTCCTGCTGCTTCCCCGGACGAAGCCCGATCATGCTTTTACAGTGGCCGAAAGAATCCGTAAAACACTGGAAAAAAGTGAAGTTCCCTTACCGATCAAAGTGACTTCCTCGCAGGGAATTGCCCATTATCCCACACACGGGCGTACCCGGGAAGAATTGCTTGGACATGCAGATGAAGCTTTATACTCCGCCAAACATACTGGAAGAAACCGGACAGTTATTGCGGGAGAGTAAGGAAATAGAGCATCTTCCCCAGGGAGGATGCTTTTTTAATGCGGTCTTAAACCAAACCAAGAAAATCATCACCTGAACATAGGCGAATACATATCCTACTTCAGAACGATAAAAATGGGCTCCGAAGAAAGGAAGGATTCGCGTGACTTTAAATATGGATTATACTTCCCCCAATACTCAATTTACCTTTGATTTGAATTGCAGCACCTTGTTTAAGAAGGATGACTGCAACTATATCAACGTTATGGGGATTAAAGAGCTGAATACGCTGGATAATACGTCGCTGCTTGATATTTTTCTCAGCAAATCAAATGTGGTCGAACCGCATTATCATCAAAATGCTGCTGAGTTGGTCTATTGTATCTCCGGTGAGGCAGTAGTTTCGTTGATTAATCCGTTCACGGGTGAGCTGCTGCACTTTACGATAACACCGGGCCAGGTGGCTAACGTGCCGCAGGGCTGGTGGCATTACGAAGTTGCAACGGTAGATTGTACGCATCTGCTGGCTATTTTTAATGCTCCTACACCTCAGGTCATTCTTGGATCAGATATATTAAGCAAAACACCGGCCCGTGTGCTGGCCCATACTTACTGTCTAAATGAAGCTATGCTGAAGGAGACGTTGGCTCCGCTGAAGCCAATGACGTTCATTGGTCCTCCGGCGGATTGCTGTGAACCGTCAAAGGCAGCGGCTGAAAATGTAAAAGGAGCCATAATAGCACCGGCGAATTTAGCTCCGGTGAACATGGCTCCAGTTAACATGGCTCCAGTTAACATGGCTCCGGTAAATATGGCTCCGGTAAATATGGCGCCAGTGAATATGGCTCCGGCTATGGCTACAGCAAATATGTCACCATACATGTATCAGCCGGCTCCACAGAGCTTCGGATACCAGCCTACGAGTGTTCATGGCTACTATGGTCAGCCTTATGTTCAGCAGACCTACCGTCAGCAGCCGTATGCTCAAGATTATCCAGCCTATCCGAGCGCAGGAATAGAGAACGAGTAAGATCAGTTAGTGCCAAAGAAAGCCTCCCTGGAACGATCCCGGGAGGCTTCTGCTTCTAGGACAGGCGGACAAGCACCCTGCCTCTAATATTTGAATTTAGAATATCTTCGAGTGCTGCAGGCAGAGCGTCCAGTGTGATCTCGCGGTCAACCAGTGCTTCAAGCACCTCCGGCTTCAGATCCGTTGCCATCCGCTGCCAGATGTCTTTACGTTTCCCGGCAGGACAGGACACGGAATCAATACCGAGCAGGCTGACCCCACGCAGGATAAATGGCAGTACTGTTGTCGGAACTGCCGTGCCGGCGGTTAGGCCGCTTGCAGCCACAGCGCCGCCGTATGCGATCTTACTCAGCACGGCTGCCAGCGGACTGCCGCCTACTGAATCTACTGCTGCCTGCCAGAGCTGCTTGTCCAGCGGTTTCAGCGCACTACCGCCTACATCCTCGCGGGAAATGACCTCATCGGCACCTAAAACCTGCAGATACCCGGCTTCGTCTGTTCTGCCTGTGCTGGCAGTTACCTGGTAGCCTAGCTTGGCCAGCATCGCTACTGCCGCACCGCCAACACCACCTGTTGCTCCGGTGACGAGCACCTTGCCTTTATCCGGTGCAGCCCCGTGATCTTCCAGCGCTTGAATGGACAGTGCGGCGGTAAAGCCGGCCGTCCCGTAAATCATTGCTTCCCGCAGGCTAAGACCATCCGGGAGCGGGAGAACCCAGTCGGCGGGAATTCTGGCATATTCACTGAAACCGCCAAAATGGGACACGCCAATGCCATAACTGGTGGCGATGACAGACTGGCCTGCCTCAAACCGGCTGTCGGCCGAAGAAATTACAACCCCTGACAGATCTATGCCGGGGATAAAGGGATAGTTACGTACAATATTTCCATTTGGAATGCTCGCTAATCCGTCTTTATAGTTTACGCTAGAATAGGATACCTTGATCAGCACCTCACCTGCAGGCAATTCTTCCATTGCCACTGGCTTGACCTCCACTGAGAAAGTATCTGTTTTGTCTACAACCAAAGCCTTAAAAGTATTTGACATTTGATGTTCCGCTCCTAATCCGGACTGTATTTATAAGCCTGTTATATATTAATTATTCTGACCGGTCAACTTTTTTATTACCATGATATAATACACATCATATATATTGAACTTAATCAATGATTGCTTTACATACCTACTATCATGGAGGTCCTATGGTACGTTACAAGAAGTCGGAAGAGAAACGCAAACAGATTTTGTATGCCGCTTTTCACGCACTCTCCGAACGCGGCTACGATGCAGTGACCCTGCAGACCATTGCCGATCATGCAGAGGTCAGCAAAGGGGTTGTCCACTATTATTTTGAGAATAAGGAAGCGGTTCTGGTTGAACTGCTCGAATGGCTGACCGGCAAAATCTCTGCAAAGGAGCAAGCAGCGGTAGCAGAGCAGCATACAGCAACCGGCAAGCTGACCGCCTATATCAGCTCCGCCTTCCCCGGCCCGGACCAGAACCGGTCCTTTTACCGCGTCTATTTGGATTTCCTGGCGAGAGCCAGCCGCATTCCGGTCTACCGGGAGATTAACCAGCGGTTCTATGACAGCTGCGCTAGTATCAGTACGGAGATACTGAGACTCGGACAGCAGGAGGGGATTTTCGCTAAGGAGTTGTCCCCGGATACAACAGCACCCGTCATTCGTGCGATCATCGACGGTTGCCTGATCCAATGGCTGATGGCGGATAAAGACGAGCTGCACGGGTTGTATAAGGACTCCTGTTATGGTGCCATTATGAAGGTGCTCAGCGTGTGAAAGCTTGTGAATATTAGAAGGAGGATAAGTATGCCTGGAGAAATAGTTACAATTTTGCAGGCATTTATCTTCGTGAATATGTTAAATTATGGTTTGATATGGTGATGATTCTCATTATGAAATCTCTACCATTATGTACATTGTGTGAACTGTAGTATAGTAGATATAGAAAATTTTGGTCTAGGAGGCCTGTTCTATGTCCATCGCTACTACAATGATTATTCGTCTGGAAATCCGCAAATCGGTTGCTTCATTTGGTGATGTAGCTTCAGCGCTCGCAGCAGCGGGCGGGGATATAGTAGCTATTGACGTTATCCGTGCCGGGAAAGAGTTGACCATCCGCGACATTACCGTAAATGTCCAGGATGCGGCTAACGGAGAGATCCTCACCGTACTTTCAACCTTGCCGGGGATCAAAGTCATCAATGTATCGGATCGGACATTCCTTGCACACATCGGCGGCAAAATTGAGATCACCCCTAAGATGCCGATCAAAAACCGTGAGGATCTCTCGCTGGTCTACACCCCTGGTGTGGCCCGTGTTTGTATGGCTATCGCGGAAGACCCCGGCAAAGCCTACTCTCTCACTATGAAAAGAAATACGGTAGCTGTCGTTACCGACGGTACGGCAGTACTCGGTCTCGGCGATATCGGTCCAGAGGCGGCAATGCCGGTTATGGAGGGGAAGGCAATGCTGTTCAAGCAGCTGGCAGATATCGATGCTTTTCCGCTCTGCCTGGACACGAAAGACCCGGAGCAAATCATCAGTATAGTGAAAGCGGTTTCCTCAGGCTTTGGCGGAATCAATCTGGAGGATATCAGTTCTCCGCGCTGCTTTGAGATTGAACGGCGGCTGGCTGCTGAACTCGATATTCCTGTATTTCATGATGATCAGCATGGTACGGCAGTAGTCGCATTAGCCGGATTGCTGAATGCACTGAAAGTAGTAGGCAAGGAGCTCGCAGAATGCCGGATCGTTGTTGTTGGCATCGGTGCAGCCGGTGTGTCCATCTGCCGTCTGCTGCTCGCGGCAGGCGCCGGGAAAATCTGCGCTGTTGACCGGGAGGGGATTCTTAGCAGGGAACAGGTCTACAGCAATGCCGAGTGGCAGTGGCTGGCCGGAGCGACCAATCCGGAAGGGATTACAGGAGGCTTAACGGAGGCCTTACGCGGAGCGGATGTATTCATTGGGGTATCCGGCCCGGGCGTGCTGTCAGTGGAGCAATTACGGAGCATGGCCAGTGATAACATCGTATTCGCGATGGCCAATCCGTCTCCGGAAATAGAGCCTGAACTGGCCGAGCCTTATGTCCGTGTGCTGGCGACAGGTAGAAGTGATTATCCGAATCAGATCAATAATGTGCTGTGTTTTCCGGGGATTTTCCGCGGAGCCCTGGATTGCAGGGCCAAGGCGGTTAATCTAGAGATGAAGCTGGCGGCAGCCCGGGCCATTGCTTCGGTGGTTCACCACGACGAGTTGAATGAGCAATACATTATCCCGAGTATTTTTAACGAAAAGGTAGTTGAGCAGGTACGGCTGGCTGTAATCAAAGCTGCTGTCTCTACAGGAATGGCTCGCCGCATTCCACCGGATATCTCGGAGGAGGGCTAACTTGGCTACGTGAAACGGGATACGGATCTGGAGGTATAGATGAAGAGTAGGATTCATATTATGGGTGCTTCGGGAGCAGGTACGAGCACGCTCGGACATGCGCTGGCCGGACGGCTGCCGCATGTCCATCTGGATAGTGATGACTATTTTTGGGAGCAGAAGTTTTCGAAGCAGAGTGATATCCGTGAGCGGCTTAGCAGGATTAAGTATGATCTGGAGCATCAGGAGCCATGGATTCTATCGGGGGCCGTTTGCGGCTGGGGAGACGGGCTCCGCTCTTATTTTGATCTGGTCATCTTCTTGTGGATTCCCCCGGAGCTTAGGCTGGAGCGGCTTAGGGCAAGAGAGTTCACACGTTATGGCGAACAAAGTCTACCAGGCGGGAGCAGGTACGAGGATGTGCAGACATTTCTGGAATGGGCCAGCTTATATGACACGGCAGGGCCGGAGGTCAGAAGCCGGAAGCTTCATGAAGACTGGATGAGGGAGCTTGAGTGTCCGGTTCTGCGGCTGGAGGGTAATCTGTCCGTCGAAGAACGGGTGGAGACTGTGCTGAGCTACTTATCCTGCGAGAGAGGGGTAAGGACATGAGGAAGATAGTAGTTATACGTACATTGCTGCTGTGCGGACTTATGCTTATACTGAATTCCGCCTGCAGCAGCGGAACCCTTTATCATACCTACACTTTTTCCGGAGAGGGCGAGCACTGGTCAGCAATCTATAGTGAGACACTTACAGAGAAACCGGTCCACTCAGAAGGAAAAGCAACGTATTACCAGCCTTCCAGTGAGTATGCTTTCCAGCTTGCCTACAAAGGGAAATCCGGGGATCTGAAAAAGATTAAAAAATTCACCTTTGGCTTTGATGCGGTTGGACACGGGTCCAGTCAGACGATGGAAGGACCTGTAAGGGTAGAAAGTCTGCGGCTGGAGGGCTCGGGCGACGGATTGGTGGGCCGTGAGGAGTCAGTCATTAAGGTAAGTGTCGATTGGGACGGACAGAGTGAGCAGTTTGAACTGCTGACAGACTGGAATGAGCCGAAATGAGAATGGGTCTGGTCAGGCATTTTAAAGTAGAACATATCCCGGTGCGGGGCTGGATCACTGGTGAGCAGTTCAATAGGTGGGTTGCAGAGTACGATGCAGCCAGCATCCGCCTGACACCATTCACGGATCATACAGAGCACTGGGATTACTGTATAAGCAGCGATCTTCCAAGAGCCGTACATACTGCAAGGCACATCTATTCAGGCGATATTGCACTAAGCGAGCAGCTTAGGGAAATTGGAGTGGCGGCGGTAAAGCTGTCCGGCTTAAAGCTTCCGGCAGCATGCTGGATGGTTATAGGGCGGCTGTTGTGGCTAGCCGGACATCCCTCTCAGCCGGAGAGCCGGCGGGAAACAACGCAGCGGATCATTTCGGTTCTGGACAAATTGGAAGCGGAGCCGCAGGGGAAGAATGTACTAATCATAACGCATGGAGCATTCATGAAACAGCTGGAGCGGGAGCTGCGGCGCAGATCTTACAGCGGGCAACGGATGAAGCACCCGCGAAATGGACAGCTTTATGTATATGAGAAATAATCCAAACATGCAGGAAGCAGGAGGTACAGAGTACAAATGGTGTCTATTAAAGAAATTGAGGCTGACTCGCTTTCAGCCTTAAATGAGCTATATGGTGAATTGACGGGTACAATGGCGGAACTATACAAACTTACCAATGCTTTTGCGGCAATTAAGGCAGACAGCAGGTACATATTATTAGGTGCTTATGTGGACGGGAAGCTGCTGGGCTCCATAATGGGCATCATTTGCCAAGATCTCGTAGGAGATTGCCGGCCGTTTATGGTCGTTGAGAATGTTGTTGTCTCCGCGCGGGCCCGCCGCCAGGGTCTGGGCAAACAGCTGATGACCGCCATTGAAGGCATTGCCCATGAGCGGGATTGTTATTACATCATCCTGGTCTCCGGTGAGAAACGCAAGGAAGCCCATGTCTTCTATGAGAGAATGGGCTACCGGGATGAGAAGGTTGAGGGCTACCGTAAGCATCTGAGCTCACATTGAAGTATGTAATGGAGCCCATACTTAGCCATGAAGTTCTGCCAGGGAAGCTGATTCCGTTCACCGGAGTCAGCTTCCTGTGCTTTTATAATGCCTCACGCCGATGCGCCAGACCAGAAGTGAGAGTCCCAGGAATACAGCCCCGGCGGGTAGCGAGAGGAAGCCCAGCCAGTGTGGATATTCCCAGCCGCATACTGTAGCTGCCGGATAGAAGCTGATGAACAGCATCGGGAGCACAAAGCTGAATACAGATTTTAGCGCCCGCGGCATATACGGCTCCGGACACCGGGTAATCTGGTAGCTGGCATTGGTCAGCAGATATATCCAATCGAGTCCTTTGATTGTGAAAAATGCCAGACCCGAGGTCAGCACGAATACTCCGCAGTACATCAAGCAGCCTCCCGCCATCGCCATCGCGAGTATTCCCAGCTTACCGGGCGTCAGGGGGATGCCGAGCTCCCCAAGCGCCCAGCCTGCCGCACAGATTCCGGTGACAGGCCGGACCAGCCGGTGTAGATGGAATCTGGAGGCGGCAACCTGCACGAACAAGGAACGGGGGCGGAGCAGCAGCCGGTCGAAATCCCCGGAGCGCAGCAGATGCCACGGGAAATAGTCAAAGCCGCGGCAGAGGCTCTCGGCGAGTCCGAAGGAAGACACTGCCAGCGAGTAGACGAGAATGATATGGGCCACGGTCCATTCGCCGATATTGCCAAAGCGGGAGAACAGTAGGATGGTGGCAATGGGGTCAGAGATCACAACGATAAGGACCTGAATCAGCATCAGCCACCAGCCCTTATACTCCATGCCGGACAGCAGATGCATCCGCAAATATTTGAAATAGATTTTACCTTCAGCGATCATTCGTTTATCTCACCCTCCCTGGACGATGATACTGTTCAGTTTACGTTTCATGATGAGCCGGCCGGCCGCAATGAAGAGCAGGCTCCAGATAAGCTGCAGGCCAATACCGGGCAGTGCGGTGGCAGGAGCCATACTCCCTATATACAGCTGTACCGGTATATCAGCGAACCCTCCAAAGGGCTGAAGGTACAGGAAGGTCTGCATGAAATCAGGCCAGAGCCGCAGCGGAAGATAGGTGCCGGACAAAATGCCGCTCACTAGTAAAAGCATATAGGTCGGCCCGTCACCCCAGGTGATGTTCAAGCGGATTGCGGTCACGAGCATGGCAAATGCGGAGCATAACACAAACGCCATGATCACAGATAATAGAAAACAGAACAGCGCGGTGAGTGATGCCGGCCCGCCCAGTGCATATCCGGCAGGCATTAGCAGACCGGTAAACACGGTGGCTACACTGCGGATCCACGAGGTGCCGAGCTTGCCGGCCGAGCTTTTGACGAACCAGTGAGTATAAAGGTTCATAGGCCGGCACAGCTCAATACCGACGTCGCCGCTGTTGATTTTGCCCATGATCTCGCTGTCGATGCTCATGCTCTGCAGCACAAACAGTCCCTGGGCCAGCCACACATAGGATATCGTCTGCGGAAGACTCAGCCCGTTATTGTTCCACGAGCCGTTCTCGCTGTATGTATAGAACACAGTGAACAGCACACATTCCAGAAGCGCCCAGAATACCCCGACCACCGTGCCGGATATTGCGGATACACGGTACTGCAGCCCTTCGGCCATCCTAATCCGGAACAGGGAGCTGCAGGCCCGGAACGTATTTCTAAAATTCATTGTTACACCTCCTGATTGATGAGCATACAGACATAGTCAGTCTGCCATAACTGGCTTAAGTTAGGGCCAAATCATTGTACATGGCGGCAATCATCGCGTCGGTGTTGACCTTCATAACCACTTCAGGCGCGTATTTCTCCTGCAGGCCCGAGAGCCTTCCGTCATAGAGCAGCTGGCCGTGTCCGATAACCATAACCCGCTCACATAGTGCCTCAATATCATCCATATCGTGTGTTGTCAGCAGCATCGTGACCCCATACTTGCGGTTCTCTTCCTTCAAAAAATTGCGTAGCGCCAGCTTCGATACCGCATCGAGTCCGATGGTCGGCTCATCCAGAAACAGAATTTCCGGCCGGTGCAGCAGCGCCGCCACCAGCTCACAACGCATCCGCTGTCCCAGCGACAGCTGTCTTACGGGCGTTCTTAAGAGCGCTTCCACACCAAGAGTTGCTGTTAACTCCGATAATCTTAACCTGTAGTCTCCTGGAGGAATCGCATAAATATCCTTCAGCACGTCAAAAGAATCAGCCACCGGCACATCCCACCACAGCTGTGACCGCTGGCCGAAGACGACGCCGATTCTGGATACGTGCTCAACGCGGTGCTTCCAGGGAACTTTGCCCAGGATGGTGCATTCGCCGCTGTCCGGCGTCAGGATGCCGCTCATGACTTTAACAGAGGTAGATTTGCCGGCACCATTCGGGCCGATGTAACCCACCAGCTCGCCTTCGGCGATATCAAACCCTATACCGCCGAGCGCCTCGACAGTTGTTACGTTCCGCATAAAGGCTCCCTTCAGCAGCCCCCATTTTCCTTCGGGCCGTTTGTACACTTTAAAGCTTTTGCGGATATTTCTGAGTGTAATTTGCATCTTTGCCGCCTCCTTCGTGCAGAAGATCATATCATCATAGGCAGACGGGAATACAGCGACACTAAACACGTTCTTGATCCTTTGCTTCCAGCCCCAGGGGGGAAACCATTTATTTTCTTCGTTTTCCATAAAAATGCTTGCTATGTTGACATTTCCGTGCTATATTAATTTTATAGTTAACGCAAGGAAAACTGATGTTTTTTTACATATGTATCTCAAATATAACCTTAACGTACCGGTGATAAATTCACCGGTATTTTTGCGTTTTCTGACAAGTGGATTAACAGTGAAATCTGCGACAATGAACCGGTAACGATATTACAGCTCTGAGTTCCGGGAGAGATTCCATACCTGCGAACATGAACAGGCCGTAATGCAGTTTTATACTTATTTTTTACCTTCGGTGCGGCAGCAGGCTGTGATACACTGGACACAATTATTCTATTAAATTTTAGATATTGGAGGCCTTTCATGCAGACATTTTTTCGCTATAACTGGATGGTCCGGGAAGAATGGTATAAATGGTGTGAGGAGCTGAGTGAAGAGGAGCTGCTGCAGCCGCGGGTCGGCGGGGTTGGCGGGATCCTGAAGACGCTGTTTCATATCGCCGATGTGGAGTGGAGCTGGATCATGGTGATGCAGGGCAAACCGGATTTTCAGGAGGATTTTGCCAATTATAATACGGTGGAGAAGGTTAGAGCGCTGGACGCTCGTTTCCGGCCGGAGGTAGAAGCGTTTGTCCTGGCATGGAATGAGAGGCTGGAGCGGAATATTTTTAAGGATGTACGCCAGGACGGCTCGGTAGTGACCGATGGCTGGGGAGAGATTATGCGCCATGTCATCGCCCATGAGATCCATCATATCGGGCAGCTGTCACTCTGGGCCAGGGAACTCGGCAAAGCGCCCATTTCGGCCAATCTGATTGGCCGCGGACTCCTGGAAACCTTGCCGGGCAAGGAATAGTTCTGAGTAGCGCAGGGATTCACAATTCAGGTGGAAACCACAGGTGTCGCAGGTCTACCCAGCCTTGGCTGTTAAAGGTAACGCCGCGGACAGAGGGCAGATAGGCTGTTTCCGCTGGCTTCTCATACAGGATATGCAGCTGGTGCTCATGCCTCAGGCTGTCTTCTATCGCCTGGAAGCCTGCGGCACGGGCCTTCGGATCCTGTTCGCGCGTAATGATCTGGAGCCGTCCTTCAATATCGGCCCGTGTGCGCGGCTCAATATGCTGCACCATCGTAGAATACAGATCGAACAGTCTGAGCTGCTCATCCTGATCACGGAGCAGGGAGAAGACGATCAGATCAGCCAGCAGGCGGACAGGACCTTTGAATTCCTCAGGGGAGACGGATAATACATTGCATGAATATCCGCGGTGCGACAGCTTTGCAGCAACGGCCTCGGCATCGCCGGCATACTGCGGGATGGTTGCGATTTGCAGTGAAGGCGTATCAGCATGATGCTGCTTTGGCCCCTGCGCCGCGGCTCCTTCATGTAAACAGGAGAGTACATCTGCACGTAGCAGGGGATCGCTGAGCGGTCCTCTTTTTTTCGTATTGCAGGTGATGAATTTCCGCACAGAGGATTCCGAGTGTATCCGGCTCCAGACAGCTGAGCCTGCGGTGGCAGGGTTCGGGATGATATGAAACGGAGAGCTTGTCTCAGCCGCAGCCGAAGCGATGTCCCACGGGACATAGAGAATCTCCACCCGGTCGAGATGAGCCCGTCCCTGGAAATAATAAGGGAATACTTCCAGCGCACACATATCCTCATTCATCTCCACCAGCTTAAAGGGCCCGGTACCCGCCGGTCTGCGCCCGAAGCTGCCGGCAAGTGTTGTCTCCAGATCACGCGGAACGATGGCAGCCCGGCTGGTGCAGAGGAAGGGAAGGAACAGCTCGTTCGGTTTCTTCAGCAAAAAGCGGACCGTAGTCAGGCTGAGTGCCTTGACTTCCCGGATCTCTTTGAAGATGTTGCTGTAAAGCATGCGCTGCGAAGTATTCATCATCCGTTCGAAGGAGTATACGACATCTTCAGCCGCTAATACCTTTCCGTGATGGAACAGTACATCCTTGCGTAAGTGAAAGGTCCAGACCGTGCGCTTCTCATCCGTATCCCAGGCATGAGCCAGTCCGGGTATGATCCCGCCTTGTCCGCCGCTGCGCGCCACCAGACCGTCAAAAATGTGGCTGGAAACAAAGGATTCAGCCAGCAAATTCATATACAGCGGATCCAGGTTATGGAGGTGCTGCGTTACCGGAAGCCGCAAGGTATCAATCCGTCTATCACTGCGGATCTCGGAATGATGCCCGAAATAAGTAAGCAGCCAGCCCTGAAGTGTATCCTGCAGGGAGGAGGAGCGGGCATACCTGCGGATACCTTCAATAGTGCTGCGCATATCGCTGCTGCTGATTGCCTGCATCATGGACTGGAGCGCAATCTCTTCAGCACCTGCCAGGAACCTCAGTGAAGAACGCCGCCCGCGTCCCCGGCTTGGCGTCCAGCGGATCCAGCCCTGTTCTGCCAGCTTGCTAATTACATTTAGGGCATTCCGGTGGGTGCAGCTCAGGGTATGCGCCAGCTCGTCCAGTGTAACCGCGGCTTCCTCCGTACCTCCATGCTGCGAATGCAGCTTCAGAAATTGACTGTGCAGCTTCACGGCAGGTAGCCCCCTTTTAATAAAATAGGAAATGAACTTGGTTTTTTTTCTCTTTTTCTTCTTATTTTATCAGCTAGAATCAGGATATGAAAGTGATCAACTGGAGGGATTCCCATGGAAGAGAAAAGCCCTGCTAACCCGAAGACTGCGCTTCAGGCACTGGCTGCAGCCTTTATACTGGCAATTGTGCATCAATATTTGTTCTTTGGCCATAAGCCCGGTGTTTCATATCCCATCTTCGTGGCCCTGTTCTATGGCTTCATGCTCTACTATGCCAAAGAACGCCTTCGTCCGCCCACATGGTTCAGTTATGTCTGGCTAGGTGTAATTTTCCTGCTATCAATGACGTTTGTGCTGTTCTCGAACTGGTTTTTCATCGCACTGAACCTGCTGGTGCTTCCGGCGCTGATTCTGTTACATATGACTTATATGCTCAGCTACCGCCAGCCTTCCTGGAGCAGATTCAGCTTGATCGGTGCAGCGCGGGAGCACTTTTTTGCCCAGAGCTTGAGGCATTGGCCTACGGTATTTGCCGTTATCAAACAATCAAGTGGACGCAGTATCCAGGGGGAACGCAAGCAGGTGGTCATCAAGGTATTGATCGGTCTGGCGTTTTCGTTTCCGCTTCTGCTGGTAGTGGTTTCCTTGCTCTCTTCGGCGGATGGTGTCTTCCATCAGGTTCTTAATCAATTTCCCGATCTGCTGGAGCGGATTTCGTTCGATGAAGGCTTTGCCCGTACGCTGTGGAGTGTCCTGCTTGGAATGGGGTTGTTCGGGTATCTCTGGGGTTTTGTTGCTCCCCGGCTGAATAAGGCGGGTCTGCAGCTGAAGGAAGGGAAGGCAGAGGGTGAAGGGAATGTTGAACCTGTAAGCTTTACCCTTGATCCGGTCATCATCACGACGGTTCTGACCATGATTAATATTGTTTACGTACTGTTTGTTACGGTTCAATTCTCTTATCTGTTCGGTGCCTGGGATGGCATTCTGCCACAGGACAGTACATATGCCGACTATGCCCGGAGCGGTTTTTTTGAGCTGATGCTGGTGACAGCGATCAATTTTGCCATCCTGCTGCTGTCACTGCTTGCTCTCGGAAAGGCTAAAGCGAGGCTGCAGACCTTCATCCGCATGCTGCTCTATATTATGGTGCTGTGCTCGATAGTGATGCTGTATTCGGCCTATTCCCGGCTGGCACTTTATGAAGAAGCCTACGGCTATACGCAGATCCGCTTTCTGGTCCATGCGTTTATGATCTTCCTTGGGCTGCTGCTGGTTCTGGCCTCAGTTCGGATAAGCCGGGCACAGTTTCCGCTGATGAAATGTTACATTGTGCTTGGCCTGTTCGCCTACGTGATCATGAATTATATCGGAATGGACCGAATCATCGCCGGCCAGAATATAGCCCGTTATGAAACCAGCGGGAAGCTGGATACGCACTATCTGATGGAGTTGTCGTGGGAAGCTGTTCCGAAGCTGATTGCGTTCAGTAAACAGGAAAACGGCTTGCTCGATCAGAGCCTGCGTGAGAAAAGGTCTGAACCATCGCTAGACGCACAGGAATGGCCTTCCTTCAACATCTCTACATACCGGGGGCAGCATGCGCTTAAGCGGTATCTCGGAGCGCAGCAGACGCCTTAAGGGTACATTCTTCCTGAAGACAAAGGGTTGTGTTACAGTGAATACAATTGGACAGCGGTCCTTGTGTAGAAGGAGGAAGGTTGTATGCAGTCGATCATTGACCCGGAAGTAGTTCATAGGCTTGCCGAGCAAAATGGTCTTGGGGAGATGTTCAGCAGCGGTGTTATAGCGGCCATGGAGCTGCGGAGGTATAGTGACGGGGAGGCGGTCTGCTCGGTTGGTGACCGGCTGGAGAGCATGTTTATTCTCGTGCAGGGCAAGCTGAAAATTCATACGCTGCTCCCGAACGGGAAGTCTATGCTGGTGCGGTTCGCAAGGCCGATGTCTGTCATCGGGGATGTTGAGCTGCTCCGGCAGTATCCGGTTAAAAATGAAGTGGAGTCCGTAGGCGATAGTCTGCTGCTGGTGGCCGGTCGGAAGATGCTACTGAAGGAGCTGGAGGAGAATACGGTGCTGCTGCGTTTTCTCATGGGGGAGCTGAGCCACAAGATGTATACGCTGGGCCAGACCTCTGCCCTGAATCTGCTCTATCCGGTAGAAAACCGGTTTGCCAGCTACCTGATGTCCTTGTTCGAAGATAATGTAGGGGGACAGCGTGTCGAGGAAATCCGTACCTCCAGCCTGACAGAGACTGCGGACCTGCTCGGGACGAGCTACCGCCATCTGAACCGGATTGTGCGCCGTTTCATCGAGGAAGGGATTATTGAACGGAAGCGCGGCCGCCTGAGCGTGCTGGATAAAACCCGGCTGGCCCAGCTGGCTAACGGGAATTTGTATGAATAACTGATATTGGATGTCATATGACCGCAGAGTCTGGCCTGGAGCCGCTCATGACGGTCTTTTTTTTGCCGTTTGTTAGACAAAACATATTTTCAGCTAATGTTCAGCTTAAGCCTATAGCTATTTAAGGTCCATTTAAGGCTTAGGCCGTAGGATAAAGCCAGAGGAAATGTTTAGCATTAGAACGGAAGCGGCAGGCCTGCTGCTAAGAGAATGGAGGGCCACACTGGGATGTAAGGTGTTCAATACATAGGAATAGCATCACAGATTACATAAGAATGGGGAGAAATTATTTATGTTCAAAGGGATCCGCGCAAGAATTTTAATGGGCTTCACTGCCGTTATTCTCGTATTTATTTTCGCTATAGCCGGCAATACTTTTTTTCAGGGCAAGGCTACGATGCTGTCCGACCAGATCAACCGTAACTACAGCAAGCTGACGCTGGTGCAGGAGCTGACCGATAGCATCCGCACGGCGGACGGTCTTGCCGCCAGATATGTGATGAGTAATACGGATGGAGACAGGAAGACTAATCTGACCGCTTATGAGGCGGAGATTCCGGAAATCACTGCTGCCATTACGGAGCTCAAAAATACCGGATTAAATGAAGCGGAGCTGGCAGGGATTACGGATCTGGAAACCGGATGGAGCACTTATTTGACCACGCTGGACAGTGCCTTCGCACTGGCTAAGGAAGGGAACTTCCCGGCTGCACAAAAAGAGTTCACCAATCTCTCCCTGGATAAGATCATAGACTCCCAGCTGGTATTTGAGAACATGCTGAATGAAGAGATAGCGGCTGAGCAAAGCCAGGCGGAAGCACACCGTGGCTCGGCAATGGGCATAAGCTTAGGAGTAACTGGCTTATCTGTACTGCTGGCCGCAGTTATTGCACTGCTCCTGTCGCAGCGGATTCTTAAACCTATCCGAGATATGAACGGGCAGCTGATGGAGATTGCTGACGGTGAAGCGGATCTGACCCGTAAGCTGACTGTCCGCACCCGGGATGAGATTGGTGAAATGGCCCGTCACTTTAACCGGATGACGGATAATCTCGGCCGCATCATCGGACAAGTAAGCCAGTCTGCGAACAGCCTGGCCGTATCTTCCTCGAAGCTTACTTCGGACAGCGGAATGACCGCCGCAACTACGGAGCGGATTGCTGATATTATGGGTACTGTTGCTTCCGGTACGGATAAGCAGATGAATGATCTGCAGACCAATATGACGACCATTCTGGAGATGTCCGCCGCGATCCAGCAGATCGCTGCAAGTGTGCAGGATATTTCTGATGCTTCCCTGCGTTCGGCAGATTATGCCATTTCCGGCGATGAGTCGCTGCAGGCGGCTTCCCGCCAGATGGCTTCCATCAACCGCTCGATTCAATCATTGTCCCAGCAGGTGCTTGGGTTCGTGGAACGTTCACAGGAAATCGGCAGTATCGTGGATGTGATTAAAGGGATCACTTCACAGACCAATATGCTGGCACTGAACGCAACCATCGAAGCGGCACGTGCCGGAGAGCAGGGCAGAGGGTTTGCTGTGGTTGCCGATCAGGTACGTAAGCTGGCAGAACAATCGGGTGAATCGGCCAGCCTCATTGCCGGGATGGCGGCCAGCATTCAGACCGATGCTGCGAGTGCGGTGAAAATGATGAAGAGCAGCATGAACGAGGTGGAGGAGGGAACCGGAATTATTGAGCAGGCTGGCCGTTCCTTCGGTGAAATCCGCATTTCAATTGATACGCTGGCCGGTCAAATACAAGAGGTGTCGGGAGCCGTGGAGGAAATGACGGCGGCTACGGATGAGATTGTTGTCTCCATCCGCAACGTAACGGAGATCTCAGAAACAACTGCCTCCAATACACAGCATGTCTCCGCTGCTTCTCAGGAGCAGATGGCTTCGGTCGAACAAATCGCCTCCTCTGCAAGCAACCTTAGCACAATGGCGCAAGGGCTGCAGGGTCTGGTAGCAAGATTTAACGTAGCTTAGCAGAATAAAAACAACAAGACCCTGCCGTCATCCGGCAGGGTCTTTCTATTGGCTTCTTTTTCCCCGTAGATATTTCAGGTCTTTAATCAATCCTATGATCAGAAAAATAATTATCAGGATCAGCGTGACCGGGCCTGTGATCAAGATCAGCCAGAAGATGGTCCCGCCGTTAAATGCCGAAAGGCAAAATAAAGAGAAGAGATGAATATTTA
Source organism: Paenibacillus auburnensis (assembly GCF_927798115.1). GTDB lineage: Bacteria > Bacillota > Bacilli > Paenibacillales > Paenibacillaceae > Paenibacillus_AQ > Paenibacillus_AQ auburnensis. The sequence continues at coordinate 246,935 of NZ_CAKMMG010000001.1, forward strand.
AAATGATCAGCGGATAATTCAGCCAACGTAAAAAGGCTATCCGTTTCAGGCTCAGGACACAAAAGAGAATATAAACGGCCAAGGGAGGCGTTGTCATTAAGAAATAGGGAAGGATTTGACCGTCTTCGGGCATGCTTGCTTCACTAAAAAAACTATGCCGGTCTCCATACGGCGCAGCTACGAAGAAAAAATAAACAATAATCGCAACAGATGCAAGCAATACATAAAGATCCATATTTTTTCGCTTAGCCGCCATAAATCAGCCTCCAATACTTTAACATATTCGATGCACGGCCATAATTTCCTCTCACACAAAGCTTTCAGCTAAGTTATTGCAAAAGAGGGATCACTCGTTGCGGAAACCAGTAACTTCTTGCTATTCTGAGAAATAGTAACAGTTTGGATAGACATCTTTTATTCTGTATCCATATTATTATCGGGATTGAGGGAAACCAGGTGAATAATGATTACATGGCACGTATTCAGGCTGTTCTTCAGTTTATCGAGGAGAATTTAGAACAAGATTTGACTCTGGAAATGCTCGCTGAGATTTCGAATTTTTCGAAGTTTCATTTTTCCAGAATCTTTTCGGCAGTCATACATAAAACGCCCATGACCTATCTTACGGAGAGACGTCTGCATCACGCGGTTACCTATCTGTCTACAACGAATAAAACGATGCTGGATATTTCATCACTATGTGGCTTTACTTCCGTCTCCAGCTTCAATTCATCATTCAAAAAGCAATATAAGACTACACCAAGCGCAATGAGAAGATCCATGCAGGAAAATAGCAACATTCCGTTAATCTCCGGCAATAATCAGGAAGAATTGTCCCTCTCTAAAAATTATGATTTGAATAGCAAGAACAATAATAATTTTCTGAGGAGAGTGTGGGATATGAACATTGAGGTAAAAGAGCTTCCAGGCTATCAGGTGGCATATGCAAGGCACATTGGGAGCTATCTTGAAACGTATAAGGCTTGGGAAACCATCGGCAAATGGGCCCAGGACAACGGTATACCGCGGGAGCAATATTTTATCGGAATCTCTTTGGATGATCCTAGTGTAACCGACGAGCAATTCTGCAGGTACGATGCCTGCATCACACTTCCGGAAGGATTTTCTGCAGAGAGCGGTTCGGGCATTGAGTTTAAAACTTTATCCGGCGGTCAATATGCGCTGTACAAGTTCTACGATACAATTGACAAATTAGCGATTGCTTACCAAAGCGTGTACGGCGGGTGGCTGCCTAACAGTGAATTTGAACCGGATGACAGACATGCTCTGGAGTTTTGTATGAATGATCCATATACGGACCCTGATGGCAAAGCGAAGATTGACCTTTACATCCCGATAAAGCGTACTCTATCGTAATCTGCAGCTATCGTCTAAGTTAGCCTCCGCCAGTCCCGCTAATCGACAAATGCCAGCCTTTAAGTCTACAATGGGGGATACAGAATGTATGAAAAGGAATAAGGAGGACAACAGAATGAGATCCCTGGTAGTGAACAATATTACGGAACTGATCGGGAACACACCGGCGGTCCGGCTGAACCGGCTGGCGGGGCCGGATGATGCGGAAGTATTTGTGAAATTGGAGATGTTCAATCCCAGCGGGAGCGTGAAGGACCGGGCGGCTTATAATCTGATTCTGCAGGCAGAGCTGGACGGCAGACTGAAGCCCGGCGGCACGATTATCGAGCCGACGAGCGGCAATACGGGCATCGGTCTGGCGATGAATGCTGCTGCCAAAGGCTACAAGGCCATTCTCGTTATGCCGGATAATATGACGAAGGAACGGATCAATATCCTGAAAGCCTATGGCGCGGAAGTGGTACTTACTCCTGCGACAGAGCGGATGCCGGGAGCGATAGCCAAGGCGCTGGAGCTGGGTGCGGGCATACCGGACAGCTTTATCCCGCAGCAGTTCGAGAACAAGGCCAACCCGGACATTCACCGCACAACGACAGCACCGGAAATCCTGGAGCAGATGGAGGGTAAGCTTGATGTGTTCGTCGCTACTTCTGGAACCGGCGGAACGATTACCGGTACGGGTGAGGTGCTGCGCGGGCAGCTGCCGGACCTTCGTGTAGTAGTCGTAGAGCCGCAAGGTTCGCCGGTGCTCTCCGGAGGGCAGCCAGGACCGCATAAGCTGGTCGGCACCAGTCCGGGCTTCATCCCGGCGATCCTCAATACTGAGGTGTATGATGAAATTGTCCAGGTCACTGATGAAGATGCCTTGGAGACAGTCCGGGCGCTGGCGAGCCGGGAAGGGATATTAATCGGCCCTTCCGGCGGTGCGGCGGTATGGACGGCACTGCAGGAAGCACGGCGGCTTGGCCCTAGCAAGCGTGTGCTGTGTATTGCACCGGATACAGGGGAAAGATACCTTAGTATGGGAATATTCTAATTTTCTATTGGAAGCATAACCAGCTGTAAGCACTGACCGGCCCTTCGTCACTTTTCCGTGACCGGAGGGCTTTTTCGCATGCCCTTCCACAGCCTGAACAGGCCATAACCCAGCATGCCTCCGAAGGTATTCAGAATAAGATCATCCACATCAAAGGTTCCAATCGAGAATAGGCCCTGTGCACATTCCAGCAAGGCACTTAATCCAAAAGCCCGCAGGACCAGCCCGCGCAAGGAAAGGTTCTGGTTAGGAGACAGGAACGCTACAAATAGGCCAAACGGCAGGAACAGCGCTATATTGCCGATAAAATTCAACAGCGTAGTAGCTGTAAGATGATGAAAGGTATTAGATATGGTAGCCAGCGGGACGAAATTACCCATCCGCAGCTGACGCACTATGGTATCAGGACTCCGCTGCAGCTGATGCCAGAGGAAAGTGAAATCAATGGGACTGAACTTGAACAGAATGATTTTGAACAAAATATAGATATATACTGCATACAAAGCCTGTAATGCGTATTGGCGAAATTTAAGCAGATTCATCGGGGTTCCCGCCTTCTTATAGATTATTGATTGCTGTCATGATATACCGTTACAATGACTCCATCCATGTTGTTGCCCGAGACCTCATAGTGCCGGCCTGCGGGAATGGTGAACGGGGTATTGCCGGTAATAGGAATGTAGCTGATTTGGTATTGCCTTCCATCTACAGCCGCTGTTATGTTCTTCTCCTTTTTGAGAAACTCCAGATATTGCTCAAGGGTTAAGTTCTTGTCACGCATAATGATGCTGTGCGGCAACCCGACATAGCGGAAATGCCAGGGCTCATATTTGATGCCGGTGATGTCCGTCTTATCCTGCGGATAACGTAAAATAAATCCGTAGTCCCAGGCATTCTCCTCAAGCCATTGCCCTTCAGGTGCACGGTTCATTTCCATCTGTGTAGATCCGATATCCAGCGACAACCCGAGGTTATGCTCACTGTGACCGGGGGGCAGAGCAACTTCCGCGCCTTTCTCCTCATAGAGCCGCTCCTGCTCCTTTTTGCCGCGGTAACCGCTGCTGATCAGAAAATGCGTAATGCCTTGGCGCCCGGCAGCCTCTACCATGGCCGAGAACTTTTCCGCTACCTTTTGCGACAGCATGATCTTGTTGTTCAGCAGCCCGTATCCATTCGTCAGCTCGTGATGTTGGAACAGGTTAACGATGTCGGGGGTAACCCCCGTCTTATGTACAGGATAATCCTTGTTGACCAGCAGCAGATTTCCCTGATAGATCTGATTCTTCGAAAGGACCGTAATATCAAAACCTCCGGATTCTCCAGTCAGAGCATGGACAGTTTCTGCTCCACGCGTATTGTAGTTAACCTCCTTATTCTGATGCAGCGCCTCATAGCCCACCAGCAAAAGGATGACAGCCCAAAAAACCCACTTCTTCATTTCGGTCTCCTCCTTATCTTTATGTCTAAAGAATAGAGGCAACCGTTTAAAAAGAAGTGGGGTAAAGTTAAAGTTTTTCTTAAATTCGCTTAGCAGAATTATTGTGGCCGCGGCAGGCGGACTTCAAAGAGCGTACGGATAGGGTCGCTCTGCACCGTGATCGTACCGTTATGCTGCTCTACGATATTTTTGGCAATGAATAATCCGAGTCCGGTGCCGCCTTCAGGATGCTGGCGTGCCTGGTCGCCGGTATAGAACATATCGAACAGATAAGGCAGATCCGGCTTCGGAATGCTGCCGCCGTAATTGATCACTTGAACGACCGCCTGCTCCCCCTCGGGGTAACTGCGGATGTCGACATATTGGCCGTCCTTGCCGTACCGCACGGCATTAGTTAACAGGTTCTCAAATACGCGTGCCAGCAGCTCGCCGTCACCTTCAATCTCCATCTGCGTTGTGATCTTCAGCCGGGCATGGAGCCCGTTGTTGTCCAGGAGCGGATACAGCTCTTCATTTAACTGGACCAGCAGCTCGCTCAGGTCAAGCGGACGCTTATCGAGGGTCAGCATGCCGTAATTCATCCGGGTAATTTCAAAGAGCTCATCAATGAGCCTTTCCAGCCGCTGGGACTTGGTATAGGCAATCGAGGTATAATGCCTGATTTGTTCGGCGGATAACTCTCCATCATTCAGGACATAGTCGAGATAACCCAGCACAGATGTCAGCGGCGTACGCAGGTCATGAGCCAAATTCAGCACCAGCTGATCCTTGCTGTTCTCGGCGAAATCCCCGCGTTCCACCGCCTGTTGCAGCTTGCCGCTGGCCAGATTCAAATCAGCGGCAATATCGCCGAACTCGTCGCTTGCGGAAATATCAATCCGGCTGTTGAAGTCCCCGTTAGCCAGCTGGCGGATATGCTGCGAAATCTCCCGGAAGTAGCGGGCGTAGGGCTTGGTGAAGAGGAAGAAGAACAACAGTGCCAGCGGAATGAAAAAAATCAGGAAGAAATTCAGATCGCCGATATTGCCGATGATATAGCGGAATCTGGCCAGAGAGTCCTCCGCCTTAACCTGAGATACATAATATGTTTGCAAAACCTTATACAGTGCATAAGTAAGCGTGCCGGAGCAGAGCATGCTCAGGACAAGCAGCAGGATCATGGTGAAGCGGAAGCTGCGGAACAGTTTAGCCATTGAATGTATACCCTACCCCCCAGATCGTTTTAATCCATTTATTTTTGTTCTGCTCCTCGCCGAGCTTTTTGCGCAGCGTACGGATGTGCACCATAACGGTATTCCCGCTCTCATAATAGGCTTCGCCCCAGACCTGCTGGAATAACTGCTCCGCGCTGAATACTTTCTTGGGATAGCTTGCCAGCAGATAGAGAATATCGAACTCCTTGGGTGTCAGCTCCACATTGTTTCCAAAAACAATAACGGTCCTGCGGTCCGGATCAATCATCAGGCCCCCGGCTTCAAGCACCGACTTTTGTTCGGCCTGCGGCTGATTAAGCTGCATAGAACGGCGAAGCTGCGCATTCACCCGGGCGACCAGCTCCATGGGATTAAACGGCTTGGTCATATAATCATCGGCTCCGATCACGAGGCCGGTGATTTTATCCAGGTCCGAGGTTTTGGCGCTTAAAAAGATAATTGGCAGCCTGTGCTGCTCCCGGATCTGCCGGGTCACTTCATGCCCATCCAGTCCGGGCATCATAATATCGAGTACGGCCAAATCAATATGCTGCGATTGGACCGCCTGAACGGCGGCTTTCCCGTCGGTTACCTTGACGGGATGATAGCCCTCTTTTTCCAGATGCAGCCCGACCAGATCGGCAATTTCGGCATCGTCATCGGCGATAAGAATCGTTATCCGTTTCATTTCATTTCCGCTCCTGTTAAAGTTAACTAGATTTGTGCGCCTGTACGGCGCTTTGCTCCTAGTGTACCTTATCGGATGTTGTTTCGCGAACGGCAATCGTGAATAATAGGTATAGGCTGCTTCGTCTGGCGAAATAGAGGTTCCACTGGTCTGCCGGGCAAGAGAGTTACATTTTAAATACTTAATTTTGTAACATTTATAGAAACGGCATAGCCCGAAAGAGTCATGCCGGAGCTTAGCCGGAGATGGTAAGTTTAGAATCAGGATTTAGGAGGGGACAGCAACGTATACGATAATCAAGCTGCTAATTCTGCTGCTTCCAACGGTCATGGTAGGCATCTGGGAATTTGTGCGCCACCAGTTCTTGATGCCTTATATTTCGATGGATATGGGGAACTATTTAACACCTGCGCTGGTCTTTTTGTTCAGCATTATGCTGCTGCTGCCGCTGTTCCGGATGATGGAGCGGAATCAGCGGGAGCTGGAACAGGAACGGGCTGCAACAGCTGCGATGGAAGCCCGTGAAGGCTTGGCCAAGGAGCTGCATGACGGGATGGCGCAGTCCCTGTTTCTATTGTCGGCGAGGATTGACCGCCTGGAGCAGAGCCGCAAGCAGGGTGGGATTAGCGCAGAGAGTGTAGATCAGATTAAAAAGACGGTCCATGAGGTAAACCGTTATATGCGTCAGGCGATTGCCAGTCTTAAAGTGCCGGTCTCCGGTAAGGCGGAATTCTCCCTGGAACAGTCTGTGCAGGAGCAGCTGTCCGGAATCGCCAGTGAAGTGATGATCGATGTCTCGCTGAATTGGAGCCTGCAGAAGGATGCATTGACGGCTGCGGAACAAGCCGAGCTGCTGTCCTGCATCCGTGAAGCGATAATCAATGTACGCAAGCATACGCGGGCAGGCAGAGTTACCATTTCCGGTGAAGGCGGACAGCGTCACTGGAGAGTGACAGTTGCGGATGACGGTGCGGGTATTATACATAGTGATCCTTTTGCGGTGAGCGGAAGCTACGGCCTCCAGATTATGAAGGAGCGGGCTGAGAGCATGGGCTGGCAGCTTGCCTTGAAATCCGGTGCCGGAGGGACGATTGTCGAACTAACGAAAGGGGGGCCTGCGGATGAACCGCTGCCGGGTGCTGATCGTCGATGATCATGCGCATGCGCGTGAAGCAATGGGCGAGATTCTGTCGCTGGATGAACGTTTCGAAGTGATAGGGGCAGTGGGAAGCGGGGCTGAGGCGATGGTCTGGACCGGGCAATGGATGCCCGACCTCATTCTGATCGATATCGAAATGCCGGGAATGGACGGGTTGGAGACCACAAGACGGATCAAGCTGGAGTACCCGTATGTCAAGATCGTCATTGTCACCGTGTCGGATGAAATCTCTTATTTATTCGAGGCGCTGAAGCAGGGCGCACAGGGATATCTGCTGAAGAATCTGGCTCCGTCCACGTGGATCGAATATCTGCTGGCAATTGTCAGTGAAGAGGTTCCGCTAAGCCGTGAGCTGGCTTTTCAGATCCTGAAGGAATTTGCAGTTACCTCCGTGAAAGAGGAAGGGGAAGCATTAACGGCACGCGAGAAGGAAATACTGGGCTGTGTCTCCTCCGGTTCCACGAACAGGGAAATTGCTGCAACCCTCGGCATCTCCGAGCACACGGTCAAAAACCACCTCAAAAATATTCTGCAAAAGCTCCAGCTTCAGAATCGGACACAGCTGACGCGGTATGCCCTGGAGCAGGGGCTGGCCTCACGGGAGCGGGATTTTCCGCGGAAGAGATAGAAGCTGAATATAGCTAAACTTTAACATCATCGAAAATAGAAAGAGAGGAAATGATCTTGAATACATTACTTCGTAAAATAATAACTTTGACTGCACCCATGGCGGCAGCCTTGATGCTGTTCGCAGCGGTAGCCAGTGCGCATGTAACCGTCGCTCCGGCCGAATCCACCGCTGGTGCGTGGGAGACTTATACACTGAAAGTGCCTTCGGAAAAAGACGTCGCCACCGTGCAGGTGGATCTGCGCATTCCGGAAGGTGCCGCGTTCAAGCAATACGAAGCTGTGCCAGGCTGGAACGTGACCATTGAAGGCAACAAAGTCAGCTGGACAGCGACGGGAGAAGGTATTCAGGCTGGGCAATTCCAGCGCTTCACCTTCACCGCCCAGAACCCGGATACCGCAGGCAATATCGCCTGGGATGCCTACCAGCATTATGCGGATGGCAGCTTAGTGCAGTGGTCCGGCGAGGAAGGCTCGGAATCCCCGCATTCCATTACCGGGATTGTAGAGGCAGCGGCAGGCAGTGACAGCCACTCACATGGTTCAATGGATATGGGAAATGGCGATTCTATGAGTATGGATGAGCACAATGCAATTATGGCGGACGTGGACAAATCCAGTGATACCTCACCGCTGCTTTATATCACGCTGGGGATCTCTCTACTGTCGTTTCTGCTGGCGGCGATTAGTCTGATGCGGGGGAAGAAGGAGTAGGGCTGGGAGCGCTGCCAGAATACTTATATACAGCGATAATACGAAACTGCGGATCTGTCGTCCTTTAGGGGGTGGCGCGGTCCGCAGTTTTTTGTTGTGTAAGGGGGGGGAATTGACTACAGTTGAAATGTATGGAAGTAAAAATTAGAGGGAAATCGTGGCAGTCCCCAGTTCATTTTGATTTTATTAAGTAAAGAACAAGTTCATCGTCGATACAAACCTGACTTCCGGGTTCTACAGGTAAATCATTGTACATTACTCCTCTGCCATCAGGGATGTAACCGCGTTTTACGTACAACCGTTGCGCGGTTCCGTAGCTGGCATATAATCCAAAACCAATACCGATCGAATTTGATCTGGAAAATGCTTCTTCTTCAAGCACTTCAATTAGAGCACTCCCTATCCCACGTTTTCTAAAAGGGGGGATGATATCGAAATTCTGAATTTCGGGGATGTTGTTTTCAGCAAAGTGTGGGTAGTGGGATTTAAAGACGACATGTCCCCATCCTGCAAAGTCATTTTCATAGAACACTAAGTGTGTAACGCGTGCTTGGGTTTGGTTTTCTTCCCAGCAACGTTCAATATATTTCAGAGGTTTGCTTACGTCATGTAGTGCTAATCCCGTATATATAGTCTCTATGTCGCTCTGCATCATTTGGCGAATCTGAATAGATTGACTCATAGGTGTTATTCCTTTCAAGATTTTTAAATGCATCTAACAATATTGTAACAGCTTATTTGAATTTTATTTGGTAATAAACTATTTTTGTTAAACTATCCAGCAGATAAGTAAGGAGGGAGTTTATGTCGATATCAGCATCGATTGATATTTTCCTAAGCGAGCGTAGTCGTGCAGTTTTATCAGTACCTGATTGCTGACCAGGAATATAGGGATAAGTAGCTAGTTGCTCACCTACCAAATCAATTTTCGAATATAGTGGGAAAACCTCCCTCTAATTCTTTCATTTTCGCCTAAAATCAGAACATAGGCGGAAAACCTCCAGTTAAATTTCCTGAGAACGCTGATTGTAGCTCGTAGTGAGAAATTAGTGGGAGGAATTCCCGCTATGCTTAGGCTGCGCCCCGTTTGGAGGAATTTAGGTGGAGGAAATCACACTATTATCTTGTAGTCCCATCAAAGCAAACGTTCCACATGTAGTTCCCTTGTTCAGATGAAGAACTGACGGATCTTCAATAATCAGAGTATTATAGCTTTTGTATATAAAAGCCTCAGACGGCCTGCCGTCTGAGGCTTATTTGTTACTGTTTAGAGTCGTTTCCGTTTGTAGAACGTAACAAACGCATGCCCAACAGCAGCACGATAATCGCTACGCCGGTAGTAATGGCTTCGCTAGTGCTGCCTTGCTGCTGGGCGCCGTCTGGTGCGCCGCCAAAATCGCCGCTCATCCCGCCGTCCCCGCCAAAGCCGGGCATGCCACCGCCGCCCATGCCGTCCGAAGCCGCCACCTCCGGCCATATCGCCGCCGTGGCCGCCGTACTGGCCGACCAGGCCCGCCACGCTTTTGCCCTTCGCGGCTTGACCTCCGGCAGCTCCATCCGCGCAGCCGCCACCGGAGCTGTCACCGCTGGAAGCGGTGGAGCTGCCGTACTGGCCGGAGACGCTCGCAGTCATCGTGGACACGAAGGTATTCGCGGCCTGCAGGCCACTCTCCTATCGCTCGAGCGTTAGAATGCGGAGGGATCAGCCTTCGCTTCACTTGCGATGATCAGATCCGGCTCATCAATCCGCGCCTGGAAGGTGTCATCCTGCAGATAACCGTCCAGCATCTTCGTGATGATCTCGTGGTCAGTCTTTTGCTTAGGGATTTGACTTCCAGGCTTGCAGAAGGCTATGTTTGTAAACAAAGGACGGGTTTGGGAGGGATAGGATGAAAGACTTAAAGACTATAATCATCATCGGAATCATCATTGTGGTCTTAATTGTGGCGGCGGTGGTGCTGGAATGGCTGAAGTCCGGTCGGACTGCGGAGACCTTGTCTTCTTCCGGTATACCCTATGATGTGGTCACTTCATTCAAAAGAGATGCGGAGACCAGCCGTGCATTCACCTGGTACACGGGAGACTCCGGCGCTGCAGGTGTGCTACAGGTGGTTAAAGGCGGGAAAGCCACTTTTGACGAAAAGTCTGTAATCAAGGCAGAAGCTGATAATACGTTTATTAAGACAGACAAAGGCAGCAGAGGCGTACATAAAGCAGAGGTTAGCGGACTTGAGGCAGGTGCGCTCTATACTTACAGAGTGGGCACGGGCAATGAAGGGGAATGGAGTGCAGCGGCGCAGTTTACGACGGCGGAGTCGGACAACGATAGTGTAACGTTTATCAATGTAACTGACTCACAGGGTGTGACGGCAGGGGATTTCGAAATTTGGGGCAAGACGCTTAATAAGGCGTTCGAGACCTTCCCGGCCGCACAGTTTATTGTGCATAATGGTGACTTCACGGAGACTCCGGGAGATTCGGCGGCATGGGACAGCTTGTTCAGCAATGCAGCACGCTGGGTTACAGGCATCCCGCTGATGCCGGTTACGGGCAATCATGATGAAATCAACGAACAGGCGGCGGAATTCACCTCCCACTTCAATCTGCCGGATAACGGGGCCAAAGGTTCGATCACGGGGACTTCATATTCTTTTGACTATGGACCGGTGCATGTGACAGTACTCAATACGGAGAGTAATCTGAAAAAGCAGGCCGAGTGGCTGAAAAAGGATCTGGCGGGTACGGATAATCCGTGGAAAATCGTAGCGATGCACCGCCCGGCCTACGGCGGCAACACCTATAAGAAGGTGGAGGACTGGACAGAGATTTTCGATAAATATCAGGTCGATCTGGTCCTTCAGGGTCACAATCATGAATATTCCAGGTCTTATCCGCTGCTGGATGGTGCCATCGTACCCGAAGGAGAGAACCCGGTAGGAGCGGCCAGGGGAACGGTGTATGTAGTTACGAACGCTTCCGGTTCAAAGTTCAATGAGAAAAAGGAGGACCAGTTTTACCATAAAGTCCATTTTCAGAATAACCAGCCGGTGTTTGCCGGAATTACCGTCAGCGGCCGCACGCTCAGCTTTGAGGCTTATGATATCGGCGGCAACAAGCTGGATGAGTTCATACTGACGCATTAGTCGAAGGAGACTTTGCTGAATATCATTTAGCAGAGTCTTTTGTTTGACTAAAAATGTAATATTTAGTGCGAAAATGGTACGGTATCTGGTGACGTATTTCCGAAAAGGTGAACCCTTTTCCCTCCCTATGAAACTGGTTTTCGCTCTATAATGTAAGCGATACCAAAATAAAGCATAGGAGGCTGGAATCGTGATTCGTAACCGTATCCGAAGAATGGGAATTGTTGTCCTGCTGGCCGCAATGTCAAGCACGTTATTTACTGCCTTTCCCGCGGTTACTCATGCTGCAGCAAGTGAAGCGTACACCTGGAACAGTGTTGTCACCGGAGCTGGCGGAGGGTTTGTGCCGGGAATCATTTTTAATCAGACTGAACCGAATCTGATCTATGCCCGAACGGATATCGGCGGCGCCTACCGCTGGAATCAGGCTTCCGGCAGCTGGACTTCCATCAGTGACGCCGTCGGCTGGGTAGACTGGAATAAGAACGGCGTGGATGCGCTGGCTACGGATCCCATCAATCCGGACAAGGTATATATGGCCACTGGCACCTACACAAACTCATGGGATGATAACGGCCAGATTATGCGTTCGAGCGACCGCGGAAACACCTGGCAGTCAACGGCACTTCCGTTTAAGGTCGGCGGCAATATGCCCGGCCGTTCTGCGGGTGAGCGGCTTGTGATTGACCCTAACAAGAACAGTATCTTGTTCTTCGGGGCACGCAGCGGCAATGGCCTGTGGAAAAGTACGGATTCCGGGGTCACCTGGTCTAAAGTCAGTTCTTTTCCCAATGTAGGAACGTATATTCAGAACCCTACACTTGATTACGGAAACGATCTGGTCGGCTTATCCTGGATTACCTTTGACAAAAGCACAGGAACACTGGGCAACGCCACCCAGACGATCTATGTCGGTGTAGCAGATACCGCAAGCAGTATCTACCGCAGTACAGACGGAGGCGCAACCTGGTCCGCAGTGCCCGGGCAGCCTACAGGATACCTGCCGCATCACGGTGTACTTTCTTCAACGGGCAATCTTTACATCACCTACAGTAATGGAGTTGGCCCGTATGACGGCAGCAAAGGTGAAGTCTGGAAGTTCAATACCACAACCGGAGCCTGGACCAATATCAGCCCTTCCACAGGAACCGACAACTGGTATGGCTTCGGCGGTCTTGCTGTGGATGCCCAGAATCCGAATACAGTTATGGTCTCCAGCCTGAATGCCTGGTGGCCGGACGAGGTGATCTTCCGCAGCACCAACGGCGGGGCAACCTGGAGCCGGATCTGGGACTGGGGCAATTATCCTGAGCGGACCTATAAATTCGCGATGAATATTACGGCGGCTCCATGGCTTGATAACGGAACAACTTCGAGTTCGCTTGATCCTTCGCCGAAACTGGGCTGGATGATGGGCGATCTGGAGATCGATCCGTTCAACTCGAACCGGATGATGTACGGAACGGGTGCTACCATTTACGGTACGAACAATCTGGGAGCATGGGATACTGGCGGGACCGTCAACATCTCAGTCATGGCTAAGGGTGTAGAGGAGACAGCAGTACTGGGCCTAATCAGTCCTCCTTCGGGTGCCCACCTGATCACCGCACTTGGCGATGTGTCCGGTTTCCGGTATGACGATGTGACGGCAGCCCCTGTTAAGTTCCAGACCAGTCCGTCCTGGGCGACCACGACCGGCATCGATTATGCGGAGCTGAGCCCGTCCTATATTGTTCGTGTAGGCGGTGCGGATAAAGAGAAGACCCCAAGTATGAAATCGATCGGGATCTCCAATGACGGCGGGTCCAACTGGTACATGCCCAATGCCGAGCCGTCGAATGGAACGATAACAACGGCCGGGCAAGGCCAGGTCGCAGTATCGGCCAGCGGCAATTCGATCCTGTGGAGCACCTCGGATATCGGAGTTTATTATTCCAAAACGTCGGGCAATTCCTGGACCGCGAGCACCGGAGTACCTGCGGGATCAAAAATCGCCTCGGACCGGGTGAATCCAAACAAGTTCTATGCCTTTTATGCAGGCACCTTCTATGTCAGCACAGATGGCGGGGCTACCTTTACCGCTAGCGCGGCGACGGGCTTCCCGACCAATAATGTCGGCAGCCTGCAGCCGAATCAGGCCCAGATCAGCATCAAGGCGATGCCGGGCATTGAAGGCGATATCTGGTTTGCTGGCGGCAATACCGTGGAGAACAAATATGGCTTGTGGCATTCAACCAATTCAGGAGCCAGCTTCACTAAGCTGTCCAATGTGCAGGAAGCGGATCTGATCGGCTTCGGCAAAGCCGCTCCGGGCCAGAGCTATATGGCACTGTACACTGTTGCCCAAATCGACGGCGTGAGAGGTGTTTTCCGCTCCGATGATGCCGGGACGACCTGGGTGCGGATTAATGACGACGCCCATCAGTATGCCAAAATCAATATGGCCATCACCGGAGATCCGCGGATTTACGGCCGGGTGTATCTTGGAACAAACGGCAGAGGCACACTTTATGCCGATCCGCTAAACCCGCCGGCTGCAGGCTCGGTGATTACACCGGTCAGCGCAAGCTTCGATAAGAAAACGGCGAACCAGGCGGATCTGACTGTCACGATGACGCTGAACGGGAACACCCTCAGCTCGATCAAGAACGGGACAGCAACACTTGTTTCGGGAACGGACTACACGGTCAGCGGCAGCACGGTAACGATTAAGAAGTCATATCTGGCAGCGCAGGCGGTGGGGACAACGACGCTGACCTTCAGCTTCAGCGCCGGAGCAGCACAATCTCTGGCAGTAGCAGTTGTGGATACGACAACTACAGCAAGCGATTCAGTGATTGCGCCGGTTAGTGCCAGCTTCGACAAAAAGATGGCGAACCAGGCGGATCTGACTGTTACGATGACGCTGAACGGGAACACCCTCAGCTCGATCAAGAACGGGACGGCAACACTTGTTGCGGGAACGGATTACACGGTCAGCGGCAGCACGGTAACGATCAAGAAGTCATATCTGGCATCGCAGGCGGTGGGGACAACGACGCTGACCTTCAGCTTCAGCGCCGGGGCAGCACAGTCTCTGGTGGTTACCGTTGTGGATACGACAACGGCAACTTCCGGCGGTCTTAAGGTGCAGATGTACAACAGCAGCACAGCGGCTGCGGCGAATACTTTGAGTCCGCGGATTAAACTGGTGAATACGGGCACTACTGCGGTTTCCCTGGCCGATGTGAAGCTTAGATACTACTACACCATCGACGGCGACCAGCCGCAAAGCTTCTTCTGCGACTGGTCGCAGGTGGGAAGCGCCAATGTAACCGGATCATTTGCGAAGCTCACAGCCGCTAAAACCGGAGCCGACTACTACTTGGAGCTGGGATTCACCAGCGGCGCCGGTTCCCTGGCGGCAGGGACAAGCCTTGATATTCAGATGCGGGCTTCCAAAGCTGATTGGAGCAATTATACCCAGACCGGAGACTATTCCTTTAATGCATCTGGAACAAGTTACGCTGACTGGGCTAATCTTCCGGCATATCTCTCGGGCAGCCTGGTCTGGGGCAATGAGCCCTCATAATCTGGCGCGGCAGGAAGCGGAACGCTGATTTTAAGCCCTAGGCTAACCTTAACGAACAGCCTCATCCTTCACTTTGCAGTGGAAGATGAGGCTGTTTACATTTTAGTGGGAAAGTCTCCAACTAATTCTTCCGTTTTCGCTTAACATCTGGCTTTAGGTGGAATTCCTCCAGCTATTTTCCCTGGAAACGCTGATTTGGGTCTTTACGAGAGGAATTAGTTGGAGTAAATCCTGCTTATATCTTTTTCAACACAGGCTGGAGGAAATTAGATGGAGAAATTCCCACTACTGTAACTTTAAATAGTCCTTCTGCCGCTATAACGTCTGTCCGCTGTCCACCGTAATGATCTGCCCTGTCATGGCTTCCTGTGTAAGTGAAGCGCAGATGAACTGTGCGATATCCTCCGGTTCCGCAATCCGCTGCAGCAGCAGGTTCGGTGCTAGACTGTGCATTTGTTCCTCCCGGCCTGCCCACCACCGTGTTGCCACTGCACCCGGAGCTACACAGTTCACCCGGACATCGGGGGACAGGGCGCGGGCCAGCGATTTAGTTAGCCCGTGGACGGCTGCTTTGGATACTGCATAGGGCAGTGAAGAACCGTTGCCTGTATTCCCCGCAATGCTTCCGAGATTGACGATTGCCCCCTGTTTGCTCTGCTTCAGATAAGGGGCAGCTGCCCGGGCGCAGTAGAACATTCCTTTGACGTTGACATCAAACAGCTCATCCCACACCTCATCACCAGCAGCTTCCAGATCCGCAAGCGGAATATGCCTGGTGATGCTGGCGTTATTCACTAGCAGATCAAGCGTACCAAATGCTGCTATGATCTGCCGGACCATTTCCCGGACCTCGCTGTCTTTAGACACATCGGCCTGCACCGCAATGGCCTGTCCGCCCTGTTCTCTAATTAACCGCACGGTTTCTTCGGCCTCAGCTGCGGAACGGGAATAATTCACGGCGACTGCTGCACCGCGATGGGCCAGCTCCAGGCTGACAGCCTTACCAATCCCAGTGCCTCCGCCGGTCACAAGTGCTGCTTTTCCTGCCAGTTCCATTTTATATCCTCTCCTCTGTACACATAGCTTTGTTCTTGATATAAACTATTTTAAAGTTAACCTTTGATTCTGTATAATTGAATTAAGTGAAGCTATGATTCAATTATGTTGAACTGTAAGGGGGATGACTATGGAGCTCAAAACCTTAAAAACCTTCCAGGCCATTGTAAATACCGGGAGCTTTAACCGGGCTGCGGAAGAACTAAACTATGCCCAATCTACGATCACCATGCAAATCCAGAAGCTGGAGGCGGAGCTTGGCATGTCACTGCTCGAACGTGGGAAACAGCAGGTTAGTTTAACTGAGGCCGGGCGTCTTCTCTACGAACAAAGCCTGCGGATTGTAAAAGACATGGAGCTGCTTGAGAGCAGATTGGGTGAATTGACAGCAGGCGAGGCCGGGAATCTAAGGCTTGGGGCGACCGATCCTACCGCCAGTTACCGGCTGCCGGCTCTTTTGCGGGAGTTCATGACAATGCATCCCGGTATAGATATCTCAGTCGACATTGGCAGTACACCGGCGCTCACGGAGCGTCTGCTGAAGGGCGAACTGGACATGATCCTCTGCTCGGTACCGGAGATGGGCAAGGGACTGCATTATGAGCCGCTTTTTACGGAAAAATTCGTGCTGCTCCTGCCGGAAGACCATCCGCTGGCCGCTGAACCGCAGGTTACCGCGAGTCAGCTCAGGGAGCATCGCCTGCTCATTACGGCCGCCGGCTGCCCGTACCGCAAGAAATTGGAAAGTGTGTTGCAGGAATCTGCAGGGCCGCCGCTGAATACTATGGAAATCGGCAGCATGAGTGCATTGAAATATTATGTGCAGAGCGGTTTGGGGATGGCCTTGGTTCCGGAGTCAACGCTAACGCCTTTGCCTATAGGTACCATAGGAAAGAGACTGCAGGACGGGCCGGTGGATATGAGCTGCGGAATAGCCTGCAGAACTGCCGATTATCCCTTACAGCTGGCCGCTTTAAGCCTGTACCAGTTTTTAAAAAGCGAGCTTGCCGAGCAGCCTAATGTCCAAACTGTAAATTATTGAGATGAGAAGAGCTGAGCAGAGAAAGGTGAGATGATTGCAGATGAGTGGAGCTAAATTGGATTTAGAGCGGATTGTGTTCATTGGCCGGACGTTTGACGAGTATATGAGGATGTTTGATTTACAGCCGGGTGAGCTTCGGGGACGGAGTATTCTTGACTGTCCTGCAGGAGCCTGCTCCTTCACTGCGGAAGCGAACCGGCACGGGGCTATGGCTGTTGCGGCTGATATCGCATACAGTTATTCGGCAGAAGCCCTTCAGGTTAAGGGACTCTCTGATATTGAGCATACATTGATCCAGCTTGATAAGGCACGTGATAATTTCAAATGGGATGTTTTCCAATCCATAGAGGGACTGAGGCAGGCAAGAACGGAAGCGCTGACTGTGAGTACCTTAGACAGACTGGCCCATCAGGAGCGTTATGTAGCTGCAGAGCTGCCTGTGTTGCCTTTTGCCGATCAGGCGTTTGATATAACCTTATCCGCTCATTTTTTGTTCATGTACGGAGACAGACTGGATGTTGATTTTCATCTGGAGACCCTCCGCGAGCTGCTGCGTGTAACGAAGGCGGAGATCCGTATTTTCCCGCTGGTGGATCTGTCCTGCCGGAGATATGCGCATTTAGATGGACTGATCCGCTTTATTCAGACCCAGGGCTGGAGTGCAGAAGAAGTACAGGTTTCTTATGAATTTCAAAAAGGTGCGGACTCCATGCTGCTTTTGAAGAGGGGATAGCCTTTTTTGGAGCTGCGGAAAAAGAGATCCTATGCCTGTGACATAAAGTCATTAGACATAGGATCTCCAAAAGCTGAATAAATCAGCGGGAAGAGCGGCGCTTCAACCGGAAGGTTCCTGCAATCTTCGGTACATCTTCATTGACCATGCGCTTCAGCAGGCGTATCGGCCTCCCGTATTTCCGGTAATCATAGTCATCTTTGGATGGATTGAGGAACTTGTCAGGAAGCTCCTCCGGGACCGTGTAGGCGAAAATTCGTCCCTGCCGGTATGCTAGGAAAATTATCGGAGATTCAGCATATCCCTCGTCATGCCACTGCTTCAAGGTCATCTTATAGACTAACAGATTTAGCGCATCATCATATATCTTCCCTTTGTACTTAAAACGGAAAAACACGCCATATTCTATATCCTTCAGCCGGCTGCTTCGTTTAATGGAGGTATAGCATTTCCACCAGCGGGGAAGCTTCAGCGTGAAGCCGTACCTGGGGTCACGGTACAAAAGTACATTCGTACGCTTCCTGGCGGCGCCAGAAGGAGGCTTCTTCGCTGCCGTTTTTCTTGCTTGGATTCTGCGGTTCAGCGTCATCACATCCTCATGCATCGTTATAGGACTGTAGGTCCCGGACATAATAGTCAGGATATTCATCCAGGGGATTATGTGATTGGGCTGCTGCCCGGCGCTGATTGATGAGGTTACACTGGGGTTCCTATATGTATAAAAAAAAGTGCCTGTAACACAGGTAAACCCCTATTATTGATTTGCATCAACAATAGAGGTTTACGTAGTAAGCACTATATCCATGTTCTTCTCAGACTCCTTATCCTATCCTTTGTACTCAGCCGGGTAGAAATCGTCCGAGGTGGCAGTAAATTTGCCTATCCTGCACATTAAATCTTCTCTAATTCATCCTCTGGCCACGCTAGGATTGATGTTCAACATTTGAGCTTTAAGAAGCTCATACCAGTTCGTTCCGGGATGGATTGAAAGCTTTAGCGTCAGGATCAAAGATATAGTCTCAAGCTCAGGGATTACAGCGGCTAAGGATTGCTGCGGTGAAATTTTCATGCCCGTCAGGCTTCCTTCCAGCAGTGTAAGGTTCCCTTGAGTTGATGTCTAAAGTATACCCTGCTTCTCATGGGCAGTAAAAAGCCGTATGGTTGTAAAATAGGACTATTTTACAATAAACGCTAATGTAAGCGCTATTATTCTGGCTGGTTCTTAGTTTTTTGAAAATAATTCACGGCGGTTTGCGGCCTGCTTATCCTGTATAATTAACCGGAGAGGTGAGAAACAATGAAGCTGTTTCAGATGAAAACATCGCCGCAGGGTGTGGAGCGGATTAAGGAATTTCTGGAGGACAACTATCTGTGCATCGGGTATCCCGGCACCGGAGATTTGGAGCAGGCCGAGCGCGAGGATTTACGTGTAAAGCTGCTGCGGAGTGGGATTAATGGGGAACAGAAACTGGAAGAGGCAGTGGATTATCTGGATCTGTTTGTGCATGAAATGCAGGATGGGGACTATGTTCTAATAGCTGACGGGGATTGGGTGCACCTGGGTGATCTGGGGGACTATTTCTATGATGACACCCAGGACAATGAGGAGGATGGCCAGTGCCACCGCCGGGGAGTAACCTGGCTGAAAAGCATGCCCCGGCGCTCACTGAATTCCGTTGCAGCAGAACTGCTGGCGGAGGAAGCGCTGATTTCCCGATACCAGGGGACACTTCCGTCGGCAAGGCTGGAGCTATGGATCGAGGATACGGGAGCTGATATAAGGAATTCGGGCGAAAAACCAACTGGTGTGGATGAGGACACTCTTGAATTGGCCGTCGCCGTCCTGAAGGAAGCACTTCACAGCGGGGATGCTGAACGGCGGGAACGGGCAGCGATTGCAATTTTGCAGTACGCGAGATGAATGCAGGGATGATTTTGAAGCGATTACAAGATATAATGAACGAGATTGAATGTTAAAAAAAGTAGCCTTTACTAACAAAAAAATGCTAACAAATTTCAGCCTATTCTTCCGGTGCGGTTTTTTACGCGGTGAAGTGCAGGAAGCAAGGCTCACAACCCTTTAGGAGGCTTCAATGGGAATTCAATATTTTGCAGAAGAGCGTATTTTTCATCTTCAGAGCAAGGCCACCAGCTATGTCATTCAACTGCTGCCCACCGGGGTGCCGGCGCATGTCTATTGGGGCAGGAAAATTCGTTCAACAGGCTTATCTGCCATCCTTCAGCGGACAGAGCGCTGCTCTTTTTCGCCAAGTCCATATCCTGAAGACATGTCGATTTCTTATGACACCATCGCCCAGGAATACCCGTCCTACGGGGTAGGGGATTTCCGACATCCGGCTTATCAGATTCAGGCGGAGAACGGGACTACCGCTTCTGAGGCTATCTATGATACACACCGGATATACCAGGGCAAGCCCAAGCTGGAAGGTCTGCCGGCTACGTATGTCCAGCAGGAGGATGAAGCAGAGACGCTGGAGCTTGAGCTGCTTGATCCGGTTGCCGGGCTGCGGATTATTCTGAGCTACACCGTGTTCGAGGCATTGAATGCCATCACCCGATCCGTTAAATTTGTGAACGAAGGCGGACAACAGCTGAAGCTGCTGCGCGGACTAAGCATGAGCGTAGACTTCCGCGACGCGGATTATGAGCTGCTGCATCTCTCCGGCTCCTGGGCACGTGAGCGCTATGTGGAGCGCAGAGCCCTTGCCTCCGGAATGCAGGGCATCGAGAGCCGCCGCGGGGCAAGCAGTCATGCGCATAACCCGTTCATTGCATTACTCTCGAAAGGCGCAGACGAGGATCATGGGGATGTCTACGGTGTCAGCCTGGTATACAGCGGCAGCTTTACCGCCCAGGCAGAAGTTGATCCGTACCGGACAACCCGCTTATCCGTGGGGATTAATCCGTTTGATTTCAGCTGGCTGCTGGAGCAGGGCCAGTCGTTCCAGACGCCGGAAGCCGTGCTGGTCTTCTCGCCCGATGGTCTGGGAGCGATGTCGCGGACCTATCATAAGCTGTACCGGACCCGCTTAAGCCGCGGCAGCTTCCGTGACCGTACGCGTCCCGTGCTTGTCAACAACTGGGAAGCCACTTATTTCGACTTCACCGCTGACAAAATTGAAGATATTGCCCGTGCGGGTAGCGAACTGGGCATGGAGCTGTTCGTGCTGGATGACGGCTGGTTCGGTCACCGGGACAATGACCGCAGTTCTCTGGGTGACTGGTTTGTGGACAAGAAGAAACTGCCGCAGGGCCTGGAGGATTTGGCCCGCCGGGTTAATGAGCTGGACATGCAGTTTGGCCTCTGGTTCGAGCCGGAGATGATCTCGCCGGACAGCGAGCTGTACCGCCAGCACCCGGACTGGTGCCTGCATGTGGAAGGCCGGCGCAGAACGGAAGCACGGATGCAGCTTGTGCTGGATTTCTCCCGTGCGGATGTCTGCCAGGCGATAGGCGACCGGGTGGCGGATGTGCTGCGCAGCGCTCCGATTTCCTATGTGAAGTGGGACATGAACCGTAATATGACCGAGATTGGCTCGGCGCTGCTGCCGCAGGAGAGACAGCGGGAGACAGCGCACCGTTATATGCTTGGTCTATATGGTGTGCTTGAGCGGATCACCGCGGAATTTCCGGATGTCCTGTTCGAGAGCTGTTCAGGCGGCGGCGGACGGTTTGACCCGGGAATGCTTTATTACATGCCGCAGACCTGGACAAGCGACAATACCGATGCCATCAGCCGGCTCAAAATCCAATATGGAACCAGCATCGTCTATCCGCTGAGCGCCATGGGCAGCCATGTATCGGCGGTGCCGAACCATCAGGTTCAGCGCAGCACTTCGCTGGAGCTGCGCGGCCATGTTGCGATGTCAGGCAATTTCGGATATGAACTCGATCTAACGAAGTTCACGGAGGATGAGAAGACGGCTGTTCAGGCACAAGTGGCGCTATATAAAGAGCTGCGCAATCTTGTGCAGTTCGGGGAGCAGTACCGACTGCTCAGCCCGTTTGAAGGCAATGAAACAGCGTGGCTGATTGCGGCCGAGGACAAATCCGAAGCCGTCGTGATGTACGCTCGGACCCTTGCAGAGCCGAATGATGCGCTGCATTACCTGCGGCTGAAGGGGCTGGATCCCGAAGCGGATTATGAGTGGGTGGAGGGCGGCGGCGTATTCGGCGGAGATCATCTGATGTATGCCGGGTTACCGCTGCCTGCACTGCATGGGGATTTCCAGAGCGTCCTGTGGCGTTTCCGCAGAGTGTAGGAGGGATTCCCCAGCGATTAACCAGCTATGAACACAAAAGAGCCTTCCGGCGTAATGCCGGAGGGCTCTTTTGCATAGAATATAGATGGTTTGGATTAGATGAAATCAACAAATTCATTCACAGGCTTGCGGTAGCCGCGGGGTCTGATCTTACGCTTGTTATCTTTGCCGATGGTAATCATCAGGGCAGGGACGAAATTGTCCGGTGCATTCAGCGTAGCATTGACCGCCGCAGGATCAAAACCGATCATCGGGCATGTATCCCAGCCCTTGTCTTTCGCAATCAGCATGAACTGCATGGCTGAAAGGGAAGCGTTGCGGATCGCTTCGTCGCGCTGGAACTGGTCATTTCCGCTATAAGCATCGTTGATCGACTGGATGGTGCTGTCGTATTCTTCCTGGCTCATCGCCCCCAGCAGCTTGAGGCCGCCGTATATTTCCGGCGCCTGCAGGTAAGCATTTTTGTCCCCATAAACAATAATTACAGCTGAAGCGGTGTGAACCTTGTACTGGTTATAGGCATCCTTGTGTAGCTGTTCTTTAACAACCGGATCGGTAATTACCTTGTAATGCGCATGCTGCAGATTGTTGCTTGAGGGGGCAAGGCGGGCGAGGGAGAACATTTCCTCCAGCTCTGCCTTAGAAATCGTAACTCCTTCCACAAAATTCATAGCGGATCTCCGGGCTTGGACCAAATCTGAAAAAGTACTCATAAGTAATGCCTCCGTTAGTTTATGTATTGGTTAATAAATATAAATAGCTAGTTTTTATTAATGAACTTACAATTAGTTACTTGCTAAAGATAACACGGCATTCAGCGGTCGTCAATGATTTTGTACATGTATGTAAAAATTATTTTGAAAAAAGAAGATATTTCGCAAAAACGACATTAAAGAAGTGATTTTTATCACAAAACAAGGATATACAGGCAAAAACTTTGTGACATAATTAACATTATCGGTGGTATAATAGGCACATTGAGTTTGTGGATTTTTAATTATGCAGTATTAAGTGAATACGGAGGAGAGGCTAATATGTCAGAAACTATCACTCAAACCCTGCCTAAAGAAGAACAAACAGCAGGTAAACCGGCTTATACCAAAGAGGATTTACTGGATCAGCTGCTCAAACCTGAGGTTCAGGAATCGCTCACACTGCTGGTGGAGGAACTGCCTAAGTTAACTCAGCTGGTCGGAGTACTAACCAAATCGTTTGACTTCGTACAGGCGGTTGCCTCGGATGAGGTCCTCAAAAATGATACGGTAGGTGCTATCAAGGAAATTGCCGAGCCGGTGGTGGATTCGGTTAAAAATATGGCGGCTACAGTCATTGAAGCAAAAGACCGTGCGAATGAAAGCACTGAAACGATCAGTCTTTTTGGAATGATGAAAATGGTCAAAGACCCGCAGGTCCAAAAGATGCTCCGTTTCCTGAATGCTTATCTTCAAGTCAGCGGCGAACGCAGTACTCAGAAATAGATTCCCTAATTCCATAACACACAAGTAAGGACGGAGGATATATGATGTCAAAACATATCGTAATTCTAGGAGCAGGGTACGGCGGCTTATTGAGTGCTTTAACTGTGCGCAAATATATGAGTAAAGCTGAAGCGAAGGTTACAGTGGTCAATCAGTACCCGACACATCAGATTATTACGGAGCTTCACCGTCTGGCTGCAGGCAGTATCTCTGAGAAGGCTGTGGCGATGCCGCTGACAAAGCTGTTTGCAGGTAAAGATATTGATCTCAAAATTGCTAAAGTGAAATCATTCTCCGTTGACAACAAGCAAATCGCTTTGTCTGACGGTACAGTTCTTTCCTATGATGCACTTGTTGTAGGTCTGGGCAGCACGACGGCATATTTCGGAATTCCGGGTCTGGAGAAATTCAGTATGGTGCTAAAATCTGCTGAAGATGCCAAAAACATTCTTGCCCATATTGAAGCCCGGATTCGTGATTATGCCGCAACTAAAAATCCAGCTGATGCAACGATTCTGATCGGCGGAGGCGGCTTGACAGGCGTTGAGCTTGTGGGTGAAATTGCAGATGTGCTACCTAAGCTTACAAGACGTTACGGAGTAGATCCGAAGGAAATCAAGCTTCTGTTAGTTGAGGCCGGCCCGAAAATTCTGCCGGTATTGCCGGATCATTTGATCCAGCGCGCAACATCAAGCCTTGAGGCCCGCGGTGTACAGTTCCTGACAGGTCTTGCTGTTACCAACGTTGAGGGCAATACAATTGATCTGAAGGATGGACAGAAGGTTGTTGCGAATACATTCGTCTGGACAGGTGGCGTGCAAGGTAATCCGCTGGTCGGAGAATCCGGTCTTGAGGTTAACCGTGGACGTGCGACCGTCAATGACTTCCTGCAATCTACTTCCCACAAAGATGTGTTCGTTGCCGGAGACAGCGCTGTTTACTTCGCGCCGGATGGCCGCCCTTACCCGCCAACCGCGCAAATCGCCTGGCAGATGGGCGAACTGATCGGCTATAACCTCTATGCCAGCTTGAACAACAAATCACTGGAAACCTTCAGCCCGGTGAATTCGGGTACGCTGGCCAGCCTGGGCCGTAAAGACGGTGTGGCGATTATCGGCGCCAACTCGACTCCGCTCAAAGGCCTGCCTGCAACGATGATGAAGGAAGCGAGCAACATCCGTTATCTGACCCATGTTAAAGGTTTGTTCAGTCTTGCCTACTAAGACTCCCTGATATCCGTAGCGGATCTCAGTCATAAAGACCCCCTTCAATTCACCCGAAAAACTCATGCCGGCATGAGGTGCGGGCGCTTTTGAAGGGGGTTTTGTGTAGTTTTATATAGTAAACTTCTGAAAATGGATATAGACTGGTTTGGTCTGTAGGGTAAAGGAGTGAAAGTTATGAGCGATCCGAGAGCAAGGCTAATGATGGATCTGAAAAGAATTGAGACCGAGGAGTACCTGCTTCGTGAAGGTGAAGCGCATGCCGATTTCATCCGCCCCATGCTGGAATATATCGGAGATCCGCAACCAGAGCTGCGGGATGATCTGATCTATCCCACTTTTTATAAGTGGATACTGGAGCAGCAGCTGTTTACCGCTGATGAGCTACGCAGCTTCCTGAAAGTCCTGCTTGATGAGCAGCATTTGTTCTATGGCATCGGCAGGACGGAAGATAACAGCGTATTTACGCGGACATTCTCTGTGCTTCCGGTAGCTCTGATCGTGCAGCGGCATATCAAGCAGCCGTTTCTCACTGCGGAGGAATTCCGTATTTTGAAGAATGCGCTGCTTCGCTATTACCGGGAAGAGAAGGATCTGCGCGGATATGTAGAGGATGGCGGATGGGCCCACGCTGCGGCTCATGGAGCGGATGCGCTGGATGAACTGGTGCAATGCCCGGAGAGCAGTGAGGAGGTGCAACTGGAAGTGCTGGAGGTTATCAAAGATATGCTGCAATACCGGATGTGGCTATTCGGCGAGGAAGAGGACGAGCGGATGGCTACGGTTGTGGATACGATGATCGTTCAGAACCGCCTGAGCTGGAACAGTATCGCCGGCTGGATTCTTAGCCTGGGCGACTGCGTGGATTGGACGCCTGGCCGCAGCCAGCGCATCGCCCAGAACAACAGTAAAAACTTTCTGCGCAGCCTTTATTTCAGAAGAGGACGTCAGGAGCGGAGTGAAGCCTTTGAACAGGTGCTTCTTACTGCAGAAGCTGGTTTGAATCGATTCTGTTAGGTAATTTTATTCTATGTATCCTAACTAAAATAGAAGATGTTATATTGAATTCTGTTTGATATAATAGGCATGTTTATACTATTAAGCAGTTTTATAGGAGGATTATGTAGATGGGACTCAAGGATAATGATGTTATTGTTTTCATCGGCGACAGCATCACAGACTGTGGGCGGAATTATGAAGACGCTTCATCACTGGGTGTCGGTTATGCCCTGATGGTAGCTGCACGCCTCGGGCTGCAGTATCCGGAGAAGAAGCTAACGTTTTTTAACCGGGGAATCAACGGCAACCGTGTTGTCGATTTACAGGAACGATGGGATAGGGATTGCCTGGGTCTGAATCCAACCTGGGTCTCGATTTATATCGGGGTCAACGACACCTGGCGCTATATGGACTCCGGTCAGGAAACGACTGCCGCTGAGTTTGAAGCCGCTTACCGGGACCTGATTGAGCGCACGAAGGCATCCGTGGACGCTAAGCTGGTGCTGATTGAACCGTTCGTGCTGCCGGTGCCGGAGGACCGCAAGACATGGCGCCGCGATCTTGATCCGAAAATTCATGTTGTGCGTGAATTGGCGCGTGAATACGGTGCGCTGCTGGTACCGCTTGACGGCTTATTCGCGGCCGCCTCGATGAAGGCTGAGCCTGCGTTCTGGGCAGGTGATGGCGTTCACCCTTCATCAGCTGGCCATGCCCTTATTGCTGATGCCTGGCTGAAGGCTGTAGGCGCGATTAATTAGTTCATATCATATCATGCCTTCCGGTTTAAGACCGATCCGTTAATATGCTGCGGAACGGTCTTATTTATATTTCATTAAAGGTACATAATGCTTTGCATTTATTCTCCCTATAGACACTGGTATAATTGAAAGATACATATGGATTTGGAGGTGGAACCCATCAGGCGGTTTCTGCTGATCATACCTTGCTCAAAAAGTTCAATAAGCTGTGGACTGCCGGACATAACTATAGATGGGGATGTCTATGTATAACGTTATAGCAGTAATTTCAGATATCCATAGCAACAGGTTTGCTCTTGAGGCTGTTCTACAGGATGTAGAGAACCAGAATGCTGACCTCATCGTGAACCTGGGCGACACACTATTTGGTCCCATAGATCCGCTGGGTACAGCAGCACTGCTGATGGAGCAGCCGGCAATTGTGAATATAATGGGCAACTGTGATGAAATTTTACTGCAGGAGAGAAGCGGATCACTCTCCTATATGCAAGTGAAGCCGCTGCTTAGTACTGCCGAGGAGGAATGGATTTCCTCTTTCCGGGGGACATGGAGCTATGAAGAGCTGCTGTTCTGCCATGGCACGCCTTGGAACAATGGCCGTTATCTTCTGGAGCGGGTTCAGTCCGATGGTACCGTGGTTTATAAGGAGCCGGAAGCGTTGGCTGCAGAGCTGCAGGGGATAGAGGAAAGAATCGTTTTTTGCGGACACAGCCATGTATTTCATTCTATTGACTTACCTGGCGGGAAGAAGGCGGTTAATGCGGGGAGTATAGGTTTGCCAGCCTATGAAGATGAGGCGCCTTATCCCCATGTGATGGAGTCTGGCACCCGCTTCGCCAGCTACTGTCTTTGCCGGAGAACCGGAGAACCGAACGGCTGGGCTGTCCAGCATAGATTGGTGGAATATGAATGGGAGGCTGCTGCTGCAATGGCGGACAGCAAGGGGCGGCATGATTACGCGGTTGCCATCAGAAACGGCCGGATGAGCCGGGGATAAGCACTACTGCAATGAGCAGGTTATATAGTAATTCATAGATGCAGCTGATGGAATCCGTTACGGATACCGGCGCGAGAGGGAAGTGAGCAGGGTGACGAGTGATACAGCAGAAGATTTGCAAGGTCTGAAAGAGGCCGGTAAAGTGGTCGGTTATACTATTGCCGAGATGAAACGCAGAGTGGTTCCCGGTATGACAACGGCAGAGCTTGATCAGGTGGGTGCAGAGATACTGGAGCATTTTGGTGCAAAATCCGCGCCAAAAGTGACTTATAATTTTCCAGGAAGCACCTGTATCAGTATCAATGAAGAAGTGGCTCATGGTATTCCGGGTCCCAGAGTGATTCAGCCTGGAGATTTGATCAATATTGATGTTTCTGCCGAACTGAACGGCTATTACGGGGATGCGGGGGTTTCTTTTCAGCTGCCTCCGTATGATGAGAAGCTTACCCACCTGTGCCGCAGCACCGAGGAGACGATGATGAATGTGATCAACCATCTCCGGGCAGGCATGAAAGTGAATGAGATCGGCCGGATGATGGAAATGGAAGCACGCAAACGCGGCTACAAGGTAATCCGCAATCTCTGCAGCCATGGGATCGGAAAATCCCTGCATGAGAAGCCTTTCGAAATCCTGCCGTTCTATAATCCGCGTGAAACTACGGTGCTTAAGGAAGGGCAGGTGATTACGGTCGAACCTTTCCTGTCAACAGGGGCGGATTTTGCGGAGCAGCAGAGCGACGGGTGGACTCTTAGTGTTAAAGGGGGCAGCCGGGTTGCCCAGTTTGAGCATACGATTATCGTGACAAAAGGCAAACCGATAATTCTGACAAGTGCATAGGCAGCTGTTCTCCGTAGCTGTATCCTCAGACTTCATTTAAGTAATCGAAGGCTGTTCCACGATGCCGTCACATGGCGATCAGGAGCAGCCTATTTGTGTTAAGGCAGGATGGCACGGCGGGTGTGTGATATGCAAAATATTCCCTGTTTTGTGACGTGTTTAACCGAACGGCCGGCTCGTTTACGCTAGTGTAGAACTGTTAAGGTTAAACAAACGGGAGGGATTGGATATGGAGGGTTCGCCGCAAGTCAGTAATTCGTTTATGACGTTTATGAAGGAGGCTCCTGAGCAGCAGCAGGCCTGGATGGAAGCTGTTCACAAGCTGGATGCAGCAAGCAGACTTGATCCCAAGACGGAAGAGATTGCCTATATTGCCGTCTTAGCCGCGGTTCGGCTGGAGAGCGGCTTGCCGTTTCATGTGAAGCATGCCAAACAGCTCGGGGCTACGCGGGATGAGATTATTAGTGCGGTACTGCTGGGTCTTCCGGCAGCGGGCAATGTGGTGGTGCAGGCGCTGCCAGTAGCTTTGCAGGCTTACGATTCAGAGTAATGAACAGCTGTATTGCCGCAGGAGAAAGGAGGAGTCCCGGTGAAGATTGCCTTTATTCTTTTTGACGGGATGACATTTCTGGATTTCGCCGGGTTCTATGATGTGATCTGCCGGCTGGGACAATTTGAAGCAGGTAAAGGTCTGGAATGGGACATTTGCGGCATCTCGGATGAGGTTACCGATGAGCGGGGTCCGATGAAGACCGGCCGGGTGATACCGGATTTATCGGGATATGATCTGGTTTTTGTGCCGGGTGGACTTGGAACGAGGAAGCTCCGTTATGACGAAGTATTCATTAACTGGCTGCGCGGTGCTGCAGTAGCTCCTTATAAAGTATCCGTATGTACAGGTTCGCTGCTGCTGGGTGCAGCAGGTTTCCTGCATGGGTGCGGCGCAACAACGCATCCTTCGGCTTACGAATTGCTGGAGCCTTATTGCCAAAATGTAGTAAAATCGCGTATTGTTCAACACGGCAACGTTATTACCGGCGGCGGTGTTTCCACTTCGATAGATCTGGGCTTGTACGTACTGTCGCTGCTGGCAGGGGAAGAGGCAATGCGCGCTGTGAAGCAGCAGATAGATTATCCTTATATCACACAGGAAATAGTCCAGTGGCATTAGAGTGTACAAAGGAAAGGATGTCATGAGGCGTGAGCGGAAAAAAAGCTGAGGAAGTACATTTTCAGGAATGGATCGAGAACCGGGAGCATTGGCCTCTGCTGGAGGGTTACATGCAAGACAACAGCGGGCTTCCCGGACCTCGGGCCAATCTTGAACTGGCTGCGGGCTTTGCACGGTATTTTGCGGATTCAATGATATCGGATACAGCCTGGGTGCTGCTGTGTTCGTGGGTAGATGCTCCTGATGAATTTCTGGCGTTCTGTGCAGTTCAGGCCTGCGGAGCCCACTATGCATTTGCAGATGACCAGCGCCGCCGCCTGGTAGAGCGGGTGCTTAAAGCGGCGATGAATGCTGCGGGGTGGCGGGTACGCGAGGCGGCTGCGATCGGTCTGCAAAGCCTAGGGGAGGCCGATTTCAGGCTTTTGACCCAATTGCTTGACGGCTGGAGAGAAGATGCTACTCTGCTGGAACAGCGGGCCTTTGTCGCCGCACTTGCCCACCCGCCGGTGCTCAAAAACCGTGACCATGTGCTATACGCTTTGGACCTGGCAGCCGGAATTACGGACGGTATCCTGCACGGAGCGGCTAAAGGCTGTGATCCCGAGCATTTCCGGGTGTTGTCCAAAGGTCTGGAGTACAGCCTCAGCCTCTTTGCGGCCGCCGAACCGGAAGAAGGTTTTGCCCTCTTGCGCAGGCTGGCAGAGAGCGGTGATGCCCGGATGATGAAGATTGTGAAGAGCAATCTGGGAAAAACAAGGCTTAGCAAAAAGTACCCTGACCGGGTTCATGAGCTGTTGGCGGGATTGACAACTGTTTAAAATGTAACTATTATTGTTGCATCTACAGCTTTTTTTGTCTGAAGGCTCCAAAGGAGAGATACCCATGAATATCAGCACCCGGTTTGCGGTCGCTATTCATATTGTGACTTTAATTGACAGTAACAAGGAAGGCAAGAGTACCTCTGAGTGGATTGCAGGCAGTGTGAATACCAATCCGGTCGTCATCCGCAGGCTGACTGGGATGCTTCATAAAGCGGGTCTGGTGGATGTCCGTCCTGGTGTAGCCGGTGCTAAACTAACACGCAGTGCTGCCGAAATTACGCTGCTGCAGATTTATAAAGCCGTTAATGCAGTGGAGGATGACAGCTTATTTGCGGTGCATGACCATCCGAATCCTGAGTGTCCTGTAGGTAAGAACATTGCTGGTGCTATTGTACCAGTCTTCTCGCTGGCGCAGAAAGCGATGGAAAATGTGCTGCAGGAAGTTACCCTGGATCAGATAGTGAACCAAATTCCGGTGTCCCAGGTAAGTAAATAACTGTGTTCATTCCGAATTTAAGAAAGCTTTCAGCAGGATTTTATCTGTTTTTAAGGTTCGGGGAGTATAGTTAAGGTCTCCACCCCCCAGTGGATACATTTGTAGTCGGATCCTGCCGTGCCCCGGCGGGATCCTTTTTTGTTCGCCGCAATCAGAACTGCAGAAGGAATCCTGTCCGATATGCGGCTAAATTCAGCAAAACTTTATGTCCTTTTCATCCGCTTTTAAGCTTCGAGCGTTATAGTAATCACATGACCCCCCCTTATAATAGACTTTGGCCCTGCCGGATGACGGTAGGGCTACTTTTTTGCCATTCGAGCCGCTGCTTTACACAATATTCCAGTTAACTTAGACTGACAATAGGGACTATATGTTGTTATAAGGAGTGACTGCTTTGTTGTTATATGGTAACGGAGAAGTAGATGTCAGAAGCTTAGAGCCTGAGGATGCGGAGCTGCTGGTTAACTGGCTGTCAGATCCTTCTGTGCTGGAGTATTACGAAGGACGCGACCGTCCGCATGATATGGACATGGTATTGGAGCATTTTTATGGTGATGACACAGAGGAAATAAGGCGGGGCATTGTCCGGTACAATTCACAGGATATCGGTTACATCCAGTTTTATCGGTTAGATGATGCGGAGCGGGGGATTTACGGATACTCGGAATTTGGCGGCAGCATCTATGGCATGGACCAGTTTATCGGGAACCCTTCCTTCTGGAACCGGGGGATCGGATCGCAGCTGGTCAAAGAAACGGTACAGTACCTGATTGAGGTAAAGCAGGCCGGTAAAATTGTCATGGACCCGCAATGCTGGAATCAGCGGGCGCTGCATGTGTACGAGAAAAATGGCTTTGTACGGAAACAACGGCTTCTAAAACATGAACGGCATGAAGGTGAGCTAAGGGACTGTTGGCTGATCGAACATGCTGGTAAAGGGGAATAGGGGATGCAGATGAAAACAAATCAAATAACTATTCTGGCGGCGAGCTTGATACTGGGCTTGTCACTTATCATTGGCTGTCTGATTCTTGGCAATGAAAGAGCCTCAGGTACGGAGAAGGAGATAGAAGCGCAAATTGCAGAGACCGAGACAGAGGCCAAGACACAGGATGCATTGATGGAGCAGGCCCGGTCAAAGGATAAAGCGGTAATGACGCTTCAAGAAACGGCACAATTCCTGAATATGCAGGAGGCTCAGGTGCTGAACATCATCAAAGCAGAGAATGCGTTCTTAAGCAACAACGGTGTATTTACGGGAGTCCGCCTGCCTTATTTTAAAATAGACGCCGAGTTTATGTTCGCCAAGACAGCAGTCCTGGCGTGGGTTCAGGCTGTGACGGCCGAGAACCGGATCTACAGCGGAGACAGAATTATTAAATGAATAGTGTTAAGTGAGTGATAGCAAATGTGAACCCCTGGCACTGATTGCGAAAGTAATTGACAAACTTTTAAACTGCTACTATACTAAAGTTAGTTAAAGTGTAACGGTAATGGTTACAGGTGGATGTTATTAGCAGCAGAGGTTAAAACTAAGCCGCGTGAAATAGATTTACCGAAAGCGGCATACCTTCAGGAGGGGTTAATATGACAGCAACAGCGACATTACATGAGGATGTTCAAATTGGTCTTGTACAGATTAGAGTAAGCAATTTGGAGCGTTCACTCGCTTTTTATCAGAATGTGGTCGGACTTAAGGTGTTGCGCACGAATGGAAGCGTAGCGGAATTGACGGCAGACGGACAGCAGGTACTGCTTGTTTTACGGGAAATCGAGCATGCCCGGATGCAACCCCGTAAGGGAGCAGGGTTGTATCACTTTGCGATTCTCGTGCCTGACCGCCCGAGTCTCGGCCTGGTGCTGCGAAACCTGATCGACTCAGAGATTGAGGTCGGCCAGGGTGATCATCTTGTGAGCGAAGCACTCTATATTCAGGACCCTGATAATAACGGAATTGAGCTGTACCGCGACCGTCCGCGCGATACATGGAAACGTGATGCTCAAGGAGACTATATCATGACTACTGATCCGGTAGATGTGGATGGTCTGCTGGCTGCTTCCGAAGGCTTAACCTGGAACGGCCTGCCTGCAGGCACCGTGATCGGACATGTTCATTTTCATGTGGGTGATCTTGCCCAGGCTAAGAAATTTTATGTCGATGCGCTCGGCTTTGAGCCAACCACCCATTACGGAAACTCGGCGCTGTTCATCTCGGCCGGCGGTTATCATCACCACATGGGGCTGAATATCTGGGCTGGTCAAGGCGCTCCTGCAACACCGGATGATGCACCGGGAATCGATTATTTCACCCTGCAGCTGCCGGATGGCCGGGAGATTGCTGAAGTGGCAGAACGTGTACGCCAAGCGGGATATTCTGTGGCAGAAGCAGCGGACGGAGTCACACTTACAGATCCCTGGAACATTGGCATTAAGCTGATCACAATTCCGCAGAGTAACTAATTATCGGTTCATTTAACTTTTAGGAGGGCGTATTATGAAGATTGCAGTTATTGGAGCAAGCGGCAAAGCAGGAAGCGAAATCGTAAAGGAAGCGCTGAGCAGAGGTCATGAAGTAACGGCTATTGTGCGGAATGCCGCAAAGGCAGCAGACAGCGGAGCGGCTATACTTGAAAAGGATATTTTGGCTTTGACGTCAGATGATTTAAGAGGATTTGAGGCCGTTGTAAATGCCTTCGGCGCACCATTTGGGCAGGAGCATCTGCATGTAGAAGCCGGAAATGTGCTGATCGGGGCGCTTAAGGATACCCCGGGTACGCGGCTAATCGTAGTCGGCGGAGCCGGAAGTTTGTTCGTCGACGAAGCTAAAACCATGAAGGTTGTAGAGACGCCTGGCTTCCCTGATTTTGTTAAGCCTACGGCGCTAAACCAGGGTAAAAATCTGGAGATCCTGCAGGGGACTGAAGGACTGAACTGGACCTTTGTCAGCCCGTCGGCTAATTTTGCCATTGGCACAAGAACAGGATCATACACTAAGGGTAAGGATAACCTGCTGGTCAATTCCAAAGGCGAAAGCTATGTCAGTTATGCCGATTATGCCATCGCTATTGTTGATGAGATTGAACAGCCGCAGCATATACGTGAACGTTTCACAGTTGTATCGGAGTCCTGATCCCAGCAGTTTTGTTTATCCACTTCGTACTAGAGGGGGCAATGCCGGATGATACGGCTTGTCTCCTTTTGTTCTTTGTTCGTGTAGAGGATAGGCCTGGTAAAGTTTTGCTCTTCTTTTGCCGCAGCAGCGGGGTTTAGGATATAATGATAGAAAAAAATTGGATTGGAGTTGATGCAGCTTGGAGACTTTTCTTGCCGTGCTTCTACTGCTCGGGCTTATTGCGGCATCAAATATTGTGAACCGGTTTATTCCGTTTGTGCCGATTCCCCTGATCCAGATCGGGCTGGGTGTAATTGCCGCAATGGTCCCGACAGGAATACATATGTCCTTCGAACCTGAACTGTTTTTTTTATTATTTATTGCGCCGCTATTGTTTAATGACGGCAAACGAACACCACGCGATGAGCTATGGAATCTGCGCGCGCCCATTCTGCTGCTGGCACTGGGGCTGGTCTTCGTAACTGTATTTGTAGCCGGATATGCCATCCACTGGATGATTCCTGCGATTCCGCTGGCGGCATCGTTTGCGCTGGCGGCAATTCTCTCGCCGACCGATGCTGTTGCGGTGAGTTCGCTGGCAGGAAGGGTAAATCTGCCTGGCAGTATTCACCGGATACTGGAAGGCGAATCGCTGATGAATGACGCTTCCGGTCTGGTTGCCTTTAAATTTGCCATTGCCGCTGCGGTTACCGGAGTCTTCTCCCTGCCCAAAGCGGCACTGAGCTTCGTCCTGATTGCAGCCGGCGGCCTTCTCCTCGGGGCACTACTGTCCTTCCTGCTGATCCGGTTAAGCGTATTTCTGCGCAGGTTCGGCATGGAGGACGTCACTATGCATGTGCTGCTGCAGATCCTTACGCCGTTCATTATCTATCTGATCAGTGAGGAGATCGGAGTATCGGGTATCCTGGCGGTCGTAGCCGGGGGTGTAGTCAATGCGATCGAAAAGGACCGTGCCGTTTCGCCGCAGTATAAGCTGCAGTTAGTGTCGGCCAGCACCTGGTCGGTGTTGCTGTTTATCCTCAACGGGATGGTATTCCTTATTCTCGGGGTGTCGGTCCCGGATGTCGTCGAGGTTATTTATCATGATCAAAGTCTTAATAACTTTATGGTAGCCGGCTATGTTCTGGTCATTACCATGCTGCTTATTGTGCTGCGTTTTCTCTGGATATACTTCTATTCATTCTTTGAAAGCCGCCGGCTGAAGGTGAAGTGGTCGCCGCTTAAATCACAGCTGATAACCTCCATTTCTGGTGTGCGGGGAGCCGTTACATTAGCCGGAGCCTTTTCTATTCCCCTGACGCTGGGAGACGGTTCACTATTTCCCCAGCGTGACCTGATTATCGCGATTGCGGCAGGCGTTATCCTGATGTCGCTGTTGATTGCCAGTGTCCTGTTACCGCTTTTGGCAGAAAAAGAGGAGTCTGCAGCTGTAGTTCTGAAGGAAGGCACGGGGAATCCGGAGCTGGCCGCAAGATCAGTAGTGATTGATGCGGGCATGACTATGCTGCGGAGCCTCGTCACCGAGACGGGCGGGGGCCAGGCACAGCCTGCCTTGCTGGAATTTACCGACAAAATCGACCGCCTCTGCGGTCTCAAAACCGAAAATGATCCTAAAGCGGAGCAGTTCCGCCGCTTAGGGATTGAAGCCCGGCTGAGCGGCCTGGAGGCGGAGCGGACGGAGCTGCGGCGGATGACGGAGAACGGCATGCTGCCGGCACCCGTAGCGGTGAAGATGGAAGAACTGCTGGATCACAAGGAGGCTGTCCTGTGCCGGCGGTTCGATACGCAGGTGAAATTTTCATTGACCGAGATTCAGCGTCTTCTCTCCGGGATATTCACGGGGCGGCTCAACGGCAGTGAGGGCCGCCAGGCGCTACAGAATGCAGAAGAGGCCCGAAAGGCTAAAATTGCAATGTGCCAGGCAGCGGTCACGGCTGTCAGCAGCGGGATCAATGAGAACAACCGCGAAGCTGCACAGCTGGTCATTGACAAATATGAGAAGATGGAGTCACGGCTTGAGCAAGGAGACGGATGTAGCAAGGAAGGCGTGATCGACGATCAGAATTTTGAGCTTAAGCTGAAGGCGATCCAGGAGCAGCGGGATACTGTACAGCAAATGTACCAGAATGGTGCGATCAACCTTAAAATCGCCGGCAAGCTGCGCCGGTTCGTCGATCAATTAGAGACATCAATCTGGGAGGATTAAATATGAGGGAAATCATTGCTGGCGGGCTGTCTTTTGAGGAGATCAAGGAAGAACATCTGGCTGAGGTGCTGGATATTTATAATTATTATGTGTTGAATACAACGGTTTCTTTTCATACCGAACCACAGACCTTACCGGAAATGCGCAATTCCGTGCTAAGCGGCGACCCGCGGTTCAAATCCTATGCCATCCTGCAGAACGGCGTTTTGGAAGGGTACGTTCTTATAACCAGACATAAAAATAAGCAGGCGTATGACACCTCCGGTGAAATTAGTGTCTACCTGAAGCCGGGCAGCAGCGGGCGGGGAATCGGCGGACAAGCGCTGCGGTTTATTGAAGAGCGGGCTGCCGATCTTAAGTTCCATGTACTGGTCGCTACGGTGTGTGCGGATAATGAGCCGAGCCGCCGCTTGTTTACCAGACACGGTTACGAGCAGAGCGCTCTGTTCAAGGAAATCGGCCACAAATTCGGACAGTGGCTGGATATTGCCAGCTATCAGAAGATTATCGGCCAATCGTCCTCCAGCTAGAAGCTGCCGTTAATAAGCAGCAAAGCATAACAAAGTCCGCCCGCCGTAAGGATAAATTCCTTGCCGGCGGGCGGACTTTGCTGTGTTATCGGCCTGATGTATCTTACCTATGTAAGCTGTATGGTTTCGAATGCCTTATGCTTTTTTCCGCCGGAATATTTGCCCGAGCACTTCACTAAGCACAAGACCGGTGGCGATGGCTCCGGATAGCAGCAGAGCCTGCACGGCAAACTGGATCGCCTGATTATTATCATTTTCCACGAACTTGCGCATCGCATCATACGCCAGTCCCCCCGGGACAAGTGGAATAATCCCTCCGACGCTGAAGATAATGACCGGCATCTTGAAGGATCGGGCAAAGATTTGACTGATTACACCGACAACGACGGTGGCTAAGAAGGTGGCAATCACTGTATCCCACCGCTCATCAAGCTGCAAATACAGTATCCAGCCCACCATTCCGGCGAAACCGCATTGCAGCAGCGCACGCCCTGGCGCATTGAACAGAATGCAGAATGCGGCAGCGGCGATAAAGCTGGTTATCAATTGCAAGATCATGAAGGGTTGACCTCTTTCACACCATTTATTTTAGAATAGCGACAGCACAAGCCCGATTCCTGTTCCAATCGCAAAAGCGGTCAGGAAAGCATCGGCTCCCTTGGACAGGCCGGAGACCAGATGCCCGGCCATCAGATCACGGACGGCATTGGTAATGAGCAGACCCGGCACGAGCGGCATCACGGACCCGATAATAATCTTGTCCATCTCCTGGCCGATACCAGCTTTAACGGACCAGAAAGCAAACAGGCCGATCAGGAATGAGGCGCTGAACTCTGCGAAGAATCTGATCTGCACAAGCCGGTGCAGATAGGTTGCAGCGGCGAAGCCTATTGCCGACGCGATGAGGGCCGGGAGGGCATCCCACAGGCTGCCCTTGAACATTACGGTGAAACATGCGCCGGTGAGGGCAGCTGCAGCGATCTGCAGCCAGGCCGGATAGGCATGCGCAGCATCGTCAACAGCCCCAAGCCGCTCGCGGGCTTCGGCTGCTGTAAGCTGGCGCTCGCTGAGACGGCGGGAGATATCGTTGACCTCCGACACCTTTTGCAGATCGGTTGTCCGCTCGGCGATCCGGAACAGCTTTACCGGCTCGGTTCTGCTCGTCGTAAACATAATAACCGTAGGGGTCACATAGCTGTGTGCTCCGGGAAAACCTAAGGCTGCTGCCATGCGGGACATGGTGTCCTCCACACGGTAGGTTTCCGCGCCGCTTTGCAGCATGATTTTACCTGCCAGCAGGCACAGGTCGATAATATCATGCGCGGAAGTATTGCTGTTATTGCTTAAGCTATCCAACTTCGTTCGATCCTCCCCTGGAGTGTTATATATATCCGATTGTCGCCGCAATTTCATAAAAGATCAACCTCAATTGCTGTTATTTACCGAAATAATAAAAATTTATTGAAAGTTTTAACTAGATATTAACTTTTTATTTCCAGTTTACGATATAAAAAGGGAGAAAAGTAAAAAAGAGAATTACGCATTCCTATTTAAAATAGGCCGAAAGGAGAATTTTATGTCAGGCTCTTTTCCGGAAGAATCACTGCTTGAGCTATTTATATTCGAAACCCTGCAATCCCTGCAGCAGCTGGAAGATTCGATCCTTGCCAGTGAGCAGCAGGATTCGCTTAAGCCAGAGGATATCAATCTCATTTTTCGCATTATGCATACCATCAAAGGCTCGGCAGGCGTGATGGGGTATACGAATATTTCCGCCTTGGCGCATGCCATGGAGGACTTATTCTTTTATCTGCGCGCCAAACCGAAAGCCCCTTATGACTGCTCCGAGCTATCGGATCTGATTCTGCAGGGCATTGATTTCACCAAGCTGGAGACGATTAAGATCAGAAACGGAGATCCGGCAGATGGGGACGCCTCTGCGCTGGCAGAGGAGCTGGCAGCCTATTTGCAATTTCTGAAAAACCGGTCTGAAAGCGAGACTGCAGAGAGGAATACGGACGTCGCGAAGCTTCAGCAGCCTGATGCAATGAGCCAAACCACCGATGCTGGTGCAGCAGGAACTTTATGTTATAGAGCTTTTCTGCGCTTTGAAGAGACTTGCCAGCTGGAGAATATCCGCGCTTTCACCGTGATTCACCAGCTGGATGAGACACTGGATTGCAATTTTACCTACCATCCCGAGGATATTATAGAAAATCCGGACAGCGCGGATGTCATTCGCCGGGACGGATTTGTGATTGTGCTGGAAACCGCTGTTTGCCGGGAAGTGGTTGCTGATTTTTTGCGGAATGCCCCTTATGTAAGCGTAATGGAGCTTGAACAGCTTCAAGAGCGGCCTTCTGCTATTCAACATCATACACCACAAATGCGAAAGTCAGAGCTGCCACTTCATACTAAGGAGTTAGCTGCACGGATGCCGGATTCTACTCTTCAGACCGCCGGCGGGAAGAAGCCTAAGGAGAGTGGACACATTCCCCCTGCACACCAGACAATGATTAGTGTCAATGTGGCGAAAATGGACAAGCTAATGGACCTGATCGGGGAACTGGTCATTGCTGAGGCAATGGTGACACAGAATCCGGATTTGGCCGCTGTGAACGGGACGCTGGACAACTTCAGCAAAGCGGCCAGGCAGCTGCGTAAGATTTCGGCTGAAATGCAGGATGTGGTCATGTCGCTGCGTATGGTTCCCATTGCTGCCACGTTTCATAAGATGGGCCGGATTGTAAGGGATATGACCCGGAAGCTGAATAAAGAGGCCACTCTTGTGATTGTTGGCGAAGAGACAGAAGTAGATAAAAATATTATTGAGCATTTGTCCGACCCGCTGATGCATCTGGTGCGCAACGCTCTGGATCATGGCATTGAATCACCTGAGGAGCGTCTCACTGCGGGCAAGCCGCGGAGCGGAACCGTGACGCTTGAAGCCAAACATTCCGGGGGGGATGTGATGGTTATGATTAGGGATGACGGCAAGGGGCTACACCGGGACAAAATTGTCCGCCGTGCTCTCGAGAACGGGCTGCTGACCCGGGATGAACGGGAGCTTAGTGATAAGGAGATCTTCAAACTGATCTTTCACCCAGGCTTTTCCACCAAGGACAGCGTCAGTGAATTCAGCGGGAGAGGTGTCGGGATGGACGTCGTTGTCAAGGATCTGGAGCAGGTCGGAGGCACGGCAACTGTAGACAGTGTGCCCGGTGCCGGGTCGACAGTGACCTTAAGAATTCCGCTAACACTTGCAATTGTTGATGCTATGAACGTTGGGGTAGGTCATTCACGGTTTTCTTTGCCGACAGCATCGATCGTCCGCTCTTTCCGGCCGAACGCCAAAGACCTGCTCCTGGATCCGCATGGGAATGAGTGGATTATGGTGCGGGGCGGATGCTATCCGGTACTCCGCCTGCACCATCTCTCGGGAACAGTCCGGAGCACAGCTTCGATAGAGGAAGGCATCCTGATCATGGTAGAAGATGAGGGACGCAGCCTGTGCCTGTTCGCAGACGAATTGCTTGGTCAACAGCAAGTAGTGGTGAAGGCGCTTCCAGATTATATTCTGAACAGTGCGGGGAGCAAGCATTTTGTCGGCTGTACACTGCTTGGTGACGGCAGCATCAGCCTGATTCTTGATGTCATCCGGTTAACCTCCGCGATGAATGCCGTTGCTATCTCTTAAGGAGGGCGGAGCAATATTCTGCATAGATTGCATTAGCTATAGCGCTTAGGGTATTAATTTCTAGATTAGTCAGGAGGTGTTCCAGTGGCTGGAAACCATGCATACGAAGAATCGCCGGAGGAGGACACACAGCGGGATAAATATCTGATTTTTTCGCTGGGCAGCCAGTTTTATGGAATCGAAATTGAATATGTGACGGAAATTATCGGGCTCCAACCGATTGCCGGAATCCCGGATCTACCGGAATATATCAAGGGTATTATTAATCTGCGGGGTAAAATCATTCCCGTGATGGATGTAAGATTGCGTTTCAGAATGGAACCGCAGCCGTATAATGACCGCACCTGTGTAATTGTAATCGATATTTTGGACGAGGTGCTCGGGTTAATTGTGGAGAGCGTATCGGAGGTATTGCCCATCCCGCCGGAGGAGATAGTGCCTGCGCCGGATTCACCGGGCAGCGGAAGGTTTGTTACACGTATCGGTAAAACCGCTCATGGAGTGAAGCTGCTTCTTGACTGTGCTAAGCTGCTCCGGGATGCCGAGCCGGAACTGCCTGGTAATGCGATTCAGCCGAACGAATAAGGAGAAGATGATGATGAAATGGTTTAACAATATGAGAATAAGCACTAAACTGATCACTTCGTTTATTATTGTCGCAATGATGGCCGGTATTGTAGGCCTCGTGGGAATTGTTAACTTGCACAGGATTGACCGAAACTATTCGGATTTGTATGTTAACTATGGAATCGGAGTGGGTGACATAGGCAAGTCCGGTATTGAGTTTCATAAAATCCGGTCCCTTACCCGTGATGCGCTAATTAACTACAAATCCCAGGATTTAAATGAGATTCTGGACAAAATTGAAACCTTGGATAAGCAGCTTGCGGCCAACCTGGACGCCTTCGAGAAAAGCATCCAATCCCAGGAAACTCGGGTTATTTTCAATAATCTGAAAGCATCTATTAATGAGTATAATCAGGTGCGTGACCAGGCGATTACAATGGCAGGCGGCGGACGGAGTGAAGAGGCGCTTGGTTATTTCTATAAGGAAGCTCTCGATAGCGTTACGAAGACGAATGAGTATATTGACAGCCTGTTCGAAAGTAAAGAGACTAAGGGATTTAAAAAGTCAGAAGAGTACTCGGATGCTGCCGCCCGGACCATTCTGATTTTGGGAATTGTTGTAACGGTAGCCGTAATTCTGGCGGTACTGCTTGGTCTGGTTGTATCCCGTATCATTAGCAAGCCGGTGGTTGAACTGGTTCGTGCGGCGGACCGGATCGCTGACGGTGACTTAAATGTAGATATCCGGAGCGAAGCGAAGGATGAAATCGGCCAGCTGTCGGCTTCATTCCGGCGCATGTCGGGCACGTTAAGTGAGGTAATGTGCAATATCCGCTCAGCATCTGAGCAGGTGGCTTCAGGCTCCAAGCAAATGTCGGAGTCGAGCATGGCGCTCTCTCAGGGTGCAACTGAGCAGGCGAGCTCCATTGAAGAGCTGACAGCATCGATTGAAGAGATTGCTGCACAGACCTCCCGGAATGCCCACAGTGCAGAACAGGTCAATGGCCTGGCTCAAGGTGCCATGAGCAATGCCGTGCAGGGCAATGCACAAATGAAGGATATGCTGGTGGCTATGGAGCAGATTAATGAGTCTTCGGACAGCATTTCCAAGATTATCAAGGTAATCGACGAGATCGCCTTCCAGACGAATATACTTGCCCTGAATGCTGCGGTTGAAGCGGCCAGAGCGGGCCAGCACGGCAAAGGGTTTGCAGTTGTAGCGGAGGAGGTGCGTAATCTTGCAGCGCGTTCTGCAGGTGCGGCTAAAGAAACTACGGCAATGATTGAGAACTCGATCAAAAAAGTGGAGGGCGGCACGAAAATCGCCTCGGCGACGGCATCCGCACTGGAGCAGATTGTCGGTGATGTCTCCCGGGTTGCCGAGATTATCGCAGAAATCACTTCGGCTTCCACCGAGCAGGCTGCAGGCATCAGTCAGATTAATCAGGGAGTCATTCAGCTCTCGCAGGTGGTTCAGACCAACTCGGCCACTTCGGAGGAAACCGCTGCGGCCAGTGAAGAATTGGCCAGCCAGGCAGAACTGATGCGTGAGCAGGTGACAAGATTTAAGCTGAAGGAGCAGGGCCAGCATGCTTTTGCCGGTATGGAGGACTTGAATCCAGAGGTTCTGCGGATGCTGGAGCAGATGTCGCGCAATAAACAGGGCATCGGAAATGCTCCGGCACAGTCATGGTCGAAGGACAGTTCCCCCGCTGTTCCTGTAACGATTGCGCTCAGCGATAAAGAATTCGGCAAATATAGCCTATGATCGCGATGACGGATATGGAGTTTGCCCAGCTTGCGGAGCTGATCAAAGCACGTACGGGTATTCACCTCAAGACGGAGAAGCGGGCGATGATGGCAGGCAGGCTCCAGAAAATTGTTCAGGACAAGGGGATGACCAGCTTCAGTGAATATTACCGCTTCCTCCAGAGCCAGGGCCGCAGTGACACAGCAGAGCTGGCTCTGCTTGTGGATAAAATCAGCACGAATCATACCTTTTTTATGCGGGAGCGCGGACACTTTGCCTATTTCCAGCAAAATGTGCTTCCTGAGCTTATGAACCGTCAGAGCGACCGGGATCTGCGGGTGTGGAGCGCTGGCTGCTCCAGCGGGGAAGAGCCATATGTGCTGTCGATGCTTATCGATGAAGCCTTCACCGGCGGCAGGAAAGGTTGGGATACACAGCTGCTCGCCACGGATATCAGCCATACGGCGCTGGAAATGGCGCGCAGGGGCAAATATGGGGCGGATGCTTTACAAGAGCTGCCCGAACGCTGGATCAAGAAATACTTTGAGCCTTCGGCGGGAGGGGAATATTCGGTGAAGCCGAATATCCGCAGCCAGGTGCTTTTCCGCAAATTTAATCTGATGGAGGAACAGTTTCCGTTTACCCGGCGTTTTCATGCCATTTTTTGCCGGAATGTTATGATCTATTTCGATCAGGCCACCCGCTACAAGCTGGTTCGTAAATTCTATGAATGGACGGAACCGGGAGGTTATCTCTTTATTGGACATTCGGAATCGCTGGAACGCGAGCGTACGGCTTACCGTTACATCATGCCGGCTGTCTACCATAAATAACAGCTGTGCTGAAGGAAAGGAGGATGCAGTTATGAAGAATACCCGGAGCATACGGGTATTGGTAGTGGATGATTCGCTGTTATTCCGGGAAGTTATCTCCCGGGGAATCTCCTCTGATCCCCTAATTGAAGTCGCTGCAAGAGCAGGAGATCCGTTTGAAGCGAGGGATGAGCTGTTGCGGGTGCGTCCGGATGTGATGCTGTGTGATGTGCAGATGCCAAAGATGAACGGCATTGAGTTCATCCGCAGGCTGCTGCCGCAATATGCGATTCCGGTCATTGTGGTAAGTGGAGTAACAGAAACGGTATTTGAGGCGATGAACGCAGGTGCTGTTGATTTTGAAGCGAAACCGGACATGAATTCACCCGGGAGTGTGCAGCATTTCCTGGAACAGCTGATTGTGAAGATTAAGAATGCTGCTCAGGCAAAGATTATAGCGCCGGTGCAGCCCGCTATGACCGCTGGGTCAGCAGTTTGGCCTGGCAATGGTATTAAAGGAAGTGCTCTATCCCTTAAGGAACGGCTGATAGTTATCGGAGCCTCGACCGGAGGCACGGAAGCCATTGCCAGTGTGATTAATGCGCTTCCGCCGGATATGCCCGGAATCATTATAGTCCAGCATATTCCACCAGTATTCTCCCGGATGTTCTCGGAGCGGTTGAACTTAAGCTCGGCTCTTTCGGTTAAAGAGGCGGAGGATGGTGATCTCGTAGTCCCGGGCAAGGTGCTTGTGGCGCCAGGAGATAAGCAGGTGAGTGTGCGGCGAATCGGGGGACAATACCGGCTGGAGTGTGCGTCCGGAGCAAAAGTGAACGGTCACTGTCCATCGGTCGATGTTCTGTTTGAATCAGCAGCGAAGGCAGCTGGCGCCCAGGTAATCGGGGTGCTGCTGACGGGAATGGGCTACGACGGGGCTAAGGGCCTGCTTGCCCTGCGCCGCAAGGGTGCGCGTACCATCGGTCAGGATGAAGCTACGTCCGTAGTCTATGGTATGCCTAAGGCTGCTTATGAGCTAGGCGCTGTGGAGAAGCAGGCGGCACTCCCCGCTATTCCCCGGCTGCTTCTTTCGATGCTGCAATAGGTGGCGCTGTTATTAACTCCGCCTATTTTACAGTAAGCAGAGTGAAAGGATAGCCGCTCAGGCATCCGTTATTTCCACGTGCTGTCGGGTTTGTTTTCAAGGGTACATAATCCCGTTGCAACGCCCCCTGAAAAGATTGTCAGGATCGAATGGAAAAAGGTTTCTTTGGAGATGAGCAGACCACCGGCCCCGATAATAAGAATATCCGTCAGAAAAATAATGACCCCTACATTCAGCGGAA
Source organism: Paenibacillus auburnensis (assembly GCF_927798115.1). Taxonomy (GTDB): domain Bacteria; phylum Bacillota; class Bacilli; order Paenibacillales; family Paenibacillaceae; genus Paenibacillus_AQ; species Paenibacillus_AQ auburnensis. The sequence continues at coordinate 291,814 of NZ_CAKMMG010000001.1, forward strand.
CATAACGTTTCAGAAATTTAGCAAGCAGATCCGTGCCCCCTGTACTTGCCTTGAATCGCAGCATCAGCCCGAGGCCGCTGCCCATCAGAAAGCCTCCGATAATAGCGCTGGAGATGGAGCCGAGTTCAATGTAATAGAGAAAATAAAACTGGAGCGGCCCGAGCAGCTCGATCAGGAATGAGGAGATCACAAGCCCGAGAATGCTGTTATAGAAAATGTCCCGCTCCTTTACCCAGGCAAGCAGAAAGATGGGGAGGCTGCACACGATGATGGCCAGTCCGATTTTTGTACCGGTTATATAATTGATAATTAAGGCAATGCCGATTATTCCGCCGTCCAGAATTTTGTAAGGGACAAGAAAAAAATTAGTTCCAGCTGCAATAAGCAGTCCCCCCAATAAAATGACGGTGTACCGCAAAAATGGGCGCATATTCAACATCTCCAAAATGAGGCATGTCTTAAAGAATATGCTTGGCCCTTACAAAAAATAGCCGGAATGCAAAAAATCCTGCTTGCGCAGGATTAGGCGGGATGCTGGGTTTATTAAACCAGCACAGGCTCCCGAGTTTTAAGCTGAAGCGGAGGCGGTACCAGCCACCCTTTCTTTTTATTCATTTTGAGCACTTGGAGCCCCAGTGCAGCCATTTGTGCATGAAATTTCATGAACATTGCCCCGAGGTCCTCACGGATTGAGGTTCCCATAGCCTGGCTGCATACCACGAGGCCTAACGAAGCGGCGGCAGAAAGCGCAGCGGCAATTTCAGGATCGGAGAACCGTGCTCCGGCGGGGATATCCTCCAGCTTCACTGATGGCCGGTCCGGGAGTCCGGGAGGAGGTGTGATCCCGTTTGTTTTCAGAAGCTTGTCACATTCCTTGATTTCCCGGTGTACCTGATCGATGAAATTATCAATGACTTCTTTCAGATCCTGATCACCTGCATGATAATGAAAGGCCTGGAAAGTGGATAAGGACATTTTGGTTGACGCAGAAAATTGCCACAGGTTGAAGATTTCCCCGTAATGCAGCGGTTCATCTTTAGAATTTCCGGATAAAACACCCATAACTAGTACAACTCCTTCACAAATAAAGTTAGGAACGTGGAGTTAGGATGTCCGGCATAACCTGTTTTATACGGAGATAAACTGATAGTGCAACATTAAGTCTTGCCGAAGCAGATAAAAAAATATATATTAACAGTAAACGTTACGAATAATATATTGCTGGCAAAGCAGGTGAACGACAGATGGACTATACATATAAAGTACTGGAGAGCGACTTGGATTTGCTGGCAGCCGCGCTGTCAGAGGTCCCGGTAGCGGTTGCCGTAAAGGAGTATGAGGATGATATTCTGGAGGATGGCGGACGTATCAGAGAATATACCCCCAATTCTGTTCGCATCCGCGGATTGTCCTACAGCCGGGAGCTATATGAATTTCGCGCCTATCCCATACTCATGAGAGAATAAACTTTTATTCCATCAAGACCCCTCAAATTAGCCTTCACTGCTTGGGCAGTTAAAGAAAGGCTGATATGGGGTTTTTTTTGGTGTTTTCGCCCGGGCAGCTGTTATCCGGATTAACGTGAATACCGCTTACGGTAACGCAACGGGGAGATACCAACCTTCTTTGTGAACCGCCTTGAGAAGTAGGCCGTGCTCTCAAACCCTGTACGCTCTGCGATCGCGGCAACAGAAAATTCCGTCTTCAGCAGCAGCAGCTTGGCCTGCTCAAGCCGGTAATCGGTCAAATATTCCATTGGTGTCAGCCCGTAGACACGCTTCATGCAGCGGGCTAAATAGTTGTAATGGAAATGCAGTTCATCGGTGAGGACCGTATTGGTGAGCGCTTCCGTATAATGATTGCGGAGATAGGCCTCCGTCTGCTCAGCTATCTCTACCGCATGACTTCCTGCCGCATCCAGCTGGGCCAAATCCATCATCCGTAGCATCTCCTCGAAGATCCGCTGCTGCTGCCATACTGCGCTTGAGCGTCTGGCGCGGTTCAGCTGGAGCAGCATTTCCGCCTGTCCGCTCCGTTCAAAGGGGTGCGGCAGCGGCCCGAACTGGGGCACACGGATCGTGTACGGAAATGTAAGGAATTGCCGGAAGTGCTCTTCCCGGCGGGCATAGACGGGGTCTCCCTCTGCAATCATCCATTCTCCGACGGTATGAAAATGAATCCATGTGAAGCTGGTTATCTCCTCACACGGCTTGGCTGAGTAATGATAACGGTCGGGCAGCAGCAGCAAGCTGTGGCCGGCAGGTACAGCCCATTCCTTCTCCTCTTCACCGATATACAGGCAGCCCTGTTCAACAATGAGCAGGTCGAATTTACCCATCGCATTGCGGTTAGGATGCTGGTCTCCAGGCTGATAGACAGTACGGTTACACTCCAGAAAATAAGGGAATGGCGGTGCCGCCAAGTGAATATATGAAGGGGCGAATAACATGAAATTCTCCTTTCAGTTTCGCATGTTCATTAGTGTGAAATAGTACAAAAACAGGGTTGCTTCTGATCCTGTTTTTTATTCATTTTACCCTCTATAATGGCAATTAGCGAGGGTAAATAAATTGCGAAGGGAAGAGGAAAATGAACAAAATTACTGAGATGAAGCTGACGCAGCCGGGGAATACAACAATCAAAGACGAGTTCTGGGGACGCTATATCCGGCTGGTACAGGATGTCGTTATCCCGTATCAATATGAGGCATTGCATGACCGCGTGCCGGAAGCTGAACCAAGCCATGCGATCGCCAATTTTGAAATCGCTGCCGGGAGAAGGGGCGGAGAATTTAAAGGCTGGGTGTTCCAGGACAGCGACGTGGCCAAATGGCTGGAGGCAGTCGGATACTCTCTGAAGCTGAAGCCTGACGCTGAGCTGGAACGTCAGGCGGATGAGGTCATCGATCTGGTAGGCGAGGCACAGCAGGAGGACGGTTATCTGAATACTTATTTTACAATTAAGGAACCGGGGAAACGCTGGACCAACCTTCAGGACTGCCATGAACTGTATTGTGCCGGTCATTTTATCGAGGCTGCAGTGGCGTATTATGAAGCTACCGGCAAAGATAAGCTGCTGAATATCATGCGTAGGGTAGTTGATCACATTGATACTGTCTTTGGCCCGGAAGCCGGGAAGCTCAAGGGCTATGACGGGCACCAGGAAATTGAACTTGCACTCGTGAAGCTGCATCGGCTTACGGGGGATGAGAAGTACCTGAAGCTCAGCAGCTTCTTTATCGACCAGCGCGGACAAGCGCCCAATTTCCTGCAGCAGGAATGGGAGGGCCGGGGGCAAATCACGCATTGGAGCGGCAAAACAAATGATATTGATCTTTCTTATCTTCAGGCGCATCTTCCAGTCCGTGAACAGAGTGTTGCCGTAGGACATTCCGTCCGTGCAGTCTATATGTATACGGCCATGGCGGACCTGGCACTGCTTAACGGAGACGGGGCGCTGCGCGAGGCTTGTGTACGGCTATGGAATAATATGACGGAGAAGCAAATGTATATCTCAGGAGGCATCGGCTCTACGCATCATGGTGAGGCATTCACCTTTGATTACGATCTGCCTAACGATACGATCTATGCAGAGACCTGTGCTTCTATCGGATTGATCTTTTTTGCACAGCGGATGATGAGACTTGCTCCCGAAGCCCGGTATGCGGATGTGATGGAGCGGGCGCTCTACAACAATGTGCTCGGTTCCATGGCCCAGGACGGCAAACATTATTTCTACGTGAACCCGCTTGAGGTATGGCCGCAGGCCTGCAGCTGCAATCCTGGCAAACATCATGTGAAACCGGAGCGCCAGGGCTGGTTCGGCTGTGCCTGCTGTCCGCCCAATGTAGCGCGGCTCCTGACTTCGCTGAATCAGTATATCTACACAGTACATGGTGATACGCTCTATACGAACCTGTATATCGGTAGCGAATCGAACTTCACGCTAGGCGGGACCGAAGTGGCTATCACCCTGGAAAGCCATTTCCCGTGGGAGGGAAAGATTTCGATGAAGGTGAATCCAGAACAATCCGGGGATTTCGGCATCGCACTGCGTATCCCATCCTGGAGTGTTGGGGCAGAGATCAGGGTGAATGGAGAAGCAGTGAATGTCACCGAGAGTCTGGAACAGGGCTATGCAGTTATCCGTAGAACATGGAAGGCAGATGATGTGATTGAATTGACACTTCCTATGGAAGCGTACCGTGTCTATGCCCATCCAAATCTGCGTGCTGATGCCGGGAAGACAGCCATTCAGCGCGGGCCGTTGGTATATTGCCTTGAAGGTGCTGACAACGGCGAGCCGCTGAGCTCTATTTCCTTAAGTAAATCCGGAGGCTTTACGGAAACCTTTGATGGGGGACTGCTTGGCGGAGCCGTAGTGGTCAAAACAACGGGCTACCGTGTAGATGAGCAGAGCTGGAATGACGGACTTTATAGCAGAACCAAGGCAGCAGAGCAGCCGGTAGAAGTAACGGCCATTCCATATTATCTATGGGGCAACCGCGGCAGCGGTGAGATGAAGGTATGGATACCGGAGTAATGCCTGAATAGCTGAATTGCGGGTCATCGGAGAAACTCAGCAACTTCTGCTGCGGTGCCAGCGACTAATGAACATCCGGGGAAGTTTTGGCTTACAAGTTCAGGTAGCACAACAATAAACAACCCGGTTGTACCGCCTCAGCGGACATCCGGGTTGTTTGTTGTGGAATTATTAGCTCAGGTGTGAGTTCCGCCCGTATAACTGCTTAACCAAGAACTACAACCACTTGGTGAACAGCACCATCACCAACAGGGGCAATGATGTTGCCTTCAACAGCTGTGCCGTCAAGTGTCAGGCTGGCAACACCCTTGGATACATGGTTCGGGTTCTGGATGCTGATGACATAAGTGTCTCCCCGGAAGACGCGGGTGATTTCGAAGCCGTCCCACTCAGCAGGGATACAAGGATCTACTTTCAGACCGGCAAAGTCAGCCTGGATACCGAGAATGGATTGGGTAATAGCTACATAGTTCCATGCAGCTGTACCAGTCAGCCAGGAGTTCTTAGCTTCACCATGACGTACGGCATCTTTACCTGCGATCATCTGCGAATACACGTATGGCTCCATACGGTGTACTTCACTGATGTCTTCCAGATAAGCCGGAGCGATCTTTTTATAGATTTCGAACGCTCTGTCACCATGGCCGAGCACGGTTTCAGCAATCATGATCCATGGGTTGTTGTGGCAGAAAATACCGGCATTTTCTTTGTAGCCCGGAGGGTACGTAGAAATTTCACCCAGGTTCAGATAGTACTTGGAGTACGGAGGCTGCTGCAATACGATACCGTATTCAGTATCCAGACGTTCCTGCACGGAAGTCAGGGCTTTTGCAGCTTGACCTTCTTCTACACCGATACCTGCCATTACGCACATACCTTGCGGTTCGATGAAGATCTGGCCTTCTTCGTTTTCCTTGCTGCCGATCTTATCGCCGTAGTGGTCATAAGCGCGCAGGAACCAGTCGCCGTCGAAGCCGTGTGTCAGCGTAATTTCACGCATGTTGTCGATCTTCGCAACAGCATCTGCAGCCACATCATCAAGACCGCGCATACGGCAGATTTCTGCATAGTCCGGTCCAACGAAGACGAACAGACCTGCGATGAATACGGATTCCGCAACGCCGCCTGCAATGTTCTCGGTTGTCTGGAACGATTCGCCCGGCTCGGTGGAGAAGCAGTTCAGATTCAGACAGTCATTCCAGTCTGCGCGTCCGATCAGCGGCAGGCCATGAGGTCCGAGGTTGTTCGTTACATGCTCGAAGGAGCGTTTCAAGTGCTCGAATAGAGTAGCGGTGTTATTAGGATCGCTGTCGAAAGGAACCTGTTCATCGAGAATCGAATAATCTCCGGTTTCCTTGATGTAGGCAGCTGTTCCTGAGATCAGCCAAAGCGGATCATCATTGAAGCCGGAACCGACTTCGTTGTTGCCCTTCTTAGTGAGCGGCTGGTACTGGTGATACGCACTGCCGTCAGGGAACTGGGTAGCGGCAATATCGAGAATACGTTCTCTGGCACGTTCAGGAATCTGGTGTACGAAGCCGAGCAAGTCCTGGTTGGAATCGCGGAAGCCCATACCGCGGCCAATCCCGGATTCGAAGTAGGAAGCGGAACGGGACATGTTGAAGGTAACCATACATTGGTACGGATTCCAGATGTTAACCATACGGTTAAGCTTGTCATCACCGCTTTGAATCTGGTATTTGGACAGCAGGTTATCCCAGTGTGCAGCAAGTACCGCCAGGGCAGCATCTACTTGAGCATCTGTAGCGAACTGTTCAATAACAGCCAGCGCCGGTTTTTTGTTGATGACATTCAGGGATTCCCATTTCTCATCTTCCGGGTTCTCGATGTAGCCGAGTACGAAGATGAAGCTTTGCTCTTCGCCTGGTTCCAGCGTGATTTCCAGAGCGTGGGAGCCGATTGGCGACCAGCCGCTTGCTACGGAGTTGGTTGCTTCACCTGCTGCTACAGCCTGTGGAGCGTCCAGGCCATTGTACATACCCACGAAGGATTCGCGGTCGGTATCAAAGCCGGCGATTTCTTTATTTACAGAATAGAAAGCGTAGTGGTTTCTGCGCTCGCGGTATTCCGTTTTGTGATAGATAACAGAATCCTTCACTTCAACTTCACCAGTGCTCAGGTTGCGCTGGAAGTTGGTCATATCATCATTGGCATTCCACAGACAGAATTCGGCAAAAGAGAACAGCTTAACTGTCTTTTTCGCGGAGCCGGTGTTCTTCACAACAAGGCGGTGTACTTCAGCATTATGGCCCATTGGTACAAAAGCCAGCTGATTTACGGAGATCCCGTTACGTTCGCCAGTAATGGAAGTGTAACCCAGACCATGGCGGCATTCGTAGAAATCAAGATCGCGTTTAACCGGCATCCAGCCCGGGGTCCAGAAATCGCCGTCGTCATACAGATAGTAGTAGCGTCCGCCTGTATCCAGCGGAATATTGTTATACCGGTAACGGGTAAGTCTTCTCATGCGGGCATCGCGGTAGAAGGTGTAACCACCGGCAGTATTAGAGATCAGGCCGAAAAATTGCTCATTACCGAGGTAGTTAATCCATGGGTAAGGTGTTTTAGGAGTGTTAATTACATACTCTTTACGAGTGTCGTCAAAAGTTCCGAATTTCATTAGAGGAAAGTCTCCTTTCAATTGTGAACGCGCGTTTACGATGGTGAGAAAAAATTCCCTCGGGGCAAAGGGAGTTTCTCGGGTTTATTGAATAGATGACTTCGGCGGCTGGCACGAATCTCTTTCGACCAGCCGGGCCGGAAAACTGATGGTGCTGAAGGTCGGCTGCCGGGAATCACACAGCTCGATAACTTTCTCTACAGCAGCCTTGGACATTTCGTAAATCGGCAGCCGCACGGAGGTCAGCTTCGGATTGATGCGGGCAGCCAGCTGCACATCATCGAATCCGGCAATGGACATGTCTTCCGGTACGGAGATTCCATGTTCGGTGAACGCTTCCATTGCGGAGATAGCCATGTCGTCATTGGAAGAGAAGAAGGCGGTTGGCAACGGACTGCCGCTACTCAGCAGCTTCTTAACTTCTTCATAAGCCGTCTCCTTTAGAAAGTCACCCCGGAGGATAAACTGTTTGTTCAGAGCCAGCCCGTGTCGCTTCAGCGTATCCTCGTAGGCCATGAACCGTTCCCGTCCGGAGTAGGTGTTCATTCGTCCGCAGATCATGCCGATTTCTTCATGGCCAAGGCTGATCAGATACTCAATCGCTTCGACTGTACCCTCATAATCCTTGGAATTGACGATGGCCAGATGATTGCGGTCCAGGTGCTCCGACATAATCTCCGAAATATCATAATCAATCAGCACAAGAGGGGAGTCAAGACTCACCATTTCCCGCACGATATCAATATCCTTCTGGGTGCCGACGATGATACCGCCGTCAATCCGTTTCTGCAGGAAAGCCTGCTTCACCTTCAGGAAATCATCGGGGGAATATACGGTGTGGATCAGCACATAACAGCCGCGGGCATTCGCCGTGTCGACTACGGCATCGACGAAAGGTGCGAAGTAATTGTTCTGATAGATCCGGGTCGTATTCTCCTTCTCGTTCATGCTGATGGCGAAAAGGCCGATCGTATCGGTCTTCTTGCCGGCCAGCGCCCTTGCAAAGCTGTTAGGCTCGTACTGGTGCTGTTCAATGACCTTCAGTACCTTGGCACGTGTCTCTTCAGGGACGTTGGAATAATTGTTGATCACGCGGGATACCGTGCTTCGGGACACCCCTGCGAGCTTGGCTATATCTTCGCTGCGCATATTGCCCCCTTTTCCAAAACATAAGGATTAATAAGGTATAAGTTATAATCATCCTTATATTTCTTGCTGAAACTGATGCCGTCCGCTTAAGAACGGAATATCTGTTTCTAATTGTAAACGCGCGTTTATGAGCCTATTGTAAATGAAAACCCTGGAGAAATCAATTGTCAGAATGAAGAATTTTGCCTTGCGGGCGGAGCGGATCCGGGTTACAAATATAGCAGCAGTTAAATTTACGGGGTGGAAGGAAGGGCAAGGAATGTTAGTTAAACCAATCGATGCGGAAACAAGAGAAGCAGCGCTGCAATTAAGTGGCCCGCTTATTGTATCCAGAGGCCGGGTCCATCATTTAGGCGGATTGCCCGGATTTTGTTCGGTTTCGGACGGGAGAGTGGAGGCTGCGGTTTATTACTGCTGTGAGGATGGAGCGTGCGAGATTGTATCCCGGGGCTGACAGGAATCTGAACGGACTCACCGGGGATTCACGTTTAGTGATTAAATTCAATCAGATAGGAATCCTTTTGACTCAGGCAATGCACAATCTGCTCCTTGATGCTGTCCCAGTTCACCTTAATGAGTGCCTCATCTATATTAAAATACCCTAGTTCATAACTTTCACTGGATGTTCTAAACTCACCACCAATGGCTCTGGCTAAAAATATATTGCTAATGACGGATTCCTTTACATTTTGGAAGATACCGCAAAATCTTAAGATTTCGATATCAATACCTGTTTCTTCTTTTGTTTCGCGTATTACTGCTGATGATATAGATTCACCTTCTTCAACCCGTCCCCCCGGAATTTCCCATCCTCTTTTTGGCCCGTTAAGAAGTAAAATATCATTGTCTTCATTCAGTACAACAGCTGCTGCGACTACAATGTGCTTCGGTGACTGATTCATTATCCACTCATTCCTTTCTATATATTACATTCATTCAACAAACGCTTCTAACTATCCTGCCTTTCAATGAATACGAGAAGATTCTTAGAGTTTGTATAAGAAATTTACGGAGAATGTGCATTGAAAGCCTGGGAAGACATGCTAATATTGAAATTGAGATTATTGAGAATGATAATCAATCACAGCGAAAACGGGAGTGAAGTGACCAATGGCAAGATGGGGGCGGAAATTAGTCTGTACAGCTATGCTCATGCTGGCAATGGCTGCGATGGCAGCCTGCGGAACGAATAATAATGCAGCCAGCGGAAATCCCGCACAAACAGAGAATGCGGCAGAGACAGCGGCAGTAAACAGCAATGCACCGGCTGCAACGAACAGCAATACTACAGTTGAGGGTGAGACCCGCATGATTGCCGGAGAGTTCGGCGACGTTGAAATTCCCGCACACCCGAAGCGGGTGGTTGGTTTATATGTGGAGGACTATCTGAAGGCGCTGGGAGTAACGCCTATTGTGCAGTGGTACACTCCAACTTGGGGCAAGCAGGATTATCTGGGACTGGACGTTCCTGAATTTGATATTACCGGCAGCATAGAAGCCCTACTGGATAAAAATCCGGACTTGATCATTACAGACGGCGGCGTAGATGCGGCGAAATATGAACAATATTCCAAATTAGCGCCAACCTACCGTCTGCCGGAGAGTGTTCTGCAAGACTCGAGAAAGATCCTTACAGCAATTGCAGATGCTCTGGGTATTCCGGAAAAAGCGGAGAGTGTGCTTGCTGAGTACGATCAAAAGGTAGCGGATGGAAAAGCCAAGCTGCAGACGGCAGTGGGGCAGGAGAAGGTTGCGGTCATCAGACTCAATGTAGCCGATAAGACCTTTGCCTTATTTGGTATTAAAAACCGCTTCACAGGTGTACTCTTTGACCAGTTTGGACTCACGCCGATTCAAATGGCTGCTGAAATGACAGAATTCCAAGCGCTTATCTCGCAGGAGGTTATTCCGGAACTGGGTGCCGACCACCTCATCGTATTCCCGGACAACGGAGGCTGGGACACACCAGAGAATCAGGAGGCACTCAGCATTCTTGATGGTCCGCTGTGGAAGAATATCCCTGCAGTGAAGAACGGGAATATTTATAAAATGGAACGTTCCCATTGGCAGTCCGGAGCCATCACGGCCAATTCGATGAAGCTTGATGATCTGCTGGAGGCTATGGTGAAATAAAGCGGCTGCAACGGTTGGAATATAATACTTATGAAGGTCTATCAGCAGGTTGATAGACCTTCTTTTTTGTTTTACACTAGATTAGTGAAAACGATTCTCAATTAGGAGGGGGATAATGGGAGGGACTAGGAACCAGAGCATATATAAAAAGCTATTTTATAGTCTTAACAGTATAGATATAGCAACGCAGTCCCTATTTGGAAGCAAACAGGCTTCAGTGTTTCCGGCGCTAACCCTAATCGTTGTAACGGAAGGGCAGGGCTGGGTTGAAGCAGAGGAGGGACGGTATCCACTGGAGAAGGGGACGGGATTTCTGTTTGAAGCTGGCTCTATGAACAGAATCCAAGCGGTTGAGCATGGACTGAGCTATTACCGGCTTTGCTTTGAAATAATCCTTACAGGAGAACATAAGCATATTAGTGTGAACAAGCTGCCCAAGGAAGGTATGCTCCGCCCGGGGCATGTAAGCTGCAGGCCTTTTGCCCAATGCATTCTGATGCTGGAATCTATTCATAAGAGCTGCAGAAGTGCGGAGGATATCGAATGGTTTGCGGGACACAGCCGTTTTCAGGAGCTGCTGCTGTTAATCATGCGTGCAAATCCCGCTGTACCGGATACAGAGGATGATCGTGAAGCGGTTCAGCGTTCCATTCAGCATATGCAAGAGCATTTCAATGAAACGATGAACGTCGACCATCTGGCAGAGATTGCCGGCATTTCCCGTGGGCGCTATACACAGCTGTTCAAAGAGCAGACGGGGCAAATCCCCCTGGAATATTTGAATGGCCTCCGTATAGAACGGGCACAGCAGCAGCTGCTGCTCACCAAAAACCGCCTGCATGATATTGCGCTGGCAGTGGGCTACAGTAATGAATATTATTTTAACAGGCGTTTTAAAGGGACAGTTGGCGTTACACCCGGCCAGTATAGAAGCCTACATCAGGAGGGTGTACGTATATTCGCACCCTTTCTGGAGGATTATCTGCTGGCGCTTGGAATTACGCCGGTGGCGCAATATACTCATCCGAAGTGGGGCAAGCAGGACTATCTTGGTCTACATGAGGTTCCTGTGTTTGATATCTCATCCGGTGACTGGCAGGAGCTCTCCCGTTACTCACCTGAGCTGATCATGCTGGATGACGGTTTTCAGCGCTGGCATCTTGAGGAGTCCCGCCTGGTCGCGCCGCTGTTCAAGCTTCCTTTTCATCAGGAGGATTGGCGTGCCACCCTGCGCTCTGCAGCAGCGATCTTTGGCAGAACTGGACGGGTGCAGGAAGTTATCGACAATTATGAGCAGCAGGCGCTTACCGCAAAAAGGATTCTGAGCCGCTCTGTACGAGGACAGACTGTAGCTTTTCTGCGGATCTCTTCCAGCGGAGTGAAGCTGTACGGATGTGACGAACTGGGTTATACGGGAGGTGTGCTGCACCGTGACCTGGGGCTCCAGCCGCACCCGCTTGTCCGGCAACTTAGCCGAGGCCAGAAGCTTGTAAGTCTTACGAGTGAAGCCTTGTCACAGCTGACTGCGGATCATTTATTTATTACCTTTGACCGGCAGGCAGGTGAGGGGCGGGAGCTTCTGGATACAGCACTTTGGCGCAGTCTTCCTGCTGTACAAAGCCGCTGCGTCTATGAAGTAGATTTCATGGCGTGGATGAATTACGGCGTGCTGTCTCATCAGCGTAAAATTGAGGATGTATTGCGGGTGCTGGCGTAAGGCGAGCAGAAATACAGTATAATAAGCATAATTAACTTTGAAAAGGGGGCGCTGGATATGGGGGAGACAACAGACGGCAGGGAGTTTATGCCCAACATCCCCGGCAATCCCGGCTCTGCCCGCATTGTTCCGCTCGGTGACTCGGCGGCTGTTGTAATTCTTGGAGACTCCATCAGTCTGCAAATTCACTACCGGGTCAGGGCTTTATGCAGTTATCTGGAGCACCATCCGTTTACAGGCATGGCGGAGCTGGTGCCTTCTTTTACCTCAATAGCCGTCTATTATGATGGACTGGCAGTCCTTAAGGCGTATCCGGGATATATCCGTCCAGGCGGGGAGTATTATCCGTTCCCGGTTGTAGCTGCACTCCTTGAGATGATGCTAAGTCATATAGATGATGAGCCACCTCCCCAGCCGAGAACGGTCAGAATTCCCGTATATTATGGAGGGGAGGCCGGTCCGGATCTGGAATTTGTCGCTGAGCATAATGGGCTCTTGCCTCAGCAAGTGATCGATATCCATTCTTCTGCCGAATATCTGGTATATATGCTGGGTTTTGCCCCGGGGTTCCCCTATCTGGGCGGTCTGCCTTCTTCAATCTCTACACCGCGCAGACTATCGCCGAGAGTGGCCATTCCTGCAGGCTCGGTGGGCATTGCCGGTGACCAGACAGGTGTCTATCCGCTCGAAACCCCGGGCGGCTGGCAGCTAATCGGCAGAATGCCGCTCTCCCTTTTCAAGCCGGAGTCAGTACCGCCTACACTGCTTCAAGCAGGAGACACGGTCAGGTTCTATCCCATTTCCCGGCGTGAGTTCATGGAGTGGGGGGAGGATTTGCCATGAGCCTGCTGATTATGACGCCGGGCCTGTTAACTACCGTCCAAGACCTTGGAAGGTACGGATATCAGCAGTATGGTATTATTGCCGGCGGTGCGATGGACAGCTATGCCCTGCGCATGGCCAATCTGCTGGTGGGCAATGATGAATGGGAGGCGGGGCTGGAAATGACGGTAACCGGGCCGGAAATCACCTTCGCGGAGCCGTCCTTGATTTCCATCTGCGGCGGGGGATTATCACCAATGCTGGATGAGCACCCGCTGCCGCTCTGGCGGACGGTATATGCGCCCAAGGGAGCCCGGCTGCATTTCGGTCGCCTGTCACGCGGCTGCAGGGCCTACCTGGCGGTAGCCGGAGGCATAGCGGTCCCGGTTCAGCTGAACAGCCGCTCAACCTACCTGCGTGCAGGAATCGGCGGCCATCAGGGCAGGGCATTGCGCTCCGGGGATGTATTACCTGTAGGAACCCCCACGCTAAGGGGAGAAGTCTGGACAGAGATGCTGACCAAGATAAACGGACCGGAGAGTTTATCTGTGAGCCGCTGGTTTCCCGCCTACAGCCTGATTCCTTCATATAATGAAATCCCTGTTCTGCGAGTCATCGCAGGGGAAGAATTCCACTCATTCCGTGAGGAGAGCCGGGAGCGGTTTCTCTCAGAGCCCTTTACGATCCTCCCCCAATCAGACCGTATGGGCTATCGGTTGTCAGGCAGCAGTCTGAATCTGGTGCGGGAGCAGAGCCTGATCTCATCGGCTGTGACCTATGGAACGGTTCAGGTTCCAACCGGTGGCAGCCCCATTATTCTGATGGCGGACCGGCAGACGACCGGCGGTTATCCGAAGCTGGCTCAGGTGATTACGGCTGATTTGCCGCTGCTTGCTCAAGCTAAGATCGGCAGCGCCGTCCGGTTCCGGCTGATCACATTGCAGGAAGCCCAGGAGCAGCTACTGCAGCAGGAATTGGAGCTGCGCCGGCTGCGCTTAGTGCTGGAACACTATTATTAGAAGCTGAAGCCGGACAATTTTAATGCATTAATGCAAATACATAAATACTGGGGGTTAGAGCCGATGAAGGTTGTTGATTTAAACTGCGATCTAGGCGAAAGCTTCGGGGCTTACCGCTTGGGACGCGATGAGAAAATCCTTCCATTAATTACCTCAGCCAATATCGCTTGCGGATTTCATGCTGGAGATCCCGGGGTCATGTCACGTACTGTCAAGCTGGCGCTTGAACATCAGGTGGCTGTGGGTGCTCATCCGGGCCTGCAGGATCTGGTCGGCTTCGGGCGCAGGGAGATGAAGCTCTCCCCCCGGGAAGCCTATGAGATTACCATTTATCAGGTGGGGGCGCTATGGGGGTTTGTACGGGCGGAAGGGGCGGTGCTTCGGCATGTTAAGCCGCATGGCGCACTTTATAATATGGCCGCTGTTTCCGCAGGGCTGGCGGAGGCGATTGCTGAGGCCGTGTACCGGATTGATCCGGAGCTTATTCTAGTCGGTCTGGCCGAAAGCGAACTGATCCGGGCGGCCAAGAAGACTGGGCTGCGCAGCGCCAGTGAGGTATTCGCCGACCGCACGTATCGGCCTGACGGATCGTTAACGCCCAGAAGCGATCCAGGTGCGCTGATCACGGATGAACAACAGTCATTGCAGCAGGTCCAGCAGATGGTAACGGAAGGTAAGGTGCGCACTACGCAGGGAGAGAATATAGCTATATTCGCGGAGACAATCTGCCTGCATGGTGACTCTCCACACGCCGTAAAATTTGCATCGTCCATCCGCAGTTTATTGGAGACAGAGGGAGTGGTGGTAAAGAGCCTGAGCCATACAGCTAAGCGCTTATCTTGAACCACATTGACACTGTCACCCACATAACAAAAAGAAACCTCGCTTTAGAAATGGTTGCCTGTACCCATTTACTAAAGTGAGGTTTCTTAATTGTGCTTTCTAATCTTCTGAACCGGTTCTAAGGAGCAAAGCTTCATCCAGACCAGGCTGATCGCTGAACCGTTCCAGCTCATTATATGCAGGGATACCGTGCATAGCCATGTCCAAACCTTCTTCTTCTTCAGAGGCATGGACCCGCAGACCAACGGTTTTCTGAATCAGCTTGGCCGCAGCATAGCTCATTACAAATCCCCATACCATGACCACGGCCACACCTAGCAGCTGAACACCCAGCTGGTGAAACTGTCCTGTGGTGAACAAGCCTTCCTGCTGATCAAAAAGCCCCACAGCTATCGTACCAAATGCTCCGTTAACTCCGTGTACCGCAACCGCTCCGACAGGGTCATCCACCTGCAGCTTATCGATGGCAAGTGTTCCCCAAATCACCAGTATACCGGCAATAAGGCCAATGAGAATCGCAGAGTAGGGAGTTACAAACGCGCAGCCTGCTGTAATTGCGACGAGACCGGCCAGTGCGCCGTTCATGGTCATACTGGGATCTGCCTTGCCAAAACGGAACATCGTGTAGACCATAGCGGAAGTTCCTCCGGCTGCAGCAGCCAGCATAGTGTTCAATGCTATAACGGAGAGATTGAGATCCGCAGCATTCAAGGTGCTTCCGGCATTGAAGCCAAACCAGCCAAACCAGAGAATAAAGGTTCCTGCCGATGCCAGCGGAATATTACTCGGTGCAAACACGTTCACACTGCCGTCGGTGTTGAATCTTCCGCGGCGCGGGCCCAGAACTTTGGCGAAGGCCAATGCGGCTGCTCCTCCAAGTGCATGTATGGCGGCCGACCCGGCGAAATCCTTCATTCCAAGTCCGGCAAGCCAGCCGTCCGGGTTCCAGACCCAGTGTCCGGAGACCGGATACAGAATCGCTGCCACAAAAAAGGCGATAAGGATATAAGCTTTAAAGGACATTCGTTCAGCTACCGCACCGGAGATAATCGAGATGGCTGCGATGGCGAAGCCGATCTGAAATAATACGTAAGCTGATAATGGGAGATTTAAATCTATAGGTAGAGACTGGGAAGCTCCCCAAAAATTAAAGCTAATGATTCCGCCAAAATCTTTTCCGAACATAATCCCAAAGCCAATTAGGAAAAATGCCAGAACACCGACTGTAAGATCCACAAAAATCTTCATGGTGACATTCACCGCGTTCTTCGTCCGCACAAAACCTGCTTCGAGCAGGCTAAAGCCGCCCTCCATAAACAAAACCATAGCAGCAGCAAGCACTACCCAAACCGTATTTAATGCCATATCCGTTCCGGCGTTCATGATGTTACCCTCCCTGTCACTTTTACAACATAGTAATGATATAAGGAGAGTGTGGGGAATGTCAACTTCAAATGTTATGTTAGCTTACATAGATTTCGGTTAAAACCGTCTGGTCATTTGCACTTTTTAACATATGGGTTATTTTAACTCGTCGATCGTATCATCGGTTTCGCCAGTTCGGATGTTGTACATTTCAAGGAGGGGCAGCACGAAAATTTTGCCGTCTCCCATTTCTCCGGTCTGGGCGGTAGCAATAATGGTCTTAATTGTTTCTTCGACTTTATGGTCGGAAACAACGATTTCTAGCTTTATTTTATGGTGCAAATTGACGGTATACGATTTCCCTCTGTACACTCCGGTTGTGTTTTTTTGCTGTCCGCGTCCTTGGGCCTGGGTCACTGTGAATCCGGTGACTTGAATCGTACGGAGTGCATCGATCACTTCTCTTAGTTTCTCGGGGCGAATAATTGCTTCAACTTTTTTCATATTAATCCTCCACAATCAGTGTTCTGATACGTGAATTGTACCACAAGATTTGCACTCATAGGTATTTCAAAAAAAGTGACTTTAGCAAGGGGAAGCGTTAAAAAGTTTTTTTGGTAACGCTATCACACAGCTGAGTCACAAGAGTAAGATAGTGGCACAGTAGACGCAAAATGCGTAGTAATTAAAAAAGAAAAGGCGTATCACCTAAGTGATTACACCTGTGAGATAGGTTAATCCCAGACACGTACTCTTGGAATCCTTGCCGTTCTTAAGTAATCCAGCAATTGGCCGGTATGGACTGATTCATGATAGGCGACTCTTAACAACATGTCCCCCAAACTTCGTATATAACCTGAATCAGAACGATCAATTTTAATACTTGTTAAATCTTCTTCAGAAAATGACTTAATAGTTTCTAAGAAGTGATTTCTAAAGGGTTCTGCAAATTTCAATTCCGCATTTACGGTAGAAAAAGGTTGTTTTTCGAAAGGAGAATCAAATACTACCAGACTGCCTCGATTTTGGATAGCTAGATGATAATAATATTCACTTTCTAGAACATGCCTAATCATCTCTATACAAGTCATTGCTTCGTTATCGGGTTTCCATAATAGTTTTTCTTGGGGAATAGAAGTCCAAACTTTAATACTTCTTCTTCGTACTTCATTGAAATTTAAAAGAATTAAATCAATTGAGTTCACTAATTTGGTCTCCTTTAGTTGGTGTGAATTAATTATATACGAATGAATGTTCGAATAAAAGAAAGCGATTTTGTTTAAATATTACGTCACAGTACGACGATACCAGGGAGTAGAACTATCCCTCAAAACCAAAGGTTCTTTAAATTACTTCTTCTTTTTGAAGAAACCAAACAAAAACAAGAGAATTAAAATAACGATTATAAATTTCATCGGTATCACCTCTTTTTTTGGGGATTATAGCATGATCTGTAAGATTGATATAGAGGGTAGAGGAAGTATGAAATGGTTAGAAGGATAAAAAAGCTGGTGCCGAAGATGGCACCAGCTTTTACCTTAGTATAGTACAGGGCACCAAATCGGCACCAACACCATTAATACTGTGTTTGTATTAGTCAGAGAAAAAGAAAAAAGCCTTGATATACAAGGCTTTCTCTGTATAGGACGGATGGGGTTCGAACCCATGACCCCTACCCTGTCAAGATAGTGCTCTCCCGCTGAGCTACCGTCCTGCAACGAAATTTATAATACCACAGGATGTCAGGTGAGCGCAATATTTTTTTCGTGGAAGGATAAATTGTGGTTTCAAGGTGGATTTAGAGGGATGGAAATTATGGAAAACTATACAGAAACCATGTTATCTTATGTGGGAAGAATTTAAGGCGGGAGTGAGCGGAAATGGCGACGATTTTTAATGAACATAATATTTTATTTAAGCAAAAGCAGTCTCCTGTACCGGAATTTGCCTGGCATACCAGTGAGAAGCTGGCGAGTGTGGTGGGCTCGAAGCATTTGTTCTTTGATATCCGGTCACTGGATCCGGGGAAATACTCTTACCCTTATCATTTTCATAGAAATGCGGAAGAGATCTTTGTGATCATGGAAGGGAAGGCACTGCTTAGAACGCCAAAAGGAATTGAGGAGCTGGGCACAGGCGATGTTGTGTTTTTTGAGACGGGCCCGGAAGGAGCGCATCAGCTGTTTAATCATACAGAGGCACCATGCAAGTACTTGGATCTGCGGACGAATAACGGATTAGATGTTGCAGAGTATCCTGATTCCGGGAAAATCAATATTTTGCCGTACGAAGAGCTATATCAAACAGATGACAAGGTGGATTACTACAAAGGCGAAGACAAGACCCGTGAGAAGTGGGAGAAGTTATCCGGGAGTTCTTCCAGCTATTCAGACAAAGGGGACAACAGCCAGTGAAAGTAACGATGCATAAGACAGGTGTAGATGAAACCGTTCTAAAGTATGTGGTTATTGTTGTAAGACAGGATGAGCATTGGGTTATGGCAAAACATAGTGAACGGTCGACGTGGGAATTTGACCGGTGGTCATATTGAGCCGAATGAATCCCCGGATGAAGCCGCGGCCAGAGAGCTGTATGAGGAGACTGGAGCGGAGGAATATACGTTATATCCTATCAGCATATACTCGGTTGTCAGTGAGGGAGTACCTGAGAGCTTCGGCAAACTCTATCTGGCGGCCGTTCATAAGTTCGGACAACTCCCGCTATATGAAATGGAGGGAATTAAGGGCTTTGCAGAAATACCCGATGAAGTAACATACCCGATGATCTACCCTGCGCTAATCGCTGAGGTGAAGAATTTCATGGGGCAGGAAGAGCGGGTCTGACTAGCGGACAGGATACGCGAAAAAATTCACATTTGATATGGAGGTGCCGTCATGGCAATGCCCGTTCATATTGTAGCGGTCGGGGGAATTGTTGAAAATGAGCAAGGCGAGGTTCTTTTAGTCAAAACCTTTCATGGAGGTTGGGTGTTTCCCGGCGGGCAGGTGGAATCGGGGGAGAATCTGCTGGATGCGCTGATAAGGGAGATCCGGGAAGAGAGCGGAATCGAGACGGAAGTCTCCCATTTAATCGGCGTCTATTCCAATACAGGAATGTACAAATGGCATGATGGCGTAACAGATGTGCCTACCAAAGTGATGTTGGATTATGTGTGCAGGCCCGTGGGCGGTGAATTAGCGGTTTCAGAGGAGACGTCGGAGAGCTGCTGGACCGCAAAAGAGAACGCCCTGAATATGATCACGAGCGCTGCGATCCGTACAAGGTATCAGGCTTATCTGGATTTTAAGGGTCAAGTCGCTTACATGGCCTATGAGACTAGGCCTGAATTTACAGTGAGTGTGACGAGACATATATAGTTTAATTAAGAATTGGATTTAAGAAGCATTAAATCCTGTGCGGCTTCTGCCTGGACTGTCTTGCAAGAGTTTATCTGTAGAGTCGGTTAGTTTAAAATAAGAAGCAACGCTTGTGAAGAGAAGAGGTTGCTTATATTGAATGAACATAGCAGAGCTAAAACGTTAGGCGATTACCTTAAATCGCGCCGCAACCGGCTTCAGCCCGAGCAGGCGGGGTTCAAAGAGTCCTACGGCAACCGGAGAACGCCGGGACTGCGGCGGGAGGAAGTTGCTATACTGGCAGGTGTGAGTCCGACGTATTATGCATGGCTGGAGCAAGGCAGAGAAGTGACGGCATCGCGGGAGATCATGGAGAGCATCGGCAAAGCGCTGCAGCTTACAGCGGATGAGCATACTTATCTGATGAAGTTATGGAACCCTCATGAGCCGGAAATAATTCCTTCTATAAATACGATGCTTAATCCGCAATGGCGGGAGATTATCGGGCAGCTGTCCTACCCGTCTTTTATCAGCAATGAACGTTCGGAGATCCTGGCCTGGAATGATGAGGCTGCTAGAATGATTGTTGATTTCGCCGCGTGGCCTGATGTGGAACGGGTTATGCTTCGCATGTTATTTGTTGATCCGGCTTTGCGGAGCCGCATGGTCAACTGGGAAGAGTTCACCCGTCATTCCGTAGCCGTATTTCGAACCTATTATGATAAACATCTGAATGATCCCTGGTATATAAATATGGTGGACCAACTCGCGCAGGAAAGTGCAGAGTTTAACGCGATGTGGAAGCTGCATAATATCCAGCTAAAAACAGTAAACAGGGTTTTTCTCCGCTCCTCCGACAGTGCTGCACAGACTGCTGCTTATGATATCCATTCTTTTATGAGTCCGACAGAGCATCCTGATGTGCACATATGTGTCTATACACCGGTATCTGACGCGGAGTGATTCTATCCTGGTAATAATCTTACTAGCATAATCCTACTGTGGTTGCCTCTTTTCTTAGAGACTAGAATAAATGCATGTTCATTTATCCAATCCCTAAGAAAAGAGGAACTAAACGATGCAGACAAGAAAACTTGGAAATGAAGGACTGGAAGTATCAGCCCTGGGCCTCGGCACGATGATGATGCCAGACAATGAAGAGTCGGTGGATACGATTCGGGGAGCGCTGGAGCTCGGGATCACCATGTTTGATACTGCAGATCTTTATGGTGAAGAATATGGCCTGCAGCGTTTTGGCGGCAATGAACGGCTGCTCGGCCGTGCGCTTAAGGGACGCAGAGACAAGGCCATTATTGCGACCAAATTCGGGGTCACGCATACTCAAGGACCTAAAGGGGATCGTGCCTATATTAAAAAATCCGTCGACGCCAGCCTGTACTCGCTTGGAGTGGACTACATCGATTTGTACTATCAGCACAGGGTAGATCCCAATACGGAAATTGAAGAGACGGTCAACACCTTGGCTGAATTGGTCGGACAAGGGAAAATCCGCTATATCGGCCTGTCGGAAGCTCCGGCAGAGGTAATCCGGCGCGCTCATTCGGTGCATCCGATTACAGCTGTAGAAACTGAATATTCTCTGTGGAGCAGAGAAGTGGAGGACGACATTCTGCCGCTGCTGAAGGAGCTTGGTATTGGGTTTGTACCTTACAGTCCGCTTGGACGCGGATTCCTGACCGGACAGATCAAGAGTTTTGACGATTTGCCTGAGGATGATTACCGCCGTTATTATCCGCGGTTTCAAGGGGATAACTTCGCCAAAAATCTCGAAGTCGTTGCGCTGATTGAACAGCTGGCTATCCAAAAAGGCTGCAAAACCTCACAGCTTGCGCTAGCCTGGCTGCTTGCTCAAGGCAGCAATGTCGTCCCCATTCCAGGAACGAAACGGCTGGACAGAGTACAGGAGAACCTTGGTGCGCTGCAGATCACTCTGTCACCAGAAGAGCTCGCTCGGATTGAAGAAATCTCGCCGAAAGGTATTGCATCAGGCGGGCGGTTTGCTTCCGGGATTTAATACTATTGCAGAACAAAACCATAATCATAATAAAACTGCGCCACTGCTTGCGCTCCCAAATCGTTGTATATGAACAGCGCCTTATCCGGCAAATTCCAGGAATACCCTTGAAAATTTGCATTATTCTTATAGGTGCCTTCACCATAAATATATAAGTATTGTTGCGTAAGCTTGTCAACGATCTGAGTTCTGGCATAATCATCTTCAATATAATAGATGTAGCCGGCTATGCTTAACCTGGAATTGCTCTTCTCCGGGAAAAAATAATAAACATATGCGCTGTCTGATTCCGGTGACGGGTAGCGGTACTGCAAAATCTTCATCGCCCCATCATCCAGGGTTTCATACGGAAGATCTTCACTTGCCCTGACCTCTCGAATGCTCATACCTTAGTATGCGCTGCGAAAGAAAGGCTCTTGTTTGGGAGAAGGAGACGCAGTCAGAAATAGGAGGGTCAATAAAATTAGTGTTTTTCTCATAGGATGTCCTTTTTAATAATATGAGTGTTGCCGGATAAGTAAGCAGTTATTGTCAAATACCCGGCAGATTTATATTAATCCCACTCTCCAGCATATGGCAATCAGGATAACCGGAGTCTCAGTGAGATCCGGTTATTTGTTTATCCAGCAGCGCTGTTTCTTCTTCGATACGATTAACGTCGATACGATCGAAGAGCAGCTTCAAGCCGTGAATAGCTCTTCCCGCAGGTACAGAGATGCTGTGCCAGCAGGGCTCTTCCAGCGAGAGGAATGAGCGGATCTGGTCACAGGAGAAAGGGATAAACGGACTCAGCAGGTTAGCAAGGTTGGCGATAATCTGCACGCAGTTGTAAAGCGTATGGCCGCAGGAAACGGGACTTACTTTAAGCTCAATCCATGGCTTTTGCTCATCGAAATATTTATTGGCTTGGCGGATGTAACTGAAAATGAATTCCAGTGCATCTTTGAACTGGCCTGCCTCGATGTGTTCCCCCGCTTTTGTATACAAGACTTTGATATTATTGTCCCACTGGGGTTCTAGTACACCTTCAGGTACAAGGCCCTCAAATGCTTTATTCACGAAGGCCAGACTGCGGTTGACGAAATTGCCGAAGGCACCAAGCAGTTCGCCGTTATGGCTGTGAATAAATTCCCGCCAGGAGAAATCGGTATCCCGCTTCTCGGGGCCGTTCGCCACCAAGAAGTAGCGGACCGAATCGGGCTGATAGCGGCTCAGAATATCCGGCACCCAGATGGCCCAATTGCGGCTGGTGGAGAACTTCTGACCTTCCAGCGTCATATATTCGCATGCGAGTAACTGGTCTGGCAGATGTAGGCCGCCGGCGCCAAATAGAATAGCAGGCCATATCAGGCTGTGGAACGGCACGTTGTCTTTGCCATGTACATAATAGGCCCGGATGTCAGGATTCTGCGAGCCGTTCCCGGGATTTTCCAGCCAGAAGTCTTCCCACCTGCCGCCTGTTTCGGTGGCCCATTGCTTGCTGGCGGACAGGTAGCCACTGACTGCTTCAATCCAGACGTAGATTTTTTTGTCGCTGAATCCTTCTACCGGTACATCCACCCCCCAGTCCAGGTCGCGGGTAGCTGCACGGTCCTGTAGCCCCTCCTGCAGGTAACGCCGAGTCAGCCGTACGGCATTCTCTCTCCAGCCCGAAGTTGTATCCACATAGTGTGCAAGTTTAGACTGGTAATTAGAAAGTGCGAGATAATAATGCTCTGTAGGCCGCAGAACGGGCGGCGTACCACAGATTTTACAGACCCGTTCCAGCAGATCTGAAGGATCGAGCAGAGCCGAGCAATAATCACATTGATCGCCGCGCGCCGGCTGTCCGCAATTTGGACAAGTACCCTCTACATAGCGGTCCGGCAAAAAACGCTGATCCCGCTCGCAGTAGCATTGCAGCGTTGTTTTTTTGTACAGGTACCCATTGTCCCGCAGTTTTAGGAATAACTCACGTACGACGGTATGGTGGGCAGGCTGGTCAGTCCGTGTATATAAGTCATAGGTGAAGCCCAGTTTACTGAAACAATCCACAAATTCTGCATGATACCTGCCAGCAAATTCTCCGGGAGTCACCCCCTCTTTGGCTGCTTGAACAGCTACCGGTGTTCCATGACAATCGCTGCCTGATACATAAAGCACTTGAGCTCCTTTTGCGCGGTAATAGCGGGCTAGAATATCACCGGGCAAAATGCTTGCCAGCCTGCCGAGATGCAGGGAACCATTGGCATATGGCCAAGCCCCACCGATAAAAATATTAGTCATGATCATTCTCCTCTCATTCTGTGCCAAATGTCTGAACAACAAAAAAGACTCCCGTCCCCAAAAGGGACGAGAGCCTGTGCTCACGTGTTACCACCCAACTTCATCAATGCCTTGCGGCATTCACCTCTTCAGGTACGCCGCTAAATTCGCGGGTATACCCTAGCATGTTAACGGATGCGGGTTCCGGCGCAGCCTACAACCCGGTTAAAGGGCTTCGATGCGCAGCTCAGAGACCATATTCCCTTGGATTTTCTTTGCTCCTTTTCAGCGGACGGGAGCTCTCTGTGAAAGAATGGCCAAAGTACTCTTTCTCTTCTCAGCTTTTGCAGTATCCTAATTACTGGATATCTTACGGCCTGGTTGAGCAGAAGTCAAGTCGTTAGTTTAATAATCCCCCCAATCGTCAAAGCTGGAAACAGCAGATGATGATAGGAGGATAAACAATGCGAAAATTCAATATACCCTTAACGGGGCTCTGTCTGGCTCTGCTCCTGGGGTTAACCGGTTGTAAGACAGCCTATCAGCCTCCCGAAGCTGTGGAAATACACCAGATGACGGACATGGGCGGCAAACAGAATAGTCTATATGGCCCCTTGTCACCCGTAATGCAGGATGTCTATGACCGTTCCATCTCCTCTGATGTTTATTCGGCAGAATAAGTCCTGCTGCCCCCGCCGTGGCAGGAGGAAATGCACTTTCCTATACAGATAATCAAAAATTCTGTATAATAGGTCAACTATTGTTTTGACATAGAGAGGGGACAAAGGGAGAACATGGCGGCGGAAATTGTACATGTGACTACAGATGAACTGCTTCAGATGGGGCTGGATATCCGCAAAAAGGTATTTGTTGACGAGCAGAAGGTACCGGCGGAAGAAGAAATTGATGAATACGATGTGATCAGTGATCAGGCACATCATATGCTTATTATCGATAACGGCCTGCCGGTAGCCACCGGACGCCTGATTTATTATAAAACGGGAACTGCCAAGATGCAGCGGATTGCTGTTGATAAGGATTACCGGAGCAAGGGATTCGGACGTGTTCTGCTGATGGCACTGGAGGAGCGGGCCCGCGAGCTGGGTCTTGAGTTTTCCGTGCTGGATGCACAGTGCCAAGCAGAGGACTTTTACAGCAAGCAGGGGTATGAGGTTATCTCTACGGAGCCGTTTTATGATGCCGGTATTTTACATGTAAGAATGCAGAAAAAGCTATAACGGGCACAGGTACATATTTTGTCGGTGCTGAGGGCAAGATAGGGGTGAGCCGTATGGCTAATCCAAGCGTGAAGGAATGAATCCCAAGTGATGAACAATGAACGCGAGCGGTTTATAGCAGCCCAAAGAAATGGTGACGGTGACCTGATGAAGTTTCAGACGTCCTCAGGACGAGTGCTGGATTACCAGCAGGCACTTCAGGAGGTTCAGGCCGGCAGTATAGCGGGAGTGAACGTGTTCAAAGGAAGAGACGGGGAGATGTACATTCGCGGTGATGCAGACGGTGATCCAAGCAATAATCTGGATCAGCTGCCGCAGTTCTAAGTATGGCTGGACAAACGCTATTAAAGCGTAATTGTCCGGCCCTTTTTTTCGTTTACTTCCCAAAAGGTTAGTGGATCTTACAGCGCATAGATTACATGCTGCTCCAGAAAGGTCATCTCAGCAGTTTTTCCCTCGAACTGAGGCTTATGATCCCCGTAATGCATCAGACGGATCATTTTACGGACGTCTTCGGGCAGAGACAATAATTCACTAAGCGTTGTATGAACCTCGCCGGGACCTTTAAGCTGGCAATCGTGGAAAATTTGACGGATTCCTTGCTTACGGACCAGCTTCAGGAGCAGCTCAGGCTGAAAGATCATATCGGCACTATAAAAGATATCTCCGCCCAGCAGGAGTGAGTAGCTTTCTTTGCCGCGGATATGGGGTGTGCGGATCAGCTCCAGTATGATTTCAGTGGAGAGCTTATGAGGAGAGCCTGGTTTCAGCAGCCTGACCTCAAACGCGTCTTCTAGAGAACTTGGATTATGAGCTGTCACGGGGCTGTTCTTTTGAAAACTTTCCCACAGCGGTTCAGCTAAAGTATCGGCTATCAGCAAGATCATCTTTCTGCCGAATTTAGTTTTCATCAGCCTGGAAAGCTCAGGAAGACCGCCGACATGATCATCATGGATATGAGTGATAAGGACGGCGTTTACATCCGCGAAGGATCTGCCCAGCTTCTCCATTGCCCGCGGAGCTGTCGTTCCACAGTCAATCAGAAGTGTGTAATCCCTGCTTAGAAGCAGCCCGTTATTATTATAGTAGTTTTTGGCAAAAGCATCGCCTGTACCAAGCATTTGCAGATTTACAGTCATCGCATCGTTCCTCCAATATTCAGTGCTGAGGCCTTAATTTAAATATAGTATCATTTTAAGCTTTGTATTGAAATTTTCCCCTTAATCCTGCGCAACTTGTGGCAATCTTGGTAGTATATATTAACAGCATGAATTATTTGGAGGGTCTCAATTATGAGATGGAAAAAAATTGCTCTGTGCGTGGTTGTTTTTTCCCTAATGGGAGGATCATTATTGTTCGCGGACGCTGTAAATCAGAAGCTTAGGGTATGGAGCAATGGAAAGGAAATGGCCGACGGTGGCTATTTGATTGACGGAAAAGCCTATATACCGGCTAGAGAAGCCGGAGGTGTCGTCAGCTGGGACGGTTCGGGCAAAGTGACGATCCTTAAGCCAAATGTGCAAATCGTGCTGTTTAACGGCGATAAGGTTTTTGGCAATGTAAATGTAGGCAAGCTCAAAATCAAGGTGTTGACCCAAGTGGACAGTCTGACCGACGATATTGCTGCAGTGAAGGTTGCCATTACCGATCCTTCCGGCAATGTGAAGGACATTCAGTCGCAGGAGCTTGGCGGTTCGAAGAAGGAGGACTTCTGGTTCCCGACTTCGGAGTTCACGTATGATTTCAAGGATGCCGGCAAATACCGGGTGGGCTTCTATATCAAGGCGTCCAAGGGCTCTGATTACGTACTTGTGTCGGAGAAGGTAATCACTGCGCTGGATTAAGGTTTTTGGGCGGCCCTCAAATTGACCTGAACTTATCATACGTGTTACGATACCAAATGTAGGATAATTCAATTTAAAGTGAGGTATTTCAATGAGCGATCACAAACATGAGCATGGCCATGAACATGGTGAAGCATGCGGTTGCGGACATGATCACGACCATGAGCACGAGGAGTTTGTGCTGACCTTGACGAACGAGCAGGGCGAAGATGTAGAAATGGTGCTGGTGGAAACGTTCGACGTAGGCGAGAAATTGTACGCACTGCTGCTGGAACGTGAAAACCCTGAAGCGGACGGCATCATTCTGCGTATGGAAGAAGAAGATGAAGAAATGGTGCTTTACAACATTGAAGATGAAGCTGAATGGAAAGCTGTTGAAGAAGCTTACAATGAGCTGCTTGCCCAGCAAGAATAGATTTCAGTGTAGCTGAGAGGCTGCGGACCGGACAGGCAGCGGCGCTCTAATGCACAAAACCCGATACTGATCCAGTATCGGGTTTTTGTATGGGGACATTTAATTGGGAGAAGCGGCCGATCAGGAGATCGGCTCGGCTTCTACAATCACTTTCACGAAGTTGATGCTTCGGTCTTCAGGCCCTTTGACCGGCAGACCGATTTCTACATGGTCGATGATATAGTCGATGTTATCCTGGGTAATAACTTCACCTGGGAGCAAAATAGGAATCCCCGGCGGATAGACATAGATAAACTCCGCTATGATATAGCCTGCAGACTCGCGGAACGGAACCACCTGAGTGTCTGCGTAGAAGGCATCCCGGGGGATTAAGGCAAGCTGCGGAATTTCCGGCACTTGTACCTTTAGCTCATAAATTTCACCTTTGCTGTAATGGATCGCTGAGAGCACCCGCATTGCAGAAATCAATTTATCTACAGATTCCTGGGTATCACCAGGGGTAATCAGGCAAAGAATGTTATACATGTCGCTCAGTTCAACTTCAATGTTGTACTTCTGGCGGAGCCAGTTCTCAGTCTCGTAACCGGTAATGCCAAGATGACGAACATGAATGTTGAGTTTCGTCGGATCCAGATTAAAGGTGGCTTCTGTACCGAGAATTTCTTTTCCAAAACTGTACAAGCCGTCAATGTTGTTAATCGCTTCACGTGCGTAATTGGACAAAGCAATCGTCCGTGAAGCCATTTCGTGGCCGTTCAGTGCCAGATTGCGTCTGGAGGTATCCAGGGACGCCAGTAAAATATATGAAGTGGACGTTGTTGTGAGCATGCTGATGATCGTCTGTACCCGCTGCGGGTTGACCAGGCCGGTCTTTGCATTCAGATTCAAAACCGAGCTTTGCGTCATGGAGCCGCCCAGCTTGTGCACACTGGTTGCTGCCATATCCGCTCCGGCCTGCATGGCCGATACCGGCAGATCCTCATGAAAATGAATCAATACTCCATGTGCCTCATCCACCAGTACGGGAACCCCGTAGCTGTGGGCAAGATCCACAATCGAACGCAGGTCGGCCACAACGCCAAAATACGTCGGATTGATTACTAGAACTCCTTTGGCGTCCGGATGACGCTTTAATGCCCGTTCCAGCGAGCTGGTGGTAATGCCGTGGTCTATCCCAAGATTCTCATCCTGTACAGGTGAGACAAAAACAGGCTTGGCTCCGGAGAAAATAATCGCCGACATCACTGATTTGTGAATGTTACGGGGGACAATTATTTTGTCTCCTTCCGAGCAGACAGAGAGGATCATAGTCATGATGGCATTGCTCGTGCCTTGTACGCTAAAATACGTATAGTCGGCGCCAAAGGCCTGCGCAGCCAGCTTCTGAGCTTCTAGTATCACGCCGGTAGGCTGATGAAGGTCATCGAGCGGTGCGATGTTGATCAAATCTATGGATAGCGCGTTATCGCCGATAAACTCACGGAATTCGGCATCGGTTCCTAGCCCCTTCTTATGCCCGGGAATATGAAATTGAACTGGGTTTCCGGCGGCATGCTTTTTAAGAGCGGTGAAGAGGGGAGTTTCGTGTTGATTCATTTAATGCTGTCACAACCTTTCGTCAAGATTTATTTTTTTACGACAAGCATCAGTATAACAAATCAATCACCATAATACTAGGATGTGATGTAATGTCTGGCAAAGTAGCACAACGTATGCATATCAATCTGGCTTCGCCGTTCATCATGGAGATGTGGGTAATCATCTTTCTGGTGGAATTTGTAAAAGGATCCCTGCTGGTCGCTTTGCTGCCGGTTTATATGGAGAACATTCTGGGTCTGTCAGTCACTGTTGTCGGGTTCGCTTTCGCCCTGCAGTATTTAGGTGATAATCTCTTTCGCAGTCCATTCGGCTGGGTGATGGAGCGGATCGGGTACCGCTGGACCATGACCGGGGCTCTGGCCCTGATTCTGGTGGCTGTCGGTATGATTATATATGCTAAGGATGCCGTAACGTTGTCTGCAGCCTGTCTTATTCTAGGCATCGGTACATCGCCCCTCTGGCCATGCACCATGACCGGCATCACCGAACTGGCAGGCTCCACGGAAAGCGGCAGCAGCGGGGCAGCGATGGGTGCGGTGGAGATGGCTTCGCTCGCCGGAACGGGTATCGGACCGATTGTTGTCAATTTCATGATGGATCATGGGGGACAGAGCTACCGGTTCGTATTTCTTGTACTCATGGGCTGTGCCGCAGCGGTGGCTGCGATTGCCCTGCTGCTGCCTTCGAGAATTGGCGGGCAGGCGACTCATGTGGTACGCGATATGCATGGCGATGCCCCGGAAGGGGAGCGTAGACCGCTACAGCCCCTGAAGAGTCTGAAGCGTACGATGCATCAGGTAAGAACCTCGCTGAAGGTCAGCAGACTGCTCTTCCCGGCTTTGTTCCTCCAGGCGTTTGCCATTGGGCTCATGACCCCTGTGGTGACCTTGTTTACACGCGCTGAACTGCATGTGACCCCGAACCAGTTCAGTCTACTATTGATTGCAGGTGGAGGAATCACGGTACTGGCGCTTATTCCAGCAGGAAAGCTGGTAGATCGGATCGGAACAACGCTCTTTTTGAATATCGGCTTCCTGCTGGCGGCCTGCTCGCTGGCATTCTTCTCCCAGGTGCGCTGGCTGCCGCTGGCCTTCGTGGCTGTGGCACTTGTCGGAATCAGCTATGCGCTTATTCTGCCCGCCTGGAATGCTTTTTTAGCCAAGCAGGTGCCGAAAGGTGAGCGGGGTACTGTATGGGGCTTATTCCTGACCCTGCAGGGCTCCGGGATGGTAGCCGGGCCGGTGCTGTCTGGCAAGCTGTGGGATTCAGTCAGCCATAGTGCGCCTTTTCTGGCGAGTGCAGCGGTGATGGTATTGCTGTTCGGCCTTCATCTGCTGATCGTTCATAGAACCAAGCTGAAGCATAATCCAAGCTGAATAAAGCCGGTCATCCGCATTAACAAGCCGCAAGCCAGGGAACTCTGTTGTTCCTGTGCTTGCGGCTTATTTTATGGTAAGGGCTGAATTAATAGGGACATAAGTAAAATGAGGAGACACCGTTTGGAAATGACAGGAAACGGGTAAAAATAGTCAATAAACCAAGTTACCGCTACATAAAATGAAGTATAAAATAAGTGTAAGACGAATGCATAGCTATTGACAGGTTAAGTGGAGGTCCGGCAGTCAGTTTTACTCTATGTATACAGATCAGCTGCATTGTATTAACAAAGCTGTTAGGGGGGAGTGCCGTGAACAAAAATGATGAAGTGGAGTACTGTAATCTGGAGCTGCGCTTTGACAGACAGCATATTCAGGAGCTGATCAAGGATTTGATCAAAGAAGGCTATTCCCTTTACTGGAGTGAGAATGAAAGTGTTTTTTTGATTTCGGTGCGCACCGGACGCAAGCTGGTAAAGCTTCGCTTCCAGCAGATCAAGGATGGATATAAGCTAGTAGGCGATTATATGATCCGTGATGCGCGCCTGTCCGAGTGGATGGAGAAGCTGATTGGCGATATGAGAGGTCATGCGGTAGTCAAACGGTTCCGTGACCGCCAGATCATTATTGAGAATATTTTATTTGGTGAAGTGATCCGGCTGGTGGAGATTTCCGGCTATCAGCAGCGTGTGCTGTACCAGAAAGGTCCGCTGCTATCAGATCAGGAGCTGACGAAGCTATTCTACTCCGGCGAGGGGGAGGAACGGATCCAGCAGCGCAGAGTGGAAGTGGATGAGGAACTGGACCGCCTGAGCGAAGCGCTGCGAAGCGAGGATCCCGCGCTAGTAGAGGCTAGCAAGGTGAAACTGGCTAAACTGGCCCGTGAATTGAACATGCTTGAATGGTAAGAACATCAACAGCAATGATACCAGGGTATCCCGCAGGCCGGGGTGCCCTGAGTTTTTTTGACTTGTGGGCAGGGGTTCACTTCTGGCGGCAAAAACGGTAAAATAGTCATTGTGAGCAATTTCCTGATTGAAAAGGATTTTGTCAATGAAATTGATCTCTCTTTCGCAGACGGAACTTTGCTGTATC
This sequence comes from Paenibacillus auburnensis, assembly GCF_927798115.1. Lineage (GTDB taxonomy): Bacteria > Bacillota > Bacilli > Paenibacillales > Paenibacillaceae > Paenibacillus_AQ > Paenibacillus_AQ auburnensis. The sequence goes on from NZ_CAKMMG010000001.1 coordinate 323,247, forward strand.
TGACAAAGGGTGGTATTCTTAATACTGCGAGAAATGGATTTCACAAAAATACAGGGTGCAAAGGGTGGAGGACCAGATGGCAAAACAACAAATCGGCGTGATTGGCTTGGCGGTAATGGGTAAAAACTTGGCTCTGAACATCGAGAGCAAAGGCTTTACCGTATCGGTATTTAACCGTTCCCCGGAGAAGACACATGATCTGATTGCCGAGGCAGAAGGCAAAAACTTGGTAGGTACTTTTTCTGTTGAAGAATTTGTAGAATCACTTGAAGTACCGCGCAAAATTCTGATTATGGTGCAAGCGGGTAAAGCTACTGACGCTACAATCGAGCAGCTGCTGCCGCATCTTGACCAAGGCGATATCATTATCGATGGCGGTAATGCTTACTTCCCTGATACTGTTCGCCGTAGCAAAGAGCTTGAAGAAAAAGGCTTCCGCTTCATCGGCACCGGTGTATCCGGCGGTGAAGAAGGCGCGCTTAAAGGACCTTCCATTATGCCTGGCGGTCAGGAAAGTGCCTATAAGCTGGTAGAACCGATTCTTACGGCAATTTCGGCCAAAGTGGACGGAGAGCCTTGCTGTACATATATTGGACCTGACGGTGCCGGACACTATGTAAAAATGGTGCATAACGGTATCGAGTACGGCGACATGCAGCTGATCTGTGAAGCGTACCAATTATTGAAGGATGTGCTTGGGCTGGATGCCAAAGAACTGCACAGCATCTTCAAAGAGTGGAACAGCGGGGAGCTGGACAGCTACCTGATTGAGATCACTACCGATATCTTCGCACAGTATGACGAAGAAACCGGCAAACCGATGGTAGACGTCATTCTGGATGCAGCGGGCCAAAAAGGAACTGGCAAATGGACAAGCCAAAGCTCGCTCGACCTTGGTGTGCCTCTGTCCATGATCACCGAATCGGTATTCTCCCGCTTCCTGTCTGCTATGAAGGATGAGCGTGTAGAAGCCAGCAAAGTGCTGAGCGGACCGGCTGTGGAGCCTTTCCAGGGCGACAAGGCAGAGTTCATCGAGAACGTGCGCAAAGCACTGTTTGCCAGCAAAATTGTATCCTACGCTCAAGGCTTCGCCCAGCTGCGCGTAGCTTCCGACGAATACAACTGGGATCTGAAATACGGCAGTCTGGCTAAAATCTGGCGCGGCGGCTGCATTATCCGCTCCCGTTTCCTCCAGAACATCACCGACGCTTACGAAACCAATCCTGAGCTGAAGAACCTGCTGCTTGATCCGTTCTTCAAAGACATCATGAGCTCCTACCAGTCCGCTTGGCGTAAAGTGGTTGCCGCAGCGGTAACCCAAGGGGTACCTGTACCAGGCTTCTCCAGTGCACTTGCGTACTACGACAGCTACCGTACAGAGCGCCTGCCTGCGAACCTGCTTCAGGCACAGCGCGACTACTTCGGCGCCCACACCTTCAAACGTGTGGACAAGGAAGGCGTCTTCCACCACAACTGGCTGTCTGAATAGTAGTAAGGGATAAACCGCAAGTTACGGCCCGAACAGCTTCCCTTTCGAGGGAGGACGTTCGGGTCTTTTTTATTTGTGCAACCTTTTCACCCTGTGTTATGATATGACAAATGTCGCGGTTGGAGGGTAGTCATGACAGGGGATAGGGAGCAACAAAGTGAAAACAGGGCGAACCGGAGCAGGAATATTATCCTGGTTGGGATGATGGCTACAGGCAAGTCAACGGTTGGCGCAATGCTGGCAGAGGAGCTTGGCTACGAACTGATTGATTTGGATCATGTGATTATTGAGCGTGAAGGCCGGAGCATCGCGGAGATTTTTGGGAATGAGGGTGAGGCGTATTTCCGGAAGCTGGAATCGGCAGCATTGCTACAGATGCTTGAGGGAGAGGGAAGAATAATCTCCACAGGCGGAGGTGCGGTGCTTGTGCCCGGTAACGCCGAGATCATGCTGGCCCATGGTCTTGTGGTGGCTCTTACAGCAACTGAGGAGGCAATTCTTGCGAGGGTTAGCGGGGATCAGAATCGTCCGTTGCTCGCCGGCAACGCGCAGGAAAGGGTCCGCACCATAATGGAACAGCGCCGTGAGGCTTACCGTTTCGCGCATTGCACGGTCGATACATCGGAGTTGAGTGCGGTAGAAGTGTCGCAGCATATTTTAATGCATTACCGCGGTTGAGCTTTTAAGTGTGCTTGCGGGCAGCTTATTCTTCTGCAGTTTCGTTCCATTCAATCATCCCGCCGCTGAGGTTGGCGGTAGTGAAGCCGAACTGCTGCAGATATTCACAGACTCGCTGGCTGCGTGCGCCTGAGCGGCAGATGAATACCACTTCAGCATCGGCCGGAAGCTCTGCGGTACGCTGCGGGATCTGGCCCATGGGAATGTGAATAGCGCCCGGAATCATTCCGGTGGCTACTTCATCATCTTCACGGACATCTATCAGACACAGGTCCTCACCTGCCGTAAGACGCTGCCGCAGCACTTCGGGTGTAATTTGTGGAATATCATTCATGGTAAAGACCTCTTTTCTTTTTGAAGAATGATTTTATGATAACACAGCATTAGATTACCATGTCAAACTCAGCACTACATATATACACTACTTATATTAAGGAGCGTTTGGATTATGGACGTTATTGTTAGGCCGACACCTACCCTGCAAGGAGAATTTGGAGCACTGTCTTCTAAAAACTACACTACACGCTACCTGCTGGTAGCTGCTCTGTCCGAAGGTGTAAGCACCATTTATCATCCTGCGCACAGTGAAGACAGTGATGCAATCCGCAGATGTATCGCTGATCTGGGAGCTGTGCTGACGGAAGACGACGAGAAGATCGTGATTCAAGGCTTCGGCCGGAACCCACGTGACGTTAAGGAATTAAATGTCGGCAATGCCGGAGCAGTGCTGCGTTTTCTGATGGCTGTTGCAGCGCTCAGCCCTGAGGTAACGTTTGTGAATACATACCCGGATTCCTTGGGTAAACGCCCGCATGACGATCTGATTAAGGCGCTGGGGCAGCTGGGTGTTGAAGTGGAGCATAATAACGGTAGGCTTCCGATTACGATTCGCGGCGGCAAGCCTGCTGGCGGTCAGATTACCGTCTCCGGAGCAGTCAGCTCTCAGTATCTCAGCGCGCTGCTGTTCCTGACGCCGCTGCTTGAGGAAGACAGTGAGATCATCGTTCTGGACGATCTGAAATCGAAGGTCGTTGTCGGACAGACTCTAGAGGTGTTGGAGCAGGCAGGCATCATTGTGCATGCTGCAGATGATTACATGTCCTTTAAAGTGCCAGGCCGCCAGGCCTATGCAGCCAAATCCTACACTGTACAAGGCGATTATCCGGGATCAGCGGCTGTGCTTGCGGCAGCGGCAGTCACGAAGTCGGATGTAAAGATCCACCGGTTGGCTGAACACAGCAAGCAGGGAGAGCGGGCAATTGTCGACGTGCTGCGTATGATGGAAGTACCGCTTACCCATGAGAATGGTACAGTTCATGTGCAGGGCAACGGAATCCTGAAGGCTGTGGAATTCGATGGTGATGCAGCCACTGATGCAGTACTAGCGATGGTAGCGGCGGCGGTATTTGCCGAAGGTACCTCACGTTTCTACAATGTGGAAAATCTGCGGTATAAGGAATGTGACCGCATTACAGATTACCTGGCCGAGCTGACCCGGGCCGGAGCCAAGGTCGAGGAGCGCCGCGACGAGATCATCGTCCATGGGTCGCCGGAAGGCGTAGAAGGCGGCGTGACCATTAACGCGCATTACGATCACCGGGTCATTATGGCCTTGACTGTGGTCGGCCTTCGGGCCCGTCAGCCGCTGCTGATCAAGGACGCACACCATGTGGCTAAATCGTACCCGCAATATTTTGACCATTTGCGCGAGCTTGGTGCCGACGTGGAATGGGTAAAATAGGAATAGAGCGTAGAGTCTAATATGACTTGATCACCGTAGGGGCTGATGGCCGAAGATTTACTTAAATCGGTACGTACTCGTACTTTTGTGAGAAGCTTGCTTTGAGCTGAACCCAAGTCTAGAATTAATGTGTTTCGTAATATTCACAGGGAATCCCGGCCTAAGGCGGGGACAGCTGAAGAGAGGGGCAAATCATTATGAGTTTTGAGAACCCGAGCCGTGAGCAGATCGGCGATATTCTAGCCTCTGCAGGCAATATTGCTGTAGTAGGCCTTTCTGACAAATCGGACCGTACCTCGTACATGGTCGCTTATGCCATGCAGAGCCGGGGTTACCGGATCATTCCGGTTAATCCTACAGTGGACGGCGACATCCTGGGCGAGAAATGCTACCATACACTGGCTGAGATACCGGAGCCGGTTGATATCGTCAACGTGTTTCGCCGTAGTGAATTCTGCGCTGAGGTTGCGCAGGAGGCGGCTGACATCGGGGCACGCGTGCTGTGGCTCCAGCAGGGCATTATCAGCCAGGAGGCGGCTGACATCGCCGCTGAGCACGGCATGACTGCGATCATGGACCGCTGCATCAAGGTCGAAGAAGCTATTACGATGCACGGGCGCAGCCGAGCGTAATCATTCGGGCTTGGGGGGACGCGAAAGCCGTCCGGACACAAGCATGAATCGTGACTGGGATTCATAGATCAGACGCACCGGAACTCTGGAATCTCCGGCACCTCATGATCCCCCAAAGTTCGGGTACCTGGAACCCAGAACCCCATGATCCCCGGAAGCTTGAGTACCCAGAACTCAGAACCGCGGATACCCGGAACCCCGGGCACCCGGTACCTGGCACTCCGGCAAACAAGAGCGAGTGCTTGGGTCCAGTTAGTTTATTCTGGAAAATGCCGGGCCGGATTGTTATACTGGCATTAGACGAAGAACGTCCATACCGTAAGTTTACTTACGAACTATGGGCGTTCTTTTTTTATTTGCCGGGAGGGGACCATATGGAGTTTGAAGAAGGGCACAATCTGTGGATCAGCCGCCATTCAGCAGAAAGAAGCGGTGAACGTAAGGGGAGATTAATGAGAGGTCTTCATTTTGCGGAGAAGCTGTTCGTACAGAACGTGTGGTGGCCTCTGTTTGAGTCGCTAGACCATTTACATCCCGAATATGAGGTGTATGACTGGAACCGCAAATCACAGTTTCTGGACTTTGCTTATCTGCCGCAGAATGGTGCGCGCATCGGAATTGAATGCGATGGGTATCAGAGCCACATTAAGGATATGGACCGCGAGAAATTCAGCTATGCGCTGAACCGGGATGCTTTTCTCACCGCAATGGGATGGAGGATGCTTCATTTCTCATTTGATGATGTCCAGCAGCGTCCAGAAGTGTGCAGAATGCTGCTACAGCTTGCGCTCGCACCTTATTTGGCCAGAAAAGAAAATGTAACCAAACTGCTCTCCGAAGAAAAGGAAGTGTTGAGGCTAGCCTGGCAACTTGGCAAACCGCTTCGCCCAAAAGATGTTACCGACTATTTTCAGATAAATTTCCGGACCGCCCGGAGGCTGCTGGATACTTTAAGCGGAAAAGGGCTGCTAAAGCCAATTGCGGGTGGCCGAGGGGTTCGATATTATGAGCTAAAGCCAATGCAACCTGATCAAATTTGGTAAACAAGAGTGCTTGGGGTGAAAATTCGCAAAAGTATAGAATGATATTCACTAGTTGTACTCACAAAAAGGAGGCTTCCCATTAATTCTGATGTATTTGGTGCAGTAGATTGAAAGAAAACATCCTCTGAATGGATTCTATTGCACTTTGTACTGCAGAATTCTCCGATTTCCTTCTTTTCGGTCTATACGTGCGAAATCTGATGTACGAAGTGCAATAGATTGCAAAAATGAACATGAAATCAACCAATCTATTGCACGAAATACAGCAGAATTGAATAGGACCCTGAAAAACGTTTATGACTGGTAAGTGACTAACACACGATGTTAATTTAATCGAGTTTTTGTATCTATTTGCAACATTTTAGTTGTAAAAATACACTTAGCAGCACCAGCACCATTCTGTTTTTTAAATAGTTAGTAAACAAATAAGCTCGATAACCTCCTTAACCACCAAAATAAAAAATGTTGTGCGTGAGCCTCCATCCGCCGATTCCCTTGCCGGTTCCCTACTGCAGGACCAGCTTTTTTCTGTGCCTCATAATTTCGATTTCCCTTCCCATCCCCCGGGAAAGCGTGGTATTCTAAGTGTTGCGTATTCTTTTGACAAAAACTGTTGTAGCGCTTACCATTCATTATAGAACGAAAGGAGAGGGTCACCTTGAATTGGCTCGGATCTTTGCAGCAGTTGGGCAGAGCCATTATGCTTCCTACCATGGTGCTTCCGGCTGCGGCCATTCTGCTGAGTCTGGGCAGCTTACCGTGGTCTGCATGGGGACTTTCTTCGGTATCCGAAGTGACTACATACGCGGGGCAGGGGATATTTTATTTCATGCCTTATTTGTTTGCTGTCGGTGTAGCCTGGGGGCTGTCCAATCAGGCCGGACCGGCCGGGCTTGCAGCGCTTGCGGGAATGTTCACCTATGACCGGATTGTTACCAATATGGGCAACGGGGCTGTTCAGCCTGCAACACTCATCGGAATTATCCTCGGGATTGTCGCCGGCGTGGCGCATAACCGGTTCAAGAATATTAAACTGCCAGAGGCAATCCAGTTTTTTGGCGGTTCACGTTTCGTACTGTTGTTCATGGGACTGTTCTCCGCCTTGTTTGCCTGGGTAATGCTCGGTGTTTCTCCGGTCTTACAGGATGTGCTGGATATTTTATTCCGGGATATACAGGCCGCCGGCGGTTTTGGGGTCTTTGTATATGGGGTTTTGTATAGGGTCCTAACAGCCTTCGGGCTGCATCATATCCTGAACAATGTATTCTGGTTCCAGCTGGGCACCTTTACCACTCCTGACGGCAGTGCGGTCGTGCAGGGGGATTTGCCGCGTTTTTTTGCGGGTGATCCAACAGCAGGCGTCTTTATGGCCGGATTGTTCCCGATTATGATGTTCGCTCTGCCGGCGATTGCGCTGGCTATTATTCAGGAAGCACGAGAAGATTTGAAGCCGAAGATTAAGAAGACTTTCTTGCGGGCCGCACTCGTCTGCTTTTTGACAGGGGTTTCGGAGCAGATTGAGTTCGCCTTCCTGTTTGCTTCCCCTTATCTATTCGGACTGCATGTGGTGATGTCGGGTCTAGCTATGGTGCTCACCTATGCGCTGGGGATTCATCACGGGTTCTCGTATTCGGCGGGGGCGATTGATTTCATCCTCAATATGCATCTCTCACAGCGTGCCTGGCTGCTGATTCCGATCGGGATCGGCTATGGCATTGTATATTATAATGTGTTCCGCTGGGCGATCCGCCGCTTCCAGATTCCGACGCCGGGGCGTGAGGAAGGCTCGGAGCTGGGGGATTGGGCAGGTAACATTCCATATCAGGCACCGCTAATTCTGGAAGCTCTGGGCGGCAAAGAAAATATTGTCCAGGTACAAGCCTGCATCACAAGGCTAAGATTAACGGTACACAATGACCGATATATAGATACAGCGGCACTAAAAGGCCTTGGCTCTGCAGGGATTATCAAGCTGGGCGGCGGTAACGTGCAGGTGGTGTTCGGGACTTACTCCGAGCTGATCCGCGAGGAGATCGATAAGCTGATGCTGCGTGATCTCCCGCAAGTGTTATTCTGTTCACCGATTCAGGGCCGGATGATGCCGATTGAAGAGGTGCCGGATCATATTTTTGCAGCTAAGCTGGTTGGAGATGGAGTTGCCTTTTTCCCGGAAAAAGGAGAACTGGTTTCGCCTGTCTTCGGCAAGGTAATGCACGTGTACCCCACAATGCACGCAGTAGGCATTTCAACGCCTGAGGGGCTTGAGGTGCTTATGCATATAGGGATCGATACTTCGCAGCTTAAAGGGCCGTTTGAGGCGCTTGTACAGGAAGGTGACAGTGTGGAGCCGGGACAGCTGCTGGTCAGATTTGACCTGGCCTTTTTGCAGGAGCATGCAGCTTCACTTGCCACACCTATGGTCATTACCAACCCTGACCGTGTAAAATCCTGGAGCTATGCTCCATTCAAAAACGTGAAAAAGGGGCAATCGTCCGTAATGTCCGTGGTACTACATGAGAGTAATGTTGGAGGGATCGAAGCATGATACAGGGCATAGGCGCTGCAGCAGGTGTTGCCATCGGGAAGGCCTTTGTCTTGCCGAACTGGGAATGGAGCCTGCCGGATACGCAAGTGAATCCCGTGGATCTGGCCAAGGAGTTTGAACGGTTATATGAAGGCATCCGTACCTCTAAAGATGAAATAGAATTTATTAAAAAAGAATTCCGTGAGGTCGTAGGTCCGGAAGAATCAAGTATCTTCGACGCTCACCTGGCTATCCTGGATGATCCGGTATTCATGAGTGAAATCCGCGGGATTATTGAACGTCAATATAAAGCGGCTGAGGTAGCTGTTAAGGAAGCAATCGATCACTTTGTTGCGATGTTCGATCTGCTCGACGATGAGTACATGAAGGAGCGGGCCGTTGATATCAAGGATGTCGGAAACCGTCTGCTGAAGCATCTGCTGGGAGCGCCAGAGGTGACGCTGCCGTCGGATACACAGCCATATATTCTGGTGGCAAAAGAGCTTTCGCCTTCCCAGCTGGCTCACTTGAATCCGGTTTATGTGCTCGGTATTGTTACTATGATGGGCGGCAAAACCTCTCATTCCTCGATTATGGCCCGGGCGCTGGGCATTCCTTTGGTAGCGGGCTTGGAGAACAAGCTGACGAGCCCGATCCAGACCGGGGATATGCTAGTAATGGACGGCGAGACCGGGACAGTACAGATTCATCCGGATGAAACCACCGTACAGGCCTACGCCGCAAGACGCGACAAGCAGCAGAAGAAAAAAGAACAGCTCGAGCTGCTCGCGACGGTGGAAGCCGTCACCAAAGATGGTGCGTCGCTGCACCTCGCCGGCAATATCAGCTCCGTCAAGGAGCTGGATATGGCGTTGAAGTATGGGGCGGAAGGCGTTGGGCTGTTCCGTACAGAGTTTTTGTATATGGACCGCCACTCGTTCCCGACAGAAGAAGAACAATTTGAAGTCTACAAGCTGGTTGCCGAGAAGGTGGGCAGCAACAGTGTAGTGATTCGTACCCTTGATATCGGGGGGGACAAGCACCTGGATTATTTCCAGCTGCCGGAGGAGCAGAACCCGTTCCTTGGCTACCGCGCAATCCGCATCAGTCTGGACCGCAAGGATATGTTCAAAACGCAGCTGACTGCGATTTTGCGGGCCAGCCACTATGGAAATGTCAAGCTGATGTTCCCGATGATTTCATCGGTAGAAGAGGTTCAGGCGGCCAAAGCCATACTGAATGAAGTGAAGAATGAGCTGGATGAGCAGGGAATTCCTTATAACCATAAAATACCCGTCGGCATCATGATTGAGGTTCCGGCTGCTGTTATGATTGCGGAGCTGCTGGCGGAAGAAGTTGACTTTTTCAGCATTGGCACGAACGATCTGGTGCAATATGTACTGGCGGTTGACCGGATGAATGAGCAGATTGCCCATATGTACCACCCGTATCATCCGGCTGTACTGCGTATGATCCGGATGACCGTGCAGGCTGCACGGGATGTTGGCATCGACGTTAGCGTATGCGGCGAGATGGCTGCTGATGAGCGCTCGCTTCCGCTCTGGCTGGAGCTGGGCATCCGCACTCTCAGTATGTCACCGCAGGCGCTGCTGCGGGTGAAGCACCGCACACTTAATACATTAGCTGCGGAAGCTAAAGAGATTGCCAAGGCTTGTTTCCGTCACCGGACAAGCCTGCAGACGGAAGAGGTGCTAAGCGCATTCGCCGTACGAAGCGGAGCTACAGGCGAGGCACCAAAAGAGAAAACCTTGTAATGATCAGGCAGCCAAAGTATATTCGATGAAGTGAAGGGTCCGGCGGATACGCCGGGCTTTTTGCGTTACTGCTCCAAGAATGTCGTTAGCAAAAAAAGTAAAACCGTTTTTACCTTAAAGGAGTCAGTATAGATAGAAGTACATAAAGGGGCGCTTTTTGAGGCTGTTGTTAAGGGAGGCAGAGAAAACGGAGCATGGAAAACCTGATGGAAGGTGAACGGGTTAAATATGGTGAAGAAAGCGGCCAGGCTTTTATCGGACTCGTCTCGGCGCAGAAAAGAATACTTTACGGAATCGCATACAGCTACTTCCGGAGTGAAGCGGATGCGCTCGAAATGCTGCAGGAAGCTACGTACCGGGCTTGGATGAAGCGTAAAAGTCTCAAAGATCCGGAACGGTTTGCACCCTGGGTCACGCGAATACTGATCAACTGCTGCAAGGATGAATTGAAGCGTAGACAGCGGCTGGCTTCCGTAAAGCCTACCCATAACGGCAATGATGGATTGATGGAAATGACCAGTGACCGCAAGTTGGACATGGAGCAGGCACTTGACAGCGTGAAACTGAAATACCGCCAGGTGCTGGTGCTGAAATATTACCGTGATATGACCCTGACAGAGATTGCGGAAGTACTCGGCAAGCCCGAAGGGACGGTGAAGACCTGGCTGAATAAAGGGTTAAAGCAGCTGCGTGACAAACTGAAAGGGGGGCTTACTAATGGCCGGTAATGAGGAAAAGCTGCTGAAGGATTATTTTGAGGAATTATCCGGACAGGTGGAGGAGGTGCCGGAGATCAAGTTGCAGGCGGCAATACGAAGCGGGATGTTACAACCAGTTCGTTACCGTATTTCTGCAGTCAAAAAGCGGTTTGCAATATGTATTACGGTAGTTATGGCTGCTGCCCTGCTCTTCGCATTCCCTTGGATTGGTCAGCAGGTTGTGAGGCCTCACAGTGCTCAGATTCCGCCGGAAATGGTCCAGAGAACTGGAGAGTTCGACGAGTACCGGGTAGTGGCAGGCATTAATCCTGCGGGATACGATAACACTACCGTACTTTCTGCGATCGAAGCAGGTTTGATACAGCGTGTCAGCGGTGCTACAGCCCGGCAGAATGGATTTGTGCTGACGGTAGACGGAATTGCTGCAGACCGTATGGGGATTATTATCTTGTATTCCCTTCAGAATAATACCAAACAGAGAGCCCGCGTGAATGTTCTGCAGCTTACAGGAACTGGAGATGAGCTGGTAAACACCCTGCCTGGATCGGCCTGGAATGCCAAGGATGTGCCGACCGGCACTACGCGCGGATATGAAGTATTGCAGTGGGGTGAAGAGTTCAGCTCGCTGCCGGAACAGATTACGTTCGAGGTAAAGCTTGGGGAGTATAAGCCTGCGGATTTCGGAAATACGCTGGCTCAGCTGTCCGTGCCAATCCTGCTGGATAAAGAGCAGATGGCCAAAACAGGTGAAGTCCAGAATATAGACCAAACTTTAACTATTGCGGGACAGCATATACAGATTGATGATGTTTACCTTTCAACAACAGGTGTTTATTTGGATTATGCCTACGATCCGCAGAACACCAAACAAATCTTTTCGATGCTTAACCCGCAGCTTTTAATGGGCAGCAAGGGTGATTTTACGAATCTGGCTTTGCTTCGTACATTGGCGGTTGAAGGGAATAGTCGGTTGGTGTTTGCGAATGATAGTCGCTTCAGCCAGCCGCTCAAGCTGCAGATCGGCGGAATTCTGGCGCTGGATAAGGAGGCAACAGAACTGATTATTGATACGGAGAAGCAGGAAATTATTAAAGCGCCCGACAATCATTTGAAAATGTCACTTTACAGCACTGATAAGGGTTCTACAATGATTCTGGAGTATCTCAGAGCGCCAGCGAAGCAGAGATTATACAACTCCCTGATGATAGGCAGTGAGTTTACGGATGCAGATGGCCAGATTCATTCAGCCAGCCAGTTTGATATCAGCATTCCACAGCGCCAGGAGTCAGCGGAAAAAAAGTCAATCCCACTGCTGCATTATCTGGGTCTCGGCAGCAATAAATATTCCCAGCCCCTGACGTTCACCATAACCGGCTATCCTAATCCAATACAGGAGACACTATCGCTCCCCATCCGCAAATAGCTGCCATAAAGCACAAACAGCCCTGTACCTCAACAAGCAGTAGAGGCGGGGCTGTTTATCTTTCTGAAGATATTTAATTACGCCCTATTCCCCGGCCAGCGCATCACAGAATGCTTTACCGTAAGGCGGAAGATCCGGCGGACGGCGGGCAGAAATAATATGTCCATCCGTCACCACAGGTTCATCCTTCCAGATGGCCCCGGCATTCTCCATGTCATCACGGATGCCAGGGGTAGAAGTGACGGTAACACCATTTAGAATCTTGGCCGAAATTAATACCCAGCCGGCGTGGCAGATTTGGCCGATCGGCTTCTTAGCTGTGTTAAAATCCTGCACCAGCTTCAGTACGGCACTATAACGGCGAATTTTATCCGGTGCCCAGCCACCAGGCACAAGAATTCCATCATAATCAACCGCATTTAGCTCATCCCAGGAATATTCGGCTGTAGCAGGTACGCCGTATTTACCGGTATAGGTTTTGCCTTTTTCAAGGCCTGCCAGATGCACCTCAGCGCCTTCTTCCCTCACACGGTATACGGGATACCAGAGCTCCAAATCTTCAAACTCTTCATCGACAAGCGCGATAACCTTTTTACCGGAAAGTCTCATGATCTTTGCAGCTCCCTTCAAGTCATCATATCCTGTTTATTCTATCAAATTTGAAATATGAAGTCATCTTGGAACATGTAAACCTTTGCTTTATTACCAAATAAATCATTTTATGCAAATGAGAAGGGATTTAAGGCGGAGAGGGCGAATATAGCAATTGAAAAGGCGGACTCACGTGTTTTTTCAATATTGAGCCTGAGGTGTGGGAGATGTTAAAAGATAATCTGGTTAAAAAGTCATGCGGCTGCGGCGGAATCATGACCCTACATATGCATACGCTGATTTACAGCGCAAAGATCAAAATCACTCATGTTCCAGTTTACACATGCGGCGTCTGCGCACGTTATGAACCTTTTCCTTTCATTAAAAAGGAACTGGGTAAGCTGATTGGCGAATTAGGAGAGACTCCACCCAGACGCCATCTTTCCTTTGCAGACCGGAATGAGTGGGCGAGTGTACTTAAGGATGCTTTTACTTCCGGCATATTTCCCGGCGGAATGACTGAGCTTGAAGAAACCATTTATAAAGCGATTCAGGGACGGATCGATGTCCTTTTGGATGTGTACCGGCTGTCAGTGGAGCTTGGTGACCATCAATGGATGGAAGAAACTGGTTCTAGACTGTCGCAATTGACACTTCAATCGGCAGAAAGTGCGAAATGAAAAGTTTTTTCTGCAAAATCAATGAAAATTTTTCACGAATGTTGGATTTTTCACGGACTTTTTGTTACGATAGAAGCAGGTTCAGATTATCGCTGATTTCGGTAGAACTCCTTGCTGATGTCTCCGGCATTTTTCGTTAAATTACAGCAAAGGGAATCAACGCCGCGCCGATAAACCTACTGGAAATCAGTGGAGGGCTTTATTGAGGCAATTGGAGATAGAACCGCGCCAGGATAAGCTTTATGGTCCTTTGAAAGAATTTTGAAAGGAAAATGAAGCGTTATCATTGCACAATTGTACAAAGTGTCGTATCATAATTTTAATTAGTCGAACGATAAAATTTATCGCAATGGAGAGAGTAATTTGACGGTAACCATTTACGATGTAGCTCGCGAAGCAGGCGTATCTATGGCAACGGTATCACGGGTTGTGAATAATAACCCTAACGTGAAGCCGCAGACCCGGAAGAAAGTATTTGAAGCAATTGAGCGTTTGGGCTATCGTCCAAATGCTGTGGCGAGAGGTCTCGCCAGCAAGAAAACGACAACCGTAGGGGTTGTCATTCCTGATATCTCCAACTCGATTTTTGCAGAAATTGCGCGCGGGATTGAAGATATTGCAAATATGTATCATTACAACATTATTTTGTGTAATGCCGATAAACGCAAAGAGAAGGAAATTCGTGTAATTAACACACTTCTGGAGAAACAAGTGGACGGGCTGCTCTTCATGGGCGGAACGGTAACTGAGGAACATATCCAGGCTTTCCAGACCTCTGCAGTTCCGATCGTGCTTTGCGCAACGCGTGATGAGAAGGGGACTTACCCGTCGGTTGATATCGACCACGAGAATGCGGCTTTTGATGCTGTGAACACGCTAATCCGCCACGGACACCGTGAGATTGCTATGATCAGCGGAACGCTGCAGGATCCTGCAAACGGTTATGCCCGGTTCCAAGGCTACAAGAAAGCACTGGAAGCGGCAGGAATCGAGTATCAGGAAGACCTGGTACGTATTGGTAACTACCGTTACGAATCCGGTGTCGAAGCGATGAAGTATTTCCTAGGACTCAAGAAGAAACCGACAGCTGTATTCGCCGCAACGGATGAAATGGCTATTGGCGCAATCCACAGTATTCAGGATGAAGGTCTTAAAGTTCCGGATGATTTCTCAATCATCAGCGTAGACAACATCCGTATGGCTTCGATGGTTCGTCCGCTGCTGACTACTGTAGCACAACCTATGTACGACTTGGGTGCGGTAGCCATGCGGCTTTTGACGAAGCTGATGAAGAAGGAGACGGTTGAGAATCCGCGGGTTATTTTGCCGCATGAGACCATTCTCCGTTTGTCTGTCAATCATGTAAACAAATAAGATTATTAATTCGTAGAAAGCTCCTTCGGGGGCTTTTTATGTTGAAGAAGTGAAAAGTTTCAGCCTCCCGCTTGGCGGAGGAATTTACGGAGGGATACATATTGAGTGAGTTAATCGGTTTAATTGGCGCGATGGATGAGGAGATTGAACTGCTGTTGAATAGTATGGAGAACAGGCAGACCACCGTTAAAGCCGGTATAAAATACTATTCGGGAGACATCTTTGGCAAGCCGGCTGTCCTCTGCAAGTCGGGAGTAGGCAAAGTAAATGCAGCGGTGACTACGCAAATTCTGCTCGATACCTTTGGTGTATCCAAGGTGTTGTTTACCGGTGTGGCGGGGGCTGTTCATCCTGACCTTAATATTGGAGATATCGTAATCTCCTCCCATTGCATCCAGCATGATATGGATGTAACAGCCCTTGGTTATCCCAAAGGGGTAATCCCTTATCAGGAGGTATCAACTTTCACTGCAGATGAGTCTTTAGTAAAATTGGCTGAGCAGGCCTGCTCTGAGCTGAAGCAGCATGCCATCACTGGAATTGTGCTGTCCGGCGATCAATTTATTGCCAGCAGTACAGTGGTTGCTAATCTGCGGGAACAGCTTAACGGCGCTTGTGCCGAGATGGAAGGGGCGGCTGTTGCACAGGTCTGCACCATGAATGCTGCACCGTTTGTGATTATCCGCTCCATGTCAGATAAGGCTGACGGCTCGGCTCATGTGAATTACCAGGAGTTCACTGTATTAGCCTCTCGGCGTTCCCATGCCATTCTTGAATATATGCTAAAAGCTTTATAACGGTACTCACCCGCTAATTAGTACATAAAACGCTGCCTGAAGCGTACTCTGTCGAAGGTCTCTTGAGAAGACATCGGTACTTCATTTCCAATCCGGACCATCAGGCAGTTGGCAGGATGCGAACAGATTTCCGGATCATCGGTGGCATACCAGACCATATCAACGGTTTTCATCAGGTTTTCCATCATTTTTCGGTATGCCCATACATCCAGCCCGCTGCCCTTCAGGTCCCAATGCCAATAGTATTCTGTAGTGAAAACAATACAATTCTCCAGCTGCTCCCGCTCAAACGCTGTGGCAATCAGCAGTTTGCCAAGCCCGCCTCCCCTATAAGCGTCTGCTACCTCTATAGCTCCTAATTCAATCAAGTCAGGCATTCCACCCTGTGACCATAGTTCCAGCTCATCCGGATAATGAAAGGTTACATAGCCTATCAGCATGTTATCTGTAACTGCGGTAATAACCCGGCCCTCGGGTAGTCCCGAAATTTCAATGAGTGCTTCCAGCTGTTCATGCGGCTTGCGGAAGGCATCCAGATCGTGATGGATGTCCAGGCTTTGCAGTACTACAGGGGACATTGGACCGCTAATAATAATTTCTTTATTGCGATATACGTATGCATGTGAGACGGGTATCTTGCGGTGCTCCATGAATGGGCTCCTCTCGAACAACTAATTTATGGAATGTAACCGTTTCCTATGTTATACTGATTCCGACATAAATATTTCACATTTAGTACATTGACAGTTTTCATGAACTAAGAATCTCGCCCTTAAAGCTTAATTCAATCTAGTAGGGGAGGCAAGAGTAATGGGGCAAGTCCATAGTGAAATTTTACCGGGCCGTGTACAAAATGCGAACATGACAGATTACACCCGGGCAGTCAGCGAATTCCGGTGGGAGGATGTAGAGAAGGAGTTCTCCTGGTTTCATACGGGCAAAGTAAATATGGCCCATGAAGCCATAGACCGCCACGTAGCAGAGGGGCGTGGAGCGGCAACAGCGCTCATCTACAGCGATTCTGCGAGAGAGGAAAGGTACACTTTCGCGGATCTGCAGGAACGCTCCAACCGCTTTGGGAATGTTCTGCGTAAATACGGTATAGGCAAAGGCGACCGGGTATTTATCTTTATGCCGCGGAGCCCGGAGCTGTACTTTAGTTTGCTTGGTGTCCTAAAGGTTGGTGCAGTGGTCGGACCGCTGTTTGAAGCTTTTATGGAAACAGCTGTGAAGGACCGGCTGGAGGACAGCGGAGCGGTGGCATTGGTTACTACACCGGAGCTGCTGAAGCGGGTCAGGCATGAGGAGCTTCCAGAACTGCAGCATATTATTGTTGTTGGTGCTCAGGCAGATCCGGAACACGGTATACTAAGCTACGAAGAGGAGACAGCCACTGCTGCAGCCGAACTGGAGCCGGAATGGCTAACCTTGGAAGATGGACTTATTATGCACTATACCTCGGGCTCAACCGGGAAACCTAAAGGGGTCTACCATGTGCAGAGGGCGATGATTCAGCATTATTATACAGGCAAGATCGTACTCGATTTACGTCCGGATGATGTGTATTGGTGTACCGCAGACCCTGGGTGGGTAACAGGAACCTCCTATGGGATTTTTGCACCCTGGCTGAATGGGGTTGCCAACGTAGTCCGGGGCGGGCGCTTCAGCCCTCAGGACTGGTATAAGACGATAGAACGCTTTGCGGTTACGGTATGGTACAGTGCACCTACAGCATTCCGGATGCTGATGGGAGCAGGCCTCAGCAGCCTGCAGGGGATTGATCTGAGCAGTCTGCGTCATGTGCTGTCTGTCGGGGAGCCGCTTAATCCAGAGGTTGTCCGCTGGGGGGATAAGATTTATAACCAGCGCATTCATGACACGTGGTGGATGACCGAAACAGGCGCACAGCTGATCTGCAATTACCCGGGGATGGACATTAAGCCAGGCTCCATGGGACGTCCGCTGCCAGGTATTGAAGCGGCGATTCTAGATGACCGTGGCAACGTGCTTCCCCCCTATTCGATGGGGAACTTGGCGATACGGACACCTTGGCCTTCCATGATGGGGACCATCTGGAATAACAAAGCAAAATACGACGAATATTTCCGCATTCCCGGCTGGTATATTTCCGGTGACTCAGCTTATATGGACGATGAGGGGTATTTCTGGTTTCAGGGGCGGATCGATGATGTAATCAATTCATCCGGTGAGCGGATTGGCCCCTTCGAGGTGGAAAGCAAGCTGATAGAGCATCCGGCAGTGGCGGAGGCGGGAGTCATCGGGAAGCCGGATGTGCTGAGGGGAGAGATCATCAAAGCATTCATCTCTTTGCGGGAAGGCTACCTGCCTTCAATAGAGCTTAAGGATGAGATCGCTGCCTTTGTCAAAGCGGGGTTATCCGCGCATGCAGCCCCCCGGGAGATTGAATTCAAGGATAAGCTGCCGAAAACCCGTTCGGGCAAAATCATGCGCCGGGTGTTAAAGGCCTGGGAGCTTCATCTTCCGGCTGGAGATCTGTCGACAATCGAGGATTAGGCGTGCTTAAGCAGACACACACAAAAACACCGATTCCCGCACTTTCGTGAGGAATCGGTGTTTTTGTGTTCTGATAGGCCGAGATGGAGCGGTTACTTTGTTTTCCCGGCACCCTTCTCGCCGCCAGCAGCATTATTGCCTCCGCCAGCAGCGTTGTTGCCCCCACCACCAGCGTTATTGCTTCCGCCGGCAGCATTGCTGCTTCCGCCGGTAGGATCGTTGACACTGCCAGTTGGTACATCCGAGCTGCCAGGATCCACAATGATCATCCCGGGATCTTCGGTTGCTTCGGGTACCGCGCCACCGTCAGGTGTCGGATCAGTTCCCGGCAATGCCTCCGGTGTCGGCGTTACCTCCGGTGTCGGAGTTGCCCCGCCGGATACGCTGCCAGAAGCTGTCTCATGGCCGGCTACATCTACAGCTGTCACGTAGAAGGTAGCATTCACGGTCTCTGGCGTGCCGGGCGAGAAGACGGTATTTTCACCGGCAGAAATGACCGCCTGCTTCTTGAAGGTACCTCCGTTTAAGGAACGGTACAACCGGTACCCTACAACGTCGGATGAGCTGCTTGGTGTAAATGTTATAACGGCTTTACCCGAGCTGTAGGAGACATTAACACCGCCTGGTGCTGCGGGTGCGTTTCCGTCATCAACACGCGGGTCAACTTCGGTTGGGAAGTCGGTCTTGGCATCTTCCGGCATATAGTATTCCAGCGGTTCATGCTCTTTCATAGCCGGGAAAGCAGCCAACAGTTCCTTGACCAGATCCTGAATTGGCTTTTCACGCTTGACGACGATTTTCTCCTTCAGGAAATCCTCCGGTGTGCCTTCCAAAGGCAGATAGTTCACGCCGCCATATGTTATATATTTGGCTTTGGAAATGCCGTCATCGCTATCTTTAGGCACATATTTTGTATTGAACAGGTCTGTTGTGAATTTGTCGGTCAAATCTGTAGGCAACTTGCCGCTGTATGCGGAGACCGTCTTTTTGACGATACCCTCAGGCTTTGTGAACGCTTTGGTTACGAACAATTCAGGCTGTTTCTCGATCACCTTGTTCATTACCTTAGCCCAGAGCGTCTGTGCCTGTCGTTTTTGGGTATCACCCTGGAGAGTGTTGATCTGCTCTTTATAGCCCACCCACATACCCAGTGTTACATCTGGTGTGTAGCCCATAAACCATACATCCCCATAGTTCTGTGTAGACCCGGTCTTCCCGACAATCGGCACTTCTTTGAAATGCTTATAATTGCTTCTTACCGTGCTGGCTGTACCTTCGGTAATAACCGTACGCAGCATGTCGGTCATAAGATAAGCCGTCTGTTCGGAGAATACCTGCTCCGGATTCACTTTATGCTGATACACAATTTTACCTTGCGAATCTACGATCTTCTCGATCATATAGGCGTCATTAAAAGCGCCTTTGTTACCGATGGAAGAGTAGGCATTGGTTAATTCTTCTACGGACACCCCGTAACGCAGCCCCCCGATAACCCCGGTTTGCGCATTATAGTCATCGTCCTGAATGGTGGTGATCCCCAGTTTCTTAGTGAATGCCCAGGAGGCTTCGATTCCTACCTTGTCATTAAACAGTTTAAGGGCAGGGAGGTTCAGGGATTTGTTGAGCGCATATCGTGCTGTAACGAGCCCCTGATAGCGGTTATTGGCATTCTTCGGAATATGAAATCCCTTGGTGCCGTCCTTCAAAATAATCGGCGCATCATCCACGATACTGGCAGGCTGAATTAATCCGGCGTCGAGCGCAGGCAGGTATGCAGCAATTGGCTTCATGGTGGAACCCGGTTGACGAACCATCTGCGTGGCGTAGTTCATCTGCTCGATATTGAAGTCACGGCCCTCGATCATCCCGAGGATAGCCCCGGTTTTGTTATCGATCATCATGCCCGCAGTCTGTTCCTTGCCTCTTGACTTACTGTCCTTCGTAAAGTTGTCGCTGTCTTCTGAAATGCTGTGCATCGCACTGTATACTTTTTTGTCAATAGTGGTGTATACACGGTAACCGCCGGTCATAAGCTGCTGGCGTGCTTCCTCGAGCAGTACAGTGTCATCAGTAGAAGCGGCGGGATCTGTTGCATCGGTCTTTTCTTCATTTATTGAGAGAAGGATCTCTGCAGCCTTGCGTTCCGTTTCCAGCATCAGATAAGGATATGTAGCGTACGCTTTCTTCGTGTGCGGAGCCAGGGAAGCTTTGATGTCGAACAGTAACGCTTCATCATATTGTGAGGTGGTGATTTTGTTCTCTTCGAGCATCCGGCGCAGGACCAGCTTTTGACGGTCCATGGCACGGCCAAAGGCAGTCTCGTTGAATTCGCCTACTCCGTTAAAAGCAGAATACTTGGAAGGAAGCTGCGGAAGCCCGGCTAAGTATGCAGCTTGGGCAATATTCAGCTTGTCGAGATCATCGAGCCCGAAGATCCCCTTGGCAGCAGCTTTGATGCCGTATACATTATAACCGTTAGATCCGTTTCCAAAGGGAACCTTGTTAAGATAAGCTGTAATTATTTCCTGTTTGGACAAAAAACGCTCCAGTCGCAGAGACAGCAGAATTTCTTTTACTTTGCGGTCTTCTGTGCGGTCCAGGTTTAAAAATACACGTCTTGCCAGCTGCTGGGTGAGTGTACTGCCTCCGGTCTGAACGGATTCATTAAGCAGCTTCTGTTTGACGGCACGCACAGTGCCGCTGAAATCGACTCCTTTATGGTTATAGAAATTATTGTCCTCTATAGCGAGGACGGCATCGATCACTAGCTGTGGGATATCATTAAATTCAATAAGCCTGCGGTCTTCTTCAGTGCGAAGCTGACCGATAGGCTGGCCGTCACGGAAATAAGCAAAGCCGGTGATGGCGTTCTGGCTGACTTGCTGCTGAATCAATTCTTCGGAGCGTACAGGGTCATCCTTCACTATGGAAGTGACATAGCCTGCCACGGCACCGCCTGCAAACAGAATGCCCAGGATGCCGAGTATAAACATCCACTTTACGACTGAACCGAACCTGCGGAGCCAGGATCTTCGCGCGGGACGCTGTTTTGCGGTCTTCTTTTTGTTCTCCTCAACCATCGACGATAATCCTCCTTTTAACGGAACTATTATAGCACAATTTGCCGATTTTGAATGCGCTTCTGGCCGGAAACCCGGTTTGCGCGGGTGTTGACTTATTTAAAGCTTATGTGGTATAAATTTACTCAATTGGATATCCAAAAAGCATTGAAAGACATCAGTAGAAGGCATGCCATGTGTTTCAGAGAGCCGGTGGGTGGTGCGAACCGGCAGCAGGCCCCTTTGAATTACAGTCTGGAGCTGTCCGGAGGAACCTCAGGCACTAACCTGCTTGCTTAGTAGTCCGGAACCGGGGCGTGCCCCGTTATCGCAATGAAGTGAAGGATTACGGCTGCGTCCGGACGCGGCTGGATCTTTAATTAGGGTGGTACCGCGAGTCTTTTACTCGTCCCTTTATGGGATGAGTAAAAGGCTCTTTTTGCGTTGCTTAACCGGAAAAAATGCATTGAGCACTGACAGATTTTTAAGGAGGAATACATATGAAATGGGAAGAGTTGACTCCCCAGCAGCAGCTGGAAGTGGAACGGCAGCTGGAAGCTGTCTCACGTGGTGCAATGGAAATTGTACCGCAGGAGGAATTGCGAGGCAAGCTGATAAAGTCTGTGGTGACAGGGGTCCCGCTTAACATAAAGCTGGGGCTTGACCCCTCGGCGCCTGACATTCATATCGGGCATACGGTTGTACTCCATAAGCTGCGCCAATTTCAGGAATTTGGACATGTCATTCAGCTGATCATCGGGGATTTCACCGGACGGATCGGGGACCCCACTGGTAAATCTGAGACACGTAAGCAGCTTAGTGAAGAAGATGTGCAGCGTAATGCCCTGACTTATAAGCAGCAGGTGTACAAGATCCTAGATCCGGAAAAGACACAGATCCTATGCAACTCGGATTGGCTGAGTCCAATGACTTTTGCTGAGGTAGTGAATTTATCGGCAAAAGTAACTGTGGCCCGGATGATGGAGCGTGACGACTTCACCAAACGTTTCCAGGGCGGCCAGGCCATCAGCATTCATGAATTTTTCTATCCGCTGATGCAGGGGATGGATTCGGTTGCGAACGAGACGGATATCGAAATTGGCGGTACGGATCAGAAATTTAATATATTGATGGGACGCACCCTGCAAAAGGAATACGGGGCGGAGCCGCAGGTGGTCATGCTCATGCCGCTGCTCGAAGGGCTAGACGGAGTGAAGAAAATGAGCAAGAGCCTCGGAAACTACATTGGTATCGATGAAAAGCCGAATGAAATGTACGGGAAGGCAATGTCTATTCCTGATGAGCTGATGCTGAGATACTATGAAATGGTCACGGACCTCAGCAATGGGGAGCTGGATATGCTCAAAGAAGCATTGTTTTCCGGAAAGGCACATCCAAGGGATGTCAAAATGCAGCTGGCATATACCTTTGTACGCATGTACCATGGTATAGCAGCAGCGGAGGCCGCGCAGCAGCATTTCATCACTGTGTTCCAGCAGCGTGTCCTGCCTGACGATATTGAAGCTCACACCCTTCCGGCAGATATGCTGGTGAATGGCACGCTCGCACTGGTTAAGCTTCTGACTCTCCTGGGCTTTGCAGACTCAAACAGTGAGGCAAGAAGGAGCATTCAGCAGGGCGCAGTGAAGCTGAACGGGATGAAGCTGGAGGACCCGAACAGGGTGATTAAGCCGCAGGACGGGGATATTGTTCAGGTAGGTAAGCGAAAGTTTGCAAAATTGAGCTTGTCATAATGGGAACGGCGGATACTCTAAATAATCTTCTTTGGTTAATTCATAATCAATAAAGGATTGCAGCTCACCAAGTTGGTTACGCCTGGTATCATAATGAACAGCACATTCCCGGAAGCCGATCTTTTTATATACATGCTGTGCTCTGTAGTTCTTGAGGTTAGTATCCAGTTGGATAGTGTCGATCCCCTGCTCCTTAAATAAGTAGCGGATTAACATCTTCAGAAAGGCAGTCCCGTATCCCTGGTTCTGCTGGTGCAACAGACAGATTTTGATGCCTATCTCTACAGTGTGGGGAGCAGTCTGCCTGCAGCTCATCTCTCCTGCAGGGATGCCGGCGATCTCGAGTATATAACGGCGGTGATGTTCTTGTCCGGAGCTGAGAGTATCTACTACTTCATCGACAGTAATGCCAAGGCCGTTCGGGAAGCCTGCGTGAGCCATGACGAGACCGTCATTCCACCAGTTACACAGAATTTGGGCGTCGTCCGCAACTGCCTGGCGGATTATTAAAGTACCGTTGCTTAAGAGCATTCTAGTTCCTCCAATTTATCCATTTTACCTAAATGTACCATGATCCAATTTTTTAGAGGAATGGAAAGAATGAGTTAAACTGAAATTGAACATTCTTGGTCCGCAGCCCGATATAAGTATTTAAAGAAGAGCACAAAAAAAGCCTCCGGAAAACCGGAGGCTTTGCTTGATTCGCGTAAACGCGAAATCTTAACGGTTGTAGAATTCGACGATTTGCTTTTCATCGATATCTTGGGACAGCTCGGCACGTTCTGGCAAACGGATGTATTTACCTTCGAAAGAGCCATCAGCATATTCCAGATAACCTGGAAGGTGGGAACGGTTATCCAAAGCTTCTTTGATCGAAGTCATGGAGCGGCTTCTTTCACGAAGTCCGATAACGTCGCCTACACTTACACGGTAAGAAGCGATGTCAACTTTTTTGCCGTTAACGGTTACGTGGCCGTGGGATACCAGCTGACGTGCGCCTGCACGGGAGTTAGCAAAACCAAGACGGTAAACCAGGTTGTCCAAACGGCTTTCGAGCAGGAACATGAAGTTTTCGCCCGCGATACCTTGGAGCTTTTGTGCTTTGGTGAAGAGAGTTTTAAACTGTTTTTCACCCAAGCCGTACATGTGGCGCAGTTTTTGTTTTTCCAAAAGCTGCATTCCGTAGTTACTTACTTTTCTGCGTTGGTTAGCGCCGTGCTGTCCTGGTGGGAAAGGGCGTTTCAGGTCTTTGCCTGTACCGCTAAGGGAAATGCCCAGACGGCGGCTGAGTTTGAATTTAGGTCCGGTGTAACGTGCCATGATATAGTAGACTCCTTTATAATTGAAATTTCATGTTAGGGCCTATTTGTGCCGCAAATCGTATCCGTGAAAGCGTGTATTGGTTTCACTCTGCCGGGGAAGTTCAGCCGCTGCCCTGGCAGTAACGAAATGCGTGAGGGTGACACAACGTTACGCCCAAGTAAGACTTCTTACAGTCTTGTTCAACAATAAATATTATATGAAAACAATATATAATGTCAAGCGCATCTTTAAAGAGATTTTGTCTATCTTTGTCGTTAGTTCTTTGGTCCTAAAAAAAATCCCGGTTTTCAGGAAAATATAATGCATTGCAGGAAAAAAGAGAGTAAAATATAGCTAATTAGATGTTATCGGAAAGAAACTCATTTGAGATGCAAAGGGGATCCTTTTTATGTCGGAACAGGAAGCATATGGTCGTAAAGACAATCGTATGCTGTTGCAGGACACGATGCAATCAAGCGGAGAGCTCAATGATCCCGCCGCATGGCTCAAGGAAACGGATATTGTATCCTATGATTTTCCGTATGCAGCCGAATTGATTGCTGAGAGCTTCAGAGAATGGCGGGGACAGGCTGTCCCTCCGTTTGCAAAGCTTTGGGAATGGTGCGTGCTGAGTTTCGAAGGGAAGTGGCTTGAGGGCATTGACGGGTCCGGAGCCCGGAGTGAACGCTGGAAAGCGCAATGGGAAGCGGAGGCGGCATATTCTCTTCGCTCCGGAAAGCTTTATTCGGCAGAAGAACGGACAACTGAACCGGCGATAGTGCTGCTGACGATTCCCGTATTGACCAGAGGCCTCGGAGAAATTTTTGCCCTGCTTGGATGTGCAATGACAGCAGAACAATACGAACAGGGGGGAGTGCATACGGCGGAAGCGATGGCTATGCATTTCCAGACCTGCTTTTACCACAGATTTGAGCATGTTTTTGTGTCGGATCTGGCAGGTATACACCAGCATGCGGAACGGGAAAGCAGCCGCCGGTCATTGTTGTTTCAGATCGTTCAGCGGATGCATGACAATATCGATGTCAACGCTGTGCTGACTGAAGTCATCGACAGCATCTCAGCGATGTATCCGGGAGCACGGCTGGATCTTTTCATGTCCCAGGATCATCGCAGCACTCACCCCCAAGTCAAGCCGCTTCCGTTGCGCTGGGGCGATGAGGATGTCTGCGCCAAAGCCTTCAAGGACGGGCGTGTGGCCCTCCACGCTGGTTCTGATAAGAGGTCTGTGGAAATCGGGCTGCCGCTTGGGGGTAAACAGGGAGTATACGGTGTATTTCATATGGTGCTGGACAGGCCGGCATTTCCCGATGTAGATCTCCGCTTTCTTTCTATGGTAGCAGATACTGCGGGGACTGCTTTTGAGAACGCCAAGCTGTATGAGCGCTCTAATCAGCTGATCCGTGAGCTGCGGATGAGTAACGAGCTGACCCAGCGCCTGAACCAGAGCTTACGGCTCGGGGATATTTTTCAATATGCCTTTGAAGAGCTGCTGGAGATGTTCGATGCGGATTACTGCTGTATCCTGCATCTTAATGAAGAAAAGGGCGGCCTCGAAGCGATTGCCTGCAATTATCTGCCGCTCCGCGGTGAGATTATTGATGCGGGCAATGGACTCGGGGGGAAGGTTTATATCACGGGTGAGCCCATTATAGTGTCTAACTATAGAGATGCCGAAGATACCACGTCCAAGCTTATGCAGGCAACGCACTCACAGTCACTGATTGCTACTCCGCTGAGTGTCGGCGGGGAGGTGCGCGGAGCGATCATGCTGGCCCACCGTGAACCTCAGTTCTTTTCCTATGACAGCTTCAGGTTGCTGCAGGCGATGGCCGGCCATATCGGACTTGCCGTAGGGAATGCGCGTTTACATGCAGAGGTTCGTTACCTGGCGAACAGGGACAGCCTGACCGGGCTATATGCCCGCCATTATTTGGACGAGGAGATCAAGGAAAGGCAGTCTAAGGACTTCTGCGGCTCCTTGATTGTTGTCGATATCGATCAATTCAAAATGGTCAACGACACCTACGGGCATCAGAAAGGCGATAAGATTCTGAAGCAGGTTAGTGAAATTGTGAAATCCTCGATCCGCCAAGGTGATATCGCTGCAAGATGGGGCGGGGAAGAACTGGCGGTCTACCTGCCTCAGCTGGGAGTTCAGCAGGCTGTGTTTGTGGCCGAGCGGATACGCAAGCGGGTGATGGGTGAAACGGAGCCTCGTGTTACCGTATCCTGCGGAATTGCGGAATGGAGCTGGACTGATGATAGAGTAAGCGTAGAATCCCTGTTCTACCGGGCCGATATGGCGCTTTATGATGCTAAGAACAACGGCCGCAATCAGGTCGTGATCGACTGTAAAGATGCAGATGTCAATGTGAAGAATCCTTAGGCTTAAGCCGCAAGGGTTCTTTTTTTTGCCCGGGGAAGAAAGGAAGTATAAGCAAAATGTGATAGGAGAACCTATAAAAGATCGTTCAGGCGAGAAGTGGAGTCTTTATTCAGCCTGAACCCTCCACAGCAAATCACTCGACCGGGAAAGGCTTGAATGTCATGAATATACCTAACTATCGGAGTAAGAGAAAGGCTTCATTCATAATGCTATTGCTGCTTCTCAGCGGCTGCGGGACCTCAAACGGCAAACCGGCTGCGCAGGAGCTGAACCTGGTTCTCGCCGGTATGGACGGCAGCGACGCGGTATCTTTTGAAGGAGCGGCGGCGCTGCTGATCGGCGGACAGACTGTTTCCGAATCCGCGCTTTATTATGGAGGCAAGATTGAGGACCATAACAAGGTCAGTCTGTATTCACTGCTGCCTGATGAGCCGGGAGGGACGAAGGCGGCAGCACTAGAAGGCCTGAATAAGCTTGAGCAGAGCCGTTCGGCAACTCCTGCATACTACACTCGGCTTGAGAAGAAAGACGGGGAGTGGCTAATGCAGTCTTCATCCCCGGAATCCGGGGCAGGAAATCCGCTTACGGCGCTGAACCCTCTGCGGCAGCTGGAAGAGCTGGAACAGCTCGAGAAGCAGGTGACAGAGGAAACGGGCTCGGCCAGGGGCAGCAAGGTGCTGCGGATTAAGCTGAGTCCCGGTGAAGCAAAGCGGCAGCTTAAGGCACAGCTTGAGCGGGAGATGCAGGCTATCCGCCCGGCTGCAGGCAACGCTCAGGACACAGCAGGGCAACGGTCTGAAGTTACTACAGCTATGAATACCTTATGGGCACAAAAGGAGAAGGAGCTGCAGCAGAAGCTGGCTCAAGCTGAGATCTCGTCTGTGTATTTCTTAAAGGTGGACACCAAGCGCAATCTGCCCAAGCGGTTAACCTGGACCCGTACGGTAAGTCATCCCGCTTCCGGGGACCCTGCGGAGGTCGAAACCTATGTGACCAAAGTAGATTTTTACGGGTATCACTGAGAAGCTGCTGTAGGGGAAAACCTTGCGCTAAGTAGTGGGCGTGCTACAATAGAACAGTATGTTTATTTTCTGTAAGAGGAAGGAAGAGAGAAGGATGAAAGATCCAAGAATTCAAAAGCTTGCGGCAAACCTTGTAGGGTATTCCGTAAATGTGCAGCCGGGTGAGAACGTGCTCGTCGAAATGATCGGCAGCGAAAGAGATTTGATAAAAGCTGTGGTGGAGGAAGTCGGCAAAGCCGGAGGTCATCCCTTTGTGCAGCTGACAGACCGTACCGTCCTGCGCAGTATGCTTCAATATGCTACCCCTGAAGGCCTTAAGGCCTGGGCGGACATTGACCTGAACCGGATGAAGCAGATGGATTGCTATATCGGAATCCGTGCCGGTGAAAATGTCAACGATCTGGCAGACGTGCCGGAAGAAAACATGAAGCTGTACAACGCCCTTTATTCGCATCCGGTACATAGTGAGCAACGCGTTAAGCATACTAAATGGGTTGTATTGCGTTACCCGAATGCAAGTATGGCTCAACTGGCTAATACCACTACAGAAGCTTTTGAAGACTTTTATTTCGAGGTCTGCAACCTGGATTACGCCAAAATGGATAAAGCACAGGATGCCTTGGCAGATCTTATGCGTAAGACTGATAAGGTGCGTATCACAGGACCTGGTACAGAGCTTACCTTTTCGATCAAAGGGATTGGCGCAGAGAAATGCTCCGGCCAGAAAAATATTCCGGACGGAGAAGTGTACAGCGCCCCTGTCCGCGATTCCGTTAACGGTACGATCAGCTATAATGCAGCAACCCTATATAACGGGATAACGTTTGAAAATGTGAAATTCAGATTCGAGAACGGTAAAATTGTTGAAGCGACAAGCAATGATACTGTGCGCCTGAACGAAATTCTCGATTCCGATGATGGTGCGCGCCATATTGGTGAATTTGCCATTGGCTTTAACCCTTACATCCTGCATCCGATGAAGGATATTTTGTTTGATGAGAAAATTGCCGGAAGTCTACACTTTACACCGGGCCAGGCTTATGATGTAACTGATAACGGCAACCGCTCTTCCATCCATTGGGATCTTGTGCTGATTCAACGTCCAGAATACGGCGGGGGCGAGATCTATTTTGATGATGTGTTGATTCGCAAGGACGGCATTTTTGTCATTCCTGAACTTACAGGTCTGAACCCTGAAAACCTGAAATAAAATGTAATAACAAGCAGAGTGTTCTTATGTTCTTAGTGTATTTACAGAAAACACCTTGCGCGAGTAAGCGGATTCAATGTATCATGGAATTGGTTACAAATGAACAAGCGTACTAAGTTTTTCTAATCAAGTTGCGGAGGGATTCCTATGTCCAGTAACAATGCGGCAATCGTGGATATTGCCCAAACGGCAAGCCAGTTCAACTCATCTATCGTTCTTCAGGCGGACAACAAGTACATTGACGTTAAGAGTATCCTTGGATTGTTTACTACTCTGGTTTCCAGTCAAAGTTACGAACTTCATGTTCATGGTACTGATGCCGAAGAGGCTAAGAAGGCAATGAGCGAAGTTTTTGCCAAACATGGTCTGAACTTTACAGTAGTTGCTGAGTAATCTATTCAAATCTGAGACGTCCTGCCCTAAACGGCAGGGCGTTTTTAGTTCATATCAGAAAGTATATATTCAGAGTTCCCTCAAAGGTTCTGAATAAGCTTCAGTGGAAAGGCCCCGCTTTGTGGGGTTATTTTGTATACTTGAAACTGAATTCTTGTATTGGGTCCGAATTTCGACTAATATTAAACTAAATAGCAGTAGCAGCTGTAACTTTTGGACATGGGGGGGAAAATGCATGACTTCATCGGATTTGCAGGAACAGCTTAACCTTAAAGCCATCACTCTTCTACAAGAAGATGCCGATAAAATTCAGAAGCTCATCGAAGTGCAGATGGAGAATCTGGCAACTCGTTACTGCCCTCTCTATGAGGAAGTGCTGGATACCCAGATGTACGGCTTTTCAAGAGAGGTTGATTTTGCGGTCAGAGCGGGTCTGGTGCCTGAATTTACCGGCAAGCAGGTATTGAGTGAACTGGAACGCAATTTGGCTGTGCTTTATGAGGCTCTGAACCAAAAAGCGAAAGAGCGCGAGAATTAGGCTGAGCTTCCGGGCTAATCATAAAAACGCACTTGAGGACCTGCTGGCCGCTCATGTGCGTTTTTTGTTGTGCTGCTATAGATGTAAGAGAAGCCCGTGCTTAAACCAGATAAAAGGATACACCGAGGATCAGGTACACTGCCAGCAGGAGCAGTCCTTCATACCAGTTGGTCGCACCGTCCTGAATGATTGATTTGGCAATAAACACGGATACGGCGATGGCCACAATTTCAATGGTGGTAAAGACGATATCCATCGTATTCCCCAAAAAGTAGCTGGCGAAGATGAGCACAGGGGCTACGAATAAGGCGATCTGCAAGCTGCTGCCGACAGCGATTTCCACTGCTGCACCGATCTTGTTCTTCATTGCCAGCATGATTGCAGCACTGTGTTCAGCCGCATTACCGATAATGGCTACGAGGAACGCACCCACGAACAGTTCGCTGAAGCCAAAGCGTTCAGTTAACGTCTCCAGCGTACCGACCAGCCATTCACTGACAAAAGCGACCATTACAGTTGCTAATACCAGATAGATGATCGACTGTTTCATCGACCAGGCCGGCTTGTGCTCATTAGGCAGCTCTTCCTCAGAGTCCACGGTGACATCAGCCAGGTATTTCTTGTGTGTGATCATTGAGAAGACCAGCCAGGCCATATAAGAAGCAATGAGCAGACCTGCGACGACAAGACTGAGCACATCGGTGTCTTTCTCTGTGATCGAGTGGGTATTGAAGAACATAGCAGGAACAAACAGGGCAATGACAGCCACGATCATCAGCGAGCCGTTCAAGCCGGCCAGGGTAACATTGAAATTCTGAACCTTAAACTTCATCCCTCCGGCAAAAATGCTGAGGCCAAGCACGAGCAGCAGGTTGCCGATGATAGAACCGGTAAGACTGGCCTTTACCATGTCGAAAAGACCTTCCTTGACCAGGAAGAAGGCGATGATCAGTTCGGCAGCATTACCGAAGGTGGCATTAAGAAAACCGCCCAGCCGCTGGCCTGCATAGTGGGCTACACTTTCTGTGGCTCTGCCGAGAAAGCCGGCGACAAATACGACTGCAATTGCGGATAACACGAACTGCAGAGTGTGGTCCCAGTCTGCATAGTGTCCGATGGCGCTTAAGATAAATGTGATTATCAACAGCGCTGGAGAAATCCATTTTTTCAAGTAAGACACACCCCAGTTTCTATATGTAGGTTGAATTCATAATTCAATATACCCAAATTGATCCACTGTGTAAACGGGTGTGATAGAAAGTCATTTGCTTTTTAGCCTGTTTTCGAATTACAATAATTGATAATGAGTGTAGGGGGGATATGGCATGGCGGAACAACTTCAACTTGAAATGGGAAACATACGGATATCCAATGACGTCGTCTCGAAGATTGCCGGATTGGCTGCGCTAGAGACTCCGGGAATTGCAGCCATGTCAGGCGGATTGTCCGAGGGATGGGCGAAACGCCTCAGCGGTAAAAACGTGCAAAAGGGCGTTACCGTTGAAGTAGGACAGCTTGAAGCCGCAGTGGATTTACGCATTATCGTGTTGTATGAAACTCCGATCCATGAAGTCTGCCGGATGCTTCAGCAGAACGTCCGCGAGGCTGTGGAGAGCATGACCGGACTTCATATTGTTGAGGTCAATGTTAAGGTGGAAGGCGTAGCTTTCAAGAATGATGAGATTTCGTAAGACAGTACACAAAAAGGCAGTCCGGAGGTTATTCCGGACTGCCTTTTTTGTGTTCCTTAGCTAATGTTGTATATGTAGGCTTAGCGTGCCCGTACTTGTCTGACTGTGGTTACTGATTTTGTTACTTCTTCTTTGGCCGGCCGGTTAGTCTCGCGGGAAATGCTCAGCATGATACCCATACAGAACATGGTGACCACAAGTGAAGAGCCGCCGTAGCTGATAAATGGCAACGTGACCCCTGTGAGCGGAATGGTTTTGGTAACACCGCCGATATTAACGAAAGCCTGGATCGCTATCAGGCCCATGACCCCAATTCCGACTAGGGTACCGAAAGGATCGGTACACCTTAGGGCAATCAGAATGCCCCTCCAGATGAAATACAGATATACCAGGAGGAAAATCGTCGTTCCGATAAATCCAAGCTCTTCACCGATTACGGCAAAGATAAAGTCTGTATAGGGATAAGGTAGATAATGCAGCTTCTGGATGCTCTGTCCGAAGCCGGCGCCGCTCGTTCCGCCTTCACCAAGCGCCATCAAAGATTGAATGATGTTGTAACCGCCGTCTTCGGCATCCTGAAACGGATTCAAAAAAGCTTCGATACGGTCCTTTTTATAATTCTGGTCGGCTGCGACGGTTTGGGTCTGCGGTGACAAAGATTCAATAGCAGTCTTAGCTCCCATGACGATCCCGACACCAAGCACAAGCAGCGCGATGGAAGCGAGAATATGCTTCATGCTTGCCCCTCCGGCATAAATGACCAGACCGCTTGTCGCTACAAGGATTAAGCAGGATCCTAAATCCGGCTGCATCATTATTAGTCCTGCAACGATTCCTACGATAACCATTACCGGAATGTAGCCAGTGCGCAAGTCTCTCAGCCGTTCGCCTTTTTTGGTAATCAGTGCCGCAAGATACAAGATAATGGAGATTTTGGCCAGCTCGGTGGGCTGGATACCAAAGCCTCCGATATTAAACCAGCTCTTGGCGCCGTTCGTACGCTCTGCAAAGGCAACGAGAAACAGCAGCAGAAGCGTTAGCAGAAATATCGGGGCATACCATTTCTTGAATTTGCTGTAATGGACATTCATTACAAAGAACATCACAACAGTACCCACGACTACCCATTGCATCTGGTTCTTAAAAAAGTATAGTGGATCATTGCCGAATTTTTCGCTTGCCAGAGTTAGGTTGGAGCTGGCGCTGAATACCATGACGAGTCCAAAGCCTACAAGCAGCAGGGTGAGAATAAGTAACTGGAAATCGGGTGTTCCTCTTTTGGGCAGGCTGACTTTTTTACTTGTCTTTCCCTTCATTGTACTCAAGCTTCAAGCAGCTCTTTCAGCTCAAGAATCCGCTGCGCGGCAGTATCCAGTATAGGCTGTGGAACCGGAGAGTCATACTCCAGGCCATGGGGAAAGGTAGCCTTGCCCAAGTAAACGGCTTCAATGGCCAGTATGCTATCGGGTTTTTCCAGCTTGCCTTCGACAGCACGGGTATTAACCCGCAGGAAGTATTCCCCGCCATTCTGATGGTCTTCTATCTTACAGTCGTAAGTGGCGCGGTAATATTCCCATTGCCAGCGGATGAATCCGGCTTTGGCCGCGCTCTCGTCAAGATAAAGAAGGTCGCTTTTTAATCCAACGAGGCCAGTGTTCTCAAATATCATAGCGAACATATCCCCCTTATGAAGTATAATGATTATTTTGTAACCGTAATTATTAATGTTCTACCTCATGATAGTATGTTTCCGGGGGATGCGCAAGGTAGGCGGGGCCTATCGATACACAGTTTTTTGCGTTTCTGCTACAATATAAGAAATATAGTTCTTTGCGGCAGGAGACCTGCGCAAACGTTGCGTTTGCAGGTCTGCCGGAGCGGGCTATGGAAGAAGGGAATGGAAGCGATATGGAGAACACTGCATTGGAACAGCTGCTTCCGGATATGGTGGCATGGCGCCGCCATCTGCACATGCATCCGGAGCTGTCTTATCAGGAGAAAGAGACATCAGCTTATGTAGCCGCCCGATTGGCTGAATTCGGTATTGAAGTCAAACGGAGCAGTGCAGGCTTCGGTCTGACCGGGATTATTAAGGGGGACAAGCCGGGAAAGACGGTAGTCCTGCGCGCAGATATGGATGCGCTGAATATCACTGAGGAGAATGGAAGCGAATATGCTTCGCTGAACAATGGTGTTATGCATGCCTGTGGACATGACGGACATACAGCGATGCTGCTTGCAGCAGCTTCCTATTACAGCACCCGGCGTGATGGCCTCCAAGGGGAGATTCGCTTCCTGTTCCAGCCTGCTGAAGAAATCTGCCCCGGCGGAGCTAAGGACATGATTGCCGAAGGAGTACTTGAAGGGGCAGATGCCGTCTATGGCCTGCACCTGTGGACACCGCTGCCGCTCGGTACGATTGGCAGTGCACCGGGACCGCTGATGGCTTCGGCGGATGAGTTTTTTATTGATATCACCGGTAAAGGCGGACATGGCGGCATCCCTCACCGCACGGTAGACAGTATAGTAGCCGCAGCAGCGCTTGTAACCCAGCTGCAGACGATCGTCAGCCGCAATGTTGATCCGCTACAGCCTGCCGTTCTGAGTGTTGGAACGATTCAGGGCGGATCTGCTCAGAATATTATTGCCGAACGCTGCCGGATTACAGGGACGGTCCGGGCTTTTGATGAGGAGACCCGTTATTTGATCCGCCGAAGAATCGAAGAAATGGCCGTTTCTGTAGCTTCAGTATACGGGGCAGAAGCGAACGTAGATTATATGATGGGGTATCCGCCGCTCGTCAATGACGAAGCGGAGTTCAACAGATTTTTCCGTGTTGCTCCAGAAGCCCTTGGAGACTCCGTAAATGTGATCCGGATGGAGAAGATCATGCCGGCCGAAGATTTTGCCTATTATGTTAAGGAGATTCCTGGCTGCTTTATTTTTGTGGGGGCAGGCAATCCGGACAAAAATGCGGTATATCCGCATCATCACAGCAAATTTGATTTCGATGAGGATGCTATGCTGCATGGTGTGAAGCTGCTGGTAGCACTGGCTGACTCCTGTCTTAATGAATAGTTCGTATTATTGCGAATAAAAAGCATAGTTCGGGGAGAACCTACTTCCGTAGATTACTGAGCAGACAGGAGGTTCTTTTTTGAAAACAGTCCAGGAAGTAATGACAACACAGCCTGCAGCCGTTACGCTGCAAGATAACATTTATGAGGTTGCCGTCAAAATGAGAGATTTTGATACGGGATTCATTCCTGTAGTTGATTCAGAAACGGGTAGAAAGCTCATTGGTGTGATAACAGACCGTGACCTGGTGCTTAGAGGATATGCGGACAAGCACTCAGGCTCTACCTCCGTTGAGACGGTCATGAGCAAACCGGTGACCTCGATTGCAGAGAACGCATCTGTAGATGAAGCGGCTGAAATTATGGCCTCAGGACAGATCCGCCGCCTGCCGGTAACACGTGATAACGAACTAATCGGTATCGTATCGCTGGGCGATCTGGCCGTGAAGCGTATCTTCGCAGATGAAGCGGGAGAAGCGCTGAGCGACATTTCGCAACGTCAGCTGCATTGAATAAGCAAACAGGGAAGCTCATGTCCGCATTCGTGCGGAGGTGGGCTTTTTCCTGCTTCACCTTGACAGGAAATGGATACTGAGCCGACAGCTTGTAATGTTAAAAGACAGGAGGAGACCCTTTGACTGGGACAGGGTCATGCATTATCCGCAAAGACAAAACGATTCTGCTGGAATGCGGCCATCCAGGATTTGATGCGGCGAGAACGGCGCTGGCTGATTACGCCGAGCTTGTGAAAAATCTTCCTGCCTACCACACCTATCGGATTACACCTCTGTCTTTATGGAACGCGGCATCCGGAGGAAGGACAGCGGAAGATATTATTGCCAGCCTGCAGGAATTGTCTCGTTGGGGTACACCGGCCGGACTGGAGGAAGAAATCCGCAGGCTCATATCCAGGTACGGCAGGCTGGAGCTGCATTCCCATATGACAGATAACCGGCTCATGATCCTTCGCACTGATCTGCCTGCTCTGCTAGATGAACTGGGGGAATTTCTAGTGCTTAGCGGGCTCCAGTTGGACAGATCCGGGCTCATGGAATGTGAATGTCCTGCTGTGAATCGGGGACTGCTGAAGCAGGAGCTGACCAGACTTGGTTATCCTGTGATCGACATGGCAGGCTACCGGGAAGGCCAGAGACTGAACATTGCCTGGAAGGAAAGAGAATACCATGAAGGTGCTTCTAAAGAAAATGTCTTCGGGCTTCGGGATTATCAGCGGGAAGCGGTCCGCTTATTTCATGGCAGTGGCGGCAGCGGTGTTGTTGTCCTGCCCTGCGGGGCAGGCAAGACGGTAGTTGGACTTGCTGTGCTGGAGAAGCTGCAATGCGAAACGCTGATCCTCACTTCGAGTACAACATCAGTGGAGCAATGGCGGGAAGAGCTGCTGCAGCGGACGAATCTGGAGGCAGAGGAAATCGGGGAATACAGTGGTGAACGCAGAGAAGTGCGGCCTGTTACACTAGCTACTTATCAAATGCTGACACACCGGCGCTCTAAGGACGATCCGTTTGTTCATATGAACCTGTTCAAGGAGCGTAACTGGGGGCTGATCATCTATGATGAGGTGCATTTGCTCCCGGCTCCGGTGTTCCGGGCTACCGCTGACATCCAGGCAACACGTCGCCTGGGGCTGACCGCGACTCTCGTCAGGGAAGACGGGCGTGAGGGTGATGTCTTCTCCCTGATTGGCCCCCGATGCTACGATCTTCCGTGGAAGTCGCTGGAGCGGCAGGGCTGGATTGCGGCAGTGGAATGTGTAGAGATAATCGTGCCGATGGAGTCTGCCCTAAGGAGCCGTTATATCTATGCAGGAGGGAAAGAACAGTTCAGACTTGCTGCAGGGAATCCGGCTAAGGCTGAAGCGGCGGGGCAGATTATTGCAGCGCATTCCGGAGCAGCAGTGCTCGTGATCGGTCAATACCTGGATCAGTTAGAGGCTATAGCAGACTTCCTGGAAGCCCCTTTGATAACCGGTAAAACGCCGCAGCGGGAACGTAATGAGCTATATGCGGCATTTAATGAGGGGAGCCTTAAGGTTCTGGTGGTGTCTAAGGTTGCTAATTTTGCCGTAAATCTGCCGGATGCCTCGGTGGCAATAGAGGTTTCCGGCGCTTACGGCTCGCGGCAGGAAGAGGCTCAGCGGCTGGGCCGAATCCTGCGCCCTAAACCGGGTGAGAACAAGGCGTATTTCTATACGCTTGTAACCGGAGACAGCCGGGAACAGGAGTTTGCTATGCGGCGCAGGCTGTTTCTGACCGAGCAGGGCTATGAATATGCCGTCAGAGCGGGAGACCAACAGGAGGAGGCGATATTATTATTATGATGACTCTGAGTCCGCCGGCACAGGAAGTCCTGAGGCGGATCTGCGCCGCCCATGCCGCACGGCCTTTTGCCGTGGAGAAGCTGGAGCGGCTGCGCCCCGAGGCGCTGTGCCGTGCCGAACTGCAGCTGGCCATGCTGGAGCTGCGCCAGGCAGGGCTGGTTGAGTTGCGGCAGAAAATCTGGGGGGAGCAGTTGTATCAAATCCCCCCACAAGAGCTGGCAGTTATTCAATGGAGCTGCTTCCCTCATACACCTAAGCCGTTACCTGCAGGAACGGTAACCGTGGAGTGTCCAGCGGATGCAGGCCTGGCCGGACAGCTGTTCCGGGCGCTGGTGTTCACAGCGCAGCAAGGGCTTCCTCTGACTGCTAAGGGAAGCATCCACAAAAAGCAGGCGGGCCGTCTGGCTGCCCTGCTGCCGGTGCAGGATAAGCACCTGCGGGGGCTGTTTCCTCAAGCTGTCGATTGTGAGACATGCCCGCTCGCGGTTACAGTAATCGTAGATCTGATGCTGGTTCTGGGACTGGTGGAACGTCAAGGATCAGCTTATTTTCTGGATATGGTGAAGCTTGAGAGCTGGCTTGGGCTCAGCGAGCTGCAAATGACAAGTATTCTATTTAACGTGATACTGAACCGTTATGGAATAGACGGGCCTGCACCACAGCATTTCAGATATCTTATCTCTTCTCCCGCCTTCTCTAAGGGCAATTGGTATCCCTTGGGCGATGTTCTGGAGTGGATGTCCGAGGTTCAGCTTACGGCTGAGCAGCCTTTAGAAGCTCTCCAATCAGCCTGTCTGGCTTGGCTGGGCAGTCTGGCCGGATTTGGCTGGTGTGAGCTGGGGTATACAGAAGGTGGGGCATGGTGCTTCCGCTGGACAGAGCATAAACCGCTGCTGGTTACCGGTAAGATGTTGGATTCTGACCCTGATAATCTGTCCGGCATCTTCGGGGATAGTGAAGGGCAACAAATAAGCGGCGATGAAGGCCATTTTATTGTCCAGCCGGATTTCGAGGTTCTGGTTCCTCCTGGCGTGAATTACCGTCTCCGCTGGGGGCTCGCTGGCTGTTCGGAGCTGCTGTACGCCGATGAGCTATGGAGCTTCAGACTAAGCCGGATGAAGCTGGAGGAGGCTGCTGAACAGGGGCAGCCGCCAGAATCGGTCATCAGCTGGCTGGCTTCCCATGCCAGGGGAGGATTGCCGGCTCAGGTAGAGCTGACCTTAAGGCAATGGGCCAGAAGCATCGGCCGTACGGCCTGGTCCGAGGTGATTCTGCTGGCTTGCCGGAGCGAAGCGGATGCTGCTGACATCGCCGCTCATCCCCGGCTGCAGGGCAGCCTATCGCGGGTGGGACCGCTTCATTTCATCGTACGGCATGACAGCACTGAGCTGGTCCGTAAAGAACTGTCGGCCGCCGGACTAGCCCCGCCGCGAATTATCGGCGGTCGTGAAGGGGAGGTCCCGCCGCAACAGACGGTTTACTTTATGGACAATAAAGTTCCGAAGGCTGACGTATATGCGCTTCCTGTACAGGAAGCGCATATAGGATTGCTGGGTGGAGGGGCCGTTCTGCAGCCGCTGCCGCTTCCATCATCAGATTCAGAGGAACTTATCCTGCCCGGTGAAGAGGCTGTTCCCCAAATGTGGCTCCGGGAATGGCGGGAGTATCATATTACTACGGCTCAAAAGGTCATGGAGCAGGCTCTGACATGGGGCATCAAGGTCCGTTTGTCCCTGGAGGGCCAAATCTGCGATTTTATCCCCGAGCAGCTCCGGGGGAATCCCTGGAGAGTCGCCGGAGGCCTGCTGCCTGCCGGCACAGAAGAGCGTGAAGATGCGGAGCTGGCTGCCGGGGACTGGAAAGAGATGAAGCTGCTGATTCCGCAGAAGCGGAGAAATTCCTCTTCTGCTTAAGCAACTGGTTATGGTATGATAAGGTAGTCTACGGTTTACTGTAGAACATTAACACAGAAAAGAGTTGAAGTTCATGAGCGTAGCGGAATTAAATACGGTCGATATGGCCGAAGTGCTGACATACGCCTATGAATTAGGCGATATGATTAACCAATCCGCCGAAGTGTCGGATTACTTATACTGGAAAGGGCGGGTTGACGCCAATCCCGAAATCCAGGCCATAGTCAAGCGGCTTCAGAACAAGAAGGAGCTGTTTGAAGAGACACAGCGGTTTGGACATTTTCATCCGAACTATCATTCGGCCAAGGATGAAGTGACGGCTGTAGAGAAGGAGCTTGAGCAGTTCGAGGAGGTTGTCCGCTTCAAACAGGCGGAGGCGACGCTGGATGATATTTTACATTCCATGTCTGAAGCAATCGCGTTCTCAGTCTCGGACAGCATCAAGGTTCCAAGCAATGACCCGTCGCCGAAGGGCGGATGCGGCAGCGGAGGCAAATGCTCTTGCGGATAAGCTGCCTCTAAGAGGGAGAGAAGGAAAGGGCGGTTGAGCTTATGTTTGCGGAACGGACAGGATATATCGTTTGGGTTAGTGATGTCAAAGCGGCACGCAACCTGGAGAAATACGGGACACTGCATTATGTATCCCGGAAAATGCATTACGCTGTAATGTATGTAAATGCGGAACGCGCCGAGGAAGTCATGAAGACCGTCCGCAGACTCTCATATGTGCGTAAGATTGAAAGATCATACCGTAATGAATTGAAGACGGAATACACTAGCAACGGGCCGGACAAGACCCGTTACTATGGACTGTAGGATGTGCTGATAGATCATTCAGAAGCAGGCACCACTGGTGCCTGTTTTTTTGTGCCCTGTGTTAACAATTATGTTAGGTTTTGAGTAGGGAATCCATTTTAGGTATACATTATATTGAATTTTGTGACTTTTGAGTTATTATAAATGACACATACTCCGAATAATATAAATAAAAATGAATTAGATGTGATTTAAATTGACATTTATATAACCCTGTCATACTATGATCGAAGACAGCATCCAACTCAATATGATTTAAACACAGACGCTTTTTAGGCATGCATAGAGCAAGTAATGCAGGGCTTACGGCGTCTTTTTTGTTACTTATGAACTGAACTTCCAAGAAAGGGAGGCGGAAAGCACGGATACAGTCTGCTCGGTTATAAGCGTCGGGATTGATGTCGGAACCAGCACGACGAAATGCATTTTCAGCAGACTGGAAATTGAGCGTTGCTACGGAGCATCATTGCTTCCAGGGTTCAAGATTACCGGGCGGAAGCTCTTGTATGAAAGCCCCATGTACAGTACGCCACTCCTCAGTGACCGGGAGATCGATCACCTTGCACTCCATGCTATCCTGGCCGGGGAATACGAGAGAGCCGCTTTACAGCCGGAAGATGTGGACACCGGGGCAGTGATTATTACAGGTGAGACGGCTGTGAAGCACAATGCGGATCAGATTGTGCATCATCTGGCCCGATTTGCCGGTAAATTTGTCGTTGCCCAGGCTGGGGGCGATTTGGAGGCCGTGCTGGCAGGTAAAGGATCGGGGGCAGAGGCCCGTTCACAGGAAATTGCAGGCCAGGTTGTAAATGTCGATATCGGAGGCGGAACAGCGAACTGTGCATTTTTTGCCGGAGGGAGCTGCACACGTACTATCAATTTCCATATTGGCGGCCGATTGATCAGACTTGGCGCACAGGGAGAGGTCCTTAAACTGTTCCCGGTAATTGAGGAATGGCTGAGAAGAGAGGGTTACGGGCTGGCGGAAGGGGATCTTGCTGAGTTGGAGCAGCTCAAGGAGATTACCGGCAAATGGAGTGTCATGCTGCTGGACACTATCTTAAATTCGCGTGATCCCAAGGGCTGCCCTCTTGTCTACGGCCAGCCTGAAGAAGTAACGGGCACAGCAGAGCCAGTATCAGAGCTGTGGGTCTCTGGGGGCGTGGGTCTGCTGCTGGAGCAGCCCGGTACACGCAGCCTGACGGAAGCCGCCCGATTTGGCGACATTGGTCCGCTGCTGGCTGAATCCCTGGTCCAGACCGCGGCGAACTACTCCATTAAGCTGAGGACCACACCGGAGGCGCAGCGGGCAACTGTAATCGGCGCTGGAGTCCATACAACGACA
The DNA here is from genome assembly GCF_927798115.1 of Paenibacillus auburnensis. Classification (GTDB taxonomy): domain Bacteria; phylum Bacillota; class Bacilli; order Paenibacillales; family Paenibacillaceae; genus Paenibacillus_AQ; species Paenibacillus_AQ auburnensis. The sequence goes on from NZ_CAKMMG010000001.1 coordinate 364,116, forward strand.
CTTAGCGGCTCGACTGTATTTGTGGATAGCACACTGCTGCCGCTGCGGAATATTCCGGTGGTAAAGTTGAGCCGGCCGGAACTCGCGGAGGGGGATCTGCCCGGGCTGGCTTCGGCAGTGGAGAAGGCGTATGCAGAAGGGAAACGGAGATTTGGCACAGGAGAACCCGCAGATCTGCTATTTGCGGTCGCCCTCCCGGGTTTCATACCTGCCACCTATCCGGTAATCCGCAGGATTGCTTCCGCCGCGACAGAGGCTTCTCTTCGGAATGGAATGAAGGTGATCATTCTAATTTGTGAGAACGACATTGCCAAAGCAGTCGGTAATGTTATCCATCTGCTTACCCTTGGAGAACAGCGCTGCATTTGTCTTGATCAGATTGTTGTCAGACATGGTGACTATATTGACATCGGCTTTCCTCTGGACGGAGACTGTATTCCGGTGGCGGTAAAAACCCTTGTTTTTCAGCCGTGAATAAAGGAGTTGAAAGGCATGAAACTAACGGTCACCCTGCTCGGTGAAAGCTACCGGTTCCATGATTTAAAGGAGTTGTTTGCCAAGGCGAATGAAGAGAAGTCCGGGGATCAGCTGGCCGGCATCGCTGCGGATCATGCGAAGGAACGGATGGCAGCCAAGCTGCTGCTGGCTGATTTGACCCTGGCTGATATCCGTACCCACCCGCTGCTGCCCCCGGAGGAGGACGAAGTGTCCCGGGTGATTGAGGAAGGGGTGGATGAGGCGGTGTATGAGCAGATCCGCCACTGGAAGGTGGGGGATCTGCGGGAACAGCTACTATCACAGGAGGATGCGCAGGTACAGGCAATCGGTAGGGGCCTTAATAGCGAAATGGCTGCGGCGGCTGCCAAAATCATGTCCAATCTGGATCTGATCCAGGCCTCCGCCAAATGCGAGGTGCTTACCCGCTGCAATACTGTTCTCGGGCAGAAAGGCAGGCTGGGCAGCCGGGCCCAGCCCAATCACCCTACCGATGATCCGATGGGAGTCAAAGCCTCAATCTATGATGCGTTAAGCTATGGGGTGGGCGACGCGGTGATCGGCATTAATCCGGTCATTGATACAACAGACAATATAGTGCGCCTTTTCCATGAAACGATGGAGGTTATCACAAGGTGGAACATCCCCACGCAGAACAGCGTTTTGGCCCATGTGACCACCCAGATGAGGGCAATCCGTAAAGGGGCTCCCGCGGATCTGATCTTTCAGAGTCTGGCCGGCACCGAGAGCGGTAATGCTTCATTCGGCATCAGTCTGCGGCTGCTGGAAGAAGCGGATCAGCTGATCCGCGAGTCAGGGACGGCGAAAGGCGAGAACCGCTGGTATTTTGAAACGGGCCAAGGCTCGGAGCTGTCCTCCGGAGGGCATCACGGCATAGACCAGGTCACACTGGAATCCCGCTGCTACGGTCTCGCCAAACGCTTTAAGCCGTTTTTGGTCAATACAGTGGTTGGGTTCATCGGCCCGGAGTATCTCTATGACAGCAAGCAGGTGATCCGCGCCGGCCTGGAAGATCATTTCATGGGAAAAATTCAGGGGATTCCGATGGGTGTCGATGTCTGCTATACAAACCATATGAAGGCTGACCAGAACGACATGGATAATCTGTCCGTACTGCTGGCTGCCGCCGGGGTTAACTTTTTCATCGGTGTGCCGATGGCTGATGATTGTATGCTCAATTATCAGTCCACCAGCTTTCACGATATTGCCACCTTGAGAGAGCTGCTGCGCCTCCAGCCGGGAGCTGAGTTTGCCGCATGGGCGGAAGGCATGGGAATTCTGCAGAACGGACGGCTGACCAGGCGGGCCGGTGACCCGGGAATTTTTGTGTAATGTGAGTATTAAGCGGTGTATGACATGAGAGTTAGCGGTAATGCTGAAGCACCAGAAACTATAAGGAGGGAGATCCTATGGTTTACAGTGAGGTGGACAAAGTTGAGTGGTTAAAGCAAAAGACACCCGCCAGAATCGGGACTGGCCGGGCAGGAACCCGGCCCACTACAGCCGAGCAGCTGAAGCTGCGCTGTGACCATGCGGCGGCCGTGGACTCGGTTTACGGTAAGGTCAGCCAGGGGCTGCTGGAGGAACTGGGGTTATTTTCAGTGGAGTCGGGCGCTCTGGATAAGGAGCTGTATCTGCGGCGTCCTGATCTGGGCAGGCTTCTGCCTGACAGCAGCCTCCAGGCCCTGAAGCAACGCTGTATTCAGCAGCCGCAAGTGCAGATTGTAGTATCGGACGGACTCAGCGCAAATGCGATTGAGAGTAATCTGCGGGACATCTACCCGGCGCTGCTGGATTCGCTGGAGGTGCACCAATTGTCCGCAGGTACTCCGTTTTTTGTGCATAACGGCCGGGTAGGCTGCATGAATGCCATCGGTGATATCCTGCACCCGGAAGTGATAGTGCTTCTGATCGGGGAGCGGCCGGGGCTGATCACTTCCCATTCGATGAGCGCGTATCTCTGCTACAAACCCGGTTATGGAATGACTGATTCCGAGCGGATCGTCGTTTCGAATATCCACCAGGGAGGTACCCCTCCTGTAGAAGCTGGAGCCTATCTGGGCGGGCTGATCGCCAAAATACTGGAGCAACAGACGAGCGGTGTCGGTCTGCAACTGTAGCCCTCTTGGAGTTCTCCCCGTACACACTATGCACCTGACCAAAAACGGAGGTTTTGCCAGGGAGGTGAGGAAAATGGTTCTGGGTATCCTATGCGTTCTGCTGCCTTGTCTGGTTATACTTGGTATTACACTGGCAGCAAATAAAAATATCCGTGAATTTGATGAGTCCACTCATGAAAGCTTTTTGGGGTAAATGGCACGTAGCATCCATTATGTGATTCGGGAGAGGAAGATGGACATGAATCAGATCAAAGATGAGCAACTGCTGCAGGACAAAAAGGATTTAAATAAATTCGGCTATGCCCAGGAGCTGCTGCGCAGTATGGGCGGCTTCTCCAACTTTGCCATCTCCTTTTCCATTATCTCTATACTCACCGGGGCTGTCTCCCTTTACGGCCATGGCCTGACTTACGGTGGTCCGGGGATGATGGGCTACGGCTGGCCGCTGGTAGCGCTGTTCGTGCTGCTGATAGCGGCTGCGCTGGCTGAACTGGCTTCTGCGATTCCTACGGCTGGGGCACTGTATCACTGGGCTTCGGTGCTGGCGAACAAACGGTGGGGCTGGTACACAGCCTGGATCAATCTGATCGGCCAGATCGGGATTGTTGCCGGGATTGATTATTCGGCTGCATTGTTCGCTGATCCGCTGCTGTCGGATGTCTTCGGCTATACCTCGACGGATACCACGATTCTAATCACGTTTATTGTTATCCTGCTCACCCACGGCATCTGCAATCATATCGGTATCCGCATGGTCGCAAGACTGAATGACTTCTCAGCCTGGTACCATATTGTGATTGCCGCGGGACTGGTCGTAACACTGGCGCTGTTCACTAAATCCGATCTTCAGCCGGTCAGTTATTTATTCAAAGTTGGAGAGACGTTCTCCGACAAACCGTATGCCTTTGCCTTTCTGATCGGACTGCTGCAGGCACAGTGGACCTTTACCGGCTACGATGCGTCCGCCCATACCATAGAAGAGACGGTGAATCCGCGGATCCGCGCACCTTGGGGGATTTTTACCTCGGTAGCTTATTCGTTTGTTTTCGGATTTATTATGCTGGCTTTTGTGACTTTGTCGATTCAGGATGCGGGCGCGGCTACGGCGGCGGACAATGCTTTTATATATGTTATTAGCGAGGCGCTAGGCGGCACATTCGGCAAAATCATCCTGTGGCTCATTACCCTGGCAATGTGGTTTTGCGGACTGTCTTCCATCACCTCTTTCTCCAGAATGATGTATGCCTTCTCCCGGGATAAAGGGATGCCGCTAAGCAGACACTGGGCGGAAATCTCCAAGAAATACCGTACACCGGCCAAAGCGATCTGGCTGTCCGTCGCCCTCTCTTTTTTGCTGGCTTTTATTGATTATATGATTAAAATCATCAATCCGGATGCTGCCTACGGAACGTTAGTATTTCTCACGGCAGTAAGCGTAGTAGGTCTATATGTGGCATACGGCATTCCGATCTTCCTGAAGCTGCTGGCCCAGCGTAAAGGCTTGTTCCAGCCCAAGCATCTGGGACCATGGAATTTAGGCAAATACAGTAATATTGTAGCTGTGCTATCCCTGGTGTGGATCGTGTTCATCAGTGTAATTATGATGATTCCGCCTAATCAAAACGCGGCCTATGCAATGTTGGGCATGATGCTGATCCTGGTAATTATGGATTTTACGTATTACCGCAAGCATTTCAAAGGACCGCCAGGCTGCGCTTCGGACCTCCATGGCGGACCTCCAGCGAAGAGAACAGGAATTGGAGCTGAGCTCCGGCCAGGGAACGGGCTCTGCCACAACTCTATAGTGTACCTACATACCTTTCCGGCTGAGTTATCCTCTGCCTGCTGCTGCGGGTGGAGGATTTTTGTGTCTAATTGTCGAGATTTGGCAGACTACTTTATCGCCGCTTAATACTTCCCGTATATGCTTGTAAAAAGAGTGATAAAATTCACGAAGAAAAGTATATAGGTGATGAGATGAATAAACAGCGGACACTGTCCCACAAATTAGCGGTAATTCCCCAGTACCTCCAGCATTTAAACGGCAGGCTGAAAGGGGAAGTCAAAGCGCTTTGCCAATTATCCGCATTGCTGGATATTATGAATAATGAACGTCTGGATACGTTTTTCCAGCCGATTCTTCAGCTGCGAACCGGGCGGACACTCGGTCATGAGGTGCTTAACAGGCCCCCTGCTTCAATGCATTTTCCGACTACCGAGCATTTTTACGAGTTTGCCGGAAGGACGGAGCAGATGTACAGGTTTGAACAAAATTGCCGCAGGATGTCACTTACCCGGTATATGGAAAGGCTGCCGAGAACGGAGGCCGGGAGCGGTAGGCTTGTTTTTGTTAATGTCCATCCGGGGGTATTGGATGACGCCCGCCATAAAAGCGGTGAGACACTGGCCTTGCTGCAGTCGCTGGGATTGTCACCGGAGCGGATTGTTTTTGAGCTGACCGAACGGCAGGCGGTGCAGGATTATATCGGCTTTGAAAAGGTGTTGTCCTATTACCGTGAGCAGGGCTTCCGGATTGCTGTTGACGATGCGGGTTCCGGTTATAACAGCCTAAAAACGCTTGTCTATTTGAAACCGGAATTTATCAAGCTGGACAAATCGCTGATCCGCGGAATCCACGGCAGCCGGGAGCAGCAGGAGCTGCTGGAGCTAGTCAGGGAATATGCTGCGCGCTCGGCAACCCGGGTAATCGCAGAAGGGATTGAAACGGCTGAGGAGCTGCTGTTTCTGCAGCGGGCAGGCATCGATTTTGGACAGGGCTATGCACTGGGCAGACCGGCACAGCTGCCGGTACAAGGGGCCTTACCGCCGGGTTCCATTCAAGCTGCAGGAAGAGGAGGCTACAGCTATGTTTCTTCAGATCGGTGAAATTGCTGAGCAGATTCCGGAGATTTCACCGCATCATAAATGCGAGTATGTGGATCAAATCTTCAAAACAAGCCCCCGGCTGCAGGGAGTCTGCGTTACTGAAAACGGACAAGCCGTGGCCTTGATCATGCGCATCCGTTTTTATCAGCAGATCGGCACTTTATACGGTTATACGCTTTATATGGGCAGACCGGTGGAGCTGGTTATGGACCGGAACCCGCTGGTGGTCGACTATAAGACGCCGATTACAGAGGTCAGCAGATTAGCGATGGACAGAAGTGAGGAACATCTATACGACTACGTGCTTGTAACACATGAAGAGCATTTATTCGGGGCGGTTAGCGTCCGTGATCTGCTGCTCAACTTTGCCGAGATTCAGGCGGTTGCGGCCAGCTTTCTCAACCCGCTCACAGGTCTGCCGGGCAACCTCAGTATCAATGAATGGATGGTGAAGTCGCTTTTGCAGGAGCAGTTCAGTGTGCTCTACATCGATCTGGACCATTTCAAAGCGTATAACGATACCTACGGATTTAAAGAGGGGGACCGGATGATTCAGGCGGCAGCAGAGATACTGAAGCATTCTGCCCTGCAGCTGGAAGGGTTCCTGGGCCATATCGGCGGAGATGATTTTATCATCTTTATAAATAATTATCAGTTTGAAGAATGCTGCAAAAGGATCATTAAGGAGTTCGAAACAGTTATAAAAGGCTTCTATCACCCCGGTCATCTGGCACAGCAATATGTACTGGCGGAAACCCGCTCGGGGCGCATGGAAAAAATCCCGCTGGTCTCGATCTCCGTTGCTGTAGTGACTAACCGATTCCGCCAGTTCGCAACAATCGAAGCCCTTTCCGAGGAAGCGGCGCGGATTAAGAAAAGATGCAAACTGATCAAAGGCAGCAGTTATGTGGACGATTCTGACCTTGTTGTCAGCAGATCCGGCAACTAACACGGGCAGTTCTCAGCGACGGAGTAGGGTCAGTACGCTTGAACAAGCTGCGTCTATGCGGTAATATTGACAACAATAAGAGCATGCTAGACCCTTTCGGTGGAGAGTGATGAGAATGCATGGCAAGGGGCTGGAGTCGTGGGGGGCGTTCGAACCCTTCCACATCATGCTGAATGATTACAGGGTCGCTGATATCGTGATAACTTCTCATGCCCAGAGCCGCTATTCGGACCGGGTAAGCCAAGGCGAAGGCAACGGCAGCAATGGAGAGATTGGCGCGTGGTTATGGCAATGTCTGAAACAGAACCGGGTTAAGCCTTATTTGCAGAGCAAATACAACGCGTACCTGATTGACGAGGATACCGTTGTAATTGCAGAGTTCAAGCAGCTGGAAGGCGTCACCAGCCTTTCCGGCCGTCCGCTGCATATCATGGTCATCATATCCTTTCTGGGACGGATCTCAGCGACTCCACAACTGCGGGATTTGCAGACGTATTATTCCAGGCTGCGGAATTCCCGCCGGATGAAGCTGATGAAGAAGCGCCGCAAACGCAGATAATGCACAGCGATTTACAAAGAAGGCATGCGGCTGAGGCTGCATGTTCTTTTTTTAAGAGGAAGTCTTTTTTGAAAGTTAAAATGAATTGCTATTTTTAATTGAATTAAAAATTTTTATATTTAGGGAAAAGTGGAGGAAGGGAAGTTTGGAATTGGAGGAGCGTTAGCGGCTGGAAGTCCAAACATTCCCTGTAGACACGTTCAATCCCGAAATAGAAAAATCATTGGTGCAATTTATATAGCAATAAAGGAGTTCTGGATGCATGAATTTTCATCAGCTACATATTTTTTATACCGTTTCCGAACAGGGAAGCTTCTCGGCTGCGGCCCAGAGACTGCATATGACACAGCCTGCCGTGACCATGCAGGTGCAGGCGCTCGAGGATTATTTTGGTGCCAAGCTGTTCGACCGCTCCAGTAAAAAAATCGTTCTCTCTGAAGCGGGCCAGGTCCTTCTTCCTTATGCACGGCGGAGCATTCAGCTAATCCGGGAGGCAGATCAGGCCATGTCCGCGTTCACACATATGCTGGAGGGGCGGCTTCAGCTGGGCGCCAGCCTGACGATTGGCGAGTATGTGCTTCCGCGGCTGCTCGGGCCCTTCGGTAAAGCCTATCCGAATATCTCCATTATGATGAAGGTGATGAACACCTCGCAGATCATAGAGGAGATTCATAAGCATCAGCTGAATTTCGGGCTGATTGAGGCCCCGGTATCGCATCCGGCGATGGTATTTGAACCGGTCATGGGCGATGAGCTGAAGCTGATCGTTCCCTGGGAGCATCCGCTAGCGGACAAGGAAGAGGTTACGCTGGCTGAAGCGCTGCAGTATCCGTTCGTGCTGCGTGAGCAAGGGTCGGGAACCCGTAGGGTGATGGAGGAGCAAATGCTTGACAAAGGGCTCGATCCGGGAGCAATGCGGGTGGTGATGGAGCTGGGCAGCACTGGGGCGGTTAAGTCAGCCGTGGAAGCCGGACTGGGCATCACGATTATCTCAGCTTCTTCGGTCAAACATGAAGTTACTCTGGGCTTACTGAAAATAGTGAATATTTCAGATGCCTCTTTTAAACGGCAATTCTATGCGATTCATCTGAAATCGACGCTGCTGCCGATCTCGGCGGTCACCTTTCTGACTTTTCTGCGTGAGCACACGGATGAATGGTAATAAGCTGTTGTGTATATAACATTGACGGGGGTGTCGGAGAATGGCTGTATTTGTGCGGGGAGATAAGGTTATACTGCGGGATCTGACCGAAAGCGATATACGTAAACTCTATTATCACTACTATGAGGCAGAAGACCAGGAGTTTCAGCGCTGGGATGGCCCGTATGAACCGCTGGAGGAGCTGAGCTATGAACAATTCGCCGGGAAATATCAGGGGGCATTAGCTCTTGCTGGAACGGATGAACCCCGGAACCGGCTGATTATTGAAATTGATGGTGAGCTAAAAGGCACGGTCGGCAGATACTGGGTGTCGGAGGCTACGAACTGGTTCGAAATCGGCATCGTTATTTTTGATTCCCGGTACTGGTCAGGCGGTTACGGCACCGAAGCGTTCAAAATGTGGATGGCCTATCTGTTTGATTCGCTTGATACCGTACGCCTCGGCATAGGAACTTGGTCCGGCAACGTCCGGATGATGGGGCTGGCTGCTAAATGCGGTATGGTAGAAGAAGCGCGTGTCCGTAAAGCACGGATCGTGCGGGGTGAGTATTATGATGCCGTCAAAATGGGGATTCTTCGTGAAGAATGGGAGTCGGCAGGCAGATAATCAATCTTGGGAACGGAGTGACAGGTGTGGATAACCCGAAGGAAGACGATAAGCAATTGGAAATTAGAAAAGATGCTAACCCTGAACTCCATGGGCGCTGTGATTTGCATACGCATTCCCAAGCGTCGGACGGCATGCAGCCGCCGGCGGAGAATGTACGGATTGCCTATGCCAAAGGGCTGTCGGCAGTAGCGATTACTGATCATGATACGGTCAGCGGCGTTGCGGAAGCACTAGAAGCAGGTCTGAGACACGGAATTACCGTCGTACCTGGCGTTGAGATCAGTACCCGTGCTGAAGGCAAAGAAATCCATGTTCTAGGATATTATATAGATATCGAGCAGGAACTGTTTCTCTCACGGCTTGCAGCACAGCGGGATACCCGGGCTGCGCGGAACGAAGCGATCATCGCTAAGCTGCGAGGGCTTGGCATAGATACTACGCTGGAACAGGTTATAGCTAATCTGGGCCGCGAACTAAAGCCGGATGAGAGCATCGGGCGGCCGCATATTGCCGATGAGCTGGTACGGCTGGGAGTGGTGGCGGATATGCGCGCTGCCTTCGATCAATATCTGGCTGACGGTGCAGCAGCTTATGTATCGCCTCCGCGCATAACACCGGAAGAAGCCTGCACCTGGATCCTTGAAGCTGGGGGGACCCCGGTGCTGGCTCATCCCGGTATTTACGGTGATGATGAGCTGGTGCGGAAGATTATTGCCCGCAACAGCTTTGGCGGCATTGAAGTTTATCATTCCGACCATGGTCCGGAAGATGAAGCCCGCTATTTGGCAATGGCTGAAGAATTCGGGCTGCTGGTTACCGGCGGCTCTGACTTCCATGGTGCGCGTCAAGGTGTTGTCTTCCATGGCGATTTGGGCAGTGTAAGTGTTCCGGTGGCTGTGCTGGAGCAGCTCCGGAATCAGGCGAAAGGCAACCGCAAATAACGACGAAGGGCGGCACAATATGTGCCGCCCCTTCTATGAAACTTCCAGCTGCTCTATGACCGGCAGCAGACAAAACCCCCGTAAGACAGGACGAGAAATCGTCTCAGTTATACGGGGGTTTTTATTTAAAGATCAGAAAATATCATTGAGCTTAGCTATTCCTTGGTTAGCTCCGCAGAACATTCGGCAGACTTTTAATCCGCTCCTCATCCGGTGTGACAAACAGCGTCTTCTGATGATCGTAGATGACGAAGCCGGGTTTGGCACCGCTCGGTTTGCGGACATGGCGGATTAGCGTGCAGTCTACAGGGACGCTGCTTGATTGCTTGGCCTGGCTGTAATAGGCAGCAAGCTGTGCCGCTTCCTCCAGTGTAGCGTCGCCGAATTCTTCGCTGCGGATTACGACATGCGAGCCCGGAATGTCTTTGGTGTGCAGCCAGGTGTCATTGGCCGAGGCCAGCCGGTTCGTGACGTACTCATTCTGCAGATTGTTTTTGCCGACATAGATATCCACACCTTCCGAGGAAGTATAGACCTGCAGGGTCGGGCGGGTAGTTTTTTTCTTCTTTTTGCCTTTTTTACTGCGGTCGCGTAAGTAGCCCTGATTCACCAGCTCATCGCGGATTTCCTCGATATCATTGAGGGAGGCATGCTCCAGCTGCTGCAGCAGCATCTCCATGTAAGTGATTTCTTCATTGGTTTTAACCCTTTGCTCCTCAATCACGAGCAGGCTGTTCTTGTACTTGTTGTACTTCTTGAAATAACGCTGCGCATTATCGGATGGCGTAAGCAGCGGGTCGAGCGGGATGGTGATCTCGGCCTGGTTCTCATCATAATAATTGACCAGTTTTGCTTCTTTATCACCTTTGGAAACGGTATGCAGGGAAGCAAATAGCAGCTCACCCCAGATCCGGTACTGGTCTGCGTCATCCGCTTCTGCCAGATCCTTCTGGAGCTTGGCCAGCTTCTTCACATTTTTACTGCGCTCGTTGCTCAGGAAACGGATCAGGTCGCTTACCCGCTGCTTTACTGTATCCCGCTCCGCTTTATCCCCGTAATAATCCTCCAGGCAGGCGCTAATTGAGCTGTAGTGCTTGGCGTCACCGCCAAGTGAAGTCAGCGGAATGGCTGAAAAGACTGGTTTGCCTTTGGCATTGTAGCCTGTAACGGGAGAGAACTGAAACTCTCTTACCGGCGACATAATGGAGTCAAAAGCAGCCCATAGCTGAGCGGGATCAGCGGAACCGCCCGCATTGTGCTGGTGGCCGGACCTCAGCAGGATCTCTCCGGCGATGAGCGGGCTCATTCCGCTGAACGCATGAACCATCCAGCCCATAGGGTCAACGGAGGGTGCCGGGCCGCCGCTGCCGTCCGCCTTCGGTTCTTCCAGGGAACGTAGCAGCTCCGCGATATCCCCCTCTATGATTTCTTCCGGTTCTTGTTCCTCCCCGGTGCTTGCAAGAAGTGCAGCTTCTTCAGCGGATGCCATCAGGGAGATGAACTCCTCCTGCGAGGTGGTGAGGGGATTCAGCTTATGCTGCTGAGGCGGCTCCGTATAAGCAGCTCCGGGCATCACAATACGATAGCTGCTGATCGACGGGGTTACATGGTGAATGCCATCGATAATCGTTCCGGTGGCGAGATCGGTGAGGATAATATTGCTGTGGCGGCCCATCAGCTCGATGATAATCTTTTTGGCAGATACATCTCCAAGCTCATCCCGAGTTCTGATTTGGATATGAATGATCCGCTCCATGCCAACCTGGGTGATGCTCTCAATGGTTCCGCCTTCGCAGTGCTTGCGCATCAGCATGCAGAACATCGGCGCTTCCGCCGGATTGATGCTGTTGCGATCGCTCAGGTGCAGGCGAGGATAGGTCGGATTGGCGGAAAGGAGCAGCTTTCCTCCGCCGCCTGCGCCGCGCAGTATGAATATAAGGTCGTGAGTGCTGGGTTGATATATTTTGCCGACTCGTGCACCAATAAAGGGTTGAAGCTCGTGCACGATCGCTCTGGTAACAATGCCGTCTAATGCCATGATAAAGCTCTCCTGTCGCAAAAAGATAATATCCTACTCTCTATGATGCCATACTTTAACACATTCGCGCAAAAGGAGAAGCGGCCAGGCAGTGATATTTTGGGACGACCATGAATACACTTGGTCATGAACAGGTGGAAAAGCTGTGCGCCGCCGGAAGTCAAGAAACGACCGGGAGGGGAAAGAAACGATATGGAACAAAAAAGCTGGCACCGGCTCGGTGCTGAGGAACTGCAGAAGATGTTCGGCGTTCATCCGGGAGCGGGCCTAAGCGGAGAGACAGCCGCGGAAAGACGCCAAGAGAGCGGGTACAACGAGCTGTCTGAAGGCAAAACAGTCTCGCCGCTGACCTTGCTGCTGAACCAGTTCAAGGACTTTATGGTGCTTGTGCTGATGGGGGCAACGCTGGTATCCGGCCTTCTGGGCGAATACCTGGATGCAATTACGATCGTCGCTATTATTCTGCTCAACGGAGTGCTGGGGTTTGTGCAGGAGTTCCGCGCCGAGCGTTCACTGCGGGCGCTGAAGCAGCTCTCTGCACCGAGTGCCAAGGTACTGCGTGACGGCAAACAGGAAGTTATTCCGGCCAAAATGCTCGTTCCCGGCGATATCGTGCTGCTGGAAAGCGGCGATCGGGTTCCGGCGGACGTCCGCTGGCTGGAGTGCAGCGCACTTTATGCCGAGGAATCCGCATTGACCGGTGAATCATTGCCTGTCTCCAAACATGCGGAAGCCATTCATGCCGAGGAGCTGCCGCTGGGGGATCAGAAGAATATCGGCTTCATGGGCACGATGGTAACGCGCGGAACGGGCAAAGCTCTCGTTGTCCGCACGGGTATGGATACCGAGATGGGGAAGATCGCAGATCTGATCCAGAATACCGAATCCCAGGAAACGCCGCTGCAGCACCGGCTGGAGCAGCTCGGTAAAATTCTGATTTATGTCTCACTCGGCCTGACAATCGTTGTTGTGCTTGCTGGAATTCTGCATGGTCAGCCAGCAGCTGCGATGTTCCTCGCCGGCGTAAGCCTTGCGGTCGCAGCTATTCCTGAAGGTTTGCCGGCGATTGTCACCATCGCGCTGGCGCTTGGAGTGCAGCGGATGATTAAACGCAAGGCTATCGTCCGCAAGCTGCCTTCGGTCGAGACGCTGGGTTGTGCTTCTGTCATCTGCTCGGATAAGACAGGGACGCTGACCCAGAATAAGATGACCGTGACGCGGATCTGGAATGCCGGCCGCAGCCTTGAGGTGACCGGTGAAGGCTATGCGCCAAGCGGACACATTCTGCAGAAGGGCAAACCAGTCGACCTGAAAGCTGACCAGAGTCTGCGCCGCCTGCTGCAGATCGGTGCGCTCTGCAACAATGCAGAGATCGTTGAGACCTTCCCCGGAGAAATGCGCGGCAAACGCAAGGGGAAGGAGAAGGGCGAGGACACGGAAAAGTCGCTCAAGAGCCAGTCGGTATGGGAGCTGAAGGGCGACCCTACCGAAGGTGCCCTGGTGGCCCTGTCCTCCAAAATGGGACTTACCGCGCAATCCCTCGCGGTTACTTATGCCAGAGAGCAGGAATTCCCGTTCGATTCGGAGCGAAAGCTTATGTCCGTCATCGTTAGCCATCCCGGCGGGCGGATGATCTGCACCAAAGGAGCGCCGGATGTGCTGTTAAACTGCTGCTCCTATATGCTATGGGAGGGCGGGGTCGTTCCATGCACGCCGACGCTGCGCCAAAAGGTGCTTGAGGCGAATGAGGAAATGGCATCTGGCGCCCTGAGGGTGCTCGGCATGGCTTACCGTGACGTCCGCTCAGGTGAAGTGGTCGGCAGTGAGAAGGAAGCGGAAAACCAGCTGGTCTTTGTCGGACTGGCCGGAATGATTGACCCGCCGCGTCGTGAGGTGCGCGATGCGATCAGCATTACCCGGCGGGCGGGCATCAAAACGGTGATGATCACAGGCGACCACGGAACGACAGCAGAAGCCATTGCACATCAGCTCGGAATTCTGCAGCGCGGAGGAACTGTGCTGACAGGAAGCCAGCTGACCCGGATGGACGACGATGCGCTCGATAAGGTCTCGGATAATGTCTACGTCTATGCCCGTGTATCTCCTGAGCATAAGCTGCGGATTGTCAAATCGCTGCAGCGGCGCGGGCATGTGGTGGCAATGACCGGGGACGGGGTTAACGATGCCCCTGCGATCAAAGCTGCGGATATCGGGATCTCCATGGGGATCACCGGTACCGATGTTACCAAGGAGGCTTCGGCGCTGATCCTTGGTGATGATAACTTCTCGACCATCGTTGCTGCTATAGAGGAAGGGCGGAATATTTATGAAAATATCCGCAAATTCATCCGCTATCTGCTGGCTTCCAATGTCGGTGAGATTCTGACCATGTTCTTTGCCATGATGCTGGGCCTGCCGCTGCCGCTTGTGCCGATCCAGATTCTCTGGGTGAATCTGGTCACTGACGGACTGCCGGCCATGGCGCTCGGTGTCGATCAGCCGGAGAAGGATCTGATGGAGCATAAACCGCGCGGAGCGAAGGAAAATATTTTTGCCCGCCGGCTGGGCTGGAAAATCATCAGCCGCGGGCTGCTGATCGGCCTGTGCACATTAGGTGCCTTCTGGCTGACCCTGCGGATTGATCCGGGCAGTGCACAGCAGCTGATCCGTGCGCAGTCGGTTGCTTTTGCCACACTGGTTATGGCTCAGCTTATCCATGTATTCGACTGCCGCAGCTCCCGTTCCGTGTTCCACCGCAACCCGTTACAGAATAAATATCTAGTACTAGCCGTATTGTCTTCAGTAGCCTTGATGCTGGTTGTTATGTATCTGCCGCTGCTGCAGCCGGTGTTCAAGACCGTGCCGCTGAACTTCCGCGAATGGTGCCTCGTATTCGTAAGCGCGGGTATTCCTACATTCCTTATGGGAGCAGGCAGCGTATGGGGCGGCAAAAAGAACCGCAGCCGCAGCGGCGGACGGACGATGATAAAAAGTACAAAAATTTCAGCATAAAATCAATAGCATCGGTCCACTCCTTAAGGTATGCTTGTTTCACAAGAATACTTAACTTTTAGGAGTGGACCTTTCAATGGAATTCACAAAAATGCATGGCCTCGGCAATGACTTTATAATCGTATTTGGTGAACAGGAGCTGCCCGGCAATGCAGCAGAGCTGGCAGTTAAACTCTGTAACCGGTTCTTCGGCATCGGTGCCGACGGACTGGTGTACATCCTGCCGTCGGAACGCGGCGATTACATGATGCGCATTATGAATTCGGACGGATCGGAAGCGGAACAGTGCGGAAATGCAATCCGCTGTGTATCCAAGTATGTATATGAACATGGTCTGGTGGAATCAGAAGAGATTGTTATTGAAACGATCGGTGCCGGGGAACAAAAGGTATCGCTCAAGGTGAAGGATGGGGTAGTGGAGACGGTTACTGTTGATATGGGTGAACCCGTATTGTCTGGAACACAGATTCCGGTAGCCATTGACGCTGAACCGGTGCTGGATCAGCCGATTGAAGCGGATGGAGCAGAATTTAAATTCACGGCTGTGTCGATGGGCAACCCTCACTGTGTCATTTATGTGGAGGATGCGGTATCCTTTGATCTTGCCACGTGGGGTCCGAAGCTTGAGGTTCATCCGTTGTTCCCGAGAAAAGTAAACGTAGAGTTTGCGACTGTTCTTGACCGCGGTCATGTTGATATGCGTGTCTGGGAACGCGGTGCGGGACCTACCCTGGCTTGCGGCACAGGAGCCTGCGCAACGCTGGTATCCTCTGTACTGAACGGTCTCACCGACCGTTCGGCTGTAATCAGCCTTAAAGGCGGGGATCTGTTTATTGAATGGAACGAGCAGGACAATCATGTGTATATGACCGGCCCGGCGCAGGTGGTATACACAGGTTCTGTAGAAATTTAAAGGAATAGATAATTACCCTGCGGTTCACACCGGCAGGAGAATTCCAAAAGGATGTCCAGCAAGCCGTTCAGGGCTTGAAGGGCATCCTTTTGGCATTTCGGGCGATCAGAAGCAGCCGAATAATGGCAAGTCGATCCGTGAATAATAAGGAGCAGCATAAGAAGGGGGGGAGTCTGATGGATACTAAGCGACGTACAGGCAGACAACTGAAGTCTGCTGATTCTGCAGGTTCTGGCAGCAGAGCGCCGAGGTTATCAGAGGTTCTCGCTGAGAGTATCGAGAACATCCAGGGCGAGCTTGGGTACAGTCCTGACCTAAAGGTACGGAAAGTTGAGATCGGTGTAGAAAATCCGGTACAGGCTGCAGCTCTTCATCTCAGCGGACTGGCGGATAAGACTTCCGTCAATGAATTTGTTGTAGGATCCCTCCTGCTAAATACCGACGGATGGGCCCAGGAATATGAAGATAGCTCTCCCGACCTCCCTGCTCTGCTATTAAGCCGTATTCTGGAAGTTGGCGAAGCGGAGGTCCAGGAGGATTGGAACGATATTATGCTGGCCGTGCTCTCCGGGGATACGGCGATACTGATCGATGGCTATACCCTTGCGATTATCTGTGAGACCCGGGGCGGGGAAACCCGGTCCGTCGAAGAATCCTCTTCGCAAATGGTGGTCCGCGGTCCAAAGGATGGATTTGTGGAATCTGTGGGCACTAATGTCTCTCTAATCCGCCGGAGGATTAGATCCTCCAAGCTGCGGCTCGAGTTCATGAAGCTCGGCACAGAGACTAAGACCCATGTGGCAATGATGTATATGAAAGAAATAGCCAATGAGGATCTGGTAGAGGAAGTGCGGGAGCGACTGAATAGGATTGCGAATGAAGAGGTGCTGGAATCAGGTTACCTGGAGGAGCTGATACAGGATAAGACCTTCACCCCGTTTCCGACAATCTATAATACCGAACGGCCGGATGTTGTCGCGGGAAATTTATTGGAAGGCCGGGTGGTAGTCATTGTGGACGGAACGCCGTTTGTGCTGATTTTACCTGCGGTCTTTACTCAATTTTTCCAGTCGGCAGAAGACTATGCCCAGCGGTTTGATATTGCCATTCTAATGCGGATAGTCCGATATGTCAGTTTTATTGTTCTGCTGCTGGGTCCCTCTGTATATATTGCATTCACTACCTATCATTATGAGATGATTCCGACAACCCTTTTGATTAACTTGCTCTCCCAGCGGGAAAATGTGCCGTTTCCGGCTTTTGTCGAGGCGCTGCTGATGGAAGGCGCCTTTGAGATTTTGCGTGAGGCCGGGGTACGCATGCCGCGAGCCATCGGCCAGACTGTCTCAGTTGTAGGTGCGCTCATTCTAGGTTCGGCTGTAGTGGAAGCAGGAATTATTACACCGATTATGGTAATCGTCATCGCGCTGACCGGAATAGCGAGCTTCGCCATACCGGCATATAACATGGCGATTGCAGGACGGATTATCCGTTTTGCTTTTCTCCTGCTGGCAGGAATGTTCGGGTTCTACGGTATCACGCTCGGCCTCATTGTACTGGTGGCGCACATGAACAGCCTGCGCTCGTTCGGCTTACCCTATCTGTCACCGTTTGTTCCTTTGTCCGTGATGGATCAAAAGGACACTATTCTAAGGCTGCCGGTCTGGCTGATGGAGCCTGGTCAATCACCGCAGCAGATCCGTGCAGAGATGCCGGAGTTCAAGCAAGTGACGTCAGGTCATGAGTCGGAGCTGGCTCCGCTAATCAAGAAGAATGAAAACAGGGGCAAGCAGCCGAAGGGTGAAGGAGAGGCCAAGTGAAGATGAGACGCCTTTGTACTTTTTTACTGGCTGTTTTGCAGCTCCTGCTTCCGCTGGTTCTTACCGGCTGCTGGGATAGTGTTGAGTTGAACCGGCGGGCAATCGTTTCCGGTGTGGCTATTGACCGGGGGGAAGGAGAGAAGGAGAAGTATGTGGTTTCCTTTCAGGTCATTGTCGCCGAAGAAATCTCTGGTAAGAACACACGCGGGATCTCACCGGTGGTTCTGTATACAGGGAAGGGCCGGACCATGTTTGAGGCGCTGGCTAATGCTTCCCGGCAAACCGCCCGCTTCTTATCACTAGGCCATGTCCGGGTTCTGGTCATTTCTGAAAAACTGGCGCGGGAAGGCATTAAGGATATGTTGGATGTGCTTGAACGGGAGAGCGATACCCGGCTTACCAGCCTGATTTTTGTTGCCAAAGGCCAGCCCGCAAGTGAACTCATGTCTACAATGACCGTGTTCAGTAAAATCCCCGCCAATGATCTGGTCGAGAAGCTTGAAACAACCTCGAAGCAGTTCGGCTACAATTTCCGGATGGAAGTGGATGATGTAATCAGAGGTATTCAGCTCAGAGGCGGCGGTCCGGTGATCAACGGGGTGTTTACCGACGGGAGCCGGGAGAAGGCAGATAGTAACGATAATTTTAAGACAATTGTTCCACATGCGATCCTGAAGGTATCGGAGCTGGCAGCTTTTAAGGATGATAAGTTAAAGGGCTGGATCAAGGGGGATGCTGCGCTGGGCACCGTGCTCCTGCACAACAAAATCAAGGAATATCCTGTGGTCATCAGTCATCCTCAAGGCGGCTATATTGCTTTTAATGTGTATCAGTCCCAGGTCAGGCTGACGGTAGCGGCCAAAGATCCCGAGCACCCTGTTTTCACAGTGAAAATCAGCCAGCAGGTTTCGATCAAAGAAAATGCCAATGAGCTAAACTTGATCTCTCCGGCAACAGTCGTGGATTTATCGTCACACGTGATTAAGGATACCACCAGAAAAATTAAAGATGCGATCGATACAGCCAGGAAGTACAACAGTGATTATCTGGGATTTGGAGAAGCGATGGAGCGGGAAAATCCGCAGGGCTGGAAAAAAGTGATGAAACACTGGGAGGATATTTTTGCGGATTGCGAATATAAAATTGAGGCAGATGCAGTGATCAGACATACCGATATGCGGAGCAACTCGTTTCAGGTGAATCCGTAGAGCAGGGGGACAAAATGGGAAAGGTTAAGATCGGATTGCTACAGTTTTTCACTTTAACCGTGCTGTTTGAGCTGGGGACGGCGCTTGTTGTCAATCTGGGCATGAACGCCGGCAGGGACGCATGGATGTCCATTCTGATTGGCTGTCTTGCAGGGCTGGTCATGTTTTGGGGGTATGTTTATTTGTACCGGAAGCACCCGGACATGCCTTTCACGGCCTATACCCGCAAACTGCTTGGCACAACAGCCGGCACACCAGTCGCGGTAATGTATATTGTTTTATATATGAATTTGGCAGGCCGAGATCTGCGTGACGGAAGCACGATGCTCGCGATGGCTACAATGCATAACACACCTCTCTTTATCCTAAGTATGCTGATGATTTTATCCAGTGCTTATGTGCTGCACAAGGGTCTCGAGGTACTCACAAGGACGTCGCTGATGTTCACCATAATCGTCCTGCTGATCGGTGTATTTAGCCTGCTTTTGCTGATTCTGTCCGGTTCAATCAAACTTTTTCGGCTGCTTCCTGTTCTGGAGAACGGGATCGGGCCGGTGATGGATTCCGTTGTTCATCAGAATTATATGTTTCCGTTCGGTGAAATGATTTGCTTTACGATGCTGATGCCTTATCTGTCTGATGTCAAAAAAGGACCGTGGGTTATTGCGGCAGGTATGCTGATATCCGCTCTGCTGCTCAGCGCTACCATGGCCCTTAATATATCGGTGCTTGGGGCAGATATCGTGGAGCGTTCCCCGCTGCCGCTGATGCCGACCATCAGCAAGATCTCGATCTCGGATTTTATCCAGCGGGTTGACATTTTTGTAGTAATGGTGCTGATTATTGGTGTCTTTTTCAAAGTGTCTGTCTTCTTCGCGGCTGCACTAATCGGTATTTCCGAATTGTTCAATCTTCCATACCGGAGAATGGTGTATCCTGTTACGCTGATGATTCTGTTTACTTCTATGCTTGATGCCCGCAGTTTCACTGAACATCTGAACGAAGGCGGAAGACTCCTGTACACGGTCTATCCGCTGTTTATGATTGTTATTCCGGTTATTCTGATCATTGTTACTGCAATACGAAGTTACTTTTCGGCGCCCCGGCCGGGCTGAGAGCCGCGTATCCAATAGATGGCATCCGGAATGATAAGGCATAACAGCATAACGGAGGCAGCCAGCTTCTCCGAGGCAGTATAGAGCAGATAGTTGAGAATATAGCCGATGTTATTTATCCCATATCCGAACAGCCAGTCGTTCAGGTAAAGATACAGCAGTGAAAGTACTGATAGTAAAAGGATCGCAATGTACTTGCGGAGCAGGAGCTTACGGGTTTTCTTTTTCAACCAAAACAGTCCTTTCCGGGTGATTAAGACTAGTATGAATCATTTCCTGGACTGCCATGCAAAGCCGGGTCCGGCGAGGGACTGCTTTTGCGCTATGAATGCTTATCATCCATCCCGATTTATGTTACATTAGTATGAAACTAATGACAGTATAGGGGAGGTTCTTGCGGTGAAGCCGGATTTGCGCTCTGCATGGAAGAATAACGTGTTGGTCGGAGACGGAGCGATGGGAACTTTTTTATATCAGAAAGGCTTCCCTGTCGGGATCTCTTATGAAGAATTAAATCTAACCTCTCCAGAGGTCATTGAGGATGTGCACCGCAGCTATATTGAAGCGGGGGCGGTGCTGCTGGAGAGCAACACGTACTCGGCCAATTATGATAAGCTGTCCAAGTTTGGCCTTGAGGCCAAGGTGGAGGAGATAAACCGTGCCGGTGTACGGATAGCCCGGCATGCCGCCGGTGATACCGGATATGTTGTCGGTGCGGTAGGCTCGATTCGTGCCGGTAAGCGTGCGAACCTGTCCAGCTCGGAGCTGAAACGGTTTTATGCTCAGCAGTTTTCAGCGCTGCTTGAAGAGCAGCCGGACGGTATCCTGCTGGAAACTTTCTATGATGTGGAGGAGCTGCATCTGGCGCTAAGAGCGGTCCGTAAGCTCAGCGGTCTTCCGGTAATCTGCCAGCTGGCTGTGGATGAAACAGCACGTACACTTGACGGCTTAACATTGCCTGAGGCTTTTCGGATTCTGGAGCAGGACGGGGCAGACATCATCGGCTTCAACTGCCGTACCGGACCAAACGGAATCAAGCGGGCTTTAAAATCACTGCAGGGAAGTCTTACACTGCCCGCTTCGGTATATCCTAATGCCGGTATCGCTGATTATGTGGACGGGCAATACCGCTACGGCGCATCACCGGAATATTTTGGCCAGATGGCCCCGGTGTTTGCCGATATGGGCTGCCGGATTATCGGCGGATGCTGCGGTACTACACCGCAGCATATCGCTGAAATTTCTGCAGCGCTGCGCGGATATGTTCCGCAGCCGCTGCCGGAGCCGGCGGTGAAGCGAAGCACAGAGAGTATTACGGTGCATGAGCCTCTCGGGGAAGACAGGGACCGGAACGGCGGCGAACCGAATCTGGTCGATCTGGTCAAGGAGCGCCATACCGTGATTGTAGAACTGGACCCTCCGCGGGATCTGGATATCACCAAGTTTATGAAGGGTGCTGAAGCGCTGCGCAGAGCGGGCGCTGATGCGTTGACACTGGCCGATAATTCCCTGGCCGTGACCCGGATGAGCAACATGGCGCTCGGATCTCTGGTACAGACCCGTACCGGACTACGCCCCCTGGTCCATGTTGCCTGCCGTGACCGCAATCTAATCGGAACGCAATCCCATCTGATGGGCTTCGATGCGCTGGGGATTGACCATGTGCTGGCTGTGACCGGAGATCCGGCGAGGTTCGGCGATTTACCGGGGTCCAGCTCGATTTACGATCTGACCTCCTTCGAGATCATCCGGATGATTAAGCAGCTCAACGACGGCATTGCTTTTTCCGGCAAACCGCTCAAGCAGAAGGCGAAATTTGTGATCGGGGCTGCTTTTAATCCGAATGTGAAACATTTGGACAAGGCAGTAGAACGTCTGGAGAAGAAAATCGCCTCAGGCGCTGACTATATTATGACTCAGCCCGTGTATGATCCAGAGCTGATTGCCCGCATTGCCAAAGCCACCGAACATCTGGATATTCCAATCTTCCTCGGGATTATGCCGCTGGCGAGCGGCCGTAATGCTGAATATCTGCATAATGAAGTGCCTGGAATTCAGCTCTCGGACGAAGTGCGCAGACGTATGCAGGGACTTGAAGGAGAGACTGGCCGCGCGGAAGGTGTAGCTATAGCTAAAGAGCTGCTGGATGCAGCGACAGCACATTTTAACGGGATCTATTTAATGACACCTTTCATGTTCTATGATATGAGTGTGCAGCTGCTGGAATATATTTGGACGAAGCAAGGACGCAAATTGTCCCCCTTGTTTCGGTAGTAATAATCAATTACAATAGTGTAATGGATGTGATTCCGTTGTCATTTAGCATGACCGGATACGGTCAATCATCCCTGCAATTCGGCGGTTACAAGATAACGTTCGAAGTCAAATCGGTGAATAACCGTTACTGCGAAGTTGTGCTGCGGATGCCCCGGGATTGGACGGTTTATGAGGATATGCTGCGACGAATAGTTCAAAGCCATATCAAACGGGGACGGGTAGATGTCATCATTAATAGGGAAGTCACTGAAGAAGCTGCTTCCTTACAGGTTTTGAACCGTAATGCGGTGAAGTCCTACCTGAAGTCAGCGGAAGTGCTGAAGGATGAGTTCGGGCTGCCGGGAGAGTTGACTTTACGTGATATACTTTCTATGCCCGGGGTTATGGAACTTAAGGACGGGCCGGCGGACGAAACGTCCGGTTCTTCCGATGAGTGCTCCGAGATGCTTGCACGGGGATTGACGCAGAGCCTGCAGTCGCTGCTCCAGATGCGTGCCCGTGAAGGAAGCTATCTTGCTGCTGATCTGTTCAGCAGGCTTGGCCATCTTGAAGAGCTTCAGGCTAGAATGGCTGCACTTGCCCCCGCTGTTGTCAGTGAATACCGTGACAAGCTAAGGCTGCGGCTAAGTGAACTGAATGACGGAACGTTCCCTTTTGAAGAGCATAAATTCGGAATGGAAATTGCTATCTTTGCCGACCGCTGTAACATTGATGAAGAGCTTACCCGGCTGTACAGTCATTTTGAACAATGCAGGACTCTGCTGAACGGAAGCGAGCCGGCAGGACGCAAACTGGACTTTCTCATCCAGGAGATGAACAGGGAGACGAATACAATCGGGTCGAAATGCAATCATCTGACTCTGGTGAACCTCACGCTTGAGATGAAGGCTGAGCTGGAGAAGATTCGTGAGCAAGCGGCGAATATTGAATAACATGAATCTGTATACGCAAAGATGTAACTTATGGGGGGAACAACCGGAACATGGCAATTAAATTAATCAACATCGGCTTTGGGAATATCGTATCGGCCAACCGTATTATTTCCATTGTCAGCCCGGAATCTGCACCGATTAAACGTATTATCCAGGAAGCGAGAGACCGGCATATGCTGATTGACGCTACCTATGGCCGCCGGACGCGGGCCGTCATTATCACAGACAGCGACCATGTCATTCTGTCGGCCGTTCAGCCGGAGACTGTGGCACACCGCTTATCCAGCAAAGATGACGATAACGACGAATAACAACAATTGGAGTGTACTATGTCAAAAGGATTGCTGATCATTTTATCCGGACCTTCCGGCGTTGGCAAAGGCACAGTGTGTACAGCACTACGGCCGAAAATGCCCGAGCTTGTCTATTCCGTTTCCGCCACCACCCGTAGTCCGCGTGAAGGCGAAGAGAACGGTGTCAATTATTTTTTCAAGAGCAGAGAGCAGTTTGCGGCGATGATTGAAGCCGACCAGCTGCTGGAGTATGCGGAGTACGTAGGCAATTATTACGGTACTCCGCGTGATTTTGTGGAGCGGACACTTGAGAGCGGAAGAGATATTATTCTGGAAATCGAGGTTCAGGGAGCACTCAAAGTCAAAGAGAAATTTCCCGAAGGAATCTTCGTATTCCTGCTGCCGCCATCGATGGACGAACTCAAGGACCGTATCCGCGGGCGCGGTACGGAGCATCCTGATGTGATTAACCACCGTATGTCTGTAGCGGAGGATGAGATTGGCCTGATCCGGCATTACGACTACGCCGTAGTGAATGATGAGATTGATCTCGCCTGCAAGCGCATAGAAAGCATTATTATCGCCGAACATTGTAAGGTAAGATGATATGCACTACAAGAATGGATTATATTTACAGTAAAAGATGAAGAGGTGTCTTACGTGCTATATCCATCTATTGATGAAATGATGACTAAGGTTGACAGCAAGTACTCGCTGGTTGTCGCTGCAGCCCGCCGGGCAAGAGCACTCCGCGAAGGCGGTAAAACGGATGTTAAATCGCCGAAATCGCACAAATTCGTTGGTGTGGCACTGGAAGAAATCTATGAAGACCGCATTGTTGTAACCCGCGGCGAAGAATAGTCCGGGAAGCCTGCTATGCCTACAGTAGAAACGGTCACCGCCAGCTTCATTTGCGGCGCAGCCGTTTCTTCTTCTGTTAGCAGGGCTTGTATTGTATAATGGTATATGTAGCCCGTGCAGGGCTGATCCTGACAACCGGAAGGTTGTTATTTTTTTAAGAATCAGTTGATTTTTAGTGATATTGATTACCTGAATGTCCCGCAAGAAACGGGTGCCGTCCTTTGCCTAAAGGCGACGCAGCCGTTTCTTCTTGCCGGAATATGAAGTCATAAGGATATCTTTTTTCATAGCCGGTTCATGTGCTTCTTACAGGTTTGGAACAGGGGGGATTAAGTTGAACAGCTTACAAGGCAAAACCATCATCCTTGGTGTTACAGGAGGGATCGCTGCCTATAAGGCGGCGGCCTTGACCAGCAAGCTAGCCCAAAAAGGAGCCGAGGTTCATGTCATTATGACGTCTTCGGCCAAGCAGTTTATTACCGAACTGACGTTTCAGTCGCTGTCCAAACAGCGGGTGTATAGTGATACCTTCCAGGAACGCGACCCGGCTTCAATTTCTCATATAGATCTTGCCGGTTCTGCTGATCTGGTTCTGATTGCTCCGGCAACGGCCAATATTATTGGTAAAATGGCGCATGGACTGGCCGATGATATGCTGTCCACCACGCTTCTTGCAACTACAGCGCCAGTTATGGTCGCACCGGCAATGAATGTTCATATGTACCAGCATCCGGCGGTAATCAGCAATATGAACACACTTGCCGCCCGTGGTGTGAAGTTTATTGAACCGGGCGAAGGCCTGCTCGCCTGCGGTTATGTGGGCAAAGGGAGGCTGGAGGAGCCGGAAACGATTGTCCGTGTGGTGGAGGATTTCTTTACTCTCCAGGCTGTCAATGTAAAGGGACCTTTAGCCGGTAAAAAAGTGATTGTTACCGCCGGTGGAACGGTAGAACGGATTGATCCGGTCCGCTATATCTCTAATGATTCTTCCGGTAAAATGGGCTTTGCCATTGCCCGTGCCGCACGGGCAATGGGTGCGGAGGTTACCCTGATTGCTGCCCGGACCGATGAAACGCCGCCGCAGGATCCTGAGATCACGTTAATCCGGGTGGAATCAGCGCAGTCCATGCTGGAGGCCGTCACCAGCCGGTGGGCTGAGTGCGATATTCTGATCAAAGCTGCCGCAGTGGCTGATTACCGTCCGATGCACAGTGCTGACTCGAAAATTAAAAAAAGCGGAGATACGATGACGCTTGAACTGGTCAAGACAACCGATATTCTGGAGACTCTGGGGAAAATGAAAGACGGCCAGTTCCTGGTCGGATTTGCCGCTGAAACAGGCAACGCCGAATATTATGCAAAGGATAAGCTGGTCCGCAAAAATCTGGATCTTATCGTGGCTAATGATGTGTCCACTGAAGGCGCCGGCTTCGGCACGGATACCAACATTGTATCTATCTACGATGCCGGGGGACTGGTGCTGGATCTACCTTTGAGCTCAAAAGATGAAGTTGCGCGCCGTCTGCTGACCCTGGCGGCAGAGCGTATATCCGGGGTAGCCTTGTAATGGAAATAGCGAAGGTCATTGTCGATGTTCCTGTGCGCAGCACCGACCGGCCGTTCGATTATTTGATTCCTGATTCCCTGAAACTGTGGATAGAAGTCGGCAGCAGGGTAGCCGTTCCTTTCGGACACCGGACGGTACAAGGTTTCGTAGTCTCACTTGAATCCGGTGAGACTGGCTCGGTCTCTAGTCTTAAGCCGATTCAGGAGGTCCTGGATCTCCTGCCCCCGTTGTCGCCTGAGCTGGTTGAATTAGGCGACTGGATGAGTCAAAGATATGCCTGCAGACGTATTTCAGCTCTTCAGGCAATGCTTCCAACGGCTCTTAAGGGCAAAGCCGAGCGTCTGATTTCTCTGGGGGAGGCTGCGGAAGAAGCAGCTAAGCCGGAGGATGAGCTGTTTCCGCTGTTTCTGGAGGATGATCAGGAGGAACGTACGATCATTGATTTTGTCAGACGGGGCGGAGAGGTCTCCATGAAGCAGCTGACCCGGACATTTCCGGATGCGGCGGAGACAGTGAAGTTTATGCTGCGGCGGGGAGTGCTGACCGAAAGCCAGTCCATTAAGGATAAAATGGGCAAAAAGAAGCTGAAGGCAGTAGATTTGGCGGTTGGTCTGGCTGCAGCCCGCGAATCGCTCAGCAGTTTCCCTGCGCGTTCTGCCCGGCAGAAGGAAGTTTTAGCTTTTTTGATCGAAATGGAGCAGATGCTGCCGATGCCGCTGAAAGACCTGCTGTCAGTGCTGCAGGTTACAACCGGCACGGTGAAAGCTCTTGAAGACAAAGGTTTCATCGAAATCACTGAGATCGAGGTATACCGCGACCCTTACCGGGGGCGGGACTTCAAACCGAGTACACCGCTGCCGCTTACTCCTGAGCAGCAGACGGTATTCACACGGATTGCCCGTACAGTTGAAGAGCAGCAGCATGAAGTGTTTCTGTTGCATGGGGTTACCGGAAGCGGGAAAACGGAGATTTATCTGCAATGTATCCAGCGTGTAGTCGATCAAGGAAGACAGGCGGTCGTGCTCGTGCCGGAAATTGCGCTTACTCCGCAGATGGTGGAACGGTTTAAAGGCCGGTTCGGCAGTGGTGTAGCGGTCATGCACAGCCGCCTGTCCGTAGGTGAACGTTATGATGAATGGCGCAAGATCCGGGAGGGGAAAGCGAATGTAGCCGTAGGGGCGCGTTCGGCGGTATTTGCCCCCTTTTCAAATCTGGGTCTGATCATTATGGATGAAGAGCATGAATCCTCCTATAAACAGGAGGAGAATCCGAAATATCATGCCCGTGATGTCGCTGTTCGCCGTGCAGAGCAGGGCGGAGCAGCGGTTATTCTGGGCTCAGCCACTCCTTCACTGGAGAGTTATCATGCAGCCAGATCACAGAGTGATATCCACTTCTCTCCAGTCCTGCTGGAGATGCCTACCCGGGCACTGGGCAATGAATTGCCCAAGGTGCATGTAGTCGACATGCGGGATGAATTGAAGGAGGGCAACCGCTCGATGTTCAGCCGCAGGCTGCATGCCGCACTGGAGAGCAGGCTCGAACGGGGAGAACAGACTGTATTGCTGCTGAACCGCAGGGGCTTCTCTACCTTTGTGATGTGCCGGAGCTGCGGTTATGTGGCTACATGTCCGGAATGCGATATTTCACTGACGTATCACAGCCGAAGCGACAATTTGCGCTGTCATTATTGCGGACATGCCGAAGCTTCGCCGAAGGAATGTCCGGAATGCGGAAGTGAACACATCCGTTTCTTCGGAACAGGGACCCAGCGCGTAGAGGAAGAGCTGGGTAAGCTCTTTCCAGGCATCCGTGTCATCCGGATGGATGTGGACACCACGACAGAGAAGGGCTCACATGAAAAGCTGCTGAACCAGTTCAGAGATAAGAAGGCTGATGTGCTGCTGGGAACACAAATGGTGGCAAAAGGACTGGATTTCCCGGATGTAACGCTTGTCGGCGTCATCACTGCGGATTCCGCGCTGAATCTGCCGGATTTCCGCGCAGCAGAGAAGACGTTCCAGCTGCTCACACAGGTCGCAGGCCGGGCCGGAAGACATCAGCTTCCCGGTGAGGTCGTAGTGCAGTCCTACACACCGGAGCATTATTCAATCGTTCATGCCAGCGGACATGACTATAATTCGTTTGTCCGGGAAGAACTGAAGCACCGGAGAGATTTGCATTACCCGCCATACTGCCGTCTGATTCTTGTCACGCTCTCACATGAGCAGCTTCCGCTGCTCCTGAAGATGGCGGAGAATTATGCGCTGAATCTGCAGGGACGGGCAAGGCAGCTCCGCTGGTTCGGCAGTCTGGACAAGCTGTCCTCAGATGCGCTTGACCTGCTCGGCCCGGTTGCCTCACCTTTGCCCCGGCTGAAAGGACGTTACCGCTTCCAGTGCATCGTGAAATGGCGGGGAGCGATCGATGCCATCGGACTGGCCCGCCAGGTAGCTGAAGAGCTGGAGGATTCTGTCCGCGATAACGGTCTGCAGATCAGCATTGATGTGGACCCGCAAATGTTGATGTAACCTTCAGAAATGATACAATGAAAGTACTTTGAAATGTTCAGAACAAGGATGGTGTACGTGTAATGGCAATCAGATTAATCGTAAAAGAACCGGATGAAGTGTTGCACAAGACAGCGAAAACAGTAACGAAAGTAACCGCGAACGTCCAGAAGCTGCTGGATGATATGGCAGATACTATGTATGACGCCGAAGGTGTGGGTCTTGCGGCACCACAGGTGGGAATTCTGAAAAGGCTGATCGTCGTTGATGCTGACGAAGAGCATGGGCTGATCAAGCTGATTAATCCGGAGATCATCAGCACAGAGGGCGAGCAGTTCGGACCGGAAGGCTGCCTGAGTATTCCCGGGCTCAATGGTGATGTGCGCCGTGCAGAGACGGTAACAGTGCGTGGGCTTGACCGTGAAGGCAATGAAGTCACCATTACGGGTAGCGGACTTCTAGCTCGGGCTTTCCAGCACGAGATCGATCATCTTAATGGAGTCCTCTTTACGGACATTGCCGAGAAGGTCTATGAGTACAAAGCTGAACATAGCGAAGCCGGGGAGTGAATGAAATGAAGATAGTGTTCATGGGAACACCGGCATTTGCCGTGCCTTCATTGAAAATGCTCGTGGAGGAAGGCTATGACGTGGTAGCTGTTATTACTCAGCCTGACCGGCCGCAAGGCCGTAAGAAGACGCTTATGCCTACTCCGGTAAAGGAGGCTGCACTGTCTCTGGGGCTGCCGGTACTGCAGCCGGAACGGCTGCGCCGTCCGGAGGCGGTAGCCGAGCTTGCTGCCTATGAGCCGGATCTGATTGTTACGGCTGCTTACGGGCAAATTCTGCCTAAAAGTGTGCTTGATCTGCCTAAAAATGGTTGCGTCAATGTTCACGGTTCACTGCTCCCGAAATACCGCGGCGGTGCGCCTATTCAGCGCTGCATTATTAACGGGGAAAGTGTAACCGGCGTAACGCTGATGTACATGGCGGAAGGTCTGGATACAGGGGACATGATTTCCCGTGTCGAGGTGCCGATTGAAGATGAAGACACTGCAGGTGACCTGTTTGAGAAGCTGAGCCTTGCCGGATGTCATCTGCTAAAGACTGAGATGCCTCGTCTAGCGAAGGGGCGGGTAGAAGCAGCAAAACAAAATGACAATGAGGCAACGTACGCACCGAACCTCACCCGCGATGATGAGCGTATTGACTGGAATGCAGGCTCACGTGAAATCTATAACCGTATCCGGGGGCTGGTGCCGTTCTCCGGCGCATTTACCCTCTGGAATGGCGAGACCTTTAAGGTATGGGCAGCGGCTAAACCTTTGGCAAGTCACAGCTCTGCGGTCAAAGCACCTGGTACAGTGCTGGTGGTTAACGAGCGCGGTGTAGAGGTGAGCACCGGTGACGGATCACTGCTGCTGACCTCTGTGCAGCCGGCCGGCAAAAAAGCGATGAGCGCCGGCGACTTCAGCCGCGGTGCGGCTATGAGTCCAGGGACGGTGCTAGGTTGAGCGCGGGCGGCAATAATGGTCCGGGCCGTAGCGCGCACCGGCCTCACAACAAGAGTGGAGCGGCTAAGGCTGCGGGCAGTACAACACCTGCCGGAACCAAATCTGGAGCGGAAGGCAAGAATATCCGCAAGAGCAGCAAGCAGGCAGCGGGTTCTGCCCGTGAGCTTGCGCTCGATGTTCTCGTGCGGGTCGAGCAGGAAGGAGCTTACAGCAATCTCCTTCTGAACAGCAGTTTGCAGAAGTCTGCGCTTAGCCGTGAAGATTCAGGACTGGTAACGGAACTGGTATATGGTACTATTTCGCGGATGCTCACCCTAGATCACGTCCTGGGAGATTTCGTGAGTAAGGGCATCACGAAGCTGCAGCCTTGGGTACGCAATCTGTTGCGCCTAAGCCTGTATCAGATTATGTATCTGGACCGTATACCATCTCATGCAGCTGTTAATGAGGCGGTCAATATCGCCAAGAAGCGCGGTCATCAGGGCATATCCGGCATGGTTAACGGCGTACTCCGCAGCGTGCTGCGTGCAGGCGATCTGCCGGTGCTGAGTAAAAATATTAGTGAGACTGAAAGAATTTCCATTCTGCATTCCCATCCGCTCTGGATGGTGGAGCGCTGGAGTGCAGAGTATGGGATCGAGACGGCAGAGGCTATGTGCGCCGCTAACAATGAACCCCCGGCAGTCAGTGTCCGTGTGAACACAACGATGATCAGCCGTGACAGTCTGCTGGCGAAAATGCAGGAGTCAGGACTGGATGCTGCTGCCTCCAAGGTAAGCCCTTATGGTATCGTGGTCAAAGGGGGCGGTAATCTTGCCCTATCTGCCTGGTACAAGGACGGATATCTGTCTGTGCAAGACGAGAGCTCCATGCTGGTCGCCGAAGCTGTAGAACCTGAGCCGGGAATGAGGGTGCTTGATTGCTGTGCAGCCCCCGGCGGTAAAAGCGCGCATATGGGTGAGCTGATGAAGGATGAAGGATATATTTATGCAAATGATCTGCATGCCCACAAAGCCAAACTGATCTCTGATCAGGCGGAACGCCTGGGGCTGGACTGCATTACCACAGGCAGCAGTGACGCACTTGAACTGGCAGCAGCGCTGCCGCCGGAATCCTTTGACCGGATTCTGCTGGATGCGCCTTGTTCCGGTCTTGGGGTCATCCGGCGCAAGCCGGATCTTAAATGGCGTAAGCAGCCTGATGACGTAGCCAGCGTAAGCGCTCTGCAGGGAGAGCTGCTGCAGTCGGTTTCCCGGCTCTTGAAGCCGGGCGGCGTGCTGGTGTACAGTACCTGTACGACTGAACAGGCCGAGAACAGCGGGATTGTGGCTGAGTTTTTAGAACGTAACCCGGATTTCGTTCCGGTGAGCTTTGAAACGCCTGTCTGGGAACGTCTCGGCGGGACGGCGCTGGCCGCAGGTCAGGGAATCCAGCTGCTGCCGCAGCATTTTGGAAGCGACGGATTTTATATTGCCCGGCTCCGGCGACTCTTGTAAAATAGTAAACCGGCAGGGAAATTACAGATGTCCCGCCCGCAGATTTTGGTGCGCGGCGGGCTTTTCTTTTACCGTCTCTGATATTTGTGTTAAAATAGGAAGAATGAGAAATAATACGCATATCCGTTAGGATAATCGTCATATCGTCCTTTTAAGGACGGTATTCGTTTTGTGCTGATACAGAAGCTGGTCCGCAGTCGTCCCGATCCATTGATTTTTATACTTTATGAAAGAACAGGTGCTAAATATAATGAAACCTTTAATATATGATTTCTCTTTGGAAGAGTTGCAGCAGTGGGCCAAAGATAACGGAGAGCCAGCTTTCCGCGGCGGCCAGATTTTCGACTGGCTGTACGTGAAACGCGTCAATGACTTTGAGTCCATGAGTAACCTGTCCAAGACGCTCCGCGCCAAGCTGACGGAGCAGTTCAGCATTAATGCATTGACTGAGATTACAAAGCTGGAGTCTAAGGACGGAACCGTTAAATTCCTGTTTGGTCTGCATGATGATCATGCAATCGAGACAGTTATTATGAAACACAATTATGGAAACAGCGTATGTGTTACGACACAGGTAGGCTGCCGGATCGGCTGTACATTTTGTGCCTCTACACTGGGCGGCCTGAAGCGCGACCTTACAGCCGGCGAGATCGTTGCCCAGGTTGTCCGTTCCCAGCAGATTCTTGATGCACGCGGTGAACGTGTCAGCAGTATCGTAATTATGGGTACTGGAGAACCGTTTGAGAATTATGACGCCACGATGCGCTTCCTGCGTCTGATGATTCATGAGAAGGGACTCAATATCGGCCAGCGCCATATCACAGTATCTACAAGCGGAATTGTGCCGAACATTTACAAATTTGCTGAGGAAGACACACAGATCAATCTGGCGATTTCGATTCATGCACCTAATGATGCGCTGCGCTCCAAGCTGATGCCGGTCAACCGGCGGTACCCGTTCGATGATGTAATTGAGTCCTTGCGTTATTATCAGGCCAAGACAGGCCGTCGTATCAGCTTCGAATATGCGCTGATCGGCGGAGTCAATGACCAGCCGGAGCATGCTAAAGAACTGGCCGGTGTGCTCAAGACAATGCTGTGCCATGTCAACCTGATTCCGGTCAATCATGTACCGGAGCGCAAATATGTGCGGACTTCCCGCAATGATATTTTTGAATTTCAGCGTATTCTGGCCGACCAGGGCGTGAATGTAACGATCCGCCGTGAGCAGGGCCATGATATTGCGGCCGCATGCGGACAGCTGCGCGCCAAACATATGGAGTTGGGGTGAGGATATTTGATCAGAACAGTTCATGCCAGCGACGTTGGCCGGGTACGTACGGTCAATGAGGATTCGGTCTGGATCGGCACAACACGTCACGGTTATACCCTTGGCATTATTGCCGATGGAATGGGCGGACATTTAGCAGGAGACACTGCGAGCAAGCTCGCGCTGGAGACAATGCGCAGCACACTCGACGAACTGCCGCCGGATCTTCCGGGGGAAGAGCTTAGAGAATCGCTAACAGCTGCCATAATGGAGGCCAACCGCACGGTCTTTACCGAGGCTTCGCGCGACGAAAAGTACCATAACATGGGTACGACAGTGGTTGCTGTTCTACTTCAAGGGCCGGCCGGATATATTGGCCATATCGGAGACAGCAGAGCTTATCTTGTTAAAGACGGTGCCGCAATTCAATTAACCGAGGATCATACGCTGGTCAATGAGCTGTTCAAAAACGGCCAGATCAGCCAGGAGGAGCTTGGCAACCATCCGCGCCGCAATGTACTGACTAGAGCGCTGGGGACGGATGCCGAGGTTAAGGCTGATTTGGCTCCTGTAAGCTTGTCCTTGGGGGAACTTCTGCTGCTGTGCAGTGACGGTCTGAGCAATTTCGTCAGCCAGGAGCATCTGGGCAAGGTTGCCGGGATTCATGAAATACCGTTAGAGGAAAGAGCGGATCGATTACTTCAACTGGCATTATTAGCCGGTGGCGGCGACAACATCAGCGTCGCTATGTTAGAACATCAAGGAGAGGCCGCTGTGCCCGAGACAAAGGAGTGGAATAGATGATCGGTCACGAATTGGGCGGCCGTTACCAAGTCATCGAACGGATCGGGGGAGGTGGCATGGCGCTTGTTTACAGAGCCCATGACATTTTGCTTAACCGGAACGTCGCCATTAAAGTATTAAGAAATCAGTTTGTACATGACGAGGAGTTCATCCGCCGCTTCCGGCGTGAGGCACAATCGGCTGCTTCCTTATCGCATCCGAATGTAGTCAGTATCTACGATGTAGGTCAGGAAGAGGATGTCCATTACATCGTGATGGAGTATGTTGAAGGTAAGAACCTGAATGAAATTATAAAAGAACGGGCGCCGCTACAGGTAGATGAATCTATCCGGATTGCTTCCCAGATTTGCGATGCGCTTGACCATGCGCATCAGAATCAGATTATCCACCGTGATATTAAACCTCATAACATCCTGATTGGACGCAACGGCCGAGTTAAAGTAACGGATTTCGGTATAGCCCGTGCAGTTACCTCTACCACAATTACCCAGACTGGTTCTGTAATTGGTTCTGTGCATTATTTTTCACCGGAGCATGCCAAAGGTGTGATGACCGGAGAAAAGTCCGATTTGTATTCGCTCGGGATCGTACTCTACCAGATGTTAACCGGTGTGCTGCCTTTTTTGGGTGAAAGCCCGATCAGCGTAGCGCTTAAGCATCTGCAGGAGGAATTCGAAGAGCCGCGGCTGCTGAATCCGCTGATTCCGCAAAGCGTGGAGAATGTGATCCTGCGTTCTATGCGCAAAAATCCGGATGAGCGGTATCAGTCTGCCAAGGAGATGCTTCAGGATCTGGAGACCTGCCTGCTGCCTGAACGGCGTAGCGAAGCCAAAGCCTTGTTCCATGATGAGGACGATGAAGACCGGACAAGGATTATCCCGGCGATCAAACCGATTCAGCGTGGTCTGGGCAGCCGCAGCGGCGGGGGTGAAGAACGGATGCGCCGTATGGATGAGGAGGATGACGTTCCGCCCGCACTGAACAGTAAGCGGAGATGGGGGCGTCCGGCATTATGGATAGGTCTTACCTTGCTTTTATTACTTGCCATGGGCAGTGTGGTCTGGTATGTGAACTCCAAGCTGGTGGTTGCCGAAGTCACTGTGCCGGATGTAACCAACCAAACGCTGGAAAAAGCTACATCAATGCTGGATGAAGTTGGGCTGATCGTGGAGGATCCGGTTGTAGAGCAATACAACCCGAACTTTGACGAGAATGTCGTCTGGGAACAGAATAAAAAGAAAGGCACTGTGGTTAAAGAAGGAACGCATATTGTTCTCACAGTGAGCACTGCAAAGCCTACCTCAAATGTGCCTTCATTGTCCGGCAAAACCTATGATGATGCAGTAAAAGCTTTAATGGCAGAAGGTGTGGAACAAAGCCGGATCAGCCAGGACCCGCGCTTCAGCGAAGATTTCCCTGAAGGACAGGTAATCGGCACTGAACCGGCGGAAGGCAGCGAATATGATCCGGAGACGGCTACGATTAAAGTCATTGTCAGTAAAGGCAAAGAAAGCAAGCCGATGCCTGACCTGACAGGTAAAACCCAGGATGAAGCCAAGGTAATATTGGAGGATTTGGGACTGGTGCTGGATGAGGTTAGTGAAGATACCAGCTACTCCGTCGATAAAGGGAAAATCACGAAGCAATGGCCTTATGAGAAAGATGATCTGGTATCTCCCGGAGATAAAATCTCCATCTCCCTGAGCACAGGATTCCCGCCGGAAGCGTTGAATTATACTTTCAATGTGCCGGTAGCACCGTCAAGCGACGGTAAGAAAACCAAAATCCGTATCGTGTATTCCGATGCCCGCAACGATGGGGAGCCTCAGGAGTGGGGTACGCGTACTATAGCGAAGACCCAGGTGTTGTCTGTGAATCTGGTCCTTGCACCGAATAAGGACGGCGCGGTCTCGATCTACCAGGACGGGGAATATATCGAGGCTTATGAGATCCGCTATTCCGATGCCAAGAACGGCACGGTACAGCAGCCTGAACCTCCGGCGACTCAGACGCCAGAGCCTACGGTTGCACCTACCGAGACACCGGCAGAACCTACGATTGAACCGGAGATCCTGCCACCGGGTTCCGAAGAAGGCGTAAATGCAGGCGGTAACAACCAAACCGGTTATATCGTGAACAACGCCTCGGAAGGTCAAAGTAATAAAAAAGGTAAAGCGAAGGACAATAAGAAGAATTAAGGCAATATCCAATAAAAGAGAAAAGCTGCAGCTGTTCCAGTTCATTAGCGGTAAGGCTGCGGCAGCGAGATGACCCGGGGAGTTTTTAGCTTGGGTCATTTGCGCAAAATCAGGAGAGGAAGGCTCATTATGTATGCCTGAAGGAATCATTGTAAAAGCGCTGAGTGGTTATTATTATGTAAAACCGCTGCGTAACGGATTCATTGCGACAGAAGAAGAGGCTGTACAGTGCCGTGGACGGGGGATCCTGAAGAAAAGGGGAATCGCTCCGCTCGTAGGAGACCGAATTATCTACGTTCTGACCGAAAACGGGGAAGGGATGGTCGATGAGATCCTCCCCCGGGAATCCGAATTAATCCGGCCGCCTGTAGCCAATGTCAAGCTGGCGGTGCTGCTGTTCTCGGTACGTGAGCCGGACATGAATTTGAATCTGCTGGATAAGTTTCTGGTGCATATCGAGCACTCCGGATTGGAACCCCTGATTGTATTAACGAAGCAGGATCTGGCCGTTGACGAAGGTGAAGCCACAGCACTCGTGAAAGAGCTGTACGAGCGTATCGGATATGAAGTGATGATTACCAGTTCTTTAACCGGCTCGGGCAGTGATGAGCTGCGCAGCCGGCTGGCTGGAGTTATCAGCGTCTTCTCCGGTCAGTCCGGAGTCGGCAAATCGACGCTCTTAAATCGGCTGGTGCCGGGGCTTGAGCTGGAAACAGGTGAAATCAGCATGCGGCTGGGGCGGGGGCGTCATACCACCCGGCATGTCGAGCTGATGGATATCGGGAACGGCGGATTTGTGGCTGATACACCAGGGTTCAGCCAGCTGGATTTTTTGGAGCTGGGTGTGGAGGAGCTGTCGGTCTGTTTCCGGGAATTTGCTTCCTATGCGGAGAATTGCAAGTTCCGCGGCTGCAGCCATCTTCATGAGCCGGGCTGCCGGGTCATTGAGGCCTGGCAGGCCGGTGAGATCGCGGACAGCCGCTATGAGCACTACAAGCTGTTCTATAATGAAATGAAAGACAAAAAGCGGAGGTACTAACCTATGATATTACTAGCCCCATCCATTTTATCTGCCGATTTCGCAGCACTTGGTGCTGAAGTCGCGGAGGCTGAGGCCAGCGGCGCAGACTGGATTCATGTAGACGTGATGGACGGCCACTTTGTGCCGAACATTACACTTGGGCCACCGATTGTTAAGGCGGTAAAGGCGCATACCTCTTTGCCGCTGGATGTTCATTTGATGATCGAAAATCCGGAACGTTATATCGCAGAGTTTGCAGCTGCCGGCGCATCTGTTATTACTGTACATGCCGAAGCCTGCGTACATCTTCACCGTGTAGTGCACCAGATTAAGGAGCTTGGTATTATGGCAGGAGTGGCGATTAATCCTGGAACCCCGGCTTCAGCTGTACGTGAGGTACTTGAGGATGTGGATATGGTGCTGGTTATGACTGTGAACCCCGGTTTTGGCGGACAGGCTTTTATCCCTAATGCGATGCGTAAAATCCGCCAGATCCGTGAATGGGCTAATGAAATTAATCACAGCAACCTGCGGATTGAAGTGGATGGAGGAGTTGCCGAGAACACCGCCCCTATTGTGGCTGAAGCTGGCGCAGACGTGCTGGTGGCCGGCAATGCCGTATTTGGACGTACTGACCGTGCTGCTGCCATACGGGCAATCCGTGAAGCTGCAGAGGGTGCAATCCGTTAAATGCACGCATATGAGCAAGCATTAAGGTATTAAGGTATAGGCCAAGTTATGGCCGCATAAATATGGTTACATGAGCAGAAATCTCATGTAGCCTTTTTTTGTACAACAAGGGAGGTCTGCACAAGGGAGGTCTGCAGTTCGTCTGGGTTCAATTATGAATACGGAAATCAAGGGAAGTCTCCTACCGTATGGCAAGAATTGATGGGAGGGTTAATGATGAAATTTTACACGTTTAAGCTGCCGAGATTTTTGGGAGGTTTTGTTAAGGCGATATTGAACACATTTCAGAAGAGCTGAGTTCATAACCGAACAGAAAACATGAAAAAAAGCACCTTACGAATGTAAAGGGTGCTTTTTGCTTCATATGAGATATCGCTGGGCCTTGGAATAACCAAGACTAAACGCGTTCAACTTTGCCGGCTTTCAAAGCACGGGTGCTGACGTACACGCGTTTCGGTTTTCCGTTCACGAGAATACGGACCTTCTGAACGTTAACTCCCCAAGAACGACGGTTGCGGTTGTTTGCGTGAGACACGTGGTTACCGCTGCTCGGCTTCTTGCCTGTTACTGCACATTTGCGGGACATAGATTACACCTCCTTGTTACTTACACCTGCATAAAACAATACTTAAATATAATATCACAGCAAAATTTGCTACGTCAACCGATTCAAAAACATTTATTTCTTTTGGCTCTTATAGTACAATGTAAATTAGTGCATTATGTCCAGTTAATCATAGAATTGATTAGGCATGAAGTTAGGAAGGGGAATTCTCATTGAGTAAGCGTTCTATAAACGGAGCAGATTTTACCGCAATGGTACTCGCCGGTGCGGAAAAGCTGCAGCAGCATGCAGAGCACGTCAATTCCTTGAATGTATTTCCGGTTCCAGATGGAGATACAGGAACCAATATGAATTTGACGATGACCGCAGGTGCGAACGAATTGAAGAAGAATAATACCGCCTCAGTCGGTCAATGTGCAGGAGTACTCTCCAAAGGTCTATTGATGGGCGCACGGGGAAACTCCGGCGTTATTTTGTCACAGCTGTTCAGAGGTCTTGGACGCTACGCCGCCCAATATGATGAGCTGAACACGCAGCAGTTCGCAGCAGCGCTGCAGACCGGTGTGGATACGGCCTACAAAGCAGTGGTTAAGCCCGTGGAAGGAACCATCCTTACCGTCGCCAAAGAAGCTGCCAGACATGCCGTATACTATGCCCGCCGTACCACTGATATTATTGAACTTATGACAGAGGTATTGTCCAAGGCAAAAGAAGCTTTAGCCAATACACCGGAATTACTGCCGGTCTTGAAGCAGGTTGGGGTAGTAGACTCCGGCGGCCAGGGTCTGGTCTATATTTATGAAGGATTCCATCAGTATTTGACAAGCGGAAGCTCCGGTTTGCAGATCCCTGCACAAGGACAAGCTCCTGCCCCTGCAGCTGCAGCGGTACCAGTGCTGACTAAACAAGAAAATGTATTGTCATCCGTACAATCTTCCGCTCAATCTCAGCTTTCTACGGAGGATATCGAGTTTCTATATGATATGGAATTTTTCATCAACCGCCAGCTTGGCGCATCCGTGAAAGCGGATTTTGATGAGGAAGCTTTTAGGAAAGCGTTATCAGTCAACGGCGATTCCATTATTGTTATTTCCGATGATGAAACGATCAAAGTGCATGTGCATTCCAAAACACCTGGTGAAGTGATGACTTTAGCGCTCCAATATGGTGAGATCACTCAAATTCATATTCTGAACATGCGCGAACAGCACCGTGATTTGCTGACCGCAGGGATGGATATTGCGCCTATGCCGGAGTTGTTCGCGGATATACCGAAGGAGCACAGCTCAGTACAGGCTCCGGCCGTTCCGCCGGCAGATGACATGGCACCTTACGGTTTCATCGCGGTATCTTCCGGTGAAGGCATTTCCGATATTTTCAAAAGCCTTGGGGTAGATGCGGTGCTTGCAGGTGGACAGACCATGAATCCGAGCACGGAAGATTTCGTCAATGCAATCTCGTCGATCTCTGCGAAGCATGTCTACATTCTGCCTAACAACTCCAACATCGTGCTTGCCGCACAGCAGGCCAAAGAGCTGCTCGAAGGTGAACGCGACATCACCGTGATTCCAAGCAAGAGCATTCCGCAAGGAATTGCTGCAGCTTTCGCCTTTCAGGAAGAGGATGCTGTGGACACCAATACCGAGAATATGCTTGAGGCCATTTCTCAAGTGAAGTCCGGGCAGGTGACGAATGCGGTCCGCGATACGGTCATCGAAGATCTAGAGATTAAATCCGGGCAGTTCATCGGAATTTCCAACTCGAAGATTGTTGCAGCCTCTGATGAATTGCTGGCAGCCAGTAAGGCATTGCTTACGACCATGCTGGAGAACGGGGACGAGATTGTTACCGTGCTGACCGGTTCAGATGCTGAAGCAGGCGTAACCGATTCGCTCGGAAGCTGGCTGGAAGAAACGTATCCGCAGGTGGAAGTAGAGGTTCATGAAGGCGGACAACCGCTTTATTATTATCTTTTCTCTGTGGAACCATAGGTTAATATTATAGTTTGGGGAGGAAACCCATGAATCGTACGGTCATTGTCACTGACAGCACATCAGATATCCCGCCGGCACTGGCGGAGAAGTACGGCATTGAAGTCGTACCGCTTACGCTTATGTTCGGTGAAGAAGCTTTCCGGGATAATATCGATATGACACCGGAGCAGTTCTATGAGCGTCTTCCCCGCTCACCGCAGTTACCGACAACTTCTCAGCCCTCCCCGGTTGAATATATGAAGGTGTACAGCAGCATTTTGGAACGTAATCCGGATAGCCGTATACTTTCTTTTCATATTTCATCCGGGCTCAGCGGTACATACCAGTCCGCCGTGCTCGCCAAATCGATGCTGGAGGAAAAGGGAGAAGTCATCACTGTTGTTGATTCACTGTCAGCATCCTACGGGTTCGGGTTTATGGTAGTAGCAGCTGCACGAATGGCAGCGGAAGGCAAGGCGCCGGCAGAAATTCTGGAATCCGTAGAAAAGCTGCGCCAGTCCCGTAAGTTGTATTTTTTGGTCGACACACTAGAATATCTGCAGAAAGGTGGCAGAATCGGGAAAGCGTCTGCGATTCTGGGCACGCTGCTTAATATTAAGCCGATTCTTTCCATTGATGCCGAAGGTATCATTTATGCGGTAGAGAAGGTCAGAGGCCGTAAAA
Source organism: Paenibacillus auburnensis (assembly GCF_927798115.1). Lineage (GTDB taxonomy): Bacteria > Bacillota > Bacilli > Paenibacillales > Paenibacillaceae > Paenibacillus_AQ > Paenibacillus_AQ auburnensis. Next base: position 404,619 of record NZ_CAKMMG010000001.1, read on the forward strand.
AGGCAATAGCCCGAATGATCGAGCTGTTCAAGGGGGATCTGCCGGGTGTGGACAAAATCAACGTGGCCGTGGGTCATACGGCTGAACCGGCTTACGGCGAAGAATTCCTGCAGGAATTGGCCGGGCACTTTACCCTGGAAGAGAAGGTGCTTACGAATGTCGGTCCCGTTGTAGGTAGCCATGTGGGCAACGGTACTTTAGCCGTATTCATTTGGCCCGCGTAAATAGGGGATGAATACACTGCTATCATTAGATCAAATTGAAGTCAAACAAATAACTGGCGTGAGCGCTCAAAAGCAAAGTGAGCTTCACGCCTTTGGCGTCTTTACAGTGAAGGATCTGCTGGAGTATTATCCGTTCCGTTATGAGGATTTCCGGCCTAAGACACTGAGTGAGGTCAAGCACGGCGACAAGGCTACACTGGTTGCCAAGGTGATCGGCATTCCTGTGCTGCAGCGATTCGGCGGCAAATCACGGATAAGCTGCAAAATGGTCGCCGAACCGTGGATGTTCACGGCCATCTGGTTCAATCAGACGTATGTCCGAGAACAGCTGACCGTGGGCCGCGAGATTGTGATTACGGGGAAATGGGATCAGAAGCGGAGCCAGATTAACGTAACCAATTATGAGTTTCCGGACCGCGGAGAAGGTAAGACTGGTACATTGCAGCCTGTCTATTCGGTCGGAGGGAAAATCACGCAGACTTGGCTGCGTAAGGTCATTAATCAGGCCATGCAGCAGTTTGGCGAGCTGATTCCGGAGATCCTGCCGCAGGTTATCCTTCGGAAATATGATTTCATGCCACGTAAACGGGCAATCGCCACGATTCATCAGCCCGAGGATACCCGTGAAGGCCAGCAGGGACGGCGCCGGATGGTGTACGAGGAGCTCTTTCTGTTCCAGCTCAAGGTGCAGGCGTTCCGCGTGCTGAATCAGGGCAGAATGGATGGTGTGGTGCACACGGTCGATAATTCTACCGTCCGCCAGTTTGTGCGCAGCCTTCCGTTTGAGCTGACGGATGCCCAGAAGCATGTGGAGCTGGAGATTTTGCAGGATATGCGTTCCGGCTATTGCATGAACCGTCTGCTGCAAGGGGATGTGGGCTCCGGTAAAACGGTCCTCGCGGCCATTGCGCTGTACGCAACCGTAAGATCGGGTTTTCAGGGCGCACTGATGGTGCCGACTGAAATTCTCGCCGAACAGCACATGCGCTCGCTGACCAAGATGTTCGAGCCTTTTGGCATCACAGTCGGCCTGTTGACGGGAAGCGTCAACGGCCGCAAGCGCAAGGAGCTGCTTGCTTCGCTGCAGATGGGGCTGCTGGATGTTGTGGTGGGAACCCACGCATTGATTCAGGAAGATGTATTCTTCCGCGCACTCGGTCTGGTCGTCACGGATGAGCAGCACCGTTTCGGGGTGAACCAGCGCAGCATTCTGCGGCGCAAGGGCTACAACCCTGATGTGCTGACGATGACGGCGACGCCGATACCGCGTACCCTTGCGATAACAGTATTCGGCGATATGGACGTCTCCACATTGTCCGAGCGTCCGAAAGGGCGTGTGCCTATCACTACCTATTGGGTCAAGCATGACTTGATGGAACGGGTATTGAAGCTGGTGAACCGGGAGGTAGACCAGGGCAGACAAGCTTATCTGATTTGTCCGCTCATCGAAGAGTCGGAGAAGCTGGATGTGCAGAATGCGATCGATCTGCATGTGCAGATGTCCCAGGCTTTCCCTGGCTATAAGGTGGGTCTGCTGCACGGACGGATGACTCCGGCGGAAAAGGATGAGGTCATGCGGGCATTCTATAGTAATGAGATTCAGCTGCTCGTCTCCACAACAGTGGTAGAGGTCGGGGTTGATGTACCTAACGCCACACTGATGATCATCATGGACGCTGACCGTTTTGGCCTGTCGCAGTTGCACCAACTGCGCGGACGGGTCGGCCGCGGCCAGCATGCTTCCTATTGCGTACTGGTGGCTGATCCGAAATCGGAAATTGGCCGGGAGCGGATGACCGCAATGACCGACACCGATGACGGGTTCGAGGTGTCGCGCCGCGATTTGGAGCTGCGGGGGCCGGGGGATTTCTTCGGCACGAAGCAGAGCGGTCTGCCGGAATTCCGGCTGGCGGATATGACAGCCGATTTCGAAGTGCTGGAGCAGGCACGAGATGATGCCGCCGGGCTGCTGAAAGAGGCCTCTTTCTGGACTTCGGCCGATTATGCGCCGCTGCGCAGCTATTTGCAGAGCGAGCAAATATTTCAAGGTGATATAATTGATTAAATAGGCACATGCGGCCGCCTGCCTTCATATACTGTGAATGATTGGATATGACGGGAGGTGCTGCATTTGGGTTATCAGCAATACGGAATCAGTCCACAACTGGTGGAGCGGATCAAGTTGAAGATGAAGAATCCGGCGGTCAAGGAACGGATTAAGAACATGATTAACGGGATCTCCAAGCAGGAGCTGCAGGATACAGCGGTGGTACGCAGGCTTGTACGCAATGCCTCTGCAGTGCTGAGCGAGAAACTGACAGGGGCCCAGGAGGATCAGATCGTTAAGTTTGTTATTGCGCAGAAGATAGATCCCAGCAATACTTTTCATCTTATACGTTTATGGGGGATGTTCCGCTGAGTGCGGAGGATGCCTGATATCCGGCATAATAAAAGGTCGTTCCCGCAGTGAATATTGCGGAAACGGCCTTTTTGCGTTCAACAGCAGGTGCATAAGACTAATGATTTTGAAATATATACACAGTTTCTCTGCATCCCGCAGAACCAATTGGGTAAAACTCCATATAAGGATTAGCCGTATATCCATGAAATCTTGGAAGGAGCTGAGGTATTGAATTCAAAACCGGCAACGAATGAACCCGCGGATAACGTACCCTACCATACGCTGGATCATGATGAGGTGCTCAGGCGTCTGGAATCTGCCAATAACGGGCTAACATCGGCAGAGGCTGCACAGCGGCTCGAGCGTTACGGAAAAAATATGCTTCAGGAAACAAAGACGAAGTCTTTGCTGGCAAAATTTATAGAGCAATTCAAAAATGTTATGATTTTTATCCTGCTGGCTGCTGCGATACTGTCGGGGATTTTGGGAGAATGGACGGATACGGTCATTATTTTGCTGGTCGTGATCCTAAATGCGGTGCTCGGGGTCATTCAGGAGAATAAAGCGGAACAGGCGCTGGAAGCCCTGAAAAGTATGTCTTCGCCGATGGCGAGAATCCGCCGGGACGGGCAGGTTATGGAGATCAAAAGCGAGGAACTCGTACCAGGCGATATAGTACTGCTGGAAGCAGGGAACGTGGTGCCAGCTGACCTTAGAGTGCTGGAATCTGCGTCGCTCCAGACAGAGGAAGCGGCACTGACCGGAGAATCCCTGCCGTCAGATAAACATGCCGGGGTACTGGAAGGGACGGATCTTGCACTCGGAGACCGAATCAATATGGCCTATATGAGTAGCAGCGTGACTTACGGCAGAGGAGTTGGAGTGGTTACGGCAACGGGAATGTCGACTGAGGTCGGCAGAATCGCGGGTTTTATAGCCCAGGCTGAACAGGATGTAACCCCGCTGCAAAAGAAACTGGATGAGCTTGGAAAATATTTTACGTATATAATTTTGGGAGTTTGCGTTGTGATTTTTGCCGTCGGGATTCTAGAGGGCAGAGACATGCTGGATATGCTGCTCACTTCCATCTCCTTGGCTGTAGCAGCGATTCCGGAAGGCCTGCCGGCGATTGTGACGATAATTCTGGCTCTTGGTGTCCAGCGGATGGCCAAGCGCAAGGCCATTATTCGCAAGCTTCCTGCGGTGGAGACACTGGGCAGTACCGAAATCATTTGCTCCGACAAGACGGGGACGCTGACGCTCAACCAAATGACTGTGGAGAAGCTGTATATAAACGGCCAATCTATGGAGGCCACAGATGCAGTCAAAGGTGAATCCGGAGGAGAACTGTTACTGCAGGCGATGACGCTGTGCAATGATTCCAGTATCGATGAGAGTAAGGAATCAGGAACGGGCGGGACAGACGGGAAAAAGGAAGCCAAAACCGCAAAAACGAAAAGCGGTAAAGCCATCATCGGCGACCCGACAGAGACTGCACTGGTTGATTATGCACTGAGCATCGGGGTGGATAAGCGTGAGCTGGAGAAGCAGTATCCCCGGAAAAGGGAGCTGCCTTTTGATTCCGACCGCAAGCTAATGACTACGGTCCATGAGCAGGGGCAGGGCGGGGAATTCCGAGCCTATACCAAGGGCGCACCCGACGTGCTGCTGTCCAAGTGCAGCCATATCTACGAAGCCGGCCATGTCGTTCCCCTGACAGAGGAGCATTCCCGGCAAATTACAGCCCGCAATAAGCAGCTGGCTGACGAGGCGTTGCGCGTTTTGGCTTTTGCCTACCGTGATTACGGAGAACTTCCTGGCGAAATGACGCCGGAGAGCGCTGAGACGGAGCTTGTATTCATCGGGCTGTGCGGGATGATTGACCCGCCGCGGGATGAGGTCCGTGATGCGGTAGCCGTCTGCCGAAAGGCTGGCATCCGTCCGGTCATGATTACCGGCGATCACAGGGATACAGCTGCGGCCATAGCCAAACGCCTGGGCATCATTGACGATGACCGCAGTGTGCTGACGGGCCGGGAACTGGATAAGATCAGTGAAGCTGATTTTGCCGAGAAGGTGACCGATTACTCTGTATATGCGCGTGTCTCACCTGAACATAAAGTGCGGATCGTCAAAGCCTGGAGGCAGAAGGGGAAGATTGTCGCCATGACCGGAGACGGGGTGAATGATGCGCCGGCGCTGAAATCTGCGGATATCGGTGTCGGCATGGGAATCACCGGAACGGATGTGGCTAAAGGTGTCTCTGATATGGTGCTTGCCGATGATAATTTTACAACGATTGTAGTTGCTGTAGAAGAAGGGCGGAAGGTGTACAGCAATATCCGTAAAGCTATTCAGTTCCTGCTGTCCGCTAACCTCGGGGAAGTGCTGACCTTGTTCATTGCGACGATGATTGGCTGGCGCATTCTTGAGCCGATTCATATTCTCTGGATCAATCTGGTGACGGATACCCTGCCTGCATTGGCACTGGGACTGGAGAAGGCCGGGGAAGATGTAATGAAACGGAAGCCCCGCAAGTCAAGCAGCAGCATATTTGCCGACGGAGTGGGTGCCGGTATTGTGTATCAAGGAATTATTGAAGCAGGGCTGACACTGCTGGTCTATTACTGGGCGCACACGCATTATGATGAGGGTGTTGCAGTTACGATGGCATTTGCCACCCTGGGACTGCTGCAGATTACCCATGCCTTCAATGTCAGATCCAATACCAAATCACTATTCCAGATTGGATGGTTTACCAACCGCTTTATGCTGGGGGCATCTCTGATCTCAGGCCTGCTGCTGGTACTGGTAATTATCATACCGAGTCTGAACGAATGGTTTGGCGTGAAGCATCTGAGCGGCCTGCAATGGGGAATTGTCTGCGGTGCTGCTGTAGCTATTGTAGTGATTGTGGAAATCGTAAAGCTGTTCCTCCGGGTGAGCGGCAAAGGAAAGACCTGGGATTAATATGCAAAGAGCCTGGTGGTCCAATTACGGACTCCAGGCTCTTTTATCCTCTGTAGTGCGGTCTAAATTTTAAAGCACACGCTGCATATGCAGGATAACATTATGCCAATAGCCGGTGTCGAGCTCGCTGATCTGTACGCCGGGTTCACCCCAGGTATGGATGAATTTCCCGCCGCCGATATAAATGCCGACATGGCCTGGTACAGCGTCACTCTCAAAGCGTCCCGGCACCGTGAAGAAAATCAGGTCGCCGGTCTGCAGATCATCGCGGCTTACCCGCCGGCCGATATTGTCCTGATCTCTAGCCAGGCGCGGAAGAGAAACGCCGAATTTCTTGAATACATGCCTTGTAAAAGAGGAGCAGTCAAATTTTTTGGTTTCCTCGTAAGAGCCGGCACCGAAATCATAAGGTACACCTAAGAACTTTTTGGCATAATCCACCAGTTCCCCGGTGTCAACATTCGAGGCACTCTGGATGCGCAGCGGTTTAGAACCATCGGAATTGCCGTTCCCCCCTGTTCCAGTGTCTTTGTCCCTCGGAGGAGCAATATTGATCTCGCCACTACTCGGATTCCAGCCCACTTCAGTCTGGAGCAGCTTGGACAGAGCGGTTGGCGTGATGTAGATTTGACCGTCCCGGCGAACCGGCGCATCCGGCAAAGTGATTTTCTCGCCTAACGAAAAGACCTGGACTGAGTTTGGCTTTAACATGTACATCACGTCTGTGTAGCCGATTTTGGCATATCCGCCGCTGGAGGTGTCATCCTTCATCCTGTAGCCTATAGAAGCAGCCGCGGGCTTCAGCGGAATCCAGAACTTGCCTTGCTTGTCTGTAATAGTTGATTTCTCGTAATAGCTGCCTACAAAATTTCCGGCCGGATTAACAGCGTTCACTTTAGGTTTTGTATCGCTTTTGTAATATCCGCATGCGCTGCCGGTGAGGGAAAACGCCAATAGGATTGCTGCGGTGGCAACTGATTTTTTCTGTGCAGAAATTGTCATATGTCACGCTCCATCTTCATACTGTAGCTTAAGTTTGCTCAGCCGGGTGTTGTTTCATCAGGTTGGACGGTGTAAATATCTTGGGTAAACTTCCTGATCCTGCAAGAAAATTCTGCAAAGATGAAGGGGTCCGCGGGAATCTGCACGGTTTGTAATATCTGGATCATTCATAAATGATTGACGGATAAACAACGTCCATATAATATTAGTTAATAGATTTGCTGTATTAAATGGGAGATTCGTGTGAACTGTCGCTTTAATGCTTTTATCTTTAAAAGCGATAATGCTGAGTCGCTCACTTTGATGCACGCGCTGATACCGTAAATGAAAAGGGGTTATCTGATGAAGAAAAAGAATATTTGGGCAGGCCTGAGCCTGTGTCTGATGCTCGTAGCTGCTGGCTGTGGGAACAATAATGCAGCGAACACAGAAAATGCTGCTAACGCTGGGAATACACCGGCAACAACAACCAATGCCCCTGCTAATGCCGGAGCTGGCGACGCCAAATCCTATAAAATTGCAATCTCACAATATGTGGAGCATCCTTCGCTGGATGCCACACGTGAAGGGTTCCTGGCCGCACTCAAGGACGCCGGAATCGTAGAAGGCGATAACCTTAAGGTGGATCTTGAGAATGCTCAGGCCGATCAGGCTAACAACCTGTCCATTGCACAGAAGATTGCCGGTGATAAGAATGATCTAGTACTGGCGATTGCTACACCGTCAGCCCAATCAATTGTACAGAATGTAAAAGACACCCCGATTTTGTTCGCAGCGGTTACGGATCCGCTGGATGCCAAGATTGTCACGGACCTGGAGCATCCGGGAGGCAATGTTTCCGGTGCATCTGATACGAACCCGGAAGCGATCACCCGGCTGATGAACTTCATTGCAACACAGTTCCCTAACGTGAAGAAGCTGGGGCTAGTGATCAATGAAGGTGAGCCCAATGCAGTCGTCATGGCTGATATTGCCAAGAAAGAGCTGGACAAACATGGCATCGAATTGGTGAAAGCGGCTATCACGAATACTTCCGAAGTGAAGCAGGCAGCAGAGTCCCTAGTCGGCCGTGTGGATGCCTTCTATATCACCCTTGATAACTCCGTCGTGAGCGGTGTGGATGCAATCATCCAGACGGCAAATGACAACAAGATTCCATTCTTCTCGGCTGACCGCGACACCGTAGAGAAAGGCGCTTTTGCTACAGTCGGCTTTAAGTATTATGATCATGGCTACCAGGTTGGCGAAATGGCTGTAGAAGTGCTTAAGAATGGTACCAGCCCTGGAGATATGAAAGTAACGATGCAAGAGAAGCTGGACGTGATTCTTAACCTGAAGGCAGCAGCTGCCCAGGGTATTGAAGTCACAGATGCCATGAAAGCTGAAGTTGCCGATCAGGCCAGCAATATCATTCAATAATAGTCAGACATCATTATGGGGCGATTCCCGGCGGGACGCCCCTTGCCGCTTGAGGGAGGAAGTCACCTATGTATAATTCAATGCTTGGAGCCGTCGAAATGGGCCTCTTGTATGCTTTTATGGCTTTAGGGGTTTATATTACGTTCCGGATTCTCGATTTCCCGGATTTAACCGTGGATGGAAGCTTTACAACAGGCGGTGCAATTGCCGCTGTGATGATTACTAACGGTTATTCACCATGGCTGGCTACTCTTTGTGCGCTGGCAGGTGGAATGCTGGCCGGCATGTGTACAGGCCTGCTGCATACCAAAGGTAAGATTAACGGACTGCTGTCAGGGATTCTGATGATGATTGCGCTTTATTCGATCAACCTGCGGATATTGGGCAAACCGAATGTTTCCCTGATGGGGGAAACTACATTATTCAGCTCGATTAACCCGCTGCTTGTAATGCCGTTTGTTGTGATCCTGGTTAAGGTTCTAATGGATCTGTTTCTGCGGACTGACCTGGGACTCGCTCTGCGGGCAACAGGTGACAATGCACGGATGATCCGCAGCTTTGGCGTGAACACCGATACTACGACTATTCTCGGCATCAGCCTGTCGAACGGGATGGTGGCGCTCTCGGGAGCACTAATCGCCCAGTATTCCACTTTTGCCGATTCATCTATGGGTATAGGAATGATTGTTATCGGTCTGGCTTCGGTAATTATCGGGGAAGCTATCTTTGGAGCCGGCAGCGTATTCCGGGCCACACTGGCAGCAGTTCTCGGCTCGATCGTGTACCGGATTGTTGTCGCACTGGCGCTGAGAGTTCCTTGGCTGGAGGCCTCCGATCTGAAGCTGATTACAGCAATTATTGTCATTATCGCACTGCTGTTCCCTTCCCTTCAGCGTTATATGAAAACGAAGAGTACAGCACGCAGACGTACGGCCGAGCTTGAAGATCTGGCGCTGCGCAACAAGAAAGGGGGAGCAGCTGATGCTAAAGCTTGATAATGTCTCCAAGCTGTTCAATCCCGGCACACCGGATGAGAAAATTGCGCTGTTCGGCATTGATCTGGAGCTTCATGCCGGTGATTTCGTGACGATCATCGGAAGTAACGGAGCAGGCAAGTCTACGCTGATGAATGTGATTTCCGGCGTAATGCGGCCGGATCTGGGCGAAGCCCGGATCGATGGAAGCTCTATCAGCCACTTGCCGGAGTTCCAGCGGGCCCGCTGGATCGGGCGGGTCTTCCAGGACCCGATGGCCGGAACAGCGCCGCATATGACCATTGAAGAGAACCTGGCGATGGCTTACAAGAGGGGCCAGAAGCGAGGATTATCCTTTGGCGTGAATGCCGCCAGACGCTCTATGTTCCGCGAACAGCTGAGCCGCCTGGGGATCGGGCTGGAGAACCGGCTGCGCGCCAAAGTGGGGCTTCTGTCCGGCGGGGAGCGGCAGGCGCTGAGCCTGCTGATGGCGACCTTTACCCAGCCGCAAATTTTGCTGCTGGACGAGCACACGGCAGCGCTCGATCCTGCCCGTGCGGAACTGATTACCAAGCTGACAGAATCCATCGTCCGTGAGATGAAGCTCACGACGCTGATGGTTACCCATAACATGGAACAGGCCATCCGGCTGGGTAACCGTCTGATCATGATGGACAAAGGGTCGGTTATTCTGGATATTGATGAAGAGCGAAAGAAGGATCTGACTGTAGAACGTCTGCTTGGCGAGTTTGAAGCGATCAGCGGACACAAGCTGGCGGATGACCGGATGATGCTTGGTTGATGCTCGGTTAACTATACCTGAAACAGCAGCACTTACCGCTGGATACAGATCTAAAGACTTGAACACAGTTAAGCAATATACTGTGATTCAAGTCTTTTTGCTTTATAGCAGAGGCTGTATTGCGAATAAATAGCTGTTAGAATAGGATAAGTAGAGTATCAAGGAGGCGGTTCCAATGGCAACTTTATTAATGCGGACAGAAATAAGAAGGATAGCGCCTGCTCGTCCATAAACTGCGTATTTCCTTCCTGATGAGGGTCGTACATGCAAAACTATCCAATTACTAAAATGAAGGACTTTTCCAAAGATCAAATAGATCTGATCCACAGATTGGAAGATCTATGCAAGACATTTGATTGTTCAAGCTTAAGAGTGGGCTTAGAAAGTCTTAAAGAAATTGACGGTGACGAAGCCTTTCTGTGCCATGCCGGTAATCAGATCATCGGATTCCTCAGCTGGTATACCTCGGATGGCAAGGAAGCGAATATTAATGGTATGGTCCACCCGGACTATCGCCGCCAGGGTATATTTCGCGGATTACTGGATCATGCCTTATCAGACATGCAGGCACATAGCATCGAAACTTACCGGTTCAGGATACCATCCAATTCTGAACCGGGGATGGAGTGTATACAGCATCTAGGTGCTGACTTTGCAACGTCTGAATTTACCATGATGCTGAACCACAGACAAGCGGCGGTCTCTTTGCATTTAGTCCACTCCATAGATCTGCGGCTCGAGCAGGCTGCCGATTTTGAGTTCATGGTTAGCTGCTCCTCGCAAGCGTTTGGCGATTCAGAATCATGGACCAGAAGTTATTTAACGCGTACGAGCGGACCGGAACGAATCACATACATTGCATTGAAGAACATGATTCCAGTCGGGATGATCAGAATCAATTACCTGGCAACAGATCTTGCTGTCATTCATGACTTTTGTGTGCTTCCAGCATACCAGGGCAAAGGGCTCGGCGGTGAAATCCTTAGTGCGGTGGTTAAACTCTTGCTGGCTCAGAAGAATGTCCGTGTACGTCTTGGAGTCGTCACTCACAATAGGCGGGCATTAGATCTGTATCAGAGAGCAGGATTTGAGATCTCTGCGGAGTCTCATTATTATGTGATTCGGGCGACAAAATCTAATAGGTATTCAAAGCTTCCTAAATGAAGATCGCCCTGCATCCGGCCTGTTTGGCTGGGAGCAGGGCGATCTTCTTATATTTTGGCCGAGGCGTGTGCCTGTGCAGCTTATCTTTTCCTTACCGTCTCGCCTTCAACCAGCACAGGCTGATAGTAGGTTTGATCGCGCAGATCCTTTTTCCCCTGCAGCTTCTTAATGACCCAATCGGCGGCATCCCGTCCCATTTGTTCCTGAGGGTGGGTCAAGGTCGTCAGTGTGATGTTCGCATTTTTAGCAATATAAGAATTATCCTGGCCAATAATGGACAACTCTCCGGGAACCGGGATATCAAGTTGTCTGCACACCTGTACGACTTCCAAGCCAACCTCATCGTTATAACACACAATTGCGGTTAATCCGCCTCTATTTTCGTTCAGGAAGTTCTTTAAGTTGGCGGACAGCTCCTGCTTCGTCTCGGTATAGAAAGATAGCACCTGTTCCGGGTGAAACCGTAGCTTGGCTTCTCCGAGGGCTTTGATATAGCCTTTCATCCGGTACTTTCCCTGCAAATCATCCATTTTGGCAATGATCCCGATCTGTGTGTGCCCGTTTGAGATCAATTCCTTAGTAGCCAGGTAGCTGGACTGAACGTCATCGAGGCAAAAGAAAGGAACCTCCAATTCCTCATAATAAGCATTAATCATGATGAACGGGACGTCCTGTTCCTTGAACGTCAGGTAGTAGGCGATGTTCGGATTGTACAGGTTACTTTTCGTAGGTTCTATGATCAGACCGTCCACCCCAAAGGACAGCATCATCTCCAATGCTTTCTTTTCCTGGGCGACATCATTATTTGTACTAGCCAGCAGCAAGGAATAATCATCTTCGTTCAATCTGGACTCAATCCCGCGGATAATGGAGGGGAAGATGTAATCAGAGATGTAGGTCGTGATGACGCCGATTGTTTTATTATTGGAATTCCCGCCGGTTTTGGAGCGGAACTGATTGCTAACATAAGTGCCGGAGCCTTTCTCACTTCGCAGGAAACCTTCATTTGCCAGCTCCAAAATCGCTTTTCGTACCGTCTGCCGGCTGACTTGATACATCTCTTGCAGAGCAGATTCCGTCGGGATCTGGTTCCCTACGCTGTATGTTCCTGAAAGAATATTGCTTTTTATATCTTCAAGGATGACCTGATACTTTGGTTTCACACGACTCCTTCTTTCCTGGTTGTTCTAATACTACTTTGTCGTTCCGTAATAGTTGTATGTACATATTCTAGCACAGTTATGAACAAATTATAATCCATCGTCTTACATGTCCATAAATTTGCGGAGGATTATCAGAAAAATGTCGCTTGTTCAGGATATTTGTATGTATAACTATTAAAGTGTGTTGACAAATGTACGAACAAAAAATATACTTGAGCAGTAAATAAGGGAAAGCGCCTTCTTTCAATATTATAGCGAATAAAACAGTTGTTCAGAGAGGAGTAACGTGTGCATGGATCAAGACATTAAACAAGCGATACTCAAGGGAGAAACCTCACTGGGTATCGAATTTGGATCCACACGTATCAAGGCAGTGCTGATTGATCATCGTTTTGAGACAATCGCATCTGGTAGTTATGAGTGGGAGAACCTCCTGGCAGACGGATATTGGACGTACAACTTGGAGAGTATTATCTATGGTCTGCAAGAGGCATACAGTGGAATGAAGCAAGAGGTTGAACGGAAATATGGAATCACGATCCGGACAGTGGGGTCGATTGGATTCTCCGCAATGATGCACGGCTATATGGCTTTTGACAGCGAGGGTAAGCTGCTTGTTCCGTTCCGGACCTGGCGTAATGCGACTACGGGTGCTGCAGCAAAAGAATTAACGGATATATTTAAATTTAACATTCCTGAGCGGTGGAGTATTGCTCACTTATATCAAGCTATTTTGAATAAAGAAGAGCATGTCCCCCGTATTGACTTTGTTACGACGCTGGCCGGTTATATTCACTGGCTGCTGACCGGTAATAAGACCATTGGTATCGGTGATGCTTCCGGTATGTTACCGATTGATGAAGCTACTCATGATTTCAATGAAACGATGGTTAAGCAGTTTGACGAACTTGTTGCGGCAAAAGGCTACTCCTGGAAGCTGAAGGATATTCTTCCTGAGGTTAATGTTTCAGGCCAGCAGGCAGGTGTGCTCACCGCAGCAGGTGCCAAAATCCTAGATAAATCCGAAAACCTGCAGCCGGGTATTCCGCTTTGTCCTCCAGAAGGGGATGCGGGAACAGGGATGGTCGCCACGAACAGTGTAAGAAAACGGACGGGTAATGTCTCGGTGGGAACTTCGGTTTTTGCTATGCTTGTATTGGAGCAGGAGCTTTCGGCGGTATATCCGGAGATTGATATGGTAACTACGCCAAATGGCAATCCGGTCGGAATGGTTCATGCCAACAACTGCTCAAGTGATATCAATGCCTGGCTGGGCTTGTTCCGTGAATTCTATGAAGCCATGGGACAGAAGGCGGATGTCAATCATTTATACGGTGTGATGTTCAATAAGGCTTTGGAGGCAGATCCGGACGGTGGCGGCTTGCTTAGCTATGGTTATTTCTCGGGAGAGAATATCACTGGTATCGAGAAGGGCCGGCCGCTGTTTGTCCGTTCCCCTGAGAGCCGCTTCAATCTGGCTAACTTCATGCGCACTCATCTGTTTACTGCTTTTGGCGCTTTGAAAATCGGAATGGATATTCTAACGAAGCGGGAAAATGTCGCCATTGACAGCATTCTGGCACACGGCGGATTATTTAAAACTCCGATTGTCGGGCAAAAAATTGTTGCAGCTGCGCTAAATGTACCTGTGTCGGTAATGTCGACAGCGGGAGAAGGCGGAGCATGGGGGATGGCTATTCTGGCTTCTTACATGAGTAACAAGGAACAGCAGGAAAGCCTGGAAGACTTCCTCGACCAAAAAGTATTTAAAGATGCTGAGGGCCAGGAAATTTATCCTGACGGCTCCGATGTGAAGGGCTTTGAGACATTTATGGAACGCTACACTCAGGGTCTGGCCATTGAGCAGGCTGCTGTAGATAATCTAGTGGAGAACCGGAGGGGTTAGTGTGTTAGAGCAACTGAAGGAAGAAGTATTTCAGGCGAATCTGGATTTGCCTAAGCATGGACTCGTGAAATACACCTGGGGAAACGTGAGCGCCGTTGACCGTGAAAGCCGCTTATTTGTTATCAAACCCAGCGGTGTAAATTACGACAAGATGAAGGCTAGTGACATGGTCGTTGTTGATTTTGACGGCAATGTCGTTGAAGGGGATATGAGACCTTCTTCGGATACACCGACCCATGCCGTACTGTATAAGCATTACGAGGAGATCGGCGGTATTGTGCACACACATTCGACCTGGGCGACCATTTGGGCTCAAGCAGGGTTGGATGTACCTGTAATGGGGACTACTCATGCAGACACCTTCTATGGTTCTGTGCCTTGTGCCCGGTTCTTAACCCAAGAGGAGATTGACCGTGGTTATGAAGCGGAAACCGGCCGTGTCATCATTGAGACGTTTGAGCAGCGTGGGCTGGATATTTTAGCAGTACCCGGTGTTCTGCTTAAAGGCCATGCTCCTTTCACCTGGGGCAAAGATGCGAAATCCGCAGTTATGAATAGCGTCGTGCTTGAAGAGGTTTCAAAAATGAACTTGTTCGCACGGCAGTTGAACAGCTTCGCTGAGGAATTGCCGCAGCGTATTCTGGATAAGCACTATTTGCGCAAACACGGGAAAGACGCCTACTACGGGCAGAAGTAGTACAAACCAATAAATTGAACTTGGAAATATATAACTTGGGATAAGTAGCGGAAGGGAATTTTGGAACTGTAGGAGCGTTAGCGTCCGCCTGAAAGCATTCCGAAGGAAAGCTAGCATCGTAAGCATAAGCCGTCTGCGGATTTCAACCGTGAAAACGGAATGAATCAAGAAATCTGCAGACAACAGCGGCCGTAAGTCCAAATATTCTCTGTAGCCACGGCCAATCACAAAAAAAGAATAATCAAAAGTTCAATCTATAAAACAATGAAAAGAGGATGAATAATGTCAACAGCAGGAACAAAAGTATTCTGGTTTGTCGTAGGTTCACAACATCTGTACGGGGAAGAAGCACTCGCGGAAGTAAAAGCTAATGCACAAGTAATGACAGATGCCCTGAATGAAAGCGGCGTTCTTCCATACCCGTTGGTACTGCAGGATCTGGCCGTTAGTGCAGACAAAATCACTACCCTCATGAAGGAAGTCAACTATCGTGACGAGGTTGCCGGGGTTATTACCTGGATGCATACCTTCTCCCCTGCAAAAATGTGGATCCGCGGGACTAAATTACTGCAGAAGCCGCTGCTACATCTGGCTACGCAATACAATGAAAGTATTCCTTGGGCTACCATCGACATGGACTTCATGAACCTCAACCAGGCTGCTCATGGTGACCGTGAATATGGATTTATCAATGCCCGTCTGAAAAAACAGAATAAAGTGGTAGTAGGGTACTGGGGACGTGCAGAAGTTCAGAAGCAAATCGCTGAGTGGATGGATGTAGCGGTTGCTTACAACGAAAGCTTCACGATCAAGGTTGCACGCTTTGGCGATAACATGCGTAATGTTGGCGTAACCGAAGGCGACAAGGTAGAAGCGCAGATTCAATTTGGCTGGACCGTTGACTACTTCGGCATCGGCGACCTTGTTCAATACGTAAATGCTGTAAAAGAAGAAGATATCGATGCTCTGTTTGCTGAGTATGCGGAACTTTATGACTTCGAATATGGATCATACAGCAAGGAAGCCTGGGAAGCCAGCGTAAAAGTTCAGGCGAGCTATGAAATTGCCCTCAAACGCTTCCTGGATAATGGCGGTTATACAGCCTTCACAACGAACTTCGAAGATCTCTATGGAATGAAACAGCTTCCGGGTCTGGCTGTTCAGCGTCTGATGGCACAAGGATACGGTTTCGCTGGAGAAGGGGACTGGAAGACTGCAGCACTCGATCGTCTGCTCAAAGTAATGAGCCACAACCAGAACACCGGATTCATGGAAGATTACACTTATGAATTGGCTGCAGGTCAGGAATCGATTCTGCAATCCCACATGCTTGAGGTTGATCCGACACTGGCCAGCAATAAACCTAAGGTCCTCGTATCTCCGCTCGGTATCGGCGATCGTGAAGATCCGGCCCGTCTGGTGTTTGACGGTAAGGCAGGAGATGGCGTGGTTGTTTCCATGGCTGACTTCGGCACGCATTACAAGCTGCTGATTAATGAGGTTACTGCCTTTGAACCGACAGTTCCTGCTCCAAATCTTCCTGTAGCCCGTGTACTCTGGAACGTGAAGCCAAACTTCCAGGACGGGGTTAAAGCATGGATTGAAAACGGCGGCGGTCACCACACTGTGGTTTCCTTGAATCTGACGACAGACCAAATCGTTACTTATGCCAAGCTGGTTAACCTGGATTACGTAGTCATTAAATAATTCAGAAGTTATCAGCTTCCAGAAGCATTGGGTTCCTTTACAGGACCCAATGCTTTTTTTTGATGATATGGGTGAAGATATACAAAGCCGGTTTGCCAAAAGCATGTCCATCCGGTTCACTTTCGTGTATGTGAGGTAAAGGTTAAGGAAAGAACTTCATAGGTCAACAAAATTTTGCTGGTTCTACTACTGTGAGGAGGAAGCAGAGATATGACAGATCAAAAGCTTGCAGGCAAGGTAGCGATTGTAACAGGCGGGGGTTCGGGTATCGGACGGGCATCGGTGCTGGAGTTCGCCAGAAACGGTGCTAAAGTCGTGATGCTGGACCGTACTCCGGAACATGCCGAAAAAGTAAAACGGCAGATCGAACAGGAAGGCGGGGAAGCCTTTGTAATAGCCTGTGATATCGAGCACCCGCAGCAGGTGGAAGAAGCGGTGAAACAGGCTGCCGAGAAGTGGGGGCGGCTGGATATCGTCTTTGCCAATGCCGGAATTAACGGGGCAATGACACCGATTGAGACGATGGATATCGAAGCCTGGGACCAGACGATTCATATTAATCTACGCGGAACGTTTGCAACCGTTAAATATGCGATCCCCTATATGAAGGAGAAGGGCGGCAGCATTCTGATCAACAGCTCGATCAACGGTAACCGCGTATTCTCAAATATCGGATTCTCGGCATACAGCACGACTAAGGCCGGCCAGGTTGCTTTTATGAAAATGGCGGCGCTGGAGCTGGCGCAATACAAAATCAGAGTCAATGCTATCTGCCCGGGTGCGATCAAAACTAATATTGATGACAACACCTATCCATCCGAGGATCTGAAAGAAGTGCAGATTGAAGTGAACTTCCCGGATGGCGGACAGCCACTGGAGGATGGACCGGGACGGCCTGATCAGGTGGCCAAGCTGGCGCTGTTCCTGGCCTCGGAAGATTCAGATCACATTACTGGCACAGAAATCTATTGCGACGGTGCAGAATCGCTGCTGCATGGCTAGATCATTCTAAATCAGGGCAGCCGGGCATAAAATAAACAGAATAGTTCCTTATCTGAAGAAACGGATTCCGTCCGCGGCAGTCCTGCATAGCCCTCAGCGGCTGATATGCAGTTTGCGGCAGGCCGGCAATACGTTTCTTCTTGCTATAAATAAACTAAAGCTTTTGCACCGTTTTCAGGTATACTAATCCTATCTGTTTTTTATATTAGGAGGAATTATGAGTATTGATTTGCACACGGAATCGATTGTAAAACTGCTTGTGGCCATGCTGTTCGGGCTGTTCATCGGTATTGACCGGCAATTGAAGCAGAAACCGCTGGGGATTCGGACCAGTATGGTCATTAGTATTGCAAGCTGTCTGGTTACACTTGTCTCCATTCATGCTTACGACAAATTCGGAGGGAATGAGCATCCCAATATGGACCCGATGCGTCTGGCGGCGCAGATCGTCAGCGGGATCGGTTTCCTGGGGGCAGGCGTTATCCTGCGTAGAGGCGGGGATGCCATATCGGGTCTGACTTCTGCAGCACTAATCTGGACGGCTTCCGGGATCGGAATTGCGGTTGGCGCCGGTTTTTATGTAGAAGCGGGTTATGCGGTTGTGCTGCTGATGTTCGCGGTCAATGCAGTCCCTCTGTTAATCAAAGCGGTTGGCCCGGAAGTGCTGAACAAGCATGAAATTTCAGTGAAAATTATTATGGAGCCGAACTATGTTTTGACCGAGGTGATTCAGAAAATTGAAGGGCGGCAGATGACCGAACAACGGAAAACACGGAGTCCCGGCCGGACCATCCGGCGGATGAAAATTAAAGATCTGGATGACGGCAGACAGCTGATCGATATGGTATTGTCCGCGCCGGACCGGGATTATGCTACGGAAATCTATTATGATGTGAAGAAAATCGAACATGTGATGAGCGTAGAAGTCGAACAGTTATAAAAATGCCATGTTTCCGCTTACGCAAATGTGTTAATCTATTTAAGAGAGTCATTTTGAGATTATGGAAGGGAGAAGGAAATTACGATGTCAATTACTGCTTATGAAGGACATTATGAGGGAGAAGCTGCAGTCTGGCTGAAGGCTGGACGATATGAGGCGGCAATCCTGCCGGGGATCGGGGGGAACCTGATCTGTTTCCGCGATACCGAAAACGGTTACCGTTTCCTGCATGAGCCGGGAGCGGAAGATATGGAGGCGTTCAAGGCCAATCCGGGAATTCACGGGATACCTGTGCTGTTTCCTCCGAACCGTTATGAAGACGGAGAGTTCCCTTGGAATGGACAAACCTACCGGTTCCCGGTGAATGAGACAGCAACTGGCAACCATTTGCATGGCTTTTTACATACGGCTGCATGGGAAGTCGAGGAATTCGGCAGCGGTAAAAGTGAAAGCTTCGTCACTGTAGCGATCAAGGTGGATGAGAATCATCCATCCTATCAATATCTGCCGTTCAAATACACCATCAAGCTGCGTTACACACTCGGTGAGGGCGGCTTGTCCCAGCAACTGCTGGTGCATAATGACGGGGAAGAACGGATGCCTTGCCTGCTGGCGTTCCATACGGCAATCAATGCACCATTCGCACCGGGAAGCACAGCTCAGGATTACCTTGTGAAGCTGACGATCGGCGAACGCTGGAATCTGAACAATCGCATGCTGCCAACGGGTACTTTCCAGGAGCTGACCGCGGATGAGATTGCCCTGCGTGATCAAGGCGTGAATCCTTTCTACGCGGCAATGGACAACCATTATACCGCAGTAGCTCAGAATGGCCGTAACCGTATGGAGCTTACCGACAGCAAAGCCGGCGTAACCCTGGTCTATGATGTCGGAACCTCGTACAAGCAGTGGATGATCTGGAACAATGGGGCAACCGAAGGCTTCTTCTGCCCAGAGCCGCAGATTAACCTGGTTAATGCACCGAAGGTGGACCTTCCGGCGGATGAAATCGGTTTGTTCGGCCTTGAGCCGGGCGAATACTGGGAAGAAACCAGCCGTCTGTATGTAAAATAGCAGGGCTTCTCTGGGACAGCATGCTGTGCAGAGACCTAAGTAAGGCGGAATGCAGTGAAGTTGCTGCGTTCCGCCTTTTTTTGCTGTTATAGGAGTAATAGGTATACGCTGAGCAGATCTTTGCACAGAATAGTGGCAGTGTATGGAGATTTTCCAGCGGGTTTTTAATGCTGTTTTAAGCAAAGTGGCGTATACTACACGTTTAGTATAGATAGGAGTGATTGTACTTGCGTCATACGCTGCGTTCATGGCGGCTTGGCATCCTGCTGCTGAGCTTGCTCCTTACGGGGCTTTTGCTGAATTTGTTTATGCAGGCGGCCACATTGGAGCTGAATTTGTTAAAAGTCTTCCTTTGGATCGGGGAATATCCTCTGCTTTATGCTGCCGGCAGTCTGTTTTTCTTCTTTCTTCTGGTGGCCTGTTCAGCAATTTTACCTAATCTGTATTTAGGCCCGGTGCTTATCTCCCTGGTGTGTGCTGTTCTCGGGATCGCAGACTATAAAAAGCTGACGACCACCGGGGAGCCGCTGTTTCCTTGGGATTTACTACTGCTCAAAAATGCCGGCGAAATGAGCAAAATTACCAAGGGCATGGTGTCGCCGCTGGCGCTATGCGCTGCAGTTCTGCTCGTCGCCGTACTTCTCTGGGGATTGATGAAGTTGCCGAAGACGAAGCTTCGCCTGCCGCTAAGGGCGCTTCTTGCCGGGGTTTCCGCTGTGATGCTTGGCGGATTTATAACCATGGTCGGCGGGCAGACGACGCTTGCTTCCTCACTGAAGTACCAGAATATATTCTGGAACCAGAGGGTGAACTACACGCAGAACGGGTTCCTTTTTGCCTTTGCCGGAAATCTGCGGCAGAATCTGCTGGAGCAGCCCGATGGTTACAGCCGCAAGGCCATTGAAGAGATCGCTGCCAAATACAGCACATTACCGGAATCTCCCGCTGCGGGTACTGCTGTAGAGCAGCCGAATATCATCTTTATGATGGATGAGGCCTTTTTCGATCCGACCCGGCTGAACGGGCTCACCTACAGTGAGGATCCGCTGAAGTTCATACGTCAGGAAGAGTCCGCCACACCTTCGGGTTATCTGCTCTCCCCTGAATTCGGCGGTAATACAGCCAATGTCGAGTTTGAGGCTTTGACCGGAATGTCGATGTATTTCCTTAATGACGGATCGATTCCGTATCAGCAGCGGATTGTGAAAATGTCCTCGCTGCCTTCCATAGTCAGCATTCTGAAAGACCGGGGCTACAGGGCACTGGCTCTGCATCCGTTTGACGAGACCTTCTATAACCGTAACCGCGTCTATCCAGTGCTGGGTTTCGACGCTTTTACCAGTGAAAAGGATCTGGAGCAAGCGGCCCGGATGACCCCGGACGGTTATATTTCAGACAAAGCTGCGGTACAGGAGGCTGTGCGTGAGCTTAAGTCTTCTGCCGTCCCGACGTTCCTGCACCTGGTGACGATGCAGAACCATTTTCCGTTTACCAAAGGACTCAATGGACCGAATACGATTGCTGTAAACGGCGTTCAGGCAGAGTATAAGGATGAGCTGGAAACCTACTTCCAGGACACCAAGCTGACGGACGAGGCGCTTGCTTATCTGCAGCAGGAGCTGAAGACGATTGAGCGGCCGACGATTGCCGTATTCTGGGGAGATCATCTGCCGGCGCTGTCGGCAGGCATCTATTCAGAGGCGGGCTGGGATACCGAGCCGAGACTGAAGCATGAGACGAAGCTGATGATCCTGGCGAACTTTGACATCGGGCATGCTCCGCTTGGAACCTTAAGCCCGGCTTATCTCGGGCCGACGGTGTTCCGGCTGTCTGGGCAGGCAATGCCGGCATATTATAAGCTGCTGGAGCAGGTGCAGGCGGAAATTCCCGGCCTCAGCAAAAGTGTGCTAATCGGCGCTTCCGGCCCGCTCACCGGGTTGACAAAAGAGCAGCAGAAGCTGCTGGATGACTACCGGCTGGTGGAATACGACATGCTGGAGGGTGAAAACTACTCGGAAGGTCTGCTTTTCTGAAGTGCGGAGCTGCTGTCAATCTTAAATCATGGTATTAAATTAATGGGCTCACCATACTGGTGGGCCCTTTTACTGCTGCTAAGGCAGTAGACCAAGTGGTTAATCATGACATGAATCCCACTTAAATTTCTATTTCCTTCCCCGGGTAAACAAGGTATTATGGCGGTAGCCATTTATCTTAGTTGGTTTTGAAAGGGGTTACATTGTGAAGAAGCTGTGGCTGGTCTATGTGCTGCTAATCGGAATTTTCCTAATTTATGTGCTGAATTACAAGCTGCACGCAAATAGCACAGATGAATGGGAAGCCGCAGGACTGCGCGGCAATATTGAAGATAAATATGTGATGGTGACCTTCCAGATCGGAATCGATTACTGGAAAAGTGTCCTTAAGGGTTTTGAGGATGCCGCGGAAGAACTGAATGTATCGGTCGAATACCATGGTTCTACCCAGCACGATGCCAATGAGCAGATGACGGTGCTGGAGCAGATCATCGCCAAGAAGCCGGCCGGCATCGCTATATCGGCAGTGAACTCCAAGCTGTTGACGGAGACAATCAATAAGGCGGTAGATAGCGGAATACCGGTTGTCTTATTTGATTCCGGTGCGCCGGACAGCAAGGCCTATTCTTTTCTCGGTACCGATAATTACAATGCAGGCGTAGAAGCCGCGCGAAAAATGGCCGAGCTAACCGGAGGCAAAGGTGAAGTGGCGATTATCACTACACCTGAACAGCATAATCACCAGGAGCGGACAGACGGGTTCAGCATGACCATCCGCAGCGAGTTTCCGGAGATGAAGGTGGTTGCCATCAAGGACGGACGCGGGGATCAGGTGGCCTCTAGGGAAGCCGCGGAGCAGCTGCTCTCGGCCTATCCGCAGCTGGATGGAATTTTTGCCACAGAGTCTAATGGAGGCATCGGGGTGGCGGAAGCCGTAGAGAAAATGCAGGGCAGTCACTCCTTGCTCCAGATTATAAGCTTTGATACGGATAAAGGTACGCTGGATCTGGTCAAAGAAGGCAAAATCGCCGCAACGATGGCCCAAGGCACCTGGAATATGGGGTACTGGTCGCTGACAGAGCTGTTCCGTTTACATCGGGATTTGCAGGAGGATTCCTCCGCTTATGACAATAATAAGCCGCTGCCCGTACCGGATAAGGTGGATACTGGGATTGATGTGGTAACCCGGGCGAATGTGGACAATTATTATGCCAAGTAGGCTGGGCAGGGGGAGGAGGGCGACATGCAGAGGAGCGGTTTAACGATCGAAAAACTGAAGCTGAATAACATGCCGATCAGGTATAAGCTGATTATCCATTTTCTGCTGATCAGCATCCTGCCGTCGATTGGGCTAGGATTATTAATCGGCTGGACGGTGGACCGCAGAGTTGAAGAACAGAGCAGTGAGAATACGATGCAGCTGATCGGCAAGGTTAATACCGCACTGGAGAATGATGTGGAGAATCTTCAGAAGATCACTTACTTAATCTCCTTTGATCCGGGGGTTCAGGCTTTTTTGAAGGGGACGATGAAGGACGGGGCTGAGCCGGGCGGAACCGGTGTAAACGGGGAGTCGGCGGAATACAATATCCGCAAATTTATGCAGGGCTTCACTACACTAAGCTCTGAAATCGCCGGAATAATGCTGGTGAATCAGGCAGGTGAGTTCATCAGCAATGAGATGTATACCCGGCCTGGGACCGAAGTGAAGAATGAAGCATGGTACAAAGCAGCGGCTGCCAATAAAGGAATCTTTAAAATGATCGGACATCCTTACGGCCGCGCAGTTATGTCTCATGCCGACTACAAGGAGAGTGAGGTCGTCTCAGCGGTCAGAGCAATTGTGGATCCTGATACTCAAGTGGTCCAGGGTGTTGTGCTGGTCGATCTGAAGCTGCGGGTTATTGCAGAGACGGCAAGGGATGTGACACTGGGTAAAACCGGATATTTAACCGTAGTCGATGACAATGGTGAGCTCGTCTATGCGCCGCAGCATCCCTTTATGCAGTCGATTCCGGTCGGACTCTTCAGCGAGACGTCCGGGATCACTTCCGAAACGGTGAACGGCCGTGACATTCAGCTGATTTACCGTACTTCGTCCTTTACCGGCTGGACGACAGTAGGCGTATTTCCAATGGATGAATCGGCTTATGGCGTCCGTGAGATTACCTTTAATGTGGTCACCTTCGTATTCGTGGTTTGCATGCTGGGGATGACAGCATCGTTCTATTTGGCTTATTCCATCTCCCGCCCTATCGGTCAGCTCGCTTCTTTTATGAGCAAGGCACAGTCAGGTGACCTCACTATACGTTATTGGGGCAAACGCTCAGACGAAATCGGGATGCTGGGCCGCAGCTTTAATACAATGCTGGCCCAGATCAGCCGGTTGCTCAACCTGACAGAGCTTCAGGCGAGGCAGAAGCGGGAAGCGGAGCTGCGCAGTCTGCAGGCACATATCAAGCCGCATTTTCTCTACAATACACTGGATACCATTCACTGGATGGCCCGCAGCAGGGGCGCCGAGGATATCGCAGAGGTGGTACAGTCTTTATCCAAGCTATTCCGTCTGGGGCTCAGCAAGGGAAGCGATATTATCCCGCTCTCCGATGAGCTGGAGCACATCGTCAGTTATCTGAAAATTCAGCATACACGCTACAGCAGTAAGCTGTCCTACACAATAGAGTCGGAGCCGCAGTTCGGGGAGCTGTACGTGCTGAAATTATTGCTTCAGCCGATTGTAGAGAATGCGATCTATCACGGAATTAAGGAGCGGCGCGGTCCCGGGAATATCAGGATCGCTGTGGCTGAACGCGGCGGTGACTTGTATCTGACGGTAGCCGACGACGGCGCCGGCATTCCGGCGGAGCGGCTTGCACAGCTGAGGAAACGTCTGGAAGACATAGGTACGGGCAGCATTGAAGCGGAGCATCCAATCCCAGAAAGCGCAGGATCCGGCTACGGAATCCTGAACGTACAGGCACGGATCAGACTGACTTACGGAGAGCCTTACGGCCTAAGTATTGACAGTGAACCGGGCGGCGGTACCCTTGTGACTGTCCGTCATCCTGTAGTCCGCAGCAGCTATCCTGAAGATCATTAAATAAGGGAGGAAGCCATAGAGCTATGGATAAGTGGAAGGTACTAATCGCTGATGACGAAGATATTATCCGTGACGGGATCAGGCGCTGCGTAGACTGGGAGGCGCTCGGGCTGCAGGTTGCAGCCGAGGCTGAGGATGGGGAAGAGGCGCTTGAACTTGCGCTTCACCACTCCGTGCATATCGCACTGGTGGATCTGAACATGCCGATCATGCATGGCATGGAGCTAATGAAGCAGCTTAGAGAGCGGCTGCCCTTGTGCAGGATTATTGTAATCACCGGGCATGACGAGTTTACTTATGCCCAGGAGTCGATCCGCCTGCAGGTGAATGATTATATTCTCAAGCCTGCAGATCCGGGGGCGCTAATGCAGGTGCTGCGCGGGGTGAGGGATGATCTGGAAGCGGAGCGCCGGCAAAGCGAGCATCTGCAGCAGGCCTCCAGGCAGATCCTGAAGAACTTTCCGCTGCTGCGCGAACGCTTCTGCCAGGAATGGCTGGACGGCAACCTCAGCCGGGAGGAAATCTGCGAGCAGCTGCAATTTCTGAAGCTGCCTCAGGCACCTCCCCAGCTGATCTCCATTATCCGCTGGCGGGGGGAAGTCCGCCAGCCCGCGATGAAGGAGAACGAGCGGCAGCTGTTTCTGTTTGCCATCGAGAATATCAGCACTGAGCTGCTGGAGCCTTACCCGAAGGTAATCTTCCGCGATGCTGCCGGTCTGATTGTAATCCTGCTCTGGGATGCCGGAGGCGAAGCGGTACTGGCCGGCATTGAAGCAGCAGTGCGCAGCCATCTCAAAATTGCGGTCGAGGTGGGCATACAGCAGGTTGACGCTGATATCACCGGCCTGCCCGCAGCCTACCGCAAATGCAGAGTGGCCCTGGCTAACGAGCAGCCCTTATCACCACTGGTCCGCCGGGCCAGGCAGTATGTGCAGGAGCATTACACGGAATATGGTCTGAGTCTGGAGTCGATGGCCGGTATCCTGCAAGCCTCCCCGGTGTACCTCAGCCGTCTTTTCAAGCAGGAGCTGGGCGAATCGTTCGGAACGTATCTGACTCAAATCCGGATCCGTAAGGCTGCGCAGCTGCTGCACTCCTCAGATATGAGCATCAATGAAGTTGCAGAGCGGTCAGGCTATGAGACGCAGCACTATTTCAGTACAGCCTTTAAGAAACATACCGGTGTCTCTCCCCTGCAATTCCGCAAAGGCGTGCTTCCGGAAGAAGGCGACAGCGGAGTGCCCGGGAACGGCTGAGCTCCGGCCCGGTTCAATGCAATACTTGTAGAATCATTCAATAAGCACATGCTGCCAATAGTCGGCATGTGCTTATTTTTCGTTTTATGAAAGCGCAAACAATAAAGGTTTGTTTTTTATAAAAACAGTAGCTTCAGTGTAAATACGCCGCAGTACCCCGGTTGCTATACTCAACTTGTCGAACGGGAGGCACCCGCTTCAGACGAACAACAGACCAGTTCAGGGGGTATGCAGGATGAAGAAGGTTTCATTAATGATGTTGACGCTGGCTCTAATGCTGATGATGTCCGCTTGCAGTAACGGTAACGGCTCAGGCGGCTCAGAAGGAAAGGAAGGCAAAGTGGGTATCGCGATGCCTACGAAATCCTCGGAGCGCTGGGTGAATGACGGCAACAACATGGTGAAGGAATTTGAAGCGCTGGGGTATGGGACAGACCTGCAATATGCGGAGGATGTTGTAGAGAATCAGGTGTCGCAGATTGAGAATATGATCACTAAAGGTGTTAAGGCGCTTGTTATTGCTTCAATTGATGGAGAAGCGCTGACTGATGTGCTGCAAAAAGCGCATGACGCAGGCGTGAAAGTCATTGCTTACGACCGGCTGATCAAAAAGAGTGAATATGTTGACTACTACGCTACCTTTGACAACTTCAAAGTCGGTGTGCTACAGGGCTCTTACATTGAAGAAAAGCTGGGCTTGAAAGAAGGCAAAGGCCCCTTCAACATCGAGCTGTTCGGCGGCTCACCGGATGACAACAATGCTTACTTCTTCTTCGATGGCGCAATGTCCATCCTGAAGCCTTATATCGATTCCGGTAAGCTGGTTGTCCGCAGCAAACAGACCACGATGGAGCAGGTAGCTACACTGCGCTGGGATGGCGCCACTGCCCAGTCGCGGATGGATAACCTGCTGAGTGCCAATTATGCCAGCGATAACCTCGACGCCGTGCTCTCACCGTATGACGGCATCAGCATCGGTATTCTTTCTTCCCTAAAAGGCGTTGGTTACGGATCCGGGGACAAGAAGCTTCCGGTTGTAACCGGACAGGACGCCGAACTGGCCTCTGTAAAATCGATCCTGGCCGGAGAACAGACGCAGACGGTCTTTAAAGACACTCGTGAGCTGGCCAAAAAAGCGGTACAGATGACCGAAAGCGTGCTGAAAGGTACGGAAGCGGAAGTTAATGACACAACCACCTATGATAACGGAGTCAAAATCGTCCCTTCCTACCTGCTGGAGCCCGTCTCTGTGGATGCAAGCAACGTGGATAAGGTGCTGGTGGAAGGCGGTTACTATACCAAAGAACAGCTGGGTCAATAACCGGCTGGAGCCTATTAGCGGCATGCGGCGGCAGCGCTCTCCGAAACGCTGCCGGCATACCGCTGCACAGTAACAAGGAAAGCTGGGTGATTGACAGATGAGTGAATATATTTTGGAGATGAAGAGCATCACGAAGACTTTTCCCGGGGTCAAAGCCCTCTCGAACGTGAACCTTAAGGTGAAGGCAGGCGAAATCCATGCACTCTGCGGAGAGAACGGGGCCGGGAAGTCCACGCTGATGAAGGTGCTTAGCGGAGTCTATCCGCATGGTACCTATGAAGGGGATATTCTGTTTGGCGGTGAGGTATGCCAGTTCAAGGATATCAAAGACAGTGAGAGACTGGGGATTGTCATTATTCATCAGGAGCTGGCCCTGATTCCGTATTTGTCGATTTCGGAAAATATCTTCCTCGGCAATGAGAGGGCGAATCGTGGAGTGATCAACTGGAGTGAGACAACGGTGAGGACGAAGGAGCTGCTGGAGACGGTCGGGCTTCAGGAATCGCCGCTTACCCGGGTATCCACAATCGGTGTGGGGAAGCAGCAGCTGGTGGAGATTGCCAAAGCACTCTCTAAGGAAGTGAAGCTGCTCATACTCGACGAGCCTACAGCGGCGCTGAACGAGGATGACAGCGAGAATCTGCTGACGCTGATCCTTGAGCTGAAGAAGCGGGGGATCTCTTCGATTATCATTTCACACAAATTGAACGAAATCGAGAAGGTAGCGGATTCGGTAACGATTTTACGGGACGGCCAGACCATCAAAACACTGGATATGAAGATGGATGCGGTCACGGAGGATGTCATTATTAAAGGTATGGTCGGCCGGGATTTGACTAACCGCTATCCTGAGCGGACACCGGAACTCGGAGAGACGATCTTTGAAATCCGTAACTGGGAGGTGTATCACCCTACGCAGGCTGACCGCAAAATGCTCGATCAGGTCAATCTGCATATCCGTCGCGGGGAAGTGGTTGGGATTGCCGGTCTGATGGGCGCAGGACGGACAGAGCTGGCGATGAGCGTATTCGGTAAATCCTACGGCAAACGGATCAGCGGACAGCTGTACATGCATGGCCGGGAGGTCCATTTAAATAACATCAACCAAGCCATTGAAGGCGGACTGGCCTATGTGACGGAGGACCGCAAACAATATGGGCTGATCCTCATCGACGATATTAAACGCAATATTTCACTTAGCAGCCTGAAAAAGCTGTCCCGCCGGGGCGTAATCAATGAGAACGAGGAAGTACTGGTCGCTGAGGAATACCGCAGGAAATTAAATATTAAGACGCCTAGCATTTTGCAGAAAACAGTCAATCTAAGCGGCGGTAATCAGCAGAAGGTGGTTCTCAGCAAATGGATCTATGCCCAGCCGGATGTGCTTATTCTGGATGAGCCGACAAGGGGGATCGATGTGGGTGCCAAATATGAAATCTACTCGATCATCAACGGACTGGCGGCAGAAGGCAGAGGCGTACTGGTGATCTCTTCTGAGCTCCCGGAGATTATCGGGATGTGTGACCGGATTTATACCATGTGCGAAGGACGGATTACGGGGGAAGTTGAACGGCAGGACGCCACGCAAGAGCTGCTGATGAAATATATGACACGAAGCAGGGGGTAGCACCATATGGGAGCAATTAGTGAAATTTTCAAAAGGAACATCCGCCAATACGGCATGATTATTGCCTTAATCTTTATTTCAGTCTTCTTTCAGATTCTGACGGACGGCATTCTGCTCAAGCCGCTTAACGTCACAAACCTTATTTTGCAAAACAGCTATATCCTGGTGCTTGCTATCGGCATGGTGCTGGTTATCATCACCGGACATATCGATCTTTCCGTAGGGTCCGTTGCCGCTTTCATCGGGGCACTGTCGGCGATTATGATGGTGGATATGCAGATGAATCCGGTGCTTGCCGTCATCCTCTCCCTGCTGATGGGCGCGCTTGTCGGTGCCTGGCAGGGGTTCTGGGTCGCCTATATCAAAATCCCGGCATTTATCGTTACTCTGGCAGGCATGCTGCTGTTCCGCGGGTTAACGATGATTGTGCTGAACGGGCAGTCGATCGCCCCCTTTCCCAAAGCTTTTCAAAAAATCAGCTCGGGTTTCATCCCGGATTTCAGCGGTGAAAGCTCACTGAATGTGCTGACGCTGGTCGCAGGCATCATTCTTTCCGTACTGATCGTCTATCAGGAATTCAGAACACGTAAAACCTCCGTGAAATACGGGTTTGAGCTTCCGCCGGTATGGATCCCCATTGCCAAAGCGGCTGCCTTGGTTATTGTAGTTAATCTGTTCACTTTCGTTCTCGCGCAATATAACGGAATTCCGAACATCCTTGTAATTCTGCTGGTGCTGATTGCGATTTACTCCTTTGTCATGAACAACATGACGATGGGCCGTCATATCTATGCACTGGGCGGGAACGAGAAGGCAGCCAGCCTCTCCGGTGTGAAAACCAAACGGGTGACCTTCTGGGTATTCGTTAACATGGGTGTACTAGCCGCATTGTCCGGCCTGGTCTTTGCTGCACGCCTTAACTCGGCAACACCGAAGGCGGGAACCAACTTTGAGCTGGATGCCATTGCAGCCTGCTTCATTGGCGGAGCATCGGCTTCTGGCGGGATCGGAACGGTGGTTGGGGCGATTATCGGCGGTCTGGTTATGGGCGTCATGAATAACGGAATGTCCCTGGTTGGCCTGGGTGTCGACTGGCAGCAGGGTATCAAAGGACTGGTACTGCTGCTCGCAGTAGGCTTCGATATTTACAACAAGTCAAAGACAGCTTAGACGCGAAGTTTGATAATAATAGAAAGAATGTTGAGTCGTTTTCCCGGTCTGCCGGGAAAGCGGCTTTTGTTTTTGGATATCCGATGGAACAACTTGTGTTAATTGACGTATATCTTGTAGGATATGGATGCAGGCACAAATAATTGTCTATGCAATCATGTGAAGCCAACTTTAACCTGATGAACTTTATAGGAGGCCGGAGATGCAGATTATTGCGATGCTGACCATGCTGATTGACCATATCGGCTATATTTTTTTCCCGGGGGAGCTTGGCTGGAGATATATTGGAAGAATCGCTTTTCCGATTTACTGCTACGCGCTGGTGCAAGGGCATATACATACTAAATCGAGGCCCCGATATTTGCGGAGGCTGTTCCTGATTGCCTTAATTGCCCAGGTCCCTTATAATTTAGCACTGGACCCCGGCGGCTGGAATGTTGTATTTACGCTTCTGCTGTCCGCCGTCGTACTGGTCATTCTGGATGAGCTGCCGTCGCTCTGGCTTGGCATTCCGGTTGTGCTGGCGGCCATTTTCCTGATGGATTATTTTCCGATTGATTACAATGCCTATGGGCTCTTTCTGGTGCTAATTTTTCGTTATGCACGTTCCTACTGGATGATTGCGGGACATTTTTTGCTAAATGGCTTCTATTTATTTTATAGTGGCTGGCTGGTCCAGTTGTTCAGCATTGTTCCTACAATATTCATCGCCTTAACGCCAGGGGTATGGGGCTTTCTGGAGAAAAAACGACTGCCGCGCTGGGTATGGTGGTCCTTTTATCCGGCTCATCTGGCGGTGCTGGCAGCAGTGAAGATTCTAACTTCCAGAGAATGGGTAACTATTGAGTGGAGGAGTCTGCTCACTTTTTGAATTTTTTACATAAAGGTACTCGTAAATTCAAGTCCTTCCTCATTTGAGTTGATGGATAGATTTAACAAATATTCGTAAAAGGAGTCTTGCTATGAGGAAAATGAAAGCACGAGCAAAGTGGCTGATGCCGGTTCTGGCACTGCTGCTGATTCTGGCAGGTTGCCAAAGCGTTGGCGGTCTGGATGTCAATAAGGCACTGCTGGGGGGTCTGGATGTTAAGTCGTCGGAATCAAGTACAACCTTTGCTTTAAATGTGGTTCCGGCAAGCGGAATAACCAGTGAAGATCAGGAAATCATCGATCTTATTAATTCTTTTTCAGTGAATATCGCTCATGTTAAGCTGCAGGATAACGGAAACGTTTCTGCTGCCGGATCGGTTACGTACAAACAATCCGTTGTACCTTTTACCTTCTTTATGGATAAGGAAGCGGTTGTGTTCACCGCTGAAGGCGCGAAGCAGCCGTTCTACTTCCCGCTGGAGAGCTATGAAGAATCCATGGGCATTGAAGGATTGGATCAGGCCAAAATCCAGGATATCTCCAAGCTCGTTACAGGGTTTGTTGTGAAGAATCTTCCGAACCCGGCCGCCATCAGTGCTTCTTCGGTAAGTGAAACCGTCTATGGCCAGCAGCTGAATTTGACTAAGCTACATACGGAGATCACAGGTGATGAGCTGCCTGCTTTAGTGAAAGGGTTCCTGAAATCAGTCTCCAAAGATACAGAAGGCTTTACTGCTTTGATCAGCGGCCTCTATGATTACCTGTATCCGGTTCTGACCGCAGCTGGTGTGGATTCAGAGCTGAATGATCTCGGATTTGGTGAGATTCCGCTGAACGACAAAGAAGGTGTTGTAACCGTAGCCCATGATGCTGCTAAGCTGGCCGTGGATGCGCTGCTGCTTGTTTATGATAAACAGCTCGAAAGTCTTTATGAATCTACTCCTGAGCTGAAGACCGTTCTCAGCAAAGATACGAAGCTGCAGGTGGATTTATTCGTGGACAGCGGGCTGCACATTCGTAAGCAGAATGTTGATCTTAAGGTTGCACTGCCAGCCAGTGAAGATCTGCCGATCCAGAGCCTTTCGATGAAGATGGAAAGTCAGACCTGGAATGTGAACGGACCGGTTACAGCTGATCCGATCCCTACAAAAGGTGCACTGGATCTGTCTACAGCCAATCTCACCCCAGGTGAAACCCTTCGCAGCTTTGAAACGGGTTCTACCGTATATAATCTGCTCAAGGATGACTTAGGCATTACGGCGAGAAGCTTAGTTATCGCTCCGGATGATGAGTATTATTATCCAATTGTTGATGGAGGCACGACTTATGTTCCGCTGCGTTACGTGGCAGAAGACCTTGATGCAGCCGTGACATGGGATGGTGCAAACCGGGCCATTACAGTTACCGATGATGTATACGGCGATAAGCTGGTGTTCAAAATCGGTTCTGATCAGGCGCTCATTAAAGGCGTTTCTGTGAAGCTTCCACAACCGGTATTCGTTGATGAATACGGCGATGCCTATGTGCCGCTCCGCATCCTTGCAGAGGCGCTGCATGCCAAGGTAGAGAAGGATGAGGAAGGTTATATATTCATTGACCGTCCTTAGGATATCTTATTATGTATAACACAAGAAGGCCGAAGCTCCTGAAATCAGGGCTCCGGCCTTTTTTGCATCGATTGGGTTCAATGGGATTAACCTGTGACGGAGTCCAGGCTCCTATTGTGTGGTCAGGGTCATTTCGAGCGATACCTTACTCACTTCCTGCGGCTCAAGCATGCTGTCAATATATCCCGACATGAATCCTTCCTTCTGGCTCTCCCATAACTTATAACCGGGCATGGCTTTGATCTCAGGGGCCGCGCTGGCGGCTTGACCGGCAAAATATTTCACATTCAGCTTAGACATCATTTCAGCCATGGACTGTTTTTCCGTTTCCGTGAAGGGACTATCCTGCAGATTATTTAATGCTTTGTTGTAAGACCCCCCGGCAAAGCTCTGCTCAGCGTAAGCCTTAAAGTTTAACAGGTTGGGGTCGCTGATCCCTTCCGCAGCAGCCCAGCCCTCTACATCAACAGATTGCGTATGATAGCTGACTTTTCGAGAGAGCGGATCAAAGGTCATGGCACCATACTGATGCGGGTTGACGGCAAATGCACTTGTGGCAATATCATATACCGGCAGGGCATCGGAGTCAGCTGTACTCTCTTGACCTGGGGCCGGATCGCGGCGGATATCCTGCATATGGATATGACCGGATAACACCAGATTGAGGTCGTCCTTGCGCAGCCTCTTCATCGTTTCCTGACTGTTATTCAGCGTAAAACCGGAAATAGGCATGGAGGTGTGGCTGAGCAGATTATGGTGCATTACTGTAATGATGGAGGCATGCTGTTCTGCTGCCAGCTTGACGCAATCATCCATCCAGTCCAAAGTCTCGGGCAGAATTCGTCCGTCAGTCTGCGGAAATCCGTATTTCTCATTGTTCCGGTACTGGCTGCTGTCAATCATGAGCAGCCATAATCCGGGTGCAGCACTGACAACATAACTTAGACTGTTCTGATCCCGCGATATTGCCTCATCATATCCATAGTCAGCATATAGCGTTGTAAAGTCTTCATCGGTAATGTGCCCGGTAACAATCTGCTGATCACCCTTGAAGGCTCTTGCCCAAGGATTGAACAGATCATGATTCCCGGGAATGACATAAACAGAGGTGCCCAGCTCCTCAATACGCTTCAGCTTGGCTGCAAGCTGCTTATGGCTGCTCACTTCACCGTTGTTCGTCAGATCACCGCTCAGGATCAGGAATTCCGGCTTCTGCTGCTGCACATCATACACTAGTGCTTCCATCAGCTCATCACTGTAAGGCAGCATTTTACCATCGCCGCTGGATACATAACTTTGAAAGGCGGCTCCGCCGTCCTGCAGTGCTTTATCAAGATAATGGGTGTCGGTAGCTACCCAGAAGGATACAGGCTGTTTAGAGTCCTTAGCATTTGAGGTAGCGGAGACAGTGGAAGCTTCAATGGAGACAGTTGACGATATTGTGTCCCGGCAACCTCCCAGAAGTGCTGCGGAGATAATCAGTATAGATAAAGCGAATAGTGGTGTTTTTTTTAGCGGATAAGGCGCTTTTTGCGGTGCTAGTTTCATATTTATGACCTTCCTTCAGCAATTTGGCTGAATTATTGTAGCTTATCTGCAGCTACATTGTATATCGGAAAATAGGAGGTGTTTCGAAAATGGTCTATGTGATTATAGAAAATAGTGGAAGGTGAATAAATCACCGGATTACTGCGACAATAAGTGTGGGGACTCCGTGTGATTTTAGGAAAAAGTTGTGAAATAGTTGTTGTCTTATCGGAATATAAGTGTTATGATATAAAAAAGTAAGTTACTAATATTAATGGAGGTAGTTATTTTATGTCTAAAACATTCCTGGAAGCTGTAGAAGCAAGACGTTCCATATACGCCATCAGCAAAGAATCCCCGGTTTCCGATGCACAAATCAAGGATATTGTTGAAGCGGCGGTATTACATAGCCCAACTTCATTTAACTCCCAAAGCTCCAGAGCTGTAGTTCTTCTGGGCGAACAGCACGACAAGCTGTGGGATATAACAGCAGAAACGCTGCGTAAGATTGTACCTACTGAGCAATTCGAAGGTACAGCGCAAAAATTGTCTTCGTTCAAAGCCGGCTACGGCTCAGTATTATTCTTCGAAGACCAGACAGTCGTGAAGAGTCTCCAAGAGAACTTTGCGCTGTATGCTGATAATTTCCCGATTTGGTCTAACCAATCCTCCGGTATTCTGCAGTTTGTCGTATGGACGGCATTTGCTGAAGCAGGTCTGGGCGCTTCACTCCAGCACTACAACCCGCTGATTGACGACGAAGTAAAAGCAACGTTCGGAATTCCGGCTGAGTGGAAGCTGATTGCCCAAATGCCATTCGGCAAGACTGTTACCCCTCCAGGGGAAAAAGAATTCCAACCGATCGAAGAACGTGTAAAAGTGTTTAAATAGGCACATAACAGAAATGTTTAGAACCTCCTGGATCAGGCTAAGTATAACTATAACCTGATCAAGGAGGTTTTTGTTATGCCTTGGAACAAGGATGAATATCCGGATTCGCTGAAGAATTTCATGGCTCCCGTGCGCAACAAGGCGATTGAAATTGCCAATGCACTTTTGGAGGATGGCTATGACGAAGGGCGGGCTATCTCCATTGCCACGGCACAGGCCAAGGAGTGGGGCGAGAATCATGATAAACAAATCCGCAAGAAAAACACATAATAGGAGAATGATCTGATTGTAAGTCCAGCAGACAACAAACAGGCCCGGCGGAATCCGCCGGGCCTGTGATCATGTGCTTAATTATTTAGTAGCCGGAGCTTCAGTTGCTGCTGCTTCTGCGCTGGCCTCTGGAGAAGCAGATGCTTCCGCTTTATCAGTTAGCGTGTTAGTGATTTTAGCTTTGGCTGTCAGATCCTGGAGCCAAGTGGAAGACATTTCAGAAACCTTCTGCGAAATCAGTGTCTTTTTGATTTCGTCTTTCTTTTCTTCCAGCGTATATTCTTTAGCTTCTTTGCGGTCAGTCACTTTAATGACGTGGTAACCGTATTCGGTCTTCACAGCACCGCTGGTTTCTCCGACCTTAAGTTTAAAGGCGGCATCCGAGAACTCGGCAACCATGTCTGCCTTCTTGAAGAAGTCAAGATCCCCGCCTTTATCTTTCGAACCGGTATCCGAGGATTTCTCTTTAGCTAGAGTAGCGAAATCGGCACCGTCCTTAAGCTGTTGAACGATAGCGTCGGCTTCTTCTTTTGTTGCAACAAGGATGTGGGAAGCGCGAACTTCTTCTTCCTGGTTAAAGGTAGCTTTATTTTGTGTGTAGTAAGTTTTAATGTCTTCATCCGTCACCTTAACCTGCGGTTCAAGCAGCTTGCGGATCTCAACCTGCAGCGGCATTTGCTCCTTAAGATCATCAAGTGTCATCGAGCTTTGTGCCAATGCGGAATTCAGTGCCTCTTCACCGCCGAACTGGGTTTTCAAATCTTCAATCTCAGTCTTGATATCTTCATCAGTAACGGTGATGTTGGCTTTCTTGGCTTCCTGATCTACGAGTGTAGTGGTGATCAGGTTTTGCAGGGTGGACTCACCACCGGCTTTAACGAGTTTATCATACAGCTGTTCTTTGGTAATATCCGTACCATTTACGGAAGCTACCGCCGTACTGCTGTCATCTTTTTGGAATGGCGGTTTAATTAGTACAATAATCAGTGCTGCAGCGAGTACGATAGAAGCGATCATCCATCCTTTGCCGCTTTTAGAAGAAGGGGAAGAAGGAGGAGGAGTGCTGCCGCCTACTTTACTCATTACAGGAACACTTTCAGTGACGCCGTCTTGAGCAGGGATAACAGCCGGATTGTGAGCGGCTTCTTCTGTAGCTGTAACTTCCTGTACAGGAGCAGGTGCTGCTTCTGTTTCGAGTGAACCTTCATTGTTGTTTACGGAAGCGGTAACCTCTTCCGGTGTTCCGTTGCTGCTTTGTTGCTCATTGCCTTCAAATTCTTTTTTGTCCATTATAATTAATGACTCCCTTCGATATAGGTGATGCCTGTCTTTCTACAACTTTACCAGAAATCATGATTCCAAACCTTAAGAAAGTATAAAAAAGCATAATTTCTTTTTAAGTTTCCATTAATAAAAAGGAAAAAGCCGGAGCGGCATGGGATCCCCACGCACCTCCGGCTTATTTGTAGGAAGTCACAAGAATGCATAAAGTGTAACGGATTTCGCATTCTTGTATCCACTTCAGATGCTTAAGAAGTAAGCCCTTTCAGCAAATGGCGTATGCTTTCCTGTTTCCGTCTGGGTACACGGACATTTTTAGCGTAGAGGCCCTTTTCTCCGAAATAGATGCAGTCGTCTTCAATGGCACTGATCTTATTCAGATTCACGTAGCAGCCTCCATAGACATGATAATAACTGGGATTCGACAATAAGCGGTTCAGTTGCTCGGCAGTCATTCTCTTTTTAATGTTATAGTTTCTGCCGTGAAAGATGACCAAATCATGGTCTCCGACCTTAAAGAACAGAATGTCTGTTTCCACCTCGAAGTCCTCATATACGTTTCTGGCTTCCAGCAGGCTGCTCATTCGTGTTCCCCCTTTATACAAAATAAAAGACAGATGTTAGCGCTTTCATTATAGCATAATTCTTTTCTCTTGAGAAGTCTTATTTTTGAAATGTTTTTTGTCATTTTTTCCGTTGCATTTGTCATAGACGCTGAAAAATTGTAAATTATAAAGATGGCTGCTGAATTAATGACGGCTGGTATGCCTAAACACCGGATGGACTAATGGAGGAGGATTACCGAGATGAATGAGCATTCAAAGCTGTTATTGTTTACCGGCTCCTACGCGAGTGCGGCGGAAAATGGAGTGCAGGTGTATGAATTTAACGGAGACGCCGGGGGCACGTTAGACCTGCTGGATAGTGTACAAGGCATTATTAACCCTACCTTTGTAAACGTGGACGCTGCGAATCATCGTTTATACGCAATTGGGGAGAAGGCGAATGGTGAAGGCGGCAAGGAAGGCGAGGTAGTCTCGTTCGCGATTGATCCGCTAACCGGCAAGCTGACCGAACTGAACCGGATTCCCACGATGCCAGCTCTCGGAGCAGGGCAAACCACAACTTGCCATATTAACAGGGATGCTGAGAGTGAATATATGGTTGTCTGCAGTTATCACGGCGGCCTGGTAGGCTTAATCACCGTGGATGAGAACGGCCAGCCCCTGCAGCTCATAGATACTGCTGTACATACCGGTAAAGGAAGCGTACCCGGTCAGGAAAAGCCGCATCCGCATTCCGCTATCTTCAGTCCGGATGAACGGTACCTGTTCGTTTCCGACCTTGGTCTCGATCTGATCCGTTCATACCGCATCAACCGGGATCGGAATATCCTTGAGGCTCATGGCGAAACTAAGGTGCAGCCCGGCGCAGGTCCGCGGCATTTTGTCTTCCACCCGGACGGCAAATCGGCTTATGTTATTAACGAATTGAACAGCACAGTCACTTCGTTCCTCTATAACAGTGAGGCAGGAACTTTGCAGACTGCGGATACCATGTCAACACTTCCCCAAGATTTCCCGTCGGAAAAGAACGGCTGTGCGGAGATCGCATTCTCGAAGGACGGGCGTTTCTTATACGGCTCCAACCGTGGACATGACAGTATTGTAGTCTACGCTGTGAATCCGGACACTGCAGCGCTGACGCTGGTGGAGCACGTGTCCACAAGGGGTGGGCATCCGCGTCATTTCACTGTGACTCCTGACGGACAATACTTAATCGCAGCCAACCGGGATGGGAATAATCTGGTGGTATTCTCACTGGATACAGCCACCGGCCGGCTGAGCTTTACAGGTAATACTGTGGAGCTGTCCAAGCCTGTTTGTGTGAAACCGGCTGTATTCCCTGTCTAAGAGACTTATATCCATTATAGGGAGCGGCTATTTATTCCGGCTGAACACCGGCAAAAGGAACACCGGACGGGTTAGCGCCGGTGTTCCTTTTGAATTAAACTGTTATGTTCGTTTGTCGGATTGAAGAAGCTGAAATGATAAAGGGAAGAATAGCTTATTTGAGCGAGACGGGCTTTAACGGCACGATTGTTGAGACCGCTGATTTGAACAAAACGTTCTGTCTGCCATCACCCTGGCCCTGCAGGGTAATTGTATAGGCGTCATAAGAGGTAACGAGTCCCTGCATCTTGACCCCATTGGTTGTAAAAATCGTCACGGGCACCTTTGTTGAAATACACTGGTTCAACAAACGTTCCTGTAGTTTTAGACTTTCCACTTGGCAGCACTCCATCTTTTATGAATTAACTTCCGGGTTAATTATAACACGGGAATACCTATCCCAGGAAATGACTTCATAGACTACAAAATAAACAAGGGGGTAGTTATGCTTTATTATCGGAACTGGTCTAGAGGGGGCCGCTTATTCTTGTGGTTTCTGCTGGGCTTTGCTGTCATCGCCGTACTAGTAATGTTTGACCGGACCGCATCCTTTGATAACTTCATCATACGTAATGTACAGTCGGCAGAGTCGCCTGTACTTACTGCGATAGCCAAAAACCTGTCACTGGTAGGTTCGACTTGGTTTGTTGTTGTCATATCACTGGTAACTATAACCTTACTGTTCTTGGTGCTTAAACATCGGATGGAACTGATCCTGTTTGTCTGGGTTGCAGTAGGCTCGCAGCTGCTGAATACATTGTTCAAGTTTTGGTTTCGCCGCGAACGGCCTACAATTCACCGCTTGATCGAACAGGAAGGCTTCAGCTTTCCCAGCGGACATTCCATGGCGGCTTTTTCCTTGTATGGGGCTATCGCCTATTTGCTCTGGCGTCATATGCGGCATAGAGCGCAGAGGATACTGCTCATTCTGTTTACTGTCTTAATGACAGCTGGTATTGGCTGGAGCCGGGTTTATCTGGGTGTCCACTATCCCAGCGATGTTATCGGGGGATATGCTGCCAGCGGGGCGTGGCTGATGTTGTCTATCGCAATTTTCGAGGCATACCGGACCAGGAAGCAGCGGAAATAAGCTTGGTCTGTACAAAAAATACGGATACCAGCGGCTAGCTTTGCTAAGGTATCCGTATTATAATGCTTTACTTAGTCTTGAGTGGCTGCTCTGACGGCTTGCCTTTATGGGCATTTGCGGCATTACTGATGCTAAGCTTCAGAAGCGCGGGAAGTCCCGCCTTCAGCTTTTTGACTTCATCCTTCGTAAGCTGGCCGTCCTGAATGGACTCATCCAGCTTCTGGCTTGCCGCGTCGCTCAGCTTTTGTATATATTGATCTTCGCTCCAGCCCTTTTTTTCCTTTGCCAGGCTGTAAAGGGTTTGTCCGCTCTTCAGGCTGTTCATCAGCTCAGCGCGGTCCATATCCAGCAGTTTGGCGGTTTCACTCAGGATAAAATGTCCTCCTGCCCTGAATCCCCGCGCGTGGTGCGGATGCGACGGCTGTTCTTGACCGGATCGAACACTGTCCGCTGATGGCGCGGGTGTGCTGCCGGAAGAATTCTCTGCAAATGCAGCGGCTGGTGTCAGGCTTAGCATGACGGCTGCCGCTAATGCAGTCATTCTTTTAATGCTGCTATTCATGGGGTCACCTCTCGGGTATGTGATGGTACTGCCGTAA
The DNA here is from genome assembly GCF_927798115.1 of Paenibacillus auburnensis. GTDB lineage: Bacteria > Bacillota > Bacilli > Paenibacillales > Paenibacillaceae > Paenibacillus_AQ > Paenibacillus_AQ auburnensis. The sequence goes on from NZ_CAKMMG010000001.1 coordinate 444,658, forward strand.
CCAGTATTCCCGGGAAGCTGAAAGAATTCTGAAAGCCAGCTTAAGACTTTCTAAAATTCGTCTTCCTGCTTCATGGGTAATTACATTTGTACTCTAATAGAGATTGACCGAAGCTCTTTAGGATATACATAAAAGGTGTGAACAAAACTTTAACCATATGCTTCCGAAGCGAGTTTTGCCGAAGTGAATTCAATGGAGCCTATGCTAAACAAAACTTTAAGCATATGCTTCCGAAGCGAGTTTTGTCGAAGTAAATTCAATGGAGCTTATGCTAAACAAAACTTTAGGAGGGATGGATTTGGCTTTTGGCGCCCGCATACTAAAAACAGGAATGGCAGTTACCCTTGCCCTCTATTTATCCGCTCTGCTGAATTTCACTTCTCCTGTCGGTGCGGCGATTGCTGCAATTTTTGCCATGCAGCCGTCCATCTACCGTTCATGGCGTTATTTCCTGGACCAGATTCAGACGAGTACCATGGGCGCTGTGCTGGCGCTGCTTGGGGGTATGCTGCTGTCCAATGAACCGATTGCGGTTGGACTTGTATGTATCCTGGTGATTATGATCAGTATGAAGATGAACCGTGCCGATACCATCGGCCTGACTCTGGTAACGGTCATTTCGGTGATGGAGGCTTCCGGACAATGGGAGTTCGCGCTGACCCGGTTTTTGCTTACCCTGACGGGGATTGTCTCAGCATTCATTATCAATATCAGTGTATTTCCGCCGAAGCCGCGTAAGCAGTACATCCAGCAGATTGAGACCGTGTTTACCGGACTTTCGCTGCTGCTGCGGACTGCAGTGTCGCATGAGATGAAGGAGAGTGTATTTCGTGATGAGAAGAATGCGCTCGAAGGCTCTATAAAAGCGCTGGCTGACAAATATGCTTTATTTGAGGAAGAGCAGAAGCAGCTGCGCCGGGCAAAGTACAGCCAGACCAGACAGATGGTGGTATACAAGAACCTGCTGCATTCCTTGCAAAAAGGGTTTGAGGTGCTGGAAGCGGTAGACCGGCATTATTTCCAGGCGGAGCGGACGGAGCGGACGGATGAGCTGTTTGACCGGCATTTAGAGCAGCTGATCAAATACCATGAGTACATTCTTCTTAAGTTCGAAGATAAGCTGAAGCCGGGTGCTAATGACTCGGAGCCGCTCGGAGACGACAATGACAATTTTCTGAATGCGGCGATTCAGGGCTATGACCCGGAGAAATCGGGACAATTACGCTTGTCAGTTGTGGCAGCGGCGATTTATGATTATGGGTACCAGCTCGAACGTCTCGACAAACTGGCGGATCAGATCAACCGGCTGAACGGCGATGAGAAGGAATAACTGCACTATTAAGCTAAACGCAAAAAATCCGGCCCCAAGGGCCGGATCCTATACATAGTATAAAAAAACATCCTAGAGCATGTTGCGAAACACTGTACGACTTGAAAAAGTGCAGCGAAGTTGTTAGAATATAAGGATATCGAAAGATGGAAGAATTTAGACATAGATAGTCAATTTAATTATACCATGTACGAATAGTAATGTCAACCTTCCAAAGGGGATGAAATGCATTGGAGAAACATGATAGCGAGTGGCAAGCGGAACAAAAAAGGGTAACGGGAATTACGAAGCTGCTTACTGCCCGTATCCGGCAATTATCGGAGGAGCTTGGCCTCCATCGTAGCGATGTGGTAGATATGCGCAAAGACTTCTGGGAAGAGGTTACCGTGAACTTCAGCAGCCCGGATGATCTGGGTGAAACTTCTACAAGCCTGCGGCAGCAGGCGCAAATTCTGAATGAACGTGAGCGCCATCACCTGCAGTCCAGCAAAGCGCTTAAGAAATATAAGAAGCTGGTAGTCTCCCCGTATTTCGGACGAATTGATTTCTCTGAAAGCGGGGACAGCGGGGCTGAGAAAATCTATCTCGGAATCGGATCATTAATGGAGGATGACGGCACATTCCTGATTTATGACTGGCGGGCGCCGATTTCCAGCTTGTATTACGATGGTGCACCCGGTCCCGCAGCTTATGAGACACCAGGCGGCCTGGTGAACGGGAACATGGAGCTTAAGCGCCAGTTTGTAATCGACAACGGCATTATTGAAGTAATGTTCGATACCGGTATGACCATCGGTGATGAATTGCTCCAGCAGGTGCTCAGCCACAGTGCGGATGACCGGATGAAGAGTATTGTCGCAACGATTCAAAAAGAGCAGAATGCTGTAATCCGCAATGACCGGAGCCGTATGCTGGTGGTCCAAGGGGCGGCCGGCAGCGGCAAAACATCAGCAGCGCTGCAGCGGGTCGCCTATCTGCTCTACAAATACCGTGAGGTGCTGCAGGCGGATCAGATGCTTCTGTTCTCACCGAATCCATTGTTTAACAGCTATGTATCCACGGTTCTGCCTGAGCTTGGCGAAGAAAACATGCAGCAGACTACATTCCAGATGTATCTGGAACACCGGCTGGGCCAGGAATTCCAGCTGGAGGATGTGTTTAGCCAGACGGAGAGCCTGCTCAACGCGCCGGATGGTCCGGCTGCGGCTGTGCGCCGTGAAGGAATTGGCTATAAATCCTCCGTTGCTTTTCTGGATGCCATCCGGCGTTATGTGAATCTGCTGGAACATGAGGGCATGAAATTTAAACCGCTGATGTTCCAGGGACGGGCAGTTGTCAGCAAAGAAGAGATGGAACGGCAGTTTTATGCATATGACTCTAATATTAAGCTGGCGAACCGGATCGACCTTATGACAGGCTGGCTGCTCAAAAAAATAGCCGCCTTCAGTGTGGAAGAGCGCAGCGCCTCCTGGGTTGAAGATCAGATTGAAGTGCTTGATTCGAGCGATTATCAGCGTGCTTACCAGATGACACGGCGCAAAGGCGGCGGACATGACAACAGCTTTGATGATTTTGATACCGAAAAGAGCATGCTGGCCCGCTACATTGTCAGCCAGCGCCTGAAGCCGCTCCGGGTTTGGACCAAACGTGGACGTTTCGTTGATGTAAAGGGGCTGTACAGCAGACTGTTTACCGACCGTCAGTTAATCGACAGTCTGAATGGAGAAAACGTTTTGCCGGAGGCATGGGCTGAAATCTGTGCTATGACGCTGGATACCATCGCTGCCGGAGAGCTTGCATATGAAGATGCGACTCCATTTCTCTACCTGAAAGAACTCAGCCAAGGCTTCCGGACGAATACCCTGATCCGCCATGTGATTGTGGATGAAGTTCAGGATTACTCTCCGTTCCAGCTGGAGTTCATGCGCCGGCTGTTCCCGCGGGCCAAGATGACGGTACTCGGCGATTTGAACCAGGCTATCTATGCCCAGGGAGAAGTGCTGGGTGACCTGGCTGGCCTAGTCAGTATTTACGGTGAGGAAAATACTGAGGTGATCTCCCTGACCCGCAGCTACCGCTCGACCTACGAAATAGTAGAGTTTACGCGGGCGATGATTCCAGGCGGAGAACGGATCGTTCCCTTTAACCGCCGCGGGGAGACACCTTCGCTAACTGTATTGAACAGTGAGTCTGAGCTGCTGGCTTCAGTGGAGCAGGATGTGCTGAATCTTCATGCAGCCGGTTACCATTATGTGGCGGTCATCTGCAAAACAGCAGAGGAGAGCGCAGATGTGTATACCAAGCTTCAGAACAGGCTTCCGGTCAGACTGGTTACCAAGGAGACTCCTAATTTCCAGAAGGGCACCTTGGTTCTCCCGGCTTACCTGGCCAAAGGCGTAGAGTTCGATGCGGTTATTATTTACGACGGCTCGGACCAGAAATACAGCAGAGAAAATGAACGCAAGCTGTTCTATACAGCCTGCACCCGAGCAATGCATCTGCTTCATATCTACAGTCTGGGGCAGCTTAGCCGCTTTTTGCCCGCCGCAGCCCGTGAATCCGTGGCTACAGCTTCGTTGAAGAGCTGATTCACCGCACCTGCTGTTACTATAAAAGGCTAAAGACCATCCATGAAGCGGATGAGGTCTTTAGCCTTTTGGCGTTTTGTTTATTTTATTTATTGGAGAATCCCGATAATACAGTACGGTTGCGGCGCTGTACCGTAAGAATAATGATGTAGATGGCCAGCAGCAGAAGAGGAGCAAGTGCTGAGTAGCGGTACATTACAGCATAAGAGTTATAAAGGGCTACTGATCCAAGGAGCATCGTGCCGATGGCTACCCCTAAATCGAGTGAATTGAAAAACATGCCGTTCGCCATGCCCCGCTGCCGCGCGTCTACAGATTGGATCATCCAGGTCTGTAGCGCAGGCTGCATGGATCCGAAGCCGATGCCGTAGCAAATTGCGGCGGGGAAAAGCGCGGCGGTTGAAGCAGCAAAAGAGAGCAGCATCAATCCTCCTATGATGAACAGGCTGCCGGGAATCAGTAAGGCAGCCGGACCGAAGCGGTCATATATTTTGCCGGAGACCGGCCGTATGATGACGATGGCCACTGCATTAAACAGGAAAAAGTAAGCGATATGATCCAGATGAACCTCCTGGCCATATAAGGCAAGAAAACCAAGCAGTCCGCCGTACGAGATGGACAGCAACAGATTCAGCAGACAGGGAATAAACAGCTTGCGGAATACACTGCCCTTAGGGCCAGGTGCTGATACCGGAACGGGTTCTTTGTGATTCGCCGGCAGGCCCTTAGTCAGGCGGTAGCCAAGCGGCAGAATGAATGCAAGCGCTAGGCCGGTACTCAGGAGCAGTGAACCGAAGCCCGGTCCCTGCAGCAGGCTGAGTCCGATCAGCGGGCCGGCGGACATCGCAAGACTGGTGGATAAGCCGAAATAGCCCATGCCTTCTCCCATCCGGCGGATGGGTATGACATCTGAGGCCATTGTGGGAAATGCGGTACTGGCCATCCCGAACCCTATGCCGAAGAGCATTCGCATCAGTAGCAGGACGATAATGGTTCCTGACCAATAATAGCCGGTTACAGCAGCAAGAGAGATGGCCAGACCGAGGAAGATCAGTAGATTGCGGCCGCCTTTTTCCATGGCTTTGGCGGCGAATAACCGGGAGGCGATGGCGCTTAGGGCGAACAGACTCGTTACGAGACTGATTTGCACGGAGGAAGCATGCAGGGTTCCTTCAGCATAAACCGGCAGGGTGGACAATGTCATCTGCAGGCCGGTAAACAGCAGCAGATTGCAGAGAGTTAGCTGGACAAAGGATTTGGTCCATAAACGTTCAGAGTTAGTATTCAATACGAATTGCTCCTATTCTTGATGTGGGTTCCCTGTGTTGTGATAGATGAGCTCAAGCATCTTCCGCAGCTGTTCTAGCTGCTCAGAGGTCAGTCCGGTGACGGCAGTATCGATCACCTGCTGCTCCAGGGTCAGAGTGTTTTTGATTAATGCTTTGCCTTCCTCAGTTGCGTAGAGCTGGAAAGCACGGCGGTCACTCTTATTCATCGTTTTTGTGATAAAACCTTTTTTCTGAAGAAGTTCAACGATCCGGGCAGTGGTTGGCTGGTCCTTGGCTGCCGATGCGGCGACCTCTTTCTGGTTAATTCCGTCCCGGTCTACGATCATTAGCAGGACAGACCATTGTTCAGGGGTAATATCGTAAGGCTTCAGCACACGGGCAAAGGCCGTTGAAATCCTCCGGTAGGTGGAGCCGAGCAGGAAGCCGAGAAATTGCTGAGGTGAGGAACCAGGCATAGGCGATCTTCCTTCCTAAATAGTTGTCAGAACAATTATATTCATGACAATTAAAATTGTCAATTATGATACAGAAAAAGCACCCCCCGGAAAAATATCAGATCTTACATAAGATCCAACATAGTTTCTGAGAGGTGCCTTAATTGTTGTTAGCTTTGATTATTATTTAGCCGCCTGCGGAACAGTTTCCCAGTCTTTCAGGAAACGCTCAATACCGCTGTCAGTCAGCGGGTGTTTCCAGAGGGAAGGGAGCAGGGAGCCAGGGATTGTTGCAATGTGCGCTCCGGCAATGGCCGCTTCCTCTACATGTGCGATGTTGCGGATGCTGGCAGCAATAATTTCAGAAGACAGTCCGTAGTTGGTCAGGATGGTTTTGAGATCCTTGATCAGCTTCATACCGTCTACACCGATATCATCCAGACGTCCAACGAACGGGCTGATATAAGTTGCGCCTGCTTTGGCGGCCATCAGGCCTTGAGCGGCGGAGAATATGAGGGTAACGTTGGTTTTGATCCCTTTTTTAGTCAGCTCGTAGCAGGCAGCCAGTCCATCTTCGGTCATAGGCAGTTTAATTACTACGTTAGGTGCCCATTCTGCGATTTCGAAGGCTTCCTTAAGCATTTCTTCGGTTGTAAGGCCAATAACCTCTGCACTTACAGGACCAGGTACAATCTCAACGATTTCTTTAATGACATCTTTGAACAGTCTGCCTTCTTTGGCGATCAGCGACGGGTTAGTCGTCACGCCATCCACTAATCCGAGGCGGGTAATACGTTTGATTTCTTCAATGTTTCCGGTATCCAAGAAAAATTTCATTGTAAATTATTCCTCCCTTGATTTCATATGGATTGACAAACATTGTACATAACTTCATTATGTATCATGCCACCTGAAGTTTCAACTGTTAATATGAATATTTCAAAATAACTTTATAGAACACCTCTTAGAAAAAAATGAATTCCACCTTTAGACCATTTCCCGGCACGTTCCTCCCATGATAATATAGAAACGGTATTGCTTAAAAAGTTGCGAATGGCTGGTGACAGTGATGATAACTGTAATTGCCGGAGTTGCCCTGTTTCTGCTGGCAACTGCCGGACTTCTCGCCTACCAGAACAGCAGGCTGATCACTGAACAGGAAGCTGACAGCACTGCGGTCCCCACGGGGATGTTGATGTATTCCGTGATTAATGAACGATTTTTGGAGAATGAAGAAAGACCTGAAGCTGTCCCCCTATTTCAGTACACAGTGTTATCGGAGCCGGGTGAGCAGCTTTCTCCGGGAGAAACCGGAACAACGTTTGCCCTATGCCGTGTACCGGCCGGTACCGGAGAAATGATTCTTTGGGACGCACAAAACTGGATGGTGAACAATATCCGCAAGGCTGCTATCCAGGGTGTGCTGATGGAGCATTCCGGATTTCCTGATAAAGCTGCCCGCAAAGGCGAGAAAGAGCTGATCGTAAATCTGGAGGCTACGGTAAAGGAGGAAACCGGACATGCAGATTCATATTAATCATGTAGAGATCTCAGTCAGTGTAGGTGATATTACGACCTGGCAAGGCGATATGATTGTGAATGCCTCTAACTCGGGACTGTATGGAGGCGGAGGTGTGGATGGTGCGATCCATCGTGCAGGCGGGCCGCAAATTGCTGCCGAATGTGCGGTAATCCGCCAGAAGCAGGGAGGCATCCTGCCGGGGGAAGCTGCTGTTACCACTGCAGGAAAATTACCGTACCTGGGGATCATACATACCGTCGGACCGATTTGGAAAGGCGGCGGTGCAGGGGAGGCCGCAACTTTGGCCAAATGTTATATAAGCAGCCTTGACATGGCTATTGCCCGCGGCGCGCAAAGCATTGCTTTTCCGAACATTAGCACGGGGGTTTATAATTTCCCTAAGCTGCTGGCCTGCCAGACGGCGCTTTCTACCGTGGTCCAATATGTGTCTGACAGGGATTCCCAGGTGCTGCCGCTGAAGACCATTGCGTTTATTTGCTTCGAGCAGGACAATGCTAAGCTGTATGAGGAAACGCTTAAAAGTTATATGTAAAGAAACCGGAATGCCGGATGAAACGGGGGAAGCGGGAGATGTCATCTGTTACTGAAGTGAAATTTGTTGAAGTCAATCCTGAGAATGAGGACCTGCACGGGCTGATCAGCCGTCTGGACGAAGATTTAAAGGTGCGGTATCCTCATGAAATGATTTATGTTGTGGATTTCTCCGATCCCAAAGTTCATGAAATGACCTTTGTAGTGGCTTATCTCAGCGGGAAACCGGTGGGCTGCGGAGGACTGCGGCCGCTTGACAGCGAGAGCAAGGTCATGGAACTGAAACGTTTCTACGTGGATCCGGGCAGCCGCAAGCAGGGGATTGCGAACAAAATGCTGCTCTACCTGGAGGCCATAGCGATGGCTGCCGGCTGCGGGGAGATTAAGCTGGAGACGGGAATTAAGCAGCCGGAAGCTATCGCACTTTACGTAAAACACGGCTATCGGCCGATTGATCTGTTCGGTCAATATATTGGAGATCCGGACAGCCTCTGCTACGGCAAAATATTGTCCTAACCGCGGTTAAGCATGGTATCTGCCGGAGGGTGCATTCAATACCCATTCGAGCATAAGGATCATATCCTCGAGTCTGCCGATCTGCGCGTTCAGGCTCTCCCGCTGTGGGCTGTCTGATTCAAGGGGGGCAAGGCGGGTCTCCAGAGATCTGCGCTGGAGCGTTAGTTCATTGATTTTGGATTGAATCTGATTTTCGGTTCTCATCCGGAATCCTCCTGGTGATTATAGATTAATGTCATGATTAGTTCATTATAACGGATAACATGGAGGTATTAAAATGAGTGTCAATGTGAAGCAGCTGGCTGCGGAGAAAGCCGTGGAATATGTGCAGGACGGTATGAAGGTGGGACTGGGTACCGGTTCTACCGCCTATTGGGCCATCCGTAAGCTGGGAGAGCGCGTGCAGCAGGGTCTGAAAATTACCGCTGTCGCCACTTCCCAAGCTTCCGAGGATCAGGCGCGCGAGCTGGGGATTCCACTGGTTGCTTTTGGTGATATTGACAGCCTGGATCTGACCATTGACGGCGCGGATGAACTGGACGGGGAGCTTCAGCTGATTAAAGGGGGAGGCGGGGCTCTGCTGCGCGAGAAAATCGTAGCTATGGGCAGTACCCGCATGATTGTTGTTGCCGACGAGAGTAAAGCGGTGCAGACGCTTGGTAAATTTCCGCTGCCGGTAGAGATCGTTCCCTTTGCCTGGGAATGGACGGTCGCGAAGCTTGCGAAGCTCGGCTGCAAACCGGAGCTGCGCCGAAGCGGCGATGAGCTCTACAAGACGGACAACGGCAATTATATTGCCGACTGCCGGTTTGAAGTTATAGCTTCCGCTCCTGAACTGGCCTTATCGCTGCAGGGCATTTCAGGAGTGGTGGATCACGGGCTGTTCATCGGAATCGCCAGCATGGCGATTATCGGCAAGAATGACGGCAGCATCGAAATTATCGAAGGTGAGACCCATCTCTAAACCGCGAAAACAACGAAGCAGTCCTTCACGTACCGGCAGTTCACAGATCCGTCCACGGCTGCAGCTTGGGAAATGGATGCTGCTGTTTGTGTATAGTGCAGCTGTGATATACTGGATGTTTCTTGGTTTTGGACGAACGGTCCGGACGGAGGGGCCGCTAAAATATAATCTGGAGCTGCTTCGCACCGTAAAGCTATATTTTAATTTGGATAACGGAGTATCCGTCACCGGCAGATTGATTAATCTCGTTGGCAATGTGGCCGTATTCATTCCGTTTGGCGTGTTATTCCCGTTGCTGCTGAGAAAATTCCGTTCCTTATTCATACTGACCTTATGGGAAGTTCCTAGTATTTTGCTGCTTGAAATTTTTCAGATGCTGCTGCGGGTCGGCAGCTTCGATGTTGATGATCTGCTGCTCAATCTAATAGGTGTATGGTTAGGATATTTATTGCTTCGTATCAATAAACACATTTAGGAGGATTAACATTTATGCTGATAGATCTGAAGCAGCGCGTCGGAACAGCTGAAGTGGATGAGCTGCTGTCTTACGCCGTTATCGATGAACCGGATGCGCTGTGGCGCGCTTCAGCCGAATACAGCAAGCATGCTGCGCTGCAGCTGTGCGGCTGGGAAGAAGAGGGGTTGTTGCTAGGCCTGGTAGGCTTTGAAGAGACCGAGGACGGTTCACTGGACATCCGCCACATTGCTGTTCTGCCTGAGAACAGAGGCAAGGGTTATGCACGCGGCATGATTCTTGAGCTGCTGACTGCCCGTCAGCCGCGTTACTTGCTTGCAGAGACTGAAGATGAGATTGCTGCGGATTTTTACCGTGCGCTGGGTTTCATGGTGTACAGTCTTGGCGAGAATCCGGCGGGCATTGAGATGTTCCGCTGTGTGTATGAAGTAGAAGAGACTGAGGACGAAGAATAAAGGGCACTCCGCTGGTGCCGTTCAAATGAAGCTATCCGGGAGCCCCTCCTGGGTAGCTTTTTTGTTGTTTTTGGGGAGTGAAAGAATCCGCAGAAAGGAGCCGTGCCGGGTTGACTTTTTAGGCTGATGACAATATAGTTTTACTGTGAAACTATTCTATACGTGAACTAATGGCTGGAGGGGGCATGAGTGGTGGATAAAGAGGCGGAGCAGTGGATCAACCGCTATTTGGATGCCTACCTGGTAGTGACAAGGCAGGTTAGTACTAGAATCAAGGAGCGGATATTGGAAGGATTGACGAATGATCAGTTTATGATTCTGCGTCTGATCAAGGGACAGGAGATGTGTACCTCCACCTATCTGGCGGAAGCCGTATGTGTCGGAAAAAGCTCGATTACCGCGATTATTAACCGTCTGGTGGAGGCAGGGATGATTGAACGGACCCGTGATGAGAATGACCGGCGCCTGGTCTATCTGTCGCTGACGGAGCTAGGGAAACAGGGGTTTGAGGTAGCTGATAAGCAGGTAAAGGAAGTGATTTCTCCATATCTGTTTCATTTTGCAGAGGAGGATATCGAGAAATTCATCACCATGTTTGAGAAGCTGGCATTTTTAATGCAGGAGAAACAGGAGGTAGAAACGATTGAAGACCATACTGAAAGCTAGATGGGCTGTGATAACAGTCTGGCTTGCCGTCGCTGTTGTGTTATTCATGACTGCACCGGCCATGTCTGACCTGGTTCGCGAGAAGGGGCAAATCTCCGTTCCGGACGGATATACCTCTTCGCGTGCAGCCGAAATTATGCGGGAGGTCGCAGCTGCCAAGGGCGGAGAGACGCTGCATCAGGTAGCCCTTGTGTTCAATAAGCCGGAGGGACTTAGCGCCGAAGATAAAGAGAGCATCAAACAAGGCGTGGAGAAGCTGGCTGGAGATAAGGAGGCACTTAAGCTTGACTCCATAACAGATCCTTTTTCGCAGTCAGAGCTGGCGGATACGCTGATTGCCAAAGACGGTAATACCATCATGGTGGCACTGTCTGTAAAAGGCGGAGAGGAAGAGGTAAAAGCGTTGCCGGATAAGGTGGATGAATTGCTCGGAGATGTCACTGCCGATCATTATCTGACCAGTGAAGGGCTGATCACCGAGGATACGATTGTCAGCTCGGAAGCCGGCCTGAAGAAATCAGAATACATTACCGTTATTTTTATTCTGCTGATTCTGTTCGTTGTGTTCCGTTCCTTCGTCGCGCCGTTTGTGCCGCTGCTGACGGTGGGACTGAGTTATATTGTATCGCAGTCGATCGTATCCTTCCTGGTTGACCGTTTTGACTTCCCATTATCGACCTTCACACAAATCTTCATGGTCGCCGTGATGTTCGGGATCGGGACGGATTACTGTATTCTGCTGATCAGCCGCTTTAAGGAAGAAATGGCTACTGCAGAAGATACGAAAAGCGCCATTATCTCAACTTACCGCAAGGCAGGAGGCACGGTGTTCTATTCGGGTCTTGCTGTGTTCGTCGGCTTTTTGGCAATCGGCCTCTCGAAGTTCATGCTGTACCGTTCAGCGGTGGCCGTGGCGGTAGGGATCGCTGTAATGCTGTTGGCCCTAGTGACCGTAGTTCCTTTCTTTATGGCCGTCCTGGGCAAAAAGCTGTTCTGGCCTTCAAGCAGCAAGCTGGAGCATAGTGAAAGCCGGATATGGGGAGCGGCAGGTTCCTTCTCGTTGAAAAGACCTTGGGCGGCGCTGCTGATTGTAGCGGCTGTCGTTGCTCCGTTCCTGGTTACTTACGACGGGAAGCTGTCTTTCAACAGCATGGATGAAATCGGCCCGAATTACGCCTCGGTAAAAGGCTTTAATATCATTTCGGAGAGCTTTGGCCCGGGTGAATCGATGCCGGGTAAAATCGTGATTAAAAATGACGACCGTATGGACAGCTCGGAATATATGGGCTTAGCTGAAAAAATCAGCCGTGAGCTGGAAAAGGTGGATGGTGTCAAGTCCGTACGCAGTATGTCACGTCCAACCGGGGAACAAATTAATGATTTCCTGATTCCGACCCAGGTCGCTACCCTGTCAGATGGTCTGGATCAGAGCAATGACGGACTGAACAAGATCCAGTCAGGGCTTGCGGAAGCAAGTAAGCAGCTGAGCGACAATGAACCGAAGCTCCAGGAGGCTGTATCCGGCAGTGCGAAGCTGACGGAAGGAACGGCGGAGCTCAAACAGGGCATTGCTGCACTGGGAGACGGCCTCTCCCGGATTGAGAGCGGCATTAAGAGCGGCTCAGCAGGTGCCGGAGAGATCAAAGCCGGTCTGGCCCAGGCAGCAGCCAGTGCGAAGCAGCTGGCAGATGCGAATGCTGCGCTGCTCCAAGGCTATAAGAAGATTGGCGCAGGGTTGACTGCGCTTGACGGAGGCCTTGGCGGGCTGCAAACACAGCTTGAAGGTGTAGCTTCCGCATTAACCGGGCTGGATGCTTCATTCACCGGCCTTGAAGGCAGTCATCCTGAGCTGCTTCAAGATATGAATTACCAGACAATCAAAGGTACCGTCACTCAAACCGGCACAGGTGCTTCACAACTTGCAGCAGGGCTCGGCCAGATTTCCGGCCAGCTTCAAAGCGCATCGGCAGGCTTGACTGAAGCTAATGCCGGTTATGCCAAGGCGGCGGCAGGTCAGACTGCACTTGCCCAGGGTCTTGAGAAGCTGGTGGCCGGAATCGGACAGCTGCAGACAGGGCTGAACCAGGCGGCAGCCGGCCAGGGCCGGATTGTGGACCAGATTCCGTCGATCAGCAGCGGGCTGGATCAGCTGCAGGGCGGACAACAGCAGCTGGCTGACGGATTTGGACAGCTGACCGGGCAGATTGGCGAGCTCACCAGCGGACTTAGCGACAGTGCGGACGGCCTTAAGCAGATCACCACGGGCCTGAGTTCTGCCCAGGATTACCTGCAGCAGATTCAGGATGCCAAAGACGATGAGCTGAGCGGATTCTTTGTTCCGGCGGAAGCTCTGGAAGCCGAAGGCATGCAGCAGGTGTTTGACACTTATCTGTCTGATGACCGCAAGGTAATGACGCTGGATGTTGTATTCTCTTATAATCCTTACAGCTCTGAAGCGATTGACAGTATGGGAGATATTCAAGCGGCAGTGGACCGTGCGGTCAAAGGCACGAAGTTGGAAAATGCCGAGACGGCCATCAGCGGTGTAACCAGCACCTACAGCGATTTGCAAAAGATCTCTAATGAGGACTATACACGGACGGTTGTGCTGATGCTTGCGGGGATATTTATCATTCTCGTATTGCTGCTGCGGTCGGTAATCATGCCGCTGTATCTGATTGTATCACTGGTAATCACTTACTTTACGGCGCTAGGCATAACGGAAGCAATCTTCGTGAATCTGCTGGATTATTCCGGAATTACCTGGACCACACCGTTCTTCAGCTTCGTAATGCTGATTGCATTAGGAGTGGATTATAGTATCTTCCTGATGGCCCGTTTTAACGAGAACAAAACATGGGATGTTCGTGAAGCAATTCTGCATGCGATGCGCAATATGGGTACGGTTATCCTGTCAGCGGTAGTCATACTGGGAGGCACCTTTGCTTCCATGTATCCATCCGGCGTATTGTCGATGATGCAGATTGCCACTGTGGTACTCTCGGGGCTTGCCCTGTACGCCTTGGTCTTCCTGCCGTTCTTCGTACCTGTTATGGTCCGTATGTTCGGCCGCGCGAACTGGTGGCCGTTTGGCGTTAAGGACAGCGGAGAGACAACGAAGCATGATCTGCATATGTAAATGGCGGCTTCCTTCTAAATAAGCAGCAAAAAGAACCTCTGTGAATTACTGGTGTCCCAGTCATACTCAGAGGTTCTTGTTTCAAAGCATAGAGTTATGTAGCAGTGCATACCTTAACGCATCTTTGCAAAAAAGCTGCGCAGTGCCCAGCCGCGTTCCTGGCGTTTCTTGTATTTCGGGAGGGAGCGGTAGATTGCCGTTGATTCCTCAAAAGCCCGTTTGGCATCCTCATTCCTGCCGAGTGCCTTATACATAGAGCCGGCAAGGTAGTAGGCTTCACTGGATGAAGACTGAATCTCTTGAAATTGGCTCACGTAGTACAGCGCTTTGTCCTGATCTACACCACGGAACGTCTCTGCGAGCTGGAGATAAGGCTGGCCGTATCGTGCCCTGCGGTTGATCTCAAGTCCCTGCAGCATCTGAGCTTCACCTTCCGGCATCAGACCCAGCTTCAGATTCACGTATCCGAGCTCCACCCAATATTCGGCGGATTGTTCATACCGGTCGGTGATCTGCAGGAGAAGATCTTTGGATTCGCTGTACCGCTTGCGTTCTACAAGTAGCCGGGCCAGTTCAAATTTGGCGGAGACATCGTTTGGATTGAGCGAAATGGTCGTCCGCAGTCTGGAAATTTGTCGGCTCCGCCGGAAGGGTCTGGTGATGCTGGGGAAGATGCCGACGTAACGGCGGTCCAGGAAATATAGAATCACCAGCAAAACAATCAAGGCAAGAAAAGGATTGCCCACCAGACGGTATAGCAGTAAAAAGCCCAAGATTTTAAACATGAATTCCCTCCGTTAAAATGGTAACTCCGGATTGGCATTTCGATTAACATCGAACTGCAGAGCAGGGTAATTATACCATATCTCTGCCATATTCCACGATGTCATTTCTATACGAAGACGCTTTATATTCTATATAATGAAAGAAGGATAAGAGAATGAGTACAGTGACATCATCAATCGAATTACGCAAGCTGGGACAATCGGATCTGGAGGTTTCACCGCTGGGCCTCGGATGCTGGCAATTCAGCCGGGGAAGCGGAATTGTAGGGAAGTACTGGAGTAATCTTGAGGATGCGGATATCCTCGAGATTGTGAAGGCGAGTCTGGAGGGCGGCATGAACTGGGTGGATACAGCGGAAATTTACGGGGGCGGCAAATCGGAACAGGCGCTTGCGTATGTGTTGGACCAGCTGAAGCGCGAGGGCAGCATCCATGCCACACCGCTGATTGCCACCAAGTGGTGGCCGATGCTCCGCACAGCGGGGTCGATCACCTCTACCATTGATGAACGTATCCGCTGTTTGGGCGGACGTAATATTGATTTATATCAGATTCACCAGCCCTTTTCTTTGTCTTCCATCGCCAGTGAGATGAAGGCGATGGCCGGTTTAGTTAAAGCAGGCAAAATCCGTTATGTTGGCGTAAGCAATTATTCGGCCAGACAGATGACGGAAGCACACCGCCTGCTCCAGCAATACGGCTTGTCGTTAGTCTCGAACCAGGTGAAATACAATCTGCTGCACCGCAATATTGACCAGAACGGCACGATGGCAGCCGCTAAGGAGCTCGGTATTTCAATTATTGCCTATTCCCCGTTACAGCAGGGCATTCTGACCGGTCGATTCCATAATGACCCTGCACAGATCCATGCGGTATCCGCCTGCGGAGGATGCAATCCGGCCTCGATGAGAAGAGCTTGGCCCGCAGCAAGCCACTGATTGATCTTCTTGCCGTCTTTGCCGGAAAATATGGAGTTACACCTGGCCAGATTGCTCTAAACTGGCTGATCTATTATCACGGGGATACGGTGGTAGCCATTCCTGGTGCTTCTAAGGTCCGGCACGCCCGGGAGAATATCGGAGCCATGAGCTTCCGGCTGGAGAAGCAGGAGCTGGAACAATTGAATGAAGCCTCCTGGGCTGCTATGAAATAGAATTTATTATAGCTTTGGACCGGATAAACGGTCTGAAGCTTTTTTTATTGGGAAATGCAAAAAAAATGCAAAAAAACTGTTTAGGATTGGAAACTCGGGGTTAATTAAGGGATAAGAAAGTGCGCAACCACGAAAATGGGTGCAGATTACGGAAGGAGGCTGAACCATTATGAGCATGACAGTACATAATCTTATGGCTTTCAATCATCAGTTTTTTAGACCTCAACCTGTCATCGAGCCCAAGCAGTCCAGAACAGATGAGAAGACGCAGAGCTTCCAGGATATCCTTAACGAGAAGCTGAAGGTCCAGAATCAGATGAAGCGGTAGCCTGGAGAACAACGAAGTAAATATCGCAGAATATTCATGAAATTGAATAGAAGCCGGACATTTGGCCAAATAGGGCTACGTGTCCGGCTTCTTTGTGCTTCTGTAGACTTCGGGGCAGTGAAATCAACGGCAGTTTCTTGGCATCCGTTGAACAGGCAGAGGGCTAGTCTTACCGTTTGCTCCGGACCCTCTGTGACTTGCGCAGCTTCGGCTCGGCTCCCGGGGGTTGTTTGCTTATCCACTTCAAATATGCAGCAATCTGCTGGTCCTGACGCAGGGCTTGGATGGTGGTCAGGTCCATCCGGACAAGATCGGAATTAGTATAAAGCGCATGAATCTGCCGGTGGCAGGCTTTGCAGAGCAGCGCAGTGGGCTGCATTGCGCCCCCTTTTTCCCGGGGAGTGAGATGATGGACTGTAGTAGCCAGTGGTGAACGTCCGCATAATTCACAGGTACCTGCAGCCTGTCCCTTCATAGTCTAAGGTCTGACCTCGAAGAACTGGCAGGTCCGGCGGGAATAATAAGTTAAGTCGCTTACCCGCGACTGAATCACTACGTCCGAATCCGTGAAGCGGACAACCGTTGCCCCCGAATTCACCAGATGATCATCCTCAAAGACCCGGACAGGCAGTTTATGGTCAATCGCTTCCTGTAAATCGCTGTCGGTCATAAGCGGGCGGTTGATAGGCATGAGAGCACTCTCCTTTTAGCGGCAAATAATAGCTGGAAATACAACCAGTATACCTGCGGAGGAGGGATAAATCCAATCCGTTAGCCCAAAAGAATAGCTGTCTGCAGTGTAAACGTAATCACATTTGATCGTAATCGTAAGTATTTCCACCTCAAATCGGAAGTTTGACTCCTCAAAAAAAGATTTCTCCTACGTTACACTAAGTCTTGTAAGAGAAACCTTTGAAAGGGGTACAAAGGAATGAAAAAAGTAAAGCACCTGGCGCTGACGCTTGCGTCCATCATGCTTGTAGGTTCACTTGCAGCATGCGGAGGCAACAACAACGCAGGAAACAATGCTACGAAAGAAAATACAGGTAACAACGCAGCAAGCACTAATGCACCGGCAACAGAAGAAGCAAGCGCAGAGCCGGCTGAGAAAGTGGAGCTCTCGTTCTGGACACTCGGTAACGTCAACTATGAAGATCTGGCGAACGAGTACACGAAGGAGCACCCGAACGTAACGATCAAAATTCAGAATACCGGTGACCAGACGGCACACCACAACAATCTGACGACTGCTTTGTCTGCCGGTTCAGGCGCACCTGATATTTTCCAGCTTGAAATCGGTTTCATGGAGCGCTTTATCAGTGCTCAGGACAAATTTTATAACCTGAATGATCTGGGTGCCAAAGATATTCAGGCTAACTATCTGGACTGGAAATGGAAGCAGGCTTCCTCCATCGACGGCAGCTTCCAGCTTGGGCTTCCGACAGATATCGGCCCTACAGTTGTATACTATCGTACCGATTTGGCTGAAGCAGCCGGTCTGCCAAGTGATCCGGAAGGATTCAGCGCAGCTATCGACACTTGGGACAAATTCGCGGCTGTAGCCAAAGCGTACAAAGACAAAACCGGCAAATATTTCTCCGATTTGACCGATCTTACGTATAACGCACTGCGTGACCAGTCTGCAGATGAAATCTACTTCAGCAAAGCTGACGGTAAATTCATCGGCGACACCAATCCGCAAGTGAAAAAGGCTTATGACTTCACCGTTAAAGGTATTCAAGAAGGCTGGATCAGCAACTATCTGCTGTGGTCGCCTGAGTGGGGCCAAGGCATGAGCGACGGTTCGTTCGCTGTAGTTATGGGTCCAGCATGGATGGCCGGTAACATCAAGAGCAATGCTCCGGATTCCTCCGGCAAATGGAAAATCGCACAGCTTCCTGAAGGTGCAGGCAACTGGGGCGGTTCGTTCATCACCCTGCCAAAAGAAGGCAAGCATCCTAAAGAAGCCTATGATTTCATTTCTTGGTTGGTCAACAAAGACAATCAGCTCGAATCGTTCAAGACAAAGGGTCTGATGCCTTCGATTCCTGCACTGTATGAAGATCCGGCATTTGTAGATTTCAAAGATGATTTCTTTGGCGGCCAGCAAACAGCGGTTGAATTCGGTAAAGCAGCAAACCGCGTAAAACCGGTATACTACGGACCACTGCATGACCAGACTGACACTTTCTTCAAAAACGCGCTTAAAAACGTGATTGAAAAGAAAGCGGACCCTGCAAAAGAGTGGGACGATGCTGTAAAACAAGCGAAGACCTTGGCTGAACGGAGCTAGGACTCCCCGGCGCCAAGACTGATATGAACTGGATATCCGGATTCCTGGAGAGTAAGCCTCCCCGGGAATCCGGATTCTTCGGAAATGGAGTTTTCTTAATTTTCCTGGAGGTGTGACATGGCAGAACCCGTAATTACGAGTCCGCATGCCGAGAGCAAACGCCCTTTTTTAACTGAACAAAGACGGAGCCGGATTACGGCCTATACCTTCATTTCTCCGTTCTTTATTCTGTTCTCGATATTTGGACTATACCCGATTTTCTTCACCTTTTATTTGTCCTTCTTTAAATGGGATGCACTCAACCCGATGAAGTTTGTCGGCTTCAAGAACTATGATCTGGTCACTAGTGACCCTACCTTCTGGATTTCTTTTAGCAATACACTCATTATGGGGCTTATGGGAACTGTTCCCCAGGTGATGCTGGCCCTGCTGCTGGCAGTTCTTCTGCACTCAGGGATGACCAAATTCAAAAAAACGTTTCGTATTCTTTACTTCATGCCGAATATTACGTCCATTGTGGCCGTTACACTTGTATTCAGCACCTTGTTCGGAAACAACGGAATGATCAACTGGATGCTAAACGGGCTCGGGCTTGATAGCGTAGCCTTTAACTCCGGCTGGTGGGGAGTGAAGATAGCCATCTCCACCATGGTAATGTGGCGCTGGACGGGTTACAATGCAATTCTCTTCCTGTCCGGGCTGCAGAGTATTCCGATGGATTTGTACGAAGCCGCCCGCATCGACGGCGCGAACCGCAGACAGCAGCTGTTCTCGATCACTTTGCCGCTGCTTAAGCCCTTCATTATCTTCGTGTCCCTGCAGTCAACGATCGGCGCGCTGCAGCTCTTCACAGAACCTTATGTATTCCTCGGACAGGCGGGCACAGGCTCTACCCGTCAGGAAGGGATTACGATGGTTACTTATCTTTACAGCGAAGCATTCCGCAACGGATTCTTCGGTACAGCGGCGGCTACAGCAGTCATGCTGTTCCTCGTTACAATTCTATTCTCCATCCTTAATATGCTGATTTCCAGAGGCACAGGCGGAGACACTGGAGGTAGAAAAGCGTGAGTACACTGCGTATATTTAGAAAAAAAACAGATGATCTCGGGTTCTTCGGAAAATTAGGCTTCTATCTCCTCTTGATTTTTGGAGCACTCATTTCGGTCTTCCCGTTTTACTGGATGTTTGTCGTAGGAACCAATGACAAGGGCGCTGTGTTTCATGTACCGCCATTGCTGACGGTCGGAGACCAGTTCATCCACAATTTCAAGCGGGTACTGGAAAAGGCGGACTTCTTCCAGGCGCTCGGCAACTCGCTGTTCGTATCGTCAATGGTAACCCTTTCCGTTGTGTTTTTCTGTACTCTGGCCGGTTATGCTTTTGCCAAATATGAATTTCCGTTTAAAAACGGGCTGTTTGTATTTGTTATTGCCACTCTAATCGTTCCGCAGCAGCTCGGTGTATTGCCTACTTATGTCATTATGGCTAAATTACACTGGATTGACAGCTATAAGGCCCTGATTGTTCCGGCCATGGTCAATGCCTTCGGGATCTTCTGGATGCGCCAGTACATTTCTACGGCCGTTCCAACCGAGCTGATTGAGGCTGGACGGATTGACGGAGGCGGTCATTTCCGCATCTTCTGGAAAATTGCCGTACCTGTTATTACACCTGCAATGGCGACCCTGGGCATTCTCAACTTCATGACGGTATGGAATGATTTCTTCTGGCCGCTCGTAGTCTTGAAAAACAAGGAACATTATACGATTCAGCTCGCCCTGCAGCAGCTATTTACAACCCGTGACGGGCTGGATTATGGTATGATCATGTCCGCAACCTTTACCGCCACCCTGCCGCTGCTGATCGTGTTCCTGCTGTTCAGCCGCTGGGTCATTGCCGGCCTGACTTCAGGCGCAATCAAGAGTTAAGTCTGGTTTTGCTGGCAAACAAGGAAACCGGAAGTTCCATGAAGAATAGTAAATAAAGCAGAAACGTCAGAGCCGTCCTTTTTTTTAAGAGGGCGGCATTCGTTTCGCTTAAGTCAGGCTTAAGGCAGCAGGGAGAAGGTAAGGAGAAATGAAGCTACGGCGCAAAATCTTATTCGCTATTATTCTTCTCGTGTTCATTCCCGTAATTATTATGGGTACCGTTACCTACGTATATTTCTCAAGTGCGATGGAGAAGAAATCAAGTAATTTCTATTGGATCTCTCTTTTGGAGACAGACCGCAAGCTTAAATTTGCTCTCAGTGAAATCTCTTCAATCACCAATTCGGCCATTACACAGCCTGCGATTCAGCAGTCGCTGAAGCAGCCGAATTTTGTGCTGACGTATGACCGCAAGCAGGAAATCAACAATCTGCTGATTAACCATCCTATGATTACCTCCTTCAGCCTATACGGCAAGGACCGGCTGCTGTATCAGTATAATGCGCCGATGTCTTTTGCAGATATGCGTAAACAGGTGTGGTATGGCGCTATGGAAAGCGCCGAAGGCAGGCCCGTCTGGTCCGGTCCCGGGGAGAACGGCTCGGAATCCTCCGGAAATCCGGTGCTTGTACAAGCCAGAGTTATCAAAGACTATTATTCCCTTGAGGATATCGGCTACCTCGTCGTGTATGTTAAACCAGATTTGCTTGATCAGATTTTCTGGGAAGCGGCGACGCTGAAAAAAGGGGATATTCTGCTGGTTAACAAACAGGGCAATATCGTCTTCAATAAATCCGGGGAGCATATCGGACAGCGGACGGATTTTCCTTTTTTGCAGGAGGATTATACCCAGACGCAGGACTATTACATCGACAATTATCAAGGAGAGAAATCACTGATTACTTTCCTCCCTTCACATAATGCGGACTGGTATCTGGCAGCGATCACACCGATGAATCTGATTTCCTCGGAGTCAGCTTCCATCCGCAATTTAGCCATTATCTTGGGAACGGTTTCACTTTTGTCCGCCTTTTTGTTCGACCGATATTTTATCAGGAGGCTTGTGCGCAGCATTAACAGTGCGGTCAACGGGATGAAAAGGGTAAAGCAGGGGATTTTTATGCCCATATACAGCCCTGTGCGTTCCGATGATGAAAGCGACCTGCTGATCGACGGATTCAACCGGATGAGCTCACAGATTAGTGAACTGATCCAGCAGGTGCAGACGGAACAGGGACGCAAAAAGGAAGCGGAAATGCAGGCGCTCATGGCGCAGATCAATCCGCATTTTATCTATAATTCACTCGAATCAATCAACTCCATGGCGGTTCTGGCAGGTAACCGGGGCATCAGTAAGATGGTCGTCTCGCTCGGCAAGCTGCTGCGGATCAGCATCAGCCAGAATCAGGAGCTGATCCCTCTGCAAATGGAGTTTGAGCATGTCCGGCATTATCTGGATATCCAGAAATTCCGCTTTGAAGATAAGTTTAGCTATGCCATCGATCTGCCGGATCCGCTCAAACTGGTAATGACACAGAAGCTGATCGTACAGCCGATCGTGGAGAATGCGCTATATCACGCCATTGAGCAGATGGAAGAGCACGGGGTGATTACAATCGGCGCACAGGAGAACGGCAAGGATATTATCATCATTGTGAAGGACAACGGCCCGGGCTTTGATCTGTCGACCTTGATGAGTCTATGGGATAAGGAACACAGCAATCCGAAGAAATACAGCGACAACGGGGTGGGGCTCCGGAATGTGCATGAGCGTCTTAATATCCGTTTTGGCAATCCTTACGGCATTCTAGTCTGTTCATCTCCGGGATTCGGCTCGACCATCTGTATCCGTATTCCAAAAATACAGCCATGAAGAACGTGAGCGGGACGAAAGTGGGGAGAAATGCTGTGAGATGGTTAACCAAATGGGGATGGATTCTGCTCTATATTTTAATAATGGCTGGAGCGGTGCTGTTTATTACAATAGGCTACAAGGAGCCGATCGAAGACAACTCTCCCGAGAAAATCACGCTGACCTTCCGCCATTTCTGGATGAAGGAGCATGACCGGCCGCTGCTTGCTATCTTTGAAGAGGTTGTCCGGGATTATCAGAAGGACCATCCGAATGTAAAGGTAAACTTTGAAGGCTTAGACCAGACCATTCACCGCGAGCAGAAGCTGAAAAGCGAAATGGTCACCGGTACGCCGCCCGATATGTTTGTGCTCTTCGGCGGTGCCGAGATCGAGCCTTATGTTCGTTCCAACCGGCTGATGGATCTGACGGATTTCGTGCAGGAGAACGGCCTGAGAGACCAGTTCAGCGATCTGCATCTCTGGACCTTCAACAATCATATCTACGGGCTGCCGATTGAAGGGAATGCGGAACCGCTCTATTACAATAAGACTTTGTTCAATAAGTTGAGTATCAAACCTCCTGGAACGGTGGAAGAGCTTGATAAAGCGATCAGACAGCTGAAACAAGCCGGCTACATCCCCTTTGCCCTCGGCAATGAGGACCGCTGGCCCGCTGGCATTTTTGCGCATTATCTGATGGACCGTTATGCCGGACCGGAGCTGATTCAGAAGCTGGTAACAGGCAAAGATGCGGTCACCTTTAAGAATAAGGCCTATCAGCAGGCTTTTGAGCACCTGAAGAAATGGATCGATGAAGGGGCATTTAGCAGCGCTTCAAATGATACTTCACCAGAAGAGGCAGTTCGGATGTTCACGGGCGGTGAAGCCGGGATGTATCTTAACGGTAACTGGGACATTAACCTTTTTACGGGGGAGACAGCTCCTGCTGACTTTCAGAACCAGGTAGGCGTCATTCCCTTTCCTTCCTTAACCAAAGGAACGGAAGCCTCGATAGCAGGCGGGTACACGATCGGGATCGGCCTCTCTTCCAGCCTGACAGAAGCTAAGCGGGAGGCGGCATTGGAATTGATGAAAGCCTTCTATACGAAGGAAATTCAGACACGGATCGTCTATGAGGGATTAAGAATTCCCTCCATGCGTATCACCTTTGATCCGGAGAAGACGGGTCCGGTGTTCGCTCAAGTCATGTCGGTGATGGAACAGAACCACCAGAGCTTCGTGCCGTATGACAATTTACTGTCACCTGAAGTGAAGAAGACCTTCCTCAGCGTGATCGAAGATATGATCGACGGCGGCCTGTCTGCTGATGATGCTCTTGGGCAGCTGCAGTCCTCGTCCGAGCAATACTGGAATCTCATACAAAGCTCAACACTTCAATAATCTGGGAGGTGCCGGAAATGGGTGCACGGCAAGAGAAATATAAAGTGCTGCTGGTGGATGATGAGCCGATCATTCTGCGCAGCCTTAAAGTAGCGATCCCGTGGGAGGAGCTGGGTCTTACCATCGCGGGTGAAGCACGGAACGGTGAAGCGGCATTAAGGCTCATTGAAGAGCATTCCCCGCATATTGTGATCAGTGATATCCGCATGCCTGTGATCGACGGGATTGCTTTAATGAAAGAAGTGCTGCCGCGGAGTGCGAAGCTGCTGTTTATTTTTATCAGCGGCTACGGTGAATTTGAATATGCGCGGGATGCGCTGCGGCTTGGAGCGTTTGACTATCTGCTGAAGCCGATTGACCATGACGAGCTGACGGAAATGCTAACCCGCGCGCGGCTTAAGCTTGACCGGCAGAAAGAGAATGAGCAGCTAATGCATTCGGTGCAGATGCTGTCCATTCTGGCGAGAGAGAGGATGTTCACCGAGTTCACACTTGGCAATCCGCGTCCGCTGCAGCATCTGAAGTGGCTGGAGAACAGCGAGCTGGAAAGGGAATATTTCATGGCTGTAGTCCGGCTGGACGATTATGCCGCCCTTACCGCCAAGTGGAGCGCCGAGGAGAAACATCTCTGGCTGTTCGCGATCCGCAATATTCTTGAAGAGTGGTCGCTGGAGAACGGGGCATTGTCGATCTTCCCGTTCTACAACGGGGAGTGGGTGCTGCTGTTCCCAGGAAGCTTGAGTACAGTCAAAAAAGAACTCGGCGAGCGGCTGGTTGCCGATATTAAGCGCTATTCCAAGCTGCATTGCTCGGTGGGCATCAGCCGCAGCACACAGGGAATTGACCAGTTAAGCACCGTATATCCGCTTGCTGCCAAAGCGCTGTACCAGCGCTTTTACTCCGGCCAGGCAGGGGTATTCATCGAAGAGGAAACGCCGGAGGAATCCGTCCGTGAGGTACAATATCCGAAGGAGCTGGAGCTTTCGCTTATTGAGAGTATCCGTACCTTGAATATGGAGCGGATGCTGGTCCTGTTCGATGAAATGGCCAGCTTCATCGAATCCCAGTCGTTGCCAAAGGAATTAGCACAGCGGATCATCATTGAGCTTGTCGTAGTCTTATACAGACAATTTGAGCAGCTGAACATGCAGGCGGAGTGGTCGCTCGAAGGGCTGCTGGGCAAGCTGCAGGGACTGGGGACCCTAAGCTCTGTTATCAATGTGCTCAAGGAGGACTTCCGCAGCTGGATGCAGGAGGGCAGCAAGCAGGTCACCCGCGAAGACGGCCGGAGTGTCGTTGATAAGGCCAAACGGTACATTGAAGAGAATTATCATAAAGATCTTAGCATCGAAGAAGTAGCGGAAGTGGCGGACTTAAGCATCAGCCATTTCTGTACCTTGTTCAAACAGGTCTCGGGCTATACCTTCCTGGAGTTTGTGACCTACTACCGGATGGAGAAGGCTAAATATATCCTTCTGAACAGCAGTGTGAAGGTATATCAGGTGGCACCGCTCGTCGGATATCAGGACCCCAGATATTTCACCCAGGTGTTCAAGAAGGCAACCGGCAAAACGCCGACAGAATTCCGAGAGCAGTATACCCAGCAGGCGAATGAGGGATATAAATAATAGTTAAATAAGGAGAGGGTATGATATTTGTCATACCCTCTCCTTGATGTTTATGCCTTACTGTCATGACACTTCCTTCTTTATAATGATAAGTATAGATGAATGTATCCCTTACCGGACACACGAGGAGGAAACGACCAGATGACGAAGAGCAATGCTACCCAGCTCTCCAGCCTAAAAAAAAGCGTGGCCCCTTTTGAACAAAACGACCATAAAAGAAGTATAAACCAGCTTATTAATACCCTCGGACCACTGATCCTGTTATGGGCCGCAGCCTACTTGAGTCTTTCTGTTTCATATTGGCTGACCTTGCTGTTTGCAGTACCGGCAGCGGGCTTCGTAATCCGCACCTTTATTATTTTCCATGACTGCTGTCATGGTTCATTCTTCAAGAACCGGAAAGCCAACGATATTCTCGGTACGCTTACAGGGGTGCTGACCCTGGTGCCTTACCGCCAGTGGAAGCACAGCCATTCGATCCATCATGCCGGCAGCAGCAACCTCGACAAAAGAGGCATCGGCGACATATGGATTATGACAGTGGATGAATATATTGCGGCGACTCCGCTTAAACGCTTATACTATCGGATTTACCGCAATCCGCTGGTTATGTTTGGTGCCGGTCCGATTGCAGTATTCCTGATTCAATACCGCTTCAATGCCAAGGGTGCAAGACGTAAAGAGCGCATGAATACTTATCTGACCAATATCCTGATTGCGGCACTGTATGGAGCGATGATCTGGGCAATCGGCTGGCAGGCTTTCCTGCTGGTACAGCTGCCAATCGTATTCGTCTCCGGCTTTCTCGGAATCTGGCTATTCTATGTACAGCACCAGTTCGAGGATACTTTCTTTGAGCATGAAGAGGAATGGAGTTATGTGATGGCTGCTGTGGAAGGAAGCTCTTATTATAAGCTGCCGAAGGTCCTGCAATGGATCACCGGCAACATCGGCTTTCACCATGTGCATCATTTAAGCCCGAAGGTGCCGAACTATAACCTTGAGCTGGCACATAATGCTACACCGCCGCTGCAGAAAGCAACGACAATCACCATTGGAACCAGTCTAAAGGCGCTCCATTTCCGGCTGTGGGATGAGGAGAATAAGGGTTTTGTAGGCTTCAAGGAGATCAAAGCCCGGCTGCGCCATCCTTTGCCTTCGGTAGAGGGGCTGAAAGTGCGCAAACCGGAACTCCAGACTAAATAGTATGATGCGTGTTTGCAGTCAGGAGAGGAAGTCAGTCCCGGAGAATATCAGGCGGGTGTGGCTTCTTCTCTTTTTTTTCGGGGATTGCCGGTTAACGTAAGCTTTATGCTAAAATGGGGGTAATCTAGCTGGCTAAAAGGATGGCTGACATGCAGAAGTGGCATCATATTTTTCATAAAAGTACAGGTCTAAGCCCTTATGTTTGGGTTGTGTTCTACATCCTTCCGTTTTACTCGATTTTCCGGTCCTCTTCGATGGATCGGTGGGTATATGGAATTGTGATGATTATTATGTTTTTTGCCTGTTACGTGCTCGCCTTCAAATCTAAGGGATGGGTAGTTTATTTCTGGACTAGTGTGCAGATTATCGTCTCCATTACGATGACGCTAATGTTCGGGTATATGTATTTTGCACTGTTTCTGGCCTTTTTTATCGGTAATATTCAGAACCGCGGCGGCTTCTTCACCATGTACACGATCCATTTGCTGACGACCATCGTAGCCATCAACTACGAGCTGATTACCCGTAATCCAGTGTTTCTGTCGCAGCTGCCGTTTGTGCTGGTGAGTATCATTGCCGTAGTACTGCTTCCCGCCACGACCTATAACCGCAATAATCAGGATAAACTGCAGGGACAGCTGGAGGATGCGAATAAAAGGATTTCGGAACTTGTCATCATGGAGGAGCGCCAGCGGATCTCCCGCGACCTGCATGATACCCTGGGCCAGAAGCTGTCGCTTATCGGGCTAAAGAGTGACTTGGCCAGCAAGTTGATCAGCAAAAATCCGGCGCAGGCGGTCGTGGAGATCAATGATGTCCGCCAGACAGCCAGAAGCGCGCTTAAAGAGGTCCGTGAAATGATTACGCAGATGCGCGGCATCCGGCTTGAAGATGAACTTGTGAGGATCCGGCAGTTTCTGCAGGCGGCAGAAATTGAATTCGAGCTGGAGGGCAGCCCTAAGCTGACCAATACTTCACTGATTACGGAAAATGTGCTCAGCATGTGCATTAAAGAAGCCGTAACGAATGTGGTGAAGCACAGCGGCGCCACATTTTGCCGGATTGGGATCGAGCCTTCCCGGACGGATCTGGTCATCAAGGTTGCCGATAACGGGAGAGGCATTAAGCCCGCAAATCAGGAGAATAAAGGCCACGGCTTGCAGGGTATGCGGGAGCGGCTTGAATTTGTTAACGGAAGTATGGAGATTGTGCAGAACAGCGGGACAACCATAGTGGTTAAGGTACCTACGGTGATCCGGCAGCTGGAGCAGGAGGGGAAAGAGGAATGATAAAGATTGTAATTGCTGAGGATCAGCGCATGCTGCTGGGCGCACTGGCTTCACTGCTTGATCTGGAAGAGGATATGAAGGTGGTCGGTCGTGCAACCAACGGTGAGGAAGCCGTTAAGCTGGTGAAGCTGCATACGCCTGATATTTGCATCATGGATATAGAAATGCCTGCCATGACCGGACTCGAAGCAGCGGAGGCCTTGAAGAGTTCCGGGTGTAAAGTCATGATCCTCACCACCTTTGCCCGGGCCGGCTATTTCGAGCGCGCGGTGAAGGCTGGAGTGGACGCCTATCTGCTGAAGGACAGCCCCAGTGAAGAGCTGGCCCTCTCCATCCGCAGTGTGATGGCCGGCAGACGGATTTATGCACCGGAGCTCATGGATGAGGCTTACAGCAGTGAAGCCAATCCGCTGACACAGCGGGAAAAGGAAGTGCTCGGGCTGATTGCCGACGGCAAAAATACCAAGGAAATCGCCAGCCAACTGTACATTACAACAGGAACGGTACGGAACTATATCTCAGTTATTCTTGACAAGCTGGATGTAGGCAACCGGATTGAGGCAATTACACGTTTTAAGGAAAAAGGCTGGTTTAAGTAAGCGGGGTTCCGCATATATTTTATTATGAGGTGAAGCTGTCATTCGGAATGTACAGTCACACCCGATCATCACGGGGGACCGCCAAGGTCTGCCCTGTTTTTTTGCGCGGATTCGCAGAAACGATTCCGTCCCTAATTGGACGGCGAAGCCGTTTCTTCTTAGGTCTACATTCAGTTATCTAGTTCCATTCTCCTGTTTTTACCATTCGGGGGCTTGAGAGATTGGAAGAGGAAATGATTTTTGCTAAGATGAATGCAAACATGTGATCTTATTCCCTGTACTTGGGTAATAGAGATCATGTTCCAATTTTGCCCAATATTCTGTTTAATTCAGCCAAACAAGTCGGGAGGAATCTGATTTGCCTGAACTTACTTCATCCTATGTAGATTCGTTAGCACCGAATGCCGCTGCTATCAAGAATGGACAGGGGCTGGTACGCAAAAAAAGCTTCATCCAGCTTCACCGTTCTGAGAACGGAGAGCTGCTGTTCGGGCAATGTGCGGGAAGCGGAAAGACACCGTATGAATGCTCTGTAGATTTTGTGGCTCCGGAGAACCCTGTCTTCCGCTGTTCCTGCCCGAGCCGGCAGTTTCCATGCAAGCACACCCTAGGCCTGCTGTATGCCTATGTGGAAGGCCAGTCCTTTACACCTGCACAAGTTCCAGAGACGATCGCCGCCAAGCGTGAAAAGGCTGAGAAACGGGAAGAGAACAAGGTGAAGCAGGCTGCCGAAGGCACCGGAAGTAAACCGAAGAAAGTCAATAAATCAGCACTTAAGAAAAAAATATCGGCCCAGCTTGAAGGGCTGGACCTGCTGGAGAAGCTGGTGCTTTCATTGATCCGCGGCGGGTTGTCCACCATTGATGCCAAGACACTTAAGACGGTTCAGGAGCACGTGAAACAGCTGGGCAACTACTATCTGTCCGGTGCACAGATTGAACTGCGCCGGTTCGCGCTGCTGCTGGGGAAGGGGCAGGACCGTGAGCAGAGCTATACATATGCTGTGGAGCAATTGACACGGCTGCATGCCTTTATTAAGAAAGGCCGGAGTTATCTGACCGCAAGAAGCGAAGATCCGGAGCTTGCGCCGGACTATGAATCGACCATAGATGAATGGCTGGGCCACGCCTGGCAGCTGGCAGAACTGAAGGAATATGGGCTTACAGAGTCAGATGTTGAACTGCTTCAGCTCGCCTTCTATAGCTATGATGATCATGCACGGCAGGAATTCGTCGATCTCGGGTACTGGCTGGACATGGCCAGCGGTATGATCCACAAGACTGTTCACTACCGCCCTTACAAAGCAGCCAAGCTGCTGCGGGAGGATGACAGCTTCTTTGATGTTGCCAAGATTCCGCTGCTCTACAAATATCCCGGGGAACTCAATGCCCGGGTACGTTATGAAGAGATGATGGCGAGACTTGTCACTCCGGCTGACCTGGCCCAGGTTCGGGTTCATGCAGACCGCAGCTTCGCGGAAGCAATCAAGAGGGTGAAAAATCAGTTAAAGAATCCGTTAAGCGATAAGCAACCGGTTCTGCTTCTATATGCAGCTAGCCTTGGAGTGACGGAGCACGGCGAATATGTCATAACGGATGAAGCTGGCGGGCAGCTTGTGCTGGGGGATATTTCCTCATTGCCCCAGGGTACGCTCCAGCTGCTGCCATTCCTGTCTCCCGCCAGTCTCAAGGGCTGCTCACTGCTGGTGATGTTTGAACATGACCTGGACCAGGGCAGGCTGGTTGCCCAGCCGCTAAGCGTCATTACTGATGAGGGGATTACACGTCTCCTATACTAAGCAAACTTTATGAATCATAATTTTCGTATACCTTTGAGTAGGGGGACTGCCCATGAGTACAGCATTATTACAAGAGCTTCATCAGGAAGTCAGAAGGCTTTATATTGCCGGCAGCGACCTGGCGGCGGACGACTTCCGCCTGAAACGCCTGCTGCCGCAGTTTCAGCAGCTGGGTGAGCGGGCAGCCGTCTTTAAGCGGCTCGGTGAAGGTGTGGCTGCCCTTCTTAAGCAGGAGAGTGCAGGGGAGGCTGCTCCGGCGGTGAAGCTGCAGGAGTTGACCCTTCTGCTGGAGTCCGTGCTCTATACACAGGGAACTACATCACCTGCCGGTATTCCAGGCGGGCTGCCGAGCAGCCGCTTTACGCTTGAAACCAAAGTATCATACCGCAAGCTGGCTGCGGTCCGGCAGGCGCTGACCACAACAGGCAGCGGCAGATATGAGACGGTAGTAGAGGCGTTCAATGAGGGGATATTTCAAGATCTGCGCCTGCTGCCGCTGGCTATCGGTGCCTTAAGCGACCCTTATGCTGAGATCGCTGAATTTGCCATGAAGCAGATTCTGCCCTCCTACGGCCCGGCAATCGCTGATTATCTTATGCGGGAATTCGATCCTTCCGGCGGGAAAAGCGATGTACGCAAGCTGCAGGTGATCGGAGAGGCAGGCGGGCCGGAACTGCTTCCTGAGATATTCAAGGCAGCGGTGAACGGCAGCGATGATGTCCGTGTTGCTGCGATCGGCTGTCTGGCCGGACATGAGGCGTATACGACGTCATTGCTGGAATGGACGAATGATAAGAAGAAGCCGATCCGTGAAGCCGCATTTACTGCAGTAGCCGCCGGAGGCTCTCAAGCCGGCATGGAACGGCTGTTGGAGGCGTTTGCCGGGAAGAAAGACCGGGCGCTTGCAGCCGAAGCAGTCGCGAAATGGCCTTCCCCACCGCTTGCAGAGCGGTTGTCTGTGCGGTTCATGGAGGAGCTTCAGGAAGCCTTACAGCAGGACAATACCGACAAGAAAAAGAATGAGAACGTCTGGACCGGCATACAGCCTTATTTAACTGCGCTTGAGGAAGCACGGAATCCGCAACTCGACCAAATATACAGCTTTGTGATACACAATTATGAAAAGTTTATCGCTTTAGGATGGCTGCCTCTGCTGGATCAGGCAGCTTATTATGAGGAAAGGGCAGCATCGGAGCAGGGCCTGGAGCTGCTCAGGGAGCTGGAGCAGCGTAATTCGCGTTATTTGCCTCACTATTTCCGTGCGGCGCAGCAATTGCTGAGTGCTAAGGAGCTCTACAAGCAGTTCGGCGGAACAATGATGAGCAGGCTGAAATCTAAAGTATCAAAAGAAGCGGCAAAGCGTGACCAACAGCTGCTGGAAACGCTGGAGCGGCAGATTATAAACGCTGAAAGCGTAGTATATGAGGTCCCATGGGATTCCTCCAGAGACCGCCAGCAAATCTGGAGGGAAATGCTGTCTGCTGACAAAATTGCTGTAGCCTGGGATCCCCGCTGGCTCGACTGGTTCATAGACCAGGATGCGCTGGATCTGGTGTGTGCCTTTGCCCGGCCGGATTCACCAGCCGCACGCAATTACCTGCTCGGCAAACTTCAGGAGCAGAGCGGTAGACGGAGAGGCCACGATTACATGCTCCATATTTTTATGGGACTGGAACGTGCAGGACTGGCAGAACCGGAACGGCAGGAGCTGCTGATGTCCGTACTGGAGAAGGATAGACTCTATAATCCGTATATGATTCCTTATTATTTGTTTCATCTGATGCTCCGCTTTCCGTCAAGCTACTTTAGCCGGATCGAGGCCATTGCACCCAATTACCGTTATGAATCCAAAACACAGCTGGAATATCTGCTAAATCATTTGCAGAGACAGGAGTAAAGTACTTAGGAAGCTGAATTCACGGTTTACACAAAGGAGAGGTGTACATGTCAACGGGACAAGAGCAGCTTCAGGATTATATGCGGCTGCCTGCTGAGGTTTTGTACCGCGAGGAGCTTGAAGCACTGCGGAGAGAGGATACGGGCAGAATACCGGCCGGCTGGCAGATGTCACCGCGAGCGGTACTCACATTCATCGCCGGGGGGAGAGCCGGAAGCAAGGTCATTACCCCAAAATATATCGGCAACACTCGGCTGATCGAAATGGCCGTTGCTACTCTGGTCACAGACCGGGCGCTGCTGCTGATCGGAGAACCGGGAACGGCTAAATCCTGGCTGTCCGAGAATCTGGCAGCGGCGATTTACGGCAACTCCGGACTGGTGGTCCAGGGGACAGCCGGTACAAGTGAGGAGCATGTGCGCTACTCCTGGAACTATGCCATGCTGCTGGCGAACGGACCGACCCCGGAGGCGCTGGTCAAAAGCCCGATTATGCGGGCGATGGAGGACGGGGGCATCGCCCGGTTTGAAGAGATTTCCCGCTGTGCCTCCGAAGTGCAGGATGCGCTGATCTCGATTCTCTCGGAGAAGACCATCTCCGTACCGGAGCTCGGCAAGGAGGCCGGTGCCCGAAAAGGCTTCTCGATCATTGCCACGGCTAACACCAGAGACCGTGGGGTCAATGAAATGTCCGCTGCGTTGAAGCGGCGTTTCAATATCATCGTGCTGCCAGCACCGTCAGATATTGAAACGGAGCTGTCTATTGTCAAGAAACGGGTTGCTGAGATAGCTTCCTCATACGAGCTTCAGGCTGCTGTACCGGCGGATGATGCGCTGCTCAAGGTCGTGACGATTTTCCGCGAACTGCGCAGCGGGATGACGCTCGACAAGAAGGAGAAGGTGAAGACACCGGCCGGGGTAATTTCCACTGCGGAGGCGATCTCTCTCCTGACCAACAGCATGGCGCTGGCCGCAAGCTTTGGCAGCGGTGAGCTGACCGACAGTGATCTGGCTGCGGGACTCCAGGGGGCTATCGTCAAGGATGATGATAAGGATAAGCTCGTCTGGAAGGAATATCTGGATAATGTCATGAAGAAAAAAGGATCGGAGTGGCGCGGCCTGTATCAGGCCTGTAAGGAGATGAACGAGTGATTAAGGCTGCTGAAGCTGGAGTGCATATTTTCGGGGTGAGGCATCTGTCTCCCGGCGGCGCACAGCATCTGCTGGAATATCTGGATGAGCTTCAGCCTACGGCGGTGCTGATCGAAGGTCCCAGCGATGCAACGGGAGAGATTACGCATCTGACCCAAGGCGCAACTAAACCGCCGGTAGCTATTCTGGCCTTTACTGATGAACTGCCCGTACGGACGGTGCTCTGGCCGTTCGCGGTCTATTCTCCCGAATATCAGGCAATGAAATGGGCTAAGACACACGGTGCTGCTGCTGCATTTATTGATCTGCCTTCTTCGGTAACGCTAGGTTTGCAGGATGCTATGAAGCGGGGGAGAGCCGCTGTACGGGAAGCAGTGCCTGCAGCTGATCCATCGGGTGAACCTTCCGCTGCCGAGATTCAAGACGAAGAATCGCTGTACAGCCGGATCGCCCAGCTTGCCGGTGAATATGACTATGATATGTATTGGGAGCGTAACTTTGAGCATAATGCGAGCACTGGTGCTTATCTGACCTCTATCCTGTCCTTCTCTTCGCAGATGCGTGAGCTCGGTGAAGGGAAGGAGCTGCGGGAGCAGCCGTCGGAATATGCCTATAATGCGCTGCGCGAAGCATATATGAGCCGGCAGATTCAGGCGACAATTGCATCCGGTCATGAGCCGGGCAAAATTGTGGTGATCTGCGGAGCTTATCATGCTTCTGCACTTGCCGGTCAAGCAGCGCCAATGAGTGACGATGAGCTGGCAGCCCTGCCGTCCCGCAGAACCAAGCTGACGCTGATGCCCTATTCGTATTATAAGCTATCTACAATGTCCGGTTATGGGGCAGGAAATGCCGCCCCACATTACTTCGAAATGATGTGGGAGACCATTGAAGCGGGGCATCCGGAGGAACTTCCGCACCGCTACCTGTCCTCGGTAGCCAGCCATGTGCGCAGCGGCGGTACGTACCGTTCTACGGCCGAAGTCATTGAGGCGGTCAGGCTGGCGGAGTCGCTGGCCGCGCTACACGGCGGCAGCAGGCCGACCCTGCGGGACTTACGCGATGCCGCGCAGACACTGCTCGGGCATGGCGATCTTGCGGCTATCGCGGAGCCGCTGGCGAGAGTGGATGTCGGTACAGCTATCGGTTCTCTCGCTGAAGGCGTCAGCCAGACACCGATTCAGGATGACCTGAACCGGCTACTGAAGACTTACAAGCTGGAGAAATACAAATCCACAGTTGCAAGCGAGCTGCAGCTTGACCTCCGGGAGAACCGCAGAGTATCAAGCAGTGAAGCCGCTTATCTGGACCTGCACCGCTCGGTTCTGTTCCAACGGCTGAATCTGCTGGGAATAGCCTTTGCCAAGAACCGGCCAAGCAGCCAGGACAGTGCCACCTGGGCGGAGCATTGGGTCATCCAGTGGTCGCCGGAGGTGGAAATCCAGGTGGTGGAATCCACACTACTGGGCGAGACAGTAGAGGTGGCTGCTGCCTATGTGCTGCGGGAGAAGCTGCAGGAGTGCCGCTCCATAGCGGAAGCTTCGGGGCTAATCCGGATCGCCTGTCAATGTGCGATGACCTCGCAGATGGAGGAAGGCAGCCGGGTGCTGCAGAACCTGGCTGCTCTCAGCAGGGATGTCGTAGGCATGGCTGCCGCGGCCCGTGAATTGTCAACCATCCTTAGCTTCGGCGATATCCGGAAGGTCGATACCGCCCCGCTGATGCCTCTGCTGGAAGAGCTGTTCCGCCGCGGCTGCCTGTTTCTGCTGGATGCCAGCGGCTGTAACGATGAAGCTGCAGGCGCGATGCTTACAGCCATGAATGAGTTAAACGGGATATCCCTTGAGCATGGGGAAAGCCTGGATGAGAAGCTATGGCTGCAGGAGCTGCTGCTGCTCTCGGAACGGGATGACCGTAATCCGCGGCTCTCCGGCTATGCCTGCGCCATTCTGATGGAGCGGGGTGCGGTCTCGGCCGGAGAGGTCGCCGCTGAGGTGTCGCGACGGCTTTCACCGGGCATCCCTGCTGATCTTGGAGCTGGGTGGTTCGAAGGACTGTCGATGCGCGGCCATTACGGTCTCCTGTCACGTATGAGTCTGTGGGAGCAGCTAAACGACTACATCAATGCACTCGATGATGATGAATTTAAGCGGGCGCTGGTCTTCCTGCGCCGTGCATTCAGCACCTTCTCGCCGCGCGAGAAGACAATGATATCCGAGCTACTGGGTGAGCTGTGGGGTGTGAATACCGAACAGGCTGCAGAGATTCTCACCGGTGAGCTGAAGGAGGAAGAAGCCAAAATGCTGGAGGAGCTGAATGATTTTGACTTCGGGGACTTTTAGATGACGAATGAATATAAGCAGGAGAATACCCTTTCCCGCTGGCGGCTGATTCTCGGCCAGGAAGCGGATGCGGCACTGTCCGGCTACGGTGAAGGTGGACAGCTGACGCTGACGGATGAGGAGAAGATAATGGATGCGGCGCTTGCCGCTATTTATGACGAGACAGGAACGGGCGGCACCTCGGGAACGGCCGCCGGCAGCGCCAAGGGCAAGGGCTCAAGCACCGGGCACGGTGCACTGCACCTGTCCAAATGGCTGGGGGATGTGCGCAGCTTCTTCCCGGAGGACGTGGTGTCGATCATCCAGAGCGATGCCATGGAGCGCAGGGGCTGGAAGCAGCTGCTGTTCGAGCCGGAGCTGCTGGCTGCAGTCAAGCCGGATATTCAGCTTGTTGGAACGCTGCTCTCGCTGAAGGGCAAGATTCCGGAGAAGACCAAGGATACCGCAAGAATGCTTGTTAAGGCCCTGGTAGACGATCTGGTCAAGCTGCTGGAGACGGACATCCGGCGCGCAGTCACCGGAGCGCTGAACAAGCGGCAGCATTCACCGCTGCCATCGCTCAGCGGGCTGGACTGGAAGCTGACGATTCAGCGGAATCTGAAGCATTATGACCAGGAGCGTAGGATCATCATTCCCGAGCGTTTTTATTATTTTGACCGCGCCCGCCGCAGCAAGGAGTGGACGGTTATTGTCGATATCGACCAAAGCGGATCCATGGCCGATTCCGTCATTTGGGCATCGGTCATCGGGTCGATCTTCGCCAGCATCCCTGCCCTTAATACCCGTGTGGTCGTATTCGATACTGAAGTTGTGGATCTGACCGAGCAATGTGCCAATGATCCGGTCGATATGCTGTTCGGCATTCAGTTGGGCGGCGGAACAGACATCCATAAATCAGTGAAATACTGTGAGCAGTTTATTGAAGAGCCGAAGAAGACACTGTTCATTATCGTTTCAGACCTGTATGAGAACGGAAACCAGGCAGGACTGGTCCGGCGGATGCGTGAGCTCCGGGAATCCGGTGTCCGCACAATGACGCTGCTGGCATTGTCGGATTCCGGGAAGCCTTCCTATGATGAACATCTGGCCAGGCAGCTGTCGCGGGATGGAACGCCTTGTTTTGCCTGTACTCCGGCGCTGCTTCCGGCACTTGTTGAAGGTGCGCTGAAGGGGCAGGATCTTGGAGAACTGGCGAAGCGGCTCGGAACCGCATAGATTTTTAAGCTTGCGACAGACTGGAGATTTTACAAAAGGAAAGACTTACTTTTCATTCACATATTGTGTAAGCTGCGTATATCATTTATAATCGGTTATTAAAAAGCACCTATCCATAGGAGCGGCTTGAAAGGAAATGAATTTCTTATGTCAAGTAAGTTGAGAGCGGGTATTGTTGGCGGTACCGGTATGGTGGGTCAACGTTTTATTGCACTCCTTGAGAATCATCCCTGGTTTCAAGTGACCGCAATTGCCGCAAGCCGGAATTCGGCAGGCAAAACGTATGAAGAATCGGTGAAGGGCAGATGGAAGCTGTCCACACCTATGCCTGATGCAGTTAAAGGGATTATGGTTCAGGATGCTGCCAATGTAGAAGAAGTGGCTGCGGATGTGGATCTGATCTTCTGCGCTGTTGATATGAAGAAAGAAGAGATCAAGGCACTGGAAGAAGCTTACGCGAAGACCGGAACACCGGTCATTTCCAACAACTCGGCACACCGCTGGACTCCAGATGTTCCAATGGTCATTCCTGAGATCAATCCGGAGCATCTCGAGGTGATTGCCCAGCAGCGCAAACGCCTGGGTACAGAAACTGGGTTTATCGCCGTGAAGCCGAACTGCTCGATTCAGAGCTATATGCCTGCACTAAATGCACTGAATGAATTCAAGCCTTCCAAGGTCGTAGTAACGACTTACCAGGCAATTTCTGGGGCCGGCAAAACCTTTGGTGATTGGCCGGAGATGCTTGACAACGTCATTCCGTACATTGGCGGCGAAGAAGAGAAGAGTGAGCAGGAGCCGCTGCGGATCTGGGGCGAAGTGACTGATGCAGGTATCGTTAAAAGCGAGCAGCCGGTAATCACCAGCCAGTGTATCCGTGTGCCGGTCGCTGATGGCCATTTGGCTGCGGTATTTGCCTCCTTTGAACAAAAACCGTCCAAGGAAGAAATTCTGGAACGCTGGAACAGCTTTAAGGGACGTCCTCAGGAGCTGGGGCTTCCAAGCGCACCGAAACAATTCATCACCTATTTTGAGGAAGAGAACCGCCCGCAGACCAAGCTTGACCGCGACATCGAGAACGGAATGGGGGTTTCCGCAGGCAGACTGCGTGAAGATTCGCTGTATGATTACAAATTCGTCAGCCTCTCCCACAATACGGTACGCGGCGCAGCCGGCGGAGCCGTGCTGATCGCTGAACTGCTGAAGGCGGAAGGTTATATCCAGCCGAAATAATAGAGTCTACAATGCAGCCTTCCGGATCTGTTCCGGGGGCTGTTTGTGTATTTACCTGACATTCTGCCTATAGTAATGGTAAGATAGATTAAGTCTAACGAAAACTGAATACTGACGGAGTGATATTGTGGCAAAAAGTAAAGGCGGCGGCACAGGCAGAGGGACAGGCAGCAAGGGCTGGACCCGCTGGAATAAAACGGCGAAGCCGGTGAAGCCGGTGAAGCCAAAAGGCGGACCCGCCGGCAGCCAAGGGGCAAAGGGTGCTGCCAAAAGCGGCAGCGGAGCAAAAACAGGCGGCAGTAAATAATCTGGCCTTGTGCCTATAGATGGAGTACATGCAGCATCTGATTTGTACGTTGAAATCAGGTGCTTTTGTATTTTCCAGCCGGAAGGAAAGAAACGATGAAGATTGATAAGTATATGAGCATGACAGGAATCTATCCGCGCAGAGAGACTGGCAGGCTGATCCAAGCCGGCCGGATTACGATAAATGGTACAGTCTGTGAAAAGGGTGCCGAGGTAGAGGATGGAGATCTTGTGGCTGTTGACGGCCAGCCCGTTAGTTTTAGCCAAGAAGAATTTGTCTACCTGGCACTGAACAAGCCTGTAGGGATTACTTGTACAGCAGCACGCGAGGTGGAAGGGAACATCATTGATTTTGTGAATTATCCTTCACGGATCTTTGCTGTAGGCCGGCTGGACAAACATTCGGAAGGCCTGATTCTAATGACAAATGATGGGGATATCGTAAACAAAATCATGCGTTCGGAGAACCATCATGAGAAGGAATACCGCGTATCTGTCGACAAGCCGGTTACTCCCGAATTCCTGCAGGCGATGTCCGACGGCGTACCCATTCTTGGAACAGTTACGAAACCCTGTGTTACTTATCCGGTTGACGACCAGGAATTCGGGATCATTCTGACCCAGGGACTTAACCTGCAAATCCGCCGGATGTGCAAAGAGCTGGGCCAAAGAGTCCTGCGCCTGGAACGGACACGGATCATGAATATCACTCTGGATGGATTGCCGCGCGGGGAGTGGCGGCATCTGACCCGGGATGAGCTGAATGAGCTACTGGCTACACTGAACCGGCAATAGCCTAAGCGAAAACTTTTGGCTCAAACTGCTTGTTATACAAATCCTTATAGACGCCGTTCTGCTCCAGCAGTGCTTCATGCGTTCCTTCCTCAGCTATGGCCCCGTCTTTAACGACGAGGATTTGATCTGCTGCCATGATGGTTGAGAGCCGGTGGGCGATAACGATGCTCGTCTTGTTCCTTAACAGGACATGCATGGCTTGCTGAATGTAAAATTCTGAGACGGTGTCGAGTGAGGATGTGGCTTCATCCATAATAATAACGGGCGGATTCTTCAGCAGCACACGGGCGATTGAGATCCGCTGCTTTTCACCTCCGGACAGCTTGATGCCGCGGTTTCCGACCACCGTATCATAACCTTCCGGCAGCCCCATAATAAAATCATGAATATATGCGGAGCGGCAGGCCTCAATAATCTCCGTTTCTCCGGCCTCAGGGCAGGCATAGAGCAGATTCTCCCTGATCGTGCCGTTGAACAGATAGGTATCCTGAGTGACGAGTCCGATCTGGGAACGCAGCGACTCCAGTGTAAAGTCACGAATATTTCTTCCACCAATGGTAATCTTCCCCGAAGTGACCTCGTACAGACGCGGAATCAGGTTCGTAATCGTTGTTTTCCCGGCTCCGCTGGGTCCGACGAGTGCCGTCAGCGTTCCCGCAGCCGCAGTAAACTGGATACCATGCAGAGCAGGTTTATCCGGTTGATAGGCGAAACCCACATTTTCGAATGCAATGCTTTTCCCGGCGGCACTGAACGGCTGTGCCTGTGGTTCATCGACGATGAGCGGCTCCATATCAAAATAATCAAAGATCCGTTCAAACAAGGCCACCGAGCGCTTAATATCCACATACAGATTGGTCATCTGCATTACAGGTCCATACAGTCTGCCGAGCAGTGCGACGAAAGTGATGATGGTACCGACGGAAAGCTCTCCCTGGATAAAAAGAAATCCGCCATACAGGTAGATCAGCATCGGCCCGATACTCGTAAAGGTGGAGAGAACCATCATGAACCAGCGGCCGGCCATCGATTCCCGGATTTGCAGGGAGGTAGCCTCCGCATTGATGGCAGCGAAGCTTTTATATTCCGCATTCTCCTTGGTGAACAGCTTCATTAGCAGATACCCGCTGATACTGAGCGTTTCCTGGATAACCTGATTCTGCTCCGATACTTTCTCCTGTGTCTGCTTGGCGAGCTTCCAGCGCACGTTGCCCATTTTGCGGGTAGGGATAATGAACAGGGGGACAACCAGAATACCCAGCAGTGCCAGCTTCCAGTTCATGATGAATAATGCCGCAGCCGTCGATCCGAGGATAAACAGATTGCTGGCAAAATTGACAATCGTGCTATTAAACACGCCTTGGACCCCGGAGATGTCGCTTGTCATTCTCGTAATAACTTCACCCTGCTTGACTCCCGAGAAGAACTGCAGCGGCATCCGCTGGAGATGGCGGTACATCTGATTTTTCATATCATGGACGATGTTTTGGGAGATAAAGGAGTTCAGATAATTCTGCAATACGCCAAGCAGGCCGGAAATCACCGTAGTTCCGAGCGAAGCGAGCACCAGCAGTACAAGCAGCGTCAGGTTTTTGTCCGGCAGCGCAACGTCGATAATCTGCTGAATCAGGATAGGCGGCAGCAGCCCCAGAACCGCTGACACAATCAGCACAAGCATTACAACAAGCGTCTGCTTCCAGTAGGGTGCAAAATATTTGGATATACGGAGCAGCAGCGCCTTGGAGATATTCGGTCTCCTTTCGTCATCATCAAATTTTAATTTCCCGTGCCCTGGGCCACCACCAAAACCCCCGCCGGGACCAAACCCCCTAGACATTACACATCACCTGCTTTAATAGGATTTAACATTATTGGTCCTGAACCTGCATCAAATGGGCGAGCAGCTGTTTGTTCATACGCAGCAGGGACTCGATATCTTCCTCTGGAAACTGCTCCAGGGCTGAGCTCAGCATTTTGAAGGAAAAAGCTTCTTCGTTATACCGCCTGCACAGCGCTTCTCCCTCAGAGGTAAGGTACAGCTTCGTTTCTCTGCGGTCCTGCTCTGAGGTTATCCGGGATACTAAGCCCTTCTCGGTAAGTGAATCGATATGGAGGCTGACTCTGCTTTTGGCAAAAACAAGCCGCTCTGTCACCTCTTTTTGCGTTTGTCCCGGATTCTCATGAATGGAGTTCAGAACGCCGATCTGATGTACGGTCAGCCCGAGGCTGGCTGCACTCTGGTGGGCAAGCCGTTTGAGCTGGCGGGCTATTTTGAAATAAGAATGATAAACTTCAATCGTGTGTTCCGGATCAATCATCGAAAACCCTGCCCTTCTGAATATAGTTATGCTTGTAAACCGTTAACAATGTAAACTGATTTTACTCCTATACGTAAGGAAAGTAAATGCTATAATTTAACAACCGATACAATGGAGGGTCCGAACGATGTACATAGACAGTCTGGAATTTCAAAGGAACGGGTTACGTTATCTCATCAGGTCAGCGGCCGAGCAGGATGCTGCGGAGTTATCCGGGTTAAGATGGCAGATCGACGGAGAGACAGAGAATTTAGAGCGGCAGCAGGGCGAGGGCTTCATTGATGGAGAGGGTTTTGCCGGGATGATCCGGGAAGATACGGAGGCTAGCCGAAATTTGTTTTTGGTTGCCGAAGTGCAGGGGAGGCTAGTCGGATTTGCCAGATGCGAAGGAAATTCCTTATCCCGAAATGCCCACAAAGTTGAATTTGGCATCTGCATTCTGCAGGAGTTCTGGGGGTATGGGATCGGATATAGTCTGCTGCAGCAAGCTACTTCCTGGGCGGATGCGAACGGAGTTGTAAAAATATCTCTAACGGTTCTGGAGACGAACGGGCCGGCGATCTCGCTGTACCGCAAATTCGGTTTCGAAACCGAAGGTATACTTAAAAAAGACAAGCTTTTGGCTGATGGGACATACTACAGTACACTTATGATGGGCAGATTTAATTAAAAAGAACGGGTGCCGTCTCCTGAAGGAGGGGCACCCGTTCTGTGTTATTGAAATATTGCCGCTTATATTATGGTGGCATCCAGCAATTGCTGTGCTGCTGCGCGGATGTCCCCGGCTGCGGCAATTGCAGAGATCACTGAGACTCCGTCAGCACCAGCCTGGATGACCGGAGGGACATTACCTGCTGTGATGCCGCCAATCCCGACCAGCGGGATGGTAAGACCGCTGCGCCGCAATTGCTCAATGACCAGAGTACCCTGCACAGCCTGTGCATCGTCTTTGGAAGAAGTGGGATAGACCGGACCGATTCCCAGATAGTCCGCTCCGTCCGCAATCGCCTGCTTCGCCTCGGCCAGACTATGGGCCGATACGCCGACGATTTTATGCGCTCCGAGCCTTTGACGGATCGAACCGGCCGGTTCATCCTCCTGGCCGACATGAATACCGTCGGCATCAAGCGCAATAGCCAGGTCTACATCATCGTTCACGATGAAGGGAATGCCGTGTTCACGGCAAATGCCCTGGAGCTGCCTGGCCAGATCGAAAGCCGCATTACCGCGCAGCGAGTCAGGCCCCTTTTCACGAAACTGAAATATTGTAATTCCGCCTGCAATAGCCTGGGTCAGTGTCTCTGCAGGGGTCAGGCGGCAGTTTACGCTGCCCATGATAAAATACAGCTTCAGCATCCTCCGCATATCCCCGGCACTGATCTGCTTCATGGCAGCATCCCCCTTTGTCTGTTCCCGTAGGCAAAATGGTTGGTCGGCCCGTGACCGGCTCCGAACCCAAGGCTGTCCTCAATCGCAGCCTGAATGAAGGACTTCGCCGTAGCAATGGCCTCCGCTACCGTATTCCCTTTAGCAAGTCCGGCGGCTATGGCTGCTGAATAGGTGCAGCCTGTCCCATGGGTATGCCGGGTTGCAATCCGCGGACTGTCCATGTATATGAACTCCTGGCCGTCATAGAGCAGATCAAGCACTCCGGATGTTCCGTCATCGTGGCCGCCTTTCAGGACCACATATTGCGGGCCCATGGCATGGAGAAGCTGTGCGGCTCTTTCACGGTCCGGAAGTCCCGAAATGGTCATTCCTGTTAATATTTCCGCTTCGGGAATATTGGGGGTCACGACAAGGGCGAGCGGCAGCAGCTCTGCAATCAGCGCTCTCACAGCTTCCTGCTGCAGCAGCGGGGAGCCGCCTTTGGCCACCATCACAGGATCAACAACCAGTGAGCTCCAGCCAAACTGCTTGATCTTTCCGGCCACAATCCGGATAATTTCGCTGCTGAATAGCATGCCGGTCTTGACCGCGTCCGGCTGAAGATCGGTTCCGATGGAATCCAGCTGGGTGGCAACGGCATCGGGTTCCAGCGGATAGACCGCCTGAACGCCAAGCGTATTTTGCGCAGTCACAGCAGTAAGTGCCGACATGCCATATACGCCCAGCTCCTGAAATGTTTTGAGATCAGCCTGGATGCCCGCGCCTCCGCCGCTGTCCGATCCGGCGATAGTAAGAGCCTTAAATACACTAGTAGTCATTATGGAGTCTCCTTTTATTACGCTGACGATTATTGGTTAAACAGCCGGATCCGTGATTTCTCGCTATAGATTTGTGGTGTGACCATAGCCAGCTGGTTCAGGAATTCGATCTGGAAGTCTCCCGGGCCTTTGTGCGCGGTCAGCTCTGCAGCAATCTCTGCGGCTACGCCATAGAAGGAAATAGCTTCCGCGGCGGCTTCCAGCCCGTTGCCTTCACTGACAGCAAGAAAAGCCCCGACGACAGCGCTCAGCAGGCAGCCGGTGCCGGTAACTTTGGTTAAGACCGGGTGGCCGTTGCTGACAATGAAAGTGCGGCTGCCGTCTGTAATGACATCCTCTTTACCAGTAATGATAACCACAGAGCCAAGCTTGAGCGCTGCCTTGTTGGCGAGAGCAATGACGTCTCCATCGCCTGCTCCGGCATCTACGCCTTTGCTGGCCCAGCTCTCCCCGGCGACATTGGCTACTTCTGCGACATTTCCTCGCAGTGCGGTAATCTGCATCTCTTTCAACAGCCTTTGCGTGACCTCGCTGCGGTAAGCTGTGGCTCCGGCTCCTACCGGATCAAGCACCAGCGGTACATTATGTTGGTTGGCAGACTGTCCCGCCAG
Organism: Paenibacillus auburnensis; assembly: GCF_927798115.1. Classification (GTDB taxonomy): domain Bacteria; phylum Bacillota; class Bacilli; order Paenibacillales; family Paenibacillaceae; genus Paenibacillus_AQ; species Paenibacillus_AQ auburnensis. The sequence continues at coordinate 488,928 of NZ_CAKMMG010000001.1, forward strand.
CACCATCGAGGCGATTAACTGCTCGTTCAGTGTGCCGATATTCAGCACCACGGCCCCCGACATAGCGGCTACATCCGCTACCTCCTCATGAGCATCGGCCATGAACGGGGAGGCGCCCAGCGCCAGCAGGCCGTTTGCCGAGAAATTGGCCACCACAATATTCGTAATGTTATGAACGAGCGGATTTAGTTCACGCAGTTTAGCTAAGTAAGTCATGATTAGTCCTCCTAAAAGTTTTGTTAGGAAATGCTTCATTGAGCGGCTTCGGCAAAACTGGCATCGGAAGCACTACTTAAGTTTTGTTAGTGTATGCTTCATTGAATGGCTCCGGCAAAACTATCATTGGGAGCATTTCTTAAGTTTTGTTAGCGTATGATCATTTGTTTCGATAAACCTGAGCACTTTGCAAATAGTTGTATTTTGTACAGTTAAAAACCGGCTTCCGGCTGTCCCAGCCCTGTAATTGCACTTTGTACAATTAAATTAAAAGATATGAGGGCAAAAGGTGATTTTACTGGATTTTAAGTGTATGAAGTGCTAATAAAGCTTAAAAACTCGCGATTTGCCCGAAAATAACTGTACGAAATGCAGTTAGCGAACAGAGACGCTGTCAAACCGCAAATCCGCAAATCCGCAAATCCGCAAATCTGCAAATCTGCAAGTCTACAAATCCACGAAAGCCCCGCTGCTCCCGGTCTCTCCCTGCAGCAGCCCGTTTTCGGCCAGCCAGTCCGCAACCTTGCTCCAGGATTCCGGGTCTTGATACCCGAAGGGCTGGGTACCTGCATCCATTAGCGGAAGGAGAATTCCGAGACTTTTCCGCTCGATCTCCGGATCGAGCGGAGCCGTACTGTCCTCATGGGCGAGTAATATATCCAGTGCGTCTTCCGGCTGATCCTGCACAAACTGCTGCCCTTTGCGGGCTGCCTTCATGAACTTGCTGAAATAATCCTTTGAATCCTTTAGACCATGCTCACTTGCAACCAGCACAAGCTCATAATAATCGGGCACGCCATACTTAGTCGGGTCAATGGAGATGACGGGATGCTTTTCCTTGTCTAAGATCAGCTGCTCATGATTGATGAAGCCGCCAATGATTCCGTCAACCCGTCCCGTACTGATAGCGGGAATCAGATCGAAACCCACATCGACCATTTTAAGCTTTTGTGGATCGCCGCCATCATGTTTTACCATCGTCCGGAGCATGGCTTCATAGAGCGGAATGGAGGAGTAGCCGGCTGTCTTGCCGGAGAGATCCTTAGGGCTTGTGATGCCGCTGTCCGCAGGAACAAGCAGATGATTCAGCGGATGCCTTACGAGTGCGGCGATCGATTTCACGGGAATCTGTTCAGCGCGTGCCATCAGCACCTGGGGCTGATAGCTGAGTGCCAGATCTACTTTACCAGCAGCGACCAGCTTCAGGGCATCATTACTGTCTGCCGGCATCTGAATCTCTACATCCAGCCCTTCCTCGGCAAAATATCCCTTCTGCTGCGCAGCATAGAGAAAGGTATGAACCGCATTCGGATACCAATCCAGCATAATCGTCAGCTTATGCGGCTGCCCGCCGCCACTTTCGGGAACGGCAGACGGCGTGGGATTGGCAGAGTCAGGCCCGCTGCAGCCGCTGACTGCAGTGAGCAGAATGATCAGCAGGAACATAGGAGTATAGCGGTGCAGGATACTTTTTCGGGAATGATTAGAACTAAAGGAGTTGCTCATCGGTGGAAGCCTCTTTTCTTCAACAATATTTTTTCAAGGACAATAATACATAGAAACAGCATGATTCCGAGAGCGGAGAGCAGGCAGACTGCGGCGAACATTTCTGCACTCTGCAGATTGCCGGCCATACGGCGGCTGTAATAGCCAAGGCCCTTGCTGCCTCCAAGCCATTCGCCGATTGTGGCGCCAATGACACAGTAGACGATGGATAGCTTAAGCCCGGAGAAGAATGCAGGCAGAGCCAACGGGATTTGTATCTTAACCAGCAGCTGACGGCGGTTCGCCCCGAGTGTAAGCAGCAGTTCCCGGTATTGCTCACCGCTTTTATGCAGGCCATCGTATGTACCTACAACTACAGGAAAGAAAGCTGTCAAAAAGACGACCGCCACCTTGCCCCCGAGTGTGTAGCCGAACCACATAATAAAAATAGGTGAAAGAGCGATCAGCGGAACCGTCTGGCTGACAATAAGCAAGGGATAAACTGCTTTTGCCAGCGGCCGGGACAGATGCATCGACACTCCAAGCAGAGTTCCGCAGACTACAGATGCAGCGAATCCAAGCAGCGTTTCCTGGAGTGTTACCGGCAAATGCAGTCCGAACAGCAGGGATCGCTGCTCCACTAGCGCGGTCCAGACCGAGGACGGGGCAGGGAGGATGAAGGGAGGGAAATGGCCCAAACGCACGGCAGCTTCCCACACCACGAGCACCAACAAGACCAGCAGGGCGGCAGGGCCATAATTCCTGAGCAGCCTGTTAATGGTTGATACTCTCATGCAGTCTCCGCTCCAGCTCTTCCCGCAGGGCTATGAACTGCGGTTGATAGTTTAGTTGATAATGTCTGGGTCTCGGCAGATCAACGGTCATTTCCTGCAGTCTTTCACAGCTGCCGCCAGTCATCAGATAGATCCGGTCGCTGAGCAGCAGCGCCTCCTCCAGATCGTGCGTGATGAACAGTACAGTTTTACCAAGCCCGCCCCACAGCTCCAGCAACCAGCGGTGCAGTTCGCGTTTGGTGATTGCATCCAAAGCTCCAAAAGGCTCATCCAGCAGCAGCAGATCATTTCCTGCGGCCAGCGTCCGCAGCAGCGCAACCCGCTGCCGCATTCCGCCGGACAGCTCCTGCGGGTAGGCCGCTTCCGTGCCGGCGAGGCCGAAGCGGTGCAGCAGACCGCGGATTTGCTGCACCGCATCCTCTTTGCTGCAATCTCGCTTTAGCTCCCAGGGAAGCAGGCAATTGTCCAGAACTGTTCTCCAGGGCAGCAGCAGATCCTGCTGCGGCATATAACCGATTTTACCCAGGCGCGAAGCAGCATTTAAGGACGGCAGCCCGCTGATCCGGATATTTCCGCTTGCGGGTTCCAGCAGGCCGGCGATGATTTTGAATAAGGTGCTCTTGCCGCAGCCGCTTGCGCCGACCAGCGAGATGAACTCTCCCTGACTTGCTTCCATGGAGAGCTTTGAGAATACCGGCTGGCTATGGGCAGCGGCAAAAGAGTATTGAAGATCAGTAATGGAGAGCAGCACTGCTTATATTCCTCCTTAAATTACGAAGTGCTGTAAACGCAAGAAGACCCATTCATTTCCGGAGGAAATGAATGGGTCTGAAAGTTTCAAATCGTTGGCAGGGATAACGCAACGCTGATCATTTCTGCTCCACTTCCCTCCGCTGGTATGATCCAGATCAGGTTCCAAGGGTCCGGAGCATAAACTCCGTCTCAGTCGGCCGACTCCCCTAGTGAAAAAACAGGTCAATATTCAATTCGTAATTGCTAATTAATATACCATAACTTAGCGGATTGTAAAGATAGTCTTCCTTAAAGCGGCTGAAGACCATCCACGAACAACGCCAGGATCCCCGCTGTAATTTGCTCTTTGGTAGAGCCATATTGCTTCTGTTGAAAAAGATACAGATCGGGGCTGAGCACGGCAATCAGCGCGGTTGCGGTGAACTGAGGATCAATTGCTGGGATCTCACCGGAAGCAGCAGCGCGCACTAGCAGCTCCTTCAGAAATTCGTTCAGCCGCCGGAAGAAAGGATGCTCAAACTGGGTAAGCTGTTTTTTGCCGGTGAACTCTGATTTGATCAGCTGTAACAATTCAGCATGCTGCTCAATGAAATCGACGATCCGGCCAATGCTGCTCCGTAAGTGGCCAAGTGCGCCTGACCCGGCTTCCGGGAACACAAGCTCATGCTCCAGGCCGGTCAGAAACCGCTCCGTACTGTCCCGCAGCAGCATGGAACAGATTTCACCTTTGTCCGAAAAACGGCGGTAGAGGGAGCCTTGCCCGATGCCAGCCCGCTTGGCGATGGCGTGCATACTGACAGCTTCCAGACCGCTGGCTATAAACAGCTCCCGTGCCGCCTCCAGGATACGCCGGACATAAGGATCTTGAGTATTTTTTTCTGCCTTACCTTGTTCCGTTACTGTTGTAGTTCCCGGCGGATTAGCCGTGTTTGAAACGGGATTCGGATCTATAGGTTTCATATTCTTTCCTTTCAGGAACACTCATGTATTTGTAGTGCCGAAAGATTCATTTGACACAGCGGACAATTGTCCGTAGACTGATTGTGGATCAACGGACAATTGTCCGCTTAGCAATTATATAGATAAAGCTGTGCCGCGGTCAATGATCTCACCGCAGCACAATATTAGGAGGAGAAGAAGCATGGAAAGTGCAGTACAGCAGGATGCTGAGTTTCGTTTATCCAGTATTCTGGTTCCGTTGCTGGCGATTATAGCCGGTGTTTTTATGGTTGTACTCGACAGTACAGCAATGAATGTGGCGCTGTCCACCCTGGTTAAGGACTTTCACACGAATTTAACGACGCTGCAATGGATCGTGACCGGGTATATGCTGGCACAGGCTTCCGTAATCCCGCTTTCGGGCTGGCTGTCTGACCGTTTCGGGGCCAAAACCGTTTTTTTGACGGCAGTGGTTGTGTTTACTATAGGTTCAATTCTGTGTGCAACACCCAGCAGTGCGGAATGGCTGATTGCCTTCCGGGTGCTGCAGGGGCTCGGCGGGGGCTGTGTTCTCCCGGTGGGGATGGCCTATGTGTACAGACTGGCTCCGAAGAGCAAAGTTGGCATTGTAATGGGGATTATGGGGATTCCGGTGCTGTTCGCTCCGGCAATCGGGCCTGTATTGTCCGGCTGGCTGGTGCAGTATCATTCCTGGCGCTGGATCTTTCTGATCAATATTCCAATCGGCATCATCTGCGTGCTGATCGGCCTGCGGAAGCTGCCGAATTCGCAGCGCGGGCAAGTTCCGGGCATGGATAAGCTCGGGATGCTGCTTGGACCGCTGGCATTTGCTTCGCTGACTTACGGTGTCAGCCAAGGTGCTGAAAGCTGGTCTTCAGACAAAACCCTCATCGGCTTGTTGCTGGGTGTGGTGGCTCTGATTGCTTTTGTAATTACGGAGCTGCGCTCAAAGACGCCGCTGCTGGAGCTGCGTATTCTACGCTCTATTGATTTCAGTACAGGGATTCTCGTGCAGTGGATTGCCCAGTTTGGTCTGTACGGGGCATTGTTTCTGCTTCCGCAATTTCTGCAGCAAGCCCGCGGCTTCGGCGCTTTTGACACAGGGCTGACTTTGCTTCCCCAGGCGATTGCTTCTGGTCTAATGATGCCTATTGCCGGGATTTTATTTGATAAGATCGGGGTACGCTGGCTGGTGGTCTGCGGGCTCACTCTAGTGTCAGGTGCGCTGTTCCAATATTCCCATGTAGATCTGACTACACAGAGCCATGATCTTATCGTTCCGCTGATCATGTGCGGTGCGGGCATGGGCATGATGATGATGCCGATGAATACCCATCTGCTCAATAAAGCCCCGAGCCAGCTTGTTAACCGGGTGACTTCACTGACTAATTCGATGCAGCAGGTCATCAATTCACTGGCCGTATCCACTCTAGTCACCATTCTAACGTCCAGGGCTGCAACGCGCGGAGCTGAAATGAAGGCTGCCGCCGCGGCTTCGGGAGTTGACGCTGCATCCGCCTCTCCGGAAATGCTGAAGCAGGCTACACAGACAGTGCTCGCCCAGGGTTTTGCCGATACGTTCCACATCATGATTTATGTCGCGCTTGGCGGTGCAGTACTTGGCCTGCTGCTGCGCAGAGGGCGTAAAAGCGCAGAAGGTGAAAGTAAGCGGCAACCTGAAATCATGCACGGATAACATAAATTGTCTGTTCAAAAATGTCCCCGCTGCACCAGTTTGGTGCGGCGGGGATTTTTTTGTCATCTGCTGCGAAAGGCGAGAAAAAATTCCGTTTTTGGGCATGATAACTTCAGTCTATGTGAAAGTCATTAATTAGCGCAGAAGGAGGAATAGGCGATGAAAAAATGGAGCCTGACTACGCTGTTACTGCTTAGCGTGCTTTTGACAGCATGCGGCAACAATACGAACAATGCAAACGACGGAGGGACTGCAGGCAATGGAGGCACGGAGGCAACGGCTGCGCCGGCCGGGCAGAATAGTCTTGAATCGGTAAAGGCGGCCGGAAAGCTGCGGATCGGGACAGAGGGGACATATTCTCCCTTTACGTATCATGATGCAAACGGGACGCTCACCGGTTTTGACGTAGATATTGCCAAAGAGGTAGCCAAACGCCTGGGAGTGGATGCGGAATTTATTGAGACCCAGTGGGACGGCCTGTTTGCCGGAATGGATGCGAAGCGGTTCGACACTATTTTTAACGAGGTCTCGATCACCGATGAACGCAAAGTGAAATACGACTTCTCCGATCCATATGTAGTTTCCAAAGCCGTGCTGATCGTGGGGCAGAACAATGAAGACATTAAGAAATTCTCTGATCTCAAAGGCAAAAAAGCCGGCCAGTCTTTGACCACTAATCTGTCTGACATTGCGCGCGAGAACGGTGCGGAGATTGTAGCGGTGGAGGGCTTCAATCAGGCGATTGACCTGCTGGTTTCCGGCCGGATTGATGCGACGATTAACGATGGTTTGTCCTTTCTGGATTTGAAGAAGCAGAAGCCGGATGTAAAAATCAAGCAGGTGGATGAAATCGCAGAAGGCTCCCGCAGTGGTGCTGTTTTCCTGAAAGGAAATGAGGAACTGGTGCAGGCAGTGAATGAGGCGCTAACTGCAATGAAGGCAGATGGGACGTATCTGAGCATTTCCGAGAAATATTTTGGGGCAGACGTGTCTAAATAACGGATGAAGGAGTTTCTAAGCGATGGATGACCGCAAGCTGCACATATTCCTGGATTCGCTGCTGCCCCTGTTCAAAGCAGGGGTGGCTTATACTATCCCGCTGGCACTGGTCTCGTTTGCACTTGGACTACTGCTTGCGGTGGTTACCGCGCTCGTGCGGCTTTCATCCTGGAGAATTCCGCAGCTAATCGCCAGATTCTATGTCTGGGTCATCCGCGGGACTCCGCTGCTGGTTCAGCTTTTTATTATCTTCTATGGCCTGCCGTCGGTCGGTATTGTGCTCGATCCTTTTATCGCCGCAGTGATCGGCTTTACGCTCAGCGTCGGAGCCTATTCCTCCGAGGTTGTCCGCGCTGCCATACTATCGATACATAAAGGCCAATGGGAGGCTGCATTTTCGGTCGGAATGACCCGGGTTCAGGCGCTGCGCAGAATTATTCTGCCTCAGGCGGCGCGCGTGTCCGTTCCCCCTTTATCGAATTCTTTTATCAGTCTCGTAAAAGACACCTCGCTTGCGGCCAGCATTACCTATGTGGAAATGTTCAGAACAGCGCAGCAGATTACGGCAACCACCTACGAACCGCTGCTGCTCTACTGTGAGGCTGCGCTCTTTTACCTGCTGTTCTGCTCAGTGCTGTCCGTACTGCAAAATATGCTTGAGAGACGGTTTGACCGTTATTCGGCAAGATAGGAGGCGGCTTCGTGATTGAAATTCAAGACTTGCACAAATCCTTCGGCCCGCTGCAGGTCCTGAAGGGGATTGATCTCCGTTTGGAACACGGGAAGGTGCTTGTTATCATTGGCCCCTCGGGTTCCGGCAAAACCACGCTGCTCCGCTGCTTCAATCTGCTGGAGATCCCTGACCGGGGAACCCTGCAATTGGCCGGACTCAGGATCGATTTCACAGATAATCGCCAAATTCCGCGGAAGACAGTGCTCAGCCTGCGCCAAAAAACAGGAATGGTTTTCCAGTCGTACAATCTGTTTCCGCATATGACCTCACTGGGCAATGTAATGGAGGGACAAGTTACGGTCCAGAAGCGTTCACGGGAAGTTGCGAAAAAACGGGGCTTGGAGCTTCTGGCTAAAGTAGGTTTGGCAGATAAGACAGAGTCCTATCCCCATCAGCTGTCCGGCGGCCAGCAGCAGCGGGTCGCTATTGCCCGTGCGATGGCAGTGGAGCCGGAGGTGCTGCTATTCGATGAGCCGACCTCTGCGCTGGATCCCGAGCTGGTGGGTGAGGTGCTGAAGGTCATCCGGCAGCTTGCTGCTGAAGGAATGACCATGGTGATCGTAACGCATGAGATGAAGTTTGCCGCCGATGTTGCGGATACGATCATCCTGATGGATCAGGGAGTGATTCTGGAGCAGGGTACTCCGCAGCAGGTACTCAGGCAGACAAGGAATCCGCGTGCCCTGCAGTTCCTGAACAGGCTCATCGGGGAGGAGTAAGCATAAAGGCAGTCCGGGAGGTCCGGGCTGCCTTTTTTTATGGATGTACAGTAATAAGCTTCCTGTTAATTACCGGATGTTGCATTGCTGCGGGATTTCAGGTAGTCCAGTGCATTGTAGAGCATTACAGCCGCTTCTGCACGGGTAAGCTCGCTTTTCGGATTAAATTTGCCGTTTGCATCCAGGGTGTTGATGTTGTATTTCAGGGAGCGCTGGACACTGCCTTGATACGAGGGATCCAGTGCATCGTCGTCAGCGATATCCACCGGGACAATATTGATCATTGGCAGATTGCCTACTTTTTCTATGCCCTGAATCAGGAAGTTCGTGAACAGTTCCTTGGTTATCGGCTTGGCCGGATCGATATCTGCCGGAATTTCAATGCCATTATAGTAGGCGTTAATGAAGGCCTCCGTATACCAGACATTGTCTTTTACCTTGCTGAAAATACTGCTGGCTACAGGAGCCTTGTTGAAATCAATCGCAGCCAGGCTCAATTGCAGACCCCCGGAGATGAACTGTATCCCCTGGGCTGTCGTCACTTTAGAACCTGGAAGGAACTGGGTATCGGATATCCCTTTGATCAGACCCTGTGCTTTTAGCGCGTTAATCTTGTCTTTGCCGGTCACATTGCTAATATCTTTGAAGGTACCGCCTGCCGCAAACATAGGACTCCCGAGCGAAAAGGAGAGGAGCGAAACCGTTGTAATTACAGCAAAAGCACTCTTTTTCATGTTCATTACCCATTCCACCTCTGGCTTTAGTTGGGCCGCTTGGCCATTTTCAACTCCTTTGACGCAGCAGAATGTGGAAAAGTTGCATGCCAGTTATAATAATGTCTTTATTGAACTGCTTACATATTCTCTTGAAATAGCAGGTTCCGGTAGGGATATTTACTGAACCGGGTTTTGAACAGCAGGGCCAGGCCGTGCTCTTCTATTGTTACAGACTTTAGAGTTTGGGCCTTGATGAATCTGCGGACCATAGTATTTACGGTTTTACTATGATTTCGGTTGATTGCCGCAGCCAGATCCTCTGCATAGCTTAGGGATACAGCAAGCTTCTTGTAAAAAGGCAGAACTGCCCGGGCTACTGCGCGGTGTACCGTGGTACTAAACGTGAATTGCACTGAGCCTGGCGGGATCGTCGTCCCATTCGTGTAGAAGGCAACAGGCAGCGGGAAAGGAAAAGAGATAAAGAATCCGATGCCGTTCGTTCCATAATTCTTCACACCGGCAAGAGTAGGTATGCAGGATAGCAGCCGGCCCATTAGACTAAGGTCTGCTTTGACCACAGCGGCCGACCATTGCCCGGCAAAGCTGTGGTTTCCGGCAATTTTCCGGTAGAAGGGCAGCATGGCCTTGGCTACCCGGCGCAGAACACGGGCCGTTACGAGAGGCTGGACTTGCTGTCTTCGGTTTGGTTGTGCCATCCGGACCATCCTCACATGTTGGAATTAACTCTCTATAAGGTATGGATTCTTGCCACTTCGCGGATGGGCGGGTGCATAGTCTGTGGATATTTTTGATTCATTGTGCGGAATTTGGGGCATTAATGGTATAATGAATGTAGGCACTTTTCATATTCCGGTAATTTTGTTATGCTTATATCGTAATGGTTACTATTAAGAGGATGATGGAAATGCTTCCGGAAAGGTGGGAGACCTGAGTGAACCCAATTACTAATATCAGCCAGCAGTTTGCCGCGCAAAACTATAAATTAACACCACAGCGTGAAGCCATCGTGAAGGTGCTGCTCGACAATGAAGAAGAGCATCTAAGCGTAGAAGAAGTTTATATGAGAGTAAAAAGCAGCTATCCGCATCTTGGCCTGGCGACGGTCTACCGTACCTTGGAACTGTTGTGCGAGCTGCATATTGTGGAGAAAATGAATTTCGGCGACGGTGTGGCGCGTTACGATTTGCGGGACTGCGACCATGCCCATATGCATCATCATCTGATCTGCAATGTCTGCGGCAGACTGGAGGAAATCAAGGATGATTGGCTTCTGGAGCTGGAGCAGCGCCTGGAGGCGGAATACGGCTTCAGCGTGACAGATCACCGGCTTGATTTCAAGGGAACCTACAATACCTGTAAGCGGTCCGGCTGCAAGGGAGAAAAGGAACGCAAAGCGGTCTCCTGACTCAGGCAGTTTGTTGTAATCAAGTTCAAGGAAATGCGGAAAAAGCAAGGCTGCACAGGTCAGCCTTGCTTTTTTGTACGCCTTGCGGTGCAATCCTTAAGGTCTGGAAGGCACAAACGATTTGATCCAGTTGCCGAAGCTGCCCGGATTACGGGTCTGCACCAGTACAACACCTTCGCCGCGGAAACGGCAGACGAGAGCTTCCCCGCTGGTCAGGCTGTTCAGCCAGCCGGTGGCGGCTTTTTCAATCTTATAGTCCATATAGTCCGGCCAGGCTACCAGGTGTCCGTTGTCGATAATCATCTCTTCACCAGGCTCCAGGTTGATCGCATGAATCGCCCCGAAAGAGGAGAGGAAGACGGTTCCGCTGCCGCTGATTTCGACAATGAAGAAGCCTTCACCGGAGAACAGGCCACGGGTCAGATTCTGCATCTTGGTATTGACCTGAATGCCGTGGGTGCCTGCAAGGAAGCCGTCTTTCTGCACGTACAGCTTGTACGATCCGTCCAGCTCAATGGCTTGAATATCACCGATCGCACCCGGAGACAGCAGTACTTCACATTGCCCCCGCGTTGCTGCCAGCTCCTGGAAGAAAAATTTCTCTCCGCTCAGCATCCGGCCCAGCCCGCGCATGAGTCCACCGTCTACCGTACCTCTTAATTCAACACCCGGAGACATGGCCACCATCGCACCCATCTCTGCCTTTACACTTTCGCCGGGATTCATCTGCACCTTTAGCATTGCAAAGGCACCATCGTACAATACATCGTATTTCATCCAATTCCTCCGATTCCGCCTTTTTATAGGCTCCGCTGCTAAATTCACTTCTATCATACCATTTTCTGATTCTGCAAGCTGCCAGCGGGAAGCCCGGTAACAGTTAATTAATACTCAAGTATTACAGGTAAAGCCATCAGAATTATGTTAAAATTAAAGTACTGTCAGCCGATAGGCAGACAGATTTTACAACTGAAGGAGTGTTGCCTGAATGGCACGCACAAAAACGCAAAAAGCCCTGCTTAAAGCAGCACGCAGCGGAACCTGGGTAGCAGAGAAAAACCGGAGAACAGGACTGGATTACAGCGCAATCTCTCAGCACGTAAGAGTTACCCCGAGCAAACAGCAAAAATTGCATAAGGTCAAACACAAGGAGCGGATCTTCCAGGATGGCGCTCCTTTTCATTTGCCCTGCAATAGGACAGGCGGTTTCACCCGGCCTACATCTGTTCTCTGCTAAATACGCGGTATTGTCTAGGCGACATTCCGAAACGGCCGCGGAACAGGCGGTGAAAGTAAGTATAGTTGGCAAAACCGCAGGTTTCAGACACATGCTCCAGCGGCATCGGACTAAAGGTGATCCGCTCACGCGCCATCTCCAGCCGCACATCATTTACATACTTAACAATGCTGGTTCCAAAAGCCTCCTTAAACAGATGAACCGCGCGCGAGACAGATATATCCACATAACCTGCTACATCCTCCAGCCGGAATGGAATGGCGGCATGCTCTTCCACATACTGCTTCATCCGGTATGCAAGGTAGCCTTTGGGTGAAATCGCCGGCTGCTCAGTCATCAGCCTGTCAATCTCCATACATAAAATCTGCAGATAACAAGCTGTAATCTCCGGTGAAGAATCGGATAACCGGCGCTGTTCCAGGACGAGCTGGCGGAAGAGGCCGAGGAAATGATCGCTAAGTGGCAAACGAAGCACAGCAGGGCGGTGCTTACGGTTCCACCATTCCTCGATCCAGGGTCCGCCGCAAAAAATGTGATAATCTCCACTTTCGACCCGCGGTTTTCCTGCGGAATAGATCTCTTTGTCAATGCTTAAGTAATAAGGGTCATTAGGTGCAAACAGCATCAAATCTCCAGCTTCTACCGAAGAAAGGACGCCGTCGATGCGGGTTCGGCTCCGGCCTTCCGTCTGAAGCCGCAGCAAATAATTCTGTACGCCGTCTGCCCGTGACATGTGGAAGGGCTTGCGGTGGAATGAGAATCCGGCAGTATAAACGTGGCATGGTGCGGTGTAGGTCATGGGTCCTCCTGAGTGGCAGAAATAATAGCTGAATTGTTCATGTTTAAATCATATTATTCATTTTATTATATACGCTTTCATATTACCATGTAGCTATGCAAAAACATATAAACCATGAAAAGGGGGCTGTGCTGCGGCTCTGAGAGCTACATAGTCAGTTTAGGATAAGTAATTGTAGTGATACGGGATATATAGGCCAGCTTAGTATAGCAGCCCTTTTGTTCAGGTGACTAACCAAGTGAGTCTGATATAAGACAGCAACAGTGTTTATGTACATTAATTCTATACCAAATAGGAGTGGGAGCAATGTTAAAACTTGGCCTTCAGCTATATACACTTAGAGAAGAATTGGAACAGGATTTCGAAGGAACACTGCGAAAAGTAGCTGACCTGGGCTATGCCGGGGTGGAATTTTATCACTTTTTTGGCCGGACAGCGGAGGAAGTAAAGGGGCTGCTTCAGGAAACTGGACTGGTCGCTCTTGGAGCACATCGTCCGTATGATGCCATGCTGAATGATACGGAACAGGAAATCAGCTTCAATCTGGAGATTGGCAACCGCAACCTGATTATTCCTTATCTGACCGAAGAGCAGCGAAACTGGGAAGAGGTCGTTGCGAATTTCCGCATCATTGGAGAAAAGTGCAAAGAACGTGGTGCGGTTTTTTCCTATCATAATCATGATTTTGAATTCACGCAGTCCTTTGGAGAGCGCACCGCCTTCGACGGAATCTTCGAAGAGGTACCGGCTGAGCTGCTTCAAGTGGAAATGGACACCTGCTGGGTCTATTACGGAGGCTATGATCCTGTAGCTTACATTCAAAAGTATGCCGGACGCCTGCCGATCATCCATCTGAAGGACATGAAGAAACTCGAAGATGGGTCAGCTGAAACCGTAGTACTGGGAGAAGGGGAAGTGAATCTTCCGGCAATCCTGGAAGCTGCGGCTCAGGCCGGTGTCGAATGGGCAGTAGTGGAGCAGGATTTCTGCAGCCGCTCGCCGCTTGCAAGTGTAGAAGACAGTATGAAATGGGTTAAAGCCTATGCCAATCAAGGAGGAAAAATTCATGTCTAACAAACTCAAAATTGCTATTATCGGTTGCGGTGGAATCGCAAACGGCAAACATATGCCAAGCTTGTCCCGTCAGAGTGATGCTGAAATGGTAGCCTTCTGCGATATTATTGAAGAACGCGCCCAGGAGGCTGCCGACAAGTATGGCGCCGAAGGTGCTGCAGTATATACTGATTTCCGCGAACTTTTGGCAACAGGCGGATTTGATATCGTGCATGTATGTACACCGAATGATAGCCATTCAGAAATTACAGTAGCTGCGCTCGAAGCGGGTAATCACGTCATGTGCGAGAAGCCGATGGCAAAGACCACTGCCCAGGCTCAGGAGATGCTGGATGCGGCCCGCCGCACCGGCAAAAAATTGTCGATCGCATATCAGAACCGCTTCCGGTCAGACAGCGAATATTTGAAAGGAATGTGCGAAAGCGGAGAACTCGGCGACATCTATTATGGTAAGGCGATTGCGCTGCGCCGCCGTGCTGTTCCTACCTGGGGCGTATTCCTGGACGAAGAGAAGCAGGGCGGAGGCCCGCTGATCGATATCGGTACACATGCACTTGATTTGACCCTGTGGCTGATGGATAATTACAAGCCGCGTATGGTTGTAGGATCGACCTTCCACAAGCTCGGCCAGCGTAAAAATGCCGCCAATGCCTTCGGTCCGTGGGACCCGGAGCAATTCAAGGTGGAAGACTCGGCCTTCGGCTTTATCACCATGGAGAATGGGGCAACCATCTCGCTCGAATCCAGCTGGGCGCTGAATGTCTCCGAGTTTGGTGAAGCCAAAACGCTGCTGGCAGGTACCGAAGGCGGCGCAGATATGAAGGACGGACTGCGGATCAACGGAGAACGTGCCGGACGGCTGTTCGAAACTAAAGTAGATCTTTCCTCTGGCGGTGTTGCCTTCTACAGCGGCTCAGCTGAGACTGAGGCTGACCGTGAAGCCCGCTTATGGCTTGAGGCGGTGAGAGAAGATAAGGATCCGGTTGTGTTACCGGAACAGGCTCTTGTCGTTACCCAGATTCTTGAGGCTGTGTATGAATCTGCCCGCACCGGCCGTGCTGTATATTTTGACGGAAGCTCGGACAACGAATAGAATTAATATGGAAACATCAGACAAACAGGAGTGGAATTCATGAGTTCAAAGAAACATACTATAGTCATCGTTGGATATGGCGGCATGGGCAGCTATCATGCCCAGCTAATCGGAGAAAATGAGCATCTGGAAGTAGCAGGCTCATTTGACCCGCTGCGGGCAAGGCAGGAAGCATCGGAGGCAGCAGGCTACAAGGCTTATGCGAGCTATGAGGAAGTGCTTTCAGATCCCGCTGTTGAGGTTGTACTGATTGCTACACCGAACGATGTGCATAAAGAAATTGCCGTCCGGGCACTGCAAGCCGGCAAACATGTTGTCTGCGAGAAGCCCGTCGCCATGTCTTCGGATGAGTTTAAGGAAATGATTGCGGCAGCGGATGAATCCGGCCGTGTGCTGATGGTCCATCAGAACAGACGCTGGGATGAAGATTTCCGTGTGATCAAACAAATGTACGAGACGGAAACGATCGGGGCGTTGTTCCAGATCGAATCCCGCGTCCATGGGGCTAACGGCATTCCGGGCGACTGGCGGCATGTCAAGGAGCAGGGCGGCGGCATGCTGCTGGACTGGGGTGTGCATTTGCTGGATCAGCTGCTGTTCATGATTGACAGCAAGGTAATCAGCGTGTCCAGCACCTTGAGTTACATTCTTGGCAATGATGTCGACGACGGATTTGAAGCGGTTCTTCAATTTGAAAATGGCATCAAAGCCATCGTAGAGGTCGGCACGACCAACTTTATCACTTTACCGAGATGGTATGTTAAGGGGATAGAAGGTTCGGCCGTAATCGAGGACTGGTCTTTGAACGGAAGAATCGTCACCCGCAACAGTGAAAGCGAGCACCGGGAGCCGACTCCGATCCGTGCCGGTGTAGGTCTCACTAAGACAATGGCTCCGCCGTCGGAAGGCTCAACGATTACTGAAGCGCTGCCTCCGGCAGCCGAGCTACCGGACGGATTCTATAATAATTTTGTGGCCGTAATTGAAGGCAATGCTGAACCTATCGTAAAGAATGCGGAAGTGCTGCGTGTACAGAATCTGATCGAGGCGATTTTTGCAGCCGCTGAGAAGAACGAGGTCATTAAAAATTTTGACACTTATGAAGCATAAGAATTAACAAATATTATCGACGAGAGGCGGCAGGTCAATGAAACTTGGAGTATTTATGGTACTTTTCGGCGGTCGCAAGCTGGAGGACGCGCTGGATTATGTAGTTTCCAAGGGACTCAAAGCGGTTGAGATCGGCACTGGAGGCTATCCGGGCAACAGTCACTGCGATCCTAAGCTGCTGCTGGAGGATGAAGCGCTACTTGGAGAATTCAAGCAAAGAATCGAATCGCGCGGTCTAATCATCAGTGCGCTCAGCTGTCACGGCAATCCGCTGCATCCGCAGAAGGAGCTTGCGCTTAAGGATCATGAAGATTTGGTTAATTCCATTAAGCTGGCCCAAAAGCTGGGAGTACAGGTGGTCAACACCTTCTCCGGCTGTCCGGGTGACCATGAAGGTGCAAAGTACCCGAACTGGCCGGTTGCCCCTTGGCCGAATGATTATCAGGAGATTCTGACTTGGCAGTGGGAGAATAAAGTCATTCCATATTGGAAGGAAATGGGCGAGTTTGCAACGCAGCATGGCGTGAAGATCGGCCTGGAGCTGCACGGCGGCTTCTCGGTGCACACACCGGCTACTCTACTGCGCCTCAGAGAGGCTGCAGGGGAGGCTATCGGTGCTAACCTTGATCCGAGCCATATGTGGTGGCAGGGTATTGATCCGGTACAGGCGATTCATATTCTCGGACGTCGTGGAGCGATTCACCATTTCCATGCCAAGGATACAGTTATTGATCCGGTCAATGTTAACATGTACGGATTGACTGACATGCAGTCCTATGGCAATATGCTGGACCGCGCCTGGCAGTTCCGCTCCGTGGGCTATGGACATGATGTGAAGACATGGGCTGATATTATCAGCGCCCTCCGTCTGGTCGGTTATGATTATGTAGTCAGTATTGAGCATGAGGACGGCCTGATGTCCATTGAAGAAGGTTTCTCCAAGGCCGTCGATAATCTCCGGCAGGTGCTGATTGAGGAACCTCTCGGCGATATGTGGTGGGTGTAGCCCTTTATGGAGAGCTTCACTAAGGTCAAACTGGATGACCGGCAGCTCGGGATGCTGGTTCTCTCCGCCTTTGCTGCGGACTTGACCATCGTCTCCAGTACGGAGCTGACGGGCGGATTTTTTAATACCGCTTATGATTTGTTGCTCAGTGACGGGAGGTCTGTCATTCTGAAGGTCGCTCCTTCGGAGGAAACGCAGACTTTGAGTTATGAGAAGGACATTATGCGGGCTGAAGTGGAAGCAATGCGGCTCGTCGCGGCAGGGGGCAAAGTTCCGGTCCCTGCCGTCTACAGCTTTGACGAGAGCCGGAGCTTAATCCCCTGTCCTTATTTTTTCATGGAGAAGGTTGAAGGCCAGCCATATAGTGAAGTCAAAGAAAGTTATTCGGCTGGGCAGAGAGCCGGGGTTGAGGCTGAGCTTGGCCGGTATCAGCGGCTGATTAATGAAATTACGGGACCGGGCTTCGGTTTGTTCGGACAGGATACAGTGGGAGCCCCGGCTTCGTGGCGGGATACGTTTACTGCTATGATATCCAATCTTCTTACAGATGCACGGAATCTGGATGCAGTCTTGCCGGTACCCGAAGAGGAAATCAGGCAGGAGCTGGAGCATTATCTGCCTGCGCTGGATGAGGTGACAGAACCGCGCCTGATTCACTGGGATCTGTGGAATGGCAATCTGTTTGTTAAAGATGGTGTAATTGTATCTATTATTGACTGGGAGAGGGCGCTGTGGGGGGATGTGCTGATGGAGTATTACTTCAGGCACTTCGAGCATTCACAGGCCTTTATTCAGGGGTATGGGCAGACTTTTGACAGTCCGAACGAACTTCTCCGTAAGAAGCTCTATGATTTCTATCTTGACCTGATCCTGGTGATTGAGTGTTATTCCAGGCAGTATAAAGATGACAATCATGTACGGTGGGCTGCAGAGAATCTGGCGGAAAGCTGGAAGTCCTTCAAACATATCAATGCTTCCTAAGTATGAATCAAGAAGGCCGGATCTCGCTCATAGCGGGTTCCGGCCTTCTTGGTTTCAGAACTGGTTGGGGATGCTGACATGAGGATTCGTATCAGCTTCGTAATTAACGCCATCAGTTTCAAAGCCGAATAGCTGGAAGAATTCCTTCCTGTAGCCGGCAAGATCGGACAGCTCATAAATATTCTCAGTGGTGATTAGGGGCCATAGCCGGTCCACTTCTGCCTGAACAGAAGGCTTCAGCTCCCAATCGTCGATGCGGATCCGGCCTTCTTCGTCAACAGAAGTGCCTTCGAGCGAATACAAGCATTCTGTGAAGAGGCGGTAAGCCTGCTCAATGCAGCCTTCGTGAAGCCCCTGAGCTTTCATCACCTTGTACAGGAGAGAGGTGTAGAGCGGGACTACAGGAAGCGCTGAACTGGATTGGGTCACCAGCCCTTTACTGACAACGACATAGGCTCTGCCACCTTGAACAGCAAGTTGCTCATTAATCAGCCGTGCGGTGGCCTCGAGGTGGTCTTTGGCCTGGCCGATGCTGCCTTTGCGGTAGATTTCCTGAGTAAGTTCAGGTCCAATATAGGAGAAAGCAAGGGTCACTGCATGATCAGCCAGAACTCCCGCTTCCCGGAGACTGTCAATCCACAGCTGCCAGTCTTCTCCGCCCATGACATGGACGGTACTTTCAATCTCTAAATCTGTAGCAGGGTCTATGGTTACAGGGCTGACTTCACCTGTGTGAAAGTTTACCGTCTTGTTCGTATAGGGCTGCCTAACCGGCTTCAGAACGGAATTATACACTTCACCGCTTACAGGGTCTGTCCGGCGTGCAGTAGCTACACTGTAGATCACGAGATCGACCTGTCCCAGCTCGCGCTTGATCAGCCGGGTGGTCCGGTCCTTGGTCTCCTTGGTAAAGGCATCGCCGCACACACTGTAGGATCGCAGGCCTGCGTCAAGCGCTGACTGCTCGAAGGCTGCCGAGTTATACCATCCGGCGGACGCGGTACGCGTGTCAGTAGCTGCACTGGGGCGGTATACACCTACCGTCGCAGCTCCGGCACCAAAGGCTGCAGCGATTCTCGAGGCCAGGCCGTATCCGGTTGAGGCACCGATGACCAGTACATTGCGCGGACCTTGTACCGTAGGCTTACCCTTTATATACTCTATCTGCTCTTGAACCTGCCGGGCACAGCCCACGGGGTGGGCAGTCGTACATATGAAGCCGCGAGTGCGTGGTTTGATGATCATGAAGGAGTCATTCCTTTCTTATTTAAGAGGGTAATTGTTAATTTAGTATGACATAACACAAGACTATATTATAGTTAACAGCTTTCAAGGATCCATTTTTGTTATAGTAATAATTATGGATTCTACAACAGTTGACCTATCCGATGATCTGACTCAGCTTGTGAAGGACTAAGAAGAGGGAAATCTGACATGAATTTGGGATGATTCATTTTCAGAAAGCTCTTGACTAAGAGGCATAAAAATAGATAAAATAATACTTATTGCCTATCTATATACTGAGAATCATTATCGTACTTTTGAAAAGAGCAGAGAGGGTGACAGGATGGAGCGCCTTTTAGAGGTAAAAGACTTAGCAATTTCATTCAAAACACGCGGCGGAGAGGTTCAAGCGATCCGTGGTGTTAACTTTCATGTGAATAAAGGTGAAACACTGGCGATTGTAGGCGAATCCGGTTCCGGTAAAAGCGTAACTTCCCAAGCGGTCATGAAACTTGTTCCTCAGCCGCAGGGGCAATACAAACGCGGTCAAATCTTGTTCGACGGACAAGACCTGATTCCGAAAACCGAAAAGCAAATGCAGAAAATCCGCGGTAAAGAAATCGGCATGATCTTCCAGGATCCAATGACTTCCCTGAATCCAATGATGAAGGTCGGCAAGCAAATTACCGAAGTGCTGTTCAAACACGAAAAAATCTCCAAGGATGCTGCTTATAAACGTGGTATCGAGCTGTTGGGCCTGGTAGGTATTCCGTCACCGGAACGCCGTTTCCAGCAGTATCCGCATGAGTTCAGCGGCGGGATGCGTCAGCGTGTCGTAATCGCTATGGCACTTGCGGCCAACCCTAAGCTGCTGATTGCCGATGAGCCGACAACTGCGCTTGACGTAACCATCCAGGCACAAATTCTTGATCTGATGAAGGATCTGCAGAAGAAAATCGATACAGCGATCATCTTTATCACCCATGACCTTGGTGTAGTTGCCAGAATGGCTGACCGTGTAGCGGTTATGTACGCCGGTCAGATTGTTGAAATGGGTACTGCTGAAGAGATTTTCTATGATCCTAGACATCCTTACACTTGGGGCTTACTTGCTTCCATGCCAAGTCTGGAGAGCAAAGGTTCCCTGCTTACAGCTATTCCGGGAACACCTCCCGATCTGATCAAGCCGCCTAAGGGTGATGCATTTGCTCTGCGCAGCACTTATGCTATGGCGATTGACATGGAGAAGGAGCCTCCGATGTATAAAGTATCGGATTCCCACCTGGTGAAATCCTGGCTGATGCATCCGATGGCTCCGGCTGTCGAGCCGCCTGAAGTGGTGAAGAAGAGACAGCGTGTAATGCCGAATGCTTATCCTCAGCCAATTTTGGTAGAAGGCAACAGCGTGTATTAATTATCGGTTTAAGTTTATACTAATAAGATTAGCGTCAGTCCGTTATACGGATTGGCGCTTTTTTGCGCGATAAACGTGTAATTCAAGTGGGTTTAGGCAGTTTTATACTTTATAAAAGTATGAACTAATATTAATATATATAAATAAAAGTATTGACTATTTTTCTTTTTCACAGCACAATGTAAGGGTATACATAGGAGGTATTCTCATGAAAAAACGCGCAATGACCACATTATTATCCTTAACGCTGTTATCCGGCTGCAGTGGCAGCGGCGGCGGGGCGCCTGAGTTCAAGAATGTTTCGGTGCATGATCCTTCCGTCATCAAGGTGGAAAATACTTATTACGTATTCGGTTCCCATCTGGCTTCGGCCAAAACCAAGGACCTGATGTCATGGGAACAGATTTCTTCCATCGTAGAAGACGGTAATGTACTTATTCCGAATGTCACCGAGGAACTCAGCGAAACCTTTAATTGGGCGCAGTCAAACACGCTTTGGGCGCCGGATGTCATTCAACTTGCTGACGGCAAATTCTATATGTACTATGATGCCTGCAAGGGAGATTCACCTCTATCAGCAATGGGGATTGCAGTATCTGATAAGATTGAAGGGCCCTATAAGGATCTGGGAATTATTCTGAAGTCTGGTATGACCGGGGTAGGCGATGACGGTGAACTGTATGACGCTACCGAGAAGCCAAATGTAGTAGATCCGGATGTGTTCTTCGATAAGGACGGAAAGCTGTGGATGGTATATGGTTCATATTCAGGCGGGATCTTTATTCTGGAGCTTGACCCGGCTACGGGCTTCCCGCTCCCCGATCAGGGGTACGGCAAGAAACTGCTAGGTGCGAATCATGCCCGGATTGAAGGACCTTATATGTTATATAGCCCTGAAACCGATTATTATTACCTGTTCCTCTCGTTCGGAGGGCTGGATGCTAATGGAGGTTATAATATCCGTGTAGCCCGCTCCAAGAATCCTGACGGACCTTTTGAAGATTCCCAGGGTCAAGCCATGATCGATGCTAAAGGTAATCCGGACAAGTTATTCGATGATCCGGTCTATTCACCTTACGGTGTGAAGCTAATGGGTAATTTTGAATTTATGAACAGTGATTCGGAACCGGCCGTAAGCGGGGAAGGATATGTATCGCCTGGACATAATTCGGCGTATTATGATGAGAAAAGCGGCCAATACTATCTCATCTTCCATACACGGTTCCCTTACCGGGGAGAAGAGCATGAAGTACGGGTCCATCAGATGTTTATGAATGAGAATGGATGGCCGGTAGTAGCTCCACACCGCTATGGAGGCGAAAAGATTGGAACTTATGCTGCCTCAGATATCACCGGTGAGTACAAATACGTAAACCACGGGAAGGACATTACTCCAGAGATTGTCGAGTCACAAATGATTGAGCTGACTGCTGACGGTAAGATCACTGGAGCTGTAACAGGCACGTGGAGCTTAAGCGGGGAACATACTGCTAAGTTAACGGTGGAAGGAAAAGAATACAGCGGTGTCTTCCTGAAGGAGTGGAATGAAGCAGTGAACGGCAATGTGATGACATTTACCGCTCTTTCCGAAGAAGGAATTGCTGTCTGGGGAAGTCACGTATTAACAGAATCTAAGGAATAGTTGAAAAAATACTGTAACAGCAACCTCCGGAGCAACGTATTGACGTTGTCCGGAGGTTGTTGTGTTACTGAAACTTCTTAACCACGATTACTGCATTGTGTCCCCCGAAGCCAAAAGAATTAGATACCCCAATATTCACTTCTGCAGTACGTGAGTGGTTTGGCACATAATCGAGGTCACAGATTTCGTCAGGTGCCTCCTGGTTGATTGTAGGCGGTATCAGACCTTCCTGGATACTCTTGATCATAGCAATAGCTTCCAGTCCACCAGCCGCACCGAGGGTGTGTCCGGTCATTGATTTATTCGCGGTTACAGGAATACGGTAGGCAGCTTCGCCGAACAGCTTTTTAATAGCGGTTGTCTCTGAACGGTCGCCGATTAAGGTACTGGTCGCATGTGCACTGATCAGGTCTACTTCCTGCGGTTGTACCCCGGCCTCCTGCAGTGCCAGCTTCATCGCCTGGTAGGCGCCAATTCCTTCGGGATGGGTTGCAACCATGTGGTAAGCATCTGAGCTGGCCCCGTAGCCTATAACCTCTGCATGAATGACGGCATTTCTGCGCAGGGCGTGCGAGAGCGACTCCAGAATCAGAATAGCGCCGCCTTCGCCGATCACAAATCCGTCCCGGTTGCCGTCAAACGGCCGGCTGGCTTTCTCCGGCTCATCATTGCGGGTCGACAAGGAAGTCGCATTGCCAAAGCTGGCCAGTGCAATTTCTGAAATTGCCGCCTCAGCGCCCCCGGCAATAACACAATCCGCACCGCCATAGCGTATCAGCCGGAATGCTTCTCCAATCGCGGTATTTCCGATCGAACAGGCGGTCACCGGTGACAGCGTAGGGCCAAGCGCCCCGAACCTGATACTGATCGATGCTGCAGCCATATTAGAGATCAGCATAGGAATTAGAGTCGGACTGACCCTTTCCGGTCCGCGGGTCTTGAGCAGCTCTGCCTGCTCCATCAGTGTATTTATTCCACCAACACCTGAACCGACATACACGCCGAGGCGTTCCCGGTCAATCTTCTCCAGCTGCAGGCCGGAATCAGCCCATGCTTCCTCAGTCGCTGCCAGTGCAAACTGGGTAAACCTGTCCATCCGGCGGGCTTCCTTGCGGCCGAATCTCGCTTCCGCATCAAAGTCCCGAACCTCTCCGGCAATCTTGCTTTTGAAGTGTGATGTATCAAATGAAGTGATCGGGGAGATCCCCGATTCACCGGCGCTTAAGCGTCTCCAGAATGGTTCTACCGAGTTACCGAGTGGTGAAATTAAGCCCATGCCTGTAATGACTACCCGTTCCATATGAATCCTCCTCGAGTCTTTTGAATACTTCCCTGTACGGGGTATAACTGTATTTTTCCACTTTGCTTATCCTATTACAAGTTGTGGTTTATACTAGTATAATTACTACTATAGTAAGATCATTAATTTGAAGGGCGGCATAGAATATGTCCAATCAGACCAGATTGCAGGCCTTGTCTAATTTCCTGAAATCGCGCCGAGCTGCGATAACGCCAGCTTCAGCGGGACTCGCGGAAGGAACCCGCAGAAGGACTCCGGGACTGAGAAGAGAGGAAGTTGCACAGTTAGCCGGAGTAAGTAGTACGTGGTACACCTGGCTGGAGCAAGGGAGGGATATTAAAGTATCTCCTTCTGTGCTGGAATGTATCGCGGGTGCGCTCAGATTGACCAAGGATGAACGGAATTATCTGTTTGCCCTGGCGCTGGAGAATGGCCCAGGCATGGCCGCGTTCCAGCAGGAGGAGGCTTCTGTGATCAGTCCGTCCCTGCAGAAAATTCTGCAGGAGCTCACAACCTGCCCGACGATTATTTCGGACCGCCGCTGCGGGATTGTCGGCTGGAATGAGGCGGCGGCGCATGTCTTTCTGGATTTTGCCCAGCTTCTGCCGGAAGAGCGCAATATGATCCGCCTATTGTTCGTGCGCAAGGAATTCCAGCGGCTGGCCGTGAATTGGGAGCAGTTCGTCAGGGGGTTTTTGTCTATTTTCCGGGCGTATTACGGGCAGTATGTGGAAGACAGCTGGTATGACGATTTTATCGCGGAGATGAAAGCACAGCACCCTGCTTTTCATGAGCTGTGGGAGGAGAGCCGGGTCAGCAGTGCACCGGACGTGGTGCTGGAATTCCGTCATGCCAAGGCGGGGAAAATGCTGTTTCACCTTACCTCACTCCAGGTGCATGGCAGTAAGGATTTACGCTGCAGCATCTATACTCCGGCTAAGGATTCCAATACGGAAGCCAAGCTGAAACAGTTAATGAAATAGCTTAGTATAAGATTGATAAAAAAAATTTATGCATTCATAAAAAACAATAAATATGCAATATCGAGTTTCCGGCATATACTTTTAATGTGATGTTAACTTTCAGATGAGCGGAAAAGGAGCTAGTATGATGGCAAAGGTGACCGGATTAGAAGGCGTAGTTGCAGGAGAAACAGATATTGGATTAGTGGATGGCGAGAAAGGGCATCTGGTCTATCGGGGCTACTGGGCGAAAGAGCTTGCAGTCAGCAGAAGCTATGAGGAAGTGGCTTATTTGCTGTGGAACGGGCATTTGCCGGATCCGGGCGAATTGGAGAAACTTAAGCAAGATATGGCTGGAGCGAGAATAATCCCGGATTATTTGAGAGGAATGATTGATTTGCTTCCTCCAACCGTTCCTATGATGCTAGTGCTGCAAAGCGCTGTAGCAGCCTTAGGAGAACCGGTGAATGCGACCTGGCCGCCGACACTTCCACAGGCGCTCCGGTTAACCTCGGTGCTGCCGACAATTATTGCTTACCGATACCGCAAATTGAATAACCTGCCGGTTATTGAGCCGCTTGCCGAGCTGGGGCATGCCGCCAATTATTTGTATATGCTGAAAGGGCAAATCCCTGAAGAAGCCCATGTACGGGCTCTCAGCGCCTATCTGATTCTTTGCATGGAACATGGTATGAATGCTTCGACCTTTGCATCCCGGGTCGTCCTCTCCACAGAGTCAGATATGTGCGCGGCTGTATGCGGGGCTATCGGAGCGATGAAGGGCCCGCTGCACGGCGGAGCACCTTCCGAAGTCATTGCTATGCTTGAGGACATCGGAACAATGGACCGGGCTGAGCCGTGGATCCGCGCTGTACTTGACAACGGAGGCAAGATTATGGGCTTTGGACACCGGATCTATAAGACGAAGGATCCGCGCGCGGAAGCGCTGATGATTGCGACCGTAGAGATGAACGGTAAAGACCCGTCCTTTGATCTGGCCATTCATGTCGAGCACACCGCTATCCGTTTGCTGGAGGAATACAAACCGGGCCGCCGATTATTCACCAATGTAGAGTTTTATGCTGCGGCCATTCTGCGTGCTTTGCAGCTGGACCCTGAGATCTTTACTCCAACCTTTACGGCGGGAAGAATTGTCGGCTGGACATCGCACATTCTTGAGCAAGCGGCGAATAACAGAATATTCCGTCCTCAATCCGTATATACCGGGCCAATGCCTGATCTCGAAGCCTAATAGGTTTGAAGAAACCATGTGAAAGAGCTGCATAATCTAGCAAAAAAACACCCCTGACCGCTTAGCGGCCAGGGGTGTTTGATAGAGGGAATGCTCATGAGTGAGTATGGCGGATACTATGGTGTTCCCTTAGAAGTCTGATGTTGCGATTTCAATGGTGCCGAAAACTGCGCCGGCAGCTGTGCTTAACAGCGCGGCAACCAGCAGCAAGTTTACTGACAGCGTAAGGCTGTTCAGTGCAGGAATAGTGTAAGTGACTACTGGAGCATTTACCCGATAGATAACGAGATCGACGGGAAATGCCGAGCCGTTGTTAACAGTAACAGCAGCGTTAATGCCTCCGGCAAGATTCTCGTAATAGGATTTACCTACCGATGGAGCCAGATTGAAGTATTGAATCGGTAATAAGATAGCCATCATGATGACCTCCTTTGTGTTTGATAGAATATCATATTCAGTAAATCTATGAGTGTTATAACGGATGTCTTGGGAGATTCGCACATTTTAATAGGCTGCTGCGTCCATAAAAGAACAGCCCCTATCCGAAATGGATAGAGGCTGCTAAAGAAGAGGGTTTTTTGCCCTATGAAGAGACCTTCGGTTCTACTTCATTAGAACGATTGCCGTAAGTCCGGTAAAGAGCCAGACCGAAGAGGGTTCCGGCTAACGACATTACTGACACAAACAGATAAAAGCTTCTTCCTCCAAAGGAACCATACAGCGCACCTCCCGCATAGGAAGCCAAAATTCCTGACACTCCGAAGAACAAAAGAGCCAGTACCGTTTGACCTGTGGCCCGCCATTCTTCCGGCACAATGCGGTACAAATACTGGATGGCCGCCGAGTAGAAGACCGGGAAAGTAAAGATCTGCATAACCTGAAGGTAGGCCAGCAAGTACGGGTCTGTGATCCAGGCGGAGAGAAAAAAGCGGATAAAATAACATGCACCCGCGAAACTGATAATCTTCAGTTCCTTACCCTTGCGCAGCCACCAGAAGCTCAGAGCGAAGACCAGAATTTCGCTGATTGCCGCCAGAAAAAATGACTGGCCTATGAGTGCTGCACTGCCGCCAAGATCCAGCAGGGTCACTCCTAAAAAGGTATCGTTCATTCTTGCCGGCACGGAGATAATGAACACCAGCAATAGGAACAGCAGGGTCTCCTTATTGCTGAAAAAATGCCTGAGGCTGTTCAGTGTGACCGGTTTCCCTGATACCGGTGCATCTGGCATCTTCCAGCTGACTAGAAAGGCCAGCAGACAGCTGCCGGCAAACAGCAGGCCCAAACCACGCGCTCCTAAATAATACATTACATAACCGGTAAGCAGAGCCATGATGCCGTATCCCAGTGCACCATAGGTGCGGATGGAACCATA
This sequence comes from Paenibacillus auburnensis, assembly GCF_927798115.1. Taxonomy (GTDB): domain Bacteria; phylum Bacillota; class Bacilli; order Paenibacillales; family Paenibacillaceae; genus Paenibacillus_AQ; species Paenibacillus_AQ auburnensis. Next base: position 515,894 of record NZ_CAKMMG010000001.1, read on the forward strand.
GCTGATACCGCTAGCCTCGGCAATCCGGAAATTGAGGCTCTCTGTCAGCGGGTCGATCGGCATTAGAAAGAAATAGAGCAGCATCGCGAGCAGAATGAGCTGTATATAGCTGCTGGAGTCATACAGGAAGTAGCCGGTGATAGCCGAGCACAGCAGTAGCAGAAGAAGCACTTTGCGGATCGTCTTCGTCCGGTCACTGATCATACCCCATAAAGGCTGGGCGATAATAGTGATGAACCCGCCTGTCCCGATTACCAGACCTATCTGTGCCGGGGTCAGGCCCTGATCATCTAAATAGACCGGCAGGAAGGGGATAAACATGGCCAGCAAGGCAAAATACAGAAAGTTAAAGCTTCGGAGCAGAATGGATGTGTTCATAGATTTAGAAACCCTCGCGTTTTTCATAGAATAATTAGAGGCAAGCCCAGTTATTGTATCATGTCTATGAACTCCAATCAGCTTAGAATATGTTACACTTGGAATAATTCTAGTGAAAATGTAAGGAGAATGACGATGATCAAACTGGTGTCCTGGAATGTAAACGGCCTGCGGGCCTGTGTGGGCAAGGGTTTTAACGAATACTTCAAAGAAAGTGCTGCCGATATTTTTTGTGTGCAAGAAACCAAACTCCAAGAGGGGCAAATTGTCCTGGAGCAGGGCGAAGAGTATTACCAGTATTGGAATTATGCCCAGAAGAAAGGCTACTCGGGAACAGCCGTGTTTACGAGAATCAAGCCCATCTCTGTAAGATACGGCCTTGAAGAGGATTCTGAACCTGAGGGCCGGACGATCACTTTGGAATTTGACAGCTTCTATCTCGTAAATGTCTATACTCCGAATGCCAAAAGGGATCTGACACGGCTGGATTACAGAATGGAATGGGAGGACCGTTTCCGCACCTATCTGCTGGAGCTGGATAAACGCAAGCCGGTCATTGTTTGCGGGGACCTTAATGTTGCCCACGCCGACATTGATCTGAAGAATGCCAAGTCTAACCGGGGGAACTCCGGGTTCACCGATGAAGAACGCGGACGGATGACTATCCTGCTGGAATCGGGTTTTATCGATACCTTCCGGTATTTTTATCCGGAGACAGAAGGAGCTTATACCTGGTGGTCCTATATGCCAAAAATAAGAGAGCGGAATGTCGGCTGGCGGATCGACTATTTCCTGGCCTCTTCACGGCTTGCGCCGCATCTGATCGATGCAGCCATCGACTGCAATGTACTGGGAAGTGACCATTGTCCGGTAGTGCTCACAATGAAGGGCCTGGAAGCTTAATAGATATCCAGTTAGGTATTAATACAAAAGGCTATGTATCCCTTAAGGAATGTCATAGCCTCTTGTTTTGTTAGAAGGTTAAAAGCTGCAATTTACTCTATGAGATAGCCTGCGACAGAAACCGGTTCATTTGGCCCCATGGCCACATTGAAGGACTGTGTGAGTTGAATCGATTTCTCTTTTACGGTTATTTCTGCTGTGATGCAAAAAGGCGTTTCCACAAGCTGCATCGTCAATTGAAGTTTGTCCACTGCCGCCCAGGTGAAACTGGCCATTATGGCATTGGAACCCGAAGAGCTTGGCATCATATTTGCGGAGTTTGCTGTCCATTCCTCCCGCCCAAAAACTACACTCTGACGCACTGAACGATCTTGAATAGTCACAACAGCTTCATTCCCGCTAAAAGAAACTTCAAGTGAGTCGCTATCCAGCTCGTTAGCTTCCAGCTTATAGACTTGGCCGTTCAAGGTGCTTTCCAGGGTTGAAGACCGGATACATCGTGGCGGCACAATCTGCAGTGTGCGGAGCTGAGCAGCCAAGTCTGCCGCTGCAGAAGAGTGCTCTTGAAGTATAGGGGCAGAATTCATGGCCGGAAGTAGAAGCTCCCAGACAGCATCCATCACCTGCTGCGTCTCATTCGTACCGCTGGTAACCACCAGAACCGCATCCTGCTCCGGCATTATGATACAGAGCTGGCAAAAGGCACCATCTGCACGGAAGGCGCCATGCCGGCAATTCCAGAACTGATACCCGTATCCTTGAGACCATTCCCCGCTGTCCGGGCTGCCGTCACCATTCGCAATTTGCTTAGAGGTTGCAGCAGCGACCCATTCCCTGGAGAGAATCTGCCGGTCATTCCACTGTCCCTGTTGTAAGTACAGCTGCCCGAATTTGGCAATATCCTCTGTAGTGAGATTTAACCCGTACCCTCCGGTGTTGATCCCGCGCGGACAGCTTTCCCAGGTGGGATCCTTAATGCCCAGCGGAGTGAACAGCCTTGGAGCGAGATACTCCAAGAGTGTCTGGCTGGTTACCTTTTGCAGAATGGCAGAGAGCATATAAGTAGCTCCGGTATTATAGAGGAAATAACTACCGGGTACCTTCTCAACCGGAAGCTGAAGAAAGGCTCTGACCCAATTGCCGTCATGGGACTGCAGCATGTCGGTCATTGTATCCATGGTGTGGCCGGTACCCATCATCAGCAGGTGGCTGATGTTCATCTGTGCCAGGTTATCACCAGGCTCTGCGGGGGATTCGTCAGGAAAAAAAGAAACCACCTTATCTTCCAGGGATAAGAGCTGTTCTGAAACTGCCAGTCCGATGGCCGTAGCTGTGAAGCTTTTGCTGAGTGAAAACAGCATGTGAGGAAGTTCGGATCTGTACGGAGACCACCAGCCTTCTGCAACAACATGGCCATGTCTTAGAAACATCAGGCTATGCAGCTCGATGTTCAGGTTCTTAATCCGGTCCAGAAATGCAGATACCGCGGTTGAGCGGATACCTTGTTCCTCGGGAAGACTTCTTGGCATTGGAGATAAAGTTCCGGTCATGTTCATGTTCACAGCTCCTCATGGGATAAATGAATAATGGCTTGTTTATTTAGACAGGCGGGGCGGGAAGCGCCGCCTTGACGCCTGTTCAAATCCATATGCGATCGAGATCAACGTTGGCTCACTAAAGGCTGTACCGGAGAAGGTGACGCCATGCGGGCCTTTGGTAAGATATCCTCCTGGTGTAACGATTCCATTGGCTGCAAAGCCGGCGGGAACTGTAATGAGCGGATAACCTGCTCTGGCAGCCAGATCTGTTCCGTGAAACCCGGGGAACATCAGGGCATCCAGCTGATATTCCTTTAAGGCATAATCTATTCCATGATCACGTGCCTGCTCGCGGGATAGGCGAAGCTGTTCAAGGTACATTTCTTCCGTAATACCTTCTCCGGACTGTTCCAGCCATTCTAACGTGCCTTGCCCGTATTTCAGAGCTTTATCACTATGCGTGTTGTTATAGGCGATAAGCTCGCTCAAGCTATGTACGGGTACTGACCCGGCAAGTCCGGCCAGATACTGGTTCAGGCCTCTTTTAAACTCATATTGCAGCATGACCGGACTCCATTCACGGTTAAGACAGGGAAGCTCAACGGGATCAACGATCACAGCGCCTTGTTGTTCAAGAAGCTCAATCGCTTCTGCCATAATAGCCATTACTTCTTCATCGAGCTCATGATAGATTGCCCTAGGGATACCTATCCGCACCCCTTGCAAATACGCCGTATCCAAAAAAACCGTGTAATCTGCTATTGTTCTCTCCCGGGCTGTTCCGGATACCTGAGTGTCTGGTTCATCCTGTCCGGTCATCGCTCCCAACAGGACAGCTGCATCGGAGACTGTCCTGGCCAGCGGTCCTGCGGTATCCTGGCTGCCGATGCCGGGAATGATTCCAGCCATGCTGACGAGTCCCGCGGTTGGTTTAATTCCTACTATACAGTTCTGGCTGGCCGGCCCGATAATCGAGCCGGAAGTTTCCGTCCCTACGGCCGCGGCAATGAGATTGGCTGCAACGGAAGCCGCACTGCCGGAGCTGGAACCCCCTACGAACAGCTCGCCGGGTCCGTAGGGGTTGAGGACGAGCCCGCCGCGTGAACTGTACCCGGCCCACATCCCGGGAGCCATAAAATTAGCCCATTCCGTCATATTGGCCTTCCCGAGAATAATGGCACCTGCAGTGCGCAGCCGGCTGATGACCGCAGCGTCCTGAACTGCCGTTGACTCAGCCAACGCAATTGACCCTGCACTTGTGTGAAGTTTATCTGCAGTGTCTATATTGTCCTTAATAAGAAGCGGAATGCCGTGCAGGCTGCTGCGGGCTCCCGATAATTGCCGCTCTTTATCAAGCTGGCGGGCAATATCCAGTGCATCGGGATTGAGCTCCAGCACGGAGTTAATGAGCGAATCATACCTGTTGATCCTATCCAGATAAAGGCTCACCAGTTGTTCAGCAGTTAACGAGCCTTTGTTCATTTCAGCCTGCATGGCGGCGATATCTGCTTCAATAATCCATTCCTGAAAGGCAAGGCTGCCGTCCTTATTGTTTAAGTTAGTCTTAAATTGGTTCACCGGATAGATTCTCCTTTTCATTTAAGGGATAACGGTAACTCTGCTGTGTCTGCCTGCTGCTGTTTCTCAGGCCAGGTAATGATATTCCGGGTCCGGCTTAATCGTTCGTAGAACAACGGCTCCTTCTTAAACATGCTGATGACTAGATGAATAAGGAACAGCAGATCTGCCAGCAGCACTATTCCACGGGCCGGACCGGATATATCCGGTCCAAGGGTGTTTACCCATGCCGAATTAAACTGCAGAATATTCATGCCGAACGTTCCTCCATAGAGCAGAACGTATCTTAGGGCAATCATCCAAGGCCGGAGGCTGCTGCTGCAGCCCTCTACACGGATACGTACAATCCATTTCCCAATGGTCTGTCCCCGGGTCCAGCATGGAATCAGCAGGAAGTATACCCCAAGTACGATCCATAAAGGGCAGGGAACCGGGAACAGGCTTAGTATACCGGCAGCGGTCAGCCACACACAGGCGTCCAGCATAAAGGCGATGCCCCTACGGGTATAAGTGACACGTTTTGTACTAAGATTCGCCCTGCTGTCCAGTTGGTCAATTCGGGGCAGCAGTCCCGAAATCCGGAGTGCAATTCTGAATCCGGCAATTCCGCCAAGTGTATTGGTAATCAGATCATCGACATCAAAAATCCGGTACGGATTGTCAAAGAAACCGTATATGCCGGTAATTTGCGTTATTTCAAACGATAATGAAAGCACAAAGGAGAGCAGAATGCACACTACCCAGCGGGTGCGGAAATAGTAGCCCAGGAACATGCCGAAAGGAACCGTCAATACAACATTGAATAAAGCTTGAAAAAAGTCGGGGTTGCGAAAAATCGTCAAATAGGTGGACGGCTGGTCAACCGATAAACTGCTGCTGCGCAGAATTTCTCCGATAAATTGCAGCGGCACAACCTGAATGCTGCTGCCTAATAAAGGCAAATTGTGTCTGGAGGAAGGGAAGGGCAGCATAATCAGATAGAAGGCATTCAGTAAATAGAGCAGCAGCAAATAGAGCACCAACGCCCGAAGCTTGTGGATATAACCATGCCGCCGGTATTGGACTATCAGGAAGGGCAAAGTGAAGAGCATCGCCGCGACCGGAAAAGACATAAAGGCATATGAGATCGGAAACAGATACGAAGTGAACATGACCCACCTGCTGTCAACTAATTTTGGCGGAGTATGCATCATTTTACCGGCAGCTTAGCTTAGGTAATCCGAATAAATGCTCCGCAGTCAGTTAGACGCTGTATCCGTCCGGATTCACTGCAGGTATCCAATATCATTATAGAATTATCTGGAAAATGGCTCTATGTATTTAATCAATATATTTAATCTCTCCGGCATACATATGTTAGGAGAGGAGCGTGAGCAAGAATGGAAAAGAAAGTGCAGCAATACTATAAACTGAAGTCCAAACAGAAGGATATCGAGAAGGAGCTGGCTGAACTCAGACAGGAGATTCTGGCCTATTGTGCGGATCAGGGGGAGACGGAGAAGGTCATCGGCAGCTATAGAGTGAAGCTTGTTACGCAGAACCGCAAAGAATATGACGATGAAAAGCTCTACAACACGCTGGCTGACCCGCAGGTGTGGCGGCTGCTCTCCAAGGCGGACCCGTCGAAGGTCGCCAGTCTGGCGAAGCTTAATGTGATTGCTGAAGAGAAGCTGGCGGGTACGTACACGGTGAAGGAAGTTACTTTATTACAGGTGGATAAACAGTAGGACAGAAATGGATTTTTTAAGAGGCGGTTCTTCAGCGGAACTGCCTATTTCTTTTGTCTGAAAAATTTTCGGCCAATGGACAATTAATCGCCATAGCCCTCATTTTGCGTTAAAATAGCTACTGGAGCTTATTTTGAGGATAGCCATAGATCAGTCAGAGATGGAGGAAGCGAAAATAATGAAGGATTTTGAGTTGATGCTGGAGAAATATGCGGATCTGGTAGTAAAGGTTGGAGTGAATGTGCAGCCAGGGCAAGTGCTGATGATTCATTCGCCTTTGGAAACGGCTGAGCTTACGCGCCTGATCGTAGGCAAAGCCTATGAAGCCGGTGCGAAATATGTAATGGTGGACTGGGATGACGAGGCGGTTACGCGTATCCGTTATGAGAAGGCACCAGCTGATTCTTTCGGTTATTACCCGCAGTGGCATGCCGACATGCTCGAAGGGTTCGCCGAAGAGGGCGGTGCCATTTTACATATTAAAGTACCTGATCCGGAGCTGTTCCGCGGAATTGATTCCGCTAAGGTCTCCACAGCCGTCAAAGCTGCAGCTATAGCCCGCAAGAAATACCAGAATTACACGCGCAGCAGTAAAATCAGCTGGTCGCTGATTAAAGCACCGACACGCGCCTGGGTGGACAAGGTGTTCGCGGATCTTCCCCGGGAAGACCGTATTGATGCGATGTGGGAAGCTGTTTTCCAGATGAACCGTGTGGGGACTGAGGACCCGGTAGCTGCCTGGCGTGAGCATATTGCCCAGCTAAAGCAGAGCCAGGACCGGATGAATGCCAAGCGGTACAAAAGCCTGCATTACCGCGCTCCGGGCACGGACCTGCATGTGGAACTGCCCGAAGGACATCTCTGGAGGGGCGGAGGCGGTGAGAACGGCAGCGGCGTGTATTTTGTGGCGAACATGCCTACAGAGGAAATCTATACCATGCCGAATCGGACCGGGATTAACGGCACTGTAACCAGTACACTTCCGTTGAACCTGAATGGCCGTCTTGTGGACGGGATTACGTTTACCTTCACTGATGGCAAGGTTACTGCTTATGATGCTGTTTCCGGACGTGAGCATCTGACCTCCCTGCTGGAGACCGATGAAGGAGCATCTTATCTGGGTGAAGTGGCTTTAGTGCAGCATGACTCACCCATTTCAAGACTGAACAGAGTGTTCTATAACACCGGTATTGATGAAAATGCTTCCTGCCACTTTGCGCTGGGCAGCGCGTATCCGGTAAATATCGAGGGCGGCGTAGGCTTAAGCAGTGAAGAACTGCTGGAACGCGGCGCCAACGTCAGCCTGACCCATGTTGATTTCATGATCGGCTCAGCTGAGCTGGATATCGACGGTGAACTGGCTGATGGAACCATCGAGCCCGTGTTCCGCAAAGGGAACTGGGTGCTGTAACGAAGATCTGACTATATCAATATTCTCACGAGAGAGCCGTTCCCGCTGGGAAGGGCTCTCTTTTTTGCCAGGGAATGAGTAAGTGAATTTACATAAAGGGAAAACCGTTTGTGGACACGCTCCGTCTTATACATTGTAAGGATAGAGAGAGGAGGGGCGAGATGACGATGTCGGGCGTGGAGATGAAAAGGTTAACGGGTGCTGCATCCAGTGAGGAGTTGCGGTTTTATGAAGCTGTGATGGAGCATAGCGATAAGCTGTACCAGATTGCCTACAGCTATTTGGGCAACCGGGCTGATGCGCTGGAGGCGGTGCAGGAGACAACCTGCCGTGCATGGATCAAGCGGAAGACACTCAAGGAACCCAGGGCTTTTAAAGCCTGGATCATCCGGATTCTGATCTATGTCTGTATCGATGAGCAGCGGAGAAGGAAACGAAGTGTGCCTACACCTGATGAGTATATGCATGAATCCATTACTGAGACTGATACCGGCAGGATGGAAATGCTCTGGGCTCTCGAACAGGTTAAGCCGAAATACCGCCATGTGCTGCTGCTCAAATATTATAATGATATGACGCTGGGGGACATTGCTGAATTGTTGAATAAGCCTGAGGGGACCATTAAAACCTGGCAGCACAAAGGACTGAAGCAATTAAGAGGCATTATGAAGGATCGGGGGGATTGGAATGATTAACAGCAGAGAAGAACAGGCCATGCTGTCGGATGCGGCCCGTCTTCAACGGCACATTCAAGCGGAACTAAGCAGCAGTGACTTAAGGATTGCGGTTCAAAGCGGAATGGAGCGGGGCATCCGGAATAGTAAACGGTCTGCGCTAACGACGTGCTCTTTGTTCGGGTTGGCAGCTGCTGCAGTAACCGCTATTTTGCTGTTTATAATCCCTATCATACACGAAGAACCCCGTACAGCGTTGGTCCCGCAAACAGTGAATTGGGGAGAGCTGCAGGCCTTTAAGGAATTAAATACTTACGATAATGACGCAGCAACTTTAGAATCCGCAATCCGTAACGATTACATCCAGCTGATTAACAAAAGTGCTGGAGCTCAGGGATATCGCATTACTTTGAACGCCGTAACAGCTGATGAGAATAAAATGACTGTTTTATATACCGCTACCACAGGTGAAGAGCAGGAATTGTATGGTGTCAGTAGCAGTAAAATGTATAACATTATAACCCAATCTTATCTAACCAGCAGCGGGGGGATGGGTGCTCATGACAAAGTGTTAGGCCAGGACAATTATCATAAGTTTTACGGGAAGACCGTGATTGTACTGGACCGGAGCAAACCATTTCCTAAGGAATTACAGGCGGAGTTTCAGATTGCTTCCGTAAACCCCGGCAAGATGGATGATCCCAAGACTGGCACCATCCTTGCGGATATGCATTACTCGCCAAGACTCAAGATCAGCTTCACGCTGGATCCTAAGTTTAAAAAGACAGTGACCAGAATTCTATATCCGGATAAGACCGTTATCCTTGATGGTCATGAAGTCTTACTTAGTAAGCTTGAATTGTCCCCGTTAATGATATCTGCACGGTTCACTCTAAAGAACCCAGATGAGAACAGCTGGGAAGCACGGCTGAAGATTAATGAGGCTTCCCTCAGAACGGTGATAAAGTCCAAGACTGAAGATGGTGTACTGGAGATGCCTATGGTTTCAGGGAACGGAACAGAGGACGGATTTGAGAAAGTGTATGCAAGTAATCTGTTGGATAATCCGGAATCTCTCATACTGGAGCTTACTACAAATACAAGTGATGAAGCAGTGAAACTGAGGATTAACCTTTCAAAATAGACGGGAGGCCTTTTGGAGTCAGTCTGATACTCGCCCAGTCTGACTCTAAAATAGGGAATGGATCATCTCATCGAATTCAGAAAAAGGTACACGTACTTCATTAATCTCCATAGCTATATCATTCCTTATTCTGAATGTCAGTTCCCCGGCAAAGATGGCGTACCCGTAATTGCGACTAAGGCAAAAAGGATGCAGGGAAGCGGTTATTATCCGGCGACATTCGCTACCATACAGGATAGGAAAGTGTAGATCGATATCCCCATACCCGCCTCTCTACTAAAAGCATCCACGTGATATACTGTTACCCCGCTCATCAGAACCTCCTATTTAATCCCGTTGTTGAATCTGAATACAAGCTTTGTTCCATCAAAGGTTTCTTCAACAGCTTCATGGTAATCGCCCTTTGTATAACCAGCTAAAGTCTTCCGCCAAAATTTCTGTCCGGTTATATTTTTTGCGGCTGGATTGGTGTACAGCTCCCACACCCCTGCAAAACGTTCAAATACCCGAAGTGCGGCTTGGGCTGCGAGTCCTGTCCCTCTAAACGGTTGAAGTACAAAAAATTCATTTACGAAAAAATCCACACCTTTAGCACAATGAGGCGGGGTGGCTATGAGCGCGAATCCTGCGGGGACCGAGCCAGCTTTGAATAAGAAAGGAAATAGGATTCCCGGTTTCTCCCACCATATATTTTGCGCATCATATTGCTGTGCCAAAGTCCGGATCTCCGGGTCGTCTTCAAAGATTCCATGCTGGTTCATCACTGTGCCTTCAGTAAATCCATAATGGCCGGATAGGTCATGCAGATAGAGCGGATAAAGGTTTTTAATAATATGTGCTTCATGCTGTTCAGCCAGTTCAACGGTGAGATTCATGATTTTCCTGCTTTCTGAAGTGATTAGTTAATATGTTCCAAGTGTATAAACGCTTAAACGCTTGAAGCAAGTGATTGTTTATTTTAAATTAAGAAATACTTGGAGAAGCGGGAGTGGAATTGATAACGATTATCAATTAGAATGAAACATAGATTGAATTTAACTAAAATTGCCTAGGCGGAGAAGAGTGACTCTTGCAGCTTAATGGCTCACTGGAGGTATAATCGATGTTCATTCAGACCAGATCCATTGTTGTTGAAAAAGGAAACAGTGATAAGGTCATTGAGAAATTCAGTGCACCGGGTGCGCTGGAGGAAATGCCGGGTCTCATTGATATCAGCGTAATGCTCAATAAGAAGGGCAAAGATAATGAGGAGGTGCTGCTGCTGATCCGCTGGGAATCCGAAGAGGTGTGGAAGAACTGGGAGAAAAGCGATGCGCATATCCAGGGGCACCGTAACAGCAGAGGACAGGAGAAACCGGCTTTTATCCTTAGTACAACCGTAAATATGTATGAAGTGCAGAAGATAAAAGAGGGTAAAGTTTACGGTAAATAGGTTTGTTTACAGGAGAAGATACTGCCAGAGGTTGCCCCAAAGTGGATTATTCCACAAAGGAGCCAGCCTCTGGTTTTTTACTGAAAGGCTAATCCATATATTTGATATTTTTCGCTACCTCCAGTAAGACTGGGAGATCTGTTTCTTATCCTACGGCTGGGATACGGAAAAAGTTTTTAGCTCAGCTACTTGAAATCGCTAACACATAGAATTATAATAAGTTTATCGAAACGATTCGAATTAATCATTCGATTAATCAGCTTTATGTTCAGCAGCGGCACTCATTCACTATTGGAAACGAGTAAATTGTCGATTTATCACCTGGATAATTGGTTAATAGTATCTGTGATGAAGGTGTGAACGCGAAAAACAACGAATCAACTCGAATTTTTTTTCGATAGTAATCGAAACGTTTCGATGTAAGGGCTTTAATCATAGTAATCTTACGTTTGGCTACACTAAAACAGGGGTGAAAGAGAATGAAAAAGAAAACTGGCTTTACCATTGCGTCACTGCTACTCTGCTTCTCCTTGGTTGCAGCAGGATGCGGCAACTCAGACAATTCGGCTTCCGGGGACAGCAAGACTCTGAAAGTATGGTTCATGGGTACATCGGATACCGTCAAGTCGATTGCTGAAATGTATGAAGCTAAGAATCCTGGAATTAAAGTAGATGTGCAAGCGATTCCCTGGGACACTGCCCATGATAAACTGCTGACAGCTGTAGCATCCAAAAACGGCCCGGACGTTGTCCAGATGGGTACGACCTGGGTACCGGAATTTGCGGCTGCCGGCGCGCTTAAAGATATGACTCCTTATATCGAACAGTATCCAAGCATGAAAGCGGAAAACTTCTTCGACGGTGCTGTAGAAACAACCAAGTATGAAGATCAAACCGTAGGTATTCCGTTCTATGTAGAGACCCGTGCGATGTTCTACCGGAAGGACCTGCTCAGCGAGGTTGGCTATCCTGAAGGCCCGAAAACTTGGGATGAGCTGAAGGATGCCAGTAAGAAGCTGGTCGAAAAAGGCGGAGCCGGACATTATGCTTTGCCGATTGAAGGAAAAGACTCCATCTTCCCTGTTATTTTTGCCTGGCAGAACGGAAGCGACATCATTGACAAGAACCGTCAGCCGCAGTTCAATCAGCCGGCGTATGTAGAAACGGTTAACTTCCTGAAGAGCTTCTATGATGAAGGTTTATCTCCAAAAGGTACGGACCTGGATACTGTGGCAGCCTTTAAAGACGGCACGATGGCGATGTTCATCAGCGGTCCTTGGATGATCCAGACGGTTAAAGAAAAGGCTCCGGAAATTGACGGCAAGTGGGCAGTAACTACGCTTCCGGCCAAAGTAACCAATACTTCATCCATCGGCGGTGCGGATCTGTCGATCTTCAATTACAGCAAAAACCCGGACGAAGCCGCTAAGTTCATAGCTTTCATGGCTGAACAGGAAGCACAGCTGAAATACTATGAAACTTCCAACTCCATGCCTGCATTGAAGGCTGCCTGGACGAATGAAGCGCTTAGTGATCCGATGATTGCCGCTTTCGGCAAGCAGCTGGAAAATTCACGTCCTGCTCCAACGGTAAAGGAATACGAGGAAATTGCCCAGGCGGCCATGGCTGCTTTTGAACAGATTACAATTGGCGGCGCAGACACGCAAACCGAGCTGGATAAATTGAATGATAAGGCCAATGAGCTCCTTGGCAATAAATAATATCTGATTTTCCTTCAGGCGGACTGCCGGGATCTCTCCATCTGAGGTTCCGGCAGTAGGCTTGTTTCTCTTCCCGAAGGAAGGCAGTGAAAGAACATGAAAGGGTGTGAGGCAAGTGAGTTCATTAGTGAAGCAATGGAACAAGCATAAATATCCTTATATGTTTATCGCTCCGGCAGTTATTCTGCTGACGCTGTTCTCCATTATTCCGATTATTATTGCACTGGTAATCAGCTTTACAGATATGGATCTGGTGGGGCTTGCGGATTATTCGAACATTCGCGGCGTTGGATTCAGCAACTACCTTGATATTTTCAAAGATCCGGTTTTCCTCAAATCGATGTACAATACGTTAATTTACGTGGTGATTGGAGTTCCGCTTGTCGTTGTATTCTCCATGGCAGTTGCAATGCTGCTGAATTACGGGACCGGCTGGCTGTTCAAAAGCTTCCGGGTCATCTATTATATGCCTTCCATCACCAATATTGTGGCAGTAGCCGTCGTATGGGGCTATTTGTATAACGGGACTTACGGTTTGTTTAACTACGTACTCTCCTGGTTTGATATACCGGCACAGCAGTGGCTTCAGGACCCGGCCCTGGCTAAATTATCACTCATTCTGCTGGCGTTCTGGAAATCCATCGGATTAAATATGATCATTTTCCTGGCTGCCCTGCAAGGCATTCCGCGTTCCTATTATGAAGCGGCTGAAATTGACGGCGCAACCGGCTGGAAAAAGATTCGTTATATTACCGTTCCTTTGCTGGGATTCGCTACTTTCTTTGTGACCATTACGACTTTGATCGGCTGGATTCAATTCTTCGAAGAACCGCTGGTAATGACCAAAGGCGGCCCGCTGAACGCGACCATGTCTATGGCGCTCTTCATTTACAACAACGGGTTCCAGCTGAGCAAATTCGGCTATGCAGCCTCGGGTTCCTTCGTGCTGTTCATTATCATCATTATCGTGACACTGATTCAATTCGCGGTCAAAAAGAAAGAAGTAGAATATTAAGCTTCCGCTATTGCTGAAGGTTTAAGAAGGAGGGAACTGGCATGGCACTCAGAATGAAAAGACTGGAAAAAGGAATCATGATCGCGCTGCTTGTTATCGGAGGATTGCTGATGATGGTGCCGTTCATTTGGATGATTGGCTCATCCTTTAAGCCTGAGAATGAATTTACGGTAATTCCGCCGTCACTATTTCCGAATCACCCTACGTTTAACAACTACCGTGATTTGTTTGTGAAAATGGACTTTCTGATCTATTTGAAGAACACGCTGATTATCGTGCTCTGTTCATTTGTCGGACTGTTCCTGAATGCGATGGCAGGTTATGCCTTTGCTAAATTTGATTTTCCCGGTAAAAACAAATTCTTTTATGTGATACTTGCGACAATGATGATTCCGGGTCAGGTTACCATGATTCCGACCTATCTGATTATCAATCAGATGCATCTGGTGAATACGATGGCAGGGATTGTACTTCCGGGTCTTGTAGGCGCGTTTGCGATCTTCCTGTTCCGCCAGTTTATGACCACAATCCCTATGGATCTGCTGGAGGCGGCAAGACTGGATGGAGCGGGTGAGCTGCGGATCTTTTTCCAGCTGATGGTGCCGATTGTGAAGCCGGTATTTGCCGTTCAGGGAATATTGACCTTTATCGGGGCATGGAACAGCTTCCTGTGGCCGCTGATTATTGCCAATGACGAGAAACTGTACACCTTATCGGTCGGCTTGTCGCTTTTGAAAGGACAATATGGTACAGCCTTTGGTCTGCAAATGGCAGGGGCTGCATTTATGGTTGTTCCGATTGTAATTATATTTATCTTCTTCCAGAAGCACATCATAGAAGGATATACGATCTCTGGCATAAAATAGTATATAGAAGCATATTGCAGTGCTGAGGAAGGATTGAACAGGATGGCAACGATCAAGGATGTGGCAAAGCTGGCAGGGGTGGCACTGTCGACGGCCTCCTACGCGATGAGCGGGGACAGCAAAGTCAGCGCAAAAACAAGAGAAAAGGTGCTGGAAGCGGCACGGCAGCTCAATTATCAAAAAAATGGTTTTGCCATGGATTTGAAACGGAGCCGCACCAATACAATCGCCCTTATTCTAAGGGACCTGTCAGGTCCATATTATTCGGAATTAATCCGCAGCATTCAAGATGTGGCCTTGTCCAACTCCTATGATCTGATTGCCTGCAGCTCGATGGGCGGAAAAGAATCAACCGCAGTCAGATACATGCTGGAAAAACGCGTAGACGGGGCAATCGTGCTGGCCCATAACATTACAGATGAAATTCTACATGCTGCGGCGGGACCGCGTTTTCCTATTGTGGCGATGGACCGTCTGATTGCTGGCGAAGGTCTCATTAATGTGGTGGTAGATGGTGAACAGGGGGGCTATAGTGCAACCCGGCACCTGATTGAAAAAGGGCATAGCTCCATCGCTTATATCAGCGGACCTGTCGATTCCTATGACAATGCGCTGCGTTATCAGGGATTCTGCCGGGCGATGCGCGAAGCCGGACTGACCGAGAAGACAAAATGGAAGCTTAGCGGGAACTTTGTGCGTGAAGGCGGTTATAAAGCGACCAAGATGATGCTGATGCAGGGTGAACTGCCCTCAGCGGTGTTTTATGCCAATGATGAAATGGCGGTCGGGGGATTAAAAGCACTGGAGGAAGCTAAAGTTTCGGTGCCGGGTGACATTTCGGTGATTGGATTCGACGATATTCAGCTGGCTGAATACATTCAGCCTTCGCTGACCACCATCCGTCAGCCGATGTACGAGTCCGGTTCTTTGGCGGGACATCTCCTCTTTCAGATGCTTAACGGTGACCTGGTCAATGATTTCTATAAGCTTAAGATTGAGCTGATTGAACGGAAATCGGTTAAAACCTACAACTAGTTAGTGATGAAATAGCTGTGCTTATTAGCTGATGTCTTGAGGCTCCAGCTGAATGCTCCGCTCTGGGAGAGCGGGGCAGCGGTCTTATCCCGTAGAAACAGTGGTTTATCGAAAATTAGTGAAACGTTTATGAAATATTAAAATAATATATAAATAAAACCTTATAAATAAAGGGATATGGAGAAAGAAACGATTCGATATTATTCGGATCGGTGGAGGAGTTACAACTATGACTGAGCATCTGTATAACAAATATGTAAAGAACATGACACTGGAAGAGAAAATAGCCCAGCTGCTGCAACTGGCAGCTCCCTTTTATGATGAACCGGGTGATCATTCGGAGATTACCGGCCCCATGGAAGAGCTCGGCATCCAAAGCGAAACGGTACGCAATGCGGGTTCCGTGCTTGGGGTAGCCGGAGCAGCCAAAATGATGGCTGTACAGAAAGCTCATCTCGCGAATAACCGGCTGGGAATTCCGCTGCTGTTCATGGCAGACATTGTCCACGGTTTCAAGACGATTTTTCCCATCCCGCTGGCCATCGGCAGTTCATGGAATCCGGAACTTGCTAAGCAAAGTGCGGAGATCGCAGCACGTGAAGCGGCTGTATCCGGCCTGCATGTGACGTTTGCACCGATGGTCGATCTGATCCGTGATCCACGCTGGGGACGGGTGATGGAATCTACCGGCGAAGATCCTTATTTGAATGGCGTCTTTGCCAAGGCGTTCGTGCAAGGCTTCCAGGGGGATGACCTGGCAGGTGACACCAGCCGTGTGGCGGCCTGCGTCAAGCACTTTGCAGCCTATGGTGCTGCAGAAGGCGGGCGGGACTATAATACGGTCGATTTATCTGAGCGCCAGCTGCGGGAGTATTATTTACCCGCCTATAAGCAGGCCCTTGATGCCGGCGCCGAAATGGTTATGACCTCGTTCAATATTGTTGATGGTGTTCCGGCTACAGGTAACCGCAAATTACTCCGTGACTTACTGCGCGGGGAATGGGGCTTTGAAGGGGTCATCATTTCTGATTGGGCCTCCATTAAGGAAATGGTTGCCCACGGTGCAGCTGAAGATGATAAAGAGGCGGCGTTCAAGGCGATACGGGCAGGCGTCGACATCGACATGATGACCACCAGCTATCTGCATCATCTGCCTGAGCTGGTGGATGAAGGACTTGTCGATGAAGCTTGGATTGACGAAGCCGTGCTGCGCATTCTGAGTCTTAAAGAGAAGCTTGGACTGTTTGATAATCCGATGCGCGGTGCAGATCCGGTACGGGAGAAGGAAATTGTCTATTCCGCTGAGCACCGTCAGGCTGCGCGGAAGCTTGCCGAGAAATCATGCGTGCTACTCAAGAACGAAGGCGTACTGCCGCTTCGTGCAGAGCAGCGGGTGGCGCTGATCGGGCCGTTTGCGGACAGCGGAGATATTCTGGGCTGGTGGTCCTGGACTGGCTCCAAAGAAACAGCGGTGAAGTTAAGTGATGCGATGCGAGCTGTAACAGGCAATCCTGACTATATAACGGTTGCCGTAGGCTCAGGGGTTGATTCCATTACCGAAACTCAGAAGGAGGAAGCTCTAACAGCTGCAGCAGGAGCAGATGTAATTGTACTGGCCGTCGGCGAATCGTCCCATATGAGCGGGGAAGGCGGGAGCCGCACCAATATCAAGTTGCCGGATGCGCAGCTGGAATTGATCCGGCTTATGAAGGGGCTAGGCAAGCCAGTTGCCATTGTGTTGTTTAACGGACGGCCGCTTGACCTTCATGGGGTGTATGATCAGGCCGATGCTGTGTTGGAAGCCTGGTTCCCGGGCAGTGAAGGCGGATCCGCTCTGGCGGATCTGTTATACGGTAAGGCCAATCCTTCCGGGCGCCTGACTATGTCTTTCCCTAATTCTGTTGGCCAGGTTCCGGTTTATTATAATTCATTCAGTACCGGACGTCCGAAACCGGCAGTGGAAGATGAGAACCGGTATGTCTCCAAGTATATCGACAGTCCGAATGAACCGCTTCTGCCTTTCGGTTTTGGACTTAGCTATACGGCCTTTACTTATGAAGGGCTCACGCTCTCTTCCGATAACATGAAAGAGGATCAGCCGCTTGAAGTGAAAGTGACGGTCACCAATACGGGCAGGATGGCCGGAACAGAAACTGTACAGCTATATGTGCGCGACATATCCGGTGAGGTTGTCCGTCCGGTCAAAGAGCTTAAAGATTTCCGGCAGATTGAATTGGCTCCGGGAGAAAGCACTGAGGTAATATTCTATATTGAAGAAAAGCAGCTTCGTTATCATCATAGCGACTTGAGCCTATCAAGTGACCACGGACAGTTCTATGTTTATGTAGGCGGCAACAGCCGTGATGTGCAGACAGCCGGATTCCGGCTGCTTAAATAACAGAAATGTGACTACTCATAATAGCGGTGTGAAGCCGTAATAGATAAGGAAGTGAATAGAAATGACAATCACAACGAATTCCAAGGTGTCACTTCAAAAAGGCGGGCTGAAATTTACGTTCCTAAATAGCGGCGATCTCTACCAGGCAACCGGCGGTACAACGATGATTAATCAGTTGTTGTCTAACAGTGTGGATGGTGCACCGGGAAATATTTATGCACGCCTGCATCTGCCAGGCGGCATTCAAGCGTTTCCGCTGCTCGGTGTGAAATCGGGCAGCCGCTTCCGCCAGGATGGTGAGCGGCTCATTTGGCAGGGAGAGATTCCTGTTAGCCCTGGTGGTCAGGGCCTTAAGGAGGCACTCCGCTATCAGGTTGTTTTTACATTAGCTGAAGGTGATATGTGGTTCTGGGATGTGAAGATAGAAGGAAGCGGCGTAGAGCTGGATGTTATCTATACCCAGGATGTAGGGATTGCCTCACCGGGGGCTGTTACCAGCAATGAAGCTTATCTGTCCCAGTATATCGACCATGCTGTATTCCGGGACTCAGCGGACGGCTATGTAGTCTGTTCCCGTCAGAATCAGCCGCAGGGCGGGGATTTCCCATATCTGCAGCAGGGGCTGCTGGGCGGAGCTGCCGGATACTCCACTGACGGCTTCCAGTTTTTTGGGCTTTCCTACAAAGAAACCGACAGACCGGAAGCCTTGTATCAGGAAAATCTGGCGAATGAAATCTATCAATATGAATTCGCCTATACTGCCCTGCAATCAGCTAAGCTGCACTTGAAAGGTGAAGCCACCTTTACATTCTACGGATTATTCCGGGCGGATCATCCTGCGGCAATCACTGCGCTGGAGTATGCCGATGATATACAGGCTGCCTGGAGCAAATCTCAGAATCAAGGGAATGCAATAGAGGAAGGCAGCTGGCTTGAACGCACATGTACTGCCCCGCAGATTGTAGCTCCTCTGCAAACGGAGTCGATCTCTGAAGCAGAATTGGATTCATTGTTCCCTGAGCGGTTTCAGGAAGAACGGGCCGACGGGGAATTGCTGGCCTTCTTTACCGGAACCTATGAGCATATCGTCCTTAAGCGCAAAGAACTGCTGGTGGAGCGTCCGCACGGACATATTCTGATGAGCGGGAACAATGCAAAGTTGAATGCTGAGGTAATGACGACTACCTCGTATATGTACGGAATATTCAATTCCCAGGTTGTTGTAGGCAATACCAATTTTCATAAAATGATGTCCAATGCCCGCAGTGCGCTAAACGTCTATAAGACATCAGGGCAGCGTATCTATGTGGAGATGGACGGGCAGTATCGTCTGCTGACGATGCCCTCACTGTATGAGATCGGCTTCAATTATGTCCGCTGGTACTACAAGACAGCTGAAGATACCTTGGTAATTACCAACTATACAGCAGTCCATTCCCCGGAGATCAGACTGCATGTCCGTTCTGCGGCCGGGAAGGCGTACCGTTTCCTGGTCAGCAACCAGATTACGATGAATGTGGCGGAATATGAAATACCATATCACCTGTCAGAAGATACGGACGGCGGACTAACCTTCCGTGCAGACAAGGCAGGAATGAGTGCTGCCGTGTATCCGGAGCTGGCTTACAAGCTTAAGCTAGAGGGAGCCGGTTATCAGCTGGGCGATGAAACTCTGCTGGCAGCTGGGGCTGTTCCAGGCAATGCTTCGCTGGTTGTTCTTGAACTTAATGCAAGCAGCGAATGGACATTAACGTTACAAGGGCTGCTTGATGGACAAACACGTACTCCAGATATTGCACCGTTTGAAACCGAGAAAGCGGAATATCGTGAGTTTTTTGCCGGGGTCATGAATGGCTTCAAGCTGACTAAAGAAAGCGGAGCTGATGGTGAGCTGTTCAAGGTAAACGCTCTGGCCTGGTGGTACACCCATAATATGCTTGTTCACTATTCTGTACCACACGGCCTGGAACAGTATGGCGGCGCCGCCTGGGGAACGCGGGATGTATGCCAGGGTCCGGTGGAGTATTTCCTCGCGACCCACAAATATGAGCAGGTCCGGGAGATTCTCCTTACGGTCTTCGCCCATCAATATGAAGATGACGGGAACTGGCCGCAGTGGTTCATGTTCGACAAATACACAACTATTCAGCAGGAAGAAAGCCACGGCGATATTATTGTCTGGCCGCTTAAGGTACTGGGCGATTACCTGCGGGCAACACGTGATTATGCTGTGCTCGATGAGCAAATTCCTTATACGCGCAAACACAGCTTTGACTTCACGGAGCGGACATACTCGCTTAGAGAACATGCTGTGAAGGAATTGGATTACATGAAGTCCCATTTCCTGCATAATACATTCCTCTCCTCTTATGGGGATGGGGACTGGGATGATACCCTGCAGCCGGCAAATGCCCAGCTGAAGCAGTATATGGTCAGCAGCTGGACGGTAGCGCTGGCTTATCAGACCGTTCTTGGCCTGTCCGCAGTCATGAAGGAAGCGGATGCGGGCTGGTCCGATGAGCTGCGCGGAATGGCGGAGGGAATCAAAGGCGACTTCAACCGCTATATGCTCGGGACGAAGGTTATTCCAGGTTTCCTCTACTTCGAGGATCCGGAGCATGCCAAGCTGTTGCTCCATCCAGAGGATAAAGAGACAGGCATCCAGTACCGCCTGCTGCCGATGACCCGCAGTATGATCGGCGAACTGCTTACCCCTGAACAGATGGAGGAGCATTATAAGCTGATCCAGGAGCAGTTCCTATGCCCGGATGGTGTCCGTCTGATGAATCATCCAGCCCAGTACGCCGGCGGGGTCAGCACTCACTTTAAACGCGCAGAGCAGGCAGCCAATTTCGGACGTGAAATCGGTCTGCAATATGTACATGCGCATATCCGCTTCGTCGAAGCGATGGCCAAGATCGGTAAACGGGATCAGGTATGGAAAGGGCTAGCTACTATTAATCCGATCGGTATTCAGGATGCCGTTCCAAATGCTGAGCTGCGCCAGAGCAACGCCTATTTCAGCAGTTCAGACGGCAAGTTTGCCAACCGCTATGAAGCACAGGAACGTTTCGGAGAGCTGCGTGACGGAACGGTTCCGGTAAAAGGCGGCTGGAGAATCTATTCCAGCGGTCCGGGGATCTATATGAACCAGCTGATCTCGAATGTCCTGGGCATCCGTGAGGACGGCGGTGATCTGGTCATAGATCCTGTATTACCTCCTGAGCTTGACGGCACACGCTTTGATTTTGAATACGGCGGTGCCCCGGTATCCTTTATTTATCATTTGACGGAGGGGAATCTCCGCTCTATCTCAGTAAATGGACAGGAAATACAGGCTGAGCGGCTGTCCAATCCTTACCGCCTTGGCGGACTGCGGGTTAGCCGTGAAGATGTTCAGCGCCTCGGCAGCACTGAAAAAACGACAATAGATATTTACCTGTAACAAATAACAGCGGCATGGGCTTAGCTTGTATCCGGATTACGGACCAAGCAGCCCATGCCGCTTTTTTTAATTCATCTTCATGTTTACTTGAATAGGGCATCTACTCCAGAAACGCGGTCACATTGTTCAACCGGACAACGTCATCCGGCACAATCTTCAAGGTATGCAGCTCATCGCCGGACCCTCCATAAATGTAATCAAGGGCAAGCAGGCTAGTGTCAAAGATGCAAGGCAACCCGTGTCCGATCAAAGGGATGGCACCGGGATAATATCCTGTCCTCTCCACAACAGCCTTTTTATCCGCCATTTTTAGTTTGGTGTAGCCGAAGGCAAGTTTCAAGCTGTTAAAGTCCAGCCGTCCCCGCTGCGAGCTGGCAATAAGGGCGATTAAACCCAGATTCGTCTGCAAAATGAGCGTCGGCGCCGCTTTCTTAATATCGAAATAGGGCTCTGCATCTATTGTTGAGTGAATAGGTGTCTGGTGGGCAATAATCTCGAAGGTACTATCATTCTGCAGCAGATAATGTTCCAACTCCTCCAGTGTAAGCATCGAATTCACTCCCTCCAGATATGGCTTCATAGGTAAGGCAGGTGTTCTGGCAATTTGTACCCGGGATAGCTTATTAATTAGACAAGCAATATAAAAGTACCGCCTGATGCATGTACAATAAATTCTTTTTGAACTGGAATCCGGCAAAATAAGGGGAGTCTATAACCTCAGCGCTGACCTCTTCGTTCCGGTAAAACGGAGGACAGGGGTTAAGCAAAGCACCGGGACGGGTACGTTTCATCCGTTCCAGAGTGATTTGATATAGATTTAAGTACTCCGCATTCTTAAATTCACCTGGCAAAGAATCGGTCAGAATGATATCACTTTCCGGCAGAACATCCTCCAGATTGGTTAGGTATGTATAGTTATTTGTATCCGGCCCCAGCGCATTTCCAGCCGAACAAACATGATTAAAGCTAAGGTTCATAACCTTGGCCATTTCGTGCCAGGTTCTTGAAATATTACTTGCAGGTCCCACGAAGGTATAAGTCAGTTCCCGGTAATTTTCTCTGATTTGGCTGATTGAATATAAATCACTTAAAATCTCACAGGGGTGGTTACGGGCAGTCATTGCATTAATGATTGGTATAGAGGAGTGGGCAGACAGTTCAACAAGCTTGGCAAAGCTGGAATGTCTGGCGACTACACCATCGGCCCAATTTTCGAGATAATGGATCACATCGCTTGATTGCTCCCGCTTATCCAGTGTTTCCGGAGGGAACAGCATATATTTGCCGCCTAAATTCTGAATGCCCTTTTCAAAAGTAATACGTGTCCTCAGGCTGGATTCCGGAAAGAACAGGATGAAGGTTTTGTCCTTCAAAAGCTGTGCCGACTTTTCCGAGCTTAAAAGGTGGGCCAATTGAAAAAGCTCGATAATTTGCTGTGACGTCAGGCTTTCAAGATCCATTAAATGCATAATAATCCCTCCCATTAAATTTTAATCCGCAGTTCCAATAGCTACGGCTGGCGACGTTGCAGGATCGAGCTGTCTCTACCGGGCACCACCGAATCATCATTATACCTTAGAATGGTTGCATATTTATACAGCCGATGCATCAGACGCTCATAAGATATCCATCGGGTGGACATGAACCTCACTTTATTTTTTATGAAAAAAAGAGCTTCAGCAGACAATCCCGCTCAGCTCTTGTACAGAAGCTATTGTATTTAGTCCGCATTACAGTCCGAGAGTAGACCCTTTCTCCAAACGCAGAATCTGCTTCTCGCCGTTATCGGCCAGTTCGCGGAACTGGCTGATGGTTTCACGCATTTTGGGCAGTGCCTCCTGCTTGTAAGTGCTGATGGAGTCCAGTGCAGACAACACATCGGAGAACGCTTGCTTTAGCGTATCAGCAGAAATACTGGTTTCAAGCGACTGCTTATGGATTGCGGCTCCTTGCTCTTTAAGCATTCTTGAGGTGCCGCTGATCAGATTGTCTGTTGTCTGATTCAGCAGCTCGATTTTTTTCAGTACAATTCTTTGGTTATATAATGCGCTGGCAACCGTAACCGAAATCTTAAGGGCCGAGACGGTCACGTTTCTGGCTCTGTCTACGCCCCGGATCAGCTCTTTGTTATTCCGGATGACGACCTCGATGGCCATAATTCCCTGCTGGTTCACGACCAGCATTTGCTGCAGATCCATTACCCGCTGGCGGAGCGGGAACAGAACCTCCTCTGTAATAAAGCGGATTTTGTCCTCGGACTCGCCGCGCACCTTGGCAGCCTCAATCTGCGTCTCAATCTCCTGATCCATCAGGAGGCCGAGCTGGATTTCCTTTTGCAGCTTTTTGGTCAGTTCACGAAGAGTCTGCTGTTCAATTTCGAGTGTTGTATTATCATTTTTAAGAATAGTCTTGCCTTTATCCAAAGATAGAATGATGTCGAAAATAACGGCGTCAGCCTTCTGATATTTAGCGAAATAAGTGCGCAGCGGGTTAAAGAATTTGCCTAACAGCCCGCTTTTGGCAAAGTCGACGGCACTCGGGTCCAAATCTTTCAGCTGCAGATGCAGCTCTGTTAAACCTTTAGCGACCTGGCCGCCTTCATCGCCGGTTTTGGAGAGATTGCCCACGGAAACCTGAAGGAGGGTGTTCTTCTCCGATGAAGCGCGCATGGTGCCCATTCCGAAGCTGTCAATGGATTGCAGTACCGCTTTACGTTTTTCCAGAGATTCCAGATCTAACTCAAGGATACTCGAAACATTGCTTACCGCAAGCTTTTTCAGCTCAGTAATCTCTTCAGGTTCGGGCTGTACCTCTTCGGCAATCGCAGACCTCAGTTTCTCAGCGCTTGGAATTTCCATCGTAAATGACATGACAGACCTCCTTGTTAAGTGTCTTACATTTGCACATTGAGCAGATTTCCGATTTTGTAGACGACGTCATCCGTATCCGCATTGATGTTCGCGGCTTCGTTGATGCTTGAAATGCTCTCCAGCGCTTTGATGTTGGCGTTGTAGCCAATGGTGTAGACCGGAATTTTGTAGGTTTCGACGAGACCTCTAATCTCATTGAGGGAATGACCCTCGTTGGTTTCACCGTCACTGAGCAGGAAAATCACAGGCTTAACCCCGGGGTTCAGGGCGATCTCATCCTGCAGCATTTTCATTGCCACCACCAAGCCGTCAAAAGTAGCCGTACCCCCGGCAGCCTGCAAGCTGTTAACCGCACCGACAAACATCGATTGCTGGTTGGTATCATATTTGGCGATCGGGAGGTTGATGGTTACGTCACTGGAGTACGAGACAAAGCCGATGCTGTTGTCTTTTCCCAGATTCTTCTGGCCTTTAAGCAGCGATTCCTTGAGACGGTTCAGCGGTTCACCGGCCATGCTGCCGGAGACATCAGCCACGAATACCGCTGCGAGCGGAGTGCTGCCGTTTTTCTTTTCCTTCCACAGCTTTTGCGCAGAGGAGAGAAGATTACCGTCCACCGGTGCCAGTTCGGAGACGTAGTCATTCAGGCCGTTGAACCCTTTGGCCTCTGCCGACTTCTGATACTTATCCTGCGCGGCAAATTCAGCGAACTTTTGGATAATCTCCTTTTTAGCCTGCGGCAGATCCCCCAGAGCATAAAGCGGACTGTCATGCCGTACCCCAAACGGAGTGAAGACATAACCACTTTTCAGGTCGGCCGCATTGATAAAGGTCTGATATTCCAGGACAAAAGCATCGAGCATTCCGGTCTTGGCCGCATCCCGCATCTGCAGGGTAGTGGAGGCGATAAACGGTACATTAGCCTGGAATTTTTCGAACCCCTGAACCGCTTGCTCACTTAGCAGATCCGAGCTGTCAAAGGTACTTAGGGCAGTTACCAGAAAATTAAGGCCGGTCGAACTGGCAAAAGGATCGGTGTATCCCATGGCCAGCTCGTTATCAGCAATCGCATCGGTAATCGTTTTGACGTTAATTGCGCCGTATTTCTCAACCAGCTCGTCATATTTTTTCTTGCCTGTTACAACACCTGCTACATTGCCGGCAAGCCGTTTGGACACGAGCTCGGTTTGGATTCCGTTTGCTTTTACCATCTCGCCCCATAGCTCATTAGAGGGTGTAAAAGCATCCGGGACATATTTGCCGGATCTTATGTAATCGGCGGCCGTGCCGGAAGCGATATTGCGGATTTTCACGGATACAGGTTTCCCGTCCACCATGAGGTTGGAATCATTGAACGCTGATGCCACTTCATTCAGCCATCCGTCATTCCCCGTACCGGATTTCTCGGTGGAAGAGAAGATCTCGACATAGCTGTCGGTTGTGTTCTCTACGGAGACCGGGAATTTGGAGATGTCAGGCAAAGAGTCTCCGATAGCCGCAGGGTCCAGATCTATTTGTCCTTTTACCTGCTGGGCCTGCGTTACCTTAATGTCTTTATAGATCTTGTTCAGTCTTTTATCAGCATCTTCTACCGTTATCTGTGTCTTGGATTTGCCCAAGTTCGAGGTTAGGGAAATCCCGAAATAGACTAGTGCAAAGACACCGGCTGCGATCAGCGCAAGGATCAAGAGTATTCTGCCTTTCCTGGCCATATACATCCTCCTCCGGCTATTGATATAGTTTCGTCTGATTGATCAAGGCGCTTAGCTCCTGCATGCAGGGCATTTCTTCGATCCTATCGTAATTCGTGCTGTCCAGCTCCGAAATCTCCAGCAGCAGCTGATCCAGCTTGAGCAGAATTTCCTCATTGGCGCCCAGGTAGCCTTTTAATGAGGTGAAAAAGTCGTTATAAAGAGCCGTTTTCTTTTGGATCAGTTTCTCGGAGAATGGAGGAGGTTTGTGGGTATTGGCAAAAAGGGAAAACTCAGAGGTGTCGAACAAACTCAACTTATTAAGCATTCCCCTGACATTCAGATACAGCAGCTTCTCTACTTCGGCAATTACAGAACTGAACTTCCTGTAGCTTAATTCCGTCGGATCAAAGCGCACGCCCAACACACGGGTCAAGGTTGTTTTTTTCTTCTCTATCCGCTCCAGCTGATCCAAGGCGAGAAGGACATCATTTTTCAGCACCTTCACATTTTTGTATTGTTGAAGCATGGCTGTGTAATCATCAGGTGAGGTTAACAGGCGGACAGATTTAGGAGCTGGGCCTTTGAAGAGAAGATTATAACTTCCGTAGAGTACAACAAGCAGACTGATGAATAATAACGTAACGCCTGTAGCTGTTTGCAGTGTGCTTTCCCCACCGATTTCCACACCCAGCAATCCAGGTGATAAAACAGCAATATTAAGAATGACAATACCGGCAATAACGGCAAGCAGCTTAACGGGTCCGGATCTGTTCAGCATTTACACCTCCCCTTAAGAGTATATTTCGTTCGCTTCTCTTGATTCATTTATCAGACAATAAGGGTTCCGGATCCAAAGAAATACTTAGCCCTGGATAGAAAAATGTTTACATTTCATGTAATGTATATATACTTTTATTTTAAAGGAATATAAATCATCCGGAAGATTCCGGCAGGGAGGAACATCATGAACAGACGTATTAGAGTAGGGATTGCAGGCTACGGCAACTTAGGAAAAGGAGTACAGCAGGCAATTAACCAGAACCCCGATATGGAGCTGGTTGCGATCTTTACGCGCAGAGACCCGGAAGAACTGGCGAAGGAAACGGGAACAACAGTGGAGCGCCTCGATAATGCCGGGCAGTACATAAACCGGATTGATGTGATGATTCTGTGCGGAGGATCGGCGACGGATCTGCCGGACCAGACACCTCAGCTGGTGAAATTATTCAATACGGTGGACAGCTTCGACACACATGCCAAAATTCCTGAATTCTATGAAAAAGTGAACGCAGCCGCTGTGGAGGGCGGGAAGGTAGGAATCATCTCTACCGGCTGGGATCCAGGCTTATTCTCCATGAACCGGCTGCTGATGCAGGCTGTTTTGCCTCAAGGGAAAGAGTATACGTTCTGGGGAACCGGAGTTAGCCAAGGCCATTCTGATGCGATCCGCCGGGTAACCGGTGTTAAAGCTGGCGTTCAATATACAGTGCCGGTGCAGGAAGTGATTGAACGTATCCGCTCCGGTGAAACTCCGGAGCTGCCGACGCGCGAGAAACACCGCCGCAACTGCTTCGTCGTGGCGGAGGAGGGTGCGGACCAGGAAGCCATCCGCAGTACGATCACCCGGATGCCGGATTATTTTGCCGATTACGATACGACCGTGACGTTCATTACGGAAGAAGAGCTTGCCAGGGAGCATTCCGGAATGCCGCACGGCGGATTCGTCATCCGCAGTGGAGTTACCGGCAACGGAAGCAAGCAGATCGCAGAGTTCGGGCTGAAGCTGGACAGCAACCCTGAGTTCACGGCCAGCGTGCTGATCGCTTATGCTAGAGCAGCCTCGCGCCTCAGCGTAGAAGGGGTGGCAGGAGCAAAGACGGTGTTTGATATTCCGCTTGGTTACCTCTCGCCTAAGTCACCGGAAGAGCTTCGCCGTGAACTGCTGTAGGAATTGACTTCACAGGTATGTTGTTAGATAAAGAAGACGCGCCGCTGGTTTAACAGCGTCGCGTCTTCTTGTGCTTATATTCAAAAATAATGAACCTTCCCTTCATGGGCGGTCTTAGACCACTCCCTGGGCCAGCATAGCATCAGCGACCTTCAGGAACCCGGCGATGTTAGCACCGGCGACAAGATTGCCGGGCATTTCATATTCATCTGCAGCCCGGACGGCACTGCGGTAAATATTCTTCATAATGAGCCGTAGCCGCTCATCTACCTCTTCGAACGACCAGGACAGGCGCATGCCGTTCTGGCTCATTTCCAGTCCTGAGACCGCTACTCCGCCTGCATTGGCTGCCTTTGCCGGAGCGAACAGGATTCCCTGCTGTAAAAAGTAATTGACCGCCGGCAGCGTGGACGGCATATTGGCGCCTTCACCGACAGCCAGCACTCCACCTGCGACAAGGGCACGTGCCGCTTCTTCATCAAGCTCATTCTGTGTCGCGCAAGGCAGGGCGATTTGGCAAGGGAGGTTCCAGATCCCGGAGCTGCCCTCTATATATTCCGCATGCGGATGCTCTTTGAGATATTCGCTGATCCGGCTACGGTTCTGTTCCTTCAACCGTTTTACCGTATCCAGCTTAATTCCCTGCGGGTCATGTATGAATCCGCCGGAGTCGCTGCAGGCGATGACAAGGGCACCAAGCTGCTGTGCTTTTTCCATAGCGTAAATAGACACATTGCCTGAGCCGGATACCACCACAGTCTGCCCTCGGAAGTCCTGTCCCTGTGCCGCTAGCATCTCCTGCACGAAATATACGAGCCCGTAACCCGTAGCTTCTTTTCTCGCTAGGCTTCCGCCATACAGCAGACCTTTGCCGGTCAACACTCCAGCCTCATGTCCGCCGCGGATCCGTTTGTACTGTCCGAACATGTAGCCGATCTCCCGAGCACCAACACCAATATCTCCTGCGGGGATGTCCGTGTCAGGACCAATATGCCGGTACAGCTCTGTCATAAAGCTTTGGGCAAAAGACATGATCTCCCGGTCAGACTTGCCTTTGGGATCGAAATCGGCACCGCCCTTACCGCCGCCGATCGGCAGGCCGGTTAAGGCATTTTTGAAAATTTGCTCGAAGCCCAGGAATTTAACAATTCCTGAGTAGACAGAAGGGTGGAAACGGATTCCGCCTTTATAGGGACCTATAGCGCTGTTGAATTGAATCCGGTAGCCGCGGTTCACACGAATGGTGCCGGAGTCATCCATCCAGGGAACACGGAAGGAGAGACTGCGCTCCGGTTCAACGAGCCGCTCCAGTATGGCATTCTCCATGTAATGAGGATGACGTGCCAATACTGGAACCAGACATTCCAGAATTTCCTTCACAGCTTGATGGAATTCTTGTTCCAGCGGATCACGGCGTTTGACGGCTTCGAATACCTGCTGGACATAATTTGCGGCGGAAGACGAAGCTTCTGATGAAATAGTGGACACTTGAAAGAACACTCCCTGTCTGCATAATGTGACTACCTATAACTGAATTATTAAAATTTTACTTAAACCTGACATCAAATTGCCAATTAATTCTTTTTTGATAGCCAATCAATTAATTCTATAAAACTAACAGAAAGTGTTATATTTATGCAAATGTACAACCCGGGACGGCATGATAAAAAGGCAAACGCAGCCCCATTGGGAACTTCGTTTGCCTATATGTTGTGCAGAGCAACGTATTTAATCCGTGCCGATGACCGAACCGCCGGCTGCCTTAAGCAGCCTGTTCATTATAGCGGCACCTAGACCGGCTTCGGGGCAAGCCTCGGCCAGGATATAGGTAGCTCCGGCTTCATCAAAGCGCCGCAATGCGCCATAAAGGGTGCGTGCACCTTCCTCAAGGGCGTTGAGCGAGCCCAGTGAAACTATGCAGCCGGCGGCAGTGGCGGGATACAAGGCCAAGTGCTCTTCGAAAAGCAGCAGGCCGGTCTTCTCGCCGCGGGCCTGCGCTGCCTGCAGCAGCGCAGCGGCTTGGGCTGCCACACGCTGCTGCGATGACCCGCTCACGATGGTGAGCGAGCCTTGCGGCGCGTAGTGGGTGTACTTCATGCCCGGCGCACGCGGTGCCGGGCTGTTGCCGGCGTCCGCTTCCGGTCCGCCGGCTGCTTCTCCGCCACCGGATAGGGGCGGAGTGACTACAACACCGGGCACAGCCGCCAGCCGCTCGGCTGTGATCCCGCCCGGGCGGAGGATGGCGACCGTCCCATCAGGCTGCACCTGCACGACGGTCGATTCCAGTCCGACGCCGGTTGGCCCGTCATCGAGAACCCCGCCGATATAACCGGCGAGGTCTTCGCGGACATGGGCGGCCGTTGTCGGACTCGGCCGTCCCGAACGGTTGGCGCTGGGTGCCGCTACGGGGCAGGTAGCCGCGCGCAGCAGGGCAAGCGCCGTAGGATGTGCCGGCATCCGCACGGCAACTGTATCAAGCCCCGCTGTTACGCGCTCGGATAGTACGCCGGCGCGTACAGGCAGCACCAGTGACAGCGGGCCTGGCCAAAAAGCATCCATCAAGGCTTCTGCTGCTTGATCTACGCCGGTAACAAATTCAGCCAGCTGCTCACGGTCTGCTATATGTACAATCAACGGATTGTCAGCGGGACGTCCTTTTGCAGCAAACACCGCTTCAACAGCTGATGTATTACGGGCATCGGCCCCCAGGCCATATACTGTTTCTGTCGGGAACGCTACCGTGCCTCCGCCGGCTAATATTGCGGCAGCTTCCCTAATGGACTGCTTATCCTCAGCAGAATACTGCCGCTCCGCACCGGTTATACCGGCAGAACTGAGCAGCCAATATTGAGTATCATTGTATTGTCCTGTCTTCCTCTGAACAGCAAAGGAGAAGTTGTCAGGTTTCATAATTACATCACTAACTTTCTTCGAGAGTTTCTGCGTACATGCGTACTGAATTACGGATTCAGTTTATCCTGTAAATAGTAACATATCTATTTTTCAAATTGAACCCAAAAGACCAAAGAACAGGCCAGACTGGAGCTCTGTTCAGTTTGGGCAGATGAGGGTGTATCCATTCGATAAAGGTTTATTAGACTGGAGACAATTGGTAGAATTAAGAGGATTCAATTTAAACCGGATACTTTGGCTACAATTATTTTCAATAGGCTAGGAGGAGATACTGTGATTTTTCGTAAAGGATTAATACAGCTCGTAATACTCATGCTCGTGGTTGTGATATTTATTGCGGGGGGAGGAGGAGAGGCTGGAGCGGCGGCGGCTGCACGTCCGGTAAGTGTATCTGGCGGTTATGCGCATGGACTTGCTGCCTGGAGTGACGGATCGGTAACCGGCTGGGGGTATAACAAATATGGTCAGGCTGGTGATGGAACTAATATTGATCAATTCATTCCGAAAAGAATTGCCGGTTTGACGGACATTGTTCAAGTAGCGGCAGGAAACAATGCTTCTTTTGCATTGAATGCAGCCGGAGAAGTGTGGGGCTGGGGCCAAACCTATGGTTCCTATATCAGCAATGACCCTGCTTTGCCTTACCAGAAGCGAGGAGGCCCGGCTGAGCTGGAAGGACTCAACAATGTCTCCTTCCTTACTACTGACGGTTCAGCGGGGATAGCAGTCAATAAGGACGGCACGGCGACTCTTTGGTACCCGTCCTATGATGAGAACGATAATATGCGTATGAAGGTCCGCTACCTGCCGCTGCCAGGGATTACCGGAATCCGCTCTGCAGTTATCGCCGGTAATAATGCGCTGTTCCTTACAGACGACGGCAGTGTGAAGCAATTGAGCATCTATAACAGTATTATGGGCAGAATCCGCTGGGCAAGTGATCCGGTTACCGTAAATACTCTGGCTGCATCAGGGATTAAGCAAATTGCTTCCTCCGGGGATAATGCCTTCCTGCTGCGTGCGGATGGACAAACCCTGCGCTGGAATAAGACGCTGAAAGCACCTTCCGAATTAGCTGGCCTTAGCAGCGTCTATAAACTTCAGACTGGCTACAATAAGCTGTATGTGCTGAAGACTAACGGAACACTCTGGCAATGGAATTATAATTCCGGACCCCTGAACAAACCGTTTCGAGTCAAAGGTGCAGAGAGTATCACCGATTTATGGGGGAGCACGGGCAGCTTCGGATTTGCACTGGATAAGAAAGGGTCGTTATTGGGCTGGGGAGAAGGATTCTATGGCGGATTAGCCACAGGCAGCGGGACCGTTACTAATGATGATATCACCACTCCTATACCTGTTCAGGCTCCGCTAACCTTTATGGTGAACGGGAAGTCTGTTGATTTTTATGGAACCGCAGGCGTTATCGACGGAAAACTGTATGTTCCTTACAGCAGTGTGTTCAAGGCGTTAGGCGTTAAGGTGAATATGACTCAGTCCAATCCCGATCCGAAGTTCAATAATTACCGCTTTAGAGTCTG
This sequence comes from Paenibacillus auburnensis, assembly GCF_927798115.1. Taxonomy (GTDB): domain Bacteria; phylum Bacillota; class Bacilli; order Paenibacillales; family Paenibacillaceae; genus Paenibacillus_AQ; species Paenibacillus_AQ auburnensis. The sequence goes on from NZ_CAKMMG010000001.1 coordinate 548,125, forward strand.
GTCATTCGCATATGGCGGCACGGTTATTCATATCAAAGCCAGTGATCCGGAACAGCTGTTCATTAACGGTAAGAAGACTGAGAGTACAATTACACTAAAAGCCTTATCCGATACCACCCAGTTTCCGCTGCAGGATCTCTGCGAGCTGCTGGGGATCAGCCTGAAGTGGAACACAGTCTCTGGTGAGGTTTGGCTTGGGGATAGCGGTGAATAGGAGAGAAACCACAAATTTAAACAATTAAAGGTTGACACCCTCTCACTTGCCGTGTAACATATGAAAAGTCGTCATGCTGATAATTATAAAACAGTTTTCGTATAACCTCGCAGCCGTTCAGGCATTTATAGGGCGAGGGTTTCTACAGGAAGCCTATTCTTCCTAACTACGATGATAAAGACCGTGCTTATGGTGTTTATCCCGGAGTTAGGATTTTTTGCGTGTAACGGCCGATACAGAAGTTTCAGGAGGCATAATAGATATGAAGGATATGAAGTACTTAATTTCGGTTCTGGTAGGAGCGATGAGCTATGGCATCTTGTCGACTATAGTTGTACTCGCGTACGGACAAGGATATCAGCTGGGAGAAGTGGTCGGTACGCAGCTGATGACTGGCTGTATACTGGCCTGGATGCTGGCTCTATATACCAAAGTGAGAGAGACACGCAAGCAGCGGAAACAAGGAATCACACCGGCAGAAGCCGGAAATGTATCCCCGCGGATGACATGGAAGCACAGACTGCTGCTTATGCTGGCCGGGGCACCGACTGTCGTCACGGGCCTGTTGTATTACCAGTCTCTCCGTTACATCCCGGCATCGCTGGCGATTATCCTGCTGTTCCAGTTTACCTGGATCAGTGTGCTGATCCAGGCGGTCAGCAAACGCCAGCGTCCGGATAAAATTACCGTATTAACGTTGTTCCTGCTGTTCGGCGGAACTCTGCTTGCGGCAGGTGTGCTTGGAGAGAGTACGGCTCACTTCGATTTCTTAGGCATTACACTCGGTCTGCTGTCAGCGGTAAGCTATTCGATGTTCATCATCTTTAGCGGGAAAGCCGTTCCCTCAGTACATCCGGCTTACCGGAGTGCCTGGATGGTTACAGGCGGTCTAGTGCTGCTCTGCATCCTGTTCCCGCCGTATTTCCTGTTCAACGGCTTGCTATGGGGACAGCTGCTGTTGTTCGGATTCCTGCTCGGATTGTTCGGAGCGTTTATTCCGCCGGTGCTGTTTGCGATTGGCGTGCCCCATATCGGAGGCGGAATGGCCGGTATTCTCGGTGCGGCCGAGCTTCCGGTGGCAGTACTGCTGTCCTCGTTCGTGCTGCATGAGCAGGTAAGCGTACTGCAATGGACCGGGGTAGTTCTGGTATTGCTTGGGGTAGTAATGCCTGAGCTGTATAAACTGCGCTGGAGAAGCACAGAGACGGTAACCTCTTGAGGTTGGCCGGAAACAACAAATAGTGTTGAGCCATATGTTGAAGAAGCCCGCATGAAATGCGGGCTTCTTGCTTTTTAATGGCCTGTCTAAGTGAGGCAGGAGGGGATTATTGTTAACTGCTGCATACAGCAATGTAATCCATATCTTTGCTGGTGGTTTTGAACGAGTTGAGATCCAACAAAAGGACGAATGAGCGGAACCAGGAGGTTCCGCTCATTCGTCCTTAAATCTATGTTAGTCCACATTTGAAGTTTCATCAATTACACCATTAAGACAGACTGTTTTATTGCGACTAAATTATTCAAGGCATAAAAAAACGCCCCTAATTGTGGCGAAATTGTGAATCTTATAAAATTATTACCTTTATTATACCATAAAATAACAGAAAAATCAAGTATTGTTTCCTAATCCGGCTGAATGGTACAACAGATGTGAGGTGATAACTAATGAAAAATAAAAGCATCACAGCGCTTGTTAGTGCATTTGCGAGAGCCTATCACGCAGAGCATAATCAGATCAAAATTTTTGATGACCGGCTCGCAAGAGAACTATTAACCAATGATGAATACACGAACATCTCCAGCAACATGTCGAAGGGGATAACATTCTTCCTGCCGGAATTTACCGGCACACAGGAGGAGTGCCTGCGGGCAATCGTTGATTGGCAGCTGTCGCCGTCTCCGCTGGGGCGGGCCGCTTTTGCGGAACAGGCGCTTCAAAATGCGGTCACACTTGGGGCAAGGCAATATCTGATTTTTGCCGCTGGATATGATACCTTCGCTTACCGCCAGCCGGACTTTGCAGATAAACTGCAAATCTTTGAAATCGATCACCCCGCTACAGGTGATGATAAGCAGCGGCGGATCTCTTCGCTACATTGGCAGATACCGTCCAATGTGCATTATATTCCGGCTGATTTTCTTGACCCTGACTGGCAGAAGGGAGTGCTGGGATGTCCCGCTTATGACCCGGATCAGATCAGCTTCAGCAGCTTACTGGGCATCAGTTATTATCTGCCCAAGGATTCGTTTAAACAATTATTGTCCGCCATTGTGATGCTGCTCCCTAGCGGCAGCAGCATCGTTTTTGATTATCCTGATGAGCTTACCTTTACACCCCAGGCAGGTGAACGGACACAGAAGCAGTTAATGATGGCAGCACAGGCAGGCGAGCCGATGCAGGCAAGCTACTCTTACCGGGATCTGGAGCAGATGCTCGAAGAGCTTAATCTGCTGATCTATCAGCATCTGACTCCAGCTGAAATTAATGTACAGCTGTTCAAGGCATATAATGACAGCCAGCCGGCTCATCCCATTACGGCCTTTGATAATGTGAATTATTGCTTGGCGGTTAAGCGGTAACAATCTTAATTCTGCAATCCGCGCTAATCGTTCCCGGTGTTCAGTTTTCTGGTCAATATTTTCGCAGATCGTCCATGTTATTTACGGAAATAATCCATGTTCAAAAGGAGCAGATTTATCTATGATAATTGTGATAATGATTCTCATTATTAATAAGATCTGAGGTGGGGTAGCAGGCATGTTAAAAGGATTAAAAGGTTTGGTATTAGCTAGTGTAATGGTTTTGGGCATTGGATCTGCAGTAAGCGTCAACGCGGCACCGGTGAATGTAGGGAAAGCCACCACGTCGGCTACGCAGAAAATTACCTATAAAGGCAAGGTATATACGGTTCCTGCAAAGACCGATAACATTGTGATCGCTGGTGCACTGGAGGCTCTTGAAGACGCACTGGTGCTGAATTTCAAGCCCAAGGGTGCCCTTACCGTAGGCGGTAAGTTTCCGGCCATGTTCTCCAAAATTACATCCGGCGTTACACCGGTAGGGGAGAAGATGGAGCCAAATTTTGAGACCATCCTCAAGCTCAAGCCGGCCGTTATTCTTAGCAGTACCAAATTTCCGGCTGAAACTAATGAGAAGCTGGCAAAGATAGCTACAACCATTCCGGTATCTCATATCGCTACGGATTGGATGGACAACCTTAAGCTGCTGGCAGCACTTACAGGCAAACAGAATGAGTCGACAGCGGCCATTCTGAAGTATCAGAATGAATTAAAAGTAGCTAAAGTGAAGCTCGCTCCTAAGTTTAAAAACAAGACAGTGATGGCTTTGCGTATCCGGACAGGCAACCTGTTCCTGTATCCGCAGGATATCTTCTTTAACCGGTCCCTGTACGCAGATCTGGGTGCAGCTGTACCAAAGGAAGTTCAGCAGGCGAAGGCCCAGCAGAACATTTCGCTGGAGGCGTTTGCGGCGATTAACCCGGATTATCTTTTCGTCCAATTCTCACCGGATGAGAACAAGGATAATCCAAAGGCCCTGGAAGAACTGCAGAAGAATCCGATCTGGAAGAGCCTGAAAGCCGTCAAGAGCGGCAATGTTTATGTCAATCTGGTTGATCCGCTGGCCCAAGGCGGTACAGCTTACAGTAAATTCACATTCCTGGAGGCTTTGATGAAAACGAAGCTTTATACAGGTAAATGAGTCAATATTCATACGAAGCATAATCGTACAAGAGAGCCGCAGGTCGGCTCTCTATTTTTATACATACCCTTCTTTTTGGAAAAAATATGGTTTTTAATCATTCCAGTTTATGGTATAATTTGGTTGATATGTCGAAATTGCTCGCTTGATTAGGGAATGGGTCGAAATGAGGAACAATACCGAACCGAAACTCTATAACAAAGAAAGTGGTGTTTTGATGAATCACAGATTTAGCGGGAAAGTAGCCATTGTAACCGGAGCGGGGAGCGGAATTGGAAGGGCTTCTGCTATCAGACTTGCCTTAGAGGGGGCTTCAGTCGTATGTGTAACCATATCAAACTCCGGAAAAGCTACTGCGCGGGAAATTACTGAACTGGGAGGGGAATCGCTTTTTATTCAGGGGGATGTTTCAAAAGAGGCTGTTGTTAAGGGCATAATCAAGGATACTATTGATCGTTACGGTAAAATTGATTGCCTGTACAACAATGCTGCTATTACCGGCGATAATCAGCTAGTGGAAGAATACCCGGTAGAGACTTTTGAAAGAGTAATTGACACGAATCTTATCAGCCAGTTTATGATGATGAAATACGCAATTCCGTACATGCCGTCCGGTTCGGCCATCCTCAATTGCGCCTCCCTTCACGGTACCATTGGGATGGCCGGTGATGCGGCCTATTCCGCAAGCAAGCACGCAATTATCGGGTTAACCAAATCTGTTGCGGCTGAGGTAGGTCCGCGCAATATCCGGGCCAATGTACTTGCGCCAGGGCCTGTACCGACAGTCATGATGGGACGTTATGAACGGCTCCTTTCAGATGACATAGAAGGTTTACAATCCGCAATTGCCAGCGGGACAGCGCTTAAACGCTACGGAACTGCTGATGAGATTGCGAATTTTGTATGCTTCCTGCTAAGCGATGAAGCCGGCTTTATTACAGGCACTGTTCATCTTATCGATGGAGGATATTCCGCTACCAAATAAGCTCTCTAAATTAACAGAAAACAGAAATTTGTTAAATACATTAATAAAATTCCTTTTTCTCTCAACTTGCTTCTAAGAACTGCCGATATAAATTTTGTAGGTACATATTTACAATTTCATATTTGGAGGAATCAGCATGCCTTACACAATGGAAGTAAATCTTCAAAAAAATCAAGTGGTGGTAAAAGCATTAGGTCTTACAGAAGCGGACGTGCCATCCTATATATCTGATTTTGAAAAAGCGATGAAGCAGCTTAAACCGGGCTTTACGGGAATAACTGACGTAACAGGTTCAGCGACCATTCTTTCCCCTGAGGTTGCCGGAATGCTTGCACCTACTGGCGATATGGCTGTTGCTAACGGCCTTGGCGGATGGGCTTATGTAGCAAACTCCCCAATCTGGAAAATGCAGATGAAGAGACTTTTCGGAAGTTTTGCGGTGCATTATCCAACTTATGAAGAAGCGGATGCTTATCTGCAAAGCTTATCTAAATAATCCCTCCATCTTTAGAGAAGGTCCAATACGGGCCTTCTCTTTTTGTTACATACGGATAACATTAAGGTCTGCGGGAGGGAGGAATACTCTGCGGATTGTTAAAGACATTACCCGGGTCATATTTAGCTTTCACTCTCCGCAGCCTCGGATAATTACTTCCATAGTACACCGGTCCCGAATTTTTAATTCCCTGGTCCGGAACGTTGATATAGGAACCTACAATATATGGCTGGAGCTTACGTCTTGTAGTGCGCACAATGGCGATATTTTTCGCGGCTTCCGATTTCTTGGTCCATGAGCTGTTCCACTCAACATAAAATTTTGCTTTACGCCAGTAGAAGGCAGTTGATTTAGGAGATTTACGGCTTACAGCACCACCCCAGTTAAGGAAAAAGAATCCCGCGGGGTCCCCGTCCACTTGCTCTAAAAATTCACGGACGCTCTTAATTGCCTTGTCCGGGAACGGCGATTTGGCGAAGCCGCTGGAGAACTGGTTACTGAACCTTTGGGTAAGCACCGGATCCGGTGCTAATAAAAAGCTAACTACCTGCGTGTAGGGTAAGGAGCTGATGAGCTTAGTTGTCGGCGTTCCTACTCCTGTAACTGGTTTTAACAGCCTGGTAGCCTCCGCTTTTGATCCGAGGAACAGCCCAAGCATACTGACGTTGCCACCTTTTTTCGGTCCGATGGATAATTCGCTGCCCAGTTTGGTGTTGACGGAAGGAGCCCATAATTGCCAAGCTTTGAAGACTTTTTCGAATTGCTCCCACGGCCAGGTGACACGGAAGACGGTAGCAGTGGCTGGAGCGCGGCGCACTTTGAATTTGTATCTTGTGTATACGCCAAAGTTCCCTCCGCCGCCTCCGCGTGAAGCCCATAGGAGATCAGTGTTACTATTTTTGTTGGCAGTGATAACATTACCCTTCGCGTCAACCATTTCGAGTCCGATCAGATTATCACTGACAAGGCCTACCGTCCGTTGAAGCGGTCCGATTCCGCCGCCCAATGTGATTCCGCCGATTCCAACCGTAGGGCTGTCGCCAAAAGGAGCAAGGTAGCCCAGGCGGGCAAGCGTATGTGCAATTCTCCCGACTGTATTTCCAGTCTCAACAATTACAGTTCCATTTTTTTTATTGAGCGTGATTTTCCGCATTTCACTTACATCGATGACTATCCCGCCGTTAACCTGTGACAGATTGACCTCCAGCGAATGTCTCCCGCTTCTAGGCCGGATGGGGACCTTATTCTCGCGCGCCCATTTGATGGCATTTGCAACATCTTGAGTTTTTTGAGCAAACACAAATACTTTCGGGAAACGATCGGTATGGGGATCCCAATTTCTTCGTGCCTTTTCATAACCCGGATCTCCTTTAAAGATAACCCGTCCGGTAAGCTGCGTTTTTAATTTCATGAATCACAACTCCTACTTTAGTTATAAATTCAATGTAAGCGAGTAAATCAAGACCTGATAGCTTATGAGGGGCATCCGTCCAGGGAGTGGGCGAAACAAAACATTTTCTGATCATGTTGTCTCGTGAACCGCTAATAAATATAAGCGCGACCCTTCGGATGGATTCCGTAACCTAACTGCTTATTGTCCGTATAAGGATAAAAAGCTTGAACCGAATCATACATTCTCCAAGGTGAATTGCAGCTATGTATATCAAATAAGACATTGAGGTTGTGCATCATATGAATGTAAATTTTACGAAGCATGTTAATGAGGGCTATCAACTGGCTGAGGAGAGGGCGGCCCGGTATTTTACATCGCTCTATAATCAGGTCAGGAACAAGTCTTATGTGCCAGCGCTGACAGAGGATATTCAAATATGGAAACGGAAGCATGTGCGCGGTTATTCGGGCGTAAGCTTCTTTTCACGGGGAAAGAAAAAACCGGATACCCGGGATTACTATCGGTACATTCAATGGCTGAATTACACAGGGAAATTGGATGATTATCTGGACCGGAGTGTCTCTTACATTTATTTGAGGGATTTGGGGAAAACGCTGGATTCACCGGTCACACAGAACCGGATTCAGAGAACCGTGGCTGATTTGAACAAACATTTGCTAAAGTCCACCAACACAAACAAAGGTGAGTCGCCGGAATTTATGAATCTAGCAGGGGTGTACAGGTGGGCACAGAAGGAAGGTACTGAAGCTGCAGTGATCTGGTTGTTCAAAAAACTAAGATCGGTAGCTTCACATATACCTGAGGGAATGAGTGCGGAGCATGCCCAGCGTAAGCTGATCAAGATTATTCTGGGCGTTGTTCTGCATGTGATGGATGAGCTGGGGGATGCTGCATCGCCCGGGGAGCGTTCCCGCAGACTTGATGAAGCGATCAGGCTTGGATATTCCTATGGTCTCACCTATCCATTCATTGATGATCTGCTGGATTCTCAGATTTTGACTCTTCAAGAGAAAGCGCAATATTCCGATCTGATTCGTTCTGCACTGCTTTCCGGAGCTGTGCCAGAGCTTGGTGTATGGACCGGGGAGAATGTGAAGCTGATTCATTATATCCATTCGGAGCTCACAGAGGCTTTTGAGTATATTAAGCAGCATCAGAGCCCTGACACTCAGCAGACCTTTTTTGAACAGTCCTATGTTTTTTTCCATGCCCAGGATATCGACCGTGTTAAGGCGCTTACACAGCCCGATTACACCAATGAGGAACTGTATATCCCTGTGATTTTGAAGTCTTCATCGTCCCGGTTGATTGCGCGTTCTGTAATCAGTGCACCTGAAGATGCCGGCTTTGAAGAGCGGACCTTCTTTTTTGGCATCTACAATCAGCTTGCCGACGATTTCGCGGATATGGAGCAGGATCTGAAGGATGGTGCGGTGACACCCTATACTTATTATTTACAATATCATGAGCAAAGACCGGATTTGATTAATCCTTTCGAATTGTATTGGGCAGTCGTTGCCAATCTCATCCGCAGTGTTTATGATTCCAATGCCAAAGTCCGTGAGGTGATATTGGACCGGGTGATTAATGGACTTAAGCGTTTCAAGGAGCGGGCAGGAGCTGAGAAGTACAATAAGACGATGGGGATGTTTGCAGCCGGCTTTCCGGAACTCAATCAGCTTATCCAGAAAATGGTGCGCAAAGCGGATGATGTTGACTTTTTCGATAAACTGCTGCGGGACCGGATGGTTGAGCATTTGAAAAATGATGCAAGGGAACAGGAGGACTTCCACACTACATTCAAAAGTGCCCGTACTCTGATTAACAGCGAGCTGAAATTCGTCAAGCCGCAGGGGATTACGGCAATGAAGGAACAGCTGATCGATGCGGCCAATTATAGTCTGGAAGGGGACGGGAAGCGGGTTCGTCCTATTCTGACCTGGGTCATGGGCGTGTATGAATACGGGTTGGAGTCTGAGGCGATTATTCCGCTTCTGAGATCACTCGAATATATGCATACTGCATCCCTGATTTTTGATGATCTGCCCTCACAGGATAATGCGTCTACCCGCAGAGGCCGGGAGACCTTGCACCAGGTTCACAATAGTGCTACTGCCGAATTAACCGGGCTGTATTTGATACAGAGAGCGATTGGAGAACAAGCCTCCCTTACCCGCTTCAAAGCGGAGACCGTTCTAGCTCTGATCCGTTACTCGTCCCAAAAGGCAGAAGACATGTGTATGGGGCAGGCTATGGATCTGGATTCAAAAGGAAAGAATTTGACCCTGGAGCAGCTGAATATGGTTTGCTTTTATAAGACTGGGGTGGCCTTTGAGGCATGCCTGGTCATGCCGGCTATGCTTGCAGAGGCCAGCGAAGCGGAAGTTATTGCCCTTAGAAAATTTGCCTATCATATGGGGATTGCATTTCAGATCAAAGACGATCTGCTCGATGTAGAGGGAGATACGGATGTGCTTGGCAAACCGGTCGGCAAGGATGTAGCGAACAATAATTCGAATTTCGTCTCGATCCTTGGAACCGAAGGTGCCAGTAAAGAGATGTGGGAACACTATTGTCTTGCTACGGAAGCATTACAAGCGATTCCCCGCAATATACCTTTCTTAAAACATCTAATGAATTATGTGGTGAACAGGGAGCGTTAAGCCCGTAATCAGAGTTATTTTGCACGAAATTCACACTGTCATTATTTCCTATAACAAGCCCGCACAGGTTGCGGGTTATTTTTATTTGGTCTGTAATGTAAAGAAAACTTGACACTAAGAATGGTTTGATATACATTGTGTATAACGAACTTAACTAGTAATTATTCTGTAGGAGGGGTACAGCATGACTTATCAGGAAAAAAAGAGCATCGTATCGATCATTAGCGCCATTCTCATTTTCGTATCTTTTAGCGCGTACAAGTATGTGCGGTATCCTGCGGAAGGAATGGAGCAGACAGAGATGTTTCACTACTGGGGCTCTTTTGTCCTCGTACTGACTTTGGTTTCCATCTTTGCGCATATCGTGATCAGTATCATTTTCAATATCGTTTTTCGGATCACGACCGGGGAGAAGGAGCCGAATTTCGCGGATGAATTGGATAAACAGATCGAACTGAAGTCACACCGAAACGGCTTCTTCATCTTTATTCTCGGTTTTCTTCTAGCCATGGGGTCACTTGTCATCGAACAGCCAGTACAGGTGATGTTTGTCATCCTGATTGTCTCGGGATTCATTTCCGATGTCGCGGGCTCTGTGACAAAGCTATATCACTACAGGAGAGGAGTCTAAAATGAGTAAAAATCTTGTTGGCAATCACATCCGCAAATTAAGATTCGAATATAACGAAATGACGCAGCAGCAATTGGCTGACAAGGTGGGTGTAACCCGGCAAACCATCGTGGCTTTGGAAAAGGGCAATTATTCGCCTTCGCTCGAGCTGGCTTTTCGCATCGCTCAGGCATTCAGCTTGCATTTGGAAGAGGTATTTTTTTATGGGGAACAAACTCGTAAAGAAGAAGATGGAGGTTAAAACATGAAATCAGCCAATTCAGCCAAATCAGCCGGGAAAGTCGTAGGATTGCTGTTTATTCTTGCAGCTGCATCATCGATCGTTGCGCTTATCCTTTACAGTCCGATTCTCAAAGATACTGGTTACCTGAATGATGGTGCTGCACACGCAAACCAGGTGATCCTGGGGGCACTGATGGAATTGATCCTTGTCGTTTCGGCGGTTGGGACGTCTGTTACCATGTTTCCATTCTTACGCAGGTACAATGAAAGCATCGCGCTTGGTCATGTTCTCTTTCGGTTCATGGAAGCAGTAGTCATTACTGTCGGCATCGTCAGCATATTGTCCCTGCTAACTTTAAGCCGGAATTATGTAGCTGCAGGCGCCCCGGATCCCTCAACGTACCTTGCGTCCGGCACTGTATTGCAAGCCGTTCATGACTGGACCTTCCTGCTTGGACCTAACTTCATGCTGGGGATTAATACGTTTATGTATAGTTACATCTTCTATCATACCAAGCTTGTTCCTCGGTTTATTTCGATCTTGGGAATGATAGGCGGGGTCTCCGTTTTCCTTGCTTCGTTGTTTGAAATGTTCGGCGTATTTTCGCAGCTTTCGGTCTGGGGCGCTCTATTCTCACTTCCTGTAGCGGCGAATGAGATGATTTTAGCGGTATATCTTATTGTCAAAGGATTTAATGAGTCTGCGGTTGCACGTTTATACAAGGGGTAGGATGTTTGAAATGTTGAAGAGGCGAGTTTGGAAAATAGCATTCTGGATGTTGGCAGCATGTGTTGCTCTGACAGCTATCGGAGCCTGTTATCAGTGGTATTGTGCGATCCAGGACAGGAAAACCTACCAGCCGGTTGGAAGGCTGTATGAGGTCAAGGGAAATAAGATGCATTTATATTCGGATGGTGAAGGGGAAACAACCGTTGTATTTGCATCCGGTTGGGGGACACCGAATCCATATGCTGACTTTTCGCCTTTATACGAAGGACTGAAACAGCATGTGAAAATCGCAGTCTACGATCGCTTCGGTTACGGATTTAGTGACGTGACAGGCAAAGAACGGAATATTGATGAGATTACAAGTGAAATTCACGAACTGCTACAAGTTTCAGGTCAGAAGCCGCCATATGTTTTTGTTGGGCACTCGATGGGTGCACTGGAGACGATCCGTTATGCCCAGCGTTATCCCGAGGAAGTGAAAGGAATCCTAATGATTGATGGCGGAAGCCCTGAATATTATGCACATAGCCCTGAACTGATCTTCATCCCAATCCTCTACAAGGGGCTCAGGGCAATAGGTGTCCTTCGGACCTTATATCATTTGGACGCCTTTAAGAATTGGGCAGCCAGCGAAAGCAACGAAGAAAGATTGCTCCCTGAAGCGCAAAGGACATTAAACCGTAAATCAATGCTTCTGCTGGCCGGTAACCGGGATATGGTTGATGAAATGCGCCAGAGCCAAGAGAATGCACAGATTGTTTTAGCCGGTGAGAAGCCGCTGCATCTACCCATTCGCGTTCTGACCGCAGATTATTTCGGCAAGCTGGCAGAGGACCCGGCATGGGCAGACAGTCAAGCCGAGCTGGTTTCATGGTCGGTTGACGGCAAGCAAATTATTGTAGAGGACAGCTCACATTACATCCACAGTTATCACCCTGATCTTATTATCAAAGAACTGTTGCAATTGATTGAGTAGTTCAGCACACCCCGGTGAAAGCGTCGAAAATAAAGCACACAGCGGTCTCCAATACTGGGGGCCGCTCTTTGGTATGTGGAGGAAGTGTGGAGAACCGAAATCCGCATATGGTTTATTTTACAAAATTATGCGCCTTTGTGTGAGAATACTTGTTAGAATAGGAGAGCTGCAAGAATTTACTCGACTAAAGGAGAGGTCTTATTGTTAAGAAGAGGATTCACACTTGTGTTCTCGATACTATTATTATTGTCTTTTAGTATCACAGCGTTTGCAACGGATAAAGTTAGCGGTGGGGCAGGGGGAACAACCCCTTCCGGGATTCCGCTAGCTGGTTTGGAAGCTTTTGTCGATGATTATGTAAAGGAATACATAGGTGAATATACCGTAGGTGCGTCTGTTGTTATGATCAAGGATGGCCGGGTGGTACTGTCCAAGGGGTACGGTTACGCCGATGTGGAGCAGCAGATCCCTGTCTCGAAGGATACGGTAATGGAGTGGGGCTCAATAAGCAAGCTTACTGTATGGACGTCCGTGATGCAGCTGGCAGAACAAGGAAAAATTGATCTGAATATAGATATCCGCAGCTATTTGCCGGAGAATTTCCTATCTAAGCTGAAATATGATGATCCTATAACGATGCTCAATCTGATGAACCACAATGCCGGATTTGAGGAGTATATGTTCGATATGGCCTATCAATCTCCTAAGGAAGTGCGGTCGCTAGAAGAGGGGCTGCAGCTTGCCCAGCCGGCACAGATTTACAGACCCGGTGAGGCTGTAGCCTATTCGAACTATGGCAACTCCCTGGCTGCATTTATCGTGGAGAGAATCAGCGGCCAGCCTTATCATGAATACATTCAGCAGCATATCTTTGATCCTCTGGGAATGAAAGATTCCATTGCCTATTCCGTCGTAGAGGACCGCCCGGAGCTGCTGAAGCATAAAGCAAAAGGTTATTTCTTCGAAAAAGAAGGGTCCTTTGCGGAAGGTTCATGGAATTATATGTCCATGTACCCCAACGGAGGGAATAACGGCACTGCAGAGGATCTGGCAAAGTTTGCGATGGCATTCCTGCCGGCAGCCGGAGAACAGTCTCCTCTATTCGAGAAACCTGAGACGCTGAACACGATGCTGGCACGGAGTTATACCTCAGGGAAAGGTATGCCGGGCAATGCACACGGGTTCTGGGAATATCCCGGACTGCACCGGACGTTAGGACACGGCGGGAATACAATTGCTTTTGCCACCAATCTGCAGATCGTCCCTGAAGACCGGTTTGCGATCGTAATTATGTCTAATCAGGCCAGCGAATCCAATATTGTTTATGGCCTGACTAAAGCGATTGTGGGCATGCGTGAGAAGGCCGCCGCTGTCAATCTACCCGATGCGTCTGAGGTTCAAGGCAAGTTTATGGCTGCGCGCCGCCCTGGACACGGCTTCATGAATCTATTCCCTTACCTTACGCTGATGACGCTTGAGCCGCAGGGAGTAAACCAGCTCCGGGTATCACTGGCAGGCATGACCGGAAGCTATGAGCAGGTACAGCCTTATCTCTATCAGAAAGTTAGCGGAGACTCGGCGCTCGATGCCTGGCCCATGCTTCATGCAACAGTCAGTGATGGTAAGGTAAAGGTGATCTCGGTGTATACCACTGATTATTTGCCGCTGCCTGCCGGTAAATCGATGCCGGTGCTGCTCTTGAGTGCCGTGCTCGCGGTGCTGGCCGTTGTCTATTTCATGTTCGCCCCGTTTGTATTACTTGTGCAGACGGTCTTACACAAACGGAGAGCGAGAATAAGCCCGGTACTGGCAGGTGCTGCCCTTAGCCGCAAGCTGGCTGCAGGCCTCACCTTAACGGGTACCGGCATTGTGGTGAACAATCTGATCCTGGCCCTGCGAATGATCAGCAATAATGAGCGTGCCTATGCAGAAGTATACCCACAGATTATAGTTAACTATAGTCTGACTGGACTGGCGGTATTGTTCTTGGCGGCACTTCTGGTACCGAAGAAGAGAAAGCGGTCTGCTTTAACTGCCCGTGACAAGTGGTCGGCCATTCTTCCAGGGGCGATGATGGTTGTTCTGGTGAGCCTGCTCGTATTCTGGCAATTCTATAGTTAACCTAGAAGTGTTCTGAGCTGAAGTGATTAGAAGAGGTGTTCCACAAGCTATTCGTATGGCAGTGGACACCTCTTTTGTTTAAATAAATGCCTAGAAATTTAGCTGGTGCCCGTGGTGATGAATAATTCGGAAACGTTTCCGATTAATGGTCTTGTCCGGATAATTTTCGTGTTATAATGCGAATTGGAATTATTAATTATTATGGGAGGTTTTGGATGGTGGATCGATATAAAACATCCCTGGTTATATTGGCGGCATGTTGTATGTTAATGACTGCATCAGGTTGTACGGAAGCGCAACCGGACAATCAAGCGGAACCCAAAGCGACAGCAACTACTCAAGCGGTAAGCCCTGAGAACACAGTAACGGCAGAACACACGGATTTGAAATCGTCAACGGATCAGCCGGATTTTACTCAGCTGGTGAATACATACGGGCATCTGGGACTGATCGACGCTCATAATCATGATGCATCTGGCAAGCAGTTTCAAAGGATGGAGGATGTATGGACGAAGTATAAAGTGCGAAATGTCATTCTTTTCGGAGACGTTTCCGAACATAGCGCAATTCTGACCGATTCTTACAGCTGGTACGCTTACCAGAGCAATCCCGACTTTTATATTCCCTATTTCTCCGGCTTTGATCTCCATGATCCTGGCAGTCTTGATGTAGTCAAAGACAATTTAGAAAAGGGCTACTTCGGCCTGGGCGAGATTGCTGCGGCTTCAACTCATTCTCCGGTACTTTCGAATGTGGAATGGAAGGCGAACGATCCCATGGATGGTTATCTTCCACAGATTTATGATCTGATTGCGAAATATAAGGCACCAATTCTTTTGCATATCGATCCGCCAAGCGGAGAGCCGGTAGCCAAGCTGGAGCAAGCTTTGAGGCAGCATCCGGATACGACTTTTATTTTCGCCCATATCAATGCCTACAACACTCCTGAAGAAGTCGATCGCTTAATGGCGAAATATCCGAACCTTTACGCTGATTTTTTTGCCGGCTTCTCCGTCTACAATCCAGAAGGAGGGCTGCACCCGGAACTCTTCATTCCTGTGATTAAAAAGTATCCCGATCGTTTTATGCTAAGCACAGATTCCGGATATGGACTTGATGGCGGGGAAGAGAAGGCCATTGAGGGTATGTACCGCATGCTGTATCTGTTAGACGATCCCCAGATAGCACAGATGATCGCCCGGGATAATCTCATGAAACTGATTCAAATGCAACCAGCGACAGAGACGCAGTTGAGAGCCATTGTTGAGCTGGAGAAAAGCACTGGTAAATCCTACGGGGAAAATCTAAGCAAGCTGGAGGCAGGGAAAATACTTGCTCTGGCGGATAAAGGTTGATAGCATAGGCGGCAACCATTAAGGACTTTTCGAAAAAGGTTGGATGCTGCTCCATCAGCGGCAGCGGAGCGAAGCCATGAATACAATTTTAGCACAAAAAGCCCGCACCCCGTGCGGGCTCTTCCTGTTGACTATTCACCAGTGGCGATAGGGTTTGAAGGATACGATATCCAGTCACTCCAGCTCCCTACATACAGCCGCCTTTCAGCAAAATGTCGGCACTCTCTTCCCGGTGTGCGATCGCATATTGATAGCCTTTTTCCGTTGCTTTGAGAAATTTGCTGATTTCTTCTGGATGTTCCTGTATTGCTGTACCGGTTTGTGATGAGCAGCGGGGTATAATAATCGAGCGCCGGATCAAGCTCACGAGCCGAAATATAGAATAGTTCCATGCCTTTAAGCTTTACTTCAATTCTTGTCCAGCCTTCGAAAATCCAGGCGAAATCAATGCTGCTTTGCGTAGGGGGAGGGTCAAGAACAAAAAGTGTGGTCGCACTCATTACGAAAAAATAACCAAAACAGCAGGCCGGAACGCTTGCAAATTTGCACCAATTTCTTTATCGTTTTATAATTGTAGCTTACAGAATCGTATTACAGGAGGAACGGGGACTATGGTGAAAAGTGGGAAATACATGCTTGTCGGTGCGCTTCTGACAGGGGTAGGCGTCTCTTTGATGACCTATTCAGCAAGTCGCTATACTTCGTTTAAACGAATCATAGCCAGCACCATCCGTTTGGAAGAAATCGCCTCTCTAGAAATCACCCGATTGTCGTCAGTTCCCGGTGAGAAGAAAGACGTCATTATTACTGATCCTGCAGTCATTAAGAGGATTTATGATGATTTTTCTCCTATTCAGTTAATGAAATCGGCCCGTAATGTAAACTCTGACACAAAATTCAGCTACTATATTACGATCGTGCAGGCTGACCGCAAGCAACGATTTGATATTATTTTAAAGGGCAGACAGCATATGATCATCTATGACAATGATTTGAACAATCCTCACTTGAATGCATATAAAATCATAAGTCCTTATTATCCGCAAGCACTAGAACAGGTGTTTGACTGATTATTGTTGACATTACCTGCTCCCGAGAATACGAACAAGCTTTCATCGTTATAACTACAGCATAAAGAGCCTGCAGCTTGTGCAGGCTCTTTATGCTGTTCTCCGTATTATCAATAGGGGTACGATTCTATAAATAACGTGTCGGTGCTAGCCGGAGTTCATATTCTGATGTCATTTTATATGTAAGTGCAGTATGGCGTAATTCCAAGTAAAGCTCTGCCTTCGTGGCATTGATGTAGGGCTGAACGAATAAGACGCCGATGCCAAGAGCCAGCAGGCCAAGCAGAATCCAGCCGATAAAGCTCAGATCAAGCACAAACATGCGAAACTTATGTCCCTTTGTCATTTGGTTGCTTAATTCTACTGCACGGTTATATCCTATATTCGGATTGTCTGCAAGGATGTAAGGTACCTGACTATACGCATAGGATTTTACTATTCCTGGAATGATCAGTAACAGGAACCATAAGAAATTCAAAAAACCTCTCCAGAGCATAGTTAGAACTATAGCCCAATACCGTTCCTTATTAAATGCATAGCCGATATTGCCCATACGGACTTCACCCTCAGCGGCCTGCTTGAAGTAACGCAATGAACCTACTGTGAGAGGAGAACCGACCAGGATATAAAATGCAATTCCAAGTACTGCGATTATGCTAACAATGAAAAATACGATAATAAGGAAAGGTCCTAAAAATCCCCAATTCAAGTCATGAACCGAGTTGGACCATTCTGAACGAATTGATGAGGAGCCTATTCTTTCATTCAAGCTAGGGATACCTGAGCCTTCTCCAAGTAAAACCAGTATTAAACTCACCACAAAAGCCTTCCAGTACGAAGTGCGGAGCACATCCTTAGCCCTTCGCTTTATTTCTTTACGATCCCACATTAATACCTCTCCCTTTGTTTGCATTTTGTTCTTTGACTTACAATAGATACCATAGATTATGCCAAAAAGAAACAATTAATTAGCATACGCACAAAAAAAACCGCGGGGGCCGCGGGGTTGACCTGTTGACTATTTACCAGTAGCTCCGTTTACTCCGGTGGCAGTATAGGACAGCTGCAGCAGTATCCATGATCTGATCTGAGCTGATAGGCCAGACAGCAGGTGGCCTTAATAGATATAGTGTTGTATGGAGGGTTGCGGTCCGTTCTGAATCTGGGCAAGATGCGGAACGGATTACGGGGAAGTCCGAATGCCTCCGGTTCGAGTTCCCAGGTCATAGCTTTGAATTGCTCGATGATAAGGTTGCGGGTGCTGTCACCTGTTGCGTTCAGGGCTTCCTCTTCCATATAGGTATATAGCTGATTATAAATTTGCTTCCATAGCATCACTGCTTTAGTTTGTGCGGCTTTGGCAAGAGCAAGAATAATCGGTCGAACATCATTCTTATAGAACAAACCAAGCTCATCTAGTAGTAATTTCCCAGAAACATGTTTGAGGCAGAAGCCGTCACGAATTTCATGGATATGGAAGGAGAATATGGGGAACCCCTCAGTGCGGATGAGCTGTACAGACATGTTACTCAGGCACAAGGAATGAGCCATCGGGTGTGCAGCCGTGAGCAGTGCATATTTGGCTCCACAAATTCCGGCGTACCAGCTGCAAAAGATGGCGGCTGCTAAACGCTTGTCCTCTGTTCCGAGCATGGAAGCATAAGTTTCGAGTAAATACTCAGCATTTGCAGGCAGGCTTAATTCGGTAAGTGAAAAAGTAACCACTGCATTCTCCGCAGCCTCCGGATAAATGAAAAATCTTTCTCCCAATTGTATGTCATCGGTTTCGCACATCCTTAAATCCCCTTTATTTCGAGTTACCCTCAAAGGCTTGAAGAACCGAATCAATCGCATAGCGGTTTGCCAGCGGAGACATGCCCACGTTAAACCAATCCTTGCCCGACATCAAATACACCTGATTCTTCTTGACTGCATTCATGTTCTTCCACAGAGGACTATCCAGCATATCTTTATAGGTTTGCTTAATCTCGGCATTGTCCTCATTATTCAGCTGAATAATAAGGTGGTCAGGATTATATTCGGGCAAATTCTCAAGTGAAATGGATAATGACGGATCTTTAGGTAAGTTCGGAATCGTCTCCAGACCAAGCGTGGTATGAATAAACTTTCCGCGATCGATCTGATCCCCGTAGAGGAGGAGACTGTTAGGCATAACCATCATATACAACACGGTTTCGTTGCCAACCAGATCATCAAGCTTCCGCTTGGCTTCAGCTTCCTGGGCTGCAAGATCTTGAATGACCTTCTCTGCAATTTCCTTCTTGCCAAGGACTTCGCCAATATCCTTCAGTTCATCACGCCAGTCATCACGCTGTGGCAGCAGAACCGTCGGTGCGATCCCGGATAACTGATCATAGTCCTTGTCAGACCACCAGACGGGAGCAAGGATCAGATCTGGTTCAGCGGCCAATATCATTTCAAAATTCGGGGTTTCTGCAATGCCCATTTTAAGAGTATCCTTGAGCGGTTCCCGCAGATAGGTTGGCAGATCCGTATGGTAATTCTGTACTGCTATTGGTGTAACGCCCAATGCCTGCAGAAACTCCGGATAAACTACGGAGAGTCCGATGACTTTGGTTGGATTGGTAGGGATCTTAATCTCGCCTTTTTCACTTTTCACTACACGAAAGTCCGCTCCAGCTGTGGCGGCATTCTCGGCCTGTCCAGTGTTATTTGAGCAAGCTGCCATTACCAGTACCATCACAATAGCCATACAGAACGCCGTTCCTGTTCTTATCTGTTTCATTTATTATGTAACCTCCTGATTTTCGATATCTTGATTCTCACTTGAGAGTGAGAATCAATATCACTGTTAGGAGTATAAAACAATCTTTCAAATCCGACTATTGACAATCTCGCCAATATTTTATGTTCGATTACGCCAAAGAGATAACGCCAGGTCAAGAATCAACTCCTGTGTGAACGATGTATACTCTGTCCATGGGAAGGGAGGGAGATGGTCAATACGCGAATATCCGGCGGGATCAGGATGCTTCCACGACTCCTTGCCCCGGAGTTCAGACCAGATGGCCTGCGAGTGGACATCCTCATCCACGATCAACAGGAGCCTGTCTGCATCCACAGACCCGAGCTCTTCCAGCGTCAATGTCTGATGTCTAAGCTTGCGATTAACAACAGACGCCGGGAGCAGATGTAGATCATCGTAGAGCACTTCACCCAAGCTTCGATTAGACAATACGGTAATCTTACGACCGGATATTCGGGCAATAAGAAGCTTGTCCTTAGTGAGTTCATGATCTAAGTCTGCCCGGACAGCCTCGGCTTTGCGTTCATATTTGTCTAACCATACCGCCGTTTCCTTTGACTTGTTAAGGCATTTTCCGATGAATCTAAATTGCGTCCGCCAATCCATCGGGAGCCGGGACACGAGATAAGTGGGTGCAAGCGCTTGAAGCTGCTGATGTATGTCCGGACTTAGCGATTGCTCCAGCCCCAGAATAAAATCAGGTTGGAGGAGGCTGAGCTGCTGTATTCTGGTATTGTCATCTTGGGCAAGAGGGAGTACCGCACTAGGCTCATATTTACGGCGGTAATAATCAGTCCAAGGATGGTCAGCCGGAGCTGCGCAGGGAATAATATTCAAGGTGAGCAGATCCCCAATCAGGCTGCCGTGGTAAGTAACAATTTTCAGCTTGGCGTTTCGCATGAATGTTGCCGGAGCTACACCGGTAATTTGCTTGAATTTGCGCCGGAAATAAGGGATGTCCTTATAACCGACGTAAGTTGCGATATCCTTCAATTCATAATTCGTTTGCGGCAGCATAAGGCTCCGGGCTTGTCTGATCCGATATTCGGTCAGGTATTCAATCGCGCTGATACCATATTTCTGCTTGAACAGTCTAATGAAATGCCTTTCGCTGGTGCCAGCTTCGCTTGCCAGCAGACGGATGGAGAGCTCTTCGCGGTAGTGTTGCTCTATATATGTCTTGACCCGCTCCATCACAGTGTCTGTATCGCTTGGCTGGAGCTGGCTGACATCGTTCAGCAGACTATACAGCAGCTCATAGAATCCGCTCTGGGCATGCAGCCGCTTCAAGGGGTTTATGCTTTCCATGGAAGCGCCGATGGCCTCACAGTGTTTGCTGTAGGTTATAGTTGATGTAATCGCTGCTTCACCTTCCAAGGGGAAGGGGATAAGAAGCTCTGATGAGCTTGTCTGTCCCTGATGTTCAGGCAGATCAAGCTGACCAAATACATCAAACCGCAGAATGTACAATCTCTGGTCTCCTGAACCCTCTAGACGGGCTTCGATCAACTGCCCCGGCAGGCAAACAAACACAAATCCTGGTCTGAGTTCAGCGTATTTTCCATCTACTGTTATCCAACCCTGGCCAAATATCGGAATCAGGAGCATATGCGATTCAAGAAATTGCAGCCGAAGCGACCACTCTTCTTTGGGATTATTGTTCTGCGTGATGCTTCGAAGCCTGAACCACATTTGGTCAATCTGTCCGAATCTTTCTGCAGGCGGTATGCCATCCTTACTGATCATTCATCGCCACCACTTTCCGTTATACAGCAACCCGCAAATACTTGCATCTGAGGCCGCGAGCCACTGGGATAAGATATCCTTTTCCCTGTTGAAGCCAACAATTCTCTGAACAGCCTGTTTGCTGTTTACCGATGAGAGATTCATGCTGCACAAAACTTTCGATTCAAAATTTGTATTAAAAACGGGACGCTTATATTCTATTCGTATATTATACTGTGCGTTAGACGACTGTGGGGAGAAACTGGGGTGAGTGGGGAAGCTATGAAGGGAATGTTCGTATTATTGAATACATCGCCAAGCGGCGTAGATGCATTGGCGATGTATTATGTATGCCCCGAAGTTAACACGGAGACAACGATTCGCTTCGAAAAATAGTTTCAGTTCAGATAATAGTTCAGTCTTCAATATTTGGACAGCTTGAACACCGGCTTCATAATCATACGGATCCAATAAGCAAATACAGTCGTACCGGTCCATGAGCTTCGCTTATTCTGTAGGTACTGATCGTTAATAATATAAGTCCTGGTGGAGGCAGGGCTCTTTAAACCGAGCTTTTCCCACTCCGCCGGGTCATTCGAACCTCCGAGTCTTTCAAGCATTTTTTCCGACGCACTATTTACTTTAGCAGGAATTTGCTCGTAGGCTTCGGTGATTTGCGCATGAAATTCGTCAATCGGACTACGGCTGGCAAGGCTCTCCAAATGGATGCTCTCGCGTAGGTAAGAAATGAACGCAAGATGTTCAGCCCAGAACTCGTCGATATAAAAAAGCCTGACCCGCTGCTCCGAAGGACTCATCGGCTTCTCGCCTTTCAGAATTCGGAGCCGCTCCTCGTATAGAAGCCGCCTCTGATCCTCCACCATATCTGAATAGCAGTTCAATTCCTTATGGATATCGAAGTTTTGACCCATAACAATACGCTGAATACTTGTGATCTTATTGCTGAGTAATGGCTCTTCAAGAGCCTTATCCTGCTTTGGATCGCGAACCGCTTTATGGATGCCGAAGCGAAGCAGTAACTCGTCCTCCATGCTTACATAAAAAACGGAAGCTCCCGGGTCGCCTTGACGGCCGGAACGCCCGCGCAACTGGTCGTCGATCCGCACGCTTTCGTTCACATGGGTGCCAATCACATATAACCCGCCCAGCTTAGCGACTACTTCTGCTTGTGCGGGGTCGCCTCCGCCGAGCCGGATGTCGACGCCGCGTCCCGCCATATTTGTAGACACTGTCACTGCACCGGTTTCTCCCGCTTTGGCGATGATGTTAGCTTCTTCCGCGTCGTTTTTCGCATTCAGAACATGGCAAGGTACACCGGCAGCCGCTAGCGCCTCAGCCAGTATGGCAGACTCTTCGACGCTTGACGTACCAATGAGAATTGGACGTTCCGTTCGATGGACGGATGAGATTTCTTGTACGAGTGCCTTAAGCTTGGCTTCTTTATGGGTATAGATCCTATGCGGATAGTCGATCCGGATGTTTGGCCGGTTCGGCGGAATTTGCACGACCTGCAGCGCATAAACATCTTCGAAGTCTCTTGCGGAAGCATGTGCGGTAGCCGTCATTCCGCAAATCTGCGGATACAGGCTGATGAAGTGTTGAATGGTGATCGTCCCGAGGATTTTTCCGCTGGTTGTGGAGGACAGCCCCTCTTTGGCCGTAAGCGCGGCTTGCAGCCCGTCCGGCAAATACCGGTTTTCCGCCACGCGGCCGGTGTATTCTTCAATCAGCTCAATTTTGCCGTCCCGGACGATATAATCGATGTTTTTCTTTAATAACGATTCCGCATGTAGTGCGCAATTTAATGACGTCAGCAAGTGACTGTTGTGACTATCATACAAATTGCCGCATCCCAGCAGCGATTCCGCTTTCTCAGCGCCTGCTTCATTCAAGTAAACGTTCCGCTGGAACTCATCGAAGTCGTAATGCTCTGCTTGCTTGAGCTGCCGGGCCACTTCTGCAAAACGAAAGCCGTCGCTCCTGGAAGAGGGTGAATCGCCGCTGATGACTAGCGGCACCCGCGCTTCGTCGAGAAGCAGCGAGTCCGCTTCGTCGACGATGACGTAGTGGAAAGGACGATGCACGGTATCGGCTTCGCTTAGTGCAATTGTGTCGCGCAAGTAATCGAATCCGGCTGCTTTAGCCGTAACATAGGTTATATCTTTGGCGTATGCTTCCCGTTTCTCGTACAGGCTCATACCTGCTTGAACCGAGTTTACCGTTAACCCGAGGAAACGATAGACCGGGCCCATCCATTCCGCATCCCGCTTAGCCAAATAATCGTTAAAAGTCAGCACATGAACGCCTTGGCCGGTCAGTGCATTTAGATATGCAGGCATAACAGCAGAGAGTGTTTTTCCTTCACCGGTATGCTGCTCGATCAAATTTCTCTCATGCAGAGCGATAGCAGCCATGATCTGGACATCGTAAGGCTGTAATCCGAGCTTTCTCTTTGCTGCCTCACAGACTAACGCATAAGCATCGATAAGCAGTTTGTCCAAAGGTGTACCTGACCGCGCTTCTTTTTGCAGCCGGAGAGATTCCGCTTGGAGCTGCTTGTCATCCCAGGCTCCCATATTCCGTTTCTTAATGAGCTCCGTTTTGTCCCGATAGACCTTTAGCTTATTCTGGTTATCGACGTTTTTGAATTTTTGCATGAACTTGACGGCTATATTCATATTAATTTGATCTCCCCTCGGTAGATACGCTTAGTTCTGAATAATATTTGCGCTGATCTGTGCCTAACCGTTTTAATAGAATCCGATGTGGCTAATCCGAAAGTGATTGACGTTTATGGTAAAACAAATGCAGCGTGCCGAGAAACTATGTGATTGAAAGGAATGGCGAACGCAGAGGAGTTTTCCAGTTATTGGTTGGGAATGATTGTAACTTATGTATTGTACAATGTAAATACTATATTGCATTCTTGGAAAGCTAAAATATTTATATAAGTATGGGATCAAATCCAACTTGGAGGCTGTTTCAGGTGTACAAAAAAGGAGCACTCCCTTACGGAGAATGCTCCTTTTTTGTATCTCTCAACGAACCAATATTTTACCTTCACCAGCCAGTGTGCGCAGCATTTTTGGAAGGCGATCCTTGTCAGCTTCAGGAATGTCCAATTGAATGCCGTAGTGAAAGGTATCAGATTCCTCCTTATACCATCGCAATGTTCCTTCTAAGTACATAGATTCTGAGGAGAGTGCCATATCCATGCCTATACGTACCAGGTTAGCTTCCGGATTAATGTTCAAAGGAATCGATAAGCGGCATCCTGAACGGCTAATGTCATGCAGTTGGGCACTTACGGGTTTGGGGGGGACGGGGATTCCGTTAATGGTAAGAATATGTAGATCAAATGTAGCAGGTTCTTTTAGAGTGTAGCGAAAAGGTTCAGTTCTGCGGTTACTGTTCATATGCTCCTCCATACTTTTCCATGTGTACTTAAAATTTATCGACACGGAAGCAGGATTAATGAAGAGCTATAATCCCGTTGGTCTCAAGTTTAAGTCGTCATGCTACTGGCCGGCTGATTAGCACTTGGCATATTGCTTGGTAAAAAATGTCGTATATCTGACGAAAGGAAGAAATATCAAGAATCTATTGACAATAACATAGTTATCCTATAGGATTTAAAAAAAGACAACTGACTGACGAATCAATCGGGAGGGGGAGATGGATTGCCTATAGATGAAAACAACGGAAACATAGACCGCAGAACTCAGCTGATGCAGATTGCTCTGGAGAAGTTTGCCAGGCTGGGATATCATCAGACGAAAATATCGGATATCGTTCAGGAAGCGGGTGTAGCGCAAGGAACCTTTTACTGGCACTTTAAGAGCAAGGAAGCAATTGCGCTGGAGATTATCGAAACGGGCGAGGAACAGCTGCTGCAAGTGATTGCCCAAGGGTATCGTCAAGATCCGGGAGATATAGCGGATATGGTAAAAGCATCAGAAGCACTGTTCCACCGGTTGTTCAATTTCGCCGCAGAGAACCGCCATCTTATGGAGATCCTCCTGATGGGAAATGGAGCCGATCAAACGATAAGGAAGCGTATTTCGGCTACCCGGAATGCAATGGAGCAAGCTTTTCGCCGGAATATAGAAAGAGCGATAGAGCTGCAAATGCTCCCTGAGGGTATAGAGGTTGAGCTACGCGCTGCTCTGTTGATGAGTATGTGTGACGGCTTGCTCTCACGCTGGTTATTTGGCTCCGAAGACATTCATTCTAAGGTTGCCGATGCCTCGGCACAGCAATTAGCGAGTGAATTGGCCAGTTTCGAATTTTACGGATTGTTGGGAAAACAATAGATAAAAGGGAGAGAAACAATAATGATAAAACGTAAATTAACTATGGTTACAATAACAGCTCTGGCTGTATTCGGTCTGGCACTAAGCGCTTGCGGAGGGAACTCAGATTCGGGAACTACGGCATCGAATGAACTGGAACAAATTAAAAAAGCGGGCGTGATCAAGGTCGGTACCATGGGAACCTATCCGCCGTATACCTTTTTGAATGATAAGAAAGAAGTTGACGGTTTTGACCCTGATATCGCCAAGGAAATTGCCAAACGTCTTGGAGTAACAGCAGAATTCACGACTCAGGATTTCTCCGGGCTGATCCCAAGTCTGCAAGCGGAGAAATTCGACATCGTGATTAGCCAGGTTACGATTACTGATGAACGTAAGAAGCAAATTGATTTCACGGATTCTTACATCACCAACAATGTCAAAATCATCGTCAATACCAAAAATTCAGATATCACGAAGCTGGAAGACTTCAAAGGAAAAACGATTGGGGTGGGACTAGGAACGAACGATGAAACCTACCTGCGTACCGAAGTGCTGCCAAAAGTAGGTGATTTCACCATCAAGACGTATGATGATGTCATTACCTCACTGAAGGATCTGGATGCAGGACGGATTGATGCGACCATTAATAATCTGTATGCCTTGAAACCGATTGTGGATGAGAATGGCTTCCAGATTAAAGCGGTGGGCGAACCGATCAAATCCGATATGGCGGGTGTAGCGCTTCGCCAGGATAATGCAGAGCTTCGGGATGCCATGAATAAAGCATTGGCAGATATGAAGGCAGACGGCACATATGACACTCTGTTTCAGAAATGGTTCAATGAGACACCTGCAAAATAAATGTTGGAGTGTGCGCCCTATGGCGGGAAGGGGGTAGTATTTATGCAACTCGTATTCGACAATCTGCCCTTCTTGCTGAAGGGCGCCGGTTACACTTTACTGTTGACGATTGTCTCGATGTTCTTCGGTTTGATGATTGGACTCGTGGTGGCAATCGCCCGCCTCAAAGGGAATCCGCCGATCCGGTGGATTGCCCGTTTCTATGTATCGGTCATCCGCGGGACACCGCTTCTTGTACAGATTGTTATCATATATTATGGGCTTGTAGATTATGGGATTACGCTTGGTTCCCTGACAGCAGCCTATATTGCGCTCAGTGTAAATGCCGGGGCTTACTTGTCTGAGACGTTCCGTGGAGCCATTTTGTCGGTTCCGAAGGGACAACTAGAGGCTGCTTATTCAACCGGAATGACGCCATGGCAGGCGATGCGCAGAATTGTGCTGCCGCAGGCCATGCGTATAGCTATACCACCTATGGGAAATACGTTCATTGGTATGCTGAAGGAGACCTCACTCGTTTCAGTAATCACGGTCAGCGAACTTCTGCGTCAAGCACAGCTCCTCATTGCCCAGTATTATCAATATATGCCTTTTTATCTGGGGATCGGTGTGATGTATTGGATTATGAGTACAGGGCTAGCCTTTATCCTGGAGCGGTTCGAACGCAGATTGGCCAAAGCTTATTGAACATGGAGATGACGTTAACATGATAACGACTACAGGCTTATCGAAGCATTTTCAGGATCATGAAGTGCTGAAGGGCATTAATATACAAGTGGCAGCGCAGGATATTGTTGTTGTTCTGGGACCGAGCGGTTCAGGCAAAAGCACATTGCTTCGCTGCTTAAATGGTCTGGAGGACATCTCAGGCGGCAGCTTTGAAGTAAATGGGATTGTGGTAGATGCCACTGCCTCCAGACGTTTGCGTCAGCAGGCCACCCGGAATATCCGTAAGCAGAGCGGGATGGTGTTCCAGCAATTTAATCTATATCCCCACAAAACAGCGCTAGGCAATGTGATAGAAGGTCTGATCACCGTGAAGAAGCTGCCAAAGGAACAGGCTGTATCTATAGGCCGGAAGCTTCTGGACCGCGTTGGACTGGCAGATCGTGAAGAATATTATCCTTCCCGGCTCTCCGGCGGGCAACAACAAAGAGTGGCAATTGCCCGTTCTCTGGCGATGGAACCCGCAGTCATGTTATTCGATGAACCCACTTCTGCGCTTGATCCTGAGCTTGTGGGTGAGGTGCTGAGTGTGATGCGTGAGCTGGCTCAGGAGGGGATGACTATGCTGGTAGTATCACATGAGATGAAGTTTGCCCGTGAAGTGGCGACCAAAATCATTTTAATGGCAGATGGTCATATTATCGAAGAAGCGGCTCCACAGCGGTTTTTTGAAGATCCCCAAGAGGAACGGACACGCAGATTCTTGCGCCAAATCAACGAAATTTAAGGAAGAA
Organism: Paenibacillus auburnensis; assembly: GCF_927798115.1. Taxonomy (GTDB): domain Bacteria; phylum Bacillota; class Bacilli; order Paenibacillales; family Paenibacillaceae; genus Paenibacillus_AQ; species Paenibacillus_AQ auburnensis. The sequence goes on from NZ_CAKMMG010000001.1 coordinate 575,873, forward strand.
GGTAAATATAATGAAAGTGTCGACCATTTGGAAAGGTAAACGGATGTTTGATTCAACCGGTCCTTCCGGCTATTCCGTGGGGATGGATGCAACTCCTAAATACGGTGGTAACGGCGAAGGCATGACTCCGATGGAATTACTGCTGGCCGGGTTGGGTGGCTGCATGGGCATCGATATTACGATGATTCTGGACCGGTTCCTGCCGGAAATCACACGACTCGAAATTGAAGCAGATGGAACCCGCAAGGAAACGAATCCTTCCGGATTTACAGCGATTGATCTGTTTTTTCATATTGATGGAAATGTCCCGGATTACCGGCTCTGGAAAGCCATCCTGATGGCTGAGGAGAAGTACTGTGCCGTCTCGGATTCGCTTAAGGCAGAGATTCACCCCCATCTAATCCTCAATGGAGTAGAAGTAGAGAAACCAGAGAAAACAAGCTAAGGACCCTACATCGATATAACTCAAGCATAAAAGCCCGCGCATGGCGCGGGCTCTTTGTATTTACTCTTTCCCAATAGCCACCGGATTCTCCTCATAACTAACCCAATCGCTCCAGCTGCCGGCATACAGCCGGACGTTCTTAAACCCGACCTTCTCCAGCGCCAGTACATTCGGGCAGGCGGTTACCCCGGAGCCGCAGTAGACGATGATTTCGGAAGCTTTATCCAGTCCTGCGAAGTGTTCTTTAAGTTCCTCTGCACTCTTATAGCTGCCGTCTGCGTTCTGTGTGTCTTTCCAGAAGTAATTGACCGCACCGGGAATATGTCCGGCTTTCTTATCCATGGTCTCATTCATGCCCTGATAGCGGTCACCCGCGCGCGAATCGATCAATACGGTCCCTGTAGATGTGGAAGCATTAGTCCCGCCATTAACCGTCTTCTCCGATACTTGCCGAACCTCTTCAACATCTGCCAGCATTTGCGGCTGCACATTGGGCACAAATGAGCTAGGCACCCGCACCGGCTGATGATCTGTGACCGGGAATTTCTCAGCTTTCCATGCACTGAAGCCGCCCTCCAGAATGAACACCTGCTCATGCCCGAGGTAGCGCAGCAGCCACCAGAGCCGCGCAGCATTCATGCCGCTCTCATCATCGTAAGCCACGATGCGTGAATCGTTTCCGATTCCGAGCTTCGAGAGACGTGCCGCAAGTACCTGCGGATCGGGAAGCGGATGCCGCCCGCCGTGATCACCCACCGGGCTGGACAGATCCAGCTCCAAATCGAGATAAACTGCACCGGGTATATGCTCCTGTTCGTAGCTCTCCCGGCCAGCATCAGGTTTACCGAGCGTAAACCGGCAGTCTACTATAGTTTGTTCCGGCTCATAGAGTCTGGCGAGCAGCCAGCGTTTAGAGACAGTAGCATCCATTAGAATCCCATCCTTTATCCAGTGATATGTAATGGCATTATTATAACGGAAAAAATACAGAGACGCATACATGCCCATAATCCGTTTGTAAAGATTGTTATTATTCATCCAGTCGGGAGAATTGACACAGCCAGACTCTGATTTTACAATTGCCTTTGAGCTGATAGATCAATGAGAGAGAGGCTTAAGCCTGTGGAAACTATAGTAAGTAAAGCCTGGCCGGAATGGGCCGGGACGCTGAGGAGACGGAGCGGGGGCTGGAATAACACCACCTATTTTGTGGAAAGTCAAACAAAACGCGGAGTCCTCCGCATATATGATACGCATAAGGACAAAGCCAAGATTGAATTTGAGCATGCCGTACTCCAACAGCTGGGGAGCCAAAACCTGCCCTTTAAAGTACCTGTACCCGTATCAGCCGTAACTGGTGAAACGATGTATCAAATCAATGAAAGCGGCAAATTCGCCTGCTTGTTCCGGTATATCGAGGGAGATACGCCTAAGGAAGAAGCATCCGGATATGCCGAATCCTTCGGGGAGGCTGCAGGCATTCTTTCGGCTGTGCTGGCTGATATCAATCCCGGACTGACTCCTGTGTACCGGCCATATTATGAGCTGCGGACATCCTATCCGCTATGCAGTACAGAGGTTATCCGTGAGCTGTGTCTGCATCCGCCGGAACCCTTTAGGGAGTTGGGCATGGAACTGGAAATGCTATACAAAGCTTATGAGAACATTACAGATTCGCTACATGAGCTTGCGGAACTGCCGCATCAATTGGTGCATGGTGACTTGAATGCTTCTAACCTTCTGGTCCAGTCAACCAATCCTAGTGAGGTAGCTGCTCTGCTTGATTTTGAATTCTGCACCTATGACCTGCGGGTGATGGAACCTGCTGTTATACTGTCCGGGCTGCTGGGACATCCGGAAGACAAGTTGATGATCCGCAAGCTTTGCCGGGGATTTAGCCGTAGTGTCCGGCTCTCACCGGCCGAAATCAGCGCGATACCTGTACTGATGCTGCTGCGGAAGATCGATGTGTTCCTTCATTTTGTCACCCGTTTCCTTGAAGGTACCGATGAATCCGGTGTGCTGCATGAGCAGACCAGGCTTCTGTCAGCAGACCTAATCCAGCTGTCAGCCGGAACAGCGGAAATCTTAGCCGTTTTGCGTGAAGAGCAGGAATGAGCCAGGAAGGCTATAACTCATTCCCAAAGGCCGGTTTCACAGAAGCTCCTTTGCTGTTCAGGATCTCTTTATAGATCTCAAAGGCTAGTGCCCTTGAACTTTTCAGATCGACGATGGCATCCGGCCTGGGCAGATGGATAGTCTTATCCGGCAAATCTGCCAGCTCCGGCAACCAGGTGCGGATGTAGCTTCCGCTTGGATCATGCGTTTGGGATTGAGTTACCGGATTCATAATCCTGAAATAAGGCGACGCATCGAATCCGAGAGATGAGCTCCAGAGCCAGCCGCCCCGGTTCAGCACATTGTCATAATCACTTAGCTTCAGCCTGAAGTAACGCTCCCCGTAAATAAACGGACAGCCCAGATTTTTGGTCAGGAACATAGCGGTAATCATGCGCAGCCGGTTAGGCATCCATCCGGTTTCGTTCAGCTGGGTCATGGCGGCATCGATTACCGGAATACCTGTCCTCCCCAAAGACCATGCCTCAAAGTACTTCGTTCCCAGACGACCCAGATCATAAACCTTCTCATAGCTGAAAAAATCAGTATCCAGGCGGGCCTGATACAGATAGAAATCCCGCCAGGCCAGCTGTCTCAGCCATTCTTCAATTCCTGCTTCTTCCTGAGTCAACCGGCTGTACACGGTACGTGCTGAAATTGCCCCTGTATTGAGATGGCGGCTGATCCGGCTGGTGCCCTCCAGAGCGTAACGGTCGCGGCTTTTAGGATAACCCTGCAAATTCAGATTTAGAAAATGCTCAAGTGAACGGCTTGCATCTATCATCTGTCCGTCAGGGGCTGTCTGATCTAACTGCCGTTGAACCTCTTCCGGAACCATGAAGTCTTGGGCAATTTGTTCGACCAGCGCTGAAGTTTCCAGCTCAGCCAAGGCTGAAGAAAAAGGCGGCCGGAACCGCTCGGCCAGGTAGCTGCGCCAGCGGCGGTAGAACGGGGTGAATACCTTGAAGGACTCACGGCGTCCGCACCATTCCATGAAATCTTCCGGATCACAGAGCATACTGTCATGATAGAGTTTGAATGTGATGCCCAGTTCAGCCGATGTGTTACGCAGGCTCTGGTCTCTATGTAATGCATAAGGTGTGTAATCAGCATGAATCATCAATTCCTGAACCGGATAGGCCTCACTCAGCCTCCTGACAATGGTATCAGGCTCCCCATAAAGAATATGCAGCTGCTTGCCCTGAAGGGAATAGGCCTGCTGCAGGCTGGACACGTGAGCCAGGAAGTTTGTCCCGCTATGCTCCAGATAGCGCTGCTTGCGCAACAGGAAGGGCTCTAGGATAAGCACATGAAGGCTGCGTGAACCGGCAGCACGGATAGCATCAAAGGCTGGAAGATCGGTAGTCCGCAGGTCCTTGCGGTGAATGAAAAGAATCATTAACAGGATTTCCTTTCCGTTATCAATTGAATGTTTTGTTGCCACCACTTGTCCATAATACGATGGATGGTGAAGTTTTGGCGATATGCATAACATAATAAAAAAGAGAGTATGCCGGCAGCTATTTAAGCCAAGGCATACTCTCTTTGTTTGCTGCTGATCGAACGAATCAGATGATCCGGTAACCGGAAGGCAGGTTTCCAGTACGGCGTATAGTACGGATTTGAGCCAAAGTTAGCCTTTGATTGGTAGAGATGATCGATTCTACATCATTGCCGTTAATATAATCGTCCAGATCACGGATGTTATGGTTTCCGCGAAGGACCCGGAAGCTGCCTCTAAACCGGGTTCTGCTGAACAGGACTAATGTCGCATTGCTGCTGGTCGAGAAGAAACGCAGGCTTTCAATGCCGTCCAGAATATTGTCCGTGTTGCGGATGCCGAGATTTCCGGTGTACGTTCTGCGTCTTCCCCGATAATTTTCTTCCTCATACACTCTGAGGCGCGGGTAAGTCTGTGAAATATGAACCTCCGGCTTCATAGCTATTCCTCCCCTAGATAAATAATGCATGAGCTTAATCGATTCACTTGAATCTCTCATGCCACTCTATTCTATGTATCCTTGATGTTTTGGTGTGGTTGGGAGACTACTGTGGTGAAAAATAATAACATCCATATCTTTACACCATAATTATCTTAGTGTACTATGTAACTAACACACCGATACAGAAAACCTGGATACTAAATTTACTCGATATAGGGAGGATACCATGGAGCGGACAACAGTTAGCCCAGAACATGCCGGAGCCAAAAGTGACCCGGTAGTGCTGCAGATGAAGGGCGTCAGCAAAATGATTAAAGGGAAGGCTATCGTGAATCAGCTGTCTTTTGAGATTCGTAAAGGTGAGATTGTGGGGCTGCTGGGTCCCAATGGGGCAGGCAAGACAACTACGATCCGCATGATGACTGGCCTGATCAAGATGACAGAGGGGGATGTGCTTGTCCACGGTCACAGCATCCGCAATGACTTCAAAAAGGCGATTGCCCATATCGGTGCAATCATCGAGAATCCCGAGTTTTACGGCCACTTGACGGGTCTGGACAATCTGAAGCAGTATCTGCGGATGAGTGACGGAGTTGCCGAATCGCGGATCGCCGAGGTTGTAGCGCTGGTCGGGCTGCAGGGGGCGATGGATAAAAAGGTAAAGGCGTATTCGCTTGGTATGCGCCAGCGGCTAGGTATCGCCCAGGCTCTGCTGCATTCCCCGAAGCTGCTCATTCTGGATGAGCCGACCAATGGTCTCGATCCTGCAGGGATCCGGGAAATGCGTGATTATATGCGGAATATTGCGGAGGTGGAGGGGATCTCCATCTTAATCTCCAGCCACATGCTGGCGGAAATTGAGCAGATTTGCAACCGGGCAGTAGTTATCCAGAACGGTTCGCTGGTCACGGTAACTCAGCTTGGAGCAGAGGCAAAGAGTGAAGATGAGGTAACCCTTACCGTTCGTGTTGATAAGGTTGAAGCAGCGCAGGCCGTAATACAGGCAATGGATGGGGTGGAATTGACCCGTACTGACGAAATGCAGAAGGAACTGAATATCCGCCTGATTGACCATAAGGTGCCGGAGCTTGTTGTAACACTCAGCGAATCTAAAGTCGGCGTATACCGGATAACTGAGAATAAACAAAGTCTCGAAGAAGATTTCCTGAAATGGACAGGAGGGAACCGCATTGCGTAAATTTAGTAACCTGGTTCTTAACGAGTGGCTGAAACTGTTTAAGAAACGCTCCTTTTTTGTACCCCATCTGATTCTTGTGCTCTTTCCGCTGGTGCTCGGGTATATTATTCATTCAGTATCACCGGAGACGTTTGCTTCCGCTGCGGAGTTCACGAAGCAAATGCTGCTCCCGACCGGAATGGGCCAGGTCATGGCCATTTTGACCATCATCGGTACTGCAGGGATTGTAGCCAAGGAGCATAGTCAGGGAACCGTCAAATTTTTGCTCATCCGTGCCCGCAGCCGCACCGCTATTCTGGCTTCGAAATATGTAACGGTGCTGCTGTATGCCCTTAGCCTGACCCTGGTGGCAGCGGCAGCGATATTCCTATCGGGCCTGTTCTGGTTTACTGCCGGAGGCGGGGACACAGGGGTAGCGGATATCCTGCTGTCCATGCTGTACGGATTTGTGTATACGTTTATGTATGCAACTCTTGTCTTTATGCTGGGGGTGCTGACCAACTCTACGGGAGTGACCATCGGGATCGCCATGTTTGCAGTGACTATGGATAAAATCGTGATTAACCGGGAGTTCTATAAGTATTTTCTGTTCCCTAACCTGGATTTGTCCGCGTACAGCAATGGCGGTAATCCTCCGCTGCCTGGAATGACCATAGGTTTCTCGATCCTAATGCTTGCTGTGTATATACTAGTATTCCTCCTGGCAGGATTTACCGTCTTCAGACGAAGGGACGTTGCTTGATGACGATTGAATTTGACAACAACCAGCCGATTTATTTACAGATCATGAACTACCTCAAGGGAGAGATCATCACAGGCAAGCTGAAGCCCGGTGACAAAATCCCTTCGGTGCGCGAACTGGCGGCAGAACTGCAAATTAATCCAAACACGGTACAAAGAACCTTTCAGGAACTGGAGCGTGAAGAGATTGTGGAGACACGGCGCGGCATGGGCAGATATGTGACCGGGAAGGAAGAGACCATTATGAACATCAAAAAAGAAATGGCCCGGGACATTCTCGACCGGTTCATCCGCGGAATGCAGGAGCTAGGGTTTCAGAGTGAAGAAATTGTAACGGCGGTGGCGGAGAATATTGCTGCGAAGGACAGAAAGTAGGGGGATGTAAGGGTGGACAGGATACTCAAGGTAGAGCAGGTTTCGAAAAAATACGGCTCTAAACAGGCGCTGCACAATGTCACTTTTGAACTCGGCGCCGGTAAAATTATTGGACTGCTTGGCAGCAACGGCAGCGGAAAAAGCACTCTGATGAAGCTGATCGCCGGACTCGCACAGCCGGGCTCCGGCAGCATTTCCGTGCTGGGAACTCCGGTGGGCGGGGAGAGCAAATCATTGGTCTCATTCATGCCGGATCAGCCGCTGACGGAGGACTGGATGAAGGTAGGTGATGCGCTCAGGTTCATGGAGGATTTTTATCCTGACTTTGATCCGGCCAAAGCGCACCGCATGCTGGAGTTTATGAAGCTGAACGTGAAGGATAAAGTACGGGCACTATCCAAAGGGATGAATGAACGCCTGCAGCTTACGCTGGCGCTCTCGCGTAAGGCCAGACTGTATTTGCTGGATGAGCCGATTGGCGGAGTGGATCCGGTTGCCCGGACGAAAATCCTGAACGCTTTGATGGAATTTTATGAAGAGGACAGCACGATTCTGCTCTCCACCCACCTCGTGTCGGATATTGAACGGATCTTTGATGAGGTGATTTTTATTAAAGAAGGGGAACTCGTCTTGCATAGTGATGTAGAGGAACTGCGGCAGCAGCGGGGGAAAAGTATCGATGAGCTGTTCAGAGAGGTGTATGCGGAATGCTGAAGCTGATTCGTTATGATTTTAGACGCAGCCGTGACCGGATTCTTGCAACATTTGTGATTATGATTCTAATTCATACCGGGATTTGGGTATCCTCAGGCACAACGAGCAATGAGGTCATTTCCGGGCACCTGCTTACTTATTTTTCGATAGGAGTCATATTCCTCTTCATCACGGTGATTAATTATAACCGTAATCTGAAATCCTATGCGCGCAGGCTGCTTCCTGTAAATACCCTGTATACCGTCCTGGCACCAATTCTTCAATTCTGGATGCTGCTGCTGACTCTTATGCTTGTAGGACTGATCCACCTGGGGTTATATGTCCTGTTTTATTCAGCAGATTTCTTGCCGGGGAATTTCTGGACGGTTGCCTTACGAAGCGCGCTTCAGTGTACATGGTCTGCCGGATTCGTACTGCTCATGATTATGTTTGCCTGTACTGTTGCGAGAAGTCTTAGGGTCAGAGGGAAGATATGGATTGGAATTGCTGTGCTCGCGGGCCTGCAGAACGGGGTGGCTTATCTGGAGCAGCTTTTGTTCAAAAGCTATTTTTTAGGCATCGACAACGCTTTCCGGTTCGAGGTGCTCAAAGCTTCTGATGTTCCCAGTGGACTGAAGCTGAACTACGTAGGATCTAATGTGTGGCCGGTAATATTTGAAGTAGCGGTAGCAGGCCTATTAATCTATACTACAACCGTACTTGTGAAGAAAAGAACAGATTTGTAGAAGACGGGTTTCAAAATGACGAAAGCAGAGCTGTTCCGCAGCTTTGCTTTCGTTTTTGCGCAAAAAAAAGATCCCCGGGAAAGGACATCTTCTATCCATAGAATAGCGGATCTTACCGGCTTTTATTGAGCCTTGCGCGTATTTGTCCATAGCTCAAGCTCGCGCAGCAGCAGTTCCTCTTCTTCTTCATTAAGCTCTAGTCTTACTCCGTATTGGAACTGTCCAATGCCGAACATCCAGCCCCAGCGCACACTGCCTTCAAACTGCAGGTTCACGTCTGTTAAACGGAAATGTATAATTAGCTTCGTATCCCCTGAAGTAAAGCGGAGGTTCAGTGAAGTGCGTACTTTACAGCCGGAACGGCTAAGATCAAGCAGTACACCTTCTGTTAATTTACCGGCTCCCGGTCCGGAATTACCCGCTGGAACTTCAAGCCAGCATTCAATCGGCTGGTTCATTACATATCGGAACGGTTCTTTTCTGCTGGAGTCGTCCATCGTTTACCTCCGCTAGTTTTTTTGCTATTATATCGAAATGACAGAATGAGAACAATCTACTAAAGTGCTATTTTAATAGAAAATATTTTATTTATTCAGTCAGGGAACTAAAGGAGCGCTATCATGTATCAATACGACAATGAAACCTTTCAAGATCATAATTTTGATTATGCAGCTTTGCAGGACGGGGAACTGAACGGCTGCACCTTTGAACGCTGCTCCTTTAAAGGGGCTTCAATGGAAGAAATGACCTCAACCGGCTGCCGGTTTGCAGATTGTGACTTTACCGGGGCACAGCTGAATGCATCCGTACATAAAGGGGCAGCATTCACCAACTGCAAATTCACAGGGGCGAATCTATTCGTGTCTAAATTCGTGGATTGTAAGATGGTTGGCTCTGATTTCTCGAACGCTGCGATGGACGGAATTACACTGGCTGGGGGAGATTGGTCGTATACAAATCTCAGGCATGTCAATTTGGCCCGGCAGGATCTGCGTGGCATCCGGTTTCTGGAAGCAGATTTGCTGGGCTGCAATTTACAGAAGAGCAATCTGCGCGGTGCTGATTTAAGCCGTGTACGGCTGACCCAGTGTAAGCTGGAGGGTGCGGATCTGCGCGATGCGAAGTTGGATGGAATCGATCTGAAAAGTCTGGATTTAAAAGGTGTGCGGATCGATGTGGAGCAGGCTGTGCTGCTGGCCCGTTCTTTAGGTGCAAAGGTAGACTAAGCGAAATTTAAAAGCAGCTCCGCTCTTTTAATGAAGAGAACGGGGCTGCTTTTTTAAAAGATAAGAATTTATATGTTTCACACTCTAAATTATCATTCTCTTTCTCGCAGAAACGGATGCCGTCCTTAAAAAGACGGCAAAGCCGTTTCTTCTTGTTGCCTTACAGTTTGTATAGAGAAGCCATGCATTCAACAAACATTTTGTTATATTCAGAACGGGTAAGGTCATGGGTGGAGGCGATGTCGCGGCCGAGGAATTCAAACCACGTAATTTCTGTGCCATCTTTTTTGTAGGTGAACTTCTCATGCCGGATGGAGAAAGTTTCATTCTCAAAAGAAGGAACCTGCTCATATTTGAGCTCAGTACCCAGCTTCTCGGATACCAGCGTCGCTAGAAGGATAAGCATTTTAAAGGGGTCATCATACATTTCAAATTGTTCTGTCATCAACGTCCACTCCTTAATTTAGCATGTACTGCTGAGCAGAGTATACTATATCGTTCTAATGTAAGCACTATCATCTGGAGAAGTCAGTACAATTTTGATACAACATGTGAGCTTAATCAAGAAAGTACATACTGTATGCTTATCATTCGGGTATATTTATCCGATATAAAAAAATATCGACTATTTTCGACAAGGGGAATGAATGTGTATGTCGTTTAACCTGCGGACTCTATTTTCCAGCGCCTTTGCCGTAATTATCATTCTGCTCACTGCACTGCTGATTTTTGTGATCGGCAGCCAGTCTACGAAATCAGTGGAGAAAAGTATTGGAGGTTCACTGGCGGAAGAAGCCTATCAGATGGCTGAGAAGCTGGACCACTTTATGTGGTCCCGTTCCGGGGAAGTGGAAGTGTTAAGTAAGCTGAATGCTTTTCAGGAGCCATATGACAAGGCGGAAATCAGCGGTTTGCTGAATCAGCTGAAGAGCAGTCTGCCCGTATTCACTTGGGTGGGTTTTCTCGATCCTGCCGGAAATGTCCTTTCGTCAACGGATAATATTCTGTTAGCTCAAAATATAAGTCAGAGACCCGTGTTTCAGGAAGGGATTAAAGGTCTGTTTATTGGAGATGTGCATGACGCCGTTCTGTTGTCCAAGCTGCTGCCGAATCCGGGCGGTGAAGATTTGCAGTTCGTAGATGTCAGTGTTCCAATATACAGTAAACAGGGGCAAGTCACCGGCGTGCTGGCGGCGCATCTCAGCTGGGAATGGTCACGTGAGGTGGAAAAGTCCATCCTCGCTCCACTGAAAGATCGGATGACCGATGTCGAGGTGCTGGTGATCAGCCAAAAAGATGATACTGTCCTGTTGGGACCGGACAGACTGGTCGGCCAAAAAATGACGGATGAAGCACTCCGGAAAGCACGGAATGGTGAAAACTCATGGATAGTGGAAAAGCAGAAGGGGGAAGATTCTTATCTGACCGGTTATGCTTACGGAGACGGGTATTTGAATTACCCGGGTTTGGGCTGGTCCGTGATTATCCGTCAGCCGGCAGAGATCGCCTTCGCTTCTGTCCATCAGCTTGAACGGTTTATCATCCTAAGCGGAATGGCGGCTGCTGTGATCTTCGGAATTCTTGGCTGGTTCCTGGCAGGCTGGATTGCACGCCCACTGAATGCTATTTCCTATACAGCTGATTTGCTCAGCTCCGGTGCTGCTGATGCAGAGATTCCATCCTCTTCGCTTATCAAAGATGTAGCCGTTCTGTCAGCCTCCCTACGGAATCTCGTAGGCAATCTGACCAAGACGGAAAGCAAGCTAAATTATATGTCTGATATGGCGCTGCATGATGTCCTTACCGGCTTGCCGAACCGGGCAGCCCTTGAAGAATTTCTGGCTCTTGCCGTCAGTAAGGCGCAGCAAAACCGGACAACGCTCAGCTTTCTTTATTTAGATCTGGACGGATTCAAAAAAGTGAATGATACCTACGGACATGCGGCCGGGGATGCCTTGCTGCAGCAAGTAGCCGTACGGCTACTGGACTGCACCCGTGAGCATGAGATTGTTGCCCGTTTAGGGGGGGATGAGTTTGTTGTCATCCTTCATACTTCAGCGGCAAGACCAATGTATGAAGCCGAAATCGTTGCAGCGCGGATTATCAGCAAAATTAATCTTCCGGTTATGATCGGAGGCCACAGTCTTCATGTCGGCTGCAGTGTCGGTGCAGCAGTGTGGACGCCAGACGGGGCGGATACCAGTGAAACGATGCGGCTTGCTGACGAGGCGCTGTATATTTCTAAACGCAGCGGCAAGAACCGCATTACATTTGAGGCAGCCAGTTAAGCAGCTGGAAGAAGCAAAAAATAGCTCTTTTGGGAGGGGACGACTAAAAACGTCCTGCTGACCAAAAGAGCTTTTTTATGATTAAGAGTTGGAAATATTCAGCTTATGTAAATCAATTAGTGCACTCTTTTACGTGGATTAGACCACCACTTGATCCAGAGTTTTCCTTCGTCATCATGGAAGAACTTTATCCCAATCCACTTTAGAGGTGTCCAAACCTCTTTGAAATAATATGAAGGCATAGTCTATTAGACCCTCCCGTATAGTTAATTTATACTATATTTTACGCCAAAATTTACTATTTAACAATACTAGATCCATAAAATTGAAATTTAGTAGTAGGAATCCGCACAAGCCATTCAGCGGAATAAGCATTTAATGTAGAGAAAGGATGTGAAAGAATGACAAATGCCGAATTCATATCCAGAATCGCTCCCTTTGCAGTAACGGAGATGCAGCGCAGTCACATTGCCGCCTCGCTCACGATCGCACAAGCCGCGCTGGAATCCGGATGGGGTAACAGCGGTCTGACGGTAAAAGCCAATAACCTTTTTGGAATGAAAGGAAGCGGTCCGGCAGGAAGCATTGCCATCCGGACAACTGAATATTTAAACGGTAAACCTGTGCTCGTGACTGCAGCATTTCGCGCTTACCATGACTGGGGAGAATCAGTAGCAGACCACTCTGCAGTTCTCATCGGAGGGGTCTCCTGGAACCGCGGCCTCTACACCAGGGTAATCGGCGTTAACGGGCAAACAGCCGCCCGCGAGATTGCTGCAGCCGGTTATGCAACAGATCCGAATTACGCTGCCAAGCTGATCCAAATTATGGATACCTATAATTTATACCAATTTGATGAAGTGAAGGAGGATGAAGAGATGTCGGCTGAAGATAAACAGAAGCTTGCGAATCTGGAGATGGAATTAAAGGAACTGCGGGTTCTTCTTGCCGGTCATACGGACCGCCTTAGCGCAATAGAAGGCCGGACAGTGATGAATGTTCCGGTATGGGCAGGGCCGGCGGTTAATGCGGCTGTAGCTGCCGGACTGCTGGATACACCAGCTGGGGGAAGCTATGATTTTTATCGTTTGCTCACGGTGCTGAACAGAGCAGGCTTGCTGGTGCCAGGGGGGGATTAAGATGAACAATGAGGCGCTGAATAATGTGCTGGCTTTCGCCTCGGTGTTGGCTGTATTTGTTATGGCACTTGTGCAGCTGGTAAAGAACAGTGTGAACATTCCCCGTAATCTTGTTCCGGCCGTAGGTTTGGCAATCGGTTTATTCGTCGGCGCTGTTGCCTACCCCTTTACGGATATGACACTTGTTCTACGCCTGTGGGCAGGCGGACTGGCCGGTCTATCAGCCACCGGACTTTTTGAATTAGCCTTTAACAAAAGAGATGGATCGACCAAAGACAAATAGCCATATAGTGATCGTTCTGCTTAAATTTGAGCTCCTGCCTGCTGGTGATCTGAACAAGCAATTCTCTGTTGCGATCAATACAATAGGATATGCAGTAATGGAAGGAGGTGCTTTTATATGGGAACCTATCTGGATGCCAGAACTTCACAGAATGCCAGCACGGCGAACTCTATTGCCATCCCGATTCTGGCGATCAATGCCCCCCAGTTATTCGGTCAAATTGGCCTGATTACCTCGGGTATTACTACGAATCCGCGGGTGCTATTGAAAGGAACGATTTCATTACAGCTTCCGCTGGCCCTGGTTGGTATTACGATTACCATAGTCCGGGGTACGCTTCCAACAGATCCGGTGGTCTATTCCGCAACCTCTACTTTCAACCTTAGCCTTCTTGCACCACAGGTCATTGCCTTTTCTGCTGCTGATTTTAATCCGCCGGTTTCACCGCAATTGACTTATACGGCATTCGTTTCCTCTAACCTGCTGGGTACAGTCCGTGTCGGTCCGGAGAGCTTTGATGGAATTTTGGTTTCAGACTAATTGCAGCCTTACGTCTTGTCATGCCCTTAGCGGGCATGACAAGATGTTTAAGTGCCCAGTCTAATTTAAGCCGTTTCGCCCAATCTGATTGTAACAATCGTACATATTCTATTTTGTAGTCATTATTTTGAAGGAGGTTATCTCATGGGTGCAGATTGCGGATACGGCGGTAATGTAGGCGGTGCTAATGTAGGTCCGGTTGGTCCTTGGACATCTACTGGTGCGATCCTGGTTCTTTATATCCTGCTTGTTATTATCTTGAGTGCCTGCTTTATCTAAGAGCGTAAGCAAATGGCGCGTTTCCTGAAATTGTCAGGGTCGCGCCTTTTTTTGTGCGTAAAATCAGACATCGGTTAAGTTATACTGGAGGAATATGGATGAGGATTAGGAGGAGTTTATGTATATTAGGAAGCTGGCTGCCGGTGAATTGCCGCCGATGGACCTGCTGCTGTCAGCAGATCCATCACAATTAAAAGTAGAGGCCTATCTGAAAAGAGGTGAATGTTATGCAGCATTTGATGAAGAGGGAGTCGCGGGTGTTTACGTGTTGCTTCCTACACGCCCTGATACTGCCGAATTGGTAAATGTTGCTGTGGCTGAGGTCCATCAGGGAAAAGGGCTCGGGAAAAAACTTGTGTTACATGCGATTCAGTTAGCTGAAATACAAGGGTTTAAAACGGTTGAAGTAGGAACCGGAAATTCGAGCGTGGGTCAACTGGCACTATATCAGAAATGCGGCTTCAGGATTGTAGGTGTGGAGCTGGATTATTTCACGAGGCATTACCCGGAAGTTATTTATGAGAATGGAATGATATGCAGAGATATGCTGCGTCTGACCCGGGATCTTTGAAGTGATAGCTAATCTGCAATTCGCCAAATCCTGTTTTAAATGAAAAATAATTTGTGAATAGTTTGGATTCTATCCGGTGAGGAGTGCTGTCAAAGTGCGAAAAGGGTTAGTCTTGGTAATAATCTGCAGTCTGCTGTTTCTTGGAGGAATGTGGGATTTACCGGTGGTGCATGGTGCTGAAGATAAAGTAGGCGTCACCGTCAACTTCGAACCCCTAAAGGTTCCGGCTGGAATTACCCCTTTTGTAAACAGCTCGGTGGTTATGGTGCCTGTCCGTCCAGTAGGAGAAGCGCTAGGTTACGAGGTCATTTACATAAAAGAACAGAACAGCCTGCAATTGAAGGGGAATGGACGTGAGGGTGTAATTAGGCTGGGAGAAGGTACGCTTGTCCTAGGCGGGAAGGAAAGGCTTGCCATCGACGGCAAGGCTATGATTAAGAACAACCGTATATATGTACCGTTATCTTTCTTTGGAGCGCTGGTATTAATTACCGCATATGACGCTGTTTCGCTCCAAGCAGCCGTAAGCACGCCGCAGAAATACGCAGACAACGTAGTACTGTTGTTGAATTCAGGCCAGTTTGAGGAACTTTGGCAGGATTTGTTCGGTGCAGAGCTTAAAAAACTGGTTCCAGTCTCTGCACTTCAGTCGGGTTGGGCGAGTCTGGAGGGTCCATATGGTACCTTTGTTCAGTTGGACTCGGCTACTGCCACACAAGTTAACGGACAAACCGTTATTCAGGCTAAGGTGGAATTCTCCAAAGGCAATTTAAACATGATTATCACTGTGGACAATAATGCCCGGTTAACCGGCTTAAGGTTTACACCTGCTGCTGAACCCTTTGTGGAGCGGGAGCTTCCGGAAGGCTTAACCGAAGAGACGGTAGTAGTTGGCGAAGGTACTGCACATCCGTTAAAAGGAGTTCTGACACTTCCTGAGCATTCGTCTGGCCGGCTTCCGTCTGTAGTGCTAGTTCATGGATCAGGTTCAACCGATCTTGACGAAACAGCATTCGCTTATAAGCCCTTTCGTGACATCTCCTGGGGATTAGCGCAGCAAGGGATTGCTGTCCTGCGGTATGACAAGCGTTCGTACGTTTATCCAAAAGATTTTATAGGAGATATGGCAGCAAGCTTTACTGTAAAAGAAGAAACGGTAGACGATGCCATACTCGCGGCCAAGCTGCTGAAGTCGGATAAACGGCTGGACCCGGAGCATGTGTATTTGGCCGGACATAGCCTTGGAGGGATGCTGGCTCCGAGAATCGATGCGGACGGCGGTGATTTTGCCGGATTAATACTGCTGGCAGGATCTCCGCGGAAGCTATGGGAAATTGTCTATGATCAGAACATGAATGTTATCCATACGCTAGACGATAGTAATCCGCTCAAAGCTCAAACGGTCTCGGCAATGGACGGTGAACTTATGAAAGCTAAGGCATTGTCCTCATTAACCGCTGAACAGGCCAAGCAGGCACCGGCTGTGTTTGGAATCCCGGCTTATTATCTGCAGGAAATGCAGCAGCATGATACGGCGGAGCTGGCCCGAAAGCTTTCCAAGCCCGTACTCGTCATGCAAGGAGCAGATGATTTTCAAATATTTGCCGGTACAGACTTTCCTTTGTGGAAAGAAGTCCTCAAGAATAATGCTGCGGCAGAGTTTAAGCTGTACCCTGGGTTGAATCACTTTTTTGTCAATTATGACGGGGCCGGAGCCGGAACAACTGAAGAGTATAATGTACCGGGCACATTGGACCCTCAGGTCATTATGGATATGGGAATATGGATCAAAGCACAATACTATTGAGACTTTAAGTTCATATTGAAGTAACGGCCGTCCCTATAGGGACGGTTTTTTTTGTGTTGATTAGAACAAGAAATTGGTGACTCGTAGAGTTGAACTAAAGGATGCAATATGGCACCAGCCGTATGAAAAAACAGATATTTTAGCTATACGGATGTAAGTCAAAAGCTATATAATTAAGCCTGTGAATGAATAAGTAGCCGGGCGGTGTTGTGTGTTGTCGTGGGATATTGCAGGATTTATGTTTTTCTCAACGATTGAAACGGTATCATTATATTATTTGATCATGACACTCTTCCGGTTTAAATGGAGGGCGTACCTCTGGCCTGCTATGTTTATTATTTTGATCAATAATCTGCAAAGCTATCTGCTGAGAAATGAACTCGATCTGGCCAATATTTCACCTCTCATCACAATTATGGTCTTTATATTCTTTTTTGCTGCAGTTGTCAGGATGCCGTTTGTTTTTTCAGTTATTGCAACGATTTCCGGATATGTGATTTTTGCCGTTATCCAGTCAGCACTGGTGTTGCTTATGTTCGGTTCCCTTTCGCAGGTGGAGAATCACACAATCAACGGGTACATCCTGCAGACAGCATCTGCTGCTGTAGTGTTCGCAGTCTTCTGGTTCGCATATCGTAAGGGCAAGGGCTTTACCTTTGATATGGAAAAACTGAGATTTAAGCTGGAAGATATTGTACTGACTGTGTTGATCATTATTTTTCTGATCGGCATATCCGTGCTGCTGGTTTATAAAAACCTTTGGATCGATATTGCATTCTTCATCGTGATGTCCGCATTCCTGTTATATTATTCAACGAAAAAGGAGCGGGAGGATGCTTGAGAACCTGGCAGGATGGATCGCGGCAAGAATCAAAAATGTCGTCCCTGAACATCCGGCATCCTTTGCAGTCCTGAAATTTGCTGTAGCGATTATTCTCAACGTGGTACTTGTAATAGGATGTACGTTATTGATATCAGTGATTATAGGTAAAACGGCAGAAGCCGTATTAATTCTGATCTCCTTCGCGCTGCTTCGGCAAGTCTCGGGCGGGGTGCATCTTCAATCAGGACTTGGCTGCGTACTGTTTACAACGGCTTTGTTTACAGCTTTATCCTATGTGCAGGCGGATATTCTGTATGTTCAGCTAATGAACAGTCTGAGTCTGCTGCTTGTTCTGTTGATTGCACCTATCGGAATGGACATGCAGACGAGAATACCCGCGAAGCACTGGCCAAAGCTGAAATTTATCGCAGCCGCACTTGTAGTTACGAATCTCTTTATTGCATCTCCGGTTATTGCGGCCAGTTTTATGGCCCAGGCTGTGAGTTTAGTAATCGTATGGAAAAAGGGGAGCGGAAGTCATAGGAACATTTCAGCGCAAAGCCGTTTATAAACTGGCGTCGGTTTTAGCCTTCCTGGCTGTTTTAGTAGTAGATGCTGTTCCTAGTGTTCTTTTTGTACATCAGCCGGAGGTTCCGGAGGAATTATTGAAATAGTATTGGAGTTGGTCATCTTGAGTAGCATATCTGTGACCCGTGATGTGAAAGGTAACAGCGGATTGTCCGCACTCGATATTACCGAAATTACATACATGGAATTCGAAAGAAATCTATATAGAATCGTAGTCCACACAAAGGATGAAGTATTTTATACAGTCGGCACGCTGAAATATTGGGTAACGACACTTACAAGTTCAGGCTACAATTTTGTCCTGGCAGACCGCAATACCCTGATTAATGTCTCCAACATCATTCAGCTCGACAAAACCTTCCATGTCGCTTATTTCGGGGAGAATCTGAAGGGAATAGAGCAGAAGTGTTTTCTTTCGGAAAAAGGCTATAAAGAAGTCGTCAAAGACGTTAAAATCTCGCAGCCGCATATCCAATTTATTGAACTGCCTTTGTGGTAGTTCTTTTTTTATGAGCAGGAAAATATTGCATACCCGGGAACGATTCATTATACTCCCAATATAGGAATTTAAAATTTTATATATGCGGAGGGGAATTCACAAAGTGAAAAAGAAAATGATTGCTGCGTTTACTGCTTTTGCTGTGCTCGGGGGAATGGGAGCCGGAGTTGTAGCCGGTGCCAACCTTCAGGAGATCAAAGCGTTCCTGAATCCAAGTATGAAATTTAAACTCAATGGTCAGCCCGTTCAGCTTAAGAACAGCAGCGGTGCAGTGGTAGCCCCGATTACTTATAACAATACCACTTACTTACCAGTCAGAGCTGTATCTGACCTGCTAGGGGTTGCCGTTAAATTCGATCCAGCCGCCAATACTATACTCTTAGGGGAACAACTCGAAGGCGTTTCCATTGCCGCCGGCTTTGATTCTTCTTATCACACTAAAGACCCGGACAAAACGGTTTATCTGGACAAGGATTATAAAGATGTCCATTTCGACAATGGCAGCGGAACACGGGGCAGCTCCTTCATGCTCTACCCTAAAAATAAATACCAGAAGCTGTACATTCAGGTTGCGGCAATCGGCGGCGATATTAAAGACTTCACCATACAGGATAGTGATACGGACACTGTGCTCAAAAAGCAGAACATTACTGCTGAGCAAGGACTTGTAACCATAGAAGCAGATATTGCAGGAGTAGATTCAATTTATGTAACCGGGCAAGTTGAAGACGGCGCGGCCATGTTCATTCCATTGACTACTTCGTATTATAAATAAAGGGCAATAGAAATGTTCATAAAATAACAAGAGTATTTGAGGGCACCTCTTAAAGTCATCATTGGGATAAGCGTGGTTTATCCGGTGGAGATTTTAGGGGGTGTTTTGATTTATAGAAAGGATGTGGAGTTTGTGTTTTACAGGAGAAAGATTTATATCGTTAAAAATGAATTTGTTGATATCTTTAATATGCATTTTAATCAGAATAACCTGCCTAATCAAATGAAACATGGTGCCCGCCTAGTAGGAAGATGGATGGTCCCAACTACAGCTATGACTACCGAAATTTTTGCTGTTTGGGAATACGAGAGTTATGAAAAATATAAAGAAATAGAAGGAAAAGTCCGCGCTGACAGTGATCATGTTACAAGAGTATGTGCTTGGTATGAAAAAAACGGCGGCAGGGATTTCGTGCATAAGGAGTATATATTAGAAGTGAAAAATGAGCAGATCATCTCAACTATAATTTAGCATTAACACACAAAATCGAGGCCCTATTTCTAGGGCCTCTTTCATGGGAGAGGAGAAACCGGACGAAGAGCTTATGGGGAAACGTAAGCCTGCTCCGCGGTTGTCTACGACATTTTGCAATGCCGATAGTTACATGTTGTCCCGGAATGAACGTTCTTATACATCGAAGCTGAAAAATATCTGCACCTCTAAAATGACACATCCAGACAAACTTTTTATTTAACCGGACAATTGTGGTACTATAGGCTTGGACTTATGCCCTAACCGGCGTAATAAACAGAGACATAGAGCAGGTGAATCGGTGAGAGTTGTATCGGGAAGTGCAAAGGGGAGACCCTTGAAGAGTGTTCCGGGCAGCGGAACACGTCCTACGACCGACAAGGTGAAGGAAGCAGTATTCAGCATGATCGGCCCGTATTTCGAGGGGGGAACAGCGCTGGATTTATTTGCCGGCACAGGAGGCCTTGGGATCGAAGCGCTGAGCAGAGGGATGGACCGTGCGGTTTTTGTGGATATGGAGCAGAAGAGCATTGATACGGTGCGTTCCAATTTGAAGGCGGTCAAAATGGAAGACCAAGCGGAAGTGTACCGCAATGATGCCGGTAGAGCGCTTAGCGCGCTTGAAAAGCGGGGGCGTACCTTTGATCTTGTTTTCCTGGACCCGCCCTATCGGCTAAAGCACGGGGATGAACTGATGCTGGCGATGGCCCAGAAAGGTTTACTTAAACCTGATGCAGTGATCGTGCTGGAACATGAATCGGGCTACGTCTATCCTGAGGATATTCCAGGGTTCTATAGAACGCGGCAGGCTGTATACGGAGAGACGACGATCTCCATTTATCAGTATGAAGCTGCTCCGGGGGAAGCTGCCGGAAGTGGTAAGGAGGGTAATGATGAGTCTGCAAATTAGAAAAGAACGTGTCGCCATCTATCCGGGGAGCTTCGATCCGGTAACTATGGGACATATGGATATTATCCGGCGCGCAGCTAAACAGTTTGACAGACTGATTGTTACCGTACTCAATAATTTAAGCAAAAACCCGATGTTCTCGGTGGAGGAGCGCACGGAGCTGCTGCGGCAGGCTACGGCGGATATTCCGAATGTCGAGGTTGACAGCTTCCGTGATCTGCTGGTTAATTATCTCCGCCAGAAGAACGCCCAGGTGATCGTGCGCGGGATTCGAACGGTCACCGATTTTGAGTATGAACTGCAGACCGCTTCAATTAATCATAGTCTTGATCCCGAAGTGGAGACCATATTCATGATGACGAACCCGAAATATTCCTATCTTAGCTCGAGTGTAGTGAAAGAATTGGCTCACTTTGGTGCGAATGTTTCGGACTTTGTTGCGCCTGAGGTCGAACATGCTATGAAGCTCAAATTCAGCCAGCTGGACGCCCGGACGAAGTAATAGCATATACCAGGGCAGACAACAGCAATAATAACAGCAGCAATATGGATTGCAGGCTCAGCAGCTGCGGAATCATGTTCCAGACGGTAAAAGGATTTAAGGTATCCGGAGTTACTGCTGCATCTGTATGGCTGATTACCGGCAGAACAACTGCACGGACGTTAAGCAGCGGCTTCCATAGCAGAAAGGTAAAGGCGAAAGCATACAAGCCATGCAGCAGCCGGACTGCGGCGTAGGGGATAAAGCGGGCCTTGGCTTGTTTAAGTGCTGTCAATGATTGGAGCTGTCCGCAAATTCCGCTCCACCCCAGCGCTGCAGACAGGAGAGCCAGGCTGGTTACACCTGCGGAACTAAAGACAAATGGTGCTGCGGCTTGTGAAGTCAGGGCATTTGCACCCAGATGGATCTCCAGAACACTGGCAGCTAGAGACTGCGGAAGCTGGGGAAATAAGGTAGCTGCTATATTGATGACCACGGAGAACATAATCATATATCCGCCGACGACCATCAGATTCTGGACCGCAGAGGCCACAGCTTCGCCAAGCAGCTTACCGAAGCTGCGTCCATCCCGTTCACGGGCCTCTAAGATGGCCTGCTGAACACGTCTGGGTAGGGGGGGTGTAACGCGTGTGATGTCTTGCGCTACGATGTTCCTTCTACCTGCGAAGAGTGCAGCGGTGAATCCGGCAGCCAGGCCTGACAACCAGTGGATGGCAAGCAGGGTATAACCGGTGGCAGGGCTGTGCAGGAAGGCAACCCCCACTACAATAACCAGAGTTACCGGGCTTGCAAAATGGGCAAGCGCGGCCAGCCGTCCGGCCTCCTTGTCTGATATACTGCCTTGCTTATGCAGCTGCTGCACTCCCCCTGCACCTGCGGGGAATCCTGCAGTCATGCCAAGTGCCAGTGTCCACCCTCCTGCTCCGGGCAGGCGGAACACCTTGGTCATTAACGGCTCCAGCAGGACGCCGAAGCCATGAACAAAGCCTGAAGCGGTCAGCATTTCCGATAAGATCAGGAAAGGCAGCAGTGCCGGGAAGATCAGCGTCCACCATAGCTTGAGGCCCTGAAGGGAAGCTGCGAAGGAGGACTCCGGTGCTGAGACGATGGCAACTGCCAGCAGAATGGCTGCAGCACCGGCCACGAAGGGTGCAGAGGCTGAAGTTAAGCGCCGTATTTTAACATTATTCATTATGAGCATCACCTCTTCATAACTTAGGACATGGGCTGAAGACTGTTATCAATTTATGCAGTGCAGACAACCATCATGCCATAGCCGGAGAAGGTGCAGCTTCTGAAGTTCGTTTGAAGGAAGCATAGAGCCGCGGGAAAGAAGGGAAAAGCATTGAGGCAACAGAAACGCCGGGTAGGATTCCGCGCCATCGCCTACTTGTTTACTTTAGTGGTTATACTCTATGTTACAGTTTTTATGAATACCCCCTACATCGTATATCAGCCCGGCAGTGCCTCTGAGGTTGCGCCGATGATCAAGGTGCAGAATGCGGATAAGGATGAGAAAGGCACCTTTATGATGACAACGGTGTCGGCCAGCTATGCCAATGTGGCTCTGCTAATAGCCTCTTTATTTAACTCCTATTCTGAGGTTGTCCTGAAAGAAACCCGGCTTGGAGATAAATCGGAGCAGGAGTATGCGGCTGAGCAGGTGTACTATATGAACAGTTCGCAATCCTTTGCTGTACAGGCAGCATATCATGCAGCGAATATTCCTTATGAAGATGTAGTGGATTATTTGTATGTATTCTCTGTTCCAGACACGGATAATCAAGGGCAATTTCAGCCCGGCGACAAGATTATCAGTGTAGAAGGCAAGCATATTGCGGATCCGGAGAATTTATCAGCACTCTTATCCACCAGAAAAATTGGCGATCAAGTGTCGGTCGTTCTGCAACGGGACGGCAAGGAAGTCAAAGAACAGGTAACCCTGGTGGAGGTTAAGGATAAAGATACCGCTGCTGTAAAGCCCGGTCTGGGGGTGGTAATCGGGGCAGTGCAGAAAGTTAAGCCTAAGGTTGCAGGCAAAGATGTCAGCTTTGTAGACACCAATGTTGGAGGACCGTCTGCCGGACTTATGTTTACGATGGAAATTTACAACCAGCTTACTCCTGGCGACCTGTCAAAAGGACACCGTATAGCTGGTACCGGCACTATTGATGCGGATGGAAATGTTGGACCGATTGGCGGGGTTAAGCATAAGATTGTAGCTGCAGACCGCGAGAAGGCAGAGGTGTTCTTTGTCCCTGTCAAAAATTATGAAGAAGCAAAAGCTAGAGCCGATAAAATAGGCACCGACATGAAGCTGGTACCTGTGTCGACGCTGGACGACGCGCTGGAATATATGAAGAAGCTGCCGGTTACACCATAACCGGCGGCATGAAGTAATCGCTGTAAAGATCGTTGCGCAGCGGACTGCCGAAAGCTCCGGCGTATGCGGCCGCCGCCTGAATATCACGTTCCAGACCGAGATGAGAAAAGCCTGCCGGTGAGGTGATGACGGGCCACGAGGCGGTTTGTTTCATGCGTTTGAGCAATTTACGCCCGTTCTCCCGGAAACCGAGTATCCGGATATAGCCTGGACCCTGCGCTAAAGTGGAAGGGGTCATTTCTTTTTTGCTGTGATTCAGCAGTGTATGCAGCAGCAGGCGCTGAAGGCGCGTATGCGTGTAGCGCTTGCTTTTTAAGGCTTCCAGAAGCCTGCTGATTGTGAATTGCTCCAGCTGCGGCATTACGCGCTGGAGACGGTTCTCCAGCCCCTCGTTCATATCCTGGAGCAGCTGCAGCTCTGCTGCGGTCCGGGTTACGAGCACATGGCGCAGCTGGTCTCGGAAGTCTTCCAGACTCACCGGACCTCTGCCGGCCGCATGCTCTCTTTCCAGGATGGACATGCTATATTCCGGCATGTATGCAGCGGGTGATCCGCCTTCCAGAAGCAGGCGGCGGATCGCCGTGGCACTGGCAATGGACGACCCGCTCTGCAGCGGGTCGTGAAACCCTGCGCCGGTACGCGGCACGGTCAAGGGCTGCATCGCGCTCCCCAGCCGGCGCAGCGCGATGAGGTAGTGCAGGCCGAGGCTGTTATTCGGCTGCCGCAGCAGCGCCTCGGCATCAAAGGGACTCCCGTGGCCGCCGGGAGTCCCTTCCCAGGCCGCTGCCGCCGCTGCGCTGTAGGCGGCAGGGAAGCTCGCTCCGAGCGCCATGCGGCGGCGGATCTCGGCCTGTAGTTCGCTGCTCTCTTCGGCCAGGAAGGCGGCCAGCGGCAGCAGCTCACCCAAAGCGCCGGCTTCGGAGCCGAAGCACAGGCTTGAAGTGACACCGGTCGCCTCCAGCAGAGAGACGGCTCCGAAGGCGAACCATTCCGCCGGCTGCAGGGCATAGCCAACCGGCAGCTCAATGACGAGGTCGGCGCCCATATGCAGCGCCATTTCTGTGCGGGCCCGCTTGCTAACCACGGCCGGCTCGCCGCGCTGGGTGAACGGGCCGCTCATCACGACAATCGCGCTGTCCGCGCCCGACAATCGTTTGGCCTCGTTAAAATGATGGACATGCCCGTTATGTAAAGGGTTATATTCGGCTATAATACCAACAGTAGTCACGGTCGTGTCACTCCAAATTCCTAATTGATATATTGATTCATTAGTTATATCATAAGTTGTCCAGCTTCCTGAAACAATATAAAGGAAAAATGGTTGACAAAGATCGGTAATTCTAGGTATAATAATTTTTGTTTGTTTGGAGTGATGATTATGAAGATTCACTTTCGCAAAATGGCAAATGCCGACGAGTCTCTGCAATTCCAGGAAACCCTGGATGTCAGTGAACTTGTCAGAGGGCGGAAGGATATAATTGCTGTTGCACCACTCTCAGTGAACCTTAAAGCGCTGCCCGCGGAAACCGATAGTGTGAACGTGGTGGGAACATTGGAAGGAAATGTGGACATGTTATGTGCACGTTGCCTCTGTGAGGTGAACAGCAAATTGAACATTCCTTTTGCTGAGACTTTCAAATGGCTTAAGCAGCCGATTCTTCCCGAAGATGAAGATGAAGAACTCATCTACATCACGGATGAGACTGTGGATCTTGTTCCGTATGTGGAAGAAAACTTCGTACTGCACTTGCCGGATTCGGTATTGTGCAAGGCAGACTGTCTTGGTCTTTGTCAGAAATGCGGACAAAATTTGAACGAAGGCACCTGCAGTTGCGACAACACAGTGATCGATCCTCGACTCGCTGCGTTGAAAGGATTCTTTACCAAGCAAGATGACTAAGAACAAATCCCGGGTTATAACGGGTCAACAACACATTCAGGAGGTCGAAAACAATGGCAGTACCACAACGTAGAACGTCCAAGACACGCCGTGACAAGCGTCGTACACACTTTAAACTGGTAGTACCAGGTATGGTGAAATGTGAACAATGCGGAGAGCTTAAACTGGCTCACCACGTATGCAAAGTTTGCGGAACTTACAAAGCTAGAGAGATCATCAAACAATAGTTTTTAATAAAAGGTAGCACTTCATCATCTGGTGGGGTGCTATTTTTTATGAGAATAATAGAAAATACATTAGCAATACTGAAAATTATCAGGCAGGGCGTTCATTTGCAAGTTACGCAGGATGTCACTTTTAAGTCAATGCTTTATTTTTACCGTTCCATGCTTTATACTACATATTAGTACCTGGTTCTAAAATGATTTTATACCTTAATAGCTATGATAATAGCGGCCTTTTCTTTGGCCCGATGCTTTGATCTAATATAACGTTTCCGCTTGAGCATGTGCCAGGAGGTGAGCCGCCATAGAGCGGATGTCCAAGAAAGAGCGCCAGCAGCAGCTGCTGCACATTATAGATGGCAATCCATTTGTGACTGACCGTGAATTGACTCGTCAGCTCAAGGTCAGTATCCAGACCATACGGCTGGACCGGCTGGAGCTCGGTATTCCGGAACTGCGCGAACGGATGAAGCAAATGGCAGAACACTCCTACGATCAGGTGCGTTCCCTGCCTCCTGACGAAGTGGTTGGTGATATTGTTGATTTGCAGCTGGACCGCAGCGGCATTTCCATATTCGAAATCCGTGAGGAGCATGTTTTCTCCAGAAACGGGATAGCCCGCGGACACTATGTGTTTGCCCAGGCCAATTCGCTGGCAGTTGCCGTGATCAATGATGAGATTGCCCTGACGGCTTCCGCCGATATCCGTTTTGTACGTATGGTGCGGTTAGGCGAGAAATGTATTGCCAAAGCGCAGGTGCGTTCGCTTGCAGGACGGAACGGCAAGGCTGAAGTGGACGTGTTTACATATGTCGGGGAAGAACTGGTGTTTCAGGGCCATTTTGTAGTCTACCGGTCTGCAATTGAAGAATACAGCGAAGGGGGAAACCGCAGTGCTGATCGCCATTGATGCCATGGGCGGAGATAATGCACCTGAATGCAACGTTGAAGGTGCGCTGTCCGCGGCCGCGGAATGGAGCGATACACAGCTGGTGCTTGTCGGCGATGAGGCCCGGCTTGAACCGCTGCTTAAGAACAAGCCGTCCAATGTGACGGTGAGACATGCGGGGGAAGTGATCGGCTCCGACGAAGAGCCGGTGAAGGCGGTCCGCCGCAAGAAGGATTCATCGATGGTCGTAGCCGGCCGGATGGTGCGGGAAGGCGAAGCCGATGCGATGATTTCTTCCGGAAATACAGGTGCGCTCATGACTACCGGTCTGCTCGTAGTGGGAAGAATGGCTGGTATCGAACGCCCGGCGCTTGCCCCGATGATACCAACACTTGATGATGTAGGTGTACTTGCTCTCGATTTAGGAGCGAATATGGATGCGACACCTCAGCATCTGGTACAGTATGCCCTGATGGGCAGCATTTACCGTAACAAGGTGCATGGAATCGCCAAACCGCGGGTCGGACTGCTGAATGTCGGTACAGAGCCGGGTAAGGGCAATGAACTGACGAAAGAAGCGTATCCGCTGCTGGAAGCTCTTGAGGGCATTAACTTTGTCGGGAATGTGGAAGCGCGTGATGTGCTTACAGGCAATTGTGACGTGCTCGTCTGCGACGGCTTCGCCGGCAACATTCTGCTCAAAACACTGGAAGGCACGGCAGGAGCTATGTTCTCTCTGTTAAAGGAGCAGTTCAGCAAGTCCCTCAAAACTAAGCTGGGCGCAGCGATTCTGATGCCTGAGCTTAGAAGTCTCAAAGGCAAGATGGATTATAAAGAGCATGGAGGAGCGCCTCTGCTTGGCCTTAGCGGGCTGGTGGTGAAGGGGCACGGCTCTTCAGATGGCAATGCGGTGAAGAATGCGGTAAGACAGGCGCGGATCGCGCTGCAGGCTGGCTTAGTGACCAGTATATCTAAGGAAATTAGCGGGAAGTGAGTGACGATATGAATCAATTACGTTCGGTAGGTATCATCGGTACAGGAAAATACGTGCCTGAGAAAATATTAACCAACAGCGATTTGGAAAAAATAGTTGAAACAAATGATGAGTGGATCGTCAGCCGCACCGGGATTCGTGAACGGCATATTGCCGCTCCGCATGAAGCGACCTCTGATCTTGCTTATGAAGCTGCACTGAAAGCACTGGAGTCAGCAGGAATGAAGGCGGAGGAGCTGGAGCTTATTATTGTAGCTACGGTTACACCGGACAGTTCATTCCCGTCTACAGCTTGTATCCTTCAGGACAAACTGGGAGCTAAGGGCGCTGCTGCATTTGATTTATCGGCTGCCTGCTCAGGCTTCGTATACAGTCTGGCAACAGCAACGGGATTTATTAAGACCGGTATGTACAACAATGCACTGATTATCGGTGCAGATACACTGTCACGCATTACGGATTATACCGACCGCAATACCTGTGTACTGTTCGGTGACGGCGCCGGTGCGGTCATCATCGGCGAGGTTCCGGAAGGCCGCGGCTTCCAGTCCTTTGATCTGGGTGCCGAAGGCTCCGGCGGCAGCCTGCTGAAGATGGAAGCGGGCGGATCGCGTCTGCCGGCTTCCCAGCAGACCATTGACGACAAGAAGCACTTCATATACATGAACGGACGTGAAGTATTCAAGTTCGCCGTACGGGTCATGGGTACAGCTACAGAGCGGGTGCTGACCAAAGCGGGTCTCAGCAAAGAAGATATCGATCTGTTTGTACCGCATCAAGCGAACATCCGGATTATCCAATCGGCTATGCAGCGTTTAGATCTGCCGGAAGAGAAGTGCGTAATTAACGTAGACAGATACGCGAATACTTCCGCAGCTTCGATTCCGCTTGCTCTTGTGGAAGCTGCAGAAGCAGGCCGGATGAAGGAAGGCGACACTGTGCTGATGGTTGGCTTCGGCGGCGGTCTTACATGGGGCGCATCTGTCTTAATCTGGTAATCTAAAGCATGTAATAATTGAACGGAACGGTGCATCTGCCGCTTATTCCTAAGCGGTCAGGCGCTCCGGTTACGGGAAGGAGTTCATACTCATGGGTAAAATCGCATTTGTCTTTCCCGGTCAGGGTGCGCAGGCAGTCGGGATGGGTAAGGATGTATATGAAGCACTGCCGCAAAGCCGTGCTGTATTTGAGAAAGGCGACGAGGTACTCGGATTTCCGCTGAGCCAGCTTGTATTTGAAGGACCGGACAGCGAGCTTAAGCAGACAGTCAATACACAACCTGCACTGGTTACCACCAGTGTTGCCTACCTTGAAGCACTAAGCGGAAAAGGTCTCAGTCCTGATTATGTTGCAGGTCACAGTCTTGGGGAATACAGCGCTCTTGTGGCAGCGAACGTGCTGTCATATGAAGATGCTGTGAAGCTGGTACGTTTGCGCGGACGTTTCATGGAAGAAGCGGTTCCCGGCGGACAGGGGGCTATGGCTGCTGTGCTTGGTGCAGAACGTGAGGCACTGGCTGAACTATGCCGCAGCATTTCCGCAGAAGGCAGCACGGTGGAGCTGGCTAATGTCAACTGCCCTGGGCAGATTGTTGTTTCCGGCTCACAGGCTGGCGTAGACGCTGTTGTCCAGCGTGTTAAGGAAGCCGGCGGCAAGCGGGCCATTCGGCTCGAAGTAAGCGGTCCGTTCCATTCCTCGATGATGAAGGAAGCTGCTGAACGCCTGGCTGCTGAACTGAAAAGTATAACCTTTAATGCTCCTTCTGTGCCTGTGATTGTCAATGTCACCGCTTCACCGGTCACTGATCCTGAAGAGATTCGTGAACTATTGGTACGCCAGGTGTTTTCACCGGTACTTTGGCAGGATAGTGTAGAGTGGCTGATCGCGGCTGGTGTAGATACTTTTGTAGAGATTGGTTCCGGAAGTGTGCTTGCAGGACTGATCCGCAAAATCGACAAGAACGTTAAGGTAATTAACATCAATAGTCTGGAAAGTCTTGAGACTGCACTGTAATTACCTGTTCCATGACCTAATCACAGAGCATGATGAATGAAAGGGGAATAAAAGAATGTTCTCAGCACTAAGAGGCCAGACGGCCCTTGTTACCGGCGGCTCACGCGGCATTGGACGCAGTATCGCGCTGGCACTCGCAGAGCACGGTGTGAAAGTTGCCGTGAACTATTCCGGAAGCGAAGCTGCGGCTCAGGAGACGGTATCCAGAATCGCCGAGCTGGGCTCTGAAGGGATTGCCCTGCAGGGTAATGTCGGTAACAGTGAGCAGGCGGAAAACCTGGTAAAAGAGGTTATTAACACATGGGGCAAGATTGATATTCTTGTTAATAATGCCGGCATTACCCGGGATAATCTGATTATGCGCATGAAGGAAGAAGAATTTGATCAAGTCATCGAAACGAATCTCAAAGGCGTATTTAACTGCCTGAAGGCAGCTACACGGCCGATGATGAAGCAGCGTTACGGGCGGATTATTAACATTTCTTCCGTTGTGGGTGTGACTGGGAATCCGGGTCAGGTAAACTATACCGCCGCCAAAGCGGGTGTTATCGGTATGACGAA
This sequence comes from Paenibacillus auburnensis, assembly GCF_927798115.1. Lineage (GTDB taxonomy): Bacteria > Bacillota > Bacilli > Paenibacillales > Paenibacillaceae > Paenibacillus_AQ > Paenibacillus_AQ auburnensis. Next base: position 605,797 of record NZ_CAKMMG010000001.1, read on the forward strand.
GTCTGCGGCACGCGAGCTGTCTTCACGGGGAATTACTGTGAACTGCATCGCACCGGGGTTCATTGATACAGATATGACCCGGGAGCTGTCCGATGAAGTTCGCAGCGAGCTGATCAAAGGGATTCCCCTTGCTAAGCTCGGGCGGGCGGAGGACATTGCTAATGCGGCTGTATTTCTTGCTTCGGAAGGGGCAGCCTACATGACAGGCCAGACACTTCATGTGGATGGCGGAATGTACATGTAAGGTCAAATAAGCTTATAGCATTATATGGGAAGCGGGAAGAGGCGGCCGGAAAGCGTTTTTTGAGCTCTATGGTATTTTGACTTCATATCTCGTATAATACCAAAAGAGGAGGTGAACCGGATGTCCGATGTATTGGAGCGTGTAAAACGCATTGTCATCGACCGCTTAGGTGCCGATGAAGCTGAGGTAACATTAGAAGCGTCTTTCAAAGATGATTTAGGTGCTGATTCTCTTGATGTAGTAGAATTGGTTATGGAATTGGAAGATGAATTCGATATGGAAATCTCTGATGAAGATGCAGAGAAGATTACGACCGTGGGTGAAGTTGTGAAGTACATACAATCTCATACCTAGAGTCATATGATTGAGGGTCCCGTTCCTGTAAGGGCGGGACTTCTCCTCATTTTACACGTCAAACGGCAAGACAAAAGGCTGCTATATGCACCTTTAAACGGAAAATAACAGAACCGCAGATTGTTAATCTTGCGGCGACTGCAGTTTATATAGAGTTTTCAGAGAGCAAACAGCTTCGGAATAATGAAGCATACAGCCTACAGATGGGGTGATTGCGTTTGAGTCATAGAGTGGTTGTTACCGGTATGGGCGTAATAACGTCGCTGGGCAAGGATTTGGATACGTTTTGGGATAATCTGATGCACGGTAAATCCGGTGTTTCATTGGTTGAAGCCTTTGATGTCAGTGAGTACACCACACGAATTGCAGCGTCAGTAACAGATTTTGACCCGGAGGAGCGTTTTGGCCGTAAGGAAGCCCGCAAGATGGACCGTTTTGTACAGTTTGCGGTAGCTGCCGGTGAAGACGCACTGAAGGACAGCGGACTTAAGATCGGTGAAGATATTGACCCGGAGCGAATCGGCGTATCGGTCGGTTCCGGTATCGGTGGACTAGGTACTTGGGAAGATAATCATAATCTTCTGCTGGAGAAGGGACCTAAGCGGGTGAGCCCGTTCTTTATCCCGATGATGATTGCAAATATGGGTTCCGGACAGCTGTCGATTAATCTCGGCGCTAAAGGCCCGAACACAACGACAGTAACGGCCTGTGCAACAGGAAGCCATTCCATTGGGGAATCCTTCCGGCTGATCCAGCGCGGAGATGCGGATGCAATGATCTGCGGAGGTTCGGAAGCTACGATCCGTCCGACGGGTATGGCTGGTTTCTGTGCGATGAGAGCCATGTCGACCCGCAATGATGAACCGCAGAAGGCAAGCCGTCCGTTTGATGTTGACCGCGATGGTTTTGTTATGGGAGAAGGCGCCGGCATTCTGATTCTGGAATCGCTTGAGCATGCTGAGAAACGCGGTGCGAAGATCTATGCCGAAGTTATCGGCTACGGTCTGAGTGCGGATGCTCATCACATGACTGAGCCTGATCCTGATGGTGCTGCGCGCTGCATGAAGATGGCGATTCGTGATGCCGGCATTGCGCCGGAAGATATTGATTACATCAATGCGCACGGTACCTCTACGCCGGTAGGTGACAAGTCGGAAACGGCTGCCGTCAAAAAGGCGCTGGGAGATCATGCTTATAAAGTTGCAATCAGCTCCACGAAATCGATGACCGGGCATTTGCTGGGTGCAGCCGGTGGTGTGGAAGCAATTATTTGCGGACTTTCCCTGCAAAAGAACATGATTGCGCCTACGATCAATTTGGACAATCAAGATCCGGAATGCGATCTGGACTATGTTCCGAATGTGCCGCGTGAGGCCGAGCTTAACATTGTCATGTCCAACTCCTTCGGATTCGGGGGACATAACGCAACCGTTATTCTCAAAAAATATAAACAGTAAGGGGAGAACAGTGCAGTGAAAGGAGACCTGAAGCAGTTACAAAATCAACTTCAAATCCAATTTCACGATCCTGTACTCCTGAAGCAGGCCTTTACCCATGCATCTTATGTGAATGAACACCGTTTCAACCAGCATCAGGACAATGAACGCCTTGAGTTTCTGGGCGATGCCGTGCTCGAACTTACGGTTTCTGAATATTTGTACAACCTTCTGCCAGACCGGCCTGAAGGTGAACTGACCAAGCTGCGGGCAGCCATTGTGTGTGAGCCCTCACTGGTCAAGTTCGCCGAAAGTCTGGGCTTCGGACGGTTTGTATTGCTGGGTAAAGGGGAAGAACTTACGGGCGGACGAACCCGCCCGGCCTTGCTGGCCGATGTGTTTGAATCCTTCGTGGGAGCGCTTTATCTTGACCAGGGTCTGGAAACGGCCCGCAGGTTCCTTGATAATCACGTATTCCCGCTGGTGGAGACGGACGGCAAGCTGCAAATGCAGATGAGCGATTTCAAGACGGAGCTTCAGGAGCTGATACAGCATCACGGTTTGGGTACGCTGGAATATCGGATTATTGAAGAACGGGGACCCGCGCATGAGCGTGAATTCGTTTCTGAAGTGTATATGGCTAATCAGTCTCTCGGCAGAGGCAACGGCCGTTCCAAGAAAGAAGCCGAACAGCAGGCTGCCGCAGCGGCGCTATTGCGTTTGAAGGAAGACGGCGCTTGAATCTTGTAGTTGCATTTGAACAAAGATTGGCTTACCCGAGGCAAGTAAGTTAGCGGAGGAGAGCAGCAATGGTCTGAATGCCGGCGTTTAGGCGGAGGTCAGACTTTTGCTGCTCTTTTTCGGATGAATAACCGCGCTATTCTTTCAGATAGGGCGGGCTATTTTAGGCTATAAACGCTATGTTATAATAGGTCAGAGGTGATAGGCGAGTCATGTTTTTGAAACGGATTGAATTAGCTGGCTTTAAATCTTTTGCTGACAAAACTGAAATGGAATTTGTGCGCGGCATTACGGCAGTAGTCGGGCCAAACGGCAGCGGCAAAAGTAATATTTCCGACGGTATCCGCTGGGTACTGGGCGAACAGAGCGCCAAGTCGCTGCGCGGCGGCAAGATGGAGGATATCATCTTTGCAGGAAGTGATGCGCGTAAAGCGGTGAACTATGGTGAGGTTTCGCTGACGCTGGATAACGAGGATCATGTGCTGCCGCTGGATTTCAGCGAAGTGACTGTGACCCGCCGGGTACACCGCAGCGGTGAAAGTGAATACTTAATTAACAAACAGGCCTGCCGGTTAAAGGATATCACGGAGCTGTTTATGGATACAGGGATCGGCCGTGAGGCGTATTCGATCATCGGCCAAGGCCGGATTGAAGAGATTCTCAGTACTCGGTCGGAGGACCGTCGCGGGATTTTTGAAGAAGCATCAGGTATTGTTAAGTATAAATCGCGTAAAAAGGATGCTGGACGCAAGCTGGATGAAACGGAGCAGAATCTGCTGCGGATTCACGATTTGATTAGTGAGCTGGAGGATCAGATTGGTCCGCTTAAGGATCAGTCCGAGAAGGCGATTCGATATAAGGAACTGCGTGAACAGCTGAAACAGCTGGAGATTTCCGTATATGTACACCAGATCGAAGGGATTCATACTGCCTGGAAGGAAGGTAATGACCGTCTCGAGGTGCTTAAGCATGAACAATTGGCACTGTCGACGGTGGTGTCCGCCCACGATGCCAAGCTGGAAAGCGGACGCGCTGAGCTTCGGGCATTGGAGGAGCAGGTCGAGAAGCTGCAGGAGCAGCTGCTGCGTTACAGTGAAGCCTATGAGAAGAGTGAAGGCTATGGAGAAGTGCTCAAGGAACGCAAACGCAATCTGGAGAGCAACCGTGAACAGCTGATGCTTACGTTAGGTTCTGTAGGCGAACGCTCAGAAGGCCGCCAGCGTGAGCTTGCAGAGCTGGAGCTGAAGCTTGCGCAATCGCGGCAGGCGCTCGAGGATTTACGCAGCCAGCTAGCGGATGAAGAGACCCGGCTGGAAGGCGTCACCGGGGGCATCAGCCAGAGTAAAGAAGAGAAGCTGAAGAGCGCCTTGCTCGAGCTGATGAATCTGATGGCCCAGGCCCGCAATGAAATCCGCTATGCGGATCAGCAGAAGGAAAGCCTTGAGCGGCGCATGAGCCGAAGTAGCGAAGAAAGCGGCAAATGGGTTGCAAGACTGCAGGAGTTGTCTGCCTCCCAGAAGACGCTGAAGGATAGAATTACCGCACTCGGCAAAGAGATCGGTGCTCTGCGCAATGCTTATATCACGGAAAGTGAGCAGTCAAGCAAACGTCAGAAGCTGCTGGAAGAAACGCAGTCTGGTCTCCGCAAATGGGAGCAGAAGCGTGAAGCGCAGGTATCCAGGCACGAGACGATGAAGGAAATGCAGGATGATTTTGACGGCTTCATGCTTGGTGTCAAGGAAGTGCTCAAAGGTGCGCGTAAGGGTCAGCTAAACGGCGTCCATGGCGCTGTGGCTGAGCTGATCTCTGTACCTGAGAAGCTGGAAATGGCCGTTGAAACGGCATTGGGTGCTTCACTGCAGCATGTCGTTATGGACAATGAAGCGGTATCCCGGCAGGCGATTGCTTTTCTAAAACAACGCCAGCTGGGCAGAGCGACGTTTCTGCCGCTGGATGTTATCCGGCCCCGTCAGATTACAGGCAGCGACCGGGGGATGGTTGAAGGAGCCGAAGGTTTTGTCGGCATTGGATCTGAACTGGTAGGTTATGAAGACAAATATGCAAGTATTATCGGAAGCTTGCTCGGCAACGTGGTTATTGCTGAAAGTCTGGAGCAGGCTAACCGGATTGCCGCCAAATGCCAATACCGCTACCGTGTTGTAACCCTTGAAGGGGATGTCGTGAATGCAGGCGGTTCCATGACCGGGGGCAGCCAGCATAAAAAAAATAACAGCCTGCTTAGCCGCAAACGCCAGCTGGATCAATTGCTCAGCGAGATTGAAGAAAGCGAGCTGCAGATCAGCAAGCTGAAGCAAGGCATTACCCGCTTGAAGGACGAGCAGGAGAATGCGTCGCAGAAGCTGGAAGAGCTGCGTCATGACGGTGACGAAAAACGTCTGGAGGAGCAGCGGGTTGCCGGTGATCTGAAGCAGCTGGAGCAGGAATTGCGCCATGTCCAGGAACAGGTGGATGGGGCAGGGGCGGAGCGCAGCGGGTTTGAAAGTGAAGTCAAAGCACTGGAAGAAAGCCGGGTCCAGGCAGTCAAGGAGCTAGCGCGTCTGGAGCAGGAAGAGAAGGATGCCCATGAGGCGATCCGCAATGCTGAATCAGAGCGTAAAGCGAGCGAATCTGCCAAGGAAGAGCTTCAGGGTAAGCTGACCGGGATGAAGGTAACGGAGGGCAAGCTGGATCAGGAGATTTTCTCACTGGAAGAACAGCTGCGCCGGATGAGACAGGATGCCGGATCGCAGGAGAAAGAGCTGCGCCAGAGCCGCAGCCTGCTCATGACGATTGAACAGGATCTGGAGGAGAATGCCCGGGAAGCTGTGAAGCAGAAAGAGAACCTCAACACTTACCGGCTGAAAAAAGATGAAACAGCGGCAGCGCTGGATTTGGCGCGGGCTGACCGCACGGCTCTGACACGCAAGCTTGAGCTGGCCGAAGGGGAAACCAAAGACCAGCGCCAGGCCCTTAAGTCTGTAGAGGACAAGCTCCGTACAACTGAAGTGTCTGTCGGACGGTTGGATGTCGAACTGGACAATATCCTGCGCAAGCTAAGTGATGACTATGAGCTGAGCTATGAGCTGGCGAAGCAGCGTTATCCTGTTCCCGAAGATGTGCCGGCAGCCCAGACTGAGGTCCAGCGGCTCAAACGCAGCATCTCTGCCCTGGGTGAAGTCAGCTTGGGGGCAATAGAGGAATATCAGCGTGTTCATGAGCGTTACACCTTCCTCAGCGGACAGAAGGATGATCTGGTAGAAGCTAAGACAACTCTATACCATGTAATTCATGAGATGGAAGAAGAAATGTCCAAACGCTTCAAACAGACCTTCGATGCGATCCGCCGGGAATTCGGGACGGTATTCTCGAAGCTGTTCGGCGGCGGCCGCGCGGATTTGCAGCTTTTGGATCCGGAGCATATGCTTGAGACGGGCATTGATATCGTGGCCCAGCCTCCCGGCAAAAAACTGCAAAATCTGCAGCTGCTGTCCGGCGGCGAGCGCGCTTTGACTGCGATGGCTCTGCTGTTTGCTATTTTACAGGTGAAGCCGGTTCCGTTCTGCGTGCTGGATGAGGTTGAGGCTGCGCTTGATGAAGCAAACGTAGTCCGATTCGCACAGTATTTACGGGAGTTCTCTGAGCAGACGCAATTCATCGTGGTTACCCACCGCAAAGGTACGATGGAGGAAGCGGATGTGCTTTATGGGGTGACGATGGAGGAAGGCGGCGTATCCAAGCTAGTCTCCGTGAAGCTGGAGGATGAAGAGGCCGAAATTGCATAGGTTTATTAGAAACAATAAAGGGAAAAGTGGCGGAAGGGAATTTTGGAACTGTAGGAGCGGTAGTGTCCGCCTTTGTCTGCGGATTTCAAGCGCGAACAGCGGGTATAAACAAGAAATCTGCAGACAACAGCGGCCGAAAGTCCAAATATTCTCTGGAGTCACGACTAATCCCATAATTGAGGAGGAACCATATGAGCTTTTTTAAAAAATTGAAAGAAAGCATTTCCGGTAAAACGGAAAGTGTGACCAAAAGCTTCCGCGACGGGCTGGAGAAGACCCGCAAGGGCTTCGTCGAGAAGGTCTCAGATCTGATCATCCGCCGCAAAAAGATAGATGAAGAATTCTATGAGGAACTGGAAGAAATTCTTATCGGTGCAGACGTAGGCGTAAACACGGTAATGACGCTCGTTGAAGAGCTGCGTGCCGAAGTGAAGCAGAAGCGAATCGAGGATGCAGCGGAGCTGCAGCCGATTCTCTCCCGCAAGCTGATGGAGCTGCTGCGCGGTGATGACGACAATAGCCTGAAGGAGAATCCTGACGGCATCACCGTTATTTTGTTTGTTGGAGTCAACGGTGTCGGCAAGACGACAACAATCGGTAAGCTGGCGCACCGCTACAAACAAGAAGGTAAAAAGGTTCTCCTGGCTGCAGGCGATACATTCCGTGCCGGAGCGATTGAGCAGCTGGAAGTCTGGGGCCAGCGGGCCGGTGTAGACGTTATTAAACAGCAGGCGGGGTCCGACCCGGCAGCGGTGATGTTCGATGCGGTACAGGCTGCGAAGCAGCGGAACGTGGATGTGCTGATCTGCGATACAGCAGGCAGACTGCAGAATAAGAGCAATCTGATGGAAGAGCTGAACAAGATTTTCCGGGTCATTCAGCGTGAAATTCCGAGTGCGCCACATGAGGTGCTGATGGTGCTGGATGCGACTACCGGGCAGAATGCGTTAAGCCAGGCCAAGCTGTTTGGCGAAAAAAGCGGTGTAACCGGACTCGTGCTTACAAAACTGGACGGCACCGCCAAAGGCGGTATTGTCGTAGCCATCCGCCAGGAAATGAATTTGCCGGTGAAGCTTGTCGGGCTCGGTGAAAAGATGGAGGATCTGCAGACCTTTGATTCTAGCCAATTCGTGCATGCCCTATTCGCAGGGATGATCAGCGAGGAAGAGCAGGCTGAAGAGCAGGAGTAAACAGTTTCTCCTCATAAATTAGTATCTATAAGACATCAGGATTCAGCATAACCAACCTTATAACGAACATCAAAAGGCCCGTATCCAGTTTTATCTGGAGAACGGGCCTTTTTGCGGTTGATGGGACAGCCGCGACCCGCGCTTTTAATAGAAGAAACAGCGATTCAGGCAATTTATTAACAGATACCTTAAAAATACAACATATGAAAAATTCATAATAGTACTGCTTGTCAACGCTCCTGCATACAATTCAATGTAGAATTTACATTTCAGCTCCCTCCAAGTAACGTGTGAGAAAGGAAGCGATTCCAATTAGGCGAGATGGTTCACAGATTCCATTTTGCTGTTATATATATTGACATAAAGATTAGCATTTACGTATTATTAAAGTAGTATTTTATATTTTCACGGAAAATTCTTTAAATATAAGGTTTCTTGTCAACAAACTTCACACATTTTGATGATCCGAAAGGAGTCGGGCTCATGTCCAAACTAGATCCTTTGCCCGGTATTTCCCCGTATCCGCTGCAGCATTTTTTTGATGAAATGTATGCTGATGAACAGAGTATCCGGCCTCATTATAAACATGTTAACCGCATGTTTTCCGGAATGAGCCCCGAAGAGCTGCAGGGTAAGCAAAGACTGATGCAGCGTCGGATGATGGAAGAGGGAATTACCTTTACACTGTACAATCCGGCTCAGGATCAACCGATGGAGCGTACGATTCCCTTCGATATGATTCCGCGGATCATTCCGAAGGGCGAATGGGAAAGACTCGAGGCTGGAATCGTCCAGCGGATTACGGCTCTAAATTTATTCATACATGATATCTACCATGAGCAATACATTGTAAAGGACGGCATTGTACCGCGGCGAATGATCATCTCCAATGTATATTTCCGTCCGGAAATGGCGGGACTCAGAGTTCCTGGCGGAGCTTATGTCACCACATCCGGCATTGACCTGATCCGCCATCATGACGGGGAATATTACGTGCTTGAAGACAATCTGCGGACTCCTTCAGGCTTTTCCTACTTATTTAAAGGCAGATCGCTCATGAATCAGCTGTTCCCGGAATTATCTTTTGCCAGTTCGATTAGGGATGTGGATCACAGCTTGAACCGTTTCCTCTCTGTATTGCGCAGCCTGTCCCCGTCGCGGACAAAAGATCCGGTGATCGCGCTCTTAACGCCCGGGGAATATAACTCAGCTTACTATGAACATGCTTATCTGGCACAGCAAATGGGCATTCATCTGGTAGAAGGACGCGATCTGGTAGCACAGGATCACAAGATCTATTTAAAGGAAATGAACGGCTTGCGCCGGGTGGATGTGCTGTACCGCCGTTTGGATGATGATTTTATCGATCCGCTCGCCTTCCAGCCAAGTTCCCTTCTGGGTGTCGCCGGTCTGATGAATGCTTACCGGGCAGGCAACATCGCCATCGCTAACGCACCGGGAACGGGAGTCGCCGATGACAAAGCTATGTACGTCTATGTTCCGGATATGATCCGTTATTACCTTAATGAGGAACCGATTCTGGGCAACGTGCCCACCTATCTCCTGTCTCGGCCGCAGGAACGCCAGTATGTGCTTGATAATCTGTCCGAGATGGTGGTCAAGGAAACCTCGTTGTCCGGCGGATACGGCATGCTGATCGGAAGCGAGGCCACAAAGGAAGAGCTGGTGGACTTCCGGCTGAAAATCCTGGCTGATCCGGCCCGATATATTGCCCAGCCGATTATGTCATTATCGAGAGCACCTGTGCTGTCCGGCGCAACGATGGCACCGCGTCATATCGACCTGAGGGCATTCGTGCTGATGGGGGCGGACCGTAAGCCACATGTCATTCCAGGCGGACTGACACGGGTAGCCATGAAAGAAGGCTCGCTGGTCGTCAACTCTTCTCAAGGCGGCGGGGTCAAGGACACCTGGGTTATGGCATAGGGCCGGAGATTAAGCTTATGAATTAACAAAGTGCGGCATCAATATGGGTTAGGTGGAGGAGTGGTAACGATGCTGAATCGCAATGCGGAAGCTTTGTTTTGGATTGGCCGTTATATTGAACGGGCGGAGAATCATGCGCGGCTAATCGATGTTCATTATCACATTCAGCAGGAAGAGGATTTCCAGGCGGAGGGTCATAAGTGGTCACGGCTGATCGATGCCCTCGGAGTCAGAAATGAATACCTGCAGCAATTCGAGAGCTTTGCTGAACAAGATGTATTATCCTTTATCACGCTGGACCTCGGCAATGCTAATTCCTTATTTTCATGCGTGCATCAAGCCCGGAATAATCTGCGTACGCTGCGCCAGCATCTGCCGAGCGAGCTCTGGGATATTGCCAACGGCTTCAATCTCTGGCTTGGGGAACAGTCCGTGGCAGATATCATGAGCGGTCCGCATCAGTTCTATCAGCAAGTCAAGGAGCGCACGGCAATGTTCCTGGGGGCAGAGCAGTCAGTGATGCTGAGAGGCAACGAATGGCATTTTATTGAAAGCGGACGGTTCCTCGAACGGGCCGAGAATACGACGCGGATTCTGCAGGCCGTAACTGTATCCTGCAAATCCAAGGAGATCAACTCTATATACACCCAGCTGCAGGCAGTGTTGAAATCCGTGAGCGGCTACCAGGCTTTTCGGCGTTATTATGCGGATGATATGTCACCGGAATGCATTCTGGAGTTCCTGATTGTAAATGCCTATTTCCCGCGTTCGATCCGCTTCTCGTTCCATAAACTGGAGGAGCATTTAGCCAAACTTGAGCTGGATAGCTCCGAGAAGGGTTCAGGACATGAGAAGGTAATCCGCCAGGCCGGTAAGATCAAAGCTGATCTCGATTATATGGAAAAAGAAGAAATGTCCGGCGATCTTGTCGATGATGTGCTGAATTCGCTGAAGATTTCCTGCCAAAGATTAGGGAAAACGATGGAGGGCGCTTTTTTTCGGCGTGAAGGAGTACGTGTATGAAAATACAGATCAACCATACAACAACCTACACGTATCCCGAACCGGTTACGGACAGTGTCAATGAAGTCAGGCTGACTCCGCGCACAAACTACCGGCAGTCCTGTTATCATCACGAGGTAGAGGTAACTCCAGCCGCTAACCTGCTGACCTATGAGGATTTTTTCGGTAACCGGGTGCATGCCTATTCTGTGAATAAGCCGCACACGGAGATGATTATTCATACCAAGGCGACAGTTGTTACGCTTGATAAAGCGCAGGGTACTGATCTGCCGCATCTTCCGCTGGAAGAGCAGGTCAGGCTGCTGAATGATGAGAAGTTCCAGAACCGGTATATTGAGTTTATTTTGCCGACACGCTACACGGAAGTAACGCCGGAACTGGTTGAGTTTGCTTCACAGCATCCTTTTGACGAAGCGGACGATATGTATGAATGGACCAAGAAGCTATCCTCTACAATCTATGAACAGTTTACCTATGATCCCGAGGCTACGAGTGTAAATACCACGGTCAAAAAAGCACTAAAGCTTAAGCGCGGGGTCTGTCAGGACTATGCGCATTTGATGATTGCGGTCTGCCGCAGTGTCGGATTGCCTTCCAGATACGTCAGCGGCTACCATTTTGTCGGTGACCTGCAGGGCGGAAATGCGGATTTCGAGCAAGCCTCACATGCCTGGGTGGAGACGCATATTCCCGGGACGGGATGGCTGGGCTTTGATCCGACGAACAACGTGGAAGTGAACTGGCGGTACATTAAGCTCGGGCATGGCCGGGATTACAAGGATATCGTGCCGGTAAAAGGCGTATACCGTGGTGTATCCGGGACGCTGACGGTCAAAGTCGATGTTCGCAAGCTGGAGAATTAGAAGGGTTAGTACAGAATAGAATGAATACAGCGCGTGCCTGAATTCATGGGTGTGCGCTGTTTGTGCTGGATCAGAGATAGCTGTAACTCTCAAGCAGATTATGGGTTTATATTTTTGGAATACGGGAGGAATAATGTGATCATTAAAGGAAAAGGCACGGTAATAACACTCATCTTCACTAATAAAAAATAATAGTCTCATTTTTGTGCAACTTTTGCACAAAGTGATTATAAACAAGGTACATTTGGGTAATCTTGAAACAGAGCCATGAATATGGACGATGTGGAAGGAGAGTGTACATGTGAGCCCAAATATAGCTAAAAAACAGCGGTTTATCGGAAAAACAGCCATAATTACAGGTGCGGGCTCGGGGATCGGCCGGGCGACGGCCATCCAGATGGCGCGTGAAGGCGCCAATGTAGCTCTTTTTGACCTGGTGAATGAACGTACCTCCGTACTTGAGCAGAAGCTGAATAAGCTGCGCAAGGACTGTGCACTGGCGATTGATGTCGATACTTCCGATGCTGAGCGGATGGAAGAAGCAGTACGGAGAACCATCGAGCATTTCGGCAGTCTGGATGTTGTGTTTGCCAATGCAGGGATTAACGGAGCAGTCGGGCCGATCGAGGAGCTCAGTCTAAGCGATTGGGAGCGTACGATGTCGGTCAATCTGACCGGAACATTTCTGACGCTCAAATATACTATTCCCCACCTTAAGGATAAGGGCAAAGGGAGTATCATCATTACGAGCTCGATCAACGGAAACACGCGGTTTACCAGCTTCGGCTGGTCGCCCTACAGCACTACCAAAGCGGGACAGGTGGCATTTGCCAAGATGGCCGCGCTGGAGCTGGCGAAGTTCAAAATCCGCGTCAACGTAATCTGTCCGGGTGCGATTTCAACGAATATCGATGAAACGACGGAGTTCAATGAGGATGTGGAGGAAATCGTCATCCCGATTGAGTTCCCGGAAGGTGCCCAGCCGCTCGCGGACGGGCCGGGTAAAGCGGAGAATGTCGCTGATCTCGTCTCCTTCCTTGCTTCCGATGAATCGATTCATATCACCGGAGCGCAAATCGTGATTGACGGTGCAGAATCGCTATTAAGTTAATCTGTTAAAACCCAGCAACGAGAATTTTATACTGCATTTATAGCTGGCAGCCTTACTCTGCGGTCTTAGATCAGGAGTAGGGCTGCTTCGCGTCTATATAGGGTTGTAAAAGATACAAGATATGGTAAAATCTCTGCATAGCCTGAAGCAGAAAGTAGGAACGATATCATGTCTACCCGGCCAACATCAACAGCTCAAGCAATTCGCGTGCTAATAACCGGATCAACAGGAATGGTTGGCGAAGGTGTGCTGCATGAATGCCTGGCTCATCCGTATGTCGAAGAGGTTTTGGTTATAAACCGGAGAACCTGCGGGATTACCCATCACAAGCTGACTGAAATTCTGCTTACAGATTTTTTTGAACTTTCCGGCTTTGAGGAGCAGCTGCGAGGATATAATGCCTGCTTTTTTTGTCTGGGATCCACCTTGGCAGGAGTGAGCGAGGCAGCATATACCCGATTGACGCATGATCTCACGTTATATATGGCAAGGGTTTTTGCGGAGCAGAATCCGGGAATGGTCTTCTGTTATGTGACTGCCTCCGGAACGGACCGTACAGAGCAGGGGCGCAGCATGTGGGCCAGAGTCAAGGGGAAGACGGAGAATGCGCTGAACAAGCTGCCTTTTGCCAGAACATATTTTTTCCGTCCGGCATTTATCCGTCCTACACCGGGACTGACCCGGACCCACAAGTATTACTATGCAATACAATGGCTGTATCCCCTGCTCCGGTTGCTGTTTCCTAACTATGCGGTTACACTACGGGAGATCGGACAAGCCATGATTCATGTAGCCAGCCAGGGGTTTGACCGGGAGATTCTGGAGAGCCGTGATATCGCCGCCGCAGCCAGGCAGTAGGATGTAAATCATCATATACTATGGAGAAAAGGTGATCCCATGAATGAACAGGTTACAGATTTTATTAACAGTGTCAAACTGCCCTGGCAAACTGAAATCTGCAATAAACTCCGCCAGCTGATTCATGAGTCCATCCCTGAAGTGCAGGAACGGATGCAATACGGCAAACCGCATTTTCTCAAGAACGGGAAATATGCGGCGGTGATTACAACAGCTAAGGGATGGGTCACCTTTACGATCTTTAATGCGGCGGAGCTCGAAGTTCCGGAGGGAGTGTTTGAGCCCGGTAAACCGGAACGGATTACAGCCAAATTATTGGAAGGCAAACCTGTTAATTATGAGCTCTTCGCAGGGATGCTCAGTCAAGCTTCGGCTGGACTGTAAACGATGAAGGAGTGTTGAACATGGCAAACCTGTCATGGCTGGCGGAACAGCGGATCCAGGAAGCGATGAGGAACGGTGAATTTGAAGATTTGCCGGGCCATGGGAAGCCGCTGGAGCTGGAGGACCTGTCCGGAGTTCCTGAAGATCTGCGGATGTCGTTCAAAATTATGAAAAACGCCGGTATTCTGCCGGAAGAAATCATCCTGCGGGGCGAATGTGTAACACTGGAAGGATTGCTTGCGGCATGCCACAGCAGCGGGGATACCGGAAGTAGTGAGATGAAGTCGCTTCGCACAAAATTGACTGCAAAACGGATGAGGCTGCAGGAGCTGCTGCGTGAACGCGGTTTGGAGAGCAGCAGCGTCTTCACAGAATATGGCGAACAAGTCCGGCAGCAGTTATTGAATGATGAAAAATAGAGTTGTATAAAGCATTCGATCCATGCGGATTGAATGCTTTTTTATGTGGAATAACAGCATCTTGAAATCCAGCGCAATTTCGCCCATGATTATGAAGTGAAGAGTTTGGAGACAGAGTGTCCAAATGTTCCTGAGACTATAACAGTTATGGAGAGAAATAATGAAGCAGCTTCCAATTATGCAGGTGCTCCCTGACCTGAAAAAAATACTAGAAAGCAGTAAAGCCGCCGTGCTGATCGCCGAACCCGGAGCAGGGAAAACCACCGGTACGCCTCCGGCTTTTCTAGACGAGCCCTGGATGGACGGCAAAACGATTCTGATGCTAGAGCCCAGACGGCTCGCCGCCCGGTCAGCGGCTGTGTACATGGCTGCTTGCCTCGGGGAACAAGTGGGACAGACGGTCGGTTACCGGATGAGAATGGACAGTAAGGTAGGCAAGCAGACGCGGATTGTTGTGGTGACTGAAGGCGTGCTGACTCGGATGCTGCAGAGTGATCCTTCCCTTGGGGATGTCGGGCTTGTTATCTTTGATGAATTTCATGAGCGTAGCCTCCATGCCGATTTGGGGCTGGCGCTGACACTTGAGGCACAGTCCGTTCTGCGTGAGGACCTGCGGATTCTGATCATGTCGGCTACACTGGACGGTGAGCGTGTCTCGGCGCTGCTGGGCGGTGCTGCCGTGGTGGATTGTCCGGGCCGGACCTATCCGGTGGAGACGTTCTATGCTCCCCCACAGCGAGATACTCAGCTTGAGCAATCCGCTGCAGCGGCTGTCTTGCGCGCACTCACTGAGCAGCCCGGGGATGTGCTTGTGTTTCTCCCCGGTGAACGGGAGATCCGCCGGACCGAACGCGAGCTTGAAGGGAGCCGGCTTCCGGCGGGAACGGTTGTGCGGCCGCTGTACGGCCAGCTTCCGCAGGCGATGCAGGATGCTGCGGTGGCCGCGGCTGTACCCGGCGAACGCAAAGTCGTGCTGGCGACATCCATCGCCGAAACGAGCTTAACGATCGAAGGGGTGCGTACGGTAATTGATACCGGCCTAAGGCGCACCCAGGTATTCTCGCCGCGTACTGGCATGCCGCGGCTGACGACGGTGCCGGTATCCAAGGCGTCCGCCGACCAGCGGCGCGGCCGTGCGGGCCGGACGGCACCGGGTGTCTGCTACAGGCTGTGGAGCAGGGAGGAGCATACCCGTCTTCCGGATGACAATGTGCCGGAAATCATGGAAACCGACCTGGCGCAGCTCGCCCTGGAGCTGGCGCTATGGGGCGTGCGCGATCCTGCCGCGCTGCCCTGGCTGGACGCGCCGCCTGCCGCGCCATACGCGCAGGGCGTGGCGCTGCTGTGCCAGCTAGGCGCGCTTGACGCCGGCGGCGCCATCACGCCGCACGGCCGCAGCATGGCCGCGCTTGGCGCGCACCCGCGTGCCGCGCATATGCTGCTGCGCGCGGCAACTCTTGGCGAAGCGCCGCTCGCCTGCCGGCTGGCGGCGCTGCTGCAGGAGCGGGACCTCTTCAAGGGTCCCGCGAATCAGAGCAGCGACCTCACGCTGCGCGTGGAGGCGCTGCTGAGGAACGAGCGCTCCGGCGACACCGGAGGCGCGGACCCGGCCATCTTGCGCGCGGTGCAGCGCGAGAGCCGGAACCTCCTGGCGCAGCTGCAGGCAGCGCCGGGGGAAGTGCCCGGCGACCTCAGCCGCATAGGCCTGCTGCTGTCGTTTGCCTATCCCGACCGGGTCGGGCAAAAACGCGGTGATGGCGCGTTTCTGCTCTCTGGCGGCCGGGGGGCGGCCATGCGGGAAGGGCAGCCGCTTGCGCGCTCGCCCTATATTGTAGCCGCCGGGGTGGATGACCGCGCCGGACAGGGCCGGATTATCCTGGCTGCGGACTTGCCGGAAGCCGAGCTGCTGAAGGAGCATGCAGACAGCCTGACCGAGGAACGGGAGGTCTATTGGGATAAAGAGAGCGGAAGCGTCAAAGCACGCCGGCGGACCCTGTTTGGTGCTCTTGCTCTAAAGGAAACTACACATGAACGCCCCACCGCAGAAGAGACAGAGGAAGTGCTGCTGTCTGTGATCTCAGCGGAAGGTTTAGGAGTGCTACCGTGGGATAAAGGTACTATCCAGCTGCGGCAGCGGATGGCCTTCATGCATGCCGTACGGACAGATTGGCCGGATGTATCGGACGAAGCGCTACTGCACTCCCTGCAGGAGTGGCTAAGGCCATATATTCAGGGAATGCGCAATCTCCGGGATCTGCAGCGGGTGCCTTTATCCAAGGCGCTGGAAGGAATGCTTGATTGGAGTAACCGCCAGACCTTGGATAAAGAAGCGCCTACACATATTACTGTGCCCAGCGGATCACGTATACCATTAGACTACGGAAATCCGGGGACGCCGGTACTGGCGGTAAGGCTGCAGGAGATGTTCGGCCAGGTGGATACACCGCGGATTGGGCTCGGAAAGGTTCCTGTGCTTCTGCACCTTCTCTCCCCGGCACGGCGGCCGATGCAGGTCACGTCCGATTTGGCCAGCTTCTGGAAGAGCACTTATTTTGAAGTGAAGAAGGATCTGAAAGGGCGTTATCCCAAACACTATTGGCCGGATGATCCGTTACAGGCTGAACCGACAAACCGGACGCGCCCGGCCAAATAAAAAAATTCATCTGAATGCATGCCGTTGTTTGATTCACCCGTTATAGGGTAATAATGTAGCGAACCACAATTACGAAGGAGGGCTTCAAGTGACTAACAAAATCGTAGGCATCTTCGAAACGGAACAAGAAGCGACCAGAGCAATTGAAGGACTGCACAGACAAGGGATTAGTAATGATGAAATCTCGGTTATCACAAGAGACCGTGATGAACTCAAAAACATTTCTGATGATACAGGTACCATGGCTCCAGAAGGAGTAGCGACCGGAGCAGCTACAGGCGGTGTAGTCGGCGGGGTAGCCGGACTGCTGGCCGGTATCGGAGCGTTGGCGATTCCGGGAATCGGGCCGATTCTTGCCGCCGGACCGATCGTGGCGACGCTGACAGGCGCAGCTATCGGCGCCGGTGCCGGCGGACTCGTTGGCGGACTGATCGGGATGGGCATTCCTGAAGATGAAGCACGCGAATATGAGGGTTATGTCGACAACGGTAAAATTCTAGTCCTTGTGGATGATAACGGAAGAGGACATGATATTCATGATGTTTTCCGCGGCAACCGCTCATTGAACACCAGCAGGTATGACTCTTTGTACGCTAACAACGGGTCAACGAATCCAGGCCTTATTACGGATGACACTACCGTCGGAAATACATTGGGCAACCGGGGTTCGATGAATGCTGACAGCGACCCGGATCTCTATAACCGTAACAAAATGTAACGGAATGTAAGTGAATAACTGAGGATAATCCATACAATTAGTTTTACGAATACAAAGACTGCATTTTCGGGCTGATGCCCGGGATGCAGTCTTTTTTTACGATAAATAGTAGATATCATTAAGCAACAGGAGCACCAACAAATAGAGGTACAAACCCTGTCCCACTAATAACCAAATTACAGCATATGAAAAATTCACAATAGAAATTTATCTAAAATGACCCTATCCACATACCACTATCAAATTCCATACTATGTGTTATCTATCTACAAACAACCCCCGAAAAAGTGGACTCAGTCCCAATAAAATAGCATGGTATATTCAAATTATGAAAGTTGGTAAATAGAGTTTATACTAGAGTTGTGCCGATAGTTTTGGTGTATTTATACAATATGACTGACTATACCTAAGTTCAATCAGGAGGGATTCCATGGCGTTTATGATTGCCCAGCGGGCATTTATTAAAGTGTATTTGATTACGAAGGTTGAGCAGCATAAGGGGTATGGATATCAGATGCTGGAGGACTTGCGGAGAGATTTCAAGGCCTATGGCTATTCACCTCCCCAAAGTGAGGTTTACCGTGCCCTTCATGAACTCGTGCAGCAGGGGATACTGTACCGCACGAAACAGCTGAAAGGGAATGATCCCAAGGTCGATTTTCAGGAAATCGTCCTGTATCATTTTACGGCTGACGGGGAGGAGAAAGCCAGACTCTACAAAAAACAGGTGAAGACGGATTTGGACCGCTGCCTGGGCATATTAAACAAAGCCGTCACAGACAATTATTAGGTTCACGAATCCCCTTCTCCGGTGTCTTGTCCCGGAGGAGTAACAGGGGAACTCGCACTGCCGTAATCCTCTACAGAGTCCCATGCTCCGGCGTCGTCGAAGCGACCGCTTTGCTCTTGGCGGCCCTGGCCTGCTCCGGCTGGCGGAGGTGTCATCACCTGCTCCTCGACAGGGCGTTCACCGGAGTTCGAACGTTCCGGAGAATACTCTACCGCATAGGCGGTATGTGGGATGGCTTCGAGACGTTCATAAGGGATATTTTGTTTACTTACAATGCAGACGCCATAGGTACCGTCTTCCATCCGCTGCAGCGCAGCGTCGATTTCAGCCAATTCATCGTTTAATGCGATGTTGATCCCGAGATCCCGGCTTCTTTCAAAGGTCTCCGTACCTGAATCTGCCGGGTGATTGTCGACAGAGGAGAGTTCACCGGTAGACATTTTTAGCGAATCGCCAATTAGGCTGTTTTCTTCGCCGTTATCTTTAAAGTGCTGCTCGATTTCCTGTTTATGCTGCTCCAAGGCCGCTTTAAGCTTGGCCAGCTGTGAATCTGTTAAATGACTCATTGTACCCTCTTCCTTTCAGTAGTTAGAGTATTTTTGTTAGTGTATTCTTTCCTTACCCTTTTCACCGGAGAGACAATCAACAGAGCCCTGTAGCGGGAAACTGCAACTATAGTGATATTTTCAGGCTGCTTTCAGCCTGCTATAATGAGAACTGCCGATAAAACACAGATAAAGCTTGGAGGAAACAACCATGGACGAACATATGAAACGCCGGCTGGATAAGCAAAGAAAGCTGTTCAGCCAGCTCGGCATCACACTTGATGCACTCACCATTCACGAGAAAGAGTTCAGTATGAAGCTGCGCGGGTACGATGCAGAGGAAGTGGATACCTTTCTGGATAGCGTAATTAAGGATTACGAACGTTTTTATGCAACGATTGCCGATTTGATGGATAAATGGCAGGAGCAGCAGATCGAGATGCGGGAATTGAAAGCAGAATCGAAGGCAGCTGCGGCAGCACCGGCACCTGTTGTCAGAGGCATTGATCCGCTTGAGCTAGAGGATATTATCATCAGGCTGGAGAGTAACCTGCGCCAGTTGAAGGACAAGCTTCCCCGCACTGAAGGGTACTTATAAGCTGAGTGAGGGCAAGCGAAGCTTGTTGATATTTTTTCCATCGTTTACAATTAGAGGGGCGGTATATATTTGCAAGCCAGATGGAGGTTGAACCTTTGCTTAATAAACAGGCTAGGAGCTTGAATATTCGAGGCAAAATCGCGCTTGGCTATATCGTAATTTTAGTAATGTTAGGCCTGTTTTTGATAATTGTTTCGAATCGGATTACTGATTTGGAGAAAGAAACAGTCTACCTGAGCGATCACGATATTAAGATTCACGAGCTTACATATCAGATAGAAAAAAATGTGCTGGACATGGAAACAGGGCAAAGAGGGTATGCGCTAACCGGAAACAACACTTATCTGGAGCCCTTTAACGATGGTCTATCCGAGTGGGATGTG
This sequence comes from Paenibacillus auburnensis, assembly GCF_927798115.1. Lineage (GTDB taxonomy): Bacteria > Bacillota > Bacilli > Paenibacillales > Paenibacillaceae > Paenibacillus_AQ > Paenibacillus_AQ auburnensis. Next base: position 625,836 of record NZ_CAKMMG010000001.1, read on the forward strand.
AATTACTCGAAACTGAAGCCCCTGATTGCAGATAATCCGGAGCAAGTGCAGAATCTGGACAATATCAAAGCGGATATCGAAAAGTGGGTTACGGTGGCTGGCCAATATGTGGTCAACCTCAAGAAAAACGGCCGGGATGCAGAAGTCGCTGCGTTCTTTCAAGACGATTCCGGCAAAATCATAATAGATTCAATCCGCACACAATCCGATTATTTTCGGGATAAAGAACGGGCGCTTACCAGTGAACGCATTAAGAGTCTTAAGAACGGGAATCATAAGCTCATTAACACGATGTATATTTTGTGGGCTCTAGTAGCGCTGTTGGCCTACCTTATAACACATCTGCTCTCATCAAGCATCGTAAGGCCATTACAGCAAGTGATCCAGGCCATTAACAGTATTGCCGCCGGCGGCAACATGTCTGAACGGATAAAAGTAAGAACCTTAGATGAAGTTTATGATCTTGGTGAAGCGACTAACGGGCTGCTCGATAAGGTTCAGCAGGATCAATGGAGTGCGGAACAGCTGGCTAAGATGTCTCTCATACTGCAGGAAACAACCGATCTTTCAGTAATGTGTCAAATTTTTATGAATAAGCTCTCGAAAATTTTTGAGATCCAATATAGCGCTATTTATGTTCTGAATCATGAAGAAGAAGTATATAAGCGGATGTACGCCTATGCCGGCAGCAGCGATAAAGATGCCTCGTTCGGTGCAGATCGAATTCAGCCGGGTGAAGGACTTGTCGGACAGAGTGCTCTGGATAAGTCAGTCAAGTTCATTGAGAATTTGCCGGAGGACTATATCAGTATTAATTCAGGACTCGGCAGAACCGCACCGCGGTTTGCCGTGATTGCACCGGTCATTTTTGAGAACAAGACGTTGGCCGTTCTGGAAATTGCATCACTCACGAAGTGGGCTCCTTATCATCTGAAACTTCTGGAAGAGCTGCTTAAGACCATGAGCGTCTCATTGAATTCTGTAATCACACGAAGCGAGATTCAATCACTCTATCATGATTCTCAGGTGATGAATGAGGAACTTCAGGTACAATCTGAGGAATTGCAGGTGCAGTCTGAGGAATTGCAAGTGCAAGCAGAAGAACTGCAGAACCATACGAATGAACTGCTTGTTCTGAACAGAGAGCTTGAAATCCAGAAATCTGTAGCTGAGAATGCAGCCGTTGAACTGGATAGATATAACAAGCAGCTGGAACTAAGCTCGCGCTATAAAAGTGAATTTTTGGCTAACATGTCCCATGAACTGCGCACACCGCTTAACAGTATGCTGATTCTGTCCCAGCTGCTTATAGAAAACCGCAGTAATACATTAAGCGAAGAAGAACTAGGGTATGTATCGGTGATTCATTCCTCCGGAAGTGATTTACTCGCCATGATTAATGACATTCTTGATTTTTCCAAAGTTGAAGCTGGCAAAATGCAGGTGGAGATGGACGCGGTTAATCTCACTGAACTCCCGGCACTGCTCACAGGTTACTTTGACAAAACAGCGGCGAAGCGGAGCTTGGAGTTTTCTGTCCAGGTTGAAGAGGATGTACCTGACTTATTTTTCACAGACGAGATGCGGATGCATCAGATTTTACGTAATTTGCTGTCCAATGCTTTTAAATTTACAGAGCATGGCTTTGTTCAAGTGAAGATAAGCTGTGCGGAGAATCCCTTTGCTGTACAAGATTACCAGCAGGAGCGGATGCTGGCTTTTGCGGTAATAGACAGTGGTATCGGTATTTCCGAAGCAAACCGTGAACTCGTTTTTGAAGCCTTCAGGCAGGCTGACGGGACAACCGCCCGTAAATACGGAGGAACAGGACTTGGGCTGTCCATTTCACTTCAGCTGGCCCGGCTGCTGGGTGGACATATCACACTGCAAAGTGAAGAAGGCAAAGGAAGCACCTTTACACTTTACCTCCCTTACCTCCAGGAGGAGACGGATATCCCTTTAATTCCGCTGGGAGCATTGTCGCCTGTTGCAGCAGCTAGTGAGCAGGCTTCAGCTTTGAATGAGAAAATCATGTTCGAGAAGGAGCATCGCAAGCTGCATGGCAGGACTGTATTGATTGTTGATGATGACTCACGTAATATTTTTGCCCTGCAGAACGGGCTTGCTCCCTATGATATGAATATTCTTACAGCTCAGACCGGCTTTGAATGCCTGCAAATTGTCAGAGAGCAGCCAGAGGTGGATATTGTCCTGCTGGATATTATGATGCCGAATCTGGACGGTTATGACACACTCTCCATTATCCGTGAAGAGCTGCTGCTGACGGAGCTGCCGATCATAGCGGTGTCTGCCAAGACTATGAAAGAAGACCGGGAGAAATGTCTTGCTGCTGGAGCCACCGATTTCATGAGTAAACCGGTTATCTTGCAGGATGTTGTAACCCGGATGTGCAGATTAATCAGACCGGCAGAAGGATAAGACATGGGCTCGGCTTGACTTTTCTAAATTTACCATTGACTCAAATATGGGCTATGATTTATGATGGTCTCATAAATGATCATTTATACAACAAACGAATGGCGTGTTACCGTAAAAGGGCATGAGCCAAGGATTGTCTCCATTAATCATATGGAACGGTTCTTGGCTCTTTTTAATGCAAAAATCTTGAATATAAGGGGAGGAGGGAGAACTTGTCGCGGGAAATCGAACAATTTCAAGTCTTGCGAGTGATTGGGAATAATGTGGTTATGGTCCAGGGAAGCAAGAACGGCAAGGAATATGTCATTATCGGCAAAGGCATCGGTTTTGCAGTGAAAGATGCCGGAGTGATTGATAGCAATGATCACCGGATCGAGAAGCTGTTCCGCCTGGAAGACCGGGAGGAATGGAGCCAGTATCAGATTTTGCTGGAAGACATCGATCCTAAGGTTATGAAAATTACCGATGAAATTATCGGGGATATCACCAGTCAGTTTCCCGGCAAGTTAAACGACAAAATCTATTTGGCGCTCCCGAGTCATATCCAATTTACCATCTACCGATTGAGAAGCGGAATGGATATCATCAATCCATTTTTACAGGAAACCAAAATGACGTTTCCCAAAGAATTTGAGATCGCTTCCAATGCGGCAGAGAAAATCAGCGCTGAATTCAAAGTGCAGATTCCTGAAGATGAGATAGGCTTTCTCACCTATCATGTCTATTCCGCGGTGAGTAATGTACCCGTGGGCCAGGTGGTGAAGGCTTCGAACATTGTTAATGAACTGCTTGATCTGATCCGGACAGAGCGTAAGATTACTTTTGCGCAAGGCAGTATGAACCATGTGCGGCTGATGATCCATCTGAGGTTTAGCCTGGAACGGATTTTACAAGGATCGCTCATTGACAACCCGTTCGTGAAGCATATTAAAAAAGAATTTAAAGCGGAATATAAGCTGGCGCAAAAACTCGGAAAAGTCATGCAGAGCAAACTTGACGTAGAGGTACCGGAAGAGGAGTTATGCTTCCTGGCCATGCACTTGCACCGGCTATTCCAGACTTTAAACAAAAATAATCAATAGCAGCCCGGGAGGAGTGGTGCGGATGTTTTCCAAATGGAGATCCAAAAAAGAAGAGCAGCGTACTGGACATATAATCGAAATTGCAGCGCCTATCAGCGGGCAGGCTGTGCCGTTAAATGAAGTTCCCGATGAGACCTTTGCCGGAGGGCATATGGGTAAAGGACTCGCTATAGAGCCTGCGGAAGGCAAGCTATTGGCGCCTTTTGACGGTAAAGTCGCCCATATTGTGAAATCAGGTCATGCATTAATTCTTGAACACGCTTCCGGTTTGCAGCTGCTGCTGCATATCGGGATCGATACGGTCAGCCTGAAGGGCAGCGGATTTCAGAGTCATGTGGCTACCGGAGACACTGTAAAAGCCGGTCAGATTTTAATTGAATTTGATCTGGAGGCTATACGATCTGCGGGGTTATCCGCAATCTCGCCGGTCATCGTAACGAGCATGGAGGAAACTCCGCCAGAGGTTGAATGCCTATACGGGCAGGTTACAGCGGGATCGGATCTGGTTCTAAAAGTAGCCACACAGTAATAGCACATAGAACTTTACCTATTATGAAATTGAGGAGATGATTTAATTATGTTGGCTTTTTTACAAAAGTTAGGCAAGTCTCTGATGCTTCCGGTAGCAACCTTGCCTGCGGCAGCTATTTTGCAGGGATTCGGATTAATTGACTACGAAAAGGACTTCCATTTGGGGAGTGCCGTTGGTGGATTTTTGAATCAGTATGTTGGACCTTTCCTTAATGCCGGCGCAGGGGCCATCTTCTCGAATTTGGCCTTGATTTTCGCGATTGGGGTAGCCATCGGATTTGCCGGTGATGCTGTTGCTGCCTTGTCAGCGCTGATTGCTTACATGGTGCTCACTAATGTGCTGAAGATTGTTCCCTTGCAATTTTCCTTCATTAATGATGATGTAGTGCTGAACATGGGTGTGCTTGGCGGGATCTTTGCCGGTGCGTGGGCAGCATTCCTTTACGAGAAATACCACGGTGTCAAAATGCCTGATTGGCTTGGATTCTTTGCCGGCAAACGTTTCGTCCCGATTATCACAGCAGCTTCCACTATGGTCCTCGCCGTATTTATCGGAATGATCTGGAGTCCAGTTCAGGACGTTATCAGTGATTTCGGAAACTGGGTTGTAAGCCTTGGGGCAATCGGCGCATTCGTATTTGGTACGGCCAACCGTTTGCTGATTCCAATCGGCCTGCACCATGTCATTAATACAATTGCCTGGTTCCAGATCGGTGACTTCACCAATGCTGCAGGAGAAGTCGTACATGGTGACCTCACCCGCTTCTTCGCCGGAGACAAAACAGCCGGGATGTTCATGACAGGCTTCTTCCCGATTATGATGTTCGCATTGCCTGGTGCAGCCTTGGCATTCATCCATACCGCCAAGCCTGATAAACGTAAGCTGGTAGCATCTATCTTCATCGGCTCGGCGATCGCTTCCTTCCTGACAGGGATTACCGAACCCCTGGAATTCTCCTTCATGTTCGTGGCGCCGCTGCTCTATCTGGTGCATGCCGTTCTCACAGGTCTGGCAGGTCTGCTGATGTACGTGCTTGAGGTCAAACTCGGTTTTGGGTTCTCAGCCGGTCTGCTGGACTACCTCCTGAATATGAAGCAGTCTACTAATGCATGGATGCTTATCCCTGTTGGTCTTGCTTTCTTCGTACTCTATTATGTGCTGTTCCGCTTCATTATCGTGAAGTTTAACCTGAAAACACCAGGACGCGAAGATGATATGGACGATACATTTGAAGAAGTTAGCGTTGGCGGAACCAGCGGAAACTCATCATCAAGAGCCGCAAAGATACTGGAAAATATCGGTGGACCCTCCAACATCCGTACCATTGATGCCTGTATCACACGACTGCGGTTGAATGTGAAAGATGAAAAAGCAGTCAAGGATGCCGCACTGAAGCAGCTTGGCGCATCCGGGGTGATGAGACTGGGTCAAGGTGCAGTGCAAATTGTATTTGGACCCCAATCCGAACAGATCAAGGATGATATTAAGAAATTAATGTAATTCATCATCAGAAGTTCATAAAATAACGTAAAGCAAGGGCGGATCCATTACATCCGTCCTTGCTTTTTTGTTGTCTTCCGGCTTGTCAGCTAAAAAGGAAGGCTCCTTTTACCGATATACTATTGTATGCATTTTGTATAAAGATGAAGGGATGAGAGAAAATGGATATGGGAATTCCGGCGGAACGTCACAAACAATCAGTGCAGACATTAAGCACCTCATCCGGTTACAGTATATTTGAGACTGATCTAATTGCCAGGCGGAATCAGATAATGGCCTACCTTATATTACTTATCTCTGTACTGGCCACCATATTCCTCATGATATCGGAAGGGATGATAACTGGACTTATCGCAGTCACGCTAAGTATAGTTGTGAATGTACTCCTGTTCGGTGCTGCTAGGAGAAAGATTGCCACCCGGCAAATTCCTTATTTCGTAGCTATCTTTTCATCCTTCCTAGTCCTGTATGCTAACCTAACGCAGCCGGAATTAATTACGATACTCTCGTTTGCGCTGCTGCTGTTATTATATCCAACCTATGGCCCGCTGCTGGTCTACAGTATAGTCAGCTTCATCCAATTGAATGTTTTCAGAATACATCCTGCTGTCACTGATTCGCCTCCGTACCAATGGGGAGATAATCTAAAGCTGTTTATTCCGCTGGCTGTAGTATTTGTGCTGTCCGTACTCTTTCGCCAGCTTCACATCAATCTATTCAGACAAACATCGGAATCTGAAACGGCTAATGCACGGATGGAGACACTGTTGGATCAAATGAGAAGCTCGATTCAAGAGATGGGAGCTTTTAAACAGAAGCTGCAAAGGAGTGTGATAACCACGGGGTACATTACCAGCGAACTGACAATGGGCTTTGCCGAGATGACCAAAGGGATTGAAATCCAGGCAGCCAGCGTCGGTGATATCTCAGAAGCCATTAGTGCTGCAGGTACGGCCCTTCAAACAGTAGCGGATAATTCCAGCATGATGCGCGAGCTGTCGAATGCTTCAGCACGTACCGTTGAACGAGGCAATGAGCAGGTAAACTTGTTATCACAGAGTATACTGGAAATCAGTGCGATGATTAATAATATAACATCTGTGATGGAGGAGCTTAATGAACAGAATAACAGTATTGGCTCCATTGTGGAGACGATTCAATCGATCGCTTCCGAGACAAATCAGCTCGCAATGAATACTGCTTTGGAGGCGGAGGGTGCTGCCGGTCATGGGCAGAGCTGGGATGAAGTTACCGCCCAGGTGAGCAGGCTTGCAGAGCATTCGAATCAATCAGCAGAAGAAATATCCGGGCGTTTAGGTAATCTGAGAGTAAAAGTTATGCAGATGACAAACCAGATAGAGCAGGGTAAGCTCATGATTGAGTCCAGTGAATCTACAGTCAAGCAATCGGAGGAGGTCTTCCGTGAGCTGTCGAATATTGCTGTGAAGGTGGTTAAGCAGGCAGAGGAAGCAGCGGAGAAATCTATTGATGTGGCTAACTCTTCAAGTGTGATCATCGGCGAAGTCGACTCCATCTCCGCGGTGACAAAGGAATCCAGGGCCGCCTCGCGGGAAATCCTTGCCAGTGTTGAAGAACAAAAGACGATTGTGGATCAGGTGGTTGCAGGATTTGAGCGTTTGGATGAACTGATTGGAGCATTACAGGTGCTTTCCGGAATGAAGCAGCCAGCATAAAGGTAGACCAAAGCACGGCGGGCATATAGATGTCCGCTTTTTTTTTGCGCAAAATGGCTTTTTTCTCCTTGAGACTATTGCAATATACATAATACCGAGTATAATACTTGGTATAAATGGATTAAGGAGTCGGTACACATGTCAGTCGATGATTATCTGGATCTTCTAAACTATGCCAAAGCAATTAACGATGGACAGTGGCAGGCTGACATCATTGAGACTTTGAAGAACTTTAAGGCAACGTCGGAAGAATACAGAAGAGAAGAGAATGTCCGGGAGCTATGGAACCGGTTCGATGATATTAATCGTAATTTGCTGATGTTGTTTGACAAGCTAAGAGAGAATGATGGTTCAGAGGACAGTTACCGGTGGAAAGAGCAGATCTGGGAGCTGAAGATGGAGCGGATTACAATAGCGAAGCAGATTCAGGAGCGGTACATCAAGATTAGATAAAACAAGCAGAATAGATATAAAAAAATGGCATGCAGTTGGTCTGCTCTGCCAAGACTTGCGAATATCCGGTTAATGTGAATTTAACGGATTCACGGTAACCTATGAATTCATGATTACTTAGACATTTGCATTCCTTCGCGCATCATAGTCATACACATGGTCATCATTTCATCGCAGTCTTGCATTTTCTTCATCATCATGTCCATGTTCATGTCCATCATTTTCATTTCGGACATCATTTCCATGCACATCTTCATTGAGTTCATCTTAGCCATCATGTCTTCCATACACATGTTCATCATCATTTCCATGCACATTTTTTCCATTGTTAGCTCCACCTCTCAATTGATAATAGATTACGCTTTTAAATTACTATATTTACCTGCTGACTTCAACAGAAAAAATTTAAATGAATACTTATCATGTCTATAACATCAAATAAGCGCCCATTTGATCCGGAATCCGGTTCAAAAAGGGCGCTTGTTTGCTAGCGGGACGGCCGTCACTGTTTCACACCGAGCTCAATCCAATCCGTAGACCAGTTTCCGATTTCCCCCAGAATAGGAGCAAGAGCCGTTCCTTTCGGGGTAAGCGAATATTCAATGCGCACTGGCATTTCAGGATACACTGTCCGTTGAATGATGCCTTCGTTCTCCATTTCCTTCAAGCGGTCGGAAAGAACCTTGCCGCTGAGATTGGAGAGACAGCTTTCGATTTCACCGAAACGGCGGGGGCCTTGCATCAATACAAATACGATCAATGCGACCCAGCGTTTGCTAAGCACGTCTACCGCTTTCTCAAAGCGTGGACACATCTCAAATTCATTCATTTAGATCACCTCTGCATTCATTATATCACAAACTTACAATAAGTAATTATAATTATTTAAATATATATTATAACTTGACGAAGTTATATTACAATGATAAACTAACTTACAAATAGTTACTAGTAAGAAATTAAATTATTAAAATTTAGGACGGTGCAATCATGATCAAACCGGATATCATTTCTATATTGCAGAATAAAATCAAATGGATCACTAACGATAACAATACTAACATATTAGTTGGACCGATTACATTGCCTGTTAATCTGGACGGAGAGACAATTACATTTAAATGGTACAGCTGGATCAAAGCTTCTGATGCTGACCTGCTTCAAGGCGATTCCAAGGAGGCCACAGAACTGCTTATTTCGCGGTTGTCTTCCATGAAGCTGGCGGACGGGCAGCAATCGAGTGTCCTCGTCTATGGTGACTTTGAATATTCGGACGAAGCGCTCATCCGGATGCACAGCATCTGCCATACCGGCGATATTTTTGGCAGCAAACGCTGCGATTGCGGCTTCCAGCTCCGCCAGTCCATGAAGATGATTGCCCAGCATGGTTCCGGGGCGCTGTTCTATCTGGCCAACCATGAAGGAAGAGGGATCGGCCTGTTCAGCAAAGCTATGGCCTATATTCTTCAGGAAGAAGGCTATGATACTGTGGAAGCCAATCTGGAGCTCGGTTTTGCCGATGATTCCAGAGACTATACGGATGCGATCAGCGTACTGCAGCATCTTCGCAGCAAACCGGTAACTCTGATTACCAACAATCCTAAGAAGATGGAAGCTCTGAAGGCAGCAGGGATGAACACCGGGAAGAGAATTCCGCTCTGGGGTGATGTCTCCGTCTTCAATGAAAAGTACCTGCGGACTAAAGTTACACGCTCCGGCCATCTGGAGGCAGTGAAGACACCGGAATTCTTTGAAGGCCGGGTCGCGAAATAAAGAGGGTAGTGCTTTTCCATTCTGTACATTATAATGGAGAACTGAACCATAACTTTTAGCTTAGCGAGGTACTCTATGAACGCAATTGAAGTGCAGGACTTGCGCAAAACCTTCAAAGTCCAAAAAAACCGCGAGGGCCTCAAAGGGGCCTTCGCTGATTTGTTTAAACGGCAATATTCTGAAGTTACAGCTGTGAAGGATATTTCATTCACTATTCCCCAAGGGGAAATCTGCGGCTATATCGGCGAGAACGGAGCAGGCAAATCAACGACGATCAAAATGCTCTCGGGAATCCTGGTTCCGACCTCAGGCAGTGTGTCTGTCGGCGGCTTTGTTCCTTATGAGGAACGCGAGAAATTCGTGCAGAATATTGGCGTTGTGTTTGGCCAGCGCAGCCAGCTCTGGTGGGATATCGGTGTTATTGAGTCTTTTCAGCTGCTTCGTAAAGTGTACCGGGTATCCGAGCAGGATTTCAAAAAACGGCTGGACGAGCTGGTCGAACGGCTGGAGCTCCAGGATCTGCTTAACCGTCCGGTCCGCAAGCTGAGTCTTGGCCAGCGGATGCGCTGTGAGCTTGTGGCTGCGCTCCTGCATAATCCGTCGATTATCTTCCTGGACGAGCCGACCATTGGACTTGATATCGTCGTGAAGTCAGAGATCCGCGATTTTCTCAAAGACATGAACCGTGAGCATGGTACTACCATTCTGCTGACAACCCATGACCTGCAGGATATCGAAGCGCTGTGTTCACGAGTAATTATGCTGGATGACGGACGAATTATCTATGATGGCGGGCTTGAGGAGCTGAAGCAGCGCTGGGGAACCGGACGCGAGGTGCAGTTCCAGTTTGGAACAGCGACTAAGCTTGCGCAGCTGGTGCAGTGGACGGACGGGATGCCCGTGTCCTGGTCGGCTGAGAATGAGCTGGGTGCCAAGGTATGGATTCCGCTGGAGCTGAATGTATCTGATGTGCTGGCCCGGGTTGTCGGTCAAGCGGATATAACCGACATCAAAATTATCGAAACGAATACTGATGAGATTGTACGCAGCATTTATCAGTCCGGATCTGCCGAGAAGCCGGAAGAGATGATTGCGGGCTTGCAGGATGAGAAAGAGGCCACTCATGTCTAAAGCTCTAAAGACTGCTGTCTCCACCTCTGGTGGAGGCTCTTCGTCAGGCCATTCCCCGGAAAACGGGCGACGTCTGCTGCTTGGTGCTTACTTTGATTTTATCCGCATCCGCTTTCTGACTATGCTTGCTTACCGGATCAATTATTATTCTGGTATTCTGATTTATACTCTGAATATCGGGGTGAATTATTTTACCTGGAAGGCCATATACGGCGGCGGTGAATCGTTAGGCGGCTTTACAGGGGCACAAATGACAACTTATGTTGCCGTCTCCTGGATGGCGAGGGCCTTTTATTTCAACAATCTGGACCGTGAGATTTCTACGGATATCCGTGACGGCAGCATCGCGATCCAGTTCATCCGCCCGTATAATTACGTGCTGGTCAAAATGATGCAGGGACTCGGTGAAGGGCTGTTCCGGTTCATGATGCTGATGATTCCGGGGATGATTATAGCGGTACTACTGTTTCCTGTGCAGCTGCCTACGGAGCTTTCGGCATGGATCGGATTCCTGGTCATGCTCTTCTTCAGCTTCCTGATCAGCTCACAGATTAATGTAATCACAGGCCTGACGGCCTTTTTTGTCGAGAATAATGAAGGCGTAATGCGGATGAAGCGGGTAATCGTGGACCTGTTCTCCGGTCTGATTGTGCCGATCACCCTATTTCCGGGCTGGCTGTCTTCTGTGCTTCACGTATTGCCTTTTCAAGCCATCACTTACCTGCCGGGCTCCGTATTTACGGGCCGGGTACAAGGGGTAGGCATCTGGAATGTGCTCGGTGTCCAGGTCTTCTGGTTCCTGGCGCTGATCATTCCTATTGTCTGGCTATACCATGCGGCGCGTAAGCGGCTGTTCGTGCAGGGAGGTTGATGACATGTATTACTTGGGATTATTATTTGAATATTTGAAAAATTATATGAAAACCCGGTTAACCTACCGCGCCGACTTCTGGGTAGAGGTCATATCGGATCTGCTGTTCCAGGCGACCAACTTTATCTTTATTCTGGTTATCTTCATGCATACGGACAGTCTCGGCGGCTGGAATCAGAATGAAGTAGTGTTTGTCTACGGCTTCTTTATGGTGCCCTTTGGTGTCTTCAGCTGCTTTGTGAATATGTGGGGCTTCAGTGAGCGATACATTGTTAAAGGTGAGATGGACCGTGTCCTGACGCGTCCGGCGCATAATCTGTTTCAGATTTTCCTGGAAAATGTCGATCCGCCGTCTCTGGTCGGTTCGTTCATCGGACTGATAATTATGGCGATCAGCGGCGCTAATCTTGGCCTGCCTTTCGAATGGTGGACTATTCCGGCATTGCTTGTACTGACATTAAGTGCGGTTGCGATATACACAGGGATCTATACGACCCTGACTTCCTTGTCGTTCTATTCCGATGCGCCAACCGGCATTTTGCCGCTCATGTACAATATTCAGACGTATGGACGTTATCCGGTGACGATCTACAACCGGGCGATTCAGGTGTTGCTCACCTGGATTGTTCCATTTGCTTTTGTCGGAATCTATCCGGCAGCACTGTTCCTGCACAGGGATGAGATGAGAAGCATGGCATTACTAACACCGGTAGTCGGCGCAGTGTTCCTCTGTATTGGACTTCTAAGCTGGAATTACGGAGTCAAACGGTATAAGGGAGCAGGCTCTTAAGACAGATACGTTAGTTATTCAAGGCAGGCGGATGAGACATCTCCGTTTGCCTTTTTTTGCTTTGTGAACACAATAAGAAAATACTATAAAGTTGCGATAAAAATCCTAACCTCTCTTTGCCAGAAATAGCATACTAAGAATAGTAACTGGACACTTAAGGAAAAGAAGGACGGGTTCTATGAACAGCTACATATTAGGTGTCGATTTAGGCGGAACGAATATCAAAGCCGGGTTGTTCGATGATGGATTCACCGCCGTAGATGAATTGTCTCTATTAACGGAAGCAGCAAAAGGGCCGGCACATGTACTCGAACGGATCAGACTTGCAGTGAAGCAGCTGACGGATGGGAACGGGATTGATCTTCAGCAGATTGAATGTATGGGTATGGGGATACCTGGCCTTTTGGACCCGGTAGAAGGGCTGTCTATCTTCTCCCCGAACTTTCCGGGGTGGGAGCAAATACATATTGTGAATGAAATGAAGCATCATTACGATTTCCCTGTCTATATTGATAATGATGTACGGGTCAATTTATATGGGGAGTGGCTGCATGGTGCCGGAAAAAACTGCAGCAATCTGGTGCTGCTGACTCTCGGTACAGGCCTGGGATCGGGAATTATCCATGACGGAAAGGTGCTGTACGGGACGACCTATAGCGCAGGAGAAATCGGGCATATGAATATGTACAGAGACGGCAGGCCCTGCCGCTGCGGCAGCTCCGGCTGTCTAGGGCGGTATGTCTCAGCTGTAGGCATGGTCAAAACCTTCAAAGAAAAGCTGGCAGCAGGCAAATCCAGTGTCATTCAAACCTGGACGGACGGCGACAACGGCCAGATTACCGCCTTAATGATCTCAGAGGCATATGACCAGGGAGATGAGCTGGCGCTAGAAGTGATGCATGAGACAGGGAGACTGCTTGGTTTCGGGCTGGCAAATGTGATTAATCTGCTGAACCCTGAGCGGATCATAATTGGCGGGGGAATGGCGGCGGCTGGGGACAGGCTGCTGGGTGTTGTGCGCGAAACCGTGAACGGCCATGCCTTGAAGCTGTCAAGCGGCAGCTGCAGTATCGTACAGGCCGAGTTGGGGAGCCGTGCTGGTACTTTAGGTGCGGCATCATATGCCCATAAGAAGTTTATGGGATAAAGCTCTGCTGCATTTTTTGAAAGATCAGCTTGGCATGATATGCTGTAGTTATCGATTAAGCAGGAGGGTAATGATGAAACGAGACATTCAGCATGTGCCTTATGGTTATGAGCCGCCGGCCAAAGAACGTAAAGGGACTTTGATTTTCTATGATTCATTTGAGCGTATCACGGATCAGGAGCTGGAAATGGCTGCGAGAACTGCGATAGATCGCAAATTCACTAAGCTGGTGCTATATCCGCTGCATGAGGAAACGGTGAGACGTATGACGAAAGAGCCCGTACAGGCTTACTACAAGCGGGAAGACCGTCTTCATGAGTGGAAAAGAGAGCAGGGACTCCCGTTTGTCACCGTGGAGAGCCTCGAAGGTAAGCGGAAGAAATACACGCCGCTGGATTCGGCGCTACGTCATATCAGCGATGTCTATCCAGCGCCGTATTTTCTGTATCTCACTCCGGAAATGGCCAATTTGTTTGCTTCATATTCTTCGTTTGAGGAATGGATTGTCAAGCTGCGGCTGCTCCTGTCAGAAGAACCTGACCAGATTCACCCCCGTCTGGCAAAATTCCGCCACCGCTGGGATATCGCCGGGGCAGTCCGGGAGGAATAGCGCTTTAGAATAAAGCATGCTTCATTAATGGGGGAGGCAGGTTTGGATGAATGAAGTGTTTAGATTTGATATCAGTCTGCAGCCTGATGCAGCTATAACACTGGTGAGGAACGGTCTGACGGAACAATCGGAGCTGTTGCATCAGGAGCTGCATGATCTTGGAGACGGACGGATGATTGGAACACTGGTGTATGAACGTTATTACTTACGCGCCGGCAATCAGGCTGCACTGGTGGTGATTGTGGATAATTTCAGTGGGGTGAGTAAAGTCCGGCTCATTTCGGCGGGAAGCTCGAACAGTATGGTCTTTAAATTCGATTGGGGCGCAGGCAAAAGCTTCGCCTCGTCTGTAGAGAAGATCCTGTCTTCCTACATTTTGAAATGAACAATACTGAGTAATTCACGGCAGCACCGGCAGGTAATTAATTATTTGCCCGATGCTGCCTGTTTGCGTCTGTAGTTGTACATTTTCCATTGATAGTGGATAAAGCAGCCGATGCAGAATCCCAGAATGGCGACAGTTGCAGCGGTCGCTACCAGTGCCGTGAAAATATACCCAAGAACTGTCCAGCCGGCCAAAAAGCTGACCAGTCCGGCAGCAAGGCAAAAAACAGCGATGCTCTGATTGAACTGCTGCTGATCCCAGTCTTCCTGCAGGTAAGAGGAAGGCTCTTTCCTCAGAAAATTAGCGGCTAGCTTAATGACCGGATTATATCCAAACAACAGACCAGCCAATCCGGCGGCCAGCGGGAGCGCAAGCAGCAAATAGGCTCCTGTGATCCAGGTCAGCAGTACAGAAAGGACGATAAAAGCCTGATTGGTTTTGACTAGAGGTCTGGGAATCCCTTTGGTTGTGCTGATTTCAGTCATCATAAAACACACCTTTCTGATTGGAATAATAATATTATACTTGATTGGACTTCAGATTAACAATTGGAATGTTACTTTCTATTCTAAAGAATAATTAAGACCGGGATGAAAATTAAATTTGAAACAATTAAATGTTGACAAATAGTTAAAATTTATGGTTTTATTATATAGACCGATTGTTATAAAAGAAAAGGAAGTGTTGAGCTTGTCGAACAAGCACAATGCACGTGAGGCGATTGTGGACACCGCTTCAAGATTGTTTTTCACACAAGGTTATCATGCGACCGGCTTGAATCAGATCATTAAGGACAGTGAATCGCCGAAGGGATCGCTTTATTATTATTTTCCACGGGGTAAAGAGGAACTGGCCTTAACCTGCATCAGCCGGACAAGTGAGATAGTTGCCCAGCTGCTCCGTTACTACGCGGATAAACAACTGGGTACAGCCGTAATGGTACAGGATTTCATTCTGGATGTAGCCAGGAAGGCTGAGGAGACTTCTTTTGAAGGGTTAGTTCCGTTCAGCTTTTGGGTTGCTGTTGAAACCTCCTGTGTCAGTAACGAGCTGCGCTCGGCCTGTCAATCGGTGTTCAAGGACTGGCAGGATGTTATTATGCAGAGTCTGCTTCAGGAAGGCGTGGAGGACACAACTGCTGCCAATAAGGCTTCGGTCGTCATCTCGCTGTACGAAGGTGCACTTCTCCAGGCGCTGACACACAAGAGCACACAGCCGCTGCTTGCTGCGGCACAGAGTATACCTGCCATACTGGGTTAACAAACAGAAAGCTAGAGAGAGAAAATTATCGATTATCAGGAGGATACAAGAGTGGAAGCAACCATGCAAAGCAAGCAACAACCCCAAGCAAAACAGTTCAAAACGATCCCGATTCTTGTTTCTTTACTGCTCGCCGGATTCATCGGGATGTTCAGTGAAACAGCACTGAATGTGGCACTGAGTGATTTGATGACTGTGCTGAACATTACACCTACGACAGCGCAGTGGCTGACAACCGCTTATCTGCTTACACTGGGCATCCTCGTACCTATTTCCGGACTCTTGCTCCAATGGTTTACGACCAGACAGTTGTTTGTAGCAGCGTTAAGCTTCTCGATTGCAGGAACCTTCATTGCGGCGATGGCTCCGAATTTTGAGTTTCTGCTGATGGCCCGTATCGTTCAGGCCATGGGGACAGCGCTGCTCCTGCCGCTGATGTTCAATACGATTCTGGTCATCATTCCTCCTGAAAAAAGAGGGGCGGCAATGGGACTCATTGGTCTGGTCATTATGGTCGCGCCTGCGATAGGACCAACAATTGCCGGCCTGCTGATCTCGAATTTAAGCTGGCACTGGATTTTCTGGCTGTCACTGCCTTTCCTGGTCATCGCACTGATTTGCGGAATCCTGTTTATGCAGAATGTATCAGAGGTCACCAAGCCGAAGATCGATGTGCTTTCCATTGTGCTATCTTCGTTTGGCTTTGGCGGCATCGTGTACGGATTCAGCAGCGCTGGTGAAGAGAGCGGGTGGAGCAGTCCCAAAGTAATCATTGCGATTGCTATAGGTGTTATAGCCCTTGTGCTGTTCGCCATCCGCCAGCTGACAATGAAGCAGCCGATGATTAATCTGCGTGCCTTCAAGTTCCCTATGTTTACAGTAGGGGTACTGATGATCTTCATCTGCATGATGGTTATCCTGTCTTCGATGCTGATTCTTCCGATGTATCTTCAGCAGGGTCAAGGCTATAGTGCATTCAAAGCAGGTCTGCTGCTCTTACCCGGCGGGATTATCAACGGCTTGATGTCACCGCTGATGGGACGTTTGTTTGATAAATACGGTCCGAAATGGCTTGTTATTCCGGGTCTCGTGGTTGTGGCAGTATCACTCTGGTTCTTCTCCAGCATCACTGCTACGTCCACAGTCATATTTGTAATCGTTCTGCACAGCGCCCTGATGATCGGAATTTCGATGATTATGATGCCTGCCCAGACGAACGGGATCAACCAGTTACCGCTTGAGTATTATCCTGACGGCACAGCGATCATGAACACGCTGCAGCAGGTAGCCGGTGCCATCGGCACTGCCCTGGCTGTAAGCATCATGACCTCAGGCACTAAGAATTATATGAAGACAGTCACTGACGCTGCCGATCCGTCGAATGTGTTGGCGGCATTTACCCATGGGGTGCAGAACGCCTTTATTTTCGGAATGATAATGGCGGTTATCGGTCTGATTGTTGCGTTCTTCCTCAAACGGGTTGTTATTCAGCATAAATCACAAGCACCGATGCATTAATCCTTGTGTTAAGTAATCCTGGCGATTCACTGCCGGAAAGGCATATCCGCACTGCGGGTATGCCTTTTTTGTGCTGGACTTCCTGAGGGGGATAATGTAACTTATAGAGCGTAAATATTTCCGGATTCTGGACGAAGGAGGAGAAGGATGCCGCAGAAAGGTGAACAAGACAATAACGATAATATTAAGAAGCGTTATAGAGTGGCAAGAATGACTGTAGTAATCATCCTGCTTGCAGGCATGGGTGTATTACATGCAGAGAACTACGGCTTAGCACAGACAGCTGTAACAGGTCAGGATACACCCGGAGTACCGGCGAAAAACAGCGTGGTGAAGAAAAATAATCTGCCGGAGGGATTTGTTTACCTTGATGAAGTTGTTCCGGAAGCACAGTATCAGATCCGCTACTACGGCAAAAATAATTTTACCGGAGCACCGGTAAACGGGTACAAGGCGCCACTGGCGATCTTCACCCGTACAGCGGCAACTGCCTTGAAGAAGGTCAGTACCGATTTGGCCGGCAAGGGTTATATTCTGAGAATCTATGATGCCTACCGTCCGCAGAAAGCGGTAACCCGGTTTGTAGCCTGGTCCCAGGATTCTTCGGATACCAAGAACAAACAGCTCTATTACCCGCAGCTAGATAAACGCAATCTGTTTAAGCTGGGCTTTATTTCCAAGAAATCCGGGCATTCCAGAGGCAGCACCATAGACTTAACGCTGGCTGACAAAAAAACAGGAGCTCTGGTGGATATGGGCAGCCCGTATGATTTTTTTGGAGAGATCTCTTATTATAATACCGTGCTTGTGAGCAAGACCCAGCATCAGAACCGGAAAATCCTGAAAGATGCGATGGTCAAACAGGGCTTCAACCCTTATAGCAAAGAGTGGTGGCATTTTACGCTGAAGAACGAGCCATATTCGTCACACTATTTTAATTTTGATGTAGAATAACAAATGTTCTGAAATGATCTTAAGCAGATCTTTTTTTTACGAAAAATGGGTTATATTTTTGAGAAAATCGGTTATTGTTTAATGTGAGACTATTCCCTTCAGACTCTGTGTATACTAATTCTAATACAGGAGAGGTGGAATCGATTTGAAGACTAGAATCGCAGCCGTTATCCTAAGTATTCTGTTAGTGGCAGCCGGAACAGGGACTTTTGCAGCACAAGAGGTAAAAGCCGCGCCGAACATGAGTGTTATTTTGAACGGACAAGCTCTTTCGCTCACAGATTCGACGGTATACAAGAGCGGAGCTGCCGTGATGGTGCCTCTTCGTGAGGTTGCCGAGGCTCTGAAGTACAAGATTTCCTACCAGGGAAGTACCGGAAAAGTTCAATTAAGCAGAGTCAACGAAATCATTGAGTTCCAGGTTGGCGGTCATGAGATTGTAATTGGAGAAAAGGACAAAAAGAAGGTTTCTTTCAAAGGTGCAATTGAAACCAGGGAAAAACGGCTTTATGTCCCGCTATCTTTTCTGAACTCGATTGGCTTAATCGCCGGATATAGCACGGCTACGAATCAATTAGAGATTTATACGCCTGAGGTGGCGGCTGGAGCGGTTTCGACATTGCTGGCAACAGGCCAATATCAGGAGCTGCAGACCCGGTATTTTAACGATAAATCCGGGCAGATGCCTGATTTACCGCTCATTCAAAAGAACTGGGAACAGATCGCAGTTCCGGCGGGGAAATATTTTGGAGTGAAATCTACAGCCAGTGACTGGGGCGAAGAGACGCTCACTATTCAAAGTATTTTGTCTTTTACAGAAGCCGAGGCTGTGCTAACGCTTTCATTGGATAGTGCCGGTAAAATCACCGGTCTGAAACTGGAACCCGTGGCTGCTGAAGACGAATCTCATAGCTAACAAGCAAGAAGGCGACCGAACTCTTGAATGGGGCGGGTCGTCTTCTTTTTGTGTAACTGTAACGGTATAGGCTATTGACATCACGGGAGAAACGGTATAGATTAAATTTGGATTAAACAGTGTTTAAAACGGCGTTTAGAAATCCTTTTCAAAGGGGTGATATTCATTTTATTATGACCAAAGCCACTAACTACGCAGATTCTTCAGAGAAGGATACGAAACAGACGATTCTTGATGCTACAGTAGAACTGATCCGGGAAAAGGGGTTCGGCTGCGCCACACTCCGCAACATTGCCGCTAAGGCGGATATCAACCTTGCACTGGTGAATTATTATTTTGGTTCAAAGGATCATCTGCTTGGGGCTGCCGTAAGAGTGCTCGTGTCCACTTTTAACGATGCCTTTCAAGTGCTGGAGGATGATCTATTGCCGCCGAGAGAGAGGCTTAAGGAGTTTTTTATCCGGTATATCACTAACCTTGAACGTTATCCGGGACTGGCGAAACAGATGCTTGATCAGAGGCATGTGATTCTCGGCTCCCAGGATGAATATGCAAGGTATTGCAAGATGATGAGAATTGAAAAAATTCTTGCTGCGTTGCAGGAAATTACCGGAGAACAAGACAAAGATCAGCAGATGACTATGCTTTTTCAGCTTTACGGTGCAATTGTTTATCCCGTAGTTATGGCATCGAGCCTGCCCCAAGATCAGGATGATATTCTGCCGGTCTTTCAGCTCCCTCCAATTGGAGATCAGATTGACGGGTTGTTTGACCGTTTTTTTACCAAACCAAATCATAATTAGAGAAAAGAGTGGAGAAAAAAATGCCAACGATGACGAATGAGAATCCTGCTGCAGCTGAGCAGCCCTTCTCGCTAAAAGCCATACTGCCGCCATTGCTGGCAATTATAGTCGGGATGATTATGGTTATCCTGGACGGTACAGTTGTCAATGTGGCAGTACCTAAGCTGGTTGATTATTTTAATACGGATCTAAAAACCGTCCAGTGGGCAATTACAGGCTACACCTTAGCCTTGGCTGCCGTGATTCCGCTGGCGGGCTACATGACGGACCGGTTCGGTTCCAAACAAGTGTTTGTTGCGACAGTAGCAATGTTCGTGCTGGGTTCGATGTTATGCTCTCTTGCGCAGACGTCTACACAGCTGGTTATTTTCCGCGTTATTCAGGGTCTTGGCGGGGGAATGGTTGCTCCAATCGGGATGGCCATGGTATTCAGGCTGGCACCTCCGGAACGCAGAGGTACCATTATGGGGATGCTGGGCATTCCGATGCTGCTCGCTCCTGCACTGGGTCCGGTGCTGTCGGGTTGGCTGGTGGAGTATGTAAGCTGGCATTGGATTTTTCTGATTAATGTGCCGATTGGCATTGTGGGGATCATTCTGGGCATCAAATATTTGCCGACCACCGAGAAGAAAGGCAAAGCGCATCTTGATGTTCTCGGGATCATCCTGGCTCCGGTGGCCTTCTCAATGCTGGCTTACGGTGTCAATGAAGGCGGAAGCAACAGCTGGTCAGCTACCGGAACCATTGTCGGACTGTCTGTAGGCGGTGTGGCCCTAGTGCTCTTCGTTATTGTAGAGCTGCTCCACAAGCATCCGCTGCTGGAACTGCGTGTATTCCGTTCATCGGACTTCACCCGCGGTATTCTGCTCTCCTGGGTTACTCAGGCTGCATTATTTGGTTCCATGCTGTTCGTCCCTCTTTATCTGCAGCAAATCCGTAATTACACCCCACTGGAAACCGGCCTTATTTTGCTTCCGCAAGCTTTGGCTTCGGGAATCGGAATGCCGATCGGCGGACGGCTGTTTGACAAAATCGGCGCCCGTCCGCTATTGTTTGTGGGGCTAAGCATTATCTCAACAGCGCTGTTCATGTTATCTGGTATTACCACGGATACAAGTCTTCCGCTGATTATGTTCTGGCTGTTTATGATGGGTCTGGGAATGGGCTTATCGATGATGCCTGTCAATACACATGTACTGAATTCCGCACCGCGTGAATGGGTTGGCCGGGTTACTCCCCTTACAGCTGCTGCACAGCAGGTGGTAGTCTCCTTTGCCGTTGCAGGCATGACCGGCTATTTAACGAGTCAGATTTCGGTCCACACCAAGGAATTGACCGAAGGCGGCAATCCGCTGACGGCTGCGGTTCTTGGATTTAATGATGTTTTCTTTCTCTCGGCATGCATCGCTGTAGCGGGAGTGGTAATCAGTCTAATCCTGCGCAAGCCTAAGCAGCTTCAGCAGAAGGCTTCTGCGGATGGGCAGAACCCTGACCCGGCAATGATAATGGGACATTAACGCTAAGCTTGGCAAAAAGCCGCTGCAGCCTGTGGTAGTTAACACAGTGCTGCAGCGGCTTTTTTTGCGCTATTTAGTTTAGATATCCGCTCTGTGTTTCTTGAGATACCGGGGGAAATGGGAAGCTGAGGACATTTTGCCGAGCAGCTCGGATGCGACAATACCCAGCATAACCAGAGCAGCTCCGGCATATCCCTGCATCGACAGCTGTTCTCCGGCGAACCAGTAACCGAAGAAAGCGGCGAATACGGGCTCCAGAGAAAAGATCAGCCCCGTACGCGTCGGGGTAGTGAACTTCTGTGCTACCGGCTGCAGGATGAAACCGCAGGCACTGCACAGAATGCCAAGTGCCAGAATCGCAATCCAGCCCGGCATGGTGGATGGGAGGTGGGGAGTTTCGAAAATAGCAGACAGAACAAGCGCATAGCCGCTCACGAACCCGAGCTGGAGAATTCCGATGTTCAGCGAATCACAGCTTTTTACCGCTTTGCTGGTGACAAGGATTTGAACGGCATAAAACAGGGCTGACAGAATACAGAGGAAATCACCCGGTTGAATGTGTAATGCAGAATTCAGCGTAAGCAGTCCAATGCCGGCGATGGCAAGTATTGCACCAAATACTTGCGCAGCGGCGACTTTTTTACGGAAGACCAGCACATCAAGCATCGGTACAAAAATAACGGTCAGGGCGACCAGAAAACCTGCGTTGGAAGTTGTCGTTGTCTGCAGCCCAAACGTGATGCAGGTGAATACGCCGAGCAATAAAAACCCGAGCAAGGCCCCGTATCTCAATGTTCTGATATTGATGCTGCGCAGCCGTTTGTGGAACAGAATTGCTGCTAAGATAAAAGCAAGTACGAAGCGGAGAGCAATCAGGTTGAATTCCCCGAGAGTGCCCAGCCCCATCTTCATAAATATATAGGAGGAACCCCAGAACATCGTTACAATCAGGAGCAGTAGCTCGGCCTTGAGCGGCTTCATCGTTGGTATCATCTTCCTTTTCCTTATCATCTGAGTATAGTATAATACGGTCAAATACATAAGTTAACTGAATGTTTATCATAGGATACATGAGAAAAACTCATGTTTAGGGAGGAGATGGAGAGATGAGCCTGAATAAGTACGAAGTCTTTCTGAAAGTGGTGGAGCTGGGCAGTTTAACCAAGGCAGCAGAAATTCTGGATTTCACGCAATCAGGAATCAGCCATACCATCAGCAGTCTGGAAATGGAGTTCGGGTTCTCCCTGCTGCTGAGAAACCGTTCAGGAGTCAAGCTGACGGTGAACGGAGAACAGGTTGTGCCGGCGATGCGTGAGATTCTCAAGTGGAACGAGCAGCTGAAGCAGCAGGTTGCAGATATTCACGGGCTGGAAACGGGGACGATTACCATCGGAACATTTACGAGTGTATCTGTGCATTGGCTCCCGGGGATGATTAAGGAGTTCCGCCGGGAGTATCCTTATATTGAATTTAAGCTGATGGAGGGCGGGTATCTTGAAATTGAGCAGTGGATTGAATCCGGTGTGATTGACTGCGGCTTCATCTCCCTGCCTACGCGCGAGAAATTTGAAGTGTTCCCCTTGAAAAAGGACCGCATGCTTGCGATTCTCTCCAAGGATCATCCGCTCTCTCAGGCTCCATATATGCCGCTGGCGCAAATTGCGCATGAGGATTTCATTATCCAGAAGTCGGGTTCGGACTATGATGCCCGGCGGGTACTGGACAAGGCCGGAATCCATCCGAATATTAAATTTACTGCAGGGGATGACTCGGCGATTATCGCGATGGTTGAGAACGGCCTGGGGATTAGCATTCTTCCGGAAATGGTCATCACCCGCCAGAACCACAACGTAGCCATGCTGGAGCTGGAAGAACGCAGCTTCCGTTCGCTGGGTATCGCTGTGAATTCACTAAAACATGCTTCACCGGCTGCCCGGCGGTTTCTGGCGCATGTGCAGGCCTGGCTGAAAGATTCTTCGGAATAAGACACGGCGTAGTTGAATGTACGGTTGACGGGCGCCAGTCCCCATGAGAAAATGTACGCGATGTATATTAAGCGTTTACAATCTGGTTCGCAGGCAGCGAAAATGCATGATCCTCTCAACCATGCTGGCGGCAGCGCTTATCGTTTTTCATCAACTACAACTGATCTCAAGGAGGAGTAAGATGAAACAGCTTCGTATTGGAATGATCGGCTACAAATTTATGGGCAAGGCCCATAGCAATGCCTACCGCAGTCTGCCTATGTTCTTCCCGCAGGCTATGAAGCCGGAGATGTCCGTGATCTGCGGCCGGAATGCTGAAGCGGTAGGAGCCGCAGCTGATCAGCTCGGCTGGGCGGAAAGTGTAACCGACTGGCAGGAGCTGGTCAACCGTGATGATATCGATCTTATCGATATCAACGCTCCGAGCAATGCGCATAAGGAGATTGCTCTGGCGGCGGCTAAGGCTGGCAAACATATTTTCTGTGAAAAGCCGCTGGCGCTGAATCTGGCAGATTCCCGCGAGATGCTGGATGCTGCCAATGCCGCAGGAATTAAGCATATGATCGGTTTCAATTACCGCTTCTCTCCTGCGGTCAGGCTGGCGAAGCGGCTGGTGGAGAGCGGCCGGCTGGGGAAGATTTATCATTTTCGTGCATGGTTTCTCCAGGACTGGATTCTGGATCCGGAGTTTCCGCTTGTCTGGAGGCTGCAGAAGGAGGTTGCCGGGTCCGGGTCCCATGGCGACCTGGGAGCGCATTTAATTGATTTGGCTCATTTCCTGGTTGGAGAGGTGCAGGAAGTCATCGGCATGAGTGAGACGTTCATCAAGGAGCGTCCTCTTGCAGCAGAAATGACCGGACTAAGCGCCAAGGCGGGGAAAGACGCACCAAGGGGCGCCGTTACGGTAGACGATGCCACTGTATTCCTGGCCCGTTTTGCGAACGGTGCACTCGGCAGCTTTGAAGCTACACGGTTTGCCGCCGGTCACCGTTCAACGAATTCCTTTGAAATCAACGGAAGTCTGGGCAGTGTGAAATTCGATTTCGAGCGGATGAATGAGCTGGAAGTGTATCTGACCTCTGACGCTGAGGATGTGCAGGGCTTCCGCCGTGTCCTGGCCACTGACCCTTCTCATGATTATGCCGAAGCCTGGTGGCCGCCGGGGCATACGATTGGCTTCGAGCATACGTTTATCCACGAAATGCTGGAGCTGTCCTCCGCCATTGCTGAAGGCCGCCAGCCCGAACCTAACTTTAACGACGGTGTGAAATGCCAGGCAGTGCTGGAAGCGGTAGAACGCTCAATCACAGAGCGGCGATGGGTCGAAATATCGGAAATGTAACCTTGCTGTATCATAGACGAAGAAGAGCACCGTTCACTCACCGTGAACGGTGCTCTTTTGTTGCATTTTAACGCCTGGCTCCGGATGGTGTAAGCCCTTTATATTGTTTGTAGAGCTTTGTGAAATAATTAGGATTATCACAGCCAACCTTCCCGGCAATTTCGGTTACCGAATAATCCGTCTCCAGCAGCAGCCGCTCAGCTTCATTTACCCGGCACAAGTTCACATAGTCAATAAAGGTGCGGCCGGTCAGTTTTTTGAATGTTTTACAGAAGTGGTAGGGATTCAGATTCACAAACCTGGCAGCAAACTCAATGCTGATTTTCTCGTCGATATGGCTTTCCAGATATTCCAGCAGCGGTTTGAAGCGTTCCCTGCTCTGGGAATACCGTTCGTTCTGATGCCTGTCACTCATCTGCTGCGGGGGGAAGGCGCGGGCCAGCAGTGTGAAGAATAAATGCAGCTGATTCTTAACTACAAGCTGAAAAGCCGGGCCCTGCTGCATCACTTCAGAAATAATGGATTCCAGCAGATGGAAATATGAGGAGCAAGCGGAATGGTGATCGGCCGGCTTTACTGGGAACTGATACCGGTTATTTAAATAAGGAGCCACAAACTGCTCATGCTGCGAGTCCTGATTCCGATCTTTAAACAGGGAGGCGTGAAATACGATAGAGACGTATGCGATATCTCCTTGTACCAGGCTGTATCCGACGTGCAGCCCGCCGGAAGGAACGATGATTACGTCTCCCGGTGCTGCGTAATAGGGCTTGCTGTCCACATGAAAGATAGCGCTTCCCTGCTGCATGACTATAATCTCGAAATGTTCATGCCAGTGCATGAACAGGATATTCTGTTCTGCTTTGGCGTCTTTGCATTCATTGAAAAAAAGCCGGAAGGGGTACGTTTTCTCTTCAAGCTCGGGATATTCCATGAGCTCCTTCGGATAGGTCACTGCATCATCAACTCCCACAAGATTCTGCTATAATAGCACAAGATAAGAAGAGATTTCACTTATGATCGGCTTTATACTTGGTTTATTGAACTTAATATAAACCAATATTGGAGTGGTACACAAGATGGAAGATTATTTGAGAATCGGTACCCTGGTCGGCGGCGGAGATGCCGTAAGCGTCATTCCGCAAATCGTTAAACACGGCTTCGAATCCTTCAGCCTGACCTTCTGGCAGACTACGGGAGCTACCAATCTGGCAGAAACCGCTGCCCGGGTACGTGAACTGGCCGCTGAGCATCATTTTGTGATCTCTGCAATTGGTGTATTCGGCAATCCGTTAACAGGTACGGGAGACAACGCAGACACTTTGGCCAGCTGGGAACGGCTGATCGATCACGCCCATTTGTTCGGCACTGATATCGTAAACGGTTTCACAGGACGTCTGACCGACTGCTCTATTGATGAGTCCATACCTAAGTTCGCGGAAGTATTCGGAGAGCTATCCAGAAGAGCTGCTGATAAAGGAGTCAAAATCGCCTTTGAAAACTGCTCCATGGGCGGGAACTGGCAGACCGGAGATTGGAATATCGCACACAATCCAACAGCCTGGGAAAAAATGTTCAATGCTGTCCCTGCGGATAATCTGGGGCTGGAGTGGGAGCCGTGCCACCAGATGGTTGCGCTCATCGATCCGATTCCGCAGCTGCGGAAATGGACGGACAAAATATTTCATGTACATGGCAAAGATGCGACGATTGCCTGGGATATCGTCAAAGAGTACGGCATCCATGGTCCAAAAGAGTATGTGTGGCATCGTACGCCAGGTTTTGGAGACACCAATTGGACAGATGTTATCAGTATTCTACGTCAAGCCGGATACAAAGGCACAATCGACATTGAAGGCTGGCACGATCCGGTCTACCGTGATGAGCTTGAAATGACCGGCCAGGTCCATGCACTGAATTATTTAAAAACCTGCCGGGGCGGAAGCTTTGTGCCTAATCCGCGCTAATCCAGATGGGGGGAGAACAACTTATGACAGCAGAATACCGCATAGCCCTGGCCGGCTGCGGAGGGATGGCGAATGAGTGGCTTGGCTATGTCTTGAAGCGGCGGGATGCTGAGATTGTTGCACTGGTGGATATCCGCCTGGAATCGGCTGAAAATATGGCGCTTAAGCACGGACTTACTGTTCCGGTCTTTACCGATATCAAACAAGCTATAGAACAGACCGGTGCGAATCTGGTATTTGACGTGACCGTTCCATCAAGCCACTTTAATATTGCCCGCACGTCTCTTGAGCTGGGCTGCAATGTGTTCAGTGAGAAGCCGCTGGCTGAAACGCTGGTTCAGTGTACTGAGATCGTTGCAATTGCCGAACGTACCGGGCACTCCCATGCCGTAATGCAGAACCGCCGGTATGATCCTAGAATCCGCGCTCTGCGGGAACAGATTGAATCCGGGACGATCGGCCGGGTAGGCTATGTCGGGGCGAGCTTTTTCCTGGCACCGCATTTCGGAGGATTCCGCGATGCGATGGACAGCCCGCTGCTCCTGGATATGGCGATTCATACCTTCGACCAGGCCCGGTTTATCAGCGGGGCGGATCCGGTTACTGTGTACTGCCAGGAATTTAATCCACCGGGGTCGTGGTATGCCGGGAATGCCTCAGCTGTATGCATTTTTGAAATGTCAGACGGTTCAGTATTCAGTTATCAGGGCTCATGGTGTGCGGAAGGTGCGCCTACCTCGTGGGAATCTTCCTGGCGGGTTCAGGGTGAGAAGGGGGCCATCATCTGGGATGGTCTTGGCATGCCATATGCCGAAGTACTGGATACAAGTAATGCTGCAGGCAAGTTCATCAATGATTATGTACGGATTGAAGGAGCAGCAGCTGACATGGAGGAGACGTTCCATCATGGCTGCCTCCAGGAAATGTTCCTGTCTCTTAGCGAGCAGCGCCGCGCCGAAACGGATTGCAGGGATAATATCTATAGTATGGCAATGGTGTTTGGAGCTCTGGAAAGTGCCCGGACCGGCCGCAAGCTGGAAATTGCCGAAATGATGAACGTCCCGGATAACCGTTAAAGCAGGAAACTTAGCTATAAAATTCCCGGGAAAAAGAGAATCCCAAAGCCATTCTTGTGAATCGAAAAAGCATCCCCAATCCGTCAAAATTTGCGGGTTGGGGATGCTTTTTTACCTACACTTCAAACTAGAAACCTTTATATTGCGGTTCCTCTTGTTCAAGCTGTGTAACACGGCCTTCGACCTGTTGAACAATCTGCTGTGTCTGCTCAGCAGCGTTCGTAAACAGGGTTTTGGCTTCTTCGTTTTGGGTTTCCATAGCGAACTGCTCCAGACTTGCTTGTGCGCTTTTTAAAGAAGACAGGCATGTCTTCACTTGTGAGGCAACAGTCATCTCTTATATCCTCCTAATTGTTGAGTAAATGATCGTTTTCTAGTATTTGACTACTTGCTTGCAGTCATTCAGGTAAAATTTACCGGCTATGTTATATAGGTTTCTTCAGCAGCGTCATACAAGAAATTATTGCTAGTCTAAGCTAGCCTTTTTTGACAAATAATGTTGGTACGAATGTCGGAATGCATAAAAATCAAATGGAGGGTTCAAAATGGCGGAATGGCTTGAAGTGATCATAAGAACATTATTTGCTGTTGTTGTGTTATTCTTTTTGACAAAACTGCTTGGTAAAAGACAGGTTTCGCAGCTATCCTTTTTCGAGTATATAACGGGTATTACTGTGGGGAGTATCGCGGCTTACATATCACTGGATACCGATAAAACCTGGCATTTGGGCCTGATCGCACTGGCTGTCTGGGTCGCATGTTCCTATGGTATCGAGTTTCTACAGATCAAGAGTAAGAAAGCCCGGGATTTCATTGACTTCAAATCGACGGTGCTGATCAAGGACGGCAAGATTCTTGAGGAGAATATGAAAAAGGAAAAGCTGTCGACGGATGAGCTGCTGGAGGAACTGCGGAAGAAGGATGTCTTCAAAGTGGCAGATGTTGAATTTGCCATTATGGAGTCGGATGGTGCGATTAATGTGCTGCTTACGCGCGAGAATCAGCCGCTGACACCGAAGCATCTGGGGATCAAGGTAGCACCAGAGCAGGAGACGCAGGCGGTTATCATGGACGGGAAAATTATGGACGAACCGCTCGATACCCTGAATCTGTCCCGCGGATGGCTGAATGGTGAGCTTGAAAAGCAGGGGCTTACCGTAGAGAATGTCTTTCTCGGTCAGGTTGATTCTTACGGGGAGCTGACGGTAGATTTATACGCCGATAGTGTGCAGCTTCAGCCACCGCAGGATAAACCGCAGCTCTATGCGCTATTAAAAAAATGTGAAGCTGATCTTGAATTATTCAGTCTATCCACCAAAAACCAGGACGCCAAGCAGTTGTACGAGGATTGCTCGGGTAAGCTGCAGAAGCTGCTTCAAGCCTTAAAGCCTTTTATCCAGAATTGAATGATGGAGGGGACCGGCTGCAGAGCTGGTCCTTTTTGCTAACTGTAAGCTGCGGTTCTGCGTATATTTCCAGTATGTCTTGGCAAACTAAGTCAGATTCTCCAGCATACCTGAAGGAGGTGAGACGCATGACTAAGAGCATACTTGACGGTATACAGGAGCAGCTTGCCGGCTGCAGCGATGCGGTATACCAATCTATTAATGTTTATGGTCATTCTTGCATGCTGATTTATATTCCCTCCATCGTGGATACGCTCAGTCTGCAGGAATTTGTCTCTACACCGCTGAAGTCGGAGGCGAATTCGGAGCCGGACTGGCCGCGTTTTCTGGAGCGTCTGGATTATGGCTCTGCCTTTGCCATTCCCTATATTAAAGTATATGACTTGGATAGAGCGGTAGAGCTGGCAGTCAGCGGTAATGCGGTGCTCTATATCGAAGGATTACCTTATCTTTATTACTTTGAGATCACCCATTACCAGAAAAGAGCGGTATCAGAATCGCAGAATGAACTGGTTGTTATCGGGCCGCAGGAAGCTTTCATTGAAGATGTTGCCACGAATCTCTCTCTATTGCGCCATAAAATCAAACATGCCGATCTGAAGACAAAACACTTCTCCATCGGGAAATATACGAAGACAGATGTATATCTGGTATACATTGAAGGACTTTATAAACCGGAGATTCTGGCTGAAATCGAAGGCGTATTGCAAGGCCTCAATGTAGACGGATCGCTTGGGGTCAGTTATCTGGCAGAACATATGAAGCAGGGTCATTTCTCACCGTTCCCCGTATTTCAATATACGGAGCGTCCCGACTCCGTCGCCGCTTCGCTTATGGAAGGCCGTGTGGGTATACTCCAGGACGGGACTCCGTCCGCATTGCTTACGCCAGTAACCTTTTTCTCGCTGCTGCAGTCTTCGGAAGACTATTATCAGAACTTTTATGCCGGCAGCTGGATCCGGCTGGTCCGGTTCTTTTTTTCGCTGATTTCGCTGCTGCTTCCGGCATTATATGTAGCCATAACCACTTTTCATTCGCAGATTATACCCTCGGACCTGCTGCTTACGATCGCCTCTGCCAGGGAGAATATCCCGTTTTCCGCCTTAACGGAGGCGCTTATTATGGAGCTTACCTTTGAAGCGCTTAGGGAAGCCGGCACCCGGATTCCCAAACCTGTAGGGCAGACTGTCTCCATCATTGGCGGGATTGTCATTGGACAGGCAGCAGTTCAAGCGGGGATTGTTTCCGCACCTATGGTCATTGTCGTCTCTATAACCGGTATAGCCTCGTATATCATTCCCCATTTGGAGCTGGGTCTGACCTTCAGGCTACTGCGTTTTGTCCTGCTTGTGCTAGGAGGCACAATGGGGCTGCTTGGAGTTATAGTCGCCGTTTTTGTTATTTATGGGCATTTGGCGCATCTTCGATCCTTTGGTACACCTTACCTGCAGCCTGTTGCGCCGCTTATATTAGAGGATTGGAAAGATACTTTACTGCGTGTACCGAACCCGTTCATGACCAAGCGGAGCACCGCGTTTACTGATCGAAAGAATGACAGGAGGCAGAGAAAGCAATGAAACCGATCAAGCTTGGGGTTGTTCTCCTGCTGCTCCTCAATCTGACCGGCTGCTGGTCCAAGATCGAATTGGATCAATTAACGTTTATTTTTGGCATGTATATTGATGTCGGTAAGGAACCGGGAACTGTGGAGGTTTCCATCAATGCCCCGCTGCCCAATCGTCTGATGTCCAGCACACCAGCAGGAGGCTCGCAGGGGAAAAGCTACTCCCTGGTAACTAAAACCGCTTCGACCATTACAGATGCCATCATCCTGATTCAGAAAGACCTATCCAGACGGCTGGATATTTCACATATTAAAGTGATAGTTATCGGAAAGGAATATGCGGCACGGGGAATTTATGAATTGTTGGAATGGACCAAACGGCAGCCTGAACTTCCAATAGGAACCTATATCATGGCCGCTCCCGGCAAAGCGAAGCAAATTGCCCGATTATCTGCGATCTTTGAACAATTACCTGATCAGGTATTGCGGAATTTCTCAGAGCTTAATCTGACCTATGCAACAACGATCAGGAATTGTCTGCAGGCTGAGGCAAACAACATGGGTTATGCGATGAATTATTTGTCCTTTGGAGAGAACCCGGACGAGATGGAGCAGGGGAAACCGGTACAATGGGCAGGAGTGCAAGGCGTCATGTTGTTCAATAAAATGAAAATGAAGGATACACTGAGCGGTGCGGACAGCAGGGCGCTTTCGTGGGCAGCCGGAGATTTGGCCGGTCATATAGCGCTACCTATGTATACGGTAAAGTGGGAGGAAGACAGTAAGGGGAAAGCCAGTGCGCTTTTCTATAACAATTCAGTTTCACATTCCGTAAAGATGACAGGGGAAGGCCCTGTCTTCTACATCAAATTGAAAGGTAAAGCGAGCATCACATTATTTAGGGATAATGGCGCCGAGAATGCTATTGATCACAGTGGAACTATTAAGCGAAACCTGGAGGAAAGGGTCACTGCAGATGTACGCAGGGCCATCCGTAAAACGCAGGAGGCGGGAGCGGATGTCCTGCAGCTTGGGATGCTGCTCGAATGGAATCATCCTAAAGAGTGGCGCAAGCTAAAGGAAAAATGGGACGAGTATTATGCCAAGGAAGCAGAAATTAGGGTAACTGCGGATTTCAGTATTGATGATTTTGGGGCGAGTAAATAGCGAAATGATGAAAGGAGACACTATGCGCACAACGAACTGGCAAATGTTCCGCTTCAGCCTGGTTTACTTCAACTCCCAGACATCGATCTTTATTATCCCTGCTATCGTTAGCAGCTCCGGTTATCAAGGCTGGATCTCAATTGTGCTGGGAAGCGTTGTGTCCATGATCTTGTTATTCGTTACCATTCAGGTGGGGAAGCTAAGTGCAGACCGGGCCTGGGTTGGCTTTGGCAAGGAGGTTATGGGCAAATGGATACATGGTGCAATTGTATTCATACTGCTCTGTTGGTGTGTGTACTATGCATCCTTAGACATTGAGAATTTTGTTCTGTTCTTCGGAACTAATTATATGAGAGGAACTCCGCAGCTATTTATTCAGCTGGTACTGGGTGGGGTCATTATATTTACAGCTTCGCGGGGACTCTCCACAATGGTGTATATGTCTGACGGGATTTTTCTGCTGCTTATAGCGACTACTTTTTTTACATTTTATTTGTTTTTGCCAAACGCGGAGTTTGAAATGCTTCCGGCTTTCATCCACTATCATGAACCGGGACTTATCTTTCACGATACGGTCACAGCGACTTCCTGGTTTGCCGAGTGGGTTGTGTTTTTGTTTTTGGCTCCGGATTTGAAGATTAACAATAAGCTGCTCAAAAAACTCCTGATCTCGGAAGTAGTACTTACCTTTTTCGTGCTGGTCGGGTGGGTGATGACGCTGCTCAACTTTGGCCCGCATTTAGGAAAAGCTCTGCAGTACCCTTATCTGGAGATGGTTCGCAGCTCTTCCCATGATGATATATTAGGTAATCTGGATCCGCTACTGATCGGCATCTGGTCTGCCTCCATGTTCATGCACAGCTCATTTTTAATTTATGTCGCGTATAAATGCGCCCTGTATCTCACAAAGCAAAAAGTAAAGAAATATATGATCCCGTTTCTGGTGTTCTGTTCGGTATTCATTGCCTATCTGTATTCGCGCAGCATCACCCGGTATTACAGAGATTACGAATCCTTTATAACAGTCATTCTCTGGTTATGTGTGGAATGTATTCCGGTGTATTACTATATTGCAGCCTTTATCCGTTCCAAAATAAGTAAGCCTGCTGGCTGAGGCAGCGACTTATTTATTATAAAATGGATGCGCTTTCTGGTATGATTAAGCTTTGGTACATACCTTATAAGCGATAGGATGGTGGTATTCTTCATGAATCTACAAGAGGCCAGCGGGCTGATAAGCTCGATCCGGATGAATCTATCAAAAGTTATTGTCGGAAAAGAGACAGGGGTGGACCTTCTGCTGACAGCACTGCTCGCAAACGGCCATGTGCTGCTGGAGGACGTCCCCGGTACCGGGAAAACACTGCTGGCCAAAACACTGGCCCGCTCACTTGACTGTGCGTTCAAGCGTATACAGTTTACACCGGACTTATTGCCCTCGGATTTAAGCGGGATCAATTACTATAACCAGAAGAGCGGAGAGTTCGAGTTCCGGCCGGGTCCGGTATTTGCCAGCATTCTGCTGGCGGATGAGATCAACCGGGCGACGCCGCGGACCCAGTCAAGCCTGCTGGAATGTATGGAAGAACGGCAAATTACGATCGACGGCGTGACCCATGAGCTGGAAGCACCGTTTCTTGTAATCGCCACACAGAACCCGGTGGACAGTCAAGGAACATTCCCGCTGCCGGAAGCGCAGTTGGACCGTTTCTTGATGCGGATTACGACAGGTTATCCTTCCTTTGAAGAAGGAGTGCATATCTTGCAGCGGTTCCGCCAGAGCAACCCGCTGGAAGATACGGCTGCGGTTGCTACCGCCCAGCAGATTCAAGCTGCGCAGCGGCTGACTGCGGCCGTGAATGTCAGTGATGACTTACTGGCCTATATGATCCGGATTGTTGAAGCTACCCGGAAGGCGGTAGCCGTCAAGCTCGGAGCCAGCCCGCGTGCAGGCTTTGCGTTACTGCGCGCTTCTCAAGGATATGCCTTACTTCAAGGCAGGGATTATATCATTCCGGATGATATTAAGGCTGTAGCTGTACCGGTGCTTGCCCATCGTCTGCTATTACAGCGCGGTCCGGGCTCCAGGGAAGGCCAGGCTGCAGAGACAGTACTGCAGATTCTGCGCGAAGTGGAGGTTCCGGCCGAGCCGTCTATGGCGGCAAGAGGCGGAAGGGTGGATTGAGTCATGTCCCTTCCTTGGTTCATCTTCAGTACGCTTATTCTGCTGCTTCTTGTGTCCGTGATCTATCAGCGTTATGCACTTAAGAAAGTCAGCTACACTCGTTATTTCTCTGCGGCCGCCGCCTATGAGGGGGAGCAGATTGAGATGATTGAAGAGATTGTCAACCGCAAGTTGCT
Source organism: Paenibacillus auburnensis (assembly GCF_927798115.1). Taxonomy (GTDB): domain Bacteria; phylum Bacillota; class Bacilli; order Paenibacillales; family Paenibacillaceae; genus Paenibacillus_AQ; species Paenibacillus_AQ auburnensis. The sequence continues at coordinate 660,079 of NZ_CAKMMG010000001.1, forward strand.
TCCGCTGCCGTGGCTGCGCCTCGAATCCAGCTTTGCCCGGGGCCTGAAATTCGGCAGGCAGGAGAATCTGGGCGTCAGCAGCGGTGAAATTTATCAGAATCATATCAGTATGTTCTATATGCGTCCCTACCGCCAGATCAGACGCCGTCATGTGGTCCGCTGTGATCAGAGGGGCTTATACCGGCTTGAATCCGTTACAATGACAAGCGGAGATCTTTTTGGAATGAGCCGGAAGAGCAAGACATATCCGCTGAAGCTGGAACTCCTGGTCTATCCTGGGATATCCAATTTCTATGAGCTTCCACTTCCGGTTCACAGCTGGCTGGGCGAGTTGCCAGTCAAACGCTGGATTGTAGAAGATCCGTTCCTGACCGCTGGTACACGAGAGTATAGTCCCGGGGATTCTCTGGGGGCCATGAACTGGAAAGCCACTGCACGGACCGGCATTATGCAGGTGCACCAAAAGGATCATACCGCCGATTCCCGGCTGATCCTCTGTCTGAATGTGGAGATCAGCGACTCCATGTGGCGGAATATAACAGATGCCGCGCGGATTGAACTGGGCATAAGATATGCGGCTACGGTAGCTGATTATGCCATAGGCCATGGTCTTGAGACAGGTCTGCTGTGTAATGGCAAGCTCGAAGGCGGAGGCGAACGTAATCCGGTAACCGCCGGGCCGATGGGAAGCCTGGAAGAGGTGCTCGGCCTGTTGGCCCGCCTGCAGCTCGACTGGACAATACCGATGTCCCGGCTGCTGGAGCATGAAGTGGAGAATTGTCCCGAAGGCAACGATTATTTGATCATCACCTGCCACCGGGGGCAGGAGCTGCAGCTGGCAGCCGAGGAATTAAGGCTGCTGGGCAATGGTGTAGCCTGGCTGGACATTCCGGGAGAGGAGAAGGAGAGCGCATGAGTACCGATCCTGCGAAGCGTCTGCAGGTTTCATTAAAGTTATGGTTAGCCTGTGTTATTGTATGGCTGCTGTTTCTCCCGCTCTGGGTGCTGTTGGAGGTATATCTGCCACCGGAGCGGGGACTATTCCCATGGTTTTATGTGCTTCCGTTCCTGTCATTAGCGGGTGTGCTGCTGCGCTATGTATGCAGCCGCAGATGGATGCAGCTACTGGCAGCCTTGCTGCTAGGTGCAGCAGCAGGGTTAATATGCGCCGGATTGAGTATTAAGGCCCTGCCGCTGGTTGCCGTTAGCGTATTATTTGCCTATCTCGGAATGAACGTACCCTCCATGGATCAGCGGATGAGAGCTTATGTCGCCGGGCTGACAGTATATTTTGCTGCGGCCATTGTTTTTGCTAGAGTTTCTGAACTTCAGCCGAGCCTGAAGCTGTTGACCTGGAGCGGCAGCCTGTGCCTTGTACTTGCGCTATTTGATTCCAATATCAGCTTTTTGCGATACAGCTCTTTTTCAGCTGATAGTTCACGCTTGCCGTCAGACATGCGTCGGCATAACCGTGTATTCGTACTGCTGTTTGTTGCAGTTGCGGCAGCGCTCGCCGCAGGTGCGGGCAAAGCAATCGGAACGCTGCTATGGAATGCAGCGCGACTGATCATCGGCTGGCTGTCCCGGCTACTGTCCGGTTCTGAGAAATCCACACCAATCGAGACAGTTCCACAGGCGGCGCTTCCGAAGCTTCCGAAGACTAAAGTACACGAGTCCGGTCTCCTGTCGATGATTTTCGAAATCATCTTCTATGGTATTGGAGCAGCCGTATTGCTTCTGCTGCTGTATTTGGGTTTGCGCTGGCTGTACCGGAATACGGGAGGTTTATTCCGCAGAGCGATCGATGCGCTCCTGTCCATGCTGCGCAGAGAGTCGCCGCAGGAGCATGCTGCTTTTCAGGATGAAGAGGAGAATATCTTCGCCTGGGAGAAGACCGTCCAGGGCGTCCGGGAATACTGGCTGAACCGGCTGAAGCCGGGCGGCCGCAGGGACCGCTGGGAGTCAATGAACGGCAGCCGTGAGCGCATTCGCTGGCTATACCGTCATTGGCTAGGCGCGAAACAAGCCGAGGGCTATGAGGTTAAAGGCTTCCTGACACCGTCGGAGACCGGAGAAGACGTAACGGAGTGGGCTGAGAACAGGAAGCAAATGCGTAAGAGTGGCGGCGGCAGCGAAGTCTCCCCTGACGAACTGCTTCAACTATATAATCAAGCCAGATATGGCAATGATGAGGCTTCAGGCAAGGATCTGGAGCAACTCAAAAAGCAGCTGAAGCTTTGAATTCTGCGGACAGGTGAGAGGAGCAGAAACATGGGCCAATATTTAAGCGGTGAAATGGCCAAAGCGGCAAAGGTGAATATAGAGACGCTGAGATATTATGAGAAGCACGGACTGCTTCCCGCACCGCAGCGTTCAGAATCGGGCTACCGTCTGTATAACGAAGAGACCCTGCAGAGGCTTCTGTTTATCCAGAATGCCAAACGATGCGGATTTACACTGAAGGAAATCAAGAAGGCGCTGGTTAAATCTGCAGCTGGTAGCATCGGCATTGCTGATTTTGTGGCAGTCATTGAACGGAAAATGATTGAGATAGATGTAGAGATTGCGAAGCGGGAACAGACCAAGGCAATGCTCAGTCAGCTGAAAGGGGAACTTCAAGCTAAAGACAAACATCCGGGTGTCCGGGAGGTTCTGGGAATTCTTCAGATGGATTCCTAATCCATGAATTGTTAGCTTGGCGGCATGCTTGACTCTGTACTTTACTACAGGGTTTATGATGCAGGTATCAAACCTTGCAGGAGGAGATCCACGCATGCCAACCCCAATCCATCAGCTTGAAGCAATCAAAAGGTTTTTGCGTCAAAACCGCGGTCCATCCGGTAAGTCAATAGAGCAAATCCGCAATGAAATGGCGGAAGCGGCAAGACAGCTTCCAAGATGTCCAGATATAAAAGCGGAATCTGTTAATATCGGGGAACTGTATGGCGAGTGGGTCAGTATAGAAGGTATGACAGATGTTGCGGCAGAGAGAGCGTTCCTCTACTTCCACGGAGGAGGGTTTATTGCAGGCACTTGCGAAATGTACCGCGATCTTGCCGCCCGGATATCAGGAGCGTGCGGTATCAAAGTGCTGACCTTTCAATACCGTCTTGCACCGGAGCACCGGTATCCGGCAGCTAACGAAGATTGCCTGTCCGCCTTTTACTGGCTGCTAGGGCAGGGGTTTTTGCCGGAAAATATTTTTCTTGGCGGGGATTCGGTTGGTGCTACCCTTGCGTTGATGACGCTGATTTCGCTTAGAGATGCAGGGGAAGCAATGCCTGCAGCAGCCGTTTTGCTCTCTCCGCACAGTGATCTTGTTCATTTGGACGGAGAGTCGTATACCAGCAGGGCCATGACGGACCCCACAGGCAGCCTTGAAGGGAACCGGAAGATTGTAGAAGATTATGTAGGCGGGTGTGAGGGGGGCTTACCGGCACTGCTCTCCCCGCTGCGCCTTGATCTGCATGGTCTGCCTCCCATTCTGATTCAGGCGGGAGATCAGGAGGTTCTGCTGAGTGATGCCGAACGCTTGGCCGTACAACTCCGGACTGCAGGGTCTGAAGTGAAGCTGGAAATATGGGAGCAGATGTGGAGTGTCTTTCAATTTATGGCCGGCCTTCTGGTTGAGGGGGAGCAAGCCATTGTCAGCATTGGAGAATTTGTCAGAACAGTAAGCGCAGCAGCATCAGGGACAGCACGCCGGTAACTACCGTGCCCAGCAGGCTGCGTGTCTTAACCGCAACCCAAAAAGTAGGCAGCGCGGCGATCAGTTCCACATTCGTAGACAGAGCGGCAAACCGGCCTTCGTCGATGAACAGCTCTTGTGCAACCAGGGCAGACATCACGGCGATGGGCATATAATTTAACCAGCGCATCCCCCATTCGGGAATCGTGATCCGGCTGAGCAGCATGAGCGGGAGTACCCGAGGTATGAAGGTGACCAGCGCGGCACCAAGAATAATCAGGAATATATCCGGTCTTACTTCCATTTCTCAATCACGGCTCCAATCGTTGAGGCTATAACTGCTGCGGCAATGACCCCGAAGCTGGGTGACCACACTATAGATACACCGACAGCGATGATCATGGCTATAAGGCCTGTAGCTATATCCAGTGCGTATTTGCTTCTGCTGATGAGCGTAAGCACAAGCAGGCCGATGAACATGGCCGGCAGGGCGAAGTCCAGTCCCCATTCTTCCGGACTTGAGATCCATTGCCCGAGAACTGCGCCTGCGATGTTGGCAAGCAACCAATTCAAGTAGGCCGTGATATTGAGGCCGTGCATCCACTTCTCACTGATTGCTTTTTTGGCGGCACTCTTCTGGATAGCGACACCAAACGTCTCATCCGTAAGCAACGTACCAATCAGCAGATTCCTCAGCGGTGTCAGATGACGGAAGTAGGGCGATATGGCTGCACTAAGCAGCAGGTGTCGGAGATTAACGAGCAGGATCGTAATGATGATACTGGTGGCCGTACTTCCTGCGGCGATCATTCCCGCTGCTATAAACTGTGCAGAACCGGCATACAAAATAATCGATATTAATGCTATTTCAGCCAGTGAGAGGCCTGCAGTTTTTTCGACAACCCCGGCAGCAAATCCGATACTTAAGTAGCCTAATAGTGTCGGAATACAATCTTTAACCCCTTGCCAAAAGCTGTCTTCACTGACCCGGGCTGCAGGGAAATCAGCCTGTACAGATTCTGTCTTCATGAATCGGACTCCTTTCAGCCTGTCTTTGTTCACCGCGCTGCAGTACATGCAGATTATCTTAATATCTAACAATTTACGGCGGTTGGCAAGGGGGAATCTTCATACGAGTGTCAGACAATGATTGGAATAACTCGATACAAAAGATCGATCACGAGGAGGAATGAATTTTTGCAAGTCATAACAGAACGTCTTATCATTACTGCTTTCAGTCAAGAAAATTACAAGAAGGTATCTGAAACGTATTCTATTGGAAAACATATCGTCAATTATTTAGATAACCTTAAGGAAGATCCTGAATTGTTGGGCTGGGGAGTGTGGTTTGTATCTTCAATTGATAATAACCAAGTTATTGGCGACATTGGATTTAAGGGAAAGCCTGATAGTCAAGGAACTGTAGAAGTTGGGTTTGGAATTATTCCGGAAATGCATAACAAGGGGATAGCTACAGAGTCAGTTGGAGCAATTATTGAATGGGCATTATCTTCTAAAAGAGTAGAAAAAATTGTGGCAGAGTGTCTTATCGATAACCTTCCTTCTATTAAAGTTCTGGAGAAATTAAAGATGACGAGAACTGGAATAACGCATGGAATGATTAACTGGGAAATACTAAATGATCATAATTGTTAAACTATCGGCAAACATTAGTGTAATAAAACAGCGACAGCCAAGGACTTTGTACTAACATCCTTGATTGTCGCTGTTTCAATTTATTCAGAAAAAATACACCGAGAACGGAACAGAGTTCCATTAGCGTAGCGCACCTGTTCTGATTCTATTGCAGTACTAAGACCCCGAAGCCCTCCATGGTGTATTTCCCCGAAAGCTCCTGACCCGTCAGTAAATCCGTCCGCGGTTCTTTGAGCACAATTTCCGCAGATGCTTCATTATAATTCAAAAGGAACGTCAGGCTGGTGGTATCGCTGCGGCGGATCTGCAATTCAACCTCGGCGGGCAGCTCAAGCCAGTCCGCAGCCGGAGAGCTAATATTCAAGCTTCCGATGATTCTTAGCGCAGCTTCCTCATTGAAGACCGCCCCGTAATACCAGACCTCGCCCTTGCCGCGTTTGTTCCGGGTAACTGCCGGTTTGCCGGCATAATAATCGGTAGCGTAACGGCCCATAACTTCCACAGTGTCTTGTTCCACCTGCAGGATATCATTAAAGGCATCTGCTCCGGTAAGCGCTTCGTCCCCATGAGTCCAAGTAATCGATGTAGGTGCACGATTCCCTTTGACCGTTGTAAATTCTTCAACGGTTATCCCGCAGAGTTCCTTGGCAGCTCCGGGAAATGCGCGCATGTAGCATTGACCGCGCGAATCCTTATATCCTGTACGGCAGCCGAAGATAAGCGTGCCGCCTTGCTGTACGTACTCGTCAAGCACCGCTGCCGTGTCGTCCGTCATAATCGCCGGATGAGGATAGACCAGCACCTGATACCGTGCCAGTTCCTTAGCCGTTGTCTTGCTGCGCAAGTAGACAATATCTGTTGGAATATGCTGCCGCTGCAGTGCCTTGAACCATTCTTTATTGCTGGTCCACATAAACGGCCCGTGCCAAATATCGTATTCACCATCCCACTCATTATCATAATCGCGCAGAATCGCTACCGAGGCCTCGGCACGGGTTCCGATAATCGCTTTACCCGCAGCCGCCAGCTCTCGGCCGATTCCCGCCGCTTCCCTGACTCTGCGGTTAGGCAGGTTATGGTAATCGTTAAGGCCATGCCAGTAAATTTCATTGCCCATTGTTGCTGTCCGCCAGCGGAAATATAGCACCATATCCGCACCGTGGGCGATGGACTGGTATGTCCAGAGCCGCATCTGTCCGGGTTTCGGGGAAGGCATATCCATCCGGTTGACCCAGCCGCCGGGACCCGATTGCTGCTCCATAATGCAGTAGTTAGAGCTGATCGAGCGGACAACGGACAGGGACAGGCTCCAGCTCCGGTCGCCGAGCGGATTCTTTTCGTTCGGGTCATAATAAATACTGGAGAATTGCGGATAGGAATCATAGCTGAAGAAATCCAGCAGCTCATCCTGCAGTTCATGGCTGTCGAGGTGCCCGAACAATCCGTTCGTCGTTACCCATTGATCCGGTGCCTGGGCACGAATAATATCCGCCTGTATTTTGGCGAAAGAGATGGTGTTGTCAGAGATGAAGCGTTTCTCATCCAGCGCCTGGTGCGGGTTAGGCTGCTTCGGCACCGGAGTAGGACGCGGCAAATACACCTGCGACCAGCTGGTATAACTCTGGTTCCAGAAGACGGCACCCCAGGCCTCATTTAATTTCTCCAAGGTTACATATTTGCGCTGAAGCCACTCACGGAAGGCATTGTGATCGCTTTCAGAGTAGAATTCATTGATCTCACAATTTAGCTCATTATCAATCTGCCAGCCGGCCACACCGGGATGGCTGCCGTAATGCGACGCCATCTGCGATACGATCCCAGCACACAGCTCACGGTATTTTGGACTGCTGTAATTATAGTGGCGCCGCATACCGTGCTGCAGAGTAACACCTTCATAGGTTACATTCAGTACTTCAGGATACTTCTCGGTGAGCCAGGCAGGGGGAGTTGCCGTAGGTGTGCCGAGCACTACTTTGAGCCCGTGGCGGTGGGCCAAATCGATGGCGCGGTCAAACATCCCGAATTGATAGCTGCCTTCCTCGGGTTCAAAAATAGACCAGGCAAATTCACCCATCCGGACAATGGTAAAGCCTGTCTCCACCATGCGGCGGTAATCGTCCTCCCACATGTCCTCCGGCCAATGCTCCGGATAATAGCACACGCCAAGCTCAAACTGTTTATCAGCGACTGGTTTCTTCATCTTAACCTCCAAGTGTAAAAATATGCTTTGTGAACGCTACAAATCTATTGTAATATCAGCTCATAGGAATCTCATATAACATAATATTGCTTTTATATTATTATCTTGCGTGCTAGTTATTTAGAATCATTAAGGAGGGAATTATATGAAACAGCAATGGGTATTACCAGCCCCCGCCTATGCCCATTATGTCTGTTATCCGGAATTTCTGGGACATTACAGCGATTTCCCGCAGCATGCGGAGCGAAGAAGTGAAGGGATGCTGAACAGCTATAATCTGCATTTGGTTTTTGACGGTTCCGGCTATGTTTTTCAGGAGGGCGAACGGATCCCAATGAGCAAAGGAAGCGGTTTTCTTTATCCTAAAGGAGCCTATCAGCAGTACGGTTCTGATCCGTCGCAGCCTTGGGAGGTGTGCTGGGTTCACTTCAATACGGCCCTATCCCTGCCCCTTTTGGAGGAAGCAGACCAGTCACGCGGTTATTTCTTTACATTTGATCTAAACGCTGGCCTTGCGTCCAGATTCGAGGAGATGTACCGGCTTAGCGCTGCCTACGAGACACGCAGTGAACCGCGGCTCTCCGCAGTACTCTATGAAATTCTGGTTACGCTGCTGCAAAATTCTGAACCGCTGCATGGCTCCGTGCCACTTGAGATCAGGCATTCCATCCGCCGCACGGCAGATCTCATTCATCAGGAATGTGAGCGGCCCTGGACGCTTGAGAGCATGTCGAGGCTTGCAGGGTACAGCAGCTACCACTTTTTACGGCTGTTCCGTTCCATTATGGGGAAGACACCGAACCGTTATTTAAGCGATTGCCGTTTGGCAAGGGCCAAGCTGCTGCTTGTCTCAACAGAACTGCCTGTCGAGCAGATCGCCCTTCAGACCGGCTTTCATCAGTCCAGTTACTTCATCAAAGTGTTCAAACTGGCGGAAGGATTGCCTCCGAGCCAGTACCGGCGGTCATTCAGTTCATAGATTAAGAGTCACTGTGGAACAAATATTAACAAATCACTTTCTAAAAACAGCGCTAATGGTGCTGTTTTTTTGCGTAATTGGGATAAAAAGTTACAAGCAGACGGGAAGAGTTACAAATTGGATACAATTCCCTGTGTGCTAGCAACTATAATAACTCTAGCAAATATTTCTGGGAGGAAATCCATGAGACCGATCAATAAAAAAACTATTGCACTGCTCCTAAGCAGCTTTGCTATAGCCCAGTTGGCAGGAAGTACGGCAGCTCCAGCCGTTCTGGCCGCAGGGACAACCGGGCCGGCAGCTTCAGTTACTGCAGCAGCCAAGGTGAATCCAATTACACTTGGGGCAGGTGTTACAGCAGCGCTAGAGGATGTTAACATTTGGACGCAGTCCGGCGGTAACATTCTGGCTTACACACTGAAGATTACAAATAACAGCGGTTCTAGTGCAAATCTGCAGCGCTACTTCTCCCGTGTGGTTACACCGGGCGGTTCTGTGATACCCGGTAATCCTGTAACCGCAGACGCGACGAAGAAGAAGGTGCCTGCAAAGGATAGTATGAGTATTACATATTATGTGAATATCGGACAAACCACGTCGCTGAAAGGCTTTAAAATCGCCATGTACGTGTGGGACACGAAGACTAAAGGCTACTTAAAGCATGCTGGATCTATTGCTGTGCCGGCTAATTATTCCACGGCTGTTGAGCTGGGGAAGAGTCTTAATACGAAGATGAATGACATCCCGGTTACAGCAAGTGCAGATTCACTTCAGCTGTATAAGTACGCCGGTAAGGTCTATGCCAAGGTGGGGATAAATCTTACCAATAAAGGCAACAAAGTGCTGAGTGATCCGGGTTATTCGGCCTACCTGGTTACGGCGAGCGGGACTTCGTTTGAGCTTGCACTAAGCAGTTCCCAGACAGGCTACAAGATTCAGCCGCAGGAGAAGAAGAGCATTTATTATCTGACGGAAATTCCTGCATATCTCAAAACGGCCAACATGAAGCTGCAATTCACGCAAAAGGATGAGACGCTGAAGCTTGAGCTCCCGAAAACTTCTTATAAACTTCCGGCAGCAACCACCCCGGATCTGGTTGTAGCCAGCGGGGCCGTTAAAAAGCTTGTCATAAGCAATAACACCGTTGATACAAGGCTTACCAGCGCTTCAGTGTATGCGGAGGATGCCAAAGCGGTATGGTCGTTCCAGCTGCAATTAAAAAACACCGGGAACAAGGCGGTAACGCTTCCTGTTTATGAGTTGGCGGTCAAATCGGCCAAAGGGACCGCTTTCCCAGTGAATTCCAAGGGGTTAAGCGGACTTAACCTAAAGCCGCTGGAAACGAAGGTTGTCCCGCTGACGGTTGAAATCCCGCTTGAGGTGGAGCAGTCTAATCTGCAGTTGCAGATGATCGAAGCTGTCACCGCTGCAGCCGGAACCGGGTCAGGGCCGTCAGAACCGTCAGGAACAGCAGAAACGCCCGAGCCTTCTGCCAAGCTGATTTTTCCCGTAGCTTATTTTACAATTCCGTACACCTTGCGAGCCGATGTGCACAGCGGCCAGGAATATGGGGCTACTAATCAATACGGCTCTTTCTCTTACAGTCTGCAATCTCTACAGCGTTATCCCTGGAAGGATGATGATATTGTCATCGCCAAGCTGAGAATTACCAATACCCAGTCTGTCAACCTCACAATTCCTGAATTGAAGGGGGCTCTGAAGCTGGATACCGATAATCTGGCCTCAACTACCGATCTTCTGATGGACAAAGAGTCGTCAGTGCTTGCTCCCGGTAAGTCTGCTGAACTTTCGCTGCTGACCAAAATCCCTTACACGGACGAGTTCGAGAATGTCAGAATTAATTTATCCGTCAAATCGGATACGGAGAATATTCCGTTTCTCGATCTGAGCACGAACAGCTTCATAAGTGCTATAGACAATCTGAAGCGTGGTGATACCTATACAATTACTGGAAAAGGTAAAAACGCCACTGTTCAGGAGAGCAGAACTACAGTCTATCCAGGCAGCAATGCCAATATCGTATACACAGAGCTGCTGATGAGCAGCGGTGAGAAGCGTCAGAGTAAAATGGCCCGGCTGCAAGCCTATTACAAAACAGCGGATGGACAGTTCTATGAAGCCAAAGTGAATCAGACAGATAATGCGGCGACACCCGGAGGCAAACAGCTGATTACGTTCTGGGCCAAGCTGCCCAAAACAGCTGCTACTGCAGATGTCTCCATGTATTTAGGAACAGGGGTGACGGGCAGCAAGCTTAGTGAAAGCGGTGAAGAACCGACAGGGTTTATTAATGTGTCTTCACTCCTCCTTACCCCGCAGGCTGTTACTCCGGCAGCTAATCTGCAAAAAATAGCCCTATATCCTTACACCTTAACAGTGTTAGCCTCGGAAGGCAGACATTTGGAGGCCAGCGATACCGTCACCATGAATATGAGCTACAATTTGTCACGGGATAACAGTCTTGATTCCGGAGACTCCGAACACAAGCTTATCCTTAGAATGACCGACCCTTACGGTCAATCCCAGGATAAAGTGGTAGCATTCGGTACGGACCTGACCGAGGGGAATAACAATATGTTCTCTATGTCCTTCAGCAAAAGCCTGTATAAGCAAATGACTGGCGGGACTTACAGACTAACGTTATACGATGAATTCCAAGGCGAGCGGCAGGAGCTGGGAAGCCAGGTATACACCATACTCTTCGACATGCTGCCGAAACCGGAAAAAGAGGAGAAATAAGCTTTCTACATCCTAAGTGCACAAAGGAGCAGCTTCCATGTTGCGAGTTGAAAATATTAAACATGCGTTCAAAACCGGCAATGAATGGACCACAGTATTGCACGATATTAGCTTCGAGGTGAAAGAAGGAGAGATGGTGGCGCTGCTCGGCAGCTCCGGCTCCGGCAAATCTACTCTGCTAAACCTGATGGCGGGCCTAATGAAGCCGACCGAAGGGCACATCTATATTGCTGACCACGATATTGTGCAGATGGGTGAGAACAAGCTGGCGGAATTCCGCCGGAAGCATATCGGCTTTATCTTTCAAGCCTATGAGCTGATCACCAGTCTTACGGTGCGTGAAAATGTCGAGCTTCCGCTCGTATTCCAATCCGTCTCACCGTCTGTCCGCAAGGAAAAAGCGCTGGCTCTCTTGGAGCAGGTCGGGATTCCCGATAAGGCGGATTTATTCCCTTCACAGTTGTCAGGCGGCCAGCAGCAGCGGGTCAGTATCGCCCGTTCGCTGATTACGGAGCCGTCCGTGATCTTCGCAGATGAACCGACAGGGAATCTGGATTCCAAGACAGAGGAAGAGATCATCGCGATTCTGCTGAGGCTGAACCAGACGATGAAGACTACCTTCATAGTGGTAACACACGAGCATGAGGTGGCTGAGCAAATGCAGCGCACGTTCTCGCTGCGCGACGGGTACTTAATTCATGATCTGAACTCTGAGCCGGATACAGTGCCCGCCCCGGGAGGTGCAGGATGAAGATTCGAGATATATCCAGGATGGCCTGGGATCAGGTCAAACGGCGTAAAGTGGTTACCGGCCTGTGTATGACAGGAATTTCGATTGGCTGTGCGGCGATTATTGTGGCGCTTAGCATCGGCCAATCCGCCCAGGTCTATGTGACCGATGAAGTGAACCGCAATTTCAAAATGGATGAAATCATTGTATCTCCAGGCGGAGGGATTCCTTCTCAGGGGAACGGAAGCGGGGCACCTGCAGAGAGTAATGATAACCTGAATCCCGGTAAGCTGACCGCCCAAAAGCTGAAGATTATCCAGGGGCTCAATCATGTAGTTGCCGCTGCGCCATTTGAAGATGCAGGCTATATGCAAATGCTGACCATTGACAATAAAATTGCCGATGTCCAGATCAAAGCCACGGATTTACGGATGCTGACCAAATTTGGCCATAAATTTAAACAAGGCGGGGTCACGGATCTGCCGGGAATGGTCGTGCTGAACTATGGGGCGACGCTTGGCCTGATTGATAATGAGACCCGTCAAAAGCTGTACGAGCGGCTTGGCGCAGAACCTTTTAACCAGGAATTAATGGATCAATATAACAGCATGTCAATCTTGCCCACAGAGATGTACCGGCAGCAGATACAGATGCAAGCTACCGATTATTCCAATTCTGCTGGTAATATCAAGCTCAGTTCACCGCTCCAGGTAGGCGGCATTCTGGCTAGCCCGGAAGGGACTGACGACCTGAGGGCTTCCTATGAGAAAATCGTCTATGTCTCCCTTGAAACGGCTGCACAGCTTGCGAAGGAATTGTCTTTTACGGATACCAGTATGACTGCAGAGCCGGAAGAGGACACCTATAAATCAGTGACGGTCAAAGTTGACAGTGTTGACCAAATTAAGCAGGTGGAAGCCATGATTCAAAAGCTGAGTCTGTCGGCCAGTGACAATCTGTACCAGCAGGAACAGCTTAAACAAACCTTTGATATGATGAAAATGGCAGCACTGGGCATCGGGGTATTCATTCTGGTTATCGCCTCGATCTCTATTATCGTAGCGATGACGATGTCCACACATCAACGCAGACGGCAGATCGGGATTATGAAAGTGCTTGGCGCGAATATGGGGCAGATCCGCAATATGTTCATTACAGAAGCTGCCTTGCTGGGGCTGCTTGGAGGAGTTTTAGGAGTTGTCTTCTCGTATCTGATTATTATGGGACTTAACAAACTGGTCGGCACAGCCGGTGACGGGTTAAACTTCTTTATCCCGCTGATGACGATTCCGGTTGGACTGGCGTTTGCCATCATGACCGGTGTGCTGTCCGGAATCTATCCGGCGATCAGTGCCTCCAGAACTGATGCGCTTACAGCCATCAAACGGGATTAGCGTGCCGCGCAACGTATATTAGCAATTCAAGCTGAAAGGAAGCCCGACAATGAAAAGGATTATTAAGCGCAGCCTTAAGTGGATTATTATCGCGGTTATTGTGATAGGTGCAGGTTATATGCTGTACGAAAAGGTATTTAAGAGTGGTGAAGCGGAAGTGGTTATGGAGCCTCCGCAGGTGATCAGCTTCCCGGTGACCCAGGAGACTGTAACCAGCTCTGTCCAGGTCAAGGGACGATCGCAATACCAGGAGGAAACGCTTGTCTATGCACCGTTCGCCTCCAAAGTAACCGGCTGGAAGGTTGAGAACGGCGGGCAGGTGAAGAAGGGGGATGTGCTGTTCACGCTGGACCAGTCATCGCTGAAGAATGAGATCGCGGCGGCAGAAGCGGCCATCCGCAAAGCGGAGCTGGAGTCGGAGCTTAACGCTTTTGTCAGCCAGCAGGAGGACGAAAGTGCTACGCCTATCGGTACTGAGGCAGAACGTCTGAAAGCCCTTGCTGCAGAAGAGGCAACGCGGCTGAATAATGAGCTGAACCAGGTCAATACGCAAATTCAGGAACAGGAGCTGGCTGATAAGAAGGCTAGACTGAGAACAGCCGTATATCATGCCCCGGCTACCGGTATCTTCCTATATGACAGCAGCAGCAGTGAACGGCCTCAGACGGTTACGGACAATCAGTACATCGGCAAAATCGTTGATCTGAACAAGCTGGAGTTCATTGCCTCTGTCGGGGAGCAGGATATTTTCCGGATTAAGCAGGGGATGAAGGTGAAGGTCAAAATGACTGCGATGAAGGAGCTGACGCTGAACGGGGAAGTGACCAAGGTCTCGAAGTTCGCTACCACAACCACTGGGCAAAACACAGCCGGGCAGATACCGCAATTCGAGGTCGTCATCTCCCTTCAGCCGGACGAGCATCTAATAGGGGGCTTAAGCCTTAGCGGGGATATAGAGACTATGCGCAAAGAAAATGCGGTCGTAGTCTCCAGCATGGCAGTTATGCATGAAGGGGAACAGACCTTTGTCATGCTGGATAAAGGAAACGGACAATATGAGCGTCAGGAGATAAAGATCGGACTGGAGACTACGGAGAAAACTGAAGTGCTTTCCGGACTGAAGCCAGGCGATACGGTAGTTCTTCAATAAAAAACAGGAGTTCCGGCAAACTTAACCGGAACTCCTGTTTTTACTTCTTGATCGTTTGGAGCCAAGCCTTTATGTCGTTGTTGAGTGCCGGCAAATCAGGCACAGACAGGGGCTCGTCACTAAGATGATACTTTTCCTTCAATGCAAGGATCCGGTAGACACTATCGTTGATCCGTGACTCGGATATAGTACCTTTCTTGACAGCTTCTAATAGTGCTTTCCGTACCATCTGCTCGTTGGCGTATTCATGGGCTATGAGCAGTATGTCACTGCCTGCAAGTACCGTATCGACCGCTGCTGCCGGCAGGGTGTAATGTTCAGTAATTGCTCCCATAGTCAGATCATCGGTGATAACAACCCCGTCAAAGCCCATCTGACCGCGGAGCAATCCGCCGATAATCGTTTTGGAAAGGGAAGCAGGCTTCTTGGGGTCAAGCTTGGGATACAGGATATGGGCAACCATCACCGCATCCGCATTCTCCTGAATGGCTGCCTGGAACGGCAGCCATTCGAGCTTAGCCAGTTGGGCTGCAGTTTTGTTCACGACCGGCAGCTCCAGATGGGAATCAACGGAGGTATCGCCGTGGCCGGGGAAATGCTTGATGACCGGAATGGCACCTTCTTCGGACAACCCTTTCATCTCGGCAATGCCCAGACGGGTAACGATATCAGCATTACTGCCGAAAGAGCGCTCACCGATGACCGGGTTAGCGGGATTACTGTTAATATCGAGTACAGGGGCAAAGTCCATGTTGAAGCCCGCCGACAGTACTTCTCTGGCCAGCAGTCTGCCCATCGTTCCGGCTGCATCGTCATTTCCTGTTATTCCAACCTTGGCGTTAGAGGGGATAGCAGTATAGTCAGCAGGCATCCGGCTGACCTTGCCGCCTTCCTGGTCTACACTCATGAACAGGGGGAAGGTATTCCCGCTGTTGCTCTTCTTGAGATCATTGATGAGAGTAAGCATGCTCTTCAAGTTTTGGATGTTGTCTTTGTAAAGGATGATTCCACCAACCTCATCCTCAGAGATCATTCTCTTGGCGCTCTCCTCCAGCTTCGTACCGTCAATCCCGACCAGCAGCATCTGGCCGATTTTCGCTTCAAGCGTCATTCCGGCGACCTGCCTTGCGAGCGGATCATCATTAATGCCGGTATCCGGAGATGCTGTGGGAGCAGCCGACGGTGAAACCGGGGTACCTGGCGTTGGCTCTATGCCTGCTGTCTTGTCCGGCGCTGTGCTTGCTCCCGGCATTACAGTTACCTCAGGGGAAGGCTGAACAACAGCTGTATTATTATCTTCGCTGCAGCCTGCAATCAGGAGTACCGTGGCAAGGGCGGCGATTACCATTGAATATCGATAGAATATGCTGAGTTTGAAGCAGGGGAAGCAATGTCGGTTCATCAAAATTCGATCGTCCTTTCGTTTGCGGATTCACTGGCACTGATGATAAGATGATAAGGATCAGAAGGTATTACATATGGTTGAACTAATTACAACTTATAAGGATGAGGTGACGTGCTAATGAAGGAAGAATTAATGAAAACACTTAATGAACAGATGAATTTTGAGTTTTATTCCGCCCATGTATACCTGGCAATGGCCGCTTATTGTTCCGGTGAAAGCTTAGACGGGTTTGCTAACTTTTTCCTAGTGCAGGCCGAAGAAGAACGTTTTCACGCGATGAAGATTTACAAGTTCCTTAATGACCGCGATTACCGCGTCACGCTTGCTGCATTGCCGGAGCCGAATAATAACTACACTTCCATGCTGGATGCGTTTGAGCACGCTTTTGCCCATGAGCAGCAGAACACCAAGAAGTTCTATCATCTGGCCGATCTGGCACTGGATGAACGTGAGCATGCAACAATCTATTTCCTCAAATGGTTCATTGATGAGCAGGTAGAGGAAGAGGCGCTGTTCAGCAATATTATTGCCAAGCTGAAACGCATTGAGACGGACAGCAACGCGTTCTATATGCTGGATGCGGAGTTTGCCGCCCGTTCCTTCACACCACCTGCTGAATAACCGCCTGCTGGTTAAGCATAGAGTCAATCCATTGGAATAGACAGACACGGAGTTTATCCTGCGAGGATACGCTTCGTGTCTTTTATTTTGTACCGGAGTGCTGTTATTGAATGGAGGCCGGCAGTTTGATCCCCAACAGTTTCCCGCTATTACGCACAATTAGTATATTTCCGGTCTTCAGGGTGGACGCAAAATCACGCGAACCGGCATTTACTGTGAACAAAGGCTTGTAGCTGATCAGGTCATAGGCATGGAACAGGCCGTCAGATTGCCCTGTATAGATGGTTGTGCCGAAGATATCGAACTGAACCGTGGGATTTTCGCCTGGTGAGAGACGCATTACCTGTCCATTGGCTAATTTGAGTGCAGCAAACGTCTGATCGCTATAGTTGAAGTATAACATCCGCTGTTGCATCACTTTATTCAGCGGGTATTCACTCTCGAGAATAGACTGCTGCCACACCTGCTCAGGTTTTCCGTCCGCTGTATAGTTCCAAAAGTCATAACGTGCGAATGTCTCCCCTCGGAATACATAGAGATTGTTACCATCCAGGAAAGCGGAGCCATAGGCACCTCCTGACCGGAATCCGATATCCGGATCTGCCTTTTCGGTCCAGCGGTACAGCCGCTCACCCTTGATTTGCCCGGTTTTTAAGCTAATCACTGAAACATGGATTTTGCGGTTAACGGGATCTTCATCCAGCATCGTCAAATTCTTCTCGGAGTACAGAAGCCCGTCCTTGATAGCCAAAGGCATGTAATGGCGGTATTGTTCCCACAGCTTTTTACCGGTTTGGGCATCATAAGCCACAAGCGAGGAGAGGGATATGACACTTTCTCCAATATATGTGCGCAATACAACGCCATCTGATTGAGCAAGCGAATCGGTTCCATAGTAACTGGAATTCTCATTAATCTTCCATTTCAGCTTGCCGCTCGCTGCATCGACCGCTGCAAGATAGATTCCCTGTGTAACGTACACGGTTTCGCCAATCCGCTGAATGCTGGAAGCATTAGGCAGTCCAAGATCCGTTGACCACAGCTTTTTACCGTTTGGATTGACGGCATAGAGTGCGCCTTTTTGTGTTAACCCGTAAATATTCCCGCTGCTGTACGTGAAAAGCGGGGCCAGCGCATTGCCGTATTCCCATATTTTTTTGCCTGTGGATGCATTGAGTGCGATTAGCCTGTAGTTTTTCTGGAGCGCAAATACGGTTCCATTCTCAGCCAGTGCGGTAACGGCTTGCTTCGCTTGCGGATCTTTTATTGTAGCCGTTGAAAAGCTCCAGAGCGGTTTAATGACCGGCGCTGAAACTTTTGTATAGTAGGGATTTCCTGTGCTTACCTCGGCCGGTTCAGCAAAAGCATTGGGTACAAGCCAGCTTCCGGCAAGCGGCAGCAAAATAGCGGCTGCGGCAGCAGCGGAGACTATTTTGCGGATTCGTGAATGTAACATCGGACATCTCTCCTAGTTGAAAATGAATAATTAAGCGCTGAGGTAGATCATCACTTTTTATAGACTCCCATTATCGAAAAAAGTTACATAATTTTACTGAAATGCACCAGCTTGCCGCCCTCCCTATTAACAAATGTTGTTCAGAGGCAAACAATGTTACATCCGGCAAAACACTTCCGGCCCTCCAACTCTATTTGGCAGGGTTAACTATTACGCCATCCGGCAACACTGTTTCTCTAGACCCACCCGTTTGTCAGCGTGTAGTATAGAACAATACTATTCTTTGGAGGTTCTTTTTTTTGGAAAACTACAGCGACATCAAACAAAGTGAAAAAGGGGCCTGGCTCAGTCTGATTGCATATATCCTATTATCAGCAATCAAACTGTTCATCGGGAATGTATCTGGATCCCAGGCACTGTTAGCCGATGGTCTTAATAATAGTACTGATATTATTGCTTCTATAGCTATTCTAATCGGACTTAAGATATCCAGAAGACCCCCTGATTCCAATCACAGCTACGGGCATTTCAGAGCAGAGACGGTTGCTGCACTGATTGCTTCTTTTATCATGATTGCTGTAGGTGTTCAAGTTCTGTACCAAGGAGTGAACAAGTTTATTCAGCCGGCGCTGGAAACGCCTGATCTGCTTGCCGCCTGGACAGCCGCGGGCTGTGCAGTGGTGATGATCGCCGTATATCTTTATAACATCAGGCTGGCCCGTGCGCTTAACAGTAATGCTATGCAGGCAGTAGCCCAGGATAACCGCTCGGATGCCATGGTCAGCATGGGTGCGTTCATAGGGATTATCGGTTCACAGTTCGGGCTGCCTTGGCTGGATCCGGTAACGGCAGTGATTGTCGGGCTGCTGATCTGTAAGACAGCCATTCAAATCTTCAGTAAAGCTACACATGATCTGACAGACGGCTTCGATGCCGGTGAGCTGGAGCTGATGAAGCAGACGGTAGCTGAAATTGAGGGCGTAGAATCGATCAAGGACATTAAGGCGAGAGTTCATGGCAACAATGTGCTGGTGGATACGACAGTGCTGGTGGATTCCAGACTTAATGTTGTGCAGAGCCATGATATCACGGAAGAAATTGAGGATCAGCTGAAGGGCCGCCATCAGGTAGCTGATGTGCTGGTACATATAGAGCCGGTGTAAAGCCGGTTCTGATACAGAAGCAAGCCTGAGCAATCAGGCTTTTTTTGTGTTTGCTTTTGAGCGGAAATCCACAATCATCCATTTCTTGCTTGACAGTTATATTAACCTTCGGTATATAATAACAATATGATATTAACAAAAGGATAATAATAAAATATAAACATAAAAATGACCTTAAAAGGAGCGGCAAGATGAATAAACGACCCTTAACCGATGCTCAGGGATTAACCGAAGAGCAATTTCTGCAGACCTATGATGCCGGTGAGTATGAGCGTCCGTCCGTGACCGTGGACATGCTGATTTTTACTGTAATGGAACGGGAACAGGATAACTACCGCAAGCTGTCTGATAAATCGCTGCAGCTTTTGCTGATTCAGCGGGGACAGCATCCCTACCTCGGACAATGGGCACTGCCCGGAGGGTTCGTGTCGGTCCATGAGAGCATTGAAGAGGCTGCACGCAGGGAACTGTTCACGGAGACGAATATCGACAACATTTACATGGAGCAGCTGTATACCTGGGGAGAAGTGGAGCGTGATCCGCGGATGCGTGTCATCAGCTGTTCCTATATGGCTTTGGTTGACCGGACTACGCTCCATGTTCAGGCTGGAGATGATGCAGCTGATGCAGCCTGGTTCGAGGTATCGCATCAGCTAATCGAGAGCAGCCGCAAAGAGCTGGAGCAGGGCTATGAACTGGTGAAGCTGATCCGCATTACTCTGCAGAACGAGCAGACAACACTTTCAGGCGTAGTCGAACATGTGGAGACGGTTCAGGGGCATGTCCGCAAAACACACAGCCGGATTGTCGAAAGCGAAGGCCTGGCCTTCGATCACCTGCTGATGATGCAGTACGCAATCGAACGCTTGCGCGGGAAGGTGGAGTATACGGATATTATTTTTAATCTGATGCCGCCGCTATTTACCTTATCTGAGCTCCAGCGAGTCTATGAGATCATTCTCGGCAAAGAGCTGCTGGCAGCGGCGTTCCGCCGAAAGATTGCCGATCGAGTAACCGAGACTGAGGAGTACACGAAGGATGCCGGACATCGGCCATCCAAGCTGTACCGGTACAATATGAACCGGGAATAATCGTTAAGGGAGTAAAGGGGAGTAGGGAAATGGAGAAATTCACGTATTTTTACCGGAGCCATTCACCGTTTTCACAGTGGTATATGTGCGCTTTTACGGTCGATGAGATCCGCTTTAACTGTGCTGAGCAGTATATGATGTACGGTAAGGCACAATTGTTTGGGGACGGAGAGATAAGCCGGAAGATTCTGCTGGCCCGGACACCGAGAGAGCAGAAGGAGCTCGGCAAGCGGGTACGCGGTTTCGTGCAAACCGAATGGGAACGCCACTGCAAAACCATCGTCTATGAAGGAAATAAAGAAAAGTTCATTCAGAACCAGGAGCTGCTACAGCTGCTCTTAGATACCAGAGGCACAACGCTTGTGGAAGCAAGTCCAACAGACCGGATCTGGGGTGTCGGATTAACCGAGGATGATCCGGCCATCCGCAGCAGAAGCACTTGGCGCGGTACAAACTGGCTGGGTGAGGTTCTGACAAAACTGCGGGATGATCTTATTGACGGATCGTAACGGGCATTATTATTAGAATGGAGTGAAAACCTATGAACGCTAAAAGCAGTCCTAGAGATAAAAGAGCCGCAATTGCTCAGGAGACTTTGGATCTGATTGCAAAGGGCAGCTATATGAACATTGCGGGACAGCTAGTAGATATTGCAGAATCCGTCCAGTCGGCAATTGCCGGTTCGCAGCTGTACTCACCGGAGCAGCTGACCACGCTTAACGGGGACATTATTACGCGGATCCATCATCAACCGCAACATAAGGCGGCAATTGAGGTCAGCGGTGAAACCACACTGCAGGCAGCGCAGCGGCTGGTAGAACAAGAGGGAATTAAGCACACCGTGTGTCTTAATTTTGCTTCCGCCAAGAATCCCGGCGGCGGCTTCCTTGGCGGAAGCCAGGCCCAGGAGGAGAGCTTAGCCAGAGCATCTGCCCTTTATCCCTGCATCTCACAAATGAAAGAAATGTATGACTTTAACCGCAGCCGGAAAACCTGCCTGTATTCGCATTACATGATTCATTCTCCAGGCGTTCCAGTGTTCAGAAACAGGCAGGACGTCCTGCTCGCCAAACCTTTTGCGGTTTCGATGATTACTGCGCCTGCTGTGAACGCTGGGGTGGTTAAGGAGCGGGAACCCCATGAGGTACCGCGGATCGCCGAAGTGATGCTGGAACGGATCCGCTATATCCTGACGGTCGCAGCAGCGCATGGACATTCTGCAGTTGTGCTGGGAGCTTACGGCTGCGGTGTTTTCCGCAATGACCCGCTAGAGGTTGCCGGTTACTTCCGTCAGGTGCTGCTGGAAGAGGGCTACCAGACCCTTTTTGACACAATCGTGTTTGCTATTTTGGACCAGTCGCCGCACCAAGGGGTCATCAGTGCTTTCCGCCGGACTCTACTATAATACGCTAAGCAACTTAGCGACTTGATAGCAGGCTAATTAATGATCAGTTTTAAGACCGCCAGTATAAATAAAGCTCCCAGGACGATCCAGCCCAGCGGGTGCCGCGGGTTCAAGGTCCAGCCCAGACCTGATGATTTCGGGACTATGATTGAGATTTTTGAAGGATTTTTACGAAACATTTTCTATTCTCCTGTCATTAAATGATGGGTTAGAAGAATGATGCTATTCTGAGTATTCACCAATTTCCAATAAACTGCAATACCTCTCAGACGCAAGAGATAATCTTGCGTTTTTTGCGTTAAAGCTGATAAAATCAGTTGCAGTTATTTGTTGAATATTGTCGTGTGATGTTGTTAACAGAACTTTCATCCGCAAATGTGGAAAATAAAGTATGTGTATTTTTACATAAATTTTTGGAAAAGGGCAAGGTGAGTTATGATCGATTGGAAGGAATCTTATAACATTGGTGTAGAAAAGATCGATTGCCAGCACAGACAGCTGCTTGTGAAGCTGAATGAATTTTTTGATGCATGTACTAACCAGAAGGGCAAAGAGAAGATCGAAGAAACACTGAGGTTCCTTAAGAAATATACGATTGAGCATTTTGGCAGCGAAGAGCAGCTGATGGCAGATATCGACTTTCCTGAACTTGCCGAGCACCAGAAGACACATGCCGAATTTGTCCAGACTGTTCTGGAACTCGAAGAGAGTGTGAAGACCAAAGGTGTATCCGTATTGTCGACGATTAAACTGAACAGAACGCTGACAGACTGGCTGCTCAGTCACATCAGCAAATGCGATCAACTGATCGGGGATTGCATCGCCAGCAAAAATAAAGCGGTATAACTATATTATTTGAAGCGAAGATGCTGCAAGGTATCTTCTTTTTTTACCCCATTTTTAGGGTGGACATAGCTCTGTTGATGGTAAGCAGAGGCAGAATTTATACCTCGCAAATACTTTGTGCTATGATTTGAAGTAGAACGTATAGAAAAGCTTTTAGCTAAAGGAGTTGGATGATGAGAAATTTGCGCATGCTCATTTCAGGGACTGTTATGCTGCTGTTACTGGGACTTGTTAATTTTTACATTGGCTATCATCTCTGGGTTCTGCTGGAGAACCTTCTGCCGGGTATTTCAGCAGGTGTATACTGGACGGTATTCATGGTTATTGCGTTTGCTTATATGATCGGTATGGTGCCGTGGCCGAAGGCTGTAAAGCCAGCCTCCAGACTGTTTAAGGTGGTCGGCTCTTATTATTTGGCCTGTATGGAGTTTGCTGTTATTATGCTGCCGCTGACGGATCTGCTTTATTGGGTGCTGGGTCTGACGGGCTTCGAACGAACCGCATTCACGGCTGAGGCAGGGACCACAATTATACTGCTGCTCGCGGTTTTCCTGCTGTGGGGTTCACGGAATGCTTGGAGCACGATCGTGCGTACGCATCCTATCCGGATTGATAAATCCATCGGGACGAGCAGCCCGCTTACTATTGCTGTTGCGTCGGATCTGCATTTGGGCAATATCGTCGGCAACCGCCATCTGCGTAAAATGGTGGCCGAAATCAACCGGATGAAGCCGGATATTATTCTTTTGGCCGGAGATGTGCTGGATGACAGTATCGAGCCGTTTATCCGTAACGGAATGATTGAACATCTGAAGCAGCTTAAGGCCCGGCACGGTGTGTTTGCCGTTCTTGGTAACCATGAGTATTATGGAGGTTCTATCGGCCAATATACGGAGCTTATGGCTAGCAATGGCATTCGCGTGCTGCAGGATGAAGTGGTGGAAACTGCAGGCGTATATATTGTAGGCCGTAAAGACAAAACAGCGGAGTCCATGGAAGGCGGCAGATTAAGTGTACCTCTACTTCTGGAAGGTCTTGATCTTTCCCGTCCGATTATTATGATGGACCATCAGCCGACAGGATTCGATATCGCCGCAAAAGCCGGAGTTGATGTTCTGTTGTCAGGTCACACCCACCGCGGGCAGATTGCGCCGAATCACTGGATTACAAAACGGCTGTTTGAACTGGACTGGGGTTATCTGCTCAAGGATAAATTGCATGTGGTCGTCTCCTCCGGGTACGGAACCTGGGGACCTCCAATCCGCCTGGCCAGCCGCTCCGAGTTGATCAAGCTGGAGGTGCTGCTGGAAGGCAGCAAAAGCTACAGTGAAGAACCGCTGTCAGCCAAGACGGTATTGATCTGAACAGTAATATATCCTTACAAACCCTTTGAGCCCCCTGTACTCCATTGTGGAGGACGGGGGGTTAACCCTGTTGAAGGAGTGGGAATCCTGAAATATATCGAGTTTGGCATCGGAAACAGCTGGTTTGTCCGGACCGAGACAGAATTGGCGGATGGAATTGAATTTGAGGTGAAAGGGATCGCCGGTCCGATAAGGGTCCATTCCCTATACATAAGATGTTGGGTAGGAACAACAGTCTGGGTATTTGACATCAGATCGGGCTTTAAAAAAATCCGCAAAAGTCGAAAAACCTTTAAACTGATAATTGGCGTAAGCAGTTATTTGGAAGAATAATCTTTGACAGCGGGTGAAGAAGCGGGTACATTAAAGTAGTTAAGGCATTAACTACTTGGAGCTGAGCCGGAATGATGGACGATTTACAGAAGCTTGTGCTGGAGCAGCCGCTCCCTACCTCGGCTTTCTTTAGCCTGGTGGAGGCGACCGCGAATGTTGTAGCTGTCTCAGAGAAATATTGGCAGTCGCATGGATTGAATGGAGCGAGAATCCGGATTCTGGTGGAGATCGCCAAACATGGCGGCAGTATTCTTCCTTCAATTCTTGCAGAGAAAATCGGTGTAACCAAAGCTAATATAAGCCTGCTGCTCTCCCCGCTGGAGAAGGAAGGTTACATTGCAAGAGCTGGTCACGCTCAGGACGGCCGCAAGACAGTGATTTCGATTACCGGTGAAGGTCAGTCCTTGCTGCTGGAGCATCTGCCGCACAACCGGCAAGCGGTAGCAGAGCGGATGAACAGGCTGAACGAACAGGAGCTTGTCCAGCTGATGTCACTGCTACAAAAGCTGAACCGCCCCTAATAGAAAAGAGGGAGTGACTTAGGGAACTGATGTTTTTGTCTATTTAGTTAAAGGCTTAACTAAATTAATGTAGAAGGGAAGCTACTTATGCAAATAATGATTACTGGAGCGACGGGGCAGCTGGGAGGCTTAATTATAAAGAATCTGCTGCAGAGGATACCTGCCGGGCAGATCATCGCTGGTGTGCGTGATCCTTATAAAACTGCAGAAATGCATCAACTTGGCCTTGAGACCCGGATCGTAGATTACGATGCCCAGGATACGCTGGATGAAGCTTTTGCCGGTGTTACCAAGCTGCTGTTAATCTCAAGCCCGCATTCTGATGATCGGGTCCGCCTTTCCCAGCATAAACGGGTGATTGATGCAGCGCAGAGAGCTAGCGTACAGCATATTCTCTATACCAGCTTTGCTTTTTCACAGAAAGGAAACATTGATAATGTCCATTCCCTAACGGAGAAGACGATTGTGGATAGCGGACTAAGGTATACTTTTTTGCGCAATGCCCTTTATATCGATTTTGTAAATGTGCTTGGTCTAAATGAAGCGATCAGTAGCGGCGTGCTCACAACAAACCCGGGGAATTGGCGGTTTAATGCCGTTTCGCGCAGTGATCTGGCTCTGGCAACGGCGGCTATTCTTGCTGAAGGCGGACAAGAAAATCAAAGCTATGAGTTAACCGCTTCACAGACCTGGACCTTTGATGATCTCGCCAAAGCACTGGGCGGGCTGGCAGGTAAACCCGTAATCCACCGCGAGGATCCCGGAATACAGCATTGGATCTATAAGTTCCTGTCTACTATAGACACCGTTTCGACCACTACTGATCTGGAGAGATGGATGGGGCGGGAAGTTACCCCGCTTAAAGAGAGTATTGCGCCATTTATCGGGCCACAGGAGCAGCGGAGGTCTTGAGTGCAGTTACTTAATCAACACTATTTTGTCCGGCATGCCATTCTTCACCAGCATCTGTACACTCAGTTGTCATCCGTTAGCAATGTTGCTACGATAGAGGACAGCTATATTGGAATATGGGAGTGAGATTCTGATGAAAAAAATTTTGGTTGCCGATGATGATGTCCATATCCGTACGCTGCTGCGGCATGTGTTGACCAGAGAGGGCTATCTTACGGTTGAAGCAGGAGACGGGCGGGAAGCCGTAGGACTGATGAAGGAGAGCACAGTGGATCTGGCGGTGGTGGATGTAATGATGCCGCAAATGGACGGACTGGAGCTGTGCCAATACATTAGGGAAACCTACGACATTCCGGTTATTCTGTTAACTGCGCGTCAGCAGCTCAGTGATAAAGAGCAGGGGTATTTGAGCGGAACGGATGATTATGTGACCAAACCATTTGAGCCGGAAGAGCTGCTGTTCCGCATCAAAGCGTTGTTCCGCCGCTACTCTGTAGCTTCGGATGACAAAATCCGCCTAAACTCCCTCGTGATTGACCGCAAAAATTATGAGATCAGCGACGGAAATGATGTATTCCTGCTGCCGGTCAAAGAGTTCGAGCTGCTGGCTCAGCTTGCACAGTATCCGGGACGCCTGTTTTCGCGCAGCGAGCTGATTGAGCTGGTCTGGGGTGCAGATTATGAAGGGGATGAGCGGACGGTGGATGTGCACATTAAGCGGCTTCGTCAACGGTTCGCCGAATATCAGAATAATTTTATCATCCGGACCGTCCGCGGGATCGGCTATAAAGTGGAAATGGTGAACGCATGAAATCCTTGTATGTTAGAATGTGCCTGCTGTTTTGTTCGATGATCGTCATGAGCAGCATTCTCGGCTTTCTTGTATCCAATTTATATTATCAGGCCAAAATCAAGCCGCAAAACGATGCCAAGCTGACGAAAATGGCTATCGGCCTGCAGGGGTTTATCCAGGATCATCCCGATGGAGCGGGGGAATATCTGCTGAGCACAGCCTCTCTCGGCTATAAGCTGTATCTGTCCGATGGTCAAGGTGATGAACGATTCTATGGCCTGCCTTTCCGTAAAAATGATCTGCCGGAAGAGAAGCTGAAGCAGGTACTAGACGGCAATATCTATCATGGGGTGGCGGAATTTCCGAGCAAGGCATTTATTACCGGTTTTTTTGATAACCAGCTAAGCAATACGATCGGGGTTCCGGTGCAGATGGGCGGGCATACGTACGCCCTGTTTATGCGACCGGATGCAGAGGTGCAGTTCGGTGAGCTGCGGATCTTTTTTGCCGTGCTGCTCGGTGTCAGCGTCCTGTTCAGCTTATGGTTTGTGGTAGTTTCCGTGCTGCATGTGGTCAAACCGATCACGCGTCTTACTGCGGCTACACAGCGCATTTCAAGCGGCAGATATGATATCCGGCTGAACACGAGACGCCGTGACGAAATCGGACAGCTGGCCTCTCACTTTATGATTATGAGCCGGGAGCTGGAGCGGACCAACCGGGCACGGCAGGAGTTTGTCGCCAATGTCTCCCATGAGATCGAATCGCCGCTGACCTCCATTCAGGGCTTCGCCCATGCCCTTAAGGATCAAGAGCTGCCGGAGGGCCAGCGGCTGGAATATCTCTCGATTATCGATCAGGAGAGCCGCCGGCTGTCGATGCTCAGCAAGCAGCTGCTGACATTGTCTACCCTGGATTATGATGAGAATACGCTGCATAAGCAAAAGGTAGACCTGCGGGCACAGCTGCGCCAGGTGGTGCAAATTATGGAATGGAGGCTGACAGAGAAGGAATTGGCTGTACGGCTGCATGTGGAGGATATTTCACTGCATGCCGATTCAAATCTGCTCTATCAGGTGTGGATGAATCTCGTATCCAATGCCATCAAATATACCCCTCCAGGCGGTACGATTACCCTGTCAGCAGCGGCTGCGAATGGAGTTTGCACGGTCAAGGTAGCTGACACAGGAGAAGGCATTTCCACCGCAGAGCTGCCGATGATTTTTGACCGGTTCTATAAAGTCGACCGTGCACGTACCCGTGACAGCAACAGCAGCGGACTTGGCCTTTCGATTGCCCAAAAGATTGTACAGGCACATAATGGTACGATTGAAGTCTCCAGTACGGCGGGTGAGGGCACGACCTTTACTGTTACGCTGCCGTATTTGTAATTGTTTATTCATACTCCGTTCATTTTCGCCCTCTACACTGTAACCATACAGAGATGAGGGAGTGGTAATATGTTTTTGGCGTTAAGGGAGATGAGGCACTCCAAGGCTAGGTACAGCCTCATTATGGTGATCATGCTGCTGGTTTCTTTTCTGGTGCTGTTCGTAACCGGACTGGCGCGCGGACTGGCGTATGCCAATATTTCCGCAGTTGAGAATATGCCGGCGAACTATTTTGCAGTTCAAGCCGATGCTGATCATGCGTTTAGACGTTCCCAGTTAAGTGATAAAGAGCTTGCGGCTGCACAGTCTGTTGTCGGCGCGGATAAGGCCACCGCATTAGCAGTGCAAACAAGCACAATTACCGCAGATGATGCTGATATTAAAGCGGACATTACGTTTTTTGCAGTAGATATGGAGGGGATGCTGGCCCCCAAAGTAGCACAAGGTAATGCTATTACCAATGGTTCAACGGGCAGCGCGGTTGTAGATGCGAAGCTGGAGCAGTCCGGTGTGACGATCGGCAGCACGATCCGTGATCAGGCTTCCGGGATGAGCTGGAAAGTGGCTGGTTTTGTAAAAGATAGCTCCTACAGTCACACGCCTGTCGTCTATATAACACAAGCTGATTGGCAGGCGATGAAGGGTGGTTCAGTACAGGATGGTGCCGGGGAGCAGGCTACTCCTTACAATGTAATCGCACTAAAGGCTTCTTCAGCCCAGGCTGCTGAAATCACCAGTAAATTAGATCATGTCGATACCATTACGCAAAAGCAGGCAATTGCCAGCGTCCCTGGCTATTCCGCGGAGCAGAATTCCCTGCTGATGATGATTGTGTTCCTGTTCGTAATCGCAGCTTTTGTGCTGGCTGTATTCTTTTATGTGATCACGATCCAGAAGACGAGCCAGTTCGGCATCCTGAAGGCAATGGGTACCAAGATGTCTTATCTGGCCTGGAGCGTCGTTGGTCAAGTGATGATTCTGTCCGTAGGGAGTCTGGCGATCAGCCTGCTGCTGACCTTCGGGATGACTATGAGCCTACCGGATACGATGCCATTTCAGCTTGAAGGCTCGACAATGATTCTGACCAGCGTGCTGTTTATTGGGATGTCACTGCTTGGATCCCTGATTTCTGTTGCTAGAGTA
Organism: Paenibacillus auburnensis; assembly: GCF_927798115.1. Lineage (GTDB taxonomy): Bacteria > Bacillota > Bacilli > Paenibacillales > Paenibacillaceae > Paenibacillus_AQ > Paenibacillus_AQ auburnensis. The sequence goes on from NZ_CAKMMG010000001.1 coordinate 689,080, forward strand.
GCGAAGGTAGATGCCTTAGAAGCGATTGGGAGGACTGGAGCATGAGTGCTATGCTGATGATGAAGCAGGTAACCAAAACCTATGGGGATGGCGGCCAAACCATGTCTGTACTTCATAACCTCGATCTTACGGTGAACGAAGGGGAGTTCGTCGCAGTGCTGGGACCTTCCGGTTCCGGCAAAAGCACCTTTCTCTCTACCGCGGGAGCGCTCCTGACCCCGACCAGCGGTGAGATTTACATTGATGGTGAACCGCTCAGCAATAAGGATAAACGTGAGCTGACCGAGCTGCGGCTGCAAAAGATCGGCTTCATGTTTCAAAGCGCACAGCTGCTTCCTTACCTGAAGGTGGAGGAACAACTGCTCTACGTGGCCAAACTTGCGAAGCTGGGGACTAAAGAGGCCAAAGTTAGGGCCACCTATTTATTAAAGCGGCTCGAAATATGGGAACGCCGCAATCATTATCCCGAGCAGCTGTCCGGGGGAGAGAAGCAGCGTGTGGCGATTGCCAGAGCCTGGATGAACAAGCCGGCGATACTGTTCGCGGACGAGCCGACAGCCAGCCTCGATTTCCAGCGCGGCAAGGAGGTCGTGCGGATGATTGCAGAAGAGGTCAAAAGCGAAGGCAAAGCCGCAGTTATGGTCACCCACGATGAACGGATGCTGGAATGGTGCGACCGTGTACTGCATCTGGAGGACGGAATCTTGATAGAGCATCTATAGTTCCGAAGGTAAACCTGATCCCATAGCGGGGTCAGGCTTTTTGGACTGTAAGCAGCTTCTCCATAAAGACGCGCACAGCCATCGCAGCGGAATGTTCCTTGCGGCGGATGATTAAAAAGTCTCTCTCCGGCAGTTTCTGCCGGATCCGCAGTTCTGTAATTTCTCCGCCAGCCAGCTCTTTGCGCACAATCCAGCGCGACATCAGGGCGATGCCAAGACCGGCGGCAACAGCTTCCTTGACGCTCTGGCTGCTGTTAAACACATATGCGCGTTTGATTGAAAGACTGCCTTCCAGCAGAAAATGATCGCTGTAGGCGCGGGTCCCGGAGCCAGGTTCACGCAGCACCCAAATCTGATTCTGCAGCATGTCCTCATCGGTGGTAAGCGCTCCGGCCAATGGATGACCGGAAGAAGCGATGATGATCATCTCATCCTTCATGTAAGGAATGATATCCAGTTCGCGGTCACTGGTTTCACCTTCAATGAATCCCATATCCAACTGATTTCCTTTTACGGCGGCAATAATCTCCTCCGTGTTCCCGATTGTAACCTGAACATTGACCTGCGGATACTGCTTGGCGAATTCAGCCAGCCGGCCCGGCAATAGATATTCCCCGATCGTAAAGCTGGCCCCCAGGTGGAGACTGCCGGTAACTTCATCCCGCAGCAGCTGAATTTCAAGCCCGGCTTCTTCATAATGTGCCAGGATTTGTTTCGCATGTTTATAAAGTATTGCTCCGGCTTCCGTCAGCCGTACTTCTTTCGGAGAACGGTGCAGCAGCTTGCTGCCCAGCTCATTCTCCAGGTTGCGGATATGCAGACTAACACCGGGCTGGGACAGATTCAGCAGCTCACCCGCCCGTGAGAAGTGACGCTGTTCAGCCACCGTAACGAATACCCGCATTGCATCTGTAATCATAATAATCCCTCATTTATAATTTGATTTTGTTATGAAAACCACCCATAAACTTCATATTACCATAATAATTCGAGTCAATAATAAGTTTTATTAATGATTAACATAGCAAAACGGTATTTCACTTTCCTGATGTACTCACTTATAGTGAGATCAGAAGAGCCGTGAAGAGTACGGCAAACAGGGAGTGGAAGTTATGCAAATTCAATCATTTCAGCAGATAAATAAACTTCAGCAGTTTAACAAGCTAGACAGGAAGTTTCTCAGAATTCGGGGATTCAGTGAAGGCCTGCTGCTTACCTTGCTGCTGGCTTTTGCGGCCAAATACATGGCTCAGCTGCCTTTTCTCAGCATAATGGGCCAGCTTGTCTTAGCGATCCTGCTGGGGATTGTGTTCCGTGCAGCGGTTGGTACACCGAAGAGGATTACTGAAGGGATCCAATTCTCCAGCAAAAGATTGCTCAGAGCAGGTATTATTCTGCTCGGCTTAAGGCTTAATATCCACGCCATCGTACAGGCGGGTCCCAAAGTGTTGGTGATAGCCGTAATCCATATCGTTATCACGCTACTTGCTGTCTACGGACTCAGCAGATGGATGAAAATAGACCGGAGACTGGGCATCCTGACCGCCTGTGGGACTGCGATCTGCGGTGCGGCTGCTGTGGCAGCTATCTCTCCGCAGATTAAGGCTAGTGATAATGAAACGGCAGTAAGTGCTGCAACGGTGGCGATTCTCGGCACGATTTTTACGCTAATCTATGTTGCAGCGTACCCCCTGCTTGGACTCAGCGAAGTTGGTTACGGCATATTCGCCGGAGCAACACTCCATGAAGTCGCCCATGTCATTGCTGCTTCCGCACCAGTCGGTCAGCAGGCGGCAGATCTGGCGGTCGTGGTAAAACTGACCCGGGTAGCGCTGCTTGCACCAGTAGCTCTGGGGTTCGGGGTTTGGGAGACCCGCAGAGAACGCAAACAAGCGGGTCAGCGTGGCGCGGGAACTGGAAGCGTGGCAGGTGAGACAGGTGCACACACGAAGCTGCCCGTCCCTTGGTTTATCGGCGGTTTTCTACTGATGAGCGGAGTGAATACCCTGGGCTGGATTCCCGAGAGGGTTACAGCAGGTTTGCTTGTGCTGGCCTATCTGCTGCTGGCAATGGCAATGGCCGGACTTGGGCTCGGTATTGATCTCAATACATTCGCAAGGCTGGGACGGAAGCCGTTTATCGCCGGTCTCGCCGGTTCGCTGCTGCTCTCAATGCTGGGGTTTCTGCTCATACATGTTATGGGTCTTGCCTGAAGCTGACTGTTGTTATCTGGTACTGCTGCGGTAAGCGGACGGAGAGACACCGGTGGTTTTCTTGAACACCTTGGAGAAGTGGGCCAATTCCATGCCTACCTGCTCAGCGATATCGCTGATGCTGAACTTGGAGCCCGATAGCAGCCGTTTAGCCAGCTCCATCCGCTTGAGCTGCACATATTGCATCGGCGGCATGCCCATGAATTTCTTGAAGTAAGGAATGAAATAATTCGGGTGAAGATGCACAAGCTCGGCCAGTTCCTCTACCTCCATAGGTACATTCAGGCGTTCATCAATATAACCCAGGACATTAGCAAGTTTACCCTGGTCACCGGTATGCGCCAGATCATCGAGAAAATTGGCATACCCCCCGCCCTCCAGGCAGAGTGCAAGTAATTGAAGCAGACTCGCCTGTCTCCGCAAGGTAGAGAGAAAGCTGTCATCCTCAAACAAAGCGATCAGCTCATTAAAAATAGCCCGCACAGCATCCGGATCAGCAACTTCGCTGATATAAAGCTTGCCTGCACTATGGAACAAAGGCCATTCCCCGATCTGCGCATCGAAATGACAATAATAGCGGATATAAGGATTACGGGGAGAGGTCATGGTTGTTTGGGTTGTCCCCGCCGGCATAATCATCAAATGCCCGGCATGCGGATAATGGGTTTCTCCGTTAATAATTACCTTGCCTTCTCCGCTGTCAATGAAATACAGCCGGTTAAAGGAAGGCGTCTCCTTGTTCCGGTCCCAGCCGGGGTATTTACTGCTCAGCTGGGCATGGGTGACTCTGACCGTCAGATTCTGCAGCAGCCGTCCGGTCAGATTACCGGGATGGTTCATGTGTCATTCCTCCTCCCTAAGGTCAGCTATATAAGCGAGGTAGTAGTCTACCTAATAGGCGGAAGCAGCGGAGGGGAAGTTTGGAACTGTAGGAGCGATAGCGTCCGCCTTTAGGTTTGGATTTCTACCGCGATAAGCGGTTCAAATCAAGAAATCCAAACCTAACAGCGGCCGGAAGTCCAAACATTCCCCGCAGTTGCGTATGGCCGGTTAGTAGTTATAGCTTGTATATCATGACCATTATACCGCTTTCATTTGTTCAATACATCTTAATTATATACAAAAACACCTTAATTCCGCTCATGTTCATCACCGGGGATTAGGGTTATTCTCATTTCATAAACATTTACAGGAGTGATCCGAATAATGAAGAAGGTCCGATTTGGAATTATCGGTGTTGGCAACATGGGCCGGGCCCATGCCCATAGCCTGCTGAAAGAGGTAAAAGGAGCTGAATTAACAGCCGTCTGTGATATTAGTCCTGAGCGTCTGGAGTGGGCGGCTGAGGAGTTGCCTGAGCATGTACAGCGGTTTAGCAGCAGTGAGGAGCTGTTCGAATCAGGGTGTGTCGATGCGGTCTTAATCTCTACCCCGCACTATGATCATCCCGTGCTCGCTATTCAGGCTTTTAAACACGGCTTACATGTGCTGATCGAAAAGCCGGCTGGTGTATACACGAAGGCCGTCCAGGAAATGAACGATGCTGCCGCACAGAGTGACCGCATATTCGGCATTATGTACAACCAGCGGACGAATCCGCTCTATCAGAAGCTGAGAGAGCTGATCCAATCAGGCGAGCTTGGTGAGATCCGCCGCACGAACTGGATCATCACGAACTGGTACCGTTCACAGAGCTATTACAACTCCGGCGGCTGGCGTGCCACCTGGGCGGGAGAAGGCGGCGGTGTGCTGTTGAACCAGGACCCCCATCAGCTGGATCTCTGGCAGTGGACAACCGGGATGATGCCGAAGCGTGTAAGGGCTTTTTGCCATTTCGGCAAGTATCGCAACATTGAAGTGGAGGATGATGTAACCGCCTATGTCGAGTATGAGAATGGGGCAACCGGCCTGTTCATAACTACGACAGGGGAAGCGCCGGGAACGAACCGTTTTGAGATTACCGGAGACAACGGAAAAATCGTCGTAGAAGACGGGAAGCTGACCTTCTGGCGGCTGCGTACACCGGAGCCGGAGTTCAATGCCGCCTATACCGGAGGATTCGGACAACCGGAATGTTGGAAATGCGAAATCCCGGTAGAGATAGGAAGCGGTGAGCAGCATGTAGGTATTTTGCGCAACTTCACAAATGCGATTCTCACGGGTGAATCCCTTATAGCACCAGGTGAAGAGGGGATACATGGTCTGACGCTTTCCAATGCCATGTATCTGTCGGCCTGGACAGACAACTGGGTAGACCTGCCGATCGATGCAGACTTGTTCTATGAACAGCTTATGGAGAAAGTTCAGAACTCCACCTTCCGCAAAGAGGCTGCTGGTCCCCGGACACTGGATGTATCAGGAACACATTAGCTGCATTCAGCTGATTTTAAAAACCTATTAAGGAGTGACTCCGCTGCATGAAACAGACAACGATCGCCGCACAAATGTACACCTTGCGAGAATTTACCCAAACCCCGGAGGGTTTACGGGAAGCTTTTCAGAAACTGAAAGATATCGGCTATCAAGCTGTGCAGATTTCCGGGATTGGCAAGATTGATCCTCAGCTGGTCAAACAATATGCCGATGAGGCAGGGCTTGTGATCTGTGCGACCCATGTATCCTGGGACCGGCTGGTGAATGATCTGGAAGCACTCGCTGCTGAACATAAGCTGTGGAATTGCAAATACATCGGCCTCGGAGCTCTGCCCGTTGAATATCAGAACAGTCTGGAAGGCTACCGCACTTTCGCGCGGCTGGCTTCAGATATTGCCCGTACGCTGCAACAAGAGCATGGCTTGCAATTCATCTATCATAATCATGATTTTGAATTTGAACGCGTAGACGGAGTTCCTGGCGTCGAGGTGCTGCTGAAGGAAAGTGACGTTAATGCACTCGGCTTTGAGCTGGATTTGTACTGGGTACAGGCTGGCGGGGGAAGTCCGGTAGACTGGATCCGTAAGGTGCAGGGTAGGATGCAGGTGGTGCATCTGAAAGATATGGCGGTTGTGGATCGAAAACAGGTGTTTGCCGAAATAGGTGAAGGAAATATGAACTATGAAGACATTATCAAAGCCTGCCGTGAGACCGGTGTGGAGTGGTATGTTGTGGAACAGGATGTCTGCCGCCGTAATCCGTTTGAGAGCCTGGCTATCAGTCTGAACTATTTACAGAAGCTGTTATAGTCTGAGGAGGATAAGAAGCATGAACCGGAAAAATGGGATGCTGTACGCACCTACGCATGAAGCGCGGCCGGTGGTGGGGCCGGGAGAATTCACATTTGCAGCGATTGCATTGGATCACGGTCACATCTATGGGATGTGTAACGGGCTTGTGGAAGCAGGCGCGATATTGAAATGGGTCTACGATCCAGATGAGGCCAAGGTCAAAGCCTTCACCGCCGTCTATCCGGGAGTCAGAGCCGCCCGCAGTGCTGAAGAAATTCTGGAGGACCCTGTAGTCCGGCTGGTTGCTGCGGCGGCTATTCCCTCGGAGCGGGCAGGTCTGGGTCTTAGGGTCATGGCGCACGGGAAGGATTATTTTACGGACAAAACACCGTTCACCTCGCTTGCCCAGCTGGCAGATGTGCGGCTTCAGGCGGCTGAGACCAAGCGCAAATACATGACTTATTTCAGCGAACGGCTGCATGTAGAAAGTGCAGTTTACGCCGGACATCTGGTGGAGCAGGGGGCGATCGGCCGAGTCCTTCAAGTGATCGGCATGGGCCCGCACCGCCTGAATGCGGCAAGCCGGCCGGATTGGTTCTTCAAGCGTGAGAACTACGGCGGCATTCTGTGCGACATCGGGAGCCATCAGATCGAGCAGTTTCTCTTTTACGCGGGCTGCCGCGATGCTAAGGTGCTGCACAGTAAAGTTGCCAATTATAATAATGCTGCTTACCCTGAGCTTGAAGATTTTGGCGATGCTACGCTCGTCGGGGACAACGGGGCTACGCAGTATTTTCGCGTGGACTGGTTTACGCCGGAGGGACTCGGAACATGGGGGGACGGCCGGACGATTATTATGGGGACCGAAGGTTATATTGAGCTGCGCAAATACAGTGATATTGCGCGTTCCGAAGCCAAAGATCATGTCTACTGGGTAGACGGACAGGGCGAGCATTATGAGCATGTTGCAGGCAAAGTGGGCTATCCCTTCTTCGGAGAACTGATCCTGGATTGTCTACAGCGGAGCGAGCTGGCGATGACCCAGGAGCATGTCTTCAAAGCAGCAGAGCTGTGTCTGATAGCACAGGCTGAAGCCATGAATCTTACACCGGATACCCTTAAATAAATAGCGGAAGCGCATTACGAACGGATGGTGTTAACAATGACTACACTTGGGGCAGCCATTATCGGCTGCGGAGCCATTGCTCCGCTTCATGCGAAGGCGATTGCCTCTATGGAAGGTACACAGCTCCTGGCCGCAGCGGATAGTGATGCTGATCAGGCAAATGCCTTCGGAGAGCAGTACGGCTGCGGGGTTGTGCGGGACTACCGTGAGCTTTTGGGCAGAACAGATATTGATATTGTGCATTTGTGTACGCCCCATTACCTGCATGCACAGATGGCTATTGATTTCCTGAACGCCGGCAAACATGTCTTAACTGAAAAACCGCTGGCCATCGATGTACCTTCTGCACGGCGGATGCTGGAAGCGGCTGATCATAGCAAGGGACAGCTTGGCATCGTATACCAAAACCGCTATAATGAGCCTTCCATTCAGATCAGGCAGACCATAGATCATGGGACGCTTGGGAGTCTGCTCTGTATGAAGGGCGTAGTTACTTGGAACCGCAGTGAGCATTACTATACGGAGAGCGGCTGGAGGGGGAAGTGGGCGACCGAAGGCGGTGGCGTACTGATTAATCAGACCATTCATACTCTGGATCTGCTGCAGTGGTTCGGAGGTGAGATTTCCTCTGTCAGCGGCAGTGTAAGCACGGATGTGCTGGAGGGAATCATCGAGGTGGAGGACAGTGCCCATGCCTGCATCACTTTTAGTAACAAGGTGCGGGGGCTTTTTTATGGCACCAATGCTTACTCGGTCAATTCACCCGTAGAGCTGGAGCTGGTGTTTGAATATGGAACCCTGCTGCAGCGCCGGGATTGTCTTTATTTATGGAAAGACGGACGTGAGGAGCTTCTATGTGAGCCCGGTACAGCAGCTACCGGTGGTAAATCGTACTGGGGGACAGGACATCAGCGGTTAATCCATGATTTCTATGACCATATCCGGGAGGGACGGGAGTTCTGGCTGAACGGCCGGGAAGGAATAAAAGCACTTGAAATCATCGCCGGCATCTATAGTTCATCAGGAAACCAAAGGGTTCCGGCATCAGCTAATGGACTCCGCTCAAATTGACTTTATGGACATTTAGCCTTATCTTCATATCATGCGTTTTGTTTTTATACGATGATAGACAGAGAGAGGGAATTGAGTGATGGAACAGGCGATGTTTGCTGGGGGCTGCTTCTGGTGCATGGTCACTCCGTTTGAGGAGCTGCCGGGTATACACGGGATTGTGTCCGGCTATGCAGGAGGTACAATCGAGAATCCGACCTACGAACAGGTCAAGACTGGAACAACCGGACATTTCGAAGTTGTACAGATCACTTTTGATCCGGAAGTATTTCCATATGAGAGGCTGCTGGAGCTCTTCTGGCCGCAGATTGATCCGACTGACGATGGAGGACAATTTCAGGACCGGGGAAGCCAGTACCGTACAGCGGTGTTTTATTATAACGAAAATCAGCGTTTAGCGGCCTTGGCTTCCAGGGAGCAGGTTGCGGCCAGCGGCAGATTCGAAGGTCCAGTCGTGACGGAAATTCTGCCTGCGCCAGTCTTCTACCGGGCTGAAGAATATCATCAGGATTACCATAAAAAGAATCCGAAGCATTACAAAGAGGACCGTGAACAGTCCGGCCGTGATACGTTTATTTCGAAGCACTGGTAAAAATAAAATTTGTCTTGAAGACTCTTCAACGAAATCAGTATTCGCCCTTTTGAGAATTTAGAGGGAAAAACGCCTGCTAATTATGAATGAAATGTCTTTATTTTGGGGTTAGAGGGAAATTATCCCTGTAATCTTCTCTCTACATGCTTCAAAAGGGAATCTCTCCAAGAGTAGCGGGCATATTTCCCACTAATTTCTTAAATGGTACGTCGGTCATAGAAATAGAAGGAGAGAATCCCTTTATTGGGATGAAAATAACTTTTTCTTATTTCCGTCCACTGTCAAGCACTAATGTGAGTGTTGAGCCATCTTGAAAAGCCTTATATCTCTTGATTTCAGGAGAATTAAGGCCTTTTTCACTATTTGGAGGATTCGCTTGATTCATTCTATCAAATTGCACTAATATGAAGTTCATATACCATTACAACTATGAGGTGAATCCATGCGGTTTCTTGAATTTCATATCGGCCAAGTATTTAGAACGAAGTCTTTATCCATAACAAAAGAGAATATTACGAGCTTCGCTTCCGAGTTTGACCCGCAATATATGCATTTGGATGAAGAAAAAGCCAAGCAGGGCAGATTTAACGGAATCATCGCCTCCGGTATTCAGACCCTTGCGGTGACATTCAAACTATGGGTGGAAACAGGCAGCTATGGTGATGATGTTATTGCCGGAACGGCGATGAATAATATTAGATTTCTTAAGCCGGTGTTCCCGGGAGATGAATTACATACGGTAGTTGAAGTCATAGATGTAATAGAGAAAAAGAATGAGAACGGGATTGTTACGGTTCGGCTTTCGACCTTCAATCAATCTGATGAAAAGGTATTTGAAGGGGAATTATCCGTTCTGGTAAGAAAATAAAGCAGACTCTCTAAGCTCAATAAAACAGCGGCAGCTCAGGACTGTTCCCGGTCTATGGCTCCCGCTGTTTTATTTTAAGGGACTAGTTTAATTGTCTTTTTTTTCGCTAGCGCTGTGATTGTGATGCCATGGGCAAGTACGGACTTTCTGTCAGAGGTACTGGAGAAGGCTATGGAGTTAAGCCGATTTATAATAAAGATCTTAAAACAATTGGAACTCTATAAGATAGATTGCAACCTAATTTTGCAGACATTCCAATTTTAGCTAATTAATACTTCTTTAAGAAAGATACCAATGGTATTGTAGAATTTGTAACAACCATAGAGGCTAATACATCTTTTCTAGAATACTATAAACCATTATTCAATAGATCGCTTATTCTTATACCCGGCGGATTTGGTGTTGTGATGGTTTCTGTTCCTGCAATTCCTTGAAGAAAGAAGGGGGAGGTTTATGAGGGAGTTTAATACCAATGAAGGAATTGGAGGTTTCACTGTTGGTTATTATTCGACTGATAGTGTGCAAGCTACTAATGCAAGTTGGACAAGACAATCTAGATTTGTCGGTCCATCCAAACCTTCTGTAAAAACTGTTTGTGAAGTCCCTATAGCAGTGAAAGAAAATCATTTTGTGATTAACAATAAAAGAGATTTGTTATTTGGGGGAGATGGGGAATTTTATAATGTAAATATAGGAGGTAAAATCAATTGGCATTATAAGGATTTACGAAATATTATTGATAGATTCTTTTTTACAAGTCCAATAATAATGAAAAGTGGTTATGTTTTATTTGGGACTTCGGGAGCATGGAATTCAAAGGGACATAAAGTAATTGCATTAGATATTAACGGAAATATTGAGTGGGAGTTCAGTTGCGAAGATGGTGTTTCATCAACTTGTGTTACCGATAGTGAAGGGAATATTTATTTTACTACCTACGGTTCAAAGTTATATTCCATCGATTTAAAAGGGAACCTCAGGTGGATCTTTCGTTACGAGGCTGAATTTTCATTAACACCCGTTATATCTAAAGATTGTAAAATTTATATTTCGTCTAATGATGAGTTTATGATGATATTAGATTTATCGGGGAACCTATTAGAAAAATTCGAAATAGGAACGTGTGGGCCGCATTCCTTCCCGGTATTGGATCAACGTGGTAATTTATATTTCAAAACAAATATGATTGATGATATTCAGTTGATATCATTAGATAGCGTGGGAACAACTAACTGGCTTTTTAGTCCTAAAAGAGGAGATATAATTACATCTCCTGCACTAAGTGAAGCGGGATTTATATTTGTAGGGGCCACCTTTTTTCAACTAATTTGTGTTGACTGCGCTGGGACAGAGATGTGGACGACAGAAGTTGAAGGATTTATGAGCCATCCACCAATAGTAGATGTAAATAGTAATATATATACAGTTAGCTATAAAGAAATTAGAGGTAAAGGTTATTCTTATCTGCAATCATTTAGTCAAGAAGGCAAAGAAAGTTGGAAAATAAAAATGGAAGGGATTCTAACGCTGCCTGTTCTTAGTTCAGATGGCGAGATAGTTTTATTGTTAAATAAAACAAGTGGTTGGTCACAACAAACACAAATAATTACAGTAACATAGAAGATGTTAACAAAGTCTTCAAGAGCGATCATTATTATTGAGGAACCAGGTGTTGTATACCGATTCCGGGTCTTCTTTAACGTTTTGTTCCTTACCTTAATCCGTTCCTAATCTCAGACGGTTTACCCGAATTCAATAAAGAGCAGAGCCTTCCGGTTACCGGAGGGGCTCTGCTCTTTTGAAATAAGAATATATAGAGTTACTAGTGGTTCATGCCAGCCATTCCGTTAATAATTTCCGGGTTGACCATACCAAAAATCATGGCGATATGTGCGACTACCAGGAAACCGCTGATCAGCATAAAGTGCAGCTTCAGCTTGCTCTCCTCCGAACGTTTGCGGGCGATCAGGCCCAGGTCCAGCAAAGCTAACGGCAGCAGGAAAAGTACCCCGCTCAAGTAAAAGCCCACCGCTACAACATCAACCCAGGTATGCCATTCACCGTTCACCGTGAGCGGTACAAATGCAGTCGGGAACAGGTACAGAAACACACCGGTAAAATAAAGACCGGCCAGGATACTGCATACCCGGTTGAATGCTCTCAGCGGTCCGTTTAGTTTTTTGGTGAACAAAATAATAAACTCAGTGACTGTAATCGTCTCCGCAAAAATAACGGGAATCGCCATAAATAAAATCAGATTCCATGGCTGGTTGTCCGCAAGCAGGGACATGTAGTGTGTCATGGTCATGTTACATCCTCCAATAGCAAATTAGCTTACTCTCAGATCTTAGTCGATAACTATGTGGAATGTATGTAGAAACGGGGGTATGATTGAACAAGCTGTGAAGTGAAGCTAGATGGAGTTCAAAGTAATGAATTTTGAGGGGGGCAGGTCGAAATGAGCGGAAAGCTGAAGAGTATTTTATTTGATTTGGACGGGACCTTAACCGACCCGAAAGAGGGAATTACCCGATGTGTCGAATATGCTTTGAACAAGTTCGGTATTGAGGTAGATCATCTGGATCTGCTGCTCCCGTATATCGGGCCGCCGCTGTATGATTCGTTTGTGCAAATTCAGGGATTACCCGAGGAACAGGCGGCTCAGGCAGTAGTTTATTACCGTGAACGCTACAGCACTATAGGGATGTTTGAAAATAGTGTCATACCCGGTATTCCGCAACTGCTGGAAACACTACAGGGAATGGGATACACGTTATACGTTGCTACTTCGAAACCAACTGTATTCGCCGAAGAAATTCTCCGGCATTACGGGCTGGACGGATACTTTAAGCATGTCGCAGGCAGTAATCTGGATGGTACACGCTCCAAGAAGCGTGAGGTGATCCAGTATGTGCTGGAACAGAATGTCATAGCTCCGGAAGAGGCTCTGATGATCGGGGACAGGGAGCATGATATTATCGGGGCAAAAGGCTGCGGCGTAGCCTCTGTCGGTGTATTGTTCGGCTATGGTTCGGAGGAGGAGTTGTCCAGTAGCGGCGCGGATTATATTGCTTCCACCGTAGAAGAGATTCAGGAGATTATTTCACGTATTGGTGTTTTGGCTGGCGGGGAATGGCTTCGGACAATAAACTAATTTTAACATTTGCTCTTGACTTTTCGGAGGGCGGTTCAGTATTATGTAACCAGCAACACCATATCCAAGGCATTGACCAAAGACATGATATCCTTCAAGGACTGACCAGAGAGAGAAGTGATTGGTGAGAGCTTCTTACAGAGACCGGCCGGATGTTACCCCTTTGCAGCCGTGGCACTGAACCCTCCCTGCTGTTAGGGCGGCTGTAAATGCCACCGACTTATCCCCGATACCGGATACCATGAGGATTATGCGACTTTACTTCCGTCTAACAGCAGGGGGTTGTAACAGCGCAGGTCAAACTAGGGTGGAACCACGAGCTGAACGCACTCGTCCCTTTTCGGGAGAGATGCGTTTTTTTGCGTTCAATACCACTTGAAGAGATGGAGGCCACAATCATGGAGATCAATGTAACACTACCGGATGGAAACGTTAAGAGGTATTCGTATAACACCGAAATTAGTGCAATAGCTGAATCTATAAGTCCCAGTCTGAAGAAAAATGCGGTTGCAGGTAAAATAAACGGCAAACTCGTGGACCTTCATTACCCGGTTGCACATGACAGCCGGCTTGAAATCGTGCTCCTGGATAGCAAAGAGGGCCAGGACATTCACAGACACAGCACAGCCCATCTGTTGGCTCAGGCTATTAAACGCATATATGGCGGCAAGAATGTTAAGCTTGGCATCGGTCCGGTGATTGAAGACGGGTTCTACTATGATATTGATATCGAGCAGCCATTGTCTAGCGAGGATCTGGCGGCAATTGAACTGGAGATGCAACGGATCATTAAGGAGAATCTGCCGATTGTCCGCCGGGAAGTCAGCCGGGAAGAGGCGGTTGCCCTGTTCGAAAACCTTGAAGAACCGCTTAAGCTGGAGCTGATTCACGATCTGCCCGAAGATGCTGCTATCAGTATTTATGATCAGGGTGATTTCTCGGATTTGTGCCGGGGGCCGCATCTGGCTTCAACTGGCCAAATTAAAGTATTTAAGCTCATGAGTGTAGCCGGAGCTTACTGGCGCGGGGATTCGAATAACAAGATGCTTCAGCGGATTTATGGCGTCTCGTTCCTAAAAAAAGCGCAGCTCGAAGAGCATTTGCATATGCTCGAAGAAGCGAAGAAGCGTGATCACCGCAAGCTGGGTAAAGAGCTGGAGCTGTTCATGTTCTCCGAAGAATCCCCGGGAATGCCGTTTTACCTGCCAAAAGGGATGATCATCCGCACAGAGCTGGAGGATTTCAGCCGCAGACTCCAGCGGGAACGGGCATACAGCGAAGTCCGCACACCGCTGATGATGAACAACCGGCTGTGGGAGCAGTCCGGACACTACGATCATTACAAGGACGATATGTATTTCACACATGTGGATGAGGCGAAGTTTGCGCTGAAGCCGATGAACTGTCCAGGACATATGCTGATCTTCAAAAACAGCCGTCACTCCTACCGGGAGCTGCCGATCCGCCTAGCCGAATTCGGGCAGGTGCACCGTAATGAATCTTCCGGGTCCTTGAACGGGATGATGCGTGTCCGTACTTTCTGCCAGGATGATGCCCATTTATTCGTCCTGCCGGAGCAGATTGAAGCAGAAATCGGGCAGGTGCTGGATCTGATCGATCACATCTATAACGTATTCGGCTTCGAATACAAGGTCGAGTTATCCACTCGTCCGGAGGATTATATGGGAGAAGAAAGTCTCTGGGATCAGGCCGAAGCGGCGCTGGAAATGGTGCTTCAGAACCGTGGCATCCCCTACCGGATTAATCCGGGAGACGGCGCCTTCTACGGGCCAAAGATTGATTTTCACATTCTGGATGCGCTGAAGAGAAGCTGGCAGTGCGGAACAGTACAGCTGGATTTCCAGATGCCGGAGAAATTTGACCTGACTTACATCGGTGAAGACGGTCAGAAACACCGGCCAGTCGTCATTCACCGGGCGGTGTACGGTTCGATCGACCGGTTCATTGGAATTCTCACAGAGCATTTCAGCGGGGCTTTTCCGGTATGGCTGTCTCCGGTGCAAGCCAAGCTGCTGCCTGTTTCCGGGAATCATGCAGACTATGCCTTCCAAGTGAAGCAGGCACTGGCGTCCGCCGGAATCCGGGCTGAGGTGGATGACCGCAACGAGAAGCTTGGCCTGAAGATCCGTGAAGCCCAGCTTGAAAAGGTTCCGTATATGCTCGTCCTTGGTGATAATGAGCAGAAATCCGCTACAGTCTCCGTTAGAAAACGTGCTGCGGGCGATGCCGGGACAATGAGTATAGAAGAGATTGTCCGTCAGATTGCTGTTGAGATTGCTGATAGAAGTTAATTGTTCCTACATTAAAATGTATCAAGATGAACAGCTCCGTTTTTACATAAACGGGGCTGTTTTTTTATAGAAATATGGCAGACAGTGAGGGCGGGATATCTTATAATCTATTAGGAAGTACGCTTAAGAGCGTGATTAATCAGAATATAGGAGGCAGCTTCGTGATCTCGGACAACATTAGACAACTGAACGGTACATTTATTAAAATGGTTCCTATGGAAGCAGCACATAAGGCAGAGTTGACCTCCATACTGAACAATCCGCAAATTTGGGAGTTCACCTGGAGGAAAATAGCCTCCGCCGGTGAAGTAGAGCAGCTGATTGATACAGCACTTACGGGTAAAGAGAAGGGGCATGACCTGCCTTATGTGATGATTGATCTTTCGACTGGCAGAATCGCCGGCACTTCACGGATTATGCATATCGACCGGACTCACAGGAATGCAGAAATCGGCTGTACCTGGATCTCTCCAGACTACTGGAGAACTCCGGTTAATACGGAGGCCAAAGCGCTGCTGCTGCAGCACTGCTTCGAGCACCTGGAGCTGATCCGGGTCAATTTCACGATTGTCGGTGACAATCTGAGATCCCAACGAGCTATCGAACGGATTGGTGCGGTAAAAGAAGGCGTCCTGCGGAAACACCGGATCACTTCAGGGGGGGCTGTGCTGAATAATGTGCTGTACAGCATCATTGATGAAGAGTGGCCTGCGGTAAAGGCGAATTTACATTATCTGCTGCATGAGAAATACATCAGGCAGTAATCGATGCTGCGTTTAATAATAGAAGCAAGAGCCACCGATCGGCTCTTTTTTTATGCCTGTTTAATTGATA
This sequence comes from Paenibacillus auburnensis, assembly GCF_927798115.1. GTDB lineage: Bacteria > Bacillota > Bacilli > Paenibacillales > Paenibacillaceae > Paenibacillus_AQ > Paenibacillus_AQ auburnensis. The sequence continues at coordinate 705,136 of NZ_CAKMMG010000001.1, forward strand.
TAATAGAAACATATATTCCCCGATAACAATAACTTATCAGTATCACCCAGCCCATATTTCACCCTGCATGGGGTAAATATGGGTTTGTGTTATTTATTCGGGATTCCTAAGATGATGCTAGACTATGACTTGATGGCGAGGTAGGCATTAGATATGAACTGGACGGATTTTGGTGAACGGAATAAACGGCTCAATCCCCTATGGAGCCTTGGTGCAGGCATGAATCTCGGTGAACTGCAGCCTTATAAGGAGATGATTGCGCTCAGCGTGCTGCTGCAGGTCTACTACCTGGAGCTGGAATCGAACGAGCAGCGGTCTAAAGAAGATATCATCGCTCTTGCATGGAGTTCATTGGAACGCTTCAATATTGCCAGGCTAGGCACGACTGAATCGGTGGAACGGCTGGTCGACGGATTGCTGTGGAGCGGCAGCGGCGGTGATTTTGAAGCGGTGTATTATAACGACCACACCCGGCAGATGACGGTGCAGAAATACAAATACTTCACGGTTGACGAGGATGCAACCCGAAGCAGCTGGGAAGAGAATGGTACTACCATTTACAGGCTCTCCGAATATGCATTAGAGCTGATCTTCATGAGCCATGAGATCATCGATGAATTTCAGATCAGCATTAAGCTGCTGGAGATACAGATGCATATTAAGCATGGCCGTGTAACCCGGGCGATGCAGGATGTGAATGAACTCATTTCGCGTGTACGGAAGATGACCCAGCAGCAGCAGGAATACCGCAGCGCTTTGCGCCGCAATCCGAAGCATATTTTCAGCGAATATGGCGTGATGCGGCATCAGCGGTTGGAGGAGATTAACCAGCAGTTTGACGAAGAACGTAAACACTTCGATAATATTCACCGCTCGCTGGCCCGGCTGGCCAATGACGAGAAGGATGTAATCGACTTTAACGAGCTGCGTCTGCTGTCCGAACGTGTGGAGCTCTCGCGTAAAGTGCATGATGAGCTGGCTGAGGTCGTCCTGAGTATTTTTGAAGCCGAGACGAACTTAAGACTGAATTTCCCGGAGCTGTTCTGGGGAGCCGCAGGCTTTAATTTCCGGACGAATGTCTGGGAGGAATGGGTGAAGAGTGAGGGCCTTCCCGGAGGGGACAGCCTGGAACTCCTGGTCAGCGGGCTGTTTGCGCCGCATCAGGACTTCATCTATCCTCTTGCCTGGGCTTGGGAGGAGCAGGATGTCGGCTTTTTGCCGGAAGATTTGTTTGATGAGCCGGAGGATGAAGGAGAAGAGCAGGAGGCTCCTTATGTTCCGAAGTCGATCCCGTGGGCTAAGGTCTCTGAGCTATGGCTTCCTGTATTTACGGAGCTGGCTGAAGCAGGGCGGTTTACATTCTCAGCAGAGGCTTTCCCGGTAGAGGCCAAGCTGCAATGGGCAAGGACGCCGGATGCCGTCGACCTATGGGTACAGTTTTTTCACACGGAGATTAGGGTTCAAGAGCTTGGAGCAGACAGCCCGGGCGGGACGGACGAATGCCAGCAGTTAATCCAGCATCTACTCGCAGAACATCCTGAGCTGGAGGTACTGCGTGGCAAAGTACTTAGAACAACAATTGACCGAGAACAGCGGAATGAAGCCGTCAGATGGCCTGGGCTGGAAATGAGCCCTTATACCATGACTATAGTACAGAGATGAGAGGTTAGAGCATGAGCTATTCATTAGAACAATTACAGATGGCCTCCCGGCTGTTTTTTGATCTGCTTCGCCGGAAAGTAATTTCACTTGATGATCCTGCCGCGGCGGAATGCCTGCAGGATACGGGGGCTTACGATGCCCTGCAGTATCTGGCTAAAGAGGGAGGTTGCCGGATCATGAATTCCGGACACCGCCTGCATCTGTTGGTGAATCCGCTCGGCTCGGGATTTGCCACCAACTTCACCCAGCTGCGGAACAAATACTCAAGGGTTGAGCGTAAAACCCATCTACATATTATCAACGTCATTATTCTGGTATTTCTGGCGGAGATGGATCAGGACGAGCAGCATTTCAAGCCCGGACAGGACAGCATGTCCTATATTCAGATTGCTGACCAGGTATCTTCATTGTTTCAGTCATGGAATGACATGGATGAAGACGGGACGTTCAGCAAACAGTGGCGTCTGGATATACAGGCGATGTACAAGGTATGGACCAGTCTTTATATGCAGACTAAGAGCCAGGAGGACGGAGACTCTTTATCCAGAGGGTACGGCTCGCGGATCGGTTTGATCCATGAAGGCATGAAGCTGCTGGAGGATGAGCATCTGGTATTCATTTCTGAGAATGAGAAGCGGATTTTCCCGCGCGAAGAATTGTATGAACGAATGCGGTACCTGTATCACGATGTTGACCGTTATAAGGAACTGAAAGCTTTGATCGGCCGGACCTTGACGGAGAAAGAAGGGGAAGCCCATGCCGCGCATTGAGCGTATCCGAATCGCCGGACTGAAGTATGAGAAGATGCTCAAAAAATATGATGATATGGTCCTTGACCTCTGCAACGAGGAAGGACCGGCCAACACTCTGATCACCTTGATGAACGGCGGCGGAAAGGGCGTACTGCTGCAGTCGATTTTTCAATTGCTGATTCCCAAAGCCGCTTGGGGTAAAGATAACGAGAATCAGGTAGAGGCTTTCTTTCATAATCACAAAAAGCAGCTCAAGCCCTATACCTTCCATGTCGCTATTGAATGGAAGCTGGATAACGAAGACCGTAATGAATATATGACAACCGCAATTGCCATGACTGCTCACAGTTCTGTTGACCAGCTTGAGATCAAGGTGGATTATTTGCTATACACCCTTATGGATTATGACGAGCAGGCGGAGCTCACCCTTTCGACCCTGCCCCTCTATAATCAGTCAGAAGACGGTCCGGCGAGTTTTGAAGCGATCCAGCAGTTTGTGCGCGAGCACCGCGGGGAGATTGTTTCGTTTGGCAGCAGCAATTCGGAGCTCAAGAAATATTACAATTATCTGCAGGAACGGGACATTCATATCGGTGAGTGGCGTAACATGAAGAAAATTAACGGCGAAGAAGGCGGGATTAAGGGCTATTTTCAAAAAAATGATGCCTTCACGAACCAGAATCTGTTCGAGAAGCTGATCATTCCAGAAATCGGCTCCAGTCTTAACGAAGGTCTTCGCGAGGAAGACGGCTCCCTGCAGCGGATGTTCCTTGATACGGCGACGGTCGCCCAGCGGCTTCCTATGCTGGAACAGCGGGAGAAGGCTTTTGCCGAATTCACTTCACTGGCTGCGCCGCTCTATGATCTGGTGAAGCAAGGAACGGAAGCCGAGCAGAGTTTTCAGGAGTCCGAGCTGCAGGGGCGGCAGATTTTTACGGTCATCCATGATGAGCTTAAGACTGCCGAGGACAGGCGGCGTGAGCAAGCAGATGAACTGGTCCGCCTGCATCAGGAAGCCCGCCAGCTGCGGTTTGAGGCAGACAACCTGAACTATCTGCGCAGCAAAGAGGAACATGACCGGAAGCAGGATGAGTTCAAGGGAATCAGTGATAATCAGGCAAGAGCACGCGGACGGCTGGATGAATCGAAGGAGAAGGAAAAACATCTGGAAGTGGCGTACTACTTAGCCAAACGCAAAGTCCATCTCCGCCAGATCGAGCAGTGGCAGAAGGAAATAGAAGCGATCGAAGGTTCGCTTGAAATGAAGGAACGGCAAGAGGTGATTAAGAGCGCCAAGAATGAGCTGCGTACCCAGTGGGATAAGGTATCCTTGCTGTGGCAGAAGCAAATTTCCATATTTGCTGAGCGCCAACATGCCTTAACGACAGAAGAGGCGGGATTGCAAAAGGAAAGAGAAAGTTTCCTACTGGAGCTGGGCGGACTGGAGAACCGGATTAATGAGCTTACTAGCGCTATCCGGCAATTTACAGAGGAAACGGGCATCTTCACCTCACGCCATGGACAAGAAGCTGCGTCCGCTCCAGGTGCAGCGCTTCAGCGGACGTTAATAGCTATCAACGGGATTGAAGGCAGTATCACCGAACTCAAGGAGCAGCGCAAGCTTGCCGAGGCGCAGCGGTTCAGCCTGCACAAAGCTCATGCAGAGCTTAGCGTAAAACAGAACGCCCAGAATCAGCAAACTGATGAGCTGAACAATCAGCTTGAAGTTCAGATGAACAAAGAATCACAGCTATGGTCACAACTGGTCGTGCTGCTTGAGCTGTATGAAGAGCATCAGGTAATGGGTGTATCGGCATTGTTTGAGGCCAAAGCTGTGATTCAGGAGCGGTTTATCCGCAGGCTGGATGATGCTGAGCAGCAGACGAAACGGCTCAGAAGAGCTTATTACCATCAGCAGATGGATGTAGAGCTGCAGCAGGAAGCGTACTGGCTGCCTAATGCAGACGTTCTTACTGTGAAAGATACGTTGGATGCTCTGAAGATTACCTCCATGCTCGGCAGTTCTTTTCTCAATGACTTGTCTTATTTAAACCGTGAAGAAGAGCTGGAACGTCATCCGCTGCTCCCGTACGGACTAATTGTTACACAGCGTGAGGCGGATAAAATCCCTCCTGGTGCTTTGAAGGAAATTATCCTCAAATCTGCTGTACCGGTCTTTATCCGCGAAGAAATGGCTGGGACGGCAGTGGAGCCCTTCCGGCTGCTCTCCAACCAGGGGCCCCAGATGATTCTGCAGCCTGAACGCTTCCAGGACTGGAAGCGCGGTATCGCATCAAGGCTGAAGGAGCAGGAGGAAGAGCTGCAGGACGCGGAAAATTACCTCTCCAAGCTGAGATCTGCCCGCCAGGAGTTCGAGCGGCTGTTCCAAGGCGAGCATACGATGAATCTCAGAGCTAAGCTGAGCACACTTGCACAACTCAGCGATGAGCTTGTCCGGAAGCTAAGTAGCCTGAACCATGAGATCAGCAGCAATGAAGAGGCTCTGGCAGGCATTCAGAAAGAACTGGTTCAGAATGAACTGGAGCAGACCGGGCTTGAACAAAGGGTGCAGGCGCTGCGCCAGTGGGAAGAACGTACGAAGAAGCAGGAGCAGGACTACAGGGACAAGCAGAGCGCTGTGGAACGCAAACAGGTTCTAAGCAAAGAGATAGCCGCCAAGGAGCAGGGGATTGCCCAGCTGAAAGCGGAAATGGACAGCACCGCACAGCAGCGCGTGAATTGGATTGGGGATACCCGCTTCTCCTTGTTCCCGAGGCTGCAAAGCTGGTTCCCTGAGCTTGTTTTTCCTGGTGAACTTCAGCCTTCAGAGGCTTCCGCTTTGAAGGAGGAAGAGCTTGATCCTGAGGCTCAAAATATGCTCCAGCAGCTGCTCAGTACTGTGGAAAGCCTGCAGCAATCCTTAACGCAGAATGAGCTGGAAATCCGTACCCGGGCGGGCAATATTAAACGAGCTGGTGAACAGTTGACTGAGCTGGAATCCGCCGTCAATCAGGTAGATAAACAATGGAAGAATGCGGCTGAGCCTTCCGATTCTCCGGAAACCCTTATGACAGCGAGAGCACGCCAGAAGAACGAGACAGCTAATCTGGATGAAGATTACCAGAACGTGCGTGAATCCTTCATCCGCTGCCAGACGATTCTGGAGAACCTGCAGAAGGATCTGCGGAAAGCTGAAAAAACGATCAAAGAAAAACACGAACGCCCGGTGGAAATCTGGCAGGAATCCCTCGATGCTAAAGAAGCAGAGGTTAATGCACGCAACCGGGAAAACGAGCATTTGCTGAACAGCTGCAAGCAGGCCTTATCTTCAATGGATCAGTGGATTCAAACGCTGAGTAATCAGAGCAAGATAATGGATACGCATGTTGAAGGCCGCACACAGCTGAGGGAAGTGCCGGAAGAAATACAGCTGCGCGTAAGAGAAGATTGTGAACCGCTGGTAGCCGATTGGCTGCTACAGAGCAAGAAAAGCCGCGGAGAGCGAGCCGAAATCTCCCGCAAAGTGAAGGAAGAGAAATCTTCTTTAAGCAGTAAGCTCGCCAAGTGCGGATGGAACAGCGAACTGGAGACCAAGATTCAGGAGCGGCTTAATACCGTACACTGGGATGATTTCTTTATTGCCCGCCAAGTGCTGGATTCCATGCTGCAGAGCTCGCAGGATCAGATTGAGAGCATCCGTAGTGATAAGGAAGGGATGGAGCTGTCCCGGAAGCTATGGGTCGGGCGCGCCGCCAAGCGGGTCGTGCAAATTGTGGATATCCTGAAGCGCATGGAACGGAGGATGATCATCCACAATGAGAACGGACATGCCTTTCCGCTGGTGCGGCTGAATTATAAGAATATCACCGTTCCAAAGACTACAGAGGATATCGAACCGCTGGTCAGCGACTATTTCAACCGCTGCATCAGCATTTTGCTGGAGAAATATCCGAAGATTGAGCAGGTTCCGGCAGCTGCGGTCAAGGAGCTTATAAATGACGGGAAAATCGTATATGCCGCAATGCAGAACCGTTTCCCGGTGCTTCAGGTGTACAAGCCGGTCACCGAGAACTACTTCCTCTATGCGGCCCCGGAAGAATTCCATTACTCCGACTGGGAGGTTATTAACCGCGGAGCGCTGGATGAAGCTGTCGGCAGCGGCGGTCAGCGCCAATCCGTGCAGCTTCTGGTAGCGATGATGATCATGACGCATAAACGGGTTAACCGTGAGAACAAAGGCTGGACGGTCTTCTTATATGACAACCCGTTCGGCGAAATGGTCTCTAACAACGTGCTTGATCCGGTATTTGAGATCTCCAAAGCATTGAGGTTCCAGTGGCTGATCGTCACGCCGCCGGAGCTGGTTAAGAATGATGTCAGTGTCCGTTTCGGCGTTTACTGGCAGCTCTATTTTGGCGGCGATAAGGGAGAAATGCTGGAATCCACGCTCGTAAAAGGCGGAAGAAAGCTGATCCCGGCTTCGCTGTTCTAAATATAAAATATCAAATAGAACCAGCCTGCCAGGCTCAAACCTGGCAGGCTGGTTCTATTTTTATATGGATGTAATTTTAGATCATTCAGGAGACTATTAAATCATACTAGTGTTCCTCTTCGCATAGAATCTATTATCTATCTAATCAAGTAATAACATCGGGCAGGGGGATTCAGATGAATCGGAAGATTATCAAAATAACATTTATCGCCATGATGCTGAGTATGATGCTACCGCTACTGAGCTGGGCAAAACCGGCTGTACCGGAGCCTACGGAATCGTTCTACGTCAATGATTTTGCCAATGTAATTGACGTAAAGGCTGAGAACTATATGGTCAATTACGGAGTAAAGCTTCACCAGGAGACCGGAGCACAGGTGGTGCTGGTTACGGTTGACTCCACAGGGGGAGCTTCCATGGAAGAGTATGCGACTTTGCTGTTCAACAGCTGGGGTATGGGTTCAGCGGATAAGAACAATAGAGTCCTCCTGCTGCTCTCGATCAAAGATAATAAATATTGGGCACTGCAGGGAAACGGGCTAAAGAGCACCTTAACAGATAACGTCTTGTCACAGATTCTCTCGGATTCACTCGAGCCGGACTTTGCGGACAAAAATTACGCCGCCGGTGCGCGGAAAACCTACGGAGCACTCATTGAACGCCTGGGCGGGATTTGGAAAGAGCCGCTCGGGAGCAGGAATTATGTGGCTGACAACGCCAGAGTCCTGCCTCAGGTAACCAGGCTGTATCTCAACCAGTCCAGTAACCTTTATAAAACAACGACCGGAAGCGGCATTTACATCGTAACAGTGAAGAATACCGGAGGCCGCAGCCTGCAGGATTACACCTACGCAAAATTTGCATCCATACGTGCCGGTTCCAGGGATGTGCTGCTAGTGCTGGATATCGAAGGCGACAACTACCATGTGCTGCAGGGAAGAAATGTAGACAGGACGCTGACGAATGAGCTTATCAGAGGCATTCTGGATAAGGTGCTCGAACCGCAATTTGCCGGCAAAAATTACGCTGCCGGTGTCACAGCAACGGCAAATGAATTTTACAGCTTTTTTCTGGCCAGAGCAGATCACAGTCCGGAAATAGCTTCGGCAGCTTCCATGACAGCTTTTACAGCGGCAAACGACAATTCCATAAACACCGGAACGGATAGACCGGCAGTGTCGACAGCAGCTATATCGTTAACGAAGCCAGCCTCATTGAGTAAGGGACTGACATTTCTTGCGCTTTCCATTATATTTATCGTATTGATTGCAACGTTGGTGTCACGCCGCAACCAATATAACTAGAGCAGCAGAACCCTCTTTTCTAAGAGGGTTTTCTTTATTTTACAAGTTATGGATCGCAGAGTTAAAAAACTGAAACCTTTACTTCCGCGATATCGTCTATCATGGGAAGATATGATTCTATCATGATTTCCATTATATGCATCTCCAGGGAGGAAGAAAGAAGTGAGTACTTCATCATTACCCCAGCGTTCAGACGTACGAAAGAAGAAAAAACCTGTCCGTAAACGTAAGAAAAAAAGCTTTCTGCGCAGACTCACCCGAGTCTTCCTATTCTTTATCGTGTTGCTGGTTGCTGCCGGGGGCTGGCTGTATTTTGCACCTTCTGCCCATAATCTCCGTTATTTGATCGCAGACACATTGATAACGACACAACACCGCTATATGGCGAAATATATTATTGGTGAAGATGAGCTGAAGAATCGGGTAGCCGAGTACAATCAGCGTTTTGTACATATGGGTGACGAGAAGGATACCCATACGATCGCAACCCCTGCACCTGAAGTTGAAGCAGAGAAGCCGCTGGTCGAGATTGAGAAGGTGTCCGGGACTAGTTATTCAGGTTATGTAATGACGGTCAATGATCCTACGAAGGTCCGGTTAGGTGTTCCGGGTAAAATCGGCTCCGGTGAGAAAGTATCCAGTATGGTCAAGCGTACCGGGGCGATTGCCGGAGTGAACGGCGGAGGGTTTGCCGACCCGAACTGGAAGGGTAACGGATTTAAACCGATCGGGCTGGTCGTATCGCAGGGAAAGTTATTTTATAATGGCCTTGGCGGCAAGAAATCTACACAGATAGTTGGCCTGGATAAGCAGGGCAAAATGATTGCAGGAAACTATTCGCTGGAAGAGCTGAGTGAGCTTGGTGTGCAGGAAGCTGTATCTTTTCAGCCGCGGATTATTGTCAATGGCAAGGGATTAATCAAGAACGCAGCAGAGGGCTGGGGAATTGCACCAAGAACCGCGATGGGCCAACGTGCGGATGGGGCGCTGCTGTTTGTTGTCATCGACGGCCGGCAGCCTGGTTACAGCATCGGTGCGAACCTTTATGACGTCCAGCAGATTATGCTGAAGCATGGAGCGGTAATTGCCGCGAATCTGGACGGCGGATCATCGACGGTACTGGTTAAGGATAATGAAATCATTAATAAACCTTCTTCGCAATACGGCGAACGTTATCTGCCTACGGCATTTCTCGTCTTTGAGCATCCGGAGCAGGCACAGATTGCGAATATTTGGGAAGGGCTTGATCCTTCGCAGATCGATGCTGCCAAGAAGCGGACACAGTAACGATAGATTTTAAGAGAGCAGTAGACGTAGTACCGCAAGTAAGGATATGCTAATAAAATAACTAGATACGCACAGGGCTACAGCCTTTGATTAGAGGGGGAACGGGATTGACATTGCAGCAGCTCCGCTACGCCATTGAGATTGCGAACAGCGGCTCTATGAACGAAGCGGCCAAACGGCTTTTTGTGTCACAGCCCAGTCTCTCCAATGCCATCAAGGAACTGGAGAGCGAGCTGGGAATCACGATTTTTGAACGGACCAACCGGGGAATCAGCATTTCAGCGGAAGGCATGGAGTTCTTGGGCTATGCAAGGCAGATTATCGAGCAGACCGAGTTCATGGAGAACCGGTATACCGGCAAGAAACGCAGCCCGGTTTATTTTTCCGTGTCCACCCAGCATTATGCTTTTGTCGTCGATGCTTTTGTGCGTCTGATGAAGGAACGCAAGGTGTCGGAATATAATTTCAGCCTGCGTGAGACACAGACCTACGAAGTTATCGAGGATGTGCGGACACTGCGCAGTGATCTCGGGATTTTGTATATCAACGAAAGCAACTATAAGGTAATGAATAAGCTGTTCAGCGACGGGAACCTCAAATTCACCCCGCTGTTCAACACGAATCCGCATGTCTATGTCAGAACCGGACATCCGCTGTCCGCTAAGGAAAGCCTTATCCTGGACGACATCCTCCCTTATCCGTATATTACCTTTGAGCAGGGAGACAACAATTCTTTGCACTATTCTGAGGAAATGCTTAGCTTCACCCAGATTGAGAAGAATATAAAGGTAACCGACCGGGCAACACTTACGAACCTGCTGCTAGGCAGCGATTCCTATACAATAGGCACTGGAATCATGGCTTCTGAGCTGAACGGCAACGGCCTGGTGACCATACCTTATGACAGCAATGAAGTGTTTACCGTCGGCTGGATTACTCACAAGGACCGCAAACCCAGTGAAATCATGTCGAGTTATATCGAACTATTAAATGATCTGGTCGCAAGCAGTTACTTCGACTTGAATCAATTCTTACTATAACAGCAGGAGGGACGTATGATCAGTCCAATAACCGGTTCCGCCAGAAATGCACCGCCCTTTCGTTATGACATCGTCGGCAGCTTCCTGCGCAGTGACGAAATTAAGGCAGCCCGCAGCAGGTATGAACAGGGCGAGATTACAGCTATACAGCTTCACGAAATAGAGAATAAGGAGATTGCTGAACTGCTGAAGCATGAAAAGGCGTTGGGCCTCAAGGCAGTCACCGATGGGGAATTCCGCCGTTCGTGGTGGCATCTTGATTTCTTCCTGGGGATTAAAGGAACTCAAAAAATCATCCTCAATCAAAGCAGCGGCTCCAAGGAAAGTACTCAGCGGGCTGAGAGCTTTAAGATTACCGGCAAAATCGCGTTTGAAGATCATCCGATGATTGCCCATTTTACGCAGCTGCAGGAGATGGCAGGAGATACGCTGGCCAAAATGACGATCCCAGCCCCATCCTTGTTCCACTTCGTGCAGGATTATAACGGGAATGAAATATATCCCGATCAGCAGCTGCTGTATCAGGACATTATTACTGTATATAAGGCTGCTATTCAAACCTTTTATGATGCAGGGTGCCGTTACCTGCAGCTGGATGATACCACCTGGGGTACGCTTTCCAGCGGCAGACACCGGGCCCATCTCCGCAGCAGAGGAGTCGATCCGGAGCAGCTTGCTAAGGATTATGTGCGTCTGATTAATGAGAGTATTGCCGGCAGACCTGAGGATATGACGATCGCGCTACATGTGTGCCGCGGCAATTTCCGGTCCACCTGGTTCGCAGCGGGCGGTTATGAGCCGGTTGCCGAAGTGCTGTTCGGTGAAACGCAGGTGGATGCCTTTTTCCTTGAATATGACAATGAACGTTCCGGAGACTTCGCTCCGCTGCGGTTTATCCGTGACCAGTTTGTAGTGCTTGGCCTGGTTACCACCAAACATGGGGGACTGGAGAGCAAGGAGCAGCTAAAGCTGCGGATCGCCGAAGCTGCCCAATATGTGAATATCGAGAAGCTGTGCCTCAGCCCGCAATGCGGTTTTGCTTCAACGGAGGAAGGGAACATCCTAACCGTAGAAGAGCAGTGGGATAAGATCCGGCTGGTCGTTGAGACGGCGAATGAAGTTTGGGTTTAGTTCTATTATGCGGAGAAGAAGTATCTGGGACTATTCAAAAGATTCTTCTTGGAACTTTAACTTGAAAAGCCCGGAAATCCATGTTTAAATAATCTTAATTGTATACGAAAAGCGATGAAGAGAAGAGTACTTAAGATAACGTTGTTCCCAGAGAGCTCCAGGGTGGTGAGATGGAGCAGCAATGTGCTTAACGAATAAAGTCTCCGAGCTGCATACGGAATTGGGCAAGGCAATATAGCTCAAGGATGGTATGACGGGATCTCCCGTTACAGAGATAGGGTATAAGCGTAATGGCCGTACCTGAAGAGGCGGGCCTGGCAACATGTCCGTGAACAGAGGTGGTACCACGACGCTATTCATAGCTCTCGTCCTCAAGATAACAATCTTGAGGGCGGGAGCTTTTTTGCTTTTCCTATATTAATAACAGAGGAGAGTTAACATGCATTGGGCACAAAAATACGCAAACGATTTAATCCAAAACCATCCTGAGCGCCAGACCTTTGTATGTGCATCAGGGATCAGCCCGTCGGGTTCTGTACATATCGGGAACTTTCGGGAGATCGTCACCACATACTTCGTCACGCAGGCATTGAAGAAATCCGGTAAAGAAGTACGATTTATTTTCTCATGGGATGATTTCGACCGGTTCCCCAAGGTTCCGGCTCAGCTTGATCCTTCTTATGAACAATATATCGGCTTACCATATACCAAGGTGCCTTGTCCCTGCGGAAGTCATGCCTCCTATGCGGAGCATTATGAACAGGAATTTGAACAGGCACTGGCTGCTTTCGGGATCGTTCCCGAGTTCATTTATCAGAGCCGCGAGTATCAATCGCTCAGGTATAATCCGGCCATTCTGCACGCGCTGCGCAACAGAGCGGAAATATACGACATTCTGATGATGTTCAAAACCGGAAAAACAACGGACGATGCACGGACAGCCTTTTATCCGGTACAAGTATACTGTGAGCGCTGCGGGAAGGATACAACCAGTGTCCATGCTTTTGATGAAGACTCAGAAAACATAATCTATAGCTGCAAATGCGGCTGTTATAATACGCTTTACGTTCCAGAGGCGGCGAATATCAAACTACACTGGAAAATCGACTGGCCGATGCGCTGGGGAATGGAGCAGGTCGTGTTCGAGCCGGGAGGCCGGGACCACTCCTCTGAAACGGGCAGCTATAATGTCGCCAAGGTGATCTCGAAGAGAATCTTCGGGAATCAGCCTCCGTATTACGTGCCTTATGAATTCATCAGCATCAAAGGCAGCCATGCCAAAATGTCCAGCTCTTCCGGCCATAATTACACGCCTGCCGATCTGCTGGAGGTGTATGGGCCAGAGCCGATCATGTTCCTGTTTGCCAAATATCATCCGAATACCGCTTTTAGTATTGGGCTTGATGAGGATGTTCTGCGTAATTACACGGAGTTCGAAAGATTCCGCAAAGCATATGACGCCGGAACGCTGACTGACGAAGATTTACGCACAGCCATAGAGCTGTCACTTATGCAGGATAACGAATCTCATGCACCAAGCTTTAGTCAGGTATCCAGTCTGCTGCCGCTGATCAATTTTGACAACAGAGTACTGCAGGAACTGCTCAGGCAAGGCGGTGAAGATTACTCTGAGGAAATCATTCAGCAAACGGCAGCACGGGCCGGGCATTGGATCAGACAGTTTGTTCCACAAAGATTAGTCACGGTGAACGAAAGTCAGGACACGACTTTGTACCATACGCTTGGGGCTGTTGAGCAGGAGCGGATTAACGCTTTTTGCGGCTTGTTGAGAGAAGAAGAATTAGAGGAAGAGGAGCTCATGAGACGAGTTTACGCCATTTGTCACCATGATGACAAAAAGATGATGAGAAGCAATCAGAAACGCCTGTTTGCCTTGATATATCAGCTTGTTCTGCATCAGTCAGAAGGCCCGCGGATTCCCGCACTGATCCAGGCTGTAGGAACGGAACGTCTACTCAGTCTGCTGGACTTTACGGGATCGTCCCGGGAGAGGTATAATAGAACGGACTGTTTATAATTAATGTTGGAAAGTGAGCGGAACACTATGGGTCGTAAATGGAATAATATTAAAGAAAAGAAAGCATCCAAGGATGCCAATACTAGTAAGATCTATGCCAAGTTTGGTGTTGAGATTTATGTAGCAGCCAAGAAAGGCGAGCCGGATCCGGAGTCGAACCGTGCACTTAAGGTCGTTCTGGAACGTGCCAAAACGTATAATGTACCTAAAGCTATCATCGACCGTGCGCTGGAGAAAGCTAAAGGCAGCGGCGACGAAAACTATGTTGAGCTGCGTTATGAAGGCTTCGGTCCAAGCGGTTCCATGATCATCATCGATGCATTGACCAATAATGTGAACCGTACAGCTCCGCTTGTGCGTTCCGCATTCAGCAAAAACGGCGGAAACATGGGCGTCAGCGGATCGGTAACGTATATGTTTGACACCACGGCTGTTATCGGACTTGAAGGCAAATCTGCCGAAGAAGTTATGGAGCTGCTGATCGAGGCGGACGTAGATGTGCGTGATGTGCTGGAAGAGGATGAAGCGGTTATCGTGTATGCCGAGCCTGACCAGTTCCATGCGGTTCAGGAAGTCCTGCGCGGAGCCGGTATCACCGACTTCACCGTAGCAGAGCTGACAATGCTGCCGCAGAACTATGTAACCCTTCCGGAAGATGCCGAAGCCCAATTCGAGAAGCTGATCGACGCTCTGGAAGAACTCGATGATGTACAGCAGGTATATCACAACGTCGATTCCGAAGAATAGGGAGAATAATCCGGGCTGCAGATTGCCACAATAAGCTGAACCATTAAGTTTACACTTAAGGAGGCAGCACAGTGACAAATGACTATAAACCGGACAAGAACCTGATCAACACCGTCGAGGAGCTGGACCAAACGCCGGTTACCAGCCAGCAGGCCCAGCAAATGGAGCAGAAGAAGCTCGATGTCCGCAAGGAAGCTCTAATGGATGATAAGACGACTTATAAGAAGAATGAACAGAACACTTATAAGTGACACTTCCGCTATAAAGGGAGTAAGAGAGCGGCAGGAGATGATCCTGCTGCTTTTTTATTGAGGCTGGAAAATACATAGCAGGAGGATTTAACAAAAGCATGGACCATATAAGTACAGGAATGATCATCGTTTTGGTGGTTTGCGGATTTTTGGCCGGATTCATAGATTCTGTAGTAGGGGGCGGAGGGCTAATCTCGATTCCGGCCCTACTGTCCGCAGGCATTCCCCTTCATCTGCTGCTGGGCAGCAACAAATTGGCCGGTACAATGTGTTCGTTTACAAGCACTGCTTCGTTTGTCCGTTCCGGGAAAATCAACTTTCAGCTGCTGAAGCTGCTCATTCCCTTTTCAATCATTGGGGCGGTGGCTGGCTCATTTACCGTCAGGCAGGTACCCTCAGAGTTTCTGAAGCCACTTGTTATAGTTATGCTGGTTGTAATTACGATCTATACCTTATTCAAAAAATCATGGGGTGATGTGTCCACCTTCTCCGGCAGCAGCAAAAAAACACGTCTGATTGGCATTATTGTGGCGCTTGTTATCGGGTTTTATGACGGATTTTTTGGTCCGGGCACCGGATCATTTCTGATCTTTGCTTTTCTGATGCTGGGCTTTGAGTTTGTAACTGCCGCCGGCAATGCCAAGGTTCTGAATTTTGCCAGCAATATCTCCAGTCTGCTCACGTTTATCGCGCTTGGTTCTGTCAGCTTTTATTATGGTTTGCTGCTGGGTGTACCAATGGTGGTTGGTGCAGTTATTGGCTCGAAGGTTGCGATCCGTAAGGGAGCCGGATACATCCGGCCGCTCTTTATTACAGTGACTGTGATCTTGATCGGCAAGCAGATTTGGGATACGATGCACTAAAGACACACTCTTGCTGAGGTGATGGATAGGTTGAAGATCACGTTAATACATAAGGAAGCGGCCTGGCAGCTAAGACACGAGGTGATGTGGCCAGAGCGTGAGCTGGACTACGTGAAGCTGGAGGATGACGATGCCGGGTTGCATTACGGGCTATTCGAAGGTGAAGAGCTGATATCAGTAGTCTCTCTATTTATAGGCGGTAATGAAGCTCAATTCCGCAAATTTGCTACCCAGGAATCACAGCAAGGCAAAGGGTATGGGAGCAGACTGCTGCAGCATATGCTGAACGAAGCGGAAAGCTCCGGTGTGAAGCGGATTTATTGTAATGCCAGAAGCCACAAAGCAGCCTTTTATCAGAGGTTCGGATTGGCAGTAACAGACCAGACCTTCACTAAAGGCGGAAAAGACTATATTATTATGGAACGTTTCTTCGGTGCATCCGGAGAGGGAGAGAGAAACGGAGTGAAACAGATTAATGACTAATAAGTTATATTACGAATCTGCATATATCAAGGAATGGGAGACCGAGGTCAGCCGGATCGTGGAGAGGGAGGATGGGCTCTACCTGATTTTGAAGGACACAGCATTCTATCCGCTTGGCGGCGGACAACCCTGTGATACCGGATTTATTAATGATATTCCTGTGCTAGATGTCATTTTGGAGGAGGAAGAAGTACTCCATAAGGTGGAGAGCCTGCCTGCAGGGTCTAGCGTAAGCTGCCGGATCGACTGGGAGAGAAGATTTGACCACATGCAGCAGCACAGCGGACAGCATTTGTTGTCCGCCATGTTCCTTGAGCTATGTCAGGCGATGACCCTGAGTTTCCACCTTGGGAGCGATTATGCGACGATTGATATCGAGCTGCCGGAGTTGTCTGCGGAACGGATGCTTGAGGTTGAGGCAGAGGTGAACCGGCAAATCTATCTGAACCGCAGCATCACCAGTTATTTGGTCAGTGAGGAAGAATTGGCCCGATTGCCGCTGGTGAAGCAGCCCAAAGTAACCGAGAACATCCGGATTGTGGAGATCGAAGGTGTGGAGTATAACGCCTGCGGTGGAACGCATGTCTCCTCTACAGGCTCAATTGGCATGATTAAGCTGCTAAGATCTGAGAAGCAGAAGGGTAACATCCGTATTACCTTTAAGTGCGGAGGGCGTGCACTGGAGGAATTCAATAACAATGCCCGCATCCTTAGCGCCTTGTCCGTGAAATTCAATACCGGCAAGGATGAAATCGTGGACCGGATTGAGAAGTGGGAGTTGGAGCAGAAGCTACTTCAAGCGGAGCTCACGGCCCTTAAAGAGCAGAATGACAGCTATGTGGCGGCTGAGCTGTTGTCAGTGCAGGAGCCAGGCAGCGGGATCGTCGCGCAGGTTTTTGAGCAGAGATCACTTAAAGATCTGCAGAGTCTGGCGGTTAAGCTGACGGCACTGACGGACTTGCCGGTGCTGCTGTTGTCAGCTGCCGAGAATAAAGTGGTGTTTGCCCATAGCGGAAGTGCCGGGCTGTCCTGCGGCGCCTTTTTCAAAGCCAACTTAGGGGAGTTTCAGGGAAAAGGCGGAGGCAGTGACAAAATGGCTCAGGCCGGCTTTCCTACCTGGGAGCAGGCCTTGGCTTTCTATGAATTTGCAAAACGGCAATAGCACCTGAGCAACATTGTTTTGCGGTACACTTGCCGGGAGTACAAGAAAAGAACCTGAATCCTCGTATACAAGGGTTCAGGTTCTTTTTTAAGCACTTAGTGAAGTAATGGTAATCTACCAGGAAATAACTACTTTTTAACTGCAGTCATAAGCATAAGAGTTAAGAAATTTTCGGTGTCGGCATCGTGAAGTTCAAAATCTGCCGTTTCTCTCCATAACGCCTTGCCGTTCGGGATGTCTTCAGCGTATGTAACCTCAACAAGTTTTGTCTTTTGCCACATATTTCTCCACCATCCGGCACTATGCCAGGCATACATTTCCGGTTCCCAAAGTGAAGCCAAGCCATCCGGCAAGCCTTCGGTGAATTCCCTTGTCAATGCAGGGCATACAATTCCATACTGACCGCCTTGTTTAGCTAATCTTGCGTAATGGCTGCTGAAGTAACACTCGTCAGTACCGAAGTAATGATAAGCATCTATGCTGATTACCGCATCAAAAAATTCACTGGCAAAAGGCAAACTACGGGCATCCGCTTGTATCGGAACAACCAGATCACTGACGCCTGCTTTAACAAAACGTTTATAGTTATCGCTTGCACTAAACCAAAGGTCATTGGCATATACATTAACTCCATATTCCTTCGCCAGTATAATTGATGTAATGCCTATGCCGCACCCCATATCTAGAACGCGCATCCCAGGGGTAAACTTCATTTTTTCGCACAGCAACTCGAGAAGACGAAGGGCATCCGGGCCCATAATATATTTACTGTTCGTTTGTTCTTCGAAATCTTTAATTAATTCGTTGATCAGGTCACCGTATTTTTCTTTAAAAAGATATGTTTTCATTGTTCATTCTCCTTTTTTGTAGTCCCTGTAAAGGTCTTACAGAAAAAGAGCATAAAGAAGCTCTGAATCGTTTATGCCCTTTACAGGGTTAGTTAAAACTCACCTTTATCAATCGCACAATGCTCATCATATAGACACATCCTTTCACTATTATGTTATTTATTGTAATACTCCATCATCGGCCGGCACGGCGATTTATATCACAGATGACCGGGGTTTTATAGTTTTCTTGCTTTAACTACGAAAGTTACAGGCAGCATTTTTGCTTTTTTTGCAAAATCACTGTTATCGTTCTTCGCTTGCATAATGTCCTCATCTGATTCCTCAATTAATTGCTCAAGGACAAATCCCGCTTTTGCGAGCGCGTTCAAATAGGTCGATAGTTTACGGTCCGATAAGGTTAATGTACCTTCATCAAGGGATGCGGTATACCAGGATTCATCGAAATAAGATTTTGTAAAAGCAAGCATGTTATTCTCTGCAACAACACATTTGTGTATAGGATGAGACCAGCTGAAAATAAAGACGCCATCCTTTTTCAAGTAAGAAGCGATCCTGCTAAAAGTACCCTCAAGGTCGGTGGTCCAGCCTAAGGCATAAACCGAATAAACGAAGTCAAAATAGTTCTCCGGAATCCCACATTCATCTTCCATGGGAGAACAGATCAATTGGGCTGAAAGACCGCAGGACCTCAAAAGTTGCGAAGTCTTTTCGATTTGTTTTGCAGATATATCGGTACCCCATAGTTCAGATGCTTTGCGTTCCCCCAGATAAAGCAAGGACTGCCCGCTTCCACAGCCTATTTCCAGTACCTTTTTTCCTGAAACATCGCCCAAAAGCTGGCACTTCTCTTCGGAGACATAGGCTCCATACAAAGGAAGCGCGGTTGCTCCCAGGATTTCATTTCCTTTTGTATCCCAAAAGATGCTGTTTGTTTTATGTATAGAATTTCTGTCCATCTCGGCTGTGATAGCGCTGCCAACTGCGCCGGCTCCAATAACATTTGTTCTATAAACTGAATTCTTGTCCATGTCGATACCCTCTCCCGATTTAATAATATGAGCCAAAAGCGTATATCCCAACTTGCGCGTTATCCCAATAACACATATCGATCACAAACATTCTGCGATTTTGATGCCAAAATAATGTATCATTTTTCTATGAACAATTCCACCTAAAATATTCCATACAGCGTCTGTCTGTTCTCTTAATGAAAGTACACCTCCCCGGAGCAATTTGTGGATAGTGAGAAGGATGGTGCTTTAGCGCAGTCTGCCAATTCTTGATTGACATCGCAGGAATAAATGCGGATTTCCGCTTGGAAAATTCTAGTAGGAGTGTGTAGAATGAATTTAAAAGATAAGTTGATATTAATAAAAGAAAATGGCTATAAAGCCCCTTCCGATACATTCCAGTTGGTACAAGAAATGATAAATAACATCGGTTATTTGGATGCCCAGCTACGTGATGAGCTCATTTATACAACCTTATCACATTGGATTCCTGGTAATTCTCTAACTGCATACGAACTAGAGCAACTTCTGCCCGTTGTTTTGGATAACAAACATTTGCTTTTTAAGCTTGGTGAAACAAATACGGACTCCGTCTTCACCCGATCTTTCTCTATGCTAGTTATACCGCTCTTCTTCATGAGGCATAGAGAATCACCATTTCTCACAAGAGAGCAAATTCATCAGATAAAAGAGAAAGTATTTTACAATTTAAAAGAAGAGCGAGATTACCGGGGGTATGACGAAAAAAAAGGCTGGGCTCATGCCATAGCCCATGCAGCAGATGCTTTGGACGATTTGGCTCAATGTTCCGAACTGGATGAAAATGACCTTTTAACCATCCTCAATTTGGTTTACGAAAAGATGACCATAACAGATCGAATTTACTCCGATGGTGAAGATGAGAGAATGGTAAGATCCATAATAAGTATTTTAAACAGAAAAATTCTTAGCCAGACTTATGTAGAGCAATGGATTCAAAGTTTTGGTGAAGTGGAGAGAAATTCAGAATTTTTTCCTGCCTTTAAACAAAAGAATAATATAAAGAACTTTTTGAAAAGTTTATACTTTCGAGTTAAATTTTACAAAGTAGATGACGGTCTCTGTACAATTATCGAGCAAACTTTATATAAAGTGGAAAAAATATACTATTCATAAATACCGGGAGAGTGACGAGAGATGAACAATGAAGAAAGGTTTTCGGACCGGGTTGATTCCTATTTGAAGTACCGTCCAAGCTATCCGAAAGAGGCTGTTGATTATTTGTATGACTCCATCGGGTTGCGTTCGAACAGTAGAATAGCAGACATCGGTTCAGGTACAGGGATCTTTGCAAAGCTGCTTCTGGAACGCGGAAGCTATGTGACCGGGGTTGAGCCGAATCAGGCAATGCGGGTAGCCGCTGAGCAAATACTCGGAGATAAGCCGAACTTTCAGACTAGTTCCGGGTCAGCAGAATCTACAGGATTACAGGATCAGTCAGTTGAATTTATTGTCTGTGCACAGGCGTTTCACTGGTTTGACCGCTTAGCAGCACGAACCGAGTTTCGCAGAATTCTAAAGCCAGGTGGGAAGGTGATACTGCTCTGGAATTCCCGGCTTACAAACGGCACCCCATTTCGTGAGGAGTACGATCAACTGCTTCATACATACGGAACTGACTATGAGAAAGTTAATCATAAAAATATCTCTCATGAAATCCTTCACTCTTTTTTCAAGGAAGGTACGATGCAAGAAGTTCGGTTCAGAATGAGTCAGCTATTCGATTTCGAGGGCTTAAAGGGCCGGCTGCTATCCTCTTCATACAGTCCTACCCCGGGGCACCCGAATTACGATCCGATGATGAAGGAACTGCGGGATCTTTTTGACCGGAACAATCAGGATGGTTTAGTTCCTTTCGAATATGAAACTGAGATTTATTGGGGAGAAGTATAGGTAGTATTACATGTAATTCTTAAGATGCTGTCCACAAGATTTGAGCTTGTTCAAGAAACCGTCGTTAAGCATGGACCCATTTCACTTCATGACTCCTGATCAATAGAGACGTACCAGACAGAAATATTCGAAAAGACCTTGACTTAGAGTGGACTGTAAGCCGTACACTACTACTAAGACTATTCCTATTTGAGGAATAGGGGAATGAGAAAGCAATAAGTTACTGAAAGCGATAACAATGCCGCAAAATTGAATCAACAATCTAAATCTCCGGGAGGCAATCATATGAATTACCGCAAGCTTGGAAATACCGGTCTATCAGTCAGTGAAGTCAGCTTTGGCACTTGGGCCATTGGCGGCGACTGGGGGACAAGCCGGGACGAGGACGGACTGAAGGGGCTGTCACTCGCAATCGAACAAGGTGTGAATTTTTTCGACACTGCTGACGTTTACGGTTCTGGACATGCCGAAGAGCTGCTAGCCAAGGCTACCAAAGGTAAGGAAGATCAAATACATATTGCCACGAAGTTTTGCCGTGCCGGCGATATTCATGATCCTGAAACTTACTCGAAGCACATGGTTAGTGAGTATGCTGAACAAAGCCTGCGCCGTTTACAGCGTGAAGCGATTGATCTGTATCAGATCCATTGCCCGCCGATTGAGATTCTGCGGGATGGAAGTGTATTTGCTGTATTGGATCAATTAAAGGCAGAAGGAAAAATCCGCAACTACGGCGTAAGTGTTGAAACAATAGAAGAGGGTCTGCTATGTCTGGAGTACCCGGGTGTAGAATCGCTCCAGGTTATCTTTAACCTGTTCCGCCAGCAGCCTGCGCTTGAACTGCTGCCGCGGGCAGAAGCTCAGGGAACCGGGATTTTGGTACGTCTGCCGCTTGCCAGCGGGCTTCTTACCGGGAAGTTTGGGAAGGACAGCACCTTCCAGCCGAATGATCACCGCAACTTCAATGCAAACGGCGAGCAGTTCAATGTCGGGGAGACCTTTGCCGGACTGCCGTTCCCCAAGGGTGTAGAGCTGGCGTCCCAACTGGAGTGGATCAGCGAAGGACGGGGCAACATGGCTAGAGCCTCGATGCGCTGGATTCTTGATCATTCTGCAGTCAGCTGTATCATACCAGGCTTTAAGAATGAAGCTCAGGTTACTGATAATCTGGCGGCGGGGGAAGTATCATCCTTCACAGCTGAAGAAATGCAGCGGTTGAGCCGGTTTTACAGTGACGATGTAGCTCCACACATCCGCGGGGGTGTATAAGCGCAAGTTATGACAAGAAATACAACCATTGGTCTGCTCGCTCATGTCGATGCGGGAAAAACAACCTTTGCAGAGCAATTGCTCTACCATACGGAGGCAATCCGCAGCCGGGGGCGGGTAGACCATAAAGATACTTTTTTAGATACGCATGACATTGAAAAAGCGCGCGGGATCACAGTATTTGCCGATCAGGCTGAATTTAGCATGGGAGATTCACGTTACTTTTTGTTGGACACGCCCGGTCATGTCGATTTCTCGCCGGAGATGGAGCGCGCACTGCAAATTCTCGACTATGCCGTGGTCATTGTAAGCGCCGTTGAGGGAGTAGAAGGACACACAGTAACGGTATGGCAGCTGCTTCGGCGGCATGACATACCGACTTTCTTTTTTATCAACAAAACTGACCGTACGGGCGCCGATCCGCAGCGGGTACTAGCAGAAATCCGCCAGCAGCTTACCATAGATGCCGTTATGCTGCCTGACCTGGAAGCTGCCGGAGCTGGAGAAGAACTTCAGGCGTTTATGGCTGAACGCGATGAACAGCTGTTCGAAGCTTATCTCGGCGGAAGCCTAAATGATTCTGCATGGCAGGAAGCGCTCATCACGATAGTCAAACAAAATAAGATCTTCCCGTGTATGGCAGGTTCTGCGCTGCTGGATGTTGGTATAGATTGCTTTCTCCGAAATCTCGAAGCATTAACAAGCACCGGATATGATCACCGTCTGCCATTTGCCGGGAGGGTCTATAAGATCCGTCATGATGAGAGAGGTACACGGATTACCTACATTAAAGCGCTGCAAGGCGTACTCAAAGCTAGAGAGGAATTGGCTTACGGCCCGGCGAGGGAACGGGTCTCCGAGCGGATTACCGGGATCCGCAGAATTTACGGGGCAAAGGCAGCTGCTGCAGATTGGGGGGCTGCCGGTGAACTGTTTGCAGTTACGGGACTAACAGCTGCCATGCCTGGCGAAGGCGTTGGGGCGTTACAGGATCACCTGGGCAGCGAGCTGATTCCGACTTTGAAAGCTAAAGTGAATTTTGCACCGCCAGTCCACCTTAAGGAAGTGCTTCATGCCTTCCAGCAGCTAGGTGCAGAAGACCCGTCACTAAATGTCAGCTGGGACGAAGCGCTGCAGGAGCTGCATATTCATGTTATGGGACAAATCCAGCTGGAGATTCTGGACCAGATTCTGCGCGAACGGTTTCGTATTCCGGTGACCTTCGGCGATCCGGAAATTCTGTATCTGGAGACGATCAACAATACGGTTTACGGCTGCGGCCATTTTGAGCCGCTAGGACATTATGCAGAGGTGCATCTTAAGCTTGAACCCGGCGAACGAGGCAGCGGAATCTCTGTTTATAATGAGTGTCATCCTGATGACTTATCTGTCGGTTACCAGCACCAGATTGTGCAGCATCTTAAGGATAACGGCCATCACGGCCTGCTTACCGGATCACCGCTGACCGATCTGCGCATCACGCTGCTAAACGGAAGAGCCCATAATAAGCATACCTCCGGCGGGGATTTCCGGGAAGCGGCTTATCGCGCCTTACGACAAGGGCTGGAGCAGGCGGAGAATATATTGCTGGAGCCGGTTTATGATCTCAAGATCAGGATAAATACCGATTATGTGGGCAAAGTAATGGCAGATATCCAGCAGGCAAGCGGAAGCTTTACGGCACCAGAGGTAACAGAGCAGGCTGCAATTATTACCGGTACAGTACCGGTTGCGACATTTATGAACTATTCGGTCAGACTAGCCTCAATGACACAGGGCAAAGGTTCCTTGTCGCTAAGGGTGGCCGGGTATCAGAACTGCCATCAGGCGGAGAGTGTGATTGAGCACAAACAGTATGATAAAAATGCGGATCCGGCTTATAGTTCAATTTCGATTTTTTGTTCGAAAGGACAGGCCTATTCGGTTCCCTGGGATGAAGCAGAGCGGCATATGCATGTAAAGCTACAGCGGTAATTCCTGAAGCATGCAAAGTAATCAGGACATATGTCCTTTTCTCAGCAACGGATATTGCTTTACTCTTAGAAAGAGCAAAGTCAAGATTCGGAGGGGATTTCCATGACTGCAATGATAGACAAGATAGCCTGGATTCACATCGTTGAAGGGAAAGTATTAAGTGCACGTTCCAACGGTAAGGACACCTATTATTTTCCCGGCGGCAAGCGTGAAGCGGGTGAAACCGACAACGAGACCTTAATCCGCGAAATCGAAGAGGAATTAACGGTCCATATTCAGCCGGATACCATTCAGCTGTTCGGCAAATTTGCCGCAGCAGCCCACGGTAAAGAGGCAGGGGTACAGGTCCAAATGACCTGTCTGACTGCGGATTATAGCGGAACGCTTGCTCCGGCAGCGGAAATCGCTGAACTGGCCTGGCTGAGTTATAAAGACAGAGACAAGGTTTCCGCTGTCAGCCAACTTATTTTTGACCAATTGCATGAAATGAAGCTGCTCCTCTAATTGGATGTTAACCAGATATGGCCCGTTTCAGCCTGTTAAGGCTTGAAGCGGGCTTTCGTCTACTTATGGCAGATTAGTAAATTTCAGTTTAGGACATATGTCCTTCACGGATTACGCCGGATGTCATTTAATTAAAGCAGAGAACACATAGAGGAGAGAGAAGCATATGAAAGGAATTATATTTGCCTTTATTGCAGGAGCGTGCATTACGCTGCAAGGGGTCGCAAACGCGCGAATTAGCCAGGATATCGGCACATGGCAGGCGGCGACAATAACCCAGCTTACCGGTTTTATTATGGCGCTGGTCATTCTGCTGTTTGTACGGGATGGAAAGAAACAAGGCTTGAAAAAAGTTAAACCTTTATATCTGACGGGAGGCGGACTGGCCGCATTCATTATTTTCAGCGAAGTTACCGCCATTCAGAACATTGGAGTCACCTTTACCATATCTGCGCTGCTGATTGCCCAGCTGTTTTTGACCTTCCTGATCGATATTAACGGCTGGTTTGGTGTAGCTAAACAAAAAATGCGGCTACCCCAGTTCCTTGGCATCGGGATGATGATTGCCGGTGTCATTATTCTCAAATTCTGAGACCCAGCCGGAGGTGAAAATCTGCGATGAAAGAAATTAAAGACCGCCAGCAGATAGATTCCTATATGAAGGATCAACAGCTGGATGCGATTTTTACCGGACCCTTAGGTGAGCATTTATCGCTCTACAGTTTTGATCAGGGAGAGTATATTTGTTCCAAAGGTGACCCATCAGGAACGCTGTATATATTAGTAAAGGGTAAGCTGAAGATTTACACGACAACTGCCGAAGGTAAAACCTTAATCATCTCCTTTAAGACACCGCTTGAGTTGATTGGGGATGTTGAATATATTCAGGGGACTGAGATGATAAATACGGTTGAAGCTGTATCCCCAGTGCATATGCTCGGTATCTCATACGTCTGGCTTCAGAAACATGGCAAGAATAACCCCGCGCTGCTACAGTTTTTGCTGGAGATTATCACGCTAAAGTTTTACCGTAAATCGGATTTTCTGAGTCTCAATCTAATGCATCCGGTGGAGGTGCGGCTGGCCAGTTACCTGCTGTCGATCAGCTATGATGAATCAGATCCTTCATTTACCGGTCAGCTTAAGACAATTAATCTGGTGGATACGGCCAACTTTATCGGCACCAGCTATAGACATTTGAACCGGGTACTGCAGAAATTTTGCCGGGACGGATTAACCGAACGCAGCAAAGGGCTCATCCTTGTAAAAGACCGGAAAGGGCTTAGCGCCGTGGCCCACCGAAATATTTATGAATAACTAATTCGTAACATAAGGAGTTTTTGCAAAATGATACTTGGACTATTATTGGCTTTATTCGCGGGATCGCTGGTAAGCCTGCAGAATATTTTTAACAGTAAAGTGAATGAACATACGGGATCATGGACCACGACAACACTGGTTTTGGGCATGGGCTTCATCGCTTCCCTGATTATGGGACTGATCACTCAAGGAACTGGCATGTTCACACTGCAGCATATGCAGGCGTGGTATTGGTTCAGCGGAGTTATCGGTGTGGGGGTTGTAATCTGTCTCGTGCAAGCTACCAAGCTGCTGGGAGCTACTTACGCAATTTCGATTGTACTAACATCCCAGCTGGGTTTCGCGCTGTTATGGGATTCACTGGGATGGCTGGGTCTGACTAAGGTTCCGTTCTCCCTCAATCAGCTGCTGGGTGTTCTGGTCATCGTTGGCGGTATTCTAGTATTCAAATTAGGCGGAGGCCGTGAGGCTGAGCCAGAGGATAAAGTTAAGTCTGGCCAGCGGCGGCAGGCCCTGCATATGGACTAATGAATCTTAACCTGAATAAGCCAGAGCCTCCTGAATCCCAGGTAGCTCTGGCTTATATTTTTGTGTCATACGGCGCTGCCGGCTACACTTGTCCCAGCGAAGCTGCTTTGCTGCCGTGAAGCAGGCTTTTCCACTTCGCGTATACCGCCCATGCCTCGCCATTGTCGAGCAGATGCTTGCAGGTGTACACGCCTTCTTCAATCGAATTCACCTTGCCGGCCAGATGGAGTCTGACTCCGCCATTTAGCAGGGTCTGGTTGTAAAAGGCCATGTGCCCGCCGCCCTGAAGAACCTCCTCCGCAGTTTGCAGTTGGCGCAGGGCCGTCCATTCCAGCTCAGGAACTTCCGTTTCCAGCCCAAGGGACTCCGGATCGATGATATCCAGCTGGGCCTGGCCGCCAGTGATCGTGTATACCCGGTTTGGACGGTCGATGTAGAGATCCTCGGAGCCTTCAACCCCCTGGACAATCAGTCCTTTTTGATACCCGAGCTTAATGATCAGTCTGGAGAGACGGTCAAATACGGTATTATGATAAATCCCGAATACGATATAAGGGGAGCAAGAATAGTCAATCAGCTTCTCTGCGGTATTCAGGATGGTTCTCATTCCGATATCCTCTCTTAGGGGGCGGAGGGCACCGAGCGGGGGACACCAGTCTTCTGCTTTGGCGAACAGCACGCCGCTGCCGGCTGCCGCTTCAATGGCATCAGCCTGTGTTAGCCTCGCGATATCTATGCCGGACTCCTGAATCATATCCTGCAAGGTAACGCCCCATTTTGGGGGAAGACAAGCTGTACCATGCAGGGTAACCGGCACACCTGCAGCGGATAGCAGAAAAGCTGTTGGAAAAGTTGCGATGAAGGAATGCTTCCGCCCGTCATAAGGTCCTGCGCAATCAAGTCCCTGCAGCACCGGTTCACGGCGGGCAAGCTTACGACTGACGGCTACAAAAGCTTCTAGCTCTTCAATACTCTCCAGCTTGATCCGTTCAGCGATCAAAAAGGCTCCGATCTGCACAGGAGAGGCCGTCTGCCCTAGGATCGCTTCTGCTGCAATGAGCGCTTCATCGTAGCTCAAATCCCGCGCGCCGCGTTTGCCTCTGGCGACTTCTTTTAGAATATTAATCATGTCGGATTCTCCTTAAGTTTGATCCTGCAGCAGCTGATAGACTTTGACGATGGATGTAGCTACATCCACCATACGTTTACGTTCGTTCATCGCCTGCTTACGTAAAAGGTCGTAGGCTTCGGATTCACTGATGTTTTTGGCTTTGGACAGAATGCCCTTGGCCATATCGATCCATTTGCGTTCCTCGATCCGCGCAAGCAGCTGTTCCTTCTCTTTCAGCCACTGATGGCGCTCAAAGCACTGTCTGGAGCTGAAATGAAGAATCCAATGTATCTCCTGGGCCTGCATAGAAGGGGAGAGAATACCATCCACCATAATATCATCACCGCAGGCAGAGACGGATAAGTTTGCGGTAGATGAGGTGCACCACCACAGAACAGGGGCGATTTTGTGCCGGATAAGCTTTTCTCTCCAGAGATTAATCTCGGTAATCGGCATATTCAGAATGAAGGCGTCAATATCCCGGATCATTCCAGCAGCCTGCTCCTGGTCAGTGGCTACACCGACTACATACCCGCAGGACTTAAGAATGCCTTCCGGACTCTGTGCTGAGCGAGTCTCTATGTCGTTCTCTGTTTTGCCGTTATGAATCAAGAGCAGGGAATGCATAGCTTGACGCTCCTTTTAGATCGTAATGATCGAGGCATAATAGCTGAAGTGTACCGCTAATTGATTAGATGTTATATTATATAACACAAAACACCCTGTTTTGTCGATGGATTTAATAAATAAAAATTTATATGTCATCATTATTGACATTTAGCGAGGTGCTGTAGTATAGTCGATTTAACAAATTCATTATTACGGCGAGTACAACGATGTATTCGGTCGAAGCGGCAATGGCGCCTGCTCTCACAATATCGCAACGGGAAAACTATTTTTCCGGGCGGGGTGAAGCGGGTTATTTCTGTTGTCTACATGGAGAGGGGAGAGAGAGACATATGTCTACTTTACGCAAAAAACTGGTCATGGTCGGCAATGGAATGGCGGGGGTAAGAGCGATCGAGCATTTATTGAAATTGGCCCCCGAGGCTTATGAAATTACAATATTCGGTGCCGAACCGCATCCCAATTATAACCGGATAATGCTGTCCTCTGTCCTTGCAGGCGGAGCTTCTATGAACGATATCATCATTAATGATCTGGAATGGTACCACAGTAATGGCATCCGTCTTTATACAGGACATACCGTAACTTCCATCGATACCCGCCAGAAAAAAGTGCACACGGATAAAGGCATTGAAGCCAGTTATGATGAGCTGATTCTGGCCACCGGGTCTAATCCGTTCATGCTGCCGCTGCCTGGAGCTGAGAAGGAGGGTGTGATCGCATTCCGCGACATTAAGGACACCCAGATTATGCAGGAAACAGCGAAGACTCACCGGAAAGCACTGGTGATCGGCGGCGGTCTGCTGGGACTGGAGGCGGCCAGAGGGCTTTTGCATCTGGGGATGGAGGTATCCGTTGTCCATATCCATGAATATATTATGGAACGCCAATTAGATGAAGCAGCATCTGTGATGCTCCGCAAAGAGCTGGAAGCGCAGGGGATGAAGTTCCTCCTGAAGAAGCAGTCAGAAGCCATCCTGGGCAAAAAAAGAGTGAAGGGCCTGTTGTTTGCCGACGGAGAAATTGCTGAAGCAGACCTGATTGTAATGGCCGTGGGCATTAAACCGAATATTGAACTGGCCCGCAAAAGCGGGATTGAGATCAACCGCGGCATTATCGTAAATGATTATATGGAGACAAACACTCCCGGGGTATATTCCGTAGGGGAATGTGCAGAGCACCGGGGGATCGCATACGGGCTGGTTGCTCCATTATATGAACAAGGAGCCGTTCTCGCCAAAAGACTGGCAGGGGTACAGACCGAAGGCTATGCGGGTTCGATCACTTCAACCAAGCTGAAGGTGTCAGGTGTGGATGTATTCTCAGCGGGCCAGTTTACCGAACAGCCCGGTTCCCGGGCGCTCCGTTACCAGGATGAGATTGAAGGAGTCTATAAGAAACTGGTGATTAAGGATGACAAGCTGGTAGGCGCGGTGTTGTTCGGAGACACGGGAGACGGGGCGCAGCTGTTCTCCATGATTAAGAATCATGAGAATATTAAAGGAATGGAGAAAGAGCTGCTGCTCGGCGTATCATCTGATGCGCTGGCTTCACCAAAAGGGAATCGCCTGGAAGCGATGGCTGATGATGAGATTATCTGCGGCTGCAACGGCGTGTCTAAAGGCGCAATTGCCGAAGCGATACAATCCGGAGGGTGTACCAGTGTGGGAGCGATCAAAGCCTGCACGAAGGCTTCTGCTTCCTGCGGCGGCTGCAAACCGCTGGTGGAAGGACTGTTACAAATATACGCCGGTGATAATGCTGTAACGGTGAAGGAAGGCATTTGCGGCTGCACCACGCTTGGACGTGATGAGATTGTTGCCGAAATCAAACGCATGGAGCTGAAGACGGTAAAGGAAGTAATGAATGTACTGGACTGGAGCAATGACGAAGGCTGTGCCAAATGCCGTCCTTCCCTGAATTATTATCTGGGCATGCTGTGGCCGGAAGAATATATCGATGAAAAGGAATCCAGATTCACGAACGAACGCTACCACGCCAATATTCAAAAAGACGGAACCTATTCCGTAGTGCCGCGGATTTACGGCGGGGTTACCACACCGGCTGATCTGATCAAAATCGCTGAGGTTGCAGCCAAATTCGATGTGCCCATGGTGAAGTTCACCGGCGGACAGAGATTGGATCTGCTCGGCGTCAAGAAAGAGGATCTGCCGAAGATGTGGGAGGAGCTGGATATGCCATCCGGCCATGCCTACGGCAAGACACTCCGGACCGTCAAGACCTGTGTCGGCTCTACCTTCTGCCGGTTCGGTACCCAGGATGCGATCGGCATGGGAATCCGGCTGGAGAAAGCCTTCGAGCGGCTCAACACTCCGGCCAAGGTGAAACTGGCAGTATCCGGCTGTCCGCGCAACTGTGCAGAAGCTACAATCAAGGACTTCGGTGTTGTTGCGATCGATGGAGGCTGGGAGCTGCATATCGGCGGCAACGGTGGTGTGCACGTTCGGGCCACGGATCTGCTCTGCGTAGTCAAAACAGATGATGAGGTGCTGGAATGGGCCAGTGCATTCCTACAATACTACCGTGAGAATGCCGGATGGAATGAGCGGACTGCCCAGTGGGTTGAGCGTGTAGGGCTGGAAAGCATCAAGCAGGCACTTGATGACAGGGAAGAGCGCCTTGCCCTGAAGGAGCGGATTGAAGCCACCCTGCGATTGACAAGCGACCCATGGAAGCAGATTGTCAATGAGCCGGAGCTGCGTAAAAATTTCGAGCCTATTACACAACCTGAGACGGTATAAGGAGGCCCTACCCATGACAATGACCAAAATGCTCGTAGGCAATGTAAATGAAATTGATATTAAAGGGTCCCGGAAGCTGCTTGTGGGGAATACCGAAATCGCCTTGTTTCGCCTAACAACAGGAGAGGTTCTGGCTATTGAGAATAAATGCCCCCACAAAGGAGGCGCTTTGTCTGAAGGTATGGTCTGCGGATCAAGAGTGCATTGTCCGCTCCACGACTGGAGAATAGATCTGCACAGCGGCAATGTTCTAACCCCGGATACAGGTCATGTTAAGACCTATGAGGTAGAAATTGACCCTGAAAGCGGCAGTATCTATCTGACCATATAGTTCTTAAACAAAGTAGAGGCGGGGATAATATGCATGATTATTCTGATATAGAGACCGTCAAGCTGGCCTCGCTGGGGGAAAGCTTATGAAACAGGGCAGTATATCTATCGTCGGTGCAGGCCCGGGTGATCCTGAGCTGATCACGGTCAAAGCAATGCGCCGCATTCAGGCAGCAGATGTTATTCTGTATGACCGCCTCGTGAATGAAGAACTGCTGGATTATGCATCAGGTGACGCGATCCGCATCTATTGCGGGAAAGCTCCTGGTCAGCATTCCATGCCTCAAGAATCCACAGAGCGGTTGATGATCAAGTACGCTGCAGCAGGCAGTCATGTGGTCCGTTTAAAGGGAGGAGATCCGTTCGTTTTTGGCAGAGGCGGGGAAGAAGCATTGGCCGCCGCCGCTGCCGGAATACCGTACGAGATCATTCCCGGAATTACTTCGGCCATCGGGTCAGCCGCTTCCGCCGGTATTCCGCTGACCCACCGGGGAGTAGCCGCCTCATTCGCCATCGTAACCGGCAGCCGCTGTCAGGACGCTGATGCTCCTGTCCGCTGGGATATGTTGGCCCACAGTGTGGATACTTTGGCAATCTATATGGGCGTCAGCCGGTTAAGCGAAATCTGCGGGCAGCTGATGAAGCACGGCAAGGATCCGCAGACTCCGGTTGCCTTAATCGAGAACGGAACCACATCAGGCGAGCGGACGGTCACTGGAACTCTTGGCAACATCGGCAAGCTGGCGGCAATGATGAAGATCCATAATCCGGCAATGATTATCGTCGGAGAAGTAGTTAATGTAAGAGAGCAGCTGCTAAGTCTGGAGCATGCGGCCCGTTCGCAGATCGGTTGAGCCGGGAATGTCACAAAGGTAGTGAGTGCGGTCACACGGGTGGAAGGTGCAGCCGGGTTATATTTGCGGTATACTCTATTCACAGAATGCACCGCTCCAAGGAGGTAACTATCTATGCACATTCAACTCGATACGCTAACTACTGACCGGCTTCTTAAGAGTCTTGCAGGCCAGCCGGGATCCTTCAAGCTGTTCTATGATACGGAAGACTGCGGCTGTAATGGCGTGCTGGTCATTCAGATTATTACTGAGCCAAATGCAACAGATATTGTATTTCAGCAAGAACCGTTCACGTTTCTCTGTGACCGTCAGCAGGAATCCTTGTTCGATGAGGTCATGCGGCTGGAAGCGGAAGAGAATTATCCCTCTTACAAGCTAACAAGTGATTCTACGCTGTTCGGCAGCAATATCAGGGTAAGGGACACACGTCAACAAACGGTTAATTAGAATATAGAACATCGTCACTCAGTAAATCCCGTTTGCCGGAATCTTTGGTAGACGGGATTTTTGTATAGTCAGGAGGTGCGATAAGAATTAACCAGGAGGTTTTGAAACCACTACCCAAACAGGTCGTACTGATTGACATATATATTAATAATGCGAGGTGTTGTACTTGGGTATTGAGAGGCAAATTGTAAATACTTCAAAAGGAAGGCTGCAATATAACATCAGCGGTAACGGAAGTCCGGCGATTGTATTAATTAATGGCGGCTCGGGGCCTATTGAAGGATGGATGAGAATTCTGCCGCAACTTGCGAATTGGTCATCTGTATTTTCCTATAATCGCTTTGGTGTTGCAGGAAGTGACAAACCTCAAGAACCCCAAGACGGGTTGACCATAATTGAAACCTTGCGGGAAGTATTAAAGATAATTGGTCTTGAACCTCCATATGTATTGGTCGGACATTCATTGGGCGGATTATATGCAAATTTGTATGCTCGGCGATACCCGAATGAAATAGCAGGGGTTGTATTTTTAGAATCCAGTCATCCGAAAGATATTGAGCTGGAGGCGTATCAAGGAAAGGTAATCAAGAGGATCAATAAGATATTGTCGGTATTCGATTCCTTATCTCCATATAAGAAATTCAATGAAGTCAATTTTGTAAAGGAAACAGTACAACAAATCCTTACTGCCAATGCGTTTCCGGACATACCGGTATATGTAATAAGCGGAGAGAAAAATAATAAAATGATGCCGGAGATCGTTCGCACTAAACGACTGGAGCATCAGCTGGAGCTACTTTCTTTATCCGCAAACAGCAAACATTTCTCTGCAAAAAATAGCGGACATTTCCCGCAGTTCTCCGAACCCCAAATCGTCATAAACGCAATTCGGGAATGTTGGGAGCAAATGAAAGGAAACCTGTAATAAGGGAACATTATGAGTAAATTTTATACTATAAGAGCACGTGGTTCCGCTCAAACAAACAACAAACAGCAAGTCTCCGTAAAAGAGTCCTGCTGTTTGTTGTATTGTCTAAAGTTTAATAAGCGGTCCAGCCGCCATCAGCGGTTATGACTGAAGCGTTCACAAAGCTGGCTTCATCGGAAGCGAGAAACAGTGCTACCTTTGCGATTTCATCCGGCTTGCCGTTGCGCGGGTTAAGCGCTAATCCGGCCTGGATACGTCCCATACCGAATTCGTTAATATGGGTCATCGTTGAGCCGATATTCGTCTCTACTCCGCCTGGTGCAATCGCGTTACAGCGAATTCCTTCCTTGGCGTACATAAACCCGGTGTTCTTGGTGAAACCGACAACGGCATGCTTGGTGGCAGTATAGGCAGCGCCGGCACGGGCACCGAATAAGCCGCCAGCAGAGGCGATGTTGATGATAACCCCTTTTTTCTTATCTAGGAATAGGGGGAGTACTTTGCGGGTTGCGCGCATGACAGAGGTTGTATTGATAGCAAAAATCCGCTCCCACTGGTCATCCTTAATGTCACCTGCAGGCTCGAAGTTATCCATAATGCCAGCATTGTTGACCAGTATATCTACTGTTCCATACGTTGTGATAGCAGTATCGATTAGATTCTGAATATCTTCCTCTACAGCAACATTAGTCTTGACCATGATCGCATCGCCGCCGGCGGCTTTGATCTCATCCACTGTACCGTTAGCAGCCTCTGGATTAATGTCGGAAACAACGACCTTCGCACCTTCTTTGGCATATAGAATAGCGATCGCTTTGCCCATCCCTGAAGCAGCTCCGGTAATTACAGCAACCTTGTCTTGAAGCCTCATCTTCATTCCTCCTATCATTGTAGTTTCATTACCCAAGCAGCCCTGGTGAAGTTTTTCTTCAAAATTCATTCATAGTATAATTAATTTTAAATTAAATATTCAATATGCAAACTTGAACGTTACTGTCTGTTAAGCAACACTATTATTGACGATTGTACAGTATCAGCAAATTGATAGGAGGTTCCCATGACGACTACATCTCCCGTGTTAGACCGAAGAATAAGCAAATCCCAAGCGGCACTGAAGGATGCCATGATCCAGCTGCTGCATAAAAAAGATTTCAAAGACATCTCTGTCACAGACATCGTACAGCAGGCGAACCTGAACCGCGGCACCTTCTACAGGCATTATCAATATAAAGAGGAGCTGTTCGAAGCTATACTGGAGGATGTTACGACGGATCTGATCAACTCCTACCGTGAGCCTTATTTGCGTAATGAAACCTTTGAAGTCGGAAAGCTGACCTCTGCCGGGGTAAAAATCTTTGATCATGTGGCAAGAAATGCTTACTTTTACAAGCTAATAGATAATACGGGTGCACTAGCCGGCTTTCAGCACCGCATTTGTCATGTCCTTAAAACACTGGCGCTCCATGATATGATGCACACGCCAACAGTAAAGGACAAGCTCAATCATGAGCTGCAGGCCAGTTATCAGGCTTATGCTATTCTGGGTATGATCATCGAATGGATCAATTCCGGATTCAAATACAGCTCTACATATATGGCGGAGCAGCTGGTAGCCATCATTCATTTCAATTCCGCAGATGTTATATTTACACCGCATATCTCTGAATTAAGTTTTGATCCTGTAATAGACAATGTGTACAGAGAAGGGGAACACTGATGAAGTTTATTGGACTGGATATTGGTACGACATCAATCACCGGACTGATCTATGACCTGGAGCAGAAGACGGTTGTCTTCTCCGTCACCGATGACAGCGGCACTGGCACACTGGAGCACAAAGAAGAGTGGGAACGGCTTCAAGATCCCGAATCTATCATTAAGAGAACCAGTAGGATTCTTGAACAACTCTATCCCATGGAGGAGGAAATAAGCGGAATTGGCTTAACCGGACAGATGCACGGAATTGTCTATACGGATAACATGGGGCAACATGTCAGTCCATTATACACATGGCAGGACGGCAGAGCCGGTCTGCCAATGGATGGCGGTACTTCTTATGCACAGAAGCTGAGTGAGACTACAGGCTATAACATTGCTCCGGGTTACGGGCTTGCTACTCATTACTATAACATCCAGAACGGGCTAGTTCCGGCTGCTGCGGTCAACTTCTGTACGATTACAGATTATGCCGCACTTCGCCTGACAGGGAGCAGGTCGCCGTTAATCGATGCAACTCAGGCTGCCGGTATCGGGTGCTACAGTTTTGATGCGGGAGGGTTTGACTATGCAGCGATTGAACGGGCTGGAATACATACAGGGTTGTTGCCGCAGGTGGTACCTTCCGGTACGCTGATTGGAACCACGCCAAGAGGGATCCCGGTGTACTGCTCGCTCGGGGATAATCAGGCCAGCTTTCTCGGAAGTGTTCCGGTTCCCGGGGAATCGGTTTTGCTTAATATGGGTACGGGAAGCCAGCTTTCCGTTCTGCTGCCTGATGCTGAGTACCAGTTAGCGGGGATGGAGGTGCGGCCTTTTCCAGGCGGAGGCAGGCTTGTCGTAGGTGCGGCGCTCAGCGGAGGGAAATCCTATGCACTGCTGGAACATTTTTTCCGGGAACTAATTACTGCCTACACGGGAGAGGCACCAGGAAAGCTGTATAGCTTCATGGAGCAGCTTCTCAGTGATGTAGAAACTGCCGGGAAAGAACTGACAGTGAATACGCAGTTTCTCGGCACACGTACGAACCCGGAAGTGCGCGGCAGTATCGGGCAGATTTCGCTGGATAATTTCACTCCTGGCCATCTGGCTCATGCATTCCTGCAAGGGATGATTGATGAGCTGTATGCATTCTATACGACGCTTACTAGATTAACGGGTAGCGCCTTTAAGTATGCGATAGGGTCCGGAAATGCACTGCGTGCCAATGCTGTGTTATGCGGAAAAGCCCAGTCCACTTTTAAGCTGCCGCTGGCGCTTAGTCATTCACCGGAAGAAGCTGCGGTTGGAGCGGCACTCAATGCTGCTGTAGGAGCTGGCGGGGTAGAAAGCTTTACCGAAGCCGGCCAATATATCAGCCTGGAGCTGCCGGCAGCCCCTGAACCCGTTGTACCTGAAGCAGATTTCCCCATAAACCCGTGATCATGCCGAGACAGGCTGTACCTATGCTTTTCCCCGTCTCGGATTTACACTCTGGCGCTCTATCTCGCTTACTGAAGCTGATTTGCAGACGGACGAGTATCTATGCTTCCGCCGGATATATATGAGGAAATAATAGATATATAGAGTTTAATCAGCAACTCCCCGCTGCTTCCAGAGTGGGCTCAACCAGCAGCCGGCGAAGATCAGTAAATTAACGGCAATAGTGATCAGAAATACAGTACGCGGACCGGACAGCTCGGAGATCCAGCCCGATCCCATAATCGCAAACGGCATCCCCAGCTTGAAAATTGAACCGGTAATCCCGCTTACCCGGCCAATGAGATGATAGGGTGTAGTCTCCTGGCGGAACGTCCAGATGCTGACGGTGCTGACCGTCTCGAAACATCCGTACAGGAATAAACCGAGAGCGAGCAGATAAACAGAGTGGGAGGCATAGAAGATAATACTTGTAATCCCGGTGAATAAGCTGGACAAGGTCATTAACCGGCCAACCGGCAAATAACGCCGCAGTCTGCCGATCAGCAGGCTTCCAGCTAGCCCGCCGACTCCAGAAGCCGAGAACACGATCCCAAGCTCCAGATTGCTCAGCTTCAGCTCATCC
This sequence comes from Paenibacillus auburnensis, assembly GCF_927798115.1. Classification (GTDB taxonomy): domain Bacteria; phylum Bacillota; class Bacilli; order Paenibacillales; family Paenibacillaceae; genus Paenibacillus_AQ; species Paenibacillus_AQ auburnensis. The sequence goes on from NZ_CAKMMG010000001.1 coordinate 742,555, forward strand.
TTGGCGAAGAAGATAATAGTAGTGTCTACCATACCGGATGAACAATTGAGGAACACAACGGCGATGCTCATCGCGAGCAGCAAACGGTTCGTGCGCAGCTCGGTCCAGCCTGTCTGAAGCTCCTTCCAGAAGCCTTCCCTGCTATGGGCTGCGATTCGTGGAGTTTCATCCGTTCTAATAAAGCTTAAGGTCACGAACGCCAGGCTGAAGGCCACTGCTGTGAGCAGCAATGCTTCATGCAGCTTCGGCAGCATTAGCAGAAGTCCGGTCAGCACGGGTCCGGCGATTCCGACAAAGGTCGTGACGAAGTTATAAGAAGCATTAGCCGGAGTAAGCATGGATGTAGGCAGAGAATGCTTCACCATGGCAACCCTGGCATTGGAGTAGGCATATCCAAAGGTCATCAGCAGAAACCCGGCTACATAGAACAGGAACAGTGAGTGGATACCCCGCTCAATCGCCAGATAAAGTCCGGCAAGTATAACAATCTGCAGCAGAATGGCGGTTAAGGACCATCTCTTCTTATGCGCTCTGTCCACAAGTACACCTATGAACACCGCAAGCAGCAGGTTTGGAAGAAACTCAATGCCACGCATTGTGGACATCACGACTGAGGATTTCGTGAGATCATATAGAATGAGGGGAAGCGCAAGCTCATAAATTTTATTCCCTAATGCCATAACGGCACCCGCGCCGAGCAGAATCATAAAGGCCGGACTCTGCCAGGTCCGCTGGGCTGCTGTGGCAATCGGTACATAATGTTTGGACATATCTGTTTGCACACTCCTCTTTACCTGTTGGTGTCATCAAATTATACTTTTGGGAAAGTAGAAGTAAAATAGAAAAATGAATTCTGCAATTTCGCCTTTTAGGGGAGGGCAATCAGATGGACATGGCGGATTATTATCTGAGGTTAAAAAAACGTTACGCTGCAGAAGCAGACGGCATCTGGTTTCCCGTTACAATGGATGAGCTGGCAGCTGTGTTTGACTGTACTAGGCGCAACACCCAATTCCTGATTCAAAAGCTGAAAGAGGAGCATTTTATCGGCTGGCAACCGGGACTGGGACGGGGGAATACATCAAAGCTTGTTTTGCTGCGCAATAAGGAAGAGCTGATGCTTGAGAGGGCACAGTATTTAGCTTCACATGGCCAGATTAATGAAGCCTTTATGTCCCTCCGGGAAAGTGACGGGGAGTCGCTGCATGCCGAATTCCGCACTTGGCTTGTGGAACAGTTCGGTGTGCAGAAGCAGAAGAGTGAGGCGGATGTGCTGCGGTATCCTTTTTACCGTCCTGTCCTGGATCTAGACCCGATGAAGGTGGTGCGGCGGACAGAAGCGCATATGATCCGCCAGCTGTGTGATACACTGACCCAATATGATGCAGCCAGCGGCCAGCTGAAGGCGGGGCTTGCCCATCACTGGGAACATGACGGAACATGTAGAAGATGGACCTTTTACCTGCGCAAAGGAGTGCTGTTTCATCACGGAAAACGTCTGACTGCAGATGATGTGAAGTATACCTTTGCTCGGATCCTTCAGTGGAACCCGAGGGATTGGCTGGTAAAAAGTGTACAGACTATCGAAGTTTCGGGCACTTACAGCCTGTGCTTTGAGCTGCAGGAGCGAAATGCGCTGTTTGCGCATTTTATTGCTACGGAAAGGTTTGCCATTGTTCCGGATGATCTGGAGCAGCTGGCGGCAAGACGTGATTTTACCAGGCTGCCGGTAGGGACGGGGCCTTTCAGCATTATCAGCAACACAGAATCTATGCTTGTTCTGGAAGCTAATGAGCATTATTTTGCCGGACGGCCTTTTCTGGACCGGATTGAGATGTGGGTGTGGCCCGGTTATGAGGAAGAACTGCGGCAGGAGCAACCGCTCGCTAATTCCCATCTCCTGTATTTTGAGGCGCTTAATAAGGTGGAGTCCGTGCAGACGCTGAATCAGCTTGAGCTGGGGAGCACTGTACTTACTTTCAACCTTTCTAAACCTGGGGTACTGCAGGATTTACAGCTGCGTCAGGCCATTCACCAGGTGATCAGCCGCAAACAAATGATACTGGAGCTGAAAGGCAGGAGAACTCAGCCCGCATCGGGGTTTGATCCTGGCTTCTATGATGCTGGCTACGCCGGTGACTGTTCAGCCGCAGCGACACTGGAACTGTTGAAACACTCCGCATATGCAGGAGAAATTCTCCAGCTGTATACTTATGAATATTTCAGCAATGAAGAGGATGTACGCTGGATTCAGACAGCATGCAGGAACATAGGTGTGCATATTGAGCTAAACGTACTGCCGATCCGGGAGCTGTCACAAGCGGAACTGATCATACAGGCGGATATGATTTATGCGGGTGAAGTGCTGGGTGACGAGCCCTCCATCACACTGCTCGAAATGTACAGGTCGAATAACGGATATATTCAGAACCATCTCGACCCTTCTATAAGACAGAAGGTGGAATCTATGCTGTCTGATGCGATTAGTGCACAAGAGGAGGAACAGCGGAGGGTGGTACTAAGAGCAGTAGAGCACGAACTAAAACAGCGGGTGAACGTACTATTTGTGTATCACAGTCTGCAGGAAGTCGGTCATAATCCGTCACTGCACGGTATCTCGCTGAATGCATGGGGTAAAATCAACTATAAAGATGTCTGGGTGAAGTGACATGATTAAGGCCATCCTTTGGAGGATGGCCATTTTTTAGAGAAGCCCGGTCTGCCTGCACCCTCAGGTTATTCTGCTGTGCTCAATTGCCGCTCATTCCACTTTAACAGGATGTAGCTTTTGATTTGTTCTGCTACTTGAGAAGGTGGTGTAGTGGAGGTGTCGATGGTAGGCATTGGCGGAATATAGTCGGTATCTGCATGGTCGAGTAGCCACTGTGCAAATTGCTCATGCTGCTTCAGCAGATCCTCTGTCCATATGGCATTGTCCTCGCGGCTGCGAAGCCGGGTACTGCGGGTTAGATCATCGCAATGGAGGTTAATAAAGCAGATTTCACTAAAGTTAGCGTAAGTATCACATTTTTCGGCATCCCAGGTCATAAACGTCCCGCAAATAATGGTACCTCTCCCTGACTTCGCTACGGCGTTCGCAAAATGCAGCAGTAGGTTATACCTGTCCTTATATTCCAGCTTATCCGCGGTTGTACCGAAATTATCAAGATCTGTGCTGAACACCACAAATTCGGGCATCAATGTTCTTAATTCATGCATCACGGTTGTCTTTCCTACGCCACTGGCACCTGTGATAATAAATAACGGCAATTTCTGTGTCATGATTCAGTTCTCCTTATATACTCAGTGATATAGCGGTGGTCCTCCTCAGAACTTGTCCAAAAGATAACAGGGGCCCGCGTAATATTCATTTGATGCAAGGCAATATTACGGTGGCGTCCATCATTGATCTCAAATCTGCCGAAGATATCGGAAATGGTGTATCCTGGGATAGCCAGTATATGAAAAAAGACGCCCGATCAGGCGTCCATGTGACTACTTTATAGCTATGTAGATCTCGATTTCTAAGTTTGCCGGATCGTACTTTCTGGTGTCGTAAAGCTCGAAATCTCCCGTGTACGTTCTGACCTCCGGTGAATCCTTGAAATAATCCCATATTTCTTGCCAGGCTTCCGCAACGACTTCATACACCGGACCTTTTCGTGTTTTGAAGACGAGGTACTTGCTCTCTGGTATTCGCATAACTTCAAGATTGTTGTCGTCCTGCGCCCGCGCATCGTTAATCTCATGTCCAATTAAGGTGGTATAAGCCCCATTTGCGTCACTTTCGTAGTCGGTATAAAGCGCGTAAATATAATGGGGATCTCTGATCCCGGGCAGGGAGGGGAGATTGCTCTGAAAGTAGGTTTCCCATAGCTTTGGCAAGCGCCCGTCTGTTCCGGCTTCTTCTGCGTTTGTGGTGCGTACCGCTACTCCTGTTAGCATCAGCTTTTGCTTGTGAGTGGTAAAAGTAATCATAGTCTGCATCAACTCCTTGCAACAAATTATACAGGGAGTAACTTGACTACCTAGTGTCAGGTATAGAAGGGATGTTCTGATAAATTGATTAAGTAGCTGGCAAAAAGCTATAATAGCTACTATATCTATTCATCCACGTATCATGAAAGTAGGATCATTATGAAAGTCGTTATGCTGCTCTTTTGGGGAATTGTGCTGTTCATTTTCACGTGTGCCGCCAATTCAAGCTTTTGGAGTACAGGTGTACTGCCGTATTTCCATTGGACGTCCTCACCGGATTTTCATCACTTGCTCCAGATGGATCTTTACCACACTAAGGCTTATATTATCCGGAAAATCGGGCATTTTTCGGGGTTTTCCATTTTCGGAACTCTGCTCTACCGCATCAATAAAAGCTATGGGAAAAGCATTTTATGGTCCGTAGGATTTGCCGTTGCAACTGAAATATTTCAGCTGTACTTCGGGCGAGACGGAAGGCTGTACGATATGGTTATTGACTCCTCAGGTATCCTGACCGGAATGATCCTTCTGGCACTTATGAAGAGCCGGATTAGAACAAGCGGATTGATAAGCCGGCGCAGTTAAATCAGTTAATCAAGCGCTTAAGCTGCCCCTGCATATAAATAGGTACTCAAAAAATCAGCCATGGTTAATGCCTGCCGTTCAATACGGTCATAGAGCTGAATACTGCCTTTGTAATCCTGCTGCAACATCGTGACTGCTTCTGCCTTTGTTAAGGCAAGATGCTCGTAAAACATTTTCCGGAATTCTTCCTTAGGGAAATAGGGATTCAAACGGGAGGGTAATTCAATAATCTGATCAGCATTTGCATACCACCGCTTCTCTGCTGACGCAGCGGCTGCGGAGTCTCCTGCTTTTGCCGCTTTCACAAGCTCAGAGGCGATAACCAAATGCTCTTTAATCAGTTTGCTGAAGGCATCGGCTGTGGCAGCTCCATATAAGGGTCTAAGCGCGTCCCCCATATCCGTGGCATTCCGCAGAAGCCGGGCTACCACTGGATCGGTATCGGGCAAGCCGAAGACAAGACTGGTGATCGCCATGCGGGTCCAAGCCACATGCTGCTCCCATAAAGAGCGCATGGCTTCCTTGAACTCAAACTGACCGGGGGAGAAGCAAATCAATTGCTGGCCTGTATTTGCAGGGGAAATATTAGACCATCCATACACCGATCTATTCGTATAAGGGCTGAAGCCGCCATTAGGATACATTAAAGATCCTCCCTTGAATTTTGATACCCTATACTATGGGTATTCCGCCTAGATGGTTCGTTTACATTCACTGATTCTTTAGTCCAACACACCTAAAAGGGGAACTCCTGTCGAAGGAATTCCCCTTTTTGATGTACCGTCTTGAACTTCGTTTATCTTGGTGAAATTGTAAACCGGAACGAATATGGCCGGTTGGCAGGCAAAGTGAACTCGTCATGCGTCGGGGCACCCCAGCTGTCATCGCCGCCGACGCCCATCTGCTTATAGTTCACCCGCAGTACAGTTTTATCCGAAGCAGGCAATTTATACACATGATCACTTGCTTCCAGTTCGTCGGGGGTCCACGGTAATGCGTTCACCTCAATCGGAACTGTTCCCTCGATATGGAAGCCTGTGCCGTTCACGCCTTCTGTAAGAGAAGCATATCTGACATCTGTTTTATTGCCGGATTCCTGAGGACGGAGATAAGGGGTGAACTGGTCAATGACCTTTCCGCTATATCGTCCAATTGCCGCGCCGGTATTTCTGTCCCAATGGTTCTCGTGCGGTCCGCGTCCGTACCAGGAGATGGTATCGAGTCCGCCGTCCAGCACGAACATCATGCCGAACTCAGGGATTTCCGGCAGATCACTGCCTCCCGGGTTCAAGTCTTGCGTGATCTCTACTGATCCATCTACCCGGATCTCATATCTCACCCGCAGAATGGAGTCAGGATTCGTGAACAGGAGGTAGGTGGCTGACACAAAGCAACGGCTGCCTTCCGTATGACAGTTGAAATCGATCAAACTCTGGGAGGTGGAGGCTTCTTTCCAGACGGCGCAGCGTTTATCCAGGCCGTTACCCAGGTCATTATCCGTGACGGCCCGCCAGAAATTCGCTCTTACAGGCTGCAGTAAACGTTCTTTACCGGCTGACTGATAGGAGTACAGTTCTCCGGTAGTTGTATTGAAAGCTAGAGAGAAGCTATCGCCTGAAATGGTGACGGCGTTTTCTTGTTCGGCAATGTGAAGCGCACCGCCTGTGGACACCACACGGCTGGATGCCAGCCAGGGCACAAGTACAAACTGTTCCCAGGCCATCTCATGATTGGCTTCTGACCATGAGGTTTCATCAGGCTGAGTAAAGGAAATAGTCAGCACAGCTTCTTTTCCATTCACCAATTCATTCAGCTCATAAGGAATGATGAATTCAACCGTTTCGCCAGGTGCTGCAGCTATCCGCATAGTACCTTCTTGGGTGGTTTCTCCATCCCGGGCGATTCTCCACTCCAGACTGTATTCTTCGATATTGGTAAATAAGAAGGTATTGCGGATCTGGAAATGTCCCTTTTGCAGATCTAGGGCAGAGATCTTGATGCTCTGATAGCATTTCTTCACCTCAAGCAATTTCGGAGTTACTGTACGGTCCGCAAACAATAATCCGTTGCCGCTAAAGTTTCCGTCATGCGGGGTTTCGCCAAAGTCTCCGCCATACGCCAGGTACTCTACACCTTCCGCTGTAGTAGTGCGGATCGCCTGATCCACCCAGTCCCAGATGAAGGCGCCTTGAATAATATCATATTTATCGAACAGTTCTGTATAAAGATGCAGTCCGCCGCAGGAGTTGCCCATCGCATGGCTGTATTCGCACAGAATATAAGGCTTTTGCGGGTTATTTTTGGCATATTGCTCCACGGCATCCGGCTTGATGTACATGGTGGATTCGATATCGCTGGCTGCCTCCGAAGGTCTGTAGTGGAAAATGCCTTCATAGTGAACAGGCCGGGTCGGATCGGCTTCTCTCAGGTAATCATGCATCGCAAGGAAATTATCGCCCCCAAAGGATTCGTTGCCCAGGGACCAGATGATCACGGACGGATGATTCTTGTCTCTTTGCATCATGGAATTGCAGCGGTCGATGACATTGGCACGCCATTCCGGTCTGCTTGCGGGAACGTTGTATTCATGCAGCTCCTGCTGGCCATACTGCCAGGAACCATGGGTCTCCAGATTCGTCTCATCAATCACATAGAGGCCGTATTCATCGCACAGCTCATACCATACAGACTGGTTCGGGTAGTGGGAAGTCCGTACAGCATTGATGTTATGGGATTTCATGAGCTGAATATCGCGGATCATATCTTCTTTGGAAAGGGCGCGGCCGGTGTCGCAGGAAAATTCATGGCGGTTGGTACCTTTCAGCACAATCCGTTTGCCGTTGATTTTCATCAGACCGTCTTTGATTTCGAACGTGCGGAAACCAACCTTGCAGCTGACCGCTTCCTGCAGCTGATCCTGATCGTCCACAACGGTAATGAGCAGGGTATATAAATGAGGCTTCTCCGCACTCCACTTCTTAGGGCGTTCGATGTGTGCGGATAGCTTAACCTGCTGAACCTCACCTTCGGCAAAAGTAATATCCGCCGACAACGGCTGTTCAAAGATTGGCTGTTTTTGGTCATCAAAGAGCTGCACTTGAACGGAATGAGGGGAGAGCTCCCGGTTGAAATAATTCTCCAGCTGCAAATTCACCTTAATATCGGCATCCGCAAAATCTTCATCAAGCTCCGTCACTACAAAAAAGTCCGTAAGGTGTACTTGAGGCGTCGTGTATAAATAAACATCGCGGAAAATCCCGCTCAGCCGCCAGAAATCCTGATCCTCCAGCCAGCTGGCATCACACCAGCGGTAGACTTCAACAGCAAGCTTATTCTCGCCTTCATGCAAGTAAGCCGTAATATCATATTCTGAAGGGGTAAAGGTGTCTTCACCATAACCCACTAGTTCACCATTCACCCATACATAAAATGCGGATTCGACCCCCTGGAAGCTAAGGAATACAGGCTGGCCTTCCCAGGCTTCTGGTACAGTAAATGTCCGGGTGTACGAGCCTACGGGATTATACACGGTTGGAGCAAAAGGAGGCTTCAGGTCAGGCTCGGAAAGGGCCCAGGGATAACGAACATTGGTATATTGCGGATAATCGTACCCCTGGAACTGCCAATGGGAGGGCACAGGGATTTCGGCCCAGCTGCTGGTATCGTAATCTGATTTATAGAAATCCTTGATGCGCTGCTCAGGGGTCTCCGCGAAGGCAAACTTCCAGCTGCCGTTAAGGGTTTGATAATTAGGGGAGGCTGTTTTGTCTCCATGCAGTGCCTGCTCAACAGTCGTGTAGGACATCATGGATGAATGAGCCGGCAAGCGGTTCAATTCAAAAATTTCGGGATTGTTATTCCATTCAGGATAGCCGTTGGCGGGTGGTTGGTAGTTTAGCTTCTTGCGCACATTAACATCTCCTTGTATTGTTATATTCATATTATAAATTGGCAAATGCCTATAAGATATACAAGGATATTATAGTGATATAACAATATATGAAACAGGTGAACAGACTTGGAGAGCATGATGGTTTTTTGCGAAACAGATGAAACGGTCCAGCTGCCGCTGTATGCTACAACGATCGGGTATTGGGAACATCAGGAAGAGACTGAACGTCCGGCAGGGTTTCCGGATTATCAGCTGCATCAGATTTTGGATGGCAAGGGCGAGCTGAAGATAAAAGATAAACGGCAGATTGTCGGCCCGGGAGATGTATTCATTACCTTTCCGGATATTCCGCATTCCTACACACCGGTTAGCCGGGAGTGGGAGCTGGCCTGGATATCTTTTCAGGGGAGAGAGGCCGGAGGGATGTTGTCCTATGCGGGCATCCGCGAGTCAGGTATCTGGAGACTAAGGGAACCAGAACTTCTTGCTCCGCTAAAGGAAATGCTGCTGCTGCCGGGAGGCAACGATCTCGAGGTGAACCTGGAACGTTCCAAGCTGCTGTACTCGCTGCTGCTGGACTTAAAAAGAAACCTGCCTCCTGCTCCGAATAAGGAAGATGAGCTTGTACGGATCAAACCGGTTCTGGAGCATATCGAGCTTCATCTGCACCGGACACTGACCTTAAAGGAGCTGTCTGAGGTAATCTCTGTTTCTCCACAATATTTGTGCCGGCTGTTTCAGCGTACGGTGCATGACCGTCCGGTAACCTATATCAATAAGCAGCGTATTAACCGGAGCAAGCAATTGATGTATCAGGAACGTGAAAAAAAGCTGTACGAAATCGCACAGCTGACAGGCTTTGAGAACGCGAGCTACTTCTGCGCGGTATTCAAACGATTAACCGGAATGAAGCCGGAGCAGTTCAAGCAGTTGCATGGTTTGGATTAAATGAACTGTAAAATACCCATAGCTATAAAAAACGCTCCTATCCATATTGCCACAGCACCTGAGAACGTTCTTGAATCGATGTAGGCTTGGCTTGGCTCAGAGTCGCCGCTAACTTTCCATCCTTCATTCATGCGCCAGTCAAAGGTAGGATTCTTGCGGACATAGATACCAAATGCAATCGTCCCGATCCCAATAATCATACTGAAAATTCCTAAGACGATCATTAGACCAACTCCTTTAAAGGGTTATACGGGAATTGTTGGTGAAGGTTCAGTAGAGTGAATAAATGTATTACGCCTTATCTCCCTGGTTATCGTCATTGTAAATAAACTGCTCTACCCGCTCAGCGGTAACCGCTACATCGGGATGCGAATTGTCGATTAGCGCCACGTTGGCTTCCGGCAGCGGCCACTTAAGGGTACGGCTGCAGAGTGACGAGCGGAAGAGCTCCCAATGACGAAACTTCCAGTCATCCAGCGGGGAATGCCTGCCCTGTATCCGCTTGCGGAACAGCTCCTCGTCAGCTAATGTGACCAGAACGACCTTGACTATTACGTCTTGCAGTGTAAGGCCTATCCTCTTCAGTTCGCTTTCAATCCAGCCAGGATCCGCTGCTTCCTTAGTGAAGGGTCCAACCACGTAGACATCGCTGTCCAGGCCGAGATTATCGAGTGCAGCATCCATGGTGATCCGGTACCCCAGGTCCCGGCACAGTCTTTTGTATTCGGCGGAATCCCTGTCTGTTGGGTCTAGTCCGTGCATCGTCATAATTGCATCAGCCGCAGGCCTTAATAAAATATCCATGTCGAAAAAGGCAGCCTTGCGGCGGGATGCGACTGCTTTGGCTAATGTAGTTTTGCCGGCGCCTGCCGGACCCAGGAAAAAGACAAGTTTGTTCATTTTCAGTAGGCTCCTTACTATCCTAATCGGGATGAACTTCAGCTTCTCTATCGTAACATGACTTATGTCTAAGTTGAAAATCAAAAAGGCGCGTATTTAGGATTATGGTGCCTGCAGCTTTTGATTTTGTACCAATGGGACAGCTTGCAAGAAACGGAGTAAAAAAGAGCAAATCATCGGCCGCTTAAGAGCGAAGTCAAAGAATACGCCTTCATTCGTGCAGAGGCGGCATTCTTTGGCTTTTATTTCCATACGTGGCGTTTTACATTAACCGATCACAGGCGTAAGATTCAAATCAGCAACCGAATACAATAACTGTTCTCAAATGGCTGAATTCCAGTAATGGGAACGGGGGAACCAATGGTGAACGCGGCATTCGCTCAAGATACTGCCGCTCACCCGGGGTGAATCCTTGCTGGGTGTTGATAAGCATCTCTGGCAAGGTAGGGCAATCTCGCTGCCCGAATCCGTCAGCTAACCCCGTAAGCCTCGAAGAGAGAGGATGAGCGCCATGATCGATTAATTGACCACGGAGAGCCCTGATGCTTCTGTGGTCTTTTTGCTGCGCACGCAGGAAGAGAAAATGTTCAGGATGGTAGTTAAAAATCTTATAACAACGAAAATAAGAGCATCTTCGTACGACCAAAACGGATCAAAACGGCTATAAAGGGGGGATTGATATCATTACTGTATTTATCGTGTGCTTCTGGGTAGGACTGCTGCTCCTCCTCAGCGGCGGATTTCATGGGCATGGCCTTGCAGGTCATATGCATGTAGGAGGCGGCGATGCCGGAGGTCCGGGTTTTGTGCCCATACTTCCGCTGATGGTATTTGTCACAGTCTGGGGCGGCACGGGTTATGTCCTGACTCGGTTTAGCGTGATGACTATGCTTCTAGTGGTGCTGATCTGCACAGTGGTTGCCTTACTGGTAGGCTGTCTTATGTATGTGGTGCTGGCCCGGGTGATGACCCGGTATGACAGCAGCATGAATGAAATTGATTATGATCCATCGGGTCTACTTGGATACATCAGTATTCCTGCATTGGATGGAGCCGTTGGGGAAATGAAATATGTGCTTCACGGAACGATGCGATCCATTGGAGTAAGGGCAGAAGCCGGCCAGCAGCTCTCCAAGGGCGATAGGGTGATTATTCTGAAGGTGGATAAAGGAATGGCAACAGTAACTCTCTTTGAGAGCGAAATCGGACAATTATAAATAATAGGGAGTGTCGAATGTTATGGTTCTTCTTTATTTAATCTCGGCAATTGTTGTAGTAATCCTGCTTGCTTTGTTCAGTATTGTAAATTCTTATAAAAAGGTTCCGCCCAATCAGGCGATGATTGTGTACGGCCTTGGCGGAAAAAGAGTGGTACAGGGCGGCGGGACATTCGTCATCCCCGGCTTCCAGAACAATAAAACCATCTCCATGATGCTGATGAGCTTTGATGTCATCCCGGCACAGGCAATGTTCTCCCGGCAAGGCATCAAGCTCAACCTGGAGGCAGTGGCTCAGATTAAGATCAAAAGTGATCCTACCGCTATTCTGACTGCCAGCGAGCAGTTTATCGACCGGCCGGAAGAAGACCGCGAGACGATAATCCTTCATTCAGTGGAAGGCCATTTGCGCGGCTTAATCGGGCAATTATCGGTGGAATCGATACTTAAGACACCTGACGAAATCAACAGCAAGATGCGGGAAACCTGCTCGGAGGACCTCGACAAGATGGGACTGGAAGTAGTCAGCTTCACCATTAAGAAAATTACCGACGACAAAGGCTACATCGATAATATGGGAGTTCCGGAAATTGAGCGTATCCGCCGCGATGCCAGCATTGCCAAAGCGGAAGCAGAACGCGATATTCAGATCAAGCAGGCTGAAGCTGAGAAAGAATCCTCCATTGCCAAAGCCAATGCACATCAAGCCACCATTGAAGCGGAAACCGCGGCCCGCGCCAAGGAATCCCTGTTCGAGAAGGATCTGAACATTAAGCAGGCAGACTTTAAGCTGGAGACAGAAGTGAAGAAAGCCCAGGCGGATCTTGCGTACGAATTGCAGCAGAACAAAATCAAGCAGTCGCTGGTTACTGAACAGGTCAAAATTACGCAGATGGAAGCGGAAGCCAACCGGACTGTCCGGGAAATCGAAGTGGAGCTGAGACAGAAAGAACTGGAGGCTACGGTGATTAAGCCTGCCCAGGCGGAAAACCAGGCTACGATTATGAGAGCAGAAGCAGCTAAGCAGCGGCAAATTCTCGAGGCGGAAGCTGAGGCAGCCACAACAACCAAACGCGGTCTGGCAACGGCGGAAGCAGAGCTGGCCAAGGGTAAAGCTAACGCGGAAATTGTTCAGCTGGCTGGAGCGGCGGAAGCAGGCGCACTTGAGAAGAAAGCCGAAGCCTACAAACAGTTCACGCAAGCCGCGCTCACGGTAGAATTCCTGAAGGTTCTGCCTGAGCTGGCTGAAAAAATCGCTTCCCCTCTGGCTAAGGTGGATAAGATTACAGTGATTTCACAGGATGGAGCTTCATCCGGCGTGAACAAAATTACCGGAGATATCGCCAAAATCATGACCCAGATTCCTGAATTGACCCAGACACTAACCGGTATGAACGTGACCGAGGCGATTAGCGGGCTGCTCGGCAGAAATAAAGAGCAGTAATCCATTATCGAAGTATTATTCAAACCAGCTCTGTACAGCGGCGATAGCTATTCGTGCCGTACAGGGCTGGTTTCGTTTGTTTCGGCCGGGATAAGTAGTTCAGGTCTGCTTAATCCTGTATAATAGCAAAATAAAACAGATTAGGATTGTTGGGGGCAGAATACAGATGAACATAAGACAGATCCAATTTTCAGACAATGGCCCAATCGAACGAATTATACGTGAATGCCTGATTGAATACGGAGGTAACCGTGACGGCCTGGCCTGGGCTGATGCGAGCATGCATGATCTCTATAGCTATTACAATGCAGCAGAGAACCGGGCTTACTGGATTGTAGAAGAAGATGGGGAAGTGCTGGGAGGCTGCGGAATCGCCGCTTTTGACGGGTCGGATGAAGTGTGTGAATTGCAGAAAATGTACCTCACTACGTCAACCAGAGGTACAGGAATCGCCTCAGAGCTGTTACAGACTGCACTAGATTTTGCAAAGCTTCACTATAAACAATGTTACCTGGAAACGCTGCAGACCATGGCCGCCGCGAACCGCTTTTATCAGAAGCAGGGCTTTACACTGCTGGCGGAGCCGCTTGCCGGATCTGAGCATTTTGCCTGTGACGCCTGGTATATTAAGGATTTAAACTAGCTAGATTATTATCATGGAAGAGGTGAATCCAGTGATACTTCCAGTTCTGACCTCCACACTTGCTGCACAAATCCAGCAGTCTGAGACAGACTATCTCACGTCAAGAATTCAATCCATCCTTGAGCGAAATGGGAATCCGGAGGGAGTGGAGATTGCGCGTTTCGGGAATGCTGCTGCTTTTTACATCAGGACTATGCCTTGGGCGCTGTTTAATTCCGTTAAAGGACTCTCGGATGAAGATAGTGATCAGTTGGAGGCTATCCTTCAGTTCTACCGGTCCAGAGACCGGGCCTTTCAGATCGATATCGATCCGGTCCGTTCCGGTTCCAGGCTATTCACAGCTCTGGCAGAAAAGGGCTTGCATCAGACAGGCTTTCATTCTGTGCTATACGGGCTACCTAAGCAAGAACCGCCTGCGTCACAGTCTAATATAAAGATTACTGAAATAACGCAGCCGTCTGAATTTGACGGTTTTGCCGAAATTCATTGCCTGGGCTCCGGAATGCCGCTATCTGCCAAACCTCATTTCATGAACAATAATATTGGACTACTGAACAGACCGGGCTGGAAGCTGTTTCTGGCTACGCTTGACGATGTCCCGGCCGGAGTAGCAGTGATGCACATCAATGGGAGTATAGCTTCCTGCACGCTGGCTGCGACCGCGCCGGAATACCGGAACCATGGGATACAAACCGCGCTGATTCAGCGCAGACTATACGAAGCTCATCTTGCGGGTTGTCAGCTTGTTGCTTCACAGGCCAGCTTCGGATCCACCAGCCAGAATAATCTGGAGCGTGCAGGTTTCCGGATCGCCTGGACACGGTCAGTATGGGGTTGAACAGAAAAATAGAATATACAATAGGAGACAATCAATGAGAAAACCAATTATCGCAGTTGATATGGATGATACCATCTGCCATCTCGTTAAGCGGGCGATTTATCATAACAATAATGAATTCCCGACCCATCTGCTACGCTATGAGGATATGTTCGACTGGAACAGTGACCATCTGCGCCATCCGGACAGCACGATGGATATCTTTTTTGGAAGACCGGGCCTGTATGAGGAGCTTGAGCTGTTCGATGAGCATGTAGTTGGAGAGATGGAGAAGCTGCACAATGCTTATGATGTTATTATTGTGACTGCAGCTGTACCGAAAACCGTCGTAGAAAAATGGAACTGGCTGCAAAAGCATATGCCCTTTATCCCGGCCGATAACTTCTTTACCTGCAAGCGGAAGCATCTGATCAACTTCGATCTGCTGATTGACGATGGCCCGCATAATCTGCTGCCTGCTGTACAGGAGGGCAAAAAAGTACTGTGTATCCCGCATCCCTGGAATCTGAGAGCAAGGGAAGAATATGCATTCCCGCTGATGACCTCCTGGAAAGGTGCGAAAGAGCGGATTGATGAAATTCTACAATCGTAGCCATACATTGTTAAATGCTTATAATCCTGTAGGCGCGATTGACAGACCGCCTGCAGGGACTTTATACTTAAGTCACTTAAACGTATAAGTGGAATTCAAATTCCCGCTATGAGGAGTGTACTGCTATGGATTTAGCGGCTTTTATTCATGAACCTAAAGGGGCATTATCATACGCCATTGATTCTGAGACCCTGCATATCCGCATCAAAACGAGAAAAGATGATATCCAGTCGGTCACCTTGCTGGCTATTGATCCGTTCAACTGGAAACCGGTAGCCAAGGATTCGCATGTCTATGAGTTTGCTGTAGATACAATGCAGCATGTGGAGATGAAGAAGGAGTATGTTACCCGGTACCACGACTGCTGGTTTGCCGAGCTTACCGGATTCAACTGGAGAAGAATTAAGTATGGCTTTGTGCTGAATGACGGCAATGATTATTGTTTTGCCGGCTGCCAGCAGTTCGTTCCGCTTCCCAAAGACTGGACACCGCCTAAGGATCACACGAACTATTTCCATTATCCTTATATTCTGGAAGAAGATCTGTATGAGGCGCCGTCGTGGGTAAAAGATACTGTATGGTATCAGATTTTTCCGGACCGTTTCAACCGGGGTTCTGCTGCAGAGGATGCGAAAGATAGGGAAGATCTACTGGAATGGGGCAGTGATGAGCTGGACGGCGTTCATAAAAAGTTCGGCGGAAATTTGCAGGGTGTCATTGAGAAGCTGGACTACATCCGGGATCTGGGCTGTGACGGCATTTATTTCACACCTATTTTTGATTCGCCAAGCTCACACAAATATGATACGAAAGATTATTTCAAGATTGATCCGCAGTTCGGCGACAATAGTAAACTTGGCGTTCTAGTAGAAGAGGCGCACAAGCGGGGTATTCGGGTCATGCTCGATGCAGTGTTCAACCATTGCGGCTATGAGCACCCGTTCTGGCAGGATGTATTGAAGCACGGCAGCAGCTCGCCTTATTTTGACTACTTCTATATCCTGGACGCGGACAAACCAGTGGTACCTGACACTGCGCTTGCGGCCAGTGAAGGCTATTATTTCGGAGAGCATCTGAATTACCGGACGTTTGCGTATACGGAGCAGATGCCCAAGTGGAATACCGGCAATCCTGCGGCAAGGGAGTATCTGTTAAGCGCAGCTGTCTATTGGACGGAACAATATAATATAGACGGCTGGCGGCTCGATGTGGCGAACGAAGTCTCCCATGATTTTTGGCGGGAATTCCGAAAACGGATCAAGGCCATCCGCAAAGACATTTATATTCTCGGAGAAAACTGGCTCTATTCGAATCCGTGGCTGCAGGGTGACCAGTTCGATGGGGTGATGAATTATGAGTTCACTGGACCGGTTACCCGGTACTTCGGGAAGGATCTTCCGGAACAGGAGCAGTATACTGCTGAGGATTTTGTGTATGCCATCAATCAGCTGCTGGTCAGCTATCCTAAGCATGTAGCGCGCAATATGTTCAATCTGCTCGACAGCCATGATACCGCGCGGATTCTGCACTTTTGCGGAGGAGACCCGGAGCTGGTGAAGCTTCCTTATGTCTTCCTGCTGACCTATGGCGGTTCACCAAGCATCTATTATGGCGGTGAGGTTGGCCTGGGCGGGGACGAACATCATAACCGTCAGTGTATGCCCTGGAAGCCGGACCAGCAGAATCTGGCGCTTTATCAAACGATCCGCAGACTGATCGGACTCCGCAAGGAGAATCCGCTGTTTAAGGCGATTGATATCGGGTGGCTGTCCGCAGGGGGAGCAACCAATACATTGATTTACAAAAAAGAAAGCAGCAGCGGAACCCTGTTTGTGCTCATCCATAATTCCAGCGAGCCAGCCGATATTGGGCTTCCCAGCGAAATGCAAGGACGGAAAATGAGAGATTTGTACAATGATCAGCCGGTTGAAACCGCTGCGGAAATCCGGATGGAAGCATATTCGTTTAGACTGCTGGCAGCGGAGTAAACTAAATTATGCAGGAGGAACAGTCATGACATCAGGTGCAAAACCGTCTATTCTGGACAAAATGACGATGACCGTTGAACGGAAGGACAACCGCGCAGTCTCGTTCACCAATAAAGAAGCGGTATATTACTTTACCCAATCCCATGTAACGGATCATCCTGAACACGCTTATTTTGAGGGATTGAACGTGGCGAAGAACCGGCTCTTTGGCGGATATACTTTATATGCAGACCATCAAAAGCTGGATAATCAGCAAGCAGCGGTTAAGGTCAGCCCTTATTCCATGATCCGTACTCACGGCAGCCTGACCGAAGAGCTGTGGCTGTTTGATTACCGGAATGTGCTTGAAGTAAGCCTGAACGGGGCAGGGAAAGACATTGGGATTACGCTAAAAGGAAAAGAGCTGGAGTATTTGAAGCTCAGTGGGAATACCGCTTATTTCAAGGCCATGGAAGGGGAGTGGATCATTGCACTGCGTCCCCGGAATGACCATCCGTTATCGCTGCGGAGCAAGGTCTTCCATACAGTTGGCGAAGCCGGGGGCTTCTATATTTCCGCTGCCCGGACATTAGCTGAAGCCGCTGCCTTAATTCAGGATACTGAAAAGCACGCAAACCGGCTGAAGGCTGAGCGCATTAAGCGTATGGAGGATTTTTTGCAGCAGAATGCTTATGTTACCAGTAGCAATGAACCGCTGACGCTCGCACTCCGCTGGCTCAGCCTGACGATGGATCAGCTCGTAACCAGACAACAGGGAGAGGGGATCTATGCCGGACTCCCCTGGTTCAATGAATACTGGGGCCGCGATCAGTTCATCGCTCTTCCGGGTGCGGTACTGGTCAGCGGCCAGTTCGAAACGGCTAAGCATATTCTTATGTCCTTTGCAGAATACCAGAACACAGATGAGACCTCGAAGTATTATGGCAGAGTTCCGAATATCCTGGCACCGGAGAATATTGACTACCACACGACTGACGGGACCCCGAGGTTTATTATCCAGCTGCAGGATTATGTTAAATATTCCGGGGATACAGAGGTTATTAAAAAGCTGTACCCGGCGGTGCGCAGCAGTATCGAAGGTTCGCTCAAGTACTGGGTGGATGCCAAAGGCTATCTCACCCATGATGACAATGAGACCTGGATGGATGCACGGGATGCTAACCTAAACTCCTACTCTCCGCGGGAAACCCGCGCCAATGATATACAGGCCCTGTGGTATCACCAGCTGCGGGCAGGTGTGTATTTTGCAGAATATATGGGCGATCAGAAGAATGCAGAGCAGTGGGGAAGCCTGGCTGACCGGTTAAAAAGCAATTTCGAACGGGATTTCCGCGATCCGTCACATCCGTATCTGGCGGACCGTTTGGATGCTGCTGACGAGCCGGAGTTCTCTCTGCGTCCGAACCAGCTGTTTGCTTTTGACATGTTCGAAGATCGTGACTTTAAGGATGCCGCAGTCCGTACTGCATGGGAGGAGCTGGTATATCCTTGGGGCGTTGCTTCCCTTGACCGGCAGCATCCATTCTTCCATCCCTTCCATCTGACAGAGAAGTATCATAAAGATGAAGCTTATCATAACGGCACCGTGTGGACCTGGCTGAACGGCATTGCCATGCAGCGCATGATTGAAGCCGGGCAGGAAGAAACCGCATATAAACTCTTCCATAATATGAACTGGCAGGCGCTTCATCTTGGGGTCGTCGGAGGACTGAGTGAGAACCTGGATGCCTACCCGCATGAAGGAGAGAGCTGGGCCAAACTGACCGGTGCCTATCTGCAGGCCTGGTCCAATGCGGAGCAGTTGCGTGTATGGTATCAGTATTTCCTGGGCGTAAGGCCTGATATGATCCATCATACAGTTCGGCTTGCTCCGCGAATTCCGCAGGAGTTAAGAGATCTCCATTATCATGTAAAAGTCGGAGAGGGTATGATTGAGGCTGAATATTCAGCGAATAACGCGGAGCAGCTGTACACCTACCGCTTCAAGGGAATCAAACTTCAGGCAGTGATCGATATTGCGCCGTTTGCCGAGCTGGAGCTTGAGGCCGAAGCGGGAGCTGAGCTGCGGATAAGCCGGACAGGGCAGGAGCTTGAGATTGAACTGGTGAATGGAAGCGGTGAAATCTTCAGGCAGCTAACTGTCCAACCTTCTAAGGACAGAATAGAGCAGCAGCTGCACAGCGACCAGTTCTTTGCGGGTGTGCATTTTGCAGAGCCGCTTGTACTGCAGAAGCATCCGGTAATGCAGCGCGAAAATACAACGGTTGTAGTAACAGAGGAATAGGCCGTATGCATTCGGAGACCAAAAAGACCAGTCATTTTAAGGCTGGTCTTTTTGGGGTTAACCCTCAATTCCGCTGCAGGGAGTCCGTCAGCTTAAGAGAAAAGGGCTTACAATTCTATTTTACAAAGAAAGCCCCTATGCGGGGCCGTATGTTAGTATCTGTGTGCGTATTTGCGGAGTTCCTCAGGAATGCTGATTTCCCCTAAAATCTCTTCAACAGCCTGCCATGCCTCTTGAAAAACACCACCGCTATAACTCGTCCGGTTCCGGGCGGGTCCGGTCATTGACATATCAAATACGATATATTCCCCGACATCTTCAATCACTCTAAAGCTTACTGCACGGTCATTTTTCTGAATCCGTACTTCTTCCATGATGCTTCCTCCTCATTGGATGTACCTGTATAAAGACATATTCACTAATAGAATTATACTATTATCGTGCATGTGCATCAATTCACAAATGTGATTTGTATAGTTACCAATAATGAGAGGAGAAAAGAGTATAGATCTTCCATTGTAATGAGATTATCATTAATCTGACCCACTTTGGATGAAAGAGTAGGATCAACGGGATTTATCCCATTAATCTGGCTCACTTTGGGTGAAAGAGCTGAATCAACGGGATTTATCCCATTAATCTTGCCCACTTTGGGTGAAAGAGCTGAATCAAAGGGATTTATCCCTTTGATCCTAACCCAAGCACTTAGCCCGCATGCTCACTAGTCCGCCATGTGCGTTCCTGCAGCCCCATAAAAGGGTCTATGCACATGTTATAACACGTGTTATACTTTTGCCGAGGTGCTGATATGAGCAAAAAAAGAGTAACCAGCCATGATGTAGCCAAACTGGCGGGCGTATCCCGCAGCGTGGTATCCGCTGTGCTGAACGATACACCAGGTATCGGGGTAGGCGCCCAGACCCGTGAGGCGGTGCTGCACGCGATCGCAGAGCTGAATTATCACGTGGATGCCCAGGCGCGTAGTATGAAGACCGGCCGCAGCATGACGTTGGCTGCATTCGGTGATACCGGACATCCGCTGTTTATGCGGCTGCTTGAAGGAATGCAGCGGGAATGCGAAGCGGCCGGATACCACATTCTGCTCTGCTCACCAGGGGAGCGGAGGCCGGGTGAAGCCAGGAGCGCGCTGCTGGACCTGTATCACCAGCGCAAGATTGACGGGATTGTTACGCTGGACAATACCAGCTACCGCAGTGCAGACTGGGCTGCTAAAGTGCACGACGCCGGTGTTCCCTACGTATCCGTGGAAGGATACGCAGAGACAGATGGAGTCCACTCCGTGCTGGCTGACTATAGAGGCAGTGTCCTTACAGCACTTGATTATCTGTGCAGGGATGAAGCAGAGTATCAAGAGGGGCCGGTCTATGCGGAGGTACATCACGGGACAGACGGCAGACGGATCAACTGGTCCGAGAAAAACCGCCGCAACGCTTATAAAGATTGGTGCAGCCGGCATGGCTATCAGCCGCAGATTAAGCGGATGGATGAGCTGGAGGGTGTTGAAGGTTGGATCAGCTGGCTAACTGAGCTTCAGGCGCAGGCTAGCAATGCATTGCCGCCGGTGCTGGTGAACTGGTCAAGCACGGTTCCCGACCTCTATCGCGCAGCCCGACAGCTCAGTCTCAGCATAGGTGATACGCTGAAGGTTATGTCCGCTGATAATACCATCCAAGGCGACCGCCTGAGTGTTCCCCGGCTGAGCTGTGTAGAAATTCCATATGTCCAGATGGGCGAGGAAGCCGTTCGCTGCATCTTGAAGCAGCTGGAACAGGGGCAAGACGGCAAACCGGGCAAGCTGTGGCTGCCGGCGGTCTTGAGACCGGGAGAGAGTGCATAATGTTTGGTTAAAATGGTCAGGAAAAGTAGCACTGGCTAAACTTATTAAGCTTACTGAATGGTTTATCAAAAAGCGGACCCTGCCATCAGCCGGACCGCACTGGAAATGGCATCCCCCCTTAGAGGATTGCCTTTTCTTTATAGCATATAACACGTGTTATAAAAAGGAGGATGAAAGCGTTGTTTTGGACAGATGAGAAGCTTGGCGCACGGATTGCTGAATTGGAAAGTTACCGGTACCGTGAGGCAGTTGTCTTAACGGAATGGCTTGGCCTTGAAGACAAGGAGGGGGCTAATGGTGTATACCCGCCGGACTTGAAGCTGGGAGATCCCTACCGGATCGGTGATTACTGGACCGGGCGGGATATGTACCTCTGGCTGCACAGAACGGTAGAGGTTCCGGCACATTGGCTAGGCAAACGTATTGTAGGCCTGTTCGATTTCGGGCGTACGGGCAGCGGGAATAACAGCGGTTTTGAATCACTGCTGTTTCTAAACGGGAAGCCGTATCAGGGAGTGGACTCCAATCACCAGGAGGTTTTTTTGGAGCCGGAGACAGCCGGTACGGCCGTCAGCTTTACCTTCCGGTTATGGTCAGGCCTTGAAGGCGGCGGGCAGCCGGTGCCGCAGGAGCATCGGATCAAGCGGGCGGAACTTGCGTGGCTTGATGAGGCAGCCGACAATCTCTATTACACCGGCCGGGCTATGCTGGCCGTATACAAATCGCTAGGCAGCAGTGATCCGCTGAAGCAGGAGCTGCAGAGCGCGCTGGACCGGGCCTTCCGCCTGCTGGACTGGTCGAGGCCGGGCAGCGAAGCTTTTTACGCCTCTGTCAGGGAAGCGGATGAGCAGCTGGCAGCGCGGCTTGCGGCGATGGAACAGAAGCACCCGGTAACGGTGACGGCTATAGGGCATACCCATATCGACGTTGCCTGGCTGTGGCGGCTGACCCATACCCGTGAGAAGGCGGCACGCTCTTTTTCTACAGTGCTGAGGCTGATGAAGCAGTACCCGGAATATATTTTTCTGCAGACACAGCCGCAGCTGTACGACTACATCAAGCGGGACTACCCTGAGTTGTACGCCGAAATTTCCGCGCGGGTCTGTGAAGGCCGCTGGGAAGCAGGCGGTGCGATGTGGCTGGAGGCAGATTGTAACCTGACGAGCGGCGAATCGCTGGTACGCCAGATTTTGTACGGCACGAAATTTTTGCGGGAAGAATTCGGCGTGGAATGTAAATATTTATGGTTGCCGGATGTCTTTGGCTACAGCTGGGCGCTGCCGCAGATTTTGCGCAAGTCCGGTATAGACACGTTTATGACGACCAAAATCAGCTGGAGCCAGTACAACCGTATGCCGCATGATACGTTCCACTGGCGGGGGATGGACGGGAGCGAGGTGCTAGCCCACTTTATTACTACACCGGAAGGACCGGAATCCAGCGCCTGGTATTATACTTACAACGGCTTAATGGAACCGTTCGCTGTCCAGGGCATCTGGGATTCCTACCGGGACAAGAATCTGAACCGCGATCTGCTGCTAGCCTATGGATACGGAGACGGCGGCGGCGGGGTAAACCGGGAGCATCTGGAGATGCGGCGCCGGCTCGATGCCATACCTGGGGTGCCGAACCTGAAACCGGGCCGGGCGGATGATTATTTTGAGCGCCTGAATGAGACCATCCGCAGCACGGATCAGTATGTCCATACCTGGGACGGTGAGCTGTACCTTGAGTACCATAGAGGAACCTATACCAGCCAGGCTTACAATAAAAAAATGAACCGCCGGCTGGAGCTGCTGTACCGGGAAGCGGAGTGGCTTCAGGTGCTGCTGGCTGCCGAGTCGGGCAGCTTCGGGAAATACCCGGCGGAGGAATTAAATGAGGGCTGGAAAATTATCCTGCGCAATCAATTCCATGATATTATCCCGGGCTCATCCATCCGCGAGGTCTACGAGGATTCGCGCGCGGAGTATGCGGAAGCAGAGCGGATCGGTATTCAGGCAGCCCGGAATGCAGGGGAATCTTTAACAGCTTCCTCCATACCGGATTCAGGCAAATCAGTATATACGGTATTTAACGGGGCTTCCTTTGACCAGGTAGGACTGCTCAGCGTAACCGCCGAAGATTCAGAATACAGACAGTGGCGGGATGAGAAGGGTTCAGTCCTGCGTGCACAGCAGCTGGACAACAAATGGCTGATCGAAGCGCCGGAGATCCCGATGCTGGCTGCAGCAGTCATTAGTGCAGACAGAACTGAACCTGTTGAACCGGCAGTTCAAACGAACTCTTTTGAATGGGAAAACTCCACCCTGACAACGCCTCACTATATTATGCAATGGAATGCCTCTGGACAGCTATGCCGCCTGTATGACCGTGATGCTGACCGCGAGGTGCTTGCTGCAGGGGAATGCGGAAATGTGCTGCAGGTGTTCGAGGATAAGCCGAAGCAGTATGATGCGTGGGACATTGATCTGTATTATCAGGAGAAAAAACGGGAAATTACCGCACTTGTCTCTGCTCAGCTGGTTGAATCAGGTCCGCTCGTTGCCGTGTTGCAGTTCTCCTGGAAGTACATGGACTCTTCGATCATCCAGAAGGTAAAAGTGTATGCCGTAAGCCGCCGGATTGATTTTGAGACGCTGGTTGACTGGCATGAGCAGCACCAGCTGCTTAAGGTTGCTTTTCCGGTCACCATCCGTTCGACAGAGGCTACCTATGATATCCAGTACGGTAATGTGAAGCGTCCGACTCATTGGAATACAAGCTGGGATTACGCGCGTTTTGAGAGCGTGGGGCATCAATGGGCGGATTTGTCGGAGCGGGGCTACGGCGTAAGCCTGCTTAATGATTGCAAGTACGGGTATGACATCAAGGATCATGTGATGCGTCTGTCGCTGATTAAATCGGCAACCTCACCGGACTGGCAGGCCGATCAGGGTGAACACCGGTTCACTTATAGCCTGCTGCCGCATGAGGGAGACTGGGCTGAAGGCCGTACAGCAGAGGAAGCGTGGATGCTTAACAATCCGCTGCAGGCGGTCCAGGGAGTCTTTTCCGGGGAAAAGAACAAATCGCTGATCCGCACAGATAGCGCCGGAATTGCAATTGACGCCATTAAACGTTCCGAGCAGGGTGACAGCTGTGTGATCCGGCTGCATGAATTCTTCGGCGGCCGCCGGAAAGTCAAGCTGAGCAGCGGATATCCTGTTCATTCCTGGCAGCTGTGCGATCTCATGGAGCGCCCACAGGGAGAGGTTAACTGCGGCGGTGAAATCGAGCTTGAATTCAAGCCCTATGAAATTCATACCCTGCTTATAAAATTCTTTGAATAGCTCTGCGAACTCATTATCCGGGAGGAATGAACATGCCGCTGATCAGAAGAGTTAACCGGCTGCAGAAAGAGCTGCAGCTGCGATGGATTAAGGAAAGCCGCGACATCGGGGAGTGGTCCCTGCAAAGGGCGTTTTATGCGGATGAAGGGGGGTACCGGTATGATGCTGAAAAGGAAACCGCTGCTCCCGGCCGCCTGCAGAGCCAGGTAAGAGAAACGCTGTTTATGGAAGCTACGGTCATAATACCGGCAGATTGGGCGGATAAAAAGGCCGGAATCGTATTCAAGGCCGGGGGAGAGGGACTGCTGTCCATTAACGGGTCGCCTTATCATGGACTCGACAAGAACAGAAGCTTTGTTCCTCTGTCCAAGACGCTTGCGGCAAGCGGTGAGTTGAAGCTGAGTATAGAGCTGTATCATGTGCCGCTGATTCCTGACGATCCTTTAAATGGTCAAAAGGATAATGATGCTCTGCCTGTGCATTTTCAGGAAGCCCGGCTGGTGACTGTAAACCCGGCTGCAGAAAGCCTGTATTTCACGGTGACCGTCTGTCTGGACACACTGAACCGACTGGCGGAGCGTTCGATTGAACGTCTTCAGCTGGAGCAAGCGCTTGAGGATGCCATTCTGTTTATCGGGGACCCGGCGGAGGCGGACGAGAAACGTTTCCAGCAGGCTGAGGAGCAGCTGCTAAGCAAACTTCAGGCCGCCGCGGGCAGCCGGAATCCGGGGGACGCCGGAACGATGCATATGGTAGGTCAGTCGCATATCGACCTCGCCTGGCTGTGGCCGCTGAAGGAAACCGTGCGCAAAACCAGCCGTACCTTTTCAACCGTTATTACGCTTATGGAGCATTATGATGATTACCTGTATTCGCAAAGCCAGCCGCAGCTCTACGCTTATGTAAAGAAGCATTTTCCTGACTTATATGAGCGCATCAAAAAGCGCGTAGCAGACGGACGCTGGGAGCTTGTCGGCGGAATGTGGGTTGAGCCGGATTTGAACATTCCTTCCGGGGAATCACTGGTCCGGCAGCTACTGTACGGGCGGGCCTTTTATGAACGGGAATTCGGCAAAACCTCACGGGTGGAATGGCTGCCTGATACGTTCGGTTATTGTGCCTCCCTTCCCCAGCTTCTGAAGAAGTCCGGCGTTGAATATTTCATGACCACCAAAATGAACTGGAACGACACAAACGCCTTTCCGTACGATCTGTTTTACTGGGAAGGCATTGACGGAACGAAAATTCTGTCCTTCCTGAATCATGGTCTTAACGAGAATACACTCCCGGGAGATGTTGGTGAGCACTGGGACAGCTTCAAACAGAAGAAAGCTCATCCGGAGCAGATGCTGCTGTACGGGTACGGAGACGGCGGGGGCGGCGTGACCCGGGAGATGCTGGAGGTCATTGGCCGTTCTGCGGCATTGCCCGGACTTCCGGTGAGCCGGTTCAGCACAGCTCATGACTTCTTTGACGGTGTCCGCGATGCTGCTCCCAAGCTGCCAGTATGGTCGGGCGACATGTACCTGGAGCTGCACAGGGGAACCTACACGACACACGGGAGCAACAAGCGCTGGAACCGTAAGGCAGAGGCGCTGTACCGCGAAGCCGAAATCTGGAACTCCCTGTCCTATTTATCAGGTGCGGCGACACTTGAGGGATGTGCGGAGCTGCAGCAGGGCAGGCTTCAGGAAGGCTGGGAGCTACTGCTGCTGAACCAGTTCCATGATATTATTCCCGGCACTTCCATCCCTGAAGTGTATGTTAAATCAGCTGAGCACTATGAGGAAATATTCAACCGCGGTGAAAAGGCGCTCGGCATTGCACTCAAGGCTCTTGCCGCAGCCGTTGATACCCGGGGAACAGGGACTCCGCTGCTTCTGTTTAACAGCCTTTCCTGGAACCGCAGTGATGCTGCACTCCTAACCGGAGGAGTCGAACTGCTGAATAAAGTCCCGTACGACGCCGGCGGAAATCCGCTACCATACGATCTGCTGAAATCAAAGGACAGTTACCAGATGAACTTTTGTCCGGGAGAGATACCTTCGCTGGGTTATACTACGGTCTGGCTGCGGGATAAGGCGGATGACGCAGCGGAGACAGTTACATCCGTTACACAGGATTCTGCGCCCGGCCGTGATATTGCCGGAACTGCAAATCTGGATCGATGGGAAACGGCCTACTACAGCTTACGATTTGACGATTCCGGGCGTATTGTCTCCTGGGTTGATAAAGCTGCAGGCCGTGAGCTGATTAAGCCTGACACTGCCGCCAATCATCTGCAGCTGTTCCATGACCGCCCGACGGTCTGGGATGCCTGGGAAATTGATCCGCATTTTGCGGAACAGCCGGCGGCGGAAGCCGTTCTGCTCTCCAGTGAAGTCATGCTTCAAGGAAACACCAGGGACATCTTGAGATTCTCCTGGCAGCTGAATGATTCGATGATTGAACAGTGTCTGGTTCTGTATCATGAGTCCCGCCGTGTGGATTTTGAAACCCGGGTGGACTGGCACGAGGAGCATAAGCTGCTCAAAGTTGCTTTTCCGGTAGATATCCGCTCCTCAAAGGCAGTCTATGAAATTCCATTCGGCAGCATTGAACGGCCGACCCATAACAATACGAGCTGGGAGCAAGCTCAGTTTGAGGTATGCGGACACCGCTGGGCAAATTTGTCGGAAGGCGGCTACGGGATAAGCCTGCTGAACGATTGCAAATACGGCTATGACATCAAAGGCAGCGTTATGCGTCTGTCCTTGCTGCGCTCCCCGCGCTGGCCGGATATTACAGCTGATATCGGTGTACATGAGTTCACGTATTCCCTGTATCCGCATGAAGGTGGCTGGAGGGAAGGCGGAGTGGTACGGCAAGGCTTTGAGCTTAATCAGCCGCTGACGATATACGCCACAACAGCACATGATGGCATACGCCCTTCTATGGCTTCATTACTGGAGGTGCAGAGCCGGCATGGTATTGTCGATGCAATCAAGATAGCCGAAGACTCCGGCGGAGCTGTAATCCGGCTGTATGAATCAGGCGGCGGCAGGGAACAGGTGGAGCTGGCTTTTTCCGCCGGACTGGAGGGACAGAAGCAGGCAGGCGGGGAAGCTCCGGCTGAAGGGCATGGCAGAAGTCAGGTCAGGGTAACAGAGACCAATCTGATGGAACAGCCGGCGGAGAACCCGCTGCTGTCGGTAAACGGCGGGACGGTAACCCGCATGCTTACACCATATGAAGTGGTTACACTAAAAGCAGTATTATCCAAATAGCAATGGCCTTTAAGCAGCTTTCCCTGGAGGGGAGCTGCTTTTTGTTTTGGCAGCTCAAGCGAATAGATATTTCCACCCGGTTTGTAGATGCATGGGATACGTTAAATCTTGAGTGCTTGCTACAATAGGACTGTAATCTAAAGGAACAGGTTCCAGCGATGATCGATCCTAAATAAAGGGGAGTGCATGCAAGTGACAAGAAAACGTTCACTGATCGGATCTCTGACTGCGGTTTTTGCCCTTACCGGGATATTGGCCGGCTGCGGCGGCAATAACAATGCCGGAAGCAGTGAAGCTACAACAGCGCCGTCCGGTTCGGCGGCTACAACGACACCTGCGGCTACAGCCGCTGAAGTGCAGAAAGTAAATTTCTCAATTGTCTCGGCCAGACCGGGTGATGAAGCTTTTTACAAGGAACAAATGGACATTTTTATGAAAGCGAATCCAGAGGTTAAGGTCACGGTCATTGCCAATCCGACGGAGCAGTATAACAATGCGCTGCAGCTGTCTTTTGCCGCTAACGAAGGCCCGGATATCTTCTTTATTGAAGGCGGTCAGCCTCAGGCGAGAACGGTGTACGACAATAAATGGGTAGAGCCGCTGGACAGCTACATGGATGATGCTTTTGTGGCCCGTTTCCCGGAAGGGGCCTTCAGCCGTACCAGCCAGACCCGGGTGAACGGGGAGGTCATCGGGATTCCGGTCCGCGACCCGCGCTTCGACAAGGTAAGACCGCTGTACTACAACAAGACTATTCTGGAGCAATACGGCTACAGCGAGCCGCCTAAGACGCACAGTGAATTTGTGGAAGCAGCCACCAAAATCACAAAAGAAGGCAAAGGCCAGGTGTACGGCTTCGCTATGATGGGCAAGGCGCCAGCGGTGTTTGGGCTGAGTGTCTCCGGCCTCGGATCAGGGCTTGAAGGCGGGGTAATCGGATACGAGGGCAACACAATTATCAATCTCAAAACCGGGCAGTTCTCGTCGAAGTCGGCGACACCGGTCGTGGAAATCCTGCGTAAGCTGAACGCGCAGAAGATTGTGGCGCCTGGCTGGGAGAACTGGGATACCGCCCAGATGCACCAGCAATTCGCAGCCGGACGGGTAGCGATGTTCATCGGTGCAGCATGGCAGGCAGAAGAAATCCGCAAGTTGAATGAGGGCATGGATATGGGCATTGCAGCTGCACCGATCCCTGATGCCGGACGGAGCGGATACCGGGATACTCCGACGATTGCCGAGCCGCGTTATGCAATGAGCTCACAGTCAAAGGTGAAGGAAGCCGCCTGGAAGGTGCTGGACTTCCTCGGGTCAGTGGAGTTTGAACGGGCGAATTACGAATATGCAAAAGAGCTCGTGCTGATGCCAGCAGCAATGGAGGGCATTGCGATGTCGGCGGATATGGAGCAGATCGTAAAGGTAATGGATGAGACTATCCGGATGGCTCCGGCTGTGAATACGAATAACCAGAACTATGACCAGTTCTCGAAGAGCATAAGCGATGCCATGCCGAAGCCGAAGATTCAGGAGGTATTCCTGAAGGCGGTGGTCAGCAACGAGGATCCGGTGCCGCTGGCGGAGGATTATGATGCCAAGGCCAATAAGGTCATCGATGAGCAGATCAAGATTGCAAACGACGGAGGCATCAAATTCAGCAGAGAAGACCTGAAGTATCCGAATTGGAACCCGATGGAGAATTATATCATCGAATAAGCGCTGATCCTCAAGGCCCCGGAAACCATACAGAAACAGACAGGAGTGAATTCACAATGGGTTACGGCACACCACAGCAGAGTATTCCTGCTTCCGCCGGCAAGGCTCCGCTCTCCAAAAGAGCGGAGCTGTTCAAACAGATCAAGAAGCACCGTTATCATTACCTGTTCGTGCTGCCGATGCTGGTGTTCTTTGCCGCTTTTACTCTGTGGCCGATGATTGCAAGCTGGTACTACTCGTTCTTTAACTGGGACGGCATCGGCTGGCCGACGGACTTTATCGGGCTTGGCAACTTCAGGGAGGTCGCATCCGATCCGGGCTTCTGGAATGCTTTTATGAACACGTTCCTGTTCGCCCTGACGCATGTGCTGATCCAGATGCCGCTGGCACTCATCGTTGCGGTCATTCTCAACAACCAGTTTCTTTCAGGGAGAAATGTATACAGGCTGCTGCTGTTCGTGCCCGTTATCTCTACTACGGCGGTTATCGGCGTTATTTTCTCGATTCTGCTGAACCCGCTGGGCGGCGCGATTAATGAAATGCTGCTGGGCACAGGGCTGATCAATGAGCCGATTAACTTCCTCGGTTCTACAGCACTCGCGCTTCCGACACTACTCGCTGTTTCTGTCTGGAAAAGCTTCGGAACTCCCATGATCTACTGGCTTGCCGGGCTGCAAACGATTCCGGGCGAACTGTTTGAGGCGGCAAAAATTGACGGGGCAAGCAAGGTGCAGAGCTTTTTCCGGATTACTGTTCCGATGCTGGCGCCAATTGGTCTTGTCATTACTCTGCTCACTTTTATCAACAACCTGGATCCGTTTGATCTGGTCCGTACGATGACTGAAGGCGGGCCGGTGAAGGCGACTGATGTAGTGCAGACTTATATATTCCGCTATGCGTTCGAACCGGAAAGCGGTTCATCCCGTTACGGTTTCGCCTCGGCAGCAGGCATCCTATTCAGTCTGGCCGTCCTTGTTGTCGTCATCATTCAAGCGCTGACCGGCAAATATGCCCGCAGATCCGGCACGAAAGGAGCCTAAGCCCAATGTACCGCCTAAACCGATTCCTGAGACAGCTGCCGGCCCAAATCCTGCTGCTTGTCTTCACACTAATCTGGAGTTATCCGTTCATCTGGATTATCTCGTCCTCCTTCAAATCGCAAAGTGAAATGTTCCTTGGCGGAATCAACATCATTCCCAAGGAGCCGACGCTTGATAATTTCGTGAGGGCCTGGGATCTGGCTAACTTTTATCAATATTTCTTTAATTCGGTTATCGTTACCGCATCTGTCGTACTGCTGGTCCTTGTTCTTACCTCAATGGCAGGTTACGCGCTGGGAAGAGGCAGCATGCCCGGTAAAAAGCTGATCATGACGATGCTGGTCATGTCGATGTTCCTGCCCAAAGGCTTCACCATTCTCCCGCTGTTTGAGCTGATCGTCGGGCTGGGCTTCAACAATACGCTGATGGGCGTCATCCTGGCCGAATCGGGTCCGTCCAAAATCGTATCCATTCTGCTGTTTGTCGGCTACTTTGCCTCGCTGCCCAAAGAGATGGAGGAGTCCGCAACGATTGACGGGGCCGGTTATTTCCGGATGTTCTTCAGCATTATGCTGCCGTTGTCGAAGCCGATCCTGGGCACAGTAACCATTTTCAGCTTTATCGGGGCATGGAATGCGTTTTTTGTTCCGCTGACGTTCACTTTAAGCAAGCCGTCGCTGCGGACGCTGGGTGTCGGGATGTATAACTTCTTTGGAACCAACAGTGTGGACTGGACCGGGCTGGCGGCGGGAGCGGTTATGTCCGTAGTGCCTATCATCATCGTTTTCCTGTTCCTGCAGAGGTATTTCATCGAAGGTCTGGCCGGTTCCATTAAAGGCTAATCAGGCAGGAGGTGTAGCATGAGTCGATCACAATCCGTCCGGGCGGAGGTTCTCGTGGTTGGAGGCGGGACAGCAGGCTGTGTGGCGGCAATTGCGGCCGCTGAGGAAGGCGCAAAGGTCATTTTGGTCGAAAATGATACTGCACTCGGCGGAGTAGCTACCCGCGGTGGTATCCACCGTTATTACTACGGGTCACCCGGGGGGCTGCAGGAGGAGATTGACCGCCGTACCGCAGAAGCAGCCGCAGTGTTCGGGGGAAAGACCAAGGGCTTTCATCCGGATGCCAAACGGGTAGTGCTTGCCGCCCTATGCCGGGAAAAGGGGATTGGGGTCTACCTGAACTCAGCAGTTTATGAGGTCATAAAAGATGAGGAGAATGTTGAAGGAGTGCGCGTGTTAACTCCGGCCGGGCGGCTGGAAATCCGCGCCCGGGTAACCATCGACAGCACAGGAAATGCCCATTTGGTACGCATGGCCGGCGGCCGACTGCGGTACGGCAGGGAGCTCGACGGCGTGTACCAAAATTACTCCTTCATTCCACGCAGAGTACTGAACGGTGAGATCGGGTATGACAATCTCGATGCGGGGTGGGTAGATCCGTATGATCCCTGGGATGTGTCGCGCGCTTTTATCCGCGGCCGGGAATGGGTCAGGGAAGGGTATACACAAGGAGCGCATTATTTTGCCGTGTCGTCCATGCTCGGGGTTCGGGAAGGCGGTCTGATCGAGGGTGACGCAACGATTACCCTGCAGGATTATATTGAAGACCGGCCTTCACCGGAGGTGATCTGCCGCAGCTATTCCCATCTGGATAATCACGGCTTCGACACAGGGAATGAAAGTGAATTCAGCCAGCTGTGGATTGCGGTGATGGGCCTGTTCGTGAAGGGGCTCTGGTGCGATATTCCATACGGGGCGCTTTTGCCTGCCGGTCTCGGAAATCTGCTGGTAGCCGGGCGGGCACTCTCGGTAGACCGTGATGTCGGAATGGGCGTACGGATGCAAAAGGATATGCATAAGGTTGGCGAGGCCGCAGGGGTTGCTGCTGCGATGAGTATCCGTTCCGGCTGTACACCGCGTGAGCTCGACCGTTCAGGGCTGCAGAAGCGGCTGGTGGAACGGGAAGTGCTGGAAGCGGAGGAACTGCGGCGGACTCATGGCCGGAATCTGCGCTTTAAGCGCGGTGAGCTGGCTGGTGTGGAGCTGGGAAGGGAGAGCGCCGCTTCTCTTAGCGAACAGCTTGCCTATTATTTCGAGACGGACGAGCGGTGGAAGGCAGTCTGGTTACTGGGCAGCTCTGCTGCAGCTGCACAGGACCGTCAGGCCGCCCTATTGCTGGAAAGCAAGCTTAAGGAAGGCACACCGGAGGCAAGATTCTGTGCTGCTATCACACTGGCCATGCTTGGAAGAGAAGAGACAGTTCCATATCTTCTGGAACGCATTGCCTACAGGGATATGAATAAGCTCAGCAATCATCCCAAATGCGTCCCGTTCTGGATTGCATCGTTTGTTCTGCTGCGCATGCTGAAAAGCACCGCCGGAGTGATTCTGGCTGTAGCTGCACTTAAAGAGCAGCCGGGCACTGTTCACAGCACCTTTTTACTGGATTACTTGTCAGCTGTTTGTCCATTGCTTAACGACGGGGAGCGCATTGAGGTTGCCGGAGCTGTTGCGGCGTGGTTGGAATCCGGTGAAGCGGGCAGTGATTACCGGATGCACGGGGACCGGCCGGAATCGCTAAGCTGGAGTCTTGAGCTCAGGGCAGCAGCGCTGCTGGCAGACTTGACCGGGGAGCATGGGAAGGACACTGGAGCTGCGGCCGCAGCGTCAGCCGATCCGCGCGGTTATGTCCGCAACGCGGCTACCCGGCTTCTTCCTTGGAGCATGGCGGGTAACCCGGACGAAGAAGGGGCGATTCCGCAGCTTGGGGAGTTTGACATAGCGGTAATTGGCGCTGGAACCGCAGCGGTTGTCTCTGCAGCAGCCTTAGCCCTTCAAGGCAGAAGAGTAGTGCTGATTGCAGACGGAAGCGCCTTACTGACAGAGGTTACAAAGTCCCGGATGACTTTATTCAGTGGAATGAATGTAAAGGTTGACGGTGGTGTTGAACATGAGCTGGTTGACCTGCTGCAGGAAGAAGGGGCTTGGAACGGCGAGCAACTGGAGCCGGTAAAGGTACAGCTGGCGGCAGACCGCCTGCTGCAGAATGCCGGGGTAAGCGTTCTGTATGAGGCCCGCTGTCTGAAGCAGCAGAAGGCAGAAGGATGGAACCGGATTGAGATTGCCTATAAGAACGGCAAAGGCTTGCTTGCTGCCGGCAGGATTATTGGGCAAGCTGATTCATCTCTGGTCGTCCGGCAGGCCGTTCCTGGTACACTGACTGCGGTATTGACAGGTTTCCGGCTTTCCGATGAAACGGCTTATGGCAGCTGGATGGAATGGAACCTTAACAGTAACCGGCTGTATCTGCGTCTACGGCCGGGTTATTATCCGGAAGAAGCGTATTTGGATGTCCGCTGGCCGGCAGAAGCTGGGGAAGCTGCAGGTACAGGTGAGCTGCTTATGCTGCCGGCAGTTGAGGAACTCCGGAACCTTGGAATGATTCCGGAGCATGCTGCTCTCGCCTATATTGCAGATGAACCGTGGCCGGACGGGTTGTCAGATGATGCAGGAACTGTTAATGCAAAACCAGCTGAAAGCTTCTGGATTGCCCGGCAGATTAAAGCGGGGCTGGCCGCTGCTGCACCTGATAATTGAGAATGGCAGAAGTAGTAGGCTTTTTGTTCATAGAATATCTATTCCATATTCAAAGGAGCGATTATTCATGAGTATTCTATCTTCTTTGCCGTTAATACGTGTAGCTGAAATCAAGGTGGAAGGCACACCGTTGCCTGATGTAACCTTCAGTTCTCTGGCAGCACTCGTACCTGAAGGCACTCGGCATCTGGTTGTCGAGGTCAATGCTGCCCAGACCTATACGGAGCGCAGATTCTGTGAGGTTATTCTGAACGGTGATACCGCCGCCCACTATAACCGCAGAGAATTCGTTGCATCCGGTTCTACGGTAACGACAACCAGCACGACGAATACTGATATTGCCCAGGGCGTAGACATCCCTCCTTCAAATGCAGGGTATGGAGGCGGTTATCTGCTGTTTCCCTTTGCCTTCCGTACAGACAATCTGAAGCTCTGGCAGAGTATGGGTTCTTCGCTGGAGACAAGACTGCAGCGTCATGCCGGAGCCTGGGAGAGCACAGCAGCGGTTGACTCTATTACACTTCGGCCATGGCAGAATGTACCCGGCGGGTTTAACCATTGGGCAACAGGCTCCATCATCACCTTATATGCAGTCGATGAAGCGCTGCTGGCCACAGACCGGCTGCCGGATACGCAGTCCAAGAAATTCACGTTCGGCACGCTGCCAACGGATGCCAATCATCTGATCCTGCTGATGTATCTCCGGTCCAGCCATAGTGTGTCTACCCGTCAGGGCGACCGGGTATATCAAGAGCTGAATCAGGATAGCGCCTCTTCAAATTATCCTGTTCAGCGTTTCGGGGGGGAAGGGATTGCGGATGCTAAAATCATCGACGAATTTTATAACGAGAAACGGGTCGGCTGGTCAACAGCAGCAGCAGCTCCAGCGGAATCCTTCGGCAATCTGGTGGTCATGTATCCGGAATACCGCAGCACGGATTTCCATAAGCCGTGGATAAGCCAGCATGCTGCGTACGAGGATATTTTCTATCCCGTCAGCCAGGAGAACGGCCGGAGAAGGAATACGGCAGCATTGACCCGACTGCATTATTTCCCGGGTATGGGCGGAGAATCTTATCTTCCCGGTTCAATCATGAGCGCGTACAAGTCCGGGACACCGGCTGCGCGGCATGTTGTCTCCGCTTCCGGTGAAGCTTCGGTCACGCTTCAGGTTCCTGCCGGAAGTGTCGGCCTCCGTGCAGTAGTGGTTGCCAGAACAAACAGCAGCGCGGAAGAGGACCGGCTGCTGATCGAGCTTAACAATGATACCTCTGCAGCAAGCTATGCCATCCGCAGGGCATCGGCCAAGGGGGAACTCAACATCGAGGGAACGCATGAGACGATGCTGCAGACAGACAATGAAATCGGAGTCATTCCGGGCGGTGGGGCAGAGGCCGGCCAATACGGCTGCGGTGCACTGTCCATTATCCGGCACGCTGAGACCGACCGCCATAAGCATATTCTGTCACTGATCGGCGCAGCCAGCGGCCGCCTGGCCTTGTACGGCGGCCGGTGGAAGAATACCGCAGCCGTAACCACCGTGACCTTCAAGCCGAAGGCCGGCACATTGTTTGCCGCCGGCTCAGTCTTCGAGCTGATAGTTGCGGCTGATGCACTCTAGGCGCATATATGGTATGGAATGTCGCGGTCAAATGAAGGGCAAAAATGCCCTTGATTTAGCCTAATGCCGCAGTTACGGGCAAATACCTAGCAACAACAAAAAGGAGTATTCCCGAAACATTGCGGAGTACTCCTTTTTCCTGCCCCTAAACTTTGCCCGTACGCAAGCCTTCTTCCTCCCGGTACTGGCTGGGGGTTTTGCCGACCAGCCTGCGGAAAATCCGGGCGAAGTATTTATAATCAGGGATGCCGACCTGTTCGGCGATTTCGCCGACCTGCTTATCCGTTTCACGCAGGTACTGTTTGGACTTCTCAATCCTGTAGCGGGTTACGTAATCGGAGAAGTTAATACCGGTCTGCGCCTTGAACAAATGACTGAAGTAGTTCGGGCTGATGGCGGTGTATTCGCTGATATCCGCTACACTGACCGGCTCCCGGTAATGTCTGGCGACGTAATCCAGCGCCTTTTGGATTTCGCTGCGCTGCACAGGCTGGTCGAAGGATAGCTGGATGGCACTCTGCTTCCACATGAACAGGCGGAGCAGAAATTCTTCAGCGTCGAAGATCGTCTCGATGCCGCCGAGCTCAGAGCGAAAACGGCTGCGGGAATCAGCATCTGCCGTAGTCCAGCGCACGGCCAGTTCCTCCATCCAGCGAAGCAGTTCATCAGGCCGGAGCTGCATCCTGGTAAAAGGCCGTATGTATGCGTCATGCACCAGCCGCTGAAGCTGTGACGGATCACTCCAGCCGGCAAGCCGTTCCACCGGGTCCGGTAGTTCCGGTAAAGATGAGTTATGATCATTCAAGGCAGCGGCTGGTTCAGCTCCAAGCATGTTCTCCTGTCCGGCTCCTGATGCGGCCTCGCAAATGTGCAGCCCGCCGTGCCCGTGATAGAACAGAGCGGCCCTCAGCTCCTCTAATTCGCCGAAAGCCGAGCTTAACGATGCCGGCCAGGTTTGCGGGATGGTATCCATGCGGTGTGTTGAGCTTATACAGACAGAGACGGTAAACGGCAAATATTTTCGCGCATGATGCAAAATATTTTCATAGAATAGCTGAAGCTCCTCCTGATCACCGCAGGATGGGGACAGCTGAACCCACAGTCCGATACTTTGCAGCTCCCAGTCGTAAACATTGCAGCAAAGCTTCCCATCCGCAAGTTCCTCAATGATCCTCATCATCACATACTTGAACAGGGAGAGGTCCTTGGCATGAAACGTCCGGGAGAGTGCGGTGAACCGGTCTATGCTGACCATTCCCAGTACATACGCCGGTGCAGGCCTGTGCCAGTTCACGAAATCACAGGTACTATTTAGCTTAGATATGGACTGCACAGCCCCGGACATAATATCATGGATGAGCTGTTTGCGCAGCAGCGGCTGGCTGTCCTGCAGATGCTTGCGTTCCTCAATAGACAGCAGCATTTTCTCCCGGTCGGCTTCGATCTCAGAACGGGCCTGAACGAGAATGTCCAGCAGCTCTTGATAACCGGAGGTCACCTTCAGCAGATAACCTAACGCACCAAGCATTACCGCCTTACGGGCGAATTCGAATTCCTGAAAGCTGGACAGAATAATTACTTTGACCTGCGGCATCTGCTGTTTCAGCTGCTCCGTCAGCTCCAGTCCGTTCATCCGGGGCATTACCACATCGGTAATGACAATGTCAGGGCTCAGCTGCCGGCACAGCTCCAGCGCTTCTTCGCCGTCCTCCGCTTCCCCGACAATTTCAAAGCCATGCTCCTCCAGCGGAAAAGCATAACGGAACCTCTCGCGGATCAGCGCCTCGTCATCTACTACGATACAACGGATTTTGTCCAGTACAACCGGATTAATGCTCATCTGCCTGTCCTCCTCTCAGCGCCGGGAAGGAAATGATAATCTTGGTGCCAAGCCCTTCAGTGCTTTCAATTTTCAGACCGTAAGCCTCTCCGAATTGCAGCTGCAGCCGCTCATGAACATTCCGCAGGCCCATTGACGAGTAACGCGGAAGCTCTTCAGAAGCATGAAAGCCGTGGTCGGAAGGCTCCAATAGTCCGGCAAGCCGCCCGGCTGGGATCCCAGTGCCATTGTCTTCTATGTAGAGCTGTACGATTTTGGATTTGTGCAACCTGCCGCCAACCGTAATCTGCCCGTCTCCGCGCCGTTTTTCCTTAATTCCGTGAAAAATGGCATTTTCCACAATTGGCTGCAGGGTCAGCTTTAGAATTTGACAATCGAGTATTTCTTCATCCACCTTAAAGGTAACCGCAAATTTGTTCTGGTAGCGGATTTGCTGCAAATATACGTAATGCTTCAGTCCCTGCAGCTCATCGCCCAGCGAAGTCAGCGCTTCCCCTTTGCCCATCGAATAATTCAGCAGATTAACGAGCGCATGCAGCACCTTGGCGATTTCGTCCGTCCGTTTCAGGTCGACCAAGGCATTAATGGAGTTAAGCGTATTGTAGAGAAAATGCGGGTTAATCTGGGCTTGCAGCGCGCGGAATTCGTACTGCTTTTTCATCTTTTCAATTCTCAGCTTGTCGTCAATCAGCTCCCCGATATGATCCAGCATGACGTTAAAGGAGTCTGCCAGCGTGCGGAACTCATCCTTGCGCTTCAGCTGGACCCGGAGCCCCAAATTACCTTTTTGAATACGGCGCATCTGCAGAATCAGGCCGGAGATCGGTCCGTCAATGTAACGAGCCAAAAAAAACGAGATAATTAGCGAAAGCAGTATAAAAAAGATCACCAGATAGATGGCATAAACCCGCAGCTGAGTGACCGGAGCGAGGATGTCCTGCTTGTCAACAAAGCTGACCAGCCGCCAATTCTGCGAATTAGGGCTGCCGAACAGAGCCACAAATTCCTCATTCGCTGTATACAAGGGGAGCACGCCGGCGGCTTCCTGCTGAAGATAGCTTTTGATCTGGGGAAAAAGACCGCTGTATTCATCCTGCCGTACTTTAACAGAGCTGAGGATCGGCTGGATCTCCGGGTTGAACAGCAGGGTGGAGGTGGAGGGAGAAGGATTCATACCGGCGATCAGCTCGTTCAGGGCAAGCAGGTCGATGTCGGCAGCCAA
This sequence comes from Paenibacillus auburnensis, assembly GCF_927798115.1. Taxonomy (GTDB): domain Bacteria; phylum Bacillota; class Bacilli; order Paenibacillales; family Paenibacillaceae; genus Paenibacillus_AQ; species Paenibacillus_AQ auburnensis. Next base: position 781,355 of record NZ_CAKMMG010000001.1, read on the forward strand.
GATGCCCTGGATGTCCATTCCTCTGTAAACGGTTACGGCCATCGTAAGTACAAGCCCTTTATTCTTGGACTGGTAGGGGCCGGCAGTCTGCAGGGAGGTCCAGGAGGTCCGGGCAGAGGCAAACAGCTTATCCACAAGGGACTCCGGAAGCACAGTAGTCTGTGCCGTTTCATAAACAGAGTAGTCCGGGGCAATGAAATACATGCCTCTGGAAAAAGGATACACGGAATACTGATACATCTGAAGCACACGGGTAATACCTTCCCGCGACTGGTCCGTTTCCGACAGCTTTCCGGCCAGCTGGCCGAGCGGAGCCTGGATATCCGATAGAATCCGTTCCAATTGCTCGGATTGCCGGTCCGAGTACGATTTCATCTGGCTCATCTGTTTTTCGGTCAGCAGATCGGTAATATACCCGTAGGCAATCAGGCTGATCGATAGTGCAACCGTCAGCATACAGGCAAGGATGATGACGAACATTTTAAAGCGGATTTTGTGCATAAAAAGTAGCAGCTTCTTCATAGCCGGCAGCCCTCCGCATATTTGACCTGTAAGTCCAGTTTAACGATGCTTTTTCACCACTGTCAATGCGCTGGCCAAAGCGGATAGATTTATCCACCCTTGTTGTAGCTGTGTAGGATACGCTCCGAGCTTAGACAAAATGATGACATGCAAAAGTCCTTGTGTATGTTATCATCTATTAGTCTGTAAATCTTGTAAGGATTTTGATAGCAGATGGAGTAGTTACATGTCAGAGGATGTGCTATTTTTGTAAAAGCAAGCGAGATTTCCCTAAGCTGAGAGGAGAGATTTACGATGAAGCTGCTCAATTATGTGCAGGATGGCGGTTATAAGCTGGGTATACATACGGATGCAGGGATTGTAGACGTTGCCGGAGCTGCTGAAGCAAGCGGACAGACGGAGTTAGCGGACCTAAATATCCATCAGGCCATTTCAGGCGGAGATGCAGTACTTGATAAGCTGCTTAGTCTTACCGATTTCGCTCACGGTAACCCGGCCAACAGCCATTTGCTGCTTGATGAAGCCGGACTCGCCTTTGGGCCGGCGGTGACCCATCCGGGTAAAATCCTCTGCGTGGGCCTCAACTACCGCAAGCATGCGGAAGAAACGAAGGCAGCGATCCCGCAGACGCCGATTCTGTTCAGCAAATTTAACAATGCGCTGGCCGGGCATCAGGAGGAGGTGCCGCTACCAGCGGTTTCTCAGCAGGTGGACTATGAGGCTGAGCTGGCCATAGTGATTGGTCGTAAGGCTTATAATGTAAGTAAAGAGGATGCACTTGATTACGTCTTCGGCTATTGCTGTGCGAATGATCTATCGGCCCGTGATTTGCAATTCCGTACCCAGCAGTGGCTGCTCGGCAAAACCTGTGATAAGTTCGCACCCGTAGGTCCGTATCTGGTTACAGCGGATGAAATAGGGAATCCGAATAACTTGAGAATTACCTGCACGGTTAACGGTGAAGTACGGCAATCTTCGAATACGTCAGATATGATCTTCCATTGTGATGAGATTGTCAGCTACATTTCACAGCATATGACGCTGGAGCCGGGGGACATCATTCTGACAGGTACACCGGAAGGCGTGGTACTCGGTTATCCGCCGGAGAAGCAGGTATATCTGCATGCTGGCGATGTCGTGACCGTGGAGATCGAACAGCTGGGCAGGCTGACCAATACAATGACCTTATAACCGTGTCTAAATGAGATCATCCTTAGCGATATAAACAGCGGCAGCCATGGACGAAATTAAGTCCTAGACTGCCGCTGTTTGATTAAGCAAACGTTCCTGTTAGTTCATCAATCTAAAGGTATGTAACCATAGTTATAGATGTACCTACGACTCCAACTTCTTTAAAATCAAATCGTTGATATAATCTCACTGCTCCCAAATTGCCCGGATCTACACTTAATGATACTCCTTTTATGCCCTTTTCTTTCATTTCATCAATAAGTGTTTTTATCAACGCTGCACCAATTCCTCTTCCTCGATATTCAGCCTTTACAGCCAAGCCTAGTTCTGGTATATCATGACGAACATATCCAAATCCTTTATTGTCTTCAGTGAACAACCGGGCCGTAATTGAGCCTACAGATAAGCCAATGCTATTTACTGCAATGAATCCCATGTCTCCTTCTTTACCCCAGCCTTCCACATACTTGGATAAAAAGGGCTCATTAATGACGTTCCGGTTAAAAGGCTGTTGTCCTTCGGGAACATATAAAGATTCGTAGAGCATTTCCCTTAAAAAAGGTGTATCTGCCTCAGCAACTGGTCTGATTGAATAAGAATCCAAAGTCAATACCTCCCAAAATAATGATTATGATTAGCAGATGTCCCCTCAAATAGCTGTTACCCGGTTGCTTCCATTCTTTGGTTCCGCTCTTCCTGTAAAATAGTATAGTATAACTCGTCCCAGATTAAATACCCATCCATTTAGTCAAAAGCATAATTTCCCCCAATATCCTATCGGTATAGAGCTTATGCATAATCTTTTCAACAATTCGCAAAAAGATCAAAAACAAGCAGACAAAACCCGGAATTTAAGTATAGAGTGCTGCATAGTCTAGAGTAATTCTTCTCGCGTAAGCTTTTGCAGAAGGGACACAGTCAGTGGAGTGGCTGGTTTCGGTCTGCCGTGAGGGATGGAGGCACTTGTACGATGGACGCCCTATTAAGCAAATTGTCCGAACAGCATATGCTCACAGCAGATGAAATCATCTGGTTTCTCCGGCATTTAACCCCCGACCTTAAGAAACGGTTATATCTTTTAGCTTCTGAGACCTGCAAGCAGTATTATGCTGAAAGCGTTTACTCCCGCGGTTTGATTGAGTTCTCCAACTTCTGTAAACAGGATTGTATGTATTGTGGTCTGCGTAGATCCAATTCACTGGCCCAGCGGTATAGGCTGACGGAGGAAGAAATACTCGAGTGTGCTGAAGAAGGTTATCAGCTTGGATATCGTTCGTTTGTACTGCAGAGCGGGGAGGACTTCCGGTTTACAGAGCAAGCGATGGTCTCAATTGTCAGAAATCTGAAAAGGCTTTTTCCCGATTCGGCTGTTACATTGTCAGTCGGCGAACGAAGTGAAGCCTTTTATCGTGCTTTGTATGATGCAGGCGCTGACCGGTATCTGCTGCGGCATGAGGCAGCTTCACGCCAGCTCTATGAGTCGCTGCATCCCGGCATGTCGTATGACAACCGCATGAACTGCCTGCGTGTGCTGAAAGAGATCGGCTATCAGGTAGGGGCTGGCTTCATGGTGGGGCTTCCCGGCCAAACCTATCAGCATCTTGCCGAAGATTTGTTGTTTCTGCAAGAGTTCCATCCGGAAATGATCGGGATCGGCCCGTTTATCCCTCATAGTGCAACACCGCTTAAAGAGGCTGCCGGCGGAACAGTGGAGGACACTCTGGTCATGATAGCCATGGCAAGATTAATGGTTCCCGATGCTTTAATGCCAGCTACCACTGCTATGGGCACACTTGATCCGGTTGGGCGGGAAAAGGCGATTGCAGCAGGAGCGAACGTCGTTATGCCTATTCTGTCCCCGCTGAAGGTCCGCCGCAAATATGCGCTCTATGAGCATAAAATCTGCATGGGCGATGATCCCGCGCATTGCCGGAGTTGTATTGAAATGCGGATTGCCGTGTCCGGATACAAGCTGGAGCTGAGCCGCGGCGACCACTGTAATTTTCCCTGCTTATCTAAGGAAGAACTCGCAAGGTGAGCTTTCTTATAAGGAAGTAAGTGAAACATTTCACTTACGGAATAAAGAATTCAGCAGCACTACAAAGGAGGAAACCAGTTGTCTACTTTGACGAAGAAAAACGCACTCGGCTTCTTTGAAATCCGGCTTGAATCCATCGGCGGACTCGGCGCCAACCTGGCAGGAAAAATGCTTGCGGAGACCGGCGCGCTCGAGCTGGGCTTTAACGCCGCTAACTTCTCTTCCTATGGCTCTGAGAAAAAAGGCTCTCCCGTGAAAACCTTTGTCCGCTTCTGTGATCCGGAGATTGAGATCAGAGATCATAGTCCGATTGAAGAGCCGCATCTGATCGCGGTTTTTCACGAGGCTCTGTACAAGATTGTAAACGTGGCAAGCGGCCTGCAGCCGGACGGGGTGGTTCTGGTCAACACAACCCGCGACTTCGATGATGTACGTTCAAGTCTGAAGATTGAATCCGGGACAATTGCCCTGATTGATGCCATGGGGATAGCCGTTGAGGAGAGAACCAAGATCAACACGGCGATGCTTGGTGCGATGTTCCGTATTTGTGATTTCCTCGATCCCGAGGCGATGCGTACCGTTATCCGCAGAACGTTCGAGAAGAAATATCCGCAGCTTGTGGAGCCCAACCTCCGCACTTTCGACCGGGGCTACAATGAGGTGGAATTCAAAACGTATGAAGTACCGGAAGGCTCGCAGATTAAACCTTTCAAACGTGTACAATCCTTGCTTGGTTACAAAACGCAATTGCCAGGCGGAGTGATCGCAGCACAGGGAAACAGCATACTCAAGGATCTGGGCGGTTCCCGCGCAGGGCTGCTACCGGAGTTTCATGCCGAGAAATGCATCAATTGCGCGGCCTGCGATAATGTCTGCCCGGACTATTGCTTCGTATGGGAATCGGCAGAAGACAAGCGCGGCCGCCTGCAGCAGGTTCTGCGGGGCATTGATTATCAATATTGTAAAGGCTGCCTGAAATGCGTCGAAGCCTGCCCTTCTGATGCGCTGACCAGCCTCCGCGAAGAACCCGGCTATGCCGAGCTGAACCGTGTTACCCAAGTGTTCTGTTAAATGAAGAGGGAGGAACCTACTAATGGCTGTTAGTGAAAATAAATTATCTGATGCTGTGCCTGCCGAGCAGGTCACATGCTTTGAATCCGGCAATGAAATGGCGGCTACAGCAGCCGCACAGATCAACTACCATATGATGGGCTATTTCCCTATTACTCCGTCCACTGAGGTGGCGCAATATCTTGATCAGATGAAGGCCCGCGGGCAGCATGATATTCAGCTGGTTGCAGCGGACGGAGAACACGGCTCCGCCGGCATCTGTTACGGCGCAGCTATGGCTGGGGCACGGGTTATTAACGCCACCAGCTCGCAAGGATTTCTGTACATGCTGGAGCAGCTGCCTACCCAGTCTGGCACCCGCTTTCCAATGGTCCTAAATCTCGTTACCCGCGCGGTCAGCGGACCGCTCGATATCCGCGGCGATCATTCCGACCTGTATTACGGCCTGAATACCGGCTGGGTCATCCTGACAGCCAGCACACCGCAGGCAGTATACGATATGAACATTATGGCACTTAGGATTGCCGAGCACTCGGAAGTCCGGCTGCCGGTAATTGTAGCTTATGACGGTTTCTTCACCTCCCACCAAAAACGCAAAGTAAAGTACTTTAAGGATAACGCTATAGTTCAGCAATTTGTAGGCCCGAATCCGAATCACGCCTACGCTAATGTATCTGATCCGTCCCGGCCGGTGACTATCGGTGCGCACATGGGCGGAGATGACCTGCTCAACAACCATTATCAGCTGTCTGAAGCGCTTGAAAAGGCCGGCGAAGTATACAGTGAAGTAGCCCGGGAATATGCGCTTTTGTCAGGACGTGAATATAAGGTTCTCGATCTGTACCGGATGGAAGATGCTGAATACGCCTTGTTCCTGCTCAATTCTGCAGGTGAGACGGCCAAGGATACCGTCGACGCGCTGCGTGCCAAAGGGATCAAAGCGGGGCTGATCCGGCCGAATATCATCCGGCCATTCCCGGCAGAAGAGCTGCGTACTGCACTTAAGAACGTCAAAGCCCTGCTTGTCGGCGAACGTGCAGACTCTTATGGTGCACAGGGCGGCAATCTGACCCATGAAATCCGCTCGGCACTGCAAATTGATCCGGATAACAAAACCATCATTCTCTCGCGGATCTTTGGCCTTGGCGGAAAGGATTTCTATGCGGATGATGCGGCTGCCTTCTTCCAGCTGGCCATCGATGCAGCAGAGCAAGGCAGCGCTGAGAAGCCTTTTGACTATTACGGCTATTATCCCGGTGAAGAAAAAGACGCACTTGCGCCGGTAATCGAACCGATGCATGGCAATGCCTACAAAACCGGACTGATCCAGGTGACCCAAAACGAAGAAACAGGCCTGCTCAAAGTCAAGCTGCCGCCGCTGCGGCAATTGACCGTGAAGCCTCACCGTTTAGCTCCCGGACATGGCGCCTGCCCCGGCTGCGGGGCACTTTCTGCCCTGGAATTGTTCTTCAAAGGCATTGAGGGTGATATGGTCGTACTGTTTCAGACGGGCTGCGCGTATGTGGTCACGGCAAGCTACCCGTATTCCTCACACAAACAGACCTTTGTGCACAACCTCTTCCAGAATGGTGCAGCTACACTGGCCGGGATGGTAGATGCTTTCTATGAGCTGAAGCGGCGCGGAGAAATCCAGGTTTCTGATGACGTTACCTTTGTGATGGTCTCAGGTGACGGCGGTATGGATATCGGGATGGGAGCGACCGTAGGCGCAGCCCTGCGCAACCATAAAATGATCATTCTGGAATACGACAATGAAGGCTATATGAACACCGGTTCCCAGCTGTCCTATAGCACGCCGATGGGACACATGACCAGCACCTCCGGTGTCGGCACCACGCAGAAGGGGAAAAAAGGCCACCATAAAGACACCGCGCAAATACTAGCTGCCTGCAATATTCCTTACGTGTTTACCGGTGTAGAGAGCAACCCGCAGGATCTGCTGCAAAAAGCGGCTAAAGCCCAGTGGTATGCGAATAATGTGGGCACTGCCTACGGCAAAATCCTCTGTGCCTGCCCGCTCAACTGGAAGACACCGGATGACCAGGGCAATGAGCTGGTGAAGGCAGCTGTAGATTCCTGCTTCTTCCCGCTGTATGAGATTGAACAGGGCATTACCCGCATTACCTATAATCCGGAAGAGAAGGGCAAGCGGATCCCGGCGGTTGACTGGCTGAAACGTATGGGCAAAACGAAGCATCTGGTGAAGGATACCGAGCTGCTGCAAGATTTTGAGAATGAAATCGAACGCCGCTGGAACCGGTTGAAGCTCAGACATGAAAACGCGCTGCTCTAATCTGGATTGAAGGGAGCCTGCCTAAATGGAACACCAACAAACCTGCTCAAGCGTCGACATTGCCGAAGCCGATGAGAAGTTGGAGAAAGTGAAACACGCCATCGAGCAGTTCAAACTCATGAAGGGTGCTTTGATCCCTGTACTTCATGAAGTGCAGGATATATACGGATTTTTGCCGGAGCCTGTGCTCCAGGTGGTTTCGGAAGAGCTGAATCTGCCCTTAAGTGAAATTTATGGGGTTGCTTCGTTTTATCATTTCTTTTCCCTGACTCCGAAAGGAGAGCATGTGATTCATGTCTGCATGGGAACCGCCTGCTACATCAAAGGGGCTCAAGCGGTGCTGGACCGGCTCAGTACAGAGCTTAAGGTTCCTGTGCAAGGAACGACAGAGGACAACAAATTTACACTTGAAGCGACACGATGTCTGGGAGCCTGCGGACTCGCCCCTGTCATGACGATCGGTGAGAAAGTACATGGACGCCTAGTGCCTAATGCCGTGCCGAAAATTATTAATGAGTATAAGTAATTCCCGGCAATTCACGCACATTTTTAACAGGAGGTATTGGCATGAAGCTGTTAACGGATCTTGATGCTATCCGCACGCTTACGCAGAGCCGTCTGGATAACCGGAGAATCACCGGGGCCTCCGGGGAGTCTATTACATTCAGATCAGTGATGGTGTGCGGCGGTACAGGATGCACATCCTCGGATTCTAATACCATCATCGCCGCTTTGGAGCAGGAAATATCCAGCCACGGGATTGAGAGTCAGGTGGAGGTCGTGCGAACGGGCTGTTTCGGCCTTTGCGAGCTGGGGCCAGTCGTGATCGTCTATCCGGAGGGCATTTTTTACAGCCGGGTAGAGGTGAAGGATATTCCTGCTCTTGTGGAACAGCATTTGCTGAACGGCAAGCCTTATGACAAGAAAATATACGAAAAGACCCGGCATGGTGAGGAAATCCTGAGCTTTGAGGAAACAGACTTTTATAAAAAACAAGTGCGGATCGCGCTTCGCAATTGCGGTACCATTGATCCCGAAGTCATAGATGAGTACATTGCCAGTGACGGTTACAAAGCGCTTGCCCAGGTGCTTACGACGATGAGCCGCGAGCAGGTGATTGACACGGTTAAGCAGTCCGGGCTGCGGGGACGCGGCGGCGGCGGATTCCTCACTGGTCTTAAGTGGGAGTTCGCGGCCAAACAGAACAAACAGCAGAAGTATGTCATCTGCAATGCCGACGAGGGTGATCCAGGAGCATTCATGGACCGTTCAATCCTGGAAGGCAATCCACACTCGGTCATCGAGGCGATGGCCATTGCAGGGTATGCCATCGGTGCGAACCAGGGGTTCATCTATGTCCGGGCAGAATATCCTATCGCGGTACAGCGGTTTACCAAAGCACTGGATCAAGCACGCGAGTACGGGCTGCTGGGCGATGACATTTTTGGCACCGGCTTTACCTTTAACATCGATGTGCGCCTTGGCGCGGGGGCATTTGTCTGCGGAGAGGAAACCGCTTTGATTCACTCCATAGAAGGCCACCGGGGGATGCCGACACCTAAGCCTCCCTTCCCGGCTGTTGAAGGATTATGGGGGATGCCGACAATCATCAATAATGTGGAAACGCTTGCTAATATTGCTCAGATTATTCTGAACGGCGCAGAGTGGTACGCAAGTATCGGAACCGAGAAATCGAAGGGGACCAAGGTGTTTGCACTCGGAGGCAAGGTCGTGAACACCGGACTGGTTGAGGTTCCGATGGGCATTACGCTGCGCGAGGTCATCTTTGAAATCGGCGGCGGGATTCCCGGCGGTAAAAAATTCAAGGCCGTTCAAACGGGAGGGCCGTCGGGGGGTTGCCTGACCGAAGAACATCTGGACTGCACCATAGATTTTGATACACTGACCAGTCTAGGTTCCATGATGGGCTCAGGCGGAATGATCATTATGGATGAAGATACCTGCATGGTGGATGTCGCCCGGTTCTATCTGGACTTCACCCGTGACGAATCATGCGGCAAATGCACCCCTTGCCGGATCGGTACCAAACGGCTGCTTGAGATGCTCGATAAGATTACCGATGGCAAAGGGACGATGGAGGATCTCGAGAATTTGGAGCAGCTGTCGCTGCAGATTAAGAACGCCTCTCTGTGTGCGTTAGGGCAGACTGCCCCCAACCCGGTATTGTCGACCATTAAATATTTCCGTGATGAATATATGGCTCATATTACGGACAGCAAATGTCCGGCCGGTGTCTGCAAATCCCTGATCTCCTATGAAATCGATGCTGAGCTGTGCCGCGGCTGCAGTCTCTGTGCCCGGAAATGCCCTAGCGATGCGATTTCCGGCAAAGTGAAGGAACCGTATGTCATCGATAAGGCAACCTGCATCAAATGCGGCGTCTGCTTCGATGTGTGCAAGTTCAAAGCGGTAGCGATAGTCTGACGATAGGAGTGATCAGGTTGAACACGATTAAAATAATGATCGATGGTCTCGAGACGGAAGTCGTCAAAGGCACCACCGTGCTGGAAGCAGCCCGTGATCAGGGCATTAATATTCCATCCCTCTGCTATTTGAAGGGGGTTAACCATTCTTCAAGCTGCCGGGTATGCGTGGTTGAAGTCGGCCCGAGGCTTATCGCATCCTGTACCCTGATTGCAGAAGAGGGCATGAAGATTCTGACGAACACGAAGAAGGTGCGCGATGCACGCAGAACATCTGTAGAGCTATTGCTCTCCGATCATGACCGGGAATGCCTCAGCTGCTCCCGCGGGGGCGGCTGTGAGCTGCAGACCGTATCGAATGATCTGAATATCCGTAAAGTTACTTATACCGGTGAACAGTCCAGCCGGGAAAAGGATTATACTTCACCGGCCATTCTGCGTGACGCCTCCAAATGCATCCTCTGCGGACGCTGCGTTGGCGCTTGCGGCACGGTGCAGACCGTGGGTGCCATCGGCTTCGCCAAACGGGGATTTGATACTGTAATTTCCACAGCCTTTGGCCGGTCGCTGGCGGAATCCACCTGCGTCAACTGCGGCCAGTGTATTATGGCTTGTCCGGTAGGCGCACTTACAGAGCATGAGAACATCAGTGATGTTTGGAATGCTATCGCCGATCCGGGCAAGTATGTTGTCGTACAGACTGCACCTGCCGTACGTGTTGCGCTTGGAGAAGAATTCGGCATGCCTGTCGGCACGCGCACCACCGGTAAGATGGTGGCTGCACTGCGCAGACTGGGTTTCGATAAAGTGTTCGATACGAACTTCGGGGCGGATCTGACCATTATGGAGGAAGGTACAGAGCTGCTCTCCCGGCTGAGCAGCGGACAGAATCTGCCGCTGATGACCTCTTGCTGTCCGGGCTGGGTGAAGTTTATGGAGCATAACTTCCCGGATATGCTGGATAACCTGTCAACCTGCAAATCCCCGCATGAAATGGAAGGGGCTGTGATTAAATCCTACGTTGCCGGGAAGCTCGGTATTGATCCGCAGAATATTGTTGTCGTCTCGATTATGCCATGTACGGCGAAGAAGTTCGAAGGTGCACGGGAAGAGCTGTCCCATGAGAATATGCAGGATGTGGACTGGGTACTGACGACCCGTGAGCTGGCAGCGATGATCAAAGAGGCCGGAATCGACTTTGCGAACCTGAAGGATGAGGCTTTTGATAATCCGCTAGGTATCGGCTCCGGTGCAGGAGCCATCTTCGGTACAACAGGAGGCGTAGCGGAGGCTGCCCTCCGTACGGTTTTCGAGCTGACCTCAGGCAAACCGCTCGATACCGTCGAATATACCGTTGTCCGCGGCATGTCTGGAATCAAGGAGAATACCATTGAGCTGCCGGATGGTAAGCAGATTCGTACTGCGGTTGTTCACGGCCTCGGCAATGCCCGTAGGTTAATGGAAGCGATGCAGCGGGGGGAGAAAAGCTATGACTTCATGGAAGTGATGGCCTGCGCCGGCGGCTGTATTACCGGAGGCGGACAGCCGATTGTAGATGCCAAAACCTCCGAGAAGATCGATATCAAAGCCGCACGGGCTAAGGCGATTTACTCCGAGGATGAGGCGCAGACCATCCGTAAATCGCATAACAATCCTTTTATCAAAGTGCTGTACGAGGAGTTTCTGGGCGAACCGAATGGTCACCTTGCCCATGAACTGCTGCATACGCACTATACGGTGCGCTCGAAGTATTAGGTGAGCCTTCCCGGAGCAGAGAGATGTTGTCCGGTGATGGTCCGGGAAGGTGAGTTTTGAGGTTAAGTCAACACTTTCTAAATCAATTTTTAACTTGAATTGCAAGATGATTATGCTAATTACATTGAACTTTCAAAATAATATTCAGGGAAAAGTGGCGGAGGGGAATTTTGGAACTGTAGGAGCGGTAGAGTCCGCCTTTGTCTGCATATTTCTACCGCTAGAGGCGGTTAAATCAGGAAATCTGCAGACAACAGCGGCCGGAAGTCCAAATATTTTCTGGAGTCACGGCAATCCCAAATAATTTCATTAGTTAATTAACTTTTAGGAGGATGGTGAAATTGCGGAAGGATTGGGAACCAGCGGACTTTATCAATGACGCAGAGATATTATCCAGTCTGGAAGAGGCGAAGAGTCTGGCCGGGGAAGAGGCTGTTGTCCGGGCCATTTTAGAGAAAGCCAGGTGCTGCAAGGGATTGACCCACCGGGAAGCCGCAGTGCTCCTGGAGGTTACTGATAAAGAAATTCTGGCCGAGATTTACAGCTCGGCAAGGGTGATTAAGGAGAAAATATACGGCAACAGAATTGTCTTATTTGCTCCTTTGTATATAAGCAATTATTGTGTCAATAACTGCGAATACTGCGGGTATAAACAGTCCAATCAGGATTTTGTAAGGCGAAAGCTGAGCAAGGATGAATTGGCGGATGAAGTCCGTGTGCTGCAGGGTCTGGGCCATAAGCGCCTGGTTATTGAAGCAGGAGAAGATCATGTGCAATGTGACATTGACTATGTCGTTGATGCGATCAAAACGGTGTATTCCGTAAAGGTCGATAATGGCAGCATCCGCCGCGTGAACATCAATATTGCAGCAACCACAATTGAAGATTACCAAAAGCTGAGGGATGCGGAGATAGGGACCTATATTCTTTTTCAGGAGACCTATCATAGACCCACCTATGCAGCGCTGCATCACAACGGTCCAAAACGGGATTATGACTGGCATACCACGGCCATGGACCGCGCTCAGATGGGCGGGATTGATGACGTCGGCGTAGGTGTTCTTTACGGATTATATGACCACAAATATGACACCATTGCGATGTTAATGCATGCAGAACACCTGGAAGAACGGTTCGGGGTCGGCCCGCATACGGTATCCGTTCCCCGATTGCGCGAGGCGGACAATGTAAATTTGAAAACGTATCCATTCCTGGTGAAGGATGATGACTTCAAGCAGCTGGTTGCCGTTCTGCGGCTGTCCGTTCCTTATGCCGGGATGATTCTTTCCACCCGTGAAGCGTCGGCTTTCCGCGATGAGGTCATTCAACTCGGGATTTCCCAAGTGAGCGCCGGGTCCAGTACAGGTGTAGGCGGTTATATGGAGGCAAAGCAGGGATTAGCAGGGATGTCCAAGGAAAAACCGCAATTCGAAGTTGGTGATCATCGTTCGCCTGAAGAAATTATCCGCGGACTTTGCCGGGATGGCTATGTGCCCAGTTATTGTACCGCCTGTTACCGGGAAGGGCGCACCGGTGACCGGTTCATGCGTCTGGCGAAATCGGGGCAGATTCATAACGTGTGCCAGCCGAACTCGCTTTTAACCTTTAAAGAATATTTACTGGATTACGCAGATGAGGAAACCCGCGCACTCGGTGAAGAAATCATCCGCAAAGGGCTAGATGATATTCCCAAGGAAGCCGCGCGGAAAATTACTAAAGACCGGCTGGAGCGGCTCGAAAACGGAGAGCGGGATTTGCGCTTTTAATAGACCCATAAGGAGAGATTCGCAATGCAAACCACACCGCAATCTAACAAGATGCATATTGCAGTATTTGGCCGGAGAAATTCCGGGAAATCCAGTCTGATCAACGGGCTCACCGGTATGCCTTTTCTGATTGTTAACGACAAGCCGGGTACAACGACTGAACCGGTCTTCCAGGCTTTTGACATCCCGATAGTAGGTCCGGTAATTATCGTCGATACTGCCGGGATTGATGACGAATCCGATCTTGGCCGTTTCCGTGTGCAGAAGACCCGTGAGGTTATGGATCTGACCGATCTAAGCCTGCTGATCTTCTCGGGGGAGTCAGATGACTATAAGCTGGAAAAGGAATGGTACCATGAGCTGGTCAAACGCAACATTCCCGTGATCGGTGTGATTACAAAAGTAGATGATCATTATGTCGATGTGGATCTGTTAAAAACCGAATTGAAGATTCCGTTCGTCAAAATCAGTTCAAAGAAAAATATAAATTTCGGAAGCCTGCGCCATGCGATACGCGATTTCGCCCCTGCCGAATTTGAGCGTTCCAGTATTCTTGGCGATCTGGTGAACCAGGGTGAAGTCGTGGTGATGGTTATGCCGGAGACGATACCTGCACCGAAATACCGTTTAGTGTCCTCCCAGCAGCAAATCCTGCGTGATTTACTGGATCATCATGTAATGGCTTTGTCCGTTACTGAGGTTGAACTTCCGACACTGCTGATGAACCTCAAAGGGATGCCGGATCTGGTTATCACGGATTCCCAGGTATACGACAGTGTGAGCGAAATTCTTCCGGCCAACGTGCCGTTAACCACCTTTGCCATTCTAATGGCGCGGTTTAAGGGGGATTTGCCGACCTTTGTAGCAGGGGCTGAAACGATTTCCAGCCTGCAGCCGGGGGATAAGGTGCTGCTGTCCGAGGCCTGTATCCATCATCCGCATAACGGCGAGATTGACCGTGAACTGGTGAAAGCAAAGCTACAGGAAATAGCAGGAGGCAAATTGGAGATCAGAACCAGTGTAGGGCCCGACTTCCCGGCCAATCTAACCGGGTATAAGCTGATTGTGCACTGTGGCGGCTGTATATTCAACCGGAAGCAGCTGATGAACCGGCTGGCGAGCTCGGGAGAACAGCGGGTGCCGATCACGAATTACGGTATTGCCTTTGCTTATTTCAAAGGCATCCTGCCGCGTGTACTTGAAATAATGCATGTGAATTCTTAACTTAAGGAGCCGTCAAAACGATGGAGGAGCTATGCAGAGCAATGCGCCGTGAACAGGATGCATTAGGCATCAGGGATATTCCAACGTCCGCATATTATGGAATTCAAACGGCCCGGGCCATGGAGAACTTCCCTGTAAGCGGGCGGGCAGTTAACCCGAATTTGATCCGGAGCCTGGTCACGGTTAAAAAAGCGGCTGCGCTGACTCACTTGAAGCTAAAAACGTATCCGGCGGAGATTGCTTCGGCCATCGTGCAGGCTTGTGATGACATTCAGGCCGGGAATTACTTGGAGCAGTTTACTGTTGATGCACTGCAGGGCGGTGCAGGCACTTCAACCAATATGAATGTTAATGAAGTATTGGCAAATCGGGCGATTGAGCTGTTGGGCGGGGTGCTTGGAGACTACACGCTGGTGCATCCGCTGGATCACGTCAACTGCTGTCAATCCACGAATGACGTCTACCCGACCGCGCTGAGAATTGCTGCTATTGGCCTGGTCCGCAGACTCAGTGAGGCGTTCGCTTCCCTTCAGGAGACTTTGCAGGAGAAAGAGCTTGAATTCGCAGATGTGCTGAAGCTGGGACGCACGGAACTGATGGATGCCCTGCCGATGACGGCGGGCCAGGGCTTCGGGGCTTATGCCAAAGCGGTCGCAAGAGACCGCTGGCGGCTCTATAAAGCTGAGGAGCGGCTGAGGGAAATCAACATTGGCGGTACAGCGATCGGCACCGGAATGAATGCACCGGCCAAGTATACATTTTATATGACTGATCTGCTGCAGGATCTGACCGGCTATGGTCTGGCACGCAGTGAATTTCCAATGGACCCGACGCAGAATATGGATGTGTTCGTTGAAGTCTCCGGTCTGCTAAAGGCCGCCTCTGTGAATCTGCTGAAGCTCTCAGGTGATCTCCGCCTGCTGGCAAGCGGACCTGCAGGCGGGCTTGGGGAGCTTAAGCTCCCGGCTGTACAGGCAGGATCTTCGATCATGCCCGGTAAGGTCAATCCGGTAATGGCCGAGATGACCGGACTCGCAGCGATGCGCGTAATCGCCAATGATACAGCAGTTACCCTGGCTGCTGCCGGCGGACAGCTGGAGCTGAACGCTTTTATGCCGCTAATTGCGGAATCACTGCTGGAATCGCTGGAGATTCTGGACCATGCCGTCCGGTTGTTCGAGGAACGCTGTGTACGGGGGATTCTCGTCCATGCAGAACGGTGCAATGAGCTACTGGAGAACTCCGCCGTGCTTGCTGCCGCATTCATAGGCCACATCGGTTATGAGATGAGTACTGAAGTTGCTAAAAGAGCCAGCCGGGAAGGTAAACCTGTACGCCAAGTGCTTCTGGAATCCCGGCTGCTTCCAGTGGAGCAAATTGATCAGATATTGAATCTTAATCAGATCACGAAACCCGGTGTACCCGGCAAATAAACAATACTTGCGTTCACTTAAACTTTGGCACAAGGAGAGAATAACGTGAGCCTGAACGAATCCCCCCGTGGAAGCCGCCTGCATATCGCCTTATTCGGCAGGCGCAATGCCGGCAAATCCAGCCTGATCAATGCGCTGGCTAAGCAGGATATTGCTGTTGTGTCTCCGGTGGGAGGGACGACTACTGACCCTGTCTATAAATCAATGGAGCTGCTTCCGCTCGGACCTGTTGTGCTAATAGATACAGCAGGTCTGGATGATGAAGGAGAGCTCGGGGGGCAGCGCAAAAAGAAAACACTGGAAGTGTTGAACAAAACCGATATTGCCCTGCTGATTATCGGTGCTGACAGCGGTGTAACCTCCTTTGACAAGGAGATTGCCGGACTTATCCAGAGCAAAAACATCCCTGTCATTGGGGTATTAAATAAAACAGATTTGTTAAACAGGACAGAAGATCCGGATGGCAAAGACCTTGCAGCACTTGTGAAAATAACGCAAGAGTGGTTGGGATTCCAAGTCATCCCTGCCTCTGCGGCAGAGCAGCAGGGGGTCAGCAAGCTAAGGAAAGCGCTGACTACTGCAGTTCCGGAGGAGGATGGCCGCTTCCGCATTGTAGGTGACCTTCTGACTCCCGGTGATCTAGTTGTTCTGGTCGTCCCGATTGACAAAGCAGCCCCCAAAGGCAGGCTCATTCTGCCCCAGCAGCAGACCATCCGTGATATTCTGGAGAGTGATGCCATAGCGGTCGTTACCAAGGAACATGAACTGAAGCAAACCCTGGAGAGCCTAGGCAGGAAGCCGCGGCTGGTGATTACAGATTCGCAGGTTTTTCTGAAGGTTGCCGCCGATACACACAAGGACATTCCGCTTACCTCATTCTCCATCCTGTTCGCCAGACATAAGGGAAATTTGGAGGAACTGGTCAGAGGTGCGCGGGCGATTGACCGACTGCAGGATGGAGACAAGGTGCTGATCGCCGAACCCTGTACTCACCATACCCAGCCGGACGATATCGGCAGTGTGAAGCTTCCGCGCTGGATCCGGCAGGCGACCGGCAGGAATATCGAGTTTCATCATGCAAATGGCATGAGCTTCCCTGATAACGTGAACGAATATGCGCTCATTGTGCATTGCGGCGGCTGTATGATCAACCGCAGGCAGATGCTCTGGCGGATGGAGCAGGCGGCCTTATACGGTGTGCCCATCGTCAATTACGGCGTGGCCATTGCCCATGTGCAGGGGATCCTGGAGCGCGCGATATCCCCATTTCCGCTTGCGCGTCTGGCTTGGGAGGAAGATGAAGCGGGCAGGAATAGTGGCGATTGTTAGAAATCCGGTTGTGAAATCTATAATCTTTGGTCACGTAAAATAAACAAGCCGATCTGTTAAATAACAGAATCGGCTTGTTATATTGCATTGATTATAGAATTAGATTCATAGACTTATTCAAAATTGTACAGCCAATCCCAAGCATCTCCAATAGCCTGATCCTGAGATGAATCGTCAGCGGCAGATGGGGCGGAAGTGTCCGGGGAAGCTACAGCCGGTCCGCTATCCGTTGCCGCTTGTCCGTTTGCAGGTAATACGCGGCGTGCGGTTGTATAGTGGGAATCCCACCAGCCGGTATCGAGGGGAGTAATTGTCACTCCATCATCGCCGTAAGTGTGAAGTATTTTACCGTCACCCATATATATAGCTACATGATGCACCGGAGAATAGAAAAATACAAGATCACCAGGCTGCAGTTCATTTCTAGGGATAAATGTGCCAACGGTCGATTGTTGTTTTGAAGAACGGGGCAGGGAGATTCCATGTTGTTCAAAGACAAATTGCGTAAATGAAGAGCAGTCAAAAGAACTGGTAATCCCTGATTCAGCCCCGTACTCATAACGAACTCCCTGATACTTCAATCCCGTTGCAATAACTTGATCAGCGATGCTGGCAGAGACGGAGCTCGCAGGCGTTGTACTTGTTGCCGCATAGGCAGTACTATTGTTCCCGGTAATTCCGGTTCCGGCTGCTAATAAGGCTGCCCCTAAGCTGACTCCGATCGTGAAGTTGCGGATACGTCTTTTGTGAGTTGTATTCATGTGTTACCTCCTGTTGCTGCAGTCTGGTCTATCACCTGAATCAACCCTAACATAGTTTTTCTTAACATAAATTGCTAAGGACCTTGATAGTACGGTACCCGCAAGGCTTCTAAGCCATTTATTAAAAAAAGATTACAATCTTGTCATAAGTTTTTGTTGACATGTAAGGCTGCATGAGAGTTCCATGATTTTTGCTGAGTGAATCTTAATGCAATCTTAATGCTAGGGTCGAAGTTGTAATACTACGCTGATTTTGTGCATGCTATACTAGCTAACAGCAACTATATTGTCAGAAAGGGGCTTAACATGGCACCTCACCGAACCGGCGCAGCTGTCCTGCTGGAGCAAACTTCAGGGACCCCGGCGGAGAAAAAACGCGGCAGGTTAAAAATATTTTTTGGATATGCCGAGGGGGTTGGCAAGACCTGTGCCATGCTGTATGCCGCTCTTGAGGAGCAGAAGGAGGGTATGGACGTTGTCGCCGGACACATTGAGACCCATCACCGCCCGGAAACAGCGGCTCTTGCGGAAGGTCTGGAACGGCTTCCATTACTGGAGCTTCCCTCAAAAACAGCTGTTATCCATGAATTTGATCTGGATCAGGCGATCCGCAGACGGCCGGACCTGATTCTGCTGGATGATCTGGCTCATCATAACGCTGCCGGCTGCCGGCACAAAAAAAGATACCAGGATGTCGAGGAACTGCTGCGGTCAGGAATTAACGTATATACAACAATCAATGTCCAGCATATAGAAAGCCTGCATGATGTAGTATCGGCAATTACCGGCAACTCCGTAACTGAGCGTATACCGGATAGTGTATTTGACAGTGCCGATCAGATTGAACTGGTCGACATTCCACCCGATGATCTGATCGAACGTCTCAACAAAGGAAAGCTCTACCCTGTAGAGCAGGGGGAAGAGGCAGCCGGATCTCCTGTATTTGTCAAAACCAAGCTAATCGCCTTACGGGAAATTGCTTTGCGTTATACTGCAGATCAGCTGAACCGTATTGCTCAGCGTTACAGTGAAAGGGCGAACAAGAATACCTATAACACAGCAGATCATATTCTAGTTTGTCTGTCATCAGCTGCCTCAAGTAAAAAGGTGATCCGCACAGCAGCTAGGATGGCTGAAGCTTTCCGCGGATCTTTTACGGCACTGTATGTGGAAACGCCGAAAACCAAAGACCTCACGCCCAAAAGCAAATCGGAGCTCAGAGACAATCTCCGGCTCGCCGAACAGCTCGGTGCGCAGCTCGCTACAGTATATGGTGAGGATATCTCGGGACAGATTGCCGAATATGCCAAATCAAGCCGGGTCACCAAGATTGTGATTGGCCGTTCCCAGAGCAGTAAAAAAAGATGGCTCACTAAAACTAGTCTGGTAGATAAGCTGACTGTGCTGGCACCGAATATTGATATACACATTATTCCGGATACCCAACCGGCTCGCTACAACAGATTTCCGGCCTACGTGAAGCCGCACCTCTCACTGGCTGACACCTTGAAGACGATCGGGATTCTGACGGTATGTACCTTGATCGGACTGTGGTTTCAATTTCTCGGATTCCGGGAAGCGAATATCATCACGGTGTACATTTTGGGAGTTCTGTTGAATGCTTTGGTTACCAGTGGCAGGATTTACAGTGCGATAACATCGATCTTAAGCGTGCTTGTCTTCAACTATTTCTTCACTAAGCCTTATTTCTCTTTAGAAGCGCATGATTCCGGGTATCCGGTTACCTTTCTGGTCATGCTGCTGGCTTCCATTATAAGCAGTACACTAACCATGAGAATTAAGGAGCAGGCGCGCCAATCTGCGCAAAAAGCGTACCGGACAGAAGTGCTCCTGGAGACAAGCCGTAAGTTGCAGCAGGCGGAGGGCGCCCCGGCGATCATCAATGAAACTGCAATCCAAATGGTGAAGCTACTGGACCGGACGGTCATATTCTACCCCGTGGAGCAGGACACTTTAGCTGAGCCGCTGATTTTTCCAAAGTTAGAATCGGCGGTTAATCCCCGGGCATATACCGGTGTAAACGAATGGGCCGTTGCAGACTGGGTGTATAAGAACAATAAACGTGCCGGAGCAACCACGGATACCTTTTCGGCTGCCAGCTGTCTGTACCATGCCGTCCGCGGCGGGGATACCGTATTCGCAGTAGCTGCCATTGTTATGGACCAGGAAGAGCCATTGGGAATTTTCGAGAAAAGCCTTATGATTGCCATGCTCGGGGAATGTGCGCTCGCACTGGAAAAAGAGCTGCTGAATGAGCGGCAAAAGGAAATCTCGCTGCAAATCCGACAGGAACAGCTGCGCGCAAATCTGCTGCGGGGGATCTCCCATGATCTGCGTACGCCGCTTACCAGTATTTCCGGTAATGCCGGAATTCTTATGGGAAACTCTATCGTGTTGAGCGAGGAGCAGAAAACAGGCTTATACACGGATATATATGACGACTCCATGTGGCTGATCAACCTGGTGGAGAATCTACTGTCCATTACGCGGATCGACAATGGCAGTTTAAATCTAAATTTTCAGGCGGAGCTGCTGGAAGAGGTCATTGCTGAAGCCCTGATGCATATCAACCGTAACAGTGAAGAGCACATAATTCAAACGATGCTGGAAGATGAGCTGCTTATGGCCAAAATGGATTCTCGGCTGATTGTACAGGTGCTTATTAATTTATTGGATAACGCAATTAAATATACTCAAACCGGATCGGAAATCATAGTGTCAGCGAGACGCGAACAACACTGGGTACGGGTTGAAATATCTGATAACGGCCCCGGGATATCTGAGGGAGCCAAGAGCAAGCTGTTTGATATGTTTTATACGGCAGACAATCAACGCGGAGATAGCCGCCGTGGCTTAGGGCTTGGGCTGTCTTTGTGCAAATCGATTGTTCATGCTCATGGAGGTACAATTGAAGTAAAGGATAATGTACCGCGGGGTACGGTGTTCAGCTTCACCCTGCAGGCTGAGGAGGTGAATGTTCATGAATAAACCATTGATTCTTGTTGTAGAGGATGACAAGCCGATCCGCAAGCTGATTACGACCACGCTGGAGACACAGGGATACAAATATCATACAGCTGAGACCGGTGAAGCATCGATCCTGGAGGCAGTGTCCCATCAGCCGGATATTATGATTCTGGATTTAGGGCTACCGGATATGGATGGTGTGGACATTATCAAAAAAGTCCGGTCCTGGTCCAATATTCCCATTATTGTTGTCAGCGCACGCAGCGAGGACCGTGACAAAATCGATGCACTGGATGCAGGTGCAGATGATTATCTGACTAAACCGTTCAGTGTGGAGGAGCTGCTGGCAAGGCTGCGGGTCAGTCTGCGGCGTATCCGCTATGACAGCGACAAGCTGCAGAAGGATGCCTCGGTTTTTACCAACGGAAATTTAAAAATCGATTATGCCGCCGGCTGCGTATGGATGGAACAGGAAGAAATCCATCTGACCCCGATTGAATATAAACTGCTGTGTCTGCTGGCCAAGAATGCAGGCAAAGTATTGACGCATAATCATATCCTGAAGGAAATCTGGGGCAGTCACACCTATGATATCCCTGCCCTGCGTGTATTTATGGCGACTCTGCGCAAAAAAATCGAAAAATCACCTGCGCAGTCTAAAATCATCCAGACCCACATCGGTGTCGGTTACAGGATGCTGCAGGCTGGAGAAGACAGCAAAGTGATCTAAGTTCTTTTCAAGAGAATAATAATATATGTAAAAACCATGTTCTTTCGTGAACATGGTTTTTTGCTGTTTCTTCATCTCTTAATGCAATCTATATTCCCTCGCGGTAACCCTAATTCAGTACTAACGGCCGGAATGGTACGCTTAACAGGAAGAATATCGCATAACAGAAGGGGTCTTATTAATGAATGAATGGCTGCAAAATATCGGTCTGTTCTCCATGGTGCTGGCACTGCTCTATACCATTAAGAAAGGGTTTAATTATTACGATTTAAAAGGGATAGGTGATTATGAGGATGTTGAAATCACGAGGCAGGTAGAGGAAGCTGTCCAGAGTCTCCCCTCACGCAAATCTTAATGCAATCTTAATTCTGTCAGACTAACCCTAACCCTGAACTAATGGCAGTGGTGATAAGCTGAATTCAGAAGTTAGAAATGCTAAAGAGACAGATTATCCTGGAGAGGAGTGGTGAAGCTGATGATGGACGTGTATATGGTAGCAGCGCTCGCTGCAATATTCGGAGTTATCTACGCGTTTGCTCAGTGGTGCGGGCATGTGGCTGAGGACAAGGGAGGGGCAGAATCATGACAGTGGTATTAACAGTAACCCTTCTGTTGTTTCTGTATCTGGTGTACGCCTTGATTCATCCGGAGAAATTCTAATTAACTAGAGCTATATATAAGGGAGGGTCATCTGTGGGCATTGTGCAAATTATCGTAGTCATTGCCATACTGCTGCTGCTGGTAAAACCGGCAGGGACTTATTTATATCATGTATTCTCAAATGAACCCAATAAGACAGACCGTATCTTTGGCGGTGTCGAACGTGGGATTTTCAAATTAAGCGGCCTTAACAAGCGTGAAGGAATGTCATGGAAGACCTATGCCTTGAGCTTTTTGTCGACCAACATTGTACTGGTTGCCTTCGGGTATATCGTTCTCCGCTTGCAGGCAGGACTGCCGCTGAATCCAAACGGGATTAACCAGATGGAACAAACGCTAACCTTTAACACGGTAATCAGCTTTATTACTAACACCAATCTGCAGCATTACAGCGGAGAGACAGGACTTTCTTATTTCTCGCAAATGGCTGTGATCACCATGCTGATGTTTACTTCTGCGGCCAGCGGTTTTTCTGTAGCCGTCGCTTTTGTAAGAGGGATTACAGGCAGGGCGACACTGGGTAACTTTTTCGAAGATTTCGTGAAGTCGATTGTCCGGGTGTTTCTGCCGCTTGCACTAATCATTACCTTGGTGCTGGTTGGATTGCAGGTTCCGCAGACTTTGAAACCAACAATTCAGATAACAACTATGGACGGTCAAATCCAACAGATAGCAACCGGACCAGTCGCTTCCCTGGAATCGATCAAACATCTGGGCACAAACGGCGGGGGGTTCTTCGGGGCCAACTCAGCGCATCCGTTCGAGAATCCGTCACCGCTCACCAATGTGATTGAAATCCTGTCGATGTGGACGCTGCCGGCAGCACTTCCCTATATGTACGGTCTGTTTGCCAAGAATAAACGGCAAGGCTGGGGGATTTTTGCCGCCATGATGACCTTGTTCGTGCTGCTGCTATCACTCAATTATTATGCAGAGAGCAGCGGGAATCCGGCGATAAATAGTATGGGCATAGATGTTTCACAAGGCAGCATGGAGGGAAAAGAAGTTCGCTTCGGCATACCGCAATCCGCTTTGTTCACGACAGTAACGACTGCGGCCACAACAGGCAGCGTCAATAATATGCATGATACCCAGACGCCGCTTGGCAGTATAACGCCGCTGGCATTGATGATGCTGAATAATGTATTCGGAGGTAAAGGCGTCGGATTGGTCAACATGCTGATGTACGCCATTCTCGCAGTATTCCTCTGCGGTCTAATGGTCGGCAGGACACCGGAATTTCTCGGCCGCAAGATTGAAGCCCGGGAGATGAAGCTGATCGCGGTCGCCATTCTGATCCATCCGCTGATCATTCTGGTTCCTACCGCTGCCTCATTCCTGACGGATTTGGGTCAAGGTGCAATCAGTAATCCGGGTAACCACGGCCTGACGCAAGTTCTATACGAATACGTCTCTTCAGCGGCGAATAACGGTTCAGGTTTTGAGGGGCTTGCGGATAATACTACCTTCTGGAATATGATGACCGGGGTGATCATGCTGCTCGGACGGTATGTTTCCATTATCGCTCTGCTGGCAGTTGCAGGTTCGCTCCTCCGCAAGCAACCTGTTCCGGAGACGATCGGCACGTTCCGCACTGACAACGGCCTGTTCACCGGTATTCTTATCGCCACGGTGCTGATTATTGGTGCACTGACATTCCTGCCGGTTGTTGTGCTTGGTCCGATTGCCGAACATTTGACTCTACGCTAGGGAGAGGAAGAACAGAAATGAGTACTGTACAGAAGAAGAAGCTGCTAACGGGTCCAATGATGCGGAGTGCGGTCAAAGACAGCTTTGTGAAGCTGAATCCGGTGACCCTAATGAAGAATCCGGTCATGTTCGTCGTTGAAATAGGTACGTTTATTGTCTTGATGATGGTGCTGCTTCCCGGTTATTTTCATGCCTCGGAAGCTATAGGGTTCAATATTACGGTCTTCGTCATCCTGCTGGTCACTGTATTATTCGCCAACTTCGCAGAAGCACTGGCGGAAGGGCGCGGCAAAGCGCAGGCGGATTCCCTTAAAAAGACGAAACAGGATATTTCCGCGAACAAGGTGGCTGGAGGTTCGATAAAAATCGTAGCTTCTTCCGAGCTGCGCAAAGGAGATATCGTCGTAGTCAGCCAAGGTGAACTGATTCCCGGCGACGGTGAAGTCATCGAAGGCCTGGCCTCAGTGGACGAATCCGCGATTACGGGCGAGTCGGCTCCTGTCATTAAGGAAGCGGGCGGAGACTTCAACTCGGTAACCGGCGGCACGAGAGTAGTGAGTGATGAGATTAAGGTGCGAATTACCAGTGATCCCGGTGAGTCCTTCCTGGACCGGATGATTTCCTTGGTCGAAGGGGCCAAGCGCCAGAAGACCCCTAACGAAATCGCGCTCAATACCCTTTTGATCAGCTTGACGATTATATTTATGATTGTTGTGGTTACGCTGCGTCCCATTGCCGCCTATCTTGACGTTGATCTGGAAATACCGGTATTGATCGCTCTGCTGGTCTGTCTGATTCCAACGACAATCGGCGGACTGCTCTCGGCTATCGGGATTGCGGGGATGGACCGTGTTACACAGTTCAATGTACTGGCGATGTCCGGTAAGGCCGTTGAAGCCGCCGGAGATATCAATACGATGATTCTGGATAAGACCGGGACGATTACCTTCGGGAACCGGATGGCGAGCGAATTTGTTCCTGTTGGCAAGGAGACAGAGGAGGATGTGGCCGTATGGGCTGCGCTAAGCTCACTTAAGGACGAGACACCGGAAGGACGTTCAGTCATTGAGCTCGTTAAAAAGCTGGGTTACAGCTACGATGCCGGACTTGCTTCAGGAGCAGAGTTTATAGAATTCCGGGCTGAAACGCGGATGAGTGGAATGGATCTTTCAGATGGCCATAAAGTCCGCAAAGGGGCTGTGGATTCCGTCAAACGCTGGGTGGCTTCTCAAGGAGGAATCATCCCGGATAACCTGGATCAGCACTCGAACATCATTGCCGGCAAAGGCGGCACTCCGCTTGCTGTAGCAGTAGATAACCGCATCTACGGTCTCATTTATCTGAAAGATACCGTAAAGCCTGGTATGAAGGAGCGGTTCGAAGAGCTGCGCAAAATGGGAATCAAAACCATTATGTGTACCGGTGACAACCCGCTTACAGCAGCAACCATCGCCGCGGAAGCCGGTGTGGATGGATTTATTGCCGAAAGTACACCGGAGAATAAAATAGAGGTCATCCGCAGTGAACAGAAGGAAGGCAAGCTGGTGGCCATGACGGGTGACGGCACCAACGATGCGCCGGCACTTGCTCAAGCGGATGTGGGGCTTGCAATGAACAGCGGCACTACAGCTGCCAAAGAAGCGGCCAATATGTTTGATCTGGACTCTGACCCGTCCAAGATTATTGAAGTTGTGGCGATCGGCAAGCAGTTGCTCATGACACGTGGCGCACTGACCACGTTCAGTATCGCCAATGATATCGCCAAGTATTTTGCCATTATCCCGGCGATGTTCACACTGGCTATTCCGGAGATGGAAGTGCTGAATATTATGGGGCTTGGCTCGCCAAGTTCGGCGATTATCTCCGCGCTGATCTTTAACGCGATCATTATCCCGCTGCTTATCCCGCTAGCAATGAGGGGTGTATCCTATAAGCCGATGAGCTCCACCAGGCTGCTGCGGCGCAATATTTTCATCTACGGGTTCGGTGGAGTGGCTGTGCCTTTCCTCGGCATTAAGCTGATTGATATGGTTGTCAGCCTTTGGATCTAGAGGAACAAGTTCTAGCGGCAGAAAGGATGAACATTAATAATGTTAAATAACGAATCAAACCAGCAATCTTCCGTTTCCAAGACATCTTATTTCATAAGCATAGTAAGGCTCAGCGCCGTATTAATTATTCTTTGCGGGATTGTTTATCCGCTGGCCTCTACTGCGCTTGCCCAGGTATTTATGCCTTCTCAGGCTAACGGCAGCCTGCTGAAGAACAGCAGGGGGGAGGTTGTCGGCTCCGAGCTGATCGGACAAAGCTTCACGGATCCGTCGTTATTCCAAGGCCGGGTATCGAGCATCAACTACAAGGCTGAAGCATCGGGCTCGAACAATTATGGCCCGTCCAATCCGGATATGCTGCAGCGCATTAGTGACAGCATCGCACAGTGGAAGAAGGATAACCCTGAGGTGCCAATTAGTCAATTGCCTGTTGATCTGATTACGAATTCCGGATCGGGTCTTGATCCTCATATCTCGCCTGCAGCTGCTAGGGTACAAATTCCAAGAATCAGTAACCTGACCGGCATTCCAGCGGATCAGCTTGAGGAACTGGTAGTGAAGACTACGGAAGGCCGTGACCTGGGCTTGTTTGGTGAGGAACGTGTAAATGTACTGAAGCTCAATTTGGCTCTATCAGAATTATCTAAGAAATAATCCGGCTCTTGCCCTGCCCGCGCGGTTTGCGGGCAGGGTACTTTCCGGTTATGGATGGAGGGTAGGTATGGCACCTTACAAACGTAAAAGCGCGGAAGAAATCCTGTATTCGATCTACAAGCTGCACCGGGGCAGATTAAAGATTATCATCGGTTCTGTCAGCGGCTCGGGTAAAACTTATCATATGCTGGAGGAAGGCAAGCTGCTGAAACAGCAGGGCATTGATGTGGTCATCAGTGCAGTTTCGACTATGGGGCGGTCTGAAACTGTCCAGCAGCTGGCGGATCTTGAACGGATACCCAGCATTCATTGGTGGCAGGGCAGCAAGGAGCAGAAGGATCTTCCATTAGACACCTTAATTGAACGCAATCCGGAAGTGGTTCTCGTGGATGGTCTGGCTCACCGCAACCGCGAGGGAGCCCGTTATCCGACAAGACTGGAAGATATAAGCTATTTAATGGACAACGGGATCAGCGTCATTACGACGATCAATGTTTATGAGCTGGGTGGAGTAGGCGAAACCATTTTTCAAATGACGGGTATCCGTGCAGAAGAGACGGTTCCGCTGAATACATTGGAGCTTGCGGATGAAGTGCGGCTGATCGATGTATCGCCAGAGACGATACTTAAGCGGATAGAGGAAGGCATACTGGGTGATCAGGCACATCCTGCTATGTCCCGTAGAGGAAATCTCGGCGTTCTCCGTGAATTGTCACTGCGTTTGGTGGCGGAAGGTGTAAATGAATCACTGGAAAAATACCGCGAAGCAGAGGGACTTACCGGCCCCTCCGGTGCTACGGAGCGGATTCTGGTTTCCAGCCAGTATCATTGGAACGGCTCGCTCTACGTGAGGAGAGGCCAGCAGATTGCCAAGCGACTAAACGGTGATCTGCGGGTTGTAACCTTTGTATTGCTGGGCCGCAAACTGACCAAGGAACAGCAGACCTTCAAGCGCTCGATCATGAAGCTGGTTGACCGGGTGGAAGGAAAATTCGAAGAGCTTCAGCTGGACCATATCCGCCAGCTACCCTCTGTCCTTGTACGGTATGCTACGCAAAATAACGTGACCCGGATTGTGATGGGGCATTCGAAAAAAAGCCGCTGGCAGGAAAAGTGGCAGGGCTCCATTGCGAATCAGGTGCTGCGGAAAACGCAGAACATCGACGTGTTTCTGATGGCAGACCGGGTGCAGCAGGACGGGGAACGGATTTTACCGGTCAAATCGCAATCCATTAGTTCAGAAGAGCCTTTTCATCGTCTGACCCGTCAAGAGCTGGAGCAGAAGATTGAAACGATTAGGCGAGGAACCTTTAAGGTCTATATCGGTGCGGCTCCCGGAGTAGGCAAAACCTATAAAATGCTGCAGGAGGGCAATCTTCTGCTAAACCGGGGGATCGACGTGGTGATCGGTCTGCTGGAAACCCACGGAAGAAAAGAAACCCAGGCGCAGATCGGCGGGTTACCAATGATTCCGCGGGCCAGGATTCCCTATCAGTCTACTCTGCTGGAAGAAATGGATACTGAAGCAATCATAATCCGCCACCCGGAGGTTGTACTGGTGGATGAGCTAGCCCATACCAATGTGCCCGGCAGTCAGAGCGGTAAGCGGTATGAGGATGTTATCCGTCTTTTGGAAAACGGTATTTCTGTCATCACTACGGTGAATGTTCAGCATCTCGAAAGCCTGAATGATGCTGTTGCCCAGTTAACGGGTGTGCGGGTTCGCGAGACCGTGCCGGATGCGATACTAAAAATGGCTGGCGAAGTCGAGTTGATCGACGTCACGCCGCAAATGCTGCAGGAGCGGATGCGGGAAGGGAAAATTTACGCCTCCGAGAAGGTGAATCAGGCGCTGGAATCCTTTTTTAAGCTCGGCAATCTAATAGCGCTGCGCGAACTGGCCCTTCGTGAAATCGCGGATGATGTAGATGAACGGCTGGAAGCATGGGATCGAGATACATCCCTGCGCGGTCCCTGGAGCAGACGTGAGGTTATCTTTGTGTGCGTGGATCTGGGGCCGCAGGCAGAGCGGTTGATCCGCCGCGGCTTCCGTATCGCCCACCGCTTAAAAGCAGAATGGTATGTGAATTATGTGCACTGCGGGGCGCCCCTCATGGATGATGGGCAGAAGCGGCTTGAGACACTGCGGCATTTGACGGAAAGGTTAGGCGGGATAATGGAAACTGCCGAGGCGGGCAGCGGCGGTAATTTTCATGAGCACCTGTTAAGCCGGATGAATGATGTGCATACGACCCAGCTGATTATCGGGCAATCTAGAAGAGCGCTATGGCGGTCTTTTTTCAAGGAAAGTCTTGTACATTTCCTGCTTCGGAATGCACGCCATATGGATATGCTGATTGTAGCGGATTTGAGGAAGTGTTGAAATCGAATAGCGGCAATGTTATGATACCAGTACCTAAATGACAGGAGTTGACAAGGATAATGTAGGATTTCTTGCGCTTATATAAAACAATAAAACAGTTCCTGCGAGTTCTATTTCGCATGTTTTATTCTTTATATGCAAGAAAGTTACTGCATCCTTTCACTCAGATATTAGCCTGTTCAGCCCCGACGGCGGGCTGGGTTTGCTGTATTTATTTGAGCTGCGAGAAGCTAACTTTCTTGCAGCTCATTTTTTTATACAGGAGGATTACTTCATGTCATTAATTAATGTGTCGAACTTAACGTTTGCCTATGACGGCAGCTACGATAACATCTTCGAGAATGTAAGCTTTCAGCTGGATACCGATTGGAAATTAGGATTTACCGGGAGAAACGGAAGAGGAAAAACGACCTTTCTGAATTTGCTGCTCGGCAAATATGAATACAGCGGAAGTATATCCGCGAAAGTCAGCTTTGAATATTTTCCTTTCCCGGTAG
This sequence comes from Paenibacillus auburnensis, assembly GCF_927798115.1. Lineage (GTDB taxonomy): Bacteria > Bacillota > Bacilli > Paenibacillales > Paenibacillaceae > Paenibacillus_AQ > Paenibacillus_AQ auburnensis. The sequence goes on from NZ_CAKMMG010000001.1 coordinate 810,876, forward strand.
AGCATAAAGAATATCTGACTATAGACGTGATCGAGGAAATCTGCCCGGATGTCCAGCAGTGGCAATTCATGCGTGAGCTCACCTTGCTTCAGGTTTCTGATGATGTACTCTACCGTCCATTTGAATCGCTGTCGAACGGAGAGCAGACGAAGGTGCTGCTGGCAGCTTTATTCCTGATGGAGGACCGATTTCTGCTGATCGATGAACCGACCAATCATCTCGATATGGAGGGAAGACAACTTGTCAGTGATTATCTTAAAGGGAAAAGCGGCTATATCCTGGTGTCCCATGACAGGGCCTTCCTGGATAATTGTGTAGACCATATTCTCTCCATCAATAAGACTGGGATTGACATTCAAAAAGGCAATTTCTCCGAGTGGTGGGACAATAAAGAGCGGCAGGATGCTTTTGAGCTGGCGGAGAATGACAAGCTGCGTACAGACATCAAACGCCTGTCGGATGCCGCCAAACGCACTAGCAACTGGTCACATGAAGTAGAGAAGACAAAAAACGGCACACGGAATTCAGGCTCAAAGTTAGATAAAGGCTATGTCGGACATAAGGCCGCCAAAATGATGAAGCGCTCGAAATCCATCGAGCAAAGGCAGCAGACGGCCATCGACGAGAAATCCAAGCTGCTTCAGAACATAGAGAGCTCCAGCAGCCTTAAGATTACCCAGCTTGCCTATCATAAGAAACAGCTTGCTGAATTTGACCATGTCTCCATTCATTACGGGGAGCGTACAGTATGCACTGACGTTAGCTTTGTGATTGAACAGGGGGAGCGTATCGCCCTTTCCGGCAAGAATGGCTCCGGGAAATCCAGTCTGCTCAAACTGCTCACCGGTGACAAAATCAGCTATTCCGGGATTGTCCGAACAGGCAGCCAACTGAAAGTCTCCTACGTATCCCAAGATACTTCATTCCTTCAGGGCAGCTTATCGGACTATGCTCGGCAGCATGATCTTGATGAAAGCCTGTTTAAAGCAATCCTCAGAAAACTCGATTTTGCCAGAGTGCAATTTGAAAAGGATATGTCATCGTACAGCGGAGGCCAGAAAAAGAAAGTGCTGATCGCCCGCAGCCTTAGTGAGAAAGTTCATCTGCATATCTGGGATGAGCCGCTTAATTATATTGACATCATCTCCCGGATGCAAATCGAGGAGCTGCTGCTTGAATTCACGCCAACCTTGCTGTTTGTTGAGCATGACCGGGAGTTTTGCAAGAACATTGCCACTAAGGTCATTGAACTTTAATCGGTTATACGCTCCTCGATCTAAAGCACCCGCGCCAGCTGACCGGTTACAAAATCCTATCTTTTCTAAGCTATCCACCGAATATATTACCACCTAAGCCGCGGTCATCGCGGCTTTTTGGTATGACGCTTGTATCCGCGATTCCGCACCTCACTTAAAGCCTTGGCCCACCCGGTTCATGAAAATATTTAATACCTTGTGGCTGGTGTTCTCAGCCTTCCGGACCCCGTACAGATAATGCTTCTTGGCATCCGTGATAATTAGCGGAATCATGGTAATATCGGCCCCGGCTTTTATCCACGGATAGCCCTTAAGAGAGAAGTCGGTAGCTATCGTAACTGCGAGATTCTCTCTTACTGCCCTATGTATCGCTTCCACATGGTTGGTTCGGAATAGAACATCTGCTGAATCCCCGAGCCGGGCGACTATATTAGCAATATATTTGTCGTCATACAATACAAAACTGCAGTTCCGCAGATCATCCGGCGTCACACTCTGTTTGGCTGCGAGCGGTGACTGTTTGCTTACCCCGATAACGAGTCCGCCCTCAATGATCTCTTCAAAATATAAATCGGGATATTTCTCATTTATGCTGGACAGCAATATAAAAGCAAGATCAAGACTGCCATCCGATACTTCCCTTATCAAATCTACTGTTCCGCCCTCAATAATCTCAAGCTGCAGGCTGGGATAGTCCTTCTTGAGCTGTACCAGCACATCCACCAGCAGGCCCATCGGTCCGGGAATGGTGCCTATCCGGATTTTGGCATTATTAATCCCGTTGTAATTTTGCGCTTCAATACGCAGCTCTTGCACTTCCTTGAGAATATTCTTCGCCTTCTGGATAATCAGTTCACCTTCCGGCGTCTGAACAGCACCGCTGCGGGAGCGGATAAAAATCTTCATGTTCAGTTCCTGCTCCAGCAGGGAAATTGACCGGCTGACACCAGCGACAGTCATTAGCCGGTTCTGCGCGGCGCGGGTAAGTGATCCGCATCGGGCAACTTCCACGATACATTCCAGCTGTTCCAGATTCACCAGGTTCACACTCACTTTCCTTAACTAAAAGTTAACAAATATAAATATATTATTAATTTAATTAATTAAAAATATATGTTAGTATGTGCCAGAAGTCAATATAGGAGAACACAGAGAATAAGGAGAAATAATCATGCGTGGATTAAATGTTTTCGTCCAGGATTTGAAAAAGATGCTGCAAAACCGGACCAGCCTGATCACTATGGTCGTCGTCGCCTGTTTGCCGGTTCTGTATAGCGGAGTGATGATAAAAGGCTCATGGGACCCTTATGGACAGCTGGATCAGCTTCCGGTAGCCATTGTCAATCTTGACACAGGGGCTGAATTTGCCGGCAGCGAGCTGCATATCGGTAAAGATGTAGTGGAGGAGCTAAAGACAAACGGCAGCTTCAAATGGTCGTTTGTCAGTGAAGAGCAAGCCCAAGAAGGGATTACCGGCAATGAGTACTATATGACAGTAACGATACCGGCTGATTTCTCGCAAAAAGCAACTACATTGATGGATGATCAGCCTGAGCAGGCAGAAATCACCTATGAACCGAACTGGAATTACAATTATGTCGGCGGACAGATTGGCAGCAATGCTGTAAAAGAAATCAAATCCAGCATTTCAGCTCAAATTACCGAGTCATACGCCCGCAGCCTCTTCGATCATATTAAGGAAATCTCTGCAGGGCTGGGTCAGGCAGGCAGCGGAGCTGAACAGCTTAACAACGGTGCGGATAAGCTGGAGTCCGGTGCCAGGATGCTTAAAACCAATATCGGCAAGCTTGCTGAAGGGACACAGCAGGTGGAGAATGGGGTGAAGCCGCTGGAGCAGGGAGCTGAGAAGCTGCATAGCGGAGCGGCTTCGTTATTTGCCGGTGCAGGCAACTTGACGGATGGATTGAAGCAATTGTCCTCCGCCGAAGGTCAGCTGGAAGCAGGCGCTGAGAGTGCTAACGCTGGCGCAGGCCAGTTGACAGGAGGCCTGCAGACTTCTACGGCTGGCAGCAAAGCATTGGTTACCGGCCTTGAAGCTTCCGTAGAAGGGGCTGTCAGGCTTGTTTCAGGGCTGAATGCTTCCGCGACATCCAGCTCGAAGGTGGCCGACGGTGCCAAGCAGGTCGCCGAAGGGCTGGAACAGCTGGCCGGGGCCAATGCCCAGCTGGCCCAGAATCCGCTTATCCAGCAGCTGCTGGAAGCCAGCCGGAAGGTGGCGGAGGGCAGCCAAGCGCTAAGCGCTGTGCAGGCACAGCTGCTAACCGGCAGTGAGTCGCTGGCGGCAGGCCAGCAGCAGTTGCTGGCGGGCGGCCGCAAACTTGCGCAAGGGCAGCAGGAGCTGCTGCACGGAGCTGAACAGCTGGCCGCCGGGAACAGCCGGCTGGCAGGCGGAGTGAAGCAGTTCGGCAGCAGGCTGGACCTTGCAGCAGCAGGTAGCAAAGAGCTGGCTGCCGGTGCCGGCCGCCTGAGCACCGGAATTACGGAGCTCAGGCATGGATTAGCTCAGCTTAGCGGCGGTGCTGCTAAGCTGGCAAGTGGCTCGCAGCAGCTAAGCAGCGGAGCCGGGCAGCTGCAAAGCGGTGCAGGGCAATTAGCCGGCGGGCTGGATGAGCTTGCCGGGAAGCTGAATGATGCACAGGGGCAGACCTCATCTGTGAAGAATAATGATGTAACAGTCAGCATGTTTGCTGATCCGGTGAAGCTAACAGAGAACACAGACAGAAAGGTAGAGGTATACGGCCTGGGCATTGCTCCATATTTCCTGTCCATGGCTCTCTTTGTCGGAGGTCTTGTATTGACTGTGGTAATCCCGGCGCGCACCTCGACCGTTACAGGTTCACAGCCGTTTGGCCGCTTCCTGAGCCGGACGCTGACATTCATGATGATGAGTGTTGCCCAGTCACTGATTGCTGCCCTGATTCTGCTGTACGGGATTGGTATCAATGTCCAGAGTGTACCGCTATTTCTGCTGTTTACGTTCTTTACGAGTCTCACCTTTCTGATGATTATACAAACTATTGTCACCTGGCTTGATATGCCAGGCCGGTTCGTCGTGATTATTCTGCTGATTCTGCAGCTCACTTCGAGCGCAGGCACATTTCCCCGGGAACTGCTGCCGGAATGGATGCAGCGCTTGAATCCCTATCTGCCGATGACTCATAGTATCCGCGGGCTTAAGGCTGTCATTTCCAGCGGTGATTACAGCTTAATGTGGCATCAGGCCGGTATCCTTTTGTGTTATGCCGCAGGCTTCGTGCTCTTGACGCTGCTTTACTTCTTGCGCCAGAACGGCAACCCTATTGAAAAGGGGAAAGGGGCAGGAGCAGAATTTTGAATTAATCAATGAAAAAGGGTGAATGTATCTGTTCTAACTAAAGAACATGTACATTCACCCTTATTTGTTCAGCAAATAACTCTTTATGAACTCAGGAGGTATAATTTCTTCCAAGACCTAATTCAGTCAGCAGCTGTCTGTACGCGATAGAAGTGCGGTCAGCCGGAATATGGGCTTCGGCGGTCAGATCCAGCGGCAGATCTTCCGGTGTCTGCGCTTCGACCATCGCTCTGTCTTCCGAGAACACCTGGAGATTGAAGTTAATCGTATCTTCGATCGGCACACTCTTGTCAAAGTTACGTGAGATGGGGCAGAACAGCCGGGTATATCTTGCAGATACAGGAGAAGCGCAGTTCAGGATCATCAGCTTTCCATCCTCGGGAAAATGTACGGTAAGGGATGCGGCGAACGGTGCAAACACCCGGAATGCCCGCAGCCACATGAAGCCTTCCGGTGCCGGATTCTCCTGGCCTTTACCGTAGTTGCTGACGGTGCTCCAATAATCGGCAAACAGCTCATTCCCTTCACGTCTTACTTTGTACTGCGGAACCTCAGTGTTATCGGGGTCAGCGAACGAATTTGCATGTACATAAGCGAAATGTGAGACGTCCAGGAAGCCTTCCATCTGTCGGCCGGACGAACCGGCAATGTCGAAGCTTGGCGGCAGAATGTTAATGAAATCCGGATCATCCCAGCCGGAGAATTCCGGGATTTGCTCCTCAGTTCCTGCCAGCGAGGTCCAGATAAGACCGTATTTCTCCACAACAGGATACATGATCAGCTTCAGCTTCGGTGAGATCTTGGCGGTCGGATGCGCCGGAACTGAAGTGCAGGCCCCTTCACAGTTGTAGCGGAAGCCATGATAAGGGCAGACAATCTCTTCATTCTCGACCCAGCCCAGACTTAAGGGAGCACCCCGGTGGAAGCAAAGATCACGGGCAATTACAACCTTGCCATGACTGCGGTAACAGACCAGCTTAACATCCAGTAGTTTAACTGAAACCGGCTTATATTGAATTTCTTCAGCAATAGCCACCGGGTACCAGTACTGGGACAGAACCTGCCAGTCATTCGGGGTAAAGGTACAGTCACGGGGAAGCTGCATTTGGAATTCGGCAAGCGCACTAATCTTAGTCATAGTTGGTTCGCTCCTTTAGAAAATGTTGTAGTAATGCAATAAACCCCAGGCGGAAGAGGCGCCAAGTGAAGCAGTCCTTGTATTCTAGCAGTCAAAATACAAGCCTGATCCACTCATGCATCCTCTTGTAGCCTGGGGCAATTTACGGTTGCCTGGTCGAGACGCCCACTCCGATTAATGGGCTTATACAAGATTTCATATGTTATTTAATGTGACATTTATCATATAATTTATAATAAACACAGCTCATATTTTTGTCAATGTTATTTTTAATGACATATCATTCGTCTATTTCGGTTAGAGATAGTGTAGTGATTCATTTCTTTGTTAGTTTACATATCGGGATATCTCAAGGAGAAAAGTTAGCGAAATCATTCTTACCTTCGCATCTATTGCCTTGCAGTGAAAAGTACTGATGAAGTCGTCTGTTATAGTGTGGGATTTGAACGGAAAAATTCGTCAACAGGAAGTGAATAGATGCCTTGGATGATTGAGATGATTTCACAGTACGGATATTTAGCCATATTTGCTCTTCTGGCGCTCGGTATTATTGGGCTTCCCGTACCGGATGAGCTGTTGACGCTGTTTGTAGGTTACTTGTCCTCTGTAATGGTGCTGAATTTTACGATAACTGTCCTGGTTTGTTTCATAGGTTCAATTACCGGTATGCTGATCAGCTATACCATAGGTTTAAGGCTGGGACAGCCGGTGATCGATAAATTCGGGAAATGGGTAGGGCTTACACCCAAGCGGTTTGCCAGTGTGAAAAGGTGGTTTTCCCGCTTCGGAAACTGGACGATATTCTTTGCCTACTTTATTCCGGGAATTAGACATGTCACAAGCTATATCTCCGGCATCAGTGCCATGTCGTTCAGAAAGTTCCTGCTCGTAACATTAGCTGGCGCTTTCACATGGTCGCTTCTGTTTGTTTCTATCGGCTATTTTGCCGGGGCCAGGCTGCCTATCTTGAAATAGCTTTGGATGAACTTACTAGTATATACTAGAAAAGTAATATACAAGATTATCCATACCTTACCATGAAAAGTAAGGCGTACACAGTAATCAAAGGAGGTACTATATTAATGCTGCAAGCTGGAGAAGCCGTTATCGAAGAATATGAACCCCGCAAACACGCGAAGTCCATTGCGGAGATGTGGAACAGAAGTTTTGAAAGCTGGGGAGGAGATAATGCTTATCAGACGGAACAAAGTGTGATCGATGAGCATCGCAATAGCACTCACCTCAAGCTGTTTCTGGCTGTAGTCGCCGAAGAGGTCATCGGATACTGCAGCTTCTCTCATTACAAAGAAGATACGGGAGCATTATATATACCTTTGCTGAATGTCCGGCCTGATTACCACGGCCGCAAAATCGGCAAAATGCTAGTACGGCGTGCTCTTGAGGAAACTATTAAGCTTGGCTGGCCGCGACTGGACCTGTATACCTGGCCCGGCAACACCAAAGCGGTTCCGACCTATAAGAAAAGCGGATTTTTCTGGGAAAAACGCGATGACTCCACACACCTAATGAACTTTATCCCTTCTGTCCTGCAAACCGGAGCGGTCAAACATTACTTTGAAACGATAGACTGGTATAAAGACAGTACCCGTAAAATCTCGGTTCAGCCGGACGGGCGGAAGGAAAACGGTTTTGATTACTTTACATATACCTGGAGCAAGGATTCGCTTCAGCTGAAGATGGAGTATGAACGGTCCGGGCGGGGCCTGCGGCTGATTGAAACTGAGGATTATCTGATTCAGGCGACCATTCCGCGGCAGCATCAGCTTCCTTTTGGAAACAGTTATCCTATTGTCTATGAAGCGGTGAATAAAAGCGGACAACCCTTAACCCTACAGGTTAGAAGCATCAGCAATAAGCAAATCAATTTTGAGCTGAATGAATCCAGGGTTATTACGGCAACGGAGTCGATTGAAGGCAGCTTTTATATCCATCCGGTGGAAGAAGAACAAAATGCTTATCAGACACATCCGGTCGTGGAAGCCGAACTGCTTATTAACGGCTTACCCGCCGTTTTTAAACTTGGTGTGGAGCCGAAGTTTCCGGTTAAGCTCAAGCTGGAGCTGCCGAATCGGACCATTTTTGCCGGAGAAGAGATTGAGCTTGATTTGACTGTGGAGAATGAATACGACACCGAGACGGTTTTCGCTTTTGATTTGCCTAGTGATTCCATTCTAGCCTTTAATGAACCTTGCGTAAGGATCGCAGTTCCTTCTAAAGGCCGGAGAACGGTTCCGCTTGCGGCTAAAGTTCTGGCATATGGACTGTGGCATCATCGTGTAAATATTACCGCGAGTGAAGATAGCCGTGAGTCTTCGGCCGTTCAACAAGAGCTTAGTGTCGTGTTCTCCGGACTTCATACCGCTTTTGGCGGTCAAACGGATATGGGCTGGATGATCAGTAGCGGACCGTATTCGGCACATCTTGATAAATTCAGCAATGCTCTTACCTTTTATGAGGGCAGAAGTTTGGCGTTCAAGCTGCTCCATCCCAAATTCGGTCTGCCTTATACCAATGAATTCAAGAAAAACCCTGTTTTACAGATGCTCCATTACAGGGAAGAGGAGGCTATGGTGCTGGAAGCCCAGTACGGGCTGGACTCCTCAGCCGGGTTACTGTTTACTGTAGTAGTAAAGCTGTATAGCAACGGAATATTTACCCGTCATTACAAAATTCATAATACATCTTCTACAGACAGGAACGAGGAACTCTACCTGAAGGACAGCTTTAGCTTTGGTCTTGACGGAGGGGTGATTCCTTATCGGGGAGAGTATATAGACTTGCATCAAGGCGTTCATGCTTCCAGTCCGGATTATTGGGAAGTACAGGAGCTTACGGAGAATTGGCTGTTTGCAGATGACGGTACATCAACGCGGGGGATTACCTGGCCGGCAGAGTTGAAGCTAATCCGGGACCATTGGATGTATGCCGTAGAGCATCAGCTTAAGGAGGTACCTGCCGGCAGCGTCATTCAGACCAAGCCGCTCCGTGTTGCTCTGGGAACCTGGAGCAGCTGGCGTGATTTCCGTTCGTTCGCTTTGCTCCAGGGAGATTCGCAGGACAAGAACACTTCACCGCAGCTAAAAATCATCTTTAATGACGAGAATCCTTTTGTAAACGGATCACCGGTAGTGCGGCTTCAGGAGCACAAGAAAATCTTTTTAGACGGCCGGGTAGGCGTTTCTTCTGTATTAAACAGCATCGAGGAACACGGCTTTGAAGTGAATGTGGAGCAGAAACTCACCGAGGTTAACCTTCCGCTGCTCTCAAATAAGGGTGCAGAAGCTGATCTTGTAACCGTGCAGCTTGATTTGGATATTTACGAAATGGATAAGAGTTACCTTGTATTTCCGGGCTCCGGCAACCAAATGATCCAGGAGACCAGATATATAGAACAGGCTGAGGTGCTCATTGCGGATAATGGGGTGCTTAAGATTCAGGCCAGCAGCAGCTTTGCTCCGGCATTGTTTTCGCTACAGTACCACGGCGAGGAGTGGCTTGATTCCTCTTTCCCGCATCCGGCGCCGAAATCCTGGTGGAATCCTTGGATGGGCGGACTTTCAGCCGGCTTCGACGGGATCTCTCCGCTCAGCCTGATCGAAGAGCCGCGGGAAGCCGCTTTTGCTGAAATGCGTGATAATAAGGGGAACCGCTGGTCGGGCATCCGGATGAGTGTAACCATAACGAATAATCCGAAATTCAGGGGGCTTACCCTGCATCATTATTTTCTGCTCCTTCCCGGTGCACCTATTCTTGCTTCTACAGTAAGGATTGAGCAGCATACCGGATCGCCTCTGTATCCGCTTGAGCTTATCTCATCGGGCTACTACAAGACAGGCTGTGAGCTGATGGATAGCAGAGGGCGTGTAAAGAACGCTAGCGGTGAGAACATTATCTATAAAGCGGGCAGAGTACAATGTGAATTGAACAGTCCAAGCGGGATCATTCAATATAGCTCCAGAGAGCGGAAGCAGCAGTTGACCTTAATCGCTAATCCGGAGCTGGATGCTACCGAGCTGATGGTAAACACCCATGTGATAGCATCCTATACAACAGAGAAGCTATATTTGCGGGACGGGATCGGGCAGTTCAGCAAACCTCAGTTTCATCTCATCTCGGACCTGAAGATTCCGGAGCAAGCCTACGAAGATTTGTTAACGGTCAAGTTTATGAAGTAAACTGAAGAGAGGACTTTTCCATGAAAATCATAGATGCACATGTTCATTACTCCAATATTGAGGTCTTTCATGAGACGGCGCAGACATTAGCCAATATCGATTACTCCGAAAAAGGACTGCTTGAAGAGTTCCGGCGTGCCGGTGTGATTGCTGGTGTAGGGATGGGCGTTACTGAAACTATAGCCGGTGCGTTTCCTGATGCCGCGGCATTGAATCCGATGCTGCTGGATTTGGGCGGACAGCTTCCGGGCAATCTGTTTACCTGTGTCGGGATCAATCCGCTGACCCTGCATCTGGAGGGCCAGCTTGAAGCTCTGGAAGAATCGCTGCGCCAGGAGAAGACTGTCGGCATCAAACTGTACGCGGGCTATTATCATTTCAATGTCGGAGATGAGATCTATTCGCCAGTGTACAAGCTGGCTTCCAAATACCAGCTTCCTATTGTCATACATGGCGGGTTAACCTATTCGGACAGAGGGCTACTTAAATATTCGCATCCGCTGTCTATGGAAGAGACATTCTTGAAGCATCGTGACATTACCTTTATGCTCTGCCATCTGGGTGATCCGTGGGTTATGGACACGGCGGCGCTGCTGGAGAAGAATCCGAATCTGTACACAGATCTGTCCGGCTGGATCGTTGGTGATCCTGCAAAAGTTGACCGTCTTCTGACGGAGCAGACCTATACGGACCATTTCCGCCGCGCCATCGTATTTGCCGAGAAATATGACCGGCTTGTCTTTGGCACCGACTGGCCGCTGGTTCCGCTGGAGGCGTATATTAAGTTTGTTAAACATCTCATCCCGGAAGCTTACTGGGACGAAGTCTTCTATAAGAACGCACTGCGTGTGTTCCCTAAGCTGGAACAGCTGATCAGTGAATTATTATCGAAAGAATAGTAGAAGAAAGCATGTTTGTCCAGGAGAGGAATGTCATCATGAAGAAAGTCATCGTCATCGGAGCGGGGATTCTCGGCGCTTCAACCGCATATCAGCTGGCAAAATCGGGAGCAGAAGTGCTGATTATAGACCGTAAGGATCAAGGGCAGGCGACGGATGCCGCTGCCGGTATCATTTGTCCCTGGCTGTCGCAGCGGCGTAATCAGGCGTGGTACAGACTGGCAAAAGCAGGTGCACGGTTTTACCCCGGGTTAATTGCGGAACTCCAAAGCGAAGGTGAGACAGATACAGGGTATGCGAACGTAGGCGCTTTAAGTATTCATCACGATGTAGAGAAAATCAGCAGGATGCATGAGCGGGCACAAACGAGGCAGGCGGATGCGCCTGAGATCGGCGGGATTACGGTACTTAATGAAGAAGAAACTCAGAGCCGGTTTCCGTTATTAGCCGGAGGCTACCATTCCGTGCAGATCAGCGGTGCTTCGCGTATAGACGGGCGTGCGCTGCGTGACGCACTGCTGCGTTCAGCCCAAAGAAACGGGGCCGTCCTGATGTACGGGGACGCAGCACTGCTATTTGACAATAATCGTGTCACCGGAGCAGTTGCCGGAGGCAAAAGCTTCACTGCAGACACCGTTATTGTCTGTGCAGGCGCTTGGGCAAATCCTTTGCTGCTGCCCTTGGGCATCCGCTTCAAGGTTCATTTCCAAAAAGCGCAGATCATGCATGTACAGGTTGCTGACCAACAAGATACCGGTGCCTGGCCGGTAATCATACCACCTACGGATCAATATCTCCTCTCTTTCGAGGACCGGAAAATCGTCATAGGGGCGACTCACGAAAATGATATCGAAGGCTATGATACAAGGGTCACAGCAGGCGGGATGCAGGAGATTCTGGATAAAGGCCTGGAGCTTGCACCCGGTTTAGCTGACAGTACTTTTCAGGAGGTCAGAGTGGGATTCCGCCCGTTTACCCCGGGTTTTCTTCCGGTGATCGGCGCTTTTCCCGGCTGGGAGGGACTTATCACGGCTAACGGACTAGGGGCATCCGGCTTAACGATGGGGCCATTTATTGGCAGTCAGCTGGCGAAACTCGCACTTGGGTTGGAATTAGATATCGAACTTCATGATTACGATGTTCAAAAAGCAGTCGAGTAGGCTATACAAGAGAGGAAGGTGCCTCAAGCAATGACAATCATTGACCTAATCAAAACGCGGAGAACCATTAAACAATTCAAGCCTGATGCCATTAGTGAAGAGGCCGTGCTCTCCTGGCTGGAAGCTGCAAGCTACGCCCCGAATCACCGGATGACCGAGCCTTGGGAGATTCTATTCCTTGGAGCAGAGACTCGAGCCAAGCTGAATCACAAAACAAACTTTGGCGGTGCTCCAGTCGTTCTTGCCTTATTGTCTAAACCCGCGGCTACTCCGTTTGAACGGGACGAGAATGTAATGGCTGCCGCCTGTTTTGCACAAAATTTCTTGTTGGCTGCCCATGAAGCTGGCGTTGGTGCGTACTGGGCATCCTTAGGGGCTTTGCCCCACAATCGTGCCACTCTGGGTGTGCCGGAAGATTACGATGTAATCGGTATATTCGGGATCGGCTATCCGGAGGAAGTTCCGGCGCTCAAGCCGAGAAGTCCGCTAGCCTCCAAAATTACTTATTTAACATAATGGTATGTATGCAAGGGTAGGGGGACAGGCCATGAACAAAGAAGAACAACTCACCACCGGTTTCAGGGACTTATATAACAAGATGGTTTCACTTAATAAAGATAAGATGGAAGATGCGCTTAGAGGTTATAAAGCTTCTGAAGTACACTGCGTAGAATACATTGGGAAAAATGCAGATTCCAACGTGACAAAGCTTGCGGAATCCTTTTATATGACTAGAGGTGCCATAAGTAAAATAACAAAAAAGCTCATCGAAAAAGGCCTAATCGAAAGCTTCCAGAAGCCGGACAATAAGAAAGAAATCTATTTTAGGCTTACTGCGCAAGGTGAAGTAATATATAACATCCACGAGGGACTGCACCAAGAATTTCAAGAGCGGGATAAGGCCGTTTTTGAACAAGTCACTGAGGAGCAAATAAACAGTATGCTTAGCTTTGTAGAGAAGTATAATTCGCATTTGGATGCAGAAATAAAGAAAAAAGGTATGAATATTAAGCCGGAATAAAATAGAATCATGAAATCAAACCTCAGGCAGCCAGGCTCTTAAAAGAGCAGGCTGCTTTTTTTAATTATATTTTTGTTGACTAGGAAACAATAATAAGATACGATGTTTTTGTTTCCCAGGAAATTAAATATAGGTTTTGAAAGGAGAATTCATGTTTAGATCCAGATCAAAACATAAACCAGACGCGGAACAAACCGTAGATAAACACGCTTTAATATTCGGTCTTATCTCTGTGTTTCTGTGCGGATTAGGTTTCAGTATCATAGCACCTGTCGTCCCGTTCATAGTACAGCCCTATATAACTCATCCGGGAGATCAGGCGATTGCAGTTACGCTGTTGACCTCTGTTTATGCAGTCTGTGTGTTTTTTGCGGCTCCCGTCCTTGGGGCTTTAAGCGACAAATATGGCCGTCGTCCACTGCTCCTGATTTGTCTGCTGGGTTCTGCAGCCGGGTACTTCGTTTTTGGCCTGGGTGGAGCGCTATGGGTCCTATTTGCCGGGCGTATTGTTGAAGGTATAACAGGCGGGAGCATAAGCACCATCTTCGCGTATTTTGCAGACATTATTCCTCCGCACCAGAGAACCAAATATTTTGGCTGGGTAAGTGCGGTTGTAGGTGCCGGCACGGTGATTGGCCCGACAATAGGCGGATTCCTAGCCAGGTTTGGTTATTCTGTACCCCTGTATTTTGGAGCTTTAGTCACTTTATTGAATGTGGTGTATGGATTGTTTTTTATGCCTGAGAGCCTTGAAAAGAAGAATAGACTGAAAGAGATTACCTTGATAAGACTGAACCCTTTTACACAGCTTGCAAACCTGCTTTCCATGAAAAATTTAAGAAGACTGCTGATCTCAGCGTTCCTTCTTTGGATACCAAACGGATCTTTACAGGCCGTCTTTTCACAATTTACATTGGATACCTTCAGCTGGAAGCCTGCACTTATCGGACTTATGTTTTCAATTATGGGTTTCCAGGATATCTTTTCCCAGGCTTTCATAATGCCCAAGCTTTTGAAGAAACTTAGTGATCAGCAGATAGCAATTACCGGAATGGTGTCAGAAATTATTGGCTATAGTCTTATTGCGCTATCCGCTTTATTCTCCTTCTATCCGCTTATGATCGCAGGCATGTTTATTTTTGGTTTTGGTGATTCGATCTTTGGGCCTTCATTCAATGGAATGCTCTCCAAGTCTGTAGATTCCAGTGAACAAGGAAGGATTCAAGGAGGCAGCCAGTCTATTCAGGCTTTGGCAAGAGTGATCGGTCCCCTCATCGGAGGTCAGATCTATGTTTCGCTTGGGTCTGCCTCACCCGCTTTTATGGGGATGATCCTTATCGCAGCAGCAATACCTGTTTTGTACAAAAGAACGTATGTAAAGGTGTAGCGATTTAAATGATGGCACGAAACTCTTGGTTGTAGATTCAATGATACGGTTAATAATTGGCAAACAGGACTCTGTAGAGGAGGGACTTGCCAATGGAAGATCAGCGCAAGCATCAAATTCATACGACCCCAAGTGAAGATGGCGGTTGGGATAATCAGGAGGGCGGCGGCAAGAAGCTCAGCCATCACCGCACCAAGGAACAGGCAGAAAAGGCCGGGAAAAGGGAAGCGATAAAAGCCCAAACGGAGCTGAAAATTCATAACAGGGACGGTAAAATATCCGATTCAATCAGCTACGGAAACGATCCATATCCGCCCAAAGGATAGAAACCCCGGTCATTCTTCCGGATACCCGCATTGTGGAGGCTAGTTGTCCATATGCGGGTTTTTGCTGCGGATTGAGAATTAATTTTTTCATGAATTTAGGCTAAAAGGGGATTCTAAATAATGAGAGAACTCTCAAATCCTAAATGTGATGAGGACGGAATTCATGAACCAAGCTTCAGATAAGGCCCAGGAGGGCAAAAAATTAAAATGGTGGCAGCTAAGTTTATTAGGAGTAGCCGGAACCATAGGTACAGGGTACTTTCTTGGCTCGGGCCTCGCGATCACGATTGGCGGACCCGCAGTACTGCTAGTCTACACTTTAGCGGCAATTGGAACCTATATGGTATTTGATGCATTGGCCCGAATGACGGCACAACATCCCGAGCAGGGCTCCTTCCGGTCCTATGCCAAAAAGGCTTTCGGCAGCTGGGCCGGATTCGGGAGCGGCTGGGTATACTGGTTCTCAGAACTATTGATTATGGGGAGTCAGCTCACGGCCTTGTCCATCTTCTCCCGTTTCTGGTTCCCGGCTGTGCCGATGTGGATCTTTGCTGCTGGTTTTGCCGTCTTGGGCCTGTGCATTGTTTTCTTTGGCAATAAAGGGTTTGACCGGGTTGAAAATGTGCTGGCTGTCATTAAAGTGGCTGCTATTCTGATGTTCCTGGTTATTGCAGTAGCTCTACTGGCCGGATGGATTGGCGGCGGCAAGTATACACCAAAACTTCCGTTAAGTATGCCTGAACTGTTGCCGTCAGGGACGATTGGATTATGGTCAGCCTTTATTTTTGCTTATTATGCCTACGGCGGCATAGAAGTGCTCGGTATTATGTCCTACAGGCTTCAGAAACCTGAGGAGGCCCCCAAAGCGGGCAAGGTAATGCTGCTGGTCCTGGCTGTGTTATATGTCCTGTCCATCGGACTGGCTGTGACGATGGTACCTCTAAAGGCCTTCAATCCGAAGGAAAGTCCGTTTGTGCTTGCCCTGCGGAGTGACCACTTGGCTTTTGTGCCGCATGTATTTAACGGTGTGTTAATTGTTGCCGGATTCTCTACAATGACCGCATCGCTCTATGCTATAACTTCCATGATGCTCACGCTTGCCCAGGAAGGAGATGCCCCAAAGGTTTTCTCGAAGAAACTGAAGGATAAATATCCGCTATACGCCCTTTGCCTGATTGCTTTCGGTTTGCTGGGTGCAATCATGATGTCGCTGTGGTTACCGGGTAAGGTATATGAATACATTACTACAGCCGCCGGACTTATGATTTTGTATAACTGGTCCTTTATCCTGCTCTCATCAGCAAGACTGCTTAAGCCGGATAAATTAAGCGGAATTAAACGCTGGATCGGATTATTGCTGATTGGTGCAGCGGTTGCGGGCACGCTTTTTCATGCAATCAGCCGTCCGGGATTCTACATTAGTCTGTTGATTGTTGCTGTAATTGCTTTAAGTGACTTCATTGTTCAGAGGGTGCGGAAAAAGCATTCTGCCGGTACTTCAGACCAGGAAGCTAACCCTGATATAATGACGGGTGCACACCATAGCCTGCCTGGCGGGCCTGAGTTCCGGATTAAAGGCATCCGGCTGCGTAAGAATAAGGTTTAGCTGAAAAAGAGCAGCCGGGCAGCCTGTACGCCAAAGTAAAAGCCAAATACAATCAAGGATAGGCCTGATAAGACAGAGATCCCCCGCAATACCCGTACGGTCAGCATTTTGCGGAAAATACTGGAGGCAGCAGCCATGGTTACATCCCAAAGCAGAATGCCGAGTACAATCGCTCCGCTGTATAGTAATAATTGCTGCATCGGATACTCACTGGCGGCCTTGGCCAGAATCGAGCCGTAAATGCCCAGCCAAAACAGGATGGAGAGGGGATTGAACAGCGACATCAGGAATCCAGACAGATAGGATCTGAAGAGAGAAGCCTCACTTCCTCTCATTTCCATTGCGGTAATTTCTCCAGTGTTTCTGATGCTGTCCACACCGGTATAGACCAGGACAAAGAAACCAAACAACCATAAGAAGGCTTTCACAAACGGCGCGTCAAGCAGATGAATCATACCGAAATAAACGAGCAGCATGTAAATGATATCGGCGCTTATCGCCCCCAGGCCGACAGCCCAGGCATGCCAAAACCCGCCGCGCAGACCCTTGTCCAGCTGCGCTGCATTAATAGGGCCCAGAGGCGCCGAAAGGGATAACCCCAGAAAAATGTACCCGATAAAAATATTAATGGTGTCGTCCTCCTTTTTTAGATAGTCTATTCTGCAAAAGGACGATGTAGGACAACCAAAACAAAGGCCCGCGAAAGATCGCGGGCCTTCTTTACTTCCAAATATGGCAGGAAAAGCTCAATACTTAAGCATTAACAGGTTCTGGTCTTTTTACTTGAAGCGGTGGTGGAATGAGCCAGCCCTTTTTCTTGGACAGATGAAGGACCTTAAGGCCGATGCCGGCTTTGGTCAGATGATATTTGCCAAACAAAGCCCCGATATCTTCACGGATCGATTGGCCCATCATTTGGCTGCAGGCCACAAGACCGGCTGCATTATCAGCTGCAAGTTTGGCTGCGATTTCGGGATCTGTAAACCGCGCACCAACAGGAATATCCTCCAGCTTAGCTTCTGGCCGGTTCGGATATACCGGAGCCGAAGCCAGCCCTTGCTCTGCCAGCAACGCATCACATTCACTGATTTCCAGTTCCGCCTGATCAATCATCGAATTTAGTACTTTTTTGAGATCATTGTCACCTGCATGATACAAAAAAGCCCGGTAACAAGAAAGTGCACCCTTAGCCACCATAGAGGCTTGCCATACCCCGTAGACTTCACCATAATGCATCGGTTCTTCTTTTGGATTGCCGCCTAAAATTCCTGTCATAATCAAGCTCCTTTGACGTTAAATTTGAACCATAGTTAGCATACCCATTAAGGCGGATCATCTTGCGTAATTTTCACTAATGAATAAGGTATGGATCTACACTTCAATAATGATTGGGAGTATCATTGGCCGCCGTTTCGTCCGCTCATACAGAAATTTGCCTAAGATTTCTTTGATGGTCTGCTTCATAATGCTCCATTGGCCAAGATCGGCCTTATTCATTTTCTCCAGTGTTGCTGCGACCAATTGATTGATCTCTTCCATCAGCGTGTCTGAATTGCGTACGTAAATGAAGCCGCGGGAAATGGTATCTGGTTCATTCAGCAGCCGGCCATCGGCTTGGCTTAATGTGATTACTGTAATCAGGACACCGTCTGCAGACAATTGGCGCCGGTCGCGCAGGACCACATTCCCGATGTCGCCAATTCCAAGCCCGTCGACAAAAATTTGCCCAGCAGGCACCCGGCCTGATTGGCGGACAACACCGCCAGATGACTCCACAAGCTCACCATTCTTAAGCAGGAAGATTTTATCCCCATCGACACCGACAGCTTCTGCCAACAGGCGGTGATGGTGCAGCATGCGGTATTCCCCGTGAATCGGAATAAAGTATTCCGGCTTCATTAGCGTCAACATCAGCTTTAACTCCTCCTGGCTGCCATGCCCGGAGACGTGAAGTTCACTTCGGGAGCCATAAATGACTTTAGCACCGAGTATATAGAGGTTGTCGACAATCCGGGACACATTGCGTTCATTTCCGGGAATCGGATTAGCGGCGAGCAACACGGTATCTCCGGCACTGATACTCATCTGCCTGTTACTCGAATTCGCCAGACGGGACAAAGCTGCCATCGGTTCGCCTTGGCTACCTGTACACATCACGGCCACCTCATGCGGCGGCAACTTGGCTGCTTCTGCGGGTTCAACGAGCATACCTTCCGGAATGTTCAGATAGCCCAGTTCCTGGGATACGGCTACAACATTGACCATGCTTCGGCCAAGCAAGGCAAGCTTGCGTCCGGTCAATACCGCGGCATCCACAATTTGCTGCAGCCGGTGGACGTTGGAAGCGAAGGTAGAGACAAAAATTCTGCGGTCCGCTTTTTGGAAGGCTTCTTCCATATGGGCGCCTACGAGCTTCTCGGATGGAGTAAATCCGGGACGTTCAGCATTTGTGCTCTCCGAGAGCAGAAACCGGACACCTTTTTTGCCGATGTCAGCCATTTTATGTATATCCGGGTACTGCCGGTTGACGGGGGTCATATCAAATTTGAAATCGCCTGTATGCACTACCGTCCCTTCCGGTGTATCAAAGACCACGCCCAGGCAATCCGGAATACTGTGATTCGTGTTAAAGAAGGACACTGAAATGGAACCAAAGGTGAGAACGGAATCCGAATCAATGCGATTCAGGCTGGTCTGGCGGAGCAGTCCATGCTCCTTGAGTTTATTCTCAATGAGTCCCAGTGTCAGACGTGAAGCGTAGAGCGGCAGGTTTAATTGCTTGAGAAGATATGGAATGCCGCCAATATGATCCTCATGCCCATGTGTCACAATCAGGGCTCTTAACTTGTCGAGATTATTCAATAAATAAGCAACATCGGGTATGATCAGATCAATGCCAAGCAGACTCTCATCCGGGAATTTAGAGCCGCAGTCAATCACAATAATGTCATCTCCGTATTGCAGGAAATACATATTCTTGCCAATCTCATGAACCCCTCCTAATGCTGCGATCCACAACCGTTCCTCAGCCATATCATTATCCCTCCTTATATAGTTATCCGTAGTATGGGTAGAGCAATGGATAAGTATCCATTTTTCTCTTACAGCGGATTATGGCTTTAGGATGTATAAGATGGATTGACTTTTCTGTCTTTTAAATATATTGTAGACACATTAAGTCTGTAATTGATGAGGGATTCTCTGCCTCCTGCAGCTCCTATATACTGCTTGGAGGGAACCAGAGGGATTTCATTGTTAAATTACAGTCTTAATATATCCTTAATATACTTTATAGAGAAAGAGTCAGGTGGATATGGAATGAAAAACAGACCTGGTGTGATTGTGTCTTCGCTGGTAATTGCGAATTTCCTCGGACAGCTCATGCAAACGATGCTGAATACAGCATTGCCAAGAATAATGGAGGATCTGGGCATTCAAGAGAATCGAGCACAATGGCTGATTACGATTTATTATCTTGTTGCAGGGATAACTGTACCTGTGGCGGGATTTTTGGTGGGAAGATTTACAACGCGGGCTTTATTCTTCACATCAGTAGGTGCATTTGCAGTAGGTACACTGGTTACAGGTTTTTCCGTTAATTTTGCATTCATTCTTACAGGCCGCATTATTCAAGCAGCCGGTGCAGGGCTGCTGATGCCGCTATTCCAGACTACGATCCTAAGGGTCTTCCCCAAAGATAAAATAGGTTCAGCCATGGGACTGGTAGGGCTGGTGATGGGGTTAGCACCGGCACTTGGCCCGACACTGTCAGGATTCGTTGTACAGGAGCATTCCTGGCGCCTTCTCTTTTATGGAATATTCCCGGTCATTATGGCCAATTTGCTGCTGGCTGCCTTTAGTTTGCGAAATGTGGGGGAGACGCATCAAGAAAAGCTGGATCTAAGATCAATTCTCTATTCAACCATAGGGTTTGCTGGTCTGTTATATGGAATTAATCAGGCTGCAGATCAAGGAATAATAGCCGGAGCCTATACACTCGGCGGTATTCTGTTCATAGTGGTATTTATCAAGCGCCAATTGAAGCTGAGCGTTCCCTTGCTTGATTTTAACTTATTCCGCAACCGAAAGTTTACCCTGGCCTCTATTATTGGGGTACTGATATTTATAGTGGCGTTGGGGGTTGAGCTGCTGCTACCCCTCTATGTGCAGAATATACGCGGATTAACACCAAGAGAGTCAGGGCTTATGCTGCTACCGGGTGCGCTGTTAATGGGAGTAAGCAGTGTAATCTCCGGAAGACTGTATGACCGTTATGGAATTCGTCTCGTACTACGCGGAGGATTTATCATCATTGCTGCAGGTACCCTTCTGCTGACACTCCTGGTGCCTATGCATACATCAATTCCGCTGCTGGCTGCCGTCTATACTTTGCTTATGAGCGGAGTTGGTTTCATAATGACTCCTATTACGGCCTATGCGATGGGAACTGTCTCTGTTACGATGATTGTACATGCTTCTCCGATGACGATCACTATCCGTTCATTAGCCAGTTCAATGGGAGGAGTCATGCTGATTGCTGTAATGACGGTGTCGCAGGGGATTATAGCTTCCTTTTGGATGTTGACCGCAGTAGCCGCAGCCGGATTATTCTTGGCTTTATTTTCCCAGAAATGAGGTGCTGGTATGAAAACTAGTATTATCGCATATTGCCTGAAAAAACAAGGTGCTATGAAGGAATATCCCTTCGGTCCGGAGATTTTGGTGCTAAAAGTCGGAGGGAAGATATTCGCGCTTATTTTTGAAGAAGCAGAAGACGAATTTCGCTTAAACCTGAAATGTGATCCGGTAATTGCGGAGAATTTGCGGGAACAACATGAAGCTGTACGGCCAGGGTACCACATGAATAAGAAGCATTGGAATACCGTGATGGTTGATGGTTCACTGCCACTGACAGATATCTTTGACATGATCAATCACTCTTACGATTTGGTTGTGGGCAAGCTTCCCAAAAGTGTGCGTGAGTCTTTACTAGAAATGAAGTAACAACTAACTCCGGCAGCCAGGGAAGGAGCCGTTTAAAGCCTTGGTTTCCTGATCACTCCAATTTGCTAATTATGTTTGGGTTATATCAAAATGTAATCTTCCGTCTTCTTCACTTATGTATGGTTGGCGTTCTTTTATGTGTGCATATTCTGGATATCTGCTCATTAGGTTACGAAGCATACAAATAAGCACAGGATGAATCATCTTATCGTGTTCGCTGTTCATGATAGCACTCTTAGTTGTCAACCATGGCATAAATTCACCTTTATATTTATTTATCTCTGATTCCGCAATTTCTAATGGCAGTTCAGATAGGCATAGCCAGAAATACCATTTAGCAAACCATGGGCGTTTTCTATCTCCAGCATGGCAATTATAATTATCAATTCTGCCTTTTATCCAACCTATATCATTAGGGACGACCAATGCAAGAAAACGTAATACAACAAGTGATGTATCAAAGCATTCTCCCAATCCGTCATCAGAGTTACCAAAGCATGTGGTTCTCAGCCGTATAAGAGTTTTATCTACTATTTCTTTTACAATAGGGTTATTTGGTGCAAAAAGGTAAAGTAAACGGATAATTTCAAGTTCATACATATTAGCGGAGAAAATATGAGTCTTCGGTGTTTGATTAAAAATGGTTTTGAGCTTTACTCCATCATTGTATGGTGGAATAAAGAAAACCGGATACATCTGCCGACCATGGCTGTCAATGTTATTAGGAAACTTGACACTCTGATAAAACCTTTTCGCCTGTTCTGGTTTGGTTTGTGCGGAAAAGAACTGCCAGACAATATTATCTTTTTGTGAGTCAGTTAAGCTCCCGTTTTTAATTAAGTAGTGATTTGTTTGGATCATAAGGTTATAAGCATTCATCTGTTCACCCCCAAGAAATGATTATATGCATGCGATATACCTCGGGCTGCTTTTTTGCTTAGATGCTGTGACAGCATAATGGTGCTATACATCCTCCAGCATATCAGTGATGAAGGCGTTTTTCTGTGACTTGGCAGTGAACTCCTTATTTTCATAAGATAGCTTATAGATACAGGAGTAGATCACATTAAGGGCATATTCAAAAGCAATCTGTGATGAAAAGGTTCCTATTTTGGCATGTTTAACTTCATCATCAGGTACATGGATACATAGCGTACTCAGCTGTGCCAATTCACTTTGACTGGCGGCTGTGATCGTGATGAACGGAATGTTCTCCTGTCTGAAGTGACGGGCTGCCCTTAAATAAATCGGTGATTTTCCATGATAGGTCAAAAAAATGGCACAGTCATCTTCCGTCAGATTAACGGTATGATACGCCCATTCATATAACTCCGTGGCAATCACAACATACTTATTGATTTTTATCAGCTTATTCTGGAAGCTTTTGGCCCGGATTTGGGAATCTCCTAAGGCATAGATAAAGATCCGTTTGGCTTGAACCAGCAACCCGGCTGTTTGTACCAGCAGGTCATTATCCAGATAGGCATGAGTTTTGGCAATCGTTTCCTTCATTAATTCTGCGATATCCATGGCTACTTCAAGCGGCGTCTCCTCAAGACTAAACGGATAGTTGGGATCAACATTGGAAACATTTTGGGTATCCTGCTGGAATTCGCGGGCAAGCTTAATGATGAACTCCTTAAATCCGGACAGCCCAAGCTTATGGGTTAAGCGGTTGATCGCCGAGTGGGAAGTATAGGTTGCTTTTGCAAGTTCCTGAACATTGAAGTGGAGCATCCCTTCCTTGTGCAGCAGGATATAAGCGGCGATACTTTTTTCGTTAGGTGTAAAGTTATGCATGTCCGATAATTGCATCAGTAGTTTCAACAGATTCACCTCAATAAACATTTTGTTCAGTCATAGACGGTCACGGCTGCGAAAAATTGGTTGAATGTACCGTTTTGCCTGCGAATCCTTCACGGCCGGCATTGTTCTTCTATAATAGATGAAAAAGACCTGAGGGGGAATTCACATGTTAACTATCGGCTATAATCAGTCCGTTATGGAGATCCTGGAGCGGGGAATCGAGGGGTGCAGCTAATATGAAATTGGGAATTGCAGGCGCCGGCAACATAGTAATGGATTTATTAAGCTTTGTTCATGAGATTCCGGGCATAACCTTACAAGCCATTAGTTCTAAGCCGGCCCATCGGGAAAAATTGCTGTCTCTGCAAAACCAGTTCGGAATCTCGCGGATATATGATAATTATACCGAGATGCTGTTAAATGATGAAGTCGATACTGTCTACATCGGGCTGCCGAATCATCTTCATTATTCTTATACGAAGGAAGCTTTAATACGCGGCAAGCATGTCATTTGTGAAAAACCGTTCACCTCCAATTTGCGGGAATTCATGGAGCTTAAACAGCTGGCGCTTCAAAGCGGACTCGTATTAATAGAAGCGATTACGAATCAATATCTGAACAATTACTTATTAATGAAGGAATATCTCTCTAAGCTCGGGCCAGTCAGAATCGTGGAATGCAACTATTCACAGTATTCGTCCAGATACGATGCTTTCCGGGCTGGTCAAGTACTGCCTGCCTTCAATCCGGAAATGTCCGGAGGTACGCTGATGGATATCAATATTTATAACATTCATATGGTTGTCGGATTCTTTGGCAGCCCCGTGAAGGTGGAGTATCTGGCAAATATGGAGCGCGGAATAGATACCTCGGGCATCCTTTTGCTCGATTATGGAGATTTCAAATGTGTTTGTATTGGTGCCAAAGACAGTACGGCTCCGAATGCGATGAACATTCAGGGGGTTCATGGATATTTGCGCATGCACGGCTCAGCGAATATCATCGATAGTTTTGATTATGTTGCCAATAAGGAGAAGCCCGTCCAAGTGGATCATAAACATCATCCCCACCGGATGTATGATGAATTTATTGCTTTTGAACAGATCATCCGTGAGAAGGACATGGACTGGGTATTGCGGATGCTTGAACATAGTGAGCGTGTTATGCGTGTAATAGAGCAGGCCAAGCAATCCGCCGGCCTTGTATTTGGTCCGGATAAGCCAGGATATTGAGATTAATCTGTTGTTGAACCATTGTCACAAGCCGTGCGGATAACCGCATGGCTTGTGTTGTTATTTATGTTATCGTTGTTATTGTATTAATTGATAACGGATACATGAGAGGATATAATGATAAACGAAGCTATGATGGGTTTAGAGAGATTACTAATTGGGAGTGATATATTTGCAGACAATGATCAATCTTGAAGGCGAGTGGAAGTTACAGTTGGATGAAGGGAAACAGGGGCTGGTTCTGCCATTTTCAGATCATATCATTTTGCCGGGTACAACATCGCATGCCCGCAAGGGACCGAAGAATGAAGAGGTTGTAATCAGCGCATTGACAGATGAATATCTGTTCGAAGGATCGGCGTGGTATTCGAAGGATATCGTGATTCCCGAAGAGCTTGCCGGGAAGAGATGCCTGCTGTATCTGGAACGGACTCGCCTGACGACACTGTGGCTGAACGGCCAGGAAATTGGCAGCCGCAACAGCCTGAATACTGCTCATGTTTATGAATTAACCGGCCTGCTGAAGGCTGGCACCCAGACAATAACAATCCGGGTCGATAATACCGGTTATCCGACTAAGGGCGGACATTTAACCTCACCGGACACCCAAACCAACTGGAACGGGATCACCGGCCGCATGGAGCTCCAGTTTTACGGTAAATCCTATTTAAGCGGAATCCGCCTCGACACGGATGTATCTTCACGCTCGGTCCGGATTTCAGCCACATTGGAAGGCACAACGGGCACCACCTTGGCAGTATCGGCTTTAAGCTTCAACAGCGAGCTGGAACATTCGGCTGCAGTTAAGGAATATGCTCTCACACCGGGAGAGTTCAGCATCGAATACAACTTGGGTCCGGATGCGCTGCTATGGAGTGAAACCGCACCCAATCTTTATAACCTTACGCTTTCCCTGACACAAGGGGAAGGAGAGCCAACCGACCAAGCCGTACTGGTCCTGGGATTACGTGAATTCAAGGCAGAAGGCGATAAGTTTACGATTAATGGACAGAAGACCTTTCTGCGCGGCAAGCATGACGGGCTGATCTTTCCTTTGACCGGTTACGCGCCTACTGACGTTGAGGAATGGGTGAGGATTCTTGGAATTTCCAAATCCTACGGCATCAACCATTACCGTTTCCACACCTGCTGTCCGCCGGAAGCAGCCTTTACCGCAGCGGACCTGCTCGGTATCTACATGGAGCCGGAGCTTCCTTTCTGGGGAACGATCACAGAGCCAACTGATGAAGGCCATAATCAGGCTGAGCAGGACTATCTGGTTAGCGAGGGATACGAGATTCTGAAGGCGTTCGGCAACCATCCATCCTTCGTAATGATGTCGCTCGGCAACGAGCTGTGGGGGAGCAGAACCAAGATCGATTCCATCCTAAAGGAATATAAGGCATTTGACAGCCGCCCCTTGTATACCCAGGGCTCCAATAACCACCAATGGGTACCGGAAATTCTGGAGCATGAGGATTTCTTCTGCGGCGTGCGCTTCTCCAAAGAGCGGTTATTCCGGGGCTCATATGCCATGTGCGATGCACCGCTGGGTCATGTTCAGACCGGCCTGCCGGGTACGATGAAGGATTACGACGACCAGTTCGTCCCTGCGGCCGGAGCATCTTCGGAAGCGGAAGGTGGAGGAACCATCCAGATTCAATACGGTACGGAAGCGAAAACCGTCCAGGCGGATGATGCATCCGGGGAATGGATTCCGCATATTCCGGTAATCTCGCATGAGATTGGACAGTACGCAACCTATCCCAATTATGATGAGATCGCAAAATACAGTGGCTCGCTCAAGGCGAAGAATTTCGAAGTCTTCCGTCAACGGCTGGAAGAAAACGGCCTGGGCCATCTCGCGGCTAAATACTTCACTGCCTCGGGGCAGCTTGCGGTTGCCTGTTACAAAGAAGAGCTGGAAGCAGCCTTCCGCACCAAGAAGCTTGCCGGCTTCCAGCTGCTGGATCTGCAGGATTTCAGCGGACAGGGCACAGCCTTAGTCGGCATCCTTGATGCCTTCATGGATTCCAAGGGAATGATCACTCCTGAAGAATGGCGTACCTTCTGCAGCGACGCTGTTCTGCTCGCAAGATTTCCGAAATATAACTATGACTCTGGTGAACGCTTTAGCGCGGACATCGAACTGAGCTGGTTCCGGAGCGGATCACCGAGCACCCTTATGCTAGACTGGGAACTGACGGATGGCGATGAAATACTGGCTAAAGGTACACACGAAACAGAAGTTCCGGCGGAGGCGAATTATATCGATATCTGCCGGCTGACAATCGATCTTCCAGCCGTAACGGCCATGACCTCAGCGATACTTAATCTCCGAATTGCGGGAACCGATATCCGCAAAAGCTACGATCTGTGGATCTATCCGGAACAGAGCGGTACCGGGCTTGACGGGATCCGTATATTCCATGTGCTTGGTGATGAAGTGCTGGCGCTGCTGGAACAAGGTGAAAATGTGCTGCTGATGCCGAAGCCGGAGTCACTGAATAATGCTATCGAAGGCTACTATTGTACGGATTTCTGGTGCTATCCGATGTTCCGTTCGATTTCTGAAAGCATGAACAGGCCGATTCCTGTCGGTACCATGGGTCTGCTGATCGACAACAGCC
The DNA here is from genome assembly GCF_927798115.1 of Paenibacillus auburnensis. GTDB lineage: Bacteria > Bacillota > Bacilli > Paenibacillales > Paenibacillaceae > Paenibacillus_AQ > Paenibacillus_AQ auburnensis. Next base: position 837,892 of record NZ_CAKMMG010000001.1, read on the forward strand.
ATCCTGTGTTCCGTGACTTCCCGTGCGAGGAGCATTCCACTTATCCTTGGTGGAATATTATTGAGAACTCAAAGTCGTTTATCATGGACGGAACGGATTCAGCATGGAGTCCTATGGTGCAGACGATTGACAACTTTGAACGCAATCATAAGCTGGGCTTCCTGTTTGAGTGCCGGGTTGGAGCCGGTAATCTGCTGGTTTGCGCTCTGGACGCTGACAAGGCAGGGGCAACGCCGGAAGGCAGACAGTTCCTGTCCAGTCTGGCCGGTTACATGACCTCCGAGGAATTTAAGCCGCAATACACAGCAACCAAGGAAGAGCTTCAGCGGATTATTCAATAAACCAAGCCAAGTAGGTAATCATAAGTTCAATCCATATCGTTAAATAAGCCAAGCAGCCATTAAATGAATGGCCAGCTTGGCCTGTTTGTTTTTAGCTGGTTACTGAAGGCATTATCTCTGCTTATACGCAACGGATGCACCTGCGGAAGTATATTCCAGTCAACTTTACACAAAAATATTGGTAAGGTAGAGAGTAGTAACTGATAAGAGGTGACAAATAAATATGATGAAGAAACACTGTTTGTTCTGTGACGAGATTGTTCCCATTGAACAGGAAGGCGATTACGATAGCTATATCGGCTGTTCCTGTTCACCGAATGGGCAATATCATCTGCGGCGGGACAGCTACGAGTCCATTAATGCGCTCCCGCATCCTAAGAAACGAGACCTGCTGCATATCATATCTGCTTATATCCGGGAGAAGACAGACTGTGATGATAAAGTCTATCTTAAGGCAGATGATCTGGAATCCATCGCCAATTCCCCGAATATACCTGTAACCATTGAAGATAAAGGTAACCGCCTGCTGCAATATTTGTACAGGCATTCTGAAGGCCCTGGGGAACCGGTTGCCATTCACCCGCTCTCCAATAATTATAACCTGACCTATTCTCCCAACCTGCAAGAACTGGTATATATCATAGACAAGCTTGGAAACGAGCAATTCCTCATTCGGGAAGGCATGAACTTTAAGCTGACGGAAAAAGGGTGGAATGAAGCAGCAGCCAGCACCGGAGGGAAGAAGTTAAAAGCCTGTTCCATTCTCATCCATGGCGGTAAGGAATTACGCGCAGAATGGCAGGAAAAGCTGCTGCCCAAAATTGGGCAGTTCGGTTATCAGCCAACTTTGCTGACGCACACCCAGTTACCAGAGAATGAACAATATGATCTGGGGCTAATTGCTGACAGTAAACTGATTATTGCAGATGTCACCGGTCAGGCGCCCGGGGTATATTTCGCGGCAGGCTATGCGCTGGGTATGGGTATCCCTGTAATTTGGACCGTGAATAGCAGTGATGCTGACAAGCTTACTGTACAGTTACAGGATATCCGTCCAATAGTGTGGGATACCGCTGAAGAACTGGCTGTACTGATTCAGCAAAAGCTAAGTTAACAGAGGAGTATCCGTAGGCTATTCTATCTGTATCGTCTCCGGCCTGTGACAGGAGTTGTTGCTGTTACAGGCTATTTATATAAAAAGAGCAGAGATCTTCCCGGAATAGGGATCATCTCTGCTCTTTTGTCATGACTGTTACTCCGGGATAGCTATTCATTTCCTTCCCATTCATGCAGCACCATGATGGCTGCGCCAGTAGCTACGGCCTCATCCGTAAGCATTCCATGTGAGAAGACCGGGCTGTATTCAGGGTAATGATAGATGTTTGTCTTCGCAGTCTCCAGTGCAATATTGAACATCAGGGGATCAGCGCTCACGAGCGGGCCGCCCAGAATTACATATTCAGGATGGAATGTATTGATCAGATTGGCTAGTCCAATCCCAAGATAGCTGGCCGTTTCAGCAAATTGCTCTTTAACGAGAAGATCTCCCTGTGAAAGGGCATCAATCAGAGTTGCAAAATTGACACGGTCAGATGAAAAGGAGGACAGTAGGCTGCTGCGCCCGGTCTTAAGCTGGGCACGAACACGCTCCACCAGGGATGGCACGGACACAAAAGCTTCCAGCGCACCTTTATTCCCTTGGCCCCGGAGCCTTGGCCCGTCCTTTTGGATGATCATCTGGCCGACCGCCCCTTCCGTATCCACCGCACCCCGGATAAGCTTACCGCCAGACATCATAGCAGAACGGATATTGATCCCTGCATGGACATAAAGAGCATGCTCAATATCATCATTTCGGAGCGCCCAATGTTCACCGATGAGTGCAGTATTTGCACCGTTATCAAGTTTGGCCGGAATGCCCAGCCTTGCCGTAAGCATGTCGCAGATCGGAACGTTCTTCCAGTGAGGTGAGGGGAAAAACTCCGGTTCAAGAATGATCCCTTGCTTGCGGTCCAGAGGACCAACCGCACCTATCCCTATACCGAGGACTTGATCGGCGGAGATTCCTTCCTTCGCAAGAAAGTCAGCGGCAGCACCTTCAACATAATCAGCCAGATGCTCAGGTGTCATCTGTGCGTCCATTTCCCAGCGGATCACAGATAATGTATTAAGATGCAGATCATAGAGGCCAAGCTTTGAATAAATGCGTGATATTTCTAGTCCCAGCAGGTAGCGGTATTTCGGGCGCGTCTGGAATAACACTGGTTTCCTTCCCCCGGTAGAGCTGCCGAGTCCGGAAGCAATAATCAGGCCTTGAGAAGTCATCTCTTCAAGTAAGCGTGTCATGCTGCTGCTGGCCAATGCAAAATGTTGCAGCAGATCAGCTTTGGAAACAGTCCCGAGATAGGAAATCCGGTCATATACCTGTTTTTTTATCGAAGGAGTGGAATGAGTAATCATATGTATTTTCTCCATTTCCAAGTTAAAGAGTCGGGTTATTTTAAGTATACCGGGACACTCCCGTTATTTCCAGTTTAATATCATATGGATCTTCAGGACGGGATGAACAATCAAACAGGTCCCTGCAATAGTCTCTAGCCTGAAAATTTTGACAAATGAATAAAGGAATTTGCGATAAATTGTCGAATTTTTCCGGGAGAGGGACATTAGTCATTGATTTATGGACACAACTCCCTACTTCAACAAACGCAATTGCCGTGCGCGAAAGGGAAGGCTTCTATGATTGCTTTTATCCGTAAAAGACTTATTGCCCGTATTCTCTGTGTGATGACAGCAGTCATTCTGTGCATCGCAGCCGGAAACATCGCCATTCAATGGGTGAATACCGGTGCTGCAGTCAAAGGAACCATCAGCAGCTACAACATGAACATTGCCAGTCATTATGTCTCTCAGATCGATGTCGGTCGCTACAGCGAATTTCTGGCTGATCCGCAGGAGACTGACCTGTACTGGTCACTCCGGAAGGAACTGGACCAGTTCCGTGAATCTATCGGTGCCCGTTTTGTATACTTTGTCCGGATTGATGAAGCAGGTCAGCCGCTGCTGATGATCGACGGCAGACCGCAAGGAGATCCTTTAGCCTCACCGATCAATGAGAGTACGGATATGCCCGCTGATGCAGTTAAGGCCGTATTGGCAGGTGAGAATGCCAGCTCCCCGCTGATCAAGAATCCTGAATACGGGGATTACATCTCGGCATTTGTCCCGATGAAGGATGCACAAGGCACGATGGTCGGGGTATTGGGAATTGATACAGATGTCGCTGTCCTCAGTACCTTAACCCGGGAAGTGCTGCTCCAAAGCCTTCCGCTCTACGGGATAATTCTTACTGTCTCTATAGCTGCACTGGCAATCATGGGCTGGTTTGTCACACGGTCCCTGCGACCGTTGCGGACCATTACAGAAAGTGCAGGAGCTATGGCTGAAGGTGATCTGGCACAGGCTGCCCGGATTCTGAATGCCTCCCCGGTCAAGTCCCGGGATGAAATCGGAACGGCTTACCAGGCCATGATCACCATGTCGGGTGACTTGAATGCAAGAGTGAAGGGCATGGTGTCCCATGTGTCCACGGCTTCGGATTATCTTTATAGTACCTCAGAGACATTCACCAGGAATGCCGAAGATGTGCTGCAAATAAGCGAGACAGTCAATGGCAAAATTGCAGATATCTACGCCGGTGCGAGAACGCAGACGGAAGGAGCTCAGAGTAGCGCCATAGCTATGGAAGAGATGGCACAGGGCATTTCACGGATTTCGGCCTCCTCCGCTTTTGTCTCGGAATCCTCGGTTAATGCACTGGATTTAGTGAACACCTCACAAGCAGCCATGACTGAAATGAACAGGCAGATGAAATCCATCGCCGAATCTACAGGTCAGACCCTGGATATTGCCGTGCTGCTGCAAGGTTATGCGGCTGAAATCGAAGGGGCTCTGGCTGCGATCAGGCAATTTGCAGATCAGACCAAGCTTCTGGCATTGAATGCATCCATTGAAGCTGCACGGGCGGGTGAACACGGACGGGGATTTACTGTTGTTGCCGGTGAGGTGCGCAAGCTGGCGGAAGGTTCGGCTGCTTCGGTGGAGCGCGTCGCGGATCTGCTTATACATATAGGCACAGCCTCGTCAAATATCGGGTCGCAGATGTCAGACGCCTCCAGGGAAGTGGCAGAAGGTGTGCGGATGTCCTCTGCGGCGGAGGATGCTCTGCTTCATGTCTCTAATGCTTTCCGTGAGGTGGCTGAACAGATCATGGAAGTATCCGCAACAGCAGAACAGCTGTCAGCAGGGTCGGAAGAAGTAGCGGCAACGGTGGGCAGCATGGCTAATATTGCCGGAGAAGTATCGGAACAGACGCACCAGATCCGTGAATTGACCGATCTTCAACTGGAGAAAGTCAAAGAGGTCTATGAGGCTTCAATGGTCATCAGTGCGAATACGGGCGATATGCGGGAAGCCATTCGGCAGGTGAAAGTATAGTCGACCGGCTTCGCCGGAAATTCAGACAACAATCTTATCAAACGGCTGCAGACCCTTTAATAGGGACGTGCAGCCGTTTTTGCTTATCTCAAGGATAGGGTTCAAGTAGACATTTGTCAGCTTTTGTGATAAAAATGCAGTACAATCGAACCGTCGTACGTACGCTGCAGCATTTGCATGCATACTATTATGATGAAAAAAGAAGGGTGCTCCTGAATGACAAAAGGTATCAAGAATCCTAAAGTTGAGTTTTTTTTCAGCAAAGCTGATAAGTGGAGTGAAGAATTTGCGAAGTTGAGAATGATTATGCTTGATTGTCAGCTGACCGAAGAACTGAAGTGGGGTGTACCTTGCTATACGTTTCAGAATGGAAACATTCTGTTAATTCATGGATTCAAGGAATATTGCGCGGTTCTATTTGTAAAAGGGGCTTTGCTGCGCGATGTCCACGGGATTCTAACTCAGCAAACGAAGAATGTACAGGCATCTCGTCAGATCCGGTTCACGAGAGTTCAAGAAATAACGGAGCTGGAGCCCCTGTTGAAAGACTATATATATGAAGCGATAGAAGTAGAAACAGCCGGTCTGAAAGTGGAGTTTAAGAGTACAGAATCAGACATCCCGGAAGAACTTCAGACTAAGTTTACTGAACTTCCTGGTTTGCAGGCTGCTTTTGAAGCATTAACACCCGGCCGGCAACGGGCATATATTCTTTATTTTACTGCTCCTAAGCAATCCAAAACGCGGGCAGCACGAGTCGAAAAATATTCACCGCATATTCTGGACGGCAAAGGTTTAAACGATTAAATCATCTTGGGGGGATTCAGTTGGTTTCTCGCATGATTTACCGGGGAATTTGGAACGAAGGGCAGCAGGCCGAAGGTCTGAGAACCTTAAAAGAAGAGACCGGAGTTAGGCGGCTAGTTCAGGAAGGTGTCCTGATGACGGCTGCAGCATTTTCCTGGAAGGATAATGTCTTTCTTTATTATGAATGCGTAGGTGAACAGATCGCACCTGAGACGTTAACCGGAGCTGCTAAAGAGTATCTCAGCGACTGGAAAGGGGAGAGCGACTCCCGCAAATGGATACCGATGGTGGATGTTTTCCACTTCAATGAACCGGCTGGCTATGAGCATTGGCTGCGTAAGTCACCGGTGGAGCGGCGTGTCGGCAGGGTTGCCCATTTAAAGCGGGAGATGATGGCAAGCTACATCTATTATCATTACCAGCTGCAGGAGGAACGGGCTTTCTCAGGAAATAAGTATGAAATGATTGCTATGCACGAAAATTTGCTGTTTGGATATCAGGAGTTCCCTCTCGTTATGGAAGACCCTGTCATTCCTGGACGGCTCAGTACAAACGGAACCCCTGTACCCTGGGAGGATTCACGAATGGATCTCCATTTTCAGCCCTGGGAGGACGACGGGTACTTGTACTTTAAGCCGGTCGAGATCATTTACGCCTATTACACAGGCAGCATGGATGAAACCTGACAGCACCACTTAGAGACTATTTAAACTGTACATAATTGTAAACGCTTCAATTACAGCTGCGAAAGGGAGTCTGCACAGATGAAGGACAAATTGAGCCAGTCGAGAGTCAACGGTTTTTTGCGGGCAGTGGACAGATCCATTGTGAACGGAGAGGGCGAAGAAATTATTTTGTCCGGTTGGGGACTCGGCAACTGGCTGCTTCCGGAAGGATACATGTGGATGACAGACGGGAACAGCAGATTTGACAGACCCCAGAGAATCGAGGCTGTGATCCGCGAATTAACCGGTACGAAATATTCCGAGCAATTTTGGAGCGCATTCAGAAATAACTATATCACCAGAGAAGATATCAGGATGATGGCTGAGCAGGGATATAACTCGGTCCGGATTCCGTTCAACTGGCGAATTTTAATGGAGAATGAGCCTGGAATTACTTGGAAGGAAGAGGGTTTTCAACTCATTGACCGCTGCTTGGACTGGTGTGAAGAATTTAAGCTCTATGCCTTTTTGGACTTGCATGGTGCGCCGGGCGGGCAGACAGGTCAGAACATCGATGACTCTATTGATGATGTGCCGAGGCTGTTTATAGATGAAGACAGCTGGAATAAGGGGATCGCACTGTGGAAGCAGCTTGCAGACCGGTACAAGGACCGCTGGATTGTCGGCGGATACGACCTGCTCAACGAACCGATCAAAACACCTGCACCAGGGAAAGACTTTGACTATTTAGTCCCTAAGCTTGTGCAGTTTTATGAAGAAGCCATTGCAGCGATCCGGACCGTGGATACGAAGCATATGTTGTCGATTGAAGGGCATCACTGGGCTACAGACACCAGCATTTTCTTCAAAAAATATGACGACAACATGGTTGTGCATTTTCACAGATATGCCTGCTACCCGGAGATCAGCTCCCTTTATGAATTCCTGGAAGTATCCGAAAGGCTGAATGCACCCCTGTGGTTAGGGGAAACGGGTGAGAATCTCAATGAATGGTACACAGCGCTCTATCCGCTCGCCGCAGAATTGAATATCGGTTATAATCTTTGGCCGTGGAAAAAAATGGACAATACCAATTCGCCTTATTCGGTTAACTTGCCTGAGGACTGGGACCAAATCATGGCTTATACCAGAGGGGGAGTCCACCCTGGTTACGAACAGGCCAGCCGCATCTTCGATCAATATCTGGAGAACATGAAGATCGAAAACTGCAGGTATAATGCTGAAGTTACAAGTGCTGTGTTTCGAATTCCGGGATGTACCGTCCGGGCGACAGACTTCGATGAGCTTCCGGGGAAAGGCGTGGCCTATAGCGGATTGCGTACGGAAGGAAATCATTATAATTACCGGTCCCGGACAGGGATGCGTATTGTTGAGGACAGCAAATTAGAAGATCTCCAGAAACGTTTCTTCTTCGATATTTTGTGGGACCGGTTTGTCCTTGAGCTGCAAGGCGGTGAATTCGCTGTATATACGATAAATGATACGACAGAGGACAGCAGTCTTTCATTTGTATATAGTGCTGATCAGCCCGTCTCTGTAACGGTTCTCCAGTATGAGCGGGCGTTAGTTACACTGAACTTGCAAGCCAGTGGTGACAAACAAACTATCGCTCCGGTTTCCTTGTCAGGCGCCAGTACATCGAAGATCAAAATTAAGGTCAATGCTGGCCGTATGCTTGTAGAAAAAATTATTTTCCGGTAAGGTTCCGGTTAGAATGGTCTCCCGATAATGAGCAAAGCTAAGTGGTGTCTTACAGCTGCTTAGCTTTTTTTGTTAATCTACTTTCTATTGACACAAAAGTGTCTTTCTTCTCTATCGACGAAACTAACACGATATGTTATTATGATAAACTGATAACGTGTTACCGAACTAAAGCGCGAGACATCATTTGTAATTTTACTAGGGGGATTAGAGAGATGAAGAGACGGGGATTATGGGTACTACTCGCGGCAGCGGCAATTTCAGTGGTCGCAGGCTGCTCCAATTCAGGGGGTAATGACGGCAAGCTGGTGATCGGTATAGATGATAAGTTTGCTCCAATGGGCTTCCGGGATGACAACAATGAAATTGTCGGTTTCGATATTGATTATGCGAAAGCGGCTGCGGAGAAGATGGGTAAAGAGGTAACCTTCCAGCCGATTGACTGGTCAGCCAAGGAATCCGAACTGAACAGCGGACGTATTGATATGATTTGGAACGGATATACAATCACTGATGAACGCAAAGAGAAGGTTCTATTCACCAAGCCGTATCTGGAGAACAGCCAGGTAGTAGTCGTGCTTGCGGATTCAGAGCTTGCGAAGCTGGATGATCTGGCCGGAAAAGAAATCGGACTGCAAAGTCTTTCGTCGGCTGCAGATGCGCTGGAAGCCAGCCCACTCAAAGCCAAGCTTGCCGGTGTATCCGAATTCCCGGACAATGTGCTTGCGCTGACAGACCTGAAATCCAAACGCCTGGACGGCGTCGTGATTGACGAAGTGGTGGCGAAGTATTACATGTCCAAAGAGCAGGATACGTACAAACTGCTGGATGAATCCCTGGCCCCTGAGCAATACGGCATCGGAATTAAAAAAGGCAATGAGGCATTACTGACGGAGCTGCAGAAAGCACTTGATGAACTAAGCAGTGACGGAACGGCGGCTGAAATTTCCACAAAGTGGTTTGGCGAGAACAAAGTACTGAACTAGATTGTTACCCTTAGGAGTCGGTTGAAGAAATGAATATCGATTATATTATCAAGATAGCCGGGCCGATGCTGGAGGGTGCGCGGACAACGGCCTTGCTATTCCTGATTGTCATTGTATTATCTATCCCGCTTGGGATGCTGGTAACGCTGCTGGCCAAAAGCCGGGTTAAGCCGCTGGCCTGGATTGCGCATACCTATGTTTACGTCATGCGCGGAACGCCGCTTTTGCTGCAGCTGCTGTTCTTCTGTTTCGGCTTGCCGCAGATTCCGGTGATCGGACAGTATCTGGTTATGGACCGCTTCGCTGCAGCCTGTCTCGGCTTTATCCTCAATTATGGTGCTTATTTTGCTGAAATTTTCCGCGGCGGGCTGCTTTCGATTGATAAAGGGCAGCATGAAGCGGCTAAGGTGCTAGGACTCAGCAAATGGCAGACTCTCCGTAAGGTCATTCTTGCCCAGATGTTCCGGGTCGCGCTGCCTGCCGTAGCCAATGAATCCATTACACTGGTCAAAGATACTGCATTACTCTATGCTGTAGCCGTACCGGAGCTGCTGAATTATGCCAAGACTGCGGTGAACCGTGACTTTACGGTAACCCCGTTTGTTGTTGCCGGCGTGATCTATTTGCTGATGACCCTGGTGCTTACCTTGTTCTTCAAAGCACTGGAAAAACGTTTCAAATTTGAGTAGAAGGACTGTCCAACTATGAGTAGTATGATTGATGTCAAACAATTACAGAAATCGTTCGGCAGCCTTGATGTGCTGAAGCAGATTACCTTTGAGGTGAACCCAGGTGAAGTCGTAGCGGTGATCGGGCCTTCCGGCTCTGGTAAGAGCACCATGCTGCGCAGTCTGGTGCATCTGGAGGAAGTGACCGGCGGCAGCATCTTCATTCACGGCAAGCCGCTGGTAGAGAACGGTAAATATGCCGGGCATACGGCGATCAGAGAGATTACCGCAAGCATGGGGATGGTGTTTCAGCATTTCAATCTGTTCCCTCACCTTACTGTGCGTGGCAATCTCGAGCTTGCTCCAAGAACGCTCAAACGGGAGAACCCGCAGGCTATTACAGCCAGAAGCAGCGAGCTGCTCTCCAAGGTAGGCCTTGCCGATAAGGCGGATGTATATCCGTCCATGCTGTCCGGCGGACAGAAGCAGCGGGTAGCGATCGCCAGAGCGCTCATGCTGAATCCGGACATTCTGCTCTTTGACGAGCCGACCTCGGCACTGGATCCCGAGCTGACCGGCGAGGTACTCCGTGTAATCCGCCAGCTGGCAGAGGAGAACATGACGATGATCATTGTTACCCATGAGATGAACTTTGCCCGCGATGTGGCGGACAGAGTATTCTTTATGGACAACGGGGAGATTGCCGAATCGGGCACGCCGGAGCAGATCTTTGGCAGTCCAAAGCTGGAGCGTACCCGGTTGTTTTTGAATCAGGATTAAGGAAATAGGCCATTTCGTAAGGTGCATAGCGGCTGCTATGCACCTTTTTTACATTAATAAACATGAATGGGCATGCATGGTTTTGACAGTGGACACAAGGAATGAGAAAATAACATTTCGAGGTAGTTAGCGCATTGAACGAATATTAATGATGTTTCAGAGCAGATTTCGTACATTTGGAGGTATACAATGAATCAGCGTTTTCGGATTACACGAACTATGCAGGACAATCTTCCGGAGCAAGCGATCACTTTGGAAGAATGCAAGCAGTACTTTGCTTCCCAACCTGACTTTACGTATTCACAGGTTTTTACCGTTAAAGGACCGGAGAGCATCATGACCATTGAGGGAGATTTTTTCATGTGGAGGCTTGAGGACAGCGAGATCCCTTTCCGGCTATATGGGGGAGATCTATATGTAGCTCTTTCAGCAGAAGAAATCGTTCCCAAAATGCTTGAAATTGCAACTGATCTGCGTGCAGATGTGGTTGAAGGATAGATTATCAGACAACAAGGAGGCTACTATGCAGCTGATAAACCCGCAAGACATCCAGAACCGGATCGACCAGCTTACCGGTCAGGAACTGTTCATTCATCTTGAACTCACGACAGGTGCCTATGCCAATCACTTGGACAGTACTAGACATCCGGCGTCAGCATTCATCAGTAATGCAGGCATCCGTTATACCAATGGTTCGATCTCAGGCACAGGCCCATACCGGGTCGGCTTAAAGACGGAGCAGGGCTGGGTATATGCCGAAGGACTTACCCATGTAGATGAGACTGAAACAGAACGGCTTATTTTGGCCGGGCACGACAGTCAGGGTAAGCTGGTCGTCGCCCTGCAGCTGAGCCGGGACAAGTTCGAATGAAAGCAGAGGTGCATACAACTATGAATACTAAACAAGCGGGACATCAGCGCATCTTAGTGGTGTTGCCCCATCCCGATGATGAATCATTCGTTGCCTCAGGAACGCTGGCCAAGTACATAGAAGGTGGAGCGATAGTCACTTTTGCCTGTCTGACACTTGGAGAGATGGGCCGTAACATGGGCATTCCTCCCTTCGCGAACCGGGTCACCTTACCTGCTATCCGCAAACTGGAACTTGAAGCATCCTGTAAGGCAATTGGGATTCAGGATTTAAGAATGCTTGGCTTCCATGACAAAATGATCGAGTTTGAAGACAAGGAACTGCTGGATTCACAGATTATGGCACTGGTAAAGGAGCTGAACCCGTCGCTGGTCATCACTTTCTACCCGGGATACAGTGTGCATCCGGATCATGATGCGACTGGTGCCGCGGTTATACGGACGATTGGCAAAATTCCTTCAGCAGAGCGGCCTCTAATGTACTGCAGCGCGTTCGCCAGCAACCACGAGCAGATGATAGGGAAAGCGGATGTGACCGTAGACGTAACCGCGTTTCTTGACAAAAAAATGGCGTCGATTCAGGCGCACCGTTCGCAATTCCAAGCAGCGGAGCTCGTTGGCAACCGGGAGCTGTCTGATGAAGAAATTCGTATGCGGTTCGGTACGGAGCAGTTCTGGACTTACCGGTTCGATGAATCTCACGAATAGGGAACATAATCAAACAAGGGAGTGGTGGACCTCTCCCTTGTTTTTTTTTATTTTTAGGGAAGCTGTGAATTCTGCAATTTCTCTGACTCCTGGCGGCGCCAGCTCATGAACACCAAAGACAATGCGATAACCGTGAGGATCATACCAAGCACCTGCAACCCTCCGCTGCTGAACTTATCTCCCATAACAATGCTTATCAGCAATGAGGAGAGTATCGTTCCCAGGTACCTGGATGTATTAAAGACTCCGGAGGCTACACCAATGATCTCTTTAGGAGAGCTTTTGAACAAGGCAGCCTGTAAGCCAACACCGTTCAGACCGTTGCTGATGCCGAATGCAGCCAGTGCAATACATACGCTGCTAACCGGTGAATTTCCGTCCAATGTCACGAGCCACACAGAGCCGAAGGTCATAAGTATTGCGGATACCATTAAAGCAGGCACTGGACCAGATTTATCAATCCATCGTCCAGCAAACGGAGCAGTCACAAGGGAGCATAAGCCTAAGCTCAGCATGAGAATTCCCGTATGGAACTCACTGACCCCCCGCACCATTTGCAAATAGGATGGCAGACCGAAAAAGAGGGCATAAAACAGCACATTAACAAGCAGGTACTCCACATTAACCCGCATCATTTCAGGATATTTGGCGAAGGTACGTAACGGAATGAAGGGTGACGCCGCTTTTAGCTCATGTCTGACAAAAGCCGTTAGAAATGCTAGACCAACCACCCCTAAAATAACTTGTAAGAATGTAATTTCTCCAGTTGATTTAGCTGATAATAATCCAATGAGCAAGGATACAAGGCCTACGGTAAAAAGCAGAATCCCCGGTAGATCAATCCATACAAACCACTTATGAACGGACATATCCTTAGCGGTGGTTACTGGCGGTTTGTCCTTTGGTATTGTTCTCCAGGCAAGCACGAAGCTAGCCACCACAAACGGAATATTTACGAAAAAGATAGCCTTCCAATCCCACCAATGAATTAAAGTCCCGCCAATAAAGGGGCCAATTGCGGCTGCTCCTGACAGAAATATCGACATCACGGACAGCGCGGTTGCCTGTTTCTCCGTGATATGAATCCTGATGATAGCCATTCCAACAGCAACCATCATACTTGTTCCGACGGATTGTACAATACGGAATACAATGAGCCAGACGAAGCTTGGTGATAGCGGAGCCAGTAGTGAGGCTGCGAATGCTACAACAAGACCGGCAAGAAAGATTGTTCTGCGTCCAAAAATATCACTGGCCTTTCCCATCACCGGCTGTGCAACAGCACTGGCAATGTAAAATGAAAAAATAACCCAGGACACGTTAGTATAGTTAAGCTTGTATACATCCTGAAGTCTGGCAATTGCAACGGAAATCATTGAAGAATTTAACGGATTTAAGAGTACTCCTAATCCCACGGAAATCAATAACCACCTGCTGCGGGCATTCATCATTGTTGCCCTCCCTCTAAATTGTGTTAAAGTAAGCGTACTTGAATTCCTTTATTTATTCCAACGCATTTCATGGTATGATTTCATAGACTCAAAGGAATGAATGGAGGATACGTAATGGAACTTCTTCAGCTGCAATATTTTCTTACGGTTGCCCGGTTAGAGCATATGACCGAAGCTGCACGCAGTCTGCATGTTACTCAATCTTCGCTCAGCAAAACGATCGGGCGTCTGGAAGAGGATCTGGGAGTGCCTTTATTTGACCGGAACGGCAGGAGTCTGCGGTTAAATGAATTCGGCATCAGCTTCCTCCGCCGCGCAGAAAGAGCTTTGTTTGAACTCGAGCAGGGGAAGCAGGAGCTCAGAGATCTGTCCAGCCCGGAACAGAGCACACTCGAATTAGCGGTGACTGCGGCAAGTACATTGCCAAATATCCTGAGAGCTTTCCGTAAAAAGCAGCCTAACATCCACTTTCATGTGCAGATGCTAACTACGCAGGAAATGGTCGACCGGTTACTTAGAGGAGAAGTGGACTTCTGTTTGTCCTCACCGTCTATAGAAGACGAAGACATTGAGAGCATCATTGTGTTCAACGATCCGATTCTTGTTGCTGTACCAATAGGACATCGTCTGGCAGACCGGACTAGCGTGACCTTGGCAGAATTAAAAGATGAATGGTTTGTTGGTGTAAAGAGAGGGTACGGTACCCGTGATCTGACGGACGCTGTATGCAAGTCATCAGGTTTTATCCTAAACTATGTGTATGAAGGGGATGAACCCTCGAGATTAGTCTCACTGGTGGAAGCGGAGGTTGGTATTGCCTTCATTCCCGGTACAGCAAGGGATTCACGGGCATCTCTCAGATATCTGGAAATAGAGGATCCGGGAATGGTGCGGGAGATCGCATTATTGTGGCATAAAAGCCGGTATATTTCCCGGGCTGCCCACGATTTCCACGAGGTCGTTTTGGACTATTTTACGGGATTATCCGAACCTATAAAATGAACAGATGCGGAGATGATGATATTGATAGAACAGCGAGTATATGTCCGGTTCCCGGAGGAAAAGGATGCCAGAGAATTGACAGCTCTGTACAAGCGTAACCGGGAGTTTTTTGAACAATTCTCGCCAAGCGTCCAGGAGGAATTTTATACGGAGCAGCACCAGCTGCAGGCGATAATAAAGGGCAGGGCGGATAGGGAAGACGACCGGAGATATGATTTTGTGATTTGCCTTAAAGAGAATGACCGGATTATTGGTAATGTCGGGCTGTCCTTTGTAGTGCGGAGTTCGCTCCAGAGCTGCATGATCGGTTATAGCCTGGATCAGGATTATAACGGGAAGGGCTATATGACGGAAGCCGTGAAACAGGTCGTGCGTTATGCTTTCGAGGAGCTGAAATTCCACCGGATTAGCGGAGAAGCATCGCCCCAGAATCCCGGTTCTATCCGTGTGCTTGAGAACGCGGGGTTCCACAAAGAAGGCATTGCCCGAAGCAATGTGAAGATCAACGGAGTCTGGAAGGATCATCAGGTTCTTGCTATTATTAATCCCTCGGATACAGAATTATAATTTTCAGTTGGCCATTTTAAAAGCGCGTATCATGAAGCTTCCAATCGTAACAATAGACACTTTTACTGCTGCCATTCTACACGGCATTAGATTAAAGAGAGGAAGATCAAGATGGCATTCCATCATCCATCTGAACGTATAAAGATCCCGCCAGGATTCTGGGCAGGATTAAGCTCCATTGGGCTATCGTTGCACGAAGTCGCTTCGCAAGCAGGATTGCCGCTAACTGCAATTAAGGATTCAAACGGGGTTACCACCGCCCAATATTTTGCAATCTGGCTGGCATATTCCGTTCTCGTCGGAGACATCTCACAGAGTATTATCAGGTTATCCAGCGCGTTTGAAACAGCACAGTACCCGCCTTCAGTCTTGGCGACATACCACGCCCGCAACTATCGCGATGCGTTATACCGGATGGCCCGGTATAAACAAATGTGTCCGCCTGAGAACTTACATATCAATGAAGATAAAGATAGCTGTACGATTGATCTGAACTGGCAGTCAGGTGTGCAGACCGGTCCGCCGGTACTAGCCGGGATCACCCTGGCTACTCTGCTGGAGCTCGGCCGGCGGGGCACCGGACAACATGTGAATGCCAAACTCGTTGAATTCACGTATCCTATGGAAGACGTACGGGCGCTGGAGACGTATTTTGGCGCCCGGATTCAGACCGGGGCGAAACATAACCGGTTGACACTCCACCGGATAAATCTTGACCTCCCGTTCATCTCCTATAACGAAGAGCTGCTGCAGATATTGACACCCGTGCTGGATCATACCTTGGATGAACGGTTAAGCATCCACTCTTTGACCGGGACTGTCAAATGGATCATGAAACGCAGCTTCACAGCAGGGCGCCAGGATATTCAGGCTGTCGCCAGTGAACTCGGGATGAGCGACCGAACCCTGCAGCGCAGACTTACTGAAGAAGGGACCAGCTTCAAGCAGCTGTTGACTGAGGCAAGGCATGAGCAGGCACTGGAATATCTGGCCGACCCTTCGCTTGATATTAAAGAAGTAGCCTTCCTTATCGGATATGAGGATCAGAACTCATTCTACCGTGCCTTCCGTTTGTGGGAAGGAGATACTCCAGCCCGTTGGCGTTCCGAACATCTAAGTCCTGCTGTGACGACGGTCTAGTAAATTGGCGTGTCCAACAAGTAAAATGGCGGGACAGGCTAGTTACCAGAAGTGCCGGACAAGGTATCATAATCTCTATCCAGTGCAGTAAGAACACAAGGAGAGATGAACGATGGATATGGGATTAACGAATACAACGGCTCTAGTAACGGGATCGACAAAAGGGATTGGGAAAGCAATCGCTATGGAGCTCGCCCGGGAAGGTGTACATGTGCTGATCAATGGCCGAAGTGAGGAAGAAGCCGAACGCGTTGTAGAGGAAATCCGACAGCAATTTCCGTCCACCAATCCCCGGAATGCAACCGCTGATATTACAGATGCTCAGCAGAGGGAAGCCTTATTTGCGAAGTTCAACAACATTGATATTCTAGTCAACAATACAGGCATCTACGAAATGATGCAGTATGAGGACGTTGATGATGAAGTGTGGGAGCGATACTTCCGGACGAATGTACTGGCAGCGAACAGTTTGGCTAGATTCTATCTCCCCAGGATGCTTAAGAACGGTTACGGACGCATTATCTTCATCGCAAGTGAAGAAGCAGTGATGCCATCCGGGCAAATGCCGCAGTATTGTATGACCAAATCGATGCTGCTGTCCTTGTCCAAAAGCTTATCCAAACTAACTATCGGGACCGAAGTTACCATAAACACGATCATGCCTGGGCCAACGTTGTCTGAAAATGTGCAGCAGATCATCGAAGGCATCTACGCCAATGATGAGAGGTCTTTTGCTGAGAAAGAGCGAACCTTCATGAGTACCAATCTTCCCCAATCCGAAATCCAGCGTTTCATCAGGCCTTACGAGATTGGCAGATTGGCTGCGTTCGTATGCAGTCCATTTGCTTCAGCCTTCAAAGGTTCTCCGATCCGCATGGACGGGGGAATGGTGCCAACGATTTTCTAAGATAACACTACGCATAAAAGACGCAATAACTTACTCCTATGGAGTAGTTCTTGCGTCTTTTCCTATTATCTAAAATTTGTAAAGATATATCGACTGGTTCTGTATTGACACAATCCTAAGAGATTGCCTATGATTGAATACTAATATCAATATGAACCGGAAGGATGTCAGGCATGAGCGAAATGAATCAGGAGTATATCGTAATCTCAGGAGCAAGAGAAAATAATCTCAAAAATGTGTCCCTGCGTATTCCCAAACGGAAGATCACGATCTTCACCGGTGTATCCGGCTCCGGCAAGTCATCGATCGTCTTCGATACGATTGCTGCAGAATCCACGCGATTGTTGAATGAGAACTTCAGCATGTTTGTGCGCACCTTCCTGCCGAAATATCCGCAGCCCGATACAGACTCTATTGAGAACCTGAGCATGGCCGTTATTGTAGACCAGAAGCGGCTGGGCGGCGGATCCCATTCCACGATGGGTACGATTACGGATATATCTCCTATTCTGCGACTGCTTTTCTCCAGGGCGGGTCAGCCCTATGTCGGACAAGCGAATATGTTCTCATTCAATGATCCTGCGGGGATGTGTCCCGAGTGTGGCGGTATCGGCCGTAGGCTGGCTGTGGATATGAGCAAGGCGCTGGATATGTCGAAGTCTTTGAATGAAGGAGCCATCCAACTTCCCGACTATTCGGTGAACGGCTGGGATTGGAATATGATCGTGCAGTCCGGAGACTTCGATCTGGATAAGAAGCTGAGCGATTATTCGGAAGAGGAACTGGAGCAACTGCTGTACGCCAAGGCAAGGAAAGTGCAGATGGATTTCGCCGGTAAAGCAACGAATATTACAGTAGAAGGTGTAATTGAGAAATTCACTAACAAATACATCAAGCAGGATGTGAAACTGAAGTCTGAGCGTACCCAAAAAGCTGTTGCGCCGTATATCACCGAGGGACCCTGCTCCAGCTGCCATGGGGCTAGACTCAGCCAAGCTGCACTCAGATGCAGAATCAACGGGCACAACATTGCGGACCTGTCCTCTATGGAGGTAGGACAGCTCATCCGTGTCATCCGTGAGATTGATGATCCTGCCGCTGCGCCGGTCGTCAAATCGCTGGCGGAGCGGCTCCAGCATCTGGTCGATATCGGTCTTGACTATTTGACGCTGGACCGTGAGACGGATACCTTGTCTGGCGGTGAATCTCAGCGCGTCAAGATGGTGAAGCACTTGAGCGGCAGTCTGGTGGATGTCACTTACATCTTCGATGAGCCAAGCGTTGGCCTGCACCCGCGTGATGTACACAGGTTAAATGAACTGCTGCGGAAGCTGCGCGACAAGGGGAATACAGTGATCGTCGTTGAGCATGATCCGGATGTAATCAAGCTTGCAGATCATATCGTCGACGTTGGTCCTCACGCCGGCAGCCGCGGAGGGAATATCGTATATGAGGGAAGCTTCCAAGGACTGCTGGAGGCAGGTACACTTACAGGCAGTTATATGAAACGACCGCTTCATTTGAAGCATGACTGCAGGCAGCCGTCCGGATATTTGCCCATCAAGGAGGCCTCACTACACAACCTGCAGAACATTAGTGTTGATATCCCAGCCGGAGTGCTGACAGTAGTTACGGGTGTCGCCGGTTCAGGCAAAAGCACACTGATTAACGATGTCTTCCTCAGCCAGCATCCAGATGCGATCGTCATCGACCAATCTTCTGTAGGCGTGTCAACACGATCGAATCCTGCAACATACACAGGCATTATGGACGATGTGCGCAAAGCGTTTGCGTCCGCGAATAAGGTGAGCCCGGGTTTGTTCAGCTTCAATTCCAAGGGGGCCTGCGAGAACTGCCAAGGGCTCGGAGTTGTCTATACAGATCTTGGTTTCCTTGATAGTATAAAGCTGCCATGTGAGGTATGCGGAGGTAACCGGTTTAAGGAAGAGGTGCTGGCATATCATCTGAATGGCAAGTCCATTGCCGATGTGCTGGAGATGAATGTGGAGCAGGCTCTGGATTTTTTCCAGTTAAAAGAGGTTGTCCGCAAGCTCCAGGCAATGAGTAATGTGGGGCTGAATTATATTACACTCGGCCAGCCGCTCAGTACACTCTCGGGTGGGGAATGCCAGCGAATTAAACTAGCGAGTGAGTTGTATAAGAAGGGCAGCATCTATGTGATGGATGAACCGACAACGGGCCTGCACATGTCAGATATCGGACATCTTCTCGAGATCATGAACCGCCTCGTGGATGCCGGCAATACCGTGATTGTCATTGAGCACAACCTAGATGTGATCAGCCAAGCTGACTGGATCATCGATATGGGACCGGATGGAGGGAGCCGGGGAGGCCAGGTGGTGTTTGAAGGCCCGCCTCAGCAGATCGTTCAAGCAGAGCTATCCATCACGGGAAAATACTTGAAGTAAGCGATCCGCTTCTATCTTCCACAACTCCCCAGGAAGCTGCTGCTTCGAGTAGGGGGATGTTTGGTTATTAAATAGTTACTGTACAAACTATACGCAGCAAATGCATCTGAAAGGGGCTGGCACGATTTGGAATGGGGGAGCCTCTTCACACTTAGTCTATCTCTTGTAACCATACTCAATATTATTTTGGCTGCAGTTGTTGTCTTCATTGAGCGTAGAGATATCGGGTCCACATGGGCCTGGCTGATGGTCTTGTTTTTTATCCCTGTGGTCGGATTTCTGTTTTACATTTTCTTCGGCAGACAGCTTAAGCAGAGAAATTTCTACAACCTAACCGCTGAAGAGCGGATGTACCTTCAATCGGCTATCGATGAACAGATGATGAATGTAGATTATCAGGGGGGACTTACAGCCAAGTATGCCGATCTGCTCAAAATGAACCTGCTTTCCTCCAACGCAATTATCTCCTCCGACAACGAAATTGAGATATTTAATGACGGGCGGGAGAAATTTAATTCGCTGTTCGAGGATATCCGCAATGCAACCCAAGAAATCAACGTGCAGTATTATATCATTCAGCCCGATGAATTAGGGACAAGGCTAAGGGATGAGCTGACACTGAAGGCGAAGGAAGGCGTCCAGGTACGCGTTCTTTATGATGAAATCGGCTCCAAGCGGATATCACGTTCCTTCTTCAAGGAGTTAATCGAATATGGAGGAACGGTAGAAGTATTCTTCCCGTCACTGTTCCGGCTGATTAATTTCCGGATTAATAACCGCAACCACAGAAAGCTGTGCATTATTGACGGAGAGATTGCCTATATCGGCGGATTTAATGTCGGGGATGAGTACCTCGGTCTCGACAAGAAAATGGGCTATTGGCGGGACACTCATTTCCGGATCAAGGGAGGAGCTGTCGATCAGATTCAAGGCCGGTTTTTCCTGGACTGGAACAAGGCTGCGAATCGCAGTGAAAAGCACCCGGAGCAGTTACCCTTCCGTACGGAAAGGCATACTGGTGAAAGTGTGGTCCAGATCATCTCCAGCGGCCCGAATTCCCAGACAGAGCATCTGAAGAATATGTATCTGAAATTAATCGCTTCCGCCAAAAAGAGCATCTACATTCAAACGCCTTATTTTGTCCCGGATGCCAGCTTTATGGATGCCTGCAAAATCGCGCTGTTATCCGGAGTTGATGTACGAATTATGATACCCAATAAGCCGGACCATATGTTTGTCTATTCGGCAACCCTGGCGCATGCCGGTGAACTGCTGCCCTATGGCGTCAAAATCCTGCAATACGAAAAAGGATTCATGCATGCGAAGACGATTGTAGTGGATCAGGAAATCGCATCTGTCGGTACAGCGAATATTGATACCCGCAGCTTCCGGCTAAACTTTGAGGTGAATGCACTGGTCTGTGACGAAGTCATTGCCAGTCAGCTGCATGACTTATTCTTAGAAGATAGTACTGAGTGCTCGGAGTTAACACTCGAGAGATACGAGGTACGGCCGAAGCTGGCCAAATTCAAAGAAGCTGTAGCAAGGTTGTTGTCACCTATTTTGTAAAAAACTACGATCACTACTCCGAATTGCATAAAACCCCTTGCTTATCGGTATCCTATAGAGGCAAATTATGCCTTGAAGGAGTGATCCTTACCTATGGATAAACAGTCAAAACAAACAACGGATCCCAAAGCTATGCCAGCTAAAAAAGTGAATCCTGCGATCTCCTCCGGTAAAAATGAACCCGAGTTTGCGGATGAGCTTACCCGCAGTGATATTGAGTCCGCATTTAAAAATCCGATTACCGGTGAGGAACGAATGTATTAAAAGTCAAAACAGCTGCAGCCCAGGACGTCTAAACAAGTCCTGGACAGCAGCTGTTTGTTTTTAAAACTGGAAATCTTCATCCTTCAGTGGCTCCACATTCAGTGCACGGATATATCCGTTGCCTTTCTTCGAGAAAAAGTCATGCTGCTTCGTGTGGGTACTGATGCCGTTCTGGACAATCGGATTGATCTCTTCCTCATCGAACAGCGGATCATGGCCGAGATTCATCATGGCTTTGTTGGCATTGTAGCGCAGGAAGGTCTTAACCTCGTCCACCAGTCCGATCGGAGCATACACCTGTTCCGTATAACGTTCTTCATTCTCATGCAGCAGACGGAGCAGGCCTACAAGTGTCTGATGCAGGTCACGCTGCTCCTCTTCCTCAAGTCCGTCAAAAATCTCCTGCGCCAGTACACCGACGTACACCCCATGAATGCTCTCATCGCGCAGAATCAGATCGATAATCTCACCGCTGCAGGTCATTTTGCCCTGGCCGGCCAGATACAGCGGGTAGAAGAATCCACTGTAGAACAAGTAGCTCTCCAGCAACACGGAGGCTGCCATAGCGAGGTACAAGTCTTTAGGGGAGTCAATGTTTTTATAATACTGAGAGATAGTCTCCGCCTTGAACTGCAGATGCGGATTCTCTTCCACCCAGCGGAATACCCCGTCAATTTCTTCCGTAGAAGCGAGGGTGGTAAAAATACTGCTGTACGACTTGGCGTGAATCTGTTCCATCATGCCCATGAAGCCCAGCACAGCCTTGCGCTGCAGGCCATCGACATGCTCCATAATCTGCGGCATGCCGACTCCGCCCTGAATCGTATCGAGCAGCGTCAGGCCGCCCAGCACCTTCATATAGGAGTCCTTTTCATGCTCACTGAGCGTGAGCCAGGACATTTTATCATCGGATAGGGGGATTTCATCATCTGTCCAGAATTGCATAATGTTCTGGTTCCAGAACATCAAAGAGAAATCGTCGTCAGGACGGTTCCAGTTAACGGCTTGGATAGCGCTCATAATCTTGCAATCTCCTTTTCTGCGGCCAGAGCCTTCCTAGTTAGATCGAGCAGGTGAGGCATTCCTCAACGGATAGCTTCTTGGTCCGGGTGTAATACAGCGACTTCAGGCCTTTATGTGCAGCGTACAGGTATGAGCGGGCCAGCTCCCGTGTAGATACATCGCTGTTAACATGCAGAACCGTCGAGATGCCCTGATCGATGTGAGGCTGAATCTCTGCGATCAGGTCAATCACCTTGAACTGGTCCATCTGGTAAGCCGATTTATAGAAGAATACATTATCCGGCCGCAGGTAGGGCATCGGATAGTACGTAGTTGAATTGGCATAAGTCCGTGTTTCGATCTGCTCCACAATCGGCATCACGCTTGAAGTGGCATTCTGAATGTAGGAAATGCTCGCTGTCGGTGCAATCGCTAACCGGTAAGCATGGTAGAGGCCGTTTGCCTTTACCTTATCCCGCAGTTGTTCCCAATCAGCAGGCGAAGGGATATACATATCCCCGAACAACTCCTGCACTCTAGGTGTAACCGGACGGTAATCCGTGGTCAGATAACGTTCGAAATAAACGCCTGTAGCATAGTCGGATGCTTCAAAGCCATGGAACGAACGGCCAGTTGCGGCAGCAATTTCCATGCTCTTTTCAAGAGAGTGGAAGTTCATGGTCATGAAGAAGGTCCGGGCAAAATCACGGGCCTGTTCGCTTTCATAGGCGATATTGTTCTTGGCTAGATAACCGTGAAGATTCATGACGCCAAGGCCGACAGAGTGCATTTCCTTGTTTGCTTTGGCTACGCCCGGGGCGTTGGAGACACTGGTCATATCGCTGACGGCGGTGAGGGCGATCATGCCTTCATGCACAGATTCACGGATTTTGCCATGCTCCATAACGTTAACAATATTAAGGGAAGCCAGATTACAGCTTACATCACGGCGGATGGTATCCTCCTGTCCGTAATCGTTAATCTCCGAGGTTTCCTGCAGCTGGAAGATTTCCGTACAGAGGTTGGACATCTTGATCTGGCCGACATTTTTAAGGGCATGCGCTTCATTGGCGTTGCTCTTGTTCATAATATACGGATAGCCGGATTCCAGCTGGATCATTGCGATTTTGGTCAGCATATCCCGTGCATTCATTGCCTTTTTCTTTTTCACACGCGGATCAGCCAGTAGCTTATCGTACATGTCATCCAGATCCATATCATCCAGGTGTGTTCCATAAGCCTTGTACACCGTGTATGGGGCAAAGACATGCAGCGGTTCATTATCCTTAGCCAGCTGGTAGAAGCGGTTCGGTATGATCAGGCCGATGGAGAGGGTTTTAAGTCTTGTTTTCTCGTCGGCGTTAATTTTCTTGCTGTCGAGGAATTCCAGGACATCCCAGCCAAAAATATTGTAGTAGGCTGCTCCGGAGCCTTTACGCTGACCCATCTGATCGGCATATGAGAAGCCGTCCTCCATCAGCTTGAGCACCGGCATAATACCCTTAGCCGCGTCCTCGACACCCTTGATCGTCTCCCCGCGCGAGCGGAGCTTGGACAGGTTAACGGCTACACCGCCGCCGATTTTGGACAGCTGCATGCAGGTATTCAGTACATAGTTAATGGAATTAAGTGAATCATCCATCTCGATCAGGAAGCAGGAGACGAGCTCGCCGCGCCGGCTTTTACCGGCATTCAGGAAGGTGGGCGTTGCCGGCTGCAGACGCTGTTCCATCATCGAGCGGGCGAGTGTACCGGCGGTCTCAGCGTTGCCGCGTCCCAGGTGAAGTGCGACTGCCGCCACACGGTCCGGATAATGCTCCAGATATTGCTTGCGGTCATTGCTTTTTACAGCATAGTCCGTATAGAACTTCGAGGCTGCCATGTAAGAGGGGAAGGTGAAGTTGTAGCTGTGGGTAATCCCGTAGACTTCCTCAATATCAGCCAAGCTGTACTGCGCGTAAAAATTCTCGTAGAAATCCTGTTCAATCATATAATCAACCTTGGCTTTGGTATCTGCAAACACCAGGCTCCGCCGCTCAACGTCCCGCATGAATTCGGCTACCGCCTCAAGGTCTTTAGTCAATTGAAAGAAGCCGCTCTCGTCCCGCTTCATCAACATGTTGTTCAGTTCAATATGCCGCAACCCGGCTCACCTCCTGTTTAATCCGCTCCACATCGCCAAATGTGCCGGACAATTCAAATTTCCCAATGACTGGCACATTGTACCGGTCTGCAATCAAATCCGCGCTATGGGCGAACAGCTCGCCCCAGTTCTTATTGCCGCTGGCAGCGATGCCTTTCAGATTGCTGTAATTGTTTCTCAAAAAAGCAGACACCTTCTCTGGAATCTGTCCAAAGCCGGTGGTGTATGTAATTAGTACATAAGGCTCGTCTATAGTCATATGCTCCTCGATCTGCACAGCCGGCAGCTTAAGCTTGCTGATGAACCGTTTGACGTTTCCCGTTTTTGAATCGTATGCGACCAGCATAGTGTCAGTCCTCCTGTAAATATTGCTGCAAATTTTAATAGGATAGAAACCTGGAACCATTGCTAGATGTACTGAAAATGATTATCACACTATATTTAGTGTGCGTTTCTTATTTTAATCACTATATGTTGGAAAGTCAATATAAGTGCTGCAGGATTTTCCCTTTTGAAATTGTCTGATGAAGGTGTGGGTAGAGCTGACTACTATGAATAAAGAGGATTAGATGCACGCCAAACAGAGATCGGATTTTGTAACTTTGGTTAATAATAGGTAGACGATTGGATAACCTATTCCCATAACTCAGAAGAAATGAGGCGGTAAGCATGTCAACGATGAACAATAATCATCAGGAAGCGGTTGAGACGGTAAGAGAACTTATTAAAGGAATCGATACGGCTATGTTCACTACGATTTCGCCAGAAGGTCTGGTATCCCGTCCAATGAAGACTCAGGAGGTTGAATTCGACGGAGACTTATGGTTCCTGACGAAAAAAGATACCAGCAAGTTCGGAGAAGTTCTTCATGATCCGAGAGTGAATGTCGTATACGCCGGTAAATCCTATGTATCCATCCGCGGAACAGCCAGAATCGTGCAGGATCTGGAGAAGAAAAAAGAATTCTGGAATGCGGGCTATGATGCTTTTTTGAAGACCAGCTATGATGATCCGAATGTAATTCTGATCCAGGTACACGCCGAAGCGGCTGAATACTGGAAGAGTGGAAACCTGGCAGAAAAGGCCTCTTACCTGTTCAAACGGTTAACGAATCAGGATACGGAAGAGTCCAATCTGAACCAGACCATCGAATTAAAGTAGGCGTACACACCCGTATCAGGAAGCAATCTGATGCTTGATTCTTAACTATATCCACACACAAAGATGCCCCCCGCACTGCGGCAGAGGGCATCTTTTGGTTGAGAATCTGTTATTCCTTTTCCATTCGGGTCCTAAAGGGTCTGTAGAATGCACGAATGTCCTCAGCCATGAGCTCAGGTTCTTCCATGGCGGTAAAATGCCCGCCCCGGGGCAATGAGGTCCAGCGGGTGATATTCAGGTTGCGCATAGCCCAAACTTTGGGTGGTGTTAAGACATCGGCCGGTAAAATGGCAATACCTGTCGGTACCTCAATGCGGCCGAGTGGAGGCAAAGAATGCGTATTCTCATAATATATATGGGCTGTAGACCCAAACGTATTGGTAACCCAATAAATCATGATATTAGTGAGCAGTTCATCTTCGCTGAAGCTGTTCCGGAGGTCCCCCTTACAGTCGCTCCACGCATGGAATTTTTCAATAATCCAGCCGGCGAGTCCTACAGGTGAGTCGGAAAGTCCGTACGCAAGGGTCTGAGGTTTGGTCGATTGAAGGGTCATATAGCCGCCCTCCCGGGATATCCATTCCTGGGCACTTCGTTTATAGTGCAATTCTTCCTCGGAAAGCTCTGCCTGATCATTTGGATTCATAAGGCTTTTAATAATACCGATATCGGTGAGATGGATGCCAAATAGAAGCTCCGGATGGTTCGATGCCAAGTATCGGGTAACTCCTGAACCGATATCGCCTCCTGCAGCAGCGAATTTTCTGTACCCGAGCTCCTCGGTCATTAGTTTAGCCCATACCTCAGAAACACGGGAATTGTTGATTCCGCGATAGTCCGGGCAGCTGGAGAAGCCAAATCCGGGTAATGAGGGGACTATTACATCGAAAGCGTCCTCAGGATCACCGCCGTAACGGGCTGGATCTGTAAGCAGAGGGATTATCTTCTGGTACCGCAAATAACTGTCTGGCCATCCGTGCGTTAGGATAATCGGCATTGGGCTTGGTCCTTTTCCGCGCTCATGAATGAAATGCACATCTACCCCATCGACATTACTGCGAAACTGTGAAAAGCGGTTGAGCTTGGCTTCTTGTTCCCGCCAGTCATATTGCTCCTGCCAATAGGTAACGAGCGATTGCAGATAGCTTAGATCAGTACCATGTTCCCATCCGGTTGATCCCAGCGGCTCCGGCCAGCGGACATGATTCAGCCTATACTTCAGATCATCAAGCACTTCATCAGGTACCCGGATTTGAAAACTTTCAACAGTCATCATGGATCCTCCTTAACCCTATCCTTTTTGGGAGCTGTCAAAGCTGATTAGGCAGCTCCATACTTAACAGCCAATTTAGATCAGCGCTAAAGGCGCGACCCTTTTTATTATAGGAAATATTATGCATTTCGCCAAGATCATGCTCTACGGGTAAGCTCGATGAACTTGCTGGCTGCGGTCGTCAGCGGCATATACCGCATGGTCATCATCCCCACCTGGGCAGGAGGAAGCTGTACATCCAGCTTGATCTCAAAGAGCGAGCCCTCTTCCAGCTCCTTGGATACGAATTCCCGGGTCACGAAGGAGATGCCGAGGCCTTTGCGGGCAAATTCGATCAGCAGGCCCACACTGCCGACCTCGAATTCGGGCTTCAGCTCATATCCGTAGCCTTGAAATAAATCCGTAATGGCCATACGCGCCCGGCTGCTCCGCGAGAACAGGATAATAGGATACTGAAGCAGCTCTTCGATAGAGAGCACCTTCTGATTCAGCTCGGCATAACGGCTGCCTGCGATGAAGCAGTCCTGCAGCTGGAGCCCTTGCCGTACTTCAAGCTGCGGATCGGTGATCGGCATACGCACCACTCCTAAATCTACGAGACCTTCTTTTAAATAAGAGATCACTTCCGGTGTCGTACCATGGATCAGATGAAGACGGATACCGGGGTACTGCTGGTGAAAGATCTCAATAAACGGCAGCAGATAATGCTTGAACAGGGAATCACTGCCGCCAATCCGCAGCTCCCCGTTGTCGAGGTTTTTGAGCTCGGCCATTTTCTTCTCGGCCTGTGTGATAAGAATATGCGATTGTTCTATATAAGAGTAGAGAATGGCCCCCTCCGGTGTCAGTGCAACGCCCTTGGAATTCCGGATGAAGAGGGACAGGCCTAAGCTGTCCTCCAGCTGCTTAATCGCATGACTGACACTCGGCTGGGTGATATACAGCGATTTGGCGGCTTGAGTCAGGCTTCCGGTCTTGGCAGCCCAGTAAAAAACCTTGTATAATTCGAAATTTATCATAGACATAGTCTATAGCTCCTGTGAAATATATTAATTACTTGTATAGTTCGTATTTGTATTATAGTGTAACCAGGAAAGATAAACCAGAGCAGAAGGAGAATGGAGATGGAGGCAACTACGTTTGTTTTGTTTGGAGCGACAGGAGATTTGGCCCGGAGAAAAATCTACCCTGCGCTATATAATCTTTTTCTCGATCACAAGCTTAACCATTCATTCTCTGTGATTGGTCTTGGCCGAAGAGAAGTAGCTGATGAAGCCTTTCAGGCGATGGTGGAACGGTCGATCCGGGACTTTTCCCGGCGGGAAGTGAAAGATTCTGCGTCCGTGCGCAGCTTCCTGAAGTCCTTCCGATATAATGTGCTGGATGTTGGGCATACAGAGGATTATAAGAAGCTCCTTCAGCGGGTTGAGCAGCAGGAGAAACGTGCGGGGGGTTCCCCGAACCGGATGTTCTATCTGTCTGTTGGCCCAGAGTTTTTTGAGACAATAGCCTTCAATATTAAACAAAGCGGTCTGGGTAACGCCAAGGGCTGGAAGCGCCTGGTGATTGAGAAGCCCTTCGGACATGATCTGCTGTCTGCACAGGAACTGAATCAGAAGTTGAGCGAGGCTTTTACTGAAGAAGAAATTTACCGGATCGACCATTACCTCGGCAAACCGATGGTTCAGGAGCTCGATGTGTTCCAGCAGAGTAATCCGGTGCTTCATGCCCTCTGGAATAACCGTTACATCTCCAATGTGCAGATTACCGCAGCCGAAACCGTGGGTGTGGAAGAAAGGGCAGGCTATTACGATCATGTAGGTGCACTCAGGGATATGTTCCAGAATCATATGCTGCAGCTGCTGATGATGCTCGCCATCCGTTTGCCAAAGGACAGTTCCCCGGACGAGGTACGCTTCAAGAAGAAAGAGGTAATGGAAGCACTGGAGTCACTGGATGAGGGGGATGTCCAGTTTAACGTGGTCCGCGGGCAATATACTGCTGGCACGATCCAGGGTAAGCCGGTCCAGGGCTATCTCTCTGAGCCGGGAATTCCGGCAGGATCAACGAACGATACCTTTATTGCGGCCAGACTACAGATTGACGATCCATTCTGGAAAGATGTGCCGTTCTATATCCGGACCGGAAAGCGCATGAAGGAGAAATCGACGCGGATTGTGATCGAGTTCAAAGAGCCTCTCAAGCAGAGCTCATCGGCCGGAGAGAATGATATCCCGAATCTGCTGGTGTTTGAGATCAGCCCGAACGAGGGGCTAACCCTCCAATTGAAAGCAAGAGATCCACAGCATAAAGGGAAGTTCAAGGCCATGCATATTGATTTCCATACCAGCTCTATTGAGGTTCCTGAGGCATATGAGAACCTTATACATGATGCATTACATGGTGATCCGTCATTTTTTGCCCATTGGAACGAGGTTGAGCTATCCTGGAAATGGGTGCAGCCGATCCTAAATGCTTTTGATAAGAATACAGTTCCACTTCACACCTATGCTGCGGGTTCATTCGGACCTGCCGAATCAGATCAGCTGCTGGCCAAGAAGGGACATCACTGGTGGCTCGATACTGCCGAAGCTGCAAACGGTGTTGAAGAAGAAGAAAACGATGTTTCTTTACCCGATGCTTCAAATTTTTAATACTAAGTTTAGTTCAACTAAAAAATGGAGGTTATCACAATGAAATTTTTCATCGACACAGCAAATGTAGAAGACATCAAAAAAGCATACCAGATCGGCGTTCTGTCCGGCGTCACAACGAATCCGTCTCTCGTGGCCAAAGAAGGCGTCAAGTTTGAAGACCGCATTGCAGAAATTCTTCAAATTGTACCTGAGGTGGAGTCCGTATCCGCTGAGGTTACTCCGGATGCCATTACCGCGGAAGAAATGATCGCACAGGCGAATGAACTGATCAAGATCAATAACTATGACAAAAACATTACCATCAAGCTCCCGATGACGCTCGCAGGTCTGGAAGCCTGCCGGTATCTGACTCAAAGAGGCGTGAAAACGAACGTAACGCTGATCTTCACCGTCAACCAGGCGCTGCTCGCGGCCCGTGCCGGAGCCACTTATGTATCACCGTTCCTCGGCCGTCTGGATGATATTTCAGAGGATGGGGTTCAGCTCATTGTAAAAGTTGCCGAACTGTTCCGCATTCATAACCTGGACGCGCAGATTATCGCCGCTTCGGTCCGCCATCCTGACCATGTGACCCGAGTAGCGATGGCTGGTGCGCATATCGCCACTATTCCTTTCAGCGTGATCGAGCAAATCTCCAAGCACCCGCTGACCGATCAGGGGCTAGAGAAGTTCGCTGCCGACTGGAAGAAAGCTCCACAGGTCTAATTGTCCTGCACAAATCATAGGGAGGTCTATTGACGATGGGTAAACAACAAATTGGTGTGGTCGGCTTAGCCGTCATGGGTAAGAATCTGGCCTTGAATATGGAGAGCAAGGGGTTCTCGGTAGCTCTGTACAACCGCTCCCGTGAGAAAACAGATGAGCTGCTTGCTGAAGCAGCGGGCAAAAACTTCGTCGGCGCATACAGTATTGAGGAGTTTGTCCAGTCGCTCGAGCTGCCGCGCAAAATCATGATCATGGTTAAGGCCGGCAAACCGACAGATGATACAATTCAACAGCTGGTGCCGCATTTATCACCTGGGGATATTCTGATTGACGGCGGGAACGCCTTTTTCCCGGATACCCAGAGACGGAACAAAGAGCTGCAGGCGCAAGGCTTCCGTTTTATCGGAGCAGGTGTGTCGGGCGGTGAAGAAGGCGCGCTGAAGGGGCCGGCGATTATGCCGGGCGGGCAGAAGGATGCCTACGAGCTGGTTGAACCTATCCTGACTGCCATTTCTGCCAAAGTGGACGGCGATCCTTGCTCGACTTATATCGGTGAAGACGGTGCCGGGCACTATGTGAAAATGGTGCATAACGGTATCGAATACGGCGATATGCAGCTCATTGGTGAAGCTTACCAGCTGCTGAAGGATGTACTGGGCTTGAATACAGATGAGCTGCATGAGATTTTCTCAGAATGGAACAATGGAGAGTTAAGCAGCTATCTCATCGAGATTACTGCCGACATCTTCGCCAAAGCAGATCCGGAAACCGGCAAACCAATGGTCGATGTGATCCTGGATTCTGCAGGTCAAAAGGGAACCGGCAAGTGGACTAGTCAGAATGCGCTTGATCTCGGCGTTCCGTTATCAATCATTACCGAATCCGTCTTTGCACGGTTTATCTCGGCCATGAAGGAAGAGCGCGTCGCTGCAAGCAAGCGCTTGAAGGGGCCTGAGGTTAAGGGCTACGACGGCGACGCCAAGGAATTCATCGAGGCAGTCCGCAAAGCACTGTATGCCAGCAAAATTGCCTCTTACGCCCAGGGCTTTGCCCAGATGAGAGTGGCTTCGGACGAGTATAACTGGAACCTGAACTATGGCAGCATCGCAATGATCTTCCGCGGAGGCTGCATTATCCGTGCCGGCTTCCTTCAGAATATCAAGGACGCTTATGACCGTGACCCTGAGCTCAAAAACCTGTTCCTGGACGAGTATTTCAGCAGCGTCGTTCATAACTACCAGGAAGCGTGGAGAGATGTAGTGGCGATCGCAGTTAAACGGGGCATTCCGGTTCCGGCCTTTGCTTCTGGATTGGCTTACTATGACAGCTACCGTTCCGAACGTCTTCCGGCCAACCTGCTGCAGGCGCAAAGAGACTACTTTGGAGCTCATACCTTTGAACGGGTGGACCAACCGGGAAGCTTCCATTTTGGTTGGATGAGCAACAACGACTAATTTAGTAACAATCGAATATATATTTATCTGCCAAATCGCACATTAATGCGGTTTGGCTTTTTATATTCCCATGGAATAAAATTAAATTTTACATAATTTATTTTTTATACGATAATGTAACAACCGAAATAAACTTAGACCGCTTGTCCTGAAAAATTAATAAGATAACGGGGGGATCACGGATATGAACCAGACTGTAGACCTACAGCAGTATAATAAAAACTATTCTTTGATGACGGTCATTTTGTTCTGGTGCGGGTTAGTTATTCTGACCAGTATGTATATTACGATTCCGCTCGCGAATGTATTTACCCAGGCGTTCCAGATTAGCGCGGCTCAGGCGGCTTGGATTGGGAGTTCGTTCTCCCTCTGCTATGCGTTGGGCTGTCTGCTCTACGGGCCATTCTCCGACCGCTACGGACGTAAAGTATTTCTGGTAGCTGGTATAATCGGGTTAACGGTCGTTACCATTGCGATAGGTTTTGTGGATAGTTATTACGGGCTTATTGTGCTCAGAGGCGTGCAAGGTTTGGTGGCCGCCGCCTTTGCGCCTATTTCACTTGTATATGCAGGAGAGATGTTCCCGCCTCACAAAAGGCTTACCGCTGTTGGTTTTATTAGCTCAGGACTACTAATGGCAGGGATCGTTGGCCAGGTATTTAGCGGAATCGTTCACGATGCTCTCGGCTGGCGGGCTATTTTTTACATATTAGGGATTCTATACGGGATTACTGCAGTAATCGTCATCGGCTTTCTCCCGAAAGACGAGCTGCACCGGCCGAAAGAAAATGTGCTGCTGAAGTTTAGGCAAATGACAAGCTTGCTGAAACAAACCCAGCTGCTGGCGGCCTTTTCTATAACCTTTGTGCTGCTATTAACTCTTGTCGGCATGTATACCGTCTTGGGAGATTATTTAAGTTCAACTAAGTTCGGACTCTCTGCGCAGGAGATCCTGTATGTCCGGGCAATCGGAATTGCGGGAATGCTAGTAGCACCTTTCTCAGGTCGGATCGCGCAAAAGCTGGGGATGACAGCTGTGCTACGGGGCGGATTGGCTTTGTCTGCAATCGGGCTGCTTACGCTGGGTTTAGTGCCGAATCTGGTGTTAATTGTCCTCATGAGCGTTGTATTCGTGGCGGGTATCGCGCTGGTAACTCCCGTTATTATCTCCACTGTCAGTCAGCTAGGCGGGAATGCAAGAGGTGCTGCGATCTCATTCAATGCATTTATTCTCTTTCTTGGTGCCAGTACAGGGCCGATTATAGCCTTGAGATTATTAAAGACTGAGAACTATCCGCTGTCCTTCAGCGTGTTAGGCGGTATTATTACATTAGGCTTTGCCGTATCGCTGTTTCTTAAATTATCTTCTAAGGCACCTGGCAAAAAGGAACGTGCTGCATCTGTACAGGCGGAGTAATTCCTGCCGAAGGAACTTCCCTTTAAGTATCGAATATCTAATTAAACCGGAATGCTACAAAATTTGCTGGCAGGGAGGAGCAGATACGATGATACTAGGTTTTGGAGGCATTTTTTGGAGAACGAAGAATCTGGAAGCTATAAAAAAATGGTATAGCGAAGTGCTGCAACTTGAGATAGGAGATTGGAATGGGACTGTGATCCAACCCCAATCGGGAAATGAGACGATCTTCTCTTTTTTCACCGAGAATGACAGTTACTTTCCAACCGGACAACAGGTGATGCTAAACTTCCAGGTGAACGATCTGAACGAGACCCTTAAGCATCTTGAACAGCTTGGTGTACCACTTGCAAAGCAAAAAGAGGAAAGTGAATATGGAAAGTTTGTTTGGATCGAAGACCCTGACGGCCGGCTGATTGAGCTTTGGGAGAAGTAACTGGAAAAGAAGACCGGAATGTCCGGTCTTCTTTTTTTATGCGCTCTAAAAAATATTCTATATGAGAACATAGGTGGCGCTCAAAGGTCCATGCACCCCGACAACGAGCTTCATCTCAATATCAGCTGAATTAGACGGGCCGGAGATGAGATTTATCGATGAGCCCAGCGGTTCACCGGCCTGAACCCGCCTGTTCAGGGCTGCTGCCGCCTGTGTGGAGCGAAGCACGATCCGCTCCTTTTCGATTACCGCAATATAATGAGCAGGCAGAAAATGAAGGGAGCGTCCCTGATCCGGGCGGCTCTCCACAACAATTGTCCCTGATTCGGCAAGAGCATAATCAGCAAAAATAACCGCTGTGTTCGCCGATTCAGCTCGCATAATATTCAGCTCTCTTCCTGCAGCTTCCTCCCACGCGAATGAACCCGGGAACTTAAGTCCGTAAGCGGCAAACCGGGGATCGCCGGAAGTCATTACGCTTCCTCCGCCATTAGCTTCAATCAGATCATCGAGTGTCCTCTGCAGAATCTCCGGCTTCGACTCAATGACCTGAGTGTGGATGAAAAAGCACTGCTCCTTAAGAATGTCTATCAGATCGTCTTGAGTTAGACTGCCATAGCTGTCCGGGAGCAAACTTTGAATATCCGGCAGCTGAACCTCGTGCCTGCGTTCCCGTCCCAGCTTGGAGGCAATCGTGTTCAGAAAGGATTCCTTATTATTCCCTGATGTATGATGATTCCCTGAGACTGTCATTCGCCCGACTCTCCTTTACGTTTGTCCAGCCAGGCCCTGAAGCTGTCCTGCTGCTTGACGGGTTGGCTAAGATCGCGCGCGCCAATCCAACCTTGGATCAATTCCGGCCCTCTGACAATTCGGCCATGCTTACTCATCAGCCGGCTGGCCGGATGCGCAAACCGCAGTGTTTTACCGAATAGAGCAGGGGAGGACAGCAGCCGTCCCGCCGCCTTCATCTGGAATCTTTCCATGGAACCGGTCCGGTTCTCCTTAACGATGTTCTGCCGGTGCAGAATTAGCTGTTCATGCAACGGAATTCGGACCGGGCAGACATCCGTACAAGCCGCACACAAGCTGGAGGCAAAAGGGAGCTCTTTATAGTCATCGTATCCGCCAAGCAGCGGCGTGATGACGGCACCAATCGGCCCCGGATAGATGGACCCGTAGGCATGACCGCC
Source organism: Paenibacillus auburnensis (assembly GCF_927798115.1). Classification (GTDB taxonomy): domain Bacteria; phylum Bacillota; class Bacilli; order Paenibacillales; family Paenibacillaceae; genus Paenibacillus_AQ; species Paenibacillus_AQ auburnensis. The sequence goes on from NZ_CAKMMG010000001.1 coordinate 872,706, forward strand.
GATATGGCGGTAGACCGGACAGACATTCAGGCAAGCCCCGCAGCGTATACATTGTAAAGCTTCATTGAATTCGCTGCCGAGAATGTCTGAGCGGCCGTTGTCTACGACAACCAGATGGAATTCTTCAGGGCCGTCCGTGTCACCGGCTACGGAGGGTCCCATTACGGTAATGTAGCTTGTTAACTTTTGTCCAACGGCACTGCGGCAGAGGAGATTATCCAGTACCTCCATTTCCGCAAGTGTAGGTACAATCCGCTCCATGCCCATCACGGCGATATGCGTTTTGGGGATGGCCGCTGTCAGATCGCCGTTGCCTTCATTAGTCACCAGGTTAATTGCCCCCAGGTTGGCGACAGCAAAGTTGCAGCCTGTGATTCCGACCTCAGCCTCCAGAAATTTCTGCCGCAGGACCTTCCGGGCAAACCGGGCAAGCTTCTCAGGACTTTCATCATCTGTATATCCAAGCTTCTCCGTAAACACCCGCTGAATTTGCCGCCGGTCTTTATGCAGTGCAGGAGCCACAATATGTGATGGCGGATCCCAATCATCCATTTGCAGGATATATTCACCTAGATCAGTCTCAATCAGCTCACAGCCGGCTTCAATCAGTACATGGTTCAGCTCAATTTCCTCTGTGACCATGGATTTGGATTTAACGATTTTTTTAGCCTTTTTCTGTACGATAACATCCCGAATATAGCTGCTGGCTTCTTCTTTGGTCGCTGCAAAATAAATATGGCCGCCTTTTTTCTCAATGTTTCCCGCGAGCTGCTCCAGATAATAATCCAGGTTCTGCAGGGTATGCTGACGGATTTGCTGGCCTGCGGTCCGCCACTGCTCCCAATCTCCGAGCGCGGTAGCCGCGGACAAACGCCTGGTCTTGAGACTGTCCTGCGCTGAACCTACGGCATTTCGCATAAATGAATCCCCGAGTCCGTCTGTAGTCCGTTCGCTGAAATCACGTTTATCCGTTTGCAGGCTCAAGTCTGGCTTCCTCCTTTGGCAATCACAGGATTTCGATGGTTCAGCACTTCCGCAATATGCATAATTTTCACAGGTTCTCCCTTACGGGACAGACGGCCGCCGATATTCAGCAGACAGCCCATATCTGCGCTGATCAGAATATCCGCTCCGGTGTCCAGGACACAGCTGCTTTTTTCATCAACCATCTGCTCGGAAATATCCGGCATCTTCACCGAAAAGGTCCCGCCAAACCCGCAGCAGTTATCGCTGTTCTTGAGCGGCTCCATGTGCAGCCCTTTTACATGCTCCAGCAGTTGAAAAGGGGTTTCCTTCTCACCCAGCAGTCTGGTCATATGACAGGAACGGTGGTAGGTAGCGGTCCCGTCAAGGCTTGCACCCACATCCGTGATGCCGAGTACTTTTACAATGAACTGTGTGAATTCATAAGACTTTTCTTTTAAAGTAATCGCTTTCAATTCCCAGTCCGGATCCCCCTTGAAGATCTTCGGATATTCATGAAACATAGCGACGCAGGAGCCGGAGGGACCTACGACATAATCGGAGCTCTCAAAAGCAAGCATCATATTCTTCATCGCAAGCTTGGAATCTTCAAGATAGCCGCTGTTGTAGGTCGGTTGACCGCAGCAGACCTGCGAAGCCGGATAATCGATTTCACAGCCCAGCCGCTCGAGAACCTCTACCATTGCGATCCCGACCTTCGGGGTCATGAGGTCTACTAAACAAGTGGAAAAAATACTGACTTTCACTCCTTATCCCTCCAATCGAAATAACCCTAACCATAGCTTAACTCAACAAGTCAATAAAAAACAACACAAAAACAAATAAAAAATGTGAATCTTATTGACAATAAATATTGATAGCGTTTACACTATTGGTGGGAAATGGAACAATCACCTTGAGGGGGAGAAACAGTGACCAAACATTTGATGTACATCGATGGCCAATTTACCGAAGCAGAAGGCAAAGAGTGGATGGAAGTAACGAATCCTGCAACAGATGAAGTGATCTCACAGGTTCCCAAGGCTACTAGGAATGATGTCATTCGAGCCATCAATGCTGCAGAAGAAGCCCAATCTGCCTGGGAGGAGACACCTGCGGTTGAACGCGGGAAGTATCTGCATGCCATAGCAGACGGGATTCGTGCAGAGGCGGACAACATCGCCAGACTGATCTCCGAGGAAGTGGGCAAGACACTGGAATTATCTACCGTAGAGGTTAATTTTACAGCGGATTATATGGATTATATGGCTGAATGGGCACGACGTTATGAAGGGGAAATCGTTCAGAGTGACCGCGATAACGAGAACATCTTTGTATTTAAACGCGCAATCGGGGTAACTACAGGTATTCTGCCCTGGAATTTCCCGTTCTTTCTGATTGCCCGGAAGATGGCTCCAGCCCTGATCACCGGAAATACGATTGTCGTCAAGCCAAGTGCAGAATCCCCGAATAATGCTGTGGCTTTTAGCAAAATTGTTGACGCAGCAGGGCTGCCCAATGGGGTATTCAATCTTGTCACTGGCAGGGGAGCTGAGGTGGGCAATGAGCTGGCCAGCAATCCAAAGGTCGGAATGGTCAGCCTTACAGGCAGCGTGCCGGCCGGGCAAAAGGTGATGGAAGCTGCTGCTGAGAACATCATCAAGGTTAGTCTTGAGCTAGGCGGTAAGGCTCCAGCCATTGTAATGGACGATGCCGATCTGGATCTTGCCATCAAGGCTATTGTAGATTCACGGGTAATCAACACGGGACAGGTCTGCAACTGTGCGGAGCGCGTCTATGTGCATGAGAAGATCAAGGATGAATTCACGGCCCGTCTGGTTGAGGCCATGAAGGCAGTGAAATACGGTGATCCGTTAAAAGATAAAGATATCCACATGGGGCCGCTGATCAACAAGGCCGCACAGGATTCCGTCCAGCAAAAGGTAGACCGGGCAGTTGAAGAAGGTGCAAAAATCCTCCTCGGCGGTAAAAAGGTAGAGGGAGCAGGCAGCTTTTTTGAACCGACGGTTATCTCAGAAGCTACGAATGACATGGAGATCGTACAAGAGGAAATCTTCGGGCCCGTGATTCCGGTAATTACTTTCTCCACTTTGGATGAAGCCATTGCGCTCGCCAATGACAGCGAATTCGGCTTGACCTCTTCTTTATATACGCAAAATCTTAATGTCGCGATGAAGGTCATCAAACGCCTGAAATACGGTGAAACCTATATTAACCGCGAGAACTTTGAAGCGATGCAGGGATTCCATGCCGGCTGGCGGAAATCCGGCATCGGCGGAGCGGATGGTAAACATGGATTGAATGAATACCTGCAGACGCATGTAGTCTATCTGCAGTATGACAAATCAGTAAACTAAAGGAATAGTGTAACGCAATTATTAGATGATCATAATAATAAGTAAGAAGCTCCCGGGCTGCCCGGGAGCTTTTATGATTGTTGGCACCTAACTGCAAACGGATTATAGGTTTTTCTTCAGATAATACTTAGTATGACCCTGGAGCGGGCAATCCTTGATCTCCCCGAAAATTTCGTAGCCTTGCTTCTGATAAAAATGCGGCGCCTGCCAGCTCATCGTTGTCAATTCACTCACTTTACAGCCGCGCAGCCGGGCTCTGGCTTCCAGCTCCTGCAGAAGTTCACCGCCCAGACCCTTACCTCTGTATTCCGGGTCCACTGCCAGCAGGTGCACATTTAATATATTCCAGACTATGTCCCCGGTGATACCACCAATGAATGTACCTTTCTCGTAAGCTGCCAGAGAGAGCTCTTCGCGTTCATACGGCGGAATGCTGTGATCCGCACGCTGGCTGTGCTCTTCCAGTAATCTCGAGATTTCCCGCTGATTGTGCTGATGGTCCAGCTCTACTATTTCCAACATATGTCCTCCTTATGTCCAAACTATGATAAGTATAATAGCAAGGATGAATTGTTCCAACTTAATGAAACCTGTGGATTTTAATTAGGCCAACTGTTAGTATAATATTCATGTCATTAAGGATAGAGAAGAATGAGGGTAACGGAATGATGAAGGTGTTCAGGCACAAAGCGTATTTTACCGGAATACATGTATTGCTGTTTGTTTCTTTGTTAACAATACTATACGCCTATTCCCCGACGATTCGGGTGAAGGTGAAAGAAATTATGGATCCTGCAGATAAAGTCTACACGATAGCCCACCGCGGGGCGTCCGGATATGCTCCGGAGAACACCATCCCTGCCTTCGAGCTGGCGGCCGAGATGAAGGCAGATATTATTGAGATCGATATCCACTTGACCAAGGATGGGATTCCGGTCGTGATTCATGATGATACCGTTAACCGCACGACTAATGGCAAAGGCTATGTAAAAAACATGACCTTAGAGCAGCTGGAGCGGTTAGATGCAGGAACCTGGTTCAACGAGGCCTACCCGATGTTTGCCCGGGACAAATATGCTGGTACTACCATTCCCACGCTTGATCAGGTATTTGAAACGTTCGGCAAAGAGATCAAATACATTCTGGAGATCAAGGATTCTGCACCAAGCCCTGGTATCGAAACCCTAATCAATGAATCCATTCAGAAATATGATCTGGAGGATGTGGTAGCCATTCATTCCTTCAGCGCAGGCAGTTTACGCAAATTCCACAAAATAAATCCGGACATTCCGTTATATCAGCTGGTCTGGTATGATTACAACGCAGAAAGAGTCTCAGAAACTTATCTGAAAGAGATAAAATCATATGCAGTTGGAATTAGTCCGAATTTTCAGGGGATCAGTTCGGCATATGTAGCACAGGTTAAGAATTTCGGGCTCAAGGTAATGCCCTATACAGTAAATTACCAGCTCAACATGGATAAAGCCTATTCCTGGGGCGTGGATGGGGTATATACCAATTTTCCTGACCGTCTGCTTGAAGTCATAGACACCAACAGAGATAATGCCCAGTGGTAAAGCAATGGGGCCAGAAGAAGGCTGTAGCTTATATATTTAAAAGAGGTCCATTTCTTGTTCTTTCTCCGGAACAAGAAATGGACCCTTTTTGTCTTACAGCGTGCTGAACACGATGTTGCGAAGCTTGCGGGTAACGGCCATCGTGCCGGCATCCTTTTTCTGAACCATGAACAGTACGGTCAGCGCGTCTGCCGGACTGTTGGTGAAATAGGCCCCAAGCCAGCCGTCCCAGCCGTATTCACCGCGGCTGCCGAGACAGCCGGCTTTCCCTGGCTCAGTCATGATGCGCATCTGGTTACCATAACTATGGCCGCATAAGGAATGCCACGTATCGAAGCCTTTTTGCTGCCAGCTGCTTAAAGAAGCCGACGTCATATATTGAACCGTTCTAGGCTTCAATAAAGTCGCACCGTTTAGGGTGCCTTGATTCATCAGCATTGTCGTAAATTTGGCCGCATCATCAATCGTAGATGCAAGGCCTGCTCCGCCTGACTCAAACAACGGTTCCCGGTCCATCTGATGGCCGATGCCTAGATGACTTTCCGCGTATAGCTTAAGCCCGCCTTCGCCGTCATCCTGATAGGTGTTCACAAGGCGCGCTCTTTTATCTTCAGGCAGCCAGAAGCCGGTATCCTGCATTCCCAGCGGGCCGAAAATTTCTTTCTGCAAAAATTGGCCGTAGCGCATGCCGCTAACCGCTTCCACAATTGCGCCAAGAACGTCAGCCGACGTTCCGTATTGCCAGTACGAACCCGGGTCGAACGAAAGGGGGCCTTGGCCCAGGCGGTTAGCGAATTCCATGGTGCTCATCGCGTTATCCGTGTTCAAACGGCTGCTTAGTTCCTGGAACAATGCGTCTGTATGCTGCCCGGCTTTGTCCGTTCCGCCGTATACCAAACCAGAGGTCATGTTCAGTAAATCGTGTATGCAGACCTCCCGGCTGGCTGGCACCAGTTCACCGTTTTTCTCAACCAGGGGGTTCTTGAACCCCGGAATATAGCGGCTTACCGGATCGAACAGATCGATCTCTCCACGCTCGAGCAGCATCATGACGGAAGTGGCGGTGACCGGTTTCGTCATCGAATATAAACGATAAATCGAATCCCTTGCGATAGGGCGTCCTGACTCTATGTCAGCCATCCCATCCTCATGGTAAAAAACTTCACTCCCGTCCTTGATCACCATATAATTCGCACCGGCGATTTCCTTGTTTTCGATGCTCGCTTTCAGCGTCTTTTTCAATTGGTTGGTTATGTTTGGCTCCAGCATGTGGCCTAAGTCTCCTTCTCAAATACAATTTTCTATAGAAAATAGTAAACGCTTTTTTAGCGGTTGTATAGTGCCGCATCATTTTATGAATGAACGCAGCCCAGGAATGACATCCTAAGGAAGTAGTATACAACTCAGTTCCCCGAGGAGGATTCTTGTATGACTCACCAGTTAAAAAGAAGAGAAGCTGCCTGGAAGTCACGAAAGCAAGAACAGCATCCCCATGGTAAAATCAAATCGCTCAAGACCTTGTCCAGCGAATATGATGAGAAGCATACTACTACTTTGTAAGGAAGAAGGGCTGCCTGGGCATTTGCCGGCAGTCCTTCTTCACTTCATTCAAAAATACTTTGACGAATCTCATGACTTGGCGTACTATAAACGCATCAAATAAATTTGATTTGATGAGGTTAATCTATGGATACAGAACAACAATCACGGCTTTTTACGAATTACGAACAAAAGTTCAAGGCGCTGGCCGATCAGAAGCGTTTAGCGATTTTACTCGAAATTAATAAACATTCTGAAGTCTGTGTGTGTGACCTGGAGGGAATTGTAGATCTTCCGCAATCTAAGCTGTCCTATCACCTTAAGCTGTTATTTGATGCAGATTTAATTAAATGCCGCAGAGAAGGCCGCTGGAATTATTACAGTATCAATGAGAAGGTTATGAAGTATCTTTTGCCGGACGACGTATGTTGTGTCTTTTACCCGCCGACTACATAAAGCGCGGGTAAAAATTTACTCTATCCATCAAAATAATTTGATGGATAGAGGCGGATAAGAACAATCTAGACGATTAAGAAAGAAGGTATACGATGGTGAAGCTAAACCCTGATTTTTTGAACTACATAATCGACAACAAGTTAAGTCAAGACATTCTAAAAGGACAGTTCGGCCTTGAAAAAGAGAACACCCGGGTCGATAAGCGGGGTAATCTTGCATTAACACCTCACCCGAAAGCCTTTGGCTCAAAAATGGATAACCCTTATATCAAAACGGATTTTTCGGAAAGCCAAGTGGAGATGATCACCCCCGTCTTTCATACCATCGAGGAGACCTATCATTTCCTGGATGCACTGCAGGATATCGTGACGCTGGAGTTGGGCGATGAGTATTTGTGGACCAGCAGTAATCCACCGGCGCTGCCGCATGAAGAGGATATTCCTGTTGCCCGGATGAATGACCCCTTAGAAGATGCTTATAGAGAAAAGCTGGCCAGAAAGTATGGCAAAAAGAAGCAGCTGCTCAGCGGAATCCACTTTAATTTTTCGTTCGATGAGGGTTTTCTGCAAAAGCTATATGATGCTTCACAAAGTCAAGGTGGCTTTAAGTCATTCAAAGACGGAGTTTATTTAAAAGTCGCACGGAATATTCTGAAATACCGCTGGTTACTGATTTATTTGACAGGCGCCAGTCCTGTATTTAATAAATCCTATGTAGAACAATGTGTTTCCTTAAGCAATCAGTTGGATGACGAGAGTCACTTCTTTCCCAATATGAGTTCACTTCGCAATAGTGTGTGCGGTTACCGGAATGAAAAACCTTTGTACGTTTCTTTTCATTCTATAGATGAATATGTGCGCGATTTGAGGAATTTGGTTCTTTCTGAGGAATTGCTGAGTACAAAAGAGTTTTATAGCCCCATCCGATTGAAGCCGGCTAAAGGGGATCATCCACTTCAGGAGCTTCAGGATCACGGGGTAGCTTACATAGAACTACGGATGTTTGATTTAAACCCGCTTTATAAGAACGGAATTGGCCTACAGACCTTGAAGTTTGTGCATTTATTTCTTGTCTATCTGCTGCTGAAGCAAGATGAACCCTTTAACCAACAAGAACAGCAGCAAGCGGATGTACATGTGGACGTACTTCTAATGACCGGACTCCAGGGTGAACTGCGGGATAAGGGCTTATCAATCCTTGATGAAATGAAAAAAATGATAAAATCACTGCAGCCTGACGACCAGGCGATGATCCAGTATCTGGATGAGCAAAAAAACATTCTTATGAACCCGGAGCTTAGTTACGCCTCTGTCATTAAAGCAGAAATACAGTCTTCATCCTATTTGGATTATCACCTGGACAGAGCGAAGCAATATGCAGAGGAAAGCTCCAAGGCCGGATACAAGTTAGCAGGCTACGAAGATTTAGAATTATCGACTCAGCTTTTACTAAAAGCTGCTGTTAAGCGCGGAATCCGGTTTGAGCTCATTGATCGAGATGATAACTTTGTTGTCCTTACAAAGGGAGACCATAAGGAATACGTTAAACAGGCAACAAAAACCGCCTTGGATTCCTATAGCACGGTCCTGATCATGGAAAATAAGATTGTTACCAAGGAAGTTCTGAAGCAGCATGGAATTCGGGTTCCGGCCGGAAAGGCTTATCGAAGCCCGCAGGAGGCAATACTGGATTATGAGCTGTACCGAGAAAGTAAAATAGTAATTAAACCGAAATCAACCAATTTTGGGCTGGGGATCACCATATTCACCCACAGCTTTACAGAAGAAGATTATCAGCAAGCGGTTGAAATGGCCTTTGCTCATGACCGGACGATCTTACTTGAGGAGTATATATCCGGAAAGGAATACCGCTTCCTGGTGATGGGGGATGAGGTTGTCGGAATACTGCATAGAGTACCCGCCAATGTTATTGGAGATGGAATTCATACGATTGAACAACTGATTGCCCGGAAAAACAAAGATCCCCTCCGAGGCAAAGGATACAGAACTCCGCTAGAACGGATTCAATTAGGCGAAGCCGAAAAGCTGTTTTTGAAAAATCAGTTCCTGAACCCCTCCGATATCCCGGGAACAGGTGAAATGATTTATTTAAGAGAAAACTCAAACATCAGCACGGGCGGGGACAGTATCGATTATACAGACGATATTCCAGAGAGCTATAAACAAATAGCGATCCGTGCGGCCAAAGCTGCAGGAGCCACCTTTTGCGGAGTGGATATGATGATCGGGAACATTCAAAAGGAAGCAAATAACGACAATTATAGTATTATCGAAATCAATTTTAACCCGGCGATTCATATTCATTGTTATCCTTATCAGGGAATGAATCGAAGAGCAGACGATAAGATTCTGGATTTATTATTCGGTCCCATACAAGCGTAATCTCTGTTGTAAACCTACTAAGAGTTCTTCCGGCATTTCTCTAACCTTAATATCCTCGCCCAGGAACAGCAGCCAGCTGGTTATCTCAGTCAATTCATCCGGCTTATTAACATGGATAAAAGTCTTTAGAATCGCTGTGGTTTGGTACGGATTCGTATAGGATAGGGAAACTTTAAAAGGATGGTATTTCTTAAACTGGGCAATGGCTTTTGGTCCGAGCTCCAGAATAAGATTGATTGCTTCTTCCTGCTTACTAAGTTTCTCTAAAATCTTTTTTTTGCTTACTCTTTTCTTCTCCGGGTAGGGAATGACATCAGTAAGTTGGTCAACTGAATAGATTTCTTTCTTTTCATCCTTCAGGTTAAAGGCTTCAATCAGCCAGAGGCTTTTTTCACGGTAGAGGTGCAGGAGATAAATAGGATAGGTTTCTTCCTTAATGCTAATCAATAAATAGCTGTCCAATAGAAGGATCTGGATCAGTTTTTCCAGCATGGGATGCGGCAGATCCGACAGATCCAGCAGGTCCGGATTCCTCGGATTGGTTCCTTCAAATAGCAGAATCTGATTTAGAAGAAACAGGTCTTCCTGCTGATTTTCTGAAATGAGGCCCAGTAACTTCTCCGTTAAAGACTGGCGGCTCTGAAGATAGGGGAGTTGCAGATTTCTTGTAGCCATAAAGGCAATGAATAGAGCTTTGACCTCATTGCCGGTAAAACGGACCACGGGAAGGACCGAGTTGCGCATGACAGAGTATCCGCCATCTCTTCCGACTTCTGCAACAAGCGGCATGCCCAAGGCCTCAATTTCCCTAATATCTCGAATGGCGGTCGAACGGGAGATGTTAAATTCACGCATGATTTCAGAAATAGTAAAGTGGGCACGGTTGTTGATATACCGCATGATGATATTAATCCGCTCAACTTTTTTCATAGGGGCTCCTAAACAGTATCCTTATTTGACATGATTTAAGGCTATCATATAACTATCAAGTGATGAAGACAAATCCAAAAGAAAAGGAAGGGATTACACATGACTCCATTTACCCTGGAAGAAAAAGAAGGCTTTACTGTCGTAGGTTTAGGAACTGAGCTTAAGAGCGATTACACAGACTATGCGGGTATTAACAAGGAAAAGAACGACTTTTGGGAGGCCGTCAGCCAAGATGGAAGGCTTGATTATTTAAAAGGCATCGCCATGAATGACTATATTTTTGCCGTAAATGAAGCAGTGAACAACAAGATGATGCATTATGCAGGCGTTATGACGGAAGCTGCGGCACCTGAAGAAGCCAGAGTGATCCAGTTTCCCAAGGGGCCTTATCTGGTGGTTAAAGGGGAAGCGAAGACGGCTGATGAATTAAATAATAAGCTGGCCGGGGTTGCCTTTGGTCAAGCCTTGCCTGAAGCTAAGGATTTCGCCTATGTAGGGGGGCCTAACACAACAGCCCTGATGGGGGAGCGAGACGGCTTAGTCTATGGTGAAATGTGGATACCTGTTGTAAAGAAATAATGAGCTGAAAGGAGGCAGGGAGATGTCCTATATTGTTGATTTTAAAAATGTGTCAACGGCTGGGTTAGAATCTTCGCCCGTAGCCGAAGTGCTTGCGGGTTTACGTGCGAATGAAGCCCGGTATTTTATGAACAAATACAAGCATGAATTTACGGTTGTACCCGCGAGCGAAAGTCAGGAAACTCTTGATTATGTGAACCGGATTTTGAAAATAGAACGTGATCTTGAGTTTGCGGCCAAGCCTTTGGAAACGTCGCGCTTTCAAGTGGAGAACATCCGGTTTGCCTACGTTTTTTACGAGGATGGACTAGCGCTTAATGTGATGTATACGGTTGATGACCCCAAGAAGCGGGCAGTTGGTTTTAAGCTTTCTGAGGGGATGGAGGTTCCTAAGGAGCTAGAAACAAAGTTTAAGTTTGCCCGGCAAAAGTCTAAATTGGCTGGAACAATCCGGGGCTCGTTTTTTGTAATAAAAGGAGAGTATTAATCGAAGCTTAAACGCATTTCGAAAAGTCCGGATTCCGGGCTTTTCTTTTTTTATATACAAAAGTCCGTGCTTGTACAGCATTCTTGCAAAAGTACAGTAACATTTCCGCCAGCCGGGTGCTATTCTTAGACCTGCGATACCGGAAAAGCCAACTGAAAAGGATGTGGTGCCGAGCATTTTTGAAAGAGTATTTTTGAATGCGTTTACACGGGATGGTTTTGTTCTAGATTAGTAAGGTGTGCTTACTAGAGGTAATTATCTGAGGGAGGCGAAACAATGAACAAAAAAAGAACATGGAAGCTCGGTCTCGTCATAATGGCGCTATTGACTCTCCTTCCGGCGGCTACGGGAAATGCGGCTGCTGTGCTTGAAGAGGTTCCTTTCCCGATGGATTCCAGTAATCAGGCCGGATGGTGGTCTCCTCTTGATACGTATGGACTAGGTTTTGAATATGCATATATGGCATATAATGCGCCGGGGTCAATCGTAAGTAAGCATACGGTAGCAATTGCAAGACGGGATAACGACGGCAACTGGAGTAAGCTCCCGCTAATGAATGGCACCGTCCCTGCGGAATTTAATGATGATCTTGGCCATAATCAGCCTTCCATAGCCAGAGACGGAAGCGGACGGTTTCACGTCTTCGCCTCCATGCACAGCAATCCGTGGAATTATTACCGCTCGGATACGGTAGGAGGGATCCCCCAGAATCATTCGGATGAGCTTCCCCAAGGGATGAATGTAACTTATCCGATTGTTACAACCGCCCCGAACGGGGATTTATACTTACTGGTCCGTGTCGACAAAGATACTGCAGGCAAAAGAGAGGCCGTCCTGTTCCGCTGGAATAACGCGGATTCGGTGTGGAGCCAGATCAAGGTAATTGCGTCTCACCTTAACCGGTCTGTCTACCCTGACGATCTGGTCTTCGATGCTAACGGAGATCTTCATATCTTGTTCGAGTGGGCGTATTTTGCCGCAAGTCCTCTGAGACATCAATTATCTTATCTGAAATACAGCCCATCTACGAACACCTTTACTAAGGCTGATGGAACATCTGTGGTGCCGCCAGTCTCACTGACTACGGCGGATATTGTGCAGCCCTTGGCTCCTAGCGAAATCTATGTACAGAGTGGCAGCGATCCCGGCGGCCCGGGTGTACAGAGTGCAAAGATGACTGTGGATTCTGACGGCCATCCCTATATCGCTTACCGCTATCGTGAAGAGGGAAGTACAAGCTTTTCGGTGAAGCAGGCCACTTATGGCACAGGGGGCTGGGCACTGCAAACGGTCTATAATGCTGCTCCGACGAATGCAGCCATTGATGTGACCTGGACAGGAAATGCGGCAAGAATCTATTACGTAAAAAGCAGCGGAAGTGACCGGGCGTTTATGGCAGTAAATACAGGCGGAGCCTTCACTGAAACCTCTCTTGCGCCGGGTATCCCGGTGGAACGGCTGGCCGTGGACCGCAGTCCCAAAGGTGTTGATATTATGTATCTGGTGGATGTAACGAATCTGAAGCTCTATTACGGCCGGAACGAATAAGCTGCAACAGAACAAAAGCAAGGTCAGAGCACACAGCTTTTTGGAATTGGCTGTGTGTTCTGACCCAATAGTTCGTGTTTAAATTCCAATTAATATTTTATAGCTGAAAGGCTCCAATTGCACTTTAATGTTGCCCTCTGCCGAACTGACAGATTCGTTGTCCAGATAATCCTGCCAATTGCCCTCTAGTGGAAGAGACAGGGTAACAGGCTGTTCGGAAGCATTCATCCAGACAGTCAAATGGGTATTGCTATCCTTCCGCTCATAGACAAAGGAGCGTTCCTGCGGCTCCGCTTGCAGAAATCTGAAATCACCGGTGCGCAGAGCCGGATATTGCTTACGAAGCCGGATGAGTGCCTTATAGCAGTTTAACAGGTCCCGATCCTGCCGGTCTTCTTCCCAGATCATACATTTCCGGCAATCCGGATCACCCTCGCCTTCAAGGCCAATCTCGTCCCCATAATAAATACAAGGTGTACCGGTAAAGGTGAGCAGAAAAGCGATAGCCATCTTCAGTTTTCTTTTGTCGCCTTTCAGCTGGGTAAGAACACGGGGTGTGTCATGACTGGCCATCAGATTGAAAAGAACTTCATTGGCTTGCTGCGGATAGCGCATCAGCAGGCCGCTTATGTGGGAAGCAAAGGTTTCAGCATCCATCTCATCCGAGTTTAGATATTCGAGTAAGCGGTCGGACAACGGATAGTTCATTACGGAATCAAACTGGTCTCCGTGCAGCCAGCGCAGGGAATCATTCCATACTTCTCCGATAATAAAGGCTTCCGGATTAATCGCTTTGACCCGCCCGCGGAATTCCCTCCAGAAGACATGATCAATCTCACTGGCCACATCCAGACGCCATCCGTCTATGCCGACCTCCTTGAGCCAGTACTCAGCAATATCAAGTAAATATTCGCGGGTATCCGGATTGGCGGTATTCAGTTTTGGCATTTGTTCGAAAAATCCGAAAGTATCATAGTTTGGATTTCCTTCCCGTACTTTGACCGGAAACTCGTTAATATGGAACCAGTTCACATATTCCGATTGCTCTCCGTGCTCAATCACATCCTTGAATTGGGGAGAATTAGCGCTCATATGGTTGAATACGGCATCAAGAACGATTCGGATCCCTTTGGAGTGTGCGTTCTCCACCAATTTTTTCAACAACTCCAAATCTCCGAAATGCGGATCGACTTGTTTATAATCCGTCGTGTCGTATTTATGATTGGTGGGGGCTTCAAAGATAGGGGTAAGATAAATAGCTGTAATCCCCAAGTCCTCCAAATAATCCAGACGGTCTATAATCCCTTGCAGATCACCGCCAAAAAAGCTCTCTCTTGTGGGTGTATCCCCCCATGGTGAGATATTCTCCGGATCATTACCGGGATCACCGTTTGCAAAACGGTCCGGCATGATCTGATAGAAGACAGCTGATTTTGCCCATTCAGGTGCCTGGAACAAATCAATCTCATGAATATATGGACGGTCATAGAAACCTGTAGGAGCCTCCGGCTCTTCGGAAAGGATGTCATTTTCGGTCATCCAAACGGTTTCGTCCCCGCTGTGAAAACGGAATCCGTAAGAGAAGCGCCGATGCTCCGGCCGTACCGCCGTCTGCCAATAATCAAAGAACCGGTCGGACGATACCTTTGTCATTTCGTGCTCGTCATGATAGGTTTCCCAGTCATATTTGTCCCCCGTAAGAGCAAAGACCCGATCTACATTCTGCTTCTTGGTCCGGACACGAAGATGGAAGGTATCCTTATCATACAGGTACGCCCAGTTGCTATGGGGTACATGGTGCAGGCAATCCAGCTGGATGTTTGTTTGAAGTCCTGCAGAGTTAATGGCTTGTTCATTTGAGATCATGTGTGTCCCTCCAAAGCGGCTAGTATTGGCAGATTTACTCGCTATTCATAAATATTAACAATTATTTGTAAACCAGCTTTATAAAAAATAAACATTTGGAAAACCCCCGTGCTACCCTGTTGTTATATTCTTGTTACCGGCCAGAACAAAACCTCCAATCGTTTCGTAAAGGTAAGGAGTGAAGGATCAGGATCATGCACAAGACCGAATACACGGGTTGCCGAATTGACATCAAGCTCAAGCTTGGCTTCCTGTAAGGGCCATGGCAGATGGTGAATATCGCCGGTATACAGGCGGCCCTCCGAATCGGATGCATATAGGCAGTACCGCTCTGTCAGCCAGTGGACAAGACTTCCGGGCGCTGCATGAAAGCAATCAGATCCTTTAGAGTGATATTTTCCGCTGAATTCTGCCTGCCCGTGACCGGGAATTGGCCGTTTACTGCTGAATGTGAATTTCTCTCCATCGGTCTTACAGCTCATGTTTGCATACCGGTAAGGCAAATGAGCCAGTGAACGCGCTGACAAAACGGCTAACCGGCTGGATGCATCCAGATTTAAAAAGAATATACCTGCTTTGCCGTTTTTAATGACGTAAGTGCGAATATTGAGTTCCAGAAAGCGGTGTACAAATGGAAGCCGGGGAAGACCTCTCAATCTCAGCGGATCCATAAAAAAGGGAGAGACACTGATCCATGGAGTTCCTTCCCATAGCTGCAATTCCAAACCGGGCGGAATTAAGGATTTTAAACAAGAGCTGCTCACCGGCCAATGGGCAAAGAGCAGGTCATTCCAGGTCTGCTTCATCAGCCAGGGTCCCTGGGGTAATGGAAAGGGGCGATGATGTGTATGCGCAAGAATTTCATGATTCTTCAAAGATGGATCCTCCTTTAGCGTTTATCATCCTGCAGTGAATAGAATCAAGTTACCCTTCTTGCTTATCTTAAATCTCCGCTTACCTTCCTGTTGATTGCATACCACGGTATAAGGTTAATAATTGGCATCCGCAAACGATGAAGGAGGATGCCATGATGCAGGCCATTTGGAAAGGGGCTGTCAGCTTCGGCTTGGTCCATGTTCCCGTTAAAATGTATTCCTCTACTGAGGATAAGGATATTCCGCTCCGAATGCTCCACCGCGAGTATAAAGAACCGATTCAATATAGACGTACCTGTCCCAAATGCGAAGAGGAGGTTCCCTGGAGCGATATTGTCAAAGGCTATGAATACAAAGAAGGACAATATGTTATTTTTGAGCAAGAGGAATTAGAGGATTTGGTTTCTGAAACCTCACGGGAAATCCGCATTATCGATTTTGTTGATTTATCCGAGATTGACCCGATCTATTTTCAAAAAACATACTATCTCTCACCAGAGGAAACTGGCCGGCATGCATATATGCTGCTGGTGAATGCACTGGAATCGACCCAAAAAATCGGTGTTGCCCATGTAACGATACGGCAGAAAAGCAGCTTAGCTGCGGTAAGGGTGATAGATGGAGTACTCTCTCTGGTAACGATGTTCTATGCTGAGGAGTTCCGCGACAGATCTCAAATTCCTAACTTACCGGATAAAGAAAAAGTAGACCGTAGGGAACTCGATATGGCAAAAATGCTTATAGAACACTTAACAGGCAATTTTGAACCTGAGAAATATAGAGATGAATATAAAGCGCGCTTGCGGAGAGCCATTGAGGATAAGATGGAAGGAAAGGAAGTAAAACCGGCCAGCGATGAGAAGACTGCCAATGTGCTCGATCTTATGGACGCTTTGCAGGCCAGCTTGAAGCAGCTGAAGCCGTTTGATGAGACGGATAAAGACAGCAAGCCGTCGAAGAGACGCACAGCAAACCGCACTAAACGCACGGGAGCTTAAAGCACATAGAAAATTGTATTCTCCAAATCTTTCCTAAACATTAAGTTAGGAGAGATTTGGAGTTCTTGCATACATCATATTTACAACGCTCAGAAGTTCATGTCCTGCAGACCAGGACTATGCTCATTAGGCATCTCTGGCATAACAGGGACCGGGAAACCAGGAGGAGGCGGGACGACCTCCAGAGTGCCTTTATTCCGGCTAGGAGAAGTCCCTTGGAAGATTTCGGCCATCCTGGATGGATCCAGACTAAAATTGAACTGGGCATTATGATAGCCCATGTCTACATATTTGCGGCATTCCGGATATTTATTGATGTCATAGTTTGGAATCGGAAATATATTGCCCCAATTCACGCCAAGAGTCTCAAGCGCCTTTGCAAATGCGTTTTGGTGGGCATTATCGCGTACAATCAGGAAAGCCAGGGTTTCACGGAATGTTTTATTAGAGCTCATTTCATAAATCCTAGTCTTCTGAAGCACACCAGTCGATTCGAGGACAACATTATTCAAGAGGTCGCTGATCAGATTACCATGGCTATATACATAATTCCCCATCCAAGGATTACCCGCCGCATCTACAGGCAGTGAGCTTTGTGCACCCACAATGAAATGATGCGGATTCGCGTGCTTCACTGCTTCATCGAGAGGTGCACCATCTGAGCCTGCATTTCCGGCCTGCGCTTCACCGGAACCGTTTAGCAGCTGGTTAATGGTATGCTGTACCAGATCCACATGGGCAATCTCCTCTAAGAATACGCCGCGAAGCAAATCGCGAAACTGGGTTTCTTTCCCTCTGAAATTGCTGCTTTGGAAGAAATACTGCATCATCGTCCGCATTTCACCATAGTGGCCGCCCAGAATCTCCTGCAACACTTTGGCTGCTGCCGGATCTGGCTTATCGACTACGATCTCGTTAATCAATCCTTCTTTATAGAAATACAAAAGAACATCCTCCTTGTATATCTGGTTTGAGTTTTTCCACAATAGTTTCCTCTGCAGCAGGAATGATTATGCACTTCTTTTAGGACATCGTTTTTTAAAATGACTGAATAAATACAGCCTTAAGAACCACAATAAGCAAGGGTAGCAATAAAGAAGAAGGTGGTTCTTCGATGAAAGGTAATAAAGGCGCATTAATCGCACTTGCTTCGATTCCGTTAATTATGACACTTGGCAATTCCATGTTATTACCTATACTGCCTCAAATATCTGAAGAGCTGGGTATTAGTGCTTTTAAAGTCAGTATGGTCATCACGGTTTATGGCCTTATCGCCATCCTGATGATTCCAATTGCCGGATATTTATCGGACCGCTTCGGGCGGAAAATCGTCATATTACCCAGTCTCATCTTAGCAGCCTTAGGGGGCGCAGTCTGTGTTGCGGCTGCTTGGTTTTTTTCAGGAGTAACGGCTTATTGGGTCATCCTTGGGGGACGTTTTCTCCAGGGGATTGGGGCAGCAGGCGCTTTTCCGATCGTTCTTCCTTTCGTAGGGGATCTGTTCAAGGATGAAAAAGAGGTCAGTAAAGGATTAGGAATCATTGAAACCTCTAATACCTTCGGTAAAGTGCTAAGTCCGATTCTTGGCGCTTATTTAGGTATCGTGCTGTGGTATGCACCGTTTATTGCCATTCCGATCTTGTGTCTCATTTCATTTACGCTGGTTGTGTTTCTGGTAAAGAAACCAAAGTCAGAGGAAAAGGCTGAAGTTAAAAGCATCGGGCAATTTTTAACCGGCATTAAAGAAATCCTGCATGAAAAGGGCCGGTGGCTGTATGCGATCTTTGCGATTGGCGGAATATGTATGTTTGCAACCTTCGGAGTGTTGTTCTATTTATCCGAGACCTTAGAATCAGAGTATAACCTGCATGGAGCTTCTAAAGGATATGTGCTGGCCATCCCCCTTGCATTGTTGTGTCTGGCTTCTTACGGAAGCGGGAAGATCATCGGGAAAAATAAGCTGTTAATGAAATGGCTTGGCTTCGGGGGAATGGTGCTGCTAACTGCGGCAATGCTCATTACAGTCTTTAGTCAAAATATATTTTTCATGGTAGGGTTCCTAAGTGTAGTTGGTATCGGGATTGGTGTGGTACTGCCTTGCATGGATGCTCTGATTACAGAGGGGATTGAGAAAGAGAACCGGGGAACGATCACCTCATTATACAGCAGCATGAGGTTTATCGGAGTTGCGCTAGGACCTCCGGTCGTGTCGCTCCTGATGAACCGGGGGCATTGGGTCTTGTTCGGCACTATGGCAGCCGTAGGGGCGGTTGGAGGACTGCTGTCGTTATTCGCCGTAACTCCGAGCAAGGAGGAGAGCGATGGAGGAGACCATCCCAAAGAAAACAGCTTTGGACAAAAGAAAGGGTCTCTGTTCCGTCAGCGGGCGCGGTAGGTGGCTTTATGTGCAACAAATTTGATATCTGGAGTCAAAAAAAAGGGATGTCCTATTGGCCTTAAAATGGCTGTTTGGACATCCCTTTTTAATTGTGCTGCCCAGTTACAGCGATAAAGCCTTATTCGCAGTTGTAACGTCATTGGAGAGCAGCTTGGGAAGATCATAAGACGGGTACAGGCCACGCTCCAGCATGAAATAATAAATTTTACCGTGAAGCATAATGGCTGCGTTCAATTGCTTTTGCAAGGTTTCCCGAAGCTTCGGTGTAGCTGTTTCAGTAATTCCGATTGCATAGCTGCGCACTGCAGTCTTGGCGAAGCCCAAGAGCAGCCCGGAATAGAATCCGGTCATATCCGATTCTTTGGAGCTTTTCCGTGTACCCTGAGGTGCGAGCGGATAGTACTGCAGCAGCTCCTGTAAATTCGATTCTACAGCCTTAATGGTTTCTAAATAAAGGGCGTGCAGCTGAGGATCCTTCACATCATCATGCACCATCTTAAACAGCATAAGCTGATTGCTCTGGAAAGCGGTCAATTCGTGCAGTTCAAGCGTCTCATGCCAGGCTAAATGAGTAGACTGCGGTCGCGATTCATAAGTATACAATCATAATCCCTCCTAAACGGTATGCGTTAGCCTATTCATGCAGGTGATGCAACGTGATTGAATGTGCCTCGCAAAAAAGTCGATTCTAGGTCTAAAATGCGTTTTTTTGCGAAGAATTGACTACCATTATTTGATACACTTGTGCATATTTGGTGCCGGGACATAACCGAACGATTCTCTAAGATTCGTATAGGAGAAGCCTGCACAATATAGAGGATTCTATGAAAGGGGTGAACATCTCCATAAGAAGCCGAGAACTTTTGAAATAACATAAGGATTCGAGATGAGTTGTTTTGCTGGTTTCGTGATCAGAGTTTCCCCTGATTTCTAAATTGAATTTTAGATACGTAGGAGGAGTTAAGTACATGGGTAAAAAAGCTATTTCCATCAAGAAACCGGTTCTTGCATTCATGATGTCATTTCTAATGGTAATTTCGCTTGTAGTTCCCCAAACTCCGGGATATGCAGAGACAGCGGACAGTCAGCCCGGCCGTCAGGCAGAGTATCTTAACCGCGGATTGGTTGCAGTCCTGCAAGGTAACGGCGTATTCCTCAGCTGGCGGTACTTGAATACGGACTCAGATGAAATCGCTTTCAACGTATATAAAAACGGATATAAAGTCAATGCGGCGCCGATAAGCGAAGCTACGAATTATGTGGACACGACAGGCGCAGACAGCTCACAGTACCAGATATCCACCATCGTTGCCGGCAAGGAAGAAATGCAGCCGGAAGTCGTATCGGTGCTGCATAACAATTATTTGCCTATTCCGCTGGATAAACCGGCCGATGGCCGCACGAAAGACGGCGGCACGTATTCCTATTACGCCGGCGATGCCTCCGTCGGAGATTTGGATGGCGACGGCGATTATGAAATCGTTTTCTTATGGAGTCCGAGTAACTCCAAAGACAATTCTCAGGCCGGCTATACTGGTAATGTCTATATCGACGCTATTGAACTTGACGGGACGAGGCTCTGGAGAATAGACCTGGGTGTCAACATTCGCGCCGGAGCCCATTACACCCAGTTGATGGTGTATGATCTGGACGGAAACGGCAAAGCCGAAGTCGTCGTCAAGACGGCTGACGGCACAAAGGACGGCCAAGGTAAGGTAATTGGTGACGGCAGCAAGGATTACCGCAACGAAGGCGGGTACATCCTGACAGGTCCGGAATATCTCACCCTGTTCGACGGACAAACGGGAGCGGCCGTTTCCTCTGTTGAATACGTACCGCCAAGAGGTGACGTTAGCGCATGGGGTGACGGATACGGGAACCGCGTAGACCGTTTCCTGGGCGGCATTGCCTACCTGGATGGCGTTAAGCCAAGCGTGATCATGGCACGCGGCTACTATACACGCACCGTGCTTGCGGCTTTTGACTATATTGGAGGCCAACTAGTACAGCGTTGGACCTTCGACACTAACGAAGCCGGTGCTCAGTATCAGGCACAAGGTAATCATAATTTAAGTGTGCTCGATGTGGACTCCGACGGCAAAGATGAAATCATGTACGGCGCACTAGCGATTAACGACGACGGAAGCCTGATGTACAGCACCGGACTCGGCCACGGCGACGCGATGCACGCCGGCAAGCTCGACCCGAACCGGGACGGCTACCAGATTGTCAGTGTGCATGAGCATACAAATGCCGAATATGGGCTGGAGATGCGCGATGCCGCTACAGGAGAAATTATCTGGGGACAATACACGGGGAAAGATACCGGACGGGGAATGTCGGCGGATATCGATCCGAATTATCCGGGATATGAATCCTGGGCGTCAAACATTGTGGATGGACAAATGGACCCCTTAACCCGGGGATATGCCGCGAATGGGGAAGTCATTTACGAACAGAACGAGGTGCCGAAGACCGCCAATTTTGCGATCTGGTGGGATGGGGATCTCCAGCGGGAGCTGTTCGACCATGAATGGAACAGCACCACAGCCAAAGGCATTCCTCTCGTTTACAAGTGGGATTACGAGAATAAGCAGCTGAAGGAAATTTTCCGCGCAACGGGAGCCTTGACGAATAACCACACCAAAGGTAATCCGGCGCTTCAGGCTGATATCCTGGGCGATTGGCGTGAGGAGCTTCTGCTCCGCAGCGAAGACAGCGCCGAATACAGACTCTATACAACAACAATACCTACAAGCTACCGTATTCCTACACTGATGCAGGATCCGGTATACCGGCTGGGCATAGCCTGGCAAAATGTCGGTTACAACCAGCCGCCGCACACCGGATTTTATCTCGGGACGGAAGCAACAGCATTTCCTAAAGCGAACTTGGCTCTTACCGGTGGACAAGAAGAACCGGAGCAGGTTTATCACTTTGACTTCGGTACTGAGACGTCCGCAGGGACAACCGCTGTGCAGGACAACGTCTATACCCAAGAGACCGGTTACGGCTTCGAGAATATAAGCGGAATTACGGTGGGCACAAATCATGTTACCCTGCCGGAAAACGCCAAATTCGCTGTTAACCTGCCTAATGCTAATTACAAGGTAACGCTGAAACTGGGCGATGATTCCCGGGGCTCAAACGTAGGCGTCAAATCTGAATTTGTTCAGAAACTGGCTGTGACCAACGTGAATGCGGGAGCACCTCTCGAATATTCCTATGATGTTGCGCTGGTAGACGGCCAACTGGAGTTCATCTTCTCCGGCACAGCCATAGATGTGCAGGAACTTACCATTGCGAAATACCCGGAGAAAACGCAAGGAAACGGGACAACGATTTATATGGCCGGCGATTCGACCATGCAGTCATACAGCAGTATGCAGGCTCCGCAAGAAGGCTGGGGCCAGCAATTCGGGCGGTATTTTGATAGTGGTGTAGTGATTCAGAATGATGCAATCGGCGGCAGAAGCAGCAAATCGTTTATGGTTGACGGCCGTCTGGACACGATCCTGCAGCAGATTAAGCCGGGCGACTATTTCTTTATTTCCTTCGGTCATAATGATGCCAGCATAGGCATTCCAGACCGCTATGCGTCACCGGCGGATTATAAAATGTACTTGACCCGTTATGTGAACGGAGCCAAACAGCGCGGCGCAACACCTGTGCTGCTCACTCCGGTAGGGCGCAGAGATTTCAATACGATTACCCAGGAGTTTAACGTCAGCTTTCCGGAATATGTAAAGGCCGCCAAAGAAGTGGCTGAAGAGCAGGGCGTGGCACTGGTTGATTTGAGCCAGTTAAGCATCGCGTATTACGATAAGATCGGATTAAGCGCGACGGAGAAAATTTTCCTGTACGCTAATCCCGGTGAGTATCCGAAGTACCCGAACGGCATCAGTGACAATACGCATTTCAGCAGCTACGGTGCGAAGGTTATTGCAGCTTTGGTTGCGGGAGCGGTAAAAGACATGAACTTAAGCATTTCTCCGTCTGTCATCGATCCGGACATCTCGGAACCGGAGCCAGAACCGGAAATCCAGGTTTACGAGGAAAACTTTGAGGGAGATCCTGCTTCAGCACAATACTCCATGGTGAATGCCACGGGTATCGCCGGTCAGATGACGGGAACGGTCGTCGATCAGAGCGGAAACAAGGTATTGTCCGTTGCCGGATCCGGCTCCGGTAATCGTGCGAAGGTATTCCGGTTATTCGATGCGGTCAACGGAGACATAGTCAATGTCAATTTTGACTGGCAATCCGGAAATGTAAGCGCATCCCCATCGGAAGGACATCTGACGCTGCAGGATGCGAACGAGAATATCATTCTCACTCTGTTAACAAAGACCGGTACTGCCGATCCATACACCAAAATCCATTATTTTGTTGGCCCTTATACCCCAGATTACGGAACCGGTACGACAGCTGTTCCGAATGGCGGAATCGCCACGAATATCCTCAAAAATCAGTGGGTGAATGTAGACGCAACGATCAACTTCGCCGAGAAAACAATCGATTTGACCTTGACGAGTCTTGCGGATTCCAGTATCAAACAGACAATTAAGGATATACCGATGAGTCCCGGCGTCTACGCCAATAACGTAAGGGGAATCCGGTTCCTGGGGACCCGAAAGGGTGGCGGCGGCACATTGAACTGGACCACCCAGATCGACAACGTGAAGCTTGAAGGCGCAAAGCTGCCGCCGGTTGCAGGTGATCAGACGGCCTTGATTGCGCTTCGTGACGAGGTGAAAGCCTTGGATCTATCGGCCTTTACCGAAGCCTCTGTAACGGTGCTGAACAGAGCTTTGGCCGCTGCCGAGGCGGTGATCGGTACAGAAGCGACGCAGGCCCAGATCGACCATGCTATGAACATGCTGACGGTCGCAAAGGATTCGCTGACGAGCGAACCTGTTGGCGAAATCAGTGAGTATAAGTTTGATTTTGGCTCAGGTAACGCTGCTGAAGGATACACTAAAGTGGACGCCAAGCGGGCATACGTGGAAGGCAACGGCTATGGCTTTGCCGATACTGCTCTGCTCGAGGACGAGAACCGAGAAACCGGAGATAAACTTAAGGAAGATTTCATCCGTGTGTACGGCACCTCCTTCCGGGTGGAAATGAGGCCTGCCAATTACCGCGTAACGATGACCATCGGCGATGCACAGGAATCAACCAACACAGGCGTTGTCGTAGAACAAATGCCGAAGTTGCCGGTTACAACCATACCGGCAGGCCAGTATACCGAGGTAACGTACGACATTGCCCTGATTGACGGCATCTTTGATTTTGCCTTCTCAGGCAGCACACCGAAGATCAATGCGCTGAAGATCGAACGTCTGCCGGGCAACGGTGCTGGCGATAAGCCAGTCCTTTATCTGGCAAGCGATTCTACGGTTGCCAACTATGCTGAAAGCTATCGTCCGCAGACTGGATGGGGAGAAACACTGGGCGGTTACTTCGATCTGGATAAGATCAGCATCGATAACCGGGCAGTCAGCGGATTAAGCAGCAAAACCTTCCTAGTAGGCGGATATCTCAACGACATTCTGCTAGACATACACGAAGGGGACTATCTCTTCATGCAGTGGTCGCACAATGATTCCACGCCTTCCCGTCCGGAGCGGTACCTTACACCGGAGCAATTTAAGGTTTATCTGAAAGATTACATTAACGGGACTGTACAAAGGGGCGCAACTCCGGTACTGGTTACGCCGGTGAACAGACGCGATTTTACCGGAGAAGTACTCAATAAGAGCTTCCCGGAATATGTGCAGGCAATGAAGGAAACGGCGCAAGAAACCGGAACCCTGCTGATTGATCTGAATCAGGCCAGCTGGGAAGTTTTCCAGGATCTCGGTCCTGAAGGCACGAAATCCATTTTCATGTGGGTAGGTACAACAGAAGACAATACCCATCTTCAGATGAACGGTGCGGTCAAGGTATCCGAGTTGGTGGCACGGCTTGTGCAGGAGCTGGATATCCCGCTCTCAGATCTGGTCACCCTGGAAGGGGAACCCTCCGATCAGAAGGCACCGCATACGACAGCAGCAGTAAAAGGAGAGTTGCGGAATGGCTGGTATACTTCAGCAGCAGAAGTGACGTTCACCGCGACCGATGAAGACTCCGGAGTGGAATCGACGTTCTTCCAGGTCGACGGCGGCGAGGTCGTGAGCGGAACGCATCTGACCCTGAGCGATGAGGGCAAGCACACCGTGACCTATTGGAGTGTCGATCTGGATGGCAACAAAGAGGCTGCACAGACGCTTTCGGTGCCGATTGATCTCGCGCCTCCGGCCATCGACATTCAAGGTCAGCCGGAATACACGATCGATCAACACGTAGACATCACTTACACCGCATCCGATACAGTCTCTGGTGTTGCTGAACCTAGCGGTGTACTGGTGAACGCACCTGCCTACACGCTGGATCCAGGTTTGAATGTAGTAACCGCTGCTGTCTATGACCGTGCTGGCCGGGAACAGACAGTAGACTATAGCTTCGGGGTCAGCGCTACCTTCGCAAGCCTGGCTGAACTTACGCGCAACTTTGCAGGCGGCTCACAAGACCCGAGTGAAGGCGCGGTCGCCGAGAAGCTTGCCGGTATTCTGCAGCAGGCTGAACAAGCGGCGAATGCACATGAAGGAGCTAAGGCACGCCAGCTGCTTACGGCCTACAGTAATGAGGTTAATGCCGGCAGAAGTACGGTATTTACCGCTGAACAGGCTGATGCGCTGCTTAAGTGGGCTGCATGGCTCAGCCAGGCGACACCGCTGGCAAGCAGCGCTCCCGGTACTCCGGTCTTGTCGGATAATAACGGCTACGACACGGGTCTGAAAGACGGAGACTATACCATTACCATGAATCTGTGGTGGGGCAATAACGGTAACCGATTCAAGCTGTATGAGAACGGTGAACTGATCAGAGAAGTAACCCTGGTTGACCAGTCTCCGTCTGCCCAATCTCTCCAAATCGACGTTGCCGGCAAGAAGAACGGCACCTATGTGTATACCGGCGAATTAATCAATTCACTGGGTACGACCAAGAGCGCTCCGCTCACTGTGACTGTTACAGATGCCTCTCCGGGAAAAGCGGTGTTATCGAATGACAACTGGGACCGGGACGGAAGCTATAACGTCAGTATGAATCTGTGGTGGGGAACGAACGCTACCGGATACAAGCTGTACGAGAATGGAATTCTGGTAGACACTCAAACGCTGCAGGCTCACACTCCTGATGCCCAATCAGCAGTAACGGCCATTTCCGGTAAGGCACCTGGAACCTATGAATACGAAGCCGTTCTAAGCAATTCGGCAGGAGAAACCAGAACAGCAAAGATGATCATAACGGTACGAAAGTAACCACATCAGTACAAAATATCCAGAGATGAACGGAAGAACTTAACGCATTCAAAAGCCCAATGGAACGGCGTAGCCGGTACTTGGGCTTTTTGAGGTGTCATGGGTGGGAACATTTTCCTGGATGATTCGTATGAATCCCTAGAAAGATTAGCTAAATTATGAATATTAACGGAATTAATTTAATATGAAACTATAGATTAATTCCCCAAATCCGATCGAATGGAGAATGAACATGAGAGAACATGGCTCAATGAAAGCAATGGTCTATGATTCCTATGGAACACCAGAAGTCCTGCGGATAGAATCGGTAGATATCCCTGATCCCAAGGATCATGAAGTGTTAATCGAAGTCCATGCGGCTTCAGTGAACTCCTGGGACTGGGACCTCCTGCGCGGGAAACCGTTCATAAACCGGCTTGGAGCGTTCCGCACCCCACGTTACCGGATCCTCGGGGCAGATATTGCCGGGAAGGTCATTGCGGTTGGAGCGGCTGCTACACGATTTAAACCAGGGGATGAGGTTTTTGGTGATCTTTCCGGCTGCGGCTGGGGCGGATTTGCGGAGTATGTATGTGCTGCCGAGGAAGCATTGACACCAAAACCTGCAGGAATAAGCTTTATAGAGGCAGCATCCATTCCCCAAGCAGCCGTACTTGCCTTGCAGGGCCTACGTGATGCGGGGAATTTACAAAGCGGGCAACACGTTCTCATTAATGGAGCAGGCGGCGGAGTCGGGACCTT
Source organism: Paenibacillus auburnensis (assembly GCF_927798115.1). Lineage (GTDB taxonomy): Bacteria > Bacillota > Bacilli > Paenibacillales > Paenibacillaceae > Paenibacillus_AQ > Paenibacillus_AQ auburnensis. Next base: position 899,807 of record NZ_CAKMMG010000001.1, read on the forward strand.
TGCAATCCAGTACGCCAAATTGCACGGGGCAGAAGTGACCGTAGTTGATAACACCGGGAAACTGGATATACTACGTGCTATAGGTGCGGATCATGTGCTAGATTATACGCAAGAAGATTTCACAGCAAAAGGTATAACATATGATTTGATTCTTGATGTAGTCGGAAACAAATCCATTTTCAGCTTGAAGCGCGCACTAAGCAAGGGTGGCGCCTATGTCATGATCGGAGGCCCCATGGCACGGATTATCATGAATCTGCTGTGGGCTCCATTAGTTTCTCTGCTTGAAAAGAAGAAGGTAAAGGTGCTCGTCCATAAACCCAATCACGGAGATCAGCTGGTTTGGAAAGAGCTTGTCGAATCAGGCCAAGTCACACCTGTTATTGACCGGCAGTACCCGTTACATCAGGCAGCCCAGGCGATTCAGGATCTTGGAAATGGTTCTGTAAAGGGAAAAGCGGTCGTCTGCCTGAAGCTTTAGACAATATGCAGGTAAACTCTCGGCAAATTTTTTTCGCAATCTAATCGTTAGGAGAGATGTGTATGAGTGCTTTGGTTATCGGTTTTGAGGAAGTGGACAGTACGCAGCTTTTGCTCGTTGGCGGAAAAGGGCTCCATTTAGGGGAATTATCAAAAATTGAAGGAATACAGGTGCCCGAAGGCTTTTGTGTTACAACAGCGGGATTTCAACAAGCTCTCGAACATAACGGACCGTATCATGCTTTACTGAACCGGCTAACCATGCTTACCGCAGATAATAGGGATCAGATTGATGAAATCAGCAGGGAGATTCGGGAAATCATTTTGACAATCGAAATTCCTTCTGATGTTGTGAAAGAAGTTACTCTCCGGCTCTCCCGGCTTGGCGAAGAACTCGCTTATGCAGTGCGTTCCAGTGCTACTGCTGAGGATTTACCGCACGCCTCTTTTGCCGGTCAACATGACACCTATCTAAATATCATCGGTAAAGAGTCAATCCTGCAGCATATCCGTAGATGCTGGGCTTCTCTATTTACAGAACGCGCGGTAATCTACCGTATACAAAATGGATTTGACCATCATCAAGTTTACTTATCTGTTATCGTCCAAAGGATGGTTTTCCCGCAGGCCTCAGGAATTGTATTTACCGCTGATCCGGTTACTTCTAACCGAAAGCTGCTCTCCATAGATGCCAGTTTTGGACTGGGCGAAGCATTGGTCTCAGGCCTGGTATCTGCTGATTGCTATAAAGTACAGGGAGAGGAAATCGTTAATAAACGGATAGCAGCTAAGAAACTGGAGATTTATGGGTTAAAAGAAGGCGGAACAGTGATCCGTGAGATCACTCCCGAACTGCAGAAGATGCAAACACTTACGGATGAACAAATTTTACAACTCGCACGCACCGGAAGACAGATCGAGGCTTATATGGGTTGCCCGCAGGATATCGAGTGGTGTCTGGAGCAGGATATCTTTTATATTGTCCAGAGCCGGCCCATCACTACATTATACCCGATCCCGGAAGCAAATGATCCGGATAATCACGTCTACGTATCTGTCGGTCATCAGCAAATGATGACGGACCCTTTGAAACCACTCGGAATGTCGATTTTCCAGCTCTCTTCCTTTGGACCCCGTTATCAAGCGGGTGGAAGGTTATTTGTTGATGTTACACAAATGCTGGCTTCACCGGAAAGCCGGGACAAGTTATTACATACCTTTGGGCAACATGAGCCGCTCATTCATGATGCAATCTCGACTATACTAAAGCGGGATTTTATTAAAATACGGCCAAGAAATGATAAGGACACGCTAAGTCCCCCGAAAAACAATACAGATATGTCCTCTGGTCTTCAAGCCCGGAGTGAAATTGATCCGGCAATCGTACCCGATTTGATTAAAAACACCCAAACCTCAATAGAAACATTGAAACAAACTATCCAAACGAAGTCCGGATCAGAATTAATGGACTTTATTCAAGAGGACATACAAGAGTTGAAGAAGATTCTGTTTGACAAGCAAAGTTCAGCTGTAATTAAAGCTGCGATGGATGCTGCGTTATGGATCAATGAAAAGATGAACGAATGGTTAGGTGAAACAAACGCAGCAGATACGCTATCTCAATCTGTACCAGGTAATATTACTTCGGAAATGGGCCTTGCATTATTAGAAGTCGCAGATGTGATTCGGCCATATCCGGAAGTTATTGATTATCTACAGCAGGTTAAAGAAAATAATTTCATGGATGAACTGGTTAAGCTTGAGGGCGGACGGGAAGTCCAAGACGCTTTGAATGATTATCTCAGTAAATACGGAATGCGATGTGCCGGAGAAATCGATATTACCAGAACCCGCTGGAGCGAACAACCCGCTATACTTATCCCAATCCTTCTGGGTAACATTAAGAACCTTGAGCCTAATGCGGGCATTCGGAAATTTGAGCAGGGTCGACAGGAAGCTCTGACCAAAGAGCAAGAGTTATTAGGGCGATTGCAGCAATTGCCGGATGGTGCGCAAAAAGCCAAAGAAACCAAAGTAATGATCGACCGTATCCGTAATTTCAGCGGGTATAGAGAATATCCCAAATATGGCATGGTTAATCGATACTTCATTTATAAGCAGGCCTTATTGAGAGAAGCCGGGCAACTCGTGCAAGCAGGCGTTATTCATGAACAAGAAGATATATACTATCTTACATTCGAAGAACTTCACGAAGTCATCCGCAGCCGTAAACTGGATTATCAGACAATCACCAAACGAAAAGACGAGTACAAACGATATGACAAACTAACCCCGCCACGTGTTATCACGTCTGATGGTGAAATCATTACAGGTGAGTACAAAAGGGGTGATTTACCATCTGATGCAATTATAGGTCTGCCTGTTTCTTCCGGAGTGATAGAAGGTCGGGCACGTGTCATTATCACTATGGAAGAGGCTAATCTAGAGGATGGAGATATATTAGTGACCTCCTTTACTGACCCCAGCTGGACAGCATTGTTTGTATCCATAAAAGGCCTGGTCACCGAAGTTGGCGGATTGATGACCCATGGAGCAGTTATCGCACGCGAATATGGCTTGCCAGCAGTTGTCGGAGTGGAGAATGCGACCCGATTGATCAAAGACGGGCAACAAATTCGGGTACATGGAACAGAAGGGTATATTGAAAAATTGTAATTAATAATTTTTTTGCAGCTTCATAACTTCTTCATAAGCTGCAAATTTGTTCTTCATAACTCTTTTATATAGTGTATCTATAAGGAGGAGATACAAATGAAGAAATTGTGGATTGGTTTATCAGCATTGGTACTGGTCTTGGGAGTTGGAACCGCTGGTGCGTACGCCGCAACAGCAAACAATGATAATAACGACAGCGGCTTTTTTGAGAAAATGCTGCCCTTCGCCAAACAAATGCACCCCAACCTGTCAGAGGAACAAATTAAGAAAATGCATGACAATTGCAGTACTTCATCCGGAACGGGAATGTCAGGAATGATGCAAAATTCTCACAATGGCGGGAGTATGATGAACTTCTAAACCGATCATGATAAGATAAGACCTCATAGAAATGAGATAGATCTCAAAGAAATGAGGTCTATCTCATTTTTTACAAACAAAGTAGGTGATGAGTCCGTGAAAATTCTAGTGGTGGATGATGAAGAAAATATCCTGCAGGTCATTAAGGCTTATTTGGAAAAAAATAAATATATAGTGTATGAAGCCGATACAGGAAAAGGCGCGATCCATCTTTTTGAGACCTTACAGCCCGATCTGATCGTGCTGGATCTGATGCTTCCAGATATGACCGGAGAGGAAGTATGCCGAATAGTCCGCAAATCATCGAACGTTCCCATTCTCATGCTGACTGCAAAAAGCAGTGAAGACGATATGGTGAACGGGCTTATGATCGGAGCCGATGATTATATTACCAAACCATTCAGCCCAAGAGAGCTGCTCGCTCGGGTAATTAGTCTATTAAGAAGAACTAACGCTCAGCAACAAGGGAATACATCACGGCTGTCCTTTGCCCAAGGTTCTTTGACAATGGATTTAGAGCGTTATGAGGTGTGGATGAATAAGGAGGCCGTATCCCTTACCCTTATGGAGTTCAAGCTGCTTGAAATTTTAGCGAAGCATCCCAAGAGGGTGTTCTCACGACTGGAACTGGTCAACCTTACCCAGGGTGATTCATATGAAGGATTTGAGCGAACCATCGATGTTCATATTAAGAATATTAGACAAAAAATTGGCGATGACCCTAAGCACTCTCTTTTTATTGGTACTGTATTTGGTGTAGGGTATAAATTCTTGGTGAATTCAGATGCTACATAGAGGCGGATTGAGCAGAAAGCTACTTATATCCCATGCCGGTGTGGCTCTTGCTGCGCTTCTGTCCATTGTCCTGCTCGTCAACATCGTAATGAACGTCTCATTCAGCCAATATCAGAAAAACCAGGAACAGGCGGAAATACAAAGTTTACTGGAAAACCTAAAAGACGCTTATCATGAGTCTGCCGGCCAATGGAATCCAAACGTATGGATGATCATTTCGCACCAGGCGATGGTCAATGAATATATCGTTCGTGTCTATGACATAGACCGTCAATTGATTTGGGACACTAGCCAAATGGCGATGCATAAATCTCAGTCTACGCAAGACACCATTACAAAAGCAATTGTTAAAGGCAATCATCAGGTAGGGGCATTAGAATTTCAGTCCTTGGACAAAACATCCCAGAGTCTGAATCAGCAGTTTCTGCGCATGTTTAATATATTATTATGGGCCGCAATGTTTCTCGTTGTAGCCGGTACGTATCTGTTTAGCCGCTATATGGCCAAAAGCATTAGCCAGCCTCTTTTAGAGATCAAAGATATTGCATCGCGAATGAGGCAGGGAGACCTCACTTCCCGGGTTGAAGTGTTAAATCATAATACGGAGATCGATGATGTGGGGCGTGCACTCAATCATTTGGCTGACGGACTTGAAAAGCAAGAGCAGTTTCGGAAAACACTGACCGCCGACGTGGCACATGAGCTTCGGACGCCCATAGCTACGATACAAAGCCATTTGGAAGCCTTTCAGGATGGCATTTGGGAACCGACGCCGGAGAAGCTTCAGGTGTGCCATGACCAGGCTCTGCGACTAGTCCGCCTTATCAGTGATTTGGAAAATCTGGCTAATGCAGAGAATCCAATGATTCAGTTGAAGACTGAGATTGTATCTCTTAACGAGATTGTAGAAGAGTCGTTAAATATTGTATCCAGCCAGTTTTGGCAGAAAGGACTTTCTTCTGACCTGATTAGTTTAAATAACGTTTGGATCACCGGGGACCGTTCGCGGCTGGTTCAGGTTTTCGTAAATCTGATAAGCAATGCATATAAATATACGAGTTCTGGACGGATTCAAATTGAAGTGTCCCAAGAGAAAACAGAGGCCGTTGTTATTGTATCCGATACGGGGATGGGGATAACTGAAGAAGAACTTCCCTATATCTTCGAACGTTTTTACCGCGGGGAGAAATCACGGAACCGGAAGACTGGCGGAGCCGGAATAGGTCTTGCCGTTGTAAAAGCAATTGTGGATGCTCATAGTGGAGCTATCTATATTGAAAGTGAGATCCATAAGGGGACTACAGTCCATGTTCGTCTCCCATTAGTTCGGTGAATGGAGGAAACCATATGATGATGGGTTATGGTTTTGGGTTCGGTATGTTTGGATTGGTCATCAATTTTCTGCTGATACTAGGTGTAGTTTATTGGGTAATAAAATGGGTTAGGGGGGGAGGGGAATCACGTATTAGTGACAATACGCCTGAGAGAATCTTAAATGAACGATTTGCAAGGGGTGAAATCACGGAAGAAGAATATCTGCGGATGAAGAGTATCCTCCGGGACTGAACCAAGTTCATTGGGGAGATGATCACCTGACTTGAGCGAAATCTCGCAATCGGTGCATAGGAGTGAGACGGGAATAATGAAAAAATACAATACGAGGGCTATCATGGCGTCACTGCTGATCTGCGGGTTCGTCGGCATGTTCAGCGAAACAGCCCTTAATATTGCGATAAGTAATTTAATGGATGTGTTCCAAATATCCGCGGCGACTGCTCAGTGGCTGACAACAGGATTCTTGCTAACGCTCGGTATACTGATGCCAATGACAGGGTGGTTGCTGCAGAGGTTCACGACCAGACAGCTGTTTATCGCTTCGCTTGCTAGCTCAATCGTGGGTACTTTAATTGCTGCACTCGCATTTAATTTCGAAATGTTAATGCTGGCTCGCGTCTTACAGGCGGTGGGTATGGGTCTGTTGATACCGCTGATGTTCAATACGATTCTTATCGTATATCCGCCGGAGCAGCGCGGAGCGGCAATGGGCTTCGTCGGACTCGTTATCATGTTCGCGCCGGCAACCGGTCCTTCAGTAGCAGGTCTGTTAATCGAATATTTCACTTGGCATTATATTTTTTGGCTGTCGCTTCCGTTTTTGATCGTGGGTTTATTGGTGGGACTGAAGTATTTGGAAAATGTAACCGAGGTTACGAAGTCCCGCATCGATATATTGTCTGTCATACTGTCTACAATCGGGTTCGGCGGGGTAGTGTTCGGCTTCAGCAAAGCAGGGGAAGGAGAAGGGGGCTGGACCAGCGCAGTTGTCGTGTCCTCCATCATCATTGGGCTGATTGCGCTCGTATTATTTGCCTTGCGTCAGAATGTGATGCGTGAACCGATGATGAACCTGCGCGTATTCAAATATCCTATGTACATCGTTGGATTGGTTCTGGTGCTGGCATGCATGATGATCATCTTGTCGAGTATGATTATTCTGCCGATGTTCCTGCAGAACGGTATGGGGCTAACTGCTTTCGCCGCAGGCCTCATGCTGCTGCCGGGCAGTGCACTGAACGGTATTCTATCACCGCGAATGGGGCGTTTGTTCGACAAATATGGTCCGAGAGGACTTGTCATATCAGGCCTCATTATTGTTGTTGCAGCATTATGGTTTTTCTCCAGTATATCCGTTGTATCTTCGGTGGCTTTCCTGGTGACGCTGCATGTCGGACTTATGGTTGGGATCTCTATGGTATGGATGCCGGCGCAAACGAATGGCCTAAACCAGCTGCCCCCTGAGCTATACCCGCACGGTACGGCAATTATGAATACCTTGCAGCAAGTGGCTGGGGCGATCGGCACAGCCGTTGCGATCAGTATTCTTACTGGCGGCATGCAGACTTACTTGCATAGTTCCACCGCACCGACAGAACAGGCCGAATTAGCAAAAGCACTGACCTTCGGCTCCCAGAATGTGTTCATATTCGCGATGATCGTCACATTAATCGGCCTCTGTACCGGATTCTTCATTCGCCGCGTAATCGTAAAGCATGCGATGATGAATTCTCCACATTAACGATTCCCGGGAGCTTCCTCATAGTTCAACCTAATCAGCAGCAGCAGACCATGACTTTGCGTCTTGGTCTGCTGCTGTTTTCTATATAAACGAAGACCGAAAATATATCCTAACGGTACCTGTAAAAAGTTTTTGACTTTTCTAACAGGTACCGTTATAATCGTAATCAACAGGTACCGTAAGAATATTTGATTAATCCGAATTAGGAGGCTCCACTAAGAACATGAATACTGAATTGTACGAAAAACTCGCTAAATTGCAGTGGCTTTTGCAGAGGAAGCATTTTAAAACACACAACGCTGTTGGCCCTATGGCTGATACATCCCGCGGGCAAGGCCGGATACTGGCGTTTCTCAGGATGAAGGACGCGATCAGCACCAAAGATTTATCCTATATGCTGGACATTCGTGTATCATCCCTCAATGAATTGCTGGCAAAATTGGAAAAGGCCGAATATATCACCCGTAAACCCTCAGAAACAGATAAACGCATCATGCTGATTTATCTGACACCTAAAGGACAAACCGAAGAAGAACACGAAATAGACAGCAGCGACATCTTTTCATGCTTATCTCCGGAAGAGCAGGTTACCTTCGGGGAATATCTCTTACGCGTAACTACAGCTTTGGAGGAGGAACTTGGAACTGAAGTAGAACGTGACGAAATGGCGAGCTGGCTGGAGGCTGCTAAAGAGCGTATTGGTGCTGAGGAATTAGAAAAGCTAATGTCCATGCGCGGACAAATGCATAGAATGTGGGGAAATTCCGGGGACGAACGCTTTAGCAGAGGGTTCCCCGGGTTTGGCGGGGAAGGATTCGGCAGCGGTATGCAGGGATTTGGCCGGCCCTCCATGGATGGAAGAAATTCGCCGGACCCGGAAGATAAGTAAGCAAACCACTTATAGTAAACAGCAGAGCGCTGCCTTACCTAAAGCCGTTAAGCGGTGCCCTTGTTTAATTGCGCTTATTTTTACTGAAAAATGAATGGCATCAATGTCGTTACGGCTCAGTGGGTTACTGGGCAGAATGTATCCCCGAATTATAGTTAGAATTCTAATTGTTTGATCAAAAATTAAATGATAAAACAGAAGAAAGTGGTGACCCGCATGGATACAGAAAATCTCCATTACTTTGAAAAAGCACCGATTGCAAAAGCAGTCGCTCATTTCGCTTTACCGATGATGTTAGGCACGTCAATGAGCGTCATCTATTCCATCTTAAACGCTTTTTTCATTGGTACCCTTAATAACACTGCCATGTTAACCGCATTGGCACTAACCTTGCCGTTATTCGCGGTCATTATGGCGCTGGGCAACTTGATTGGCGTCGGCAGCAGTGCATTCATCTCCCGTCTGCTGGGAGAGAAAAGATATGCAGATGTTAAGCATGTTTCTTCCTTCGCTTTTTACAGCAGTTTAGTTATCGGACTTATCGCCATGGCTATTGGACTTCCGCTCATCGATTCCATCGTTCATGGCCTGGGGGCAACGCCTGACTCCTTCGGGTTTACCAAGGACTATGTCACAATTATGCTTATAGGTTCACCATTCGTCGTATTATTCTTCACGCTGGAGAATATCGTACGCTCGGAGGGTGCAGCAATTACATCAATGATAGGTATGCTCCTTAGCGTTGTCGTGAATATTATTCTTGATGCACTAGTCATCTTCGTCTTCCATTGGGATGTGATTGGTGTTGCATCTGCTACGGTCATTTCTAATCTGGTTGCAAGTGCTTATTACACCTACCATATAGGCTATAAGAGCCGGTTTTTAACGATCTCAATCAAACAATTCATGCCTTCCAAGGATATTCTGAGCAATGTCTTCAAAATCGGCGTACCTGTCTTTGTGATGAGTATATTCATGGGTGCAATGTCACTCATCTTCAACCGTTATCTTGTCCAGTATGGGGAGCAGGCGATAGCAGGGTTCGGACTATCTTCGCGTCTGCTGCAATTTCCCGAGTTAATTCTGATGGGCTTAAGCGAAGGAGTCGTGCCGCTCATTGCCTTCTCTTTTACAGCAAATAGATTGCGCATGAAGCATACCATTCAATTCACGATTAAAACGATTTTCGCTTTAGCCGTTGTGTTCGGTGTGATCGTCTATCTGATCTCGGACCACTTAATTGGTTTATTTACGAATGACCCGCAATTAATTGAAATGGGCAGCTATATTCTGCATGTGACGTTTTTGTCCTTGTTCATTACAGGAATGACGTCGTTATTTACGGGGATTTTTCAGGCCACAGCACAAGGGACCGCCGCCTTTATAATGTCAATCATTCAAGGCATTACTCTGATCCCTGTGCTCTATATCGCCAACCGGATGAACGGTTTCCACGGGGTAGTGTGGTCGCTAGTTATTTCGGATGTCGCCGCGTTCCTTGTCGGTGCCAGCATGCTCTATATGCTGCGTACGAAATTGCAGCCGGATTTAGATCATTTAGCCCAATAGGATTTGGTGGCTGCATAATTACAGCTGTAAGAACCACAATAAGCAAAGCAGCATGAAGCAAAAGAAAGGGAATCAAATGCTACGTAAATTATACTTCCGGAGAACGGCTATACTGCTGATGGTGTTTCTCTTCAGTATGGCTGATCTTAAATTCAAAGCTTTAGGCGGCCCGCTTCCAATCAAACTGTTTGAATATAAGAAGGTCAGCCAAAAAGCTTACTTCGGTGCAGGTAGCGGATATAACCTGATTGTAGTTCAGCTTGAATCATTTCAAAATTTTCTTGTGAATCTGTCGGTCCAAGGGCAGGAAGTCACTCCAAATTTAAATAAGCTAGCGGCCAAAAGCTTCTATTTCCCTAATGTTTTTTCACAAATAGGGCGGGGGAATACCTCAGATGCCGAATTCACGAGCAACACTTCTATTTACCCTGTAGGAGATCCGGCCATGTCGTCCAAGTACGCAGACCGTGACCTTCCCAGCATAGCAAAGCTACTGCACGCCAAGGGTTATATTGCTAACACTTTCCATGTTAATGAGGTAAGCTTTTGGAACCGGAACCGGCTGTATCCGGCATTAGGCTTCGATAAGTATTATGATAAACCCTATTTTAAGAAAGAAATCTTTAACCGCTATGGAGCCTCCGATGAAGAATTATATACGGTGGCTATCGAAAAGCTGCAGTCGCTACATAGAAACAATAAGCTGTTTTATGCACAACTGGTTACTGTATCCAGTCACTCTCCCTTTAATATACCTAAAGCCAGCAGGAGATTGAAGTTAAACAAGGACCTGAACGGAAAACTACTGGGTAATTATCTTACGGCTGTTAACTATGCGGACTATGCACTTGGCACCTTTATTGAGAAGCTTAAACATGCCGGGCTTTGGGACCAGAGTGTACTGGTTGTATATGGGGATCATTTCGGATTAAGCAAAAAGAAATATAATCCCGAGAAGATCAGCCAAACCTTTGGCATCCGTTATCACAAGCAGATCAGCACACTAAACATTCCGCTCCTTATTCATCTGCCGGGGAAACACTCGGGGCATAGAGTTGAGCTTACGGGGGGGCAAACGGATATCCTCCCTACAGTTGCAAACATTATGGGAATGGATTTGAAAAGCTTAGGATTCACAGCTTTCGGTCAGGATTTGCTGAATGTAAAGCATAATACAATAGGGGTCCGGTATTATTTGCCGACCGGATCATTCTTAAATGATGAAATCCTCTTTATACCCGGTAAAAAAGGGTTTGAGGACGGGACCGCGACCTCCATAAAAAGCTTCAAAAAAATAAAAAACACTGCGCCCTACAGATCTGAATATGAGAAAATCATTGAACGTATGAAGCAATCTGACGCATATGTAAAACAACTCCCTGTTCAACTTAATGGATAAGAAGGTTATCGATGGGAAAAATAACCTTGGGTACTGCCTGCCCAATAACAATCTGGAGGGAACCATATGAAGAAGGCTGCTGCATTCGCATCAGTTGTTTGTCTTAGTTTGGTATTAAGTATTCCGGCATTTGCAAACCAGGAGCAGACAAATCAGGGTACTCAAGTACGATTCGTGGTCAACCAAACCAATGGCAACTTGAATACAAACAATGGTAATGTAACGGGGAATCAGAATACAACAGCAGCTAAAGGGGATGGAAATTACAGAGCCCAGGCAGTTGGAGATAATGACCGGGACACCAATTGGAGCTGGTTAGGGCTTTTAGGTTTACTCGGACTTGCAGGGTTACGGAAGAAAAGCCACGAGAGAAGCTAAGCTTCGGAACATCACAAAGATATCCCATAAGCAGCATAGCGGCTTATGGGATATCTTTGTGAGATGCATTGAGGAGAAAGAATGTTTCTATATGGTATTTAAGAGGTATATAGAACTGATTGATCCTAATATTCTATTTTAAATGTATTTCTAATTGGAGCTGAATTAATGACAGAATCCCAAGATAATATGCCTATCAAGTTCTACATTCCGGTAGCAGAGGTGTTTTACTCTTTCCCAATTCACTTTCTGCGTATCGCCTCATTAACCCCTTACGATAAAAGCCTTTCGAGAATACTTAATGCCCTTAAGGAGAATCAGGTTACAACACTTGAAATGGCTATAGATACTACTGTTAATCACTTAAGAAGTTCCAGGAATATCGGAGAAAAGGGCATTTTAGTGTTAATAAATCTTTTGGAAAACATATCTCAAAAACCTGAATTAGTTATACATACTGATCATCTTGATCCCGTTCTTAGAAACGAGTTGGAACAATTTAAGCAGATCCCTTCAATAAAGAAGCAGCTCATCGAAATGGGCATTGTTTAGGTACAAGATGTATGATCCGCAGCTCCCAAACATAAAGTGTACAAGGTAGTACCTTTTATGGGGGAGTGAGGAAGGTTGAGCGTCCAGCTGCTGCTCAGTTATATTTTCTTGGGTTTAACATTAGCCGCGCCCATGGGGCCGGTAAATTCTGCACGTTTGGACAAGGGAATCAAGAATGGATTCTGGAATGCGTGGAGTGTCGGGGCCGGCTCGATGATCGCTGACGGCATCTTTATGCTGCTTATTTACCTGGGAATGGTCCGGTTTCTGAATTTGCCAGAAATTCAAATATTCCTATGGCTTTTTGGAGGCTTGGTACTGGTGTATTCAGGGGTTGAAAGTATTATTTCTGCTGAAAAAATCGATATTCAAGCAACCATGCGCAATAAAGAGTCGTTAACGAAAAGCTTTATGACCGGTTTTATGGTCTCGATCACAAGCCCTTTATCCATATTGTTCTGGCTCGGCATTTACGGCTCCATTCTGGCTAAAACGGCTTCGGCTTATGGCACCACACACTTGCTAGTTTACAGCAGTATGATATTTCTCGGGCTTGCGCTCTGGGATCTGACAGTTGCTTCCCTGACAACGGGGCTACGGCGATTTTTGAATGATCCTATGCTGAAGTGGATTTCAATGATTTCAGGCACCTCATTAATCGGGTTCGGGGTCTATTTCTGCATACAGGGGATCAAAGCGCTGGCGGGTTAACCAATTTGGCTGTAACCCTTTTTCTTCTTGCTCATAAAATACATGGGTACTACGAGGGCTCTTGCCCATAAATTATATGAGATCATTGGAGGAAAATCTAATATGCCTACTGTAAGCATCCCCAAAGGCTACGAATCTTTACTGAATTTGAATCAGACTGAAAGAGCAATAAAGCTCACGAAAGAGTTCTTTGAGCAGGAATTAAGCCATTCACTTAATCTGCAAAAAGTATCAGCCCCGCTTATAGTAAGGCAAGGAAACGGGATCAATGATAATCTGAACGGCGTGGAGCGGATCATTTCCTTTGATGCGATCGATATTTCGGACGGACAGCTTGAAATTGTGCAGTCACTGGCCAAATGGAAACGGATGGCCTTAGACCGGTATCAATACCGGGCGGGAGAAGGATTGTATACGAATATGAATGCTCTCCGAAGAGATGAAATTCAGGACAATCTGCACTCGATCTATGTAGATCAATGGGATTGGGAAAAGGTGATATTGCCTGAGCAGCGTGACCTTCATACTTTGAAATCTGCAGCGCTTCAAATCTTTCAAGCCATCAAAGCCACGGAAAAGTTTTTGGTTCAAGCATTTCCCGGACTGGAGCCTGTTCTCCCTGAAACCCTCTATTTTATTACCTCTCAGGAGCTGGAGGTTCTGTATCCGGAACTTTCGCCGAAAGAAAGGGAAAACTCAATCGCCAGACGCTATGGTGCTGTTTTTATCATGCAAATTGGCGGTGAGCTGCTCTCCGGCAAGAAGCATGACGGCCGTGCTCCGGACTATGATGACTGGAATCTGAACGGAGATATTATACTGTGGTATCCTGTGCTGGAACAGGCATTTGAGGTCTCCTCTATGGGTATACGTGTAGATAAACAGCGTTTGGCGGAGCAGCTTCAGCTATCCGGAGAAGAAGACAGGCAGAGTCTTGAATTCCATCAGCTCATTCTCCAAGACAAACTTCCGCTCTCGATAGGAGGCGGTATTGGACAATCTAGATTATGCATGTTCCTGCTGAAGAAGGCTCATATCGGAGAGGTGCAAGCATCCGTATGGAACGAGCAGATTCTCCAGGAATGCAGGGATGGAAATATCAAGCTGCTGTAATCCATAAACGCCCGTTCTACAAGCAGTCACTCAAGGAGTGGGCTGCTTGTTCGTTTTTCCGGATTTATTCCAGACTCTCGTCATGATCCAGGTGACAATCGCAATCAAGACAACAAGCACCACACTAACAAAGAAACCCAGACGGATACTCTTCTCCATAATCGTTCCCGTTACAGCCAGGACAAGCAGCAGCAGGCCGGTAATGGACAACCATTTATCTTTAACTTTCAGCTCCAAAACCTTGTAGGCAGATATGATAATGAACCCCCAATTGTACATCTGAAGAATTCCTGCCGCAGTGGTAATGTAGGCATAGATTTTTCCCGGCAGGAGTAGGGAGGTGACGACCGATGCCGATAACCCGAGAGCGGCAAGTGCCAATGAGGGCAGGGGCAGGCTCCGGAACTTAAGCTTCTTCTTAAAGATGCGCGGAGCGTCGCCATCCTTGGACAGCGTGACCAGCAGATTTGTAACGGCAAATAGAGAAGCCGTCATTGTGGAGAAACCTGCGGTCAGGATTGCTGCATTGAAGACATGGGGGAAGAAAGGCAGCTTATAACTGGAAAGAGCGGTCACAAACGGACTTTCTTTCTCGGTGATCGCTTCATAGGAGACCATAGTGACAACATATCCGATTGAAATTACATATATAATGGTCAGAACAACCAGCATGACTTGCCCGGCCTTAGGGGCATCCTCCTTGTTCTTCAATTGCATAGACATCAGGCCAATCGTTTCGATTCCGCCATAGGCAAAAAAGGCATACACCAGTGACGACCAGAATCCGCGGTATCCTGCAGGAAAGAAGGCTTTCACCCCGTTTGGTATTCCGGGCCTATTATCATTTCCGCCATGAATCCAGCCGATGAGAGCAATTCCAGCGAGGATAATGAACATCACGATCGCAGCCGTCTTAGTCACCGCGAGGATGTTCTCCACTTTGTCGAACCCCTTGGTGCCCAGAAGAACCACCGCAATGGAGAGCACAGCATATACAGCGGCGAATATCCATAACGGGATACCCGGGAACCAGAACCGGGATAGAATAGCGAGTGCAGTCAGCTGACTGCCCATTATCAGAATTTTGGAGCTCCAGTAGTTCCAGCCGCAGCTGAACCCGGCCCAGCGTCCAAAGGCCTTTTCGGCATAGAAACAAAAGGAACCCTCCTGGGGGTCGGCGGTTGTCATCAATGCGAGCAAATGATACACGATATACGTTCCTGCTGCGGCAAGAAGAAACGAGATCACTATGGAAGGCCCTGTAATTTTGATACCAAGGCCGGATCCCAGGAAATAACCGGTTCCAATCGTACATCCGATACCCAGCAATGACAGCTGCCACCACTTCAAATCTCCGCTTTTTCCTTCTTTAGCGTTTGTCCCCTTACTCCTAGACGATGATTGACTCATATTACACCCCCTAAGCATGTAATGTGTATCATTAAATGCAGGTTTATACGATACATAGAGGATTAGTAAATGATACAAGCTGCGAGAAGGAGGATTGTGAATTTCTTGCATAAGCTCCACGTTTTAATGGAAAACTTCTGTAGTGCGAATCAATACATTGATTCGATTACTTAGGAGGTTAAACCTTATGACAACTCAGGATCCGCAGGAGCTTCTTAAGCTTAAGCACGAGCAGGATGACGAAAAAAGGCAGTTCACAAATTTCGCCCGGGCTGTCTCCGGCCACGGTGAAGTTGAAGCAGGTCAGGAAAACAGTCATGACCGGCTGCCTGACGATCAAAACCGTATGAAATCTGTGGAGAACAGACAAAATTAAGAAATAAAAAGAAGCCGATCCCTCAAAGGATCGGCTTTTAAAGGTTAACCCTGTTACATATTAATAAGTTCTAATGTTCATATTAACCTTAACTCAAGGTGAACGGGGGACGATGCATTGATTTTTCTGGGCATTTTCGTTCTAGCGATTATGGGGACACTGTTACTGGTGATCCTTGACGTATTGGTGTATCATTTTTCATTCCAATCAGCATTGCTACACTTATATTACATTCCTTCTAATTCTTCAGTTGGCTGGTTTCTTGGGGCTGCGCTCTTAACAGCAGGGGGAGTAGACTTGAAGAACTCAGCTTTAATCACGCGATTCGTCTTAATGCTGTCGAGAAAAAGGGGATGAGACCTCAATGAAGACTACCCGCCTTCAGCCCTTTCACACCTTTACAATTATGACGGTCTTTCTGTTAGGTACCTCGATTATTTTCGGAACTCCCCGATTGGTAGAGGACACATGGATTGTAGACCTCATCACACTTATTCCTTCCTGCGCTTTATTCATGTTATATACCCATTTGTTAGTGGCTGGTAATAGTAACGACCTTTATTCGCTTTTATATAAAATATGGGGACGATTACTGGGCCAGATTCTTGTATTAGGTTATACCGTTTATTTTTTATATATTGCCTCCCGGAACATACGCGACATGATTGAGTTAGTCAAGACAACACTTCTTGCGGATACCCCAGAGGAATTGCTCATTCTCTTGTTCACTTTAGTCATTGCCTATGCTTCAGCCGGAGGACTATCTGCGATTGGGCGTGTAGCCATTCCGATTTCGGGTATGGTTATCTTTTTCTTTCTTCTACTTGCGGTACTTCTCGGTTTCAGTGGATCATTGGATACGGAACGAATTCTTCCGCTACTCTCCAAAGGGATTTCACCTGTTATCAATGCTACATGGAAAAGCACAATTTGGTTTCCCTACGGAGAAATTATCGTGTTCCTCGTGTTTGTGAATGGACTCGGTAACCCGAGACGATTTCGGGTACTGGGATTAGCCGCGATGATTTGCAGTTGCTTCGTGCTAACCTTCTCTAGCCTCCTGCAGATCTGTACCCTCGGGAAGGAGAATATGAAATTCTCGGTCTTTGCATTATTGGATGCAGCAAGACAAATCAACATTGCCGACTTTATTACCCGTATGGATGCGCTGGTGGCATTTATTATCTTCTTTAGTGTTCTTTTAAAATGCTCAATCTTTCTATACGCTGGCACGAAGGGAGCCGCATTCGTATTTAAGAGAAGCTTTAAAAAGTTCACGTTACCCTGTGCGTTCCTTATTGGCGGCTATTCCATTTTGGTTACGAACAATTATGGTGAACATGTAGAGGAAGGTTTGAAACATGTCATCTTCTGGCTACATATACCGATGCAGCTGGTGATTCCGGTTGCTACTCTGCTTCTTGTCTGGATTCGTAATCTGAAGGGAGAAGAATGATGACTACGGATGAAAAAAAGCCAAGTACCGACATTAATATGGAGTCCGTAAAAGAGGAACTCGAACAGCGTTTGGGTGAGACCTCTGATTTGGCATCCGTAACGATTAGGATTTTTGGGGAGGCAGGGGTGTTTAGCTATTTGACCTCAATGACTAACACTGCTTTCCTAATGGATAATGTTATAAAACCACTCACCCATGCTGGGAGCCCCTTGGACAAACTGCAAAAGAACCAGTGGCTTGATCGGATTCGTGAGCAGTATTTGGCGGGTTTAACCACGGAGACATCCAATGACCCCGGGCATTTCACAGACTTAATAATGAAAGGTTATGCCGCTTTATATATCTCAGGTATGACAGAAGTTTTAATGATCGATATCAAGGAACTCGAAACGCGCGCCGTGACGGAGCCGACTACGCAGAGTGTAGCCATTGGCCCTAAGGATGGATTCACGGAATCAGCGGAGACGAATATCAGCTTAATCCGGAGGAAGATTCAGAACCCATACCTGCGCTTTGAGAAATATGAACTTGGCCAGATGACAAAGACGTCCATTTACCTCTCCTATGTAGATGACTTAGTTGAGAAGGATGTCTTGAATCAAATCCGCGATAAAATTCAAGAGCGCAAAATGGATAGTCTGTTCGCTACCAGCAACCTTGACACACTGTTTCAATCCAAAGAACTTTCGTTGTTTCCCACCGTTTATGCAACTGAAAGACCAGATAATGTTTGCAATGGATTGATAGATAAGCGTGTCGCCATTATTGTAAACGGAAGTCCGTTCGTACTAATGGTTCCCTCACTATTTAATGATTACTTCAGATCACCTGAGGACGTCTACCAATGGTTCTCCTTCGGTGTTTTTATCAGGTACCTGCGATATTTGTCCTTTCTGATCTCACTCTGTATGCCGGCGCTCTATATCGCAATCACTTGTTATCATCAGGAGCTGATTCCGACCCTGCTGCTCACGAGCATAGCCGCCCAGCGGCAAGGTATTCCATTCCCGGTTGTTTTTGAGGTTTTGGTGCTCGAGATCACCTTTGAAATCCTTAGAGAAGCAGGAACCCGCATGCCGCGCATTATCGGACAATCCATCTCGATTGCAGGCGCGCTCGTACTTGGACAGGCTGCTGTTTTAGCGGGATTTGTATCAAATGTCAGCTTAATCGTTGTTTCGTTAACGGTTATTTCAGGTTTTGTATCCCCAATCTACAGCTTTGGTGCAAGAATACGTTTATTCCGATACGGGCTTATCATACTCGGTTCCATCCTAGGATTGTTTGGCATCTTCCTTGCAGTTGCGTTTCTGTTGCTACACTTGTCGCGAATCGAACCTTTCGGGATACCTTATCTAACATCCAGTCTAACGAAGCGCGCAAAAAAGGGGGAGCGAAATGCTGCGTAAAGGTTTGCTTCTGTTTATGGCGGTTATCCTCTGTCTGCTTCAAAGCGGCTGCTGGGATTGGGTAGAGGTGAACCAGTCCTCCATGTTGACCGGAATGGCGATTGAGCCGGGGAAGAATGGAATGTTAAAGCTCACCATGGAAGTGTTAAATCCCGCCGAGGCGCAAAGAGTACAAAGCAGCAGTGGAGGGCCTCCTACACTTTTATATACCATGGAGGGGAAATCAATCAGTGAGGCTTCTTCCCGCATGAATGAGATGGTTGAACGGAAAATCATCTACTCTCATATTCATATGGTTGTCGTCGATGAAAGCATTGCGCGGAAAGGATTAAATCAGATTATTGATGTTCTTCAGCGATCCCGCTTTGTGCGCGAGGATGTGCTGATACTGATAGCCAAGGATACACCAGCATCAGATGTCCTAAAGATCATGTACCCAAGTGGACAATATTCGAGCTGGAAGCTCAGAATGCAGATCATTCATTTTTACCGTTCGTGGGGCGGCACTCCGAAGAGTACATTGTACAACTATACAGATGCAATCTTAAGTGAAGGAAGGGAGCCTGTTCTCGCAGCAATTTCCGTTGAAGGAGAAGTCAACAATAGTGAGAACAGCAAAGACACAACTTCATCAATTCCTAGAGCAATCGTCAAATGTGCAGGTTCCGCCGTGTTCAAGGAAGACAAGCTCATTGGTTTTATTTCGGTGCCAGATACAAGATTGTTAAACATGATTAGAGACAAAATTACAGGAACGAGTTTTGCGGTTCCGGTTGATAAGAAGCAAGGCGTCGCAACGATTCGGATGGACCCGATCCACACAACCATGGATGTAACATTGGAAAGCGGACGCCCGCAGGTAAAATTATCTATTGCAGGGGAAGGCCATGTGAGCAGCATTGATACGGATTTGCCTCTTGATACTGCGGCAGGGTATCGACAACTGGAACAGATGGAGTCTAATTTCCTGAACGAACAGGTTAAATCCACAATTAGTCGTGTCCAAAGAGAGTTTGGTGTCGACATTTTTGGATTCGGTGAGTATATGAACCGGCATCACTATTCTGAGTATAAGCTCGTGAAGCAAGATTGGAACGGTCATTTTAAAGCAGCTGAAATCGAGGTTTCAAGCAGAATTGTCATTTCCCGATCGGACTTGAAAACTAGGAGGTTAAACAAACCGGATGTCGGGCAGTGAACATAAACCAATTTGTGAGGATATAGCATCAACTTCTAGGTTTTAGTACACTTTGAGATGACAAAAATAAAAGCGATAAGAAAGCCTTAATCTGGCTTACCTATCGCTTTTATTATAGAAAGGGGGTTGCAAAGGCAGCTCCCGTTTTCATTTTACCGGGATACAAGCGGTCTGCTTTGCAGGTAGATTTTCATATCCGGGCTGGATCCAGTTAGGATCTGGTCCGAAACAATTTTGGCTAAAACACCGTTATATACGGTTCCGTTATCTCCGTAAGCCATAAGGATATAACAATGAGGATATGTCTCGTATTGGCCGATGACAGGCAATCCGTCATGCGTTCCTCCATAGAAGGCACCCAAATAGTATTCCGGTATGACCTGAATGTCCGGGAATAGATTGTGGAACGCCCCAATGAGTTTGTCCTTGCTTGCAAGGATTTTAGAATCCCTTGTTTCAGCGTAGGATGTATCCTTATCCATTCCTCCAATAATAACCCGGTTGTCAGGGGTCGTACGCATATATACATATGGGCGTGCTGTTTCCCATATTAAGGTTCTTTTATGCCAGCTTGATAAATCGGCGATCGGCTTCGTAATGACGGCATAGGAGCTTGCAAGTGTAGCATTTTTTTCGGTTTTGAAGTCGCTGTCTTCATAACCGGCCGCGATGATGACATGTCTGGCCCGAATTTCTCGCTTTTCTTTGGTATAAAACAGGGCATAATCCTGTTCGAAACGCCTGCCTGTTATTTCTGTATTTTCATAAATCATTCCGCCCTGTGACTTTACTTTCTCAAGAAGCCCGTAAACAAATTTAAGCGGATTCATCTCGGCATCATCGTGATAGTACAGTGCTGCCTCTTTTTGAAAAGGATAGTGGCCCGATATCCGCTGGGCATCCCAGAGATCTACATTAAACCCGTATTTCTTCAGGAGAACATGTTCTTCGGTTAATTCAGAAATATCCTCCTTAGAGCTTGCGTAATACAGGCTGTCCCGTCTTATAAAATCCGGATCAATGGGTAACTGATGGCTTACCCGCTCAATGTCGGTAATAGACTGCTCACATAGTTTAAGATGACGCGCAGCCACCTGTTCACCAAATGAGTGGCTCAACGATACAAAACTTTTTTCTCCGGCATATTGAATCAAAGCGGTATTGCTGCTGGTGCTGCCTTCTCCGGCTTTTCTTTTGTCAACTATAACGACGGACATCCCTTGTTCACAAAGGATATTTGCACACTGGGCGCCGGAGCTGCCTGCACCAATAATGAGTACATCACAGGATATGTCCTCTTCTAGCCTAGGATAAGAAGGAGGGTTAACAACCGTTGTCGGCCAGTACAATTTACCACTTTGCAGGTCCATATCAAGTCTCCCTTATTCATATTTCGATACTTAGTATGGACACTTTGCTGCAACTCGATGCAACACATTTATGAAGCAAATGTATCAAAATCGAAGGAGATTTAAAAAGAGATGTTACGATGGAAAACATATATAATGATGGGTAAGGCTACCGGCTAAATGATCGATAAAGGAGAATACAGATGACGACTTTAAAAGAAGTGTGTGAACGTATTTGTTTACCTAATCCAATGAAAAGAAAAGTACTTGAATTGGCAGGCGAAATCGAAGAGAGAACAACAGAGTCACTTTCAGCCGCCCTCTATGATCCATCATCCTGGGAAAATGGAGTAAAAGAAATAGCCGGCGTACTTGGAGAGGATCCGGATGGGACCAAAATGCTCACTTTTATGCTTCTGCGTGCAGTAGCTTCCCATAAGGAGTATGAAAAAAGAGGAATCAGCGAGCGCATTTTTACAGATACGATGAAGTTTTGTACCCGATTCATTGAGGAACATTACAAGCTGTACGGGACATATGCATTCACGTGGGCTTGGTGGTTTCCAAGACAGATTTCACTTCGCGAATTCCGAATTGGTGCACTTGAATATGAAATGATCGAGCAGGAAGATGAGAAATTAATAAATATACATATCCCCGCTGATGCGGATTTGGGGCGGGAGAGTTTGCGGAAGTCCTACGAGGAGGCCAGGGGATTTTTCGCCGAATTTTATCCGGAATATGGACAGTCGGAAATGGTGTGTGATTCCTGGCTGTTATCTCCTGTCCTAACTAAATTGTTACCTGAGAACTCCAACATACTGGGCTTTCAAAAGGTATTCGGATTAACACACGTAGATCATTCTAACGACAGCTCTATTAGATGGGTATATGGAAGAACAGATATTCCAATACACGAACTACCGGAACATACATCCTTACAGAAAAAAATCAAAACCTATCTGCTAAAAGGCGGTAGCATTGGCGCAGCCAAAGGAAGACTGCATGAAGACCCCTGGAAGGGTTAATCTGTCTGTTAACAAGAATATAGTCACATAAGATCCCGCGCCCAGCGCGGGTTTTTGTTTTATTGGATGGAGTTATGCTGATACATCGGAACTGAAATTCACACCAGCTTCTGTGCAGTAGAGGAGAATACTGGTACGTTTGATTCTTATCGTCAAAGTATATTAGCGTTGTATACAACATTTCTCATTTTCCATTTTACTGTAAACGAGATGCCTAAGTTTAACGCGGTGTCTCATAAAATTAATCGGATAAAAAACCCTTAACAAGATTCGAGGGTTAGCCTGTTTTTATCTACAGACTTCTATCTAACAATATCCCTACTTGCTTAGCCATAACTTGTGGCGGATAAGGCATTCCATTTCGGATCCACCATTCAATGATTCCAACATAAGCGTTCCCGGCATATTGCACCATGATATCTTCAGTTAAATCCATATTTTTATCGCTTTCTTTGTCAATTTCCCCCTTGAATCCTTCTATAAAGGAAGCGAGGAGCCGTGTTCTGAAAGAGGAGGGAGTATCCTTACTGGCTAACATCGTTGAAAAGAATAAATAATGTTTCTCGAAATATTCGAAATAAGGGACAAGTGCGTCTATCCAATCCAGCTTACATGCCCACTCATCCATTTCCTCTAATTCAGCAAGATGCATTTCAATGAGTTTATCCAATAAATCGAACTTGTCCTGGTAATGCAGATAGAGTGTTCCTCGGTTCACATTTGCACGGTCTGCAATATCTTGAATGGTTATCTCATCGAATTTTTTTTCATTCATCAGCTCGATGACAGCTGTTTTCAAAGATTCCTGCGTTTTAAGAATTCTCCGGTCCATTTTTGCCATTCGGATATTCACCAATCCTTCTATAATAATGAACAGATTCATTTGTTATGTTGAGTTTTGCCATTATATTAGGCTCTCAGTGCGTGAAGTGGCTGGCAGGCCGATGGACAGAGCATCGTATTTTTGGGTTCGGATTATTGATGGCCTTTATTGCTACAGCTGCAATTCTTTTAATAGTACTTATCCATGGCCCTCTAATCAGCTTGTTTATTTCAATTTTCTTGTTCGCAGCTTCCATTGGGATCATTGGACCTATTTCTTTTACACTGGCGATGGAATCGCAAGGGCATATTGCCGGTAGTGCATCCGCAGTACTCGGTACACTTCAATTTTCCCTTGGTGCCGTTACGTCCCCGCTTGTGGGGATCTCAGGTGAGAATTCGGCGGTGGCGTTTGGAATCACTATTTTTGCGACCAGTCTATTATCCATCATTTCTTATTTCTTACTCATTCAAAAGGCAAAAAACATAAGGTTACAGGAGGATTTGAACTATGATTAATGTTAATGCTCGCGCTGTATTCAGCCCGGAAGGCACATTCAAGCTGACCAGCATAAAGCGCGGGGATTTGTAGCCGCAAACACAAGAAATGCTCTATTTCTGCGTTGAACATCATATTACTCCTGAGATTGAGATTATTTCTGCCAGCCGGATTGATGAAGCTTGGACACGGGTGCTTGCTTCAGATGTACGCTACCGGTTTGTAATCGACATTACCACGATGAATAACGAATAATTAAGTGTTTCAGTATAACTTAAAGAGGCACATCTACATGGACGTGCCTCTTTACAATGATGCGATATACTCAAAAGTTCCGGTCTAATATTGCACCCGTTTGTTCAGCCATTACGCGCGGCGGATAGGGCATCCCATTTTTGAACCACCATTCCACGGATCCTATGATAGCAGCCCCTAGGAATTGAAGTACAATGTCATCATTCAGCCCTTTATTGGTTCCTTCAGAGGAATCAAGTTCAACCTTATACTCTTCAACCACCAAATCGAGGAACCGGCTCCGGAAATGGGCAGCACTTTTTGTTGTTAACATGATGGAAAAGAACATATGATTTTTTTCGAAATATTCGAACCATACGTAATTTCCTTCTTTAAAAGTCATCTCAGCTGCCGACTGGCATAGCTCGCGGAGTTCATTGATATGCTCTTCGATAAGTTTATCGAGTAAATCATACTTATCCATGTAATGCAGGTAAATGGTTCCCCGGTTCACATTTGCCCGCTCAGAGATATCCATAATGGTAATATCATCAAAATTCTTCTCAGTCATGAGTTCAAGTATGGCTTTCTTTATTGCCTGTTGTGACTTAATTACTCTTCTATCTGTTTTCTTCATCTACACGTCTTCCTTCTCTCTAATAATCAACAATTGTTAATGGTTTGTTTGATAATCCACAGATCACGTGAATTTGACGATTGAATATACCTGAATGTTAGTTAGAATTATAAACACAGGTTGATTAAACAATCAATGTTTATTTTCTTGGAAGCGGGATAGTTTCAAAATTCTAAGGAGAGCAGGGGGAGAGCTATGAATCGAATTGAAAAGAGCCAAGAAAAGTATAAACAACTATTTGGCAATACTGTCCCTGGAGCATATGCTACGGATCCTGAATTTCAGGACATCCTAAGCCGCTTTATTTTTGGAGAAGTATTTTACCAAGGTAGCCTGAATAATAAAATGCGTGAGTTGATTACGCTAGTAGTGCTTACGGTCAATCAAACGTTGCCCCAGTTAAACGCTCATGTTCATGCTGCATTGAACGTTGGGCTTACACCGGTGGAAATCAAAGAGGCGATCTATCAGTGCGCACCATACTTGGGTTTTCCCAAAACACTGAATGCGATTCAGGAGATCAATGAGGTTTTCAAAGCGAGAAATATTGCATTACCGCTTGAGAGCCAAAAACAGGTGGAAGAAGAGGACCGCTTCGATAAAGGACTTGCTGTACAGATCGAAATTTTTGGCGATGTCATTCAAAAAATGTGGGAAGGCACGCAGTCAAATCAACAACATATCCAGGATTACCTTTCTTCTTTCTGCTTTGGTGACTTTTACACTCGCGGAGGGCTAGATTTGAAAACAAGGGAGTTGCTGACCCTGTGCATTATCAGCGCACTCGGCGGCGCCGAAGGTCAAGTAAAGGCCCATGTGCACGGCAGTACAAATGTCGGCCTTAACAAGGAGACGCTTATTGCTGCAATTACCCACTGTCTGCCTTACATGGGCTTCCCTAGAACACTAAACGCATTAGCCAGCATTAATGAGTTACTTTCTGATAATTAAGGATAAACTGAGAATCAATTTATATAAAAAGGAGACAACAATTATATGTTTAACGAAACGTACACATTGTCTAACGGTGTAGTAATCCCAAAACTGGGGCTTGGTACTTGGCTGCTAGACAACGAACAAGCTGCACAGGCAGTGCATGATGCGGTGTCCCTCGGATATCGCCATATTGATACGGCTCAGGCTTATATGAATGAAGCGGGTGTAGGCAAGGGGATCCGTTCCTGCGGTATCGCAAGAGAAGAACTTTTCATTACGACGAAGGTAGCTGCAGAAACTAAGAACTATAAGGCAGTTACACAATCCATTGATGAGTCGTTAGCCAAAATGGGGCTGGATTACATTAACCTTCTGATTATCCATAGCCCACAGCCTTGGAAAGAGTTCCGTGAGGAGAACCGTTACTTCGAGGAAAACCAAGAAGCATGGAGGGCAATGGAAGATGCATATAAAGCAGGTAAACTGAAGTCAATCGGTCTTTCTAATTTCCTTCAGGATGATGTAGAGAATATTCTTGCGGGTTGTGAGATCAAGCCTATTGTCAATCAGATACTGGCACATGTGGGCAATACTCCGTTTGAATTGATTGAATTTTGCCAAAAGAATGACATCCTGGTAGAGGCCTATTCGCCAATTGCACATGGCGCTATTCTAAACCATGCCGGGGTTACAGAAATTGCGAAAAAATATGGTGTATCTGTGGCTCAGCTTAGCTTACGATATGATATCCAGCTCGGCCTTGTCGTCATCCCAAAAACGGCAAATCCGAATCACATGAGAATCAATGCCGCGCTTGATTTTGTTATCAGCGATGCTGATATGGAAAGTTTAAAAACCGTTGAGCCTATTCAGAATTATGGTGAACATAGCTTCTTCCCGGTTTTTGGCGGCAAATTATAATACAAACAAATAAATGGAGGTATCCATATGGCAAAGTTCGAAGAAGTTAAAAATGGTGTTCTATTTCCGGCAGGACAAAAAAATGAAGCTTATGCACAATATTTTGTGGGACAAAGTTATCTTCAGCCATTAGTTTCTGATCCCAAAGTAAATGTTGGTGTTGGAAATGTGACCTTTGAACCGGGGTGCAGAAACAATTGGCACATCCATCGGAATGGATATCAGATACTACTTGTAACCGGCGGCGAAGGCTGGTATCAAGAAGAAGGGAACCCTCCACAATTTCTGAAAACCGGTGATGTAATTGTTACCCACGATGGTGTAAAACACTGGCATGGTGCTACAAAAGACAGCTGGTTTGAACATATTGCAATTACTGCAGGAACACCAGAATGGTTAGAGCCAGTATCCGATGAGGAATACAATAAGCTTTAGGTGATCATCATGGGGATGTTGCCGGTGGACAAGGACATCGTCATATAAAAACCCGCGCCTAGCGCGGGTTTTCTTTTTGAGGGGATCAGATATATCCATTTGACCATCACTATAAGATAACAAGTCCCGGTAATGAGGAAGCTATTATTCACAAATTCTTTCCAACAAACCTCCGAGCTGTTCTGCAAGTATTTCATGCGGGACAGGTTTTTCGTTCATAAACCACCATTCGACAACGCCCACATAAGAAGAAGCCAGAAAATGGACAACAAGCTCCTTATTAAATCCTTCGTTCTTGCCCTTTGTGTTATCTACTTCGTCCTTAAACTCTTCAATAAGAAACTCCAGGAATTGATTACGGAAATAGGCAGCTCCTTTACTTGCCAGCATCGTGGAGAAAAAAGTGTAATTTTGATCAAAATATTCTGTCCAAATTACGGATCCTGTAACAAAGTCTACATCTGCTGCTGCTTCGCATCTTACACGGAGTTCATTGATATGGGTTTCAATAAGTTTATCCAGTAAGTCGTATTTATCCATATAGTGAAGGTAAATCGTGCCACGACTAACGTTAGCTTTATCTGATAGATTCTGAATAGTTATATCGTCAAAACTTTTTTCAGTCATTAATTCAATAATTGCTGTTTTTAAAGCTTCCTGCGTTTTAAGAATTCTCCTGTCGATTTTAGACATGTTTCTCACCGATCTTTCTTATTGTCATGAATCTTAAATATTATACTTAATTATAATTATAAACAGCTGTTCAATATTTTATCAATATAAATATATGGGTTGCGGAGATAATTAACAAAATCAATGAATTAGTTCAGTAATGTACAAATCGAATGAAATTAACAATAGGCAAAATCCTTAGTTGGAATATAATAATAGACGTGTGAACATTAAAGTAAATGTGAATATTATTTTACTTCAGTTCGCCTCGATATTTGTATAAGCCAGCCCGCTTGCTCCAAACAGGCGATGTGTTCGATATCCTGCCTAACGTGAAACACTGGCGTGACGCGACCAATGATAGCTGGTTTGTGCACCTGGCTATGACTCCAGGAGAAACAGAATGGTTTGAACCGGTCGATGATGTTTGATCAGCTGTAAGGATTCTACTTGAATCTTCTGATTATTAATAATAATTGAAATGGAGGTTTGCTTTATGGATTACATTAAATTTGGAAATACGGGCATGGATGTTTCCCGATTTTGCCTGGGGTGTATGAGCTTTGGAGAAGTGATGCCGGGTGGACATCAATGGGTGCTTGATGAGGAGAACAGCCGACCAATCATTAAGAGAGCTCTTGAGCTGGGTATCAACTTTTTTGACACAGCAAATATTTATGCGAATGGAACCAGTGAAGAAATTACCGGACGGGCATTGAAGGATTTTGCGAATCGGGATGAAATTGTGCTCGCTACAAAGGTCTGGGGAAGAATGCATCAAGGTCCGAATGGCGGGGGGCTTTCACGGAAGTCCATATTAAGTGAAATCGACAAAAGCTTGAAGCGGCTGGGGACCGACTATGTGGACCTCTACATTATCCACCGCTGGGATTACAATACGCCTATTGAGGAAACGATGGAAGCCCTGCACGATGTAGTGAAATCTGGGAAGGCTAGATATATTGGTGCTTCTGCCATGTTCGCTTGGCAGTTTCAAAAGGCTCTGCATGTTGCGGAGAAGAACGGCTGGACCCGGTTTGTATCCATGCAAAATCACTTAAATCTTATTTATCGCGAGGAAGAACGGGAAATGATGCCGCTTTGCAAGGACCAAAAAATTGCTTCCACACCTTATAGCCCGTTAGCATCAGGAAGATTGATCCGGGATTGGTCAGAAACCACGCAAAGATCAGAGAGCGATCAAATTCAAAAAATGAAATATGATGCGACTGCTGACGCAGATCGCCTGATCATAGAACGGGTTGCTGCTCTCGCAGAAAAGCGCGGTGTCCCCCGCATTCATATCGCACTCGCATGGCTGCTTCAGAAAGATAATGTAGCTGCTCCTATAATCGGTGCGACAAAGCTTTCACAGCTTGAAGATGCTGTAGGTGCTCTCTCGGTGAAGTTAAGCCCTGAAGAAATTTCATTCCTTGAAGAGCTGTATGTCCCGCATCCTGTAGTTGGAGCTTCATAAGAATTAATAAATAATAGGAGGAATTGCAATGGAATATGTAACCTTAAACAATGGGGTTAAGATGCCGATTCTGGGATATGGTGTTTATCAGATTCCAGATCACGAGGAATGTGAAAGATGTGTGCTTGATGCGATAAATGTGGGCTACCGCTCGATTGATACCGCACAGGCATACCGGAATGAAGAGGCCGTGGGCCGTGCGATCCAAAAAAGTGGAATAGCGAGAGAAGAGTTTTTCATCACCACAAAGGTTTGGATTTCTAACGCCGGTTATGAGAAAGCCAAGGCTTCCATTGAGGAGTCCTTGAAAAAGCTTCAACTGGATTATCTGGACTTAGTTCTTATTCATCAGCCATTCAATGATTATTACGGAACGTACCGTGCAATGGAAGAACTATATAAAGAAGGAAAGCTTAAAGCAATAGGAGTAAGCAACTTCTATCCGGACAGATATATCGATCTTGTACAGTTTAGCGAAGTGGTTCCGGCCGTAAATCAAGTCGAAACTCATGTGTTCAATCAGCAGCAAAAAGCACATGAAATTATGAAGAAATACAACACACAGATTGAATCATGGGGTCCTTTTGCGGAAGGAAAGAACGATTTGTTTACCAACGCCAGCCTTCAGGAAATCGGCAATAAATATGGTAAATCAACAGCCCAAGTGGCTTTGCGTTTCCTGATTCAAAGAGGCGTGGTAGTCATTCCCAAGACAGTCAATAAAAATCGGATGGAAGAAAATTTCAACGTATTCGACTTTACACTGACGACCGAAGACATGGCAAAGCTGTCAGCACTTGATACTGGCGAAAGCGCCTTTTTCTCACACTATGATCCACAAACTGTTGAATTATTAACGAACTATGGTAAAAACGATTTGTAATCAAGGTTGTCTCATCGATTGGGCTTGGTTGCATGGGGATGTGTCATGCCTATGCCATAAACGCAACCCCAGTTGACCGAAGCATTAAAGTGTTGACACATTCAGTAAAATCAGATGATTGATGCAATTACCGAGCAGCGTTATGCGGATATTTAGAGCAGGTAGCCAATAGGCGAATTCCCGAAAAAGGGCAAAGGCGGAACCATGTAGTTATAAAGGGAAGTCTAAGTAAATCACCACTGATTTCCAGCTAAGTTTTGTATCAACAGATTATTATACTTAGCCGCATGCTTTTGCTCATCAAGAATAATTCCATACAAAGTATCCTTATAAACGCCATAAGGAAGGCCAAACCAGATCTTTCGATACTTTTCTACTGCAGACAATTCACCTTGGAAAGCTTTTTGCAACCCTGCAATATACGAATGAATATGATCAGGACTTTCATTGCTAACTCCTGTCACTTCATGTCCAGATAATTCTCTGTACATTTGCCGAAACATTTGATTATGCCCTCGTTCATCATTCCGAATAGAGGTAATAACTTCAGATTGTTTTTGGTTAGGAGTAAGACGAATGAGTTGGTCATAAAAAAGTTCATCATTTCGTTCCCCTTGGACTGAAGTCCTCATTAATTCAAGCGCGTCTTGCGTCGAGGTTGCCCAAACAGGAACGAATTGCGATCTGAACCAATACGGAAAAATCATATGCATGAACGTAGCCCTCCGATAATGTAAGTAATTTCACTCTCAATTATATGCACATGAGCCTAGGGTGTGATTAAATATGATTTTCGGTTTGATTTACTCAAAGGTTCATATGAGAGACTATAGGGTGCCAGGTAAATGAGCAGTGGACGTAAGTGAGAGGTTGTTGGAGGTAGGTTAGTATGCTTTGATTGGAATGGAGTGAAATTCATCTTTCTACTGCCTAGTACCAGCTGGTACTGGGCTTTTTTTATTCAGATATGCTTAACGGATGGTTCAATTTGTAAGCTGATTGAAAGCGAACGGTTATCGAGGGGGGAATGCATGTGTATCGAATAAAAACATATGATATGCCGACTACAAAAAAAAGAAGTCGACCATCTTGTTGGCAGACCTCTAGTTATTTTCTAATCTGCAGTCAGGGACTGAAGACTTTCAACTATTATAGCAATAATATGTTCTTATTAGGCAGCGGCTTCAGTTTCTTTTTCCCATACCATGTTAATATCCTCGATAACAAAATCAAGGAATCTGCTCCGGAAGAATTGACTTCATTCGAAGGAGATTGGGATAGCAGATTTCCCTGAGTTCATTGATATGTTCTTCAAAAAGCATGAGGTTCTATATGAAAAGTATTATTTTGAACAATGTATTGTGATGCCTATTCTTAGCTACAATGTATATCAAATTGGTGAAAGGTAAGTTGATTCAAACAATAGTAATATTTGAGGCTGTCCGCTTCATTGCATATAATGAAGGTATCCCCTTCGGGGAGATCGTTAAGGGAGGCCGCGATGATTGAGACCGCATTTGACGAATCATTATTTGCAAGCTTGAAACCGGGCTTAACCTCGTTCTGTTACCGAATGTTAGGCTCCATGGACGATGCAGACGATGCCGTTCAGGAGACGAGTATTCGGGTCTGGCAGAGCTGGAGCACGTTCAGACAGGATTCCTCGTTCAAGACATGGGTCTATCGGATTGCCTCCAACCTGTGCTTGGACAAGCTGAGACAATCCAAACGCCGCGCGCTTCCCGTTGACCTGTTCGACCCAGCCGTCGCCATCGTCGAGCCGAGAGACACGCTGCCGGACTCTGCCTGGATCTGGCCGTCTTCCGACTTTGGAGGCAATCCGGAGGACCGGCTCATCCGCAGAGATACCCTTCAACTGTGCTTCATCGCTCTCCTGCAGACCTTGCCTCCGCGGCAGCGTGCTGTACTCATTTTGAAGGATGTATTTGAATGGTCCTCCAAGCAGATCGCGGAAACGTTGGCGATGTCGCCGGCAGCGGTGAACAGCGCCTTGCAAAGAGCCCGCGAAACAATGGACCGGGCCCAGCTTCGCTCGGATGAGCTCAGCAGCATGGACGTTCAACCGGAGCAGCAACTGCTGTCCCGGTATGTAGAGGCCTTCGAGAAATTCGATATTGCTGCGCTCGTCGCGTTGTTCCACGAGGAAGGCTGCATGTCAATGCCGCCCTTCAAGATGTGGATCCGCGGCAAGGAAGATTTGTCCTCCTTCTATTCGCTTACTCGTTGGCATTGCGAAGGTTCGCGATTGGTGCCCATAACGGTGAATGGCGGTTATCCGGCGTTAGCCCAGTATATACCGGCTAAAGAAGGCTCTGACCTGGTACCTTGGGGCATCCACGTCATTGAAACCAAAGAAAATCAAATCCTGCACGTTCAAAACTTCATTCACACGCCGTTATTTACGCGATTTGGGCTGCTTGAGCGAATTGACCAATGAATTTCGTCATTCGCTTACGTCTATATTATTGAGAATAACCAAACGACGAATATCATGAGAGAGGTGTCTATTAAAATGGAAAAGAGTCAACCGACGAAAGTAACCGTGCAAGCCGTGATACAAGCCCCTGTCGAGAAGGTATGGCGCTATTGGACCGAGCCGGATCACATCACGAAATGGAATCAAGCGTCCGAGGACTGGCATGCGCCGAGAGCCGAAAACGATCTGCGGATCGGCGGTAAGTTTCTGACACGGATGGAAGCGAAGGATGGCAGCATGGGCTTTGATTTTGGCGGCGTCTACGATGTCGTGAATCTGCATGAGGCGATCGGCTACGCCATGGAAGACGGAAGAAGAGTGGATATTGCCTTCGTCGATCAAGGGAATGAGACGAAGGTCGTTGAAACGTTCGACGCGGAAAGCTCCAATCCTGTCGAGTTACAGCAAGCAGGCTGGCAAGCGATCATGGACAATTTCAAAGCCTATACCGAACATAACTAATCATCGCGAAAAAGACGCCGGGAAAGATGCCGGCGTCTTTCTTTTTGAGCCCTAAAATCCTCAGGTAGCCTTAACTTTGTGCCGCATCCATGTTCATGTAGTTAATAGCCCATAGATGGCCGTCCAAGTCCACGAAGCCCCAATGATACATGAACTCATGATCTTCAGGTTCAGCGTGCAATTTCCCGCCCAAGGAGAGTGCGTTATTCACGATTTCATCGACCTTTTCCCGGCTCTCGAAGGCCAATGCGATCGTCATCTGCGCATACTTGCTCGTATTGACCGATTCCTTCTCCGTGAGCGTATTGAAGAATGCTTGATTGATCAGCATGACCTGCAGGTTGTCGCCGATCACGATGGCTACCGAATTCTCATTATCGGGGAATTGCGGGTTGAGCTCGAATCCGAGTCCGGTGAAGAACGCTTTCGATTGTTCTACGTTTTTTACAGGCAGGTTGAAGCTCGTGAATACGGATGTTAATGCCATTTTTAAAACACCTCTTCATCAAAATAGTTTGTGTCATTTATGCCTTCGTTTATATAGACGACAGCCGATCCGGAAATTCATCGGTTTCATAGATTCGGAAGACTGAATTATGAAAAATAACTTGGTATTGCATCTTTGTGCCTGAAGAAAGGTGACGGTCGACAAATTTTACAAAAGGAATCTAGATAGACGAGTTGATGATATTACAGATTTTATTACTAATGAGATCAAAACATTATGGGTGTTTTCTCCTTTATAGCAAAATCACACACAAAGCTCAAATAAAGAACACGAATTATACATATCAATCTCTTAGAATAAAGTCAATCAAAGGTTACACATTTAAGAATTCAGAGGAGGAATAAAGAAATGGCATGGTCGTGGAATCAGGTTTATATAGTGCCTTTAAGTATTGGATCGGTAATGTTTGGGAAGAAAACTGTTAATAAAGTGTTATCAAAGCAAATAGAAACGGATTGGACCATTCACGCAGATTATTTCGAGGCAGCGGTACAGAATGAACATTTAAAACGTAAACTTTCCAGCTAACACTAATTATGTCTATTAAATTAAAAGTTCATGATTCAAACATGCTTTCAACATAAATTACACATACTCAAACTTTAGAATAAAAATATAAGTTAAAGAACATTCATAGGAGGATTTCAAATGGAATGGTCTACATTACTCGTGCTGGTATGTCCTGTCATGATGATTGTCATGATGTTTACAATGAAAGGGGGACACGCTCACGGCTCCCACAATCATCGTGTTGCAACTGAAAGCCTGCATGACCAGTTGGTCGATCTGAAAGTTGAAAATGAGCGAATTCAAAAAGAACTGCAAAGCTTAAAAAAATAGATTGAGAAATGATGCCGTAAGCGTTTATCGCTTGCGGCATTTTAATGTAAAGTGCAGAACCCTGTTTCCGTTGTGCGGAGGTTTGCCGTAAAATGACGTGCAAAGGAACGGGATATCGACGTTCCAGTTCAGGGCGCGAGTGTGTAATAAAGAAGAGGAGATCAGGCTCTTAGAAACACTTGAGGAGTGAGCAGCCAATGGTATGACAGCTGATTCAACTGGAGACGATAATGCATACCTATTAGTTTGCATAAATTCCAGAATTGAATAATGATGGAGTGTGATTATATGAAAAGAGGCTTATTAATTTTAGCTACGTCGCTTGTGATCGTCATCAGCGGCTGTGGAAATACCGCAAATAACGGAAACAAAGCGTCCAATACACCCACTAACACTGCATCTAGCATGGATCATTCAGAGATGGAACATGAGAAAATGACAAGTGAAGTGCCTGAAGGATTAAAGGAAGCAGCAAATCTGGAGTTCAAGGTCGGCGATCAGGCCGTCATTACCGAGGAGCATATGGCCGGGATGAAGGGGGCTACCGCAACCATTGTAGGGGCTTACGATACGAATGTCTACGCGGTATCATATACACCGATTACGGGAGGAGATCCGGTTACCAATCATAAATGGGTTATTCAGCAAGAATTAAAAGATGCGGGAGACCAGCTTTATGTGCCTGGCACAGAAGTGGTGCTTAACGCGGATCATATGCCTGGTATGAAGGGGGCTACCGCAACCGTAGATACAGGTGAGCAAACAACCGTATACATGGTTGACTATACCCCAACAACAGGCGGAGAACCCATAAGAAATCATAAATGGGTGACAGGGGATGAGTTAAAAGCGAAGTAAACGAAGATGAAAGAAAGCAGCCGTCAAGGGCTGCTTTCTTTTTTCTATATATAGAGGCATCTTGCAGAAATTTACGTAAATCCTAACTATACTTAAATAATGGCGAAATAGCCACTCACACCTAACAATTCAACTATATACATACACAATACACTCGCATCACCCCAAACTTTCCGATCCCGGCTATCCATAATCTCCAATTACTCTGTGTGGAAAAGGAGGGGCTTCTCCTCCCCATCCCTGACGAAAATACAGCCCTCATCTATAAACAAGGTGTGGGCTGTTTAATGTTTACTTTTTTTCGCAGCTTGTATTCCAGGCTCCAAGTACTTAGTGCTTAAGAACGATATCCGAAATGCCTAAATAACTGTAAAATTGAAGGGATTATCCGGCGAATTACCCATTACATATTCCTTTACGCATACATATCAGAGAGTAAGGATCTTATGAAATGCCGGAATGTTTTCAATGAACAGGGGGTTCCTAATGTCAAAAAATAATTACCGCAGGATCGGCGCAGGCGCTGCAAGCCTTATTTTGGCCGCTGCGCTGCTGCTCCCGGCTGGAGCTGCGTCTTCAGCGCCATTCTTGCCTCCGCTTCCTGGTGGATTTGCGGAAGCTCCGGGCGTAACTCCGAAATGGGGAGGTGATGCCGGAGATCTCGGAGCGGCCTTCAAGGCGATGCTCGCTGAAATGCCGGCACCCAAAAATTATGTTCCGCACACCGACTCTTTATCTCCGATCAAGGTCATCGTCGAGCTGAGAAGCGAACCTGCAAGGGTTGTGGAGCAAAGTGCGGGAAAGTCCTTCTCACCGTCGCTTCAACGAAACAAGCTCCGCGCCGAGCATGCCGCTTTTAAACAGGCGGCCGCCCTCCTGGGTGCTGCGGCAGGCAGCGAATTTACCGAGGTGTTTAACGGGTATGCGCTGACGCTGCCGGGGAATCAGGTGGACAAGCTGCTTGATCTGCCGGGCGTCAAGGCGGTGTATCCGGACGAGGCCGTACAGGCACCGCCAATAAGTGCGGAACCGCTGACTGGTCTCAGCCCTGTTATTGCCAGCGGCGACTTGATCGGTGCGGACATCCTGATTGACGAGGGAATTACAGGGGAGGGAGTAAAGGTAGCCGTTCTCGACACGGGAATCGACTATAACCATCCGCTTTTAAAGGACCATTATGCCGGGGGATATGATCTGGTCGATGAGGATGATGACCCATATGAAACGGACAACCCGAATCAAATCCCTCCGGATGCCGACGGCACTCCTTATGAAACCGCGCACGGTACACACGTGGCGGGCATTGTAGCCGCCGTGGCTCCCGGTGCGGAGATTTATGCGTACCGCGTACTCGGCCCCTACGGCAACGGATCGACGGAACAGACGCTGGCGGGAATCGAAAGGGCGGCTGCAGACGGCGCTAATGTCATTAACATGTCGCTCGGGTCGGGCTATAACCAGTCCTACGCTCCAGACGCCATTGCAGCTGACAATGCGGTGAAGGCAGGCATTACTGTCGTCATCGCGGCCGGGAATTCCGGAGAAGACGGATCTTATACGCTTACTACTCCCGGCGGCGCACATCGCGCAATCACAGTAGGTGCCTCGACTAAGCCCGTCGTGACTCCTGTAATTCATATAGGAGACGCTGAACCCGTTTACGGGCTACGGGCCTCTTTGTCTCCTGAGCTTACGGAAGAAGAATCAGGCGTGCGGGTAGTCTATGCAGGAGCAGGAACCGCAGCGGATTTTGACAAAGTAAATGTTCAGGGAGACTTCGTGCTGGTGGACCGCGGGGGCGGACTGGATTTTTCGACCAAGTCTTTGAACGCCAAAAAAGCTGGCGCAGCTACACTGCTTATCGCCAACAACGAGACCGAACCTGTGCGCCCTACCTTAAGCCGTGCCGGGGATTATATTCCGACCTACGGAATTACATTGGCCGAAGGGAAGGCGGTGAAGCAGGAGCTTGTGAACGGTGAAGGTACGCTGAGTTACGAGTTGATTGAAGAACCGGAGCGACTGGCAGACTTCAGCTCGAAGGGACCGGGGCTGCCCGACTTCATCATTAAACCCGAGATTATTGCACCAGGCGTTGACATCTTATCTTCCGTCCCTGTGTGGGCCAGTATGGATGGTACCTACGATACGGCCTATGCTGAAGAGGAAGGGACAAGCATGGCTGCGCCTCACATAGCTGGTGCAGCCGCACTGCTACTACAGGCAGGTGAAGACATGCTCCAGAAAGCGCTGGATCCGGAACAGATCAAATCCATGCTCATGAACAGCGCAGAGCCGTTGACCGACCGCAAAGGGTATGAGTACGGGTACTTCGAACAAGGCGCAGGTCTTCCGCATCTGGATCGTGTAATTCAAAGTCCGGTTATAGCCAAGGTGTTCGAACAACTGGATCTTGGAATTTCCGGCTTGGAGCCGGATCCTTATTATACAGGGTCCTTGTCGTACGGAATCCAGAACCGGAACAGTACAGTGACCAAAACCGTCTACCTGGATAATTTGTCTGGAGCTCCGCTTGATTACCAGGCAGAAATTGAATGGTACACCAAACATGCGGGACTTAACGCGTATGCAAGTACCGAAACACTTGAAGTTCCGGCAGAAGGCGCCACTTTTGAAGTTACCTTGTCGATTGGCACTGACGCCAGGGACGGGTTCTATGAGGGTGCGGTCAAGCTGACAGGTACAGGGGGGCAGACGCTGTTTCTCCCTTTGGCCGCAATATTAGGGGATAAACTGAAGCCTGATGCCGTTGATTCAGCAAATGTTTATGATCTGGTCTTTTCGCCGAACGGTGACGGCTTGTCGGACATGAACGGACTGTATTTCTCGGTGAATGAAAGGGTTACGGATCTGAATTTTGAGGTCTCGCGCTTTGACTTCAATACGGGAGACGGGAAGGTTGTCGGCGACATATACGCTCATGGTGGCGATTATGCCAAAGGTCGGCATGAAGTCGAATGGGACGGCAGGATCTATGACAGCGGGACGGGACAGCTTGAACCGCTTGAGGACGGTTTCTACATCGTTACACCGGTATACGGGGAAGACCGGATCCGGCTCGGCGAACAACGGTTCAGCGTTGCCGTTGACACCGGCGCGCCCCTTCTTTCTTCCGTAATGCTGGATGAAGTGGAGCCTCGTGACGGAGAGCGGCAGGCGGTGCTGTATGGAGATATTGTGGACGACCTGATGCTTGAGTTGATTTCCGGAACCAACGGGTATGAGATGGAGGATCTGATTGGGATCAGCGCCGTTTACGAAGCGGCGGACGGGACCACACAGCAGACGGACGGCGTCCTGTACCCGGACGGTTATTTTGAAATCGGGGTCCCGCTCCGCGAAGGGATGAACGATTTCTATATTTACGCCTACGATATCGCCGGGAATGGCGCGGCGGACGAAGACTACGCCCAGCTGCTGAAGTACAGCACCGGTGCCGATGCCATTACGGTAACGCCAGCTCTGAGCGCAGCAAGCGTGATGACCGGACAGCCGGTAACCGTGGAAGTCCGGTTCACAGCGGCCGAATCCGTCTACGGCGCGATGATGAGTCTCGCTTATGACGGCAGACTGAAGACTCCTGTCATTCAGCCGAGCGTCCAGCTGGCTACTTATCAGGAGGAGCATGACCCTGGGGTACCGCTAGCGGAATACACTGATTCGTTCGGCATTTCCGACGGACGACAGGTAGTGCGGTACGGTGTGCAGCTGACGAACAGCGTCTATTCCGGCGAAGGCAGCGTTGCTTCCTTTACCTTTGTTCCTGCTGAGGCGGGAAGCTATACGTTTGAGCTGGGAGACCTGCTGTTCTGGAACGAGGGGCGGACCTTTACCGCTGCAGCCGGACTTGCAAAAGCCCAGTTACAGGTAACGGATCCTGCTAAGCCGGAACCACAGCTGCCCGAACAGCCAGGCGGTCAGCCTAATCCAGCGCCTGTAACGGCAGTACCTGTGACGGGGAATACTTCCACAGTAAATTCAGGAATACTTACGGCGAATGCAACCGGTGCTTCAGCTCTACCGTCAGCTGTTCTTGCCGTATCCGACACGGCGCTGAACCAGGCAGTGCTGCAGGCACATTCGGAATATGCGGCGCTTTCGTTAAGCGATGTGCTCTTCGCAAATTATTCGTTCGTCCGGTTGTCGCTGACCTCTGTACAGGCGGATAAGCTGAAATCTTCTGGTATGGGCCTTATGCTGGAAGGACGAGAATTCACTTTATCCATCCCGGCAGAAGCCTTGGCAGACTTTACCGGGACGAAGGGACTGAGTGTAGAGCTCTCGCTTAGTCACATTTCTGGTGTCCTGACGACAAAAGGCCCGGCCGCTGTATCAAGCGCTCCCGTAGTCAGCGTGAAGAACGGGTGGACATCCGGTACACCTGTCATTCTCCGCCTTCCGTTAAACGCCAATACCGGTGATGACCGTAAAACCGGTGCCTATAAGAAAGCAGCGGACGGTTCATGGACCTACCTGCAGTCCGGCAAGCTGGTTAAAGACGGCAACCTGGAGCTTGAAGTGAAGAGTGATGGAACGTATACCGCTGCAGCCGGGACCGGAACGTTCAGCGATCTGGCGGGGCACTGGGCCAAGGACGACATCGAAGTGCTGGCCGCTCATCAGCTGGTGGCGGGAAAAGGCGCGGCAGGTATGTTCAGTCCGAATGACACGGTTAACCGTGCGGAGCTGCTGACTCTATTGGATCGGCTGCAGGGCAAAGGCGATACATGGCTGACACATATTCGCGAACAGGATGCCCGCCGCCCGCTTACCCGCCAGGAGACGGCGGCGCTTGCAACTGCTGCACTGAAGAACGGAGCCGCTGGTTCTAATGTCAGCCTGCCATTTGCTGACAGCCATTCGATAGCTCCGGATGACAGAGCGGCAGTAGCTTATATGTTCGAACAAGGATATATGAGAGGGGAAGGCTTGCTCTTTAACCCGGCCGGAACCTTAACCCGGGCACAAGCTGCTGTCATACTGAGCCGGATTTTACAGGATTTGCGCACCCCATAAGTCTTGGTAAGCAGGAGATAAACTACTAGACCATTGTGATGCTGAATAGTGGGACTTGAAAGGCTGCCTCCGGGCAGCCTTTTTTCGTCTTCCATTACTTCGATGAAAGGATGAGAGAAAATGATGATGTGTTAAGGGACATGGGAACTCACGATTTATTGACAATACACCACGAAGAATCTTTGATGAACGGTTTGCAAGAGTTAAAATCACGGAGGAAGAATATTACCGGATGAAGAGCATTTTGCGGGATTAAAAAATCTTAATGTATACATGGTTATGATTTTTGCTTGCCTTATTTAATACCTCATTTGATTCATCCACATCCTGGTTTGTTTATAATGCTAAAAAGATCATCTTTTGAGGAGACGAGAAAGATTTGTTAAGAAAGAAAAAACTCATTCATCAAGCAATTCAAAACCAGATGCCTGTAAATGTTCACTTGATCAGCGGTGAAACGTATTGTGGTGTATGTATGGAACATGAGAAGCCTGAATTGTTTATCATCATTACGGGGACAGAATCCAGAGCTGTTTTTTATTGGGCCATAAAACGTGTTACATTTATAAACAAGATCGAACAAAAGGAAAGAAGCTCTACTTAATCATTAATCAGATTGTATTTAGCAGATTCTTTCTTTGTGAATGATTCTTTTTAATTCACTTGCTAGGACTTACTTATGCTCGCCATTGATTTTTCCTTTGCGGAGGTAAGCCTCGATAGTACCGTCGGCAAGCTTCGTCAACCGAACAAGATTGTTGCGGGACAGCTTTGCCCATGATCTGATATCTTCGAAAAATCCTTGGTCAGATGCAGTTACCTTTAAGAGCTGCCCGTCTTGCAGTCGGTCGATACTCTTTTTTACTTGAACGATCGGACCTGGACAGCAGAGGCCACAGGTGTCAATGACTGCATCAGCATTCAAATAATCAGGTACAGACAATATTTCATTTGAAGCCGTATTTTTGTTTTGTGGAACATATTTACTAATCTGATACGTCTTGTAGCCACCTGTCAGATTCTTCACTTTGAACCCCTTTTGTGTTAAGATCCGGGAAGCAGTGTAGCCTCTCAAACCGACCTGGCAGTAAACCCATATCTCCTTGCTAGGATCAAGTTCATCCAGACGATTACGCAGCTCGTCGACAGGAAGGTTTATAGAACCCTCAATATGCCCATTCGCATGCTCAAGTTCGCTTCGAACATCCACCAACATGGTACTGTCCAAATTCCGACCGGCCAAATCCCCGGGTACAAATACTTCAGTCATTCCGTTCATTACATTCTCAGCCGTGTATCCGGCCATGTTCACGGGATCTTTGGCTGAGGAATATGGGGGAGCATAAGATAGCTCCAGTTCAGTTAGATCCGTAACGGAACCCTTAAACCGGATTACTGTAGCAATATCGTCGATTCGTTTGTCCACCCCGTTATAACCGACAGCTTGTGCACCCAAAACCCTGCCATCCCCGTTAAAAAGAAGTTTTAAGGAAAGCGGAGTGGCTCCAGGATAATAGGAAGCATGGGAGTTTGGATGTACATATACAACATGATACGGGATGCCGAGCCGCTGCAAAGTTTTCTCGTTATTCCCAGTGGATGCACCAGTTAAGCCGAATACCTTAATAACGGATGTGCCTTGGGTCCCTTTGTAAGTGGTACCTAAACCGCTGACGTTGTCCGCAGCAATGCGTCCTTGCTTATTGGCAGGTCCCGCCAATGGGACGGCTGCCTTATGTCCGTTAACAAAATCCACGATCTCAACAGCATCACCTACTGCGTAAACATCATTTAAATTCGTTTCCATTCTTTCGTTAACCAGAATATGCCCTTTAGGTCCGAATTCAAGGCCGCTATCTTTCAGGAAGGAAGTATCCGGCGAAACGCCGATGGCCA
Source organism: Paenibacillus auburnensis (assembly GCF_927798115.1). Taxonomy (GTDB): domain Bacteria; phylum Bacillota; class Bacilli; order Paenibacillales; family Paenibacillaceae; genus Paenibacillus_AQ; species Paenibacillus_AQ auburnensis. The sequence goes on from NZ_CAKMMG010000001.1 coordinate 941,648, forward strand.
ACAGAACTATCTCGCTTCGTAGAACCGTACCACTGGCAAGATGGACCTGAATTTGCTCTCCAGCCTCCTCAAAGCTCTGAACCATGTCTGAGAAAATAAGATTTACTCCATGATCTTCCAGTTCTTTGGATAATACAGCGGACATCTCGGAATCGAAGGGAGCCAGCAGTTGTGGGCCTGCCTCAATGAGTGTTACTTCCAGTCCGGCTTCCTTCAGATTTTCTGCCATTTCCACTCCGATGAATCCTCCGCCGATGACTACCGCAGAACGTGTACCTTCTTCATTCACCTTTGTTTTGATTTTGTCTGTATCTGGAATGTTCCGTAATGTATGAATTTTGGAACTCTCTATTCCAGGTAGAGAAGGACGGATGGGTTTTGCACCTGGCGACAGAATCAAAGCATCATAGTTCTCCTCATAAGAACCTAATTCCTTACTTTGCACAACAACTTTTTTACCAACCGGGTCAATGGAGATCACTTCACTCTGGATGCGAACATCAATATTGAAGCGCTTATGCATGGCTTCTGGAGTTTGTACAAGCAATTTTGAACGATCCTGTATGGAACCCCCAATATAATAAGGAAGACCGCAATTGGCAAAAGAAATATACGGATCCCGCTCAAACATCACAATATGTGCTTCTTCATCCAATCTGCGTAAACGAGCAGCCGCTGAGGCGCCTCCTGCAACTCCACCGACAATCAATACTTTTTTATTCATGTTTGTTCCTCCAGTAATATTTGTATCAGATGTCTGATTCTTTCGTCTTTAACGGAATAAATGATCTTGAGGCTATTTTTTCAGTCTTCACAATACCTAAAGATCTAAGCTTCTGGAGATGCTGGGAGACCGTTGATTGTGGAAGTTCCGATGATTCCTTTTACAATACATAATCTAACCGGATGGGCTAGAGCCTTTAATAATTCAGCTGCCTGAGCATAGGTTTCAAATTGTTTATCCATTGACTGAGAAATCACCTCGATTCATTAAAACATTATATCGCAATATTATGATATAGAGATATTAAATACAATCCCTACATTGTGTCGAAAATATGGCGGGTTGTATGCATCGGCCAATGTAGTTAATTTTCAAATCAATTTGCTTCATCTAAGAGCAAGGTTATTCGTGTTTCTATTCTGTATTATCCAAATTAATAAAAAATCAGTTACTTACAATCACTATTGACAAACGGGTTAAACGCATTTATGATTTAGCCATGCCAATACCAATACCCCTATGGGTATATGTATTAGATAAAAATACTTCAAGGAGGTTCTGAAATTGCCACTAATTAAAGCAGATCAATCACTGGATTGCAAAGGATTGGCATGTCCAATGCCTATCGTGAAAACTAAGAAAGCAATGGACCAGCTTGAAGCGGGTCAGGTCATCGAAGTTCAAGCCACCGATAAAGGCTCTTTAGCCGATCTTAAGGGATGGGCCAAGAATACCGGACATCAATATTTGGGAACCATTGAAGAGGATAACGTGCTCAAACATTATCTTCGCAAAGCCAGCCCGGATGAGATTAAGGAGCAAAAAAAATATATGCATGTTATCACTAATGAGGAGCTTGAGAAAAAACTGGTGAGTGATGAGATAGCGATAATTCTCGATGTACGCGAACCTGCTGAATATGCCTTTAATCGAATTCAAGGTGCGTTTTCCGTTCCTCTCGGTGAACTGGAGAATCGTTTGTATGAACTCAATCCAGAAGATAGTATCTATGTTATTTGCCGGACGGGAGCACGTAGTGATATGGCGTGCCAGCTGCTAGCCGCAAAAGGCTTCAAAGATGTGCATAATGTTGAACCTGGAATGTCAACATGGTCTGGGCCAACAGAATCAAACTAACAAAATAACATAACAATAAATGGAGGTTTTACGTAATGAGTACTAAAGTAGCTATTATCGCAAGTAACGGTGGTTTGTTTGATGCGTATAAAGTGTTCAATATTGCCACAGCTTCTGCGGCAACCGATGCCGAAGTAGCAATCTTTTTCACCTTCGAGGGATTGAACTTGATTCACAAACAGGCTCATCACCAGTTGCCATTGCCGGCTGGACGTGAGCATTTTGCCGAAGGATTTAAAAATGCCAACGTTCCATCCATTCCTGAGCTGGTTGAAATGGCACAGGAGCTGGGCGTCAAAATCATTGCCTGCCAGATGACTATGGATGTGATGAATTTGCAAAAAGAAGATTTTATCGAAGGAATCGAAGTCGGAGGAGCGGTTACATTCCTGGATTTTGCGAAGGATGCCAATGTCTCATTAACATTTTAATCAAAGGAGGAACCGATACATGGAAGCTACAAACGCACTGAGTGTAATGACAGCCGCGGAACTTACAAGATTGGTTCTGGCCAAGGAAGAGCTGTTCATTCTGGATGTTCGCAATGAGAGCGACTTTAAGGACTGGAAAATTGAAGGTGAAAGGATTGATGTCATCAATATCCCATATTTCGAACTGCTGGATGGTGTGGATCCTGTACTAGATCAAATTCCAGATGGCAAAAAGATCCTTGTCGTATGTGCCAAGGAGGGTTCATCCAAATTTGTGGCTGAGCAGATTGCCCAGGCGGGAAGAGGTAATGTGCACTATCTGGAAGGCGGAATGAAATCATGGAGTGAGCATCTGGAGCCTGTCAAGATTGGTGATTTGAAGAATGGGGGATCGCTCTACCAGTTTGTTCGAATCGGTAAAGGATGCTTGTCCTATATGGTTGTATCAGACGGGGAAGCAGCCGTAGTGGATACAGCCCGGATGGCAGACGTTGTTGAAGAATTTGCGAAAAGCCATGGAGCGACGATCAAGCATACCTTAGACACTCACCTCCATGCAGATCATATCTCAGGCGGCCGGAAATTGGCGGAAAAGACCGGAGGCACCTATTGGTTGCCACCTAAAGATGCTGACGAAGTTACTTTTTCGTATGATAAATTGGAAGAAGGACAGGATATTATTGTTGGAAATACAACGATTCGGATTGAGCCGGTATATTCACCTGGACATACAATCGGCAGCACTTCGCTTATCGTAGACGAACAATTCTTATTAACCGGTGACATCTTGTTCATCGAATCGATCGGACGTCCTGATTTGGCCGGCAAAGCAGAAGACTGGATCGACGACCTTCGTGAAACACTCTATAACCGTTACAGAGGATTAACACAGGACTTAATCGTTCTTCCGGCTCATTTCGGTAAAATATCCGAACTTGGGGAGGGAGGAAAAGTTATGGCGAAATTGTCGGAACTCTATGATAAAAATCCAGGTCTGAATATTCAAGAGGAAGCTGCATTCCGGCGCATTGTAACTGAAAACCTGCCACCTCAACCCAATGCATACCAAGAAATCCGTCAAACGAATATGGGGAAAATGACACCGAGTGAAGAAGAGCAGCGAGAGATGGAAATCGGTCCAAACCGCTGTGCTGTTCACGATAAATAAGAGGAGGATTTAATTAAATGCAAGTAGATCTTGTGATCGACACAAAAGGATTAGCTTGTCCAATGCCGATCGTAAAAGCAAAAAAAGCACTGGACGGTCTTACAACTAATCAAATCATGGAAGTACAATCAACGGACAAAGGTTCTGTCAATGACTTTCAGGCATGGGTCAAACAAACCAAACACGAGCTCATTAAATATGAAGAAGAAAATGGCATCTATAAATTCTTTGTAAAGAAGGTATAAAAAACAAGCGGACACGCATCGGCGTGTTCGCTTATTTCAAGCAATCATAAACAATTCGTACACCAAGTGAGCCATAGCTCTCCTCTTTATAATGACCTTTAGGGCATGTCTTGGTACAGCAGTCAGAATTACTGTCTGCATGCAATCTATCGCTGCATACCGGACAATTATCTTCAAAAAGAGATTTCAACACACTAAACATGTTTAATCACTCATTTCGCATGATTTTACTAGGTATTATTATACCCGCATAATTCTGATTCGTATACATTTTTATTGTTTTCTTTTTTACCCTAAAAAGGAAGGTGGGAGCCGGTGGATATACTGCTTTTAATCATAATGGTATTGCTTGGTCTGGTCGGTTCTTTCTTTTCCGGATTGCTAGGGATTGGTGGAGCGATTATTAATTACCCGCTACTTTTATATGTACCCTCTCTTTTTGGGGTAGCTCATTTCTCCGCCCATGAAGTGTCATCGATTAGCATGTTCCAAGTGTTTTTCGCTTCGCTTGCAGGAGTCATTGCTTTTCGCCGAAAAAAGACTAATGGGGCTGTTGTTCATAAGGGTCTAGTTGTATATATGGGGAGCAGCATTCTCATGGGCAGCCTAGCTGGTGGATATATTTCGGGGCTACTAAATGGGGAAGTGATCAACTTGATTTACGGTATCCTTGCAGTACTCGCGGTTATCCTCATGCTTATCCCGAGAAAAGGAAGCGAAGAACAGCCTTATCATCTAACATTCAATAAAGTCATTGCAATAGCCGCGGCTATATTGGTAGGTATTGTTTCAGGAATCGTAGGAGCAGGCGGCGCATTTATTCTTATTCCTATTATGCTTACTGTTCTCAAAATACCCACTCGTACAACCATTGCATCCTCGCTTGCTATCGTCTTTATTTCCGCAATTGGCGGGTTAATCGGTAAAATCTCGGCTGGGGGTATTCCTTTGGAACCTACAATCTACACTGTAATCGGGAGTCTGCTGGGTGCACCACTTGGATCCAAGATAAGCTCCAAAATGAATGTTAATGTGCTGCGGTACGGATTAGTTGTCTTAATTTCCCTTACGGCAGTAAAGGTTTGGTCTTCCATTTTATAACCACCTGTAATAAATATTTAAGATTTGTATAAAAGATTTTTCATGATATAATACCTATAGGGGTATGTGTATTTAGTAAGATGATATAAGTAGAAAGGTGATGATTTATAATGGATTACAATTATCCGGATGAAATGAAAACACGCTTACGCAGAATCGAGGGCCAGGTTCGTGGTGTGCTGCGAATGATGGAAGAAGGAAAGCCGTGCAAAGAAGTTGTCGCTCAATTGTCTGCCGTACGCAATGCATCCGATAAAGCCATTGCCCAAATCGTCGCAGAGAATCTACATCAATGTATTTTAGCTGAACAAGGTGAGGGTAACCAAAATACCGAGAAAATGGTCAAGGAAGCCATCGCGCTTCTAGTAAAAAGTCATTAACGGATAGCTATAACATAAATAATAAAAAATAAAGGAGAGATTAACATGGCATTCAAAATTTCAAAAGTAATCACACCCCAGAAGGTAGCAGCACAGCTCAAGAATGGGGAGTCTCTTAAATTGCTCGATGTTCGTGAACCTGGAGAATGGGCAGAGGGACATATTGCAGGTGCCAAGCATATTCCGCTTGGACTACTGTTGGAACGGCAACAGGAGCTCGATCCCGCACAAGAAACCATTGTCATCTGTCGAAGCGGAAGCCGGAGCGGTCTGGCTTGCGAACTGCTGACTGAAAAAGGATTTAATGTTGTGAACATGACCGGTGGGCTTAATGCCTGGACGGATAAATTGGTTCGTGATTAAGCCTTACAGGACAGTCAGTAACTAGAGGCATCTTCAGCTGCTGCAGCACAATTGAAAGGACTGGATCAACATGATAACACTTTTGTACTTTTTGACTGGGGCAGTGGTCTTATGGTATTTGCGCCTACTATGGCCCGTTCGTTCACTTTCCTATATTAGTGTTCATAACTGGGTCCAAGCTAAGGAAAGTTTAAATTTGAAAATGCTCGATGTCAGGGATGCTTCGGATTATTTGGAAGGACATATTTCCGGCTCGATAAATATATCTTTAGGGCGTCTTCCTTATGTATGGCAACACGATCTATTTCCTGATGATAATATACTAATTCTGTCCAACAATTGGTACCAAAGCAATAAAGCAGCAAGAATCCTCCGTAAGCATGGATTCCGTAGTTTGTTCACAATACAAGGCAATGTTTGGTCTGCACAATCATGCTTTCAAAAAACACCACCAAAAGGAGGAAGACATTGTGGACACAGGCTCAATCATTAACATTGCAGTGATTGTATTGTTGCTCTGGTTTGTTTATTCCCGTATAAGACCGGCTAAAGGATTAAAGGCATTGAGCGCTGAAGAATTCCAAAATATGATGGAGGGCAATGAGAAACGGATGCTCATAGATGTACGGGAGCCGGGAGAGTATAAGACTGGGTATATCAACGGTGCGAAGAACATCCCCTTATCCCAACTGTCTGGACGTTTAGGGGAAATACCAAAGGATAAAGCTGTTTTTTTATACTGCCGCAGTGGTATGCGAAGTAAAAATGCGGCAAGAATTCTGCTGAAAAATGGTCATACAGGGCTTGTTCACCTGCAGGGGAGCTTGAGCGCCTGGAGCGGTAAGCTGAGACGTTGATAAGGGATTCAGCCCTTTAGGACCTCACTATGTTCTGATCTCATAAGAATGATAAGAGGAGGATGAAGTATCATGTTCCATTATACTGTTGAAACAACCAAATCACCTGAACAAGCGATCTTAGCTCTTACAGAAAACCTGAAGGCAGAGAAGTTTGGCGTTCTTTGGCAGATGGATATGAAGGAGAAACTTCACGAAAAAGGCGTCGATCTTGAGATGACCTATTATATCATGGAGGTTTGTAATCCGGTCGAAGCGAAGCGCGTGTTGTCCGAAAATGCTCTCGTTGGTTATTTTCTTCCTTGTAAGGTAGTGGTGTATGAAGAAAACGGAACTACCAAGATCGGATTGCCGAAACCAACAAGTCTCATTGGCCTTGTAGAAAATGACAAGTTAATTTCCATCGCGTCCGATATCGAGAAGCGCCTTATCGCATGTGTGGATAAAAGTCAGTAATGTTCATATTAACTACTGCCTAGTACCAGTTGGTACTGGGCTTGTTTTTTATTAGCTTAATGGAAATGAGAGGTGAGTGGTGATGAGTAATCTTTAATCAATCACTTCCAAAAACTGTATTTGCGGAAATAAAACTTTAATCAGCTCGACAGCCTGCGGATCCTTGATTTGGTAGATAACTTTTAATCCTTTTCTGGACCCCTCAATGATGCCGGCACTACGCAGCTTCTGTAAGTGCATTGACAAGGTGGATTGAGGAAGCTCCAAGCAGTTTTGCATTTCGGTCACATTACAGCTTTTTTTCTCTATCAACCCTTGAATAATACAAAGGCGAACAGGGTGCGCGATGATTTTAAGCCATTCCGCTTTTCTAATATAGTGTTCTTCCATAAAGTTCACTTCCTTATTGGTTTAGTCTTACATTATAACATCATGATATTGAGATATAAATACTACCTAATGATAGCAATATCATCGCGTGGCTCAAAATTGAGGAGGCGCCAGAACCGTTTTATTGGTTACGTAGAGTATAATCATAGTATATAACTCCATACTAATAAAAGGCTGAACCCAAAGTCATAACCATGACTTAGGCTCAGCCTTTTAAAGCTGTGTCAAACCCGTTAAACCGGGCAGTTATTTACAAGCATTGAGTCTATTCGGATTCAGAACGAGAAAATCACCGGGCAGCTCGGACAGCTTGGCAATCAGTTCATCCATACCGGACTCCAGTTTGAATTCCATTTCCTCCCGGTAAAGCGGAACCAAGAAATAAACCTGAATCTGATTTCCATCATTCGTATGGACTGTGCTGACCTCTTCCGGCAGAGCAAACAGGACCACACCAGACAGCTCAGTGTTTGGCGCATATGGCTCGTAATCCTCCGTATTGGGAATGGTATGCCCGTATCCAAGCCACGTTTGATACATATGCGGGAACCGGGCAAGCATCTTCATCAGCCGGATAGGCCAGTAGTTCTCTTCCGCTTCAAAATCCTCTTGTGTAAGCGGCCAGTCCGCCGGCAAAAATATCATCAGCTCCGCCCGTTCAAGATGCTTGTACTCTTCACGGATCTCCTGGGGGAGGGTCATAGGCAGATCGCTCATCCCATTGGTGTATAGCACTCGGTATGGCTCGTCAGGTGTAGCTTCCATAATGTTCACATCAATATGTACGATGTCTGAAATCAGTTCATGAAACACGCCGGTTTCCCGGTTTGGAAAGACTTTATTAAAATGTTCGTTTAATTCTTCCATGTACAAAATTTCGGAGGGAGGCGTAAGCTGTCGCTCATCTGGAGCGTCATAGCCGTAAATTGTGGTGCCGTCTTCCGATTTGCCCATTTCTTTGCCGCCAAACAGTTTTTTGAAAAAGTTCATGTCTTTGCGCTCCTCTGTACGGGTTTTGAATTTACGAGCGAAATATAGAAAGCTGCGATAACTTCCTGATTCTAGGAGGTTCGAACCCCCTCTTGGAAGTATAACAAAAGGCATCGCCCCGGAGCGATGGGTCTATCGATTCGAATTGCCCGGGATATCCATGCAAAAATGGGACATCTGGGCTTGAGCAGGAGGCCGTAAATCTCGATTGCGTCCGAACAGGGGGTCTGTTGGATTAATACGGATCTTACTCTATGTACCTATTTAGTACATTAGGATACTCTCTTGATGTTGACGTAAGTGCTAGACAGTTCAAAATATATAAGAGTATTAACAAACCCGTCAGGCTTACGTTTGTAAAATCACAGGATTAGAATATCTACTTATAAATGGAATAAAATGGTTGATCTTACCTTATCATGCATTGTACAATTTGTAATGAGACTGATGATCATTATGGCAATCTTTAATCTAACTAATAAAAACTGGCCCTACCTATATTTACAACATTGAGCTCTACTGGGAAGTATGGGGAGATAGCATTTCTGTGCCAAGCTAACGCTCATCTTTAAAGACTAGACAAAGACAAGAGAGATCGTAGTGTGTAATGCAGGGTTTAAGAGACGGAGTCTGGAGATCTGCTAAAAAGCGAGGCCTATGCCGATCGTCCTGCTTTCTTGCACTGATGTTAAGTCTATATACTTAGACATAAAAGCGCAGTCGATCATTCAAGGCATTGCTGAGATTAAGCAGATTGAACGTGGATAGGGACAATTAACGAGCTAATTTACATAAATCTAAATATATACTTGTGAGGTATGCGTATGGTAAAGAGAATAAAACTTCGCACGCTGTTTATAGGAGGGTGTATTACCCTCTTTTTTCTTGTTTTGCTCGGCAGAGTATTCTGGATTCAGGTGCTGGAAAGGGATTTCTGGCAATCCATGGCCATAGAGCAAAGGGCCCATACTTCGGTGATTAAAGCGGTGCGTGGCATGATCGAGGACCGCAACGGCAAGGTGCTCGCTAGCGATATACCAGCCTACACAGTAGTGGTTAATCCAGAAGCGATTGCCGCGCTCGGCATAGGGGATGAAGTTATTATCGGCCTGCATGAGCTGCTCGGCAAACCGGAGGATGAGCTTAAGGTAATCGTGGAAGCTAAGGATAAAAACGGAAAGTATCTGAAGAACCGGGAGATACGCAATGAAGGCTGGAAGTTAGACCAGGAGATGCGCGACAAGGTCAATGAGTTCATAGAGAAACTGAAGGATGAACATGACACTCTTGAGACGGGCATCGGCCTGATCAGAGAGCAGAAACGCTACTATCCTCAACAAACTCTGGCTGCACATATTTTGGGTTATACGGACCGCGACGGTAATGCGGTGATGGGACTCGAGAAGTATTTTGACAATCAGCTTAAGGGTGAAAATGGTGAGCTAATCTACCAGAGTGACGGCAAAGGCATCAAGCTACCCGACTCAAAGGATACATATCAGCCGGTTGTTAATGGAAGTGATTTCAAGCTTACAATTGATAGCACAATCCAGTATTATATCGAACAGGCAATGCAGAAGGCATATGAAGTATACAAGCCCAAGAGTATTACGGTAATCGCTGCTGACCCGAGCACCATGGAAATATTGGGGCTGGCGAATATGCCTACCTTTAACCCGAATGAGTTCTGGAACTATGCCTCTGAACCTGGAGTATTCTTCAACCATGCGATCAAAACGAGATTTGAGCCAGGCTCCACGTTCAAGATAGTAACGCTTGCCGGAGCGGTGCAGGAGAAACTATTCGATCCAGACGCAACCTTTATGTCTGGTTCTATCCGCATTAAGGGGTACGGCAAGCTGTTGTATGATCAAAAGAGAAGCGGGTATGGCGAAATTTCCTATCTTGAAGGCGTGAAGCGTTCAAGTAACGTGGCATTCATCAAACTCGGTTATGAGATGCTCGGTACGGAAAGGCTATTGCAATACGTAAATGCCTTCGGATTTAACGAACCTACCGGTATTGACCTGCCGGGCGAAATCAGTGGACTCGTTAATCCGACACCGAATAATGCTTCAGAGAACGCGACAATCGCATACGGGCACGGTAAAGTACAGGTGACTCCTATTCAGCAGCTAACCGCTATGGCGGCTATCGCTAATGGCGGTAAGTTGATGGTACCACATGTCGTCAAGGAAATTACTGACCCGAATAATGGAAAGATAACTACGACCCAGCCAGAAGTGTTACGTCAGGTCATTTCTGAAGAGAGCGCTCGGGAAACTGGAAGTTATCTGGAGCAGGTAGTTGCGGATCAGGTCGTTGGTACTGGACGCCATGCTTATATTGAAGGCTACAGAGTAGCGGGCAAGACCGGAACGGCGATTAAACCTGATGGTAAGGGTGGATATGATCGTGACAAGGTACACGCGTCCTTTCTAGGATATGCACCCGCTAATAATCCGAAGATTGTGATCTATGTCGGCATTGACGAGCCTGCTGATGCTGCTGGCGGTGGTGCTGCGGCGGGACCGGTGTTTAAAGATATCGTATCCAAGGTATTGCCATATTTGGGTGTGCCAAAAGTTACAACGAGCGATGGAGGCAGTACTTCCGTATCCGTCAAGAATGCACCCTCCACACAGCACTCCGCACCAGATCTAGTCGAAAAATCGGTACAGGCGGCTAAGAAATTGCTCATTGATCAGGGCATTGACTTTAAAACGATCGGAGGCGGAAACAACGTGGTCAGCCAGTATCCGGGGGCGGGCACCCTGCTTGCTTCGGGACAACGGATCTATTTGTTAAGTCAGCAGATTAACCAGGCATCTATTCCTGACCTACGGGGACAATCACTACGTGATGCTCTGGAGGTGCTCAATCTGCTAAAGGTCAAGATTTCCGTCGAAGGCGAAGGGTATATCATTGAGCAGACGGAATCAACCCAGAATGGAAAACGGCTAGTACATCTGAAGCTTAAACCGCGCAATGCATACGGCGAAGATATTCCAGAATCTATGGCGAAAGAGGAAGTTGTGGATGCAAGGGATAATGGAGGTTAGCCGTCTGCTTTGCTAGTTAATGAAGTGAGCGAATGTCTGAAGAATTATGCTCTAAGCATCTTTAAATGAATAGACCTCAAAGTAAGTGTGTTGACGTATAAAGCAGTATGTAGCCTGCTTAAATTATTTTGCTAACATGCTGCATACAAATTCTTGAACATAGAGAGCAGGAATTGCCGAATAAGCAAATATAAAAGACGAATCGGGGGAAATTTTTCATTTCACAGCCAATGGGTTTAAATGAAGTTGATGAAAGCTGGCTTGAATATGGGTCAAATCCATCAATTGATTGCTAATGTCACATCTGAGATGCCAATGGTTTATGCACGAATGATTCAGAAAAATGGATAAGTAAGAAACCTAGAGTTGATCTTGTTGAAGATCAGCTTTTTTTAATCCTAAGAGGGAATAGATACATATTCTTGTCCTTTAACGATATATGTTCTTGACCTCAAATAAACCCAAATATAAGGGTGGATTTCGATCTATAGACATATGTACAAAATACGGGTTTTGTGAAGAAGTTGTCAGGAATGATATTGTACAGTCTGATTCACACTGATTTTCATTAGAATTTATTGTTCTTTAAGTTTTTTAATTATAGCTATTATTCGGTTGTTTTTTGTTTCTTCCTTTTTAGCAATTTCAATATAATTGATCTGCTCTCGTTTAATGTAATCAGGCTGACTTAGAAATGTATCCAGCATGTGATGATCTTCAAGGTTTGTTATAAGGTAATCTGGCAAAACAATATTTCGGTTATTCTCAGATTGTTTAAGACTTACATGGAGTTTGTCTCCGAGCTCTTTATGTACAGCTCTCCGGATAAATTCATTATATACAAAGTAATGTCCATTTTAAAATAAGCAACTTTCCATTTCATTTTACCTTCCAGCATCTTGATCTCACTATCAAATTCATAGACCATACTGAATATCACCCCTTAGAATAAGAAAGTTATTTTCTATATTACGCTAGAACTTTTCACCTTCTTCACTCCATTAACAAAATATGGAATATAGTGACTGTATTCTAGCTCTATATGAAAAAAACCTTCTCATTCTGGATAGAGCCTTTGGCAATCCTGTTTCTAAGATTGAGAATCAACGGCTGCCCCGTTCAACTCCACCTGATAGTTCTAATGTTAAGGGGCTCAATGCCTTGGTGTGATTCAGGTAGATGAAAGCGTCATAACGCTTTGAGATCACTGTCGGCACATAGTTACCTCTTTCCCGTTCAGGATGATACACCACACCGATAGCACGATGCCCTACCATCATTTCATCAAGCGCATGATTCCCCGCGTCCATTAATAGCAGCTGATCCTGAGCTCCGTTTCTGTGCAGAAGTTCTTCCCAGCTGTTCTTGATTGCGGGTGGCACCTTCATTTCTTCCATGGTAGCCCCCCAGCTTTTGCCGGCAATGACAGTACCCTCATAAGTTCCAAAACCGATAGCGTACACTTGGCTGCCATGTTGTTCCCGCAGGAGCTGTCCAACATTAACCATTCCTTCACTCGCCATATCCGTTGCCCGGGCATCTCCGATATGTGTATTGTGCTCCCAGACCAGCACCCGTGCATGCTCCCCGTGAAAATCCATCAGCTTCTCCAGTGCCGACACCATGTGCCGGTCACGGATATTCCAGGAATCCGAGTCGTGGCGGATCATTGTCCGATAATACGATTCTGCGCCTTTTACAGCCATTGCATTTAATTCAGCACTGAGCGCATTCTCCTGATCATCGGGATGAGCTTCCTTCCATTTATCCTGAAGCCTGCCCAGCAGGGTAATGACTTCATCCTCACAGCCCTCTCCATACAAGGAAGCAGAAATCCCGTAGGATTGCTCATCTCTGCTAAAAGGTTCAAAGCACTCAAAAGCCTTCCGGGCTGCTTCAAGATCTGCCTGGTCCTGTGTTGCTAGATATTTCAGAATTTCATCCATGGACTCCCACAGGCTGTATACATCAATCCCGTAAAAACCGACTTTTTCCTTATCAGGTTTATCCTTATTGAAATCACGAAGCCACTCGGCAAGCTCCTGAATCTCCTTGTTAGCCCACATCCAGGTTGGCCAGCGGTTAAAGTCATTCAGTGCTGCTCTCGCATCAGCTGCGGCATCCGGATAACCCTTGATATAACGGTTTAAGGTGTAACAGGAAGGCCAATCCCCTTCTACTGCAATGAACCGGAATCCGTGCTCTGCAATCAGGCGTTTTGACAGCTCTGCGCGGACGGAATAGAACTCCGAGGTTCCATGCGAAGCTTCACCTAATAGCACATATTGAGCTTTTTCCGCATGCTTTATCAGCTTATCCATCGATTCTTTAGTTCCAAAGGGCGTAGCCAGCTGGCGTATAGATTCCATAATTAATGATTCACTCATCCTTCATTTTTCCTCCATGATTTCATATTTGTTCAAAGTTTGCGCGTTTTGGAGTGAAAACATGCGGATGAAGGATTATTGAGCTTTGTAATCTGCAAACAAAAAAACAGATACATTGTCCATACAATAGGAATGTATCCGTTTTTATCAGCCGCCAGAAGGCGGAATTTTAAGTAGACAATTCGTCCAGCATCCCCAACAGCTTCTGGTATTGGTCTATGGTGTAATCATCTTCTACTCTATAACCGGAATTATAAAAAATAATATCTCCTGTGCCATGATCCAGCTGATGGCTCGCTTCAAGGATCCGTTTCAGGTTCTTCGCGGTTCCAACGCTGCCTGAAATAAAATCGGTGTCGTCAGGAAACAGCTTTTTCAGCTCATTAGTGAAGTATGGAAAATGCGTACAGCCTAATACAACAGTCCCGTACTGGCATAAATCAAACCTTGATAATTCTTCTTTCAGATAGCCGATAACCTGCTCTTCATTAAACTCATACTTCTCAGCAAACTCTACTAGCCCCGGAAGTGCCAGACAGTCGACGATATCCTGATGATTCAGACGCTTCACCAGATTATTGAATTTTTCCTCTTTCAGCGTAAGGTTCGTTGCCAGCACCAGCACTTTTTTTCGGTTAACCTCCCACTTTTGCACAGCGGGTTTGACGGCAGGTTCTATACCCAGAATCGGAAAATCATACTTTTCACGGAGTTCATCTATCGCAATACTGGTCGCAGTATTACAAGCAATTACCAGAGCCTTTACACCCTGCGCAGCAATAAAATCAACGGCATTAATGATATAGTCTTTGACTTCTTCCTTGGGTTTCTCCCCGTAAGGCAGGTGCACGGTATCTGCATAAAAGATGTAATCCTCATTAGGCAGAAGCCGTAACGCTTGATGAAGTACAGTAATTCCACCGATTCCGGAATCAAAAAATCCTATCCGCATCATTTCACTCTTCTCTGTATGTTGTGTGTTCTATTTTAACATGTTGCTATTCTCTGTACCATTTTCAGCGCCTAAATAAGTCAAAGCAGCAAATACCCTGATAGGCAGAGTGATTGCTGCTTTGCTGTCTCTTTTATAGTATTAACCTTATTTCAAATACGTTCCTGTCTCACCTATTCCACCGCTGCCATTTAGAACATATACCCGTGCATTCCCTTTACCGGAGCAGGTCAATGTTATTGTGCCGTTTGTAACCGTCTTGCTGTCACCTGTCACTGCGTCCACATAGGTTCCGTTCGGAATACCGCTAAATGTGGCATTGCCCGAGATCGTAACAAGCGCAAAGCTGTCTATGCCTTTGGAGGTATCTGTATATCTTCTTTTAAAAGCTAATTCACCGCTTACGTTCTCTGTGGAATATTGGCCTTTTTGCAGCGCCGGCACGGCTCTACGGATCAGATTCAGCTGCCGGATGTGCTTGGCCAGCGGATAATTGAGTGATTCAGCAAGCGTACCGGTTGCGTTCGTATATTTGCCGAAATCCTGTACTGTTACACTGCCTTCAATGTGGTCGCCATAGTATGCACGTCCGGTTGTGCTGAGCGGCGCATTTGGGCCCGGATCGATAACTTTGCCTTTCTGGAATTCGATTTCGGATCCATAAAATATGGCCGGGATGCCCCTGAAGGTGAACATCAGCGCCAGATTCTCGGCCCAAGTGTCCTGCGTGCCGGCGAATCTTTGATTCTCCGGTGCCTGATCAGGTGCATAGTCATGGGAGTCCACATAGGTCACATTCCAGGTAGCATCGTTATAGTACTGATCACCGCTACGCATGCTGAAGGCTTCCTGCGCAGATTTGAATGCCCAGTGCATCGGGAAATCGATGACATCCATGCCTGATTTCATTGAATAATCCGGAGCGTGATACGAATTACCGATAAGAAAAGCATTGTTCGAGGTCGGCTGCCCTGTGGTTGTTGAATTGTCCGCCCATTCCTGTTCGACA
The DNA here is from genome assembly GCF_927798115.1 of Paenibacillus auburnensis. Lineage (GTDB taxonomy): Bacteria > Bacillota > Bacilli > Paenibacillales > Paenibacillaceae > Paenibacillus_AQ > Paenibacillus_AQ auburnensis. The sequence goes on from NZ_CAKMMG010000001.1 coordinate 957,300, forward strand.
GACAGCTTGTTGGAAGCGTAATCATTTTGACCGTCGCCAGGGTACGATTTCGCAGACTTCCAGGTATAGAATGGCGTTGAAATCGCCGGAATACCGCTGTTCCAGACATCTCTATACCGGGTTGCCACTTCACCGAAGATGAAGAAGTTGGAACCGCCTCTGGCTTTCCAGGCAGGTACGAAATACTTATTGAAAATATAACGGCTTACATGCTTCACGGTATCCACGCGGAAGGCATCTACACCCATATCGATATACTGGTTATAGCTGTTAATCAGATACTGATTCACTACAGGGTTCTCGGTGTTGAGATCCACACAGTCACCGGCAATCTGCCCGGTCTGTACCGTATAGGATTCCCAGGATAAGCTCTTCTCCGTGTGATAGATATTATTGTTGGTTTCTGCAGTCTTCATAAGGGCAAGTCTCGCCTGATACTGCTGGTCGGGTGTCATGGTATCGTAGTTGGCCGGAAGCTTATCCGTAATTTTGAGCAGGTTAGCGATCGTGTCTGCCTTGGTGGCATCCTTCTTGAACATCGGGAACAGATTCTCTTCCCCGAAGTTACCGGTATGATTGACGACAATGTCCTGGATGACCTTGATTCCCCTGGCATGGGCGGCATTGATCAGATCCTGGTAGGATGCTCCGGCTGACTCATACCTTGGATCGACTTTGGCAAAATTGATCGCATGGTAGCCATGATAATCATAACCGCTGGCATTCTGTACGACAGGAGTAATCCAGATGGCGCTGAAGCCGAGCGCTTTGATGTAATCGAGCTTTTGAATCAGTCCTTTGAAATCCCCTCTCCAAGCCGGATCCGAATCAGGATTTCCTGCTTTGGCGTCATCCCAGGCATGAACGTTATTGCTGGTATCGCCATCGTAGAAGCGGGAAGTAATCACGAAGTAAATGGAATCCTCCCGGAAGTCCCCTTTATTGCCGATACTGTACACAAAGCTTTGGGTGGTACGGTTACCGGCTGCGTCGATGACAAGGAACTTTAAGGTCGTGGTCTTGGAGATCAGAATTGATGGTCCAGCCAAACCGACCAGTGCATTCCCGGAAATATATACTTTAGAGCCCGTAGTCGGTTCTGTACCATCATCAGTATAATATGCTGTAGTTGTTGCTGCTTTGTTATCTTTGATATTGAAAGAGACGGTTACTGCGGTGGTGGATTGGCCAACCGGTAAATTCGCTGTAAGGGTTGGAGCCTGCAGGTCGGCATTCAGATCAATTACATAGGCAAAAGACGCCACACTGCCTGCCTGGCCGCTGGTATTGACTCCAAAAGCCTTGATGGTTAAGGAGGAGGACACCTGTATAGGCGAGGTGTACAAAGCCGACGCAGTGGTCGGTGTAGAACCGTTGGTTGTGTAATATATTTTATCGCCGCTATTGCTGCTCGAAAGTGCAACCGTTTGTGTAGAATCGTATGTTTTTGGAGCAGGCGAGACTGTGATTACCGGGATCTTCGGCACTTCCGGATTGGCGTCATACCAGACATTATCTGTGTAATACCAGCTCTCCTTAATAGTTCGTGCCAAGTCGGCTGTCTGTTTGCCATTGCTGTCGTTGAAGATTAGGCTTGTGCCTGCTGCACCGGAAATCGTATAACTGTACCAGTCATTTCCGTCTGAATTCATGAGAATTCCCGGCCATGCCCCACTGACCGGCACCGTCGCCGGATTCAAATTCCAGTAATGAATGCGGACCGCTGAATTCCATGTTGAAGGCTTTTTAAAATGAACCGTGATGCCGGTCGCCGTGGATGTTGGCGTCGGTGAGACGGTAGCTGTCGGTGTAGGTGTTGGAGTGACAGTTGGTGAGGCTGTTGGAGTTACGGTAGGTGTAGGAGATGCTGTTGATGTTGGAGTTGATGTTGGTGTTGGTGTTGGAGAAGTCCCAGGCAGAACATTCACATAATCAATATTAATATTTCCGCTGTCGGCTGCATCGTACTTATAGGTAATCGTATTATTGCCTGCCAGCAAGGTAAGCAGTTCCGTTTGATCGGACCAGGTATCCCAATTGGCCAGATTAGCCAAGGTGGTTTGTTTTACCTTAGTGCCGTTAACATAAACAGATAAAGTCTTGGCACTGCCGGAAGCGTTAGCGTAGTGCAGGGTTGCATTATACGCACCTGCAGCTGAGGCCTGCACAGTGAAGGTTGTAGACGCTCCGCTAGCTGTGTATCCGTCCACAAAGCCGGTTCCGGAATAGCCGGTATGATTAGTATTTACTTTGGCGCCGCCTGACAGGACTGCACTTTCCGCTTCGTACTTCCCGGCGGCAGGGATAATGACGGACCAGTTCTTCCCGTTGTTATTGTCCCAGCTGTCTGTCGGAGCAGTAATATGATAGCAATACGTTAATGTTACACCTTCAGAAACAGTGATGTTGGCCGTGAATGTTGTCCCGTTCTTGGTCATGACTGTATCCGTAAGCGTCGTCCAGTTGTTGGTAGTCCAATGCAAAGTTACAGCAGTCGCTGTGGTGTTCGTGTATGTGACTGTATAATTAGTATTACTGGCAGAAGCTCCTCCGGCTGTCCCGAACAAGCCGAAGCACAGTGCAACAATAATCAGCCAAGAAAGAAACCGCCTCGTTTTATTTCTCACCAAATAAACTACCTCCTCATCGAATGTGAATCGATTTTAGAATGCGCAAACGTTTGCAAAAATGAGAATAAAAGAACACCTTACGCATTGACGTTGTAGCATAACCACCCCCAGGGTCCGACGAAAAGATTCATTGTATGCGCTTGCAAAACAAGATTTACATAAGGTGAAAACACGCTTCCCCTTATCCAATGAATTTTTCTTGATTCTGATTATAGTCTCCCGCTTATTCCCGGTCAATGGATCTTTTGAGCTATAATCACAATTTTTTTCTGGCTAATACTCTCTTATTCTAATGATTAGGTATGCAGAAACCGGTTTCCTCTATTTTCAGAAAAGCCTTGAAAGATAGTACGTTTCTGCAGGAGAAGCAGTCTGGTTTATAGCATTGTAAAGATATAACTCTGGTAATTTAAACAAAAGGAGGAGTTCTGATGAACCCCTCCTCTCCCCCTGCTTAATGCCCAATCATATCAATTGTTGATCGTAAGATTAAACCCTGACTGAATGTAATTCAGGCCCGGATAAGCAACGTTGCTGGTGATGAGATTATTAAAGGTCGCTGATCCATTTCCAGTGTAGGTGTAGATGGCGGCACCTTTATGCGGCCCGGAGAATCGAGATGTGGTGATACCGTCAAGTCCTGTACCATTAATATTAATGTTGTTAAATACAATATTTTCAAAACCGCCTCCGTATCCGAACTGAATTGCATCACGCTGGGTATTGATGATATCAATATTGGTGAAGGTTACATTTTTGATTGCATCATTGGAAGCTTCCAGGTCTATCGCACCGCGTTCACCGCCGTACAGGTCCTTGCTGGTGCCGCTGTTTATAATCGTCGTATCCGAGAACACAACACCGGTATTATTCTGGAAATGGTAGCCCGGGAAGACCGTGTTCATCCGGATGCCGGAACCGCCTACTGTATCAATAATGTAGTTATGGTCTGCCTTGTGGCCGCTTCCGCCAAAGAAAGCTATGGCTGCTGCACGCCAGTTATTTTCAATCGTGTTATACGAAAAGGTGTTGTTTACCCCCGCCGGTGCACCGTTAGTGTTGCTGGTCCAAACCGCAAGCCCGTCATCTCCATTGTTCCGGATGCTGCTGTTGCGCACAACCGAGTTACTGGTACCCTGGGAGAAGTTGATGCCGTCGGCCAGATTATTACGGATACGGCTGTTCTCGACAACCAGCCCGCTGGCATAAATCGCAGGGGTATGCGCATAGTCCCCGACCCACATCCCGCATTCAAAATGCTCCACCCAGACATCATGGATAACCGAATTGGTCCCGAAATTGTCCATGAAGCCTTTATAGATTGCATTCTGTCCATAACGGGAACGTAAGTTCGAGTTCATGTAGACGTTGCTGAAATCCAGCTTGCCGGTAACCCGCAGCGAGATGCCTCCACCCGCCGCATTAGGATTTGTAAATTGAATATTGGTGTGCCATAACCCGGCTCCGGTAATTGTGATGTTATTGATTTTATTGCTGACCGAGCCGATTTCCCACATACTGCTTAAGTTGAAGGTGCCCTCCGGGATATAAAGACTTTTACCGGCTGCAACCGCTGCTGTAACGGCAGCTTTGAAGGCAGCCAGATCATCCTGTCCATCGTTCGCCACAGCACCGTGGTCAGTTACGGATACTGAATTTGCCGGACGGACAATAGCCGCAGGAACCGGTTCGATCTCCAGGAAATCCACTCCGTATTCGTTGCTGTCCCCGTTATTCTTCTGGATACGGATGGTATCGCCGGCTTTGAGCGCAGTATCCAGCTTGAAGTGTACTTCATCAAAACGGAACAGCGGACGTCCGGCACTAGGAGCATCACCCGGCATATCGCCCGAGAAATACTGCCAGCTGTAGTACGAAGTCAAAGATACAGTTTTGACCTTACTGCCGTTAACATAGACATCCAGCGAACCATTCAGGCCCATACCGTCCGCTGAATCTGGCATTGTGAATCGCATAGTAACCCCTGCCCCGCCCTGACCGGATCTTACTGTCCATTCGGCATATGATCCGTTTGACGGGAGCGCGATATACTTCTGCCCGGAAGCTTCCGAAGCGGTCAGTGACTGGTCGAAGGTGGGTGCCGTTTGGAGTGTTGCCGCTCCACCTCTTACGGCATCATCGGTATCATACCGGCTGTAAGGCACACTTGCTCCACGCAAAGCGTAGACCACCAGATTTGTGGTGTTCACATTATTGGTCTGTTTCGAGGCTACTTCGTTGGTATCTGCAGCTACGGTCGTAGTCACCGTGTAGTTCCCATTAACCGCTGTCCATGTTCCCGGGATAGCAACAGTAACCGATGCACCTGCTGCTATTGTACCGTTATAAGCGCCATTAAAAGTCTGCAGGGCTGCTCCCGCGGAATTTTTGAGGACTACAGTAATTGCATGAGCGCCGCCGGCAGAGGCAACAGTGCCCTGATTTTTGAGATTTACCGAAAAGCCAACGCTGTTATTGGCCACTGGGGTCGCAGGGCTCCAGGATGTTGTCCCCACCAGATCGGAGCTTGCTACCGGACTCACTACTAGCGCAGAGGCATTATTGTAGCTGTTGTTGGCATCGTTCTGCTCAATAACCGAATTGTTCTCATCCACCTTGGCACTGAACGTATAGCTGGCTGCGGCTTTAGTTCCGGCATTCAGTGATACCGTTGCAGAAGCCCCGGCAGCAAGGGTGCCTACGGATGCAGAGCCTGCGAGTTCACTGTTTAAGTAGAAATTAACAGAGCTCGCTGGAGAAGCTGCACTGCCGTTGTTTTTCACAACCGCACTCAGCGTAATTGCACTGGATTCATCCGGAGCTGACGGTGTCCAGGTCATCCCGGTAATCGTCAAGTCTGGATTGGGTGCCGGTGTGCCATAAACCTGGAATTCGGCAATTTGGCCGGCCGGTGCCCCACTGTTCGATGTAATGTTCAGCTGCAGGCGTTTCACTGTTGCCGTTACCGGAATAGTAACTGTATTGCCAGTAGCCGGATTAAAGGTATATACCTGTGCTGATACCAGATTACTAAAGGCTGTTGTTGCCTGGTTATGACCCAGCACTTGAATGGTTTGGGTACGCGTTCCCCATTCGGTTGCCGGATTCAGCTTCAGGACAATGGATGAAATATTCTGATTGGCCCCAAAATCAAGGAGTAACGTACTTGGGTTTCCGCTGCCCTCCCAGTAAGTGGCGGTGTTGTTGTCATTCGCATTCGTGGCGACATAGGTCTGGGTATACGAGGAAGCTGTAATAGTTGCGCCGATAGCGATGTTGCCGCCTGGTGAAGCTGTTGGAGATACCGAAGGTGTCGGTGTTGGCGTAACGGTTGCAGTCGGTGTCGGCGACGGAGCCGTTGTTGGAGTTGGAGTTACTGTTGGAGTTACTGTTGGAGTTGCTGTTGGCGCTGGTGTCGCCGCGGCAGTACCATAGATCTCAATTTCAGAGAACTGCGCCGCCGGCCAGCCTGTATTGGCTGTCACGTTCAGCCGGACATACCGCGTGCTTGCTGCGCTGAAATTAATGGTGACGGTGTTGCCTCCAACCGAAGGGTTAAACACGTAGGCTGTGCTGCCGACAATATTGGTGAAAGACGAGCCGTCTGTACTGCCTTGAACTGCCAGTGTTTGTGTCCGCGATTCCCAGGCGGCCGGCAGCTTTAATACGATCTGGTCGATGCTTGTATTCGCTCCCAGATCAACCTGAATCCACTGGGGAAACGCGCTGTTCGTACTCTCCCAGTAGGTGTTTTGATTACCGTCTTTCACATTATTCGGTTCATACGTCTGCGATTGGCCGCTTGCAGTGATCGTTTTGCCCAGTGTCAGATTCGGTCCGCCGGCTGCAAACACGTTTCCGAAGGTTCCGGCAGCGAGATACAAGCTTGAGATCAGCATAGCCGCTATTAGAGACCATACGACATACTTGTTGCGCATTATAATCCTCCTCAGCAATGTGTGGATAGTAATGGGTTAGAAGTAACTACCGATCCTCCTTTCCATGAAATACACACTCATTATAGAGACTGATCAGTCCCGGCTATAAGAGGCATTTCTACGAAAAAGATAGGTATTCCCATGTTCTTTGCAATAAAATCCCCACATCGTCTTTATGCAGAAGGATGACTGAGCAATCTATTGTTTCTTTTCCGGATATTTATCTAAATTTACATTTATCTCTTTAGATTAGCCTAATAATTTACGATATAAATAACGTAGATTTTAAACATCCAGAGATGAGAGAGAGTTGTTGTCGTGATGAGCTTCTTGGCGAATCAGAAAGTATCAGTGAAAATTATGGGGTTAGTCGGGTTGTCGATCTTTTTTATGATTCTGATCGGATATTCGGGACTTCACTACCTTAATAAAATCAATGGTAACGCAAAGCAGATGTACCAGCACTATATGGTTCCAAATGAGCTGATAAATCAGATTATTATCAACAACGCCCAGATTAACGCTCTACAGCTGGAACTGATGATACCTGATAACCAGACAATCTCCAGGCAAAAGGAAATCAATGACTCCATTAGTTCAATCATCACCGGCAGTATTGCCGCCCAGAAGCAGATTGAAAGCATTGGCATGTCGGGCGATGTAAAGCAGCAATACGATACCTTTAAAGGCATGATTGCCAAGAGCAACGAAGCCCGCGATCAGATGTTGGGCAAGCTTGAAGCTAACCAGACGGCGGAAGCTTACACTGTATTTGCTAAGCAGTTGTCACCTATCCGCACCGAAATTATGAATATGCTAATATCTATCAAGAATTTGAATCAGGCTTCTGCTGCCGAGCTTAATAACAGCAATAAAAATGATGCCTCAGCGAGCCAACTCAATTTGTTCGTACTGTTGGCTGCATCTGTAGCGGTATGCGGAACTATCAGTTTGCTGCTCTCGCGCATGATTACCCGCCCCTTGAACAGACTAAAATCGCTGATGCAGGACGCCCAGAACGGGAATCTTTCCGTCAAAGGCAATTATAAATCCAAGGATGAGATCGGCGTGTTGACTATCGGCTTCAATGATATGATTGCCGGGCTCCGGGCAATTATAGCGAAGATCGGCGAACATTCCCAGATGCTCTCCGCAAGCTCCCAAGAGCTGCTTGCCAGCTCCATGCAGACCAGTGCCGCCAGCAGCCATATCGCTGAAGAAATTCAAGCGGTAGCAGATGGCTCGGCTATGCAGCTCAGCGGTTCACAGGAATGCAGCCGGGCCATGGATGAGGTTGCTACCGGAATTCAACGGGTTGCCGAATCCGCATCGGATGTATCCAGCATTGCCAGCTATACCACTGAACAGGCCGTGCTGGGCAGCGGGAAAATCACCACAGTCAGCGGCCAGCTGGACACCATCCTTGGCACCTCCCAGGCATCTGCGGCCGTAATTAAGAAATTGGATAATCATTCACAGGAGATTGGTACAATCGTGGGCTTGATCAGCGGGATTGCCCAGCAGACGAATCTCCTGGCACTTAATGCTTCCATTGAAGCTGCACGCGCCGGAGAGCATGGCCGCGGGTTTGCTGTAGTGGCTACAGAAGTGCGTAAACTGGCTGAACAGTCCAATCAATCCTCTGCTCAGATTGCCTCTATTTTGACGGAAATTCAGACGCTGGTGTTGGAAGCCGCCCAAATGATGGACAAGGAAAGCACCGAGATCCAGGTAGGTCTAACGGGCATGCACGAAGCGAAGCAGACATTTGAGCAGATTGTCGGCTACATTCAGGAATTAAACCAGCAGCTCGAAGAAGTCTCAGCCGCTTCCCAGCAAATCTCAGCAAGCTCTGAAGAGGTTAGCGCTTCCCTTCAGGTCACTAGTGAAATCGCAGGCTCTTCCTTATCTAAAACGCAAAATGTCGCAGCCGCTTCCGAGCAGCAGCTGGCGACGATGTTAGAAGTAGAAGGTGCTGTGAAGTCACTTTCAGGGATGGCCGAAGAATTGCAGGAGCTGTCCTCAAAATTTCGAATTTAATATGCACATCTTAACGAAAGAGCCGCCACATCTGCGGCTCTTTTTGAGTTGCTGTATATAATCTTTCTGGAGGGTGGAAATACTAACCAGCACTTCACGGGTTGACTGTTCCTATATTAAGGTTTAAATTTAAATTGTTAATATGTATTAACTATTAAAACTTTTAAATCATTTTTTTAAATAACTGAGGTGATACCTACTGGATAAACACGATCAGCTCGCTGATTTAATCAGCCGGCACATGATGACACTGGTGGCAAGCTACGCGAAGCTGCTGGATAACAACCTGACGGCACCGCAGTATTTCATTCTGCAGACACTGGCGAAGCAAGATCTGCAGACCAGCTCCTATTTTGCCGGAGTATTGGATGTAACCCTATCCGCCATTACCAACCTAAGCAGCAAGCTGGTTCAGAAAGGTTATATTGAGCGGGTCGTTTCTGAAACTGACAGGCGACAGGTGCTGCTGAAGATTACCGAACAAGGCCGTGAAGTCGAACAAAACATGCTGGACCGCTACCGTCAGCTGACCGCAGGGTTATGGGATGAATTTAATGAAACGGAACTGGATCTGATGATCGGATCCTACCAGAAGATGATTGAACATCTGGAACAGATGATGAATGGAACCAAATTACAACTTCAGGGGGAATAATGTCATGGGAAGATTAGATCATAAGGTAGCTATCATCACTGGAGCAGCAGGTGGAATGGGTAAAGCCGACGCCCTGTTATTCGCTAAGGAAGGCGCTAAGGTTGTCGTTACAGACCTCCAGGAGGAGAAGCTGCAGGAGGTTGTGTCGGAGATCAGGGCTAACGGCGGCGAAGCCATCGGGCTGAAGCAAAATGTTACATCTGAAGAGGACTGGGCCAATGTCGTGGAGGAAACGCTTCGCGCTTTCGGCCAGATCAATATTCTTGTTAACAATGCCGGCGTCTCCGATCCTATACCATTCATGGAACAAACCGTAGAGCGCTGGGAGCGGACGATGAGCATTAATGTCACCAGCATTTTTATCGGTCAAAAAGCGGTTATCCCCCACATGATCGCAGCCGGAGGCGGCTCCATTATCAACATCTCTTCGATCGCCGGACTGACCGGCGGCAGCGGTGCAGGTCCTTACACCGCCAGCAAAGGTGCAGTCCGTATGCTGACCAAAGCTACAGCGGTCGACTATGCAAAGCATAATATCCGCGTGAATTCGATCCATCCCGGTTATATCGAAACGCCAATGACAGAGGATCTGCTGAAGGATGAGAAAATGAAGCAGTGGTTCTATTCACAGACCCCGTTGATGCGGCTGGGCACAGCGGATGATATCGCCAAAGGTGTCCTGTTCCTGGCTTCAGATGATTCCTCCTATATTACAGGTGTTGAACTGCCGATCGATGGCGGTTATTACGCCAAATAAGTTGGAGTTATTTCTCCATTACAAAAGCGGCAGGCCCAGACGATACAATTCGTCCAGCCTGCCGCTATTTTTCCAAAATCCTGCTATACCGCCAGATGCACGGATCCGTCCTCGTAGATGTCCACCCTTTGCGCGCAGAGCAGCATCCCAAGCCCGTTCGCAGTCCCTTTTTCACGGATATCCCTTTGCCGGCGTTCCCAGATCTCCCGGTCATGAATAATGTCGTACTGGTAATAGTTTTCGGTGCCCGCTGCTTCCATCACCTCCACAAAGATGAAGTTATCCTGGAATAGTGTACGGAACCAGTCCGCAGCCTCCGGATGGGAACTAAACTTAGGGAGATCCTGCTCAAAGCGCTCCGGCAAATAACGCTGCTTCAACCTGCCGATCCTTATGTAGTACTCTTCCAGATTATCTGAAGTAATCATAGGTTATCCCCCTTATGATGAAATTTGCATAAAAATATCATATTGAAGGCAATAGCGCCTATGACATTATGCATTCCGCAGGATAAGTTTATGGCAAAATAAAAGACCGGGAGATCAGCTCTCCCAGCCTTGCCTGTTAACGGATATAGTTATCGAGAGCCTTGTTGAGATCCTCAAGCACCTTGTCCTGATTGCCGTGATGGACAGCTTTGACCACACAGTTCTCCAGGTGATCCTTCAGCAGCAGCTTCGCCGCTTTGTCCAGCGCTTTCTGGATGGCAGCAATCTGCAGCAGCACCTCTGAGCAGTCGCGGTCTTCGGCGGTCATTACTTTAACAGCACGGACATGCCCTTCAATTCGGGCCAGCCGGTTAACAATCTGCTTACGGTATTTATGCTCGAAATCCTCGTCATGAAAATCCTCATTTGCATCCTGAACCATAATTACCCCCAGCTTCATTCTGTCTTCTCTCACAAATACCAGCTAGAGGTATTATAACAAGAATAGGTATAGTATGTTTGTTTACTTGTATTTTAGACATAAGGATTTATTATTGTTTGTAGTAGAAGGATGATGTAGTCTCGAAATCACTTAATCTTAAGGCGGGGGATACATGGAGAAGCAAAGGTTAATACGTATCTTTGATAAGCAGGCAAACCAATATGAGAAAAATAGAGAAAATGCCAATCAGAAGCGCTGGCGTCAGCATCTTTTAAGTCATGCGAAGGGCGAGTTGCTTGAGCTTGCTGTAGGAGCAGGTGCAAATTTCTCGTACTATCCCCGCGGGGTTAAGGTTACCGCAACTGATTTCAGTGCAGCAATGCTGGAGAAAGCAAAACAGGCGGCAAACCACTATCATATTGATTGTGATTTCATCTGTTCGGATATTGAAGAAATGAGCTTTCCGGATCAATCATTCGATACTATTGTTTCAACCCTATCCTTTTGCAGCTACAATCATCCATTGATGGTGTTGGAAAAAATCAGCCGCTGGTGTAAACCGGATGGGCATATTCTTTTCCTGGAGCATGGGGTCAGCTCTAATCCTGCGGTATCCACAGTTCAAAAAGGATTTAATCCGCTTTTATATCGTGTTTATGGGTGTCATCATACAAGAAATATTGTCGGACTCATTCAAGAATCAGGCCTCATCATTCATAAGGTGGAAAGCTACTGGATGGGTATGGTCCATCTTATTTGGGCAAAGCCGAAGCTTCTTGATTAAAGTAAAGGTAAACAGTAATTATTAGACCAAAAACCCCCGCAGGATACCTGAAGGGGTTTTTGTGGTTACATCATCTCAACAAGCGCAGCCCGCTCAGAATTACCGCAAGCGTACTTCCCTCATGACTGACCACCCCGGAGGGCAGATTCAGTCCGCCCCAGAAGTTCGATACGACAAGGATCAGAATCACCGCAAGCGCGAATGAGATATTTTGTTTAATTACACGGCTGGTGCGGCTCCCAAGGGTTATAGCATAAGGAATTTTAGTGATATCATCGTTCATCAGCACCACATTTGCCGTCTCCAGCGCTACATCACTTCCGGCTGCTCCCATCGCAATGCCGATGGAGGCTGCAGCCAGTGCAGGAGCATCATTCACACCGTCACCGACCATCGCTACTTTGCCATATTTCCGGGACAATTCCTTAATGATGTTCAATTTGCCGTCAGGCAGCATTTCAGCATGAATTTCTTCAATCCCCACCTGCCGGGCAATGGCTTCCGCAGTATGCCGGGCATCTCCGGTAAGCATAACCACGTGTTTGTTCATCGCCCGGAGCTGAGCAACAGCTTCTGCCGCCTGGGCACGAACGATATCCTGAACGGCAAGCATTCCGGCAAAACGTCCACCGGCTTCTACGTATACAACGGTTTTACCGTCAGCCTCCAGCCGTTCAGCTACCGCCTGCTGCTCCTCACCGATAACAAGATTATGCAGCAGACTTCTTTTGCCGATGAGACAAGTTGTATGATTTACGATGCCGCTAACCCCAAGTCCGGTCACAGCCTGCATCGCAGCAGCCGGTTCAAGCATGATCTGCCTGTCCTCCGCGTGATCTAGAATGGCCTTGGCAATCGGGTGCTGGGACAGCTTCTCCAGAGAAGCCGCGAGGTACAGCAGCTCCGTTTCCGTGACTCCCTGTGCCGGGTATACATCGGTAACCTTCGGTTTACCTTCAGTAAGGGTTCCGGTTTTGTCGAACACAACAGTCTGTATATTGCCTATTCCCTCCAGATGAATTCCGCCTTTGAACAGAACTCCCTTACGGGCAGCATTGGAGATTCCGGAGAGGATCGCGGGCATAATCGATGAGACGAGCGCACACGGTGAAGCAACAACAAGGAAAATCATTGCCCGATAGATTGTGTCCTCCCAGGTCCAGCCGAACAGATACGGCGGCAGTATCATCAGCAGCAGAGCAAGCAGAACAACACATTTTGCATAAATACCTTCGAACCGCTCCACAAAAAGCTGGCTCGGCGGAAGCTCGCTTTTAGCCTCCTGTACCATATGTATAATCCTTGAGAGCAAAGTGTCTTCCGCAGCCTTCGTAACCAGAATTCTTAGTGCACCTTGCCCATTGATGGTTCCGGCGAAAACAGCATCATTCAGAGTTTTATCTACAGGAATGGATTCACCGGTAATCGTCGACTGATCCACCGCTGAGCTTCCTTCAAGAATAGTTCCGTCGCAAGGGATGCGTTCACCTGGCCGGACCAGTACGATGTCATCCTTCTGAAGCTGAGAGGCTTTGATCTTCTCTTCAGACTCTCCCTTTAGCCGCACGGCCTCTTCCGGACGGTACTTCAGAATGGCCGCGATATCCTGGTTGGTCTTCTCCATCGAGTATTCTTCCAGCGCCCCGCTTAAGCAAAAAATAAAAATCAGCACCGCTCCATCCAGCCAGTAGCCGATACTTGCTGCACCGACTGCCGCTACAACCATTAAGAGGTCAACATCAAGATCCTTCTCCTTAATTAAGGTTTCCAGCCCTTCCCAGGCCTTGCGGTACCCGCCGACAACATAGGCCAGAACGAATAATATAACCGCTCCTGCCTGCATCTCCTGCTTCTCCAGTACCCACGCCAATACAATCAGGACCAGACAAGCTGCGGCAATCATAATCCCGCCATTCTTCTCCCATAGTGCTCTTATCCCAGACTTCCCGGGTTCACTGCTAAACGTCATTTCTCCCATTCTATCCGCTCCTGTTCCGTTCTAATTAGTGAGAACTATTCTCATAGAATATATCCCCCCCGGGGGCATATTGTATGTGATTTTTGTCCCACGCAGCTCCCATTACCGGGAAAGAGATTGATCTGATCCGAATCTTGCTTTTCCTTGCGGACTATTGTAGCGTGATATAGAACGTGAACTTAAGAATGTTACCTAAGAATTGCAGTAAAGCCTAGTACTTCAGGTTTCACTGCAATTCATCAACTTCATTCTTAAGTTCATCTTGTATAGTAGTTATTTTTGGAAAAAGCTTGTTTTCACAGGAGGCGCTCATGAATTTTGAGCATTATTATTTCGCCGCCGGGTTCAATTCTGTACCGGATGAGCTTGATCTGGCTGTACTGTTCAGCGGGGAAGGTAAACCTTACCCGGGGCATAAAATGGGACCGGCGGTGCATGATTACTATCTGATCCATACTGTATTGGCTGGTGAGGGCATGTTTCAGTGCGGTAATATCTCGCAGAAATGCCGAACCGGCGATACCTTTGTCATTTTCCCTGGTGCACTGTTCAGTTACCAGGCGGATGACACTTTACCCTGGCACTATGTCTGGATAGCCCTCCAGGGCAATTCCGTAGCCGCTCTGCTCTCCGATGCCGGAATTACTAAAGAACGGCCGCTACTGCATGCTGAGAATGTAGATGAGCTGACCAGTCTATACGAACGGACCCGGCAATCCTTTCAGCAATCCCCCTATCCGCGTCTCGAGAGCCTGGAGGCTTCGGGCTGGGCACGCCTGCTGCTTCATAAATTCGGGCTTAGCAATCTGGATGTGCTGCCAGCCCGCCCTCAAGAAATGCCGGAGATGATCGACCGGCAGATTGACCAGGCCATCCGCTGGATCTCGCTGCAATTCCACCAGCAGATCAGCATCGACCAGATTGCCGCAACACTCGGCTACCACCGGGCGCATCTGTCCAAGGCTTTTAAGCAAAGGACTGGCCTGTCTCCTAAACAGTATTTGCTCAAAATGCGGATGGACAAAGCGAAAGGGCTACTGGAAGGAACGCTAAGCATCGATCAGGTCGCTTCCTCTGTCGGCTTTAACGACGCCCTTTATTTCTCCAAGCAGTTCCGTAAATATTTTGGCATACCGCCAAGTGAATACCGGGCAGCCCTGCGGAGCAACAATTAACAGCGGCTTCCCTGAATACAGCAAAACCCCTGCCGGAGTTCGCAGGGGTTGTTCTTTAAGGCATTGCTTTGTCTAAAATAGAACGGACAAACTCCGTTTTCCCTTCTGTGTAGGCCTCTCTGTCATAGCGGTATTGACGTGCCAGGGAGAGCTTTACCTGCTCGTATGCTTCCACAGCAGAAGGATGGGCCCGAAGATAGTCACGAAAGGCGATGTGCTCGAGGTAGCCTTTGCCATCCTGCGGACATACATAAAGATGATAGTTCATAAATCCGTCATCCGCCGTACGATCGAAAACCTCCCTGCCTTCGATTCCCTGATTGCCACGATGCATATAACCATACTGCTGAAACCGTTCTATAATCTCCGGCAATACGCTATAGCTCTCCATCACCAGATCCAGATCAATGATCGGTTTGGCCGATAAACCTTCAATAGAAGTACTTCCGACATGTTCCACAGTGAGGATCAGGTCGCCGACCATCTCCAGCATCCGCTCCTTAATCTTGTTGAACTCTATTTTCCATCCGGGGTTATAGGGAACCACCTCAACAGGGATAACGGAATTTGCGATGACATCCACCTTCTTCACTAAATATTCCCCCTCTGATCGTCAACTATATTATAGCAACACCCGTCAACTGGGATAAAATGCTACCGGGCGTCTCATACTATCTCTAAGCAAACGGAGGTGAAATCTATGCCTAAAAACAGTGCCGATCCTAAGTACGACCGAGCCAATAATCGTGCCGATAAGAAGGACAATCAGCAGAATCACGCTTCCATTACTGAAGAACCGCAAATGCTGACCAATGATAAAGCTGCCGATTATGTCCCGAGTCTGAACGGGGTTACCAAAAACGAAACGTAACATCATTGCCGCCGGGCTGCTCTTTGTCGATTCAGGACAGGAGCAGCTTTTTTTAATATTAAATCTGTAGCAGATTGACTTGTCCAGGCTGCGGGTGATAGTCTTTTCTTCTAGGGTCAATTAAAGGAGAATTCAGGATGAAAAAAGCAACGATGAAGGATATCGCCCGCCTGGCGAATGTATCTGTAGCTACGGTCAGCTATGTACTGAATAATGTCAAAAACCAGACGATTCCCGACCCCACGCGCCAGAGTATTCTGCAGATTGCCAAGGAGCTGAATTATGTCCCGAATCTCGCTGCACGCTCCCTTGTAGTACAGCGGACAGGAATGGTCGGCATATTAATCAACAAATCTCCCCAGCTTCCATATTGGAAGCGCCAGAGCTATATGACGCTGGTGGACAGTCTTGAATCAAAGCTTACGGAGTCCGGGTACCATACGCTGCTGATCAGTCTGGATCCCCAGAATCCGGCGATGGATGTGATCCGTGAACGGAAGCTGGATGCCGTCTTCGTTGTGGATGTCATGGAGAAGATGTTTTACCGGATTTCTGCTAATTTTGTAGATGGCGTGCCGCTAATTCTGATCGACAGCCTGATCGATGACCGGATGTTTAATCAGGTGAACTATAATTATCCGCTTGCTCTAAAATCCGCTATAGCCGCCGCTGCCGTGCCTTCCTGTCTGATTATGGAGAGCTTTCACAACCATGCGCTCACGAACTGGATTGCAGACAGCTCCGGGTTAGGGAAAAAGAATATCTACATTGCTGCTGATCCGGCAGAAGCACCTGGCGCGCTGGAGGACTTCTTGCAGCAGAACCGCGGAAAGCATGTAATTGTGATGAATGAATTTCTGGCAAAAGCGGTTGAGCATACCGGAATCGCCTCCTCCATTACAGCACTGTGTACCTGCGGCATACCGGAGATTGTCGATACCGCCACCCGAGTCATCCGCTTTCAGAACAACCGCGCGGAGACAGCCTTTGAGCTGATGATGTCGCTTAAGCATATTCAGGAGGATCCAAAAATTTTGGCCGGCAATCAATTTTTAGTTGAAGTTCTCCCTTAAATTTTCTATAATAACTTAAACGTTTAAGTTAAGTTAGAATTAGGAGGTTGTTGCCATGATTCCTTCTACTGCCGTTGCCGATAAGCCGTTGTCTGCGGTTCCTTTGCAGTATCCAAGTCTGTACAAGAACCGGGTATTCCTGCTGTTGTTCTCAGCAAGTACCTTATCCATTCTTGGAAATGCTTTTCACAGTCTGGCGCTAAGCCTCTGGGTACTGCAGTCCACCGGCAGCGCAAAAATGATGAGTATCATGACGATCAGTAACCTCATCCTGTGTTCCCTACTGGGCAGCGTTACGGGTACCCTTGCCGATCGTATCGACCGTAGAACTCTGATCCTGTGCTCCTATTTCGTTCAGAGTCTTACGGTACTGGGTATTGCTTTCACGCTGACACAGCCCTCTCCCTCTTTTCTCCTCATCATCTGCCTTACCGGAATGGTTACTGCTGCCGGTCAATTTCAAGCTCCGGCATTTCAGGCTTCGCTCCTAACGATTGTCGGCAAAGAGCATATTCAGCAGGCAGCGGGCTGGATGACATTGTCCGAGAATATCTCACGTACATTGGGCTATGCTCTAGGCGGCATATTTGTCGCTGCTGTAGGCGGAGCCTGGGCTATATTTGTGGACGGAATGACCTTTCTAATGGCGTTCCTGCTGATCCTGGCCGCCGGTTCCTGGTCAAGTAAATCCGCGGCTGTGAAACCGGCCAAATCATTCAAACAGGACGTTGCCGGCGGCTTCCACTACATCTGGGGCCACTCTTTTGCCAGAGCGATTACGATTCTGCTACCCGTACTCTCCTTATTCTTCCTCTCCTGCCTGATGCTTACCCAAGTGATGGCTGTACAAGTATGGAAGGCGGCTCCCTTTCAGTTTGGACTGCTCGAAGGCAGTATTCCGCTGGGGTATATGCTGGGTTCAGGGATGATCATCCTCGCCGGAAGCCGGATCAAGCACCGCGGCCGCGTGGTCTCTGCAAGCCTGCTGCTGTTAGGACCGTTATACATGCTCCTCTCCGTCACCGAATCAATGAATGCTGCTCTCCCTGTCATTCTGCTGATCGGGTTCACCTTCTCTTTCAGTACACTTCTGATCAATATTATCCTAAGGCTGGAGGTACCGGAGGAGCTGCAGGGCCGGATGTTCGGTGTGCTGGGCTCACTTATGAGTGTAGCACCGCCTATGGGGCTGGCGCTATTTTCGGCGGGTGCAGACGAGTTTGGTGTAGCTTCTGTCATGTTCTCCGCAGGTCTGCTGCTAAGTCTATTCGGACTCGTTTCTGTATTTAAGCTTGAACATATCCGTAAATATAAATGAAGTCAGGCCGCTAGTTATGTAGTAAACTAAGTTGGATTAGGGAACCAGAAGGATGAAGGATGAAGAGCGAACAGGAGTGAACAAACCTTGAGCCACTATGATGCCATTATGCGCCGCTTACGCAGCAATCCGCTGAAAAATGTAACTCCCCTCAAAATGATGACTGCTTATCATGAGGTAATAGACAGCTGCCTGATCGAACAGGGGGAGCACTGGGGAATCCTGCTGTTATTGCCTGCAAGCAGCTATTCTTATGATCAAAAGACCTATCCCGAAGCCAATACAATCGTGCTGATGGATTACAGCAGTCCGGAAGTGGTGCCGGCAATCGTAGAACGAATTCCAAGAGACGCTAAGCTGGTGTTCAAGCTGCAGCAGACAGCCCGGATAGCCATTCAGGAATATTTCCCGCTCCATCCGGTACGCAGCTTCTATTCCTTCTCTACCGAACCGGATCAATGCTTCAGTCCGGATGAAGCCGCCATAGTAAGTGAACAGATAGATGAGCGGCTGCTTTCGTTATGGTACAGTAACGGTTATACCCAGGAAGAAATCAGGTATTATTTTCAAGATGGAGCTTTTTCAGTGGCCTTGTATGATGGACGTACTCCGCTCAGCACCTGTATTGTGTTCCGTAACGAGGAACAGATCTGGGAGATCGGCGCTGTGCATACAGCCGAAGCAGGCCGGAGAAAGGGACTGGCAGCACGTGTAGTACGCACAGCCCTACATCACACACTGCAAAGAGGCTACATCCCAAGATATCAGGTACAGGATTCCAATATGGCTTCCATCCGGCTGGCTGAAGCAGTTGGACTAACTCTTGCCGTGAAGCTTGAACACTGGATCAATTACATAGATCACACGAAATAAGTCAAAGCGCATCTCCTATATGTGGAACTTCTATAATATAATGTTCGTATGAGCTTGTAAGAAGTTTACCGACAACAATACATTTAAAGGAGTTTATTCATGAGCTATCAACCCTTTGGACAACAAGAATATTACCCGCCTCCTCCTTCCCAGCCGGCTCACACCAATGGTAAATCCATTGCTGCACTGGTACTGGGAATACTATCAATCATAACCCCTTATATTGGCCTCTTATTCGGGATCATTGCCATTATTATGTCGGCCATCTCCCTGAAGGAGATCCGAAACCGTTATGAAGGGGGCAGAGGGCTGGCCATTGCCGGGCTGGTCTGCGGCATTATCGGGACGATAATCTACGCACTGCTGATCTTGCTATTTATTATTATTATTATATTTGCTGTCGGAGCGGGTAACGATGCAATTAACACCTTCAACTTCAGCACGAACAATATCTAAGTATCGGCTGCTAAAGATAAGACAGATTTAACAAAAGGAAGCTGACACCGGTTTCGATAACCGGTAACAGCAACAGCTTCCTTTTGTTTACTGCGGCGGGGTACCCTTGGACAATAGAATGTTGATGTTCTCCTGCTGGCGGTATTCTGTCGGTGTGAGATGGAATCGCTTGCGGAACATTTGCGTGAAATGCCGCATGTCCTGGTAGCCCACACGCTCCGCTATCTCAGCCAGCTTCAGCTTAGGATTAAGCAGCAGCAGCTTCGCCTGCTCCAGCCGTAGTGAGGTGACGTACTCCTTATACCCCTGCCCGGTCTTGTGCTTGAACAGCTGACTGAAATACGCCGGATTGAGGAATACCACCGAAGCCATTTTTTCAAGCGACAGATCCTCGGCGTAATGCTCCTTAATATAATGGAGGGCGACATCGATCGCCTTCTCCCCGCTGCCCTTGAGCGGCTCCAGCTCAAAAGCCTGTGAGGCCGAAGCCTCCCTCATCCGTTTAACCACCTGGGGAACCGTGCTGAAATCGTAGCTTAAGCCGGAATGCAGGATTTGAAAAGGGACCTTCAAATAATGGGTAAGATGCTCACGGACCTCCTGCTGAAACTCCTCGATCTCCCCGTTCTCCCGTAAAGTAACCAGACCCAGCAGACTCTGCCGGTCATAGCTGACCACAAATCCCCGTCCATGCCGCTCGACCAGCTCAGACAGAACATTTTCCACGATAAAGTGCTCCAGCCTGACGCTTCTGTCCCCGGGATCCATCTGTACCATCACCAGATAGTAATTACTAAAGTCTTCGATAAAGGGACCAATGTCGAGATTGCCGATATCAAGCCCTGATGCAAGCCGCTGGAACACCCCTTCACGCAAAAATCTCAGGCTCGCCCTCAGCCGCTCCCCCTGCCTGGAAATGTCACTATCCTTCTGGATCTCCTCAGTGAGATTGTTGATTATCTCCTGCAGCTTGTTCTTGCCGATTGGCTTCAGCAGATAATCCTTCGCTCCAAGGCGAACCGCCTCCTGCGCATAAGAAAACTCGCTGTGTGCCGAGATCACAACCCATTTCACATACGGATATCTGCGCTTTGAAATCTTCATAAATTCCAATCCGTTCATTCCCGGCATCAGGATATCCGTCAGGACAATGTGGATATGTTGCTCTTCCATCACCTTAACCGCATCCTCAGCCCTGGCTGCAACATAAACCTGATATTCAGGGTATATATTCTCGATTGTGCGCTTGATACCTTCACGGATTACCCGCTCATCATCGGCGATGAGAATGTTCACGTAAGCGTGTCTCCCTCCACATTAATCGGCAGTAGGATCGCAACCTGCGTTCCTATTCCGGGAAAGCTCTGGATCTGCAGGCCATACGTCTCACCGAACATATGCTGCAGGCGGCGGTGCAGATTCTGCAGTCCGATGCCGCTTTTGCCGGCTTCCTTCGGGCTTCCGCCCGCAAGAGAATCGAGCAGCCGCTGAAGCTGAACTTCATCCATCCCGTTCCCGTTGTCTTCCACGATTAATTTAAGAATATTCCCTTCCTCGCGGGTATACACCTTAAGGATCCCCTGGCGGCCTAGGGCTTCTAAACCATGTTTGACAGCATTTTCTATGACCGGCTGCACCGTCATCTTAGGAACCCGGATAGGCAGCCACCGTTCATCGATGTCTGTAACGATCAGTAGCCTGCCTTCCAGCCGGATCGAAATAATCTTCAGGTAGTGGCCGATCTGTTCCAGCTCTTCCTCAAGCGTGACCTCCGCCCCGTCCTCCCATTGACTGCTGTAACGGAACATGGAAGAGAGTGATAACACCAGCTCACCAAGCTGTTCATTCCCTTCCTCATCGAGCATCCAGTAGATCATGTCGAGGGTATTGTACAGGAAATGCGGATTGACCTGAGACTGGAGCGCATGCAGCTCCGCGTTCTTTTCGCTGACCGACGACAGCTTCACCCGTTCGATCAGCTCTTCGATCCGCCGTACCATCCGGTTAAACGAAGCGACGAGAATGTTAATCTCCTGATAAGAGGAGACATTTACCATGCCCCGGAAATTACCGACTTCTACCTGCCGCATTTCGCGTATCATCTTCTTCAGAGGGGAGGATATGCTCCGTGATACAATGAACGCGATCAGCGTGGATACAATGATCAGAATCGAAATGACAACCAGCAGATAACGCTTCATCTCAATCAGTTCCACATTCAGATCTCTGTCCGGTGTAATACTCATAACCCACCAGCCCGAGAAGGAGAGCTTGGAGGCAACAATCAGACGGTTCGATTCCTGCTGGACCATTACCTCCTCTGAGGTCTGCAGGGAAGGCAGATTCTCAACCACCGGCGACGGATCCGTAGCGGATGAGACAAAACGGCCATCCTGTGACATCAGATAGACCTGGCTGTGCGCACCAAGCTTCAGGTTGTCTAATGCATCAAGTACGGGCTGAGGATTAGTCTCATAGAGGACAATACCAATCGGCTTATGCTCATTGAGGTCGAAAATTTGCCGCCCGAAAGCGAATACAGGACTGTCCTCGACCTGGTCAATCAGCGAATGCTCGTAGACCCCCAGCCAGACCATTTTCCCGGAAGAAGCGCGCAGCTGTTTGTACCAGTCCTCAGTCTTGTAATCCGGGTCAACCACATTCATATAGTTACCGTAATTATAGATTTTCCCCTTATCGGTTATGACATGGATTCCTACCAGATCATCACGTGAATAAAAAATAGAGCCGATGATATTGGTGATGGTCTGTTCATTGATAAAGGCTACTGCTGGTTCATCCGTTGTTTCATTGAGCAGGCGAATCATCTCAAAATTATTGCTTAGGGATTTCGATAAGGCATCATACCCTTTATAGAGTAAGGTGAACAGCCCCGCCGTTTGAGCTACATTCTTCTGCGACAAATCGCTGATCTTTTCATGCAATTGAACGGTAGTCCGGTTATAGTACAGCAGGCTGACGATAAGCAGAATACTGGACATGCAAAAAAGAAACAGCAGAAACAACCGATGATGGATGGAATGAAAGCCGTTTCGCATAGGACTCTCCTCCTTCTTAGCACCCTGTCCTGCCGTTCCCTATTATAAATCCAATGCTTTTTGTAAAGCAACGCTAATTAACCCTTGACTGCCCCTGCTACCATGCCCTTCGTAATGCGGTTTGATAGGAAGAAGTAGATCAGAATAACCGGCAGCGCGCCCATGACGAGGAATGCGCCAATATCTCCATAGTTGACCGAATACTGGCTGACGAAGGTATATACCCCGAACGGCAATGTTTTCAGCTTCTCGGATGAGATGAAGGTTGCCGCGAGAATATATTCATTCCAGATATTGATGAAGGTCAGAATGCACACGGTCATCACCGGAGGTATCGACACCGGGAGAATGATGCTGCGGAAGATCCGGTATACACTGGCCCCGTCGATGAAGGCAGACTCTTCAATCTCATGTGGAATGTCCCGCATGAAGCCTGAGAGAATAAAGACGGCGATCGGCGTGGAGAAGGCAATATACGGCAGAATCAGCGACCAGTGCGTATTCAGCACATGAATATGTTTGAAGATGATCATCAGCGGCAAAAGCGTAGCCTGCATCGGGATCATCATCCCCATCAGGAAAATCGTCATCACGATATTGCCGTATTTCCAGCGGAACCGTGAGATCGCATAAGCTACCATCGAGGCCAGGACAATGACGCACACCATCGTTGTTGCGGTAACAAATACACTGTTACTCAAGTATTTCAGATAACTGCCTGACGTGTAAGCCTCACTGTAGTTATGCCATTGGAACGATTTCGGAAAGGAAAAGAAGCTTCCGTCCATAATCTCTTCATTGGTCTTCAGGGAGTAGAGCACTAACCATAACAGAGGATATAACTGCGTGACTACAGGAATGGCGAAAAGAAGATACACGATTCCTTTTTTTAATTTTTGCATGACCGCGCACTCCTTTTCTAATTAAACTTTCGTTCAATCCGGTTAAAGATCGTATTGATGAAGCCGGTAAAGACCAGGCAGACCACAACCAGGAAGGTCGCAATCGCACTGCCATAGCCGTACTTGAAGGAACCGAATGAGCTGTTGTACATGTGCGTGGAGATTACATCCGTTGCATGTGCCGGACCGCCGCCGGTCATAACCATAACGAGATCAAATGCCTGCAGGGAACCGATAAATGCTAGTACAATAGATATTTTAAAGATCGGGACAATCAGCGGGAGGGTAATGTAACGGTCCGCTTTGAAGCCGTCTGCCCCGTCTATTTTTGCCGCTTCATAAAGCTCATCCGGAATATTCTGAACCCCGGTATACTGAATCAGCAAATGATAGCCGAAGTACTGCCACAGGGATACAAAATAAAGCGCGAACATCGCAATTTTGGGCTCAGTCAGCCAGTTATGTGTCCAGCTGTCCAGTCCCAGGGAGACCAGTACGCCGTTAAGCATACCGCCCATGGATGTAGGGTTGTACACAGTTTTCCACAATTGCCCGATGATAACGACGGACAGGATGACCGGTGTAAAGTAAATGGATACAAGTGTGTTGCCTCTTCTCAAATAACGGTTAAGCAAAATTGCCATGAACAGGCACAGGGGAATTTCTATCATGGAAGCAACGGCATATAGCAGGGTCCTTCTTACGGACGGCCAGAACACCGGATCATTAAAGAACATATCCTTGAAATTGCCGAGGCCGATAAATGTCGAAGCCGTTAAGCCATCCCATTTGAGCAGGCCTGTGTATACAGACACTAGAATGGGAACAAACACAAGGCACACATACAAGAGCAGACATGGCAATACGAAGACGGCTATTGTACGCGCTGGCACCTTAAGTACTTTCATCTTTCCCGCCTCCTAAACAAGCAGATTCTTTGTCTATATCCATTAGAACCCGGTGCGAAGAAGCCCTATTCAGCTCACTTCGCACCGGTAATGGTAGCTGTATTCGTTAGTTCTTATTTTTTATTCTTTATTTGCTTCAAAAGCGGTTTGGTGTTCTTTGGCAACTGCAGCGGAATCCACTTTTTGCACGAACAGGTTCTGGATGCTGCTAAGGTGTACTTGGGCAGTGGCCGGGTTCATGGTGTTATCAAATGCCAGGTCGCCGCCCTTCACTTGGTTGAACAGGCCAGCAATGTTAACAGCCAGATCAGAGTAACCGGCAGCTTTCAAATCGCCGTCTACTTTTTGACCGATACCTACTGCATTCTTCAATTCAAATTGTTTCTTAGGATATTCGGAAGCGAAGAAGTTGAGGAAATCTTTGGTTTCCTGCAGGTGTTCGCTGTTAGCCGAAACTGCAAATGCACTGCCTGGTGCCAGCATAAATTCGTTAGGGTCACCCTTGCCGTTAACTGTAGGGAATTGGAAGGCTCCAACTTTACCGGCTACAGAAGAAGCGTCAATGGCGCCTGTTTCCCAGGATCCGATGGACCACATTGCGGCTTTACCGGTTTTGAAAATGTTACCGCCGGCATTGGCATCAATTGAAGTTGCACCGTCAGGGAATGCACCTGCCTGAACCAGCTGCTGGAACGCGTCTACCGCTTCAATGAAGGCCGGATCTTCAAAGGTCTTCTTGCCGTCCAGCACATCCTGGAGGAATCCTGGACCGCCATTGGTGCGCAGCAGGATGTTCATGAAGAGGAACGAACCTGTCCAGGAATCCTTTTCACCGATGGCCATTGGGGTAATGCCTTTATCCTTCAGGATTTTGACATCCTGCAGCATTTCTTCGAAGGTAGTTGGTGTATTCTTGATTCCGGCTTGGTCGAAGAGTTCCTTGTTGTAGTAAACCACTTCGATATTGTTGCCGTCAGGAAGCGCATATACATTGTTATTAAAGCTGTAGTAGTCCAGCAGACCTTTCTGATAGGTATCCTTCAGGCCATTCTGGTCCAGCATATCGTTCAGCGGTGCGAACAATCCGGCATCTACGAATGGCTTCATTTGTGCGGCCGGGTTAACAATCGTAATGTCAGGTACTTCTTTAGAAGCTGCCTGTGTTTTCAGTTTCACTTTTTGCTGGTCTGTGTTCAGGGTATCCAGCTCGATTTTGACATTTGGATGTTCCTTCATGTACTGGTCAGTCAGCTCATGAATCATTTTGTAAGCTGGTGTAGCCGGGTCGGGATAGATGTTCTGGAAGGTGAGCGTTACTTTTTTGCCGCTGTCCGTAGTTGCAGTAGCCGTGTTGCCGCTGTCAGTGCTCTTCGGTGCGTTAGTGGCTGCGCCTTCATTGCTGTTGTTGTTCGAGTTCCCGCAAGCTGCCAGGCTGAGTGCCATTACTGCGGTTAATCCGATTGCAAATGACTTCTGCATTTTTGTTTTGACCATTTGTTTAATGCCCCCTAACTCGTGATAGGCTTATTATCATCTGATTAAGCGCTTCCAACAAGGTGCGAACTACAGAATAAATGTTTGTTTTTTCTATATATCCGTCTTATCCTTTAAAAGCCCGTTCTACGGCGGTTTATCGTTTCTTCCGGAGGACGGGGAAAGCAAAAAGCGGCAGCCAATAGGGATCAATCCCTTTATAGCTACCGCCTCTGCCCCGTGATTTATATGTGTGAAATTGTTAAGTTTGAATCAGCCTACAGATCGTAAGTTCAGCTGAAATAGTAAAATAGTCGATGGTATTGTTATTGTCCCCGCTGCCACTCCTTCAAGACACTCAGCAGTCCGGGAACATCCAGTCCGTCCAGTGAAAAGGCTTTGCGCAGCAGATCATGGGGAATGAATTCATCATACTTCCCGAGGTAAGGCGCCTCATCAGGCCCGAGCAGAGACAGCGGATCTGTTGCCGCAGTGCTCTCGGCAATGATCTCCTCCTCCAGTGTTTCGGCGTCTGTACGCCCGGCCACAACCATATAATACGGCTCCATCGGCACGATGGAACGCAGCCCTAGCCTGCCCTTGAGGTTGTTCTTCAGCAGGCGCTCCAGCGTGCGGAACTGCCGGCTTCCGGCCCAGGGCAGAATGAACATGGAATCACCGCCAGCGGGCAGCACTTCGCGCGTCAGCAGGCCGCTCTCCTTGGCCAGACGGCGTGCCCGTTCAAGCCTTGCTGCGGCGCTTGGTGCAAGATACGGATAGAGTGCCGTTGATCCCAGCACCTCGCGGATTTTGGCCATGATGCGGGTATGCACATCGCCGCCTGCACCCAGCCATAAGGTGTCGACCTTGCCGCGCGAGCTTTTGACATAGACCGCTTTGTGCCGGGTGTCAACCTCCTCAATCTTCCACAGCTTGCCGGCGAGGGTGAAGCAATAGCCGGGCGGCGGGACCGTCGTAATTGAGCCGATTTCCTCGGTGCCGTTATACACCACATGTTCTTCATCGTCCTTGAACACCGCATAGAAACGGAAGTTGTTCACGATCTTCTCCCCGGCCAGACCAATCAGCACCGTGCCTTCCTCCATCTTTTCGATATGACCCATGCCGATCATATATTCCATAAACGTATCATAGTCAGCGGGATCAATTCCCCGGAAGGAAGGCAGGCTCAGGACTGCCTCCTTCAGATCCTCCGGCTCGGCTTCGCCCATACTCTTCAGAATGCTCATCGTCTGATGATACAGCAGCCCTACCGGAAGCTGTCGCACGTTCAGCGGCTCGACCCATTTCTCGCGCACGTAGAGCTCGATAACCGCGATCGCGCGCAGCAGCGTCCACGGCATCCGCGCCGGAAGCTGCGCTTCCTCGTCCTCTTCCTCCGGCGTGACGAAGATCATCTCCGAGGCGGCATCGCCGCGCCGCCCGGAGCGTCCCAGCCGCTGGACGAAGCTCGCGCAGCTGTAGGGTGCCCCGAGCTGGAGCACGCGCTCCAGCTCGCCAAGGTCAATGCCCAGCTCCAGCGTAAGCGTCGCTGCGGCCACTGCCGGACCCGGACCCTGCCGGAGCGCGGCTTCCGTCTCTTCGCGCAGCATCGCGGAGATGCTCCCGTGATGCACATGGAACACATCCCGCTCGCCGCGCTTCGCGGCCATCCGCCGCATCTCCAGGATGGTCTCCTCCGCATCGGTGCGGCTGTTAGTGAAGACCAGCGCCTTCTTCAGATGCGTATGGTCATAGATGAACCCATAGTAAGCCTGGCGCGCCCGTTCCAGATGCTCGGCTTGCACCTCGTCCCGCGCATCAGGGAACGAGAAATGCTCGACGCTGAGGCGGAGCTTGCGTCCCCCTTGCGGCGCCGAGACCTCCACGCTCTCCCGCGTTCCGGCAGCCAGCCATTCCGTCACGGAGGCGTAGTCGCTGAGCGTGGCGGAGAGACCGATCCGGCGCGGATGGCAGCAGGCCATCCGCGAGATCCGCGCCAGCTGGCTGAGCACCTGGATCCCACGGTCCGCGCCCATAAACGCATGCACTTCATCGACAATGATGAAGCGCAGATCATGGAACAAGGCCGGAATGGCGTTCGGCCTGTTCATGAGCAGACCTTCCAGCGACTCCGGGGTAATCTGGAGTACGCCAGAAGGCTTCTGCATCAGCTTCGTCTTATCCGCCTGCGGCACGTCGCCATGCCAGTGCCAGACCGGGATGTTGCCTTCGCGCAGCAAATCATTTAACCGTGTGAATTGATCATTAATCAGCGCTTTGAGCGGCGCAATATATAGGATTCCCACGGAGCCGGACGGGCGCTCGTATAGCTCGGTCAGCGCCGGAAAAAAAGCCGCCTCCGTCTTGCCGGAAGCCGTGCCGGAGGCAATCAGGAGATGATGCGGCGTATCGAACAGCACGCGGCAGGCATCTACCTGCGCCTCACGCAGTGTCTCCCAGCGGTTCTTATAGATGAATTCTTTAATGAAAGGAGCCAGCCTGTAGAACGGATTGTCACTCATAGGTCAAACTCCGCGAGCAGCCCGTCCAGCTCATTCTCTTCTGCAGCAGCCGGTTTGGATGTCCGTTCGCCAACCAGCTTCTCGAAGGAAACCTCCGGGTGCTGGCTGAGCGTATGCAGCAGGTCCATGAAGTCACGCACGACTTCGCGCGGAGTCAGTAGCTCGTCCGCGCCGAGTCTGCCGACAGCCTCCTCCATGAAATGCACCAGCTGTTCCTGTGTCAGCCTGGACTCATAACCGTAATGCAGGGCATGTATATCCCGCAGCTTCTGCAGCAGCACCAGTATCTCTTCATGCGAGAGCATCTCCAGCGCAATGATCGGGCCGGTGAAGTTGTTCAGTCCGGCTGCGCCGTACCGCCCGGCAACAAGCCGGGAACGAAGTGCTTCGTAGCTGAACAGGCCGCGGCGTCCGTCCTCAACGAATTGCGGGGTGCCCCCGATGAAGATCCCGAGGCGTTCGGCCTTACCCTGCATGGTGTCATTGAACATGGTCAGCAGCTTCTCATAGTTGCTCTGGCGGGAGATGCTGTTCGTGATCTTATAGAGATTCACGCCTTCATCAATGAACAGCAGCAGCCCCTTATAACCGATCGCACCGGTGAATTCTGCCCAAAGCTTCATATAATCGTACCAGTTGTCATCGTCGATAATCACGCCTACACCCAGCGCCT
Organism: Paenibacillus auburnensis; assembly: GCF_927798115.1. Classification (GTDB taxonomy): domain Bacteria; phylum Bacillota; class Bacilli; order Paenibacillales; family Paenibacillaceae; genus Paenibacillus_AQ; species Paenibacillus_AQ auburnensis. Next base: position 986,258 of record NZ_CAKMMG010000001.1, read on the forward strand.
TCCGCGCCTCTGTTCGGGTGGCGAACTCGCCGCGCAGCCAGCGCAGCGCATCCTGCTTCAGCTCATCTTCTCCATGCTTATGCCCGTTCCAATACGCGGCCAGCACCTTGGCAAAATCAAAGCCGTGCACCAATCCGCGCATCTCGGAAGCCACGGTATAGATCCGCTGCTCCACCTCTTCCCCAAGCTGCGGGGAATCCGGCAAATAACCGTTCTCCTTCATCACCGCCTGCTGGAGGGTAACAATCCATTTCTGCAGCATGATTTCCAGAGCACCGCCATCAGGACGTGTGCGTGTCGATAGGTGGCTCATCAGCTCCCGGTAGGTTCCCAGGCCCTGCCCCTTGGTTCCGACCAGCCTGCGTTCCGGCGAAAGATCGGCATCAGCGACTACAAAGTCCCGGTCCATCGCATAGTTACGGATAATCTGCAGCAGAAAGCTTTTGCCACTGCCGAATTTACCGGTGATCAGCTTGAAGGCGGCGCCTCCTTCGGCAATATTGTCCATATCTCGGAGTATCGCTTCCACTTCCGGCCGGCGGCCGACTGCAATGTGCTCCAGCCCGATTCGCGGCACTACCCCTGCGGTCAACGAGTTAACCAGCGCCGTTGTCATGCGTTTTGGTATTTTCAATTCATTCATTCCGGAATTCACCTCATTAAATAGTGCAGCATAGGAATCCATTCTTCAGCTACTTGTTCTCCATCGACCAGCAAATCACCGAGGAGGTTCATTGCAAGCTCATTGATTTCATCAAACAGCAGCTCCGGCATCGTTCCTGCGGCAGCTGCTAATTTGTTCACCGTGTAGAGCCCTTCCTCTTCAGCCAGCGCTAGCACCGCTTCACGCTGCAGTGGAGTCAGCTCTGCATTAAACTGTTCCCATTCCGGATGTTCCCCGGCTTCAGTTTGCGCGATCACAGTTTCCATGATATCCGCCACTGCCTCCGGTTCATCCGGCTCTACGCCAGTAACTTGTTCAGCGGGTATGTCCGTCTGCTGTTCAATCATTTCCGGCTCAGCATTCTCATAGTTATTTTCCGGCTCAGCTGATTCCTCCACCGTTAGCAGCGTGCGAACCACCTCGGAATCGTTCTGCAGTTGCTCCAGCTTCCGCTGATCAATGATAACTGCTGGCCCCTTCGCTTCCTGCTCAGCTTTGCGGAACTCCCGCTGCAGATACTTGCTGATCAGCTCGTCCATGTCCGCATCGACCTTAATATCCTTCAGCCGTCCGCGATAGCCCATCAGCTCCCGCAACTTATTCTCGGTCAGACGGAACAAGCGGGTGATCAGGCTGCGTAGCGGCGGTGATTTGCTGATCCTTACAACAGGTACAAGCACTGAATAGCCATAGAGTGAGATGTCATATACTGCACTGCGGAACAAATACCGCTCTCTCATTACCACCGGACCCGGCGGAAACATCTCTATCAGATTCGATCCGTGCTTGCGGGCGACATAAGCATCGATTAGAGCCACAACCAGAGGGATGTATCGTTCGGCAGCTTCTTTACCCTCACCTAAATAGAACTTGGATTTGCTGATATCATAGTCAGACATCACCGTTAAGACTTCGAAGGTCAGCTGCTCCGGGGCAGCTGTCAGGCAGCGCATTAATTCAATCTCTGCCAGATCACCAGCAAGTCCGCGGGAACGGGCAACGATGCCCGACAGCGGAACCTCCAGCTTATGGACGAAAGCGAAGTCGGCCATCCAGCCGCCGAGATATTGATCCAGCCGTTTGTACTGATCCCTGTACGCTTCCCATATCTGGCCAAGCTGGCGGTAACCGTCCTGCGGATCTGTCCAGCCCACCCCGTTGATCAGCTCATACACATGCAGAAAGATATAGGAAAGATCCGTCTTAGGATACCTTCCCTGCCTCACCTCATCCCGCCAAAAGAAATACCATCTGCTCTGTGCTCCGGTCATATGCCCGTAGGTAGGCCAATAGCTCTTAAAGGGGACAAACAGCGCCGCTGGCCCCTTTTCTCCGGCCAATTCCCTGGCACGTGCTACGAATTGGCTTTCTGTTGTCGTCACCGGTTCAGGCTTCTCGTCCATATCCCAGAGCTGAATCTGCACCGCATCCTCTGAACTTTTTTGGGGTTTAGCGGCGGTAGGGATGGTTGTCCCGGATTTCACTTCACTACGCGGAGGGATAGGAACGTTCTGCTCCGTACTTTCCCAGACCAGTTCCGTAAAATGCGGCTGGTTCCTTTCACTTGTCATCTTCATCACTCCAATTCACTGACGGCAGACACGATCTCATCCAGATCTTATGAAAAAACGGTCCTGTTCACATGGTGTGAAGGAACCGTTCTGTTCGCGAATTATCCGAGCCTCTTGTACAATTCACTATTCATATTAGCATTGTTGCCGGAATGACTTCAAGTAGCAGATAGACAAGTTTGTGTACCTATTCGAGTTCGATCCCTTTAGTCTCTTTCCCCAGCAGCAGCACTGCAAATGCACCAATGACAATCGTTACGAAAAACAGCATGAATATCGAGCTGATGCCGACAGATTTTCCTACGAGCACACCGACCAGCAGCGGAGCCAGAATCCCGCCGATCCGGCCAAAGGAGGTAGCCAGCCCCGCACCTGTGGAGCGGATGGCTGTCGGATACAGCTCAGGAGTGTAGGCATACATACCGCCCCATGCGCCGAGATTGAAGAATGATAGGCAGATCCCGGCAGCCATCAGCATGCCTTCTGTCGTCGCGTTACCGAACCAGGCAGCACTACCAGCAGTCAGCAGTAAATAAATAACAAGCACAAACTTACGCCCGAACTTCTCTATGAAATACGCGGCTGTGAAATACCCAGGCAGCTGAGCGAGCGTCATGATGAGCACGTATTCGAAGCTCTTGACGAGGCTGAATCCTTTCAGCACCATCACCGTAGGAAGCCACAGGAACATTCCATAGTAAGAAAAGACAACCGTGAACCAAAGAATCCATAGCATAATCGTCGAACGGCGGTATTCCGGCGACCAGACGGCAGCAATCCGCTTACCCAGCGGTACCGGTGCTTTTTTCTTCATTTCCGCAAACCGCGGAGAATCCTCGATGGCACGGCGTAAATAAAGAGCGTATAACGCCGGAACGGCCCCTATGGCAAAAGCTACACGCCAGCCGTAATCCGGAATGACGAAATAGGCGATTAAGGCCGCAGCGATCCAGCCCACCGCCCAGAAGCTCTCCAGAAGGACGACAGCCCTTCCTCTTTCCGCAGCAGGCATACTTTCGGATACCAGCGTTGAAGCAACGGGTAATTCTCCGCCCAGGCCGAACCCGGCAATAAACCGCAGTACACACAGTATGGCAAAGCCTGCCGCAAAAGCTGATAAGCCGCTCGCCAGGGAGAAGATCAGCAGCGTCCATAACAGCACCGATTTTCGGCCGAAACGGTCGGCCAGAATGCCCGCAGCCGCAGCACCGGCTGCCATCCCTAGAGAATTTATACTGGTTAAGAGTCCGATCTTCTCCGGACCCAGCTCCCACTCTTTGGCCAGCGCGGCTACGACAAACGAGATCATCCCGACATCCATGGCGTCGAACATCCAGCTTAAACCAGCGCTCAGCAGCAGCTTGCGCCTCTTCGGATCGCGCAGCAGCGTCATTTGATTCATCCTCAAGCACCTCTTTCTAACTCCGACTATTCTACCTGGAACGATTTGTTACTCCTACACATTTTAATTTTGCAATGATTAAAAATCAAGGAATAACGCAGCATTAAAGTATTGCCTAGCCAGTGACTGAAAATAACAGGTCTGCACGGAAATTGCCGCAATCATCAGCATGTTCTGTACAGCGTCCTTTTGCGACCGTGTGAGATGCGTAAGCCTGTCCATTCTTTTCTCCAGAAATCCAATGATGGTTCTGTCCGTTTTCCAGGAATATTCCTTATGGGCACTCCGTTCAGCGATCCCCTGTGCCTGCAGAGCCGGACTTGTCTTGAGGTCCTCAAACAGCTCGGCATACCCGTAGTACAGTTCCGCTGGTTCAATCAGATCATCATCATCACGTTCGGGCTTCAGGAACAGGATGCAGAAGAGCTGGCGGATGCTCTCGAAATCAAGCACTGCTTTGAGGTCGTCTATTATAAACAGAAGCGCGGCCTGATTCACAGAATATTTCTTCCCTTCCCGCGGTGATCCTAAATATTCTTTGAAATCGCGTTTCACCCAGTTCTGCATAGCGGTAACAGATAATGTGGAATACTCAATCAGATGTCCCAGGGCAGCAATATCTGCAAGTGATAGGCCTCTGACTCTGGTACCTTTTATAATTTTCTGCAGGATCGGAGGGATATCCGTAGATAAAAAAGCAGGCAGGGATAATCCCTTCTGCACCTCTTCCTGATGGAATTTTGTCCAGGCTTCTTGCAGTATAGACAACGGCTTCCGTTCTCCATTTTCAGTCAGGGATAGCAGCAGACCTGACATTTCTTTGCGGCTCAAAGTAAAAGCTTCCATAGATGGCACCCCTTCGCCATTTGATTTTTCGTTTAAAAGTTCGTACAATAAGTTCATATGAACTCATAATATGAGTATAACCTATTTTAAAGACGAGAGGGATGGTAAAGATTTTATGGGTATAGGACTTAGTTTGACGTTGGTGGCTATTTTGATTATCTTAACCGCTTTTTTTGTAGCTACGGAATTTGCAGTGGTACGGCTTAGAGGCAGCCAGGTGAGCCAGATGGTTCTCGACGGCAAGAAGAATGCACTTGCTGTGCAGCGGGTTTCCGCTAACCTGGATGGTTACCTGTCTGCTTGTCAGCTTGGGATTACCATCACTGCACTCGGTATCGGGGCACTTGCTGAACCGGCTTTTGAGCAGCTTCTGCTGCCACTGTTCGATATGGCGAATATCAGCCACAGCGTCAGTGAGCCTATTGCGTTCGCACTAGCCTTCATCATTGCTACCTTCCTGCATGTGGTCGTGGGTGAGCTTGCTCCGAAGACTGCAGCTATAAACATTCCGGAAAAAATCGGTCAATTTACTTCACCGCTGATTATTTGGTTCTACAAAATTCTTTACCCTTTGATTTGGATTATGAACGGCTCCGCCAATATGCTTGTCCGTCTGTTCGGGATGAAGCCGGCCAGTGAGCATGGTGATGCACACTCCGAGGAAGAAATTCGTCTGATCCTCTCTGAGAGTTATGAGAACGGAAAGATTAACAAAGCAGAATACGGTTATGTGAACCGCATCTTTAATTTTGACGAAATGCTGGCGAAGGAAATTATGGTGCCGCGGACTGATATGATCTGCCTATTCTCCAACCACTCCTTGAAGGAGAATTTTGACATCATCCGTAAGGAACAATACACACGTTTCCCGGTTGCTGATGGCAGTAAAGACAATATTATCGGCATGATCAACACGAAGCAGCTGTATTTACAATATGATAATGATCCTGATTTCGATTTCAAAAAGCTGATTCTGCCGCTGTTGACGGTATCCGAGGTTACACCGGTCAAAACCCTGCTGACCCGCATGCAGCTGGAGCGTGTACACATTGCCCTGCTACTGGATGAATACGGTGGTACCTCAGGTCTGATTACCATTGAAGACATCCTGGAAGAGATTGTCGGAGAGATTCGTGATGAGTTCGACGGTGATGAGAGAAGGAATGTGGAGAAGCTCAGCGATACCCATTACCTGTTCGACGGCAAGGTCTCACTGCTAGAGATTAAACAGAAGGCCGGTATTGATTTGCATGATGACGAGGTAACGACTATCGGGGGCTGGCTCTACAGCCACTTGGACGAGCCGGCAATCGGCAAAAGCATTGACCACGAGCATATTACCCTGACGGTGCGTGAAATGAATAAGAACCGTATCCGCAAGGTTGAGGTGCATATCGGTCAGAAAAATACGGCAGATTCGTCGCAGCATCAGGAATAATCAGGCTCTATGTAAAGTTGAAGGATCATTTATAGTGTGAATCATATAAACTCTTATATAGAAGAAAGGCGCCCCTTTACAGGAGCGCCTTTGTTTTGCCCATATCCGAACGGATCCGATTAACGGTTAAATGGAATTTCTCCCGTTAATTCAAACAGAAATAGCGGCAGAAATTCCAGTTAAGCAATAATCTTGCTCATATAATACTCGTCCACCCATTCTCCGCCGATGTTCAAAGATTTCCTCTTCATGCCTTCAATCTCGAATCCGCATTTCTTATACAGTGCGATACCCCGCTCATTATGAGTCATAACAGTAAGCTCGAGGCGTACAATACCCACAGTGCGTGCCCAAGCTTCCATCTCCTGAAATAATCCGCTGCCGATCCCCATACCCTGATACTGCTGCAAGATACCAATAACAATATAGGCACTATGTTTATTCCGCCTTACGCTGCCGCCCCTGACCGATAAGTATCCTGCAAGCCCGCCATTCACCTCTGCTCCGATCAATATCGAAGTTGAAGACGCGGTAAAACTTTCAATCATTTCTTTGACCTGCTGCAGTCCGGTCTGACGTTCATCCGGCTCCAGCAGCATAAATGAAGACTCCCTGTCCAGAGTATGCTGCAGATTTAACAGTCCGGCAGCGTCCTCTGGAACGAGCTTCCGCAGTGTTACGATCATGGCCAGTCCCCCAATTTCCTTACACTACTCATTCATGTATTTCTTAAACAGCCGGCTCCCATTGCCGTCATAACCGAGCTGGGTGTAGAAATGGTGAGCCTCTACCCTTCTGGCGTTGCTTGAAAGCATGATCTTAAGCGCACCTCTGGATGCAGCCGTTTCTTCCGCATACCGCATCAGTTCGGTCCCATAGCCCTTCCCCCGTAGCTGCGGCGCTGTAACTACGCGTTCAATTACGGCGATGGGACGATCGCCACTTAACGCATCCATGCATAGATGAAGGTGCAAGGTTCCCGTAATCTCACCCGCCACATCATACACGTACAGAAAACTCTCCGGATTGCCCGCAATCTGGCTGATTCTCAAAGGGGATACATGGACCTCCTGTTGATCCGGAAGCAGAATACGGTACAAGGCTTCAATCGCAGCGGCATCCTGCGGCAATGCTTCTCTGATCATCAAAACCGCATTCTCCTTTGTTATTAGATGAATTGTTAAGGTCACCTTCAACAGCGGCAAATCATCAGAACATTCCCATCCGGGTCTTTGAAATTGAACCAGTGATCATGCTCAATATCTGTAAGTATCTCTGCCCCGCTCGCTTTAACATAATCATAAGCAGCATCAATATCCTCTGTGTTCAAATGAAAGGAAGGTACTTTGAGCACGGATTCAGAAGTGAAGATTTTACTGTCTAGAACAATTCCAGGGCCCTGCATCGGCACCACATATAAATGTCCGAACAATACCTCGCCATCCAGCGGAAGTCCCAATAAGCTGCAGTACCAGTTCTTTGACCTTTCAATGTCGCTGACCGGGATGAAGACGGCGCCAATCTGATTCAAAATCGGACTTGTCACAGCGAGTATAGCCTCCTCTTAGAGTCACAGAATAGGGTTTACTACCTATTAATTCGATAAAATCTGCCAATTCCCTGCGTTCTTTAGTGAAGCGGCAACTACTTATGATATAATTTTGACAAATTATAAATAAACGTCAGGAGAATAATTTTGGCTAATTTATCACTCGCGCATTTGAGACTGACACCGCCCAAAATATTATCGCTCGGATTTATCCTTCTGATCGCGGCCGGAACACTGCTATTATCTTTACCTGCGGCTTCGACTGGCGGCCGGATTTCATTCATTGATGCATTATTCATGGCAACCTCAGCCACCTGTGTTACCGGACTTGCTGTTATTGATACCGGTACCGAATTGACCGTATTCGGCCAAGTTGTGTTACTGGTACTGTTCCAATTTGGGGGTCTGGGTTTCGTAACAATGGCGACTTTGATTACGCTGGTGCTCAGTAAACGAATTTCATTGAAAGAACGGCTGCTCCTCCAGGAATCGATGAACCAGAATTCGATGCAGGGAATCGTAAAGCTGATCCGCCGGGTGTTAATCTACTCGCTAGTCATTCAGCTCAGCGGAGCCATTTTGCTTGCTGCAAGATTTTTGAAAGATATGCCGGTTGGCAAAGCCTTGTACTACGGATTGTTCCATAGTGTTTCTATCTTCAACAACGCCGGCTTCGATCTCTTCGGAGACGTCCATGGGCCATTCAGCGGCCTTACCCGTTATGTGGAGGATCCGATTGTGAATATTACCTCCATGCTGCTGATCTTCCTCGGCGGCATTGGCTTTATCGTATTGTCAGACGTAGTAGACTTTCCGAAACGCAAACGGCTGACCCTCCATTCCAAAGTGGTTCTGTCTACTTCGGCAGCTCTGATCGTGACCGGTGCGGCGGTCTTTTTCTGGCTGGAGCTGAATTCTACGCTGAAACCGCTGCATACCGGTGGCAAAATTATGGCCTCCTTCCTGCAGGCTATTACCCCGCGTTCCGGCGGCGTCACTACGATTGAGATCCCGCTGCTGCGCGAATCCACCCAGTTTCTAATGATTCTGCTGATGTTCATCGGGGCTGCTCCCGGATCTACCGGCGGCGGAATCAAAATCACCACCTTTGCCCTGCTGGTCGTTACTGTATATGCCAGAATTCGGGGCAAGGAGGATATCGTCGTGTTCCGCCACCGGATATCCAAGGACAATGTCTATCGGGCGATTACAATGACCCTGTTATCACTGATTCTCGTCGTAACCGCGACCATGCTGCTATCGGTTACAGAGAGTGCTGACTTTCTGACCGTGCTGTTTGAGGCTGTGTCCGCCTTCGGTACCTCAGGTATTACGATGGGGCTGACACCGGAGCTAACGACGGCCGGCAAAATTCTGATCATCATTCTGATGTTCGTTGGACGAACAGGCCCCCTTACTCTAGCTTATGCGATTAAACCCAAAAAAAATAAAGAGCTGTACCGGTACCCCGAAGGCAACATTACAATCGGATAAATGAATAAAAATGCGACCCTTAGCAGGCAGGCACTGTTGTCCTCCTCAAAGCGGTCGCATTTTTTTTGCTTATTATTCTTCTTCGTCCTCCTGGGTGTCCAAAGCGGCATCCAGCAGCTGATTAAAAAAATCATCGTCATTCTCCAGCAGAGTATCCACTTCAAGGAACTGCTCTTCACTTCCCGGCTCGCCGGCGAAGCTTAGGCTGTAGTCCCATTCACTGCCGCGTTTGCTGAAAAAAGTGATCTCATACGGGAACTTATGCTGCTCAATGGTGAATACGGTTCTCCCGACAAAGCTTTTGTCTTCCTCGCGTTTCAGCTCTGCTTTGACAATTTCTACGTTCATGCTTTTTCCTACCTTTCATCAGTTCAATCTCACATCCCCAGTATAGCATTGATATATGGGCAATTTCCTCTCTTTACTGCGCAATTGACTTTTTTCATCCGGCGGTTAATAATTTAATACAATGCATATCTAGAACTAAAAATATACCAAATGGAGGAAAACCAATGATCGATTTTGCAGCAAAGCTTAGTAAGTATGCGGATTTGGCTGTTGAGATTGGAGTTAATGTCCAGCCGGGACAGACTCTGGTAGTGAATGCACCGATTTCCGGAGCCGAGTTTGTGCGCCTGATTACTGCTAAAGCCTACGCCAAGGGAGCAAGTCTGGTCAAAGTAAACTGGAGTGATGAATTCGTCACCCGCCAGCAATTTGAGCATGCCGCTCCGGAAGTATTCACAAAAGCACCTACCTGGTATGCCGGGGAAATGACCGAATTTGCCGAGAATGGCGCTGCCATCCTGAATGTTATCGCAGAAAATCCCGATGCGCTCACAGGCATTGATCCAGAACGTATCGCCAATTTCCAAAAGACACGCGGTGCAGCACTTCAGAGATACCGTGAGCTGCAGATGTCCGACAAAGTCAGCTGGAGCATTGTGGCTATCCCTTCTCAGCCCTGGGCTGACAAAGTATTTCCGGATGTGCCGGCTGAAGAACGCGTGGATAAGCTGTGGGAAGCCATTTTCCATACCGTGCGTTTAGACCGTGAAGACCCGGTAGCCGCCTGGCAGGAGCATTTGGACACCCTGGAGCAGAAAGCCAATGTCCTTAACGCCAAGAAATATAAAAGCTTGCATTACATAGCACCCGGTACCGACCTCACTATCGAGCTTCCGGAAGGCCATCTGTGGGCACAGGGTGACAGCATCAACGCCAAGGGCCATTCCTTCGTCGCTAATATGCCAACCGAAGAAGTATTCACTGCACCGCTGAAGACAGGTGTGAACGGTACTGTTAGAGCTACCAAACCGCTCAGCTACGGCGGTAATATTATTGACGGCTTCTCTATTACCTTTGAGAACGGCCGCATCATCAGTGTAAGCGCCGAACAAGGCCAGGATTCACTGGAATATCTGATCGGCCTGGATGAAGGTGCGAAATACCTGGGTGAAGTTGCGCTCGTACCGCATAAATCCCCGATCTCCGAATCGAACATCCTGTATTTCAATACCTTGTTTGATGAGAATGCCTCCAACCATCTGGCCATCGGCACAGCTTACGCTTTCTGTCTGGAAGGCGGCAAAGAAATGACTCAGGACGAGCTGACTGCACATGGTCTTAACACGAGCGTTACCCACGTTGACTTTATGATCGGATCGCCTGAGATGGATATCTACGGCATTTCCGCAGACGGCACACAAGAACCTGTCTTCCTCAAAGGAAACTGGGCATTTTAATAATTACAGATAAAGATGGGAGGAGCTGAACCAATGCTGGATTTCAAGCAAAAGCTGGAGAATTACGCCCTGCTTGCGGTTAAGATCGGAATCAATATTCAACCCGGACAGACACTGGTGATCAATGCAGATATCGTTTCTGCAGAATTAGTGCGCCTTATCGTGCGCCAAGCCTATGAAGCCGGAGCCAAGCTGGTCAAGGTTAATTATAGCGATGAAATCGTTACACGAACCCGTTACGAACTCGCGCCGTCCGAAAGCTTCCTTGAACCGCCGAAATGGCAGGCGGATGAACTCGAGGACCTGGCCCGGAATGGTGCAGCCTTCTTGAGCGTTGTTTCCGCCAACCCGGATCTCCTCAATGGAATCGAGGCCAGCCGGATCGCCGACAATCAGCGTACAGCCGGTACAGCCATGGCCCCGTATCGTGAAATGATGATGGCCAATCATGTCAGCTGGAGCATTGTTGCCTACCCTTCCACTACCTGGGCGGCCAAAGTATTCCCCGATGCAGCACCAGAAACACAGGTTGATCTGCTCTGGGATGCAATCTTTAAGGCTGTCCGCGCCGATCAGGAGAACCCTGTGGAAGCCTGGAGCAACCATTTGGCCGGCTTGAAACAACGCTGCGACATCCTGAATGAGCGGAAATACCGCAAGCTGCATTTCACTGCAGCAGGCACAGATCTGACCCTTGAGCTGCCAGAAGGACATATCTGGTGTCAGGCTGGTGCTGTAAACGGACGGGGAGTTCCTTTCCTCGCCAACATTCCGACTGAGGAAGTGTTCACGGCGCCGCTTAAGACCGGTGCCAGCGGCAAGGTGAGCAGCACGAAGCCGCTTAGCTACGGCGGGAATATCATCGACAAATTCACCTTAACATTAGAGAATGGCAAGGTAACAGATTTCTCAGCAGAAACAGGTCAAGAAGCCTTGGCTTCGCTGCTTGCGATGGATGAAGGATCTGCTTACTTTGGAGAAGTGGCACTGGTGCCCTTCCATTCTCCAATTTCGGAAAGCGGAATCCTCTATTACACTACCCTGTATGATGAGAATGCCTCCTGTCACCTGGCTCTTGGTGCAGCTTATGCCTTCACTCTGCAGGACGGCATTGCTATGACCAAGGAACAGCTTGCCGGGCATGGAATGAACCAAAGTCTTACCCATGTCGATTTCATGATGGGATCGCCGGAGATGAACATTGACGGCATTACGGATGACGGTAACTCAGAACCGATCTTCCGGGCAGGAAATTGGGCTTCAAGCATCTAACCTCCTTCCTTTTTAATGTAAAAACTAAAGCCCCCCGCTTCTCTTATGAGAAAGCGGGGGGCTTTTTGCTCAAATTTGAAGTTTTGTTCAAATAATATTCACATAATTGTTGAAATTAATTCACAAATATGTCACAATACAATTAAGGTTTGTATTTCCAGCTCATAGCCTTATCAAATTTAGGAGGGAATCCTATGAAAGAATCATTGTCCCAGAACCTGGAGCCGAGAGAAACAGAGCGGACCAAGATTCAGCCTCCCACGGACGCAAGCATCGTAGCCTCCAATGCCATCAAATACACAGCTTACATCATGCTGCTCTTCGGTTTCCTATACTTCCTGATTGCCTACCTGGCACCAATGCTGTAAGGATGTTAAATTATATAATCACTCTAGAAAGCGCTTACGGCCCATAACTTCCCTTAGGAAGCTATAGGCCGTTTTATTATTTACCAAGACATAACTTTACGGATCCAGGCTATTGCTGCAGGTGTCCATACATCCTCCATTGCTGATTGCAGCCAGGCTGCTGCTTCCTCGCGGGAACCCTTAAACGAAGATAGGTTATTAACCTCCATCCAGTGTCCCGCTGTTTCAAAGGACGTGCTGTTCCAGCCGTTAGCCTCGCCTTCGGCATTAAGCCTGGCTTTCACGCCGGAGATCACAATATCCGCTGTTCCTTGCAGCTCAGTGAGAGCATTGTCAAACGCTGTTTTCTTTTCTTTAGCCTTCATATCTGCAAGAGCACGCAGCTCACGTGTTTCAATTCCTTCGTTGTCCCGGATGATCTGCAGGAGTAATACAGCTTCTCTGCTGGCTAAGCCGTTGTTGTAACGCTCCTCAATCTCTTGTATGCTCCCTACTGCAGCAGCAAATGCAGGGAACCAATCCCGCGAGACCAGAATCGCTTTTTTTCGGATGAATTTGCCGTAGCCGGCTAATCCTTCTCCCGGAAATCGGGCACGCCAAGCCCAAGGGTCAAGCTCCGAACCGGTATGCCAGTTCTCTGCCTTGGTCAGTCCGTTTACCGAAGGATGCTCTGGTATCAGCTGGGCCAGCGGCAGAATCCCCAGTCTGGCAATAACCTCCGCCATTTCTTCGAATGTAATTACAATGCCTTGCTCTTCCACACTCTTCATCACGTTTCCTCCCTGCGTTTAATATTCATATGAATTACTCTTTACCACTCTCTTCACCGGATCGCATGCATCGGATTCCGGCAATAAACGTTTTGATCAGCCGGGTTAAGCTAACCTCCAAATCTAACGGCATGCCGAATCCTCCCTGATTCTTGAGGGAAGCAAATCCGTGCAGAATACTCCTCAGCCCGCGGACTGCATGCAGCCCGCCTTCTTCACCAAGCTCATACCCTGCAAGCACATTGATGATTAAAGACAAAATCTGTCCGCCCGCCTCCTCAAGTGAAGTATTTCCCTCTTCCGGAGCCCGTAGCGTAGTTTCATATAGACCCGGATGCTGCCTGGCAAACTCAACATAAGCTCTACTCATGGCATGAACCGCTGCATCTCCACTGATGCCTACGATTGAGGCTTCCATAGCAGTCTGGAGCTGTTCCAGCCCGTGGATAGCCAGCAGTGTGCGCAGCTCCTTAAGCCCATTAACGTGATTATACAACGATGGAGAGCGTACGCCCAGCTTGGCCGCAAGTCCTGCCAGCGTCACTTCTGCAATGCCTTGTTCATCAGCCAATTCCGCCGCTGCAAGTACCAGTGTATGCGTATCTAGCCCTGCTCTGGGTGACATTCAATTTCCTGCCTTTCTCAGTGATTGCTGCGCTTTATTAATGGCCTGCTGCATCGCTGCGTGAGGGTTTTTTAACAGGTTGCCATGACCGGGTGCGAGAATAGTGGGTGATGATCCCAGCAGCTTCTGAGCGCTCGCAAGAGCTAATTCCTTGTTCCAGGTAGCCATAGCCGGAAAAGGGAATAATGGCACTACTGTACCCGAAACAGCCGTCCTCCGGAAGGTCTGGAAAGCATCTCCGGCAATCAGAGCGCCGCTGCGCTGATCTAGAAAGGACATTGATCCCGGGGTATGCCCTGGAGTGCTGATAGCTTGCAGTGACCCAACCAGATCTCCCTCATGCAAAAGTACATCCGCTACGGTTTTTAGTTTTTTCGGTACCGACCCTTTAATCGGTGTCTGAGGCTCACCTGGACGTAAAGAACGGTCACCTCTCAACAAGGCAGCATCCCGCTCAGAGATGTAGACCTTGGCCTCAGGAAGTTGTCTCTTAAGCTCATCTAAGGCTCCCACATGATCGCCATGGGCATGAGTCAGGACAATCCGTGTAATCGGCTTCTGCAGCTTGGCAGCAGCCGCAATAATCCCTTTAGTACTAAACGGCAACGCCGCATCGATTACAGTAAGTTCTTGTTCTTCTATAACTAGATAACAATTTACGGGAAATAAATTCGGCATCCAAGTTAACTGTAATAAATCCCCTGCTTGAGTGACTCTCATGATAACCCCTCCCAAAACTAATGTCATTAGTTACAATATAAACTAATGACATTAGTTTTGCAAGAGGGATCATGAATTATTCCAGCCTGTCCTCCGCATGTTTATTGGAGCGTCTAATCATTAACCACTGAAGCCAGGTAAACCCGATGAAAAAGATTATAGCTCCCACCAGAATGCTTGCTACGCTTTTAGTTACATCTAGCTTCTCCTTTGCCATCAGGTCATCGCCGAACATCCAAACAGCCCAGAACATGCTTGCCGCTGCCCCGCTGATCAGATTTCTTTTCTTCAGACGCTTTACATCTCCAGGCTTGTCCGGCATTAAGAACAGACCTGCTCTAATACTTCTGACCGTAAAATATAAGCAACCGACCATAACGATCAGGAAACTGTCCAGCCAATACTTCAGCTCCCATTCCAGCACAAAAGCTTTTACAATAATACTGATCATGAACCCGACAAATAGAATACCGAAACTGTGAGACCGCAGCTTGTGAACCTCTCCTGTGACTCGCTCATCCTTGATTGCTTTCCGTTTCATCCTTCCTGCTCCTCCCAAAAAAGTTCATCCAGCGTCGTTCCTAGGACTTTGCAGATGGCAATGCACAGACGGATCGTAGGATTGTATTTGCCGGCTTCAATCAGACCAATCGTCTGTCTCGTAACCCCCACTGCTTCTGCGAGCTGTTCCTGGGAGAGATCCTTCTGAACCCGCGCCAGCTTCAGCTTCATGTTCTTAAGTTCACTCACCGGATCCCCTCCTTTATTGATCGCCTTATTTGCCGATTGTAAACTATAACGGACATAATGTACATTATACATTGCATTCACCAAGTAAAAAAAGCATCCCGAGGGATGCTTCTTAAAATCAATGAGAATGATTCAGTAAAGTAAATCAGCCAAAACGGCCCATAATGTATTCCTGTGTCATTTGATTCTCCGGATTGCTGAATACCTTTTCTGTCTTGTCATATTCGACGAGTGAACCCAGATAAAAGTATGCAGTGTAATCTGAGATGCGCGCTGCCTGCTGCATGTTGTGCGTGACGATGACGATACGAAGCTCTTCCTTCAGTTCCTTGATCAGCTCTTCGACTTTACCTGTAGATACAGGATCAAGTGCCGAAGCCGGCTCATCCAGCAGCAGGATCTGCGGATTAACCGACAATGCGCGGGCGATACAGAGACGCTGCTGCTGTCCGCCCGACAAGGCGAGTGCCGAGTCTTTCAGACGGTCTTTAACCTCGTCCCACAGGGCTGCACGGCGCAGGCTGCTCTCCACAATCTCATCCAGTGCGGCCTTACCTTTAATTCCATGGTATTTTGGGCCGAATGCGATGTTGTCATAAATGGATTTATAGAAAGGATTCGGCTTCTGCCAGACCATTCCGATCTTTTGGCGCAGCTTGATAACATCCGTTCCGGAGGCATTGATGTCTACACCGTCAATCCAGATACTCCCTTTCGTTGTCGAACCGGAGATATCATCGTTCATCCGGTTTAAGGAACGAAGGAATGTCGATTTGCCGCAGCCCGAAGGCCCGATCAGCGCTGTAACTGTATTCTGGGCAAAGGGAAGGCTGATCCCCTTTACCGCTTCATATGTTCCGTAAAATATGCTCAGGTTTTCGGTTTGAAATGATTCCCGCACCGCTGCCGCTGTTCCCATCTCTTACTCCTCCTATTAATCTCTAATAATTACTGATTAGTTCATTCTTTTGGATGCTGTAAGCTTGCGGTAAATAAATCTGCCGAAGTAACGGGCAAGCAGGTTAAACAGCAGGACCATAATTACGAGCACCGCCGAGGCTCCGGCAGCGATTTGCATTGCATCCGGGGCCAGACCTTCACTGTTAACTTTCCAGATATGCACAGCCAGTGTTTCGGCCGGACGGAACGGGTTAAGCGGTGAGTTCGAATGCAGCGGATTCCAGTCTGAGAAATTCAGGCGAGGGCTGCTCATCCCAGCTGTGAACATAAGTGCCGCTGCTTCCCCGAAGACGCGTCCTGCGGACAGGATCGTTCCGGTGATGATCGTAGGCAGTGCAACCGGAAGCAATACCGAAGTCACAATCTTCCATTTGGAGAGCCCGAGCGCAAACCCTGCTTCCTTTTGCTGCTTCGGTACGGTTCGGAAAGCCTGCTCCGTAATCCGCACCATCAGCGGCAAGTTGAAGAATGTCAGAGCAATCGCACCGGAGATCAGCGAGAAGCCAAGATCAAAGTAGTTGACGATCAGGAGGAGGCCGAACAAACCCACAACAATAGACGGGAATGATGAGAGCACCTCTACGATCAGACGAATGAAACCGGTGATCTTACCTGGACGTGCATATTCCGCCATATAGATCCCGGCGCCAAGGCCGAGCGGAACGGTGATGATTAAGGTGAGCACCAGCAGATACAACGAATTGAACAGCTGCGGCCCTACTCCTCCGCCTGCGCGGATTTTTTGCGGTGCTGAGGTCAAGAAATCCCAGCTGATATGATTGAGTCCGCGGACCAGAATATAACCCAGCAGCCCAACCAGAATGGCTACAATCAGCAATGCGAAAAAGACGATAAGCGTAGTGGCGATTTTGTCTGCAGTTCTCGGCTTCAAATCTTATTTCTCCTTTCGAGCATTCTTACGAGGAGGACGAAGATAAACGTCATCAGCATAAGAACCAGCGCCATACTCCATAGCGCGTTATTTTGCGGCGAGCCCATCGTTGTGTTCCCC
Organism: Paenibacillus auburnensis; assembly: GCF_927798115.1. Classification (GTDB taxonomy): domain Bacteria; phylum Bacillota; class Bacilli; order Paenibacillales; family Paenibacillaceae; genus Paenibacillus_AQ; species Paenibacillus_AQ auburnensis. The sequence continues at coordinate 1,003,444 of NZ_CAKMMG010000001.1, forward strand.
ATACTGAGCGTAATTACACTGGTCAATGTGGAAGCCGATTCAAAAAGCGAGCGCGGCACGAAAGGCGCATTACCGATAACCATCTGCACAGCCAGAGCTTCACCGAACGCGCGGGCCATCCCCAGAACTACCCCAGTCATAATGGCTGGCAGCGTAGTCGGAAGAATCACCCGGGAGATTGTCTGCCACCGTGTGGCACCGAGCGCAAATGAGGATTCTTTCAAATTTTGCGGCAAAGAAGCAAGCGCGTCTGCAGCCACGCTTGTAATGGTCGGAAGAATCATAACCGACAGCACAAGCGCGCCTGCAGCAACCCCGATGCCCTGGCCGGGAAAGGTGTTTCGCAAGAAGGGAACAATAACACTGAGTCCTACAAAGCCGTACACTACGGAAGGTATCCCTGATAGCAGCTCGATTACCGGCTGCAGCAGCTTCTTCCCCCAGCCCGGAACAATTTCGGTCATGAACAGAGCGGCACATATACTAAGAGGACTTGCAATAAGTGCAGCGAGCAGCGTGACAAGGAATGAACCAGTAATAAAAGGCAGTGCCCCGTATGAAGGTGTATCCGCTTCAGGTGCCCACTTACTGCCAAACAAGAAATCCGACACCTTCATTTCACCGCTGACAAAGTTAGCGATCCCTTTAGACGCTACAAAATAGACCATTGATACAATGATCACGATTAGTAACAGCACACAAAAGGACATATAAATACGCCCTAAAAAGTCTTCAATATGATGTTTTTCAATCCGTGTTTTCTTTGGTTTTACCCGCAAGGTGCTCCCTCTTTCTAAAGTGAAAAGAGAGGCAGAAGATTTCCGCCTCTAATCACATGAAGTTCTAGTGGATGATATCCAGTGATAATTGTGTTTTTAATTATTTCTTAGTTACGTTGCCTTCCACATCACGGGAAACCTGCATTTGATTTGCCGGAATGTAGCCAAGGTCAACAACGTCGCCGTTTTGTACTTCGTCAGTAAGCATGTAATCAAGGAATGCTTTTACGATCTCATTCGGCTCGCCGTTAGTGTACATGTGCTCGTAAGCCCAAACCGGATATTTACCGCTAATTACGTTGTCTACAGAAGGCTCAACACCATCATAGTTCAGGGTCTTCACGGTATCGTCAAGGTAGGACAGAGCCAGGTAACCGATAGCTCCCGGAGTTTCACCGATCATTTTCTTAACTGTACCGGAGGAATCCTCTTGTACAGAGCCTTGAAGATCTTCCGTTTTGGTTCCAAGCGCAAAGTTTTCAAAGGTTGCACGGGTACCGGAGCTGCTTGGACGATTGATGATTTGAATCGCCTGATCTGCACCGCCTACATCTTTCCAGTTCGTGATTTTGCCTGTGAAAATGTCAACCAGCTGCTGCTTGGTCAAGCTGTCTACGCCTGCATCCGGGTTGGATACAGCGGCGATAGCCACAACTGCTACCTGATGGTCAACCAGTGCTTTTGCTTTTTCAGCATCGGCATCCTTCAGTTTCTCTTCTGCAAATACATCGGAGTTTCCGATATCCACTTGTTTCTCAGCAACCTGTGTCAATCCGGTGCCGCTTCCTCCGCCTTGAACCTGAATGTCAACGCCGTTATTTGCGTCCATGAAGCTTTCTGCTACTTGCTCAACGAGCGGCTGCAGGGCTGTAGAACCCGAAGCCAGGATCGATCCGCTTAAATCACTGCCGCTGCTGCTTTCTGTAGGTGTATTTGTCGCAGCTGCGTTATTGCCCCCGTTATTAGTTGCGGTATTATTTCCGTTGTTGCCGCATGCCGAAAGTGCCACTACGCTGGTTAATGCCAAAGCCATGATCCACGATTTTCTGAATTGCATTGATTTTGTTCCTCCTAAAGTTTGGTTAGCCTCTGCTTTTTTGCTTCGGAAGCATTAGCTTAGGTTTTGTGTGGTTGTGCCCCATCGAATCTGCTTCTGACAAAACTCACTTTGGAAGCTTCCTCTATGTTGTCTCTCTGCTTTACTCTTCTTATTCTAGAGCTCGTTCGTTAGAGAAAAGTCTTGGTTTTGTAAAACGGAAGATAAAAATACTAATAGAAAATGTATATCATTATAGATATAATCTATATTAGAGATATAAAACGATAAATTTTCAGTACGCATCTGGGGGAAAGTCATGAATATAACCAAACTACAAATCGTTGTTCTGATAGAAAAATATAAAAAGGTAACGGATGTGGCTTTTGAGATGGGCTTGAAGCAGCCAACTGTAACCTTTCATATGAAAAGTCTGGAAAGTGAACTGGGTACCTCACTTTTTCAATACCGAAGCGGCCGTGTACTATTGACCGATGCTGGTCGTGCGCTGTATCAATATGCTGTAAGAATCGTTTCCCTGGCTGTTGAAGCAGAGCGTAGTGTTAAGCAGTTCTCTTCGCTTACTTCAGGAAATCTGGAGCTGGAAGCTTCTTATATTCCTGGTACATATGTTTTGCCAAAGCTGCTCTCACAATTCATTAATCTGCATCCGGGCATCGATATCTCATTAAAGGTACAAAGCGACCTGCAATTGCGGGAACGGCTGCGGAGCCGGGAAATCCAGATGGCAGTATTGCATCTGGCGGATAGCGGCGATGACTTTTTTCATACGAAGATTATGGCTGACGATGAGGTGGTACTTATCTTTGCACCGGGTCATCCATTTGCACAAACTGCGGAATTAACAGCCGAGCTGCTAGCGCTTGAGCCGTGGATTCAGCATGAACCCGCTTCTTATTTGGGGGAGACGGCTGACAAATGGGCACAGGCTAACGGGGTCCGGTTATGGAATCATGCTGTGGTGAATTCTCCAGAAGCACATAAAAGAATGGTTAGTGAAGGAGGCTCCGTGGGGTTATTCTCCAAGGCGGGGATCGAAGCGGAATTGGCGCTGGGAAGTCTGCGTTATGCCCCCCTTCCGGGCAATCAGGCGGAACAGGGCGGGTTTGTACTGGCATGGCGGAAAGATCATACGCTGACACCGTTGCAGCAGGCATTTATAGAGGTTGCCGGCGAAAGCGGGTCCGCAGATTAAGCAACATATCGTTTATTAACAAACATTTTCTATATATTACCCAAATGTAGTCGTTATATTTAATGACATTAATAATTATAGTTAATGTCATTAAATAATAATAAACCGGCATGTCTGCTCTGCTTTTTGGGAAAGCTCGCATGATCATGCCGGTTTATTATTGTTTTAGTTTCTCTCAGCAACCAAGGTAAAGGTCTTGGGAATTCCCTTGTCATACACATCTGACGACAGGTTCGGCTCTTCAGCCAGCTCGCGGATGATAAGTCCGCTGCGTGCTGCCGCTGTCACAAGCTCCCCTAGTGTCCAGCGCCGCCAATAAACCACACTATGCTTCTGTTCACTTCCAGGCTCCTGCCCTGTAGCAGGCAGATATTTGGAATACGATACCTTCTTCTCTTCCAGGGTCGTGTCGAAATAATCACCGTCTACCTTATGCTTGCGTACTTTGGCTGTCGATCCCTTAGAGGTAATCAGCTTGGTCGTAACCGGATGGAAATCCCGCAGTACGAACCGTCCCCCGGGAGCCAGCAGCTGATAGACCGTGTCCATAAATGGCGTAAGATCGGTAAAATAATGGACAATCCCCATCTCGGCAAAAACAATGTCATAGGAGCTATCCAATGTTCCTTCTGGCAGCTTCAGAACATCAGAGACGATATACGTTAGCTTCACGCCTGCTTCCTCCGCCAGTTCAGCTGCATAACGAGCGTTGGCTTCAGAGAAGTCTGCTACACTCACCTCAGCTCCGAGCAGGCTGAGCGCCACAGCTTTCATACCATTTGAACCCATGAGGTTCATAATCTTCTTCCCGCTTACCTCTCCTATATAAGCATTCAGCGGAAATAATCTGCTCTGCGGATCTTTAGCCAGCTTTGCGGCAGCTTCCGCAGGTGTGCCGAAACGGCTGGTCCAGGCAGCATACGTATCTTCGTTCCATGTTTCCTCACTGGAGGAAGCCGCTGCTGGCTGGTTCAAATCATGATCATTCATTATGTTAAATACCCCTTTTATGTGTGAAGTTAGCTGTTCCTCTGCTTACGATGCGCTGGGAAGAGAATCTTCAATCCCCAGTGTTTTTTTGCGTCCTGCATATAAGTAGACAGCCAGTCCTGCCATTACAAGCAAGCCCCCGGTCCATTGCAGTCCGTTCAGCTTCTCTCCAAGCAGCAGGAAAGCCAGAATACTCGCCCCAACCGGTTCTCCGAGTATATTCATTGAGACTGTTGTAGCCGATACATACTGCATCAGCCAGTTGAATAATATGTGGCCAAAGACAGTCGGTACCACAGCCAGCAGAACGAAAATCCCCCACTCTTTCGGCGGATAATCAAAGAACGGAATACCGGCCAGCACATTATAAACCGCGAAAACTATAGATGCGGAGATAAATACAATTAGGCTGTACAGATAAGACGGCATACGGGAAACAAGGCGCTGGCCAACCATCATATGTACCGCAACAGCGGCAGTTCCGCCAATGGACAACAGATCACCTTTTACATTATCCGGAGACAGTCCAATATCACCCCAGCCGATAAATACGGTTCCGAAGATCGCAATCCCAAGACCGGTAATCGCAGAGAGTGTGCTTTTCTCTTTATACAGTACATAGCACCCAATCATAATAAAAACGGGTTCCAGCGCCATTATCATCGTTGAGCTGGCAACGGAAGTGAATTTGAGCGAGCCCATCCACAGTAAAAAATGCAAGGCGAGCATCATACCGGAGAATCCGAGCAGCACCCAGTCTTTACGGCGCAAGGCAAAGGCTGCTCCGCTGTAAGGCCGGGCAAACGGCAGCATCAGCAGCGAAGTGAACAACAGCCGGTACATGCCTTGAACAGAGGCCGGAGCCGAGGACCATTTAATAAAAATGGACGAAAAAGAGATGGCCACAATTCCAATCAGCATTAATAGCGGAACCGGAACGGGCGGTTTTTTAGCATTCACAGCAAAGCGTCCTTTCAGGTCAGTTAGATGATACCTATGTAAATTTACCTCAATTTTCGAAAAAAAGCAGCTTTTTCAGGAAAAATCATTTGATAGAGGCACAAGTTCCTGCTGCCCGCTAGAACTCATGCCTCTAAGAGTGTACAGCTATTCAGCTTATGTTAAGGCTTAAGAATCACTTTGATGCAATCCTCTTCTTTCTCTTGAAACACCTGGTAGCCATGCTCCGCTCTGCTGATCGGCAGCCGGTGGGTGATAATGTCAGTGGGATCGAACTTATTCTCCTTGATCATCTTGTAGAGGGTCGGCATGTAGTGAATGACCGGTGCCTGCCCCATTTTCAGTGAAATATTGCGTTCAAATAACTGGCCAAGAGGGAACAAATTATAGTTGAGGCCATACACACCGACTAATTGGATGGTCCCAAATTTACGGACTACCTGAGTCGCAATCCGGAAGGCCCCAAGCGACCCGCCCTGAAGCATCAAGGCTGTCTCCACCTTTTCCGCTACTGTCTTTTTAGCATCCAGCCCGACACAGTCAATGACTACATCCGCTCCGCCGCGGGTAATCTCCTTGAGATGCGCCTCGATGTCCTTGACTTTTTCAAAATTAAAAATCTCCACATTATTTGTCTTTTTGGCATGCTGTAGACGATACGGGACATGATCAACGGCGATCACACGGGAAGCTCCCTTCATCCAGGCGAACTTCTGGGTCAGCAGGCCGACCGGACCGCAGCCCAGGACAATTACGGTATCTCCGGGCTTCACACCAGCACTTTCAACCCCCCACCAGGCGGTAGGTACAATGTCAGAGAGGAAGAGCAGCTTCTCATCCTCCATCTCCGCATCCTCCGGCACCACGAACGGTCCGAAGTTGCCATAAGGCACTCTAAGCAATTCTGCCTGGCCACCGGCATAACCTCCGTACGTATCTGAATAACCCAGGAATCCTCCGGTGTCCTTGGCCTCATTCGAATGATCGCACTGGCTTTCCATCTCATGCTGGCAGAAATAACATTGTCCGCAGGCTACGTTAAAGGGAATGATGACACGGTCCCCTTTTTTCACTTTAGTAACCTCCGGTCCCACATCCTCGACAATTCCCATCGGCTCATGCCCGATGACGTAATCATCATGCATGCCCGGAATTTCGCCGTTATAAATATGCAGGTCGGAGCCGCAAATTGCGGTAGAGGTGATGCGTACAACAATATCGTCCTTTTTTTCCAGCTTAGCGTCGGCTACTTCCTTGACTTCGACTTTCTTTTTCCCTTGATATGTTACTGCCTTCATGACGAGGTCCACTCCTTTGGAAATAGAGTAATGAACTTAGCGGGCTACAGTGGTTAGCAGCATACTATGTTATAACCCTAAACTCCTCTGGCTTATCCCCAAATCTGAAAGTCTTAACCCTCAATATGCCTGAAAAAGTCAAATACACCCTCCATCAGAAGCCAAGCTCCAAGACCAGCGGCTGTCAGAAGAACGATGAACAACACCAGCCAAACCCTGATATGCCGTTGCCGAGTGCTTCTCCTGCTTAGCCCCACTTCCTCATCAGTCTTCCAATACCAGTCCTTACCGGGCTTCATGAGGGTTTCGACGCTCCTTCCGTGCCGGCAGGCGGATACAGCAGCGGGGAGTACATCATCAGCGCATGGTTCTCCGCCACAGCCTCATCCCCTGCAAGTTCTCCGCTGCGTGTCAGCACCTTGCGCCGGATGATGTTGCTGCGGATGTAGCCGCCCCATGGCTCCAGGCTGATCACATGATCCGCCTCGTATACTTCATAACGGTACATTTGCTCCGCTTCGCATCTCCACTCACCATGCAGGTGAGTGGCATCCAGATGAAGCTTCAGCTGATACGTATGCTCTGTATTGTTCTTGAGCTGCAGATCAAGGTAATTATAGGCGCATGTAGCTCCACTGCCAAAAGGCTGAGTCCGGCGCTCATCCGGGAAGACATCATAGCTGTGCCGGTGCCGCTCGGTTACGGTCAGTGGTGTGTGCAGCGTCATCCAGTAGATCAGATTGGATAGCTGGCATAACCCCCCACCCGTGCCGGAACGAAAACCTCCGGAATAGAGAACCATTCCGTCCAGATAGCCTTTGCGGCGGGTCGGCTTGCCGATGCTTCGCCAATAGGAGAAGGTCTCGCCGGGACGGATCAGCAGTCCATCCAGTTTCGCTGCGGCCAGCCTCAGGTTCGTGATTTTATTGTACTGGAGCTGCATATCTACATTCCGTAAACTGCGCAGCAGCGGTGTTGCATGACTGGCTGCTTTATGGTCCAATGGGTCAGCCGTGCGAACCTTCGCCTTTTTAACAGGTCGGGTCAGCCATTGTAAGTATCTCTTCCAGGTAAAATACCGCTTGCCGGCAAACAGCCTCAGCCGGGAACGGCGGATTGGCTTCATCGCGGTTTTCACTGGATTCATTGAAACGTTATTTCATCGGCAGGACTCAGGCTTACAAACCTTCCACCGAGCACTCCATTGTGATGCCTCACAATTTCTTCACCGCTTAGCTTTCCATTATCGAAGGTACTGTGTGCATCCTGAACGAGTATACTGTTGTAACCCATACTGTAGGCACAACGGCACGTAGTATCCAGACAGAACTCCGTTTGCATCCCGCAGATCACAAGATCTGTAATTCCTTGACGCTGGAGCTCTTCATGCAGCCGGGTCCGGTGAAAAGCATCCCAGGTCGGCTTCTCAACGATTGTCTCACCTTCCCGGGGCTTCACAAGGCTGCTGATCTCCCAGGTCGGCAATCCCCTGGTATACTCCTCGTCTTCCGTATGCTGAATATACACAACCGGAATGTTTGCGGATCGCGCTTTATCGAGCAGAGATACAATCCGGTTCATTACATTGTCCACGTCATACAGCTTCATATCCGGATAAGAAAACATCGCCTCTTGAACATCAATAATTAGCAGTGCGGTTGACATTGATAACTCCTCCTTGGCTCTTCGATACTACTTTACTATTTATACTGAAAAAGATTATATCAGACCAAGAGGCCCAGTAGATCCGCAACAGGTGAAATTTCTGGATACGCTTGAATCAGGCGGTCTCTATCATCCACCGGGTTACAATCGCGGCTTGCACGGTTTTGCTACCCGCTTGTCCGGCTAACAATTTGGATGGGGTTTCCATCCGGATCCTGAACCCATCCTGAACGCAGACCGTTCAAGAAATCATGTGGTTCTGACAGCAGCACGCCACCATTCTCCAGCACATATTGTACCGCAAGGTCAGTGTCTTCTGTCCACAGGACAATTTCACTGCCGGAATTCGCCCCTGGTGTCAACCCGTGTATTTTATGGGTAGATTCCTTGGTTGCCAGCCCGACCTTAAACCCGTCCAGCACAAATTCATGATGTACCGCTTGACCCTCAACTTCGGCAGTAAATGTCAGCTTAAACCCAAGCATTTCATAGAACTCCCGTGAAGCGGCTAAATCGCTGACGTAGAGATTAATCTGCGGCGATTTGAATTCCATGGCAGTACCTCCTTTTTTATGAAAAAATGATCATTCCGCTATTCCATATTATAACTTTTCATAAGGCAATACAGCAAAAAAGGGCATCTCAAACACCATCAAATGGTGCTAAGATACCCCTTTGTTCCCTGAAGTTATTTGCCCCGCTTGTTATACCAGATCAGCGCATGCAGCTGCGGCAGCACCCGTGCCCGGTTCATCTCCGGATCAGCGATCACAAGATTGAACAGCCATTCCAGCCGTCCTAAGAGACGTGCCGAGATGTCCCCCGGTTCCGTCACATTCTCATTCCCGGGCTGCAGGTAGAGCGGAACTCCTGGATAGCGCTGATGCACGCTTTTGGCATAGGCATAGTCTTGTTCGTCAAACACCACGACCTTCAGGCTGTGCGCAGCTTTACCTTGCTCCTTCAGCTTAATCATGATGCTGTCCAGCATCGCCCAGTCCGTCTTCATTCCCGAGCTTGGCGGCTTGGGGCTGATCGTCAGTGTATCGATCTCATAGAACCAGTCCTGCCAGCGGCTGCCCTGTGTTTCGATAGCGGCTTGAATGCCGCGCTCATGCAGCAGTGCAACAAATTCCGCCATACTGCTGCCGAGCAGGGCCGGATTCCCGCCGGAAATGGTTACAGAGTCAAAGTTCTGGCCGGCCAGCGCAAGAAGCTCATTCATAATCTCCTCCGGCTCCAGCATCCGTACAATATCCTTGGCAGAGCCATCCCAGGTAAAGGCGGAGTCGCACCAGCTACAACGGTAATCACAGCCGTAGGTACGGACGAACATTGTTTTGACACCGATCACAGCGCCCTCCCCTTGAATCGTCGGGCCGAAGATTTCAATTACCGGTATCTTACTCACAGTCACAGCCCCCGTACAGGCGGTAGGCAGGTCCATCCTCCGGGATATCTGCAGCAATTACCTCTGCCCAAGAGGTTGGCGTCTCCCACAGCTTGACTGAATACAGCGGCAATGATGCCTGTTTCAGTTGATAGGCCACATAGGCAGACATATTCTCTGCAGTTGTACGGAATCCGAGCAGCGCCACTTTAGAACCGGAATTCTGAAGAGTTTCCAGCACAGGCTCATTCCCCATCGCCAGAAAAGCATGGTCCAGACGGTCTACCAGAATTTGCTGCACAATCGCCTTAATGTCGCTAAAATCCACAACAAAGCCTTCATCAGAGTGCCCTGCTTCGGTTAAAGGTTTGCCTTTTAACACAACTTCAAGCTTATAGGTATGCCCATGCAGGTTGCTGCATTTGCCTTTGTGTCCGACCAGCTGATGAGCGGAATCAAAGGTGAATATTTTGCAGACCGATACTTCGCCCAGCATTATAGACCACCTTTCGTTTGTTCTGCCATGTATTGCTCAAGGCCGCGCTGACGCAGCAGACACGCCGGACAGGTGCCGCAGCCGCTGCCCACGATGCCGTTATAGCACGTCAACGTGTGCTCACGGATATAGTCAAAGTGACCCAGTTCATCGGCCAGCTTCCAGGTTTCCTTTTTATCCAGCCACATCAGCGGCGTATGAATAACGAATTCATAGTCCATCGACAGATTGAGTGTCACATTCAGGGACTTCACGAACACATCCCGGCAGTCGGGATACCCGCTGAAATCCGTCTGGCATACACCGGTGATGATGTTGGCATAGCCCAACTGTTTAGCCAGAATCGCGGCAAAGGACAGGAACAACAGATTACGCCCGTCCACGAACGTACTTGGCAGTTCCCCATCTTCTCCGGCTTCAATCTCGATGTCATCCCGTGTTAAGGCGTTAGGTGCTAGCTGATTGAGCAGTCCCAGATCCAGAATATGCTGCTTTACACCAAACTTTGCAGCAATCTCTTTGGCAACTTCAATCTCGGCTGCATGCCGCTGATTATAGTTAAAAGTAACTACCTGAACCTCTTCGAAGTGCTTAATCGCCCATACGAGGCAAGTGGTGCTATCTTGTCCGCCGCTGAATACAACGAGTGCTTTTTTATTCATTTTCCGTTCTCCTCTCCACTACTGCTCTGGGCCTTACCGATTATCAACTTTCTCCGGATACATATCATGATTCATCAGCCGGTGCTCGGCCATCGCTTCATACTTGGTTCCCGGACGTCCCCAGTTGCAGTAAGGATCAATCGAAATGCCGCCGCGCGGTGTGAACTTGCCCCACACTTCGATATAACGCGGATTCATCAAGGAGATCAGATCATTCATAATAATGTTGACACAATCTTCATGAAAATCACCATGATTACGGAAGCTGAACAAATAGAGCTTCAGCGATTTGGATTCAACCATCTTGATATCCGGAATGTAAGAGATGTACATCACGCCGAAATCCGGCTGCCCGGTAACGGGACACAGACTGGTGAACTCCGGACAATTGAATTTCACAAAATAATCACGGCCGGGATGCTTGTTATCGAAGCTTTCCAGGATTTCGGGAGCATACCCGAATTTATATTGTGTTCCCTGATTGCCCAGCAGGGTAACTTCCTGCATTTCCTCTTTCATTCTGCCTTCTGACATGACAAAAAACCCCTCTCTTTTCCTGCGGCTACTGCCGGATTCGGAAAGAAGAACGAGATTTCGAAAACTTGGCTCTACTAAGAAGACAAACCTCAAAGACACCAGGATACGGCATTCTCTAGCCGTCTGGCGGTCAGGTTGTTGTCTTATTGACGCATGGGCATAACATGATAAATATACATTGTCGATATGCACAAAGCGGCCTTAGTTTTTTATAGAGGGAGTTTGCGAACCTCTCCTGCGGCATATACGCAGAATTCTTCTTATACTTATACTAGCGTCTTGAACTATATCATGTTTCGCGGATCGCTGGCAACCCTCAAAGATGATCCAAAATTAGTGAACACAGCATACCTAGCGCGGCCATAAATCCGGTCAGCGGACCTCCCTCCTCATAGGCCTCCGGCATCATGCTGGAGGATACCATCGAAATGATTCCGCCCCCGGCAAAAGAGGCAATAATCGCCGTTGTATATCCGCTGGCATGATCCATAAAGCTATAGCCAGCACCCGAGGCGAGCGTCGAAATAACGAGTACGCTGAGCCAGAGCAGCATCACCTTAGTTTTGCTGTAGCCATCCTGTTTGAGTCCGGCCGTACTGGAGAGCCCCTCGGGAATATTACTGATAAAAATAGCAATAACTAACAGCAGGCTAACCCCCTGACCGGAGATCAGGCTGGCCCCGATCATGATGGACTCAGGAATCGCATCCAGCACCGTACCAGCAAAAATCGCCAGCCCGCTGCCATTTCCCTTGGAGCCGCCAGCACCTCTAACGGACCGTTTGCGTCCGGAGCCGCCTTTTCGCGAGATGTACCAGTCGAACAAGGTGAATACCAGCGCACCGGCTGTAAATCCGATAATGGTCGGGAGAAGTCCACCATCATTAGCGGAATCGTCCAGCAGCTCATAGGCGGCGGCTCCGATTAACACTCCTGTTCCGAATGCCATAATAAAGCCAATAAACTTTGTCCGGATAGGCAGAAAAAGCGCCATTAGCGCACCAATTAGTACAGCAGATCCGGAAACCGCTCCCCACAGGACAGCATTCAACATCAGCTTCACCTTCTACAGTCAATTTGAATTGCATAGAATGCGCATAGTAGTATTGTACACTCCTGAATAAGCAGGCAAACATTGCAGCCGTGTTCTTCCTCCTGCTTCTGTCAATGTACTATGAGTTTCCGGTGAGATTCATACAATAAATCATTAATGTAATTAATCAAAATCTTCAACGTTTATTGCCACAGTTGGCCGTTCAAGCTAATTTTACAAAATGGATTCAATTTCAATGAAAGGGGTAACTTAAAAATTATAATCTCCAATAACAAGGATGGGATCAGCCAATGGAACAAAACGTGCAAAAGCTTATGGAATGGCTTACCTCAGAAGTAAATGAAACGATTGTAATTACTAAAGAGGAGCTGAATGATTTGGATACGGTCCATTTCAGTTTAGAGAGCGTTGATTACCGGGATTCAGAGGATACCATCGATGATTATCTGGGCGACGCGCTGATCTTGAGAGGTTCGGGAAGCACCTTGAATGCAGATGGTGATCTTGTGCCGCTTCCGCAGCAAAGCTATGAAATCGCCGTAAGCGGTCTTAAGCTGCAGACAATTGACGCCGATAAAGTCGAGCTGCAGACGGACCGTGCGAAATATACCCTTACTTTGAGTTAAGCGATATAAAAGGCCGCGGGAATTCCCGCGGCCTGATTTATTCTTCTCCGATAATCTTCACTTCGGTCTCCAGTTCCACGCCGAATTTGTCTTTAACTGCAGCGCGCACGTGCTGAATTAGCCCAATGTAATCACTTGCGGTTGCATTATCCGCGTTAACAATAAATCCGGCATGCTTACGGGAAACCTCAGCACCGCCGATCCGGGTTCCCTGCAGACCGCTTTCCTGAATCAGCTGGCCGGCATAACGCCCTGGCGGCCGTTTGAAGACACTGCCGCATGAAGGATATTCAAGAGGCTGCTTTGACTCCCGCAAGTGAGTAAGCTCATCCATTGAAGCTTTGATCTGAGCCGGATCCCCCGGCTTCAGGGCAAACCGCGCCTCCAGCACAATATATTCTCCACTGGCAAAAATGCTGTGCCGGTACCCCCACTCCAGATCATCTCCTCGTAAAGTGACCATTTCACCCGATTGGTTAAGGGCAAGGGCACTCTCCAGTACATCCTTTACTTCTCCGCCGTATGCTCCGGCGTTCATATACAGAGCTCCACCGACTGTTCCGGGAATACCACATGCAAATTCCAGGCCTGACAGTTTTTGTTCCAGGGCATAATAAGAGGCATCAATAATCTTAGCACCGCACTGGGCAACAAGAAGCTCCCCTTGAATTTCTATTTGGCTAAGCTCCGAGGTCTGAAGGACAATCCCCCTTATACCGCCATCACGGATAATGACATTCGAACCGTTACCCAGAATGGTGAGCGGAATGTGATTCTCGCGTGCATATGTAACTATGGTTCGGATTTCCTCATACGAAACGGGCGCAGCCAGGATGTCCGCTTTGCCTCCTATTTGGGTGAACACATAAGATTTCAGCACTTCACCGCTTCTAACTACTCCAATGGGAAGCAGCTGCTGCAAATCTTCTTGAATTTTATTGATATTCATCGTTCATGCTCCTTTAACTACCTGAAAATGATGATCTACATATATCCGAAGGAAAAAGAATGGCATTAATCTATGCAGAATATACCGAGAACTCAGAGCCTAACTACGGCAACCACAACTGTAACAACGAACAGGCTCCCTTGTCAATGACCGGGAGCCTCGCTTGAAATTGTCCTATATAAATTATGCGGCAATTTCATAAAATATAATCTAAGCCTGTGCCGAAGCAGTGCTGTTACGGTATTCGGCTCTGCGTTTGGCCCGTTCTTCCTCTGTCAGCCGGGGGCAAGTATAGCAGTAGCTTCCCCCTTCTGTACGGTAGTAAAGGCAGCAGCGGTTGCGCATTTGGACCGTAGAAGCCGGATCAGCAAGTGCTTCCACCTTCCGTACCTTCACGTGGAACGGATTTCTCGCAAGCTGAAATACTGCTGCAGGCATTTCGTCCGTCAGATACTTGTAGTCAGCTTGTACGGTCTGCATAAAGACGCTATTATTGCCGTCGGCCAGCATTTCAATATAGTAATTGAATTTGGTTGGCAGCTGTCCCCAAATCTCACTGAGTCCAAGGCCTGAAACCTTAGATAATACACTCAGTAGTGGTGCTGCAGTTTCCTGATAGAATTGTGTTAACCTGCCGTTTCGCCAGCAGATCCGCAGCTCAGGATCCGTAGGAGCCGGACTGAAGTTCGATTCGTCTAAGGAAAAGGCTACCCGCCAGTATCCTTCAGCAGGAATGAGATGCACAGACAGGCTGGACAAGCTGACCTCTGGCATCGCAGAGTAAACAGAAATTGCGTACTGCACGGCAAGCGCCACGTTGCCGAATGACCCGGCGAAATAAGACGCCGCTACTTTGTCATCCAGCCCCTTGATCATTGGCCGGTAGCACTCTATAAAGGCCCTCATGCCCTCTTCACGGGCCAGCTCACTAGCGGCAAAAGAATACCTCGCACCCTCTGGTACTACGGGATGAAGATCAAATTTGCTGCCAAAATCTTTTATCAGTTCAGGTGTCTGTGCCTCATCCATAGTAATTCCTCCTTTGTTCCCTGCACCTTCAGCGGAATCTACAAACCAGCTGCCTTTGAGGCTGCAAGCTCATAAGGCAGGCACAATGGCACGCCGGTACGCGGATCTGGAACAATGTCACATTCAATACCAAATACTTTGCGTAGAACATCGGGTGTCATAACCTCTGCAGGAGTACCTTCACTGATTACCGTACCCGATTTAATCGCCACCATATGCTGAGCATAACGGGAGGCATGATTCAGATCATGCACCACCATGATGATGGTTCGCCCTTCTTCCTCGTTCAATTTCTGCAAGAGCTGCAGCACTTCCAGCTGGTGAGCCATATCAAGGAAGGTAGTCGGTTCATCCAGGAACAGAATATCTGTCTGCTGGGCTAGGGCCATAGCTATCCAGGCCCGCTGGCGCTGGCCACCGGAGAGGCGGTCTATCGGGCGATCGTGGAACTCCTCCATCCCCGTCACTGTAATCGCGTTTGCGATAATGCTGCGGTCCTCAGGCGTCATCGTTCCGAATCCTTTTTGGTGCGGATAGCGGCCATACCCAACCAGTTCGGATACCGTCAGTCCGTCAGGAGCTGTCGGATTCTGCGGCAGAATCGCCAACTGGCGGGCCACTTCCTTGGTGGATAGCGTATGAATCGATTTTCCGTCCAGCATGACACTACCGCTCTTAGGCTTCATAATCCGTGCCATGGTTTTGAGGATGGTGGATTTCCCGGATCCGTTTGCCCCTACCAGCGCCGTGATTTTTCCAGTCGGAAGCGACAAGTTCAGGCCATTAACAATCGTAGCCTCTGCATACCCAATGCTTAACTGTTCTGTGTTCAATCGTTCTGACATGATATCCACTCCTTACGAATTTTTATTATTTCAGGCCTTTGATCTGGCTAACAAATATAAGAAATACGGTGCGCCGATGATTGCCACAACGATACCGGTCGGTATCTCTGCGGGCTGCAGAATCCACCGGGCGATGGTATCAGCCGTAATTAACAGCAGAGCGCCCACTAATGCGCATGCCGGCAGCAGCACCTGATGTTTCGGACCAACCAGCCTGCGGGCCAGATGAGGTGCGATGAGACCCACGAATCCAATGCCGCCGCTTACGGCAACACAGGCACCTGACAGAATGACTGCTGCAGCCAACAGTAGAATACGTTCCTTCTCCACCGACAGCCCGAGCCCTGCCGAAGTCTGATCGCCCAGACTCAACAGATTAAGCACCCGGGACTTATAGAAGGCAAATGGAAGCAGAATGACAATCCAAGGCAAAAGCGCAAGTACAAACCGCCAATCCCCGCCCCATATTTTACCGGCCAGCCAAATCGACACGAATTGAAAATTCTGCGGATCCAGCCTTAAGGATAGAATAAGCTGGAAAGCGTAGATACCCGCTCCTACTGCAATCCCAATCAGAATCATTCTGGTGGGTGACAAGCCGTCTTCACGGCGATAAGACAAAACATAAATCAGTGCGGCAGTAAAAACAGCTCCTACCAGTGCCATCAGCGGAAGTACATAAATATGGGCAGCGGTTGTAGCCGGTACAAACGAGATAAAAATGATGACAGCAAATCCCGCACCAGCATTGATGCCCAGTGTGGATGGCTCGGCCAGGGCATTGCGCGACAGACCTTGCAGAATGCAGCCTGATACAGCAAAGCCTGCACCGACGAGTATTGAAATCACGATGCGCGGCAGCCGGAAATCAAACAGAATGAGCTTTTGCTGCTCAGTTCCGCCGCCAAGCAATGTATGTAAGACATCAAGCGGCGACAAGCGCATGAGTCCGGTATTCATGCTGATCACAAACATGACAATAATGAGTATTGCCAGCAGAGATATTATGGTGATGTCGCGGCTGCGTCGCGGCTTCACTGCGGGAGAGGCTTCGAATCGGTTCATTACAGCTCCCCCTTCCGCTTGCCTGCCAAATATACAAAAAACGGTACGCCGATAACAGCAATTAAAGCGCCAATCGGAGTTTCATAAGGGGCGTTAATAAGTCTGGCCGCAATATCAGCAAAAATAATCAGAAGGCTTCCCAGCACCGCCGAACAGGGCAGGATCCACCGGTAATCCACGCCGACCAGATATCGTGTTATATGCGGTATTATCAGCCCGACAAAAGCGATAGGTCCTACTGTCGAAACAGCCGCTCCTGCCAGAATCACGACGACAATCATTCCGGTAAATTGTACTAGCCTTGTGCGCTGCCCAAGCCCTGCCGCTACATCCCGGCCCAGACTTAGCAGGGTAATCGAGCGTGACAGCAGCATGGCGAGAATCAGTGCTCCCGTAATCCATGGTGTCATGATTCTAAGCTGGGTCCAATTGGCCCCTCCGATGCCGCCAGCCATCCAGAAGGCGATGTCTTGGGAAAGATGAAACAAAATTGCTACCCCTTGGCTCACGGCAAGTAACAACGCGCTTACTGCTGCACCTGCCAGAGTAAGCCGCAGCGGCGTCAGACCGCTGTGGGAAAGTGAACCTATCCCGAATACCAGAATAGATGCTGCTGCGGCACCGATGAAGCAATACAACATGATGTATAAAAAGGATGTCGCTGGCGCTAAGGCAAAGGTTAATGCTAACGCTGCGCTGGCACCTGCATTCAGGCCAAGCAGACCAGAGTCTGCCAGCGGATTACGGGTCATTCCCTGCATAATTGCTCCTGCGACGGCAAGACAGGCTCCGACTAAAGCGCCTGCCAGTGCGCGGGGAATCCGCAACTCCCTGATGATCTGATGCTGCTGTAGATCCGGGTTAAACCTGAATACAGCTTCCCAGACCGTTACCAGCTTAATATCTGCCGCACCTACCGAAACGGAAAGCGCGAGACCGAAGACCATTGCTGCAAGTCCGAAAAGTAAAATGAAAGCTGCCGCAGCTGGTCTAGATTTCAGCGGCATCGCTCCATCCATCTTTGTATGGTTAGCTGTAGAATGTGTAGATGCGGCCATAAGTCTTCCCCTTAATGGATTAAATTCAAGTCATCGATGATAACGAATATCAGTTGATTGATACTGTATATCATTCTCATTATCGCAAATAAAAGAAACATGTACAAGACTCCAAGGATCTCATGAAAAATTTGTTCTATTTTTCACAATACTCCTAAAAAAGATGCAGGCCTTATACCCGAAGGTAAAAGAACCTGCACATTTCCCGAGCGGTTGTGAAATTTCAGCTCACTTATTTTACAAGCGCGCTAAGTACATCATCAATCGTTTTGGAATTAGCATAAGCGCCGCTGTAGAGCCAGCTGCCGGATGCACTGAGTTCGGTAACATTTCCTGCCTTAACCGCAGGAATACCCTTCCAGATGGGTCCGTTCAGAATTTCTGATGCATCTGTTTTATCGCTGTTTACAAGGAAGATATGATCGGCAGTCAGTTCAGCCAGTTTCTCAAGTGAAATTGGATTCCAGGTCGCTCTAGAGTCAGCCGGAATCTCTGTTACAAGGTTAGGAAGCTTCAAGCCAAGGTCGCCGTATAATACAGCGCCACTGCTGCGTGTCTCATCCACAATAAAGAAGCTCTTTTGCACCAGCCACAGAATGGCAACGGATTTGTCACCGAATGATGCTGTAATTTTTTCCTTAGCATCAGCAGCCTTCTGGTCGTAGTCAGCAATTGCTTTTTCAGCCTCAGGAGTCTTATTCAGCAGGTCACCGATTGTAAGCAGCGTTTTGCGCCAGTCCTTGCTGATTTCATCGCCCAGTACATAGGTAGGTGCGATTTTGTTCAGCTGATCATACAGACCATTCTGCACAGTGCCTTCAGACTGGACGATATGGAAGTCCGGTGCGAAGCTGGTTACAGCCTCCAGCGGAAGATCGTAGCTGATTGTAGGCACATCTTTAAGCGCGTCGGACAAGTAGTCCTGAATCCCGTTTGACACCGACCATTGGGCAACTGGAGTTACCCCGAGTGTTACCAGATAGTCTTCCAGATAAGAACCAAGCACACGCTGTGGATTTGCCGGAACAGTTACTTTATGTCCCATGGCGTCAGTCACAGTCTTCTCCGCAGCCGGAGCAGCGGTTTCTGCCGGTGCAGCGGTAGCCTCAGCTGTTGCCGCAGGTGCAGCACTTGAATTAGCCGTATTGCCATTGTTGTTATTGCCGCAAGCGGACAATAAAACAGTCATAGTCAAGAGGCCGGCCAACACCAGCTTCCTACTCCCGGATTTCTTTTGATCAAATAAAAACATGTAATACCCCTCCTGTATATTTATCCTTTTTGGTCAAAGGTTTTTGGAATGCCTTCGCCTTAACTCTTTAAATGATATTGATTCTCATTATCTATGTCAATATATTATTTATTTCCCCATCTGTATACTGAGAATCAGATCGGTTAAATTAAATAAAAAACGGCTGCATCCGTGAAATACGGAAACAGCCGTCTGCTGGAATATACCTGTCTATTTGTGCAAATGATAGGGTACTGTCGCTACAACAATATCTTTTTGATTCATTAAATACGAGCGGATGAACAAGCTGGTCTGGTTATGCAGAATCGCCTGCCACCAATGCTTAGTGATAAACTGTGGAATCAGAATTGTAATATGGTCTGTCGAAGCAGTCTTCCACTCTACCGTATCGATAAACTTCACTAATGGACGGATGATGCTGCGGTAACGGGAACGAAGGACAATCAGGCGGACGCCCGGATTCCATTCCTCCCACTTTTGCTCCATCTTGTGAATCTCTTCTTCATCAAAACCAACGTAGACAGCGACCACATTTTCGGTCAGAGACTTCGCATAGCTGATCGAATGCAGCACGGCACGGGTAACACCAGCGACCGGAACTACTACTGTACTGCCCTTGATACACGGTTTATCTGTAGATGGGCAAATGCGCAGCTGATCTGCAGTATTCAGATAATGGCCGTGAATGCGGTGGAATACGATCATAACAACCGGCAAGAAGATGAAGGCCATCCAGACACTTGAGAATTTCGTAATAATGAAAATCAGTGTAATTGTAAGTGTAGTGAGCATACCCACTGTATTGACGGCGAATTTGTTTTGCCAGCCCTTTGGTCTATCCTTATACCAATGCACCATCATCCCAAGCTGGGATAAAGTGAACGGGATAAATACCCCTACCGCATAGAGCGGAATCAGGCTTTCTGTATTTCCGTGGAACGCAGCAACCAGTAATGCTGATAGCACTCCGAGAAAAATAATACCATTAGAGAAGCCCAGCCGGTCTCCGCGGACCATAAAGGCATGGGGCAGGTATTTGTCTTTGGCGAACATAAAAGCAAGCAGCGGGAATGCCGAATATGCCGTATTTGCTGCCAGGAACAAAATCACAGCGGTGATTCCTTGAATGAAGAAGTACAAACCGCCGCGGCCGAAAGTGGATTCAGCAATTTGTGAAACAACGGTTGCTTTTTCATCAGGCATTACTCCGTACCAGTAGGCCAGAAGGGTAATTCCTGTAAACATAATACCAAGGATAAGCCCCATCATCATCAAGGTTTTGGCTGCATTTTTTTCTGCCGGCGCCTTAAAGTTCGGGATCGCATTCGATACCGCTTCTACCCCGGTCAAGGCCGAACAGCCGGAGCTGAATGCCTTAAGCAGGAGGAACAGGCTGACGTTTGATACAGCGGACCCGATTTCAGGCACATTGGCATGAGCGCCGCCGGTCATGTATTTGAATACTCCGGCAATAATCAGGACAAAGATAGATACTACGAACAAATATACCGGGATTGCTATAAAAGAAGCCGATTCTGTAACACCGCGCAGATTGACAATTGTTAATAGTAATATAACGGATACCGCAATCAGTACAGAATGATCATGCAAACCTGGAAAAGCGGATGTAATCGCGTCTGTACCGGCTGAGGCACTAACCGCAACAGTAAGAATATAGTCTACCAATAAAGAGCCTCCGGCTAACAGACCGGTAGGAACACCCAGATTGCTCTTGGCCACGATATACGCCCCGCCCCCTTGCGGATAAGCGAAGATCGTCTGGCGATAGGACAAAATAAGTATGGCCAGCAAGCCCAGAACGGCTAATGCAATTGGCAGTGAGTACCAGATGGCAGTGAAACCTGCGGCCACCAGTACAATCAGGATTTGTTCCGTTCCGTAGGCTACAGACGAGAGCGCATCAGAAGACAGGACAGCCAGTGCTTTCACCTTGGATAACTTTTCATGATCGAGTTCGTTCGACTTCATCGGACGCCCGATCAATAGTCGTTTTACCTTGCTTACCATTGTAGTAACAGTTCCTCTCTTTGTGAGTTGAAACGGTAGTACCGTGCGCTGTTTTCATAGGCGGATTTCATAAATGCAGGCACAAAAATAAGCATACGGAAATGATCCGCATGCCTAGGCATGGTCATTATCCCACCCTTGCTTACGAGGTTAGCTGGCGGATTCGGGCTGTGGTAGCCCTACAGTTGCGGTCATTCTGGCCGCTTCCGATTCACCCCAATGGCCTTACGGCCAAGTTTGGTTCCCCCGTTTTCCCTTCGGAAAATTCAGCGCATATTCAACTTCTCACAAGGTCTAATGATAGTCTACAATGCATTTACAGTAAAGCTTTGAATCAAATGAAAAAAGAATGAAAAAACATCCAAAACACGCAAATCCAAGATCGGGGATAAGGTGATCTTTCATTCTCTTGCATTATCCCTCATTACCTTGGTTTTTGAGTGTTTTGGATGCTAAATGTGACAGAAAAATCAGGAATAATTTAGGCTTGAAATTCAGTCTACCCTCTGTCTATTCCGTCTGATCAGTCTTGCGTCCGGTCCACAGCAATATTGTGATCAGCACAAACGCTGTCAGAGCCATTAATGGAATTGTAATGAACCCCAATAAGTTAATATAATCCTGATTACAAGGAACGCCGACGGTGCATGGAAGCACTTTGCTCAGCGCAGGAATCTTCTGCTCGGCATAGTGATACAGTGAGATGCTCCCGCCAATAATACTTAATGGCAATACGTAGGGAATGATGCGCTTATCCCCCCGGTACGTGGCAATTCCAAGCAGAAACAGCTGCGGATACATAAAGATACGCTGGAACCAGCACAGCTTACAGGGTTCATATTTGAGGACTTCACTTAAGTACAAGCTACCGGCAACGGCAATGATGGACACAAACCAGGCCAGATACAGACAGTGGCGACGGCAAAAGGTAGAGAATTTCATCACTCGGCAACCACCGCTTCAGAAGCGACTTTGATCTGGGCGTCGATGGCTTCAATATTAAACGGTTCTTTAACCATCACTCCATTAACAAATACGGTTGGTGTTGAACTAACTCCGACGTTTTTAGCAAGATCAATATCGGTCTGTAATTCATCCATATAGGTCTTGTCTTCAATATCTTTGCGCAGCAAATCAAAATCAACCGGTAGGCTTTCCTTCCGGGCCAGATCCACTAAATAGTCTGTGGTCGCCCATTCCTTGTTCTCGTCGCCCTGATTGGCATAGAGAGCGTCATAATAGGTCCAGAATGCATCACTGTTCTGATGATAGACAGACAATGCGGCGAGTGAAGCTGTAGTCGAATCCGGGCCGATAAAAGCCATGTTTACAAAATAAAAGGCTGCTTTATCCTGATTCACATACTCCTGGACAATCTGCGGCTTAATAACACCGGTGAATTGAGCGCAGGCCGGACATTTAAAATCACCGAATTCGACGATTTTGACCGGTGCCTCCTCTTTTCCGAGTCTTGGAAGTTCACTGTAGTTAAAACTTACCGGCTCGGCGGAAGAACCCTCATTAGAATTGTCCTTTGCTGCCAGCAAATATAACCCTACAAAGATAATGATGACTAAAGCTATTGTGCTGACAATCAGGATTCTCGTTTTCTGCTTCTGCTGCTCCAGCTCTGCCTTACGTTTCTCCTGTTTGCTCATTTGGGGAATCGCGGCGGTTTTCCGTTTGTTTTGGCTCAAATGAGAGTTCCTTTCTGTCCATTAGGACTTATAAGATATGAATCATATAATTTAAAATTATATAATTAAACTTCTCACTTTGGCAAACAAGAGCTTACACGGCCTCCGGTTTCATTTGCCTCCCATTCTGTTCATTCTTATCCTGCACTTGTAGAAGCTCCGTCTCCGCGGACGGCAGCCTAATATTCAAAATAAACTCGGTACCTTTATCAACCTCCGACTCTGCCCAGATCCGTCCATTCATTAGCTCTATCAGCTTCTTACAAATCGCAAGGCCCAACCCTGTCCCTTGATACTGCCTGCTATTGGAGGCATCCAGCTGGGTGAACGGCTGAAATAGCAGCTCCAGTTTTTCCTGAGGAATTCCAATCCCTGTATCTTTAATTCTGAATGTTAATCCCTGGTCATTCTCTTGCACACCAGAGGATTCTACAGTTACATGTACCTCACCAAATGGAGTGAATTTCACGGCATTACCGATTAGATTCACCATAATTTGGCGGATCCTCAAGCTGTCTCCGATCAAATATTCTGGAATATCCCCCGATACCTGCAAATGGAGCTGCAGATTCTTTTCTCTGGCGGTTGCCTCAAACAAATGTATACACTCCTCCAGTAACACAGGCAGTTGGAAAGTTTCACTACGCAGCTGCATTCCATCTGACTCCAGACGGGAAATATCCAAAACATCATTTATGACATTAAGCAGCGCCTGACTGCTTTTATATTGCAGCCGCAGCATTTCCTGCTGATCCAGATCCTCAATATCCTCTGCCAAAAGCTGATTAATTCCAATAATCCCATTCAGCGGTGTTCTGATTTCATGGCTCATTATGGCCAGAAATTCACTTTTCATCCGGTCTGCGCTTTCCGCAGCTTCCTTGGCAATAATCAGCTCCTGTTGAAACTTAACAATTGCGGTTACATCCTCTGCAACGATATATACGAGCCGCTGTTTGTCATTGATGAGCGGAAAGACAGTGGTACTGCAGATCAGCCTTCCTCCGCTTTTTATTTTCACTGCAAATTCCAGCTTAGCAGAGTGCCCTTCCACCGCCTGCTTAACCGCTGCCTTAAGTAAGGCCTCATCCTTTGGAGTGCACAGGATCTTTCTGTAATCACCCAGCTCTTCCTTTCCATAACCGGTTGTTTGCCGCAATGAAGGATTGGCGCTGATGACTTTTTTACGGAACGGATCGATACAGAGCACCATATCCGGGCTGGATTCAAACAATGCCGTATACCGCTGTTCATTGAATTTTGCCGAGAAGAGGACCCGTTTACGGTCTTTATAAAGAAGAATCAGTACGATTAGTACGATTAATATAAACGATCCGGCAAGGATCATACCGAGGAATGAATCTGCCAGTAAGGGAGCTGTACTTGAATAACTGAGTGTCTCGTCTGCTGGAAATGACGCACCTGACATCACTGCATAATGTGTTCCTGTTAAGGTAGCGGTCAGTAATGATACAAGCATTATTTTTTTCGCCGTGAACATGTTATAGTCATTTTCTATCCATTTGGGGTTGTACGAAGCAGTAATTACTGGAACAGCTAAAGAGAAAACAATGGACAGCAGGACAGAAAGCTGGCTCTGCTCATAGTCACCGGCAAACTTCATAGACATAATTCCGCTAAAATGCATGATGAGAATACCACTGCTGAACAATATACCGCCAAACGCCAAATAACCCTTGCTGCGTGTATAAGGACTACCTAGGAGCAGAAGAAGCGCGTAAGACGCGGCTATGGACACAACCAGGGACAGCAGCAGCAACGGAAGATCATACGATACCGTGATCTCCAGTTTCATAGCCCGCATGCCGATATAATGCATACTCCACATCCCAGTACCCAGAATGCAGGATATTATAAAGATAAAGCGATACCCTCGCTTTCCCCGAACCAACCGCTCTGCCAGATCAAGGGTAGCAAAACAGGTAAGTAATGCTATTACAACGGAAAAGAGGACCAGCAGCTCACTGTAATGATTCTGATGATGCAGCATTCGCCCCTCCCCCTTTCTTCTTCAGTAATGTAAAAGTATACTATTTACACTACCTTTACCCGACAAGAAACGGCACGAATCGGCCAAATTGGATCATAGCATGGTCAATTTTATCAAAAAAAAGAAACGGAATACTCTCCCAAGGAGATAGTATCCGTTCCGTAAGGCCGTTATTTACTACAAAAGGCACAGCGTAATTGCTCAGCGCCATGCCTCATGTAGATATATATTTACGCGCCGGCTTCCTCCGTCAACAACTGCATCTTCAGCAGTTTAATTCGGGAAATCCGTTTGTTGTCTGTCTCGTCCACCACAAACAGATGGCCGTCAAATTCGAAGGTCTGACCTTTTTGCGGCGGATTAACCTCCAGCTTGGAATACAACCAGCCGCCGATAGTATCATAGTCGTCCGTCTCCATATGAAGTCCCAGCAGGTCATTAATTTCTTCAATCAGCATAAGACCATCAATAGAGTATTCATCCTCCCCCAGCTTCTCAACGCCGGGACGTTCTTCATCGAACTCATCCTGAATCTCTCCGACAATCTCTTCCATAATGTCTTCCAGGGTAACCATGCCCGAAGTACCGCCATACTCATCAATCAGAATAGCAATTTGAGTCTTGGCACGCTGCATTACCTTAAGAAGAGCACTAATCTGGATCGACTCCGGAACCGTAAGAATAGGACGAATCAATTCATTGTACTTCGGAGCCTGCTCACGGATCATATCCTTAATATGAATGAATCCGAGAATGTGATCTTTATCGCCGTCGCAGACCGGATAACGGGTTCTCATTCCATCAAAGGCGATTTCCAGGTTCTCCTCTGTAGAGAGATGGCTGTTTAAACAGATCATTTCAGTACGGGGAATCATGATCTCCCTTGCCATAGTATCAGCAAATTCAAAAATATTGTCTACCAGTGTCATTTCGGTATTGTCGATGAGCCCGCTCTTATTGCTCTCCTGCATGATAATACGGATCTCTTCCTCGGTGTGCGCTGTTGCCAGCTCCGAAGCCGGTGACAAGCGGAAAATGCGAAGCAGTCCCCGGGCCAATCCATTCACGATCCAGATAAACGGATACATGATCCGATAGAACACATTCATGGCTCCCGAGGTTAGCAGAAGTACCGCTTCCGCTTTGTTCACAGCAATGGTCTTGGGTGCAAGCTCTCCAAGGACAATATGCAGAACCGTGATAAACATAAAGGCAATAATCAGTGAAATCACATAAACGGCTGTATCGCCAAAGCCTAAGCTTGTTACAAGGGGCCCCACAATCGTGGCTACTGCCGGTTCTCCAAGCCACCCCAGAGCAAGCGAGGCAAGCGTGATGCCCAGCTGGCAGGCGGACAGATAAGCATGCAGATTGTGTACAATATTTCTTGCTGCGAGCGCTCTTTTGCTGCCTTCCTCAATCAGCGATTCAATGCGGCCACTGCGTACCTTGACCATTGCATATTCTACCGAAACAAAAAAGCCGTTAAACAGCACAAGCAAAATAATAAGACCTACATGTAATATACCGGGTAAAGGGTCGCTCAATTTATACTCCTATCCACCGTCTCCTCATTCGGGCGGATAGGCCCACCTCCTTCGTTTGTTCAAAATGTCAGCCTGTATACCGTCAGCTGTTCCTTTCAGAATCAATTTCCCAATGCCTTCATCTCCTGACTGAAATCACGAATTTATAAATATATACAATATTATATTATTACTCGCAGTACAAAAACAGGTCTAAACCATTGTAAAATATGATCTAGTTGTCTTTCTCTGGGACATCCCTACCCCAAAACGTATAAAATGAAGACATCTGCGTAAAACTTTTAATATATATGTTAAATCCTCAGAGCCCGCCCCGTCAACTTTTGTGCTCTAGTACCAAAGAAACAGCAGACCGCCTTGAAGGGGGTCTGCTGTTTCTTTGAATTGTTTTCTATGGATGGGAAGCAGAAGTAAATTAACGCCAGTTGCGGGTTGGCGGATTGCCTATAACCCCTGGATATTGGTAAACGAGCGGTTCATCGAAGGTTGCGTAATCGAAATTGACCATCAGCAGTACGGTCCGCTGACCGGTAGTCGGATCGCTGATAATGATGTGATCACGGCCGGCTGCTTCAAGAACGCCTTTGTATATCTTAGCATTCCACTCTTTGTTGTTCTCATATGTGTAATAGAAAGTACCTATCTTACCCAAGTTAAGACGGAAAATATTCTCGATATAGGATTGTTCGAAGACCGGGGCGGTTGTCGGCATCACCGTTCCAGTCGGAGTCATCGGACTGCCGCTTGTAACTTGAGGCGGGACAGTTCCCATTGTACCCATAGTACCCACAGATCCCATAGAACCCATAGTTCCCATTGATCCCATAGTTCCCATTGACCCGGCTGGCATCATGCCACCGGAAGCGTTGCTGCCCATCATATAAGTAACGGGACGGTAAGGTTGACCTATCATTTGTAAAAACCTCCTAATAGTTGTTAGCCAGGGAGACAGACTCTCGAATTACTTCCTATCAGTCCGCCTGTCTCCTGCGGGCTGCGTTGCCTAGTAAACAGCCGGGCAATCTCCAGCAGTCGGGGTAAAGAAGCAGTGGGCTTTGTAGCGTCCGGTATTTCTCTGGTTATACCACTCGGCAGGACAAGCTCCCACAGGACGGAAGAACCATAAGGCATTGGAAGCCGGCCAGGTTCTTTCACCTCCTACAGCTCTTTGGGCCAAGCGGATATCCCTATCCCGCGCCCGCTGATAGAAATATCCCTTCTGCGGGGCTTCGAAGCCGCCCGGACTCTGGTACACCATATCATTCACATTGCGAATGTTTTTGAAGTCCAGACAATTGCCTAGAATCCGGTTCACACCTACATTGCCAACCATCAGCATGCCCGATTCCCCATCCTCTTCGGCCTCAGCCCTCATGAGCCGCGCGAGCACCCTTACATCTTCTGAGTTCGCTTTGATGACGGCCACGCTTTCTCCTCCTTGTACTTGATCCGTTAAGGTATCCGTATTCCGGACCGCATGACCGGATTTCCGGTTAACCTGCTTCACAAGCATCCACTTTTCTTAACTGCTCGCTGTATTGTATGTGCATCCGCCTAAGAGGTGACAGTCAGTGCCCAATTTCTTCCCGGGACTTTTATTAGATTGATTTAG
Organism: Paenibacillus auburnensis; assembly: GCF_927798115.1. Lineage (GTDB taxonomy): Bacteria > Bacillota > Bacilli > Paenibacillales > Paenibacillaceae > Paenibacillus_AQ > Paenibacillus_AQ auburnensis. The sequence continues at coordinate 1,031,246 of NZ_CAKMMG010000001.1, forward strand.
GGTTCATAAATCATTTTACGGGTCATACCTCCATCAATCACCAGCTGTGCGCCGGTAATAAAATTATTCTCCGGCTCCGTTAAATAAAGACAGGCCCGGGCAATGTCTTCCGGCTTACCTACCCGTCCGGAAGGATGCTGTCTATGGTCAATCTCACGCAGCTGCGCATAATCACCGGTCTCAATCCAGCCGGGACTGATACAGTTCACTGTGATCCCGTCCTCCCCTAATGTGACCGCCATGGCATGCGTTAAGGCTGAAATTGCTCCCTTGGAGGCCGCATAAGCTTCCGTATTAGGCTCAGACATTAACGAACGGGTAGAAGACAGATTCACAACAGCGCCTCCTGCTGCATTCTTACGCATGATTTTAGCTGCCTCACGGGTGGCCAGAAAAACACTCCGGGCATTGGTGTTTAGCACCTTGTCCCATTCATCCGCTGAGAGCTCGTACAGCGTCTTGATGTGCGCATTGGCAATCCCCGCATTATTTATCAGGATATCGATGGTACCGTATTTGCGGGCAGCATGGTCGACTAAGTCAATAATCTGTCCCTCTATACTTACATCACAAGCCACGAATTCAGCAGTTCCGCCGGTTCGTGTGATTTCCTCCGCTGCTTTCTGCCCAAGAGCTGCATTCAGCTCTGCAATAACCACATTTGCACCTTCAGCAGCATAAGCTCCGGCAATTGCTCTGCCAATACCATGACCGGCACCGGTAACAATAACTGTTTTATCTGCATATTTCACGAGGTTGATTCTCCCTTCAAAAAGTTAGCTTAGCATAATATAAATATCCCCTTGTTCCAAAACCGGAAACAAGGGGATTGTACAGCAAAACGTATTATATAGTAAACAAGACGCCATAAGCTCAGCAGCTCTTTTTGAAGACAAGATCTATTCCGCAGTAGAGTAATGAGGATGCCGCTGAAAACCATGGTATCTTGTCCCCTGGTATGTCAGTAATCCTTTATCCCCTTCTGCACTCATTCCATATTCATTCCCGTCCACCTTGAACTCCATCCGCGCACCATCCTGAGCTTCATAGGTTAAATAATAGGTCGTGCTGGTGCGGCTGGTCTGGCTTTCATCCTGAAGCTGCTGCTGGCGGACTTCACTGCGTTTGCTGACGATACGGGCGGGGATGGTCAGCAAGGGTGAACTGTTGTTGCGGCTCCATTGAAACAATCCCCTGCCCACAGATACAGCAGCTATGCCAATCATCACGACGAGGAAAATCGGTATCACCGTTCCGGTAAGATCAAACATCCAAGAAGGATCCGAGCCCATTCCCATGACTTATTCCCCCTTAATCCCCAAATACTTGCGGCTGCTCCCTGAATCTCTCCAGGGTGCTTCTGTACATGTATATGCCCTTAGCCGCAAATACAGCATCATAAAAAAGAAAATCAGGGACATGGCAGCTGCAATTCTATAAAACATAAACAAAAAGACCACGTTGCCCTCAGTTTCGAGAACATATGTGGTCTTTGCAATCTTCTATTTGTTCTAACATATTAAGCATGTACAAGGTCAAGGAGTTGTTTGGTTTCGTTCTCTTCAACTGGAAGCATACCGTTCTCAGCCCAGCAGGCTCTGCATTGTTCTTCGGTTTCACACAGGTGGGCATCATCGCAGTTATAGCACAATTGCAGCAGGTTTCTAGTCGTATAATCCGTTTCAAAAGTTGTCATTGTAATCGCTCCTCTTTGGGATTAAAGTTTGTGAAAAAATGAACTTGCTTTCTATGTGTTAAATATATCACAGGATTTGTCGTTTGTCATGTGATTTTTTTCACATTTTTAAAGAAAATTTTAAATACGTTTTTTTGCTTAATCATCTTTAGTTAAGTTAGGTTTAATACAACCGTTTTGTATAGCTTTCGTTCAGCGACTCCGCTACCTTCTCTGCACTCATACCAGGCAGCTTCACATGATCAGCTATCATCTGAGCAATATTCGGCAGCTTCTCTTTAGACATCCATGATTCAGGATTCCAGAGGCTGGAACGTTTAAGTGCCTTGGCGCAATGACTATAGCACTCCTCTACTTCTATCACAATCCCGACAAGCGGATTACGGCCATGGGATTCCATTTGCTGCAGCAGTTTCTCGTCCTTGACGATATACGCCCGGCCGTTCACCCGCAGAGTCTCTTCCAGGCCCGGTATCATAAAGATAAGACCAGCTCTCGGATTGGATAAAAGATTCCGCAGGGAATCCATTCTCCGGTTGCCCGGCCGTTCAGGAATGACTAAATGTCTGTCATCCAGAACAAGTACAAATCCGGGGGCGTCACCCCGGGGAGATACATCACAACGTCCCTCATGGTCCGAAGTAGCTATCATTAGCAGCGGCGACTGGGAGATAAACTGCCGGCAATGCCCGTCGAGGATATTAATCACTTTGTTTTTAACGAGTTCGCCCGGGTATCCGAGTATAGCGCGCAATTCTTCTTCCGTTTGGATAGTCTCAAAGTCAGGCACCGTCTTCACTCCGTATGTACGAATTTATAATACAGAATCTTCCTGCCCATTATATCACATAGAACGTGAACGATTGAATGCTTCAAAAAAAGAAGGCTGCCTGGGCAGCCCTCTTTTCGATCCGCAACACTACATAACCCGCCAGCTGACGCCTCCATTGGTTGTCTGCAGCAGTATCGATCTGCGGTCCACTTCTTTTTGGATGAGAAGCCAGCCTACATCGTTTGAGATGAACTGGAGCTTCACAATCTCCGGATATTCCAGCAGCTTGGATTGAAGTACACTGCTAGCAGGCAGTGATGTCCAAGTCTGACCCTGGTTTACCGTTTTGTACATCAGATTTCCATTCAGGATCCAGCCGACATCAGCATTTAAAAAAACAGGGGGCAGATGGCGGTTGACTCCAGTCTGGCTGCTGAGTGCAAAGTTTACGAATTTCCAATTGTCTCCACCATTCGCTGTAAAATAACCATTATAGGTAACGCTGTTTTTTTTATCAATTTGACAGGCTACCGGAAGCCAGCCGGAGGTGTTATCATCCCCGAAAAACTCGGGTTCGCCGGTAATGACCTTATCGCAGCCTTCCCATTCTTCATTCACCAGAATTTCCGGTCCCGGATTCCAGGTTGTCCCGCTATCACTGGTCATATAAATTTTGGGCAGCGCACCCGTCTGGAGTGTCACAAAGCCTCGGTTCATATCCTTGAAAATCATTCCTGTTATAACCCCTGCCATAGGAATTGAATTGTTAGGCAGATTCGGATTATACTGCTCGTTCTGCATTACCATATTCCAGGTTGCTCCGCCATCCGCAGTAACGTACAAGGCCTTGCTCTCTTTGGTGGCATTCGCATCCCATGAGGTCATCAGCCAGCCGTTCTGCGGTGAATTAAAATAGATGGACGATATCGTATTTGAATCGGGAAAGGAAGATACTTTCCAGCTCCGGCCGCCATCTGTCGTACGCAGCACCACTGTCTCTGTCATGCCAAATGCACTACGGATAATCCAGCCGTTACTCGGATCCGTGAAAAAAATCTCTTCGCCGTAAACCGGATTGGACAGGAACTGCACATTGGCAGATGGTGATATATTAGCCCATGTCCCGCCGTTATCCCTGGTCATATAGAGCCGCAGCTCATTTTTGGTGACGCCCCAGGCAAGACCCACCGATGGATTCAACAGCCGGAAATCAGTCAGCCGGGTCTGAATTTGATATTTGGGTGCACTCTCATTCGTTACGTTCTTGGCATCCCCAGGTGTAATCAGGGTTATCGTCTGCCCCTCTTCCGGCGCTTCCGTCGGCTGTGGGGGCTGTGATGGCTCAGGGACCGGGGATGAAGAGCAGGCCGAGAGGATCAGCAGGATCATGAGAAAAGCAATCGCTGTTCTCAGAAGCTTGAAGCCTGTTGTTTCGGATGACAAGACTCTCTCCCCTTTTCGTATCTTGATTATTTTCGATTCAACTTACTGTGCTTGTATCCGTAGAGCCAATAAACCAGCAGGCCGATAATCAGCCAAAGGATAAAGCCGATCCAAGTCTCTCTGCCCAAATTATACATCAAATATCCGCAGGCTGCTGCACTTAGCAGCGGGATGAACGGTACCCATGGTACTCTAAAGCCTCTTTTAAGGTCTGGGTGAGTCCGGCGCAGCACAATAACACCTAGTGATACGACCAGAAACGCAAACAATGTACCGATACTGGTCAGATTAGCCAGCCGGTCAAGCGGGACAAAGCCGGTCAATACCGCAATTATCCCTCCGACCACCCAGGTGCTGCGTACAGGTGTATGTGTCTTCGCACTAACCTTGGATAAAACCTCCGGCAGCAGACCGTCCCGTGAGATGGCGAACAAGAGCCGGGTCTGGCCAAACAGCAATACGAGCAATACCGTAGTCATACCGGCAATAGCGCCAACTGAGATTAATCCGGCAATCGTATTCTGATTTACGAAACGTAAGGCGAAGGAAACCGGATCACTTACATTCAGGCTCTGGTAAGGTACAATACCGGTTAATACCAGAGAGACGGTAATGTAGAGAACCGTACAGATCGCAAGCGAAGAAATAATACCAATCGGTAAATCCCGTTGGGGACGTTTGACCTCTTCAGCTGCAGTGGATAAGGCATCAAAACCAATATAGGCAAAAAATACGGTGGCTGCCCCATTCACAACCCCCTGGAAGCCGAACGGGAGAAATGGTGTCCAGTTTTCCGGTTTCACGTAGAAAACGCCGGTAAAGATGAACAGAAGCACCACAGATAATTTAATTACAACCATAATAGCATTGAACCTGGCTGTTTCTTTGACCCCCCGGGTTAATAAATAAGAAATCAGCAAAATAATTATCACTGCGGGTAAATTAATAAAAGTTCCTTTGTCCGCATTATAAGCCCCGGAGAGCGCCGTGGGCAAATGTACTCCGAATCCATCCAGGAGTCCCTGAAAGTAACCGGACCAACCGCTGCTAACCGCCGCAGCCGCAACTCCATATTCGAGTACCAGATCCCAGCCCAGGATCCAGGCCAGCAGTTCGCCAAAAGCAACATAGCTGTAAGCATAAGCACTCCCGGATACCGGAAGTGTAGAGGCGAACTCTGAATAACAGAGTGCTGAAAGTACACAGGCGAATCCGGCCAGTACAAAGGACAATACCAGTCCGGGTCCGGCATGCTGTGCAGCTGCAACTCCTGTCATAACAAAAATGCCGGTGCCTATAATCGCTCCTACACCGAGTGTGGTAAGATCAAGTGCCCCCAAGGTTTTGCTGAGTTTGCCGGCATTGTCACTAAGAGGTGCAACCAGCGGTTTTTTGCGGAATAAATCCATACTTCTTTTCTCTCCTGTCGATAGTAGATGTGTGTGTTGTGCTAGGGTGAAGTAGTCAGCAATTTGATGCCAAGCCCTATAAAAATAACTCCGGCAGTAAGATTGGCACCCTCTTGCATACGGGGCTTCTCCAAAAACTTACTGCTGAATGCACCTGCAAAATATGCAAGCAGTCCAAAAATCAAAAAAGTCAGAATAATGAAGACCAGTCCCAGCACTACCATTTGCAGCGGTACAAAGCCGTGATCATAATTCACAAATTGCGGCAGAAAGGTGAGAAAAAAAATCGCTACCTTCGGATTGAGGATATTCATCAAGAGCCCTTTCCGCAGCAGTGCACGCTCGTCCTTCTTCTCTCCTGCCTTCAGCACCATTGCCGTTTTGCGGTATTTCAGGGATTTAAAAGCCAAATTGAACAAATAAACGGCTCCGGCAATTTTGAATACCGTAAAAATCACCGGTGATGTAGTCACAATGATCGAGATCCCTAGTGCAGCGGCCAGGGTATGTACAGTGTTCCCCAGTGCCAGTCCGGCAGCTGTATAAACACCCGCCCTGCGTCCATTCGTAATCCCCTGAGTCACGGCAAAGATGAGATCCGGTCCAGGAATCAAAATCAGCAGCACTGCGGCTCCAATGAACAAAAACAAGGTGGATATCGTAAACATAATTCTCCCCCTTCTGCCAAATATTATAGTTAGCATGCCCGTTTTCGGGTAATGGATTAAAAACAGGATGCTTGAAAACACTATACTTAGCGATTATGATGTTTAAGATTGGACACAAAAAATTCAAACTCGGAGGAGATGTAACAATGGCCCCCCCATTCAAGCCCAATCGTGTCGTGGTTATCGGCACAGGTGCAGTAGGAACGACAACTGCTTATACCCTGCTTCTACGCAGACGCATGCAAGAATTGGTACTCATAGATGTTAATCATCAGAAAGCACTTGGTGAAGCACTGGACATGAACCACGGCATGCCCTTTGTCGGCGGTGTGAAGCTATGGGCAGGTACCTACGAAGATTGCAGGGAAGCGGATATTATCATCGTAACCGCGGGTGCATCCCAAAAGCCTGGTGAGACCCGAATCGATCTTCTGCGTAAAAACATCTCGATCTTTAAAGACATCATCCAAAAAATTACGAAATACAACCAGCACGCCATTCTGCTGATTGCAACGAACCCGGTCGATATCCTGGCTTACGCCACTCTTAAAATCAGTGGCTTCGACCGCAGACGCGTCATCGGTTCCGGTACAGTGCTCGATAGTGCACGTTTCCGTTATCTGATCGGGAAGCATAAAGAAATCGATCCGCGCAGCATTCACGGTCAAATTATCGGTGAACATGGAGATTCGGAGCTTCCGGTATGGAGCCTGTCCAATGTCGCCGGAATTGATCTTGGTTTCGACGAAGCTGAACGCCAGGAAATCTTCGAAGACACCAAAAATGCCGCTTACGAAATTATCGATGCCAAAGGCTCTACTTCTTATGCAATTGCGCTGGCACTTGACCGTATTGTCGTTTCTATCCTGGACAATGAAGGTGCTGTGCTTAACGTCTCTACCCTGCTCAACAACTATAACGGGGTTTCGGATGTATTCCTGGGTGCGCCATGTGTGGTTGACCGCTCCGGTGTACGCGAAGTCCTTGATTTACCGCTCAGTGAAGAAGAACAAGCATTGTTCCAGAAATCGGGAGAAAAACTCAAGGCAGAAATCTCTAAGCTTGAACTGTAATCCAATCGCTGCACACAAAAGAAACCGTCCTTCCAGTGTATGGCATACCACCACTGCTAAAGGACGGAGTTTACTCACCATGTCATCTTGATAATATAACATGAAACATTTTTGCCTGACAATGATATTAGTATCTTGGTTGCAATTAACATCCCGCTTGAATGAGTGGAAAAAAATGATCCGCAGGCTGGCGCATTTGCTCCAGCCTGCGGATCATTTTTGCATTATCTGATGACAGGACGTTTATAATACTCCCGCAATACTTGTTCTGCTTCTTTACCATAAATGTCAAAACCGACATTGGAAGAGGCTTCCTCGGCCTTATACAAGCGAGTGCTCCAGTCCCACCAGAAGAATCCTGCAAACCAGGGCTCGTCCCAGAACGTTTCAAGCGCCGAACGGTAAAAATTCGCCTGCTCCTGTTCCGAAGCAGGAAGCTCTTTATGCGTAAAGTCCCACGGCATAGTAGCACAGCCAACCGCGCTGCGGCAACCGATTTCGATAAAGACAAGCGGCTTCCCGAAGCGCTCAGATAACGCCTTCAGCCGCGGCTTCTGTTCCTCCCAGGCGAGGCGCATGTTCTCGTAGGAATCACCCGGAACGGAGGCTACCGGATAATAGGCGCTTGTGCCAATATAGTCTACAGCATCAAGCCAGTCGATGCCCTCCTCTTTGCCGTGATTCGCATTGTATACGATAGGACCGGTGTATAAGCTTTTAACCTCACCTATTAAATTGCGCCATTCTGTTTCCCTTGACTCTGTTGCCACCATTTCACAGCCGATACAGAACATCTCACATTCAAGCTCCTCTGCCAGCTCTGCGTAATGCTTGATGAAATTCGTATAGGATTTAAACCAGGCTTCCCAGTAACTGTCCCCTTCCTCAGGAAAACCGATCCGCGCTCTCCAGATGCCATCCCTTGAATTTACTACCGGCTTCAGGCATACCTTCAGCCCCAGCTCCTTCGCCAGCCGCACGGCATGCTCGATATCCCTGTCAGTCATCGTATATCCGTAATCAAAATAAATATTTGTTGAGTGCACAGTATCTTGCCATGTCCAGAAGGATAAGGCAATCCATTCACTTCCGGTTTCTGCCAGTTTGCGCAGTGAATCCTCAGCATAGGGCTGTCTGAACGCCCCTCGCGTTGATTCCCAGCCATAGGTCATTCCTTTAAAAAACAGTTCTTTCACAGTCCAGTCCTCCTATTAAATGATCGTAACTTGCTTCTCTCAACGCTGCTTATAATAAAAGTTTATATACCTATCTTTTGTTAGGATAATTCAAAAACATTGTAATAACAAGTTATTTATTTATGAATAATGCCTAAAGCTGTTGCAGCAGTAATCTGAAGACAAAAAAAGCCGGCGAACTGTTTAGTCCGTCAGCTTTTCGAAGTATGTTTACATAATGTAGATTATGTTACTCAAATACTTATGCTTCCATCATTGGCATGCTAATCTGCAGTCTGGCCATCGCTTCTTCCTTCTCGCGGCTCGTGATATGTGTATACACTGTTGTCGTTTGAATTGACGAGTGCCCCAGCAGCTCCTGAACCGTTCGCAGATCCGCCCCCTTGCGCAGCAGCATAGTAGCGAAGGAATGCCGCAGCTTATGACTTGAATAGGGCCGGCGGTGCGCCTCAGGTACACCATTCTGAAACCGTCCGAATGTATCAGCTGCGATCCCCTGGATACCACGGATGGAGAGCCTCCGGCCTTTTTGGGAAATAAACATCGATTCCTCTTTGCTGCGCCACGGGGTAAGCCGTTCTTTCATTGCCTGCTCCAGATAAGGAGCTACATCCTCCGGAACCGGAACATTGCGCCATTTCCGCCCTTTCCCGAATACACGGAGTAAGCGGCGTTCCGCGTTATAATCACTCAGATTAAGCGTATGAACCTCACCTACCCGCAGTCCCATATAGGACATGAGTAAAAAGACAGCCAGATTGCGGCTGCGGTATTTGCCGTCTATAGCAGATAAAAACCGCTGCAGGTCGCCTTCATCCAGATAGACTGGTTCACGGTTCTTTTCGGTTTTGGACTTCTTGATGCCTGCCGCCGGGTTGACGCTAAGCAGCTCAAGCTCAATCAGTGCTTTGAACAGGCAGTTAATCGAGGCATGTTTGCGGTTACGTGTAGCATCACTCACCCCACGTTCACGGACAGAAGTCAGATAGGAGACTACATGAAGTTTTTTGACGGATTCAAGCGGTTTGGAGTTTAGACCCTCCAGAAACTCGCGTACATCGGCCAGATAGGATTTCTGTGTATATGCTGTATAACCCGCATCCTTCATCCAGATCAGAAATGCCTCCAGCTCTTCCTCATAGTCTGATTCCGAATCATTCATCACTATCCCCCCATTTCCGAAATCCTATTGTACCATAGACACATTCCCTGTAAAATCAATTCTCTTTCCTAAATCACCACAACTGAATCTCAGCTGTTGGCCGCCTCTTCACGCCACTTGACAGCATGGGTCTGAACTATGTTTAAGAATTCATTAAGTGCAGGTGAAATCCATTTTTTGTGATGATAGACGATCTGCGTGGCTACACGCTGCGCCTCGTCATTCCAATTCAGCCGGGCCAGCTTGCCCTCTGCCAGCTCACTTCTCACCGTTATCAGCGGCAGGAAGGAGATACCCAGTCCCGACATCACACACTGCTTAATTGCTTCAATACTCCAAAATTCCAAGTTAGGATCTGGAAATACGCCATGACTGTTCAAATGACGCTCAAAAAGTGTCCGGTAGGTGCAGCCCGTCTCGGTATGGAGAATGGTTTCATTTTTAAGATCGGTCGGTTCAACCTCCGCTGCCTTCATAAGCGGGTGATCCAGCGGTGCTATCATTGTCATGGCCTCATGAATCAGCGTTTCACATTGTAAATCCTTATACTCCGTCTCCGGCTGAAGCAGAAAAGCAACGTCAAGCTCACCTGTACGGACAAAATCGGTCAGCTCCCAGCAAGCCCCGGGCTTCAGCGTAATCTGAACCTGCGGATGACAGCCGCGGAATTCCTTAATAATTCCCGGCAGCCGGAAGGCCGCCAGCGATTCTGGCGCACCAATGCGCAGTACACCGGACAGCTCCGTCTCTGAGCGCAGCGCATCGCGCGCCAATGAATGCATCCGCGAGATTTCCTGCGCATAGGGAAGTAAGCGGCGTCCGGCATCGGTGAGCATGATCTTTTTGCCGATCCGGTCAAATAAAGGCTGGCCGAGCTCAGCCTCCAGGGACTGGATCTGTGCTGTAATACTGGACTGGGCATAGTCCAGCTTCTGGGCGGCCCGCGTAAAACTGCCAGCTTCCACTACAACCAGGAATGTGAATAAATGCCGTGATTCCATAGAACGTTCATAACCCTCCCCTGATTCATGCTATTATCGGTATTTTGAATGGATAGTATTTAATAATTCCGTTTTTCCAATGGATTCATTATCTGATACTCTATACTTAAATACAAGGAAAGCGGGACTATTATATGAAAGAAAATCATTCACTGGAGCGTAATATCGGGATGCCGCAGGCGATTGCCCTTTACATCGGCGCTGTCCTTGGATCGGGGGTGCTGATTGTTCCCGGTCTGGCGGCGGAAATGTCCGGCCCGGCTTCCCTGCTGGCCTGGGGGTTCATGACCCTGCTCATTCTACCCCTGGCGTTGTCCATGGGACTGCTCTCCGCCAAATACCCAAACGCAGGCGGGGTATCGTATTTTGTCACTTTGGCCTTCGGGCCGAAAGCCGGGAGCCTGGTCGGCTGGTTCTTTCTAATGTCCGTTCCGATCGGCGGGCCGGTAGCTGCTCTGACTGGGGCTGGTTATATGACGGCAGCCCTCGGCTGGGGTGACGGGGCAAGAATTGCGATAGCTGCAGGCATGCTGGCCATCGGACTAGTCACGAACTGGATAGGCATGCAGGTAGCGGGCAAAGTACAAATCGCTGTCGTAATCGCCATTATTTCAGTATTAGTCTTCTCGTTCGCCGCAGCACTGCCGCGGATGGAAAGTGCACATTTCACACCATTTATGCCTCACGGCTGGACCAGTATCGGGCAGTCGGCGGCCATTCTGTTCTGGTGCTTTATCGGCTGGGAGGCAGTATCGCATCTGTCTGAAGAATTTAAGGACCCGCAGCGTGCCGCGGTTAAAGGCGTCACCATTGCCGCCATTATCGTCGGAGTCCTCTACTTCCTGTCGGCACTGGCCACTGTCGGCACCCAAAGCTACCTCCGGGGCGGAGCAGACTCCTCGCTGGTCTGGATCATCAGCCAGCCGCTGGGTTCGTGGGGCGGATTCATAGCCGGGTTAACGGGGCTGTTCATCTGTACAGCTACGATTATTGCTTATACCGGTGCAGCTTCCCGTGTGGCGTTCGCGTTGTCCCGCCAAGGATATGCCCCGAAATGGATGGGGCGTTTATCAGAACGATATCATACGCCTACCGGGGCGATAGGGTTTTTGCTTACCTGTTATGCAGTTGTATTATTCCTGTATGGTAGTGGTCTATTGTCCATTACCACCTTGATTCAGTTTCCTAATGCCACTTTCATTTTGACCTATATTGGCGGCTGTGCTGCAGGCATCCGGCTGCTCAAAGACCACCGCCCCGGTGTCATAATCAGTTGGATTTCTTTTGCGGCTACGGTGGCTGTGTTCCCTTTTACCGGCTGGGCGATTGGCTATCCGCTGGTCATCACTGCGGTATTCACAATTATTATTTTATTAAGAAATAAACATGCTTCTATTGCTGACCTGTCTGAGGTAAATACCCAGCAGGAGAAGTCCAAAGTAATCTAAACATACCTAAACATACACCAAACCGGTTATCCCATACAAACAGGCCGCGTCATCCTTATACCTCAAGGATAACGCGGCCTGTTCTCTTTTCCATTCTGCTTCTATTGAATTACCACAGCAAAAACAGCTGAGGTCTGATTAAGTGTGCTCTTCCCGTCACCGATCGTCCAGCTCGCAAAATAAGTGTAATAATATACCCCCAACGTAATCAAGACTCCGTTGTTTCAGAATGTACAAATAGGTTTATGGAGTGGAGAGAGTCTACCTATATTCAGTTAAAAGGAGAGATAAACTTACTATGTCAGATAAAAAGATCATTCTAGAGCCTGCCGCCCTTAAATTTGCCAATGACAATGCGGAACCCCCTTTTCTGCCTGACCTGGGTCCGGAAAAAGGCCGTGAGATTGTTAACAGCGTACAATCCGGCGAAATTTATAAGCCTGAAGCTGACATTCAAGATCTTACTGTCTCCGGCGGTCCCGGCGGTGAGGTGCGTGTGCGGATTCTCCGTCCGCAGAATACAACTGGCAAAGCTCTCCCTGTTATTCTATATATCCATGGCGCAGGCTGGGTATTCGGCAACAGCCATACCCACGATCGGCTCATCCGTGAACTGGCTGTCGGCGCCGAAGCTGCAGTAGTATTTCCGGAATATAGCCTATCTCCAGAGGCCAAATATCCAACAGCTATAGAAGAAATCTATGCAGTGCTGGAATGGATTGCCCGGGACGGCGCTGAGTACGGACTGGACAGCGGAAAATTGACGGTAGCCGGTGACAGTGTCGGTGGAAATATGACAGCGGCCATTACACTGATGGCAAAAGAACGCAGCGGGCCGAAAATCGTCAAGCAGCTGCTCTTCTATCCGGTTACGGATGCCTCATTTGATACCGAATCCTATCACTTGTTCGCCGAGGGATATTTCCTCCAGCGAACAGGCATGCAGTGGTTCTGGGATCAGTATACTACTAGTCCCGAGGACCGTGCACAAATCACTGCCTCCCCGCTCCGTGCCAGTCTCGAGCAGCTTAGCGGTCTGCCAGAAGCCCTGATCATTACCGGAGAAGCAGATGTACTCCGCGATGAGGGCGAAGCCTATGCTAATAAATTGCGTGAAGCTGGTGTGGCCGTAACGGCTGTGCGTTTCCAGGGTATCATCCATGATTTTGTTATGCTGAATGCCCTGGCTGATACTGAGGCTAAAAAAGGCGCTTTGCTGCTGGCAACCGCTTGGCTGAAGCAATAAATCCTGTCACTACAGATTTCGATAACAGCCTGGCCAGCCCGGAACTCTCCGGAACTGGCCAGGTTTTTTGGTATGCATATGAACTAAAATGATTTTTAGGTTACATAATATTAAGTATGTAAACTAAATAATGTTTTTTTCCATAATCAAGAAACTTTATTGTAATCAGGAAGTCTACTTCATATGAGAAGAAATAAGGAGTTGAGCTGCTTGTCAAAATTCAAACTTAGTTTTACTGCATTTCTGGCCTCCGGCCTGCTTGTTTACAGTATGGCTTCTATAACAGATGCCAGATCATCAATTATCAATCCGCTGAATACCCACTCTGCCCTTTTCGCAGCTGCAAAGGCCTCCCCATCCCCAAAACCTGCAGCCGTTCAAGTGCGCTGGCAGGCAAAAGCAGATGGTGGCGGATTCAGTGCCGGGAAACAGCCCGTCTCGAACGGCGTCATCTATTATTCAGCCAACAACATCCTGTACGCCCAAAATATCAGCACTGGCAAACTGCTCTGGTCTTATAGAAATGCTGTCAATCCGCAAATTGTAACGAATAATTCGGTCTTTGTCTTCGCTAACAGTGATCATCTGCTGAAAATCTCTGCCACTACCGGCAAGCTGATCTGGAAGGTTAAGGTAGCCCAGCTCCCGATGGAAGTCGGCGGGCAAGCGCGTCTGATTAACGGGAAAGTTATTTTTGCCAATGAGCGCGGAGGTATTATCGCCTACAATCCCGTTTCAGGCAAGAAGCTATGGGAAAATCCAAAGATCCCCATGTACGCAGGAAGCCTCTACGGTGAGTATAAAGGGGTTTTAGTTGTATCCAGCACTGTCAATAATATCCGCTCACAATTTTATGGTCTGGACCCGGCAACAGGTAAGCCGTTATGGAGAACGGAAGGAACATATGATCTCATCTCTGTAGATGGAGGGAATTTCGTGCTGCAGAAGCGGGCCAGGGAGCAAAACAAGACAGTAGCAGCCCCTGTGCCGGGTCATTTATTGACTCTGGTGCAAATGAACCCCGCAACCGGAAAAATAACAGGGGAGGAAAATTATCAGTCGCTGGATGATATCAAACGTATGGGCAGCTTCTACACTTTTATTGATAAAACTTATATCTATACGGCAAGTGGAGATCTTGATCAGTCGGAAATTTCGCTTACCCGCTTCACACGCGGCCAAAATGATTCCACTGCTTCCAAAAGCTATGACGGATACGGAACCTGGGTTGCCGGCCCTGTGGAGGGAATGGCATTTTTCCAGCAAGGCACCAAATTAACTGGAGTCAATCTCGCAGACGACCGTATTATAACGTTCAATACCCCCTCCAGCAAAATCGTCAAAGTGGAGAAGAAAGATCATTACGTATTTGCAAGCTATGAGGACGGAAGCTTCTCGGTCATGGATGCGGAGTCTGGAACATCGCTCGGCCAGTTTAACACCGGATTATCCTATACTTATTTCGGCAATGTAGCTATTGATAACGGAACAGCACTGATTCGATTTGAAAGTAAACTGTTCGCTGTCTCATTGCCGAAATAAAAGAAAAGGACTTCCCCCGGAAGTCCTTATTACTGTCTATCGAATTGTCCGCAAATATTCGCCAATTCTTCGGGCAGCCTCAAGAAGCCGCGCTTCATCCTCCACCAGGGCAATCCTTACAAACCCTTCCCCTTGTGCCCCAAAAGCATCGCCAGGAATGACCACCACACCGGTCTTCAGCACCAGCTCATGGGCAAACTGTCGCGACCGTCCCTCCTGTCCCGCAAAAGCATACCCGTCAGGCAGCGGTGCCCAGATGAACATCGTTGCCGCGGGGCTGGGAACGGCCCATCCTTCCTTGGTTAGCGCTTCAACAAACAGATCCCGCCTGCGCTCATACAGAGGGGCCACCTCAAGCCGACCATTCCCCTGCATCGCCATCTCTAGCGCCAGAACCGCTGCTTCCTGCACCGGATTGAACACACCGTAATCAACATTGCCCTTCAATTCACGGAGAGCCGCGACCGCCTCACGGTTACCGGTCATGAAACCGATGCGGCAGCCAGCCATATTAAAGCTTTTGGAGAAGGAATGAAACTCCACTGCCGTATGTATTGCTCCAGGCACCTGCAAAATGCTTATCGGACGGTAATCACCAAAGCCCATCTCGGAATAGGCAAGATCGTGGATCACTAGCACATCCCATTTGCGAGCAAGGGCAACCAGCTTCTCCATATAAGCCAGGTCTACTGTTACAGAAATCGGATTTCCGGGAAAGCTGAGCAGAATAAAGACCGCTTCCTGCCATACTGCCTCCGGTATGCTGTTCAAATCCGGCAGAAACGCATTTTCCTCAAGCAGCGGAAGCGGCCAGGCTCTAACTCCGGCTAATGCCAGCGCCCCTGTGTAAATCGGATAACCCGGGTCAGGTACAATCGCGAGGTCACCCGGATTACACAACGCTAAGGCGAGATGGGCCAAGCCATCCTGCGAACCCATTAATGACACCAGCTCTTCCTCCGGATCAACCTTTACCCCAAACCGCCAATTCATCCACTCCGCTGCCTGCTTACGGAATCTAGCACTTCCTTTGGAAGCCGGATAAGCATAACTATCCTCTCTAAGCACTGCCGCACTTAAAGCTTGGCGAATTTCAGGAGCGGGCGCCTGATCGGGGCTGCCGATGCCGAGATCAATAACATCCAGACCTGACCTCCGGGCCTCCTCCTTCCAGCCGGCCACCTCCGAAAAAATCGATGAGCCTAAATGTGAAAGCTTGTCCGATCTCCATTTTTGCCTGGAGGCTGCTTTGTCTGTTTTCAAAACTCTCCACCTGCCTGTTTTTGAATCATTATAGCATGGGCCGGGAATAGATGGGGGAAGCCAGTTAGCAAATGGTATAAAATAGTAATTTACGCTCTTTTTTTACCGGGAACTTGGCCGCGGACTGTAATAAAAATCGTTATAAAACAAAACAGCGTATAATTTAAGTTATACGCTGTTTTTTCAGGCCGAAATGAGCTGCTTTTTGACCAAAATGACGAACCATTTAAATATGCGGAACTATTAACAACTTCCTCAACAAATCCTCAACAAAATGGAAAGTAGGCTTTACATTTATTATTTTTAATGATATTTTAGTTATGGAAAGCATGCTTTCCATCTTTCGCAGTGAGGTGATCCTTTGAAAAACAGGCTAGAGGAAATACGCAAACAGCACGGTATTAAGCAGGAGGAGCTTGCAGCAGCACTTGAGGTATCCAGACAGACGATCGGCTCGCTCGAAAATGGAAGATACAACCCTTCCATCATTTTAGCTTTAAAAATCGCCCGTTATTTCAACCTGTCCGTTGAGGAGATTTTTATCTACGAGGAGGAACAGAAATGAGAAGATCATCGGCTTTCTACGCAGTACTGCTGTTCATCGGAATCTGCGCAATTGCGGCAAGCTTCTTTTTTAACAATGAGGAATTCAAGGCTCTCTCGGGTACATTGATCGGCATCGGGGCGGGCAGTGCGGGGGTTAGTATATCAAGCTTATTAATGAACCGTGCTGCACGCAAAAACCCTGAGCTTGAGAAGCAGACCAGCATCGATTATAACGATGAACGGAATACGGTTATCCGTAACCGAGCCAAAGCCAAGGCTGCAGACATCACGCAATGGCTGATCATGGCGATCGCCTATATTACGATTCTTATTTCAGCCCCTTTATGGGTAACACTTGCTGTAGTTGTTGTATTTTTGATTTACCATTTCATGAGTCATTATCTGATGGTCCAATACCAAAAAAGTATGTAAAACGCAGCAGCGCCAGCCCGCAAATCAAATACCTTACGGCTGGTGCTGCCTGTGCTTCAGTAGTTGAACCACTAATTCCACAATCTGATAACCTCAATCAGCCCAGTCCCGTTAAAATCCAGCCTGTATACATCCGGTTTGGACATGTTAAGCAGGAAGTCTAAATCGTACTTTTTGTCATAATGATTCATAATCAAAGTCATTACAGCCCCATGTGTGCCTAAAGCTATCTTCCGTCCGTTATAATTCTTTAATAACTCTTCTACAACGGTTACAGCCCGGCTCTGACATTCTGCATTCGATTCTCCCCCCGGCAAAGAAAAACTAGGATCAATAAATGACTTCTCCAATAGCGGAATTAACTCCTCATCAGGCAAACGTCTATCTTCATTTAGAAAGATTCTTTCTTTAAGGTCTTCGTATAAAAGCACCTCTCGGCCGCTGGCCCCAGCCAAATCCCCGATGGTTAAAACTGCCCTCAGATAAGGGCTTGAGACAAAAACCTCTATATCTTCTTGTTTCAATAAATCAGTTACTTGAAGGGCATCCCTCTTCCCTTTTTCCGTCAAACCTCTGGTTCTTTCGTTTTTGCTGCTCTCATTCATTGGTGATTCACCATGTCTTACCATATAAACCGATGTGAGCATAGCTTCCTCCTGAAGTATATTTTTCCGGATGATTAATGAA
Organism: Paenibacillus auburnensis; assembly: GCF_927798115.1. Taxonomy (GTDB): domain Bacteria; phylum Bacillota; class Bacilli; order Paenibacillales; family Paenibacillaceae; genus Paenibacillus_AQ; species Paenibacillus_AQ auburnensis. The sequence goes on from NZ_CAKMMG010000001.1 coordinate 1,048,830, forward strand.
ATACAACTTTCACACTATATTAGAAATAACTGGTATGTCAATGTGAAAAGTACTAGTCTTGCCAGGACAGGCATAGGATAGGGTATTACGAGTGAAGGTGGGAAACCTTATGTCCAAGAATAAACGCGGCAAAGCACTCTGGCGGACGCCGTCCCGCAGCAGAGGAACCTGTCCAATCTGTGGAAGCACACGGATTAAACTGCTCTATATTGGCAAAAGTGCCGACGGCGGTAAGCTGGATGTCTGCAAAAAGTGTGACGGTAAGCAGGTGGTTTAACCACCTAGCCCCGCTTAACGCAGGATGTGTATAGCACTCATAGTTAAGGGGAGCACCGTTTTGCACGGCACTCCCCTTTATTGAAGTTAAGTAAAATCCTGTAATTCATGCTGCGGTACCCAGTTTCGGACTCCGTTATCCTCCAAAATCCCTAAGGTCACATCCGAAATATGCGGGTCAGCCAGCAGCTTGTCCCTCACCTTAAACTTGATATCGTCAGCATCCGCCAGCGATAAGCCCTGCCGCAGCTCGATCAGGCCTTCTACATGATAATAACGCCCCTCCTGCAGAATCCGCATCTGAAAAATATCAGTAACCTGCGGATCGTCGAAGATGATCTTCGCTACCTTATCCTCGATTTCCGGTGGTGCGGCCACACCGATCAGTCCAACCATATTGTCATAACCTACACGGAAGGCTACCCCGATCATCATAAAAGCAATCAAAATGCTCGTGATTCCGTCAAGCAGATGAAAATCGCTCAGCGCGGTGACCAGTACGGCAATCATGGCCAGCAGCCCCCCTGTTGTTGCTACCAGATCTTCATAGTAGACAAGCCGGGTCGGAGGAGCCGCCCGTTTCACATTTTTGAGTGAGACAGTAAGCTTGCTGAACCCTTTAGCCTCAACCCGCGCTTCATGCAGCACTTCATTCATAGCCTTCACCCACACAAATCCGTCTGCTGCAATCGACAGCAGCAGGACCAGAACATTGATCCAATAGCCTCCGGAATCCTCAGCCGGGTGCTTCAGCAGATGGAACCCTTCCAGCATCGTTTCATACGCCATAACTGTAACGACAATTACCGCTACCATACAGAACAGGTTGATGACCCTTCCGAAACCGTCCGGAAAGCGGCGGGTGGGCCTTTTCTCAGCCAGGACACTGCCCGTAAATACAAACACCTGATTGACGGCATCGGCAATCGAATGCATCATGGTTGCGAACATTGAACCGCTGCCGGTCATAGCAAAAGCAACTGCTTTAACCATTGCGATGCAAGTATTGCCGATAGCTGCCGATCCTGAGGATCTGTTGCCTTTTTTGATCAAATTTCCAATCGATTCGCGTTTCTCATCCATAATTCTGGCAGCCTCCTTGCGCATCTGTCCATTTACCGGCACATCCGCACCGCAAATGATATCCGATTTGTTGTCCACTCATCCTATGTACTTATTTAACCTTATGTGGACAAATCCTATCACTTGTAAATAGAGGAGACTGTCATCAATTGCCGCAATCCTTTACTTAAATCCCGTTTTAATCCACAGCCTGGAAATATCGAGAAACCCGAAGGAGCCGGTATGCAGGCCGAACAAACTCTGATTAAGCTGCGCTCTCTTGTTCATATGGCATCCATAGAGTAGCCATGCATTGTCGCGGAGAACGTCTTCCATCTGCTCCAGTAGTCGGCATCTGCCATCTTCAGGCAGCTCTGCAAAGTGATCAAGCTCTTGCTCTAATCTGTCGCGCTGACTATCTTCCAGCAAAACATGAAGATGATTAGACTTGTTCACAAAATAATTGATCATCCCCCACTGCCAGTCATCCTCCAGCACTTCTTCCGCAAACACAAAATCAGCCTGGCACATGATTTCTTTCAGATTATAATCCTTGTAATCCAGCAGTCTAAATTGCAGGCCAATTCCGGCTCCGCGCCGCTGAAGCCATTCCGCTTCCTCCCGTTCATCTTTCTTGGGAAGATAGCCAAGGGTGATGACTTCACCGCTGTAGCCGCTTAAATCAAGCAGCTTTTTCACTTCTTCAAGTGAAGGTTCAACCCATGTGTTCTTTCGGCTTCTCCAGGGAAGGAAACTGTCAGCAGGGGTAATCCGGTTGCCTCCGAGTTCTCTTATCAACGCAAGCGGATGATATAGAAGTCTCATTGCCTGACGAAAATGAAGATTGTGCTGAAGTCCTTCTTTGCGGAAATTCGTGAGGATGTATCTGCATCCCAGAGCCGGATAGTCTATGCTGTTATTCGTGCATGGCTCTGAGGACAGGCGGAATTCCTCTACCTCCGGAAGCTGGTAGTGGCGTTCACTGGCCCTCTGATCCGGCAAATACCAGATCTCCACCCGGTCCAATAGCGGCCGGATGCCGAAATAATCATCAAATGCAGCAAGCACCAGAACATCATCACTCAGATTCATTACCCGGTATGGGCCGGTTCCGAGTGGTTTTTCCGCAGAGAACTCCACATCGCAGGGAAGAACCGACATATAGATTGAACTCAGCAGGTGCAGGAAAAAGCGATTTGGCCTAGACAGATCAAAGCGGATACGATGATCCCCTAGTAGCTCTACACCTGTAATGTGACGGAAGTGCCACAAGGCCGGACTATTCTGATCCTTCAAACGCTGCAATGTCTCCTTGACATCCCTAGCTGTCATGACCCGGCCGTGATGGAACCGCACACCTTTGCGCAGATAAAAAATATAACTGGTATAGGTCTCATTCACTTCCCACATGTGGGCCAGAGCCGGTACAAACCGGCCGCCGGATGCTTCATAAGTCACCAGTGTGCTGTACATTTGACCGATCAGAAAGGCTTCAAAAGCGGTATATACGCAGGAAGGGTCCAGCTTCTGCATATGCCGGTTGCGTGTGATCCGCAGGACATCAAGACCCTCCGTCGATTCAGTCTCACTGTGATAGCCCATTTGCTTATTTAGCATAGTCAGCAGACGTTCCTTTAAAGGGCCGTTTACCTCAGGCAGACCGATTAGGTCTATGCCCTGCTTAATCTTCCCCCTGCCAATAAGCTCCTGTAAGGCATCTTCCAGCACTTCGTCCACACTGCGTATAAAGGTCAGTTCGGAAATGTGTCCTCTGCCTCTTCCCGGCTGCCAGTGAATGAACGACTTCTCTTCAAGCTTGCGCAGGATAAACTTCACATTCCGCGGGGTGCAGCAAAGAATCTCTGCCAGCTGTTCAATACTTACCATCAGGGTCTCATGTATTCTAAAAGGTGTATTAACCTCCGCGGCCAACCGGAGAAAATGAGAGATATTGTTATCCAAGCTCATCGCTCCTTTAAAGGTGAAAGGGGTTGTGTAAAACTTACACTTTTATTTCCCCCTTTTATCTTTACAATTATACATAACAAAGCGTTGATTAACAGTCCCAAAAATCTGAAAGAAGACTAGGAGATCTACAAGCTTATGAAACAACATCTACAGCATATTCATCCTTTGGCATGGACAATTATTATCGGGACCATGTTCGGCCGGCTGGTAACATCGATGAGCATTCCTTTTTTATCCATTTATTTGACCCAGGTGCTCGGCGCTTCCCCTACCCAGACAGGCTTTACAGTAGCGGTTAGCTCGCTTGCAGGCGTGATGATCAGCTTCTATGGCGGGTATATCTCCGATGTGATCGGGCGCAAAATCGTCATGCTGGTCTCTGTATTCGGCTGGGCCTGTGTCTTCTTCGGCTTCTCTGCCGCACAGCATTTGTGGGTGTTCTTCCTCGTAAATACATTGAACGGGATTTGCCGCGCTGTGTTCGAACCTACCTCACGAGCGCTGCTCTCGGATATTACACCGCCTGAGCACAAGCTGCTCGTATTCAATCTAAGATACGCCGCTGTCAATCTTGGCGTAGTCTTCGGTCCGATCATTGGCCTTCAGCTCGGTTCAGCCAAATCGACCTTTCCCTTTCTGATTGCCGGAATCGTCTATATCGCTTATGGACTTGTACTGTTCGCGCAGTTCCGTGCGCACCATTCTACGCTGCCGCAGCGTTCAGAAGCTCAGGCACCTAAACTGCGCGCGGCACTGGCAACCGCTGGCCGGGACCGCGTATTCCTTCCTGTGCTTCTCGGTACCATCTTCTGTGTACTGGGTTATGGACATTTCAGCTCCACGCTAGCACAGTATCTGGCGATGAATACGCATTTTACGAATGGCGGAAAGGTGTTCTCGTATATGCTGTCACTAAATGCAGTGACCGTGCTGGTCGTCCAGTACCCGATTGTCCGCACGGCCAGCAAGTTTTCGCCCATTGTGCCCCTAATTCTCGGGAATATCTGTGTAGCGCTAAGCATGCTGCTGTTCGGAATCGCTGGCGGAGTCGCTCTTCTCATGGCTGGTGTCATCCTGTTCACAATCGGTGAAGTACTGCTCTTCACCATGATGGATATGCTAATCGACCGGATCGCCAAGCCTGAGTGGAAAGGCACTTATTTCGGAACCATCGGCTTCAACGGCCTGGGCAGCGTAATGGCACCTATCCTTGGAGGCATGCTGCTGGATCAGTTTGGCGCCACTAACGGTCCTGCAGTGTTTGTACCGCTGGCACTGACTACCGCCCTCGGGCTTCCGTTTCTGATCACTGCCCACAGAAGATTTAAGGCCAGAGAACTGGCTGAATCCGTAATCGTCAAGCCGTCCAGCGTTAAAATCGGCTAATGTTAAAAGAAAATAAAAGATTAGACTGACCCCGGAAATTGAAACAGCGACAATAAAGGACGAAAAATAAGGTCCTAGACTGTCGCTGTTTTTATTGAATTAAGGTTCTCCGTTAGTCGAAAGCCGCTGCGCTTAAAAGAATTTTAGCATCCCTATTTGGTTGCATTCTTCAGCAAACCATACTGCATTGTCCGACCCGAAAACAATGCCATGAGGTTCCGCATTCGGTGTCGGAATAGGGTATTCGGTAATTACGCCGCTCGTGGTTATACGGCCGATTTGATTTTGCCCCCATTCAGTGAACCACAATTCGCCTTCCATTCCTGGCGTAATTGCATGTGGTCGCGCTTCTTTGGTCGGAATTTCATACTCAGTTATTTGACCACCAGTCGTGATCTTTCCAACTTTATTTCCTTGGATCTCGACGAACCATACCGCCCCATCTGAACCACATGCTAATCCGACAGGACAAGCGTTTTCCGTCGGGATCATGAACTCATAAATTTCTCCATCTGGAGTAATTCGTCCGATCCGATTGGCTTGGTTCTCCGAAAACCACATTGCGCCATCAGCACCTCTTGTTATGAACGAGGGGAAGCAGTTTTCTTGAGGCAAGGAATACTCACTGATCTCGTGATCAATCGATATTTTACCAATTTTATTGCCCGATGTTTCCGTAAACCAAATGGATTGATCCGGTCCTACTGCGATGCCGAACGGCGATGCGGAGCGTGTCGAGACTTCAAACTCAGTCAGTCGACCGTCGGGAGTTAAATAGCCGATCTTGTTCGCTTTATATTGCGTAAACCATAAGCCCCCCTCCATATCGGCCACAATCGACATGACACCAGCCTCGGGCGTCGGAACCGGGTAAGAAGAATATTTTCCATGAACCGTCATACGTCCAATTCGATTTCCTCTCTGCTCTGTAAACCAACAGGCCCCGTCCGGTCCAAATGTGATCCCATATGGCCCTGAGTCTAGTTCGGGAACCTTGAACTCTAGAATTTTAGCTTTCATATGCTATCCCTCCTTAGCACCTCACATCTTTGTTTTCATCTCCAAGAGTTCGCCCAGATTGCCGCTAATAATAGCCCCCATATAACTGTTAATCAGCTCCATTTTGGTATCCCACCATCGAATCTTCAGTAGTTCGTCAACCACTTCCGAAGAGTATCGTTGCCGAATTTCTTTCGCTGGATTTCCACCGACGATGGTATAGGGTCGTACATCTTTTACTACGACGGCACGTGCACCAATAATTGCGCCGTCCCCAATGGAGACACCTGGCATGATCGTTGCCCCTCGACCGATCCAAACGTCATTTCCAATGACGGTGTCTCCTTTGATAGATAGCTGTTCCAGCGTAGGCACATATGCCTCCCAACCATTAGCGAAAATGTTGAAAGGGTAGGTCGAGCCATCCATCCGGTGATTGCCGCCTCCCATAATAAATGTCGTTTCAGCAGCAATTGAGCAAAACTTACCAATCAGTAACTTGGTGCCGATTGCTTCATAATGGTACAACACCTGCTCTTCGAACAATTCGCCATCTTTGGCATCATAATATGAATATTCCCCCGCCACTATGTTGGGTTTATTAATCGTATTTTTGATAAATTGTACATTACGGTTTCCTGGAATTGGGTACTTATCGTTCGGATTCGGCCCTAGCACAAAAATCACCCTCCTTTTTCAATGAAAATTTTGAACATCAAAAAACCTCCTGGTCCTCATGGACAGGAGGTCATAGCACCGAAAGAGAATGCGCGCTTATGCGAATACAAGCAACGGCAATTACTCATTCAAAGGTGCAAAAAGCCCAGACCTCTCCTATCCAGAAAACCAATAAATGCCGAGGTTTTCTTAATGGATAGGATTAATAGATCATGGACTAGATCACCCTTTCGGTTTTAATTACCAAAAGCATACCATAAAATCATATATTTTAACAAATCCATTGGCTGTACAATACTCTTATTGAATGTACTAGCCCGTTAGAGTGAATAAGCTCGATAAGCCCCGTACTTTCATACGGTGTGAAAAGAGCATCCATTATATGGACCGAACGCAACTTAATGGGGTCATTATTTTTTCTAAGCGTAAAGTTCATATCCCTATTAGGTAACATAATATTGTTTATGTTGCTCTATTGGTTTCTTCCAAATAATGTTATACTCTCTGTTTAGAGTATAGTGTTAATTTTCCTATATATTATTGATACATTCGCTGGTATTCCCCTATCCGCTCTTTTATATAAACTCTCACAGTCTGAGGTTCCAAAACCTCCGCATCAGCAGGCAGTGTAAACACCATCCCGCAGGCTTGTTCAAAACTGTACATGTTCACTGTTACAATCTGTGAGTTCCCGTCTTTCACAGTCTGAATGACATCGAATTTTGCTCCAGGTATCTGCTTTCCTTTATCCACTCTGACTGTGACCGGGTAATATTCCGCTGCTCTTCTAGATTGTTTAAAAGCTTCCTCTCCGCTCTTCCAATACATTTCCAGAGAGAAATCTTCAGGCAGCTCATATTTCTCTTCGAGCAGATGTACAGCGCTGATCCGCTCACATTTAAATGTCCGCAGCCCCTCCGCCCTCTCGCATAAGGCCACCAGATACCATTCCCCCTGTTTCACAACCAAGCCGTATGGCTGCAAAATACGCGTAGAGAGATCCCCGCTCACTTTACGATATTCCACTCTGACTTTGTGCCCTGTCCAAAGCGCAGTACGCAGCGTCTCCAGACCAGGCAGCGCAGTATGTCCGCTCCACCATGGTGTATCATCGAAATAAAAAACATTTTTGGCCTTGCGAATATCCGCCTGATAAGGAGCGGGCAGTGTTTTTTCCAGTTTCAGCAGGGCATTGTTCAGCTGGATGCGGGACTCACTCTGACTGCCTGTATGAAATCCCATGCCTGTTAAATAAAGATGAATGACTTCGTCGCCATTCAGCTGCCGTAGATTGACCGTATAACCCTCCATCAGGGAAATCCCGCCGTTCGGTCCGGTTGAAGTAACCATGGGAATCCCCGCTTCGGCCAGCACATCAATGTCTCTATAAATAGAGCGGACGGAGGTTTCGAGAGCAGCAGCCAGCTCGCCTGCCTTCATCTTCCCCCTGGATTCGATCAGCAATATTATCGCAATCAAACGGTGTACACGCACAGTGCACCCCCCTCAAAAAATTTCCTGTCAGTCCGCCCACTATTCTTGCCACTCTGCTGTCAACAATAGAAGTATATTATGGAATGTATCAGAGAGAAGGAGCTGTTGTAAATGAACATTGGCATATTAGGCACGGGATTTGGTGCATACCACGCCTCCATACTCAAGAAATTTCCGGAAATCGGCCGGGTGATCGTCTTCGGACGGAATGAATCCAAGCTGCACAAGCTACAGCAAGAACTGGGTGTTGAGATCACTACCTCCTTAGATGAAGTCATCTGTGATCCCGGCCTTGATATTATTGATATTTGTCTGCCCTCAGCCCTGCATAAACAATACACTTTGGACGCGCTTCAGGCGGGTAAACATGTATTTTGTGAAACTCCGGTCTGCTTGTCTGCTGAAGATGCCGCTGCAATGAAACATGCTGAAGAACAATCCGGAAAGAGCGTCCTCGTCAACCAGTTCATCAAATTTGATCCGGCTTATCAGTATTTGTATGAGTCGGCGGTGCAGAAGAAATACGGCAGGCTTCTTAAAGTACGTTTACTCCGGGAAACCGCTCCCTTATGGGGAGATTTGGGACTGGGCACTATTACTACAAATTTGATGATTCATGATCTTGATTTCGTAAGCTGGCTGTTAGGCGGGACCGCTCCATCCTGGGTATGGGGGAGTCAAGGCGGACAAGAAGGACAAGCACTGGTAGAGGCTATTTTCAACAACCCCAATGTTTCAGCAGAAGTCATTGCTTCGTCGTTAATGCCGGCAGCCTATCCTTTTACGGTGGGCTATGAAGCTTATTTTGAACGGGCTAAACTGGAGTTTCATGAAAAAGATGATATGCAGGGCGGTGTGGATATTGCACTTTACGAATACAGTGAAACAGGCAGTCAAGAAATTGTCTTGGACAAAGTGAATCCATATGAGAAAAGTCTGCAGCATGCGCTACAGTGTTTCCAAGACGGTTCGGAGTCCTTTCTGTCACTGGAACAGGCGCTGATCTCTCTACATACTGCACTGGAGCTGAAAAGTCGCCTGGCTGTTCCTGCAAGTTAAGCAGCTTGCTGTTGCGGATTGGCTAGACACTACGAATTTTTACGTATTCGTCTGCGGTATGTAACAGTAAGCTTAATTCAGGGGGGATCTGGCCCCCCCTTTTTTCTGTATTTTACGGAATTAAGGTGAGTTAAAAGGTGAGAGTAAATGTGAAGTATTGGAGGTGAGTGGATTTTTTGGGTTTATTATTGTGAATTTTTCATATGATGTAATTGCATAAATAAAGAGTATATTTTGCCAGATTTTCTTAAGGTTTTTGATCGAATGACAGATTATCGTAATAGAACGGAAATTAGGTTTACATATATAATATTATGTTAACTATTAATGTTTATGAAATCCTGTCCATCCTCCCCATCTCCTATATCCTGGCGTTCCTTTTTTGGTATAATCAGGTAAATAAGCTTAGGAGGGGATTTTCAATGAAAGATGACCCTGCCAATCCGCAAGAACATAATCCGTATAATGAAGCTATGCGCCCGGCAACGGGCAATTCCTACTGCTATAAGCAAATACCTTCACGTATTGTGCCTGATAACATTGACTGGTATATGGAACCAATGACATTCGAGACGCAGCATGAAGCCTTTGAATGGATCTCCAGCGGTCCTTATAATGAAATCGGCTATCTTTATACCGGATATCAGACAACGGATGAAAAGCTGGCTAACATCCTGCTATTTGAGCTTGTCAGAAGCAATACACTCCACGGTCCGCGTTTTCGGGTCCAGGCTGACTACGAATTCCTGAGTACAGGACTGCTCTATAAAATATGGGTTACCCCGCTTGCTGAGCCTGATGCTGAAGACAAAGCTTGAGTAATTTATGTTTGAAACCAGCTATTCGCCGAGCTTTAAGCTCGATTCGCGCTGGATTGCCACTTGCAATCTTTGGCTATATCTTAATATAAGTTTACATAATATATAATATGTTAACTTATATTTTATGTTGTGCTATTTTATCTTTAAAGATAAGTTTGAACAGCGTAACTGCAGCATAAAAAAATTCCCTAAGTAGCTGCTGGTAACAAGCCACCATAAGCAGGGCATACAGGGAGTGATACATCTCCGCTAAAGGTTAAAATCCGGCGGCCATTTAGCCAATGTATAGCTTCCCACTCTGCCCTGACGTACCCTAATAACCCCAGGAACGGTAACCCTTCTCAGCAATTTCAACCTTTGAGTACCGCTTGGAGGCCGACACCAGCACGATCCATGCGTTATATAAACGGCTGAACCGATTAGCCGGCGTACCCGCTATTTTTTGAGCTTAGGGGCGCTTTCCGTACTGAAATATTGGCTTGGATTCCCCTGTTTCGGATTGAAGCGTTCCTTAAATTCCCCATTCGTATACGCTCCAATAACCCGATGCCAGAAATTGCGGGCTGGTGTATTGGCGCGGATCTGCGACACCTTCCAGTCACCGGGAAACATATCGAATAGTCGGTGTGCGGCCCAGGTACCCACACCGCTGCGGCGGTATTTTTGCAGCACGAAAAATTCAGTCATATAAAACTGCCCTTCAGGATTACGCAGCAGACGGTCCACCAGTGCGAATCCGGCGATATTGCCGTCCGCGGTAAACAGATAAGCGAATTTATTGTTACCGCTGTTCCAGTAAGCTTCTAGACCCGGATATGACGGAAAATTGCCGTCACGGTCTACCTCAAGCTCCAGATACCGGGTGAAATCATATAGATAAAACTGCATAAGTCTGCTGATTATCTGTCTATTCTCCTTGGGAACCAATTCGATTCCAAGTTCCATTAGGTTCACCTCAACGATTCACATTTTACTTCACATCATATAACTTTGTCCCCTCGGGAGCAAGGTCAGTGCGTACACCACCATTCCCGGCCAGCTGCGAAACATGATAAGATAGACAGACACCCGTATTCACTCAACCTTACAGCATACTAAGAAAAAGGTGATTGTCATCAGCATTCAAAAGAACAGCGACCGTAAAAACCTTGATCAAAGGCTGCATCTTATGCCCTGGTTTGTTCAGCAATTCATAGACTATAAACGACCTGATCTGTCACCCTCTACCCTTTTGGAATACATCCGTGATTATGAATCGTTTTTCGGCTGGTTAAGGGCTGAGGGTCTGTCTGCTGCGGACAGCATTGCTAATATCACCCTGCTCGATCTGGAAACGCTGCATATGGATAGTATCACAGGCTACCGCCTGCATTTGACAACACGTGCCGAAGGGACTAACACCCGGGTAACAGTCTCTCGTAAGCTCTCTGCCCTGCGCTCCCTGTTCCATTATCTCAGCCAGATTGCCGAAGATGAGAATTTCTACCCTCTGCTGAAGCGTAATATTATGGCCAAAGTAGAGATCAAGCGGATTCATAAGCCCAAGGATACCGCCGCCAAGCTGAAAGGAAAAATCCTGGAGGATGAGGAGCTGCTGGAGTTCGTAGGCTATATCTATGAAGGCTATGGACGGGATGTAGAAGCCAATAAGCAGGCTTATTATTCCTTTCAGCTGAACCGTGAACGGGATGCCTGTATCGCCAGTCTGATTCTGAACTCCGGGCTTCGTGTATCTGAAGTAGTCAATTTGAACGTCGATGATCTGGATATTAACAATAAGCTGCTCTATGTATACCGCAAAGGGAATAACGATGAAACCTTCAAAACACCGGTTTATTTCCGTGAGCAGGCCAAAGATGATCTTGCGCTCTATTTAAGTCTGCGCCAGACGCGCTACAAAACGCCAAAACGGGAAAAGGCCCTGTTCATTGCTCTGCCAAACGGCAGCCAGGAAGGTAAACGCATGACTAAACGGGCCATCCAGGAGATGATCATCAAATATGCCAAACGGTTCGGCAAACCTTATCTAACGGTTCATAAGCTGCGCCACTCTTTCGCTACAGACTATTATCTGCAAAATGATATCTACAAAACCAAAGAGCAGCTTGGACATGCCTCCACAGAAACAACTGAGGTCTATGCCCATCTTACAGACAAAACGATGTCTGAAGCGATTGAGCGGCGTGTGGAAAGCTGATTATCTTATGTATTACAATATCTAAATACTTAGTTATGGAGGGAATTTCTCTTGTCTGAGACTCAAGACTATTCAACTTATTCAGCGGCTGAACCGCCGCTAAATCTGCGTGCAGACTGCGAGCAGTGCTTCGGGTTATGCTGTGCCGCCCTGCCTTTTGCCGTTTCGGCCGACTTTGCTATGGATAAAGCAGCAGGCCAGCCCTGCCACAATCTGCAGGCGGATTTTCGCTGTGGGATACATACCCGGCTCCGGGAGACTGGTTTTCGGGGATGTACGGTGTATGACTGTTTCGGTGCAGGACAACAGGTATCCAGCGTCACCTATGGCGGTGTGAACTGGCATCAGGCTCCGGACACTGCGTCCCAGATGTTTGAAGTTTTCCCGGTTATGCGGCAGCTTCATGAATTACTGTGGTATTTAACTGAAGCCCTGGGCTGGCCTGCGGCGGGTCCCATTCATCATGCACTGGCTGATATGCTGAAAAAGACAGAGCAGCTCACTATGCTCACACCTGAGTCGCTGCTGGAGCTGAATGTTGGGGCCCACCGCGGTGAAGTTAATGAACTGCTGCTGCGGGCAAGCGAGCTTACCCGGGAAGCAGTTCGCCGCAACTTGAAGCAAACACCAAAACGCCAGAAGAACTACGGCCGCGGAGCCGACCTGATTGGAGCCAAGCTTAAAGGCGCCGATCTGCGCTGCGTTAGCCTGCGGGGAGCTTACCTCATTGCTGCCGATCTGAGCGGTGCAGATTTGCGGGCGGCCGACCTGATCGGTGCGGATTTCCGGGATACGAATATCTGCGGTGCCGACCTTTCTTCCAGCCTGTTCCTCACCCAGTTCCAGATCAATGCTGCAAAAGGAAATGCCGCAACGAAGCTGCCTGCAAGACTCACCGCTCCTACCCACTGGCTTGATTAGAGAGTTGGCTTAACCGAATATCTCCATGGGGATCGAACTTATTCAACCATGATCCGGTCACCTTTGCTTGGAGGCGTAGAAATGACCAGGAATTCAACTTCAGCGCCTGATGTATTGAACATCTGATGCGGAACCAATGGATGAACCTCGATTCCCTCTTGCGGATTAAGCACAATTTCCGTACCCGCTATTTCGAGAGTAGCAGTACCTGAGAGTACAAAGAAGAATTGCCGGGCTTGCTGATGATAATGCTTCACTTCCGCCGTGTTTGCCGGCATTCTTTCATGAATTACACTCAGATTATTGTTTTTAACTAGATGCCAGCCATCGCATAGGTCTCCCCATGTATAGTGTTCCGCATTCTGCTTGCTTATTTTCATCTCGTTCGATCTCTCCCGCTGTTTTGCTTCGTTTAGCGGCGCCGCTGCTCTTGTTCCCGAGTAACGGTACCGCTCCTCCTTCAGACCAGTCTTATAAAAAGTATCATTTCAGCAGCAAAGCTGATTTTTTGGTCATTCTATTGTGAATTTTTCATATGTTGAAATTTTGAAAATCAGATCGTTGTTCCCACAAAAGGTTGGCAATCCCTTCAATGTCGTTGATGCTAAATAGCTTGTCCTGCCAATTTTCCGCGATGGCAGCCTGCTCCATCGTCTCCCAGACGGCGATTGCTGCGATATTGCTGGCCTGCTTGAGCAGGATCCGATCCTCATCGCTATGCAGAAGCACAATTTTGGGATACGCTTCCTGCTTGAATCCTTCAACGATCACATAATCATAGCCGGAGAAATCAGCAATCAGCTTGGATAAGCTGGTGCTCCGTTCTTCAATCACAGAAGTCCGGATATTATTCGTTATAGCAACCGCTGCCGCGCCTGCCTGACGCTGCTTCCAGGTATCTGTTCCGTGATGATCCATATCATAATTATGGGCATCATGCTTGATGACAGCGACACTGCAGCCCCTTTGCTTCAGCAAGGGTATCAGAGCACAAATCAGCGTCGTTTTCCCGCTGTTCTTGTAGCCGACAACCTGGCAAACTGCCGGCAGCTGAACATTTCCCCGCTGTCCGCCGTTCCGCTGCTCTGTCTTACCGGTATTTCCCCTGAGTCTTGTCCTTCTTCCAAATCGCTTCATTCTGCTTCGCCGGCCCTCCATCCCTGCTCTACCCAATAATCTCACCAGGCAATTTCAATATCTTCACCTGATCTCCTGCCGCCAGTCCGCGTGCTTCCGGCGGGACGATGATCAGACAGTCACTGTCTTTAATCGTTACCATGACTGACGACTCATCGATTCCCGCGGGATAGGCGTAAATGCTACCGTCACGGATTTCCAGCCGGGCACGGACAAACCGGGTATAGTTGTTCACTTTGGTATAGTCCGCACCCATAAACGCGGTCCATTCCGGCAAAAGCGGCTGCGCAGCTCCCAACATCAATGAAATGACCGGCCGGGCAAAAAGCTGGAATCCGACAAAACAAGCTCCCGGATTGCCTGATAGTGCCAGAAGCAGCTTCCCGCCCCGCACTGCAGCTGTCGTGACGCTCCCCGGGCGCATGGTAACTTTGTTAAAGAGCATTTCTCCTGTTTTTTCCCGGACCAGATCGCCCATGATGTCATAGTCACCAACGGACACACCGCCCGTTGTAATGACGAGATCATGCGTTTCCAGCGCCATCTGGACCTTACTGCGGGCCAGCTCCAGGTCATCAGCGATCGCTCCAAGCATCACTGCCTCACCTCCGGCCTCCCGTACGAGCGCTTCCAGCATCGGTGAATTGCTGTTGCGTACTTTACCCGGCTGAAGCGGTTCATCTACGGCCAAAAGCTCAGATCCGGTTGCAAATATCGCGATTTTCGGCCGCCGATGCACCTTCACCAAGGGAATCCCAAAAGCTGCCAGCACTGCGATATCACCCGCTGCAATTAAGCGGCCGGCCGGCAGCACCAGCTGGCCTTCCTTCAATTCAAAGCCGCGCGGTGTGATGTTGCTTCCAGCCAGCTGCGGTTTACGAAGTAAGACGAAGGTCTTCCCGTCCCTATCTCTGCTCTCAGTAATTTCGATCATTACCACTGCATCAGCACCTTCGGGCACCTGGGCTCCGGTCATAATACGTGCAGCAGTTCCGGGAGTAAGATCTGCTGAAGGTACAGCTCCGCATGGAATATTATCGATGACTTCCAGCCATACCGGATTCTCTGCATTACACTCCTGAGTATCTGCGGCAATAACTGCGTATCCATCCATACCCGAACGGTTAAATGCCGGAAACGGATTCGGGGCGTTGACCGGTTCAGCCAAATAACGTCCGCAGCTTTGGCTAAGCGGAACCTCTTCTATCCCAAGCACTTTTGCATATTGCATTACCCGGGCTTGCGCTTCCTTCACCTGTATCGCTTTGCGCTGAAATTTATGATCCTGCATATTATCCCTATTATTCATTAGTGCCTCCATTCTCCTTCAGATCGCGGGTTAAGTGATGTTCCAGCACTTGTTAGTGTTCTGACTATTTTAACATGCTTATCTATAAAGTGAAATTTCACTTTGCTGCCGCAACCCAAAAAGGATACCTCCGCTGGCGGCGTAGGCATCCTTGACTATATTTGCACCTCATAGATACTGGTGTATTTCAAGCTTAATCCTGTTGTCATAATCTCAATATGATAGGTTATGAAGCGCGGATGACCCGCACATCAGCCGGAATGACCTTTTCCCCTTCATAGAGCATAAACCGTCCGTTCTGCCACTCTACCCTCAGCAGCCGGTACTCATCTGACTGATACTGCCAGACATGCTGTGTTCCGCCATTCATATAAGGAGTCTGGCCTGTGACAGTCGCATACCCTTCGTATTCTTCCTCAAGAAAATAGGTATAGTCATCCAACTCCAGTGTAGCCGGCACTTCTGCAGGATTATCCAACCGCCCGTCAATTGGCTGATAGAGACTGTACTGCAGCTGTTCCCGCTCTTCAATATATAGATACGCAATCCGGCTGCCGTCACGTAATGTTAGTACGACTGCGTTGCGGCCGCTAGTCTGCGTCCGTCCGGTTACCTCATAGGTTACCAGCGAAACCTCACAAATATCACCGGGAGCGAGATTAAGCATACTTTTCGGCGCAGCCGGTGCCTGGGGTTTGGAGAAGATATTTCCGATTCGTTTCCATATGCTCAATTTCCATCATTCCTTTTGAAAAATTTGTAGGCTATATAAGCTCAATATTAGATTTAGTTTATATAACCCTGTTAGCCCTACCCGCGGATGAAAGCCGCGATAATTAGAGCACCTGTTACATGCAGCGAGCCTGCCAGCAGCCCGTAGCCTATTTTGCCGAGCCGGGTTCCATGGTCAAGGTCAATGGTGGCCCATTTGCCAAGCAGCAGCTCTACAGACTTTTCGAGGATAAACAGCATCCAGAAGGAGACTATGGAGACCACAAGTGCATCTCCCAAACGGCTCGATGCAGCAATAGAGGACGATAAGATATAACCTTGCGCCACGAGTTTCAGCACAAACCGGGTGGTAACCGCCATATTGCCTGCTTTCAATTCTTCCAGATCGTTATAACGGGTAAACAGCGAATCCACGAACATCAGCACAAAAAGCAGCACTGCGCCGCTCACCGTCCACACAACCATGGACACCAGAGTATGGAAATCCATTGCTTTAGCCCCCGCTTGTTCAGTTTGCCAGCCCGGTATAGAAAGCATAGATAAGGCGAAGGAGAAACAACTCTACTGTCTCCCCTTCGCCTGTAACCACCGGCTCAGGACCGGCTAATACCCTATGTTATTGTTTCTCGTACTGCTTCATCAGGGCAGCCAGTTCGTCTTCCACAGCCTTATCCTTGTTAAGGTTCTCGAATTCATCGTCCAGCGATTTGTTGCCTGAGCTCATTTCGTTGCTGGCTTCGGCTTGTGCTTCAGCTTGAAGCATCTTGTCTTCCATCCGTTTCAATCCGGCGGAAGCTGAATCGGAGCTAAATCCGCTCATCGCTTTGTTAATCTCGGTTTGTGCCTTAGCAGCATTGTAACGGGCTACCAAAGTTTCACGCTTGTTCTTCATCTGCGTGAGCTGTTTGCGCATTTCCTCCAGCTTGGCGCGCAGGTTGTCAGCGGATGCTTTGTTCTGATCGAAGCTCGTCTTATATTCAACAAGCTTGACCTCTGCGGCTTTCTTCTCTTCCAGCGCACGGCGGGCCAGATCGGCATTGCCTGCCTGAGCAGCGGTATGGGCCTGCTGGTTACGCTTGGCTACCAGTGCTTCCTGTTCTTCGTACAGCTGCTTGAATTTCTTCTCAATGGCGATTTGGGCGGCAACCGCCTTTTCAGCATCTTCCAGATCCTCGGTCATATCCCGGATGTACTGGTCGGTCATCTTTACTGGATCCTCTGCTTTGTCAATAATCGCATTGACGTTAGACATGGTCAGATCACGCAATCTTTTAAATATAGACATGGTTCATTCCTCCAAAATAAAAGTTATTTGCTCATTTGTTATCTTTTACGCAGGGAGTTCCATTATCGTTTCAAATTTGTTGCGCTAAATATTGATCCACCTTGCTGTTTACCGTTTCGACGACTTTCAGTATGCCTTCTTTACTCAGGTCGTCGTAATGAATGCCCATGACAACTGTGACCGTCCGGTTCAGCGCAGAAGCAGCTCTTAGGGCAATAGCCTCGCTGATCGTATGCTCTTTGTGATGAGGAACGGCCGAGGTCGTTGCTCTCACTGTATCACCATCCGGGTATGCCGTGCTGGCTGCTCCAATATGGCGGACACCGCCGGTAATCAGCAGCAGCAGGTCACGTCCAACGGGTACCGCAGACAGTTCAATATCGTCAAGCTCATATTCAAGTGAAGACAACAGTATCCCCCCTACCCATTATATTAACCTCTGCACACGAAGATATCTCAGGGGGACGGAAAAGAAGTGCCTCCAAGGCAATTAAATGCCGGATTCTTTAAACAATTCCGCGGATCTCGTCCAGTGACGAGATATTCTCCTCATGCATGAACTGCTGCAGTTCTTCCACTAACGAGCTTCCTGCCCGCAGATTCATGAAGTTGTAGGTTCCCACCTGGATAACTGTAGCTCCGGCCATAATAAATTCAATGATATCCGTAGCGGAAGTAATACCGCCCATGCCAATCACGGGGATTGATACACGGTGTGCCACTTGATGCACCATCCGCAGAGCCACCGGTTTGATCGCCGGGCCGGACAAACCTGCGTACAAATTATTGAACACGCTGCTGCGGCGGCGCACATCAATCTTCATCCCGGAGATGGTGTTAATCAGCGATACGGCATCCGCACCTTCAGCTTCACACATTTCCGCCATCTCCGCGATGTCTTCCGCATTCGGTGACAGCTTCACTGCCAGGGGCAGCTTCGTAGCAGCTCTTACGGCACGGACAACCTCCTGTGCGGCTGGAGTCTTCACGCCAAAGGCAATACCGCCCTCCTTGACGTTAGGACAGGAAATATTAAGTTCAATCATATCAACCGCAGGCTTGCCCGCAAGGGTGCGCTGGTCGGCATCACGCTGAATCAGCTCAGCACCCTGCACATAATCCGGCAGCGTATTCCCGCCAAGATTCACGATCCGGGCTGTATCCAGCGTCTCCCAATAAGGAAGCTCTTTGGCCAAAAATGCTTCAACTCCCGGATTCTCCAGGCCGACACTGTTCAGCATGCCTGACGCTGTCTCATACACGCGGACACCAGGGTTTCCGGCTTTGGCATGGAGAGTCAGCCCTTTGCCGGAGATTCCTCCCAGCAGCGAAACATCATAGAGCTTGCCATATTCTTTACCGAAGCCGAACGTGCCTGAAGCCATAACGATCGGATTTTTAAAATGAACACCGGCAATAATTGCCGAAGTATTAGGCATTGTATTAATCATGGAAAAGCACCTCCTCTGCAAGGAACACGGGTCCATCTGCGCAGGCTTTGCGCTGTCCGTCACGGCAGGATACGCTGCATACCAGGCAAGCACCAATTCCGCAGGCCATCCGGTTCTCCAGGGAGAGATACACATGAGGACGTTTGCCGGAAGTCTCGGCAGCAATACCCTTCAATTGCGCTGCCTTCAGCATGGGATGTGGACCACAAACGAAGATATGATCATAACTGGTGAAATCCACACGATCCAGAATCAGCCCGCCGACGTCCACTGTTAGCTCAGCGGCTAATGGACGGAAGGCCTCCGTACGGAAGGATTCCCGGCTGAAACCAAGATATATGTCACTGCCTTGAAGCTCTTTGGCACAATAATAGAGCGGGGCGATGCCGATTCCGCCACCGACCAAGGCGACTTTACCCTCTACGGCCGGAAAACCATTCCCAAACGGCCCTTCCAGCTGAATCTTGTCCCCCGGAGTCAATTCCGCAAAAATTTCAGTACCTTCTCCTACTACATGATATAGAAATTCGACCCCATCATCGTTCACTTGATGTATGCTGAGCGGTCTGGACAGCAGCGGATAGGCCCCCCATGCCCGCAACATGTAGAATTGACCCATTGTTCCGCCGTAATCCCCTTCAACCCGAAGGTGGTATACTCCGTTAACCAGCCGCTCGTTACTTATTACCGTCGCCACGTTATCAAGCTCCTTCAAATTTTATCTTATTAACCATGCCTTAGAAAGAGTTTAAAATCTGTGACAAACTTCACAATAATAAGTGTCTATTTTCGTTTCCAGATTCCGCGTTCATAAGGCCCGGGCACGTTTCCTTTGTCTATTCCGCCGAGGGCTTCCTGAGCATGAAGTGTCCAGTAAGGATCGCTAAGCATCCCTCTTCCAATGGCCACCAGCTCTGCCTTTTTCTCGGCAATCACAGCCTGTGCTTCTGCGAAGTCATCAAGCCGCCCTACGGCAATAACCGGAACCTGGAGACCGCTGCGGATGTACTCTGCCAGATCTACCTGATAGGCCGGCCCTGCATTAGGGCCCCCGTTCGAGCCAATCGGGCCTTCGCCGCCTGAGGATACATGGAATAAATCTACACCAGCCGCCTTATACCGCCGGCAGAACTCCAGCGCATAAGCTTCATTATATCCGCCTTCCACGTACTCCTTGGCGGAGACTCTCATGAGCAAAGGCATTTCGGGCGGCAGCACTTCTTTGACGGCCTGGACTACCTGCTCTCCGAATAATATAGGATCGGCTCCATATTCATCCTCTCGTACATTCGTTAGCGGGGAATGAAACTGATGAATCAGATATCCGTGCGCACCATGAATCTCGACTGTATCAAATCCGGCCTCCACCGCTCTCCGTGCACCTTCCCGGTATGCGGAGACCATCTCGGCAATCCCTTCACCGGTAAGGGCCAGCGGAGTCTTGGAGCGTTCATCGAATGGAATGGCCGACGGGGCTACAGGCGGATCGGCATCGAGCGCTTTCCGTCCGGCATGCCCTAGCTGAATTGCAATTTTGGCACCGTAGGAATGTACGGCGTCTGTTATTTTACGGTAGGCCCCGATCTGCTCATCTCTCCAAATCCCGGTATCCTTATTAGTGATCCGGCCATCCGGATGCACACCGCTCATCTCTACAATAATAAAACCTGCACCGCCTACCGCCCTGCTGACATAATGTACGAAATGCCAGTCATTCGGTATGCCGTCCTGGTTTTCCACCGCATACTGGCACATCGGCGGCATCACTACCCGGTTTTTCAGGACCAGCGCCTTTAATTCATACGGAGTAAACAAATCAGACATTTTCCGTTCCCTTCCTTCACTTTTCATCGATGGGGCTTCCGGGCTAATCTCCCGATTAATCAAGTATACACAACTTTTCTGCAGCGTTAAATCTTTACCTGTATGACAGGAAATCCGGCATAAATCCCCCGCGCCTTGGAGATAACAAGGAAAGAAAATAGTGGCCTGAAGCTGCAATAAGGAGGCGAACCTGCAATGAGGCATCTGTTTAAGAACCGGAAACTCTATATTCTTGCCGGACTGTTCTTTATTCTGTTCAGCCCTGCGGCTTACCCGGGACCCGCTTCAGCCAGCATTCCTGCAATTCAGGAGACATCAGGATATGAACAGAAGCAAGCTGTGGAAAAAGACAACCAGCAGGCTATGCCGGCAAACGCCTCCACTCAAGCTGCAGCACGGCGGAATAAACGAAATAAAAGCCTGACACTCAACCAGCTGCTGAAGAAATACCCGGAAACTTTCCTGACACAAGGACCGCGGAACAGAATGATCGCGCTGACCTTTGACGATGTGCCGGATCCGCGGTTTACACCTCAATTACTGGATGTCCTCCGGAAATATCATGTAAAAGCCACCTTTTTCGTTGTCGGAAGCCGGGCGGAAAAACATCCTGCGCTTGTAGCCTGGATCGTCCGGGAGGGGCATGTCATCGGCAACCATTCCTATAACCATCCTGAATTCGGAAAAATAGGTGTGAATGAATTCCGAACCCAGATTATCCGCACGGAAAATATCATTTCGGCCCTGGCCGGATATAAGCCAAGGCTGATACGGCCGCCTTACGGAGATATCAGCGAATCTCAGCTGAAATGGGCCAAGGCCCGCGGGTACAAGCTGGTGAACTGGAATGTAGATTCACTGGACTGGAGGAGCCTGCCCAAAGCGCAGGTCCGGAACAATATTGTAGCTCATGCTGGGAAAGGTGCCATTATCCTGCAGCACGGTGGAGGCGGCCGGGGAAGCAATCTGCAGGGCACGATCCAAGCGCTTCCGGAAGTGATCACCATTATGCGTAAAAGAGGGTATACTTTTGTTACAGTTCCTCAAATGCTGCAGCTTCCTAAGGATAAATAGCGGATAACAAAAAAACGGATACCCTCCCATTCAGGAAGGTATCCGTTTCTGAGTCCGCAGGCTGTTCAGCGGGCTATTCAATAATATACAGATTCACGTATTGGAATCCAAACTCCGCCACCGAGCTCTGGCTGCCGGGGATAAAGATATCAATCCGGTTGCCCTTGATTGCGCTTCCCATATCTGTAGCGGTGGCAAGGAACGCCTGCTTGGGCAGACCCGGGTGTGAATGTCCGGTTACCAGCACTTTGGTGCCGAGCGGGATCACGCTGGGATCAACGGCAATCGTGCCGAGCTTCAGCGGATTGCCGAAATAATCGACGGCACCCCAATCTCCGTTCTCGCTGGCTGCAGAGGAATAAGCAGAAGCTTTGACCTGCAGCACTTTATCATAGCTGAATTCCTTACCCCATGCCTGGACTGTATTTGTTGCCGCTTCCACGGTCAACCCTGCTGCTGTGATAATGGAAGCCTTGGACGCTGTAGCTGCCTGGGCAACCAATTTCGGTGAAGTGATGCCGGGGATGGTCAGGTTTAGACCCGGATAAATATTTGTGGCGGAAACCCCCGGGTTAGCGTTCATAATTTTGTCCATGCTTATGCCATAATAGTTGGATAGAGTATAATAGGTTGTACCTGCTCCTGCGGTATGTACGCTATCAGCCTGGGCGGGTGCTGCCTGCAGCAACGCACTGATCCCGATGGCCGCAGCAAATGCGGTTATGGCGCTGAATCTGATTTTCATATGTGCCTCCTTCATAGCCTTCTTCATGCTGGCATCTAAAGTGCATAGATTTATTAACACAGGTATGAATATATCACAATTTTGTAACCTATGCCTAAGAAAATGTTACCAATCTGTTATTTATGCGCTGATGTCCGCTTTTTTAAAGGATCCAAAGATTACATAACGTTTATAAAAACCATACATTTCATAAAATATTAAGATTATAAGGCTCAATTAAGCGAAAATTTTACACAGATTTAACATTTCTCGCTTTGGCAAATAGTAGAATGATAGAATGACAAGAAGAAACGGTTTTGCCGTCCTTCTGGGATGTTATCCGTTAAATTAGACATTGAGGCACACTTGGAGGGTCTACGAACGTGAATACAGATGAGAAAAAAAACAACCACACCAGCCCTGCTACCGCTTATCTTAACCGGGATCTGAGCTGGATCGAATTTAACCGCCGCGTGCTGGCAGAGGCTCAAGACCCGGATAATCCGCTGATGGAACGGGCTAAGTTTCTGGCGATCGTGTCCAGCAATCTTGATGAATTCATCAGTGTCCGCGTCGCCGGAATCCAGGATCAGATCAGAGCGGGCTATACCAAAAAGGATTTTACCGGCTTTACTCCTTCCGGACTGTACAAACGTCTGGTCAAACGGGTTACCAGGATCATCGCCGACCAATACCGCACCTTCCGCGACCTCTCCAGGCATTTGCATAAAGAAGGTATCGTTTTCGTCAATTATGAAGACCTGACCCATGCCCAGGAGCAGTCCATTGAAGAGTATTACCGTGATATTATTTTTCCGGTTCTGACGCCGATGGCCGTTGACCAGAGCCGTCCTTTTCCGCTGGTGCACAGCCAGTTCATCTATCTGGCAGTTGTGCTTACCCGTAAAAACAGCCAGGAGGAGGAACCTTATTTCGCGATCCTGCAAATCCCATCTAATCTGCCAAGATGCATTCCGCTGCCCCACCGCTCTAACAGCAAAAAGCGGCAGTTCGTCTTTATCGAGGATGTAATCCGCCATCATATCCAGACCCTGTTCAGCGGTTACGACCCGGTTGCTGTCAGTGAGTTCCGCTTAACCCGGAATTCCGACCTGACTATAGATGAGGAAGGCGCAGAAGATCTGCTGGAGGAAATCGAAAAAGAGCTGCGTAAACGCCGCCGCGGCGTCCCTGCCCGGCTTGAAGTGCAAAAGGGGATTCATCCCTATGCACTGGAGCAGCTGCAGGCCGAATTCGAGCTGGAGGATTTCGTCTTTGAAATTGAGGGGCCGCTTGATCTCGGCTTCCTGCGCGGATTCGCAAACAGCTTAAAAGGGTTCAATTATTTGTTCGATGCTCCGATTGAACCGCAGTATCCGGCGGAATTCGATGAGAATGAGGACTTCTTCGAGGTACTCCGCGAACGCGATGTGCTTGTCTACCATCCGTACGAATCCTTTGATGCGATGACCGACTTCATCACCCAAGCCTCCGAGGATGAGCATGTCATGGCCATCAAAATGACTCTCTACCGGGTAAGCGGCAACTCGCCGCTGATCGCTGCCCTGGCCCATGCCGCTGAATCCGGCAAGCAGGTCACTGTTGTTGTCGAGCTGAAAGCCCGGTTTGATGAAGAACGGAACATCGCCTGGGCACGCAAGCTCGAGCAATCCGGCTGCCACGTTGTTTATGGTCTGGTCGGCCTCAAAACCCATGCCAAAGTCACCCTGATTGTCCGTCAGGAAGGCAACGAGCTGCGCCGTTACGTACATGTAGGAACCGGAAACTACAACGACAGTACAGCCAAGGCTTATACTGATCTCAGCCTGTTCACTGCGAACAATGAGATCGGGCTGGATGCTTCCGAGCTGTTCAACCAGATGACCGGTTATTCCGCCAACTTTGACTGGAATGCCTTCATCGTTGCGCCAACCAATATGAGCCTGTCGCTGCAAAAGCTGATTCTGCGCGAAGCTGAGCATGCCGCAGCCGGCAGACCGGCGCGGATTATCGCCAAGATGAACTCCCTGTCCAATCAGGAGGTCATTGACAGCCTGTATAGCGCAGCCCAGGCCGGTGTGTCCATCGATCTGATCGTACGCGGCGTCTGCTGCCTGCGGCCGGGGATTGAGGGCCTCAGTGAGCGGATCAAAGTCCGGAGCATCGTCGACCGGTTCCTGGAGCATTCCCGGATCTATTACTTTGAGAATGGCGGCAAGCCGGAGGTTTACCTGTCCAGTGCAGACTGGATGACCCGCAACCTGACCCGGCGGATTGAACTGATGTGTCCCGTGAAGGATACCGGGATCCGGGGGCAGATTGTGAAGATTCTCGAACTGACGCTTAAAGACAATGTAAAAGCCAGCTTCCTGCAGCCGAACGGATATTATGAACGCCCGGACGACAAAAAGGCCCCTTTCCGGAGCCAGTTCGCCGCTATGGATGTTAGCCGTTGGAAAGGTAGCCGAGTTTTACCTTCACCGCCCAAGCATTCCTGAACGCCTTCAGAGCGTTCTCTATGTCCTCGAGCCCTATAAGGACTGTCGAGGTGCCATGCAGCTCTAAATCAAGCGTGTTGCCGTGCAGCTGAACTGTGAGGTCGCGGATGATGCCGATTTCGGTACTGTCCAGCGCGATGCTCAGCTGCACAAGTGTACCAAGCTTATGGATCAGC
This sequence comes from Paenibacillus auburnensis, assembly GCF_927798115.1. Classification (GTDB taxonomy): domain Bacteria; phylum Bacillota; class Bacilli; order Paenibacillales; family Paenibacillaceae; genus Paenibacillus_AQ; species Paenibacillus_AQ auburnensis. Next base: position 1,073,901 of record NZ_CAKMMG010000001.1, read on the forward strand.
TCTTCGTCGGAAGCCAGCAAAATGTCCTTATGTGTCTGGGACAATTTCTGCTTCCGGCTTTTTGTGCTGTAGGATGCGATCAAGGCACTCAGAATCAGCTGCCGGTGGGTCAGTCCGCGGATCGGCGAGTTCATCAGCCAATAGCGGGTATGCCGCTTGGACTGATAATAGTTGATATTGGAGCCTGTACGGTGCAGCATCACAGAGACATAGATCAGCATTTCCTGCTCGTTCCTGTCCCCTCCCCCTTCAAAAGCATGAAACAAGCGGAGTGCAAGCTTATAGATATGGTCTAAATGCTGCTTGGAGGTGTGAATGTCAAAGCGGATAATCGTGTCCAGACTGAATTCCAGCGCACTGTCACGCACAGGCTGTTCAGGTCTCAGGAGATCATGCAGCATGCCTTCGCGTAGCCCCTCCCCGCTGATCAGCGCCTCTTTTGCTCCGATATATTGATATACGGTATGGAAAATAATCAGCCCGGAGATGATAATATCCGCACGGCTTTTGGAGAGCCCGTCCAGCTCTTTGCGCTTCTCATAAGGCATGGCCGGGAGCGTCTCCATAAACCGGGCGATGGTCTCACCGGATAAGATATAACCATGCGAATTCGGCAATGAATAATCCCGGTTCTTCTGATCGAGCTTGCCGAGTGAACGGAGCGTCCCGCCAAGGCCGTACAAGGGGAGGCCTGCACCGGTGCCCAGCCAGTCATGCTCAACCAGCCTGCCGGTTACATAAGCCTGAAGCTTCTTCACCTGCTCTGCGTTCCAGTTGCCGCTATGGCTGAACATCAGATTCGTATTGACCGCGCCGAACGGAAAGGAAATACTCTGCTGATAGCGGCGCCCGCGGAACAGGGTAACCTCCGTGCTTCCCCCGCCGATGTCGATGACGAACCCGTCCTGAACGTCCGAAGCGTTGATCACACCCAGAAATCCGAAGTAAGCCTCCTGATAACCGCTGATGACTTCTATGGTAATTGAGGATTCGGCCGACAAATATTCTATAATCTCGGAGGAGTTGGCTGCGTTGCGGATCGCAGCTGTGGCTCCGGCGCGGATTTTCTCTACGCCAAAAGCGCTGCAGATTTCCTTGAACTGGCTCAGGACCGGAATGATCGTATCCATGTCCTTCTGCTCCAGCCTGCCCTCTTTTGTAATCTTCTCACTCAGACGAGCAGAGTATTTGCACTCCTTGATAATTTTGTAGCCGCCTTCTGGTGTCGTATCATAGATTACAAGCCGTATAGAGTTGGAGCCAATATCGATTATGCCAATCCGGCAAAGATCATCTCTCATCTGTATGTACTCCTTTTCAAGTTGATTGGCCATTTTATATACTATATCACCCATTATTGCCCCAGCCAAAAGAAAAAAACGGCTTCCGGAGTGTATTCCGGGGCCGTTTTTGCATTTTTATAGCACTTTGCTCAAGAAATCCTGGGTCCGGGCATGCTTCGGATTGCCGAATACTTCTGCCGGTGTACCCTGCTCGACAATGTATCCGCCGTCCATAAACAGGATGCGGTCGCCGACCTCACGGGCAAAGCCCATTTCATGAGTTACAATGACCATCGTCATGCCCTGCTCAGCCAGTTTCTTCATTACCTCGAGCACCTCGCCGACCATTTCCGGGTCCAGTGCAGAGGTTGGCTCATCGAACAGCATCACATGCGGCTGCATCGCCAGCGCCCGGGCAATCGCGATCCGCTGCTTCTGTCCCCCGGACAGCTGTGCAGGGTAAGCATCGCGCTTATCTTCAAGACCTACGGTACGTAGGAGCTCTATGGCAATTTTCTCCGCTTCAGACGTCTGCTGCTTTTTCACTTTCAGCGGAGCCAGCATAATATTCTGCAGGACGGACATGTGCGGGAACAGGTTGAACTGCTGGAAGACCATGCCCATTTTTTCACGGGTCTGATTGATATCATGTTTCTTATCCGTAATGGACTGGCCTTCAAAGGTAATCTCGCCGCCTGTAGGCTGCTCCAGCAGGTTCAGACAGCGCAAGAAGGTGCTTTTACCCGAACCGCTGGGTCCTATGACGACTACAACCTCGCCTTTTTTGATCTCCAGATCGATTCCTTTGAGGATCTCCAGCTTGCCAAAATGCTTTTGCAGGTTGTTAACGGCGATCATCCGTATTCAGCCTCCTTTCTAATATGCCGAGTAGCTTGGATAGTGTAAAGGTCAGTATAAAATACATTACGGCGATGACAACCAGCGGAGTTAATCCCTCATAGGTAATGGTCGTAATGGTTCTTGCTTCAAAGAGCAGATCCGCTACCCCGATCATCGAGACGATGGAGGACTCTTTAATGATTGTAATAAACTCGTTACCGATAGCCGGCAGCACATTTTTGAGCGCCTGCGGAAGCACGATATACCGCATGGTCATCCCTTGCTTCATTCCGAGCGACCGGGCCGCCTCTACCTGACCGCGGTCTACCCCCTGAATACCCGCGCGGAAGATTTCCGCCAGATAAGCCGAGCTGTTAATGGTCAGGGTAATCGCCCCCGATTGAATCGGAGAGAACTCCAGGCCGAATTCCGGCAAGCCGTAGTGGATCAGGAACAGCTGCACCAGCATTGGTGTCCCGCGCAAAAATTCAACCCAGGCGGATGCGATAAAACGTAGAACTCTCCATTTGGACATACGCAGCAGCGAGACAATAATCCCCAGCACAAAGCCGAAGAACACGCCCATTACCGCCAGCAGCAATGTATACTTTAAACCGGAGAAGAAAAAATTGCGGTATTCATAAGCCATATCAAAAATATTCATCTCTTGGCAAAACCTCCTGTTCTTCAATTTTCAAAAAAATAGAAAACAGCGAATTATCGCTATTTTCTACTTAAAGAGCATTACTCTGCAGCAAGTGCGGCCGCAGAAAAACTCTGCATCACAGGTTGTGTCAGGTAAAAAGCTTATTCGCTCTCGGCAAGCTCGCTTGCCGCCGCTACATACTCTTCGATCTTGCCTTCGGAGTTCAGGCGGGTCAAGGTAGTATTTACTTGGTTAAGCAGTTCTGTGTTGCCCTTCTTCACGCCGATTACATAACCGTCATCTTCCACTTCAGGTTTAGCATCCGTAATGACAAGGCCTTTAACATTCTTCACGAAGGATTTGGCAACCGGTCCTTCCATAATGGATGCATCCACACGGTTAGAATTCAGCTGCAGCACGATTTCGGAAATTTTGCCGAGCGAAGTCAGCTGTGCGCCTTCAATGCCTTTGGCAATATCTTCCTGGATCGAACCGGTCTGAACACCGATCTTGGCACCCTTCAGGGAATCCATGGTAGCAAATTTATCTTTGTCAGCTTCACGTACGACTACTGCTTGCTCCGCTTTATAGTAGATGTCGGACAGGTCGACTGCTTTTTTGCGTTCTTCAGTCGGGCTCAGGCCGGAGATCACCATATCCACTCTGCCGCTGGACAGCTCATTTAAAAGGGAATCGAAAGGCAGATCCTTGATGACCAGCTCAGCGCCCATATCTGCAGCGATATCCTTGGCAATGTCGATGTCGAAGCCTACGATAGTGTCTTTGCCGTCAATCACTTTATGGAATTCATATGGCGGGAAATCTGCACTTGTACCCAGTGTCAGCGTTTTGGCGGCTGTACCGGTATTGCCGGCATTAGTGTCCGTTGATGCAGCATTATCATTGTTGTTGCCACAGCCGGTCATCAGTCCTACCGCAAGCAGCATTCCTAAAGAAAGTTTACCCCATTTGTTCATCTTTATATCTCCCCTATTCTCTCTTAAATTCTCTAAGTTGTCCCATTGACCGATTTATTATAAATCACTGCGCATGAATATGCAAAGACATTTTTGTGACAAGACTCGTTCATTTGAAGGTTAAGGCATAGTGATTTCAGCAGCTAAAGCCCGCCCTGTTTTGCACATGTTAAGGCAAGAGGTATATACTAGGTATCATCTCCAGTTGCTTCCGAAATAACCCGGATCACCTGGACTGGTTCACGGGCTCCATCCGTGTGGTATTAATTACCTAATGCTTACGAAACATTTTATTACGGTGTGGCTCAGGTGAATTTACTCACAAAGCATAGATATATGCTCACCAAGCCATTTTATACGACCTCTCAGGAGGATTAGCTCACAAAACTTAGGTATATGCTTTCGAAGCGAGTTTTGTACGATGTGTCTCAGGAGGATTAGCTCACAAAACTAGGTGTATGCTTTCGAGGCGAGTTTTGTACGATGTGTCTCAGGAGGATTAGCTCACAAAACTTTTAGGAGGTGCTCTCATGCTTTTGGAAGCTATGTACCATGTACCCCGTGACAAGTGGGCTTACGCCTACGATACAAAAACTATACATCTGCGTGTACGCACCAAAAGGGACGATGTGGACTGTGTTACAGCCCTCACCGGAGACAAGTATGACTGGGAACATACCTTTTATGAAATTATGATGGAAAAGGCCGCATCCGACGATAAGTTTGACTACTGGGAATGCGCGGTCCGGCCTAAATATAAACGTCTCAGCTACACTTTCCGTGTCAGCAAAGGCCCGGAGGATGTATATCTCCTTGACAATGGCATCCGCACGGAGTGTCCTCAGCCGCCAAATCACTTCTACGAGTTTCCCTACATACACCAAATCGACCTGTTTCAGGTGCCCAAGTGGGCCAAGGATGCGGTGTTTTATCAGATTATGACCGAGCGCTTCGCCAACGGCGATCCCGGGAATGATCCGGAAGGAACCGAGGCTTGGGGCGGAACGCCGAAGCTGGATAATTTTTTTGGCGGAGATCTGCAGGGTGTACTGCATCATCTAGATGATCTGCAGGAGCTTGGCATCAACGCCGTTTATTTCACACCGCTGTTCGTCTCCCCTTCCAACCATAAATATGACATTGTGGACTATAAAAAAGTGGACCCCCACTTCGGGGATAATGAGCTCCTGAAGCGCGTCGTTGAGGAATGCCACAGACGGGGTATCCGGGTGATGCTCGACGCCGTATTCAACCACTGCAGTGACAAGTTCCCTCCATTTCAGGACGTGCTGGAGAAGGGCGAATATTCTGTTTACAAAGACTGGTTCCATATAAACTCCTTTCCTGCTGAGGTTGTCGACGGTATTCCTACCTATGACACTTTCGGCTTTTTTGGCAATATGCCGAAGTTCAACACCGCCAACCATGAGGTCAAAACCTATCTGCTTGAGGTGGCCGAATATTGGATCAAGGAGATCAAGGTCGACGGCTGGCGGCTGGATGTCGCTAATGAGGTCGATCACCATTTCTGGCGCGACTTCCGCAAGGTTGTCAAGGCCGCGAACCCGGACGCTTATATCGTCGGCGAGGTGTGGAGTGATTCCCTGACCTGGCTGCTCGGTGACCAGTTCGATTCGGTCATGAACTATCCATTCTCCGGCACGGTGCTGGAATTCTTCAACGGGGGCATGGACGGGATTACCTTCGGACACCGGATCGGCAGCTTACTGATGCGCTATCCGCAGCAGACAAACGAGGTTGTCTTTAATCTGCTGGGCAGTCATGACACCCCGCGTCTTCTGACGGTTGTCGGGGAGGATAAACGCAGGCTGAAGCTCGCCGTCGTCTTCCTGTTCACCTTTATGGGGACACCCTGCATTTATTATGGCGATGAGATCGGGCTCACGGGCAATGAGGACCCCGACTGCCGCAAATGTATGGAATGGGATGAGGAGAAGCAGGACCGGGAGCTGTATGATTTCTACCGCATGATGATCGCCCTGCGTAAGGAAAACAAGGCGCTGCGCGAAGGCCGCTTCCGCATCCTCCTGGCCTGCGAGAATGATCCGTGCATCGTCTATGAGCGGGCGGATGAAATTATCCATTTCACGGTCTGGATGAACAATTCCCCCGTCCCCCGCACACTCAGCCACCCGATGGAGACCGACGACTGGCTTGATGCGCTGACCGGTGACCCGGTAGCTCCCGTAGATGGAATGATGAATATCTCGCTTGATCCGTATGGCTACCGGATTCTGTACCGTAATCTGGAGCAGCCTTCGATTTAAAACTGTTACCTTCAATACAAAAAAAAACCAAAGGCAGCCTTGAACTGAATACAGTTCTAGACTGTCTTTGGTTTTGTCTGGCTCACGTTGCCCCTCATTATTTTAACTCATATGGATTAATACTGCCCGTTAGTTCAAGTTTTTGGTAAGAAGTATTTCCAATGGTTGTGTATCAAGTATTAAGCATCCTGCATCTTTGTAGCCTAATTTTCTATAAAAATGTTGGGCTCCTTCATCAGCCTGAGTGGATGTCATAATCAGATTGTAGCCCTTTTGTTTCATTTGTTCTTCCCAGAAGAGGACAACTTGCTTGCCTGCCCCCTTATCTCGATATTGTTCATCGACCCAAATCATGTTCATGAATGGGGTGTTGTCCCAAAAGTACCCATACCTCATCCATCCGATATTACTATCATCCTGATTTCGCAGAATGTATATTTCATTTCCCTTTATTTTTGGCAGTATTAAGCTCTCAGAAATATGATGGTCATGGTTTCGTATGTATTCATAGTCTGACTCCGTTGCAAAGGCGATCCTCAACTTAATTCCTCCTTTATGCCGCATTAAAAAATCTAATGACATTCTAACAGAACATTAATAAGCACCGACAATAAATAACATCTTTAATTAAACTCTACTGCCCGTTAGCTTAACGAGAGCATGCAATCCATAACTTTATTTTTATGGGCTTGTGCCTTGTTATTCAGACTCATACTAGATCTCTCGAACGGCCGTACATAATAATTGCATTTGTCCTCTTCATGCATTACACTCTTTATATTGACAAATTTGCAGGTCTATAAAAGGAGGTCCACGCGCCTATGTGCCCCCGTACTAAAGAACAAAATGAGCTCATACGGTTGCAGCGCCGAGAACAGATCCTGGACTTCGCCGCGCGTGCCTACTTCCGCACCGGCGGCAGCTTTGATATTCGGGACGTCGCCCGCGAGGCCGAGCTCGGTTACGGCACGGTATACCATTATTACCCGAACCGGCATTTACTAATAGAAGAGGTGTTGGCCAGCGGCTTTGAAAGATGCGAGCAGGCCCTGGCAGAATGGTCTAACCTCAGCCGCAGCACCTCGGATAACAGGCAGCTATTGACGTATTGCAAGATGCTGCTCCGGCTGTGGCAGTCGGATGCCCGCGCATATCTCGTCTACAAAATGGCGACGGAACATTATTCAGGCTTGCCTGAGAAGGATCAGCATCCCGCCCGGAGACGATTCCTGGAACGGCTGTACCTTCCGCTCAAATCGATCGCGCAGAGCGAAGACGACAGTATCGATTATATGCTTGCCGTGCTGGTTGGCTGTTGCAGTGTGCACTACTATGCAGGCACTTCCGAGCTGGACGTCGACCGAATTGCCCAGCTTGCGATGCAAGCTATTACGAAGGAGTAATGATAACAAACATGGTCATCTTAAAAAGCAAACATGAAATCGAAGGCATCCGCAAAGCATGCCAGGTGGTGGCCGAATGCCATCGTACGATCGCCCCGCTCATCAAACCGGGTATTACGACGAACGAGATAGAGCGCATATTCGAGGACATTATTTTGAAGCACGGCGCCAAGCCATACACGAAGGGCTACAAGGGCTATCCATATGCGACCTGTGCCTCAGTCAACGACGTGATCGCTCATGGCTTCCCTACAGATAGGCCCCTTGAGGAAGGCGATATTGTGACGATCGACACGGTCGCAGAGCTCGACGGCTGGCTCGGCGATTCAGCCTGGAGCTATGCGGTTGGCAAGATCTCTCCGGCCGCTGAGAAGCTGATGCGCGTCACCAAGGAATGCCTTGACCTCAGCATCGAACAGGCCCGGCCCGGCAATCGGCTCGGTGACGTGACGAGCACAATCCAGCGGCATGCCGAATCGAACGGCTTCGGCGTTGTGCGTGACCTTCTCGCCCATGGCATCGGCCGGGACCTGCACGAGGCGCCTACGTATATGCATGTCGGCAAGCCCGGCAATGGCCTCCGCATCAAGGAAGGCATGGTGTTCACGATCGAGCCCATGATCACCGAAGGCACCTACTACATGTCAATCGATCAGGACGGCTGGACCGCCCGTACACTGGACCACAAGCTCGCCGCCCAATATGAGCATACAATCGCCATCACTGCTGAAGGTCCACAAATCCTGACCGCGCAATAAAATAAAAAGAGGCCGGCCAGCGAAATGGCCGACCTCTTTTTTATGGGTTACGCCAGGATACACCCAGCCATCCTGATAGGTTAGGTTGTAAGATCATCAATCGCCTGGACAGCTAGTTTCAAAGCTTTTATTCTTCGCTCCAGCAGTGTTCTTTGCGGACTACCCGTCTTTGACTTTGCATAACTGTTTTGAATGGATGGAAATAACCCTATAATCACCTGACGGGCTTCTGCTAAATCTTCCTGTATGTAATTAAGTGGCTCTTGATTCCAGACGTGTTCAAGCATGGCTAAACCGATGGAAACAGCTTTAAGCCGCTTCTTTACAAGGGTTGTATTGGCGCCATTTTGAGTCATCTGGGACAAAGCATTTTCCAGTTTACGGATTGTCGATTCTAAGGATTTAATGGATTCCAATTGATCAGCTTGTGATACATTTTCCATGCGGGTACTGTCCTTTCTTTTGATTCTGCTGATTTGCAAAAAAGAACACACTGCTAAGATTTGATCCTGGCGGTGTGTTCTTCTGCTTTTGAGGTGTGAACGTTTTTTTATTATAAGCTATTCCGTGATGCTATCATAGATGTCGATGTACTGCTGTGCGGAAACACTCCAGCTGTAGTCACCGGCGAAGGCGTTTTTCGTAACCTTTTTCCAGTGCTCCGGTTTGTGGTAGTAGGATACCGCCCGGCGCAGGGTAAACATCATATCGTGGGCATTGTAATCCTTAAAGGTGAAGCCGTTGCCCTCGCCAGTCTCCTCGTTATAGGCATGAACCGTGTCGTTGAGCCCGCCGGTTTCGCGCACGACCGGAATACTTCCATACCGCAGGGCCAGCAGCTGGCTGATGCCGCAAGGCTCAAACTTGGATGGCATCAGGAAAATGTCGCTTGCCGCGTAGATTTTACGGGATAACGCGTCATTGAACAAAATCTGGGAAGAAAGCTTGGTCGGATAACGCCATGCCGCCTCACGGAACCAGCGCTCATAGGATTCGTCACCTGTACCGAGCAGGACGAATTGGATATCGTCATAATACAGCAGCTCATCGAGTACCCGTGTCAGCAGATCCAGGCCTTTGGAATCGACCAGCCGTGTAACCATCGCAACCATCGGGATGTAGGGTGCCACCGGCAGACCCAGTTCCTGCTGCAGACCCAGCTTGTTCTCGGCTTTTTTAGCCAGATTTGAGCGATATTTCGTGAAGATTTTGCTGTCCGTATTCGGATTATAGCTCTTGGTATCAATGCCGTTTACGATTCCGCTCAGGCTGTCGGCGCGAGAATTCAGAAGCCCATCCAACCCGTAGCCGTAATATGCTGTACGGATCTCATCCGCATACGTCGGGCTGACCGTAGTGACATGATCGCTGTGGACGATTCCGCCCTTCATGTAATTCACGTTGCCGTAATACTCTACGCTGGTAAAATAACTGCTGTCCAGACCGAGCAGCTCACCCAGCACCGAATACGGGAAAACGCCCTGATACAGCAGATTGTGAATGGTGAATACCGTGCGCATGTTGCTGTAGAAAGGAATATGGCGGTAGTGCGCCTTTAGCAGCAGCGGAACAACGGCAGCATGCCAGTCATGGCAGTGCAGCACATCAGGCTGGAAATTAATACTCGGCAGACACTCCAGCACCGCGCGGTTAAAGAAGGCAAACCGTTCACCATCATCCATATATCCGTAGATGCCGTCCCGGCCAAAATAATATTCATTATCCACGAAATAAACAGGAATGCCTTCATAGACGATTTGTTCAATGCCGCAATATTGATTGCGCCAGCCGACAGGCACATCGAGTACAGCCACAGGCTCCATCTGCGAGCGGAATTGCTCGGGAATCCCTTTATATTTAGGCAAAATCACCCGTACATCCACCCCTGCACCCTTCAGCGCCTTGGGTAAAGCTCCAATGACATCGGCCAGACCTCCCGTTTTGATAAACGGATGGGCTTCGGCGGCGGCAAATAAAACTTTCATTCCAATTTCCCCCTTAGTTGTACGAATTCTCTATACCAAACCTGCTTTGGACTTGCGTCCCGCCTTTTTCAGTACCAGAAAACTAAGCGGCGGAAGTGTCAGCTCCAGGCTGTTCAGCTGGTTATGCCATTCTTTCTTGCTGCTCTTCATCGGTTCATTGTGAATCCCGGAACCCCCAAACTCGATATTCTCCGAGCTGAATAGTTCTTCATACGTACCCGGCCGCGGGACGCCGATCCGGTAATCACGCCGTTCCACCGGCTGAAAATTAATAATGATCAGCAGGGTGTCTACAGGCTTCTTGCCTCTGCGGATATAGGAAACCACGCTTTGGCCATTATCGTCTGCATCAATCCACTGATAGCCCTCCATATCATGATCCAGCTCCCACAGTGCCTTCTCTGTCACGTAGAGTTTGTTAAGTGCAGCGGTAAAAGCAAGCATCCGGCGGTGGCTTTCGTAATCCAGCAGCAGCCAGTCGAGCTGCTCCTGATCCTTCCACTCGATAAACTGTCCAAACTCACCACCCATAAACAGCAGTTTCTTGCCGGGATGGGAGATGTGATAACCCAGCAGCACGCGCAGTCCGGCAAACTTTTGCTCGTAGGATCCGGGCATCTTGTCTAACAGTGATTTCTTGCCGTGTACGACTTCATCATGAGACAGCGGCAGAGCATAGTTCTCGGAATAGGCGTAGCAGATGGGAAAGGTCAACAAATTATGATGATAGGGCCGGGCCCCGAAATCATGTTCTATGTAACCCAGTGTGTCATTCATCCAGCCCATATTCCATTTGTAATTAAATCCCAGGCCGCCTTCATGTGCAGGCGCAGTAACGCCCGGCCAGGCGCTGGACTCTTCAGCCATCATCAGCGCTTTTGGATAATAATGAAAAATGGTCTTGTTCAGCTGCTGAATGAAACTGATCGCCTCCAGATTTTCCAGTCCCCCGTTCCGGTTGCGCCGGTATTGGTGTTCCTGCTTCTCAAAATCGAGACGGAGCATGCTTGTCACCGCATCTACACGCATTCCGTCAATATGATAAACATCGAACCAGAACAGTGCATTTGAGATCAGGAAAGAGACAATCTCCGGCTTGCTGAAATCAAAGGAAAGGGTCCCCCAGCCCGGCTTCTCGGCCAGCATAGGATCGGCATATTCATACAGCGGAGTTCCGTCAAACATTCTGAGGCCATGTGCATCTTTGGCAAAATGCGCCGGAACCCAGTCCAGAATAACACCGATGCCGGCCTGGTGAAGATGATCAATCAGGTACATCAGCTCCTGTGGCTCTCCATAACGGCTGGTTGCAGCGAAATATCCCGTTCCCTGGTACCCCCATGATAAATCATAAGGATGTTCGGCGAGCGGCATAAATTCCACATGGGTATAATTCATCTCCACCAGATAGGGGATCAGCAGATCGCTCATCTCACGGTAGGTATAGAATTCACCGTCTTCCTTCTGCTTCCAGGTGCCGAAATGCATCTCATAAATGTTCATCGGCCCGTTGTATGGTGCTTTGTTCTTCCGCTTCCACTGATTGTCGCCCCAGCTATAGCCGCTGATATCCGCAACAACCGAAGCCGTGGCCGGCCGCACCTCTGCCTTAAACGCGTAAGGATCTGCCTTCAAAAAGCTTGCACCGTCAGCCGATACAATCCTGTATTTGTAAAAAGTTCCCGGCTCTATGCCCGGAAAAAAACGACTCCAAAATCCTGAATCGGGTATCTTATATAACGAGTCCACGTCCTGCGTTCCATCCCAGCCGTTATGATTACCAGCCAGTCCTACATATGTCGCATGAGGAGCCCACACGGTAAAGCGTACGCCCGTCATTCCTTCTTCAGCGGCAATGTGCGCGCCCAGCATCGTATAGCTGCGATAATTCGTGCCCTCATGGAACAGGTAAATATCATCAGATGACGGGAGGTTTACTGTCTTAAATATGTCAGGCAAATCATCACCACCTTTTTGTATAGGATGCACCTATAACATTACCCGAATGTTGGGCGTTTGAAAATGATTTATAAGGCAAAAACAGGGTTTCTCTGAATAAAGAAAATTATTCTGTAATTTTTCCTGCTGTATAGCAATATATTTCACCTATGTCGTTTCAAGCGCTTGTAGTGAGTTTATATTACAAGCATTGACAAAAAAATGGGAGGGATAACAAATGAGTAAAAAAGAATGTGTCGCCATGCTGCTGGCAGGCGGGGAAGGCCGGAGATTGGCCCCCTTAACTTCCACTATGGCAAAACCCGCAGTCCCTTTCGGAGGACAGTATAGAATCATTGACTTTCCCCTCAGTAATTGCGTGAATTCCAAGATAGATACCGTTGGCGTACTGACACAGTACGAAGCGAACTCCTTGCATCAGCATATCGGGTCAGGTGAGCCATGGGGGCTTCATTCCAAACCAGATCAGGGCGTAAAGCTGCTGCCTTCCGGAGTAGAAGGCCGTGACACTTATACGGGAACAGCAGATGCCATCTATAAGAACATTGAATTTATTGACAGCCATAATCCGGAACATGTGCTGATTCTTTCAGCTGATCATATTTACCATATGGATTATCGCAAAATGCTCGATTATCACATCGGCAAATCCGCTAAGGCAACCATTTCAGTTATGGAAGTCCCATGGGATGAAGCCAGCCGCTTCGGGGTGATGAATGTTAACGAAGAACTCCAAATTTCCGAGTTTGCGGAAAAACCAAAAGTGCCGCAAAGTAATCTTGCTTCGATGGGAATTTACTTGTTCGAGTGGTCCTACCTAAAGGATCATTTGCTGCGCGATGCCGCTAATCCGGCCTCCAGCCATGATTTCGGTAAAGACGTTATTCCGACGATGCTTGACGGCAATGATCAGTTGTTTGCTTACCGCTTCAAAGGATACTGGAGGGATGTAGGCACCGTAGACAGCCTCTGGGAAGCTCATATGGACCTTCTACAAGAGGATGAAAACAGCTTTAAGCTGGATAATGCACAGTGGCCAATGTACAGCCGGGCCCGCCGTAACAAACCGGCGGCTGTTAAACCGCGCGTACAGATCAAAGCAGAGGATTGCTTAGTGAACGAATCTTGCCTGCTTGAAGGCAGCCTGCAGCGTTCCGTAATCTTCGGGGGTGTAGAAATCGGCAAGCTTAGCCGGATTCATCACAGTATTGTAATGCCGAATGTCCGCATCGGGCGCGGCGTCCTGATTGAGAATGCGATCATCGGCGAAGGTGCGGTCATTAAGGACGGAGCAGTCATCAAAGGAAGCAGCGACAATATCGTCGTTGTCGGCCCTAATGAGATTGTGGCCGCCAAACCCGTTATCCGTACACAGCCTTCCCGTCTGCTGCAAGAGGTCTATGAGAAGACCGGCAGACTCCGGGCTGAAGGGCTTCCTTCTTAAGCCTCTTCCCTCAGCATAATCAAACAAATAAAAGGGCTGAATTACCGGTCTTGCCGACCGGTAATTCAGCCCTTTTAGCTATATCTTAATCAGGAGCGGACGCTTATTCGTAGCCATTCTCCGGAAGAGCCGGAGCTGTCGGACGCTCTTCGGTAAGCGGCAGAATAACTGTCACCTGCGTACCTTTGCCGAGCTCACTATCCATTTCCAGCTTCCCGTTATGAAGCTCCACAATCTGCTGGGATATCGCAAGCCCGAGTCCGGTCCCTCCATTCAGCGCATCGACCTGGAAGAACCGGTCACGCACCCTGGAGAGATGCGCTTCGCTGATGCCGATTCCGCTGTCCCGCACGATTACAGCCATTTCACTGGCTGACAGGCGCTGGGCGGACAGGACGATGCTGGAATCTTCCGGAGAAAATTTCACGGCATTATCGACAAGATTGAGGAATACCTGCTTCAACCGGTTCGGATCACCTTTGATATAGATCGTGTCCTCACACTCCAGCACCAGATGAATCCGCTTCTTCTCCGCTTTGGCCCATATATTCAGGATCGTCTCCTGCAGCACTACCTTAATGTCCATCAGAACGATGGAGAGCTTCATTTCATTCTGCTGCAGCTTCGAGAAGTCCAGAATCTCTTCAACGAGTCCGATCAGGCGGTCACTTTCCTTGGAGATAATCCCCATACCCAGCTTGGTCTCTTCCGGGTCGTAGCCGCCCGAAATCAGCGTCTCACTCCAGCCCTTGATACTGGTGAGAGGTGTCCGCAGCTCATGAGAAATCGAGGAGATAAAGTCGTCCTTGATCTGATTGCTGCGGATAATTTCATCCGCCATATAGTTGAGCGTAGAGGCCAAATCACCGATTTCGTATCTATAATTACCTTTGATGCGGGCGGTGAACCTCCCCTTCGCCATTTGGGCCGAAACCGCGGTAATATTGTTCAGCGGTTTAACAATCGAATTGGCCAGGCCGAAGCTGAACAGGACTACAATCACCATTACCGCCGCACCGATACCGATGGATGCCAGTGTAAGATTCAGCAAATCTTTATCGATCCGCTCCATCGAGGTAAGATATCTGATTACATACTTGTCGCGGCTGCTGACCTGAATTAACTTGGAGACAGCCATTACACTTTCATTCGTTCCCGCTTGTCTGCCTACCCACCGGCCGATACTGCCGCCTACTGCTTCAGGTACGTCACTGGTAGTAATGGTACGGTCAGGCTGAAAGCCCGTTGAACTGGTAAGGATATCCCCGCTGGTTGACAGGACTTCCAGCTCTGTATAGTCCATGCTGAAGAAATCAAGCACCTTTTGCAGCTGATTGGGCGACCGCTCACCCGAAATTTCATACTTCAGGAATTCTTCCGCCGTGCTGATGTGGGTCGTAATCTTACTGTACACGCTGTCGTAATAATACGTCCGGATTGCCAGCAGGAAGATAACCTCAACGAGGAGAAGCGCCACAAAGACTACCAGTATATAATGCAGTACAATCTGTCTGCGCATCCCCTTCTTGATCATTGTCCTTGACCCTTCCATTTATAGCCGTGCCCCCATACAGTCTGCAGGTATTCAGGCTCCGACGGATTGTTTTCGATTTTTTGGCGCAGCCGGCGGATGTTCACATCCACAATTTTGGGATCTCCCATGTATTCCTTACCCCAGACATGATCCAGCAAGGAATCGCGGCTGAGCGGCGTGTTTTCTTTCTCCAGGAAAAATTGCACCAGTGAAAATTCAGTCGGCGTCAACTCAATGGCTTCCCCGCCGCGTTTGAACTGCTTAGAGATCAGATCAAGTGTAAACGGACCGGAATGGAAGGACACCTTCGCCGACTGCTCGCGGTGCACATTAACCCGGCGCAGCAGCGACTGAATACGGGCAATCAGCTCCGTCGGACTGAACGGTTTGCTGACATGGTCATCTGCTCCTACGGAGAGCGCGTAGACCTTATCCTGTTCCTGTACCTTTGCCGTCAAAAAGATAATCCCAAGCCGCTCGTTGGTTTCCCGGATACGCCTGCACACCTCAAAGCCGTCGATCCCCGGAACCATGACATCCAGCAGTGCGATATCAATATCGGGTACCGTAGTCAGCTTATGCAGCGCTTCGTTGCCGTCAGCCGCCTCCAGCACTTCAAACCCGTTGCGTTTAAGATTAATAACAATAAAACTGCGGATAGATTCTTCATCCTCCAGAATAAGTACTTTACTCATCGATTCCCTTCCTTTCGATTGGAGCGGTTATTTTATCGCTGTCGCTCCCGCCCGTGCTCTGCACCAGTTCTCCCCGGTAGCCGATTACCTTATCCATATCGCGCCCCAGAACTTTCCATCCGCTATTTTTGACGCGGTCCCATTCTATCTGCGTGAAGAAAGATACCTCTACAACCGTCTCCCCTGTATCAGACAGAATAAACTTCAGGGACTTATCCTGGACAGACTTCGTATCGACCGTAATCCTCCCGTGCCACTCCGGCAAGAAATCAATCACGAAACGGTCCGACGGATCACGGTATTTCTGCGCCGTAAAGGTCAGCCCGTCCTTGCCGTCCCATTTGTAATAGGAAGTGAAATAAGGGATGGTCTCCGGATCAAAATATTCCCAGCCTTTCGGCGGCTCAAGCAATCCAATTTCAATAATGCCGTCCCCGTCCATGTCTTCACTGATGATTTTTCTGTCCTTAAAGGTACGGGCATCCCCTGGTATCACCACGCGCAGCTTGTTATTCTCCATAACAACCATTGTCGTATAAGCCGAGCGGGAATCCACTGCCGCATCCAGTACTATACCTTCTTTATTCTCTGCTACTTTTCCTGAGACAATATTGTAATAATTATAGAAATAAGGGTCCAGGTTATCGAGCTGATCAAGCACCTTGAAGCCGTCATTAAACTGATAGGTGGTGATTTTGTCCACTTCATTGCGTTTGAAGTACACAACCGTAATATCGGAAATCCCGTCCTCGTTCAGGTCATCAATCAGGTATTTGGTATAGGGTTGTGCAAGCCGTTCCTCCAGCTCACCGCCGGAATAGGAATACACCACTACCCCCTTCTCATCACCGCGTGAATAACCGGTAATAATGTCCAGCTTCCCGTCACCGGTTACATCCTTCAGATCCACCGATTCCAGCTGCGTGCCGTCACCGTCAAAGACGAGCTTCTTTACCCAGCCATCCTCCACTTTCTCAAGAATCATGCCGTGGATTAGAACAGACTCATTCTCGGTTAAGTAAAAAACCAGCGTCTCCATCTTTCCGTCCTTATCGAGATCCTCCGTAAAAATGGAACTGTCCTCATCTCCCGCCGGACGGATCAGCGATGCGCTGGCCGGCATCTGTGATTTAATGGCCATCATCAGCGAAGCTTTGTCGGCAGAGAGCTCCGGCGACTTCATCTTCGAAACAGGATCGCTGATGAAGGTACAGCCCGACAGTAGGGACATGGAAAGAGCTACCGCCGCCAGACGCCTAAGAACACGTATATTCAACTTCATCACTCTTTCCTTGTTTCGTGGCTCAAATAAGCTACAGATGGATACGTTCCTGCGAAGTCAGACGGCGTCCTTTGACATCATGTTTAATTTTGCCGTCTTCCAGCACCCATAAACGTGTGGCATACCGTTCCGCCAGCTCCAGCGGCAGTACGGTCACTACCGTAAGCCCCGTTTCTTTGCATAGCTTGCGCAAGGTCTCCAGAACACTCTCCGCTGTCTTCGGGTCAAGACCGGTCACCGGTTCATCAGCCAGAATCACCTTCGCTCCATGCACTAGCGCACGGGCAATCGCCACCCGCTGGCGCTCACCGCCGCTGAGCTGGCTGGTCTTCATTTTAGCTTTATCAAGCAGCCCGAGCAAATCGAGCTCGTCCATCGCACCCATATAATCATCCGAGCGAACCATCCCCGTGACCATCCGCCACAGCGGAGTCTGTGAGGATTGGCCGATCAAAACATTCTTCAGTGCAGTACGGTTCGGATTCAGTTCCGCATTCTGCTCCAGATACGCCCACTCGCGGCGGATCTTCCGCCTGCCGGTGAACATATTTCCCCGAACGTTAACCCCGTCTACTCTAAAGTTCCCCTTGTCCCATTTCTCGCGCAGCGCCAGGCAGCGCAGCAGCGTCGACTTGCCGCTTCCGCTGGCCCCCAGCAGCACAACCAGTTCACCCGGTTCTAATTGAAAGCTAATATCCCGCAGAACAGGAAGTTTATCCTCCCCGACTGCTTTGGCTAAATGTTCAACTGTGATCATAGTTCAGCCTCTCCCTGTCTTCATCTCTAATCTATAGTGTACTCTGAAAGCGGGATCAATTTCCATGCGGACATCCGTTCTTATCTTACCTCAATTCAGCTGCCGTGGCGAGAATAATAACCCCGCTAAGCCGAACAATATATAGAAACCGCCAAGCAGCGCGAACACGCCGCCGCCCCAGCCGAACTCAAGCAGCAGGCCGCCAAGACCCGGGCCGATAATACTGCCTACACTATAATGAAACGAAGAAACCACATTGGCAGCGGGCAGCAGATGACGCGGCAGAATATCTGCTGCATAGCTAAGTCCCAGCGAGAAAAAGGAACCTACAAGCCCGCCGGCCACCATCAGCAACAGCAAGGTCAGCAGAAAATGATCTCCTGCAAGCGGCAGCAGCGTGAAGGCCAGCCCGCCGGCCACACCGGCAAAAATCAGTATTTTCTTCCGTCCGTACCGGTCACTCCACAGTCCCAGCGGCAGCTGAAGTACCAGGCCGCCAATGCCTGCGAACGGCAGCAGCGCAGCGATTTGATCCGCGCTGAAGCCTGTACGCAGTCCGTACACCGGGAAATTACTGTTCAGGCTCGCCTCCATATAGCCGTATAGCAGTGCCGGAATCAGTGCATACCAGGCTAACTGGTAGCTCCGTCCAAACCGTCTGGCCTGGCCCTCCCCATGTTCCACTTTATCCGGATGAGAGTCAGGCAGCTTGAGCAGAACCAGCAGCAGAACGAGCACAAACAAACCGGCAAGGATCAGAAAAGGCGCTGCCTGGCCAAACCGCAGCAGGCTTATGCCAAGCGGCCCAAGACTGAAGCCCAGGCCGTAGGACATCCCGTAAAGCGAGAGATTACGGCCCCTGTGCTCGGCGGGTGTCATAAGCAATACCCAGAGCTGAGCGGCATAATTAATGGCGGAGTCGCCGATGCCGACGAGCAACCGCAAAATAAACCAGGCCTTGATCCCGGGCAGCAGCGGGAACAGCAGCAATGTCACCAGCACAAGGCTAATCCCGGAAGCAATTAGCTTCTTAAAGCCGATTGCGCCCAGTACCCGTTCAGCCACAAGGGTCATAGCGAATGATCCGACATAAAGGGCAGCGGCGTTAAGCCCGTTAAGAGAGGAAGAAACTCCTTTTTGCTCCAGGAGAATGGAGAGCACCGGCAGCAGCAGCCCTTGGCTGAGCCCGGCGGCGATAATAACCGTAATAAGGATGATGTAATTCAGCCTGCTATTCAAATGATGTGAAGCCTCCTAAAAGTTTTGTGAGCATATGCTTCCTTAGATTAGTTCTTCATATAAAACTTGCTTCGGTAGGCAAACACCGAACATTATAGTGGACAACCTTCTTCAAAACAAGAGATAATATATAGAAGTGACCGATTTCCTGGGGGTGCATGCTGCATGGGTTATGAACTGAAAATTGATGTTTCACCTGTATACGAACTGCTCGACAGTTTCATGCTATATGTAACTAGAAAATGGATTTCCAATCTGGATATGGGTCCCGACTGGATTCGTGATATTGACGGCCGCATTCTTCCGCAGCAGGTGACTGCGCTCAGACAGGCAGCCGAATGGCCTTTTACCGACTATGATGTGCTCTATGTCTGGGCTTACCACCGCCAGCCGGCATCGAAGGTGACGCAGTTCCTGGAGGAGCTGGAAGCTTCTTCGCTCGAGGAATGCTTTGAACGCACAGCGCCGCTTTTCCCCAACTTTACAATGGAAGAATGCGCGCGGATCAAAAAGGACTATCCCCCGCTCCTGCAGCTATGGTATGAGCAATACTTCCGCCATGTGGAGCCAAAGCTCCTGCCCATACTCATCGAAGACGCTTCAGAGAAAAAAATGCTCGAGAGCAAAATGGGCGCTGCTGCGCTGATTGAATATGCATCCGGCGGCGTGGTGATCGAGGATATCCCTGATCTGCGGACAGTGGTGCTCCTGCCTACCATACATAACCGGCCGATCAACATGTATTGCTTCTACAATACCCTGATGATTATACAGTATCCTGTAGATGTCCCCTCGGACAATGAGGACGAACCGCCTACCGTGCTGCTGCGCCTGACCAAGGCGCTGTCCGATCCGACCAGGCTCCGGCTGCTCCGTTATGCGGCCCACGAGCCCAAAACATTGTGGGAGCTGCAGTCGGACCTGAACCAGACCAGTGATATGCTGATGCATCATTTACTTATGCTGCGTGTCGCGGGCCTGCTGCGGGTCCATCTAGGCAGTGAAGGTGAAGGCAACGAGCGCTATAGTGTCCGTCCGGACGGCGCCTCAGATCTGCAAATGTTCTTAGAGTCGTATATTCGTTTATAATAGTTATACACAGACAGAGAAAGCTGACAAAATTTATAGGAGTGAGCGTTATGAAATATTTGACCCAACAAGTTATCTTCGATCTGGACGACACCCTGGTACATTGTAATAAATATTTTGACCTCATTCTGGGGCAGTATTTCGAACTGATGTCCGACTGGTTCAGCGAGTTTGGACCGGCAACCAGCGAATTCCGCAGCAAGCAGGTGGAAATCGACGTGGAGACGGTAAGTACCAGCGGTCTTGCCAGCGACAACTTCCCGAAATCCCTGATTGCCACTTACCGCTTTTTCTGCGCCAAATATAACCGTGCGGCCGATCCCTATCAGGAAAAGCAGCTGATGAAGCTCGGTCTCAGCGTCTACGACCAGGAAGTCGAAGCTTACCCGGGCATGGTGGAGACACTCGATGCGCTGAAGCATGACGGTCATGACCTGTACCTCTATACAGGCGGGGACGATACGATCCAGCAGCGTAAAATTGAGCAAATGAAGCTCGACGTTTATTTTGGTGACCGGATTTTTATCCGCCAGCATAAAAATATCGAATCGCTTGAGAATATTCTGACTTCTTATCCTTTTGAACGGAAACGCACCTGGATGATCGGCAATTCACTGCGCACAGATGTACTTCCTGCCCTGACTGCGGGTATCAACAGTATCTATCTGAAACAGCAAAATGAATGGCTCTATAACCTGATCGAGCTCCAGCGGGAAATGCAGCAGTCGGTCCTGACCATCTCCTCTATTCATGAGGTCCCTCCGGTCATCCGCTCGGCATCGCAGCGCAAAAATCACGGCTGATAATGAACCAGGCCTTCTGTTAGAAATGCCATAGGCAGCCTGCACCAGGTGTGTTTATACTGTTTGAGTAGATTTTTCATCTCATGCAGGAGGTACAAATGAACAATAACGTGAATCCTAAACACACACGGAATAAGATGACCTCCCCTACCCCCGCAACGGACAACAAACGTCTTTTGCCGATGCTGCTGGGCGTCGTGGTGGTCATTCTGGTCATTACGCTGGTCTATGTCACTACAGGCGGTAAAGCCAGCGACAGCGATGTTTTTGAGGGGCTGCCCAACTACACGGATGTCAAAGGCACTATTGTGGTTGACGGGCTGAAGGTTGAGAAGCAGCCGCATCTCGGCAGCGGGAACGCCAAGGTCAAGGTCATTGAATTCGCCGATTTCAAATGCCCGGCCTGCAAGAAGTGGACAGCAACTTATCTGGATACCTTCATTAAGGATTATGTAGACACCGGAAAAGCGGACTTCTACTTCATGAATTTCGCATTCATTGACCGGGACTCCTATCTGGCAGCAAGTGCCGGGGAAGCTATTTATAATCAAAGCAATGAAAAGTTCTGGGAATACGTGCATAAGCTATATGCCAATCAAGGCGACGAAAGCAAAATCTGGGCGACGCAAAAGTTCATTCTTAATTTCGTCAAAGAGAACATCGAGGGCATTGATTACGCCCGGTTTGAGCAGGACTTGAAGAACCACACCTATATGTACGATGTTAAGGAAGACTTCAAAATTGCCGGAGCCTACGGCGTAAACGGCACACCTAAATTCATGGTGAACGGTATTCTGCTGAAGGATTCCTCTTACGAGGGGCTGACCGCAGCGGTTGAAAGCGGATTGGCAGAAACCGCCAAGTAATCCCGCATCATTTAAGCACTCCGCAAAAAGATAAGGATGCGGCACGGCAGGAATCCCTGGCCCGGGCCGCATCCTTTTTTTTGTATTCTTCAAGGAAAATTTATTAGATCATTCGATGCTAAGCTGCCCCGTATCCATATTGGCCAGTACCAGCTTGCCTTCGAGCGGAGCGCCGTCCTCAGCTGTCAGCTTCAGCTTGCCGGTTCTGCCTTTTTCAATCAGCGCCTTCACCTGGGCGTCGGTAAGTGTCCGGCCATGATTTTCTTTCCAGATTACAAATTTACAGCCTTCTTTATAGTGCGAGCAGCCATATCCTTTACGCCCCATAAAGATCGTTCCCCCGCAGCCGGGACGCGGGCAGGCTCCGATGATCTTCGGTCCAGTATCTGCTGCAGTCTCAGCACCAGCTTTAGGCTGACCTGCACCTGCGGTTGTACCGGCAGAAGCACTGGCTCCTGCTCCACTGCGTTTGCGGGAGGCGCCGTTCCGCCCTTTGGAACCCGCCTTAATTGAAGGCGTTTCGCCTTCAAAGGAGGTTTTGGACGCGCGCGACTGTACCCGAACCTTCTCTACGATCATCGAGGCGAAACGTTTGACATTCTCCATAAACTGGCCGTCCGCCGCCGTACCTCTGGCAATTTCATTCAGGCGCCGTTCCCATTGTCCGGTCATTTCCGGCGAGGTCAGCAGCTCAATCCCCGCTCCGCGGATCAGCTCGATCGCTGTCCGTCCCTTTTGGGTAATCGCGATCTTTTTGCCCTGCATTTCAATGTAGCCGACGTTCTTCAGCCGCTCAATCGTTGCTGCCCGGGTAGCCGGAGTACCAAGACCTGAATCCTTCATGGCATCGCGCAGCTCCTCGTCTTCTATCTGCTTGCCTGCGCTTTCCATCGCTTTGAGCAGGGTCCCCTCCGTGTAATGCTTAGGCGGCTGCGTGTCTTTTTCCTTAACTACCGCGTCGCTGCAGAGGACCTCGTCAGTCGGGGAGATGGAGAACGGCTCGTTCACCTCAATCTCCTCTTCCTCTTCGTCTTCCTTGCCCTTCCCCTTAGCCGACTTCGCTTTATCCTTCTTCTGGTCGCCATAAATGACCTTCCAGCCGAGACTCAGCAGTTCTTTGACCGTCGTTTTGAAGCTCTCACCTTCAACTTCAGTAAAGACCGTATGCACTTTATACTCCGCAGCCGGATAGAACTGTGACAGGAAGCGCCGCACAATCAGGTCATACAACTTAGCCTCATCTGCGCTTAGCCCCGATGCTTTGCGGTTTGTCGGCAAAATGGCATGGTGATCTTCCACCTTGGAGGGATTGCAGATAAATTTATTGCCTTTATGGACCAGATTGCGGTTCGCACCTTTTACCCATTCGTCATAGGAAGTCCCTTGCAGCGCAGACAGCGTCTTATGCATCTCAGGGATGTTCTGCTCCGTTACATAGTTGGAGTTGGTCCGCGGATAGGAAATCACCTTATGCTTCTCGTAGAGCGCCTGGGCGATATCGAGTGTTTTTTTGGCCGAAAAAGCGTACTTACCGTTCGCCTCACGCTGCAGCAGCGTCAAATCGTACAGTTTGTTCGGATACTCCTTGGTATCTTTGACCTCATAGGACGTAACGCGCGCGGGTTTCCCCTTGACCTTGGCAGCCAGCGCTTCAGCCTTCGCACCATCCGTAAGGCGGTCCCCCTGCCACATACCCTTATAAGCTACCTCGTTCTGCGTGAAATGACCCTCGACTTCAAAAAACTTAAGTGATGAAAAAGCTTCAATCGTCTTCTGGCGGTCATAAATCAGCGCGAGCACCGGTGTCTGCACCCGGCCCACGGACAGCAATACATTATGCTTCGTGGTGAATGCGCGGGAACCGTTCATCCCGATCAGCCAGTCGGCCTCACTGCGCGCCCTGGCGGCTTTGGTCAGATTCTCATACTCCGAGCCATCCTTCAGCTCCTGGAATCCTTTGCGGATCGTCTCCGGCGTCAGGTCGGAAATCCACAGCCGCTTCACCGGCTGGCCCAGCTGCAAATGCCGCTGAATCAGCGAAAAAATATGCTGCCCCTCCCGCCCGGCATCACAGGAGTTGACCAGCAGATCACTGCGTTTGGCCAGCTCGCCGATCACCTTCAGCTGATCAATTGTGCGGGCGTTCGGCACCAGCTTGAACTGGTCGGGAATGATGGGTAAATCGTTAATATTCCACTTTTTGTATTTGTCGTCATAAGCTTCCGGTTCGGCGAGTCCGATGAGATGACCGATCGCCCAAGTAATGATGTACTGCTCCCCTTCTAAATAGGAACGGTAATTTTTGGCCTTCGGTTCTATTGCGGCGGCGATATTCCGCCCCATATCCGGTTTTTCCGCAATAATGAGTGTCTTCAAAAAAAATCGCTCCTTAACCTTCAATCTTCCAAAATGCGTCCAGTTTTCTATTATACCATTATGTTAAACGAAATTCCCGCTAATAATCAGTATAATCATTTAGAAGGGAGACGCGGAATAAGCTTGGGTAAGCCCTTGAAAGTTAACATGGAGCCATTACTGCATTATGCATAATAACGAAGAGAACACTCCGGACGGGATTACTTATTTCAGCTGCTCTCTTAATACCGCTCCGAGCTCGGAGGTATAACGGGTTAATCTCAGGCTTATTTCTGTCTTCATGACATCACGGGTCAGTCCAAACCGCTCCTGGTAGCCGCGAAACAGAATTTTATAGTACAACAGGAAATCCTCCTGCTCATCCTCCAGCACTTTTATATTCCGCTGCTTGAGCTCCCGCTGCAGCCGGTAGGTATCCTGCATCACCCGATTCTGGATATACCGTCCGGCCATTAAATACGTCCGGGTAAGCATGTTGCCCGACCGGTCAACCTCCTGCATACTCTTGCTGACCATGGTGTCTATGTAAGGAAGCAAAATGAGATCCCGGACCATCGTGCGTTCCAGGGTAGTGAGCATTTTTCCGCTGTCGCCCTCTTCCTTATCCTTTTGCTCATACTGTTCTACATGCTCGGTCATTAGCATTTTGGTTTTCCACCTCTCGTTTCCGTTTAGTTTGCTCATTTATAATGCCCCCCAATCTGTTCGGCGCGTTCCAGAGCAACCCCGGATTCAAGCAAGGAGGACGCCCGGATCAGCGCTTTGCTGCCATACCGTGTTTTGATCTGATCGATGGTACGCTCTCTTCTATAGGTCCGTTCCCGGTCGTCAAACAGCGTAAGCTGCAGGACACTGTCATCGGTCAAATGGGAAATAGATATAGATAAACGGCTTAAAGGCATCCCGGTCCAATGGTCGATAAACAGGTGATAAGCCGCTGCTGCAATCTCATGAGTTAAGGACGACGGCTCCGGCAGGGTCATCTGACGGCTATACGAATTGGACCTGTTACCGTCTGTTTCCGAGACTGCAATAGATACCACTGATCCCATATACCGGTACCGCCGCGCCCGCTGGCACACCTCAATGACCAGTTCCAGCAGTACGACCTCAATATCCTCCAGCCGGGTGTACAGGTTCCAGCGCAGCGCCTTCCCATGACCCACCGATTTGATCTGATGGCGGATTCCTGTTACTACCGGGCTAGGATCGATGCCGCGGGCCGTCTGCCAATAATACTCCGCCTGGATATCGCTCTGTTTGCCCATTGTCATACGCATTCTCCGCTTAAACTCCCCCAGCTCCATCCGCGCAATATCACCAATGGTGGTTATCCCCATACGATAGAAGTTTTTACTCATCCGGCCGGCCACCATAAACATTTCATGTACCGGCAAAGGCCAGAGCTCTTCAGACAAATTGTCATACCCGAGCCGGAAAATCCCGCCTTCCCGCTTCTTCGAAAGGTTGTTTGCCATCTTGGCAAGTATTTTTGTCGATCCGATCCCTACCCTGGTCCAGACACCGGTAGATAACAGGACATGCTGCTGGATGCTGCGAATGATCTCCTGCGTTCCTCCTCCAAAAAAGGTCAATGAGCCTGTTACATCCAAGAACTGCTCATCGATGCTGAAAGGCTCCACAAGGTCCGTATAACCATGGTAAATTTGCGAAATAAGCAGCGATACCTTTATATAAGTACTCATTCGCGGCCGTATAACCACAAGTCCGGGGCACTTGGCCATGGCTTCACCCACACGTGAGGCGGTGGTTACCCCCTGGGCCTTGGCGATGGGGCAGGCTGCTAGCACAATGCCGTTCATCCGCGCCGGATCCCCCACTGCGACAGGCTTATCTTTATATTCAGGGTGAGCAGCTTTTTCGACGCTGGCGTAAAAGGATTGGCAGTCCGACAGTAAAATAATTCGCTCTTTAGACATAGCGTTTCTCCTGTAACGGTTGCCCTGGCAGCATGCGGTCGTCACAGCTGCCGCAAACCTTGATCTTCCGCTGAGTAATCTTGCCGGCATTGTCCAGGTATATGAGTTCAAGTGTTTGGCCGATACTCATTCTCACGATTGATCGCCTCCGCAAATATAAGAACATTTGTTTGTATTATAACCACGATAGGGATTTTTAAGCAATGGTTTGATTTTCCACGCCAAAAAAAATCCCCGCCAGCCACTTAAGGTTGACGGGAAAAGCATTCGAACGGTTGAATTTGAAAAATATGGTTGTGAAATCGACATGAAAAATTTACTATTGTAAAAAGACATAGTTGATGGAGGGGATAACTTGACTACTAACCAATGGATACCGATTCTTGCTGCGTTTATCGGAGCTGCTTGCTGCTGGGCCGCACTCATTAATAAGCGTAAGAATAAGTAGAATCACAGTGAGTGCCTGTTCGCCGGGTCCCGCTCTTCTTACAGTTACTTGGAGGTGTTTTAATGAATAATATTGGGTTCTCAGGAATCACGATGATCTTATTGATCCTGGGTTTGCTTCTGCTTGTTTTCTTTTCAGCCCTGGTTAGGAGCATCCGGAATAAAAAATAGCAAAGTCGTAGTGCATGCAAGGCTTGTCGGGTTATGATGAGCCACCAATTGGATTCAATACACCGTTCAAGCCCTCTTCTGCTTCCACTTTAAGGCTAGCTGTTTCTTACTTCCTGTGTGCTGCAATTATCCGGGAGAGCGCCTCTGCGCTGCTAATCACTTCCTTCGCATTGCTTCTGCGGTCCCAATACTCTATCTTGCGCTCACCGGCAGACTTGCCGACGACCAGCACAACCGGAATGCCGATCAGACCGGCATCCTTGAATTTGACCCCTGCCCGTTCATCCCGGTCATCCAGCAGCGTCTCAATCCCTTGCCGGGTCAATTCACCGTACAATTCCTCAGCCAGTGCAGTCTGTTCTGTGTCTTTGGCCGACATCTGGAGGATATGAACCCGGTATGGCGCAAGACTCTCAGGCCAGATAAGCCCCTCGTCATCACGGCTCTGTTCAGCGACTGCCGCCAGCAGGCGTGAGACGCCAATACCGTAACAGCCCATGATCATGGGCTTACTCCGGCCGGAGGCATCCAGGTAGGTGGCACCAAGCTTCTCACTGTATTTGGTACCCAGTTTGAAGACATGTCCGATTTCGATGCCCTGATGGAAATGCAGTACGCCATTGCCACATTTCGGACAAGCCTCCCCTTCCACGGCATTGCGCAAGTCAGCCACATGCTCCAGCGGAAAGTCACGTCCAGGCACAACGGACCGCAGATGATAATCCTTTTCTCCCGCTCCCGCTATTCCCTCCGCCATTGCGGCAACAGCTGCGTCAATGACCAGCGGCAGCTGCAGTCCGACCGGCCCGACATATCCGCTCTCCACTCCGGCAGCAGCCAGTACATCACTATAATCAGCGAGGGATACCTCGTTAACGCCGATAGCTTTGGCTACCTTAATCTCATTAACCTCATGATCGCCCCGGACAAGCACGGCAAATGCTTTGCCGTCCCCTTCATAAATCAATGTCTTGATGATACCCTCCGGCTTAATCTGCAGCTGCTCTTCCAGCTGGGCAATCGTCCGCAGTCCTGGTGTATGGAATTTCTCCATAGCCGCCCGCTCCGCCAAGTCCGCATGAACCGCAGCCGCTGGCCTATTTACCTCAGCCTGCTCAAGATTAGCCGCATAATCACAAGCAGAGCAAACGGCGATCGTATCCTCACCGATATCGGACAGCGCCATAAATTCGTGATTCTCCCCTTCACCGCCGATCGCCCCGGCATTCGCCTGGACGGCCTTGAAATGCAGCCCGCAGCGGGCAAATATCCGCTGGTACGCCTCATACATCAGCACATAGGCAGCATCCAGCCCTTCCCAATCCGTATCGAAGGAATACGCATCCTTCATCAAAAATTCCCTGGCCCGCAGCAGACCGGACCGCGGCCGGCGTTCATCACGGAACTTGGTCTGGATCTGGTACAGTGTAACCGGCAGCCTGCGGTAAGAACTGATTTCACCACGGACGAGTGCGGTGATCACTTCCTCGTGGGTCGGTCCAAGCACAAATTCCCGTTCATGACGGTCCTGGAGCTTGATCAGGTCCTTACCGTATACCTCATAGCGTTCCGATTCCTTCCACAGCTCAGCGGGCAGCATGGAGGGAAGCAGCACCTCCTGGGCTCCGGTAAGCTCCATTTCCTCCCGCACAATATTCTCAATCTTGCGCAGTACCCGGCGTCCCAGCGGCAGATAGGTATAAATCCCGGCCGCGAGCATGCGGATGTATCCGGCCCGCAGCAGCAGCTGATGGCTTGCTGTTTCGGCTTCAGCCGGCGCTTCGCGGAGAGTAGTCACTAATAGTTTGCTTTGGCGCATAATAATCAACCTCTCTGATTGGATCAGACCTGTCTAGGTCTGCCTTATGGTCTGGAACGCAAAAAAGACATATCCGTCAGGGACGAATATGTCGTGTTACCACCCTAGTTCAACCGTCAGGCTAAGCCTGGCAGTCCTCTATCCGGATAACGGCCGGGGCCGGCAGCACTTCAAACTCAATACTGCAGCTTCCAAGGCAGGGTGCGCTTCCATCGCTAATTGAAGGACCTTTCAGCCGGTGAGCCCTCTCTCTGTTCTAACGAATTCAGAAACGCAGATCCTTGATCAACGCTGTTACGTGATTAATATGGTATTTAATCTATATGATATTGCAGAACGCGTCAAGCCTGTCATGAAAATGCCATGAACGGAGCAGCGTATCCCGAAGTTTATGGCATACGTTTACACTTTGAAAGTTAAAAATTGTTAATTAAAAGTTTCTTAATTCATGGGCTTACATATGAAATTATTATGACTATATACCGAATATATGAATAGAGCATATCCAGGCTACTTTCAGCCTCTAATGCATCCAAGGGGGAGACATTGCCATGTATACAAAAATAAAACACACTATCCACAACTTCACGTCACGTTCGCTGCAAAGGAAAATGATGATGCTCTTTGCCATTATGCTGATTATACCAATCATCACGGTAAGCTACTTTTCCTTTACCACCTCCAGCAAGCAATTGGAGTTCAGAATGCAGGAAGCCACGCATACAAGCGTTGACATGCTGGCGAATAATATCAGTGAAACGGTGACTGCTGCCAAGGAGAATGTACAGCAGCTTAGCCAGCAGCTGAACTCCGCTGATCTTGACAATAAGACAGCCGGGACCCGTACGCTGATTGATTTGTTCGTGAAGGAACATCCGGAGCTTGAAATACTTACTTCGGGGAATGAGAACGGAGCCTGGATGAAATCACCTGACCCCGGCAAGCAGGATTATGATCCGCGCACCCGCGACTGGTACATCGAAGCGATGAAAAATCCCGGTAAAGTCACACTCACCGGCCCAAGCATATCTGTAACTACCGGCAACTACACCCTGTTCATCTCTGAATCACTA
Source organism: Paenibacillus auburnensis (assembly GCF_927798115.1). Lineage (GTDB taxonomy): Bacteria > Bacillota > Bacilli > Paenibacillales > Paenibacillaceae > Paenibacillus_AQ > Paenibacillus_AQ auburnensis. The sequence continues at coordinate 1,103,575 of NZ_CAKMMG010000001.1, forward strand.
AAAGACGGCAAGGGAGCCGTTGCTACCACCCTTAATCTGAAAGTGATCGGTGAACGGATCAGCAATATTAAGCTTGGCAAAGAGGGCTATTACTTTGTGGTTGACCGGAATAACAAGTTCGTCTCCCACCCGGTCAAAAAAGCCGGTGATGATATTGTGGATGATGTCGCTAAACTTCTGGTCAATGACAGTGGCAGCTTATCCTATACCAATCCTGATACCGGGGTAGAGATGCGCGGTTATTATACTACCGACCCTACGACAGGCTTCATCGTCGTTGGTGTGCTTCCCGCCCAAGAGTTCTCGGACGCTGCTATGCCGATTGTCTACACGAGCTCAATTGTCCTGGGAATCGCGCTGGTTATCTCCCTGATCTTGATGTTCTTTATCGTAAGGGCAATCTCCCGGCCGATCAGCAGGCTGAACCACTCCGCCCGCCGGGTTAGTGAAGGGTATCTGAATGAACAGATTAAGATAGACCGTGCCGATGAAATCGGCGAGTTAGCCAAGAACTATAATCTCATGGTGGAATCGCTGCGAAATATCGTGACAGACATCTCGGATACTTCCGGCCTCTTGGCCGCATCCAGCCAGCAGCTGACGGCTACGACCGAAGAGAATGCCAAGGCGACCGCCTATGTGGCTGAGCTCGTTCAGGATTCAGCCGCCGGAGCCGATACACAGACTTCGGCTATGATCGAGACTTCCCGGGCCATGGAGGAAATGTCCGCCGGAATCCAAAAAATTGCCGAAGCCGCTGCTTCCATCGTCGATTCCTCGGCAGACACCGAAGCCGATGTCCACAGCGGAAGCCAGAAGATTGAACAGGTCAGCCGCCAAATGGATGCTATCCGCGAGTCCACTCACCTGTCTTCAGAGCTGATCGGGCAATTAAACGGTTTAAACACTCAGGTGTCGGCGATGAGCAGTGCGATCTCCAACATTGCCATGCAGACTAATCTGTTGTCACTCAATGCCGGAATTGAAGCAGCACGCGCCGGAGAACACGGCAGAGGATTCGCCGTCGTTGCAACGGAAGTTCGCAAACTAGCCGATCAGTCCAAGTCCACCGCCGGTAATATTCAGGAAACGATCGAGCAAATGACAGTGCTGATTGATCAAACCTATGAAGCGATTCATAACCGGGTTGCGGCAGATGTCGATCTGGGCATCCAAGTGATGGATGAAGCTAAAGCAGCTTTCGTGAATATTGAACAATCCGCTGCCAGAATCAACGGCCAGATCCATGACATCTCGGCAATTACCGAAGAAATGTCTGCCGGGGCTGAGGAAGTTGCTGCTGCGGTCCAAGAAATCTCTAACATCTCACGCACCACATCCGACGCTCTACAGAATGTTACCGCGGCAACAGAGCAGCAGCTCGCCTCAATGGATGAGATCACCGCTTCTTCCGGTGAGCTGTCCAAGATGGCCGGTGACCTGCAGCAAAAAGTCGAACGCTTCAAGCTGGAGGAGTAGGCAAATCGCCTATCCCTCCTCCCCTTCCGGAGGATCCGCCATACCGCAAAAAGCCGTCCCCCCCATTTCCATTGGGGGGACGGCTTTTTTAGATCCGGCAGATATATAATTTAGACGAGAACGGTCGATCCCATCAAATATTTGTCAACCTCACGAGCGGCTTCGCGGCCTTCATTGATAGCCCAGACCACGAGACTTTGTCCGCGGCGCATGTCACCGGCAGCAAAGACCTTATCCACATTCGTATTGAACTTGCCGTAACGGGCTTTCACATTGCTGCGGCGGTCCGTATCCAGGTTCAATTCCTGGATGATATCCTGTTCCGGTCCGTCGAAGCCGATCGCGATCAGCGCGAGCTGAGCCGGATATACCGCTTCTGTTCCCGGAATAGGCTGATAGATCTTGCGGCCCGTTTCATCCACCATACGGCGGATTTGCACGGTGTGCAGCTCTTTCAGGTTGCCTTCCTCATCACCGACGAATTTAGTAGTCATGATGGAGAATTCACGCGGATCATCGCCAAAGATTGCTTTGGCTTCCTGCTGTGCATAGTCAAGTGTGTACACATTCGGGAATTGCGGCCACGGGTTCGCGATCGGGTCGCGTTCCAGCGGTGCTTTTTCATGTGTACCGAACTGGGTGATGCTATTGCAACCATGCCGCAGAGATGTCGCCACACAGTCGGAACCGGTATCTCCGCCACCCAGCACAATCACATCTTTGCCTGCCGCAGATACGTAATTGCCATCCTCCAGATTGGAGTTCAAATAGCTCTTAATCGTGCCGTTCAGGTAATCCATCGCGTACATTACACCGTTCAGCTCGCTGCCTTCTACATTGAACCGGCGCGCTTTGGTCGCTCCGCCGCACAGGACAACAGCATCATATTCGTCAACCAGCTGCTGAGCAGGAATATCCTTGCCAATCTCTGTATTCACTACGAAGTTAATGCCTTCAGCAGCCAGCAGATCAACCCGGCGCTGTACCACGCGCTTATCAAGCTTCATTGTAGGAATACCATATGTCAACAAACCGCCGACGCGGTCGCTGCGTTCAAATACAGTCACTGTATGTCCGGCTTTGTTAAGCTGAGCGGCTGCCGAAAGGCCTGCCGGACCGGAGCCGACGATGGCTACTCTTTTACCGGTGCGTTTCTCAGGAGGATTAGGGACGACCCAGCCTTCCTCAAAGCCTTTATCAATGATTGCAAGCTCAATCGTCTTAATGGTAACCGGCTGGCCGATCAGGCCGACGGTACAGGAACCTTCACAAGGTGCAGGACAGATGCTGCCCGTAAATTCAGGGAAATTATTCGTCTTGTGCAGACGCTCCAGCGCTTCCTTCCACAGTCCCCGGTAGACCAGATTGTTCCACTCGGGAATCAGGTTGTGAACCGGGCAACCCGATGTGCCGCCTGACATGTCAATGCCGGTATGGCAATAGGGGGTTCCGCAGTCCATACAGCGGGCACCCTGCGTCCGAAGCTCGTCCTCGGTAAGATGATGATGGAATTCTTCCCAGTCTTTGACGCGCTGTTCAGGATCCCGGTCACCTGGGAGCTGGCGCTTATACTCCATAAATCCAGTAGGTGTAGACATATTTACGTTTCCCCCATCCGTTCTCTTCGTGTTGATTATAGTACATTGTAGCATACTGCGGCAGATTCATGTCGATCAGCGCAATGAAGTACCTGCACATTCTATACTATTTTTAAGTTTAGCAATTCTAATTTTAACTATATTAGCATTCAATACTTTCGCACTGTAATGGATTAATCTGCTGATTATTTGTACTATTTCACATGTTGTGTCAGAGAAAACGCTTTTTCGTTAAACCGTACGTTGATAAACGTAGAATCGGTAATCATACGGGTTCTGCTCATCGCGAATTCCCTGTATATTGGAGACCTCTTCCCATTCATCCCACTCTACTTCAGGAAACTTCGTCTCTCCCGCAAATTCCTCATCAATCCGGGTCACGATCAGCTTATCGGCATACGGGAGCATCATCCGGTAAATCTCAGCTCCGCCGATGACCATCAGTTCATCTTCTTTGAGTCCTTCGGCCAGCGCTTCCTCCAGCGAATGAATCACTTCCGCCCCTTCCGGCTGAAAGCTGGTATCCCGTGTTATCACGATACTCTTTCTGCCTTTAAGCGGCTTTCCGCCGAGCGATTCCCATGTTTTGCGGCCCATAAGCATCCGTTTACCGAGAGTCTGCTCTTTGAAGAAGGCGAAATCCCGCGGCAGATGCCATGGCATATCATTATCCTTGCCGATAACGCCATTAGCGCCCATCGCCCAAATCATGCTGATACTCATATTTATGCCCTCCTTGTCAAAGAAACATCATGTCCCCAAAAAGATTAGATTGCGACCGGAGCTTTAATTCCCGGATGGTATACATAATTCTCAAATTCGAAATCTTCAAAAGTATAGTCAAAAATACTCTCCGGCTTTCTGCGAATATTCAGCTTCGGCAACGGATGCGGTTCCCTGGACAATTGGGTAGCCACCTGTTCCAGATGATTTGTATAAATGTGCACATCGCCGCCGGACCAAATGAAGTCGCCTACCTCTAGTCCCGTCTGCTGCGCTACCATATGTGTAAGCAGTGCGTAGCTGGCAATATTAAAAGGCAGGCCAAGGAAGGTATCTACCGACCGCATGGTTAGCATGCAGGAGAGCTTGCCGTCCGCTACATAGAACTGAAAGACAAAGTGGCAAGGCGGCAGCTTCATTTCCTCAATCTCGCCTACATTCCAGGCACTGACGATATGGCGGCGGGAGTCCGGGTTGTGCTTGATCGATTCGATCACTGCGGAAATCTGGTCAATCGTCCGGCCATCCTTACTCTCCCAGGCCCGCCACTGCGAACCGTACACCGGTCCCAGCTCACCGTTCTCGTCGGCCCATTCATCCCAGATGGAGACACCGTTCTCCTTCAGGTACGAAGTATTTGTATCTCCCTTTAAGAACCACAGGAGCTCGTATACTACTGATTTCAGATGGATGCGCTTGGTTGTAACCAGCGGGAACCCTTCGGACAGATCAAAGCGAAGCTGACGCCCAAATACAGAAAGTGTGCCGGTTCCTGTGCGGTCGCTTTTTGTTGTGCCATGATCGAGTACATCCTGAAGTAAATCCAAATATTTACGCAAGGTATTCGCTCCCCTCCCCTTTTTTTCTTCTCCCAGTTTACCATGACCTGACCGCCCTTGTAACTTCCCAAAGCGCAGAAAATGCAATTTCCTGCTGATCCCTCCCGGCCATCCGTACAGTGATTCCCTCTTCCTGTAAATAGTGGAAACTATGCTGCTTATAAAATCCAATTCCGCCAATTTCGACTATTCCCAGATCTTCAGCTCCGTACGTCCCTCTTCAGCAATCAGCTTAGCCTGACCTCCTATCGGAAAAGTGATCAGCGGAGAAGTATGCCCAAAGTTCACATCGGCGATGACCGGAAGCTGCTGCAGCTCCTTTTTACTCCTAATGATCGTACACAGTAATTCCGGCGTTATCCGCGATGCCCTTTGAAATCTGCCGATTACCAGCCCTCTGACCTGCTCAAAGCCCGGCTGATGAATCAGAGATTGCAGATCCCGGTCGAAGGTTTCCGGACTGGATTCAAAGTCATCCTCCAGAAACAGAATTGCCTCCTCAAGGCTTGGCATAAACTCCGTACCCTGCAGCAAATTCAGCGTACACAGATTCCCCCCGATAATGATGCCTTCCGCTGCTCCTGAATGGATCGTATATGGACCGGCGTTAGGCTCAAAGATACGATTGTCCTGATTCCGAAACCATTCATCGTCACTCCACTGCGCAGAGGGTTGTACAAGGATCTCCACGTCCTCCATCATCATCTGGATAAAGTGCTGGATCGTATATTCATTCCCGTGCCGCATGGCCAACGTCGAAAAATGAGGACCTGAATACGTAATCAGTCCGGTTCGGGTGTATATCGCACTTCCTAGCGCTGTAATATCAGAGTAACCGCAGAGACGTTTGGGATTAGCGGCAATCAGCTCATAATCAAGCTCCCGCAGTAACTGGTTACAGTTGTGGCCCCCCAAGGTCGTCAGTATCCCCTTAACCTTAGGGTCGCGGAACGCCGCATGAATATCTTCTACTCTGGAGCTGACAGAAGAGGATGAGAACACATCCAACTCATAAGCATGCTCGGCAAAAGAAACGTTGAACCCGAGTCCCTCCAGCAGCCCTTTGGATGCCTCAATTTGTTCAGGGGCTATGATCCCCAGACTATTGGATGGTGAGATGATGCGGATTTCGTCTCCGGCCTGCAGTTTAGCTGCTCTCATAGTTTTAAATCTGCGCTCTCCGCTTTCCATAAGGTCGTGTTTCGTTTCAATGCCGTAAGTGCGGGCTTCTTGTTCAGAAATATTTCGCATGAATTAAGCCCTCCAAAATAAAAGTATAATTCTAAAAAAAGGGACTCCCTCCGCCATTCCCATGACATTGGAAGTCCCTTCTATGATGTGTCGCGTATGCAGACGGTTATTTATTATTTCACAACGTGGATTGGGTGGCCCTCTACCAGCTCAGCCGCTTCCATGACAATTTCGCCAAGGGTAGGATGGGCGTGGATTGTCAAAGCGATGTCTTCGAGCGTAGCGCCCATTTCAATTGCCAGACCCAGCTCAGCAATCAGGTTGGATGCTTCAATACCCACGATTTGTGCACCCAGTACGAGGTTGTTCTCGCTGTTAGCCACAATCTTGATGAAGCCTTCCGGAGCGTTCAAGGAAACCGCACGGCCATTGCCCGCGAACGGGAATTTGCCGGCTTTTACTTTGTAGCCCTTGTCTTTAGCTTCTTTTTCAGTCAGGCCTACGCTGGAGCACTCAGGATCGGTAAATACAACCGCCGGAATGACTTTGTAGTCAACAACTGATTTGTGGCCGGAAATCGCTTCTGCAGCGATCTTGCCTTCATAGGAAGCTTTGTGTGCCAGGGCCAGCCCTGGAACGATATCGCCGATAGCATAGATGTTAGGGATATTAGTGCGTCCTTGGTGGTCAACTTTGATCAGACCGCGTTCGTCAAGCTCGACACCGATCAGATCAAGACCCAGTTCGCCATCTGTGTTTGGACGGCGTCCTACAGTAACGAGCAGGTAATCCGCTGTAATCTCTTTGGACTCGCCGCCCACGGAGTACTTCACGGTTACTTCCTTGTCGTTCTGAACAGCGCTTTCCGCTTTGGCATTTGTTACGATCTCAATGCCTGTCTTCGCCATGTTCTTGGCAACCAGACGGGTCATATCTTTATCGAAGCCTGGAAGTACAGTGTCCAGACCTTCAATGATCGTTACTTTAGTACCGAATTTGGAGTACATCTGGCCAAGCTCGGCACCGATGTAGCCGCCGCCGATAACGATCATGCTCTTAGGGATCTCAGGCAGATCCAGAGCTTCTGTCGAGGACAGGATACGTCCGCCGAACGGGAAAGGCTTCAGCTCAATCGGACGGGAACCTGTCGCGATGATACAGTTATTGAATTTGTAGCGTGGGGATTCATGCTCATTGAACAAACGGGCTTCGTTTGTGCTGATGAACATAGCTTCTCCGCTAAATACTTCGATTTTGTTACCCTTCATCAGGCTGGTAACACCGGTGGTCATTCTTTTCACGACACCGTTTTTGAATTCCATAGTTTTGGACCAGTCTACCTTTACGTTCTCAGCAGTTACACCGAAAACTTCGCCGTGCTGTGCAGCTTCATATTGATGGGCTGCAGAGATCAGGGCTTTGGACGGAATACATCCGCGGTTCAAGCAGACACCGCCGAGCTCTGATTTATCCACGATCAGTACCTTCTGGCCGAGCTGGGCGGCACGAATTGCCGCCACATACCCGCCGGGACCTGCACCAATTACCAATGTGTCGATTTCGATTGAAGCGTCTCCGACTACCATTTATTACACCTCCATAACTAACATATCAGGATTTGCAAGCAGGGTCTTAATGTAATTCATGAAGTTCTGGGCTGTTGCACCATCGATAATCCGGTGGTCAAAGCTCAAGGACAGGGCCATTACAGGAGCTGCTACGATTTCGCCGTTCTTCACAACCGGTTTCTCAGTGATACGTCCGGTACCCAGAATGGCAACTTCAGGGAAGTTGATGATCGGAGTGAAGAACATACCGCCGGCGGAGCCGATGTTACTGATGGAGATCGTGCTGCCTTTCATTTCATTAGGAGCCAGTTTACCGTCGCGTCCGCGAACAGCCAGATCAGTGATGGCACTAGCGATCATCCAGATGCTCTTACGGTCAGCATCCTTGATTACCGGAACGATCAGACCATTGTCTGTATCTGTTGCGATACCGATGTTGTAGTATTTCTTGTAGACAATTTCGTTAGTGGCTTCGTCAATCATCGCATTAAGCGCAGGGAATTGACGGGAAGCTGCAACCAGTGCTTTGACGATGAACGGAAGATAAGTAACCTTCACGCCTTTCTTCTCGGCAACAGGCTTCATGCGGGCACGGAAGGCTACCAGCTCGGTAACATCCACTTCGTCCATGATAGTAACATGCGGTGCAGTGTAAGCCGATTTAACCATAGCGTTAGCGATAGCTTTACGGATACCCTTGAATGGTACGCGTTCTTCTTCCAGGCTTACATTGCCGGATGCTGCAGCTGGAGCTGCTGCTTTTGCTGCAGGCGCTGCTGCCGCTGGAGCAGTAGCTGCTGCCGCAGATGCTGCAGGTGCTGCCGCTGCTGGTGTGGCCGCAGGTGCTGCGGAGCCGCCCTTCAGGAAGGCTTCAACATCTTCGTGAGTGATCTTGCCGTTCTTGCCGGAGCCGTTCACTTTGGAGATGTCAACGCTTTGGTCACGGGCGAATTTGCGTACACTTGGTGTAGCCAGAATGTCACGGTTAGGAGCTGGAGCAGCAGCCTGTGCAGCAGCTGGTGCCGGTGCAGCTTCCTGAGCTGCAGGAGCTTCAGCATGGCCGCCTTCCTGCTGTGGAACTTCGCCTTCAGCAGCGATAATGGCTACAACTTCCCCTACGCGGCATACCTGTCCGTCTTTCACACGTACTTCAAGCACAGTACCGTTGACCGGGCAAGGAACCTCTACTACTGCCTTGTCATTCTGCACTTCCATTACGATATCGTCGTCAGTTACTTTATCGCCGACTTTGATATGCATTTTGATGATTTCGCCTTCGTGCAGACCTTCACCCAATTCAGGGAAACGGTATTCAAAGTTCACAGCGCCGCCGGTTGCAGGGCTGCTTGTTGCAGGAGAAGAAGTAGTATCCGCTCCGCCTTTAGCTGCATCTGCCTCTTGAGTGGACTGCGGTTCTGCATGGCTTGCTTCCTGCTCAGGAACATCGCCTTCTGCATCGATAATTGCCACAACTTCACCTACGCGGCAGACTTGACCGTCTTTAGTGAAGACTTCAAGCACTGTGCCGTTGACCGGGCAAGGAACCTCTACTACTGCCTTGTCATTCTGAACTTCCATTACGATATCGTCATCGGTTACTTTATCGCCGGCTTTGATATGCATTTTGATAATTTCGCCCTCATGCAAACCTTCGCCCAGCTCAGGGAACCGGTACTCAAATTTTGCCACCTTGATAACCTCCTAAAAGTTTTGATAGCATAAGCTGCCTGTATTCACTTCGCAAAACTGACTTCGAAAGCATACGCCTAGTTTGTTAGCATCTACTTCTTCGAATCACTTCGCAAACTTGCATCGAAAGCATACGCCTAGTTTTGATAGCATAAGCTGCCTGTTATTCACTTCGCAAATCTGACTTCGAAAGCATACGCTTAGTAAGTATTTTTAATGTATTGCAGAAACGGGTGCCGCCCTTAAATAAGGACGGCAGTTTGAAACTTATTTAGAATTCCATTACTTTCTTCACGGCTGCAATGACGCGTGCCGGTGTAGGAATCCAAGTATCCTCGATTTGCGCGAAAGGATAGATGGTATCCGGACCTGCTACACGAAGAACAGGCGCTTCAAGATGCAGAATTGCTTTTTCATTGATTTGAGCGATGACTTCGGCAGCAACGCCGGAGCTCTTTTGTGCTTCTTGAACTACAATGGCACGATTGGTCTTCTTCACAGAAGCAACAATGGTATCGATATCAATCGGGCTAACGGTGCGCAGATCGATAATTTCAGCCTTGATGCCTTCCTTCTCAAGCTGATCAGCGGCTTTGGTGGCAGTATGTACCATCAGACCGTAAGAGATAATAGTAACATCCGAACCTTCGCGGACAACGTTCGCTTTGCCCAGCTCGACGGTATACTCACCTTCCGGTACCTCTGCGCGGAACGCATGGTACAGGTTCAAGTGCTCCATGAAGAATACAGGGTCATTGTCGCGGATCGAAGCGATCATCAGTCCCTTGGCATCATACGGGTTAGAAGGAATAACAACTTTGATCCCCGGGCTTTGGGCAATCAGGCCTTCAAGAGAGTCAGTGTGAAGCTCAGCAGCCTTGACGCCGCCGCCAAAAGGAGTACGGAACACGACTGGAGCGTTATATTTGCCGCCGGAACGGTAGCGCAGGCGTGCAGCCTGAATAACGATCTGGTCAAGAGCTTCAAAAATGAAGCCGACAAACTGGATTTCAGCGATTGGACGGAAGCCCTGTACCCCGAGACCAAATGCCAGACCGCCGATTGCGGACTCGGCAAGCGGTGTATCGAACACACGGTCTTCGCCAAATTCTTTCTGCAAACCTTCTGTTACACGGAATACGCCGCCTACATTACCAACGTCTTCTCCAAAGATCATAACATTAGGGTCACGATTCAGTTCAACGCGCATTGCGTCACGGATTGCTTCTTTCATATTCATTTGTGCCATTGCCTGATATCCCCCTTATTCAAAATCGGCTTTTTGCTCTTCCAGATGTTTCGGAGTTACCTCGAACATGCTGTCGATCAAGCCTGAAACGGTCATTTTTTCGGTTTGCTCTGCTTTTTTGATCTGCTCGTTCACAGTCGCTTTCGCTTCTTCTCTTACGCGCAGCGTGTCTTCCTCGGTCCATAGGCCTTTCTTTTCCAAATACTTGGCAAGACGGGCGATAGGATCCTTCTCGTTCCACTGGCCTTCTTCATCCTTGGAACGGTATTTGCTGGCGTCATCAGACAGGGAATGCGGACGGAAACGGTAAGTCACAGCTTCAATCAGCGTAGCTCCTTCGCCTTTGCGTGCACGTTCTGCAGCTTCCTGCACTGCCGCAATAACTGCGAAGACATCCATACCGTCAACTTTGATACCAGGGATACCGGCTGCTACTGCTTTGTGAGCAATGGATTTGGCAGCCGTCTGCTTAGCGAACGGAGTCGTAATCGCATAGCCGTTGTTCTGTACAAAGAAGATGACCGGCAATTTGAAGCGTCCGGCAAAGTTCAGGCCTTCATAGAAGTCGCCTTCGGAAGAACCGCCGTCACCTGTATAAGTAATTGCAACATTCTGTTGCTTCTTCAGTTTGAAGCCCATTGCGATCCCTGTAGCGTGCAGAATTTGCGCACCTATGATGATTTGTGGCATTAATACATTAACACCATCCGGAATCTGGCCGCCGTGCTGGTGACCGCGGGAATAAAGGAAAGCCTGATATAATGGAAGTCCGTGCCATACCAGCTGTGGAATATCACGGTAGCCCGGGCACACGAAGTCTTCTTTCTGAAGTGCGAACTCACTGCCGATCATGGTTGCTTCCTGGCCGGATACCGGCGCATAGAAACCAAGGCGGCCTTGACGGCCAAGATTGACGGCGCGGTCATCCCATGTACGGGTGAATACCATGCGGTACATAATTTCTTTCAGTTGATCATCGGTAAGTGCAGGCATCATGTCCTTGTTGATAACTTCTCCATCTGGAGAAAGCACCGTAAGGGCCTCCACGTCCTCTGTATACACTTCATAAGGAACTCTAGTCATCATCTTCACCTCAATAAAAAAATTTGAATATCAGTGGTCTCTGTTATAGAATTATTATACACCTGTTTTATCTGTTTCGTCAAAGAAATACGCATAAAATTTATGTTTCCATAAATTATGTATGTATAACAGGTGATCAATTTTCCTATAACAGATTTGCTTTTTTCAAGCAGGTAAATGATCTTTGGCACATTTACCGCTTGGGTAATTTTAACGCAAGCACACGGTTAATGCAAAATTCGACAAGAAAGGTGACGATTCAGTGATGAGTGAACCTGTTTTTCTGAAACGTACAATCGTTAAACAAACACTTTGGAGCGAGCATCTGCAGGAAGAACGAAAGCTCCGGATTTATCTTCCCCCAGGCTATAACGAAGTACTCAGCTATCCTGTTGTTTATTGCCAGGACGGAGAGGAATTCTTCAATTTTGGCCGGATCGCCACCCTCGCCGGGCAGCTCATTATAGAGGAAGACATTGAGCCGTTCATCATCGTAGGCGTTGAAGTGAATGTCGCCGTCCGGACACAGGAGTATGCTCCCTTTGGCAGCCGGTTCAGACAATACCTTGCCTGCTTTGCCGAAGAGATTATTCCCTTCATTGAACATAATTATCCGGTCCGCCGTACCCCGGATGAACGGATCATTGCCGGAGACTCCCTGGGAGGCAGCGTTTCGCTACACCTGGCCCTTGCCTACCCCCGCCTGTTCAACCGCGTCCTGAGCCTTTCAGGCGCCTATTATCCGGAGTCCCGCGACATTATTGCCCTGGAGGAGGATCTCTCCTGGCTGGACATTAATATGTTAGTAGGACTGCAGGAGACAGATTATCAGACGGATACCGGAGTATACGATTTCGTCCAGATGAACCGGGAAACCAAAGCCCTGCTTGAATCCCGCGGTGCAACGGTCTCCTACCGTGAAAAGGACGGCAAGCATCTTTGGGGATTTTGGCAAAAAGAACTCCCAGAATCATTACTCTATTTCTTTACCCCATGAAACAGCATAAAAAGGCGAAAACGTGAACATTATGCCAGAGTATGTACATCTACAGCTTGTTTGCGCTTCCATTTTGCGGCGGGCACACGGTGCCCGTCCTCTTTTTCTAGGATGGCAACCGATTAAGCCCGGATTTGAGTGTACTAAAGCTTTTCTGAAATAATCCGCTCCAGCAAAACATCGCAGCCGGCATTGATAAGGTCATAGACCTGCTCAAAATTACCTGTAAAATAAGGGTCCGGTACCTCACGCAGTTCTTCGTCCGGCAGCAAATCCATGAAAAACAGCAGCTCTGCCTTATCCCCGCCGGGAAGCTTGCGGACATTGACGCCGTTGGAGTTGTCCATGCAGATGATATATTGAAACTTCTCAAAATCACCACTGCTCACCAGACGTGCTGTCATATTCTCATAGCTAATCCCCTTCTGGTCGAGAATACGCCGGGTCCCTTCATGCGGCACTTTACCAATATGCCAATCCCCTGTTCCTGCAGAATCCACACCGATACGCTCTGACAGATGGCGTTCCGCGATTTTGCTGCGGAGAACTGCCTCAGCCATAGGCGAACGGCAGATATTACCCAGACATACGAATAACACATTTACGATTTCTCTCACCTCCCGGAGATCTTTTTTTTGCCATATAAACTGTGCGGCTTCTATATAGAAGAAACCCGCTCTATACATTTTACCGCTGCCTGGTCCAATTGTACAACTTTTCGATCTGCATTATACTTGTTCAGGGTGACAAACTATACATCAGAAGAAGGAGGGGGATTGTTTTGCCATCCAAACGAGTTGTTATATTCGCCGGCGGTGCGCTGTCCGAGGACTTGCTGCAACAAATAGACGAAGATGATTTTATAATCGGAGCTGACCGCGGAGCTTTGTTCCTGGTTTCCCATGGCTTTACACCGGATATTGCTGTCGGCGACTTTGATTCCGTCAGCCCGGAAGCGCTGGAACAGATTCAAGCAGGCAGTAAACAAACAATTACCTGCGACCCGATCGACAAGGATTTGACCGACAGTGAAATGGCGCTTGACCTGGCACTGGGCACCCAGCCTGAATCCATCCTGCTGATGGGTGTAACAGGCACACGAATGGACCACACTCTGGCCGGCATCCAGATGATGACGAGAGCAATGCAGCGGCAGGTGAGCTGTTCAGTGATGGATTCACATAATTATATCACCCTTACCGGGTCGCAAGCTTTTGTTCAGGAACGCGGATTCACCTATGTCTCCCTGCTCCCCCTGACACCGGAAGTAACAGGAATCACCCTGCAGGGCTTTCAATATCCTTTGGAGAATGCCACGTTGAAACTGGGCCAATCTCTGGCTGTCAGCAACCGGCTGATCGAGGAGTCCGGCACGGTTACTATCCAAAGCGGACTGTTGCTGATCATCCAAAGCAGGGATTAATACATAGAAATCCGGAGACATCGTTGTAACCTTTGTTTCAAAACCTAAAAACCGGGAATCCCTTGCCAGATAAGGAGTTCCCGGTTTTTTTGCGTCTATTAGAACGATAAATATTAAATTTTTGTAACTTTTAATGATTTTTTAATAAAACGCTTCCAACCCGCTCCCAGCTTGAATCCAAGACAGTTATGGGAAAATATAGGCGGTGAATAAACTGATATACTACGAAACAGAGAAAGAAGAATACAAGATAGATACAAACCTGGGAGGTACTACAACATGAACAAGCAACAATGGTTCAAACAAGCGATTATCGTGGGGATAAGCACTACAATTGGCCTAAGCACTCTGATGGCTACAGGAGCCGGTACAGCACCAGTTGCTGCCGCATCGGTATCGTCCTCTACTGGACAAAGCATTGTAAACTTAGGCAAAAAATATTTGGGTGTGCGTTATCAGTTCGGCGCATCTACTTCTACTACTAGATATTTTGACTGCTCCTCTTTTACTAAATATATCTTCGCCAAATATGGCATTAACCTGCCGCGTACTTCTGTTGCTCAATCAAAAGTCGGAAAAGCCGTATCCAAAGCGAATCTCCGTGTTGGCGATCTGGTCTTCTTCTCCAGCGGCAGCAGAGCTAATGGTAAAAACGTGACTCACGTAGCGGTATACGCCGGCAACGGCAAGATTCTACACACGTATGGTTCCCCCGGTGTCACAGTGTCAAACCTGAACTCCGGCAACTGGAAAAGAACCTACCTGAAGGCACGCCGCGTACTGTAGAGCTTCTTAATAACAATCAGCCTGCAGGGCCGCCTTCGGGCGCCCTCATTATATATCCGGTTCCGCGTACCGTATGAATCAGCTTATTGCGATGGCCTTTGTCAACCTTCATGCGGATATGTCTGATATAGACATCTACCACATTGGTGTCTGCAGGAAAGTGATACCCCCACACCTGCCTTAAGATTTCGTCCCGGGGACAAATTTCCCCTTGATGCAGAGCGAGATAATAGAGCAGATCAAATTCTTTGGGGGTCAGCATGAGCTCGATTCCATCCCGGCTGACCAGCCGGCGGCTGGAGTCGAGCATTAGGCCATCGACCTTAAGCAGGGATTCAAGGCCGCGCCGTCGTCCCGTAAGCCAGAGCAGGTTCATTACTCTGCATCTGAACTCACCCATGTGCAGCGGCTGTTGCATATATTCATTTCCACCCGCTTCAAATACCGCAACGGCATCATCGCCAGCACCCTCACTTGCAATAACCATCACCGGCAAAAAGGTCCCCTGTGCCCGGAACTCCGAAACGATGCTCCAACCGGCCCATTCCCCGGCATTTAGCAGCTCCGCCAGAAGCAGAACGGGATGAACTCTGGCTAATAATAAGCGAAGATCCTCGAGATCTTCGCTTATTGCCGTCTGCAGCCCCAGACTGCCGAGAGCTTCTTCAATCTGCAAATGTACCTTTTCCCTGTTGCGGATGCTTTCCTGCGTTTCACCGGCTTCACGGGCAGTCCCAGATATATACCAGGCGATGATTTCGTTCATGGTCTCCCCTCCCCGCATCCTTTTCAGCCTTGCGGCAGTACACCAGCCGCAGATCAAGCTTAGATTTCCCCCAAAGCAAAGAGACCATTCCACATAGGAACGGTCTCCACAATAAGTTTTACTACATTAACCAAAATACCGGTGATATACGCTGCGGGCGGCTGCTACATCACTAGTCCCATGAATCAGAGCCCGCCCGTCGGCAAAAATCACCAGACGGTAAGGTTCCTCCGTAAACGAAACGAGATAAGGATTGCTCTCGACCTTTCCGCTTCCCAACCTGGAGAGCCGTGCAGCCGTCTCCTGCAAATCCAGCTTTTGGCGGTGTGCCGGCCGGATTTGTACAGTATCCCTACCGCATAACACATCACTGCGTTCTGTATTAGCAGCGGTCAGATAAGGATAAATCGCATGGCTGCCACAGGACGGGCAATCCGCCTTCTTCGCCGCCTTTACCCCAATCTCCTGGTGCTCATTGCGCCACACATCAAAACTCAGTAGCTTGTCCCGAAGCTGGCCCTGCCGCCCCCCTAGCAATTTGAGCGCTTCAGCAGTTCCGTTAGCCGTAACTAGCTGTACCGCCTGCGGCAGAATGCCAGCAGTGTCACAGGTATCTCCGCCGAGCGGAACGGTACCCAGCAGACAGTTCAGACAAGGAGTTTCTCCCGGCAGAATCGTGTAGGTTATCCCGTAGCTGCCGACACAAGCTCCATAAATCCAGGGAATCCCGTGTTTCTGAGCCATGTCATTGATTATCAGCCGTGTATCAAAGTTATCTGTACCGTCCATGATGAGGTCCACTCCGGGCAGCAGGCCTTCCAGCTCTTCCGCACGAACATCCAACACATGGGCCTCAATCACGATCCCGGAATTAATCTGCTCCAGCCTGGCTTTTGCAGCCTCAGCCTTTGGCATTCTGCTGCTGGCATCTGCTTCTGTATATAGCTGTTGCCGCTGTAGATTACTCCACTCCACATAGTCCCGGTCGGCAAGAATCAGTCTTCCGACACCGCAGCGGGCGAGTGTCTCAGCAATGCCGGTACCGAGCGCACCTGCACCGATGATTAACACACTCGAACGGGCGAGGCCCGCCTGCCCCTCCGCCCCAAACGGTGCAAAGCGGACTTGGCGCGAATAGCGGCCGTCTCTACCTGAACTATTGATATCTTCACTATGGCTCATTCCTGACAGTCCCCCCATATTGAAAAGCCGGGAAACAGCAGCTGGTCCACTGCTTTTCCCCGGATTTTAGATTAAACTATACCGTCTGTACCTGTGCTGACCACTGCTCGACATCCCAAATCTTCGTGACCCAATCCTCGTAGAAATCAGGTTCATGAGAGACAAGCAGAATCGTGCCTTTATACTCCTGCAATGCCCGTTTCAGCTCCGCCTTGGCTACGATGTCCAGGTGGTTCGTAGGTTCATCGAACAGAACCCAGTTGCTCTCACGCATCATCAGCTTGCATAGTCGCACCTTAGCCTGTTCACCCCCGCTCAGCATGCTAAGTGGACGGGTAATATGCTCGTTTTTCAGACCGCAGCGGGCCAGATGGCCGCGCACTTCATTCTGAGTAAGACTGGAAAATTCGTTCCACACGTCATCTATCGGTGTAATATTGGCTGCCTTAACCTCCTGCTGAAAGTAGGCTGCATTCAGATAATCACCCAGGTAGGTTTTACCGCTGTATACCGGAATTACGCCCAGAATCGACTTCAGCAGCGTGGATTTACCGACACCATTGCAGCCGACAATCGCAATCTTATCCCCGCGTTCAATCGTCATATTCAGCTTAGGCAGCAGCGGACGGTCGTAGCCGATTTCAAAGTCAATGCCCTCGAATACGGTTTTGCCGCTGGAGCGGCTCTCTTTGAACGAGAAGCTCGGCTTCGCCGCCTCCTCCGGCCGGTCAATCCGCTCAATGCGGTCGAGCTGCTTTTCACGGCTTTTCGCCCGCCCAGAAGTGGAAGCACGCGCTTTGTTTCGTTGGATGAAATCCTCCTGCTTCTTGATATAATCCCGCTGCTTCTCATAGGCCTCAATATGCTGGGCCTTGTTCATTTCCGCCATATCCAGAAATTTCTCATAGTTCGCAGTATAACGGGTCAGCTTGGCGAACTCCAGATGGTACACCACATTAACGACTTTATTCATAAATTCAGTATCATGGGAAATCAGCAAAAAAGCATAAGGATACTGCTTCAGGTAGTTGGTCAGCCAGTCGATGTGCTCAACATCCAGGTAGTTGGTAGGCTCATCCAGCAGCAGTACATTCGGCTTCTCCAGCAGCAGCTTGGCCAGCAGAACCTTCGTCCGTTGTCCTCCGCTCAGCGAAGCTACATCACGATCCAGACCGATTGCCGACAAACCCAGACCGTTGCCCATTTCCTCGACTTTAACATCAATCAGATAGAAATCTCCCATATCCAGCTGCTCCTGAATTTCACCCATCTGCTCCAGCAGCAGCTCCAGTTCTTCAGGTGAAGCATCGCCCATTTTCCCGGTAATCTCCATCATTTCACTCTCCAGCTCAAGCAGCGGCAGGAAAGCATCCTTCAGCACGTCACGCACCGTTTTACCTGGTGTAAGGTTCGTATGCTGATCCAGATAACCGTAGCGCACTCTCGGTGTCCATTCTATTTTTCCGCTATCCTTCAGTAAGGTTCCGGTCAAAATATTCATCAGTGTCGACTTGCCGACGCCATTCGCTCCCACCAGTCCAACATGCTCGCCGGCCAGCAAGCGAAAGGACACATTCGTGAATAACTGCCGGTCTCCAAAGTTATGGGAAACGTCTTCTACAGTAAGTAAACTCATAAATTCTCAGTAAGCTCCTATCTATTTTTAACATGAGGCCAATGTTCTGTCAGTACATATAACGACCATTTTAACACAAGTAAGGGCTCCACTGAAATAGGGATTTACCTATTCTGCGCTCCACAAGAAAATTAAATTGATATTTTTACATTTTTTTCTGAAATAACCCGCTTCGTTTTGCAGAAATATGGAGTCTGCCAGTCTTCCTCAGCAGCTGCCCTAGGACCTGAACTAACTTACCGTTATGCTCAAAAGGATCCTGTTGCAGTGGCAGGCTGCTCACCTCCACTTGTCCGCCCAATGCCGCAGCCAGCAGCTCCGCGGATGACCGGCTCGCCAGCGGCAGGCAAACCTGCCAGTTCGTATGAAGCGTAAGTCTGTTCCGGCGCAGCCAGTGCAGCGTATCCTCCAGCCGCCAGGCTGATCCGGAAGCCACCAGCAGCGGTATATCACTGTCTGTAAACTCCTCGAGTGCCCCTTCGTAACCGCCGGTTCCAAGATCCATCACGATATATGTATAGTTTTTATTTAGCAGTTCCGTTAAATCACCTTTCACCGGACGCTGCCAGAAATCAATTCCTTTCCAGCTAAGCGGAGCCTCAGAAGTGCCCATTTTCCCTGAATGTACCGGAAAATCAAGCAGGCTGCAGATCCGATCATATATGGAAGATTCCGGGCTGAAGTCAACCCATGCGGTGGGACCCTTCCGGGCCAGACCGCTGCTCACTGCTAGTGAGGTATGCGTCGTTCCAAGACCTGCGGATACGCCGAGCAGTGCAACAACAGCAGTCTGGCGCTTTACGGATAATGCCGGCCGTATCCCGCTTGTAGACGGTTCGACTATAGAATCTGAAAGAGGCTCAAGCGCCTGTAATACTTCTTCCGCGCTTTGAAATCTTTCCTCCGGATGATAGCGCAGGAGCCGCCGGATAACAGGAATCAGAGCCGCCGGAATTCTGGCGTTTAGCTTGGCTTCCATTCCCGGCACCCAGCGGCTGTACGACCCGCCGGAAACCATATACAGCATAATCGCTCCCAGGCCGTACAGATCCGACGCTGGCCCGCTCTGCCCGCTGCCGTATTGCTCGGGAGCCGCGAAACCGGCGGTACCGAGCTTCTCCGTATCCTCTCCTGCTCCCTTTCTATAGCTGCGGGCGATTCCGAAGTCTATCAGCATCAGCCCGCCTGCTCCGGTCAGCATAATATTAGCCGGCTTAAGATCGCGGTATATAATCGGCGGATGCTGCCCATGCAAGAACGCAAGCACTTCCAGCAGCTGGCGGGTATAGGCAAGGATCCGTCCCGGCTCCAGCGGTTCAGCATTTGCCTTCATAGATTCGGCCAGTGTCACCCCTTCAATATAATCCATGATCATATACCAGTAGCCTTCTTTATCCGGCGCTAAAAAATCGGTAACTCTCGGAAGCAGACGGTGGTTCAAAGAGATCAGCAGTTTCGCCTCCGCTTCCACGGCTCCCGCTGTCTTTTGATGGCTGATGCTTTCCTTAACCGCCCACAGCTGCCCTGGCAGCCGCATATCCTCAGCCAAATAGACATGGCTCATTCCACCGGAGCCGATCAGGTTCATAATCCGGTACCGCTCTCCTATTAACTGTCCGGGTGCCAGTTTTGTTTGAAAGGTCATCGTTAACATCCCCCTGATTAAACTTATACAAAATCCTATTTATATAACAAAAAAAGAGAAAGCACGCCGCAGCTGATGCCATCCGGTACGAGGCCGGTGGTGCAGACAACGGGATACTTTCCCTTTGGATGATACAATTTAGCGATAATATTTCATCTGATTAATATTTAATCATATAAAGCGTTATCTCGTCACGGTTATGGAACAGCTGTTTCGCCCGCTGAACCTGCATCCGCTCGCCTTCAAACATGGCGATAATCTCCTTGATTACAGCCAGCGGCTTCTTGTGCATCAGCTTCACTGTGACTACCGCTGTTCCGCCAGGTGCAAGGCTGTGGAGCAGGCCGGTGACCAGCTTCGCCATCAACTTCGGACTCCAGCTCATATCGCAGACCAGCAGATCAAATTCATTATCCCGGAATTTGACTTCCCCGGCATTTTTGCGCAAGATCTTCAGCCCGGGCAGATTGCGGAGCGATTCATGCATCAGTGCAGGATCAACCGCGGTTACTTTAAGTCCGCGTTCCAGCAGGAATGAGGTCCAGCCGCCGGGTGAAGCACCAATATCAACCGCATTACGGAAGCTTGAGAACGGAATGGCAAATTCCTTCTCCGCCTCCATCAGTTTGAATTTCGCCCGTGAGATCTGTCCGTCTTCCTTGCGGAAGCGGATCATACCGCCGTTCCAGCTGGACAGATTGTCCTCAGGCCGGGACACCCCGGCGTAAAGCGCTTCTCCATCTGCATAGACGGAAATCACCCAGGCAGGGTCCTGCACGGTGAAATCAGCCTCCAGGCTTTGCACCCGCTCCTGCAGCCACTCGCGCAGCTCACCAGGGCTGTCCTGCCAGAACGAGGTCGCTCCCTTGCGGACATGCAGCGACACCTTCTCACCTTCCAGCTCGCTGCGGCGGCTTAAATAAACGGCCAACCGTTCCAAAGCGGAGAGATCACCCTGATCCTGAAACTGTACCGGCTGAATATGCCGCAGGAAGATCGGCAGATTCGCGCTAAGTACCCGCGATACTTCTTCCGGTTCACCCTCCAGTGTGGCCAGGAAAATCTCTCCCGGCAGCAGCAGCGTGCTTTTCACCGCCCCGAACAGGCGGCGAAGCTCTTCCTGAGCGTATGGGGCAAAGCCGTGATTGGCCGTGCAGATGTAACGTGAAAGAATCTTTTCTTCCGGAGCAGCAGTCTGCTCTCCGGTTGCTTGTGTTAAATCGTTCAAATCATCTGCCTCCAGGTCTGATTTTAATCCAGGGACGACCGTTATCCCATTCAACATCGACGGGAATATCAAAAGTAGCCAAGATCATATCTTTCGTTAACACTTCTTCTTTGGGGCCGGAGCCCGCCAGCTTTCCGTCACGGATCAGCGCCACATGGGAGAAAAGCGGTACGATTTCCTCAACATGATGTGTGACATAGACTACCGAAACATTCCGCTGCTTCAGCTTGTCAATCTCTGCAAGCATTTTCTCACGTTCATAGAGATCAAGTCCGGCACAAGGCTCGTCCATGATGAGCAGCTTAGGGTCGGCCATCAGGCATCTGGCCAGCATTGCCTTTTTGCGCTCTCCCTGAGACAGGGTTCCGAACGGATGATAGGCGAGATCACCCAGATTCATATCTTCAAGCAGCTTAACTGCCTGTTCCTGTACCTGCTGCGGAATCGCCTGATAGAAGCGAAGATAAGCGTAGGCGCCGGTGGCAACCACTTCCCATACAGGATCGCTGAGCGACAGCTTTTCCATCAGCGAAGGGCCGATGTAACCAATTTCCTTGCGTACCTCACGCAGATCGCATTGGCCGTATTTATAACCGAGCACCTCAACGGATCCGCTACTCGGGAATAAATATCCGGTCATCATCTCCAGAATTGTGGTCTTGCCTGAGCCGTTGCGCCCAAGAATGACCCAGTTCTCACCCTGCTTCATTTCCAGTGATACATCGTCAAGAATCAGGCTTTGTTCTCTCCGCAGCGTTAGATGTTGTAATGATATCATTTATGAGGTCACTCTCCTTATGAATTCCAGCATCCGTTCTACAGAGCCCATTGAATAATAAATTTCCGGTTCAGCAATCCGGTCAGCAGAGGTCACCAGAAGTGCTGGCACGCTGGATATACGGTACCGGCTGACCAGCCCCGGCAGCATATTTATATTAGCTTCGGCTATAACCAGCTCAGCAGGCAGGAGATGCGAGGCAACCTCCAGCATGCGCCGGGCGGCCTTACAGGTACCGCACAGCGGGGTATGCAGGAATACAACCAAAGGCTCACCGGACTGAATCAGCTCCTCCATAAGCTCCTGCTCGCTCAAGCTTTTAAATTCTGTCATTTACCGGCCGCTCCTGCAGCGATCCCGGCAAGCACTTCATCAGTAACCGGCCCATTGTACAATTCGGTTCCCTCTGGTCTTGCGACATAAAGCAGCTCATACATTTCTCTGCGGCCCCAGCTGCTGGAGGTATGCAGGTAAATTTGGCGCGGAAACAGCCCCTCAAGCACCATACGTCTGCACACCTCATCCCCGCTGTAATCATCCGGCCCCATGTCATAATCGAGCGACAATATATTAACCTCGCACTCACGCAAGAGCAGCAGGCATTCTTCAGTTGTTCTTGCCAGCGTAAAACCCTGCGGCAGCTTGCGGCAATCGTCCATAAATATATTAATCACGGCTACTCCTCCGCTTCATACCATTTCAGCACAGCTGCAATTTCCTGGCGGTGGCTTCCGTCAGGCCCTTTCGCGGTCTCCATGGCAACAACCGCATGACGGATGGGCTCTGAGAGCAGCAGCTCCCGCAGACTGTGCTCCCCGATATAGCCCTTCCCGACCCCGGCATGCCTGTCCCTCCGCAAACCGAAGGGAAATAATGAATCATTCAGATGAACCGCAGTAAGATTACGCCAATAATCCAGTTCAGTCCCGCGCTGCAGCAGCTTCTCTGTCTGCTCGGGATTCCAGATCCCAGCGGCAAAAGCATGGCATGTATCAAAACAGAACCCGATCTTCTCCGGAAAACGGCTAAGCTCACGGACTTTGACCAGCTCTTCGAGTGTCATGCCTTCACTTCCGTGATTGCCGGCCTGATTCTCGATCAGCAGCTTTGCCCGGCCATCCCAGGAGCTAAGGGTATCGTTCATACATTGTATAATATTTTGGTAGCCTTGTAACGGCTCCATTCCGGCAAAATGTCCAAAATGCACTACAATACCAAGCGAGCCGCAAGCCTCGGCGATCTCCAGATCATTGCGCAGTGACGCTACCATTACCGATCTGGATGCAGCGCCCGTTGTATCAGCCGCCATATTGGTCGGGTAAGGGGTGTGGGCGATGGAGACCATATTGTGCTTGCGGCAAAAAGCGGCGCAGTCCTCCGCATCCCGCCTATCAAGCGGCTTCGGCTTCAGACTGCGCGGATTTTTCGGAAAATATTGAAAACATGCCGCACCGCTCTCCCAGGCAAAACGGGCCGCTCGGCCGTATCCGCCGCGGATGCTGACATGAGCCCCGATTTTGGGGCTACCCTTCATGCTGGCAGTCCGGGCAATAGAACACCTTGCGTCCGGTCAGCTCTGTTTTGACAATGGTTCCCCCGCCGCGCAGGCATGGTTCGCCTTCCCGGTCATATACTTTACACTGATCATTATACGAGCCGGTAACGGTATCGCCGGCCATAAACGGCATCTCCATGTATCCGCCGATTTCGGTTGCTTCCGTCAGTACTTTGCGCATACTCTCGTACAAGCGGTTGATGGCCTCCGGCGGCAGGTTCTGCACAAGCGTAGAAGGCAGCAGCCTGGCTTCAAAAGCAATCTCATCCGCGTAGCAGTTGCCGATTCCCGCCATAACCTGCTGATTCACAAGCAGACTTTTTAGCGCCCCTCTCCGGCCCTTCAGCAGCGCAGCGAACCGCTCTGCGGTCATCCGGCGGTCCAGCAACTCAGGTCCCAGCTTGCCCATGGCCGCTTCGCTTTCCTTCACCGACAGCAGATGCAGGTACCCCAGACGCAGACCCATGAAGTATAGAATATGGTCACCAAATGCCAATTCCACCTGTGTGCTCCGTTCAGGACGCTCCTCCTCCGTGCCGTAATACAATATGCCGCCCAGCATCAGGTGAAGCAGCAATCTGCGCCCGTCATGCAGGTGGAACAAAATATGCTTCGCCCGGCGTTCCACAAAAACGATACGGGCACCGAGTAATGCGTTCCTAAAGTCCCCGGCCTCCATATTGATGGTTTTCTCTCTGTTCACGGTCACACCTGTAATCGGAACATTTATAAGATGCTGACTGAGCAGCTTTCTGTAATTCTCCATTTCCGGCAATTCCGGCATTCAACATCGTCCCTTCTAGGTTGGTAACAAACTCACACCTTTGCCATTATACACCGAGCATCGATATTAGTTCAGCTAAATCGCTGCAAATTTCATCCGGTGTCACGCCTGTTACTGTTTTATAGTGTTCAAGATTGTCCTGAGTAGTCAAGCCTGTCAGCACAAGGATCGTCCGGCAACCCGCATTGGCCCCCGCCGAAATATCCGTCCGCATATTATCGCCGACCACAACAGCCTCTTCCTGCTTAATGCCCAGCACCGACACGGCATAATTGATCAGGTGTGATTCCGGTTTGCCGATAACTACTGGCGACACACCGCTAGCGGCTTCGATGGCTGCAGCAAGCGTCCCCGCTCCCGGCATCACTCCGTCATCCGACGGCAGCATCAGATCGGGATTAGTCAGCACAAATTTCGCACCGCCCATGATCCAGCGGGAAGCCTGTGCCAGTGAATCATATGTAAAAGATCTGTAGATGCCCTGCACAACATATTGCGGGTCATCTGTGACAATCGTCAAGCCAGCTACGGCGCAGGCTTCAATCAGGCCCTCTTCTCCCAGTATCGCCACCCTAGCTTCCGGTGATTCCTCAGCGATATAGCGTGCAGCTGCCAGCGAGGAAGTGCAGACTTCACCCGCCTTGGCTTCAATGCCCATTCCGCTCAGATGTGCGGCTACATTAGCGGGGGTCCGCGAAGAATTGTTCGTTACAAACAAAAAAGGTATACCTGCCGCACGTAGCCCTGCTACCAGTTCATCAGCGCCGGGGATCATCCGGCCACCGTGAAATAAAGTTCCATCCAGATCAATGAGCAAGCCTCCGATATCCTTCATAATCCCCCTCCAGTTCCTTTGGATATTTAATTAACACCATTAATTAGTAATCTCATTAATTTTAGAAACCAGCTTTTATTACCGCTCTAATTTCAGCTGTGCCGTTACAGAACACAAGATTATATGTGGTTAACAGGCAGGATAATCCCGCCCTCATTTCGCCATATTCTCCTCTGCTTCGTACGCTTGCTAAGGCTCTTTTGCTTAAATTTTAACATCCTTAGTCGAACGTTAGCGAACCGCTGCAGCGTCAGGCTATTTTTGACACTACCCTGTCATTTCCTGCGCTTTCCCGGAAAATAATTTGATTTCCTCAGCCATTTCCCCGGGGATTTCCCAGCTTCTCCGCTTACTTTCTCCGGTATACGGGGAAGGTGCAGAACTCCTCAGCAAGCAGGGTTTGAGGGAAAATCGCCTGTGCTTCCTCCAGTAATGGAGTCAACTCCTCCTGTGACACGTAACGCGAACTGAAGTGAGTCAGCAACAGTTCACGGCCTTCCGCTTCTCGGGCCAGTTCTGCCGCCTGGACAGCAGTGCTGTGGTGATACTGGTAAGCCATCTCCGCCAGATCATGGGCGAAAGTTGCTTCATGGATAATTAGATCAGCCCCCTGCGCCAGCGGCAGACTCCCCGGGCAAGGTCTGGTATCCCCCAGAATGGTTACGATGCGCCCTTTTTTGGGCTCATGGACCACTTCGGAAGCCCGGATTGCTACTCCGCTCTCCGTAGTCACATCTTCGCCCTTCTTGAGCTTACCATATAACGGGCCAGGCTTAAGTCCATAGCTCTGGAGCAGCTCCGTGTTCAGACTGCCCGGGCTGTCTTTCTCCGTTACCCGGTATCCATAGCTGTCAATCCGGTGCTCCAGCAGACCCGCCTCAACCTTAAAGGTTTCATCCTCAAATACCAGCCCGCCGGTATGCTCCACAATCTCGAGCTTGTAAGGCATGCGTGATTGGCTTACGGACAAGGAAACGTCCAGGAAAGCCTTCAGTCCCGGAGGACCATACACTGTCAGAGGAGCCGTGCCGCCCTGATACCCCCGGCTGGACAGCAGCCCCGGCAAGCCGAAAAGATGATCACCATGCAAATGGGTAACAAACAGCTTCTCCAGCTTGCCCAGCCGCAGCGGTGAACGCAGCACCTGATGCTGTGTCCCTTCTCCGCAATCGAACATCCAGAAACTGCGTCGTTCCTCCATCAGTCTGAGGACAATCGAGGTTACATTGCGCTGCAGTGTGGGAACACCGGCATTCGTGCCAAGAAAATAAATTTCCATCCTAAATCCTCCTTTCCTTCTTCTTCGAATGAACACGCGGCCTTTGCCGCCGCATCTCTGAAATGAATTTTACCCTTTTTGGGAGAGGAAATCATCTTTACCTGTATCCTTCCCAAAATAACTTCATACTCCAGCAAAAAACCTCCCTGTACGGGAGGTCCGCTGTGAAGGGGTTCTCCCCCTTCCGATCAGTTGTGTATCCTCAAGAGAGTCTATAGCTTCTCCACATTAAAATACTGTGCTTCCGGATGGGCGAAAACCATTGCCGATACTGAAGCTTCCGGCTCCATCATAAAGCCTTCAGTCAGATGAACGCCGATATCCTCCGGAGAGAGGAGCTTAAACAGCGGCCCCTGATCCTCAAGATCCGGACAAGCCGGATAACCGAAGGATACGCGGATCCCCTGGTAACGTGCACCATGTCTCTGCTTCATGGTCATATCGGCAGGATCAGGGAAGCCCCAGGTATCCCGCATCATATGATGGACACGCTCGGCCAGGCCTTCGGCAACCTCCAGCGCCACGGCCTGCAAGGCATGGGAGCGGAGATAGTCGCCTTTTTCCTTCAGCTCTGTCGACATTTCACGGACCCCATGGCCCGCGGTCACGACCAGGAACCCGACGTAGTCCATGATGCCGCTGTCCACCGATTTCAGGAAATCGGCGAGGCAAAGGTAAGGTTCAACATTCTGCCGCGGAAACGTAAAGGTATGCAGAATGTTGGCGGTGTTCTGCGGGTCGTAGATCAGAATATCATTGCCCCGGGATTGTGCCGGGAAGAATTGGTACATCGCATGCGGCGTAATCGTACCTTCAAGGATTGCCTGATGCAGAATATCGTCCACCGTTTCCTTAAGCTCTACCGTACGCGGATCTCCGGCGGCAAGCTGGGCTTCCACTGAACCGCGCAGACCCAGGTGATGGCCAAGCAGCATCTGCATATTCACATAGGGAACAATATGGCCCAGCGGATAGCTGCGCAGGACATGGCGTTCCAAATCCGGCGGGGTGAACACAGGTGCGTCTGCTGAGATCTTCGAACGGACAGCCCGGGTCAGGACCGGAAGCTCCTGCTGCGGAGCCACAACGACAGCCGCTTCTGCTTCCTGGCGCACTTCTTCCTCAATCTTCACCCGTTCCTCCGGATTCATCAGCCGGTTAGCGATATCCAATCCATCCATAGCATCCTTGGCGTACAGGACAAGGCCATCATATTCCGGGCGGATGCGTGTCTTGGTGAATTTACGTGTCAGAGCAGCGCCGCCTACCATAATAGGCACATCAATTCCTGCAGAACGCAGATCCTGAGCGGTTGTAACCATCTGCTGTGCCGATTTGACCAAGAGGCCCGAGAGCCCGATCGCATCGGCCTTTTCCCGTTTGAATGCTTCAATGATATTCTCCGGTGGTACCTTTATACCCAGATTGATGATCTCATAACCGTTGTTGGACAGGATAATCTCGACCAGATTTTTGCCGATATCATGCACATCCCCTTTGACGGTGGCCAGCATAATCTTCCCCTTCACAGAGGTCTCATCCTTCTGCATAAATTGCTCCAGATGTCCGACAGAAGCCTTCATCACTTCAGCGCTTTGCAGTACCTCAGCAACGATCAATTCATTGTTATTAAACAGTCTGCCAACCTCGGACATTCCAGCCATCAGCGGACCATTGATGATTTCCAGCGGACCGCTTTTCGTCAGGGCTTCATTCAGGTCAGGAATCAAACCTTCCTTGGTGCCTTCAACAACGTAAGAGGCGAGCCGTTCCTCCAGCGAAAGATTGGATATCTTCTCTTTCTTCTCCACTTTCTTCTCACGAAAAGCTGCAACGAATGCTGCCAGCGTCTCATCATTGGTGTTGTAGATCAATTCTTCGGCCAGACGGCGCTCTTCTTCCGGAATGGAGGCATACCGTTCAACCTTCTCGGTATTTACAATCGCATAATCCAGTCCGGCTTTGGTGCATTCATACAGAAAGACCGAGTTCAGGACCTCGCGTCCCGCTTCCGGAAGCCCGAACGAAACGTTACTGATCCCCAGAATCGTATGCACCGCAGGTAAAGCTTCCTTGATCAGGCGGATGCCATCAATCGTTTCTTTGGCGGAACCGATATACTGCTCATCTCCGGTACCGACAGGAAACACCAGCGTGTCAAAGATCAGATCCTCTGCAGCCAGTCCGTACTTGTTCACAAGCAGATCGTAAGAGCGTTTGGCAACCTCCAGCTTGTCTGACGCTTTAATCGCCTGTCCGGTTTCGTCAATCGTCCCTACGACAATTGCCGCCCCGTACTTATGAATCAGCGGAGTTACCAGCTCGAATTTCTCTTCACCATCTTCAAGGTTAATGGAGTTAATAATCGCCTTGCCCTGGCAATATTGCAGCGCCAGATCAATCACCTTAGGATCAGTGGTATCGATCATCAGCGGTACCTTAACCTTTTTGACTACGAGTTCCAGGAATTGCTTAATGTCTTCGCTCTCATCGCGGTCCGGGTCCTGCACACAGACATCGATCACCTGCGCACCGCTCTTAACCTGAGCACGGGCTATTTCCGAAGCTTCCTCGTATTTGCCTTCCACGATCAGACGTTTGAATTTCCGTGAGCCCAGCACGTTCGTGCGTTCACCGACCATGTAAGGACGATTGTCACTCTCTACATAAACAGGCTCAATCCCTGACAATGCCGGCGGGTGAGATCCATCCAGCTTGCGGGGTTCGTAGGTTGTTAGCAGCTCGGCCATTGCCCGGATATGATCCGGAGTTGTTCCGCAGCAGCCTCCGGCGATGTTCAGCCAGCCCTTTTCAGCAAAGCCTGCCAGCTTACGGGCCAGTGAATCCGGAGATTCATGATAGTTCCCGTTCTCATCCGGCAATCCGGCATTCGGATAACAGCTCACAGCCGCCGAAGAAATCGCTGACAGGGAGCGGATATGATCGCGCATGAACTCCGGTCCGGTCGCACAGTTAAGTCCGATGGAGATCGGCTTCAGGTGCTCAAGCGAGATGTAAAAGGCTTCAATATTCTGACCCGCCAGAGTTGTTCCCATCGGTTCAATCGTTCCCGAGATCATAACAGGCAATGTAATACCCGTCTGCTCAAAAGCATTTCTGATCCCGATACTGCCTGCCTTCACATTTAATGTATCCTGGGAAGTCTCCAGCAGCAGAGCATCCACTTTTCCGTCAATAAGGGCAACGGCCTGCTCCTGATAACTGCTAACCAGCTCCTGAAAAGTCACGCCTCCGGTCACGGAGAGCGTCTTCGTGGTCGGCCCCATTGCGCCGATCACATAACGGGGATGTTCAGGCGTATCGTATTTGTCTACGGCGTTCCGGGCAAGCCTAGCTGCTTCCAGATTAATCTCCCGTGCCCGCTGGGGAATATCATATTCCGCAAGCACCACAGAAGTCGCACCAAAAGTGTTCGTCTCAATCAAATCCGCGCCGGCTTCAAGATATTTTTCATGGATGTCCTGAATAACCTCCGGCCGGGTAAGCACCAGCATTTCATTACAGCCGTCCAAGTCTTCTCCGCCAAAATCCTCACCGGTAAGGGGCACTTGTTGAATCATTGTACCCATTGCTCCATCCAGAATCAGTATGCGCTGCTGCAAGCTTTCAGCAAGTGTATATTTAGCCACTTCATATCCCCCCAGAAAAACGTTAGAGTAAGTTTAGCAGAATAAAGCAAAATCGGAAAGCCTTCCTTTCCACTCTGCATAATTGTTATTATTTGTAGGCAGTCCTCAGGAACCATTATTAAGGTAATACAGTGAGTTCTTTACTCGGCATGGAATGCTGTGTGCGGGCCGTTACATGGGATGTAACGCTATATTTGCCCTCTTGAGCAAAGCTGCCTTCAGCCTCATATGTACCGCTCCCGGAGGATGTTCCTTTCAGCTCCAGCTTTATAGATTCATCATTTATGTTCACGATTTCAAAGAGCACTTCCTTGGCATCATCTACCGCTTCACCGGCCTGAGTAACCACCGCTTTAAAGCTTACTGGCTCGTGTACCTTGACTTGCTCCGGACTCCAGCTCAGCTCGACCTTAATCGGTTCCATGGAGACGTTTACGGCAGCCTGCATATGGTTATGCTCTGAACTGTTTTTTGAACATCCTCCTAGTGTTGACATCGAGACAATAAATAAAAGTGCTATGAGCTGCTTAGGTTTGATCATCAGGCATCCTCCAGTCGGATAGTCGGTTTCCTTATGAAGCTTACAGCGCGAGTAAACCATTCTTTCTCTATTATACACATAATATTCACTTTTTCAGAGAATGACTACCTTTTCACATATATTCATATCATACAAAAAACCGGCTCCCTAATGAGAGACCGGTTCTGAAAGAATTGTTATAGCGATTGTACCAGCGGAAGGAGCTCGGAGAGATGCCCGATCTGGTAGTCCGGCCGAATCTCCGGATTAGCCTTTTTACCCGTCCGGTTAATCCAGACCGTGGTAAGACCTGCAGTCAGACCGCCTAGAATATCCGTCGTAAGCTTATCACCGACCATAACCCCTTGTTCCGGAGCAATGTCCAGCAGATCAAGCGCATGTACGAAAATATCTTTGTCGGGCTTACCTTTACCGAAGCTTCCTGAAATGACCACATGATCAAAATAAGGGATAAGCTCCGGAACACCGTCCAGTTTCTCCTGCTGAAGAGCCGGACACCCGTTTGTGAGCAGCAGCAGCTTCACCTTACCGCGAAGCTCATCCAGCACTTGAAGCGTTTCTTCATACATATAAGGCCGCTTCCGGCGTTCCTCGGCAAATTTGGCGGCTAGTTGTTCAGCCAGTGCTTCATCGTCGACTCCTAAGGAAGCCAGGCCGCGTAGCCAGGATTCTTTGCGGTATCCCGGAGCAAGCTGCTCCAGTTGTCGGAATTCCGGCTGCTCCCCGGCTGTGAAATTCGCCCATAGTGCTTCGAAGGGATTGATTCCGATCATCTTCGTAAATGGAAACGTCTCATATGTCTCGTAAAGGCTTCTGGCTTCCCTGCGGACAGCTGCTTCCAGCTCCACAGGATCAACGTCGTTTCCTGCTGCCTCGCAGGCCGCACGGAAAGCTTCTTCAACGCTCCGTTCATCCCAGAGCAGTGTATCGTCAAGGTCAAATAGTACGGCGGTAATCGGCATAATAACGCTCCCTCTCCCTATGCTGGTCTAATTTGCTACTCGTACACTACTTCAATATTATTAGCTTTTGCGAACTCTGTGAGGCGTTCACCCATTGCCGCGGTGTTATAACGGTTCAGGAATCTGGAGAACACCCATTGCTTGCGCTTGCCTTTATATTTAAGGGAAACCATACTGCGGGACACAATAATCTTCTCAATTTCTGATGCCTGCAGCCAGCGTTCACGATTATATTTAATAGTAGAAACTCTGGCCCGTTCAACCTTCAGGTATGGACGGCGGAAGAACAGAAGCGCAGCCAGTAAAAAGTAAAGAACAACACCGAGCCAATTGGCGAGAATCCCACTGCCTTGAGCTTCATCTACAGAACCAACTACCCAGAACATGATGCCGAGCAGCAGCAGAACTAATGGAAAAACGATGTTGCGGCCTTTAAAAATATCGCTGTCTTTGGCAGCTGACGCTGATTTTGAAGCATAGATGGTTTCTTTACCTTGCTTCTTCCGTTGCTTATTGACTTGCTGTGTGTTGCGTTGAACCATTCTTTCCCAAGAACGGGCCATGTGAGTTCCCCCTAGTCATCCTAAAATATCTATGACAAAGGCACAGGACTAATGTTTAAGCCCCTTGTTGCCCTGATCATCGTTATCCACGATTTCAATCGTATCAAGTTGTGCACGGAAGTTGCTGCGGATGTTGCCCAGATAGATCTCGCGGAGCTTAGCGCGTTCTGCCAATTCCTCTTCATTCAGGCCGCTGCTTTTCTGTTTGCGGGCCAATTCATTGATGCGTGCGACCAATTCGTCTATATTCAATGCTTTCCCCTCCCCTATAAATTCATTCTAACTTTGCCATGAGAAAAAGAGCTTGTCAAGGTCTCCTCCCTGAAAGCTCTCCATGTTATTCTATCGTGTTAAAATTATAGTTAATATACAGGCAAGGTTAGCACATCTCCGGCCTGGATGTCACTGCTCTTCAGTCCACTTGTCTCTTTAATTCCTTCTATATATACAACGATCCTCATGTTATCCGGTTTATGTTCACGTGCAATGCTCCAGAGTGTGTCACCGCGCTCAACAACTACCCGCTTACCTTCTGTCATTGAGGACACCGAACCGGCAAAAACATTACCTACAACTGTAAAACCTGAAACTACGAGCATAAACACTAAGGCAAGCTTTATAAAGTTATCTTTCACAAATACCTTCATCAGCATACTGAACAAAGAGGCTGCGGAATCCTTTAGATTTGAAACATAAGTTGAAGCAGAATCATCTCCGGCAGACTGAACCTCACGGGCTTCATCGTAGATGCTGCGGTATGTACTGTATTTTAACATTATCATCGACCTCCAAACACTTGTTCTTAATTTCAAAAATAATATAACACGAACAAGTGTTTTGATCAATAGTTTTTTCGAACAATTGTTCCCCTAAATTTATGAGCAAGCTTTAGGGTCATTTCCAACTGTTACTATGCTAATTTGAAAATTTTAGAACTTATGTTTGTACGAACGGAAGTTCTATGTTATAATTTTCCCAAACATACTATATGGGGTTGATTCCAATGTCAAAGATTTCGAGTCGTCAGCTGGCGATCCTGGAATTTATACGTAACGAAGTCCGCAGCAAGGGTTATCCTCCGTCTGTCCGGGAAATTGGGGAAGCTGTCGGTCTTGCATCCAGCTCCACAGTACATGGTCATTTGGATCGTCTTGAGAAGAAAGGCCTTATCCGCCGTGACCCTACGAAACCGCGTGCGATAGAACTGCTTGGACAGGAAGATTCTGAGAATGTACATCAATTTGTACAAACAGTAACCCGCATTCCTGTTGTAGGTAAAGTCACCGCCGGGGTGCCTATTACAGCTACAGAGAATATCGAGGACTATTTCCCGCTTCCTAGCCACTATGTAGGCGACAACAAGGTTTTCATGCTCTCTGTACTAGGAGACAGCATGGTTGATGCGGGAATTATGAACGGCGACTACGTCATTGTCCGCCAGCAGCAGACAGCAGACAATGGAGATATCGTCGTTGCGATGACTGAAGAAGATGAAGCTACTGTTAAGACATTTTATAAGGAACGAGATCATATCCGCCTGCAGCCGGAGAATCCGGCTTATGAACCGCTCCGCTTGAACCGTGTTACCATTTTAGGCCGAGTCATTGGACTTTTCCGTGATATCCACTAGAATCTCCCCCTCACAAAAGCTGTTTCGCCCTCCAGGCGGAACAGCTTTTTCCGTTCTATTAGCAACACAATAAAATAAGAACACTTGTTCTTAATGGTAAAATTCATCACCACTACCCTCTTATAACGGAACCCCAGCAGCATTCCACACATATCCTGGTAGCAAAAGGAGTGCTGATGACTTTGCCCAATTACCGGATAATTGTTGATCTGTCGCAGCGCATGATGTATTTACTGGATAATAACATTGTGACCCGTGGTTTTCCCGTTGGAATCGGCACCATGCTAACAGTTTCACCTGCAGGCGAGTATACTATCATTAACAAACAGCCCAACCCTGGCGGTCCCTTCGGAGCCTTTTGGATGGGGCTGTCTAAACCGCATTACGGCATTCACGGAACGAATAATCCTGCTTCGATCGGTCATAGGGTCTCACATGGCTGCATCCGGATGTATAATGAAGATGTTCTTGCTTTATCTCGTATAGTCCCCATTGGGACGCGCGTGACAATTAGGGAGTAAATCCAGTGCATAGTCCGCATGTTACTCCATGACAAAAGAACACCTCTACCCGCGCTTGCACGGACAGAGGTGTTTTTCATTTATTCATATGATGTTCAAACAGCTTATTAGGGCTATCCCCAACAACAGCTTCGGCTACAGCACACTGCGCAAAAGTCTGATCGCAATACGGTTCAGGCGCAACGCTTCCCGGATCGACACCCTGGCAGCCAGTAATTCACGTCTGGACCGGCTGGGATTGGGCACCCGGCGCAAATTCTCATTGATTTCCTCAAGGCGCTCCCGTAAAACCGCTCTTTGTGCCAGCAATACACGAATCGCTCTGCGAATTCTTAACCGTTCTGTTTCTGTCATAATTCCACCTCTTTTACGTTTGATAGTATAAGAGATGCAATTATGGCTTCATCGGTTTGTGTGAACTGGCAGTTGTTATTTTTTGGGCAGTCGCACCCGGAATTCATACTCCGTACGTTTGTAAGCCATTCCCGCCAGCATGATATAATCAGGTGTCCATTTTTGCAGAGGTCCTGCGTAATCAGCGATAACATGCGGCTTTCCGTCTAGCATCTGTACTACGTATATATTCGCCTCAGCGAGCGCAGCAGTGAACAGGTCAGCATCGCTTACCAGCACCTTATAAGTCGCATTCAATACGGTCCCTCCTTATTGGCTGATTCATATTTAGCGCGGATTTCAAGGTTTTTGGAATAATTGTACAGGTCTAGGGCCGTTATCCCTCTGCGTGCAAGCTTAACAAACAACACAAAAGCGTAGATACACGCCACAGCAGATGTCAACCAGATCAACACGGCAAACACTCCGAATCCACTCAGAAAATAAGCCCCTGGCGTTACACTCATCGTTCGTCTACTCCTTCGACAAGCCATGCAATGGCCTGTAAATGATATTAATATCTGCCATAGCCCAGGTCCGTCTAACGGCCATGATAAAAAGGTAAAAACAATAGTGCAAGGCCAATAACTGCAAAAATTCCTGTGCCGATAGCAGAAAAAACAAAATATGCTTTTGGCGGTTCCTTGAAAGCTTTCCAGCCTTGGGTAATCTGCCAAAAATAACGTGGTTTAATCGTAGCAAACACCGCTGTTCCCGTCCAAAGCACAAGAAACGCGGTCATAAACCAGGCAATTCCTGCAGGCATCCCTACCACTTCCATTCCAAATTAAAGGCTATGTCCATACCGTCATTCCAATATAATCCAAATGTGAATTGCTGTAAATGAGAAATCATTCTAACCCATGTATACAAAAAGGCATTACCATGAGCTTCCCCGTTAATGGAGCCCTCTGATAATGCCTTATTTTATCTGTTCCGGAATTTACTCCGCAAACAATAAACCGCATTCAACCTATAGCATAGAAAAGAATCAAAACCACGATGGTCAAGGATGAGGCGAACGACAACCAAGTAAAAAAATGCTTCCAGTAGTTATTTTTCATCTGACTTGTATACCACCAATATTGTGCTCCGCTGGTGCTCTGCACCATCACGCGAAGATTTGACAACTGAACCATAACAGATGTTAACTACCTGCTCATCCCGTAGCCCTTTGAGGAATTCATTCGCCTTGTTCTCCGCATAAAAATTATCCCCGTCCACAAATTCTTTTACCTGTATCATAATATCCTCCTTTAATTGCATTCAATAAACCGCATCAAGATCATATGGGAATCCCTATATTTAAAAGCGACGAAATGCACATGGCCCATCACCCCTTGGCTAACATTTAATGTAAAATCCTTCTAAACGAACAGCAAGGCACTCCGCAGCTCTCTGTGGAATGCCTTACTATCAGCCTAGCTTACCATTCCACATAACAATAATCAAACTGTATTGGCTCAATTTTTCCAATTTAAGTGACATAACAAAGTAGAATCATGCTGCTAAAGCATATATCTATTATTAGGAATCTTTATAAACTGCAACAATTCTATCTGAAGTTGGAAATAATGCATAAAAGATTATAATACAATAAAAATTATCAGGAGGATTTCTCTATGCCCAGTTATTATTTTAAAGAAATATGGACTCCTCTAAAGCTGGTCGGGATCAAGTTTTTCCGGGACGACGAGCTAAGGCTGTGGGTTAAATTATGGTCAAAAAAGCGCACGCTGCTTCGTTAAGTTAATATTTTATCTCATCACCATCCAGCCGTGAGAATACATCTAAATCCACAACGCCATGTCCTTTCCAGAGCTGACCTTGCCGGATCGTTCCTTCTTTTCTAAAATAATTCCTCAGCAGTACCTTCTGGGATTTACTATTCTCCGGCATTACAAAGGCTTGAATACGGTTGATCCCTAACTCCTTAAACAAATATTCCGTCATCGCCTGAACTGCTTCTGTGGCAATCCCCTGACCCCAAAATCTATCGTCAAGCCTGTAGCCTATGGTGATCATATTTACATCCTGAACATAATCAAATATTTCTGCCACGCCAACAATACGTTCTGGCTCTTTGTTCAGGCAGATTCCCAGGAAAATCGTCTTCTTCTTAAGAAAATCTCTTTCAAAATGTCCTATCATATTGGCCACTGTCTCTTTATTTTTCTTGAGCATTACTGGAGAGTGCACGAACAACCTCTCATTGCTATAGATTTCAAACAGCTCGTCGAGATCTGAATCAGTTATTTTCCTTAATGTAATTGCTGCGGATTCAATTTGTGGAAATTGGTCAAATGGGCTTTTACTCATTTATCCCGCGCCTCTCGTTATATAATCCAATCAATGCCTAGCCGCTATTAATTTACCATATATCACAATATCTTTCTATGTATTGCCGCTACATTCATTAGAAAAAAAGTGCTATCACCCTTTCCCACTCGTAAACCTGGGTACGGTTTATGACCTGGGTCGTGTATAATGATCTGAACATTACTTAATAACTTGTTAATTCAGGGTTTTAAACAAATTACTTTTTTAATGCAAGGTGTTCCTTCTATTTTATGTGAGCATTTTGTATTTTGTGGGCACTACTGATTTGTAAATTAACAATTGATAAAAAGGGCCGTCCAGGGTTACTCCTGTGACGGCTCTTCATTTGAACGATATATTTTTTCTTCAATCGCTTCGAGTATGAACGCATTGCGACTCATGCCCACTGCCTTTGCTGCAATGTCAATACGTTCTCTGTCGCCCTACCATCTTTACAAGTCAGGCAAGCTTACAATCGAACACGGCCCAGAGCTGATACAGTGCTTCCAAATTAATTCTCGTTACTGCTGGGACACTCATAAGCTGCGGCAGCGATCAAATTTGGCAGATTCCACGCAGAACACAGATTGGTTCAATGAACTGCGGATAAGAGAAGAAGTCCTTGAGCTGACTGGGAGGGCACAGACGCTATGAAATGGGGAGAGTTAGAGCCGGGGCTGCCAGTGAGGATCATTAGTGGTTATCATAAGGGTAATACAGGTAAGGTATCGGCCGTTGAAACGTTTGGGGCGGCCCATACCAAATCGGGGCTCTTGTGGACATTGCGGAGCCGCTGTCGCCAGGCTGGGAAGAGTTTGAGTTATAGACTTCAATACCCCGCTAATATAATCACTGGCTGGGGGCTTTATTACTTAATGTGATATTTAAGTACTTCCCCGAGTTCCGAGTAATATTGGGTTAATCGCAGGCTAATTTCCGTCCTCATTACATCGCGTGTCAGTTCAAATCGCTCCTGGTAAACTCGAAACAGAATTTCATAATAAATCAGGTTCAAATTATTACACAAACAAAACCCACCAAAAAACTGGCGGGTTTTGTTTAGTTATTCCAATTCCAAAACGCGTTAGCTCTAGTAATAATCAATCTTTCAATCCATGTGGCAAAATCAATGTTGAATCTAATCGTTGGGGTTTCGAACCCTTGCTCGTGATTTTGAAACAATAAGTAACCCTTATTTTCTTTAACCTTACTAGAGTCTATGAGAAAAAAGTCTCCTATATAATAAGCGATTGGAATCCAATGATCAGGGATGAAATCGAAGTGGCACTCAGCAATTTTTGATAAGCTGAAGAATTCTACTCCCGAACCATACTGATCTTTAAACAGAAATGCACCATTTGAAAACTGTAAAAACTGCTTGTATTGTTCAGGAAACAACCAGCCGTTTTGTGAGGCGTAACTTTCTATCTCCTCCAAAGAAACCGGTGGGTTAAAGATACATTCCGTTTGATATATAATACCGTTTGCATTATATTGCAATATGCGATTTCCATCTAATATACTCTTTAAAGAATTTAAGTTACTTAATAGCTTATCCAATATTACTCATCCTTTATTGTAACTCGCCCACCATGCCGTAATTAAAAGTTGATGAACTAATCGTGGAACAGGCATAAGGTTAGAGTTTATATTTTGACCACCATATTCTCTCGATTTAATATGATGAATATCGTAGTCTTCCCAATTACAACCCGGATTCCCATAAGTGCTAATGTACCAAGAAATATAGGTCCCTCTATCGGTATTAGTCCAGGTTACTGGATTAGATACAGGTGTCCAAGTTGTAAAATATGGTTCAATATTAGTTTTCCCAGAAAAACTATCAACATATTCATAATAAGGCATAGCTGTATTATTATACAAATTAGGTACAGTTTGATTGAAGTAAGATCCGGCTATTCCCCCAGTGTCAGTAATGTTGCAGAACCCCCCCTTTTTTTCTAATATTTAATTATAACTCTTATACTTGCAACTAATTTATCTCCAGCTTTCATCGAGCTATTTTGTGCGGTTTTTGCTGTTGTATATGCCCCACCTTTTGAAGTAGCAAAAAATAATGAATTTGTAACTGATACTTTATCAGGCTTGTCACCTTAATTAGCTGTGTACTCAATTATATGCTGAACTTCTCTGCTATTGAGTTCTCCAGTAACATAATTTGTAAACATAATTCCACCATTAGCAGCTGTTTGAACCAACCCTAAACTACTTACTTTTTTCAACTACTTTTTCATTAACATAATCCTCAAGAGATATCGTGTTTCCGGCCTCGTTGAAAAGCACGACATTAACGTCATAGTAACCTATAGAGCTATTCTCAGACAGTTCTGGAGAGGACCCTAGATATTGGTAAGCTTCTTGTAAAAGAACATCATCAGGAAATTCCTCTATTTTAGATTTTATAGATTCAACTTCTTCTTCAAAAACAGCTATCTTCGATTCATTATATTCCTGGTTTGCTTTTTTAAAGGACTCACTATTAACTGAATATTCTTGGCTCACATCTTCTGCAAATACAGGTGATGCCAATGAAAAGAGTAGAATTATCGAGAATAAAAGTTGGTACAATTTCTTCGACATAAAGCATTTCGTTAGTAATATATTATCGAAAAAGCGGCCTTTTTTTCAATTATTACCATATAATTCCTTTATATGGAATAATGTACATAGCTAAAATTGATAAGTTTTGTATTATTTTGAATAATTTTAAAATTGAATTTAGTTCTAATTTCACTAGCGAAAATAAAATATACACCTACCTAGTATAACCATTCAAAACTCAAACTCTCCACGACGATAATAAGCATCGGCTATCTTTATACTATCCCAGCTAAATTTCCGTAATGGTCCACCATAATCAACTGTGCAGCCGGCAAGATCCCCAGAGGTCTCAGATATGGTAACCCGTTTCTGGATTAACGCAGCAGCAATAAAATTCCGCATCTGTTTAAATACTTTGTATACATTACTCAAAATAATTCATTCACTAAAAAAGAATGTTAACAGAGCTATTCCTAGTACAATAACTCCTATGATCATCATCACAATCCATTTTCTGTTTTTCAAATAGTAATATCCCCCAATTGATAATAGTGCCCCACCCATCATTGCCATGATTAATGATTGTCTCTGATCCCCACCATCATTATCATTAGTTAATAAAGATATGCCTAGAAGAATAGCTGCCGCACTAAAGTGGACACCAAAGGCTCTTAAGGTTTTTTTCATCGTTACACTCCTTAAGATAAACTGCCCCACCGAACTGTAGTAAGGGTATCAGTTATTCCGTATAACCCCAATATAATTCATTTTCCACATTATGTATTGTTGATTATGTATCTCGTCCAATAAATTCCTGTGATACTCAAGTGCAACTTGATGAGTTATCCATATTTTACCTTCAGCTTTCTTCATAACACTTACCATAAGATCACGTGATCTTTTGGTAAATCTATAAAGGTTAATCAGTGTGTTTGCATCAAATACAAAAAGACAATTGCTCCATAATTTCTGAAAGTCTTCCGGAGTCGGAGTGTTGTATCCGCTAAATGTATCTCTCAATGCATTATCCCTCGTATTTATTCTTGAAGCAGGAAATGATATGAAATTTATTCAAGAACGCTTAGGACATGGCAGCGTGAAGATCGCTTCTGATGTTTACTCCCACATATCCATAAAAATCGAAGTAAGGAGCATGGAAAAATATGAAGCACATATAAAATCCATCCTCGAATAGCCCTAACAATTTTGTGGGCAATTTGTGGGCACCGTCTTATTAAGGCCCCAAAACACCCCCTACGCCCACACAAAGAAAAACCCCCGGCGCCAGAGGCGTCAGGGGTTGCTTACATCCTAGTAAAGAGTCATGTATTGAGCTCTTTCCCACTCGTGAACCTGGGTACGATAGATGTCCCATTCGATTTCCTTCAGTTCATAGAAGTGAGCCAAAGCATGTTCACCAAGGGCTTCAGTGATAACATGGCTGCGGATCATTTCGTTCAGTGCTTCTTTCAGATCGGACGGCAGGCTTGGAATGCCTTCTTCAATCCGTTCTTCCTCAGACATCACGTAGATGTTACGGTCGATCGGAGCCGGAAGATCAAGTTGCCGCTTGATTCCGTCAAGACCTGCCTTCAACATTACAGCAAGTGCAAGATACGGGTTAGCTGCAGGGTCCGGATTGCGGACTTCAATACGTGTACTGAGTCCTCTGGAAGCCGGAATACGGATCATCGGGCTGCGGTTGCTCGCAGACCAGGCTACGTAGCAAGGAGCTTCATATCCAGGAACCAGACGTTTGTAAGAGTTTACTGTAGGATTCGTGATGGCAGCAAAAGCACGTGCGTGCTTCAGGATACCTGCCATGTAGTACCTTGCAGTTTTGCTCAGGCCGAGCGTATCACTTTCATCATAGAACATGTTCTCATTGCCTTTGAACAAGGATTGGTGAGCGTGCATCCCGGATCCGTTCATACCAAACAGAGGTTTAGGCATAAAAGTAGCATGCAGGCCATGCTGACGGGCAACCGTCTTCACGACGAGCTTAAAGGTTTGAATTTGGTCAGCGGCTTTGATCGCATCAGCATATTTGAAGTCAATTTCATGCTGGCCGGAAGCCACTTCGTGGTGAGAAGCTTCAATTTCAAAGCCCATTTCTTCAAGTGTCAATACGATTTCGCGGCGGCAGTTCTCCCCAAGATCCATCGGCGCCAAATCGAAATATCCACCCTGGTCATTCAATTCTGTAGTAGGATTACCCTTCTCATCGGTTCTGAACAGGAAGAATTCCGGTTCAGGTCCAACATTC
Organism: Paenibacillus auburnensis; assembly: GCF_927798115.1. GTDB lineage: Bacteria > Bacillota > Bacilli > Paenibacillales > Paenibacillaceae > Paenibacillus_AQ > Paenibacillus_AQ auburnensis. The sequence goes on from NZ_CAKMMG010000001.1 coordinate 1,145,295, forward strand.
ATAGCAGTGTATCCCATCTCTTCTGCTTCCTTGAGACAACGTTTGAGAATACCGCGCGGATCGCCGGCAAATGGTGTTCCGTCAGGCATGTACACATCACAAATCAGACGTGCAACCCGGCTGTCCGTCACCCAAGGGAAAATCACCCATGTGCTGAGGTCCGGATAAAGATACATGTCAGATTCCTCAATACGTACATAACCTTCAATGGACGATCCATCGAACATCATTTTATTGTCGAGCGCTTTTTCAAGCTGGCTTACAGGAATCTCAACGTTTTTGATCGTTCCGAGCAGGTCGGTAAATTGCAGGCGAATAAAACGGACGTTTTCTTCCTTGGCGATGCGGATAATATCCTCTTTAGAAAAGCTCACTTTACCCTCTCCCTTTCAACTCTCTTTAGTTGTTTATTTATTAAAAAACCGGGATAGCTCGCCTTGAATAAGAGATACTTGTCCCGGTCTTTTACCCGAAACCAGTTCCTGCTTAAGCAAACGGTGAAGCTGTGAATCAGACAACTCTCTACGTCTAACCTCTGTATCAGGGGTAATTACCGTAGCTTCTTCGGATTCCTTCGAGACAGGGTTCATTACCTGCTTAATGCCGGCAATATTAACACCTTTCTCAATTAATGCTTTGATCTCCAATAGGCGCTCTACATCATTAAATGAGAACAAACGCTGGTTGCCGGAAGTGCGCGCGGGCACAATCAGGCTGTGTTGCTCATAATAACGAATTTGTCTAGCAGATAAATCGGTTAACTTCATTACGATTCCTATAGGAAATAATGCCATATTTCTGCGGATTTCATCACCCATGACTCATCCAACCTTCCAATGATCTTTTTCTCATCTCATTGTACATTTCTTAATTTGGCGTGTCAATGGTATGTTAGTTTTCTTTACAACATTAGTAGATTACTGCGAAACAGCAGGTGAACTGGGTGTAAGCTACAAAGGATGAAGTCTACCGCAGTATATCACATCGGACAATCCCGAAGCAAAAAGACGGCGGAATTATAAAATAAGCGTACCGCCTGTTTGAAAAAAAATAACCCTGCTTCAATAAGCAGGGTTATTAAGTATTATCTTCCGCCTGTAAAAGGATTAATCTCATTCGTAAGGTCTCTTCCGGCTTTTTTCTCCTCAGCGGAAATCCGCTTGCCCAGAGCAGCATAATACCAAGCCATAGGGAGAACAGTTAGTAGCAAAATGCCAATACTTATAAGTGCTGTCATAATTATCAGCTCCATTCTTACTGATATTATAACATATTTTCCCATATGAAAAAATGACTTGCTATAAGAGTTTGCGCTCCCGCATACATTGCAGTGCCATTAACACGCCGAATTTCACATGGGAATAGGTTAACCCGCCCTGCATATAGCCGATATACGGCGCCCGGATGGGTGCATCCGCAGATAACTCCAAGCTTCCGCCCTGGATGAACGTTCCTGCCGCCATAATGACAGGATGCTCATAGCCAGGCATATCCCATGCTTCAGGAACGACATGGCTGTCAACTGCCGCGGCACGCTGAATACCTTGCACGAAGGCTATAAGATGCTCCGGACCGTCAAAAGCGACTGCCTGGATCAGATCGGTACGCGGCTCGTTCCAGGCTGGCTTAGTTGTAAACCCGCAGCGCTGGAACACTGCAGCAGCAAAGATACTGCCCTTCACAGCCTGTCCAACGGTATGCGGCGCCATGAACAGCCCCTGGTAAAGACCACGGGTCGTCCCGAGCATCGCACCAACTTCACCGCCGATGCCCGGTGCGGTCAGCCGGTAGGCTGCCAGTTCTACAAGGTCGCTGCGCCCGCAAATATAGCCGCCGGTCTCTGCAATCCCGCCGCCGGGGTTTTTGATCAGCGAGCCGGCAACAAGATCAGCCCCGACCTGCGGCGGTTCCAGCATTTCGGTGAATTCACCATAGCAATTGTCTACAAAAACAATAAGCTCAGGCTTCAAAGCTTTTACTTTGGTCACCATTTCTCCGATTTCAGCAACAGTAAAGGAAGAACGCCAGTCATAACCGCGGGATCTTTGAATCCCGATGACTTTTGTCTGGTCATTAATGGACAGCGCTACTTCATCCCAGTCAATTTTTCCGTCAGAGGTAAGCGCAGTCTCTTTGTAGCCGATCCCAAAATCGGCTAATGAGCCTGTTCCGTCACCCGGCTTGCCCACTACTTTATGCAGCGTGTCATAGGGGCGTCCTGTGATATACAACAGCTCATCTCCTGGACGCAGAACTCCAAAGAGTGCCGTGGAGATGGTATGTGTCCCGGAAGCGAAATGCGGGCGTACCAGTGCGCTTTCTGCGCCAAAGATATCGGCATACACCAGATCCAGGACCTCACGGCCCCGGTCATTATAGGCGTATCCGGTTGACCCCGCAAAATGGAAGTCGCTGACCTGCTGGCGCTGGAACGCCTCAATCACCTTCCACTGATTGTGATCCACTATCTTGTCGAGCGCTTTAACCGCACCCTCAATCTCAAGCTCAGCGGCCTCTGCCGCCTGTAAAATATCCTCTGCAAAAACAGCCATTTCCCCTTATTCTCTCCCAACATTACATTTACTTAACATGTACAGTTACTGTACAACAAACTCAGCAAGCTTGTATCCCCACTTTTCATAATCCTCTTTGTTCAAGCGGACGCTGTAAAGCACATCATTCTCTTCGTAATTGGTTTCCAGCACCTCTCCGACCCGGTACAGCAGTGAAGACAGGTCCCCGCGATCTCCGGGAATCCGGAAAACAAGCGTATCACCAGCCAGTTCATCGGCGATCAGTCCGGTTACACGGGTCAGATCCTCAGCATTAAACGCACTGATCTTCAGATAGCCTTGGCCCGACGGCAGCATCTCCAGCTGTTCCGGCTGGCAGAGATCGCTTTTATTAAACAGAACGACCCTTGGTTTGCCGGCAGCTCCGAGATCCTGGAGAATTGAATCCACAACCTCCATTTGCTCCTCACGCATCGGAGAAGAAGCATCTACTACATGGAGCACCAGATTGGCTTCATTTACTTCTTCCAGAGTTGCCCGGAAGGAGGCCACCAAATCATGCGGCAGGTTCTGAATGAACCCTACCGTGTCAGTGAGTACGACTTCTTTGCCCACAGGAAGCTGCAGGACACGTGAAGTCGGATCCAGTGTAGCGAACAGCTGATTCTCAATATAAACATCAGCATCCGTCAGCTGCTTCAGCAGTGTAGATTTGCCGGCATTGGTATAGCCGACCAGCGCTACCTGAACAGCACCGCTCTTGCGGCGGCGTTCACGGTGCAGCTCACGCGTCTTGACGACATCATCCAGCTGGCGCTTCAGTTCCGTGATCCGGTCCCGGATATGACGGCGGTCTGTCTCCAGCTTGCTCTCCCCTGGACCTCTGGTGCCGATTCCGCCGCCAAGCCTGGACAAATTCTTGCCGTGACCTGACAGACGGGGCAGCAGATAGGAGAGCTGTGCCAGCTCCACCTGGATGATGCCTTCCCGCGTCTTAGCTCTCCCGGCAAAAATATCCAAAATCAGCTGCGTACGGTCAATGATTTTTAGATCCAGAGCTTCTTCAAGGTTGCGGACCTGGGCTCCGGACAGCTCCTGGTCAAAAATTGCCGTATTAGCTCCCAGGCCGTCTGCCGCCATCCGCAGCTCTTCTACCTTGCCTTTGCCGATAAACCATTTCGAATCGGGAGTTTCCTTGTTCTGGCGGAGTACATCCAGCACCTCCACCCCGGCAGTCTCAGCCAGTTGAACCAATTCTTGCAGTGAAAGCTCAGGATCGATGCCCGTGCGTTTGATTTTGTCTGTGACCAGACTGACCAGAATGGCCCGGTCCTGAACATCCGTTTGTGTATCATGTGTTATTGCCATGAATGTAGTACTCCTTATCCTTTTAGCTCTTGGGATTTATCTTTCATTATCTGTGCTTTACTCAACATCTGCGGCCTACAGCTTGAAATCCTCCGTCCGCAGCGTCATTAGCTCCTGCTTGCCGGGGCTGTTGCTCTCATATTGATTTAGCAGTCGCACCGCTTGCGACCGTACGGCCTTCTCAATGGAATTACGTACATAGCGGGCATTGCTGAAAGCATGAAGACTTTCCGTCTTCTCAATCAGCAAATGCTGCTTTAGTTTGAGTATAGCCTGCGGCATTAAAATATAGTCCCGCTCTTTGGCCATCAGCTCGGCAATCTGCAGCAGCTGATCGATCGTATAGTCGGGAAACTCTACCTGAATCGGAAAACGAGAAGGCAAGCCTGGGTTGCTCATAAGGAAATAATCGATCTCACCGGAATACCCGGCCAGAATAAGCACAAATTGGCTGCGGTGATCTTCCATAGATTTAACAAGTGTATCTATCGCTTCCTTGCCAAAATCCTTATCTCCACCCCGGGCAAGGCTGTAGGCTTCATCGATAAACAGAATGCCACCAAGCGCCTTTTTCACCAGATCCCGTGTTTTTTGTGCGGTATGTCCAATGTATTCACCTACCAGATCCGCACGTTCTACTTCGATAAGGTGCCCTTTGCTCAATACGCCCATTCGCTGAAACAGCTTAGCTACGATTCTTGCCACGGTTGTTTTACCGGTTCCGGGGTTCCCCTTAAAAACCATATGATACGCCTGACCGCCACTGGCCAGCCCCGCCTCGCTGCGCATCTGTGCGACTTGCAGGAGCGCGTAGATTTCAAATACAAGTTCCTTGATATTATCCAGGCCGACAAGGGCATCAAGTTCCCGGCTTAATTCCTGGAATAATCCGCTATGGCCGTGATTTTTGGTGGGCACAGCCCCGCTGCTGTGTTCACCTGCCGCAATGTTTACCGCAGGTGGCTCTTGATTCCGCAGCACAATATTAATCTGGCGTGACGGTCTGCCTTCCTCCCGTCCGCTTGCCGCTGCTACGCGTCCGTTCACCTTGTTCACCTCATTATCCAGGGCTGACTTGCTCTAACTCAAGTCTATTCCGCCTATTGAGGTCTTATTAGCAGTTTCGGGATATTTATGCTTGCCATGTTCATTACATGGACAGCTGCTGCATTTTCCATTTGGTATATGCCAGAATTTCCCGGGTCTTATATTTCAGCATGGACATGGTTTGAGATTCTGTCAGACCCAGCTGCGGCGAGGCATAGCCGAATTTCCTAGCCATCTCCAATGCCCGCTGTCCATGAAAGGTATGGGTAATGATTACAGCTGACTTCATTCCCTCCTGCTGCATAATCTTTTGGCTGAATTTCAGATTCTCGTAGGTGCTGGTAGATTCATTCTCCATCAGAATCGCGTCATCAGGTACACCATGCGCCACCAGGTAATTCCGCATTCCTTGACCCTCGGTATATTGATAATCTGCCTTATCCAGACCTCCAGAAACGATAATGCGGCTGAACATCCCTTCATTGTACAGCTTCAGTCCATAATCCAGACGCTCCTTGAGACCCGGACTGGGTTCATCTCCCCACATGGACATCCCCAGGATAATGCCGGCATCCGCCTTCGTCATCGGCGTAGTTGTCTCCGCATTATTAATAATATTAAATACAGCCGCGCACCAAAGTAAACCTGCAACCACCAAGATAAAACAGGCGATCAGCAGGTTGCGCTTCGGTCTTGAACGCCCTCTCCGGGATACCTTGCGGATGGGAGATGAGCCTTTTTGGTATACATACCATTCCATTTCTATTTCCTCCTGAATTCTCCGTGGTGAAACAATTCGGCACGGTGCTTCAGAGAAAGAGCAAAATAAGGAAAGGCGTGTGCGTCTATGCTGCGCAGAATACTCTTGGCTGTTGCCCAGGCCAGATTATAGTCACTGTCCGTAATATCTTCCCGCTCCAGTGCTTCCTCAAGCTCATCCTCATCGAGCAAAAATACCTCACCGTTCCACAGTACTACAACATCCAGATACAAATCATCAAACCAGGGGACACCTTGATCCGTAACCCCCTGAACCTTGCAGGTGTCTATGTACCATTGTACAATATTCTGCCGTTCATCAAACATGGCCGTTACAATATAATGGCTATCCTTGGGAAAATACTGCAGCCATGAATAGCCTTTGTCCGCGATACGGTATGTATGTCTGCCGTAGCTCTTCCACAGAGGTTCCTTCAGCCCGTAAATAGTATAAAGTGTGATATAACCGCTGAATTCCCGGGTTTCCACATAGCGGCAGGCAAAATGGCGGCGCGTAATCCGGCGCCAGTTGGCCCGGTCTCCGAATTTACGTTTCATATGAATAACCCTCTCGAATAATGGTGTATCCAGCTTAACACATTTGGCAGACACACTCAAAACAAGACTTACAAAATACGACTTCTGTCTGTGCCTACAGTTCTACGCACACAAAAAAAAACGGCAGCCGTACCTCCAAAGATTCAGAGGTACGGCCGCCGGAATTATGCCTGACTGGCAAAAACCATTCTAATACTTGTTCTTCCTAATTCTACAAAGGAGCTGCCGGATCCGTTCCTGCCTCGGTACTGTCATCCGGCCCGGCGTTGCCGCTGCCCGGTGTAACTACCGGAGTGGCAGTCGGTGCCAATGTGGCTGGAGGCGGGGTGGTAGTACTCTCAGGGGAATTTGTAGGTGCTCCGCCGTTTCCGGCTCCATTCCCTGCACCATTGCCGTTCCCATTCCCTCCACCGTTACCATTACCATTGCCGTTGCCGTTATTGCCGCCAGGAACACCGTTTCCGGCACCATTCCCGTTCCCGTTATTTTCACCGTTACCAGGGTTATCTGTCGGTTGATTGGGATCAAGCGTCGGTTCCGGCTCCGTTGTAGGGGCTTCATCCTGTACTGCAACAGTAACAGCTCCGGAAGGCTCGCTTTCCGTATCCAGTTCAGGATAGTAAGCTGTCACATAATACTCATACGTTAATCCAGGCATAGCGCTGATATCGCCTACACTGGAAGACATCGTGTTAAGTAACTGACTATAATCAGCCTCTGAAGTCTCGCGGCGGTAGATGCGGTATTCCACACCTTCCGTCTGCGCAGGCTCCCAGCTGAGGTTAACGGTCATCGTGGATGGGTCATAAGCTGCAGTTAAGCCGTTCACTGGCTGCACCGTTTCAGGTGTTGCCGTTGGTTCAGTCTTCACCGCACCCTCAGGTGTAGGGAAGGACTTGCTTGGGACTCCCTCCAGCGCCTCTTCCATCACCTTCCCCCAGAAGGCGGCAGCAAGCGGGCTGCTGTTCTTAAGCAGGTGGGTCTTGTTAGGCTTGTCATACCCCATCCAGACAGCTGCGGTCCATTCCGGCGTATATCCGACGAACCAGACGTCACGGTTAGAGCTGATTCCTTCATAACCGCTTTGAGTGGTACCGGTCTTACCGGCAACCGGACGGTTAATTTTTGCTTTTTTACCTGTTCCGTCTGTGACGACCTCTTGCATCATTTGGGTCATCTGGTAGGCTGTATTCTCACTCATTACCCGCTCAGGGGTTGTGTTCGCTTTATATACCGTTTCTCCATCGCTGTTGGCAATCGACTTAATCGAGTATGCTCCCCTCAGTTCCCCGCCGTTTGCAAAGGAACTGTAAGCCTGGGCCATTTCCAGTGTATTCGTCCCTTTACTCATTCCGCCGAGCGCGAGCGACAGATTCTTATCATCGTCACTCAGATTAATACCAAGTTTTTTCGCAAACTGGAAGCCGGTATTCACACCGATTTCATTCAGCAGCCAGACCGCCGGAATATTCTCTGACTTCGTAATCGCCGCGCTCATGCTGATCGTTGACGAGTACCCGTGCAGGTTGTTCGGACAGTAGGTACCGAAGCACTGTTTCTCGTTGCTGAGCATGGATTCGCTTGTAAACTTGCCTGATTCAAGTGCCGGTGCGTAAGAAACAATCGGCTTAAAGGAAGAACCCGGAGAACGACGGCTGCCGTTAACACGGCTGAAGCCTTTTTTCTCATAGTTACGTCCGCCCATCAGGGCGACAATGCTGCCGTTCTCCTGATTGATGATGGTCATGGAGCCCTGTACAAGCTCATCGTCCACACTTTCCTCAAAGTTATCTTTGTCGGCAAAAGCATCCTCCACGGTTTCCTGGGCATGCTTATCCATCGTGGTATAGATTTTGTAACCGCCGATGTTCAAATCGTCCTCTGTCAGTCCGAATTTCTCTTCTGCTTCATCAATTGCAAAATCAATAAATGCCTGATAACGCTGCTTGCTTTCCGGCGGCTTGTAGTTATAATCCACCACTTTAGCCTCATCCATCTGTTCCTTGGTGATATAACCCTGATCATACATGAGCTGCAGGACTACTCCCCGGCGCTCTTTGGAGAGCTCAGGATTGCGGAGCGGATTGTAGCGGGAAGGGCCCTTCGGCATCGCTGCCAGGGTTGCAATCTGCCACAATTCCAAATCCTTAAGGTTACTCTTGCCGAAATATCGAATCGACGCTGCCTTGATGCCATACACCGTTCCGCCGAAGGGAATACGGTTAAGATACATCGTGATAATTTCAGGTTTGGTCTTTGTATTCTCCAAAGCTACAGCAATGGATACCTCTGTTGCTTTACGGAAAAAGGTCTTATCGCGTGTAAGGAAGATATTCTTGGCCAGCTGCTGGGTAATGGTACTGCCGCCCTCCACCATACTGCGGGCTGCAATATCCTTTACGGCTGCGCGGCCGATCGACCAGAAATCTACACCTTTGTGTTCAAAGAACCGTTTATCCTCTGTTGCAACGAAGGCGTTAACCACCTGCTCCGGAATGTCCTCGTATTCGACCGGATCGCTTTTCTCGAGCGACAGCTCTCCGATCAGGTTCGCATTCCGGTCAAAAATTTGCGTTGGCGGATTCACCGTTAGTTTGTCCTGATTCTCATTCAACAACTTCTGGCCGTTAAGCATGATGAACAGGTAGCCTCCAAGCGCACAAAAAATCGCCAGCGCCATTGCAAAAAATAAACTCCACAGCACACGTTTCTTGGTTAGAAACTTTTTCTTTTTCTTAGACTTCCCTTTGGAATTCGACTGGTTCTGTTGTCTGTTTCTATTGTTCGTCCTGGATATTTCGTCTCTGGACATGCTGCCTCCTGACTCCCTTTCGGAAATATCTTCAAATTTGTCGGCACGAATGAAAAGAACAACCTTCGCAGGTTGCTCTCGCGCACTCTATTCAAACGGTTTATAAACAAAAAAGTTTCGCTTTAAAACAGTAAATGTTATTCTTCGTTACCGCTATCCTGCATCAAAGAGACGCTGCGCTGCGGTGTGAAGGTCGAGATCGCATGCTTGTACACCATTTGCTGGCGCCCGTCACTGTCGATGACAATTGTAAAATTGTCAAACGCTTTAATGATTCCCCGGATTTGAAAACCGTTGGTTAAATATACTGTAGCAGGGATATTCTCTTTACGCAGCTGGTTCAAGAACGTATCTTGGATGTTAATGGACTTGTTCATATGACGTACCCCCAATGGTTCAATTAGATTGTTCAGAAGTATATTCAACACCTGAGAGAAACTTTCCTGCTATTATACCACGTAACATGCAGTTACATCAATTAAGTAAATAGTGCGGACTGGTTTGTTCGATGTGTACAATCGTGTGATCATAGCCTGTTCTCTCATGTATATGTTAAATCTTCGGCCCCTTCCCGTCAATCTCGCCGCTTTTGGTTGTTACTGAAAAGGCAATAACCCCGCCTGTCTTTGGACAGGCGGGGCTCCATGCAAAGGTTAAATAAGCGGAGACTGGATCAACGTTGCAAAATTAAACGGATGGACATGCCCGTCGTTCAGTGTGGTCTGTCCTGTGACAAAGTGAACGTGCTTACCATTGCCTACGGGTATTGCCGGTCCTGTCCGGATCTTTTTAAGGTTGTGAAAATGGCCGGCAAAATCCGTTTTGCTGAAATCAATTTCATGAACATGGCTGTTTCCGACCCGGATGGCTTGCCCAGTAATTCCTGCGAAGCGATGATTATGCCGGTCCGCGCCTTCTTCGGCCAGTTTCGTACTGCCTTCAAATTCATGCACATGCCGCTGAGCCCGTTTGGGGTATTTAGGCTTTTGCTTAATAGTTGAACTTCGCTTTTGCATCCTGTGCCCGCCTCCTTACAATTATGAATTCCAATAGCATTCTATTAAAAAAGTTAATTGTTAGTGCTAGGCAAGTTTCAGAGAAATAAAGATACTACTGAACCTATTTTGCTAAAAACAAAAAAAGATGCCTTAAAGTGCACATTCACACACTTCACAGGCATCTTAAAGCTGCAGACTATATTAGCAATAATTATTGTATCAAAGCGTACCCTCAAAACGGCGGGAGATAATCTCATGTATTTTCACAAGATTCTCCGCATAATTCTGTTCATTAAAATCTTCAATCCACTGGATTTCCTTCATATGACGGAACCAGGACAGCTGCCTTTTGGCGAACCGGCGGGTATCGCGTTTAAGCAATGTAACTGCCTCTTCCTGCGTCAGCTCTCCTGCCAGATAAGCCGCTATTTCCTTATATCCCAGGCCCTGCAGCGATACCAGGCTTCTATTGTAGCCTTTGTCGAGCAGCCCTTGCACTTCTTGGATTAACCCCTGTTCCAGCATCTGGTCAATGCGGTCCTCAATACGCTTATAGAGGATCTTTCGGTCCATAGTCAGACCTATAAGACACAGCTCGTACGGGGATTCCTTCTTCTGATCTGCCTGGGCAGCGGAAAGGGTGACCTTGGTCTGGTGATGAATTTCCAGCGCGCGGATAATCCGGCGTCGGTCATTGGGATGCAGCCGGGCAGCACTGTCCGGGTCTACGGCAGCAAGCCGGGCATGCAGCGCCTCTGCCCCGTGCTCTTCAGCAAACGCATCCTGCTCACTCCGGAACGCCTCATCCGCAACTGCCTCAGAGAAGCGGAACCCGTAGCACAGAGACTCAATATACAGCCCCGTTCCGCCAACAATAAAGGGCAGCTTGCCTCTGGCACTGATCTCTTCTATCAGCCTTTTGCCCTGCTCCTGAAATTCTGCTGCTGAATAGGCATCCTCGGGATCATGAATATCGATCAGATGATGGGGAATACCTTTCATTTCAGCGGTGGTGATCTTAGCTGTCCCGATGTCCATCCCGCGATACACCTGCATGGAATCTCCGGATATGATTTCGGCATTATAAGCCGCTGCCAGCTCCAGGCTCAGCCTGGTTTTGCCGACTGCCGTCGGCCCCAGCAGCACCAGTACTTTATGTTTAGCCTCAGTTGTCAATGTGTATCACCCCGTACGATATTTTAGCGCTCCCCCGGAGCAGCTCCTCGAAACCGAGCCGGGCAAATTCGCCGCTTAATGCCTTCTCCTTGAGCAGGACGGTTTTCCGGGCTACCCGGACCGCTTCTGCGACACTCTCGGCCGAAAGGGCTGCCGTGTTGGCAAATTGGCGCAGCGGCGAGATCGCCGAGGAGTCCATCAGGGGAACCCTAAACATCGGGTCAAAATAAACAATATCGATGCTATTGTCCGGCAGAGCGCGTAAATACTGTAAATGCTCGCTGTGCACCACTTGGATACGCCGCAGCGCTTCATTTACTTTAATCTGTCCAGAGGTATAGTGCCTCATGCCTTCAAGAAGCAGGGCATAGAGCGGCAGTGAGCTCTCCAGTGCTGTTACAGCCGAATCTGCGCCTCCATGCACCGCAAACAGAAGTGAATCACTGCCAAGACCTGCGGTGCAGTCCAACACACTGTCTCCCGGCTGCATTCCTGCAGCTTCGATCATGGGATCAGGTTCGCCTTTCAAAATCCGTTTCGCCCGGACAAAGCCCATGCTGGGATGGAACTCCATAGGCGGCATTCCCGGCGTAATCAGCCGGACTGCTTCCTGGAGCACTACCAGGATTTGCTCATCCCCGTACCGCTCTACCAGCTTCTTCATGGACATTTTGCCCCGCGGCGCAAAGCTTGTGCCGGTATGCTCAGCCAGGCCTTCAGCCCGCTGAACAATTTCCGGTATCGGGTCAAAGCCCGTTGTTATAATCATGTTGCCTCCGATCTGCCTGCCTTCTTAATCTTTACTACATAACACGTTTGAACAGCTTCTCCAAATCATAGGCGGAGAAGGATACAACGATCGGGCGTCCATGCGGGCAGGTATAAGGCTGCTTGCAGGCTGCCAGCCTTGAGAGAAGCGCTTCGACTTCCGGCTCCGTCAGCTTCTGGTTAGCTTTAATGGAAGCCTTGCAAGAGCAGAGAATGGAGGATTTCTCGCGCAGCTTCGCCAGATCAATCGAACGCTCGCCCAGTACCCATTCCGCCATTTCTTCTACCAGCGCCTTTTCTTCCCCCTCCGGAAACCAGTAAGGCAAAGAGCGGACCAGGAATGTCTGGCCGCCGAAATGCTCCAGATAGACGCCAGCCTGCTGGAACCAGTGAAGCCGCTCACTGAGCTGGCGGCTCTCCGATGGTGTAAACTCCAGAGTAATAGGCAGCAGCAGCTCCTGCGAGGCATCCTCTGGACGACCGAACTTCTCATAGTAATATTCGTAGTTAATCCGTTCATGTGCAGCGTGCTGGTCAATCAGATACAGCCCGCTGTCATTCTGGGCAATGATATAGGTGCCGTGATGCTGGCCGATATAGTTCAGTTCAGGAAACTGCGGAAGACCGGGTTCGGCATTACCGCTAGGGGCGTATAACTCCTCTGCCGCAGGCAGGTTTCCTCGCCCGGGCATGGCTGCCGGCTGACGGTAGCTGCCGCCGCCCTCGCTTGTCCGGGGACGCGCAGGGTTCTGGGGATAGCTGCCGTTATAGGCAGACGCACTCTCCCTGGCCTGAGGCTGGAAGGCCTGTACAGCTCCGGGCCACTGATCGCGGGCGCTGCCAAACAGCGGCGCATTGCTCTCTGCGCCGCCACGGCTCACAGCCGGGGAGCCGAAGCCGCCGCCGGATACACGTGGATATGTCTCTCCTCCAGGGCCAGGCAAATCCTGTACTACTGGAGTTCCTACGGCAGACTCCGGTGGCTGCGGTATAGTTCCTTTGGTAAAAGCAAACTGCTCCTGAATGAAGGAGCTGCTGCCTTTCCCGCCGAGCACTTCCTTACCAGGGCGGGGAATCAGGCTTTGACCGAGCAGAACCTTGCGGAGCTCCTGTTCAACAAAGGCATACAGCTCATTTTCCTTACTAAAGCGGACTTCCAGCTTCGCCGGATGCACGTTGACATCGACAAGCGACGGATGCATATCAAGCTGCAGCACAAGCAGCGGATAACGGTTGATCGGCAAGAGTGTATGATATGCCCGCAGGATCGCCGCATTCAGGCCGTTGCTGCGGATATAACGACCGCCCACAATCGTGGTGACCGCATTCCGGTTGGAACGGGTCCATTCCGGCCGGCTGATATAGCCTGAGATCCGGTAATCCGGATCTTCTGCACTTACCGGCAGCATCGCCTTAGCTGCGGATGTACCATAGACAGCAGCGATGACCTGAAGCAGATCACCGTTGCCGAGGGTATGCAGCAGCTGGTTGCCATTATGATGCAGCGTAAAGGAGATATTCGGATGTGCCAAGGCCATCCGGTACATCGCATCCGAAATATGCCCCAGCTCTGTCTGGATGCTCTTCATATATTTCAGCCTTGCCGGGGTATTATAGAATAATTCCCGTACAGCCAGATCACTGCCCTTCCCGGACGGATTATCTTCATTGCGGATCAGTTTACCGCCTTCGATATCGATCACTACGCCTTTACCGTCATCGCTGCTTGCGGTCAGCAGTGATACCTTTGACACGGCCGCAATACTGGGCAGTGCTTCGCCCCGGAACCCGAGGCTGGTGATCTGGAACAAATCACGGCCATTGGCAATTTTACTCGTTGCATGGCGGTAAAAGGCGGTCTCGCAATCCTCAGGCTCGATGCCTGAGCCGTTGTCTTTAACCCGTATACTCTGCAGGCCGCCCTCTTCTACCGTAACTTCAATGCGGGTACTTCCGGCATCAATCGCATTTTCTACCAGCTCCTTTACAACAGAAGCAGGACGCTCTACCACTTCTCCGGCAGCAATCTGGTTGGCAATATGCTCGTCCAGCACATGAATTTTGGCCATGAATCGTTCACCTCGCGGTTATATAGATTGAAGTTATGACTATCAAATATTGGAATTAGCCGCGGATTTTAATCCGGCGTCTGCCGCACTATTATAGGCCCTTTGCTTTCAATTTAAGCTCGTTCAGCAGGCTCATAGCCTGAAGCGGAGTCATATTCATGAGGTCAGCGCCCTGCACGGCAGCGACCAGCTCCTTCACTATAGGGTTCTCCTTCGCTGCAGGCACAGCTGCAGTTTCCACACTGCCCTTCCGGCTCTTGCGCGGCTCTTCTTCCCCGAAAATCGACAGCTGGACCACTTCCTGTCCCGGTGCAGCTTCAAAGGAAGCCAGCGAAACCGCTGCCTCGGCATAAGCCGTACCGCCGGAAAGAGCTGCATTGGCAGAAGGTGAACTCTCTGTTCGCAGAGCATCCATTGCTGGCGCAGCAGAGCTTGCCTTCGGATGGCCTAAAGATTGCTGAACTTCTCTAACTTCGCCAGACAAGCCCCGTTCTTCGTAACCGGCACCGTAATTTAGGACTGCGCTGCCCGGAGGTGCCGCTTGCTCAATGCTTTGGAGTAATCCGTATGCCCGGTCAATAATGCCTTCAGGCAGTCCTGCCAGCCGTGCGCAATAGATGCCGTAGCTGCTGTCAGCCGCTCCAGGTACGAGCTTGCGGAGGAAGTTCACTTTGTCGCCGCTTTCCTGAACAGCCATTGAATAGTTGCTCAGCCCCTGGAGACTCTCCTCCAGATGAGCCAGCTCATGAAAATGCGTCGAGACAAGCGCTTTGCAGGCAATCGTATCATGCACGTATTCAATAACCGCCTGGGCAATCGCCATCCCCTCGCTGGTCGAAGTTCCCCGCCCAAGCTCGTCGATAATAATCAGACTGCGCGAGGTTGCTTTTTCGGTCATGACCTGAATATCAGCCATCTCCACCATGAAGGTGCTCTGCCCGCCGATCAGGTCATCCGCTGCTCCAATCCGGGTAAAGATTCGGTCAATCAACGGCACCTCAGCACTCGTTGCCGGCACGAAGCAGCCGATTTGCGCCAGGATACAGATGAGCGCTACTTGGCGCATATATGTGCTTTTACCAGCCATATTCGGTCCGGTAATCAGCAGAATATTGCCTTCGTCCTTGGTGAGTGTACTGCCGTTAGCAATAAAGGCTGAATCCTTCAGCACCGCCTCCACAACAGGGTGACGTCCGCCCTCCAGCCGCAGGTCATATCCGTCCGACAGCTTAGGCTTAACAAAACGATGCTCGGCGCTGACCGCTGCGAGGCATTGATAGACATCGATTTCCGCGACTTTTTCGGCCAGGGCCTGCAGGCGCGGAATTTGTGCGGCAATGCGGTCACGCAGTTCGGTAAAAAGACTGTATTCCAGATCTGTCATCTTATCCTGTGCTTCCAGAATTAAGGCTTCCTTCTCTTTGAGCTCCGGTGTAACATAGCGTTCGGCATTAGCCAGCGTCTGCTTACGCTCATATCTGCCTTCAGGCAGCGAAGATAGGTTGGAACGGGTGATTTCAATATAATAGCCGAAGATTTTGTTATAGCCGATCTTCAGGGACTTAATGCCTGTCGCGACCCGCTCCTTCGCCTCCAGTTCAGCAATCCAGCGTTTGCCGCTCGTGCTGGCTTCACGCAGCTCATCCAGACGCTCATGGTAGCCTGTCCGGATTATCCCGCCGTCACGCACTGACACGGGTGCATCTTCAACAATCGCCATATCAATATCATCACGCAGCTCGGCACACTCATCCATGGAGGCTCCGATTTCCCGCAGCGTCGCCGACCCGGAAGTCAGGCACATGTCCTTGAGTGCCGGAATCTGTGCCAAAGACAGCTTAAGTGCGTTCATGTCGCGGCCGTTGGCACTGCCGAAGGCAATGCGTCCGACCAATCGTTCCAGGTCATAAATCTCTTTGAGGGCTCCGCGCAGATCTTCACGTACGATAAACTGATTATATAAATAATCGACTGCTTCCAGCCTCCGCTCAATCGGAGCACGCTGCAGCAGCGGCTTATCAATTCTCCGGCGCAGCAGACGGCCGCCCATCGAGGTTTCGGTGCGGTCCAGCAGCCAGAGCAGCGAGCCTTTTTTGGAGCGTTCACGCACAGTCTCGGTCAATTCCAGATTTCGGCGGGTAAACGGATCAAGAATCATATAATTCCCAGGCTCATAAGGCGAAATCTGGCTCAGCTGGCCGAGCGAACGGCGCTGGGTTTCGCTTAAATAGGAGATCAGGAGCGCCAGACACTTGCCCCGCTCCTTTTCCAGGCGCACCCATGCCGCTTCACCAAACTGGCGGCGGGCTAATTCCTCTTCCCGTTTATCCCAAGGAGTGTACACTACAGGCTTGGCCAGCAATGATGCTTCACTACGGAGCTGCTCCAGCAGCGCGGCATCCCCGATAATCTCCGCCGGTTCATAAATACCAATCTCGTCACGCAGCCACTCTGCTCCTGACAGAACAGACGTTACGTACAGCTCCCCTGTCGTCAGATCGCAGGCAGCCAGCGCCATCATTCCGTCATCTTCAGTGACACACACGAGATAATTATTGCTTTTATCCGTAATAATCTTCCCGTCCATAACGGTCCCCGGTGTCACCACACGGACGATATCGCGCCGCACCATACCTTTGGTTACAGCCGGATCATCAAGTTGCTCGCAGATCGCGACTTTGTAGCCTTTTTCAATCAAACGCTGTATGTAACCTTCGGCTGCATGATAAGGCACCCCGCACATCGGAATCTTCTCATCACCGCCGCCCTCCCGGCCGGTTAACGTTATCTCAAGCTCCTTCGAGGCAAGAAGCGCATCATCAAAGAACATTTCATAGAAATCGCCCAGCCGGAAAAAAAGGAATGCGTCCTGCGCCCCTTCCTTTACCTTTAAATATTGCTCGATCATCGGCGTATATTTTGCCATTGTTAACCTCCATGCAAATTCTTCTGTATTCTCTATTATACCAGAAACTCGCATAGCAAAGTTACTCTGCCAAATCATTAACCATTATTACCAGTAGTCCGGTAAGCAAAAGGCGCCAGGCAGATGACCAGTCCATACATTATAATGTAAGATTATGGACAGAGACAATTTCTAACGCAGACAAGGAGAGGATTTGGATGATTCGAAAATTGCATGAAGCTGACCGGACACGGCTGATGGAACTCGTCGGACGCAATCCGGCAATCAACCTGTATATTATCGGGGACGTGGAGAATTTTGGCTTTGATCAGGAGTTTATGGAGCTGTGGGGCGAATGTGATTCCGCGGAGGGTCCGCTAAAAGCAATCCTCCTCCGTTACTATAACAGTTATCTGCCTTATGCCGAGGGCCCATTTGATGTTGACGGCTTTGCCGGGCTGATTCGCATGAATAAAGGGGCTGAAATGATTTCCGGAGCTGCAGATGTTGTGCAGGCTTTTAGAGGACGGATGAATATCCGGGAGGAAAAGCAAATGTACTTCGCGGAGCTGAAGGAATTGAGAGACGTTACCCGCCCCGCTGCAGATGCTTCGATTGACATCCAAAAGGCGGCGTTACACCATGTTGATGCCATCTGTACACTGACAGACCAGATCGATGAATTTCTCAGCAGACCTGACGATTCGCGGAAAAGTCTGCACAAAACGCTAGAAAGCGGCACGGGCCGAACTTATTTCGTGGAGCAGAACGGGAAGATTATTGCCACAGCATCCACCGCTGCAGAGAATTCCCTGTCGGCAATGATCGTTGCTGTAGCAACCCATCCGGAATACAGGGGTCAAGGACTTGCGTCTCGCTTAATGACTCAGCTGTGTACCGATATGCTGGCCGAAGGCAAATCCCTGTGCCTCTTCTACGATAATCCTCAAGCCGGCCTGATCTACAAAAAGCTGGGCTTCCGCGATATCGGCTCATGGACGATGATGTATTTAAATCCGCCATTATAATTTGTTTACAGGGACAAATAAAAAAGATAAGCGCTGAGGACCTTTGAATCGATTCCGGCGCGCTTTGTGAGCAGATCAGAGGGATTAATACCTTTGATTTTGGCTGCGGCGCGCTTTGTAAGCAAATCAAGGGGATAAATACTTTTGATTCTCTCGCTGGCGCGCTTTGTGAGTAAATCAGAGGGATAAGTACCTTTGATTCTCACGCTGGCGGCACATGTTCTTCATTCAGTCTGTTTGTCCTGCCACAACATGCGGATGTCGCGTGACTCATCCCATGTCCGTTCTGCTGCGATGTACTCCAGCAGCGGTTCAATATACCGGGCGGCCTGCGCATAGCCGCGAAGGGACCTCAGCTGCGCCTGCAGCGGGATAAAAGCTGCGCGCAGCGGGGTTTTGTTGCCGCTGTAATAAGCGGCATGCAGGTCTTCCCGGTCGAGCGGGCGCAGCGCAAGGTCTTCGTAGCGGCTCACAATCAGGTGAGCCAGGAAGACCGCGCCTTTGGCGATGACCGGGGACACCAGGAAGCTCGGCAGGGTCCGGTATTCAAAGCCGCCATGCGGCTGAATCCGGAAATCGCCGAGCACTCCGTATCGCGGACGCCGGGCAGTCGCCCTGGCGTCCTCGAGCAGCATCAGCGGCAGCGCGAGGTAGTTGTCGAGCGCGCGCAGCAGCGGCGCCGTCAGCGTCACGCCGCTGAAGTGCAGATGGCCGCCGAGGGCCCAGCCTCTCAGCGGCATCCCTCCCGCACGCCAGCTTAGCGAGCGGTCGGCGACGAGCCGGTCCGCTGCCCGGGCGGCGGACATCAGCTGCGCCAGCAGCGCGCGCGGTTCCCCGCGCGGCGCAGGGCGCAGCTCAGCGACCGGGAACAGGCCCTGCGTTCCCGGAGGCCCGGCGTCGCAGCCCGCGACGCCATCCAGGGGCAGGAACCGCGACGCGGGCACGACGCGGCCGGAGCTTCCCCGGAGCAGGAGGAACTCCGGGTCCATGCCCATCAGCAGACTGGGGCGGCCGGGCTGCTCCCGGGCCAGTGCCAAGGCCAGCGCCCGGGAAGGGGCCTGGAATGGCGCCGGCAGCGGCTGGCCGGGTGTGTTAAGCAGCGGAATAACATCCTCTACTGCATAATGCCGGTCGCCCATAGCGGTTAACCACACCTCTCCACTATCCAGCCCCAAGCTGTAAAGTGCGCGGATCGCAGTTCCCCGCAGCAATCCGGCTGTTCCGCGCCGCATGACCGGAAGACTGCTCCCCTCCTGCTCGCCTTCCCAAGTGCCAAAGCCGCTTGCTACATTCCCAAGCCCGTCTCCGTCTGCGAATCCCGCATTGACTGTCTCCCGCTCAGTAGCGGTTCGACGACCGCTGCTATGCCGGTCCTTTCTCATAGCCTGTCCTGTACCTAGTGACTGGAGCTGAATTACCTCAAGATTAAACACACTAACCCGGTAACGCTGTTTATACGTAATGCTCACTGGTTCAGAACCATATGTATTTACTGCCTTTTTATTAGAATTACCAGTCTCCGCTTGCCTCGGCTTTGCCCTTACAGCAGGATTCATTGCCGCTTGGAGCCCGCAGCGCAGCAGTCTGGCTTCCCGCTGACCCGGCGTTAACCCGACGAACACGTTAAGCCCTTCATTCATCGCCTGACTCCTTCCCGTAATCTCTCTTACCGAATCATCCGCTGAATCCTTCTAACAATCGCTTCATTCACTCACCATCTGATTCCTTCCCACCATCGCTCCGTTCACTCATCACCTAACTCCTCCCGCCACCGCTCCATTCACTCGCCACCTAACTCATCCCCGCTATCGCTCCATTCACTCATCATATAATCCCTTCCTGAATTGCCCCATTCACTCATCACCCAACTCCTCCCGCCATCGCCCCATTCATTCCTCAACTAACTCCTACCCACCAATGCCCCATTCATCCCCCCTCAAACTCCCCTCCGCAACACCCTTCATTCACCAACTCTAACCCCCACCGCTTCCTCATGCTTTTCAGTCCTTTTGCCGTAGCCCAGTGGACACCGCCCCTCGCCAGCCTCAAGGCAATCATCAGAGGCATCCACCTGACCTCATACCTTCCGGTATTTCCTGTACAGAAATAAAATTAAAAAAGGAGGGCATTCGCCCTCTTCGCCGCCGCCCTCTTTACATATAATGGACCATAACCCATCAGTATTCAGCCGGCGGCGGCGCCTTCCTTCCTTACAGCTCATCATCCAGGGCGTCAGGGTCCAGATCATCATAATCGAAGCTTTCACCATCGAAATCATAATCTTTGTCTTCCAGATCGTCGGCCTGATCACTGACATACACACGGACCTTGGTCTCAGCCACCAGTTCCGCCTCAAATTCCCGTTCCACACGGAGCGTAACACTTCCGCCGCCTGGTGATACTCCTGCTTCCACACAGTTTGGTTCCTGCGTTGCCTCCGCAGAGACCTCAACCGTGGAAGCACGGTGTCTCGGATCCAGGTATGACAGCGGAATAAGCTCCACGTAGGAAACCGTTTCTTTGGCTACCTCGGTTTGCTTGTTTTTGTCATACGAGTACCAGATGTTTACATCGTAAGTACCAATTACTTCGATTCCGTTCCCGGCGGCAACCGCTTCGTACTGGTGGTTAATGATCCAAGCCCCCAGAATACTAGTCGGATGATGTGGCGGAGTCACGGTATGGGTTGCTGTAGAGAACTTACGACCTTTGCCGCAAATTGCCTTCGTAATGATCTCCCTTGTTTGACGTTTATGGCTTAATGACATCTTTAAACCTCCTCCATACAATCATTCACTATCAAGTGTATGCACGTTCTGGGCATTTGTTGATTGTTAGAGTAGAAATAAATTTGGGTAAGCCCTCCATCCGCCCCGTTATAAGATTCATAGTTCATTTTATTGCTGAAATCACCCGGTTATGATACCTAGTTCAAATGGTTTTGCTTATAAAAAAACATCAGCACCCCCATCCTCGGGAGCGCTGATGCCTATTGAAACTTCAATTATCCTTACTTCATCGTACAAGCTGCTTTCCTAGATTCGTTCCAGGAACCAGACCTTTTAAAGAATTACTGCGGAATGACCCGCACAATCCCCAGATCCCGGTGCCTGCTCAGATCAATGAAATCCTCCTCAATGTTAACGAGCGGACGCAGCGGGTCATGGGCGAGAATCAGAATGATTTTACCGACCCGGCCGTCTGTCAGCTCTACATCATTCCCTAACATGGACTGCATCAGCTTATTAATAAAGACACTGCAAATATACGGGTCAAGCTTACCGAATGCATTATCCTCCATCTGCCTCAAAACCTCATATAACGGCGCTGCAGGACGGTAGAACCGTTCGGAGGTCATGGCATGGAAAATATCAGTTACCGCAACAATTTTGCTGAAATCGGTGATCCGGTGTCCAAGTACGCCAAAGGGATAGCCGCTGCCATCCATCCGTTCATGATGCTGCAGGGCCACAAGCGCCTGTTGATGGTTCGTACCTACGGTATCCCTGATCAGTTCATATCCGTACGTGGTATGCTTCCGCATCAGTGCCATTTCTTCCTCATCCAGCGGACCGGCTTTAGTCAGTATTTCCGATGGAATCATGATCTTCCCGATGTCATGCAAGGTTGCCGCGATGGTCAACATACCCAGCTCTTCCGGCTTAAGCTTAAGCCATTTGCCGAGGAGGGTAGACAGAATCCCGACAGCCACATTATGTCTGTATGTATAATCGTCCTTCGGCTGCAATGCAGCCAGTATTCCAAAGAAATCGTTCTTTTCGCTAACCTGCTGGATAAAAGGAATAACTTCATTTCTCAGCTCGATCATTGGTAGACGTTTGCTTTTGTTATAGCGCAGCTGTTCAAAAATACTCTCCATTGCAGCAGTACAATCATCTACAGCAATCTGATAAAAGGTCGCGCTATCCACCTGAACGACATCCTGAGGCTGGAGCATAATTCTATGCTGGCTGATCAGACGGATATGGTCACCGGTTAATAGTGTCTTCGCGGGCAGAACAAATACACCCTTATGATTGAATAGATTGTCTACAAGCTGCTTGCCAAGATATTGTTCATTATTGATGTTGTTTATTGTTCTCACCTGCCAGAGCAGAAATTCACGTGAGCGAACGATCTGCAGAATTGAACTTCTTCAGCCCTATTGCTTCTAATAACAATAACAGTAATCGGTTTAACGGAACAAAAACTGAAGGGGGGGACGATTCAAACTCACTTTTTGTTTCTATATATCTTATCGTAATTTTACACAGTAATGTGAATACCTGTCTCTGAATTCCTACTATGTATGTATTACCAATTGCCCTTGAAGGAGGACAGGCGTTTCACCGGCTTCACTTCAACCGGAACTTTATGGCGTTTGGCAATTTTTAAGTACAGCGCCAGCTCACGGCATACCTGCAAAATCGCAGAACGGACCTCGAACTCCTCCCGTGTATCCGGTAGCTCCATCTGCTGAAACTCCTGCTCGACTCCCTCCAGCAACCGTTCTGTCCGGCCTGTGTATTCCTCCGCCAGCACATCCCCGCTCAATTGGTCGAACAGCTCGGCCACCATGTCCCCATGCGGAAGCTGCCGGTAGACCTGGGAGAGCAGCTGCATCATATTCTGGATCGATTCCAGCTGTTCCTTGCGCATATAGAAGTAGACATTCCATGCTTCGTCCGGATGAATCACATGATTCTCCATTTCTCGTGAGGCTGCTGTCAGTCCCCGCTGCACTGCCTCGTTCGCACCGATCAGCTCCTTGCCGTCCCACAAATAGGAAGGATCACGCAGCGTTGTAGCCATCTGTTTGAAAATCACTGAAAAATACCCGTCGACCTCCTTGCGGATACCGGATATGACACTCCCAGTCTCCGGCATATAAATCAGATTCACAAGACCGGCCGATCCGAGTCCGATTGCCAGCAGTTCAATCTGCTGGAGCAGGACATGCACGGAAAGCTCAGCTTGTCCAAACACACGGAATACGATAACAGAGCTTGTTACAATCCCTTCCTTGAAGCCCGACTTGACGATCATCGGAAAGCCGAAAAGAACGTAAAGCCCCAGCACCCAATAATGAAAACCCAGCACATAAAAAAGAATACAGCCTATTAAGAGTCCCACAAGCGAGGCGGAAAAACGCGCCGTGATTGTTCGAAGACTCCTTTTACGCGTTGTTTCTACCCCGAGAATCGCGAGCAGGCCGGCACTTTGCGCATTAGGTATACCCGCGGCGGCTGCCAGCAGAATTGACAGCAGCGTGGCAGCCGCTGTTTTGATAATCCGAAATCCCATGAACATACCTCTCCTTGAATGTTTTGCTTCATTTTGCAGGGTAAGATATAGACATGGTACAAGATTTTGCAAGGAGACACAATATGACATAAGTTTCAAATCCTCGACAATAGCAGCTTCTCCACGTACACGACCAGTTGGTACATTGCTGTAGCAACTGCTGCGATTATCAGCAGGCTCGACATCACGAGCGTAAAATTGAACACCTGAAACCCGTAAATGATCAGATACCCGAGTCCCGATTTGGCCACCAGAAACTCGCCGACGATCACTCCCACCCAGGACATGCCCACATTTACCTTCAACGTAGAGACAACTGTAGGAAAAGATGCCGGAAGGATCACTTTGAAAAATTCCTGCACACGCGATGCCCCGAATGAACGCACGACTTTGACCAGATTGGGATCAACACTGCAAAAGCTGTTATAAACCACCAGCGTAGTAATGATAACCGTTATGGATAAAGTGGTGACTACTATCGCAGTAAAGCCGGCTCCGAACATCACGATGAAGATCGGCCCGAGGGCCACTTTCGGCATACTGTTGAACACTACCATATACGGGTCAAGCACTGCCGATAAAAAGGGCGACCACCAGATGATGACGGCCAGCAAGGTGCCGAGCAAGGTTCCCAGCACGAAGCCAACTACCGTTTCTCCTACGGTCATCCCTAAATGCGGCCACAGGCTGCCGCTGGCCATATCCTCCCAGATTTGCCGGAAGACCTTAGTCGGATAGCTGAACAGCAGCTCATCGATCCAGCCCAGTCTGGCGCCTGCTTCCCACACAAGGAAGAAAAGGATTAGCAGGCTGCCGCGGACGGCCATAACCCTGCTGCGCCAATGCCGTTTTTTCTTCTTATAATCCAGATGCTTCTGCTGCAGCCACAGCTCCCGGGGAGCCGGATTCTCATTCACTTCGTCTGATTTCACGGGCTTTCCCTCCCTGCCAGCTCCATTTCCTTCCATACTTCATGAAAAAGCTCCGCAAAACCGGGCAAATCCCTCGCGTATAGCGGAGGTGTGCTGCGGATGTCTTCAGGCACCTCAAAAATTCTGCGGATCCGCCCCGGATTGCGCTGCAGCAGGATTACTCTACTGCTGACGGCGATCGCTTCGGACAGATCATGAGTCACTAGAACCGCTGTCGTACCGCGCCGGCGCAGGGTTTCCGATACCAGATCCTCTAATTGCAGCTTAATCTGGTAATCAAGTGCCGAGAAAGGCTCATCCAGCAGCAGCAGACCCGGATCCGTCGCCAGTGTGCGCACCAGTGCTACCCGCTGGCGCATGCCTCCAGACAGCTGGGCCGGGTAGGCCTGCTCTTTGCCTGCAAGGCCCATGTCCGCCAGAAGCTCCAAGGTTTTTGAGCGGGAAGCAGCATTCAGGTTTCCGGTCAGCTCCAGTCCAAGCAATGCGTTATCAAGGATGGTCCGCCAAGGAAACAGATAATCCTGCTGGAGCATATATCCTACCTCGGGAGAGGGTCCCTGAATCAACCGTCCGCAGACCGAGACTTCGCCGCGTGATGGCTGCAGCAGCCCTGCGATGATGGACAGCAGTGTCGTTTTCCCACAGCCGCTCGGTCCAACGAGGCTGACAAATTCACCCTTTTCCACGTTCAGATTCAAGTCCTCGATGGCAAGAGAAGCCTCGCGGTCACCCAGATAGGCGTGCGTTACTCCCTTCAATTGCACAACTGGAAGCATATCAGCCCCTCCTAAAAGTTTTGTGAGCACTGCTCCTTTGACTGATCTTCGTACAAAACTTGCTTCGGAAGCATACGCGTAGTTTTGTGAGCAATACTCCCTTAACTGATCTTCGTACAAATCTTGCTTCGGAAGCATACGCGTAGTTTTGTAAGCACTGCTTCTACCTAATTACTTGGCTGCTCCTGATTTAATGCTGGCTTCAGCCTTCTCAGCAAAGCTGTTATCGACAATTTTGCCAGCTGGAACACGTTCCTGCAGTTCTCCTGCATTCTCGATCACATCGAGCAGATTGTTCCATTCCTTGTCATCAATAACCGGATTTACTGCATAAGTGTCCTGTTCCTTATAGCGCTTAATCGCAGAGATGACGATATTCCGGTCCGTCTTATCAAAATACGGCAGCACCGCATCAGCGATCTCTTCAGGACTATGCTCCTTCACCCACAGCTGCGCCCGCTGGATCGCGTTTGTGAATTTTTGTACGGTGTCGCTATTTTTATTAATGTAACTTTTCTTAGACATAAAGACTGTGTATGGCAAATAGCCGCTTTCTACACCAAACGAGGCGACTACCGAACCCCGCCCTTCACTTTCAAATATGGATGCCTGCGGCTCAAACAGCTGCACGTAATCCCCTGTACCTGAGGCGAACGCACCGGCGATATTGGCAAAATCAATATTTTGGATCAGTGTGAGATCCTTCCCGGCATCAATGCCTTTGTTCTGCAGGGTAAACGCACCAGCCATCTGCGGCATTCCGCCCTTACGTTGTCCAAGGAAGGTTGCCCCCTTCAGCTGATCCCAGCTGAATTCACCTTCTGCCTTGCGGGCGAACAGGAATGTGCCATCCCGCTGGGTCAGCTGTGCAAAATTG
Organism: Paenibacillus auburnensis; assembly: GCF_927798115.1. Lineage (GTDB taxonomy): Bacteria > Bacillota > Bacilli > Paenibacillales > Paenibacillaceae > Paenibacillus_AQ > Paenibacillus_AQ auburnensis. The sequence continues at coordinate 1,171,185 of NZ_CAKMMG010000001.1, forward strand.
ATTACCGGATCATCAGCTCCCTGCTGGTATACATAGATTGATGTTTCTGATCCAACCAGCGCCACATCAATGGCTCCGGAGAGCAGGGCAGTCATCGTCTTATCGCCGCCTGGAATGGTCTGCAGCTCGACCTCCAGCCCCTCATCCTTGAAGAAGTTCTGCGATAAAGCCACGTACTCAGGTGCATAAAAGACAGAACGGGTAACTTCGCCGACCTTCACCTTTACCGCAGCCGACTCTCCGCCGCAGCCCGCGAGCACTGAAAAACACAAGATGACGATCATGAGCGCCAGTATCTTGTTTTTCATCCTTCATTCTCCTTTCTTCCCGGGTCTCTTGCCCTTACCTAAAGCATATGCACATGCCTATGGAATGGTTAAAGCTGTTAAATAATATCGTTTGCGCATGAATTGCAGCCATATTTCGGGTTCAATCAACCAATTCCCACTGGACATCGGGTATTCACAAAGAAATACACAGTCATATTCGGATTATATCGAAGTAAAACAATGTATTCCGACGAATAACACTGATTATTATTTGAATTTGGACATATTTAACGATATTTCACACTTTTAAGGGTGTGCAAACGTTTTACCTAAACCAATTATTCCACTACTATAATTATTAAAGCGCTTACGATGATACATATTATTGAAGAAACTAATTAAAAGGGGTTTTTGCAGATGAATCTTGATCTTACCCGGCTCCCGGGACGCCGTATTTGGTATTCTTTGGCTGTGACCGGGCTTGCTGCCGCTGTCTTGGCAGGCTGCTCAAATAATGGGCAGGACAATCTTAATAACAGCAGCCGGACCGCTGTATCGAGCCCGCAGGTTTCACCTTCCCCTAGCTCCGCTGCAGCTCCGGCGCAATCCCCGAAGTCAGCTTCAGCCTCCGGCACTGCTGTGGATGAACAGCCCTCCACCGTTTTTTATGAGGTTTTCGTCCGTTCCTTCAGTGATTCTGACGGCGATGGGATCGGTGATCTGCGCGGACTTACCGAAAAGCTCGATTATTTAAATGACGGAAATCCTGACACTACAGATGATCTGGGTATCGGCGGGATCTGGCTGATGCCGGTTAATCCGTCCCCCAGCTATCATGGTTATGATGTCACCGATTACCGGAGCATTAATCCGGACTATGGGACACTACAGGATATGCAGCAGCTTGTGAAGGAGGCTCATAAACGGGGAATTAAAGTCATCATGGATCTGGTTGTCAATCATACTTCCAAGGAACATCCATGGTTTGTGGAATCCGCTAAGAATAAAGACAGCAAATTCCGGGACTTCTATGTCTGGGCAGAAGATCAGAACCGCCCGGTTAGTGGAACCAGTGCTGCCGGAAGCGGAAATCCCTGGCACTCCCTGCTTGGCAGCCATTACATGGGCACTTTCTGGGACGGTATGCCGGATCTGAATTTCGACAATCCGGAGGTTCGGAGCGAAATGGAGGATATCGGGAAGTTCTGGCTGACACAAGGTGTCGACGGCTTCCGCCTGGATGCGGCCAAGCATATTTATGAAGATCTTTTGTCTGACAAAAGCGCTGCTACAACAGCAAAGAACGTTGCCTGGTGGCAGGAATTCCGCAAAGCGATGAACGAGGTTAACCCGAAAGCCTATATTGTAGGAGAAGTATGGGAGAACTCCGCGGTTTCTGTTGGTGCGTATTTGGACCACGCCTTTGACTCGGGCTTCAATTTTGGCCTGGCCGAGGCGCTGGTCAATTCCGCCAAGACGGAAAAAGACAGCGGGGCTGTTTTTACCCTGGAGCGTACCTATAAGCTGTATTCACAGATTTCCGGGGGCAGCTTTACGGATGCTATCTTTCTGACCAATCATGATCAGAACAGGGTGATGAGCCAGCTCGGGAACAATCCTGACCATGCCAAAATGGCTGCAGCAATGCTGCTGACACTGCCTGGTAATCCATTTATTTATTACGGGGAAGAGATAGGCATGTTAGGCCAGAAACCGGATGAGGGGATTCGTGAGCCGATGCAGTGGTCTGCGGACGGGCAAAGTAAGGGTCAGACTACGTGGGAGCAGAGCAGCAATAATGCCAGCAATCCGGGTGGTGATGTGGAAAGCCAGCTGCACGGAAGTAGCTCGTTGCTTGACTGGTATCGCCAGCTTATTGCACTCCGGAGCAGTGTACCGGCGCTCCAAAGTGGAGGAATACGTGATTTCGTCTCCGGTAATGAGGGGATTATGGCCTTTGAACGTATTACAGCCGGGCAGCAGGTACTGGTCGCCCTCAATCTGACAGGCAAGCCCCAAACCCTCAATCTTCAGAACGGAGAAAAGGGCAAACCCTATTCCAAGATCTTAAAAGCCCTTCCGGGGGAAGCGGAACTAACAGGAGAAACCCTCACGCTTCCACCGTATACAACAGTCATTCTGGAGTAACCGCATGCGAAGAACATAACATCCACTGGCATAACGCGGAGCATACTTCTGCTTTGGTGGCAGGTATCGCAATCATCCAGTCTTCAGTGGACACGCTGCTCATCCGGAGCAGCCAGCCGCCGGCGGCGTCTTCCATATAACAGGCATGCTGTAATGTCCAGCCACCCTTGCTGCGGGAACATAGCTTTAATTCTCCGTCCGCAGTCGGGCTTTTCAATACTCTGGCCAGCTGTGCGGAATTGGCCAGGTCGCCAGTCTCTGCAATCAGGCATTCTGCTAAAAAATACAAGGTACAAGAATTAGCCTTCGCCTTCAGCTCCTCGAATTTCCGTTTGGACATTTGTAGAGCTGGCAGATTTGTGGGTACTGAATCCGTATAATCAAAACAATTAAATAAGTAATAGCATGCCCGCTTCACCTTTCCGGGCTCCGTAAGCTCATAGCCGAAGGAGTCCGGATCGTGAATGCTGTAAATACATGTCCGTTCTTTATGTACTTGCAGGCAAAGGTCATGGGTATGATCTCCCTCGCTGTATTTCAACCGGCATATCCGTTCCGCAGACACTGCCTTTTGCAGTAAATCCGATACTTCCTTCCCCTCAAAAGCTTCAGGGAACAGAAAACGCCCCAAGTATGCCTTCTCATTATTATTCACAGCCCTATTTCCTTCCCGGATTCCCAGGAGCACAGGAATCGCCAGCAATAAAATGCTCCAACCTACTAAACTTGCAATCTTTATGTTATCATAAGCTAATTTTAAGGTAAAATTAAGAAATCAAGGGTATGATCATAGCATGAAATACTTGTAGCGAGGTGATTTCAAAATGAGAATGCTCATCACATTTCAGAACAAACTGGTACCGGTTTACTTCACTACAGAAAACAAACAACCTACACAAAAGGTGCTCCGGCTCCTGAACAGTACACTTGAACTCAAGATCCAGAAGGGTAAAAGCGCTCTGCAGAAATGTTTGAATTCACTAATTAGTATCGAAATTAAAGGCTCTGAAGCTATATTGCACAGTTACAGTGAAAATGATTCACTCGCGTTATCCCTCTATTGATAGAGGGATTTTTTTTGCGCAGAAAAAAAGCACGCTCTCTCTTTACGCAGAAAGAAGGTGCTCCGCTCTATATGTTGGCCGAGTTGCTGTACGTCAGCGGCAGGCATCAGCTTATCCGGTGGTTTTTGTATTCTTCCTTTTCAGCCTTCTGAATCCGCAGCTTGAACAACTTCACCAAATTCAGCCGTGTCTGCTCTTCGTGACAGTTGTCCAATTTCTTAATGATAAACCGGTCGATGGACATGTCATTCGCTCCTTTTCCAGATTCTATTCCCTGCAAGAGCGGTTAGGAAATAATTCCCTTCCCCCTCGTAACACCTATATAACCGGGACCCGGGAACCTTAAACTCAGCTCGAAAAGGCAAAAAAAGGCCGGTGTCGGCGCATATTCACTACATATTGATGTTCTGTTTCATATTGTTTCCATGCAGCTGAAGATATGGTAGCCCCGCAAAGAAAAGAGGATTCCTGTCGCTAAAAAAAATTTTTGTTTCGACGGATATTTACAAACTAAATATTAAATGCTATATTATCGATAGTTAATATTAAATATATATTTAAGGAGAAATCATAATGTATAATGTTCTTTTTATCAAAGCAAACAACCGTCCTGCAGAGCAAGCTGTCAGTGTTCAACTTTACAACGCTTTCCTCGCCAGCTACAAAGAGTCCCACCCGGAGGATCAAATCACTGAGCTTGATTTGTTCGCTGAACAACTTCCTTACTACGACAATACCCTGATCACTGGTATCTACAAAGCAGCCCAAGGATACGAAGCAACCCCTGAAGAAGCTGCCGGTGCTGCACTTGTTAAGAAATATCTGGATCAATTCGTTGCAGCTGATAAAGTTGTATTCGGATTCCCGCTCTGGAACATGACTGTTCCTGCTGTACTGCACACATACATTGACTATTTGAGCCAGGCAGGTACCACATTCAAATATACTGCTGAAGGTCCTGTAGGTCTCCTGACCGACAAAAAAGCAGCTGTTCTGAACGCCAGAGGCGGCATCTACTCCGAAGGTCCTGCTGCAAGTGCTGAAATGGCTGTCAACTTCGTTAGCGGCCTCCTGAACTTCTGGGGCGTTCAAGATATCACCAAGGTAATCATCGAAGGACACAACCAGAACCCGCAGCAATCCGCTGAGATCATTGCCAAAGGTCTGGAAGCTGCAAAATCCGCTGCTGTATCGTTCTAATACAGCGCCAGCGTTAAAGGTCCGGTAAGCAGTTTAGAAATCAGCTTTTCCATCAGGCATCTGTATTATAGAAACCGGACTTTTATTTATATATAGCAAAGGCACAGCTCCCGAGGGCCGTGCCTTTGCACATAAGAAGGCCATCAGAAACCTGAGCAGTCAGCTGCAGGGTTTCTGATGGCCTTCTTCTATTTCAAGCTCTAATGGTCAATGGAATCCCGTCTGCTCGTGATTCCTTTTCTCGGAAGTTTGGCTAAAGAGCCTGATCAATACTCATCTAGTACCCGCTGCCATCCGGAATTACGTGTCCGCGGAGCTGCCTTTACTGCTGCGGCAGCCGTTTTCCGTTTTTGCTTGACCTCTTTGCTGTTTTGGTAACGCAGCTCCTTTTGGGTTTTGCGGTAGTTAAGCAGCCGCTTCTCCTCCAGGACACCGCTTGCTACGGCTTCAAGCACCGCACAGCCTTCCTCCCGTTCATGCTTGCAGTCACTGAAGCGGCATTCTGCCGCCAGGCTGCTGATATCTCCGAAAGCAAGGTCAAGTCCGCCATCATCCTCCCACAGCTGCAGTTCACGCATTCCCGGGGTATCGATAATAATCGCTCCGTCCGGCAGGACGAACAGTTCACGGTGGGTTGTTGTGTGCCTACCCCGGCTATCCCCTTCTCTGACATCCTGGGTAAGCTGCAGGTTCTGACCGCTTAGCCAGTTGACCATCGTCGACTTGCCGCAGCCGGAAGAGCCGGTCAGCGCTACGGTCTGCCCGCTGCGGATATACGGCAGCAGCTTATCACGTCCGTCACCGAGCAAAGCGCTGACCGCATGAATAGGGACACCGGGCGCGGCCCGCTCCATCTCCGCAATTTTCTGATCAGCATCCAGGCACAGATCGGCTTTGGTCAGCAGGATAACCGGATTTGCTCCGCTGTTCCAGGCCATGATCAGATACCGCTCCATCCGCCGCACATTAAAGTCATCGTTTAATGCACTAACAAGAAATAAAGTGTCCACATTGGCAGCTACAATCTGCTCCACTTGCGTATTTCCTGCCACTTTACGCGAGATAACGCTGTGTCGGGGAAGTACACCATGAATGACGGCATGTTCTCCGCCATCCTGCATTGCCAGGGTGACCCAATCACCGATTGCCGGGAATTCTCCCGAGTCTGTGAGGGTATGCCGGAGCCGTCCAGCCAGTTCCCCCCAGGTTTCCCCCGTCTCCGTCATGACCCGGTATTTGCTTCCGAAATCACCGGTAATTCTGCCGGGAATACGTCTATTGCCTTCCTGTTCCTGTTCGTGGTGCTTCTCGCTCCACTTGTTTTGCCAGCTTTCATTCCATCCGTATTGTTCAATAGTCATTGTAGGTTGGTTCCTCCTGAATAGTTGTGAGTGATTTGATGCTGTTTTACTTCATACATTTTTGCTTCCATCTGTTTTCTGGGAACACAAAAAGCCGCCGGAACAAATTGTTCCGGCGGCGGATTTCAGATCCGAAGAAATGAAATCAGGTACAGAAAACTGCGGTCTGCCACGATTGGTGATAGACCAGCACTTCTCCGTGCGTCATATAGGCATAACGAATACATGAATTGTATCAGTCATGCCAAACCACGCAAAAAAAGCCGCCGGAACTCAATACGGTTCCAAGACGGCTCTAAAAGGCATCATAAGAGCTTACCCGCTAAGCTGCGTCACATTACACTGCAGCCGCTGTTCCCGGAAGACACGTATCCACAACAGTTATTACCGATAGCGAAAGTACTGTATAAACTGTCATATAACATCGTCTCCTTCCGAACTAATATGCTGTAACTATAAACGCTCTTTCCGTAAATTGTCAACTGTAAGCACTAAAAATTTTCTATATGCTGAATTTTACCTAAATCAGATTTTTCAGCTCATCCAATTCGTCAATCGTTTTCCATGGATGCACATCCAGGTTATTGTCCCAAGGATGATTACGTTTGAGCCAGACCGTCTCCATTCCCGCCTTGCCTGCCCCCCAGATGTCATTAACCGGATGATCTCCGATAAACAGCGTATGTTCCGCACTAGTCCCGAGACGTTCCAGCGCCAGCCGGTAAATATCCGGATCAGGTTTGCTGATCCCGGCTTCACCTGAGATCACGATGGCCTTGAAATAGCCGCGTAATCCGAGCAGGTCGATTTTACCGTTTTGCAGATGCTTCTTTCCGTTCGTAACCAGACCAAGGATATAGCCGCGGTCGCGGCAATAATCCAATGTCTCCACCGCATACTTCATGAGTGCCCCGTGGCTGGTATAAGTCTCGTCATAATATGCCCGGATATCAGCAGCTACTACCTGAGTTTTCCAAGGGAGCACTTCACTAAGCTCTGCAAAAAATCCGTCTTTATCCCGGTAGCCGTCTGCATCCCGTACAATCATATCCTCCACAACACGGTGAGCTTCTTCCGCAGACAAATGCCCCAGCAGATCCTTTACAAACTGCGTACTGAAACTGCGGAAGGTATGATCGCGGTCCATGAGTGTGTTGTCCAAATCAAACAGCAAGGCCTGCTTTTCCTTCATCCCATAAATCTCCTTCTCTACTGCATTTCTAGAGATTCATTGTACTATGTCCCCCCAAGCAAAGAAAAGACTGCCCTGCAGATCAGAAGTCCGGGACTTCATGCTGCTGAACAGTCTTTTCATAACGCTATATCTATTCAAAATGCTCCGGCCGGTGCGTCAGCATCATTTCTTCCTCAGTAATGTAAAGCGGGAACGGTGGTGTTTCCTTCAGATATCGTTCAGTATGCAATAGACGGTAGTGTACTTCAGGCAGCCAGGCGTCCTCAATAAGCGGCAGCTTACCGGTATCGCTAATGTAATTATCCACAGCAGATTGAACCAGGTCCAGGTAATAAGGTACCAGCTTGTCAGCTTCCTCGAAAATTTCAAAGGTCTCACGCGACATATAGAACTTCTGCTGCGGCACTCCGCCTAAATAACGTTTCAGCCGCGAAAGATCAATGCTCTTATCCTCCAGAATCAGTGCGGTACGATTAATCGGCGCAGGCATGTCTTCTTCAAATTGCCTGACAGCCTGCTTAATTTGCGGCAAGGTCACTGTGATCGAATCTGAGATTGTATTTTTTTTAGCGCGTTTGAATATCATACTGAAAGTCTCCTCTCGTAGTATATGTCAGATAACGCTTACAATTCCAGTTTATTCGTTTTTCGGACATTTAATCAGCAGACCAATCAACTGTCACAAATTCTCCCCATCTATAAGATCATTAAGTGACATTTTTAAACAAGCACCAGTTATAGGGAACAAATGATCACATAAAAGAAATACGCACATCATCCTGAATTTCGAGCTATTTTGTAGGACTGCTTCTTCCGTTACTTCACATTTTCCCAATGCGTCCACATTTCGGGTGGGTTAAGTTCATATTTGTCGTTCTCCCGGTACATGAATTGATGCATAATAAACTCGCGGCGGATCGTAGCAAAGTCCTCATGGAACTGCTGGATGAACTCGTTGATCGACTTCTCGGAATATACAGTACCCGGTTCCAGCTTCTCGACAATATACTGCAGGGCGATCAGCTTTTTCTTGTATTGTGCAGGAATCTGGCGGAGCCGTCCGTCTTTGGCAAAAAAGTTGCGCAGCACCGATTCCTTCAGGCTGCTTTCCGGTGACTGCTGCTCCATCTCTTCCGTCCCTTTGGAAAAGATAAAGTTCAGTGAGGCATTCGAGCCGGCCTTGATAAACTCGGGATTCATCTTAAAATACACGGTATTCTTGTCTCTGCGCTCCATGATCATCGAGGCTTCGCGCAGTTTCGCAGCATGATGGGTCACGGTCGGCTGCGACAGATTTAAGCGCTCGGCAAGCGCCTGCCCATGGATCTCATCTCCTTTGGATAACAGCAGCAGAATGCGGAGTCTGGTCGGATCGGATAACGCTTTATGGTAGTTCACAATTTTATCAAGCTGCACTGGGGTCACGCTCCCGTAGAGTTCATAAGCTAACAAATATAGAGATAATTCATTTAGATATATATCTAATTATATCCCAAAAATGATTGTCCGGCAACTGCGATTCGTGATCTTTCCGCTTAGATGGTGTAAAATTTAAATTTAAGGTACCATTTAGGATAGAAATTATCTTCCAGGAGGTCGCAGTTTATTATGAAAGACGTCATTATTATCGGAGCAGGTCCTTGCGGGCTCTCAGCAGCTATAGAGTGTCAGCGCCAAGGGCTATCCAGCCTAATTATCGAGAAAAATTTCATCGTTCATTCCATTTTTCTGTATCCGACCAGCATGCAGTTTTTCAGCACAACGGCATTGTTAGAAATTGGAGATGTGCCGTTCACCTCGCCTAATGACAAGCCCTTCCGCCATGAAGCACTGGTCTATTACCGCCGAGCCGCTGAGCAGCACGGTCTGGAAATCGCCTCTTATGAAGAAGCGCTGAGTGTTGAACGGAAGGAGGACGGCAGCTTTACGGTACATACGGTTAACAAACGGGGCGTACACCAGAGCCGTCAAGCTGCCAATGTGGTTATCTCTACCGGATATTTCGACCAGCCCAATCTGATTGGCATCCCCGGGGAGGAGCTGCCAAAGGTTACACATTATTTTGGTGAAGCCCATCCTTACACAGGAATGAAGGTGACCGTCATCGGCGGCAGTAATTCTGCTGTAGACGCGGCACTGGAGCTTATTCGTGTCGGCGCGTCCGTGGATATGGTCTATCGCGGAGCCAGCATTTCGGAGAACATCAAACCTTGGGTCCGGCCGATTTTTGAAAGCATGGTTACCAAAGGGAAAATCACTCTGCATCTGGAGTCCCGGGTCACAGAAATTACGCCGGCTTCTGTTACCGTAACCAGACATAGCGGTGAAAGCACCGAGCTTGAAAATGATTTTGTGCTGGCTATGACCGGGTTCCGCCCCAGCCGGACGTTATTATCTTCGGCAGGGGTGCATATGAACGATGATTTGGATAAACCGGCATTTAATCCGGCCACCATGGAGAGCAATATTCCCGGACTCTATGTTGCAGGAGTTATCGCTTCGGGCCGCAACGCCAATGAAGTCTTTATTGAAACCGGGCGGGGGCACGGCAAGCTGATCGCAGATCATATCGTCTCAAAACAGCTTACTTAAGATAAGGAGTCCTCTTGCAGATGGATATCACCTCTCTGCTGCTGCTTGGCCTGGCGGCGCTCGGCGTTATCAGCAGTAATTCACCTATCACAATTGCTATGGTCGTCCTGCTATTGCTGAGAGTGCTTGGGCTGCAGCAGACCTTTCCCTGGCTGGAAAAGTACGGCTTAACGCTTGGAATCATCATCCTCACGATCAGTGTGATGACCCCCCTAGCCAGCGGAAAAATCTCGCTGCAGAGTATCTGGCACTCCTTTTTCCACTGGAAATCACTGGCGGCCATCGCTATCGGGATGCTTGTTGCTTACCTCGGCGGACGCGGCGCTGTGCTGATGGGCAGCCAGCCGACAGTCGTTGCCGGCCTGCTGATCGGAACCGTGCTTGGCGTCGCTTTATTCAAGGGAGTACCCGTCGGACCGCTGATTGCGGCCGGCATCCTCTCGCTGATTATCGGCCGGGGGTAAGACTCCTCTACTTCATATCACAGCAATGGCTGCCTCATTCGCTCTAGACGAGCAGGGGCAGCCTTTTGGGGTTTGCAGTTCACTTTTATTAACTCTATTTCAGTAATTTCCGCCCTCTACCCGGTACTGTTTCTCCAGCTCAGAACGGTAATGCGGGTCATAAGTAATCTGCTTCGCCGGAGTACAGTCAAGAAAACCGGGATTGCCTGATGGCTTTACCGAACCCCCCGGAGACCACACAGCTTCCTTTACTTTACGGACGACTTCTTCGTCAATATAGATATCTTTCGCCTCTGCACTCTCTGCTTCAACGATGCTTAGAGGGACCGCCAGCACCTTGCTCTGCTCACAGTTATGATGATTTGCATAAGTGACAGTGATCCCGAGACTAACCCAACCGCAGTCTATCGGCTGCCGCGTATATATTTCCACGAGCAGTTCATTCACCCGAGCTGGCTCAAGTAGAGTAAATCCCGCAGAATTTTCTTTCAGGCAGCCACCGCAGGCTTGCCCAAGGTAGACACCGGCCGGCAGCTGCAGCCCGACCTCAGCATGCTCCACTGCCTCCAGCGGACCGATTTGAATCCACAAGTGATTCAGACCCTCTTCATTCTCGATAGCTGATTTGGCAAAACGCGCTTTAATCATCCTATTGGCCCTCCTTTAGCATTCTGGCTATCGTATCCTTAAGCTCTAACCGGAGCTCAGGGGAGATACGCGGACTTACCGTCAGCATCACATCTTCACTGACCACCAGCGTCTCACCCGACAGAATCTGCTCCGACTGAAAAAACCTCAGACGTCCTCCAATCTTCGCTATCTCTTCCTCTGACAACTCCGCCAGCTTGGCCTGAATCTCAGCCAGACTCTCCCCGCTCTTGGACAAGGTTAGAATAGCCCGCAGATGCATCAGATGACGGTCTGTATATACACGCTTATTTCCGGCAAGCTCCAATGCAGGTAACAGTCCGATCTGAGTGTAGTACCGTACGGTTCTCAGGTTCATAGCCGGTTCTTCCTGCTGCAGCAGTTCCGCCAGCTGTTTGCCGGTATAGGTATTCATTGCTCCCAGCTCCTTTCAGCTTGAGTTACAGTCAAATGTTATAGTTACACTTTACTGTAATCAAAGTATAAATGCAACCAAAAACGGCCCCCCAAGGACTCTTGAGGAACCGCTTATTATTGTCAATTGTTCTACACTTTAAGGCCGTCTATAGCTGTCTACATTACTGTCAACCGTCCAGCCGCTGGACATTGAATAGCCGGGCATAGCTGCCCTCCAGAGCCATCAGCCCTTCATGGGTTCCGCGTTCAGTGATTTCCCCGTTCTCCAGAACCACGATCTGATCTGCGTGAGTGATGGTCGATAGCCGGTGAGCAACGATCAGCGTGGTACGTTCCGAGGATAGCGACTGCAGCGACTGCTGAATCAGATGCTCTGATTCCAGATCCAGCGCCGAGGTTGCTTCGTCCAGAATCAGCACCTTCGGGTCTTTGAGGAAGACTCTGGCGATCGCCACACGCTGCTTTTGCCCCCCTGAGAGCTTCACTCCCCGTTCCCCGACCTCTGTGTCATAACCGTCAGGCAGCTGCATGATGAAATCATGGGCATTGGCCGCCTGTGCTGCGGAGATAATCTCTGCTTCACCTGCCTCTGGATTCCCGAATAGAATATTATCGCGTACCGAGCCGCTGAACAGGAAGTTGTCCTGCAGCACCATCCCGACTGTGCGCCGCAGGCTCTCCTGGGTCAGCCCTCTGATATCCTGCCCGTCCATCAGCAGGCGTCCCTCAGTAATGTCATAAAAACGCGGAATCAGGCTGATCAGCGAAGACTTGCCTCCACCGCTCATACCGACAAAAGCAACCGTCTGTCCCGGACGGATACTTAGGTTGATCCCCTTCAGCACCCAATCGTGCTCATCGTTGTACTTGAACCACACCTGGTCAAAATCAATTGCTCCTGCCGCATTCTTAAGCGGCTTCGCCCCCGGCTGATCAACAATATCATAGGGCTCCTCCAGCAGCTCCATAACCCGCTCCAGCGATGCCGAAGCCTGGGTCAGGACCGTCGACGAGTTGATCAGCCGACGCAGCGGAGCATACATCCGGTCGAGGTAGCCAAAGAAAGCGACAAAGGTGCCAAGTGTCAGATTTCCGTGGATGACCTGGTAACCGCCGTATCCGATGACCAGCAGCGGGGCCAAGTCTGTCAGCGTATTGATAATAGCGAAGGTAACCGCGTTCCAGCGAGTCTGGGCCATTGCTTTTTCCAGAAATTTACCGTTTATGCCCTCGAACTGCTTCTGATCCACACGTTCCATGGTAAAGCTGCGGATAATGGCAATGCCCTGAATCCGTTCATGTAGATATCCCTGAATGGCTGCCAGTGCCTGTGACCGGTCCTTGGTCAGAACTTTCAGGCGCTTGTATAAAGTGTTTACAGCAATGCCGTAGAGCGGCAGAACCGCAATAGATACGAGCGCTAACACCGGATTGAGGTAGAACATGAATGCCAGTGCGATGACTAGTGTAAACATATCCAGCCACACATTCATCATTCCGACTTCGACAAGGTTTTTGGACTGCTCCACGTCATTAATGAACCGGGAGATCGCTTCACCGACTTTCGTATTCTGGTAATACCGCAGTGATAGGCGCTGCAAATGACTGTACAGCTTATTGCGCATGTCGAACAGCACTTTGCTGGTGATCAGCTGGGCAAAATATTGGCGGTAATATTCTACCGGCCCTCTGACAAGGACAAACAGCACAAATGCGCCGCTGAGTACAATCATGAGCTTCGACACCCGCTCCGGGACAGTCAAGGCTGAATTCGTCAATAGATCGTCAACCACATATTTCAGAATCATCGGCAAGGTCAGCGGAATACTGAATTTGATCATGCCGATAATCAGCGTCAGCACTATCCATTTCATATAAGGCCGGACAAAAGTATAATAAGATTTCCATTGCTTCACAAAAGGTTACGCCCTTTCTTTTCCCAAGCACGCTTGGGTACTGTTGACATTTCCGCTCTACAGTGTTTTTATATTTTTAAGTCCATAAGTACGATTGCAGTACCCGAACTTCAGGAGGATAATGATGTCTAGACAATTTGTGACGGAAGCCGTCATGATGGCGATCTACGGCCAGCTTCTCGTACCGCAAAGCCCTGTGGAATATATTGTGCCCTATACGACCGTAATGGAATTATACGAACTGCGGGACAGCGAAGAACCGCTCATGAACCGGGCAGACGATGATTTGCACGTCAAACTCAAGATCCGCGAATTGATCGCTTATTTTGAGGAGCCGCTCAATTCCAAGAAGATTAACCGTTGCCTGTCCGTTCCCTGGGCTAAGAGCTCGGGCATTCTGCTCGGCGGGCAAGCACAGATTACCATCATCAACAGCATCGACAATGCGGCTTACGGAGAGCTGTTCGACCCGATCGAGACCGAACTGCTGCTAACTTCACAGCGGGAGAAGGTACCGATTCTGACGGACCAATTCGAGCTGATCCAGCGCATCATCGAAGGCGGAATCCCGGTACAGGTGTATGACATTGACGATTTTGATTTTGCCATGGAGGAAGAAACCTTTCACCGTTCCCAATGATGCTGCCCCCGGATGGGCAAGGCAGCCTTACCGGTTCTTATTCCTGCACAAAAAGCCCCTGCCTCTTGGCAAGGGCTTTTTGTGTCAGACTAGAATTTCAGCCTCATACTTGCGAAACATTACCGGCCACGGGCAGAGGAATATACTTATACTCAATATCATCTTCAGCCTCTACATAGATGATTGATAAGCTATAGCCTTCCATGTACCAGAGATCCTGCTCCTCCATATAAAAAACAATGCCTTCCTGCTCGGCCTGTGTGGCAGGACGGGCAGGCGCTTCAGTAGCGATTCCCAGCGAAAAACCGGGATGCAGCCCTCCGCCTGAGCTGTAACGCGGAAATAAACGGATATAATCGCCTGTCTGCAGCGTAAGCTCCTTCTTGAACCAGGCAGCGGCTTCCGGACTAATTACCATATCCATTCCTCTTGATGCACCTCCGTTTCTTCTTATCATACTTAAAAGATGACCATATTCCAAATCATCCGTTCTATTTTATCATACAGCTTATTCAGAATTTGTTCAAAATTATGTTTGACATTCGTTAGATACTGGTGATAAACTCGGAACATAACGAAGCGTCTTCAAGTTATTACCAAAAAAACATTGAAAGGGTGAGCGCGGTGTTGACCATTGTACCAGTTGATTTTAATAACATTGTCGGCAACTACACACAACAGCATACCGAAGCAGCCCAAGTAGTGGAAACCCACTGAATCATGCGCACGGCCGTACTTGATTTCAGTCAGGCTAATCTCTTCCATGTCTTATGTGCTGCATTATAGCACCGTGGACATGATAATTGCTGTATCTTACAGGCATATCATCCGTTTAGCGGAGGATATGCCTTTTTGTATGCTGTTAAAGAGTTATCCACTATTGACCAGATTCCAAAAGCACGCAACGAAACCGACAAAACACCTTAACACGAAAGGAAGGGATTCCCCTTGTTCTCCGTACTCCGCGATCTCGGCTGGTTTTTTCGCCGGGAAAAAAGGCGCTATTCTGTTGGCCTTATTTTACTAATTGTAGTTGGTGTATTGGAACTGCTGCCCCCTCGTCTGCTTGGCAATGCCATCGATGAAATTGTACGCGGTTCGATCACCTCAGGTTCCTTGATGAAATACATCGGACTTATCGTTCTAATGATGCTCATTATTTACTGGATCACTTACATCTGGATGCACAAGCTGTTCGGGGGCTCCAACCTGGTAGAACGCCTGCTGCGCTCCCGGTTCATGAACCATCTGATGACGATGACTCCCTCCTTCTTCGAAAAAAACCGTACCGGTGACCTTATGGCCCGGGCAACCAATGACATCCGCGCCGTAGCAACAACCGTAGGCTTCGGCATGCTGACGCTGGTGGATTCAACGGTCTATCTGTCCGTAGTGCTGCTGGCGATGGGATTTCTGGTCAGCTGGAAGCTGACGCTTGCGGCGGTTCTGCCGCTTCCGCTGATCGCGGTTGCGATGATTTTCTACGGTAAGGCTATCCATGACCGCTACAGCCTGGCACAGGATGCCTTCGGTGACATGAACGACCAGGTGCTGGAATCGGTGTCAGGGGTGCGGGTAATCCGTGCATATGTACAGGAAAGACTTGATGAGAAACGATTTGCCGACATTACAGATGATGTATACCGCAAAAATATGGCGGTGGCACGGGTCGATGCCTTCTTTGAGCCGACCATCCGCTTTTGCGTAGGACTGAGCTACATAATTGCCCTCACTTATGGAATCTATCTTGTCTTCCGTAATCAAATTACACTTGGTGACCTTGTCTCCTTCAATATGTACCTCGGGATGATCGTCTGGCCGATGTTCGCGATCGGCGAGCTGATCAATATTATGCAGCGCGGCGGCGCTTCACTGGAGCGGATCGATGAAACCACGAACACCCGTCCGGATGTGGAGGATGTCGCCCAGCCGGTTCCGGTAGCCCAGCCTACAAGTATTGAACTAAAAGATGTAACCTTCCGCTATCCGACTTCAACCGTCGATAATCTCAGCGGAGTGAGCTTCTCCCTGTCCCAGGGACAGACGCTGGGTGTAGTCGGCCGCACCGGCAGCGGTAAATCTACGCTGCTGAAGCAGCTGCTGCATGAGTATCCGGCCGGCGAAGGTGAAATCAAGATCTCGGATGTTCCCATTCAGAACATCGCACTGGACCGCCTGCACAGCTGGATGGGCTATGTGCCGCAGGAACAGATCCTGTTCTCCAAGTCTGTGCGTGAGAACATCCAGTTCGGCCACCATAATGCCAGTGATGAGCTGATTATGCAAGCGATCACGGCAGCCGCTTTCCAGAATGACCTTGGCACTTTGTCTGACGGTCTGGATACACTGGTCGGCGAACGCGGCGTCTCCCTCTCGGGAGGACAGAAACAGCGCGTCTCGATCTCGAGAGCCTTTATCGCCAATCCCGACATTCTGATTCTGGACGATGCGCTGTCCGCCGTTGACGCACGTACCGAAGCCCGGATTATCGGGAATATCCGCGAGGAACGCGCCGGCAAAACCACACTGATCTCCACCCACCGCCTCTCTGCCGTTGAGCATGCCGATCTGATCGTCGTGCTGGATAACGGGCATATTATTGAACGCGGAACACATCAGGAGCTGCTGGCCATGAACGGATGGTACCGTGAGCAGTTTGACCGCCAGCAGGTGGAGAACAATCTAGATTAATTCATGAATAACGTATAGGGAGGTGTCACCGTTGACACAGAGTACAGGCAAACGTCTGCTGCAGTACGCACTGACTGCCAAAAAAACCTTCATCGCAGCGCTTCTGCTGCTGACCATCGGCGTAGCGGCTGAGCTGGCGGGGCCTTTTATCGCCAAGAACATGATTGACAACCATCTGCTCGGGATTGAGAAGCCATACTATCAGACCTCCTCTTCCGAAGATGCGGCTGAATATAAGAATAACTTCTATAAACGCGGCGACCGTTTCGCCGGGGGTGAAGCCAAAGGCCAGGAGATCCGCCTCCTGCAGGTAGGCAAGAGCTTCTATTTCATCAATGAAGCAGTCAGCCAGGCCGAAGGGGACCGTTCCTTCAAGGATGGGGAGCTGCAGATCAAGTACGGGGATCAAATCTCCGTCTATCCGGCCGTAAAGCTGTCTGCAGACGAATTATTTGCTTTTTATAAGCCTGAATTTCCGGGGATTTATGAGCTGGTGGGGCTGTATGCCATCTTCCTGGTCATCTCTATTCTGGCCGAGTTCGGCAAAACCTACTGGCTGCAATCGTCAGCCAATCAGGTCATCCGCAAGCTGCGAACCGACGTATACGCTCATATCCAGCGGCTTCCGGTGTACTTTTTTGACAATCTGCCTGCGGGCAAGGTCGTCTCCCGGGTGACCAATGACACGGAAGCAGTGAAAGACCTATTTATAGCCGTGTTATCCAATTTCAGCACAGGCATTATTAATATCATTGGCGTGTATGTTGCCCTGTTCCTGCTCGATGTGCGGCTTGGCCTGATCAGCTTGTTCATTGTGCCGATTATTGTACTGTGGATCGTGCTGTACCGCAAAGTAGCCACTAAATACAATACGATCATCCGTTCAAGGCTGAGTGAAATCAATGCCATTATTAACGAGTCGATCCAAGGGATGTCGATCATCCGGATTTTCCGCCGCCAGAAGCAGAGCCGCGAAGAATTCGAGCATCTCAACGATGATTATATGAAATATCAGAATAAAATGCTTAATCTGAATGCCCTCACCTCCCACAATCTTGTGAACTCACTGCGTAATCTCTCCTTTGTGCTGGTGCTGTGGTATTTCGGATTTGGCAGCCTAAACGGCTCCACTTTCGTGTCGCTTGGCGTCCTCTATGCTTTTGTCGACGTGCTCGGGCGGATGTTCCAGCCGATTACCGGTATGGTGAACCAGCTCGCGAACCTGGATAGCTCCATGGTCTCCGCAGGCCGCGTATTTACACTGATGGATGAGCCGGGTGAGCCAGTTACAGACGGTTCGATGCCGCGCTATAAGGGGAACGTGGTCTTCAATAACGTCTCCTTTGCTTACAAAAAAGATTTCGTTCTGCGTGATATATCCTTTGAAGCACGTCCGGGTGAAACGGTAGCCTTGGTAGGCCATACCGGTTCAGGAAAAAGCTCGATCATCAATCTGCTGTTCCGCTTCTATGATCCGCAGCGGGGTACAATCACGATTGACGGCCAGGAGGTTACTTCCATTCCCAAGCAGTGGCTTCGCAGCCACATGGGGATCGTGCTTCAGGACCCGTATCTTTTCACCGGCACCATCGCTTCCAATGTCAGTCTCGGGGATGAACGCATCAGCCGGGAGCGGGTAGAGCGGGCGCTGCGTGAAGTTGGTGCGGATAAACTGCTGTCCCATCTGCCGCTCGGCTTCGATGAACCGGTAGTAGAGAAAGGCAGTACACTATCCGCCGGCCAGCGCCAGCTCATCTCCTTTGCCCGGGCACTTTCATTCGATCCGGCAATTCTCATTCTGGATGAAGCTACCTCCAATATCGATACCGAAACGGAGAGTATTATTCAGGAAGCGCTGGAGGTGCTTAAGAAGGGCCGCACCACCTTTATCATCGCCCACCGCCTGTCGACCATCCGCAGCGCAGACCAGATTCTGGTGCTGCACCACGGAGAGATCGTCGAGCGCGGCAGCCATGATGAACTGATGGCCCTGGGAGGCCGTTACTTCCGGATGTACCAGCTCCAGCTCGGAGCCGGCGCTGCGGGCGCAGTGGAAACTCCAGTTGCGACTGCAGAACCTTCCGCAGCTCCGGTACTGCAGCCTTCGCTTAAGCAAGGGTAAGCCACACTGCCCATGGTATGGAATCCAAATAAGACAGTCCTCAGTTATTGAGGACTGTCTTTTTTAGAGAGAACCGAACCTAATCTCATGACCCGCCGGTTGTTGCAGAAGAATTCCATTGAAGATGGAACATTTGTTCTATATAATGGTAAACAATACATAAATGAACGGAGGAATCTAATGTGATTACTTATAGACTGAGCAAGCAGCAGGCCCGGATGTTTTTGCTGCATCACCAGCGACTGGTTCCTGGAGGTCTCTGTGGCGGTAAGCAGAGTATTGTGGACTATGTCCGTCATGTTGGCTGCATTCAATATGATCCGCTCAGCATTGCCGGACATAATCATGAGCTTGTACTTCAGGCACGTGTTCCGGGTTTTGTCCCCGGGCTGGCGAATGAACTGCTGTACACAGACAGAGTACTGTACGACGGCTGGGACAAGAATATGTCGATCTACTGCACAGAGGACTGGCCCTATTTTCGTCGGTTAAGAGACCAGGCGTTAGCACGGCAACATGGAAATGAAGTTCTGCTTAAGACGATAATGCAAGTACGGGAAGCGCTGATCGAGCGCGGGCCGCTCTCTTCTCTGGATCTGGAAGGGAAAGAGAAAATGAACTGGGCCTGGGCTCCGGCCAGAATTACGCGTGCTGCGCTGGAAACGATGTATTTCCGGGGCGAAGTTTCCGTACATCACCGTGTACATACCCGCCGTTATTACGACTTCACCGCCCATCTGCTGCCGGAACATATTCTAAACACCGATGAACCTAATCCCACACAAGAGCAATATAATGACTGGTATGTGCTGAGGCGTATAGGCAGTATCGGGCTTCTGTGGAACAAATCCGGTGATGGCTGGCTCGGCATTTCCGGGCTGAAGAGCAAAGAGCGGACTGCAGCTGTAGAGCGCCTGCTGCTGAATGACAGTATACGTGAGGTGCATGTAGAAGGTCTTAAGCTGCCGCTGTATATGCGGAGTCTAGATGCACCGGAGCTTGAAGCAGTGCTGCTGCGGGAAACGGCAGGAGCCGATGACCAAGCCGGGACCATGAATGGTGACAGATTCGCAGCTGCGCTGGCTCCGCTCGACAATCTGCTGTGGGACAGAGAGCTGATCCGGCAGCTGTTCGGGTTCCATTACCGCTGGGAGGTGTACAAGCCTGCAGCAGAACGGGAATTTGGCTATTATGTGCTGCCCCTGCTCTACGGCGACCGTTTTACGGCCAGATTTGAGCCGGTGATGAACCGGAAAAACGGTGTTCTGTCAATCAACAGCTGGTGGTGGGAGCCTGGCGAAATCCTTACCGCCGAGATGATCCCGGTGATCGCTGATGCTATCGCATCGCTTGCCCGCTGTAACAGGGCTGTCGGCGTAGTCTTCTCACCGGAGGTCATCCAAGGCTGCGGTCTCCAGGAGCTGTCGGATGCGGTAAATGACCTGTGCAATGCACAAGCGTAGATTATAGTAGTAACTCTTCTATAAACAAACAGACTCTCTATACACAGATAATCTGTGTTTAGAGAGTCTCTAATGGACGTTATGTATATCCATCTTCTTAGATGGCTATTTGCTATACGTCTGCTACCTGTAAAGTAGAATCCGTGTATTATTCTTTCATTCAATAAACCGCTCCTCTTCCAACCCCAGTTTCGTATACATCTCCGTGCAATACCCCTGCAATTTAATTTCCAGTCTGCTGGCCTTGTTCTTAAATCTTTTCAGCTCGCGGATCATATGCGCCCTGCCCCCCGGAGTAAAGGTCTCCTGGATTCGCTCCTTGAAATAATCATGAACGATGTGATTGCGCTGCTTCCATACGGCCTGCAGCTGGTTCGTCTCTTCTTCCGAGAATGGAAAATGATGCTGGATTTCTTTGATGAGTTGGCCGAGTGAATTGCTGAGTTTGCGCTGATACAAATCAGAGAGATCCGCTTCTGTGGGCGTTTTCCCCTGAGACAGCTTCGTGAGCAGCAGCAGGTTGGTCAGCTGCTGTTCCAGAGCCTGACAATAATAGACTGCCAGTCCGAAATAAGCAAATAGCTCTTTGGATTGTTCACTCTCCGGTAGTTGTGTATCCTTCATCTTTCCTCCCCTTCTTTATCTGTATATTTTTATTGTCTCATAAATTCTTGCCGTAATCCATGCGGCTTGAGCGGTACAAATAAAACCCGCACAACAGCATGATGTACATCAGAACATGGGCAAAGGAGCCAAGCAGACTCCTAAAGGACAGCTCGTCCGCGTTCATCAGCGCATTCATCATCGGTGCTGCCGGAGGTAAGAGGACAGGCACCACCGGGCCCGGAATGAGCTCTTCGAGCTTCTTGCCGCCGACGGACACAATCAGAATAATCAGGAGGATTCCAATAGCATAGCTGCTTTTGGGCACCCAGGAAGTCTGTAAATAAAGGGCAATGGATATACCGAGCATGCCCAGCAGCATATGCCCGGCAAAAGCCAGCGTCATGTGATAAAGCCCAGCAGGCTCAACGAAGCTCCCGGTCACAACCGGATAAACAACCGTCAGCAGAGCGAGCACTAGTGTGAGCAAAGCAAGCGTCAGTATCCCTCCCAGACCATATTTCACGCTACTCCGCAAATGTACAATGGTTACCTGCCGCTGCACCGCCTGTTCATGGTTAAGAAAGCTGAGTCCCATCCAGGCACATCCTATAAACAGAATGACGGCGGTAGCCGCATAGCTGCTCATTACCGGATTAGGCTTATAGGTATAGAGAAAGAGCACGGAGATTACAATGGAGGCTACTGGTGCAAAATATCGCTGCGAGAACGTATAACTCTTCAACATATAGGCGATAAGCGGTCTCATCATGCGGTGGCCTCCCCGCTCTGTTTTGGATCCATCCACTGTTCGAGTCCGCTCTTGCCACTGCGTTGTTCCAGCGATAGGACTGATCCGCCCATATCCAGGATATGGCGCAAAAATTCATCCGTCCACGCAATTTCTACTTCCCATTCCATACACTCTTCTCCAGTATAGCGATGATGTACGTACTGGGAGGAAATATAGCCGGTTAGTTCTGTCATTGCTGTATGTGCCTGTTGCGAAAGCGCCGTGCTTAATATGTATGATGAAGGCTTGTCCCGAAGCTTCCCAGCATCTGTTATCATCAGTGTCCTGCCCGCCTGAAGCACATGTACTCCGGCATCCAGAGCTTCTACACATAATGGTTCATGGACGGAGAAGACAAGAGCGGTACCGCTGTGCTTCAATTCCTTCAGGAGTTCAATTAGCGTATGCTGTGCCGGGAGATCAAGTCCGGATAATGGCTCGTCCAGCAGCAGCAGCTCCGGTTCACCAAGCAGGCTCTGAATCAGATTCACCTTTTGCAGCATGCCCTTGGAGTATCCTGTCATAGCCTGTTTACGAAACGGCGATAGCTGGAAAGCCTCAAGCAGCTGAACAATCTTATTCTCAAGCAGTGCCGTTGACATCCCGCTAATCCGGCCCATATTATATAAATACTCTTCCGCTGACATCCTGAGCCCGGGAAACGCCTCAGGCGCATAACTGATTCTGAGCTTTGGTTTCGCCGGGAGCAGGCTCCCGGAAGAAAGCTTGAGCAGCCCGGCTAAAATCGCAAGCAGCGTACTTTTGCCTGAGCCGTTGCGACCGATTAGAGCTGTGGCTGTTCCGGTATTAATGGTCATGGATATATCATTTAGAACCGGGTGACCATTATACAGCTTGGTTGCCCCGGATAAGTGTAACAATTGCTGCTGTTGAAGTGTCATTCCGCTGACTCCCCCTCAGAGATAAGCTTACCCTGCAAATTTCATTACGATAGAAGCCGTATCAGAAGCCGCATAACTTACTTCTTAAATTATTCGCCGGATTACCCCTGCTTTCCTCTTGAAGCTGAGAGTTTGACTGACGTATCCAAACAAAAAAGCCAGAATCCCTTCAGTTACTTTACCGAAGGCGGCTCTGGCTTTGTATGGCCTTTGTCAGTTCACTGTATTAAGCGTATACCTCTACGGCACCGCTAATCAGGCGGCAGGCCATTGCAGCACTACGGCAGGCATCAATGCACTCCTGGCAGTGTGTCTGCTTATGTCTGCTGCTCTCATCGGCACAGCGTTCGCAGATTTCCGCGCACAGGCGCAGGATTTCAACCACGAATGGACTTTGACGGGTCATTGCCTGGATGGCATAAGAACAAATATCCGCACATTCCCGGTCAAGACGGATGCTCTCCCGTAGGGTTGCAAGATCATATTCTTTCAGGCTTGCGACATAGCTATAGTTACAGGCATTCATAGATTTGATACATGCGTCAATGCATTCCTGATATTGAATTCGGGTCATAGCCTTATACCTCCTGCGATCATTATAGGTTATGCCTATGTATTAACCTGCAAGGTAAAGAACGAACCAAACGACTCAGGAAGGACCGGATGTGCTGACCGGAATAAGGATTGTTGCCGGAGCTGCATGAGCCTTACGGATGTAGTCCTTATCCTGGACATAGGAAGCCTGTATTACAGGCTTCTCCGGACAGTGCCTGGCCGGGTCAGTGTGCGCTTCTCCAGCTGCAAAAGCTGAGTGCGCAGCTCACCGGACGAGAAGTGCTCCCCGATAAATACCGCTACATCAGGCACCTCACCCTGAGGGGTGATTTTCATAAAATCGGCTTCTCTATAAGCATATTGGAACAAAAACCGGCTAGAGGTGTCGCTAAACGTAACAATTCCTTTGGCCCGGTATACATCGCGTGGCAGCTCTTTAACGAACTGCTCAAATTCCTCACTGTTTACGGCACGCTTAAAATAATGGGTATAAGCCATAACATGGTCATGGGTAGGGTGGGCATGCACCGTGTGAGTCCCTTGGGCAGACTCTCCGCCCTCCGTAATCCCTTCCTCTGCTTCTTCATCGTCCCGCCCTTCCAGATGTACCCCGCCCAAACTTCCCAGCAGGATCTCCGGTTCCAAACCGCAGCGCACTGCCGGCAGGATCTCCGCATAAGCATTCCATTTGCGCAGCACATCCGATATTTCATCAGCTTCCTCAGCTGTGACCCGGTCAGTCTTGTTCAAAATAAGCACGGATGCGCAGCGGATCTGTTCCTGCATCAACCGGTACGTTGAACCCTGCTGCGAGCGGTACAGCTCAAGGAGATGCGCAGCATCAACGACAGTAATCAGACCTTTCAGCTCCACCAGCTGATAAAGAGAGGTTTCGGTAACCGCATCGACGATTTCCAGCGGATTCGCAGCACCTGTGGCTTCAATGACCACAACATCCGGTGATTCTTTCTTCACCAGCGTTGTCAGCTCTGTGCTGAGGTCGCCGCGGCTGGTGCAGCAGATACAGCCGCCGAGCATCTCTGCCATCGGAACCGATTGCTCTACCAGAAGCCCGTCCAGATTAACTTCTCCTAATTCGTTCATCACCACTGCCGGGCGGAGACCCTGGGCTTTCCAGTGGTCCAGCAGCCGCTGCAGTAAGGTTGTTTTGCCGCTGCCTAGAAATCCTGACAATATATAAACCGGCAATGCCTGTTTCAAGTTTCATCGCTCCCCAAAAATACCGTTATGGTAGCGAGTTTACTACAAATATGTATACACAAGCAAGGAGCAGCTGCGGGGGACTCGCCCCCGCCCCTGATAACCCCGGCTTGTCTTTGCTCTCTTCTTCACCTATTATGAGGGTAAAATGACTAATAAGGAGTGGTCCCATGTCATCCGTTGATGAACATCGCCGCGAAGCACCGCAAACGGTATCCTGTTATATTATTACGGTCTCGGACACAAGAACGATGGAAACTGATACCGGAGGAGCGTTAATCGCTTCCATGCTGGAAGAGGCTGGTTATCAGGTTGTGGGCCGCAAGATCGTTAAAGATGACTATGAAGAGATTCGCGAGCTGGTCTACAAAAGCTCCGTCCATTCCGGAATCGAAGCCGTGCTGCTGACCGGCGGTACGGGAATATCTCCCCGCGACACCACCTATGAGGCCGTTGCCTCCCTGCTGGACAAATCGCTGCCGGGCTTCGGTGAAATATTCCGCCTGCTCAGCTTCACAGAAGACATCGGCTCCGCCGCCATTCTAAGCCGGGCCATTGCCGGCACCATCGGCAGCACGGCTATTTTCTCGATGCCCGGCTCCACCGGAGCGGTCAAGCTGGCCATGAGCCGGCTGATCCTTCCTGAGCTGCGTCATGTCATGCGCGAGATTTATAAACAGGGTTAATGGCTTCCCAGGTGTTCCAGCAGTCCGCCAAACAGCTCTTTAGCTTGTCTGGTGTATTTGCCCTTCTCCTTTTTCATGGAGGTATGGAGCAGAGCGGCGTGGCTGCTGGAAGAGAGCCTATGCATTTCTATGATCTGATCATGCTGACCGCTGCCTTTAAATAGGATTCCAGCAGTTAATGCAACAGTGAGCAATAGTAGCCGTTGATTTCTCATGAATATCCACCTCTCAGCCAGGATAATGTTAAATCCTCTTATTCTAAGATGGCTGAGTAATAGCTATAGTATGCAGCCGCTGGCTTTGCTTCACTTCCGGCATACAGACTCACTTATTAATAGAGTTAATCTCTCGGTGGTTCTTCATGAACATCCGTATCAGGCAGGGTAGTCACCCAGCGTGTAAATTCAACTGTGAGCCCAGCCCTTGTTGGAGCACAGAGAAACGGCCCAGCCTGCACAGCCGTCTTATACGGAAAACGGGCAACCCGGATCGTACGCCAAGGATGTATATCCGTTCTGGCTCTGAGAATAACAGCATCTTCTAAGCGTGAGGCACGGATGGTGATATTCTCTCCAGTCCATTCAGGTACAGGGGACAAGGACCAGTCCGAGTACTCATCCGTAACAACGGCTCCGACATGGGGCACGCCATCATTCAGCTCTATTCCAGCTTTTATCCACTCTGTGGGGCTATGCCACAACATAATCCCAGCCTGGTCATATAACGCTGTAAGACTTCCGCTTGCAAAACTGACTTCAACCGCAGATGAATCCTCCCAGTCTGCAAGCAGCGCGTGCCCGTTGTCATGCTGGAATTGATACATTGTTTTCTGCCAATAATCACTGCCTTCTACTGCTTCAACAACCAAGCTTCCCCCATGCTCCATTACGGATTGCGGCTGATTGCTCCATACCCCATCCTGCCAATTCACCGGCTTCTTCATCTTACCGCACCCCTTCGTATCAGATTCATCAGAAATCGATTCCAGTTTAACCTTTTTTTATTTAAAATGCTGCAATTTCTTTTTCATCAGCGTATTGATTTGCTCCGAGCTCATAAGCATAACTACGATAAAGCCGATCATGGCGCCCGGCAGAATCATGAAAGTACTCCGGGCAGCAATCCACCCCAGCATTGGCGGCAGGAAGGCCCCACCGGTATAAGCCAGCGCCATCTGATAGCCCATGATTTTCTGGGAATTCTCTTTGCCGAACCGGGCTGGAGTCTCATGTAGCATACAAGGGAAAATCGGCGCCGACCCCAGACCAATCAGAATAAAGCCAATTAACGAAAATACCGCTGGAAGCGGCAACGCCAGCACCAATGCACCTAACAGTGAAATCACCAGACCTGCGCGAATCAAAACTTGGTTACTGTATTTAAAAGTAATGAATCCGGTAATCAGCCGCCCGGCAGTGATTCCCCCGTAGTAGAGTGAGACCCAGCCGGCGGCAGTTGCTGCAGACAGATCCTTGGCATTGACCAGAAAACTGCTCCCCCATAATCCAAGCGTTGCTTCAACACCGCTATAGAACAGGAAGGTGATCATTGCCAGTTTTACGCCTTTAATCTTCAAAACATTACGTTCCGTACCCGCAGGTCCGGCAGCCTCTCCAGGCTGTACCGCTCCCTGGCCATTTTTCTCTGTTTTTTTCCATAGAGGCAAGGTCACAAACAGCAGGAACACTAATGCAAACTGAATCAGGCTGACGGTTAAAAAGCCTTTTCTCCAGGAGTCTCCGTTCGAGATATAGCCCGACATAAGGATTGGACCGAGCATGGCTCCGATTCCCCAGAAGCAGTGCAGCCAGCTCATATGATGCGCTTTATAATGAGTCGCCACATAGTTGTTCAGACCGGTATCAATGGAACCGGCTCCAAGTCCCAGCGGTAAAGCCAGCACAGCCAGCCAGATCACTGAAGAGGAATATGAGAATCCCAATAACGCAAGGGCTGTTACAGCGACACTGATAAAAGTAACCTTGCCCGTGCCCAGACGCTGCAGCACAGCGCTGCTAGCCAAACTGGAGATAATCGTTCCCCCGACCACCACCATCGACAGCAGCCCCGCAGTTTCTACAGGTGCCCCGTAATCCAGCCGCATAATCGGCCAGGCTGCGCCAAGCATTGAATCCGGCAGTCCTAAGCTGATAAAGGCCAAATAAATTATGATTAGAAAGAATGTTGCCATTTTATTTTCCCACCTACGTTTCAGATTTGGTTAATTGCAGGCCCGGTTCCAGTGTCCGCAGTGTCTGCACGATCATGCCCTGTAAATAGTCTGCTGCAAAATCTTCGGTCAGTCGGATGTCCGGAACGGTACTGCCCGGTAAAAATAAGCTGCATTGTTCCACTACCGAGCGCAGATGATGATCCGTTAAAAAGCTTCCGTATAGCACCACAAGATCAGGATTCAGCACACTGTTGACCGCAGCTGTCAGTTTGGCGATGGCTTCGGTAATCCGCTCAAATGACGTAATCAGCGAGGGATCCCCCCACGGAATACCCAGCGGAATATTGGCTACCTCACCGGCGAAGCCCCGTTTGCCTTTATGCAATCTGCCATTGATGTATATTCCTGCCCCGGGGCCAAAACGGTCCGGAAAATACATATACACTACCGAGGATTCCGCAGTTTCCTGCAATCTGTTGCAGTACCCGATCACTGCAGCATTGACATCGTTCTCCAAGACAACCGGTTTGCCGTAACGGTTCTTGAAGTGCTCTGTTACAGAAATGTCGCGCAGAGCGATATAGTCAGAGACCAGCATTTTCCCGTCGATCTCTGCTCCCGGCAGACCGAAGCCAATCGCCTGAATAGCGGAATACTGCAGCATAGCCTCGTCAATCAGCGTTTCAAAGCTGCTGAGATCAATCCGGTTCACCGGTATACTTACCTCATGCAGGCGCCGACCCGACAAGGTGACGACCGTTCTGCGGATCTGAATCCCGCTATCCTCTTCATATGGAAACAGAATCAGGGCCAGTGAATGTTCGTCGTTATATATGTATTGCTGGGCCGGTCTGCCCCCGCTGGAGGAAATCATATCCCCCTCCCTCACTTCCTGCTGCTCCACCAAATATTGCAGCACTGTGCCTACTGTAACAATGCTAAGACCCGTGTTCTCGGCTATTAGCCGCTTCGTCGCCTGCCCCTGCTCCTTCAATTCTTTACGTACCAGATTAATATTCACTTCTCTGATAACCAGCGCATTGCCGCCAATATTTTTCATCCTGTTCACCCCGCTTTATATAATACTTTATAAAAGTATTTTAATAAATAGACTGTTTACATATTCTTTCGGATACTTTTTCGGATATTTGTACAAAACCATAAATTTAAAAGCCCGGCAGAGTTCTGCCGGGCAAAGTTCTTCATTATAGACAACAGCTTACAGATCAGGATGCTCGTGTTTTGCTTTGAGACGGCTCCAGCGGCGCTGAACTTCGCTCTCGAAGCTGCGCAGTGCCGGTTCGTTCTCCGGCTTCAGCAGATGGCGGGTTTTGCCCATTGTCTTCAGCCAAGCGGAGACCTCAATACGTTTGTCCTTGTCTTCCGGATTGTACGTAATGTTCGTTGTGCCGTGTTCCACTTCATACAGCGGGAAGAAGCAGGATTCTACCGCCAAGGATACAATATCCGCGCCATCTTTGTCCTCGGACATCCAGTTGAGCGGGCAGGCAATCAGAATTTTACCGTAGACCAGGCCTTCATTCTGTGCATACCACTGGGCCTTGGCAGCCTTCTTCAGCAGATCCTGCGGATACGCTTCACAGCCGGTGAACACATAAGGAATATTAGTAGCCGCCATAATCTGGGCTGTGTCCTTATGCTGGGTTAACTTACCCTGCTGGGTCTTGCCGATGCTTGAAGTAGAAGTACGGTGACCGAGCGGTGTTGAATACGACTGTTGTGCACCGGTGTTCATATAACCTTCATTGTCATACTCGACGATAATCATTTTGTGTCCGCGCAGGGCAGCACCAATGGCTGGCCCCATCCCGATGTCCATACCTCCGTCGCCGGTTACCATTACGAATGTAAAGTCCTCTTTCAGGCCCAGTCCGTCGAGCTCACCGCGGCGTTTGCGTTCCCAGAACATTTCGACCACTCCGGACAGCGTTGCTGCACCGTTCTGGAAGAGGTTATGGATGAACGTTGATTTATGCGATGAATAAGGATAACCGGTAGTAGTTACCATTGCACAGCCCGTATGGTACAGCGCAACGATATCGCCTTCAATTCCCTTGAAGAATAATTCAAGACCCGAGAAAATCCCGCAGCCCGGACATGCCCCGTGACCCGGAGACAGCCGTCTCGGTTTCTTCATCAGGCTGCGAACCGGAGGAACCCTCACGGCCAGCTTGCCGGTTTCTTCATTCTTAGTGACAGTAATCAATCCTGTCTTCAGCAAGTCGAAATTCATTGGCTTCAGCAAGCGCTGAGGCGCCTTATCGGGTTCACCCGGATTGTGGCCATAGTAATCAAATGGTACTTCTACACGGTCAGCTGCA
Organism: Paenibacillus auburnensis; assembly: GCF_927798115.1. Classification (GTDB taxonomy): domain Bacteria; phylum Bacillota; class Bacilli; order Paenibacillales; family Paenibacillaceae; genus Paenibacillus_AQ; species Paenibacillus_AQ auburnensis. The sequence continues at coordinate 1,200,650 of NZ_CAKMMG010000001.1, forward strand.
ACAGCATCCATCGCCAGCTGGAAGAAATGATGGCCGTCTTCAGCATAGAAGTCCTTGCCGCCAAGCCCGTAAATCCGGCTGATTACTTTGGTCGTTGTGTTTCCATAAGTGAACAGTGCCGCCTTGATTTCGTTAACCATATTACCGCCGTGTCCGCCGACGGAATCTGCACGATCACCGACCGTAATGGCTTTAACATTCTTGAGCGCTTCAGCAATTTGCTTCTGCGGGAATGGGCGGATCATATTCGGTGAGATCGCACCTGCTTTGATTCCCTGCAGACGCAGCTGATCCACAACATCCTTGATGATCTCGGATGCGGAGTTCATCAGGAAGACTGCCACATCGGCATCCTCCATCCGGTACTGCTCAATCATAGGATAGTGGCGTCCGGTCAGCTCAGCAAATTCCTGGGCGATTTCTTCGAATACTTCTCCGGCATTATACATCGCCACGGATTGCTGATAGCGGTTATTAATATAATCCGGTTCATTCATATAAGGACCGACTGTAACCGGGTTGTTGCGGTCTAGGGTATCGGTGAAGCCAGCCGGCGGCTGTTCGCCTACGAATTTATGGACATCTTCGCGGTGGGCAAAAGCCTGTACCCGGCGCTTCTGGTGGGAAGTAAAGTAGCCGTCGGAAGCTACCATAACCGGAAGACGAACTTTTGCATGTTCTGCCAGCTTCAGTGCCATCAGATTCATGTCGTAGACCGACTGCGGATCACGACACATCAGAATCGGCCAGCCGGTATTGAGTGCAAAGTACAAATCGGAGTGGTCACCGTGAATGTTGAGCGGTCCCGAAATCGAGCGGCAGATCAGGTTCATGACCATAGGCATGCGTGTACCGGCTTGTACAGGCAGCTGTTCAAGCATGAACATGTATCCTTGGGCGCTCGTTGCGTTAAATACGCGTCCGCCTGCTGTAGAAGCGCCATAACAAATCCCTGCTGAACTGTGCTCGCCGTCCGATGGTACGAGCATAATATCATGCTGTCCGCTGGCTTTCATCGTATCGAGGAACTGGGCAACCTCCGTCGATGGCGAGATCGGGAAATACCCCATGACATGATAGTTGATCTGATGTGCAGCATAGGCTGCCATCTCATTGCCTGATTCATATAGGAATTTCTGCTCTACTTTGGAAGAGCCTACTTCTTTTTCATAATCAATAGCCATTGTTCATTCCGCCTTTCTTACCAGATTATAATTGCGTGACCAGATCAAATGTATGATGCACAGTGTGGCTGTCTGCGTAGCCTTCCTTCTCACGGATACTGGATAGTGCCGAGGTCGGGCAGGCGCCGACGCATTTCAGGCAGCCTTTGCAATATTGATAATCGATACCCAGCAGGAACATTTGCGAGCGTCCCTTGCGGTCAAGCCGTTCTTCCCAGACAAAACACTGGTCAGGGCAGACGGTGTCACACTGCGCACAGTTGATACAGGACTCGATCTCAAAAGCCGGAATCATGCCGGAACGGGAAATACTCAGGTTCTTCAGGAAGCTGCCGCCTGGATTGATAATCGTGCCCCCGATAGGTTGAGTTTCATAGCCGAGCGGCGAAATATCGGAACGAACGTATTCAGGCATGCTATCCCCTGCCGCAAGGTCGAAGTGCATAAACTTCACTTCATTGTAGCCGCGGTCAAAGGTCGTAATTGCCGATTGTACAGCCTGCGGATATTTTTTGCCGAGCGACTTCTCGATAACGCCCTTCATCGTCTCGGTATCCAGGAACGGGCAGAGCCGGAACAGCGCACCCAGCATCGCCATGTTTACACGGTTCTTCTCTTTCAGTGCAATGCTTGTCGCGTCGATCACGGCAATTGTACCAGCCTTCATCTTCAGCAGCTCTTTGAGTTCTTCCGGCGTCTTGGCCGAGTTCACAAGAACAGTACTGTCTTCATTAATTCCGCTGGTCACATTGACGGTCTTGGCAAGCGCTTCGTGGAATACACCAACCACATGGGGACGCTCTACCGGCGAAGTATCACGGATGTGCGTATTTAAATCACAGAACCGGATGTGGGCCTTTACAGGAGAGCCCTTTTTCTCCGAGCCGTAAGACGAGAAGCTGACGCCGTTCAGTCCTGCTCCGACGACCCCCGCCTCTGCGAGCATCTTACCGGCCAGGTTAGCGCCGAGTCCTCCAATGGACTCCAGCCGGATCTCAAAAAATCCGAGATCGTTTACTTTTGGTAATTGTACCACTGACATAACCCCTTCCTGAGTGTCAAGAATAATAACATCCTTTTGACTTTTTCATTGATTGTAACGTGATAATAACTGTTGCGAATGTGATAAATCTTGCATTTTCCACACCTGGGGAATCACAATTATTTATGGATTTCGATTGGTTTCTTTATACGCGACAGTGCGGCGTTACTTAGAGAGAAAGTAATCTGCCATAGAAATTGCAAAATGTGAAAATTGTGTGTAATCCTTCATTTCCCAAGGGTTTCTTGAATACAAGACCAACCTTAATTTAGCAATAAAATTAAAAATTAAGATGTTAAATTTATCACATTAATCATGATTAATATCACAGTAGGAATCTGCAAGCGTACGAAAAAATAAAAAAGCCCATCCGCAGATGGGCTGACAGGCTGGCTTCTAATAAGTCCACCAGTTGCCGGACATCACGATCATCGAAAACAGCTTGATGCTGTCCTCGTAGTAATCTTCAGCAGCACTGCCGGCCGTGTGGCTCCAAAGTGAATTCAGCCAGCTCTGGTTACTAGAAGAGGTCATTGCGCTTACTCCAAATGGAGCATAAAAGGCTCCGCTGTTATAGCTGCCAAACGTTGTACCGTTAAGCTTATAACCGTCTTTGATGCTTCCAGGCGTACTGTTTACTTTGGTCTTGATCCAGCTGTTAAGCTGCGTAAGCTGGGCAAGCGCACGATTGTCACCGGAAACCAGATAGTCGGTAGTGATCCGCCATGGCGTACGACAGGAGTTATAGTTGTAATTCCCGTCATTGGCATCCTCCAGAAAGCCGGCTGCAGCTGGTTTATAGACACCACCGGAATAGACCACGAAATCAGGCAACAGGCCAGTGCCCGCACTATAGCCCGTGTAGAGGCTGTTTATAATGGAGTACGTTTTATCGGCTACACTAGTCCAGCGCGTATCACCGGTTGCCGCCTTGAACGCCTTCAGATGATCCAGCATGAAGTCTGAGGGCCGTGTAGCCGTGTTATAGTTACCGCTGTTCGCCCAGTCGCCCAGACGGATCGTCCACTGCGTCTGATTGATCTCATTGTCCATGATGGCTCCAATGATATTATTCGCAGCCTGCAGATAATTGACCGTGCCCGCACTGCCCCACTGCCGGTCTGCAAGCAGAAGCGCAAAAGCAATATCCATATCCCCGTCAGTGGCGGAATCCTCCCCCTCGATATTCTGAAAGCTGCTGTTCTGCTTCCAGGACATCAGATAGGGATTGATGGAACTGGGATGGGCGGTGTAATAATTATATAGTCCGTTAAAATACGTCTGCGCATTGGTGTCATATCCGGCCATCAAAACTGTGAAGAGCATGCCATAACCATGGGCTTCGGAAACGGTTTCCCCGTCTGAGTTATATTTAACATAGTATTTTCCGGTACCAGCCGGTTTAAGATAAGCAGCTTTCCACTCATTCCACTTCGTCTTGACTGAGTTGTCCATACTAGTCTGCGTAACATTATTCGGTTTGATGGTCCCGCTGGTATAGGTAGTGTGCTGCGGAAACGGCTTGTTGACGGCAGCCAGTGCAGAGCCGGCCGGCAGAACAAATAGTGCCAGACATAAAATAATAAAACTCTTCCATCCCGGCTTACCCTTGCTTTGCTTGTTCATAACGATTCACTCCTCAAGTTTGGTCAGCCTCCAGCGGCATGGTCACGCAACACATGGTACCCGGCTGTCAACGCAAATGCTTAAGCCAATGATTTCATGAAGCAATGAAACAGGCAAAACCAGATTCGCACACCTCCCTCTATTCGGAATGGGGGTTTTTCTTAATCAGATCGAAAGTTAAAGCGCTTAAACTTTCACGGCAAAAAAATAATTGTGCCGACATGCTAAATATAGTCTTCCATTTTATTCCTGTCAATATATAAAACGGCCAGAATAGTGCATAAAGAAGCTGCCCTTCGCCACATGTCTATATTGCGGAAGGACAGCCTTTTAGATAAACCTTAGACAACAAATCTTCTATTCTACATCCTGCTGCATATGCTCTGCGATCAGTTCCTGCTTGCGAGTCCATACTTTTTCACTGAGATTTACACGGTACACCTCAGGATTCAGCTTGCGGAGATACTCCGGCCAGAACAGATCGAGCTGTTCCTGATGATAGCTGCGGATTTCATCCAGCGCAGGCAGCTTGTAGACCTGGAATCCGTTCACAAATATCGGCTCTAGCATCGGCAGCGCCTCATACTTGTCGACGTTCTTGCGCAAATAAGGATGCAGCGGATTGAACAGCTTAATGCGGCCGCCGCTGCGCGGAGTCTCCTCTTCAGGGAAGCTGATATAATCCGCCATCGCCTTGCCATTGGTTCCGACTATGCGGAACACTTCTTTTTTGCCTGGAGTCGAGACCTTCTCAGGGTTGGAGGAAATCTTGATCGTCGGAATCATTTCACCTGTAGGCGACTCAATTTCAACCAGCTTGTACACGCCGCCAAGTGAAGGCTGGTCAGAAGCGGTAATTAGCTGTGTGCCCACGCCCCAGGTATCGATGGCTGCACCCTGCAGCTTGAGGTCCATAATTGTATTCTCATCCAGATCATTGGAAGCAACAATCTTAACATAGTCCAGGCCGGCCTCATCCAGCATCTTGCGTGCCTGGATCGACAGATAGGCCAAGTCTCCGCTGTCGAGGCGGATGCCGTTCATCCGCTTGCCCTGTGCTTCCAGCTTCTTGGCCGTGTTAATGGCATGCGGCACACCGCTGCGGAGTGTATCAAAGGTGTCAACGAGCAAGGTAACGCCATCCGGCATTACTTTGGCATAAGCATCAAAGGCTTCCTGCTCACTTGCAAAGCTCTGTACCCAGGAGTGTGCATGAGTACCTTTAGTCGGAATGCCGAACATTCTGCCGGCCAGCATATTGGAGGTGGCATGAAAGCCGCCGATATAAGCCGCACGTGCACCCCATACTGCCGCATCAGCCTCCTGGGCTCTGCGGGTTCCGAATTCCAGCAGGGTATCACCGGGAGCTACCTGCTTGATCCGTGAGGCTTTGGTAGCTATCAGCGTCTGATAGTTCATGAAGTTCAGAATCGCCGTTTCGACAAGCTGGGCCTCCATAATTGAGCCTTCAACGCGTACAAGCGGCTCATCCGGAAAGACAAGCGCCCCTTCCTTCATGGAGTGGATCGACCCCTGAAAATGAAACTGCAGCAGCTCCTCAAGAAAGGCAGGTGCATAATTCTCTTCCTGCTCGGACAAATAGCGGACATCATCTTCGGTAAAGCGCAGGTCACTGATGTACTGGGCAATGCGCTCCAGACCCGCAAATACGGCAAACCCGTTCCCGAAAGGCAGCTTGCGGAAGTAGGCTTCAAACACCGCTTTGCGTTTATGGGTTCCGTTCACCCAGTGGGCATACATCATATTGATCTGATATTTATCGGTATGTAGAGCAAGCTCTCTCCTCAAATCCTCATCTCCTAAATTCTCTCTAGTATGCGGTAACGACCTTCGCTCCAAGACTCCCCTGGAAATGCCCTAATGCCCAAAGATGACCGTCCGGGTTAAAACTGGCCACAGCGTCTTCGTGTATGATGAGATCAAACCCTTTGTTGTATGCATCAACTGCGGTGTGCAGAACACAGATATCGGTGCAGACGCCGATCAGATGCAGCTCCGTAATCCCGCGTTCGCGCAGCTTCAGCTCCAGATCGGTGCCGCTAAAGGCGCTGTAACGCGTTTTGTCCATCCAATAGATCGAAGACCGGCTGGCCTCATATACGTCTTTCAAAGTGCCGTACAATTCCCTGCCGCGGCTGTCCCGCAGATTATGCGGCGGAAACAGTTTGCTCTCCGGATGATACGGATCATCCGCTTCATGCAGATCTACAGCCATTACCACGTAATCGCCGTTCTCGGCAAACTTCCTGGTCAGTTCGCTGACTCTTGGCGCAATATCAATCCCCGGCTGCCCGACAGGCAGACTGCCGTCAATAAAATCATTGGTGAAATCTATCACGATCAATGCCTTCATTATACTGGCCTCCTTAAGGCTGGGTTAAAGGGTTATCCGGTTACCAGACATCTTCCTACGTATAGATAGACAATAACGGCTCATGGTCTGTGAACATATACAGTTGTGCAGGTCGCTGGGAGTACTGGTTGGAGCTGACCGGATTGCCGGCTTCGTCCCGTACTTCCTTTAATATACCCTGACGGCTACGTGTTGAAGTAATTTTGCGGATGAAGTTCGGCTCTTTGAATTCCGGCACTACCGTTTGAATTACCTGATACAACTCGCTTAATGTGAAGTGCCGGGGCAGAAACTGCCGGGCAATCGTGGTCTGCAGCATCTGCTGCTGAATCCGCAGGTAGGCATCAGTGATGATGTCATGATGGTCAAAAGCCAGCTCCAGCTCCTCCAGGGCTTCCTGAAGCGTAAACAGTCCGACTTCGCCCGCGTCATCAGAGGCTTGTCTCTGCTCCAGCATCCATTCCTCCACCAGCGCAAAAAAAGCATGGCTGATAATCCACCCGCGCGGATCACGGCCAGGCGTACTATACACGCCAAGGTATTCCAAGTGCCCGCCGTCGACACCAGTTTCTTCTTTCAGCTCACGTGTTGCCGCATCATATATAGATTCATCTTCCTGGCAGAACCCGCCCGGTAAGGCCCACATCCCGGCACATGGCCATTTTTTCCGCCGGATCAGCATTACCTTTAGTTCGCGCAGGGGAAGTGTCTTGGTGACTGTCTTCCGTTCCCGCTTGGTCAAAGTGAACATCACAATGTCGGCCGGAACTCCGTCCGGGGTGCGGTACTTTTTGGCGTTATAGGTTTGTTCCACGTTCTCGCTCACTTTAGATCATCCTTTGCCGCAGCTTTTGTTTGCTGTTCGTATCTTTTAATGTACCAAACCTGAACTTCTAAAATCAACAAATCTGCCGCATTTATATTTGAATAAAGGGACGGATCTGCATCCGCCCCTCCGAAAATGGTTTAATCTCCGCATGTGGACGGCGGCGCTTCTGTTCCGGCTTCCACATTGATTTTCTCTGACACAGTGTCCCGGATTACGGAAATAACCAGCTGCAGCAGGTAATTAATATCGCTCTGGCTCTGCTGGAACTCATTCACGACCGGAATCCCGTCGATTTCATCCTGCAGGACTTCGATTTCCTGTTCAATCTTCGCTACCATATCTTTATTGCCGAAGCTCTCAAAGGCGACAATCTCCTTCTGCTTCTTCTTGATCGTGGCAATCAGCCCCTGGACCCGCTCGTGATTCTGGATTTTGAGCTCAGCCTGCTGGAAATGCCGCACTTCTTCACTTGTCGAAATCATTGAAGCGAGTTCCTTCGCTTTGCCCATAATATCCTCACGCACAATCAGATCACGGGTGTTGAAGCTCTGCATGCCATATTTATTGACACTCGGGTTTTCCTGGCTCACTAACATCGCCTCATTTCACTATAATTTAGAGAACCGCTGCGGCTTCCGCTACATAGTCCCCTTTAATGTACCAAGTTTTGGTATCTGTAATTCTAACCTGTACAAAGCTGCCGATCAGCTCACGCGGACCTTCAAAATGAACCAGCTTGTTGGCTCTGGAGCGCCCGGAGAGCACACTTGAGTTATTCTTGCTCTCACCTTCTACCAGCACCTCTACCAGCTCACCCAGCATCCGGTCGTTGCTGACCCTGCTCAGTTCTTTAATCAGGTCATTCAGGCGCTTCAGGCGCCCGTTCTTAACCTCCTGCGGAACATTATCCTCCATCGCGGCTGCCGGTGTTCCCTCGCGAGGAGAATAAATGAAGGTATACGCCATATCATAACCTACTTCGCGGACTAGCGACAGGGTCTCTTCAAATTGTTCCTCGGTTTCACCCGGGAAACCTACGATAATATCGGTCGTCAGCACCGCATTGGGCACACTTGCTTTGATCTTGCGGACCAGCTCCAGATAAGCTTCCCTGGTATATTTACGGCTCATCTTCTTAAGTACCGCTGTACTTCCCGACTGCACCGGCAGATGAATATGCTCTGTCAGATTGCCACCTTTGCCTAGCACTTCAATCAATCTATCGTCAAAATCACGGGGATGAGAAGTCATGAAGCGGATACGCGGAATATCAATCAGCCGCATGTCATCCATCAGATCCCCGAATGTATAGTCTTTGTCTATAAAATCCTTGCCGTATGCGTTCACATTTTGCCCTAGCAGTGTTACTTCCTTGAAGCCCAGACGGGCCAGCTCCCGCACTTCGGCAATCACATCCTCCGGCCGGCGGCTGCGCTCCTTGCCTCGGGTAAACGGCACGATGCAATACGTACAGAACTTATCGCAGCCGTACATAATATTAACCCAGGCGCGCATGCCCTCCCGCTTTTTCGGAAGATTCTCAATGATGTCGCCTTCCTTGGACCAGACCTCTACCACAAGCTCCTTGCTGAACAGGGATTCCTTGATAATCTGCGGCAGCCGGTGAATATTATGTGTCCCAAAGATCATATCCACGAAGCCGTGTTTGGCCATGATCCGGTTAACGACACCTTCCTCCTGTGACATACAGCCGCAGACTCCCAGCAGCAGGCCCGGCTTTTCCAATTTCAGCGTTTTGAGATGGCCCAGCTCACCGAATACCTTATCTTCTGCATTCTCGCGGATGGCACAGGTATTCAGCAGAATGATATCCGCATCATTCCGGTCTTCCACCGGAAGATAGCCCATTTGCTCCAGCATGCCCTTCATCGTCTCGGTGTCATGCTCATTCATCTGGCAGCCGTAAGTGGCAATAGAGTAATAATGCTGTTTATGGCTGTTCAGTTCACGGAACTGCTCCATAATCCGGGTCGTTTCCTCATCATCAAAATGGATGACCTCAATCTCCTGCTTCCCTCTGCGCTTGCCTTCTTTATAGTCGGGATTGGAATTGATCTGCACCGTCCGGCCTTTGATTCTATAAGTGGTCTTGCCTTCTTCTTCACTGATGACTTTGGCATCAGAAAAATCAAAATATTTCGAGTAATCCTTCGAACCGCCCTTGCCGGATTTTAAGTCCGGTGAGTTATTCCCCATTGTCATATGTTCACGTCCTTTATGAATGAAGCATGATCAATAAAATCACAGCAAAATAATCTTGCTAATTAAAAATTATAGCATAAATAATGGAGCCTAATCCATCTGCCGTCTAGAGGAGCCTACACTTCCAGCAGGGGATTGAATCCGCATACAAATAAACCTCCCTACCGGAATCCGTAAGGAGGCTATCATTAGAATTAATCAAGTTTATCTCTCAGCGGCGGAAGTACATACGCATATAGACTAGATCAAGCTTGGAATTTTTGACACAGATAAAAAACATCCTCATTTCCTGAAATCAACCCCCCATAAAATACCTTAGCCCAAGTTTAACAGTACAGCGTTACATTTACGTTACACTTTTCTACAATAATCAGCATATTATGATAAAATAACAACTTTTTTCGCTATAATAACCATAGATAGACTATGCAGCCGTGCAGAGGAGTACAAAGATGGAGTATATCTTGGAAAATGGTTTAACACTTAATTACGAATATGCTCAAGCCAAGCAGCCAAGCCCCGAAACCGAGACTCTTGTGCTTATTCATGGGATGGGGTTTGACCTCAGATGCTGGGACCGGATTATTTCTTATTTGAAGGAAGATTATCATATTCTCAGATATGACTTCAGAGGACACGGGTTAAGCGGGACGGGAGACATTGATCCAACTAAGCTGGCCTCCCTCTATACCGAACATCTTCATGCGCTTGTGCAGCATCAGGAGATTGACCAGTTCCATATTCTCTCCCATGGAGCGGGGTGCATTATTGGGCTATATTTCAGTAAAGCTTATCCCGGGAAGGTACGCAGCAATGTGTTGTTATCCCTGCCGCTCTTTAATTCAACCAATACTGCCTATAAATATGCGGATTACCGAAAAGATCTAATGAAGCATCAGTCCATGCGTACCTTAGCCGACCACGTTATTCCGAACGTGACCCTTTTCCGGCAGGGCAGCCCGGAGATTGACAAGCTGTATGAAGCCTTCTCCAAAGTAACCGTTGATGTCTATGTTGAACTGCTGGATTTCTTTGCCGAAGCGCACAGTGAAATTATGGAAATGTTCAAACAGCACACAGGCCTTACCCTGCTGTTGACCGGTGAGCGTGACCCCATGTATCCGCCATACCTGTCCAGCCTGATTGCTTCAGCCAATCCCAATTGCCGTTTTATGACGATCTATAATTCGTCTAATATGGTATTTTATGACCAGCCTGAGGAAACCTACAAGCAGATCAAAATGTTCTTCGCCAGTGAATGGAGCCACCGGGCACCCTTGGACCCTTTATTAATGGATTTGCATGCGGATTTCTTGGGAATGGTAGACACTGTTCAGGAGCAGCAGGTCATTGCCTCCCGTTTAAAGGTCGTCCTGCTGAAGCCATTTCAAGTGTTTGTGGATGATTCAGAGATCCTCAGCGGCTGGGGAAGAAGAAGCGCCAAGGAGCTACTCATCTATCTGCTGCTGAATCCTACCGTAACGAGGGACCAGCTGTGTGAGGACCTGTGGAAGGATATGGAGCCGGTCAAAGCCCGGAATCAGCTGCGGGTCTGCCTGAATCATCTGAAGCAGCTACTGAATAATGACGAGACGAAGCTCATCTACAGCAGCAACCAGCAAATCTCGCTGCAGGCTCCGGTAAATGTAAATTGTGATTTGCTGACTCTGCTGGACCGGACTAAACAAGCGCTTGAGGAAACAAACCCGGAACAGAAGGACAAGTGCATTCAGGAAATTTTCCAGCATATCCATGAAGATATGTTCCGCAACCTGAACCAGGAATGGAATTTGAATTTTAGAATGCGGCTGGAAATCCAGCTGACTACACTGGTGTATTATCAAGCAGACAGATTGGCGGGCCAGGGCAATTACACTGGCGCCATCGCCTGCCTAAAATATGTATTATTATTCAATCCCGAAGAATATGATGCCTACGAGCGGATCGCCCATCTCTGTGAGCAGAACAATCAGAAGCATGAAGCCAGAAAATGGCGCTCGAAAGTGGAGAAGCTGCAGCCGGCAAAAGGGCAGACCCCGATGTAAAGCGTTGCTAACGCCCTTAACTCTTGGTCAAATACACAGCGGCATTATTACCTCCGTATCCATGTGAAGTGATCAGCACTTCTGCAGAGGGCTTCAGCAGAGTTTCTGTAATCAGCGGCAGATGCTCGAACCCCCATTGATCGGTCCGGATGGTACGGGGGACAAACTGATGCTGAAATCCAAGCAGCGAAGCAATGATCTGCGCCAGTCCGCTTGCGCTGAATGGATGCCCGATCAGTCTTTTGACTGAGGTTAAGGGAACACCGTGTCCAAAGATATCCCGGGAGACAATATCTTCGATGCTGTCGTTGGCGGCATACCCCATTGCCTGGCTGTTATAATAGTCCGGGATTCTTTGCCCCAGCACACTGCTCACAGCTTGCTTCATGCTGCTGCCTGTCCGGTCATGCCCATTGATGGATTCCGCGTCATTGTTCGTCACTACGGCATCTATATATCCGTAAATAGCTGCATTTCGGGCCAAGGCATGTTCTTCCGTCTCCAAAATCAGGCATGCCGCTCCTTCCGATAATAGGAAGCCCTTGCTTCTCTTGCTGAAGGGGGAGCCTGCATATTCTGCCTGCTGATTAAACGGCAGTGCTCTGATCTTGCCGAATCCGAATACGGTTACTTTGTTATTGCTGCTGTCCGCAGCACCGACTATGGCGGTATTGATCTTGCCGTTCTGCAAGTACATCATTGCATCCTCCACAGCCTCCACTCCGGCGGTGCAGCCCGTGGTCACCGTTTTGGTAATCCCCTTCAAATGAAAAAAGCTGGAGACCGAAGCCGCAAGACTATGATAATGCACCAATCCGCAGCAATAGACAGGCATTTCTCTGAATTTATCTGCCGATGAAATCCAGACCATTTCTTCTAGCGGAGTGGTTCCTCCCATTGTTGTTCCCATAAATATACCAGTTGAAGTTCCGTCGTCCCCCAGGTCCAGATGTGCCATCTCAAGGGCTTCCCAGATCGTACAGATGGCCAATTTGGCGATCCTGGGTAATGCCCTGAAGTGCTTGCCCTCAAGTTCTCCTAGTCCCTGTACAACCTCTCCGATCAGTAAATCCTCCCGGTTTGGGGTAATCTCGTTCCTAATAGAAAACTTATACTCTCCGCTGATCAGATGATGAAGCAATTCTTTGTTATTCTCGCCATTCGGAACCTTCACTCCGAAACCGGTAATCACTATACGCTTGCTCATCCCTTATCATCCTTTTCATCAAAATTATTAAGATGACACAAAGAGGCTTCCCCCGCATGCGTGTTTTGGATTCTGCTTGCCAAAACTCACCACCTGGTGGAAGCCCTCTAAGTAGATAGTATAGTTATAATCTTTAGCTGAAATTGAACTTAGCTCAACGTCCGGGTCGCCTCTGAAGTAAACGGAATAATCTCATCCGTCCGTCCGCTCTGTACTTTGGCCGGCCATGCAGGATCGCTGATCAGCGCCCGGCCTACAGCAACCAGATCGAATTCGGCCTTTTCCAGTCTTTCCAGCAGACGGTCAATGTTGTCTTCCTCATTCTGTTCTGTCACGCCGCCCGTAAATTCACTGTTCAATCCTACAGACCCCACGGTAATCGTAGGCTTGCCGGTAATTTTCTTGGTCCAGCCGGCCAGATTCAGCTCTGAGCCTTCAAATTCCGGCAGCCAGAAACGGCGAGTGGAGCAGTGGAAAATATCAACACCGGCATTGCTAAGCGGTGTAAGGAACCGGGCCAGCTCTTCCGGTGTCCGGGCCAGTTTGGCAGAATAATCTCCGCTCTTCCACTGCGAGAAGCGCAGCACGATTGGGAAATCGGGGCCGACCGCACGGCGGCAGGCGTCAATGACCTCGACGGCAAAGGTCGTCCGGGCTTCCAGATCACCGCCGTATTCATCGGTGCGCTTGTTGGTTTTCTCCCAGAAGAACTGGTCGATTAGATAACCATGGGCACCATGCAGCTCAATTCCGTCGAAGCCAATCCTTTTGGCATCCGCAGCAGCCTGGGCAAACGCAGCAACAATCCCGTCGATTTCCTGCTGTGTCATCGGCTCGCTCACCTGCTCACCGGCCAGGTTCAGTCCGGATGGGCCAATCGGCAGCGCCTCAGCGTTCGGGAGCTCCCCAATGGTGCGGGCCATGCCGACATGCCAAAGCTGCGGAATAATTTTGCCGCCAGCTGCATGAACTTCCGCCACCACATTCGCCCAGCCTGCAAGAGCAGCTTCCCCATGAAAATTCGGGATGTTCTGATGGCTGACTGCCGAGGGATGGTTAATAGCCGTGCCTTCGGTGATGATCAGCCCTACCCCGCCCTCCGCACGTCTGCGGTAATAAGCAGCTACATCACTGCCTGCTACACCTTCGGGCGAAAAGACGCGAGTCATCGGGGCCATTACAATTCTATTGTTGAGCGATAGCGAGCCTGCCTGAAAGGGAGTAAACAATAAATCTGTATTCATATCGTACCTCCATTAAATAATATAATTACTTTAAGTAAGCATATTATGACGCTTATCAGGAGCAAAAGCAAATTGGAGATAGCTTTAGTTACCACGCACTTTCTTAACTTAAAAAACCGGACAACGCAGTTGACCTGCCGATTGTCCGGTTCTTATTCTTAAGCTATATTTATTGAAGAAAAATTCTACAATTCCAGGATGCCCGCTTTTGGTGTTACACGGAACGCAGCAGCCAGATCAGCCAGCTGACGGTCGGTAATTTTCTGTTTGATCTCTCTACCGCCAATTAAATTGTAAACGATCGCCGCTTTTTCAATCGTTTCTACAAGGCCAAAGGTAGCATCCATAGTTGCACCGGTAACGAAGATTCCGTGCTGCGGCCAGACAACAACGCGGTAGTCCTTCATCTTGTCGGCTGTGGCACGGCCGATTTCACTGCTTCCCGGAACAATCCAAGGAATGACGCCAATACCGTCAGGGAATACAACCAGGCATTCCGTACACATTTCCCAGAGGGTTTTGGTGAACTTCAATTCATCCAGATCATGGGTAAACGTCATGGCGATTACATTGGTTGCATGGGTATGCAGCACAATGCGGTGCGTCGGATCAACCTTCAAACGTTCGATGTGGCTCATGAAATGGGAAGCCAGCTCACTTGTCGGTACAGCACCGTTGCGCAGCCCCCACAGTACTTCTACGCTCTCTCCGCTCTCCGATACACGCAGTACCCCAAGGTTCGCTTCCGGGTCTTTAATCACATTGCGGAAATATTTACCGGAGCCAGTAACGATAAAGTATTTACCCGCCAGCTCAGTAACCGGGAAGGTAAGCTGAATCGTACGTAATGACTCGCGGATGTTAATATACTTGGCAACTTCCTCTTCGTCCAGCAGATAGCTGATATTGCCGCCGTTCAGCTCATCCCAGCCCAGGGACCACATGTGATGGGTGATTTCGGACATTTCCTGGATAAACGGTGCTTCGGTGCTGGCGATGTAACCTTTAGTTTCAATTACAGATGTGCTCATATGTTTTCTCTCCTTTGGTTGCCAATCTATTGGGAACTACCGCTCAAAAAACTTACCGTACCGAAAGTACTTCCTGCTCATAAGCCTTCACATCAGCCAGCCAGCCTTCGCGGACCGGTGTGTTCTGAGATGCACAGTAGTAATCCCAGACCGCTCCAAACGGATACGATTTGAATTCCTCCACAAGTGCAAGGCGTGAAGTATAGTCTCCGGCCAGTTCAATCGCTTTGAGTTCAGCAATTGGCTCCAGCATGGCACGCAGCAGCGCCTTGATGGTGTTGCGTGTGCCGATTACCCAGGCTGCGATATGATTGATGCTGCCGTCGAAGAAGTCCAGTCCGATATTTGTCCGCGGCAGCAGGTCTCCGCGGACCAGCTCACGGGCAATTTCCAGCAGCTCATCATCCATCGTAACGACGTGGTCGCTGTCCCAGCGGACCGGTCTGCTGACATGCAGGAGCAATTGTTCGCTGAACATCAGGATTGAGGACAGCTTGTTGGAGATCACTTCGGTCGGATGGAAATGCCCGGCATCGAGACAGATCGCTTTACCCCGGGTCAGCCCGTATCCCATATAAAATTCATGCGATCCGACAACATAGCTCTCAGAGCCGATGCCGAACAGCTTACTTTCCACTGCATCGATATTGTACTGCGGGTCAATGACTTCGCTGAACACTTCATCCAGCGAATCCTTGAGGCGTGCGCGCGGCGCCAGACGGTCGACCGGGGTATCCTTATAACCATCCGGTACCCAGAAGTTAGTCACACAAGGCTGTCCCAGCTCACGGCCGAAGTGCTCGGCGATTTTGCGGGAAGCTTTGCAGTGCTTGATCCAGAAGCTGCGGATTTCTTCGTCCGCATGGCTCAAGGTAAAACCGTCAGCAGCTTTGGGATGGGAGAAGCAGGTCGGGTTAAAGTCTAGCCCCAGTCCCTGTTCCTTGGCCCAGTCCACCCATGGTGCAAAGTGACGCGGCTCCAGCTCATCCAGATCCACCTTCTCATCTGTATCCGCATAGATTGCATGCAGATTCACTTTGTGTTTGCCCGGGATCAGCGACAAAGCCTTTTCTAAATCCTTGCGCAGCTCATCCGGCGTGCCGGCGCGGCCGGGGTAACTGCCGGTTACGGCGATACCGCCGCTCAGTTCCTTGTCTTTGAACAGAAACCCGCGGACATCATCGCCCTGCCAACAGTGAAGGGAAATTTTGATCCCGGCAAGTTTCTCCAGTACCTCATCCACATTGATTCCGTGGGCGGCGTACAGCTTCTTCGCTTCGTTATAGCTGTTAATGATGCTCTGATCCATGATGAGTCCTCCTAAAAGTTTTGTGAGCATCCGCTCCATCTGAGTTCCTTCGTACAAAACTGGCTTCGAAAGCTTACGCTTCGTTTTGTGAGCATCTGCTCCATAGTGATATTTATTTGCCGTCCCCTGCAGCGGCTACTGTGTGCAGCTCTTCCCAACGGACTAGCAGCTCCTTAAGCTGCGGCAGCGGGCGCGGCAGGTAAGACTTAATCTTAAAGGACTTGCCAATAATCGTTCTGGCCTCTTGGATATTTGCAACTGTACCTGTTTGAATCATCTGCACCGCAAGATTGCCGAGTGCTGTCGATTCAACCGGACCGGCCAGCACCTCCCTGCCGATGATGTCAGCAGTCAGCTGGCACAACAAAGCGTTGTTCGCGCCACCCCCGACGATTTGCAGCACCTCGACCGGTCTGCCGGTCAGATGCTCCAGCTCCGCCAGATAACTTCGGTAAGACAGCGCCAGACTGTCAAAGATACAGCGGGCAAGCTCGCCCGGCGATTCCGGAACAGGCTGGCCGCTCCCGGCACATGCCTGGCGGATCTCTTCAATCATGTTGTCCGGATTCAGGAACCGCGGATCATTGCACGGAATCAGGCTGCGGAAGCCTTCGGCTGCTCCGGCAAGCTCAGCCAGTTCACCGAAGCTGTACCGCTCCCCGTCCAGTCTGCGGACTTCCTGGATCAGCCACAGTCCCATAATGTTTTTCAGGAAACGGTACGTTCCGAAAGCGCCCCACTCATTGGTGTAATTGGCTTCCTTCGCCGCCGGAGTATTAACCGGCTGTTTCAGCTCTACACCAAGCAGTGACCAGGTGCCGCTGCTGATGTAGGCGGAGGAACGTCCATTTTGCACAGGTACACCCAGTACCGCAGAGGCTGTGTCATGTGTTGCTGCACAGATCAGTTCACATTCAGGCAGATCATACTGTTCCATAAGTGTATCGCTAATTGTACCTAGAACCTCCCCCGGTTCGGTAAGCACGGCGAACTGATCTCTTTGCAGATGGAGCAGAGCCAGCAGGTCCGCATCAAATTCACGTTCAGCCAGATTTAGCAGCTGTGTCGTAGAAGCATTGGTAACCTCGTTAATCTTACGCCCGCATAATCTATAGTAGAGATAATCCGGCACAAGCAGAATCTGATCGGCTGCAGCCAGCTCCTCACGGCTATGGGCATACAACTGGTATAACGTATTAAAGGTTAATTGCTGTATTCCGGTTTTGGCATATACCGTTTCAGGAGAAATCAGCTTCGCCACTTCCTCCATTACACCGTCTGTACGGCGGTCACGGTAAGCATACACCTCCTGCATCCGGTTTCCCTCAGCATCCAGCAGCACATAATCTACGGCCCAGGTATCGATTCCGAGTGTACACTTGGTGATGCCGGATGATTTCACCTTTTGAAGGCCGAGCAGGATCTCATCGAACAAATAATCGATATCCCAAAAGCAGGAGCCGTCTCGTTCGGTAAAGCCGTTGCTGAAACGGTGAATTTCCTCCAGCGAGAGACTTCCGTCCGCTAGTGTTCCGAGCACAAGCCGCCCGCTGGAGGCGCCGATATCGACGGCGATATGATAGTTCATAGGGAATCTCCTTCGTTCATAGTCATGAAGCTGTTTAGAGAATTTTACGGAACAGGGCGATGACTTCTTCCTTCGTAGGAATGAACGGATTACCCGGTGCGCAGGCATCCTTCATTGCGTTCTCGGAGAGAAGATCAAGATCCACCTCTTCAACACCCAGCTCGGATAATTTAGCCGGAATACCGACTTCCTTCGACAAGGCCTTGATCGACTCAATAACGAAATCCGCACATTCCTTATCGGTTTTGCCGTCCACCTGAAGGCCGATGGCCTTGGCGATGGCCCGGAATTTCTCAGGTACATATTTGGCATTCTCTTCTTCAACAAAAGGCAGCAGCATCGCATTGCATACGCCGTGCGGCAGATCATATACCCCGCCAAGCTGGTGGGCCATCGCATGTACATAGCCGAGTCCGGCATTGTTGAACGCCAGCCCGCCGAGGAAGATCGCATATACCATCTGTTCCCGCGCTTCGATGTCATGGCCGTTCTTCACTGTACGTGCCAGATTGCCAAAGATCAGCTCAACAGCCGCAAGTGCAGTAGCATCTGTAACCGGATAAGCGCCTGGTGTAACGAGGGCTTCAATGGCATGGGTCAGTGCATCCATACCTGTTGCCGCTGTCAGTGCAGCCGGCTTATCTACCATTAGCTCGGGGTCGTTCACGGAAATGGTCGCGATGCTGTTCTTATCGACCATAACCATCTTAACCTTGCGTTCTTCATCCGTAATTACATAGTTAATCGTAACTTCGCTTGAGGTTCCGGCAGTGGTATTGACGGCAACGATCGGCAGCGATTTATTCTTGGACTTGTGTACTCCCTCATATTCGGCAATATGTCCGCCGTTAGTAGCAACGATACCGATAGCTTTGGCTGTATCCTGCGGCGAACCGCCGCCGATGGAGATCAAATAATCACAATTATGCGATTTCAGAAAATCCACGCCGTCGTGAACATTTTTGCAGGTCGGATTAGGCTTTACTTCATCATATATCACATACTCAATCCCCGCTTCATCCAGTACGGCCAGCAGCTTGCCGCTGGTCCCGCTCTGCATCAGGAACTTGTCGGTAACTACCAGTGCTTTCTGCAGGTTCAGTTCTTGAATGTATGGGGCGATTTCCTTAAGACAGCCTTTTCCCATAATGTTGATCGAAGGAACATAATAGACATGAGTACTCATTGAATGACCAGCCTCCCAGCAATTTTGTGTAACAGGAATCTCTTAAGTTATCTTCATCTCTGCAAGGTTTATCCCGGCTGCGGCACCTCAGGCTGGTCTCTGGAGTCATCGCAGCGGACCGTGCTCAGGCGCTAGTCTTATGAAGCATGCGCTTTCAAAGAGAAAATGAACATCTTTATCGTACCGTCATAAATCTGTGTTGTCAACAAATAATATATAATTTATGTTGTTTTTATTTGTTTATTGTTTGTTATGTAGGGATTACAATATAATAAATGTTGTTTTCAGTTATTTTATTGCAAAACACAGATAATTAAGTCTATATTTATATAACAGAATTTATATAACAGAATTTATACAGCTCCGGAAAGGTGATTACGATGCTGGCTGCCGAAAGACGCAATAAAATAATAGATCTTGTCCATCAGGACAAGCGGGTGCTGGTCTCCGATTTAAGCCGCATGTTCGAGGTGACGGAAGAAACGATCCGCAGGGATCTGGAAAAGCTGGAGAAGGACGGTATTGTCAGCCGGACTTATGGCGGGGCGATGCTGAACAGGCATACCAATGAGGATCTTCCGTTCGTAACCCGCAACGCAATTAATACGGATATTAAACGCAACATTGCGCTGAAGGCGCTTGATCTGATCAATGACGGGGATACGCTGATGGTAGACCCCAGTTCAACCGCCTTTGAGTTCCTCAAGCTGCTGGGTAACAAAAATAATCTGACGGTCATCACCAATTCAATCAACATTTTGCAGGAGTTCGCGAGTTCCGGCATGAACATCATTTCCACCGGCGGTTCCCTGCGCCACCGCTCACTGTCACTGGTCGGTCCGGTCGCTCATGATACGATTCAGCGCTACAATGTCGATACGGCTGTGATCAGCTGCAAGGGAGTGGATATGGAACGGGGAATTACGGATTCTAACGAGCCGGAATGCGAGCTTAAGAAATATATGCTGCGCCAGGCCGAGAAGGTCGTGCTGCTCGCTGACCATACCAAGTTTAATAAGACTGCCTTTACGCAGCTGGTAGAGCTGGGCAAAATTGATGTACTGATTACTGACCGTAAACCCCCGGAGCCTTGGCTCAAGCGGCTGGCTGAGGAGAATATTGAAGTTCTCTATTAATAGGTTTAATGCGATATACAAAAAAGGACATCTCCCCTCTACCTGGCTGGGGAAACGTCCTTTTTTTGTGCTGCAACGGTGTAGTTAACCTTTGGACAGCATAATATTCAAAATCGTCTCATCTGTTGCGGCAAGCCCTTCCTGGACCAGCCGTTCCATGTTACGGATCGTATCCTCGACCTTTTCAAAAATCACGCCGTCACTGTCGGACGGTGAAATATTATTCATCGCCAGCGTTGCCGCTTGGATCGCAGCATTGGTGGAGGTGGAAATTTTGAGCGCGCAGGTTGATTTCGCACCATCACAGATCATACCTGACAAAGAAGCAATCGTATTCTGGATTCCATGTTTGATTTGTTCTAGACTGCCACCCATGAGGTAGACAATGCCGCTGTTTGCTCCAACTCCACCGGCAATGCCCGACCCGCACAGCGGTGAGAGGCGTCCGATATAATGTTTGACATGCACGGTAACCAGGTTGCTGAGGGCGATGGCCCGGGCCAGCATTTCATCATCTTTGCCCAGAAGCTCCGCCAGCTTAATAACCGGCAGTGTACAGGCAATGCCCTGATTGCCGCTTCCGGCAGTGGTCATCACGGGCATAGCGCTGCCGTCCATCCGTGCATCGGAGGCCGCAGCCGTAGCGGCAATAACCGAATTAGCCACATCATTACCGAACAGATTGACAGCGGAGCGCTGACTCATCTTTTTGCCGACCTGAAGGCCATAGTCTCCCCGCAATCCCTCGTCCGAAATCGCCTTATTCATTCTGGCACCTTCCAAGAGAAACTCCAGCTCTGAATAATCCGTGTTGCAGACAAATTCAAAGATTCCTTCCAAAGAAACCGCATAGGCTTCCGGGCTCAGCAGTTCGTCCTCCCCGCAGTCCCCCTTGTCCTTTTGGATCCCGACCGGCATCCCATCCTTCTCCAGTAAGACAATATTGGTATGCTCTCCCGAAATAATTGCCGTAGCCTGGTGGTTAGCGCTGCTGACCCGGGCTTCAATATATAGTTTCTCAAGGGTATCTTTCAGTTCCACATCCAGCAGCTTGCGCCCGATGATTGCGTTAGCCTGCTCTAATTCTTCTGCGGTCAGTCCGGAGAGAATCTCCAGCTTCCTGTGTGACCGGTGGATGACTGCACCAAGTGCTGCCGCAATTGGCAATCCGGTCTGACCGGTGCCGGGAATCCCGACTCCCATGGCATTCTTGATTATATTTCCGCTAAGATGCAGCTGAATGGACGTAATCTCCTCCTGCAGCAGCTCAGCCGCCAAAGAGACGGCATAGGCCACAGCGATCGGCTCTGTGCAGCCTTCGGCGGGAACGATTTCCTTTTTGAGTATTTCCAATAGATTAACCATAGATAAGATCACCATTCCTCTAGTTGCCGGAGTTTATCCATTTATAGTACAACAGAGTGCAGGTTCAGGGGAACTGTATATTGACTTTGGGAAGATTTACTTTGGTTCTGCTTCATTCATAAATGCCCTGAAGTTCTCGGCAATTGCCTTGGATTGGGTGTGGTGTAAATAATGCTCTCCTTCAAGTGTCACCACTCTGCCATGATCCAAAGGCCGGACCTGCGCTTCATGCTGCGGCAGCCAGTCCTCAACCTCTGTATTATCCGCCTGTACAAATAAGATAACTGGGAAAGCTTTCGGGAAGCTTAGCTGCTGAGCGTCTTTAAAATTCGCAGAGATATGCTTCATCTCGTTCAAAGTCGTATCGTTGTTCGAGTTTTTATACGAAAGCATCCGCATCTGCTGTTTCGTCTGATCATCGAAGGATGATGATGCATACGGGTCACCGCTTATTTTCATAACGAATCTTAGCAGACCTGATTTCTTGAGGAATTTGAACGATTTCATCGGAAATTCAGCGTCCATCCCGCCTTGTTCCGGAACACTGCTGTCGATCCCGGCAAAGGCGGTCACTTCCTCCGGATACTTGTTCACGTAGTCCAGGGCATATATGCCTGCAATGGAGTGCCCCATCAGGATATACCGGTCAATATTCAGCTGCTGCAGAGCCTCATGAATTTCCTTTACAATATTCGCAGTTGTCCGTTCGGAATCGGTACCATCACTTAATCCATAGCCGAAGGGCTCTATCGCCACCACCCTGTAATAGGGGGACAGTTCATCCATCAGCAGCTTAAAATCAAGGGCCGGGGCCGCTGTGCCGAATCCGGGCAGGAGCACGACCGTTTCATCCCCTTGCCCCTCTATGGTCACATTCATCTGTTTGCCGTCCACTGGCACCAGCTGCCCATAGGGGATTATTTTTCCTTGTTCGGATTTGCTGCTGACCACATTCACTATAAACACTATCGCCAGAAACAACGCTGCTGCAATAGCTAAGATACCGATTATTTTAAGTAAAAGCCTTAGTATCCTCTTCATTCTATTGCCTGTCCGCGTGTTCGTTCTCTGAGATTGTTCCACTGACATCTTCCCCTGTCCGTACTGTTTTTTTCGGCTGGCTTGAACGAGCCGTTAAGATCAGCTTAACGAATGAAGATGTACTCCGAGTGACGGCAATATGAACGCAGTATGAACAGGTAAAAAATGCTGTAGTATAGAAACGCGGATCCCGAGCCTCGGTGGCCCTCTATGATTCTAACTATTCTGCTATCCGATGAGCGGTAAGGTCACAATTATAACCGTACCCCGGCCAGGTTCGCTCTCCACCCGGATGCTGCCTTGATGCAGCAGTACAATCTGCTTCACGATAGCAAGCCCCATGCCGCTGCCGCCATATTGGCGGCTGTGCGAACGGTCTGCCTTAAAGAAGCGTTCAAAGATCCGCTGCTGATCCTCCTGTGAAATTCCGATTCCCGTATCGGAGATCCGGACGGTCACATCGCCATTCTCCTGTAGGATGCTGACAGTGATCACGCCGCCATCCGGGGTGAATTTGATGCTGTTGCCAATAATATTCGTCCACACCTGATTTAACTGATCATAATCGGCTGTCAGCAAGGCGGGTATCAGATCAAGCTCGAATGTAATATTGCGTGCTGACCATTGTGGCTGGAGCGCAACAATCACCCGCCTGAGCTGTTCATCCAGAATGAACTTGACCCGCTGCTGCAGCTGTGGCTGTGATTCAAGTACACTCAGTTTAAGCAGACTATCGCTCATCTTGGATATCCGTTCTGCTTCAGCCATGATAATCTGGAGATAACGGCTTCGTTCGTCGTCTGTGATATCCGCCTGCTGAAGTGCAAGCGCATAACCCGAGATCGAAGTGAGCGGTGACTGTACCTCATGAGATACGTTTGATACGAATTCTCTGCGCATCTGCTCCAGCTGCTGCAGTTCACGCATCATTTGTTCGAAGCTACGGGCCAGCGTCCCAAGTTCCCCCGACTGCTTAATGTTCAGCTTGACGCTGAAATCACCAGCGGCGATCTGCCGGGTCGCCTGTGTCAATTTTTTGATCGGACGGATGAGGTACATGGCGGCCACCAGAATCAGCAGGCTTCCGGCAATCAGCGAATACATCAGAAAGTTAAGCACCCATTTTATAATAAAAGTGGTTGATGAAGGCGCACGCTGCTCCACGAACATTGCTTTCGTCCCTATCTCTGTCTTGAGCGGCAGCCCTATGAGTATCGGATCAATCCCGTCTGTCCGGGTTTGAACAACCTCTCCCTTCAGGACGTCCGCGATTTGTCCGGCAGTTACATGGAGAGGATCATGTCCGTCAATTGCACTGAAGATCTGCAGCTGCCCCTTCCTGTCATAAATACGGACATAAAAAGAATTAAGCTGCTTCATCCCGCTGACGTACGAGTCTGCTTCCCGCACCGGTAACAGGTCGTAAATGCGGGAAACATCCTGGCCAAAATCCATCAGGGTAACCCGCAGATTGTCATTCAATTGATCTTCATAGATCCATGTAGCCACAAAAAAGGCAATGACAGCGCCCCCGACTACGGAGAACAGGAAGGTCAGAACAACACGTATATATAAGGATTTAATCATTCGGTAACCTCCAGACGGTAGCCAAGTCCGCGCACGGTCCCGATCTGGAAATCAGTGATATGCGCGAACCGTTCCCGCAGGCGTTTAATATGTACATCAATCGTCCGTTCATCCCCTGGGTAATCAAGCCCCCAGATCTGTTCGATCAACTGTCCGCGTGTGTAGACCTGTCCGGGAGTTCCGGCAAGCTTATACAGAAGTTCGAATTCCTTCAGCGGCAGGGTGAGTGCCTCAGTGCCTATCATGATCTTATAGGTCTGCCGATCAAGAGTGACGCTGCCCAGCCGAATCATCTGTGTAGTGCCGATTTTATAGCGTTTCAATAAGGCTCTGACCCGGACCGTTAACTCCAGCGGATCGAAAGGCTTCGTCAAATAATCATCTGTGCCGAGTTCAAACCCCTTCACCTTCTCCCAGGTTTCGCCCCTGGCAGTCAGCATTAGCAGCGGCAGATCAGGGCTGGCTCTCCGTAGCTCCTTGCATAAGGTCCAGCCGTCCATCACCGGCATCATAATATCAAGTACAACCAGATCAACAGGCTGCGAAAGATAAATACTCAGTGCCTCCTTGCCGTCCGCAGCCTCGGCTGTGGTAAATCCGTCGTTCCGCAGAAATAAACAGACGAGTTCGCGAATGTTCGCATCGTCGTCCGCAACCAGTATAGTAGGCATCTGTTCCCTCTTTTCCTTGATTCAGCTTATCGTAAAGTAATCATTATACTATAAAGACATGCGATTCAAATAATCATCCGTGAACCGGATATTACAGAGCACAAAAAAAAGCGGCAACCCCAGTGCCCTTTAAGGACAATGAAATTCGCCGCTCTTATATTAACCCTGCTATAAAGATAAGGCTTGTGCCAAAGTTCAAGCAATATAGATGTGCCGCTTATATGGTTTCTACGGCATGTCCGCCAAACTCGTTGCGCAGCGCGGCAACTACTTTGCCGGTGAAGGTGTCAGTCTCCAGCGAACGGTAGCGCATCAGCAGCGCCATTGCGATAACCGGTGTAGCCGCCTGCAGATCAAATGCTGTTTCCAGTGTCCATCTGCCTTCTCCGGAGGAGTGCATAATCCCTTTGATCTCGTCCAGCTTGGCATCCTTCGAGAAGGCGCGTTCCATTAGCTCCATCAGCCATGAGCGGATAACGGAGCCGTTGTTCCACACACGGGCTACCTCCTCGAAGTTAAAGTCAAAGCCGCTTTTCTCCAGCACTTCAAAGCCTTCCCCGATTGCGGCCATCATGCCGTATTCAATCCCGTTATGCACCATCTTCAGGAAATGGCCGCTGCCGGACTTGCCGGCATACAGGTAGCCATTGTCCACAGAGGTATCACGGAACAGCGGCTCGGCAATCGTCCAGGCTTCCTCGTCTCCGCCGATCATGTAGCAGGCGCCATTGCGTGCCCCTTCCATCCCGCCAGAGGTTCCGGCATCCAGGAAGTATATCCCTGAATGTTCGAGTTCATCATGGCGGCGGATGGATTCCTTGTAGTGCGAGTTCCCGGCCTCGATGATAATGTCGCCTTTGGACAGAAGCGGGGTCAGCTCAGTAATTACAGAGTCGACAAACTGATGCGGCACCATAATCCAGGCAATCCGCGGAGTATCCAGCTTGCTCACGAGTTCGGCCAGATTAGCCGCCCCTGATGCCCCCTTCGCTCCAATCTCTTCAACGGCAGCGGCATTCACGTCATACGCCACAACCTCATGTCCATGCTCCAGCAGGTTCTGGCCCAGATTGAAGCCCATTTTTCCTAATCCGATCAATCCGACTTTCATTACATATCCCTCCGAATTGTATTTGTATAGGCAAGTGTTAAGAGTACAAAGGGTACAGGTTAAGCTCCGGGCCGGATAACATCCGCTTCAAATCCGCGGAAGCTGTTCTGCTTGGACTGCTCCGCAGGCGTTACCTCATCGAGCCACCAGTGGTCCTCTCCAAGCAGCTCATCTGCTGCATCCGGTCCATAAGAACCCGAAGCATACGTATGAAGCGGCAGCGTTCCTTCTTCCGTTGCTTCGATAATCGGCTGAACCCATTGCCAGGACAGTTCCACTTCATCCCAATGGGCGAAGAAAGTCGCATCCCCGAGCAGCGCATCATAGATCAGATTCTCATAGGCTTCCGGCAGGTCCGAATTGGCCGAATCATGTTTGATGCTGACCGGCTCAAGCTGGCCGTGCTGGCGCGGGTTTTTGGTATTCAGCTGCAGTGAAATGCCTTCGCCCGGCCCGATTTCGATTACCAGCAGGTTCGGGTCCAGCGGGACCTCCCCTCTGTTTTTGTTATGGAAATCATTAAACGGTTCCTTGAATTCTATAACGATCCGGGTCGATTTCTCTTTCATGCGTTTGCCGGTGCGGATATAAAAAGGTACTTCATTCCACATCGGATCATCAATCCACAGGCGGGCGGCGATATAAGTCTCATTCTGCGAGGAAGCTTCAATACCCGGTTCGGCGGTGTAGGCAGGGACCTTGTTACCTTTAATCTCACCAGCGCCGTATTGTCCGCGCACCACATGCTGAGTGACCTCTTCCTTCAGCAGCGGACGTAAGGACTGGATCACATGCCGCTTCTTGCTGCGGACATCCTCAGGTGTGCTGCCTTTAGGAAGCTGCATGGCCATCATCATCAGGAGCTGAAGCATATGGTTCTGGAACATGTCGCGCAGCGCACCCGCCTTGTCATAATAGCCTGCCCGCTCTTCCACACCGACAGTCTCAGCAGCTGTAATCTGGACATTCGCGATATAACGGTTTTGCCATAATGCCCGAAGTACAGGGTTCGAATACTTCAACACTTCCAGGTTCTGTACCATCGGCTTGCCGAGGAAGTGATCAATCCGGAAAATTTCTTCTTCCTTAAAGGCCGCATTCAGGCTGTTATTCAGCTCCCGCGCCGACTGCAAATCTCTGCCGAAAGGCTTCTCGATGATCAGGCGTTTCCAGCCGGTTGTGTCACCAAGACCGCTAGCTTGGATATTGCCGGCAATCGGACCGAAGAATTCAGGACCGACCGACAGATAAAACATCCGGTTACCGGGGATATTCAGCTGTTGTTCACGGCGGCGTACATGACCCAGCAGCTTGGTATAATCCTCCGGACGTCCCACGTCCAGCACGCTATATTCGAAAGCCCGCAGAAAATTCTGCAGCCCGGCTGACTCTTTTACCGGACGGCGGGAAAAGGTACGCAGCGAATCCAGCACCTGCGCCTGGAACGTTTCATTACTGAGTTCTCTTCTTCCAAGTCCAATTACGGAAAGAGGGCCGGAAAGCTTGCCATCTGCGAACAGATTATATAAAGCCGGGTAGATTTTGCGTTTAGCCAAATCTCCGGTAGCGCCAAAAAGCACAAAAGTTGATGATTCCACTTTCATTCCTCCCGTTATTATCTAATGTTTATTAGGTTACTTATAATTACTCGCAAACTTTAATATAACACATCATACGACTGTAAAAACCATTCGTCAACCTCATTTCGACATTTACGAAAAGTACTTATTTTCACGAACTTCTCACTATGTTATAGTTAGCGAGATATTATTAATAACTTCAAAGGGTGGATGCAAAGTGACCCAGGAGATTAGACCATTACTTGCCAAAGTAGAGCACGCTTATCATATCGTTGGGAAGAAATGGGTGAATCTGATCATTCATGTGCTGATGGAAGGGCCTAAGCGGTTCAGTGAGCTGCATACCATCATCCCGGATTTAAGCAAACGCATGCTGAATGAACGCTTGAAGGAGCTTGAAGGCTGCGGTCTGCTCAGCCGTACAGTCATCCCTGACCGGCCGGTCCGGACGGAATATTCGCTCACGCAAAAAGGGCAGGAGCTTGGAGCTGCGCTCTGCCATGTTGAGGATTGGGCGGTAAAGTGGCTGTGATGATGTTAACGTAAAAAAAGCGGAGCCTGCGGCTCCGCTTTAGGTCATTCATTTTGCTACATCGTACTATCCATTAATCCTATTTAACATACTGCTGATATTCTGCCTGAACTTTTTCCGGCGTTAGTACATTGTTGTAGATCTTCAGTTCGTCGATTAAGCCTTTGTAAGGAGTATCCCAGTAATTCACACCCAACGTGAAGATCCCATTATTATTCTTGA
This sequence comes from Paenibacillus auburnensis, assembly GCF_927798115.1. Classification (GTDB taxonomy): domain Bacteria; phylum Bacillota; class Bacilli; order Paenibacillales; family Paenibacillaceae; genus Paenibacillus_AQ; species Paenibacillus_AQ auburnensis. Next base: position 1,228,783 of record NZ_CAKMMG010000001.1, read on the forward strand.
AAATATTTGGGAAGTCGGTGCCTGAAAACTTCTCTTCGCCGTTGATATACAGCTTGACCGTTCCGTTTTGGACTGTAAAAACAACATGCGTCCATTGATTTTCAGCAACTTTGATTCCGGCTGTTGCCCGGTAGGCCGCATTCGCCCATAGCACTGTTTCTTTGTCAGCGAGCTGCGGAACAAGGCTGATCCAGCTGCTATTCGAGCTTGCTCCAAAGAAGGCCGTCGTAAAGTTGGTCAGCAGCTCTGGATTTAGCCACATGGAGACGGAGTAGCTATTGCTGTTGATCAAGCCGTCAGGCAGGCGGATTCCGGACATGCCGTCCAATAGTGCAGCTTGACCCGAAATTCCAGTTCCGTAGGTGATACTTCCAACAGTAGTACTGTCGATTAGCGAACCGGTTACTCTGCCTTCACCGGTGAGCTGGAGCGAATCCTTCAGGTCCCCGTTAAAAGAGTACACGGCGACAAGCCCGTCCGTTACTTTTACAGTATAGCTGCCTGTGACACTGCTGCCATCTGTGGAAGTAGCGGTAATGACCGTTTCACCAACTGTCTTCGCAGTCACCACACCAGTTACGGAATCAACCGAAGCAATTTCAGGTGCGCTTGAGGTCCATGTCAGAACCTGGTTTCCGGCATTACCCGGAAGGATGACAGGCTGCGGAGTAAAGGTATTGCCTGTGGCTACACTTTTCTCTGCATCCGCAAAAGAAATGGAAGTCACCTTGACATTTGCATCTGGTTCACCGTTAACAAGCCAGCCGACGGCTTCCGGAGTCAGTGCCTTCTCATAGACCCGGAACTGGTCGATGAGTCCCTTATAAGGGATATCCCAATAGTTGACACCAAGGGCAAACACACCGTCCGTTCCTTTGAAAACATCTGTAAAGGAGGTGCCTGAATATTTCAGCACTCCGTTCACATAAAGCTTAACTGCTCCGGCATCATACGTGAATGTGATATGCGACCACTTGCCTGCCGGAATCTGCAGACCGGCATCCGCGTCCAGCCAGGTATCACTGCCGAACCACATCCGTGTGGTGGCTGCACCATTTCCGTATGGTAGAAGGCTTATCCAGTTGGTTGAAGATTTGGCCCCGAAAAATGCCGGTGTATAGGCTGTCAGCTGCTCTGGATTCAGCCATAGGCTAATTGTATAAGCATTGCTGCTGATCAGTCCGTCCGGCAGGCGGACACCGGAGCTGCCATCCAGCTTAACGGCTTGGCCGACTTCTCCATCCACATAGCTTACTTTTCCATCAGTGGTGTTGATCAGCTTGCCTGTAGCTGTGCCTGCTGCCAGGCGGTCACCGCTCTCTGCCAGATTGCCTTCAAAATCATACGCTGCAACCAGGCCGTCTTCGAGCTGAGTGCCGCTGAGCTGTACTACTACCACTGTAAAAGTCTTGGTTTTGGTCGCTTCACCAAGCTTGATAGTGGCTGTAAGCTCCACAGTTGCATTTCCGCTGCCCGCTGCCGGACGGATTACTTTACCGTCTGCTGCAACTACAGCTTCGTTGGAAGAAGCCCAGGTAATAACGGCTCCATGTACGCCAGAAACTGGCAGTTTCAGATCACGGTAGATCTTGCTTGTATCGCCCAGCGTGAGGCTATTCGCCACATTTACAACCAGTTCATCATCGCTAAGCAGTTCAATGGCACTGCCCCAGACTGCTACTCCCTGGTCGGACATTGCCGTAAAGACCATAACATTGTCCTTCCGGGTAGAATCCCATTGCTTTACAAAAACACCTTTGTAAAGTCTTTGCACAGGACTGCCATTGTCTGTTTCGTTGATCAGCAGATGGGCGTAATAATCGCCCGCAAGCTCCCAAGTCCCGCTAACCGCTCCGCCAAGGGTACCGTCTTCCAGCAGTTCAACATCAACTGTGGATTTGATCTTGGCCGAGGTATCCTCGCCGTGATTAACGAACTGATAAGCACCGATTACATCAGCCCGCTCTACTTTGGAGAGGGTCTCACCGGAATAACGGTGCGGTGCAACAACCGGCCAGGCATCTTCATTCATGAACATTTGATGTACCCGCACCTCATGGGTTTCGCCGCGCAGCGGGAATCTCGTATGGAAGAAGTTGAAGATCTTGCCCTCTTCCTCGTCATAATAAACTGAATTATGACCTGAGGATACATAACCGTACGTAGGGAAATCAGCCACTCCGTTCAGATTGCTGAACAGGAAGTTCCCCAGCAGTTTATTACCAATGGCCGAATGATCTTCATCGGTCGCCAGTACAGCATCTTGGCCAGTAGCATCCTTATATGGACCGTCCGGATTCGCGGAACGGAACAGCCGCATATTGTAACCGCCGTCAGATGCTAGTCCGCCGTAAGTCACATACAGATAGTAATAGTCCGTTTTCTTATCATAGACTACATAAGGGCCTTCGCCCGATTTGAAATTACCGCCAGAAATCTTTGTTCCGAAATAACGGTCAATGATTCTGCCGTCTGCCGTCGTGCCGTCTTTTCCCGGATACTTCGGCTTGCCGGTAGCCGGATCTACTTCCAGCACAAAAATCCCGCCTGACCAAGATCCGTAGGTCATCCACAGCTTGCCGTCCTCATCATAGAACAGGGTCGGATCAATAGCGTTAGTGTACATTTTGTTATTGTACGTACCATTCGTATTGAACCAGGCCGGATTCATGCCATCCAGTTTCCCGTCGTCAATCAGCGCCTGAATGTTGGTATTGGTCCACTTTTTGTTAATTGTACTATTGGCATCATATGCTTCGTCTGCAGTGAATCCGGAATACAATACAGTTCCGCCATAGACGTAAGGTCCTTCAATATTCTGCGAAACTGCGTAGCCAATAGCAGAACGGATATAGGTGGAAGAGGTGCAATAATACATCATATAAGCGCCTTTGCTTCCATCCTTGTTCACATAATCCGCATTCCAGAACACATCGGGTGCCCAAACGGAGAAGCCGCCTTTGCTGTCCGAGTCATTCTCCCCGGCCCAGGCGAAGGATTCCGCCAGATTCGCCGACAGATCTCCGAAGATCGCGTTATCCGGTGTAGTGTAGCCGTTAGTGAAGGTGCTCCAGTTCATCAGATCCTTAGTTTTGGCTGCTGCAATATGCGAACCAAAGACATAATAGGTATCCCCGTCCTTAACCACCGATGGGTCATGCACGGATACGTTGCTGAACACCGGTGCAGTCGCTTCCGGTGAAGGAGCAGGCGAAACCGTAGGAGATGGTGCCGGCGTAGCCGTAGCTGTCGGTGCCGGAGTAGCCGTAGCTGTCGGTGATGGTGTAGTTCCGCCGCCGCTGCTTACTGCCGCTGTCGCTGTGGCTGTAGCTGTCGGTGCCGGTGTCTCCACCTTGATCAGGGAGCTGTACTTCTGATCAAATGTCACCTTTCCGCCGCCTTGAACATTGATAGCTTCGCTCACATTTGGAATCAGATTGATGATTTCTGTTCCGGCTTCCAAGCGGATGCCGGCCTTGCGGTTCAGTGTCATTTCAGAGATTTTGCCTTTGCTTAAGTACAATGTCGGCTCGCCGAGTGCGTTCATGATTACCGAGTCGAAGCTGCCGCTCAGTTGAATGACTGCAGACTTAGGCAGTGTCTGTTCCACTGTGACTTTACTGAACCCTGTTCCGGTTGCCGCAGCATCTTCTTCGAGTTTGACACCCGACTGAACCTTTACCTCCGCCACAGCACTGCTGCCTTTAGACGCAATGCGCAGCTTTCCGTTCTTTTTGTCAGCGACTAAGACAGCAGCCGTTGAATTGTTCAGGACGACGCTGTTTTCCCCGCCGCCAGTCACCACGATTTTCCCTGCAACCTTTACATTATCAAGTGTAATATCCCCTTCAGCAATGCCTTCGGTGAGATACAGATTACCCGCTATGCTAGTGTTCTTAAGCTCTACTCCTGCGGCACCGATAACCACATTCCGGGTATTTAGAGCGTTATAACTGCCACTTTTTAGAATGATTTGTCCTGACAGCTTGCTGATCATGCGCAGTGCTTCAGCTCTGGTTACCGAACGCAAGCCTTTGAAGCTGCCATCCCCGTAACCGCTGAGGAAACCGTCGCCCAGCAAGGAAAGCACGGCTTCCCTGCTCCACTCCGGAAGGTCCGCAGCATCTTTTGGTGCAGCAGCAGCCGAAGCAGCATCTAACTGAAACAGCCGGTACAGCATTACAGCTGCTTCCTGGCGGCTTACAGTCTGATCTGGACGAAATGTTCCGTCGCTGTAACCCGACACATATCCCGCAGAGACCGCTTTCATAATCTCAGTATAATAAGAGCTGCCTTCAGCAACATCACTAAAACTGCTCCCGCTCAGGGTTTGCAGATTGAACACTCTGTTGACCAGTGTAACCCACTCTGCGCGGGTGATATTCTGATCCGGTTTATACACGCCGTTCCCGTAGCCCGTGATTAGCCCGTTCTCTACCCATGACTGAAAATCAGCCTCTGCCCAATGTCCCTTATAGTCAGACACCGTGGTTTGGGTAAGCTGTCCTGTTTTGCCGGATTCGTTCACCGTCCCGGAAGCTGCCATCATCGGCGAGGGTACGAGCAGCAGCAGCGCAAGGAGCGAAGCTGTTAGCTTGCCAGTTGTTTTGTTCAAAATGTAAAATCCTCCGATTCTAAAGAGTAGTTTAAGAAGAAACTAAACGGTAGTTCTGGTTCGCAGCAGCCTCCTTTGCTATTTAGATATTAAAACGCTTTCATTGAATAATTGAAAAAATGTTCTCCAGCGAGTTTTGGTTTATTTTATATAAATACGAACCAATTATCGTGAGAACAGCTTGAACGGTTTTATTTTAATGGCAGAATCAGCAATTAGTCAATTAGAATTTTTTATTTAACTAAATCTTTTCATGTTTTTGTTGATAATAATCGACAGCAAACAAAAAAGCATGAATTGAATCCTCAAGATTCGTTCCATGCTTTTGGTTAACTTTTGCTATTCAAACATCAGATACCAGTAAATTGCAGCTTCATTCGCGTGGGGATGCAACCCCTTGTAGAGAAGATAATCAAATCCGCCGATCACAAAACCGCAGCTTTCATAGAATTTGCATGCCCTGACATTGTTGTTTTGCGTTTCTAACATGAGGCCCGGCATGCCGCCCGCCTCCGCCCAGAGCCTGGCTCGCCCGATCAGCTGCCTGCCGATGCCAAATCCCCTATATTCGTTGTCTACTTTCAGATAATCTACATAGCCGTATTTGTTCCAGTGTTTTTTCAACAAAATCTGCCCTACAATGACTTCCCCCGCATAGGCTAAATAACATGTCTTATTGGGGTTTCCGATATATTCCTTGAAATCACCGGCAGATAGTTCTTCATAACTTTTCCGGTAACTGGCCAGCTCAATAACTTTATATTCTATCTGCCCGCCGTTAATAGTCAGGTTCAGCATGGAATCAATGATAAAACTGCTGTCCATTTCTATGCTCCGGGCTTGCTCCAAGTGGCTCAGTTTCCTGATCTGAATGTCCATAGGTTCACTCCATCAACAATTTCGATATTACACTTGCAGCAGCCATGCTTCCGCATCAGCTTCCAGCGCGAACATTCTGAAGGCATTCCCTTGGCTCAGCTCTGCCAGCAGCTCTTTGAATCTCCCCTTGTCTGCCTGATCCCCGTTTATAATAGCAGCCGCAGTGATCCGGTAGTTGATAAATTTTTGCAGTGCCGTTCCGGCCAGACCCGTCCGCAGATTATAAAAGTCCTCTGACAGCACCTCTTCATGAAGCAGCACTCTATAAATATCATGCTCCATGCAGATGCCGACCAGATCCAGAATATCCTGTTCTGTGCTGAGCTTGCCGTCCGTTAACCTGTAGTTAATGTACTGCTGGTCTTCTTTGGTAATCACTTGAATATTCACAGCATCCACTTCCTTTTCATTTTCATGAATAATAGCCTCACGGATCTCGCCAATCCATTGCAGCTCACTGGTGTAGGTAGAGAGGATATTCGCATCGATCATCCGCCAGATCAATGCTTCCCGCGGGCTTCTGTCCGGTGCAAAAACACCCTTTACCGCCTTCCCCTGTTCCAGATGAATCAGTGAGCGGATTTCCTGCTCGTAGCCGGCAAGCATCTGCAGGATTTCGTCCGTCTCCAGCCCGTTACACCAGGCTAGCTGGATAAGAAAAGTCTTCCGGACTTCCGGCTGCTCCGGGGAGGACAGCACCCAGCGTCTGAGCTCCTGCTGCCCTGCAGCAGTAATTGTATAGATCTTCTTAGAAGGCGAGCTCTCCTGGTGCTGTACTTCATTCGTTACATACCCCTCGTTCAAAAGCTCTACCAGCGCTTTGTAAATCTGGTTATTGTTGCCCGACCAGTACATGAACGTGGATTCCTGGATAAGCTTCTTCAAGTCATAGCCGCTTAACGGCCTGCTGCTCAGGAGGCCTAATATGGCATTATTGATCGACATCTGCACTCACTCCGTTTGTTTTATCATAGGTTAACAGTAACATATGATGCGTATACATTACAAATCTTATTTCCATACGCAAAAAGAGCTGCCCGGAATCTGTTGAGATTCACTGGAACAGCTCTAACTAAGGTATTGTTCGTCTGCGTTTATAGTATTTCTGGCTTCGCTCATCCAGCTGCGTCAGTCCAGCAGATTGTACTTGAACAGGTAACTGCCTGATCCCAGCTTACATTCTACTCCTCCGCTTACAGCCTTCATCTCCCGGATCCCTGCCGCCTGTCCGGCGGACAGCGCTTGTTCCTGCAGTTCCTCCAGCTGTGCTCCCGGTAGTACCGCCACTCCGCTGGCATTGGCCGGAATTGAAATCCCAATCTCCATCATGCCGTCTGCCGAACGTCTCCAGGAGGACGAGACCGGACCATACATCGTCTCAACCGCAGCCTGTGCAAAATCCATACCTGCGCCAGGCTGCGGCTTGATGTGGATCACCTTGAACCCGGGCTCTGCTTCCTCCGGTCCGATTCCGGCAACATAGCGGTACAGCCATTCTCCGATTGCGCCGTAGGCATAATGGTTGAATGAATTCATGTCCGGGCTCCAAAAGCTGCCGTCCTCTTTGATCCCGTCCCAGTGCTCCCAGACCGTCGTTGCGCCCTTCGTCACCTGATACAGCCAGGACGGGTAATCCTGCTTAAAGAGCAGTTCATACGCAAGTTCCCCCTTCCCGCATTCACTGAGCACAGGATTTAGATACGGGGTACCGACAAAGCCGGTCGTCAGGTGATTCCCCGCCTCCGCCAGCAGCTCGGTAAGCTTGTGGACCGCCCGCTCCTTCGCCTCTCCTTCAACGAGCCCGAATCGCAGCGCCAATACCTGTGCAGTTTGCGTCGGAACCGCAAGACGCCCCGAGGGCGTGAGGAATTCGCTGCGGAAAGCCTCGGTTATTTTGCCATGCAGCTCCTGATAATAAGCAGCCTCCTCAGCCAAACCCAGTATAGCTGCCGCTTTGGAGGTAAGCTCGACGGAATAGGCATAGAAAGCGGTAGCCACGTAATCCCGGTCTGTAGCTCCTACATAGCTGTCCGGTTTGGAGTCAAGACCCAGCCAGTCACCGAAATGAAATCCGGTATTCCACAAATACGGATTGTCTCCTTCTCCATGGATATATGAAACCCATTGCTTCATGCTGGCGTACTGCTCGGCAAGCAACCTGCGGTCACCATACATTTCGTAAATCGTCCACGGGACAATCGTTGCGGCATCCCCCCAGGCGGCAGAGGAGTGTTCAGTGTCGCCCCAGCCTTCAGAGAACGTATCCGTGAGATTCGGAATATAGAACGGGATGCCTCCGCCGGGCAGCTGGTCCGCTTTCAAATCCCGCAGCCATTTCGTGAAGAACGGCCCGGTATTCATCAGATAGGAAGCGGTACGGACAAACATCTGGGCATCGCCGGTCCAGCCCAGCCGTTCATCCCGCTGCGGACAATCGGTAGGCACATCGAGAAAATTGCCCTTTTGACCCCACAGGATATTATGATGCAGCTGATTCACGAGGGGATCGGAACATTCGAAATGGCCGGTGCGCTCCATGTCCGAGTGCAGGACGACCCCTGTGAAATCCCCCAGGCCGACAGACTCCGGGAATCCAGTAAGCTTCGCATAACGGAACCCCTGGAATGTGAAATGCGGCTCATACGTTTCTGCCGCTCCTCCTTTCAGCGTATAAGAAATCAGCTGCTCAGCAGCACGGATATTATCACGGTAGAAGTTGCCCTCACGGTCCAGAATTTCCGCATGCTGAAGCTGAACCGTCCAGCCACGTTCTCCCTGAACCGTAAACTTCAGCCAGCCGACCATATTCTGGCCCATGTCGAGGACGGTGTCACCCTGCGGTGTTGTCAGGATGGCAATAGGCTGCATCTCCTCGATCTTGGTAACCGGAACATTTTCCTGGGCGGTGATAATCTCCTTAGAATGTTGATGAAGCTCTACCGGATACCAGCCATTCGGCGACGGGTCCATAATATCCCGCTCCAGGCGGGCATCATACCGTTCCCCCATATAAATCTCCGACATCCGCACCGCACTTTCCGCAGCCAGCCACTGCGGGCCTGTAAGAAAACGTTCCTCCCTGCCGTCTTCATACCATAGGTGCATTTCCAGCAGCAGGGCAGCCACAGAACCGTAGATCTCTTTATCCTGTTTATATCCCAGATAGCCTTTATACCATCCGTTTCCTAGCAGTGCACCAAGTGTATTCACACCTTCATGCAGGTAACTGGTGACATCATAAGTCTGGTATTGCAGCCGCTTGCCATAACTCGTCCAGCCCGGTGTAAAATAATGATCTCCCACCCGGCTGCCGTTCAAATGCAATTCATATAATCCGAGTGCGGTAGCATATATTCTGGCTCTGGCCACAGTCCCATCGACTTGTACGAACGTACGGAGCAGCGGGCATGCCTCAGCATCCTGGGCAAAACAAGCTGCAGGGGCGCTGATCCAATCCCCCTGCCACGCCCCTTCAGCCAGCAGGCCCGTTTCAAAATAAGCCGTTTCTGCCGACCATGCTGACCCGTTCCCTTCCTGATCCCACACCTGAACACGATAATAATACCGCGTACGGGCCTCCGGCTTCAGCGTCGTCAATTCAACATGCACGGATTGTGCGGACTGTACTTTTGCAGAATCCCATAAGATCATCTGGAAGGCAGCATCCCGGGCAAGCTGAATCCGGTAAGCCGATTGTAAACAGTTCCAGCTGTCGGAGCGGAGCTGCCAGCTGATTCTTGGTGCCGGCACATCAAGGCCAAGCGGATTTTCCTTATACTCGCAGCGGAGTTTAGTGACCCACAACATAGGTAAGATTCCTCCCTTATTAGCTATAAAACGTCCTTTGTCTTATAATTATAGCTGCGTTACCGCTTACATTAACGGGCATTCAGGCCATAACCTCCCGGTAATCAGGCCATTTTGCAGGAGGAGGATTTCCATGCAGCGAAAAGCCGAACTGTTCACAAGTGATACTTTCTTGCAGAATCAATTGCATCTGCTGGTCAACCGCGCGACGGAGGACTTCGCCGTTCCTTTTCATGCGCATGATTTTATTGAATATTGTTATGTAGCAGAAGGCCGGGGGTTCCATCATATCGAACAGGATACTTTTCCTGTGCAAAAGGGCATGCTCTTCGTCATACCGGTGGGCGTGTCACATGTGTTCCGTCCTGCTACATCCGAGGCCCACGGCAACCGCCTAATTGTCTATAATTGCCTGTTTGATGGTCATATGGTCGATCGTCTTTCCGTTATTGTGCAGGAGTCCCACATCCGCGAGCATCTGGGGAGACTTGGGAGGAGCGACTCACCATACTTTTCCGTTTTCGATGATAAGGGGACGATCGAGCGCCTGATGCTGAGTTTATACCGCGAAGGCTCCGGATATAGAGAGGGTTCCGCAACCATGCTGATTGCCCTGCTGAGCGAATTGATTGTCACAGTATACAGAACGAAAATAGCTCCTGTAGACAAATCTCCGGCAGAGAGCTCTGACTTTACCGCGATTATCCACTATCTGGATCACAATCTTTCCGGGACGCTTACGCTGGCGGGTCTGTCGGAAATGTCGAAATGGAGCGTAAGACATCTGCAGCGCATGTTCCGCACCCATACCGGACAGCCATTTGGCTCCTACCTGCAGAACCTGCGGATTCAGAAGAGCTGTGAGCTGCTACGGACTTCCAAGCAGAAGGTCCAGCTGATTGCCGAGTCTGTCGGCTACCGCGACATGGATTCTTTCAACACGGTCTTTAAAAAAATTGTAGGAGTCACTCCCCGGCAATACCGCAAAACCGTTCAATCCACCACCAGAGACCCGCTCAATCTTTTGTAAATGAACAGCCGTACCGGATTCCCTCCTCCCAGATCCAGAAGCACCTGCTAATTACTTCATGGTACAATACGGCTAGAGATTATATCCTAGGAAAGGGCGGTTGATCCTGCTGATTTATCTTATTAAATTTGCCTACAGCTTCATTCTGCCGCCAGGCCTGTTTATTGTCCTGCTGGCTGCATTGGTCATTTGGCTGTGGCGTAGCAGCCGCCGTCAGGCCATCGTGTTGTCAGCCGTAACGCTGCTGCTCTATCTCTCGATGACTCCTTGGGTAGGCGACGCGCTGATCCGCAGCCTGGAGAATAATTACGAGCAGCCAGACAATATTACCGGCGATGTTATTGTGGTGCTGGGCGGAGGCGCAACCTCCGGCACTCCCGATATCGACGGTGAAGGGAACCTGCTGGGTTCAGCCGCCAACCGTCTGCTCACCGGAGTTCGGCTGCACCGTCTAGACGGACTCCCGGTCCTTTTCTCCGGCGGACAGGTGTTCAGTGACAGCGGCAACGAGGCCGATACCGCGAAACGGCAATTGCTTGGCCTCGGGATTCCGGAAGCAGACATTCTAACGGAGAACCAGTCGCTTAATACGGAGCAGAATGCCGTAAATACCGCTGCACTTATGAAGGAACTGGGGCTCCGTCAGCCTATTCTGGTGACATCTGCCTTTCATATGTCCCGGGCGATGGCACAGTTCCATGAGGCCGGACTGGATCCGCTGGCCTATCCGACAGACTATACTTCCAGCCGGGGTACGGCACTGTATCCCGGGAAATTCGCTCCTTCGGGGAGTGCTATGCAAAGTACCGGACTGGCACTGAAAGAATACTTGGGACTTTTGGCGGCCCGGTTTTGATTGGTTTATATTGCAGCAAAAAAGCAGTGGCTCCGGAGAATCTTCGGACCACTGCCTTTTCAATACCGGTATTATTTGATTAGCTCGCAAAATACGGCTCCGGTCATGTCAGCAAGCTCCTGCGGGACCAGCTCCATCTGCATGCCGATTTTACCTGCGCTGACGGCCATCGTGTCGAGAATTTCCGCGCTGTGCTCAATAAAGGTCGGATACAGCTTTTTCATCCCGACAGGAGAACAGCCGCCCCGGACATAACCTGTCCATTTCAGCAGATCCTTCATCGGCAGCATCTCGATTTTTTTCTCCCTGGCGGCCTTGGCGGCCTTCTTCAGATCAAGCTCTTCGGCTACGGGAATGACAAATACATAAAGGTTCTGCCCGCTGTGCGAGACCAGCGTCTTGAAGACGGTTTCCGGTGCCTTACCGATTTTCTCGGCAACCGCTGTGCCGTGGACGGCTCCATCCTCATTGTCATATAAATGGATCTCGTAGCTGATGCCCTTGGCGTCCAGCATCCGCAGGGCGTTCGTTTTGCTTATCTGCATCTTTCCTCAACCTTTCCGGCCGTGCGATCCGTTCTGGAAGGTGCGCTGCCATATGTGTATATTGGAAGTATTATAACACAAGCATGAATGAAATCAGGTCACAACCGCCTGAATTGAAATCACACCGGCAGCCGGAACCTCCAGTACATGAATCCCTTTGCCCATCGCCGCCAAAACCTGTGAAACGGTATTCCCTTGACAATCGCGGATCATGACCCACCGCTGCCCGGCGTCCCTGTCCAGCTCCAGGACCAGCCGGGTAAGCAGCGTTCCGTTCACCACCAGCACTTCTTCCGGAAGCTCACCGGATAAGGGAATTACCATATCCAGATAGGCAACGGCGATCAGCTTCCGGGAATTCCGGGCCATGACCAGCGGGTAGAGCAGCTCCGGATGCCAGGGCTCAAGACTGCCTTCCAGCAGCACATCCCGGTGCTCGCGCCAAAACCCAAGCCAAAAGGTCAGCATCTCCAGATGTGGCTGCGGCAGCTCTGCCAGCCGGACGGAAATCTGCGGCACAGCGAACAAGATGTTGATAAACTGAAGCGCAGCACCCGCGGCAGACTCCTCCAAATTCCACATCAGCATGTCGGAATGAGCCGCCGTATTGCCGCAGATCAGCCTGATGTCTATCGTCTTAATCCGGTTCTGGACCGCATCATTCGGGCAGTCTCCCGCCCGGAACATATTGCCGTATTTGCGCATCAAGGGGCCGGTATAGCTTTGGCGGAATTCGATCAGAATGTCCGGCTTCAAGCGGCGCAGCCGGGTGATAATTCCGCCCAGCAGCAAGTCAACAGCCACCGGAACAGAGGCCGTGTCACGTCCGCTGTCCATCCTCCCTGCATCCTCCGGAAGTGCGTAGAAGCTGTCAACGAAATCCAGCTTAAACCCGTCCAGATTCCACTCCAGCAGCGCCTGCTCATAGATACCGGTCAAATATTCCCGCACCTCGGGATAACGCGGATCGGCTACCCCTGCACCGAAGCCTTCATGGAAATAGAGCAGTTTGTCCTTGAATCTCTCCCATACTCCGCTGTGCCTGCCAATGAACGGAACCGCATACCACAGCATATATTTCAGCCCCGACTCCTGCACTGCTGCGACATGAGCCTTCATATCGGGTATTTTGCCGGCGCTGGCCTTCCAGTCTCCGCAATAGGCATAGCCGCGGGCGGCATCCGATGTCTGCCAGCCGTCGTCCACAATGACCGCCTTGCAACCCAGCTCTGCTGCCCGTTTGCATTCTGCTTCCACCGCTTCCGGCGTCAGCTGCTGGTGAAAGCTGTACCAGGTGGAATACATCGGCTCCCGGGCCGTGTCCGGCACAAAGGCAGGCTCATGGCCATTGAAGCCGGCCCACCAGTCCGCTATACCTGCCAGCGCCTGAAAGTACGGAATCCTGCGGGAATCCAGCCTTAGCCGGGCTTCATAGAAGGCCAGCGGCGCACCCGGTTCAGAGAACAGCGTCACAGAACAGTGAAAGTTGGCCGTCTCTTCATTTAATCCTGCATGCAGCTTCAGCGGGTTCATGACATCCGAGCAGGCAAAGCTCAGCACATTGTGGCCACGGTTGCCGTAAAGACAGACGACAGGTGCGGAGGATGCCGATCTGGAGGCAAAACCTTCCCACCAGTCCGGTATCAGCGCCCGGCTGCGCTCTGCAGCCGGATGCCACAGACCTTGGACATCTATTGCCTTACAGCTCCAAGTAAAGGACAGCTTAGGAGGCAACGCCGGAACAGCTGCCGTAAGCCTAAGCGTCACGACTTGTACTCCGCTCTCTAGCTGTTCCAGTGAAAGTGCGGTTTCAAAGTCTGTAGAACCGCCTTCCAGGGTTATTTCATACTTTTCCGTGACTATTGATTTTTTCAAATGGACCGAAGCTCCTTTAGCGCGGATAAGGCAGCGGAACCGCTACATCCGGCGGGGAATAGTGATCTGGATACAGGTGCCAATCCCGGTACGGCTGCCAATGACGACGCCGTAGCGGCTGCCGCCATGCAGCTTAATCCGTGAATCGACGTTGCGGATGCCATAGCCGATCCGGGGACCGTCAGGGTCCAGAATCTGCTGGATCGTCTCAGCTTTCATACCGACACCGGTATCGATGACTTTGAATACGATGTCCGAATCGCGCTTCTCCACCACCAGCCGGATGCCGATGGTGCTTCCGAACCAGGCATGCTCCAGCGCATTTTCCAGCATTGGCTGCAGGATCAGTTTGACGGTCGTGAACTCCAGCACTTCAGGATCAATGTCGTAATAGACATTCATCCGGTCACCGTATTTAATACACTGAATGGCAATATAAGCTTTCGCATGTTCAATTTCCTTGCCTACTGTCGTGAGTATTTCACCCCGGTTCAAGGAAAGCCTGTAGAATTTGGCCAGCTCCTGGACCAGCAATTGCAGCGTCTGAACATCGCCGAACTGGGCCAGCCTGCTAATGGATGAGAGGGTATTGTAGAGGAAATGGGGGTTGATCTGTGCCTGCAGTGATTCCAGCTCTGCTTCTTTTTTCTGGAGGCTTACAGCATAATTGCGGTGAATCAGTTCTTCGATGTTGCTGCCCATCCGGTTGAAGGCTGCAGCGATCTGTCCCAGCTCGTCGTTGCCCGTATAGCTGATCCGCTTCTGAAAATCCCCGTCCCGGAAGTCATTCAACGAGCCTACAATCTTCTGAATCCGCCGCGAAAAATAACTCGACACCCCGATTCCGAGTCCAGCCAGTACAATCGCGCTGACCAGACAGACGAGCAGGGTCATCCTTCGCACCTTATCCGCACTTTCATCGAACAGACTGTTCGGAACATAAGCCTGCAGCTCCCAGCCCAGTCCATCCAGCGGCTCGCTCAGCAGCAGCCGGTTTCGATCCATACTGCCGCTCTCTCCGGCCGTATTTTCCGGTGAGGATTCTATGACCACCCTGCCGGTTCCATCAACCACACGCAGTGTGCTGTAACCGCCAATTTTCCGGTAATCTACGGCGTCCAGCAGATCGCTGATCTGCACTGAAATCCGGATCATGCCAATACTCTTGCCGCGCTGTACATCATCCATCCGCTCCAGCAGCGAGATATTGCCGTTCGCCTCATCGCGCAGAATCTGCCGCCAAATACTTTGGCCCGCCATGGTTTCAGAGAGCCTCAGTTCCCGGTACCAGGCTTCTGCTTCAATCCGCTTCAGATGAAAAATTTCGTACCGCTTAGTCGAGAGCAGCGGATTCTGGCCATTGTCATAATAGAAGACCTCAGACAGGCTGTCGTTCTGAAGATAGACAGATAAGCCTATATTACTACCCGTATAGTTTAGAAGATTCTCAAGCGCCGGCATCAGTGTCTTGGTCATCGTCTCATAGCTGTACCAGCCTTGATCGTAGCGGCGCAGTGCGCTTTGCAGACTGTAATTGTAATACAGCATATTGGATATCCGTTCGATATTGTCCGTGTGATAGCGGATATTATCACGCATCTGCTGGAGTGTGCCTTGAATATTCTCCCGCGTCTTCTCTTTTAGCGAGTTCACGGAATTCGTGTAGGCGAACCCCCCTACCGTACCTACAGCGAGTAGCAGGCACAGCACATAAGGCAGGATCAGTTTATAGCCAAAGGGCATATTCAGCATGCGCCGCATGTTACAGATGTCTCCGGTAATCGCCTGGACTGACACCGTAATGTTCCTTGAATTGCTTGCTGAAATGCGACAGGTTTTTGTAGCCGGCCTTGTTTGCGGCTTCATAGACCTTCAGCTTAGGATCGCCGAGCAGCTGCTTCGCCCGCTCCAGACGTCTCAAGGAGACATAATCCGAGAAATAAATGCCCGTCTCCTCGAAGAAAATCTGCCCCAGATGGTTGGGTGAGAAGGAAAAATGGTTTGCGGCATCCCGCAGCATTACATTATGCTCCAGACGCTCTTCAATATAGGCTTCGATTTCCTCAACAAGCTTTCGTTTCTTGCCCTGGCGTTTGCGCTGAAGCCGTTCGGACAGCTCGAACATCCGCCGGCGGAGCCAGGACTTCATATCCTGAGTCGTCTCCAGGTGATACAGAATACCCAGCTGCTTCCGGTCCAGCCCCAGCAGCAGGTAGAAATCCTCGTTAATCGTATGCAGATAAGCGTCCAGCTGCGAAACAATATGCAGGATCAGCTGATAGATCTCCAGCTTGGTCTCCATCTTGCCCACCCAGATGAACAGTTCTTCATTACAATCGTCAATATCAACCAGCCGGTAAGAGGACACCGCCTGAAACAGGGACTGCAGAATGCCATCCAGATCCCGTGCATTAGCTGAAATCGGCTCCTTGGCATCAGTGTGGTGGATCAGCCTGCCTTTGCCCAGGAACAGCTTCAGGCCCAGCGCTTCCTTTGCCTGCTGAAACGACTGATGCAGCTCGCTCAGCCGGTTTACAACCGGACCGATTCCGATTGTGACCGTAAGCAGAGTGCCGCTGACCGCCTGATGAATCAGCCCCTGCAGCCTTCCGCTGTCGTAACTCTTATCCAGAATGAATGCAAAATGGAACCGATCCAGCCTGCAGGCCTGAATCCGTTCCCCGGCGCAAAACTGCGCAACTGCCGTGTCAAGCTTTTGCTCGATACCCGTCTTCACGGCATCCCCGTAGCCGTTCAGCTTCCAGTTCAAATCATCCGGTTCCAGCACCGCTGTATATAGGCTGGCAGCATGCCAGGATATTCCGATCCGCTGCAGCATCTGCAGCACCTTCTCTTCATCCGGCCTTCCGTCCAGGAGCTGCTTGAAAAGTTCCCGCTTGAGCAACGGCTCTGAATCGGAAATGTACTGCCGGAGATGGGTATTCACCTGCTCCCGGTCCAGGGACAGCTTGACTTCTTCCAGTGTCCTGCGCATATCTTCATCGTCCACCGGTTTTAGCACATAACCGGAGGCACTCATGGAGATCGCCTGTTTGGCATACTGGAAATCCTCATAGCCGCTAACAAACACGATTTTCAGCTTCGGGTTCAGCTCCAGCGCTCTGCGGGCAAGCTCCATTCCTGACATAATCGGCATTTTGATGTCGGTGACAACAATATCAACAGCGTTGTTCTCCAGCATTTCCATTGCTTCAAATCCGCTGCTTGCCGTAGCGCATACGGACATTCCGAGCGCTTCCCAGTTCATGAAACGCCTCAGTCCCTCCAGGTCAAGCAGTTCATCGTCCACCAGCAGCACCTTGTACATTTCATCCCACCCTTGTAATCCGTTTAGATGAAACCAAAGATTCTGCCCCATTGATGCTAATGCTGTTCAGACTCCAACTAAATTTACATTTATTAGTTAAAAGGGGTACACTTGGCTTCAGTATACCCCACGTCTCCATCAGACTCTAGCGTTATTTCATCTTGCTCAGATTGTTCTGCCATCTTTCGGTCTGGAACTGCAGCAGCTTCGCATAACCGGCTTTATCGGCATCTTCGCCCGCTTTTTTCAACAGGGAGAGCACTTCCTCATCACTTTTTGCATAAAGTGCTTTGGCATACGCCTCAAGGAAAATATCGTTCACGGCGGAGGCAATCGTGCCCTCCTCGGAATCAGGCAGCGGATCGAGATTCACAAACTCCGTGAAATTTTTGGAAGTTTTCCAGGTCACCTTCTGCTGGGCAAGCGTTGTCCAGTTCTGCTTTTCTGCCGGCAGCTGGGCATCCATCTTGGCTTTGGTCTGATCAATAAAGGTCGTGTTGCCAACCCAGTTGAACCGGCCGATTCTTTCTTTGTCCTTATCGGCTTGCGGGGTGTTCAGCCCCTTCTCATTCAGAATCGGTACACCGTCGGCATCTGTCTCATCCCAATACAGGCCTTGCCGCCCGAAGTTAATAATCCGCTGCCCCTCTTCGCCGGTTAACCAGTCGAGATATGAGAAAATCGCTTCAGGGTCTTTAGCCTTCTTGGTAATGACGAGTACATTCCAGCCAAGGGAATTGTAATTGTTCGGTGTAATCTTCGCAGGATCGAGTCCCGCCTTATGAATCGGCCAGATAATGTCGTATCCGCTCTCCGGATCCACCGTACGCAAAGCATTGTTGGCATCCCGGCCTGGGTTAACCACATCGCCATCCGCATAAACGGCCACCCGGCCTGTCACCAGCTTCTCAGTCACCTGATTGCCCGTCTGTGTGAAGGCATCCTGGGTGATCAGCTTCTCACGGAACAGCTTGCTGGCATACTGCATACTCTCAATGAACACAGGATCCTCAAAAATCGATTTCAGCTCATTGCCTACCGGATTGATTTTGGCCAGGTAAGGTTTGTTCTCGGCAAATCCGCCATACATAGTTTCGAGCCCGCGTCCCTTGGCTCCAATCTCAAGCGGGATAACATCGCTGTATTTTTCTTTTACCAGCTTCAGGTAAGCATAGAGATCATCATAGGTTTCCAGCTTCGGCGAGCCGAGCTCTTTATAGATTTTCCGGTTGACGATCCAGCCGCCGTTCCCGTTCGGGCTTGACGTATACCAGTTCGGGAACTGGTACAGCTTGCCGTCATCCGAGCGGAGCATACCGAGCGTCGCTTCACCGGCGTTATTTTTCAAATTAGGATATTTATCAAGATATTCATCCAGCGCCACCAGCAGACCTGCCTGCCGCAGCCTTTCTACATTCGCACCCCGGTCCATCATGATGACGTCCGGCAGGCTGCCTGAGGCGATCATCGTACTGAACTTGGTTTCTGCCGCCCCGCTTGATTGCACGGCTGTCATATTAACCTTAAGGTTATCCCGAATCCAGGCAGTGGTGGAATCCTTCCCCCACGGCTCCGTTGTATCCCAGTCATAATTGCTGTAATAACTGAAGGTGACCGGTTTCACTGTACTTCCTGCAGCAGCAGCTGTGGCTTCTGCCGTCTCTGCGGGAGCTGCCGTCTCTGTAGCAGCCGCCGGTGCTTTGGTTGGTTCCACAGTACTTTGCACACCGGCATTACTATTGCCTCCTCCGCACCCGGACAGAAGCAGCACGAAACCCAATACAGCCGACATCAGCGGCAAGCTCTTTTTACGCTCCAAATGAATAACCCCTCTCTTATACTTACTATACACAGTAATGCGGCTATTCCTTGAGTGAGCCTATCAGCACACCTTTGACAAAATATTTTTGCAAAAACGGATAAACCATAATAATCGGCAGCGTTGCCACCATTGTCGTGGCCATAATCAGCGATTTGGTTGTAACTGACTTCATCATCGCCTGCCGGTCCTGCGCCGCCGCATTGGTCCCGATAGACTGCAGCTGATCTGTGACAATATTGGAATTGAGGATCTGCTTCAGCAGGGTCTGAATGGGAATCAGCTTCGGATCATTGATATAAATGCTGGCCGAGAACCAGTCATTCCAGTGCCAGACTGCCGTGAACAGTGCTAAGGTTGCCACAACGGGCCCTGAAATCGGCAGTACGATGCGGAGCAGCACTCCGA
The DNA here is from genome assembly GCF_927798115.1 of Paenibacillus auburnensis. GTDB lineage: Bacteria > Bacillota > Bacilli > Paenibacillales > Paenibacillaceae > Paenibacillus_AQ > Paenibacillus_AQ auburnensis. Next base: position 1,247,945 of record NZ_CAKMMG010000001.1, read on the forward strand.
TATGATTACAGCCGTCAATCCGCGCCGACTCGGCCAGCCCTGCAGGCAGCCCCAGAAAAAAAGTCCGGAAAATAATCATGTTATAGACACTGATCAATCCCGGAATCACCAGCACCCAGAAGGTGTCCATCATGCCAAATTCGCGCAGCAGCAGGAAGGTTGGAATAAGCCCGCCGCTGAAATACATCGTAATGACGCAAAACACCATATAATATCTCCGGCCCAACAGCTCCTGCCTTGACAGCCCATAAGCGAGAATGGCCGTGAACAGCACTGACAGCACCGTCCCCACCACCGTCCGCAGCACCGAGACCAGAAACGCCTGGCCGATCCGGCTGTCATGAAAGACCACTTCATAATTGTCGAGGGTCGGGCTGCGCGGCCAGAACGTAATGCCGCCGAAGGCCGTGTCCGCCCCCGTATTGAAGGATATGACCAGCGAGTTCCAAAAAGGGTACAGGGTGACGAAGCCGAGCAGCAGCAGCAGGATATAAATCAATACTTGCAGCACCTTATCGCCCCGCGTCAGCTTCATCATAACCTGTTCCCCGCTTCCCCATAGACTGTAACAAAAGAATAGCCTTTTGTGTGAATGTGAAGTGTGCCTGCTTCTCTGCCGCTTACCATAAGCTTGAACCCATTTTTCTGGCCGCCTTGTTCGCGATTGCCAGCAGGCTGACGCTAATGACCGCCTTGAACAATCCTGCCGCCGCCGCATAGGAGAACCTGCTGTTCAGAATCCCCATCCGGTAGACATACGTATCGATCACATCGGACACATCCCGCAGAATCGGGTTCGTCGCCAGAATCAGGATATCCTCGAATCCGGCATTCAGAATATTGCCCACAGCCAGAATCATGAAGATGATGATCACCGGCCGGATGCAGGGCAGGGTAATCAGCTGAATCTGCTTAAAACGGCTCGCCCCGTCAATGGAAGCGGCTTCATACAAATGCGGATCGATGCCGGCAATCGCTGCCAGATAGACAATTGCCGCAAATCCAATTTCTTTCCATACTCCCGTAGCGACCAGAATACCCCAGAAATATTCCGGCACGGACAGAAAACTGATCGGCTCCGTCGTCAGATTAAGGCTCATCAGCAGCATGTTAACGCTTCCATTATCAGTCGAAAGCATCGAACCGACGAACCCGCCAACGATTACCCAGGAGAGAAAATGCGGCAGATAGCTGACCGTCTGAATGATCCGCTTAAACATCATCTGCCGCACCTCATTCAGCATAAGCGCCAGCAATATCGGGGCCGGAAAACCAAATAGCAGCTTGAGCAGGCTGATGACAATCGTGTTGCGCATAACCGTCCAGAAGTCAGGCGAATCAAAAAACGCTTCGAAGTGTTTAAGCCCGACCCATGGACTGTTAAAAAAACCGCCGAACAGCTGATAATCCTGAAAAGCCATCAGTACCCCGTACATAGGCAGATAACTGAAGATAAGGATGAAGATCAGCGCCGGCACCACCATCAGCTGTAAATCCCACTGCCTGATCCACCTGGACCACCAGGAATCAGAACTCCCTTTCTGCGTTTGAAGCACCCTTCGTTCGATCTGCACGGTTGTCATCCTTCCTGTGTCTTTGCTTTACACTTTCATCTTATGCCCAGCAGGAAGGACGTACCAGTACCGCCGTCAACGAAAAGTGTGGTTCAGCAACGATCCCTTTGTTCCCTTAAAATCGCTGCTTATTCCGGTTCGTCAGGGAGTTTGACAGCGTTGATGTCATCGATATAAAGCGTTCCGCTGCCCGGTGTGCCGCTGCCCTGCGCAATGTAGAAGGCAAACTCCTTAATCGATCCGAGATCAATCACCCCGTTGCCTCCGGTAGACCAGCCCGGCCGGGCAAACACCGTAAATGGAAGGGTCACTAGGACCGGCTCAGTACCCTGCAGCTTCAGGCTGGCCTCCCAAACTTCCCCATTCGTCTCATGGAACTGCACAGCCAGCTGCCGGTTCGATCCGTCCGGCTGCAGCCAGAAGGATATGGCTTCCATTCCCGGCCACTCCTTGCCCATGCTGCGGAAAACGCCCGCATAGCCGGGATTACCCACGGTGTAATCCAGCTTCAGCCCGTAGCTGCCTCCGCTCAGGTGGTACGTGTCCAGCGTAACCGTCGCCGCATTGCCGGAGACATTGCGCTGCCATTTGTTTCGCAGTTCCCCGTTGGATCCGCCGTAGCCCTCAAAATCATCGATCAGGTAGCTGTCTGCAGGCGGTGGAACGTACGGCCCGTTACCCGTTTCCCCATTGTTCAAGGCACGGGGATGGCTGTAAAGGGACTGGATGCTGCTAAGCGAATTTTTATCGGTCAAATACTGCGACCACGTCATGAAATACACATACCGCGATTGTTTGCTCTGCAGCATTTCCATGTCCGGCAGTTCTCCGTTCTCGCCAATGGCAATCGGTCTGCCGCCGCTGAGCTGAACCAGTTTGCTGTAATACGTATCACGGTAATCATTGTTGTAAATATCCATAGCCAGTACGTCAACCCTGTCATGGCCGGGATAATATGGAGCCGAATCATAAGCCCAGGAGCTTTCCGCATTCGGGCTCCAGACCCAGATTAAATTATTCAGCCCATGCATATTGGTGAGCCGGTCGTACATATTGTTCCACAGCTGCTTGAACAGCTCCGGCCGCGCCCCCCACCAGAAAAACTCGGCATTCATCTCATGATACGGCCGCCACAGGACCGGAATATTCTCGTCCCTTAGCTGCTCCAGGTATCCGGCCACCTCGTCAATCTGTGCCGCCCACTGGTTATACAGTTCAGTGCCGGGGGTGACGATATCCGTCATCTCAGCCAGCGTTACATCTCCTGTAACACTTTCCCAGCCGGCGGTTGCCGGGTCCATCGGCCGCGGCTCGTGGTAAGTCAGTGTGACCATCGTTCCGTTCTGACCTTTAAGGATCGCCTCGTCAATCATGGTCTGGCGTAATTCGCCGAGGTCTCCGCCGGTATAGTAAGCAAAATCCGAACCCCACAGAGCGGGATAGTAGCCGGTCAGCTCTGCAGCGGTGTCATACCACTTTGCAGGCTCTTCGTAATAGTTATGCTGTCCCGTATAAACAGCATTTCCTACCGACGCATATAAGCGGTCCAGCAGTGCTTTCGTGGCCTCGGAAGCCCCCGGATTGACCGGGTGCATCTTCAGCGTAGTCAGCTGAAGCGTGCTTGCAGCGGAAACAGCAGTCCCTTCACTCACCGCTTTTACGGAAATATCGTACAAGGTTTCAGGCGATAAGCCTTCCAGTTTGTACGTGTATAGAGGATTCCCGTTAATAGCGGGAATAGAGAGGCTGGACCATGTGCCTTCAGCGGCTTTTTTGTAAGAAATTTCGTAAGACTTCACGCCAAAAGGGCCTGTAGAAGCTGCCCATTCCAGTTCCGCAGATACGCCGTCGATGTTACCGGCTGCCAAGCCTGCCGGAGCACCGGGGGATAGATCTGTCGGAAGCTGTGGCATTGCGCCAACAAATACCTGATCCAGCAGGATATTCGCGCTTGTAACATTCGCAGTCATCAGACGCAGGAATTCGGTATTGCTTCCAGTATTCAGCTGCTGCACAGTACGCGTCCAGCCCGAAGCGGCACTGGTTGTGACCGGAAGCAGAGTCTTACCGCTATCCTGATAGACAATAAGGTTTACTGTAAGGCTGCCAGGCGGCGCGGCCGCAGGCTTGCTCCAGTAAGACACCATATAACTGCTAGTGTCAGCGGATATTTTCCCCGACTGAAGCAAGGATTCCGGATTGAGCTGGGCCGCATATTGACCCGAATAGGTGTCATAGGTTACGGTTGAAACCGTCCCTTTTTGTTTCCACGGGGAAATCAGACCACTCTCAAAATCTCCATTTGCCACAAGATTGGCACCCGGGGTTGCTTCAAGCCCCATGCGTGAATCGGAGAAGTTACCCGCGGCATCCCTGGCTCGCAGCATAATGGCGTAGACGGAAAAGGGGTCAAGACTGCCCAGTGTATAGGTGTACTCCGTAACAGTATCCTGATGAGGTACGGACACTACAGTCCAGGCAGGGTCATCTGTTTTTTTGTATGACAGCTGGTAGGAATCTACCGCCATATCATCAGTCGACCCGGACCAGGTCAGCTTCAGTGAATCCGGCTCCCGCTCGGTCTGCCAGGCGCCGGGTATGGTCGGCCGTTCTATATCGACATTCTCCCGGATAACCGCGTCATCAATGTAATAGTCTTTACTTGTACTGTTCCAGAAGGACAGGCGGATATACTGCACTCCCGGAGCCGGTGTATAAAGCAGCTGCCGGTATTCCCAGCTGGTGGAGCCCGAGAATTGCAGGACCTGCTTACCTTGCTGCGTGCCGAAGATATCCATATCGACCGATGCGCTCGTTACCCCTGTCCCGGCGAATTTCACCCATAGCCCGACTCGATAGGTTTTGCCTTGCTGTACCGCCACTGACGCTGATGCTCCGCCCGTATTACGTTTCACCTGCAGACTTTTTTCTCCTCCATGCTGCTCACTTGTCACCACAACCGGACTGCCCCACTTCTCCCATCCGGTGTCCCCTGATTCAAACCCCGGATTGCTCAGCATATTCTCCCCTGCAGCCCGCGAAGGTGCAGCAGGCACAATGATCGATGCAACAAACAGAGCGGCGGCCAGCCAGCCATACAACCATTTTTTGCCCGTTCGTGCAAACACTTGGATCAAACCTCCATTTGAATTTCAGCCGGTTGGATTACGATCTTTCAATCGTCCGGTTCATCAAATGTAAGCGTTTTCTATTGTGGTCAACAAGGACCCCAAGCAACGAAAACTGTGCTTGAGCAACGACTAATTCCAGCTTGATAAGGAATATAGATAGAAGGTTTCAGATCGAAAGATAGCGGGGGAACATTGCCTATGACGGGACAGGATATAATAGACGATTTACTCTATCTATATTCCGTTAGGCTGGACGAAAAGTGCCTATATATAGAGCGAACTTATGAATTTTTCTATTTAGGGGATTAGCCGTGCAATCATTATTAGACAGATTTTCTCCAGCTAATTGCTCATGTACAGCCCTCAATCAGCGATACTTTAAAAAATTAGCTGGAGTTATTCAACTTCTATTCTGATTCCAGTTCATCGGGATTTATTAAATAGAATTTTTCCAATTTGCAAAATTATTCTTGGCTTATCTCTGTACGGAACGCCCCGTTGCCGCAGGTTACGGCGAGTACCTGCCTGCTGTCACAATCCAGAGCAATGCCTTTCCAGCGCACTGCACCAAGTGAGTCATCTGCCCACGTCTCCCAGGTGATTCCGCCATCCCGGCTGCACACCACCTTGGATTCATTCAGGGTGTGAACCATCGGCTCGCTGGCCAGAATCAGCAGATCCCTCCCCCCTTCACTCTTGCCCACAGCCAGTGCGGAAACATTGAACGGCTCGGCTGTACCCGCCGGGAACAGCTTGCTCCAGCTCTTGCCATTATCGGCGCTGCTCCACAATCCTTCCGAAATAAACCCGGCGTACAGTGTCCCGCTGCGAGTGGCAGAATAGGCTACCGCATTCAGCACTGAGGCTGGACCCCTTCGTTGAAAAGGGAGCCCCGCTCCAATGGACTCCCAGGTGTCTCCGCTATCCGCTGAACACCAGATGCCCTCGCTCCACTCTCCTGTAAGTATATGCCCAGCCCGGAAGGGGTCTGCAGCCAGCAGCTGATTAGCGCCGCACGCGTTCTTAACCTGATGGACGACCACGGACAGGAGCTCTGCTTCAATCCAGTTTTTGAGGTGAGGGAGTGTCAACACATGATCCGGCGGGCGAAATGTGGTCTGCTTCCACGTCAGCCCTCCGTCTGCAGAACGGTATACGCCAGCCCCTGAGGAAATATCGCCATCGATGTAGGCGTAGAACATGCCGGAAAGAATACCATCCTCCCGCAAAGCCTGGACGAACAGGCCCTTTTCAAGGGTAAGCACCGCCTCAGCAGTCTGCCCCCCGTCTCTGCTTAAGGCGATACAGGCGGTACGACCATGGCCAACAAGCCCGTAAACATAATGTTCAGGATTTGTCCTGGAGACGGCCACAGCGGTACTCCCCGAGTAACCTGCCAGTCCGGGCAGATTGCGGAAGGTCACCCCGCCATCCTCTGTCACCTTGGGCGAATGGTCCGCCATGGTGACACAGAATTTGCCGGGCTGGCCGGGAGCTGCGGCTACTGCTTCCATACAGGTGGTTTCCAGCCCCCGGAAATGACCTGCCCGCCAGGTATTTCCGCCATCCTCGCTAACCGCGACTCCATACCAGTTGCACAAATAAAGCCGGTCTTTATTCAAACGGTCCACGATCAGCTTCGAAATCGCCCAGCCTGCTGCCGCTGCACGTGATCCCCCGTTGAAGCTATCCATATATGCCGGAAACCCGCTCAAATCTTCATCCCTGTGCTGCCGGAGAAGCTGCCATTCTTCTCCGCCGTCCCCGGAAAAATATATGGGAATGGGCGGAATATCCTTCATATGTGGCCGCACATCAGGGGCTGTATACCACCGCTGCGGGTTGTGGGGATCCTGAACCACCGTGCCGTAGCGTTGTTCACCGGACAGGAGGCCAGCTCCGGTGGATACCCAGGTCCGCCCGCCGTCCCTGCTGCTGCGGATGCCGCCCCAGATGCAGGCGACCATCAGTCGCTGCGGATCACGGCTGTCAAAGCCCAGCTCGGCAAAGCTCGCTCCTTCATACAGCTGCTGCCAGGATTCTCCCAGATCCGGGCTGGTATAGAGCCGCCCTTGCTTGCCTCTGGGCTGATCCTGGAGCAGACCCAGCACCCCGCCTTCGCCCGTCTCCACATAGTCCATATTCAGGTCATCATCGCTAATGGTGCCTGCGAACAATACACCAGGAATAGCCGGGTGAAAAGCGACGCAGCCGAATCTCTCCTCCGGCAGCAGCGTTTGCTGCCAGGTCTCGCCTTCATCGCGGCTAATCCACAAACCGCCGGTATAACCCCCGGCAGCCACGATATTCGGATGATGCGGATCGACCGCAATGACCTCACCGTACATCCGGGTCGGCCCATTTCCGTAGAATCCCATACCGGTGCAGACTTCCTTCCAGCTTCCGCCGCCATCGGATGATTTGTGTACCGCACCGTAAAATTTCCGGCTTCTCACTTCACCTGAGCAACGGAACATCACCTGCGGGTGATGACTGCTGATGGCAAAGCTCTGTACCTGATGATGATAGCTTTGGGTTAGGCCGCTGTTCAGCGTCTCCCAGCTCAGTCCCCCGTCCAGGCTGCGAAAGACGCCCGCCACATCGCAGCGGGCATAGAGAACTCCGCTATCCGCCGGATGCTGCAGCAGACCGGTGATATATCCGCCTCCGCCGAGCGCAGCAGGCGACCATACTTGTGCTGTCCTAAGTGAATGATTCAGCAAGTTCGTCCCTCCTCTGTTCCATCACCATAAGTCTACCTTCATGCTTAGGATAGAGGCATCCCCTCCGGCAACGGATTATGCCGCTCAGCAATGAATTTGTAACACCTGAACCAAAAGACCCTTGGTTTCCCAAGGGTCTCATTGCTGCTATCTGCCAAAGTCTGCTGCTTCAGCCTCCTGACAGCGTCCGGAGGTCTGAAAGCCCAGTGCCTTCTATCTTTACTTACCTAATCTCTGGGATAATTGATAGCCATAATATCCATAAAAGGAACCTTGGTGATCTCTTCATTCAAACTGAGATGCACCTTTCCGGTCCGCGAGTCCATGCCGACGATCTGCCCCCGGAGCTCTTCTTCCTTCCCCCACACGGTCAGCAAAATGACCGACTCCTCTTGCATCGCTTCCGTCAGCTGGTTGCCAATCTCCTCCAGCACAAATTCATCTCTTGTCGGCCGTTTGGCCACTTTCGCTTTTGCCACGATATTCCTCCAATAAGCCATTACTCGGATTACGATTATGCCGTCATATGAATGCTCCTATGTATTATAACATGGACTTCCCCTGCATCAACCCGCCTAGCCTAGTTGTTTTCATCCACTGCTGTTTTATTTAGAGAGAATTCTCACTCATTTTAATGTAAAATATAGTTAATTCTTTTATCTATCGTTAATCGAGGTGTGAAGGATGAGAAGGTGGGACTTATTGAAAAAATCTTTATTTCTGTTAATCGCGATCTGTTTTGCAGGCACATCTTTTGCAATACGATTTATTCACGCGGATTGGGCGTATAAATTTGTTGTAAATGAAGGAAAGTCTTATATCATTTCAGACAACCGGGTAGAACCCGAACAAGTTGATTCAATCATTGGCAAGGTTACAAAATATTCAGATTTTGAAGACACCTACTCAGGTAATTTTTCGAACCACTTTCCGAAGGGAACTAACTATTACAATATCAAAGGTGTTAGCACTAATGAGGCGATTGCGATTAAGTTGAGTGATGGATCGTTTATTCAAGCGAACTATAACGGTGAGTATCCTGGCGGAGACTCATTTAAATGGACAACTATTCTATGGTCAATTGCAGGTCTGTTCTTGCTCGTTGTGGTGACTTTTAATTGGATAAAAAATAGGAAATAAATTATTATACTGAATTGTTAAGCTACATTTCTAATAGGACGGAGGTTTACATTGAGGAAACTAATAAAAATGCTTGGGATCTTATTCAGTATAGCAACTGTTATTATTGCAATATCTTTTTTTATAGATGAAGGCTATAAAGATCAATCCAGACTTTCATGGATGATGGTTACAATGTGTGGCTCAATGATATTTAATGGTAGTGCTTCTTACTTAAAAAATAGATAAACCGGACTGCTCTCCGTAGGAATCGGAATATTAATTTTGATCGCCTTAGCAATCCTGACGGTTGGGCAGTCTAATACTTTATTGTCTTCAAACAGCAGCAGTGAACAGTTAAAAATTATGGAGGTGTCTCAGCAGCCATGAACCGCTCCATGAGGCACCCCCATTATTCATTAAATTTCACTTACTATGCAGATATTATAAGTATGAGGGCGCTAGCCGCGTTTGGCTGCTTGGATCAGGCCGGTAAGGTATTGCTTTTTGTCCCCCACAGCTTTGTCAGCAAGCTTCTTCAACTTGTCCGTCCCACCCCAGATCAGGTAAACAAGATGTTCCACCTGGTAGTATTTGAGGCCGCGGACTTGATCAAGCAGGAGTCTAAGCAGCTCTCCATCCTGCAATTCATCCCTAATCTTCAGCTTCAAGGTTTCGGTGCTGTACAGCATACACGTCACCAGTAAGGGAAGAGTCTCTCCGTTAAGGCCGTAATGTTCGGATAAAGCTGCTGTGAAGCCGTTCTGGACCGACTGATGTTCAACGTCTACCTTCTCCATATATTGTCCGGCCAGCGGGAAATATACCGGATCTGTGAGACCAAGTCCGAAGACCGCATAGCTGCCCGGCATGCAGCTCTTCTCCCCTTCCGTATCCGTATACCATTCGAAGGCTTCCATAGCCGCCTTGGCGTATTCTTCCAGCAGCGGGTGCACCTCCGGATATTCAAGCGCATTCGCAAAAAAGCGGTGCGTGCCCGACTTGGCCAGTCCTTTAATCGGCAGCCAGCACTTCACTGCAGATTTCAGCTTAATCTGATAGCTTTTGGGAAAGCCCAGCTTAAGCAGATTAATCAGAAACCGGAGCGCCTGTGCATAGCTCTCCCCTGACTCCTGTTTAATATGGACGCTTACCTCGGCAAACACATCATTAGCGCTGCATTCTACCCGTTCACCGCGTATTCTCACATCATCTTCAGCAAAGGCTCCGCTGCCCTGCTTCATCAGTTGTTCAGCCCGGCTGCTGCCGAGCTCGATCGCACAATTCAAGAAGGTAAGCCCCACACTTCTGCTGAAGGAAGGCTCATATTTGAGGATACAAATGGCGGCATAAATTACAAGCTCGACGGAGCTTTGCCCGGTCATGTCCAGCATTGCTCCACTTTTCTTCTTATATTCCCTCTGCCACTGTGTACCTGTGTTCTTGAAGTAACGGGGTAGCCACTGATCTTCTACCCAATTCCTTAAGGCCACTGTCAGAGTACGGCGGTGCTCCGCAAGATGCTTGTTCCCTCTGTTCAGCTCCTGTATTCTCTCAAACACAGCGATGATTTTGCCGGAATCCAATTCCCCATACAGACCTTCATCCAGCAGATGCCGGGAAAGAAAAAACGTTTCTAACGGCTTGGTCGGATATTTCCCGGCTTCGAGCTTGCCCGAGATATAAAGGCTGATCCGTTCCAGCAGCTGCTCTTTCTTCTCCTCATCTACATAATCGAGAATACGTACATTGACCTCTCCGCCGCGGACCCCGAACTTCCCGTCAAACGTAAACCGGTAGTCAATCACCGCCCGCGGTAATGTACTTATGTGGTGCTGCATATACGCAGCCAGCTCAGGAATCAGCCCCCGCACTTGCTCCTCTGTCAGCTGTTCACTGGTATTCTGTTTACTGTTACCCGGCAGTGATAGATCGAGCACGTTATCTGTCATGTCCACTCTGCCATCCGCATATTCAAGGAGCGCATAGCCGTGAATGCCCACCTGAAGCGTAGTGCGTTTCACAGTTTTTTCTGCGTCCTTATCGTTGATATAGGCCATCCATTGGTCTATTTCCTTCTTCACTTCTTCAAGAATTGCTTCCGCCATATGATTCATGTCCATTACATACTCCTTTACACAGCAGTATCGGCAGGGAAATTGTTCCTGCTAACTCTAGCATAGCCTGTCCGTGCAGCCGGAACAATTAGACGTTAGTAGTATTGCACTTTATTCCTTGGCGGCCTTCGTTCCGCCGTCAGTGCGGTTCTAACCTTTTATTTAAAAAGCTGCCACAAGGGCAGCTCTTTACACTCAGCATTCAGCTCTGGCGGTATCCCTCAACCAGTGCAATATACGTTTCGTATTGTTGTTCCCATGCCCTTTTGCGGTCTTGAAACACAACACCGTCCAGCAGCGCCTCAATCACATCCAGACAGACATGCCAGCCGGCGAGGTCTTTTGGAGTATGATCCGTGAGTGTACCTATTGTTTCTATCAGCAGCAGGCGGCAGCCCTCCGGCTCGGCAGCCAGCTCGAAACGGACCTTATCTTCGCCCCAGCTATATTCCAGCACCGAAGCCGGCTTACACTCGGAAATCCTCATTTCGATAAGGTTGCCGTCCTGCATATCAAATACCATACTGCCGCCGGTCCGCAGCTCTTTCACGCGCAGCTCGGAGAACCACTCCGGCAGCAGGTCATTGTCAGTCAGATAAGCCCAGACCTTTTCTACAGAATGCTTGTAATGACGTTCAAAGGTGGCTGTAGTGCCTTCAGGCACTCTTTTCAACTTAGCGGTCATCTTGATCCCTCCTGTTTAACGTAATCTGCAGCAACGTGCAGCAGAACCTGTTACCCAGACTGTAAAGGATTCACAGCTGAATCGCAAATAGGTTTAGACAGCATAATCCTCCATGCTTATCCTCTTACCATTATGCAGAGCTGCTGATCCTTCACCCTCGGAAACTTCCAGTCTCAGCTGATCTCCGCCGGAAGTATTATATTCCGCCGCCAGTACAGTCACTGCCTCAAAAACAGGCGCTTTAGCCGACATCTCTAATGCAAATTCTGCAAGGCTGACAATGCCGCGCTGTACGGCTTGTTTGACTTCCATCGCCTCGACCACTACACCGCCCGGCATCCCTGACGCTTGTACCTCTAAGTAATCCTTCCGTTCAACCAACTCATACGTGTTGGATAAATAGACGGCAAAATAAACGTTATCAACAAGCCCGAACAGCGCCTGCGGCTGCTCCAGCCACTGGCCTTTCGGCAGAACACCGATGACTGTGTTATCTTTGCCTTTAGGTACAGGAAACAAAGATATAACCGTACCTTTGTGATAAAGAACCTCCATATAAGCACTCTGGTGACGCGGATCGCCTTCCTGATACCCTTTACCCGGATGGAAAAAATACAGCTGATTGGCCCCGGCCTCTCCGCTAACCGGCAAAGAGTAGGCCCAGCGTAGCTGTTCATTGTCGAACTCCTCCACCCGCTCCCACAGTCCCCCGGCAGCATATTCTCCGGTGATATAAGCGTAGGAATGCAGCAGCGGCTGTGGAGCGGGATCACCGGACACCACCTTCTGCGTCAGCTTCTTCACCTCCGCCGGTGTCCGGCGGTCAAGCGCAAGCTCACGGATCTGAGCCGGTGCTTCGTAGAACAGAAAACCGGCATATTCCGTACGCGGCATCCTGCCGGGAAGACTGAATTCCCCGAACTGCACATAGTCGTGCAGCACATTGCGGTCGCCCGGCACATCATGCGGCCAGCCGCGGGAATGAGCACCGGCCCACGCTCCGCGGAAGTAGAACGCCGCCCGTTCACTCCACAGGTGATCGAGCATTTCACCAAGAACGGCCTTCACTCCGCTGTCCTCCTCCAGCTCCCAGGCGCAGGTGAACGCCTGCACCCAGTGCCAGAACCACGGCAGGCTGCCATATTCCGGCATCCCCTTAGCCCGGATATAGGCCAGCATTTGCTCCAGGCTTGCCCGCCCGTCTTCGCGCAGCTCCTCATCCCCGAACAGCCGGCCGAAGATCAGCTTCGCCGCCGTGTATTTAGCCTCGTGGTGGCCATAGTTCTCTATGTCTTTGCGAAAGAAGCCGCTCCGGTAAATATGCCCGATCGCCGTATGGAAGGCAATCCGCAGACCGGCACTGAACAAGCTGCTGTACTGCCTGCAGAACCAGGCCATCAGACTGCCCATAATCTCTACCGGGAGTTCATGCGGGGCGGCTTCCCGCGGAACCGGGTGCAGGCTAAGCGGCCAGTGTCCATAAAGGGGCGTCCCGGGCTCCCTGTTCTGCAGCAGCACCGTTTCCAGCAGCACTGCCTCTGCCTTCTTCCTCGCAGCCTCCCTGTCTGAATCCAGCCGGAAACTGTCATCTACAGCAGCTGCAAACAGATAGCATGCATAATAGAAGTTGTTGCGCACATCATCATGGAACCACAAGCCGCTATCCAGCAGCGGAAGCCGTTCGGCTTCCCCTGCTACTTTATTGATGATTTCCTTCTGACGGTCTTTATAGGAATGACTCCGGTTACTGCTTGGTTCCGCCGACATCATTTTCCCCTCCCAGGGTTTCATTTTTACTATATTGTGCACGCTTTCAGTTCATATGGCAATCGGAAAACCGAACAAATAAACTAAAATAAACGTACTAAAAAAGATTATGTCTTGCCAAATGAACGTATATGGATTAAATTGTACCTATACGAACGAAAATACGTTTGCGAAGGGGATTGAATCCGCAATGGAAAGACGTTTTGCATCACACCCGAATGAAGTTAAGCAGTTTGACACCGAGCGCCTGCGCAAGGAGTTCCACATTCCTGTCATTTTTGCTCCGGATGAACTGAAGCTTGTCCTGACCCATGAAGACCGCATGATCGTTGGCGGTGCTAATCCGGTAAATGAGGATGTCGTACTGACCACTGACCTGAAAGAGCTTGGAGTAACCTACTTCCTGGAACGCCGCGAGCTCGGGATCATCAATGTCGGTGGCAAAGGTTCGGTAGTTGTCGACGGAACCGAATATGAGATAGATTTCAAAGAATGTCTGTATGTCGGACAAGGATCCAAGGATGTCGTGTTCAAAAGCGCCGACAGCGCAAAGCCGGCAAAGTTCTACCTGAACTCGGCTCCTGCACACCAGTCCTACCCTACTACCAAAACAACGCTGGCTGAATCCGAATCCGGCGCACTTGGCGGCCTAGAGAACTCCAACGAACGCACCATTCACCGCTTCATCCATACGAACGGCGTACAAAGCGCGCAGCTCGTTATGGGGATGACCCAGTTGAAACCGGGCAGCATGTGGAATACAATGCCTTCCCATACTCACCCGCGCCGGATGGAAGCTTACTTCTATTTCGATCTTCCGGACGATTCCATTGTGTTCCACCTGATGGGCGAGCCTACGGAAACCCGCCACATCGTGATGCACAACGAACAGGCGGTTATTTCTCCAAGCTGGTCGATTCACAGCGGTGTAGGTACACACAACTATACCTTCATCTGGAGCATGGCCGGAGACAACAAACGATATGATGATATGGACCCCGTAGGTATGAAAGAATTAAAATAGAATAAAAACAACTACGGAAAGACGAGGCAGGCGGATGAACCCGATACGGCGACACGAGATGATTATGGAAGTAATGCTGAACCAGAAGGATGTAACGGTGAACGAGCTGAGCGAGAAGCTCCAGGTAAGCGGAAAAACAATCCGCGAGGACTTAAGCAAGCTGGAGGAGCAAGGACTTATTATGCGTGTGCATGGCGGTGCTGTGCTGGCACAAAGCGATCAGTTCGGCATTCTGCCTGTAAGGACCCCGCTGGATAAGTACTCCGACGAAAAAACCGAGATTGCTCTGCGCGCTATCACCCATATCGAAGAGGATGACATCATTGCCCTGGACGGCGGAAGCACTACGCTGGAAATTGCCCGGCGGCTGGATAATATGCCTCTAACGGTTGTTACCAATGATGTATATATCATCAGCGAGCTGGTTCCTAAAAATAACATCCGTCTGGTCGTTCCGGGGGGTTACCGTGTCCGCAATATGCTGGCCGGTCCCGAAGCCGTCGCCTACGTGCAAAAGCTAAATATACAAAAAGCATTTTTGTCGGCTACAGCCGTGCATATCGAGCATGGACTGTCAATTTACACCGGAGATTTAATTGATTTCAAGCAGGCACTCGTTACTACTGCGCGCAAGGTATTCGCCGCTTGCGACCACCACAAATTCGGGCATACCGCGCTGCGCACCTTTGCTTCATTACAGGAAGTCGATGTGCTGCTTACAGACAGCGGTCTTGTGTCCGAAACGGCAGAACAGTTCCGCAGTGCAGGCATCAATATTGAAGTCGGTTAAATCTCATTACAAAGACGGGAGCTGCTTCTCAGAGTAAGACTCCCCTATCCATCTACCATTACGTAAATTAAAAGGAGCGAATTATATTATGTCATCATTATTCAGTTTGGCAGGCAAAACAGCAATCGTAACCGGAGCAGCTCAAGGTCTTGGTCAAGGCATTCTGCTGGCCTTCGCTGAAGCAGGCGCAGACGTTGTATCCATTTCCTTGAACAGCAGTGAAGAATCCGTAAAAGCGGCTGAAGCTTACGGCGTTAAAGCTCTCAGCATCGAAGCTGACCTGAGCGATCACAGCAAGCTGCAAGGAGCATTTGACCAAGCGCTGGAATTGACCGGCCATGTGGATATTCTCGTGAACTGCGCAGGCATGATCCGCCGTACTCCAGCCAAAGACCACAGTGAAAAAGACTGGTTCGACGTTATCAACCTCAACCAGAACACTGTATTCCTGCTGTCGCAAATCGCCGGCCGCCACTTCCTGGAAAGAGGAACCGGCAAAATCATCAACATCTGCTCCATGCTCTCCTACCAGGGCGGTATCAACGTTCCTGGCTACACAGCAAGTAAACATGCCGTTGCCGGTCTGACCAAAGCCTTCGCTAATGAATGGGCACAATACGGCCTGAACGTTAACGCTATTGCTCCAGGCTACATGGCAACAGAAAATACAGCACCGATCCGTGCTGACCAGAGCCGCTCCGACTCCATCCTCGACCGTATTCCTGCAGGTCGCTGGGGAACTGCCGAAGACGTTAAAGGCCCTGCTGTATTCCTGGCTTCCGCTGCTTCCGATTACCTGAACGGCCACGTACTGGCTGTAGACGGCGGATGGCTGGCTAGATAATAACCGTTTTTCCTCCGAATGAATTAGGTTGATCACATACAGCTTCACCCGGATGCCTCAGACATCCGGGTGTTTTTTTGCTGATATTTAAGATGTTTTCGAGAAGATCATATATCCCATCCGCCTGAGAATATCCGTGTGGTATAGGTTCATTTAACTCAGTTCCACAAATTCCTCCGGGTGTGTACGGATATACGCAGCGATGTTGGCCAAACTCTGCCCGGACAGCTGCCCGAAGCGTTCGTATAACCCTCTGATCTGTCCGGCCAGTTCTTGATCCTGCTCCATATCTTTGAATGCAGCCTCACTCCACTGCAGTCCCAGCCTGTTGTTCCGCAGTTCCAGCATCCTTCTGGTCTCCTCCAGCAGCAGGATCATTGCAGTATCTTCAAAGAACAACAACCCTTCTTGGACTCCGTTCCAATATCCGGGTGTATCCAGCATATAGGAAATCCAGGCATAATACTCCGCTGCGGACTTGTGGGCGTGATCGAAGAATACCCGGAACATGCAAAGCGCCTTCTGCCCCCTGCTGAGCTGAGCTATTACCTCTGCTTTGACTTCAGGAGATTTGCCGCGGATAAGCGCAAACGCCGGTTCCATACAGTGCCGCCCCAGCCGCTCATCACTTAAAGTCTGAAATGTTACAGAATCCATCTTGGCCAGATACATAACACCGCTCCTCTGTTTATTTACCTAAATAATCTGATCTGATACGGGCTCATCAGTCCATATACAGCAGCACATTTCGAATCTGCTCTGCTGCCAGTTTATTCTGTTGATCCAGCGGGTCCAGTGAAATATTGCCGGTTATAATGATCAGTCCTTGATCATAGTAAATTTGTTTCTTGATACTATTCATCACGGCTCTGAGCGGTACAAAGGTCCGCCCATTTCGGATCTCAACCTTTGTTATGGAGGTCTTCTGATTGTGATATTGCACGGTGGCTTCCAGCTTCTTGGCATTGACGCTAATTGAAGCACCGAACTTTGCGGCAATAAATTTCAGAGGAACCATCGTTGTACCTTCCCGGAGGTAGGGCACCACACTGGAATTAGCAGCATCAATTACAGCCTTATTGCCTTTGACCAGTACAACAGAGTGTCCGATCGACATTACAACAGCATCCTGCAAAATATCATCCACTAAGTCATTCACGGCCGGCTGCCCGACACTCTGGCACGAACTGCCCTTATACAGCACCATATAATCGGTGATGATATCTATCGCTTCTTGTCTCATATCCTTGGTCAGCTTCGTATCGTTAAGCACCTGCTCCGTTATGACCCAGCTGCAGTCCATATTCTGCTGCGATTCCGCCAAGGCTTTGATCAAGGCAACCGTCAGGCTGTCCGGTAATGCCTTCTGTGCTGCGGTAATCCAGGTGATATCCGGGTCCAGATAATGGTCCAGTACCTTAAGATAGCCAATAACAAACATCTCCTGCGCACTAAGCTTAGACTTGTCTAGTGACGCGGTTGATTTGCCGTATACCAGCTGCGCATATTCCTCTGCATGCTCTTTATCCGACCAGCTTATATCGGCATACAGAGCATTAATAACAGCTGCCTTCTCATCCAGCTGATGGTTAGGGGATACCAGAAACTCTGCAACTGTGCGGCTTAACCCGTTTTTCTCGGCATCGGCTACGATATCCACATTCAGATAGGCTTTATAAATAGCGGTTGATGTAACGGGAGAATCCGCGTAAACAAGCGAAGTCCCGTTTCCCAGAAACAGGCCTGACAAGATCAATGATACCGCGATGACCAGTTTGCTCAGACGGGAGTTCAACAGGGTGTTCATATACATTCCTCCTTATGCTATATTTAGCTGACGTGGTATAAAGATGTGCTCTAAAAACCTTAACCAGAGATGATTTCCGGCAATCTCCACCTGGGTTAAGAGCCTAATCTTACTTGTAAAAGGGGTTTAAAGCATGAATGAAGAAATACTGACTACCTTTGATGATCTTGGCAATGTTACCGGTGCTGCCCCCCGCGATGAGGTGCACCGTCTGGGGCTGTGGCATGAGACCTTTCACTGCTGGTTTGTCGGCCAGGAGCCTGAAGGCTTATCCATTTACCTTCAGTTGCGGAGTGAGCAGAAGCGGGATTATGCGGGGCTACTGGATATTACCGCAGCCGGACATTTGCTGGCCCATGAGGTTCCGGAAGATGGTATACGTGAAGTACAGGAAGAGCTGGGTATCTTGGTAACTTATCATGAGCTGTTTCCGCTTGGGATCATTCCGTATACGATGGATAAGGAAGGTTTCCTCGACCGTGAACGGGCTCATGTGTTCTTGCATAAGAACACCCTGCCTATGGAGGCCTTCAGCCTGCAGCAAGAGGAAGTAGCCGGAATCGTAACTGCCAGTTTTGCTGACTTCAGTAAGCTCTGGGAAGGCCAAGCCGATTCGATCCGGATCCGCGGCTTCCGGATGGACGGGGATTCACGGAAGCCTATCGACGAGCTGGCCGATATCAGCCGCTTTGTCCCCCATGAGGCAAGTTATTACTTGCAGATCATCGCAGGCATTTCCGCCACTTTTGCTTAATTATACCAAATTCCGTACTGGATTATGGAGATTTCAATGACCAAAACGCGTCTTAGCCCTTCCTTTTATTATTTATGGGGGACCCAATCGGCAGCAAATTCTGCAGATGTCCTCTACATTATGGCCTTAACCGTACTGGTGCTGGACCATACGGGCAGTCTAATCTCAGCCACACTGGTCCCGCTCTTCCGTTCACTCTCGCAAATGCTCAGCGGCCTGATCGCGCCTCTCCTGATTGCACGCTTTAGACTTTCCCGGCTGCTCCTGCTCTCCCAGACCGGACAATTTCTGTTTTTTGCAGCAATGGCAGTCTACTTGGGAGTCCAAGGCAGCGGTGCTTCACTGTTAATCTTGTTCACGCTGATCTTTGCCATGTCTTTTCTGGACGGCTGGACAGTTCCGGCGCGTAATGCACTCGTTCCGCGGCTTACCAGCTCGCGTGAAGGACTGCTGCGGGCCAACGGCCTGTTATCCGTCAGCGACCAGATCGTGCAATTTGCCGGGTGGGGACTTAGCGGGATCATCATTGTTTGGATCGGAACAACTTCTACCCTTCTACTTACCGCAGTTATCTATGCCCTGGCAGCCCTGCTCACCCTGCGGATTAAAGAACCGCAAACCAGCAGGGAGACAAACAATCCTTCCGGTAATGCTGCCGAGAGCCTGGCTGTTCCTTCCCGAGGGTCGGTCTTGACCGAAGGCTGGAAGATCATCTGGCGAACACCAAGTCTGCGGGCGCTAACTGCGATTGATGCCATCGATATGCTCGGAGGTTCCGTCTGGGTCGGAGCGTTTACCCTGATTTTTGTGCAGGAGGCGCTGGGACAGGGTGAGGAATGGTGGGGATTTATCAATTCCATATATTTTGCCGGCACGATCGGCGGGGGATTGCTGGTAATCTCGGCGGTCCGGCGAATCGGCAGCAGGCTGCTGCGCTATATGCTGATTGGCATGGCCGGTTACGGCCTGCTTACTTTTCTGTATGCTATCAACACCCATCTGGTTGCCGCGTTGATACTCGTGCTGGCAATGGGACCATTCGCTGAGCTTAGCGCCGTGACCCGCAGAACACTTGTCCAGCACAGCGTGAACAGCGAGCAGCTGCCGAAGGTTTTGTCCGCACAGGCAGCAGTCCTTCATCTCTTCTTCTGCATCTCGCTGTTTGGCATGGCCTGGGCGGCTGAAACCTTCGGCATTGTGAAGCTGTACATCTTTGCCTCCTGCCTGACCTACTCGGCCGTTGCCGTCGGGATAATATATGCTAAATCTCTACGGAACGTCGAAGAGAGTTCGTCCAGAAATGAACAGACTCATTAAACGGGCACTGGAGCCAAGGGACTAATCAGCTCTCTGCCTTCAAGAGAATCATCCGCTCCAAATGACAAAAAGGGCCATTGCTATCTGCAGCAATGGCCCTTTTTACGGTTAAAGTTAAATCAGTGCGTTGAAATGACCCTCCGAGTCCACTGTAGCCGTCCGGGGATCGGCCAGACCGATGCCCTTAAAGCCCCCTTTTCCTAAAGTCTTCCAGATTGGGGGCTGATCTTGCAGGGAAGCAGATACCACATCAACTGATGTGCTGCTCCCGATTTTTCGAGTGAGCTGGGCCTCTAACAGCCGGATTTGCCGCTGCAGCTGCTCCCTACGGTTAATTGTCTGCACCTCATCGCTCTGCGCCGCATTCACCTTGTCCAGCTCCATCATAAGCCGGTCGCGTTGCTTCTCCAGGGAACTGACATCACTCTGAGTACCGCCGTAGGCGGCAATGGCCTGCACCGGGCTGATTCCGGATAATGCTTGTGATATCATAGTCTCCCCTCCATTTCCATGACTTCTATTAATCTCTATTACCCGGTTGTGCCCGCCATGACAACATCCCAACGGTTCAGCCGCGATAATTATTGTATAAAATATCGTTTTCCCCGTTCCATAAGATGCATGCACCGCACCGGAAATTATGCTAGCATAACATTTATAATAAGCCACAATATTTGAGGTGATCGGAATGTTAGAACGTTCCATGGAAAATGTAATGGAATCTGCGAAGGGAAGGAGTGATGTGTAGAACAATAAAGAAATGAGGACGATGAAAATGAATACAACCCATACTATCCATAGCGATGGATTTGAACTGAATTATTGTGTTAAAGGAACTGGAAAGCCGGTTTTGGTGATAGGCAGCAGTGTTTATTATCCTCAACTATTCCCGGAAGACTTATATGATACCTTCCAGTTTATTTTCCTTGATCATAGAGGATTTGTGAAGCCGCCCCGTATACTGCAACCCGAAGATTATAGATTGGACAAAGTATTAGATGATATAGAGACAGCGAGACAGGAGCTTAACTTAACCCATTTCATCCTGTTAGGGCATTCAGGACATGCGTTCATGGCCTTGGAATATGCCAGAAAGTATCCCTCCCATGTCCATAAAGTTGTCTTATTAAATTCGGCACCAACAAACAGCAAGGAAAGACAGCGTCAAAGTTTTGAATTTTTTAATGAGACGGCAAGTCCAGGGAGACAAAGGCAGTTTGAGTTGGATTTTTCTCTGTTAGAAAGTGACATTCAGAAGGATCCTGAGCGGCGATTCGTTCATATGTGTATCCGGATGAGCGCCCAAAGCTTTTATGACTATACCTTTGATGCAGCTTATATGTGGAAAGATGTCTACACGAATATGCCAATCATGGATCATCTGTGGGGGGAAGCATTCGGAGAATTGGATCTTATCCAATCTCTCGCTACTCTCAACAAGCCGGTATTTATCGGTTTAGGAAGGTATGATTATTTGGTAGCCCCTGTTTCACTTTGGAATTCTGTAGATGAAACCTATGCGCACGTGAAAAAAGTGATTTTTGAGCATAGTGGTCATAATCCGATGTTTGAGGAACCCCAAACCTTTGACAAAGAACTACGCCAGTGGATTCTTGAGGACAATTGAGGCTTTCCTTTGTATAACAAAATCACTAAGTATAACAAAACCACTAAGTTAATGCTTAGTGGTTTTCGTTATGCTAGTCGAACCTTTGCAGCGATTCGAAATGCAGAGTCCAAAATTGGAAAATCTCATTTACGGCTTGATGAGACCCGCCTGCTTTTTGAAAGGACTCCCTAATATTGGCGACAGATTGCTTAAAGGATGAGTGACTTAATACATGGTCTGCGGCTTCCCGTAGTTGATTTGCGGTCAAGCTTTGCATTTGTAATTGAATGCCCGCTCCAATAGTGGCGACTTGTCTGGCAAGGATCGGCTGATCCGCGCTTTGCGGGATTACAATTAGCGGAACCCCGTAATAGAGACCTTCATGGGTACTGTTCATTCCGCCATGGGTAATGAATAATTTCGCTTGTTGCAAGACATCCGTTTGCGGAACGTAATTTTTAACCGTGAAGTTTTTAGGAATTTCCCCTAAATCTGATATGTGAACTTTATTCCCAATTGCCATGACAATCGGATGGTCCGTGTTCTTAAAAGCCTCCAAACAAAGCTTATAGAAATCAATAGCTTGGTTAAATACCGTACCCAGTGAAATGTAAATAAGGTTTTTTTCCTCGATTGCAGGAGAGCCGAAGTTTTCTTGAGTGAATCCCGAAGAGATGGATGGGCCTACAAATTTATACGTTTGGTCAAACGCTTCTCCGTCCGGCTGAAACTCTCTTGTTGTATAAACAATTGTAAGCGGTGCAGGATTACAAAACACTTCGTAAGGAGAATGGATCTCCACCCCGTATTTTTCCTTCATCATTGCCGTCAGGCTATTAAATTTATCCTTTATAGGTTCAGCTATTTCTGGAGAGACTTCTGTGAACAATGGTTCCAGCATTTTATGGAATGAATCTTTGGTCTGCGCAAAAGAAGTGGAGGAGTTGACTGCAGGAAGCTTAAGAATATGAGCAAGCATATGTCCGCAGCCAAACATGGAATCATGGATGATGTAATCGAAATGCTCTCCTTCGATCTGTTCAAGAACGCTTGGTATAATGATATCTGCCGTAAGTAAAAGACCGTTGACTCTCTCAAGTACATAGTTTCTTCCGCCTGAGATAAAGGCTTTGATCAATTTTTGATCATCAAAGGTTCGTACCGAAGCCCCCGTCTTTTCTATTCGTTCCCGGAAAGCCTCTATACAAAAGTACACCACCTCTTCTCCACGCGAAATAAGCTCCTGCACCACTCCGATCGTTGGATTGATATGTCCCTCTGATCCGCCATTAATAAATAAAACACGTGCCATATACTCCACTCCTTAAGTATACTGTTCAATCCCGCCCGTTCCATGCTCATTTTAGCAGCAAAGAGGCGATGCCTGCCACGGAAACTAGCAGAGAAGCCGGATATTATAGCGGTCACTGTTGAAAATCAAAAAACTAACCCTTTGAATTACAATTGACGGTTAGTTTATTCGGTGTTAAATTTAATCACATAGGAATAGGACCGTTGCTTTCCCAGTTTCCCAATTTTCATTACGCAAATAAAAAACTAAACTCATGGAGGAGATGAAGTGAACGTAATCGGATCATTGCCACGAGTCAGGCTGGGGGCTTGGCCCACCCCCTTACAGCCTGCAGAACAGTTGTCCTTGCAATTAGGATGTCCTCTCTACATCAAAAGAGAAGATATGAGCGGGCTTGGAGGCGGCGGGAATAAGGCGAGAAAACTCGAATTTCAGCTCGGCAAGGCAGTAACAGACGGTATAACCCATGTGATTACAACAGGAGCCGTACAGTCAAATCATGCCCATCTTACAGCCGCTGCTTCCCGCAAGCTCGGATTAAAGCCCCATCTGGTGTTGAGCGGTATCCCGGGTACGGAAAAACACGGCAATTTATTCTTGGATCACTTGTTGGAATCCGAGTTTACCTTTGTCACTCCCCCTGCCGGGCGTCCACCGCTGGAGATGGTTAATGAAGTCATGGCTGAAGTGGCCAGCCAAATTACGAACAAAGGCGGTAAACCCTGCATTATTCCTGAAGGCGGCACAGACCCTCTAGGGACAGTAGGCTATATTCTTGCCGTGGAGGAACTGGTTCAGCAGCTCGATTCGCTCGGATTGAATAAGAAAAGGATCCTTATTGTCGTTGCTACAGGCACATGTGGAACACATGCCGGGTTAGTGGCCGGAGCCAGCGTCGTATCCCATTCGCTCGATATTTTGGGTGTCAGCGTAAGCGGCAAAACACCTGTCAAAATTGAGAAAACGGCAAAAGTGGCTACCGAAACATTGCGTCTTGCCGGGTATAGGCATGAGGTGTTGTCTGACGGGATTTGGATAGAGGATCGTTTTATCGGATCCGGATATGGAGAGGTCACGGAGGAGTGCTGTCATGCGATTTATACCGCTGCCGCAACCGAGGGGATCTTCCTTGATCCTGTGTATACCGGAAAAGCGATGGCGGCGCTGCTGCACATGGGACAGACTGGGCAATTAATCCAGTATGACGCGGCTGTATTCGTTCATACTGGAGGTTTCCCGCTGTTATTCCATTATGATTCAGCTATTACTTCCTATAATAAAATGAAGGTGAGATGAAGAAAGATGTCAATAAATGGACAGCAAACGACTATCGCTGCTGAGGTCGGCAAAGATTTGAAAGTGATTGCTGAAGGTCTACTGGAGGATGTCTTCAAAATTATTCGAAACCTTCCTCCCGAAGCATTGAACTGGAAGCCAGAGCATATGAACAACAGCCCTTTTGTCCTTGCCTATCATTTGCTTGGCTCTGCAGGCTATTGGATCGGCGAAGTGGTTGGCGGCATTCCGGCGGACCGCAACCGGGCTAATGAATTTGGTGTATCCGGCGATCATGAACAACTGGAGGATTTGTTGACCGAGACCAAAAAAGACTCACCATGACGTTCGATAATATTCAGGACAGCCAGTTGCTGCCTGCTCCCATCGATTTAAGCCGCGGCGTTCTGTGCTGGGGAGAAGTTCCTGAGGAGGGCCGCACAGCTGCATGGGTGCTCGTCCACGATCTTTGCCATATTGCTTACACACTGGGGCAACTGGACCGCATTAACCGCCTTTGGGAAACCCGCAGTAAAGCGTAATGTATATCCACGAAATAAAGGGCAGAACTCCTACTGATAGGAGTTCTGCCCTTTATTTGATTGGTCTTTTCATTTACGGATCAACTCTCTGGCTGCTCTTCAGATTTCAGCTTAAATCTCGAAGCCTTCATTCGATTTCCGCATAGTTTCATTGAGCACCATTTCCGTTTGCCGGTAGAATCCAAGTAGAGCCAAATACATTGAGGATTCTCACAGCGGTGCAGCTCAGGAAGCTTGCCGCTTGTGCATATATCCAAGGCGTCTAGAGCGATCAGGGAAAGGAGCGATGATTGAAAAGATCCAGTAGGTACGGGAATCAGGCGGTCTTCCTTATATTTATAGGCAAAGGGTGCGTTCTTGGTGAATAGTTCCAACTTCTCGATCAATTCAAGGGGGGGAATTCCGTTGTTCGCGGCTTTTTCAAACAGTTCACGAATAATTGCCCGCAATGTCTTAAGCGCATTAAGCACTCCTTCATCCGGCTGCCCGCCAAGGTCGGCGAACTGTTCCTGTGAAAAAGCCCCCATGTGTACCAGCGTTTGAAACCAGTGTATGAGGTCATCTATATTGGAGAGCAAATCAACTCGCTTCCCTCTCCTCATTTCTTCTGTATTAATCAAATCCAGTGACGGATTACCGGAAAAAAAATTAAATTTAGCCCTCATGATAACTCCTTAAGCAGCTTAGTCATTGTCATCCTATTATCTTATCACAATCAAAAGTTCTGACAAAGCATATTAACCGGTCTTTACCCCATGCTCTTTGAGGAAACCACGATAAATCACACAACAAAAAAGAACAGCCTGCTGGCTGTTCTCTATCGCTGCCTTAGAAGCAGGTGAACGAGCGGATCCGGTTCAAATCAATGCCAAAGTAACCCCAGAAGAACCCAAACCATCTGAACCCTGCAACAGAATTGCGTCCGACGAATACCGGGAAGAACCAGAATTGCTCGCCATTGTTCAGCCAAATATATGTGTTGCGGAACAGGCAGGGTCTGATCCCGCCTGGGTCGACGGCAAATGTGGTGACCGACATTTGCGGTACGAATTGCGGCGGCGGAGACGTCGGGGCTTGAACGCCCCCCGGTGCACCTCCCGGAGTTCCGGGAAATCCGCCTGGCCCCCCTGGTCCTCCTGGTCCTCCTGGTCCGCCAGGTCCGCCCGGGAATCCCGGAAATCCTCCACCGGGTCCCGGCGTTGGAAAAAATCCCATATGTGATCGCTCCTTTCATTGAGTAGGCATAATCATCATATGTATTCGCGGAGAAGACGCTTGGGCGGATTCCATGGAAATGTAAATTTTCTCGAGCTGCTAAATCTTCTTTTGAGAAGAAATAACTTATGTAGCTTCAACCAAGTGTGTATCCTTCCGCTTACGCCGAAAGAACGGTTTGCCCTTCGACCAGTTGATGAATGGCTGCTCTATGACATAATAAGAGATCGTCGCCGCCGCATACGAGATTGCGACAACCGATATGCTAATGCCCAGCCATCGCCACACATCAGCGATCCCGAAATAGCGATAATCCTTGATGCCGTACTTTTCGATTAACGTAATGAACAAATAATGCCAGATATATAGACCAAACGAAACCTTCGCAGTATATCGGAAAAAGCGGTTATCCAGCCATCGCCCTAGGATCACGCTGAACGGTGCTGACAATAGCACGACCCCGAACAAAATGGCATAAGCGGGAAAGTAGTACGGTTGATGCTGAAGGCTGAAATCAAATTCGTCTTGATGGCGCATACGCCAGATTAGCAAACCTGCAAGCACCAAGGCGGCTATGCCGACTGCGTCAAAAAGCCCAAGCTTGCGCAGTCGCTCAATTGCGGAGCCGCGCTGCAGAATCGCGACGGTCACGCCCGCAGCAAGAATGCCGATGGTAAAGTGCCCGAAGAAGCCGATAGGATTGTAATTCGGCATCCAGTATTTCGCACCGCCGAGCTGGCCATAATCCCAGCCCCGGCCATTCTCGCCAGGCGTAAACCAACGGTGTACAAGCGAGTTGGCGACCAGCATCACTCCAAACGCGGCGACCCAGAACACGATCGCCTTTCCGAAGGAACGGCGCTTGCTGAGCATAAACAATAAAGCCATAAATAAAGGCATAAGTATGTAGGAGAACACCTCGAAGCTGATCGACCAGAATGGCCCATTCAAGTCAGACGGGAAAAACGTGGTATAGTGAAAGCCCGAAGTAAATGTAAAACCCGTTAAGATTCGCCGCCACAAGAACTCCGTAGGAATATCCAGTCTCCATACAAGCAATAGGCAAACCAAAAACGAAACATAAAAACCGGGCATAATTCTTGCAGCGCGGCGGACTGCATATTTCCGGATACTAGGATACGCCTCATTATCCAAATATGCACTCCAAAAGGGAAACGACAGCAAAAATCCGCTTAACACGAAAAACAGGCTGACCCCGCTGTTCCCAAGCAGGACAACCGACTGCACTTCTTGAAGCCAATGTTTTTGCGCGGGCATTGCCAGACGTTGTGATACATGATGCAGGATGACTGACAAGCAAGCGATCGCACGAACGCCATCCGCTCCTGTTAATTGGGTATTGCCTAACCTATACCTTGACATCAGCTATTCCTCTTTTCCGAATTGACTTCCCGACAAATGATCGCCCGCGTAGACAACGAAATGGCCGTGGAACCTGACAGGATAACCGAAGCTAGAACACCGTATCCGCATGCCCGCTACTCCCCCGCTTACAATGGCTATGTACATCAATTTCAGGTACTCCTATCTTTCCATAAATCATTGGAAAATCCTTCAAGGATTATGCTATTCCGTAAAAAATATGCCATGGCTGCAATAGTCCCCATGGTGCATGATTGTCATTTGAAAGACTTTGGATATTCCTGATCCTACGAGAGTAAAATAAATGATGACCTGCCTTCTAGGTCAAAATTGATGGATAACGAAAATATATATATATTTTTCTGCTGAATCGTTATGCTTTATGGTATGGATTAGAGAAAACTTTCACAAGAGTTCAACTTTAAATATAAGGAGAAAAAGCCATGCGCAAAACTAAAATTGTCTGCACTATTGGTCCCTCCAGCGAAAGCCCTGAAATGCTTCGGAAGCTGATCCAAGCCGGTATGAACGTCGCCCGCCTGAACTTCGCCCACGGAGAGCTGGACGAGCATGCGGAGCGCATCCGCCGCATCCGGGAGGCAGCCAAGGAGCTGAACCAATATGTTGCCGTCCTGCTCGACATCAAAGGTCCGGAAATCCGCATCGGTAAGTTGGCCTCGGACTACGCGGAGCTGATACCGGGTGAAGCCGTGGTTCTGACCACAGAGGAAGTGCTCGGCACCAAAGACCGCATTCAAATCACCTACAAGCAGCTGCCCCAAGATGTGAAGCCAGGCAGCATCATCCTGATCGATGACGGTCTGATTCGTCTGGAGGTCGTAAAGGCCGAAGGTACCGAGATCACTTGCCTCATCACGAACGGCGGCAAGCTGAAGCAGCGTAAGGGCGTCAATGTTCCCGGCATCAAAACGAGCCTTCCCGGCGTAACCGAGAAAGACATCCGGCACATCAAGTTCGGTATAGAGCAGAAAATCGACATCATCGCCCAATCCTTTGTCCGCAAAGCCGAAGATATCCTCGAGATTAAACATATCCTGAATGAGCACAAGGCCGGCCATATCCAAGTCATTGCCAAGATCGAAAATGATGAGGGCGTGGAGAACCTGGACGCGATCCTGAGTGTAGCCGACGGCCTGATGGTAGCCCGCGGCGACCTGGGCGTAGACCTGCCGGTGGAGGACGTGCCGCTGGTTCAGAAAGATATGATCAAAAAGTGCAACCTGGCCGGTAAACCGGTCATCACCGCAACCCATATGCTGGAGTCCATGCAGATGAACCCGCGACCGACCCGCGCGGAAGCGGGCGACGTCGCCAACGCTATCTTCGACGGCACCGATTCCGTCATGCTATCCGGCGAATCCGCCGCAGGCAAGTACCCGCTTGAGTCCGTCGAGACCATGGCCCGCATCGCCGCCCGCGCCGAGTCCGTCCTGGGACACTATGGCCGCTGCAGCTGTAATGGTGGCGAGGCTGCCACAGACGTAACCGGCGCCATCGGCGAGGCCGTTGCCCGCACCGCCCTCGTGCTCTCCGCCAAGGCCATTCTCGCCCTCACCGAAAGCGGCTTTACCGCCCGGACAATCGCCAAGCACAAGCCGGTTGCACCGGTTATCGCCGTATCCACCAAGGAGAGCGTACTGTATGCCCTGTCCATGACTTGGGGTGTAACCCCGCTGCTCCGCAGCGAGTCCGCTTCCAGCACTGATACAGCCGTAGCAGCCGCCGTTGAACTGGCCAAGTCGGCCGGTTACGTACAAGATGGCGACCTGGTGGTCATCACCGCAGGCGTCCCTGCAGGCCGCACCGGAACCACCAACCTGCTGCGGGTTCACAAAGTAGGCGAAGCGCTCTAAAAAATAAAACATCCGTAGCAGGAGCCACCACACCTGCTACGGATGTTTTGCTGTTCAAATATTTCGTATCTCATACTCAAAGGGTTCTTCACACGAATAAATCTCATGGAAAAACCCGAAATAAGGGATATCGTCTTCCAGACATTTTATGTAATACGACAGCTCCTCATCACACTCCGGCTCTTCGCCATTGTTTCGCATTACCTCGAATGCATCTATAATACCCTCCATGAGATTTACTTGGATAAGCAAGGGCAATTTATTCAACATCGAAGGATCCATCCTGGTTTCAGATCTGTATCCCTCGAGGACTGTTTCAAAATAATCCTCCATAAACCTTTTACGCTTACCGGCGTCTGGTTCAGATTGTATCCATCCCATGCCGTTTCCCCAGATACTGGCCAAGTCAAACATATACCACCCGAAACATGAATTATCGAAATCGTATACGGTTATTTGCCCGGTATCAAAATCTATCGAATAATTCCCATCATTATAATCAAAATGGATCATTCCGAAAGACTCATGGTCCGTGTCTAATCCTTCCAGGGATTTAAGGAGCCCCAGCAACTTCTCCTTAAGCAGAGGTAACGAGCCGGGGATCAGTTTATCGATATATTCAGCATTATATTTATCAAAAAAACTGTACCGGGAATGGACTGGAGCATACCCTTTTGATAATTGGTGCATCGTCCCCAGAACTTTACCGCAGTTATAATAGTATTCAGAAATAGGTACGCCTTCCCGATACCGGTAGTGATTATCCACAAGCATTTTTCCTTTAGCCTTTTCAAACAGGCAGACAAAAAAGGTGTGATGATTATGCGTTATCTCTTCCAGCAGATTCCCCTTCCGGGAACTAATTACATTCGAGACACTACCGCCATGTTCGAATAAATACCTCACATACTCAAGCTCACCCAGAAAATCTTCCCGGCTTCTGTCATTTAAGAAGGCGATTCGGAGTATTTTTGCACCGGTGCCCTCCTTCTCACAGGTATAAACAACATTACGCCCTCTCTTATGAGACTTAACCGGCTTAATGTTATAGCCTGCTAATCCGTACAACTCTGATACAAATGGCAGTAAATAGGCATCACTGATTTTAACAACCTCGTTATAATTTATAATATCTCCTCCAGTAAAAAAATTTGCAATTCTTCCAACGTCCTTCTGTGGACTTAAATGATACTCACCTTGTTTAACATTTACACGTCACTCCTTCGGGCATATTTTACCTAAAATACCATATGAATCCCAGGTAAACTTTGAGTATAATGAAATTCAACTTTTTAAAGCACTTGCCTCATTATCGGTAATCTTGAAAAAAGTTACTGCAATCATTGAAAATATGATTAGTATGAAATATCATACTATGGTGTAGATTGATTATTAAAGGAGAGATTTATGATGCATCAAAAAAAAGAAAATAGTCACGGATTCGGGCATGGCAAAGTGCTGGGAACAACATCCATGGGTGAAAGAGGACAAATTGTTATTCCTAGAGAAGCAAGAGAAGAACTTGAACTCAAGCCTGGTGAGAAATTCATCGTTTTCGGGAACAAGCGCAAGGGAGCCGTCATTCTGGTCAAAGCAGAAATGTTCAACAAATTTGCGGATTTCTTCATGAGTGCTTCGAAAAAGTTTGAAAGTATGGCCCAAGCGATCTTTGATAAAAGCACTACTGTTTCTGAAGATGAGGATCATGAACCTGAGGTCGATGAAAAAGGACCTGAGGCCGACGAAAAAGGATGAGCGAATTCTTTAAATTGATGAAGGATCTCCGGTTCAGAAGAACCATGCGGATGATTTTTAAGTTCGCCTGGGATTTCTGGTGGCTGGGCAGGCAAAAGCATTTTATTTCAGGACGGCGCTTAGAAGCGAAAACAAAAGCCTTATATCGAAAACAGGCCACCTATTTTACGAAGACCGCAATGGATATGGGTGGATTAATTATCAAGCTTGGGCAGCATGTTAGTGCGCAAGTGGATATTTTGCCGAAGGAAATTATTGATGAATTGTCAAAGCTTCAGGATTCCGTAGACTCCGTAGATTTTTCCGAGATACAGCAAAAGGTAGAGCGTGAACTCGGAGTATCCATAAGCGAGATTTTTGCTGAGTTTAATACAACTCCTATCGCAGCGGCTTCCTTAGGACAGGTACATCGGGCGACATTACGGACAGGTGAAGACGTTGCAGTAAAAGTTATGCGTCCCGGGGTCGAGGATATTATTGCAATTGATTGGAAATCCATACAAGTTGCAATCCGGTTATTAAAACGCTGGACCAAGATTAGAGACTTCATGGACCTCGATGCAGTATATGACGAGTTTCACGAGACCGTTATGGATGAGCTCGATTATCAAAAAGAGGGGCGAAATGCAGAAGAATTTCAGCTGCAATTTATCCATCGGGATGATGTTGTTGTTCCAGCCATTCATTGGTCCTATACAAGTTCAAAGGTTATAACGATGGAGTTTTTGGAAGGTGTAAAAATCAACAATTTTGCCCAGCTGGATGCTTGGGGTGTAGACCGGACTAAATTAGCGAAGTCATTGATCGAAATCTTCATAGAACAGATTCTGTTAGAAGGCTTCTTTCACGCAGACCCGCACCCGGGAAATGTTCTCGTACAGCCTGACGGCACCATAGCATTAATCGATTTTGGAATGGTCGGACGAATTCCCGAGGATATGAAGGCACAGATGGTAGCCCTTCTTATGGCCGTGTATTTAAAAGATGCTCACGGCGCCATCGATGCCCTTACCCGTTTGAGATTTTTAAGACGGAATGTAGATTTAGAGGTGTTTTCAAGGAATCTTACGTCATTATTTGAACAAATCAACGGGGATACGTTTGACCTCAGTTTTGTGACATCAGGTGACAATGCAGAAGAGTTACGGGATTTCCTCTATTCTCAGCCCTTTCAGTTACCTGCAAATACAACATTTTTGGGAAAAGCCATAGGCACGGTGTATGGACTTTGTACGGGACTGGACCCGGAGCTTGATTTGATTGGGACCGTTAAGCCTTATGTTGAAGAGGTTGTGCGCAGCGATTTACGGGGAAGTGTCTTCTCCAACGTTGTAGATGAAGGCAAGAATCTTCTCAAAGGAATCCTTCCTACGACCAAGAAGTTCATTTCGGCAGTAGATAAAATGGATAGCGGAAATTTACGGGTAAAGCTATCGAGTTCCTTTGAGAAAAAATTGATAGAAACGCAAAATAAGAATACACAGCGAATTATTGCAACCATCATTGGAGCTGTATGCCTTCTGACGGCTACAAACATGTGGAATGAAGTGAATCATATGGTTTCTTATGTGCTCGGCACTGTGGGGCTGCTCATTATGCTTAGCCAACTCAAAGTGAGAGAACGCCGCCGTGATGTAAGACATGCAAGGCAGATGAGGGCTATGCGGGAAAATAATAGGTTTGAAAAGTCGAAGTTTACATCCCGTGAATAACGGCCAAATAACAGCGGGCAAGCGTCTAATCCTAGTCCGAGCCACAAATGATTGCGGCTGTTCTCCATACGGTCTGAATATTTTCTGGAGAATGAGGAAGGATCGGGCGCGCAAGCTGTTACGGCGAGAAATATAAAAGCAACGTTTTGCGCAAAGTCAGGTTGTCATTTCGCAACAATCGGCACGGCTGGAAACGCAGCTGAACTACTCTCCATTTGAGCCCGATTTAAATTAACATTTAATCGCAACAATGACAGCTGCCGTCATTCCACTATCGTTTTCCATTAGTGTAAAAGTCCTTATCGAATGATCCGATGGGTAATTGACTATAGTCTAATTAGACTGTATAATTCGGTTTAGTCTAATTAGACTATATTAGTGGTGTACAGGAGTGAGGACTAAATGATTAAGTCATTCTTAATGTTGGGGCAGTCTAATATGGCAGGCCGTGGATTCCTGCATGATGTCGAACCGATTATTAATGAAAAAATAAAAATGCTGCGCAATGGACAGTGGCAGATGATGACAGAGCCGATTAATTATGACCGTCCGGTTTCCGGTGTAAGCCTGGCGGCTTCTTTTGCCGATGCCTGGTCGAAGGCCAATCCTGACGAAGAAATTGGTTTGATTCCTTGTGCGGAAGGCGGCAGTTCCTTGAATGATTGGCATCCGGAAGGCAACCTTTTTCAGCATGCTTTATCCGAAGCCCGCTTCGCTCTGCGGTCCAGTCAGATCTGCGGAATCCTGTGGCATCAAGGTGAGAGCGACAGTTATCGTTCGCTGCATGAATCTTATTACGAGAAATTAACCTTTATCATAGAGAGCCTGAGAAACGAATTGGATCTTGATGAGGTGCCGTTGATCATCGGTGGACTTGGTGATTTCCTTGGGAAGACCGGCTTCGGACAGCATGCGACAGAGTATCAACAAGTCAATGAACAATTGCAGCACTTCGCTAACGAACAGCAAAATTGTTATTTTGTAACAGCGGCAGATTTGACTGCGAATCCTGATGGCATTCATTTAGACGCGGTTTCACAACGCAAATTCGGCTTCCGCTATTTCGAGGCTTTTTCGAAAAAGTGTCATGTCATGGAGCCTATTCCTGGGGAGGATCAGTCGCTGAAAGTGGATCGGGATTATTCAAAAACAGAACAGACCTACCTTCATAGCCTGGATTTGGCTTCGGGTAAAATCACGTACGGGGAATTCGAGGCACAGATGGTAAAGGTGATGAAGCCATGATCCCCTTACTCATCCTTGGCTTACTCATCCAAACCCCTGGTGCTCACGGCTATGAACTACTGGCTTTAATGGAAAAGCGCCATTACAAATACATTGTAAACTTCACGAAGGGCTCGTTTTATTACAATCTGCAGCAACTTGAAGAAAAAGGTTGGATTGAACAAATTCAGAAGAAACCTTCAACCATTGGACGCGAGATTCGGAACTTTAAAATCACCGGAGCGGGAATGGCTGAATTCGAAAAATTAATGGTCAAATACGGCACTAAATCGGAATATGTGAACCTGCAATTTTATGGGGCGCTCCTCTTTGCCGATCAATACGACAAAAACAAATTGCTGGAACTGATCCAATCGCAAATCGACCAGACTAAAACCCGAATTGCACTCCTTGATGAATACCTGTCCAACATACAAGAACTTCCCGGCACAATCGATTACTACCGCCGCATGAACGAAAATTCCCGTTCCCATCACTTGATTAACTTAGAGTGGTTTGAACAATTGAAAACAGAAATAGAGGGACCTGTTGCATAATACAAAAAGGAGCTAAGTAAACTGCTCCCCATAGAATAGATACATTGAAAAAAAGTGGTTAGGCTGTGGGAGCCTTTTTGTATTCCGGTAATGGCTTTCAAATATAGCCAGGAATCATTATTGTGTTGAACCGCGTCCTGAGTTTTGCGCCATCAAAAATAGTTCTGTGAACCTCACCGATTCTGTGCTCCCCACTCGCACAGCTGCTCCAACACAGGCAGCAGCGTCTGCCCTCTCGGTGTTAGCGAATACTCCACTTTAGGCGGAATCTGCGGATACTCCACGCGCTTCACTAGCCCGTCGGCCTCCAATTCCTTAAGCTGCGCGCTGAGAACTTTGTACGTCACCGTTCCGAGCTGTCTCTGCATTTCGTTGAAACGAATTGACTGCTTGGCGGACAGCAGATACAGAATCGCCATCTTCCACTTCCCGCCGATCACGGACATCGTATAACCGAACGGTGTGGCCTGGATCACTGTTTCCTTGCCCTTCAAATCGGAAATACCCATGTTCACACTATCCTTTCGGATAGTAGCCCACTTATTTGTGCGTACTATCCCTTTATTTTCGCCCAGTCTATACTAGCCTTACTTTAAAGTAAAGGGGCAAAAGTAATGACGACCATTCAAACGTACAACCATACTCTCTGGGATCACGGGATTTCGCAGGGGTACCTTGTCGAAACCACACTGTATATCTCGGGACAGTTCTCCCATAACGCGGAGGGCAAGTTCGTCGGAGCAGGCGATATTCGGGCACAGGTGACGCAGACGCTGGAGAATTTGGATGCCGTGTTACAACAGTTCGGAGCGACGAAACATAATCTGGCTTACGTGGAGCTGTATTTAACGAATGCATTGGAGCACGGTGAAACCGCGATCGAACTGTTCAAAGAGTATGTCGGGGAGCATCGTCCGGCGGGAAGCATGATCGGGGTAACTTACCTGGCATTTCCGGAACAGTGGGTAGAGGTTCGGGCTGTGGCGCATCTCGATCATCTTGGTAGCTAAGATGGGGTTTATTAGAGGTAATCGAAGGTTATTTCGACACGTTCACTGCGATGGTTGAAGCGGCAAGTTTTAGAGCCGCCCAGTACTGGGCGGCTCTTTCTTGTTCTTTTATGTTAATCTGACCGCTGCCGCTGTCGGATTCGCTCCTACCATCATATCGCCACTACCATCCCTTTGGCTACCTACACAATCTCTTTATTAAAATGTCCTCTTGTGTCGGTATCCTGATTAAAGACAGCATTATTCATTGAGCCGTTTAATTTGCCTGAGGCCATATGAATGACTTTCACAACCTGCTCTTTTGATTCAACTGTGAAGTTTAATCTGAACGCTTCGATTCCTTTGATGTTTGGTAACTCATCTAAAAGATTAAGCGTCTTCCCGTTAAGAATAGTCGTTGTACAATCATCATGGGAAAGGATAGGGAACGTTCCGTGCTCATCCTTTAACTCATAGCTCTTCGTTTTGCAGATCCTGCATTGATTCATTTTTTTCATCGGACAATATTTTGTAAACATCAAAGGAGCCTTGCCATATACAATCATTTCCAGTGCAGGATAGCCGTCATTTTCTTCATAATAGGCATTCATTAAATCTTCAATTTGGCTCTTATTCAATTCATAAGATAAAGTGGCTCGTTTTGCACCTAATTTATATAATTCATAGCAACTGGTAGCATTAATAACATTTAGAGAATAGTCCGTAACAAACGGATTTGTTTCTTTGTAGTGATAAATGCCGCCATATCCTCCGATTAGCAGCTGCCCTTCTTTTTCCTTATAATCATTCTGATTTCTTCTAACCACATTTTCAAAATAGATTTCCTTAATTCCACAGCTCACGCAAGCATCATATTGTTCCTTATTCGTTACAGAGGCTGTAAGGTATGGTTGTTCAGGGGCAAAGCTTATTTTTTCTTTTGCATTCAGAGCCTTGGTTCTTTTCTTCTGGCTGTTAAGCTTTAAGTCATATAAGCCCTGTACAATATCTCTTCTTGCTGCATTTAACAGTTTAGCTGGAATAAATGCATTGCATTCCTCAAAATCGACATGATTGAGTTCGAATATCGTATCATTTAATCTTGAGAATTGCTTGATTACCTGGTCTTTTGTTGTTGGATTATTAATGGCTTCGCCCAGTATTTCCTCGCTTTCATATGAATAATTAAAGCCTAAGCCATCAGCCTCTATGAAAAGCTTTGAATCTGGATATGCATGTACTTTAATATCCAGGTTAAACCGCTTAAATTCTTTTTCCAGTGATGCTTCTAATTCTTTTTGGTAGTAATAATCCTTCGTTTTATATACTAAATCTCCCGTAGACATCTTTTCTGTAACTTTGATATAGCAAACATCATCTGCTTTGTTAATTAAGCCGCCATCTTTATCGTACAGTTTTGCAACTGTTAGATTAACATCTTCATTGTTATGACTTATTCGGATGGTATCATTTTGATTTAAGGTACGTGTAAGTGTTATTTCATACCTATCTTTTTCGATCTTGCTGATGGTTCCAATTGGATAACCAAAGTTATTTGGCCTTGAGATGTTTGTAATATTTCTCCTGTCTTCGTGAAACAAATATCCTTTAGTAAATGTCCTATTGAATGTTTTTTTCAGATTTTCTTTATCTTCTTCGGTTATTTTATGATCTAAGGCCATGCGATATTTGGATACAACATTAGCAACATACGTGGGCGCTTTCATTCTGCCTTCTATTTTTAAAGAATCGATTTCTTTTAAATCATGGATGTAATCGATTGTGTTTAGGTCCTTAGTAGATAGAATATAGCTTTTCCCTAAAGATGTATCTGTTGTCTTATCCATTAGTTCATACTCCTTACGGCATGAACCCACACATCTACCGCGATTTGCGCATCGATTGCCGAGTAATCCTGACATTAGACAGTTTCCCGAATAAGATACACATAAAGCACCGTGAACGAAAATTTCTAAAGGTATTTCGGCTATTCTTTTGATCTCTTTTACTTTTTCAATCTCAACCTCACGGGATAGAACAACTCTTTTAGCACCAAGTTCTTTAAATAATAAAGTTCCGTCTACATCGTCTATTCCCATTTGAGTTGAACAATGTGCTTCCAGATCATGAAAGTTTTTAACGATATAATCGAAAGCAGCCAGGTCCTGGACGATAATGCCATCCACACCGATTTCATTTAATTCGTGTATCTGCTCCTTCATCTCTTCAACTTCGTTTTCGAAAACGATGGTATTCATTGCAACATAGATTTTAACGTTCCTCAGGTGCGCATACGTAACAGCCTCTTTTAACGATTCTAAATCAAAATTAGAGGAGTATGCGCGTGCACCAAATTTTTGCATTCCTAAGTATATTGCATCACAACCATTAGATATTGCAGCTTTTAAAGCTTCCATATTTCCTGCTGGAGCTAATAATTCAGTCATTTTTTTCTCCTTATACCCATAAATTAAAAAAGTTTGTAGTTACTTGTGATTCGTTCTCCGTAACACTCTATCACCGAATTACTCCTCAAAAAAAGCTCAGGTCAAGACCTGAACTTTTTTGTATATACATGATCATATGAAGTACTAAAATCTTACTCCAAACAAACCACCACTTTGAGTTTCATCAGTTAACCTGACAGGCAGGACATAATCAATAAAATAGATTGATCAGACACAATCGTCCCCCATTTTCGCATATTTCATTCCTATATTTTACACTGATTTAAGGATAATAGAAATAAATTATTTTCGCCCTACTTATGATACGGTTCACCTTATACGCTATAACGGTTAATTTTCTACGAAGAAAAAAGCGCTACAAACATATTGTTAACACTCTACACTTTCAATAGATGGCACCCATCTTTCGGGAATCCGACGTATTCTCATGGCTTTTGTTCATACTACCTCTCTCCATTTTCAGCAGCAGGTAATAGGATAACATTACAAACATAAAGACCACGACAGACTTTATACTTCCCATAGGGTTGCCGACAGCCATCTCAGACCAAAACGCGGAAATACAGTCAATAGTGAAACCGGCATACGCCCATTCTTTCAGCCTGTAATACTTAGGAACCAGCAGTACGAGGATACCGATGATTTTTGCTACTCCAAGAAGAGTTAGGAAATAGACCGGGTAGCCTAGCAGTTGAGTTGTTTCCACAAAACTTTTGGAGGAATGAGTAATCTCATTGAAGGCACTGAGTGCGAATCCTGCGAGCGTGCAAGCCGTAATAATCCAATAAGTAATCTTGATTTTTTTCATCTTGATAGCTCCTTTTCGGTATTTTTTGATTTCCCTGTAATTTAATTGTAGATGGAATCGGAAACGGGCAGAGCTGTCAAAAGTCAAGAGTTTATAACAAAAAAGGCAGAACCTTTGTGCACTAAAGCATGATAAATTCCATGCTCTATGCCAAAAGTCATGCCATTTAGATGATTGCCTGATGACGAACTGCAAAGAGTGCAGCTTGTGTTCTGTCCCGCAGACCCAGCTTAGCTATGAGGTTCGAAACGTGATTTTTCACTGTGCCTTCTGTGATGACAAGGATACTTGCCATCTCTTTATTATTTAATCCCTGACCCAATAAAGCGAGGATCTCTTTCTCGCGTTCGGTCAGAGCCGCTAAAGCGACAGTTTCCTTAGTGCTGAGGGGATTTGTTTTATCCAAGTTCGATTCCGAAATTTTCTTAAACTCATTCAACAGCATGGCCGTAATATCGGATTGAAGCACCGTACCTCCGTTATATATGGTTTGAATGCCGCTGACGATCGCCTCGGAGGGCATATCCTTCAGCAAATAGCCATGGATACCTGTTTCCAAAACCCGCATGACTAACTCCACGTCATCGAAGGTAGTCAGTATCAAAATCTTGGTCTCGGGGATATGCTTTAAGATCAACTCCGATCCTTCGATGCCGTCCATTCCTGGCATTCGGATATCCATCAGTACCACGTCCGGCTTCCACTCCAGCGCTTTCGCATATGCATCCCTGCCGTCAATTGCCGTCCCTACAATTTCCATCTCCGGCTCAAGACCGATAAGAGCGGCAAGCCCCTCTCTCATGAGCCGCTGGTCATCTACGATCAAAACTTTCAAAGCAGGACTCGCTTCCTTTCCAAGGCAGAATAGGGAAATGCCCCCTCAACAGCAAACCCTTCATTCCGATCCAGGTAAAATCGTACCTCTCCATTCCACTCCCTCGCCCTTTCCTGCAAACCGATTAGACCAAAACCTGGTTTTAATTCATCAGGGACGACCCCATCGTTACGTATGCTCAGCGAAAATCCGCTCTCCGAGTAGGCTAATGTCACATTCACATTCTTTGCTTGGCCGTGCTTCTGTGCATTGGTAAGGGACTCCTGAACCATGCGATAAGCCGTTAACTGGAGGTTGCGGGGCAGAACAACGGGAACCCCCTTTTTTTCAAAAGTGGTTTGTATTCCGGTGAATTTCGAAAACTCGGCGCTTAACCTCTCGAGACTGTCATTCAGAGAGATACCACCCGCCGGTTCATCCCGAATAGCCCTTACCGACAGCCGAATCTCTTGCAGGGACGATCTGATTAACTCTTCGCATTCTAGATAGATTTGCTGACTGCGTGGGGAATCCGCAATGTTCAGCTTGCGAGCCAACTGCATTTGAACCAATAATGCCGTTAATTTATGGCCTACCGTATCGTGAATATCCCGCGCAATGCGCACCCTTTCCCTTGTTGCTGCCCACTCTTCCGTTTGAAGCGCATACTCCTGCAGCTGCTCGTGTGACTGCATCAGCTGGGCATACAATTGCGTTACATCTTCCCGAGCGCGTTGATAATACTGGATAACTGCGCTTACGATACCTGAGAATATAATAAACGAACAAGAAACAAAATAGCTGATTATTTCGAGTTGTTTATATAAATACCAATCAATACTGCCCATTGTTACAAGATACATGGTAAGCAGCAGGATGCAAGTAATGACCAGCATTCGAGTGCTTTTGACTAACATCAGAATCGCCAAAGCGGTAATCCCGATGAATAAATGATTCGGAAAATCCCCACTTATATAAACATAGCCGTAAGCAGCAGATGCCAGGAAATCGATGAGGAGGACGTGAAGAAGCCAATTCTTTTTTTTCTTCCTATGGAGATAAAATAAATTAATCCCAAGGAACATCAAAATTGAAATCACAACAATGATCAAATTCCAAAAAATTATAATCGAATGTTCAAAATAAAAAACACCGGTTAAAGCTAAATCAAGGATGAGCTTCACACCAAAAATGAGTCCCCATAAAAGGGGGCTCTTTCTTATATTCTTAATCGCTTGGATCATAGACTTCTTCACCTCACTTCCCCCATATTAACACATATAGTTATTGATTGTGGTAAGGTTTACCATTTACCGAATATTCACCTTCCCGATGCAAGCCTACTGGCTAAGGGATACAATCCTTAGAGATATATATTGACACATTATATATCGTTCTGATATATTACAGGCGTGATTTACAAATATTTCTACATGACAAGGAGGATGAATTTTGAACACACAGGATGTTATTTTAGGCCTGCTTATGAAAGAAGCATTGACCGGATACCAAATAAAGCAGTTATTGGAGGATGTGTTCTCTAATTTCTATAGTTCCAGCTATGGAACCATTTATCCCACACTTGCTCGAATGGAAAAGGAGGGGTTCATCACTAAGGAAAATGTGCTCCAGGACGGTAAGCCTAACAAAAATATTTTATATATAACGCCTAAAGGAAGAGATCATTTTAACGCTTATTTACTAGCCCCGCTAGAAGGAGACAGCATCAGGAAATCCGATTTTATGATGAGGCTTTATTTTGGTGAATTCGTTGGGTATGACAAGGTGATTATCTGGTTGAAGCAAGCCCAAGAGGAATCACAAAAAAAGTTAGATCAATTACTTGGACAATATTCGCTATATAAAGATGAAATGCATCCAGCCCAGATCATCTGCATTCAAATTGGGATAGAAGAGTATCAGGCTAAACTTACAACCATTGCCGAGGGGGTGGTGAGCCTGGAGAGGTTATTGCAAGAGCAGCTCTGAACGTAGTGAATTTGAAACGAACGACTACGATATAAATTGTACAGACATGTTGATGATGTAACGTTCACAAAACTTTTAGGAGGAATGTTATGAAAACCATTTTTATCACAGGTGCTTCAACAGGCATTGGTAGAGCTACAGTAAAACATTTTGCTGAAAGAGGATGGAACGTAGTAGCCACAATGCGCTCACCTGAACAGGAAACTGAATTCATATCATTAAGTAATGTGTTAGTGCTTAGGCTCGATGTTGAGAAGGAAGACACGATTCACCATGCGTTAGCAGAAGCGACCCAGCGGTTTGGTAAAATTAATGTTCTTCTTAATAATGCTGGGTATGGAACAATGGGTCTTATAGAAGCAGCTACGGAAGAGCAGATTAGAAGACAGTTTGAAGTGAACGTTTTTGGTCTGATCCGAATGACTAAAGCCATGCTGCCACATTTTAGATCCAATCAAGAAGGTATGTTGATCAATATCTCTTCTATGGGCGGGAGAGTGACCTTTCCAACGATGTCTTTGTATCATTCATCCAAATTTGCGGTGGAGGGTTTTTCCGAGTCGGTATTCTATGAATTAGCCTCACAAAACATAAAGGTAAAATTGATTGAACCCGGTGCTATTAAAACGGACTTTGGCGGAAGATCGATGGAGTTCTTTTTTAATGATGCATTAACAGACTATAAGCGATTTACTACTGCATTTCGGAATAAATTGGGTGAGATGGAGAAACACCCGTCATACTCCTCACCTCCAGAAATTGTAGCCGAAACCATATACCAAGCGGCAACCGACGGAACAAATCAATTCCGATATGTCGTAGGGGAAGATGCCAAGATGCTCATTCATATGAAAGAAAATACGGATGAAGTGCAATACCTAACAAATATAGTCCAGCATTTTTCCTGAAAAGGAACCTGTGTTCAGACGTCCCATCCCTCAAACCATCGCTTCAGAGATCTTAGAAAGCTCTGAATCAGAGATGATCTGCCAGCCCCCGGAACAATACAGCTACAAGGGAATTAGCCGTCATTTGTGGTAAGGTTCACCGCAAATAATCTTCAACACGAAAAAAAACCGTTTCACAAGCAGCTCCATCATCTGACATCGCACTATTATCCCTCTCACAAAAAAAAAGACCCGATCAGCCCCCATCGGCTTCTCGGGTCCCTCATATTTTACTTCGCCTTACGCTTCAGCATCGCCAGGCCATTCACCGGCAATTCCAGCTCTGCCGGCACCTCGGCTCCGGATTCCAGATCGGTATAACCGCGTCCGTCCAGCTTGACCGTCTGTACATCACCGCTGAAATTCTGCACGAAAATATACTCATGCTCGCCGTCTGTGCGCAGCTGTGCGGTTACTCCCACAGGCAGATTAGACTCCAGGGTACGGGTGATTCCTGCCTTGGAAGTGATCGCCGCATACAGCTCCACGTAGAAAGCCAGATCTTTGACACGTGTAGCCAGATGGTACGCCTCACCTGCACCAAGCTTGTTCAGTGTCAGCGCCGGGCGGCCGGCATAGAAGTCGCTGCGGTAATGGCCAAGCGCCTCTGCGCCTTCCAAGTGAATCAGCTCAGCAATTTCATGCGCATCGTAGTCACCGGACAGATTCAGAACATTCCCGCTTTCCAGCACCAGTCCGTTGAGATCGCGGCTATGCAGCCCTTCGGTCTCTTCAGCCCAGATACCCAGCGTCTTGCGAAGCGGGCCAGGGAAGCCTCCAAGATGGCAAAGATCTGTCTCACCAACAACTCCTGACCAGTAGGTAGCCAGGAATGTACCGCCCTGCTCTACATATTGTTCAATCCGCTGCCCGTTCTCCTCACTGATTAGATACAGCATCGGTGCGATTACCAGCTTATAGCGGGACAGATCATCCCCGGAGCCGATCATATCGACCGCAATGCCCTGCTCCCACAGCGCACGATAGTGCTGCAGTACAGTCTCTTCATATTTCAGGCCGGAATTGCGGATACCCTGGGCATCCTTGACCGCCCAGCGGTTATCCCAGTCATACAGGATGGCCGTCTCGGCAGGTGTCGAAGTGCCTACAACCTCGGTTAAGCCGGCCAGAATTCGGCCTACTTCGGCCACATCCTTGAATACCCGGGTCTCGCCATGACCGCTGTGATCCAGTACAGCACCGTGGAACTTCTCACTGGAACCGCGGCTTTTACGCCACTGGAAGTACTGCACGGAATCCGAGCCATGCGCAATCGCCTGCAGGGATGACAACTTGTGCATACCCGGCCGCTTCAGTTTGCTGACCGACTGCCAGTTCGTCAGTGATGGAGTGCTCTCCATGAGCAGGAACGGCTTATGCTTGAAGCTGCGGAACAGATCATGGTGCATCGCTGTCCAGGCGGCCAGCCGGGCATCGTCGCCGTCCTCGGTGTAGCCCCAGTCCGGATAAGCATCCCAGGAGACCACATCCAGAATTTTGGCCAGCTCACGGTAATCAATACCGTCGATCATGTGCATATTGGTAGTAACCGGTAGATCCGGGTTGTAATCCCGTACCGAAACAATTTCATGACGGCAGAAATCAATCGTCCGCTCGCTGACAAACCGGCGCCAGTCGAGGTTCAGGCCATGTACCTGAGTCTCACCGTGCGGAGCCGGGGAATCAATCTGCTCCCATGAAGTGTACGTATGACTCCAGAAGGTTGCCCACCAGGCATGGTTAAGCTCATCGAGGCTGCCCTTATATTTGACCTTCAGCCATTCCCTGAACGCATTCTGGCAGAGATCACAGTGGCATTCGCCGCCGAACTCATTGGAAATATGCCAGCCGATGACCGCCGGATGATTCGCATAACGCTCCGCCAGCTTGGCGTTGATCAGCGCTGTCTTTTCCCGGTAGACCGGTGAAGTGTAGCAGTGGTTATGGCGGAAGCCGTGCAGATTGCGGACACGGTTCCGTTCAACACGCAGAACCTCAGGATATTTCTCTGACATCCAGGCCGGACGCGCGCCGCTTGGAGTCGCCAGGAAGGCGTAAATGCCGTTCTCTGCAAAGGAATTCAGTACATTATCCAGCCATTCAAATGTAAACACGCCTTCTTCAGGCTCCAGTGACACCCAGGAGAAAATACCAACGGACATCACATTGCAGCCTGCCAGCTTCATCAGCCTGATGTCCTCGCGGAGAACCTCCGGGTATCTTAGCCATTGCTCAGGATTATAGTCGGCTCCGTGCAGCATAACGGGAACCTTGCTGCTGAATGCAGGGGATTTTAGACTCATAATTATATATTCATCCTCTCATTATCTTCCATGTTAGGATGGGACTTTTCTCTGATTGATATCATTCAGAGGTCCTGTCCATTTCACGGATATTCATTTATACTATTTATAATATAGGATAAAGGTTTCCTAACTGTAGGAATAATCCCGCGATTACATAGTACAAAATGAATATGAGGTGAAAATTATGCTGCCTTTCTCCCTGGTGGAGCTGCCCCGCGATTCTGTTGA
Organism: Paenibacillus auburnensis; assembly: GCF_927798115.1. Taxonomy (GTDB): domain Bacteria; phylum Bacillota; class Bacilli; order Paenibacillales; family Paenibacillaceae; genus Paenibacillus_AQ; species Paenibacillus_AQ auburnensis. Next base: position 1,292,604 of record NZ_CAKMMG010000001.1, read on the forward strand.
ATTCCCGCTCTATCCCTACTCGGTCGGCCGCCACATCCAGTACCATCACGTCCGTCCTTCCGGTTTCCCTGTGCATCAGATTTTCCTGATCCGCAGCGGCAGCGGGCTGTTCCGCGACCTAACGGACGGCACCGAGACACTGCTGACTCCCGGCATGGTCTTTGCCTATCCGCCAGACCGGGGGCATGAATATTATCCGCTGTCCCACGAGCCTTGGATTGTCGGGTTTATCGGTTTACTGGGCAGCCAGTCCGAACCTGTGCTGGAGGGGCTGCGCCTGCTCCCCTCTGAGCCTTGTCTAACCGGGCGTTTCGAAGAATGCTGGGAGGCCATTGCGGAAATCTGGCATACCGTGGACAAGCATAATGCCGCGCGTCTGGATGAGCAGACCATGCAGGAGCTGTCTGTCACGCTGTACAGGCTGCTCTTAATGCTGCGGCGCAGTGAACCCGGCGCCAGTGATGCTAACCGTCCGGAGGCCGAAACGGTCCGTAACGAGGCACTGCAAAAGGCGGTCCGCCTGATCAACGAGCATTTTACCGAACCGCTCCTGATTGCCAATCTTGCTGCCGCCGTAGGTTACTCCGTGCAGCATTTCCAGCGCCTGTTCCTGCAGGAATACGGTGTCACTCCGCATAAATATCTGCAGAACCTGCGGCTGCAGCGTGCACTGCAAATGATTACCGAAAGCCCGGAACGGCCGGTGCAGGATCTCGCGCTGAACGTCGGTATGGAGACCAATTATTTCATCCGCGTCTTCCGTAAGACTTACGGCTGTACGCCGGGGGTGATGCGCAGCCGTCTTGCCGGTGAACGGGACATCCCTCTGGGATAGGCTCATACAGCCCGCCTCAACAATGAACAGGCTCCTCCCTTATTTAGAGCCCCACTCTTCCATTATGAAGAACAGGGTGCTGTTTATATTTCGCAATGATGCGACTGAAGCGACATTTGTAGTACTTTTATCAGATTTCGCAGCAGACAGACGCCTGTGTTTCCAGCACCGTACCAATCCGCATAGCGACATCCTGATGGGCCGGGTGTATAAGGTATTCATCCATGTCTGCTAAGGAAGCAAACTTTGTGATCAGGATCAAATCGTATGCTGAGGGGCCAGGGCGAACGTTAGCTTTAGCCTGAACATCGAGAAGAACATCTATTTTCCCTCTCATGCCCAGCAGAACGGTTTGAATTTGCTCGATATGCTCCGGTCTATCGTCCTTCAGCTTCAACAACAAATGATTTACTATCATTTTTAGGTTCACCTCGTTCCGTATTTGTTCACTTGTTACAATCCTTTAGATAACCTTATCGTAAGCTGCTTGATCTTATGGTTCTCAATCTGAAAATAGAAATCCAAATTTAGAGGGTCCGGGAGGCCGGTTTTGTCGAAGTCCCCGTCAACCTTAAAAACCACTATGACTTCTTCCTCATGCTGTTTAACCTGCTTGGGTTCAAGCGTTATGTTAGCAGCAAAGTGATGATCAGCACTCCATTTTTTTATAGCAGTTTTGCCACCCCACTCTTTGCCTTCATCGAACACAAGTGCATCCTCCGAAAAGCAGTCGATATAAGCATCCGGATCGGGTTTATTGGCAGCGGCTATAAAATCTTGTATTACTTGTGGAAGCAAACTAGTATCCATTAGATCAACTCCTTTATACACCCGTTACACAGTGCGGATGGTTCCGCCGTCTATGACATACTCACAACCTGTAATATAAGAGGCTCTGTCTGAGGCAAGGAAGGCCGCAAGCTCGGCAACCTCCTCAGGTTTGGCCGGACGGCCGAGAGGAATGCCACCTAACTCGTCCATTAACTGCTGGCGGGCAGCTGTATAGTCCGTTCCGGCTTGTTCAGCCATTCTCCCGATTAAGCGTTCCGCTGCTTCCGTTTCGGTAAATCCCGGCGCCAGTGCGTTGATTCTAATCCCCATAGGGCCGAACTGGGTCGCCAGGTTTTTACTGTAGTTAACCAGCGCAGCTTTGGCAGCCGAATAAGGCATAGTCATGGTGCCGGGAAGCCTACTTTGAATAGAGGAGACATGGACAATTACCCCACTTTGCTGTTCGGCCATGTAGGGTAAAAACCCGCGATCGAGCCCGACGGAAGAGAACAGGTTCGCATTGAACGTCGTTTGCCAATCTTCATCTGTTTGTGTCAAAGCTCCTGCTGTACTTGTGGAGGAACCGCCTACATTGTTAATTAAAATATCCAGACCGCCAAATTTCCGGATTGTTTCCTGAACAATATGATCCACGCCTTCCGGAAGGCTCACATCGGCCTGAATGAACCCTACTCCCTCAGGTAATGACTCAGGTATAGATCTTGCCGTAGCTACAACCTCAGCTCCCGCTGCATGCAGACGCTTTACGATCGCGAGGCCAATTCCCCGGGTTCCGCCGGTCACAAGTACTCTTTTTCCAGTAAATTCTTTACTCCCATTGAGTAAGTACGGGCTGTTATTCATCGTTTGTTGAATCCTCCTTGTATGTTTTGAATACAAGGCTAGTGTAATCAACAGAACCTGACAGCTGCGCGTCCAGTTATGATAAATATTTTTCGGCCATTTTGGCCGTGCGGGTTTTCATCTCCAGCCTGACAGATGCCGGCTCCATAACTTCCAGTAAATCTCCATAGGAAAGAAGATATTGAATAAGCCATTCTCCGGAGGGCATATCTGAAGTGACCCGGAATGATCCGTCTTCCTGTTTCAAAATGTCCTCTTGCTTAAACTCATCCACGATGCGATAGGCTCCCGCTGGTTCTATTTTTAATACCAGAGGGATTCTCGGCTTTTCATTAACACTAATAATTTCTTCACGGGAATTCCCGGCAGACTCCATCCTCTCCTGCTCCTGCAAAAGCTCTGAGAGTTCAACCCCGTTCCCATCTGAAAGCCCTACATTCGACATTCTGGTAATCTTAAAGGTTCTTAGCGCAACTTTATCAAAACAATAGGCTTCGACATACCAGGCTCTATTCTTAAATAGCAGTTTCACTGGTGCAGCTCTGCGGCTTTTTTGTTCCCCGGCCGCGCTCAAGTAGGTAAACAAAATCACTTTATGCTCCAAAATGGCCTGTTTTAGTAATGTATACAGCTCTTTTTGCTTTCGCCCGCTTCCCCATGGGGAGAAATCGACTTCAATCCAGTTTGTACTATTTTTCCTGAACAAGCTGCTTAACTTTGAGAAGACCTCGTCGGAATCAGGCAATCGGGCTACAGCCAAGCTTTGCAGGGCAAAAAGGATCTCATCCTGCTCCTTGTCAGTAAGCAAGGATTTGTTCAGGACAAACCTGTCGGATAGGAAAATACCGCCGCCTTTTCCTTGGCTGGTATAGACCGGAATTCCAGCCTGGTTCAAGGCTTCAACGTCCCTATAGACCGTTCGGACTGACACCTCGAACCGTTCAGCCAGCTCTGGTGCCGTAACAGTCCCCTTTTCCAATAAAATGTAAGTCATTTGAAGTAATCTGCTAATTTGCATTCGTTCACCTCTTGGTTAGTATAAACAAAAAAACTTAACAAGTTTATGTCAAGTTAAGATTAAGGAGCATTTTACCATAATGCAGAAACTTATGATTTAAATTTCACAGCTGCCCCTGCGGAGCTTTTTCCGGATGTTTAGATGAGTTAAGCAGTACCACGCCGCCGATAATCGCAGCAATGGCGATGAAAGACACGAATGTAAAATGATCGCCCCACACCATCACACCGAGCAAGGCTGTCACTGCCGTCCCGACACCCGACCATACCGCATAAGCAAAGCTTAACGGAATGACCCGCAAACTCATGGACAAGCTGAAAAAGGACAGCCCCATCCCCACGACTACCCCCAGGCCGGGCAGCAGATTCGTGAAGCCGTCGGATAATTTAAGCATCGTTGTTCCGAATATTTCAAAGCAGATGGCCATAGCCAGGTATATGTAACTTTTCAATTGAATCCCCATCCTCTTCTTTGCCCGTAAAATCAATGCGCCCCGCCGGTAGCAAGCTTCAGTGTAATGACGCCGCCGATGATGAGCAGCAGTCCCAGTATTTTTTTTGTATTTAACCGTTCTTTATAAAAGAAAACCCCCACCATGGCTGTTAACGCCGTACCCGCTCCGGACCAGATTGCATAAGCACTACCGAGGGAAATTGATTGCAGTGCCAGAGACAGAAAATAAAAAGCCGAGCCCAAACCCAATATTACACCAATCGAGGGATAGAGCCGTTTGAAACCGTCGGATAATTTGAGCAGCGAGCTACCGCAGACCTCAGACACAATGGCAAACGCCAGTAACACAAAGGGGTTCACAAGACTCTTCCTCCTAATTCGTCATTTCCAGCAGTTCCTGAATGACTTTTTCGCGCAGCTCTGCGTCCAGATTCCCCAATGAGAACATTTCGGAGAACCAGAGGCCGTCAGCAGCCAATCTTATAATGGTGGACCGCACAGGGTCGATCCCGTCGTTCTCGATGTCCTTTTGCCACAGCGTATATTGTTCCTGCAGTTTTCCGAGCAGTTCCGGCTTGCTGAAAAGCGCCGCGGTAAGCGCTGTGCTGATTCCATTCACATCCTTAATATCACAGGCCACCGATTCTGTGTAAGCTCTGCTCCACTTGCCTTGTTCAGTTACTGAAACTGCAGCCCGATCCTGGACATCGGTGACAAAGCCGCATGTCAGGTCTTCGACCAGACCCTGAATCAGGGCATTTTTATTTGGAAAATGGTGCAGCAGTCCGCCCTTGCTAACGCCTGCCTCCCTGGCCACTGCTTCGAGTGTAAGCCTCTCTACACCCTGATTCCTGATCACGAAGGAGGCGGCAGTTAAAATAACCGTCCGCTTCGAATTAATGTTCATATGGTTCACCTCCGGATTTACTATACCGTCCGGACGGTTTTTATGTCAAATGAATTGCGCAATTACTGAAAAAGCCCTAGGTTATGGTGGATAATCTTCCTTTTGAGTGCCGGAGATGCGCTTTATTTGCTGAAAATTCTTTTTGTGGCAGTTTTTCGGAACATCAAAAAGACTGCACGCAGTAAATATTTACTGTGTACAGTCTTTTCGAATAATTAACTTAACGGCTACTATCGTTACACCGCCGCAAACTGGCTGTTATACAGCTTGGCATAGTGTCCACCGCTGGCGAGCAGCCATTCATGCGTCCCGCTCTCGACAATATCCCCGTCCTTCATATACAGGATAATATCCGCCTCGCGGATCGTAGACAGCCGGTGGGCAATAACGAAGCTGGTCCGGCCGGAGATCATCTTAAGAAAAGCCTTCTGGATGCGGATTTCGGTCAGCGTATCAATGCTGCTGGTCGCTTCATCCAGAATCAGCATCGGCGGGTCAACCAGCATAACACGGGCGATGGTGAGAAGCTGTTTCTGCCCCTGCGACAGATTGTCGCCGGAGCCGCTGATCTTCGTAGCGTAGCCTTCAGGCAGCCGCTTAATGAAGCTGTGCGCATTTGCCGCTTTAGCGGCAGCGATCACCTCGTCCTCTGTAGCCTCCGGCTTGCCGTAAGCGATATTATCACGGATCGAACCTCCGAACAGCCATGTATCCTGCAGCACCATCCCGAAATTCTGCCGGAGACTGTCACGGGTAATCGTTCGGATATCTACGCCGTCAATCCGGATGCTTCCGCTATCCACATCATAGAAGCGCATCAGCAGGTTGACGAGCGTTGTCTTCCCTGCCCCCGTCTGCCCGACAATCGCCACCCGTGTTCCCGGCTTCACTTCCAGGCTGAAACTGCGGATCAGCGGCCGTTCCGGTGTATAGGCAAAGCTGACCTTATCGAAGGTAATCGTCCCTTGGCTGATACCAAGGACATGAGCGTCTGGAGCATCCGGAGTTTCCGGCGCCAGGTCCAGAATCCTGAAGATCCGCTGAGCTGACGCCGTAGCCGATTGGAGCTGGGTAATAACGCCGGTAATCTCATTGAACGGCTTCGCGAACAGGTTCGAGTAGATCAAAAAGCTCGACAGATCCCCCACCGTAAAGTGTCCGCCGATAACCAATGCACTGCCGATCATGGCAATGACTGAAAAAGTAATATTGTTGACCAGCCGGGTTGTCGGGTTGGCCAGCGAGCCATAGAACTGCGATTTGACGCCGGTCTGGTATAGTTCGTTGTTGCGTTCCGAGAACCGCGCGAACGAGCGGTCCTCATAATGGTAAGCCTGCACCACTTTTTGCCCGCCGACGATTTCTTCAACATAGCCGTTCAGACCGCCGAGGATTTTGGCCTGCTCACGGAACAGACGCTGAGAGCGTGTGGTGATGAAGCGAGCGACAAAATAAGTCGCGGGTGCAGACAACAGCACCACCACCGTCATGACCGGACTGATATAGAGCATCAGCCCAATCGCTCCGGCGATGGTGACAATTCCGGTCAGCAGTGTGGAGAAGCCCTGCAGCAGGCCATCAGAAACGGCATCCATATCATTGACAAAACGGCTGATGCTGTCTCCCTGCGGATGATTGTCATGGAATTTTAGCGGAAGTGTATCCAGCTTATCGAATAATTCGCGGCGCAGATCATAGACCGTTTTATACGCTATTTTGTTAGTGTAATAGGTGAGCAGCCAGCCAAAGAAGCTGCCGACAATATATACCGCAGCCAATAGCAGCAGCAGGCGGAGGATGGCCGGAAAATCCACATTGTCCGGACCGATCATCTGATCGACCGCCCGGCCGATCAGGAGCGGGCCGATGAGGCTGGCAATCACACTCAATATGGCGCAGATTACCGCTGAGGTGGCGATCCCCCGGTAATGTCGCGTATAATTCAACAGTCTCTTCCATGTATCCGTAGTGTTCATTGCGCCACCTCCCTGCTGGACAGCTGCGATTCACAAATTTCCCGGTAGACGCCGCAGTCCGCAAGCAACTCCTGGTGAGTGCCGGTTCCGGCAATCCGGCCTTCATCGAAGACGATGATCTGATCAGCCTGCTGCACGGTGCTGACCCGCTGGGATACCAGCAGCACCGTCATTTCCCGGCTGTGAAGCTTCAGCGCCTTACGTAAGGCGGCGTCAGTAGCGAAGTCGAGCGCGCTAGAAGAGTCATCTAGAATAAGGATCGGCGGCCGGCCGACAACCGCACGGGCGATCGTCAGACGCTGTTTCTGACCTCCCGATAAATTCAAACCGCCGCGGGCCACCGGCGTATCCAGCCCTTCCGGTAGCTTGCGGATAAATTCATCCGCCTGCGCTACGGCAGCAGCCTGCATAAGCTCCTCCCGGGAAGCCTCATGCTTGCCCCAGCGGATATTCTCTGCGATCGTGCCTGTGAACAGCAGCGCCTTCTGCGGTACGATGCCGATCATGCTCCGCAGCTGCTCCAGCGGATAGTCTTTGACATTCACGCCCCCGACTTTGATCTCACCCTCTACCGCATCATAAAACCGCGGAATCAGATTTACAAAGGTCGATTTGCCCGAGCCGGTGCTGCCGATCAATCCGACCGTCTGGCCGCGCTTGATGGAGACCGAGACATCCTGGAGTGCAAGCTCTCCGGTACTGTTATAGCCGAAGGAAACATGCTCGAAGGAGATTGCAGGGGCATCATATTCTGCTGCAACAGCAGCGGTATTCCCTTCATCGGAAACCGAGGTGGCTGCCGCCAATACTTCACTTACCCGGTTCGCAGATGAGGAAGCCTTGGTGAACAGGATAACCAGATTCGAGACAACAATCAGCGCCAGCAGAATCTGGGTCACATAGTTGATAAAAGCGATAATCTCACCCTGCGAAAGCCGTCCGGCATCGATGTGTCTGCCGCCTGCCCAGAGGATGGCGATAATAGCCGTGTTCACGACCAGAGTCGTCATCGGACCGAGCCAGGCGGAGATACGTCCGACCCGGATCGCGGTTGCGGTCAGGTCATCCGATGCAGCATCAAAACGCCGCTTCTCCCGGCGCGACTCAGCAAAGGCGCGAATGACACGGATACCGGACAGGTTCTCGCTGAGCACCAGCGCCAGATGATCCAGCTTCTGCTGGTATTTGCGGTAGAGTGGTGAGCTGCGGGTGATGATGAAATACAGAATCACCCCGAAGACTGGCGTAGCCGCAAGCAGGATCAGCGACAGCCGGAAATCCAGAATCATCGACATGATAATCGCTCCGATACAGATAAACGGCGCCCGGACAACCAGCCGGATCAGCATGGCCACTGCCAGCTGTAGCTGGTTCACGTCATTAGTGATCCGGTTGATCAGCGAAGGTGTACCGAAGAGGTCCAGCTCCGCATAAGACAAGGAAGAGATATGCTTGAACATCTTGTTACGAAGTGATGTGCCGAAGCCCTGGGATGCGCGGGCCGCATAATATTGGCAAACCATGGAACAGCCGAAGCCAAGCAGCGTCATGAACAGCATTAGCCCGCCCATCTTGTACACATAGGCACTGTCATTCTTACCGATCCCGTTATTAACGATCAGCGCGACAATCGTCGGCAGCAGCAGCTCCAGTATCGCCTCAAGCAGCTTGAAGATCGGCCCGAGAATAACCTCTTTTTTGTACGGTTTTAGAAAAACAGCCATTTTAAACATCATTACCTCACCAGCCTATACAATATGTAACCCCTATGAAATCATGAAAAGACCCGTTATGATTATGTCATATCCGTTTACATATTAATAATATTGGTTTCGTATCAATGCGATACGAATTGCATATATCAAATCCGGAGGTTTTCATATGGATATCAGACAGCTCAAATACTTTTTGGCTATTGCCGAAGAAGGACAAATCACTTCGGCGGCAAGGAAGCTGCAAATGGCCCAACCACCGCTCAGCCAGCAACTGAGGCTGCTGGAGGAAGAGCTCGGCGTGAAGCTCGTGGAGCGCGGCCCGCGCAGCGTTCAGCTCACCGATGCCGGTGTGATCCTGCGCGGCCGGGCACAGCAGATCCTGGAGCTGGCAGACTCGACCACCCGGGAAATCAATGATTTTGTGAATGGGCTGCAGGGAACGCTCTCGATCGGAACCGTCTCCTCTTCTGCCGCAACCCTGCTGCAGGACCGGCTCCTGGAATTCCATAGAAGGTATGCGGGTGTCAAATTTGAAATCCATGAAGGCAATACATATACGATTATTGATCTGCTGAATAAAGGGATCATTGAAGTCGGTATTGTCCGCACCCCGTTCAACAGCACCAATCTAGAATGCGTGTACGCAGCGGCTGAACCTATGATTGCCGTGATGACCGCCGAATATGACTGGAGCAGTGCGCACACCTCCATTGATATTGGCGAGCTGAAGAGTAGACCCCTAATCATCTACCGCCGCTTTGAGCAGCTGATCCGTGAAACCTGCCTGGAGCATGGCTTCAATCCCGATGTATTCTGTATGAACGATGATGCCCGCACAACCCTGCTCTGGGCCAATGCCGGGCTTGGCATCGGCATCATTCCCAGATCGGCGCTCGGCCTGGCCGACAACAGCAATCTGCTGTTCAAGGAAATCCGCAGCGAGTCCCTGCATACCCGCATAGCGGCTGTATGGGTCAAGGATAAATTCCTGTCCTCGCTGGCCGCTAATTTTATTGCTAGCTTCAGAAGCAATTAGCTAATATCAGCCTAGCAGTGACTAGTTCCGGTCGATTCCGGGGACTTAGCAAAACCTAACAAAACAACCCGCCCCGGCCAGCGCCGGAAGCGGGTTGTTTCAGCTGCACTCCCTGGCAGGGATGCCGCGTAGTTTAAACCATGATTTTGCAAATATCGTTCGTGAACTGTACCGGATCATTCACCTGCAGACCTTCGATCAGCAGCGCCTGATTGTATAGCAGATTCGTGTACAGGCCCAGCTTCTCCTTGTCCCCTTCGGCAGCAGCCTTCAAGGATTTGAAGACATCGTGGTTCACGTTGATTTCCAGCACCTTGTCAGCTTGAACCTCTTGGCCGTTAGGCATCGCTTTGAGGATTTTCTCCATCTCAATCGTCAGCTCGCCTTCGGTGGACAGGCAGACCGGATGGGATTTCAGCCGCTTGGAGGCTTTGACTGCCTTCACTTTGCCGGACAGGATTCCCTGCATGGCTTCGAACAAGCTCTTATTCTCATTTTCTTCCTCTTCCGACGGTTTGTCTGCTGCATCTTCGATGCCGAGGTCCCCGCTGGAAACGTTTTTGAATTCTTTTTCCTTGTAAGACATAATCATCTTGATTGCAAATTCATCGATATCGTCAGTGAAATAGAGAATTTCATAGCCCTTGTCCGAAACCATCTCCGTCTGCGGCAGCTTCTCGATCCGTTCCACTGATTCTCCGGACGCATAGTAGATATACTTCTGGTCTTCCGGCATTCTCTCTACGTATTCAGCCAGCGTAACCTGTTTCTTCTCCTTGGAAGAGTAGAACATCAGCAGGTCCTGGAGGGTTTCTTTTTCCATGCCATAATCATTGTATACCCCGAACTTCAGCTGTCTACCAAAAGATTTATAGAACGTCTCGTATTTCTCACGCTCGTCCTTAAGCAGGCTCAGAAGCTGGCTCTTGATCTTGCTCTTGATGTTCTTCGCGATAAGCGTCAGCTGGCGGTCATGCTGCAGCAGCTCGCGGGAAATGTTAAGCGACAGATCCTCGGAATCGACCATCCCTTTGACGAAGCTGAAATAGTCCGGCAGCAGGTCGGCGCATTTGTTCATGATCAGCACGCCGTTGGAGTAGAGCTCCAGGCCTTTTTCATACTCTTTTGTGTAATAGTCAAACGGAGTATTCTCCGGAATGAACAGGATCGCGTTATACACCACAGCGCCATCGGCACTGATATGGATATGCTTAAGCGGCTTGTCGAAGCCGTAGCGTTTCTCCGAGTAGAAGTTGTTGTAATCCTCTTCGGTCAGCTCGTTCTTATTTTTGCGCCAGATCGGCACCATACTGTTGACGGTCTGCTCTTCCTGAACCTGTTCGAACTCGCCTTCGCTGCCTTCCTTCGGCTTGCTGGAGGTGATGTCCATCTTGATCGGGAAGCGGATGAAGTCGGAATATTTCTTAACGATTGATTTCAGGCGGTATTCTTCCAGGAATTCGTCATAATTATCTTCTTCGGTATTCGCTTTAATCTTCAAAATAATTTCGGTACCGACAGCATCCTTCTCAGCAGGCTCAATCGTATATCCGTCTGCTCCTTGCGATTCCCATTTGTACGCCTGGTCACTGCCCAGCGCCTTACTGATCACAGTAACATCCTCAGCAACCATAAAGGCGGAATAGAAACCAACCCCGAACTGCCCGATAATGTTATGGCCGTCCTTGGCTTCATTATCCTTCTTAAACGCAAAAGAGCCGCTGTTCGCAATAATACCCAGGTTGTTCTCCAGCTCTTCCTGCGTCATCCCGATCCCGGTATCAGAAATTGTCAATGTCCGGCTCGCTTTATCCGCAGTTACTTTAATGTAGTAATCCTCTTTATTGAACACCAGACCCTCATCGGCCAGTGCTTTGTAATAGATTTTGTCGATGGCATCGCTTGCATTCGAGATCAGCTCCCGCAGGAAAATCTCCCGCTGCGTATAGATGGAGTTAATCATCATTTCAAGCAGTCTTTTGGATTCGGCTTTGAACTCTTTTTTGGACATGAATATAGTAATCTCCTTTCAAAAATATCCTTCGGATTACTTCCGGATGATTAGCACTCCACAATGATGAGTGCTAACACTTCCTTTTATATACCATATCCACGTTTTTGATGTCAATATCTTGCTGCATTGAGATTCATTTTTGGCCCATGATCAGTAACGTACATGGAATCCTTCCAGGAGAGTTTTCCATAAATAGTCATTATCGTGAAACTCATCCGGCACCAAGGGGATTTGCAGGGCACATACATTAGGAAAAGGCCACGGGGTTTCCACAATTCCGCTTACCGGGGCATGATTAATCACGAGCAAATTGAATTCACCGGCCACCTGCATATTTAGCACCTCCAGCAGCTCTGCCGTTTCATGTATAGTTCCTTCAGTTCGGATAAACAGAATCCGGTTCGAAGACCTGAGGGTATCCAAAAACCGCGGGACACGCCGGGTGATTTTCTCTCTAAGCTCCGGGTAGCTCAGCAGCTGGGTTGGAGTATTCTCAGGAAGCGGAAAGTCGTGGTGGGAGAAGATATGGTACGCTGCATCCCTCACAATATAGCAGCCTGCATGTTCATTAATGCCGGTAATCGCCAGATTAGGGAATTCCATAAAATTCATAAACTGATTCCGCAAAAGATGGCTGACCCCCGGCAAAGCAGGTGACTCCACCCAGTCAAGGACGCCTCCAATTTTTCTGAGCATATGACGCGACAATTGATCCGCAACCAGACAGTTTTTCCCTAAACTGAAAATGACATCGTAAGTTCCTTTGATCCCATTGAAATCCATGACCCATTCCCCCTCATCCATTTATCTTTATTTAATTAATTCCATAGATAAAGGGTTTGGACTATCCGGACGATATCCAGACATCTGGTCTAGTATGCAGGTCAGCCTTTCTGATTCTCGCGTACTATAAACCAATAAAAGTATAGGATGGTGAAAACATTGGTTAAAATATCAGTGCTCATGCCGGTTTATAATATGGCTCCGTATATTGAAGAAGCGATCTGCAGTATATTAACGCAGACCTATTCCGATTTTGAGCTACTTATTATTGATGACGGGTCAACCGATGGAAGCTTAGATATTATTAAAAAATTTGATGATAAGAGAATAAGAGTCATAGCGCACACGGTGAACCAGGGATTAATAGAGACCTTAAACGAGGGCATTGATTTATGTACAGGGGAGTATATTGCGCGGATGGATGGTGATGATATTGCCTTGCCCCACCGGTTTGAACGTCAAGTGGCCTTCATGGATATCCACCAGCACTGCGGCGTTTGCGGTTCTCAGGTCTATTTGCTCGGTAAAGGCGGTGTCACCACGAAACCTATGAGTCACGATGCGATCAGATGCTGGCAGTTATTCCATTGCACCATTGTGCATCCGACGGTGATGATCCGAAAATCCGTTCTGGAGGAACATGGCATCAGGTATCTCTATTATTTTCATGCGGAGGATTATGAAATATGGAACCGGTTAGCCGCAGTTACCCAGATGGTGAATCTGCCGGAGGTATTGCTGATGTACAGACAACATCCAAATCAGATCTCCAGTATCCACCAAGGAGTACAAGAGGTCCAATCTGAATGTATCCGCAGAGATCAGCTGCGTTTGCTTGGTATCGAACCCACTGCTGAGGAGTATCAGACTCACTTGGATTTTTGCCATTTTAGAATTCGGACAGGTGAACCCGATCATTATAACCGATGCTTGGCTTGGGCACACAAAATCCTGGAGGGTAATTTGCGGCAGCAAGTATATGACCACCAGACCTTAAACTCGGTATTATCGCAATGCTTCAGTTTATCCAGATATTAACATCAAAGTGTTACAGACTTCGCCTCAGCATCCGCTTGCAGCATCTGAATCAGGGATTGCAGCGGCAGTGACTTCCACTTCTTCGGATGAATGAGCAACTGCAGGTCAAAATGAATCTCCGGATGGGCAAATGGCAGCTCGGCCAGATTCCCGCGTTCAATCTCTTCCTCAGCCACAATTCTCGGAAGCAGGGCAATCCCTAGACCGTTCCGCACACAGCGTTTGATGGCTTCCAGGTTGGATAGCTCAAAGCCGATCCGGAACACGATTCCGTGCTCCCGGAGCAGATTCTCAAACAGGCTGCGGTAGATACAGCTCTCTTCCGAGACAATCAGCTCACAGTTGTTCAGATCCTGCAGGGTAATATTCGTAAGCTTCGCCAGCGGATGATCAGCGGGTGCCACGAGTACCAGCGGCTCATCCCGGATAATCGTTCTCTCCAGCAGCGAATCGGTCGTACTCCGGTCCAGCATGAGACCGATATCCACCTCTCCGTCCCTGATTTTGGACACCAGATTCGCTTCCTGCTCCGTTTGCAGATGAATATTCAGTCCGGGAAATGTCGTCCGCAGCTGCTGCAGAAACGGCGGCAGGTAAAAAGCGGCCAATGAATCAATTGTTCCAATAGTCAGCGTACCGCCGATCTGCTGGGCAATCGTTTCTTTGGAGCGGTCATATAAATCAAGAATCTCCACGAACAGCTTCAATAGCTCTTCTCCAGGCGGGGTCAGGCGCAGGATACGTCCATGACGTTCCATTAGCGTGACTCCGTATTCTTTTTCAATCTTCTGTATCTGCATGGTTACACTAGACTGGGCATACCCCAGTTCTTCTGCTGCACGCGTGAAGCTCTGACGCTTCGCCACCTCGCGGAAGGTCCGCATATATGTTAAATCCATTGATCTCACCTCTTAGAACGTGATATAACATCAATATTATTGATGACCCATATCATTTATTATAGCTAACGCCGATGGAATGTTCCATGCTAAAGTAGAATAAAAGGATTTAAAAATTTGGAGGACGATATTCATGTTAACAGAAGAACAGATTTATGGAATCTATGTTCCCGTGGTAACACCGTTCAATGCCGCCGGCGATATTGATCTACCTTCGTATCAGCGTTATGTGAACAACATCATCAAGAACAAAATTCATGGTCTGGTCGTAAATGGAACCACTGGAGAATCGCCGACAGTCAACATACAAGAATTACAGACACTGATTACTGCCTCACAAGAGCTGCTGCAAGGCAGTGATATTCCGCTGGTCATCGGTACAGGTACCAATGATACAATGTCTACCGTCGCCCGTACAGAGCTTGCTGCGAGACTGGGAGCCGATGCTGCACTCGTTGTCGTGCCTTACTACAGCCGTCCCTCTCAAGCGGGCATCATTGCCCATTTCCGCAAGGCAGCCGAAGTCGGCATTCCGATCATCGCCTATGACATTCCCGGCCGCGCCGGAGTCGGTATGACCGTTGATACCGCCCGCACCATCCTGGAGATGGACAACGTTGTCGGCTTGAAGGACTGCTCCGGTTCGCCGCTGCTCGTCTCTGAGCTGTCCCGCCTCGGCTCTAAGCCGGTGCTCTGCGGAGACGACCTAAGTTTCTTCGACATGCTGGGCTGCGGAGCCGCCGGAGGCATGCTGGCTTCCGCCAACGTGCATACTGCGAAGTTCCTGAGCATCTTCGAACAGTACAAAGCCGGCAAGATTGAAGCTGCCAGAGCCGAATATGACCTGCTGGTGCCGCTCATGAAGTTGCTCTTCAAGGAATCGAACCCAGCCCCGATCAAATGGCTGCTCAGCGTGCAGGGTGAGATTGCTTCAGATACCCTCCGACTGCCGATGACCTCGATTAGCGAATCGCTGCGCGAAGAGCTGGGTGCTTATCTCGCCGGTTAAGTCCCTCGCCATTAAATGATGACCTTAGAAGCAAAACCCGTATTGTACACTCTTTGCAGAGCGTGCAATACGGGTTTTTGTGTATATTGGGTCTACTAATTTATATTAATGTACAAAAAACAGCGTCCTCCCCTTTAAGGAAAGGACGCTGCATCATTGATAGAGTAGCTGATTATTGCGTTCTGCCGGCATTAACCGGAGCTTTATTGCCGTTTCGGTTCGGGCTTGACTGGCCGCCCGGTCTGCCCTGGCTGCCGTTTGAGCGGGCTCCGGGTCTGCTTGCGGCAGAACCATTAGCTGATCCGCCGGCTGCGCCTGGCCGGTTACCCTGCGCACCTTTGCCATATCCGCCTGTTCTATTCCCTTGAGAGCCGTTAGCACCACTCTTCGGCTTGTTCCCTTGCGTGAACCATTCCGATTTCGGCTTACGCGGCGGATTCGCTTTGGATTTTGCTGCCGGTTTGGCCGGTGCTTTAGCCGGACGGTCATTCAGCAGCGCCAGTGTGCTTTTGGACATCGGATAGTCATGTTCCTTGATTTCCGGAATCGTCTTGCCGATCAGCTTCTGGATATCCTTCAGGTAAGGAATCTCTTCCTCTTCACACAAGGAAATGGCAACTCCGCTCATTCCTGCACGGCCGGTACGGCCAATTCGGTGGACATAGGTTTCCGGAATGTTCGGCAGGTTAAAGTTAATTACGTGGGACAGTTCATCAATATCGATCCCCCGGGCAGCAATGTCAGTTGCCACGAGCACGCGGGTCGCCCCGCTCTTGAAATTGCGCAGCGCATTCTGGCGGTCATTCTGCGACTTGTTGCCGTGAATCGCTTGGGCGGTAATATTAATTTTGGCCAAATCACGTGTCACCCGGTCAGCGCCGCGTTTGGTGCGGGTGAAGACCAGTGCCGACACAATCGATTGGTCCTGCAGCAGACGGTTCAGCTGATTCTGCTTGTTGCCGTTCTGCAGCAAATACACAGACTGTTCGATACGGTCTACCGTAGAAGATACCGGGGTAATCTCGATTTTCACCGGATTCACGAGCAGCGTCTTGATCAGCTGTGAAATCTCAGACGGCATCGTCGCGGAGAAGAACAAGGTCTGCTTTTTGCTCGGCATTTTGGCAATAATCCGTTTAACGTCATGAATGAAGCCCATATCCAGCATCCGGTCGGCTTCATCCAGCACCAGAATCTGCACATATTGCAGGTCCACATGCTTCTGGGCGATCAGGTCGATCAGACGGCCCGGTGTGGCGATCAGGATGTCCGCTCCCTGGCTTAACGCCCGCTCCTGCGCCTTTTGCGATACACCGCCGACAATGGCTGTAGAACGGATACCAGTGAATTTGCTATAGGCCTGGATATTTTCATAGATTTGCAGCGCCAGCTCCCGGGTAGGGGTGAGAATCAGCGAACGAATGCGGCGTTTTCCGCCGGTAACGGCCGGCTGCTGGCTTAACAGCTGGATGATCGGCAAAGAAAAAGCAGCCGTTTTACCTGTTCCGGTCTGTGCGCAGCCCAGTACGTCTCTGCCAGCCAGAGCTGCAGGTATAGCTTCTTCCTGAATCGGTGTTGGGGATGTATAGTTTTCCAGGCTTAACGCCTTGAGAATCGCTGGGGTTAAATTGAGCTCATTAAAAGTCATGTATGTCTCCTTAGTTTGTAATACATATATTTTCAGATCACCCGGCTTTGCGGGATTACGTTTATTCCTGCGCTTCCACATATCGCAGAGCTAAGTCATAACACATAATGATACCACAGATCCGGATATAAAATAACCCTGCAAAATTGAATCCCGTATTCGGACTCAGAAAACGTCCCATAAAAAAGGAGCGGAGGACTGTTCCCCCGCTCCCTACTGTATAAAATGTAAGACTAATCTACAATTTCAGCTGTGTCGCCGTTGTTGGCACCTGCAGCATTGGCTTCGTCGGTGTCGATATGCATATCAAGTTTAAAGCTGTCGGATACACGTGCAAGCACGTTTTCGAGCACCAGACCGCGTTCTCCGCCAAGGCGGACTTTCAGCATTTGCTTGTCGGAAATGCCCCAAGCTTCTGCTTCGGAAGTATGGAAGTGAATGTGACGGGCTGCAATAATAACGCCTGTTTCCAGTTCAACTTCACCGGCTGGTCCTTTAAGAGTAATGCCTGGTGTGCCTTCGATATGTCCGGATTCACGGACAGGGGCTTTCACGCCAAGGCTGAAAGAGTCTGTGCGGGAAATTTCCAATTGCGATGCCGGGCGGACAGGTCCGAGAATTCTAACTTTGTCGAACTTACCTTTGCTGCCGATTACCGCTACTTGCTCGTTTGCTGCGAATTGTCCTGGTTGGGAGAGCGGTTTGAACTCAGTCAATTGATAGCCTGGGCCAAACAACGCTTCCACATGCTCCTGCGTAAGGTGAATATGTCGGGCCGACACACCTACGGGTACAGTCTTGCTCATTGTAAAGTCACTCCTTGTATTTTCTCTAGTATCTGTACAAGCCACTGAACATTATACCTCTTCTTACCCAAAAATAAAAAGACCCTCTTCACAATGAGCGTCTTTTTTTCTATATTCCACTGCTTTTGAACCCTAATGTGTCACGGTTTCGCCATTTAATCTACCCTGTTCCGAAATGACATGACTTTATGGCCTGGGTGGTAAATGCTCGCTTAAAAACCGCATTGCATTGTCATACAACCAGCCCCGTACCTCATCCTCCGGATAATATTTTACCAGCAGTTCGGCGAACTCCGCATATTTCCCCGGATGCTCCAACCCCTCTACCCACGCATCAATGCCGTCAAAATCAGAGCCGAACATCAGATGTTTGGTCCCCCCTAAGCTGCAGACATGCTCAATATGCCTCCGCACATCATCAGGTTTCGCTCCGCCTCCATCACGGACAAACCAGGGAACGAAGGTAAGACCCATCCGCCCGTCCATAGTGATCAGCGTCTTGATCTGCTTATCGCTCAGGTTACGGGGATGGCCGCAAATGGCTGCTGCATTGGAATGCGAAGCTATAAACGGACGTTTACTGCGCTCGGTCAGCTCCCAAAATCCTGTTGGCGCCAAATGTGACACATCCAGCAGCATTCCGCTTTTGTTACACCATTCGATCAGCTGCCGTCCTTTTTCCGTAAACCCGCCGTTTCTTGCCTCCAGCACGCCGTCCGCCGCCCAGTTGGCATAATTCCAAGTTACTCCGAACAATCGCACTCCTAGCTCAAAACACAGCTGCGCATAGAACAGATTGCCCTCCAGGCCGTCTACACCCTCCAGAGAGAGCACTCCCCTGGCCGTTGCGGACGCAGTAACTTCTACTGCCTCCTCCTTCCAGCGCAACCACTGCAATTGCTCTGAGCCAATGATCTTCTCCCGGAACAGATCGAGCTGGCCGAGCACACTTTCAAAGCTTGGTCTTCCTCTAGCCTCAGACAAATAAATCGCGAAAACCTGCATTCCTACATTTCCCGCAGCAAGCCGCTCCATAGTAACATCCAGCCGGCCGTCATTTTTAAAGCTGATCTCCGGACTTGCCTGCAGCTTACTCAGTACGTCACAATGAAAATCCGCAACTTTAAACCCACCTGCTGTCTTCATCTGTCCACCCGCTTTCAACATCGTTTGCTGAAGTTCTGCCTTAGGCTACATTATCATCTTAGTCTATGCCTTTTATGATCAGCTTTTTCCTGCACAGCAAAAAACCTGTTTACTCGAAGTAAACAGGCCCATCAGAATAAGTCCATTAATTATCTGGGTTCAACAATCAGTTTAATCGCCGTCCGATCCTCTCCATCAATCACAATGTCAGTGAAGGCTGGAATGCAGATCAAGTCGACACCGCTTGGTGCGACAAATCCCCGGGCGATGGCAACAGCTTTGACGGCTTGGTTCAGCGCTCCTGCTCCAATAGCTTGTAGCTCGGCCGATCCACGTTCACGAAGAACACCCGCTAATGCGCCGGCAACGGAATTTGGATTGGATTTAGCTGATACTTTTAATACATCCATAGTAAGTACCTCCCCTGGGAAAATGATGGTGTTCTTCCACTACTGTAGATGTTATTCGCGGGAGAAGAAATAATTCCTTCTTTTTGCGGACTACTCTGGAGAAAATAGTACAAAAGATACTCTTTTTCGATATAAAAAATATCACACTTTACCCAAAATCGGCGATTTTTCCCGAATTACCTATTTCATGCTGTCCAGATTTAGCTCATGATCCATTCATCTTCACGCAAGCGAATTTTCTCCAGACGTGTGGCTTTTCCTGTAGCCTCGTCAATCTCCGCGAATAACCCGTGTAACTGCCATTTGCCTTCATCAACCACAAACCGGGCTGGAAGCTGGGTAGTGAATTTATAAAGGACCGCATCCTTTTCCATACCCAGAATTCCTTCTCTTGAACCAACCATTCCGGCATCAGTTAAGTAGGCGGTTCCGCCAGGCAGGATCACATCATCATTGCTCTGCACATGTGTATGGGTGCCGACTACTATCGAAGCCAGTCCATCCATAAAATAACCCATTGCAATCTTTTCGGAAGTTGCTTCCGCATGGAAATCAACAAGGATGCATTTATGATTCCGGCGCAGCTCCTCCACGATCTCTTCACCTATGCGGAATGGATCATCAATCGCCGGCAAAAAGGTACGGCCCTGCAAATTTACAATCGCCAGCTGTTTACCGTTGCCCTTAACCACAGTGTACCCTCTGCCTGGCGTTCCCGGCGGAAAATTGGCCGGACGGATCATCCGCGGCTCGTCGTCGATAAATTCAAAAATATCCTTGTTGTCCCACGTATGGTTGCCCAGCGTAATGCCGTGAACCCCCCAGTTAAAAAACTCATTGGCAATCGCAGATGTAATCCCTCTGCCGGCTGCAGCATTCTCGCCGTTGACGATAATGATATGCGGCTGATATTTACTTTTCAGTGAAGGCAGCATTTCACGCAGTGCTTTTCTGCCGGTATTGCCTACTATGTCACCTATAAATAAGACTTTAATGTCGTTCTCCTCCTAAAAGCATACTGTAAAGATATCCTTCGCTTACATTTAATGAATCTGTATGAAAGAAAAAAGGCCCCGCACGGGGGCCGATTTCCTTGCTTATTTAGCGTATTCAACAGCCCGTGTCTCGCGGATAACGGTAACCTTGATGTGACCCGGATAATCCAGCTCACTCTCGATCATCTTCGTTATGTCGCGTGCCAGACGGAAGCTTTCTGCATCATCGATCTTCTCAGGCTGTACCATAACACGAACCTCGCGGCCCGCTTGGATAGCATAAGACTTCTCGACGCCTTCGAAGCTTTCGGAAATCTCCTCGAGCTTTTCCAGACGTTTGATGTAGGTTTCCAGTGTCTCACGGCGTGCGCCAGGACGTGCTGCCGACAATGCGTCAGCCGCTCCAACCAGCATCGCAATAACCGAAGTAGCTTCGCAGTCTCCGTGGTGGGACGCGATACTGTTGATAACAACAGGATGTTCTTTGTATTTCTTCGCCAGTTCAACGCCAATCTCAACGTGTGAACCTTCCACTTCATGATCCAGTGCTTTACCGATATCATGGAGCAGCCCGGCACGTTTAGCAAGCACGATGTCTTCCCCAAGCTCACCGGCCATAAGTCCAGTCAAATAAGCAACCTCCATGGAGTGCTTGAGTACATTTTGACCGTAGCTCGTACGGAACTTCAGACGGCCGAGAATTTTGATCAGATCCGGGTGCAGACCGTGAACGCCAACCTCGAAGGTTGCTTGTTCACCGTATTCGCGAATCCGTTCATCCACTTCTTTGCGGGATTTCTCCACCATTTCTTCAATCCGCGCCGGATGGATACGTCCATCAGCAACCAGCTTCTCAAGTGCCGTGCGGGCCACTTCGCGGCGAATCGGATCAAATCCCGACAAAATAACGGCTTCCGGCGTATCATCGATAATGAGATCAATACCAGTAAGAGTTTCCAGTGCACGAATATTACGGCCTTCACGGCCGATAATCCGGCCTTTCATCTCTTCATTCGGAAGTGTTACCACAGACACGGTTGTTTCAGCAACATGATCAGCTGCACAGCGTTGGATAGCCAGGGTAATGATTTCGCGGGCCTTCTTGTCCGCTTCCTCCTTGGCCTGCTGCTCAATCTCTTTGATCATCTGCGCAGTCTCGTGGCGAACTTCCTGCTCTACATTACTTAGAATGATACTTCTGGCATCATCGATGCTCAGATTGGAGATGCGCTCCAACTCGGTAACCTGATTCTTGTAAATAACATCAATTTGCTGTTGCGTTTCGTCAATTCGTTTCTCTTTGTTAGCTACTTGTTCTTCTTTTCGTTCAAGCGATTCCATTTTTTTATCCAGAGATTCTTCCTTTTGCAGCAAACGTCTCTCTTGCCGTTGGATTTCATTCCGACGTTCACGAGTTTCTTTCTCAGCCTCAGTACGGATTCTGTGGACTTCGTCCTTAGCTTCGAGTACCGTTTCCTTCTTCAGCGCCTCAGCCTCTTTCTTCGCGTTCTCCACGATGACGACGGCTTCTTTCTCGGCACTTGAAATTTTAGCTTCTGCAAGGGATTTACGAATAAAATAACCGAATCCAAAGAATATTGCAGCTACAACGAGAACGATTATGACCCAGATTGCAGGATGCATCTGTTCACCTCCTCGTTGGTTCCTCCAAGGAACAAGCCTTGGGAATTGTGCAGTTGTTAAACTATCCGTTCATCACCATACAAAAAACCGGTAATACACCGATTGCCATACTGCACATGCTGCACATGCACACTGCCCGCCTTATCCGGCGATTACATTTCATATGAGTTGTACGCGAACCGGTTCCTAAGATTCAGCTTTTTGGGAAGGAAAAAGGATTCTTAGTTTATGCCGATTCATGTTATATTTTATTATTTATAAAAAGACATTGTCAAGAGAGTCGATAACGCCATTAAAGTCAAGAGAATCAGTCAGGATCGTAAAACTCTTCATCTTCACCTGCAAAATCCTCTTCCTCACGTAAAATATTCATAACCTGCCGGACTAAATCACCGGAAAAGCCGCGCCGCATCAGGAAAGCTCCTGTCTTTCTGCGTTTGTCGTTAACATCCCCGCGGATCATATTCCATTTCTTCCTTCCCGTCTGCAGAGCGCTCTCCAGCTCTTCTTCGGGCGAAATATTCTCAAGCGCTTCCGAGATCAGCGATTTATCGATCCCTTTCTCACGCAGTTCCTGGCGAATCCACAGTTTGCCCTTACGCTGATTCATAATGCGCTGTTCTGCCCATTGCTTGGCATATAATGGATCATCAATGAGACGCTCCTGCTGCAGGCGCTGCAGCACTTCAGCAATAATAGTCTCTCCTATTTCCTTCTCCCTTAAACGGCGGGCCATTTCCTGCGCCGTCCGCGGTTTGCGTTCCAAGTAACGCAGACCCTCAACGTACGCCCGCTGGCGTTCGTCGGCCACAACAATTTCCTCTAAATCATCTTTCATGAACGAACTT
Organism: Paenibacillus auburnensis; assembly: GCF_927798115.1. Taxonomy (GTDB): domain Bacteria; phylum Bacillota; class Bacilli; order Paenibacillales; family Paenibacillaceae; genus Paenibacillus_AQ; species Paenibacillus_AQ auburnensis. The sequence goes on from NZ_CAKMMG010000001.1 coordinate 1,315,419, forward strand.
CCGGAAATCATCCGGTATTTAATCATGACATCCTCATGCACTGTCATGTTGTACTCGCCGAAATGTATGATATAGCGGTGATCCGATTTCTTTTGCCGCTCTACTTTTGTTATAACAAGCAGTTCACCTTCCGGAAAATCGGCCAGTGCCTGTGCTTCCTGTTCTTCAGGTTCGGGATTCAGTTGAATTACCATCGTGGCCTATCACCTCATGCTATTTCTTATATATAGATTGGACTTGTGATTATTTATAGAAAAGCGCCCTGCAACAACATTCACAGGGCGCCTTATTAGCTTAGTGGTGCTATTCGATTTCGAGCAGCAAGTTTTCTTCTTCCTCTTGTTCTGCCGCAACCTCTGACTCTGATGGTGCAGCTACAATCGTAGTTAAATTGCTTGCTTCACGGATCTTGTTCTCAATCAGCAAGGCAATGTCCTGATGTTCTTTCAGGAATTGCTTGGCATTCTCGCGTCCTTGACCCAGACGTTCACCTTCATAGGAATACCAGGCACCGCTCTTGTTGACGATATCCATTTCCGTTCCGATATCTACAAGGCTTCCTTCTTTGGAGATGCCTTCACCGTACATAATATCAACATCTGCCTGTTTAAACGGAGGCGCTACTTTGTTCTTCACGACCTTGATCTTTGTACGGTTACCGACCACATCATTGCCCATCTTGATGCTCTCTACACGGCGTACATCAAGCCGAACCGAAGAGTAGAATTTCAGGGCCCGGCCGCCAGGGGTTGTTTCCGGGTTACCGAACATCACACCAATCTTCTCACGCAGCTGGTTGATGAAGATAGCGATTGTATTCGACTTGTTGATTGCACCTGACAGCTTACGCAAAGCCTGGGACATCAGACGAGCCTGCAAGCCGACGTGGGAATCCCCCATATCGCCTTCGATTTCCGCCTTCGGTACCAGCGCTGCTACAGAGTCTACAACAATAATGTCTACGGCACCACTGCGAACTAGGGCCTCAGCGATTTCCAGCGCCTGCTCACCTGTATCCGGCTGAGACAGCAGAAGCTCATCAATGTTTACGCCAAGCGCATTGGCATATTTAGGATCGAGCGCATGCTCTGCATCGATGAAAGCGGCTTGTCCTCCAAGCTTCTGTACTTCAGCGATGGCATGAAGAGCAACCGTCGTCTTACCGGAAGATTCCGGTCCGTATACTTCAATGATGCGGCCTTTGGGAAGTCCGCCAATACCCAGTGCAATATCAAGTGCTAAGGCTCCGCTAGGTACAACTTCCACTTTCATATGAGTGGATTCTCCCAGTTTCATGATCGAACCTTTACCGAATTGTTTTTCTATTTGACGAAGCGCCATATCAAGCGCTGCACGACGATCTGACAATCAGACCACTTCCTTCACTTGTTTATAGTAATATAATAACGTGTTTTAGAGGTCTTGCCAAGCTTTTTTTCGAACATACATTCGTTTTTTTTGTTTTCCTCAGGGATACTCCCTTTTATTGTAAGCCTCCTTCCGGTTTGATGCTTCCTACACAATCATTAACCAGCCGGAGTACAAGACTCACACACAAAGGAGCTGCCGGCAGGAAAACGCCGCAGTTATAAAAACAAAAAACCGCAGCAAATGGTTCACAATGCCACGGTTCTTCCGTATAGAGAATTATATAACGTTAATAAGGGTTATTGCAAGGCCGAACCTTCCAGAGGCGTCTCCACCTTGCGTTCCTCCAGCCTGCGCCAGAGACGGTACAGCAGCGCTTTGACAGAGCGCAGACGGATATTCTCACGTGTGCCTTTAAGGTTAAGCTCAAAGACCTCGGTCTTCTGTCCGCGTTCCGCCAAACCAACGAATACAAGTCCTACAGGCTTGCGTTCCGAATATCCCGGTCCCGCTACCCCGGTAACGGACAACCCGAAGTCGCTATCAGCCAGCATTCTTACCTGATCGGCAAGCACCTCTGCCACCTCACGGCTTACAGCACCGACTGCATCAGCACCTTCCAAATAAGAGGCAGGCACATTCAGCAGCTTCTTCTTCAGTTCATTGGAGTAACAGACAATGCCTCCTTTAAACATAGATGCGCTTCCTGGTATGTTCGTAATACTCTCCATCAATAAACCGCCGGTACAGCTTTCCGCCGCACTAAGTGTCAATCCGGCGTCTGCCATCCAATCCACCAGAAGCTGTTCCAGCGGAACATCAATATTGGCATACATATGCTCGGGAAGGATCTCTTTGATTGTCTGCTCCAGCACATCCAGCTTCTCCATTGCTTCACGCTCAGAAGGCGCTTTTGTTGATATCCGTACCGTCACTTCGCCTTCCTTGGCATAAGGGGCTATCGTCGGATCGCTCTGACCCCGAATCAGATCAATCAGTTTGTCCTCGAGCAGTGATTCACCGATACCGGCGAATTTAAGCATTTTAGAGTAAATCGGCATTTCATTCGTGAGCGCATGCTGCAGCAGCCATGGCTTGGCTTTGTCAATGAACATCGGCTTCATCTCCCGCGGCGGGCCGGGAAGCACAATGTAGTATTTATCCTCATGAGCAAAAGCTAGACCCACTGCCAGACCGATTTCATTCGGCAGCGGTGTTGTTCCTTCGATAATGAGTGCCTGCTTGCGGTTGTTCTCAGTCATTACGATTTTGCGGTCATCGAAAAATCTCTGCACATGATCCATCGCAAGCTGGTCGATATGAACCGTACGGCCCAATGCTGCAGCCAGCGCTTCCTTGGTAAGGTCATCTTCGGTCGGGCCGATTCCGCCGGTGAACAGAATAATATCCGCACGGCTTTTGGCAATTTCTATAGCTTGCTGAATACGGCTGCTGTTGTCTCCAACCACTGTTTGAAAATAGACGTCTATTCCCATCGCGGCCAGCTCTACCGATAGAAACTGCCCGTTGCTGTTTACGATTTGTCCTAGCAAAAGCTCTGTGCCCACGGCAATAATTTCTGCTTTCATAGCTGGTTTCTCCTCCTGGCTATAGGTTGGATGAGTAATTTAATCTAAGCGTTATGCAGCTCCAGCAATTCCTTGTTTTTCACAAAGTAATCAACCCCGGAGTAGATCGTGATGATAGCTGCAGCCCAAATGGCGATATCATCCACCGGGATGCTGACGAACTGAAACGGGAAATTGTTGAGCAGTAAAAGCGAAATGGCGACAATCTGTGTAACCGTCTTAATCTTGCCCCATTTGCTGGCAGCTACTACCTTGCCTTCAAGCAGTGCCACCTGACGCAGTCCGGTTACCGCAAACTCGCGGCTGATGATTACGATAGCAATCCAGGAATCGCATCTTCCCAGCTCAACGAGCGAAATCAGTACTGCAGAAACCAGCAGCTTGTCCGCGAGCGGATCGAGCAGCTTGCCAAGATTGGTGACCATGTTATATTTCCGGGCAATGTAGCCGTCTATACCGTCTGTGCTGGCGGCTAGAAGGAAAATTACAGCTGCGATCAGATGATTAACCGAAAGCTGAAATGACCCCCAATGGATAGGCTCCGGATAAAACTTAAAATTCACCAGCAAAAAAAACATCATAATCGGGATAAGACAAATACGTGCAAGCGTAATGCGGTTGGGCAAATTCACTGAAGTTCCTCCCCTGATCCTTACAAATTACGAGATTCCACAATTTTCATCAAAACTGCTTAGGCTAGTATATTATAGCCATATGTAGGTGTCAAAAAAACTGAAAGCACCCCGCAAAGATGGGTGCGTAAGCACTGCGGGGTACCTCATCAGCTTACTTTAAATTGTTAAACTGCAAATCAAGCGGCAAATCGGCTTTTCGTAAAATTTGGATAATTTGCTGCAGATCATCCCGGCTTTTACCGGTAACGCGGATTTGATCGCCTTGAATCTGGCTTTTTACCTTCAGCTTGGAATCCCGGATGAGAATATTGATCTTTTTGGCATTTTCCTGATCAATTCCCTGTTTGAGGCCCAGGCGCTGACGGACAGTTCCCAGCGAAGCCGGCTCAACTTTGCCAAAATCCAAATTTTTGAGTGTAATCCCGCGTTTAACCATCTTCGACTGTAAAATATCAATGACAGCATTTAGCTTATATTCATCCTCAGAGGCAATAATAAGCGCGTCCTTCTCCAGCTTAAGACTACTCTTGCTGTTCTTGAAGTCAAACCGGTTATCGATCTCCTTCTCAGTCTGGTGAACAGCATTCGTTAATTCCTGCATGTCCATCTTGGATACAATGTCAAATGAACTTTCCGAACTCATTATTCCACGTCCTTTGCTACAATTATTCTTTTCCTATTATATGAGAAAGGGCAGATGAAGTCTATTTATGGAAAGAAACTGCCCGGCATGCAAGAAGAAACGGCTGTGCTTCTCTTATAAAGAGAGCACCCGTTTCTGTGAAAAACAATTGTTTGTTAAAGGCTCCGCAGGCACAAACACGTCCCCCGGCAAATTCTCTTCCGGGAGACGCTGAGCAGGCACTTTTATCTGCTGCGTGCGGGAGCCCGGAACATATCCAGAATCCCCAGCACAATATGCGCCAGTCCAAAGCCCAGAATTCCATAGCCCCAGGCGCTCGGTGTCAGATAATACCCGAGGAGACTGACGATAATGCCCAACCCTGTTACGATCCAGCTAACGGTCATGAGTGAATACACCTCACTTTGGCGTAAGAACTGTAAGTCACTCTTAGGTTCTCCAGATTACCAAAATCTATACTCTGCTGCCTTATTCAGCTGTATTGCTGCTGTCACCGTCAGTAGCGCCATCCGTTCCTGCGTTTGTGGCCTCTGGATTATCAGTGCCGGCGGAGGTGCCGTCATCCAGTTCTAGCAGCAGCCGGGATGAGGTCTTACCGTCCGTAATCTCCTGGCCATTTACCGTAATACTTGTCGCCGGAGAATATCCTGATTTGATATACATTCCTTCGGCACCAAGTGTGAAGCTCATAGTGTCGCCTGCAGCGGTATTCCCGAAGCTGAGTTTCTCGCCTTTGGAATTCTCGCCTTTGTATACTTCAAGCCAGCTTACACCGGTAGCAGCAATCTCTACCTGTACAGCACTGCCTGAAGGAGCTGTCACTTTAAAAACTGTCGTTTTGCCCGATTTGCGGTCCTCCGTAACCGTAACCGGCAAATTAGACGGCGAAGGAATTGGTGTAGCTGTCGGAGCTACAGTAGCTGTGGCTGTCGCTGTCGCTTCACCCGCCGCGGCACCATCCGAAGCTGTAGGTTCGCCCCCGACAATTCCGCCGCCCACCGCCGTTGGCGACGGCTGAATCTTGGAGGGATCCTGCTGCTCTTTCGTCAAATTAGCCGAATCCACCTTCTCAGGATCAGCCTTGTCCATGTTGGAAGAGGCATACAAATAAATCACTACGATAATCAACACGGGGAAAGTCCACATCAGGACTGTCGGCAGCCACTTCGCATTCCGTTCGGTTTCAGGTCTGCGGCTGCGCTTCTGAATAACTGTCTCCATCGTTGTATCCACAGGAGCCGCCGGCACATTGCCGTGCTCCTCCATCAGCTCGTCCGGATTGACTCCGACCGCTTCCGCGTATGTTTTGATAAATGCCCGGACATAAAAACTTCCCGGGAGTACCTTATAATCCCCCGCTTCGATGGCTTCTAAATATTTCTTACGGATTTTCGTTACTTCCTGGACATCGTCAAGACTCATCCCTTTTTGCAGACGTGCCTCCTTCAAATGCCGGCCCAGTTCCGACATACCATCACCTCCAAAAAATTAATTGTTATAGATCATCACTGTAGCTCGTCGTAAACGAGTCGTACAAAATCTCTTCTGCAGGGTTGTTGCGCAGTTCGATAATGATATCGAAGTCGTCAAAGGTATACTCGGATTCCCGTACAAAAATATCCGGATGCTCAATCACCTTCGTGCTCGGCATACCCATAACTTGCTGCAGCAGATTATAATGCTTCTCGTTAGAGCGGATTGTGCTTACAATGCCGTCAATAATGAAGACATTATGCGGATTCATTTCATCCTCAGCCAGCTGGCTGCGCACGGTTTGCCGCAAAAGTGTTGATGATACAAACGTCCAGCGCTTCTGAGCGCAGACACTGCCGGCGATAATAGATTCCGTTTTGCCTACACGCGGCATGCCCCTTAGTCCTATAACCTGATTGCCTTCCCTTTTAAACAATTCACCGAGGAAGTCCACGAGCAGTCCCAGCTCATCCCGGGTAAAGCGGAATGTCTTGCGGTCATCCGAATCCCGGTCAATATATCGTCCATGACGGACGGCCAGCTTATCCACAAGACGTGGAGAACGCAGAGCCGTAACCGTAATATTATCCACTTTTTTGAGCATTTCACCCATCAGCATAATCTTTTCATCATCGCTTGTTTCAAGCAGCATTCCGCGGGTTTTGCCTTCCACACCGTTAATGGTCAGAATATTGACTTCCAGCATTCCGAGCATTGAAGCGATATCCCCAAGCAGACCGGGTCTGTTCTTATGTATCTTGTACTCCATATACCACTGTTTATATTCCACTGATTTGCACCTCATAGATTCCTTTTCCCTATAGACTTTGCCACAACACAAATGAAAACGGCTATGCCGTCCTTAAATGTCCGGTTTCGTCACGGGTCATGTTAATGATATATAAAATGAAAATGAAAGGCAAGGTCACTGCTGTAATAATTGCAGAAAAGCTCCCGCGAGGGGAGCTTATTCCGCATGCCTATGCGTTTTTCTTCGCCAGCTTGACCATGAGTCCAGCAATGGTATGCTTCTCATCGTCCGTACCGACATCCCACAGTTCTTTGATCGCACGGTTAGAGTAGTTGCTCGGATCGACTTTTTTGTCGAGGAATTCCCCGATTTCAAAAGCCAGCTTGGTGATGGTTTCATCGCTCATCCCCATTTTTTCAGCCTGAATGACCCGTTCACCCAAAAAGCTCTTCCATGTATCAAAGTTCTTCACTACGGTTTCTGTTGACATCTTAAATCCTCCTTCATGTTTACGGTCCGCCCGCCTGATTCAGGTGACAGCCGCCTTACGTGATGATTTAAAAGCAACAGTATTAATATGTCTCGTACGTATTCTTCTTATGCTGGAGCATTTCTCCAAACCAGGCCGGGTATTATGTAATCCAGCCGCCGTTCGGACTGATTACCTGACCCGTGATATAGCCGGATTCCGGAAGGGCAAGAAAATAAACAAGCGAAGCCACTTCCTCCGGTGAAGCCAGACGGCCTGCAGGGATTTCGTCCTCCAGCATACGCAGCTCGTCTTCCTGTAGATTGTTCAGCATGGCTGTGTTGACTGCCCCGGGAGCCACAGCATTCACCGTTACCCCTGAAGGAGCCAGCTCCTTGGCCAGTGCCTTCGTAAAAGCATTCACACCGCCCTTGCTGGCGGAATAAGCCACCTCACAGGAAGCGCCAGAAATCCCCCAGACGGAGGATACATTGATAATCCGGCCGTACCGCTGGGAAATCATGTAGGGCATAAAGATCTGGCTGCACAAAAAAGTACCCTTTAAGTTGACCGCCATAACCTCATCCCATTCTTCCTCCGTCACATCAGCAAGCATGCCATAATGCGCCTTTCCGGCATTGTTGACCAGAATATCAGGAAGCATGCCGATGCTTTCCAGCCTTTCAGCCATACGCAAAAGCTGGCTGCGGTCTTTCATGTCCGCAGCCACAGTCATTACCTTAGCTCCCAGCGCCAGACAGCGCCGGGCTACATCATTTGCCGCTTCATGCGAATGCATATAATGAATGACAATGTTCATCCCTACAGAAGCAAAGCGTTCAGCGATGGCTCCGCCGATCCCCCCGCTGCCCCCTGTAATGAGCACTGTCATTTCCCCTATAGGTTTGCTGCTCTCTCCCGGTAAGGCCATTAAGGACTCACCACAAGCGACACGGCTAGCTGTTCCCAGTCCACATGGTCATGCAGGCGGGTATTAACCTCATCCAGTGTAATGGATTCATAAATTGGAAGCACTTCGAACAGGTCACCCCCGCGGAACTGGTAACGTGTGAATTCGTGGGCAATACTCTCCGGTGAATTCAGCATCCGCAGATAACCGCCGATTTTCTTTTTGCGTGCCCGTTCAAAATCCTTCTCTGCAAATCCGGATTCAAGAACCGCATTGATTTCTTCTTTGATCCGCTCCAGGAGCAGACCCGGGTCTTTGGTATCTCCGCCAATCGCTGAGAAAGCATATTGCGGGGAACTGTTAAATTCATGTCCGAAGCTGTCGGAGATTAATTCTTCATCATACAGCTTCTGATATAGTGCTGTGCTGCTTCCAAGCAGCAGATCGAGCATCAACTTGGTTATCAGGTCACGCCGTACCGCCGCTTCCCCGGTTAAGCCTTCCACCTTTTCTTTAAATCCGAACAGGCATTTCGGCATAGACACGGCAAGCCGGCTTTCTTGATGCTTCTCCGCAACCTGGACGGGTTCTTCTTCGAAAATACGGGTGATTTCGCCCTGCTTTTCGTAAGACTTAGCCGCCTGGTTGTTGCGGATTAGCTCAAACACCTGTTCAGGATCTACACCGCCAACAACGAAGAGCAGCATATTACTGGGATGATAGAAGGAGTTGTAGCATGTATACAGCGTTTCTTTGGTGATAGTAGCTATCGATTCGATCGTACCCGCAATATCAATATGCACCGGATGTTTCGCATACATCGCTTCAATCAGACCGAAGTATACACGCCAGTCCGGATTATCCGCGTACATATTGATTTCCTGGCCAATGATCCCCTTTTCCTTCTCCACATTTTCATCCGTGAAATAAGGGCGCTGCACGAAATCAACCAGTGTAGTGAGATTGGTTTCAATATTTTCGGTAGCCGAGAATAGATATACGGTCTGATCAAAGCTGGTAAAAGCATTTGCCGATGCGCCGTTAGAAGCAAATGTGGCAAAAATGTCGCCTTCCGGCTCCTCAAACATCTTATGCTCCAGGAAGTGGGCAATACCGTCAGGAACTGTTGTCTCTTCCCCGCCTGCCACTTTAAAATGGTTGTCTACCGAGCCGTATTTAGTTGCAAAGGTGGCGTAGGTTTTTTTGAAGGCTGGCTTTGGAAGCACATAGACCTGCAGACCGTTATCCATAACCTCGTGATAAAGTGTTTCTTGCAGTTTGTCGTAATGGATCTGTTTCACTGCTATTCCCCCTTCCCTGTCAGGAAATAAATCGTATCAAGCTGGAAGGTGTCGGCTGCCGCCTTCACTTCTTCCGCGCCGATGCCGTCCACCTCTGCAAGCAACTCCTGGGCAGAACGGTCTTTTCCGGACAATTGGCGGTTGAAATCGAACGAAATCAGTTCAAATGCGGAGTCTTGAATTTCAGACAGCAGATTACGGATCATCGCCTTGGTCTGGCTCAGCTCGAGGTCACTGATATTTCCGGCTTTCAGCTCATCGAGCTGCTTGCGGATAATATCAACGGCCTTGCCGTAGTTTTGGGTTTCAATCCCCGACTGGATGGTACCGATGCCCTTATGTCCGTCATACCGGGACGAAGCGTAATAAGCCAGACTCTCTTTCTCACGTACATTGACGAAGAGTTTGGAGTGCGGATAACCGCCCAGGATCCCGTTGTACATAAGCGCTGAAGCATATCTGTCGTCTTTGTAGGTAATTGAGGTACGAAGCCCCATGTTCAGCTTGCCTTGATTAACGTCCAGCTTCTCTTCCACCGTACGGACTTCCTGTACAGTTACCGGCTTGAAGTTGGAGGTATAAGATTCACTCTGCTTGTGGGCACGGCCGAAATGGCGGATTACCAGCTTCTCGACTTCTTCCGGAGTCGTATCCCCGACCACATATAAATCAAGAATTGCACCGTTTAACCATGCAGTATATGACTCATACAGGTTCTCAGGGGTGATTCCGTCAAGATCCGCTCTCTGTCCAAGCGGATGCAGACGGTAAGGCTCCTGGCGGCACATTTCCTCAATGCAGCGTTCAGCGGCATAACGTATTTTATCGTTTACGATCGCTTCCAGCTTCTTGCGCACTGTTTCCCGCTCTGTTGCAACATAGGAGGCCCGGAAGCTTCCATTCTCCAACAGCGGGCGGGTCAGCACCTCGCCGAGAAAAGCAAACGACTCGCCAAGCAGACTCTCCTTGCTCTGTACAAACGAATCATTGATCGTATCCATCCGGAACTGGACGATCTGATAGTCCCCCCGTTTGTAGATGTCGAAACCGAATCCGGCTCCGTACAGCTCCTCCAGCCGCTCACGGAATTGTGTCGTTTCCGGATATGTAGCCGTACCTCTGCGGAGAACAAAAGGCGCGAGTGCCGTTGACGTCACCGTGCTCTCATCAAGCGGAACACCGGCATAGAGAGAGATGGCGAATGTTTTAAACGCCTTTGTCGGCAATACGTGGATACGCATACCGGCAGCGTTGCCATGTTGAAATCCATTATTTGTCAAGTCCAAAACTCCTTTACGGCGTGGATAGATGCTTTACAACAAGTTTATGAAGTATTATCCATTCTAAACCATTCCAAAGTAAGGAAGCAACCGGAAGAAAGCGTACCGGTTGCTCTTGGTCGGTTTATGCAATGTGAACAGCTAAGGATGTGCCTGTATCTGTCCAGTTCTTACATGCAGAAAATATGCTCACCGATTGTTTTGACCTGCGGACGGGACCAAATCCATTTTGAGGTAGCCGTTTTTGGATTAAAATAATACAGGCATCCGCCGGAAGGGTCCCAGCCGTTAAGAGCCTGCTGAACTGCTTTACGGGCCTGCTCATTTGGCTCCAGATAAATTTGACCGTCAGCTACAGCCGTAAAGGCTCCAGGCTGAAAGATTACACCGGAAGGTGTATTCGGAAAGCTAGGAGATTTCACCCGGTTCAGAATAACCGCAGCAACCGCCACCTGGCCTTCAAACGGTTCACCCCGTGATTCACCATATACAGCATTAGCCATAATCTTCAGGTCATTTTCAGATAAGCCCATCGTATTGCCTGAAGACAGCTCTGCTGTTGTATTCGTTTTACCGGAATCGGCTGCCGCCGTGTTGCCGTTGGCAGTATTCTTTTTAGCAGTAGTAGTTGATGGCTCTGTCGGCTTCCAGGCTTTGGTCGCATTGTACAGCTTCAGCTTTGTTTTTGCCCCGACTACACCATCCGCCTCAATTCCGAATTTCCACTGGAACCAGGTTACCGCATTTTTCGTCTTTGTACCAAACTGGCTGTCTATCTTGCCTGCGTAATATCCCAGGTGCTTCAGTCTTCCTTGCAGTTCATAAACATCTTGGCCTGATGAGCCTACCTTCAGCGGGGTAGTTCCAAAGGCCGGAAGTACCTCTTCCTCAGAAACAGTCATAACAGATGTAGCCTGCTGGGGATTGGCATAGACGTCTTGATCCTTAAAGAATAACCCCGCAAACGGTGCGGCTGCCATTGCTAGGGTCAGTAAGGCAAAAATCCACTGATTATGTTTTTTCATTGGGGTCGCTCTACCTTTCTCTTGTAAGTTCAACATGGATGGCTAAAGTTATTATGAGGACCGGGAGGACATCCTATGCATGAACTGGCCAGAACGGTAATTCTGCGGGTAAACAAACCTTCTCTACGCAGCAAAAAAGCATCCTTTCCGCAAAGGAAGGATGCTTAATCTACAAACTGTTATGAGCTGATCCGGTTATGCTGATACTGCTCAAGTGACATCAGCACTTCACGCGGCTTACTTCCCTCGTAAGGACCGATAACCGACCGGGCTTCCATGGCATCAATAAGGCGGGCAGCACGTGTATAGCCTACACGCATACGGCGCTGGAGCAATGATACAGAAGCTTGCTTCGCTTCCAGTACGATCTGAACCGCCTGTTCATACAATTCATCCTGCGGCTCCTGATCTTCTGAGATCATCTCATCCACCTCAGGAACAAGGGATTCATCGTATTCGGCCTCTCCCTGGCTGCTGACGAACTGCACAATCGCTTCAACTTCCTGATCACTCATGAAGGCACCTTGTACCCGGACCGGCTTGGAAGCGCCCATCGGCAGGAAGAGCATATCGCCGCGTCCCAGCAGCTTCTCAGCACCCGGCATATCCAGTATCGTCCGTGAATCGACGTTCGAAGATACTCCGAAGGCAATACGAGATGGAATGTTGGCTTTGATCAGACCTGTAATAACATCTACTGACGGACGCTGAGTGGCAATGATCAGATGAATCCCTGCAGCACGCGCCATTTGCGCCAGCCGGCAGATGGCATCCTCTACATCGTTTGCTGCAACCATCATCAAATCGGCAAGCTCGTCCACAATAACGACGATATACGGCAGAATGGCAGCCGGGTTGTCCTTCATCAGATTGTTATAGCCTTCTACGTTACGCGTCCCTGATTTGGAGAAGAGTTCATAACGTTTCTCCATCTCCACTACAATCTTCTTCAGGGCTAGACTTGCCCGCTTCGGATCCGTGACAACCGGGGCCAGCAGATGCGGAATACCGTTATAGACATTAAGCTCGACCATCTTCGGGTCAACCATCAGGAACTTAACCTCGTCCGGTTTGGCTTTATACAAAATACTGGTGATAATTCCGTTAATACAGACGGATTTACCGGATCCTGTCGCACCCGCAACAAGAAGATGGGGCATCTTCGCGAGATTCCCGACAATCGTCTGACCGGAAATATCACGGCCGAAGGCAATCGACAAGCGCGATTCGGCATCCTGGAAAATTTGGGTCTCCATTACCTCACGCATCGTTACGATGGAGACTTCTGGATTTGGCACCTCGATGCCGATCGCCGATTTGCCGGGAATCGGTGCTTCCATGCGGATATCCTTAGCAGCAAGCGCAAGAGCGATATCATCGGTCAGATTGACAATCCTGCTGACCTTAACACCGATGTCAGGCTGAATCTCGTACCGGGTAACAGCCGGTCCGCGCACCACTTCAAGCACCTTGGCCCGGACACCGAAGCTTTCCAGCGTGGCCTCCAGCTTGCGTGCAGTCTGCATATAATCGTTCTGGTCACCCGCTTTACCGCCGCTGTTCGGTTTGGCAAGCAGCCGGAAAGGCGGAAGCTTATAGGGCTTGGGCGGCGGCGGAAGCGGCGGTGCCGGAACCGGTTCGCCACTCTCAGTCGTTGTAAGCAGTCCGTCAAGCTCAACAGGCACATCCTCCTCCGGAACCTCACCGGAAGGAGGATGAACTGTTGCCGGACTTTCCTGCATCCCGGGACTACGGCTACCGCTGCGGGCGGCAGGAGAGAACTCGCCCCACTCATCCCGCTCCTCTTCGCTTAAGCCTTCTGAACGGATATGTTCGAAGAAGTCACGGATAATAGGGGTAACCGGCTCCAGATCATCCTCCGGAAATTCGGGCCCGAGATCATCGGGATGAGCATGTCTTCTGTCCGCCTCCAGTCCAGTAATAACCGGAAGACCAGGCGAAGCCGAACCGGACAAAAGAACACCGGATGACTCGTCCTCCTGATCCTCTTCCCCGTGATTCTCCGTCCGGGAAGTCCCGCTAAGCCAGCCTCCGATTCTCTGGAAGAACAGCGGCTGGCTTCTTCTAGGCAGTGACGGCTCGTCCTCTTCCTCATCCTCATCATCAGCCACAGGCGGTAGTACCGGTGTTCTGCCGGATCTGGAAGAACGGGGCGGAACCGGAACCGCAGCCGGACGGTTAGCCGCCTTCAGCCTTATGCCCTCCACCAGCTTCACTGAACGGATCCGCAGCAGCGTGAACAGCTCGACATAGGAAAGATTCGTTACAAGCATGAAGCTGATTGCCAGCATCACGATCATGATCAGCTTAGCACCCAATGTCCCGAAGAGCCACAGCAACGCCGCAAACTCCAGTGCCCCGATGTAGCCACCGCTAATGTCCTTGCCCAGCATATAAACGCTGCTGTCGCTGGATCCAGGCTTCAGTGCCCCGGAAAGATCATTATGTATTTGCGACAGTACATTGCCTGGATGCAGCATCGATATGGGTCCCAGCTTCTGCTGCATAGCTGAAATCGAGCTCATCAGGCATAATGACAGCACAAGCAGCACCGCCCCTGTATAGCGGCTGTTCCACCCGGACGGCCATTTTCGGTGGATCATAACCATCAGACCATAAATAATGCCAAACAGCGGCAGCACAAAATAAAATCTGCCCAGCAGATATCCTGCCATACTGGACAGAGAACGCCCTACAGCCGCTTCGCCGGATAAGGCAATTACGGAAATCGTAATAAGCATAATACCGTAAATTTCATATTTTAAAACGCTGCCGAGCAGCGCTTTTTTCTTTTTCTTCTTTCGTTTAGCCACGCCAGCCACCCCCGGCAACATTATACCATATAATGGCGTGGCGTACCTATGTTCTCTTTTGTCAAAAAATACATCTTTTTGGTTATCCGTTATTCACTAAAATCTATGACTGTTCCAGGAGCAAAAGCCGGATCAAGATACTTGTCTAAGGGACACCCAAGCAGTCTTACAATCCGTGCCTGACCGCTCTCAAGCTGCTCAACTTGCATTAACATTCCCTGAATGGTCACTTCCATTGTGGGTTGAGCGGTGCTGATAGCTCCCTCAAAAATCTGCTCCAGCGGCAGCACTGTGTAGAAGGTCATTGAGTCAGCCCTCCCTGCATCAGCTCACCGGATACATTCGAAGCAGACATGCCGGCAATCATAGTATTAAGATGGGCCAGGGCAGCCCCTATTCCGCCTACCTCATCCATTAAGCCGTATTTAACGGCATCATAACCTCCAACTGCTGTACCGATATCGCGGTTAAGCTCACCGGTTTTGAACATCAGATCCTTAAATTGCTGTTCACTGATCCGGGAATGAGAGGTGACAAACCGGACCATCCGCTCCTGCATCCGCTCCATATATTCAAACGTCTGCGGTACACCGATTACTAGCCCGTTCATGCGGATCGGATGAATCGTCATGGTCGCACTTTCCGCAATGATCGAATAGCTTGAGGCTACAGCGATAGGCACACCTATGCTATGACCGCCGCCGATGACCACAGTAACAGTTGGCTTGGATAAAGAAGCTATCATCTCGGCAATTGCCAGCCCTGCCTCCACATCACCCCCGACTGTATTTAGAATGATCAGAAGGCCTTTGATGTTCTTGTTCTGCTCCGCCGCAACGAGCTGAGGAATGATGTGCTCATATTTGGTGGTCTTATTATGTGGCGGCAGCACGAAATGCCCTTCGATTTGGCCGATAATTGTCATGCAGAAAATATCCGGTTCCCCGCTTGGGACCACCGTCTGCCCTAATTCTTTCAGTACCCCGACCGTTCCGGGAAGAATTGGTTCTTGAGAGGCAGGTTTTACCTCCTCCGGCTGAATTCCCTCGTTATTGCTCATATTTGATCCATACGTATATTCCAATGCAGCTCACCCTTTCCGCTTGCAGCTTCTAGCCGCTGCAGCCAGCCATACTAACTTTTCTTAGTATGACATTCTGAGGGACCCCCTTATACAGACACCCCCGATAAAATGTCCGCCTGAACGCCGTCTTGAATTACCTAATTTCAATAATGTACCAAAAAGCCCCTCCGCCCCAGGAAACCGTCCAATATTTCCGGGGTAGAGGGGCTCGTAGGCCCTGCTTATTTATGTTTTGAGAAGAAGCAAGCTTCTTACACTTCCATGATAATTGGCAAAATCATCGGTCTGCGGCGTGTCTGTTCATACAAGAAACGGCCGAGCGAATCTTTTACGCTTGTTTTGAGCGAAGCCCATTCATTGACCTTCTCGCTCATCAGGCGCTGAAGCGTGCCGGAAACAATCCGGTTAGCTTCATCCAGGAGCCCTTCGGACTCACGGACATATACAAAGCCGCGGGAGATGATATCCGGTCCGGAGACAATGGCTCCGTTCTGCTTGCTCAGCGTTACAACAACCACTAGGATACCGTCCTGAGACAGCAACTTACGGTCACGCAATACGATATTACCTACATCACCTACACCCAGACCGTCGATCAGCACGTTGCCTGCTGTAACCTTACCGGCTCTGCGTGCTGCTCCGCCCTGAATTTCAACAATTTCACCAATTTCTGTGATGAAAATATTGCTGGATTCTACTCCTACGGATTCAGCCAGCAGTGCATGTCTGCGCTGCATCCGGTATTCACCGTGGATAGGAATGAAGTATTTCGGCTTCATCAGGTTGAGCATCAGCTTGAGCTCTTCCTGGCTGCCGTGACCGGATACGTGAACACCGGAATTGGATCCGCTATAAATGACGTTGGCGCCTAGGCGGAACAGTTCATCAATAGTACGGCCGACATATTTCTCATTACCTGGAACCGGTGTTGCCGCAATGATAACAGTGTCGCCCGGCAGAATGTCCACCTTGCGGTGACTGGAGCGTGCCATGCGGGTAAGTGCAGACATCGGTTCGCCCTGGCTGCCTGTGCAAAGCACAACCACGCGGTTGCCAGCCATTCTGTTCATTTCTTCCGGTTCAATCAGCATGCCGTCTGGCACGTGCAAATATCCCAGCTCGGAAGCAATTGCGACAACATTCACCATACTGCGTCCGATAACTGTAATCTTGCGTCCGGTAGATTCAGCGGCGTTCACCACCTGCTGAATACGGTGTACGTTCGATGCAAAAGTAGCAACTACAACGCGCTGGTCGGCTTTGCGGAAGATATCTTCCAGCACGATGCCGACATTTTTCTCTGATGGCGTGAAGCCAGGTTTCTCGGCATTGGTACTGTCGGACATGAGTGCAAGTACACCTTTTTGCCCGATTTCCGCCATCCGGTGCAGGTTGGCAAATTGACCGTTGACTGGTGTATGGTCAAATTTGAAGTCACCTGTATGAACGACATTGCCTTCCGGTGTCTCGATGCATACGCCGACTGAGTCAGGAATACTGTGGTTGGTTCTGAAGAAAGTTACCCGCAGGGAAGTCCCCAGTTCAATCTCAGAATCTTCATTGATCAGAATCCGCTTGGTTTCGCCAAGCAGGTTGGCTTCCTTGAGCTTGTTATCAACAAGGCCCAATGTAAGTCTTGTCCCGTACACGGGAACATTCAAATTCTTCAGCACATACGACAGACCGCCAATGTGATCTTCGTGTCCATGAGTGAGTACAATACCTCTTACTTTGTCACGGTTCTCCGTCAAGTACGAGATATCAGGGATAACAATATCAATACCGAGCATGTCCTCTTCAGGGAACTTCAGTCCCGCATCCACGACCACAATGTCGTTTCCGTATTGAACTACATACATGTTTTTCCCGATTTCTCCGACTCCGCCCAAAGCGAAAATCATCAATTTATCGTTGTTATTTTTTTTGGACAAATGAATCTAACCCTCCTATGATGTTGGACGTCATACTTTTATTTACAAATAATTAAGCTCCATATTTCAGCGGCGCTGAACACATAGTTCAAATTGCCGATAGCTTCCAATCCACAGGGATATTCCGCCTAAGTCTGAAAAATTGCGCAATGCGAAAAATCCCGAAACCCGAGCAGTGAGTAGCTTCTTGAAACGGATATCACCCGTCAACCTTCACTGCCGCGCCCCTCGCGCGAAAAATCGGCAGCAATAGCACAGACTTATACAAGGACCTATCCTGTCTCACAATGTAAAAAACATTGACGGAAGATTACCGCATATTTAATTAACCGCACCCAGTCACTTAAGAACATTATACATGATTTTTTTGGCAAAAGACAAGTCATCGGCTTCGTAACGTTATTCTTTCCTTAAAATACAGGCATTATTTGAGGAAAAGTTTGATCGGGGGACTAAGAAAAAGAGGCATTGAAGGCATTTAGGGACTGCCACCTGGGACACAGATTTAATAGAAAATTAATGTAAACGATGATAACTTAATTATTCATACAAAAAACCGGCAATCCCTCCGGGATGCCGGTCTAATGCAGAAGATCTTGCTAAACCCATGAGGCCTATTTCAGCAGGGATTCAATAAATGCGGCCTCTGCTTCATTCGGCCCTACCAGGGGGAGCCGCACAGAGCCTACATCGATTCCGCGCAGTCCGAGGGCGTATTTCACAGCAGCAGGGTTAGGCAGCGGCTGAGGACATTCAAACAGCCCCTTGAACACCGGAAACAGCTGACGGTGCTTCGCGCCTGCGCGCTGCACATCGCCAGAGAGAAAAGCATTAATCATCTCTGACATTTGCGCACCGATCACATGGCTGGCCACGCTGATAATACCATGTCCGCCGACGGCGAGTGTAGCCAGACCTGCAGAATCATCACCGGAATACACATGAAAATCATCCGGGCAAGATGTTGCGATCAGTGTAATCTGATCCACGGATACACATTCCTTCGTGGCGACGATATTCGGAATCTCAGCCAGCCGCAGCGTTGTTGCAGCGCTCATGCTGACACTTGTACGGCTGGGAACATTATAAAGAATACAGGGCAGCGAAGTATCCGCAGCAATTGCCGAGAAATGCTGATACAGCCCCTCCTGATTCGGTTTGTTGTAGTAAGGAACGACAAGAAGCACTCCGTCTACGCCGAGTTTCTCCGCTTCCTTCGTAAGATGTATGGAATGTCTGGTGCTATTGCTGCCCGTTCCGGCGATGATCTTACAGCGTCCGTCCGCTTTTTTCAGAACAAAAGAGAACAGCTGCAGCTTCTCCTCGTCAGTTAAGGTGGGGGATTCCCCGGTCGTTCCGCAAACCACCAGTGCTTCGGATTTCTGCTCTTCAATCAAATAATCCACTAACCGGGAAGTTGCTTCCCAGTTGATTTCTCCAGCCCCGTCAAAGGGTGTTACCATCGCAGTGATTAGTCTACCGAAATCCACTTTGAATTCCTCCTGTCAGCGGTGCAATTCAAATTTAGCATGCAGCGCACGCAGCGACTGCACCATATCTTCCTTTTTCACAAGAACCCAAATAGTGGTATTCGAATCTGCCGACTGCAGAATCTGAATATTTTGCGAGCTCAGTGCTTCAACGATCCGGGCCATAATTCCGGGCACACCGTTGATGCCGCCGCCGATGACCGATACTTTGGCACAGCCGGACAGGCTTTTGGGCCGGAGTCCCAGCTCCTGGAGCGCAGCGATCGCCTGCTCTGATTTGTCGTCATTCACAGTATAAAGTGCTTCCGAAGGCGTTACATTGATAAAATCCACACTGATGCCGCTATCGGCCATACTTTTGAAAATCTGCAGCTGCACTCCCGTGCCGTTACCATCAGGACATTCCACGGATATTTGAGTAATATTGCTTACATAAGCGATCCCCGTCACAAAACGGTCTACAATGCCGTGGGAAACGTCACTGAACCCTTCAGGATGGGTGACCAGTGTTCCTTCCGCTTCGGAGAACGTAGAGCGCACACGAACCGGAACCTGGGCTTGCATGGCAATCTCCACGGCACGCGGATGAATGACCTTAGCCCCCTGGTATGCCATATTACAGATTTCAGTATAACTGACATAGGTCAGCGGCTTAGCATCTTCCACAATCCGCGGATCAGCCGTGAGAATTCCATCCACATCGGTATAAATATCGACCATATCCGCACGAAGTGCAGCTCCCAGGGCCGTAGCCGAGGTATCGCTGCCGCCTCTTCCAAGAGTTGTGAAATCCCCGGCTTCGGTCTGACCCTGAAACCCGGTTACTATTACTACTTTATGCTCACGCAGTTCCCGTAGAATCCGTTCTGTGCGCACATCCAGAATTCTTGCATTGCCGTAGCTGCTGTCAGTCAAAAAGCCCGCCTGAGCCCCTGTCAGCACGGTGGAACGGATGCCTTCCTGCTCCAGCAATCCGCATAGTGTAGTTGCAGAGATGATCTCTCCGCAGCACATCAAAAGGTCCTTCTCGCGGTCCGGCAGCGAATTGCCGTTCTGCACGGCCCAGTCCAGCAAGGTGTCAGTAGCATAGGGCTCGCCTTTGCGGCCCATGGCTGACACTACAACAACAAGGCTGAATCCGCTGGCAAGTTCCCGTTTGACATGGCGGATAACATGCTCTCTGGCCATCGGAGTGGAAAGTGAGGTACCGCCGAATTTTTGCACTAAAATACCCATTATATAATTCCTCCATTACTTCTCTAAGCAAGCACACTGGTGATGCGCAGAAGAACTGTCTAAATCCAAAGAAACGGCTCTTGATACGCCAGGTCTATACTTTGATACACAGAATAAACTGCCATCCTTACTATTTACAGCCGGTTATGCAAAGCCTCGTCCGATATTGACTGTACCAATGCACTCCCTATAATCATTCCCGCTGTTCTCGGAGCAACAATACCCGGAAGTCCCAGTGCAGCGATGGCCTTGATCCCGTGCTGCTCTGCATACCGGAAATCACATCCCCCGGGGGCAGAGGCCAAATCAATAACGACGCAATGCTTGGGGATTCTCGATAGCACCTCAGCTGTAAGGATCATGCTCGGTATGGTATTAAAGATGAGATCGGCTTCCTTCACCTGCTCCAGCAATGCATCAGTCATAAAGGGCTTCCAGCCCATCTCCTCTGCGCGCGCGTAATGCTCCGGCTTCCTGACTCCCATCTTGACACGGGCTCCCAGGCCCTGCAGCGTTCTGGCCATCGTAAACCCGATTCTGCCCATGCCAAGCACCACCGAGCACGAACTATGAATGGTAAAATCGGTATTCTGAATGGCCACAACCAGCGCACCTTCTGCAGTCGGAATAGAATTGTAGATAGCCACATCATCCCGGCTCATCAATTCAACCAGTCTCAGCGAATGGCTGGCGCACAGGCTGCGCAAATAGCTTTTGGCTATACCAGTATACACCGTACAGCCTGTTGGCAGCGCTGCAAAATGTTCCTCCAGTAGCCGGATGGGGCCGGAAGAAAACGCCGCGGTCAGGTTCCCCTCTTCGTCACAGCCCGCCGCCGGCAGTACGAGTACATCCGCGCAGCCCAGCAGTTCCGTCGAGAGCGGCTCCAGCTTCACATCTGGAATAGGAGTTTCCCATTTATCAAACCCGGCAGCATAGACGATAGCATCCATTTCGACGCATTTGCGGATCACTTCAAGCTGTCTTGCGTCCCCGCCCAGGAACACGGTCCTGATGCCAGTCAGCATAGGGATGACGCTCCTCTCAAATTACAATTCCAATTCCGGGATTGCTGAAAAAAGTGTTGAACCGCCCTCAGAATGAGGACGGCAGATTTGAAGCCTATGATCAGGTCTGTTCTGGCAGACTTTCATGCTATGCTGAATGAAACCGTTCGATAATCATCGGCTGCAGCTGTTTGCCCTGCAGGGCTGCGTAGCAGGCCTCGGGAATGAGTTCCATGCGCGCTACAAGCGAATTAGGCTTGCCTTCGGGGTTATCCTGGCCGAACGGTACAAAATAAATATGTTTGGCTACAAGAAGCTTCGCAATATTCGCTGCGTTCAGGCCCAGCCCGTCATTGGTGGAGATCGCCAGCACGAGCGGACGGCCATTACGCATCTGCGATTTGGCTGCCATCAGTACAGGGCTGTCAGTCATCGCGTTAGCCAGTTTGCTCGTTGTATTCCCTGTGCAAGGAGCTATAGTGAGCACATCGAGCAGCTTGGATGGACCCAGCGGTTCCGCTTCAACAATTGTAGAAATGATATCATTCCCCGTTATATCTTTCAACTGTTTTAGCCAATTTTCCGAAGTGCCGAAGCGTGTGTCCGTGTTCAGCACAGATGCCGAAACAATCGGCACTACATTCGCCCCACCGTCCATAAACCGCTGAATCTGCGGCATCACCTCAGCAAACGTGCAGTGTGAGCCGGTAATGGCATAACCTACTGTTTTTCCATGCCAATCCATTTATTGGTCCCCCTTGTTTAAAGTCTCCTCCGAGATCGACTGTACCAGCGCACTTCCCATAATCATCCCGGCACTTTTCGGGGCTACGATCCCTGGCAATCCGGGTGCAAGCATAGCCTTGATTCCCCGCTTCTCCGCATACCGGAAATCACAGCCGCCCGGAGCTGAGGCCAAATCGATAATGACGCAATGCTTAGGTATCCTGGAGAGCACCTGCGCCGTGATAATCATGTTCGGTATAGTATTAAAGATCAGGTCGGTATCCGTCACCTGCTGCAGCAGCTCACCGGTCATAAAGGGCTTCCAGCCCATCTCTTCCGCACGGGCAAAGTGATCCTGCTTCCGTACACCCACTTTTACAGTAGAGCCTAATCCCTGCAATGCCCTTGCCATCGTAAATCCGGTCCGGCCCATGCCCAGCACCATCGAGACGGAACCGTGGATCGTAAAATCGGTATTCTGAATGGCCATGACTAGTGCGCCTTCCGCTGTCGGAATGGAGTTATAAATCGCTACATCATCCCTGTTCAGCAGCTCTACGAGCTTCAAGGAATACTTAGCGCACAGACTGCGCAAATAATTTTTGGCCATACCGGTATATACGGTTGAGCCCTGCGGGAGTGCAGCAGCATGCTCATCCAGCAGCTGCAGGCGTCCGGTGGAGAACAGCGCGTTGATATTTCCTTCCTCGTCACATCCTACCGTAGGCAGCACCAGTACATCCGCACTGCCGAGCAGCTCCGGCGACAGCTGTGCCAGGTTCACCCCCGGGCTAGGGGCTTCCCATTTTTCGAACCCGGCGGCGCTTACCGTCGCATCCATTTCCACGCATTTTCGAATCACTTCAAGCTGTCTCGCGTCCCCGCCCAGGAACACGATCCTGATGCCAGTAAGCATAGGGATGACGCTCCTTTCCACATACACTATCGACTATAGAGCATCTTATGCCGGGTCAGGCGGATGGGTGATGAGCGGAGAATAATTCCTGGGCGAATATCTCGGGTAGTGTGTAGGAGGGCAAATCTAGAAGCTGAGGATTGCCGGAGCAGATGTGTATAAAGGGACCTCCTTCCGAAAATAAAAAAAGCTTGCGGATTGCGCCCTGTTTGGGGCGGATTATCCGCAAGCTTTTATATAAAAATTTAGAACTGCATCACTTTACTTCCCTGTATGACCAAAGCCGCCGGCACCGCGCTCGGTTTCAGACAGCTCTTCAACTTCTACCAGTGTCACAGCCGGAACAGCCTGGAAGACCATTTGGGCAATCCGCTCATTGCGGGCAATCGCAAAAGGCTCCTGACCCAGGTTAATCAGCAGCACCTTGATTTCACCCCGGTAATCAGCATCGATGGTGCCCGGTGTGTTGAGGCAGGTAATGCCATGCTTAAAGGCCAGGCCGCTGCGCGGGCGGATTTGTGCCTCCAGCCCGTCCGGCATCGCCAGGGCGATTCCCGTAGGGATCAGTGCACGCTCACCCGGAGCAAGCACCACCTGCTCGGTTACAGAGGCATACAGATCATACCCGGATGCCTGCTCCGACATTTTGCGTGGCAGCAGCACATCCTCATTTCCCGGAAGCTTGTTAATTTGAACGTAATAAGACAAGATCATCTCTCCTAACATTGGCTATAGCTTTATCTGTCGAGCCGACCATCGCCAATGCGAGAGGTGCAGCAAACATTTGATCCAGCAGCTGGTTCACATCATCCATCGTTACACGCCCGATTTTGTTAATCATGTCATCCAGTGTATCATGTCTTCCCAGCATCAGCTCGTTTTTACCGATCCGGTTCATCCGGCTGCTGGTGCTCTCGAGGCTTAGGATCAGACTTCCTTTGAGCTGCTCCTTGCCTTTTCTCAGCTCATCTTCACTGATACCCTTTACAGCAAGCTCATGCATCATTTCCTTGATCAGCTCCGTAACCTCTTTGGTCTGCTTCGGCGCTGTCCCCGCATATACGGTGAATAGGCCGCTGTCTGCCTGGGAGCTATGATAAGAATACACGGAGTAAGCCAGTCCGCGCTTCTCACGGATCTCCTGGAACAGGCGCGAGCTCATCCCACCGCCAATAGCGTTGTTTAAGAGCACCATCGGATATTGCAGCGGACCGCCGCTCTGTACACCCGGCAGGGAAATACAGATGTGGTTCTGCTCCGTTTTTTTGCGGTGGAACAGCAGCTCGCCATGGAATTCAGGTGCTGTCAGCGCAGCAGCCTCGCCATGATTGTCAAAAGAACCAAAATGGCGCTCCAACAGCTCTGTCAGATTATCATCGATGTTGCCCGCTACGCTGATCACCGTATTTTCAATAGTATACTGAGCCTTCATATAGGCGCGCAGATCATCCGGCGTCATTTCCAGCAGGCGTTCCTTTAGACCAAGAATCGAATACGCCAGCGGATGTTCCCCGTAAGCGGCTGCGCACATCAGGTCATGGACCAGATCATCCGGCGTATCCTCGCACATGGAGATCTCCTCAAGGATAACATTCTTCTCCTTGGCCAATTCTTCGGCGTCCATTCGCGAACGGAAGAACATATCGGAGAGCACATCCACTGCAATCGGGAGATGCTCATCGAGCACTTTTGCGTAATAGCATGTATATTCCTTCGAGGTGAATGCATTGACGTTGCCGCCAATCGCATCAAACTGCTCGGCAATATCCTTGGCGCTGAAGCGGTCAGTGCCCTTAAACAGCATATGTTCAATAAAATGAGAAATCCCGTTATTCAAGGGGTTCTCATTGCGGGAGCCCGTTTTGACCCAGATTCCAAAGGAAACGGATCGGCCGGTGGGAATTTTCTCTGTCACCACTCGCAGGCCGTTTGATAATACGATTTTGTCCAATTCTAAGTCCTCCTGGCACAGCCTTGTTTCTGTCCTGTAGATTTGTTAAGCGCGACTCTAATCCTACCAGAAATTAACGACTCACTCAACTTCGGAGGGCATCAGGCGCTCTGCTGACAACGTCTGGCTGACTGTTCCAAGCTGCAGGCCCTTTGCTCTGATCGCCCGTATCATGCCTTTCAGTGCCTTGGAGGAAGATGCCGTCGGATGCATCAGTATCAGCGTTCCCGGTTCTGTCTTGGCACTTATTTTAGCAATTACAGATTCCGGGGAAGGATTCCGCCAATCGACCGTATCCAGCGTCCACAGCACCGTTTTCAGCCCTAAGGATGCAGCTATGTCCACCGTTTCCTGATCAAAATCGCCTGAAGGGGGAGCGAACCACTGATTCGTAACTCCCAGGCTCTCCTTGAGGAGGATTTGTGTCTTCTGGATCTCCGCTGTCGCCCGGGCCCGGCTTAATGTACTCATATTCGGATGAGTGTAAGCATGATTCTCCATTTCGTGACCACGCTTCTGCATCTCTGCAGCCAGTTCTTTATTTTTACTGAGCCAGCTGCCGTCCAGAAAAAAGGTCACCTTCACCTTTTCCTCATCCAAAATGTCCAGCATCGGTTCAATATACTGATTGCCCCAGGCCACGTTGATCATCAGCGAGACCATAGGTTTGGCCGGATTGCCCCGGTAGATCGGATGCGCCCCGAGATCATTTAAGGAGACCTTAGGCCGGATTTGGCGGTAAACCAGCTTAAGGCCGTCACCCGGACCTTTCAACAGTGCGTTGCGGTACGTAGCTTCTACATCTACCTCCAGCCCGTTATAGCCCGGTATGGCTTTCCAAATGCGGTCTACAGTGGCATCTACAGGTGCTGCATTCAGCTTGGCTGCCTCGCTCTGAACCAGTAAACGCAAATCCTCATTTTGTTCCTTGGGATGATTAGCCATTACGGCCAGTCCATCCTCCGGCTTAAGCTGGGCCAGCATTTCCTTCACGGGTCTGTATGTACTGCCAATCCCGATTACAACAGCGATACAGGCCAGCACAAGTGCTGCCTTGTCCGTCTTCATGACGTTTTTCCTCCCCGCGCACAGTTCGTAACAGGACTCTTTGTCCCAGACTATGAATGACAGGAGAAAAATATGCTTCTTACCCGGCTTAAGCACGCCAAAAAGAAACGGAATTACCGCCCTGCCCGGGAAGAAATCCGTTTCTGCAAATAATCTGGTCTGGAAATTATAGCCTATTTAAAAAAAGAGCCAGACGCAAATGCTTCTGTCTCTTCTTAAAAATATCCGTAAAGCCTGCTGCAAAAAAGGCAATCCGCAGCTTACGCTTTCGCTCCGGCTTCCGAAGTCAATACCGCTTTGCGCGACAAGTTGACGCGGCCCTGCTGGTCTATTTCGGTTACTTTTACAGTAATCGTATCGCCGATAGCCACAACATCTTCTACTTTCGCTACGCGCTCTGTGGACAGCTGGGAGATGTGTACCAGCCCGTCTTTGCCGGGAATCAGTTCAACAAAAGCACCGAACTTCTCTATGCGGCGAACCGTACCTACATAGATTTCACCAACTTGGACTTCCTTCACAATGCCTTCGATGATGCCGCGGGCTTTTTGGATCATGGCTTCGTCGGAAGAGCCGATAAATACGCGTCCATCCTGCTCGATGTCGATCTTTACGCCGGTTTCTTCGATGATCTTGTTGATGATCTTACCGCCGGCACCAATAACATCACGGATTTTGTCCGGATTAATGTTGATGATAATGATCTTAGGTGCATATTGGGACAGGCTAGGTCTTGGCTCAGAGATAGCTTCCATCATCTTACCGAGGATGAACAAACGTCCTTCTCTGGCTTGCTCCAACGCTTCCTTCAGAATCTTGCGGTCAATACCGGCAATCTTGATATCCATCTGAATTGCGGTAACACCTTCTGCAGTACCCGCTACCTTAAAGTCCATATCACCCAGATGATCTTCCATACCCTGGATGTCTGTCAGAATGGAGACATGTTCTCCGTCTTTGATCAGACCCATAGCTACGCCGGCTACAGGAGCCTTAATAGGTACCCCTGCATCCATCATTGCCAGAATACTGGCGCAGATACTTGCCTGGGAAGTCGAACCGTTGGATTCAATCGCTTCCGATACCAGACGGATCGTGTATGGGAATTCAGTTTCACTAGGAATAACCTTGGAAAGGGCGCGTTCACCCAGTGCCCCGTGACCGATTTCGCGGCGTCCCGGTGCTCTAAGCGGGCGGGCTTCCCCTACGCTGAACGGCGGGAAGTTGTAATGATGCATGAAACGTTTGGTTTCGGTCGGATCGATACCGTCCAGAATCTGCACATCTCCAAGCGCACCAAGTGTACATACGCTGAGAATTTGTGTTTGTCCGCGGGTAAAGAGACCGGAACCGTGTGTGCGCGGCAACAGTGCCGTATCACATTCGATAGGACGGATTTCATCCAGCTTACGGCCATCCGGACGCACTTTGTCATGCGTAATCAGGCGGCGCACTTCATCCTTGACGATGTCATGCAGTACTTCCTTAACGTCTTTCAGAAGCTCTGGTGTCTCTATGTATTTCTCCACGAAATACTCCACCGTTTCGCTGTTGATCAGATCGATAGCATCCTGGCGTGCATGCTTCTCGGCAATCTTGACAGCTTCTACCAGACGGCTCTGCGCAAAGGCACGAACCTCTGTGTTCACGTCAGCATTTACCGCGTGCAGCTTCACAGCCATTTTTTCTTTACCGGCAACTGCTACCAGTTCTTCAATCACTGCTACGATCTTGCGGATTTCTTCGTGCCCGAACATGATTGCTTCCAGCATCACGTCTTCCGGCACTTCGTTCGCTTCCGCTTCAACCATCATGATGGCATCTTTCGTTCCGGCAACTACGACATAAATGTCGCTGGCTTCCTGCTGGGCAACGTCCGGATTAATGACGAATTCGCCGTTGACCCGTCCAACCGCCACTCCGCCGATCGGCCCGTCAAACGGCACATCGGAGATGCTCAGGGCAGCAGACGTACCAATCATAGCCGCGATGTCCGGGGCACAGTCCTGATCCACACTCATAACCATGTTCAGTACTTGAACGTCGTTACGGAATCCTTCCGGAAACAACGGACGAATCGGACGGTCGGTCAGACGGCTGGACAGAATTGCTTTCTCACTCGGTCTGCCTTCCCGCTTGATAAATCCGCCCGGGATTTTACCTACTGCATATAATCTTTCTTCATAGTTAACCGTAAGCGGGAAAAAATCCAGATCTTTAGGCTCACTGGAAGCTGTAACCGTACACAATACTGCAGTATCTCCGTAGCGTACCATAACGGCGGCATTTGCCTGTTTGGCAAGGCGGCCGGTCTCCAGCACCAGGCGTCTTCCGCCAAGCTGCATTTCTACACGTTGTTCCATAAAACCCCTCCTTGAATAGTAGTAAGCCCGCTATCGAACCGCAGGCTGTAGCGTAGTTCTTCATGAACCGTAAGGCTGTCTCAGATTATCAGAGCACGCACCGGTTCTGTATGTTCTACAAGCAAAAACGGCTTGTCCTCAAAGAGAGGTGAAATAGCCGTTTGTGCGAATCATATCCATTTGCCACTGTAAAAGTTTTCCCTAAATTTTCAAAAAGCAACCCGGCTGTCCCGCTGTCGATCGTAAGAAGGACATACGGTATACAACCAGGCTGCTTTAAGGTTACTCTTATGGGAAATTAACGACGCAATCCCAGTTTCTCGATCAGGGCGCTGTAACGTCTGATGTCTTTGTTCTTCAAATACGCCAGCAGTTTACGACGTTGTCCAACCATCTTGAGCAGTCCGCGACGGGAATGATGATCCTTCTTGTGCGTACGCAAGTGGTCAGTCAAATTAACGATGTTCTCCGTAAGGATAGCAACTTGCACCTCAGGGGATCCAGTATCGGATTCATGAGTTTTGTGCTCGTCGATCAATTGGTGTTTACGTTCTTGAGTCAATGCCATCCTGTTCACCTCCTTCATTATAATCGCCAGTAGCCTCGTCGCCGTCGGTGAGAACGTGCAACCAAGCTAAGGTTATGATGCTGTCATTCCAGCAACGTTAATCAGTATAGCATCTTCGAAGACAAAAGTAAACGCATGTCCAAAGAAGATTATGAAGGATATCCCAGCAACACTTTGGCTGTCTCGGCATCCTTGGAAATTTGCGAGATCAAGGCATCAATGGACTCGAATTTCCGTTCAGGACGGATAAAGCCTTCAAGCTCTACAGTGAGCTCCTGTCCATAGATATCTGCGGCAAAATCGAACAGGTGTACTTCAAAACTCGGTGCCACCATCCCGTCATGGAATGTGGGCTTGACACCAACATTCATCACCCCGTACAAGACTTCCTCCTTAAAGAAGACCTTAACGGCATAGACCCCCTTGGCCGGAATGACATACCGGTCTTCCAACTGGAGATTGGCGGTCGGGAAGCCGATGGTGCGCCCGCGCTTCTCACCATGTCCGACGATCCCGCGCAGATGATAACAGCGTCCAAACCAGCTATTCGCAAGGGCCAGATCACCGCTCTGCAAGCTCTTACGGATCCCGGAGCTGCTAACCTTCTCCCCATCAAGCAGGAACGGAGGAACCGTCTCCACACTCATTGCCCCAAGCCCCAGCTCACGGAGCATGTCCGCATCGCCTTCGCCCAGGTACCCGAAGCGGAAATCAAACCCGACTACTGCAGTTATAATCTGCAGCGGCAGCAGCATAATGGAGACAAAATCCTGCGGGCTGACCCGGGAAAGCTGCTCATTAAAATCAATTATATACAAAATATCGACACCCATACCGGACAGAAGCTCCTGCTTATCCTTCGGCGGGGTCAAATATCCATCATAGTCGCCTTTGCCCATAACATCCTTGGGATGAGGATGAAAGGTCATCACTGCAGCCGGTACACCTTGTCTCCGGGCCAGAGCTACAGCGGATGTAATGACGCTGGCATGTCCGCGGTGCAGTCCGTCAAACTGGCCCAGTGCAGCTACTTGCGGCTGTGCCCACTCGGCTGCGGTCTCCGGCGGCATTGGATAGCTTAAGGTTACGGTTCTCACGCTGTTTCTCACCTACAATTCACAAATGAAATAAATAAATTAACCTTGTGCGAAGACTTTAACAGGTGCAATAGCACCCGATTCTTCCAGCTTGTAAATACCCAGGAATTCTCCCTGAAGATCGTAAAGCCGAAAGTCCCCGCTCTGCTTCACTTCGGGTGCCACATACCGGATCGAAAGACGTTGTCCCTGCATGGCAGCCTTCTTCTTCTCATCGATCACGGAGTGCCGCGGCAAGTGGGAAATAGCCTCGTCTGCCGCAATCAAATGCTGCTCAAGAGTGCCTGCTTCTTTATGTTCGGCAATCTGCTCAAGTGTCAGACAATGGCTGGCAGAAATCCCGGCAGACATCGTACGCGTAAGCTCGACCATTACACCGGGAAGTCCAAGCGCACGGCCAATATCCACACAAAGTGTACGGATATAAGTGCCCTTCGAACACAATACGCGGAAAGTAATATCAGGATAATTGCCGTTCCAGACCATATCCGTCATTTCAATTTCATAGATCTCCACTTCGCGGCTTTTGCGTTCGACAGTTTTGCCTTCTCTGGCCAGCTCATAAAGACGCTTACCGTCAACCTTGACCGCAGAATACATCGGAGGAACCTGGGAGATCACTCCTTTGAATGAGTTCAGCACCTCAAGCACTTCGGCTTCAGTAACATGAACTTCATCCACCGACTCCGTAATCGTACCGGTCATATCTTCTGTATCACTGGATAAGCCAAGTCTGAGGGTCGCAACATATTCCTTGGGCAGCTCCTGGATATATTCCACCACCCGGGTAGCCCGTCCGAGACAAAGCGGAAGCACTCCGGTCACTTGAGGATCAAGTGTACCTGTGTGACCAATCCGTTTCATTCCAAGAATCCTCCGGGCCTTGGCTACAACGTCATGCGAAGTGTATCCTGCAGGCTTATAAACCGCCAAAACACCTGTAAGTTCACTCATAGATGACGTCTAACCTCCTCAAGAACCATCGGAATAGCCTGTTCCATTGTTGCATCAAGACGGGCACCGGCAGCACGGGTATGACCCCCGCCACCAAATACTTGTGCAAGTGCCGCGACATCCACTTTACCGGCTGAGCGCAAGCTTACTTTCACAGCATGCTCATTGATTACTTTGAAAAGAATACCAACCTCAACCCCACGGATATTACGGGGATAATTCACTATGCCTTCCAAATCTTCATTGGCTGCTCCACAGTCAAGCATATCCTGCGGCGTTACATGCACCCAGGCAATATCACCTTCGGGGGACATCTCTAGTGTATTCAATGCACGGTTCAGGACTTTCACCTGAGGCAGGGTCATTTCCTCCAGCAGGTTCTCCGCCAGTTCAGGACCGTTTACCCCCATAGCCAGCAGTTCAGAGACCGCAGCCATCACTTTGGGTGATGTATTGGAATAGCGGAATCCGCCGGTGTCAGTTAGCAGTCCCGTATAAAGCGCCGTGGCAATATCGAGGTTCCATTCTACTTGAAACGTCTTCAGCAAGTCGAACAAAATTTCCGCAGTTGCAGCAGCATCCGGCTTAATGAGCGTCACGAAACCATAACCGTTATTGGTAGGATGATGGTCAATATTCACGATGAGCGCATCACTGGCAAAATAACGCTGGGTCAGTCCCACACGCTGAAAATCTGCACAATCGACGCAAATAACATTGCTGTATTGGCGCTGCAGCTCACCTTCCGCCAAATTGACAATTTCACCGGCATGCCATAAGTATTCCATCCGCTGCGGAATCGGACCTTCATTCAGCATAGTATATTTTTTGCCCAGACATGAGAGAAGCCAGCCCACCGCGAGGGTGGAGCTGACTGCATCTCCGTCCGGCTGAACATGCGACACTACAAGGTAATCGTCGTGTTCCAGCAGAAACTTACGGGTCTGCTGGAGACTTTGTTCATAGCTCTGCATTCGCCGTCTCCTTTATGTTTCCTAGCTTTCTTCGTGCTTGATTTCGCCGAGCAGCTTCTCAATATGACTTCCGTATGCAACGGATTCATCAATTTTGAAGATCAGCTCAGGCGTATGACGCAGGCGGATCGCCTTGCCAAGCTCAGAGCGGAGAAAGCCGTTAGCTTTCTCAATCGCTTTGAGTGAGCCTGACTGCTGCTCCGCATCCCCGAACACGCTCAGGTATACTTTGGCCTGAGATAGATCGTTCGTCACATCTACCCCGGTTACGGTAACGAAACCAATGCGCGGGTCTTTCAGTCCGCTTTGGATAAGCTGGCTCAGTTCTTTCTTAATCTGCTCGCCAACCCGTCCGGCT
The DNA here is from genome assembly GCF_927798115.1 of Paenibacillus auburnensis. Taxonomy (GTDB): domain Bacteria; phylum Bacillota; class Bacilli; order Paenibacillales; family Paenibacillaceae; genus Paenibacillus_AQ; species Paenibacillus_AQ auburnensis. Next base: position 1,347,420 of record NZ_CAKMMG010000001.1, read on the forward strand.
CTGATTTTAGACATCTGTATTCACCTCTTTGCTTAGCGCTCAACCTTTTCCATGATGAACGCTTCGATGATGTCGCCCTCTTGGACGTCATTATAGCGTTCCAAAGTTATGCCGCATTCATAACCCTGCGCCACTTCTTTGGCATCGTCCTTAAAGCGTTTCAAGGTGTCGATCTTACCTTCGAACACGACGATTCCGCCGCGGATCAGGCGCATTTCGGCATTGCGGGTGATTTTGCCGTCTGTAACCATACAGCCTGCAACGCTACCCACTTTGCTGATTTTGAAGACATTACGTACTTCGGCATGGCCAATAACATTTTCTTTGAAGATTGGATCTAGCATGCCCTTCATGGCACTTTCAATCTCTTCAATAACGTTATAAATAATGTTGTGCAGACGCACATCCACTTTTTCTTGTTCTGCAGCGGCTTTGGTCTGGGCGTCCGGACGAACGTTAAAGCCGATTACGATCGCATTTGATGCTGCCGCGAGTGTAATATCGGATTCCGTAATCGCACCGGCACCGCTGTGGATAATCTTGACGCGCACGCCTTCGACTTCGATTTTGGCCAATGAGCCTTTAAGCGCTTCGACCGAACCCTGTACGTCACCTTTGATGATAACGTTCAGATCTTTGATCTCGCCGTCTTTGATGTGCTTGAACAAGTCGTCCAAAGTTACACGGGTATTGGTATTCAGCTCGGATTGACGCTGTGACGTCGAACGTCTGTCAGCGATCGCACGGGCTTTACGCTCATCTTCAAAGGCCATGAACGGATCGCCCGCCTGCGGCACTTCGGTCAAACCGGTAATTTCCACTGGTGTGGAAGGTCCGGCTTCCTTGATTTTGCGTCCCTTGTCATTGACCATGGCGCGTACGCGTCCGAAGCAGTTACCTGCAACAAAAGCATCTCCGACTTTCAGGGTACCGTTCTGTACGAGAATACGGGCAACTGGCCCGCGGTTCTTATCAAGCTCTGCTTCAATCACGGTACCGCGTGCCCGTTTGTCCGGGTTCGCTTTGTACTCATTGACTTCAGCTACGAGCAGAATCATTTCCAGCAGTTCTTCCAGGTTAATACGCTGTTTAGCGGACAGGTTGACGAAAATGGTGTCGCCGCCCCACTCTTCCGGAACCAGCTCATAGTTGGTAAGCTCCTGCTTCACACGGTCTGGATCTGCGCCCGGCTTGTCGATTTTGTTGACTGCAACAATGATCGGAAGTCCGGCAGCCTTCGCATGGTTGATCGCTTCCACCGTCTGCGGCATAACACCGTCATCGGCAGCTACGACGATAATCGTCATATCTGTAACTTGGGCACCACGGGCACGCATCGCGGTAAAGGCTTCGTGACCCGGTGTATCCAGGAACGTAATTTTCTTGTGGTTGATTTCGACTTGATAAGCACCAATATGCTGAGTGATCCCGCCGGCTTCGCCGCCAGTTACGTTCGTCGAACGAATCGCATCGAGCAATGTTGTTTTACCATGGTCAACGTGACCCATGATCGTTACAACCGGTGGACGGGTCATCAGATCCTCTTCGGAATCATTCTCTTCCACGGTTTCGAAGCTGTCTTCATCAACTGGAATCTTCACTTCTACTTCAACCCCGAATTCACCGGAGAGCAGCAGGATGGTGTCGATGTCGAGCTCCTGGTTAATTGTAGCCATAACACCCATCAGGATCAGCTTCTTGATTACTTCCGAAGCATCCTTATGCAGCAATTTGGCTGTTTCGCCAACGGTCATGCTGCCGCGAACAATGATCTTTTTCGGTGTGTTGTCGATCTTCTCACGGTGTACCATTGGCTGGTTTCTGCCGCCGCGGTTGTTCTTGCCGCCACGGCCGCGGAAATTCCCGCCCTTGCCGTCTTCAAACCGTTTTTGGCTGCCGTTGTTGTTCGGTCTGCCGCCGGTAGTGTTCTTCTTAGGACCTCTGTCGCCGCCACGGGAGAAGTCTCCGCCGCCGCCTTGACCTTGTGGACGGCTGTCTGTACGCGGAGCGCTTGAGCCTTGTGGACGGTCACCAGTACGTGGTGCACTGCCTTGACCTTGCGGACGGTTGCCGCCGGTGGAGCTGCCTTGCGGACGGCTTCCGCCGGTGGAGCTGCCTTGCGGACGGCTTCCGCCAGTGGAGCTGCCCTGCGGACGGTTGCCGCCGGTGGAGCTGCCCTGCGGACGGTTGCCGCCGGTGGAGCTGCCTTGCGGACGGTTGCCGCCGGTGGAGCTGCCTTGCGGACGGTTGCCGCCAGTGGAGCTGCCTTGCGGACGGTTGCCGCCGGTGGAGCTGCCTTGTGGGCGGGAATTCTGTGTGGAGCCTGATGTAGTTCTGCGGGAATCTTGTCCGCTTTGGGGCCTTGGGGACGTCGTCGATTGGTTGTTGTTTTGGTTACTGTTCATACCTACCTGCTTTTCCGGTTGATTTTTGTTGGCATTCTGAGCACTCTGCGGTTCGGCTGTTACCGTTCCGGTAGTTACCGGACGGCTGCTGGTGCCGGTGTCACGCTTGGCTGCAGCGTTTGATTTGATATCCTTAAAGAATTGCTCGACTTTTGTTACCGAGCTATTCTCCATCACACTCATATGATTATTCACAGGAACATTCAAACGCTTCAGAATTGTAATGATTTCTTTACTGCTCATGTTCAAAGATTTCGCGTATTCATACACGCGCAGTTTATCCTTATTGTCTTCTTTAGTCAATAACTCCACCTCCGACAGTATCTCCAAGCGTTCTGGAGATCATTTCCGCGAATCCTTTATCCGTAACGGCCAGCACTACGCGCTGGTCTTTACCAATACTTGCACCGAGTTCATCCCGGTGAAATGCGATTACTAGTGGAATATCGTAGGTCCCGCATTTATCACGGAACTTTTTTTGGGTATTATCTGAAGCGTCACCTGCAAGGACGACCAGCTTCGCCTCCGATGACCGTACTGCCTTGAGTACAGCCTCGTCGCCGGTGACAATCTTGCCTGCTCTCATGGCAAGCCCTAAATAAGAAAGTGTCTTACTCATTGTCCTCACTATCCTTTGCTGCTAAAAACTCTTCTTCCACGGATGCAAAATCCCTGGCTAGCTGAGCATAGATTTCAGGACTCACTTGACATTTTAACGCACGGTCAAGCGCTTTGTTCTTTTGTGCCAGTTTAAAGCATTCCAGTTTACCGCAGATGTAAGCACCACGGCCTGACTTCTTGCCTGTCAGATCGATCAGCACTTCGCCCTCAGGCGTGCGAACCACGCGAATCAGCTCTTTTTTGGGCATCATCTCCTGGCTGGCCACACATTTGCGCAGCGGTACCTTTTTTTGCTTCATCCTAATCGCCTCCCGTCAGTCAGCAGCTTAATTAATCAATGGAGACGGAATCCTGATGCATTTCATCGCTAATTGTTTTCGGTCTGCCGTATTCCTGCTCCGCTTGAGTTTCGCTCTTGATATCAATTTTCCAGCCGGTAAGTTTGGCCGCAAGGCGGGCATTTTGCCCCTTGATGCCGATTGCCAAGGATAATTGATAGTCAGGAACGATGACACGGGCCATTTTCTCAGCTTCAAAGACTTGAACCTCAAGCACTTTGGACGGGCTGAGTGCATTAGCCACATATTCCTGCACCGCATCAGAATAACGCACAATATCAATCTTCTCGCCGCGAAGCTCTGTAACGATGGTCTGCACGCGTGTACCTCTTGGGCCAACGCAGGAGCCAACCGGATCCACCTCTTCATTACGCGAGAATACAGCGATCTTCGAACGGAAGCCTGCTTCGCGGGCCACAGAACGAATCTCAACAACGCCGTCAAAAATCTCAGGAACCTCCAGCTCGAACAGACGCTTCAGCAAACCCGGATGACTGCGGGACAGCATAATTTGCGGCCCTTTGGTCGTATTCTCCACTTTGGTGATATAGGCCTTGATCCGCTCGCTCTGCTTGAACTTCTCACCCGGCATCAGCTCGCTCAGCGGCAGAACCGCTTCGATTTTGCCAAGATCTACATAAATATTCCGCATATCCTGACGCTGTACAAGGCCGGTAACAATATCATCTTCCTTGTCAATAAAAGCGTTATAGATAAGGCCCCGCTCTGCTTCACGAATACGCTGGGTTACAACCTGCTTGGCGGTTTGCGCCGCAATCCGGCCAAAATCGCGTGGTGTTACTTCAAGCTCGGCAACATCTTCCAGCTGGAAATGAGGGTTGATCTCTCTGGCTGCCGGCAGGGAAATTTCAGTCCGGGTATCCAGAACCTCCTCGACAACCAGCTTACGGGCGAATACTTTGATTACGCCTGTGTTGCGGTTCATGTCCACACGCACGTTCTGCGCCGCATTGAAGTTGCGTTTATAGCTGGAGATCAGCGCAGCTTCGATGGCTTCAAACAGCACATCCTTGCTGATGCCTTTCTCCCTTTCCAGTTCATTCATAGCTTCGATAAAATCCATACTCATGAAATTCCGGTCCCCCTTTCAAGACGTTAAAAAATAATGGCCAATCTCGCGCTGGCGACTTTGGCATACGGCACTACATGTTCTTTTTTGCCCGCGGAGATGAGCAGTTCCTCGTTCTCGAACGAGAGCAAACGACCTTCGAATTCTTTGAGGCCTTGAATCGGCTCATAAACCGTTACATATACGTCCTTGCCTACCGCTTTGGCGACATCTGCCGCTTTCTTCAGCGGGCGTTCTGCGCCAGGAGAAGAAACCTCCAGGAAATAGGCTTCAGGGATAGGATCATTCTCATCCAGCTTTGAACTGAAATATTCGCTAATGGCACCGCAGTCATCAATATCAATGCCGCCTTCTTTGTCTACGAATATGCGCAAAAACCAGTTGGAGCCTTCCTTCACGTATTCAACGTCCACCAGTTCGAAACCATTGTCCTCGAGATAGGACCCGAGCATCTGCTCTACCGTTTGTTTAATTTTGGATTTGGGTGTGCTCAAAAGAAAATTACCTCCACGAACTTGTCTTTTGCTATATACCAAAGATAAAGAGTGGGTTTCCCCACTCTTTACACAACGGACTTATCTCATTATTACCAAAAAAATTATACCATAGTGCATCTACACTGACAAGTGCTAGCCCTTGACTCCCCGTTTGGAGATGCTGTTCAGGCTGTTCAAATCCGCTTTGCGGGACAGTTAAAACAGGGAAAGCTGATTGCTCTCCGGTAGTCCCCGGAAGCAGCCCATGCCATTCAACAGCTCAATCACAGTCTTGCTCGCTTTGGATTTCTGCTGGAAATCCTCAATCGACAGGAACTCTCCCGCATCCTTAGCAGCAGCAATATTAATGGCGGCATTGTCACCAATTCCCGCAAGCGAGGAGAACGGCGGAATCAGGCTGGTGCCGTCAACGGTAAACTTCGTAGCATCGGAACGGTAGAGATCGATATTTTTAAAAGTGAAGCCGCGTGCAGTCATCTCCAGCGCCATCTCAAGGACAGGAAGCATCGCTTTTTCCTTAGGCAGAGCCTGGAAGCCCTTGCCTTCAATCTCCACGATCTGACGGTTGATTGCTTCATACCCCTTACAGCAGAGTTCAATATCAAAATCGGCTGCACGGACTGTGAAGTAGGTCGCATAATATTCAATTGGATGATACAGCTTGAAGTAGGCGGTCCGTACCGCAGAAATAACATACGCTGCGGCGTGGGCTTTCGGGAACATGTACTGGATCTTCAAGCAGGAGTCAATGTACCACTGAGGGACCTTACACTTCTTCATCTCTTCAATCCATTCGGCGGACAAGCCTTTACCCTTACGCACACTCTCCGTAATTTTGAAGGCAAGCCCCGCATCCATACCCGCTTTGTAGATCAGGAACAGCATGATATCATCACGGCAACCTATAACGGTCTTGATGTTACAAGTGTTATTCTTGATCAGCTCCTGGGCATTACCAAGCCATACTCCGGTTCCGTGAGACAGTCCTGAGATCTGAAGCAAGTCGGCAAAGCTGGACGGCTTGGACTCTACGAGCATCTGGCGGACAAACTTGGTCCCCATTTCCGGTACCCCATAGGTTGCTACAGGCGTCCGGATCTGATCCGGGCGGACCCCAAGCGCTTCGGTGGAATTGAACATGCTCATTACCTTCGGATCGTTCATTGGTATGGTTGTCGGATCCACACCGGTCAGATCCTGCAGCATCCGCATCATGGTCGGATCATCATGACCCAGAATATCGAGCTTGAGCAGGTTGGCGTCAAAGGCGTGATAGTCAAAGTGTGTTGTCTTCCATTCTGCTGTGACATCATCCGCCGGATACTGAACCGGGGTAATGTCTTCAATTTCCATATAATCCGGCAAAACAACGATACCGCCCGGATGCTGTCCGGTACTGCGCTTAACGCCTGTGCACCCGGCTGCCAGACGCCCTACCTCGGCTCCGCGCCAGCGTTTCTGGTGGTGCTCTTCATATTTCTTGGTGAACCCGAAGGCCGTCTTCTCTGCCACAGTACCGATGGTTCCTGCACGGAATACATTATCCGGCCCAAACATTGTTTTGGTAAAGTTATGAGCATTCGGTTGATATTCCCCGGAAAAGTTAAGGTCGATATCGGGAACCTTATCCCCTTTAAAGCCCAGGAAGGTCTCGAACGGAATATCCTGCCCTTCCCCTTTCAGATTACCGCCGCAGTTCGGACAGGCCTTGTCCGGAAGGTCAAACCCGCTCGGCACACTGCCGTCGAGAAACCACTCACTATGGCGGCATTCCGGATTGGTACAAATATAATGAGCCGGCAGCGGATTAACCTCAGAAATCCCGAGAAAGGTCGCCACGACTGACGAACCTACTGAACCACGTGAACCAACCAGATACCCGTCCTGGTTGGACTTCTTAACCAGACGTTCAGAGATCAGATAGTTGGCGGAGAACCCGTATTTAATGATTGGTGCGAGTTCCTTCTCCAGACGGGCCACGACTACCTCTGGCAATTCTTCGCCATAGATCGACTTGGCAGTGTTGTAGCAGGTATTGCGGATTTCATCATCTGCGCCTTCAATAATTGGTGTAAACAGCTGATCAGGGAACAGTTCATATTCCTCAAAGCGGTCAGCCAGTTCCACCGTGTTCGTGACGACGACCTCCATCGCTTTTTCCGCACCCAGGAATTCGAATTCGGCAAGCATTTCATCCGTGGTCCGGAAATGGGCATCCGGCTTGCGCTGGTCCTTCAGCGGGCTGAATCCGGTGATTCCGTGAATTGTAATGTCGCGGAATAGCTTGTCCCGCGGCTCCAGATAATGCACATTGCCTGTCGCGATGACCGGCTTGTTCATCTGCTCGCCGATTTCACAAATCTTGCGTACAACATTGCGTAAGTCCTCGGCGCTGGCCACAAATCCTTTATCTACCAGATGCATATACATCGTCAGCGGCTGAATTTCCAGAATATCATAGAACTGGGCAACCTCTATAGCTTCCTCTACCGTCTTGTTGAGCACTGCTTCAAAAAATTCGCCTCGTTCACAGCCGGAAATCACGATCAATCCGTCGCGGTGTTCTTCAAGCTTGGATTTAGGAATACAGGGTACTCGTTTATAATATTCTGTATGCGACATCGAGATGAGCTTGTACAGATTCTTTTTGCCGACTGGATTCAGCGCATAAATTCCGCAGTGAAACGGCCGGACGTTCGACAGATCATTGCCGACATAGTCATTCAGCCGTTCCAGTCGGGTCAGCCCCTTCAGCTTCTCGGCATCGGCCAGCAGGCCGTTTAGAATGCCCCCCAGTGCCACTGTATCATCTACCGCACGGTGATGGCTCTCCAGCAGGACTTTATATTTATCGGCGAGCGTGTTCAGCCGGTGATTCTTCATGCTAGGGTAGAGCAAACGTGCCAGCTCCAGTGTATCGAGTGAAGGATTCGGCAGTTCAGGCTGTCCCAGCTTACGCAGGGAAGCCTGTATAAAGCCCATATCGAACCGGGCATTATGGGCAACCAGAATGCTGTCACCGACAAAATCAACGAATTCTTTGAGCACCGGTTCCAGATCGGGAGCATCCTTGACCATCTCATCTGTGATATTGGTCAATTGCTGGATATGGTACGGGATTTTCTCGTGCGGATTGACAAAGGTCGTATAGCGGTCAAGCTCCTTGCCCTCGCACATTTTGATCGCTGCAAGCTCCGTAATATTGTTGCGGGTGATCGACAAACCGGTGGTCTCGATATCAAATACGACGTAGGTAGCAGTCTTAAGATCCATCGGCTGAGCATTCTCAACTATGTTTACTGCATCATTTACGACGTTGGCTTCGACACCATAAATCATTTTGATCTTATTCTTGTGTGCAGCATGGTTCGCATCCGGGAAGCTCTGTACGTTACCGTGATCGGACACAGCAATCGCCGGATGGCCCCATTTTGCCGCTGTTTTGACATAAGCGGTTATGGGCGCCACGGCATCCATCGTACTCATTGTCGTGTGCAGATGAAATTCAACCCGTTTTTGCTTCGCGGTATCTTTGCGGGCCGGAGGAGCGTTTACTTCTGATAAATCCGAAGGAATCATCACCAGCTCAGGAATCTGCATAAAGCGGTCATATTCCACCTTACCCCGGGCTCTAACCCATTTCCCGTTGGCAAGCTGCCCCATGATCTTCAAATCTTCTTTCGTCTTCGCGAACATCTTGATCTGCAGGGAGTCCGTGAAGTCTGTGATGCAGAAAGTAAACAAGGTATTGCCGTTACGCAATTCCTTGCTTTCTAGTCCGAAGATAGTGCCCTGAATCGTAATCTTTTTCTCTTCATCCTGAATTTCCAGAATCGGCACAGCCTGCTCCTTGATCTCATATCCGATCTGAAGCTTGATGACTTCGTTCGGATCGCTCTCCTCCTCAGGTTCATCCGGTTCACTGGCCATCATCATCATCTCAACCAGCTCACGCTGTTCCTGCTGCAGTTTTTGCTGGAATTCTTCAAAGGCATCGGCTTTGGTGCTCTCATCCTGAGCAATCTGCAGTTTCACCTTCAATGAAAGCCCAAAATATTTATCATAAAATTTGATAATGGCTGCTTCGATACCTTTTTTACGGGCCAGCTCCAGTGACATCGTGTCACTCAGGCTAAGCACAAGTGTATTGTCTTGAAGCTCTTGCGTAGACCGTGTAAGCCAGCCGTTCACTGAAGGAATCTCCCGCTGCGCCCACTCCAGAAATAGCCCCCAGTATTCCTGTACAAGCTCCTGCCTGCCGACGGTTTGTTCATCATATAGGAACAGGAAGCTGACCTTGGCAATATGCTGCAGCTTCTCACGCATTCTCACACAAAATGCCCGGTACGTCTGTGCCGGAACAAGACTTTCTTTGGCAATGACAATATGCCAGTCCTTATTGCCGCGGCTAATTTCTACACGTTCAATCTGTCCATCCAAAAAATAGGGATCAATCAACGCTGGCGGGATTTCCCCCTGCTTCATCAGGAGCTCGAACCTTCTTCTTCTCTCCGCATTCTGTTCCATGCTTTCCCCACCTAACTTACGTAAGAGTTAATCTCCGAGGTTTGTCTGTTTGAATTGTAAAAAGCTTCCAGGTCGAAAAAGCATTGGGTTCTTTCGGCCCGCCGACTCCTCTCGCCAGAAGCTACATTCACATACTCACTATTATAATAGGTCCCGGCTTAGTACGCCTTGGCAAAAACAACCGTATGCTGGGCAGGCTTGCCGCAGCAGATGCAGGTCGTCTTCTGCTCAGCCGGATTAAACGGAATATTGCGGCTGCCCGCTCCCGTCTCTTCTTTTACTTTATCTTCGCACTCCTCGGTTCCGCACCAGCCTGCCAGAGCAAAGCCGCGTTTCTCCTCCATCGATGCTTTCATTTCATCCAGTGAATCTACCGAATAGAAGTGGTCTTCACGGAACTTCAGGGCACGCTCAAACATTTCGTTATGAACCTGCTCTAGCATTGCCTGGATCTCTTCCACAAGATTGTCCTGCTGAACGATCTTCTTCTCCCCGGTAATACGGGATACCAGTACGCAGACACCGTTCTCCATGTCACGCGGGCCGAGTTCCAGACGGACAGGCACACCGCGCATTTCATATTCGTTAAACTTCCAGCCTGGAGTTACATCGGCACGATCATCCACACGTACACGGACACCGGCGTCCTTAAGCTGCTTGAACAGCTCATCGGTCCGTCCGATAACCGCTTCACGGGTTTTTGGAGGTCCGATCGGAATCATAATAACCTGAGTCGGAGCTACTTTAGGCGGCAGAGCCAACCCGCGGTCATCCCCGTGCACCATAATCAGCGAACCGATCAGGCGAGTCGTAGAGCCCCAGGAAGTCGTATGCACATACTCCAGGGAATTCTCACGGCTTAAATATTGAATGTCAAAAGCGGTCGCAAACTTCGTTCCCAGGTAGTGAGAGGTCGCCGCTTGTACAGCCCGTCCATCCTTCATCATTGCTTCAATAGAGTAAGTATCGACAGCTCCGGCAAAACGCTCAGAAGGTGTCTTCTGGCCGGTAACAACCGGAATCGCCAAATAGCTCTCAACAAAATCACGATAGTTCTCCAGCATCCGCATGGTCTCTTCACGGGCCTCAGTTTCGGTCTCATGCGCTGTGTGGCCTTCCTGCCAGAGGAATTCCGTCGTCCGGATGAACGGCAATGTGCGCTTTTCCCAGCGGACCACATTGGCCCATTGGTTGATCAGCACCGGTAGGTCACGGTAGGATTGAATCCATTTGGAGTACATGTGCCCGAACATGGTCTCCGAAGTCGGGCGGATCGCCAGACGTTCTTCCAGCACATCGCCGCCTGCCTCAGTTACCCATGGAAGCTCCGGATTAAAACCTTCGATATGATCCTTCTCTTTCTGGAAAAAGCTCTCCGGAATGAACACCGGGAAATAGGCGTTGCGATGGCCGGTAGCCTTAAGGCGACGATTCATTTCCTCCTGGATATGCTCCCAGATTTCGTAGCCTTCCGGTTTGAAGACGATACAGCCGCGGACCGGTGAATAATCCATCAGGTCTGCTTTCTTGATTACATCGATATACCAGCGCGAGAAATCTTCGCTCTGTGGCGTAATTTCCGTAACGAACTGCTTATCTTTAGCCATGTAATGAAATCCTCCTAAATTGCCCTGCAAAAGGCAGCCTGACAACGCGCCATTTGGTCTGTCTTTTGCGGGGTCCGCCATAAATCTAATTGCATCAATTAAAAATCAGCCTGTGATCAGGCGCAGTATATCATTATAAGTTACAGCGATCATGACCAGGAACAGCAAGGCAAACCCGACAAAATGTACCATGCCTTCGCGCCCCGGATCAACAGGTTTGCCGCGCAGCGCTTCCACACCGAGGAAGACCAGTCGGCTTCCGTCTAGCGCCGGAACCGGCAGCAGATTGAAAATCCCCAAGTATAAGCTTAGAATGGCCGCCCAATACGTCAGATACTGAATCCCCTGCTGGGCAATCTGGCCGGTCATCTTCGCCGTTCCTACCGGTCCTGAAATGTCATCCATATTGAAGTTGTTGATCAATTGTTTGAATCCGGTAAAGATCAGTTTAGTCGTATCTACCATGGCCGTACTCGACTTGGTAATCGTCTCCCCAAAACCGGCTCGGCGTGTCTGCAAGTCAGGAGTGATCCCTACCTTGCCGCCTTCTTCACCTTCCATACTGCGGGGAATCATCGTCACCTCATAGGTTTCATCGCCACGCTGAAGGACCCAGTTCATCTCTTTGCCCTTGGATTCGGAGGTTAGCTCAATCATCTTCAGATAATCGCCGCCAATCTTCTCTCCATTAACAGAGACGACTATATCACCCTTCTGGAGCCCTGCTTCTTGCGCCGGCATTCCCTCGCTGATATCCCCAACCTTCACAATGGTAGGATTCTCCACTGGGATTCCTGCCATCTGCAAATGAATTGCAAACAGGACAAAAGCAAGAATAAAGTTCATTACCGGTCCGGCAACAATCGCTAAAGCACGCTGTCCGACGGTTTTGCTGCCAAATTGACGGTCTTTCGGTGCAATCTGTGTCTGCTGGCCGCCTTTGATCATCATCGCCTGCGGATGAACATCATAGGTAGTGACTTCACCATCGACATCAAGCCGGATTGTCAATTCATTCTCAAGATCAGTATACTGTGCCTCGCCACGGATCACATTTCTGCGGGTGTCGAGCGAATCAAGATAGATATTTTTGACTTTATTGTCTTGTCCCAGCCTGACGGCGATCATCTGCCCCTGGCCGATTTCAATGATTTCAGGATCTTCCCCGGCCATCCGCGCATATCCGCCGAAAGGCAGCAGACGGAGTGTGAACTGCGTTTCACCGCGTTTATAAGAAAACAGTTTCGGGCCGAAACCGATAGCAAATTCACGTACAAGAATACCGGCGCGTTTGGCGAAATAATAATGTCCCCATTCATGGACGGTCACCAGAACAAAAAACATAAGCACCGTTAAAAAGACGACTCTTACCATTTCCATCCGTAACATTCCCCCTTTAGGTGTAAGACCGAAGTATGTCCTCTTAATTTATCATTATTCCAAGGCCCGGCACAAGAGAATCAACAGTCTCAGCCTATTTTTCAGGGTAACGCAATTTTTCCAACTCAACAGCACAAATTTGTTATATTTACAGCTTGGATGCAAGCTCCCGGGTAGCCGCATCACAGTATTCTATCTGCTCTAAATCGGGATTACCCACATTTTCATGCTGCTGCAGTACTTCTTCAATAATCTCCTCAATACGCAGGAATGAAATCTCATGACGCAGGAAGCGGGCAACGGCGATTTCATTGGCAGCATTAAAAGCTGTGGTTGCCGTTCCTCCCGTTTTCCCGCATTCGATCGCAAGCCGCAGGGCCGGATAACGGATATAATCCATTTCGCGGAAGGTCAGGCGTCCGATCTCAGCCAGCGATAAACGGGCTGCTGGTGAAGACCAGCGGTCCGGATAGGTCAGCGCATACTGAATCGGCACGCGCATATCAGGAGTACCAAGCTGTGCAATGATACTGCTGTCGCGGAATTCCACGTAGGAGTGGATAATGCTCTCCGGGTGCAGCAGCACATTCACCTGCTCATAGGGCAGGCCAAACAAATGGTGGGCTTCAATCACCTCAAGCCCCTTATTAACCATGGTTGCCGAATCGATCGTAATTTTGGCCCCCATACTCCAGTTCGGATGACGAAGCGCGTCCTCCACGGTAACATCCTTAAGCTGATCGCGGGTATAGTCGCGGAAAGAGCCGCCTGAGGCGGTAACTGTAATGCTCGCAACATCGGCGCGGTTTTCACCGTTCAGACATTGAAATATTGCCGAGTGCTCACTGTCTACCGGCAGCAGCTTGACCCCTTTTCGTTCAGCCAGCTCTGTTACCAGATGTCCTGCTGTTACAAGTGTTTCTTTATTAGCCAGTCCGATATGTCGCCCGGCTTCGATAGCAGCAAGCGTTGACTTCAGTCCCACACTGCCTACCACAGCTGTCACAACCGTATCAGCAGCTCCTCCGGCAGCGATTTCAACCAATCCCTCGCTGCCGTAGTAGAGCTCAACACCGGATGGCAGGCTCGATCTGATGTCATCCGCAAGCTGCTTGGTGGAAACAGACACACGTCGTGGCTGAAACCGGTGCACCTGTTCTAATAATAGGGCAGTATTGCTGCCAGCAGCCAGCCCATCTACTTCAAAGGCCTCCGGATGCATCGCAACGACATCCAGCGTCTGCGTGCCAATGGATCCGGTTGAGCCGAGAATACTAATTTTTTTCACCGTTGCACCTTCTCCCCGTCGTTTAATAGTAAGGCATCAGCATTACGATATGTACGAAAGGAAATACGATAATCCAGCTGTCGCAGCGGTCAAGTATGCCACCATGACCAGGCAGCAGAGAGCCTGAATCCTTAATACCGTACACCCGTTTATAGGCAGACTGTACAAGATCTCCAAGCTGACCGAGAACAGCACAAGAAATACCGATTAGCAGTGCTCGTCCGATAGTCAGCAGATCAGGAACAAATAGTGCAAAAATAACCGAAATAACAACGGAAATGAGGACCCCTCCAAGGGCGCCTTCAACCGTCTTATTGGGACTGATCGCCGGCCAGAGCTTATTCTTCCCGAAGCTTCTGCCAACGAAATAAGCACCTGCATCACTGCCCCAAATGCAGCAAAGCAGCAACAGCGTCCAGAAGAGGCCATGTTCATCACCCGCAGCACGGGCCGTACCCATATAGGAGAAACCCATTCCTATGTAAACAATTCCGGTAAACAGAAGTGCAGTGATCTTAATATCCTGTTTATTTTTAGTGAATACTGTCACGAGCAGGAACAATAACAGCATCAGCCATATGCCCTGTTCCCAGGACAGCCATGGGGAGACATCAAGCAATCCCCAAGGAATCATGAAACAAACGATCGAGGCATACCCCAGTAGTGAAGTGCTACTGAATGGAGAAAGGCCCGTCATTTTCACAAATTCAAACATCCCGATGAGTGCCATGGCAGTCAGTAGGAGCTGATAGGACCAGCCCCCTAAAGCACACAGGCCCAAAAAAACTGCTCCGGCAACAATTCCGGTAATCAATCGTTGCTTCAAAGGTTTCCATCTCCCATCAGGCTACTTCAATCCGCCATAGCGGCGTGTACGGCGCTGATACTCGGCAACAGCCTGCAATAAATGCGATTTGTCAAATTCCGGCCAGTACACATCCGTAAACCATAGCTCACTGTATGCGATCTGCCAGAGCATGAAATTGCTCAGCCGCATTTCTCCGCTTGTTCGGATCAATAAATCAGGGTCAGGCAAACCCCCGGACAATAATCTGCTGTCAATCAGTTCAGATGTAATCTCCTCTGGAGAGAGCCGTCCTGCCTTAATATCATTGCCCAGTTCGCGCATACAATCTTCTATCTCTTTACGGCTCCCGTAGTTCAGCGCAAAATTTAAGATTAGTCCAGTATTATGCTTCGTCCGCTCTACTGCCTCTTCCATAGCCTTGCGGGTATGATTGGGCAGTGCATTACTGTCACCCATAACACGTACCTGTACATTTTTCTCTATCAGTTCATCCAGTTCAAGCGCAAGAAATTCCACAGGCAGACGCATCAGGAAATCCACTTCATCTTTAGGCCGCTTCCAGTTTTCCGTAGAAAAAGCGTACATCGTGAGGAATTCTACTCCCAGATCATTTGCGGCTATGGTTGCGCGTTTTACTGCTTTCATCCCGTTTTGATGACCGACAATGCGCGGAAGGCCGCGGCGCTTAGCCCAGCGACCATTACCATCCATGATTACCGCCACGTGCCGGGGAATGTTGTCCGGTGAAATCTCGACTGGCTGTTCTTCCTGCCTGTCTTTACGGCTAAGCCATGCTTGAACCCGTTTGATCATTTCCGTTTCCTCCAAGCTCATATCAGAAAGAGACAAACCCCACCATATAAGGAGGGGCCTTGAGGTCTCTTGATTATCATTATACTTCCATAATCTCTTTTTCTTTGGACAAGAGCACCTTATCGACTTCAGCTATGAACTTATCCGTTGATTTCTGAATATCTTCCTGGTGTCCACGCGATTCATCTTCCGAAATGCCGTTCTTCTCCATCTTCTTGATGTCATCGTTAGCATCACGGCGGATGTTACGGATGGCTACCTTCGCCTCTTCACCGAACTTCTTGGTGAACTTCACAAGTTCAGTACGGCGTTCCTCAGTCAGCGGAGGAATGGATAGGCGGATGATTGTACCATCATTGGCAGGTGTTAGTCCAAGATCGGACTTCATAATCGCCCGTTCAATGTCGGCTACCGACGATCTGTCCCAAGGTTGGATAAGCAGTGTCCGGGAATCCGGTGTACTGATGTTGGCCAGCTGGTTAACCGGCGTAGGTGCACCGTAATAATCAACTTGAATGCGGTCCAGCAGCGCTGTCGATGCGCGTCCTGCCCGCAATGTAGCCAAATCGCGTTTTAGGGAAGAAATCGCTTTTTCCATACGCTCCTCGGCATTTTTCTTAACTGCCTGTGGCATTAATCTACACTCCCTTTAACAATCGTCCCGATTTTCTCACCGAGAACGACACGTTTAATATTGCCTTGCTCTGTAATAGCAAACACAATGAGCGGTATATTATTATCCATGCACAGCGAGGAAGCGGTAGAATCCATAACTCCAAGGTTTTTGTTCAGGACTTCCATGTAAGTCAGTTGTTCAAACTTCTCAGCTGTAGGGTCCTTGAATGGATCCGCAGAGTAGACACCGTCTACTTTGTTCTTCGCCATAAGAATGACTTCTGCTTCAATCTCAGCTGCTCTAAGCGCTGCGGTTGTATCCGTTGAGAAGAACGGGTTTCCTGTACCTGCGGCAAAAATAACCACGCGTCCCTTCTCCAAGTGACGGATCGCCCGGCGGCGGATGTAAGGTTCGGCAATTTGCTGCATGGAAATGGAGGTCTGCACCCGCGTTGGAACATCGATTTGCTCCAATGCATCCTGCAGAGCAAGCGAGTTCATAACTGTGGCGAGCATCCCCATGTAATCGGCTGTTGCACGGTCAATGCCACTCGCACTGCCGGCGATCCCGCGCCAGATATTTCCGCCACCGCATACAATGGCAACCTGAACGCCAAGCTCGACCACTTCTTTCACTTGCTCCGCGATGGAAATAATCGTCTCAGCATCAATACCATATCCGTTTTGTCCTGACAGTGATTCCCCACTTACCTTAAGGACGACTCTCTTAAATACCGGCTGTTCCAAATGTATACCCTCTCTTTCTTACAAAAGACGGAACACTACGTGCATGTGTTCCGCTCTTTTGATGCTTGCCATTATTCAGTTCAATGAAGCTGTAATTAAGTTTATCTTTTATTGATTAACTTGTGCCATTACTTCTTCAACAAAATTGTCAACTTTCTTTTCCAGACCTTCGCCCAGCTCGTAACGAACAAAACGACGGATAGAGATGTTTTCACCGATCGTGCTGATTTTTTCATTCAGCAATTGGGAGATCGTTTTGTCAGGGTCTTTAACGAAAGGCTGTTCAAGCAGGCAGTATTCTTCGTAGAACTTGCTGATGCGGCCTTCAACCATTTTTTCAACGATTTTCTCAGGCTTGCCTTCGTTCAGTGCTTGGGCTTTCAGAATTTCTTTTTCTTTCTCTACAGCTTCAGCAGGAACTTCTTCACGGCGAACATACTGCGGGCTAGCTGCAGCGATCTGCATTGCGATATCGCGTGCGAATTCTCTGAAGGAATCAGTCTTACCTACGAAGTCAGTTTCGCAGTTGATTTCCACCAGTACGCCGATACGTCCGCCAGCGTGGATGTAAGATTCAACAGTACCTTCAGTAGCGATACGTCCTGCTTTGTTTGCTGCTGCGGAAAGACCTTTTTCGCGGAGCAGTTCAGCGGCTTTAGTGATATCGCCGTTTGCTTCTTCAAGTGCTTTCTTACAGTCAAGCATACCTGCGCCTGTTCTTTCACGAAGTTCTTTTACGGATTTTGCGTCTACTGCCATTGTTATTCCCTCCAGATAATTGTCGTTTAATTCCATTTAAGGCCATTATCCTAAAAAAAGGGCAGTGAGAGGTTATCCACCTGCCAACCACCCTTTTCATTTAAGTTCTAGTTTAAGTTCCGGTTGCTACTTAAGCAGTAGTTGTGTCTTCGCCCTGGTGAGCTTCAACAACAGCGTCTGCCATTTTACCAGTCAACAATTTAACGGCGCGGATAGCGTCATCGTTACCTGGGATTACGTAGTCGATTTCGTCCGGATCACAGTTAGTATCAACAATAGCTACGATAGGAATACCCAGTTTGCGAGCTTCCGCAACAGCGATACGCTCTTTACGCGGGTCAATAATGAACAGCGCGCTTGGCAGACCTTTCATGTTCTTGATACCGCCCAGGAATTTTTCAAGACGATCTTTCTCTTTGCGGAGAAGGATAACTTCTTTCTTAGGCAGAACTGCGAAGGTACCGTCTTCTTCCCAAGCTTCCAATTTCTTCAGACGGTCAATACGTTTCTGAATAGTCTGGAAGTTAGTCAGGGTACCACCCAGCCAACGTTGGTTGATGAAGAACATCCCCGAACGTTCAGCTTCTTCTTTTACGGAATCTTGAGCTTGTTTCTTTGTTCCTACGAATAGGATTGTGCCGTTGTCGCCAGCGACGCTTTTTACAAAGTTGTAAGCTTCCTCTACCTTTTTAACCGTTTTTTGCAGGTCAATAATGTAAATTCCGTTTCTTTCAGTGAAGATATAACGATCCATCTTTGGGTTCCAACGACGAGTCTGGTGACCGAAGTGTACCCCAGCTTCGAGAAGCTGTTTCATGGAGATTACTGCCATCTTCACACACCTCCTAATTTTGGTTTATTGTGTGTCTCCTCCGCCGCGCGTCATTTTTCTACAAGACTTTCTTCTGAAGAAAGCACCCCTTGTCGAAATCAACCGGCGTGTGTTTTAACACCGTCAATTACTATACCATAATAAAATAATGTATGCAACGATTCATGAAATGTTTTGTGATTTTCTGCCTTAATATGAGTTCATTTCACTGTAATCAGCTTCTCAATTATGGAGTTTACGCTTTCCCCTTTGGTGAAATTGTAGCTTCCATATTGAATTTTTGCATTAATTTTGCGGCTCATGGCAGTTTTAAGAAACTCGGTCTGCTCCTTAATGACCCCTGCCTTTGCCAAAAGCTGTGCAGTTTCTGTAAGTGTGCTGCCAGCCGGAATGCGAACAGCAACAACTCCGCTTACTGCGGCCTGCGGAGTTGCCGGTGCCTCTGGGGCTGTTCCTGCGCTTTGTAACGGCTTGGAAGGCACTGCCGGCTCTGTGGGCGCAGCAGCAGCACTAGGCTGTACAGCGGCCTCCGGTGACGCTGCAGCGGAAGAAACTGGAGATGGAGTGCTGGCGCCATCGTTTGCCTTCGGAGTGTCCTTAACATCAGACTTATCGGCAGGATCAGTAGCTTGCACCGCTGGCTCTGGACTCGCTTGGGGATTAGCCGCCGGATCTGTTACTGTCAGATTCAGTTTAGCTGCTTGCTGTATGAGCTCTTCTTTTGTTAATGACGGTGCTGCCCCGCCGGAGATCATCAGCTGAAGGAGAAGAGCGCCTGCTATGAGCCCGGTTCCCAGACCGAACATAAACGAGCGGTTCTTGATCATACCGATTCCTCCTGCTTTGCCAGCTGCAGAATGAGCTGGACTTCACCGCGCTGAAGTCCAGCTGTTTTGGCAATGGAGTCAATAGACTTGCCTTGTTCATGCAATTCAAACAGCCGCGGATAACGCAGCTTGATCGAACTAATAGGTTTTGCCTTTGGCTCAGGAGGCACAGTCTCAGCACTTCCCGGAGGAGCCTCTGCAGTAATCTTACCTGCATTGTCTTTAACAAGAGCCATCAGCTGAAGCAATCCCTTTTCTTCAGCCGTTAGCCTGGAATCAAGCAGCAGCATATCTTTTTGCAATTCGGCGACCTGCTCCCGGAGTCCGCCAATCTCTTCCTGCAGAGCTGCTTTGGTACTCTGCGACTGCTGCTTAATGCTGCCGACAAGCTGTATCATCTCGTTATTCTCACGCTCGATGTCGGCCATATAGAGTTCAAGTGCTGCTTCGGTGTCTTTCAGGCTTTGCTTCTCGGCCGGGTCTGATTGTCCGCGTACCGGCAGCCTAAGAGCATAGACAATAGCAACAGCACCTACCAGCACGATGTATACCCATGGTTGCAAATGCTTTATCTCCTTTTTATATCATTTGAGCATCTCAGAGACTGAGATCAATGCGGCGGCCTTTATAGGGATGTTCTGCATCATGGACGGCGTCCTGCTTGGGTTCCCCTTGGTCAGATGACTGATTCCCCCGGCCATTCCCCCGGCCGCTGTCATTACGAAGCTTCGCGTCCGCAGATTCATCAACCTCTGTTGTCCGCTGGGCCAGCTCAGCGCTGTGCTTCACATTCTGTGCAGCCAGCTGCTGCTGATCAAGTACTGGACGATGCAGGTGCTCATTCTGAACCTTCCCTGCATCCGTTGTCCTAGGTAAGGCAATTTGTAATTCAACCGGTTTTAGGCTCATGATAATCCCCTTCCCGAAAGACAACTTTGTTCATTCATAACATAAAACAATGGCCGGCTGCCTTACGCCGCCCGCCTTGTTAAATATACGGGGTTAACGAAATATCGCCTTCCGTATAACGAAATACAACCCGTTCCGTCGGATCTTTGACGAATCTGGTATATCTGCCGATTACAATTTTAGAACCGCCATAGATCGTTTTGATCACTTCCACTTTAGCTCGAGTCGTATCTTCAAGCATCTTCTCAATTTCCAGCACACGTTCTTTAATCCGCTTTTCCTCACGCATGTGGGACTGTTTGGTAGCGTTCAGTTTCACACGAAGCGCCACTTTATCAGGTGACAGCTGGCCGTTGTTCGCGAGCTGATTTAACAGATAAAGCGCCTTAGTGGTTTTGTCCTCATTTTCGAGCAGCAGTTTAAGTTCATGACGAAGCTCATTAATCTCATTACGCAACTCAGGAACTACTCCCACTTCAATTGCCGTGGAGGTTGACATCGTATTCCCGATAGTCCGGGCTACAACTTTTTCCCCAGCCTGCACAATTCCGCCTACGATGAGGCCTTTTGTTCCATTGCACAAAACATCACGCCCTGCGCGTATATTCGAATGCATTATGCTCTGTGATACAATCACATCTTCACCAGCAACTACATTCCCATCCTGAATAAAGGATACCTTAACATTTTTGCCGGCACTGACAATGCCTTTATTGTAGCCAATAATTCCCCCGGTAATTTCTATCGAACCGCCGGAAATCAACTCCGCGCCTTCCACGCCTCCGACAACACGAATGTCCCCTGCAGATTTCACAGTAAACCCGGTCAACACGTTGCCGCGGATAACTACTGTGCCCACAAAGTCAATATTACCTGTGCTGTAATCCACATCACCATTGACTTCGTATACAGGAAATACATTGATCTTTCCTTTGTCTGTAAGCGTCACTAAGCCGTCAATGGCCGCGTACATCGCAGTTTCGCTCTGGTCGACCAGTACGTTCTTACCAACTTTGAAGCGAGCTTCTTTCCCTGCTCTGAAAGGAATTTCCTCTCCGGTGACTGTTTTCCCCTTCTGTCCGGGTACCGGCGGAATCGTTCTCCCGATGATTTGTCCCTTCAAAACATTATGCAGACGTACCAGATCTTTGTAGTCGACTTTACCGTCTTCCTTTTCCAGCGGTTTGCGGTCCTCTTCAAGATCTACGGTAAGAACAACCTTTCCGTCAACACCATGCACCGGCTCATCACCAATTGCAATGGGTACTCTGCTGAAAAAATACTCTTCAGGGTTGCTGCTGATCCGCTTCACAATATCCCGCTGTATACCGTAACGAACCTCATGACTGTGCAGGAAGCTCTCCAAATCTTCGAAGGAACAGGTGAAATTCTCATCCTTCTTGGAGAACTGTAGGTAGGCAATCCCTTTATCCTCAGAAAACGTAATACTTACGTATTGATCCAAAGCATAATGACCGATCAATATTGCTCCCCCTTGTCACCGTCTCCGGTTAATCATTCTGCATGAGAAGGTCGCGATTTTTCTCAAGCGTTCCTCTCAAGCGCAAAATCGCCTTTGAATGAAGCTGCGAAATTCGAGAAGGAGATAAAGACATCACCTCAGCGATCTCGCTTAAAGATAAATCCTCATAATATAAAAGGGACACTACGGTCCGTTCTTTCACCGTTAATTTTTCGATGCCTTTGGTGAGTGTATCTCGCAAGTAAAACTCATTCACTTTACGGTCTGGATTCTTAGCTTTATCGTCCACCAGGATGGACATCCGTGTCTCCGATTCTTCTTCACGAATAGGGTCTTCCAATGAGCAGAGCGACATGACTGCAACATCCTGCAGCATGTTTTGAAACTCCGGCTCAGAAATATTTAAATATTGGCTCATTTCCTCGTCACTGACTGATCTTAAATATTTCTGCTCCAGCTGCTGGTAGGCATCCTCGATTTTCTTGGCTTTTTCACGAACAGATCTGGGAACCCAATCGCTTTGGCGTAACGAGTCCAGAATAGCACCGCGTACACGCCAAGAAGCGTAGGTTTGAAATTGCAATCCGCGTTTGTAGTCGAATTTCTCAATCGCATCAATAAGACCCATTACACCATTACTGGCCAAATCGTCTTTTGATACATTTTTGGGAAGTCCGACAGCCAACCGGCTGGACACGTAATCTACAATATGGAGGTAATTCTCAATCAGCTTTTTTTTGGCTTCAGGATCACCGTGTTCTTTCCACTGTTCCCAAAGCACGTCTGTTACCGATAGAGAAGCTTTATGCTCGTTCAATGGCTTTCACCCTTCCCAAAGTTTAGTCAGCGGGCATTATGCGGGAATGATAGTCGTTTGGCCGCAAGCACTCGCTTATTCTTCTTTCAGGTGACGAACGGCCTTGGCCAATTCTTCAGGATCTTTCATGGAGACCAGCTTGGGCGGCTGCAGCGGTGTAAAGCCTTCACTGCCTCCGCTTCCCTCTGCCGGCTTTGGTTTGAGAAGGTTGATTAATTCCTCATCCTCGTCCGGAGTACTGAGATCAAGCTTAGTACCAAGCATATCATCTTCCGCGGCATTTTCTCCGGTTATATCTGGTGCCTGGGACTGTTTAACAATAAAACCCAATACCCATCTCAGGAGGAATGCAAGCACAAACCAGATAATAAATCCATAAATCCCCCGAATAAGACTCGTCCCAAGTAAATTATGCCCGTAATTCGTAAGAAAGGTAAATAAAAAACCAATCACTCCGGATAAAATGCTTAGTAATATTTTTCCCATCACTATATTTCCTTAGAGCCTTTTTGCACACTGCGGATATAAAGCACTCCTGTGCTGCAGGCAATTTCTATCGTACGCCCAAAATTCCCGCCTGTGTCTTCGGCAATTAAGGGGATGTTCAAAGCCTCTAGAGCTAGCTTGCAGGATTCCACGTTACGAGGCCCGATCCTCATGGTGTCATTCCCCCCGGCAAAGGCAAACATTTGAGAGCCACCGGCCATCTTGGCTACGATCCGACTACGTACCGCTCCAAGCGCCAGTAAGCGGGACAACAGCTCCGGCACTGCGGTATCCGCAAACTTGGCGATGTTCATTTGACCCTCACGAGCGATCTCCGACGAAGGCAGCATCACATGCGCCATCCCCGCCAGTTTCTTCCCGGGATCAAACATTGTAAGACCTACGCAGGAGCCAAGTCCAGTGGTGCGGATAAGACTCTCTTGGCTGCCTACATTAAGATCTGCCATTCCAACCTTAATAATGCTTTGTTCTTCAATCATTATCAAACGGTACTCCTAATGATTTGAAAATTTTCGGGAATGATTCGGGATCAGGAATAAGGAAAAATTGTCCTTCTATTTCATTCTGGCCTTCCAGGAACGTCGTATCAATAAGCAATGCGTCATCCCCCATTTGGCCGAACTGCAAGAGTCCATAGCCCAGGATCGCCCCGGCCATATCCATCGCAAGTGCAGGCACAGTCGGATACATGGACAGTGACGTAAAGTCTGCAAGGGAAGAAAGGTAAGAGCCGGCCAGAATATTGCCGATTTCACTCAAAGCAGAGAGCTCCATTTCACCCAGCTCCTGATCAGGAGAAATCTCAATACCTGCGACGCGGTTAAGAAGGTTCATAGCCGCTTCCGGTGTTAGGATGAAAAAGAGATTGCCGGGAGCCTCACCTTCAACTCGCAGAAACACTGCGTAAACCAGTTCTTCCGCTCCGCCGACCTTGTCAGTAATTTCTTCAAAGCTCAGGAGCTGCACTTTGGGTACAGCCATATCAATCGGCTTATTCAGAAGCTGGGATAATGCGGTGGCGGCGTTACCTGCCCCAATATTACCGACTTCCTTTAAAACATCCATTTTAAAGTCCTTGAAGTTTTTGAACAGCTCCATAACCTAGCCCTCTAGGCTTTCCAGTTGCACGATTTCACTCTTATTCAGCACTTCAGTCAAGTTGAGCATAATCAGCAGCCGGTCTTCCCCGATTTTGGCCACTCCATCCAGATATTTCGCCTTGATACCGCCCACAACATCCGGTGGTGTGTCGATGGAATCACGGTTCAAATCAATGACATCATTAGCGGAATCAACAATAAATCCTACTTCCATCTCATTCACATTAACGATAATAATTCGGGTCTGATCCGTGTGTTCTGCTTCTTGAATACCGAAACGGCCGCGCAGATCAATTACAGGAATGACTACACCCCGCAAATTAATGACTCCTTTGATAAAGGAGTAGGTCTTCGGCACACGGGTAATCGGCATCATACGTTCAATGGTTTGGACTTTTTCCACTTCAATCCCGTATTCTTCAGAGCCAAGCTTGAATACTATTACTTTGATATCATCAGCCATGGAATGAACCTCCCTGTTCTATCCTAATTATTTTATAAATGCATTCGGATCAATAATAAGTGCAACCTGCCCGTCACCAAGAATAGTCGCACCGGAAATGCCTTGAACCTCAGGCAAATATTTACCCAGATTCTTAATTACAATTTCATTTTGTCCGATGAAATCCTGCACAGCCAGTGCAACTAGACGCTCGCCCTTGCGGACAACGACGATTTCTGTTTCTTCTTCCGTGCTTTCATCAAAATCAGGTACTGCATAGAATTTGCTTAGCGAAAGCAGCGGAATATGGCTGTTGCGGAACTCAATCATTCTGTTACCATGGATTGTACGGATCTGGGTATTTTTCACAATTCCGGTCTCTACAATCGATGAAAGCGGAATTGCATATTTTTCAGAACCAATCTTTACTAACATGGCAGCAATGATAGACAGGGTCAATGGCAGCTGTACCGAGAAGTTTGTACCTTTGCCCGGGGTCGAATAGACAACCACATTTCCGCCAAGCGAAGTGATCTTGGATTTTACAACGTCCAAACCTACGCCACGTCCTGAGACATCGGAAATGACTTCTGCTGTGCTGAAGCCTGGTGCAAAGAGAAGTTGAATGGCCTCGTCATCTGAATAGGAAGCAGCTTGTTCTTGAGTGATAATTCCTTTTTTGATTGCAGATTGCAAGATCTTCTGCGGCTTGATTCCGGCACCATCGTCCTCAATTTCAATAAATACGTGATTGCCGCTATGGAATGCCCGCAGATTAACTGTACCAGTATCCGACTTTCCTGAGGCAAGCCGGTCTTGAATCGACTCTACACCATGGTCAACAGCGTTGCGCAGCAAATGCACCAGCGGATCTCCAATTTCATCAATGACCGTGCGGTCCAGTTCGGTTTCCGCTCCTGTAACCACAAGATCAATCTTTTTGTCCAGGGATTTGGCGAGGTCACGAACCATGCGCGGGAAACGGTTGAATACGGTATCTACTGGCACCATCCGCAGTTTCATAACAATGTTCTGCAAATCGCCGCTGACACGTCCCATATGCTCAACAGTCTCAGTAAGGTCACCGTTCTGCACTTCGGAAGCAAGCTGTTCCAGACGGACACGGTCGATCAGCAGCTCGCTGAACAGGTTCATCAGCACATCCAATCGTTCGATATCTACGCGGATCGTTCTCGAAGGTGCTCCGCCAGTCCGTACCGGCGCTGATTTTCCGTTCTCCTCTTTCGCTGCAGAAGCTGCTGGAGCTTTTGCAGGGGCAGATGCCGAAGATTCTTGTACAGGGGCAGCAGGAGAAGCTTCCGCTGTAGCAGCAGACATCTCTTGAGCCATCTGTGATAAGGACTCTTGGTCAAGCGCTACTGCAGTAACCTTGTCGATCTCAGACAAGTTCAAAATCATTCTCTGAATCTCACTAGCGTCCTTTTGGGTTATGTAATAGAGAGAGAATCCATAGTCGAATTTCTCCTGCTCTATGTCCTGAACCGAAGGGAAGGATTTGACCACTTCTCCTGAACGCTCCAGGAGATCAAAAACCATATAAGCCCGTACCGCTTTCAACTGACAGTCCTTACGGATTGCTACGTCGACATACAGCACCTGATGTCCTTCCTGCAGCGATTGCTCCAGAACGGAGTACTGGAACTCATCCAGAGATATTTGGGCATCGCCAGTGGTTGCAGCGGCAGCTGTTACTTCAGCTGCAGCACCGGCCGCAGCAGGAACTTCTCCCCGAACGATAGCCTGAAGCGAAGATACGATGGCAGTAACATCGGCTTTACCTTCTCCTCCGCCCGTAATATCCTCTACCATGGATTCCAGGGCATCCAAGCTTTTGAACAATGTGTCAAAAATGAAATCCTGCATCCGCAGTTTATTATTGCGAACCAGATCAAGTACATTTTCCATCTGGTGGGTTAGGGAAGCTAAATCCTCAAACCCCATTGTAGCTGCCATACCCTTTAGGGTGTGCGCAGAACGGAAAATCACCTGCACAATACTAATATCTTCAGGATTTGCTTCCAGCCCCATCATGCTCTCATTCAATGACTGCAGATGATCATTTGACTCATCAATAAACATGGATAAATATTGGTTCATGTCCACTAACGAGCACCTCCCCTTCGAGTTCGCTTTTCCTTTATTTTACACTTTGTACCAGCCGTGGTGCGATTTCTTGCAGCGGCAGGACATATTTAACACACTTTAATTCCACTGCCGAACGAGGCATTCCGTATACAACGCAGGTTTCTTCACTCTCGGCAAACGTTGAGGTGACCCCTGTATCGTAAAGTGCCTTCATCATTTTTGCTCCGTCACTGCCCATCCCCGTCATGATTACCGCATGGCGCTCCAGCGCTGTCAGCGGCAGCAATGATTCGAACATTGTATCTACGGAAGGCCGGTGGCCGTTGCGTGATTCTTCATTCGTAAGCTCAATTGCATATTGTCCTCCGGATGCCGGAACAACCTTAAGGTGAAATCCGCCAGGGGCGATATATGCCGCTCCCGGACGCAGGATCATGCCATGTTCAGCTTCCGATACCTCAAGCGGACTAAAGGTGTTCAGCCGCTGGGCCAGCGATTTAGTGAAATTGGGCGGCATATGCTGCACAATAACAATCGGCGCCGGAAAATCAGCCGGAATATTCTCCAAAAATGTTTTGAGTGCCCGGGGACCGCCTGTAGAGCAGCCTACTGCAACCAGTTTACGAAGACCTTTGGTTCCCAGTTTGCGGTCACTGCCTGAAACAGGCGGCTCATTAAACGAAACGGAAGGCAATTCAGGTATCGAACGGCTTTCTGGCAAAGCAGGAGCGGATTCTTTCTTACCCCGGGTTTGCAGTTTCTCGGGAGCAGCAGGCTTAGGAGGGACAGCAGAAGGCTTGGACAAATTCAGGTTTGTCCCGTTGCCGACAGAAGTCTTGTCAGGTAATTTGTTAATCTGCCTATCAGCCGGTTTCGCTTGGTTTCCAGCAGGCTTAACAGGAGCTTCTGTAGCTTTCTTTGGCTGAACAGGCTTACGTACAGTAGGCTCTGGAACAACTGTTGGGCTTGTGGCCGGCGGTGAGGCAGTGTCTGACGCCATAACATCAGCGTTGTTGATTCTCGCTTCACGCTGCTCTCGGGCCAGCATAGCTCCCTTCATCTGCTCCCTTAGTGCTATCCCTACTGCTGTAATATCCTGTGAATTTGAAATCGACGGCTTACGGATAAAATCGAAAGCACCCGATTCAAGTGCAATGATGGTTTCCCTCATGCCTTCTTCATTGATGCCTGACAGCATAATTACCGGCAAGGGATGCTCGGCCATGATTACTTTAAGTGCCTCCAGGCCGTTCATTTCCGGCATTTCCACATCCATGGTCACCAGATCCGGAAGAAACTCATTCACTTTCTCAATCGCTTCCCGCCCGTTGGCAGCAGTCGCGGTTACTTTGAAGTTAGGTTCGTTTTCAATTAAATCGGAAATGATCTTACGCATAAATGCAGAATCATCCACAACTAATACTTTATATGGCCTCATAGCATTTCCACCTCTGCCCATCTAATTCTGAACAATTACTGTTTTCGCTTCAACCACTTGTTGATAAATCCCTTGATGCCCTGCACCTTGGTTGTATCCGCCGAATCGGCGGCCAGGTAATTGAGGGCAAGCCGTTGCACGTCTTTGGCTGCTGCACTGTTCGGAAAAGCCACTGAGAATGGAACTTGTTTTTTGACTGCCTGAACCACATGCGCATCACTGCTGATAAATCCCAAGAAAGAAATGTCCAATTGCAAAAAGCGGCTGGCCGCCATGCGGATTTTATCGCTGGTGCCTCTTGCTTCCCTTTCATCCCCCGCCTGATTAACAATCAGCTTGAAGGAGACATTAGGATAAGAATTGTGCACAACCTTCATCAGTGCGTATGCATCCGTTATTGCGGTTGGCTCCGGTGTTGTCACCACCAGACAATCATCTGCTGAGGTTATAAATTTTAGCGTCTCCTTGGAAAGCCCCGCCCCCGTATCAAACAAGATGAAATCCATCGTGTCGGCGATTTGTGCAATTTGAGTTGTAAAGTAATTCAGGTCGGTTTCAGAGAGGGAAAAAAGCTCATCCATACCCGAACCGCCTGCAATAAACGGCAGACCGCCAGGTCCAATCTGGATAATCTGTCCGATATCCGCTTCTCTTTTTAACAGATGGTACAGATTGTATTTAGCCGATACTCCCATAAGCACGTCGATGTTGGCCATCCCGATATCGGCATCGAACAAAAGTACCCGCCTACCCATCGCTTTTAGAGCTAAAGCAAAGTTAAGCGTGAAATTCGATTTTCCGACACCGCCTTTCCCGCTGCAGACGGTAATGATCCGGGCGGAGGCTCCGCCACCGGACACGCGTTTGGAGTCCTGGCTTGATACCAGCTGTCTCAAAGATTGCGCCTGATCCATTAAGACCCTCCTGTTCCCAGCAGCACTCCACTGAGCTGTTCTTTGGTAGCCATTAGCAGATCATCAGGAACATTTTGTCCATTAGTCATATAAGACAGTTTGAGCGGAAAGTCATTTAAGACATTGAACAATGGCCCGTAGCTTCCAGTCTCATCCAGCTTGGTGAAAATGACTTTGTCGAGCTGATAACGGCCAAAATGCTCTACAATCATTTTCATATCACGGCTTTTTGAAGTCATGCTTAATACCAGGAAGGTCTCACTTTTCAGCTCTTTAGCCAGCAGACTTTGCAGCTCGGCGACAAGCATTTCATTGCGGTAATTTCGGCCTGCCGTATCCATTAACACCAGATCGCAGCTTTCTAAGCGGAACAGTGCTCTCTGTAAATCCCCTGGTGACTGTACAACCTCCAGAGGAATATTCAAAATAGCGGCATATGTCCGAAGCTGCTCTACCGCCGAGATCCGATAGGTGTCAGAGGTGATTAACCCAACCTTCCTGCCTTGCTTGAACAATTGCTCAGCGGCCAGTTTGGCGATTGTTGTCGTCTTACCAACACCGGTAGGACCAGCGATGTAAACAATTCGCGTATCCGGTGCGATTCCAGTAGAAATCCTGCCGGCAAGGAATCCGTCCACCTGCTCTTTTAACATTTCTTCAAAGTGTTCTGATGTCCAAGTACGGCCTTCGTCATTCCAGCGGTCAAAAACATTGCCGATCCATTCATCTACGAGCACAGCATCCGTTTCCTGTTCGATTAACCGGCGTTTGAACTCATCGAGAATCTCAGGCAGTTCAACTCCGCTTGAGGAGAAGCGGGCAATCCGCTCCATCCAATGCTTCATATCCCTGATCTCCCGGAGCACATCGCTTTCCAGCATTCCGGGAATAGGCTGCTCCAGATCAGTATTAAGTTTATCGTAGAGGGCCGATAAGGAGGTGCTTTCTTCCTTTAGTGGTTCAGCCGGTTGCTTATCAGCCGGTTTGTTCTCCGCTGGTTGGATTCGTTCCTCTTCCTGATCAAGAGGCGGAAGAACAGCTACTGCCCCTCTGGCCTCCTGCGCTTCAGTTAATGCAGCAGCAATCTCTGCAAAGGACTCGGCAGCCCGTTCTTTTAGCGGCATCTGTGACGAAGAAGCAGCTTTTTGATAAGCCTGCGGTACAGCGCTGCGCGGAATATTTACCGGAGGTGCTGTCGTGGCATTACTCGGTACAGCTGGCTTCCGCGTTTCCTCAACTGCAGCTACCACCTCAATCTTCTTTTTTTGGAACATTCCCATAAATCCGCCGATTTTAATCTCTTTGGTGCTTAGGATGACGGCATCGCTTCCCAGCTCGCTGCGGATGGAATGCATCGCGTCAGGCATCGTATCGACCACATAACGCTTCACTCTCATAAGTTCACCACCCCAACGCTTTGAATTTCAATATTAGGCTCCAGCTCGCTATAAGATAACACTGGAATATCTTGCATCGTCCGTTCAATAACCTGCCGCAAATACATCCGGATGGTTGGGGATGTCAGCACAATCGGCTGTTGTCCAGACTGAAGAAGACGGTTAATCTGCTCTGTAAGACGTTGATATACCGTTTGCGTCGAAACCGGATCGAGTGCCAGATAACTTCCTTGCTCCGTCTGCTGAACACTTTCGGAAATCTTTTTCTCCAGATTAGGCCCAACTGTAATGACCCGCAAAGTCTCTCCCGCCTGTGAAAATTGCTGGGTGATCTGCCTGGACAATGACTGGCGTACATACTCGGTCAGAATATCCGGATCTTTAGTATACGTGCCATAATCTGCCAGTGTCTCGAAGATCGTAACCAGGTCACGAATCGAAATCTTCTCACGCAGCAGCTTGCCAAGAACCTTTTGAATATCGCCGATAGCAAGTACTGAAGGAATAAGTTCATCAACCAGCACAGGATAATTCTCCCTGAGGTTGTCGACCAGCTGCTTCGTCTCTTGGCGTCCAAGCAGCTCATGACCATGACGTTTGATCAGCTCTGTTAAGTGAGTAGCCACAACGGAAGGCGGATCTACTACGGTATAGCCGGATAACTCCGCACGTTCTTTAACTGAATCATCAATCCACAGTGCAGGCAGTCCAAACGATGGCTCCACCGTTTCTATGCCATTAATCGACTCATCATCATACCCGGGACTCATGGCAAGATAGTGATTAAGTAATAATTCACCGCCGCCGACGTTATTTCCTTTAATTTTGATGACATATTCATTCGGTTTTAGTTGAATATTGTCGCGAATACGTATAACAGGAACAACAAGACCCATTTCCAGCGCACATTGACGTCTGATCATGATAATCCGGTCAAGTAAATCCCCGCCCTGACCTGTATCTGCCAGCGGAATCAGTCCATATCCAAACTCGAACTCTATCGGATCAACTGTCAGTAAGTTAATTACACTTTCTGGACTGCGTACTTCTTCTATCTGCTTCTCTTCCACCAGCTGCTCCTCGGCAATCAGCTTTTTATTAGCCTTTTGGCCCATACTGTAAGCTGCATATGCCATAAGCCCTGCCAGCGGCAAAGTGGACATTACCGTAATTGGTGTGAAGAACCCGAGAAAAGCGATGGTTACAGCTACTATGTACAGCAGCTTCGGATAAGACAATAATTGACCTGTTAGATCTTCTGCGAGGTTGCCTTCCGATGCTGCCCGTGTAACAATCAGACCAGAAGCAGTTGAAATGAGCAGAGCCGGAATCTGGCTGACCAGACCATCCCCAATTGTCAGTACGGAATAAGTCGAAAGCGCATCCTGGAATGAAAAACCATGAACAGTCATTCCGATAATAAAACCGCCGATCAGGTTGATCAGCAGGATGATAATGCTGGCAATCGCGTCTCCCTTGACGAATTTACTTGCTCCATCCATGGCCCCGAAGAAGTCGGCTTCACGTTCAACGTTACGGCGGCGTTCCCGCGCCTGTTGTTCATTGATCATACCGGCGTTCAAATCCGCATCGATACTCATTTGTTTACCTGGCATCGCATCCAGTGTAAAGCGTGCACCTACCTCAGCGACACGTTCCGAACCTTTTGTAATTACTATGAACTGGACAACGACCAGAATCAGAAACACAATGAATCCGATGGCAATTTGCCCTCTGGCGATCCAGCTACCGAAGGTTGCTACAACCTCACCGGCATGACCATCAGAGAGAATCAATTTGGTAGTTGAGATATTTAGAGCAAGCCGGAATAAGGTCGTGATTAAGAGCAATGACGGAAATATTGAAAATTGCAGCGGGTCCTTCGTATTCATTGCTACCAAAATGATGGTTAACGCTATTGAAATATTGACTATCAGCAGTACATCCAGAAGCCACGCCGGGATAGGCAGAATCATCATAAGCACAATACCGATTATGCCCAGTAGAACTGTTAGATCTTTAGCTTTCAATGTCCTTTTCCTCCCCCGGGCTTATTTCCTCTTGCCTTTAAGCTTATATACATAGGCCAGCACCTCGGCAACCGCCTGGAACAGATCTGCAGGAACCACATCACCGATCTCTGTCCTCTGGAATAATGCCCGTGCCAGCGGCTTATTCTCCATAGTCATAACACCATGCTCCTTAGCCAGCTCTCTGATGCGGAGCGCCACATAATCCTGGCCTTTGGCAATAATCTGCGGAGCTTCCATTTGGGATCCATCATATTTTAGGGCAACTGCAAAGTGCGTTGGATTAGTAATGATTACGTCCGCTTTGGGGACTTCCTGCATCATCCGCTGCATAGCCATTCTGCGCTGGCGTTCCCTGATTTTCCCCTTAATGATGGGATCGCCTTCCATCTTTTTGTATTCATCCTTAATTTCTTGCTTCGACATTTTCAGGCTTTTTTCATGCTCATACTTTTGGTAAATATAGTCGAGGACCGCCATGATGAAGAGTACAGCCCCAATTTTTATTCCAAGGTTCATCGTCAGCTTGGCTACGAACCGGAAAACGCCTTCTGCATCAATATGTGATAGAGAAGCGAAACTCTCTTTTTCACCCCAAAGTGTGCTATATACTAGATAGGCGATTAAAACCAGCTTAAAGATAGATTTAAGGAATTCCACAAATGATCGCATGGAGAAAATATTTTTGAATCCTTTAATCGGATTAATTTTACTGAACTTAGGTGTTATTCCTTCCCCGGTAGCCATAAATCCGACTTGGGCAAAATTCACAACCAATGCCAGCAAAAAAGTAATTCCGAGCAACGGGGCAAGCAGAATTAAAATTTGCATACCATACTCGTTAAACATCTTTGAAACGTTCTCAGCAGTAACCTCCATCATCATACGATTCTGAAAAATGTCCAGAAAAAGCGACATGAACCGTTCTTTCATGAAGCCCCCGAACATAGTCAGGCTGAGAAGTGCCGATAACAACACAACCGCACCGGATATTTCAGCACTTTTGGCTACCTGGCCCTTTTTTCGGGCATCCTGCCGCTTCTTAGGAGTTGCCTTTTCAGTCTTATCTCCCCCGAAATGCTGAAGATCCAGTTTATAGCGTTTGGTGTTCGGCATGTTACTCTCTCCCAACAGCCATCTAAGGGCTTTTTCCAATAAGATTCAACAGATTTTGCATGGACTCAAACATAATGTCGAAGAGATTCTGGAAAAGAACGGCCAGCCCCGGCATCAACAGTACGAGCAGTGCAAGACCTATAATGATTTTGAGTGGAACCCCGATGACAAAAACATTATATTGTGGGGCAGTTCTCGCTAGAAATGCCAGACCCACATCGGTAAGGAACAATGCGGCCACGAGCGGTGCCGACATTTGAAAGGCCAGCGTGAAGGATTGGGCAAACGTACGGACTAGAAAATCCGAAAGGCTGCCATCCTGCATTTTGAGCAAAATATCATTGTTGAGTGGTACCCATTTATAACTGTAGATGATTGCATTCAACAGATAATGATGGCCATTCATCGTTAAAAACATCAACAGGGCGATCATATACTTGAAGTTGCCGATAATAGGAGCAGAAGCGCCAGTCATCGGATCAATTACATTCGCAATCCCAAAGCCGATTTGTATGTCGATAAAAGAGCCCGCTGTTTGAATAGTCATGAACATCAGGTAAGCGATAAAGCCAAGCAGTAGTCCTATTAACACTTCTCTTATAATCAGTAAAATATAAGTTAGATCCTGTGTAACAGCAATCCCCGTTCCCCCCGCGCTAAAAACGACCAATGCTACAAAAAAGGACAGTCCGATCTTGAACGTTGTCGGTACGCTTTGCGAAGAGAATACAGGAACTACAACAAAAAAGGAGGTAATTCGACAAAAAATCAACAAAAAGACGGGAAAACTTTGCAGCAAGGTCTCCATGTCCATCCTCTTAACCGATATACATATAGAGACTGCCCAAAATTTGGCTGGTGAAGTCCACCAGTTTAGTGATAATCCAAGGTCCGAACAGCAGTAAGGCTAGCAAAACGGCAACAATTTTCGGAACGAATGCCAAGGTTTGCTCCTGAATCTGCGTTGTTGCCTGAAATATACTGACTATTAGTCCTACCACCAGACCAAGAATCAGCATGGGGGCGCTTGTTTCCAGCACCAAATATACGGCTTGGCCCGCTAGACCGATAATAAACTCCGTATTCATCCCTCAAGCCTCCTCTTAAGCGTCAGGTGTTAAAACTAAGCAGTAGTGATTTAATGACTAAGTACCAGCCGTCTACCAGTACAAAGAGCATTATTTTAAAAGGTAATGAGATCATAACCGGGGGCAGCATCATCATCCCCATGGCCATCAATGTACTTGAAACAACAATATCAATAATCAGAAAGGGAATGAAAATCATAAAACCCATTGTAAAGGCTTTTTTCATTTCACCGATTGCAAAGGCCGGCACCATCACCGTAAGCGGTATGTCGCTATAAGTAGCAGGTTTGACTGATGCATTATTGCCGGTGTAATTCATAAAAAGCAGCAGATCTTTGGTGTTTGTCTGCTTAAACATAAATTCCTTCATAGGATCGGCTGCTTTGGCAAGCGCCTCGGACTGGGTAAGCGTCCCTTTCATGTACGGCTGCAGCGCCTGTTCATTCACCTGAGAAAGCGTAGGTGACATGATGAACAAGGTGAGGAACAAAGCAAGTCCTACCAGCACCTGGTTCGGAGGCATTTGCTGCGTTCCTAGCGAAGTTCTGACAAAACCCAGCACGATGACGATCCGTGTAAAACTGGTCATAAGCACTAAAAAAGACGGGGCCACACTCAGTACCGTCACAAGGAGCAGTATCGAGATGGAACTGGTCCCTCCGCCGGCGGAACCATCATTATCGCCAACCTGAATATTAATATTCGGAATAGGATCAGCGTGAATTGGATGCAAGAGCAGAACACTAAACATACCTAGCAACAGAAAAGAAAGAATCAGCTTTTTTTTCATAAATCCCTCGACTCATCCTTAAGACCATCATCCCGGAGAAGCTCTTCCATTTTCTCTTTACGCTCAGGTGCCAGCGCAAGCTTGGATTGCAACGTCTCATAAAAAGAGGATGTTTCGTTAAGTTCGATTTCCTGAGAAGGCACTTCTCCGCGCACCTTGGCTTTGATCTTAGCTATAAGCGGCAATAGAAAATTATTCTGTCCTGAAGCTTGATCCTCAAACCGAGAAATAATAAGTGCTACTTCAGCAGGGTCAGTGATTTTATCCAGTATCGAAATATTCTCACCAACCCCGATCAAGTAGAGGCTGTCGCCGATTTCAACAATCTGCACAGACTTATTGGGACCCAATCCGAGCGCACCAAGCGTACGGATGGACTGCCCACTCATTAATGTCTGATTGCGGCGCCCTAGGAACCGGATCAGCAGCACTATGAGGATGATAATGATAGCAAGGACAAAAATAACTTTCAGTAAACTCAGCAGGGGACTACTATCTCCGAGCGTTCCGGAAGCGGATAACATGCCTCGTGCCTAGACGCCCAGCGTTTTGTTAATAGCTTCGATAACACGGTCTGCCTGGAAAGGCTTCACAATGAAATCTTTGGCACCTGCTTGAATAGCGTCAATTACCATAGCCTGCTGACCCATGGCTGAACACATGATGACTTTGGCGTTGGCATCCACTTTTTTAATTTCTTTAAGGGCGGCAATTCCGTCCATTTCAGGCATGGTAATATCCATCGTGATCAAATCCGGACGCAGCTCCTTAAACTTCTCAATAGCCTGCGAACCATCCTGGGCTTCACCCACTACCTCAAATCCGTTTTTCGACAAAATGTCACGGATCATCATTCTCATAAATGCTGCATCGTCCACGATTAGAATTCGGTTAGCCATTTTTAAAAAATCCTCCCTAAGTATGCTTATTGTAATTTTTGAATTCGGTCCCACTGGCTGACGATATCCGTAACGCGAACTCCGAAGTTTTCGTCGATAACCACGACTTCCCCTTTGGCGATCAGCTTGTTGTTAACCAGAATGTCAACTGGCTCACCCGCCAGCTTGTCCAGTTCGATAATCGAACCTTGTGACATCTCTAAAATATCTTTTATCTGCTTCTGGGTCCTTCCTAATTCTACGGTTACTCTCAGTGGTATGTCCATCAATAAATTTAAATTGTTTTCATCAATGTTGCCAAATGCTCCAGCACTCAAGTTAGCAAACTGTACAGGCTGTACATTCACATTGCGATTTGGAGGCGGAGCCTGCGGCGGAGTCTGCGCATATGGCATTCCCTGCGGCGGCATTCCATAAGGCGGCATGCCGGGCATTCCATAGGCAGGCATGCCGGCTGGAGGATAATAATAGCCTCCTTCCATCCCCGGGTAAGGGGGCATTCCCTGCGGCGGATATTGCGGCGGATAACCGCCGGGCTGAGGCGGTGCCTGCTGCGCAGGAGGAGCTGCCGGGGCAGGCTCTGGAGCGGATGGTGCGGATGGTGCCGCTGCAGGCTCTGCAGTCTGCGTTGCTGCCGTCTCTGTGTCTGCCTGGCTGACATCTCCGATGAGCATCGTAACCATATCTTTGGCGAACTGGACTGGCAAGAGCTGCATGATCGTAGAATCTATCAGCTCTCCAATTTTCAGGCGGAATGAGATTTGAATCAGGGTTTCATCATTCGGAAGGCTGCCTACACCTTCACCACTGGACATATTTAGAATATCGATACCAGGGGGCGAGATATTGACAAACCGGTTAAAGATCGTAGACATGGAGGTAGCGGATGAGCCCATCATTTGATTCATCGCTTCCTGCACGGCGCTGATATGAATTTCATTCAGCTCTTCATCCTTAGGGTCACCTTCACCGCCCAGCATTAAATCGGCGATGACCTGTGCATCCCTAATTTTGATGACCAGGGAATTAATCCCCTGAAAACCGTCTACGTACTGTACGTGTACTGCAACGTGCGGTTTAGGAAAAGCTTCCTCAAATTCACCCCGGGTAATAATCGATACCTTAGGGGTAGTTATATCTACCTTCTTGCCAAGCAACGTGGAAAGTGCCGTTGCTGCACTGCCAAATGTAATATTACCGATTTCTCCTAAGGCATCCTGCTCAAACGGGGTTAAGAAGTCCTCTACCGTCTTCTCCTGTGGGGCTAAGGATCCTTCCGCAGATTGTCTGAGAAGAGCATCGATTTCTTCCTGGGATAAATAATCTTTACTCGTCAAACTCTTCAACTCCTTCACTGACAATCTCGTCTATTTGCACAGCCACACGATCTTTTATCATCCCTGGACTTCCGACAAATTTCAGCTTGTCCCCTACCTTGATAGACAATCCTGTATCGACAGTCTTGTTGAGAGATATTACGTCGCCGACACTAAGCCCGAGAAATTCAGCAATGGATAACCTCGATTCGCCTAGTTCCGCCACAATTGGCAACTGTGCCCTATTAACTCTAGATCTAATAGCTTCTAACTCAACCTCATCACGGACCTTTTTCTCAGAAACAAACCATTGATGAACGGATAGCCTTGTCATGATCGGCTCCAGAACAACGTGAGGTATACAAAGATTGATCATCCCGGTGGTATCGCCAATTTTGGTGCTTAATGAAATCAAGGCAATAGTCTCATTGGGTGACACAATCTGCATAAACTGCGGATTCGTCTCCAAGGCTTCCATCCGGGGATTAATGTCCAGCACGGTCTTCCAGGCTTCCTGCAGACTTTCAAAACATCTGCTGAAGATCCTTTCCATAATGGTTGTTTCAATTTCGGTCAGTGCACTGATTTTGCTTGGGGCAGTTCCAAACCCGCCAAGCATTCTGTCCAGCATTGCAAAGGCAATATTCGGATGCACTTCCATAACCATCCGGCCTTCAAGCGGTTCGGCTTCAAAAATATTCAATATCGTCATTTTCGGAATGGAGCGGATAAACTCATCATAAGGGAGCTGCTCTACTTGAACGACATTTATCTGCACGAAGGTGCGCAATTGGGCCGAAAAGTACGTCGTAAGATAGCGGGCAAAGTTATCATGAATCCGTGTAAGGCTGCGGATATGATCCTTAGAGAAACGTACGGCCCGTTTGAAATCATAGGAGCGGATTTTTTTCTGGGTTTCTTCTTTTTTAAGATCGTCGGCATCCATTTCACCGGATGAAAGTGCAGCGAGCAGAGCATCAATTTCGTTTTGTGATAGTACATCAACCAATTTTATCACCCCCCCAACAAGGAATTATCCTTACAGCAGCTAAATAGAAGTCATGATGAAGTTAGTTACTTCAATCTGGGTCAGCTTGCCTTCAGTCAAGGTCTTGTTAATCAGATTTACCAGTTTGCTGCTCAGCTGATCCTTGCCGTTCGCCCCGTTAAGTTCCTCTGGCTTGGTATCGGCAAGCGTCTTAATAATCAGCGGCTTAATCTTGATGTCCTTGATCTTTTCGAATTCCTCCTTGGACTTAACAGCATCCAGCTGGAACGCGAAATTTATTAAAACGATATAATCGGGGTCGGCAAGATTAGTTTTGATGTCGGTGATTTCCGTCGTCAGCTCAACGATTTCATCAGCGCTAAGACTTTTGGCTTCCACATTCTGGACAGCCGCATTCACATCATTCGTATCGCTTGGAAAAATCTTATCCATTAGTAAAAATGCGGCAACTACAATAAGTGTAATCGCCAGTAAAATCGTAATGAGCCACGGCAGCATCTTTTTCATGAAAGCTCCTCCATTGATTGGACTTTAATGGTGGCAGCATATGTGCCTATGTCCCTGTTATAATCCCGAATCTTACTGATTACCTCATCGGCTTTTTCA
The DNA here is from genome assembly GCF_927798115.1 of Paenibacillus auburnensis. Taxonomy (GTDB): domain Bacteria; phylum Bacillota; class Bacilli; order Paenibacillales; family Paenibacillaceae; genus Paenibacillus_AQ; species Paenibacillus_AQ auburnensis. The sequence goes on from NZ_CAKMMG010000001.1 coordinate 1,386,541, forward strand.
AGCACGATCAATCTTTTGCCTGTTACAAGTGTTATATAAGTATCTGGACTTTCTTCCACCATTTCTACGAGCAGGGCATTAAGCCACATGGGCGCCCCGTTCAATCTTGTTACCGAAATCATAACAGGCCTCCTTACAATAAATAGGGGGAGGAGCTCCCCCCCATGACTTGGCAATAACGATTCCGTCAAAAGGCGAAACGTTATTCTTATACAGCTTGTTTGTAATAATGGTCAGAAAATTAACGCTTCAGATTAACAACTTCCTGCAGCACTTCATCGGAAGTTGTAATAATCCGTGAATTCGCCTGGAAGCCACGCTGGGAAACGATCATTTCGGTGAACTCGCCGGTCAAATCAACATTTGACATTTCCAGCTGCCCCGCCACAATAGCCCCTGTACCAACTTCTGTATTGTTGGCTGTTGTAGGTGTAAGTTCGCCATCAGCATTGGCATTGAGCGTCATGCGGAAAAGGTTGCCGCCGATTTTCTCAAGGCCCTGCGGGTTGCTTACTTTAGCTACAGCGATTTGTGCACCGGCTTCAGTCGTGCCATCTGCCATAGTCTGTACAATGGTGCCGTTGCTGGAAATCGAGAATGCTGTTACATCCTCACCCAACTGAATGGATTCACCATCAGCATTCAGTACATGCAGTCCGTCAGAGGTGATAAGGTTGCGGCTTGCATCCATGTGAAAGTCCCCGGCACGGGTCAGGAAAGGTGTTTCCTGATCATCTGAAAGCTTAACCAGAAAGAACCCGTCACCGTCAATCCGCAGGTCAGTTGGATTGTTTGTGGTCATTGCACTTCCCGCCATATGCAAGGTATCCACAGAACCGATACTTACACCGAGGCCGATTTGTTTAGCATTCACCCCGCCTTGTCCGCCATCCACCGGTGCAGAAACACCGGATACGGTCTGGCTCATAATGTCTTTGAACATTACACGGCCGGATTTGAAACCGATCGTATTCACGTTAGCAATGTTGTTACCGATAACATCCAGCTTCGTTTGGAAACCGCGCATACCTGAAACTCCTGAATACATTGATCTTAACATTGTTAAAAGCCCTCCCAGATTGTAGAGTCCAAGACTCTTCATTTAGTATTAAAAATTGTTCTTTGAGCTATGGCCGCGTCAGTCGGTCGGCGGTCATTCCGGCTCTCCGGTTAGGACCGGCCGGTTAAGAAATAATAACTGCACTATCAATTTGCGTAAACACATTGTCCTTCATCGAACTTCCATCCATTGCTGTCACTACTGTGCGGTTTGGCACACTTACAATTAAGGCCATGTCCTTCAATAAAATCAAAGATTCCTTACTGCCTTTGGCTGCCGCCTTGTCCACTGCGGACGAAATCTGATCCAACTGGCTGCTTCCAAGTTCTATTCCCCGTTGCTCCAGGCGTTTGGCTGCGTGATTGCTGAACTTAAGCATATTCTTTTGCAGCACACTCTCGAATGACGCTTCTGCAGTAGCAGTATTTTTAACTGCCTGTGTTCTTTGCAGCACTTGTGGATGAACACTTGCGGGATATAACTGGCCTATAGTCAGCCGATCGCTCATGTCGTCACCCCGCTCTCCCCACCATCTGAAGATGTCTCACTGTCACTGACGATGTCAGCTTTAGGAGCAGCATTTTGAATCTGTGTAATATCAGTCAATGCAATACGTTCACTACCTACTACAGCATATTGCACACCACTACTCACTACGATTGACTCGACATTGCCGGTCTTCGGCTGCTCTGTTGCAGCATCTGTCCAAGTGATATCCTTACCGATCAAACCGGATACAGAACCCAGGGACTGATTCAACGCTGTCAGTTGGGTCGAAATGTTCATCAGCTGTTCAACTGATGAGAATTGAGCCATCTGAGCAATGAATTCCTTGTCCTCCATCGGCTGCATGGGATCCTGATTCTGCAGCTGGGTGATCAGTATTTTCAGGAACTGGTCTTTGCCTAGAGTAGAGTTGCCCGTAGTTTTGGATGTTGCTGAATTATTAGAGACGTAATTCCATTGTTCACTGTTTGATACTGGATTTGTCGTTGCCATTTCATTTCACCTCGCTTTTCATAGAGCTAAGCCTTGGCTGAGAAACTTCCTTCTTGGTTTGGATCGTTCTGTTTGGTCTCTGCAACCCAGTCCTTCCATTCACCATTCAGTTCTGCTGCAAGTACCGCATCTCCGACTTCTTCACGGCGTTCCTTGGAACGACCGCCCTGCTGGCCACTCGAACCCGGCTGCCTTCCTTGCTGTCCATTAAACTGTGAGAATAGCGGTGTATTATTCTGTGTAACTTCCAGCTTCTCTACTTGAATTCCCTGGGACTGAAGCGCTGCCCGCAATTGACTCATCTGCTGCTCCAGCATATCCTTGGCGCCGGAATGCGCAGTATTGAATTGAGCAATCAGATTACCGTTTTGCATCGTAATTTTAACATCGACTTGTCCCAGATTTTCCGGAAACAAAGTGATGGTTGCTTCTGCTACTCCGCCTTTTTTGACGATTTCCAGCTTACCGGTAATAAAAGTATCCATCTGCTGTGCAAATTGGCTAACCGGCACCGGAGCTGATTCAGCCTTCAATGGTGCTGTAAGACCGTCTCTAATCGACAATTGACCGGCTGTCACAATATCATGACCTTCTTCCGCTGCTTTCACTTCGGGAAGCGGCTCTTCTATGGAAGCAGATTTCAGTGCTTCTGCAGCGCCTGCTGTTTTGGTCACCTGTGTGCCAATTACAACTGTACTCACTTCTTCAACTGCCGTTGCAGCAGTAGCAGCTGTTTCTGCTTGGTTTTTTGTAGTTACAGTTGAAGGTTTAACAAGCACCGGGACTGTGGTATCAGTGGCTTTCGGATTAATACTGCCTTCTGTTCCGGCCTGTTTAGCCGAAGCTGATGGGATATCCGTAGTATTTGTTCCTTTAACCTTCACTTTATTGTTCTCAGGAGTTACTACCTCAGCCATTATGGCCGAGAACTGGTTGAGAAGTTCAGCCCCTTTAACGGCTGGGGCTTCATTTCCCTTTGCTGCCGCATCCTTAATCAGGCTGACGAGACTGTTAAGCTCATCCTGAACGGCAAAACGTATCGTCTCAGGGTTCTGGGCAAGCGGCGACAACACTACACCTGCATCCGTATTGCCTTCACTCCCACCGGATTCTGCTGTGGCATTACTGCCAGACAACAGAGCTGAAACTTGAAACAGCCATCCTTGCAAAGCTGCCAGCAAAGCAGGATCAGCACTAATGTTTTCATCCAGCTTTTCAACATCTTCAGTAAGACCTTTTAATAGATCTGCACTTTGGACGTTTGCAGCATCGCCTGTTTCTTCACCTGTAGTCTGCACAGCGTTCATCAACCCCTGAAGCAGCGAAGCCAGATTGCCAAGCAGCGGGGTCCCAGTACCCTTTGGTATGCTTCCTCCCATGGTTTGAACAAGCGTCTGTGCAAAAGGCATTGCTGTTGCCCCTCCACCTGCAGCCGCCGCAGTTCCAGCCGCAGCTGTTGTTCCGCCAGCCGTCGTAGATGTCCCATTTGTCGGTACCATATTTCCGCCGGATAATGATGATAAAACTAAACTCATCTATTTTTCACCTCCTCTCAAGTCTTATTTACCGCCCATTAGACGATTTACAATTTTGGCACTCAGCGTACTATCGTTTTTGGTGATTTCACCCAATATTGAAGATCTCACACTATCACTAACCGTATTCAGAATCGTGATTACCTTATCCGGGCTGATCGTGTACATCGAACCTAATAGAGTAGCAGCATCAGCAGCAGGCATCGTGGTAAAGGTCTGACTGAGTTCATCTTGATTCAAGTTGCCGGCAGTTGATGTTGCAGGTGTATCTGTCTGCGTCTGCTTGAGTCTCGATTGAAGGGCTGCAATAGCCATATCGGTAGAATTCGTCGTTTCTTTTAGCTTTACCGACACTTCAGCAGCCTTTTTAGGATCCATTTTTTCGAGGATTGCCGTTTTGCTGGTGTTATTCATTGCACTGAAAATCTGCACCATTTCATCGGCAGTTAAGTTCTCCATAATCGGTGCCGCTTTGGAAGCCTTCATTCCCGCGTAAAGCTTGGCTAACTCGGTCACTTTCTCCTGATATGGATCCACTGTTTCTTCAGTGCTCGCAGTCGCTGCCGCTGCCTCTTCTGTCATGGTGTCAATCTGCTTCTGTAGCGCTTCTAATCGTGTTTTCTGTGCAGTTTTGTCTTCATTAGCCTGCTTTAGCTGGGCTTCCTGTGCAGCAAGCTGGGCCTTCAGCTCTTTAATCGTTGATTCTGAGCTTGCAGCCTGTTCTTCGCTCTGCGCGGCTTCATTATCTGAGGATTCACTGGCCGGATCAGCAACCGGATCAGGAATCCACTTATCCACGACTGGAATCTTATTTGCGATTTCCAGGACGTTGTTACGGATGTCCATATTAAAAAGAGTCAGTAATACACCAAGCAGTACGAGTGTAAATATGATAGGTATCATCAGAAATAAAAAACGCTCGAATTTGCCTGCTGACTCTTCATTTTCAAGTTCCATATCATTTTTAGCCACTAGCGGAAACCTCCCGGGTTAGAGGGATTTCATCGCGAAGCGGACGGTAGCCATCTCATCCAGTTCGTTTTGTTCCCGTAAAATCATATTCTGCTGAAAGATCGTCTGTGCTTTGTCTTTGGCCTTCAGCCAAACCTTCTCATCCAATACTTTTGTGCTGAGATGGTCCTGCTTATGCTGAACTTCCTGATGCGCGCGTTTGATGTCCGAGTGTTTGCGGGCGATACAGTGGTCCAAATGCTCCAAATAATTCTGCATCTCAATGATTTTAGCCATTGGCGTTTTTTGCTCCGCCGCACTTTGCAGCGACAGCATCAGCGAATTCCGCTGATCCAGCAATTCATCAAGGCTTTTCTCCTGGGCTTGCAGTTCTCCGAGCGCGCTTGAGAGCATCCACTCTGCCTGTGTTTTCTCGTTGCCTTTCAAGTCCACAACTTTTTGAAAAGTATAATGGAACCTCATTGCCAATCAACTCCTCGAGAACTGTGAAATTAAAGCTTGCTGAACTTCTGCCAGGGTTACTTTCTCGTTCACTTTTTGCTTCGTGAAATCCCATATGCTGTCAATGTAGTGCATGGACTCATCGATCTGAGCATTGGAACCGCGCTGATAGGCTCCGATATTTATCAAGTCTTCCGAATCCTTGTATACCGCCATAAGCCTCTTTACATTCTCAGCAGCCGCAATCTGCTCCTCGGGAGCAATATCCTTCATTACACGGCTGATGCTGGCAAGCACATCAATCGCCGGGAAATGGCCTTTGTTGGCAATATTACGGTTTAGCACAATATGCCCGTCCAAAATCCCCCGCACAGCATCGGCGATCGGCTCATTCATATCATCACCGTCAACCAGTACTGTATAGAATGCGGTAATGGAGCCCGTTGGCCCGGTTCCTGCCCTTTCAAGCAGCTTAGGCAAACTAGCAAACACGGATGGTGTGTAACCTCTCATTGCTGGCGGTTCTCCAACTGCAAGTCCAACCTCACGCTGCGCCATTGCATAACGTGTGACAGAATCCATCATCAGCATGACGTTCAAGCCCCGGTCACGGAAATACTCTGCTATCGTTGTAGCTATCAGCGCACCCTTGATCCGGATTAATGCCGGCTGGTCTGACGTTGCGACAACGACTACGGAACGCTGCAGGCCTTCTGGCCCCAAATCACGTTCGATAAAATCCAGAACCTCTCTGCCACGTTCACCAATCAGCGCAATGACATTGACATCTGCAGAAGTATTTCGGGCAATCATTCCCATCAGGGTACTTTTGCCGACCCCAGATCCCGCAAAGATCCCAACCCGCTGTCCCTTGCCGATTGTCAGGAGTCCGTCTATTGCCCTGACTCCAATACTGATAGGCTCGTGTACACGAGGGCGGTTTAATGGATTAGAAGGGATATTAAAGGTTGAGCTGTGCGGCATCCGCGCGGGAATGAGTGATCCGTCCAGCGGCTGGCCCAATCCGTCCAGCACCTTGCCCAGCAATTCTGAACCCACCTGAACACTTAACGGTTTACCAGTGCCCACCACATCGCAGCCCGGCCCTATCGCCTGCAGTTCACCCAGCGGCATCAGCAGTACCTTGTTGTCCCGAAAACCTACCACTTCAGCCTGGAGCGGCTTATTGCCTTTTGCCGGATAGATATAACACACATCTCCAATGCTGGCATCCGGCCCTTCTGACTCTACCATCAGTCCGATAACCTGAGTAACCTTCCCGTTGATTCTAACCGGGTCGAAATTACGCAGTTGTTCTTTATATCGTCTACTGTCAAGCATCGCCTTCCCCTTTTCTGTGCTCCTCGGTGTCCAATGCGATTCTTACCAGCTCTTTTTTGATTTCAGCAAGCTGGGTATCGATCCGGGCATCAATACTGCCAAAGGAAGAACGGATCACGCAACCCAGATCTTTGACTGTCGAATCGGGCAGGATTTGCAGCTCTGCCTGGGAGTCCACCGCTAGTGACAGTTCCTCTCTCGCCGAGTTAACAAAGGCGAACTGAGCTGGTGAAACGCACAAGGAGATTAATCCCTGCTCCCTTTTACGTGCCAGATTCTTACGAATCAGATCCATAGCAAACTGCGGTTCTACAGTCAACTGCTTGTCCACGATTTTTTCTGCGATTCCACAGCTTAACTCCACTAGAAAAGGTTCAGCTTCCTGAATTATTACATCTCTCGCCCGGTAAGCTTCCTGAAGCACATTCCGTGCCTCTTCCATCATCTCGGCCATTTTTTGAGCCATATCATGTTCTGCCTGTGTCAGACCTTCCTGGTATCCTTGCTGGAACGCTTCGGATTTGACGGCCTCGATCAGATGCTCATCCTGCTCTCTGCGCTGCCGCCACCATTCCTCTGCTTCCGTCCGTGCCGATTCCACAATATTCTCAGCTTCCAGCGATGCGTTCCTGACCTGACCTTCAGCGAATTCCTGGGCATCCTTCAGCATTTGCCTGCGGGTTTGCTCTGCCTCTTCACGGGCGGGATCATGATAATGAACCTCACCTGCCGCATCTTCTACAGCAGGCTCTTCAGCAAGGCCGGCATGCTGCCTGGCCTGCTCCAACCGTTTAAGCACATCTACCGGAACATATTGGGAGTGTTTAATCAGCCTAGACAATTATGTCATCTCCTCCACCACGGGCGATGATAATTTCACCTGATTCTTCAAGTCTGCGGATCGTGCCTACAATACGTGTCTGAGCCTCTTCAACATCACGCAGCCGGACAGGGCCCATATATTCCATTTCTTCGCGGAAGGTTTCGGCCATCCGTTTGGACATGTTGCGGAAAATAACATCCCGTACTTCCTCGCTTGCAACCTTGAGTGCCAGCTGCAGATCCGCATTTTCGATATCCTTGATAATGCGCTGAATCGAACGGTTGTCCACATTGACAATATCCTCGAACACGAACATCCGTTTTTTGATTTCTTCGGCCAGCTCCGGATCCTGAATTTCCAGGGAATCCAAAATCGTTCGTTCTGTTCCACGGTCTACCCCGTTCAAGATCTGAACAATAGACTCGATACCGCCGGCATTGGTGTAATCCTGCGTAACCGTTGCAGAAAGCTTTTGCTCCAGTACACGCTCAATTTGTGTAACAACCTCTGGTGAGGTGCTATCCATAATCGCGATTCTTCTGGCAACCTCAGCCTGCTTTTCCTGTGGCAAAGAAGACAGGATCGTGGCCGCTTGTTCAAATTGCAAATAAGATAAAACGAGTGCAATTGTCTGTACATTTTCATTCTGAATGAAGTTTAAGATCTGATTAGGATCAGCCTTACGGGCAAAGTCAAAGGGTCTAACCTGCAGCGTTGCCGTCAGCCGGTTGATAACTTCAAGTGCTTTGGCTGAGCCAAGAGCTTTCTCCAGAATCTCCTTGGCGTAGTTGATACCGCCTTGCGAGATATACTCCTGAGCGAGACATATCTGGTGAAATTCGGACATAATCGACTCTTTTTCTACACTGTCCACCTTGCGGACATTGGCAATTTCCAGAGTGAGCTGTTCAATTTCCTCGTCTCTTAGATGTTTGAATATTTGCGCCGATACCTCGGGCCCTAGTGTGATAAGCAGGATTGCCGCCTTTTGGCGGCCGCTGAGACCCTGCTGGCTAGCTTTTGCCATTAGTTCACCTCTGTTCGTCTGCAAGCCATGTGCGCAGCAGATTTACGAATTCATCCGGCTTCTTCTTCGCCAGACTTTCCAGTTGCTTGCGAACCTGACTTTCATTCGTCACGCTCTCCAAGTTAATGGATGGGAACTCGGTAGGAACCTGCAGCGGAATATCTTCTTCCACTTCTTCTTCTTCCTTCTTCTTGCGGCTCCGGTAAATAACGAATCCGCCACCCGCACCGATCAGCAGCGCCCCTGCTGCAATCGCCCAAATCATCCATGTTGCAAGTCCGCCGGAACCGGCAGCCGCTTCATTGCTTCCGAATTGTTGCGAGTATACCGAAACTTTTTTAGTTAGATCAGCGTCTGTATAAGTGACTCCTGAATCTGCCAATGAAGCTCGTACGATATTAACCAGAATGTTCTGAATTGCCGATGAAGTTGCAGCATCTAAAGTTGTTTGTCCGGTAGGTGGTTCAACAGCAACATTTATGGTTAAATCTTTAACAGTATATGGGCTCGCGATAATATCCTTGGTGATCCGGTTCACTTCGTAGTTCCTGGTTTCCGAAGATTCTTCAGAAGTAGAGGTGCCTGTATCTGTTCCAGAAGGATAACCCGAGACATCTTGCGATCCTGTACCCGCAACTCCCCCGGTAGTGTTTCCTTGACCCGAATAGGTGTTGCTGATAATTTGTGAACTAATTTCAATTCCTTTCATATTCTCCGTATCCACCGGTGTGACTAGATCTTCCTTCCGATTTTCCTTATCAAAATTCAGCTTAGAGAAGACCAGAACATCCACCTTATCGGGACCAGTGAGTGTACTAAGAAATTGTTTTACATCCTTTTTGACTTCTTCTTCAAATTTTTTCTGAAGAGTAAAGTTTTCTTCCACCTGGCTGGAAACCCCGGTTTGTCCGCCTCTGGCGCTCGGCATCAATTCGACCTCGTTATTGGCGATCGTAATGTTATCAACCGGCAAATTCGGCACAGCGGTCTTTACAAGATTGAAGTATCCGTCAATATTATCTTGTGAAGGTCTAAATCCCGGATTAAATGTGAGCACCACGGAAGCGGAAGCCTGTTCTTGATCCTCCTGAGAAGCGAAAACCGTCTCTTTTGGAAGATTGATCAGCACCTTGGCATCCTTGATCCCTTGCATCCGTCTCATCAATTGTTCTACTTCACCATTCAATGCATTGTTATATTTGACATTGAACTCACTATCTGTCGTACCGATCATGGACGAGGATTCATCAAAGATTTTGTATCCGATAGAGCCTCCCTGCACGATCCCCTGTGAACCGATATCCACCTTAATACGGGCTGCCTCTGTGCTTGGTACTGAGATGCTTTTGCCATCCGGGCTCAATCGATAAGAAATCCCAGCGGAATCCAGGTAAGTCATGACACCTGCTGAATCTGTACTATCCAGATCTTGAAAGGCTACCTCGTATTCCGTCTTCGAAAGCTGCATGGTCAAAACTACGATTATTATTATGATGATAAACAGGGTAGAGAAAAATAATATTTTCTGTTTACCGCTGAATCTGTTCCAATACTGGGTTAACTTCTCCCTGTACTGGGCAAATCTTTCATTCACAGTGTCACCCCATCCGAAACTAAGCTAGGATTATTTAGATCTGAGTTCTCATAATTTCCTGATAGGCTTCAATCACTTTGTTCCGGACTTGTGTAGTCAGCTGCAAACTCAGCAATGCCTGTTGCGAAGAAATCATCGCCTCATCGATATTGACTTCTCCTAATACAAATTTATTACTCATATCCTTGGCTTGTTGTTCCTGGCCAGCCACCTGATTCAAAGCATCTTCCAGATAAGATCCGAAGCTTTGTTTGGAACCGGTTACTTTCCCAGACTCGACGGCTGCAGATTTCATAGCAAGCGGTTGGATAGCCTGTGTCCCGATAGTTAAATTTTGTATCAACGATTACCCTCCTAAAATGTCAGTTCATCTTAATGTCCGATTTCTAGCGCTTTGCTGACCATTGCTTTTGATGCGTTTAGCATCGTAACATTCGCTTCATAAGAACGGGAGGCGGACAGCATATCCACCATTTCTTTTGTCAGATCCACGTTGGGCATATATACATATCCGTTGACATCCGCATCCGGGTGACTTGGATTGTAGACTGGCTTCAGTGGTGAAGAATCCTCAATGATTGACTGAACTTTAACTCCTTCACTACCGTTCTCACTACCCATTTTCGAATTCAAAATATTCGAGAAACTGTTATTTTTCTCTGTCTCCAGCACTACAAGCTTGCGCCGGTACGGAACGGCCTTACCATCCACGACAGAGGCTCTTGTTGTCTCAGCGTTGGCAATGTTAGAGGAAATCACGTCCATTCTGAGCCGCTGGGCAGTTAAGGCTGAGGCGCTTATTCCAAAGCTGCTACCAAAATTCACTATTGCTTACCCCCCTTGAATAACTGTGCGCATCATCGTGATTTGACTGTTCAACTGCTGGACATAAGAGTTATACCTGAGCTGGTTCTCAGCACTGAGCGCCATCTCCCGGTCCATATCCACATTATTGTCGTTGTTATTCATCGAAGTTGTTTCATCTGTGCTAACGACCGCAGACGGCACAGCAGACACATTACCGAATTGGAAGTGGCGAGAATCCGTTACCTTCGCACCGAGCGTCGGCTTCAGTCCACTTTCCTGTGCGGCAAGCACACTTTCAAAAGAAACGTCTGAACGTTTAAATCCGGGTGTGTCGGCATTTGCTACGTTATTGGCTAAAACACTTTGTCGCTTGTTGGCGGCATCAAGGCCTCCCTGTAATCGTTGAAAACTGACACTATTCAGCAAACCCATGGAAATCCCCCTTCCAAAGCTATCATAATGAAAAGAATTCCACAACTTCCTTACGAACTCCTGCTTGATTCGACAAAAAAGGCTAATTTATTTGCTATTTTTTTCAAACTAGGGTCGAAAGGTGTCGACGGATGATTCTATTGGCAATCTCATATACTTTGATTCTCGTAGAATTTGTATATTATTACAATAAGAAATAAGCCCTATCTTTTCTGAAAAGAGAGGGCTTAAAGCATGGTTTTTCAATTTTTTGACATTCTAATGCCATAATATGCATTTATTTAACAATTTATTACATGATTTATTCTATTTCAGGGATTTTTATGCACATCACTAATTCTAAATACCTAAATTTAATGGAATTTCCGAAGACCACCGTTTTACAGAATATATTGGCTTAAATCCCGATCCTGCGCGATTCCTGACAGTTTTTCGCGAACATATTCGGGTGTTATCACCATGGTCTCCAGAGTCAACTCAGGGGCCTCAAAGGAAAGATCTTCCAGTAGCTTCTCAAGAATGGTATGAAGACGCCGGGCACCGATGTTCTCCATATTCTGATTCACTGATGCAGCAATTTTGGCAATTTCCTGAATTGCTTCCTTCTGAAACTGAATTTCAATATTCTCTGTCTTCAGTAAGTTGACATATTGCTTCGTCAGCGCATTCTCGGGTTCTGTCAGAATGGATACAAAGTCCTCCAGTGTAAGACTGCTCAGCTCCACACGGATCGGGAAGCGCCCCTGAAGCTCAGGGATGAGGTCAGAAGGCTTAGCAATATGGAAAGCTCCGGCTGCCATGAAAAGCACGTAGTCGGTCTTCACAGGGCCGTATTTGGTCATCACAGTAGAACCTTCTACGATTGGCAGAATATCACGCTGTACCCCTTCACGGGAGACATCCGGTCCGGAACCTTTACCTTGGCTGGCTACTTTATCGATCTCATCAATAAAAATGATGCCGGACTGTTCTGCACGGGTTATTGATTCCTGAATAACATCATCCATATCAATCAGTTTGGCAGCCTCATCCTGAATAAGCACCTTACGGGCTTCCTTAATCGGAAGCTTACGCTTCTTAGTCCGCTTAGGCAGCAGATTTCCGAACATTTCCTGCATGTTCATCCCCATCTGATCATTACCCTGGCCGGCAAACATATCGAGCATGGTTGGAGCCGTATCTTCAACATCGATTTCAATAATGTCTTCTTCCAGCTGACCTGCCAGCAGCTTGAATTTGATATTGCGGCGGCGTTCACTCAGGCTTCCGTCCTCTGCTTCTTCCTTGCTGTCCTCGGAACTTGCGTTGTTCCCTCCGAAGATCATCTCAAAAGGATTGCGCTGCGATTTGTTCTTCGAAGACGATGGGGCCAAAATCGAGACGATACGTTCATTAGCAAGCTCTTCTGCCCGATCTTTCACTTTCTCGGTCCGTTCCAGCTTGACCATACGGATTGAAGTTTCCACCAGATCGCGAACCATGGACTCCACGTCCCGGCCCACATATCCAACCTCGGTAAATTTGGTAGCCTCAACTTTGATGAACGGTGCATTAACCAGCTTAGCCAGACGCCGGGCTATCTCCGTCTTTCCTACACCGGTTGGACCAATCATCAGAATGTTTTTGGGAACAACTTCATCACGCAGCTCCTCCGGGAGCAGACTGCGCCGGTAACGGTTACGCAGAGCAACTGCTACCGATTTTTTGGCCTGCTTCTGGCCTACGATATATTTATCAAGTTCAGCGACGATTTGACGGGGTGTGAGCGATTGATTCACCATTGCGACTTCCTCCCTCTTTCTGTGGCACCGTGCCTACAATTGTTCAACAATAATATTGGAATTGGTATACACACAAATCTCCGAAGCAATCTGCAGCGCTTCTTTGGCAATTTCTGCGGCACTGAGGTCAGGAGCATGGCGCTTGAGCGCGCGTCCCGAGGCCAGGGCAAAGTTGCCTCCGGAGCCGATGGCCAGTACATCATCATCCGGCTCAATGATTTCGCCGTTGCCCGAGATCAGCAGCATACCTTCCCTGTCCATCACGATCATCAGCGCCTCCAGCTTGCGCAGGATGCGGTCCTGGCGCCAGTCCTTAGCCAGTTCTACTGCGGCCCGCTGAAGATTGCCGTGATGCTCCTCAAGCTTACCTTCAAATTTCTCAAACAAAGTAATCGCATCGGCTACGGAACCTGCAAAACCGGCGATTACTTGTCCTCTGTACAGGCGGCGGACTTTTTTGGCCGTCGTCTTCATGATAACGCTCTCGCCAAAAGTAACCTGTCCATCGCCCGCTATCGCAGCATGGCCCTTATGTCTAACCGCACAAATTGTAGTTGCATGAAAGCTGGGTAACATAAATTTAGCAACCTCCTAGAATAAACTTACTTCTTATTAATATGAATTTTAAGAATGTGGTGTGGTAAGCAGCACCCTTAAATTCATGCTGTATAAATCATAAGCTTATGCTGTGTAAACTTCAAATTATGACGGGTTGGGTTCCGCTGGCTCCGGTTCTTTGTAAGCAAGCCCTGTTCGGGCCGCGAATTCCGCGATACTGTCGAGCGCCCGGTAGGCGAGCAGTTCATTCTTTTCTTTTTTGCTGCGGATCTTCTTCTCAAGCTTCGGAAGCAGTCCGAAGTTAGCATTCATCGGCTGGAAATGCTCCGGATCGGCGGAAGTAATATATGCCGGCATACTGCCCAGCACACTATCTTCCGGGAATACGATGCCTTCTTCACCAAGCGCAGCTCTGGCTGCATTGATTCCCGCAATCAGTCCGGATGCCGCAGACTCCACATAGCCTTCAACGCCGGTCATCTGTCCGGCGAAGAATAATCTTTCCCGGCCCTTCATCTGATAAGTAGGGTGCAGCAGCTTGGGAGAATTAATAAATGTATTACGGTGCATTACGCCATAACGGACGTACTCCGCATTCTCAAGACCCGGAATCAGTGAGAATACCCGCTTTTGTTCACCCCATTTAAGGTGAGTCTGAAAGCCAACCAGGTTATAAAGCGTTCCGGCAGCATTGTCCTGGCGCAGCTGAACGACAGCGTAAGGCAGCTTCCCCGTATGTGGATTCATAAGTCCCACCGGTTTCATAGGCCCGAACAACGCTGTCTGCTTGCCACGCTTCATCATAATTTCAATCGGCATGCAGCCTTCGAAGTAAATCTCTTTCTCAAAATCTTTGAGCGCAGCAGTTTCAGCCGAAATCAGCGCATCATAAAAACGGTCAAATTCCTCTTCGGTCATCGGGCAGTTCAGGTAAGCTGCTTCTCCCTTGTCGTACCGGGAAGCCAAATATACCTTACTCATGTCGATAGTATCCTTCTCCACAATCGGTGCTGCAGCATCATAGAAGTAGAAGTATTCTTCACCCAATAAAGCCTTTATCTCATCAGATAATGCCGGAGAAGTCAGAGGTCCTGTCGCGATGACAACAATCCCATCCTCCGGTATATGCGTAAGTTCTTCATTTATGACTTCTACAAGCGGATGTTCGTGCAAGGTCCGGGTGATCTCACCAGAGAAACCGTCCCGGTCAACAGCAAGTGCCCCGCCCGCAGGAACTGCATGACGGTCAGCTGCGCCAAGGACAAGCGAGTTCAGCCGCCGCATCTCTTCCTTTAATACGCCCACTGCATTTCCCAGCCCATTTGCCCGGAGCGAATTACTGCATACCAGTTCGGCAAATTGATCAGTGTGATGAGCAGGTGTTTTTACTGCGGGTCTCATTTCATATAATCTGACCGGTACCCCGCTTGAGGCAATTTGCCAGGCAGCCTCGCTGCCGGCGAGGCCCGCTCCTATTACTGTTACTTTAGCTGTTTCTGTCAATTTCCTTTCCTCCTGAAAACTATTTATTCTGCTAATTCTTCGCCCTCAAGTACAGCCTCAGTGTGATCGCAAGAAGTACATTGCAGCTTCGTGCCTTGCTTGTTGCGCTTCTCCACCATCCAAGAGCCGCAAACTGGACATGGTTTAAGGGAAGGACGATCCCAGGAGACGAAGTCGCAGCCAGGGTACTGATCACAGCCATAGAACACGCGTCCTTTCTTGCTGCGACGCTCGACGACCTTACCTTCATGACACTTCGGACAACTGACTCCGATGTCCTTCACAATCGGCTTCGTATTGCGGCAGTCGGGGAATCCTGAGCAGGCCAGGAACTTCCCGAACCGTCCTAGCTTATAAACCATCGGCTTTCCGCATTTCTCGCAAAGCTCGTCGGAGACCTCGTCTTCAATCTCAATCTCTTTCATTTCCTCTTCGGCATACACCAGGCGCTTCTCAAAGGATTCGTAAAATCCGGCCAGAACTTTTACCCAATCCTCCGCACCTTCTTCCACATGGTCAAGATCCCCTTCCATGTGCGCTGTAAATTCCACATCGAGAATTTCCGGGAAGAATTCTTCCATTTGCTCTATAATCAGCTCGCCGAGCTCCGTAGGCATAAACTTCTTCTCTTCAATCGCCACATAACCGCGTTTCTGGATCGTCTCCAGCGTAGGGGCATACGTACTCGGGCGGCCAATACCCAGCTCTTCCAGTGTTTTGACCAGACGTGCTTCCGTATACCGTGGCGGCGGCTGGGTGAAATGCTGCTTAGGCTCAATGTCCTGCTTCACCAAGTCGTCTCCGGCTTTCAGCGGCGGCAAAAATTTCTCTTCGTCTGTCGTCCCGTCATCATTACCTTCCACATACACCTTCATAAATCCAGGGAAAGAAACTTTGGAGCCGACAGCTCTGAAGATCGCAGTTCCTGCTGTTATATCCACGGAGAGTGTATCAAGTAGTGCAGAGGACATTTGGCTGGAGACGAACCGCTCCCAGATCAGTTTATATAAGCGGAATTGATCACGGCTCATGAACTCTTTGACCATCTCAGGTTCGCGCAGTGCCGAGGTTGGACGAATCGCTTCATGCGCATCCTGCGCTCCTGCAGCTTTCTTGGAATACTGGCGGGGGGATTCCGGAATAAACTTTTCACCGTACTTGGCCAGAATCAGTTCCTTCGCTTCTTCCTGAGCGGTAGCGGAAAGACGAGTGGAGTCGGTACGCATGTAGGTGATCAAACCGACCGTGCCTTCCTTGCCAAGCTCTACGCCTTCATACAGCTGCTGAGCCACAGACATGGTTTTGGCAGCACGAAAGCCCAGCTTGCGGGCCGCTTCCTGCTGAAGTGAGCTTGTGGTAAACGGTGCCGAAGGATGTCGCTGTCTTTCCTTCTCCTTCACTTCGCGCACCTTGAAATCAGCATTCTTAATGGCTTCCAGTACTTCCTGAACATCGCTTTCCCGGCCCAGCTCTTTCTTTTCACCATTCAGCTTGTGAAACTTGGCTTCAAAGACGGAATCCCGGATGCCTAGTTTTGCGGTAATACTCCAATATTCAGTCGGTTCAAACGCGGAGATTTCATTCTCGCGGTCCATGATAATCTTAACGGCAACCGATTGTACCCGGCCGGCCGACAAGCCCTTTTTGACTTTCTTCCATAATAGTGGACTGATTTTATAACCGACAAGCCGGTCCAGAATCCGCCGGGCCTGCTGCGCGTTAACCAAATCCATATTAATTTTGCGGGGGGTCTTAAAAGCATCCTTTACAGCCTGCTTCGTGATCTCGTTAAAAACAACCCGGCACTCCTCTGTGTTATCCAAATCTAGCGCATGCGCCAGATGCCAGGCAATGGCTTCACCTTCGCGGTCCGGGTCAGCCGCCAGATAGACTTTTTTCACTTTTTTTCTGGCATCTTTAAGTTCCTTGAGAATCGATCCCTTACCGCGAATCGTGATATATTTGGGACTGAAGTCATTCTCTACCTCGACGCCAATCTGACTCTTCGGCAGATCTCTGATATGTCCCATAGAAGCCTTTACAATATATTTACTGCCTAGATATTTGCCGATTGTCTTCGCTTTTGCCGGCGATTCGACAATGACTAATGTATCTGCCATAGGTTGTTCCTCCTAAAAGTATTGTGAGCATTTGCTTCCTTGAAATAGACATCGTTCAATTGCTCCGAAGCATACACCCTTCTTGCGAATACGCTTAACTCTGTTCCTTCTATATTAAATTACCTTATAAATTGCACCCGGCAATTGTGTTACCACTTTTTTTATGATTAAAGATAACAGAACTGAATGCAAATGTCCAAAATCCCACCTTGTTCTAAACAGCAGCTCATCCAGACTAAACGGGCCTTGATGCAGTATATGGTATAGGTGAGACTCCTCACTTGTCAATTTCTTTTCGGTCAGCCCATTACCATTCCCCTGCTCAAAAAGGGTGTTTCCGCTCTCTCTGTCAGCCTTTACAGGTATAAAAGAAATATATTCTTCTACAATATCTTCTGCAGAGGTTACAAGTTTTGCACCTTGTTTGATCAGGTCAAGCGCTCCGCGGCTTTTGGGAGAAGTAACCGGTCCGGGAACCGCAAACACATCCCTTCCTGCTTCCAGGGCAGCATCAGCCGTGATTAAGGAACCGCTGCGGGAGTCAGCTTCGACAACCAGCGTTCCTAAAGTAAGACCGGCGATAATCCGGTTGCGCTGCGGGAACAGGCCCGGATGACTCGGAGTGCCTAACGGATACTCACTGAGCACCAGCCCTTTTTGTGAAATCTCCCGCTCCAGCTCCCTGTTCTCGGGGGGATAGACTTTATCCAGTCCAGTAGCAACAACAGCGACTGTAATTCCGCCGCAGGCTAATGCCGCTTCATGACACACGCTGTCGATTCCCCGGGCCAGTCCGCTGACTACCGCAAGCCCGGCCGTACTCAGCTGCTCCGAGAGCATCTCTCCTACTTTACGTCCATAGGCAGTAGGCACACGTGTACCCACCATCGCTATTGCAGGACGGGAAGCATATTCCAGAGACCCGCGGTAATAAAGCACCCAGGGCGGCTGCGCTGTTTCCTTCAGCAAAGGAGGGTATTGCTCATCCAGAACAGTCACCATGGCTACTCCGCTTTCTTCCATTAAATGACGGCGTTTATGAATCCATTCCGCATCAAACGATTCAGCCAGCCGCTGTGCAATTTTTGCCGGTAATCCGGCCTTTTGCCATTCTTCCGGACTGCAGACAAACGCTTGCTCCGTCAAAAACCCTGCCTGGCGAATTCTGTCGATGCTTTTCCAGCCGATCCCCTCCACTTCATTCAGTCCAAATAATAAGTCACGTGTTTCCATATGTATTCTCTCCCTTAGGATGGAAGGGTCAGCCTTCCCTATTTTGTGGTACTTGCGTTAAAAATGCAAGTTACTGCTGCGAAGCTGGTTCCCTGGCACCAGAACTATACGCAAAAAAGCAACCTTTCCCCTGTTGCACAGGAATAAAAGGTTGCTTACCTATAACAAATTATACACTATGGCTGATCCCAGCACAGTGACTTTTAATAGAAGAATTATTTCAAGCTTAATGTGTTGTAAAAGCACCCAGAATGCCGCGTTCCTCAAGCACACTCACAAGCGTTGAGCCCATTTCAGCCGGTGTCGGTGCGACTTTAATTCCGCAGGATTCCAGAACGGCAATTTTTTCGCTGGCAGTCCCTTTCCCTCCGGAGATAATAGCCCCGGCATGACCCATACGTTTGCCTGGAGGGGCGGTAACGCCGCCGATGAATCCGACCACAGGCTTTGTCATGTTCTCTTTAATCCAGAGTGCAGCTTCTTCTTCAGCCGTACCGCCGATTTCACCGATCATGATGACAGCCTTCGTATCCGGATCATCGTTAAACAGCTTCAGAATGTCAATGAACTCCGACCCTTTGACCGGATCACCGCCTATTCCGACTGCCGAAGACTGTCCGATTCCGCGTTCTGTCAGCTGATGCACCGCTTCGTAAGTAAGAGTTCCGCTGCGGGAAACCACGCCTACATATCCGGGGGTATGAATGTAGCCCGGCATAATGCCGATCTTACACTCTCCCGGTGTGATCACTCCCGGGCAGTTAGGCCCGATCAGGACCGTAGACTTGCCCTCCATATAACGTGACACTTTTACCATATCCAGTACCGGTATACCTTCAGTAATACAGATGACGAGCTCCATCTCCGCATCCACAGCCTCCATGATAGAGTCAGCGGCAAAAGCCGGAGGTACATAAATCACGCTGGCGGTTGCCCCGGTTGCGGCTTTGGCGGCGACTACCGTATCAAAAACAGGTAGACTGACCTCCTTGCCGTTCTCCAGCGTAATTGTAACAGAGGTTCCACCTTTGCCCGGTGTCACTCCGCCAACCATCTGTGTGCCATAATCCAGCGCACCTTTGGTATGGAACAGGCCCGTCGAGCCTGTAATCCCCTGTGTGATGACTTTCGTATTTTTATCTACAAGAATGCTCATCGTTTTGGTCACATCCCTACTTAGTTTGTCGAATACGAGATACTTGCGTTACACAAGAGATACAATCTTACGGGCACCGTCGGCCATGGAATCTGCAGCAACGATATTCAGTCCTGAACCGGCGAGGATCTGTTTACCCAGCGCCACATTGGTTCCTTCAAGACGCACAACGAGCGGCTTAGTCAGACCAAGCTGCCGGGCTGCTTCTACCACACCTGTAGCAATGACGTCACAGCGCATAATTCCGCCAAAAATATTAACAAAAATACCGTTCACTTTATCGTCAGACAAAATTATTTTGAAGGCTTCAGTAACCTTCTCGGTCGTCGCACCGCCCCCTACATCCAGGAAGTTGGCCGGTTCGCCGCCGTAATATTTGATAATATCCATGGTTGCCATCGCTAGTCCCGCACCATTAACCATACAGCCGATATTGCCGTCCAGGGCAATATAGCTTAGATCATATTTGGAAGCTTCAATTTCCTTCTCGTCCTCTTCATCCAGGTCGCGGAGTTCTTGAATATCCTTATGGCGGAACAAGGCATTGGAGTCAAAGTTGAGCTTGGCATCGAGCGCCATCACATTGCCGTCAGCTGTAACTACCAGCGGGTTAATCTCAGCGATGGAGCAATCTTTATCCACAAAAGCCAAATAGAGCGCTTGCATGAACTTGACCGCTTTATTCACCAATTCTGTCGGAATAGCAATGCTGTACGCCAGTTTGCGTGCCTGGAATGTCTGCAGTCCTACGGCCGGATCGATAATTTCTTTGAAAATCTTCTCCGGATGAGTTGCAGCCACCTCTTCAATTTCAGTGCCGCCCTCTTCAGAGGCCATCATAACTACACGGCCGGAACTGCGGTCTACCACGATTCCAATGTAATACTCCTTAACAATCTGACAGCCCTCTTCAATGAGCAGCCGTTTCACCACTTTGCCCTCAGGTCCGGTCTGATGGGTAACCAATGTCTTGCCAAGAATCTCTCCGGCATAGGAGCGAACCTCGTCAAGCGATTTGGCAACCTTAACCCCTCCTGCTTTACCGCGTCCGCCTGCATGAATCTGCGCTTTAACTACCACCACCGGTGTGCCGAGTGATGATGCAGCTTCTACCGCTTCCTCCACTGTATAAGCTACTTTTCCGTTCGGTACGGCAACGCCGTACTTCTTAAGTACTTCTTTTCCCTGATACTCGT
Source organism: Paenibacillus auburnensis (assembly GCF_927798115.1). GTDB lineage: Bacteria > Bacillota > Bacilli > Paenibacillales > Paenibacillaceae > Paenibacillus_AQ > Paenibacillus_AQ auburnensis. The sequence continues at coordinate 1,407,119 of NZ_CAKMMG010000001.1, forward strand.
GGATATTCATACCGGAAGCCTCCTAAAGTGTTGCGGTGGCCTGTGCAGGCAGCCTGCAGCCAAACCGCATTCCGTTTTGATACTCCAAAGCCGGGTCCAGACCGGTAATCATATATAAATATTCCGGTACAAGCAAGAATCCAGCCGAATTCCAAAGAAAACGGCGGGCTCTCTGCCTGAGACATACGGCGTAATACAGATTTGCATCTCTATCTACCTATATGCCATAAAAGGAAACCCAGAATATTGTAACATGATTCAAAAGGGCTTACCTTAAAATCTTTCACTATTTATACATATATTTTCGCTTGATTTCATGCCGGAATGCGAACGATTACATTGACATAATGTTTCTAAAGCTATTTAGTCGCAGCGGTATTCGCTTCATGAACACGGGCAAGCAGGCTTTTGAACTGGCCCAGCAGATTTACAAACTCATCAGCTGAGAGCATCGTCCCTTCCGCCATCTTTCCAGGAATGCAGACTGCTTCACTCTGCAGCGCCCAGCCCTTGTCTGTAAGCGAGATGAGTACCTTCCGTTCATCCTGCAAGGAGCGTTCACGGAGGATAAGGCCCGCAGCCTGCAGCCGTTTCAACAGCGGAGTCAGCGTCCCTGAATCCAAAAAGAGGGCTTCTCCAAGCTCCTTAACTGTACACTGCTGTTTCTCCCACAGCACAATCATCACCAGATACTGTGAATAGGTAAGGCCAATCTTATCCAGGTGAGGCTGATACAGCTTCGTAAATTCACGCGAACAGGCATAAATAGTGAAACAAAGTTGATTCTCAAGCATCAGCTCAGGGGATGTGGTTGTTTTTTGCATATCTTCTTCACCTGCCTTTGTGACATTATTTTATCACAATTCATCCGAAATATCATGTTAATAGCAAAAAATATATTGACTATTATTAATATTGTGTTAAATTAAATTGTGTACAATACATTTCATAAACGAACGGGAGCGATTTATAATGATGACAATTCAACAAAAAATGTATGAAACTACAGTTAAAGCGGTTGGCGGAAGAAACGGATACATCGAATCAGAAAGCCCTAAACTCAACCTGACAATCAGCACTCCACGCGAAATGGGCGGAGCCGGCGGAGAAGGCACCAACCCTGAGCAGCTATTTGCAGCCGGATACTCCGCTTGCTTTGACAGCGCCCTGAATATGGTTGCCCGGATGGGTAAAGTGAAAATTGAAGGCAGTGAAGTAACTGCTACTGTGAGCTTCGGCAAAGTTGAAGACGGCGGCTTCGGCATCGCAGTCAAGCTTGATATTCTAGTCAAAGGTGTGGACCGTGAAACAGCCGCTAAGCTCGTTGAAGCTGCACATGGAGCTTGCCCTTACTCCCGCGCTACCCGCGGAAATATCGAAGTTGAACTGAACGTACTGTAACTCATTAAAATAGAACGGCAACTCAAAACAATCTCAGTATGAGAACGAACAAGCCGTCCGGAGCAGCTCCGGACGGCTTGTTTCATATGCACGTTTATGCAGCAAATAATGGGAGATATATATAATGAAGAAAAAGATTCACCTTTCATTCACTCCTCCGTAAATACCTGCCGGTCCAGATTCCGGTACTGCACGGCTTCTGCCAGATGAGCTGAACTTATAGCAGAGGCTCCAGCCAGATCAGCGATGGTACGGGCCAGCTTAATTATCCGGTCATGTGCGCGCATGCTTAGACCGAGACTTTCCAGAATTCCATGCAGCAGCTGGCTGCTTTCTTTATTCAAATAGGCATAGCGGCGTAGCGCTGCTCCGGAAAGCTCGCTGTTCCACGAAATCGGCAGGTCCTTGTAACGTTCAGCTTGAATCAGCTGGGCCCGGCTCACCTCAGCACGCATCTCAGCCGATGACATCGAAGGCCCCTGCTCAATCCATTCTTTAGGGCGGGGCACGTCCACCTGCATATCAATACGATCCAGCAGCGGGCCAGAGATTTTGGCCCGGTACTGGGCAATCCTGGCCGGGCTGCAGGTGCATCTCTGATGGGTTCCCCCGTTGCCTAAATAACCGCAGCTGCAAGGATTCATCGAACAAGCTAGCAAGAATTGCGCAGGGAATGTAAATGCTGCACGGGCACGGCTGATTGTGACGAGTCCATCTTCCAGCGGCTGCCGTAATACTTCCAGCACATTGCGGGAGAATTCCGGCAGTTCATCAAGAAACAGAATGCCGCGGTGTGCCAAGCTCACTTCCCCGGGCTTCGGAATGCCTCCCCCTCCGATGAGACCGGCTCCCGAAATCGTGTGATGTGGTGAACGGAACGGCCTGCTGCGCAAAAGACCGCTATGGGCATCCTTTAGCTTACCGGCTGCACTGAAGATTTTGGTGACCTCCAGTGATTCACTGTCACTTAAGCTTGGAAGAATTCCCGGCAGACGCTTGATCAGCATCGTCTTGCCTGTCCCGGGAGGGCCCATCAGAACGATGTTGTGCATGCCTGCTGCCGCAATCGTCAGCGCCCGCTTCACATGATTCTGACCCAGTACATCGCTGTAATCCTCTTTCATCAAACCGTCCGCAGCCGGGTTAACCTCAACATCCGAATATCTCGGTATGTATTTCAAATGTTCCAGATCTTCCGCTAATACCGGGGGCTTGTCCTGTACTGCAGTGCCGGAACCGACAATTACCGGAAACGGAAGTATAGGCTGCTGGGAAGCAGTATTTGACAATGATGCTAAGTGTTGCCCATCCTCAGAAGCATCAACTCCCCCCGTTGCCTCTCCCTTCTGCTTCAGCTCCTGCAGATGTTCCGCAGCATACACGTTCATGCCGCTAATCAGCGCAGCCTCGGCCGCATTGCCTCGGGGCACAAGCACCGCCTGAAAACCTGCGCGGCGTGCAGCCTCAACCATTGGCAATACACCAGTGACGGGTCTAAGACTGCCGTCCAGTGCCAATTCGCCGATCAGCAGCATTTTGGCGGCTGCCGGCATTATCAGCTGGGCACTGGTCGTCAGAATTCCAAGTGCAATAGCCAGATCGAAAGCCGATCCCTCCTTACGCAAATCCGCAGGAGCCAGATTGATCGTGACCCGCTGCTGGGGATAGCGGTAGCCGCAATTTTTGACAGCAGCCCTCACCCTTTCGACAGCTTCGCGAATGGCCGAGTCGGGTAATCCAATGATGTTCGTCAGTGGTAACCCGTTGGCCAGATCAATTTCGACCCCAATCATAACACCTTCAATTCCATACAGGCAGGCACTGTGCATTTTTCCGTACATAACAAAAAACACCTCTTTTCCTGAAATACGCTCACGTTCAAGCGCTATAACATCAAGAAAAAGGGTGCTTCCTCAATTTCCACAATATTAATAACAGTATACAAATGATCCTGTATTATATTCAAGTATCGATAAAGGGAAAATCAGCCGGACATAATTGCGCAATTATGCAAATCCTGTTTTATTGCAGCTATCCCTCTTCATTGCCCACAACCGCATCCCGGATTTGCGCAAACGACAGCGGTTTATAGCCCCAGTGCTCCACACAAATGTTGAAATGGTTTTTGCCTTCGTATTTCTGGCCATGGATATGACCGTGCACATTTACGTAAGGCATATGCTTGTTCATATACATAGGTTCATGGGAGAGCATGAAAAATTCCTTATAGATCAGCGGATACTCACTGACCTCATCAAAACCCGCCTCGAGCCACCAGCTCCTGCCCCGTCCGCGGTCGTGATTGCCGAGGATAAGTATTTTGCGGCCGTTCAGGCTGCTGACAATCTTCCGCGTCGCTTCAAGGCCCAAAAAAGAGAAGTCTCCAAGATGGAATACGGTATCCCCGTCATCCACCACGGAATTCCAGGTCTCAATCATTACTTTATCCATCTCTTGCACATTAATGAAGGGGCGCGACTCAAAATCAATAATCAGTTCATGCCCGAAATGGTGGTCCGAAGTAAAATAGACATTAGACATCTCCTGCACACCTTTCTATACAGAAAGCTTTATTCTGCCGCAACTTTCATAATTACGAAATCCCACAAACCAATCCCCCAACATGAAAAAAGGAGGGCCGCTGATTATTTTTGCCAGTCGCGTTTGCTGGACCGCTGATGAACATCCAGATGAATCAATTCGGCCAAAGGCGGTATCTCCTCATGCTCAACCAGCCATTTGCGCATTTCCTTAATTGCTTCGACTTGACCATTTCCTTTATCCCGCCAGGTCAGCAGTTCGATCACTCTGATAACCAGTGACATCAGGCTGCTGTGGCTGCTTTGGCTTTTTTCCGCCCTGATTTTTTGGATCAGCGCCTCGTTTTCCCAGTCAATCAATATCTCTTCAGCTATAGCCGGCCTCATGACCGTAAAGCTCTTATTGCAATTGCTGCAGCAAATGACCGCCAAGGGCTCCGCACCCAAATCCACATCGATCTTCTGTTCGCAATGTTGGCAAGCAAAGCTTACCTGTATATTAACCGGTTGATTACTCACGGGGACAGCCTCCTCTGGTAGCATTAAAATGACACAATAATGTTTACCCATTTCCTTGGAGAAATGACCCATGCATGCAGTCTGTGTAAGGCCGGGCATTCGTTGCCCATCCGGAAACGGCTTATCACTAAACTTCTTAAAAGGCCTCACGAATGTGCCGGAGTCCGGCAATGCTCAAATCCTCATTCAGCTGGACGCTGATCACATCGAAGGATATTCTCCGGTCCTCCTGACCCTTCATATGCAAATAGACCTCTGCCGTGTTGCGTACCTGGCGGATTTTGCGAATATCCACCGATTCCTCCGGCGTTCCCTGCAGCGGACTGCCGCTACGGCTCCGCACCTCAATAAATACAAGGGCGTCCCCGTGCTCAGCTATCAGGTCCAGTTCACCGCTGCGGCAGCGCCAGTTAGCCTCCAGAATAACATAACCCTGAGAGGACAAATACAAGGCTGCCGCTTGTTCCGCAGCCGCCCCTTTAAGCTTGCGGCTGAAACGCTGACCATTGTAGGATTCCCTCACTTCAGTCTCCGTTCCCCGGCAGAACGGTCGCTTTGATAGATAAAGCTGAGTATTTCGGCCACGAGATTATAGAGCTCCGGCGGAATTTGCTGATTCAGATCCAGCTGGGACAGCACCTCTACGAGTGCAGCATCCTCCTGTACAGCTACTCCATTCTCTTTGGCTTTCTGCAGAATCAGATCCGCGACCACACCCTGGCCTTTAGCGACAACTACCGGAGCTTCGGTTTTCCCTGGGGTATATTTCAAGGCAACAGCCTTTTTCATACTGTAGGTAAGCTCTTCATTACTCTCTTCACTCATATGCGGTAATCGACTCCTTTATAGGAATCCGGAACGTAATCGGCCAGCTTCGCCGCAGTTTGAGCGGATGCGGATGCCGAATCCGCTTCCGGTAACGGCTCTGTCCGCAGGCTCGACAGCTGGTAACCGATGGACTCCACTGCCGCCGCCACATCATCCCGCCGTTCTTCCAGCAGCTCAAGTACCCACGGATCATTGTTATGCAGCTTCAGGCTAACGATCCGGTCCACAACCTGAACGTCGACCATTATCTGGCCCAACTGCTTCATGTCGAGATCAAACCAGAGCCGGCAATTCGCCGCATCCAGTTCCCCCTTGCGGCCCCGCCGCGACTGAATATGAACAGATGCCGTCTCTTGCCCGTCTGCACCCCGCAGCGGCAGAAACAGTGTCACCTGTGCGAAAGGCGCCGTGCGGTCCGTATTCAGCAGCAGCTGCTGGCCCGTTAGCTGTTGGATCAGCTGGCCCGCGGCTTCCTTGACCGCGGGCGGGGCGTCGCTGCTGCCCATCACCTGCAGCAGCACACCCTTCAGCGTATCGGCGGCATCCGCCCCGCCGATAGCTGGCTGCAGCGCCGCGGCCGTAGGCGCTGCCGCGGTGCGCACGTCCGCGGCTGCCGGCGCGCCGCCGCGGACCGCCTGCTGCTCGTGCTCCGCACCGAGCAGCTTCAGTACCCGCCCTACCCAAGACTCCGTGTCTTGGGCAGGGGCGGGTGCCCCTCCCGGCTGCTGCGCAGACGCAGCCGGGTTATCCCCGCGCGGCGCACCAGCCGCGGGGGCCTGCTCTTGCCCCGCCGCTCCAGGCGGGGCGTTACCGGCTGCAGGCTGGGCGGGTGCCCCAGCCTGCTCTGTGAGCTGCGGCAGCGTGCCGCGCAGCTCAGTGAGGACGCCCTGCAGCTTTGCGAGCAGGGCACCCCCGGTGGGCTCCGCAGCCACCGGCCTTGCAGCACCCCCCATTGCTTCGGGATCTGCCCCCTTCACTGCATTACCATCAGCTTCCGTAGGCGCCGGATTGCCGGCAACTCTTGCAGCATCTGCAGCCCCCGGCTTGGCAGCAGTTCCTGCTGCCTCTGATCCGGTGCTCCCCGCCGCATTCCCTTGGAGCCCTGCAGCGGAGGGCGTTCTTGCCGTATCTGCAGTTCCTGGCTTAGCGACAGTCCCCGCTCCCTCGGCTTCAGCACTTCCCGCGATATTCGCTTGAGCACCTGCAGCAACAGTCCCGGCTACCGGCTGTTCTTTACCAGTGCCTGTTTTGGAAAGTGCACCGCCACCGGCGGATTCCCCTTCAGACGGCACTCCGCTTGCTACAGCACCTTCCGGCTCCTGATCGCCTGTTCTTATCCCTGCTGCTCCGGCAGCCTGCTCAGATTTCCCTGCGGAAGCCCGATGCAACTCTGCGTGTTGTGCAGCTGGTTTCGTGTCAACCGCAGCCTCATCTGTCACGGCAGCATTAACATTACCTTTGCCTGCTGCCAAGCGGACATCTTCCGCTTTATTCCCGGAAGCAGGCTCGACCGCCGCTCCGGCACTTGCAGCAACTCCAGCACCACTAGTCGTGGCCTGCTTATCCGGACGAGTGATAGTATTGCCGCCGCTGCTGTTGTCTTCCTCCTGTTGAACCCATGCTCCAAGCTCTGTTTCGAGTTTGGCCAGCAGCTCATGCAGCTTCGGTCCAAAAACGGCCTGCTGAATCCCCTTCACACTCTCCGCCGTAACCGGAAGGCCACGTTTAACCGAGATGACGGCAGACTCCAGCCATTCTGAAGTCGGAACGCCCTGCGGCTTAGCATTCATTACAGCATCCAGCTTTGCAGCTGTCTCTTTGGTCAGCGGCAGTCCCCCTGACAGTATCGCCCGAATAATTTCCTTCCCTGCCTTGGAGTCCGTGAGACCGAGTGACTCCAGGGCTTCACCCATCATTTGCGGGGATGACAGTGTAGCATCACTAAGGGAGACCGGCTTTAGGACCGGCAGCCCACCCTCGCCGGGAGGTGCAACCTGCAGCGTCATCGTCTGTCCGGGCTGCAGCGGAGTTTCCAGCTCAGCACGGACCGATGTGCCCTGAATTTGTACTACCGCCTCTTTACCGGTATCCGATACGCTGAGGACGAGACCACGGACAACCTGGCCTTCCTTCAGTTCCAGCGCTTTAGCTTCACCAGGCTTACTGTCTCCAAGCAGACCACGAATTAAAGATCCGATATTCATGCCGTTACCCTCCCTTCCTACTCTATATAGATTGACTTATGATTTTCTATTTGGGATTGGCCGTGACTACAGAGAATGTTTGGACTTCCAGCCGCTGTTGTCGTAAGAATTTCTTGATTTTACCCGCTATCAGCGGTAGAAATCCGAAGACTGTTTATGCTTTCGATGCTAGCTTTCCTTCGGAAAGTTTTCAGGCGGACGCTAACGCTCTACAGTTCCAAAATTCCCTTCCGCCACCTTTCCCCAAATTGTATATTTTCAAGTCATACTATATAACTGTTTTTCTTAATCATTATATCGACATTCTTGCACTTTTTATGAAAGAGGTATCATTCTAAAATAAAGTCTGCTGTTCAGCCAGGATTCTTCCGATGAAGCTGCGCCGGTGCAATGGTGTTGGCCCGAGTGATATAATCTGCTCCCGGTGCAGCTTAGTCGCATAGCCTTTATGTATTTTAATCCCGTAGCCAGGATATAATTCCTCCCACAAGCCTTCACATAACCGGTCACGGGTCACTTTTGCAACAATGGAAGCCGCTGCAATAGACTGGCTGTTGGCATCCCCTTTGATAATCGCCTGCTGGGGCTGCGGAAGATCAATTTTCTCGGCATCAATCAGCAAATAATCCGGGGTATGGGCAAGTCCCTCAACCGCTTTTTTCATCGCCAGGCGTGAGGCCTGCTTAATATTTATTTCATCTATAACCGTAGACTCTACATGGCCGACACAGACTGCCAGCGCCTGCTCCATAATGATCTCATACAAGGCATCCCGCTTCTTGGCGGTCAGCTTCTTGGAATCGTCCACACCGTCAATAATCAGGCCTTCCGGCAAAATCACCGCCGCAGCAACCACATCACCAAACAGGCAGCCTCTGCCCACCTCATCTACACCGGCAATCCGGCGGTAGGATTGCTCCCAGCCCGCTTTTTCAAATTTCAGCATATCAATCGTACTCATTATTTCTCCACCGCCATATCAATTTATCAGGTCATCTACTAGCCAGCTTATCACAAGAAGACTTCCGGAGGCATCCCTCTTTTTAATTATAAACCCAGCTTTCCAACGGGCGGATCCTGTATGAAAACACAAAAAAGCCACCCAAACTCTTGGATGGCTCCAATCCGATAATCTCCGTACTTAAGGCGTTTCCAGTGTAAACGTCCCTAGTTTGCCTGCACGCAGCTCATGCAACAGGGTCCGGGAAGCCTTCTCCAGGTCCACACGCCCGCCACTGATCAGACAACCGCGCTTGCGCCCTACCGCTTCCATGACCGCCACAATTTCATCCGGATTCTCCAGATCTTCGGGCAGCTTCTCTATTCCAAAACGCTCCTGGAACCGTGAGCCGTAATCCTTGACCAGATATTTCACCGCGTAAAAGGCGATATCCTCAATATTAAGAACTTCTTCCTTAATCGCACCGGTTATCGCCAGACGGTAGCCTACTTCCTGGTCCTCAAATTTCGGCCACAAAATACCGGGAGTATCCAGAAGCTCCAGATTTCCGCCCGTCTTAATCCATTGCTGGCCTTTGGTGACACCAGGACGATCCCCGGTGATAGCAATGTTCCGGCCCGCCATCCGGTTGATCAGCGTTGACTTACCCACATTCGGAATACCCACGATCAAAGCCCGGCTCGCCCGTGGATTCATTCCCTTGGCGATTTGCCGGTCAATTTTCTCCTTGAGCAGCAGCTTAACCTGCTCTGGAATCTCCTTGATACCGGTTCCGGTAGACGCATCTACAGGATGGGCAACATGGCCTTCTGCTCTAAAGTATGCCAGCCATTTGCGCGTCGCCTCAGGATCTGCCAGATCGCTTTTATTGAGAATAATCAGTCGTGGCTTATCCCGCAAAATATCGTCAATCATCGGATTGCGGCTGGAAAGCGGCAGACGGGAATCGAGCAGTTCTATTGCAACATCAATCAGCTTCAGCTTGTCCTCGATTTGCCGTCTAGCCTTCGTCATATGACCGGGAAACCATTGAATGGCCATTGCCGTCACCTCCTTTGACTTTCTGTCAGCTTATTTTAATGATTAATTACAGTAATATCTTTGACCGGCCAGAAGATCAGATCGGCACGGCCGACAATATCCCCCAGCGGCACATAGCCGATCATCCGGCTGTCCGTACTGTCTGAGCGGTTATCTCCCATTACAAATACATGTCCTTCCGGTACAGTACCGTCCGGCAATTCTTCATTCGGGAAATCCTTGTTATTATAGAGAGCATTGTTATTATGCGCTGCATCAATCGCACCCTGAATATACGTTTCGTCTACAGGTTCGCCGTTAACAGTTACGACATCCCCTTCCACTTTCACCGTGTCTCCAGCTACTGCAATGACCCGCTTAATAAAATCTCTGCCTTCCGATGGCACATGGAATACAATAACCTCACCCCGCTGCGGAGAGCGGATGTCATACAAAATCTCATTCACAATTACCCGTTCACCGGTGTGGAAATTCGGCTGCATGGATGGTCCATCGACAATAAACGGCTTAAACAAAAGCCAGCGTATCAAGATTACCAGAACCAATGCAATGGCTATCGCCTTTATCCATTCAAGCACTTCATTTTTCTGCTTTCGAGGGTTCTGGCCGCCTGGTTCCACAGTCTCGCCTTGTCCCTGCTGTAAATCCTGCTGCATAGTTCACCGTCCTCTCTTTATGTTACTCTCACTATACAACCACTATACAACAAAAAAACTCCTGCCAAAAACTCCTCCACGAATTACTCCTTCAGGAGGCCTTTTCGGAAGAAGCTGATCCTAAGGCATATATGTTTAAGTTCAATGTTTGCATCACAAAAAGAAACGGTACTGTCTGCAAGAAAAAAGAAAAGGGCTTGAATTCAAGCCCCTTCTTTGTCACTATTCTAGCGACGGATTTCTTTAATTCTTGCAGCTTTACCGCGAAGTTCACGAAGATAGTACAGCTTCGCACGACGAACTTTACCACGACGAGCCACTTCGATTTTCTCGAGCTTAGGCGAGTTGATTGGGAAAGTTCTTTCCACACCAACACCGTAAGAAATTTTACGAACTGTAAAAGTCTCACTGATTCCACCGCCGCGACGTTTGATTACAACGCCTTCGAACAACTGGATCCGTTCACGAGTTCCTTCGATAACTTTTACATGCACCTTCAAAGTATCACCTGGACGAAAACTAGGGATATCTTTACGAAGTTGCTCTTGCGTAATTGCTTGTAGGATATTCATTTAGGACTTCCTCCTTCCGTACAGGTGTTCTTGCCTCTTCCGGAGAGACCTTTGCTCTCCCTCATTATCCGCAGCGGACCACCGTATTCCACACAACAGAAATAATAGTATCATAAAAGATAGGCAATTACAACATAATTTTTGATTATAACGGCATCATATCCCGTTTTTTCGCCTTTGCCTTACAGTCCTTGCATAGTCCGACAACGCTTCCATTGTCCTGGGCATAAAATATCAGCTTCCCGTTCTTCTTCTTGCAGGAGGAGCAAGGCTGCTCAACAGTGCTTTGCTTTGCTTTACGATGTCTGTCCATTGATATTACGTTGCTGGCAGTACCCGTTCCCGGACTTTTGGGCTTGCTGCTACGGCTCCGGGATACAAAAGAAACAGCAATAATAACTAACACTACCATCAGAACTGCTGCATATACCATTTGGCTCATCGCTCCCTTGACCTCTCACAGTCAAAAATAGTAAATAGACCGCACTTAAATGATGACTGAGTGACGGTCTGTTCCCGCTGCCAAGCTCAAGCTCCGCTGCATAAGACAGCTAATCTTTAGCCCATTTTACCATACATACGGATCAAATTACAGTGACACCGGGCATCCTGGACTATAGTCCAGCAGAGGAACCCGACTGCAGCCTGTTCTTCAATTATTTACCATAATATATACTATTGATACTACATAGGCAGACAAGAATTTTTGTAGGAGGTAATATTGTTGAGAAAAAAACATAGCACAGCAATAATCGCGGCAGTCACCGTCTTCTCGTTGGTGCTGCTGGCCGGCTGCAGGGAGCTTCCCGGCAAGGAGGCTGCTGATAATCAGCTTGAGGAGAGCTTTTCTGGTGATAACGGCACTCCCTTTCTGGAATCACTTAATCTCGGACTCAGTGAGGCTGCAGAAAGTGTAAGCCAAGACATCGAGGAAGCTGCCGGTAATGTACAGGAAGCTGCTGGCAGTGTACAGGAAGCCGTCCAGGAAGCTGCAGCAGAGGTAGCGGACCAGATTAATGAGAGCGGACTAAGACAAGATCTTACAGTGTCATTGAAGAGCGGGGATTCAACAGAGCTTATTCTGGATAATGCGGTCGGCAAAATCGAAGTCGTCTCGGTTGAAGGAGATACCGTACATGTATCAGCATCTGTTATCGCACATAACCCGGTGACCAAAGAAGTTGACCAGAAGATTCTGGATAATGCCGAGGTTTCAATCGAGAGCAGCAGCGGCAAGCTTATGGTATCCGCTCATCCCAAGGACAGTCCCAAGAAAGACCTGTGGACCTGGGCGCAAAAGAAATACAAGCATTCCGATTTCAGCATCAACTATGTAATTGAAGTTCCGGCGGGCATCACCAGATATGAGATAAATAATAATGTTGGTTCGGTTCAACTGAGTAGCCTCCAGGGCACCTTCAAGATTATCAGCGATGTCGGAACAATTTCTCTCCAGGATGTTCAAATTACCGGCAAGTCCATTGTTCAAACGGATACCGGTAGCATCTCTCTTGGACTAGGCAGTATGACCAGCAGCAGCAGCCTTACAGCCAGCAGTGACGTAGGCGCTATAAAAACAACACTGACCAGCGGTCTTAAATGCACCGTGAAGGCTTCAAGTGAGCTTGGCGCGATTAGCGGTGTATCCAAAGGCAAACAGGACTATAATGGAGGCGGACCGCTGCTCGCCCTCTCTACTGAGATCGGCGCCATTACCGTCCGGTAATAGAAAAACATTCAATAAAGCGGGCTATCCCAATTCAACTTGGGAAAGCCCGTTTTTTTCATTTAGATTAGCGCGATTGCCAGCAGTGTAAACAGACTCAAGGTTAGAATTTCGCTGCCGTATCCGTAGTACCCGCCATAATAGCTTCCAGGATAAAAAGCAGATGTCTTCATCCGGCCGTTTCCTTTGGTTTTCAGATACACGTTATTTCTGTCAACGTCGACAACAATTCCCTCATACCGCTTTCCATCTGTAGTCATAATCCGCACCCTTTTGTTTTTACAGTGCAGACAGTTGTAATAAGCTTCCACCAGACTATCCCTCCTCCTTCGTTTGTGTATTTTATGAGGTCCGTGATAAAGCGGCAACGGCAAGGGTACAGGGATGCAGAACCTGGGCTTAATAATTTTCGGCATACTTCATGGTGAATTTTTTGTGAATTTACTGCGCCATGTGAAATTATTGTGAAATAAAGTACTTGTGAACAAAGTGTGTCTTTTTCTGAAGAAAAGGTTTATAATGAACTCAAAGAATAAAAACGTTTTCGGGCTTGTTTATCAACCAATATAACTAATATGAGGAGGCAGCAATCATGAGCACAGCAAGCAGACGATTTATGAATGAAGGGGTCCTTCGCATCGCCATATTCATCATGTTCGCGTCCCTCACCTACTCGGTACGTCACTATACCTGGGCAATTGTAGCGCTTCTGGCCGTAGGAACGTATTCGCTGGTTACCGGCCTCTTCCAGCTCAAACGCAGCAGGGATACGGTAGAATAACCAACCATTTCAAACGTCAAAAACCGCTTTCCGCAAGGATTCCAGAATCCTGCAGAAAGCGGTTTTTTTGGTTATCGGAGTAACAGGATTTGAACCTGCGACCTCACCCACCCCAAGGGTGCGCGCTACCAGGCTGCGCTATACCCCGACGGTATGTATTACCTATCTATATTTATATATACTCCAGAAAATGCTTACATTCAAGCGGAAATTTATTTAAAACTATGTAAGATGAACTTAAGAATGGTGAAGTAGAGTTGCTCTGATGCCAGATGTATATGGCTTTACAGCAACTCATATGTAGCATTCTTAAGTTCACATTTTATATTATTTAATTTTTATAGATTTTCGGGAAAGGCTGTGCTATACTCTTGGCACAAGGAAAGGAGGTGCGTTCACATCAAGCATGACATGCTGAACGTATCCCTTACCCGGACCAACGGCTGAACCTAAGCCTTGGTGGCGCGGGATACGGATCAAAGTAATAAAAAGCGCCTCGGGTAGAGAGACCGTCTTCGGACGGTCTTTTTTATGTCTTCAGCTATACATATGCACAAAAAAACTTTAAAGCTGCACCCGGCCGGGTACCTCTTTAAAGTTTCTTTGTGCCATCCTATAGTAAGTTACGATTTACGATTAGTATAAAACTCGATGATATCGTTAACGGTGCGGAGCGGCTCCGCTTCCTTGTGGACAGTGTCCACGTCTGGCTTGAGTTGTTCATGCGTATTCGTAGTCACTTGTGTTCATTCCTTTCGATTGTTGAGCTCGCTGCGTCTAAGTTGAGAGTGTTTTTGCGGCACCTCTATTCATTACCCTAAAATAAGGATACCAACGCACATTTGCTCGTATTTTTTTGTGATGTTTCTGTGTCTAGCTTTTTCTCTTCTGAGATTTATATAACCATTTGGACATAACAAAAAACGCCTCCTCAACGTAATATACGTTAAAAAGACGTTAGATATGACAACTCCTAATAAAATTAGGCTCAAGGCTGTCCCAGCTGCTCTCTGAGTATATCGAGCGTCTTCCGGTCCTTCGCCGTAAGCCCGGCGGTATCCAGCAGATCCGGTCTGCGCTCCAGCGTACGCTTAAGCGCCTGCTCGCGCCGCCAAAGCTCGATATTGGCATGATGTCCGCTCAGCAGGATATCCGGCACCTTCCAGCCGCGGAATTCCGCAGGACGCGTATAATGCGGATACTCCAAGAGGCCTGTACTGAAGGAATCCGTGATGGCTGAGGTCTCATTTCCGAGCGCTCCCGGCTGCAGCCGGACCACCGAATCAATAACGGTCAGCGCAGGGAGCTCTCCGCCGGTCAGTACATAATCCCCGATGGACAGTTCGTCTGTCACCAGATGCTCTCTGATGCGCTCATCATAGCCTTCATAATGACCGCAGATAAAGATGAGATGCTCCTCCCGGGCCAATTCCTCAGCGATCTGCTGGTTATAGGTCTGCCCTTGCGGGCACATCAGGATAATCCGCGGCTTCACCGGAGTAGCTGTAGAAGGTTCCCCTACTATTTCAGAATCCGGGCCCTTCGGACTGTTCTCTTCCTGCACACTCTCCAGAACATGCTCCACCGCTGCAAATATCGGATCCGGCTTCAGCACCATGCCCCCGCCTCCGCCATACGGCGTATCGTCGACAGTATTATGCTTGTTGCCTGAGAAGTCGCGGAAATTGACCGCGTTCAGTGAGACAATTCCTTTTTCACGCGCTTTGCCAAGAATGCTTGTGCTAAATACACCCTCACACATATCCGGGAAGAGCGTCAGCACATCAATTCTCATCATGGCAGCAGCCCTTCCATCAGGTGAACGGTGATCTTTTTGGCGGCGATATCCACATCCAGTACGACATCATTGATCACCGGAATCAGAATGTCCTGGCCCTTCGCGGGTTTCACTACCCAGACATCATTCGCCCCCGGCTGCAGGATATCTGTAATTGTACCTAACGGCTTGCTACTGTCTTCATCTGTGTAGACTTCACAGCCGACAATGTGATGGAAGTAATATTCGTTCTCCGGAAGCTCCACCAGATCGTCGCCGGGAACCTTAAGCAGGCTGCCTTTGTACTTCTCAATCTGATTAATATTGGTGTATCCCTTCAGCTTGGCAATAAACATCCCCTTATGCTCTCTCGCTGATTCTACAATCACCTCGAATTTCGGGCTGCCGTCTGCCGGGATAACCAGCAGCTTTTTACCGGGTGCGAACCTCACGTCCGGAAAATCGGTAGCCGACAAGATTTTGATCTCCCCGCGAATGCCGTGCGTATTGACCAGCCTGCCTACCGTAAGTTCTTCCGCCATTTTACCCACTCCTTTATCTATTCACTTCTCTATATTTGAACCAAAAAGGAGCCGGGATATACTATCCCTAGCCCCTCATTGTGCGCATCGATTAAGATAAAATATCTACGGTCACGCGTTTATCGCTCTTGACTGCTGCGGATGTAACTACTGTGCGAAGTGCTTTGGCGATCCGCCCCTGCTTGCCAATGACCTTACCGACATCATCAGGATGTACAGAGAGCTCATAAACAATCAGGTGATCCTTCTCCACAGTCCGCACCGTTACATCTTCTGGATGATCCACTAAAGCCTTAGCAATAACTCCAACTAATTCTTCCATAGAGGACCCTCGCAATCAGTCATTATTTCTGTTGCTTCGACTCATGGAACTTCTTCATCACGCCTGCTTTGGAAAGCAAGTTGCGGACGGTATCAGATGCTTGTGCACCTGTTTGAAGCCATTTAAGAGCTTTTTCCTCATCGATCTTAACTACTGCCGGTTGTTCAATCGGATTATAGTAACCGATTTCCTCGATAAAACGACCGTCACGAGGGGACCGGGAATCGGAAACCACTACACGGTAGAAAGGCGCTTTATGTGCACCCATTCTTTTCAAACGAATACGTACTGCCACGAAATTCACCTCCTTAAAAAAGTATCGAAATATTGGGAAGAAGTTTATCTAAACCTTTTTTCGATCCCTCCCAAACCCTCCCTTCCAAGGGAGGGCCCCAAGGGCTGCGCCCTCTGGACACCCGCTTAAGTGCAACTGGCGTAGGTGTTCAGACTGGCGGGATCTTGGGATGATGGAGCAGGATCGCTTTCCGTCCCTGACGGGACCCGCTTAACAACGGGCGGTATCTGGGAACCGGGTTTTACACAAACTTCTAAGATCAAAAGATGATTAAATCAAAAGATTGAAATCAAAAGACTAAAACGTCTTGATCATCTGATGTTGTACTATGTCTGATCTAATGAAACATTAAGATCAATAGATAAACCGTCTCGATCATCTGATGTTGTACTATGTCTGATCTATGGGCAAACCTTTAAAGGATAAGGACAAAAGCAGTAGATCAACGGAAAGGGAATTTCATGCCGCCTTTACCGCCCAGACTCTTAAGCTGCTTCATGGCGTTTTTCTTGCCGCCCTTGCCTCCGCCGCCCATCATGCCGGAGAACTGCTTCATCATCTTGCGCATCTCATCGAATTGCTTGATCAGGCGGTTGACCTCGGCGACGTTCGTTCCGCTGCCGGCAGCAATACGCTTGCGGCGGTTGTGGTTAATGATTTCGGGCTGGGCTTTCTCGGCTTTGGTCATGGAATGAACAATCGCCTCGACGCGGCCCATCTGCTTGTCATCAACCTTCAGGTCCTTCACGCCCTTGGCTTTGTTCATGCCAGGCAGCATATCGAGAATCTGGTCGATTGGGCCAAGCTTCTTAACCTGATCCATCTGCTCCAGGAAATCGTCGAACGTAAACTCCGCATTGCGCATCTTACGTTCCATTTCCTTCGCTTTTTCGGTATCGATGTTGGCTTGAGCCTTCTCGATCAAGGAGAGCATGTCGCCCATACCAAGAATTCGCGAAGCCATCCGCTCCGGATGGAACGGCTCCAGCGCGTCGATCTTCTCGCCCAGAGCAGCGAATTTGATCGGGCAGCCGGTTACGGCCTTGACGGACAACGCCGCACCACCGCGGGTATCGCCATCGAGCTTCGTCAGCACAACACCGGTAAGCTCAAGCTGCTTGTTGAAGCTGTCGGCTACGTTGACGGCATCCTGACCGGTCATAGCATCGACTACAAGCAGTACTTCATCCGGATTAACAACCGTGTGGATTTGCTTCAGCTCATCCATCAGCGCTTCATCAATATGCAGGCGGCCTGCAGTATCGATGATGACATAATCCAGATTATTGTCCTTCGCATGCTGGACAGCTTGTCTGGCAATCTCTACCGGACTAACCTGATCCCCCAATGCGAATACAGGAACCTTAATCTGTTCGCCCAGCACCTGCAGCTGCTTGATCGCAGCCGGACGGTATATATCGCCGGCTACGAGCAGCGGGCGGTGATTGCCCTTCTGCAGCAGCTTGGCTAGCTTGCCTGAAGTGGTCGTCTTACCGGCCCCTTGCAGACCCGCCATCATAATCACGGTTGGCGGCTTGTTCGACTTGGCCAGCTTCGCCTGGCTTCCGCCCATCAGCTCGGTCAGTTCCTTATTAACGATGTCGATGATAACCATGCCGGGAGTAAAGCTGTCCATTACTTCCTTGCCAATGGACTTCTCCTTCACCTTGGACACGAAGTCCTTGACTACTTTGAAGTTAACATCGGCTTCCAGAAGCGCCAGCCGCACTTCGCGCATGGCTTCGTTTACGTCATCTTCGGATACTTTACCTTTGCCGCGCAGCTTGCTGAACACATTCTGCAATCTTCCGCTTAAACCTTCAAATGCCATATGCGGCTGTCTCCCTTCATGCTACTCTAACCTCTGCAGACGATCCACGAGCTCCGTGAACCGCTGATTATATTGCTCAGGCAGCATTCCATTATCCGGCAGTCTGCGCAGTTCTTCTAAATATCGGTTACGGTCTTCATGTTTGGCTAATAGGCCAAGTTTCTCTTCATAATTCTCCAGCACCTGCTCGGCACGTTTGATATGCTCATACACGGCCTGCCGGCTGATTGCAAATTCCGCAGCGATCTCTCCCAGGGAGAAATCATCGTGGAAATAATATTTCAGAAACGTTTGCTGTTTATCAGTAAGCAGCCGTTCATAGAATGCGAATAACAGGTTGATCCGGTTCGTTTTCTCGAGCCTATTCTCCTGACTCATTAAGGGCACTCCCTTCGTCAAGGAAAAACACTTTACAGCTTCACAACGTCCCTTATGATACCGAAAACAAAGAAAGATGTCAAGCCTTTTTGCTTGTCATCTTTTTTTGTATGCAAAATGCATCATTTAGAGGCTATTTCACTGCAGTTAGCGGATCGGCAGCAGGTAAATCAGGACTGCGAAGAAGTGAGTCACACTGCCCGCAAGCACGAACAAATGCCAGACTGCATGATGGAACGGAAAGCCTCTCCATACATAAAAGACTGTCCCGAGCGTATACAAGATCCCCCCGGCCATAAGCAGCGTCATGCCGCCTCCGGCCACAGACGCCGAGAGCGGATTCCAGGCGATAACGATCAGCCAGCCCATGGTGATGTAAAAGATCGTAGACATGAACAGAAATTTTTTGACGAAGAAAGCCTTGAACAGCACTCCGAACATTGCCACTCCCCAAACGATGCCGAATAAGCTCCATCCCAGTGTTCCACGGATCGCCACCAGCAGGAACGGCGTATAGGTGCCGGCAATAAACAGATAAATCGAAGAATGGTCAAAGAATTCGAACAAATCCTTAGCTTTGCCCTCCCGCAGACTATGCACCAGTGTGGAATTGAGATACAGAAGCAGCATTGTTGTCCCGTAAATGGAGAAGCTGACCACATGCCAGGCCGTTCCCTTCAGACTGGCAAAAACAACGAGCAGGACAAGCGCAGCTACACTCAGTACCGTACCGATACCATGCGTAATTGCATTCGCCACCTCTTCCCTGCGGCTGTAAGTATAAGTATTTGCCATCACAAAAATCCTTCCGTTTGCGTTTCCTTCTATTATAACGTGTTTGGCAGCCGGATTACAGTTTGTAGAGCTCTGTATATTTCGCTTCCAGATAATCGGCCAGATAATCCGGGTTCAGCGGCTCGCCGGTTACCTGCTCTATAATTTGCGAAGGGGTCAGACTTTTGCCGAAGCGGTAGATTTTATCCGTCAGCCATTCCTTAATCGGCAGCAGATTACCTTCAGCAATCAGGCTGTCGAACTCCGGAAGCTCTTTGCGGAGCGTATTCAGAATCTGTGCCGCATACATATTCCCCAGGGAGTAGGAAGCAAAATAACCGAAGTCGCCCCCGGACCAGTGAACATCCTGCAGTACGCCCAGCGCATTGGAAGGCGGGGTGATGCCCAGGTATTCCTGATATTTGGCATTCCAGACCTTAGGCAGATCCTTAACCTCAAGGCCTTCATTGAAAATAAGCTTTTCGATCTCATAACGGACAATGATGTGCAGGTTATACGTTAGCTCGTCGGCTTCTATCCGGATAAACGAATTGGCTACACTGTTGATCGCGCGGTAAAACTGCTCTACTTCAACATTCGCCAGCTGCTCAGGGAAATACTGCTGTAGATCACCATAGTAACGCTGCCAGAAAGCACGGCTGCGGCCAATCATATTCTCCCAAAGTCTCGACTGGGATTCATGGATTCCCATGGAGGTGCCGGTAGCAAGCGGTGTACCAACCAGATCCTTGCTGATATTTTGCTCATACAGGGCGTGCCCGCCTTCATGCAGTGAGCTGAAAATTGCGCTCGTTACATTATCGAGCAAATAATTGGTCGTGATACGCACATCGCCCGGATTGAGTCCGGTAGCGAACGGATGCACACTTTCATCAAGGCGTCCTGCCTCAAAGTCATAACCCATCTGCTCCAGCACGAACAGGCCGAATTTCTCCTGCTGCTCTTTGGCGTAGATTTGGCTCAGGAATTCGGTATCCGGCTTGTTAGGTGAAGCACTAATCGCCTCTACGAGCGGCACAAGACGGGCGCGGAGGCGGCCGAAGATTTCATCTACTTTGGCAACAGTCAAATCGGGCTCGTACATATCAAGCAGCGTATCATAGCGGGTATCCTTGACACCCCAGTAATCAATAAATTCCTGTTTGAAGGCGACAATCTTGCTTAAGTAAGGCTCAAAGGAAGCAAAATCATCGTTTTCCTTGGCTTCTTCCCACATGCTCTCGGAATGGGCTGCCAGAACGGAGTACTCTTCGAATTTTTTGGATGGAATGCTCTTGCTGCGTTCATATTCCTTGAGGCAGTCTTTAACGATTTTGTTCTGGGCATCACTCAACTGGTTCGCAACGTCAGGACGGCTGAAAAATTTAGTAAACTCGCCCATCTCCGGCGAGGTCTCCAGTCTGAATAGTTCTCCGGAGAGCATACCGATCGTTCCCGAGCGGACCTCTACGCCCTTTCGCGGGGCACCTGTGCGCAAATCCCAATGAAGGAGTCCGATAGCTTCGTTATAGCCGCTGATTTTGGATAAGAGCTCCTGAAATTTCTCCCATTCTTCTTTTACTGCTTGTTCCATTCCTATGCACCTGCTTTCTCTGTTTTGCTGACTCCTCTTGATGATACTTTTTTAGATCAGTATAATCAACCGCGCCGGGTACCTGGAGCAGCTTGCAATGTCTTTCCAACCAGATGACACAAAAATCAACCTGTCGTGGTACTGGACTCCAGATTTACAGAGGGCTATAGTAATGCTAATTTTGGAAAGCACTAAAAGGAGTGAAGGAAATGATCAGACACGCACGGGTTGAAGATTGGAAAGGAATATCTGAATTGTTAGATCAGCTGGGCTACCCTAATACCGAGTCCTTTATTAAAGAAAATATAGAAAGGCTCCTAGCTCATCCCGATGAAGTGCTGATGGTTTATGAAGATGAAGGACGAGTGGCTGCCTGCATTTCGTTACATTTTATTCCCCAGTTAGCTCTTATAGGGGATATTGCCTGCATAAGCTATCTTATCGTTGATGAATCCATAAGAGGTAAAGGTATCGGGCAAAAAATTGAAGAGTACGCCAGCAGGGTTGCTAAACAAAGGAACTGCGACAGAATTCAGGTTCATTGTCATTCCCGCAGAACTGACGCGCACCGCTATTATGACCGGCAGGGCTTTTCTGAGTCTCCAAAATATTTTTCAAAGATGTTATAACGATCAGCATTATGAAGAAGAACTGAATATTCGGGGATATTGACGTGTGTTAATTATAATCCGTATAATCATTTCAAAGCATTCAGCTTCAAATTTGAAATATATCATCTAATCACTCATACTCAAGGAGCGTGAACAGAACATGAACATTCAAGTTACGCCGCTGGCAGAGAGGAAGCTGACGGAGAGGAAGCTGACGGAGAGGCTTGGCGGGAAGCCTGGTTTTTTTAAACTCTTGTTTGATACTGAGAGCTGCGGCTGCGATGGAATCAATGTTTCGGATCGCCAGTTCATTTACGCCCGGCAGCAGGAAGTTTGATGTGAAACATCAGCCCGTTAGACCTTACGTACATACGTAAAGGCTCAATAATTTTATAAGGGTACGCTTTTGAAGCGATTTGCTGTACCAAGTACGCTTAAAAAGATACACACAAAAAACCTTTGGGAGGAAGAATGATCATGACTCAAATATCGGATATTTTGAATTTTAATAAGAACTTTGTAGAGAAGAAAAAATATGAAGCCTATCTGACCAGCCGCTTTCCGGATAAAAAAATGATCATCATCACGTGTATGGATACGCGGCTGGTAGAGCTTTTGCCGAAAGCGATGAATTTCAAAAATGGTGATGTCAAAATCATCAAAAACGCTGGTGCGATCATCTCCCAGCCTTTCGGATCGGTTATGCGCAGCGTAATGGTTGCCCTATACGAACTGGATGCGGATGAAGTGGTTGTGGTCGGTCACTATGAATGCGGTATGGCTTCACTGAATGCGGACAAAATGATCAATTCGATCAAAGAACGCGGTGTTTCCGAAGAGGTGCTGTCCACGCTGGAGAACTCAGGAATTAAACTAACCAAATGGCTGCGCGGGTTTGACAATGTGGAAGAAGGGGTAATTCAGACTGTGGAGCTGATTAAGCGCCATCCCTTACTCCCCCCAAACATTCCTGTACATGGCATGATCATTGATCCGGCTACCGGAGCGCTTGAACTTGTCTCGGACGGGTATGTGGAGAACAAGGCAACTCTCTGAAACTGCTGTTTGCGTGGACCCAGTCCACGCACTTTTTTTTGTCTAAACTGACTTCCTCAGACTATTAACTTGTAATAATTTTAATTAAAATTGAAACCTCCTAGGGCATACTACGTATTACTGAGCAGAACCACAAAATTTCAAGACAACCTTTAGGAGGGTACTTGTACTAAATGAAATCCATGAAACGTGTAATGATGATCGTAATGGCCTTTACCCTGTTCTTTGCTGTTACCGTTCCCGATTTCGCAGATGCGAGACGCGGAGGGTTCAAATCCGGAAGCCGCGGCTTTACCACGACTCCCAAGAAATCAACTACGGACAACGTGAAAAAAAGTGATAGCACCAAAGGCACTACGGCAGGAACTGCCGGTTCCACTGCAAAACGGGGATTCTTCAGCGGCGGGAGCTTAATGAAGGGGCTAATGATCGGCGGACTCGCCGGCTTCCTCTTCGGCAGCATGTTCGCCGGAATGGGCGCCTTCGGTAATATTATCGGATTCCTAATTAATATGCTCGCCATCTACCTTGTAGTGGTGCTGATCATGTCCTTCTTCCGCCGCAGAAGAGAAAGACGCAGATTTGAAGAAAGGAACAGCCGCTACTAATGCCAACTACCGTTCTTAGTATGGATGAAATCATCAATGCTATCTGCCTGCATATGGCTGAGCGCAAAGCGGTACATGTCCAGGACGTACAGGTGGAGCTTAGCTGGGAGGAAGATACCGGCTATACCGCCGAAGTCTGGATCCAGGGGCGAAGCCAGTATCTTGTAGAGTCCAATATGATCGAAGCTATTCTACGCTACATGCATAGTGAATACGGTATCCGCGCCTACCGTGAAGATGTGCGGCTGGACCTGGATGAGGAAATCACCGCTATTGTGAATACGTAATATCACCGCAAGTACACCAAAGAGACAGCCCGCCGGGCTGTCTCTTTGCTCTATTTTCACTATTCGCGGAAATATTGCTTAAGGTTACCTTGGCCGTTCATTACCTCTACCTCGGCATAGGCACCATTAATCAGCGTCATCTGCGGAGGGACATGTCCGAAATCCATCTCATAAATGACCGGCAGCTGCAGCTCCTCCGAAAGATCACGGTAGAGATCCTCTGCCGTATAATTATCAACCGGCTGATTGCCTCCGCTGCGCCCAAACAGAATTCCGGAACAGTTATCGAACCAGCCTGCATATCTCATTTGAACAAGTGATCTGCGGACATCCACGGCATTCAGCTCACAGTTTTCCAGATACCAGAGTATAGGCTCCCCATGAATAATCTCCTCATTGAAACGCTTAACATCGCCGTATGGCGTCCCGATGATATGCCTGATAATATCTATGCATCCGCCGAGCAAGCGCCCTGTGAGCGCTTCGTCCTTTCCTGATACCGTCTTCCATCCGGTCTTGGTATTCAAATGAAAAATATAAGGCGAAGGTCCGTCTGGCTCCCCTTTTCCCTGATGCTTCTGTGAAGAATGCTGGAGAATGGAGCCGCCGGAAGGCGTAGCGAGCACCTTTTGCCACATCGCTGTGGTCTCGTCCGTCCGTTGCCCTCGCAAATCGCCGAAGCTGGGTCCATGCGCGGTTGCTATACCCGTTCTTAAGGTAATGGTGAGCAGCAGCAGGCTGATATCAGAAAATCCTAGAATCCACTTTCCCTGCACCTGGTCAAAATCAATGAACTCCAGCATTTCAATCAGCAGCTCCCCGCCCCATGGCGGAATGATCAGGTCGACGGATTCATCCTGCATCATCTGATTGAATTCCATCCCCCGCTCTTTGCCCGGCGCAGACTTCGCTTTGCCCTTCTTATAGACCGTCTGACCGAGAATGACCTGATAACCTCTTTCTTGCATCCGGGCAACTGCCTCTTCAAAAATATCCTTAGACAATTCATCTACTCCAAAAGACGATGCAGTCACGCCGATTGCCGCTCCTGGTTTGAGCACCGGGTATGTAATCATTCGGAACCTCCTTCGGCTGATTTAGCTTTTCTTCCCAGTTTAACATCTTGCGGGTCTTACCAGAAGCGAGGAGTTCAAGGCGGACGGCTGCACCCTTTACAAACACAAACAGACATGACCGGTCATGGGGCATACAGCCGCTGAACCGGTTCATGTCTGTTTTTTTCTGATAGGTCTGTAACGTCAGCTCATTAGACCAAAGAAATGGCGAGCAGTTCGAACAGCACCAGCGGAAGAATAGCGTTGTTGTTAATCGGTGCCGGGTATGGATATCCCGTTCCCGGATACGGATGGTAGTACGGATTATAAAACCCGCGTGCCGGCTCGGCATTCACTGTAATCATCAGGTACATATGTTTGCTGTCCATGCCGGCAATGATGCCCTCATGCATCATTCCGTCAATAGTCTGCACCTTCACTTTGTGGTTTAAGTATGGCTTGCAGGAATGGTGCAGGGATTCGCGCACACCGTGCAAATGCTGGACAACCGCTGGATCAGCTTGATAAATCACCGTTGATGGCTGACCCGTATTATATGTCGGCATAAGGTTTGACCTCCGTAAATGGATTTGCTCCATTCTATGCAGGTGCCTATATGATAGTGTCTAATCGCCCAAAAAAACCGTACAACGGCTGGTGGCCAGGTACTGTTGGAGATGATTATATAGGGTGGCAGCAGCCTAAAAAGCCACTCCGATCCCGCCTTCACCGGCATAAGTGCCCATCACCGAGCCCATGCTGGAGAAAACAATCTCTTTGAAGGGATGCTTTTCAAGAATCCGTCCTTTGATTTCCAGCGCCAGCTTCTCGCAATTACTGTGCACGATGGCAATGGCCGCTTTCTCGTAATCGAATGTCTTCTCATCCAGCTTGGCCAGCAGATGATTCAGCGCCTTTGGCAGCCCGCGTGTTTTTTCCACGACCTCAACGATACCCTCGTCGCTGATTTTGAGCAGCAGCTTAATGTTCAGCACGGATGCTACGGCACCCGACAAACGGTTCAGCCTTCCGCCTTTAATGACATTTTCCAGTGTATCCAGCGTGAAGTATGCCGTCGTTTCCTGGATTTGGGTAAGCACCATTTCCTTTAGTTCTGCCATACTGCTGCAAGTGAGCGATAATCTCGCCGCCGTTGCCACAATAAGTGACAGGCCTCCGGAGAATCTCTTCGAATCTATAATTTCAATTGCGTTAGGAAATCCTTCTTCTTCATACATTTCCTTGGCAATCATTGCGGTCTGATAAGTACTGCTGATATTGGAGGACATGCAGATAACCATGATATCTGTACCTGCTTCCACTTCTTTGAACTTTTCGAGGAAACTCTGCGGACTTGGACTAGCCGTGGTCGGCAGCTCCTTGGAGTTAACCATTTTAGCATAAAAATCTTTGGTAGACGTGTTCTCAGGCATTAGCTCATCCCCGAAATGAACCGGCAGATGTACGATCGTAACACCATACTTCTCAACATACTCAAGGGGTAAATCGGAACCGCTATCCGTAATAATCTTGATGGGCATCAGGGTACTCTCCTTTCAATTCTATACCATTATAGGCAGGGGTACAGGATATCAATAGTACACTTTATAACTTGTCAAAAAATCGTTTTTATGCTTTCACAACTAAAAAAGGTATATTCCCCTTTTTCTCCCTATTTCACACGAGTTATACACTTAATTACCCGGTTTAACTGCTTCTTTCATCACTTTCCTTATTGTGATATGGTTGATAAATCAGCATATAGAAATGGAGTGTAACGTGTGGGCAAGAACAGAGTATGGAACAAGGGCAAGCATAACGGTGGGGGTCTGGCCAAGCGGAGTAATCCGGAAAAGGGCTCCGCAGAGGCGGAGACCTCTACCGCAAAAATCGAGGAACCGGCTAATCCGCGGATCGATACTGTAAAACCGATGAACCGCAGCAACTGGGTCGTTCGTCCTGCCAGAGTGTCGCCGAAAGATAACGAGAATAAAAAGCAATAGTTCATAGCGTCAAGGTAGTCTCTGACAAGCCATTAACGGCTGATCGATGTACCCTTGGCCGCCATTTTGTCAAACATGCAAAGCAGCGCTCCTCCAGAACAGGGGGAGCGCTGCTTTGCATGTTTTGCTCGATTGTCTAACGTGTGCCTGCTCAATTACAGGCTTACACTTTTCATCCCCTGCTCCGGATAGCGGGTTCCGGCAGCAGCCCCCTTCGGAGCAACTTCGTCAATCCGCTGCAGATCCGCTTCACTCAGCACGATATCGAGTGCCCCAACGTTCTCTTCCAGATACTTCGTCCGCTTGGTTCCGGGAATCGGCACAATATCCTCCCCTTGGGCAAGCAGCCAGGCTAATGCCAGCTGGGACGGCTGAACCTCCTGTTCTGCAGCAATCTGTTTGATCCGCTCTACAAGCTCCAGGTTCTTGTTGAAATTGTCGCCCTGGAAACGCGGGGAATTCCGGCGGTAATCATCCTCTGCCAGGTCTTCGAACGAACGGATCTGTCCGGTGAGGAAGCCTCTTCCGAGCGGGCTGTAAGGCACGAAGCCGATTCCGAGCTCACGACATACGGGCAGGATTTCATCCTCAACATCCCGGCTCCAGAGCGAATATTCTGTCTGCAGCGCGGACACGGGATGCACACTATGTGCCCGGCGGATCGTTCCCGCTCCGGCTTCAGATAAGCCGATGTAGCGGATTTTACCTGCTTGTACTAAATCCGCCATAGCGCCGACAGTTTCTTCAATGGGTGTGTTCGGATCTACCCTGTGCTGGTAATAGAGGTCAATATGATCGACGCCCAGCCGGCGGAGACTGGCATCACAGGCAGACTTCACGTAATCCGGACGGCCGTTGATCCCGAGCATTCTTCCGTCCGCACTGCGCACGTTGCCAAACTTGGTAGCAATAATCACATCGTTACGGCGGCCTTTGATTGCTTTGCCGACAAGCTCTTCATTTTTGCCCACACCGTACATGTCTGCAGTATCCAGGAAGGTAACGCCCAAATCAAAGGCGCGGTAGATCGTGCGGATCGACTCCTGATCATCCCGCCCGCTGTAGAAATCGGACATGCCCATACAGCCTAGTCCAAGCGCCGATACCTGCAGCCCTTCACGGCCTAACATTCTCGTGTTCATCTTCAATTCCGCCTCTCCTAAAGGAATAAACTAATAATTAACTTCTCAATTATTCACATTACTCCGCCAATCCGCAAAAAGCAAAAAGGATGACCGGCGCTCCCACCGTTCATCCCGCTGCTATTCTTATGTTCTATTGATCTTTGCCTTCATACCGGAAACTGGAGAAATCGGCGTAGCTACCGGCGAATTGCCCCATGTCATGCGCTGCAATGCCGATGAAATTACCGGTAAACCCGCCGGAGAGGAAGCCGAGCTCCTGCTTCGAGTACAGAGCAATCCACTCCGCTTCGTCACCGGTACGATAGTAGAATTGCCCGGCAGCGCCTTCAGCCGATACAGCCAGATGAACCGGCTTATCTCCGGTAAGCGGGATAGCTTCGGGTTCATAGCTGAAGCTGTCCGCAGCGCATTTCATCAGCCGCAGCACCCGGCCTTGCTCCTGCTCGTAGGTTACATAGGCATAGAGATAATTCTCGTCATTTAAGTACAGCATCAGTCCGGCCATCTGCAGATAATTGCCCGGCTGATACTCAAGCGTAGTCTCCGCGCGGAAATGAATATCACGCTGGCGGATTGCCAGGATATGATGCCTGAACAGGCTTTGCACCGACTCTCCTGCAGTGATCCGGAGATAACCGGGTCGCTCTTTCAACGAGCACCAGCTGTCGTCTGCGAGAATCCGCAGTGTATTCCATTCTTTCTTCAGCTGCGGACCGTCAAAGCTATCTTCAAATAACATGCTGCGGACCGGTCTATTTAGGGAATGTACTCCCTCCGGTGCCGGAATCTCCAGCTGCGGCTCATTACCGCCGGCACTTAGACGCAGCCAGCCCTCTTCGTCCCAATACACCTGCTGCAACGCAGTCTCACGCCCCAGAATGGCATATTTCCCGTCCACCGGACGGGTGCAGAGGTGAGCCATATACCACTGCCCGCCCGGCGTCTGCACCAGGCTGCCGTGCCCGGCACACTGCAGCGACAGTTCAGGATTATTCCGTGAGGTGAGCATCGGATTACGAGGATCTACTTCATAAGGGCCGGCAAGCTCCTTCGAACGGGCAACGGTTACCGCATGACCTGAACCCGTTCCGCCTTCAGCGGTGATCAGGTAGTAGTAGCCGTTTCGCTTGTAAATATGCGGCGCCTCGGTCTTCTTCAGCGGTGTACAGTCGAACAGCTTGAGCGGCTGGCCGATCAGCTTCTGCTCCGCAGGGTCATACTCCTGCATTACAATACCGCTGGATTTATTACCTTCCAGAATGCGGTAATCCCATAGTGCATTCAGCAGCCATTTGCGACCGTCTCGATCATGGAACAGGGAAGGATCGAAGCCGCTGCTGTTCAGATAGACCGGCTCCGACCACGGGCCCTCCACAGATGGTGCCGTCATCAGATAATTGTGGCAGTCCTTGAACGGTCGTTTGGTACTTTTAACATCCGTATACAGCAGGTAGAACAGATTATCATGATAGCTGAGCTGCGGCGCCCAGATGCTGCCGTTCTTCGGATTCCCCTTCAGATCAACCTGTGAGGTCAGAATATCTGTACAATGTTCCCACTCTGCCAGATTGCCGGACTGGTATACCCGGATTCCAGGCAGCCACTCAAACGATGAGACAGCGATATAATAGGTCTCCCCAACACGCAGGATACACGGGTCCGGATTAAATCCGGGCAAGACGGGATTTCTGATCATAGCAGTCATTCAACTGGCCACCCTTCTAAATTTTTTGTGCGTATGGTGAACGATCTAAGTGGAATTTCTCCACTTCATTATCTCTCAAGCACCAGCATCAAGGGGTTAGTTGGAAAATCTCCGCTTAAATGTTCCGCTTTCACTTCCAGATCCGGATTTGGATCAAAATAAATGGAGAAAATCCATTTAAACCGTAAATATCAGGATAAATGCTGAAATTAGGTGGACGAAATCAAACTATATGATTGGGGCTTCAACAGGTCCCACCACATTCAAGGCTTCACCAGCTTCCTTAAAGATGAGCCGCCAAAAAAGACTGCCAGGCCACACGCATTTCCAGTGTCTCCATATGGCCTCCGGTAGCCGTAACATTCTGCCAATGCTCTGGATGCCCGGACTTCCGGTAAGCTTCGGCTAGGCCGTCCGCAAGCAGGCTGACCCCCTCGGCCGGACACATCCGGTCGCTCCTGCCGTTCAAGCTCATCCGCGCCCGCGGAACAATCCGCTGCTGAATGTCCAGGGTCGTATAATACTTAAGTAATCCGGGCACGTAGGAGTAGAAGCCGTGATGATCCAGTCCGCGTTTAGTAATCAAAGTCTGGGCATCTACCTGCCCGCAGATATCCACCGTTACCTTGATCCGTTCATCCAGTGCAGCCAGCCACCAGGCCATAAGGCCGCCCATGGACATGCCGACCGTTCCGATTCTGGAAGCATCGACATCGGCGCGGGAACACATATAATCCAGCATCCGGCGGTTGTCATAGAGCATCATGCCCCACAGGACCTTCCCCTGCCAGAGCATTTCCTTCACCAGCTCGCTTTCACTCTTGCCGCCGCGCTCATTGAAGCCCCACATGTCAATGCAGCAGACCGCGTATCCCCTATCCGTAAGCGTCTTGGCGAACGAAGGCTGCTGCAGATAAGGGCTGCTGCGGATTAATTCCTTGCGGCCATTCGTGTAATCCCCGCCATGCGAGTGATTGAACAGCACAAGCGGAAAGGGGCCATCCCCTGCAAGCGGCTTCGCAACAGAAGCCGGTACCCGCTCTATGCCATTCAAATCGAGCAGCAGGGATTCCAGGCGGTAGCCTTCATGAACCTCCTGCTTCAGCAGCACCGCTTCAACCGGTCCAGGCCCAGACTCAGGCAGATCACCAAGCAGAGCTTCTAAGGGTACTTTTTCACCAGACATATAAGCCACCATCCTATCCTTATACATTCAGATCAGCCGAGGAGAGTGTTACCCGTTCCACCAGGTGCTCCGGCTTGCGTGTATTCCGGGACTGGCAGTGAATAAGCTCCACCTCGTCCCCGTTCTCAATATAAAAAGCCGGGCCTTCATGATTCTCTACCGTAACCTGTTGAAACCTCACATCCCGCACATTGCCGAGGTAAAAGCCGCGGTTCTTCATACTCTCCATGCCGGTCATCATATCCGGGTGACCCGGCACCGCGTTCTCCGCCATGGAAATGTCCACGTTGCTGAAAGTAATCTCGGAGACATACTGCTCTGCCAGGCCGTACAAAAAGCCGGCAGAAGCGTGTACGTTCCGTGCCGTAATATTGGCAAAATGTATCCTCCGGAAGCAAGGTGTCTCTTCGGTGACCGGGTACGGGTTCTTATCCCAGACGTACTTCTCTTTGCCGCGAGGCCCGCAGAAATAATACAGATTCATCGTAAACGGACAGAGTACTTGGTCCATCACAATATTGGAGATACGTATGTCTTCGATGATCCCTCCCCGGCCACGCCGGGACTTCATGCGGATGCCGCGGTCGGTCTCTTTGAAGATGCAGTTGCTGATCACAACATTGCGGATATCTCCGCTCATCTCGCTGCCAAGCACCACACCGCCATGTCCGTGGGCCATGGTGCAGTTCGTAATCGTAATATTTTCACAGGGAATTCGTTCCGCTGTATCCTCGGTTCCGGCCTTAATGGCAATGCAGTCATCCCCGACGTCAATGCTGCAGTTGCTGATACGCACACCCGAGCAGGACTCCGGATTGATGCCGTCTGTGTTCGGAGAATCAGCCGGATTCAGGATCGAAACATTGTCGACCGTAATATTACTGCACTCTATAGGATTAACCGTCCAGCTGGGCGAGTTCTGCAGGGAAACATCTTGGATGGTTACCCGTGAACAGCGGTCGAAGCTGATCAGCTTGGGACGCGGGTATTCCAGCTCCTGGCGGCGGTTCCGGAACACATCCCACCATGGCCCGCCGTTACCTTCAAGCGTTCCGCTGCCGGTGATAGAGATATTGACGAGGTCTCTGCCATAAATACAGGAAGCATAGACCTGCTGCCTCACACCTTCCCATCTGGACTCTACAACCGGATAATCAGCCGGATCGGTACTGAAAGAGAGGATCGCGCCGGGACTTAAGTTCAGCTCAATATTGCTCTCCAGCAGAATCGCGCCGCTCAGATACCGCCCTGCCGGAATATACACGGTCCCGCCTCCGGCTAGGCTTGCCGCTGTAATTGCCTCTCGAATGGCTGACGTTGCCGGTATTCCGCTGTCCCGCTGCGCTCCAAAGTCAACAATATTATATACCTGCTGCATGTGATCCTCCCTTTTCCGCAGTGAGCTGCCCTGCTCTTAAATGTTCATACTCACCGCATGCCTGCAGAAACGCCCCCAGCCCCTTTTGGTCATTGGTAATAATCGGCTCACTGATATAGTAGGCATAAGTTCCGTCCCGTTTATCGGCACCGCCCAGCCCGGCGACCTGGCAGTTTTTGTTCAGGTTAACCCAGCCTTCCTTGGTCTCCAGTACAAACTCCGTAATAAGTCCTTCATAAGCACGGTCCAGTACAACGTTCCAGCCCGCATCCAGGAGGCCTAAACGGATACCTTTGCCGATTGCATACACGATCATGCTGGAAGCCGATGCTTCCAGGTAGTTGCCTTTACGCTCTCCGAGATTGACGACCTGATACCACACACCGGCTTCGGCATCCTGGAATTTCTCCAGTGCAGTTAAAGTATCCCGCAGAATGCGTACTAGTTCAGCATAGTCTGCATGGTCCTCCGGCAGCATCTCCAGCACATCCACCAGCGCCATCAGGTACCACCCCATCGAGCGGCCCCAGAAATTCGCTGACAGGCCCGTCTCCGGATTGCACCACGGCTGCACCTTCTGTTCATCCCAGGCATGAAACAGCAGCCCGGTTGCATGATCTTTGGTATGCTTTTCGCACACAATGAACTGCTTCGTTACATCCGTAAGCGACCCGCCCTCTTCAAAAGCCAGCAGATACTGCAAATAGAACGGAGAGCCCATATATAAACCGTCCAGCCAAATCTGATACGGATAGATGCTCTTATGCCAGAACGCCCCCTCGCTTGTCCGGGGATGAGTGCGGAGCTGCTCCCGCAGGGAATCTGCCGCAAGCCTGTATTTCTCAAGGCTCGTCTCCGCATACAGGGTGAACAGCAATTTGCCGTTATTGATATGGTCGATATTGTATTCGTCCTGGCGGTATCCGCGGATGCTGCCGTCCTCCTGAATGAAGTAATTCATATTGTCAGCGATATAGTCGAAGTATTTACGGTCGCCTGTCTGCTTCCACAGCAGCTCAAACCCTTTCAAGACCACTCCGTAATCATATGACCATTTCCCGTTGTAGCCTTTATCCTGATACAGCCTCGGCAGACGCTCCATGATCGACTCCGCCGTTCTGACAGCCCACTGCTTCCCCATCTGCTAACCTCCTAAATATAGTGAAAATAGTAAAATCCTCAGCGCGTCCAGTCCGTATCTCCGCCAAAAACAGCCTCCAGCGTGAACCGCCCGGCCTCATGCTCCTGCAGCTGCTTAGACCAGGAGACACGGACATCCGTGTCCGCACCGGGTCCGTCATTGCCATACTCGGCATAATGTACCGTATGATTCACACTGGGCTTGCCCCAGTCGTCCCAGCCCTCACGGCGGATATGCCCGCCCATCCGGCAATCCAAAAACACCGTCCGGGCATAGTCGCGCCATGGTCTTCCCAGATACACACTATTTGCAGCCGCATCACTGACCAGCCGGCAACGGTGAAATACAAAACCCGCCTCTTTATCCGCTGGCGTAGCGGCTGCGGTTATATAGCCGTTGACTTCCTTTTGCACATTCAGACTGATGATTTCACATTCCTCAAAATACGCCGTTGCCGAGCCAAAAATAAAATCAATATCACCGGCAATCCGGCAATGCTCAAAATAATTACGTCCGCTTCTGTTCTGCTTCTCTTCCTTCGGCTTCGCCAGATACAGCGTATCCTGGGCCGCCAGG
This sequence comes from Paenibacillus auburnensis, assembly GCF_927798115.1. Taxonomy (GTDB): domain Bacteria; phylum Bacillota; class Bacilli; order Paenibacillales; family Paenibacillaceae; genus Paenibacillus_AQ; species Paenibacillus_AQ auburnensis. The sequence goes on from NZ_CAKMMG010000001.1 coordinate 1,440,612, forward strand.
AACGAACAATTCTTAAACACTGCTTTGTCGGCATCGACATAAAGCGCCACCGCCTGGCCTACCTTGGCACTCTCCCCGGCTGTATTCTCAAAAATTATATTTTCCACCCGGATGTTGTCACCGGTAATGTAAGTGCTGCATGAGGCAAAGGTGCCCATCGGCACTCCGTCACTGCCCGGCTTCGTCGCATAATCGTCATACACCAGTCTAACCTCACCTACACCATACAGCCGCAAGTCCGGTTTAGGAATCCGGAGCTTCTCCTTATACACTCCCGATTCAATGAACAGAACCGTTTCCTCCGCAGCCCCCTCCGGGATGCTGTCAATTGCAGCTTGAACAGAGGTGAAGTCTCCTCCGCCACTTTTACTGACCCATATCGTTCTCATCTCATCACTTCGCCTCCAGGCACACATACCGCTTTTCCGTCAAAACGAACCCACCTGAGAAGGGTGGGCCCGCCTGTACAAACGTAATGCTTACTTCTGGGTCAGCTTATAGGCCGCTTCGTACTCTTCCGTAATTTTGGTACCACCCGAATCCTTCCAGGTCTGTACCGCCTTCTTGAAGTCCGCTTCGTTCGCTTGTCCCATAATGTATTTGAACGTTGCATCAGTGATGATCTTCGCCAGCTCGGTTCCTTGTTCATTGTTCGTGGCTGAGTCCAGCGGAACGGTAGGATCAAGAACGGCAAACTTGTCATTTTCGCGGATCAGCTCATTTGCCAGCTGCTTCTCAGGGTTGGCATCCTTAAGCGTATATGCAATTTCGCTTGGTCTGCTGGAGGAGAAAGGCTGAACATCGGCCTGCCATAGCTCGGTATTCAGAACCTTATAAGCGCCGTTCTCATCATATTCATAGTGCGTGCCTTCAATACCGCCGGTCATCAGCATAAATGCCTCTTCATCGATCAGGTCATTGACGAATTGCAGCAGCCGTTTCAGCTCCGCTTCGGTTTTGACTTCCGATTTCGGGAATGCCATCAGACCTCCGACCCCGCTGCCTTCTGACCAGATGTGATACTGTCCGTCACCGTTTGATATTTTGTTAACCGGCACGAGTTCAAGACCTTCCTGCAGATCCTGCGCCAGCGTTCTCAGGCTGGAGATATCGACCATACCGGTGTAAATCCCGGTTTTGCCCTGGGCGAACTGCTGCTGCTGGTCGGTTTTGGCGGTAACAGCAAAGTCCTGGGCCAAGTATCCGTTTTCATATAGCTTTTTGGAAAAATTCATCGTATCCATATATTCCTGAGTATCAAATTCCGGTGTGAACTTGCCGCTGTCATCCACTTTCCAGCCGTTCGGTGTGCCGAAGTAGGAACTGAGCGTTTTGAAGCTGCTGTATCTCAGGTCAGATCTGTCGCCGAAGCCGGTCGTATCGTCAATGCCGTTACCGTCCGGGTCATCCTCTGTGAAGGCACGGGCAATTTCATATACCTCATCCAGCGTGGTCGGGACCGGCAGCCCCAGCTTATCCAGCCAGTCTTTGCGGAAAATGAAGCCGGAGCGCGCCAGATTCTTCTGGAATGGAACCCCGTACAGCACCCCTTCGATAGAAGCCGCAGCCCGGATTTCCGGAGCGATTTTGGCCAGATTGTCGTAGTCGTCGATATAAGGGCCGACATCCCAGAACAAACCCGATTTCAGGGAGCTTCTCACCGAGGAGTTCGTCATCATGGTCAAGGTTACGATATCGGCAAGCTCGCCGGAAGCCAGCGCTGTAGTGATCCGCTCTTCCTTGGACGCGTCGGGCACCCAGTTGAAGGTGAGCTTCGTATTGGTGTATTCCTCAAGCAGCTTCTTAATAGTGTCTGTAGGAGGTGAAGCCGTGTGCAGGATATTCAGCCAGGTTATCTCCAGGGGCTTAGATTCATCCGCTACAGCAGCATTCTTAGCCGTTTCTTTATCTCCGCCACATCCCGATAACACTGTGGTAAGTAAGGTAACACTTGCAAGTAGACTGACCCATCTTTTTGTCATAACACTTCTCCTTTGAATAAGTTAGTAGATTCGTAGACACTGCCTAATATACGCCATCTTCGCCCATCTTCTTAGCCAGCCTGTTGGAGGCCATAACCAGGATGAGACCGACCACACCTTTGAACAGCCCTACCGTGGTGCTGAAGCTTAATTGTCCGTTCTTCAAGCCCGCCGTATAAATGTAGGTGTCAAAAATTTCGGCTACTTCGCGGTTAAGCGAGTTGAGCAGCAGATACATATGTTCAAAGCCAAGATCCAGCGTGCTGCCGATTTTGAGAATCAGCAGGGTAATGATGACTGGACGGATGGCCGGCAGTGTCACATGCCATGTTTTGCGCAGACGGGCAGCGCCGTCCATTTCCGCAGCTTCATATAGCTGAGGGTCAACTACGGTAATGGCAGCCAGATAAATGATGGTGGACCAGCCGAGCTCTTTCCAGATGATCTGCCCGATATAGATCGTGCGCAGCCATTCCGGTGAGGTCAGGAAGCTGATTTTTTTGCCGCCGAGACTGGCGATTAATTCATTAATGACGCCGCCGTCCACAGTCAGGAATACATAGGTAATCGAAACGATGATAACCCATGACATGAAGTGGGGGATGTAGACAATCGTCTGAATCCAGTTTTTCAGGTGGCGGTTCCTAAGCTCATTCAACATTAACGCCACGATAATCGGCAGCGGGAAGAAAAGCACAATGTTCATAGCGAACAATATCAGTGTGTTGCGCAGCAGCATCATAAAGGTAGGTTCGGTGAACAGCCGGATGAAATGCTTGAACCCGACCCAATCGCTGCCCGTGATTCCGAGGAACGGCTGATAATCCTGAAACGCAATCACCAGCCCACCCATGGGCATGTACTTAAATACGATGAAATACAGCAGCCCGGGCAATATCATCAGATATAAGAGCTTGTATTTCTTTACTGCAGTCAGGACCGCTGCGCTTTTCCTCTTTTCCAGGTGCAGATTTGCTGGTGCGGTGATACTTGAAACTTTCACTTGTCAGCCTCCTTTGGTCATTCGGGGATTACGTCCTCTAGACTAAGGAATTCCAGAGATTACGTATATAATCATTATGTGATTAACATGTCCCGGACCCTTTTGGCTGCAGTGTTTGCGCTTTCTTGACCTCCTGTGATGATTACAGCCGAAGATAATGATTATGTGCTGATTCAGGCCTTTTCCAGGTCTGCACAGTGAACACCTCATGCCCGGATTATATACGTAATTTGGCCCTCTTGTTACGATTGAGAGGTAACCGATTACGAGGAGGATATGAAATGAACCACAGCACACGAAGAAAAGAATCGCTCGGCAGCCGCGTATTTTCGATTGCGAACGCCACCCTATTGATTCTGATCGCTCTTGCCTGTCTCTTACCTTTTGTAAACATTATCGCCAGCTCCTTCGCGACCACCCAGGAAGTGATTGCGAAAAAATTCATTCTGTTCCCGACTACCTTTTCACTGGACGCCTACCGCTATATCCTATCAACTCCGACGATCTTTAAAGGTCTGGGCGTGTCCATAAGTGTCACCATTGTGGGTACGATTGTAAGTATGATCCTGACCGCACTGATGGCCTATGGCTTGTCCAGAAGGTATCTGCCGCTCCGCAACACCATTAACTTCATTGTCGTGTTCTCCATGCTGTTCAGCGGCGGGATGATCCCTACCTTTCTCGTTGTCAAATCAGTCGGGCTTATCAACTCCTACTGGTCCCTGGTTTTCCCGGTAGCGATCAATGCCTTCAATATGATTATCATGCGTAACTTCTTCCAGGCACTACCGGACAGTCTGGAGGAATCAGCCAAGATTGACGGAAGCAATGACTTTGGAATTTTCCTGAAAATCATGCTGCCGCTGGCCCTGCCGTCCATTGCGACCATCTCCCTGTTCTATGCCGTAGCGTACTGGAACACGTACATGAACGCCATTCTCTACATTAATGATTCGGTAAAATGGCCGATTCAGGTGCTGCTCCGCCAGATTGTTATCGTCTCCAGCGGGATGCAGGCTGAGGGAACATCCGTCGATATTGTGCCGCCGGCGCAGACGATCAAAATGGCAGTCATTGTCGTTGCCACGGTGCCTATGCTGATCGCCTATCCTTTCGTCCAGAAGCACTTCACCAAGGGTGCCCTGATGGGAGCTGTAAAGGGTTAGGACCTTTGCACACATTAGTTCAATGTATATAGTTATAAAGAAACGGTATCGCCTTAACCTAAGGACGGTACCGTTTCTTTTGTATCTGGCTGCCCGGTGAAACTGTGCTGATCATTTTGCCTGCTGCAATTTATTTTATGCCCCCTGCTGCAGCTTGCGGTAAGTGCCCGGTGTCACCTGTTCTTTCTTACGGAAGGAGCGGATGAAATTCTGCGGGTTATGATACTGCAGACGCTCGGCAATCTCTTTGATCGTCATATCTGTCTCCGAAAGCCACTTCTTCGCCATCTCCAGCCGGTAGTTCATCAGATACTCACTGAACGCTGTTCCGTATTCTTTTTTGAAGATGCTGCTCAGATAATTCGGATTATAATGCAGCCGCTCGCCGATGCTCTCCAGCGTAAGCTCGCAGTCATATTCGGCAGCAACGATGGCGGTGATTTTATCGGACAGGCAGCGGAATTGCTTGCTCATCTTCTCTTTCATGGTATAGGTCATCGGATAGATAACCTCCTGGACCAGCAGGCGTTCGATCTCTTCCGGATTGCGGATATCCAGTACCCGGTGGTACAGCTTATTGTTGTCCTGGGTCAGCAGGACCTGGATGCCCAGATGCTGCTCCAGCTGAATCAGGTTGTTCACCAGACGCACCAGCATGACCTCAAAGTTCAGCGTGCTTTTGTTCTTGCCGATCAGCTGGGCCAGGAAAGGATAGAGCGCCTCGGCAACCTGCTCCTTATCCCCCAGGCGGATGGCGTTGAACAGCTGTGATTCCAGTTCCGCCGGATAGTGGAGCAAGACCGGACCGGAAACGACCATGGAGATATCTTCATAAAAGATGATCGATTCCTTGCCGAGATTCAGACGCTGATGCAGCGCCTGTTTGCCCATCTCACAGGCCTCCTTGCTCTCCAGCAAATCTGTATAAGACTTGCTGATGCCGATGCTGATCGGGACCTTGAGATAATTCCTCACCGCCTTCAGCAGTGCAGTCGCATAATCCAGCAGCTCTTTGTTCAGCTCCTGCTCGCTCTGCTCCCGGAAGGTTAGGATCGTAGCCTGGGTATCATCATTCAGAATGATGGGCAGCATCCGCATCTGCTTCGGAATGACTTCCTCTACCATTTTGTTGATCGCCAGCAGCAAGATGTCCCTATTCGTGGTCCCTTGCTCACCCAGGCTGTCCAGCTGAATCAGCATTGCGGCATACTTCCCGGTCCCGTTAGGCGCATAACCAAACCGTTGCAGGTTCTTTTCCAGCACCTCCGGGGTGACTCGGCCCCTGAACAGGTTAAGAATCAGCTGGGTCTCCAGCTGCGGCATTTCCGCTTCAATCAAGCTCTCAAGCGACTGCTTCTCTGAAAGAATGGTATCGATGGAATGCATAATGTACTCGATCTCATTCTTGGCGGTATCCGCCTGAGGGACGATGGACAGGCTCCGCTTAATCTGCTGGATAGGCTTCGTAAAATATAGCGCGATTAAATAAGCTACAATCCATATCAGGAGAATCGACAGCAGCCCCAGGGCATACAGTCCGTACTTTGTCATTTTGAGCGTGCCGGCAATCTCGTCCTGGTCTAGCACCGTGAGATAAATCCAGTTATTATAGGAGGACTTGGCATACAGCAGCTGAAGGGGACGCGTGTCCCCTGCCTCCAGCTTGACTTTGCCATTCTCTTCGCCGGAGGCAATCGTTCCGCTGAGCTCCTGGAACTGCCCGGCAGTCAGACTTTCCGCTCCCGGCCCGGATTGATACAGCAGCTCTCCTGATTTATTGAGGATATAGACCTGTGAGCTCTCCTCGGTCTTGATAATGTTATCCAGCGTATATTTCGAAATATCGGATAACGCGATCGCCTGCTTTTTACTGGAGAACACCGGAAGCGTGTTGACGAAGCGGATGCCATTGTCGGTCTTGATCCAGAACAAGCTCTGATCCTGATTGTCGATATACTTCTCACGCAGCTGCTCCACATCCGCCTCAGTCAGGCTGGTTAGCCGCTCATTCATGATCTGCCAGTTCTGTTCCAGACTGATCAGGGAATATTCCGTGCCCTCCGCAGTCATGGAAGCGATATAATTCAGCTGCGAATTGACGTTACGGTAAGCCACAAAGTCTTGAATGGTTATCGGATTCGTAACCACCTCCTGAAAGGAGCTCGTTGTACTATAGGTGTTGAAAGCGTACTCAATACTCTGGATCTTATGCTCCAGGTTGTTCTTAATCTGCTCAATATAGCTTTGTTTGCTGCTTGAGAACTGACTGTCTACGGATTGGATCGTACTGATATAGATATAGCTGCCGAAGCTGGCAACCAGCCCTACACCAAGGATGAGGATCGGAATAAAAATCCCGTAAAACATTCTTCCTTTTCTCATAGCGTTGCCCCTTTAGTTTATACTCCATGCTAATAATTATAGCGCTTTCATAGTGTGGATTCCATGATTTTTTTAACGTGTGCATCAAATTACACCTCCCATATCCTGTCTGCCTGCTCTTATTGGTAACGTTAACAATCGAGGCCTATGCTTCTCTTAATCGGGAATGACGCCTTATCAATATTGGCTTCATCCGATCAAGAAAATTGCAGTTCATCACTTAAAGACTCCAGAATTCCCATTAAATCCAGCGACTGCTTGCTCTTTACTAATGAAGACTTATAGAATTCAGACAAATTTATTGTTAACGTGTTCTCTCTTAATAGACAAGCGTAAAATTCGTATATATCAGCCAATTCATCCATTATATTATTATATAGACGTTATATAACAATCGTTTCCTAAGTCTATAAAAAGCAGCAAAGCCGCGGCTTCTCCTGTTATCGGAGAACCGCGGCTTCATCTATAAGTCAGCTTCAGGATACCAGAATATCAATCTTCTAGGCGCTATACTCCGCTTCCTCGTCCCTTGATGGAGCCTCGCCGTGCATCTGCTTGAGCAGCTTCTTCATCATAATCGAGCCTTTCACCTTCGTGTGCAGGCAGGGTGAGACTTCGATCGAATATTGTCTCCGGTTTATCGCTGCTCTCAATTCCTCTACAGTGGAGCATTCCAGCTCCAACCGGTTCACGACACTGCCGTATTGCAGGCATTGGTGGCTGTCACTGCCGGCAATGACAGGAACCCCAAGTCTATGGGCAAACGGCTCAATCAGTGCCCGGTAAGTGTCTGCCCCCTGCATATAAATATCTTTAGCATTCAGATCAAAAGCGTCCAGCCGGGCCAGCAGCTGCGGATCCAGATGGTGCAGGGGCGTAGAGGTACGGAACGGATGGGCACCGATTTTCCATAAACCGTAGCGGTCCGCAAGATCCAGCAGCTCCTCAAAAGGGATGAACTCCCCTTCCCGTGTGTGTCCCTCCAGCGCGGAACGGACAGACAGGATGTCCTCCTTCAGCCCGATCAGCAGAATATGGCCGGTCTCGGAAATATCCACTTCCATCCCGGGAAAAATGCGGAGGCCATCCGCCTCATAATAGTGGCCGTTGTAGGGGTAGAGCCTATCCAGTGTCTCATACATTCCGAAGAAATTCGATGTATTGAAATGCTCGGTCAGCGCCAGTGCCTGCAGCCCGTTCGCCACAGCCTCGCTGACCATTTGGCGGAAATATTCTACGGAGAAATCGGATTTTTTCGACAGCTTGCCATGGGTGTGCAGATCTATATTCATAAGCGGAGACACTCCTTAGTTCCTTGGATTAGTAGATTAGATTGGGAAACACGGTTCCCAAAGGAAACAGCAAGCCGACATATACAGCGGAGAATGCGGCGAACAGCCAGTCTCTGCGCTGCATCACCAGGTAGGACAGGCGCAGCTTTTTGACCTGCGGATTATTGACCGCATAGGTGTAGCCTCTGGTCTCAAGCGCTTCTACGGTGGTCCGCGAGCGTTTGGCCGTATTCAGCATCAGCGGATAAAAGACTAGCACGAGAATCCGCAAATAATAGGCAGCGGTACGCATATAGAGGAATCCGTGCTTGAGCGGCCTTTGGCCTCTAAGCCTGAACGAGAGCAGGATCTGATGAAATTCCTCCAGCAGCGTAGGCAGAATGCGGTATCCGTAAGACAGGCTGAAGGCAAAAGCATCCGGGACACCCAGTGCGGACAGTCCGTCGCTAAGCCGTTCGGGGTCGAGACTGGAAAAGACGGTAATGCTCGCCAGTGAAATAACGGAGAGCTTGAGCGTAAGCGTCAGCATCGGCAGCAGCGATTCCGCCCCTCCCCCAAAAAAGAGCGACAGCAGAAACATCCAGCCAATCTGGCTGACCAGACCCAGACAGAGGATAAACACAATGTAGGGGCTGACCCGTGAGAGTACCGTAGTTACCACCATAAATACAAACATGCCAAGCAGAATGGTCCGGTTATACACAAACCATGGGGTTACAGCAAAGAACAAATACCAGATCAGCAGCATCCGCGGATCAAGCCTGCCGAGAAAAGTACTGCTGCTGTTATAGGCTGTGCCCAGCAGCTCCAGCTTGATCTGCTCCACCGATATGCGGTTCAGCGCCCGTTTAACGGCTTCCACCATGTACAAGCTCCTCCTTCCTCCATTCGGATCGGGCAACGAACTCCTCCAGGCTGCAGCAGATCTGCGGCAGCTCCAGCAGCCGGCTCATTTCCATCAGCTGGGTTTCAGCCAGTCCGGCACGCCGCAGCAGCTGCCCGTCGGAGAAGATTTCTTCCTTGTTGCCGTCGGCAAGGATTCTCCCTTCACTCATGACGATAATCCGGCTGGCCCATTCGGCCACCAGCGCCATATCGTGTGTCGCAATGACAACCGTCTCCACGTGACCGCGCAGAGCCTGCAGCACCCGGGTCATCTCCTGCTTCGTTGATATGTCCAGATTGGCCGTTGGCTCATCCAGCAGCATGACTACCGGACGGACAGCAGCGCCAATCGCCAGCGACACCCGGCGCTGCTGCCCTCCGCTGAGCAGCCGGGCATCCCGCCCGGCCAGCTCCTGGAGGCGGAAGGCCTCCAGCATAGCCTCTACTCTTTCGTCCTTATCCTTTAGCCCTCTGGCCTTCAGATAATAAGCGATCTCTCCGCGGACCGAATCATCGATGAACATATCCTCAGGGTTCTGGAATACGTAAGAAGCGATGCCTGCCAGCCGTTCCGGCGGCAGGCCGTTGACGGTGATCCCCTTAACCTTCACCGTGCCACCGGTAGGAGCGGTAATTCCGGCAATCAGCTTCATGAGCGAGGATTTGCCTGCCCCGTTATTGCCGATCAGCGCCACACGCTCCCCGGAGAACAGCTCCAGGCTGATTCCGTTCAGCACCGGATGAAGCGTTTTGTGGATCGTCCGGTAAGACAGCCGGATATGCTCCATTTCTACAACCGGCTTCACCTCAGATGGAGTAGAATGTAAGTCCTTTATCTGTGGCTGCGCCAACGTTTCCTGGATATCCGACAGAGACAAGCGGCGCGTGAAGCAGCGCTGTCCCTCCTCGCTGCTCAGCGGATATACAGCTGCAGTCTGTCGGTCCGGCTGCAGCAGCCAAGCTGCCCGGGTGACATCGGGCGGATAGATGCTGAGGCTCAGCAGCTCGTCTACTGAGCTTAGTGCTTCGCGCACCGGCTTCTGCCAGCGCAGCCTCCCCGCATCCATCAGCACCACCGTGCGGCAGTACTCCGCAATGAACTCGGCATGATGCTCGATGACGACAACCGTCTTGCCGTGCTGCTCGTTCAGCCGGCGCAGAATGTCATAAATCTGCCGGGCATGCTGCGGATCAAGCTGGGCCACCGGCTCGTCGATGACAAGAATGTCCGGGTCCATGGCCAGCGCTCCGGCTAATGCCAGCAGATGCTTCTGCCCTCCGCTAAGCTGCCAGATAAATTCACGGCCCATGCCGTGAAGCCCTGTCAGCTCCAGTGCCCGCATTCCCCGTTCCCGGTAATCAAGCAGCCCGTAATTCAGCGGTGTAAAGCACACATCATCCATCACCGTCGGACGAACCAGCTGATTCTCAAAGTCCTGGTAGACATAGCCGATATGCCTGGACAGCTCGCTGACGCTTTTCCCCTCCGCAGACTCTCCGAGCAGCATAACTTCCCCCTCGAAATCGCCGGTGTAGTAATGCGGGATCAGACCGTTGAAGCATTTGCACAGCGTCGATTTGCCCGAGCCGTTGCTACCGATGACCGCGACGAAATCCCCCTTCTTGAGGCTGAAGGATACCTCCTGCAGCACCGGCACCTCTGCGCCGGGATAGGTGAAGGATACATTCTTCAGTTCCAGTGCCACCTTATCCATCCAGCTGCCCCGCTTCCTGCCGCCTGCGCGAGGCACGGCGCAGGGTGAAGACGATAGCCAGTGCCGCAATCAGCGCCGCAGCCAGCATACTGACCCAGATCAGACTGGCTTCATGGGATTCTGCTCCCGGCAGCTCGAACTCGCCGATACTCCAGCCCGATTCCGACAGCAGCTCTGCGCCAAGGGCTACAAGGGCAAGTACAATTCCGCCGCCCAGCAGCTTAGGAGACAGCCGGTTTCCGCCGCCTGATGCATACTGCATATTCCGTTCGCGCGGCTTCATGCCAAGCAGCGGCTCGATTTTGCCATACAGGCGCGGCACCAGATACATGGTCGGAAGCAGCGCGAACAGTATACCCGAAAACAGCACATCGTTCAGGAATCCGACACCCTCGATAATCACAATACTTTCCGCCAGGCCTTTAACTGCTTCGAGTTCCTCCACACCGACCCACACCTTAACAATGTCGATCACAGAGCTGCAGAACTGGTGAATCGCTACCCCGCTGATCGCCGCAATCCCGACCTGTCTGCGGTTCTTCGGATCGGATACCATCCGGCCAGCGATATACATTGCCAGTGAGAAGGTTATGAATTTCTCCAGCTCCCCCAGCCCGCCAAACTGGCCCAGCATCAGTTCGCCGAAGATGACTTCGCCGACCGCCGCCCCCACGGCAGCATACAGCGGATGAAACAACATGCACAGCGTCAGCGGAATGAAAGCGAAATACTCAACCGACAGCTCAACCGGCCCCAGCTGCACACTCGGGATCAGCTCCGTGAACATGTTGGACAATCCGTAGAGTGACATGGACAGCACAAAAATCATCATTTTCTGCGACTGGGTAAGGGTGTAGCGCGTTTTCAAGGTACTCATTACTTCGTAGCCCCCTTCAGGAATTTAACTTAAGTATAGGGAGAGCATGTCAGGGCAGCTTTTTCCGTTTGTTAAGAGGGTGTAATCTTTTTTCCATGATTTTTAACGCTGTAAAAATATTTACATCATACTGGCAGGCTATAGTGGAGAAGCATCATTATGTTCAGGAGGTCAACAGCCTATGTACAAGGATTGGAACCGCCGGCCATTCTCGCCGAACCAGCGGGTCATTGCCGATTTTATTCAAAAAAACGAGCTGCGCGTCCTCTATATGACCGAGCAGGAAATGGCTGACGAGCTGCATATAAGCATCGCTTCAGTGTCACGGTTCTGGAAAGCGGCGGGCTACCGGCATGCCAAGGATTTCAAAAACAGCCTGCGCTTCCGTTTCGAATCCACCCCTTCAGAGAAAATGCGCGATGCCATGCAGCGGACCGGCGGCAGCTCCCTGCCGCAAATGCTGCTGGAGGTTGCTTCCCATCACCTGCAGGAAACCAGCCGCTATCTGAATGAAACGCTGCTGCAGCGCGCAGTGGAAGCTTTATCCAGCGCGAAGCATATTTACATCTATAGCCCCGGCCCCTGCGTGGGTCTTGCTGAGCTGATGGCCTACCGGATGGCCAGATATGGTCTCAACCTGAAACGGATGGCGCCAAGCGGCCATGAGCTCATGGAAGCCCTAATGCATGCCGGCAAAAAAGATGTCGTGCTGGTGTTCGGTTTTGTCCAGCTTTTGCCGGAGACGGAGGTCATTCTCGACTATGCACGCGAAGCGGGCTATCTCGTCATCCTGATTACCGACAGGCTGGTCTATCCCCGCTCGCAGGATGCCGATATTGTGCTCTACGCAGGGCGCGGTGAGGTGTGGGAATTTCATTCGATGGTCGGACCGACCTATATCATCGAGAACCTGATTCTCGGCGTGGGTCTCCTCAACAAGGACAGCAGTCTGCGCAAGCTCGAGAAGCTTCAGAAACTGCGGGCACAGTATGGTAGTAAGCTCCCCCGGAGCTGATCATAATTACAGCAAAAAGACGCCTAACGCAGGATTTCCTGTCCTGACGTAGGCGTCTTTCTTTAAACTTATCTCTGTGTTCATTCACATATGCTGAAGCTTACAGTTCCAAACTTGCTCCATATTCCAGCGCAATTCCTTTAATCCCTTCCTGGCCCAGGGCGTCAACAAAGCTGGCCACATCCTGGCGGATTGGCGGGAAAGTGTTGTAATGAACAGGGAGCACCTGCTTGGCGTTCAGCCATTTGGCAGCAATCAGCGCATGCTCCGGCCCCATCGTGAAATGTCCGCCCATTGGAAGAATGGCCAGGTCGATGTTATACAGCTCGCCGAACATTTTCATGTCACTGAACAGCCCGGTGTCTCCCGCATGCAGAACGGTCTTGCCTTCCGCTTCAATAATAAATCCGGCAGGCATACCGCCGTAAATGATCTGCTGCTGGTCATTCAGTGTTATACCGCTGGTGTGGAACGCATGAATCATCGTCGCCTTAGCGAATCCGAGATCCACCGTCCCCCCGATGTTCATCCCGATCGTCTGCGCACCCTTCCACCCGATATAAGCAGCCAGTTCGACGGTAGCAACCACCGGAACATTATTGCTGATCGCAATCGGCGCCGCATCCAGAATGTGATCCATATGCGAGTGAGTCAGCAGTACCGCATCTGTCTTGATGTCCTCAGGCTTCGTTACCGCAGCCGGGTTGCCGCTAATAAAGGGATCGATAATCAGCGACTTGCCGCCTACCTCAATCTGTACACAGGAATGGCCGTGGAAAATGATCTTCATTCGTTATCTCTCCCTTTCTTCTCATGAATAATGGACTTACCGTGCAAAGGCATAAAGTTTACGTTACAATGACAGGGTGAGTATTGTGATATCCGCTGCAGTCCTGTAGGCATTCAACAATGGATTTCATCAATATACTTATTTTTATCACGAACGTATACTTTTATAATATATTGAACATCACTTCCTGTCAAGAGAGGCGTGAGGACTATTGCTGTCCGTTGAAAAAACTATGCTCTTCCTACTGTCCCGTGTGGACCAGATGGGCGCCCAGCAATTCGTGGAAATCTACGAACAAAGAGGGTATACCTCTACCTATATCCGAAACAGCTTGTCCCGCCTGAAAAAAGAGGGCTACATCGCCTCACCTGCCCGTTCCTTATATCAAATCACGGATAATGGACGCTCCTACATCAAATCCATTAACAGCAAACCTGCCCGTTATCATCAAAAGTGGGACCACACCTGGGATGTCGTCATGCTGGAAGTGCCTGAGCACGAACGCAAAAAGCGCGATGCCTTTCGTGCGGCGATTCTGCAGCTTGGCTTCGGACTGCTATATAACAGCGTCTACATCTCTCCTTGGAATTATCGCCAGGAAGTGACAGAGTATATTCAGAGTCTGGGGCTTACAGACAACGTATCCATCCTTCGCGGAGAGTTCGCAGAGGGCTCGATTACCCCGGCCAAAGCCTGGACCATCTGGCAGCTCGACAAAGTGGAAGCAGTGTATCAGGAGAAATGGCGCTGGTCGCAGACCGAGTTCGTTCCTCTTGTAGACGAGGCTGTACGCGACGGGCAGGCATTACGCCTGTTTCTGCTGTACCTGGAAATCGGCGAAACCCTGAGCGGACTGTTTATGGTTGACCCCTCGCTGCCGGATGAACTGCTGCCTGCGGACTGGTCCGGTAAAACCGTTCTCGCTGAGCTACAGGCACAATCGCGCAGACTCGCCGAGGCGATCCCCCGTGATTCCTTCTATGCGCTGTTCACATAGCAATTTCTATACTAGTTATCACCATACACAAGAAAAAAAGGGGCAGCCTCTCTCAGGCTGTCCCTTCTATATTTATTCTAGTCTTGCCGCATGCCCGTAGCCAGCAGCTCCTTAACCGCTTCGAGACTGCTAAGTGGTGCACGGCAGGCAAAATTCCGGCATTCATACGCCGTTGCCCGGCCATCCACCGCCGGTTTATCAGCCAGATGAGGCAGCAGGCGATGCAAAGTCTCACCTTCAATGCCGGACCAGTTAACGATCAGTGAAGCATCCGGCAGGTAGGCCTGCTGAACCTGAGCCAGCATTCCATGCAGCGCCGGATCCTCCGGCTTCCCGGACAGCACCCATTCACGGCCGCCGGAGATCAGCGCCAGATGGGCCTGCAGATACATCGCATATCCCGGCGGATATTCTGCAGCCGCAGAGGCCAGTACCTGTGCGGTTCGCTCGGCAACCGCCTTCAGCTCCACATCCTGCGAGATCACCGACAGCTTCAGCAGCTGCTTCGCCGCCACCGAATTCCCGGACGGAAGCGCTCCGTCATACAACTCCTTGGAGCGGATCGGCAGCTCTTCGCCGTCGCGGCCGGTGAAGAAGAAACCGCCGCCTTCCTCGTCGATGAACAGCTCAAGCAGCCCATCCTTAAGCTGCAAAGCCCGCTCCAGGTGCACAGCCTGACCTGTAGCTTCATACAGCTCAGTCAATCCCCAGATCAGGAAGGCATAATCATCCACATACGCCGGAATCGCAGATTCCCCGTCACGGTAGCGGGCCAGCAGCCGGCCATCCTCACGGCGGCGGAGGTTGTCCCAGATGAAGTCTGCCGCCGCTGCTGCAGCTTTGGCGTACTCCGGTTTCTGCAGCGCTTTGGCCCCTTTGGCCAGCGCCGCGATCATCAGGCCGTTCCAGGAGGTCAGCACTTTATCATCCTTGGACGGATGAATCCGCTGCTCCCGGTAAGCGAACAGCTTCTCACGCCATTCCTCCATCCGCGTCTTCAGGCCAAGCGGATTCATGCCCGTACGTTCTGCCATATCCTCCGGCAGCTCTTGCAGCAGATTCGGAATATTGGCTCCCTCAAAATTGCCTTCAGGCGTAATTCCGTACACATGGCAGTAGGAATGCATATCCTCCAGACCCAGCGCTTCCTCAATCTGTTCGCGGGTGAAGACATAGAACTTCCCTTCCACCCCTTCGGAATCCGCATCCTCAGCACAATAAAATGCACCCTCCGGTGAAGTCATATCCCGCCGTACATACGTAAAGATCTGCTCGGCAATCTCCGCATACAGCGGCTTCCCGGTAATCTGGAAAGCTTCCAGATAGGCGATGGCCAGCAGCGCGTTATCATAGAGCATTTTCTCAAAATGTGGCACCAGCCACTCCCGGTCTGTGGAGTAACGGGAGAACCCGAACCCTACGTGGTCATACATCCCGCCGCGGTACATCGCATCCAGCGTCTTCTCCACCATCCGCAGCGCTTCCGGCTGCTGGTAGGCCTGGCTGTACG
Organism: Paenibacillus auburnensis; assembly: GCF_927798115.1. GTDB lineage: Bacteria > Bacillota > Bacilli > Paenibacillales > Paenibacillaceae > Paenibacillus_AQ > Paenibacillus_AQ auburnensis. The sequence goes on from NZ_CAKMMG010000001.1 coordinate 1,456,226, forward strand.
CCAGCAGGAACGACAGGTTATGCGGCGATGGGAACTTCGGCGCATTGCCGAACCCGCCGTATTCCTCGTCGAACTGGCGTCTGTACAGCTCAAAAGCCTCATGCAGCAGCTCTTCGCCCGGCGCAGCACCGCCGCTTACACCGGCAAGCTGCGCATTCTTGCGGTCCAGCGACTGGAGATCCGCCAGCAGCTCGTCACCGAGCTTACTCAGCGCATCGCCATCCTGCTCCCACTTCGCATGGATCTGCCCCAGCACATCCATCAGCCCGATCCGCCCGAACATCTGCCGTTTCGGGAAATACGTCCCTGCATAGAACGGCTTCTTATCCGGTGTCAGCAGCACAGTCAGCGGCCACCCGCCGCTCCCGGTCAGTGCCTGACACACCGACATATACAGCGCATCAATATCCGGCCGCTCCTCGCGGTCGACCTTGATTGCAATATAGTTATCATTAAGTAGCTGCGCGACCTCCGCATCCTCGAAGGATTCGCGCTCCATTACGTGACACCAATGACAAGTTGAATAGCCGACTGAAAGGAAAATCGGCTTGTTCTCGGACTGCGCCTTGGCAAAGGCCTCGTCTCCCCATGGATACCAGTCCACGGGATTGTGGGCGTGCTGCAATAAATATGGGGACTTTTCGTTTATCAATCGGTTAGGCTGTTTGCCTTCTTTAATCTCCATTTATGTAGCCTCCTTATGCGGAATGTGCCATTGTTAGTATTACCCGTTGAATGGCAAAAAGACACCAACAAGGGCTAGTGCCTCGGTTTACCCTTTCTCTTTATCTTTGCAGGTTGAAGATATTGTTTTTCACCTTCATTCATATAAATCGTTTTTTTATCGTATCGGTTCGCTTATGTTCGAGTCAAATAACGGTGAATACTAACCTCTAAGCCTTGTTACCACAACTAACAGTACAATAATTCCGAGCAAAATCAGCCAGCTTACTGGGTGACCGAAATTTAACCTTAACGGTTCGGATCAGTAGGTTGAACCTGCTGCTTCACTCTGCGAATACTCCAATTCTCAAATGTGAACAAAAGTGTTATGAATACTTGTATTATCGTAGTCATAAACACAAAACTATAAGATTTATCTGCATAGCGGTCAACGTTCCAACTGCTGTTGTAATGGATCGGAATCTGATCAGGAATCTGATCGTAGTTGAGTAGCACAGTTACAATACTAACAATAATAATTAAAACATGAATGAGGAACCAATTATTAGACAAGCCAATGTTTCTTTTCCGAAAACCAGTGTCCACTGCCATGATTGATGGTTCCTGAGCAATCGGCAGCATAGGTAGTAAACTTTTCATTTTGAAATGATAGCTAATGTTTATGACTAGGGAGATTACGACCATGGCGAGAGAATAAGTGACAATGATCCAACTTTGTTGCTTGGAATGTTCATCACCGTATATTAGGCAGAGGATACACAAAATGAATAAGATGGTATGCAAGGTGGCACTAATCTTAGCATATGACTCCCGCATCTGACGCAGAGGCTCACTGTGGAATTGTACAGCGCTGATGGTGACCCCAAAACTAATCGTCTCTCTTGTTAAATAAGGCATGCCTACCATGAGTACAATGGTAGGTACAAATACAAAGATCATTATTATAACAGGCATTATCGTCATATCATTCGCCTCCTCTTATACATAAGTGTGTATTCGGAAACTATATAACCCTTATATCATCGGCGATTCATCACTGTGCCTTTTTGCGTATGATTAACCTATTAACTTAGGATAGGTAATCGACTTGAACATAAATTTAATTATAATCGATTTCAGTGAGTACATGGGTGAAATTAACATTTATCCAGACCTTTTGTTACGCAGAGCTACTCATCTGACAACTGAATTATGGCAAGTACTTTAAGCAATAGAAAAAGGAGCCCTTTTACAGGCTCCTTCGACGGTGTTTGATCGTTCGAGTATCTTTAAAAGTCACACTTCACATCATTAGAAATACTTGGGCACCGCTAGTTCACTTTCCGTTTTAAAGGAATGCTACTAGGCGTGTGTGTTCAGAGATGCTCTGCGACACAACCCCTCGCTTTCAATTGACTTAGTGATTAGTTAAATTCCTCTTGTAGCCCTAGCACCGAATGGTCCAACGGAACCACACCTCTCTTCACACCGTCAAAAATATCTTGCACAGATTTCAAGCTTCTTATACATCGTATGCTCAAACAATTTTAAATCGGGATCGTTAAATATTACCATATTATTCCAAATAAATGAATGTCTATAACCACACTTTGTTGTCCGTTAATAAAGGAAAGTAACCTTAAATTGGGTTGTACTGTCATGCGGTGTTTTGATAAATAAAAAAATAAAATTCCCCGTTAGTTCAACGACTTCACACTCTTTATGATGCGGTTCACCGTAATATATCTAAGCACAAAGTACAGTTTGACCACAAAATATACATCAGTATAAAGACGTAGCCACTCCTGTAATGGAGTGGTTTCTTAGTATAGAACCTCCATATTATTGTTACTCCATAAGTACAAAGGCATTCTCTATCCCCATCATATCCTTAAGCGTTTTACCTAATGCGTAATGGTTTGGTTTGTCCTTTTTTATTACACAGATAATATTCCCTGCTTCACCTTCTGACAGGTTAGTAAGTTGCAAGTAGTCGTCATTTGCATAGATGTATGATACTAGATAATCATAGTAGTCAGCTATCTCACCCTTAACATTCAATCCAACATTGAAAAGCCTTACTTTTGTTCCTGCCCATATTTTATAATCATCTTCAATGTTTGCTAAAGGAATCCACTTAGTTGCTTCCATTAAACATACCATCCTTACTTTTAAGTAGTAATGGATGAAATCCATGTTTTTTCATTTACTATCTTCCAATGAATATTCAACTACTACCCAAGGAAGCCACAGAACTGGCTCAGTACCTTCTATTTCATCATTAGTGTATTGAGCCAATTGTTCAGCTTCTTTAAGACTTCTAATGAAACCATTTTCATTCAGAGAGAATGAAAATTTTTCTTTGTATTCTTCAAATAAATGATTGCATATGTAAGAATGGAATGTTCCATATTCATAACCTAATATTTCATAGCCTAAAGTCAAGCCATTCATTTCAAGAATCTTCTTTTGGGATATGTTATATTCAACTCCATAAAAGAATCCTTCTTCTCCAAAATCACTTTTCAAATGGTCTAACATACCAGTAGGCAATCCAATACCAATTAACTTAATATTTTTTGTATCGTTCAGGTACTTATGATAAAACTCCTTTGCTTTATCTAAGTTGGTGAACACATGAGGGAAACCTAATGATTTAATATCAAATTCCTGTTCTACCCACTTTTCCATGTAAGTGAAAATGTCCTGACTTAAATTTAACTGCTTCATGTACTCTTTTTTCTTCGATTCTGATTTATTCCAACACAAACCAATGTCTGGGAAATTATCACAAATGCAGTTACTTGCTGATAGCACCACTTCTGGAATTATATTTTCATCCATATATTCAGCCCTTTTCATGGGCTTAACCAAATAGTACCCTCCCAAAAGATAATCCAAGATGTATCCCCCTTACATAAAATCGCTCTTTTATTTTGTCTACCCTATCGAAAGGATAGTGTTTACATGTTGGACAATAATAGCGATCAACGATTACTTTGTTGTTATTTTGTAATCTTATACTCTATATAAGACAATAGTTTACTAAGTTATTGAAGGGGTATACTTTTTCATTTCGCCAGCTAATTTCTCATTTCTCCCATTTTTTATTTTTCTGATTACTAGGTGACGAAAACCTCCAGGAGTCATCCCTAAATCTTTTTCAACTAATCGAGAAAGACTTTTTCTATTATAGTATTTTAAGGTCTTTGAATAACTGAATTCTTGAAGAATTTCTGAAAATAATTTATCATTTTCATCATAAATAGCATCAATATCTATTTCACTAGTTAAAACTAGCATAGCTTGTTTTAATGCATCTTTCCCTTTTGCTTTTGTATTAAATTGATTTATTCTAAAATCAATTTCCATAGCACTTCGACTTGAAACTTGAGTTTCAAATTCAGTCTGTAAACTTTTTAAAACTCAACTTTAATGGCAGGAAATATATCGCTCACATTTAATTCTAATATTTTTGCCACCTCACTTATTACCTCTTCAACAATTATCAAATTCTCTATTTCGGCCACTTCTAATGCATAGATTCCAGATTCACTTAATGCAGAAAGTTCCTCGTCAGTTTTATAATCTCGATCAATTAATGTATTCCTTATCAGTAATATCAATGTCGTGGTATTTTTTAAAGTCATCTGCAAGCTGTTTTTTTGCTTGTTTTGCTTTGTTGTCTTTAAGTAACTTCTCTAATTTTCTTTTTCTATCATTAGTCATAACATCACCCTACTATTCCTTTATCCTTTCTCTTTTGTTTTCGCTTTGTAAGTTCGATAAGTTTACTTTCAGTTTATTCTGGAAACGAAGTTTTAACATACAAAGTGTTATTAAAGCATCTTTTCTATTTTATCGTCCATCATCTTAACCCCTTAAATGAATCAAATAATGGTGGCTACGTAATCATTCGTTTTCAGCTTCTCCATTAGAAAGGACGTGCACTTCAAATCTTATATTTAAGTCTGCCATTACCCTTAGCACATTAGGCTTCAACTCAAATCCCATCTGTCCCAACCTAGACCGCGTACTAAAGAATATATATACTTCATGTTTCATGGAGATTCTTTTAATATACTTTTCTGAGGGCATTAAATCGTTAAGAAAAGAATCCAATGCAGTATCAAAATGTCTATCGCCAAACTTAACCTTATAAGACCAGTAATCATCTTTCATAACCTGCTTTGATGTGATTGGTTCGCCTTTTCTTTTTATCTTTACAGGTTGAAGATTAATATTTGTAGTAATTTCTTCAAAATTCAAACTACTACCTCTGATAACTAAAGAAATAAAACCTTCCAAATTGGTTTTCACATCCATTCATACTTATCAATTATATTTAATCGTATCGATTCACTTAAGTTCAAGTCAAGGATGTAATGATCTCTTTTACAACTGCCTTCAATACATACTGCATTGACATATTAATTAATCCTTTAACGATAAAATTCTGTTCTCATTCGTCCATGTTATGCCCGACACATATATCAAATATATCTTCAAACTCATCTTTGAGTATCAAATGTTCAACCACTTCTTCAATACGTTTGCGACTAGATTCATCCACTAGTAACATATCACTACCCCAGAAATACTTTCCTTGTAAGCACTCTCCAGTTTGTTGGTTCTTTTCAGAGAGAGACTGTATGTTCTTGTATGTAAAAAATGAAGCAACCCACCTTGAACCGTCTTCAAATGTAACTATTGTATCAGTGTTATCATCATATATGTTCCATTCTCCTTCAGCCCATTGTTCGGCTTCAATCCAAATGGAGTATTCCGTGTTTTTCACTCAAATCGCCCTTCTTTCGAACCTTTGATCCAGACTCCAACTCTATTTAATGCTTTGGTATAAAAACTCAACTTCACCATCTAGCAAATATCGATATTCAAATAATTGCATTGTTCTTTCCCTAATTCTCTCCTTTATAACTGTGTCTAAGCTTACCAATCCTTGTGTTCCAAGGTAACTATTATTAATAAATGTCTTCTCTACAAATTCTGTTTCCCTTAAGTGATACTGTAACCATTCTTTCTGCGATTCAATTAGTGCTTCTTTTGGTTCTCTATCCAACTTAGAAAGAAGCTTTTTATATATTTGATTCAACTCCTTATCCCAAATCTCTGTATATTTGCTTTCCATCGCCCTCTATCCAAATGTTGAAAACTCTTTGGAATTTTGAAATTCATTAAATTCCACTTCATAATCATGATCTATAGGATTTTGAAGCATTTCCTCATAAAATTCCCCAGTCAAATCATAGTTCCCAATGCTCATGGATAACACTTCAGTGTTAGAAGGATCTGATCGATCTTCAGTTATTTCTTTCAATTCTGTTCCATTACCTGTACTCACTACATCAGGAGGCAGTTCAGAATTCATTATTGATTTAGTTTCGCTGTTAAAGGTAGTCGATTGACTAATATTTTGACAAGATGAAAACACTATCATAATAAAAAATAACAAGAGTATCTTACCTTTCATAAATTATCTCCTTATATATTATCTATAATATTTACCGGTAATGGTGAATAACGTAATTTGACCTTTGACAATTCCATTGGCGAAGGCATCTTAAAATCAAAAAAATCCGACCCTGGGTGCAAAGTTAATCTTCTTACATACTATAAGATAAAACCTGCGGTGAAAGGAAATTTAATACATGGAATATTTCGATATGCTGGCCAAATTAGGTATTGGTAATGCTCATCCTGGAGGATTTTCTGCAACATTAAAGCAATTCGAACAATATCCCCTACCCGCTAAATCCAGAATTCTAGAAGTGGGGTGCGGCACAGGCAGAACATCTTGTTATTTGGCAGCTCAGGGACATGATGTAGTAGGGATAGATATTCGCCCAGATATGATTGCAAAAGCAAAAGTGCGGGCTGAAACAGAGAAACTAACTTTGAGATTCTTGGAAGGAGACGCAATTTCACTGCCTTTTCCTGACGAATCATTTGATGTCATTCTGGTCGAATCTGTATCCATATTCACGGACACCGGAAAGGCATTATCGGAATACTACAGGGTTCTGCGGTCTGGAGGCCAACTTTTTGACAGGGAAATGATCCAAAGAAAACCCATGCCCCCTGAAATCAGTCAAGAAATTACAGAGTTTTATCACGTTGATAAGCTATGGGACATTAAGGATTGGTCAGCCTTAGTACAAACAATTGGATTTATTCGTTCACAGATAGAGGGTCCCTTCATGTTTCCTAAATCAAGTGTGGATCTGATTGAGCAACCGGATAATCATCAACAAATCGATGCAGGTTCCTTTCTCGACCACTCCATGTGGGAAGTAATCAGTAAGTACAACAGTATAATGGACAGTTATACAGAATATATCGGATATATTCTTGTGATTGGAACTAAATAAATCGCTCACCATCCTACAAAAAAAGAACAAGAGCCTAGCAGTATAGGCTCATGTTCTTGCTTAATACGCTTTACTGGTCTTGGTACTAAACAAAGAAACCAGCAGACAAAATGATTACCAACAAAATATAAAGAACCAAAATCGCAGCCGTAGAAGTAAATCCGTAACCAGCTTCAGGACATCCCATTGATTTCCCCTCCTCTTTGCTTTCCTAACACATGATATGCGCCTTCCTTTCTGAGTGTATGGATTATAACCCAATTACATGGAGGAATATAAATGTATAATTGCAGCCGGCAAATGATTAACCTTGGGACTCCGTTCCAATATTCAAACCAAATATACCGGGACCGAGGGTATGGTAGCCCGACTCTTTCCAGAAACATCACTTTGCTGGATATTAAGCAGGCCGATGTAAATGGGGACAAAACAATAGATAACATTTATTTATACGGTAATAAACCAGATGGAACTGGAGACTTTGCTGATCAAATCACACTTGTGATCCAAGATGGGCAGTCTAACCAAACTACAACGGTATATCTTCAATACAATGCTGGATATAATGCCAGACTTTTTCTGGGGGATTTTTCTAAGGACGGCGTAGCGGATATTTTAATAAGTATTGATTCCGGCGGAAGTGGCGGATATGGCATATTCTATATGTACTCCTTTAAGGATAACAACCTGCAGGAGATGTTTAATGTTGAAAAATACAACACTGTATATAAATTTAATGTAAACTATGAGGATTTTTACAAGGTAAGCGTTGGGAGCCCCCAATTTAACGTGCTATTCACTATCGACATTAGCTACAAGGGCAACGAATATTTATCACAATATTACAACGAAGATGGCAAACTAAAACAACCCGTAAAAGGTGAGGTTCTTGCTTTAGGCGCGTTATACCCCATTGTTACAAACGTAAAAAGTAATAGTTATGATTTACTTGCTGTGCAACGTATTATCGGCACTACTAATTCGGATACATTAGGGTACGTAGAAAACCTTTTGACATGGGGTGGCAGCGGATTTATTTCATCAAGATTGTCCGTAGCCATACTTGGCTCTAATTTAATTTCTCATTATTGAGCAATCTTATCGGTTGCCGTTCACCGTAATGTATTTAAGCACAAAGTAAGATTTAACCATAAGATATACATCAGTTTATAAAGACAAAACCACACCTAACAATGGTGTGGTTTCTTTGGATAGAACCTTCATATTATTGCTATTCTAAAATCGTGCATCATTCTGATATGTAAGTTCACTTTCAGTTTATTACTTAATATATTTAATTAGACTTACTCGCGTTATTTCATCCCAAATAGGCCCACGTCTTACTTCTTTGTATCCTAACTTTAGGTTTAGATCAATTACATGTTGATTACTTTCCTCAGTATGGGTATATACCAGGTTTACTTTATGTCTTCTGGCTTCATCTTCAACAAATCTCTTTAATTGCGTTCCATATCCATGTCTGCGGTAACCGGAATCAATCCATAATTGAAAAATTTCTAGAAACCTTCCATCTTCCTGAAAAATTTCTCGATCAAGTTCATGATAAATTGTCTTCCATGGATATTCCTTATCCCTGCAAGATATGCAATACATAATAGTACCTATTCTTTGTTTCGTTTCTATGTTCTCTAAAATAAGTGCTCCTCTATCTTTATCATCAATAAATGTCTTTATTTTATCGTAATGTGCTTCTAACTCAGTCTTAGTTAGTTTTTGTTCTTCTAACTGAGTTATACCCTCGTCAAGTAAATCAACGTATATTAAAAATTCAAGATCTTCTATATTTGCTTTTCGTTTTCTTATACTATGCTTCATTGAACTACCTACCCTTATTAGTTTTTATTGTATTGCGGGGATTTCTTATAATACGGCTAAAACGGCTCAACGAACTATAGTTCTATCATACTATTAAATGTAAGAACATGCTTACTAATCCCCATACTTGGATTGAAGTAATCTGCAATTATTTGGATTGTTTCGGCAAGCAATAACTGGGTAAATAAAACTGAAGTTACATTCATTTAATATTCAAATTTATCTATCTATATTGATATGACCTTCAATTAGGAGGTCTATTTTTTCGTGAAAACATTACTTACCCAATGGAGGTCGCCATGCATCGCGTTAATCTAAACCAGGCTCAATTCTACCAACAAGTGTTTGATCATGCTTCATTCGGGATTGCACTTATTACACCAGACGGTATGATTTTGTCAGTAAACTCCGCCATGGAACGAATCTTTGGCTATTCCAAAGCAGAGTTTGACGGCATGAGGTTAGAAGACCTCTCCCCCGATAAGGATACTATCAGAAATATTAGCGATCTAAAGGCACTCATGGGTGATAAAACGGAAGTACAGCTCGAAAAGCAGTTCCTCACAAGGATGGATGACGACATGTGGGGATTGCTGTCCCTCAAGCTTTTCACCGATGAGGCGGATCAACCGACGTATTACATCTGCCAAATCATTGAAATCACTAAGCAAAAGGAATCCGAGCAACGCCTTCAGGAATCCGTTGAGCGGTACACGTCACTTAAAAAATACAACCACGACAGCGTCATCTCTTTTGGCCTAAACGGCCGGATTATTAACGCCAACAGTATGTCGGAAAAGATAACAGGTTACTCCATTGAGTCTGAACTGATCGGTATGGAGCTTGCAGAGCTAATCGGACAGGAGAATGTCCAGAACATTCTGGATCGGGCGCTGTACGATAATTCGGTTGAGCAGCACATAAACACTCTTATCGCCAAAGACGGCGAAGTCATCGAAGTGCTTACCAGTATTGCACCAATTTTTGTGAACAATCAAAATATCGGGTTCTATCTCATATGCAAGGACATCTCCGAGCAGAAACAGTTGTTGCTTGCGAAGGAGACCGCCGAATCCACGAACAAAGCTAAAAGTGAGTTTCTAGCCATGATGAGCCATGAAATTCGCACCCCCATGAACGGGGTCGTCGGTATGACGGATATTCTGCTTGACCATACGGAGCTTAATGAAGAACAACGGGGCTATGTGGAGATCATCCGCAAAAGCGGGGATACTCTGCTCAATATTATCAACGACATCCTTGATCTCTCTAAGATTGAGGCAGGACGAACAGAACTACAAGAAGATACATTCGAACTGCGCAGATGCATTAATGAGAGCTTCGCCGTCATTTCTCTGAGAGCCGAACAAAATCACTTGGAGCTCTCCAGCACGATAAATCACGGTGTTCCTGACTACATTTACGGTGACGCCGAACGTTTAAAACAAGTGCTCATAAACCTGCTCGGCAATGCCGTAAAATTCACGTCCAAGGGAAGCATATCGGTAAAGGTAAAGCTTGGAGAGCAGGATCCATCCCTGTTGGTATTTACGCTAACCGATACGGGCATTGGGATTGAACCCGCACAGCTCAACAAAATATTCGAGCCGTTTGCACAGATAGACAGTTTTATGGCGCGTAGACACGAAGGCACTGGCCTTGGGCTTGCCATCAGCCGCAGAATTATCGGAATGATGGGCGGTGAGATTTACGCTGAGAGTGACGGTAAGAGTGGCTCGTCATTTACTTTTACCATCAGGCTCAAGGAAACAGTAGCACCTCAGACACAAGAGATTCACCTGCAAAAGCGCCATACGATACGAGAGGCGAGCATTTTAATTGCTGAAGACAACCATATCAACCAGCTAGTGTTGACCAAAACACTTGAGAAAATGGGGCACCAGGTTACTACCGTCACAAACGGCATAGACGCGGTTCAAGCAACGCAGAGTAAGCATTTTGATCTCATTTTAATGGACTTGCACATGCCGATTATGAACGGCTTCGATGCAATGAGGTTGATTAAAGAGGAGCTCAAGGAGAACAGCCCGCCCATCATTGCGGTCACAGCCAATGCTTTGAAGGGCGACCGGGAAAAGTGCCTTACGGAAGGAATGGATGAATATATCAGTAAGCCTATAAAGCGTGACGTTGTCCAAAAGCTATTAAACCAGTTTGTAAAGTAAACTTCCTTTTGGAAAGATCGTGCGCTGTAACACCGCATCCATCATCCAAAAAGTTGTTTTCCCAAATTGTCCTGGTATATACTGGATATGATTCTGTGTGAGGTTTGTCACAACAATAGTTCATTACAGAAACGGAGTGAACACATGATTCATAATCACTGGAAAATCGGTAAACTGATTCTTATGACGACTGCGCTGGCCTGGGTCCTCGGGGCATGTTCTGACAAGGATTCCGCCGCAACTAAAGAACCGGAGAATCAAGCAGCAGCTGTTCAGGTTGAGGAAACAGAAAGACCGGAGTACTTGCCAAAAGACTTTCCACTCCCGGATGATGCTGAAATAACCACCTCCCACTCGGAGCAAAACGACGGCAAAAAGTCGGTTCTTTTAATTTTTAAATCCCAAGAAAAACTCGACAAGCTGGCAGGAACTTATAAACAATATTTTGAGGAACAAGGGATCACAGATGCATCGGAAACCATTGACGAGAAAAACCTCATTCTTCAAGGAGATACAGATGCTGAAAGCTGGTCACTGATTGGTGGTACGTTGTCCACGCAGGAAGACACTGTAGAGCTGACCTTAACCTGGTCTGAGTTGTGATTTGTTAGAAAATACCATGAAGCGATCTTGAAAAAGAGCTGTTAAGCAGCTTTTTCAAGATCGCTTTTCTTAGGGAATGGAAGAAATAGTGGATTCAGCTGTACCCTCTAAAGGAATGACAGCCGTCCGCCCATTTGACGGATATGGTTCTCGTCGGCCCACAGGATAAAATAATTGTAGAACGTATCACCGATTTGGACCGGGCGGGGGTATCTCACGATGAGGGCGGCCTGCCGGTTCATCTCCGCGGGTTGGTCTGACGAGGGAAAAATGAAGCAAGCCTCCCGATTTTGTATCGTCATCATCACAATCCTAGGAGAAGAGCCGTATGGCATCAATGGATGAAAAGCTTCGGAGTTGCATACATCGCCAATCCGGTCGCCTGCTGAAATCGCGGATACCTGAAAAAAACCGTCAGGCCCCATGTACCTCTCATCGCTGACCCGGTGCCAGTATGCGGGATATGGAAAGGATACTCTATACACGGAGTTTGTGTAGATGTTTTCCGGAACCCTTCTGACGCGGGGGGACCACTGCAGTGAAGTAATCCGGTCGCCGCTGAGGACATTCACCGGTTTCTGCTTCCTGAGATCAACAATCCAGAGCTGACTTGCACTTTCTACATCTGAGCATCCCGATAAATACGCGATTTTGTCACCGTCCGGCGACCAGCTGACGGGAGTGGCGAAACAGCTGGAGACCGACAGTGTCCTTTGATTTTTCCCGGTTCGGCTATCGATTTGGATGAGAGAATAATAATTCGGCTCCTGATAGGCGGTTGCACTGTAGGCGATACTCCGGGAGTCAGGGGACCATGCTGGAAAATAATTTTTGGCGAGCGGTCCGCCTTCCAGCGTATAGATGGTGCCGGTGGCCAGATTCACCGTCGAAATTATGGAGATGCTTGCACCGGGGAATGTATAAAGTGCAAACGTTCCGTCCGGGGAAATACGAACGTTATGGAGCGGTCCATCCGTATTTTGCGTGATTTGTCTCCGGTTTGTGCCATCGGTCCCGATGCGGATGAGCTGGGTGTTGCCGCTGGAATCCGGAGCCGCGAACAGAAGCTCTCTACCCGAAGGGAACCATTGGACATCGCTGGCGCCTGGCTCCGTGATCGTACTGCTGTTATGAGAGAACGTATTATAGATGACGATTCTCCCGTTTTTGACATACGTGAGAAACCGGCTATCCGGGGACCAGTCCAGCAGGGTGTATTGTTCTACTTGGTCAATCCGGGCAACAGTGAGCGTAAGGGTATCCAGCAGGTGAACCACGTTGTTAGTGCCTATGAAAGCAATTCTCCTGCTGTCCGGAGACCAATAGGGAATGGAAAATTCCGCACCAAGCCCCTGTGTAAGTTGAAAATCAAAGCCGTCTTGCGGCCGGTACAGCCAAATGTCGAACGTTCCGCCACGGTCTGACGTGTAGGCGATCCATCCTTGAACGGGATTATGAGAAACAGCTTGCACAGCCAACATCCTCTCCTGAATCATTTATACTTCAAATGTATTCAGTGGGGGGCGTTTAGGCGACAGCCCGTGACAGGTGTTTATACGACCTCCGGTATCAGCGGAATTTGGGGATTACGTATACATCTTCGCAGTTCCAGCCATGTTTCAAGTGGAGTCGCCGAAGGATAGACCAATCGGCTTGTTTTCCGATTGAGCTTTGGCATAAGCTTGGGCGGTATTGAGTGCATCACACCGCGTCAAGCCCTGCTGTTACTATCGTAGGCAGTGTTTCTATGGTGACATTACCCGCTACAGCTCTCGAAATCATACAGGACTTCTCAGCCATATGTGCCAGCCGTTCGGCCTTCGCAAGTTCTGCTTCGGTTGCATCCGCTTTGAGTACAATCCGTGGTTTGTGCATGATCCGTTCGTACGTAAACACGTTATTGGTAACATCCACAATCGCTTCAGACTCCATAGTCAAATCCTGAGGGGTAATATCGGAACGCTCAAGCATTGCTGCCAGCGTAATCAGATAACAGGTGGATGCGGCCCCCAGAAGCATTTCGTCAGGATTGGTACCTGTTCCCGGTCCCCCCATCTCCTGCGGAATTGAAATTGTCGTTTTTAGCCCGCCTACATCAATATGCCCTTCACTGTTACGCCCGCCATTCCAAACTGCTTTTAGATGAAAAGGATGTTTCAACTCACTCATTCCTCCCGTTTCTCTCGGGTACGCACCCGGATATAATATAAAGATTGTTCATTTTATCTTATCACAGTGCTTCTCCCGCTGCTCCTAACGTACCATTTATTACACTTTTATAGTTTTCCCATTCGAAATAAAAGGGACCTATAGGTATACGTTTATTGTCAGGCTCCAGCTTGAAATCCTTCCATATAACCACATCGGCTTCCCTGTCAATTTTAACTGAGATAAAACCGCATTCTTCATCACCGCACCAGGGGCAGACTAATATTGGATATCTGTAGTACAGATACTCATGGGGTTGCTTCATTAAGAAATAGTCGATTATAAGCCGCTGATGATCTGCACTCCCCCATCCCAGGGAAGGAACCATATCATATTTCTTGAGCTTTTGGTAAAGTGAATTCCCGTCAATAATCAGATCTGCAAACTCAGTGTTTTTATTTCCGTCTTGAGCAGGATCGAATTCATCATATCGCTTCGCTGGCTTAGTATGTAACTGATTTATGGTAGCCATAGTTTCTCCTTATTCGTTTAGTTTTTTTCATCACTACCGCTTCCTAAACGCCGTCATTCTTTTCAGATTCAAAACCATCGACAACACGCAGCTAATCGTGGCCAGGCCCATCCAAGCAAAAATAGAATACGACATCCACACCCTAATCATATAGTAATTGTAGTGAATCAGATAAGGCCAGATCAATATCAATACGAGGAGCAGCAGTCTAATGCTCAGATGGATGCCCGCTCCAATTCTTTTCCTGCGTCTTGACCGTTCATTGAGTAAGCTTAAGCTTGGACTGTCCCCTCTCATCAGTTTCAATGCCTTAAGAATTACGATAATGGCTGCCAGCAGGACTAAGAACGAAAACACCCAATCCGTTAAGATGCTGCTATCATCATATTTGAAAGGTTTCATCGGATTACCGTTCATGTTGTCGTATATGTTCTGTGCAATCAGCGACGGGGCGGTTGAATTCAGATTAGCCAGTACAAATACGGCTTCGTGCTGTTCCAGATCGATAATAACCTGTGAGGAAAAATTCGGATTCATCCCGATGTGGCTGATCAGCCGCTTCTCCGGATCGTTATTCCACCCGTAGGCATAGTACAAATCCTCAGCTTCATATCCGGCAGTCTGCAAGTTGGCCTCATGAGATTGCTCTATCGCTTGTTTCAGCTTATCCGGTACATTTCCTATCCCCAACTGGGCATTAAGCCAGTGCTCCAAATCCTTAAGATTCGTCACCAAATAACCTGCAGCCATATTCCCGTAATATCTGGGAGCATCATATTCTAAGCTTTTGCCGAAAAATACACGGTAACCCTTACTAAGCTGATCCGGCTTCGTCTCCAGGCCTGTTGAAAAATAGCTGTCTGTCATGCCCAGCGGAATCAGAATATTCTGAGTTACATAATCCTGATAGCTTGAACCTGTAACTTGTTCGATAATCCTCGCCAGAATATCATAATTAATGGTTGCATACTGATATTCTGTTCCCGGGTATGTATCCAAGGCAATGTCTGAAACCTTATGTATGGTTTGTTTAAGGGTGTCTGCTGTAGTCCCTTCGGGAATTAACTTTATCGTCCACGATGGAATCCCGCTAGTATGAGCCATCAGCTGGTTAATTGAGATATCCGCTTTCCCCCCTCTATAGGTAGGGACAAATTCAGGAAGATAATCGGAGACATAATCGGAGTACGCTAGCTTTCCCTCTTCTTCCAGCAAAATGACAGCCAGAGCCGTAAAGGCCTTAGTAGTAGATCCCAATTCGAAGAGCGATTCACTGGTAACTTGCTGTTGCCTATCAACATCTGAATAACCATATACCTTATAATCTGTTTTTCCCTGCTTGGATGTTACCAGAGCTACTCCAGGAGTCGCTGTTTTGGCCATGATCGTCTCCACCATTTCATCGGCACTCCCATATTTCCCTGCTGTAAATAAAATTCCAAGCTGATGCCAACAAACAACCGTAGGGATAATTACGATCAGCAAGACAACACTTATTAGTACCGTCTTATTTCTTCTAAGTAATTTCTTCATAAGCTTTCTCCCCGTTTTTTAGTGTCAATTCATATTCACCTTCTTATCTAATAAGACGTTCCATTCTTTCACTTCCCTGCGACAATAGACCGGAACCGTTGGGCCCGGGTGATACATTGTTCTTCACAACAAAAAAAACCCCCGGAGTTTCCCCCAGAAGCTTGGCCGAACGGTATACCTTCAACTTCAGCAGTATTGATCGAAGAATTATCATAGACAGGGTTCACTCAACAAAACATAATAGTTGTATCAATACGCTAATCTCAGAAGAAAGGGGATTGTTCTCCCGTATGCGCTTATCAGAACCTTTTCAAACGGAACGACTGCAATTCCGCTTGCTGAATTTAGATGATACCGATGCAGTCTTTAGACAATTCTCCGACCCGGATATGTGCAGATATTTCAGTGAACCTCCCTGTGATCTGGAAGAAGCCAAGGAAATCATTGCCCATTACAACAATCCAGAGGGAGCAGATCATCTGCGTTACGGAATGTTCGATAAAGAAACGGGGGCATTTATTGGCACATGCGGCTATCACTATTGGGATCATAACCTTAAACAAGTGGAGGTCGGTTATGATATCTGGAAGGATTATTGGAGACAGGGCTATATGTCGGAAGCATTACCAGCACTCCTGAAAATCTGCTTTGAGCATCTTGGCGTTGATTGTATTTATATCCTTACCCATCCACAGAATCATGCATCTATAGCAAGTGTCGCAAAGTTTGGTTTTGAAGCCTGTGAACCCTGCAGGAAAGTTGATGAAGAACCACAGATTTGTATGAAATTGATAAGAACTACTTAGCGAACCCTAGATTTCACCGTTATTTCAAGCATACTACCACACAGATAACCTTGTTCTATAATCATTATCGTCGGTAGTATACTCTACGTCACTGAATCCTAGAGAAAGTGCATTGTGATATAAGTCCGCCAGTTTCTCCTGATCCTTACAATAAATCGTGATATAGGTACAGTCGACCACCAACAGTACGAATTGACAGTCACTTGTTAAATACTCTTCGTACGTACGAACATCTATTACCTTTTTATCCTTCGGATAAGCCTTGAGATCGGCAAAAATGACGTAAATGAAATGCTGCCACATCCAAGGGCTTTAAGATCTCCCCAAGAATTCGTCCGTGCTCATTCGGAATCTCGAAAGTAATTCCCCTTTTCATTCTCAACCTTCCTTCTTAGTTTCATAGGCTTGACCTCGTATTATCCAATCGCCACGATCAGACTCGTTATGAGCATTAGCACTGCTACCGGAGCCCATATTCTTCTCTCCCAGACACTTCTTGTAATGAGATTCAGGATTGTAGAAAGCACTGAAAAAGCAACAACAAACCATATCGCCACGTTTGCAAATCCGCTCCAGCCAGGAAGGATACTCCCCGCTTGACTGAGCACGATAACTGCCAGAAAGGCTAATATGACGATCTGAATCAGGCAGGCTACACGCATTGGAACCGGAAGCTTACCGGGATATTTCCCGCCCATCGCATACTCACCCCACGGGATGCCGACAGCCAAAGCTGCCTGAAAAAGGATTACAATAGCAATCAGTATTGAAAACAGTATTGATGAAATGAATAGGATCATGATTTCCTTCCCCGCCTTCGAGTCCTACCACACATTAACAATAGGAACGTTATTCTCTAATCTGTCTCTGCTTTCTCTGATCCAATCCTTGAACCATTGATTATCTGATGCACTGAATGTCTCATCACCGTCAAAATTCCGAAATGCCCCGATGTATACAATTAATTCCCGCAGCTTGAGGAACACAGGGATTTGCTTTAGCCAATAATCATCTAATGTATTCTCCTTACTGTATCCTTTCATGAAATAATGCATAAACCGGAGAGCTTGTTCTTCACGGTTTGCTCTGCCCTCTTCCCCTCCATACACGTAGACCAGATAATAGATCTGAATAGCAATATCCTCAACAAACCAGCTGTATTGCGCCTCATCAAAATCAAATAACGTAATCCCGGCCTGCTCACTCACATGAAAATTCCCAAAACCCATATCACCATGAATAAGTCCGTAGGAGTCTTTATCCATAGGCATTTTATTGAGGGTATCAATGATGCTGTAATAACTTTTCTTTACACGATCATGTGAGGCAGGCAGAATGTCTATGTTCTGTAAATAATAATTCAAATTCCAATCATGTCTTCTTAAATCAGTGTCCTGCATATTATAAAGCTTGGAGAGCGCATGCATCTTACCTGTGATCTGGCCCAGTTGTTCATAGATAGCGTTATCTTTCAGGCACTCCGGATAGGGAATCTTAATTCCCTGAGCTTTTTCAAAACATACCGCAATAAAAGACATCTCCGGTGCTTCTATAACCTCAGCCCAAACATGATTGACCGAAAGGATAGGTAGAGACGCAGAGATTCCGTTTCTAGCCAGATACATAATCCATTCTAGCTCTGCTTTTACCAGATTAGCCGAACGATGTTTTTCCGGAGTAACTCTTAATATGTATGATCTGCCATTTTGCTGATATTCGTATACAAAATTCTGAAACCCGCCAAGGTAAGACAACTCTTCCTTATTGAGTCCGTAGCGGTTCGCTGCAATGTCTATAACAGGATGTGTATTCAATATGTTCTTAATGGCATTCTCCACTTGATACTCCTCCATCCAACTTACTCTATCGATAATAGCGCCCCAATTGCACCACTGTACTCCCCATTCTTCAAAATTAATGGATGTGCCCCGCGTAATATCGTGTAGTCGGCAACAACCTTCTCAAGCGCTTCGTTTCCTATAAAAGATGAACCAATATAAACAATCGTCGATAGCCCATGCTGCATAGCAGCGTGCACACTCACTGTGGTGACCGTTTCTCCGACCAATCCGATTACGGAGGCCAGGTAGTCAGGTGTTTCGATGCCGGATGAAGTTCCGGTGATGTTGCCGAAATTACTGGCTGTCAAATCGCCGGAAATAGGCGGCTCTGAGCCTTCATATATATGACTGACCTTCAAGTCCACTCTGTCCCGTACACCTTGCGGCGCCAGCCGGACAATATCATCATAGTCACTGACTTCTGTCAGCAGTCTGGACAAACCAAGCAGGGTCCCACCCCCGACACCCGTACCGCCGATCCGAAAATGGCTGTCTGGCTTTACGATATGAACGGAAGTTCCAGTCCCAACATTGGTCAATACAAATTCTTGAGGCATGTCTTCTGTTTCCCGCAGTAAATAAACAACCCCTTTGCAGGTGGCTTCGAACTCGGCTATTTTCAAAATGCTCTGCTGCAGGAGTTTCTGAAGCACTTCACTTTTACCTCCGGTCACACAAAACCTGGCAGCGGGGAATTTTTTTTGCAACCAAGAGACGGTAAAAGGCATTTGACTGGACGGGAACTTGACCAGCTCAACCTTCCCATGATTCAGATAAGCAATTTTAATAAGTGTGCCTCCGGCATCTATACCTACTTTTGTTACAACTGTCAGAGCTATCCCTCCTAGATGAATTCATATTAAAACCTGAAAAGCCCTCTGCCAATCAAGTTTGCAGTAACCGGCTCTTTCCCTATTTCCCGTGACCAGATAGACAATTGCCCGATGTGGTGGATCTCATGGGCGATCACATGCCGCAGAACTTCACCGAATGGATGGGCTTCCTGTGTTCCATCATCCAAGATATCCATCATAATGCGGTCTTCAAGACTGTCGTCCCATGCATAGACAAATGGAGCTACTTCCGTGTGGCAGCGGGCAGAGAAATCCTTGATTTGCTGCAGACTGGCGACCTCCTCGAACGAAGGGATATCAATAAGTCTCTCTTGAATTCCACCGCAGATCCAGCCATATTCGACAGCTACAATATGATAGAGTGTGGGAAGAATGTATCCTATACCACCTATGCGTTGTTTCATCAGCTCTTCCCGGCTTACTGTTTCACACCAGTCGAACCAGTCATTGCGGACTTGCCAGTTGTATTCGAATAGTTTGATCATTAGTTTAGCCTCCTGGATTATTTTTGCTTATCATCCTCACACCAACAAATACAAACCACAACACGGAAGCAACCTGACAAACAAAAAACACTATACTTCCGGTGAGCCACGGGAAAGCCCCGATAAGATCCAGTAACGCGGTCACAAATCCGACAATAGCCACAGGCTTGCCGAGTACACTTTTTCTAATAACTAGACTCAATAGGATAGTTGCTATGCACAATATGATCGCTACTGTGTGCATGCCTCCATAATAGATACTGAGAACCAGCCTATAGATATCCGGTGAAAGCTCAATATCATAGACGGGATAGACCAGCCGCCCCAGTATGCTGTCGAGGATGATGTAGACCGGGACCGTCACTGCCAGCAGACCGCATCCCAGCAGCGCTTTGAGCTTATCCACCTTCACCAATATCCGGTATAATCCGGCAATGGAAGGAATCAGCATTAAAGCGGCAAAAATCAGCAGCTCATCCGCCATCGAAATATTGAACTTCCACTCCTCCAGCCAGTTCATCAGCTCAGTATCCGACAGCGGTGGGTTAGGCACAGGGAGAAGAAACAGAGACACACCCAGGAAAAGAATTCCCGAAAGAATAAAGGCAATTCCGCCAAATTTAACAATTCCGATGTTTGATTTCATGGTTTCAGCTCGATTCGGGGTTAGTTAAACAATTCTACCAGATCTTTTAAACGATTAATCGTAAAATCCGCTCGGCTGACCGACCCGAATCCATAGCTTGCAAAGACGAAAGGAATTCCGGCAAACGCAGCCGCCTTCTGATCTCCTTCCGTATCCCCCACATAAACCGGGTTCGTTAAGTTGTTTCTTTGCATGATCAGCTTAATATTCTCCCCCTTGGAAAGCCCGGTTCTACCCGGATTCTCAAAGTCTGTGAAATACTTATCCAATTGGTGATACTTATAAAAAGCTTCAATATATCCTGCCTGGCAATTGCTTACGATGAATAGCTTATATTTTGAGGATAATGTCTGGAGCACGGCCTCCAGCTCTTCATATAACCTTCCGCCTTGCTCGGCAAGGTACTGGCACTCCATTGCACAACATTCACTTAATATCTTTTCTTGGATGTGCTCCTCTAAATTAGGGAACAGTTTTCTGCCAACCTCTGCAACTTGGAGTCCCATAATTCCTTTTAAATCATCCTTAGTGATTTCATTGCCGATCTCTGTGTAGCTGCTTAATACGGAATTCCAGCCCACCACTACTACTTCCGTAGAGTCCCAGAGTGTTCCATCCAAATCAAAAATAATGCTATCCATGTAAGCCCCGCCTTTGGTTGGTAAAATAGTTATCGCTCACATTCCTCTTTCACAAATATGATATCATTTCCAGCCTTCCTTTTGCAGTGCTGGTATAATTGGGGGGATATGCAAATTACCCAGAAGGGGTTGAGTCCAATCCGAACTACAATGCAGGCAGCGGGCGCGATTCTTGCGCTGAGCTTGCTGCTAGGCTGCAGCAGTCAAAAAGCACCCCTCTCTGTTGCTGCAACGGTTGAAGCAGCTCCGTCAACATCACCAACTACAACTCCTTCTGTTTCATCTGCCGCGATGGACCCGGCAAAGATTCCAGCAAATACAGAAGGTATCACCAGCCAATTTCCACTGGAGGGTCTGGCCAGTTCAGTGATTATAGATTCTGTCAATGATGCTCAGACGATTCGGGCGAGAACAGTAGCGGGGCAAGGCGAGCTGCTGATGATCTCCAGCGGTCCTGAAGAGCGGGGACATCTGAATGTATCCAGCAATTACGGTCTGGAAGGTGACCAGACTTATCAGGCGGATTACTCCATCGTGTACCGGAAAGGAAACCAAGATCAGGAATTGTTCAAGCTGCCTGCTTTTCTTTTCGTGCAGCCGACAGACCGTGTTTTGGATTTTGCAAAGGTAAGCTTTAATGAGGCAGATATATACCTGCTAACTCCCCAGTACAAGTCCGGACATGGACTGGCCGGTTATGCCTTTGCTATCGACAAACGGAGCGGAGAGGCATTTCCGTTATCCTTCGTACAGGACGGTATTGTACAAGATACGCTTGTCTACGCCGAACTGCAGCCGGCACCAGTCAACGATCATGAACAGTTGGTCGTATTCACTCCGGTTGGAGCTGGGGGCGAACCGGAACTGGAGCCAAGGGTATACACATTGGATCTGGTCAACCATCAATTTGTCGCCCGCCAATCTAAATCAGAAGGTCTTTAAATTGATTCAACGCATCCCCTCGAGTCTGCTAAACATACAAAAAAGGCTGCCTCATAGAGGCAGCCCGGTTATAGCGGTTTAGAATACTTTCGTTGTCCACGATTCGCAGTTCCACGTATCGGTTACGATATCACGGTAAAATTCAGGTTCATGGGAGATCAGCAGAATGCTGCCCTTATATGCTTTGAGGGCACGCTGAAGCTCTTCTTTGGCGTCTACATCAAGGTGGTTCGTCGGCTCATCCAGTACAAGCAGATTCGTCTCACGGTTGATCAGCTTGCAGAGGCGGACTTTGGCTTTTTCGCCACCGCTTAACACTGCGATCTTGCTCTCGATATGCTTCGTCGTCAGACCGCATTTGGCAAGCGCTGCGCGGATTTCAAACTGGGTGAAGGACGGGAATTCGTTCCAGATCTCTTCGATACAGGTGTTGTAATTCGCTTCCTTCATTTCCTGCTCGAAGTAGCCGATTTCCAGCAAGTCGCCGAGTCTGGCCGAACCGGAGATCGTCGGGATCTGGCCGAGAATGCTGCGCAGCAATGTGGTTTTACCGATACCGTTGGCACCGACAAGAGCAATCTTTTGTCCACGTTCCATGCTCAGATCCAGAGGTCTGGACAGGGGTGAATCGTAGCCGATGACGAGATCCTTGGTCTCAAATACCATTTTGCCGGAAGTCCGGGCCGGTTTGAAGTTGAATTGCGGCTTCGGTTTTTCCTTGGCGAGCTCGATCACTTCCATTTTGTCGAGCTTCTTCTGACGGGACATTGCCATATTTCGTGTTGCCACACTGGCTTTGTTCCGGGCTACGAAGTCCTTCAGATCCGAGATTTCCTGCTGCTGGCGTTTAAAAGCAGATTCAAGCTGCTGTTTCTTCGCCTCATATACCTGCTGGAAATAATCATAATCGCCCACATAACGCGAAAGAGACTGGTTCTCCATGTGGTAGATCAGGTTGATAACACTGTTCAGGAACGGAATATCATGTGAGATCAGGATGAAGGCATTCTCATATTCCTGCAAATAACGCTTCAGCCATACGATGTGCTGCTCGTCCAGATAGTTGGTAGGCTCATCCAGCAGCAAAATATCCGGTTTCTCCAGCAGCAGTTTTGCCAACAGCACCTTGGTCCGCTGACCGCCGCTGAGATCATTAACATCCTTATCCAGACCGATGTCCGTAAGTCCCAGACCGCGGGCGGTTTCATCGATTTTGGCGTCGATCATGTAAAAGTCCTGGTTCGTCAGTGTGTCCTGAATCGTACCGACATCCTCCAGCAGCTGCTCCAGCTCCTCCGGAGTGACGTCGCCCATTCTTCCGTACATGTCATTCATTTCTTGTTCCATATCGAACAGATATTGGAATGCTCCCCGAAGCACATCCCGGATCGACTGTCCCTTAGTCAGCACAGCATGCTGGTCCAGATAACCTACCCGCATACGTTTAGCCCATTCAATTTTACCTTCGTCAGGCTGAAGCTTGGACGTGATGATATTCATGAAGGTAGACTTCCCTTCACCATTCGCACCGATCAGACCAATATGTTCACCCTTCAGCAGGCGGAAAGATACATCAGTGAAAATAGCACGGTCACCAAAGCCGTGACTCAGCTTCTCTACATTTAATATGCTCATGAATTTAACACCTTTTCCTTTACAAAGTATACTCGTCATATTATAAAGGTTTTGGCTCCGCAACTCCATACAGATTACAAAAGAAATGATCTTTTTTCTTTGATCTTCAGACCAGGTTATTGCCTGACGAAAAAAGCACACAAAAACTGCCGGGAATTTCCCGGCAGTTCTCTAATCTATTTACAGTAAAATTTGTGCCAACACATCATTAAGTGTATCTGCCATAGTCGGATGCGTGAAGATCGTATCCCTCAGCACCGTGTACGGCTGATTAAGATGGTTTATTCGAAGCGTTCCAGCACCACTTTGCCAACGGTACGGCCCGATTCCAGCATGGCATGTGCCTTACGCAGGTTCGCGGCGTTGATCGGTTCCAGCTTATCGGTCGTAGTGGTGCGAATTACGCCTTCGTCAACGAGCCGGGCCACCTCATTCAGCAGCTTATGCTGCTCAATCATATCCGGAGTCCCGAACATGGAACGGGTGAACATGAGCTCCCAGACAAACGTGACGCTTTTGTCCTTGAGCAGGGTCAGATTAAGCAGTTCATCTGTCTCGACTATCGAGCAGATTTTCCCTTGCGGTGCGATAACAGCGGCCATGCTCTTCCAGTGCTTCTCCGTACTGTTCAGGCAAAAGATATAATCCACCTGAGCAAATCCGGCAGCCTGTAGCTGTGGCAGAAACTCCTCAAAATGATTGATCACATGATCGGCTCCCAATCCTTTTGCCCACTGGGCTGATTCCGGACGGGATGCCGTACCAATAACGGTCAGTCCTGCATGTTTGGCAAGCTGAATGGCGATTGAACCGACACCGCCTGCTGCTCCGATGATCAGAAGCGTTTTGCCGGCATTATCATCCTTGCCCTTAGAAATCCCCAGCCGGTCAAACAATCCTTCCCAAGCCGTAATGGACGTTAATGGAAGTGCAGCAGCCTCAGCATAAGACAGTGTCGCCGGTTTCGAACCGACGATCCGTTCATCCACCAGATGATACTCACTGTTTCCACCCGCACGCTTAATGCTGCCTGCATAGTAGACCTCGTCACCAAGACGGAATAATGTGCAATCCTCTCCCACCTGTTCCACTACACCTGCAACGTCCCATCCAAGCACTCTAGGAGCTTCCTCTATCCGGCTTTTTGGGGAGCGTACTTTGACATCTACCGGATTTACAGAAATGGCTTTAACCTTTACCAGAATGTCTTTGCCTGTTGCGACCGGCTTCTCGAGCTCCACATCAATCAGGCTCTCCGCATCATCGATTGGCAAGTATTTGATTAGACCTACTGCTTTCATAGTTTGTTTGGTCATGGGTTCGCATCTCCTTATCGTAACTGTAATGTACTTAAAATTAGTTAGTACAGTAAGTATAGTTTATACATACACTTCCGTTAATAACGCACATTAATGTGAGATAGTATCATTTTGTATACTGATCTCTATACCAACAATTCATTCATCTCACATCCAACTGACTCTTCCGGTTTCTCACTCGTATTATTACTAACTTTATGATAATTAAAATAATTTTTTAGCATTACATATTGAATTTTTTTATTTTATTAGCTGATATCTATCTTCCCGCGCACAAAAAATGATAATAAGTACCTTTTTTAGGTAAAATGCATAAAATAATTATACGTAATTTAAATAACAAAATGCTAATATAAAACCAACTATTAGAACTAATCAATCGTTTGAAAGCGCAACCAAGTATGTCACCCTCATTCAATAAAACTTCAGGAGGTGAACCGCTAGGCATTATTTACAACCTATGAGGGTCTACATAAATACAATTCCCGGGGTGGTTTTTTGGTGATTATACGCAAGTGGTCAAGAGCAATAGCGATACTTCTTCTGGTATTCTCCTTAATTGGACAGGCTCCTAAAAATGCGCATGCTGCCAGCGGATTTTATGTAAGCGGAACCAAACTAATGGATTCTACTGGACAACCTTTTGTTATGCGCGGAGTCAATCATGCGCATACATGGTACAAGGATCAGCTCTCCACAGCGATTCCTGCAATTGCTAAGACGGGTGCTAACACGGTCCGAATCGTATTATCAAATGGTTCTAAATGGTCCCTTGATGATATGAATGCGGTTAATAGTATTCTCAGCCTCTGTAAGCAAAACAAGCTGATCGCCGTTCTAGAGGTGCATGATGCCACAGGAAGCGACAGTCTCACGGATTTGAACACTGCCGTAAATTACTGGATTAGCATCAAAAATGCGCTTATCGGCAAGGAAGACAGCGTGATCATCAATATCGCCAACGAGTGGTATGGCACATGGGATGGGGCAAATTGGGCCAATGGCTATAAGCAGGCAATCCCGAAGCTTCGCAGCGCCGGTCTGAATCATACGCTGATAGTAGACTCGGCAGGCTGGGGGCAATATCCGTCTTCTATTGTCAATTACGGAACTGAGGTGCTAAATGCAGATCCGTTAAAAAACACAATGTTCTCTATTCACATGTATGAATATGCCGGCGGGAATGCAAGCACTGTCAAATCAAATATTGACAATGTGCTGAATAAGAATCTGGCATTGATTATTGGTGAGTTTGGCGGACAGCACACTAATGGCGATGTAGATGAAGACACCATTATGAGCTATTCCAAGGAAAAGGGCGTTGGCTGGTTGGCCTGGTCCTGGAAGGGGAACAGCAGTGATCTGGCCTATCTGGATATGGCAAATGATTGGTCAGGCAGCTCACTTACCCCTTTCGGCAATACTGTTGTAAACGGAAGCAACGGTATTAAGGCTACCTCCGTCTTATCCGGGATTTTTGGAGGCGGAAACACAAACCCTGGTTCCGGAAACACCTCGACCATGTATGATTTCGAATCAGGAACTATGAGCTGGGCCGGCAGCAATATTACAGGCGGCCCGTGGACAACCAGCGAATGGAAGTCTACCGGAACCTATTCTCTCAAGGCAGATGTGAACTTATCCTCCAACTCCAAACACAGCCTGTATATTGCCGCTAGTCAAAATCTTTTGGGAAAAACCAGTCTCAAAGCAACCGTAAAACATGCAGCCTGGGGCAGCTTCGGCAATGGCATCTCTGCCGTTCTGTATGTGAAGACCGGTTCGGGCTGGACGTGGTACGAGAGCGGAACTACGCCGATCAATTCGGCCAGCGGTACCGCTTTGACCCTGTCGCTCAGCAGCATTCCGAACTTGAATGATGTCAGAGAGATAGGGGTCGAGTTCCGGGCTTCTTCGGGCAGCAGCGGCCAATCTGCCATTTATGTGGATAGCATAACTGTTCAATAACCTTTTAAGCAGTTAAATATCAATAAGGAATAGATTAGGCTCATGTCACTGACATGGGCCTTTCAAGTGCCTGCCTTCGGGCCGCCTCTGAAGTCCCGGTATGGAGAAGTATTCCCCGCTGCTTGTCTTCCGCCTTAAGATCCGTAGTTTTCCTCCGGCAATCCATTCAGCATCTTCCTCTGCTGGCACCTCTTGTCCATTAATTGTTCATCTTTACTTCATATGCATTTTCATCATTTTCGGGTAATCTTATGTAGTTGATTTTGAAAGCTCCGGTGTAATAGAATGAATAAATTAAATAGAAAAGGATGCGCATAACCAATGCGATTGAAGGAACCGCGTACACTCAGTAAAAGATCCATATTATTCTTCTCCATTATCATGCTTGCAAAAAGCTATTTTGCCTGGTACTACTTGTTCGAGGACGGCCCGACCTGGAGTACATTGTTCAAAGAAATCCCCTTTGTCCTTATCATATTCTGTCTGATCGAGTGGTTCGCCACGAAACGGAAGATTGCTATCTACATGCTCGTTAATCTGTTAATTACCGTTCTATTCTTTTCCCTGATAGTCTACCATAATCACTTCGGGATTATCGCCACTTCACAAGTGATCGGTCAGGCGAAACAGGTGGGAGCAGTCAAAAAGAGTATATTTGCAGTCATTCATCCGCAGTATATGCTGATTTTCCTGGATATCATTATTATCAGCCTCATTATGCTAAGCCGGAAGAAAGCGCTGGCCTGGAAAAAAGCCATGTCGCGCCAGAGCAACCGCAAGGTAGTCGCAGTCCTGTTCTGTATCTCCCTGGTAATCTGCATGATGAATATCTTCCCTAACAAAGCGAGTATGAATGAGATGGTCCAGGCTGAGCAAATGGGGATCCTGAATTATGAAGCCTATGCCCTGCTTGCAAATCAGGAGGAAGAGGTCATCGACAGCGCCCAGATTACCCAATCGGTGATCGATCAGACCAAAGGTATTCAGGCCCAGACCAGTCCTATACTGCATGGAGCCGCCAAAGGCAAGAATCTGATTATCATTCAGATGGAATCCTTTCAGAACTTCTTAATCCATTTGTCGATAGACGGACACGAAATCACACCGAACATGAATAACCTGGCGGACAGCAGTATCTATTTCCCGCGCTTCTTCCAGCAGGTTGGTCAAGGCAACACCTCTGATGCGGAATTCATCGTAAATACTTCCTTTTATGTTCCGCCGGATGGTCCGGCAACCGAAATATACGCTCCCAAAGAGCTGCCAAGCCTACCGAAACTGCTGCAGGCTCAAGGCTATGATACCGCAACCTTCCATACGAACGAAGTTGATTTCTGGAACCGCGGTGAGCTCTATCGTGCACTTGGTTTTAACCGTTATTATGACAAAGCCTTTTTCGGGGAAGACGACACCATTTTTTATGGTTCTTCTGATGAAGTCCTCTATTCGAAGACCTCATCTGAGCTGGCCCGGATGAATGAACGCAGTGAACCTTTTTATTCCCATGTCATCTCAATGTCTTCCCATAACCCCTTCTCTATTCCGGAGAACAAGTATCAGATGACGTTGCCGGAACGATATGAAGGTACCTTTGTGGGTGATTATATTCGTGCCCAAAACTACGCGGATTACGCGCTGGGACAGTTTATTGCCGAACTCAAGGAGAATGGGGTCTGGGACGACAGCCTGATCGTGCTGTACGGAGATCATCGCGGACTGCCTATCTTCTCGCTGAAGGAAGAGGATAACGTTTTGCTTGAGGAAATTCTCGGGCATGAATATAACGAACGTGATCTGATTAATATTCCATTAATTATCTCCTCTGCCGGAGTTCCGGTTCCAAGCGTACAGAATCAATTAGGCGGACAGGTGGATATTTTACCGACAGTAGCGAATTTGCTGGGTGTGTCTGTGGAGGATCATATTCATTTTGGACAGGATTTATTAAACCAGACGTCCTACAATCTGCTGCCTCAGCGTTATTATCTGCCAACCGGATCATTTGTAAATAACGAAGAGCTGTTCTTATCCGGCAGCGGGTACGAGGACGGCCAGCATTACACGCTGTCTGGTGACGGCAACAAGCCGCTTCTTTCCACTGAGGATGAGTTTGAACGTGCACTGAAGCTCCTTCAGCTCTCCGACAGCTATGTGTCGCAATTACCCGATAGGGAAGTTCAGGAATAAGGCAACTTAGCATTACTTTTAGCAAAAAAAGCTGTAAATAAAAACACGGAGCGCTTAATCATTCGGGCTCCGTGTTTTTTTATATTTCATCGAGTCCTTAAGCTTCCGCAATGACTTTCCGTTACTCTAGCTCACAGAACCCCATGCGTGATCTTCCAGCATGGCGCCTCTACCAGATGAGGGGTTCAATATCAGCATTCAAACATTCAATAATAACTTACCTAACCTAACGTTGTCCTTCTCCTAATGTTTATAATTAAACAACCTAAGATTACTGAGGCGCTGTCAATAAAAGTTCTAATCCCCATGTCTACAATATCTACTTTTAAAACAAGCGGCAGAAAGAAGTTGAAAAACAATAAGTTAATTCCAAACATAATTCCACCAAATATAAAAGACTTTTTAACCGCATTTTCTGTCAAAATGGTGTGATTTAAAAAATCATACATAAGTCCAATGATAATTCCAGCACAGATGACCCAGATAAGGGTTTTCACTTGGGCCTGTTCAAACATAGAATAAATATGAAAAACTCTGTATTCAATTATTCTGCCAACAATAAAAAACAAGGTGATAATTGCAACGTTAGAGATAGATTGGATACTTAAGTGATGCTTTTTCTCTGGTGAATTGTGCGATATAAATCTCCCCGTCATTAATCCTAAAATAATAAGAACCATACTGTCTGCCAAGGGATAAGTAAATAAATCAATTGCAGAACCATGCGGCAACGGTTCTACTAAAAAAACGGTCCAGACGACAGAGTAGATTAACCCTGTTTTTAAACCTTTCGAATGGCTACTTCCGCCCATTCCTGTATGTATTAGGCGAAAAATAAGAGTAATTGCAATGAAAGCTAAGGTACCATAAATCATAAAAGCTATTGGTAAAGTACCATTCATTACAAATTCACTTTGTTGCAATACCGTTTGATCGGATGATGGAATTAATAGTTGCAGCACTGAACGTATTAGGATAGCTACAAAACTGATTACCACCACTATTACAGATGTTTTTTTACCAGTCATCTCCTCACTCCCTTTGGAAGAAGTATATATGAATAACCTCGTCACCCATATGACATTTCACTTAGTTGTTAATAAGGGAACTCGAAAGATTGATCTAGGCAAGTTTCCCAGAGTAGGCAATCAGAATATCGGTCAAAAAACGTTGAGGCGTCGAGTACTTCCTCTTCTTGGTGAGTAAACTTCAGTCGCTCTTGCAATAGTAGATATCACTCAACTTCATATGTAACTTCAGATTTTTTATCGTTGCGTCCCTATTCACAAAAAAGCAGCCGGGAAATACCCGGCTGCTCTCAGGGTTACAGGAAGCATCACTCGACCGGTACGTTCGCAATCGTCACCGCCTCTGTATATTTGGCCGTACTGTTCAATCGCAAACGCATACTGGCCGCGCCGGTTATGTTCGGATTGATGGACAAGGTTAACGTTTTAGAGGCAACACCATTAGAATCAGCCGTAAGCGAGAAAGCCGAACTGTAGCCATAGGAAGACGGCCAGGAACCATCGCTGTTCTTGATCTTTGCAACCTGCGTTCCCGAGCCATTATAGATGCCGAGGCTGTAGCCGGAAGTCGTTGAGTTGGCTGTCAAACCTGAAAGGATTACTTTCACCTGGAATTCATATTGATTGGGAAGTGTCGCCTGATGTTCAAATACATAAGCCGGGTTGGTGGTTGATGGTGCAGCCACACCATAAGAACCGCTTTTAAATGTAGAAGGGTCATACCATTTGTATCCGGAAGCCGGAGTTGCCCAAGGCTCTGCCACCGGCTGGGTGGAGTTAGCGGGTAATTCCCAGCTGGACAGCGTAGTGGCTGTATCCAAGGTAAGCCCGGGTACCGAGGAAAGTGAGGTATAGCTTTCCTTCGTTGCTAGCCAGTTGACCATGTTGAGCAGGAGAGTTGCATCGTCTTCTTCTGCATAGCCGTCATAGGTGGTCTTGGTACCGCCGGTCTCTTCCTTCTTGTATTTAGGTGAAGCATCTTCTACCGCCGAGGAATCCCCGATAAATGCTGCTTTGCCTGCGCTTACCTTGGCCACAGCAACAAACGGCCCTTCCGCTACTCCGCCGCCGTTATATACCCCGGCATCCACTGCGCTCGACCAAGCCGTAGTAGTCGTCGGCACATAGACGATTCCTTTCGCTTTGGCCGGATTGGTAATAGCAAGCGTTGAACCGGCGTGAACGGCAACCGTGGATACTCCGCTTGTAATATTGAAGGCTTGGGACGGTGCCACAATGTTGTTGGCTACGACATCACCGAGTGCGTTGTAGCGGAATCTCACCCCAAAGTTAGTGGACAGCCAATCCGAACTGGCAACACCAGACATGGCGGACGAAGCAGCTTCCTCTGTACTCATGCCAAGTGCAGGATTGCTCCAGGCCCCCCGCCGGTAGCCGTTAAAAACCTCTGAGGCGTCCCAACGGTTTTTGTTCCGGTCCGCATTGTAATGATCGCTGATAAAGAAAATACTCCCGCCGGCGTTTACATAGCTGAGCAACGCCGCCTGCTCGGATGTCTTGTAAGGAATGTTAGCTTCCGGAATCACAAATACGTCGTAGCCGGACAGATCCGCCAATGTAATCGCAGTGCTCTTACGCAATTCCTTCACATAATAGCCAGCACCCGCCAAACCGCCAGCAAAATCGGAAAAGGCACCATCGATGACCCAATCCGCTGCGCCCGCGGTCTGGGCATGCGTATTATCGAATAGAACTTTCTTGCCGTTTGCAGCAGCAGGGGTGATACTGGGAGCCGGATCGGACGGACCCTCAGCATTGACCTTCAGGGACGGGATTCCTAAAGCCGCAGCCAGAACAGCGGCAATGGCCAGACTCGTCCAGGTTTTGCGCAGACGCGGGAAGCTATGAAGCATTAACATTCCTCCACTCTATTCTTAGGATATGACCAATGGCGGTCGCAACTAGAATAGCATAGGAGAATATGGAAAAGGATATAATTTTACTATTTTTACAATTTTAATATATATTTGTGAAAGACGCACAACACATTAACATACTGTTGATCTAAATCGGTCTCAGTCATGACAGGAAAAACACTTGAGCGTGTATCCGCCTTTACTTGGAACTCCGCCAAAAAGTTGAACAATCAGCTTTATCCTCAATATTGAATTCGATCATTTCCTTCAGCAAGGAATAATCCACCGGTTTCTCCCAGCGGATGCGCACCAGCTGTTTCGTGTGATCATAGCCGGCCTGCACAATTTTATCAGAGAAATGATTAATCCCTGCCAGTTCAGGGGCAACCGCCATATGCTGTTTGGCTACGCTAAAGCCAATAATATACGTGCCGTGATCGGTAAACATGGGCTGATTCCAGGCAATTTTGGGTGTCAAGCCGGGAAATGAATCAGCTACCCAAACCAACACTTCTTCCACGCGAGCCAGATGTTCCGGATGATCAATCTTCGCTAAATATTCTGCAAAAACTTCCATGTCGTTCCTCCTCAAGGAATATGGGTTTTAATCCTTTTTCTGATTCCAATCTACTACTACTATCTATGTCCATGTCTACGTCTACGTCTTCCAAGGTTCAATCCATTTTGCATTCCTACTCATGAGCTTCGGCATCTATTCAGGTCAGCCCTTGTACTCATGTTCAAGAATCGAATACAGGTAGGAGTCATGCCATCCGCCCTTATGCCACATATGTTCACGCAAATGGCCCTCGTAAACCATTCCGATCTTTTGCATCACTTTCGCAGAACCGATATTGTCTGGGCGGCAGGTCGCGTAAATCCGGTGCAATCCAAACTCCCGGAAACCGAGCTTGAGCAAAGCCTCCGCCGCCTCACTTGTATAGCCCTGCTTCCAGAAAAGCGGATTGAAACAATATCCGATCTCCCCCTGCTTCGGGTCACTGAGATGAAGTCCGCATCCGCCCAGCAACTGATTCGTAGCTTTCAGTACGACTGCGAATTCAAACCCCAAGCGGGGAGATTGCTTTTGCATATCTATAGTCTGGTTAAGATAATCTCTTGTCTCCGCTTCTGAGTTCGGGCCCCAGATCATATATTTGGCCACTAACGGATTGGATGCATAGGCATGCACTTCTTCCAGATCCTCAGGCATGAATTCCCTAATGATTAACCGGTTCGTCTCGAGCTGGAAAGTGTTCATCTATAGCCCCCTTTTCTTGTAAGAAACCCAGTCTTCCATTATTCTAGTAGTCAATAGATCGCGTATGGCACAGGAGGATTTGCTGAATGGACAAAAAAACGCTGGCTGCATTAAAGAAGCTGTACCGTTATGACAATTCCGGGTATGATGCAGAGCGCGGCGTCAGTCTATACCGGTTGGAGAGCTTAAGCCTTGAAGAGCGCAGGCTACTTACGCAATATGGATGGGAAGCAAATGAACTGGAATGGATCACCCATGATGAAGGGAACCGGAAGCTGATGGCCCTTCAATCGGATGAGCGGTTGTCATGGTCAGGGATAACTGGAGCGTTCATAGCGGGTGTTGGCGGAAGCTTCCCCAGAGGCATTTCTCCCCTGATGAGCTATCACAGGATGCTGCAGATGAAGGAACATGAATACGTTCAAGCAAAGCACTTCATTTGCTGCAAAACCTGCGGATTTCATAAAGACCAGTGGGAGAATGTATCTTACATCCGCTATACCCTCCACCTAGGCAATGTATACGGCAGCAGCACTACCGGAGCATACGCCGATTTAACGGAGATCGCGGAGTTGCTGGAGCACAGCCCTATTGTACCGGCAGCAGCAGATATTGAGCTTTTCAGACAGCTCATTAAAAGCCTTGATTCAGCACCGTCTGATGAAACTCCCGGTCAATTTGAGAAGCGGCTGACCTCCTCCCGCCTGATAAAAGGTACTGCGGGTACGCGCCGGGGGATTCTGCAATCGCTTGCTGTGCTTGGTGTGCTGCCGAATCAGATCTTGACGCTTACTCCCGGTCACTGGACGAATACAGAAGAAATGTTAAATGGAGAGCTTCATTTGAACAATACCCGGGGACGCTCCGATATGGAGATGCCATGGGCCGGCTGGCAGGGTAAGCTTGGTGTCAATACAGCAGTTCTGGACCAGTTGTTCGGAGAGTTCCTCTGATGTTCCTCAGGTTAATTTAGTTCCTTGCTCTTAATGGTAAAGCCGCGGACCTTCATCCACTTCCCGGCAACGGATTCATCGACGGTTCCTGTTTTGGTTCTCACGCAAAATTTATGTGACGTCCCTCTGTCAAAGCCGGATGCCTCATAGAGCAAATCGTCACCCGCCTGCCCCTTAAAATATACCTGCTTCAGGCCAAGCCGGCTTAGCAGTTCCTGCTTTACACTTTCAATATACATGCGTGAATATTCTTTAGACATTGTTGTTTTTTCCTCCTGCAGTGTTCATTCTCTTGTCCATTATACCATTCTCTTGTGGGAGGTGATTTAATCGAACTCGAGAATTTCTATTATGGGATTGAAAGTGACTGCAGAGAATCTTTGGACTTCCGGCCGCTGTTATGTTTGGATTTCTTTATTTAATCGCTGAGCACGGTTGAAATCCAAACATAAAGGCGGACGCTATCGCTCCTACAGTTCCAAACTTCTCTTCCGCCACTTTTCCCTTATTGTATATTTTCAAGTTCCATTTATATAGTGGGCTAGCAGCAAAAAGCAACAGTCCTCCACGATCTGGAGGACTGCTGCTATATTGAGAATGTATTTACCTATTCAACCAGATGGCATGTTGCAAAATGGCCTTCGGCTACCTTCCTCTGTTCCGGCTTTACCACCTTGCAGGTATCCAAAGCATAAGGACAGCGGGGATGAAAGGTACAGCCGCCGGGAGGGTTAAGTGGTGAAGGGATCTCCCCTTGAATCGATAACATCTCTTGTTTATTTTCCGGCTTATCCGGGATTTTCAGAATCGAATTAAGCAGTACTTGAGTATATGGATGGGTTGGCGTCTTGAATAATTCATCTGCCGGAGCCTGCTCAACGACCTCACCCAAATAAAGAACAGCAATATCGTCGCTTAAATACTCGACAACCGCCAGATTATGAGAGATGAAGATATACGTAAGATTGAACTCTTCCTGTAAATCGCGCAGCAGCTGAATAACCTGAACCTGAATGGACACGTCCAATGCCGAGACGGGTTCATCACAAATTATCAGCTTCGGATTCAGCGACAGCGCTCGGGCGATGCCGACCCGCTGCAATTGCCCGCCGGACAATTCATGCGGATATGCATACTGAACTTCATCCGGCAGACCTACTCGCTCCAGCAGCTCCACCGCCCGTTCCCGCCGGCTACCCTTTGTTCCTATTTTATGGATAGCCATTGCATCTTCAATGGCCTCCCCTACAGTCATCCTCGGATTGAGACTCGCCTTGGGATCTTGAAATATAATCTGCATATTCCGGCGCAATTCACGCAGCTTTTTCTTTTTGATACTGGATAGGTCATTTCCCTCAAAAAGAATTTTACCCTTGTCAGATTCCAGCAAACGCAGGACCATCCGTCCCAGTGTTGATTTTCCCGATCCGCTCTCCCCGACAAGCCCCAGCGTTTTTCCGGCTTCCAGGGTGAAGGATACATTCTCAATAGCATGCAGCTTCTTGCCTTGTACGCGAAAGGTTTTGGAGACATTCTCTACCTGCAAGAGTGGACTAGACGGCATAGGAAGCAACCTCCTCGGCATGATGACAGGCAATTTGATGATCTATGCCAAATGTACGGAGCTCAGGCACCTCATGGTGGCACCGCTCCGTTTTGTAGGTGCAGCGTTCGGCAAACGGGCAGCCGGCAGGAGTCTCGGTAAGCGTCTTTGCTGACTTCGGAATGGAAATAATCTCTTTTCCCTTATGGCCAACCTCAATAATGGAGCGTTTTAGCCCGATGGAATACGGATGTGTCGCCTCGCGGATGAACTGATCCGTGGTTGCCATCTCCATGATTTTCCCGCCGTACATTACAATGATTTTGTCGCAAAAGTTGGTGGCGAGGCCAAAGTCATGCGTTACCATAACTACGCTCATCCCGTGTTTTCTGCGCAGGTCCTGCAGCAATGCGAGAATTTGCATCTGTACCGTAACGTCAAGCGCTGTAGTTGGTTCGTCGGCAATCAGGAGCTGCGGTTCACAGGCCAGTGCGATAGCGATCATGATCCGCTGGCGCATCCCGCCGGAGAATTCATGCGGATAATTTTTAAATCTGGATTTTGGATCAGGGATTCCCATTTCATGGAGTAGTTGAATCGTCCGTTCAAAAGCTTCCCTGCGGCCTGCATATTGATGCGTCAGCATGGCCTCCATAATCTGATCCCCAATGCGCATTACCGGATTCAAGCTGGTCATCGGATCCTGAAACACAACGCCGATATCGCGCCCGCGGATATCCTCTAACTGTCTCGGCCGTAATTTGAGTAAATCCTTCCCCAGAAAATTAGCCGTTCCTGAAGTGATTTTTCCATTTTCACGGAGCAGTCCGATGGAAGACATCAAGGTGACGGATTTACCGGATCCGCTCTCGCCGACGATCCCCAATGATTCATTGGCATGAATCGCAAAACTGACACCATTAACGGCAAAAACTTCATCCTCACTTCTGGAGAATTTCACATGAAGGTTATCTATAGAGAGTAGCGGTTGTTCTTGCATGTCAATTTCCCCCTTTCGGACTGAACGCTTCCTGAAGCCCGTCTGCAACAAACAGAAAAGCCAGCAGTGTCAGGGCAAAGATGCCCGCCGGAAAGTATAACAGCCACGGAAAGCCGAGAATATTGTCGCTGGCTTGGGCAATCATATTCCCGAACGAAGGGATTGGCGGCTGAAGCCCCATGCCAAAGATGCTCAAACCTGCAATCTGTGTGAGATCGCCGGGGATTCCGAACGCAAGGGCAACCCCCATGCTGCCAATGACATTCGGCAACATATAGCGTCTGGCGATATGTGCCTGGGAAGCCCCCAGGGCTCTTGCCGCTTCCACCATTTCACCATCCCTCATCCCCAGAACAAGACTGCGGATCAGTCTGGCATAACCCGCCCAGCCTGGAATACCAATAGCAAGAATCAGCGAAGTATATCCGCGGCCTAACAGAATAACCAGAATCAGGGCAAAAAGAAATCCCGGCAGCGTCATCATGAAATCCACAGCACGCATAATAATCATATCTGCGATCCCGCCGCGCAAGCCTGCCCATAGGCCCAGGATAATTCCAATCACGAAGCTGACTACTGTTGCTCCAAAAGCAATAATAAGTGCACTGCGTACACTGTACAGAATTTGGCTGAACATATCATGCCCGACATTATCGGTACCAAAGATATGCTGCCATGAGGGTCCTTGGTTAATCGCCAAAAAATCTCCGCTGCGGTAGTCATAAGGGGCTACATAAGGTCCAATAATCCCGGCAATCAAAAAAAGTACAACCCAGACCATGCCGATAACTGCAAGCTTATGGTTTTTGAAGCGTTTCCATCCCTGATAGAATGGAGACCGATGAAAGGTTCTTTTCTTTACGACAGCATCTGATTTCTTTATTACAGCTGAGCTTGCCAATTGCCCGCTCCCCCTCCTAAGATCGTATGCATTCCATTGGTTTATAATTTGACCCGGGGGTCAATCAAGGCATAAACGATATCTACCAATAAATTGATGACCATAATCATGGAACCGAGCAAAAAGACTGAAGTGATCGCTAGCGGATAGTCGAAACTGGTGAACGCTGACTGCATCACCTGTCCGAGCCCCGGAATGGCAAAAATCTGCTCTACCCATATTGTTCCCATGACCGTAAATGCAAACTGGGGTCCAATGACGGTAATCATCGCAGTCAGTGAATTCTTAACACCATGCTTGAAAACCATCGGCCAGTATTTCACACCTTTGGCTTTGGCCGTCCGGATATAATCCAGCCTCAAGGTTTCGATTAGGCTTCCCCGCATGTATCTGGCCACCACACCAATGTTCCCCGCAGCCAGACAGATCACCGGAAGAATAACATCCTTCCATGTCCCCCAGCCCGTTACGGGCAATATCCCTTGAAAAACAACCCCGAACAGCAGAACCATAATTACCGCCAGTACAAACGCAGGGATGGCTTGACCCGCGAGTGAGATCGAACTCACTACATAATCAATCCATGTATTCCGTTTCAATGCGGCAATAATGCCGAGCGGAACACCAATAATTACGGACAGGAGCACTGAACCTAAAGCCAGCAGCGAACTGATCGGTAAAGACTGCTTCAGCTGATCCGAAATTTTCAAGGAAGGATTCTGCATCGAATTTCCGAAATTGAAGGTTAATTCATGCCATATATATTTCAGGACCTGGCGCCAAAGCGGCAAATTCAAGCCATACCGGCTTTCGAATTGTTCCATGATTTTATGATAAAGAACAGGGTTTTGCCCTTGCAGCGGAGCAAGTACGGTAGCCATGATATTACTGTTCATGAATCCGCCTGGCGAGTAGTACATCATAATATAACTGACTGTGATGACCAGCATCAATGTGATTATAATTTGAACGATTCGCTTTAACACAAACTTTGCTACAGTCATTCCCGCGCCTCCCTTACCGGTCAGAGGGCACCGGAAGAGGTGCCCCTGATTGGTGACTATTAAATTTCTGGTGACTATTTTACCGATAAGAAGTGCAGTCCGTAGAAGTTACCCCATGCCCAAGGATTCGATTGCACACCCGTAATACCCGGCTTCACCAGGAAGAACTGCTGCTGATAGAACAGCGGGATGGCGTAGGCATTGTCTATCAGGTTATTGATAACTTTAGCAGCGAATGGTGCTGCATCTTCAACTGTCAATGCATTGACGAACTCTGCCTGCCACATTCTTAGGTCTCTTAAATCATCCGACTGGGTTTTGTTATAGTACACCTGTACATCCAGCGCATTCTGATTCAGCTTTCCGCCCGGTGCATTCGGGGCAATGAAGCTCCATGCACTTACAAAAGCGGCATGCTTCTCATCATTTGTCTTCGCTTTCTTCCATACATCCACAATCTGTTGCCACTGTTCGGCAGCCGTTGGTACTCCCTTCGGCTTCAGATAAGGCTGCCACTCGGCAGGCTGCTTCGCCGTCCAATCTTCCAAGAAGGCGATGTCTTCTTTGGCCGCCTGTTCAAGCTTAGCCCAATCGCTCCATTCCACGCCAACCTTCGCGTCATTAGGATCTCCGTATTGTTCAATAGCAGGTTTATAGTAGACTTCTTTGCTCCAATTCACGAAATTCTGGGTAGCTTCAAGCGGTGCATCCAGTGTACCGATGGAATACAGCTGCTGTGTTGCACCCATATCCAGACTTCCCGGTTCACTCCAGTTCGTTGCCCCGGAAGCCAGGATGAATCCTGGTTCGGCATCCGCTTGCGGGCCGTTATATTGATAGGCATTGAACTGGGTTTCATTCAACTGTTTGATTTCCGTTGTAATTCCGAGCCCCTGCTGCAATTCCTGACCAAGCGCCAGGGCAATGGATTCCCCTTGCGGATCCACTTGCTTAACACCAATATAAAGAATCAGCTTCGGCAACCCTTTGCCGCCTTCAAATCCGGCATCCTTGAGCATCTGTTTAGCTCCATCCAGATCCTCTTCAATTCCCTTTTCCAGCTTTTCCGTCGGCCAGCCTGGTGATGCGAACACATTGGTTACTCCGCCCATACCATTCAGAACCGATTCTACAATCGGTTTACGCTGGAGTGCTTTGGCAATCGCCTGACGGACTTCCTTCTTGTCGTACGGGGATTCCTTGGTCGGGTTGGACCATTCCAGGTACTTGATGGCATAATTTGGTGCTGTGAACAGCTCTGAATTCAGATCATGTGACTTCACATATTGCAAATCCGACGTAGTCTGCACCAGCGCTACCTCAGTTTTACCAGCCATGTAATCTTCTACCGGCACGGTTGTGGCCGGGAGTACATGGATCGTTTCCACATTCCCGCGGTTCAGCTGATCCTTCACACCCACATAATTGGGATTGCTTACCATTACAAGCTCTCCGTTAGGTGTGAACGATTTAACCATATACGGACCGTTACTTACGAAGTTCTCTGGGGCAAACCAGTCACTCGGGTGCGCGTCAACAACCTTTGGATTCATCGGCATCGCCCCGGCCAGCACCAGATCACCCAAGATGGCATGAGGCAGCGTAGTGGTAATTTGCAAGGTATAATCATCAATTACTTTGAGTCCGACTTCTTCTTTACTTACCGACCCAGCGTGATAAGCGTAAGAGTTCTTTACAAAATTAAGTACGCTAAGCCACAGCTGTGCGGTCGTATTCTTAGGATCCAGCTGGTACATGTAGGAATAATAAAAATCATTGGCAGTAACCGGATCACCGTTAGACCATTTGGCATCCTTTCGGAGGGTAAACGTCCAGGTCGTTTTATCCTCAGAAACTGTATATCCTGTAGCAATCTTAGGGACGATTTCATTTTTTTGATTGTACCCATACAGACCTTCGAGCAGAGTACCTTGTTCAACAAGAATCTGCCCCTGCCACTGCGTCGGATCCAGTGTAGGCATCTTCGGATTGAAAATAGTCACCGAGCTTCCTGCTTTAATCTCAGGATCAGAAGCGCTTTCATTTTTAGGAGCGGATTCTCCTGAATTATTCTTCGTGTTAGACGCACTATTGGTACTGGCCGGCTTGTTCCCATCATTGCCGCTGCCACTATTGCCGTTGGCATTATTTGAGTTGTTGTTGCATGCAGTCACCGAAAGCATAGCAAATGACAGAATAAGCGCGAGAATAGCATTCTTCTTTTTCATCCTCAAGCGTTCCCCCTTAAATATGTTCCTCAAAATAAACCTAACACGTTATCAATTAGTTATCATTTGTACTATCAATATGATACTTCCAGCTACTCACCTCCTAAATTAAAACCAAACACAACTTGACAATAATAACACAAAACCTAACATTTATTCCCGTATATCACTTATGTAACCGCTTCAATTGTAATTTTATTACTGTTTCATGTCAAGAAAAAAATGGAATTCAATTTTTGTTAGTATAACTATTCATGATAATTTTAGACTAACAAAATTTACGATTTCGTGAAAATCCCTTCATTTTCATAATATTTATTATTATCAAATTCGTAAAAATCCGATAATTCTCTCTCCCTAATCTTATACGGGAGCAGATCCCGTCTAAGTTCCGGGCGATATCCGCATAAAAAAGCCGCGCTATGCGCGGCTTCTGCTTACAGTAAATTCACCCTATAACCCATCTATTATTGATATGAGATCAGGCTCCTAATAACGAACCTATTCATCACTGAATAGCTCCCTCAATACCGCCTTACGGTTTTCGAGAAACCGTCTGGTTAGAATGTAATGCAGTGTGTCTTCGTACTGAATCTCCCCGACAGGCTGGCTGTCAAAGTTCAGGATTTGGGCATCCGGATAGCCAAGGAGAATCGGGGAGTGCGTTGCGATGATAAACTGGGCTTCTTGATCCAGATCCTTAATGATTCGGAGCAATGACAATTGCCGGGCTGGTGATAGCGCAGCTTCGGGTTCATCCAGCAGATAGATCGCCTTTTTTCCGAAACGGTGCTTAAAAAGCGACAAAAACGCCTCACCATGGGACTGTTCATGTAATGACTGCCCCCCATAATACCTCAAGCTGGAAGGCATCGTATCGATATGTGAAGCAAAGTGGTAAAAGGTCTCCGCCCTGAGAAAAAAGCCGTCGGTCACCTTGGGCAGCCAGGATAATCGCACGTGATCTCCGAGCGCCGAGTGCGAAGCATCTACCTCGTAAGTATTGTTCCTGCCTCCGCCTGCCGTATTAAATCCGCACTGATAAGCGACTGCCTCGAGCAGTGTGGACTTTCCTGAGCCGTTTTCGCCAACCAGAAAGGTAACATTCGTCTTGAATTCAAGACGGTGCAGATTTTTCAGGGCTGATATGGTAAATGGATAGCGGGAACGATCCGTATCCTTTTTCGGTAGAATCTCCACACTTCGCAGGAACATATAATCATCTCCAAACCTATGTTATGAAAAAGCAAAGACCCGGTTACTTCACATCTACAGCTTCATAGAACAGTACATCATTCTCTACGTAGAGAAGCCCCTCCTGTTTAAGGTCCATCGATTGAATATCCTTTTTTGAGGGGTACTTCTGCAGAGCTTTATAGACATCTTCTTTATTCTGCTTATTAACAATCTGATAAACGACGATTTTATTTTTTCCTTTCTCCAAAATCAAATCATAGGTGCGGAAGCTCGCTTGTATTGAATCACGAACGGGCTGCTCTATCTTACCTTGAGGAGAATACTCAGTCATTGTATTTAAATCCATCCAGGAGATCACTGAGCGATGGATACCGGACCCGAAAGAATAAGCATACACGAGATCCATGGTGCCGTCATTATTGATATCGTAAGGCACAACACTGGTTACCCCATTGGCACCGAACCCAATTCCCAGCACTGCAGCCTTTCCATCAGCGACAACAAAGGTCTCTAAGCTGCTGCTGTCTTTAAAAATCTGGTGTTTGGTCTCTGACCAGACCTCTGGAGGTGTAATCTCATTCAGCTCACTAA
Source organism: Paenibacillus auburnensis (assembly GCF_927798115.1). Classification (GTDB taxonomy): domain Bacteria; phylum Bacillota; class Bacilli; order Paenibacillales; family Paenibacillaceae; genus Paenibacillus_AQ; species Paenibacillus_AQ auburnensis. The sequence continues at coordinate 1,499,023 of NZ_CAKMMG010000001.1, forward strand.
CCAGACTGACTTTCTGCTGACCCAGCAACTCCTGAATAATTGTTTCAGCTTCCTTAACGGACAGCTTTTCGGACTTGGAATCACATGCGGTAAACAGCAGGATTACCGACAGTAAACACACACCGAATTCGGCAAATTTGCGGTTGCTGTTCATGTCCGGACCTTCTTAATGTCTTTATTGAACCAATGAACATACCCGCAGCGGTCGCAGGTCAATATATTCGCTGAACGGTTAGCGAAATCCAGATTCAAGAAACTTAGTAAAGCGGTGTTCAACTGCGCATTGCCATGATCGAATCTATCATATTGACAGTGCACGCAGATCACACGCAGGCCATTCACCTGATAGGGGGCTGCAGCTGTTAACTCTTTTATATTTTTGGAAAAAATCTTAAAGAACCGCTTTGCTCCGTTTGCCATTTCTGGAGCCTCCTTTTGACACGTTTCCCTTTTATACGCATCCTAAATTTGGAAGTTTCAGTATATGCTGATCTATCTCATGTATAAGTGTTGGTGTACAGATAAAAAAACGGCCGTTAGTGTTCCCGGGGGAGCCTATACAGCCGTTTGTCCTATTATCTCTGCAGTGGTTTATTGTAGCCTTTGTCTTCATAGGGCTGTAATTCCTCAAGCCACCGTTTCAGCATTACCTTGCATTCCCATTTCACATCGGCAATTTCGTCAGTTTCCTTCTCCTCCAGCACTTCATAGCTGAAATTCTCTGCCCCAAGCGCTTTCCAGTCCTTTTGCAGCTCTGCATTTGCGAACCGGCCCATATCCAGCTGCATCTGGAGGGTAAACCATTTGTTCTTCAGATTGGAAAAGGTGTCGATGTAGATTTTACCACTGAGCTTATTAGTGATTTGGATGGCACCCATGTATGTTTTAATCTGCTTGTATTCCTCTTGAAGCTCCTTACGCTTGCTCTTGTCCACGTTATTCTCTCCTTCTGCGGAAGTCTTAATAGCCCATTTCCTTGAGTACCCGGGATAGTACACTTAGCCGCTCCCCGATCATTTCACCGTCTTCACCAAGCGCTTGGGCAAACAGCTTAATATCATTATCAATCATTGGATTGTCAGTACACACTGCCACATTCATGGCGTCTCCCTGCAGCCCGATACGATCAATCGTCGTGTTCTCCGGGTCATACATTTTGGGCATGCGGTAAGCATCCTGGAAGTATAAGCTGCTTCTGCAAATCAGGATCGCCAGATCCAGCACACGGTGCATCGGCAATTCTTCCGACTGTCTGGACCACTTCTCCCCTGTGTGTCTCCATACTTTAGCTGAGATATCGACCTTTCCCCGGTCATTCCACTGGGCTAAGCCGAGGGACAGCCCCTGGGCATCAGTGTTGCCGGCATAACGACCGTCTACCTGCTCATAATTTTCGGATACGATCACAGGTTTATGTTTTAGGGTGGTTGGAATTTTCATCTTTACACGCTCCAATTGTATTTACTAATTTACTAAATTACTAATTTACTAAGTCAAAAATCATAATACCCTTCATTCCATCATCTGTCAATCCCGCAAAAAAAAGCTTCCGCAGCAGATGCTGCAGAAGCTTTTTGGCGTACCTCTGAGTGTGGTCCGACTCTGGGTAGCCTTTGAAAATTAGGTGCGGCGCATGTAAGCGCGGACGGTGATGGGTGCGAAGATAGCCACAATCACAGCAGCGCCGACCAGCGAAAAGACGAGATCCGAACCTGCTGTTCCGTTATTCGCTAATTCACGGACTGCCGTGACCAGGTGGGAAATCGGGTTGATTTTGACGAACCACTGAAGCCAGTCAGGCATAGTATCGACCGGCACAAAGGCATTGGAGAGAAACGTAAGCGGGAATAGCACGATCATGGATATCCCCTGCACACTGGAAGCTGTACGGGCAATTACACCGAAGAACGCGAAGATCCAGCTGATGGCCCAGGAGCAGGCGATCACCAGCAGCGCTGCTATAGCTACAGAACCGATGCCGCCCTCAGGACGATAGCCCATGAGATATCCCATAACGAAAGTCAGTACCGTTGCGATGGTATAACGGACCGTATCTGCGAGCAGTGCTCCCGCCAGTGGCGCAATCCGCGAAATCGGCAGTGATTTGAAGCGGTCGAACACCCCTTTTTCCATATCCTCACGCAGTTGCACGCCAGTGACGATGGAGGTGGTAATGACCGTCTGCACCAGAATTCCTGGGATGATTACCGGCAAGTAGCTCACCACGTCACCAGAGATCGCTCCGCCGAAGATATAGGTAAACATTAGGGTGAAAATAATCGGCTGAAACGTTACATCAAACAGCTGCTCAGGGGTACGCTTGATTTTAAGCAGCCCCCGGTAAGCCATTGTCAGGGAATTGCGAACCGCCTGGCCGAAGCTGGAGTGATTCTTCAACTGGCGCTCAGCCCCCGGCTTAATTAATGTGCTCATATTGTTGTCCCCCTGCTTTATTATCTTTTTCGGATACCTGTGCTGCATTATCTTCTACACCATGACCAGTCAGGGACAGAAAAACTTCGTCCAGGGTCGGCTTCTGTACACTCATTTCGGACAAGGGAATTCCCGCAGCACGAAGCGCAATCAGCAGATCGGTTACCTGATCCGCATTGCCCATCGGCGCAGTAATCTTGGCAGCTTCTGCGGATACAGCGGCCTGAACCCGCAGCACCCGTTCAACAGTCTGCCGGGCAACCATAATTTGCTGCGGATTCTCCACTCTTAAGTGCAGCGATGAGCTGCCAACAGAGGATTTCAGATCATCAACGGTACCTTCGGCAACCACTCTTCCATGGTCAATAACCGCTATCCGGTCTGCCAGCTGATCAGCTTCCTCCAGATACTGTGTGGTCAAAAGAACCGTTGAACCCGAGCCCACCAGCCGGCGGATCGTATCCCACATCTGGTTGCGGGTGCGCGGGTCAAGCCCTGTAGTCGGCTCATCCAGGAAGATCAGCGGCGGCTGGGCGATCAGGCTTGCGGCCAGATCCAGCCGGCGGCGCATCCCGCCGGAGAAATGCTTGAGCGGACGTTTGGCAGCTTCGGTCAGCCCGAATTCCTCCAGCAGATCCGCTGCTTTACGCCGGGATTCCGCACGGCCCAGTCCAAGCAGCCGGGAGAAGATCACCAGATTCTCGGTAGCGCTAAGCGACTCATCGACGGATGCGTATTGTCCGGTTACCCCGATCAATTGCCGTACGATCTGCGGCTCCTTCACCACATCATGCCCGAAGATTCTGGCGGATCCGGCATCCGGGCGCAATAAGGTTGCCAGCATACGGATCGCTGTCGTTTTCCCGGCGCCGTTAGGCCCGAGCACCCCGTAGATGGAACCGGTGGCTACCTGAAGATCCACCCCATCTACCGCACGGTTGTCTCCGAACACCTTGACCAGCCCCTGCGCTTCAATGGCTAATGCTGCTTGCTGCGGCGCTTTTTTGGTTTGTTGACTCATTTGCTACTCCTCCTACACAACTAATATATAAGGATCATAAATCCCTTATTTAAACTGAATATAAACGTGTATGTATTTCTTCAGCCCTTCAGTCCTGTTCATTATAAGCCTGATTATGGAGCTGCCAAACGGTCTGCAAGACCATTTTGCCCTCCGTCCCCGGATGTAGAAACCGGAATAAATAATCGTAGACAAAAAGGTAACCTGTTACATATAATAAATGTGTAATAGGTTACCTTTATGAAAGGAGCAGAAACTAATGGACTTAAAAGAACAGCAGGCTTACATCCTCGGCGCCTTCCTTACGCTCGCCAACCGTCTTCAGGTGCTGGGTGACCAGCTGGATGAGAAGATCACAATGAAACAGTGGCTGCTGATTGCTGTTATTTTAAAGAGCGGCTCCCCTGCACCTGCCTTAAGCGATCTGGCTGCGATGATCGGCAGCTCCAGGCAAAATGTCAAGAAAATGGCCCTTCTGCTGGAGAAGCAGGGATTTGTGACGCTCTCTAAGGATGAAAAGGATGCACGGATTCTGCGTGTGAGGCTTACCGAAGAATGTATGGTTTATTTTGCGGGTAGAAACCGGGAGGAAGAACAGTTCATGGACGATTTATTCCAGGATTTCAATGCGGAGCTGACCAGCGGACTGTTCACGGGTCTGACCAAGCTCACTGCTAACATTACCCGGATGGAAGCTGGCTCCCCAGATGAAGAAAAGGAGTAGAACCCTTATGATTCTGCTGATCATTATTTTTGTTAGTCTCGTTACCGCTACAGTTGTCTTTTGGCAAATTCCATACTCCAAAACCAAGGCTGAATTCCAAAAATTAGCCTCCGGTTTGCTCAAGGGTGCACCAGGTGCGTCGAATAAAGTATTCACCAAGGAGGATTGGGCTGCGCTGCCGCCGCCTGTCCGGAAGTATTTTGAAAACGGCGGATTTACCGGAATTCCGCAGATGTCCTCCATGAAAGCCGTTTTCCGTAAGGTTGATTTCATCCTGAGTCCGGGCAAAACTGCCATAACTATTGATTACACTCAATACAACTTCATAGATCAGCCCGCCAGAATAGCCTTTATTGACACTTCGATGTATGGTGTCCCTTTTCAGGGACTGGATTCCTATGTAGGGGGTGAAGGCGGCATGAAGGGCGTTCTCGGCAAGACATTTACTCTATTTAACCAGCGTGGCGGAGAAATGGATCAGGCGAGTCTGGTCACCTTTCTGTCAGAGGTTATGCTGCTGCCAAGCGCTGCACTGCAAAGCTACATTACCTGGAAGAGGGTAGATGATCTGCATGCGGAAGCTACTATTTCCCGTTACGGCATTACAGCCAGCGGAATATTCAGTTTTCGCGAGAACGGGGAATGCAGCTCTTTCACGACAGAAGACCGCACGGCCATCGGGATGGATGGTTCAAAACAAAAGGTGAAATGGACCGCCTACATGGATAACTACAGAATAATCGGCGGCGTCCGGCAGCCCACTCACCTAAAAGCGGTATGGCATTATGAACAAGGAGATCTTGTGTACTTTGACAGTGACAATCTCCATTTAGAATACCGTTAATCCGCGGTTATTGGGCAGTCTCTATATAGTCTTTCACATCGCATAACCATATCATATGATCATTGCCAAGGCCCCAGTAGTCCTGAATCGTCTTATACGGCGCCCCGAACTTTCTGAGCCATCGCTGCTGCGCGCGCTTGTAGCCGCTGTCCAGGCAAAATTGCTGTATCCCCTGCCTCTTAAGCCACGCAGCCATGCTTTTAATCAGCGCTGAGCCCACCCCCTGGCCCTGAAACTGCGGCAATACGTATAAACTGCCCAGCTCACCTGTACCATCCAGCTCACCGCCTGTACATACCCGGATATCCTCTCCGCAGGGACCGAAGGAAATCGTTCCGGCTGCTGTACCGTCCAGCTTGGCAAGCATAAAAAAGGTATCCGGGTGGTCACCCGAGAGCGAGCTTAGCACAAGCTTACTTTTCCCCTCAATTTCATGTTGAATATCCTCGCGCAAATCTCCAAGTCCCTCTTGTTCAAAGGCATCCGTAATTGAAATTTCAAAAATCCGGGTTGCCGCCTCTTTATCCTCAGGTTTTAGCCTGCTTATAGTCAGCTTCGTATGCATTTCTTAGACACCTCTAAACCAGATTAAGCTACTGCTTAAGGTAAGTGTACACAAAATGATCTGGTGTGTGGAAGAGAAATTCTGCAATAATATACTATAAGCCTCCAAGCGGAAGGTGTACGATTCTTGTTGACAATGAATCAGGAGGTCAGCATGAATCTAACCACTTTTCTCGTTTACTGTGTTATTGTTACTTTTACCCCCGGACCCACCAATATCGTCATTCTTTCATCCGTCCAGCATTCCAGCATGAGGCAGGCGATGAATTATGTGCTCGGTGCGACGATGGCCTTCGGCCTGCTGCTTGGCGCTTCCGCCATCCTGAACCGGATGCTTGCCGGTATCCTGCCGAGTATACTTAGCACCATGCAGATCGTAGGCTGTCTGTACATGCTCTATCTGGCGTATCAGATCTTCCGGATGGGTTCGGCGGAATCCCTGGAGCAGCATCCGTCCGGTTTCGCTTCCGGCTTACTAATGCAGTTTGTCAATCCCAAGGTTATTTTATTTACCTTAACCGTGATCCCGAGTTATGTGCTGCCTTATTACAGTTCGCCGCTTATTTTGATGGTATTCGTTATTATTATAACTGTTATCGGATTTTTGGCTTTTGCAACCTGGCTTATTTTCGGCTCTGTATTCAGATCGTTTCTGCTGAATCACCAGCGGGCGGCGAATACGATTATGGCGCTGTTTCTGGTCTATTCGGCCGTAATGGTTTCGGGGCTTCTATAGAGAATGGAGGTGCACGCAGTGGAACAGTTTATTTATAAAAAATCGGAGGATATCCTGGCGCTGTCCGCTAGCATGAGCGACTTCACCTACAAAAAGCACTGCCACGAAGAATATGCTGTCGGTGTGACCCTGCGCGGCATCCAGCAGTACAATCTGAACGGCAGCTTTCAGTCTTCGCACCGGAATGGCGTTATGCTTTTCAACCGTGAACAGTATCATGACGGCAGTTCTTATGACCGGGCCGGCATTGATTATGTCATGCTCTATCTGAGACCCGAATTGGTGTCAGAGATACTGGGAAGTAAGGAGCTCCGCTTCAACATTCCTATTGTATATGACCGGTGGTTAGCGCGCTGCATCTGCTCACTCTCGGAAGCCGTTCAAACCGGCCAAGAGGAGTCCTTATGCAGTGAACTGCTGCTCTCCCTTATTGAGCGCCTAGCCCATACGTCAGCCGATACAGCCCACAGAATGGACAACCGGTTTGTCGAACGGGCTAAAGAGATGATGATGGGCAGCCTTAACCAGGTGCTGAAGCTTGAGGATCTCAGCAACGAATTCGGCATATCCAAATTCCAGTTCATCCGCGGGTTCAAGCAGCATGCCGGCATTTCGCCTTATCAATTTTTTCTGAATTGCAAAGTGGAATACGCTAAACGCTCCATCGAACAAACCAAAGATATCTATGCGGCTGTAGCGGAATGCGGGTTTTTCGATCTAACCCATTTGAACAGGCATTTTAAAAGCATGTTCGGTGTCACCGCTTATGAATATATGTCACAGCTTAACTAAACGGTATTCTTAACGGTAACCAGCAGAAGCTCCCGGGATCAGCGGATCATCCGGGAGCTTCTATTTGTGCTGCTCAGTTTTTTTTCACTACAGGAATCCAAATCTCGCTTCTATATGCGGGTGATGATGTATCTTTACTTTCGTTCCACAAAATCTCCGGCCCTTCCACCAGCTCATAATGCGAGGAAGGAAACCATTCAGAGTAGATTCTTCCCCAAACATTTTGCAGTGTATCTGGAAAAGGACCCACGGCTTCAAATACAGCCCAGGTAGCGGCAGGCACCTCAAGCTGCGAGAAGGGCTCCGGACAATCCAGTGTCGTAGCCACGCCTATATAATGATCCAATTCCCCCTTTTCCTCCATCCGGCCCTCCGAGAAATTCACAGAAGCGCTGATCATTCCTTGGGGTACTGTATTGGAGAGAGCTTTAAGCTGGCTGATCATCTCCAGATTCAAACTTCCCCACATCGCCGCAATTTCCGGATTCACTCCCTCAAAAACAATCGGTACTCTTTTATGAAGACCTACAATGCGGAATGCTTCCTTCTCTTCCATACGGTAATTCATTTCATTTCCTCCCTGGACTGTTAATTGAAACGTCTTCCGAGGAAAGGCCTTGAGCTGCTGACCGTTCACTCTGGCTTCAGAAGGCGTTACTCCATGAAACAGCTGAAAAGCCTTGGTAAAGGCATCGGGTGAACTGTAACCGTAATTGACAGCGATATCGATGATCCGTAAGGAACTATGCTGCAGTTCAAAGGCTGCCAGCGTCAAACGTCTGCGGCGCACATATTCAGACAGCGGGATTCCGGCCAGAAAAGAAAACATCCGCTTAAAATGATACTCCGAGCACACCGCCCGCCTTGCTGCTTCCTTGTAGTCAATTTCACCCGATAGCTGCTCCTCAATATAGGCGAGCGCCTTATTCATATCCTCCAGCGGATTCATGCAGCTTCCTCCTTTCCTCAAGTCCAGATTAACAAAATCACGCCGCTTGGCTCCGACAGTTCGTGCACCGTATTGACGGATTCTCTAACTAGCTGACCGGTTCCTTCAGCGAAATCTTCTTCAGGAGATCAATGAATTGCTGCTTGCTCTGCGGATCTTTATCCAGATTCGTAAACTCCAGAATATATATTACTTTATTCTTGATGGTTACAATCCCGTAGTATGTATTATGAGTTCCGGTCGCGCCGGATGCTGCTGGCCCGTTATCAGCATCAAGGGTAATTAATCTGCATACTCCCGCAGGCAGGTTTATCGTTTCATCGTTTATGACTGAGCTGTGATTAGGCAGTGCATGTTTAAATTCAAAATCAGCTACATATGGACTTGAAGAGATTCGTCCTACTCTTTCGCCCCGGTCATTTTTTAGCAAATAATTCATTGGATCCTCCGTATCCAGCTCCCAGTTAGCAGGCAGCTCCAAGGCAAGAGCAGATAAGTCATACTCCTCAGCAGCGGCAACCATAGAACTAACTTCCTGATGATCCGCCTGAACGTCCCCCTCCACTCCAAAATTAGAACACCCGGTCAGGCTTAACAGTAAAGCAATGGTTATAACCATTGTTTTATTGGCTATCCGCATTCCCTTCATCCTCCATTGCTTGTTCTACTTAGGATAATTATCCCATATGAACGTGTGTAGTGCAGCTAAACATTCATAAAGTCTATAAAAAATTTAAGTTTAAACGATGCCAAGAAAAATAGATTTGCTTTCTAATTAGATATGTATATAATTAGATTAAAATAAAATTAAATATTAGTTAAAATGGAGGATCACAATAATGAAGAGTAAATTGGATAATTTTTTGGACCGTGACCGTAAGCTGCGCAGCTGGCCCGCCAAACGTACCAATCAAAGAATCGTTGTAGAGTATTTGAGTACAAATTTTGCAGAAGGTGTGGAGTATACCGAGGCAGAGATCAATGAGATTATCAAAGACAATCACACCTTTAATGATCACTGCTTTTTACGAAGAGAGCTGGTTGACAACCGCCTATTGGGCAGAACCTCGGACGGCAGCAAGTACTGGAAAATCCCCCTGCCGGAAGAACTGTGACTAAGTTGAGGCATAGCCGAAAAAGCCTGCCGCTCGCCATTTCAGGCTGCTTGCAGGCTTAATGTGCTTAATACTATTCCAAACGTTATTTCACTTAACTTAGACAATAAATGGGTGCACCCATTGGAGCAGCTCCTGCTCCCCCGTCAGCAGTGATATCCGTACCTTGAATGAAGGAGGAATCATCCGAAGCCAGGAACAGTGCAACTTTCGCGATTTCTTCAGGTTCACCAAGACGGTTAAGCGGAATGGACAGCGACATGCCTGCTTCCAGTTTAGCCCAGTCTTCTGGTGTATTCTGGCCCCAGATAGGCGTACGGGTTGCTCCAGGCACTACATTGTTGACACGGATTCCTCTTGGCGACAGCTCGGAGGCCAGAACCTTGGTCATACTGCTGACTGCACCTTTACTTGCCGCATACGCCGAGCCGCCGGGTCTGCCAGCTTGGGCGAGTACTGATCCTGTGAGGATTACCGAAGCACCTTTCTGCAAATAAGGCAGTGCGGCTTGAACCGTGAAGAAGACGCCGGTCACATTCACTCTTAACACTTCATCGAAGGTAGACAGCTCTGTATCCCCGACTGGTGTTGGTGCGCTGATACCTGCATTTGCATATACAATATCCAGTTTGCCGAATCTTTCAATGGCAGCTTCTACAGCCTTGGCCGAGCTTTCCGGGTCCGTTGCGTCAGCTTGCACCGCAAGTGCAGATTCATTTCCAAGCTCCTCTACAGCTGCATTTAGTGTGGCAAGATTACGGCCGGTTAGAACAACCCTTGCTCCTTCCGTAACAAACAATCTGGCTGCCGCCAGACCGATACCGCTGTTCCCGCCAGTGATCAAAGCTACTTTACCATCCAATTTACCCATCGTTAACGCCCCTTTAAAATGTAGTAGCATTCGGGAACAATCGTTCTAGAACACTCATAAAATTGAACTGCTTAATTAAATTGAACATGTAATTATTGAACCCAGTGTAACATATCGGGAACGACCGGTAAAGAATTATTTTACCGGTCGTTCTCAAAATATCCGGTACAGATTCTTCCGGCTGACACGCACCTATCCGCCTATTCCATCATACATAGTTGATAGATAGAAGGGCGGGATGCAGGTGGGCAATAATACAACCTTTGAACAACGGGCAACCTTTCTGGCGGCTGTATGCAGTCAGACCTATGTGCAATTCAATAATCCCGACGGATCGTTCGTGGTGCCGTTTAATTACTCGCTGAAATATACAATTATGGCCAAGTCGGCCGGAAACATCTGGGAAAGGTTCGGCTTCATCCTGGAATCGCCAGAAGAAATTATTATTGCCTTTCGGGGAACCAGCTCGACCACCAACTGGATTTCCGACATCATCGCTTCGCAAAAGAGGTTCAAATATATCAATGAGTACTGCCTGACCCACCGCGGGTTCACCGACATCTATTCTTCAGCCAGGAGTGAGATCATCTCAGTGCTCGCCAGTCTGCCGCCCGGCAAAACCTTAATCATCACCGGCCACAGCCTCGGTGCAGCACTTGCTACCCTTTGTGCAGCCGATGTCGGAGCCAATACCGTCTTCACTTCACCCCTGCTGTACACATATGGTTCCCCCCGGGTCGGTGATCCGGCCTTCAAAAAAGCATTCACTACGTATGTACGCAGCAGCTACCGTATCGCCAATACCTTTGACGCCGTAACCTATGCTCCCCCGACGATCTATAAGCTGCCCAAACGGGAAAAACGATACTACTACAGTCATGTTCAGGCACTCAACACGCTTAACTTCCAGAATGGGGCTATCGGCCTCAATCACATCATCAGCAGCTATTTTGCAGAGCTCGCCAAGCTTGATCCGCAATTCACCCGGCAATTATGTCAATCCAGCCCCGGCTTCTGTCCGGTTGTGGAACTCACATTACAGAAGTAAGAGAAGATTATTCAGCTCCTTGATATGCTAATTGAATCTCCCATTTCCCGATGCTGTGCTCAATTTTATGTACGCTGGTGTACGAAGACGGGAATGCTTTGGACAGATTCGTCCACTCCAGCCCCCGCACCAGATGATAGACCACATTGATTACACCGCCATGGGTTACGACTAATACATTTTCACGATGAAGCTGCCCCTCCTGCTCCCGGCACCATTTAGCGAAAGTATTCTTAATCCGTGTATAAAATTCAAGCGGGCTCTCCCCACCTGGGTAAGGTTCATCCATCCGGAGGCCGGCGAAATATAATCCGGGATACCGCTCATCGACGATTTCATTCGGCATGCCTGCAATAACACCATTGTTGGTTTCTCTCCAGTCTCTGCTAGGCTCCACTGTAAGGCTGAGCTTCGCAGCAATTTCGCCTGCTGTATCCAGCGCCCTGGGTAGGTCACTGCTGACAACACGATGTATATTATAAAGCTGTTTATTTTCGTTTAAATAGATCCCCAGCCGTTCCGACTGCCTGTACCCTTCTGTATTCAATCCCCGCTGACTCCAGCCTCCCCGGTAACCTTCATCATCACTACCGTGTCTTACCAAATAAATGGACATCATTTATCCTCCAAATCCTGTATCCTTGTCTTCGTAAAGATATGTATTTTCTGGAAATATGTCTATGATATATGCCTCCCCCGTGACATAAAGAAGACAGTCCAAAAGCGCCTAAGCGTTTTGAACTGCCCTTATTCACCTCAAATATTTACAAGGATTCCCGGATTACCCGCTTGTAATAGAGTACGGATAAGAATCCAAAAATCGAATACAGAACCGTATACAGCAGCATTACCAGTATCATTGGTGTGAGCATCTCGGTTCCGAAGAAGAACCATCCCGATTTGACCGCAAAATAGCTGTGGCACAGCCCGATGACCAGCGGAATACCGAAGTTGAACAGCTGCTTATACTGGATACCGCGCAGGAGATCACTCTGGGTGAAGCCCAGCTTGCGCAGAATGGTATACCCGCCCTTTTCCTCTTCACCTTCGTCCATCTGTTTGAAGTACAGGATACAGCCGGAGGTGATCAGGAAGGTCAGGCCGAGAAAGCCGACAATGAACATTATCATCCCCATATTAGTCCGCTGGTTCAGCGCGTATTCATACTGGGAGAAGGCTGGTGATTGCGGTTTCTGGTCCATATAGATTTGATTTGCAGTATCGATCTGTGAGCGGTTGGTTAACTCAATACCGTAATAATCCGCGACCTCCTGCTTTTTCTGCAGCTTAGGATCCCGCAATTGCACCAGTTCCTTGAATACAGTCTCATCTACAATGAAGATTCCGCCGCCTTCCCCATAATAGAAGGGCAGCACCGGAGTTTCGGATATCCCGTTAAGCTGCTGCTTGATCGTGTCATTAACAGTCCGGAACCCCACCTCACCGGTTTTACTGAGTGACATGAATTTTTCCAGCGCACCGCCATAGCCTACAATCCGGGTTTCACCCGGTTTCAGATCCATACCTTCGACTTCACTATCACTCACTACAGAAGTCGTAAGTACATTATCCCCTGGAGCTGTAAATTCCGAATGTTCCATTATCTTTGAAGCATCGACTTCCATCCGAACCGGATGCATGTCTATCTCTTTGTATTCAATATGCTTCGCATCCAGGGCCTGGACAAACTTCTCCTTCACTGCTGCCCGGGCAAAACCGAAATCATGCGGTGAGCTTTGTTTGGCCGTTTCCTCCGCCGAATAATAGGAGATGTAGCTGAGGGACAGCAGGCCGATAGCCAGCGCCGATACCGTAGTAATTATCGTCAGCAACAGCGCGTTTGATTTCATCCGGAACATAATCGAGGAGAGTGACAACACCTCATTGATTGAGAGATACCCCTTTTTGCTCTTACGGATGGCATTGAACAGGAAGCTGACCGAACCTTTGTAGAACAGATACGTACCGATAATCACCAGAGCGAGGATTACAATCATCGCAGTCATGAGTTCGGACATTTCCTTGAATTTTCCGCTGAAGAGCTGAGTTGAAATATAATACCCTGCGGCAATAAAGGTGATGCCCAAGAGACCGAGAATGATTTCCCACAGCGGCATTTTGCGGACGCGTGTCTGGGTTGTTGCACCCGCTTTGAACAGGGATAAAATACTCTGCCCTTTGATGAACAGATAGTTCATAAGCATAATCAGCAGGTAGATGGCAGCAAAGACGACGATCGTCCGTACCAGCGCATCCGGTGAGAAGCGTAGCTTTGCCATTGCTTCAATCTCTAGTATTTTGAACAGGACCATCAGAATCAGCCGTGAAACAGCAAACCCTGCAGCAATACCGAGAATCATCGATCCGAAATAAAGCATCAGATTCTCAGCGCTAAGCAGCCTGAAAATCTTACCTTTGGTGAGTCCGATCAGCTGGAACAGTCCGATCTCCCGGCTGCGCCGCTTGATAAAGATCGTATTGGCATACAACAGGAAGATTGCGACGATCCCCACCAGCAGCACCGAGGACGTGCCGATGGCTGCCCCCCCTTTAACCGAACCTTCAATGTCATCCAGCGCAGGATCGAATTGCAGCGTAACGAAGGAGAAATACAGTGCCACACTGAAAATCAGGGCAAAGACATACAGGTAGTAGTTTTTAAGATTCTTTTTCAGATTACGAAAAACAATATAGTTCAGACTCATTGCTGAACACCGCCCAATACACCCTGGGTTTTGATAATATCATTGAAGAAGGACTGGCGGGATTCTTCGCCTTTGTTCAGCTGTGTGTAAATCTGTCCGTCGCGGATAAAAACCACCCGGCTGCAATAACTGGCCGCTACAGGATCATGGGTGACCATGATGATCGTAGCCTGGCGCTTGCTGTTCATATCAGCGAGTTTGTTCAGCAGATCCGAAGCGGATTTGGAATCCAGCGCTCCCGTAGGCTCATCTGCAAAAATAATGCTCGGCTCATGCACGAACGCCCGCGCTGCTGAGGTCCGCTGCTTCTGGCCCCCGGATATTTCCGCCGGATATTTGTTCTGAAGCTCTGAAATCCCCAGCTCCCCGGCCACCTGCTCAAACTTTCCATGAGCCTCCTTCTTGGAAATGCCGGTAATCGAGAGCGGCAGCAGCACATTTTCTTTGACCGTCAGTGTATCCAGCAGATTATATTCCTGAAAAATAAATCCGAGATGGTGCTTGCGGAACTCTGCCAGCTGCTTCTCCTTCATCCCGGTAAATTCCTTGCCTTCGATCTCGATCGTCCCCTGGCTGACCCGGTCGATAGAGGATAATACGTTCAGCAGTGTCGTTTTACCTGACCCGGAAGCTCCCATAATACCGACGAACTCACCTTTATCTACCTGCAGATCAATTCCCTTGAGCACTTCCTGCTTGTTAAATTTATTTCCGTAGGTTTTGTAGATTTTATTGGCTTGCAAAATGACCATGTTCACCCACTCCTTTTCTGTAATTTCATCATAAGCGGGATCAGCTTTCTTTTCCTGCGATTCGCCGAACAATATGAACAGGCATGTGACATTATTGTCACATGCCCGTTATCAGGGGAGGGCAGAGATGGGCTTAAGACGTAACTACGTCGAATGTTTGGACTTCCCATCCGTCACTTCTGCCCATTCAGGTAAGGTCAAGTTCCACTAATATAGTTGGTGTGCTATATTCAAAATATCACGCCCTAAATTTTCCTGTTAGCAAATCTATTATTAGGAGGGAACAATGAAACATCAATTCATTGAGGCTCTAGCAAATCATTCGCTCGATGCGCTCCGCAGAATTCCCAAAAGCGACTTGCATAACCACGCCGGGCGCGGAGGCAATATCAAGTATATCGGAGACTGGGTGAATACCACCATCCTGCCGCCTTCCTCCAAATTCGGATCTTTGGGTGAGATGCAGCAGTGGTTCGTCAGTCATGTAAAAAGCCTTTGTCCAGGTATCCAAGGCTATCTGAAACGGGTTGAGGCTTCCTTCGTCCAGGCCACTGATGACGGGATTGAACGCTTGGCCCTCAGCTACGGGATAGATGAAATTGATGCCCTCGGAGGTATGGAGGCATTCATACATACAATGGACGGGTTCAGTCATCAGTATGCTCCGCAGACACAATTCCTGCCGGAGCTGGCATTTGACAGCCGCAGCAATGTTGACGAAGCATTGGACAGGTTGGATGAAATCCTGTCTTATCACTGGTTCAAGTCCGTTGATATCTGCGGCCCCGAGCTGGCCCAGCCGATAAGAAACTTTCGCCCGCTCTACCGCCGCGCCAAGACCGCAGGGCTCGTGCTGAGAGCTCACTCCGGTGAATTCGGTACGGCTGACGATGTGATGGAAGCCGTCGAAGAGCTGGAGCTTCATGAGGTTCATCATGGAATTGCCGCAGCACACTCTCTTCAGGTAATGAACTGGCTTGCCGGGCATCGCATCACTCTGCATGTCTGCCCGACCAGCAATGTCATGCTCGGCCGGACAGAAGATTACTCCACACATCCAATCCGAGCACTGTATGATGCCGGAATCCCAGTTACTCTTAATACGGACGACCTGCTGATCTTTAATCAGAGTGTATCCGAAGAATATCTGAATCTGTACAGCTCCGGGCTAATGTCGGCAAATGAGCTGAATGATATCCGTGAAACCGGACTTCGAAAATAATGCCCGCAATCACTGGCCGGCAAGCCTCACGAAATCATTCTCCCGCGGAAAGGTCAGTGTAAATGTTGTGCCTTTCCCGGGTGCCGACTCCGCCCGGATGCCAATCAGCAGTGGCTCTGCAACCTGCTTCGTCAGATACAGTCCCATGCCGGTAGCCGCCCCTTCCTGCCTGCCCAGTGTGGAAGTAAAGCCCTTGTCAAAAATACGCGGGAGATCCTTGGGATCGATCCCTCTCCCCTGATCTTCAATGATAAGTACAACATGTCCATCCGTTTCCCTACTCATAATTACAATATCCGAAGCCTCACTGTATTTCACCGCATTAGTCAGCAACTGCCGGAGCATGAACCCGAGCCACTTCCCGTCAGTAAGCACCGTTTCCGCCTCGAGTGACACATCGAACCCGATTCCTTTGGGAATGCACCATGACTTCAGCGCCCGGATCTCTTGATTAAGAATCGGTTCAAGTCCGGTGTCCTCGATGAAAAGATCATTGCGCATAAACGGGATACGCTTCTGATGGAGCTGCTGGTCAAGCAGATGATGAATCCGCAGCCATTCGTACATGATCTGGCTCCGCAGTGTTTCGTCCGGAAGGCGTTCAATCATTAGCTTCATCGCAGTAAGCGGAGTCTTCACCTCATGAATCCATGACAGCAGGTCGTCCTTCTCCTGCTCCAGCAGCCGGAAGCTCACAGCGGATTCCCGGCGGTAGCGTTCTGTCTGGGAGGTTACCGCCTCCTGCACAATCCGTTCAAACGGACTGTCCGCTTCGTCAAACGCCTCAAGATCATACACCTGGTCCCAGGCTTTAACGGCCCTGTAGAACCGGGTCTCCTTTTGAAACCGGATGAACACAAACGCCGTACAAACCAGCACATTCAGCAGAACAATATAGAGAAGCGGAAGAAAGGGTATGGAAGCATCCACAAAAGCAACAAACAGGATCATCACTTGAATCCCGGCAAGCAGGCAGAGCCAGCTCCGCTTCTCCTTTATGTATTTGGTAATCATAACGCTGCCTCTTCGGTCGCCATATAGCCCTGCCCGACCCTGGTTTCGATAAAGGTGTCCAGCTCCAGCGGCTCCAGCTTTTTGCGTAACCGGTTCACATTCACAGTCAGCGTATTATCGCTCACGAAATGCTCATTATCCCAGAGGTTTTTGATCAGCTCCTCACGATCGACAATCTGATCCTTACGCTCCACCAGTATTTTTAGAATGAACATTTCATTTTTGGTAAGCAGCGCGGCACCGAGGCTGTTCGTAACGGTATTCTTCACGTATTCAATCGTTGCCCCCCGCCATGTCTTCAGCTCCGTCCGTTCGCTGCTGTAGTTGTACACCCGGCGCAGGGTAGCCTGGATTTTGGCGATCAGCACCTCGAAATGGAACGGCTTCTGCATGAAATCGTCCGCACCAAGCTGCATGGACATAACCATATCGCTCGGGTGATCGCGGGAGGAGAGAAAAATAATCGGCACATTAGAGTGCGCCCGGATCATCCGGCACCAATGGAAACCATCATAAAGCGGCAGCTGGATGTCAATGATGACAAGCTCCGGCTTAACCGCCGTAAACTCCTGCAGCACTTTTGAGAAATCCGAGATGCCGTAAACCTCATAGGACCATTGGGATAAGCGCTCCCTTATCTCGTTAAATAGTGTAACATCGTCTTCGACCAACATGATTTTGAACAAAAAAGGGCACCTCGTTTCGAATCTCTATATCTTTTTCTTATTTAGTTTGAACTCGTAATTCTTCCATTTGTGGATCGGCCGTGCATTCAGAGAATATTTGGACTTCCAGCTACTTTTCCCTATGAATTTATTTTCAAGTTCAATACATTAATCAATTGCTGCAGCCCCATGTCCAGCATGGAATTCATCCGCAGGCTGTAATCCGCGAAATGCAGGTCTTTAGTGAGTTCATTGGGAACGATCACAACGTGCATATCCGCACTTCTTGCAGCTTGAGCCCCGTTGGGCGAATCCTCAAAAGCAATGGCATTCCGGGGGCTTACTCCGAAATATTCCAATACATTCAAGTATAATTCAGGGTCCGGCTTGACGTTACTTACATCACCATTTGTCCGGATGCAATCGAAATAATGAACAAGCTCCAGTTCTTCCAGATTGGGCATCACCCAGTCATATGGAGCGCTGGATGCCAGACCGATCTTCAATCCGAGCCTGCGCGCAGTCTCGAAATAATTCAACACCCCTGGCAGGGTCTTTTCATTTTTGATCATAACATCGTATTTCTGCCTCCGAAGTATCCTCAGCTCCTCACGGATAAGCGATAGCCCGGTACATTCCTGTAAGTAGTTGTAAGGATCAAACGCCTGAGCATGTCCACCAATCCGCTTACAGTACAGCTCTAGAGGCAGTTCCACATCATACTCACGAAGAATCTCCTGAAAGGAATAGAACTCATAGGTCTCAGTATCCCGAATTAATCCGTCAAAATCAAAGACTACCGCTTCAATCATTCATTCACCGCCTTTATATTGCAAAATTAAAGCCAGCGCATAAACCGCTTATGGGAGACTTTGATTTGCTTCTGCTCCGCCCATTCAGACAGGTCTTTTATGTAATTATCATTTTCTAAACGGAAACAATTCTTATAAGGCACAAGAAAATTACCCTTAGGCCTAATACCGATGACAGGCATAAAATAACCTCTTACAAACACAGTCTTGATGTCACTGGCTTCAATTATCCGATCCTTAACTGTAATATTCTCTGGCCTCATTACAATTTCGAAAGGTGTTCTGGCTGTAAATGCCCGGTAAATCAAAATCCCTTCAATAACTAGAAAAACAGGAAGGCATGCAAAAGCTAAGTGAAAATCCCAACTGGCAGTAATGATAAAAAAGCTCCACAACCCCATATTCACACTTAATGCTATCAGCAGCGATATTTCAGCGGGGCCTCTGGCTTTGTATACTTTTGTATTCTCTATAAAATCCTCCGTTCTAAATATACGACCCCGATAACTCCCATCATTATACTATAATCTGGCAAAAAACGGACGATACCGGCTCCCCTTCAGCGCAACATCATTCAAGAACATCGATACTTTTCGTATTATAATAGCTATACATTACCGAAAAAGAAGGTGAACACAGTTGACTCGTGAAGTCCGGACAGTCGTTTTTGATACAGAGCTGAAGCTGGAGGCATACCGTTTCGAAGGAATTATGCAGAAATTCCCCAATCATTTTCATGATTATTATGTGATCGGGTTTATTGAACAAGGCAAACGGTACCTACAGTGTGGTAATGAGGAATATATCCTGAACAGCGGAGATGTAATCATCTTTAACCCGCAGGATCCCCACTCCTGTGAACAGGTGGATGGAAGAACCCTGGATTACCGCTGCATTAATGTCCAGCCGGAGGTTATGCGGCATTATGTGCATGAGATTACGGGCAAGCTCGATCTGCCGAGGTTCACACAGGCCGTACTATTCCAGAGTGAGCTGGCTTCGCCGCTGCATGATTTGCACCAGATGCTTCTGGACGAACAGGCGGATTTCCAGAAAGAAGAATTGTTCCTGTTCCTTCTTGAGCAGCTGCTGCGGGAATATTCAGACGCAGATGCACCGGTTCCCGCTCGGGAGCTTACGACGGAAATAAAAATGATCTGCCAATACATAGAGGATCATTATACTGAAAATATTACACTGAATCAGCTGACAGAATTGACAGGTCTGAGTAAATATCATCTGCTGCGGTTGTTTACTAAGCAAAAAGGGATCTCCCCTTACCGTTATCTGGAGACGATTCGAATTAACCAGGCCAAGCGGCTGCTGGAGCAAGGGGTATCGCCGATGGAGGTTGCCCTGCAGGCCGGGTTCAGCGACCAGAGCCATTTTACTAATTTCTTCAAAAAACTAATCGGCTTAACACCCAAGCAGTATCTGCGGATATTTAAACAGCAGGCGGAAAAGAAACCTTCGGAGGTCGCCTCATCATGAATCACGAACGCACTGCGGCCACCGGACATATGCTTGCCTTCCTTACAATCATGATCTGGGGAACCACCTTTATCTCGACCAAAACGTTGCTGGCAGACTTTACTCCGCTTGAAATCCTGTTCTTCCGCTTTATTCTGGGGTATTTGGTCTTGTCCCTGCTCCATCCGCGCCGGATCCGGACGAATTCCTTCAAAGAGGAAGCGCTGTTTATCGCCGCCGGACTTTGCGGAGTCACTTTGTATTTTCTGATTGAGAATATTGCCCTTGTCTACACGCTGGCCTCTAACGTCGGTGTAATTGTGTCGATTGCTCCGTTTTTAACCGCGGTGATCGTCCACTTCTGCTTACAGGAAGAACGTTTAACCCCCTCATTCATCACCGGCTTTCTGATTGCGCTGAGCGGCATTATCTGCATCTTCCTGAACGGAAGTTTCCGTGTAGAGCTAAATCCGCTCGGCGATCTGCTTGCCTTACTGGCCCCTGTGGTCTGGGCTATATATTCAGTCTTGATGCGCAAAATCAGTGCTCTGCAACATAACACTATCGGCGTTACCCGCAGAGTGTTTCTGTATAGCTTGCTCGGGATGCTGCCCGCTCTGCCGCTGATGGATTTTCAGTTCAGTCTGGACAGATTAAGCGAGTCTGCGAATCTTATGAATCTTCTGTACTTGGGTCTGGGAGCTTCAGCGTTATGCTTCGTGACCTGGAACCGTGCGGTCGGTATTTTGGGAGCGATCAGAACAAGCGTATATATCTATCTTGTTCCGGTCATCACCGTGGCTGCCGCTGCGCTGTTTCTGCATGAAAAGCTCACTTGGGCCATCCTGCTCGGCACTGTGCTTACGTTAAGCGGCTCCTATATCTCTGAACGCAAACCAAAAACAACCCCCGCCAAGGGGATCGCTGTACACGAACAACATTAATTTAACCGGCGTACCAACTCATACTGATTACCGCAGGGATCGGCGAAATACACCGCATAATATGTCAGGCTAATCGGAAATAGCCGGGGGCCGGGCTCCCGGTCTTCCGTAATGGCAAAATAATTCGCGCTAGGAAGCTCCCCCTCCTCCGCAAATACATACCAGTCCGTGCTATGAAAATCCGGGTGAACCCGAGCTCCGGCAAGAGCTTTTCCGCCGTTAAACTCAAAGTTCAGCCTGCCTTTCTCAGGCATTATTTCCGGTATATCAGCTCTCTTAGCTCCTCATGAATCGCTGCAGGGATCTCATAGCCTTGACCGCTATCTTCAGTATCGACCAGCAGGCCTCTAATCCCCTTTTGAGCGGAATCAGAAATATTCAAAACATAAGTCTTCTGACTGTCATCTTTATAGTACACGTACATCAGAAAATAAGTCCCGTAATCCAATTCCCCGCTCATTTTGACCGACTTATCGATGGCACTTACGAAGGTTCTAATTTCATCTGCACCGGTAAACGTCTTCTCTGTGAAGGGTACGGTTGATTGCTGATCACTGGTGCATAAATCCACACATTGGAGCCGTACCTTTTCCACCTCTGTCACTTTAGGTTCACTGCAGCCCACAATTCCAAATAACAGCATACAGGAGAGCAGAAACATCCATATTCGCATCATAGTTCCTCCTTATCTTGGGCTCTTTTGGATAACCTTTCCATATAATTCTGCAGAAACAAGAAAAAAGCCTGCTAACTCAACCTCCCAGTACAGGGATTAAGTCTGCAGGCTCTATTTATTCATCCATACGGAACGTGAAGTAATTATTTAACTTCAGTTGCTCCAGTCACTTTACCTTCCATAACAGCGGATGCTTGTACATCTGCATTTGCAAAGTACAGGTTTCCGTCGATTGTAGCATCTTTATACAGGTTGAAGCCGTTAGCTTCTACGTAAACGTCACCTTTAATCGTTCCGCCTTGCACTCTGAAGTTTTCACTTTGTACAGTCACTTTAGGTGCAGTAAGGGTGTAGCTGGCTGTAACTTTGTGGTCAGCATCCTGAGCATACAGGGCAAGCTTACGGTAAATTGCATTTTCGGCAACGCCTTTATCATGGAATTCACCGGCTACAACAACATCCTGATCTACTGTCAGGTCATTAAGGATCGCTACGATCCAGTTACCTTCTGCGCTTACTGCTTTAAGGAATGGATCTTGTTCTTTAACAATGGATGCTGTAGATACTGCATCTGTCTGTGCAGCAGATGTAGGAGCAGTTGTAGCTGTAGCAGCCGCTTCATTTCCTTCATTGTTATTATTCGAACCGCAACCCGACAACAATGCAGCAGAAACACCGGCAACCAGCAAAACTTTAACAAATTTCATTTTTAAATCCCCCTATTTCTTTTTAATAACCATATTATATATTAAAATTTGAAAAATATCACGTGATGTTTTTCACAAATTTGTGTCGATGCCAGAATGCCTAATACAACGTCTTCTAACAAAGTAAATATATACAAAATAAGACACTGACAGAATGCCAGCGTCCTTATGGTTCGCTATTTCTTTGCTGTTACCAGAATAGCAACAATTTTATGGTCATTACCGTGCATATCTGTGAATTCATATACTTTGTCCGCTAACTCAACTTCGCTGAACTCAGCAAACAGGTTCTCCAGTTCTTCACGCGTAGTGTAATAATGCGGAATATCTTCCTCGCCGGGTCTTCCACCAACAAATGTATTCCTGTCGATCTCCTCACCAATACCATATGTAGGATCTTCAGTCGTCACAAAATCAGTTACTACCGTTCCGCCTTTCCTGAGTACACGATGTATCTCGTGGATTCCTTGCCGGATGTCATCCCTGACTCCGTGCCCTTGAACCCAAATACATAACACACCGTCAAACCTCTGATCCTCCAAAGTCATCGCGTACATATTCTGCACACTGTATTCCACATCATAGGTTCCACATTGATCCACAAGCTGTCTGGTTAGCTCCACACCTGTAGGGGAGAGATCGCTTGCATGTATATGAAAGCCCTGATCAGCCAAAAAAAGCGTATGCCGGCCTGTGCCGCAGCCCAAATCCAGAATAGATGTACAGCCGTTGTCTGTAAATCGCTTCGCAGCCTCCACTACTGTATCCAATACTTCAATTTGCGTTTTTCCCTGCTCCAAATAAATTGCTTCCCAGCTGCCATTTTTAATAAGCTCTGATCTCCTTTCCACACAGTGTAAAATATCCATCCAGAGCTAAATATACCATTTACCCGTTCGGACTGACGCCTGATTAAGTCACATGTGAGAAATGCTACTTTTAGACATGCAGTACGGCATTCTTTTCAGACAGAATAATGTAATCCCCTATAACTCCCTGTTGAAAAGCTTGTTTTCTTGCCTCTCCATTTCCTAAAGGCGGCAAAGCCTCATTGTATTGATAAAAGATAAGCTCATGAATACTATTATCTGCCGATAGTTCCAGGTGCAGTTCAGCATCACATAGTGTAATACCAGTAATCACACTCCCTTTTATAACCCCGGAGAGTTGATCCCACTGCTCTTCTGCCGACTCACCGGCCCATTCGGATACCCACGGTTTATAGGTCCTGTTATATTTCAAATGGCATGTTATAACTCTGCCCTCCATCATTATGTATTGTCCTGAATGCCACACTGCGTAGACTAAATATTGTTGACTGCCTTCTTGGTCCAGTAATACACCGAAAAATCCAGGTCCGCCCATACCGTAACTGCCCAATTGAGAGGTGAAATCCACAACCCGGCTATTCAGCAGCGAACCGATTTCTATTTCCTTTAAGGACCTCGGTCTGCTTAAGATCATCGCTTCACCTTTACCTGGTGCATAATGGAAGTCCATGAATGTTCTATCCTCGATCCATCCTTTGCCGGTCCACTTTCCCAGTTCAGCCTTAGGAACAATCATTGAATACTCTTTAATTAGCCCCAAATTCAGGTCATGATAGGGGTGTTTCACCTTGTTATTTCGCTTTAGCCATCCGAACATTGTCCGCCTTCTCCTTTCAAAAGACTCTGAATTCCGGGCACATTTTCGCTTTTTCAGATGCAGGCTGGTACACTATTTATCAGATATGTACAATGAAACGAAATATACAGCAATAGAACGGCATAGGAAAGGAATTCCGCTATGAATAAATCTCAACTGTCCGCAGCACTTGCGCCGCAGAACTTGCGCAGCTGTCTGATCAGCCGGGAAGGCCGGCTTATATATGAACATTATAGAGAGCCTCACATAGTAACCCAGATTGCCAAGATCAACTCCTGTACCAAAAGCATTCTATCCGCGCTGATCTGCATTGCTATCGGGCAAGGCTTGCTTCCGCAGCCATCTGCTCCCCTATCGCAATTCTATCCCCAGCTTCAGCTGGACGCAGATAAGCGTAAGGCAGCAATCACCCTGGAGCAATTGTTAACGATGTCCGCAGGGTTCAATTGGACGGAATTTGGCGGGCAGAACTCTTTTCCCCGGATGACCCGGTCAGAGAACTGGACGGATTTCGTGCTGCAGCAGAAGCTGTCGCATAAGCCAGGGGAGCATATGGAATACAACTCCGGTGTCTCCCAGCTGCTGTCAGCTATACTGGTACAAGGAACAGGGATGCCCACTGCCCGGTTTGCTGAGTTGCACCTGTTCGAGCCGCTTGGAATTGAGCAGTATGAGTGGGAGCAGGATCCGCAAGGGATCCATACCGGAGGATTCGGGCTTCGCCTGCGGCCATCCGATCTGCTGAAGTTTGGGCAGCTCTACTTACAGCAAGGGAATTGGGCGGACTGGCAGCTGATTCCAGCAGAACTTATCACTCGCTCCACGCAAACTGCCATGCAGGCGGAAGCTCCCCGGCGCGGCGGCTACGGCTGGCATTGGTGGACTGACAGTTTTGCTATGACAGCAGGCGGTACAACAGAATCTGTATTGCACTATTATTACGCCAGAGGGTATGGAGGGCAATTTGTTTATGTACTTCCTGCGCTTGAGATCGTTGTTGTTCTAACACAAGATCACCAAGGCAAGCAGAAGAAACCTCCAGTAGATGTGTTCCGCGAATGGATCGCTCCGCTGCTCGTTGAAGAAGTCCTCTGAGAAAGATCTTGACCTCTAATACTCACCTGTAAAATGCATAAATCCCCGTCTACCTTATCAACCTAGGTAACGGGGACTTATGTGTCCAATCCAATATTCAATTCAATCATTTCCTCCAGCAACAATCCATATCCCTGACATGGTAATTGTTAATTCATATTCGGTATTTCCCGTTCGCTCCGTAATCGGAGTATTGCTCCATGTCCTGCATATGGGATGAGTTCCCCGCGTACACGATTACACGAAAAACGTTTTCACGGACGTTTTCCCTACTGTGTCAACCGTAGTTGTACGCTTCGCTAACCTGCTTCAACGGAATCACGCTCCTTCGACTGCAAGATGTGTCTTGCCTGAAAAGCTTGTTCCTTGTTCATGGTTTCTTTGGGAATCTCTCCTTCCTTCAATTAATCACCGGTAAGTAAGCTTCTAAAAACTTGTGTTGCAGCTACTTGCTGGTGATGACACTATCTTAGCGCATAACCGCTGAATTTTAAACTTTCATAATTTTTCATATTTTGTCGTATTACCTGGAAATGCCTATTCCCAGAGATATGGCCGCCTAAGCCTAAGAATTGCTCGTTTTTTTGTGGTTTTACGTACAGTTTACAATGTTAATAAAATATTAAGCTGGAATTGATGCTTCAACTTTTTTTTCAGCATTAACACGGTTATGTCAGCTGTAATTTTATGTTGCATGTATCCCATTCCCCGGAGCTGCATTCAGCTTCTTACGCCGCCGCAAATTGTAAACCAGGTAAATGCCATACACCAGATATAAGAGGTTTAAGATAACAACGGCCAGGAGTTCTTTGTCCGGATTCTCCTTCGTCATAAACGCTAAGGCATCATACACAAAATGAAAAGCAATCAGCGGAATAATATTACCCGTTGTTTCAATCAGCAGGGCGAGAATACAGCCGAGCAGCAGCGCATTGATAACCTGCATAAGAACATGTGCAAGATCATTTCCGTTTAATGCGTTAGACATATGTAAGATTCCAAAGAAGATCGACGAAAACACGATGTAGAATACGGAGCCTTTGAACTTTAGCTTGTCTCTGATAATGCCTCTGAAGACCGATTCCTCCGTAAAACCAACCAGCAGAGTGAACACCAGGTAGAACAATACCTCAGCTGTGGTCAGCTTCACGTTTAAACCGCCTATAACCGGCTGAACCAAAGCAATGATCAGTAAGGGTATGTAGTAGAGTGCATCTTTGGAGGAGGCACCCCCGAGCGGCTTGAACCCGAACTGGGCTAAGCTCCTGCTGCCTCTGGTCATGTACACGGTAACGATCACAGCCATGACGAGAAAGGCTCCGGCCTGGGCAACCAATATCCCGTTGTCACTTAATTCCATAATGGTTGCGGCTGCCGAAGCTATGGAAATCAATAACGTCAGCAGGATACCGAGCATAAGCGAGAAAATAACGGGATGACTCTTTTTACGGGTGTTTGTCATTATTTCTCTCCTTTAATTCTACTTATTTGCAGAGGTTCATCGTCCCAGACCTGCACTTCAATATACCTTTCCGGACCCTTTGTACCCCCTTTGTTCCAGACCTGAGGCAGACCATATTTATGTATAAGCTGTACCATTTCTTTATATGTATAAATATTTCCCCGATACTCCTTGCCGTCGTCTACCTTCGGGCTAAAGGTCGGAAATAAATCTCCGTACGAGAAGGATAGAGTATCGGTGTTAAAACTGGAGATGTGGATTTTCACTGCTGCGCCTTCTTCATACCAGCTATTCAGCCATTCACATTCGCCGACTACCATGTAATGCGGGACTTTTCTGACCGGCTTTCCTCCTTTGGAAATAAACATCGTTCTGGCCAGCTGCTCCAGCTCGTATCTTCTTTTCATATACCCTGCCGCTCTGCGCCCCGCCATAACATCCTTATTGTGTTTAACCGAGTCTAGAACCTCTGCTGCCTCATCCGCTGGCAGATCTGACAGATTTCGAAAAGGTCCGATTGCTTGCTCATAGTAATGATATAAATAATCCATTGGAATGCCACCCTTCTATAAAGGTTCTCTCTCTACCCTGCCCGTAAAAAACTCAGCCTAAGGCTGAGTTTTGGAAAGATCATATTCGTAGATCCGGCCATCACGGACTGCCTGATTCTTGAACAGCAGCAGATTCCCTTTGCGTTCAACAAATTCAAGCTGATCCCCATAGAAAGGAATATCATTTGTTTCAGCGTAAAGCTGCTGGTCTGCATCCAGTAATGCTTTGTACAACAATGTTTTGGCGCCGGTCTTGCGGTCGATCAGGGTAAGCATGCCCTTTTGATTCGGACGGATCAGCAGGAAGTCCTCATCCATTCCTTCAATCAGATACTTATCATCTACACCGCCAAGCTTGGTTAAATCCATCGTCTCAACTACTTTGCCTGTCCCGTCTTCGATTACCCGCAGAGTCTTGCCATCTGTCAGAATAAGTTTGTTTCCATACATGTTCACATTATCTCCGTACCGGATCCAGTAACCCACGCTTGCCTGCCGGATCACCATACCGTCTTTAATAATCAGCGTATACCATTTATTGTTGATATGCGGCTCTCCGTAAATATCCGATATGGTCAGATATAATAAGCCTCCGGCTGTCTTTTGAAAATCGAAAGTAACCATGTCATACAGCTCTGAGCCCAGATTGGCAATCAGCCGGGGCTGGCCCGCCGGAGTAGAAGCGTATAACTTCCCTGTTTGTTTATTAACCGTATAGTTCACCCCCGCATAAGAAGCATTGGTACTGGCGAAAGTCTGAATACCTTTAGCAGTATAAACTGCACTCTTGGCATTCCAGCTTACCGATTCGCCTCCCAAAGCCTCGACCATAAACCGGGCAGGAAGATATAATTCATCCTTGTATACAAAAGGTGTTCCGCCCAGATATACCGTTTTCCCGTCCAGCTTCCCCGTCTTGCTGCCTACTGTAATCACTACCGACTTCTCCCATCCGATATACGTCGCCTGGCGGTGGGACTTATTCCAGGTAACCTGCAGGCCAGCTGATTCCAAAAAATTAGCCCGGGCATAAACAGTGCCATCCTTGAGCAGTGCTGGTCCGGTACCTTGTCCCCCCTTGTCCATTATAAAGGTGAAATAAGCGCTTGAAGCAGCCGACGAGACCGAAGAAAAAATCAGTGAAAAGGCCAGCAAAGGCATAACAAGCCATATTTTTCGCATAAACGATCTACCCTTTCCTCTTATTTCCTGTTTCCATACATTTATTGGACTCAAAAAATAGAAAAAAGTTGCAGTCCCATTAATTTACATTAAGGGTAATAAGACTTAGTCCGATTGAACTATTTTACCTTAACTTCCAGTGGGAATAGCTTGACTGGCATGATATAATCGCTAATGGCTTTACCACGAAATTAAACCCATTAATATTATGGGTTTGTAGGAGGATTATCACCATAGACAGTCACATTAGAATTGTGAAAGTATCCGCGGCTATTGAAAGAGATGAATTTGACATCAAGGTAAGTCATTGGAGACTTCTGCTGGAGACGAACCGCTATTACGAGATTAAAGGCGAGGAAGGCCCGGTAAAGCGAATTTATAAAGAGAAGCTTAATACCGTTGTGGAAGAATCCAAGTCATATACGGCTGGTCAGCTATCCTGTTCAGCCTTTTGTATTGAAGACCGGGTCAATGAGATGCAGATCGAGATTCTACACAAGCTGCAGCTAAAAATCAACGATTATATGAACCAGCTTCATTTAAATCAAAAAGCGATCGAACGCCAAACGATAGTCCAAAAATCGTGACTGTCCGGAATACCTATTCACGAATTTGATTGACAGTACAAAGAGCCGAGAACTGCAGAAATTCTGCAGGTTCCCGGCTCTTTGTATTAGTGTGCTGCTTATAGCTGTCCCGCGTTCTTCACAGCATGTTCCCAGCTTGGAAAATAATACAGTGCGCTCCGCATTAATTCCGGATCCTGCTGCTTGACCTGCTTCTTATTAACCGTTCCCCCACCCGATTGGAGCTGCTTGATCCGGCTAATGACCTCATCTGATCCCATTGTAATATCCAGCTTTGCCACTCCCTTCTTTTTAATTCTTCCATATTTTTCACCATGCCTCCAATTTATATACTTAGGTAAGTGCAAATTTCAGCAGGCGGCTGAGCGCAGCCGGCAGGACACTAACATGTCTTTCCTCCGCAAACTTGGCCAGGTTCACCTGCAGTCCCCACTCCGCTAGCGGCTCCAGCAGCAACGGCAGCTTCTCTGCATCCTCAACCATATGATCCAGCTCTTTAGCACCGATGGTAATAAGCAGCTTCCGCTGCAGTTGCCGCAGAGGGTAGTCTGCGGAGAAACGTTCCTGCTCAGCCAATACGGAGTAATCCCCCCACCAGACCGAAGGGCTGCCTGCTGCATAGTGCGTAAACAGCTCAGGTCTGGTAAATAACGCATGCAGAACGAACAGCCCTCCTAAGGAATGGCCGAACAAGGCCTGACGGCTGCCGTCTACCGGGAACAGACTTGAGATCAGCGGCATGATCTCATCCTGCAGAACATCCAGGAAGCTGTCCGCCCCGCCATGCTCAGGCCAGTTACTGCCATCCGGACGTTTCGGCAGGGTCTGCTCGAGCACAGGTATAGTGAAATCATAACAGCGTCTTGTCATATCAAAGGCCTCACCTGACGGGTAGCCGATGGCGACAATGACTACCGGATCAAAGCCATGCGGCTTACGAGTCTGCAGCCGGGCAGCTTCTGCCAGGGTATGAAAGACGGCGTTGCCATCCAGGGCATAGATAACCGGGTACCCTTCCGGCGGGGCTTCACCGGAAGGGTGCGAGAGCAGAATCCGGTACTCCAGCTTACGCTCACCGGCAGTTATTACATATTCTTCACAGCCCTGATGCGGGTAGCTTAATTCCTTGATACTGCTCATGGCACTATAGTCTCCAGGACATCATCAATAACATTACTGTACGCGACCAAACCGCCGCCCAGCCAGTAACGGTCATCCACATTATATACATGCCCGGCCTTCACGGCAGGAATGCTCTTCCAGAGCGCACTATCTGTCAGCTCTTTATAGAATGTCTCTCCGCTGTTTGCAGTGTCATTCGCCAGGAAAATATAATCGGCCTCAAACCCGCCAATATCCAGCGGTTCTATCCGCTCCATTGAAGTCTCCTCCCTTTCCGCAAACTACTCTTGAGTTATTGATAATGATAATCATTGTCTTTAATTTTTTCAATAAAAAAAGAACGCCCGGCAGCGTCCTTGTACTTATATATAAGCTGATTCGTCCTTCTTCAACTTTACATCTACAGGTTCTGGCTGACTGACCCAGCATCCGTTCTGAGCACAAAATAATATTCCCGCTTCTCACCGTCGTCACCCTGCTCCGTCAGCTTGAATCCGCGGATGATGGCACCGGGCTCATAGTCCTTGGTATTTGAGCTTAGAAAAGCTGATAGATTCTCTTTAAGCACAAAAGATCCTGATCCGCTCATAAATTCCATGACTATCGGATTGTCATCCGGCAATTTGTATTTATAGCCGCCGTCTTCCCTCAGCAGCACATCTCTCAGTTCATATATGGCTGGCCCCTCCTTCTCCAGCTGAATCTGAACAGACTCACCTAATTTCACATAAGGGATGCTGACTTTTAAATCCTCAAGAAGAGCTCTGAAAGGAACTTCTCCGGATGTATTTGCGGTATGCTCATCGTTTTTAGTTTGGAGAAATACCGGGATATTACTGCCGCCTGCAGTTACCGTGATCGAAGAGGAATCTGGCTTATCCTTACGGTTCGGGAAGCTGCAGGCAGTTAATGCACAAAGTATCAGCACACTCAACAGCCGCAGCAGTGGCATCCTCGGCATACCCTAGCCCTCCTCCCTGCATTATTAGTAGGCTAACCGATAATACGGAAGATTCAGTACCGGCACAAAGCCCAGCTTCTGAGCGAGATTATACGATCCTTCATTCTCCAGACGGCAGGCCCAGACCGGTTCCAGTCCGCGTTCCAGGCAGTAATCAATCAAGGCCGAGCTGACTGAGAGTGCGTAACCTTTTCCCCGGTATTTGTGCGCCGTCTCAATGCCAATCTCCAGCTGATTCTGTGCGCAGCAGGCTGAGAACGCGGTCGCGGCTATTTCGCCGTCCCGCAGCAAAGTGTATCCTATCCCCTCCGATTCAAAATGTGCCGCATCCCGCCAGAAAAAACGGGGCACCACACCTTCTGCCAGCGCATCAAACTGCTCTTTGGTGGTCTGCACGATCAATTCATCCTGCTTAAAATACTGCTCCCTGGCAGTAAGGTAAGCCTGCCGGTCGAAGCGGAAGTTAACCCTTGTATTCAGCTGAATGGCCCGGGGGTTATTGGTCTCTGATATTTCAGCTCCGTTATCAAGCATACCATTATGCATAGTCCGGATAGAATCGATTAGGCTGGTCCAGTCTCCTGCCGGGTCCGCCTGCAGCCACTCCGCCGTCCGTCTGGTTTCGGCTTTATTGGTCAAGTAGTCAAAGAGCGAGCGTTCAAAGACTTCATCGCCTCTATGTCCAAATAAAAGTGACATGCCATAGGAATGAACCACATAAAAAGCGCGAGGACTGTCAGCACAATCCGCAAACACCTTCCCACCAATGTTCTGCTCCAGGACACTTCTGGCGAACAACGTGTTTATTTTCACTTGATCCAGCACCGCTAAGGCCAGGTAATAGTCCTTGCTCTCCAGTTCAATCATCGCTTTCTCCTCGCTTTTCGTTAACATATTGTTTAAAAAGCCAACGGAAGTTCCATTCAAAGACATGGGACATCTGCCACTCAGCAAAAGGTACAGGTATACCCCGTGCCATCCAGGAATCAGCTGATTCTCCGCTTGCTGCGGCTTGTTCTGCATAGATTTGAATTTCAGTAAGATAACTTATCATCTCGCCAATGCTGCTGCGGTCTGTAACTTCCCCGTGGCCGGGAATCACCAGGCTGAATTCTAGCTCTTGTCCGATCCGCTGCAGAATCTCAATCCATGCGGCCGGGAATCCGCTAAGCATAGCCGGATGGGATTTACTTAGTACCAGATCTCCGGCGATCAGCACCTTAGCATCTTCAATGTACACAAAGGCATCACTATCCGTATGCCCGCCGCCAAAGGTTAGGAGAGTCAACGAACGCACAGTCCCGTGAATCATCAGCTTATCTGAAAAGGTTAGTGCCGCTGTCCTTCTACGGATGGCGGGTACTGCCGCCAGCAGCGCTGCTTTATCCGCAATTTCATTGGCAAATGCTGTTTGCAGCCGGATGTCTTGCGCCGCATGCATACCTTTGCTTAATACCGCAATTTGTTTCTGCAGTCCATTCTGCCACACTTCCACCTCTGGAGGGCCCTCTTTCGTCAGAATCTCACGGGTAAGGTCAGTAGTGATGATCTGACTGTCTTCAAACACCTGATTCCCATAATGATGATCACCATGAAAATGTGTATTTACTATGTACTTCACCGGTTTCCCGGTCAGCTGCCCGGCCGTTTCACGCAATATCTGCGCCGCCTCGGGAAGACTGAACGTATCTACCACAACTGTGAAATCGCCTAGATCAACTATAGCCGCATTCCCCAACGCCCCGCTGCCCGGAATCACAATTGCCGCCCACACGCCTGTAGCTACTGAATGCAAGGTGAAGAATTTGTTCAACCTCAGTCCCCCTATGTAACAATAAAATTAACTGCCATTATACTATAAAATGGAAACTACTGAGCAGTAAATTCTTCACACTTTTTCGATGAACGGTTAAGGATAACCTGCATCATCAAGGCGTCCAAAGTACGCCATATGCACAAGGGTTCCGCTGTAATATTTCCCTTTTAGAGAATTCTATTGACTTCTCACTTGATTTACGTTAGCTTTCTCACATATATAGTTTAGATTGAAAGGAAACTGCAGATGATTATTCCAACACCGGAAGTGAATTTCGAAGCTTCTCCCTTTTATAATCCCAGCCTGAAAAATGTGGTCATTCTCGCCACCGGCGGAACGATTGCCGGCAGCGGAGAAGCACATAAAACCTTAAATTACGAACCCGGCGCTCTGCCGATACAAGATCTGCTGGACAGTGTCCCCCACCTGGAGCGGTTAGCTAATTGTGCAGGAATACAGGTGAGCAATCTGTGCAGTGCTGACATTACCAGTGAGCACTGGCTGACACTTGCTTCAATCATTAATACCTTGGCCCTACGGGAGGATATCCACGGGTTTGTGATTACGCACGGAACAGATACGCTGGACGAGACCTCTTATTTTCTAAACCTGGTCATCAAGACCGACAAGCCGGTTATTATCACAGGCTCCATGCGCCCGGCCACGGCAATAAGCGCAGACGGACCGCTGAACCTCTTCCAGTCCGTTGCGCTCGCTGCCAATCCGGACGCATCCGGACAGGGCGTAATGGTCGTGTTTGCAGAGGGGATCTACAGCGGCAGGGATGTTCAGAAGGTTAACACGTTTAAGGCGAATGCTTTTGATGAACGGGATTTCGGCTGTCTCGGATATATGCGGGATGCCCAAGCCTTCTTTTACACCCGTTCTTTGAAAAAGCACACCATAGATGCCCAGTTTGACGTCTCGTCCCTGACCGGGCTGCCTGAGGTATCCGTCGCCTATTTCCATGTAGACGCCAACCCTGGTATTCTGGATTACTTGTCCACAGTTTCCAAAGGAATTGTTATCGCCGGAGCTGGCGGAGGGATATACAGCAAACCGTGGATAGATAAGGTCGGCGAGCTCAAAAACAACAATATCCCGGTGGTCCGCTGCTCGCGGATTTCCAGCGGGATAACGCTTAAAGATTCTTACATTGACCTTTCTGCCAATTCCATTCCCTGCAACAGTCTGGTGCCGCAAAAAGCGCGGATTCTGCTCTCGCTGGCGCTCACGCAAACGACACATTACGATGAAATTGCTGCAATGTTTAATGTGTACTAATTTATAACGCTATGCAATCAGCTAACAGCCCCGTGAATGCTCTGCTCACGGGGCTGTTTCTTATCTATAGCATTCGCACCGACATCCTTATCACACTGTTAGTATTGCTGCTTCTTAAGTCTGATTTGCAGCAGCCGGCCGTTTCCTTTGTCTCCATTTACCTACAACAAGCAGGAGCAAGGGCAGGCCGAGCATATTCACAGGCATCGCGAATGGCACCCAGTAACGCTGCAAATAATTGGTTGACGCCTCCGTTACATCTTGGGGAACTAACGCAAATATAAAGATCACTGGGGCTATGAACCAAATCAGGTTTCTCCAGTTGCGGACCTGCAAAAATTGGGCGGTACCATAGCTCATCAAGAAGAGCATTACAGCAAATTTGACGAATACACTGGCGAGCCATATCACTACCGGAATCGCATCGAAGTTATCGATAAAACCGAATAGTGATATTTTTTTGGTCATTTCGAAAAAAGGATACCACGTGTTAGAGGAAAGATTAACCCCTAAAGTGAGGATCACCATCAGCGTTGTTATCAGTACAAAGAACACAGAGGTCAGGACCGCCCCGAACGCGTAAATCGCCCCCTTACGCGGCTGGGTCAAAAATGCGGCAAACATAAGGTATTCAACAGAATGACCGAGATAGGAGGCTGGCGCTAGCGCACCACCCAGTATTCCCGTCATTCCGCTATCCGCATAGACTGGAAGGACGTTCTTCCAGTGGATATTGTTAGTGCTAGCAATTAGGACAAGGCTGATCATAAGCAGGATGATCGGCCCCAGAACCTCGCCGCAGCGGGCAATGCCTTCGATTCCGCCTGCATAGGTTGCATAGACTATGACGAAAATCATCAGGAGCATGACCGCTTCTTTCGGTGTCCCGTGAAGCAGCATGACTTGAACCAAATCAGAGAATTGACGGAGAATAATCGGAGTGATCGTATACCATTGAACCAAATAAATTACGATTACACCTTTACCTATCCATTTTCCAAGAATCGAATGACTGTATTCGAAAAAAGTCTGTCCAGGGTATAGCTTCGCGGCTTGCGTCGCCAAGAGTGCGATCAGCAATGCGATGCCTCCGGCAACGACAACGGAAATCCAGGCATCCTGTTTTGCCAGCAAGCTTGGGGTGACCGTCATGACCAATGTCATCCCGAGATCCATGATAAGGATGATCCAGAAAACCTGTATACCTGTCAATCTCATCTTCATCGCATAGAGCCCTCTTCCGGTTGATAGTCAGTCCGTCTTTTCTTTATGTGCGGGGGAGTGCGTTTTGCCTGTTCGTTCGATCTTGATGCGGGCATCGACAGTCACGGGAACCTCAGGAAAAATATCAAGCCATTTTCCTTTCATTTTTTTCCAGGCATACGGATGCTCGATGTGGACTTCCTCTCCGATGCCGAGGATATCCGACTGGAGCTCTTTTTGCACATGCGTTAACATGCTCTCGGCCTCGCTTTGAATTTGCGTCGACAACAAGCTTTCGACACGTTTCATATCATCCACTTTGCTCAGGTCCAGCTTCGAATCATTATCGATTGCCCGGACGGAGGCATGTAGCGAGACCCGAACTTCAGGAAGCTCATTCTTAATCACGGTGTGCATTTTCATACTGCTATTTAACAGTTCGACGCCTACTATCCCTCCGTATTGTTCATTCTCCGGTTCCACTTGTACAGTAAATCTCAAATGATGTGTCTCCCCTGTCCACCAGCGTAATAGTTTTAATTCATTGGATGACAGGTATCCGGATAATTGATTCTTATGATAAACCGCAGCCCGGTCAATTGTGAATGTTTCCTTATCAGTGCCTTTATGAATGACCCTTATGGCAGCGGTAACCGGTGATCTGTCCTCTGAGGACAGGGCATTTAAGAATTCGTCGATTTTGACTGGAAAGCTTAATTTGCTGGATTGAATTTTGTTGATGCCGATACTTGGAATGAGCTCAAGCTGATAAGAAGTGTTCAAAATTTCTTTGGCTGTCCCTCCGTAAGTTGTTAGCACATAGCTATTAGCGCGGGTCTCTGGGAACCTGGTGAATGTATCCACCACCCGATTGATACCATGCCTGGCGAATTGTTCTCCGAAAATGATGACGCCTCTATGTCCAAAATAAATGGCACGAGATAATTGCTGCTGCAGTTTCCCCGTCACTTCCGATGAGTTCTTCCCGCTGGCCGAGATTACAATGACTGATTTCTTGCCTTTCCCCCCGGATTGTACCGCACTGGGTATTCCCGTGGGAAGGGCGATCTGCAGGGTTATTTCGAGCTGTCCGTCATCCGTAAGATCAATTCCGCTTGCCATGACCAAAGCGAGATCGTCCATTTCATTGCGGTCCCAGCAGCCCGTTGTTAATCCGAGAATAACGAAAATAACCAGGAACCTGAATGTCCGAAGTATTCTGGTCATTTGCTCCTTTCACTCCATTCTTCGCTGTGTTTGCTGTTTACGCCTCCGCATTACTCGCCATGGGGCACGGATCAAAGTATCCGATAGTCCTGTAGGGTTAAACGGTGCAATGGGTGTCATATAGGGAACACCGAAGGATTTCAGGGTTACCAGATGGATCAAGACACAAATTAAGCCAATCCCAACTCCATACAGGCCGAAGCTTGCAGCGAGAAGCATAAGCGGAAACCGTATAATACTGATTGCCTGGCTCATGCCCGGGTTCGGGATGAGAAAGGAAGCAATACCTGTAACGGATACGACGATAATCTGGGGAGCAGAAATAATACCTGCCTGAACAGCAGCCTGTCCAATGACAAGTGCGCCCACAATGCTGATCGTCTGGCCTACTGGACGTGGAAGGCGGATTCCTGCTTCGCGCAGCGCTTCAAAGGTAATTTCCATGATCAATCCTTCCACTATTGCCGGAAATGGGACAACCTCCCGGGCCGCTGCAAGACTAAGGGCCAAGCTGGTAGGGATCATTTCCTGGTGAAAGGTCGTAACCGCAATAAATAGGGCAGGGAGCGACATCGCTAAAAAAGCGAATAGATACCTGAGCCAGCGCAGCATCGTAACGTATATGAAATTGGTATAATAGTCTTCGGCAGTCTGAAACCCAAACCAGAATGTGATCGGGAGAACGAGCACCATCGGTGAACCGTTAATCAGGACCGCAATTTTACCCTCGATCAGGGAACCTGAAACCAAATCGGGCCGCTGCGTCGCCTGCATCAGGGGAAAGGGTGAATAGGGATGGTCGTTAATCAATTCCTCGATATAACCGGATTCCAGCACACTGTCCATATCGATGCCGGATATCCGTTTTTTCACTTCTTCAACTACACTTTGTTCTGCTAGATTTTCAATATATACAATCATCACGTCAGTTTGAGAAAGCCTTCCTACACAGAGCCTCTCCGTCTTTAGCCGGGGCGTGCGGAGCCGATGACGAATGAGAGCCAGGTTGATATCAACCTTCTCGATAAAACCGTACCGCGGACCGCGAATGACTGCCTCCGTTGCCGGCTCCTCCAACTGGCGATGCAGCTTGTCTTTGAGCCCAAAGGTGAATGCCTCTGAGGAGGATTGGGCGAATAAAACGACTTCTCCCCTAACGATGCTTTGAACGATTTCATTCATATTCGTGGCGATACGGGGTTGTACGATGGAAGCCAATTTGAAATTCAGTATTTCATAGAGCTGACGGGGGTTGTCAATTGATACGGCCTCCGGCTGCATCAAAGGCCCCAAGAAACCGTCA
This sequence comes from Paenibacillus auburnensis, assembly GCF_927798115.1. Classification (GTDB taxonomy): domain Bacteria; phylum Bacillota; class Bacilli; order Paenibacillales; family Paenibacillaceae; genus Paenibacillus_AQ; species Paenibacillus_AQ auburnensis. The sequence goes on from NZ_CAKMMG010000001.1 coordinate 1,536,527, forward strand.
TCCCAAAGTTGAGCGTCAACTAAGACATTCAGATAAACCACCATACCCGGAATGGAGCCTAGCATATGAAGTTTGCGCACGACCAGATCGGAGCAATTGGCAAACAATTGAGTGAGGGCTGTTTCATTGTCATCCAGCTCACTGGAAATCTTCATATCAATTGTTTTATCTAATTCTTTCAGTTTGTTTCCGAAAGGATCAGCTACTCTTTTTTTCGTTCTCATATGCCCCTCCTATCAAAACTTAACCTTCCCCATCCATAATTGGATTATTCGGAATGATATACCATGAGTAAGCGGCGAAAAAAAGGGCTATTCCCTTAAGCTTTTTCCAAAGCTTTCAGAAATAGTCCCTTGCCGGGAGCTCCATTAAGGTATATTTTGCCTGTAGCTGTGCATATTACAATGCATAAAAAAATTCATACGGAGGGGAGATGAAAAAGAGTGAAAATCCTCGGAAAAGCAGCCGCCTTTTTGCTGATTATCGCTTTATCAGGAGTTGTCCTGTATTATGCCACCGCCATGGGTGGTTAGCTGAAATACTTAGTGACGATCTTCTCTGCTGTCCGGGTAGCAAGCGCCTGTGTCGTGAGTGTCGGATTCGGACCACCAATTCCGTTAAAGTGCACACTGTTGTCGGCAATGAATAATCGCCCCACCTGATAAGCTTCACAGTTCGTATCGGTGACATATCCCATCCGCATCGTGCTTTCGAGATGGAGCATGAAGCCAAAAGGTGTATCTGAACGGATAATCTTTCTGGCACCGGCCTGCTTCAGCGTTTCTGAAGCGTATCTCGCCAGTTGATCACGCTTTTTGAGCGTCTTTGCACTAGGTGTATAATGAATGACCGGTATGGGTCCGTTCTCGTCTTTGAGCAGCGGGTCGACTTCAACTCTGTTGCGGTAGAGCGTTTCATCATCCGTTAGGAGCAGCATGCTCATAGTCCGGCTATAGTTCATCATCAGTTCTTTGAGCTGAGGACCGACGACACGGCCATGAATATCCCATGGTGCTCCCGGCTCCGGCGGATTCAGAGCGTCATATCCCGCTTCACTGAACCCATAGGTCAAGAAGGACATTAGACCTGGGCTTAGACAAGAGACTTGAAATATTCCGGTTCCCGGAATATCGACCCGGGCTCCTGAAGTATGACCGACGTACGGATAGACAGCCGGCAGGCCCATAATGCTCATTAGATCCTTTTCATCAAAAACACCTGCAACCCAGTCAAAGCAGTGATTGGTTAGTCCTCTACCCACCCATTCGTTATAGGGCAGCCCTGAATTCAGCCAGAGACGCGGTGATTCGATGCAGCCGGCAGCCATGATCACCGTTCTGGCCGTTAACTCACCGGTTTCTCCCGTCCACGTATCCCGAAACTGAACGCCGACCGCCCGCAGTCCCTCTTTAGGGTCATGAGCCGTTAAGATTTTTGTCACGAAGGAGTTAGGCCGGACCGCGACATTTCCGGTTTTTAGGGCGAGTGGGATGTAGCTCACTAGGGTACTTCGTTTGGCGATTTTGTCTACCGAGGGACCGGCCGTACATCCGTTGACACAGTTTCCCTTCAGAGTGCAGCCTTCCATGTCGGATAATTGCTCGAGCCGGTAATTGGGATCCATCAGATGTTCGTTGGTCGGCAGAATGGCGTTCGGATTCGGGCGATATCCCGGAGTCGTAACATTCAGTGTCGGATTTAGCGACCAGCCTGCTTTTTTGGCACCATAGTAAAAAAGCTCTTCTTTCGGCGTGGTAGGCGCAAACTGGACGGGAAGTGTGGCTTCCGCTTTCTCATAATAGGGCATCAGCTCCCGGTAGCTAATCGGCCAAATATTATCCACTGCAGCTGGAAAAGCGCGAGGCGACTGACTCCAATAATGTTGGGTCGTCCCCCCTACACCGGACAGCTGCCAGATATCCCCTTTTTGGCGCATGACCCGGTGCCAGGGCGTACGGCGGCGGTCGGCAGGCCCAAAACGGAATACGCCAGATACTACATCGTTCATATTGTTTTCATAGGCATTAAACATCTTCTTGTATATCCCTACATCCAAATCCCTATAATCGGAGCTCCACTCTCCGCCCCGCTCGTTGTTCGGATTCGCCCATTGTTTATTTCCGTACCAGGGGCCGGCTTCCAGTACTAGTACTTTCAGGCCTGCTTCGCCAAGCTCCTTCGCTGCAACGGCGCCTCCGCCGCCGGACCCGATAACGATTACGTCGGCATCGAACATTGCATCAGTATCATACAATAGTAGATTCTCCTCCCTTACGCACGATGGTCAACAAATTGCCACGGAGTGCACGATAGCCTGGTACAACCCCTGGATAACCTACCTGCCTCCAGCTGACCGGAAAAGATTCCAGCCTGCGTTCAGTTGGTGTTTGAAGCCGGGTCGTCCCGTAGGCTGACCATTCCGAGTAATTTCCAAACATCGTTTGCCTGTTGAGAAAATCAATCATAAAGCGTAAAAAACCTCCATCGTCCCGGTAGGGAGGCGGTAAGGTTCCAAGATCGACATTCAATTGTTCCAGCATCGCAAGCACTCGAATCCGGTCATCCGGACAAAGCGAAGCGAAGGGGCTACTTCCCCATAGCAGGTGATTTGGTGCATACCTCATCTGTCCCGAGGCGGCGAACTGAACCGCTCCGGCATCGAGCAGTCTTGCGGTAGAACAGGACAGAGGTACGTTTGTTAAATAAAATCCCAGCATAAGCGACAGACTATGGTCCAGCTCCCAGATCATATACTCATGAATACACAAATCAGCGGCTCCTGCCGCTTGCACTGCCCCGCCAACGCAAAACACCGGTGAACCGGGGATGATCGCTTCAACAAGCGCCCTAAAGGTCATGAAGGTGTGGGGATCGGCAGTTGCAGAATAAATTGTAGCGGGATGCATAGTAGCTCCCCCTTTAACTCTGGTTTGGAACTCTGCAGAATAACGCATTACCTATATCTATTCGGCAGGCATTTCTTTCAGACTAATGAGGCAGTGAACGCAAAAAAAGAGGAATTCCTGTAAGCAGAAATATCTGCTTACAGGAATTCCTCTTCCCTTATCATTCACGGTTTTTCTTCCCTTCCAGCTCTTCCGAGGCTTCCATCTGCGCTCTCATTGCAGGCAATCGTAGCGGTGACTTTCGAAGACCTCCTGATTTCCTTGCCTTCCTCAGCGAACCTACGGCATATATTCCCGAAAAAAGTAGAACAAACATTACTCCGGCAGCCAGTCCGCCGCCCTGTCCAGGAATCAGCGGCATGCTTGCCAGAATAGCGAGCAGACTGACCATGGCAATCCATGAAGTATATGGATAACCGCGTAAGCCTTGCCTCTGGGTAAGCGAGCTGCCCTTCCGCTTTCGCAGCCGGTAATGGCTCGCCATAATAATGAGATAGGAGAACAGCAGCGAAAAGCCGCCGGAGCTGACCAGAAACAGGTATACCCCTTGCGGCAGCAGCATGCCAAGACCAAGACCGGCTAACATGGCTCCGCCGGAAATGAGGATCCCCCGGTAAGGGATATCGGTGCGGTCCCGCATCCAAGCCGGAGTGTGCCCTTCCTCCGCGAGTGAGCGGAGCATCCGGCCGAGGCCAAAGACGGAGGCAAGCATCGTCGAAAGAATCGCCGACACCAGAACAATGTTCATCACCGTACCCGTCCAGCCCAGGCCGTAGCGGCTCAGCGCGGTCACAAACGGGCTGATTTGTTCAGATACGGCTGCAGTAGGCAGCAAGAGGAACAAAGCCGTCATGGCCGCGATATATAGCCCTACCAGTAGCAAGAGGGTATAACGGATCGCTTTGGGGATGGTCACATCCGGGTTACCTGCTTCTGAAGCAGCGAGTCCGAGCACTTCGAAGCCGGCATAGGTGAACATGACCATCAGCATGCTTCCGGCAATACCGGCCATCCCTCCCGGCATCCAGCTTTGGCTGCGCAGAACCTGTGTGCCGACTGCCCCCGCTCCCCTTGCCCCTATCCCGATTGCGATACAGACTGCAATGAGGATAAAGGCGGCGATGGCCAGCAGCTTAAAGGCAGCCAGACCGCTCTCCAGCTTGCTGAGCCGCTCTGCCCCCAATAGATTCAGTAAAGTTACGCCGATAATGATTCCCGATCCTAACAGCCCCAAAGGCAGAAGCGGGAACCAGCTGCGCAGCAGAATAGACACCGCTGTAGCTTCACTGGACATTGCCAGCACAAGTCCTGTCCAGTATACCCAGCCTACGGTGAAGCCCGCTCCCTTACCAAAAGCTTGCTCAGTGTAGGTGCGGAATGATCCGGCAACCGGATTGGCAACCGTCATCTCCGATAATGCCGACAGAATAAAATAGACCAGAATGCCTCCGATCACATAAGACAGCAGGACAGAAGGTCCGGCTGCACGAATGGCTACCGAGGACCCGAGAAAAAATGAGCCGCCCACTACCGTTCCAAGCGCCAGCATTGTAAGCTGCCATACCGATAAACCCTTTTCCCCCTGCTTCATTAACACAGCCTCCCGGTCTTTTTAGCAAAGTATCTGCAAAACCGGGGGATTTTACCCATGAAGAGATCCATCCGGAGCTTGCAGTATTGGGGCCAGCATGGTTTATCCCGCTAAAGTTCTATGGTTGTGTCTCAATACAGCAAAACCCTCCGGATGGAGGAACACCGGAGGGTTACAATTAATATAGTTATTCAAACAGCGTTACACGGTTTCTGCCTTCCGCCTTAGATTGATAGAGCGCATTATCGCCGAGCTTGTAAATATCTTCTTCCCGAACATGCTCGACCCGGACTGCTGCAACACCAACAGATACGGTAATGATTCCAAACTGCGGGCTCATGGCATGCGGTATCTGCAAATCTTCGATGCTTCTGCGGATGCCCTCTGCATAATCACGCGACTGCTTGGGGGTGAAGCCGGAGACTATAATGCCGAATTCTTCTCCACCGAGCCGAATGGCGAAGCCATCGGCCCGTTCAGCCAGCTCATGCAGCAGTTTCCCTACTCTCCGCAGCACCGAATCACCTTCATAATGTCCATAAGTGTCATTATATTTTTTGAAATAGTCGATGTCGAGCATCAGATAGGTCAGATACTTTTGGCCTGCGGCGGCCTTTTCAACTTCCTCCACAAATACTTTATTGAAATATCTCCGGTTATAAAGTCCTGTTAATTCGTCGGTAATGGAAATCTGCTCGATTAAGCCAATATATTTGTTAAGCTCCTCGTTATTCAGCTCCAGTTCCTTCGTACGCTCTGCGACGAGCTCTTCCAGATGCTCTTTATGCCGTAATAGCTCTTCTTCCGCCTGCTTACGCAACGTGATATCTTTTACAGTCCCTTGAATTGCCGGCTTATTCATATAGTTGATCAGCGTCACTTTGTGAATCACAATAATCTCGTGCACCTGGTCTTTGTGCAGTAAGCGGGTTTCATACTCAAAGGGTGCTGACTTACTTTCCATTCTGCGGTCATAATAATGCATAACCTTTTCGCGCTCCGCCGGACTGAGGAAATTCTCAAACGGCTGCTCCAGCATCTCTTTTGCCTCATAACCCAGCATCTTGGCCAATGCTTCATTTGCATATTTACAGATATAATCTTGGGTAATAAAGATACCGTCCTGCAAATTGTTGACCAGCTCACGGTACTTTTCTTCCGAACGTTCAAGCTCCGAATACAGGCTGGCATTTTCCAGCGAGAACACCATTTCCCGCGACAGCAGATTTATGATTTTCATCCGTTCCTTGGTGAATACGCCGGTTACCAGATTATTCTCCAGATAAATGACGGCAACTGTCTTATTCTGATTAATTAGCGGCATGCAGACCACGGACTTAGGGCGGTGCCTCACAATGTAGGGATCATTCACAAACTGCGTTTCAGAGAAAGCGTCATTGTAGATCAGTGTTTCTCCGCTCTCCTCTACCTGTCTCAAAATAGCATCCGGCAGATTGTCGTAACGCCCCTGACTATACACGGAGATGGATATTTTACTTTCCCCGGGCTGATATTCACCTTCGACCAGCAATCCCGAGCCTACAGACATCCGGATGCAGCCTCGCTGCGCCCCGGCATTCTTGATGACAATCTCCATGAGTGCCTCCAGGAGGTTATCCAGCTCAATTTCCTTGGAAATCGCCTGGGAAGCCATAATCATCGAGTCCAGATCAATACTCTCGGAGTACTCCGACACGCTACGCCCGTACAGGAACTCTTTCGAATTGATCTTGCGGACGAGGTCCGGATAACGTTCATTAATGAACTCAATTTTCGCCTTTGCGCCCCAGACTGAGTAATAATAAACGGATTGTCTGAGCAGATAAGCGGCAAATTCGTTGAACTGCTTACCGTTATAAAATTTAGAAGCCAGTTCATTGGTAAGAGCCTTATATCTGACGAATTTTCCATGCTCGCTGGCCTGAATTGCCAGGTCATAATAGTATCCCGCCTCATCCTCCGTGCCGAAAATCCGTGCCCACTCGGCCTTCATCAGCATTTCATGCTGCCTGAAGGTATCTGGAGCGTGCTTGACCCATTTGCGGACCCGACCGAGCTCCTTACGCATTCTGGCCTTTGCCTTTCTCCGTTCACTGGCATGGAGCTGCGGATAACTGTAGGCCAGATTAAGGAAGGTATAAAGTGCGAATTCCTCCATAAAGGCCGAACCGGAAAGTGCGCCAATAATTGGATAAGCTTTGTCAATATACACTAAAGCTTCTTTGTAGCTTTCATAGGTAAACAGCAGCTTCATTTTATAAATATAGTAAATTGCTATTCCGGAATTATATTTCGCCAGCTCCAAATCATGCAGCATGTTCTCTTCATTAAATGACTCGTCACTGAAAGAGCTGCGGTCTTCCATTTCCCCCAGAAGATTGCGGTAATATTGCCGTACCAGCAGAGCCGTCGCCAGCGACTCTTTGTATTTGGTGTTCTCGATCATCGCAATCATCCTGCTGCTCTCCTGCAGATGCGTGACCAGATCCATCTCCGGATTCCATAAATTTACATAGAAGCAGGAATGGGCAAGATAAAGCAGATTGCCGGTCCGAAGACTGGCTTCAATCGAAGTCGTAAACCAGTCATGCAAAGTGTCCCACGGCTCTGTCCAGGCATGACTGAACAGGGTATATAAGACATGTACCGCACCTCTCCACTGCAGATCGTTGAACTTGTCATTGATCCGGATGCCCAGCCTTCCGAATTCAAAAGCCCCCTTCACATCGCCGAACCCGGACAACAGCATGGAATATCCAATAAAGGCAAGTGCCGATTCAGGAGAATTGCCGTATTTCAGGGTCAGCCCCACTTTTTTCAGCACGACTAAGCCGAACAGCGAAGTCTCCCCTGAGATAAAGGCCGGCGGGATAAAGTTGATTAGCAGCCGCATGATCAGCAGCATATCTGGATCTTCCATTTGCCGGGCCGTATAAATATCCTCAGGCGTCTTTCCCCGGAGTGCGGCTTTAATCTTCACAAGCTCGCCCAGCACGGACACCATCCCAACCCTACGAGGAATTTGGATACCCATGACCTGCAGACCCTTCCTGCCGGAAGTAATCGATTCATTCATCATTCCAAGATACATATAGTGATTGGCCTGCATCTCAAATATCTGAGCCCGGGCCCGTTTATCGGTTGTGTACTGGAGAAGTACCGCACATGCGGCATCTGCCTCCGCGATATGATGTGTTAAGTAGCCGCATTGTGCCAGCAGCCCGTAAAGCTCCGCCGCCGGAACGTCATTATTTTGCCAGACGTTGTCCGGCAGCTGCGGCAGCACCGTTTCCAGCAGCGTATAAGCTGAATCATAACCGAAGGCCGCTTTGGCTTTGTGGGCTGCCTTCAGGTTAAGTCTTATCATCTCGTTCATCTCTGCCCGGTCACTGATTAATTCCAAGCCTTTATTCATATGAGCCGCAATATCAACGATAAACTCTTCCGCTTCCGAAGGTGCCAGATTCTTCAGCATCAGCCGGCCGATGCTAAGATGCAGTTCTTTCATTGTATCTGCGTCAATCATCTGGTAGAACGCTTGCTGGATCCGGTCATGCGCAAACCGGAAAGAGACCGCCGCCTGCAGCTGAGGCTCATTATCCTTCTCGTCCAAATAACCGGAGAACAGGGCATAGCCCGAATCTGCTGGAACGATGAGTTCTTCTTCAACCGCAGCAGCAATAGCCCGGCTGACAAAGCTCTGCGGCTCTTCGCTGATCAGTTTCAGCATTCCGAAATTAAACTCATTCCCGATGGCAGCGCTCAGCATCAGAATCGAACGGACCTCTTCAGGCAAACTGTTCAGCTTCATCATCAGGAACCCGACCACATTGTCATTGACCGGCAATTTTTGAATCTGGTCCAGCTGCCAGCTCCAGATCCCCTGTCTTTCGTCAAAATGTAAAAGCCCGTTACGATATAGCTCTTTGAGCAGCTCGCTTACAAAAAACGAGTTGCCCTTTGTTCTTTTGCAGATTACTTCCGCAAGCATGTTCACCCGCTCCGGCGGACTGTAAAGAGTATCGGCAATCAGGTCCTGCACATCATGGACAGTCAGCGGTTCTAGAGCGATGATGCCTACATCCCGGCTTTTCTCAATTTTGGCAATGGAGGCAAACAGCGGGTGTCCCTCATGAATCTCATTTGCCCGATAAGAACAGACAATGAACAGTCTGCACAGGTGAGGATCAAGCATTAAGCGTTCAACAAGCTGCACACTCGAGAAGTCAGCCCACTGCAAATCATCCAGAAACAGGACCAGCGGCCGTTCATTCAAGGTTATCCCTTCAATAAATTTGGCAAAGGTCATAAAGAACCGGTTAGTTTCCTCTGCAGGATTAAGCGGCTCCATCTCACGCTGTTTACCAATCCATCCGTCCAGCTCTGGAATCAGTTTAGCAATCAGCCTTCCGTTCCCGTCCAGGGATTGCGCTAAAGATTGCCTAATCTGCTGCTTGTATTCCTTGTCCGGCGTTTCCAGCAATTGGCTGATCAAACGGCGGAAGGCCTGTATAATTGCACTGTAAGGAGTATTGCGGTTATACTGGTCAAATTTCCCTTCGGCAAATAAGCCTTTTTCCTCACTGATTGACTTATGGAGCTCATGCACCAGAGCCGTTTTGCCCATCCCGGCCTCACCGGTAACCAGCGTGAGCTGCGACTGGCCCCGGACACTATGCCGGAAAGCATGCACGAGCCTTGTCAGTTCCTGATCACGGCCGTAGATTTTTTGCGGGATCCGGAAAATATTGAGCCGGTCCTCCGCCCCGATCACAAAATCCGTATTTCCTTCCAGCACCTTCTTCAAATCGGCCTTGATCCCATAAGCGCTGCGGTATCTTTCTTCGGACGATTTTGCCATCAGCTTCATGATGATACCTGACAACCCGTCAGAAACCTTGCCGCCGGTTAACTCATGGGGCGGAATAGCCTCCTTGGCAATAATGGAATAGATCTGCTCCAGCATTTCTTGCTTTACAAAGGGTCTGCTACCGGTCATAAGCTCGTAGAGAACGACACCCAGCGAATAATAATCACTCCGGTAATCAATATTGCGGTTCATCCGGCCGGTCTGCTCGGGCGATATGTACTGAATGCTCCCCTCCAGCACCCCGCTATTCTGAAATTCCCGCTTCTCTTTGGGCAGCTTCACAGCCAGATCGAAATCGATCAGCCGCACGATGTCCTGCTCCCTGTTCCAGATGATATTAGAAGGCTTAATGTCCTTGTGAATAACATTCTGTTCATGCACCGCACCGAGTATATCCACTATCCGGATTGCCAGCTTCACAAGAGCTGCCTGATCCGGCGGATCCTCTTCCATAATCTGCTTGAGTGACCGCCCGTGGATATCCTCCATCACCATAATGTAATAGCCGTTTTTTTCTTCAAGCTTACGGGGTTTGATTACGCCTTCGATATGTTCACTGAGCTCCTTCAGCAGCCTGTATTCCTGCTTAAACCGCATAACCGCCTCAGGCCCGGTAAATTCGGATTTCAGTACTTTTAAAATTACCGTTTCCTCTGATATCGTATCTCCGCATCTGTATACCGATTTCGTATAATTGTCGGAAATGGTCTCCAGAATTAGATAGTTATCTAACGTAATCATACCCATTCCACCTTTAGCGATTGTCTCCCGTTAATTCAAAATCAGCATCAAATTTAAACACATAAGCGGCAATGAGCCAGACAATCCAGCAGTTCACGCCAAAAAAGAGATATCCGTAATAGCCCAAAATCGGCATCTCCGAGAAAATATGAATTTTATCCAGATAGGGTACAGAATATTTCCAGTAATTCGGGTTGGTGGGCAAGGAGTCATGGAACCACTCACTGCCAAAGTTCCAAAACTCCCAGAAAAATCCGTTACACAAGGTAGCCAGTGCGACCAGTATAATCCGGGACCAGTCACCGTTCCTGATCGGCGTAAAAGGAGTCCAATATCCGCAAAGCGCCATTGCAGCCGAGAGCATAGGCACAAGGGCCACCCATAGCACCCAGAACAGCAGATAAGGATAATAGCCCATACCGAAAGCCAGAAACATCCCAATGATAAAGTAAATAATCAGCAGCGTTCTGCTGACGTTTATTTTAGGACCGTTCCTGTACCGCTCTCTAAGCGTTTTGAATGTCTTCAGCAGCAGATACCACTCAACGATCGCCGGAAGAACAGTAGTATATGACAAGGAAAACCAGAACACATTGCCAAAGTTAGAGAAGACATCTTCATTCGGATAATACCAGTTCTCCATCACAAAAAAGTTAAGGTATTCAAAGGCAAACCAGCTGAAGCAGGACACAACGGCGAGCAGCTGCATTAAATGTGGTTTACGGGAAATGATGGAGTCCCCGCCTGTCCGCTTGTAGACCAGTCCGTCCAATATCAGTATAAAGGACCACCATAGCGGGACAAAGGTATAATTCTCCAGCGGGACAAATAATCTGATCCGTGCCCACATCAAAAACCAGCTAACCGCTAGAACAGGCAGGCTCCACCAGAACCACACAGGAAAAGCTGCTGTGCCCGGCTGCGGCTGCGGCTCCTGCGGAAGCTTCCTAAAACCGAATATACGCGGAATTACGAGCACCAGCGTGATGAACACGGCGACTATACAAGCAAGTGAAAAATAAAGCAGACTGAATCCGGGATCCGCTTCAACTTTTTGCGCAGGGAAAACACCATAACCGGGTGGAAGGCCGCCCCATTTAGTCAAACTGCCGAATAAAGGCAGCAGGAAAATCAAAACAAACGTTACGATTAAGAATGCTGGCTTATGTCCTGTTTTCATGAAATCCCCTTTGATAAGTAAATTAAAAGTCGAATTTTGTTGATTCCGCTATCTATTCGATACGGCTCCAGAATATTCCTGCTTATATTTTCCGGTGTTTCTGCAAAAAAGCCCCCGCTTAGGCAAATGAAATAAGCAAAATGTCCCGGAAGCCAAAAAGAGGGCTACCGGGACACATTAAAACTTCGAGCAGGGCGATCCTGTACGGGAAAATTATTCAGATTTCAAAAATTGCTCCAGCACTGCCACAATCATCTCATGGTCTTCTTCACCGGATAATCCGGAGACAGAGATCGTCCCGACCGGCCCGACATTCCGGATCAGCACCGGAAAGCATCCGCCCTCTGCCGCATATTCCATCGGATCAACGAACGCGTTGTCCTGAATAGTGGTGTTCCACGATTTATACAACACATTCATATAATAAGAGCAGTGTCCGAAATGGTTGACGACATTGATCTTGCGGGCGATCCAGCGGTCATTGTTCAGTCCTGTTTCATCCATTTTGGCATGGAACAGTATTTGCCCGTTTTTACGGATATCCACTACAATCAGTTTCCCCAGCTTGTGTGCTCTTTCCAAAATGGCATTGCCCAGCTCTATGGCCGTCTGATTTGTAAATTTTGTGAACTGGTAATCCTGCTCCTGCCGGAGAATCTGTTCCAATAACGAGCTGTAATCTTCCAAATTGCAGCACTCCCTTTGGTTATATTATGATTCATAACAAATGAATCTCCTGATACTCCAGCTTGATTAACGGCAGCCCCAGAAATGCAGCGTATGCTTCAGCAGCGGAGACGAGCTGTGCCCTGCTGTAGTCTTGCAAGGGTTCAAAAGGAATAAGCAGCAGCTCAGCGCCCTTCTTCTTAATCGTCCGTTTCCAGGTGCCGACCACTTGTCCTTCTGATACAATTACCGGCAAAAACATTCCGTTGTTGCCCGGAACGATCCGCGGTGCGAGCTCCGGCTCAAGCACGGCGCTGCGGTCTTTATAGCCAAGGATATATTCATCGAAGCCGGGAAGCAGATGGACACCGGCAGGATGTCTCCCGGCAGCGGACGGCATATCAGGCATCCAATATTCGCTGCCTCCGATCACCTCGGATGCCAGCCCAGCCCTTACCGCTTCCAGCCCCGCTCTGGCCTCCGTAACCGTTAGTCCGGCCCACCAGGCAAAATCATGCACAGTAGCAGGCCCCCGGGTGGTGAAGTAGCGCCGCGCCAGCTCCGCCAGCGATTCCTCATAGGACAATTCCCGGGATTGCGGCACCCATTCGTCCAACAGTACAAAGGTCTGCTGCTTGCCCGCTATTGGGCCAAAACAGATTAGTCCATTAAAGGCGCTATGCCAGAGAATATGATAACCGCGCTGGCCTGCAGTGCTGATTCCCTGTTCCTCAAGCAGGTTTAGCAGTTCAAGCCTGGTGAGGCATTTACCGCCCTTTAATGCATGATAGATTAGTTTCCTGCAGCGGCCTAGTATTTTGTCATCCAGTTCCAGCTGTTCCAGCCGGCGTCCGGCCTGTCTGAGCAGCCGCGGTGCACTCAGCTGAATCATCCATTTCACATCTTCCGGCGGTGCAAAATGAAGGGTTCCGCGCAGGCTCCAGGTCAGCAGAAGATGCCTGCCGGCAATTGCCTGCTCCACACCGACCAGCCCTGCGGCAGGCGTGCGCAGCCCGATGGCCCAAGCGGCCTGCATATAATCCTGCGCCTGCAACGCGCCAAGCGTCCGGACAACCTGCCCAGGCTCCAAAATTGCAGCGCTGCTAATATGCTGGTTCCTCAGCCGGAGTCCGGCAATTTCCCTGTTCATTTCGGCTCACTCCTCTGCTGATCCCTTTAGGCTGCAATAGTTACGCCAGCTATGATCTATGGTACTTTCCTCCAGTATATTGAACAAGCCTGCTGATTGTCTATCAGGAATCCGCATAGTATGATTTACAATATCTTACTTTAAGCGAGGTGCTTCACCTGCAGCAGTTTATGATCGGGCAATATGGAGGCTTTGATGAGAAGAAATATCTTAACGATTTTCGAAACGGATTTTATGGTATTGAAGCATGTTTATTTGCCTCCCGGGAGGATGCCGAGCGGTTAATCGAAGCAGCCCAGAGCAGGGGCTTTCAGATTGGCGTTCATTTTCCGTTTCGGGCCAATGCTGCAAAACTGCGCGATCCGCTGGTTCTCGCCGGTGATGACAAGGTGCGCTATGACGCTTTTCAGCATATCCGGGAGGAGCTTGAATATCTTACCGCAGTTCAGCCGGAGTACGTGCTGTTCCATTACCCGAAACCTGTAATTCTGGATGAGCGGGTGAACTGGGCGGGTTGGCGGTTCGGGGACAGCCGGGAATTTATTCATGAACTTGAAATTACAGTTGAGGAGTTGATCATACGCACGGCCCAGCTGTTCGAATGGCTTGACCGGCAGAGCCACAAGTATCAATTCATGCCGGTCCTGGAGTTCGACGCCATTAGCAGATTGATCTACGAGCATGTTTTTTTGGAGCAGCTGTTGAATCAATATCCCCGAATCAGGCTATGCCTGGATACCGCCAGACTGTTTCTGCAGGACAAGCTGGACCCCTTTTTTGACGCCAAAAAAATACTCGGCACCTACACGAAATATGCAACTTTGATCCACTTATCCAATGTCCAGATTACGGACACCGTACAGAACAGCCATTATCCGGTGCTGCCTGAATTAAGTGTTAACCATGGCTGGGCGCCGATCGAAGAGTACTTGCGGATCATCCGTACAGAGAATCCTAATATCAGAATCATGTTTGAGCACCGCTCAGATCTGATTTCCCAGGAGCAGCTGCAGCGCTGTTATACATGGGTTGACGGAATTCTGAATGGCCCCTGATCAGCCTGGTGCATTTTCCCGGTTCTCACATTCGCACAACCAGTCCTTCAAGTGAACGCAGCTTCCATTCCTGTGCTGTGGCAAATTCCGGCTGAGTATGCTCACTATTCTCCAGCTTGTATGTACGGATGCAGTAGGCCATCTCGATGCAGGCCATCACAGCGTCCCTGGCATGAAGATTGGCTTTTCCCTGGTGATCCAGCGTGGCTTTTGCTGCTTCTGCGGTAATACGAACTTCAAACCCGCTGTCTATGAGCGTCTTGAAGCTGGTATGGAGCTTGTCAAAGGCCTCCGGATCGCTGCTCTTCAATTTCAGCGCCTTCCAGCCGTAACCAGGATATACCTCGTATAGGCGCGAAGAATTCTCTTTGTAGGGCTCGAAGGGATAGACCGATGCAATCCCCTGCAAATTGTACAGCAGCTTACGCCCGCCGTAGAGCATCGCATGCATGGCTATGGGAGTCGAGGATACCGGGCTTTTGGCATCTACCGCGGTGTCCGTCTCCCGGAGATCCCGGCTGCTTTTACCGCTATGTATTTGACCAAACCGCTGTTTAAATTGTTCTCTTGTATCCTCATATGCCCCTTGAATGAACCTGTCCCAGGAAGAAGCATATTGGCTCTCTAAATAATATTTTGGAATAGAGAAGGGAAAATCCATCCCCCACGGGGCTCTGCTCGTTTGGATATAATGGTATAAATCGAGCCTGTCCTCACAGCTGTACACTTGATTAACCGTGAAGCTGCTGCCGGCCAGACTGCCGGAGGCAATGAATATCTTTCCTTCCGGGTTCTTCGCCCCGCTGAAATCGCAGCCGTAAACCGTTTGTGACTGCCCCTGCTCATTCATATAATCCCTCCTGTTTAAGAACGTTACATAATTGAATATTCTATCAAAGGAAAGAATATTTATCTTTGGACAAGGCCATGATACAATATGGAAAATCAAGTGCCTTCCTTAATTTAGCATATGAGGAGTGAAGCGTGTGTCAGTTGATGTTTATATGAATTTCAATGGGAACTGCCGCGAAGCTGTTGAGTTTTATGCAAAGGTATTTGAAACTGGAGCTCCCCAAATCATGACCTTTGGCGAAGCGCCGCCGAATCCCGATTATCCGCTGCCTGAGGAAGCCAAATCTTTGGTGATGCATTCCAGATTGAATATCGACGGCAGCAATGTGATGTTCTCTGATGTTTTTCCAGGAATGCCATTTACAGTAGGAAACAATATTAACCTTACTTTAGTCACCCGTGATGAAGCGAAGGTTAAAACCTGGTTCGATCAGCTGAAAGAAGGCGGTTCAGTTACCATGGAGCTGCAGGAGACGTTCTGGAGCAAAAGCTACGGCAGCCTGAAAGACAAATTCGGTATTGAATGGCAGATCAGCCTGGATAACGGAGAAGCCGGAATGTAAGCAGCTTAGCTTGAAAATATAATTTCGTCAAATACAGAGGATATAGCAAACTTGGCAGGGATTTGATCACTGTCCAATGAATCTATATCCTTTTTTGTGCATGGTGGTACAGATTATGTAATGCGCTTTCAGTGCGAATTGTGGTTTAATAAGTGTACACTGCTAACCAATTCCACTGTAAAGGAGACTAGTCATGGAAATATCAGCTTTCCTGCTGCCTAAAGACCAGGTCGCATTCATCACTTCCTCGATCTCTATGCTTGAGGCGATGCAGCAATTGGAAGAGCATTATTATTCGGCCATTCCAATTATTGATGATAACAATAAATATGTTGGAACCTTGGCTGAGGGAGACCTGCTATGGAAACTCAAGAATACAGAGGGGCTCAGCTTTGAGAATATGGGTGAGGTTAAAGTAAGTGACATTCAGCGCCATGTGCATAATGAGAGCGTAGAAATCAACGCCCAAATGGAGGATATGCTGACGCTCGCCGCGGACCAGAATTTCGTACCGGTCGTTGATAGCACGGGTGTCTTTCTGGGAATTATCCGCCGCAAAGATATTATTGAATATTACACACGGAATATAATGGACTAACCGCCACGATAAGAACAAGGCCCTCCCTGCAGTCAGCAGAAGGAGGGCCTTATTTGTAACTCAGCTTACAGCTCAGTCAGGATAATCGTTCCCTGAGGTGTAATTGCCAGAGTGTGCTCATACTGAGCGGAAAGACCGCCGTCAATGGTCCGGGCTGTCCACCCGTCTGCATCCACCTTTGTCCGGTAGCTTCCGGTATTCAGCATCGGCTCGATGGTGAACACCATGCCTTCTTTCAGGCGCGGACCTTTGCCTGCGGGTCCATAATGCGGCACCTCAGGCCCTTCATGCATCTCTGAACCAATGCCATGGCCGATAAAATCGCGGACCACGGAGAAGCCGTTCGATTCGGCATACACCTGAATGGCATGGGCAACATCACCAATCCGGTTACCGGCAACCGCCTGCTCAATGCCTTTGAATAAGGACTCCTTGGTGGTATCCAGCAATTTACTGGCCTGCTCGCTGATCGTCCCGACAGCATAGGACCAGGCGGAATCCGCCAGCCAGCCGTTCAGGTTGACGACCATATCGATCGTTACAATATCTCCGTCTTTCAGCGGCTCTTTTTTGGGGAAGCCATGGCAAATTACATCATTCACAGAAGCACAGGTAGCATAGGGATACCCGTGGTATCCTTTTTGCTCCGGCGTCGCCCCTTGAGACAGGATGAACTTTTCAGCGAACTCGTCAATTTCCCACGTTGTGATTCCGGGCTGTATCATTCCGGCAATCTGCCGGTGGCATTCGGCAAGAATTTTACCGGCCGCGCGCATCTTTTCAATCTCTTCCATCGTTTTCATGATGATCATTTCATTCGCCTCTTCTGTACAGAACACATTACACACTATAATGGCTCTTGAATATGTTTTTTGGTACTCCTCTATATTATGTAAGAAAACTGCCGGAAATCCAAATTCATTCTGTGTTTATTATCAATTTTCCCGGTTTTGCATAAAATAAGACAGTGCAGGGATGTAAGGAGGGATTTCAGAATTTCATGACCAGGAAGAAGAAACACCGCCCCAGAAACTCCGGAATAACCGTTCGGCTGCATCCTAAAACCCGAATACTTCTCGCTAAAACGGTAGTACGAGCGCTCCGAAAGATGAATATCCCGCAGCCTGAAGCCCGCAGGGAACTTCCGTCGATTTCAGGATTCGTTGATCATAAACAAATACGGATTCTGATGGTATCCTCCCTGACCGGAGAATCCATGTGGCAGGTGGAACAAATGATTGCCGAGCAGTTCCGGCTGCTGGCGAAAGAACTGGTTTCCATCAAAGCTTTTCAGAGCTTCTCTTCAGCGCTTGTCCAGCTTAACCCCGATCTGCTGCTGGTTGTAGGGAATGAAGAGTCTTTCTCCGGTACGGATCTGGAGATCATCCGCAAGGCTCCTTTGAAGAAAGCGATCTGGCTCTCCGATGGATCGTTTACCAGTGAATCCACAGCCCGGCTGGCTGCATTATTCGATTACGTCTTTACCCAGAACACCCTTCATATTCCCTTTTATCAGCATTCCGGCTGCAAAAATGTCCGCTACCTCCCTTTTGCCGCCGACCGCAGCCTGTTCTCTCCGAGATCCGTGAATGCGGAGTACAAATCCTATTTACTTCTGCTTGGTGACGCCAGGGGAGCTGGTAAAGAATACGCGGAGAAGATAAAGCACTTGTTCACTATAAAAAAAGTAGCCGCAGCCGGTATAGGCTGGGAGGAGTATCCGGGACTAAAGGTGCTGGCACCTGATACTGAGCTGCAGGATTACTATAACGGTGCGGAACTTGTCATCCATTGGGGCGGTCCGGCCGCTAAGTTCTTTGATATCGCTGCCTGCGGGGTTTTTCAGCTGGCTGAAGGCCATCCTAATATTTATGAATATATGAACCCCGGTGAGGATATTGTCATCTTTCATACTGCCGATGAACTGCTGGAGAAACTGCACTATTATTCCAGTCATGCGGACGCCAAAAGAGCGATAGCCAGCCGTGCCTTATGGAAGAGCACGTATGATTACTCTTTTCTGCAAATGGCTTCCAAGCTCCTTCATACCATATTTAACTATTCATAATGCATTCCTGGGCAAGATTATCTGGCCTAAGAACTTCGCCGTGCAGGAGGTATGTAAGTTGAAGCTCATCGCTTTTTTATTGCCGCAATTTCACCGCATTCCCGAGAATGACCAGTGGTGGGGTGAAGGCTTTACGGAATGGACGAATACTAAAAAGGCGGTCCCGCTTTATCCCGGCCACCTGCAGCCCAAGGAGCCGTTTGAGCAGTATTACTATGATTTGACGGATAGGGCAGCGAGGAACTGGCAGGCAGAGGTAGCGAAAGCCTTTGGTATTTACGGGTTCTGTTACTATCACTACTGGTTCAAGGGTAAACCTCTGCTCGAACGTCCATTCAATCAGGTCTTAACCTCGGGTGAGCCGCAGTTTCCGTTCTGCCTGTCCTGGGCCAACGAATCCTGGACGCGTAAATGGGATGGCGGAGACAACGAACTTCTGATCAGACAGGAATACGGCGACGAAGAGGACTGGGAACTTCATTTTTACGAGCTATTAAAGGCATTTCGTGATGAGCGGTATATCAGGATCGATAACAAGCCTGTGTTTATCATCTATAGACCGGGGAAAATCCCCCGGTGTGATGAAATGCTTAACCTGTGGAACCGGCTGGCAGTCAAGAATGGCCTGGACGGCATTTTTTTTGTCAGAACATTGGGAGGATTCGAAATTCCCAGCCAAAACGGGTTTGATGCGAGCGTTGAGTTTGAACCGCATTATACCTTTGCCCACGGTGACACACAGCGTCTCTGGCATTACATGGATCTCGGCGGTAAAGAACATCTTGTATTTGATTATGATCAGGCATGGCTGTCGATCCTCAACCGCTCCCACCACAGAAACGGTGAAAAAATATTCCCAGGAGCCTACGTCAACTGGGATAATACACCTCGTCTCGGTGAACGGGGACAGAGCGCTATAGGAGCCTCTCCGCGCAAGTTCGGCTGGTACCTCACCAAGCAGATTGGGCGGGCGAAATCCCTCTATCAAAGCGATTTTCTGTTTATCAACGCCTGGAACGAATGGGCAGAAGGCGCCTTTCTTGAGCCTGACCGCCGGTATCAGTTCCGCTATCTGGAGGAGGTCAAGAAGGCACTGGAGCAGGCAGGAGCTTTCCCTGCCGTGGATTCTTAAACTTAGTCAAGCCAGCTGAATGGCAAGACTGGGTGTGCCGCTGCTGACATCTATGAACAGCACATAATCAAGTCCATCTGTGCCTTTTAACATAAGCCCCGGCTGGGACACTGCACCAGTAGCATAGAATCTTACCTGCTGCAGGCTTGCGCCTCCGGCCGGCAGAACCGGCTGATTGCTGGACCCTACACGATAGTTGGACCAGAGACTGCCTCCGGCATCTACATCGGCCCCTGTTACAAGACTATTAACGATAGTCTGATTGCCGTTAACCTGTAAATCGCCCTGTATCGTTTCACTGCCGTTTACGTTCAGGTGCTGTTGTACCGTCTCGTTTCCGTTAACTTGAAGGTCCTGCTGTATCGTTTGGTTGCCAGTAACCAGTACATTGTCAAAGGTTGGCAAGGCTATCATCCCTTTCAATTGTGTTGCTATATTATATGTATCTTCTGGAAGATGGCTATAGTACAACCATCCAAGTTTACATTTATGGGATAGGAAAAGACATACCAAAGAACCCGTCCTCGTGGGAGAACAGGTTCTTTGTGGTTGCATGATTAATTGTGGAAATTCAGGCCTGAGGTAACAGCTTCTACGTATCCGCTGCGGATTACAAAATCCCCAAAATGCTCCCCGGTTCTGCGTTCCTTGGCATATCGTTGAATGATCGGCTCCAGCGTCTCCAGTATTTCCTGTTCACCGATATTCTCCTTATACAGCTTATTCAGCCGGTCGCCGGAAAAGCCGGCACCCAGATACATATTGTATTTGCCCGGGGCTTTGCCGATGAAGGAGATTTCACCGAGGGCCGGTCGTGCACAGCCATTCGGGCAGCCGGTCATCCGGATGACAATCTCCTCATCCCGCAGGCCTGCCTTGTCGATGATCAGCTCCAGCTTATCCAGCAGGACTGGAAGATACCGCTCTGCCTCTGCCATCGCAAGGCCGCAGGTCGGCAGGGCCACACAGGACATCGCACTGCGCCGCAGAGCAGAATGATGCGCTCCGTCCGTTAGGCCATATTGCTGAGCAAGCTCAGCAATCCTGCGTTTCTTGGCACTGCTCACGCCACCGATGATCAGGTTCTGGTTCGGCGTAAGCCGGAAATCTCCGGTGTGAATCTTCGCAATCTCACGGAGCCCGGTCATCAGCGGATAACCTTCCTGATCCTGAATCCGGCCGCTCTGGATATAGAGTGTCAGATTCCATTTGCCGTCGTACCCTTTCACCCAGCCGTAACGGTCTCCGTTATGGTCGAAATGATACGCGCGTGCTGCTTCAAGCTCCCAGCCCAGCCGGTGATGCAGCTCGCCTCTGAACCAGTCCAGCCCGTGACGGTCAATTGTATATTTGAAGCGGGCATTCTTGCGGACCGAGCGGTTGCCGTAGTCTCTCTGGATGGTTACGGTCTTCTCAGCTACATCAATCATCTGCTCCGGACGTACAAAGCCGATTACCCGTCCAAGCTGCGGATAAGTACTCGTATCGCCATGTGTCATGCCCATGCCTCCACCTACGGAGACGTTGAAGCCGGCCAGCTTGCCGTCTTCCAGAATGGCGATGAAGCCCAGGTCCTGGGAGAATACATCGACATCGTTAGATGGCGGCACCGCCAGAGCAATCTTGAACTTGCGGGGCAGGTAGACCGGTCCATAGATTGGCTCGACCTCTACGTCTGCCTTGCTGTCCACAACCTTCTCTCCATCCAGCCAGATTTCGTGGTAAGCCGGCGTCCGCGGGGCCAGGTGATCGCTAATTTTGCGGGCCCACTCATAGACCTCCGCATGAACCTCCGACTGATACGGATTAGGTCCGCTCATTACGTTACGGTTGACATCCCCGCAAGCTGCGAGTGTAGTCATGAGTGTATCGTTAATGGTCTTGATCGTTTTTTTAAGATTCCATTTCAGTACCCCGTGCATCTGAAAAGCCTGTCTTGTCGTCAGGCGAAGCGTGCCGTTTCCGTATTTATGGGCAAGCTCATCCATTACCAGCCATTGTGCAGCCGTCGCCACTCCGCCAGGAGCTACTACACGAAGCATAAACTGATATGCCGGCTCCAGCTTGGAACGTTCGCGTTCGCTGCGCAGATCCCGGTCATCCTGCATGTAGCTGCCATGGAATTTCAGCAGACGGTTGTCATCCTCCGGCAGTCCGCCTGTAATCGGATTGCGCAGAGTCGCTTCCAGCGCACCGCGCAGGTAGTTGCTCTCCAGCTTAATATGTTCAACATCGCTTGGCGGCCCGCCGATCGGCTTCACCGCTGATTCATTATTTGCCACGATTGATCGTCTCCTTCCGCTTCCATCCGCTGCCCTTAATATACATCGCGCTGATAGCGCTGTTCTTGTTGCATGTTATCCAGATATGCTGCAGCGTCACTTGGGCTCAATCCGCCTTCTTCCTGAATAACGGTAACCAGTGCCGCATGGACATCATGGGCCATATGCTTCTCATCGCCGCACACATATACATGTGCGCCTTCCTTCAGCCAGGCATATAGCTCCTTGCTGTGCTCAAGGATACGGTGCTGTACATATACCTTCTCTTCCGTATCGCGGGAGAACGCCACATCCAGCTTGCTCAGCACACCGTCCTTCAGCATCCGCTGCCAATCTGTCTGGTAGAGGAAGTCGGTCACGAAATGGCGGTCGCCATAGAACAGCCAAGTCTTGCCGCCTGCCCCCTGCTCTTCCCGTTCCTCCAGGAAGGAGCGGAATGGTGCAACCCCTGTTCCCGGCCCGATCATAATCACCGGAACATCGGGATTTGCCGGAAGCTTGAAATTCGGATTACTCTGGATGTATACCGGCAGTGTATCGCCAGGCTGTACCCGTTCTGCACAGTGCACCGAGCAGACACCGTATCGTTCACGGCCATGGGATTCATAACGTACCGCCCGGACCGCAAAATGAACCTCATCCGGATTGGCGTTAAAGCTGCTGGCAATCGAATATAGTCTTGCAGGCAGCTTGCGCAAAATGGTTACAAAGCTGCGGGCGGGAACCTCCCAGGGTGCAAAATCAACAACCAGATCAAGCAGGTCACGGCCATGGATATAGGCCTTCAGTTCTGCCGTTGCCTCCGGAACGAGCAAAGCATGAAGTCCTGCAGCAGCGGTCAGCTTCGCCGCCTGTTCCAGCAGTGGTTTTGTCAGTACGGTGATTTCATAGTGGCGCAGCAGGGCTTCACGCAGCGTCCCCTCTTCACCTTTTTTATTTAATGGAACGGATTCGTCAGGATTCCACCCCATGGCGGCTATAATATCTGCCACCACCTGCGGGTGGTTCTCAGGGTAGACCCCAAGAGAATCGCCTGGTTCAAAGCTCAGATTGGAGCCGGCAAGCGACAGCTCCAGATGCCTTGTCTCGCGGTCGGAGCCGCGTCCGTTCAGATTCAGATTCTCCAGTACTTCTGCGTGGAAGGGATGATTGCGGGAGTATGGTGAAGCTGGTGCATCTGCTGTCTCCGCTGCCTCTACTGCTGCATCAGCGATGGCTGTCACATTCTGCGGGCCGTTTAGTGCGCTGATGACCTGTTCGAACCAATCTGCAACCGGCTCATCATAATCCAGATCGCAATCGACGCGCGGACATAGGCGCTGGCCGCCCAGCTCTTCCAGCCGCTGATCGAAGTCTTTACCGGTCTGGCAGAAGAATTCATAGGAGGTGTCGCCCAGAGCAAGTACCGAGTAACGCAGCGATTCCAGCTGAGGCGCTCTTTTGCTGTATAGGAATTCATGGAAGGCCCGGGCATTATCCGGCGGTTCACCTTCCCCATGGGTACTGGCCAGGATAAGCAGATTCTCGACTTTCTTGAGTGTATTTGTTTTGAAGGCGTTCATCGCCGCCACGGTCACCTGGAAACCTTGCTCCTCGAGCTTGCGGGACAGGCTGTTCGCCAACCGCTGGCAGTTTCCGGTCTGGGAGCCGAACAGAATGGTCACCTCACGGGATAATTGCGGTGCTGCCGCTGTAGAAGCAGCTGCATTCGAGGCTGCAGCAAGCACCGGCTGCTCACCGGCTGCCCGGACCAGGTCTGTAGTTCCCCGCAGGGACATTGCTGATAAATATCCGCCAAGCCAAATCTGCTGCGATTCCGTTAGTGTAGGCAGCAGCCGGTTCAGAAGTTCAACCTGGCTCTCGCTAAACGGGCTATTCGTAACTTGTAGTTGCACCAATATCGACCTCTCCTTAGCAAAAAAATCTTCTACTCTATTAACATCATGAACTCAGGCTAACATAATTATTAGAAACCTTCAACGAGTCGTCGGTTCACTAATATATCCCATTTGAGGTACATAATTCAATAAAACGCAAAAAAGCCGCTTAAATCATAGTAAATAACTCCGATTTAAGCAGCTTCATTACATTTAATGATAACTTGCATTAGATAAAATGATATAAAAATTTTGTTGCTGGCCCCTTTTTCAGAGGCACTTGCCTGGAAGGGGTTCAGTTTTGCTTGATTTGCTTTCTTTTGATCATGCTGCTCTTCACTTGCCCGAGAATCAGATGAATGACAAACAGGATCCCACCGGCATTAATCGCCAGATCGGCCAAATTGAGAATGCCCCCGCCCTTCCCGAATACGAGAAAGTCAGTAACCTGATGAAACAATACACGGTCAATCCCGTTGCCTACAGCCCCGCCTACCAGAAAACCGCTGGCCGCTTCCAGGAGCGGACCCCGCAGCTCTCCTTTATGCCGGTAATAGAAGACTGCTGCGACAAATCCTGCTGCGACAATGGCAAAATATTGCCCGTACCCCTGAAAGGAGCTGAAGGCTGCCCCGCTGTTCTCATAATACGAAAATACCAGATGCCCTTCCCAGAAAGGAACAATCTCCCCAAGCTGCATATTCGACCGCACAATCCACTTGGCAGCCTGGTCCGCCGCAACGACCAATACGGATATCAGATAAAATAGCAAAACCAGCGCCTCCCTGTATTCAGTGCATTTAATCCTGCTCCAGACTCCTGCTTCCTCCAGCTTATCACAGACCGGTGCCCGTTAGCATCATAGTCCTATTTCAGTGCTTCTGTATTTCCGCATAACAGGCGCTATGTTACATCCAAAAGCTTAGTGGTTAAACATTCTTAGATTACAAAGACCGACTGGAGGGGCTGCCGCATGGATTACGGACTTATAACAATCAAATTAATTGCAGGCTTTATCGGGCTGTGGGCGATGACACGTCTGCTCGGCAAAAAGGAAATATCCGCCCTGACGCCCTTTGACTTCATTTCGGCGGTAATTCTGGGTGATCTTGTTGGGGATACTATATATGAAAAAAAGTACTCCGTGCTCATGTTGGTTTTTACGCTGGCTGTCTGGACGTTATTGTCTGTTACTTTTGAAAAAATCACCCTCCATCTTCCCAAGCTCCGTAAACCGCTGGAGGGTGAACCTGAAGTCTTAATCCGTGACGGGAAGATCGATCTGGGTAAGCTGCGCAAAAACAATCTGGATTTCGAACAGCTGCGGATGATGCTGCGGTCCAAGGATACATTCTCTGTCAGCGAGGTTGCTTACGCGATTTATGAGACGAACGGCTCACTCAGCATTCTCAAAAAAGCGCAGTATGAACCGGCGACCCGCGAGGATCTGCTTGTGCCGGTTCCGGAATCCACCCTGCCGCTGAGCATTATCGAAGACGGTATTATACAGCGCCAGACCCTCAGCAAGCTGGGACAGGATGATGCCTGGCTGGACGGGGAGCTGCGCAAGCAGGGCTATAACGGACCGCAGTCCGTAGCCTACGCCGAAATCACTGAAGAAGGTGAACTAGCCATAATCTCTTCCGTCTCGCACTAAGATCCAGTGATGAATGGCAAAAAACAGAGCAGCGCCTCCCGAAAAGGGGGAGCGCTGCTCTGCTGTTTACATACTTTATTCTATCATCGCTTGCCGGGCTAATTACCAGGCGTAGGCTTCAGGAGCCGGACGGCCCGGTCCCGGGAAAATCTCGCCGAGCTTCTTTTGCGTCTCTTCGTCCAGAACAATCTCCGTCACCCGCAGCGAATCCTCGAACTGCTGCATCGTTCTCGGCCCGATAATCGGGGCCGTAACCGCCGGATTGGCCAGTACCCAGGCCAAAGCTACCTGATCCTCATGCTCGCCCAGCTCCTTGCAGAGGGCAGAGAACTGCTCCAGCTGGCTGCGGTGCTGCTCCAGCTTAGCCGAGCGGGCGCTGCGCACGCCAGTCTTGGCCAGCGCGTTACGGCCCAGCAGCCCACCGGCCAGCGGACTCCACGGAATTACGCCGAGGCCCAGCTCCTGCGAAGCAGGCAGTACTTCAAGCTCCGGCGTCCGTTCAAGCAGGTTGTATAAATGCTGCTCAGAGACCAGGCCAAGGAAATGGCGTGCTTTCGCCTGTGCCTGGGCGGCAGCAATATGCCAGCCGGCAAAGTTGCTGGAACCTATATAACCCGCTTTGCCCTGGGCCACAGCAATCTCAAAAGCGCCCCACAGCTCATCCCAAGATACATTACGGTCTACATGGTGCATTTGATAGAGCTCAACATGATCGGTCTGCAGGCGCTTTAGCGAGCCCTCAAGATGCCGTCTGATTTTGTAAGCAGATAAGCCGGAACCGGAATTAGGCCCGTCATGCTCATCGAACATATCGCCGTATACTTTGGTCGCAAGCACAACCTTCTCGCGCCGTCCGCCACCCTGCTTAAACCAGCGGCCGATGATTTCTTCTGTCCAGCCGCGGCGCTCCTGGCCTCCGTAGACATTAGCTGTATCAAAAAAGTTAATTCCCGCATCCAGCGCGGCATCCATAATCCGGAAAGCTTCCTTCTCTTCGGTTTCCGGGCCAAAATTCATCGTGCCGAGACAGAGCTGGCTGACCTTGAGGCCTGATTTACCCAAATAACTGTACTTCACACTGGTTTCCTCCCTTTAATCCCTGAATGGTTGTCCGCAATTCATTTTCACTATACCCCTTAGAGTCCACTATAAGGCAAGATTTTTTTCAGACTCACAAATGCCCGATATACGATAATCCCAAAAGAAAAGCCGCCTCAATCGGTAATCAAGATCACCTGAGGAACGGCTGTTTGTAGGTTTAGTCTCATCTGTTATCCTAATCAGGTACCGCAAAAAGTCCGGTAAGGGCTCGAGCAGCTCTCAGGCAGTAGCGTGTACTCCTCCTGTTCTGGAGTGTACGCATAAGGGTTCGAAAGAACACCAAGAAGCCGCTCCATTACACTGTAGTCTTCCCGTTCTACCGCAGCCTCCAGGGCCTCTTCTACCCGGTGGTTCCGCGGGATCAGCGCTGGATTGCTGCTGCGCATCAGCAGACGGGAGGACGCTTGAGATTCTTCCTGTCTGCCCAGCCTCGCCTCCCATAACTCCTTCCACTTCGAAAAATCCTCATTCCCGAACAGAACCGTATCTTCCGGTCTGCCCAAAGTTAAGGCACGGAAGGTATTGGTGTAGTCTGCCCGGTTCTTCTGCATCATCCCGAGAAGTCCGTCAATAAGTGATTCGTCCTGCTGTTCTTCGTTAAAGATACCCAGCTTCGCCCTCATTCCAGTGAGCCAATTCCGGTGAACCCTCTCAGAGAAATCTGAAATGGCATCCTCGGCCAGTTTGACAGCCTGCTGCTCATTGTCATGAAGCAGCGGCAGAAGCGTCTCGGCAAATCTTGCGAGATTCCAAGCGGCAATACGTGGCTGATTGCCATAAGCATAGCGGCCCTGAAGGTCAATGGAACTAAATACCGTCTCCGGATCATAGGTGTCCAAAAAGGCGCATGGGCCATAATCAATGGTTTCTCCGCTGAGGGCCATGTTGTCGGTATTCATCACCCCGTGCACAAAGCCGACGAGCTGCCATTTGGCAATCAGCTCAGCCTGACGGTTAATCACTTCCTGAAGCAGGGTGAGATAACGGTTCACTCCACCCTCAGCTTCCGGGTAATGCCGTTGTAATGTGTAATCAGCCAGGGCTTGGAGATCTTGAGTATTCCCTCTTGCGGCAGCGTATTGAAAGGTACCGACACGCAGATGACTGGCAGCCACACGGGTAAGAACCGCTCCTGGCTGCTCGTTTTCCCGGATTATTGACTCACCGGTTGTGACTACCGCCAAACTGCGGGTCGTTGGAATGCCAAGCGCATGCATGGCTTCGCTGATGATGTATTCGCGGAGCATCGGCCCCAGCGCCGCCCGGCCATCCCCCCTCCGGCTGAAGGGAGTCCTGCCTGAGCCTTTGAGCTGAATGTCAACGCGTATGCCCGGTGGAGTGATCTGTTCCCCGATCAATACTGCCCGTCCGTCTCCTAACATGGTAAAATGCCCGAATTGATGCCCTGCATAAGCCTGGGCAAGAGGCACCGCTCCTTCAGGTACCTCATTGCCTGCAAGAACTGCAACACCGTCATTGCTTCGCAGCGCTGGATGGTTCAATCCTAAAGTTGCCGCTAACGGATCATTGAGAATAATCAGCTTTGGCAAGCGGACTGGGGTTGGCTTGAGCTTTGAATAGAATGATTCCGGCAGGCTGGCATAGCTAATTTCTAAGTTCCACCCTGCATCCCTTATTTCTATTTTCTCCGTCATAAGGTCTCCTTTATTTTTGAAACATGTTTTTCCTTTTAGTGTATACTTCTGCTCATTTATTATCCTCTTACCGCTTAATGCCACGGGTTTGATACTTGAATACGCACCTTTAACATCTTTAACCAATAATTAACTTGTTCCAATCTATCATTTGGATATATTCCTATCCCATAAAAAAACAAGCCCTGAAAACAGGACTTGTTGGTATAAGGCCATCGTTATTCTCCGTTATCCCAAGGACTGCTATCCGGGAAAAGCACTTCTCCGCTTCGCTGTCTAATTCCCACTATTTCCTGCAGAGTTCCCGTCAGCTCTCCGGGAGGATAAGGCTTGGTTAAATATTTCTGGACATTGTCCAGCATATTCTTGTCCGTCTTGTCGAGAGCAGAGGAAATAATAATCGGGACATGCTCTGTACGAGCGTCATCCTTCAGCATACGGATCAGATCCCAACCGTCCAGCTCTTCCCCCAGCATCAGGTCTACAACGATTGCCACAAAGGGTGTCTTCAGCGCCTGTTCAAAGGCCTCCTGCGGATGGTAATGATGAGTTACACGGAAGCCCTTGCCCTTCAGCTCCTCAGACAGCAGCAGTGACAGGCTGTAATCATCCTCTACAATCATTACGTTCGGTTTCTGCTCCTTGTCGGCACTCAATTTAATGGGCTCATCCTCATGCCGGTTGCCTGAAGCATTGCGAAGTGGAAGACTGAACCAGACCGTTGAGCCTTCGCCTTCTTCCGACTCAATGCCAATTGAGCCTTTCTGCTTCTCAATAATCTCTTTACAGATAGCAAGTCCGAGTCCTGTTCCGCCGATCCGTTTGGAGGCGCTGTTGTCGACTCTTCTGAATTTCTGGAACAGCTGGCCGATCTGATTGTTGGGAATGCCCAGCCCGTGATCCTGAATCTCCACAACAATCCGCTCGGGTTCATTATGCAGCATTACCTTGATCTCGCTGGCGCCCGGCGAGAATTTGATGGCATTACTGAGCAGATTCGTCAGTACCTGGACGATCTTATCTCTATCCACCTCAACCTCGGCATTCTGCGCTTCATCTTCCAGCAGAATATGATGCGTACCGCTAAGCTTGTATTGGTCTATCACTCCGAGGACAAGCTCACTAAGGTTCAGCGGCTCCGGATTATACTGCTGGGTTCCTGATTCCATACGCTGCAGATCAAGGAAATCATTGATCAGTTCGGTCAGACGCTGAGCTTCCCGGTGGATGGTCTCCAGATATTTCAGCTGCTTCTCCGGCTTCATCGTTTTGGACAGCAGCAGCTCTGTGAAGCCGAGGACGCTCGACAACGGCGTGCGCAGCTCATGGCTGACCGTGCTGACCAGATCCGACTTCATCAGATCCAGCTCATATTCGCGGGTGATGTCGCGGTGGACGAACAACGTCCCAAAGCGGGTCTCCCGCCGGTATACCGGTATAGCGTACATGTCGATATGCTTCAGCGATTCTTTGCCTAGCGAATACTTCATGGAGCTGGATTCAATGAAATGCTCGGACATTGCCTTCTGGTAGAACAGCTCCAGCTCATCCGATTCATTGGCTGTATGGATAAAATGCCCGCTCCAGCGTTCTTTTGGAATAAGATCACCTGCGGACCACTCATTATAGCCGAACATCTGGGCTAAGACCTGATTCATATGCAGCATGCTGCCGTCCATTTGCACAAATTGGATGCCTTCATTGACGTTGTTGACAATATCCTGGTTCAGTCTGCGGCCGTATTCAATTTCCTCGTACATGAACAGTCTTTCTATGGCCAGCGCCACACGGTTCATCATACCTTGGATTTCATTAATCTCGTCTTCACTGAAGGAATGCCCGATCCGGGTGCCGCAGAATACAGCGAGGACATCATCTTGCGCATTCACAACTGTCGAGTAAAAGTCATACGAATCGGTACCTTCAGGTGCAATTCCCTGCTCTCTTAACGTAGAAGGCCGCTTGGTGATATAGGATTTCTCCGTCCGCATGCGGTGCAGCATATTGCCGCTTTCACTGCCCAGATAACGCTCAACATTCTCCTGCGGCACACCTTTGACCACGGTGATGTTGTCTTTGACAAGCAGAAAGAGACTGGAGTCAAAGGCATACTGCTTATTCATGAATTCGATGAATTTTTCGGCAAAATCCTGTTTGTCCAGCGTATAAGTGATGTCATGATTCAGCTGGTTGCTGCGTTCCAGCATGATTTTGGTCTGCTCTGTATTTTTGAGTGTCTCCGCCAGCTCCTGCTGTACATTCTTCATAGAGGTAATATTGTTGGCAATCAGGATATACTGGTAAATCTCCCCGTCATCATTCAGATAAGGCATAATGGTCATGTGCAGCCAGACCGGAGTACCGTTCTTCATGTTCATCCGGACTTCATTGCTCCACACCCCGCCGGTGCTCAGCTTGCGGATGATCTGCTGTTTCTGAGCGTCCGCGAGATTCTCTACGTCAAGCAATCGGAAGGTTGAGCCGGTCAGCTCTGCATTCTTATAGCCTGTATATTCACTCAGGTTCTCGTTGGCGTAGGTGAAGATCCCCTTCTGCGAGAGGATGGCAACTGCTGAAGACTGGTCCAGCGCCTTCATCATGTTCTCTATTTCACTTAGTGAACGTTCAAGCTTGAACTGCTGATCCTGAAGCTCGTCCTGCTGGGCAAGCAGCTCTTCATTCTGCATCATCAGTTCTTCTTCTTTATCCTGTATACTGTGGGCCATGTTGAGGAAGGCCTCGTAGAGACGGCCGATTTCATCCTGCTTATGCAGCTTGCTCAGCAGCACAGCTTCCCCTGCGGCCAGCGAGTTCGTAGCTTGTTCAAGCTGAACGATCGGATCAATCACAATTTTGAGAATCCGCCAGATCATCAGCGTGAAAAGCAGCAGCAACGCCGTACTAAGGAGAAAAGCCAGAATCGTAAAATCATTCGCCTGTTTCAGGGATTGGTCGACCATATCGCTCAATTGCTGATTAGAGCGTGTCTCATAATTCTTCGTATACGCCAGAAAATCATTAACGGCCTGCGTGTTTCCGTCTTTGGCCAGTGCACGCAGCCCGGTGTAATTATCCTGCTTGACAAAGGCGATGGCTTTGGGAAGTGTCACCTTCTGATACTGATCCAAATACACTTCAAGAGCTTCTTCGAAATCCGCTTCTTCCGGTGAAAGTTTCAGTTTGGAGTAGGCCTGGAGAACAGTTCCCAGCTTATCCAGCGCCTCATAGGCCAGCTGCAGTTCATGGTCGCTTTTGAGCAGAGAATATCCTCTGACACGGAAGAATACCTCATTCAGCGTAGCAGCCATTTCATTGATGGTTCCGGCCTTATGCTGCAGCACTTCCTGATTATGGTTCAGCCGCTCTTGCTCTGAATTGATGTAGAGATACAAGCCGGCCCCCGTCAATATCACCAGTATGATTAAGCCTGCAATAATACGGGAATATTTTTTTTTGATGCTCATGTTACTGAGGCTTCTTCTTATCACTGAGAATGCCCTCCACAATCTGCAGAAGCTCCATGGGGCTAAACGGCTTCGGCATAAAATAACGGGCTCCGGCTTCTCTTGCTCTGTTCCGGTCGGCATCCTGCGCTTTGGCAGTAAGCATTAAAATAGGTGTTGCAGCCTTCATCTCTTCATCCATTAAGCCCAGTACTTCAATTCCCGTCAATTCCGGCATCATGTAATCCAGTATCACCAGATCGAACCTGTTACGGGACAGCTTCATCATCGCCTCACGCCCGTTCTCAGCGGTATGTAGCTCGACTTCCTCCAGATCCTCCAGTGTATCTTCAATCAGCATACGTAAAACATCTTCATCATCGACAATCAATACTTTTTGCATCTTTCTCACCTTTCAAAATGCACCGCGGTTGCTGTACCTTTTAGAATAAAAATCTGTGTGCCAGCCGTTCAACCCTTGTCAGCATTTCCGGCAAATGAAACGGCTTTACTATATAATCATCGGCACCAAGCTGCAGTGCGTGAATAATATCCTGCTGATTATTTCGGCCGGTAAGCATAATTACGAGTATATTCACTTCCGGATACCTGCTGCGGAGCTGCTTCAGCACTTCCAGTCCATCCAGCTCAGGCATGATTCCGTCCAGGAGAATGATAAATTTATCTTCGGGTGAATACCATTCCGATTGCAAGAACTGTGCTCCGTTTTCGAAGCTGCTTACCTCCATCTTGAGATTATTCGCCGGCTCCCATTCCCTGAACTGCTGGACGACAATCCTGCGGATCAGCGCATCGTCATCGACAACGATCACCTTAAGCACCTGCTCCACTTTACCAGCCGGGAGATACTCGTTATAGAGTGTTGTCTGGTTTCTTCCGGCATGCTTGCTGGCATACAGGGCCTGGTCCGCATCCTCAATCAGCTCCTCCGGATCATCCCGCCGGGCCCTGATCTCCGTGATTCCCCCTGAGAAGGTCACACGGAACTGCTGTTGCTTAGCCCAGAAATCCATGGCTGCGAACTGACTCTGGATACGTTCAATAACAAGGAGCGCGGAAGCCGCATCCGTATTAGGCATGAACAGGGCAAACTCTTCCCCGCCGTAGCGGCAGAAGGTATCTTCGACACGGATGGAGCTGCGCACCAGCTCAGAAAAAGCCTGCAGCACCTCATCCCCGACCAGATGGCCGTAAGTATCATTTATTTGTTTGAAATAATCCAGGTCGAGCAGCGCCAGTGAAAAAATCCGTTCGGTTCTTCTAAAATCAGATACCAGCTGCTTCATCGTCTGATTAAAATATCTGCGGTTATAGGCGCCGGTCAGCTCATCGATTATAATCGATTTCTGCCACTCCTTCTTCAGCTCAAAGCGGTTCTTGATCAGAACCAGAAACAGGTCGATGTCCACCGGCTTCGGCATGTAATCCATCACACCCAATGAATACGCGTACAATTGGAGATCCTTGGAATGCTCCCCGCTCATGATAATAATCGGGATACGCTCTTTTTTGGCTTTTCCGATAATCTGGTGAAGGACATCAATTCCGCTCTGATCAGGCAGCAGAATATCCAGCAGAATCATATCTGGCCTGCTCTCATAAAACAGCTTCAGCCCGCGCTCCGCCGACATCGCGATATTTACATAATAAGATTGCTGCTCCAGGGATTCCCGCAAAAAAGCCACTAGCTCCACATCGTCATCCACAAGCAGAATTTCATACTTCTGCTGCTTGGAGCCGGTAGAGAGGCTGATTTCCAGCACAGGGTCGGGCACGCTTCCGGAGGTTTCCTCTCCGCTAAACAGGTCCAGTACAGGGTGTAAAACCTCGCGCCATTCCGCCTCCATCCAGACTTTATCACTATGATCCGAGAAATAGAGCAGCGTACTGCTGGCAAACCTCTCTACCCGGTCCAGACCAACGGTTCCCGCAGTTCCTTTTAGATTATGCAGAAAACGGTAGATCTCCCGTTCCCCGACATACTGCTGCCCCGACCATTTATCCAAAGTCTCTCTAGTCCGCTGCTCGACTAGCGCTTTATATTTTCTAGTTGTCATGTTTACTCCTTAAACAAATATATCAATCTATAAGTTCATCCTATTTTTCACATTCAGTCAACTTATTCTAATGAATATGGGCTTCAAGATCAAATATATAATCAGACTGACAAAAAACCTTTGGTTGCCGCCTGTGTCATCATTTGCAATAATGATTGAAACGGTTCATTCCGTTAATGCGGCGGATGAACAAAGAATAGACAAATAGGAGGCTTTTTCATTGAAGGGGATTATAACTGTACTGGGAAAAGACAAAGTAGGAATTATTGCCAAAGTCTGTACATACCTTGCCGAACACAATCTGAACATTCTTGATATCTCTCAGACGATTGTGCAGGACTATTTTAACATGATGATGATTGTAGATATTTCAGCGCCAAGCAAGTCCTTTGAGGAAATTGTCCTTGATCTGCAGCATGTAGGCGAAGATATCGGCGTAGAAATCAAACTTCAGCATGAAGATATCTTCAATATTATGCACCGCATTTAGCAGCGAAAGGATGAGCGAACAATGATTTCACGTGGTGAAGTACAGGAAACCAATCAAATGATCTCTGAAATGAATCTGGATGTCCGCACGATAACGATGGGTATTAGTCTGATGGACTGCGCCCATACCGATCTGCGGGTGTTTAACCAGAATGTATATGATAAAATTACCCGTTCCGCCGAGAAGCTGGTGAAGACCGGAGAAGAGCTGGAGCGTCAATTCGGTGTACCGATTGTCAACAAACGGATTTCCGTCACCCCGATCTCGATTGCGGCCGGTGCTGTTCATACGGATTCTTATGTGCCTGTTGCGCAAATTCTGGACAAGGCAGCGAAAGAGGTTGGTGTTAACTTTATCGGCGGATTCTCCGCTCTTGTGCAGAAAGGCTGCACCAAAGGCGACCGGATTCTGATAGACAGCATCCCTGAAGCCCTGGCTGTGACCGAGCGTGTCTGCTCCTCTGTGAATGTCGGCTCTTCGCGCAGCGGAATTAACATGGATGCCGTGAAGCTGATGGGCGACATCATTATCCAGACTGCGGAGCGCACCAAAGACCGCGATTCCATCGGCTGCGCCAAGCTGGTTGTCTTCTGTAACGCGGTGGAGGACAATCCCTTCATGGCCGGAGCCTTCCACGGTGTAGGCGAGCGTGAACTCGTCATTAACGTTGGCGTCAGCGGTCCGGGTGTCATCAAGCGTGCGCTCGAGGAAGTGAAAGGCCAGGACTTCGAGACACTCTGCGAGACGATCAAACGGACCGCCTTCAAAGTTACCCGTGTCGGCCAGCTGGTTGCCCAGGAAGCCTCCAAGCGGCTGGGTGTGCCGTTCGGCATCATTGATCTGTCCCTCGCCCCGACTCCGCTGATCGGAGACTCGATCGCCGAGATTTTCCAGGTCATGGGCCTGGAGGAAGCCGGAGCTCCCGGAACTACGGCAGCACTGGCCATTCTCAACGACAATGTTAAAAAAGGCGGCGTCATGGCCTCCTCCTATGTCGGCGGACTCAGCGGTGCCTTCATTCCAGTCAGCGAAGACCACGGGATGATTCAGGCGGTACAGCGCGGCGCGCTGACCTTAGAGAAGCTGGAAGCAATGACCTGTGTCTGCTCGGTCGGACTCGACATGATCGCCATTCCGGGCAGCACCAGCAAAGAGACCATCTCCGGCATTATCGCAGATGAAGCTGCGATTGGTATGGTCAACAACAAAACGACTGCTGTCCGCGTCATTCCGGTAATCGGCAAGGAAGTCGGCGAGATGGTCGAATTCGGCGGCCTGCTCGGCTATGCGCCTGTGATGGCCGTGAATCCGTTCAACTGTGCCGGGTTCGTGAACCGCGGCGGACGGATTCCCGCACCGATCCACAGCTTTAAGAATTAAGTTTACACAAAAGCGCCGCCCACCTGATCTCAGGTGGGCGGCGCTTTTGCGTACGTCTTAATCGGCTACTGGTCGGCAGAAGGCCCAACATGGCTCAGCTTCTCCGGTCCCATGATCAGGTAAACGCTCTGAATCTGCTCCCCGCTGCGGCTCAAGGCCAGGCATAGTACCGCCTTAACCTCGCCTTGATCTCTGTAGACCAGATTTGCTTCGCCGTTAATAAGTTCGATGGAGGAAGTCCAGCTGCGCATCCGGGCCAGCACTCTGCGCGAGGTGAGCAGTGCCAGTACGCCCTTGCGGCCCACCATCGGCCGGAGGATCGTATGTACTTCCCGTCCTCCTCCATCAGCAACGAGTACAGCTTGCTCTGTCAGGAGAGCCAGCATCCCGTTCACATCATGCGCGGCAAAGGCGGCGGTGAACTGCTGAAGCATTCCCGTACGAACCTGCTCCGGTGCAGGAGACATCGCTTCACCAGCCGGATCAGCCTGAAGCGTCCGCTTCACACGGCTGAAAATTTGCCGGCAGTTGCTCTCCGTTTTGCCGACCATCCCGGCAATCGCTTCATATTCGTATTGGTAAGCCTCCCGGAGCACAAACACCGCCCGTTCGACAGGTGACAGCTTCTCCATCAGTACGAGGAATGCCATGGAAAGGGTGTCCTTGCGCTCAGCCACCGCTTCGGGTCCGTCATACAGCTCGCTCACCGGCTCGGGCAGCCATTCGCCGATATAGGTCTCCCTGCGGCTGTATGCGGAATTCAGCAGATTCAGGCAGCGGTTGGTAATGCTTTTGGCCACATAAGCCTTGATGTTATCAATACTAGTGAGGTCACGCCGCTGCAAGTCGGCAAAGCAGTCCTGAACCACATCCTCCGCGTCCGCCACTGTACCTAGCATCCGGTAAGCAATGGAAAAGGCGTACCTTCTGTAGTTAAGGTATAATTCCGCAAGCTCCGCCGACTGCGCGGTTTCCGCTTTACTGTTCCGAGCATTCAACACCATGCTGCCCCTCCCTTGTACCGTTTGTTACATCGATACCCCCGGATACATGCCTGTGGAGATCGCGATCCGGTTCCAGTTGTTAATTGTATTGATACTCAGGATCCAGTCGACGAATTCCTCTTCGCTAACATATTCGCGGACATTATCATAGACTGCCTGCGGCACCCCGCCCTGGCTGATAAGGGTTACAGACTCAGCAAGCTCAAGAAGCGCTCTTTCCTTGCCACTGAATACCGGAGCTTCCCGCCATACGCTGACCAGCACCAGCTTTTCCTGGTAATCCCCAAGCTTCAGCAGATCCTTGGCATGCATATCCAGACAAAAAGCGCAGCCGTTGATCTGCGATACCCGTATTTTAACCAGCTCGGCGAGTACCTTGTCCAGTCCCCTGCCTGCATTATGCTGCTCTGCTGCCATCATTGCCCGGAACGCGGGAGCGTTTACCTGTCTGTAATTCAATCTCAAACTCATTATTGATCGCCTCCATGATTTAGGTTCAATAGTAGAGACAATACAGGGATTGCTTTTGTGACAATTACCTTTAACAAACGTTACAGCCAGTCTTAAGCCTCTGCCCGCTTGCTCTTTCTGATCGTGATCAGACGCCAGCCCGTCAGCAGTGCGGAGACCAGACAAATGACCGAAGAAGTCATAAAGACGACATGCATACCCGAGAGGAAAATATCTGGACGCCCCGGAACGAGACCGGTTACCCGGTGTCCTGCCTTGCTGCTCATCACGTTGAACAGAATAGATGTGGCAATCGTGATTCCGACGACCATCCCCACATTACGGACAAGTGAATTGACACTGCCGGCGGAACCGAGCTGTGTGCGCGGCACCTTGCTCATAATCAAGGAATTGTTCGGAGACTGGAACAGCCCGCTGCCGACCCCGAGCATCGCGATCCACAGTCCGACGA
This sequence comes from Paenibacillus auburnensis, assembly GCF_927798115.1. Lineage (GTDB taxonomy): Bacteria > Bacillota > Bacilli > Paenibacillales > Paenibacillaceae > Paenibacillus_AQ > Paenibacillus_AQ auburnensis. Next base: position 1,573,788 of record NZ_CAKMMG010000001.1, read on the forward strand.
GAATAACGGAGCTTCCATCATGCAGCCGGGCCAGCCCGAACTGGGCAATAACCATCACTAGGAGCCCGGCGAAGGTTAACAACTCGGAGCCGATCTTATCCGACAAAGCCCCGCTGAGCGGTGCGATGACAACCATCGAAATCGGAAAGAGCATCAGCAGAAATCCGGCATAGAACGGCGACAGGCCCAGCATATTCTGCGCATAGAAGGGCGAGATAATATTGAAGCAGAAGTTGGCCACAAATACGAGAAAGGCACAGAGAATGCTGAGTGAAAATAAGGAGTTCTTAAACAAGGACAGCTGCAGCAGCGGTGCCTCACTGCGGAGTTCCACGACAATAAAAGCAATGAACGAGGCGGCGGCAGCGATAAGCGCAGTGACGATCTTGCTGTCACCATACCCAAGCTGCTGTCCCAGCAGCAGTCCGGCAAACAGTGTAATGATAAAGAACGCAAACAGCAGACTGCCCGGCAGATCAATCCGTGATTTCACCCGGACCAGATCCTTCGGCAGAACCTTCATTCCGAGTGCGAAGGCAATCAGGCCAATCGGCACATTCACCCAGAAAATATATTCCCAGCCCAGGGTGGATACAATAATTCCGCCAAGGCTAGGTCCGGCTATACTGCCCAGAGACACAAAGGTCCCGATCAGGCCAAGCGCCTTACCGCGTTCGGTAGCCGGAAAAATATCCGTCACAATTCCCTGGCTGTTCGCCATGGTCATCGAAGCACCAATGGCCTGAACGACACGTGAGGCAATAAGAAACGGAAGACTTGTGCTCCATCCGCAGAGCAGAGAGCCGAGGATGAAAATCACTGTCCCGATTCTAAACACACGGATCTTGCCGACCATATCCCCCAGCTTACCAAAAAACAGAATAACCGAACAAATCGCCATCAGATATCCTGTAGTGACCCATTCGACCTGAGCAACCGGCAGATTCAGCTGCTTCACTAGCACCGGCAGGGCAATATTGACAATACTTCCGTCCAGGGTAGACATAAAAGTAAACAAATTTAGAACAATCAGAATTATCCAGCGCTTCTTCTGAACCGCTGCATCCTCCTGATAGGTTGCACTTATTGCACTCATGAAAGGACACCTTCTTGAATCGAATTTCAGAACTAGTTGCGTGCGCAACAATCTGCATTTCCCAGTGTACAGCAAATTAGTTGCGTGCGCAACAACTTTACGGTAAGCTTTTAAAGAGAGTACTAACAGCAGTGCATGAATCTAAAGAGGTGTCTGTATTGAGAAAAGAACCGATCGGCAAGCTGGTTGCCTATCTTCACCGCCAGAATACAAAAATATTGAGCAAAGAACTTGCACCTTACGGGCTTGGCAGCGGCGGACAACACAGTTTTCTGAAGCTGATTCTCGGCCATCCGGGCATTACCCAGGACCAAATGACCAATGAAATGAAATTCGATAAGGCGACAACAGCCCGTTCCGTGAAGCATCTGGAGCAACTGGGATATATTGAACGGCGGACCGATCCGAAAGACCGGCGTTCTTCTCTTTTGTATCCTACAGCCAAAGCCGTGGACTTTGCTCCCGTCTTTCAATCCATTCTTGATGAGCATAACCGCAAGCTGACTGCCAATCTGACGGAGGAGGAAGCTGACACACTGGTGGCTTTGCTTCATAAGGTTACCCGTACTTCCGAAAGCTTATGATAGGCACTGTCTAATGAGCCACCTTACTGTATCCACATAAAAAAGGCCCTTACCTGTAAATAACCTGTAAGAGGCCTTTTGCTGCAGATATGGGTCTGTACGGAGAGCGGTTCAAGCCAGACTGATACCATCCAGAATATAATCCCAAGTCTCAGAATCTCCCGCGCGGTTCGGAATACTCAGCGAACTGATTCCCGGCAGGCCCCAGGCATTGTCGATGACAGATTCCAGCCCGTCAACCCCGTTGACGATCAGAATCAGATATTCCCCGCCGGTTAATGGTCTCAGCACCTGCTGTAGAGCAACCGCTTCATCGTAAGTACTGCCCCAGCGGATAAATAACGCCCTGCGGCTGGCAATCAGCTGATCCAGTAAGCGCTGGCTGCGCATTTCGATTTTGTTCTTAAAGCCGGGATAGACAGAACTCCACTCCTGCCCTTCCAGTACCGGGAAATCGTGGACCGAGATCACGTTATAATAATAATCCTTCACAAAATAAGATTTGACCGGCATCACAACCTCATTCTCGACAAACACATCATTTCCTTCGATCGGCGACATATTCCGGAGATCCATATACCCGGAAAAGCGGCTGCTGAGCAGCCGGTTCACATCGGTAAGCGATAATGAAACGACCCAATCGAGCGGAGAAGAAAAGGTCCTGAGACCCTTTCTGCGCAAATGGGCTGCCGGTTCACAGGAGCTTCCCAGACTGACAATACAGTCATACGCCCCTCTTAGTTCTGCCAATTCCATTCGACTCACCCCACAGCTGATATTTCAATATTAAATGCGTCCGAGAGACAAAATGCTTGGATGATAGTTAAAGTTAACTTTGCCCAAACCACAAAAAGAGGTTAAAATATGATCCAATATGAAAACTGATTGAAACACAGCTGTAAAAAAATGAATGTGCAGAAAGGAGCACCGGTCATGTCTATTAGCAGAGTAAAGGAACATTTCCGCGCCTTCGGCAAGGAGCAAGACATTCTGGAGTTTGCGGTATCTAGCGCAACAGTGGATTTGGCTGCCGCCGCGATCGGTGTCATACCGGCACGGATCGCCAAGACCCTGTCCTTCCGCGGTTCCGGGGAGAATGCCCTCCTGATCGTTGCCGCCGGAGACGCCAGAATCGACAATAAGAAATTCAGGGAAGCCTTCGGGCTCAAGCCCCGGATGCTAAGTCCGGATGAAGTGCAGGTGCAGACCGGCCATGAAATCGGCGGGGTCTGCCCGTTTGGACTGGCCCGTGAGCTGGATGTTTACCTGGATGTATCCATGAAGCGGTTCAGTACCTTGTTCCCTGCCTGCGGCAGCACTAATTCCGCTATCGAGCTAACCTGTGAGGAGCTGTCTCTGTATTCAGGCAGCAAAGACTGGGTAGATGTATGTAAAGACTGGGCAGAAGTGATAGGAAACGGGGATGATCAAGCCTCATGAGGAACAAACCGGCCAAGGGCCGCTCCGTGCCGCCGCAGTCCAAGGAACGTTTCCCGCTGTCCCTTCTATGCCTTACCCTTGGCGCATTTGCAATCGGCATGACCGAGTTTATCATCATGGGCCTGCTTCCCAATGTGGCCCATGATCTTGGCGTAAGCATCCCGCAGGCCGGCCAGCTGATTACCAGCTATGCGCTTGGTGTTGCCATCGGTGCACCCGTATTGACCATATTTACCCATAAGCTGCCGCAGAAAAAGCTGCTGATTATTCTCATGTGCATCTTTATTTTCGGCAACGCTATATCTGTCATTGCCCCGACCTATGTACTTCTGATTATCGCCCGTGTGCTTACTGCATTCGCTCACGGCACCTTCCTCGGGGTGGGAACGATCATCGCCGCGAGACTCGTTAAGCCGGAGAAGCGCGCCGGAGCGGTCTCGGTTGTGCTTGCCGGTCTGACCGTGGCCAATATAATCGGCGTACCGTTCGGAACCTTTATCGGCCAGCAGCTCGGCTGGCGGGCCTCCTTCGGGGCAATTACACTGCTCGGCATCGTGTCCCTATTCGGCATCATCCGGTTTATCCCCGTAATCGTCCAGCAGGAGACGGCCAATCTCCGTGAACAGGTACGGGGGCTGGTGAATCCGCAGGTGCTGCTGATTCTTCTTACCGGTGCACTTGGCTGTGGAAGCCTGTTCTCTTTGTTCACTTACATCACACCGATGCTGGAGAATATCAGCGGTTTTGCTGAACATCAGGTCACCTGGATTCTCGTATTATTCGGAGTGGGTGTCACGCTCGGCAACATTGTCGGCGGCAGGCTGGCCGACTGGAAGCTGATGCCTTCGCTCATGGTCAACTTCGCTGTTCTTGCATTGATCATTGCCATGCTCACCTTGACTCTGCACCATCCTGTGCTGACAATCATCAATATCTTCCTCTGGGGAATCGCAGCGTTCGGCATTATGCCAGGCATCCAGCTGCGGATTATGAACCTGGCGCATAAAGCACCGCTGCTTGCCACGACCTCAAGCCATTCGGCGCTCAATCTGGGCAATGCGGCAGGAGCTTATCTTGGCGGGCTTGCCATCACTTCCTTTGGCTTATCGTCTATTCCCTGGCTATCCGCTGTCCTTGCCGTTCTGGCTTTGGCCGGTGCCTGGCTCAGCTACGCCTCGACCAGCAGCAGCGCTTCTGTCACCGCTGCGGCCGATGTTACTGCAGCTCCGTAACGGTGGTTGTCCTGCGGGACTGGCCGGAACATAATAAGCAGGCCGGAGTCTCCTTGATGAGACTCCGGCCTGCTTTTGTGTTAGCATCACTGATATTTATTCTACGCCTTTGCTGTTGACGATCTCCGTTACCTCTTGCGTAATAAGATCTCCACCCATACGCTTCCAGTCCTTCACGAAATCATCGAATTCGCTCACCGGAGTTTCTCCGACGATAATATTGAGAAAGGTCTCGCTTTCCAGTGTCTGCAGCTTCGGCCACACGCCTGCCATACCGGGTGTACTGCCGTAAAAGACGCTGCGCACCTGCTCGATTGCCGTCGTGGTTAATACAGCGACACCATATTTGTAAGCATTGGTTGCCTTCCAGCCCTCCAGATTCTTCTTGGGCTGCTCTTCCTCAGCGAGCCAGCGGTCATAGAGCAGCCGGGTGTCCGGATCCAGCAGATCCGGATCGATTTTGCCGTGCAGCGCCTGCTGCACATCGGCATAATGCTGCTCAATGGCACCGCTGTAGTCAATCAGCAGGTCGAACGGGTAGTAGGCACGCAACTGGATTCCAGTCTCGGCCGAGAAATCGTCCAGCTTATTGACCTCTGCCGTATTAGGGTCCCGTCTTCTCTCCAGCCGGGTGAACATATTCAGCAGCTTCACAACAGCTTCCGGATGCTCATAGCCCTTGCGGACCACCAGGTAACGGTCCGTCACTGGGGCCATGTGGGCAATGAATTTGCCGCTGCTGTCCAGCGGAGCCGCGTACGCCCGCCACTCTGCCTTGGTATCGGCGGCCACCGCCTCCGATAAAGGGTAATACGGCATCCACCAGGGACCGAAGAACATGCCGGACTGGCCGGAAATAATCGGCTCCTGGGTCTCTTTATATAGAGCAAAGCCGGGATCGATCAGCCCGCGCTTGTACCATTCGGCCAGTTTGGCCAATGCCGCTTTGGTCTCGGGAGTAATCGAACCGTATACAATAGCGCCGCTGCTGTCCTTTATCCAGTTGGTCGGAAAAGCATGGAAGGCGCTGAAGACCGCATCGAGGCCGTTAATATGCGGCTTCGTCCCATACACGATATTTTTGTAGGCGCTGAGGCCGAAGGTGTCGCGTTTGCCGTTGCCGTCAGGGTCTTGTTCGATGAATGCCTTGGCGATTCTTTCAATATCCTCGAAAGTGCGGGGGGCCGGCAGCTCCAGCCGGTCCAGCCAATCCTGGCGGACCCACAGCAGCATCGGAGAATCCGCATTGATCGCCACATTCGGCAGGCCGTACAGCCGGCCGCTGCGGGAGGCATCATCCAGCGCCTCGCCTCCGGTCGAGCTGTACATGTCCTTGATCAACGTAGAGCCGTATTGCTGGAAAGTGCCGGTCAGATCAGCAATCATATCGCTGTCGATCAGCTTCTTTAATTGATCCCTGTCGACAACCATCGCATCCGGCAGATCGTTGCTGTCAATCGCCAGCTGGGCTTTTTGCGTGTACAGCTCTTCACCTTTGGCCTCCCAGGAATGAACCACCTTGATATTCGACAGGCTCTCCAAGTAACGGGAAACCGGATTATTGTCATTACTGTCTCCGTTATTCAGCCGGGAATCCGGGACCTTGAAGCCAATCCGCATCGTAACCGGCTGCTCATATTTACTGTAGGCGGAAGTCTCGGCAGTATTGCCTTGCTGTGCCCCGTTTGACTCTCCAGCAGAATCTTTGCCGCCGCAGGCCGGTAGACTGAGCAGCGCCAGCACGGAGAGGATAACACGCCGGGTCTTCATTATAGATTCATCCTCTCTGCACGGTAATCGCTTGGCAGCCGACCGACCCGTTCCCGGAAGAGCCTGCTGAAATACCGGTCATCCTCAAAGCCAGATCTGCAGGCGATCTCATGCACCGGATAGTTTGTCTCCAGCAGCAGCGATTTGGCCAGCTCAAGCCGCATTCCGCGCAGGACTTCGCCGAAGCTCTCGCCGGCAAAGCGGGCGAAGCACTGGCTGAAATAGCCCCGGCTCATATTGATATACGCGGCGACATCCCCCTGATTGATTTTGTCCCCGGCATGCTGCTTCATATACCGGACGGCGCGGATGAGGCAGAACATCAACTCCTTGCTCAGTCCCAGCTCAACCATCCGCCGCTGAATATGAGCGGCGAACTGCCGCAGCCATTGCTTCCAGCGGCACCAGTTCACGTTACTGCCAGCCGCAGCCGCTAGTTCAGCAGCTTCGTCCGGAGTAAGCAGCAGCGGACTCCAGCTCTGAAGCATCGCGTGGCCGAAGGCGGCTATCGCCTCAGGGGAAGGCTGCTGGCACAGGACACCGGCGGTGAACTCCTCCCAGTCGGCCCGTTCAATCGTCCACCTGAGATTCTGCGCACCTTGGAGCACCGGTTCCTTCCCGCTTGCATTCCTGTTACTGGACCAGGCCAGCTTTAGCTCCGGATAATTCAGTCTTGCCGGTTCTTCCTCACCAGTGTAATAGAACAGCGCCATCCGCGCTGTCTTAGCCAAGACCTCCTCCAGCTCTTGGAGGCTCTGGTCGCGCAGGCCGCTCACCAGCGCCGTCTGCCAGCGTCCGTCCAGAACAGAGCTGAGCTCCCGCTGCAGCTCCTGCTCACTAAACCGCTGAGGGAGCGGCGACATCCACTGCTCCCTCAGGGCAATCAGCGGCTGGTTCTTCACCAGCGAGAGCTGAAACAGCTCCTCTTCATTGATTGGAGCCTTTAAAGGCAGATAGAGCACAGCCCTGTCCGCACTCATCACCATACCCGCCCCGCGGCTAAGCGACTCTCTTGTGCTGTCCTCCCATTTGATACGTTCCACCAGCCGCGAGATCGTTTCATCGGCATTTTCTACTTCAAGCAGCGTTTTGACAATATAATCGACGGCCCCGAGACGAAGGGCTTCCTGCACATAGTCAAATTCATGATGACAGGTCAGCACCACGCAGCGGATGGCGGGAAACCGCTGACGCACCTGCCGGATCAGGTCAAAGCCGGACATGCCAGGCATGGTAATATCCACAAACAGCAGATCGGCCTCCTGCTCCCGCAGCAGGGCCAGCGCAGCATTACCGTCTCCGGCTTCACCGACGATGACGACACCGAAGGACGGCCAGTCAATCAGCGAGATGAAGCCTTTGCGCACCAGGCGCTCATCATCGACAACAACAGCTTTAATCATCGAAGTCCTCCTTGCTCTTACGCGGGATAATGATGGATATAGTTGTTCCTTCGCCCTCTCCGCCTTTGATCTGCAGTTCCATTTGCCCGTCGTAGTAGGTCCTCAGCATCCGCATCACGTACGCGAACCCGATGCCGAGCCCCCGCTTTTTGGCGCTGTCATCCGAGAGCAGCTCTTCAATCTGAGCGTCAGTCATACCTGCCCCGTTATCCTTTACACACAGCTGTACTTCAGTACTGCCGTGCGCCTTAATAATGACATCCACTCTGCCGTTGTCGCTGAGTCCGTGATAAATCGAATTTTCCACCAGCGGCTGGAGCAGGAACCGCGGCACTGCCGCCGTAAGTACATTATCCTCGGCCTGCACATTGAATTCGAATTCATAATCATAACGGATACGCTGCAGCTCCATATAATTGCGGATCGCTTCAATTTCTTCACCAATCGTCACAATGATGCTCTGTTTGCCAAGATTATAATGCAGCACCTTCACCAGCAGGGTTACCAGCTTGTCAATTTCCTTCTGCCCGTTCAACCGGGCAAGCCACTGGACCGTGTTAAGTGTATTGTGCAGAAAATGCGGGTTGATCTGGCTGAGCAGCTTCTCGATTTCAAACTGGCTTTTCTGCTTCTCATTGCGGGCAACGGCCTGAATCAGCTCATTCACCTGATCCTTCATCTGCTGGAAATTGCTCAGCACGAAATCGAACTCCTCCACATTCGTAAACGCAACCGGTGCGGTGACATTTTCGGCCATCCGGATAATCTCCACGTTGACCTTGCGCAGCGGGCCATAGATCTTCTTCCAGATTAGCCAGGCCAGAACTCCTGCGAACAGCAGCGTCAAAAGAGCCAGCAGAATCATTTTGTAGAACCAGGTGTAAATCTCGCTGTTGAACACTGATTTTTTAACGACAGCCACCAGCTTCCAGCCCTGCGGGCTTTCATAACGGAACAGATGATAGCCATCCAGCACTTCATGGCCCTCACCTCCGCTTGTTCCGGCGGCTTTGACGATTTTGCCTGGCACCTCGCCGTCGATCTTATGGGTCAGCGTCCCGCTTTGGTTCACCAGCAGATGGTTTACTTTCATGCCATAAGCTTCCTGATTGAAAATTTTGCGCAGCAGGCTGTAATTCGTCTCCAGGTAAATATACAATTCATTCCGGCCGTTCACCCGCACAATCCGCTGCTCGGAGAAGACGACATTGTCACCGACAGCATACATTGTGCTATGCGGCCCGAAATAGTCTGCTCCGTTATAGCGCATGAAAGAGGGGAGCGTGCTAACATCGAAGCTCTGCCGGGTGCTCATGTTCGTGAACAGCACAGGGTCCTTGCTGCCGGGCATGATATAAGCTGTCAATCCGATATAGGGATTGGTGAAATTGACGAGATTAATCTTCTGGTTGATCGAATTCATAATCTGCGATTTGCGGTAAATCTGTTTCTCCTGCAGAAAAGAATTCATCTCTTCCACAATCTGCCCGTCGAGCGCGAACTGCTTAGAGGCGAAATCCAGATTGTCGATCGCATTTTCCAGGCTGAGCGCTTCCTGGCGCAGACTCGCGCTGATGCCGCTGCCGATTTTGCCGGACAGAATCGAATAAATTGAGGTATAGGATACAATTCCGACGATCAGAAGCGGCAGCAGCGTGCCGATCAGCAAATAAATGACCAGTGTAGTCCGCAAAGATTTAACTGCCGGAGCACGGCTCCTCCCTAGCTTCGTTCTGCGCATTCCGCTTGCTCTCCTCTTTTAATGAAAGCGTTTTATCATACGATATCAGAATACCAGATTTTTCCGGGGCTGAATATAATAAGGCAGCGCAGCCTTTTTTGCCGCCCTGCCTTATGCCTATGATTAGAGCCGCATTATTTTACACTTTTACGGGCTTCGAACAACTCTTCTGCCTTTTTAACCGAGAAATCCATCACGTCGGCATAGCCGAGGCCGTTCACCTTGTCGTGCATCTCTTTGTTCAGCTTATCAAATTCCGCCTGATTCTTCGCAAACACCATCTTCCAGGAAATCTGCTGGATCACGGTGCCGATCTGTTTGTTTTTCTGTTCCAGCGTTTTATCCATCGTCAGCGGCTCTTTGCCGGTGAAGCCCTGAGGAGCAACGGCGAGCAGATTATTTTTCTCAAAATATTCCTTAGCTGTCAGCACGCCCATCTTCGCTCTCCAGTCACTGTCCAGCTTCGACGGATTACGTTCCAGCGTTGTCTTCCACAGGTTGTGGTCATACGGCTCGTTTGTCTCTGGGTTCACCATCGCCGGAACCACAAATGAGAAGTTCATCTGATTAGAGCCGTAGTAGTAGTCGCCGCCGCCGTATTCTTCCGGCACTTGTGTATTCTGCTGGTCCGTATAGGCTTTCCATCCAAAGTCAGTAACGACCGGCTGGCCGCTTGCGTCAATATCCCAGGTCAGACCCTTCGGACCATTCGGTACAGCCGTTCCGCTCCCTGCGGAGAGCATCGCGCCTTCCGGTGTATACATCCAGTTAATGAACTCCATAATCCGCGCCGGGTCCTTCGCCTTCGCACCGATCGAAATAATACCGTTGCCTCCGTACACATTGAATCCGGTGGAATACATCAGCTCATCCTTAAACGGTACCAGTGCGAACCCTTTGCCTTCGGCTGTTCTTTCCGCTGTATTGTAGTTAGCTGCGCCAAGCCACGGGAACCAAGAGAACAGCAGGCGGCCGTCCTTGTATTTCGCTACAACATCATCGAATTTCTGGGTCAGGGAATCCGGATCAAGCAATCCCATCTGATTGGCTTCGTAATACAGCTTCAGCGATTTCATGTACCAGCTGTCTTCGGAGAGGAAATCATAATATTTCTCTTCATCGGCTTTGACATAAAGCGCTGTATCCGGAATTTCATCATAACCCAGCATGTTGGCGAATTGCTTCGCCAGCGTCATTTTGTAGTTACCGTCCCAGTCCGACCAGAGCGAGAAAGCATAGGTTTTCTTGCCCTGCTCATTCTTCGGTTCAAGCTCCTGCATCTTTTTCAGCACAGGCAGATAGTCTTCGATCGAGTTAATCTCAGGGGCTCCGATTTGCTGGTACAGATCCCAACGCAGATCCGGTCCCCAGGTCATATCCTTGCCTTCGGACGGGCCGGAAGGGTTAGTTGCCACGCTGTTGCCGATGCCGTAGACCGCGCTGCCGCCGCCAAAAGCAACTTTAGCCTTTTCTACAGCTTTCGGGAACTGCTTCGTGATATCTGTACCGTATTTGTCGAGCAGGCCGTCCTGTGTCCAGTCCAGCAGGAGTTTGCCTTTGATCGCATTCGGGTAGTGGTTCTTGTCATCCCCGAAGATGATGATGTCGCCTAGATCACCGGAAGCCATCATTGCGGAGATTTTGGTATCCCCGCCGGTCAGATTGGAAGCAACAATATCCAGCTCAATATTGAATTTGTCCTTGATCACTTTCGCGAACCAGCCGGTTTGCGGTCCGGCATAGTTGGCGGTCGTTGAGAAGACAGTGAGCTTAAGCGGCTTGGAATGATCCAGAGTGCCGTCATCCGGCGCCGCTGTGGCTTCCGTAGTATCTGTAGCTTCAGCCGCAGGCTTATCCGTGCTCTCCGCCTGGCCGGTATTCCCGCTGTTATTGTTCCCCCCGCCGCAGGCTGCCAGCGCGAACACCATTACCGCGCACAGCAGCATCAGCGACAACCTTTTAAATCTCATCTTCATTCCCCCTAAACGTTTTGTGGGCATCAACTACATTTGAAACCGCTTCGTACAAAACTTGCTTTGTGATGATGAACTCTATAAAGTACAAGCTCTGCCTGCCGGCGGAGCAGCACTCCAAATCCTCAGGATTTCAGGCGTTCAGGCGGCCTATACAAGATTAGCCTTTGACCGCACCGATCATGATGCCTTTGACAAAAAACCGCTGGAAAAACGGATACACAATCAGAATCGGCAGCACCACTATCATCGTCACCGTCATCCGCACGGAGGTTGGCGTCTGCATGTTCTGGACACTCGCCGCCATATCCGGGGAATTACGGATCAAGGCCGCCAGCGAGCTCGACTCGTTCAAATACCGCCAGAGCAGGAACTGCAGTGTAAAGTATTTGGTATCTGTCATCAGGAATGCGGTGTCGATGAAGGAGTTCCACTGATTGACCGCTGAGAAAATGGTAATCGTCGCCAGAATCGGCGTGGTCAGCGGCACAATAATACTCCAGAACACCCGCAGATAACCTGCCCCGTCGATGCTTGCGGATTCCTCAAGGGAAGGCGGGATCGCCTCCACAAAGGTTTTGACCAGAATGATGTTAAAGGGGGTAATGATTGTCGGCAGAATATAAGCCAGATAATTGTTAGTCAGATGCAGATTGTGCATCGTGATATACCAGGGAATCAGTCCGGCGCTGAAATACATCGTCACCACAACGCTGCGGTACCAGATCTGGCGGCCCCACATTTCCTTTTTGGTGAACAGGTAGCCGAGGAAGGCTGACGCGCCAACGGTCAGAAGGGTTCCGATAACCGTCCGGTAGACCGATACAAGCGCCGCATGGCTCAGCCCGCTGATCCGCAGTACCTTGGAGTAGTTGTCAAAATGGATTTCCCGCGGATAAAACTTGATGTACCCTGCTGCACTGAGATCATTGGAGCTGATCGTGTTGATGAACAGATAATAAAACGGGTAAATGCAGCTCAGTGTGAACAAGCCGAAGAGCACGTAGATGATTCCCTGGAACAGGGCATCGCCTGGCTTCAGTTTCTTGCGCAATGGAATCACCCCTTTAAATAATGGATTCATCCCGTACAGCCTTCGACAGCGTGTTGGCTGCGAACAGCAGCGCTACACTGACGATCGACTTCAGCATACTGACCGCTGTAGCGAACGGGAAATTGTTGGCAAAGGCGATATTGTACACATATAAATCCAGCACCTCTATCGCATCCTTGTTCATCGCATTCTGGAAGGCAAAATACTGCTCCATCCCGTTGTTGACGAAATTGCCGATGGAGAGCAGCAGCAGCACGAAAAAGGTTGGAATGATACCGGGAACGGTAATATGCCAGATTTTGCGGAAACGGCTGGCACCGTCCACTTCTGCCGCCTCATACAGCTCCTGGTCAATCCCGGCTATTGCGGCCAGATACAGTATGGCTCCCCAGCCGAGCGACTTCCACCAGTACCAGGCAATCATAGTCACCCAAATATGCGAGCTGGAAGCGAGAAAATTAAACCCTTCGTCCACTACACCGAGCTGTACCAGAATATTGTTCACGACTCCGTTATCCACAGAGAATAGCGAGAATGCCAGTGCATACACGAGAATCCAGCTGATGAAATTCGGAATGGTCGTCAGCGTCTGCACGAACTTGCGGTACCAGCCTGCCTTAACCTCCGTGAGCAGAATCGCGAAGATGACCGGAAATACCGAGGTGACCAGTCCAAGCGAGCTCATCGCTACCGTATTCTTCAGCACACGCAGCACTTCCCCAGTCTGCGTAGGGTTCTCCACCATCGTGCGGAACCATTTTAGCCCGACATATGGCGTGTCCGACAGCGGAATGCCCGGGATGAAGTCATAAAAGGCATAAATCCAACCGCTGATCGGCAAATAATAGAAAATAAAAGTAATCAGAAGAAACGGTAACGCCATCAGGAACAGTTTGTGTTTGTTCTGTATCCTCCTGCCGGTCGGGTGGACAGGCTTCACACTGCGCAGCAGCTTGCCAGAAGGTACTCCCATGCCTTTATCTCCTATATCCAGATTTTGTTTACGCTTTCATCCTAACAGAAAGGAAATCCGAGCCGGGAGAGAGGACAGCAATCCGTTAGCGGAGAACGGTCACAGGGTTTCGGACCATTTTCACGGTGCATTGAACCGTTTTCCCGGCGTATTGCAGAAAAAAAGCCCCCCGTCTGGACGAGAGGCTTGCTGCTGATTTTATTTAGATACTCCTTTGAAAATATTAGCTTTCACACCCTGCACTCCGGCTTTGAACTTGAACAGCCCGCCCGCATGCGGCCAGCGCTGCAGCTCTTCTTCGCTCATCCCGTCCCGTGCCGTTGTAATATACAGCTCATCGAACGCATCGCCGCCGAAGGTGCAGGAGGTGACATTTTTGGCCGGAACTTCAACCTTGGCGAGCTGTTCCCCGGTGTGGGGATTCCAGCGCGACACACAGCCGCCGCCCCAGTGTGCAACCCAGAGCATGCCTTCACGGTCAATCGTCATCCCATCCGGGTCACCGACTCCCTCCGGAAACATAAAAACACTCCGGCGGTTGTCAACGGTGCCGGACTGCACATCATAATCCATGACGTCTACACCCCGGGTCGCAGTATCAATATAATACATCCGTCCGCGCTGGTCATCCCAGGCCAGACCATTGGAGATACTAATGCCGGTTAAGACCCGGCGCACCTGGCCATCAAGCTCCATGACATACAGGCTGCCCGCCGCCTTTGTGAAATCCATACTCATCGTGCCGAACCACAGCCTGCCGCTGCTGTCACATTTGGCATCATTCAGCCGGTTGCGCGGAAGCTCAGGTTCTACCGCAGCAATCCGCTGTTCCTGCTGATCCTCGCTGAACCGGTATAACCCGTCCTGCAGGGCAAGTATCCAGCCGCCGGCAGCTGCCGGGACTACGGCACTGATCTTTTTATCGAAGGTATAGATCTTCTCGTTCTTTGTCTTCGGGTCATAGCTCCGCAGCTGTTTACCCTCTATATTCACCCAATACAGCCTGGCGGCCGCATGATCCCAGTGGGGGCCTTCCCCCAGCAAAGCCTGTGCGTCTACAACCAATTCTGCTTGACCAGCCACTTTGAAATCCTCCTAACTTCACTCCATCAAATTTCACTCCCGTCTATTCTACCTGCGATTTCAGGGATATTCCACCTCCGGCCAGCCGTTTACCGACTAATGCCCCGAGGCAGCAGGCTCTTCAGCGGAAGCATCCACTTTCTGACGGCCCATGAAGCTGGCGGCAAGCAGGGCAAGCACAGCCGGAATTACGGCCCAGGCGAAGGTTCTCACAATCGAGGAAGACAGCCCGGATGTGATAACTGACAGAATGTCAGGCGGAATTAGTGCACGGGTATCCTGGGACAACAAAGCATGCGGATCCTTAATATCAAGCGCCGGTGCGGAGGCCGATCCTCCGCTGCCTGTGATCATCCCGGCCATCTTCGACGAAAAATAATGACTCTGGATGATGCCGAAAGTAGTGATTCCGATCGTCATGCCCAGGGAACGCAGGAAATTGAGCGTCGCACTGGCGGATCCACGCTGCTGCGCGGCCAGCCCATGAATAGCCGCCGTGCTGAGCACCGAGAACGAAGCCCCCACACCCAGGCCGATCATGATCATATACAGCGTTACCAGCAGCCTCGTTGAATCCGGAGTCAATGTAGTGACAAGTGCAATGCCCAGCACCAGCAATGCGAGTGTAGGTAGCATCAGGCTACGGTAGCTGAATTTAACCATCAGGAACCCGCCCATTGAAGCTGTTATAACAGAACCTACCATCATCGGCAGCAGCACCAGGCCTGAATTCGTAGCCGAACCACCAAGAACCCCCTGGATAAAGATCGGAATGTACACAGAGGCTACGATAAACGCAGCTCCGCTGAACAAGGCACACAGGATGCTGAAGGCGTAGAGCCTTTTCCGGAACAGGGCAAAAGATATAATCGGTTCCTTTGCTGATCTCTCCGCAAGCAGGAACAGCCCCGTAAGAACCACAAAGGCCGCGAACAGGCCCAGAATGACCGGAGAATCCCATGCATATTCTTTACCGCCAAGCTCCAGTGCAAACATCAGGCTGATTACCGCTCCCAGCAGGGTTCCGGCACCCAGCCAGTCGATCGGCTGCTTCGAATGCTCCACTGACTCGCGGTAAAAGCCCACTACCATAATCAAGGCGAGCAGCCCCAGCGGCATATTGATATAAAACACCCACTGCCAGGCGATGTGATCGGTAATATAAGCACCTAGCAGGGGGCCAAAAATGCTGGATAAGCCAAAGACCGCGCCGAAGGCCCCGCCCAGCTTGCCGCGCATCTCCAGCGGCACGGCATCATACATAATCGCAAAAGCGATCGGCACGAGCGCACCCCCACCGATTCCCTGAACAGCCCGGTAAGCGGCTAACTGGGTAATCGTATCTGCCGTACCACAAAGCGCCGAACCGGCCATAAACACAATAGCGCCAAAAATGAAAAACTTCTTCCGGCCGTACATATCCGAAAGCTTACCGAAGATCGGCATCCCCGCCATTTCTGCAACAAGATAAGCCGAGGTTACCCACACAAATTTATCCATTCCGCCAAGTTCTCCGACAATGTTACCCATCGCTGTGGACACAATCGTATTGTCCATAGAGGCCATTAGAATCCCCAGCAGCAGACCTGCTATAACGATGCCCAGATTAGGCGTTTTTGCTTTGGCTGAGTTCATATGACCCGCTCCTTTTTTCGAGTTTAGTTCACTTTGAATTTAAACAACCGGCTTAGTTGCAACTGCGGGGAATTTTCAGACTTCCGGTCATTAAGAAGGAAGGCTTCATATCTTCACTTTCTATTACAATTCCTGTTAATCCGTTTGTCGTTTTGGTTTCGTGCCATTCGTCCTTCTGCCAGAACACAGCATCTCCAGCCTCGACCTTAAAATATTCATTTGCTTCTCCTCTAACCTCTCCCTCCCCGGCTATAATTAAGAGGATTTGAGGTGAAACAGCTTGATGATAGCCAATAAGACCATCCGCTTCTAAATACATACACCCGATATGAGCACCCTGTGCAGTTTGAATAATTGGGGACATCAAAAAATCGGAATCAAATTTAGTAATCCTTCTGCCTCTCTCTTTATCAAATCTGTAAAACTCCATAGCATGCCTCCTTAGATAATAAAACTAACCGTTAGAGAGCCTTATTTATTATCTACTTCACATATTTCCTCTGCTCTATCACGGTTGCGCTCTTATGAATCTCCAGAAAGTCGCTGTACTCCACCTGTTGAATCACACAGCCCGGGCCAATAATAACCTTCTCTCCGCGTACAGTCCCGGCATGGGTATTCTGAAGCTCTACGTCATCCCCTTCAATCAGCCCTGAGGTGAACACCATGTCCTGCCCCTGCCCCAGATGAAGCAGCGTTTTGGTCTTGCTGCGTTTGACCGAAATAGTGCTTCCGCCTACCTCTGCCGCACTGCACGGTCCGTACAATGTCAGCTGCAGCGTCTCTGCACTCAGCATACCTTTAACCTGCAGCGTACCGCTCACCTGAAGCTCCTCCGCTTCACAATCCCCGCCCACCTCCAGACTCCCGCTGAATTTCAGCAGTTCGACACTGACGTTGCCAGCCTGAATCTCTCCATGGCCGCGCAGCATTCCCCCCTCAATCCGGTCCTTTACCGAAAGCTCACCGGTCATCTTCAATTTCTCCATCCTCAGGCTGCCGGAAACTGCGGTTTGCCCGGTCAAGCTGAGACTTTGGCAATCCACATCTCCGGCAAATTTGCATTCTCCTGTTACCTTTACCTCCAGAAAATATCCGCCAAGCGAAGAGGAGGTACCCAGCACCTTCAGATTACTCCGGTTTATCATCTCATTCACCGCCCTTCTCCACCTTTCCTACGCTGGCGTCAGGATGAACTGACAGCTCGGTGAGATATTCCACACGGCCGATCCTGCAGCCTTGACCAATCTTCACAATACCTCCCCGGACAACATCTGCAGTCGTAAACTCCAGATCAAGGACATCGCCTTCAATTGACCTCGTGATTAGCTCTGTTCTGAGCTTTGGGATCAATCCCGAAGCCAGCTTGTTCCAGAGGCTTCCGCCTGCCTTACGGATCACCAGCGTCTCAACACCAATTTCACCCGCTTTGGCCTGACCCTGCAGCCGATAATCCACATGTCCTGCACTGAGTAGGCCGCTAACCGTAAAGACGCCTTCACCGGACAGATTCTCCAGCTCACCGTCACCTTTTATGGTAAGCATTCCATTTAGAATGCAGTTCTCCCCCCGCAGGTCTCTGTCAATTGTCATCATGCCATCAAATTCCATGCTGCCGAACTGGAGTGTACCGCTCACTTTCAGCTTACCGTTTGCTTGCATCTCCTCTGCCGTAGCGTCACCATTAAATGTTATGACTCCATTTGCTTTAATTACCTGGGCGCGGACCGCCCCGTTCACTTTGCATACCCCTTCCAAAATCACATTGTCATAGATGCCTCCGGCTCCTCCGGTGATCCCCGTGAGCTGTAAATCCGGCAGCGGCTGTTTATTCATCACTCATGCCTCCTAAAATAGATTTGTAGCATTATTAATTCAGCTTGCCATTCAGCTGTTCCACCAGATCCGTAAGGCTCAGCCGGCTGACCAGCCGTGTGCCATCATCAAATATCAAATCCGCCGGTGTGGCCGCCAGAAGAAAGAAGCTGGCACCCATTTTGCGGATAAAAAATAGCTCCCAGTTCTTTCCCGCAAACTTTGCCGTATTCTTGGTAAGTGTGCGGAACAACCCATCCGCTTCGTCCAGATTCATTTCCCCTTTGCTTAACAGTCCGTCAACCGCGACTAGATGCACTACCTGCTCGAAGGTGTACTTCTTTCCGCCAGCCGTTGCATCGCCGAATCTGTTCAGTGTTGTCAGCGAAACAATGTTACGTTCCAACAGCTGGGCAGCACTCAGGGATAGATGGGGATGGGCATAGGATGTCGTATCCGCCAGCTTTTCGGCCAATTCATCAAGGGAGAGATCGCCCTTCATGTTGATTATGTTGTGGACACGCCTAAGTATTCGTTCCTTCGGAAAAAAGGTTTCCTGGCCGGTAAACGCCGATTTCCGGATAAACCATTCCTCCGGGATAAGCTGCTTCCGCTTCCAGCGGTACAGCTGCCCGTAAGAAATCCCCGTTAATTCAAGCAATTCCTTCTTGGAAATCAAATCTTCTTCCATGTTGACCACTCCTTGGTGCAATCGTAACATAACATTGTTACGTTGTGAACTCCTGACTATCCCATCCTGACTGCTTTCGTTTACCGTGTTCCGCTTCATGGTATTTAAGATTGTACAGCATGCCAAAAAAGCAGACCTCCGCCCCGGGGTGGATTTCCGCTCATCCGCTAAACCTAATTTTATTACTGTTGCTGCTCCGGTGCCGAAATGCAAAAAGGAGCAGACCGCTCCCGGCTGGGAATGGTCTGCTCCTGTCTATACTAATTTAACAAGATGATGATGCTTACTCTTCAGTCTTGCCTTCATCCGTGTCTGCAACGGCTGCCGGTTCGGCAGTTTCAGCAGTTTCGGCCTCCGCAGGTTCTTCCAGAGCTGCCGGTGGCGCAATGCGCAGAATCAGCGTATCCTCAGGTGTCAGCACTTCCCAGCCTTCATGCTTAGGCAGATCCGAAACCAGCAATTGATCACCGATATTAAGGCTGCTGATATCCACATCGAAGGTGGCTGTCAGCTTGTCCGGCAATGTGCGGATATCCAATTCATACAGCTCTACCTGCTGGATGCCGCCGTCCTTCACACCGGCAGGGTCGCCAGTGAAGTGGAATGCAACCTTTGTAACCAGCTCCGCCTTCATGTCAATCTGATGCAGATCCACATGCAGCAGCTTGCGTGATAGTGGCTGGCGCTGTACTTCAGCAATTACCGCGTTTTTGATACCAGAGCCGGGGAGTTCTACTTTGAGAATCGCCCGGGGATTCTTGCCGATAATTTCAGTAAGGGCCTTAGCATCTGCAGTAAAGGATTGCGTATCTGAACCTGCACCGTAGACGACAACCGGTACAAAGCCTTTTCTCCGCTGTGAAGAAGTCGAGCCGGATCTTTCAGTCAAACGAACTGTAGTATTCATGATATTCCTCCTAAAGGTTGTGGGTATTAAAAAAACAAGACCAATTAGATGTAAAGGTCTAATCAGTCTCTTATTAACCATATTTGCCTGTTGTGGAATCAGTATAGCACTGCCGTAACAGCAAGTCAAAATAGGGTAATCTTCAATTATCATACATATTTATAATAAATTATGCTAAATGACAGGCTACAAAGTGGCCGCCGCCCGCATCGCGGAAGACCGGAATTTCCGCTGCACATACATCCACAGCAAAGGGACAGCGGGTGTGAAATTTGCAGCCGGAAGGCGGATTCGCCGGGCTTGGAATATCCCCCTTCAGGACAATCCGTTCCCGCTTCAGCTTCGGTATCGGCACCGGAACCGCGGAGAGCAGCGCCTTCGTATAGGGATGCAGCGGCTGCCGGAACAGTTCGTCTCTGGCTGCTGTCTCCACCATCGAACCGAGATACATCACGCCAATCCTGGTGCATAAATGCTCCACTACACTGAGATCATGGGATATGAATAAATAAGTCAGCCCTTTGCTCTGCTGCAGCCTGCTGAACAGATTAATAATCTGGGCCTGAATCGATACATCCAGCGCGGATACCGGCTCATCGGCAATAATCAGGTCCGGATTCAGTATAAGTGCTCGGGCGATTCCGATCCGCTGGCGTTGTCCGCCGGAGAACTCATGCGGAAAGCGGTCGATATGATAGGACGATAGCCCGCAGGCTTCCAGCGCTTCCAGCACCAGTCCGCGGACCTCTGATTTCGGGCACAGCCCATGATCAAGCAGTGCTTCACCGATGGCGTCACCCACCCGGACCCGCGGATTAAGCGCACTGTAGGGATCCTGAAAGATCAGCTGCATCCGGGGACGCAGGAGCCGCATTTCGGAAGGCGACAGGCTATGAATATCCACGCCCTTGAATTTCACTTCCCCATCCGTTTTCTCGGTCAGCCGCAGGATCGTACGTCCGACTGTGCTCTTGCCGCTGCCGGATTCACCGACCAGGCCGAAGGTTTCGCCCGGCTCGAGCCGGATGCTGATATCGTCCACCGCTTTGACATGTCCGACTGTCCGGCCCAGCAGGCCCTGGGTAACCGGAAAATACTTTTTCAGATGATTGACTTCAAGCAGCGCCTCAGACATGCACTTCCGCCTCCTCATACAGCCAGCAGGCTGCTTTTTGTCCGCCGCCGACTTCTTTCAGCCCGGGATGGCGGGTACGGCAGACGGGCATGCAATGTTCACAGCGGTCATGGAAATAGCAGGAAGATGCAAGCTCCAGTGGATTCGGTACCTGCCCCGGAATAGAGTACAGCTCATCCTGGCGCTGTCCCATCACCGGCTTGGACTTCAGCAGGCCCCGTGTGTATGGATGCTTTGGGTTCTGGAACAGCTGGACCACTTCGCCTTCCTCTACGATTTTGCCGGAATACATCACGATAACGTAATCGGCCATCTCTGCTACCACCCCCAGATCATGGGTGATCAGCATCATGGACATCCCTGAGCTCTCCTTGAACTCACGCAGCATATCGAGAATTTGCGCCTGAATCGTCACATCCAGGGCTGTAGTCGGCTCATCGGCAATCAACAGCTTGGGGCTGCAAGAGATCGCGATAGCGATCATGATCCGCTGCAGCATCCCGCCGCTCAGCTCATGCGGATAACTGTCAGCAATCTGTTCAGCGCGGGAAATCCCCACCTGCGAGATCAGCTCGACAGCCCGCTGCCGGGCTGCTTTTTTCTTCATTTTCTGATGAACAATCAGCGGCTCCATAATCTGCTCCCCGATCTTAATAACCGGATTCAACGAAGACATCGGCTCTTGGAAGATCATTGCGATTTCATGGCCACGGATAGCCCGCAGCGAGTTTTTGTCCAGGCGCAATAAATCCTCACCGAGAAAATCGATGCTCCCCCCGCTAACCTTCCCGCCCGGTTCTTCCACCAGCCCCATGATCGACATGGCGGTTACACTTTTGCCGCAGCCGGATTCCCCGACAATACAGACAGTTTCCCCTTCGCGTACCCGGAAGCTGATATCATCGACAGCTCTCACTTTTCCTTCATCGGTGAAGAACACGGTACTGAGACCGTCTATTTTCATGATCTCCTTCATGTGATGATGGCACCTACCTCTTCTGTTTAGGATCCAGCACGTCTCTGAGGCCGTCACCAAATATATTAATTGCAATTACTGTAGCGAAGATCGACAGCCCCGGCGGAATCCATAGCCAGGGATGGTCCTGGAAATCGATCATATTGTTCGCCGCATCAATCATGTTCCCCCAGGTTGGCGTCGGCGGCATAACACCCAGGCCGAAGAAGCTGAGTACCGATTCACTGAGAATCGCCCCGCCGATATTGAGTGTAGCCATTACAATCAGGAGCGGCACAATGTTCGGCAGCAGGTGGCCAAACAGCTTCCGCCGGTCGCGGAGTCCAAGGACTACAGCGGCCTGCATGAATTCGCGTTCCCGCAGGCTGAGCATCTGCCCTCTGACCATACGGGCCAGTCCCGGCCAGTTCACGATACTGAGCATGAGCATCACAATATACATCCGGTAATCCGTCGGTATCTTCCATTCGGACAGCAGGGCACCGAAGATGAACAGCAGCGGCAGTCCCGGAATCGTCATCAGCAGATCGGCGACCCGCATGATAATCTGGTCCGCCAAACCGCGGTAATATCCGGCAATCGCGCCTAGGAGTGCTCCTAATAAGACCGAGAGCACCATGGAGGCCAGCCCGACCGTCAGCGAGATGCGTCCAGCCTGCATCACACGGGTCAGAATATCCCGGCCCAGCGCATCCGTTCCCAGCCAGTGTGTAAGGTTCGGCGCCTTATTCATCATCGCCATATTGATCTTGTTATCCGTATAGGGCGAAAAGAACGGTCCGATAAAACAAAGCACGAACATAAATACGACTACCCCAAAACCCGAAACCGCCAGCTTGTTGTGCATCAGCTTTCTCAGCGATTGCCGGAACAATGAGGATTTCTGCAACTTAGCCTGCGGCCTTTGAAGCTTGGTTAATTTGCTGTCAGCTGCCAAAGCGGTATCCTCCTCACTATAACCGGACCCGCGGATCGGCTACCCGGTACAGAATATCCGAGAGCAGCGTTCCGATGACGGTCAAAATGGCAATAAACATCGTAAAACCCATCAGCAAAGGATAATCCCTAAGCCCGAAGGATTTCATATACAATTGGCCGATGCCCGGCCAGTTGAAGATTTGCTCGATAATCAGCGATCCGCCGAACAGTGCGGGCAGCTCAAAGCCCACCAGCGTGATCGCCGGCAGCAGTGCATTACGCAGCGCATGGGTGAACAGCACCTTCCGCTCTTTCAGCCCCTTTGCCCGGGCCGTGCGGATATAATCCTGCTGAAGCACATCAATCATATTGCTGCGGAAATAACGCGTCAGCGAGCCCAAACCGAGCAGAACCATGACAACTACGGGAAGCGTCATATGGCGTACAACTTCCTTGAGATAGGCAAGTCCCGTTGCATTACTTCCGGTAGTAATCATCCCTCCCGGCGGGAGCCATTTAAGGTCCACAGCCAGTATCTTGATCAGGAACAGGCCGATAAAAAACGACGGGAGCGACATCGCGGCAAAGATCGCCACCATTACCAGCGTGTCAAACCAGGAATATTGCTTATACGCCGAAATGACGCCGACAATCACCGCGATCACCCAGGTCAGAAAGGTTGAAACGGCAGCCAGCAAAAAAGAATTCCAGATATAATCACTAAACAGCTGAAGCACCGGCTTCTGCTGGGCGAGGGAGTATCCGAAATTCCCGTGGAACGCATCCTTCATCCATAGACCGTAACGCTCCAATACCGGTTTGTTAAGCCCGTAAATTTCCCGCAGCTCTGCTTTGCGTTCCGCCGTCAGCTTGATGTTCCCGGTAATGAAGTCCCCGGGAGTCAGCGCATACAGGCAGAAAATCAGCAGCGACGCCGCAAACAGAATAACAAGCATATACAGCAGTCTTTTAGTCAGATAAGTGCTCATAATCCGCTCCTTAAGGATTCGTCCCCTCCCCTTAAGTACCGGGCAGGGGACGAAGTAGTCATTATTTCAGCGTCCATTCCGGCAGGCTGCCGGCAAGTCCGATGAACGGGCTGACCGAAAGGTTCTGAATGCGGCCGTTGTAGGCGTAAACTGTTTTCTTATAGCTGGTGAAGAGAATCGGCAGTTCATCATTGAAGAGCTGGTAGAGCTCCTTATAGACCGCCTTCCGCTCTTCTATATCACTTGTTGCCAGCGCTTTGTTGTACAGCTCCAGGAATTTCGGGTTCTCGTAGTCGGTAATTTCACCGTCGAAGAACTGCATGAAGCCGTCTGCCGGATCAGTCAGCATGCTGGTAGAGAAGGATACCAGATCATAATCTCCGCCTTCCACTTTGGAGACCAGCGAGTTGAAGTCAGCGAACACTTCAGGCTGGAAGTCGATACCTAGTGCCGCAAAGTTCTCCTTGGCTACAGCGATGAAAATATCGGTGTTTTTGCTCTTCGAGCCGAGATAATGAATTGAAAACGGCTTGCCGTCTTTTTCGCGGATACCGTTTGCTCCTACCGCCCAGCCCGCCTCATCGAGCAGCTGTTTGGCTTTTTCCGGATCGTATTTATACGGGTTGATGCCTTCTTCCGTGTAAGCCCAAGAGATAGGTGAAGCCGGAATGTTGGCTATTGCACCGGCGCCCTGCGTGGCATCCACATAGATACTTTGACGGTCCAGACCATACATAAGCGCCTGTCTTACCAGCTTATCCTTGAGCTGCTCATGCTTCAGGTTGACCTGCATATAGCCGTAAGTGCTTGGGGTATAGGGGAGGATGTTGACATAGCCGAGCGCCTTCAGCTTCTCGATATTCTCATCTGTTGCACTGAAGGAAGCATAATCGACCTCTCCGGTCTCAAGGAACTGCCACACATCGCCTTCAGAGGTTTTGTAGATGAAATGCTCTGTCTTTGGCTTACCTTTGAAATAATTCTCATTGGCTACCAGCCGGACTTCCTGTCCCGGGATGAATTTCTCCAGCTTGTAAGGACCGTCGCCGAGCGGTTTCTCATGCAGCTTCTTGATGTACTCCAGCTGGCCGAACTTATAGTCCTTGCCGTAGTAAGCCTTAGACAGCACGTTGGAGCCGAGGACTACGAGTGCAGTCGCATTAGGCTTTTCCAGTGTGACCGAGATGGTCTGCGGATCAATCACCTTAATCCCTTCGATGGTTGTGGCTTTCCCCTCTTTATAAGCCTGGCCGCCCTTAACATTCAGCGTAGGCAGCGAGGAACCGCCGTCATAGGCTTTGTCGTACTGAATCGTCCAGGTAAAAGCTACATCGTCCGCCGTAAGCGGTGAACCGTCGCTGAATTTCAGGTCCTTATGCAGATGGAAAGTGTATGTAAGCTGATCTTCTGAAACATCCCAGCTCTCCGCAAGCTCAGGTGCAGGCACGCCCTTCTCATCTACCGTCACCAGTGAAGCATACAGCAGTGAGGATACGTTGCCATCATAGCCGCTTTCCTGGAAATAAGGGGTGAACGCCCCGCTTGGATCGGTAAGCCCGACGATAATCGTGTCTGTCCGGTTCTGGGCAACTGCCGGAAGCTTCGACAAGTCGGTTGCCGTATAAGGCTCACTTAGCGCCCCTGCCGGAACCGGAGCCGGTGATGACGAAGCCGCAGAGCCCGTTGCACCATCCGCAGCAGCTGTAACCGTAGCTGAATTGTCCGTTGCCGCAGCGTTATTCGTATTGCTGTTGTTAGAGCAGGCCGTAAGCAGCAGGGAACCTACAAGTAATAACGAGGACAATAAAATCGTGCTTTTTCTCATACATCATCTCTCTTCTCTCCGTATAATAAATACCATAATTCCTACCCACTAAGTGTGAATAAAGACCGATAGTTCACATTATAGAAAGTAAAACCTGTTCTGTAAAGAGAGAACAACAAAAAATTTCTTTTTGTACAGAAGTTATAATTATCTTTTATAGCAAAAAAAAGCCAGGATATTCTCCGGGTTCAGAGAAAATCTTAGCTTTAACGTTCATTATTTTGTATCGTTTTGTAATTTTGGAGTTTATTTCAAATAGTCAAAAAGCAGCTCATTCATCCGGTGTATTCCTTCAAGACGCAGGCTGTAGGCAGTAACGTTCTCCCCTTCGATATAGGCATTCAGCAAACCGGCGCAGCGGAGACTAAAAATATGGTCATGAACAATCCCTTTGGAGATTCCGGCCATTTTGGCGATTTCCGTGAAGGATCTGCGTTCACCGCCGAGTGACTGGAGAATTTTCAGCCGGCTTTTTTCACCCAGACTGCGGATCGCCCTGTACATAAACGGAGAAAGCTCTTCGTCTGTAACAGATATTCTGGCCGCATAATGGCAAATGGTCAGGGAGCCGTAGCTATAAATAATATTCGCGGGCTGAAAATGAAACTGCGGAATCAGCACCAGCCTGCGCAGCCCGTCTACCGGCAGAAAATAGAAACCGTTAGTAGTCGTATTTACAAAATTAGAGGTCTGATTTCCCTGCAGCTCCAAATTCCGCTCTTCTGCATGATGCTTGAGACGGCTCAGAATCTCGGGGTCGCTGCTGCTGAAATACTGCCGGTTCCATTCGGTTAACAGAAACAGTGACCGGCTGCGGAATTGTTCCATCTGAACAGGAAACACGCTGACATATGCGGCAAGCGTCTCATACATATCCCCTACAGACAGGTTCTCCAGCCAGTCCAGTACACTCTCTACACTCTCTTTGGCCGGACAACAATATATCAGCAGATTAAGCAGCTTCCAGTCATTCCCTAGCTCCGTCTCTTCCAGGGCGGACAACAGTTCACCGCTGAGGCCCTTGGCAACTTCACTGGCCCAGGCCGTTCCCAGATCGATTTTTTTATTGGATTTCTTACAGATAAACGTATGTATGCTGCTCACTAATTCATATACCGGCTTGAACTGCACTTCAACCTCATATTCCACAGACATTCCTCCTGATGCAACTTCTTTTCGCTACAGCGTTAGTGTCTTAATCTTAGGACAAAAAGCGGAAGATGCGCAAGTTATTCCATTTTCACAGGCCTTGAAGGCTAATTTATTGTAACTTATTGGCGGTCGTCTTTGTGCGTTTTCTCGCTTTTTCCAATTCAGGGTAGTAAAATAAAGGAACTACAAGAAGGCAGGAGTGAAGAATATGGATCAAATTGAACAGGGAGAAAACCGTTTGTATATTGCTGGTGACGGAAAAGACCTTGCTGAAATTACATACAGGCTGGAAGAGGCGACAGGAAATTGGATCGTTGACCATACCTTTGTCTCTGAAGACCTGCGCGGGCAAGGTACAGGCGAGAAGCTGGTTCGGGCAGTCGTGGACAAGGCCCGTGAAGCCGGCGTCAAAATCATCCCGGAATGCCCTTATGCTGCCAAGCAGTTCCAGCGGCACAAAGAGTATGCGGATGTACTCAGCGGAGACGGAAGCTCGTCTTAGGACCGCGCCCGTTTCCTTGAGGAATATGAATTTATAAGAGTCTCAAGGCTCAAGGAGGAAACGGATTTGACTACTGCTGATACTTTACAAGATATTGAGGAATTGCAGCAACGCTGCGAACAATACGAAGGCATATCGCTGAAGCTGAATTGGGATATGCTACGCCACTCCCCGGAAGCCGGTGGAGCAGAGTGGCTCGTGACTTACGAAGAAGATGTGCTGGTCGGCTTCATCGGATTATACGGCTTCGCCGGCGAGATGGAAGTATGTGGAATGGTCCGCCCGGGCTACCGCCGCAGAGGTATCTTCACCTCGCTCTGGGAGCGGGCACAGACGATTATCAAGCGGAACAATATCACGACGCTGCTCTTGAATGCCCCGGCCGCCTCGTTGTCTGCTCCCGGTTTTCTGAAGACCTTGCCGCTTGTATTCAATCATGCCGAATACCAGATGAAATGGGATGCGGCAGCTGTGCCACAGGGTTCAGCTGAAGCAAGCTCTGCCGCCGGAGCTGTAATCCTGCGCCCTGCCCGTGAAGACGAGGCTCCTATTCTCATCGAGCTGGACCGTGAGGGTTTTGACATGACTCAGGAGGATGCTGCGGAAATGTTTGAACAGCAGCAGCACGAAGCACTGCAGGAGCATATTATGATCGAAATGAACGGACAGCCTGCCGGCAAAATGCGGCTGTGGACCGAGAACAACGAGACCTGGATTTACGGCTTCACCGTCGATAAGAAGCTGCGCGGGCTCGGAATTGGCCGCAGTGCACTGCAGCAGACCATTGAACGGGAGCGCCGCAATTACAATGGCGTGAACCTGGAGGTGGCGCTCGATAACCCCAATGCGCTGAAGCTGTATGAAAGCTGCGGCTTCGTGATTCTGAACAAGCAGGATTACTACCGGTATACCGGCTGATCCCAAGGTTTTTTCTAATTTTGAGAATTAGTTATAAAAGTTACGGCCCCTTTTCTTGGCAGTTTCCTGCTGAGCATAGGGGCTTTTTTGCTGCCTTATCCATGTAATGAGCTTTCCCTTTGTTACTTCAAAGTTCCTATATGACCTCAAAGTGCGTACTGTTCATCCTGTGTACAGAGACTCATAATGCAGAGGAAGCCAGCACACAAAGGGAGGAACAATAGTATGAATCAGCAGGAAACAGCAATGCGCAAAACAGCCCTCGTGATCGGGGCCGGCGGGGTCATTGGCAGCAATCTGATCGAGCATCTGGTTACTCTGCCGGAATGGGACATTATCGGTGTGTCACGCAGGGGCGGTGATAATACGGAACGTATCCGTTATATCTCTGCCGATCTGCTGGATGCCTTGGATACACGGCAGAAGCTTGGGAGCCTTAAAGAGGTGACGCATATCTTCTACGCAGCCTATCAGGACCGTCCAACATGGGCAGAGCTAGTCCCCCCGAACCTTGCCATGCTGGTCAATGTAGTTGAAGCCGTTGAGCCGGTAGCGCGCGGACTCCAGCACATCAGTCTGATGCAAGGCTATAAAGTATACGGCGCGCATCTGGGACCTTTCAAAACTCCGGCCCGGGAAACAGACGCCAATCATATGCCGCCTGAATTCAATATAGATCAGCAGAACTTCCTGGAGCAGCGGCAGGCGGGAAAACAATGGACTTGGTCTGCGCTGCGCCCTTCTGTCGTATGCGGAGTCGCATTGGGTAATCCCATGAACCTAGCCATGGTCATTGCTGTTTATGCTTCTATGTCGAAGGAACTTGGCATTCCTCTGCGCTTTCCCGGCAAACCCGGGGCTTACCACAGCCTGCTGGAGATGACCGACGCCGGGCTGCTGGCCAAAGCAACCGTGTGGGCCGCCACCGATGAGCGCTGTGCCAATCAGGCTTTCAATATTACGAACGGCGACCTGTTCCGCTGGGACGAGCTGTGGCCCAAAATAGCTGCCTACTTTGGGCTGGAAACAGCACCGCCGCTTCAGATGTCATTGTCTGTTGTCATGGGGGATAAAGAGCCGTTGTGGAACGCAATGCTCAAAAAATACAATTTGATCCCAAATAGCTACCAGAGTGTTTCTTCCTGGGCCTTCGGAGATTTTGTCTTCTCCTGGGATTACGATCTTTTTGCGGACAGCAGCAAGGCGCGCCGTGCCGGCTTCCATGAGTTCATAGATACAGAGCTTATGTTCCAGGAAATCTTCGATCTCCTGCGCGAACGCAAAATCATCCCATGATCCCCTCCAGACCTCCTTAGATTGCAGAAAGACGGCCGGTCTCAATATTTAGAGATCGGCCGTCTTATCTATCCATTCGCGTTCAGACAACACAATAGCCTTGTCGCCATAAGTCCGTTCAATGTGAGAATCTCCCCATCTGCACAGCAGGTGAAGAATGTCCCGCAGACTCCATCCGTATTCGGTCAATTCGTACTCCACTCTCGGAGGAACTACATTGTAAGAAATCCGGTGGATAACACCATCGGCCTCCAATTCGCGCAGCTGCTGTGTCAGCACTTTCTGTGTAACGGCCGGCATCAGGGCCATAAGCTCCCCGTTGCGCTTCTTGCCAAAGGTAAGGAAGAAAAGAATAACCGGCTTCCACTTGCCGCCGATAACTTCAAGCGTTGCTTCTACCGCGGTATTAAAGGTTTTAATCGGTTCAGGCATCGGTTCAGGCACCTCCTGCCACTACCTTATCTCTCCTCCGCCCTATTGGCAAGCACAAAACTTAGGATTACATCAGGCCGAATCCGCCAAAGGAAGCTTCGCTCTTCTCATTCCTGCGGTCCCCGACATTTACCTTCTGATCCGCCGAATCCTCCTGGGTTAAGAACACGGACAGCAGACGCACGTAATCCAGGGATTCCGCAAGTGACACACCGGCACCATCGAATATATGCCTCCGTCCATCCATCAGCGAATAGATTTCAATTGTTTCTGCCGGTTCTCCATAAGCCTTGTGGCAAAATACGTTGGCCATATGCAGAAATCCGGTGATCACATCCTCGTTGCCGGACACCATGAATTTCTGTATGTTCAGGCAGCGTCCGCTAACCTCAGAATTCCAGACCAGCTGAAAGATCATCGCCAGCTCAATAGCCAGCTCCGGAACCGGAATATGCCACTGCTCGTAAAGCATTACCGGTATTTCCCGGATGTGATTACATGGTGCGATCCGCATCAGTTCATCGCCCACCGCGGTCTTCACATCCCAATAATGCATCAGTGACGGAAAAGCATTCCCCTTAGGCGGCCAGCGCCGTTCAAGCAGAAATTGAATAGGCGTTTCCCGGCGCACCTCAGGCTGCAGACTGTAGAAATCGTTAAGTGTGTGGCCAATAGCATACTGCACCTGCTGCCTCCAGCGCGGGAGTCCGGTAGCGGCAGTTCCGCTGTCTCGTACTGCCGCCCCGCCCAGCATGATGTGCTCCATCCGAAAATCATTCAGCCGGGCATATTGTATAACCGGTGCAGATGTTCTTCCCTCCGCCATGCTTCCTGCCGCGCCGCCCATCTTTAGGAAACCGCCGCGCAGGTCTCAATAAATTGGCGCCCGAAATTCCGGCAGGCTTCTTTTTCCGCAGCATTCGGTCCATATTCAATCTTCAGGCTGGCCTGAACAATCTCAGCTCCGCGCTCCTTCAGCTTCTCTTCAATCTGGTCCACCGCCCCGCAATAGATCGAATATCCGGTGTCCCCGCTTCCGAAGGCAGCCGCCTTGTAGGTAGACAGATCCAGCTCATCCAACTCTTCGTAGAAGTCGAGGAATTCATCTGGCAGCTCACCGTCACCCCAAGTATATGCACCAAGCAATACAGCCTCATAGTCCTTTATCTCAACCGCGTTGCAGTCGGTCACCGATTTCAAAACAGCTTCTCCGCCCGCCTCGCGTATCCCTTCAGCAATCAGTTCAGCGATCTCTTCCGTATTACCGGTCAAGCTGGCGTATGCCACAAGCACCTTAGCCATTTATTCCGTCCTCCCCAAGATAAACATGAAGTATAGTCATGGTTCCACTTCGTAACGGAAACCAAGTTTTGCTATCCCCATTCTATTTGATAATGATTCTCATTGTCAATATTAAAAAAAAGCGGATAGCAGCCTGTCCTTCCGGCTATTCTCCGCTTTTCTCCCCTCAGCCCTTTATCAGGCTGATTAACAAATTCAGTAGGCGCCTTCCAGTAAGGTGATCCCATTGCCGTCCGGATCACGGAAATTCATTTCCTTGCCTCCATACTCCATCGTAACCGGCGGCTCGCAATCCAGCCCTCTGGCTTTAAGCTGTGCATAAGTTTCATCAAGGCTACTGCAGGAGAACACCAGATTAACGACGCCAGTCGTATGCTTGCCCCATTTGTTCTCATCCCAGATGATCAGGCCGGGCAAACCGCGTTCAAAGCCGATCTTCGCCCCATCACTATTACCGAATCCTTCAAACGGAACCGGAATCCCCAAAATCTCTGCATAAAATGCCGCAAGTGCCGCCGTATCCTTAGTGTACAGATTGATGCCTTCAAAAGCAGATATCATAAAGATCCCCTCTTTCTTCTCCAGTAATGTAAGCCGGACACCGGCTATTGTATATAGTTTACCTGCTGCCAGATTCTTTGTATTGCAAAAAAACGACATTCACTGCCGTGCATACGCCAATGCTTCCAGCGGAGTCCGGCCTGCATATCTCTTGAAGCTGTTGTTTAAATGTGACTGGTGGCTGTAACCAAACGCATAAACCAAATCCTGAACATTCCGGATGTGCGGTGATGGACGGCATAAATTCAGCCATACATTCTGAAACCGGACGAGATCAGCTGTTTTTTTGGGCGAGATACCGATATACTCCCGGAACAGCCGTTCAAGCTGCCGGCTGCTCAGGCCTGTACTGCTCTCCAGTCCGCTTGCCGCCACGACTCCTTTATGGTGTAGAATGGTATGTATTGCATTCATCAGCCCATTATTGCTCATTCGCGACTGGTCCAGCCGGCGTAGCAGATAGTGCTCAGCTGCAGCAATGCGTTCCCCCAGCGTCCGGGTCTCAGGCAGCCTGTCGCCTAACTCCCTGCGGAACGACCGGAAGTATTGCTCCACTTCACCACTAAAGTTCAGCACATCCTTCAGATGATCATCCGCAAACAGATGCACCGCCCAGAAATGAAAACGGATGGCAAAGCGTATCTTGGTTTCCGGCGTCCCCGATGCTCCCACTTCAAACGGCGTATCATTAATCCCGCAAAAAAAACCTCCGGCAGCGCCTGAAGCTGCTTCCCACTCCCAAATAATGTCCATGCAGGTATCAGGTATGATCATCTCCAGCCTTGTCAGCGCACTGGGCGGCTGGTCCGGCTGCGCCTCAGGTCCCACATTCAGGCCGTCCATTTCTCCCGTAGTACCCCAGAAACAGCGGATGTACGGCTGCAGCGCCTTGCATGGAATGAACTCCCCGGCTCCATCCGGTCTTGCCGTTATCGGGTAATATAGCTTTGCAAGGTTATACATCACGATTCCGCCTCCGCTTTCCCCGTTATCCAACTACTCCTGATCATACACAATCCATGAAGCCAGCGCCAGATGACGGGCGTTCTAAGAAATCTTCCCGGTATATTTGGAAATATTATGTACCAGACTTAGTATGGACAGACTGAGAATAGTCGCAGCTTTGCAACCTTTTTGTTTGTAGCCTCCGGGTTAAATGTTGTACAATAAAGGCTAAATGAATTTTTTGAAGGATGGATAAAAGATGTATATAGCAGGCGATTGGAAAGACTACGAAGTTATCGATACCGGAGGCGGAGAAAAGCTGGAACGCTGGGGCGATATTATCCTGCGCCGCCCGGACCCGCAGATTATCTGGCCCCTGGCAAATGAGACAGCCAAGTGGCGCGATGTGCACGGACATTATCACCGCAGTTCCGCCGGCGGCGGACAATGGGAAATGAAAAAAACGATTCCCGACGACTGGAAGATCAGCTATGGTAAGCTGAAGTTCCACCTGCGTCCAACCAACTTTAAGCATACGGGCTTATTCCCCGAACAAGCGGCTAACTGGAGCTGGATGATGGACAAGATTGCCGGCGCGAACCGTCCGATCTCTGTACTCAACCTATTCGCTTATACCGGTGGAGCAACTGTGGCAGCAGCCAGTGCGGGAGCTTCGGTCGTACATGTGGATGCAGCCAAAGGCATGGTGCAATGGGCGAAGGAAAATATCCAGCTGTCCGGTCTTAGCGAGCGTCCGGTCCGCTTCATCACGGACGATGTATTCAAATTTGTGCAGCGCGAGCAGCGCCGGGGAAGCAAATATGATGCCATCATTATGGACCCGCCCTCTTATGGCCGCGGCCCGGGAGGCGAAATGTGGAAGCTGGAATCCAGCCTCTATCCGTTCCTCGAAAGCTGTATGGAAATCATGAGTGACAGACCACTCTTCATGCTGATCAATTCCTATACAACAGGC
This sequence comes from Paenibacillus auburnensis, assembly GCF_927798115.1. Taxonomy (GTDB): domain Bacteria; phylum Bacillota; class Bacilli; order Paenibacillales; family Paenibacillaceae; genus Paenibacillus_AQ; species Paenibacillus_AQ auburnensis. The sequence continues at coordinate 1,607,112 of NZ_CAKMMG010000001.1, forward strand.
ATCTCGCCGACCGTTCTGAGGAATATGCTCTCCATGACCATGGGCAAACGCTACGGCGGCAAGCTGACTTCCGGTGAAATCGGCCTGCCGATCACTTCCTCCGGCATGAACCTGCCTTGCGGAATTTTGGGCCGCTGGGAGGCGTAAGCCATGAATATGCAGCATGGCGGCGCTGGTGAAGAGCAGCACAGCGGACAATCCCGCTTTGAGGTATTGTTCGAAGACAATCACCTGTTAGGCATTGTAAAGCCCGTTAATATTCCCGTGCAGGAAGATGCAACCGGTGACCCCGATCTGCTGACCCTGCTCAAAGAAGATGTGAAGGAACGTTATAATAAGCCTGGCAATGTATATATGGGCCTCGTTCACAGGCTGGACCGTCCTGTAGGCGGCGCGATGATCTTTGCCAAAACCTCCAAGGCGGCCTCCCGGCTCTCCGAGAGCGTACGTACCCATGCCTTCCGTAAGGTTTATCTGACCGTTGTCCACGGCAAGCCTTCGGCTTCCCAAGGACGCCTGGTCAATACGCTGCTGAAGGACGCCAAGAGCAATACCGTCACCATTGTCCGCAAAGGTACACCGGGCGGCAAGGAAGCCATTCTTGACTATACGGTTCTTGGTAGTGCAGAGGGCTTCAGCCTGCTGAAGATCGATCTGCTGACCGGACGCTCGCATCAGATCCGGGTGCAGCTGAGCGGCATCGGCTGCCCGCTGTTCGGCGACCAGAAATACGGCGCCGCCGTGAACAGACCAGGCCAGCAAATCGCTCTCTGGTCATCACTCGTCGGCTTTCCGCATCCGGTAACCAAAGACGATATCGAACTGATTTCATTACCGCCCCAGACCCATCCCTGGAGTCTGTGGCCCCAGCAATTGCAAAAGCAGGCCATCCGCTGACGGATGACCTGCTTTTTTTATAATTAGTGTTCCATTTTCAATTCGTTCTTGTGGGCTCTATATTTACGGTGTAGAACCTTCGGGTGCCGGAGCAACCGCCATCTTGCCCATTAGATAAAGCAGCAGCTGCTGGTTATGAGACGAAATCGGGTCAAGCGCTTCGGCAAAAAAATCGCTGCGAATCTTCAGACCCCGTTCAGTCTCCCGCTTCCCAACCTCTGTAATACTCACCCAAACGATCCGCCGGTCAGCAGCATCACGTTCACGGACAATCAGTCCGTTTTTCTCCATCCGGTCTAGAAGCATAGTTACCGCTGCCGGGCTAGTCGCCAGATGCGGAGCCAGATCAGAAGGTTTCATTGCGTCACGTTCCTGAAGCAGTTCCAGTACGGTGAGCTGGGCATCCGTCAGTGTAGGGGCAAGCTTGCTGTCCATATGTAGTTTATAGTCTTTCAATATTTTATGCCAGATTTTACTGAATTCAGAGGAGTGCACACTTATTCCTTCCTTTCCCTGCGGATCTCTATCCGGTATACCTACATTTTCGAGATAAAAATTCCATTTCCTGCAAAAGAAAAAAATAAAATGTGTTACCGTCCGCCGTTACCAAGGATCCGTTAGTTCAGAGTCATTTAAAACGGCGCGGCAGCCAGCTCTTAAAGAGCGGCCGCACACGCCGTTTGGGGTTTACATCTATGTGTATTGAACCGGATTATTTAATGGCCGGGTAAAGCGTAAGGATCTCATCCTTCTTCTCCACTGGAACCAGCTGTTTGCCTGTAGAACGCCGCTCACTCAGCGGTGCAGTTTCTGAAGAGAGGGTGTGTACAAGTCCATCGCGGGTAATTGCGATCAGTTCCAGCGGCTCCTTGCAGTGGAATGCGCCTGCGATCCGGCTGCCGTTCGGCCGGACACGCTTGCCTTCCTTGAACTCGAAGGTCGGCATGCCCTTGCCGCCGCGGCTCTGTGAAGGATAATCCACCAGCAGGGTACGCTTGGCATAACCGATGTCCGTGACGGCGAGAATCTCTCCCTCATCCTCACTGACCCAGAAGCAGGATACCACTTCATCGCCCTCGCGCAGCTGAATGCCTCTTACCCCGCTGGCCACACGGCCCATCGGGTTCACTTCATTTTCTTTGAAACGGATGCTCATCCCTTCGCGGGTCACAAGTACAATGTCCTTGTCTCCGCTGCTGAGCGCCACTGTAATGACCTCGTCACCTTCAGCGACCTTGCAGGCCGCAACGGCTCCGGAACGGCTGGTAGAGTACTCCTTGAGCTCCGTACGCTTCACCTGGCCCTTCCGGGTGATGAATACAAGACTGGCATTTGTATCTTCCAGATTCGGGGCCGGAAGTACACTGACGATGCTGTCGCCTTTTGCCAGACCGATGACGTTGACGACCGCAGTCCCCGGCTCTTTCCACTTGAATTCCGGTATCTGGTGAACCGGCAGCAGGAAGTACTGGCCCTTGCGGGTAAAGATAAGCAGGCTGTCCCGGGTATTCAGATCGAGCAGCTTGACGATATGATCGCCTTCCTTGACGCCGGAAGCATGCCGTTCGCCGCCTGATCGTGTAAAGGATAACATGCCGGTGCGCTTGATATAACCGTCGGCTGACAGCGCCACCAGCACATCCTCAGCGTTAACCAGCACTTCGAGGCTGACTTTCAGCTCTTCGACCTCGCCCTGAATTAACGAGCGGCGGTCGATGCCGTATTTGTCGCGAATCTCCAGCAATTCCTTGCGGATAACAGCAACCAGCTTCTTGTCACTTTCGAGAATGCCGCGCAGCGTGGCAATCCGGGCCATCATTTCGTCCAATTCCTTCTGCAGCGAGTGAATCTCCAGGTTCGTCAGACGATAGAGCTGCAGGGTAAGGATGGAATCGGCCTGGCGTTCACTGAAGCCAAACATCCAGACCAGGTTATTCTGGGCATCCTGGCGGTTCTTGGAAGCCTTAATCGCTGCAATAACTTCATCCAGAATGTTGAGCGCCTTGACCAGCCCTTCGAGGACATGAGCACGGTCTTCTGCACGTTCCAGGTCAAACTGGGTGCGGCGGGTAACGACTTCTCGCTGGTGAGCGATATACGCCTCCAGGATCGCTTTGAGCCCCAGCTGCTGCGGCGCCTTGTTGACGATCGCCACCATGTTGAAGTTATAAGTAACCTGCAGATCGGTTTTCTTGAGCAGGTAAGCCAGAACACCTTGCGCATCTGCTTCCTTCTTCAGTTCCACCACAATTCGCAGGCCATCCCGGCCGCTCTCGTCCCGGACTTCTGCGATACCGTCGATCTTCTTCTCCAGACGGATATTCTCCATCGAGGTAACAAGACGTGATTTCACGATCTGGAACGGCACTTCGGTAATGACAATCTGTTGTTTGCCGCCGCGCAGATTCTCGATCTCGGTCTTGGAGCGCAGGTAGATCCGCCCTTTGCCGGTGCGGTAGGCATCAATGATTCCGTCACCGCCCATAATTGTCCCGCCAGTCGGGAAATCAGGGCCTTTGATAAATGTCATGATGTCTTCCAGTGCGATGTCCGGCTTCTGCATCACGGCGATGCAGGCGTCGATAACCTCACGCAGATTATGCGGCGGAATCTCCGTGGCGAAGCCGGCAGAAATTCCGCTCGTGCCGTTAACCAGAAGATTGGGATAACGTGAAGGTACAACTACCGGCTCCTTCGCGGTGTTGTCAAAGTTATCTTTGAACAGCACGGTCCGCTTCTCAATGTCACGCATCATCTCCAGGGCGATCGGTGACAGGCGGGCTTCCGTATACCGCATCGCTGCCGCCGGGTCATCGTCCATGGATCCCCAGTTGCCATGCCCGTCTACAAGCACATGCCCCATCTTCCAGGGCTGCGCCATACGGACCATACCGTCATAGATCGATGAGTCCCCATGGGGATGATAATTCCCCATAACGTCCCCTACGGTTTTGGCCGATTTGCGGTACGGCTTGTCCGGGGTATTGCCGGAGTCGTACATGGCGTACAGAATCCGGCGCTGCACGGGCTTCAGCCCGTCCCGCACATCGGGGATTGCCCGGTCTTGAATGATATATTTAGAATACCGGCCAAAGCGGTCACCGACGACCTCTTCCAAAAAAGCCGGCGAAAATTGTTCTGATAAACTGCTCACTTGGCTCACCTTCTGTTCCTCAATCTATCTGATTCAAAAGCGTGTGGTGATCTGACCGTCACTCCGGAGAATGTTTGGACTTCCGGCCGCTGTTGTCTGCAGATTTCTTGATTGTATACCGCTGTTCGCGGTGGAAATCCGCAGACTGCTTATGCTTCCGAAGCGAGCTTTCCAAGGAAAGCTTTTAGGCGGTCCCTAACGCTCCTACAGTTCAAAAATTCCCCTCTGTTCCTCTAATCACCAAGCTTTTTAGAAACGGAAGTATTCGTCACTTCCGCTAAAAGCTGCATGCCGCATAGAATCAGCGGCATGCATTTGGCCCGCTGGGCTGTAATTAAGCCGCCATAAGCTCAGCCAAGAGATCTAAATCCCTGGCCTGCCTTACTCCACAAATTCCGTAAAATCGACGTTCTCGACAATCCAGCGCTTGCGCGGGTCAACTTTGTCACCCATCAGGGTCGAGACACGGCGCTCCGCTTTGGCGGCATCCTCAATCTGTACCTGGAGCAGCGTGCGGGTATCGGTATTCATCGTCGTTTCCCACAGCTGATCCGGGTTCATTTCCCCTAGTCCTTTATAACGCTGCAGCTCAAAGTTTTTGCCGAATTCCTTCAGGTAATTCTGCAGCTCCTCGTCGCTCCAGGCATAACGCACAGTTTCGAGTTTGCCTGATTTACGCGTCAGCTTATACAGCGGCGGCTGGGCGATAAAGACCTTCCCGGCATCGATCAGCGGCTTCATGTAGCGGTAGAAGAAGGTCAGCAGCAGCACTTGAATATGCGCTCCGTCCGTATCGGCATCGGTCATAATAATAATCTTGGAATAATTGCTGTCTTCCACGGCAAAATCCGGGCCGATCCCTGCACCAATTGCTGAAATAATTGCTTTGTATTCATCGTTCTTTAAGATATCAAGCAGCTTGGCCTTTTCCGGATTCATCGGCTTGCCCTTTAGCGGCAGAATAGCCTGAATCTTGGAGTCGCGGCCCTGCTTGGCCGATCCTCCGGCAGAATCCCCTTCGACGATGAACAGCTCGGTACGTGTAACGTCCTTAGACTGTGCTGGTGACAGCTTGCCGCCGAGATTAGAACTTTCACTGCGCTTCTTGCCGCTGCGGATTTCATCGCGGGCCTTACGGGCCGCTTCCCGCGCCTTGGAAGCCTGAATGGACTTCTTCAGCAGACTCTGCGCCACCTGGGGATTCTCCTCCAGGAACCGGGCCATATTCTCGGACACGATATAATCGACGGCGCTGCGGGCAGAAGCGCTGCCGAGCTGATCCTTCGTCTGGCCGACAAATTCCACCTCGGACATCTTCACGCTGATTACTGCCATCATGCCTTCGCGCAGATCATTGCCTTCCAGATTCTTGTCCTTTTCCTTCAGCAGCTGCGTCCGGCGTGCGTAGTCGTTCAGCACACGTGTATAAGCCGTCTTGAAGCCTGTCTCATGTGTTCCTCCGCTGCGGGTAGGAATAGAGTTCACGAAGGAAGCCAGCGTTTCTGTGTATCCGGCGTTATACTGCAAGGCCACTTCAACCTCGATGTCATCCTTCTCCGAACTAAAGTGGATCACATCATGCAGCGTATCCTTGCCTTCATTCAGGAACTGCACGAATTGGCTGGCTCCGCCTTCATAGAAATATTCATCCTGACGGCCGCTGCGCTCATCGCTAATGTTAATGCGAAGGCCCGAGTTCAGGAAGGCAATTTCCTGTACCCGCTCTGCTAAGGTGTCATAGTTCAGGGCAATGCCATTTGCAAAGACGCGAATATCCGGCTTGAAGGTAATCTTCGAACCGGTCTTATTCGTATTCCCGAGAATCTCAAGGCCGGTTACTGGCTCGCCGACATGCTCCTTGCCGGTTTTATCCACCCAGTATTCGAAGCGCTGGCGGTGGATTTTGCCGTCACGGTAAATTTCAACTTCCAGCCACTCGGACAATGCATTGGTTACAGAAGCACCAACGCCATGCAGACCGCCCGATTTTTTGTAGCCGGAACCGCCGAATTTGCCGCCCGCATGCAGGATTGTAAAGACTACCTGAGGGGTTGGCACCCCTGTCTTATGCATTCCGGTCGGGATGCCCCGCCCGTTATCAATTACTGTAACTGAACCATCCTTACGCAAGGTAATATCAATTTTGGAACAAAATTTGGCTAAATGCTCATCAACGGCGTTATCCACGATTTCCCATACTAGATGGTGCAGTCCCGAGGAACTCGTACTTCCGATATACATGCCGGGCCGTTTGCGGACCGCAACCAGACCTTCGAGCACCTGAATGTCGTCAGCATCGTATCCAGTCCGGCCTGCTTCGCCGTTCTTAGAGACTTTTGCAAACATATCGATCTGTTCGAGCATTCATGCTCCTCCTTCTTTGTCTCACTTACTCTGAAATGCAAACAAACGTTTTCGTTCACTTTGTACATTCTAATTCAAAATATCCCGTTTCGTAAAGACGGCGAATGAAATGATTATGGCTGCAATCCCCCAAACGCCCAAAACAGCCATGGAAAAAGACAGCGTCATTCCTTCAATTGGCGCCGGCGTCCCGGCCAAATATCCCGTCAGCCCCAGATTAACCATAAACAAATACTTCGCTGTCGTCCAAGCCGCGGCCATATTAGTGAGTATGGTTCCGGCAATCAGCGCTGCCATCATCACGACAATACTCGCCGCCGTGCTGCGCACCAGAACCGATACCATAAAGGCCAAGACAGCAACAACTACACTGACGAACCAGATCAGCCCGCCCTGCATCAATAGATATTTCCACTGCGGCACCGAGTGGACGGTCGTCATGTCCACCGTATCTCCGCTGAGCTGGAATCCGGTAAAGACAGGGATACTAAAGCCCTTATATCCGAAGGCGAGCCCTGAAATCAGGTAGCTGATCACAAACACCGAAAGCACAATCAGAGAAACAAACATGAGCAGCGCCACCAGCTTGCTGAACAGGACCTTCCAGCGTTTGACTGGCCGGGTGAGCAGCATTTTGATTGTGCCTGTAGTCCGTTCCCCGGACACAAGATCTGAGGCGACAGCCATAATCAGCAGCGGAATGAATAAAGAGACGGAATTATCCAGAAATTCGCGGGTAAACGTCACTCCGCTCGGCTCATTCGGATTCACATCATGATCCAGATAAAACTGCAGCTGCTGGACAAAAATCCGCCGATACGACTTCCACTCCTCCGGAATACGGTCACTGCCGAGCGAGTTCTGATTATCGGTGATCTGCTGCTGAACCTCCAGCCTCCAGTCCGAATTAAACTTGTCCCGGCTGCGTTCAGCTATCCGCATTTGCGCATATGTAAACATTGGCACGAGTACAAGCAGAATCAGCAGTATAACATAGAATCGTTTCTTTTTTATAATTTTCGTACACTCATTACGGATGAGCGGAAGCAGATTAGTCAATAGATTCACCTTCCGTTAGCTTCAAGAATAGCTGTTCCAGTGTCGGGTTAATTTTATGCACGGCTCTAACTTCCACCTGAGCTGTAACCATGACAGCCACAATCTCCGGTATCAAGTCATCCTCCATCGCTGTGATCAAAGAGCCCTCGCCCATTCCGGCAATAATGGAGTCGTCCAGTGTAACCTCGTCCAGCCGGAGCAGCCGGATATCAGAGCGTTCTTCCAGAATGCCTCTCGCCGTCTCAAGCGGCTCCAAATCCCAGAGCACATAAGGGGAATTGCGGGCGACAAGTTCATTTACTCCGCCGACGGCCAGGACCCGCCCTTTGCTGATAATTGCCACGCGGTCACACAGCAGCTGAATCTCACTGAGCAAATGGCTGGACACGAATACGGCAAGACCGCCTTCAGCCAGCTCGCGGATAAATTCGCGCAGCTCCTTGATGCCTTTGGGGTCCAGCCCGTTCGTCGGTTCATCCAGAATGAGCAGCCGCGGGCGTCCAAGCAGTGCTTGAGCTATACCGAGCCGTTGCCGCATACCCAGCGAATAGGTGCTTACCTTATCATGGATGCGCTGATCCAGCCGGACAATCTCCACCACCTCGGCAATCCGGTCCGTACCTACTCCAGGCTGCATCCGGGCAAAGTGCTGCAGATTTTCCCAGCCAGTTAAATAGGTGTACACTTCCGGGTTCTCTACGATACAGCCAACGTATTGGAGCGCTTTTTCGGGATCACGGTTGACATTGTAGCCGCAGACGGTAATGGTTCCTTCAGTCGGTCGGATCAGATCCACGAGCATCCGGATGGTAGTCGTTTTTCCGGCGCCGTTCGGACCCAGGAAACCAAAGATTTCCCCCTGCTTCACGTCAAAGGTAACATCGTCGATGATCCATTTGCGGCCTATTTTTTTGCGGACCCCATCTACGGACAATACAACGTTTCCGGTGCCTCCGCCTGTCTCTTTTGTCATATCCAACAACTCCTTGCCCGCATTCAATTCTGCATTAAAAACCTCTAATCCTCTTATCGAACAGCTTGTATAATCCGTTCACTGATCCGCTGATAGCCGTCGCCGTTCGGGTGAAAATGATCGCCTGAGAGATACTTGTCCAAATGGCGGTTAAATAAATCAAAGGTTGGCACAAGGGTCATATTGCTGTGTGTATTAATAATATCCATGGCGGCATTATTCCAGGCTGTTACCGCCTGATTCCCGGGCACGAGCAGGTCCTTAATATCTCCGAAGGGATTGTATAGACCCACATAAAATATTTGCGCCTGCGGATTAATCTCGGAAATCGTCTGCAGGATCTCACCCAGCCGCTTCGCGGCATCCGGCAATGCTGCCAGCAGCGATTCCGGCGTTAACTCATCTTCGCCCGGCTTAGGCGTGGAAGTAACCAGAGCGCTGTTTTTCCCGTCAATGGTTCCTGTTGCATGAACTGAGCTTGCAGCATCCTGATTCTCAGCGGCTGCCGATGGAGACGGGCCTGGTGTTGCCGCTCCCTGGCCTTCTGTCGCATTTCCCAGAATCTCCGAGCCCCGGAACAGATCATTACCGCCAATGGAGACGAGAATAATATTGGCCTGCCGCAGGGCGTAACGGACTCCCTCTTCTTTAAGCTTGGTTTGCAGTCCGGCCGTTGTCAGTCCGTTAATCCCCATATTGCCAAGCAGCTCAGCAGATCCTCCGTCAGCCGACAATCCGTCCAGGGTGCGCTTAACAAAACCGCTTCCGTCGTTGTCACCTGTTCCCTTGGCAAGCGAATCACCCAGCGCTAGAATCCTCATCGAATCTCCGGCTGCCGCAGTAGGAACAGCTGTCTCTTGAGGTAAAGCGGTTGACAGAGCTTCTCCCTGGGGGTTAAGAATATCGCCTACTGCAGAAACAAATCCCACAATCAATATTATTGTTGCTGCTATGGAAATCAGGCTCACACTTCGCCAGGTCCATTTGGAATCCTTCAAAGCTATCCCTCCGTACGTTCTATTCTCCATTGTTCCACATTTTACAAACTTCTTAACTATGTAATTAAACATAATTCTTCTATACGCATTTTGCAAATACACGGGACGCCTTCCTACATGCACGGATCCCTCCCTCAGGAGAGCTTACGGCCTTACGAATAAATGCTAATATGCAAAAAATAGGAGCAGCCTATACACGCAGGAAAAAGTGGCCTTCTCTAACGCAGAATTATTGAAAAAGATTAGAGTGAGGAGTACCCTAAAGAAGAAGCGGAACCGGGCATAATCGCTCTGCATTCATAATTACCGGGATTACAAACCGCTACAACACTTTTCAGTTTCTTTTAATATAAAACCTGTATGCTGGAGGAAAACTACGTTCATGAGAGGTGAATGGAATGCCTAACATTTGGATGCATCTGGAGTACGGTAAGCAGCTTGCGGAGGAATTCAGGAATGAATTTTCTTTTCTGGCGGATATGGAGACCTGTCCTGAACTGTACCAGCTAGGCTGCCAAGGACCTGATTTCCTGCTGTATCACAGCTTTCTGCCTTGGAAAAAAGAGACCCGGGCGCTCCGGCTCGGCGATCTTATGCATACTGAGAACTGCGGTCCTGTACTGATCGAATTCTGGAAACGGGCCATGTCCCTACCCCCTGCCGACCTGAAGAATGTGCAGCAATATTTCCTGGGCTTCCTCACCCACCATCTGTTGGACCGTAATCTTCATCCTTATATCAACTGGAAAGCAGGCTACAAGCACCGTGACCATCAGCGTTTCGAGATCGTTCTGGATACGCTGTTCATGAAGCGGCTAAAAGGGATTGATACCTGGCGGCATGCGGTCTGGAAAAAAATCAATGTCGGCTCCCATCTGCCTCTCCCGATTCACACCATTCTTCACGAAACTGCAGCTGCATGGTATCCTGAGACGAAAAAACTGCCGGCTGAAATGTGGCATGAGGCCTATCTCGATATGCTCCTGGCGCATAAATGCCTGTACGATCCGAGGGGCTGGAAGAAATCGCTCCTGCGGGGCAAAGTCCGCCGTCTTTTCTCACAGCAGCTGTCCCCTGCCGAGGAGAAGCTCGATTACTTGAATGAAAAACATGGCGAATGGCGACATTCGGCGCTCTACTCGGAGGTGCGGACCGAAAGCGTCTGGGAGCTGTGGGAGGAAGCACTGTCAGAAGGACGGACGGTACTGCGTGCTCTCGGCTCGTGGCTGAACAGTTCAGTACCGGCCGAGGCTTCCCGGGCACTGGAGAAGTTCAAAGAGGTGCTGGGCGACCGCTCGTATGACACAGGTAAGGATTGCAGCAGCAAGCTTAAAAATCTGTACGCCGAACCGATCTGGGAAGTAGGAATTATCTCCTGAACCACTCTTCTGACTTCCTTAGAAATATCCGTATTAACGAACCGCCCAGCCAAAAAGGGACTGATCCAGCCAGCCATCTTATGGCCAACTGAACAGTCCCTTTTGGGTTCTCCACTTAGTTAGTATTGCTTATTTGCCGATGAATTCCTGTACCCAGTAGTTATTATCATAACCTACACCAATGTAGTTGAAGTTCGCGCTTAAAATGTTGGCACGGTGACCTTCACTGTTCATCCAGGCAGTCATGACCTCCTGTGGTGATTTCTGGCCCATGGCGATGTTCTCGCCTGCTGCCCGGTACGTAATACCGAAAGTCGCCATCATATCAAAAGGTGAACCGTACGTAGGTGAAGTATGGGAGAAATAATTATTCGTACGCATATCTGTTGCCTTAGCAGCTGCCACCTTATTCAGGCTGTCCAGCGCACTGACCGGAGACAATCCGGCTGCGGCACGTTCTTTGTTCACAAGGCCGACAATCTGCTTCACATACGTGGCTTGGGTGCTAACTGCTGCAGCCGGAGCTGCTGTTGCCGCAGGTTTAGCTGTCGGTGCCGGTGTTGCTGCTGGTTTCGCCGTTGCTGCTGGTGCTGGTGTCGCAATCGGTGCCGGTGTTGCTGTTGCAATCGGTGCGGGTGTAGCTACGGGTGCTGATGTTACTACCGGCTTTTCTGTTGCTGCAGGAGCCGTTGTCTTCTGAGGTACAACTACCGGTTTGAATTTAAATACTGTTACTGTCGTACCGTTAAAAGAAAATGCCTTATCGCTATATTGAGTGAAATTTTGCATGAATTGGGCAAAGCTCGTAGTTGTTCCTTCAACTGCGTTGCTAGTTGCAGCGTCCGCTTGTAAGGGTAGAGAAATGCTCAGCGCCATGACAGCTGCAACGCTACCACCTATCATTGCTCTTACAGTCTTGCTCTTCATTCTGCCATCTCCTTGTTCTGGTTGTTGGATTTGCTGTGATGCCAAGAGTGTTGGCGGCAAATATTACAAAGTTGTAATCTGTTCCTCAGTCATTGTAGCATAGATTCTTTTAATTGTGCGCCTCTAAGTTTTTCCATCACTAGACTCTAAGAAGGCTTGTCCGGTTAAGAGAGGATACCTATGCATCTGCACATGGTTAAGAAGACTGTCCTCCTTACACAGGAGCGGCAGTCTTCTCGTCATTTCAAGCTTCTTATTGTATTTATCGGCTCAGCAGACTGTTTCACTTAATGAAAAGACTGCCAGAAGTCTCCTTCGGTGGAGATCAGGCCCATAATCTCCGCATATGGAATACGGAAGGTTGGAAATCCTGCTGCGTAGGGTGCGATCTCATAAGGTGCAAAATACAGGTAAAGCGCAGCTTCATCCACATAAAAAGGCTGATCTGCCGTAATTCCTTTGTACGTATCCGGGAAAACGTAAGAGTACTGCGGGTCGGTAGCAATCTGCTTGCCGACAATCTCGCTGAGCTTCTCCACATATTTGCTGCCCGGCTTGAATAAGTCGCTGAGCGTGTAGAACCTGCCGCTGCTCAGATTGATATGCTCATAGATCCGGGTAGGCATGCCGTGTGCCGCACCAAACGGGAATTTATAGCCGCTGAGCTCAAGTACAAGCAGATTTTTACGGAAGAATTCTACGGCAAAATCACCCGTGTAGCTGAAATCCTGCGCCGGCCCTCCGCTTCCCACCCCCTCGGCAAGGGAAAGGCTGCGCAGCTTGTCATTAACGGCTCTGGAAACTTCTGTGCTGGCAATCCCCTCTATTACCGGATAATAAACCAGGTAGTCCCGGTTTGGTTTATATTTCTTCTCCAGCACGGAGTAAGGCGGCCGGAGCGGGATAACCCCATTTTGGCGCCACACCTGCTTGCCCTTGCGGTCGTAATAGGCTGTCCGCTGATCAACATCTGCGCGGATCAGGCTGCCGCTGAAGGAGAGTGTGCCTGCTCCGGCAATAACGGGTGGCTGCGATGCTTTTTTGCCGCTTTTGTCAATAAAATAGGTGTCTTTAGCATCATACACGGAGGCCAGCCCATGCTGATAATTGTTCACCCCGAGCAGCGGATGATTGCTGAGAATTCTGCCAGTTACGGCATCGGCAATGACATATCGGGACCCGCGGTACGGCTGGTCTGCATAGACCGGAGTTCCTAAAGCGACCCGGTTTTCACCGAGCTGTTGCACTTCATAATAGTTGGCCGGCACAATCTGCTTGCCCTGCTTATCGATTAATCCGTAGGCGTTACCATAATCCTCCGCTGTGTTAATGACCGCTCTTCCCTCCGAAAACGGCATCGCAGCTGTAAATTGCGGTTTGATTGCGACACTGCCATCGAGATTGAGATACCCGTATTTACCGTTCTCCGTCTCCTGATAAGCCAGCAGTCCATCCCCCGGATTGCCGACATAAGGATGTTTGTACGTATGCAGAACAGTACCCTTAGGATCTATCAGCGCATATTCACCCTCGCTTACTTTGACTAGTGCTGTACCGTTCATGAAATCGCCCGCATCCAGATACACCGGGGGCAGGACTTCTTTGCCCTGCGCATTCAGATACCCGTAGCTTGAATTTCCTGTTGTACTCTGTTTAGAAAAAAGCGCCCGGCCTTCGTGCAGCGAATTCAAATAGTCATACCGCGCAGAAGTTACCTCTTTACCTTTTTCATCTATGAAGGTGTAGCCCTTTGCATCCGAAACGACCGCCAGACCTTCCGCAAACGGAGCGATAAACGAATAGACAGGTTTCACTTTCTCGCGCCCGCTGCTGTCAATCAAACCGCTGCTGTCCCTGCGCTGAACAATGGCCAGACCGTTATCCTGAAAATCCTCGGCATAATCATACCTCGGTTCAATCACCGTCCGCCCTTCGTTGTTGATATATCCCCACAGCGTCCCTTCCTTTAGCTTAAAAGGCGCCGGATGGAGCACTTCTGCCCGCAGTCCGCTTCCTTCCCACTCAGTTAGGAGGTAGATTGGTTCCAGCAGTTTTATGGAGTAATCTATACGGTACAAACCCTCCTCTGCGGGGATCGTGACGAACAGATCATCATCCGCACGGATGAAATCCTCATCCTGCTGGGCAACAGCTTCGTTCCACCCGATCCCGTCCCACTTCCACACTTCCGCCTGCAGCGGGCCGCTATCCATTCCTTTTGCCAGCTCATTCAGCTTAATCCTCAGCATTCCAGTCGCTCCCTTACAAAGGCTTTTGCCTATAGAATATGAGGGGGAGGGGGAAAGGGTGTTTATGTGCCTAAGGGGGTGCAAAACGAGATCTGGGGAAAAGATGAGGATATAGCCGTGACTGCGCGGATGTTTGGACTTCCGACCGCTGTTGTCTTCGGATTTCTTCAATTTATACCGCTGGCAGCGGGTGAAATCCGAAGACAAAGGCGGACGCTATCGCTCCTACAGTTCCAAAATCCGCTCCGTCACTTTCCCTCATCTTTGGGGAACGGCTTAAGGGCAGCACAAAAGCACCCTTGTGGTGGGTGTTGGCCGGGTGGGTCAAGGGCAGCTGCGCTTTGCCCTTTCCGGTTAATTGCTAAGATAAGAGTATGGTTGTGACTGCGCGGATGTTTGGACTTCCGGCCGCTGTTGTCTTCGGATTTCTTCAATTTATACCGCTGGCAGCGGGTGAAATCCCAAGACAAAGGCGGTCGCTACCGCTCCTACAGTTCCAAAATCCGCTCCGTCACTTCCCCTCATCTTTGATGAACGGCTTAAGGGCAGCACAAAAACACCCTTGTGGTGGGTGTTGACCGGGTGGGTCAAGGGCAGCTGCGCTTTGCCCTTTCCAGTTAATTGCTAAGATGAGGGGATAGTTGTGACTGCGCGAATGTTTGGAATTCCGGCCGCTGTTGTCTTCGGATTTCTTCAATTTATACCGCTGGCAGCGGGTGAAATCCGAAGACAAAGGCGGACGCTGTCGCTCCTACAGTTCCAAAATCCGCTCCGTCACTTTCCCCTCATCTTTGGGGATGACTTAAGAGCAGCACAAAATAGCTCCAGCAGGGCGAGATAATCACTGACTGTATCTGTCAATTATCATGATGTACACTTCAAGTAGGAGGCGATTCAATTGAACAATAAAAATAATGAAAAACCGCTTATGTTCTTTGGCGAACAACAATCTTTCGAGAATTGGCTTGAGAACAATCATGACACTTCACCGGGAATCCGGTTGCAAATCGCGAAAAAAAATTCCGGTGTGGTTTCTGTATCCTATGATGAAGCACTTGAAAGTGCATTGTGTTACGGATGGATTGACAGCCAGAAGGAAAAGTTTGATGAAAAAACGTGGGTTCAACGATTTACTCCGCGTGGGGATAAGAGCATCTGGTCGAAAGTGAATAAAGAAAAAGCAGAGCTTCTTATCAAAAATGGAAGAATGCAGCTCTCTGGATTCAAAGCGATTGAAGCTGCCAAAAAGAACGGACAATGGGATAAGGCCTATGAATCGCAAAGTATCGCCTCTATGCCTGAGGATTTCGCTATTGAACTGGAGCGTAATCTCAAGGCGAAGGCCTTTTATGATACGTTGGATAGACAAAATAAATATGCATTCCTATTCAGAATCCATAATGCCAAGAAGCAAGAAACCCGTGCGAAACGAATTCAACAGTTTATAATGATGCTTGAAAAAGGCGAAAAAATTTATCCCTAACCAATCATTAGCGATTCTGAAGAGTTCCTTCGAACAACATTACTAAATAATCGATGAATCTATAAATGGGGCTGGAAAAATGAATAATGATAGAAACTGGACCGTTTTATTTATTGGCGGAGCATCAGGAATAGGGAAATCAAGTCTTGCTTATGAAATGGCTCGATTTTATGGCGTGAATGTCTTGGAAGTAGATGATGTCCATCTATCAGTAAAAACAGTTACAACTAAGGATCATTTTCCGGCAATTCATTATTGGGCTTCTGGAGTAGACTGGAAGGACATTGGAATTGACGGCAATGTAAATTGGCTGATTGATGTAAGCAAAGAAATATTCCCTGTCTTAAGAGAACTCGCAAACCGGCATATTGAAGATAAATTGCCTATTATAATTGAAGGCGATTTTATCTATCCTGAATTTACATTATCGTTCGATAACCCAGAGGTAAAATCAATATTTGTACATGAGCCAGACAAAAGCCAAATATTGCAGAATTATTTATCAAGAGAAGGTGGCGAATTCCAACATTTTAGAGCTGAAGTAAGTAGTTCATATGGAGATTGGATAGCAGATACCTGTAATCAGAACGGGATACAATTAATTGAATCAAGACCTTGGGACACTGCCTTAAGCAGAGCCGTAAAGTGTTTATTGTAATGTCTGGTCCTGCCCGTAAGTTTAACGGCATCCACGATTTGACACCTGCTCAATGAAAAAGGGAACAGCTACCGTGATAGTCTGATCCCAGGTTATATTAATTCCCTTTTGTTGACCGCTATCACTACAATGCCTCCAAAACCTTAAGCTGCACTCCTTTTGTATGCGCGCACTGCAAACAGATAAGCGACGATCATTATCCCTAAGCACCAAGCCAAAGCGACCCATATATCATTGCCCACGGGCTGACCGGAGAGCAGCGCACGTATCGCCTCCACGATCGAGGTCACCGGCTGATTTTCGGCAAAAGCGCGAACGGCCTTCGGCATCGAGTCGGTCGGTACAAAGGCCGAGCTGATGAACGGCAGGAAGATCAGCGGATAGGAAAAGGCGCTTGCTCCCTCTACTGTTTTTGCAGACAGACCGGCAATGGCCGCGATCCAAGTCAAAGCCAGTGTAAACAGCACTAGTATACCTGCTACGGCAAGCCAGGACAGTACCCCGGCCGACGAGCGAAAGCCCATAAGGAGCGCTACAAGAATGATGACGGCAACAGAAATGACGTTGGACACCACTGAAGTCAGCACATGCCCCCACAGCACTGTGGAGCGCGCAATCGGCATGGAGTGGAACCGCTCCATAATGCCCCGTTGCTTATCCAAAAACAGGCGGTATGCCACGTAGGCCACCCCGCTGGCAATAGCCATTAGCAGTATGCCAGGCAACAGGTAGTTCACATAATTATCCGTGCCGGATTGGATGGCGCCGCCAAACACATAGACGAACAGCAGCATCATTGCAATCGGAGTGACGCAGACCGTGAAGATGGTGTCCATACTCCGGAAAATATGGCGCATGGAACGTCCGAGCATCACTCTCAAGTCGCTGATAAAATATTTTTTTGCGGCTTCCATTAGATGGCCTCCTTGTTGCCAATGATTGCGAGGAATATCTCCTCGAGTGTCGGCTGTTTTTCAACATATTCTACCTTTGCGGCTGGAAACAGCTTCTTCAGCTCCGCGAGCGTGCCGCCGGCGATAATCCTGCCCTCATGCAGAATGGCAATTTGGTCGGCAAGCTGCTCAGCTTCCTCTAAATACTGCGTGGTCAGGAACACCGTCGTGCCGCTGCCCGACAGCTCCTTAACAATCTTCCAAACCTCGATACGTGCCTCGGGGTCCAGCCCGGTGGTTGGCTCATCAAGAAAAATGACCTGCGGTTTTCCCACTAGGCTCAATGCGATATCGAGCCTGCGGCGCATCCCCCCCGAGTAAGTAGATGGCTTACGGTCGGCGGCCTCGGTTAAGCCGAAACGGTTCAGTAAATCGTCAGCAACTTGACGCGGCTGATCCAGATGCCGCAGCTTGGCAATCATGATCAGATTTTCCCGCCCGGTCAAAATCTCATCCACCGCCGCAAATTGCCCGGTTAGACTAATCGATTGCCTTACGAGATCCGGCTTGGAGGCAATATCGAATCCATTAACAGTGACGGTTCCGCTGTCCGGTTTGAGCAGCGTACTGAGGATTCGGACAATCGTCGTCTTACCCGCGCCGTTAGAGCCAAGCAGGGCAAAAACCTCACCACGCTTCACATCAAAATCTACACCCTTTAAGACTTCATTGTTCTTGAAGGACTTTCGCAGACCTTTAACTTGAATTGCTTTCTCCATCCGAGATTCCCCCTTTACTTTGTTTTATCCGTTGCCTTTTTGATGGCCTTGTTCACTTCCTGGTTAGCGGATTCTTGATAAATATCAGCGTAAGTCTTGGAGTCCTTGATCAGTTCATCGCAGAAAGCGGCCACGTCACTTCCAGTCACTTCAAGCACGCCTCTACCCAAGGCCGCGCCCTCTTCAAAAAGATCAATAATTCCCGATAGCAAACCCGTTCCTTCGGTTAATTCAACAGGGCCGACTTTAAACAGATATTTTTGAATTTCTTTATAGACAATCTGATAATCCTGCGGGAGCGCTTTGACACGCGCCACATGCGCCCGCCACTCTTTTTTACCTTCGATGATATCCCGTATTCTCATTGTATCGTCCTCCTATTTACCTAATTTTTTGGCGACATTATTGTTGAGCTGCTCGCGCCACTTGTCGCGGTAGGACTTAGCCCCTTCTTCGCCGGCAAGCGCCGAACAGAAGCCTTTGATATCCTCACCTAGAACTTCTTGGACACCCTGACCATCTGCCGCCGTTTCTTCCAGCAGGCCAAGCACACCGTCAAGAATGGGCATGAGGTTGCGGCCGGTAAAATCCGAGTGCGTCCATAGATTGACTTTAATTTCTTCCCACGCCGCTTGATAATCTGCCGGCAGTTTTTTGGCTCGTGATTCAAAAGCTTTAAATTCTTTAGTCATGTCGCTGCCCGTGATTTTTTCCCAAAAGTTCATGATCTCTTCTCCTTTAACTCGCTAATTTTTGAGGATACGAACTCCCACTTTTCCCAGAATCTTTGCAGCTCAGCAAGCCCTGAGTCGTTAATTGCGAAAAACTTTCGCGGCGGTCCGATGTCGGACGGCTTTTTGGTGATCTCCACCAGTTTGTTTTTTTCAAGCCGGATCAGAATGGTGTACACTGTTCCTTCTACAACATCTGTGAAGCCGAGAGCGTTGAGCTGCCGCGTGATTTCGTAACCATAGGTTTCTTTGCGGCTGATTATTTCAAGTACACATCCCTCAAGCACGCCTTTGAGCATTTCTGTTATGTTTTCCAATATAATCACCCTTCGCTATTCTGTATGACTGGTATGAAGTATTACTTACTACTACTACACAGTAACACGCAGTAGTGGGTTAGTCAATAGTATTTGCCTAAACACGGATTATTTTTTCCTTACCGTCCGGCCCGTTGGATTAACGACAACAAGGAGCAACTCTGCCGTGGCAAGCTGCTCCTTGTTGTTTATCATCGCGTGATCCGCAAATTTTGTTTAGCTCAATTGTTGTGCTAGCTCCCAGACATGACCCGCCGGATCCGCGAAGGCAACCGTTCGCACTCCCCACGGGCGGTTCAAAGGGCCATTCAGCAGCTCCACTCCGCTTTTCTTAAGCTCGTTAATTTCAGCGTCTACATCCTCTACCCGGATTGTAAACTGAAACCGTGATCCGGCCTCCAGGCTGGCGACTTTGCCCGGCTGGATCAGGCCATCCGCCTCTGAAATCGCAAGAAGATTAATGCTCATATTTCCGAAGCTGAATACCGCCGACACCTCATCCTCATACACGGCAGACAATTTAAATACATCCTGGTAAAAAGTTTTCGTCTTAAGCAAATCCTCTACAAATAACGTAATTACATCAACATTCATCGTTCCTAAATGCTTCATACGCAGCCACCTTTCTGCTTATGGAAGATTATGAGACCGGGTTATTCCTCCCTAAAATAATAATAACATTTGTAGGATTCGCCGGTCATTTAGACAATCCTGCCGTTATGGCTTGAAATCGCCTGCCCGTTCGGTATCGAACTCCAGATTATTCGTTATAGCTGGATTGATCTGGTGGCGCAGCCGCAAGGGATTTATAATAACAGAAGACAGTATCATTCTCTCATCCCCGAGTTGGAGGAATCCTTGTGTTTCGAATTATGATCATAGAAGACGACATTAAAATCAGGCAAATCGTGGCCGATACGCTGCGTAAATGGAAATACGAGGTTATCGAAGTGACTTCGTACGAGCAAATATTGGATGAATTCACCCATGTACAGCCGCATTTGGTGCTGCTGGATGTGAATTTACCGATGTATGACGGTTTTTACTGGTGCCAGCAGATTCGTTCTGTCTCTAAGGTGCCTGTGATCTTCCTCTCTTCCCGCACACAGAATATGGACGTGATTATGGCGATAAATATGGGAGCGGATGATTATATCCAGAAGCCGTTTGACTTGAGTGTGCTTGTGGCGAAAGTTAGCGCGATGCTGCGGCGCAATTATACGTACCAGGATGAGAACCTGCAGATGGCTCACCGTCAGCTTATTTTTAACTTGTCCAACTCCTCCATTCAGTATGGGAATCAGACAGCAGAACTCTCGAGGAACGATTTCATCATTTTACAGACGCTGATGCGCAACATCGGGAAAATTGTTTCCAGGGATGAATTGATGCAGGTACTCTGGAATGATGAACAATTTGTAGATGACAATACATTAACAGTGAACGTCAACCGCCTGCGGCGCAAAGTGGCCTTGCTGGGCATTGAAGATTTTATCGCTACACGTAAAGGAATGGGGTATATCATAGAATGAAATTCTGGCGGTTTCTTAAGTATGAAATGCCATACCTCTATCTCTGTGGCGCATGCTTCCTTTTGACAGTCGCCGTGTTTGGCATAGATCCGCAAAATTCGTGGAACTGGGATAACTTCCTGTATGCCTTGGCGCTCACTCTGCTGCTCATGACTGGCTTCCTACTGTACCGATATCAGAAGAATGTACAGGTCAGCCGGCATCTGGACGATGAGGAAGTGGAGCCGTTGTCACTGGAGGCAGAGGTTTGCCGTGAGTCGATACGTCAGCTCCGGATCAAACACATCCGGTCACTAAATGAGATTCAGGATAAACAAAAAGAAACCTATGACTTCATCATCTCCTGGTTCCATGAAATCAAAACACCGATTGCCGTTTTGCGGCTGATGCAGCAGACAGAGATTAATCCCAGGAGCCTGGAAGAGGAATTATCACGCATTGAGCATTATGTGGATCAGGCTTTATACTACGCCAAGCTCGACAGTTTTAATAAGGATTATGAGATTGTGAACTGTAACTTAGAGCAGCTCTCCAAAGAGGCGGTTAAAAACCATTCCAAAACCTTCATCGCTAAAAAGATCGGAATCCAGCTGAAAGTAGAGCCCACTATTGTGCAGAGTGATTCGAAGTGGCTCCTCTTTATTCTTAATCAACTGATAACGAACAGCTTGAAGTACACCGGTGACCACGGGCTGATCTCAATTACTACACGAATTACACCGTTGGAAAAGCTGCTTATCATCCGTGATAACGGTATTGGCATCGACAGCAAGGATCTTCCGCGGATCTTCAACCGGGGATTTACGGGTACCAACGGGCGTACTTTTGTTAAATCTACGGGAATGGGATTATATCTGGCTCAGGAGCTGTCCAAAAAGCTCGGTCATTATATAACCTGTGAATCTGCAGCAGGACGTTACAGTGAATTTACCGTTCATTTCCCTAAGAATCATGATCCTCACCTGAGTATGCTACAGCAAAACATCAAAAAAACGCATTGACCCCGGAGGCCGATGCGTTTTTTGGTCATGCATTAAGGATTCTCGCTGACAATCTTGTAATACAGTTTCGAGGACGAGAGGTACAGCAGCAGATAAATCAGGAAATAAACACCCATGATGCCCCATACCATGCCGGTAAGGCCGGAATAGCCCTGAACAGAATCGAGAATATAGTATTTAATGATGAACCAGCTATACGTCACACCCAGCAAAAGCGGCGGCAGAAAAACAAATAAAAGCTGCTTGCGGATTACTGTTTTCATTTGCTGGCTGTCGACACCGATTTTGCGCAGAATTGAATATTGAAGTTTTTCATCCGTCGCTTCACGCAATTGCTTGAAGTAAATGATGCTGGCCAGGGCAAATACCGCAATCAGCGCAAGGAATCCGCTGGCGAAGAGCATCAGCGATGAGCTCTCAATCTGCTTCGAATAGACATCGGCAAACGAGGAATAGTAGGCATCCGGCGTCTGGGTAACGATGGCGTGTATTTCTTTAGATAAGGCATCTGCATTCCTGGCATTACTCAGTCCGTAAATTTCAAATGACTTCCGTACTACACTCGATTTACCGGATAACTGTACGTAGGCATCATCAGAGATTACAAGCACGGCAGGCTTATAGAGCATGGAAGTAACCGGGTCGGAGGCCCACCCGAGGTAGGCATAATCCTTGATCTCCGCCAGCTTAAATACCATTTCTGTATCCGTCTTGACTACAAAATCCGGCCGGTTGTCAGAGGCATACACCTTAGGAAAATCAGAGCCCTGTGCCAGGCCAACCGCTTCATCCCCCGACAGTTCTACACTTTCCCCGTCCCCACGCATAGCAACCAGCTCATTGTAGGTGTGCTCAGATACAAGCAGGATATCCGCTGTGTAGTACTCCGGATTCTCCACGATTGCATGCAAATCAGTGACAGGAGAAACCCCCAGCCCCTCTTGCGTAAGGTGGAAGGTAACTTCATGCTTTGAGCTTTTAATAATCCCGTCTATTCTGGTGTTTGTTTCATTGTCCAGAGACTGGAAGGCGAGATCATTCGGCAGATTCCTGCCCACTGCGTCGAACTGAACCTTATAGTTAATCGTCATGAAGCACATAAGCATCATGATGGCTGCACTGAATAAGGAAATGAACGTCAGATTCAAGGTGTTGCCCCTGATTTGGAACCGCAGTGATGAAGTCCACAGCACCGTATTGCCTTCATGATAAGTTCTGCTGCGGCTCAGGCGCTGAAGCAGCCAACCGGCAAATTGGCGGAAAAAGAGGTACGTCCCCCCGATGATCCCGATTGTTACGGATATCAGGCTCCACTTAGAATAATCCTGCCAATATACCGATCCCTTGCCGCTGCTGATCAGAGCAAAGGCCATTACAAGCAACAGCAGTGAGAGCATCGCCATCAGGACGGAGATCCGCACTGGCTTTTCTGATTTTTGCTTAGCGTGGAACAGCTCCATAAGCTGCACCCGGTTAACCATAATGTAGCTTTGTACACTAATTATGACTGCGAGCAGGAAAAACAATCCGGCGGTAGAAGCGATGGCTTCAACAGGGAAGGACAGTGAGATAACCTGCTCATACTGCATAAGCCTCAGCAGCAGCATCCCAAAGAGTTTGGACAAAAGGCCGCCGAGCAGCACACCTGTAAACAGGGAAATCGTACTAATTATCAGCGTTTCGTAGAATACCATCATCGTAATTTGACGTTCGCTGAGGCCATATAACAGGTACATGCCAAACTCTTTTTTACGCTGCTTCATAAAGAACGAGTTCGCATACAAAATGAAGAAAATGATGAATACAAAGACAACCACAGATGAGATAGCAACACCCGTCTGAAAATTAGCACGGTTCTGCAGCGCATTCATAATATCCTCATTAAACATAAGGGAAGAGAACGTAAACTGAATAATAACCCCAGTAATCATGGAAAACAGATAAATGGAATACAGGCGGAAATTACGTTTTACGTTCCGGACCGTCAGATCAAGAAGACTCATCGCAGTCTGCCTCCCATAAGGCTCTGGGTTTCCAGAATACGGTCATAGAAAGCTTTCTGTGTCTGGTCCCCGGCATAGAGTTCATTCACAATAGCTCCGTCCCGCAGAAAAATGACTCTCCTGCAATAACTCGCCGCATAGATATCATGTGTAACCATCATAATGGTTGTGCCAAATATTTCATTCAGGCCCACCAGCTGTTCCAGTAATTGTGTGGCAGACCTCGAATCCAGTGCACCTGTTGGCTCATCGGCGAAAACAATGGCCGGCTCCGTAATTATTGCTCTCGCTGAAGCTGCCCGCTGTTTCTGCCCCCCTGAAATTTCATTCGGATACTTGTGCAGAATCCCTTCAATGCCCAGCGCCTGTACAATAGACGCAAGACGCTCTTCCATCTCCGCGGTCTTGAATTTGCGCAGCGAAAGCGGCAGCAGAATGTTTTCTTTCACCGTTAAGGCATCCAGCAGGTTATAATCCTGAAAAATAAACCCCATCCGCTCCTGGCGGAATTGCCGCAGCGACCTTTTGTTCATATCAAGCAGTGATTTTTGTTCCAGCCACACCTCACCGCCGGAAAAGTGGTCAATCGTTGATAACACGTTCATCAGCGTTGACTTTCCTGACCCCGACGGACCCATGACCGCCGTCAGTTCCCCGGCCTCGACCACCAGATCGATATTTTTGAGCACGGCTGTTGATCCGTAACTTTTGGACAGATTCTTGGTCTCAATAACAGTTGGCATCCTTATCTATCTCCCCTTCCTATTACTCAATATAGCCACTAATTACAGCAGCAGCCATAGAAGTAGCAAGGGATAAAGTGACGTTTCTGTCACTTACCAGATGCTTTGAAGCTGTGGTTTGAATACGTATATCAGAAGCCTGCCACAGGAACCTCAGGTAGGAATCGTAATCCGGAAGGTTGTACCCTTGCCTTTCTCGCTCTCCACCTCTATATTCCCTTTCACCTTATTGATAGCGCTGTAAGCCATAAGCATACCCAGGCCCGTTCCTTCTTCTTTGGTCGAATAATACGGCTTGCCGAGGCGCGAGATTTCTTCCTTAGTCATACCAATTCCCGTGTCGCGGATCGTGATCAGAATGTCCTGCTTCTTTTCCGAGAAATGAATCGTAAGGAGCCCTCCGCCTTTATCTTTCATGGCCTCAATCCCGTTTTTGTATAGATTAATCAGGCCTTGCTGAATTTGATTCTTGTCGTAGCTTATATTCAGCGTATTGCTGAAACTGAAATGGACCTCTACTTTGTGGGTAGTTGCGAAGGGCATGATGATGTTCATGGTATACTCCGCCTCTTCTTTCATATTGGAGAAGACCATGTTGTCGGACTGCGGCTTGGCAAAAGAAAGATAATCACTGATGATCTTCTCCGCACGGTTCAGTTCCAGCAATGAAAACTCCACATACCTTTTTTCCTCGGGCGTGATGGTCTTGGATTTGTTTAACAGCTGCAGAAAGCCGCTGGTCACTGTGAGCGGATTCCTCATTTCATGTGACACACTTGCCGCCAGCTCACTAACGACGTTCAGACGCTCCGATTGCAGTACCCGGTCACGGTTTTTAATATTGGTGATTATCTGCTCTATTAGAATCATAATAATACTCATCACAACCGCATGTGTCGTTAAGGCATACACGGCAAGGGTCCAGAATTGATTATCCAGTGTACCTTTCATCAGCGCGAGGACGATCAGATAGACCCCCATCGTTAACATCGCCAGGATGGTTGCCCACGAGATCCGGCGCCTCGCGCTTAGCTTGATGAACCATTTGCTCAAAAACGGCACCAGCAGCAGCACAGCCGTTGAGAACAGGAAGGATGGAAGGGTCCCGGGCCCTCCAACATAGAACCGGGTCATATTTAATACTACATACAACAGTAGTACGTTCTTATATCCGCCAAAGAGAGCCACAAGAATGAACGGAATATACCGGAGATCGTAGATGTACCCCATATCCAGCTTGATGGGCTTAAACATACACAGAACCATCGTAACGGCAGACATGAGTACAAGGAGTTTTTGATTATAGCGGTTTGCTCTATTTTCGAAGAAAATCACAACAATTAAGACCGGAAATAATAAAAACAGAAAATTCAAAAGTAATGTTTCAAACAAAAGATAACTTCCTCTCAGCTTGTCTACTATGGATGTTCCTAATTCTAAGGAAGCATAAACAATTCCATTATTACAACCAAACGTTTATATTTTCCTGCTATGTTTTATAATTATATAAAATTTCCTGCAATTACACATCATTTTTTACAAGTAATATTCGTATTAGAGTATAAAAAAAGCTCCGTTTCCACAGGTTCGTGAAAACGGAGTCATTTTATACAGCCCCTGTTTGTTATCCAATACTTAGCTTTGCTAGCAGATCATTCAGCCGGTCGAAATTCTGTTCATTAGCCTCCTGCAAAAACGTCCTGGCCTGCTCCACTACCTCCGGCTTCTTAAACACTTGACGAAAAGTCAGGGTTGTCTTGCCGTCAGAATGTTCAAAAGTGGCTGTAGCCTCAAACTCGGGGGCGTTCAGATGACGGATGACAATGCGCTCATGCGGTACGATCTCCACAAACTCACTGTGATTGGGATAGTCCTTGCCATCCGGTCCATGCATGACGAACCGCCATTGGCCTCCCGGCCGAAAGTCGAATTCGTTAAACGTATTGGTGAAACCCTTCGGTCCCCACCAGCGCGCGAGCTGCTCCGGGGTTGTCCAAGCCGCAAAGACCCGCTCAAGCGGATAATTGAACTGCCGTGAGTTCATTACTTCATTGTTCCCTTCAATTCCAGTCATAGCATTGCCCCCTAGAGTATTATTTCTAAAGTATCAAGCATGAATTTGTAGCTATTCCGACTGCGAATCGCTGTTATTATCCCATTCTACTATGACACCGTTGTTCTCTAGATGCTGGATAACCTGCTCCGCCTGCTCACCCAGCGGGTTATTCGACAACGAGACTTCCTGCAGGTTTGGTATCGTTTCGAGCACTTCAATATCGCGGATGAGGTTATCTTCTAGAAAGAGATGCTCCAAGGTCGGATGATTCTTTAACGGCGTCAGATCTTGAATTTTATTGCCGCCCAGAAAAAGCCATTCTAACTTCAAATTCTGAATGGGATTTAGATCCTCCACCTGATTCTTGCTTGCCAGAAGAGAAGTCAGCTGATTCAGATTTTTTAGCGGAACCAGACTTTTGATCTGGTTACCGTCCAATGTCAGAGTTGTCAGCGAATTTAACCCTGCAACCGGTGAAAGATCAGTAAGCTGATTTCCTTCTAAGGCCAGAAACGTTAGCTTTTTCAGCTTGCTCAGGGG
The DNA here is from genome assembly GCF_927798115.1 of Paenibacillus auburnensis. Classification (GTDB taxonomy): domain Bacteria; phylum Bacillota; class Bacilli; order Paenibacillales; family Paenibacillaceae; genus Paenibacillus_AQ; species Paenibacillus_AQ auburnensis. The sequence goes on from NZ_CAKMMG010000001.1 coordinate 1,633,848, forward strand.
TCTAATCGACTTTATTTTTTGATTCGGCAGAAACAGGCTCTGCAGGTTCACAGCATATTCGAGACCTTGTACACTGGTAATTTTAGAACTGGACTCTTGGGGATATAGAGATTTCAGCTTCTGCAGATCAGCTGCCTTCAGCTCCTTTTTCGCCGGTAGCTTCAATTCCGTCCGGATGGCTTTGGCCAATACCGGGTCCGTAATCACGGAAGCGGCCCAAATCGCTGTGGCAGGAAGTAATAAAGCAACTAACGAGAACGAGATAAAACGTTTGAATAGCCTGGTAGACATAAGATTCTCCTTTTAGATGAATAGGTTCATAGGTAAGATATAGTCCGGTTCATATCTGTGATCAAAAAGGGATTGTCCTGCTTCATATTCGCCACTAAACGTTCAGCCTGACTGCTATCCCCTTTCAACACTTCTAATTCACGCTGAGTGATCCCGACAAGCTGGATAAAATCCACTCTTCCATGGATCGTATCTATCCCGTCAGCTTCTGTATCATTAACTGCCAATAGCGCAGTTATCGCGGATTGGGTGCCGATATGAATGGATTGTCCGTTCCCGGCAAGAAATTGATAAGGCTCAAATATTCTTTGCTGGGTGTAGGTGTACCTCGCCAGATTAGACAGCATATTGATTGCCCAAATGCAGTCCTCGGCCTTCTCCTCGTTTAATTTGAGGGTCATCTCATATCCCCAGCCGCTCCATTCTCCGCCAAATGCTTCTTCATTAACGTAGAGCTCGGTCATTCCGTAGGTCAGTACATGTTTATAACCATTCAGAGACTGATAAATGCTATAACCATCCAAATACTCCTCCCCGCCAAACATAGCACGCTTGTGAATCTCAGTCCCGTAATGCAATGGGGTTTGATCCGGATATAGCTTGTCAAACACTTCATCAATCGCATCCCAGCCCGGTGCCCAATCGTCCTCTTCCGCCGCCCGCGCTTTATATTCATCCAGTGTCATCTGCGTTTCTCCTCCTTTGTACATCCCATAATTAAAAAAGGCCATCCAGGGATGACCTCTTCATTATCAAATGATGCAGCAGGTCAGAACATTCACCTTATGTCCGTCCTCTTAGCCCTGGTAATCTCTTTTGGATTCCAGCTCGGCAAGAATATCTTTGTCTTCTGCGTTATCCCTGGTCACTTTCTGAACGCCAATCGCGCTATACGAAATTAACAGAATAACCGCTATGTAATATCCCTTCACGTTTAATTGAAACGGAGCATTGTAAAGACCAATGAAGAACATCGCATACCCGATCACTAACCCGGCGATCGCCATACCTGTGAAAGCCGATGTATTCCTCATCCGGTGTTTTGGGTTTTCCTGGCGGATTTCTCTATCTTCCGTGTTGTCCCGGACAACCTTCTGCATCACGATGCAGCTAATCGTAATTAAGACCATACACAGCAGATAATACCCCTTCACGTTCAGTTCCCAGGTGTCGTTGTACACCCCAAGACAGAATAAGAACAGACCTGCAGCCAGAGCAAAATATGATGCCAATGTGAAAGCAGTGGTATTACGCTTGCGATAATGTTGATTCAAAAATGTTCCTCCCCCAGTGCAAAGTTAAATGGCATTCTTCCTTCTCCACTATACCGTGAAATATTGGTAAAATTCTACCTTAAAATACTTTTTCATGACAAATCTCGGCGCGTTTGCAGCAATTGTAGATTTTGGATTAACTACCTGCCTGGGAATCTATCGCCGCCCCTTTTCGGGTCGAAGCCATAAAACGTCATAACCTAGCTCACTTATAATATCTAGCCCGTCTTGGAACACTATAACGTTGTCACCTGTCCAGCCATTTTCCAGACCATACACTATGAAATCTCTAACGGTTCTTGGATGATGCAAATTATACTTTTCTGTAATGTTGATTTGTTTATTGTTCAAATCAACACCTACTAATATCGGGCTACCCAAAATAAGATCATCCCATGTGCAAAACTGAAAGGTACACGTCAAATTTCTAGAGTCCCGTAAAGATACCTTTAGAGAAATATTGCTTGTGTGCTTCTTATACGCATGATTAATAACATATATGTATTCCGTCCCGCCTACACTAATTTTTCTTGTTTTTCGCTTCATCGTCGCAACACCTATTGATTTTATTTTATTGAATCATGCTCATATATCTTGGTGGGCCGTCCCCATTCGAAGTTGTCCAGCCCTATTTCCCGGAATCCATACTTCTCATAAAAAAGGATATGGTCGGTTGTCAAATAAACCTTTTCATATCCTAATTGTCCAGCGGCCTTTCTGCCATGCTCCAGCATTAATGAACCGAGTGCATTCCCCCGCTCATTCCGGTCAATAAACAAGGGCGAAATCCAAGGCGACAGATCTTTCCGGGTTACATACTCCTGCTCAATCAGCTGATAAAATCCGATTAACACACCGTGTTTCAACAGTAAAAATGTCAGTGGTAAGCTATCCTTTGAGGTGATACTCTCTTGAATAACGGGAAGTACAACATTTTGTACTTTGGGCCACTGTCCTTTGACATATTCAGCAAGCTCATCTTGACGGTGAGGACACTCTTTTAGGGATTGAATATCTGGCATTGGACCGTCCTTTCTGCAATCAATTTTTAGGTTATAAGAATCCTGCATTGTATATTTTTACACATTTTAGGGAAAATAGAAAACTAAATATTGGCTATAGTTAAAGTATATAGATGGACGACGATTGGAACATTGGCTGATTGGTGATTGAACGCATTTATTGATGAGACGAGCGCAGCAGCGGGATTTTCTCCCTCTAAATTCTCATCGTGCGGGTTGTGACAGCCGCTAGTGGGATTTCCTCACTCTAATTCTTCCGATATAGCCCGAAAACAGCTTTTTCCGGGAAATTAGATGGACTTTTTCCATCTATAATCCAATTTCCACCGTAAACGATTTTGATAGATGGAACTTTTCCCTCTATAATCAAATTCCGAGACAGCTCCTGCTTCTTATTATATGGCTGATGATCCGAATATTGGTTTAGATTTGTTTGGTTTAGATTGGTTTTGGTATAGGTTAGTTTCGGAGCGCAGCAATCGAAATGACAAAAAAAAGCGTTTGCTGTATTAGCAAACGCTTCTTGCTGACTTACCCCACCTTGGCGAGGTGACGGGAGTAACGGAGGGAAAGTTTGGAGCTGGCGGAGCGTTAGCGACCGCCTTTGTTCTCGAATTCCCACCGCATAAGCGGTATAGAATCAAGGAATTCGAGAACAACAGCGGCCGGAAGCCCAAACCTTTCCCGTAGTTACGCCCGGTCACCGAGCACCAAGCTATTTTTTCGACGAATATTTCCGCATATCAAACGATACAGCCGCGATGATGATGAGACCTTTGATGATCAATTGATAGTAAGGGCTGATACCGATAAAGGTCAAACCGTAGTTAATGAGGGTGAAGATGATAACACCGACGAGAACGCCCGGAACTGTACCGATACCGCCTGTAGTGGATACGCCGCCGACTACGCAAGCCGCGATGGCATCAAGCTCGTACATGTTACCATAGTTGTTGGTAGCGCCGCCTGTTCTTGCTGCTTCAAGCACACCAGCCAGACCGTAAAGGGCACCAGCGATAGCGTAGATATAGATTAGGTTCTTGGAAACGTTGATACCGGAAACCTTAGCCGCCTGCATATTACCGCCGATGGCGTACATGTTTTTGCCGAGCTTGGTTTTATTGAATAGTACCCAGACAATTGCTGCGACGACGATCGCAATAATGACAATGTACGGAATGGAATATTGACCGCTGCCGATAAAACCGGAGCCGATCTTCGTGAAGTCAGGACGAAGTCCGCCGATAGGCTGCGATTGGTTCGGATCCATATCGAAGTACAGGGAGTTCACACCGTATACGATGAGCATTGTGCCCAGAGTGGCAATAAACGGAGGTACATTAAGCTTGGAAACAATGATACCGTTGATTAATCCGCAGAGGAGACCGGCTACGATTGCGATAGCAATTGGAAGCAGGACATGTACTTGCGGAAGATCCGGGAAGAAACGGCGGGAATAATCCGGAATTTGCAGCATCGATGCAGAGATAACGGCGGTGAAGCCGACCACGCGGCCTGCCGACAAGTCTGTACCTGCTGTAATGAGGATGAAGGCAACCCCCAGGGCAATAATGACGCGTGTTGAAGATTGAATCAGAACGTCACGCAAAGTGTTAATTGACATAAAGCTTGGTTCGTATACGATAATCCCCATGATGAGAATTACAAGTACAATGTAGATAGCGTTTTGGGTTATAAAAGATTGAGCTTTTTTAACGTTCATGAGTAGTGTTCCTCCTTAAGTGTTACGCGAAGTTTATCGTCTCTTTCGTGAGTTGAACCAGCTTTGCGGTTTGCAAAACTGTCTTCGCCGGTCTTTGTGTTACTCCTATCCTAATGCTGTGCGGCGAGACGCATAACTTCGGTTTCCGTAGCCTGGTCGCCTTCTAATATTCCTGTTAGCCGTCCTTCGGACATAACCATAACCCGGTCAGACATGCCCAGCAGCTCCGGCATTTCGGAAGAGATCATGATGATACTCTTGCCCTGCTTCGCCAAGTCAGCAATAATCGAATAAATCTCAAACTTTGCGCCGACATCAATCCCGCGGGTAGGTTCATCTAGCAGGAGAACTTCAGGCTCTGTCAGCAACCATCTGGCGAGCAGCACCTTCTGCTGGTTACCGCCGGAGAGATTCATGATCTGCACCTTGGTCGTTGGTGTCTTAGTACGGAGCTTTTCGATCATTTTATCGACTTCCGCCTTTTTCTTCTTGCCGTCAAGCAGGAAATAAGGCTTCTGATAACGGTCCAAATTGGCAATCGCACCATTCTCATGAACAGATAATACCGGGAAGATACCGGTTACACGGCGTTCCTCGGTCAGAAGAGCCAGCCCGTGCTTTTTGGCGTCCTGCGGTGAATTGATATTTACTTTCTTGCCGTCTATAGAGATACTGCCCGACTTAATTGCCCGCAGACCGAATAATGCTTCGATAACTTCAGTACGCTGTGCGCCTACGAGACCGCCGATCCCGAGAATTTCACCCCGCCGGAGATTAAAGGACACATCCTTAAAGGATCTTGGCTCCGGAGAAGTCAGTCCTTCTACCTTCAGATATACCTCGCCAGGAACATTGGTACGCTCTGGGAAACGGTTCGTCAGATCGCGTCCAACCATTCTGGAGATAATCAGGTCCGTTGTCAGTTCAGCAGACGGCCAGGTACCGATCTTTTTACCGTCACGCATGATCGTTACTTCATCAGAGATTTCGAGAATTTCTTCCATCTTATGGGATATATAGATAATAGCTACGCCTCTTTTTTGCAGATCCCGGATAATCCGGAATAAATGCTCTACTTCCACGCTTGTCAGGGAAGAGGTCGGCTCATCCATTACAATTACGCGGGAATGAAAAGAAACTGCCTTCGCGATTTCAATGGATTGGATTTTCGACACGGACAGCTTGCCTACCAAGGTTTCAGGATTCAGATCGATATCCAGATCCTTGAACAGACTTTCCGTATCCGCATACATTTTTTTGTGGTCAATAAATTGAATCGGCCCGATTCCCCTGGTCGGAAAACGTCCTAGCCAGATGTTCTCCATCACGCTCCGGAAAGGTACCGGATGCAGCTCCTGATGAATCATCGATATTCCATGCCCGAGGGCATCGTTGGAATTGGTAATGTTGGCCTTCTCGCCATCCAGAAAGATCTCACCGGCATCCGGTGAATAAATTCCAAAGAGACATTTCATTAAAGTCGATTTTCCTGCCCCGTTTTCGCCCATCAGTGCATGAACCGAACCCGGTCTAACTTTGAGGCTTACTCCGTCCAGCGCCTTAACGCCGGGGAATTCTTTAGTAATATTGTTCATTTCCAGCAAAAACTCAGCATTAGCCATGTTGTTACGCCCCCTACGCTTTTTTCTTTTTCCATGAGAGGCACAGCGGTTCCATCCTGTTCCCTACCCGTAAGGAATTCCGGGGAGCGATTTCACCCGCTCCCCGGTCATTATATTTATTTAGCAAACCTAGTGAATGTAGACGATTATTGAGCGTCAGCTACGTTGTCTTTAGTGATCTTTTTGTAGGAAATCCATACATATTGGTTGTCAGTGATGTCAAAGCCAACGTTTTCTTTGGTTGGAGTTTCACCTTTAGCCAGCAGGGATGCCAGTACGATTGCCGCTTTACCTTGGTTGTTGGCATCGTTCAGTACAGTTCCAAGCATGGTTCCGTCTTGCAGCGCTTGAACAGCTGGTGCAGTAGCGTCAACACCTACAACCGGCATGTATTTGTCACCAGTGAAGTAGCCTTGTGCTTTCAGTGCTTCAATTGCACCCAGTGCCATGTCATCGTTGTTAGCCAGAACAGCTTCAATCTTGTCGCCATGGGATCCCAGGAATGCAGCCATTTTTTCCTGTCCTTTTACGCGGTCCCACATTGCAGTATCTTCAGCCAGTTTCTCAACCTTGATGCCGGCATCTTCAATGGCTTGGATGGAGTAAGTGGTGCGAAGCTCAGCATCCTGGTGTCCAGGCTCGCCTTTAAGCATTACATATTGGAGCACGCCGTCGCCGTTTTTATCAGCTTCAGGGTGAGCTTTCCAGTAGTCAACGATCAGCTGGCCGGACATAGTGCCGGACTCTTCGGCTTTAGCGCCTACATAATAAACTTTGTCCCATTTCTTCATATCTTCTGGAAGCGGTTCGCGGTTCAGGAAGACAACCGGAATGTCAGCAGCTTTTGCTTTGTCGATGATAACGCCTGCAGCTGTACGGTCAACCGGGTTGATCAGCATGCCGTCGTATTTCTTAGTAACAAACAGGTCAACCTTGTCATTCTGTGTAGGCTGTGAGTTTTGGCTGTCTACGATATCTACTGTTGCAATTCCTTTAGCAGCAGCATCGATCGCGTTACGAACGCCTGTCATGAAGGTATCATCAAATTTGTAAATGGCTACACCGACTTTTGGAGTTTCGGTACTGCCGGAGTTTGCTGTGTTAGTTGCCGCGTTGCCGGCTGGAGCATTCGTTGCTGTATTTTCAGCATTGTTGTTATTGCCACCGCAGCCTGCCAAAGCAGCACCGAGTAATGCACTAGCAAGTAAAACGGAAGTGAGTTTTTTCATTATTAAATGACCTCCTGGTGATGTTTCTTTTTTTATTGTGCACCGTGTCTCAGGTACATCCTTATTATGCCCCAGATGAAAACGGTTGCGAATACAAAATACTACTCTCTTTTATGAAAATTCTAATGTTATAAAAATTCTATCTTACGAAGGGAAACAGCAGTTTCTGGTTCTCCGGGTACAGCATATTGTCGAGATCGATCAGCTTTGTCCCGGTATCTACACGTTCCGGCACTTCGATTCCCTCCAGCGCTTCCACCGCATATTTTACCGCCAGATAGCCGTTGCTGAACGGATTCTGAATGACAGTAGCCTGAACGGTGCCGTCCTGCAGCAACTCCAGCATCGACGGAGAGCTGTCAAAGGCGACCATTTTAATTAGACTGTTAAGTCCCAGACTTTGTATCACTTTTCCCGCTCCCTGTGACGCTGTCTCATTCAATGTAGCGATTCCCCGCAGGTCAGGGTGATTCTCCAGCATTTGCCGGGTCAGCTCCTCCGCCTCAGCAGTGCTGGAAGAGGTATAGGAGATCTGCACAACATGAATATTCGGATAACGGGCCGCATAATTCAAAAATCCTTTCTCCCGTTCGTCCGCATCCCGTGCCCCGTAATCAATAGAAGCACTGTTAGACTTCTGATCCTGTAAAGAGGCGCTGGTAAAATTGAGAATACCGATCTCACCCGATCCGTTCAGCAGATTAATCAGCCGTTCAGCGGATTTCTGCCCGGCCTCATAACTGTTCGATCCGACATAGGTACGCACACGCGCAGAACCGACCTCTGCATCGACGGAAATCACAGGAATTTTATAATAGGCGGCCTGATCTACAACCTGGGCCAATCCCATATAGCTGCTGGCAGCGAGGATGATGGCATCCGCACGCAGGTTAATCGAATCCTCCACCATCGCGATCTGCTCATCTATTTCGCTTTCCGAATCCGGCGCTTTGAAGGTCAGCTTCACATTGAATTCCTTCGCGGCAGCTTCAGCACCCAGCTTCACCGTGTTCCAGTAATCGCCCTTGTTCATCTTCACAATCATGTGGATATTGCGTGTTTTGTTCGTAGTGATATAAACAGGTGCTCTGTTGAAGCAGGAGGTGACCGTCAGCCAGACCAGAGCGCACATCAATAATGTCAGCACTAATCGTTTTGTCTTCAAGACGTTTCCCCTCCCGCGGTATTCTCTTGACCTTCATTCTGTCCAATAGCCGGGAAGATGATCGTAATCGTTGTCCCTTCCTCCAGCTCACTTTCAAAAGTGAGGCCGAATTCCCGCCCGTAATACAGACCGATCCGTTCATTCACATTGCGTACTCCGACGCCGGAGCCGCCGGCACTCTTACTGCCGCCGTTTAGGATATTATGAAGTGTTTCTTTGGACATCCCGATGCCATTATCGCTGATCCGGATCACGATCAGGTTGTCCTGCAGCTCCGCGCTGATAAGGATGAGTCCTTCATCCGGCGACATTTCAATACCATGATAAAGGGCATTTTCCACAATGGGCTGCAAAATCAGCTTAATCGTCTGTAACGGAAGTACTTCATCCTGCGCTTTAATCTCAAAGCGGAATTTGTTTTTGAAACGGAAGCTCTGGATCACCAGGTAATGGCGGATATGATCCAATTCTTCCTGTACTGTAATGATATTATTCCCCTTGCTCAGACTGATCCGGAAAAACTTAGAGAGGGACTGGATCATCGTGATGACTTCTTCATTTTTTCCCCGCTCGGCAAGCCGGATGACAGAATTCAGCGTATTATACAAAAAGTGTGGATTGATCTGTGACTGCAGCACTTCCAGCTCACCTTTGCGTTTCGTCTCCTGCTCATAGATAATCTGATCCATCAGCTGGCGGATCCGCTGCAGCATCAGATTAAAGCGTCTCGACAGCTGCTCGACCTCATAAGCGCCGCTGACATTGATCGGGGTATTGAGATCCCCTTCGCCCACCTGCTTGACGGTTCGCTCCAGCTTGCGGATGGGACTTGCAATCAGCCAGGACAGGAATACGGAAACAGCAATGGCGCAGAGAATGACAGCCGCCAGAAACCAGAACAGAAACTGGTTCAGATCGCGTTTGGTCGTTACAATCTCATCGTAATAGGCAACGCCAACGATTTTCCAGCCGGTTTCTTCCAGGGTCCGCACAGTAATAAAGCGCTTCTCACCCGTTGATTCATCCAGATAGCTGCGGAAGGAATAGGCAAGCACCGGCTCGACATTCTCATATTTCAGGCCGGCATAAATCAGCTGCTGCTGCGGATGATATACGATATTCCCCAGGGAATCGAGGATGTAAGCGTAACCTCTTTTCCCGAGTTTAACCTGGCGACTGAGCTGGTCGATGGTGCGGAAGTTAAAATCGATCAGCAGAATCCCGCGCTTCAGCTCCCCGTTCTCCTTGTACTCTATCATCTTACTGATTGAAACCACCCAGTTGTACTGGCCTTTGAACAAATTCTGGATATGCGGTGCAGAATAGGAAATGTCCGTGGTTTTTTGGGCATTCGTAAACCAGCTTTGACTTTGCAGCTGTGTATTGACCCGCATGTTCTGTCCTGGTGTGCCGGTAACATATCTCCCTTGCGGGGTGAATAAAGCTATGGATACCAGGTCCTCCCGGCTGCTCATCAGCGTATCCATCCGTTCATAGAGCAGCGGTGAGTCAATGGAGGGGCTTGTCGTAACTTGTTCCTCGGCCGTTTCAAAGATATTGCTCATGCCCTTCACATACAGCTCCAGATTATAATTGACCTGCTCGATAATCTGCTGCATATTCAGGTTGGCGTTCTCCTCCGCGGTTTTAGCAAATTTGTTGTACAGCATGGAGCTGACTATTACTGCAACAAGTACGGCTACTGCCGTAAAAGAGAGCGTAATAATCAGCTGAATGCTGCGCAGCTTAGCGGACAGGCGGATTCTGCCGCGTGTACCGGGCTGCGGCCGCAGCGGAAAGAAATAAGCCTTTGATTTGGTCATGGCTAACCTCCCCGGGCGCTGTTCTTATATTCTTTAGGCGATTGGCCATATTTCTTGCGGAAACAGAAGCTGAAGTAATTCGGATCGGCAAAACCGATTTTTTCGGCGATTTCGAAAGCTTTGAGCTCCGTGGAGCGCAGCAGCTCCTTAGCCGCCTCTAGACGGATCTGCAGCAGATAGCTGACAAAGGTCATTTTCATCTCTTTTTTGAAAATACTGCTAAAATATCCCGTGCTGATATGCAGATGCTGGCAGACCCTGCCGATAGATATATCTGATTCCTCGTAATGGCTGCGGATATATTCCTTAGCCTGATCAATGAGCTGCTTATAGCTGGACTGCCGCCCGGAGGCAATAGAATCCATCAGTCCGGTACATACATTAATAATCCACTGTTTGGCTTCGCCCATATTGTTGAATTTATTCATATCCGTAAGTGTAGCCATGTTAGGAACCATAAAATCAGCGGTCTCGCTGCCTGACTCCTTGGCTACACGCAGAATCGAGGTAATAATCTCCAGCAGAAAAATCTGATAATCCTGTGTAGAGACATGGGCCGTATCAAGTCCTCCGAACAGCTCGTCCATGACCTCCTTCAGTTCCTGTACCGTCCCGAGCTTAATCGTACGGATCAGCGATTGCTGTGTCAGCTCATCGAAGACCAGCATCTGATTGGATCTCGATTCAACGTCTTCAATCCAGATCACTCTATTGTTGCCGAGAATTAACCGGTAATCCAGCGCCTGCATTGCATCAGAGAAGGAGTTAAACAGCATGGATGCAGACTGGCATACCGTCCCGGCCCCCGCTGTAACCGTCAGCTTCAGAAAGTGCTGTACATTCTGGCGGATCTCTTCAAGGATGGCGAAGGTATGGCCGGTAATTTCCGTTTCGTCCGGCTCTTTGCTGACCGAGAGAAGCACAACTTCATCCCGGTGGATGAAGACTCTGCCGGTGCCATGCTTCTGGCATATCTCCTCGGCAATATTGAGGATAGCGAACAGCTGCAGATTATGGTCGCCGGTATCACGCAACGATACAGGCCGCCCCGCAGCAGCCTCCCGGCTCTGCCCCGTACGGATATAGTCAATGCTGATCACTGAAGCCTGAAATTGCTTCCCGTCAAGGTTAATGCCGTATTCCGCGCTCTTATCAGTGATCTCCTGGAGCGGTAGCCGGCGGGACACCAATGAGGAAAGAAACTGCTCCCGCAGCACAGGCAGACTCTTGCGGTAATGCTCGCTAAGCACATACACATTTTCCTTCTCAGCGATTTCCGCCTCAATGGTTGCCTTTACCTTAAGCAGAACATCAATCAGCTCCTGTGATGAGAACGGTTTCAGGATATACTCATCGATCTGCAGCTTTATCGCCTTCTGGGCATATTCGAATTCATCATAACCGGTCAGGATAATGATCTTCGTGTTAGGATGACGGGCGCGAATCCATTCCGCCAGCTGAAGCCCGTTCATAAACGGCATCTGAATGTCAGTAACAACTACGTCCGGCAGCAGGCGGTCAATGGCTTCTGTCGCCTCACGCCCGTTTTCGGCCGAGTCCACCACTTCAAAGCCATACTTCGCCCAATCAATCTGGGCAATAATGCCTTCCCTTACATCTTCTTCATCTTCGGCAAGAATTAATTTATACATGCTTCATCCCTCTTCGGATAATGTTATAGATATTCTAAAACCATTCTAGCACCCTGCCAGCTTTCGTTGGATAAGCAGAGGCTTTATTATCCGCCAGCATGACCTTTAGGGTACGGTTCCCGGAGCGTATAATATACGCCGCCTGATTCACGCCCCTCTATCCCTGTTTAAATAAACATGTCTGCAAATACAGCGGGCATTTCACTATAATATTAGTCTGTCCGTTTGGCAAGGGTCAACTTTAAGAATGCACATAATGGCTCTATCCCTTACATAGTTGAACATAAAAAAAACCATCCCGTAAGACCGGGATGGGGATGATTGCACGTATAAGATTTACAGCAGGGCTTTGCTGAAGCGGTAGCCTGCGCTTTTCTCGAATCCGATATGACGGTAAAAAGCATGTGCCGGCGCGCGTTCAACGCGGTTGCCGCTTCTTAGGAACAGCTGGCAGCAGCCATTCTGGCGGGCCCAATCTTCTGCTGCGGAGACCAATCTTTTGCCAAGGCCGTTCCCTCTAAGTTCCTCTGATACGATCAGCGCGGTAATTTCCGTAATACAGTCTGCTTGCTTGTAATAGGATTTCACCTGCCGAAGATCAATCATTCCCACAACTTCGTTGTCCAGTTCTGCAACCAGTGTGCAATGGAACGGATTATGCTCCATGCCTTCCATTCTCTCTTTCATCACGCTAAGCGTTGTCGGATAGCCGAATTCCCGCAACAGGGCTGTAACTCTCTCCAGATCACTTGTGCCCCATTTGCGAATTTGCAGTACTTGCTCCTGAGTACTACTGTTCATCCCCATATACCTCCACTTTTAGCATAGACGCTGCCTGTTTGGCCGCCGTCCGCGCGATTTGTACATCTTCCGCGGCACTTAGAGTCACTGCCATCCGCCGTCCCGGGCGAATTTCAGGTTTACCGAATACCCTTACCTGCGTGCGTGGAAACGCCAGCGCTTCACTGATGCCGGTTATGGCAAAAGCTTGTCCGGCCTCTTCCGCTTTCAGGGTAGCCGATGCTCCCGGTGTCAAAAGCTGCACCGAATCCAGCGGAAATCCAAGAATGGCTCTGACATGCAGAGCAAATTCCGATAAATCCTGTGTGATCATGGTCACCATACCGGTATCATGGGGTCTCGGCGATACCTCGCTGAACAATACACCCTGATCCGTTAGAAACAGTTCGACTCCGAAAATACCGAGTCCCCCAAGCTGATCCGTCACGGCTCTGGCGATGGACTGGGCTTCGGCCAGCTGCGCTTCACTCATGTGATGCGGCTGCCAGGACTCCACATAATCGCCGTCCTTCTGGATATGGCCAATGGGAGGACAGAATACCGTACCGCTTACCGAACGGACCGTAAGCAGTGTAATCTCACTCTCAAAGGTTACGAATCCTTCAACAATAACACGGGTTCCTTTGGCGCGGGCGCCTTCAAGCGCCGTATTCCAGCAGTCTTCCGCATCCTCAGGTTTCCGGCAAATGCTCTGGCCTTTACCGGAGGAACTCATAATCGGCTTAATCACACAAGGTGTGCCGAGTTCTTCCACCGCAAGGCGCAGCTCTTCCAGACTATCAGCGAACCGGTAAGCCGCCGTTGGTAAGCCAAGCTCTTCGGCAGCAAGCCGCCGGATGCCTTCGCGGTCCATAGTCAGCCGGGCTGCACGGGCAGTAGGAACGACAACGAATCCTTCCGCCTCCAGTTCCAGGAGTGCATGTGTGGCAATCGCCTCAATCTCCGGCACAATGAGGTCCGGCTTCTCGGCGCGGATAAGCGTCTTAAGTGCCTCCGCGTCAAGCATATCGATAACATAGGAACGATGAGCCACGCCCATCGCAGGTGCATCTTGATAACGATCCACAGCTACGGTCTCTACGCCAAGGCGCTGAGCTTCGATAATGACTTCCTTACCCAATTCGCCACTGCCCAGGAGCAGCAGCTTACGGCTTTGGGCTGAAAAAGGAGCTCCCCACATTGTCGATTCCAACCTCTTTCGCAAATTTGACTGCTGTATTTTCTTTGTTTCTGTAAACGCAGCAGTTTCATTGTAAATTTCCAGGCTTCTTTATTTTCTTCCATTAACGGCTAATTTGCAAGTGTTCTTCGACATTTTCCTACAAACTTCACAGATCATTGTCCACGATATCGTCGAATGAATGTTCAAGACGGCGCAATTGTAAAGCAACTTCGCTCCAATGCTCCGCAGAATCACCTCCTCTCAGCAGTTCTGACATGGCCTCTTCCCGCTCGTTTAACTCTTCGCGCAGTCTGTCTGCTGCCCGTCCTAGTGCCTTCTCCAGAGCATCCGCATAGAAATCCAGCAGCAGCTTCTCCTGCACTGCTGCCGCCCCGGCGACAGCCTCTTTCAGCAGCGGCTCGGCTTCAGCGCGCAGCTCAGACCGGCCCGGCCCCTCGAAGAAATAGCGGGGGGATTTGAAGCAGCTCCAGAGCGACAGCCAGTCAAGCGGATTCCAAGAAGCTTCCAGCGTATCCGGTGATGGCCACTCATCCTTCTCATTCTCCAGGAACTGCAATTCCTGCGGAGAAATAGACAGTTCCTCTGCTGCAGACTGAACAGCCAGTTGGACGAACCGGTGTCCTGCTGCTTCGAGCCGCAGCGTGGTTGCCCACAATTCCTGCTCCAGTTCCCGCTGCAGGGTACGCTCCAGCTCTCTGCCGCAGGCGGTGAAGATGTCTTTCAAGTTGCGGGCATCTTCACGCAGCAGCGATGGATGGAAGGATTCCTGGAAGAACCGTCCCAAGGCGAAGCCGATCCGCTGCCGGACATGATACAGCAGTTCCTCCCCTTCACGCCGCAGATCACGGACAGGCCTTGCTTCTGCTGCAAGCAGCATGAGCCGCTTCCCGACTGCAGCTTTACGCTCCTGCAGCTCCTGCATGCCTGCTTCCCGCCGCCCAGCCTCCATGGCAGCGAGCTCCTGCCATTCTGTTGCCCGCAGACGGACAGCGGTTATGCTCTCCCTCGCTGCGGCCAGCGAAAGCTGCGGCAGTTCGCCGCCGGCGAATTGTGCCAGCGCATCTTCGAAACTCCGGAACCGGGACGCGTCATATCTGTCCCGATCCCTCCCTGTCTTGCCTTCCAGCGCCAGCAGACTCGAGAGGGCATAAATGCGCGGCGAGGTTAGCCCGCCGGCCCGTAGGTTCTGCGCGACATGCTTTTTAACCTCCTCCAGCTCCTCTTTATTACTTGCCAGATCAGAGGCATTGATAATGAAGAACATTTTATCCAGCGCAAAGCTGTCCTTGATTCTGCCCAGCTGGGCCAGAAGACCACGGTCCGCCTTGGAGAAGGCATGATTGTAATAGGTCACGAAACAAATGGCATCTGCATTTTTCATGTAGCCAAACGTCACGCCGGTATGCCGCGCATGCAGAGAATCTGCTCCCGGCGTATCGACGAGCACAATGCCGCTAGCGGTAAGCGGACAGTCATAATACAGGTCAGTCCCCTGGATAAAGCAAGCCTGTGTCTCATCTGCGACCAGACTGCGGTACTCCTGCAGATCGACCGTGCGGACCGTACCCAGCAGGCCCTCCGCCTTCTTCCACCCTGCCGCTGCGGCCCGCAGGAATCCGACATGCGGCAGAGCCGATGGATGCAGTCCGCTGACCTGCAGGCCTGCGGCAGCCGCAGTCCAGGATTGCCGCTGCGGCGGCGCCAGCTGCAGCACACCAAAGGAATGGAGAATATCTTCCCAGAATTCCTCAGCCGATTTCATCGTCACCACGGCTGTAGCATGGCGGAACCCGCCCTCCGGCGCAAGAATCCGCCCCACGGCGGCCGTGGCGGGATGCGGAGACACGGGCAGCACGTCTTCGCCAAGCAGCGCATTGGCGAACGAGGATTTGCCGGCGCTGAACGCTCCGAACAGCGCCATCGTAAAGCGGCCGCCGGCGAGATCCGCCGCCCGCGCCGCCAGGCTGCGCGCCACCGAAGCCATCGCCGGCTCGCCGCGCAGCAGCTCTACCGCAGCGTTCAGCACCGCTGCGGCCTCCCCCAGCCTGCGGCGTCCGCCCGCAGGCGTTGCCCCCGCCGCCCAGCCTTCGGCGGCGGGGCCTTGGGTGCCAGCCGCGGCGCCTTGCTGCGGCTGGGCTTCACGCGGCGCTGCGCTAGGCGCGGCCGCGGTTGCCCACACCCCCCGCACCCAGCCGGGGGCGAGGGTGCGGCAGAAATTAAGCAGCGCCTCGCCGCCAGTCCCCGTTCCCGGCTTCACTGCAGCCGCCAGCCACTCCCGGCTCACCGCCGGGAGGCTGTCCTTCAGCCGGGCTTCGGCCCCCTCTTCCCACAGGCCGAGGGCTTCTGCCCATTCCCTGACCAGTTGAAGAATATGCCAGTCCAGCTGGCCCGAAATCTCCCGGTTCTGCAGCGCGTGCCAGGAGACAAGCCGGTTCGCCTGCTCCTTCTCCCGCTTGGCGGCAGTGAACAGGAGACCTCGTCGGAAGCCGGGGGCACAGCTCTCAATATAAGCCCCGGCAGCCTCTCTAACATCTGCAGGCATAAGATTGCTGTTGCCCAGCAGGGAGTCAAGTCCGCTGCGTAGGCTTCCCCTGGCCTGGCCGGGCAGCTCTGCCAATTCATCCCTTTCTGTGGCGCAGGCAGCGATTTCCCGCTGCACCGCAGCTTCATTTGCCCCCTCTGCTTCTTCGAGCAGCGGCTCCCGTTCTTCCCGCTGTTCTTCATGATAAGCAGCCATCAGCGTATCTGCGATATGATGTGCAGATCGGGACAAGCTGTATTGCAGCAGTTCCTCCCGCTGCTCCAGTAGCCGGGTAATCAGGCTTAATAATTCATCCCACTGGTTCAGCGGATGCGCCTGCACCTTGAGCGAAGTAAACAGCAGTCCCGCTGCCTGAATTCCCCAAGATTCGAAAGCGCTTTCCAATTGCTGCCGGTAGGCTTCGATAGTAATTTCCTGCTCACGGTGCTTGTCGATCTGATTGACAATAAGATACAGCGGTTTTCCCCAATCACTGAGATTTTTGGCGAAAGCCAAATTATTCTCCGACTGTACATGATTGTAGTCCATCACATAGAACACTACATCAGCCAGATGCAGCGCCGAACGTGTCGCCGCCTGGTGCCCGTCATCCGTGGAATCGACACCAGGAGTATCCATCAGCACGCCATGAGCTCCAAGCAATGGAACCGTTTCCCATACCTCAATTGCCGAATACTCATTACCGCTGCGGCAATATTCCTGCAGCCGGTCAGGAGTCGTCTCCCAAGGAACCTGCTTATCTGTGACAGGATACAACAATACACGCGGCGCCCCGCTGCGGATGGATACCACATTTGCGCTTGTGGGTATAGGTCCGGAAGGCAGCACTTCACTGCCGCACAGCCTGTTGATCATGCTCGATTTCCCTGCAGAGAAATGCCCGCAAAAGGCAAGCGTCAGCTCATGCCTTTGTTCCTTAACCTGCAAATCAGCAATCACCCGGGACGTTTCCCGTTCGCCCCACTGATCCATTAATGATTTAAGCGATGTCAGCCCTGATTCCTTTATCTGCTCCAGCTTCGCTGGTTCTGCTCGCACAAACGTCCACCTCCGCCGTCTTCTATAATGTCTTTACACCTATATCTATGTACTTCTCCGCTGATATGGCCGCTAAATTCGGGACCATTTTACATTTTCTTCCTCATTAATATTTAAAAACCGTTATCTTTAAATTTAAAGTGTACAAGAATATCTTCATTCTATCACCAGTTTGTCATAAATCAAATAATCACAGATTACAAAAACAGCTATAATCCCTTACAAAATTCACTTATTGTAAACTTTCCGGGGATACTCTTGACAATGCAAAACATTGCAGCCGAACAACTGACCGATTCGGCGTACTACATCCTGTTGGCCTTATTTTCTCCTAAACACGGTTACGCGATAATGAAGTATATCGAAGAGCTTACAGACGGAGAGGTCAAGATCGGACCGGCAACGCTTTATACCTTAATCAAGAAGATGCAGAAAACCAATTATATATTACTGAATGAGGACGAGGATGAGCGGAGATTAAGAATGGCACGGCACGGGCATGCCGCAATCCATACTTTGAAGGAGGAAGGATTACATGAAGAACGTCCGGCTGCTTCAGAATTTTTCCTTTGTGGCCCTTATGCTGTGCGTCACGGTACTGGTACCCTCCCTAATGGTCAATATTGCTTATTCTTTAAGGCTGAGATCATTCTCGTCATAGCACTCAAGTTAGAGAGAATAATCATCCTTTCCACTAGCCATGCTCCACAAAAAAGAGCCGCCCCTAAAGGGACGGCTCTTTGAGTAGAATAATATTAAGCTGTTTCCAATACTGGAAGCAGAATTTCAAATACTTTGCCATGCTGGAGAATCGTCAAGCCGCGGGACTTGTCCTTCATTACGACAACCTCAGGCTTCTGGGACATACGCTCCAGGTAATGCTCAGGCACATCGCCGGAGTGGCTGATTGTGATGCCTTCTACTTCCTGCTCTTCGTTTTCTTCAAGCGGACTTTCAACTACACGGTCAAAAATATCGGAAAACGCCTCAAAATTATCAGTATACACAGAAATGCACTTCATCTCTATCCCATCCTCTTCTTCATCTCTAACTTTTTACTTGCTCCCGCTGTAATCTTATCTTTCCTGATTACGGCGGTTTTCATACGCTTCTTGCCTTCACGGCACACATCGAGCAACGGACAAATCTGGCATGCAGGATTCTGGGCCTTGCAGTGATATCGTCCAAAAAAGATCAGCCGGTGATGTGTAAGCGTCCATTCCTCACGGGGGACCACCTTCATCAGTTTCTTCTCTACTTCCAGCACAGAATCCTTCCAGCCTGCTAGTGCGAGCCGTTTTGCTACACGTTCCACATGAGTGTCTACGGCTATGGCCGGGACACCAAATGCGTTGGAAACTACAACATTAGCCGTTTTGCGTCCGACACCCGGTAAGGTTACCAGTAAGTCATGCGCCTGCGGCACTTCACCGCCGTATTGTTCAATCAGAATCAAACAGAGGTTGTGAATGTGCTTGGCTTTGTTGCGAAACAACCCGATGCGCCGGATGTCATTCTCCAGCTCCTCCAAGGGTACAGAAACATAATCCAATGGAGTTTTGTACTTTTGAAACAGGTCCTCGGTCACTTTGTTTACTGTTGCGTCCGTACATTGGGCTGATAGCAATACCGCAATCGTTAACTCGAAGGCGTTCTTGTGGTTCAGTTCACAATGCGCATCAGGAAACAAGTCTCCAATACTATCCAGAATGTGGCGGACCTCTGCAGCTTTCATAGCGTCCCCTCCACGGAGTATTTACACTCGAACCATGCAGAAACGGATGACCTGTCTACAAAAGGAGGTATTCGTTTCAATTGCGAGCGTATCTTCTCATTGTTTACCGAAATATAAGTATACATAATGGTGAGCATTCTATCTATTCTTATATTTCAAAAAAAACGTCTTGACGCAGTATTTCCTCTGCGTCAAGACGGTGTTTCACCCGGAAATCCACCATAACTTTATTGTTTCACAATTTCAACGATAACATCATTATTGAAATACATTATAATATTATCATTTTCTTTGAGAGATTGCACGGATAAAGTCGTGTCACCTTGATGAATATATACATTGGAAGCAAAGGTGTAGCGGTAAGGATCGTTCAGATTAGAGCGTTTGACCTGCAGCTCATTACTGCTGCTATCTACACGTGAGAATGCCCGGCTCAGCTGGGTCAATACACGGATAATGATTGCTCCATCAGCATCCTTGCGAACTTCCACACGGTCTGCAGTTGTAATATTTCCAAGCGCTGTTGTCGTTACTCCGTCCCGGATGATCTTTACCCCGCCGGCGGCCGAATAGGTCTGGGTGGCTCCAGTGTAATCCTTCACCGTTAGAGTGCTTGCTGTAGTATCCAGTGCAGCCACCTGTCCAAGGCTAACCTTAACTGCTTGGATGGAGAGCGCTGCACTTCCTTCGAACTTCACATTTACAAAATCTCCGGCTTTCAAATCACTTACAGTAATTTTCTGTCCGGCTTCATTTGTCATTGGAATAGTTAACGTGTACAGCTCACTCGTACCGCCTGACCATTTCACACCCAGCTTATTCGTAGTACTGTTTACTGAGGTTACTTCAAGCTGTGCCGATGATTGAACCCGGAGAACAGAAATAACATCCTGGCTTCCGGAGAGCACCGCTGTGACTTGACTGTTAAGAGAGACATCAGTAATGGCAGCTGAAGTCTTACCAAAGTAATCTACAGATAAAGGATAAGGCAGTGTCAGCAACTGGCCATTGCTTAGCTTAAGCACTATCGTTTTGGTTGAGGTACTCACTGAAGCCAGTGTTCCGCTGTATTTGGTTGTACTTTCTACAGACAACGCACGCTCATTTATCGAAACCACATCAACTTTACGGTTTTCAGTCAATCTTGTCGCCATGTTAATCAGCGAAGTGGTTGGCGCACCATCATAGGCAAGCTTCGTATTGGCATCAATCTGAACCACATGTGCTTTGTTATTATTGTCCATAAAGGTAAGCAGCTGTGATTTCGTATTATATGCAATAACCGTTGATCCGCTATATTGCTCAATCTGCCGGCTGGTCACTTCAATTTTGGTAACCTGATCGCTGCTGTTCAGTGTAAGCTGAACATTGTCCCCCCCGGTAGCATCGGCGATAAGATCCCCGGCAACCGGAGCTGCCACATTAGGAATTATTATGGTTGGGGAGGTTGCGAGCAGCCTAACTTCACGTGTACCATCTGCTTTTTTATACACTATAGTTGAGCCTGTCATTTCAACAATCGAACCCTGCACCGTTCGTTCTGTTCCTGATGTCACTTCAACAGCTGCAATAACATTATTCTTAATCGTATATTTCACGGCTGCATTGACCTTGAGGTCGGCTGGCTGCAGTACAGCGTTTTGGGAGCTGAATAGTGTGGCACCCTCTTCCCAGTTGTAGGTTTCCACCGTTCCGGCTGCATTTTTGAAGGTTATGCTTTTGGCTGCCAGGTTAATGCTTTGAAGTGTTCCCGTGGTTGTCTTGTTTACAATCCCCGAGGTTACCTGGAGCTTAACCACTTTGTGTGAACCGCTGTATGTTTCACGCACAAGCTTAATCTTACTGCCTGCTGTAATAGACGAAGCCGTGATGGCAGCGTCGTTCACATCAACAAAGACTGTATTAGCATCATAGCTGTACTGGTCATAACCGGTTGCCGAATCCACCCAGATAATTCCCTGCGTAATTTTGGCGAAGGTACCTTCAGCAGTCTCTATCTGCGGAGTAGCATCAGTCAACTCTACATAGGCCGCATTATAAGTAGCTCCGATGACAGTAACCTTTGTATAGGGCTGAATATCACTCAGATTGATTCTTGTGTCGGAAGTGCTGTTGAAGTAAGCTGTGTTCGGACTCAGGTTATAGACAGAGGAAGCGCCGTTGCTGTAAACAGTCATTTTCCCGTCTTTTAACGCACTGATAGTGCCCGATACCGTATTGTCGTACTGCAGGGTATTATGCGCTTCTGCCCGGCTGAAAAAAGTCGCCAGCTGAGCACGGGTTACCGCTCCTTGCGGATCAAACCGGTTGCCGACCAAACCGTTAGCCAATCCCAGATCTACCGCAGTATTGATATAACCGCGTTTATTCGCCGAAACCTTAGCATCATCGGCAAAACCGGTTGGCTCATTAGCCACCGATGCTGCCTGCGAGCTTTTGCCCAAGGCTCTAATCAGCAATTCAGCAATCCACTCACGGGAAGCTTTGCGTTCACCCCAGGAGGTTTTGAGATTATCCGCTGCCATCTCTACGGTCTTATCCAGCAGTCCTGACTGGAAAGCTAGCACAACGTACGCCTTATAATAATTCGAAACCTGGAAATTGGTTGGAAGCACTACATCCGTTGTACTGCTTATATTGCCTTGCAGCTTCATGAAGCGGAGTGCCATCAGTACAGCTTCCTGCTGAGTGACCGAATCCCCTGGACGGAACAAGCCGTTATTGCCGACTACGATTCCCTGCGAAGCTAGCTTGTAGATATGTTTCTCGGCCCAGAAGCCAGTTTTCACATCACTAAAAATACCCGAAGATACCACAGCAGCTTGAGTCGTTGCAGCTGCAGAAGTAGTAGCCGGGGTAATCGCAGTATCTGCAAAAGCAGCCCCGGCTCCGCCGAATGCCATAGCACCGGCCAGAACAGCTGATGCCGCTTTGGTTGAATAAGCCTTAATCGAATGTTTTGATCTTTTTTGACCGGACAATAGGTTATTCCCCTCTCAATGATCCATGTAAATGTTCAATTCATTATTCGCGGATTCATGCTCCGAATCCTGCACAGAATTTAGAGGCCGCTGTTCTCTCTGGTCAACGGATGCTCCAGATCCACATGCCCCATCAGACTTTCCACCTGCTCACCATCGACCAGAAGCTCTACCGATTTCACTTCTTCAAACTGGAAGAGGGTCTTGGCCAGCGCACTTATCGCCAGAGACTCACCGCCTGCGCCAAGCTGGGCTTCATCCGGTTTGTGAATATCCATCACAATCTGCCCGTCTTTGAAATCCAGCGATTTAAGCTCAATACCGCTCCAGAGTGGCACTTGCTCCGCATTGCTGCTGCTCTGAAGCGTTTTGAATGCCTCGCTGTATTTCTCGCTTTCACTCGCAAAGCTGATCGTTCCAGTAGCAGCAATCAAATTCATCTGCTGAGGATCCGTATAATAAACTTCAATATCCTGAGACTGCTTGGCCGGTTCGGTTGGCTTAGCGGTCGCTGTAGGAGCAGGGGTTGCCTCTGCCGACGGAGCAATGGAAGGTGTAACCACCTCGCCTCCGCTGTTCTCCGAATTCCCTCCAGCCGCGCTTACAACCGAATTATTACCTTGATCTGCATTTGCATCCGGAGAGGCTGCCGGCTTCTCTCCGCATCCGGCAATTACCATCAGAAGAACGGCTGAGACCGCTGTATACGTTAATTTCTTGTTCATCAACATTACCCCCTCTAGATGAATACGGGCAGACAGAACTGCAAAGCCTGTTCAGCCTGCTATGCTGGCCTTTCCACGCTTTGCGGCTCTTATCTGCCGCTTGGCTGTTATTTTAATCCGAGATATTCTTTGATCCCGCTCACGATCCCAGCTGCGACTCTATTCTGCAGCGCTTCTGAGAACAGCAATGATTCATCGCCTTTATTACTTAAATAACCAACTTCAAGAAGAACGGCAGGCATAGTCGTTTCACGGATAACATGGAAATTCCCGTACCGTACGCCGCGGTCGCTGAGTCCGGTTGCCTGCACAAGATACTTATGCATCACACTTGCGAGAGCTTTGCTAGAAGCACGCTGGTAGTAGGTTTCTGACCCTGTAGCAGCCGGTGAAGCACTGCTGTTCGCATGAACCGAAATAAAGAGATCCGCATGCAGATTGTTAGCCATTGCGGCACGGTCCTTCAGTTCAAGGAAGGTATCATCACTGCGGGTCAGCACCACGTCAATGTTACTTTCTTTTTTCAGCAGCTCAGCTGCTTTCAGAACAACGGCTAAATTAAAGTTCTTTTCATATTTCTTCGTAACACCTATTGCTCCTGAGTCCTTGGCTCCGTGTCCGGCATCCAGCACAATCAGCTTCCGCCCGCTGTTGCCAGGCTGGGTTGCTGTATCACCTGTGCTAACGGCATTCAGATCAATGACAACCAGCTTGGAGGTATCTCCAGAAATATCAACGCTATAGTTCTTCGGAGTTTTTAAATCAATGACAAAACGGACGGTATACGGATCAGTGCTATACAGGGAGTAGCGCACTCCGGATACATCGGGATAATCCGTTACACTAAGACTGCCGTTAAGGTTAGGATCCAGCACCTGCCCGGTTCCGAACAAATCGGAGAAAGTAGCATTTGGCAGATCGACCACAATCCGGTCCGGACCGCTCACCTTCGATACCTTCGGAACGGCATTACCTTCCATCGCGATGGTCAGCCGGTTCTCATTAAAGCTGATGCCGTTCACCATGGTCAGGTTATTTGTCGTTTCAGCCGGCGGTACGTCAACGCTTGTTCCACCGTCACTAGCTCCACTGTCTGAACCAGTGTTATTACCGCCGGTTTCGGGGGTAATAAGGTTTACAATCTTTTGTGTGTTGTCCCAGCTGACAGTCAGCCCGAACTGCTCGCTTATGAAGCGGATCGGTACCAGGGTAGTCCCGCTCCTGTTAAGAGGAGCATTGGTAAGTATGACCGTTTTGTCATCTACAGAAGCTGTCGTCTGATCTACGATCAGCTTAACGGTCTTGCCCTGCTGTTCAATCGTAACTGTCTTGCTTGTCTGATTCCAGCCAACCTTGTAGCCAAGGTTCTCAGCAATCATTCTTAGCGGTACCATAATGGAGCTGTTCACATTCTCAACAGGAACCTCTTGACCTGCTGTCAGTTCCTTTCCATCGAGAAAAATCTGGTTGTTTCCGGCAGCAGCCTGTCCATGCTCCGGTAAAATCAATACAAAGAGCATTAGCAACAGCATAAAAGCAAATTTCTTCATTCTTCACCTCTAAGAATCTAGTATTCCGCCGGAAAACCGGCGTTCATGATGACCTGGCCATAGACAACCTTCGACATTGTTTAGACGCCGCTTCAGTTTAAAAGTTGCGAATTAATTCCAACCGGCGCCTAAGTTTCCTCATAATCTATCAGTAATCTGCTGCATTTACAGACCAAGATATTCATATATTCCGGCAACAATTTCCCTCGCCAGATTATTTTGCAGCTGTTCGCTGAGCATGGCGGATTCGTTCGCTGCAGAGCTCATATACCCTACTTCCAGCAGTACAGCTGGCATGCTGGTCTCCCTTGTGACGTGCAGGCTTTTAGTTCTGATTCCGTTATCCTTAAAGCTGGTGCCCGCTACCAGATGCTTGTGCATAATCTGGGCCAGGGGCAGACTCTCAGTCCGCGAGTAATAGGTTTCACTGCCGTTAACTTTCTCCCGGTTAGGATAAGCTTCCGGAAGAGAATTGCCGTGTACTGAAATGAACAGATTCGCATTGGCTGCCTCGGCGATATTTACACGGTCCTGCAAGCCTAGCGTTATATCATTAGTTCGCGTAAACACAACGTCAACCCGGCCATCCTGTATTAGCAGCGCTCCCACTTTATTGACGATCGCTAAATTAATGTCCTTCTCCAGCTTTCCTGTGAGACTGACAGCCCCGGATTGCTTGCCGCCGTGACCGGCATCAAGTACTACAACTGGTTTCCCTGAAGAAACTGCACCTCCACCAGCACTTCCGCTGTTGCTTGTTGCATTTAAATCAATGGTGACAAGTCCTGTACTGTTATCGGTACTCAGCTGATAAGGCTGGCCCCCGACCGTTTGAATGACAAATCTGACGGTAGAGGGGCTTGTACTAAACAGCGCATACCGCACTTCAGATACAAGCGGGTATCCGGCAACGTCCAGCTTGCCTTGCGGAGTGCCGTTTGCAGCAACACTTGGCAGACTGCCAACGAAATCCGGTGCAAAGGCAGCTCCGGGAAAATCGATCACGATCCGTTCCGGATTGCTGATCTTCGTAACCGTCGGTTTAGCGCCTCCTGCTACCGCAACGATGAGACGATTCTCACTGAATACGGCACCCATGACCTGCGGCGTAGTCACCACTGTACCGGCACTGCCCGGAATCGGTGTGGCGGTTGGACCAAGCGTTCCTGTCCCCAGATCATCGTCAGCCCCTGGTGTTATTACTGAAGCTGTTGTCGCACTAGGACTAGGACTTGGAGTTGGAGTTGCCGCCGCAGGCTGCGGAGTCGGACTGAGAGACGGCAGCGGATCCACGGAGGTCTCAGAACCGCTGGTCTGGCTGCCGCTGAGATAAACCGTTTTGTCATCGTTATCCCAGCCGACCTTCAGGCCGAATTGCTCACTGACAAAGCGGATCGGCACCAGGACTGTTCCGCCATTCTGCTTGGGAGCGGCATTCAAGGCGAGACTAACTCCATCGGCTTCAGCAATTTTGCTTCCAACCGCTAGCTGAACCGTTTTGCCATCCTGCTGAACGGTTACCTTTTTCGATTTCTGCTCCCATTGCACCTGAAATCCCAAGTTCTCCACAACTACGCGGATAGGAATCATAACGCTTCCATTTACGTTTTCAAGCTTGATTCCCTGTGGTAATGCCAGCTCCTGGTTGTCCATAATAATCCTGCCTGCGCCGTTTCCGGCAGCGGCGGCTTCACGGCCGGCGAATGATAGCAATAGCAGTGGCAGCAGCAAAAGAAATAACACCCGTTGTCCGGCTCTTCTCATCCCTTACTCTCCTTTTGGCAAATAATAGATACAAATACATACACAGATAAGGTTTAGACGACAGAACTCTCCAAAAGTTGCCTCTATAGGCAATGAATATATCGATTATAGCAAAAAAACTTCTATTTCCGACACCCGGAAATAGAAGTTTTGTGTAAAATTTGTAAAGTTTGCGGATATCTGTGTCTTAATTAAGAGAACAGCTTCGCCGCATGACGCTCTTCATAAGCTGCGATTTCATCCGCATGCTTCAGTGTCAGGCCGATATCATCAAGCCCCTGCAACAGGAACTGGCGGCGGTGCTCATCCAGCTCAAAGCTGATGGTGAGTCCATACTCATCACTGAGCTTATTGTTCTCCAGATCCACTGTCAGGCTGTACCCTTCATGCTCAGCAGTACGGTTGAACAGTTCATCCACCTGTGACTCCGACAGTTTGATCGGCAGGATGCCGTTCTTAAAGCAGTTGTTATAAAAAATATCGGCATAGGATGGTGCAATCACCACTCTGAAGCCATAGTCCATAATTGCCCATGGCGCATGCTCCCGCGAGGATCCGCAGCCAAAGTTAGCCCGCGAGATCAGCACGGATGCCCCCTGATAGCGTGGTTTGTTCATTTCAAAAGCGGCATTGTCATTGCCGGCTTCGTCAAAACGCCATTCATAGAACAGAAATTGTCCGAAACCGGTCCGTTCAATCCGTTTCAAAAACTGTTTTGGAATAATAGCGTCTGTATCCACATTTACCCGGTCGACCGGGGCAACGATTCCCGTTAATTTTTTGAAAGCTTCCATATTGTTATTTCCTCCCGCTCTCTCTCAAAGTTTCTATGCGTTGACGGCTTCCGTCTTGTAATTCCAGTCACGTACGTCAGTGAACCGTCCTTTGATTGCCGCCGCAGCCGCCATCGCCGGAGAAACAAGGTGCGTACGTCCGCCGCGTCCCTGGCGTCCTTCAAAGTTGCGGTTCGAGGTCGAAGCACAGCGCTGTCCAGGCTGCAGAACATCAGGGTTCATTGCCAGACACATACTGCAGCCTGCTTCACGCCATTCGAAGCCCGCTTCGGTGAATATCTTGTCGAGGCCTTCTTTCTCCGCCTGCATCTTCACACGCCCGGAGCCGGGAACAACAATTGCCTTAACTCTATCAGACACCTTGTGGCCTCTTGCTACCTGAGCGGCAGCCCGCAGGTCTTCAATCCGACCGTTGGTGCAGGAGCCGATAAAGACATAATCGATGCCAATTTCAGAGATCGGCGTACCTGGTGCCAAATCCATATATTCAAGCGCCTTTTCAGCAGCTTTACGTTCATTTTCGGTGGTGAAATCTGCAGGGTTAGGCACACTCGAAGTGATGTCCGTACCCATACCCGGACTAGTACCCCAGGTTACCTGCGGAATCAGTGTTTCCACGTCGAATTCAACAACAATATCATACTGGGCACCTTCATCGCTAACCAGGCTTCTCCAGGAAGCAACAGCAGCATCGTAGGCTTCGCCTTGCGGCACATACTCACGTCCGCGCAGATATTCAAAAGTTGTCTCATCCGGTGCAATCAGGCCAGCTCTCGCTCCGCCTTCAATCGACATGTTGCAGACGGTCATCCGTTCTTCCATCGACAGCTCACGGATCGCTTCGCCGGTATATTCAATAACATAACCGGTAGCAAAATCAGTGCCGTATTTAGCAATGACGCCGAGAATCATATCCTTGGCAGTTACTCCCTTATTGCGTTTGCCGGTGAAGCGGACTTCCATTGTTTTGGCTTTGGACTGCTGCAGACACTGGGTAGCCAGTACATGCTCAACTTCACTTGTTCCAATGCCGAAGGCCAGTGCGCCGAATGCCCCGTGTGTGGAGGTGTGGCTGTCGCCGCAGACAATCGTTTTGCCGGGATGGGTCAAGCCGATTTCCGGTCCCATAACGTGCACGACACCCTGGTCGATATCGTTCAGGTCAAACAGTCTGACTCCGAAATCGCGGCAGTTCTGCGACAATGTGTCAATCTGCTGCTTGGAGATCGGGTCTGTAATATTGAAACGGTCCTTAGTTGGAACATTGTGGTCCATAGTGGCAAAGGTCAATTCCGGGCGGCGGACCTTGCGGCCGCTTAAGCGGAGTCCTTCAAAAGCCTGCGGAGAAGTAACCTCATGCACCAGATGCAGGTCAATATAGATGATGCTAGGTTTGCCTTCCTCTTGATGAATTACGTGATTATCCCAAATTTTCTCAAACATTGTCTTGTTGCCCATGGTTTCACCTCATATAGTAGAATCGTTCATTTGGAAGAGAGCGTGGAGTCTCTCTTGAATGATCTAAATATAACATCGTGTTGTTTATAATTCCAAGATATGATTTCTATAAAAGCAATAGGTTTAACCTATAAGCTAACGCTTAATATGAAAGAGCTGATGTCACATAGTAGACTATATTAAAACAGGTTTCTATAGGCTATACTTATAAGTAATCTATATCAATCGAGGAGTAAACTATGGAACTTAGACAATTGCAGTATGCGCTGCAAATTGCAGCGGAGCGGAATTTCTCACGTGCTGCGGACAAGCTGCATGTAGCCCAGCCCTCACTCAGCCAGCAGCTGTCCAAGCTGGAGAAGGAGCTTGGCGTTATGCTGTTCCAGCGCAATACCAGCTCTGTGGAGCTGACATATGCCGGAGAAAAGTTCGTTGAGCAGGCTGAAGCAATAATCGACGCGGTAGAGCTGCTGCGGCAGGAAATGTCTGATATTTCACAGCTGCGCACCGGCCGTGTAGTGGTCGGAAGCATGCCGATTACCGGAGCACATCTGCTGCCCCATGTACTGCCCGTGTTCAAACGGAAATATGCGGAGCTTGAGATTTCACTGCTTGAGGACTCTTCTATGAATCTTGAAAAGCTGACCGCCAGCGGCCAGACTGATTTAAGCCTGCTCTCCCTCCCCCTGGAGATTCCAACGCTGGCCTATGAAGTGCTTGGAGAGGAACGGATCGACCTGGCGGTGCCTCCAGAACACCCGCTGGCTTCCCGCAGTGCCCAAGGGATCCGAACAGCTCTGGAGGAACTGAAGGACGAGCCGTTTATCGTGCTGAAAGAAGGGCAGGGCTTCCGCAAAATGACGGTAGAGCTATGCCGTGAAGCCGGGTTCGAGCCGCGGATCGTCTTCGAGAGCAATAATATGGAGACAGTGCAGTCGCTCGTCGCCACAGGGATGGGAGTTACACTCGTGCCCCATTTCATCGCGCGGGCACCGCGCAGTGAATTCGTGCCTGTCTACTTGCCGCTGGCCGAGCCTGTACCCAGCCGTACACTGGTAATCGCCTACCGCCGTGGCCGCTATTTGTCCAAGGCCGCTGAGGTTTTTATTGAAACCTTCAAAACAACCGTGGCCAGCCTGACGGACGTGTAACAAGCCCAAAAATATTCCAGTATACACCCTTTGCAAACGGCACACTGCCATGGTATTCTAAATGTCAAATAGTGAAACGTGCAGACGGGACCAGTAAGAAATGTCTCTATCCGTGAGCAGAGAGTAAATTCCGGAAGGCTGAGAGAATTTACCACGGTTGTTATTTCTGAATCCTACCCCCGAGCGGCCTGCCTTCTGCAGGACGGAAACTCCCGTTATGAGAATGAAGTCGGATGATCCCTCATCAATGAAGGTGGTACCGCGGAAGTTAATCATGCTTTCGTCCTTTGCTAAGTCTTAGGATGGGGGCTTTTTGTCGTTTTCAGGTTTATGTTTTTTATTCTGAAAGGGAAGTGAAGATAATTGACGACACGTATTGTAGTCAAAATAGGCAGCAGTTCGCTCACCGGCCCTGAAGGCGGATTAAACCGCGAGGCCGTGGCCTTCTTCGCCGCAGAGATTGCTGCACTAAGGAAGGACGGCTGTGAGGTGCTGCTGGTGACCTCCGGAGCGGTAGCCGCCGGCTTCCGCGGTATCGGCTATCCGTCCAGGCCGAAGCTGCTGCACGAGAAGCAGGCTGCAGCCGCAGTCGGACAGGTTATGCTGATGCAGGCCTATCAGGAGGCTTTCGGACAGCATGGCCTGCCGACCGCCCAGATTCTGCTGACCCGCACCGACTTCTGCAGCCGGCGGGCGATGAACAACGCTATGATGACGGTGGAGGAGCTGCTCCGGCAAGGCGCTGTTCCCGTATTCAATGAGAACGACACCGTATCGGTCGATGAGCTGAAGTTCGGGGACAATGATACGTTATCAGCGCTGGTCGCGAACCTCCTGAAAGCCTCCCGCCTCCTGGTGCTGACGGACATGGACGGATTATACAGCGGCGATCCCCGCAAGAATCCCGATGCCGTCCGCTACAGTCACGTGAAGGAGATCACTCCTGAAATCTATGCCTTCGCAGGCGGAGCAGGCTCTAGTGTAGGGACAGGCGGCATGCGCTCCAAGATTGACGCTGCCAAAATCGCCACCAGAGGCGGAGTACCTGTGTTTATCGGCAGAGCCACCGAACCAGGAGATCTACGACTGGCTGCAGCAGGAACGGGTAAGGGGACGTATTTTGATACCACGCTCTCTTCATTGCCGGTCAAAAAGCAGTGGCTCGGTTTCATGTCGACCCCGCTCGGATCTTTATATGTGGATGAAGGTGCCGTTGAAGCGCTGCTTCACGGCGGCCATAGCCTCCTGCCGGTCGGTGTTAAGCGCATCGAAGGCAGCTTTCACTCCGGAGATGTGGTTGAAGTGCTCGGGCCCGATGCTACCTTGCTGGGCCGGGGCATCGTAAACTATGATGACACCCAGCTGCGCAGCATTCAGGGTCTGCCCAGCCGCGAGATTGTCCCGAAGCTTGGTGAAGTCCACCGGCTCGAGGTGATTCACCGCGATGAATGGATTACGCTACGATAAACAATGTACAGGAGGGAAAGATATGAGTGAAGTCGTTACTAAAGCCTCTTTGGCGAAAGAGACCACAGGGATACTTGCAAGCCTAACCACAGGCCAGAAAAATGAAGCACTGCTTATCATGGCTGCAGCATTGCGGCGAGAAGCCTCAGCTATTATTGCCGCCAATCTGGAAGACCTGGAGCGCGGGCGTCTCGCCGGCACTCCGGAATCGATGCTGGACCGTCTGGCACTGGATGTCAGCCGGATAGATGCCATTTCGGAGGGATTGCAGCAAATCGCTGTCTTGCCTGACCCTATCGGCGACACACTCGAAACGATTGAACGTCCTAACGGTCTATCGATCGAGAAAATCCGCGTCCCGCTTGGGGTTATCGGCATTATCTATGAAGCTCGTCCTAATGTGACGGTTGACGCAGCCGGGCTGTGCCTGAAGACCGGGAATGCCGTGGTCCTGCGCGGCGGATCTTCCGCCCTCTCGTCCAACCGTAAAATTGTCGAAGTACTGCATAACGCTTTGGCTGAAACGGCAATCCCTGCCGCAGCTCTGCAGCTGATTGAAGATCCGAACCGTTCCTCTGTGGATGAGATGCTCAAGCTGAATGGCCTCCTCGATGTCATTATTCCGCGCGGGGGCAGCTCTCTGATCCAGAATGTTGTCCTCAATGCTACCGTGCCGGTGATTGAAACAGGAGCAGGCATATGCCATACTTATCTGGATGCAGGCAGTGACCCGGAAATGGCTGAACGGATCAGCCTTAACGCCAAAGCCCAGCGCCCTTCTGTCTGTAATTCAATGGAAACGCTGCTTGTCCACCGCGACTACGCCGCTGAACATATGCTTTC
This sequence comes from Paenibacillus auburnensis, assembly GCF_927798115.1. GTDB lineage: Bacteria > Bacillota > Bacilli > Paenibacillales > Paenibacillaceae > Paenibacillus_AQ > Paenibacillus_AQ auburnensis. The sequence continues at coordinate 1,665,681 of NZ_CAKMMG010000001.1, forward strand.
GCTTGCCGAAGCCTTTCGCAGGGTAAATGTTGAATTACGCGGCTGTCCGGAAACTATAGCCCTAATTCCGTGGGCAGTACCGGTAACTGCGGAAGACTATGCAACTGAGTATAATGACTATATTCTAAATATCCGGATTGTCGGCGGACTGGATGAAGCCTTACGCCATATTGCCGAATTCAGCACCAAACATTCCGAATGCATCGTAACTGAAAATGCTGAGCATGCTGCACGTTTCCTGCAGGAAGTAGACGCTGCTGCCGTTTATCATAATGCCTCTACACGTTTCACGGACGGCTTTGAATTCGGCTTCGGCGCCGAAATCGGAATCAGCACCCAGAAGCTGCATGCCCGCGGCCCGATGGGTCTGCCCGCACTCACCTCCTGCAAATATAAAATCCGCGGCAACGGTCAAATTCGGGGATAACAGGCATACTACCGCAGAAAATTTGTCGATACAAATCAGCGGTAGTATGCTGAACAATACATTTAGGGGGAACTTATTGCATGTGTCAGCAACCGACTATTCCACTTATTAATGATAAAATCGTCTTCTATGGCGCCGGATCGATGGCCGAAGCAATTGTACGGGGCATGATTGCCCGCAGCGTAATTTCTTCTGAGAACATCACCATGCTTAACCGCAGCAGCAGCGAACGGCTGGCTGAGCTGCGCAGCCGCTACGGCGTACGGGGCAGCAATGACCCAGGGCAGAAAGCGGAAATCCTGGCAAACGCTAATGTGATTGTCCTGGCTATGAAACCGAAGGATGCTGCCGAGGCGCTTCGCGGACTCGCTCCGCTGCTCTCACCCGGTCAGCTCATTGTCTCTGTTATCGCAGGCCTGACGATCCGTACAATTCAAGCCCTGCTCGGCACAACACAGCCTGTAGTACGCACGATGCCCAACACCTCGAGTACGATCGGACTTGGAGCGACCGGCATTGCCTTCTCCAAGGAAGTGGACGACTCCGGCCGCCGCCTGGCGCTCAATATTTTTGAATCGGTCGGCATCACTTCCGTGATTGAAGAGGAACGGATGGAAATTCTGACCGGGATCTCCGGCAGCGGACCAGCTTACATCTACTACATGATGGAAGCGATGACCGCCGCGGGTATCCGGGGCGGACTCACACCGGAGCAGAGCGCAGAATTAACCGTGCAGAGCGTATTGGGGGCAGCCCGTATGGTACAGCAGACAGGTGAAGAACCGGCTGCCCTGCGGAAAAAGGTTACGTCTCCAAACGGTGCAACGCAAGCCGCGATTGAAACCCTCGAAAAAGGTGATTTCTTCGAGACGGTCATTGCAGCGGTGAACAGCTGCGCCGAGCGCTCCCGTGAAATGGGCGCAGCTGTTGAGAAAGAACTGCTCTAACACCTTACCTCTCGATGGCCTTTATTTACTAGAGGCAGCGGGTTCTGATGTAACAGCTTATAACAAAGAAGCCCGCATGTGACTTCCTATATGGAATCATCTGCGGGCTTTCTTGTATATGTTACTGAACCCATTCTGGACTTATACAAGAGGGCTAGTAAGAGGTTCATCAAGTATTAAACGGAAGTGTGCCTCTATAGCAGAATGATTCTTGATGTAAACACGATAGTCGCCGTCTTCCGGCACCGTAATCGTAACAGTACCCGTTCCGCTAGGGACGGACTCACTGTAAATTTTATCGCTCGATACAGAAATAATTCCGATTTCAAGCTTGATCTCCTGGTCAGATTCCACGCTCATCGTTAGAGTCTCGTCCTGTTTTCTACTCATGACCGCGAAATTGTTGTCTCTGCCTGCCGCCAGCCAGATTGTCAAATCTTTACCGTCCTTGGTTTCAATCCCACCAGATACGATAACACTTTCTTCTGGTGTCTGCGTTACGGAGGTTTGCTCCTGAGTTGTGACTGGGGACAAGACATCCAATGTGACCGAATTTTCCTCAGGACCTCTAAATAAAAATGCCGTTATTATTGCTGCGATACCAACAACTACTACAACACCTACGGTAATTGCAATGCCAGCGGCCTTCTTTTTGAATTTATGATGAGCGGGAATTAACTTTATCCGCATGAAAGTCCTCCAAGATTAATTTTATTCTCCTTCAGTAAAATTTTACCTCAAAAGGTTTTTTGTCGCAAATATTTGTACATGCAAAAAAACCTGTTGAACTTGGTTTCCCAAGCCAACAGGTTTTTAATTATTCATGCAGCTATCTTCCACGGAAGTTCTGTGAGTAGTTCTTCACATCCTGGGCATTCTTTACCCGGTTACGTGCCCATTCGAGCAAAATCCGGTCGATGTAGCGGAAGTGTACCTTCCCTGCAAATACAGATTCTTTGAGCGCAAGCAGAATGAGCTCCTCCGGATAACGGTCCTGATCTACCCAGCCGGATATCGTCTCACATTCCATCGGCGACAGCGGACGGCCAAATTCCTTCTCGAAAATACTGAACAGGTTGCGGCTCTCCTCGACTTCTCCGGGCGCTGCAGCAGCCGGATTGCCGGAATATCGTCCAGCGGTCCGGCTTGTCTGCGCATGGCCCGCAGTCTTGCCTTGAGCAGCTTCCTGTGCAGCCTCGGCAAGGTAAGCACCAAGCTTGCTGTACAATCCTGAGAAATTGTACTGCTCATAATGAATATCTCTCAGCTCGTCATTATCTCCGTCGATGCTGATAAAACCTTCCTTCATCAGCTTCTGCAGCTCCCCGGCGATTACAGATATGCTCCGTCCGGTCACATTTTGCAGTTCCTCCAGCGACGGGAATTCGATGCCTTCCACCTGCCGGAAAGACAGCAGATGGATAAGCAGCATCGCTTCACTGCCGCTAAGATTCAGCTTCCGGTAATATTTTAAGAGTGCATAAGGAATGACGGCCATCCCGTTCTGAAGACCGAAAGCTGCGCCTTCACCCCAGGTATTCCATCCTTTGCCGTCCATACTCCAGCCCCCTTTGCGTTATTTACGGGTAGAGACGGTACAAGGTACGCGGGAACGGAATCGTTTCACGCACATGATCCAGGCCGCAGATCCAGGCTACCGTACGCTCAAGTCCAAGACCGAAGCCGGAGTGAGGCACAGAACCGTAAGTCCGCAAATCCATGTACCATTTATAGGTATCCATTGATAGATTATGCTCTTTAAAACGTTGCTCCAGCAGTGCAGGATCGTCGATACGCTGCGATCCGCCAATAATCTCACCATAACCCTCAGGTGCGATCATGTCTGCGCAGAGTACAACCTCTGGGCGCTCAGGATGCGGCTTCATATAGAATGCCTTGAAGGAAGCCGGATAATGCGTAATGAACACCGGTTTATCATTCGCTTCCGCAATTGCAGTTTCATGCGGTGCGCCGAAATCATCGCCCCAGGCAATTTCATGGCCATTCTCATTCAGGAACTTAATCGCATCATCATAAGTAATCCGCGGGAACGGTGCTTTGATATTCTCCAGCTTGGAGATATCGCGGCCCACCGCTTCAAGCTCAGCGCGGCAGTTGGTTAATACGGATTGCACGATAAAGCTGATGAAGTCTTCCTGCACCTTGAGACTTTCTTCGTGATCAGTGAAGGCCATTTCAGGCTCGATCATCCAGAACTCAATTAAGTGACGGCGGGTCTTCGATTTTTCCGCACGGAACGTCGGCCCGAAAGAATACACCTTGCCCAGTGCCATCGCAGCAGCTTCCATGTACAGCTGGCCGCTCTGCGTCAGGTAGGCATCCTCATCAAAATACTTCGTGTGGAACAGATTCGTGGTTCCTTCAGCCGAGGTTGGAGTCAAGATCGGCGGATCCACCTTCGTAAAGTCATTCTGATTGAAGAACTGCTGAATCGCACGGATGATCTCCGCACGGATAACGAGTACCGCACGCTGCTTCGCGGAACGCAGCCAGAGATGACGGTGATCCATCAGGAAATCCACGCCATGCTCCTTCGGGGTAATCGGATAATTTTCGGTGAGATGCAACACTTCTATTCCGGTAACAGTCATTTCATACCCGGATTGGCTGCGCGGTTCCTCACGGATAATGCCGGTCACATACAATGAGCTTTCTTGGGTGAGGCTTTTCGCATCGTCCCAGACCTGCTCAGGCACTTCCGATTTCACCACAACACCCTGGATATAGCCTGTACCATCCCGAAGCTGCAGGAATTGAATTTTACCGCTGGAGCGTTTGTTGTTTACCCAACAGCCGATAACAACACTCTCTCCGACATGCTCATTCACATTCTTGATTACACTCTTGTTAGCCATGCCTAAGATCTCTCCTCTAATTTAGCCGTTAATTCCTTGCACAAGGCGATAGGTATCGCGTGCAATGACAAGCTCTTCGTTTGTCGGAACCACCAGCACCTGTACCTTGGAATCAGCTGTAGAGATGCGGCGCGGATCGCCGGAACGAACCTTGTTGGCCTCAGCATCAAGCTCAATGCCAAGGAAGGTAAGATTATTCAGTACTCTTTCGCGCAGCAGCGATGCGTTCTCGCCGACACCTGCTGTGAAGACGATGACGTCCACACCGTTCATAGCGGCTGCATAAGAACCGATATATTTGCGCAGACGGTATTCATACATTTCAAAAGCAAGCGTGGAGTTAGGCTCGCCCTTCTCCGCACCGTCAATAATATCACGCATGTCGCTGCTCACACCGGAAATAGCCAAGAGACCGCTGTGCTTATTAAGCATGGAGTTCACTTCGCCGACGGACAGCTCTTCCTTGTTCATCACATAAGGAACGATAGCGGGATCAAGGTCACCACTGCGTGTACCCATCATCAGACCTTCAAGCGGGGTCATCCCCATCGAGGTATCGATAGATACTCCGCCTTGAACCGCAGTTACGCTTGCGCCGTTACCGATATGGCAAGTAATGATCTTCAAGTCCTCGAGCGGACGGTCCAGATATTCGGCTGCAGCTTTGCTGACGAAATCATGGGATGTGCCGTGTGCGCCGTAGCGGCGGACTTTGTATTTGTTGTACAGCACTCTAGGAATTGCGTACATATAAGCTTTTTCAGGCATAGTCTGATGGAACGCAGTATCGAAAATAACAGCCTGCGGAACACCCGGCATATTGATTTCAGTAGCTGTGATCCCCATTACTGCAGCAGGATTGTGCAGCGGTGCAAGGTCAAACAGCTGGCGGATCTTCGATTTGGCATCGCCGTCCACCAAAGAGGATTCCTTGAAAAATTCTCCCCCGTGTACAACACGGTGGCCCACAGCATTGATTTCATCAATGGAGCCAATTACACCATGCTCACTGTCAGTCAGACACGCGAGTACTTTGCGGATCGCCGTATTATGCTCCAGGATTTCACTGACTTCCGTCACATCCGGTTTGCCGGTCGGTTTGTGGGTCAGAATGGACGAATCCATCCCGATACGTTCTACCAGACCTTTTGCCAGTACGGATTCATCCGTCATATTGTACAGCTGATATTTTAAAGAAGAACTACCCGAGTTGATTACTAAAACGTTCATATCCGGTCACCATCCTTGTCATACTTGAAGAAGCCTTCGCCCGATTTTGCACCCAATTGTCCTGCACGCACCATTTTCTTCAGAATAGTCGATGGACGGTACTTCAGTTCACCGTATTCACGGAACATGTTTTCAAGTGCGGCAAGCACGGAATCCAATCCGAAACGGTCAGCCATTTCAAGCGGTCCATGCTGGAATTGATAACCGATGCGCATTGCATCATCGATATCCTCAGGAGAAGCAACACCTTCTTGAAGCACATGCATAGCTTCGTTAATGAACAAGCAAATGAGGCGTGAGGATACAAATCCCGGGGATTCGTAAATCATTACGCCCTTTTTATCAACAATTTCATCAACAAAGGCTTTGGTATCTTCAAAAGTGCTGTCGGAAGTTTTCAGACCGCGCACGATTTCAACAAGGTCCACCTTACCTACAGGATGTATAAAGTGCATGCCGATTACGCGTTCCGGATACATTGTAGAGCTGGCAAGCTCTGTCAAGCTGAGTGTCGACGTGTTGCTGGCCAGAATAATGTTGCTCGGACACACTGCATCCAGCTGATTAAATACTTTTTGCTTCGCTTCCAGGTCCTCGGTAATGGTCTCAATCACCATATCACACGAGCTGAGCTCCGCGAAATGTGTCACTTTTTGAATACGGCTCAGAATCAGTTTCTTCTCAGCCTGGGTAATTGCCCATTTCTCCAACTGTTTGTCGAGACTTGTCTCGATCATTCCGTAAGAGTAATCCAGTCTTTCAGAGGTTTTCTCCACCAGCAAAACATCCAGGCCCTTGGCTGCCAGCATTTCAGCAATCCCTTGACCCATGGTTCCGCCGCCGATGACGCCGATTTTTTTAAAATTCATGTAAAAGTCTCCATCCTTTCAGGTATCTATACTTTTGTATTGTACCTTGTCTGTCGTAAAAAATATGTAGCCCGACATATAATAATATCTTAGCATGTCTGAAAAGTAAAAAAAAATAACCGGCATAAATAATTATGCCGGTAATTTCACACTGTCACGAAATTGACAACGAAATTGCTCTCCGGAGAGGACTTCCTCCTTCATTAATATATCCAAAGAGTAGTCAAACACATTTCTCTGTTTCTCCAGCAGGTCTCGGGTGCGAATCATGAGCTCATCTAATATTTTACTATTTTCCTTCATTAACTCTTCCGTGGTAACCATTTCCAGGTTGGCGATGCCAAGTGAGGTAAGTCCGGATTTCATCATCGTCTCTACAATGTTCAGCGCCTGGTCAAAATCGCCTCGTGAGCCGGTGCTTCGTCCGCCGTAATACATCTCTTCCGAAGCTGCCCCTCCAAGGGCAATCATAATTTGATGCTCCAGATAATCCTTAGTGTAGAGGTATTGCTCGGTCTGCGGATTATGCCGAACATAACCCAAAGCCTGTCCGCGTGGAGTCAGGGTAACCTGGCTGACACTTCCCGGACGCAGCAGCTCTGCCATAATCGCATGGCCAAGTTCGTGGATAGCCACCCGCTGCTTTTCTTCCTGGTTCGTCTCACGGTCTGTCTTTTCGCCCATCATCACCTTGTCGATGGCCAGCGAGAGATGCCGCTGTTCCACTTCGGTCAGGTTCTCACGCATCATGTAAATCGCGGCCTCGTTCATTACACTTTCCAGCTGGGCACCAGAGAACCCGTAGGCTTCTTCTGCTACCTTGTCCAGATTGACATCCGCGTGCAGCGGCTTATTCTTGGCGTGCAAATCGAGAATCGATCTGCGGCCCTTCTTGTCAGGCATATCGACCTGGATATGACGGTCAAACCGGCCCGGACGCAGCAGCGCGGAGTCAAGCATCTCTTTACGGTTCGTCGCAGCAACCAGCAGGATGCGCGGGGTGTCGTTGTTGTAGATCCCGTCCATTTCAGTCAGCAGCTGATTCAGCGTCTGATCATACTCGCGCTGCTGCCCGCCTTCACGCTTACCGCCGATTACATCAATTTCATCGATAAAAATAATTGCGCTTTGCTTGTTTTCTTTTAAGGCGCGGTTGCGGGCATCCTTAAACAAATCACGGATACGTCCGGCTCCGACACCCACGTACATTTCCACGAACTCACTGCCTGATGCCGCGACAAACACGGAATTAGTGTAATGTGCCGCCGCTTTGGCCATCAGAGTCTTCCCTGTTCCCGGAGGGCCGGTAAGCAGAATACCCTTCAACGGGCGAATGCCGAACTTGCTGATTTCCTCATGCCGGATCAGAAAATCCAGTGCTTCGCGCAGCTCTTGCTTCGCATTGTCCTGTCCGCCGATTTCTTCAAAGGTAAGCTTGGATGGGCCGCTCTTCTTACGCTTCTTATCCGCGCCCGCATTTACCGTCAATCCGCCGCGCAGGTGGGCAATCAGCAGCAGTGCGCCGATCATGCCGGCGGCAATAATCACCGGAAAAATATTGATACCGACAAACGCCATAAAAATCAGCAGTACCGGAACAAATCCGGCCAGAACTTCTTTCCAATACTTAGGCATTGTTCCACACTCCTATCGCTCCTGGAACCCGGGGTAAAATAATAAATTTGCTCTCTTTACCGTTTGTAAGGCTTACATATACGTTACTGTCATCAATTTCGGTCGTTGCAGTCACATCTTTATATTGCGAATATTCCGCGATAAGTCCATCCAGCTTGGCAGGGATAAGTGTATATTTACGGCTCTCCATCGCTTCAGCGACCGAGAACATCGCCTTGTCCCAATATTCGTCAAGCAGGGCGCTGGAGTGCTGATTCACATCAAGTTTCAGGGTACGGCCGTCAATGGCGGAACTGCCCTTAGTGTTCACATACTGCACCAGCTCACGCAATTTCGTGCCGGGTGCGAGATCCAGTTTCAAAGTGACCTCGTTACGGTTAATAGTAATATGTGAATCGTTGACTCCTTCGTAGGATGATACAATCTTTTGGAGCGGCTCCTGCACAACGAACTGGCGATAGGAGTACCAGCCGCCAAAGAGCAGCGCAGCAGACAACAAAGACGTTAAAAGCACAGGCACAAGACGTAATTTCAAGAAACGTCCTCCTCTCAGATATGGGGCTATAACTATATGAATGCAATAGATAGCGTGTCAAACAGGTTTCCGATTCTGACATGCTCTTTGGCATGTCTTAATACAAATAGTAGTATATCATATGTGTATATACGATTCCGAATAAAATTGTGAATATATTTAAAATTTTCGATACTAATTTCTGGGTGTTTTATTACTCTTTGCCCCTTTATCGACAAAAAAGACCTGAATGATTAGTTCATTCAGGTCTTTTTTCCATTCGTTTGCAAATTCGCGAGAATATTATTATAGCAAGATATTAATTTTACTAATCATATAAACGGCAAAGTCCTGACTGTCTGTGGTAACCTCATTACCGCCGGATGCTCCGCTATATTCCGCAAGACAAAGGTATGTATTACTGCTACTAATATATCAATCATATACATCATCGTCTATATCAATCATCATTACACTTTATCAGAAAAGAAAACAGCAGGTAAACAGTTGCCTGTCCACCTGCCGCCCGTTCCTCTTATGATGTCTTATTTGCTTGGCAGACTGTAGCCCTCGCCAATCGCCGTACCATCCGCGAACCGGTAGAACTGGTAATAATACCTGTTGTCCAGCTTGTAAAAGACCTGCCATGCGTATTCACCGTTAAACACACCCGGAAGCAGCCTCTTAATTGCTGCACCCGGTAGCTGAGCGGCTATAATTGCGCGGATCTGCTTCTCCGAGGTTCCCTTAGACAGCTCTTCCGCATAAATATCGTTGGTCCCTCCAGCCGGCTTCCCGTCAAGCGTAAAACGGACCCAGACCATAAGCTTCGTCCCGGCACCGTTTTTTCCCGTAAGCACCCAGTAGATCGAGTTTGCATCCCAGACCGATTTCTGCGCTTTAGTGATCTCCGTCAGTCCGGCACGGGACTTAGCAACTTCCTTGGCTGCATTCCGCTCATTCCACTGGTCCTTCATGATATAGGCATAGAACTGCCCGAGTCCGAACAAAAGGAGCAGCACCACGCCAATCCCCAGCGGAAGCCATTTTTTCCTTTTCCTCAAAGTGCAGCTCCCTTTCCTTAAAATAACAACCTGATATTAACGTTTGAGCAGGCTTTCGAAGGTTTCCTGCGCCTTACGGCGGATTTCTTCCTCATCCAGCGTCAGGCATTTACCGTGCTTTACAACCTGCTGGCCGTTAATCCAGACATGCTCTACATCCTTGGCACTTGCCGAATATACGGCATGGGAGAGCAGGTCAGAATGCGGCAGCAAATGAGGCTGGTCAATATCAATTGCGATAAAATCAGCCTTCATGCCTGCGGCAAGACGCCCAACATTGTTCAGATAGATAGAGGCAGCGCCATATTCTGTCGCCATCAGCAGTGCTTCCGGTGCCGGTACTGCAGTAGGATCTCCGCTTACACCTTTATGGATTAACGCTGCAAGCCGCATTTCCTCGAACATATCCAGGTTGTTGTTGCTAGCCGCTCCGTCAGTTCCGAGCGAGACCTTCACTTCGGCTCTGAGCAATTCAGGCACACGGGCAACTCCGCTCGCAAGCTTCAGGTTACTGCCCGGATTATGGGATACGCCAACCTTATAACGGGCCAGAATCTCAATTTCTTCATCATTCAAATGTACGCCATGGGCAATCAGGGACGGTCTGGTGAACATACCCAGCTTCTCCAGATGGGCCACAGGGCGCAGGCCGTAATCGGCCACGTTCTGCTCCACCTCATGGCGCGTTTCGGACATATGCGTATGCATCGGCAAATCCAGATCATGGGCTGCCTGCACAAATTTCATGAAAAATTCCGGCGGACAGGTGTACGGAGCGTGAGGCGAGAGCATTGCCGTAATCCGGCCGTCCGCCTTGCCGTGCCAGTTCTGGGCGAACTCTACGGCTTCGGCAAGCTTCTGGTTCTGCACATCCTCCGGACATAGACCGATCGCACCGCGCATAAGCACAGCACGTATGCCCGACTTCTCTGTCACCTCTGCAACGCGGTCCATATGATCGTACATGTCCAGGAAGGTCGTTGTGCCGCCCTTCAGCATCTCGAGAACAGACAAGGCAGTCCCCCAGTATACATCATCTCCGGTGAATTTCGCTTCCATCGGCCACATCTTTTCCTGCAGCCAGCTCTGAAGCACCATATCATCACCATAACCACGCAGAAGCGACATCGCCGCATGGCCATGAGTATTGATCAGACCCGGCATAAACAGCAGGCGGCTGCCGTCAACGGTCAGGACACCCTCTTCAAAGGCGGGTTTGTCTTCCCCTATGTATGTGATCAGGTCATTTTCTATAGTCATATAACCGTTCAGGACGGGTTGCACCGAACCGGGTACGAGAAAGCGTCCATTTTCGATTACTGTCTTATTGCTGCTCATCCGTATGCTCTTCCTTTCCATCATGCAAATAATAGGCCAGACTCTGCAGATCGGTCGTAAAGTCGGCAGCATGAATGCGAATCGTTGGCGGGGTTTTTAAAATTACCGGCGCAAAATTCAGGATAGCTTCGATCCCCGATTCCACCAGAATATCAGCTACATTCTGCGCTTCGCTGTCCGGAACGGTGATAATACCAATCCGGATACCCTGCTCACGAATCGTCTGGCCCAGCTCTTCCATTGGCTGAACAGTCAGAGAGTTGATCTTCTGTCCCACTTTAGGCGCATAAGAATCAAAGACAGCCGTAATTTTCATTGTATCCTTCAGATAGGCGTTATAGTTGGACAAGGCGTGACCGAGGTTACCGGCACCGACCAGAGCCACGTTGATTTGCTGGTCAAGCTTGAGGATATGGCGGATTTTCTCGATCAGGTAGGATACATCATATCCAATGCCCTTTCTGCCAAAATCACCGAAATAGGCCAGATCCTTGCGGATCTGAGCCGGGTTGAGATCCAGCTTCTGCCCCAGCTCCTGAGAGGAAACTGTGGCGATTTCACGTTTCTGGAGATCATTCAGAAAACGCAGGTACACGGGGAGCCTGCGAACAACAGCCTCCGATATTTTATCCGATTTCATGTTTTCTCCTCCTAAAATAAAATCACTCTGATGCGTAGCTTATGAAATCCGCAAGGCACGTTCCGGCAGCATAACCGGGAACGCGCATGCGGAGACTAGAACATTTATGATCAAACTATCAAAACAAAACTGTACAAGATAATTGCAATTTCCGGTTCCTGAAGGAGATCATTGAATGCTGGACTCATTGCCGCCTTCAAGCCATTCTTCAATTCTCGGAACCATCTGATCAGTCAGCATATGCTCCATTTTGGGACCCGGAAGAGAATACAGGAAATACTTCCCGTAATAAGCTTCGATGACCCTGGTATCATATACAATGACAATTCCCCGATCCTGGGCCGTCCGAACCAGCCGGCCAAACCCCTGCTTGAAACGGATAACCGCCTGCGGAACAGACAGTTTCATGAAAGGATTCTTCTTCTGGGCCTGTAACAGCTCGGACTTCGCCTCCGCGAGCGGATGGTTCGGCGGCTGAAACGGAAGTCTGACGATCGCCAGGCAAGTCAGTGCCTCTCCGGGTATATCCACACCTTCCCAGAAGCTGCTGGTCCCGAGCAGCACCGAAGCCGAGCTGTCCTGGAACCGCCGGATCAGCTTGCTGCGGCTGCCTCCCTCCACGCCTTGGCCAAGGACCGTAATATCCTCAGATGCCAGTGCTTCCTTAAGCGGGTCATACACCTGACGCAGCATCTTATACGAGGTGAACAGCACAAGCATGCGGCCTTTGGTTGCGACCGCCGTTTCCGCCAGTGAATGCACCAGCTTATCCACAAAGCGGGCATCACCCACGCTGCCTTTGACGCTGGGGAAATCACGCGGAATAACAAGCAGCGCCTGTTCGCGGTATTTGAACGGCGAAGGCAGCAGTGCTGTCATAAGACGATCCTGTTCGGCGGCCTCGCTAAGCCCCAGATTATCGATCATGAACTGGAAGGATTTATCAACAGAAAGTGTCGCTGATGTCAGCACAATACTCTTCTTCTTGTCGAAGAACAGCTCCTTGAGCTGTGTACTGACATCGACCGGAACAGCATACAGCTGCAGCGATTTGCCGCGGTAGTTGCCGCTCCCCTCCATCCAATAAACGATATTCTCATCATTTAAACCCATGAAGAAACGGATCTGTTCACGGATTGAGGCTAAATCCTTAAACAAGCCGCCAATATCCGTCACCAGACTGTCCGACGAGGACTGGCTTTCAGTATCACGCATCTCGCTGAGCATTTTGTCGCCTCTGCGGATAATATCGCTAAGGCTTAAATTCAGCGTATTTTCTAATGTAGCCAGCTCTTCCCAGTCCTTCGGCTTCTTACCGGGATGAAGGCGTGTCACCAGCTGCCCGGCCTCACCCGCCGCTGCGTCACTTCGTTCGGGCAGGAGGCCAAACAGCTTGTCGCTGAGCGCATCCCAGGTTTCCTTAACCGTCAACAGGTCCGGATAGATCCTGTCGATCACACCGCTCCACTCGGAAGCCTCTTCGCTGCCGGAGGATTGCAGGGTCTGGCGCAACGCCGGCAGCTGTCCGTTACGACTGTCTTTGTACAGCCGCGTCAGGGTGTGGGCTACCGTGAAATACTTCATCTGCATGCCAAGATGCTTGCCGGCCACATCCTCCAGATGATGAGCTTCATCAATCACGAGATGTTCGTAAGCAGGAAGCAGCTGATGTCCGGCCTTCACATCGGCGAACAGCTTGGAATGATTGGTAATGACCACATCAGCAATACCGGCTTCATGCTTGGCCCGGTGGTAATAGCATTTACGGAACCATGGGCAGGCGCGGCCCAGACAGGAGTCAGTATCACTCGCCACAGTCTCCCAAAAGTCGCCACCACGGCCGTTCAGATTCAACTCCTCGTCATCACCTGATTGGGTCTGGGTCAGCCACACAATCATTTGTGCCGCAGTGAGGGCTTCTTCTCTGGGGCTTACAAAGTCTTTTTTATTAATTTTGTGTTCAAATTTGCGCAGGCATAAATAATGCCCTCTTCCCTTAAAGATCGCAGCTTTGAACGGAAACGGCACCACGCTCGTAAGCAGGGGGATGTCGCGCTCACGCAGCTGATCCTGAAGATTGATGGTATGTGTGCTGACCATTACCTTCTGGTCAGTGCGCACGCTCTGATAGATTGCCGGCAAAAGGTAGCCCAGCGATTTACCGGTACCGGTGCCCGCCTCAATCAGCAGATGCTTCTCCTCCTGAAGAGCCGTCTTCACCTCGCCGATCATAATTTCTTGGGCTTCCCGGCTTTCATATTGCGGCAAAGTATCTTTAAGGCGCTTGGTTACTTCAGCCATATAGTCTTCAAAGGATATATTCTCCAAAGGATTGCTGGAACCTTCTTCCCGCGGCGGGACAAGCTCAGTCCAGTCTCCTACAGCCAGTGCCAGCTGACGATGAAAGGTCAGCTCGCCTTCCGGCTGAAAGGTCTCCATTTCCCGTTCCCGCAGGAGGCCGTCAAAATACCATGCGAGATCACTGTCTTCTTCAGCAAACAGCTCAGTCAGCCGCTGAATAGTCAGCAGAGGCAGGCTGTATAGCTCTTCCAGACATTGAAGCAGCACCAGGGCTGTTGCCAGCGCATCACTGTCCGCCTGATGCGGACGTTCATGGGTAAGCCCGAAATGCGAGCTAACCGCTCCAAGCTGGTAGGTCGTCAGTGACGGAAAGCAAATTTTGAGAAAATCAATCGTATCGAGAATTCTTCCCTGAAACGGCAAATAGCCGCAGCGATCCAAAGCACTCTGTAAAAAATGAAAATCAAAAGCGACATTATGTCCAACAAGCACAACATCATCCAAAAGCGGGACAAGCTCCATCATCATTTCGTCCAGCTCCGGGGCATTCGCTACATCCTCATCGGTTATGCCTGTCAAGCCCGTAATAAAAGGTGGAATCGGCGTTCCGGGCTTGACATAGGAACCATACACCCGGGAGATGGACCGGTCTTCTTCTATAATGGCAAGGCCAACCTGGATGATCTCACCCACGGATTGGGTTCCCGTAGTTTCAAAATCAAGCACGGCAAATTTCATTATAAGTTCTATTCCCTTTCACTTGAGACTCCTTATCAGCATAACAGAAGTTACGTAAAAAGGCGATGCAAGCCGCTTGTTCAAGTGGGTGCATCGCCTAAATGAATGGCTATAATTACAACAGCGAAACAAGCTGATTCCCAAAATGAAGCTTCCCGCCCCGTTTGCGGCAAACCTCCAGATTGACACTCGGCTCCGGCAAAGCGGGATCATGCAGTAAAGAAAGACTGAACAATTCACTTGCTTCCTTGAAGCGCTCCTGTGAGGCTCTGATGCAGCCCAGAGCATTATAGATCATTGCCTTGAGCTTGCTCTCGCGGATCAGCGCCAGCATATGGTTCAGATGGCCCCAGGCCGTCTCTCCGTCACCTTCCTGCAAGTAGGCCATAGCCAGATACAGGCGGGCGGCCAGACTGTCCGGATGCTGCTGAATCACTTCTTTGAACTGCTCAATACATTTGCCGTACATCAGCAGCTTATAATACCCCTGTCCCCTGACAAAAGAGTCCATGGCAAGCTCAGGAGCTTCCTGCTGCACCGCTTCCTCCGGCTGAACCGGAAAATCAGAATGCTCCCGGAATTGGCTCAATTTCTCGGCAAAGGCCAGCCATTCATCCATCACTTCATCGCTAAGCCTGTGAAGCATATTGTACTTGCATAACAGATCATTCCGGCGCGCCCCTTCCGCAGAAGGATAGTCCGTGACAATCTCCTGGAGCATCTTGTTCATCTCAGCAAATAAATGTTGAAACATCGGGACATCCCCCTTTACTGAAAATGAAATCAGCCTAAGCTTGCCTGCCTTCATTTTTCGCAAAGTACGGGTACTTCATCCCTGCCATTGATTACATGGCTCAAAAACAGCTGCTTAAGCGATGGTTGCGTGCACTTCATGATCTACCAGCTTCACCGGCTTGTTGTCGGCATCCACAAAAACTACAGTCGGCTTATGTCCGGCCAGCTCCTCGGATGACAGCATGGCGTAGGAAATAATAATGACCGTATCTCCGGGCTGCACTAGGCGGGCGGCCGCCCCGTTGAGACAAATCACTCCGCTGCCCCGCGGTCCCGGAATGACGTAGGTTTCCAGACGCGAGCCGTTGTTGTTGTCCACAATTTGCACTTTTTCGTTTTCAAGCAGATCGGCGGCCTCCATCAGGTCCTCATCAATGGTTATGCTGCCCACATAATTCAGATTAGCTTCTGTCACCGTGGCACGGTGAATTTTGGATTTCATCATATGTCTAAACAAGAGCGTGAGCCTCCTTCGGGATAAATACATTATTATCAATCAGGCGGGTTCTGCCGAACTTCACGGCCAGTGCCATGATGATTTCGCCGTCAGCATCCGTTAAGAGTGAGCTTCCATCCAGAGTCTCCAGTTCAGGGAAAGTCAGAATTTCCGCATAATCGATCACTGCAAGCGGAGAAGAGGAAATCACCGAAACGAGCAGGTTCCGCGCGTCGTCTACGGTACGGACTTTGCCTTCCTCCATGGCTTGGCGTACGCTCTGGAGTGAGCGGGATAGCACTAGTGCCTGACTGCGTTCTTGCGCCGACAGGTAGACGTTACGCGAGCTGAGCGCGAGACCGTCATTCTCCCGGACAATCGGACAGGCGATAATTTCCACATTCATGTTCAGGTCAGAAACCATCCGGCGCAGTACAGCCACCTGCTGGGCATCTTTAAGACCGAAGAAAGCATAGTCCGGCTGCACGATGTTAAACAGCTTGCTGACCACAGTGGTCACACCGTCGAAATGTCCAGGACGGGAAGCACCGCAAAGCTGGGTAGTTAGCGAGGATACCGATACTTTCGTGCGGATCGGCTGCGGATACATCTCTTCCACACTTGGAATAAATACAATATCTGCGCCTTCGCGTTCCGCAAGCTCCAAATCCCGGACTTCATCGCGGGGGTATGAAGCAAAATCCTCATTGGGCCCGAACTGCAGCGGATTGACAAAAATGCTCATTACGACCGTGCTGCTCATTTCTCCTGCCCGCCGCAGCAGACTGGCATGTCCTTCATGAAGATATCCCATTGTTGGCACAAAACCGATGGGAGTATGCCCTCCTTGACGCATATATTCAAGCGCTTCACGCAATTGTGCTACTGTTCTGACTACTCTCATCTTATTTCGCTCCTTTTCCGGAAGCACCGTATAAAGATTCCAATACATGCTCATCCGCATTAAAAATATGATTCTCAGAAGGGAAGGAACGCTCCTTCACTTCCTTAACATAGTTGCTGATTCCTTCACGGATTACGCTGCCCACATCGGCATAGGTTTTGACGAACCGTTTCTCCCGGTAGGGTGAGGCATAACGGAGTATATCATGGAATACCAGCACCTGACCGTCGCAATACCGGCCTGCACCGATGCCGATCGTCGGAATGCTGAGCGCCTTCGTAATGGCCTCCGCCACCTCTTCGGTTACCAGTTCCAGCACAATCCCGAACGCCCCGGCTGCTTCAAGCGCTTTGGCCTCGTTTATCAGCCTCCGGGCATCCTCTGGATCTTTCCCTTGAATCCGGTAGCCGCCGATCATGTTGACAGACTGTGGAGTAAGACCGATATGTCCAAGCACAGGCACACCGGCTTTCACCACAGCAGAGACAGTATCACAGATTTCCAGCCCGCCTTCCATCTTGACGGCTTGAGCCCGGCCCTCCTGCATCAGCCGGCGCACACCGCGCAGAGTCTCATCAACGCTGCCGTGGTAAGTCATAAAAGGCATATCCGTTACTATAAAGGTATCCGGTGCCCCCCGGACGACTGATCGTGTATGGTACACCATATCGTCAATCGTTACCGGCAGGGTAGTATCGTAGCCAAGGACCACATTCCCCAAAGAATCTCCGACCAGGATCAGATCAATCCCTGCCTCTTCAGCTAAACGTGCCGACGGATAGTCATAAGCGGTCAGCATGCTCAAGGGCACACCGTCCGTTTTCATTTTTTTCATTTTCACAATATTAGTAGCATGTTTTTCAGCCATTCGCTCCCGTTCCCCTTTTCGCAGTTAAATTACGCGTAAACGCGCAAACAAAAAAACCCTTTAGCATAGTCCGCTAAAAAGGTCCGATGGGCAAAAAAGAGTCACTCGCGATCGTCCCTTCTGTCTCGGTCCTTACGGCTCAGAGCAGAATCCAACGTAACCGTGTAGTACAGTTATGAAGGTGTATCCCAATAGCAATTTCTGAAGTAACAAAAAATTCCCGGAGTACAGTTCGTCAGAACGATACCGTCTCTGTCCATAGTATAGCAAATTCAGCCGTCAATTACACCAAAAAAATGTGACAAGGGATGGAACCCTTGTCACTCAGATCATTTCTATTTCACCGGACAATATACTGATGATCTTCCCGGAGGCGTCCTGCAGCAGTAAACCGCCGTTCTCATCAAGACCCATTGCAGTTCCTTCGCAACGCCCCTGAGGCGTGCTGAACGAGATTTGGCGGCCCAGCGTCACCGACATGGCTTCCCAGAAATCCTTAACCGGCTTAAAGCCCTGCTCTATGTAAAGCGTATATAAATATTCCAGCTCTGTCAGCACAGCTTCTGTAAGCCGGGTACGGTCAACAGGAATCCCCCCGCCTTCGATCAGCAGCGAGGTACCGACTCCCTGCAGGTAGTCTGGATAATCTTCTTCGGTCAGGTTAGCAGAAATACCGATGCCCGCGATAGCATAATGCAAACCGCCTTCCCTTAGAGAGGATTCCAGTAAAATCCCGCAGATTTTGCGCCCGCCGGCCAGCAAATCGTTCGGCCATTTGATCCCGGCCGGCACACCTGTAACCTCACGGATAGCCCTGCACACTGCTACTCCGGCAAGCAGCGTAAGCTGCGGAGTCAGGGACAGCGGCAGGTCAGGGCGAAGCACGACGCTCATCCAGATGCCTTTTCCGGCTGGGGAGTGCCATTTCCTGCCCATCCGCCCGCGGCCGCCAGTCTGTTCTTCCGCCCGGACCGCTGTTCCTTCCGGCGCCCCTTTCTCGGCTAGCTTCTTCGCTTCCTCCTGGGTAGACGCCACCGTCTCCAGCAGTTGAATATTGTCTTTCCAGCTGGAAACGAAATGATCACGGTTCAGCCGTGTCAGGTGCCGGGTGTCATCGCTTTTCATTTGAATCCATCCTTTTTTGCTTCCTGCAGCAGTAATTGATTGTCGTTAGGAATATCTCCGGCTGCGGCAGAATGCAGCAGCCTCTGCAGCAGCTCCCCCAGCCACGGCCCGGGACGTTTGTCCAGGGCTGCAGACAGCTCTTTTCCCGTAACTGCCAGCTCCGCCAGCGAGCTGAGCGGCATACCTGCCATCCAGGAGCGCAGGCGGCTAGGCGGGATGTGTAGCGGCGCAGCCGAAGCATGTGCGTCCCCAGCGGAAATATTCTGCCGCAGAGGTATGGAAGCCGGGGCCGGCTGCCGGAAAGGCATAGCGGGCTCACCGGCAGTGCCCGCGCCGGACTGGCTGCCCGGCGGCTGCGCGCCGCCCAGCGTAACGCAGGCGGCCTGCGGCACCGCCTCCAGCAGCGTCAGCCACCCTTCGGCGGCTTCCGTGCCGCAGGCGAGCACAGCGGCGATCCAGCGCCGCCGCAGTGCCTCCTCCGCGCCGGATCCCCCCGGCGCAGAGGCCAGTGCCGCGTCCCATGCTTCGCGGACGCGCAGCACCCGGGCGACGGCGCTGCGCGTCGCCCCCGGGAACGTCCATGCCCGCAGCAGCTCATCGGCCGAAACGGCCGACTGCCCCAGGGCATGGAGCAGCAGCGCCCACCGCAGGCGGGCGCTCTGCAGTTCCCCGATCCCGGGCAGGATGGCGGCGGCTGCCGCCAGATCGGTGCCGGTCCAGGGGAACGGGGCTTTGCCGCGCGGCAGCAGGCCGCTGCGCGCGAGCAAGCCGAGGCCGCGCCAGGGATGCGGCCCCTCGATGATGCGCTCCGTCTCACTGCGGACGCGCTCCACGGCAATATGCGCCAGCTTATCCCGCTGGCGCAGCAGCCCCCGCCAAGTGTTCTTGGCGATGGCAAAGTCCAGCACCGACGCGAAGCGGATGCAGCGCAGCATGCGCAGCGCGTCCTCGTCGAAGCGTTCCTCCGCTTGGCCTACGCAGCGGATCAGCCGGGCGCTTAAATCACGCGCCCCCCCAAAAGGGTCCACCAGCACACCGTCAAGACCGCAGCAGATGGCATTGATTGTGAAATCACGCCGCCGCAGATCCTCTTTAACATCGCTTACAAAAAAGACGTGCTCCGGACGGCGGTGATCGGCATAGCCGCTTTCCGTCCGGTACGTCGTCACTTCAAAGCTGTAGCCATCCTGCAATACCGTAACCGTGCCGTGCGCTAGTCCCGTAGGGATACAGCGGGTGAACATGGCCATAACCTCCTCCGGCAGCGCAGAGGTCGTCAGATCCATATCATGCACCGGCCGGCCCAGAAGCTCATCACGGATGCAGCCCCCGACATAATAGGCTTCACGGCCGCTCTGAAGCAGGCTTGCTATCACCTTGCCGGCTGCTTCCGCCATACCGGATGGTGCCATTGTCCATTCCATGAAGCTCTCCTTACCCCCGGATGGTATCCATTCCGAGCACCCTGCGCCCTAGCACACGGTAGTAAATATCCTCATACTGATTTGTGATGCTGTCCCGGCTGAAATCATTGCATGATCTCTCTAGACACGCCTTTCTGAACTGTTCTGTCATCCCCTCGTCCGACAGCAGCTTCACCGCATATTTTGCCATAGCGGTTGTGTCCCCGATCGGCGCCAGGAAGCCGGTTTTGCCGTGCTGAATCAGCTCCGGTATACCGCCAGCCTGGGAACCGATTGTCGGAACGCCGCAAGCCATCGCTTCCAGCGCTACCAGACCGAAGCTCTCCTTCTCAGAAGGCAGCAGGAGCAGATCCGCCAGGGAGATTACCTGGGCAATTTCATCCTGCTTACCCAGGAAGCGGACTTTGTGCTCCAGACCCATTTCATTGATTTTTGCCTGAATCTTAGGCAGCTCGGGACCTTCACCTACAAGCAGCAGCTTCGCAGGAATCTCCTTGCTCACCTTGGCAAAAACATCAACAACATCACTAACCCGTTTGACCGGACGGAAATTGCTGATATGCATCAGGATCTTCTCATCCGGATTGGCAAAATCGCCACGGAGATCGGTTACGTCACGCGGGTAATACACACGCTTGTCGACAAAGTTATAGGTCAGATCAATATCACGGGTAATATCCAGCACGCGCCGGGTTTCCTTGATCAGATCCTGAGAGACAGCGGTAACCGCATCACTCTCATTAATGCCGAGGCGGATCAGGTCCTTAAGCGATTCATCCTGGCCCAGTACTGTAATATCCGTCCCGTGCAGGGTTGTGACTACCTTGATATCATTGCCGAGCATCTGCTTGGCCAGGAAAGCACATACGGCATGCGGCACCGCATAATGAACATGTAACAAATCCAGCCCCTGCATCTTGGCTACCTGCGCCATCTTGGTGGCAAGCGCCAGATCATAAGGAGGGTAACGGAAGACATAGTAATCGTTAACCTCAACCTCGTGGTAAAATATATTCTTCTGAAACGTTCCAAGCCGGAACGGGATACTGTGTGTAATAAAATGGACTTCATGGCCCTTTTCAGCCAGAAGCTTCCCCAATTCAGTTGCCACTACCCCCGAGCCGCCCAGAGACGGATAACAGGTGATGCCTATTTTTAGCCGGTCCATAGCTCCGTCCCCTTCGTTAACTTATCTCTTACTTCAAGTAATGATATGAGTTTATTATAGTTGCATCTCAGGAGGAAATAAAGTTTGTTCCTAATAGCCCCCGCTTATGAATAGATCAACGGCATGGGGAACCTTCGCTGCGAACCCTTCAGCAAAGGGAATCAGCCTCCGCTGTCCGAGCAGCATATCCCTTGAGCGGACCCGTTCGATATAGCCCTCGTTGAGCGGTGTCGATACCACATCCTCACCCGGGGTCTTCTCGAATTGGGAACGGTAGCAGGACAACGCCTGCTCCTTCAAGCCATATTGCTGAGTCACATCTACTATAAGGTCAGTACGGCCTAAGTCATTAATAAAGTAAAAATAGAGCAGCGGTGCAGGTATGGCCGGCTTGTCCGGCATATATTTGCGCAGCTTCGAATTGAATACCGCTTCTTCCACTAGCTTACTGCAGGCAATATGATCAGGATGGCGGTCTTCCCAGTAAGGGGCAAACACAATGGCCGGGGCAAATTTCCGGATTTCTGCAGTGACTACAGCCAGATGTTCCTCTGACATATAAAGACCGCGGTCCGGTAATCCAAGATTGGTGCGTACGGATGCCCCTAGCACTTCAGCAGCCTGCTGAGCCTCCTGCTTACGGCGTTCCACGGTTCCGTTCGAGGACATTTCCGCTGCAGTCAAATCGCACAGGCCGACCTTCAGACCGGCAGCAGTATGCTTGGCAATGGTTCCCGCCATCCCGATCTCAGCATCATCTGCATGAGCCCCGAATACAAGAATGTCCAGTTTCATTATTCGTCCACACCCGGCTTGTATTTATGTACCAGCTCCCGCCATCCGAAATCGCCGCGGTCGATCGCCTTTACCAGAATTTCAGCTGTAGCGATGTTAGTCGCTACCGGAATACCGTACACATCGCACAAACGGAGCAGTGCGGTGATATCCGGCTCATGCGGCTGTGCCATTAGCGGATCACGCAGGAAAATAATCAGGTCCAGCTCATCCTGTGCCACCAGCGAACCGATCTGCTGGTCTCCGCCGAGCGGTCCAGACATGAAACGGTGAATCTTAAGCTGGGTTACATCCATAATCCGCTGGCCTGTAGTTCCCGTTGAATACAATTCCAGGCCGGTAAAAACATTCTCATAAGCGGTAACGAAATTGACCATCTCTTCTTTTTTCCGGTCATGTGCAATAAAGGCAATCTTCAACATGATGAGTTCTCCCCTGTCTATTCAATAAAATGCTCAAAGCCATAGATCAAGCCTGTGTATTCCATCACTTTCTGGATACCCATTTTGACCCCTGGCATGTAACCTGCCCGCTCGTATGAATCATGGCGGATTTTAAGCGATTGTCCAAAACCGCCGAATACTACTTCCTCCTGCGCAAATACGCCGGGAAGGCGGACACTGTGAATCCTGAAACCGTTGTAAAAGCCGCCGCGTGCACCCTCAATAATCTCCTCTTCCTGCGGATTACCCTGACGGAGCTCCTGCCGGGCTTCAGAGATCATCTCAGCCGTCTTGATCGCTGTACCTGACGGGGCATCCAGCTTCTGGTCACCATGGTACTCGATAATTTCCAGATGCGGGAAATACTTAGCCGCCTGGGCGGCAAATTTCATCAGCAGAATCGCACCAATGGAGAAGTTCGGGGCAATCAGCCCACCGATTCCCTGCTCCTGACATTGCTTGTCCAGCTCGGCAATCTGCTCCGGGGTGAACCCGGTAGTCCCTATAACCGGACGCACCCCGTATTTGATTGCAAGCGAAGTGTTGGCATAAGCGGATTGCGGAATCGTAAAATCAACAAGCACATCTCCGCGGCTTCCTGCCAAGGCAGCTTCCAGATCTGAAGTAACTGTTATCCCGCATTCCTCTAGTCCTACCATGCGGCCTGCATCTGTTTCGCCTGCGGAACGGTCTACCGCCGCTGCAAGTTCCAGTTCTTCATCCTGCAGTACCAGCTTAACAACCTCTTTACCCATTCTGCCTCCTGCTCCGGAGACAATCACTCTGATCTTGTCGCTCACCTTTATTTCCTCCTCGCTTTCACTGGTTCCATCATTAGTGGATATATTTTTGCAATGATCTTTGCAGGTCTTTCATAAGCTGCCGGAGACCGGAGTCGTCCGGGTGGAGGGCAATAACCTCTTTCATCGCGGCAATCGCCTGTACGTGCTCATTCATCCGGCTATGCGCAATCGCGAGCCAGACGTAGGCGTCGCCATACAGAGGATCAAGTGAAATCGCTTCTTTCAGGAGTGTGACTGGACGATACGGATTAAGCGTCCCTCCTGCTTCATCCTCCAGCAGACGTTTAGCCTCCTGAACAAGCTTAAGGGCCTGCAAATGCTGGAGATGCAAATGGTATTCCGGCTTGCCGCTATCCAGCTTCACCGCTGCGAGCGCATGCTCCAGCGCCTTATCCATCATACCGCTGCGCGCATAGGTAATCGAACACCGGTATCTGACCTCGGCGTCGTCCGGGCTGGCCGATATCGCAGCTTCAAAATATTGAATGGCCTCTTCAAAATCGCTGCGCAATATAGACCGGTATGCCGCATTGACATAATCGTTATGATTCATATACTCACCATCCTGACGGCTAAATCCCGTTCGTTTGGTACAGCATATGTTATAGAGGCCTAATCGGTGTTTTTAAGTGTCCACCGTCCGGCGTCACGGGTATTGAACTTGTGCATCACTTTATTATGGGCTTCCGTCAGGTCAATGCCCAGAGAATTGGCGAAGCATACGGTTATGAACAGAATATCACCCAGTTCAAGTTCAATAGAATTGTCCGCCTCGTCTGCCTTTTTAGGCTTTTCGCCGAATTGATGGTTCACTTCGCGGGCCAGTTCACCCACTTCTTCCGACATCCGGGCCAGCATAGACAACGGGCTGAAGTAACCTTCCTTAAACTGTGAGATATAAGCATCGACTTCTCGCTGTATCTCACCTAGACTTTTATCCATAATTTGTTGCTTCGCCCCCCTATAAATTCTTGCCTTCTGTTTGCCCCTATGTTATCGTAAAGACGTTTTGAAGACAAATCTTTTTTACATTTGCAGCTGTACAACATGAAAGTCATGCATGTATAAAACGCCCGTAAGAGGGCTCAGGCGAGGGATTATATGAAATCATTAAATGCAATGAATATCGGCAAAACAGTAGCGCCTATCATGCTGGGTGCGGCAATATATGCGTTCGGGCTCCTGTACTTTATCGTCCCCAATCAGCTGATGGAGGGAGGAGTAACCGGGATTACCATCCTGCTGAATTATGCTTTTGATATTCCGATCTTCCTGACTACGCTCCTGCTGAACCTCCCGCTGTTCCTGCTGGGCTGGAAAGTACTTGGTTCTCATCAGATTGTCTATACCGGTGTCGGCATTGGGGCATTGTCTTTTTTCCTGTGGGTTTTTGAACGGCTGATTGCCGCAGGCTGGCTGGTGCCCTTCAGCACCGAGCATGATTTTATTCTTGCTTCATTATATGCCGGGGTCACGCTTGGCCTTGGACTCGGTATCGTCTTCCGGTACGGCGGGACCACTGGAGGCGTTGACATCGTTGCCCGGATTCTCGGGCGCAAGTTCGGCTGGAGCATGGGTCAGATTATCTTAGCTGTCGATGTTATCATTATCGGCGCATCACTGCTCTACATACCCCGCGAAAAAATATTGTATACCCTTGTGGCCGTATTTATCTCTTCTCGTGTAATTGATTTCATCCAAGAAGGCGCTTATGCCGCCAAGGCGTTCACGATCATCAGCGACGATGCTCCACAAATCGCGGACCTGATCACTGCCGAAATGGAGCGCGGTGTGACGCTGATCCCGGCCATCGGTGCATATTCGAAGCAGGCCAAGCATATGGTGTATTGCGTTGTCTCCCGCCAGGAAATCCGCCGGCTCAGCCAATTAGTGAAGTCCGTTGATCCTACGGCATTTGTAATTATCAGCGATGTTCACGATGTCATGGGCGAAGGCTTCCGGGAATCCTGAATACATAATGGTATATTACCAGCTGAATCTTCAGTAAACTATCGGAGTTCGAATCCTATATTGCAAAAGAAGAAGGCTCTCCTTTCGTGTCACAAACACGAAAAAGGAGAGCCTTCTTGTTATACATTTAATAGAGAGTTCATTCATGTCCATCATCACCACTAGACCGGCTTCAAATCCTCCTGCTCTCCACGGTACTTGCGGTACCCGGCATAAGCCAGTGCGGAGAGGATAAAAGCTCCGGCAAGCATTCCCCAGGCTCCGTATTTCTGGGGCGACAGTGGGAGCGACAATACGGGCTCATCCCGCTCCTTGCCGAACATCACCCTAACAGCATCCTGACCGTAAGAGATAATCTCAAGCAGCCGCGAACGCTCTGGGGGCTGGGCGGATGTTGTCACTCCCGCTGCATAGGACAGCCATGAATCAAAGGCATTTACGACTTCCGGACGGCTGGAAATGACAACCGCAGGCCGGATGGTATCATATCTGCTCTGCAGCCGGGTAACGGCTGTCTTCCAGCCTTCCAGATCACCAGCCGCAGCGCTTTTCTCCATATCATTCAGATCCTCACGGAACAGCTTGTAATACTGCTGCCACATAGGCTGACGGGGATGATTCAGGCTGTTGGCAGCAAGCCGGACTCTGGCTGCCGCAGCTTCTATTTTCTCCGGAACAATCTGCGCAGCCGCAAAGGCAGCCTTAAGGTCCACAATGACCCCTGACAGTGCATTAACCCCTTCAACCGAAGTCTGACCCTCAAATGAAGAGGATACAAAGATCTTCGAGATCTCTTCGCTCTGCTGTTTTGCCTTGGCGATATCGCCTTTGAGCACATAATTATATAAAGCTTCAGCCGCTTGTTCCAGGCGCTGTGCACCGCTTCCGGTCTGCACCGGTGAACCGCTTCCGGCTGCTACTGATGCATGCCCGGTCTTATTCGCGGCTTCTCCGGGGCCATACACCCCGTAGGCCGATACTTTCCCGCCGTTCATCCAGGCAAGCAGCCAGCACAACATTAATCCTGTCAGCACAATATATCTCCTGCGCCGCATGAGACATCCCCCCTACTCTAAATGTATGGGAGAAGGACAAGAGATAGAACAGCCTGTCAGCGTCTCATCCCAGCCCGCTGCATGAGATGTGCTGCCCTGGCTTTTGACCCGAAAACCCAAGCCGCTGCCGCGCTCAATAAAGTTAGAAGGATTGTGAAGTTCTGCACTTTGAGGATATCATCATCAAGTTCCGACGGCAGCCAAGGATAAATGCCAACTGAATAATCCACCATATCGTTCGCCAGTGTCCAGAGCACTGCCAGCGGAAGCATCCGCCGGAATGAGAAGAACCGTGCATAGATCAGCGCCTCAACCGCCATACCGGTATGTGACACTACCAGCATCCAGTCCTGCCAGCTCACGGTATCCCCCTGATAGCCGCCGGCAAAAATCATACTGACCGCCCAAATTCCGTACTTCACAGAAGTGACAACGGCCAGTGCTTCGATGAGCTCCCGCACCATTGTTCCTTTAAGCCCTTTCGGGGGATATAGCATTAGAACCAGTGCAACCGTAAAGAACAGGCTTGCCGTCGGACTGTCAGGAACGAACGGAAGCAGCCATGCCGGATAGTTCTCTGCTGTAAACGCTAATTGATTGCCATACCATATGTATCCGTAAATCGTCCCAAGGAAATTCACAATAATTAGCAGCCATATGACTCCCCGGTGCTTGAACAGCTTGTCTATAACCGGCATAAACGATTTCACCCTCCACCTCATGACAGACTCTTCTCCATACAGACAAAAACCTGACCGCATATACGATCAGGCTGCGCTAATATTATTTTACTGTTCGCTTTTTTGTTTGGCAAGCCAGCCGGCAAGCGAGTCGATATCCTGTTCGGTGAGCCCTGCCCCCATGGCTGTTTCATACATCGGAGGCATCTGGCCCTGGCCTTCTTTGATAATGGTCAGTATCGCTTCCTTGTCGTGAGTATCCCCGACTCCGCGCAGCGACGGTCCGGCTCCGCCCTTCAAATCTACAGCGTGACAGGTAACACATGTAGCCTGCTTGAAGAGCGCCATTGCCGGATCATCCTTGTCCACGATCGCGATATCCTTGGCCTGCACGGCACTTGTCGTGGGCAGGCCCTTGGCCCTGTTCTCAGCCGCTTTCTCCTCACGCTGCACATCTTCCGGGATCTGGCCCGTTTCAGCCATCTCATGCTGATATTCCGTCCAGGCGGTATTGGTTAGATAGATAATTGCTACAAGCGACAGGAACATCAGCGAGGAAGCGATCGGCCGCCGGTAGAACCGCCGTTCACGGCCCGTATCCAGGAACGGGGCAAGCAGCAGAGCGCCAAATGCCACCCCGGTTACCCCGAGTGTGCCCAGAACGATATAATCACCCGAGGCATATGGCAGCTTCAAATATTGATACAGAAACAAAAAGTACCAGTCAGGAATCGGGATAACTGTAGCTCCGGCATCGGCAGGGAACCCCAGCGGTGCGGGCTCTGAAATTGTAAGTACAAGAATGCCAACCAAGACCACTACCCCAACCATCCACTCCTTCAAAAGAAAGTTTGGAATGAAGGCCTCCGATTTCCCCGGATACGCCGTATAATCAGGCGGTGTTATAAACCCGTTGCCCTTCTTGACACGGGAATCACCGACAAATACAACTTTTTCTTCAGAGCCGTTCTTGCCCTTATGTGCCATTCAAGAGTCCCTCCTTTTCGTCAATTGACTTACAACGGACCGGATATACCCTGTCTGCGGATCATAATAAAGTGTCCGACGAGCAGTATAAGCAGGACCGCCGGGAGGAAGAATACGTGAAGAGCAAAGAACCGGGTCAGCGTCTCGGCTCCGACAATCGTACCGCCCTGCATCAGTTCCTTAAGCACTGGTCCCATGACCGGAACGGAATTGGCGATCTCAAGTGTAACCTTAGTGGCAAAATAGGCTTTGTTGTCCCATGGCAGCAGATATCCGGTAAGTCCCAGACCCAGCATGACAAAAAAGATCAGCATGCCCACCACCCAGTTCATCTCGCGCGGAGCCTTATAGGAGCCTGTAAAAAACACCCGCATCGTATGCAGGAACATCATTACAATAACCAGACTTGCACCCCAGTGGTGCATGCCGCGTACGATTTGCCCAAAAGCAACCTTAGTTTGTAAATATTCCACACTGGCATAAGCATTTATAATGTCCGGTACATAATACATGGTCAAAAACATGCCCGATAAAATCTGAATCACGGTGATAAAAAAGGTAAGTCCGCCAAAGCAATACACGAACGCCGAGAAGTGATGCGCGGGATTGACGTGCTCGGGAACCTCGTGATCGGCAACATCTCTCCAGATCGGCGTAATATCCAGACGCTCATCAATCCAGTTGTAGACATTTTTAAACATCAGGATCACGCCTCCTTCTTAGCTTCGGTATTGGGGATGATATCGCCAAGATATACCCAACCGCCGTCGATCTTGGTCTTGTACTGGTCCAGCGGCTTCGGGGCGACCGCAAGATTCTTGCCAAGCTTCGTGTACCTGGCTCCATGGCAGGGGCAATGATATTCGTCAGGAAAAGCTTTATCATTGTTCCAGCCGACCGTACAGCCCAGATGCTTGCAGATGGGTGAAAGCGCATAAATTTCTCCGCTCTCATCTTTCCGGATCCATGCCGTCAGCGTCGCTGTACTGGCATACCACCCGTCCTGCTGTTTAAGCTCAAAGTTAAACTCCTGCGGCTCATTGGTTATTTTGGAGGCTTCCGCAACCTTGATGAATTCTCCTTCACCCTTCTTATGTAATATCGGGTCTACAGCGAACCGCACCATAGGCAGGATGGCGCCTGCTCCCATAAATGCGGTTGCACCGCCAAGCGTATAGGTCAGAAACTGTCTGCGTGACATCTCTTTTCGGCTAGGCGGTTCTTGCGGATTCAATTCATGCTCTTCATTGTAGCTGCTCATACGGTGTGTAACCCCCTTTTCAAAATTGAGAAGGCACCTGCAGTGTTCCAAAGGAATTATCTGTTAGTAATACGTTTACAATGACATAAATCACATGTCACATCAGTTCACCCTTATCATAGCTTAGGCCCAATTACCCGTCAAGAATATTGTCTAAATTGTGACAGGCTGAACAAAGGGTTTTTACTGAAATTGTTGAATTTCTGTCACATTTAACTCATTTCCCCCGTTGCCACATCGCTTGAATTTTATCGCTTATTTCAGACTTAACCAATCCTTTCTGCGAGGACTCAAATCCGGACAGGGAAAGGACTAAATCGCTTTCATAAAGTTCGCCGGAAGATAACTCCGCGGCTGCTGATGCCACGATGACGAACTGGAATTGATTGGATTTGACTTTCCTGCACACATCATTCAGGGTGGCTACACTATGCTCCGTAGCATACTGTACCGCCGGGTAGGTAACTATACGTCCCTGAAACGGCTGCTCTATAAGCTCCAGCAGGTCTCGGAGCTGCTCCAGTATCGCCGCCGCTTCGGATGGGCTTTCTCCCCCATGCAGTCCCGTAAACGGAAGCAGACAGGTATCATAGTACTTGTGGTTCTCTTCCCAGCTCTCTGCGGTAAAACTGCTGAACTTCATTTTGAATCATCCCCTCACATGAATTCCCTATTATAAATAAGCTCCTTCGCCTCCCGTGAAACGAAAAAAAGAAATGCGCTAAGCGCATTTCGTTATGCCAAACTCTTCAGTTCTTCAGTCAGATACCGGAAAGCCGCTTTATCTCCGGCCGCCAGCGCTGTGTCGATCTCCCGGTACAAGATGTCGGTACGTCGCTTTCTAAGCGCTTCATCCCACACCATTTCTGCCGCAAGCCCTAGCATCACTTCATAGGTAGCCTTCATTTTGTCCATTCGATACACCTCCGCTGTTTAGAAGATTCCATATTCCTTTGCTTTGTTCACATAACTTTCGCTGGTGCGCTTCATTCTTAGCAGGTCTTGTTCGGTCAATTCCCGGACCACTTTAGCAGGAGAACCCAGGGAAAGAGTGTAGGGCGGGATAATTTTGTTTTCGGTTACAATAGAACCGGCTCCTATTAAAGCATATTCACCAATCTCTGCTCCGTTCAAAACAATTGCTCCCATTCCGATTAATGTGCCATTGCCTATCTTGCAGCCATGGATAATCGCAGAATGTCCGACCGATATATCATCACCCAGCATAAGCGGCAATCCCTCGGCTACATGTCCTACAGTACCATCCTGAATATTGCAGCGCTGCCCGATAATCACCGGAGCCAGATCTCCCCTAAGCACAGCATTAAACCAGATACTTGAATGCTGCCCCACCGTTACGTCACCTACCAGCTTTGCACCTTCTGCCACGTAAACAGATTCGTCAATACGCGGTATGTACTTCCCATAAGCAATCCGCATTGTCCTCCCCCTTACTTAGGCAGCCGCCTCGGAGTAGCCGCTTCCATTCCCCATGGGGTCATCATGACTACCGGTCCACCCGGTGTCTCACCCAGCCGGATCATCCCCAAATGCAGCATCATCCGTAATATACGCTGTTCCAGGATTGAAGCGGCATCATCATAGTAGAACGGTTTAATGAGCCAGCCTATTCCTTCTACCAGAGAAGAAACGGTCACCCACTCACCGGCACTCTTACTAATCCAGTATACGATTGACGGAAGATTGGGAACAGCACCTTTATAAAGTTTTAACCAAAAGAGGAATATCTGCATCAGTCTTTCCGATTTTCCTTCGGCGAGTAATGCCTCTCCTGCCAAAGTTACCTGTAAGCGGTAGCCTTCTTCAGCAATAAAGCGGCGGTGCCTGGCATAATCATACAGGAGGGCTAATCTGGGCGGGTAATGCTCGCAGGCTCTACCGTAACCAAACCTCCAGCCCCCTTTACCGAGCAGCGGTTCCGGAATTTGAAGTGCATTCATCAGTCCCTGCTGATACCGTTTATAGAGAGCCCCCTCCTGATTTAGCTCAGGATTATTCTCCTTCACATAACGCAGGAACAGCAGCAAATCTTCTGCCAGTAAATCCCCTTCTCCGCGGTACATTGCCGGTTCACAGCTGCCGGATACCTTTTCTTTGATGTATTCGCCCATCCGCTCACGGAAACGGTTCTTCAAATCCTCCGGAACCTGGAACAGATACTTGCTTTGCTGTGAAGCACCGCTGAACAGCCAGCCGCCGCTTTTGAACCGGCTGACCATCTCACGGTATCCCCCTGTTTTACCGGCAGGAGCATCGAAGGATGCCTGTCTCGCCGCAGCTAGCAAATCTTCAAGACTGAAATGGCTGCGTTCGTCAAACAGCAGTGTGTTCAGGAACCGTAATTCCTCCGGTGTACAGCTCCGGATATGGGATTCCATGAAATCCCGGCTTCCAAGTGTGATGAGAATGCTCTGGATCAAATCATGTTTCGAATTCCGTTTGCAATCGCACTGATAGCGTCCCGCTATGGCGGTAAGCTGACCAATGTCTGCGTAAGTGAGCATATCCGCCAGATTCATCATTCATCGCCTCACTGTTTTACTACCATTATGGGAAATACAGCCCTTTTTATTCCTTATTTCTCAAAAAAAATAACCCGAAGATTCGGGTCACCGCTGATTTTGCAAAATATGACGGGTGCAATTATACAGAAGCGGCTTCCACTCCTGCTCGTTCTTTTCGATAATGGTCAATGATAAATTGCCTAGCCGCTCCGTGTACTTGTCTTTATAGAGCGCAGTGTACAGCTGGGCGAGGAAACCTCCGTGGGAGATGACCAGCACATTGCTGCCTTGGTACCGGGTGGAAAGATCCTCCATAAAGGCAAGTCCGCGCAGCTGCAGCTCCTCGTCTTTTTCCTGCCCAAGCTCCAGCAGATTCCATTCCTTACCCCATTTCGCTTCGCGCTCCAGGGCGGTCATCCCCTCAACCTGTCCATAAGCGCGTTCCCGTATACGCTGATCAGGCTCGAGTAACGGGATACCCAGCTTGGCGGCAATGATCTTCCCTGTCTCTTCTGCACGGGACAAGCCGCTTGTGATACAGTAGTCCCAATGGTAGGGTTCATGCAACAGCCGCTCACCCAGCATATCAGCCTGCCTCCGGCCCTCGTCGTTAAGCGGAATGTCACTTTGTCCCTGTATTTTCCCTTCCGCGTTCCAATCCGTCAGTCCATGGCGTATTAAGCCGATCAGCATCGCATAGCACCCTTTCCATCCAATATGTTTGCTTAATAATGTATCATGAATGAAAACAAATGTCTTCTTTTTGAACTATAATGCTCCGTTTTGAATAAAATTACAGGCTTAACGGCAACAAAAAAGTCCGCTTTACCTGAGTAAAGGGACTTCATCATTGTCTGCGGTATCGGTTGAGCCGGGTCAGTAAAAAGATAGACAACGCCACGCCCAGCATGGACAGCACCATCCAATACTGCGGATGTGTCGGCCCCATGCTCACAACAAGCGGTTCGATAATGCCACCCTGGGATTCTGAGACAGGATAGGAAGATGACCAATCCAGCGTAAGACCGGCTACTCCTGTTTCAATAATGCCGCTCTGTGCCGAACTCGTGTTATCCGGTGTTTTGAACATCGTAAAGTACAGGAAACTTGATAAAAACACTGCCAGAAAGCAGGCAATCCAAAGGCTCAGGCGTTTGCGGAAAACGGCAGTACTGCCTGCAGATTTCCCGTCCCCCGGCATCAGCCAAGGGCTTTCCAGATAAATACGCTCCATAACCTTGAGATTAATGGCTTCAGCGCGTTCGGCGCTGATCTCCACCCTTGTATCTTGCATAAGCTCGATGCTCTCCTGCCATAAAGCCCATTCAGCAGCACAATAAGAACAACCCGCGATATGCCTCTCCAGCTCAATCCGCTTAGGGTCAGTGGGGGGAGCGTCCCACAAAAGCGGAATGGAATCTTGCGCTTCCCTACAGTTCATTGGCCTTACACCCTCTCAGCCTGCTCTTCTACTTCAGGCTCATAAAAATAGGATTCGAGTTGGAGCTTCACACTGCTCCTTGCACGGAACAACAGTGATTTCACGGAGCTGACACTCTGATCCAAAATGATGGCAATTTCCTGATAATCCATTTGATCGTATTCACGCAGAATCAGCGCCGAGCGCTGTTTCTCCGGAAGATTATTGATGGCTTCGCGGACCAGGTTCATCCGTTCCTTACGCAGTGCAGCCTGTTCAGGAGCTACCTCAGCCGGTGCTACCGGCGTGTACCCGCTCTCTTCGAGAGAGACATTGCCTGCACGGTTTTTGCGGAGCTCGCTGAGCACTGTGTTGCGGGCGATCGTGTACAGCCATGTCGAGAATGAAGCATCTACCTCGCGAAAGGAATGCAGGCTCCGGAATGCTTTGTAAAATGTCTCCGAGCAGAGATCTTCGGCAATTAGCTCCATATGGGAGTTTTTAAGCATATGATAGACAAAAGCCAGTATTTTACGTTGGTATCTTCGCATCAGTTCCGAATATAGTTCTGTGTTTCCTTGCTTGATTAGCTGGATCAACTGGGAATCCGTCATGGTGAGTTCGGCCCTCCTCGCCCTAGCACGATTAATCCCGTCCGGTCCGTACCTAATTATACCGGGCAGGTTTGAAAAAGTTGCGTTGAATCCTCTACATTTGCAATAAATTAGACAGTACTTCCTATGTATATTCCGGGTCCTTTGAAAAAAGATATGCTGTACTTAAATACAGGCAGAAAATGCATCTTTACAGATTTCAGAGCCTCCGTTAATCCCATGCTGGAAATACCAGGAAGAAATCTATAAACATACTTAACCTAGTATAGCATACATTCTAACAGGATGACATTAATAGACTTAAGCCAACACCAGGATGGCCTACTTTCCCATGCGGCGTCGAAAGCTGGAGAATCGCACCCGGCATCTGCTGAATAGCATAACCTGCTTCAATAACATGCTTGGAAAAATAAGTTTATAGAAATGGTTGACAAAATGTAAACGGATACATATAATAAAAGTACAGTATGGTTTCTCTCCACTCCTATCCAAACACTGTACGATTCCAATATCAATTGTGAATTGTAGCCGCTTACTTTGTAAGCGGTTCTTTTTTTTGGGTTTAATTCATTACCCGGCTAGTTATTGATATGGTTGTGCAATGATTACCCGCTGAACATCCAGTTCTTCTTTAATATCCGCAAAAACCTTCTCCAAGGATTCAAAAAACAGCAGTGTATTCTGGCCAATATAACTCAGCACCAGCTCAGTACTTTTGGCAAATTCCTCGATATGCGGACTTTTAACATTTTTTAAGATTAAATCACAGAAAGTTATCAGATTTAAATAACCTGAGAGGATACTGTTTTGCATATACAACTCATTCTGTTTTAATCTTACCCAGGCATATGTACCTGAGCTTACATACTCTATCGGCATTTCTACATATTCAATTGAGGAATTATTATGAATAAAATATTTTAGCTGTTCTTCGATTTCATCGAACGATTGATTAATATTAGCCAGAACGCCCAATTGACCTGCCCCCGCTTCTTTGTTTGAAGGCCTCTCTGCAAGGCGCCCTTTGTAATCCTGTGTTCTGCCTCAAGTATATACTTATTTTCAGGAAGTCTGTTGTTTTCTCCTTTTGGTACTACGCTATAACAAAAACAGCGTGTACCGCAAAAGATCGGCACACGCTGTCCGCACTTGATTTGTATATCTGAGGTTTACAAAGTGATGGAGGACCCGGTTGTGTAAGGCTCCTATACGTACACTGTATAATCGTTATGCTGCAGCAGAATTTTGGCCCGCTCCATATCGTTCTCCTGGCGGAAAGACAGTCGCATAATGCCTGGAACATCCTCGCGGCTCTCAATGATCTGCACGTTGCTGAGGTTGATGCCCTGATCCCCCAGCTCGGTTGCGATACGGCCAATGATCCCCGGATGATCGGGAACGTCAATATGAAGATCGAACAGCGGAGTAATCATCCCTTTGCGCCGTTCCGGCAATTGGCTGCGGAAACCGTTCGCTTCCTGGAAAGCTTCCTCTATTCCGTCTCCGTCCGAATCCTCAAGTAATTGAATAAATGATGATACCTCTTCATTCCAGTCCTTCAACAGACGCAGCATCACCGAGCGGTTATTCAGTAAAATATCGCGCCAGATGATCGGATCGCTCGAAGCAATCCGGGTAATGTCACGGAAACCGCCGGCAGCCAGGGTGCTGTATAGCGAATCCTCAGAATCATACGCGTGAATCTGATTCACAAGCGCAACTGCAATAATATGCGGCAAATGGCTGATCGCTCCGACAATTTCATCATGGCGTTCCGGATCAAGTCTGACAATCTGCGCTTTCGTATGTAGGAGCAAGGTTTGAAGTGCCTCGTAAGCCTCCTCCGGCACTCCTGGCGGAGGGGTCAGCACATAATAGGCATTCTCGAACAGCAGTGACGAGGCAGCTTCTACCCCTGAGCGTTCCGAACCTGCCATTGGATGTCCGCCTATGAAATGGACACCGGGAATATCCAGCGAAACCGCACATGCTGCGATACTGGCTTTGGTGCTGCCGACATCTGTAATGATGCAGCCCGGCTTGAGTGGAAGCTTGCTTAATTGCTGCAGATAATTCTCTAGCATGCCCACAGGCACACACAGAAAGATGTAATCGGCGCCCAGCGCTGCTTCCTCAACAGAAAGGGTAGCCTGATCGACTACGCCTCTGCTGACATATTTAATCGCGGATTCAGGGCGGTGGGCATGGCCGACGACGGTCAGGCCCGGCTTGCCTTTGAAGCAAAGCGCCAGTGAGCCTCCGATCAGACCGACACCGAAGATTGCTATTTTTGTCGTCATATCTTTGTACTACCTGCCTTCTATGGTATCGTCTTGAACGTTTCCCTCTTACGCCCTTACTTCCTGCTCCTTGAGCGTCTGTTCCAGAGCAGTAATAAATGACTTATTCTGCTCGGCCGAGCCTACGGTAACGCGGATGCAGGTCGGGTATAACCGGTGTCCGGCTCTCACGATAATCCCGAGGCGCAGCAAGGCATCAAAAACTTCGGTAGCTGGCTTACGCACATCCACCATGATGAAATTACCGTGCGCAGGGAAGGATTTGAGACCCAGACGCTTGAATTCTCCCTCGAGCTGCACAATGCCTTCACTGTTGAGCCGGCGGCACTCTTCCACATAGTCCTGATCAGCCAGAGCAGCCAGCGCACCAGCCTGGGCCAGACGGGAGGTATTGAACGGTTCACGTACCTTGTTGATTAAGTTAATAATTTGCGGGCTGGCAACCCCGTAACCGATCCGAAGCGCAGCCAGGCCATAAATCTTGGAGAAGGTCCGCAGCACAACCAGGTTCGGGTATTGATCCAGCAGCCTGATTCCATCCGAATAGGACGGATCAGTCACATATTCAAAATAAGCTTCATCCAGCACAACCATTACCCCGGCAGGCACCGCATTCAGGAACTTCACCAGCGCCTCTTCCGGCACAATCGTTCCGGTCGGGTTATTGGGATTGCAGATCCAGATGACCTTGGTCCGTTCGGTAACCCGGGCCAGCATACCGTCAAGATCATGCGTTCCGTCTACAAGCGGCACCTCAATGGTAACGGCGCTTTCGATATCCGCATTGCTTTTATATACGGAAAAGGTCTGATCAGCCATAATCGTCTCATCCCCCGGCAGGAAAAAGGCCCGGGCAATCAGGGCGATAATCTCATCTGAGCCGCAGCCGAAAATGATATTGTCACTCTGCACCCCAAGATGGCTGGCCAGCGCAGCAGTCAAATCAGCAGCTGATCCGTCAGGGTACAGGAATAGATTGTCCAGATCTGCGATGATTGCGGCTTTTGCACTCGGCGACGCACCATAAGGATTCTCATTAGAAGCCAGCTTAATAACTTCGTCTAAGCCAAGCTCCTTTTTTACCTCTTCGATTGGTTTTCCCGGCTTATAGACAGGGAGGTTAACAATATTCGGTTTCGGATTCATCTGTGGTCCTCGCTCTCCAGTGATAATTACAGCTTATTTAAGGTCCGTCAGACCATTATGGCTTTAATTGTGCCACAAATTCACGGATTTGCAACAGTCCTTCACTTCGTGTGGCTGGATTATCCAGCAGCGGAATAACATCCTCCACCTTGCGGACTATGGCGCTGCCCACGACAACACCGTCGCAAATCTGAGCAAAACGCGCGACCTGCTCACTGGTGGAAATCCCGAAGCCTACCGCTACCGGAAGGTCTGTCGCCCGGCGTACGGAAGCAATAAAATCATCAACACCGGTATGGAAAGAAGATCTTTCTCCCGTTACACCCAGTGAGGAAACGCAATAAACAAAGCCGCTGGCTCCCGATACAATCCGCTCAATCCGCTCACTGGAGGTCGGTGCAACCAGCGGAATGAGGTTCACTCCAGCTTCACGGCTGCGCTTACGCATCTCCTCCGACTCTTCCACCGGCAGATCGGGAATAATCAGCCCGCTGATCTCATGAGTATCCAGCTCGGCAAAAAATGTATCCAATCCCATTTGCATTACCGGATTATAATAAGTGAACAGAATAAACGGCAGCTCACTGCCCGCCTGGCGGGCTTTCAGTGCAGTCTCCATACAGGTGCGGAGATGAATATTTCCGCGCAGCGCTCTGGATGAAGCCCGCTGGATAACAGGTCCATCAGCCAGCGGATCGGAATAAGGAACCCCAAGCTCCAGAATGTCTGCACCAGCCGCTTCCAATTCGGCAATAATATCTAGCGTAGTTTCCAGATCGGGATCCCCTACCGTAAGAAAGGGAATCAGCGCAGCCTTCCCTTCGGCTTTGAGCTTGCGGAAGGTCACATCCATCCGGTTGGTTGTTTCTGTTGTCATCACTTATCCGCCCCTTCCGTATAAGCCATGATCGATTCCACATCTTTGTCTCCGCGTCCCGAAAGGCAGATGACGACAACGTCATCCTTAGTAAGATCCGGAGCAATCTTCGCTACATGAGCTATGGCATGGGCCGATTCCAGCGCCGGAATGATCCCCTCAGTGACGCACAGCAGCTTAAGTGCATCAAGAGCTTCTGCGTCGGTAATAGGGACATACTTGGCACGTTCAATATCTTTGAGATAGGAATGCTCCGGTCCGACTCCCGGATAATCCAGGCCTGCGGAAATGGAGTGAGCCTCTGTAACCTGACCGTATTCATCCTGTAGCAGATAGCTTAAAGACCCTTGGAATACCCCCTGGCTGCCCTTGCTCATTGTTGCTGCATGAAACGGGGTATCAATTCCCTTCCCTGCAGCTTCTACACCGATCATGCCTACCTGCTCATCTTCCATGAAAGGATAGAACATGCCGATGGCATTGCTGCCGCCCCCGACTGCAGCCACCAGGAGATCCGGCAGACGTCCTTCAGCCTCAAGGATCTGGCGGCGGGTCTCGTCACCAATAATCCGCTGGAAATTGCGGACCATCATCGGATACGGGTGAGGGCCGACTGCTGAACCCAAGATATAAAAGGTATCTTCCACATTGCTAACCCAGTAGCGGAGTGCTTCGTTACCTGCATCCTTAAGGGTCCGGGAACCGGATGTCACGGGAATCACCTCGGCGCCAAGCAGCTTCATGCGGAAGACGTTAAGCGCCTGGCGGCGTGTGTCCTCTTCCCCCATGAACACTTTGCATTCCATACCCAGCAGCGCTGCCACCGTTGCTGTAGCCACACCGTGCTGGCCGGCGCCAGTCTCGGCAATAACCTTGGTTTTGCCCATTCTTTTAGCTAAGATCCCTTGACCAATCGCGTTATTGATCTTGTGTGCTCCGGTATGATTCAGGTCTTCACGCTTCAGATAGATCTTGGCTTCCCCAAGCTGCTTGCTCAGCCGCTCAGCATAATATAGCGGTGTTTCGCGTCCGGAATACTGTTTCAGTAAATAATCTATTTCTTCCTGAAATGCCGGTTCTGCCGAATATTTCGCATAGGCTTCCTCCAGCTCAATCAGTGCATTCATTAAGGTTTCAGGAACGAAGCGGCCTCCGAAAGAACCAAAACGTCCGTACTTGTCCGGTACTTGTATCATGATTGCTTCACCCTTTCCACGAAAGAAGTCATTTTATTGAGATCCTTGATCCCGCCACTTTCCACGCCGCTGGAGACATCTACGCCATCAGGTCTGTAGACCTCCAGCAGTTCACTCACATTGTCCGGATGAAGCCCACCTGCTACAAATAAAGGCATTCCATGCGCTTCCGCAGCAGCTTGGAAAACCGGTATCTGCCCCCAGTCAAAGGTGCGCCCAGAGCCGCCGCTTCCCTGGGGATCATATGTGTCAAGCAGCAATGCATCAACAGAGCCGGCATAGCTTGCCACATTGCCGGGCCCATCGGAATCGCCTGCCTGACCCTTGCCTGCCACGGAAATGGCCTTCCATACCTTAACCTGCGGAAAAGCCTGCTTGACCTCCCGGCAGAACGCTGCGCTCTCCTGTCCATGCAGCTGGATCACATCCAGCGGCACAGTTACGAGCAGCTCCTGCAGCTCCTCCAAGCCGGGGTTGACGAATACCCCTGCTGCACCAGGAGACTTCACAGCCTCCCATACCGACAGCTCAGCAATGAGCTCCGCTGCCTGTACTGGTGTTACCCTGCGTCGGCTGGGTGCAAACACAAATCCGATATAATCAAGCGGTAATCGCTTCATAGATTTTAGCACTTCAACGTCCTGAAGTCCACAGATTTTTACCAGTGTATCAGCCATGAAAGGCACGATCCTTTCCGGCGGATACCGGTCCGAGCAGTTTATTCACCGCCTCTTCGACGTTCTGCTGCCTCATCAGATATTCTCCCACCAGTACACCTGTGGTACCGGTCTGGCGCAAATACTTGATATCATCCGGTCCGGCAATCCCGCTTTCGCTGATCACCGGAACTCCATCCGGAATCAGTGCCGCCAGCTCTGCTGTCGTTTCCAGTCTCGTCTCAAACGTGCGCAGATTGCGGTTATTAATACCTAGCAGCACATGGGGCTGCTCTATTTTCCCTGTGCCGGCTACAAGCTCAAGTTCGCGGCGGTCATGGACCTCGATCAGTACATCCAGGCCAAGCGAAGCAGATAAATCTGTAAAGGCAGCTAACTGCCCGGCAGTTAGTATAGCCGCAATCAGCAGGACAGCATCCGCCCCCAATATACGGGCCTCATAAATCTGGCGCTCGTCGATAATAAAATCCTTGCGCAGTAAAGGAAGGTTTACCGCTGCCCTAACCTGCTGCAAATACAAACCGCTGCCTTGAAAATAGTCTTTATCCGTCAGCACCGACAAGCAGTCGGCTCCGCCTGCTTCATACCCCTGTGCGATGGATACCGGATCAAAGTCCGCACGGATCAGCCCTTTGGATGGTGAAGCCTTCTTCACCTCCGCGATAAGGCCGATCTCCCGGTTCCTCCTGCTAACAAGCGCCTCCCGGAAACCTTTTGTAGCCGGAAGCCCGGCGATTGTCTCTTCTGCGTCCTTCAAGGAGAAGGTTTTGCTTAAAGCTTCGACCTCTTTGATTTTGGTAGCGACAATTTTATCAAGATACATAATCAAGCTCCTTCGTCATGGCTTTTAGCTGTTCCAGCTTAAGCAGCGCACTGCCGGAATCGATCATACGGCGCGCCTCCTGGACACCTGCACTCAAGCTGTTCGCCAAACCGGCAACGTAGATACAGGCACCGGCATTAGCCAGTACGATATCACGGTATGGGGTTAAGGCTCCCTCCAGCACTGCAGTGATGATTGCTGCGTTCTCAGCTGCATCTCCGCCCAGCACATCCTCCAGCGGATGCCGCTGCAGGCCCAGGGCCTCAGGGGTAATTTCATAGGTGGTGACAATGCCGTCTTTCAGTTCGGATACCTGGGTAGGTGCCGATATACTGATTTCGTCCAGACCGTCGAGACTGCTGACAATCATTGCCCGCTTGGAGCCCAGCTCCTTAAGCACATTGGCCACAATCTCAGTCTTATCACGGTCGTAGATGCCCATAAGCTGCCGGTCGGCTCCTGCCGGGTTGGTTAGCGGGCCCAGCATGTTGAACACTGTCCGGAAGCCCAGCTCGCGGCGCGGTGCGGCGGCATATTTCATGGACGGATGATAGATCTGGGCAAAGAGGAAGCAGATGCCGATATGATCCAGGCATTGCCGGGCCTGCTCTGCGTTCAAATGAATGTTAACTCCCAAGGCTTCCAGCACATCCGCACTTCCAGCTCTGCCGGAGGCGGAACGGTTGCCGTGCTTAGCCACACGCACGGAAGCCGCAGAAGAAATAATTGCCGAGGCGGTCGAAATATTGAATTTATGAATGCCCGAACCTCCGGTTCCGCAGGTATCCAGCAGACGGGTACGCTCTGTGAGCACCGGTGTCCCGAATCCGCGCATCGCTTCCGCGAAGCCGGTGATTTCCTCGACGGTCTCACCTTTGATCCGGAGTGCGGTCAGCAGTGCACCAATTTGCGCCGGGGACGCCACCCCTTCCATAATGGTCCCCATAATCTCACGGGCCTGGGTCCGGCTAAGATCTCTGCCCTCGATCAGCCCGGCAATTCCTGATTGTATCATTTGACTTGCATCCATAGTCTTTTTCCTCCTAAAAGTTTTGTGAGCATATACTTCTTGAAACCGCTTCGGCAAAACTGGCTTCGGAAGCATATGCTAAAAGTTTTATGGAGCATTCTCTGCTCTGCTCGACTTCGTAATAAAACTGGCTTCGAAAGCATTTGCTAAGTTTTATGGAGCATTCTCTGCTCTGCTCGACTCTTCTATCCTGTCTCTGATTAAGGCGTATATTCGTACATGTAATCCTGATTGATTACCTGTTTTTCTTTGATCTCTACCGGGAACATGGCTTCCGCCATCCGGATGGCTTTGAGCATGGCCTTCGCTTTGTTAAGGGTCTCTTCATATTCCTTCTCCGGCACCGAGTCCCACACAATCCCTGCTCCAGCCTGCACATAGGCCCGGCCTTTACGGAAAATGATGGTGCGGATGGTGATACAGGAATCCATATTCCCGGAGAACCCGAGATAGCCGATAGCTCCGGCGTAGGCGCCTCTGGCTTCACGCTCCAGCTCGGAAATGATCTCCATCGCCCGCAGCTTCGGTGCGCCTGAGACGGTACCGGCCGGCAGACATGATAGGAAGGCATCGAAGAAATCTTTATTGTCGTCCAAGGTCCCCGACACATTTGAAACCATGTGCATGACATGTGAGTACTTTTCGATTTCCATAAAGGAGTCGCATTTCACCGAGCCGAACTTGGAGACCCTGCCCAGATCGTTGCGGCCGAGGTCAACCAGCATCAGGTGCTCCGCCCGCTCTTTTTCATCCTCTAGAAGTTCAGCAGCGAGGGCCCGGTCTTCGGCCTCATTCGCCCCCCGCGGCCTGGTTCCGGCGATCGGGCGGGTGGCCACGCGGCTGCCGTCCACCTTCACCAGCGCCTCCGGAGAGGTACCGACGATGATCTCTTCATCCATTTTGAGATAATACATATACGGAGAAGGATTCAGTGTACGCAGCATCCGGTAGACATGCAGCGGGGATACTTCTGTCTCAATATGCAGGCGCTGCGACAGCACCACCTGAAAAATATCTCCGGCCCGGATATATTCCTTGGCCTGCTCAACATTGGAAATGTACTGTTCCTTAGTAAGGTTGGAATGAATCTCGCCCAGCTCGATATCCTGGGGGATGCTGCGGCGGTTAACGTTCTCCTTCGGCCCTTCCTTCTGCAGCTCCTCGGCGAAGTCCTCCAGCTTGCGGTTCAAAGCCTCATAGGCTGTACGGATGTCGGAGTCCGTATCCCCGTCTTTGATGTGCAGATTGCCTACGAGCAGGATCTGCTGTTTCACATGATCGAAAACAATGATCCTGTCGCAGAACATAAAGCGTATATCATCCGTGCCGAGATCATCAACCGCATGCGGCGAAAGCTTCTCATAGTATTGCTGCAGATCATATCCGAAGAATCCGATCGCACCGCCGGTAAAAGGAGGCATCCCGTCCAGCTTTGGACTGCGGTAAGAGCGAAGCAGTGCTTTTAGCTCCTCGATCGGTTTGCCTGTCAGCCGCTTCTGCTCCCCGCCGACCTTCACGTGGATGACATTCTTTTTTCCGGATATCAACAGAAACGGATCACTGCCGATAAAAGAATACCGGGCCCATTGAATGCCGCCTTCTACGCTTTCCAGCAAAAACGCGTGGGACTCACCGGCAAACCGCTGAAACAGCCGGATCGGAGTCTCCATATCAGCAAGCAGCCGCTTCACTACCGGAATCAGGTTATATTCCCGCGACAGTGATACCACTTCTTCAACACTAGGATTAGTCATTTTGGGATACCTCCTTGGAATGTATGAGTAATTATCCGAAATACAGAAAAACCTCTACCGAAGTAGAGGTTGTTGTAGGTAAGTATATGAAAAAGTGCTCAGGACCGGGCATTATTCCAAACCATGCATGAACTGTCTGATTAAGGATATACGGGTAGCGTAAATAAACCGTTAATTCTATCCAAAAAGACATCTGCAATTAAATGGAATGCCTCAGATTTATCATCCTGCACTCATCTCAGCTATACTCAACTAGGCTAAACTCAACTCGGGCTTTACTCGGCTAATTACACTATACATGATGACGGTGTTCATTGACAACCCGGATTCGATAATAAATTACTTGCTCTGTGAGAGATCCGGACGAAGCTTCTGCGCCTCATTCAAGTAAACATGGCGGATATCCCGCTGCGACTTATCCGTGTTGACCTGTACCATCAGCCGGATGCACATCGGCAGACCGCCTTTGACAGGAATCTCAACGGAGCACATTAGAGGCACCAGATCCCAGCCCTCAATTTCGCGGATGGCCCGCGCCGGGAAAGTAGCATCCAGATCACCTGTCACGGTAATCCATACACTGCAGATATCTTCGGCAATAACATCGTTGCGCTCGACAATTTCCCGCAGCAGCACAACGGTTTCGCGCAATATTTCATTTTCCTCGTTTTTGGTTACGGTTGTTGCACCGCGTATCCCCCGGTTCACCATGGGCTTCCCTCCTTCTTAAGCTGTGCGATAACCTCACGTACATCACTCTGC
Organism: Paenibacillus auburnensis; assembly: GCF_927798115.1. GTDB lineage: Bacteria > Bacillota > Bacilli > Paenibacillales > Paenibacillaceae > Paenibacillus_AQ > Paenibacillus_AQ auburnensis. The sequence continues at coordinate 1,710,099 of NZ_CAKMMG010000001.1, forward strand.
TGCACATTATTTACAATGCTGACAGCACCGATAGAATCCGGCACGATAAAGGTCATCTTGCCTTCCTTGAACTTCTTGTCATGCATCATGGCTTCCATCAGCTCATCCTCGCTGAACTCTGCAGGCAGACTCACCGGCAGCGATAATGCGGACAGCATAGAAACGGTGTCCTCATAAATCCCCTGATCGCGGCCCAGCTTGGCAGCCAAGAGTGCCGACCCGGCCATCCCGATGGCAATCGCCTCACCGTGCAGGAATACACCATAACCGCCTACCGCTTCGATTGCATGTCCGATCGTATGTCCCAGGTTCAAAATCGCCCGCTGACCTTGCTCGCGTTCATCATTGCCGACGACTACTGCCTTAATGGCGCAACCGCGCTCTAGGGCATAGCCCAGCGCCTCTGCATCCAGGGCAAGCAGGTCCCCTGCATGCTCACGGCACCAGTACGCAAATTCACTATCCAGAATCAGACCGTGCTTCACCACTTCAGCCAGGCCCGATGAGACTTGGCGCGGCGGCAGTGTACTCAGGGTATCGAGATCATACAACACCATCAAGGGCTGGTAAAAAGCCCCGACCATATTCTTGGCCAGCGGATGATTGACAGCCACTTTGCCGCCTACACTGCTATCGTGTGCAAGGATCGTCGTTGGGATCTGAATGAACCCTATGCCCCTCATGTAGGATGCGGCTACGAAACCCGCCAAATCTCCTACTACACCGCCTCCAAGCGCCAGCACCGCTGAACTGCGGTCCAGGCCAGCCTGAATCGCAGTCGTAATCACTTCCTCGTATACGGCAAGTGACTTAGAAGCTTCTCCGGCTGGAATAACGTGGCTTACAACCGAATAGCCTTGTTCGTGCAGCGAAGCTTCGACTTCAGCCAGATAACGCGGGGCTACTTCGCTGTCGCTGACAACCAGCAGCGGGCTGCGGAGCGGAATGCCGGCTTCCCGGCAACGCTCCCCGATCGTGCGCAGCAATCCGCTGCCGATATGAATTGGATAAGAGCGCTCGCCTAAATCTACAGTAATACTGCGCATACTCAGTAGCTCTCCAGCTGCGCCAGGTAATTATTGTAGTTCGCTCTAATCTCCTCAAGCGAATCGCCGCCGAACTTCTCAAGGAATGCTTTGGCAATCTCCCAGGCAACCACATTCTCCAGCACTACACAAGCTGCCGGAACAGCGCAGGCATCCGAGCGTTCCACCTGTGCGGTGAAAGGCTCCTTGGTGTCGATATCCACACTTTGCAGCGGTTTGTACAGGGTAGGAATCGGCTTCATGACGCCGCGGACTACGACTGGCATTCCGTTAGTCATGCCGCCTTCAAAGCCGCCGAGCCGGTTGCTTGCCCGGTAATATCCCCGGGAGGCTTCATACATAATCTCGTCATGGACCTGTGAGCCGCGAAGGATGCCTGCTTCAAAGCCGATACCGATCTCCACACCTTTAAATGCATTAATCGACATGACAGCTCCGGCAATGGCTGCATCAAGCTTACGGTCGTACTGTACATAGCTTCCGAGTCCGACAGGCAATCCTTCAACGATGCATTCCACAATTCCGCCGATGGAGTCGCCTTCCTCCTTGATCTTGTCTATGTATGCCTCCATCTTCTGCTCCGTCTCTTTATCCACGACTCGTACGGAGGATTCTTCCGTCCGGGCAATTAATTCGTCGATAGGCAGATTATTCGCAGGTGCTTCAATCTCACCGATCCGGATCACCTGTCCGGCAATCTTGACACCAAATTCTGCCAGCAGCTGACGGGCAACAGCACCTACCGCCACTCTTGCGGCCGTTTCACGTGCGCTGGAGCGCTCCAGTACATTCCGCAGATCGGTATGGTTATATTTCAATCCGCCGTTTAAGTCGGCATGTCCGGGACGCGGCCGGTTTACCCGCCGCTTCTCTTCATCACTGCCGGGTATCGGCTCAATATTCATGATATTTTTCCAGTGTGTCCAGTCTTTGTTCTCTACTACCAAAGCTACCGGAGCACCTGTGGTATAGCCATGGCGCACACCGCCGACGATCTGTGCGGTATCCTTCTCGATCTGCATCCGGCGTCCGCGGCCGTAGCCCTTCTGCCGCCGCAGCAGCTGAAAATTAAGCTCTTCGAAGTTAAGTGTCAAATTGCTGGGCAGTCCCTCAATAATTGCTGTAAGCTGGGGGCCGTGCGTTTCCCCCGCTGTTAAATAGCGTAAACTCATGCTGCGTTCCCCTTTCACACTTTTAAACTGTAAACCGCTAAAATATTAAAACTCTTGCCTCATTATAGTATAGCCTTCCCGCTTTGACAAGAAAGGGATCATGAGCAGAAGGCAGACTTACGCCCATATAAGAACAGCGCCGCCTTACTCTTTCGAGCAAAGGCGGCGCTGCTAAACGTCCCGGTTCAGAGCCCTGAATCAGCTTCCGATCTTTCGCTGTGCAGGAGGAACAGTCTGCTTGCTCTCCTCAAGCTTAAGCAGGCTTTGCAGCTGCAGCTCTTCGACACCAAGAATTTGTCCGCATTCACGGACGGTCAGAAACCCGCGTCGGTATGCGGCAATGACCTTGCTTTTGTCCATCTGGATTAACGACCTTTCGCATGGCGTAAAGTACCTACTATTCAGTATCACTGAAAGATTGCGAAAGTATACCTAGAGGGTGCAAGGCAGAGCAACACCGCTATTTTTTCCGGTAGAAGAATGTTTCTGTTGACTCAAATCCGTATTGTGCAGGAGTGAAGATCTGTTCCGTGCTGCCTACAAACAGATAACCACCCGGACGCAGGCTCGCCGAGAACTTATGATAGAGCTTGTTCTTCGCTTCCTCCGTGAAATAGATCATTACATTGCGGCAGATGATCAGGTCAAACCCTTCATCGAATTTGTCGAGCAGCAGATTTTGCTTACGGAAATCAATATTCTTCTTCAGCGATTCACTAACCTTGAAAACAGGGCCCTCCGGTGTAAAATAACGGTTTGCCACATCCTTTGGCACATCTTTCAAGGAGCGTTCCAGATAGAGTCCCTGCTTCGCCTTCGCCAGTGCCCCGTCATCAATATCGGTAGCCAGAATGCCGGTCTGAGACAGGATGTTTTTGTCAGACAGGATCATAGCCAGCGTATACGGCTCTTCTCCGGTTGAGCAGGCAGCGCTCCATAATTTCATCCTGCGGCCTGAGCGCTGCAGTTCCGGCAGTATAACATCCCGCAGTACTTCCCAGCGGTTGGGGTTGCGCCAGAATTCTGAGACGTTAATCGTCATCCGGTCCAGAAATTCATAGAATAAAGATTTATCCTTCATCATTGCAGCAAAAAATTCAGCAAAAGTATGATACCCGTTCTTCGTCCGGAGCGTCGTCAGACGGCGCTTCATCTGAGCTTCCTTGTATTGGGCCAGATCAATTCCGGTGCTCTGTTTAACATTATGAATAAACCCGGTGTAATCCGGGTCTGGTGCTGTTGAAGTCTCTTCATGATCAGCCATTATAATCACTGCCTCCCGCCTGGAATTACATCCAGACTGCGATGTCTTTGTTGTAGTCTGCCAGTTCTTCCGGAGCAAAGAAATTAGCTATTTCGCGCTCTGCACTTTCCGGCGAATCCGATCCATGGATCAGGTTAAGCGGAGTATGGCTGGCAAAATCGCCGCGGATCGTGCCCGGCAGTGCTTCGCCAACTTTCGTTTTGCCGATCATCAGACGGGACAACGCGACTACATCATCGCCTTCCCATACCATAGCGAATACGGGACCGGAAGTGATAAAGCTTACCAGTCCAGGGAAAAAGTCTTTGCCTTCATGTTCTGCGTAATGCTTTTTGGCTTGCTCTTCCGTAACGGTAATCAGCTTCGCGGCAATCAGCTTGAATCCCTTATCCTCCAGGCGGGCAACAATACGCCCGATCAATCCGCGCTGTACGCCATCGGGCTTGATCATCAGATACGTTTTTTCCATAGAGTCACTCTCCATTTTCGCTTAGTCCAATAAATAACCGGTTTGAGACAAGTCCCAGCTTTTATATTATGGTTATATTTTCTGATATTATCAGAAACCCTGCCATCTGTGAACGTTTAATATTTTGGGGAGTAGGAGGCTTAGTAAGCACGTCCGGTCACAAAAAAGGCAATATCCCGCAGATTCCGTTTGGTCTTGTTAGCCGGAAGCTGATCCAGCGCGGCCAGCGCTTTGTCGATGTAGCGTGAAGCCAGCGCTTCTGCACGAGAAATTCCGTCTCCGGATAGGATCAGATCAATGGCACGGCCAACACCGGCCTGCTCTGCGCGGATCGAGGCCAATTCTTCCAACAGCGGCGCACGCAGGCGCGTGTCCTCCAGACTGTAAATCACCGGAAGCGTAATATTGCCTTGCCTCATATCACTGCCCGGCGGTTTGCCGATCTGCTTCTCTGTTCCTGAGAGATCCAATAAATCATCGCGGATCTGAAAAGCCATCCCGACATTATAACCGTAATTATAGAGCAGGCGGGCAGTTTGTGGTTCTGCGTCCGCAGCCAGTGCACCAAGCTCGCAGCTGATAGCGATAAGCAGTGCTGTTTTGCGGCGGATCCGCCGCAGATAATGGCGTACACTTTGCTCACTATTGAAAAAATCGCGGATCTGTTCCATTTCTCCGATGGACATCTCCACCATTGCTTTGGAAAGAATCTGATGAATCCGCGGATTTTTGAGTTCAGAGGTGATGACAAGTGCCTTGGCGTAGATATAATCACCGGTATACATGGCGATCTTATCACCCCATTTAGCTTTGACGGTAAGCTCTCCCCGGCGAAGCTCGGCATCGTCGATGACATCATCGTGCACAAGTGAAGCGCTATGTATCAGCTCCAGCGGAATTGCGACACGCTTCAGTTTCTCCAAATCATATTGTCCGAATTTGCCGCCCATGAGCACAAATACCGGCCGCAGCCGTTTGCCGCCTGCCTTCAGCAGGTGAAGGGAAGTCTCTGTCAGCAGCTCGTCGTCACCTTGAACACTGCGGTACAGCTCTTTTTCAATCTGATCCATATCCTTATTCAGCAATCCGAATATTTGCATTCGCTTCATTCTTTCACCCGTGTCAGCAGATTGTGGCTCCAAAGCTCCATCTTCACTTCCTGCGGCAGCAGGCCCAATTCATAGGCATAGCGGAAATAGAGGTTCAGACCTTCCTGCTGCCTTTCCCCAAAGTCATAACATAAATTACTGAAGTACCCGTGCCAATATTCAGGTGTGCCTCCAACCGACGAGCAGGCCTCCCGGATAATAGGAGCAAGCTTATTTACCCCGCGTACTTTACTCTCTACAAAAGCCTCGGCAATTTCTGCGATCGCCTCCGGCTTGTCTCTCGCTGCCTCACGGTTAACGGCCCAGACTGCAAAGGTCATGCTGTGTCCGGTCCATTCTTTCCAGACCTCACCCAGATCCGTGACGATGTAGCCCTGATCCTGCCAGGTAGCTTTGATCGCATTGTCGCCAATCAGGAGACAGGCATCCGCCACTTCCATCATCCTATCCAGGTCGGGTTCTGCCGTTACATATTCCGGCTTGTTGCCGGCCGCCCTCTCCAGCAGAATCTTCAGCAGATTCACCGAAGTCGCTGAGGTGTTGGTTACCGCAATTCTTCCATTCCCAATCTGCGTGATAGGCACGCGGGAGAACAGCATGATGGATTTCACCGGGCCGTCCGCACTGACAGACAAATCCGGCAGCAGCAGCAGCCGGTCACTTAACGCCGCATAAGCAAAAGAAGATAATGCGCCTACATGAATCGTCCCCTGGGCCATCCCCTGATTAAGAATGGCAGGCACTTCACTCACCATCTCTGCCGGATAGCTTAACGAAGAGGGGTGGAAATTGTGAAATACCGGCCATGAGTTGGTATAGCTGATTTTACCGATAACGGTATGCTGAGGATTACTCATTCGTCTCCCCCCCATCTGCGGAATAAATGGTGCTCAATGTTAAAGCTGTCCAGCACTTTACCAACCATGAAGTTAACCAAATCATCCATGCTGGTCGGCCCAAAATAAAAGGCTGGCATAGCCGGTATCAGCTTGACTCCTAGCCGCGAAAGCTTCAGCATATTTTCCAGATGAATGGCATGAAGCGGTGTCTCACGGGGCACCAGCACCAGGGACCTGCCTTCCTTCAGCATCACATCAGCAGCCCGCGTCATCAGGTTGTCCGAGCTTCCATGCGCTACAGCAGACAGCGTTCCCATCGAGCAAGGCATGATAATCATTCCTTCTGTACGGAAGGAGCCGCTGGCAATGGATGCCCCGATATCCGCGATAGGGTGATAAAGCAGAGAACCGGGATAGCCTTTGAACTGTTCGTTCAAAAAGCCTTCCCGGTCTGTGGCGGCAAAACCCAGTTCTTCTTTGAACACCCGCCAGCCTGCATTGCTGACCACAAGATGGACCGTATACCCCAGTGCAAGCAGGGTTTCCGTCAGACGGACGCCGTAAATTCCGCCGCTCGCCCCGGTGATTCCTACGACGAAGTGTTTCGGTTTCAGCTCTGTCATCAGTAAAACTGCACCACCAAGTCAATCAGAGTAAAGGAAAACACGACGATGCTCAGCACACCGTTCATCGTAAAGAACGCTGTCTGCAAACGGCTTAAATCGCTTGGAGACACAATATGATGTTCGTAAAACAGGATAATATAAGCAATCAGCATTCCAGCCACATACCACCAGCTTAAATCAGTGATAAAGAGCAGTGAAACAAATCCGATGCCCGTTAGAATATGGAATACCTTGGCAATATTAAGTGCACGGGCCACTCCAAAGCGCACCGGGATGGAATACAAGCCTTCTTTTACATCAAAATCAACATCCTGGCAGGAATAGATAATATCAAAACCGGCGGTCCAGAACACAATCGTGAAATAAAAAATCATGGCGGTCCAGTCTACATTACCCGTAACCGCAACCCAGCCCCCCAGAGGAGCGAGCGCAATGGTTAGTCCGAGGATCAGATGGCAGGCCCAGGTAAAACGCTTAGTGAAGGAATAGAACACAAGCAGAAATACAGCAATGGGCAGAAGCTGAGCAGATAGGGGATTCAGCTTAAAGGCAGCCCAGAATAATAAAAAGAACGAAATTGCGATGAACACTGATACTTCTCCAACCTTCAAAAGCCCTGCGGGAATTGCCCTTCCGGCTGTCCGGGGATTCTTCGCATCACTAATCCGGTCTATTAACCGATTCAATCCCATAGCCGCGCTTCGTGCACCGAACATGGCGATAATGATCCAGCCTATCTGTGACCAGGATGGCAGCTGGCCGAACATTACAACGGATCCTAGCAGCGCCCCCATAAAGGCGAACGGTAAAGCAAATACAGTATGTTCAAACTTAATCATTTGCAGAAAAACGCCGACTTTTTTAAACATTACAATTCTCCTTGAACCCAATATGTAATGCAGCGATGCCTCCGGTCAAGGGGAAGGATTCCACTTTCTGCAGCCCGGTTTCACGAAAAATCACCGAAAGCTGCTCTCTGTCCGGGAAGAGGGCCAGTGATTCCGGCAGCCATTTATATTGCTCATATCTTTTGGCAAACAGTTTGCCGAGAAGCGGAAGCATCCGCTCAAAATAAAAATAATAAATACCCTTGAACGGCTGCTTCATCGGTTTAGAAAGCTCCAGACAGACAACCATTCCTCCCGGTTTCACCACACGCTTCATTTCATTCAACACTTGAACGAGATCAGGCACGTTGCGAAGCCCGAAGCCTATTGTTGCATAGTCAAAGGAGTTGTCACCAAACGGAAGATCCATGGCATTGCCCTGGATGAGCGAGATACGGTCCTGAAGGCCTTGCGATTCCACCTTGCGACGGCCCACTTCAAGCATTCCTGCACTGAAATCCAGTCCCATCACGGAACCGGTCTGGCTCGCCTCTGCGAGTGCAATACTCCAGTCACAGGTGCCGCAGCAGAGGTCTACAGCAGAATCGCCCCGCTTCATCGCCATCTTGCGCATGGTGAATTTACGCCAGGCTTTATGGCGGCGGAAGCTCAGAATATCATTCATCAGGTCATATTTACCGGCAATGCTCTCAAATACGGAATGAACAAATTGCTCCTTCGGCTTAACACCTTTATCGCCCAAAGAAGAAGTTTTCTCTATCGTCATACTCTACCCCTCCACGGCTGCTTGTCCAGAAATTTTCATCTGCAGGAGGAAGCGATCCAGAGCGGTGCTGAGCTCACTGATCAGATGCTCGTCCTTAATACCCTGCAGCAGTCCTTGGATGGACTGAAGCGATTCGTGAAGCTTATCGGTCAGCAGGGTGTCACATTTGTATTTCATTTTCAGTTTCTTCCAGTCCTTAAGATCCATGTTCTGGCTGCGGAGCAGTTCAACCTCATCCTCCGATGCACTCTCCAGCATTTTCCAGTAACAGTACCCTTCCCGGGCATTGCCGGGATCATTGCTGCGCCGAAGTTCGGAGCATACCGTTTCACAATGGCTGAATTCAGCCAGCAGCTTCTCCCAAAGTTCGGTGAGCGCCCCTTCAATCATCGGTGTAAAAGAAAGGAACAGCCGCATATTGAGCTGAACCGAATGCCGCAAATATTGTTCCGCGGAGAGCAGCATCTCCTTCATTTTGCCGTATAAACGGGCCTTCATCACGTTAAAGTCAGCGATCGCCGAGCTTAAACTGCCCACCATCTCAATCTGTCCGCGCTTAGCAAGCAAGTGGTAGAACCAGCCGCTGAAATAGTCGCCGGCCAGCACTTTAAGCTGCCGGGAACGCATAAGGTCGCCACCGGGATCATCCTGAGTACGGTCGATGATCTCATGCGTATCGAGAGCAAGCTGCACAAGGCCTGTAACAAGCGTGTAGAGCTCCCTATTACGGTCTTCCGCTTCAGTGCCGTAACTAAGAAAAATATATAACAAATGACTACGCCCATCCGAAAACGGCGGCAATTCCGTATGCCGCTGAATCATGTCGTAGTCTGTGTAGGGTTGAACTAATTGCGGTATGCGGTACGGTTTCATTTCAGCCTCCGAAGCCATTGACGTTATTACAATATCTTTGTTCACAATCTTGTCTATTATATCACATGTTTTTTTGTCACGCACGATGGGACATCCTAGTTTCTTTTACCCATATCAGGGATAAATGAACTGCTTCCGCCACAGCTCGCTTTCACTAATACGGAAGCCATTCTTAAGGCGGTCAGGCAACGGCCCATTGCCGGCCGATTGCAGCTCCTGCTGCAGCTGGAGCGACCATTCCTTACGGCGGATATCCCCGGCGAGCAAGAGGCGCCGGCTGTCCAGCCATTTATCCTCCGCTACGATACGCAGCAGCAGCTGGTCAATATTCTCCGTATCTTGAAAAGCAAAAGAAATCGCCAGTGCCATGTTCTGATATAACTCCTGAGGCTCATGATCGTTGCCAGTTACCTTTAAATCCAGCGACAGGATCTGATTCTTCCAGCCAACGCTGTCAATATCCAGGCTGAAGGGCAGCTTGCTTATCACATCTACAAGATTATCATTTGCAAGCGTGGTACTGCCCCCGCCAAGAGTCTCCACCGCACGAGACTGCTGCAGAGCTGGTTCGAGGGACGCCAGACGCGGCAATATTACAGCAACCGCGGCGGTCAGCAGCATTGCAATTCCGATCAGCCAGCTCCGGTTCATAGCCCGCCCCCTATCCATAGTTTCCGCCAAGCAGTGACATTATACGAACATGCAGACTTGCCTATAACTAGTTATATTTTGAAAAAAAGCAGGCTATGCCTGCTTTTCAGCTTTCACTCTCCAGTTGTCCGTGTTTGCTCCAGATTTCTGCTTTACCGCGGATTTTCATAGCTGAGGTATGATCGGTGAATTGGGCGATCAGCACCTCTCCTTTATCCAGCTTCTCCGTGTGGTGAAACCGCGTATCCAGGCCCCGGGTAAGGCCGATAACTTGAACGCCGTTTTCCTTGGCCTTTACCACGATGTATTCGCTGCCGGCCGGTGCAGGGCTAACGCCATTATTCTTCTCGGTCATGTCTAATCCTCCTTAACATATTAGTCCTTCAACAACAAATGCCGCCTTGGAGGGCGGCATCGTTAATACTCGGAAAGAGACTATAGGATTGATATGTAGAAATCTCTATTTGATTCCGTCTTTAAGCGCTTTACCTGGTTTGAAAGCAGGTACTTTGCTTGAAGGAATTTCGATTTCTTCACCAGTTTGCGGGTTACGGCCTTTACGTGCGGAACGTTCGCGCACTTCAAAGTTTCCGAATCCAACCAGTTGTACTTTATCGCCGCTTTGCAGAGCTCCTGTGATCGCTTCGAAAACGGCATCTACCGCTTTAGTAGCATCTTTCTTGGGAAGTTCAGTTGCTTCTGTAACTACGTTGATCAAATCTGATTTATTCATGTCTTCTCACCTCCCTGGGCAAATTTCCGGTATCATACACTGTTTCCGTTTCAACGCAAAATATACGTGATAATCCCGTTTATTACTAGATACTGGCGCCCTTCTTCCTAGAAGCGCAACAAACTTATAGTAATACAGCCCACCCATAATTTCAAGGCGTTACTCAAAAAAGGAGCAGAAAGTATCATTTGGGCAGAGAATTTTCGCTGAAATGATAGACTAATACTGTTAGATTCTTCAATTTAAGCACAAAAAAGAGAGCGGATTATCCTCCGCTCCCTTTTTTGACAACTGGTTCATCAGGTTTCGTTGATTTATAAAATAATGGCGATAAGTCCGCCTGAGCCCTCATTAATGATTCGTCCAAGCGTTTCCTGCAGCTTATAGCGGGCATTGTCCGGCATCATGGCTATTTTGCCCTGTATGCCTTCACGCACGATGGAATGCAGCGAGCGGCCGAAGATATCAGACTCCCAAATTTTAATCGGGTCGTTCTCAAAGTCCTGCATCAGATAGCGTACCAGCTCTTCACTCTGCTTCTCAGTGCCGATAATCGGGGAAAATTCCGATTCCACATCAACCCGGATCATATGAATGGATGGGGCTGTCGCCTTCAGGCGGACTCCAAAACGCGATCCTTGGCGGATCAATTCCGGTTCATCGAGCGCCATCTCAGCCAACGAAGGTGCAGCAATACCGTAGCCTGTTGTTTTGACCATTTCCAGCGCTTCTGAGAATCGGTCGTATTCACGCTTGGCATGTGCGAAGTCCTGCATCAGCTGCAGCAGGTGATCTTTGCCGCGGATTTCCACACCGACCACTTCCATGAGCACCTGATCGTACAGCTCTTCTGGAGCGTACAGATCAATTTCGGCCACTCCCTGACCCATGTTCATACCGCTGAGTCCGGCTCTGTCAATGAAGTCATATTCAGTAAACTGGGAAACCAGACGGTCAACATCCCGCAGACGGCGGATATCTTTTACCGTATCCCGGACGGAGTTCTCGTAGCTGCTGCGCAGCCAGTGGTTCTCGCCAAGCACCATGACCCAGCTAGGCAGGTTGACATTAACCTCATGTACCGGGAATTCATAGAGCACTTCCCGCAGCACACCGGTCACATCCTCCTCCGTCATATTGGCGGCGCTGAGCGTCATCACCGGAATGTCGTATTTCAGAGCCAGCTCACTGCGGAGCTGCTGTGCTTCCTCACTGCGCGGCCGGGTAGAGTTGATTACAAGCACGAACGGCTTGCCGACCTCCTTCAGTTCGGCGATCACACGCTCTTCCGAGTCAATGTATGAGTGGCGCGGGATTTCAGCAATTGTGCCGTCCGTAGTCACTACTACACCCAGTGTGGAGTGCTCCTGAATCACTTTACGTGTACCAATCTCCGCCGCTTCCTGAAAAGGAATCGGTTCCTCAAACCAAGGTGTGGAAATCATACGTGGCCCGTTTTCATCCTCGTAGCCCTTTGCGCCTTCGACGGCATACCCTACACAATCCACCAGCCGGACATTCACTTCAAGGCCTTCCGCAACCTTGATCTGCACCGCGTTGTTCGGCACAAATTTCGGTTCTGTTGTCATGATTGTTTTGCCAGCTGCGCTTTGCGGCAGTTCATCCACAGCTCTTACCCGGTCTGCTTCGCTCGTAATGTTCGGCAGAACAATCGTCTCCATGAAGCGTTTGATGAATGTCGATTTCCCCGTGCGAACCGCGCCGACGACGCCAAGATAAATGTCTCCGCCGGTACGCTCGGCAATGTCCTTGAAAATATCCACTTTTTCCAAAAGAGATCCCCTCCTCATATTACTCCGAAGAAAAAATGCCTGAAGAGCATCGACTTCGCGTTCCGCCGGTAAACGGACCCTTGCAGGACATCCACCGGACTTTGGCATTGCCCGCCAGGGAGCCTAGCCTGCCTAAGCGGAACATTCTTGCCCCGCGCTAAACTCCGAATGCTCGGACATGCATTTGGACTAGTATCATCATATGTATCCGGAACGGATTTATGACCCGCAGCTGAGCAATTTATACACGAATTTCACAAAAGCCAGCTGCTGCCCGGAAACCTTCTCATCAAGCATATGAAAAACGGGCGGCGTATAGAACTGATTCACTCTTTCCAAAGCACTGCAAACACAAATAAGCCCCCTGGGATAGGGGGACGGTTACACACTGCTGACTATTTACTTAAGGCTGGGGAACAGGCTTGCCGCTGACCCACAGGTAGGGTAAGGACTTCACCGGCACATAAAAAGAAGCCTTCCCCAATTCGGTTCTCAAGTCCTTATCGGGTTCAGGAGTACTGCCGTTTTTGTCCATTGCAGACATAATATCAAGGACATAATCAACATATACCCTGCCGTTCTTATCCATCATAAACTCCAGCGGCTCTCCGGAATAAACACTCTTCAGTGTAATCCCCGACGTCCCCGCCTGCTTGGAATCAATGGAAAAAAGGCCCGGATAACGTTCCTCCCCTGCCGGAAGCTTGCCCCCGTGATCGGACTTGTAGCGGTTCACCTGACGCTGGACATCATTGACCTTCTGCACAGTGACGAGATCCATCAGCTTCACGACAGGAGTAGTTTCCTCATCCAGAATCAGAAAATTGGCATTTCCGCCCTTTTCGAATGCAGCGGACGGAATTTCCTCTAAATACCCCTGCTGGCGCAATTTTTCAAGATCAACCACGAACTTCTCATAACGCGGTGTAGACTCGTCACTATTAAGAATAGGCAGCAGCCCTTCCACCTGCTGATAATCATCGACAGCCGCCTGAACACGCCTGACGCTCTCCCTGCTGCTGCTTCCCGGCTGCATCTGCTCTTCGGGATACATGCAGCCTGCAAGTGCAGACAACAGTAGGATGATTCCTGCAAGCAGCCCTAGTCTTGCTCTTTGCCTGTTCACTCTCATGGCGAGTTTCACAGCTTCCGCCTCCCGTCGATTCAATCGCTGAAGAATCCGATCTTTAGCATCTCAGCGTTTTCTACCATAGCTCGTCCCTTTCACCACGGCGTGCAGCTTCCAGCCTGCGGCGTACAGCCGCTTTGAGCGGGTCTTCGGGAACACTGACGTTCAAATCGCTACAGACGGCAGCCTGGCAGGCCAGACGGACGCCCTGCTCCAGCAGGCTGCCCAGCTTGCGCCGTTCGGCCTCCCCGGGTGGACGCACAGCTCCGGATTCTTGCTGTGCCACAGTCACCTTGCACATCAGACAGGCGGCTTTACCTCCACAGCGTGTAGGCAAGACCACTCCGGCCTTGCGGGCAGCCTCCAGCAGCGATGTCCCATGCTTAACAACCGCTATTCGTTCCTCGGGCAGAAAAGTAACCTTACATCCGTTTTGCAGCTTCATCATACAGCTTCCTTCCCTAGCTATGTTTCAGGCATTGCGTTTTTGTAAATGCTTACATAATTGAAGCCGCTCCGCTAAGCAGGCCGATTAACATGATAACAAAGGCAACTATGGACAAAATGGCTCTAAGCACGCCTTTCGTCTTGCTGCGGGCAAAGGTGATCAGAAACACAGATACTCCCATGATTAATATTGCAATAAGAGATAACCACATCTTCGTCATCGGATCCATTGCTGAGCCGCCTCCTGCCGTTTATCTTTAATTGCGAATATTATAGCATGAACATTATATCAAGAAACCTATAAAGTCCATCCACCAGCAAAAAAAGAGCAAAGACCCTGGAATCAGCTTGGATTCCGGGTCGTTTGCTCTCCGCGATATGAAGAGAAATACTATTTTTTCAACAACATTTTCATCAAAGACTCCATTGTGCCGGAATTTGTGCCGCCTTTTTTGACAGCACTAATAATCTCCTGCACAGTAGCCTCGCTGACGGGCACCTTCGCCATGGCTGACACCTGTTTGATTAACTGGCGGAGCTGGGCTTCATTCTGCATGGTTCCCGGCTTGACCGTACTTGCCAGCTTTTTAACAGCACCCGGCGTTATATTCTTGCCTGCCTTTTTGTTGATGGCATTTAATGCATCTTTGGAAAAATCTCTGTCCACTCTTCTTCCCTCCTCCGTCAATCCCCATTACAACATATGAGAATCGCCGGCAAAAGGTGAACAGTCCTCAGGAATGCCACTGCTCCCAGGTTTCTTGCGAGATAGCTTCCATCTCCGTCTTGCGGTCACGGCCCATCAAGGCTTCTACTGCGCTGCGGGGTGTTCTTCCCTTGAACAGCACGTGGTAGATCTGGTCGGTAATCGGCATCTGCACGCCCAAATTCAATGAGATCGCATAGGCCGCCTCTGTGGTACGAATTCCTTCTACAACCATGCCCATTGAATCCAGTACTTCAGCAAGCGGCTTACCTTGTCCCAGCATCCAGCCTGCACGCCAATTACGGCTATGCTGGCTCGTTGCCGTTACGACCAGGTCACCGAGTCCAGCCAGACCGGAGAAGGTCAGCGGATTCGCCCCCAGCTCGACACCGACGCGGGAAATTTCAGCGAGTCCGCGGGTCAGCAGCGCTGCTTTGGCATTATCTCCGAAGCCCAGACCATCCGACAGACCGGCGCCAAGGGCGATAATATTTTTTAGCGCTCCTGCCAGCTCTACCCCCAGCTGATCACGGTTGGTATAGACACGGAAATCGTTGTTAATGAACAGTCCCTGCGCGATGGCAGCCCGTTCTTCATCAGCCGAAGCGACAACAACCGTTGTCGGACAGAGACGGACGACTTCCTCGGCATGACTGGGCCCGGAGAGGACCACAATCTGCCCTTCACTGCACCCCAGCTCTTCGGAAATCACGGTTGACATCCGCTTCTTTGTTTCTGTCTCAAACCCCTTCGTGGCATGAATACAGAGCATATCTTCCTTCCAGAAGCTCTTTAAGCTGCGCGCTACCTGACGCATACCAGATGACGGTGCAACAATAACTACCGCTTTGGAACCGGCAACTGCCTTCTCCATGTCTGTAGTGGCAATAATGTTCTTGGGTAAAGACACTCCCGGTAAAAAGTGTTCGTTCCTATGCGCCTCATTAATCTCGGCAGCTTGCTCAGGCCTACGTGTCCATAGATAAACTTCCGAGTGGTTAGCCGCCAGCACAGATGCCAGCGCAGTTCCCCAACTGCCCGCGACCAGCACGGTTACTTTATCAGACAACGCGATTCCCCTCCTTGACTTTGGAGCCGATTTTATTCTCTCTTCCCTGAGAAATCTTTACAATATTGCTGCGGTGCCGCCAGAAGGCAAAAACAGCGATAATCAGGCTGCCCCAAAGCTCTGGAGCCGTAAATCCGGTAAACAGCAGGAAGACCGGAGTAAGCGCCACAAAAATAAGTGAGCCGAGAGACACATAACGGGTGAACACAATAGCCAGGATTGCAATAATGCCGGCAGTCAGCGCAGGCCAAAAGCAAAGAGTGGCCATCACGCCGATGGTAGTCGCAATCCCCTTCCCTCCGCGGAAGTGAAAATAAAGCGGCCAATTATGCCCGATAATGGCAGCAATACCGCAGGCAACGGCCACCCAGCCTCCCCAGCCGCCGGCCCAGGTTCCGAGCCAGACCGCAGCAATTCCCTTCAGTACGTCCAGAACCAGCACCAATATGGCCGGTCCTTTCCCCATCACTCTAAGTGTATTGGTAGCTCCGGCATTCCCGCTTCCATATTGGCGGATGTCAATCCCCTTGAGCAGCCGGGCAAGCAATACACTAAAGCTGACAGAGCCAAGCAAATAGCTTACAACGATAACCAGAAGTTCAAACGCCACTACTCTTCTCCCCTAACCTTCGTTTTCGGATTTGCGCCGCGTAAAGAGACGGATCGGTGTACCTTCGAAATTGAACGCTGCACGGATTTTGTTCTCCAAATAACGTTCGTAGGAGAAATGCATCAGTGACGGATCATTTACGAACACAACAATCGTCGGCGGCTTCACCGCAACCTGGGTTACGTAGTTGATACGCAAACGGCGTCCTTTATCTGTAGGCGGAGGGTTAATCGCAACAGCATCAGATACCACATCATTAACCAGATGCGTCGTAATCCGCAGTGCATGCTGCTGGGCAACATGCTGTACAACCGGGAGCAGCTTCTGAAGACGTTGTTTCGTAAGTGCTGACAAGAAAACAACCGGAGCATAGGTCATAAACAGGAAATGGTCGCGGATGGTGTTCTCAAAGTTTTGCATCGTCTTGTCATCCTTCTCGACGGCATCCCATTTATTCACTACGAAGATCGAGGCTTTCCCTGCATCATGGGCATAACCGGCAATATGCTTGTCCTGGTCGATAATACCTTCCTGGCCGTTGATGACAACAAGTACTACATCTGCCCGCTCAATAGCACGCATGGCACGCATGACACTGTACTTCTCTGTAGTTTCATATACTTTGCCGCGTTTACGCATACCCGCCGTATCAATCAGGACATACCGCTGTCCATCCCGTTCAAAAGGAGTATCTATCGCATCGCGTGTAGTTCCGGCAACATCACTGACTATGACGCGTTCTTCACCGAGAATAGCGTTCACGAGCGAGGATTTCCCTACATTCGGACGTCCAATCAAAGCTACACGAATCACATCTTCATCGTATTCTTCATCTTCCTTTTCCGGAAGCTTTTCAGTAACCGCATCCAGCAGATCGCCGATTCCAGTACCATGGCTGCCGGAAATACCGATCGGATCGCCAATTCCGAGGCCGTAGAATTCATAGATGTCTTCCGTACGCTTCATATTATCCACTTTGTTGATCGCCAGCACGATCGGCTTGCCGGACCGGAACAGAATCTGCGCTACCTCTTCATCCGCATTCGTAAGACCGCTTTTCGCCTCACACATAAAGACGATGACATCCGCTTCCTCAATCGCCAGCTCCGCCTGAACGCGGATCGATTTCAGAATCGCATCTTCACCGTCAATCTCAATTCCTCCGGTATCAATTACACTGAAGGATTTACCGTTCCAGTCAGAAACGCCATAAATCCGGTCACGGGTAATCCCCGGTTTATCTTCTACAATGGCCAGTCTATCACCAATCAGCCTGTTAAATATCGTCGATTTCCCGACGTTAGGCCTGCCTACAATGGCCACAACGGGTCTTGCCATATTCATTCCTCCTGTCTTCCTTACGATTTCATCATAGCAAAAAACAATTCAATTGGAAAACACAATCGGCGAACCCCCGAATGAGGGCCCGCCGATTACTTTACCCGGTATGACACCAAATATAAGACACATAAGTCACCCTATGCGGTATCCTTATATTTCTGTGTAAACATAAATTAAGGGATTAGTTATTGCCCTTGAATTTGTCCAGCTTGTCGCCGAAACGTTCAGCCAGAGTGAAGCTGAGGCCTTCGTTGCTGAGCGATACGTTAGGATTGTTCAGCACTTCTTTAGGCGCTCTGTCTCTGCTCTCTCTGCGTTCAGGTCTAGCCGTAGGAGCCGGAGCTTCTTCGGTTTCCTTGATGCTGAGGCTAACACGCTTCTCGGATGGATTGAAGTCAAGAACCTTCACTTGAACTTCTTGTCCTTCTTTGAGAACTTCATGCGGAGTGCCGATGTGCTTGTGGGAGATTTGCGAGATGTGCACAAGGCCTTCAACGCCTGGAAGTAGCTCAACAAATGCGCCGAAGTTTACAAGGCGTTTAACTTCGCCTGTTACTACATCGCCAATGTTGATTTTTCCGGCAGCGGAATCCCAAGGACCTGGAGCAGCCGCTTTGATGCTGAGGCTGATTTTGCCTTTTTCTGGATCCACTTTAAGGACTTTAACGCGAACTTTGTCGCCTTCAGAAACAACATCAGATGGTTTTTCCACGTGGTTCCAAGCGATTTCGGATACGTGAACCAGACCGTCAACGCCGCCTACATCAACAAATGCGCCGAATTGGGTCAGACGTTGTACTGTACCTTCGATGATTTGTCCTTCGGACAGCTCGGACATAATCTTTTGTTTGTTGGCTTCGAATTCTTCTTCCAGTACTTCTTTGGCAGACAGAATAACCTTGCTGTTCTCGCGGTCCAGTTCTTTTACTTTTACGCGCAAGGTACGGCCTTTGTAGTCGCTGAAATCTTCTACGAAGTGACGTTCAACCATGGATGCAGGAATAAATCCGCGAGCGCCAACGTCAGCCACAAGGCCGCCTTTGACAACATCAGCCACAGTAACTTCGAATGCTTCTTGGGAAGCAAAATACTTTTCAAGATCTTCCCATGATTTTTCGCTGTCAACCGCACGTTTGGAGAGCACAAGGCTTTCCTTGTTGTCGTTGATGCTAACTACTTTGCACTCCACTTCTTGTCCAACTTCAACCGCTGCAGCAGCGTTGTCCAGCTGTACGGAAGAAAGTTCGCGAATCGGAATCACACCGTCGTATTTATATCCAATGCTTACATAAGCTTGGTTATCTTCGATTTTGACGATTGTTCCTTTCACGGTATCGCCTTTTTTCAGAGAAATGATTTCCAAACCTTCTTGGCTAGTCACTTCTTCTTCATTGCTGGCAACAGGCACAGTGGATTCCACAGTTTCTGTTGCTTCTACGGTTTCGTTGTTCTCAACATTAGCCGCAGCTTCCTGATTTCTTGTTTCTTCAGACATGTGATTACCCTCCTCGATTCAAAACCCCATTTATTTAAACCCGCGTAGCGCAGAGTTCAAAACAATCATTACATGTAATACCACTTGTATTTTTAAGTTAGTATGTTCCAAAAAATAGCGGTTATGCCGTTATTCCTCAGCATTCGTAAAAACTTCAAGGCTAACGGATCTATTTCGTACTGGGCTTGCCGGTCTTACTCATCTCATGGATCCGTCCCATAATTACATCGGTAACTTCTTCAAGAGATTCGCTGCCTGCTCCGGCAAATGAACTGAGATCAATGGGTTCCCCATAAATAACGGTCATTCGGCGGAATGGCTTATAAGAACCGATAATAGCGGCCGGAACAACTGCTGCGCCGCTGCGAAGCGCAAAACTGGCTGCGCCTTTCTTAGCAACACCGGAATCAGAGTTACGTGTTCCTTCCGGAAAAATGCCCATAACATGTCCGCTGCGAAGCGTATTAAGGGCCGTTTTAATGGATTCTTTGCTTACGCCGCCACGTTTGACAGGAAAAGCGCCCAGTTTGTCTATGAGCCAGCCCAGCACCGGAACCTTGAACAGTTCGGCCTTGGCCATATACTTGACCTGACGTTTCAGCTTAATCCCGATGGTCATCGGATCGAGCAGGCTGATATGGTTCGCGCAGAGCAGTACCCCGCCCTCCTTTGGCACATTTTCTTTTCCCACAATCTTGAGCGGGAACAGGATGGCATAAATCAAGCGAAGCAATCCACGGCAAATAACATAAATCATGAATGATTTCTCTCCCCGTTAACATGAGATCTGCAGTGGGAGACAATAGCTTCCACGGCTTGATGGATATCCATATAGGTCGTGTCAAGAAGAATAGCATCCTCTGCACGGCGCAGCGGCGAAATCTCCCGTCCTTCATCAAGACGGTCACGGGCTGCAATATCGTGTTCAAGCTGCTGGAGAGTCACTGTTTCCGCATCTTTCAGTTCCTTGTAACGGCGGAGGGCACGTTCCTCCACACTTGCCGTCATGAAAATCTTCACTTCGGCATCCGGCAGTACGGTCGTACCGATATCGCGGCCGTCCATGACTACCCCTTTGCGGAGTGCCATCTGACGCTGCAGATGACTAAGTCTGGATCTTACACCTTCGAGTTTCGAATACTGCGAGACTTGACCGCTGACCTGAAGACTGCGGATATGGGGGGTTACGTCTTCCCCATTAATGAGCACCTTCTGTACATCTTCCTCCGGAATAAGCTCAATCACCATATCACGGACGAGTTCATCCACCTGTTCATGGGCTTCCGGCGGTATGCCTTCACGGAGCATATACCAGGTAATTGCACGGTACATAGCACCCGTATCAACATAAATGTAAGACAGCTTGCGTGCTACCAATCGGGCTACAGTACTCTTGCCTGCCCCGGCAGGTCCGTCGATGGCGACGTTAATTCTGTCGTTAGTATGTGTCCCCTGCCTATCCAACGGGGCATTCCTCCTCAAACACTCTTTCGTCCGGAAACACGGCAAAGCCGCATATTTCCAGTGACTTACTGATATTATCAAGAAAAAAGCAGGCATTGCCTGCGACTTATAAAATTATACCACAGTTTGGAACACAGTGCAAAACAGCATATGCCTCTAAATGCATACAAACATTCGTTAAAAGGGTCAGCGGTTGCGGAAATCAAACTGCCGTTCAAAGCAATAGCGGATAATTTTTTGCCGTTCAGCATCAGAAATGGACAAGAACTTCAGCATAACTAGACTACGCCCGTTCTCGAGCGGCTTCATCCGCACAATTTCCCCTTCGAAATTTGCATGCTCCATGCTGCCGTTGCGGTAAGGAAGGAGCACCCAGCAGCTGAGCTTGTCGGAAACCGAAAGCTTAACCTTGGCATCGCTGAGAAATGAAGTTCCCCCGCCCCCGATATCATCGGTCCGGACGAGAAAACGGCTGCCTAATGCATCCTTCACAGCGAGCTCGAGCTCAGCGTTAACGCGCAGAAAGCTGCGGCGCTGAATTTTGAAGATGGATTCCACTTCCGGCTTGCGAATCCGGACCATACGAATTACATCTTCTTTAAACCCGATAACATGAGTATTGAAATAATTCTTAATCCCGCCTTCAGTAATAAAATATGCGGAGAGCTCGTCCCCCATAAACAGCTTTTTCAGTCGACCCTTATCTACCTGCATCGGAATTTCAATCAGAAAAGCATCATCTTCCATATCCGCAATTCTGGATCGGTATTCGATCTCCGTTTCCACCGGATCACTGGAAGCTACCTGTATGTATAGATGTTCATTAATTTTGGGATACAAACCTGTCACCGCCACAAAGTTAGTAAGTTGATCTGTTTTTGATTATAGCATGGCCTTTTGACACCGGGTTAGTAAATATTATGAAAGCTCAGAATTTTAAATAAAAAAAGGAGGGGCTCCTCTAAGGAACTGCCCTCCTGCTAATTACACTCTTATTTATCCTGTGCTCCTGAGGAAGTCCGCACCTCTTCCACTGCCTCTTCATTTCCATCCGCAGCATTCAGATAAATCCGGTATTGTGAACCGTTGATTTTGCCCCCGAATTCATACGTAAGAAGCTCCACAGCATCTTCATTTTCAATCCAGGCCAGACGGTGATAGAGCTCTTTGAATTCCGGATTCAAGTGTTTTCTGGCCTCCGCAAGCGATAGGCCGGGTTTGGGGATTTCGCGCTTTTCCTGATGTTCTTTGACAAAGTCGCTTGCCTGGAAACCAGTAGGATCCCCTGTATCCAGTGCAACCCGCACCGTCATTTTCTCCGGATAGATCAGCACACCGTTCTGGCTGCTCACAAAAGTCAGGTTCCCGAGATTATCGTACCGGTCCGCACTGACTGCGGTCATTCCCGGATAACCCTTTTGCTTCAGGAATTCGCCCGCTTTGGCCACTGCCTGTTTCATCGAGACTTTGGCCGGACCAACCTCGCGGTTATCATTATACGAAATCAGCAGACCGCCTTCTCTTGTAAAGTCCATGCTGATCGGCTGCTGATGATCGGGGCTGGATACCATAGCCGTAAATGAAGCCCACTCGGTGCCTTTCCCGTTCTCACGTACATCTACCTTCTCATTACCGCCGATGTCGGCAAACTTCACGGCTTTTGCTTTGATTTCCTCTGCAGTAACCGGCTTGCCCCCGAGTTTCTTCACGGAACGTTTGTCATAGATGCTCGCCACGGACGGTCCCCAATCCAGTTCGGGATAGGCTGCAACCCGTTTGTCCACTGTTTTAAAACCGTCAATAATCGTATTGTCCTCGGCTTTATCCTCAGTCGCGAGCGCCGACTCCACATCCATCCAGCGCAGCTTATTGCCAATAACCTTCTGCTGCACGTCCTGCAAATCCTTGGAAATTTCACCAGAGTTCTTATAGAGCGCCTTGAGGTTCCCCAGTTCGGCTTCTGTCAGCGGCTTTTTCGTGAAGTCACGGACAGCGGCTTTGTAAGAGAAGTTGGCGATCTTCGAAAGAAATTCCTCCGTCTCACTGAACGGCAACAATGTAAGCGGAAGCTGATTGATCTCATTCTGTGCCTCACTGGTTAACCGCCATACATTGACGAGGCCTTTGCGGTGCATTCCGTTTGAGGAAGAGTTCACTGCAAGGGTGTTTCCGAGTTCACCATGAAGCCGCTCCACATGAAAAGAAAGATCATGGAAGGCTCGCTGATACTGATTCTCTGCTTTGATTAGAATTGAGTTTTTCTCCTGGTTCTCCTGATATCCCCAGACCAGCGCTCCTACCAGCAACAATGCGGTAAGCGGGAACATTATGGCACTTAATCTTTTGTACATAGGGCTGCAAGACTCCTTTCGGTAGCTTATTGCCGTTAGTTTGACAATAACTGAGAAGAGTTATGCACCTTACAGGCCCGCAAAAAAAAGAGAATACTTCCAGAGCTTCTGGTTCAGGCCCGTTCTTCAATCTCAAAACCGCTGCTGCTGCTGCACAGGCACTGCTTGAAGCCGGTCTGTATCACTCCGTGCTCCTTGTTCCCTCTTAATATGTAGGTTTCACCACACTGCTTGCAGACAATCCGCACTTTTACACGCAAAAAAGACACCTCTCTCCTCTCTGGAATTCCTTGCTTACGGAACTTTCCGGGTAAGATTAAGTGTGTCCATCTCATTTATAGGTTAACCTCTTCCTCACGCTTCAAAAAACGGAACGGCGAGCGGCTGTTGGCCAGCGCCACCTTTCCCATGCCTCCATACCACAATACAGCCATCAGAGGCACGATAAACCATATCCAGTAATTCGCTGTAGTACTTAGTATAAAGTCATAGATTCCATGCCACAGCCAAGGCAGCAGGAGCGAGACTAGTAGGATTCCCCGCGTTCTGTTCCCTTTCGAGAACTTGGCCCTGCCCATGTGATATCCCATAATAACTCCGAACATCGCATGTCCAGAGACCGGCAGCAATGCTCTCATAAACATTGAACCGATAGAAGCATGGCTGTACCAGGCATACATTATATTTTCAATTGTTGCAAAGCCTAGCGAAATCGCTACGGCATATAGTATTCCATCATATGGCTCGTCAAATTCGGTATGATTGTAAATCATATGGTACAGCACAAACCACTTTAAGCATTCCTCCACACCTGAAGAGATGAGGAAAGAATCGACATAGGGACCTCCGCTCAGCCCCAGCACCATACCTCTCTGGATAATCATAACCGGAAAAACAATCAGCAGGCCGAGCAAAAACACCTTTATGACCATATGCAGCGGTTCTTGATCATACTTATCTTTCAGATAGAAAAAAGTCAGCAGCGCAAGTCCCGGTGCCACTGCCGACGTAATGACCGATAACAAAAGCACCGAATAACCTCCCCGAGCTTATCTCTCCTATCTGTTACCGCAAAATACGGCGGAATTCAGGAAAGTCATATTTCAAAACTAGAGGAAAGGGCCGGGCCGCAGGCCCGGGCTCTCCTCAACCGCTTATTCCTGGCGCTTAAAATGAGTGCACAGTAACTGGATTGCATTCTCAGCCATTACGGTCTTTCCGTATTCATCCAGAACAGCTTCTGTAACAGGGGACGAATCCCCGAACTCCGACAATACGGCCACAATTCCCGTAAGGACATTCTCTTCATATTCCTTCGGATCGAAGTAGAGGTACCATTTATCGTTATAAGAATACAGTTTTCCCTGGGAAGTAATATTGCCGATGAGCACATGAGCCGCTTCAACCAAAACCTCAAAATCGCGGAATGCATACACAATGGAGTCGCTTTGTTCTAGAGTAACTTCCATTTCGTAAATCTCTTCAGGCATTTCTTCTTCCCCGGCTCCACCGTACTGATGGTGATCATATTTCCCCCGGGTCACAATAACGACCATACCTTGCGCGGGCAATGCGAACACTTCCACGGCAAGCGGACCTGTAGCGTCAAAACCAAGTTCACTGTACGCCTGGTCCATCATTTCCGTAAAAAGGTCATGCACCTTGGGAACTTCCTGCCACATATCTTCCTTCTGGATGCCCCGCTCGCTCAGGTCGTCAAAAGTGAGGAAAATCCGTATCTTATCTTGACCTAATCGCTCTATTCTCATGACAGGATCCTCCTTTTGCAAGCTCATTTAGTATTAATGTATGATGAGTCCCGAGTAATGAGCCAAAAATGGTTACTATGTATGTATGTTATCATTTTGGCGCTGTAAATGCACGTAAATAAATATTTTTATGACCCATTTATTCCGGCGGTTTGATAAAAAAAGAATCATTTTGCGGATGGAATCATCCCCAAAATGATTCTGCAATGTTGCTTTGCGGTTACAAACCGGGTATTGCTGTATGAGTTTCTTTAAGAATTTGCTCTACCTCATGTTTTACTTCAGGGTTGCTGCGGATGAAATCCTTCAGCATTTTAAGATTGGATTCCTTGGATTTAATCGCAGACTCCTTGTGGTCGGCATTGCCCGCAGCCTTGTGATCAGCTGTGTCATGGGCGCCGTCCGTTTGGGTGCTGCCGAATCCGGTCATCGCCATACCCATAATTTTGTCCCGTGCCTTCTCCCCTGCCCCCTGCATCTGGCCGCCCGGCTGCAGGAGCGAGGACATCATGGTACTGCGTTTTTTGGACATCATCATACTGGCGGCTGCACCCAGCATCACTCCGCATAGAAATGACGAAGTATTCATATCTCTAACCTCCTTGTATGGTAAAATCATGCTTAGTGTTCGCGGAAAGATTCCGGCTCATACAGCCAAACAACAAGAAAGCGAGATGAAAAAAGTGGGTAAAGCAATATCAGCGCTCCTGCTGGCAACCTTACTGCTGTCTGCTTGCAGCGGCGGGAACAACGGGGACACTACAGGGAGCAGTGTAACGCCATCAGCTACCGCTACCCAGGAAGCCTCAGCAGCACCAGCTGACCAGGATAAGAGCCCTGCAGCACCAAGTCCTTCACCTTCACCTTCTCCGACCTCTGAAGGCACCGGAGGAAATGAAACAGCAGCAACAACAGCTACTTCCGGAACAGGCGCAACAGCCCAGCCCAGTGAAGAACCGGCTGCAGCAGAAGTCCCGCTGCTGTACCATATGAACAAAAATTACGACATTGTCCCAAATGAAGAAGGTACGAATAAAAAAGTGGTTCTGCTTACCTTTGATGACGGTCCTAAGGAAGCGGATATGATTAATTCACTGATCGACACGCTGGATAAACATCAGGCGAAGGCAATCTTTTTCGTGAACGGCTACCGGGTGAAGGAACATCCAGAACTGCTAAAGCTGATCCACGACCGCGGCGGCATTCTAGGCAATCACAGCTGGGATCACATTGTTCTGAAAGATAAATCGTACAACGAAGTAAAGAAACAGATTGAGAATGTGCAGACTATCGTGAAGGAGGTTACCGGTGAATCCCCGGTATTCTTCCGTCCGCCGCACGGTGCAGGCGGGGATGTCGGTAAAAAGGTAGCTGCGGAGAACGGCCTGCTTTATATGACCTGGTCTGTCGGATCGCTGGATTGGGAAATGAAAGAAAAGGAACAGGGAAAAACCGATACACTGATCAAAAATGTGACAGATCAGCTCCATTCCGGCAGCAATATACTGATGCATGAGCTACCATGGACTGTGGAGGCCCTTGATAAGCTGCTTACCACACTGGAAGGTAAAGGATACAGCTTTGTCGACCCGCGAAGCATTGAGCTGAAGATGCGCTAAGCATAAAGTACTTATAGCTGTTCCAAAAAAAGGGATCTCAGGCACTATTGCCCGGGATCCCTTTTTTACGTTTACATTAGTGTATGAACAGAACCCGATGAAAGGGAATACACAATTCATCATGAGCTGTTTAAGCCTCATAGCTCCAAGTTTAGGCCCTGCTCTGTCCTTGACGTAACGTCAGGACATGAATTTCTGCAGGGCTGCGCCAGCGGATCGGGAGATGCGCCGTGCCGAAGCCGCGGCTGATCAGCAGCTTGGCATCGGCTCCTGTTCCGTCTTCCCGGGGAATGCTGTAATTACCGGCATTATATGTACGGTAGAACGGATCGGTATGCATTTGCAGGCCAAACGGCAGAACAACCTGGCCGCCATGAGTATGCCCGGCAAGGACAAGGTCCGCAGGAACGGAGGACTGCTTCGAGAGCCACAGCGGGTCGTGCACGAGGATGATTCTGCAGTAAGGTACAGCAGATAAAGGAGCAAGCGGTAATGGGGCATACTTTCTCTTGCCCCCCTGCTTAGGGAAATCCACACCTGTCAGCAGCAGCTTCTGCCCATTCCGTTCGAGAAAGACGTTCTCATCCATAAGCAGTCTGGCTCCGCTGCCGCGGATAATATTATCTACCAGCGCAACCTTTGCCTTGTAGTCATGATTGCCATGAACGGCATATACAGGAGCAATCGAACACAGTAAGTTCATATTATCAGAAAGTCGGCTTAGCGAATTCCCTTTCTCAGTGATATCGCCGCCCAGGAATACGGCATCGATCTCCCCGCCCAGGGACGCCTGTAAGGCTTTGGGAAGCCGTCTACGGTGGATATCAGTAATAAACAAAATACGGAAGCCATCAAATCCTGGAGGCAAAGCATCCAGGACTATTTCCTCGGCAATAATTCTATGCCTGAAAGCGGCAGCTAACATTATTGATCCAAAAATGCAGAGCGCAAGAACAGCTGCTGCCGCTATAGCTGTCATCCAGGCGGTTACCATAACGTCCTCAGCTCAGGTGCGCCTTCAATTCCCCACCATACAAGTGATGCAAGCAGCAGGACAAATATAAAATATAGCGAGTTGACGAATATTTTACTCAGGCGGATGCGTTCAGAAGGATAGCTCTGGGAGCGGGAAGGCGTATCTTCCGGCTCCTGAGTTGTCTGGCGGTTTCCTGCAGGCTTCGGTGAAGCTGCTGCATATTTCGCTTTTCTGGACAACGTTCCAGTCACCTGTACAGCCGGTTCATTCTGTGCAGTGGCTGATAGGGTTGTACTCATTGCTTTTTCCCTCTTGAGTTGAGGCTGGCCTTTGCCATTATTTTGTTTGCGGCGGGATTTCACCCGGCTTAATTCCTCGCTCATGATTCCCTCCTGTAGCGGATCACTAGCCCTGAGAACAGATCGATCAGGAAATGACATAATATCGGTGCCCACAGGGTTCCGGTATGAATGTAAATATATCCCAGGCCATAACTGCTAAGGAACACCCAGCCGGTGGGAATCCAATGGCGCAAATAACGCACATGAATCACTGCAAACAGAATGCTTGTCCAGTAGGGCCCGAATGCGTACTGGATAGCTCCCCTGAACAACAGCTCCTCGCAAATGGCCACCATGGCTGCGATGATGATGATGTGCCAGAGCGGCCTGCGGCCGAATAAAAGATCATTTATGCCTCCGTCATCCATGCTTTCTTCCGGTACGATATGGGTTAACAAAAAATCCACAATCAGCATAATTCCCGCTAAACCAAGGCCCCAGAGCAGGAATTTGTCGCTGCCGGGAAAATTTAATATGTCAAACGGATTTCTTTTCTGCAATAATATCCATATCAAACCGATAAATAAGGTAAGCCCCTGTGTAATATAGAGATTAAGCAGAAGCAGCTTGTCTGTAAGATGCTGAGGGTCGGCCTTTTTGATTTTGATATCGCCAAATTTGAATTTTTTCATGGTAACCTGCCTGTTCTAAATTGTTTTTACATAAGATAATTTCCCTAGAAGAAGGAGCACTAATTATGAATAGCCGTACCTCCCGCACTCAAATGTTGTATACCTTAAGTTTTCTATTTTTCCTGATTTGCGCATTTGCCGCATTTTTCACGGGAGTGAAGGTTGGAGCTGACAAGACAGAGGCAAAATATTCTCATCTTAACGATGCTGAAGGGGCTGTGGAGGAATTCTCCGGCTCATACCAGCAGCAGGATCTTGTTACTTTCTATCATAACGTATTTTTGCCTTACCGGGAATTCAAGCGGAATTGGAACAATGAAGTAGAAAATCTCGCACGCAGCACGGATGCACGTGAGAACGCTGCAACTCTGAAAAATCTCAGTATCCTCGCGGACAAGCAATATGACAAAGTCAGCAAGGACTCACTGTTCACCAGTTCACCGCTTTTGTTCCAATCTCAGCTTAACATACTTAAAAGCCTGACGCTCTTCTCCCAGGCTTCGAGCAAGGTTACCGCAGGGACATCCGGCGCCGAAACTGCCAAAGTACTGAAGAACGACACGTTTACAGCAAGTGCAATTAAATTCGGGCTGCTCGGTCAAAAAGACTTCTACGATTCCATGCTCAAATGGGGTTCCAAAACGAACAGCAGTATCCCTGCTGAGTCCGGGGAGCTCAAAACGCTGTCCTTCGTAACATGGAAAAAGATGCCTCTCCTGCTCAAGAATTCGACTATCGCGAATATTATGCTGAACCGGAAGATATACGGCGGATACGATCCTCAGGATATTACAGCGAAGATCGATGACATGATCTATTCCGGCACAGCCAGCTCACTGAAACTGAAGGACGTCCAGTCTTCGGTCACCCTGTTAATTTCAACGGGTGCTATACAGGAGCAGGACTTCTTGAAATGGCGGGAACAGTACTATGGCAAAGAAATCATGCCGCAGCTGCCCTTCTTTTACGAGTAGAACCAGCTATTGCATCATAACGAAAAATGAAATTCACTTCAAGGCGGCCCGGCGAATAAGCCTATTGACACATTTGGCATCACCATGTTACATTATGAAAAATTAATCACGCAAAACCGATGAAGGAACAAAGATTCTGGTAGTCTTCAGAGAGCCGGTGGGTGGTGCAAACCGGTGGCGGACAGAATTTTTTAGCGCTCCTGAGATATTGTATCGAACGAATAGTAGGTGCAATCGGATCATCTCCGTTATCAGTGTGGCCTTTGCAGGCCAATGAGGCTGCTTCTTAACAGTTGCAGTGAATTAGGGTGGTACCACGATAACTCTCGTCCCTTACTACGGCAGTAGTATGGGGTTGGGGGTTTTTTTGTTACCCAAATTCATGACTTTTGGTCTAGAAGGCCCACTGTCCGTGTTTCTGGTGTTCCTGCACGCTTTCTCTTTTATGCGACAGCGCGTTACTCTGTTATTTTGACAATGCTTTACAACTGTTATTGAGGAATCTGGTACTGTGGACTGCCTCATGAGGGCATCCTTAGGCATATTAAGCTTTTTAACTTTTAAGGGGGATAAGAAACCATGTTTAAAGTATTAGTATCGGATCCGATCAGTGATTTGGGCATTCAGCAATTGATGGACGCAAACGATGTAGTTGTGGACAAGAAAACAGGACTGAGCGAAGATGAACTGATTGCCATCATTGGCGAATATGACGGTCTGCTTGTCCGCAGCCAGACGACGGTTACAGAGAAAATAATCGCTGCCGGCACCAACCTGAAGGTTATCGGCCGTGCCGGAGTCGGAGTCGACAACATCAAGCTGGAGGCGGCTACGCAGCGCGGTGTCGTGGTCATTAACGCCCCGGACGGAAATACAATTACAACCTGTGAGCATGCATTCGCCATGATGATGGCACTGGCACGCCACATCCCGCAGGCTTATGCCAAGACGATTTCCGGCGTGTGGGATAAAAAGACCTTCCTTGGCGTAGAGCTGCGCGGCAAAACATTAGGTGTACTCGGTATGGGCCGCATCGGCAGCGAAGTAGCTAAACGTGCCAAAGCGTTCGGCATGAACATTCTCGCCTACGATCCGTTCCTGACCCCTGACCGTGCGGAGAAACTGGAAGTAAAACTTGCTTCCGTTGACGACATCGTCCGTGGTGCGGATTTTATTACCGTTCACACTCCGCTCACTGCCGAAACCCGTCATATGATTTCCCGCCCGCAGTTTGAAGTTATGAAAAAGGGAATGCGTATCATTAACTGTGCCCGCGGAGGAGTCATTGATGAAATGGCACTCGTTGAAGCAATCGACAGCGGAATTGTTGCCGGGGCTGCCTTCGACGTATTCGAGAAAGAACCGCCGCAGGCCGATCACCCTTTCCTGTCCCATCCTAAGATCATCGTAACCCCGCATCTCGGTGCCTCAACCGTAGAAGCCCAGGAGAACGTAGCTATCGACGTATCGGAGCAGGTGCTGCACATTCTGCGCAACGAGCCGTTCATCAATGCTGTTAACATTCCGCCGGTTGCACCAAGCGTAATGAATAAGCTCCAGCCATACTTCACCCTCGGCGAGAAGCTTGGCAGCTTTGCTACACAGCTCACTCACGGTGCGATCAGTGAAATCACTGTCGAATATGCCGGAGATCTCTCGGACGTGGATACACAGCCGCTGACCCGTTATATTGTTAAGGGTGTGCTCTCCCGCCACTTCGGCGGTGATGTCAACATTGTCAACTCCATGCATTTGGCTAAAACCCGGGATGTTAACGTAGTTGTTACGAAATCCCCTAAGACCAAAGGCTTCACTAACCTGATTACCGTTACTCTGAAAGCCGATCCGGACGAGGAACGCCTGGTAGCCGGTACCCTGCTGCAGGGATACGGCGAGCGTATCGTGCAAGTGAATAAATTCCCGGTCGACATTGCTCCGGAAGGTCATCAAATTCTGATCTCCCACAACGATAAACCGGGGATTATCGGTCTCGTCGGCACATTGCTGGGTGAAAATGACGTCAATATCGCATCCATGCAGGTGGGACGCAAAATCGTCGGCGGTGCGGCAATTATGCTTCTGACCGTCGACAAGGCAGTGCCGCAGCAGGTCCTGGTTAAGCTGGCCGGATTGCAGGAAATCAACACTGCAGAAGAAGTTATTCTGCTGTAGAATCTTTTAATATCAATAAAAAACGCCCGTTCGGAATGCGGCTGGATTGCCGTCCATTCCAAACGGGCGTTTTTCATTATTCCGGGACGTGAAAGACGGGCACTCTGCGTCCGTCAATATCCGTGAATCCGTATTTCTCCGCCAGCTCCCCAACCTGCTGTGGAATTCCCGTCAATGCCATCTTATCAGCATCGGCGGCCAGGGCCACTACTGCCCGGCCTATATACGCCGTAGATTCACTTGACTTCAGTTCCTCCACCTCTTGCCAACGTGCCTCGTCTGTACCAAGGCTCTCCAGCACCAGCTCGGTCCGCATCCACCCGGGTGACAGCGGAATAACGGCAATTCCGTCCGCAGTGAGTTCAACAGACAATCCGTAAGACATGCGGACCAGCGCATTTTTGGCCAGATCATAATATAAATTACCGATGTATTTATAGCGGTCCCAATAAGTGGTGTGAATTATCAGTCCCCCGCTATCCTGGCTGCTGCGCATTAGCGGAATCGCATAATAGTTAGTCATCAGCTGCGCTCTGACACCAGCATCGAACATATTCCCCCAATGCTCTGTCGGCAGCTCCCAGAACGGTTTGCTGTCGATCGGCAGTTCATTACCGCCCCATACATTGTTGACCAGAATATCGAGTCTGCCCTGCTCTTCAGTGATCTGCCGGACAACACTCTCTGTCTGACTATCCTGAGTGTGGTCACAGCGGATAGCCGCACCCTCACCTCCACTAAGGAGAATCTCATTTATCACACTGTCTACCGTCCCTTTCCGGCGTCCTTCCTGCTGGGCACCGAAACTTCTACCGGTTAGATAGACGTAAGCACCCGCTTTAGCCAGTTCCAATGCGATCCCCCGCCCTGCTCCTCTGCTTGCTCCGGTAACCAGTGCTACTTTTCCCTGCAGATTTGTCATCATTATTGTGCTCCTCTCCTTTTTCAGTCCTTAGTATTGTTTTCCCGCTTTCATTAATTATTGTAACGCTTATATATGACATCAATTGACATATATATGTGGTACACTAAAAAAAAGGGTTTAGAAAAGGAGTGAGTGACTTAATGAGAGCAGACCGCTTATTATCCATAATGCTTCTGCTGCAGAGCCGCGGCAAACTCAGTTCACGTGAGCTAGCACGTACGCTTGAGGTCTCCGAGCGGACCGTTATCCGCGATATGGAGGCGCTCAGTGCCTCCGGAGTCCCAGTGCTGGCAGAAAGGGGACGCGATGGCGGCTGGATGCTTGCTGAAGGCTACAGAACTGCCTTGACCGGAATGAAGCCGAATGAGATCGGCTCTTTGCTTCTGACAGCAGATGCCTCTATCTTAGAAGCGCTGGGAATTCAGGATGATTTCTCTTCTGCTGTCCGCAAACTGGAAGCAGCAGCCAAACCTCAAGACTCTCCGCTCCAATTTCTGAGTCAGCGTATCCATATAGATGGTGCCGGATGGCATCCCTCCGGTGAGTCTTATCCTTTCCTTGCTATGCTGCAGGAAGCTGTCTGGGAGAACCGGAAAGTATCGCTCACCTACAGTAATGGCGATGAAAACAAGGCTAGACTGATTTCCCCGCTCGGACTTGTGGCCAAGCGCGGTGTCTGGTATGTCGTTGCCGAAACCAGCAATGGAATGAGGACCTACCGGGTTTCCAGAATCACCGATGCCGAAATCACCTGTGATACGTTTACCCGTCCGTCAGGATTTGAGCTGGCCCGCTATTGGGAGGAATCCACAGCCTCCTTCAAATCCGCGCTGCCCCGCTACCCTGCCACCTTGCTGATCATGGAAACTGCACTAGCGTCTCTTCAACAGGAGCGGTATGTATCCGTCACAAACATCGAGCCGTCTTCAAGAGCCGGCTGGCTGACAGTCCGTGCCGATTTCCAGACACTGGAATCAGCCTGCAGAATTATATTGTCCTTAGGACAGCAGACTCTGGTTACCGGGCCTCAGGAACTAATTGACAGTTTGATGTCCTGCTTGCGGGAAACCGTTTCCTTATATGAAGAAAGAATGCAATACCCCTTTCTTTAGACATGCTTAATTGATGATTTATGTCAGTTCTTACAATAGACTGATCCCACGTTAATCACCTATAATATTACAATACACACCATATTTTTTAGGGGGAACTTTATTATGAACTGGATGACCAAGCTTCCATTAAAACAGAGAATTGTTGCCGGTTGTTATCTTGTCGCTGCATTATTTGCTGTCCCGGTTTTAATCACAATGGTGATTATGGGCAAAATCATTCTCGGCATCGTGCTCGTTGCTGCACTAGCCGGCCTGACTTATCCTCTTGCGCGCTATGTTGAGAGAACGCTTACATCCTCTTTTGACGACATCTCTAATGTAACTCACACGATTGCAAAAGGTGACTTCACCCTTAGAGCAGACGAAAACGGATCTATGGGAGAGGTCAGCCGTTCCTTTAACACTATGATAGACAAGTTGAAGAAAATTCTGACAGAGGCTTCACAGATCACCCGCCAGGTAATGGACGCCAGCAGAGGCATCGAGGATAAGAACCAGAACCTAAAAATAGTAATGGCACAGGTTGCTTCTTCTTCCAATGAACTAGCCCAGGGTGCGAATGAAATCTCCGTGGATATTGCAGATATGACGGATTCGATCAAGGATATTGAAATCAAAGTCTCCAACTATACAAGCTCCACCAAGGAAATGAATAAACGTTCTATACATACGCTTGAACTGGTCGAAAAAGGCAGGCTGTCTGTTGACACCCAGGCAGAAGGCATGCGCAAAAATATTGAAGCCACTAACAAGGTGGCCAGCACCATCGAGACGCTCTCACAAAATGCCCGCGGCATTTCGATGATTGCTAAGAGCATTACTGAAATCGCCGAACAGACCAATCTGCTGTCGCTAAACGCCTCGATTGAGGCTGCACGTGCGGGTGAACATGGGCGCGGTTTCGCCGTTGTAGCTCAGGAAGTACGAAAGCTCGCGGAAGAGTCCACTTCCTCCACAAAAGAAGTGTTCGGACTGGTCCGCAGCATTGAAGCCGACATCAAGCAGGCAGTGGAGAATATTGCAATCAATGAAGAAGTTGTACAAGTTCAGAATGAGATGATCGTCGAAACGGCACATATTTTCTCGCAAATCGTTCAAAGCGTCCAATACATAACGGAACAAATCTCTGCCTTCTCTGCGGAGAGTGACCTCATGCTGGAAAGTGCACTCAAGATCTCCAGTGCCATTGAAAATATATCCGCGATCACCCAGCAGACGGCAGCCGGCACTGAAGAGGTATCCGCAGCCATGAACGAGCAGATTAACGCCTTGCAGTCCGTAGCCGAAGAGACCGATAAAATGACCCAAGCGGTATTCCAGCTGCAAAAAACCATTCATATTTTCAAATTTTAATTTACTTAATTTCAATGCTGCCGCTTACCTCAAGCGGCAGTTTTTTTGTGTCGTTACCCTCCGCATAATTTGAATTATTCATAGAAGTAACTGCCGATAATGCTTTTGCACTTCTCCTCTGCAGCTCCTTTTCCTTTAAAGAATAACTAGTACTTCTCCATTTAGGTCTTTTCCCCTATTTAATCTAAACCACTTCATTAATTTACAATCGGTATATATAAATAGTACATATAGCCTATTTCTTTTTTTGGTTTTGGAAGCTTCAACCTGTGTTCACTAATTTTTAAAGTAGTGTTTAGCATTTGCATTATAAGACATTTTTTCATTATATAGATTCCGAATAAAGTTCTGCAATTCGTCAATTTCTGATTTTTTCCGCAGAAAATATATTGACAAAGATAGAGTTGAAAATATATTGTAAAGTAAAATTATCCAATGAAAATATAAACAATTATTGGCAAAATTCTCCGAAAGGGAATGACGCAAAGCCATGGATCTACAGTCTCATTTTATCGGGACCAGGACAGCCAGGTTGCCTAAGAGCCGGAACGTTTGAGACCTTTTACGTTCTAAATGACTATTTAAGCAACCGCCTGTACTCTCTGAGTACAGGTTTTCTATTTTCGCAAGATAAATACACAATGGATAGGGTGGAGCTTTTGAAAACAGTCGCAGATTATATGGCTGAGGCACTACGAAACCTCGGTGTAACACATTCCTTTGGTATCATCGGCAAATCTATTTGTCCCGTTGTTCTCAAAATGGTTGATTACGGCATTGAGTTTATTCCAGGAAGACATGAATCAAGCTCCGGATTCGAAGCCGCCGGCTATGCTCTTAAAACCGGTAATCTCGGAGTAGCCTTCGGCACCTCGGGACCCGGCGGAACGAATTTACTTACTGCTGCAGCCCATGCCAAGGCGAATAACCTTCCTGTCCTGTTTATTACCGGACATCAGTCCATAAAGGAGCTAGGTATTCCCCAGTGCCAGGATTCCTCATCCTATCTTGCGGATCTGGCAGAGATGTTCAGACCCGCTACACTATTCAGCAAGCTGGTAGAACGCGGCGATCATTTCAGTACCCTTTTTAATCATGCTGTCTCTATTGCCCTTGGCGGTCAGCGCGGACCGGTTCACTTATGCCTCCCCTTTGATGTCCAGACTGAAAGACTCGAAGAGTGCCGAATTGTGATTCCTGAACGCGAGTCACTAATCAGCATTGCTAATTTCGAGCGGGTAGTTTCCGCCATTAATAAGGCCTCTAATCCCCTTATTATCGCCGGTAAGGGCGTGAACCGTTCCGGTGCCCACCAGGAGCTTGCGCAGCTGGCTGAAACGTTCAATATTCCTGTGGTTACTTCTCCCGGGGGCAAGGGTGCCATTGCCTGGGATCACCCGCTGTATCATGGCCCGGTCGGTGTGGGAGGCTGCAGTCATGGGGATGATCTTCTGAATAGCAGCGACCTGTATATTGTACTTGGCTCACGCCTCAGTGACATGACCATCTGTAATCTTAGGGCGGAGAATCATCCGGCTACCCTGATCCAATTCGATGTCGATCCTACTTATGTCGGTAAAATTCTGAACTCACAGACTATCCCGGTGAGCGGTGATGTACGTGACAATCTGGCTTACTACCTGCAGAAGATCGATAGAGATACTATTAAAAAACATGAAACAAAAGCCGATGTTCATTATGCAGAAGAATTACCAGTACTGCCTAAACTTTCACTTGCTTCGGTAATGAGTACATT
Organism: Paenibacillus auburnensis; assembly: GCF_927798115.1. Lineage (GTDB taxonomy): Bacteria > Bacillota > Bacilli > Paenibacillales > Paenibacillaceae > Paenibacillus_AQ > Paenibacillus_AQ auburnensis. The sequence continues at coordinate 1,746,532 of NZ_CAKMMG010000001.1, forward strand.
TAGTGACTTGATCCCATATAACAGTTCAGTTTTTGTGGATGATGGCAGCCATGGCTTCAATGCCGTGAAATGGTACAACGTGAAAAAACCCGGCAGCTTTATTTTCGATGCTTATTTTGCCTGCATGGGCAATGCCATTGGTATGGCTATAGGAGCTAAAGTTGCTGCGCCGGAAGAAACGGTATTCTGCATTACCGGAGACGGTTGCTTTATGATGCTTGGCGCGGAGATAAACACCGCAGTGTGCAAGAACATTCCGGTTATTTATATCGTGGTCAACAACATGCAGCTGGACATGGCTCTAAAGGGTATGGAAAAAACAACCGGCAGAATCGATGGCACGATCTTCGAAGTTCCGATGGATGCAGTGAAATTCGCCGAATCACTCGGAGCGACCGGCTACAAATGCGAGACAGCTGACCAATTCTCTGCAGCCGTAAATGCTGCGGTAGAATCAAACCGGGTAGCTGTTATTGAGCTGCTGACGGACCGTGATGAAATGCCTCCTACAGCCCACCGTACCTTAAATCTCAACTAACCGGATTCATTGGCACAAATCAAACCTATCCTATTCTTTCGTGATCCAATCAAATTTCAGGAGGTATCTTCTGTGGAAAATACGGTTAACAGCGGTCTAAAACACTTCTCCAATCTGTCCGGCGACTATGGCGCCAAAGCTCTGGCTCCGATTAAAGAGCATTTTCCGGAATTGGCTGAGTACATCATGGGTAATGCCTATGGCGACATTTTTCAGCGCACTACGATCGGTTCTGACTGGAAGGAGATTGCCATCATATCCTCTCTGATCACCATGGGACAGTTTGAGCAATTAGGAGTTCATTATGTAATGGCGCTACGAGTCGGAATGACCGTGGATCAGATCAAGGGGATCTTGCTGCATCTGGTACCGTGCGTCGGTGCTCCAAGAGTCATTTCCGCCTTTAATGTCCTGCTTGCCACACTCGAAGAAATCCAATAAATTGATTTGCGGCATTTTTATGCATGATTCGACTTTTTTCTTGCACAATTGAGAATATTATGGTTATATTAAGGCAAATTATCCCATTACCTAAAGTTTGTTGTCGAAAACCGGCTTAAAACTTCTAGTTTTTGGATATATAAAAGCCGACCAATGATGGCCGGCTCATATTTAGCAGAAGACACACACATTCAATTTAGGGAGAGATGAGCACATGGGTAAATTTATTTTGAAAACCGATTCTGTTAACAAGATCATTAATGTCGAATTAGAAGGTACCTTCTCCAATGAGGACGGCCTTAAATCGATTCAAGCCTATCAGCAGACGGTCAATCCGATCACACCATCTGAATATGCTCTGCAGATCGACTGCAGAAAGCTGAATGTTACTGCTCCAGATGTTGTGCCGCTGCTCGAAGGCTGCTTCATCATGTTCAAAGCAGACGGTTTCGAAAAAGTAAGCCTGACCCTTGAAAACAATCCAATCCTCAAAATGCAGCTCGCCCGTCTTGGCCGCAAAGCAGGACTAGAAAACTTGGAAATCACTTCGATCGTCTAAGAGCATCACTCCACTAACTTTACAGGAGGGCTACCATGGCCGGAATACGTATTAAGGATATTGATATCTATCATCCAAATAAAAAGATTGATAATGACTTTTTCATACAGCATTTTGATGAAAAGGGTATAGATATCCGCGGACTCCTGACAGCTCTGGGCCGTGAGAGCCGCTACAGTATTGACAGCGAGGAAGAGAATTCTCTGACTATGGCTTTTGAGGCAGCAAGCAATGTACTGGACAAGACAGGCCTTACTGGTGCTGACATTGACCTTATCGCTTATGCCAGCCAGACTCCTGAATATATCTTTCCTACGAATTCGCTGATGATTCACCGGCTGATCGGCGGTGCTTCCCATACCATTTGCATCGATAGCAATGCGAACTGCGCCGGAATGACCGCTTCGGTGGAACAGGTAAGCCGCCAGATGATGGCTAACCCGAGAATCCGCCGGGCACTGGTTATCGGCTCGGACCATGTGGCCCCGCATGCCGACAGGAATGATCCTGTCTACTACGCCAACTTCGGAGACGCTGCCGCGGCAGTAATCCTCGAGCGTGATGAGAATTCCGTAGGCTTCATCGATTCCATTTACCAGACAGATACCTGCGTCTACGGTAATTCGATGTTCCCTGCAGAAGGTATGGCGAACCTTGGCCGACGCGGGGTAGGCAAAGGAGAGTTCAACGTAAAGTTCATTCCTTTTGACGATTCCATTTGTGTGGATGCAGCCTCCGAATCTATCAATACACTCCTGAGTGATAACGGGATCGCTCCTGAAACCATTAAAGCGGCATGCTTCTCCCAGTTATCCCTGCCGAATATCCGTGCCGTATCTGACAAAACCGGTATCGGCAGCGACGCAGCCGTCTATATCGGCGATGAATTCGGTTATACTTCGACGAGCAGCCCCTTTGTCGCTCTTCACAAAGCGGTGACTACCGGCAAGATTGAGCGGGGTGACAAGGTTCTTTTCTGGACGGTCGGCGCCGGCTGGCAGAACGTAGCGTTTGTAATGGAATACTAAGCACTTATTCATTGAACTACCAAAAAAGCAACCTGAAGGCTAGCTATCCTACCCTTCAGGTTGCTTTTTGATTAAGTCAAGATAAGACCAGAGTACTGCAATTTCAGTCCAATGCCGCTAACCCCGGCCTTCATGCTTCTCCCAGCCCATCGTCCGTGACACAGCGTCCTTCCAGGCGTCATAGCGGCGTTCCCGCTCTTCTTCACCCATCCGGGGCAAGAAGTCCTTCTCGGCCTTATTGAAGCTCTCCAGCTGTTCCCTAGACCATATCCCTGAGGTAAGCCCTGCCAGCAGTGCAGCCCCGAGCGCTGTCGTCTCTGCGTAGGTCGTGCGGGTCACCTCACTGCCGAGAATATCGGCCTGAAACTGCATCAGCAGGTCGTTGCGTACAGCACCGCCGTCTACACGCAGTCCGGTCAGCGGCATGCCGGCGTCTTTCTCCATGGCGCCGATAACATCACGTGACTGGAAGGCCAGCGATTCCAGAGTCGCCCGGACCAGATGGCCAGCCGTTGTGCCCCGGGTCAGCCCAAACACAGCCCCGCGGGCATACATATCCCAATAAGGGGCCCCAAGGCCGGTAAAGGCAGGCACGACCACAACGCCTTCACTGTCCACTACTTCAGCAGCTTTGTGCTCCGAATCAGACGGCCCTTCAATCAATCCCAGTCCTTCATGCAGCCATTGTACGGCTGCTCCAGCTACAAACACACTGCCTTCCAGCGCATAATACAGTTCATCTCCCATCCCCCAGGCAACAGTCGTTAGCAGACCATGCTTGGAGGCAACGGGTTCAGTTCCTGTGTTCATCAGGATAAAGCAGCCTGTCCCGTATGTGTTTTTGGCACTGCCTGCATCCAGGCAAGTATGACCGAATAATGCAGCCTGCTGATCGCCAAGCACAGAACAGATAGGAATCTCCGCACCGAACCACTGGGCTTCTGCTGTACCGAAATCGCCACCGGACATCCGCACCTCAGGCAGCATGGCGCGGGGAATCCGCAGCTGTTCGATGAGCTGCTCGTCCCATCTACGCTCATGCAGATTGAACAGCATTGTCCGTGAAGCATTCGTCACGTCTGTAGCGTGCACAGCGCCTCCTGTGAGCTTCCAGATAAGCCAACTGTCAATTGTTCCGGCCAGCAGCTCCCCCCGCTCAGCACGCTCCCTGGAACCTGTCACATGATCTAGAATCCAGGCCAGCTTGGTAGCCGAGAAATAGGCATCCACGACCAGACCTGTCTTGCGGGCAATCTCCGCCGCCAGACCTTGACGTTTGATCTCCTCGCACTGCTCTGCTGTACGCCGGTCCTGCCACACGATGGCCGGATAAATCGGCGCTCCTGTGGCCTTGTCCCAAATCAGTGCGGTTTCGCGCTGATTGGTGATGCCGATGCATGATATTTCTTCAGCCGTTATTCCGCTGGCCTGAATCGCATCTCTGGCCGCTGAGAGCTGGCTCTCCCAGATCTGCTCCGGATCATGCTCCACCCAACCGGGGCGGGGAAAGGACTGCTTAATCTCATATTGCCCCTGGGAAACCATTCCCGCCTGCTGATTAAAAAGGATGGCCCGAGAGCTGGTGGTGCCTTGGTCCAATGATAAAATCATGACTAGCTGCCTCCTATAAGTTCCACGATGAACAAGATTAAAGTTGTCCTTTCAACAAAAAGCACCTCTGCAGTCAGAGGCGCCGTCAGTCTTGGTCTGAATTTACTGTTTTTCGACAGGAAGTCTTAGCGTAAAGGTCGTGCCTTCGCCAAGTTTACTGGTGGCAAAAATCTGCCCGTGATGCGACTCGACGATATTTTTAACAATCGCCAGCCCCAGCCCGGTGCCTCCGGATTCTCCGCGTACCCGTGCCTTGTCTGCTTTGTAGAAGCGTTCGAAGATAAAGGGCAGATCCTCCGGATGAATTCCTGCGCCTTCATCCCGGATCGCAATCTCCATATAGCGGCGCCCTTCAATTACCGCAGAGCCGGTGATGATCGAGATATGTTTATCCGCAGGGGTATGCCGGAAGGCGTTATCCAGCAGATTGGTCAAAACCTGTTCCAGCTTATCTACATCTGCCGATTTAAGCAGCAGAGCGCTTTCTGTCTTATGGAGCTCAAGAATGATGTCCCGCTCCTTAGCCCGCACGGAGAATTTACGGTAGATCCGCTCGAGTAGTTCGTCCATATCCACCTGTGTTTTATTCATATCTGTATGCCCTGCTTCCATCCGGGCAAGATCCAGCAGGTCTTTAACCAGCCGGCCCATCCGCAGCGATTCATCGTGAATAACCTGCACAAGCTCACTGCTCTCTTCCGGCGAGGAGGCCATACCGTCCAGCAGTGCTTCGCTGTATCCCTGCATCATCGAAAGCGGTGTGCGGATTTCATGCGAGACATTCGCTACAAAATCACGGAGCATTTTCTCAAGTCTTACTTCTTCCGTAACATCACGCAGCACAGCTACAGCACCACGGAGATTCCCCTCCGAATACAGCGGAGCCATATGCACAGACCACACACCTTGCCGGACATGTACATTGGAGCGCTGGTCTCCTCCCTGGCTCAGTGTACTGAAGAAGAGTGGCCGGAGCGGAACAGGAACTGCTCCTGCAGCTCCGCCATGCGGATCCTGTTCAGCATCGCTTTCTTCCTCAAGGTCCGGCTCCAGATCCCCCCAGGCTTCCAGCAGCTTCTGTCCATGCGGATTCGTGAGTATGATCTGTCCTTCAATATCAAAAGTAATCACGGCGTCGGTCATGCTGCGCAGAACACTGGACAGATGCCCCTTCTCGTGATTGAGACTGCGGATATTCTCCTCCAGCTCTTCAGCCATGTGATTAAAGGAAGTGGCCAGCTGGCCGATTTCGTCGCTGGTCCGAAGTGTCAGCCTTGTGCCGTATTCGCCTCGGCGGATATTGTTGGCCGCTTCAATCACCTGCTGCATGGGCTGGGTAATCTTCGTAAACAGGAACAACGCAAAAAACGTTGTCAATGAAAACCCGATCATACAGGTATACATAAATAAACGCTTGATCGCCCCGGAATTGGCGAAATTGCTATCGATATAAGGCAGCAGGAACAGCCCCAGCGTAATGAGCACGACGGCAACAAGGCAGATGATCGTGACCCACAGCTTGCCGACAAGGCTTCTCCAGAAGTTCACCTATTTAGGTACCTCAAGCTTGTAGCCTACTCCCCATACCGTGGTGATCATTGCTGCCGATTCCGGTGATACTTTATTCAGTTTCTCGCGAAGCCGTTTAACATGCGTGTCCACCGTACGTAAATCTCCGAAAAACTCATAATTCCAGACATCCTTAAGCAGTTCCTCACGGGAGAAAACTTTGTCCGGCGAGATTGCCAAATAATGAAGCAGCTCATATTCCTTCGGAGTCAGACTCACTTCCTGGCCGCCTGCCGTTACGCGGTGCGCATCATGCTCAATAATGAGATGAGGGAACACAATATTGTTGCTGGAATTGCTTTCTTTCGATAAAAATGCTGTAGCCGAAGAGCGGCGCATAATCGCCTTGACCCGGTAAATCACTTCACGCGGACTGAACGGCTTAACCACATAGTCATCTGCACCCATTTCAAAGCCCTGCACCCGGTTAATCTCTTCACCCTTGGCAGTCAGCATCAGGACCGGAGTTGATTTGACGCCTCTGAGTCTCGTCAGCACTTCGATCCCGTCGATACCCGGCAGCATAACATCGAGCAGGATGAGGCCATAATCATTAGCCGTTGCTTTGCGCAAAGCGATTTCGCCATCTTCCGCCTCATCGATTTCGTAGCCTTCTTTTTCAAGATACATTTTCAGCAGGCGGCGAATACGTTCTTCGTCATCCACCACCAGAATTCTATTCAAATGCTCTGCCATTAACAACAACCCCTTCATCAAATACAGTTGAACGTTACCCTAGTACGTACTAGATTCCTGTGCTGCAACTGCGAATACCGTATACTCAGTCTGTCCCCGCATATGAATGAAGTCCTGCGATGACCAGATTTACACCTACAAGGGTAAACATTACAACCAAAAATCCCAATACGGCAAGCCATGCGGATTTGCGTCCCTGCCACCCGCGGGCCAGCCGCAAATGGAGATATGCGCTGTAGAACAGCCAGGTAACAAGCGCCCAGACCTCCTTGGGGTCCCAGCCCCAAAACCGGCCCCAGGCAACCTGAGCCCAGATCATTGCAAAGATCAATGCCCCCAGCGTAAAAATCGGAAAGCCGATGGCAATCGCCCTGTACGTAATTTCATCGAGATCATTCTCGTCAATTCCGTCCAGTACTGGATGAATAGCCTTGCCAAGCGGTTTGCGCACAGCAAGACGAAGAATTCCGTATAGAATAAGACCGGAAAGCAGCGACCATATCACGGTGTTGAACTTTCGTCCGGCATTAACGCCATTCATCCATGAGGGTGCTTCGAACAGCGGCTCATTTATCCCCAGAAACGACTGGAAAACCTCTGTTTCGCTATGGTAAGGTGCCACAATCGGCGGCATTTTATAACTCACTTTCTCTATTGTACTATCTTCCTGCCCGGAGCTGTCAATCGTAACGTTGCTGCGGACAAAAACAGATTCGTAACCGGCACCGCGGAAGGCAAATACACTCCCGAGAAAACCAATTATAACAATGATTGAAAAGAGAGTAAATTCAACCAGCCTCTGCTGCTTGCGGTCACTCCGCTCCTTGCTCTCAAAATTAACAGTGCGCAGCAAGTACATCAGTCCGGCGGCAAAACCGACGGCAAAAAAGGATTCCCCTAGCGCAGCAAGCGTGACGTGGATATTCAGATAGATGGATTTCAATGATGGAATCAGCGGCTGAACCTCTTGCGGAAACACCGCCGCATATGCCATCACTATAATAGAAATAGGAACTGCGAATACCCCAAGAATGATTTTGCGGTAGATGGCAAAGATCACAGTAAAGGCTACCATCACCATCATTGATAGAAAGGTCATGAATTCATACATATTGCTGACGGGAATATGCCCCGAGCCCATCCAACGGGTAATGAAATAAGCGAGATGGCAGAGCAGCCCTATGGAAGAGACCATAAAAGCGATTCTCCCCCAGCGGGCAGTATGCTCCTCCGGCTTTCTGCCGGACCACCGGCGGCCCATGATGGCGATCGTGAACAACATAAATGCACCACTGTATAAAAAGAATGCGGCTATAAAGACGTCACTGCTGAAATCGAGCAGACTCATGCCAGACCTCCCCCGTTGTCCAATGATTTTTCATCGACTATCACGTCTACCTTGTACAGAATAGATACGATCTCACGGCGGAAGCCGAACCAATTCTTGTTAGTGTGCCCTCCAAGGACAAGCTCACCGTTCTCAAGATTCAACCAAATGCGTCTATGCTGCCAGTAAAAGCCCAGCACGAGTCCAAGCATTACGATCCCTGCACCAACCCAGACAAACGGCATCGCCCGGTCTACACGGATATTGAGATAAGATGTAGATTCAGCAAAATCAACATCACTCATGCCCTGCACCTCAAGCTCCAGAAAGCGTCCGCTGCCACCCAGCTTGTCATTGATAGCCTGCTGCTGGAACTGCTCTTTATCCACCTGTTTCGGAAAATAAAAATATTGCTGCCCCTCCGCCGGCAGATCCGGCCCCGTAATGAGGAAGAGGAATGCGGGCGCATTCGGATAAGGCGATTTGGAAACCGGCTGTCCCTCATCATTCAAGCCGAAGTCCATATACTTTTCTTTGAGCGAAAGGGTGTAAGGCCCGGACTGGAATGTGCGCTGCGGGTTCTTCATATCAAGCTTGAATTTGCCATACCCTTCTCCGGTGGCGCTGTTAACGAGCTCCGGCTGCACGGAACGCAGCACAGGGGTCAGGTCATAGTCAAACTGATACGCTTTCAAACCTTTGTAGCTAAGCGGCGAGTTCACCCGGATGTCATGGACGGCAACTTCTGAAAGCTTAGGCTCCTTGGATGGGTCGATACAGTCTGCAGTACATTCATAGAGCACGGCCTTGGTCTCATACAGCTTGGGCAGAACTTTTTTGCCCCGGAACTCCTCAGGCATTTCATCATCCGTATAGAATTCAACGGTGAACTTCTCGTTCTTCAGATAATACGTTGTATCCGGAATCTTCGTAACCTCACCCTGCTGAAAGGCAAGATGCTGGTCCATGTTCAGTCCCGGCAATCCTCTCGCCAGTACAGCGAGCAAAAATATAATCAGACCGATATGTATGACATACGGTCCCCAGCGGCTAAAGCGGTGTTTCTCGGCCAGCAGCGCGCCTCCGTCCGTCTTGACGCGGTAGCCCTTTTTCTTCAGCGGCTCGCTTAGCCGGGCCACCCAGACTTCCGGTTCCTCCTCCACCTTCGTTACCAGCACAACCTTCTGGCGGGTCAGGAACTGGCGGTGCTTGCGGATCTTCTGCCGGGTCAGCGCCTTATACAGCGGAAGGACACGATCGAGACTGCAGATGACCAGTGAAGCGCCAATCATCACAAGCAGTGTTACAAACCACCAGGATTCATAGGTGTGCGAAAGGCCGAGTCTATAATAAATATTCCCGGCTGTTCCGTACGTTTCTTTGTAATAGGTTGAGGCATCAATGTTAAGAAAGGTGCTCTCCTGGGGGAAAATCGTGCCCAGCATGGAACCCAGCAGAGTCAGCACAATCAGGTAAATCGCTATTTTGACAGAAGAGAAAAAGTTCCAGATTAGGTCGATTATCCCCGGGTTCACACGCTGTGAACGGCGGGCGACACCATCGTAGCGCATTTCAAGATTATCGGCTGACTCGCGATCCTTCTCATCCAGCGGTTTGCCGCAGGCTTCACAAAGTACGGTACCTACCGGATTCTGATGGCCGCATTCACATTTGGTATTGCTAACCAGCGGTTCCCGCCTGTTCATGGGTTCACCAGCTTCCCGATTTGCCCGTCAAGCGAATCCAGATCGAGCTGCCCGATATGAATGCTGTCCACTTTGCCCTTAGTATTAATGAAAAAAGTAGTAGGCAAAGGAGAAACGCCATAACTGCGGACAGCGCTGCGCCCGGAGTCCATGACAACCGGGAAATCGATGTCAACCAGCTTGATGAAATTCTCCACCGTCATCTGGTCTTCGCCGACGTTCACTCCAATGACTACAACCCCTTGATCCTTCCACTTCTCCCACTGTGCCTGCAGAGCAGGCATTTCCTTCACGCAAGGCCCGCACCAGGAACCCCAGAAATTAAGAACCACTGACTTGCCCTTATACTCATCAAGCGTATGGGTCAAGCCGTCAAGGCCAAGCAGCTCAAAGGATGGCGCTTTACTGCCTTCCCTGGGCTTTCCGTCTCCCCCGAACACCGAGGAACCGATTGCATAACCTCCAAGCAAAAGTATTACTGAAAGAATTATGATTTGAATCGGCTTTCTCGCTTTGCCCACACGCGAAGCCCCCTTCTGTGACGCAACTCATACTTTAGTTGTCAGGTGTGAACATCCTATGAACATTATACCGAATATTGTCACAGTTTTAGGAGAGGGAATTGTGAACTTTATGTGTCTTTGCGTGTTGTATTTGCTTTTAGCGCACCAGCCTTAGCAATTTGCTGCAGATGGTTAATTTCATCCTTGGTCAGATGGCGGTAAGAGCCGCGCTTAAGATTCTGCAGCAAAATGTCCCCGAAGGAAATCCGTTTCAGCCGGATCACAGGGTGGGCAATTGCTTCGAACATACGGCGTACCTGACGGTTGCGTCCTTCATGAATCGTAATGCTGATGACGGATTCTTTATTCACTTCATCTACATCCTTGTATTCCACTTCCGCCGGAGCGGTCATACCGTCCTCCAGCTTGATGCCCGCCTTAAGCTTGTCCAGGGCTGTTCCGTGCGGTATACCCTTGACCGTGGCCAGATACGTTTTCGGCACGTGATGCTTCGGATGGGTAAGCAGGTTAGCAAACTCTCCGTCATTCGTCAGCAGCAGCAGCCCTTCCGTATCATAATCCAATCGGCCTACAGGATATACGCGCTCGTTGATGCCCTTCAGATAATCTGTTACTACCTTGCGGCCCTTGTCATCAGATGCGCTTGTGATCACGCCTTTGGGCTTGTTGAACATGATGTAGATTTTATTCTCGCCCCGGATCAGCTTACCGGCCACTTTAATAATATCTTGTTCGGGGTCCACCTTCGTGCCAAGCGTAGTTACGAGTTCCCCGTTGACTTCCACTTTACCGGCCAAAATCATTTCTTCACATTTGCGTCTGGACGCAACACCTGCTTGCGCCAAAATTTTCTGTAATCTTTCCATTTTCGACTACTCACCTCAGGTTAATGATAACCATCAGCGGGATAAATCACAAGTTCATTCCATGGAAAAAATACTCCCGGGCACGAATTACTATGCGGTTCAATGAGCAAAGGGGATATTTCATAACGTGCAGCCAGCTCCAAAATGAGCTTGCCTGCAGCAAACAGCTGTTCTTTGCGGCCAGTCAGCTGCGAAGCTTCCTCTTGCTCCCCGTAGTCCCCCTCCAGACAGACATGGATATGGTCCGGGTCTGTTAACAAAGGTCCGGCGTAGATTTCCCCATCCTTGGCCACCCAAAAGTCAAATCCTTTCCCATTAATGGACGGACAGCGGGAATGATGCAGTATGAACCCTTTATATTCCATCGCATGGGCCTCCCTCCGTGTTGCTGCAATAGCATATGATTAGGGAAAAGGCGGGGTGACGGCTGGATTTGCTTTAAAAAATGCGGGGTGGTGGATGGGCTGCTTCGTAACTGCGGGGACTTTTGGACTTCCGGCCGCTGCCCTTCTGCAAATTTCTTGAATTATACCGCTGTTCGCGGTGGAAATCCGCAGACAGCTTATGCTTACGATGCTAGCTTTCCTTCGGAAAGCTTTCAGGCGAACGCTCACGCTCCTCCAGTTCCAAAATCCCCTCCGTTACTTTCGCCCATCCGCTGCGCTTGATGGCAAAAGAAAGCCCTCACCGCGCGAGGGTGAGGCAAAATGGGACAAGCGGTATGGTAGCGCTTGACGGTGCATGCACCCAAGTGGAAAAACTCCAACTAATTCACATTTATTTTGCTCAAAAAAGACTATTAGTTGGAAAAAGTCCGCTTAGTTCCATATCAAACCATCATTTGCAGAGAAACAGAAGGATTTAGAATTCATTCTCCGGTTCTTCCAGACTAATAAAATGGTCAGCCAGCAAAGCGAGAGCAAACGCGGTAAAGTTAATAAACAGACTGACCATTACTCCCAGCCAATCCCGCTGTCCTGTAAAGAGTCTCCTGTCATCGCTGCGGCGAAGCGATTGAACTGGAATAGGTCAAACAGGTAAAGAAGAGAAATTACCGCGCTGAATATACGTCTGTCAGCGAAAAAGCCGAGTCCTGCCGAGAAAGCCACGGCTCCGCAAAAAACATTTATAAAAATCAATTCACCCCGGCTAAGAAACTCCGCGTTAAATAATAACAACAAATAATTCAGTGCTGAAAGCAGCACCCATACTCCTAGGATACAGCCGGCTTTCTTGAGGAGCGATCTTCTGTCAATATCCCATTCCTCCTGCAATACACCTGCGGCATAATTAAACAGGTAATATAAGACCCCTGCATAACAGGCCAGTAAGATAAGAATAAACTGCATACTTATATCCCCTTACCTTTAAAAGTGCTCTGGAACGGGCAATTCAGTGATGACTGATTCCTCACGACAATAACACATTTCCCAAAAACCAGGAATATAGTATTTCACAAAAAAACTGGTGCTCAAATACCCGCTGTAGCAGGCATCCGAACACCAGCAAATAAATATTCCGTGCAGAAATAACCTTATTCCTGAACCTCTCCCAGACCTTCTTTCATCATCACGTCCTGAAGGGCGCTTAGCGCCTCGGCCGCCTGACCGCCTTCGGTGATCAGAATCAGGGTATCGCCGGGCTCCAGTCCGAGCGACAGTACGCCAAGAATCGATTTCAGGGTAACCTTCTTGCCGTTGCCTTCGGCGAAACCTCGGTATCCTTGAATTTTGTAGCTGTATTGACCAGCGCTGTTGCCGGGCGGGCATGAATCCCGTCTTCGTCAATAATTTTGAAAATCCTTTGCATAACATGCACTCTCACTTTCTTCTATAAAATAGTTTAAGCTTCTACAGTATATAGGAGCTCTTGTTCCTTCACAGATGTACGCCCAGAGGACTTAATGGAATCGTACTCTTGAATATTTGTAATAATGACCGGTGTAATGGTGCTATAGCCTGCTTTTTCGATCTCGGCTAGATTGAATTCCATCAGCAGGTCGCCGACAGCTACCTTTGTTCCAGCTGTAACCTTAGGCGAGAAATGTAGTCCTTTCAGCTTCACTGTATCAATACCGATATGAATCAGCATCTCGGCTCCGTTGTCACTGACCAGACCAATGGCATGTCCGCTCTTTGACAAGGAGAACACCGTGCCGCTGACAGGTGAAACTACCCGTCCCTCAGAAGGTTGAACCGCAAAGCCTTTACCCATGATTTCTTCTGAGAATGCAGGGTCATTCACTTCGCTGAGCGGCTTAACTTCACCTGTAATCGGACTGTAGATAACTTCACTAACCTTCTGCGCATGTTCCTCCTTGAGTAAAGCTGTAGGAACGGATGCACTTGCAGAGACAGTTGTGGCAGGAGCTACTGCCGTCTCCACAGCGGCTTCCGGCTCCTCTTCGAAACCCAGGATATAGGTTACCACTGTTGCAACAGCGATACCGATGGCAAACCCGATAAGGGAATAGACAAAGGTTGCACCCAGAACCATTGGAATCCCGGACAAACCTGCCAGACCGCCTATGACATAAGCTTTTACTTTAAACAGACTCAGGAATGCTCCGCCTGCTGCCCCACCAATCAAAGCGGCAATGAACGGCTTTTTGAAACGCATATTCACACCGTACATTGCCGGTTCGGTAATCCCCATCATCGCAGTAACACTTGTGGAGAGTGCGAGTGGTTTAAGTTTGCTGTTCTTCGTTTTCAGATACACACCAAAGGTTGCACCGGCTTGGGCAAAGTTAGCGACCATCATGATTGGAATCATGTAGTCATATCCAAGGCTGGCAATCGAGGCGATCATAATCGGAATCAGCGCATAGTGCATTCCTGTAATGATCAAGAGGGACATCGTACCGCCCAGCAGCAGGCCTGCGAACAAGCCGGTATTGTCAAACAGCCAGGAGATTCCTCCGGTCAGCCCGTTACCAATGATAACTCCCAGCGGACCTACAGCAATCAGGGTTAGTGGCACAATCACGAGCAGTGTAACAGTAGGAACAATGATCAGCTTCAGCGATGCGTGGGTGATTTTATCAACCGCTTTTTCCACATAGGAAGCCAGCCATATTGCAATAACAATCGGAATAACCGACGAGGAATACGTTGCCGCAACAACCGGCAGGCTGGCAAAGGTAATCGGCTCGCCTGAGCCCAGCAAAGTCGTTACTGTCGGATGAAGAATTGCTGCACCGATCGCAGCGGCAATATACATATTACTGCCCAGCTTACGCGCGGCACTGACCGCCAGAATGATCGGCAGGAAGTAGAATGCGCCGTCGCCGATGGCTGAAAGAATGACATAGGTTGAACTGGTGCTGCCCATCCATCCCGCAGCTACCAGCAGGGCAATGATCCCTTTGATCATCCCCGCGCCGGTGATAGCCGGCAGGATGGGAGTGAAAATACCGGAGATGAAATCAAGCACGCTGCTGAGCGGATTCTTTTTCTTCTTGGCACCCGCACCAGCGGAACCTGAGCTTACTTTCCCGTCGGGAGTACCGGACATGTTCTTCACAAGCTCGTTATATACAACAGGAACATCGTTGCCGATGATAATCTGGAACTGGCCCCCGTTAATCATTACACCCATGACCCCTGGTGTCTTCTGCAGCGCGGCTTTGTCTGCCAGCTGATTGTCATTGAGGTTGAAGCGCAGGCGGGTCATACAGTGGGTCACCTGATCAATATTCTTTTCTCCGCCCACCAGCTGCAGTATTTCTTTGGAAAGTGCTGTTTTATCCATGATGATATGCTCCTTCAAATCTGAGTATGTGGTACAAAAAAAACCTAAACACCGAGTAGTGACGCTTACTTGCCGCCAACACTATTCAGCGCTTAGGTTTTGCCTGCTTAGAGTAACAATCCCATATAGCTATTATTCTGTTGTCTGTTCACTACGGACAATCCGTTCAATATGGATCGTCATATACAATATTTCTTCCTTGGATAAATTCCGCTTGTAAATTTTGCGGGTGTAATCTGCAATCTTCACTGCGCAGGCATAAGCCTCAGGATATTGTACACTGACGAGGTCATGCAGGGTATGATCCCCATCCTTGTCATCAATCGGCGTTCCCTGAACAATCCGCTGGGCAAAAAATTTCAGATGCGTCAGAAAGCGATAGTAGCTCAAGGACTCCTCATCCAGTTCAATCAAAAAGCTGCGCCGGACAATATTGAAAATGTCTTTTACAATATTGGTGATGCTTACGGTTTCACGCATTTCCCCGTTCAACTGGGCATTCACCAGATGCATCGCAATGAAAGCGCACTCGTCTTCCGGCAGTGATACACCAAGACGGTCTTCGATAATTTGCAGCGCCTTAAGGCCGATCGAGAATTCTTTGCGGTACATTCTCTTGATCTCCCATAGCAGTGCATTCTTGAGCTGTAGCCCCTGACGGTGACGGTCGATGGCAAAATGGATATGGTCCGTCAGTGAGATATATACGCTGTCATGCAGCTTCTCGCCCAGAACCGTCTCCGCGTAGCGGATCACTTCATCGGAACACTCCACATATTCCATCGGAATATCTGACAGCAGTGTCATCAGCTTTTGTGAGACTTCTTTATTTTCCAGTGAAAATACCTTTTCAATCTTGTCCTCATCAAGAGGATCGCCGGATTGCTTCTTGAAGGCAATTCCCCGTCCCATAATAACCAGTTCATTCTGACCGGCGTCGATTACGGTTACGACATTATTGTTGAGTACCTTCGCAATTTTCATTCCATCACCTTACACCGTCAGAGTAGTAAAAAGGCAAAACCAAAACTGGCACCATAATGCCGGCTTCTGGTTTTGCCTGATAAGTACAGTAACAATCCAGTTAGTTAAACCTTTATAAGCATATTAGCATATTGGCTGTAGAATGACAACGTTATAATGAAAACGGTTTATAATACTTCCCCGTTGGACTCAATGACCTTTTTATACCAGTCAAAGGAATCCTTCTTGCTCCGTTTAAGTGTGCCCTGTCCCTCATCATTCCAATCAACATAAATAAATCCATACCGCTTGGACATTTCAGAAGTGGACATGCTGACCAGGTCAATCGGTCCCCAGGCTGTATAGCCCATCAGTTCTACACCATCCTTGATTGCTTCCCTCATCTGAATAATATGCTGCTTGAGGTAATCAATCCGGTAATCATCGTGGATGGAGCCGTCAGCTTCGACACGGTCGATCGCCCCTAAACCGTTCTCTACAATAAATAATGGTTTCCGGTAACGGTCATACAATGTATTCAAAGTAATGCGCAGGCCGACCGGATCGATCTGCCAGCCCCAGTCGGAAGCCTGCAGATAAGGGTTCCTCACCCCACCGATCAGGTTACCCGCCGTCGCTTCACCTTCTGGTCCTGCCGTTACAGTCAGGGTCATGTAATAGCTGAAGGAGATGAAATCGACGGTGTGGGCGGCCAGAATTTCGTCGTCCCCCGGCTCACGCGCGATGACAATGTTATTTTCGGCAAAATAGCGGTTCATATAGCTTGGATACTCACCACGGGCATGCACATCGGTGAAGAACAGATTCATCTGGTTCTCCAGCTGGCTCTTGCGGACATCTTCAGGGTTGCAGGTATGCGCATAAGATTCCATACGGGCCAGCATGCAGCCGATCTGTAAGCCAGGAATGATCTCGTGGCCCAGCTTAGTTACCAGCGCACTTGCCACAAATTGATGATGCAGCGCCTGATATACGGTCTGCAGCTTGTGTTCCACCTTATCGGACAGGATGCCGCCGCCAGTATACGGGCTGAACAACATCACATTGATTTCGTTGAAGGTCAGCCAGTATTTTACTTTGTTCCGGTAGCGGGTAAAGACAGTTTCGGCGTACTTCACATAATGCTGTATCACTTCGCGGCTGGCCCAGCCGTTATATTTCATAGTCAGGCCAAGCGGCGTTTCATAATGCGACAAGGTTACCAGCGGTTCAATCCCATATTTAAGCAGCTCGTCAAAGACGTTATCGTAAAACTGCAAGCCTGCTTCGTTCGGCTGAGCGTCGTCTCCGTTCGGAAAGATCCGCGCCCAGTTGATAGACATGCGGAAGACCTTGAAGCCCATTTCGGCAAACAGGGCAATATCCTCTTTATAACGATGGTAGAAATCAACGCCTTCACGCTTCGGAAACCGCTCGCTCAGGTCCCCCGCAAGAATCTGCGCAATACGCTCCGAGGAAATTTCCATGGAGTGATCGCCTTGACGCTGGGCTTTAGGAACATAAGCGATCATATCCGCTGTGGACAGACCTTTGCCGTCCTGATCAAATCCACCCTCAAGCTGGTTGGCTGCCGTAGCGCCGCCCCACAAAAAATGGTGAGGAAATCCTGTGTTTGCTGTAGCCATAAAAATAACCTCTTTTCTATAAGTTCATGATGATATATGGCCGAAAAACAAGAAAAACCTAAACCGTTGGAAAATACATTCGAGCTCTTCAAGAAGAAGTCGAATGATTTACCATCAGTTTAGGTTTTGCCTGGCACGGCCAGTAACAATCCATTAAACGATGAATTTAAGGATTATTCAGTTAAAACCATCCTAACACAGCATCTATGAAATTTCAAACAGTAGCTAAAAATATGTTCTAACCAAACGCCAGCATGCATATGGCGATGGCGGCTATGAAGCCGACAATGTCGGAGAACAGGCCGACCTTAAGCGCATACCGTCCGTTACGGATACCTACAGCGCCGAAATAGACGGTTAGCACATACAGGGTAGTGTCGGTACTGCCCTGGATTGTGGAGGCAATCATGCCGATCAGTGAATCCGGCCCGTGGACGCGGATGAGGTCTGTCGTATAGGCAAGCGAGCCGGTGCCGGTCAGCGGGCGGAGCAGGCCTAGCGGCAGCACCTCGGGCGGAACGCCAAGTCCCTGCAGCGCCGGTGCGATGAACCCCATCAGGAAATCCAGTGCACCGGATGCACGGAAGACGCTGATGGCGACCAGCATGCCGACTAGATGCGGGATAATGGCAATGGCGGTCCCGAAGCCGTCCTTGGCCCCTTCTACGAAGGACTCATAAACAGGAACCTTGCGCGTAAAAGCATAAAGCGGAATGAATGTGATCATGACCGGAATTGCCCAGGCCGATATGAGGCTGATTAGCTGAAACAAGCGCAGCTCACCCTTTCATGGAGGAATGCGGGAGGGCCGGCCCCCCTCTGGCTGAATCCCCCGGCCTGATCGCCGGCGGCTTCGGCGGCCTGCGCAGCAGAGTCAGGCGGCGGAACAGCCTGTCCGCCGCAATCGCTGCCAGCGTCGCTACTGCCGTTGCAGCGAGCGTTGTACCGACAATACCGGCCGGTTCAGCCGAGCCATAGTTGAGCCTGATCGCAATCAACGTGGCAGGAATGAGTGTAATGCTGGCAGTGTTCAGCGCCAGCAGGGTGCACATCGCCGGAGTAGCAGTCTCCTTATCAGGGTTCAGCGTCTGCAGCTCCTGCATCGCCTTGATGCCCATAGGTGTTGCTGCATTGCCGAGACCCAGCAGATTTGCACTCATATTTGAGAGTATATAGCCGATAGCCGGATGGCCTTTCGGCACATCCGGAAACAAAAAGCCAACGACCGGGCCGAGCAGGCGGGCGATTTTACGCAGCAGGCCTGCATCCTCCGCCACCCGCATCATCCCCATCCAGAATACCAGTACGCTGATCAGGCCGAAGCTTACGGTAACTCCGCTTTTGGCGCCGTCAAAGACAGCTGCCGTGAACTCATCCATCCGGCCGTTTACGGCAGCGAAGACGAAGCCGATCACGATCATCGCCAGCCAGATTCCATTAATCATGCCGTTCCCCTCCCCTCCGCTATCCGCGTCCTGTTATTTCCCCATTTGCAACAGCGCGCGCAGCGCACTGCCCAGCGCCTGCAGCCAAGTGTCTGCCGGATACTCAGCAGCCCCCGCCGGAGCGTATCGCTTCATATATAAAGATTGCTCCGGAGGAAGCTGCTCCGGTGTATAAACCGGCACCCGGCCGATCTCCTTTCCGCCGAGCTGCAGCACCAGCGCCCCCTTCAACCCAAAGCTGCTGCGGGCTTCAGACCCGCCAGAAGCGGCCGGCTGACCATTCAGAACGAGCTTCGTGACTATCCTGGCTTCTTCACCCTGTCCGAGCGGATAGGCAAACTTCTTTGACGTTACGAAACTATATCCGCTGATGCTTTCCCCGCGTTCAATTAAGGTTTTGAGCGGATAATGGTTAAAGCCGAAATTAAGCAGCGAAGCATGGTCGTTCCAGTCATTGCCATCATTCAGCGTCACTGCCACCAGCTGCTGCCCGTTCCGGGTGGCGGAGCTGACCAGACACCGCAGCGCCTTTTTGGTATAGCCTGTTTTTACTCCATCCGCACCTTCATAGAGACGGAGCATTTTATTTTTGTTAGCCCATTTGTAGTCCCATTTCTCATACGGATTGTCCGCCGTTTTCTCCTGGGTTCTCACAATCTCCTTAAAAACAGGATTATGCAGCGCGTATGCGGTCAACACGGCTAGGTCATTGGCACTGGAATAATGGCCTTCAGCATCCAGCCCGTGCGGATTGGCAAAATGCGTATGGGTCAGTCCAAGCTCCTCCGCCTTGGCATTCATCAAATAGACGAAGCCCTGTTCCGATCCGCCGACATGTTCTGCGATCGCAGTGGCCGCATCATTCCCGGAACGAAGCATCAGACCGTAGAGCATATCCTCCAGCTTCATTTCCTCCCCCTGCTTCAAATACAGTGAGGAGCCCTCCTTGGCAAAAGCATTCTTTCCTACTTTGACCTTGGAATCCAGATCCCCATTCTCTATGGCCACTATGGCAGTCATGATTTTGGTCAGACTGGCGATCAGCATTGGCTCATCTCCCCGGCTGCTGTAAAGAATCCTGCCGGATTCCACATCAATCAGCGCCGCCGCTCTGGCATGAGTTGTGATAGAGATATTCTCCGCATGAACAAGATAAGGTGGAGCCCAAACCACCAGCAGTGTGCACAATATCAAAATTAACGACGACCTAAAGGTTAATGTCTTCATGTTCATCCTCCGGCTTTTATCAGATCTTAGGGTTCCGTAATGAATTATCATCCTATGTTGTACAAGTGTATGCAGCTTGAGGAACAGGTATGTCCTCCGCTTGTACCGTTCACATACAAAAAGGG
This sequence comes from Paenibacillus auburnensis, assembly GCF_927798115.1. Taxonomy (GTDB): domain Bacteria; phylum Bacillota; class Bacilli; order Paenibacillales; family Paenibacillaceae; genus Paenibacillus_AQ; species Paenibacillus_AQ auburnensis. The sequence goes on from NZ_CAKMMG010000001.1 coordinate 1,766,556, forward strand.
ACACCGCCGCAAAAGGCGATATCCCGATTTTTGTCTGTCCGGACTTCTAATGGGTGGATGAATTCGAAGGTACCGTTTCAGCTTTTACCTCTGTTTTGGTAACTTTAGCACCCACTACTTCCGCCCCTACAGGTGTACCGTTTTGAAACATATTCTGGATTTTGTCGATCAGGTTTGGCGTAGCGTCAATAATTTTCTCGAACAGATGGGTCTGATTATCCAGCGGCACAATATGTACCCCTTCTCTGCCCACTACGAGAAACGCGATTGGACGGATCGAAACACCGCCGCCGCTACCTCCTCCAAAAGGAAGCAATTTGACCCCGCTTCCGCTGCCGTTCACACCAGGGGCATCATCTTCCACCCGGTAGTCACTGCCGCCTGCGGCAAATCCAAACGCCACTTTACTAATCGGCAGAATAACGCTGCCATCCGGTGTTTCCACAGGATCTCCGACAATCGTATTAACATCCACCATACCCTTGATATTTTCCATCGCCGTCTGCATTAGACCTTGGATCGGATGGTCACTCATATTGTTAGCCTCCTTTGAATTCTAGGGACTTCTAATTCTTTCACAGGTGATATCATCCCCCATCGGCACCATTTGTATGTAAGACGTTTCTTCGGAGGAAATTCCAAGCTGAGTGAGCTCAGCGTTTTTGCCTCAAAAGCTTAATCCAACGGGACAAACCGCCCTTAACCTCCGAAATGCGGCGCAGCAGCAGCAAACCGGCAAATAAGACATATGCAACAGACAGCTTCCCGGTACAGACAGCTTCTGTAGAATAGCACAGCTCATCCCGGAAAACCGGCACAACAAACATCCGCGGACGCTGCTGCAGCCGGACAAACTGTGACATCCAGCCCACGAGACTCCATTTTAACCCCCAAAGTGCGCCTGTTGCCGTGGCTGTGTACGCTGCATCACCCAGCGAAAAATCCGTTGACCAGTCGAGTTTGGTAATCTTGACATGGGACAAGAGGCCCTTAAGCCATTTCTTTAAACCCCGGGTTGCCCGCAAAGCCTCTTTTAGATGGTCCGCCCATTCCTGCACCGTTTCTTTATTGATTTGTCCTTCTGTATCAGAATCTTGGCGGACTGGCGCAATCCCGCTCTTTTCGAGCTTTACCTTCACCCCGCGTTCAATCCCTTCAAAAACTAGCTTTGGCAGCTCATAATGGAATTTAATCAGCCCGAACAAGGCTCTAATATCAAATTCCAAGCGATCATCCTTACCGAGTCTGCATAGGCGGAAGTGAAAATGGATAGAGGAAGACAGGGCGAGTACAATCACAAACAACAGCACGGCCAAGGGTATAGCAAGCCATAACGTCACGGATTAACCTCCAAGCAGCCTTTTTATAGGAACACTTGGATTAGTATGGCAAAGTTGGCTGGAAAAAATTCGGGACGATCACAAAATTCCCAAACAAAGTAAAGCCCCGGCTTCAAAGGTTATACGGACACTTTACGGGGAACCGGAAGAAATACAAAAAACCGCTGCTCCCTAAAGGAACAGCGGCAGTAAAATATATAAGTCCTTATTCCGTCAATGCCTGTCTAAGGTTGCTCGACATCGTCGAAGGTTAACTGGCTGTCCAGCTTGTTGAATAGAAGCTGTGTCTCCTCTTCAAGACTGTCGGAAGTATCGAAGCTCGACGGCTCCGGCAGTTCCTTCAGGCTGGCCAGGCCGAAGCTGTCCAGGAATGACTTGGTCGTACCATACAATATAGGGCGGCCAACGGCCTCTGCCCGTCCAACCTCATGAATCAGATCCTTGTTATTCAGCGTATGGATCGCCCGTTCGGACTTCACTCCGCGGATTTCTTCAATCTCCACCCGGGTAATCGGCTGACGGTAAGCCACGATAGCCAGCGTTTCCAGTGCCGCTTGAGACAACGAGGATCTGGAAGGCGAGTACGCCAGGCGCTCAAAATACGGTGCATGGTCAGGCAATGTGGCCAGCCGGTAATTCCCGGCAATCTGCACCACCTGCAGACCGCGTTCCTGTGAAATGTAATCGTCCTTCAGCTCTTCAAGCGCTCTCGTTGCCAGATCCGGGCGCTGCTCGGTAATCTCGGCAATTTGACGGGCTGATAAGCCCTCATCGCCGGATAGGAACAGCAATCCCTCAATAATCGATTTCAGCGTTTTGTAATCCACTGAACTCCTCTCCCCCTCTCCACTCCATTACAATGTCATCAAATAATTTCTCCTGATAGCAAAATATCGCCTTCATTTTCATCAGCTCCAGAATTGCCAGGAAGGTTGTTACGATCTCATGCCGGTCCATGCTCTCATGCAAAAGCGCAGAGAACCGCAGCCTGCCGCCCATCCCTTTGCGCATCAGCGCCTCTGACACATCCCGTATCCGGTCCTTCACTGAAATTTCGTCACGGGTAATCCGCTGATACGACGATCTTCTGGCTGCCTTGCTCAGCGCTTTGCGGAAGGCGGCAATCAGGTCAGACGTATGCAGCCCTTTCAGGGTGTTGTCCACCTGTGTCGGCACAAAAGGCCCTAAATCCTCAGGTTCCTTCGTAAAAATAAGGCTGCGCTCACTCTCCATATCCAGCAGCTGTACGGCAATGCTCTTGATTTTGCGGTATTCAATCAGCCGTTCCACCAGCTCTGCACGCGGATCATAGCCGTCGTCCTCGTAGTAATCGAAATCCTCGATCTCAATGACCGGCGGCTTCGGCAGCAACAGCTTGCTCTTGATGGATAAGAGGGTAGCTGCCATTACGAGAAACTCACTGGTAATATCCAGCTCAAGCTCCTGCATCGTCTGCAGGTATTCCATGTACTGCTCGGTAATCTCGCTGACCGGAATGTCCTGGATGTCGATTTCCGCTTTGTCAATCAAGTGCAAGAGCAGATCGAGCGGACCTTCGAACGTCTCCAGCTTATACAATACAGTCACGCGATTTCCTCCTGCTAAAAAAAGTAAAGTGCAGCGCCGCTAAATGGACGCTACACAAGTAGAAAGATTTTTTATAGACCATGCTTTCTTCTCATACTTATAAATAAGCACGATTAAGGCTGATTCGTCAAGAGGCTGTCTTACTTAAACAGCTTGTTCAGGTTAGCCATCTCGATGGCAGAGGTAGCTGCATCCCAGCCTTTATTACCCGCTTTGGTCCCCGAGCGCTCAATTGCCTGCTCGATATTCTCAGTAGTCACGACACCGAAAATAGTCGGAACGCCTGTTTTAAGATTGATTGCCGCTACGCCTTTGGCAACCTCGTTGCACACATAGTCATAATGTGTTGTAGATCCGCGGATTACTGTGCCGAGGGCAATGACGGCGTCATATTTGCCGCTTTCGGCCATTTTTTGGCAGATCAGTGGGATTTCGAATACGCCCGGAACCCAAGCAACATCCACCTCATCATCGGCAACACCGTGGCGCTTGAATGCGTCCAGGGCACCGGAAAGCAGCTTGCTGGTAATAAATTCATTGAAACGTCCTACAACTACACCATATTTCAAACCCTCAGATACTAAATGTCCTTCAAAATAATTCGGCATTGTGTTCATCAACCCTTCATGTTTAAGTTAGTAGTTTATGGTAAAAGTTAAGCTTTCGAATCCTCATTTTGTTCAATGTTATCAAAAGTCAGCAGATGGCCAAGCTTGGCCTGCTTGGTATGGAGATAATTGGTGTTATCCTTATTCTCCGGCATCTGGATCGGCACGCGCTCAACCACCTCAAGACCATAGCCTTCCAGCCCTTTGATCTTGCGCGGATTGTTGGTCATCAGCTTAATCTGGCGGACGCCTAAATCCTTCAGGATCTGTGCACCGATGCCATAATCCCGCAGATCAGCCGGGAAGCCCAGCTTCAGGTTGGCATCGACAGTGTCCAGCCCTTCTTCCTGCAGCTTGTAAGCCCGCAGTTTATTGATCAGGCCGATACCTCTGCCTTCCTGGCGCATATAGAGCAGCACACCTCTGCCCGCAGCTTCAATCTGGCGCAGCGCGGCTTCAAATTGCGGGCCGCAGTCGCAGCGGTGGGAATGGAAGACATCACCGGTGAGGCATTCGGAATGCACGCGCACCAGTACCGGATCTTCTCCTGAGATGTCGCCTTTGACAAGAGCAACATGCTCCTTGTCGTCCACCTCATTTGTATAGGCAATGGTCTGGAAGTCGCCGAAGTCTGTCGGCAGGTTCACCGATACTTCACGGTTGACCAGGTGCTCCTTCTCATTACGGTAATGGATAAGATCCTTGATGCTGATCAGCTTGAGATCATGTTTCTTCGCAATTTCGACGAGATCCGGCAGACGGGCCATGGTGCCGTCAGCCTTAACGACTTCACAGATGACGCTGGCAGGATAAGCGCCGCACATGCGGGCCAAATCAACAGCAGCCTCGGTGTGGCCGGAGCGGCGGAGTACGCCGCCTTTCTTGGCAATCAGCGGGAACATATGGCCCGGTCTGCGGAAGTCTGACGGTTTGGCATTAGGGTCCATTAATGCTTTGATGGTCATGGAGCGCTCACCGGCGGAAATACCGGTAGTCGTATCAATATGGTCAACCGATACGGTAAAAGCAGTGCCGTGATTGTCGGTATTGTGGGTAACCATCGGCTGCAGATCCAGCTCTTCGGCCCGTTCCGCTGTGATCGGCACACAGACCAGACCGCGGCCCTCCGTGATCATGAAGTTGATGACTTCCGGAGTGGAGCGTTCGGCCAAGGCGATAAAGTCGCCTTCGTTCTCACGATCCTCATCATCGACCACGATAATCACCTTGCCGCGCATCAAATCATAAATGGCATCTTCAATTGAGTCCAAGACGCTGTCTTGCTTGTCATGCTCGCTCATAGTTCTGTCCTCCTGATGACTCTACACTGGCCCGCTGGCCGCTGTAAGCCTATTTCTTATTTATACAAACCCGTTCGCCGCCAGGAAATCATGGCTAATCCGGGAACTGCTCTCTTCTTCCTCAGTGCCTGCTCCCCTGTAATGAAGGAGATGATCGACATATTTGCCGAGCACATCGCATTCAATGTTAATGCTGTCGCCAGGACGTTTATGGTTAAGCACCGTTTCTCCAAGCGTATGGGGAATGATGGAGACGGTGAATGCTGATGAAGTCGTGTTTACCACTGTAAGGCTAATCCCGTCAATTGTAATGGAGCCTTTAGGGATAATATATTTGAACAAGGAATTCTTATCCGGCGTGATCTCGAACACGACTGCATTCTGGTCACGCTTCACACTACGGATCTCCCCCGTACCCTCCACATGACCCTGGACGATATGCCCGCCAAAGCGCCCGCCGGCGGCCATGGCCCGTTCCAGATTCATTTTGCTCCCGCTGCGCAGCTCCTTCAGATTGCTGTTGCGGTAGGTCTGCGGCATAACATCAACGGTAAAAGAATGCTCGCCGATCGAGGTCGCCGTCAGGCAGACACCATTGACGGATACGCTGTCGCCGATTTTCAGATCACTCATAATGAGCGATGCGCCGATATTCAGCACCATCATCTCACCGCCGCTGCTGACGCCGCGCAGCACGCCAACCTCCTCGATTAATCCGGTGAACATGTTATCCCCTCCTAAAAGTTTTGTTAGGATTACTTCTGTGAATATGCTTCGGACAAAACTCGCTTCGGAAGCATACGCCTAGTTTTGTTAGGATTACTACTGTGAATCTGCTTCGTACAAAACTTGCTTCGAAAGCATACGCCTAGTTTTGTTAGGATTACTTCTGTGAATATCTCCGGACAAAACTCGCTTCAGAAGCATCCGCTGCTTCCTAGCGGACTGGAGTCCCGCTGATACAGACATTATCCCCGAGCACTTCGACTTCCAATCCCTCCAGCATGACCGCGTCCTTCATCAGCTCGACGCCGGGGAATTCGAAGGTTCCCGCAGCCTGGCTTCCTCCACCGACAATCTTCGGTGCGAAGAATAACACTACGCGGTCAACCAGCCCGCTCTCCAGCATCGAGCCGTTCAACGTTCCGCCGCCCTCAAGGAGAATGGAGCTGATCTCCATTTCACCAAGCGCAACCATGGCGGCCTGCAGATCGACCCGCGGCCCCGCGCCACTGACGACAACCGTAACGCCTGCTGCCTCAAGCGCAGCCTTATGGGCCGGATCAGCAGCTGCAGTGGTAACAACAATTGTCGGTGCCTGGCCATCAGTGACTACTGCCGATTCAAGCGGAATCCGTAAAGAGGAATCAATCACGATACGGATCGGATGAAGTCCGGGCACTTCCATCCGGGTCGTCAGCGAGGGATTGTCGGCGATAACCGTGTTAACACCAACCATTATTCCCTGGTGACGGTGCCGCAGCGTATGTACAATTTCCCGCGCTTGTCCATTTGAAATCCACTTGCTGTCACCCGTCTTGGTGGCAAGCTTGCCATCCAGTGTGCTTGCACTCTTAAGAGTTACAAACGGCTGTTTCGTTAGTATATACTTGATAAACTTCTCATTCAGCCGTAAGGCGCGGCTGCGAAGCAGCCCCACTTCAACATCAATGCCTGCTTCGCGCAGCATTTGGATGCCCCGTCCCGCAACCTGCGGATTCGGGTCCTCACAGGCAACGACTACCCGCGCAACGCCCTCATCAATCAGCCGCTGGCTGCAGGGCGGTGTCTTGCCGTAATGGCTGCAGGGCTCAAGCGTGACATAAGCGGTGCTGCCCTGTGCCTTACCGGCGGCCATGTTGAGTGCATGGACCTCGGCATGGCCGGTCCCCCGCTGCAGATGTGTCCCCAGGCCGATCACAGCCCCGTCTTTTACGACTACACAACCGACAACCGGATTGATGCCAGTCTGTCCCTGCGCTCTTTCCGCCATATCCAGTGCAAGCGACATGTAAAACTCATCGTTCATGATATCCATGATCTGCCTCCAATCCTTACTTACTTCTTTATTTTATTAGCTAAATGCAGAAAAACCCGTCTCAATCTCCAGGCGGAGTTCAAGACGGGATATACGAGAGTTTACCGGAAATTCTAATAAATTGTGCGTAAATAAGCACCCTCACCTTTTCTTTGTGAAAGTTCGCACATAATATTTTGAAACACGGCTGTACGCCTGCCATCGGGTGGCAGAACGTCGATCTCTCCTTCTTCCATCCAGACTATACTGTCGGTCCCGGAATTGCACCGGGTCCACCGTTCGTTAGAATCATACGACGCGGGTAGCGGACTAAGCACTGTAGTGGCTATGAAAGCCAACTCACAATAACATCACCGCCGGTAGGGAATTACACCCTGCCCTGAAGGATCAAACCAGTATGAAATTAAAAAAACGACTTACTGACTAAAATAAAGTTAGCACTATACGTCAAAAAAAGCAAGCGTATCATTTACGCCTGCTTCATTCTTCGCTTGTCCATAATGAGTTCGGAACACAGTTATGTAACCAGCCTCTAGACTTCCCCCTGCTTGCCCGTTCTCAGCAAATCACGGATTTCCGTCAGCAGGACAATTTCTGGATCTGGGGCAGGTGTCTCTACTACCTCGACCTTTACAGCTTCCTTGCGTTTAAATCGGTTCGCCACCTTGATCACCATAAAGATTGAGAAGGAAATAATAAAGAAATCAATCACACTCTGCAGGAAAACACCGTATTTGACTGTCGCATCCAAATAAGTAAATGTTAGATTTTCCAGGTTCTTCCCACCGCTAATCAAGCCCATCAGCGGCATGATGATGTCTGCAACAAGTGATGAGACAATTTTGCCGAATGCAGCTCCAATGACTACTGCAACGGCCAGGTCGAGCACATTGCCCTTCATGGCAAAGCTTTTAAATTCTTTCCACATATCGTTCCCTCCAATAATTAAATTTTAAATTATTATAGCATCAGTACTGTGGAAGACCAATGATCTCTTCGTTGAAGCATGCTATCTGTTAATTATGCAGCTCCCGGTATGTATCCTCAATGAATTTCCTGTGTACAGAAGGCGGATAATGCTGCACCCGTTCGAATGCAATCTGTGATTGCTGACGCGCCTCTTCCATCTTCCCTTGTCTGGCATAGATTCTGGCTTTATAGGCATACGATGTGAACACACTGGCCCGGTCCAGCGGATGGTAAGCGTGATCCGGCAGCGTAACCTTTGATAACACCGCAAGTGCTTCCTCATCCCTTCCCAGATGATAGAGTGCAGCTCCGGTCACAAGGCAGCCGCTCGATGCATATATGCTTTCCCTGGCCTGAAATTGCTGCCCCATCCGTAACGCCTCCTCGTACCTTCCCTCCGCGTTAGCTTGTCTGATCTCAGCCAATTCAAGAAGCTGCACCGACAGCTCATCCTCTGTAAACTGCACAAACAGCCGCGCCTTATTTAAGTATGTTTTTGCTTCCTCCAGCTTCCCAGACATTTGGGCTAGATTGGACAACACGCGGTATAAATGATCTGTTAAATAATACACTCCTTCTTCCCGTGACAGGGCAACAGCCGCCAGCGCAGCTTCCCGGCTTCCTTCGTAATCACCCAGAGCAGATAAGGAAACACTCTCCGCATAATGGAGGTCGAGCTCGAAGAGAAAATCATTGCCGACTTTTTTGCTGGTATACTCCTCTCTGACCCGAAGAATCAGCTCCAGGCTCTCCTGGTACCGGCTTTGGGTGAACATGAGGGCATAGGCCAGATACTGTACTTTGGCACTTTCCACAAATAAGCCGAACCGCTCGTATATTTCTACCGCCCTGCTAATTGCATCGATCCCTCCGTCTGTTCCCGTATAAAAGCAGGCATTTACATAGAACTCCATCAGACGCGCTGCATCCACGGTCATCGGAAGCTTCCCGTCCATAAGCGGCTTTACTGCAGAAATAATCGCCTGGTAATTTTTTTGCTTGAACTTAGCTTCGATGTCGCGGACCATGCGGGCCAGGTCTAGGCTCTGGCTGTCTTCAAGGAAATAACCGGCATCTACGCCAAGGCGCTTAGCTAATATTTGCAGACTCCGCATGGAAGGCAGTGCATGCCCGTTCTCAATTTGGCTGAGCATACTTTTGGTCATAGCCTCTCCGGCCAGCTCGCTCTGGGTAAGCCCTTTTGCCTTGCGGAGCTGTTTGATTTTATCTCCGATCATCTGTTGAGTTGTTGTCATAGGGTGGCCCATCCTTCTGTCCGTCTTGATCTCAGTATAGCTTAATATAAGGGAGCAAGAAAGAAAGTTAAATTAAATTAAACTTTTTGTTGCGATTTTATGGGATTGAGCATAATATAAGTTTAATATAATTTAACTTTATAAAGAGGTGGATGGTTTGAAGATGAAAAAAGGATATTTCGCCACTCCAAGCAGCCGTAATATGCTCCTCTTCTTTACCGGCAAGCTCGCTTCGATCCTGGGCTCTGGCATGTATACATTCGTGGTGGGATTGTATATTCTGAAACTCACAGGCTCGGGAAGCAGCTTTGCCGTTACCCTGATCTGCGGAATGCTGCCGCGGATTGTGCTTGCGCCCTTCGCCGGTGTGATGGCAGACCGGATGAACCGCCGCATGCTGCTGATATACTCAGACCTTGCGGCTGTCCTGACACTGCTGCTAGCCTTTCTGGCGGTCTCTCTGGGTGGAGGCATGCTGCTGCCCATCTATACCTCACTGGTTCTGCTCTCCGTATGCTCCACCTTCTATGGAATCTCCGTCTCCTCCTCCCTGCTTCAGCTCGTCGATTCCCAGTACATCCAGCGCGCCGGCTCTCTCAACCAGATGGCCGGATCCATTGGCAACCTGCTTGCACCGGTACTTGGGGGCATGCTGTATGCCGTCGTCCCGTTCAAGCTCTTTATGCTGCTGAATGCAGCAGGTTTTACCATTTCAACCCTTATGAGCTGCGGACTCAGGTTCAAACGAGACCCGGAGCTGACAGAATCCGGCGGAGCAGCAGATCCTGCTGCCCTAAGCCATGCAGGGCGGGATCTATCAAATATGATGTCAGAACTGCGCAGCAGTCTTACCGGCGGCATCTCGTATGTATTTAAAAAGCCAGTTATCCGGGCTATCCTTATTATTGTGTTCTGGGTCAATTTTTTTGTGGTAGCGCTCAACGTCGTGCTGCCCTTTGTGGCCGTGGAGCATCTGTCACTCTCATCCGGCCAGTACGGAACCCTGAATGCCATGCTGGCTGCAGGTATGCTTGTGATGTCCCTACTGCTGAGCGTACGCCGCCAAAGCAGCAGCCCTGCCCGCTCCCTGATTCGGGGGCTTACGTCACTCGGACTGCTGTTTATAGCTATGGCACTGCCGCTGATATTCTTCTTCAGCACCGGCTCCGCCTTCATATTCCTGCTTGTACTGATGTTTCTAACCGGCAGTACGGTTATGAATATTAACATCCCGATTCAAGTGTATTTACAGCAGACGGTGGAGGCGGATTACCGCGGAAGGGTGTTTGCCGTCGTCGAGACTGCATCGGGGGCAATTGCACCGGCAGGAATGATCCTGTATGGACTGCTCGTGGACCTGCTTCCAGCTGCATTCCTCCTAACGGCCTCAGGCTTGGCAATTTTACTGGTCACTTTGCTGGGACGAAGAGGCCTTAAGAGCGGCAATGAGCTGGAAGCCAATGAGAACCGGGAAGCTGAGGTACAGCTTCATGCCTGATCAGGCAAGCTGCTGCTTGTGAAGAAAGGATAACAAAAAAATAGCACGCGGCATTATCTGCCGCGTGCTATCAGTTATGCTGTTTATGAGGTTAGCTGAATGGTTGACCGGTAATAGCTAGTTCTGCTTCCGTCTGAATACCCGGTTTAGTACAAAGCCGATTACAATCAGACCAAGTCCTGCCAGATAGATCGGCATTGGACTACTCTCACCCGTCTGTGGCAGCTTGCCGCCGCTCGCCGGATCAGTCACTGTTCCTTTTGGAATATCATCCTCATCGATATCGACTCCACCAAGCGGAATATCATCATCGATAACTGTTTCTCCCGGTGCCGCTGATGGAGCAGCAGGCGGTGTTGACGGTCCTGCCGATACTGGCGGTGTTATCGCCGGTCCGCCAGGGATGGCATTATCATCAATAATCACTCCCGGAATCGGAGAGCTTGTTGGGAAAGGTGTGCCCCCCGGAAGCGCCGGTGATGGTGATGCTGCTGCTGACGTTGTCGGCGCAGGAGTAACCTCTGCCGACGTTGTCGGTGCAGGAGAAACTACCGGCGATGCGGATGCCAATGGAGACTCTGTTGGCGTTGTTGACGCTGTCGGTGCTGCAGTTGGTGTAGCCGTCGGCACTACTGGTGTATTGTACACCGTCAGATTGACGCCAGCGGCAGAACTAATTGTAACAGGATACTCTCTTGTATCTAGGACATATCCGCTCGGGGCTGCAGTCTCAATCAGGACGTAGCTGCCCAGCCAGATATTATTGAATACTGCAGTGCCTGCCGCATCTGTTGTACGGGTGTTGACCAGCACCCGGTCTGTGCCGTTAAGCCGGTAAAGCTCAAACGTAGCACCTTCGAGCACCTTTTGGCTGTTCTGTGCATCCAGCTTTTTGACGGTTAGCATACCTTTAACACCGCTGCCTGTGCCCGAACCGCTGGATACACCAACGATCACTTCTTTGGTCGTATCCTTCTCAATCAGGATGTTATTATTTCCGCTGAATCTCACTTCGTTAACCAGCTTATCGCCAGTATTCGCTACAATCAGTGACTGGTATTCCAGCACATAAGCGGAATCGATAGCCGAAGCAAAGCTTAATTCGAAGCTTTGTTTACCATCAGCATCAGCAATCACTTTCAGGGTATAGTCAGTACCTTTTGTTAATTCAGCACTGCTTTTCGTTACCTCCCCGTTTGCTGCTACAACTGTAGGATAGAGATGGAAGGAGTCCGGCAGCAGTATTTGATTCGTGCTTGGTGTATCTGTGATTTTAGCATCCTTCACATGGGACTGGGTCCGGTTAATGGCGATACTCCAATTCACTTTATCACCATTTTGCTGGCCACTCTTAAATACATACTCACCACCATGCGGAATGTTCACGGAAGCGGTCAAATCTTTGGAAACCTTCTTTGTGCCATCAAACAGCTGTGCTGTATTGACAACATTGCTGTCAATCAGCTGTCCTGCAAGGCTGGTTTTAAAGACAACATAATACGGTTTATTGATGCTGTCAGTAAACACAAACCTATACTCATTGCCGTTATTGACCCGGTAACTATAGGAGTCTGGGGCCAATTCATCCCCTTTGGTATAGTCCCCGTTGGCATTCAGATTCATCTTATACACTTTGAGTGATCCCGGAACCAGTGTCTGCCCGGCTGTCAAAATGTCCGAAACAACAGGCTCTATTACCGCGACACTCGTATAATTGACACCAATCGTCCAGGTTATTTCTTTGGTTGCCGCATCATAAACTCCGGTCTTGAATCCGTTGTTCTTATACTCTGGGCGGGGAACAAACAATCCGTTTGCACTGGCCGTACGCATGCCTTCAATATCCTTCCAGTCGACCTTAGCCGTGTTGACGAAATTGTCGCTCTTCGCGTAGGAACTGCTGAATTTGGTAGTATAACCGATAGTATAAGTACCGGTTATCGTTGATTTAAATATCACCTTAAATCCGGTATTCCATCCGGCATGCGGCGCACTGGATTCATTATAATCCAGCGTGTAAGCCGAGTTATCAAGCACCGCTCCGCTGCTGTTTCGCACAACCAGTGATTCCGGTATGAATTTTAGTCCGCCCTGCGGGAATGTATCAGTCAGTACAACTTCCTTCATTGGATAATTGTCACCATTCACGGTGATCTTCCAGTTTACCGTCTGTTTCGAGTAATCCACTCCGGACAGCGTTTTATAAACAATGGCCGGACGAATCAATTGAGTAGCTGAAGCGCTGTAGGTACTGTCAGAAACTGTGTTGGTAATTGTAGTATCTTTATAAACTCGGCCCTGTGCCTCTGTCTTATACTCAATAAGGTAAGCGGAGGATATGCCGTTCAGGAACTGCAGCTTGAAGCCCGCCTTCTCTACTCCGATAATACCGGTCAGCGTATAATCCACATTCTCCGCCAGAGCCGTACCTTTCGTAGCTTTTCCCGTAGAATCAAGTGTAACCGGGTATACCGTAACTGAGTCGGTTACTAGCCGCTGAGAATCGTCGAATAAATCTGTCAGCACAGCACTCTGCTGCGGGACAACCCTCTTGTTATAATTGTATTCGATCGCCCAAGTGGTAATATGCTTACCCCATTCGTAATTGAGCGCCTTTTTGTTCAGGCTTCCGCCACGCTGTACAGCAACTGTTGCTGATGCGCTGACAGGATCACGTCCGTCTCCGGTAAATGTAGCTGTATTAGTGTAGCTGGCTTCGTCACCTGTAATTCCAGTGGAATAGGCGATCCGGTATGCTCCGTTTAGCACGGAATCTGTGAAACGGACGATCAGCGTGCCCCCGGTTACCTCAGCACTATATTTGCTGGTATCAATCAAGTTACCCTGCAGGACTGTTCCATCCAGCTGTACGTTCAGCTGATAAACAGCGAGGGTAACCGTACTGTCCAACGACAGTCCAGCCGGAATAGGATCAGTAACTACGGCATTCTGGACGGATTCCAGTTTCTTGTTCACATCGACTGTCCAATCGATATGGTCCGCGTTGAAGCCGCTGGACACGCCATTCTTGGCAATAGTTGAACTGACCTCCGGCCTGAAATGCACCGTCACAGTCTGTATGCCTCCCTCAACCGGGAACAGGATCTGCTCGACCGTGCTGCCGTTCAATTGGGTGCGGTCGAATTTCGTATTAACCCGCAGCGTCCCATGGACATTGCCATGATTCTCAATGTAATTATTGAAGGTCATGACCACCTGATGTGTGGATTGGCTGATCGTAAAATCACCGACCTGCCCATCATCCGACACAAGCGCTCCGCTGATATCATTGAACAGCTGGAACTGTCCGGGAAGCTGGAAGGTGAACGTATCTCCGGCTGTGTAGCTGTGTCCGTCCGGAAGTGCCCAGGTATAATCCAAGGTTACCTTGGAATTAACATCATACACACTGTCCGTAACTGTGCTACCGTCCGGCCCGTATACTGCCATGGAAACACTGGTAATGATGTTCGTTTCATGATCTATGGCAGCTGCTTTAACCTGTGACGTGAATCCGATGCCGTAGGCATATTGCACAAAAAGCAAAAGAATCACAATGGCCAGACTTACTTTTTTTCTCATCATTCCCCGGTAGCCCCCGTTTCTGAAATTATTAAAATTCGCCCAAAAGCCAGTTATGTATCTCGGTTATCCGCATCCATCTTATGTCAGATTGCAGAATTCTCTTCCTTTTCTGGTCAGCTTGAGCGTTATATACTTATATCACCGAAGTATAGAACTTTAGAATCAGATTATGTTTAAAATAAAATAATTATTTTCGGGGAATATGTTCAACATCCGGGGGGAGAGAAAATTGTGAATTATACTATCTTTTTTGAGCGGCAGCATGAGACCGATTTCATCATGTTTTCCTTGCCGCATCTCATTGCTCTGGCTTTGGTCGCTCTAGCTTGTCTGCTGCTGTTCGCTTCGCGGACGGCACTCCTTTCGCGACCTTTTCTCCGGGACGCCATCCGTTTTCTGCTGGTCATTGTTCTGCTGGCTTCGGAAGGCGGCCTGCATCTTTGGTACCTATCTCAGGACATTTGGACCATTCAGCATTCACTGCCGCTGGAGCTGTGCGGAATCACACTTCTCTTATCCGCGGTTATGCTGCTTACCCGCAGCCGGCTGCTCTACTCCTTTCTATACTTCGCCGGTATCGGCGGCGCTTTCATCGCACTGCTTACACCTAATCTGGTTTACCCGTTTCCGCATTTCCGCTTCCTGCTGTTTTTTACCGCCCACGGAGCCATCGTGCTGGCCTCCCTGTTCATGACCTGGGCCTATGGCTTCCGGCCGGGCTTACGGTCACTGTTCTTTACCATGGGCTGCCTCAATATGATCGCCGTCTGCGTCTTTGCCGCGGATAAGCTCCTGGACACCAACTACATGTTCCTGGCGCATAAGCCGGATACCTTGTCCGTACTCGATTATTTCGGCCCCTATCCCTACTATCTATTGGTAGAAGAGGTCTTTGCCTTCGTGATCTTCCTGCTGATGTATCTGATCTTTTTCAAACTGCCCGGGTTCCTCAGCTCCCAGCGCAGCCGCAAAAGCCGGAATCGTTAATTCTATAAAAAGACAGCACCCTGCCGGTAAAACCAGCAGGGTGCTGTCTGAAAATAAAAGAGGACGGTTACCCGCCCTCCGGTATATAATCCTTACGCTTCGATGATTTCCACCGAAGTCATTTTGTCGCGTCCCTGGAAGCTGTCAACCAGCTCCATGCCTTGTACGACTTTACCGAATACAGTGTGTACTCCGTCAAGGTGCGGCTGCGGTGCATAGCAGATATAGAACTGGCTTCCGCCTGTGTTTTTGCCGGCATGTGCCATAGCCAGCGTTCCGCGCTCATGCTTGTTAGGGTTGATCTCACAGTTGATGGTGTAACCTGGACCGCCGGAACCTGTACCATTCGGGCATCCGCCTTGAGCTACAAAACCAGGGATAACACGGTGGAATACCAATCCGTTGTAGAAACCGTCTTTAGCCAGCTTCTCAAAGTTGGCTACAGTATTTGGGGCATCCTGTTCGAACAGATCGATCAGCACTACGCCGCCGTTTTCAAGAGTGATTTTCGCTTGCTTTGCCATATGTAAATGACCCCTTTCGAAATAACAGATGTAGAACACTTTTATTAGTTTACTATGAATCCGCGCACAAAGCAAAGCCAGCGGGAGTGTTTCCCGCTGGCTTCATGCATATCTTCATAAACTGCAGTTTTCGGCAGGGCTGTAATTATTTCGTAACAGCCTGCTTGGCAATACGCTCCGGTACAATATCGTTGGCTACGATGTCATGATGGGACTCGCGGCGCACAACCAGATCGCTCTGTCCATTCTGCACGAAGACCACGGCCGGACGGCGAATCCGGTTGTAATTGCTGGCCATCGAGTAATTGTAAGCGCCAGTGCAGGCAACTGCGAGCAGATCTCCGCTCGCAACCTTAGGAAGCTCCACGTCCCAGATCAGCATATCTCCGCTCTCGCAGCATTTGCCGGCAATGGAGACAGTTTCCTCATTGGCTTCCGTAGCACGGTTAGCCAACAGCGCCTCATACTTGGATTCATAGAGTGCAGGGCGCGGATTATCTGTCATACCGCCGTCTACAGCCACATATTTACGGACTCCCGGAATCTCCTTATTCGTTCCCACGGTGTACAGCGTAGTGCCGGCATCACCAACGATGCTGCGGCCCGGCTCTACCCAGATCTGCGGCAGCGAGCTGCCGATTCCGCTGAAATGCGTCTTCACCGCATCCGTGATGGCCGCAACATATTCAGAGACCTGCAGCGGCGTATCGCCTTCCACATAACGGATACCAAAACCGCCGCCGAGGTTGACAACAGGGAAATCAATGTCCAGTTCTTCCTTCACTTTGCGGGTGAAGTCAGCGATCCGTTCAACCGCAAGCTGGAAGCCTTCGGTCTCGAAAATCTGCGAGCCGATGTGCGAATGAACGCCAAGCAGCTGCAGGTTGGCTTGGTCCGCAGCCTGCTGCACCGCAGCATAAGCGGAGCCGTTGCCGATATCAAAGCCGAACTTCGAATCGGTCTGGCCGGTCGAAGCATAGGCATGATGGGCATGGGCTTCAACGCCCGGCGTTACACGCAGCAGCACATTTACGGTCACTTCTTTGCTGGCAGCAATGGCTTGCAGGAGGTTCATCTCCACCAGGTTGTCGACCACGAAGCAGCCGATTCCCGCTTCGATCGCCATTTCAATCTCATCCGGTGTCTTGTTGTTGCCATGGAAGTGAATGCGCTCCGCCGGAAAACCGGCCTGCAGGGCTGTATACAGCTCTCCGTCCGACACTACATCCAGTGACAAGCCCTCTTCATCGGCCAAACGGCACATCGCCATGATTGAAAAGGCTTTGCTGGCGTAGGCCACCTGAAATCCGAGCCCGGAAGCTCTGAAGGCATCCATGTATTCGCGGCAGCGGCGCCGGATTAATTGCTCGTCCATTATATATAGCGGGGTACCATATTCCGCCTTCAGTTCGGTCACATCACATCCGCCGATTTCCAAATGACCGGCATCATTAATTCGGCTCGTCCCGTGTAAAAACATTGTTCAGTCCTCCAATTTCTGTGGAATATCTCGATTCCAACCTGTCTATTATATGTTATTCAGCCCCGCAGAGTTCTAAAATTAGGCAAATTGCTTAAAACTCATTCCTAACGAGGGCTATTTAGTGTATTCAGTATAGCAGACAGAGGGAACGCCATAGAATGGACTAATTTGCAGTTGATTTGTATTTTTGTGCGACTATTGATCATTCTCCTGAACGGGCGGCATCCGGGTATTATCTCTTGTTTTGTTGAAAGAAGGCCTTGTTTTGGCGCTGAGCACAGGCTGCCGTACGAGAATAGCACCGAAGGCTTTTGCATTAAACGGTATAAACGGCCACAAATACGAAGAGTTGTACGACCGGTGCATAGTCAGCAGAACGATGAGCAGTGTAGTCCCGATCATAAACCCCTGCACCTGGAACGCAGCCACCGCGAGCATCAGCCCAAGCCTGACGATCCGGTTAGCCAGCCCCAGCTCATAGCTCGGTGTTGCGAACATCCCGATGGAGGCCACCGCCATATAGAGCACCACTTCATTGACAAAAAGTCCGGTCTGCACAGCGATATCACCCACCAGAATCGCAGCAATCAGACCCATCGCTGAGCCGAGCGGCGTCGGCGTATGCACAGCTGCCATCCGCAGCAGATCGACCCCAAGCTCGACGATCAGGAACTGGGCCAGGAGCGGGATTTTGGCCATTTTCTGGGGTCCGATAAAATCGAGCATGGCCGGTTTCAACTCCGGATGAATAACGAGCAGCATCCATAAAGGGAGCAGAAACATGGAGGCGAATACGCCGATGAACCGTACCCAGCGCAGATAGGTTCCCATGAACGGAGTCTGCCGGTTCTCCTCCGCATGCTGGCAGAGATCAAAAAACGTCGTCGGCAGAACAATGACGCTTGGTGAGGTATCTACAAAGATGACCACCCGGCCTTCCAGCAGATGCGAAGCTACAGTGTCTGGACGCTCTGAATAACGGACCAGCGGATAGGGATTCCACCCTCTGCCCACGATTGCTTCTTCCAGCTGCTTGTCTGCCAGCGGTATGCCGTCGATGTCGATGCTCTTAATCTTGTCAGTGACGGCCTTCACCTGCGTCTTATCCACGATGTCATCAATATACGCCACACAGACATCAGTACGCGTCCGGCGGCCCACCTGGTGCATCTCATATTTCAGTCCGGGGTCGCGGATTCTTCTGCGTACCAGCGCCACGTTGCTAAGTAGGGTCTCCGTAAACCCGTCACGCGCACCGCGCACAACCCGCTCAATGGAGGGCTCATCGGGACTGCGTGAAGGATACGAGCGGGTATCCATAATGATAACCTGTGTCTCCCCTTCAATGAAGAACACGCTCATACCCGACAGCACCTTGTTGACGCTCTCGCTCAGCAGATCGCCTTTTTCCACCTGCACATGGGGAATGTATTCGCTCATGAAGCTGGCGAGCACATCGGCGGAGATATCGTCAGGCGTCAGATAGGTCAGCCGTTTCAGAATTTCGTCAATGATCGTATCCTTGGCGAACCCGCTGATGCAGAGCAGTGCAGCCCTGCGGCCGCCAAAGGACATTTCCCTGAATACGATGTCAAAGGAGGAACCGAGTCCGAGCACCTCTGTAAGCGTTGCTTTCGTATCCTCCAGCCGCTCGGGAATTTTGTCATTTCCCTGCCAGTAGATAATGGACTGCTCAAGGGAATTAGAGTGTTCAGTGTCGCGCTTCTTCTGCTTCGGGTCGGCCTTTTTGGGTTCCTGTGACTGAGCCTGCTTTTTGTCTGTCTTGGACTTTCCGGCCTGATCCTTCTGGCCCCCGGATTCCGCTTCTGCCTGCTGCTTGCCTTGTTTATCCATCTCCGGATCCTCAGCGGATTCTTCCTCCTCAGTTTCCGGATCATCTCCGAACAATCTGGCAAAAAAACCTCTTTTGGCAGGTTCCGGCTCTTCTGTTCCCAGCTCGCTTGACGCCTCTGCATCCTGCGCCTGTCCGTCTGGATCCATATTCTCATCTTGTTCGCTGTCGGCTAATGCTTTATTGTCTGTCTCCGTATTGCCTTCCCCAGTGCTATCAGCACCCTCCGGCTCCTTTGCATCTGCCTCCAAACTTTCTTCAGTATCAGAACTGCCTTGGACCTCCGGCTCCTCTTCCTGCTGCGAATCCGGTCCCTCCTGATCCGGCGTGCCCGCACCATCCGAAACCTGCAAATCATGATCACTATATCCGGTCGCTCCGGCATCCACACCAATATCTGTCCCAAGCTCAGCGGAGGCCTCAGCATCCTGGTTGCCGGATGTTTCAGTCTCAGGGATACCCTCTGTTTCTGAATCGCTGTCTAACAGTGTGAATATATATTCCTTCCCGGACTGTTCGCTGCTCTGTCCACTTGCGGATACCTCGTCAACACCGGATAAATCCGGTTCAGCCTCCCCTTGAGGCGAAGCTGAACGGTCTACCTGCGGCCGGTCCGCTTCCGTGTCTGAACTTCCCGAAGCTTCTGGTCCCGCTTTCTGCTTCGGCTCTTCGTCTTCATGATCCGGTGAACCGTCTCCGGTTGTAGAAAGATCACCTTCTGGAACGGTTTGCCCATGGTCAAGCAGCACGCCCATTTCTTCCGCCGCTTCCGCTTCACCCGGCGGGATGTCAACAGAGCCCTTTTCTCCGGAGTCTGCCTGTTGATCTTTAACGTGATCGTTAACTTCAACGTGATCTCCACTATGAATATACTTCACCACTCTATAACCTCCTCAAGTTCAATGAGCTTTACCTCACAACAATTCACTCCCGGCATGGCCAGCTACGGAAGCCCTGGTTTACCGCTGGTATACAAACCAGTCAAACATAGAGCCCGCAACCTTCCCGCATACCATCGCCATCAAAAGGCCAAACAGATAATGGGTCATATACAGACGTTTAGCCAGAATAGGCAGCACGTTCAGCACTTCCGTCAAGGCGGCCGCCAGCATTCCGACAAAGATTCCGTCAAGCAGCCCTACACCCAGCTCAGCTATAGGACCGGCGTAAATTTTCCAATTCCAGAAATCACTCATGGTTCCAAGCAGCGAGCCGCCTACCATCGCACCTTCATACCAGTGCACCTTGTCATAGGAAGAAGTCAGCTGGGCCAGACGGGGCACCATATCCAGAACAATAAACAGGGCAATAACCCCTCCGCCTACCGCGATTCCTCCCGCAACCCCAAGCAGCAAATGCAGGCCAAGTGAGATTGGCGCTGTCATGATGAATCCTCCTTGGCCCCGGACGGTTCAGTACGGTTATTCATCTTGCTGTATTCTTCATGCACAACATAGTGATCGATATTTTTCTGATACAGGAACATTTCCACTTCCAGCGGGGTCGGCTCCTCATTCCATTTTTTCTTGAACAGATGATTGAAAAAAATCACCATCCCAAACCCGATCCCCAGTGAATAGGCAATCTGGAACATGTAGGGATGCTCATCCCGCCGTCCGGTCAGCATTTCGACTACCCGGATATGCACCTCCTGCATGTTGACGTCGGCATGGAAATTCATAATGGTCAGCGCCGATCCGAAGAACAGCAGAAGCCATACAAGCACAAACAGGGCAACAGATGGCTTGCGTGCTTCGACCGGCCCTTCAATCTGCACAATGGTCCGTCCCTCGCCAATCGGCTGAATATCGGCATCCGGCACAAGCTCTTGAATTCGGGGAATAATGGTCAGCAAATCGATCAGAATCAGATTCCCGTCGCTTTGCTCCGGCTGGAGCAGCAGAATTGAATACAGCGGCTCACGCAACTGCGGCTCCGCAATCAGATAAGCCACATCCCGCAGCATGACCCCCCGCCCCTTAGGCACCGACAAGCGGTTCTTAAGCTGTATGTAAATTACGGGCGCTGATTGGCTATTCATCTCCGTGCACCTCCTGCCAGAATAACGGTAGTATGGGAGAAAAGCCTTATTTTTACTCCCAGGCAGCGGATTTCATCTTGGATGTATATGGACACGGGGTGCTGATTCTCCTCTACGGCAAACCTGCGGAAGCGCAAAAAGACAGACCGGAGCATTTCCGGTCTGCCTTATCTTACGAATCTTTTACTTGTATATTCGTTTAAACATCCAGTGAAGCCAGTGCCCGTCCCTCGTAATCGAACAGGGTGAGGTTGGACCAGTTGTTCGCATGGCCGACGGACCACTCGTGCTGTGAGGGAATCCAGGCAGGTTCCCAGTAATAGCACCCTATGCCCCTATCATGCCGGGTACGGCGGATTACTTCGTGCAGATCCCGCAAGTATGCAGCTTGCCCCTCTACGGTAGCCGGATAACCTGCATGCAGTTGCTCTGCTTCCTTCACGATAAGCGGGAACCCTTCCGGGCCTGCAAGCGTCCACGGATAAGCGGTTTCCACCACAATAATATCTTTGTCATAACGCTGTGCCAGGTCGCCCAGATTCTGCTCCAGATCAGCCAGAGTACCGTGCCACCAAGGGTAGAAGGAGAGGCCGATGACGTCATACTCTACGCCGTGCTCCTCGAAGCGGTCGAAGAACCTACGGCTGGCGTCCTTGTCTCCGCCCCGGTCAATATGGATCATAACCGGCAGCTCCGGCGCAATCTCCTTGGCTCCGGCAATCCCGGCTTTCACCAGTTCGGTAAACCGGGTCCACTGCTCCTGGGTATCATATTGCCCGTCTACCCGGCCCTCTTCCCACAGGAAGCCCGGTGTGATCTCGTTTCCGATCTGCACCATATCCGGCAGTGTTCCCTGATACTGGAGGGCCTCCAGCACTTCCAGTGTATATTCATAGACAGATAAGCGCAGCGCCTCGAAGTCGAGTCCCGTCCAGATTTGCGGTTTCCACTGGTTCGCCGGGTCGGCCCACTTGTCCGAATAATGAAAATCGAGCAGGAAGCCCAGCCCGGCTGCTTTGATCCGTCTAGCCATGAAGAGCGTCCGTTCCAGATTACAGAAGCCGCCGGGCGGATCATTCCAGATCCGCAGCCGGATGGAATTCACACCGCTGTCCCCCAGAATCTCCAGAAGGTCTGCGGCTTGCCCGGCCTGCGGGCCGGAGCCGTACCTGAAGACCCCGCCTCCCTGTTCAATCTCATCCAGAAACGAAACATCCATTCCTTTGATATAAGCTCCTGTCATCACCCACTACTCCTTCACTGAGCCGAGTGTCATTCCTTTAACAAAATATTTCTGCAGGAACGGATAGACCAGCAGGATCGGAGCCGCTCCGATAAAGATCTGCGCTGCACGTACCGTGGTCTGCGAGATCAGTTCCATTTCCTTCGGATTAATACTCATGGAGCTCATATCCCGCTGGATAATGACGGTCTGCAGGAATGTGGCGAGCGGAAACTTATCGGAATTATTCATGTACAGCAGCCCGTCGAACCAGGAGTTCCAGTGGAACACCATACTGAACAGGGCAATCGTAGCAATGGAAGGTAGCGAGATCGGCAGATAAATGCTGAACAAGGTGCGGAAATGATTTGCCCCGTCGATCAGCGCTGCTTCCTCCAGCTCCTTCGGTACACCGCGGAAGAAGTTGAGCATCAGAATGATCAGGAAGGTGTTAACTGCTCCCGGCAGCACCAGGACCCAGAAGGAATTCATCAGGCCAAGCTTCTGAATAACGATATAGAACGGGATCATCCCGCCGTTGAATACCATGGTGAAGACAAACAGCCAGGAGTAAATCGTCCGGCCTTTAAAGGCCGAATTTTCTTTGGACAACGGATAAGCCGCAAGGAACGTAATAAGCAGCGTAAGCGCTGTTCCGAGAACCGTACGTTTCACCGAAATCCAAATGGAATGAAGAAACACAGGATTATCGATAGTCTTTTTATAGGCTTCCACCGAAAACTGCTTCGGCCACAAGCCGACCAGATTGGCATCCGCCGCTGATTTGGCGCTGAACGAAACCGCAAGCACATGAACGAGCGGAATGATACACATGACAGCGAGAATAATTAGAAAACAGGTATTTAGTACGCTGAATACGCGGTAGCCTCTTGTTTTGTAATACATAGGTTTCCCTCTTTCCCGGTTGATTTAGAAGATGCGGTAGCCCGCCCATTTTTTTGCCAGCTGGTACGAGACCAGAATCAGAACCATGCTGATCGCAGACTTGAACAATCCAATGGCTGTCCCGAAGCCCATCTCCCCGTTTTGGATCGCTGTACGGTAGACGAAGGTATCGATAATATCTCCCTTTTGGTAGACCAGCGGGTTGTACAAGTTGAAAATTTGGTCAAAGCCGGCATTGAGCACGTTCCCGAGCGCAAGCGTACCTACTACCACAACCATCGGAATCAGGGAAGGCATCGTGATGAAGCGGGTCTGCTTCCAGCGGTTCGCCCCGTCGATTTCCGCCGCTTCGTACAGTGAAGGGTTAATGCCGGCAAGCGCCGCCAGGAAGACGATGGTATTATATCCGAATTCCTTCCATATATCTGTCAAAATAACCGTAAAGCGGAACCAGTTGTTATCCCCGAGGAAGAAGATTGGCTGCACCCCGAAGCTGCCGAGAATCTGATTCACAAAGCCGTCCGTGGACAGCAGGTCCAGCAGAATCCCGCCGAGAATAACCCAGGACAGGAAATGCGGCAGATAAACCAGTGTCTGAATGGTACGCTGTACGGCCAGCTTGCGGACCTCATTCAGCATAATCGCAAAAATAAACGGTACGAGCAGATTGAAGATCATCTTCAGCACCGCAATGATCAGTGTGTTCCAGATCACCTGCATGCTGTCCTCACGTTCAAAAAGATACCTGAAATTATCAAGGCCCACCCACTCCGAACCGGAGATATGCAGCCATGGTTTGTAATCCTGAAAGGCCATTACAATGCCGCCCATCGGGATAAAGCTGAACAGAATCAGCAGTATCATCGCAGGAATCAGCATTACATGGAATTGCCAGTTTTTTCTTAGTGTTCTCATCCTTTAAGCCCCCAACCTAGTCGATTTCTTCTGTCTTCATAATCAAATTATAGCAACGGTGAAATGGGGCAAGTAGACAGCAAAACCAATATAAATGGTACAAAAGCAATGTCTTTGTCCCATCCGCGGCGGCCTTGCGTACATCCCTCTTTGCCCAGGTAAAAGCAAACAGGACCGCCTCCTGCTGGCGGAAATCTCCGCCGCAGGAAACGGTCCTGTATTTGTCTCAAGCTTGTATGCGCAGCGCTTATTTTACGCTGTCATACCACTCGTTAACTTCTTTGGTGATCTGCTCGCCGCCGCCTGCATTCCAGGTAGTGACGAAGCTGTCGAACGAATCCAGCGGCTGTTTGCCGTAGATGATTTCGTTAAACGTCTGGTTCTCGATCTTGTTCAGGTAATCCAGCTTTGCTTTCATGGTTTCCGTAGTCGGACCGGTGAACATGTTCTTAAACGATTTGTCTTCCTGCTGCAGCAATACTTTGGCAGCTGCAGGTGTTCCTTTACCATAGTTAACCGCAACATCCTTCTCAAGTCTGGTTGTTGGCTGAGCGCCATTAGCCAGGTTAAGCAGGGCCTTCATCTGGGCATCAGGAATACGTGCGCCGTCGCGTACCAGCAGGTAACGGACACTGTTCACATAGCCGCCGCTGATCTGATCATTAGCGACCATTTTGCCGCTTGCATCCAATTCATAGTCATAACCGGCGAAGAGGCCGTTGTCCAGTTCACTGCCCGGCTGCGGGTTGGCGAAATTGTCGTACAGATAGTTCTCATAAGTAAAGAATGCTTCCGGATTCTTCATTTTGGTGCTGATCAGTGTAACGCCGTTGGTGAACTGTGTACCATGGCGCATTACGGTTCCGTCCGGTCCGGCCGGAATGTTGATTGGTGCCCAGACAGCATCCGGCACGTTCTTCACCGTATCCTGCAGCGGCCAGCCGCTCATCCAGTAAGGTCCAGGAATAATACCGGCTGTTCCAGCAACAGCAGGCTCAGAGGTTTTGTTCTCATCCCAAAGCGCTGCTTCCTGTGGTATGTAGCCTTTGGCGAGCCAATCCTTCAGCTTCTCGAGACCTTGCTTCATACCTGCGTTCACGGAGCCGTACTCCAGCTTGCCGTCAGCCGCTACATTCCACTGCTGCGGAAGGGTTCCGTAAGCGCCGAAGATCCAGGAAGGGTCACCCATCCAGGTATTCATGCTTGTCTTGAAGCCGATGCTGAGCGGAATCACTTTGTCCGGAGCCAGACCGTCCGGATTCTGGTTCTTGAAGGCATCCATTACCTTCTCTAGCTCATCGATGGTTGTCGGTGCTTTCATGTTCAGCTTATCCAGCCAGTCCTGGCGGATCCATAGAATGTAATCATGGTTATATGCGTAGTCGAGAACCGGAAGCCCCATTTTTTTGCCGTTGCGGCTGTATTGGTTCCAGACGTTAGGATCTTGGGCCATTGCTTCTTTCCAGGTAGCAGAAGCATATTGGTCGAACAGTGTGCCTACTTCCCGGTACATCCCGGAATCAATCAGGTCCTGAGCGATGGTGGCATCGCCTGTCCCGATGGTAACGACATCGGGCATTTCCTGTCCGGAAGACATCGCCAGACGCAGCTTCGTGCCGAAAGCGCCATTCGTATCCGTAATGGACCAGAGCGATTTAATATTGATACCGAATTTCTCTTTGGCCCATTTGGTGGAAACGTTATTCTCAATGGTTTCGCCGTTCTTGAATTTCAGCTCGGGGTCAACCCCCCAGACGGTGGTGATGGTTACTTCAGGATCATATTTATCTTTGTAGGCGTTTTCAGTTTCTGCCTTTGTATTGGCGGCATTACCGGAAGCGTTATTTCCTCCGGCTGCATTATTATTTCCTGAGCAGCCGGCGATACTGCTTGCCAGCAGTACGCTCATGCCCAGGAGCGGCAGCATTTTTTTTGTCTTCATGCTTCTGTCTTCCCCCTTGAATTCCTTAAGTATTGGTGATGTCTTCATTATAGGGAACAACGGTTTGCACGAATACGACATTAAAACAAGGTTTCTGCACCTTTGCCAACCTCTATCCGTCCCTGAATTCATTTGGTGTCATCCCGTAGTGCTTTTTGAACATTTTGCTGAAATATTGCGGATTCTGGTAACCCAGCTCTGTCGTAATCTCATAAATCTTCTTATTGGTGTTCTTCAGCAGGTAGAGTGCCCGCTCCATCCGCATGCGGATGATATAATCGCCTAACCCTTCACCAGTCTCGGCCTTGTACACTTTCGACAGATAGACCGGGTGGAGATAGACATGATCGGCAATCGTCTTAACCGACAGATCATGGCCGGTATGATTGCCCACCAGTTCATGCACCTGCTTGATTATATAGCTCTTCGTATATTGGTCGCTTTCCGAGAGCTCCTTCTCCAGCTTGCCTAGCATATCGAGTGCCCAGTCCTGCAGCCGGTCAAAGGAGACGATAATGCTCTGCGTAAGTAGCGGATCCAGCGCATACTGGTCGATTTGTGAAATGAATTGGCCGCCCTTATGGGCGATATACATGAAGGCATTGGTGATCGACAGAAACACTTCATACAGATGCTCTCTGGAGAACCGGGCGCTTTTCATATCCCGGAATACATCCGTGATCTTCTCACGGGCAGTATCCCACTGCTTCGATTCCAGCAGATGAATCAGTGTCGGCGGACGGTACAGGCTCTCCAGCGATTTAATAGCCACCAGCTCCTGGATATGTTTGTCTTCCAGGAATAACACCGAGCCCGCTTCGTTGTGTGCTGCCAGAAACATAGAGCTCAGTCCGCTGCGGTATGCGGCCGGCAATCCTTCCGGGAATGCAAACCATTCCGTGACGATCAGCGAAATGTCTCCCTTGAGATAATTGCTCACACTCGCCCTGAAACTGTCTATTAGCGCTTTAAGCGTCCGCTGGCGAAGGGTTTCATATTGCTCCGATAGCCCGATTAGCTGCTGCATTTGCGCATTCGGCTCCACCAGCAGGATCAGGCAGTCATGCGGCGCTTTGCAGAACCAGACACGGAAGCTCTCCTTGAAGAGCTCTTCGGCGATATTGCCGATAGCATATTCCATCAGCGAGATGGAATGATGATCCATGGCCGTATAATGCTTGCCGAGCTGGATCATCAGCATCGCCGCCTGTGTCTCTGTATCGAAAGCAATTTCGTACTCCGCAAGCTTGGCAGCCAGCGCCCGTTCAGACATGACCCTTCCCAGCAGCAGATCATGCATCAGATTGGCGCGAAGCACACTGTAGCTGGCTTTGCGGTTATACATCAGCATATGGTATTTATCATGGGCTTCCCATTCATCCCTGAGCGACTCAATCGCGCCGGATATACTTTTGATGAACTCGTCGTCGTTGACCGGCTTCAGAATATAATCGAAGGCCTGAAGCTGAATGGCTTTCTTGGCATACCCGAAATCGGAATATCCCGTCAGCAGGATGCTGCGGAGATTCGGCCAGCGTTCGCTTGCCGTCTCGATCAGCTGAAGTCCGCTCATGCCCGGCATGGAGATATCCGTTACAAGGATATCGATGTCCTGCTGCTCCATGATCTCCAGCGCTGCCGCACCGGATGCCGCCTGGTGCACCTTGTATACGCCGATCTCTTCCCACGGGATCGTTTGGGCAATACTTTCTGTTACATAAGACTCATCATCAACGAGCAATATTTCAATCATGCTGTTCCCTCCCGGAAATCTTCTCTGTGTCTGTATTGCTCTCCGGCAGCTGCCATTGCAGCGTTGCCTGTAGTCCTCCGAGCGGTGAAAGCGTAAAATGCAGTCCTGCTGCTTCGCCGTAGCGCAGGCGCATCCGCTGATGCACATTCCATACTCCGCAGCCCATTTCCTCGTCCATGGCGCTGCTTAATTTCGCTTCAAGCTCTTCCATCGCTTCCGGAAGCATCCCCTGCCCGTCATCCTCTACGGTTAAGGTCATTGTTCTGCCGCTGCAGGAGCCGGTAATTTGCAGGACGCCTGCGCTAGCCAGCGGCTCAATGCCGTGCAGTACTGCATTCTCCACCAGCGGCTGCAGCACAAGCGGCGGAATCTCTAAGCGGCGCATCTGCGGCGGTATGCTGATGGAATACTGCAGCCGGCTCATCCGCATGTTCTGGATCTCCAGATAATGAGTTACGAATTCGATTTCTTCCGTCAATGAGACAAGATCTCTTTCCTGCCGGGTAGTATACCTGTAATAACGGGACAGGTTATGCGACATGCCGACTACCGCTTCACGGTTACCCAGCTTCGCCATACTCGTTATAAAAGAGAAGCAATTATAGAAGAAATGCGGATTAATCTGGGACTGAAGCTGCTTCAGCCGGGCTTCCCGAACATGGATTTTTTCCATCAGAACATTCTCTATCAGCTCCTGCGTCTGCTCAACCATATTATTGAAGCGGCCTGAGAGGAAACTGAATTCATTTCTCCCTTTAATCCCGATCCTGACAGAATAATCGCCCTGCTTCAGCCGCTGGAATCCGCCAACCAGCTGGCGGACTGGTACCTGTACCTGAACATACAAGATATAGGCGACCAGACAGCTCATCAGCAGCAACGCCCCCATCGAGAAATAGAACAGCCGGTTAGACTTATGGATCGGCTGCAGTATATCCGACAGCGGCATATAGTCAATCAGATACCAACCCATTTTGTCGGAATAAACGATGTTGACGCTATATGATTGTCCATCCATTACAAGCGTCCGGTTCTCGCTACCGTTTAACTGCTCCTGCTCCAGCCGTTCCACCAGCTTATCCGCCAGCGGCTTGTCCGCGCTGCGGTTGAAGATCAGTCCCGTTCCTTGCTTATAGTAGAAGGGATCCCTCCGGCCGTCGCTTTTGAATTTATCGAGCATGTCTTCTATATTCTGGCTGTCAAACTCCACCTTCATAATCGTAGCCGCCCGCTGCGGTAAGAACTCCGATGAATACGGGGTGAACGAGTACCAGGAGAACAGGAAACGGTCTTCATTCTGGTCGGCGATCTTTTCTACATGCCAGCCGGACTTCACGTCCCGCTTCAGCTCCTCGTCCTCATAGGACTTCGCATCACTCTCCGTAACCACCCGGTGGATGGCCGGCGAATAGAGATAGAGCTTGCTTTTCCAATTGGAGGAGCTCTCCTGGATGCTGAGTTTCGTCTGAATTCGCTTTACCAGATTAATAGCGTCCAGGTTCAGGTATTCTGTAGAAAGAACGGTATCCTTAAGGCTGAGAATATCGGGATCATGTATCAGCAGAATCGGCCAGGAGGACAGTAGCTCCATATTCGTCTCCACCTGGTTCTGGAAAAAGCTGAGCTGGTTATTGTTCGAGGTATTGAGCTCACTGCGCAGTACATCGGTGGTAGTCTTATTAGAATAGAAATAGAGAATCGTAATCGGAATTAGCATAATGACCATAATACTCACTATTTTGCTGAACAAGTTATATCTGTACATCATTCTTCACATCCTGCGCAATTGTCGTAGCTCTTATTGTACAAAGTTTATCTGGGGAGACAAGGGCAAATACTGGAACCCCTGCAGGACGGCCCTGCTAGTCAGCATACTTCTCCATTACAATTGTAAACGCTTCACAAAAGGCATCATACAATACTCCCGCAACATTTCAGCAGTTTTTGCAGCTTTTTTCATATGAAATTCATGACACACAAAAAAGAGAATGCCTCCACAGCCGTAACGGCCGCTTAGAGACATCCTCTTCCAGCACAAAGCCCTGGGGTCACTCCCCTCAGGCGTCTATAATAAGCTCTTACTTCAGCACTGCCTGTGCCTGCTTGCTCTGCTGATTCGAAATAAAGAACAAGGCCGTCCAGATCAGGGCAAAGCCGACAAGCTGCGGCAGCGTCACTAGCTGATGGTAGACAATCCAGTTGATCAGAATCCCGGTCATCGGAAAGCTGAGCTCAGCCAGCGTTGCAAAAGAAGCTTTGGTGGTATTTAGTCCTTTATAATACAGCAGCATACTGAGCAATCCGGGCAACAGCGCCTGCAGCAGGAGGTTGATGGCAATCGCAGAAGTACTCCCCCATCCTCCGTTCACCTGCCAAGGAGCACCCTCCAGTGAAGTGATAGTGAACAGCAGCGGCAATGCAAGGATGAAGCGCAGTGAAGTTACTGTCTCATAACTCATCGAGCCAAGCAGGTAACGTCCCATTACGGTAGAGCCGCCCCATAACGCAGCTGCCCCCATCGCCATCAGACTGCCGACGCTGATAAAGCTGTTGACATGACCAAAAGGAACGGTCCAGCCAAAGGTCAGCAGATAAGTGCCCGCCAATGCCAGTACGATAAGCGGTCCGAAGTTTCTCGGCAGACGTTCTTTCAGAATCATTGCAGCCAGCCCGATAGCGAATATCGGCTGAAGCTTCTGCAGCAGCAGTACTGCATTCAAATCTCCGCTGGAAAGAGCCTTGGTGAACAGGATGGTTGCGACAGCAGATCCGCCCCAGGATACAACCATCAGGGCTCCAGCCTGACGCAGCCGGATCTTTTTGAGTTCTGCACGGTGGCGCCATAGTACCGGAGCAGCTGCCAAAAAGAGCACCACATGCTCCAGCAGTACGATCTGCGAAGAGGTTAATGATTTGAGCAGGATAATGCGGAATAGCGGATCGACGCCCCATAACGCCGCTCCCAGCACTACCAGCCAGAAACCGCTGCGGATCGGCGCAGTGCGCATACCTGTTGTTGAAGCCGTAACATTACTCATAATACCATTCTCCTTGTCGATACAAACCCTCGATAAGAGACCAAAAAGCCCCCGATCTGCCCTGTTAAAGGGGCAATTATCGGGGGCCATTTTCAATAAAGACATCAGGAATACACCTGTCGCCCTTATCTTATGATCCTCTCCCATCCGGACTTTACCGTCGGCTCTGGATTGTCACCAGATCAGTCAATTCCGCTGCAGGCAGCAGAATCGAGTCGCGGGCTTAGTTCGCTTTGAACATCACCGCCGGTCAGGAATTTCACCTTACCCCGAGAATCTTGTATTCCGTTATTTTTTTCACAATCTCAGGATAACTCCGTTCTGCAGTTTCGTCCAGCCCTTTTATGAAAAAAATGCATTTTTTTCATTGAATAAAGCATTGTCCTATCATTTTCAGCTCTAAATATGGAAGAAAATATGATTTCATTAAGATATAATAAAAATAGCTTATTTATCCATATTATTGAATCCAGAAAGAGGGCCGCTGTGAAAAGACCATTTTGGTTAAGCTTAGTGCTTTCGATTGTAGCCGTAGTCCCTATTGCTATTGCCGCTTTTATTGCTTATTTCTTCATTGCACTGCTGGGCGGGTTCAGATTCTATGCTCCGCTTGCCGTTATTGTTGCCGCTGTACTTGCCGTCTATAGTGTCTTTTCTATCTTCGACTGGTTCACACCGCGCATCCGAAGGATTGCTTTTGCCTGCTTCGCCGGCTTGTGTCTGCTCGCAACCGGCGGCTATGAGCTGAATAAGGCCTATGTGAACAGCCTCGCCGAAGTGAGCGAGAAGGAGATATCTTTAGAACAATACCAGCCCTTCCATCTGGAATCCAAAATCGCTGTGCTCGGGCAGCCTGCTTCCTATCAGATTAAAGATAAGCTCCCCCGTCTTGACGGAGCAACGGCGCTTTACCCGCTGTATTCCGCATTTGTTCAGGCCGTTTATCCCAAAGGCAGCTATGATCTGCACAATTTCAACAATCCGATAGTGTTATGCTCCTCCACCTCTTATGCATATCAGCGACTGATTTCCGGGGAGACCGACATCATTTTCGCCGCTGCCCCTTCGCTTTCCCAGCAAAAAGAAGCGAAGCTGGCCGGCAAGGAGCTTGTGCTGACCCCCATCGGCCGCGAAGCCTTTGTCTTTTTTGTCAATAAGCGTAATCCGGTGAACGGGCTGACCACAGAGCAGATCAAGGACATCTACTCCGGGGAGCTCACCAACTGGAAGGATGCCGGCGGCAGAAACGACCGGATCAGAGCCTTTCAGCGTGAGGAGAACAGCGGCAGCCAAACGATGCTGCAAAAAATCATGAAAGACCGCACACTGATGACCGCACCGCATGAGGATGTTATGGATCTGATGAGCGGCATTATCAGTCAGACGTCTAGCTACCGTAACTACAAGAACGCCATCGGCTTCAGCTTCCTATACTATGCCTCGGAAATGAACCGGAGCGACGATATCAAGCTGCTGTCCATTGACGGCACCGAGCCGAACAAAGACAGCATTAAGAGCGGCGCATATCCATATACCGTGTCCTTCTATGCCGTAACAGCCGGCACCCCGAATCCTAACGTCCAGCCGTTTCTTGATTGGATTGTATCACCGGAAGGTCAGGAGCTGGTGTCCAAAACTGGTTACGTGCCTGTAAACTGAGGGGGTGCTGTTAATGAAAAAGCAGCAAAATTCCATTCAAGGAATCTGCTGCTTCTGGAGTATAATTTATGCTGAAGGCTCCCTACTATTCAGGCTGCTGCACATTCTTCAGAGCGGCTGCCTGCGGGGTTTTGGCCTGCGCCGATAACAGCCGCTTGCGTTTCTCCCGGTCCGGATCAACCTGTACCCGGGTCTCCTGATCAAAGATCAGGGTAGCGCGTTCGCCCCGCACGTAATTCGGCCAGGTTAAGCCGGGGGCTTCGGGGCTGCCCCTGTGGGCAAAAGCGGTCCATGCCCCGAGCATCCGCTCCGAAAGAGTCGCCATCTCCGGGCTGACGGACAAGCCGTACTGATGCAGCAGCTCTATCGTATTAAAGACATAATAAATTTCAGCGCCATGGATAGCCTTATCCAGAACCGGATGGCCGGGGATCGTCCAGTCGAACCGGTACATCCAGACAGGAGCATGCGGCAATTGCTGCTCGGCGAAGGCAATGGAGTTGTCCCAGAAATATAGATCGGTCAAAAGGGCTGCCTGACCTTCCCAGTTCTTAGGATAATGGCTGGCAAGCTCCGCCAGATTACCCGCCCCCATCAGCATTTCCAGTGCCTGGAGTGACTGATCAAAGCTTGCTCCCTCGCGGTCTCCCCGGAAGAATAGATTGCCTTCATGCAGATTCGTCCCGATCAGCAGCGAAATGCCGCTGGCTGCTCCCGCCGCTACTGCTCGGGACGGTTCTACCGGCAATGTCTCCGGATCGATGGCCGGCTGGAAGAACATGCTGAGCGAATCGCCTGCCAGCTTATAAGCCATTCGGGCAGCGGCGGCCAGAATATCCTCTGCCGGAGCCGTATTTAGCAGCGACAGGTCACCGCCCGGGGTAAGCCCTAGCTCGGACAGAAAAGCCCCGCCAAGCTCCGCACTCTGCTGCGGCTTCAAGGTCTGCGCCGCACCGCTCTGCATAATGGCCCCGGCAAACAGCCCTTTGGCGGAAGGCATCGCCAGCAGGGCGGCAATGCTCATACTGCCTGCCGATTCACCGAAGACGGTAACCCGCCGGGGATCGCCTCCGAAGGAGGCAATGTTGTCCTGCACCCATTTCAGTGCAGCAATCTGATCCAGCAGGCCGAGATTGGAATCATACCGGCCAAACGGGGACAGATGCAGAAATCCGAAAGGCCCCAGCCGGTAATTAAGCGTAACTACTATTACATTGCCGGCTCTGGCCATGTTTGCCCCTTCGAACATCGGCTGGCTGCCGGCCCCTGTGATAAAGGTGCCTCCGTGAATCCAGACCATAACCGGCAAAGCTTCTGTCTCTTCCGCCGGTGCCCAGACATTCAGGTACAGGCAATCCTCCGAATAGACCGGCTGGGTCCCGCCAAAGCGGATGCTGCTAGAGCTGGCAGGCTGATGGGCGACCGGTCCGAATTCCAGCGCTTCCCGGATTGAGTCCCATGGCTCCGGCGGTTGCGGAGCGCGGAAGCGAAGGTTCCCCACAGGTGGAGCTGCAAAAGGAATTCCACGCCAGACGTTCACCCCGCCGCTCTGTGTTCCCTGTAGTTTTCCATATAAAGTATCCGCAACGGGTCTTGTCATTTTGGATCATCCTTTCGTGCTGTTTTCCTTGTCTTCTTCTATCTCTTGATATAGTCCGGAGCGGAACCGGAACCACTGAAAGAGGTGGGTCACAATTACTTTGAACACCGCATAACCCGGAACAGCCAGGATGATGCCGAGCACACCGAACATTTTACCGGCAAAAATAATTACAAAAATAATGGTAATCGGATGAACCTTCAGCGATTTACCCATGATTTGCGGGGAGATGAACTTGCCTTCAATCAGCTGGACAGCGGTCCAGACAAAGACCATCTTCAGCAGCATAAAAGGCGATGTTACCAGCGCCACAATCAACGCAGGCGTGATGGCAATAGCGGGACCCAGATAGGGCACTACCGCCGTACATGCAGCCACAATCGCCAGTACCAGCGAATACTCCAGGCCGATGATCAAATAACCGATATAGAGCAGTGCACCGATACAACAGCTGACGATAATCTGACCGCGGATATACGAAGCCACCTGGCTGTTCATTTCCTTCATCACCATACGGGACTGCGGCTGCAGACTGTTCGGGATGAATCGCATCAGATAATCGGGCAGGCGTTTACCGTCGCGGAGCAGATAGAACAGGATAAATGGTGTAGTCACCACAGCCAGAATAATCTCCGTCAATGCACCTACGAAATTTCCTACCCCGTTCACAGCATTATTGAGAAAAGTTGTGGCCCAGGTCGTCACCTTACTCGTTAAATCGCCCACATCGGTGCCCACGCCTACATTCTCCTGAATCCGCCCGAACAGCTCGCTGCCGGTCAGATCAATGAATTCCTGCTGGATCTGATCGCTGTATTTCGGAAAATTATCAATCAGGCCAATCAGCTGGGTACGGAGGATCGGGATCACCGTCAGCAGAATGAGTGTGATAATTCCCGCAATAATCAGGTAAAGGATTACAATACCATAAGCCCTCTTTACCTTGCTTCGTTTCTCCAGGCGGTCTACCAGCGGATTCAGCAGATAATAGGCGATCCCGGACAGCAGCAGCGGCGCAGCTACCGTATGTAACAGAACCGATAACGGCTTGAAAATAAAAGGCACCTTGGAGAAAACCAGAATATTGATGCCTACCAGCAGAACAATCAACAGCGATACGACGAATTTATTGTTCAAAAAAAACTTCTTAAACCGTTCCGGCCATACCTGCAGCCTCTCCATAGAAATACTCCCCCTGACAACGAACCGTATCCTAAAAGTGTGATAAATTGCACTTGGTAATAGCATAGTCAACGCAAGGGCTGCAAGTCAAATTTTCAGAGGGCCATTTTTCCCGATGAATTCCTGAAAAATCACTCATTCAAACTTGATTTCTGCGATTTTGCCGGCCTGCACAAAACCGATCGACTGGTAGACCTTGTTCGAATCCGGGTTCTTGCCGTCGGCAAACAATACCGGGATTAAACCTTCCGCCAGAACCTGTTCGCACAGTTCAGCTACTAGCCTGCTGGCATATCCATGTTTCCGGAACTCACGGGAGGTGTAAACATCATTAATCCTGCAGATCCTGGCGCTGCGGTGAACGGTCTTTGCCATGGCTACAGGGGCACCGCCCACCATCCAGAGATACAGATTTCCGGTACGGACCGCGGCATCGGCATGTGGCAGATAGTGTTCTACCGGCTGTGACGTTCCAAAAGCATCCCGGGCAAATCCTGCTGTGAACTCTGCGATAACCGGGATATGAACGGTCGCGGCCTGCACCAAAGTTCCTTGTACACTGCTTGGCTTCCTTACCTCTGTACATTGATAAGATTCCAGCAGCATATTGGTATGATAAAGCTTCCCGCGGGCTGCGCAATACGCCCCCGCAAAGATTCTCGCCGTCTGCGGCTCTGCAGTGATTCCCGGAAAATCACTGTCCGGCAGCTCCTCCAGATTCTCTATCAGCTGCTCTATCAGCCTGATACGCTGTGCCGGCTCAAGCTCACCTGAAACCCATAACCAGGGACTGTACCCTTTGGACTGGACGAACAACAAACGCCTGTCGGAAGTTGTCAATCTAAGCGCATCCGGATAGTCAACAATGTTGTGAATCAGACTATGCTGTACCTCGTTTTTCATAAATTCCGCGCTGTGCAGCACTGCATCCCCGGCTGCAAAACTCTGAAGCATTAGAACCCCTCCCTATATCCTTTTCTTTCTATCATAATCTTCATTCTGGTAAAAATAAACAGCTCCTCCTGGGATTATTCACAGGAGGAGCTGTTTATTTTTCGGTCATTAAATTGGAGAGCAAGCTCCGAATGCAGGACATCACTTCTGTAATCGTGTCATAGAAGATGCTGCACATCAGGCAGGTACTGGCTCAATGTTGCCCATTCCTGCAGCTCTTCTTCCGCCCGCCGCCAGACCAGATTGCGCAGTGCCGGAGCCCAGTAGCTGAAGTGATCATTGGTGTAGCGTGTTGTAGATAGTACCGCAGGGGCTTCCAAATCGGGATACTCTGTAGCCAGATAATGACTTAGCCCTAGAAACACATCCCCTGTTTGTTGCGGACCGGAGAAATGAGCTGTACTCTTCCCGCCAAGCATACATTCTTGCTGCAACTTAGCCATACTGCTTACCTTCTTTAGCTGAAACCAATCCAGCATCCCCCTGCTCCGCCGCCGGAGCAGATCCGCATAATAGACAAAATAACTAAAGTCATCATTCCAGTAATCCAGTCCCACGAGGCAAGCTCCGTCATCGCCAAAGCCCTGCAAGTAACGTTCCAGGCCGGACTCCACTTTCATAAGAATATCCGTTAGCGTTTCCTTATCTTTCACAAGCAGCAATGCTGCAGCGCCGATTGAGCCTGCACAGACTGCGGACCCGTGTTGCGCTACAATCTCCCAGTGATAGGGGCCGGAGGTAAGGTATGGAGCGAGCAGCCTCATATATACTTCATCTTTAACTCTTCCCTGCAACAGCGAAGGCAGGCGGTCTCCCAGCAGGCAACGGATCTCACTAAGCGCAAACCCGGTCTCCGCCGAGAATAGGTCTATCGTTTCCATTAGACCCGTTTCGCTCAAATGTGCCGGCAGACACCAGGTATATTCTCCGCAGACCGACCAGAGAATTTCACATACAAGCTTGAGATGCTCCTCCTGTTCAGGCTCCAGCAAAGACAATAAAACAGCCGTGTTCAATATTTGCCGCCGCTGAAAATAGACCCGCTCATATTCCAGCCTTGATCCGGTCTTAGCAAAACTGGTGAACAGCGAATACGTCAGCTCCGGAATGGGAGTATCCCTATGAGCCTGCCCTGCTGCGCGCAGCTCTGCAATCTCGTCCCCATACATGGGGGATTCGCGGACTTTCCTCCAGAATGCTGCTTCGTCTCCATCTGGAAAGTATAGCCGTTCATCCGCTTTTTTCATCGAAGCAATGATCTTGAGCAGTTCAGACTTTTGCATCTTACGCCGCCTTTCCTGACATGCCGTGATTTACATCTTCGGTGAGCACCCGGAGCATTTAGTGAGTACAGCTTTAATAGCAAACACCTGTTTTAACATTTTCATCCATTTAAAATTTATTAAAAGTTGTGTATATTATATCAGCCGTTTTTCCGATGCTGCAATAGTTTTAATTGGACGTTTTATGACATTGAATGCATTAGGATCATCCGCTAAAATTAAATAAGATACCGCCAGAATAGTTGACGGTATCTGCTGAAGTCTCTGCAGGTAAAAAACCTATTTTTTCTTCTTGCCTTTTGTGCCTCTCTCGGCAGCTGCAAGGAATTGGCCCTCATAAGTATAAACGACGTTGTCCTCGAGCCGCTCCCCTTCGAGCAGCCTGCGCACCAGTGCCTTGCCCAATTTCGGAGTGATCTCTTTATACCACACACCCTCCGGATAGGAGATCACCACGCAGGAATCCGAGCATCTTCCGTTGCATCGGGTTACCGTCGTATGAATCAGTCTCCCTGCCCCCTGTTTCTCAATTTCATCCTCTATCGCTTCAGCTACCTCTTCGCCTTTATGCTTTTTGCAGCTGCTGCCGCCGCAGATAAGCAGATGATTTACCGTTCCTTGCAAATTCCAGGTCGTCACGGACTGCCCCTCCTCTCTACTCAAACCTTTATACCCTGTTCATGAATCATTATAAACTCTACGCATCTGCCGGATTGTCGTCAATAACCCTACAGCAGATTCGCAAGGGTAGTGGGCGCCGCTTTTTTATCTACAGCTTAGGATTTATGATTACCCTCCCTATTGACTGGAGATAATACCTTTAGCTTGTCCCTGAAGGCTCATATCTGATTAATGAGGAGGACTTTTCTATGAAAATGACCGGGATCTATCTTATACTCGCCTGCTTAACCCTGGGGATGATTGTCACTGTTGACGTTCTATCCGGAACCAGTCTGGTTAGTTCGTTACATTCGCTCCGTGTCGTGTTTGATACTACCACCTTTCCGGAGTCCTGCATCATGATTCTTTTCGCGGCCCTGCCCATTATCTTTACCGTTGCCGACAAATTCCAACAAAGCAAATCCCCCCGGAAGTGACCTTATTTGTACAATCCGAACCTGCGCCGGAAGCGGTGCACCAGAAATAATAGAATGGGAATAACAGCACACATAAAAGGCAGGATATACTTTAGAAAAGCTATCCCGTCTTTCAAATGCATCGGGTAATTCTCCGCACTGACAAATGAGCTGAACAACACTACAACTCCAACTGGGATCACCAGCCTGCGTGGTTCTTTGACGTTGAACAAATCCGCTGCAATCGACACCGCCGCATAACAGTAGATTGACATTTTAAAAAAGACACCAATAATCAGCGTCAGGATAACAATCGCATCGAGCCGCTGAATAAAGTTAGCCACATTGACCAGTGTGATGGTGGTAAACATCGGGAAGGTAGTTCGGCTATATATATCCGTTCCAAGCACAGACATTTCAACCGCATGGGTAAAGCTGAGCAGAAAAGCGCTTAAGGCTATGGCGCCTATGCCTGTTTTCTTAACCTTGTTTCTGGTACTGAAGTGAGGCAGGATGGCAGTGAAGCAGACAAGTTCACCATACGGGAAAATCCAGATGCTGGGATAGGCGGAGCCGAGTGCCTCTAGCCACTCCCCCGGATGTATGGGAAAGAGATTCTTTAAATGGACTAGCCCGGAAATAATCACAACAAAGTTGGATACCAGCCCCATAATGACAATCAGCCAAAAGTAGATTTCTGCTGTTCTGGAGAAGACTTCAATCCCCTTATACAGGATATACATTACGGCAATGACCATTATGGAGTTAATTATAAAGATCGGTGTTCTATCATAAGTAGAAGAGATCAGCAAATCACCTGCCTCCCGCAAATTTCGGGAACCGTTATACATTAGGACCGGCAAGTATAGCAGGCTAAGCGGCCAACCGATCCATCTCCCCAGAATCTTTCGGGTATAGCCGCTAATCACCAGATCAGGGAATTGCCGGTACAAATCAGCAAAAACCAAATATAACAGGATGCCGCCCGGCAGAGCCAGCAGAATCGAGATCCATACCGCATGTCCGCTCTCCAGACCAATTGGAACCACAACCGCCGTTCCCAGCTCGAACAGAACAATCATGGCAAACAGTTGAAATGGACCAATGACTTCTTTTCGCATGAAACGGCACCCCCTATTCCTCTAGACGTTTATTCTCTTTTTTCCACAGGGAAGTAAGGCTTGAGTCTCATTCCTGTACCGCGGATGTAAGCATCCACTTGGAGATCAAGCTCTCCTTCAGCAAATACGGAATTCCAGTCTTTTTTCACAGTCTTCCATAATTCCGGATGTGTGCGCTTCAGTTCGTTCCCAAAGTTAAAAATATCCGATCTCTTCTCTTGAGCGGCTTTCAAAGCCATCTTCACCTCGGAAGCGGTTTGCTCCGCAAGCTCTTTTTTAAGCTTCTCCAGCTCCTCTTCCTTACTTAAATCCACGAAACTACCGGCTTCATTGATGCTTCCTTCTTCACGGATATGGATATGAAAGACCGGCTTCCCCTCCTGTAGATCAACCTTTACTGAGGTCTTGGAATAAAATACATTGACAGAAATATCCTTATTTCTATCCAATGAATCGATGTTTACACTGGTTTCTTCAAGTTTATCCAGCAGCCACTGAGTACCTCTGGACTCCGGACCGTTCAGCCAGCTGATCAGCTTGCCATTCTTAAAAACACCAAGCCCGCTCATAATTGATCCGGCTGGCGCCTCCGTTTGTTCAAGGCTGCTTTTTTTCTTGCCCTCTTCTGCGCTGCCAATAATCTGAATCCCGTTGATCGTAAAATCACCTTCACCGGTAATACCGTTAATGACCTCAAAAACGCCTATCCTCCGGTTTTCTCCCCACACCCTGGACGTATTCTGCGTTTTCTTGACCAAACCTGTAGAAGGCTGGGTCTCCAAGGCAGTTAAAAGTTTAAGTACTGAAGCAGCATCAGAATTTTTGGCAATCAGCACTGTGGTATTCAACCGCAATTCATGGGAGCGTTCAAAAATGTCAAATAAATTGTTTATCCCGCTACGCGCAAGCGGTTCCCCGACAATCATAAGCTGGGTATGGGCAAAAAACAGCTGCCGGGTCATCCGTCTTGAGGCTTTGCGCAAAGCTCCAAAAATCGTCCGGTCTGTTGATGAAATGACCATAACAGGTGGCTGACTGCTGGATGCACCGGTAGATGGAGCCGAGGATGTCGGGTTAATAATTTGAAAAGTTACACGGTACCCATCTTCATCATCCAGTTTATCCATTCCGATCCCGCTCACGATCGCCAGATCATTCAGTTCTCTGCTATTCCAGCAGCCGGTCAGCAGGACTGAAACGCCTAAATAAAGGGTAAGCAGCCCAATCAGCTTAGTTCTCATGAGGGTTATCCTTGCGGAGCTGGGCAGATGTTCCTGGAACAGAGCTCTTTAGGTTCACCAGCCGCCGGCGGATTTTCATGAAATGCAGTGGGGTCCGTAAAAAGATATCCTTCTGGTCCCCTGCTGCAAAAGGGGCTACCGGAGACATATAGGGTACCCCTAAAGAACGCAGGCTGCACAGATGGGCAATCAGGATCAGCCCGGTAATCGCAATGCCGTACAGTCCCATATATGCTGACACAAAGGTGATGACGAACCGGAGCAAGCGCACGGACAGCGCCATATTGAAAGCCGGAGTAGCGAAGCTTGAGATCCCTGTCAGCGAAACGACAATTACCATCGCAGGAGATACAATACCAGCCTGGACCGCAGCCTGTCCCAAGACAAGCCCGCCGATAATCGAAACGGTCTGACCGATCGGAGAAGGCATGCGGATCCCGGCTTCGCGTATAATTTCAAATGTGACCTCCAGCAAAAGCACCTCGATCACCACCGGAAACGGGACCCCTTCCCGCTGTGAGGCTAAGTTGATCAGCAGCGGGGTAGGTATCATCTCCTGGTGGAAATTCAGCGCTGCGACAAAGATGGCCGGACCAAAGAGGGAAATAAGCAGGCACATAAATCTGAGAATTCTGATCAGTGATGATACGTCATACCGCTGATAATAGTCTTCCACTGTATGAAAAAACATAAAAAAGGTGGCCGGTGCGATTAGGACAAATGGAGTTCCGTCGACAAAAAGTGCGATTCTCCCCTCCAGCAGATTTCCGGCTACACTGTCCGGCCGCTCCGTGTTAAAGATCGTCGGGAATGGTGAGTACTTGTTCTCTTCAATCAGCTGCTCAATGTACCCCGATTCCAAAATAGAGTCCACATGAATCTCTGACAGCTTCTTTCTGAATTCCTGAAGCATTGCTTCATTGGCTAAACCATGAATATGCACAATCGACACATCCGTTTTAGTTACGGCTCCAATCGTTAACGTTTCGATCCACAGATTAGGGTTTTTAATCCGTTTCCGCACCAGGGACAGATTCGTACCCAGCGATTCCGTAAAGCTGTCCTTGGGGCCGCGGATATTTACTTGAGTTGTCGCTTCGGTAACCGCTCTTCCTTCACCACCGCTGGTACTGACACTGATGGCTTTGGTGAGACCTTGGAAAAGAATCATTGTATCACCGGACAAAAGCCCCTCAAGGAGACTATTCTGGTCTTCAACTATCTTTTCTTTGCCTATACTTAATGCCTTCCCCTTCGCAAAAGAAAACCGTTCCAGCACAGTTGCTACGGATTCTGCCTTTTCCTGCAAGGAGTCCAATGATAGGGCATGTGTAATATAGTCCTCTACCCGCTCCATATCGATTAGACCGTTAATATAAACAGCAGCCGCATGGTTTACGTGATCAAGTGATTCATAATTACGTATGATCAGATCAGGACTGTTTCCAAGTTTACTCTGGATTTGCTTGAGGTTCTCCTCGAGATTCTCAAGGATCGGCGGACTTTGCTCTTTGTCACTGGCCATCTCTGCTGTTTTGGATTCTTTAGTCTGTTTAGGCATCCTCAGCACCTCCCCTCTTACTATTCGCCCCTGAAACTTTTTTTATGCAGCTTATGGAATATGGGATACGTGCGGAGGCAAGAAAAAAAGACTGTCCGTTTGTAGAGTAATCTACAAGCGGCAGCCCTTAAATGTCCTGCGGGTAATTGAGCGCTATAGTGCGGAAGAATAACTAGTTAGTGCTCGTCGGTTACACCGAGAGCCTTATTCTTCTCTTTGAACCGGTCATTATGCGAGGACACATACGCCGCCTTGGGCGCATCAGGGTCCATGTACAGTTTGGCGCTGTTGAGTGCCAGAACCGCATCAGTGAACGTGCCGGCGATCAGCCTGACCTTACTGCTGTAATCAACGAAATCACCGGCGGCAAAAATGCCCGGCAGATTCGTTTCCAGTCTTTCGCTGACATTGGCACACCAGTCACCCATATCAAGTCCCCATTCGCGCAGCGGACCGAAGTCGCTTTTCAGGCCGTGGTTTACAATCACTGCATCGACTGCAAATTGCTCCGTTTCACCAGATTCGACATGGCTGATGGTCACCCGGTCAATGGTCTCACCGTTATTGCTGTGCAGCTGGCTCACCGCATACGGCACACGCACTTCAACCGATGAGGCCTTCATGCGGGCAATATTCTTCTCATGTCCGCCGAACTGCTCTCTCCGGTGGACAATAGTGACACTGGCGGCAACCCCCTCCAGCTCATTCGCCCAGTCCACTGCCGAATCGCCTCCGCCTGAGATCAATACATGCTTGCCGCGGAACGGCTCCAGCTCCTGCACGGTATAGTGCAGGTTAGTCACCTCGTAACGGTCCGCTCCCTCGATCTCCAGTTTGGCCATCTGCAGGATGCCATAGCCAATCGCCAGAATGACGGTCCGGGTCCAGTGTAGTTCCCCGGTTGAAGATGTCAAAATATACGTCCCGTCCTCCTGGCGCTCCTGACGGGTAATCTGCTGCCCAAGCACAATCGTCGGATCAAAGGTTCGGGCCTGCTGCTCAAGCTGCTTGATTAATTGACCGCAGAGGGTCGGTGTGATTCCTCCCACGTCCCAGATCATCTTCTCAGGATAAATCAGCATTCTTCCGCCCAGCTCATCCTTCGCTTCAATCAGCTTCGTTTTCAAATCTCTCATGCCGCTATAAAAAGCTGTATACATGCCTGCGGGACCCCCGCCAATAATCGTCACATCGTATAATTCCAGTTGATCACTCATTTTGTCCCCTCCGGTTTGGTAATTTAAGCATTCTTATTGTGTCAAGACTTCGTACGCGCCAGCAGATAGAGAAAATACGGTGCTCCAATCACTGCTACTACAATTCCTGTAGGAATCTCAGACGGCTGAAGTATCCAGCGGCCGATGGTATCGGCCGTAATGACAAGCAGTGCACCAAGCAGCGCTGAAGCGGGAAGCATCAGCTGATGTTTAGGTCCGACCAGACGCCTGGCCAAATGTGGCCCGACCAGGCCCACGAAACCGATTCCGCCGCTGACCGCTACACTCGCCGCTGCCAGGCCAACCGCTGCCGCGAGCAGCCGGAACTGCTCCTTGTTCACGGCAGCTCCAAGGCCCGTCGCCGTCTGCCCGCCTAAGCTAAGCACGTTCATTACCCGTGCCTTATATATGACATATGGCAACAGAACTATAATCCAGGGCAGCAGGGACAGCACAAATTTCCAGCTGGTCCCCCAGATGCT
Organism: Paenibacillus auburnensis; assembly: GCF_927798115.1. Classification (GTDB taxonomy): domain Bacteria; phylum Bacillota; class Bacilli; order Paenibacillales; family Paenibacillaceae; genus Paenibacillus_AQ; species Paenibacillus_AQ auburnensis. The sequence goes on from NZ_CAKMMG010000001.1 coordinate 1,810,777, forward strand.
GCCCGCCAGCCAAGTTGCGACAAACTGATATTTCTCGGGATCGAGGCGGAGTGTCAATACGATCATCGCTGCGCTAATTCCGGCGGCGACCGCGACACCCGTCAAGAGCAGGCGGATCGGAGGTATCCCCTCATGCCGCTTATAGGAGAGCAGATAGATCATCGCTGCGGTAAATCCGGCACCGGCAAAGGCAACAACCGGCAGTAAAAATACAGGAGCCGCGCTGGTCGAGGGATAAAACGAAACCATCAGCATCACCATCAGGCCCGCTCCCGCGTTGATGCCGAGAATGCCTGGATCAGCCAGATCGTTGCGGAACACACTTTGCATCACGGCGCCTGAAACAGCTAAGGCCGCCCCAATGAGCAGAGAGATAACGATGCGCGGCAGCCGGAAGTCGAACAGAATTAATTCCTGTTTGGCCGTCCCCTTACCGAGCATTGTATTCAGCAGCTCCTGCGGGGTCAGGAGTATGTAACCTGTATTCATGCTTATAATGAAGGCGGTGATAATCAGTACGGCAATCACAGCCAGGAGGGTCATTCCCCGTCTGCGTCTGGCTGATTCGTAGGACTGTACAGTTGTTCTAGACATTACTACAGCTCCCTTCTTTCCTTACGGGCCAGATACAGAAAGAAAGGCACGCCGATCAGTGCGATAATGGCACCAAACGGGGTCTCCTGCCCAGGAACAATCATTCTGGCTGTAAGGTCAGCGGAGACCGCAAGCAGGCTGCCGAGAACCGCCGAGCAGGGAATAATCCACTTGTAATCCACACCGACAAGATAGCGTGTCAGATGGGGGATGATCAATCCTATGAACCCTACCGCACCTACTACAGACACAGACGAGCCGGCAAGAATCAGTACAATGAGGGCTCCGGCCAGTTTAACCAACCCCGTACGCTGCCCGAGACCTTTGGCAATGTCCTCGCCCAGGCTGAGCATTGTAATGGAGCGGGATAAGATGAACGCGCAGATGAGTGCTCCGGCAAACCACGGAAACATGATCTGGAGCTGGAACCATTTCGTCCCGGCTACACCCCCCGCATACCAGAAGGCCAAATCTTGTCCAATGTTAAAATATAGTGCCACACCTTCGCTGAGCGCGGAGAGCAGCGCACTGAATGCCGCGCCGGCCAGTACCAGACGGGCAGGTGTAAGTCCGCCTGTGGACAAGGAGCCTATGCCGTAGACAATCCCCGCTCCCATGCCAGCTCCAATAAATGAATATAGAATCAGATACATAAATGACAGATGCGGAAAAAAGGCAAAACAGACCGCCAGAGCAAAGCCTGCCCCGGAGTTAATCCCCATAAGGCCCGAATCCGCAAGGGGGTTGCGGGTCATCCCTTGCATAATGGCCCCTGCGACCGCAAAGCTTGCACCAACCATCACGGCGCCAAGTACCCGCGGCAGCCGTAGCTCGCGGATAATCTGATGATCCGTCAGATCCGGATTAAAATGGAATACAGCGGTCCATACCACAGACAGCTTAATATCCGCTGCTCCAAACGACACGGAGACCGCAACGCCAAATGCTAAAGCAATCAAACCGCCGACCAGGATCAGCGTTGCCGCCCACGGGCGTGAACGAAACTTCACCGGATCCGCAGCCCGGAACTGGCCATTGCTGGCCGTTGCCTGGTGATTCATGAATCCCACCCATTCCTTTGAAATTGATTCTCATTATCATTGTAATATTGTAAAGGAGAATGGCATGGTTTGGCAATGGACAAATCTGCTTGGGAAGCACACGAACTCTATTGCCCCCTCATTGCTGAAACTGTATACACAAAAAAAACGGTACTCTCTAGTAAAATAGAGAAGTACCGGGGATGTTTTAGGTCATCTGATTTAAATATTTTGCAGGGTGGCGCCGAATATTTTGCGGATCATTCCCTGCATTTTGCCGATGTGCGGGACAAAGGGACTTTTATCATATACATAATTAGACTGGGTCACCAGCTGTGAATAGACCAGAAACAATAGCGCCGCCAGTTCTCTGTCGATCTGCTCTTCATGCTCAATCAGCACAAAAGCATCATCAAGCACTGTATACAGCTGGACAAAAGCAGGTTCGTTAATGATTTTCCGGCGCAGAGATTCGATGATTTCGGTTGCAAGTGTATCTATGATGATTGTGATTGCATGGATCTTCTCATTCATCCGCAAATCCTCCTGCTGCGATAAAGTAGATGAAGACTACTACAATCTTATGTTCGCTGTGGCATTAACAGACCAGCCGGTAATTCCGCTGCATTCTCAGGCTATGATTTATCTTGTATATTCATCATATTCTTCCCGGCCGTTCAGCTTGTTGTACATATACTCGTCATTCTTCAATTTATAGATTTGCCCCATGCCGCCAAACACGAACAATAATACAATGATTAAAGAATACGCGTAGGTAAACTTACCGAAATAAAAGCAGCCCACGATAGAAACAATCAGCAGCAGCAGCAGTCCGATTCCGATTCTGGACAGTATTTTTCTCATCGCTCAATCTCCCCATCTATTATTTTTTATAACAATACCATTATCCGATGAAGAAGAATGTCGAATATTGAAAGAGATAGCTAAGCGAATAATAGCCGTTTCTGCCGCTGTACACTGCTTCTAATGATGATAGACTACCTAGATCCTTTAGGTTCTTGCAATATCCAAGTTATGTAATATACTCTACTGAAAAGACAATAAAAGCGGAGGACTTAACATGCAGCCTGTATTCGAAACTGAAAGATTACGATTACGACCGTTTGAATTAACTGATGCCCGCACTGTGCAGGAATTAGCCGGTGATCTTGCGGTGGCGAGAACAACCCTATCTATCCCCCATCCTTACACGCTCGAAGCGGCAGAGCAATGGCTGACAGCATGCATTGGCAGAAAAGATGAGGGCGACGGTTATCCTTGGGCGATGGTAATTAAGGACAGCAACCAGTTGATCGGCTGCATGAGCCTGAATATTACCCGGCCGCATAATCACGGCGAGCTTGGCTACTGGATCGGACCACCTTATTGGAGAAATGGGTATGCTTCTGAAGCGGCACAGCGCCTGGTCCGGTACGGATTTGAGGACCTGCATTTAAATAAAATCTGGGCAGCGGCCTTGTCCAATAACCAGGCTTCCTGGAACGTGATGAGAAAAACCGGCATGGCGCTCGAAGGGGAATTTAAACAGCACATCCTTAAATGGGGCCAATACGAGGATGTTGTCTTTTACGGAATGACCAAAGGAGATTATGAGCAGTTGACCAAGCAAACAATCTAACGGGGAGCGGATTATTAATGAATAGAAGACAGTATGGCAATACAGGGAAATCCGTATCCGAGATCGGCTTCGGTGCATGGCAGCTCGGCAACAGTCAAGATTGGGAGACTATGTCTGAGACTGCAGCCATTGAGCTGATCCATGAGGCGTTGGAGCGTGGAATGAACTTTTTTGACACCGCTCCCAATTATGGCCTGGGCACAAGCGAAGAGCTGCTTGGCAAAGCCCTGGCCGGCAAACGCAGCAGCGCTGTCCTTAACACGAAATTCGGCCATGCGGCAGACGGCCAGACTAATTATAGTACAGATCAGATTATACGGTCCGTTGAAGGCAGCCTGAAGCGTCTGCAGACCGACTATGTGGATTCCGTGCTGATTCATAATCCGCCGTTCGAGATGCTGGACGGGAAATACGGGCACTATGAAGTACTGGAAAAGCTCAAGGTTGCGGGCAAAATTCTTACTTACGGCGTTTCGGTCGATACTGTCCCGGAGATGCTGGAGGTCATCAAACATACAAATATCGGCGTAATGGAAGTAATGTTCAATATTTTTTATCAGGACACGGCCGAAGCCTTCAAGCTCGCCCAAGAGAATAATATCGCCCTTATAATCAAAGTCCCGCTGGACTCCGGCTGGCTCTCCGGTAAATACAACAGTCAGAGCACTTTTTCGGGAGTCCGCAGCCGATGGTCACCGGAAATTATCCGCAAGCGTGCAGCCCTGCTGGAACAAATCAGGTTCATTACCAATGAAGAGACAACGATGACGATGGCGGCGCTGAGATTCATTCTTGCCTACCCGGAAGTGACCACCGTAATCCCAGGGGTCAGAAACAGCACTCAACTGGCTGAGAATATCGCAGCAAGTGATGGAGCGATGCCGTGGGAGCAGGTGAAGAAGCTGCAAGAGCTGTGGGAGCAGGAGATCCGGGGGCTGGAGCTGGGCTGGTGAAGAGAGCATAAATAATGAGGCTCATTGTTCAAACTCTGCAAAGTTTTCTACCTACTCTCCTATTGCTTACACCCGTAAGATGGACTTTGAAAACAAATGACCCTCCTACGGGTCATTTGTTTTTTATCAAAATAACAGTGGAAGCGTTCATGAATAACAAGACAAGAGAACGTGCAAGGAGTTCAAGTACTGAGACTCTTTTCGAGTTATGAAAAAGCATCGGGCATTAATAAACCTCGAAGGAGCATCCCCTCAAGGTCTTTGTAGATTACTTACTGGCGCTGTAGTGCTTCAACAACTTCGAGGCAATTTCTTCTGCCATAATGGCAAACGAATCACCAGACATGCCAATCAATTTTTCTAGTTCGCTCCAAAAATGACGACTCAATGCATGATCGAAATCAAGTACAACAGTCTTTACGAAGGGAACTTTATAAACTTGGTTGGGCAGTCGTTGTTCATAGTTGAACATCATTGTTACCAAATGTAGTGCCTCTTCAAAATGCTTTTTATCCTTTATAAATTTGTTCTGAATCACTCATCAGCCTCCCAATCCACTCTCACCCAGCCGCACACTATAGGTCTTATATCCTTCATCGCCGATCTCCAGGCAGTTCATCTGCTCGCCGTAGGCGCAGCCGCCATCAATGCCGATTTTGTCTCCTAGCGGGCTAAACCAGATGCCGGGATTGTCCTGGAATTCAAAGGTTGAGGTGTGGCCAAACACAATCGTTTTGGTGGTGTTCGTCACCGGATGATTGTAGAACGGTTCTCTGATCCAGATAAAATCATAATCCTTCTGCGTCTTCCAGTCTGCAAGCGCCGGGTCGATTCCCGCGTGTACAAACAAATGGTCCTCCGTCTCATAATAGAGCGGCAATGAGCTGAGGAAATCCAAGTGGTGCCTGTAAGCCTGCCTGATCCAATGCTTAATCCTGATGTACTCTTCCCAGCCCAGATCCTGCTGCACAAAGTCGGCGTCCGCTCCAGCGTAGCTCATCAAGGTATGGAATCCGCCGTTGTTCAGCCAGTGAATATCCAGTTTGTCTTCATCATCGCTGAGCAGTGCGTCACAGGCCATTTTGTCATGATTACCTTTCAGCACCACAGCGCCCCATTCTGCCTGGAGGGACATGACCTGCTCTACGATTGCTTTGCTGTTTGGCCCCCGGTCCACATAATCGCCGATGAGTATGAGTTTGTCCTGATCCGGAATATAGTTCACTTTACGCAACAGCGCGTTGAATTCCCGGTAACATCCGTGAATGTCACTGATCACTAGGGTTCTGATGGTTTTCCCCTCCCTGCCCGTTGATGACTGCGAATCAGAACCTATATTATACCATTAAAAAACTACATTCTTACCGGCATCTGTGCTGAGCTGTCCCAGCGCCACGGTACAGAGTGTCCCTCCAGATGCAGACCGCCGTACCACACATCAAGGCCTTGAACCGCCACCCGGTCCGCTGCTCCATCCAATATCTGCTCGCCAAGTGCAGTCATTGTCACCTTTCGGTTCAGAAAATCCGGGACCCGGCGAAAATCAAAATTGTCTGCAGCTGCAGTACCGTCGATCATCAACAGCGGCTGTGCCCCCTGCACCAATCCCCGGAGATACAGCCAATATTCGAGATCACCCATGCCAAGCACATGCAGCGAGTCGGTTACTTGCCGGAACAGCTTCATTGGAGTATCCGCTCCCCCGCGCACAACCTCAAGCGTCGTTTGTTCTACGAGTCCAAGGCCATTGACTACAGAAGGCAGACGCGACAAATGGGCCTGAAATGCAGCATAGGCAAAAGGCAGTGCTGATGCCTCCAGTTCTTGTCTTCTAAGTGCAAGCAGGTCAGACATCTGTAACGGATCGGGATGGGCGTAGGCCTGCCACAGTTCACTGCCCAGCTCCAGCTCCTTCTGCTCGATGCTCCGCCAGGTCCCGGACAAGGTCTTTAGCTGCGCCGGAGTCAGCTGGCCTAGACCATGAAACAGGTCGATGCCGGGAAACTCACCGATGCAGAGCAGACTAAGCTTGGTTCCGCCCAGCTTTTGCCCCTTGAAATAGTGCAGCAGATAAGCCAGCATGCTCTGATCAAACAAATCATGCTCGAACCACAGCACCACTTCGTCATAGCGGTTAATCCCCCGCAGCTTCTCTTCCTGCTCCGCACAGGCTGCCCGATATTCCGCTGCCGGAATACCCATCGACTGTTCGAGCGATTGTGCGCGTAGCATACGTTCTGCTTCACCGGCAGGGTTCACAAAATTCGGACCTGCTGAGTACACCTCTCTCCACACCAGCACATCCCCGGAAACGATTCCCTTTTTCAGCATATTCCCTACAGAATCCCCATTTACGATATGCAGCATATTCCCGCCTCCTTCATATAGGTTGTTGAACATGGAAGCAAGGTCGATGACGGGGAGTGCACCTCTCAGCTTGCGCCGTCCGTCAAACAGCCGTTTTTTCAGCGCTGATACCGGAATGTCCAGATAATCGGAGATTTCCTGCAGCGAATAGCCGTAGAAATAAAACAATTGCAGCGGTACCCGCAGCTTGTCGCTCAAGCTTGACACCGACTGCTGCAGCACCTGTGCACCTTCCCTCCGCTCAGCGATTTCTGCTACACCCGGCGATTCCTGAGAAATCTGCATGGCATCTTCCAAGGGAAGAATTGCCTGCCGCTTACGCCGCAGCAACCGCTGGCATTGTCTCACGACAATCGTCTTGAACCAGCCCGGAAAAGCAGACGGCTGCTGCAGCTTGCCAATATTGGTGTAAGCTTCGATGAACGCCTCCTGCACAGCATCTTCCGCCAGATGGACATCCCTCAGCATATCGTAGGAGACCGCAAACGCCATCCCCCGGAAATGCGCCATCAGCTGCCCAAACGCCTCCGTATCCCCTTTTTGCACTTCTTCAACCAGCCGCGTTACCATACGGAACCTCTTTTCACATGTTCTTAATCTTAAGTGCCATATCGGAGGTGAAAGGTTACAACCTGTTCGGCCTGTCATATTATTTCAGCTATGCTGTCTCTTGTATATATAATTTCCGCGACATATTAACATTTTATTTAATTTTTTGTAAGTGATCATTGTGTGAATTTCGATATAAACGGGTATTTTGCGACAATTATTTGTCAGACAAGTATTTTTATTTATCTTTCACTTCATCATGATATAGTGAATTTCGGACAATAAGTTTAACTTATTTCTAATAATTGTTTTATTGAGGTGCTGTCATGAAATTTGCCAACAAGATTATCAGTACGGTCATTTTTTCACTACTACTCGTTTCTGTAATATCCTGCTTCTATTTTTATGCCGAGAGTAAAAATGCTTCGCAAACAGCAGGTGAAGAAAAAGCCGCCATTATTATTGAAACCTTTGATTTGATGCTCACCGGAAGCGAGAATGCACAGGATTTACAGACACAACTGAACAAAATAAAAGAATCGGAGATGGAGATCGTTTCTTTTAATATTAGTGATCTGGAGAGTTCACCCAAAATTATCGCGTCGCTAAATCCCGAGGAAGTAGGGAAAGCAGCAGATTCCATAGAAATTAATGCGGTGAAAGAGAATGAGATCATATCCTCGAAGAGTGGTCACATCGTTGAGGTTGCTTCACCCTTACATAAGAACGGCAAGGTTAGCTACTCTGCTAAATTACAATTTGACATAACCGACGAACTTGAGGACTCCAACCAATTGTTAGTTTCCATTATCATTATCACCTCAAGTATTATTGTCTTGGTATCGCTGGGCTTCTGGTTACTTTTAAGCCGCTTTTTCACCAGACCCTTAAATATGCTCGTCGGCTTCTCACGAAATCTAGCTGAAGGTAATCTAAAAGTAGACATCAAAGCCCTAAATAATAACCGGAAAGATGAAATCGGACAGCTGTCAGCTGCCTTTTACCAAATGTTCGGAAATCTAAGATTATCTCTTCAGCACATTTCCCATTCTTCTAGCCAGCTGTCTTCACAGTCAGAGATGTTTACCAACATCGCTACGACTACTAAAGAAAACGAGCAGGCGAATTCGAAAGCCGTTACAGAGATTGCGCTTAGTTCCAAAACACAGGTATCGGCGATTAATGAGAGCTCGCTGGCTATGGAAGAGGTGGCCAAGGGCACCGTACAAATCTCAGAAAGCATAGAGGAAGTAGCTGAAGCCTCATCGTCTACGCTGAAACAAGCTGAACAAGGCCGTCAAATTATTGCTGAAACCGAAACTATCATTGAGCAGTTAGCCCTGGATTCAAAGGAATCCGTCCAAACCATTCAGGCTTTAGGTCAAAAAACGAAAGACATCGATGGAATAATCGTTCTGATTGCGCAAATCGCCACTCAAACCAATCTGCTGTCGCTGAATGCATCGATTGAAGCAGCCCGGGCTGGAGAACATGGGAGAGGATTTGCCGTTGTGGCTAATGAAGTTAAAAAGCTGGCCGAAAGATCCAAAGAAGCCACTACCATTGTATCTGATATGATTCAAGCTATTCATACGGATACCGAATCGGTCGTCCAGCAAATCAATACCAATTGGGTAAACACCGAAGAAGGCTTAGCAGCCGTACGTGAAGCCGGAGTATCTTTCCAGACGATTACCGAACAAATTGATACCGTGAACAGTCAGATTATCAATGTGTCCTCCATTGTCGAAGAAATCTCCTCGAGTAGCGAACAAGTCGCAGCTACCATTCAATCCCTGGCGGGTAATGTAGAGCTTTCCAGTAAAAACGCCGAACAGGTTGAGGTGTCTATCATAGAATCATTAAATTCCATGGAACAATTACTGTCTTCTACCACTGAAATGAACCAGCTCTCTTCTAGTCTGGCTCAGTTAGCAAGCCGGTTTAAGTTCTAGTCAGAATGAATATATAGAATAAGCCAGTAGATCCAAAGATTTCTTTGGATCTACTGGCTTTATTAATATCAACTGCAACTCTTGAAAACAAAGTAGTACCTGAATTATCCGTGCTGCGCCGTCACCGGATTAACCGCAAAGATAGAATGAATGTTGCCTTCCGGATCTGCGAAGAAACCTGTAGTGTGCCCCCAGGACATTGACTTTGGAGCTGTAATTTCAGTTGCCCCTTTTGAAACCACCTCTTGATACATCATGTGGACAGCGTCTGGAGAGTCACATTCGAAATTAAGTTCAAAGGCTTGTCCTTTACGCTCTTCTAAATAAGTATGGTGGTCATTCGTGTTTTCCGCCATTAAGGATGTTGAACAAATCGCAAGACGAATTCCACTATTCACAAATTCAGCATAATGGTTCTCCTCAATGACCGTCTCAAATCCCAAAACATCACGATAAAAACTAGCCAATTTAGCTACATCCTGCGCCAAAACCGTAAGTCCCTCTAATTTCAATTTCACGGGCTAAGCTCCACCTTTCGTAATTCGGTTTATCTGGATAAAATTCGAAACACTAGAAGGACACTTTCACAATCCATCTTTGCCAAAATGAGGCAATCAACTTATACTAATGACTAGAATAAATTGTAAAGGAGAATAAAAATTGGCGCAACCGGTTTATGGTAAAAAGTCGACTCCATTAAGATATGATGAAGCACTCCCCTTCTCGCTCTGGGTGCTGATTATCGGTTTCATACTTTTTCTAGTATGGGCTCCGTTTCAAGTAGGGCTATTTAATGGTCAACAGGCTGATTTTGAAAAACCAATCTATATTTCTACGGTAATCGGCAGCCTTATGCTCATTGTCTGGGCAGTGTTCTACTACAAAAAATTCAGATTTGAGGATCAGCGTGATCTTGTTGCTCTATGTGTGCTCCTGCTTCCGCTGACGTACTTTTTATCCCTTTTTACCGCTGTCTCACACTATATGGCGGTCAATATGCTGCTTATTCAAAGTATGTATGCTGCACTTTTTATTGTATTCCTCTATCTTCTACGTCAAAAACTAGCGAACCAGATCATCCAATCCGCTATACTAACATTGGCTTACCTAATCGTCTGGTTCGGTCTGCTAAACTGGCTGGGAGCTTGGAATGTAGCCGGAGGGGCCGTTGGCTGGTTCTCTAATACTGTCCGTGCCGGTAAGTATCTTGACGCAGTGATGACCGATTCGAACGGTCTACGTCTGACCTCCATATTTCAATACGCAAATACGTATGCCGCCTTTCTGATGGCCTTTCTATTTGTAGCTGTGTACGCTTTGGTTCGGGCCAAAAAGTGGTACGGCATCGTAATTCACAGTTTTATGCTGGTACCGATCATGATTTCACTGCTTCTGACGCTATCACGGGGCGGTCTGGTCATGTTGCCGGTAGTTTTTGTCCTGCTGCTTCTCTTTCAAAAGCCTTCGCGGCAAATCCTCTGGATCATCCACCTAATCATCGCTGCTGCTGCGTCATTGGCTATAATCAGCAAAATAACCTCCACCGGCAAACATGTGGCGGCCGTTTCTGATCCTTCTGCTGCTGTAGAGGGCTGGAGCTGGCTAATTATTGCTTGTATTGTGACCTCAGCAACCTGCTGGTCCGCACAACGCTTCGTTGCTGCAGGTCTGGAGAAGCGCTTGGAAAAAGGGTCTCCCCGAAAGTCTGCTAATCTGTGGCTTCCCGTTGGAGCAACGGTCTTGGTGGCTGCTGCTGCCTGGCTGCTTATCGGAACAAGCGCACGAAGTATTTTGCCTGCCAATATTGAAACCCGACTGGAAAATATCAACTTCAAACAGCACAGTGTGCTGGAGCGTATGACTTTTTACCGGGACGCTTTTAAAGTAGCTAAGGATTATCCTGTTCTTGGTGCAGGGGGCGGCGGATGGGCTGCCTTGTATGAGAAGTACCAGAATAACCCGTATGTAAGCCGTCAGGCGCACAATTTCTTTTTGCAATACTTAATAGAAGTCGGCATTCTGGGATTTATCGTGTTCATGGGCTTTATCCTGTATGTGTTCTACAAATATATCAGGGGATATATACGGCAGACGGGGACGAATGACTTCGAGAACGGATTCTTCTATTTTATTATTGCATTATCCATTCTATTACATAGTATCCTGGACTTTAACCTAAGTTATGTGTTCATGGGAATGCTTGTGTTTATCGGTCTTGCCGGGATGACAGCTGCCATGGAACCTAAACCACTCGAAGGCAAATGGAAATCAGCCGGACTGCGCTACGGTTACCTGGGTGTGACCACTGTGGCAGCGCTAGCCATACTCATCGTATCGATAAGCAATATCACTTCCACTAACGATCTAGCTGATGCAAAGGCTATTGCACAGTATAGTAAATCCTACGAAGAGATTAAAGCCCCGCTTGTGAGGGCATTAAAGAACCGTCCGGCTCATCCTGAGACAATTATGATGTTAGCATCACTAGATTATCAGGTATATAAACAAACCAAAGACGAGCAATATGCCGACGAATTCTTTTCCTTGCTACAGCGCGCCCTCAAAGAGGAGCCCTACAATAAGCAACTGTTGAAGCTACAGACTGTTCTCTATGATGTATTAGATAAACATGAGGAGGCTTATGCCGTATACCTCGATAATCAGGACAAGTATATATGGGATATTGAGTGGTATGAGCAGCTCATTACCCGGGCATCCCGTCTCGGTATCCAAGCCTATCTTCAGCAGAACGAGACTAAGAAGCAGGAGTACTTCTATACCAGCCTTGCCGCTTACCAGCACGTTGTGGATGGGATCGAATATTTACAAACACTGCCTTCGGGACAGCTACAGGGCCGGCCTTTCTCGGTCACACCGTTGATTGCCCTAAGTGCAGGTAAAGTAAATCAGGTTACAGGACAGACAGAGACCGCCGCGTCCATCATCCAAACAGGATTCACAGGTAGCTACACCGCTCTGGCAGGGCGCAATGATCTGTGGAGTACAAAATGGTATAGTGATGTCATAGTTCTCGCTTACGAGTCGGGTCAACCCTCTTACTCGGAATGGTTAAATATCTTAAGCACTCAAGGATTGGACAATCCACAGGCTGCAGCTAACGCAAAGGCAAACTTCAGCATGGGACTTGAAGCTTATTATCAGGTTATGAGCAATATAGACAATCAGGCCATTCCTCTTTCTTCCGCTGCAACTTTAGCCGTTGGTAAAATGAAGATACTCACTGGAGATGTTGTGTCTGCAGTTACCCTATTAAAAGGTGAGCTAAGCGAAGATTATTCGGATCCCGTGAATCGCGAAATCGCGCGCTGGTATTTAGCCGGTTTGAAAAAGGTAAATAGCCCGCTGGATCAGGATGTGTATAACAAGCTAATAGCCGCCGATGCACAGGAAGCAGGCATGATCGATCAAGTTGCTGGAATGACACCATTATCGTAAGTAGTATTATTTGAGCCTTAAGAGCCCGGTGCAGAGTCATTTTGCACTGGGCTCTTTTTGATTAGGAATAACCTGCTATTAGTTAGTCATTCTGGCAGTATCCTTATTCTCACTCGCATAGGCTGGCAAGAGAAAACCCCGAGGGAATCCCCCTCAGGGTTTAAGACAGTTAAAGCTTATTAGATCAGCGGTAATACCGGTCCCGGTACTCCTGCGGCGTGCAGCCCTCGTTTTTCTTAAATTGATAGGTGAAATAAGCGGGGGTCTGGAAGCCGATCCGCTCAGAAACCTCATAGATTTTGATGGTGGGGTCCTGGAGCAAGTCCTTGGCTTTTTTCATCCGCAGGCTCTTGACGAAGTCGGAGATGGTCTGCCCGGTTTCTTTTTTGAAGAGGACACTTAAATGTCCTGCACTGATATGAAACATATCCGCTAGCTGCTTGACCGTCATACTATCCGGCAATTGTTCTGCGATATAGGAAGCAATTCGATTAATCAGATGATGCTGCTGCAGGTTCCGTTCTTTACGCGCAAGTCCGAAGGCAGAGTCGATATATTCTAGTATGATGGCTTTCATCACAGGCATGGTTTTGCATTCCAATATCCGGTGCAATGCACGGTTGCTGAGATAGGTGACAGCTTCCACATCGTTCCATAATTTGCGTGTAAGCTCGCCGATCAGGCTGATGCTGAAAGACTGTATATAGGCGAAGGAATGGCCCTTAACCTCCATCTGCTCAAACGCCGTGCCGACTTCCCTGGTCAGCAGTACCGGATCATCGCCCTCCGCCAGGGAGAGCAGGCTAGGCAGCAGGATTTCCCGTTCTCTTAAATCTTCATACGCCTTCCGCTCCATTCTCCCCACATGCAGCAGCAGGCCGTTATCGCTCTGGCGGGCATCGGCGATCGTATATTTGATCTCCCGGTAGAGCTGCCCGATCTCCTCCCATTTCCGGCCTTCCCTGCTGATTCCTACCGTAACGGAAACCTGATACGTATTTCGCATGTAGTCTTTAACGAAGGTCATTTGTTTGTCGAGCAGCATCCTTTTGTCAGAAGTCGGATTGACCAGTATGGCTGCCACCCCTTCGGGTTTGACCGCTGCCACCAGCATGACCCCCATATCCTGCAAAGATATAGCAAGAGATTGCTGAAGCGCTGAATTCAACATTAGCCGGCTTCTGGCCTCCCGTACGGAAGCGTTAAAATCATCGAACACAGCTACAACCAGCAGAATTCCATGCGTTAGGCCCGGAAGATTAAGCAAATGCGCCCAGGATGACAGCTCCCCCGCCTCCATCGGCTCATCTTCCAGCAGCTCATAAACAAACGACTCCTTCAGCAGCTCCCTGCTGTCTGATACCATGGTCTGCAGATGCACTGTCTGCTCGTTGATTTGCTTGATATTCTCGATGGTTTGCCGGAAGGAGGTCAGTTTACGCTCAATCTCACTCAGCTTTAGGGGCTTGAGCACATAACCCTGCGCCCCAACTTCGATAGCATCTTGAGCAAACTCGAACTCATTGTAACCGCTGATAATTAGAATCTGTATTTCCGGATGAATGATTTTCGCTTCAGATGCCAGTTCAATCCCGTTTATACCCGGCATGGTAATATCGGTGATCAGCACATCTACCCGGTTATCTTGCAGCAGCGGAATAGCCTCTTCACCTGTTTCTGCGGTTAGCGGGATGGCATAGCCAAGTTTTGTCCAGGGGATATGCCGGATTAATCCCTGGATATGAGACGGCTCGTCGTCCACAATAAGTGCTTGCAGCACATTTTATCCCTCCCGGAAAAGCTCTGGTTTGTCCGTACAGGCAGGCAGCTCAATGGTGACCAGCGTACCTTGTTCAGGTGTGCTTTCGATCCAAAGCTTACCGGCTTGGCCGAAGTATAATGAAAGGCGTTCACTAATGTTCAGTAATCCGAAGCCGTTACCCTTTCCGGCCTTCTCACCTTTTTGGATAAGCGTCAATGTGTCCGGAGCAATGCCGGTGCCGTTGTCTTTCACCTGAAAACGGATCTTCTGATCAACCCGCTGAATAGAGATGACTATACAAGCACCAGGCCGGGTAAAAATCCGTCCGTGAATATAAGTATTCTCCACGATCGGCTGCAGGATCATTTTGATAGAATAAAGCTCCATAACGGACTCATCCAGCTCCCATTCCACCTGGACACGACCCGGATAACGAAGCTGCTGAATGTCAAGATAGGCCCGCACATGCTCAAGCTCATTCCTGATTAGCGTAACATTGGATTTGTTATCGAGCGCGAACCGGTAAAAGGTAGTCAGCGCTTCAATAGCCTCCACCTGTACCTGATCACCCTGATCCAGCGCCCGCCACTGAAGCAGACTTAGTGAATTATAGATGAAATGAGGATTGATCTGCGCTTGAAGCGCCTGGAATGATGACTCTTTCTCCTTTAATTTGGCACTGCTTAACAGTTCAAGCAGACTACCTAGCCGTCCCGCCATCTGATTGAACATGACCTCCAGATCCCCGACCTCGTCCCTGCTCCGGCTCTGAAGCCACACGTTAAAGTCACCATCGGCGATATCGCTCATCCGGTTGCTTAATTTACGGATTCGCAGCACGACGTTCTTGAGTACGATCATGACCAGGAACATGGACAGAAACAGGAAAAATAGGGTTATGCCAACAATGCTGTATACCGTTGTGGAGGACTGCTGCTCCATTTTACGCATTTGGACAAGAGCAGCGATTTTCCAGGCTCCGTTTAATTGCCGGACTGCAAAATATTCACCATTGTCCGTAATCACTTCGGCGTTCTCATCTCCCGGCCATAGGCTGGAGAGCCCGGTTGATGCAAGCGGCTTGCCAATCATGGTCCGGTCAGAGGCTGCAACCACCCGGTCATGCTCATCCAGGAGGAACAGGCTTCCTTCCCCGCTAAAGGGTCGGTCCATCAGTTCGCCGAATACGCTGTTATAATCCAGCAGCATATAGATGGCACCAAATACATACCCGCTGGCATTTGTTATTTTTCTGGACACGATCAGCTTGGGATTCTCCCCGGGGATGTCAGACCATTGCAACGCAACTGGCGACGCCATTACCCCTTCGTACCACGACTGCTCATCTCCCCCAGGGAACGGACGGACGGACGGCTTCCAGAGAAGTCCCCCATCTTCGATCAGTGTAGGATTAACATGATAAATCCGGAAATTCTCGATTCCAGTCAAATAACGGCTCATCACCTGGAATGACCGGTCCACATAATTCACCGAAGCAAGCTGGTCCTCCCAGTTCTCATAGGTCCAGGATAGCCTGGAGATCAGTTCCCCGTCCGTTCCGGTCCGGTTGACGAGCAGATCATAGCTTTGTTTTCTGAAATCAATGCTTTGTGCCGTTTGCCGGACAGCTTCATTAATGGTGAGCATGTAATTGGATCTGACATTTTGCAGCGCCAGGTAACCTGCTCCGATGCCCAGAATAACCGTAGGGATAAACACAACCAGTCCATAAAAAACGACAATTTTCCGGCGTAGATTCATAGTGCGGGTCATACGGAGGATACGTCTCTCAAGCCAGCGTCGCACTGCACATTCTCCCATCTGCTTCCTGAATATCACACGGTTTAAACCGAAAGGGAGCCCCCCTGCTTACAGGACTGCTCCGCTTCATGTGTTGAATTCAGTTTACCTTGTTCCGTCCGGACCGGACAAGCCTCAGCTCTATTTGCCCAATGCCTGGTACAGCTCGTTCCACTCCTGCTTCAGCTCGCTCCAGTGTCCGCGTTTTTCCAGGGCGGAGGTGAAATCACTCCATACCTTTTCGAATTTGTCATCACTATTTGCCATCAGCAGCTTGGCGCGGTATTCCTTATAAACGGTGTCCAATTCAGGAGCATACTTCTCCCAGACACCTCCGGCTTTGGCTTTTACCATATCATAGTTTTCGGCTACGCGGGTTGCGCCCATTTGTCCGATCTGCTTGGAGAATTCACCGGTCTTCGCTCCCCCTGCATGAACATTCTCCGAGGTCCACCAGGCGTACCACTTATTGCTGTAAGTCGAAGTCATATACAGTTCTGGCGTCAGCTGTGCTTTCTTGGCGGCATCGCCGGAGTTGCGCAGCTCTTTGTATTCAGGATCAATGAACGTCCATTTTCCATATGGCTGATCCACCCAATCCCAGTACTTCCCTGCCGGCCCTTCGTTGACGACCATGCCCTGCTCCGGTTTTGGGGATAAGGTATAGTCATAAAACTTCAGGATGGCGTCCAGATTCTTCGTTTTTTTGCTGATGTACGTATCATCACCGGGATAAGGATTGATCACTTGCGTCGTGCCCAGTTGGGCCACACCATCCACTTTAGGGAAGGGAATCGGCTTATAATACCATCCGGGTCCAGTCGGACCGTCAAGAACCTCCCATACGGACTGGTTGAAGTTCCAAAAGCTCCCGATGTTCATCGCATAGCGGCCGCTTTTATTTTTCTCCACATATCTTTCACCTTTATCAGTAAGCGCTTCGGGATCAATCAGCTTCTTTTGATACAGGCTGTTCATCCACTTGTAGGCGGCCTTGAAGCCCGGATCGTCATACATGAAAATAAAGTTGTCGCCGTCTTTGCGGACCGGGGTCACACCGCCGGCAGAAGCAATGGTCACACCGAAGGCAGACAGCACTGTATACTCGTCGTTCTTATCTGTAAGAATCCCCAGCGGCAGAAGTGCCTTACCGGATTCATCCTTCAGCTGAGCGGCCTTCTCCAAGTAGCTCTCTACCCCGGCAAGTGTGGTGAGATCCGCTTCCGTCATACCAGTCTTCTCCAGAATATCCGTACGGATAAACCAAGCATTGGAGGACCAGCCCGGCCAAGGATCAGCAGGATCTATATCGAAGTAGGAAGGAATGGACCAGATATGTCCGTCTGCATCCTTCATCTGATCAAGGTAGACCTTGGGAATCGCAGCCAGACCCGGATATTGTTCAGGCATGTCAAAATACTGCTCGAGCGGCATAATCAGATTGGATCGTTTCATGGCATCATCAACAACCTGGCTTCTCTGGAAAATCGCCGCATCGTCAAACCCGCCTGTATTCAGCTTAAGATTTAGCGCGGTAGCAGCATCCCCTTGTGTTGCTTCCAGCTTCACATCGATTCCCGGTTCCTCTGTTTTCCAGTATTGTTGAATAGAACTGTCATTATTAACGGTTGCGGTCCAGCCCAGCCATAGCTTGAAGCTGTTAGAACCCTTCGTATCTGTCTTAGTATCCGCAGCTGCCGAGCTTGTTGCTGCAGCGTTATCCGCTCCTGTGCTGTTCTGCCCTGCTGAATTACTGTTGCCGGAGCAGCCTGCCATGAGGCCAAGTGCAGCCGCCAAGGTTAGTGCCAGCGCACTTTTCATCCCATTTTTTCTAATATACATTTGGTTCATCCCCTTTTCATCAAGTCACTTGGTATATGAAAGATTGCTTATACCCGCGGTTATCCTTTGACCGAGCCAATCATCACGCCTTTGACAAAATATTTCTGCAGGAACGGATAGACCAGCAGAATCGGCAGCGCGCTGATCATAACGGTAGCCATTTTGACGGACATCAGCGTAATATTACTCATTGAACTGCGTGCGAGCGCCTCCTGATTCTGATTGGAGCTTAGCACCGAAGATAAATCCTGTGCAGTCAGCAGCTGCTGCAGAAAGGTCTGGACCGGGATTAAATTCTGGTCGTTGACATAAAAGGCACCTGAGAACCAGTCATTCCAATGACCTACAGCCGTGAACAGCCCCAGCGCGGCAAGCATCGGCTTCGAGAGCGGCACGATGATCTGCAGCAGAATCCGGAAAGGTCCGGCTCCGTCCAGTTCCGCACATTCGATCATAACCTCCGGAATCCCTTGGATGAATTTCTGCATGACGAACATGTTCCAGACGGAGAACAGACCGGGGATCACATACACCCAAAAGGTATTGGTCAGCCCGAGCTTGAACAGCTGGATATAGAAAGGAATCAGTCCGCCGTTAAACAGCATGGTAATAAGAATATACGTTAGAATGCCGTTACGGAAAGGCAGATGTTTGTAAGAAAGGCCGTAAGCAGCCATTATAGTAACCGCTAACCCGCCGAAGGTTCCGAGCACCGTTCTTCCGATGGTAATGAGATAAGCGTGGCGTATCACCGGATTGCCCAGCACAATTTCATAATTGATCCAGGTGAACGAACGCGGCCAGAGATAGACTCCGCCTTTTGCCGCATCCGCCCCGGTATTAAGCGAAATCGCCAGCATATATAGGAAAGGATAAATAACGCTGACGCACAGCAGTATCAGCAGGAGCACGATAATCCATTGCGCCGTACGTTCAAGCAAAGTCGCTTTCATCGGTTACCATAGCCCCTCTCCATTGATTTTTCGGGATACTGAGTTCGTCGTCAGGACAAGAATGAGGCTAATGACCGATGAGATCAGCCCCACAGCAGTCGCCACACCGAAGTAACCCTGCTGCAGCCCGTTACGGAGCACATACGTATCAAGCACATCAGCAACCTCCTGATTCGCAGAGTTCATCATCGGATAGATCTGGTCCATCCCTACGGTAATCAGACTCGGAATGCTGAGGATCAGAACGATCGAGATCGTCGGCAGAATGCCTGGCAGGGTAATGTGCCGGATCTGGGCCAGTTTCCCCGCCCCTTCGACCTTCGCCGCTTCATACAGCTGCGGGTCAATCGTTGAGATGGCCGCAAGATAAAGAATCGTGTTCCAGCCGACCTCTTTCCACAGACCGCTGGACACAATCATGGGCCGGAACCATTCCGTGGAGCCAAGAAAGAAGATTGGATCTCCGCCCATCTTCGTAATCAGATCGTTGGCGAGCCCCCCATCCAGGGTAAGGAACGATTGCAGTATATATGCCACGACAATCCAGGAGAAAAAATGCGGCAAATAACTGACCGACTGCACAAAACGTTTAAACGTCGAGTTTTTAATTTCGTTGATCATCAGCGCGAGCAGAATCGGCAGCGGAAAGCCAAAAATAAATTTCAGCACAGAGATATAGAGGGTGTTCTTAACCACCTTCCAGAACTGTTCCTCATGGACAAAAGCGAAATTCTCCAGCCCGGTCCAGTGGCTTCCCCAAATCGTCGAGCCGATCGCAAAGTCTTTGAAGGCAATTTGAATCCCCGCCATAGGGATGTAGTTAAACAAAAAAAGCAGGACAACGGCCGGCAAAATCATGACATACTGCCAGCGGTATTTGAGCATCCTTGCGACCATATGATCCCTCCTTATCTATACACTCATTCTACTTTTGATCCCGGGGCAGGAGTATGCAACAACGATTAGATTTTGATCGTTTTGATTCGATGTTGGCTGTAAGCGGTTTCAGGAAAAGGCAGATAAATACTTCGGGCAGCATTTCCCGCACTCCTATAAAGTTTAATATCAAATTCTTAGTGAGTAAAATACCTAAAACAAAAAACCACCCCTCAGGAGGTGGTTTTTTGTTGCGTCCCGATAACTTAATTACTGCACCCGTCACTTTACATCATCACACTTAACTAACACTCTTTCAATATAGCTACTGCGCAATCTGCTCACGAATGTTCGCGAGGATCTTCTTCTCTAGCCTCGACACCTGGACCTGCGAGATGCCGAGGCGGGTGGCGACTTCCGACTGGGTCTGGTCGCGGTAGTACCGCAGGTAGACAATCAGGCGCTCGCGTTCGGTGAGTGCGCCAATGGCCTCGCTCAGCGCTAGCTTGTCAAACCAGCGTTCCTGCGACTCGTCAGCGATCTGGTCGATCAGGGTGATCGGATCGCCGTCGTTCTCGAACACGGTCTCGTGGATCGAGGTCGGCGGCTTGTTGGCTTCCTGCGCAAACACGATTTCTTCCGGAGTTACACCAAGTGCCTCCGCAACTTCGCCGATGGTCGGCAGGCGGTCCAGCGTCTTGGACATTTCGTCCTTCATTTTGCGCACCTTATTGGCCATCTCCTTGAGCGAGCGGCTGACCTTGAGGGTTCCGTCATCGCGCAGGAAACGCTGGATCTCGCCGATGATCATCGGCACAGCATAGGTGGAGAATTTGACCTCATAGCTGAGGTCGAATTTATCAACGGACTTGAGCAGTCCGATACAACCGATTTGGAACAAATCATCAGGCTCATACCCGCGGTTCATAAACCGCTGCACCACCGACCAGACGAGGCGGATGTTGCAGCTTACGAGCGTGTCGCGGGCCAGATTATCTCCGGCCTGACTGAGCGCAATAAGACGTTTGACCTCCGCATCGTCCAAATAGGTCGGCGGAGCTTTTTTTGATTCTGCTTCCATGGCTCCAACCCCTAATTGTATAAAGCTTTTTTCGAAACGATCGTTTTCTTCATTGAAATGGAGGTACCGCGCCCCGGTTCACTGGTCACTTCGAATTCATCCATGAAATTCTCCATAATCGTAAAGCCCATGCCCGACCGCTCCAGCTCCGGCTTGGATGTGTACAGCGGCTGCTGCGCCAGCTCCAGATCCTCAATGCCGTTCCCCTGATCCTCAATGGTCAGGTGCACGGTCTCATTGTCAATCGACGCCGAGATGCTGACAATCCCTTCCGGATTACTGTCATAGCCGTGGATAATACAGTTAGTGACAGCCTCCGAGACGACAGTCTTCAGATCATTCAGTTCTTCCATGGTAGGATCGAGCCGGGAGACGAAGGCCGCTACCACCACACGCGCGAACGATTCGTTCTCCGAGAGGGCGGCAAACTGGACACTCATGAAGTTACCAGCTTCACTCTTTGTCATAACGCAACCTCCAAATCCGAGAGCGCAGAACTCTCGTCGTCATATAGGGACATGATTTTGAACAGGCCCGACATTTCCAGCAGCCGCTTCACAGGGGCGGTTGCATCACAGACTGCCATTTTCCCGCCCTTGCTGCGAATCAGCTTGTACCTCCCAAGAATAACACCAAGGCCCGAGCTATCCATGAACTGCAGCTCTTTCAGGCTGAGAATCAGATGCTCCACCTGGCCCCGCATAATCGCTTCATCCATCTCCATACGAACATAATCGGCTGCGTGATGATCCAGCTCTCCCGATAAACGGACAACCAGCACACCCCGGTGATGCTCCATCTCCACATGAGAATTCATACTTGCCACTCTCCTCTTCGTTGCTTTCACAAACCGTCCTGTAACTTGGTGCTTTCCCCTACAAGGACAAGGTTTTCTACAAGGCAATTGAGGATTCCTGCTCCCCGACAAAACTAGAAGAAAACCCCTATGAATCTACAGAGGACGCAAGGGGAATCTACAAAATGCAAGAAATTAATCAACCGTGAACAGCGATCCCGTCGTGCGCTTGAACAGCTTCCACCAGCCTGCCTTCGGCACAGCTTCCCCCGCCTTGAGCTCATATTCTTTAATTACACTCGTGCCCTGGTAGACTACCAGCTTGCCGATAGTCTGATCTGCGGTGATTGGCGCTTTTACACTGTCCGGCAGCACCACCTCATTGCGGATGCCTTCCTGGGTAACTCCCTTTTTAAGCAGTACGCTGTAGGTTTCCTTGGCGGTAATCGGCAGCACCTTTTTCACACCTTTTTCAATGTTCAGCGTACCGATGGTGTCTCCGGATTTGTAGATCGTGTGCATCTTATATTGTGAAAAGAGATAATCGAACATGCCCGACACTTCACTGTTGCGTGTCTTCGTGTTCGGTTCGCCCAGTACTACGGCAACGGCACGCAGTCCGTCTCTGGCTGCTGTTGCCGAGAGGCAGAACTTGGCTTCCGACGTATAGCCGGTCTTCAGACCGTCGGCTCCCGTATAAAAGCGCACCAGCTTGTTCGTGTTGACCAGCCAGAACGGTTTGGCCGAATCCTTGCGCAGATAGTCCTGATAGGAACCGGTATATTTAATAATCCGTTCATGCTTGAGCAGCTCCCTGCTGATGACGGCAATGTCATGGGCCGAGGAATAATGATTCGCAGCCGGCAGGCCGTTACAGTTGGCAAAATGCGTATCCTTCAGACCAAGCGCCTCTGCTTTACTGTTCATCATATCGACAAAAGCACTCTCTGAGCCGGCGATTTTCTCCGCCATTGCAACAGAGGCATCATTGCCGGAAGCCATAGCGATGCCTTTCAGCATCTCGTCCACCGTCATTTCTTCACCGGGCTCCAGAAAAATCTGTGAACCGCCCATCGATGCAGCATATTCACTCGTCCGCACTTTGTCGGTCAATTGCAGTCTGCCTTCATCCAGAGCTTCAACGGTCAGCAGCATCGTCATAATTTTGGTAATACTGGCCGGCGGGAGCTTGTCATGGCTGTTCTTCTCATAAATAACCGTGCCGGTGCCAGCATCCATTAGAATGGCTGAACGCGCCCCCGGCGCGAGATCAACAGCAGCAGCGTTGTTACCGGTACTTTTAGCCTTTTCCTCCGCAAATGCACCAGATGCCGCTCCCAGAACCGAGATAGCCATACATAACACAAGCATCATATAACGAAATTTTCTCAAAGTGGTTCCCCTCCTGAACATTAACCTTCATTTCACAGGTACTGTATTCCAGTTTGGTCAGAAAGGCAGGAAATTATTCCAATTCACGCAAGAAAAAAGGCCTTCTCCGGTATCCTTACGGATACGCAGCGAAAGCCCCTCACTTTAACCATCCGGAGTCATTATCCGGCACTCCTAAACTTCTAAACTCCTAAACTCCTAACTTAGAGCAATTCTCCCGCAAGCATAATTAGCTTATCGTCTATATACACATCAGGCTTCATTACCACAGCATCGATATGTACTCCTGCAGCTACTATACCTCCAAAGGTATTATTGCTGCCAAATGCCACATGAATGGTTCCGTACACTTTCTCGTCTTCCAGCACTACACCTGTAATTCTCGCCTTGTTGTTCGTTCCGATACCAAATTCGCCTAGGAACCGCCCGTCGCCTGCTCCAAGCATCTGCAGCAGCTTGTCCCCGTTTTCACCTTCGGCTCCAGTTAGACGGCCCTGCTCCACGGTAAGCACCAGCGGACTATGCAGCGCACCGATTCCGGCGATGGAGCCATCCACCTTAATCTGTCCTGACGCAGTACCTTCCATGGGCGCGATGTATGCCTCGCCGGAAGGCAGATTGCCCGATTCTCCAGGATTGAGATATAAACCAGTGCTCAGCACGCCGTCTCTGCTGTCAATCGAGAAGCTCAGACTCAGCCCGTCCTTCTCCACACGCACCTCACGGCCTGCGGACAGCAGGGCGGCAACCTGTTCAGTCAGCTCTTTGACCTGCGCATAATCCGCAGTTATTGCTCCATTGCTGAACATATCCTCCGTCATGCCCGGCATGGTGGCCACACGGGTTCCGGCTGCTGCTGCCTGTTTGCGGGCAGACGTATGTGTCATGGAATGTGTCGTAATACAGACGGCCACATCCGCTTTAGCCATCGCTTCGGCGACCGGAGCCGGCGGCTCCTCGCCTGATTTGCTCCGCGGCTGCATGACCAGCAGCATCGATTCCGCCCCTAGTCTCTTGCCTGCTTCATAGACGGATTCCGCGAGCTCGCGCTTGTCATCGTCAGCCACAACAGCCAGCAGTTCACCGCGGCTAAGCCCCAGACAATCCTTCAGTACATTCATGCTGATTAGTATCCTTGATTCACTCATGTTAACTTCCCTCCGATTACACCATTTCCGCTCCATTCTCTATGCTGCTCCACTTCGCTATAACAGTCAAGTATTATCACTTCCTCTTTGCGGCGATCCCTGGCCGCACAAAAAGCCGTACGGAGCAGGAATTGCTCCGTACGGCTTTCACTTTATAGAAACGTAGACGTCAAATTATACTTAGTACCGGGTTACGCCATCCTTTGTTACAAGCGCGAATACCAGCGGCTGCGGTGGAACCGGCTGAGCGGAAATACGGTAAGCTTCCAGCACCTTCGCTTCCGCCTCCTGCACCTTGCTCTCGCTGGCGTCGTTCACATGCAGTACGGCAAGCGTGTCGCCTGCGGCAACAGCATCGCCGACCTTAAGCGATAACTGAATGCCGACACCGAGATCAATCAGCGATTCCTTGGTTTCACGGCCTGCACCAAGCAGCATGGCAGCCACGCCGATTTCCTCGGCCTGGATGCTCTCGACATAACCAGCAGACGCTGCCTTGACCTCAATGAAGCGACTGGCTGACGGCAGGGTATCCGGTGCCTCGACCTGTGAAACATCGCCGCCCTGTGCGGATACCATCTGCTTGAACTTATCAAATGCGCTGCCGTCCTCAATATGGGACATCAGGATCGTCCGCGCTTCGGCTTCGTCCTTCGCTTTGCCGCCGAGGACCAGCATCTGGCTACCCAGAATGAGGCAGACCTCCTGCAGATCCTTTGGCCCGTGGCCTTTTAAGGTCTCGATGCCTTCCTTGATTTCCAGCGCATTGCCGATGCCGAAGCCCAGCGGCTGGTCCATATCACTGATGACCGCAACCGTGTTGCGGCCCAGATGCGTACCGATATCGACCATGGCCTGGGCCAGGGCAATCGAATCGTCGAGCGTCTTCATGAACGCACCGCTGCCGGTTTTGACGTCAAGCACGATGGCGTCTGCGCCGGCGGCGATTTTTTTGCTCATGACGGAGCTGGCAATCAGCGGAATGGATTCCACGGTTGCAGTCACGTCACGCAGCGCATACAGCTTCTTGTCGGCAGGAGTAATATTACCGGATTGCCCGATAACAGCCGCGCCGATATCGCCGACCTGGGCGAAGAACTGCTCACGGCCCATCTCCACCGAGAAACCGCTGATCGACTCAAGCTTATCGAGTGTGCCTCCTGTATGTCCCAGCCCGCGACCGGACATTTTGGCGACTGGAACTCCGGCGGAAGCAACCAGCGGTGCAAGCACCACCGTAGTTTTATCACCTACGCCGCCGGTGGAATGCTTGTCCACCTTAATGCCGGCGATAGGACTCAAGTCCACCTGGTCGCCGGACATCGCCATTTCCAGTGTCAGATCGCCGGTTTCCCGAGCGTTCATTCCCCGGAAGTATACCGCCATTGCCCAGGCGGAAATCTGGTAATCCGGAATTTCGCCTTTGCTGTAACCCTGGATCAGGTAGGCGATTTCCTCACGGCTTAGCTCGCCGCCGTCTCTTTTCTTCTGAATCAGATCAACCGCACGCATTATACCTGTACCTCACGCACAAACGCACGGACAAGTCCGATGAATTTCGGCTTGGTCAGGTTAGCTACTTTCACTACCTGCTCATGTGTCAGCGGCTCCAGCTCATCGCCAATCGCCATATCGGTGATACAAGTGATACCAAGCACGCGCAGCTTGCTGTGGCTGGCAACAATCACTTCCGGCACAGTGGACATGCCGACCGCGTCTCCGCCCAGGTAAGCGAGCATTTTCAGCTCAGCCGGTGTCTCATACGTCGGGCCGCTGATGCCGGCATAGACGCCTTCCTGCAGCACAAGCGCTTCACCGTCAACACCTTTGACGTCAACCGCCAGCTTTTTGGCCAGCTCAATGTATTCAGGGTCATAGGCACGGGACATATCCGGGAAACGTACACCCAGCTCCGGATCATTCGGTCCGATCAGCGGGTTGTCACCGGTCATATTGAGATGGTCTGTGATCAGCATCAAGTCACCGGCTTTGAACGCCCGGTTCATGCCGCCCCCGGCATTGGTAATGACCAGCGTTCCTACGCCCAGCTTAGCCATTACATATACAGGCAGCACAACTTTGCGCATTTCATAGCCTTCATAATAGTGGAAACGGCCCTGCATGATGATTACATCCTTGCCTTCCAGCTTACCGATAACGAACCGGCCGGCATGACCTTCCACTGTGGAACGCGGGAAATGGGGAATTTCTTCGTAAGGCAGATAGACTGCGTCTTCAATCTGGTCGCCCAGATCACCAAGACCCGAACCTAGAATCAGTCCGATGCTTGGGCTGTACTGTCCGAATTTGGACTTGATATATGCAGCCGCTTCTTTTACTTGGGTACCGTAAGCGATAGTTGTCTGTGTCATGAGATGAGCCTCCCGGAATGAATAGTTTTGCGTACAATATAATTTTTCAACAGATGCCGGTTTGAACAGCGTAGCCTACATCTTCGGAATAAAAGCCAGAACCAGCTTCAAAAAGTGCTCGCGCACACGTTCTGCCGTCTCCATCACCTCGGCATGATTCAAAGGCTGTTCCAGAATACCTGCAGCCATATTGGTAATGCAGGAGATTCCCAGCACTTCAATACCGGCATGGCGGGCCACGATTGTCTCCGATACAGTGGACATTCCTACGGCATCTGCACCCTGGCGGCGCAGCATGACGATTTCAGCCGGTGTTTCATAGTTCGGGCCAAGCAGCCCGGCATAAACGCCTTCCTTGAATTCAAAATTTTGCGCTGCCGCAGCTTCTTTCGCTACTGCAATCAGACGCGGGCTGTAGGCGGTCGACATATCCGGGAAACGTACGCCAAGCGCATTATCATTCGGTCCAGTCAGCGGATTGCGGCCGGTCAGATTCAAGTGATCCGTGATCAGCATCAGGTCACCTGGAGTGAAGTCAGTGTTCACACCGCCTGCAGCATTGGTAACGAGCAGGCTGTTTACGCCCAGCTCTTTCATGACACGCACCGGAAATGCAGTTGTCTCAGGGCCATAGCCTTCATACATATGGAAGCGGCCTTTCATCATGACAACCCGGCGGCCTTCGATCATGCCGATCAGCAGTTCGCCTTCATGCCCTTCTACTGTGGAGACAGGGAAATGTGGGATAGCATTGTAGGGAATTACGACTTCATCTGTAATCAGATCGGCCAGAATGCCCAGACCGGAGCCGAGAATCAAGCCGATTTCCGGAGCTACCGTACATTGATCTTTAATATATGCTACTGCTTCTTGAATGTGGTCTTGAGTCACTGCCATGGTTGTTGCCTCCTTGAGGTTATGCCCGTATCATCCAGGGCTTCTTTATTATTTGAGTTCTGCCAAAAAGCTTGTCCCGTACTGCGGCGCTTTCGCCCCGAAATTATCTGCAATCGTTGCAGCAACATCAGAGAAGGTCTGGCGGATGCCGAGGCTGCCCGGCGTTTTGAATCTTGGGCTGTAAATGAGCAGCGGCACATACTCACGCGTATGATCCGTTCCGCTATGGATCGGGTCATTCCCGTGGTCGGCCGAAATAATCAGCAGATCATCTTCGCTAAGTGTTGACAGCAGTTCCGGCAGGGCTTCGTCAAAAACCTCCAGTGCACGCCCGTACCCTTCCGGATCACGGCGGTGGCCGTACAAGGAATCAAAGTCTACCAGATTGGTGAACAGGAAGCCGTCAAACGGCTTGCGCAGCTCGTCAATCGTGATCTGAATGCCATGCTCATTGCTCTTGGTCGGGTAAGAGGCTGTAACACCTTCTCCGGTAAAGATATCATTGATCTTACCGACAGCGATAACATCTTTGCCGATGTCTTCCAAAGCGTTCATAATCGTCGGTTCCGGAGGCTTCACGGCATAGTCATGACGGTTAGGGGTACGTTTGAAGTCTCCCGGCTGGCCGACATAAGGACGGGCAATGACGCGGCCTACGGAGAATTCAGGTGCCATCGTCAGCTCACGGGCGATTTTGCAGGCACTGTACAGCTCTTCCAGCGGAATAATCTCCTCATGGGCTGCAAGCTGGAACACGCTGTCTGCCGAAGTGTAGACTATCCAGGCTCCGGTCTTCATCTGCTCTTCACCGTATTCTACCAGAATCTCTGTGCCGGAAGCCGGTTTGTTCCCGATGACTTTGCGTCCAGTTGCCGCCTCGAACTTCTCAATCAGTTCAGCGGGGAAGCCGTCCGGATACACATTGAACGGTACCTCAATCTTCAGCCCCATCAGTTCCCAGTGGCCGGTCATCGTATCTTTACCTACAGAGACCTCCTGCATTTTGCCGTAATATCCGGTTGGCGCCTCTACAGGTTCAAGCGGCGGCAGCGGCGCAATATTCGCCAGGCCTAATCTTTGCAGGTTCGGCAGCTTGAGGCCCGGCACCCGCTCCAGAATATGTCCCAGTGTATGGGAACCTTTATCTCCGAAACTTTCGGCATCCGGCGCTTCACCGATACCCACACTATCCAGCACAATAAATCCGATCCGTTTAAATGAGGACATTCATTCATTCACTCCTTAGAAGTTTGCATTCTCTGCGGTCTTAATTCAAACAAGAAGAAACGGCTCTACCTTCTTCCGCAGGGGTGACTCCCCTGGAAAGCCAGCGGGAAATAGCCCGCATGTTAGGTACCCGTTTTCTTGCGAAAGAACCTTCCGGCTTTACCGATGCTCCGGCCATTCTTTCAGTATGATTCCATCATAACTATCTTACTCACAAAAAGCATCTTTTTAGCACGTTAATGTACCGGGTAACGACTAGCCAGCCTCTAAAGACTGTTTACTTGGCCCGCGGATGATGGCTCTCGTAGACTTCCTTCATATTTTTGCGGGCGATTCCGCTATACACCTGTGTAGTAGAGATATCGGCATGGCCGAGCATCTGCTGAACCGAGCGGAGATCCGCACCACCTTCCAGTAAATGAGCGGCAAAGGAATGCCTCAAGGTATGCGGTGTAATATCCTGTTCAATATGGGCTTCACGCGCGTATTTTTTAATGATTTTCCAGAATCCCTGACGGGTTAGCCGTCCGCCGAGACTATTCAGAAACAAAGCAGGCTCATCCTGATTCCCCCGCAGCAGCTTGTCCCGCAACCCGGCTGTGTAGGCAGCAACGCTGTCTGCAGCAATGGTACCGATCGGTACCACCCGCTCTTTGCCGGATGCTGCACTGCAGCGGGCGAATTTCAGCTCCGTCTGCACGTCCTCTACATTCAGGGAGATCAGTTCAGAGACGCGGATACCGGTTGCGTACAGCAGCTCCAGCATTGCCTTATCCCGCATGCCCTGCGGACTGCTCTCATCAGGTGCAGCCAGCAGCCGCTCAATTTCCCCAATACTCAGTATCATCGGCGGCTTCTTGTTGGGTTTGATCATTTCCATATCAAGCGTAGGGTCCTGCTCAATCAGCCTTGCCTTAAGCAAATAGTGAAAAAACGCGCGCAGCGATACCGTGTTCCGGTTCACCGTGGCGGTTGCCCGCCCGGCACCGCGGAGTCCGGCGAGATACTGAATGAGATGCGATCTTCTAATCTCCTCCGGTGATACGATCCCCCGCTCCCCGGCGAATTCCAAAAACTGCGAGATATCGCGTCCATAAGATTCCAGCGTACTCGAAGACAGACCTTTATCAACGGACAGATATTGCATAAAAGGCTGCAAATGTGACTTCATTCTACTCACTCTCCCGTCTGCTCAGGCTGCTCTTCGCGGCTATGCAGCATTTAGGCATGTGAGCCTGGCAACCGGCCTGTAATAACAAACCGGGCAAACTCACCTTTGCTACATTCGACAGACTTCTAGCTTTTTCCTGCTTTTGGCCGCAGCTTCACTCGCCGTACCAGTAGTACAGCCGCAGGCGCTGCCCGGCATTCAGCCCTTCTTCGGGATACGGGGACTCCTGAAACGCCCGGACAGCCGAGCCTTCCGGAATTTCATAATGATCTACCGGACTGATCCAGGCGCCGATCCAGTTCAGCGCATAATAAAAAAGGCAGCTCAGGGCAACCAGCAAAGTCATAAAATACAACCGGCGCACCGTTTTGGGCACAGAGATAATCATTTAAGATACCTCCTAAAAGTTTAGTAACGATGAAGCGCTTTGTACAAAATAGTCTGCGAAAATATAGTTACCACTCACGTTAACTCGTCCTAAACTGTATGCGCCGGATACTGATAGTATGTATTTCTTCTGGAAAAATCATTTAAAAAGCCCCCTCCGGCAGATACCGGGGAGAGCTTGTGCGGTAATTCCTCATCTATAAGCTTATTCGGGAGCGTTGCCGTCCGCAGCATTCTTATCATTACAACGATGGCAAATCCCGTGAAAATCAAGTCTATGATCAAGCACCGTAAAATTATAATCCTTCTCAAGCCGCTCTTCCAGCGGTCCCAGCCAGTCCTCGCGAATCTCGTCCATCGAGCCGCATTGTACACAGATCAGATGATGATGATGATGTTTAGCTGTATCCGTCCGCAGATCATAGCGGGCAACACCGTCTCCGAAATTAATCTTCTCCACGACATGAAGTTCGCTGAGCAGTTCCAGGGTACGATATACGGTGGCGAGACCGATCTCGGGAGCCTTCTCTTTTACAAGCATAAACACATCTTCAGCGCTTAGATGATCATCTTCATTCTCCAGCAGCACTCTTAAGGTCGCTTCCCGTTGGGGCGTAAGCTTATATCCTTGGGATTGTAGCTGTTGTTTTATCTTGTCTATCCGGGCTTCCACCTATCTCCCTCCCCCTTGGAAAATTACCGCACCGGGCACAAAACCACTTCTTACATTATAGGGGGAGTCGCTTTGAGAAGTCAAACGCTTTTAGAATAGGTTCAAGAGCAGGTTCACCCGGCATATATGCAAAAAAAAGGGACCCCGCCGGCGTCCGGCAGGGCCAAGTTCTATTATAAGGGGGTCATGGGACTACTATAAGCCCCGAAGCTTAAAATAGAATGAATGAAAGATAAAGGTTTGATGAAATTAAACCAGCATCGGTGTCACCCATCTCATCATCTCCGGCGTCACCCAAGCCTCGAAACAGGAAATACCCAGTACGAGCACGGCCATCCCGAGGGAGAGCAGCGTATACATGGCAAAAGGTCTGGTCACCGGCGTACGCCGCTGGCCCAGCACGCGGCTGCGGATCATCAGCAGGGAAAAGGCGATAGCCGCTGCACTGCTGACCAGCAGTACCGGAATCAGCACAAGATTGTGCGGAGCCACTGAGACAAGCGCGAACAACATCCCATGCCAAGAATATTCGCTGACCAGGCAGCCGACCGTAAAGCCGATCAGCACCCCTTTGAGAAAATCAAGGATCAGAATCCCCGGCAGTCCGATCACCGACAAGCCCAGAATCCAGATCAGTCCGACCCACTTCAGATTGAGCGCGGCAATGCTCCAGTAGGAATCAGGAGCGGCGGGCAGTCCCTGCTGATCCACAGTGACAAAGAAATTACCCAGGTAATCACCCAGCTCCTGCTGCTGATCAAGTGTCAGCGCACTTACAATAAGTGCTCCAAAAACGACCCCAACCAGGAATAATACCGCAACAAAAATATAAAGAGGCGTCTGTTCCTTAATCATCAGCCGCAAACTGCGCATAGGGACGTTCTCCTTTCAGGTCACATGTTACACCATATGAGGAAACGTCCCGCTGTATGACTTGTCCTTTGGATATGAGAGTGGATCAGGCGCAAGAGCCCGCTATCTCTCGGTGTTCTTCACTTTACCGTAAGTCCCGCCGCCTCCGGATGTCAGTGCAAGCTGGCCGGTACGCGCCAGAACGATCTGTGCCGCTAATTGGGATCCCGCGATTTGAGCAAGCTCCGCCTCGCCGGCACGGTGCAGGATATTCATCTCCGTGCCAAAAGCCGCCAGCAACGCATTCATTTTGGCCTTGCCCAGCCCTGGGATAAACTCGAGCGGAACCTGGTAGTGATAAGGCGGGCGATGTGCCGGAACAAGCGGCTGCTCCCTGTCAGCGATATGCAATATCCGGTCAAACACCCCTTGCACCAGCTTAGGGCTGCCGCAATAGGGGCAGCGTTCCGAGGTGGCATACGCCTCGTCGATAATGCTGCCGCATCCCGCGCAGTAGCTCCGGTGATACTTGCCTAGCCGCGGATTCAGGCCGAAATTGGCACTCACCCTCCGGCCCTCACGGCGCTCCAGCGCAAGGCGCAGCTCGCTGAACGAAGGTTTCGCCATCTCAATTACATTGTACTCGCGGCCGATTTTGCCGAGGGAATGCGCGTCGGAATTGGTCAGGAAGGTATAGCTGTCCAGCTCGGAGATATACCCCGCCATTTCCGAATCCGCGCTGAGGCCAAGCTCAACCGCCGCAATCCGCTCCAGATCAAACAGCTCCGCCATCCGCTCCGCCGCACAACCATATAGCCCTTTATGCGGTGTAAAGATATGCGCGGGAATCAGTATGCCTCCCCGTCCGCAGATCTCATCCTGCAGGTCTCTGGAGGAGGCATACAGGCGCTGCGAGCTGAGGTTGATATTGCGCATATACCGGCTCATCCAGCCGCTGAAATCCTCCATGGCTGCAAGGTCCGGCATGAAAGCCAGCACATGACATTCCTTACGCCCGGGCTCGCGGATTTCGATTTCGCTCCCGAGCAGGAGAGTTGTCCCCCGGTAAGCAATCCCCCCGCCTTCCGCCGTGGTCATTTCACCTGATTCCAGAGAATCCCGGATATCCTGCAGCACGCCCGGCGAATGGCTGTCAATGATGCCGATCAGCTCTATCCCCTTGCGCTCCGCCGCTTCTATGGCGATATTGGCGAAGGTGAGGTTCCGGCTCCCGCTGATTTTGACTGCCTGTCCCGCCGAGGTCCGCCCGATATGCACATGCAGATCGCAGTATAAGCTGCGCAGCTTCGGTTCTAGTGCCATTGACCTGTCAGCGTATAGAGATGCCATGCGTACACTGCCATCATCGTTTTGGCGTCGGCAATCCGCCCGTCTGCAATGTACTGGTACGCTTCCTCCAATGTCAGCTCGGAGACCTCTAAAAATTCATCCTCATCCAGCGCCATATCCCCCGGCTGGGCATTGTCGGTCACATACAGATGAATGATTTCATCCGCGAAGCCGGGTGAAGTATAGAAGGATTTCAGCAGCTTCAGCTCTCCGCTGTGAAAGCCGGTTTCTTCCTGCAGCTCACGTCCTGCGGCGGCCAGCGGGTCCTCGCCTTTATCCAGCTTGCCTGCGGGAATCTCCACTTCCGTACGGTGCATCGGCTGACGGTATTGCTCTACGACCAGCATTTTATTGTTGTTCAGTGCCAGTACCGCCACAGCACCGGGATGTTTCACCACCTCGCGGGTAGCGGTATTGCCGTCCGGCAGCTTCACGGTATCTACCTGAAGGGTAATGATTTTGCCTTCAAAAATCGGCTGCGTGGATAATGTCTCTTCGTCTAATGCCGGGTTGCGGTTTATTTCATCTTTTTTCATAGTTTCATGGTCTCCTTTAACTGGGCTCTGCATAAGGTGTATTATAGCAAACTTAAGGGGAAAGAAGGAATGCAGGCATGAAGGACATTCTTATCCGTACAAGCACATCAGCGGTTACAATCGTAGGCAAGCCTGAGCAGATCAAAGCAGTCATTGCAGGCTGGATACAAAAATACGGACGTGATATGCCCCTGGCTTACGTTCTTCGGCTTCAGGCAGAGTCCCGGATTCATCCGCCCAAAGCCGGCTGAATCATACACTTGCCCGCCTTCACCCGCCGGCTAAACATAAGGAGCTGTTCCCGGGCATTCCCGGTAACAGCTCCTTCATTTCATGTATGCGCCATACAGACGCTCATTGTGTTAAGCTTTCACGCTTTCTTTTACAATTGCTACAACCAGTTCAGCTGTCTTGACGATGTCCTCAGCTTTGATTCGTTCCTTGGTCGTATGAATATGCTCATAGCCAATCGCCAGATTCACCGTCGGAACCTTCAGTCCGTTGAATACGTTAGCGTCGCTTCCGCCTCCCGAAGGGAACAGGCGGGTTTTCAAACCCAGCGAAGTAATCGCCCGGTCGGCAAGTTGAACTACAGGATCATGTTCATTGAAGCTGAATGCGGGATAGATAATCTCACTGCGGAACTCGCACTCTGCACCATATTCCCTCACTGTAGTTTCCAGCGCTTCACGCATGGAAGCAATCTGCAGCTCCACCTTCTCCTGCACAATACTGCGCGCTTCCGCGTCCAGCTGTACATGATCGCAGACGACATTCGTTGGCCCGCCGCCTGCGAACTTACCGATGTTAGCGGTTGTTTCTTTATCGATGCGTCCCAGCTTCATCGCTGAAATAGCTTTGCTGGCGACCTGGATGGCGCTGATGCCGTCCTCAGGGTTAACCCCCGCATGCGCGGATTTCCCAAAAATCTGCATCGTTACTCTCGCCTGTGCCGGCGCGGCTACAGCAATTCCTCCAACTTCACCGTTGGAATCGAGGGCGAAGCCCATATCCGCATCCAGATGGCTCGGGTCCATCGCCCGTGCGCCAAGCAGTCCGGATTCTTCACCCGCTGTAATCACGAACTGAATCTGCCCGTGCGGAATCTTCTGCTCTTGAATGACGCGGATCGCTTCGAATAAGGCAGCCAGTCCCGCTTTGTCATCTGAGCCGAGGATTGTAGAGCCGTCGCTCGTAATCCAGCCGTCTTCCCTGAGGATGGGTTTGATATTTTGTCCCGGAACCACTGTATCCATGTGACAAGTGAATAGCAGCTTAGGTCCTGCCGCACCGCTGTCTGCCGCCCAGGTTACGAACAGATTGCCCGCTCCATGTCCGGTACGCTCCTGGGAGTCGTCCTCGATTGCTGTAAGGCC
The DNA here is from genome assembly GCF_927798115.1 of Paenibacillus auburnensis. Lineage (GTDB taxonomy): Bacteria > Bacillota > Bacilli > Paenibacillales > Paenibacillaceae > Paenibacillus_AQ > Paenibacillus_AQ auburnensis. The sequence continues at coordinate 1,845,821 of NZ_CAKMMG010000001.1, forward strand.
GAGAGCACTGAATTTTGCTTTTAGCACATCGGCAATCTGCCGTTCATTTCCGGTTTCGCTGTCCACACGGACAAGCTCCATGAACTCCTGAATCAATCGGTCTTGTACTATCACTTAGGCTTCCCTCTCTTTCACAGATACGTTACAATAGTGGTAATGCTTATTTTCATGTACGCTTTAAACTTAAACTAATCCCAAAGGAGTCACTCATGAATCGTCAAAAATGGTTCCGCGTCGTCATTTATGTCATGCTGATCGCCATGGTCGCCTCAACCGTGCTGCTGGTAATCGAGCCCTTTATGGCCGGTTAACGGACAAGCCTTGAAACATTAATAACAGCGTCCGGTTTCCGGGCGCTGTTTGGCATGCCGCAGCTGCCGCTTAATCTGCCGGAACCGCGCTGCTCTCCGCTCGAACCGCCTCATAAGGAAAATGATGCAGAAAATAAGGAATCAACTCCTCCGCCACCTGCTCCAGTTCAAAAGAACGGCCGCTGCATTCCTCCAGTGACGTAATTCCATAACTCGAAATGCCACAAGGAATAATCCCCTGAAATCCGCGCCGTCCGATTCCTTCCGAGATATTGAAGGCAAACCCGTGGCTGGTGATAAACCCTCTGCGTGATCTGCTTTTGTTGAACTTGACACCAATCGCGCAGATTTTCTCATCCCCGACCCACACACCGGTATACTCCGGCTTGCGTGTTCCCTCGATCCCCTGGGCTGCCAAATAATCAATGATAACAGACTCCAGGCGGCGCAGATAACCGCGTAAATCCACCTTGCCCTCTTCCCCGAGCTTTAGCAGCGGATAGCCGACAAGCTGGCCCGGCCCATGATATGTAATGTCTCCTCCACGGTCGATTTCAAACAAGGCAATACCTTGCTGCTCCAGCTGTTCCTTGCTTAAGAGCAGATGCTCCGGATGATTCTGTGAACCGATGGTGTAGGTAGGCGGATGCTGCAAAAGAATCAGCCGTTCATTAGCTTCTCCGGCATCGATCGCCAGTACGGATTTCTTTTGCAGCTCCCAGGCCGCGCCATACTCCATCAGGGGGTGATATGAAAACTCCAGCTTACCAAGTTCCGGTTGATTCATCACTTCAGCTCCCCGCTTGGATATCAGTCTTCCGATTTAGGATTCAAATTTAAACTAATACAGTTTGGTGTCGGGCGTATAGCTTTCCAGATTATCTTTTACACGCTGCAGGAAACGGCCGCAAATGACGCCGTCCAGAATCCGGTGATCCAGGGACAGACAGATGTTGGCCATGGAGCGCACGGCAATCATGTCATTGATAACGACAGGCCTTTTGACGATGGATTCGAACGTCAGAATCGCCGCCTGCGGGTAGTTGATGATCGGGTAGGACAGAATAGAACCGAAGGAACCGGTGTTATTGACGGTAAAGGTACCACCCTGCATATCATCCAGGCGCAGCTTGCCCTCGCGGGTCTTCTGGGCCAGTTCATCGATCTCGCGGGCCAGCCCAGCGATATTCTTCTGGTCGGCCTTTTTGATAACCGGCGTCATGACGGAATCCTCTGTACCGACAGCAAGCGCGATATTGATATCACGTTTGACGATGATTTTATCAACAGCCCAAACCGAGTTCATAATCGGGTAATCTTTGATCGCACTGACCACAGCCTTCATCATAAAGGCGAGATAAGTCAGATTGATCCCTTCCTTGCGTTTGAACTCATCCTTAATTTTGTTGCGCAGCACGACCAGATTGGTTACATCCACTTCAATCATCGTCCAGGCATGCGGAATTTCTGACACACTCTGGCGCATTCTTGTCGCGATTGTGTTGCGGATCGGCGTAACGTCGATCAGATATTCCGAGCTGCTGCCAAGTCCGCCTTCCACCTCAATCGTTGGAATACGAGGGGACTCGCTCAGGTGAAGACCGGAATGGCGGACCGGCTCCAGCTTCTCCTGTACCTCCGCCTGAATGGCCTGCAGCGCAGGCTGCTGGGAGGCTTCAGGCACAGTCCGGGCTTCTGGCGCAGCTTGAACGGCAGCAGCGCCGCCGTTCTCCAGGAACATCAGCACATCCTTGCGTGTGATGCGTCCGCCGAGTCCGGTGCCCGGCACGGCGCCTAGGTCAATGCGGTGCTCAGCGGCAAGCGTCTGCACCGCCGGTGAGTAGCGGGAGCGCATCGGCGCGTCCGCTGCTGAAGGAGCCAGCGCAGCCGGCCGGCCCGGTGCGGCAGGCGTGCCTAGGGCAGGCGCAGCGGAAGCTGCCTGCGGTACGGCCTTTGCTGCCGGTGCGGAGCTTCCGGCAGGCGCGGCTACGGCGATGCGGGCGATGATCTCGCCCACGCTGACCGTCTGGCCTTCCTCGGCCAGCAGCTCTACCAGCGTACCTTCCACGGTGGAAGGGAGCTCGGCATTCACTTTATCGGTAATGAGGTCACAGAGCGGTTCATATTGCTCCACCATATCCCCTGGCTTCTTCAGCCATTTGCCAATCGTAGCTGACACCAGTGATTCCGCAAGCTGCGGCATAATCACATCGGTCAGCTTTGTATTGTCAGACATATTGTCACTCCTTAAAGTTTTGTAAGCAGATGCTTCCTGGAATTACTTCGTACAAAACTCACTCCGGAAGCATACACTTAAGTTTTGTTAGCGGATGATTCCTGAATTAACTTCGTACAAAACTCACTTCGGAATCATGTTAATCAGTACTGTGCCAGCCGGAGCATTTCCGCCTTCACTTTATCCTTGCTCAGCATGAAGAACTTCTCCATCGGCGGACTAATCGGCATCGCCGGCACATCAGGACCGCACAGGCGGAAGATCGGTGCGTCCAGCTCGAACAGGCAGTGTTCAGCGATAATCGCTGCCACTTCACCGCCGATGCCACCGGTTTTGTTGTCCTCGTGGACAATTAGCACCTTGCCGGTCTGGCGGGCCGCCGCAATAATCGCGTCACGGTCAAGCGGCTGCAGGGTGCGCAGATCAAGAATATGCGCGGTAATCCCTTCCTCGCGCTCCAGTTCCTCTGCTGCCTGCATCGCAAAATGCAGTGGCAGACTGTACCCGATAACTGTGATATCACTGCCTTCACGCAGCAGGTTCGCTTCGCCGATCGGCACGGTGTAATCACCTTCAGGCACATCTTCCTTAATCAGCTTGTAGCATTTCTTATTCTCAAAGAACAGCACCGGATCAGGGTCTCGTACGGCAGACTTCAGCAGGCCCTTGGCATCGGCTGCCGAATAAGGCGCTACGATCTTCAGTCCGGGCGTACCGAAGAAGATCGATTCCGGGCACTGGGAATGATACAGTCCGCCGAAAATCCCTCCGCCGATCGGCGCACGGATCACAATCGGGCAGCTCCAGTCGTTATTGGAACGGTAGCGGATTTTGGCCGCTTCACTGATAATCTGGTTGGTGGCCGGCAGCATGAAATCTGAGTACTGCATTTCCGCAATCGGCTTCATACCGTACATCGCTGCCCCGATGGCAACACCGGCAATCGCCGATTCGGCCAGCGGTGTATCCATCACACGCTCTTCTCCGAATTGCTCCTGCAATCCCTTAGTGGTGGTGAACACACCGCCCTTGAGGCCAACATCCTCGCCGAGCACAAATACCGAATCATCGCGTTCCATTTCTTCCTTCATCGCCAAACGGATGGCATCGATATATTCCATCATCGCCATGAGTTATGCTCCTCCTTTGAGGCCGGAATCATCGTACACATGCAGCAGCGTGTCTTCCGGTTTCGGAAACGGTGCATTTTCGGCGTATGTGATAGCCTCTTTAAGTTCCAAATTATATTCAGCGGCAAGATCGCGCTCCTGCTCGTCACTCCACAGTCCTAGTCCGGTTAGATAAGTGCGGAACGCGGCGATGCCGTCTTTTTTCCAGTTTTCGTCGACTTCTTCCTTGGTCCGGTAAGCCAGATCATTGTCAGAGGTCGAATGCGGTGACAAACGGTACATCATCGCTTCAATCAGTGTCGGCCCTTCCCCGGCAATCGCACGCTCCCGTGCCTCCTTAACCACACGGTACACTTCCAACGGATCATTGCCGTCAACGCGCACACCCGGGAAGCCGTAGCCCAGCGCACGGTCGCTGATTTTGCCGCCAAGCTGCTTGTGGACCGGAACAGAAATCGCATACTGGTTGTTCTGGCAAAAAATGATGACCGGCAGCTTATTCACACCCGCAAAATTGCAGGCCTCATGGAAGTCCCCCTGGTTGCTGGAGCCTTCCCCGAAGGTGACAAAGGAGACGAACTTCTTCTTCTTCATCTTAGCTGCCAGTGCGAAGCCAACCGCATGCGGAACTTGGGTTGTCACAGGACTTGAGCCCGTCACGATGCGCAGGCGCTTGCTGCCGAAATGGCCCGGCATCTGCCGGCCACCGCTGTTGGGATCCTCCGCCTTAGCGAATACGGACAGCATCAGCTCACGCGTAGTCATACCCACCGACAATACAAAGGCGTAATCGCGGTAATACGGTAAAAAATAATCATTCTGCCGATCCAGCGCAAACGCTGCTGCAACCTGCGCCGCCTCCTGGCCGATACCGGAGACATGAAAGTTGATCTTGCCGGCACGCTGCAGCAGCAGACTGCGCTCATCGTACTTGCGCCCGAGCTGCATATATCTGTACATATCAATGACCTGGCCGTCTGTGAGTCCAAGCTGTGAATGTCTGTTAACCGTTCCTACAGTAGTACCTTGGGATTCCATACAGAGGTACCTCCTAAATATTTTGATTCGTACAACTCCATCTATTGTGCCCTGATCTTATAACCAGGTACTAAACCTAACTCAAGATCATTATAAGCCCTTTACAGTCAAAAAGAAAAGAGAGGAAAAGCCGGAATAGCGCTATTTTACGGTCCTGAGACGTAATTAGCTCTGTTTCGGCTTCTTTTTATTACCTGCATCGTTTCCTAGAATCCGATTGCTCTGCCATCCACAGCCAGCATAGCTTCTCCAATAATCTCGGACAAGGTCGGATGGGCATGGATCGCTTCCCCGATCTCCCAAGGTGTGGCATCCAGCAGCTGCGCCAGCGCAGCTTCCCCGATCAGGTCGGTCACATGCGGACCGATCATCTGCACCCCAAGAATATCACCGCTGATGCGGTCAGCAACAACCTTAACGAAGCCATCCTTCATACCGTACACAATCGCCTTGCCGATGGCCGAGAACGGGAATTTTCCTGTCACCACATCATGACCGAGGCTCTGGGCTTCCTTCTCTGTATAACCGACACTGGCTACTTCCGGCCTTGTATAGACACAGCGGGGAACAAGGTGGGCATGATATGGATGAAGCTTCTCGCCGGCCAGATGATTGACGGCACGAATACCTTCATGGCTCGCAGCATGGGCCAGCTGAAGTCCCCCGATGCAATCACCGATCGCATAGATATGGGGCTCGCCTGTCTGCATGTTGTCATTGACCTCGATAACCCCTTTATCAAAGCGGATATCGGTATTTTCCAGCCCGATGTTCTCAATATTAGCTACTCTGCCTACAGAGACCAGCAGCTTTGCGGCGGACAACGTCTGGCTCTGATCCCCTTTGCGGGCTTCGATGGTTATACCGTCCTCCGTCACCACGCGGGTCTCCGCATCGACAGTGGTTCCGGTCAGAACCTTCACCCCGCGTTTTTTGAGCAGGCGCATGAGCTCCCTGGCAATCTCCGCATCCTCGAACGGCAGCAGCTGGTCTGCTGCTTCCACAACCGTAACCTGTACGCCAAAATCCGCCAGCATCGAAGCCCATTCCACTCCGATCACTCCGCCGCCTACGATAATGATCGAAGCCGGCAGCTCTTCCAGCGTCAGCGCTTCTTCACTGCTGAGAATAACGTGGCCGTCCGGTGTAAGGCCGGGCAGTACACGCGGACGGGAGCCCGTCGCGATAATCAGATGGGTAGAGACCACCGTCTCCATTTCGCCATCCTCCAGCTCCACTGCCACGGCACCGCTGCGCGGGGAGAAAATTGAAGGGCCGATAATACGTCCCTTGCCCTTCACTATCTGAATTTTATTTTTGCGCATTAGAAACTGTACGCCCTGGTGCAGCTGCTCGACGACTGCTTCCTTGCGGCTCTGTACTTTCGGAAATACCAGCTTTACGCCGGCAGTTTCGATCCCGTAGCTCTCGCTCTCTTGTATTTCAGCATATACCTCTGCACTGCGCAGCAGCGACTTGCTCGGAATGCAGCCGCGGTGCAGGCAGGTTCCGCCCAGTTTGTCCATTTCGATGACGACGACAGACTTACCCAGCTGGGCCGCGCGGATCGCTGCCACATAACCGCCGGTTCCTCCGCCCAGAATAGCCACGTCACAGGAAATTGTCATTATATGTATCCTCCAGTCATTACTCATAAGTTCTGCATAACTCCCTACATTGTACTCCCTTTTAAGCCTAATACAAAACTTATAAACGTCATGTAAACATGGACTTTTACCGGTTGAAGCGTTATCATATGGGTGAATCCAAAGGCCTGCAAGGGAGATGAATCCTAAATGAAACTGCTCATTTCACGCTTCATTGCTATTCTTATTCTCGTTCTTCCGGGTCTGATGGCGATGAAGGGCTTCCTGATGATGAAGGATGATATTTTCAACTACGTCTCCATGCACGGCGATGATACGGTAACACCCGTATTTGCCTGGCTGCATTTTGGCGGCGGACTGCTTCTGTTCCTGGCAGGAATGAGCTTCCTCGGCGGTTGGATTCTGACCAGGGACCGCAAGAAGAACTACGTGGGACCCAGATTCCGGGAAAAGCAAAAAGCCCAGCAGCCGGCCTCACCGGATACAACGGTTTAAACATACCATTCTATTTCGGGCCTTAGCCGAGATTACACACTAACCCCCTTTAGTTTAGTCTTCCATTTCAATCTAAATACAAAATACAAAAAGGCAGCTCCGGTAAAACGGATCTGCCTTTTGTATTGCTTTATTCTGCCCGTGAAGCTGCGGAAGCCCCCCGCACCAGCTCACTGTACAATCCGCCTTGCCGCAACAGCTCCTCATGGGAACCCTGCTGCTCCAACCGTCCGTTCTTGAGCACCAAAATGCGATCCGCAGCGCGGATCGTGCCCAGCCTATGGGCAATGACAAAGCTGGTCCGGCCCTTCATCAGCGCCTGCAGACCCTCCTGAATCTTGATTTCGGTCACGGTATCAATGCTGCTTGTCGCTTCGTCCAGTACGAGCATTGACGGGTTAGCCAGAATCGCCCGCGAAATCGCCAGCAGCTGCTTCTGCCCCTGGCTGATCCCGTTTCCATCCACCGACAGCATCCGGTCATACCCGCCTCGCATACGCATAATAAAAGCATGAGCTCCCGCAAGCTTCGCCGCCTGCTCCACTTCCTCATCCGTAGCCTCCAGCCTGCCGTAGCGGATGTTGTCACGAATCGTCCCCTTGAACAGAAAGGAATCCTGCAGCACAAAAGCCATATGGCTGCGCAGACTTTCCCGCCGGATGGAGGACAAGTCCTGGCCGTCGAGTGTGATGCTGCCTTTGTCCGGATCATAAAAACGCGACAGCAGCCCGATCAGCGTGGTTTTACCCGCACCCGTAGGCCCGACCAGGGCGATCATCTCCCCAGGCTTCGCTTCAAAGCTGATATCCTGCAGAATATCAGCCCCTTCGTCATAGGAGAAGGATACCCCCGAAAACTTCACCGCACCTTCCACATGCTCCAGCAGATGTGCAGCGCCTTCATCCCTCGCTTCCTTTTCCTCGTCCATCACTTCGAACACCCGCTCCGCTCCGGCAATCGCCGACAAAAGGGTGTTCCACTGATTAGCCAGGTCATTCAGCGGCCGTGTGAACTGGCGTGTATATTCCACAAAAGCGATAATCACTCCGACCGTGACCAGGCCGCGGATGGCCAGCAGACCGCCGACCCCTGCAACGATAGCAAAGCTCAGATTGTTTAGCCCGTTCATTAATTTGGGAATAAAGCCGGAAATCGACTGTGCCCAGTACCCGGACAGCATGATACGCCCGTTCCGCTCGCGGAAACCGTTGATTACCCGTTCCTCCTGGGAGAAGGCCTTTATAATCCGCTGGCCGGACAAAGTTTCCTCAATGAATCCGTTAAGCTCGCCCAGATTGCGTTGCCGCTCTTTAAATAGCGGGCCTGTACGCCGCGTAATCCAGCGCATGCCTAGCGTCATCAGCGGCACGACAATGAACGTCAGCAGAGTGAGCAGTGGACTCAGCCACAGCATTACCCCAACCGTCCCCAGTAAGGTCAAGACACTCGAGAAAATTTGGATTGCCGAGCTGTTAAGTGTAGAGCTGATATTCTCGATATCATTCGTCAGGCGGCTCATAATCTCACCCTGCTGCCTGCGGTTAAAGAAGGAGATCGGCAGACGGTGCAAATGTGCGAACAGATCCGTACGGATCCGGTATACCGTCTCCTGGGCAATTTCGATCATCCAGATATTCTGCAGCCATGACGTAAGAGAATTAAATATATACACCAAGGCCAGCGTGATTAAAAAAACGATCCATGTGCTGCCGCCGTCTCCCTCCAGGTAATGATCCACTGCTCTGCTGATCAGATACGGCCCCAGCAGGGCAAGCCCGGAGCTAAGCAGAACCATCACCAGCACCAGGATCAGCTTTGCCTTGCGTGCAGCTAGATAAGCCCAGATCCGTTTCAGTGTAGCTGATGAATTTTTCGCCCTGGCTTTCGGCTTCCGTCCGGCGGGGGATCCGAAGCTCTTCCCCTCGCCCAGTCCCAGTTCCAGCTTCGGATGGCGGAAAGGCTCAAGTAGTGCTTTGAACATGCTGCACCGCCTCCTCATTCTGTGATTCGTTAATTTTGCGGTAAAGTGCTGAATCCTTCATCAGCTCCCCGTGTGTTCCCCCGGCGATCAGCCTGCCCTCATCAAGCAGCAGAATCAAATCAGCAGAGACTGTAGAGCTAATCTTCTGGGTAATGAGAAAGGTGGTACAGGACATTTTTTTGAGTTCTTTCAGCAGCAGCCCCTCTGTAACCGCATCAAGGGCACTGGTGCTATCATCAAGAATCAGAATTGCCGGCTTCCTTACGAGTGCCCTGGCAATGGTCAACCGCTGTTTTTGGCCTCCGGACAGATTGACCCCACGCTGGCCCAGCATCGTCTCATAGCCTTGAGGCAGACCAGTGATCGTCTCATGGATCTGGGCTGCCGCAGCCGCCCGTTCAATCTCCTCTATCGTAGCATGCTCATTTCCCCAGGCAATATTTTCACGCACCGAACCGGAGAACAGCATGATCTCCTGCGGAACATAACCAATAGACCTGCGCAGCCTGTTAACCTCCATCTCAGAGCTGTTCTCTCCATCAATCCTGATGATCCCGCTGTCAGGCTCGTATAGACGGGGAATCAGGCTCACCAGCGATGACTTTCCAGAGCCGGTTGCGCCCATGATGGCTACACGCTCACCAGGCTGAACCGCAAATGAGATTTGCTCCAGCACAGCTATATCGCTTCCTGGGTAACTGAAGCACACATCAGTGAATTCCACTCTGCCTTCGATGGATGCCCCGCTTACCTGTACATTGGCCGATCCGGTTTCTCCCCGGCCTTCGGATGAGGACATTACTTCCGAAATGCGCTGTTCCGAAGCAACAGCCCGGGAGAAGGTCGCCATAATCCAGGAAAGGGCCGACATCGCCCCAATGGTACGCAAGGCGTAGTTAATAACTGCGACAGTCTCCCCCAGCGTAGCTTGCCCGGCAGAAATTTCAATTCTCCCAAACCACAGCACAGCTACAATTCCCGCGTTTACGATCAGCATAATGAGCGGTCCCATCGTTTCGGTTAACCTTAATGCAGCAACAGTGGATTTCATCAGATCCCCGCTGTACGAAGCAAAGCGGCCGATCTCATGACCCATTCGAACAAATACCCGGATGAGTCGGATGCCTGTAAGATTCTCCTGAATGACACCGTTTACACCGTCAACTCTGCTCTGCACAATCTTGAACAAGGCCGAAGACCTGCGCATCACCCAAGTCAGTACCACAATCAGCAGCGGCAGCGTGACGGCCAGCAATAAGCCCAGCTTCACATGCACGACCAGCGCCATAATTACACTGCCCAGCACCACCAGCGGTACACGGGTCATAAAACGCAGTGCCATAAATACCGTATCCTGCAGCTGCGTCACGTCCCCGGTCAGCCGTGTGATCAGTGAAGAAGTCTGAAAACGGCTGAACACTTCATAAGTGAAGGACTGCACCTTTTCGTACAGCTTATCCCTAAGATCATAAGCAAAGCCCTGGCTGGCATGAGAGGCAAAAAAAGAACTCAAAATGCCTGCCGCAAACGCTATTACAGCGCTAAGGGTGAGCACACCGCCCCACAGCCAGACCACCGCCATATCCTTTTCCCTGATTCCGTTATCGATAATCTTCGCGATCAGCAAGGGCTGTGACAGCTCCACTGCCAGCTCAATTCCCATCATTACCAGTGCGGCAATAGCTGCTACCCTGTATTTTTTGAGATATAAGAAAATTAGGTTCATCGGCGTTATCCTCTTGTTCTATTCGTAAAGTGCATCCCGCAAACGGGTAGACATTGCTGAGCCTTGACCGCTCTTCAAAATAACCCGCCGCAGTGCCTTGTTACTGCGTTGTAGCTCTGCCAGCTCGTCCATCATTTCCGACATTAGGCTTTGCGCCTCTGCAGACAGCCCCCCGTTCTCCATCACCCCGGCCAGTCTTTCTTGGAATTGCTCCAATTTATCTGTCACCTGCCATACTTCCTTCCTAATAAGAGTTCTCCAGCTGAAAACACAAGTGCGTACATTATAACACATCTGATGTAATGATCTTTACCTCAGGTGCGCCGCAGACGGAAAGTTTGGGATTCAACATGTTTTCACTGGCTAGCTCGGCTGCTCATATGATACTCTAATAAAGTCGCATTTTTAGGAATACTATACTTCAGGTTATAGAGCGAAAGGACAGATGGACGTGGCACAGTTGTTTTTCAAGTATGGGGCAATGAACAGCGGTAAATCCATTGAGATTCTCAAGGTAGCCCATAATTACGAGGAGCAGGGCAAGTCGGTGCTCATTTTCACCCCATCCCTGGACGATCGGGACGAGGTCGGGTATATTTCCTCCCGCATCGGACTGCGCAAGCAGGCCATACCTGTCGATGAGAATACGGATATTTACAGCATAGTAAGCAGCAATCTACCGAAGCCCCACTGCGTGCTGATTGATGAATGCCAGTTCCTCAGCAAGGATTGCATCCTTCAGCTGGTGCGGATCGTGGATGAATTGAACATTCCGGTCATGGCCTTCGGCCTGAAAAATGATTTCCAGAACAATCTCTTCGAAGGCAGCAAATACATGCTGATCTACGCCGATAAAATTGAAGAGATGAAGACCATCTGCTGGTTCTGCGAACGAAAAGCCACGATGGCACTGCGGGTTGAGAACGGCAAGCCCGTCTACAGCGGCAAACAAATCCAAATCGGCGGCAATGAAGCTTACTACCCGGTCTGCCGCAAATGTCACAAGAATCCTCCCCTGTAAACAATAAAAAAGCATTCCGGCGCCGTTATACATACGCTGGAATGCTTTTTTTAGAGAAATTTTAGCTTTGAATGACTTTCAGCGCCTCATACTCCACAGTCGATCACGCCTGCTTCAAATAACGCTCCTGCAATACATTCATGTGATGCCGTTCATGTCCAATGATCAGGCAGGCCTGAGCTCTGACTGTCATAGGCACCGAGAAAAACTGCCCTGCCTTAGTCCAAGAATCAGCCGGCAGGCTTTCCAGCAATGCAAGCGTAGACTCACGAACGATCCGGTAGTGAAGCAGCATTTCCTTCAAGCTGAACCGGTCGAAATCTCCTGCCGCCACATAATCATTCTCATCGTATCCGGGCAGCGGCGCCTGCTCACCTCTGGCAAAACAAAGAAGGCGGTAGGACATGATCCGGTCGTTATCCGTCAAATGGCCAATCATCTGCTTGATGCTCCATTTTCCCGGTGCGTACCTGTAGCTTCCCTGCTCTTCAGTGAGACCCTCCAGCAGCGTAAAGATTTCCTTAGACTGCTCGCGGAGAATAGCCGCCAGATCTCCCTCAGATGGTACTAAAGAGATGTACGCTGTTTGATACTCCAAATATTCACTTTTTTCCGGACGCTGATTCATATAAACGGCCCCTTCCACTCCCAATTTTATGAAAAAATTTGACGAAATGCATAAAATGCCATTGTTGTATTTTAGTATATTATGTATAATCTTTGCAAGATTAAGGAAAAGTTAATCTATTCATCGGGAGTGTAGGCATGCTGGATTTTGTGCTTTATATGTTTTTTTCAGGGTTGGAAACATTCGCAATGTTTTTTCTGGCTTTCAGCTTATTCAAAATTGACATTTATCCAAAAGAGATGATTTTTGCTGGTTTTATAATGGCGTTCTTCTCCTATGTTATTCGAGTGAATTATGAATGGGTGGAGCTAGACATCATTATCCAATATGCTCTGATGTTTTGCTTTTTTTGGTTGCTATTCCGCATTCATTTATTCTATTCAGCTATTTTAACTGGGATGACCTATCAAGCCTATACTTTCATTCAAATTGTTTTTATTTCATTATTCAAAAATATTGGAATTTTCTCAACACATAATTTTTTTGGGGTCGATATCAACGCGTATATAATGCAAGTTTTATCAGCTGCTTCTGCTATTCTTATCGGATGCTACATAGGTCGTAGACGTAAAGGTTTCGATTTTATTCCGGATAAGCCAAACGGTTTGATAAAAGTCACCAAACGGGAAATACTGTTGTTTATCTTAAACCTTCCTACTGCTGCTATACTTATCTCTATCAAGCATCTCTTTAATTCTACATACTTCTTAACTGTTCCTTTAATCTATGGTTTTCTGCTCTTTTGCTATATATATCTATCTTATACAAAGGACCGAAGCGGGAATGAATACACTAAGCTATAAGCTGGCAACTATCATAAAACAAGCTAACCCTCAGGAAACCGGCTCTGTTGAGGTTATGCAATATGCCCTTAACCTTATTCTTAATAGTCTGTTGATCGTAACAGTGTCACTGCTAATCGGCTGGTTTACGGGCAGCTTTGCCGGCACTGCAATCGTTCTTTTCAGCTTTGCAGTCCTGCGGTTTTTCTCTGGTGGTAAGCATCTCAAGACTGCTGCAGCCTGCAATGTTTTTACCATTACCCTGTGTTCTTCGCTACCTCATGTCTCTTACCTGTTCAAGGATAACTTATGGCTAATTAATATAGCGTCCCTGCTCTTGATTTTAGCTTTTTCCCCAAATCCTGACGTCAATGCCCAAATTCCTCATCACTGGTATCCCTGGATGAAGCTAATCTCTGCACTGATGGTTAGCGCCAATTTTTTGATTGCTTCGGATGTGATAGCATTAGCATTTTTTGCTCAATGCTTAACCATTATCAGTACTAAGAAAGGAGGAGCTTAATATGAAAAAAACCATTGCCCGTTATGCTTCTAAGACATTAACTTCATCTGCCCGTTTTTTCTCTACTGTATTGAAACCTTGGGCACACAGCCCGGAAGCACCCAAAGAATTGCGTAAGTAATCAAACAAGGATGGGAAAACATGCGTGTCTTACAAAACGACGGCTCCTCCCTGGATATCAGGGAAGAAGATATATTGTATTTTTCGAGTTTTAAGAATGCAATATTCGTCCATACGAAAGAAGGCGAGTTTGTTCTCCCCACTACTCTTTCCGATCTGTTGATTGCTTACAAGGGTAAAGGATTCGAACGCCTTGACCGTAACAATGTTGTCAGTCTTGACAACGTTGACAAGTACGACGCCGAGCGGAAAATTGTTCATTTTACCGAAGGCGAACAATTTGCCACTGTCTCGGAGTCTAACGAACCGCGAATCAAGAGATTCCTGGCTTCCCGTTTAAAAAAATCTGCAGACTGATACGCTGCGGGTTATAGCTCTCTACTACTCCCAGTGTCTAGCAGGCACTGGGATTTTTTTCAATTCAATATTGATGAAAACAAATTTATAATTATTACATATTCATCCTGTTTTGTAAAGGGTGATTCGCAGGGCGAATGCCAGGAGACGGATAACCTTCCAAATGGTACCATTTAAATAGATTAGCTACAATTTAAATCATTATACTATTTGATGGAGGAATCTAATGGATTATTATTTTCATCCTTCTCCGCGACCCTCATCACTTGAATTATTATCTGACGAGCAGTTGTTGAATATCTATGAATTAGCGGTGGAGGCAAAAGCTTCGCCTGATTTTATTGAAATTATAGTAAGTGTTCTATCTGGAAGAAAATCTGCAGCCTCTAAGCTTCAGGATGTGTGAGCACATTGTTCCAGCCTGCTTCTACATAATTCATTTCAATAACCATAATTTCAAAACCTATATCTAAAGAAGCCATCCCTCACTTCCGTGAAGAGGATGGCTTCTTTGCATGCGGACCGGAACACAGCGTCATACTCGCCCGACTACTCGATAAATTCAGTTTTAAACACATTATCTAACTTCCCGCCAAGTCTTTTTTTGAGCGGCACTTTAATATCACGGCCTAGTTCCTTAAAGAAGGTATCGACATCGCATTTCACATTTTGTGCCATCGCAATAACCGTACCGTCACCTACGATGTTCTGGTTTACTTCAAGAGGCACATCGACTTCGATGTCGTATTTCTTGGTCAGGGTCTTGATGTAACGGGCGAAAATCTCCAGCAGCTCTTCATTGTTGAAATTTTCGATTGCGGCTTTTCCCTTGGTGGTAAATTTCATGTTAATTCTCATTAATAGATATCCCCTTTTCTGTCGAACCATTTTTTGTTGGTTTATGGATCAAGATGAATAGATGGCTGCAAGAAAGGGCAACATTATTCATTTTTGAAAACTGGTTGTACCGGCTCACAGCTACTTAAAAGCCCCTTTAACCTGCTGCGCCTTAAACTGGGTGAATTCCTTCAAAGCCTGAATAATCTCGTCCTGCTCCTCTTCCTTGAGCTCGTAGATATACTCCCTCAGCCACTCCCCGAACAGATAGGCTTGCCGGCCTTTGCGGGGCTGTTTCCGCAGTGAATCCAGATTTCCTTCAAACTTGTCATTGAGTACATCCGTAAGATTATATTTCTCAATTTTTTCTATTACCATTCCTGCCCCATATTCCGTTTCATAAACGATAACTTCGTCTGAATCAAACGAAACATAAGACGTCTCCTTACCTTCCTTAGCCCGAAACGCCTTCAGCTTATTAAAAGCTGTCTCATATCTGTAATCCTGTGACTGATCATGTAGCGGCTGCTTGTATCCCTGCTTCAACGTCTTAATATATTCAATATCAGGCATGTAATCGGCCAGGTGGTACATCCGGTTCTTGAGATCACTTCCGAGCGCTTCGATTATTTTGTCCAGGTTGTCTTTTAGAGGAATGCTTTCTCCCCGTTCAATCTTGCTAAGCTGTGAGTAGCTGATGCCGCTCTTCTCTTCCAGACCCCTTAAGGTCAAACCTCGCGCTTTCCTGAAGTGCCGGATAAAGTCTCCGAGCTCATCGGGATAATGATCGAAATCGTTCATGGGGTCACCTCTACCTCTATCATAACACAAGATAACACTTTGTGTTTCAATATAACAATTAATACCTTAAAATATCTTTATCCAAAAAAGGTCCCGGCTCTAGGGAGTCGGGACCTTTTTTGCAAATTTAAGAATTTCTGTTTAACCGTAATTACCGAACTCTTTTAAATCAGCTGCATAGTCAGTTCACTTTGCCACTTCGGTCTGTTTGGTCTTTTCTATGAATAAGGAAAGAACTAGACCGATGATCCCAAAAATAATAACAGCAAAGTAAGCATCATTCATTCCGGCAATGGAAGCCTCCTGCACAATTTTTGTGGAGTCCGTAATTACTCCTTCTGCAGATAACTTTATAGCGTGGGCTTGTGCACGGTTCGTAAGAATTGTGACCAGAAGCGCAGTGCCGATGGCCCCTGAAACTTGCTTCACCGTATTCGAGATTGCAGTACCGTGAGCGTGGAGTGATACAGGCAGCTGGTTAAGCCCGGCAGTAGTAATTGGCATCAGAAACAGCGCCATTCCCACCCGTCTGCCGGTAGACATCAGCAGGAGATACGTATAACTTGTAGAGGAAGTTAAGGAAATAAACCCGATTGTGGTCACAATTGTAATCGCAATGCCGACAACAGACAGCCATTTGGCTCCGAAGCGGTCGAATAGTCTTCCTGCTACCGGCATTAGAAGTCCCATAAGCAAGGCACCAGGTAACATCAATTCTCCGGCCTCAAGAGCCGTATAGTGTCTCATGTTCTGCAAGTAGATGGGCAGCAGCATCATATCAGCATACATGACTACAGTGACCGCAACATTTATAATCGTAGTTAACGTGAACATGTTGTATTTAAAAGCCTTAAGCTCCAGCAACGGACTGCTGCTTCTTAACTGGCTTATGGTGAATAAAATTAGCGAAAGTATACCTGTAATAAAGCTTATAATGACTTCTGTACTGGACCAGCCGATGGCACCCGCTCTGCTGAAGCCGTATAACAAGGTGCCGAACCCTATTGTAGACAAAATCATTCCCGCAACATCCAGCCTTGGAAAGGTGCGCTCCGTTACATTTTTCAAGTACATAATTGCAAGAAGAATAACCAGTATTGTAAACGGAATAATTACGTAGAATAATGAGCGCCATACATAATGATCCAGCATATATCCTGCATAAGTGGGACCAATGGCTGGAGCGAAAATGATAGCTACGCCTATTAGCCCCATCGCCCCTCCCCGCTTCTCCTCAGGAAATAAAGCCAGCACAACATTCATCAGCAAGGGCATAATAATACCCGCTCCTGCTGCCTGCACGAGACGTCCGATAAGGAGCACTTCAAATCCAGGGGCAACACTGGAGATTACGGATCCCACCAAAAAGGCAATCATCGCGGAAATAAATAACTCACGGGTCGTAAAACGTTGCATAAGATAAGCGGTCACCGGGATAAATACCCCGTTGACCAGCATATAGCCTGTGGTAAGCCATTGAGCTGTTGTAGCTGCTATATGAAAAGATAGGATCAGTTCCGGGATTGCCACACTCATAATGGTCTGATTCAAAACCGTAATGAATGCACCCAAAATCATTATAAAAAGAAGTGGTCCTTTTTTAATATTAGTAATGTCCAAGTCATTATTCATAATTTTATTTATTCCCCTTCAGACATTGAGATTCAAAATAGCCTTTTTCCGCTAATAAATCCTGTGTGACCTCCCACAATTTTTTCTGCATCGCAAGGTCGCCGCCCGGAGATACTGGTTCGATTGATTTTCCGGTTCCAACGTTAAAGTACCCGCCAGAAACTTTTTCATATTCCGGTTCCACGATTAATTTAATTATGATATCCGTTCCTCTACGAGGATCACCTAGACGCAGAAGTTTCAAAATACGTTCGATGACAGAGGCAAATCTGAGCTCGCGTCCAAGCCCAGTTACATTAAAGCCCGGGTTGAGTGCATTTACGCTGATGTTCGTTCCTGCCCATTGCCGGGCCAATTCCGCAGTGAACATGATGTCCAATAATTTGGTTTTCCCATAGATGGGAGAGGAGCCGCGAGCAGTGAACGGAGTGGTATCGGTTAAATCGTCGGGCAATTTCAGTACACCATGTCTACGGGAAGCTTCAGAAGCCACATTTACTACTCTTGCGCTGGTTGCATTCTGTAAGGAGGGCAGCAGTGTCTTCGACAATAACCAGGGCGCTAAATAATTGACAGCAATCATTTCAGGGAAGCCCTCGGAAGTGACACGGGGCTCAAAGGCATGTATGCCGGCATTATTTAAAAGCACATCAATTACTGGGTAGGCCGCAACAATTTCTTTACCCACACGGTTAACATCCTCCATTAGTGCTAAATCTCCGTAGAAAAAGCCGATCTTTACAGAAGGAGCATTGGCTTCAATTATTGTTCTAGTTGCCTCCGCACGTTCTTTGCTTCTGGCGGTCAGAACAAGGTTAAACCCGCGCTTTGCCAATTCTATAGCCACAAGCTGCCCCAAACCGCTGGTTGCTCCTGTGATGACAGCAGTTGTTTCTTTACTCATCTTCATTCTCCTTAAGTGATACTTTTTTTTGTAATTTGGAAATAAGGAAACCGGTCAAACCATCAATATAGTTGATATATGTCCACTATAATTATTTAATGGATATATGTCAACTATATTACCCATGGAACGATGTTGAGCTGAATGACTTCATGCAAATACCTCGCCGCTTCAATGGCTTTGATTTGGACTGAATAACTCTGCAACTACAATAAAAACCGCCAATCACAGGCTTCCCGAAGGAAACTGTAATTAGCGGTTTTTATCGTTTGTTGCTTATAAAGTGAAACCCTTCACATATCCTGATCCTTACCCTTTCAAGATACCTTATGCTCAATGCGCAGCTTGTCGGCTACCATGGCAATAAATTCCGAGTTCACTCCGGTCAGACTCGCTTGCACATCGCACAACGATGCGGATAGTTGGACGTGAACACTCCGAAATAGCGATAAATAATGCGCACCTTTATCGGAACGTTTAGCGAAACTTTAACGCTAAAGGAGACGCAGACAAATGGTACGAAAAGATCCGAAATTTACGTTTGTATCGAAAGGAGGAAAGAGCGTTAAAATAGCGCTCGCGAAACACATTCCGCAGTTTATTGACTCTAAACGGTTGGAGAACCGATCGCCTAAAACAATCAGCGCCTATACGCAAGTTCTTGAGCAATTCCGTAAATGGTATGAGGCTACGGACTATAAGGACTTTACGGCGGAGATTCTACGGGAATATATTGAGTATCTTACGTTCAGCAAATCGAAGTGGGACGACCACCCGACGAGCCCGATCGGCAGCGTAGGATTATCACCGCGAACAGTCAATAATGTTATTCGAAATATGCGTATCTTTTTTAATTACCTCATTAAAGAGCGTATAATAACGCACTCCCCAATGGACGAAGTAAATTACCAACGGGAGGAAAAAGATACGTTTGAAGTTTTCACGGATGAGGACGTCTTGCGACTTCTCAGCGCTCCTAATCGTCGGGTCTACACTGGCCGGCGCGACTACTGTATGATGCTTGTTCTTATCGACTGTGGATTGCGCATAAAGGAGCTTACTGGATTACGTGTCTCGGACGTGGATTTTAAGCTTCGCCAAATTGTAATTCGAGCGGAGATCGCTAAGACAAATACAACGCGTGTCGTGCCTATTTCACAACGGACCATAAAAGAGTTAGAAAAGTTAATAGCATATATGGACATTGAGGGATCAGATTATTTATGGTTGACGCAGTTCGGAGAACGTTACCTGGGCGATACTTTTGGGAAGATGCTTAAACTATATGCTAAGCGCGTTGGAGTAGTAGGTCCGCGTGTATCTCCACATACATTCCGCCACTACTTCGCAGTCAAATTTCTGCGCGGTTCAGGTGATCCTATGGCATTAGCGCGCATTTTAGGTCATGTATCACTAAATATGACGCAGGTATACATTCGATACACAGGAACGGACCTGCGGGAACAGCACGATAAGGCATCGCCAGTAATGAACTTGATAGATAGCGGAAACAGAAAAAAGCGCGGTAAGCAACGGTTCTCGTAACGAAAAAAATCGCAGCCCTCACGGATGTTACTCCGCAAAGACTGCGATTTTATATCCTGGCCAGAAGTTCGAGGCGCTTTTCTTCGTACTCTTCCTTAGACACGATGTTGGCGTCTAATAATGCCTTGAGCTTCTCCAATTTTACGAAGACATCCTCGTTGTCAGGAACGCCTTGAGAGTTAGCGGAAGATATCTCAGCCTTTTGCTTATAGATGAGTTTTTCTAGCCTCAGAAAGTGGTCATAATTGTCTCGAATCATTACAGTGTTTTCATCCTTGGCGTAGTCAAACGCCGAGCTAAGTGACTTTGTCTTGTCCCCTACTCCGCTCGCAATGATCTGCATATGTCCCGCAGTAAGCATACCAGGTTTTTGCATATGTATTGAAGTAATGCTCTTAACATCGTATGATTTAATGTCTGGTCGAGAGAGTGACATCGACTTCACAATGTATACCCGATCCTTAGTTACTGCTAGAAGTGCACTGTTACCTTCTGCCCAATCAATTATGTCGCGCTTGTCGACTGATTCTGTTAACGTTCGATAAACTTTAGACATGGACTGACCTCCCCCAAGTGTTGGAAATTGTTACAATAATTATCGGCCAGTTAGTATGTTTTGTAAATATAAAGCTTCTACTAACGAAAAATAAAGCGCAGCCCCTACGGATATCCCTCCGCAAGGACCGCGCTTTTATTATTCCTTCGAACTATCCGCTGGAAACGTTTTGTAAATACCGACGCCGATAATCGCATAGCTCACGATATCAACGGCAGCCTGGTATACGCCGGCTTCCGGAGCGACTCCGTACTTAACGAGTAATTGATACGCGAGCCCTGCGACCGCTGCGATAAATACCGGATTCAATAAGCGCTTTTTCATCGTATTATTTCGCCTCCTTAGTTTTGATGCTTGCGGTTTTACTCGCGTTATCCCACGTAATGGTCGCGCCAAGCTTATCGGCAACCTCGCGCAATGGAACGTATACTGCTCCGTCGATGAGCACGCCGTCCTTCGCTTTACATCCGTCAATGATTACGTTCGCTTTATTTACGATCACTTCGACCGCCTCCTGTTTCGGTTTAATCAGCGCTAAAATAGCGTCTGTCTGCGCCTGTGTCGGACATTTCCCCGCGCGATATTCTGCGGTCGATAGTCCGAATGTCATTTCGAAATGCGGCGCGTCGTATATCGATTTGAAGTCGCCGCCCCACGTAAAGCCGAGCGCCTTCGCAATCGCAATCACTTCGTTCCAATCCGCCATACCGTCACGGTCTGCGTCAATCTTCGTATCCCACGATACCGAGCGCCCGTCATTCGTCAGCAGCGCGAAGTCAATCGCTACGCCGAAGTTATGATTCGAGTAGCCGCCGCGTGCGTGCGTTACTACGTTGCCCGGCGCTGTCCGGCCTTGCGCGTAGAGTGCGTTCTGCTCCGCAATCGTTCGTAATCCTTGCGTAATTACGATCGGAATGCCGGCGGCGTACGACCGGTCGATTAGCGCTTCGGCCGCCGCCTTTACGCACGGAATAAGCCCGGCGAGTTTCGCAGCGGACTTAGCGCGTACCTGTTCGATTGTTAACGTCATTTCTTATGCCGCATCCTTTCCGTGTACTACCGTTTTAATATCGCGGACATCGAGCGCCAGGCTTTCGTACTGTCCCGCCAGCGCTTCGAATCGATCCGTCAGTCCCTCCGCCAGCTTCATTAAGCGGTCCTCACGCGCGATTGCTTCGCTATGCATCCGTTCGCGTTCCGTACGTGCCTCCGCGCTGATCCGTTCCTCGCGCGCTTTTGCTTCGTCTGAAATCCGGATAAGCTGCTTCCAGAACGCGTAGGCCACGACCGCAGCGGCCAGCGCAAATATTCCGTTCTTTGTGACTTCCGCCCATAATACGTCCATTAATTGCTCGCCTCCGTTTTCTGCGGTTCAAACTCCGCTAATGCTACGCCGACCGCTTCGTCAAGGCTGCGGAGGACTGCTTCGCGTTGGCCTGGCGCGATTGACCCGAGGACTGCGCTGATTGCGTCCGTAAGCTCAGCGGCCGGGTTCGTGAGATCGACCGTTAATTCGAGTAGTGCGCGTGCTTTCATATGATAACGTCTCCTTTACGTAAAAAGAGCCCTGCGCGTAATGGCGCAAGACTCTTCGTTATAATTATGAAACCGTAAACGTACCGCCTGCAGATCCCGGAGGAATCGTAACACTGTGCGAGTGGTTAACGCTAGCTTTACCGGCTAACGCAGTCCATATCGCCGCAATATCGGATACGACCGCATCGAGCGCGGGCAAATTGATGACGTTAACGTTGCTGAAATCGAACGTACTCACTCCGTCCCGCACCGCGATAGTATTCGTAGGATGATCAATATCGCCGCCGAGTACGACCGTAGTTCCACCGAGCGATAGCAGGCTATCCGCCGCGATACTGAACATTCCTCCGTTTTGACCGGAGATGCCGCCGCCGTATGAGCCGTCCGGTCCGTAGTAGCGCATCTCTTGTACGCCGAAATCGTCCTCCGTCTCGATCGATATACGCCGCGTTCCCGTACTATCAAACGAACGGAATCCGCTACCGTCGAGTACGATCTTACGCGTAGTTGAATCGGTCTGAATCGTAGATCCCGTAATCGTGCCGTAGGTGATATCGGAGTCCTCAATCGTACCAGTCAGCGTAATCGAGCGCGCTACAACGTCACCGTTCATGTATACGCGGAAAGGTGCGCTGCTAAACGTAGCGTGGCCGGCTGCGATTCCGGTCGTATTAATCTGCACGACGTTGTTTCCGCTGCCGATTAGCGTCGATACGAAATTACCGAATTGGCCTACGACTGTTTCCGCTACAACTCCGGTTGCTGTGATCGCTGAGCGAACCGTATTCCATCCGTCAGTAGATACGCCGAGTCCTGCGGCAGTTAGGCGGACTTGATGCAGCGGATTCGTTTTGTCCTGCGCCAGTATACCGCCCTCGGCCGGATAAATTAGTTCCGTTTTGCTATTCGCGATATCCTTTACCGCAGCCGCCGCGTATGCTTCGAACGCTTCCGCCCGTATACGCCCGCCGCTGAACACGTTATCTACCGCCCGCCGCGTCGATTCCAGGTCCGCGATAATCTGCGCATAATCCCGCCGCAGTACGTTTGCGACCGTTACCTGTGCGTGCTTATCGCGAGCATATGGATACTCCGTTAACTCCGTGACGCGTGCGGTTATATGCGTGAGTTCCATATCCGGATCAACGCAAGTCACGGTATCGCCGAGGCCCGGACGCGGCTCCGTACTATCAAGCTTGTATAAGTCCGCAGCCGATACGGACACTTCCAGCGCAGGGACTTCGCGCTCAGCCAAACGTAAGCGTGCGGCAGCTAGCAGTTTTAGCGGATCGGTAACGTCTTGCTCCGTGAGTAAGTCGTCGTAATACGGAACGCTGGCGCTGGCCCACGTCCCTGCGTATTGACTGACGAGGTAATTTACGGTCAACTTTCCGTCGACTATTGCGTTAGGGTCCGCCGCGAGTAGCCGCGCCTGTTCATCCGTAGTTAATGTCGACGCAGGTTGCCCGATCCATGTGCGCGAGTCTTTCATTTCCGCAAATAGGCGCGTACACAGCGAGCCGCCGTCGTCCGTAAACGAAGCGCTAACGATGTTCTTGCCGACGCGGTATTGTAACGCGGAATTAGCATCGCCGATCTTCTTGCGCAGGTGCAGCGTAAAGTTATCCGGTTCAACTTCCGCGCCGTACGTGTCGATTACGTAGTTGAGCGCTTCGAGACAGTTGCCGCCGCCGAACTCTTTGACGTCCGCGAGGTCGAACGTGTCGTCTACCGCGATCGTAAAGCGTCCGCCTGTTGCCGCTGCGATTAACGTTGTGAGTTGCGAGATTTGATAGCCGAAGCCCTCCGCAACATATGACGCGTACGGGAACTTGTAATCCGCGAGTTTGTACATTACGTGGCTGCACGATATCTGCGCGGTTAGCTTGCGGCCGTCGCGCTGGCGCTGGCGCTTATTGATTACGTAATACTGGCCGCGCTCGTCTTGTACGTGGCCTTTTAGCGGAAGTAAATCGCGGTAATCAGCGCTGTTTAACGGGACGGTGAAGGTCAGCGTGTAGTCCGCGTTAATGCGGCGAGTGCGTACGATATCGTCTGCGGATACAAGCGAGCCGATTGGCGTGAGGTTGCGGTCGAGTGCGAGTAAATTCGAGATGATGGCGTCCTCCTTTCGTGTAATTACGTAAAAGTGCGCATGAAAAAGAGCCCCGCGCGTGATGGCGAAGGGCTTGCGTTTGATTGCGAGTTGTATAATCCTTTAACTATTGGCCGAAGATTGCACTACGTACTGCGTTTTTTAAGACGTTTATCTCAACTTGGCGCCAGTGTTCGATAATCGGCGTTAATTCACCAAAATCAAACCTGCCCATCATTCGGTCGTGTGTGTACGTAACCACCCCGCTCACAGTTCTTGACCCTTGCGGCACGTTCTCAACGAGTACCAGAAAAGTCGGGTCCTCAGATTGATCTTCCAAATAACTTACTGTAAAGTTCATAAATATGCCCCCTAGCTGTTTTAATGTACACAGTTAATACGTTAGGCAGCGCAGAAGGTGACATACCTTTCTATTGCGCAGTATGGTCCAACTGTGAAATTACAAACAAAAAGCCTCCACCATATGAGAGGCTTTACTCTTATGAAAATAATTTATAAGGGTCTAAATACTTTATGGTGTCAGTGTAAAAACCAACGACTAAAAACAAAATCATTACAACAGCAGCCATAATCCATGAATACTTTTTCGCCTTAACAATTGGGTGCCAGATCAGCAGTGGTATTAAAAACCATGAATATGCGGCTATACGATCACTAAAGGCTAAGAACCCACAAAGCACAAACAGAGAATTTAGAACAATATAAGCTTTAATGATTCTCAAATATTCATCTTCTCTGTAAAAGAAGTAGTATAGTACAATACCTATTGCTACCCAAACAGCGCTAAAAAGCAAGAAATCCAGCCTATTCGTCTGATTGGAATAAGCTTGCAGCGCACTAGTGCTACTGTAAACATCAAATTTTGGAATAATACCCGCAAATGGTGCTACTAATTTTGCGTTAAGATTAGTAACATAAAGTAGAGCTGACAGCATCCAGAAGCCTAGCAAATAGCGCAACTTTATATTCGTTTTTATCAGCAATATAACGGCAACGGCTGCGCTTATCCCCGTCCAATGGAACAGACATCCTACAGTTAAAAAGACATATGGTTTTTTGTTTTTTTGACCCATCAAATAGTAAGACAGTGAGAGGATAATAAACGCTATTGATATCCCCTGTCTTAGTACATTTGAAGAATACGAGTAAAAGAATCCAAAATTTAAGTAAGAAAAAATAATAACAGCAACTTGCCAAGGTTTATACATGCGGTTGAGGGATAAGTAGAACGGGACAATGAATACAACCCATAGTACCGCAAGATATATTCTTGGGTTCTCCGTAAAATGTGCAACTATCCAACTAACGATTACAAAAAGAGGCTCATTTGTAGAGTTGTAGAGAAATGTTTCTTTCAGCGTATAACTTGTCATACTGGAAAAGTCATAAGTGTATGTGCCAGTATCAATGTACGAAAAGTCTCTGAAAATGATATTAATTGATACCACTAGTAACATGACCCAAATAAGCATGTTTGCTTGATATTTGCTGTTAAGCAAACTTTGTTTATTTGAGTATGTCATTGGAATTAATAACGCCGCTGCAACTAAAGGAATAACCAATTCACATTCCACCATCCATCATTTTAGCATAACCCACCAAAATACACAGGCTACAACAGCACCAGCTGTTATACCCACCTTAGCCTTATTATCGGTTGTTTTAATTCTATTGTTGAGGATCAAAACTACCAATCCTAGCACTATCACCACAACAAAAAGAACGAAAAATTTCATCTTAGCACCAACCATTTTAGTTATATGCTACCAAACGTCAGGCATATGGTCAATGATTATGTGGTTAAATCATAAACAGTTCCAGCAAGATTTCGGTATTTAATTTTACCGTCAGTATCTTCAAAAAAATGACCCGCCATTGTGTCTGTTGCCGCGGTCTGTTTGGCAATCCGAAATAAACCGTCAGCACTTTCAATTCCTTCATCCTTTCTTAGAGACATAACTAATTTACCTTGGATAAAATGATTTGCTCGGTTAATAGCAGCAGCCGTATCAAACTGATAGAGAGAGTCTCCATTAAAGTTTGAAATATTCACACCAGCATATTGCGCTGAATCTAATCCAGCCTCTATACAAAGGTATAAAGACTGATTGGAGGAATTTTTGAATACTGGAGAAGAACCTTGATCCCCTCCCCAAGTATCAGAAAAGAGCGTACTGACATTAACAGCATATCCGCTACAGTTGGTAACTTTATTCCCTGTCTGGGAACCTACATTGTTAAGTTTGACCAGTTCTCTATTGCTGTTCGATACCACCACATTATCCAATAAACAATTTTGCAGCCCTACATCCGTCCGCGTTGGTTGCAAAAAATAATTGGCTGTTCCTAAGTCGGTATTGTGCACATTGCAGTAAACGTCTCGTATTGTTAAATCGCCTACGTAGTCGCTGGACACATCATCCCCGAACTGAATACATCCAGTCGATCCCTTATCAACTTCAAAATAAGTATTTGTAATAACTGAGTTGTTAGCGAAACGTCCAATCCGTACATTAGGAGTAAAACCCTCTATTTTAGAATTTGCCAGAGTATTGTTATATCCATCAAACCAAAATCCAAGTCCGCCATACGGGGATTGGTGAGTTGCTAAAATGTCATCTCCCCTAAATCTAGTCGCATTAATTCCACGCGGGTTAACCTTAACAAAATTAGAAGCTCGATTGAATGTCGAAAAAGTTTTCCACTGCGCGCCTGACATATCAGTATCCCAGTTGTTACCGTCCAGCCATACACCATAAGCAGAGGCGTTTCCAAAATCAACAAATCTGCACTTAACTACGGGCATGGTGACAAAATTATGGAAAAATAGTCCGTGTGACATAAACTCTCCGCCAGTAAACAGCAAATCCTTTACGGCATAGCACAATTCATATGTTGCTAAGGTATTATCGGACCTTCCACATTCGACGACTTTTCCTGTTCCGATATAATCCATAATAGCCAATCCAGATAATTCAACTGGTCGGGTAAAGGATAAGCCTCCGCTATACTTGTAATGCTTTCCTTGTGCAAATTCGATCCGAATCATTTTCTTATCGTCATATGGCATAGAGTTGACGAATGCTGACATAGCAGTGAATGCGGCAGTCTCGTCTGTAACCCCATCACCTACAGCCCCAAAAGAAGCAGGGTTAATCGCAATATCCGCCAACTGCGCATTAACTCCGCCAAACTCCGTATTCAACCGCTCTCGCAGCGTCCCGTAATCCTCGCGCGCGTCCACGATTTCCAGGTTACTCTCACCGCTACTAGCTACGATATTATCAATGCGCTCGCCTTGCGCTGCCTGTTCCGTTTCGACTGCGCCAATCCGTCCGCGATGCTCCGTTAGATCCGTTTCGATATCCGCAAAGTTAGCGTTATGTTTCGCTAGGTTAGCGAGGTCTAGCGTGCTCGATATTACGCGTCTTACAAATCCCATCCGCAATTACCTCCGTTAGTATAGATATTTATAGCGGAATACGAACTCAATCCGCACATTAACCGCCGCGCCAGTTACCGTAAACTCCGTGTCGCCCGGTAACAGCAGCGGAAACACACGATTACTCATCGCGTACGCATTGACGCCGTTCTTTTTCACCGTTTGCTTATCCGTAGCGCAATCGATCTCGATAACGTCCGTTCCCGTAGTCGATCCCGTAAGCGTCAGCGTACCGTAACCGTCCGTTAGCGATAAATTCGTAAACGCGCCTGTTATGCGAATCAGCGGTCCCACATCGTTCGAACCCGCGTTATTTACGGTGAACGTTTGGCCGGGCGCTGTAATCGCGAAGGAGTGATCCGTATAAAAATAACCGTCACCGAACGCCAGGCCGTCGCCGTATTCGTGTAGCTCCGTATCTTGCGCGCTCGTCGGCCACGGATCGTTCATGCGCAATTGCACGTCAATCAAACGCGAGCCAGTCGCGCCAAGCTGCAGCGTACCCGCGTATACACAGCGCCATTTCTTGTCAGGCATGTCCGCGAACTCTAGCGCTAGGACTCCGCGCCGTGAGTTGAACGTTCGGGCTAACGCACTTACCGTAGCGTTAAAATCCGCAGCCGACGACGTAATCTCGAACGTGAGCGTCAGCGTACGCGGCCCGTATGTAGCGCCGAAATCGAGTACACCGTCCCTTTCCGCGAGCTTAAGCGTGTTGTCTTCAACGTCCGGTAAAACGGGAAGACGACGCTCATAAAGCGCCGCCCCTACCGTTGACATCCATACTCCGTTTACATTTACGTCAGGTTTCGTCATTAAACCGTCTTCACCCCCGCCGATTGAATACGTGATACAGCGCGTGCACGCTCGTCGTAAAGCATCGCAATGTCCGCGCGGTCCGTCAGCGCTACGTCATTAACGCTCATATCGATCGTCTGCGTAACCTGCGTAACTGCTGCCGGACTCTTTGCGGCCGCCTGCGGAATCGGAATCGCGTGCCAGAGTGCCGCCTGCTGCTGCGGACTTAACGTAATTCCCGCGAGTGCTCCGACTGCCGGCGCGGACACTACGTTATTACTAGTGGTCGCTTTCGCTCCCGTAATCGCGCCCATTTTCGCGTTATACTGCGCGATAAACGTGTCAAGCTCCGTGAGTATCGTACTGTTCGCGCTGCTGCTTACGCTGACCCGGTACGCTGCGATTCCGTCCTCAACCGTTTTGATATCGCCGCTATACGATTCGAACGATTTCAATAGCGCACTGTATTGCGCTTCGGCTGCGGATTTCTCTGCGTCGAACGCGGCTTCCTTCGCGTCCTTCTCGCTAGATAACGCGTCCTGCTGCGCTTCGAGCGTTCGGTCCGCGAGATCCCGCCCATGTTCGAGCTGCATACGGTCGATTTCCTTGAGCAGCGCGTCACGTTCCGCGATGCCGTCCGGACCGACTGCGCTCGCCAGTTCCGTTAACCGCGCCCGTTTCTCCGCGAGCTGCGTTTCGTAATCGGCGTCATCGTTCAGCGTTTTATTAGCGTCGCGCAGCTTTTGGATAGCGTCGATACGCGCGTCATAATCGTCGAGTGCCGCCTTCTTACGCGCTTCAATTGCGTCGAGCTCCGCGTCCTGTGCGTCCTTAATCGCGTCCTTCTGCGCCTTAACCAGATCCTCCGCGAGCGCTAACGTCTGCTTCGTCAGGTCTTTGCGGGCTTGATACGTCTGTTCGTCCGCTTTCGCGTAATACTCCGAATCCTTAGCGTAACGGCCCCGTACGCGAGTCCATGCGTCAAGCTTCATCTGCGCGATTTCCGTTTCCGACTTTCCGGCGTCTGACATACGGCGTTCCTCCGCGTCAATCCATTTCGCGGATGCTTCGTATAGAGCGCGTGCTTCCGCTTCGGTTTCGGACGCAACATCCTTGCGTGACTGGCGTACCTGTTCGTCCGCAGCCTTATACTGCTCCGAATCCTTAGCGTAGCGATCACGTAGCCGCGTCCAGCTTGCGAGCTTCATCTGCGCGATGGATAGCTCCGTTTTACCGCTGTCTTCCATGCGCTTCTCTTCCGCGTCAATCCACGTAGCGCTAAAGTCATAGCGCGACTGTACGCTGTCCTCCGATAGCTGCTTGAGCTGTAACTGCAGCGTGCGCGCATCGTCTACGGATTCCTTTAGGAACGCGGCGTGCTTCTTTTTGAGCGCTTCGTATTTCGCGATTTGCTGGTCCGCCGTAAGATCCATAAAATCCGCTTGAAACTGAACGGTCTTGAGATCGGCTTCATACGCAGCTTTACGCGCTTCGGCGGCGAGTTCAGCGGGCGTCTTACCGGAGGATTTCGTTTTCTTAGCGTCTGGCGCTACGATATCCTTCGTAAACGTCTGCGTACCCGTTTCAACTTGACCCGCGAGTTTTTCCATATTGCGCGCTGCTTCCGCGTATTTCTGCTGCTGCTTAAGCGCTTCCGCCCTCTTCTGCTCCGCCTCTTGCGTTACCTTATTCGTCAAAGCTCCGTTAAGCACGATATCTGCTACGCCCGGAGTCGCCCCACTCATACGCGCAGCGCCTTGCGCAACTGAATCCGCGAACGTTTCCGCACGCGCTCCGGATACTTGCGCCATCGCCTGGATAAGTCGCGTATAGTTATCAATCTGCGCCTGGACCGACTTGGCCTGCGCTTCATTTTCCTTCGCAAAATTCCGTATACGTGCGGCTGCATTATCCGCGGCCATATCCGTGAACTTCTTGTCCGTAGCAATCTGCGCAATAATCGTATCGATATTCGTAGCGCGGATACGCCCATCTTCGCCTTGCTGCGCGTTGAGTTCCGGATACTGCTCGATCAATTTTTCCGTAATGTCGACCATGCGGCTTTTCTGCGAGGCGTCGAGCGTCTGCAGTCCGTTAAGCTCTTTGAACTGCGTGGCGAATGCGCTCATTTCCTTAAGCGTAGCCTTCTTCGTTGCCAGCGCTTCATACTCCGCTTCGTCCTGCTCAGTAACACGGTCGACCGAATACTTGAGCGCCTGGTTCATTTCGCCGAGCGCGTCCGTTGCCGCCGTCACGCCGTCGAATCCTAAGCTGCGGAGTTTAACGTCTAGCTTTTCGAGCTCGTCGTTAATATCCATCGACTCCGAAAGCATGGCCGGAGTACCTTCGCCGCGATCCCACACCGCCTGAAACTCGTTGATTCGCTGCTGCAGTTTCGCACGTTCTTCGAGGACACCGTTAAGCTCCTCCGCCTTTGAGCGCAATGTATCGTCATCCGCTGTCGTGCGGTCGATTGGCGCTTTCGCGAGCAATTCGTTAAGCTCTTTCTGCGCGCTCAGCATCTCTTGTGTGGCCGCTTTATCTTTCGCTTTAGCCGCAGTCAACGCACCGAATGCAGTCGTTAAAGCTCCGACGGCCAACAGCGCCAAGCCTAGCGGTCCTGTCGCAATTCCGAGCCCAGCTGCCGCTACTTTAATCGCGGTGAATAGCGCCGGTATTAACTTTAACGCGGTGGCAAATCCGGTAAGCGCAACAACTGCGGTAAGTAAGCCGGCGGTTCCCGTTGCGAGTCCAGATACAAGCGCCTGGTTCTCCGCTGTGAACTCCGCAAACTCAATAATCAGTGGAGTCAGAGTATCGAGCGCCTTTTGAACGACCGGTGTAAATGCATCGCCGAGCGCAACAGTAGCGCTATTCGTCGCCTGCGTAAATCGCGCCTGGCTTCCGATAATCCCTTGCATCACCTGGTCTGCGTTACCGACGTAGAAAGCGCCCTCGGAGATAAATCCGTTGTACGCCGCCTGTATCTTCTGCGCGTCCGTAAGTTTGCCGACCGTTGTTCCAATTGACGCTGCGTATTCCTTTTGCATAACGCTGAGATTCTTCGTTACGCCGACCGCATCTGCGAGCACGGAGTTACCGTTCTTGATACCGTCGAGTGACGCCTGAATCGCGCCGCCCATCGTATAGAACGACTGCCGCCCGTATGCCGCTGAATCCGCGAGTGAAGTAATCAGCTTCGTTGACTCTTCGAGACTTAAGCCGGTCGATAGCGCAGTCTTATACGCTTGCGCCGCCTCTGTCAGCGATAGGAATCCGCGGCTTGCAAGTTCCTGTACGGCCGCGTTTGCATCACGTGTCTGTACTCCGAAACCCCTCGCTACCGCCGCGAGTCCCGCAAATGCCGCATGTAATTTCGTCGCCTCGTTAACTGCGCGCTGCATCTCGTTAACTAACTTCGATAAGCCCGCGCCCGCAGCAAGTCCCGCGATTGCGCCGCTCATATCACGGAATCCGTCAGCGCCGCGCCGAGTGTCCTGCTCTAATTCGCGTATTCTGCGCCGGGCCTCGTCAAGCTGGCGTCTGAACTCCGTCATTTCCAGCGTTATCCGTGCGCGTATCTCGCCGACGTTTGTACCGTCCGTTGTCATCCTAGCGCCCTCCTTATCGCATCATTTATAAAACGTTGGTATAGCCGCTCATTCGTACGCAGCGGCCGCGAAAGGAACTTCGGACGCGTGCCGGGCGTTGTCGGGTTTTTATACTCGCCCATTTCGTGAACCCGCAGCGCGTAGTTAAAGCGGACGCCGCTGGCTGACGTTTCGGTTGCGGAGTAAAATACCTCACCGTATATTTGACCGTTCTCATTCGTGACTTTCTTTCCGGCGGTCATCCGCAGCGTTCCGGTCTTGAGTGGTGCTTCATTCCGCGAGGCTGCGAGTAGGTGGTCGGTTGCATCGTGTACGCCCGTTAACGCTGCCGCTAATACTCGCGCCTCTTGCGCCGCCAGGAACTGGAAGAGTCCGGACGTGTCTGCGCTAAATGTCATGCGTAATCACCTCACTCCCGCCCGCATTTGATCGCGGAGTAATTTGATACCGGCCGCATCGTATTTAGGCGGCGCGCTGCTTTGCGTATAGCCCGCTGCTGTCCGTAAACCGTCCGCAAACTTCCGGAAGTCGTCAACGTTGGTCGTATGCGACATCACGTTAACGTTAAGCGCGTCCAGCGTTTCGCCAGCTCTGCGCCGTGTCTCCGCTTCGAGTACGTCAAGCAAGTCCATAACGTAATATCCGTTCTCAAACTCAACTTGCGTTTTGCCGAGGCGCACGGCTGCGTCAATAAAAAACGCCTCTAACGTTATTCCGCGCTCATCACTACGTCCGCTGCTTTGTCCAGCGATTTCGTCAGGTTTAGAGCGCCTTGCACGTTTTTTAGGAATCCGCCGAAATCGTTCACGCGCGCAACGGCGACAAAGTACGCCATCAATTCGTCCGGAGATACGTTCTCGTCGATCCACGCTGGTTCAAGACCGGTCAGCAACGCAACAACGTTAATTACGTCGTCAATCGCGCTCTCAATAACCGCTAGCAGGTACGAGATACGGCTTTCTGCCGGGGCTGTCACTACGCTAAGAAGCATCTGCGGTAGCGTACCAACGACGGTGTTTAGTTCACGCCATTGCCCGATCGTTACCTTGCGCACCTTAACCGCCTGACCTCCGAGTGTGACCGTGTTCGGATCAATTTGTGTGGGCTCAACCGCTTTATCTGAACGCTTAAATAGCTGCATTATTTTCGCTCCCTATAAATAAAATAGAGGCGCAGTTAAGCGCCCCCTTCAACGTGATACTTACGGAGTTGCGGTGATTGTGTCGTCGCCGAGAATTAGAACAATACCGTCCGCATCCGGAGTCGACCGCAGTGTTACGTTGGTTACGCGTTCGTTCTCGTTATTGAACGAATAGGAAAGATCCGTTTCCGAATACGCAAGTGGCAGCGTAATCCAGAAGTCCGCGTCAGTCTTGTGCGCGATCGGTTTAATGACCGCAATCTTCGCGGTATCAATCAGATTCTGGCCTACGCCAGTCTTGACGTTAACCTTAGTTCCGCCGGTACCCGTTACGACCTCCGCGCCTGTCATGATCTTCGGAATTACACTCAGTTCGTACTCACCGAATGGAATTGTTACGCTGACGTTACGGCCTGTGATGCGCTTGCCTACGATTGTTTCGCCAGTCTGATCCGTTTTCTGATCGCGATAAGTTGTTTCGGTAGTCAGTACGACGCCGCCGATGGTCGTCTCAAACGTGACCTTATCCGCGCCCTCTCCGTACTCGACGATTGCCGGACCTACCTCGATTTTGCTAAAATTTTGCGCCATTTAACGTTTCCCCTTTGACTCGGTATTTTTTATTGCGCAACAAAAAAAGAGCCGCCCGATTACGGACAGCCCTGCGTTATAGTGATGTTGTTAACGTAAAATTGACGGAGTATAGTGCGCGTGCGCTCTCGTCAGGTCCGAGATACCACGGCGTAGACTGATCCGCCAGGCACTTAACTACGCGCGTACTTCCGAGCATAAACTCGGTCTTACCGTGAAGCGCCGCGATCAGCGCGTTACCTTTCGCCTCTGCCGTCGCTGCCAATTTCGAGCGTATGACGACTTGAAAGGCCGGATAAGCAACGGATGACCATTCGCTAGGAGGGCCGCCGCCCGTTATCCGTACATATGCGCAATCGTCCGGATTACCCGTTATAAAATCGTTGCCGACTACGGTGATTCCCGGCATTGCCAGCCGGACAGCCGCGTTTATATCCGCTAATGTCAGCGACATTATACGTCCACCTCCGTTATTAGCGGCTTACCGTTGAGCGCCCGTTTTACGCTTATTGCGATTGGCGTGTACGTTGTCTCCGCTGATAATTCGTTAGTGTACGTGAGGCTGTCATTAAGCGATATGTCCGCGAGCTTATCGAAATAGAACGTGCCGACGCTAACGACTTCGGCTCCGTATTGATTACGTACGAGCTTAACGCCCTCGCTAAAACGGCATTTCAGCGCATAGGGTACGCCCGGTATCGGCGTATTATAATCCGGATCGAATCCGCCAGGCGGCGTAATTGTCACCGTTTGGTTCAGCGGTATCAGCGCCATTACATCGTCACCCACTTAACTGCGCGCTTGCTGAGCTTAACGCCATTCTCCGCGCCAATTAACGTATAAACGACGTCAGGAATCAGCGCATCCAAGCCCGTTTTCATTCCGTCCTTAAACGTAAAATTAGCGACGCCGGAAATCCCGAAGCTCGCGACACCTTGTTGCTGCAGCGCGTTCGTATCGTTAAAAGCGATTGCCAGCGCGTTCGCATATTCGTAAACCGCCGCGTCCGGTATCGTGTATTGAGCGTATTTGGCCGTCAGCGTCCGTCCTGCCACGTTAACTATCCGTAGTTTTTTGGCGTCATCAGCGTCCGTCCAATCGTCAACGTTGATACAATTCGCGTTGATATACGTTGTTGCGTCTTCTACCGTAATTGCCATGCGCTCACCTCCGTTTATTTAGCGGAGGTTTTACGCGGTTTAGGCGCGGGCTTCTGAGGGCTAGCGTCCTCTTTTACCTCCGCGACAGCTTGCGGTTCCTCCGTTTTAATCGCGTCCTCCAAGCGGTCGAGTACCGCGATCTCGTCTGCGGATGTCGCTACGTATTGGCCGCCAGAAAACTTGCGTTCCTGACCGCCAACGTAGAACGCGAGTTCCGTGTATCTTGACGTGTATTTTGTCATCGTTTACCTCCGTTACAAACGGGAGCCCACGTCAGCAGGCTCCGTTGTATTTGCGGCTATATTTACGCCAGGTTCTTGATGCGTGCGAACGCTTTTTCCTGTTCGAGTTCGAACGTATACTCACCGACGATGATACCTCGAGTGTAGTCGCCTTGTTCGCCGAGGTATTTGTGGAAGAACTCGCGTCCTTGCAGCGGACGAATCTTCATGCGGTTAGTATCGCAGATGAACATTTCGCCGGCGTCCAGGTTGTTGTTCAGCGTGATATCGAACTGGCCGAAGTCAGTTACGAATTTATCTACGACTTGACCGCGAGTATTTTCGCCGCGTGTCAGCAGGATCTTATTCGCATCGACTGCGGACAGTGCGCGTTTTTGTTTCGCGCTTACGCACAGGCAGTAGTTACCGCCAGATGCAAATCCGCCTTTTTCGTAGATCGACTGAGCTGCGTTGTTAATCATATCAGCGGTCAGTGCGGCGCCGGCTGCGTTTGTAACGTTAGTCTGAACGAAGCTCCGAAGACCTTTCATCTGGCGAACGTTACCGCTTTGGTATCCGATACCGCCGATGACGGCCTTTTCGAGTTGCAGCGCAAGTTCGAGCTGTTTCTTCTGCTTCTCGTATTCGTACAGATCACCGATTCCGTATTGAGTAACGGCTTCTGCGGTACCGGTAACTTCGATAGAATCGTCGAAGATTTGCGTGTAGTTGAACTGCGGTGTACGCGCTTTGTAACGTGCTGCGCGCGCATCTGCACCTTCCGTACCTTCTACGAATTGAACTTCGATCTTAGCGCCGTCTGTGATTGCGGCCGCGGTAGTTCCGGCATATCCGCGCGCTACAGTCAGCGTCTTGGTTCCGGTATTGATTGCGGAGACATACAGCAGCTCATCGCCGATTTTTACAACGTGGCCGACACGGAAAGGCTCAACGTTGGCAGCAACGATAGTAGTATCGCTGACCAGCTTAGCACCGTTAACGATGGAATCATCACCAAACAGTTCATCCTCAAACCACTGGTGTGTAGTCTGTGTAACTGGGTCACTAAAACCGAGCAGATTCAGCATCGGTGTCGCGTGAGGGTTAAGCAAAAGAAGCTCGTCAACTACAGAATACTTTTTACCGACCATATCGGCTGTGTAAATTTTAGTCATTTAAAATTTCCCCCTAGTTTTTGGTCAAAACAAAAAGGCCACCCATATTGGGCCGCCTTAGTAAACGTGGTTATTATTTTTCGAGCTGTAGCTTGAGCGCTGAGTAAGCCGCGCGATCTTCCGGTTTCCCTGACTTGCGCGCTTTCTCAGCGGCTTCTTTAAGCAGTTGTTCCTTCGTCTTATCCGTCGGGTCAGCGTTACCCCCGCTTGCTCCTCCGACTGACTTCGGTTGCGTCTTTTCAACGAGGTAACCATTCGCAGCCACCAGCGCTTCGACC
Organism: Paenibacillus auburnensis; assembly: GCF_927798115.1. Lineage (GTDB taxonomy): Bacteria > Bacillota > Bacilli > Paenibacillales > Paenibacillaceae > Paenibacillus_AQ > Paenibacillus_AQ auburnensis. The sequence continues at coordinate 1,882,120 of NZ_CAKMMG010000001.1, forward strand.
GCTTCCTTAACGCCGATTGCGTTACCTTCTTCGTCGACTGTTACCGCACTCAAATCCGCCAATTTTACCGCTGCAGCAATCCGATCGACGGGTACGTTAGCCTCACGCGCCAATGTTCGGAATTCTGCGTTAATAATGCGTTGATTAGCGGCTGTCTCGCGTGCCTGGCTACGTTCCTCCGCTTCCTGCGCCTTTTTCAGCGCTTCGGCCTTCTCCGCTTCCAAACGTTCGGCTGCGGTCATCTCCGCTTTCTTGCGGTCAGCCTCCGCCTGTTCAAGCGCGGTCAGCTTCGTCTTGATATCGTCGTAATCTTCGCGGCCTTTGCGATCGCGTGCGAGACGGTCGGCAACAATGCGGTCTAGATCCGCTTGCGTGAACGTCTTGTCTGGCGGGGGTGGCGTTGGGTCCGGATTAGGGTTCGGGTCCGGATCGGGGTCGCCTTCCGCAAAGTGCTGCAGATTCATCGGGTATCGTGAGACAGTGTTACGTTTAATTTCGGTTTCCATCGTAAGTCCTCCGTCCGTTTTGAGCCCGTCGGCTATCGTATGGCAAACCGTAAAGTTTATCGCGTCAATTCACGTCTGGACGCGGAGCCTATTGCTCCAATAACTTCGGATCGCGTATAGCAGTTACCAAATGTTTACAGTTAGGATGAAATATCTCGTTGCGCGGTAAATCGCCAATCTACCGGTAATCCCCCGGAGCGTCCGGCGTCAGCTTAACAATCATCCCCTCGTAGCCGCGACACTTATCGATCGCGTTATGCCTCGAAATCACACCGTAATAAGCTCCACGGCCGACCGCTTCATTAACGGTAGACTCTCGGTTCGTGGCCGCCATTTTTGTCCGCGTGACCATTTCAACGTAGACTTCCGGACGCCAGCGCCGGCCCGCGCTATCCACAATCCCGGTATCAACCGCGCTGCCGAGCGTCTTACGCATCCGCTGCAGAATGTCCGCATTTAGCGTACGGTTACCGTTGATCCCCCGCGTAAGATTAGCGCGCATTGAATCTGCGGTTACCTGGCGGATCGCTTGCTTAACGCGGCGGTCAACGTTCTGTGTAACCGCGAGCAAATCCGCCTGTGTATCCGCGACTGCCGACGCAACGAATTCGCGATTAATCCGGTTAAACTTCGCGATCTTCTCCGCGTCCTCAAGCGTATCCGCCGCGCCAAGCGCTACGATGGTACGCGCGATACCGTCCGTCGCAGCCTTCGGAATGTAACGCTCGACCCACGCGGCCGACTCGTCGTTGAGAGAACGCAAAATAACCGCAACCTCGGCGAGTGCGGATTTCGCATTAGCGCGAGACATTGCGGTTAAATCTAAGCGTGAGAGTTCGCCAGATATTGCGGATATTGCGGACTTATATGCGCGGACGAGAATTGCGACGTCGTAATCGTAAACGGGCTCCGGAATCAGTGCCGTCATTCGTTAAACACCGTCGACTCGACCGTTCCCGTTGTCCGCGCTTCATCTGCGTCAATTCTACGTATAATCTCCTCGGCCACCGCGTCGTCAACGCCGTCGAGCGTCTTGATTGCGTCGTGAACGGATATCGTCGCTTTGCCGCCCGTCCGAATCTGCGCCACTTCTGCGGCTTCTTTTTCATCGATCGGAACGCCGTCTCTCCACGATATACGCGGATAAACCGGCGTGTACTTTTCGAAGTCACTTACGCCGTCATTTGCGTAGTTTTCGAGCTGCATCGCGGTCCAAATTGCATCCCGTAAGGCGCGGTCAACATGCGCGCGTATCCGATTGACTTTCGCCAGGATCGGCATGAACCGCGCCTTGATTGCGCCGCTGTCCGTATGTGACGTACCGGTGCCGCCCTTATCCGAGGCGAGCGTTGTGCCGAACAACCACTGCGGCGTTTCCGACATTTGATATACGAGGCCGAGAAGCACGTCTAGCTCCGTAAACGCGGAATTTAACTGTCCTTCCCACGTCATATAGCCGGGCTCGTGGTCATCCTTGCTGACCGGAATATAGCGGCCGCCTCCGCGTAGTGTGTTCGCGGTACTTTCGTCGTCTCCGATGTCTTCCGGACCGTACATCCACGGATCGCTGTGCTTCCACAAGATATAATCAATCTGCGCCAGGCGTTCATTAATCGCGCTCAATACGCTTTCCAGCTTCTCGACTCCGTTAATGCCTTCCCAGCGGTCATCAACGCTCTTGTACGGAATGTGATGAACAAGTAGCGTAGCGGTACCGGTCGCCTCGACATCCTCCGAGAGTCCCGTCGTGATCTTATCGCCGATTAGATACGTTGAGATCGGCACGCCCCACTCGCTGTTAACGCCGGACTCCGTCAGCTTATAGCGTTCATGGATGATATAACCGGGAATATGCCGCTCGACTACGAGGTATGGTACGTATGATTCCGTCCGCCCCGTTATCCAGCGGACAACTTTTCCGCCGGGCTCCTCTACCCAATCTACCCACGCGACGTTAATCGCTTTGAACTTCTTACGCGAGCCCGTCGATAACTCCGGAAATACGATATCCGCGCGTACGGACTCGATGATTGGTTCCAGCGCTGTATCCGGCGCGGGCAATCCGAGCGCTTCCGTTTCGCTGACGTCGGCTCGCGTTCCGTAACGGACTTTAATAAACGAGTCACCGCGATAGCCTCCGCCGATAACCATTTCGTGGACCATTTGCGTTAAGTCGTTTTCTTCTACGATCGAGTCGAGGCGCTCCTGTTCGCGTGATCCTGCGCCTGTTCCGGCCTCGTAAGTCGGGGGCTCGCCGGTCAGTAAATCCGCCGGCTTCGTCAGCAGGATGTCCATGAGGTTAACCGCGATAAATAGCGTCTTGAGCTGCGCTGCATGTGGCGTATCTTTCAACAGCGATGATGCGCGTTCATAGATTTCCGGATGGCGTCCGTCGAATATCGTGCGGCCACGTTTATAACGGGCCAGACGCTGTATGTCGCGCGGTGGCGGATAGTACTCGCCTGTTGCGAATAATTTACCTATTTTAATCACCTCGTATATGGTTGATTCCTATCATTTATGATACTATTTACCTATACAAAATTTAGGAGGTACTTTCATGTCATTTGAGTCCGATATTCGAGAGATCCTTAACAAACTGGAGATTAAGCAACAGAAAGGAGTAGCTTTACAAGATACTATCCACGGAGTTTTAAGCAATCTTCTGCAAAGATTAGTCGAAAGAGATATCCCGGTTCACCTGTCTCGCAATGAAGAAATTCAGCCTAACGTGTGGGAGGTTCGGATAGGGAGATACGAGTTCAGTATTTATGGACAAGACGCTATCGAAGCTATCGAACAGGGCGATGAGCTTGAAAACTTCCTGGCGACTCAGGTGAGAAACGGACTTGAGAAGTTCTTGAAGATTTAACTAAGCCCATGGGGGCTTATTCCGCACTTTCTTCCGCCCGTTCTTCGCAATACTAACCGCCATCTCAAGCGCGTCCGGTAAGTCATCGTGAGTACCGGACGGGTACATTTCGAATTGCTCAAGCAATAGCGCATGTCTCCGCGAAAACTGTATCTCTCCGCTTTCAATCGCCGGCATGAGCGCCTCGATACGCAATCCCTTCCGCGACCGCTGATGTATTTCCTTAACGCGGGTATGAGACGGATAGCCGGCGGCCTTGAGCGCGTCCTTTAGCTGCATAACGAAGAACTCTTGCGCTGCCTGCGCCTCGGCCGCGATCGCATTCGGTTGATATCGCAGCGCCTTTTCTACGATTACACGCAAAAAAGCGTCCGGCTTTATCCGTTCGCCGAACGCATCGATAACGTATTTTGTTCCGGTTTGTTTATGGCGCGCAATCGTCACAATAGCGCTGTAGTCTCCGCGCGTTTTCCCCATCGCGAAGTCAACGCCCATGTAAATATCAAATACGTCAGTCGGGCGCGGATACTGCGTCAGTAACTCGCGAATCGGCGCGTTATCCCAGTACGTAAATGACTCCGGATTGAAGATCATCGACTCCTCATCGACCGGATTATTCATATACTCCGTATTGAACGCCTTGCTTCCGTTATCCCATTTCCACGTCATCAGCTTCCAAATCGGCTGGGCTTCCGGCCACAGTACAACGCAGCCACGATCCATTTCCTCGCGATTGAGTTCGTAAAGGGCTCGCGCTTCCTTAACGCGCTCCTCTTTTGGCCGGTCTGGGTCTTTATATATGAGCCGGCACACCTCCCACAGGTCCATACGCTCAGGCCATTCGATGACCGCGCGATAGACTCGCGATTTGAAGTCCGACCGGTTGTACAGCACGTCAACCAGCAGCGCTTCGTGATGGACCGTCGTTCCCATGTAGACAAACGCCGTTTTCTTCCCGCGCGGATCACCGAGAGGTACGACCGTCTGTGCAAACCAGTCCTTTAGTTTCTTGCGGAGTTCCGGGGTGGCCGCGTTACTCTTTATATCTTCGAGGTCATCGCAGATAATTAAGTCCGGACGCACACCGTTCCAGTTACGTCCGCGTAGTGCCTGACCGGTCGATGCCGCTTCGACTTTCGCGAGTAATCGTTTTGTACCATCATCACGCGGTTCCCATGCGATAAACTCGGATGAATTATCCTTCGGATTCTCCTGCTGTTTCGGCGACAGCAACGGACCGAAATCCGCCCGTAGCTTTTCGTTACTCTTTAGCTGCAGCGATATCCAGTCGAGATTCGCGCTCGATACCGCTGGCGTCTCGGATATCGTTATCACATACCGGCGCTTACGATAACATATTTCACGCAACGGGAACGCCTTCGATAAATACGTTGATTTCGCGTGAGATCGTGGCGCTGCCTCCGCTACCTTATCGTTTGTGTGTACGTTGCTGACATCGTCCATTAGCGCGGCTATTTCACGGTGAAACTCGGGCGCTTCCGATATGTCCACGATATCAAATCCGTCCCAATTACCGTCATTGCCGGGATTGCGCGCTTCTGAGAAATATTCGAGCGCGAAATCTAGCAACGAAGTTTCGCACCGCTGTATTCGTTCCAACCGCTCATACTCGCTCACTGCACGATCAATCTCCGCAGCCTCGGTCTCGGTAACGCTACCCCAATCGAAGTCAGCACGCCGAACAGTTTCGTATATCTCGCGATAAGGAGACAGTATCTCCGCACGCGCTTCTCGTGTGATCCACTTCCCGTTAACCCATGCGATAGATACCACCTCCTTTCGTCTACTTGATTTTGACCGTCATATTAGCACCTTTCTACCGCGACCCCTGCGCTTATACCAGTCGAGGCTTACGCGGGCTAAATCAACGGTGATTCTACGGTAAAATTACGTAAGCAATCGTAGCTATAAACGCAATCGGTACGGCCAATATCGCTACAATACCGGCACCGAAGATAAACGCGGCCATGCGCCACTCTGACTTCGTTCCCATGCGAAGCACCTCCGTAAGTCCAAACGTTATTTTGATACGCGGATTTTCTGAACGCCAGAAAGCGCCCTCCTGACGTGGGGCCTTGGGGGGTATACCCTATACCCACTCTCGAATGTATGATTTTGTATGTTTTCGTACATTCAAAACGTTGATTTTACTAGGTTTACGTGGTATGCTTGCTTTATGATAACGTAATCGTACATTCAATGTACTATTACATATGAAAAGAGCGTGCTAAAATGGGCGAAAAGAAAGCTATATACGATGTTCAACCGCTTAGAACTCGCGAAGAAATCGAAGACATGAAGCATTCACTCCGTCGATGGTGCGGCGAGCGTAATCTATTTATGTTTGTCTTCGGGATAAACACCGGCCTTCGCGTATCTGATATAGTCACGCTCAAGGTCGCGGATGTCAAAGACAAGACGCACGTGCGAATCGTTGAGCAAAAGAGCGGCAAGGTTCGCAATGTTAACCTTAGGGCAATACAGCCGGAAATCACCGAGTATACGCGCGGTATGAGCCCGGAAGACTGGCTGTTCCCTTCCCGTAAAGGCAACGGTCATATCACGCCGACACAGGCGTATAGAGCGCTCGTAAAGGCTGGCGAGATGATCGACCGTACGGACATCGGAACGCATACAATGCGCAAGACATTCGGTTATCACCACTACAAGCGCAATAAGGACGTAGCCGCGCTACAAGAGATATTCAATCACTCTGCGCCATCCATAACGAAGCGTTACATAGGCATCCGTCAAGACGAGATCGACGAGTCTCTCGAAGGGTTCAAGCTGTAGAAGACGTAGGGTACGTAGATAATGCGTACCTTTTTCGCCATTCCAAAAAATTCCGAAGGGCCACGCGCCCGGCCAGCCGTGCAGGTAATTCGCGCCTAATCCGAAGGTTTCCGCAGTCATCGCTGCGTCTTCCTTCATATAATAGCGCGACTACTCGCTCGTTTCGGATTGACGCTGTGACAACGATGCTACCCGCAGCCTCAACGCTTCGATGTCCGTTCCTTCTCCGTCCTTGTTCGTTACCTCGATACTCTCTGTCAGTACCCCGCCAACCTGTAGCGCAAGCTTTGCCATTGCTGCGTTACCATCTCGTATGGCAATGTCCGCTAATGACTGGAGTAACTCCGGTAACCTTACGTCGTTATTACGTCGCAGTGCGCGCCTGAACTCTGCGTCAAACATTGCGTTCTTACGCCAGTTCTCAAGCGTTCGCGCAGTAACACCGCATAACTCTGCGATCTCCTCGTACGTCTTGCCGCCCTTCTTTGGTTGCGCTAACCAGTCGATCGCGATTAACTGTTCCGCTGATAGTGTGTTAGCCATTATACCGTAATCCCCTCCGTATATTAGCGCCTCAAGAGCGCGTCCTTGTCTTTATGCTTAAGCGCCACTTTAGCGCCTATATTAACGTATATCTAACGGTAGAAAGCGCAAATAAATAGCGCTACTCATACGCTCGGGCAAAGCGTAAGAACAGCGCTTAAAAATGCGTTGCGTATATCGATACTTAACGTGATACTAGCGCTTAATAGATTCGATATATAGCGCTATACATACGAAGTAAACTACGTTTATTTAGATCCGCGCTATTCCTTGTCTTTGCCTACATGAGATTCTTCTTTGATTAATCATCATGAATAGGTAAGAGTTCAGTCCTTTGCAAAACCTATCTCAGTCACTACCGTTCCCTCGAAACTATTTTTATGCGCGAATAATCTATTAATCCTATTGTCCCGCGAGGATTCATGAGCGTAGCGAATTAATCCGATGCGGTAATGTTTTGTTTCTCTCTTACATCTTTCTCTCTTACTACTTTCTATCTTTACCGTGTGTCTAGGGCGTACTAACAGTAATGCGTCCTGCGCACACTACTGGTAGTGTGTCCTGCGCACACTAAGGCAATTTATGTACCCTCAAGCAGCGTCTTCTTTCGTGCGGCGTCTCGGTTTATACACGGACAAGTCCGGCATGATAACTACTCCGTCCTCGTCCACAATATACCCGTCCTCTGTAATACGCGGGCAGTATGACGGAAAGTACCACTTAAAGCGCCGTGTTCCCTCGTAGTGGCTCGCAGTCCGTATAATCCCGTTAGTATCAAGGATATCCGCTAAAAGCTTAACGCGAGGCCTATCGATACGCAGCGCGTCCATAATCGCTTCATACGAAAGGAAACACGCGCCGAAACGGTCATTATGTGTACCGTCTGCACGCGTGTGGTTCCCGTCAATATACGATTGCAGAAGAAAGTACAGCGCAACAATATCGCGTATCTCCGGCTTACGTTTTGCCCCCGCAAACACCTCGTCGTATGCTTCGGTTATGATTCGCGGGAACACCTTACGGACAAGCTCTCTATTATACGTTTCATAGCCGGCTGCCCCGTCTAGTAGCGTACGCTTATCATTAGGCAGCGGCTTAGCGGAATCACTCATACGCCGGCCTCCTTCTTAGCGGCTGCTAGGTTCGCTAAAAACATAGATGCCGTAAATTTACTCGGCTCTTTCTCGCTAACCGGATGCTCAATTGGGTTAACAAATATCCGCGTAAACTGACCGATGTATACATAAGCGATCAAGCCCGCCTTACACAGCTCGTTAAGAAGCGTTCTTATATGCCCGATGCTGCGCCCCACCTGCTTGGCGATGTCTTTCTTGGTCATAAATTCTATGTCATCTTGCCCCATCTCCGCATTCGGATTAGAGCAAACAGCATAACTTACAGGGTGTGTGTAGGCATCGAGTTTCGACAATAGGGATAACGCGGCCTTTGAAGGGGCTTTAATCTCAAATGACATTAGTTTATCGCTCCTATTCGTTTGTTTTTGTTCTAACTGCGGCTCTGCTTTCATTGAAAACAGTAATGGCGCGTTGTAAATACTCGGTATTATTGAAGAAAAACACGTTCCGTTCGGGAAATTTGCGGTTGCTTCCGATCCCTTTCAGGACGAAGCCGAGCGTCATAAGATGCCCGGCCACGCGCTGAGAAGTGACAACGTAGTGCTCACTCATAGTCCGCACCACTCGCGATAAGCATCGATCCTTTTCGTCGGCCATTGATTGCACAAGGATTGTTACCGATCGGAATATCCTGACGATCTTCAATTGGGCGCTCACGGTCACGCTGTAGCCGAAGCTCCTGCTCGGACTTGATTGACGAATCCTGCAGGTCGTAGCCGGCCGATACCCATGCGTTTAATCGTTGCCGCTGATCCTGTGGAATCTCATCACCCGTTATATGTGCGTAATAGCCGGCCAAGTCGTTAAGTGCCGTACGTCTCTCTGCCATCTGCAACGCAACCGTAGTCAAGCGATCTACGGCATGAACTAGGAGTAGCCGATTATCCACGCCTCTCTTAAAGAGGTCACGCCAGAAATAACCACCGTTCCAAACATCGCTAAGATTTCCGGATAGACTCTCGTTTGAGCTGTTGCTTGGGACATTATAAGCTACTGCATGCATTTGTCATTTCCCCTTTTGTTTTAGTAGGCCAACCCGGCCTCTCAGCTTTACAATTACCTTAATATGCAATAGTCGGAATAAAATCAGTGACACGTCCGCGTATATTCGCAAAACATTTTCCTAGATTACTTTCCTCTACGCCTAATTTCCCGGCCATATAGCGCGTTTTTAGTCGGTACACCCCGTCCTCACTCACTTTGTACTGACTGAGATCGCCGGCTTCAATATCCGCAGCGGCCACGGTATACGCACGTTCCACATAATCGCGCTGCTTGGCTGTCAGTTTCCGGAGTAGGTCGGGCAAAACCTCCGGAGTAACAGCACGGCCCAATACTATGCGCCAGGCGTCCGGCTTGTCCGGAGTGACATATACGTTGTGGTAACGGCCGTGCTCATCACGTCGTCCTAAGCGGACCGTACCGTTCAGTGTAGTAAGCAGTCGGATATACTCCGTTTGAAACGCGCGGTTTACATACCGAACGACTTCCCGCTCACTATGCGATGTGTCCGCATGGGTCAATGCGTGTTCGAGCGCGGGAATAATAACGTAATACTCGTGGTTTTTATACGCTAGGTGTCGTTCAATAGCGTGGGCCAGTGCTTCGTATTCATTTGCGCCCAAGAACCTGCGGACTTCGGCGGCATACGTTCGCAGCTCAGAGAGATCAGTACCCGCAAAGATATCGATACTCAGCGCAGCATATATAGAATCTCGGTAGTCTGATAGGGCTGCCGGCTCGTACTCAAGCGCTGACCGTTCGGAAGCTATGATATTATTTGCGCGAATCGCCACGTAGACCGAGGCATCATCTCCTGGCATAACCGCCCTAGATTCCGAACGATCGCGCATGTATGCGAGTATTTGCTGGATAATAGCACGGTCGCCGTCCGCTTGATACGCGGCCACTGCTTGGCGAAAGTCCATCCGTAATCCACCTCCGTTTGTTAATAAAAGAGGCGCCTTTAATTCTAAGAGCGCCTCTTTCAATCTACGCGTTCAGATTTAAATTAAGCGTTATCGAGGAAGGTCGACGGGGTTCAAATGTGATTACGTTATCCGTCGAGTAGGCTTCCGGCTCAACCTTGCCCGCGAGCAATCTCTCAATATACGCGACGCCTTCCGTTGTTACGCGAGCGTAAGGCTTAGCAACACCCCACGGCGACACATATGGTACAACATCGAAATAGCGTGGAGTGAACTGCTGATAAGGGAGCCCATCTCGGCGAATCAACTTACGGGCTCTCAATGTATCACGCAGCACTCTCGGTTTCATGCCGAGCAACTTCGCCACTTGATCGACCGTCATCGTCCCATCCGCGTCAATGAACGTATCGAACGCTTCAACCTTTGGCGCCTGGGCTGCGACCTGTGCTTCCGCCAATAACCGGCCGCGTCGTTCCTCCGCTAACCGTGTTACCGTTTTAAGCAGCAAGTCCGGATCGTCAAGCAGCGCGTCAGTCGCGTACATCCCCGTTTTGCGGATCGACGGAATGACATCGTGAGTGATCCAGCGTTTGAATGCGCGTGCTTCCGGTTTGCGACTACCGAGGATAAGCGAGTATAGTCCGGACTCGTTTACCGTCTGTAGCGATTGCACTCCGCCAAGGGTGTCGGTTGAAGCTACACCCTTTTCGTCATCATCCAACCTACCGAGCGCGTCGCGGTTATTCGCTATTCCCAGTACCGCGCAGACGTCCTTCGCAACGAACCACGGTTCTCCTTCGACCATTACCGTTCTCACTTCCGCAGACTCATACGTAAACACCTTCGTTAACTGTTCCATGAGTACCCTCCCTAATGATAATGGATTTATATAAACGACTAAGCGGCGTAAGGCAGCCTTGTCGGTATTAACTGGTCGGCCATTACTCGTATTTCTCCGTCATCCCCGCGCGCATTCACATCAGCCCCATCTCGTACTCTCCGTATCAATGCGATTCCGTCCGGCGTAACACCCGTATAACGCACTTTGAACGGCAGATCCGGCGTCTCTGTCACTTCAAACTCGTGAATAACGAAGTAATGCGGTATGAAACGCTGTAACGGCAGGCCGCGCTTGCGCAGCACCTTACGCCTGTACAGGAACTCGCGCATCGTACGCTCATCCCAGCCGAGCGCCAGCGCTGTTTGTCCGAGTGTGAACGTCGACTCCCCGAAAGGGCTGGGCGGAAAGATAATATTATTGACCGGACTCATAACCTACATCCTCACAGCTTTTAGTTTAGGGGTTTACTCCAAGGCCCCCCAGGTTCGAAAAGAGATTCACCTTTGCTTTCGAGTATTTTCATAATTTGGGGCATAAGTTCGGCCGTATCATCGTCGGAATCAATGTACTTATTTAGGTATGGGTGAAAATAAACGAGTGCGCTAACCTCTTGACGATCGTAAGTGTAAAATCTCATACCGAACATTTCAGTCTCACCCTCAAGGGTGAAGTCGACTATCGCCATGTTTGACCAACTTATAGGACATACTACCTTCGCGTCGTTTACTACTGGTGGTTTTTTCATTAAATCGTCTCCCTTTTCGTTTTGATTTTGCTTATAGTTAAAGCGACTCTGTCGCTGTCTACCTACTTCAACGCAGCTCGATACCGTTTCGCACACTTTGCGAAAAATAATCTTACGATTGATATAACGCATGCCACTCGCAGAACCTACACTCAGCGGTGAAATATTCCGCCTACTTATATACTCGTAGTCTGCGAGGTTTCCCGCACCATTACGTAAAAATATCCGCAATGACTTCGACCTCCCGCACCATTTACGGTATTATCTACAGCGGTCGGGTCTGCTGACACACTCTCCGGATATTAAATATGACGGATGCCGATCGCGGAATGTACACTCGCTATATTAATAAAGTCGCCGTCCTCAAGTGATCCGCACACATACATACGGACAATATTTTCACGGATTGGGACAACTACCCTGTCCTTAATATATAAGGACATAGAACTTCGGAATTGGGACAGCCGCTTACTGTATATAGGGACAGAAACTTCGCGGATTGGGACAGCCCCTTGTACAATAATATAGGTGTCTACGAATTACTCCCGCACCAATGGCGAAAACTTTTTCCGTCGGCGCATCGCCTTACATACACTTCAATGCACCTCACTAGCTGTTCGCACACTTTCCGCAATAAAAACGGAGAGTCGGCGAAATTAATTGAAACCGTGCGAACAAACGTGCGTATTACTATACATAAGGAACGGACGACCCCACCGCCCGATAAGCGAAGTCGTCCGTAAGTGATCCGCAAGAAGTTGGCGCTTCCTACGTTGTTATCCGAAGAGTAGCGGTCCACATTGGCGTGTGGCACTTCGGCAAAGCGTTCCGCGTGGCGACTCCTACGTTTGCAACCGCAGGACACGGAAGTAAATCGTATCGGCTGTCAACGCTGTAACGATGGCGGCCGGTTAAACAGTCTTCTCCACATACGGCGTTGGCGCGCCTCTAAGTTTCATCGAAGTTAGAACGCTCATCCCAAACGCACACAGCGGAGCCCGGCGCTAGTATTGAGGCGTACGAGCTCCCCATTCTGCGCTCGGATTAGGATCGCGTGGCGTGTGCGTGTGTACAGCTTTTCTTTACGTGGATAGTACATAGGTAACCTCCGAGTATTAGATTGGCATTTCGTCCGGCAGCATAACGTCCGGCATCACTTTCAGAAGGAAATCCAGCGCAGACATTCCGCTGAGCATCCGGAAGATTTCTTTAAGCGGTTTCTTCGATATCAACTGCAGGTCCGGGCCGTCGATGCGGTACAGGCCGTCGGTTTCCGTCGGTTCAACAAGCGCAAGCCAAGGATTACCCTCGTAGATGTACAGCGCACCATTATCGCGCACGAGAAGCCCGTCGAAATAGTCGTCCGTCCATCCGCTGTCCGGCTCCGCTTCCCACAGAAGTCTAACCGGTTTAGGCTGATACGGCGTACTCATATACGGTCGCCTCCGTTTCGACTGGCGGAACAATAAATCCGATATCGGAAAGCTGCGAAGCTGAGAGCGGCGGAGTAATACCTACGTCCGCTAATCCGGATATTCCGGTAATCTTAACGAGAGCGGCGCGGGATATGGCGAGGTTCTGCTTAGTGCGCGGAAGGTGGACGAAATAGAGTGAGCGGTCAACTGCGCGGAAATACTTAATGCGGTCGGTCGGTACGGTGAAACCGAATTGTTCGAATTGCTCGGTGGTAATGGAAGTGAAGCCGGTTGTTGCAAACATATCAACGTCAGGGAGAATACCGAAGAAGAAATCGGCGGGTACTGCGATCTGTTCTGATTGGTGCGTTACGACGAAATGACGATCGAGGTGAGGGCGGCGGTAAAATGAAACTTCAAACGTGGTCATAGTGAAACCTCCCGTAATAGCTATTTAGTATTGCGCGGTAATCCGCGACGGACGGCTCACACGTGAGCTATCCGTTTCAACCGGCCCCGCAGCCGGTCCAAGACGCATTTGCGTTCATCAGGCGGCTGTTTATAGGAATACCTCTTTCACGAACAAACCGAGTAAAACGACGAAAGATTTAGCGAAGGGCCATAACATTTTCTTGATAGCTGCTCGGCGATTACGGGAAGCAATTCGTCCGGCGGCAGTTGTGCGGGAAGGGTACGAGGGAACTTCTATAGTAGCGGATGCGATCGTAATTAAATTTGGCATTTTTAAAACCTCCTATGGCTTGTCTATATTTTATTACCTACAGTCGATTAACTATTGTCAGTATATACCTGCAGTCGATAATCGTCAATAGGCTATTCCATATTATGTTTTACTTTTGTATAATGATATTTAAGAGGTGAGCCCACGTGGCGTTTAATTTCAAATTAATTAACTTATTAGAAGATAATGATATCTCTAAAAACGCTTTAGCTCGCGAAGCAAAAGTCCGCCCGAACTTAATTTATGAGATGTGTGATAACAAAACTAAACGCATTGAATTAGAAACTCTTGAAAAGGTGCTTATAACACTTTCAGGAATGATCGGTAGACACGTTGATGTGCATGAAGTAATTGAATATAAGTATGGAGAGTAAGGACCACATGAGACGTGGTCTTTTTTATTTGCCTGCAGAAATAAATCTCCAGTAGATTAACTTTTGTAGAATATCGACTAATTCAAGATCATACGCTATAACCATTAACGGAACATTCCGAAGGAGGTTAAAATCATGATTACGTATGGACTTATCGGTATTATCTCGATCGGCTCGGTATTGGTTGAAAAGCGCTGCCGTATGGCCGGCAATACGAACGGTGCGTTAGCTGCTCGGCGGTTTGGCCGCATGTTCTTACTCGCTGCAGGCGGGCTAATTGCGATCGAATATGTGCGCGCGATGCTGGCGCTGCTCGGCTAATGGGCGCGACTATTTCGCCTACCCTTCCAGATAACATTCCGAAAAATTACCGATCGCCGACGAATTAAACCCCTCCCCATTTATACCGATTATTCCTCCGTTTAATATGCGCCAGGCGAACGTTATATCGGAACGCTAAGATTGCGGTGGCTGCGCGGGATTAGGCTTGTACGCTAGCCTTCCGCCAGCTCGGAAGAACCTTATGTTTTGCAAGGAGGCCTCCATAATGATTGAGATTGGATTTGGGTTATTGATTGGGTCTGTTGTATCTTTGTTCTCTTCTCTCTCTTTTTCTTTTTCTTTTGATTTAGGTAAATCCTTCCTCTCGGTCTGCAAGAGGCTCGGGCTGATGGTAACGTACGGGGATGAGGTCGCTCTGCCGTCGATAAATGCACAGTACGCGCATCCCTGGGGCAAGAGGCTACTCGTCGGCTTACCGGTCGGCCTATCGTCGCAGAAGGTCATCGATCAGAAACAAGCGCTCGCCGAAGCACTCCGCGTTGATCCGAACGACGTAGAAATCCGCTATAATGACGGGCTTATCATCGACATATTTACAGCAGAGATGCCGGCCGAAGTCCCGTACAGCCAGCCGCCAGAGCGAGAATCGTACCGTGTGCTTATTGGCATTACCAGGCGTGGGGAATTGCGCTATTACGACTTTGACGGACCGTATCCGCATTTGCTTATCGGCGGCATCAGCGGCGGAGGCAAGTCAGTTATGCTGCGCGCGATCATTACAACGCTGGTTACCGGACCTGCGCCGGATATGTATCTGTGCGATTTAAAAGGCGGAGTTGAGCTCGATATCTTTCGTAAACTGGCGAGCGTTAAGGGCTTTGCGACTACGCTGCAGGACGTTCGGACCGTCCTCGCCTCGGTTGAATGCGAGATGTTACGGCGCTACGAAGTAATGGCTGCCAATGGTTCGCAGAAATGGGCCGGTAAGAAAGCGATATTCGTCGTCGACGAGCTTGCGGACTTTAAAACACGCGCCGGTGATCCGGACAGCAAGCTAAAGGGCGAGATTAAGTCGATACTTACGCGCTTATCCGCTAAAGGCCGGGCGGCCGGCGTGCTTATCTTACTAGCTACGCAGCGTCCATCGGCGGATATCATAGACGGTCTGATTAAAACAAATATAGCCGCGTCGATCTGTTTTCGTACGCGTGACGGTACGCAGAGCCGCATTATCCTCGATAATACAAGCGCGGAAGAGTTACCGGACGTACCAGGGCGCCTTATATTTCAGACGGCGTATGATGAGACATTGCAAGCACCATATTTAACGGTGGAAAATGCACGGAAGTTGATCGCGGAATTGCCTATGAAGGAAATTAAGGAGGCTATACGTTATGTCTCTGACAGTAAACCGGACGCAGGCGAAAGTTTCTCGCTGGATCGAAATTTTATCGAGCTGTGACCGCTTCGGCTACCTCACTACTTCGCAGATACAGCGGCTCCATAACCTCGGTGGCCGGCGTAATACCACGCGCATACTGAACGATATGGGCGAGCTGCTATCGTCATTTCGCGAAGGTGAAACGGTGTGGTATTTAAGCGCGAAAGGTCGCAAGGAAATCGGCAGCCAAGTGCAGCGGAGGCGTACCTTACACGTACAGCATGCGATCATTCGAAATGAAGTATATATCGCATATAGACCAGAACAATGGCGAGAAGAATATAAAATTAAAATGGACGGCAAGGAAATCATAGCGGACGCGCTCTACGGTAGGCCCGGCGGCTTTACGTTTCTTGAGGTTGATGTGACGCAAGCCATGTCGCAAAACGAACGTAAGATAGCGCTGTACCGTGAGATCCGCGATAGTGGACGCTGGCAGGCTAAGAACGGAGCGTTCCCGGAGATTCTATACGTTACGGTCAGCGAGTACCGGCGTAAGAGGTTAGCGACGTTATTGGACGGGATGAATGCGCGCGTTCTTACTGCGGGGGAATTGCGTTAAATTGGGCGTTCTATGGCGTACCCTACCGCTAATACTCGGAAGGATCTAGCGGGGCTAGATCAACCCTAATAGAACAACCAATGCACCAGGCCAACCGGTATTACTCCGCAGCCTGGCTTTTTTTATTAAAGCGAGGTGAAAACCAATAATTCTCCATTGCATAAGAATAGTTTAGGCGCATATAATACGTACATACGTTCTTGTTACGGAGGGTTCTACGATGAACAACCATATCAACGAGGAAAACGCATTATTACGCGATTACATACTATTTCCGCAGCTCACATCTGCCGTTCAGCGCAGTATTGACGAGCTTGGTGACGCGCCCAACGTACTCAACCGGGCCTACAGTGCATCCGGCACGTTCCTTCTACGTAAAATGACGAACGACCTGGGCGAGAACCGCTTAGCACTTAGCCGCGCTGGTTTACGGATTACCCGCACAGCCGAACTTAATGGATTGATTCACGTTGAATTTACGCGTAAAGGTAAATCACAGGCGGAAGTATACGCGATAGCCCGCGAGGTCTTGAGGGATGAAATGCGCGCGAGGATGGCGCAATACATATCGGAGTTTGGCAAGGTTGTTAGCGGCACCTTATAATGCAAATAATGCGCGAGTCCACCGGAAGGAACTAGCGCAAATTATGGCGAATATAGACATAATACCTCACGAAAGGACAACGCATATGAGCCGATTTATGAAGCCGCTAACTTCTAACGTTCACTTTTACACTGCGCAAATGGAGCGCCTGCCTATCGTTATATTCATCGGAAACGAACTCGCCGGCAGCGGACTTATCGAAGAAATTACGGTGGCCTCCGTCAAGGTGCGCGGCGAATACTATATGCGCGCTACCTGTACATTTAAATACGTAAGCTAGACGGCCTAAACGATAAACTCCGTAAACACAGGGCTCCGCAACATACCCGCGCGAGTCCAATTTCGTATTTTCACGCGTGCTCTAATGCGCGGCTCTACGTACACGAAGTCGCTGTCCTCGCCGGTAATCAGCGCCTTACTGACGCCGTAGAACGCCTTCTTATGCGTAGGTGAAGCGCCGAACTCAATCACGCCCGCCGGCCGCATTTTTCCGCGATTGTCCGGCACAGACGTGAGCCAGCCGAACTCCGCTTTCTTATATCCGCTAAGATAAACGTCGGCATACGTCCAGTTAATGATCTTCTGCCACTGAGCGGACCGCCGACCGGTTTCATATACGCTGTCCTTCCGCTTGGCAACAACGCCCTCCATAGCTCGCGCCTGCATTTGCGCAAATAACGCTTCGCCGGCGCCTTCAACGTATGGAGTGACGCCGAAGTGAGCGTTAGGTAACGCCAGGCCCGCGAGGATTGCCTTGCGCTCCATTAGCGGCCGATTGCGGAGGTCCTCGCCCTTATAGCGCAGGATATCGAATATAACGTATGTGACCGGTAACTCAGCGATAAGCCGGCGTATAGTATCGGATCGCCGCGCCTGGAACCGCGACATGACGGATTCAAAGTCGACCGCGCCGGTCTGCGGATCAACGCACGCAATTTCGCCGTCTAGCGTAATGTCGTGCGGGAAAGGGACGCTGATTTCTGGGTATTGGCGCGTACATTCGTTGTTATGGCGTGTATATAAGTGAACGCTGCTAGCGTCAGGTTGATCGTATAGTAAGCGGTGACCGTCGATCTTCGGCTCGTAGATATAGCGCGAATCCGAGAACGGGGCCGCCGCAGTTTCGAGTAACATCGGAGAAATATACACGTAATCACCTCACGCTAATTATAGCGCGTGGCTGGCGTAGATTGGCGCGGTAAGTTATGGAACTCAAAGTATTGAAATTAAGCCGATTGCCGTGACCTGAACATCAATTCATTTGGGCTATAAGTCATCTCTTACTTATGTTAAACTAAATTTAGAAATGCTTGGAAGAGAGGACAATCCCATTGAATTTATACAGAAGAAACTATAATGTTTTAACATCTGAGGAACTAGAAGCGTATTCTTTAATCAAAGACAAGGAAAAAGAAGGCAGGATAGGAAAGTTAGTAACTAGAAATTTATTTAGAGAATATCCGAAGGCAGTAAGACACAACAAAAGCTTATTTCCAAATAACTATTTAGACTTCGTAGACCTAGAAAATCGTGAAGAAATCGAGGCCACAGTAGGGCAATTCTTAATGAAGCTTAATGGTGGATCGATTAAAAATGAACTTGAAATCCTACGTTTTATCAACAAAGAAACTAAAGCATTCTACCTAATAGGCTCAATATTCTCTTATTATGACTTTGGTCATCATGATGCTTATGTATTCCCTGAATTCCAAATTGGCAAATATAGGGCAGATTATTTATTAGTTGGAAGTAATTCCGACGGATATTCCTTCATATTCGTTGAACTAGAACATCCCGTTAACGGAATCACTATAAAAAGCGGAGATCTTGGAGACGCGTATAGGAAGGGAATAAGCCAACTAAAAGACTGGGAGAGTTTTTTGATATCAAACTATAATGATATTACCAACAGGCTAAAGCAGTGTAAGCATCCTGATGTCCAACTACCTGACGAATTTTACTCCTTAGACCCTACTCGTTTTCATTATGTGGTCGTAGCTGGGCGTAGGGATGACCTAGTGGATAAGACACGTAGGATTAGACGGGAACACCTAATTCAACAAAGAATCAAACTTCTCCATTATGATAATATATGCGATAAGACGCTAGCCCTATTAGATCAAAGAAATTACTGAGTACTCCTCAACAGGGAGCGCCAGAGTTCCGCGAACTAATTCGCAATTTTCCCAGCAATCCCTGTTGTGCCTAAAGTGGAATAAGCGTACAATTACATTGAGTAATTACAGCGGAGGGATAACCGTTATCTTGGCGGATGGCCGGTTATTTTAGCTCCGCTTTTTTCTGTCTATCACTAATACCAATGAAGCGAACGATATCATTAGTGTCAGAGCTTCGTTTATAGTCAACATTCTCCTCCCCCCCCCTTCCTTCACATCAGCTTTCTCTTCTCCAATTAATTATATGTTAATGATAAATTTTGTTCAATTTGACGAAATACCCTATTTGACAATTAGCTATATACAGTTAAATTAGTGAATTTATTTGAAAACTTGATTTTTGTCTACATTATGCTGGTTCTTGTCTACATTAAGTCTACTTTTGTCCCCATTTTCTCGATTTCAGCTGAAAATAGTACTATCGTTAAAATGAGCATATCTCGTTATTTCACTCTTTTTCTTCTATTTACTCACTATTTCATTTATAGTAAATAAAATCCCTCCTCACCTATCTAGGGATTCCTTTACATAATCTGATAAGATATCAATAGTGTACTGTTATCCATACGAAGAGAAAGCCGGTCGGCCTTACCTGGGCTTTCCAGCTTGGTTGTGTTAGGTTGTGCGCTTAATCTTCCGGTCCTTTCCAAGCTTTCCGACGACATCGTTTATTGTTGAGTACCGGTCATGCTGATCTTTAACGGATTTTTCTGAGAGATGTACGTAACGAGAAGTCATTCGAATATCGGCGTGACCCAAAGTTTGGGCCAAATGATGTACGTCTCCGCCATTCTCTAAAAAAAGGGTTGCTGCTGTGTGGCGGAAAATATATGGGTGAATCCTTAATTCTAATCCGGCGTTAATGGAGTGTTTCTTTAGTCTTTGACGAAATTGATTGCTTGATAATGGCAGGCCGTAGTTTGTAAGAAAGATGTGGTCGGTTTCGAATTCCTCATTCTCTGATATCAACTCTCGTAACAATCGAACGGTACGCTTCGTTATTGGTACTCTGCGCGCTCTCCGAGTCTTAACTACGTTCTCGTTAAAAAACAGCATTCCCCTCCTAAAATCTACGTCCAACTTATTTAGAGAAACTACCTCTCCTATTCTAGCCGAACTATCAATCAATACCGTTATTAGAACGTAATCACGAAAACCAGCGTATGTACTCTTATCTATTACAGAAAGTAGTTTCTTCATTTCTTGCACAGAAAGAATTTGTATTTCCTTAATTGGCTCCGTTACTTTCTTTATATTAGCAAGTGGATTTGTAGGAATGTAACCTTCCTCATTTAAGAATTTAAACATGGTTTTAAGTCCCTTGACTTTAGTATTTACAGTTACTGGCGAGAGTCCCACTGTTTTTTCATGTTCCCCTTTGTGGTTGTGTCCTTCCCACTTTCTCTTGTCATTTAACATCCAGCTCATATATGATCGTACCGATTCCGGAGTAACAGAGCTAAAGACTCGTTCCACGCCCTGCATATCCAGATACTCGCAAAAATATCTGTAACTATCCTCATATGTTTGAAATGTACGTTTTGAGCGCCCCTCCGCTTTCTTAGCAAGGCGAAACTGTTCAAAAAGATCCTCTAATTTCTTATCATTTCGAGTAGACCGTCTCGATTTATAATTCCTTCCAATTCGCTTATCCATATCGTCTCCTATTAATTAAGTAATGAACTTATTGGAGAAAACTTTTCGTGTTGCTTTGACAAGTCTGCCGGAAACATATCTGCATACAATTGCGCCATATGCAGTGATTTGTGACCCATTATTTTCATTAGGCTTATGGTGTCAGACCCGTTCATTATGTAGTTTCTTGCAAACGTGTACCTTAAGGAATGACAAGATACTCTAACGCCTTTTATGCTAGCTATCTGCCCGTAATCTGAGATTTCTTCCTGAATGGTACGCCTCTTTAGCGGCTCTCCATCGATATTCACGAAAAAAATACCTCTAGCCCCTTCTCCTCTAATTTCTAAATACTCGCGCAGATTAAGCCCCAGAACATCGCTGAAAGGAATTAGGCGCTCCACCCTTCCCTTACCGAAAACCTTGATTACGCGTTCCTGCCAATGCACGTCCTCAACGCGAAAACTTAACGCTTCCTCCAGCCTCATGCCGGTATCAAGTAGAAGCAGCATGAAGACGTAATTACGATGGCCGGCAGGAGTCGAGCGGTTTGGTACTGCGAGTAATGCCATAACTTGATCGCGACTTAACGTCCTTAGAACGCGCTTCTCCTCTACGAGTTTTTCGATAGCCTCCATGGGATTTTCTGTAATATATCCAGAGCTGCAGAGAAAGTTATAAAATGCACGTAGGCTTCGTATGTACTTATTAATTGTCGGTGCGCTATTACCTAAATTCATGCGTGTTTGTATGAACTCCTGCACATCTTCAAGAATAACATCATTAGGTTTACTAATTTCGTTTTCTTCTAAGAACTCTGTAAATTTAGAAAGCGTTTGGACGTAAGAAGCCGTAGTATTACTTGTCAGATTTTTTAGTTTCCGTGATTTGATAAACATATTAATAGCAGACTGCATAGTTAGCTCTTCTTTAGCCCCTCGCATTTCAAGGATCATTTTTCTTTTTTCTCTGTACTCCATAATAAAGTCTCCCTTTGATTATATATTTGAAGGCGTAAAATTTGCCGACATAGGCTAACACAAATAACGCGCCAACCTCCGGAGAGATTGACGCATGTTTGAATATACCGCATATTTGCGTTAAGATTTAGTGTAGCTAAACGTCTGATAAATTTGCGCCTGCTACTTTGGCGAATACGGAAAGTTTAACGGAGTCGCACACCGACAGTTTATCGGAATCTCCGTTCAACGAACGTAATAGTTGACGTGAACAAACGTTCTATCAAACGTCCTCATTCCGCGTTACACCAGCGTTTCAAGATACCTTATGCTCAATGCGCAGCTTGTCGGCTACCATGGCAATAAATTCCGAGTTAGTTGGCTTGGATTTGGAGATATTAATGGTATAGCCGAACAGGTGGGAGATGCTGTCGATGTTGCCACGGGTCCAGGCGACCTCAATTGCATGGCGAATGGCCCGTTCTACGCGGGATGGAGTGGTCTTGAACTTCTCCGCGATGGCAGGGTAGAGCGTTTTGGTAATGGCTCCGAGAATTTCAATATTGTTATATACCATCGTAATCGCTTCACGCAGATACTGATATCCTTTGATATGTGCAGGTACACCGATTTCGTGGATGATCGAAGTTATATTGGCATCCAGATTCTTGCCCTTGGATAGCGGCACAACATTGTTATTGGATGATGCTCTTGAACCGGAATAATTGGACATGTTCGGGGAACTGCTCATGCTGCCCTGTGCACCGACCAGCTGACGTACACGGTTGGCCAGAACTTCCATATCGAATGGCTTCAAAATATAATAAGAGGCCCCAAGCTGCACAGCCCGTTGAGTGATGTTCTCCTGGCCGAATGCAGTCAGCATAATAATCTTCGGTTGAGGATTGAGATCCATATCACGCAGGCGTTCCAGAACGCCGAGTCCGTCCAAATGCGGCATGATAATATCGAGGATAAGTACATCGGGAATTTTTCTTGCCCCGCTAAGCATTTGAAGCACTTCTTCACCATTGTAGGCGATGCCCGTTACGGTCATATCTTCCTGTTCCGTAATGTATTCGGCAAGCAAGTTTGTAAATTCCCTATTATCATCGGCCAACAACACTTCAATATTCTGCACTGGCTGCTTCCTCCTTATTCATCTCTGCAATTTATAATTAGCATTTATCTGTCCTCCCTTACATTTTCGACATGCACTCTAAATATCCTTCTGTCGAAAATTATTTTTCTTTATTTTTTTTCGGCGTTGGATTATAATTAATTATTTTATTTCATCTTTCGATGTTTATCGCTGAGCTTCGACAAAAAAATCTTAAGGCTATACCGCCTTAAGATTGTAGGGAGAACCTTCTATTTGCTCTGCTACACCGGAGTCTTTGAGCATCCATTCGATGAAGCAGCCATACCCCGATTTGGGATCATTGACGAATACATGGGTTACCGCTCCGATTAAACGCCCGTCCTGCACAATGGGACTGCCGCTCATGCCTTGCACAATTCCGCCGGTCTTCTCAATCAGGCGCGGGTCTGTAATGCGCAGCACCAGTCCTTTGGTTGCTGGCGTCTGCTGATGTGCTACATGGATGATCTCCACATCAAACCGCTCCACCTGCTGCCCGTCAACCACGGTTAGAATCTGCGCCGGCCCTTCCTTCACTTCATTGCTCATCGCAACCGGTATCGGCTGTTTGTAAAGGCTGTGCTCGGGGTTCTTGGTCATTTTGCCGAAAATTCCGAAATCAGTATTGCTCTGCACATTTCCCAGCACCTGGCTCTCCTTGAGAAAAACAGCACGCTTCTCTCCGGGATCACCATCCTGGCTCTTGGAGATCGAGGTTACAGTGGATTGAACGATATGACCGCTGCCCACCACAATCGGAGTTCCGGTGTTCATGTCCGTAATGACATGGCCCAGAGCGCCATAAACTCCCTGCTCCGGAGCATAAAAGGTTAAGGTGCCGACACCCGCCGCGGAATCGCGGATATACAGCCCCAGTCTCCATACCTTGTCATTACGGTCATAAGCGGGATTAAGCCTTGCAGTATGCTCTTTACCGCCGCGTTTGTACACGATGGTCAGAGCCTCTCCTGCTTTGCCTGCACGCTCCACCAGCTTCGCTACCTTGGATACCTCATCCAGCTTCACTCCGTCAATGGAGACCATCAGGTCACCCGGAACAAGCCCGCTGTTCTCTCCGGGGGAAAGCTTGGACTGCTCAGACACTTCAATCAAATGATGGCCAACAACAAGTACACCTGCAGACTTTACTTTCACGCCAATCGTCTGACCACCCGGAATAACCTTAAGCTCCTGGTCAGTTCCTTGCACCTGCTCGCTTAGTTGATCAAGCGGTGCAGCATAGCTTTGAAGAGGTCCCGTTATGCCTGATAAGCTGAGAAAGAAGGCAAATAAAAGGCCGGGCATTAACTTCCTGAGGTTCGGCTTCAATGGCTGTCACGCTCCCTTTTGCTTCTTTCGCTTGACGAAAAAGGTGGTCGCCAATTGCGTACCTATAAGATAACCTTGCCCCCAGGCTTTTATTACTGTCAATCATTGTCCCGCTTACCCTATGGCTGCTTTGCTGGCCTCGGCCAGACCGAGCATTTCCTGTGCGTGATGCAATGTTTTTTCGGTAATTTCCACGCCGCCCAGCATGCGGGCAAGCTCCATGACTCTGCCTTCTGCTGTGAGGGAGTCCACTTCGGTCATTGTGCGCCCGTCCTCGACTTTTTTGCGGATCAGATATTGATGATCGGCCATACAGGCCACTTGCGGCAGATGTGTAATGGAGAATACCTGGCAGGTGGAGGACAGCTTGTACAACTTATCGGCAATGGATTGGGCTGCGCGTCCGCTGACCCCGGTATCCACTTCATCAAAAATCAGCACAGGAATGGCATCCGTCCGGGCAAAAATGCTCTTCATCGCCAGCATAATCCGTGACAGCTCACCGCCTGAGGCAATTTTGCCGAGCGGTCTAAGCGGCTCCCCCGGGTTCGGGGAGATCATAAATTCGGCGCTGTCGATACCTTGCCGGGTCAGCCGGTACCGGCGCTCCTGGTATTCTACGCCCCGCGGATCCTCCAGCGTATCCAGCTTGACCTGGAGCGATGTCCGCTCCATCTGCAGATCCTTGAGCTCGCCTTCAACCTGAGTGGAGAGGTCTGCCGCACATTGACTACGCGCTTTGCTAAGTGCCCGTGCCGCTTCCATTAATGTGCTAAGCAGGCCATCCCGTTTCACGGTCAGCTTCTCGATATATTCATCCTTATTCTCCAGCAGATCCGTTTCCCGGTGAATCTGTTCGTAATATGCCAGAATCTGCTCGACACTGTCCCCGTATTTGCGGCGCAGTCCGGTAATCAGATCAAGACGGTTCTCGATCTCCTCCAGCCGGGCCGGATTGAACTCGATATCCTCCCGATAATCCCGCAGTTGAAAAGCGGCATCCTCCAGCTGATAATAGGACGACTGCAGCTGATCCAGTACCGAGCGCAGCCCCTTCTCGTCGTAACGGACCGCATCCTCCAGCCGGGAGATGACATTACCGATGGACTCCAGGCCCTGCCTGTCATACAGCAGCTCGTATGCGCCGGAGACCGAATCCATCATTTTCTCGCTGTGGGATAGTTTGACCCGTTCTTCGGCAAGTAATTCATCTTCTCCCGGTTTTAATCGCGCAGAAGAAATTTCCTCCAGCTGAAAACGGTACAAATCCAGCATTTGATACGCTTTTTGGCTGGATTCCTGAAGTTCCCGCAGTTCTTTTTCCACTTTGGCAAACGCGGAATATTTCTCTTGATAATCGGCTTTGAGCGGTCCGATCACGGCTTCGCCATACGTATCCAGCAGCCCGAGATGACGCTCCGCCTTAAGCAGATTCTGGTGCTCATGCTGGCCGTGGATATTTACCAGCTGCTCACCGATTTCACGCAGCATGCTGAGATTAACCATCTGCCCGTTGACGCGCGAGGTGCTTTTGCCAAGGGAGGTGATTTCCCGGCGGATGACCAGGTGCTCTTCACGATGACCCCCGATGCCCAGACGCTCCAGCGTTTCCCACACCGGATGGCCGGCGGGCAGGCTGAACAGGGCTTCCATCTCTGCCTTTTCGCAGCCGTAGCGGATGGAATCCGCGGAACCGCGGCCGCCGGCAATGAGACCCAGCGCATCGATAATGATCGATTTCCCGGCGCCGGTCTCCCCTGTAAGTACATGAAAACCAGGATAAAAATGCACATCTACCGCTTCAACAACGGCTAGATTGCGGATCGACAAGGTCTCTAACACGAATACTGCACCTCCGGAAAGATGTTTCCCATGAATGGATGAAACTTGTTTGTATAGAAATCAGGAGATATATCCCATTATTTGCGTAATTACGTTCTTGCTGTCTTCCGGCTGTCGGCAAATAATCAGGATGGTGTCATCGCCGGAAATGGTGCCCATAATCTGCGGCCAGTCAATATTATCAATCAGCGCCGCCACCGAGTTAGCCGTTCCCGGAAGACATTTCATAACCACAAGGTTGCCGGAGTAATCAATTTGGACAAAATTATCCACCAGCACTCTTTTTAGCTTCTGTGTCGGATTATAACGCTGGTCGGTCGGGAGCGAATATTTATATCTTCCGTCATCCATCGGCACCTTGATCAGCAGCAGCTCCTTGATGTCCCTTGATACTGTCGCCTGGGTAACCTGGAAGCCCGCTTCACGCAGCGAATCCACCAGCTCATCCTGTGTTTCAATGTCTTTCTGTGTAATGATCTCACGGATCTTGATATGCCTGTGTCCCTTCATTATTGCCTCCTGTATTTAAAAGATGAACATTAATTGGATTCCCCGTCATCCCTGCCGAGCGAAATCACATGTATGGCAGACGATACGGTATTGACGTACAGCACGCCGCTGCAGTCAGGGTAAATCAGTAAATACGGCAGAAGTGCATCCCGGAGCGCGCTGCCGGTGAATTCCAGCTCCTTACGGGGACGGGATAGAATCACCAGGTAAAAGGAATCCTCTTCTTTGCTGGCCACATAGTCGATAAACAGCCTGCTGTACATTGAAGATCCGTCAACATTAAAAGCAAGCGGGATTTTCAGTTTGCCGCCAATCACCTCGTATCCTGCTGCCTCGAGCAACTCAATAGAAGGATGCGGCGTAATCACACTGTTGATCGGCACCCGGTCCTTCATGAAGGACCGCGGTGAACTCTGCAGCCATATATAGATCCGGTAAACCAGAAATATCGCAACCGCCAGTCCAATGAGCACCATAACGGTTTTATCAGAGCTTGCCAACACAATCACCTCGGTGATTTATTCGCTTGAGCAGCGCTGAAATCCTGCTTTTTGGACACAGCCTTCTCCATTCAAGCAAAAGAAACTCATCGTTTTTTCGATGAGTTTCCGTTGGTGTTCGCAGTAAAGGTTGCAGAGGCTTCCTTGATAACGTCATCAGCCAACGCCGCGAAATTGTCAACAGGGCTGAGCGGAGCAGCAGCCACTTCCGGCTGCGCTTCACCTGCGGCAGCCTCTGCTTCAGGCAGCAGTTTCCAATGCGCCAGGAACTCAATGTTGCCTTCCCCGCCGGTAATCGGCGAGAACGTCAGCCCCTCCAGCCGGTAACCAAGACCAGCAGCCATAGTCAGCACATTCACCAGCACTTCCTTATGAACCGCCGGATCACGCACTACGCCGGATTTGCCAACCTTCTCACGTCCGGCCTCGAACTGCGGTTTAATCAGCGCCGCAATATCTGCCGGACGGTTCAGCAGTGCTTTGAGCGGAGGAAGGATAATTTTGAGTGAGATGAAGGATACATCAATGCTTGCGAAGTCCGGAACCGGACCTTGCAGGTCAGGAGGCGTCATATAACGGAAATTGGTCCGTTCCATCACGCTGACCCGCTCATCATTGCGCAGGCTCCAGTCCAGCTGGTTATAACCGACATCAATGGCATAGACATAGCTTGCCCCGTTCTGCAGCGCACAATCAGTAAACCCGCCGGTGGAAGCTCCAATATCGAGCATAATCCGTCCGTTCAAGCCGATCTCAAACTTGCGTAGCGCCTTCTCCAGCTTGAGGCCGCCGCGGCTGACATAAGGGTGCACAGCGCCCTTCACTTTCAGGGTGGAGCTGCGTGGCACCTTCATGCCGGCTTTCTCGATCCGTTCTTCATCCGCCAGAACAAGACCGGCCATAATCGCGGCCTTGGCCTTCTCCCGGCTCTCATAAAAACCTTGCTCTACTAACAATACATCTATCCGTTCTTTAGGGTGTTCCATGTTCATCTCCCGATCATTCTTGGGCTAACGAGATTCTCTTCCTGACTTTAGGAAGTAGAAGTCGTCTTGTAGGTATATTTGCTGAGCGCCTTCATCGCTTTGATGCGTGCGCACAGCGCTTCAACGGTAAGTCCCGTCTGCTGGCGCTGTTCCTTGACGGAACCGTGCTCGATAAAGATATCCGGAACGCCCATCAAATGGACACGGGCATCATAAATTTCTTGTTCCGAAAAGAATTCCAGTACCGCGCTGCCAAGGCTTCCTGCCTGGCTGGCTTCCTCCATAACTACCATGGAGGTTCCGGCATGGGCAAGTTCCAGCAGCATGGCATTGTCGAGCGGTTTCAAGAAACGTGCATTCACTACACCAACCTGAATGCCTTCTCGCTTCAGCACCTCTGCTGCTTCTTCCGCCACCTGAACCATCGGGCCGCAGGCCAGCACCGCATAATCATCACCAGGCCGCAGCCGCTCCCAGGAACCGATCGGCAGAACGCGCAGTTCGGGATCCAGAGCCACGCCGGTTCCGTCAATGCGCGGATACCGGTAGGCAATCGGCCCGTCGTTATATTCCAGTGCCGTCTTCATCATATGGCGAAGCTCGTTCTCATCCTTAGGCATCATCATGACCATATTCGGAATATGACGCATAAAGGCAATATCGTATACCCCTTGATGGGTCTCGCCGTCAGCGCCGACAAAGCCTGCACGGTCAATCGCGAACATGACATTGGCGTTATGGCGGCAAATGTCATGGACGATCTGATCGTAGGCCCGCTGCATAAAGGTGGAGTAGACGGCGTACACCGGCTTCATCCCCTCCATGGCGAGTGCTGCGCAGAGTGTCGCGGCATGCTGCTCGGCTATACCGACATCGATCATCCGGTCAGGGAATTCCTTGGCGAACGGAAACAGTCCCGATCCGCCCGGCATCGCCGGAGTTACAGCAATCAGCCGTTTGTCCTCATGGCCCAGTTCAATCAGCGTCTGCCCGAATACTTCCGTGTACATCGGAGGATTGCCGACTGCCTTCAAGGACTGGCCGGATTCGATTTTGTAAGGAGAAATCGCATGTGATTTGTAGAAATCGGTTTCAGCCGGTTTGTACCCTTTGCCCTTGGTAGTGAGCACATGCACCAGAACAGGTCCGGATACATTATCCGCCTGATGGAAGGTTTCGATCATTTTCTCAATATCATGGCCGTCCACCGGACCCAGGTAAGTGAAGCCCAGTTCTTCAAAAAGAACGCCTGGAACCATCATATATTTAAGGCTGTCCTTCAGCTTCTCGGCTGTCTTAGCCAGCTTTCCGCCAATTGCCGGAATTCTTCTCAGCAGTCCTTCAACCTCATCTTTTGCACGCAGATAATGACGGTCCGAACGGATCTTGCTCAAATAATTATGCATTGCCCCTACATTAGGAGCGATGGACATTTCGTTGTCATTCAGAATGACCATCAGCTTGCGGCGTTCATGGCCAATATGATTCAATGCTTCAAAGGCCATCCCGCCGGTCAGGGCACCATCACCGATTACAGCGATAACTTTGTTGTCCTCACCCTTAAGGTCACGTGCCATCGCCATACCCATGGCTGCAGACAATGAGGTGCTGCTGTGTCCGGCCTCCCAGACATCATGCTCACTCTCCGAACGTTTTACAAAGCCGCAAAGACCGTCTTTCTTACGAAGCGTGTCAAAGCGGTCCTGACGGCCGGTCAGAATTTTGTGGACATAAGCCTGGTGTCCTACGTCATATATCATTTTGTCCCGGGGACTGTCATAGCAGTAATGCAGGGCCAGTGTTAGCTCCACTACCCCCAGGTTGGATCCGAGGTGCCCGCCGGTAACAGTAAGCTTCTCAATCAGAAACCTACGGATCTCCTCTGCCAGAGTGTCCAGCTCAGGCACCGACAATGTTTTCAGTTGCTCCGGATCATTTATATTTGGAAGCAGCACGAGTCTTCCCCGCTTTCCTAGATGTTGTAAAATATAAACCCCATTATAACACAAACGAAACGGCTGTCGAAACACAGCCGCTTCCGAATTTTCCCTAATGATCTCTGGACATGAGATATGAGGCAATTTCCAACAGGCGCGAATTGTCCGGAAAACCGCCTTCAAGCACTGCGCTTCGGGCTGCTTCCGTCAACCGCTTCACCTCTGCACGCGAGGCTTCCAGCCCGATAAAATACGGGTAGGTCACCTTCTGCTGCTTGATGTCGCTGCCTGTCTTCTTGCCAAGCTTGCCTTCATCTCCAACCAGATCAAGAATATCATCCTGCACCTGGAAGGCCAGGCCAATCTGTGTACCGAATTCGCGCAGCGCTTCCAGCTGCCCGGCATCTGCTCCGGCAATCCTGCCGCCGGCAAGCAGAGAGAATACGATCAGATCCCCGGTCTTATGACGATGGATATATTGAAGCTGCTCCAGATCGGTAAGGCCCTGCTCACCCTCCATATCGGCCACCTGCCCGCCAACCATGCCGCGGGGACCTGCCATTTCCGCCAGATCCTCTACGATGGCAAGCGCCCGCTCTGCAGGGATACCGTACCGGCGGGAAGCCTGCACCACACTATAAAAGGCATGTGTCAGCAGTGCATCTCCGGCCAGGATGGCGGTTGCTTCGCCGAATACCTTATGACTTGTGAGCTTGCCGCGCCGGTAATCATCATTATCCATGGCCGGCAGATCATCATGAATCAGCGAATAGGTATGCACCATCTCAATCGCTGCTGCCACCGGCAAGGCGGCCTCCCGGCTGCCTCCGAGCGCTTCACAGGCAGCGATAACCAGCAGCGGGCGAAGGCGCTTGCCTCCGGCCTGCAGGGAATAATCCATCGCTTCTTTTAAGTGGCCCGGCACATTCCAGTCCGCCGGAAGCGTTGTCTCCAGTTCCTGCATGACAGCCGCAGAGACGCCGGTGATATAATCCGGGAGCGTCTGGCGTATGCCTTCTGCAGCGTTCATCTCCAGATTATGCTCAGACCGGCTCATCGCTGTCCCCTTCCAGCCGCGCGCCGAAAGGCTTCTTGCGCAGCTCCCCGTCCATCTCAGTAATCATTTCAATCTTACGCTCTACCTGCTCCAGCTTGCTCCCGCAGAGCTGCGACAGCTTCATTCCCTGCTGAAACAAATCGATGGCCTTCTCCAGGGGAACGTCGCCGTGCTCAAGCTCACGTACGATTTCCTCCAGCCGCCCCATTGCACCTTCAAAATCAAGCTCCGCTTCCTTCGTCATCGTCTTTGCCATCCTCCTTCATTCCCCAGACCTGGCAGCTTAGCTGTCCGTCATTCAGCTTTATGTTGACCACATCGCCAAGCTCTACTTCCTTCAGCGATTTGATTAAATGCTCTTCCTTTTCATCGTAAACGAGGCTGTAGCCCCGTGACATCACTTTCAGCGGGCTGAGCGCATCCAGATGGCGCAGCTCGGCCACATAACGCGAGCGCTTGTCCTGCAGGCGCGCCTGCATCGCACCCGCCAGCTGACGGGTAATGCCCTCTGTGCGCTGCCGGGCCGCATTGACACTTGCCTGCGGGTGGAACCGCTGCAGGCTGTGCCTGAGCACCGCCTGGCGCTCCTGCGCCCGGCGGTGCCGGCTCTCGGCTGCGCGGCTCAGCGCCGTGCGCAGCATGTCCAGCCGCTGCGCGTGCTGGGCCAGCTGGCGGCGCGGGCCTACCAGCGCAAGCGACCGCTGCAGCGAAGCCAGGCGCTCGCCGCCGCGCTGGGAGCGGCGCAGCAGGCCCTGGCGCAGCCGCTGCTCAGCTGTGCGCAGCTGCGCAGCAAGCTCGGCGGCATGCGGCACAGCCAGCTCCGCCGCCGCGGTAGGGGTTGCCGCCCGGAGATCGGCGGCGAAATCGGCGATCGTGAAGTCGGTCTCATGACCGACGGCCGAGATCACCGGGATCTCTGAGCCGGCAATCGCCCGCGCGACGGCTTCTTCATTGAAGGCCCACAGCTCCTCCAGTGAACCGCCGCCGCGGCCGACGATCAGCACGTCAGCCTCGCCCATGGCGTTCATGTTCTGAATCGCCTTCACAATGGACGGGCCGGCCCCTTTGCCCTGCACTAGCACAGGATAGAGCACGACCGCCACCTGCGGAAAACGCCGCTGCAGGGTGATAATAATATCCCGTACAGCCGCACCTGTCGGCGAAGTTACGACTCCAACAACGCGTGGAAAGCGCGGCAGCGGCCGCTTGCGCTCCGCTGCAAACAGTCCTTCCTGCTCCAGCTTGCGCTTGAGCTGCTCGTAGGCCATATACAGGCTGCCGATTCCGTCAGGCTGCATATGGGTCGCATAGAACTGGTACTGCCCGTCCCGTTCATATACCGTTACATTGCCTCTGGCGATGACCTTGGTGCCTTCCTTCGGAACAAAGGGAAGCCGCTGGTTATGCGAGGCGAACATAATCGCTTTGATCCGGCTGCTCTCATCCTTCAGCGTAAAATACATATGGCCGCTGCCATGATGGGTGAAATTCGAGATTTCACCGCGAATCCATACATCCGAGAGCAAAACGTCCGAATCCAGCTTCATGCGGATATAACGGTTAAGGTCTTTGATAGAGTAGACTTGCCGTTCTGCCGCCATAGAGCAGCCTATTCCAAGCCGTGGCGGCGTTTGGCCGCAATCAGCGTATTGCTCATCAGCATTGTAATGGTCATTGGACCTACTCCGCCCGGAACTGGCGTGATGTAGCCGGCCACTTCCTTGGCGCTTTCATAATCCACATCTCCGGCTAGCTTACCGTTATCCAGACGGTTCATCCCCACGTCGATCACAACCGCTCCCGGTTTCACATAGGAGCCGTCAATGAAATTGGCGCGGCCGATCGCCACTACCAGGATATCTGCCTGGCGGCTGAGCTCAGCCATGTTAGCTGTGCGGGAATGGCACATCGTTACTGTAGCATTCTCACGCTGCAGCAGCAGGGAAACCGGCTTGCCGACAATATTGCTGCGCCCGATCACTACGGCATGTTTACCGGATAACCCCGTGCCCGTACGCTTGATCAATTCAATGACACCCGCAGGTGTACAAGGCAGCAGACTGTCATCCCCGATCACCAGATTGCCCACGTTTACCGGATGGAAGCCATCAACATCCTTCTCCACAGCAATAGCATCAATGACCGCTTTCTCCTCAATATGCTTAGGAAGCGGCAGCTGGACAAGAATTCCGTCAATGTTGTCACGGCTGTTCAGCTCTGCCACAAGTGTGAGCAGCTCTTCCTGCGTAGTCGAAGCAGCCAGTCTGTGCACTTCGGAATGGAAGCCCAGTTCGATGCAGGACTTCTCTTTATTGCGGACATAGACCTGAGAAGCCGGATCTTCACCGACAAGCACGACAGCAAGACCGGGCTTCACGCCGCGTTCGGCCAGTTGTTTAACCTGCTGGGCAATGTCAATACGAATTTCGTCTGATACTTGTTTACCGCTGATGATTGCTGCTGTCATGTAAGTCTCTCCCCTTTTATCTACTGTAGATGGATGCTGAACCGTTAATTGGTTATCGTTCGGTTTACAGATCGCCTTTGAGCGTGTCAACCTCTTGAATCATTTTCCCCAGTACACCGTTCACGAATTTCCCCGAGTCTTCCGTACCGAAATGCTTGGCCAGATCAATCGCTTCATTGACGGCAACCTTAGCCGGCACATCATCCGCAAAGACCATTTCAAAGGTGGCCAGACGCAGAATTTGGCGGTCAACACGCGACAGGCGGCTCATCTGCCAGCCCTTTAAATAATGCTCCAGCATGTCGTCAATAGCGACCTTATGCTCCCACACGCCGTTCACATGCTGCACAACATACGCCTTCAGCTCAATCTCATCCGTAATTACATGTTCCGTCTCATTCTCATCTGCAGCCTCGGCAATCAGCATCTCTACCGCTTCTGCGCTGTCTACATCATTCATTTCCATCTGGTACAGGCTCTGGACAATAATCTCTCTTGCTAAACGTCTCTTCATGTGTTCCTCCTACAATCTTATCTCGCATACTTTTATATTGGTATTCCATTGTTTCTTGCGGTTTATAAAATAAATAATTGTATTTCATGCAGCTATTTTGAGCTAATATCAGCAAATTCTATCCCTAATTGTATTTCGTACAATTAAAAATCAGAAAAAGGGCTATTTCTGTGTTCGTTCCTGGATTTAATTGTACGAAATACAGTTAAACCAACATTGAGGTGTCTTAACAGCTTTTAGTTGCACAAACTACAATTACACTACTTTTTTCATAACTTTTCTTCACAAGAGATATGGTTTTCCGGCTTAGAAACAGATAGATTCTTTTCATCAAAAAAACCGCATAGCCTTTCCTCCGGCAAGCCAGGCAACTCAAAGTGACGGGTTCCATGCTCCGGGAGAAAGACTATCGCGGTTCACTTGAAGGGACGCCAGCGTCCGGACAGCCGCTGAGCCAGCTCCTGCCACTGAAACAGCGGGGGCTGTGCGGAATCCTTTCTTTTGCCGAGCGTATATCCGATGAACACTACCAGTGCAAAGAACAGCATATCCCAAAAACCGCTAATCAAATAAATCAATCCAAGAACAATACCGAAGGTTACTCCGGTAATTCTACCCCCGTGACTTTCCCATACTTCTCTCCAGGGCATAAGGGAAACTCACCTCTATTCCACTCGACTTTTGAAGCTTGGAGACTGTGTGAGGTTGGCAATATAGACCGATACGTCTGCAACCGGAATGCCGGTTGTTTCCTGCACGAAATCGTGCACCTGACGCTGGACCTCCGTCGTAAGCAGCGGCAGCGAATGCTCGCCGTCCACCACTGCGCGGATCATAATCTCAAGCCCGGCCTGCGAAACGCGGATGCGCGACTTCAGGTCCCGGATGCCTTTGACTTTGCCGGCTGCTTTCAGGCTCAGGTTCTCAATCGTTTCCATGGAAATCTGTATGTCCCCGTATTCCGTACGCTGATCTACCGAAGGCTGTGAAGCCCGGTCGCGGCGCAGAGAAATATAGAAGAACCGGATGCTCAGCAGGAACAGAATGACCGCCACCGCAATTGCAGCAATATAGGCGGCCGGACCATCCTGAATTTCCAAGGTATCGGGAATTGCGCCGCTTAGAAGGAGGATGGCAATTACAGATAATATTCCGATGCTTAAGCTGTACAAAAACAGCAGAAGCCTGTCCAAAATTTTTGCCACGAGTCTCATAACCTCCTTAAATTAGAGTAAACCCTCGACGGTGCTGTCGGGGGTTTATGGATAAACGATGGCCCTTATTTCACGCGGAGAACCGCTTCTGTATCTTCGTTCTTATCTAGATTGCTGGTCGTTTTGAACTGCACATCGTGAATATGCACATTCACTTCGACTACGGTCAAACCGGTCATTGTCTCGATGGAACGTTTAACGTTGCGCTGAATTTCACCGGCTACTTCCGGAAGACGGTTGCCATATTCAATAATGACGGACACATCTACTGCAGCCTCACGCTGTCCAACCTCTACTTTGACTCCTTTGGACAGGTTTTTGCGTCCGAGAAGCTCGACAATCCCTCCGGCAAATCCGCCGCTCATGCCAGCCACGCCTTTAACTTCTACGGTTGCCAAACCAGCGATAACCTCGATCACTTCTGGAGCGATCTGGATCTCGCCGATTTCCGTACGTTCATATTCCGTCGGCAATGTACTCATTTTGGACTTCAACCCTTTCAATAAAAAAGTTGTTCAATATTTCAAGCGGAGAGCACGTCTCTTATTAAACATACTATATCATTTGCCGAACTTTATGACAAACAATGTGAAGCCATCCTAAATTTCATACTCTTCAAGGAACTTGATATCGAAATTTCCGTCCAAAAATACAGGATGCTCCAGCAGCTTCTGATGGAATGGGATCGTTGTATGTATGCCTTCTACAGCAAATTCAGCGAGTGCCCGTTTCATCTTCGCAACCGCCTCCTGGCGCGTTGGCGCCCAGACGATCAGCTTGGCAATCATCGAGTCATAGAATGGCGAGATTGTATACCCGGGATAAGCCGCACTGTCAACCCGTACTCCCAGTCCGCCTGGAGGCAGGTAAAAGCCGATTTTTCCCGGCGAAGGCATGAAGTTACGTTCCGGATCCTCCGCATTGATACGGCATTCGATCGACCAGCCGTTGATCACGATGTCTTCCTGTGTGAAAGAAAGCGGATTGCCTTCCGCTACCGAAATCATCTCCTTGATCAAATCAACACCGGTCACCATCTCAGTTACCGGGTGTTCCACCTGAATTCTTGTGTTCATCTCCATGAAGTAGAACTGCCCGTCCGGCCCCAGCAGAAACTCAAGGGTACCTGCTCCGGAGTAATTCACGGCGAGTGCTGCACGTACAGCAGCCTGGCCCATCGCTTCGCGGATATCCGGTGTCAGCACGGAGCAAGGCGCTTCCTCCACCAGCTTTTGGCGGCGGCGCTGCACGGAGCAGTCACGTTCGCCCAGGTGAACCACATTTCCGTGATTGTCGGCAATGATCTGAATCTCCACATGCTTCATACCGGTAAGGAATTTCTCCAGGTATACTCCGGCATTGCCGAAGGCCTTCTGCGCTTCCTGCTGGGCAGCTGTAATCTGCTTCACCAGGGATTCCTCATCCTCGGCAATGCGGATACCTTTGCCTCCGCCGCCTGCAGTAGCCTTAACAATGATCGGATAGCCGATATCGCGGCCCAGCATAACGGCTTCCTCAATATCCCCTACCAGCCCGTCAGAGCCGGGAATGATGGGAACACCGGCAAGCTTCATCGTTTCCTTGGCCACAGCCTTGTCACCCATGCGGGTAATGGCATCCGGTGAAGGCCCGATAAAGGTGATATTGCAGGATTCGCAGATTTCTGCGAAATCAGCGTTCTCAGCCAGAAATCCGTAGCCCGGATGGATGGCATCGCACTCGGTTAGAGTAGCCACACTCATAATATTGGTAAAGTTCAGATAACTATCCTTGGACGGCATCGGGCCGATGCAGTAAGCTTCATCCGCCAGCCGGACATGCAGTGAATCCCGGTCAGGCTCTGAATAGACCGCGACGGTGGAAATGCCCAGTTCACGGCAAGCTCGAATGATGCGAACCGCGATTTCACCGCGGTTGGCGATCAGCACTTTTTGAATGTTCATGCGTTTCCTCCCAAAGTTTAACGAGGCCTGCTAGCTCCTCTAGTTCTGCGGCATTTACTCCGGTTTTACCAGAAACAGCGGCTGGCCGTATTCTACAAGCTGGCCGTTCTCGGCAAGCACGGACACGATTTCGCCCTTAACTTCCGCTTCCAGCTCATTCATCAGCTTCATCGCTTCAATGATACAGACCGTTGTTTTCTCATTTACCCGGTCTCCTACACTTACAAAGGACGGGTTTTCCGGAGAAGCTGCACTATAGAAGGTTCCTACCATCGGAGAAACAATTTTATGTAATGCTCCTTCGGCGGAAGAGACTTGCGGCTGCACAGCAGCTGGAATCTCACTTGAAACCGTAGGTGCTACATGCTGCGGGCTCTGAGGCTGCGGTGCCGGCGTAAAGGGATAGACATAAGGAGCCGCCTGAATTGCGTTTCCATCAGCTTCAGGGCGGTCCGGTTTACGTATAGCCAGCTTCATGCCTTCGCTTTCAATCTCCAGCTCATGTACAGAGGAGGTCTGGTCCAGCAATTTAATCAATTCCTTAATCTCACTTAACTTGAACATTTAATAGTTCACTCCTTCAGCTTTCTCTCGAAGCCACTTTTCTGGTGCGGACAAGAAGAAACGACCATGCCATCCTTATAGGGACGGTATCCGTTTCTGCGGGAAAGAGAAGGATCATTTATTGCGTAAAGCAAATAAATTCTTGTCTTTCAAGCAAAAAACGGCTGCGCCGTTTCGCTATTCCTTGCATAGCTTCAGTTGTTTGCGCAATCCTGGGGTCGCTTTCATCAAGATAACTTTATGTATTATATCACAAACGCTAGAAATGGAAAGAGCCCGGGACAACCCGAGCTCTTTCGGCATTTTTTGCTGTATTCTTCAGTAAATTATTATTGCTCTGATACATATTGCACTCTGATCTTGTCCTGGCTGACGCTCAGTTCCTTCATAACGAGATCAACAATGCCAACTGCCTCTTTCACATCCAGCTTTTCGCTCTGCACAACGACTGTGTAGCTCTCGCCTGTTTCTTCTTTGACGATGGCTTCACCGTATTTTTGCTGTAATTTGGTTTCAATATCGTTGATTTTCGACTCTTTTTCTTCGAGCTTGCTGAGCTGCTCCTGGGCAACCGCGTTTTCGGCAGGTGTCTTCTCCATGTCATTGATCTGGGCAATCAGATCGTTGTAGTTCTTAAGATTCTGCTGCTCGCGTTCGAATAGATAATTGTTGAATAAGCTGCTTGCGGAGGAGCTTTGGGCGGCAACCTCTTTCAGAATTTCATCATCGCCCTTAGCCGGTGTTTTGCCGGTTGAAGTACTCGCACTGTCTTTATCGGCGGCTGCAGCATCTGAATCTACTGCTGCCGTCTTGTCTGAATCCCCGCTAGTTGCAGCAGCAGGTTTATCTTTAGAAGTCTCAGCGGCTTTGTTGTCCTCTGAAGCTGTAGCCGCTTTGCTGTCATCTGTAACGACAGCGGGGTCCGTAACAGCTGCCGGATCTGTAACAGCTGCTGTGCTGCTGCTGTCAGTGCCTGCTGCTGCATCCTTTGAATCGGCATCAGCTGCGAGCGCACCCTGTGTATCCACTTCATTGACAACCAGGCCGTTATCGAGCACCGTGGAGTCCGTTCCGCCTGTTCCGTTATCCGCGCTGTCTACCTGGATTGTTCCCGCCGTTTCCTTGGGGATAGAAGCACCTGTGTCCTCCGTAAATAAATAGTATGCCGAGAGGACCACCATCAAGCTAAGCATGGAAACCAACCAAATCGTTTGTCTTTTGCCCTTCATTCTTATTCCTCCTAAAAATTATTGATAGCATTTACTTCTTAGTAATCGCTTCGCAAACTCACATCACAGCCCTAGAATCTATTCCTGCTTCCGCGGCACGACAGAGATGCGGTAGCTCGGCACATTCAGGCCTTTCTCGATCGCCTGTTCGATCAATCCCCTTACGACTTTATTCTCCGCGCCTTTGGCGACGACAAGAACGCCGCGCACCTGGGGTTTAATCCGTTTGGTGATAATCGGGGTTTCGTCACCCGACTGGCTATAGGTGACAATTTCACCGTCTCTTGTGTATTGAGTCGTATGGCGTTTGCCGCCGCTGGCATCGGTCTCTTCACTCTGCTGCTGCGAATCATTCATATTCCGCTGCACTACGATTTCCTCTGTAGAATCCACCGTTACCATGATGTCCACGGTTCCGACACCGACGATTTTCTCCAGGATTTCCTTGGTGCGCTCCTCCATCGCCTGTTCAATTCCGTCAAAAGAATTCGGAGACCCCATATCCCCCTGCTGCAGGGTGGCCTGAGACGATTCGCTGACCGGCGGCTCCCGCCCGGTGTTCTCACTGTCCAGTTTCTTCACATTCACGAAGGAATTGAATAACATGATCGCCGCGCCCAGCAGTCCCAAAATGATCAGCCAGCGGAAGGTATGACTCCTTTTCGGACTGCCGGAGCCGCCGCCTGCCCATTGCTCCAGCTTCTTTAACCAATTGCCCACTTCTATCCCCCCTCGCAGGTTTCACATCGCTTTTCATGACTTCCCTGTATCTGCTCCGCTGCCAACTACCCGAATCAATTCGCGCTCAAGATTCCAGTTCGCTTCCAGCAGCTTGATGATTGCCTCTGTATCGTTGTTAGCCGCTTTCCCGTCAGTGCTATCAGCACCAGACTGGTCTGCCTGTGAAGCAGCCGCCTCCGTAGCTGAAATGGCTGAATCCGCATTTTCTCCGCCAATATCTACCTGTACAGGAGCCACCGGCTCGATTTCAATCGGCTCTGTTCCTGCTGCAATATCTGTATCTCCTCCCGTGCTGCCGGTCTGTGACGGTCCGGCCGCTGCCGGCAGGGAAACTGTTACCGAAGAAATTACGGGAACCTCATCACCGCCCAGACCGGCGGAGGATTTGCCCATCGCCAGCTTCACTGTAACTGTGGCTCCCTTCACGCCTGTACTTCCAGCAATCTGCTCACGCATCTGTCCCGCGACTTCCTCTGCGGCCAGCTGGAGGCTCCGTTCCCTGGCTCCGGCTGCCAGCCTCCGCCCGTCCGCCAAAATTTTCTCCAGCGAACCTGCCCCTTTTCCCGCACCGGACATCAGCCCGCCATCCTGCTCCTGCTGCACCATGGCGACGCTCAGTTCTTTCGCTGCATCCCCTTTCAGCAGAGAGACGATCGGGCTCAGCATCGTCAGCAGGACCAGCAGGCTGAGCACCAGCCTGGCGTAACGCTCCATCGACTTGCTTGGAAGCAGCATCTCTACAAAGGCAGCCATCAGGACCACCAGAATGAGCTCCCTCAGCCACCCGCCTAACCAGGTCATTGAGTACCTCCTAAAAGTTTGTGAGCATCCGCTTCAAAATTCCTGCTTCGCAAACTGGCATCGGAAGCATCAGCTTAAGTTTTGTTGAGATTCCTTCCTCGAACTACTTCGTACAAAACTCACTTCGCAAGCATCTGCTTAATTCGTGAGCATCGGCTTCTTTACCTCATCATGACGGTGACATTGCCGGCGGTCAGCATGATTGTGACAGCCAGGAAGAACATCAGGGAGACCGCAGCCAGCGCCGCGAAGACATAGATCATGCTTTTGCCGATGGTCTGCAGGCAGGATACGATTGGTGTATCACCCAACGGCTGCATGACAGCAGCGGCTACATTGTAGATCAGAGCCAGAACCAATATTTTGATTGCCGGAAATGCGCAAAGGAACAGGATAATAATGACGCCTGAGAGCCCGATTGCATTTTTCACAAGCAGTGAAGCCGAGATCACGGTGTCCGTGGCGTCCGCGAACATTTTGCCGATGACCGGCACGAAATTACCTGTAATGTATTTGGCGGCCCGGATCGTCACACCGTCCGTCACCGAACTTGTGATGCCTCTGACCGAGATCACTCCGAGAAAAACCGTCAGCAGCACGCCCAGCAGTCCGGCACCGATATTGCGCAGCAGATTAGCCAGCTGGGTCAGCTTGTATTTGTCCGACATGGCGCTCACCAGGTGCAGCACTGCCGAGAAGAACAGCAGCGGAAACACGATAGTGTGGATGAGTGTGCCTACGGTATGAATCATGAATACAATCAGCGGATGGGTGACCGACACGGTCACGATATTGCCCATGGACGCCAGCAGTGCGAACAGCAACGGGATCATGGCCATCATGAAGTCGATCATCCGGTCAATCGCATCCTTCGCATACCCGATGGCGATATTGAAGCTGTTGACGGCGATGACGAGCACCACCATATAACACAGCATATAGGCGATTTTACTGACGGATTTCCGTTCAAAAGCGGTCTGCAGCGTCTCCAGAATCATGCTCAGCACGCTGACCATCACGATCGTAACCAGCAGCTTGCCGTTATACAGCACTTCATGCCACATGAACCGGGTGAGCCCGGACAGGACACTTTTGAAGCTTAGCCCGTCCTCACCGGGAAGCAGCATATCCATCAGCGATGGCGTTTTACCATCCGGAAAAAATCCCCCGTACTCCTTCATCAGCTGATCCCAGTACGATTCAACCCCGTCCATCGGCAGGTTCTCCACCTGACCCTTGACCCATCCGTCAACGGGTGAGGACGAACCACCTGAAGCTTGCGGAGCACTGGTGGCCCAGGCGGTATCCGCATACCAGAGAAACAGCAGGCAGGGCAGGATGAGCAGCAGCATTTTTAATTTCGGAGGCCGGAACACACTGCGCTCACACATGGGCTTACCACCGCCTTTCTCTGGTTTATTCTGGCTTCAGCACGGTTCAGGCGGGCAGGAGCTTCATTACCGTTTCGATAATAATGCTGATGATCGGCACCGCCAGCACCATGATCAGGACCTTGCCGGCCAGCTCAATCTTGGAGGCGATCGATTCCTGTCCGGCATCACGCACAATCTGCGCCCCGAACTCCGCAATATAGGAAATTCCGATAATTTTGAACACGGTTTTGATGTAGATCATTTCCATTCCCGAGGACTCCGCCACCCGCTCCAGCGTCCCCAGAATCGTGCCGATCTTGCCGATCAGGAACAGGAAAATCAGTATGCCTGCCGCTGTAGTCAGCAGAAAGGCGAACATCGGCTTTTGTTCCTTCAGCACAAGGATCAGCACCGTCGACAAGAGTCCTATTCCCACTACTTGAATAATTTCCATATCGCCTGCCTATTGAAAAAGAAAAATCGTTTTAATTTCCTGAAGCAGTCCGTCCAGCATGCGGATCACCATAAACAGCACGATGATAAATCCGACAATGGTCACCCAGTGGGCGATATCCTCTTTCCCCATCTGCTTAAGCACCGTGTGAATCATGGCGATGATGATGCCGATGCCGGCGATTTGAAAGATCGCGTTGACTTCAATATTCATTCCTGGCACCTCGCTAAAAGATCAAAATGACGATCAATGCTCCAAGCAGCAGACCCAGGCTTTTGCTCATTTTTTCATATTTGCCCTGATCTTCTCTGGCTACTGTCTCCTCCTGCTTCAATTGCTGCAGAGCCAGCGCAATATGCGTGCTCTGATTCGATCTGTCGCTTGTGCCCAGGGTGCAGCTCAGCTGCCGGATAATTTCCTTCTCCGTCCCCTTCAGGGCGGCGGATTTGAAGTGAAGCTCCATCGCCCGCTGAATGGCCTCCTCGGCACTGCGGTTCTGCGGCGGGCTCATCTCATCCGCCGCTGCGGTAAAAAAGGTCCGCAGCGGCTCTTTCGACTGCTGCCCGATCCGGTGCAGAGCCTCCGGCAGCGGGGTGTACCCGTACAGGATTTCGGTCTCCAGC
Organism: Paenibacillus auburnensis; assembly: GCF_927798115.1. Taxonomy (GTDB): domain Bacteria; phylum Bacillota; class Bacilli; order Paenibacillales; family Paenibacillaceae; genus Paenibacillus_AQ; species Paenibacillus_AQ auburnensis. The sequence continues at coordinate 1,924,921 of NZ_CAKMMG010000001.1, forward strand.
CGCTGCAGGGCGGCGATGAGGGCTCTGATGTTCCTTGGCCTGTCTGCATACTGGGCAGCCCGTTTGAACCCGGCGAGCGTCCCAGCCAGCACGATCAGTACCGCTCCGAGCAGCTTAAGCATGGCGCTCACCGCCCAGCCGCTCCTCCGGCGAGATCAGCAGCAGCGCCCGCTTCTGCCCGTCCAGAATGCGGAAGGTAAGTCCCGCCTCTGTGCGGTGCAGAATGACGTACCGCTCGAACATCCGGTGCTCCAATAGTCCGCCAAGGCCGGGACGGCGGGCCAGCTCGGACACTTCCTTGCCATGGGCTGAGGCTACCACCGAGATGCCGGCGTGCAGTGCTTCGGTGACAGCTTCGGCATCCTCCAGCCGCCCGATCTCATCGGCAATCAGCACATCCGGCGAGAGGGAGCGAATCATCATCATCATGCCTTCCGCTTTGGGACAGCCGTCGAGGATGTCCGTGCGCGGCCCGACGTCAAAGGCGGGGATGCCGCGGCGGCTGCCGGCGATCTCCGAGCGTTCATCGACGATGCCGACCTTCAGGCCCGCCCGGCTGCCCTCACGGCCTTCCCGGCTCCCCGCCGAGATCTGCCTGGCGAGGTCCCGAAGTAGCGTGGTCTTGCCGTGCTGCGGCGGCGAGAGGATCAGCGTATGCATGATCCGCTGCCGTCCACGCTCCAGCAAGTACGGCAGTACACTGTCGGCGATGCCCGGAATCTCGCGGGCGATCCGGACATTGAATCCGGTGATGTCCCGCAGATGCTCCACACCGCCGCCGCTGAGCACTGTCCGGCCTGAAAGGCCGATCCGGTGCCCTCCCGGAATGGTGATGAAGCCTTTGCGCAGCTCTTCTTCCATCGTATACAGTGAATGATTGCTGATCAGGTCGAGCAGCCGGTGCGTGTCCTCACGACTTGGCTTGTACGCTTCGCCAGGATTTTGGGTCAGGCTGCCGCTCCCGGTAAGGAAATGATAGTGGCCGGAATAGTTGATCTCCAGCGGACGCCCTTCACGCACCCTGATTTCTTCTACTTTCGCGAGCAGCGGGACCGGGAGTCCGTTCAACAGCACCCTTACTTTTTCAGGAAATAATAAAAGCCAATCATTTGCCATACAGAGTACCCCCAAGTTGTCCTCTACTTTAATAGCTTTATTCCATATTTATGCTTGTACCTGTGCTTTATGACTATCATCTATCATTTTTTCAAAATACCGATTAAGAGAAAGGCTACTCCGCAGCCAATCCAGCCCAGCTTGCCCCATGACAGCTCCTGAGCCATCCCTGAAAGGCCGACAGCCGTCGTCAGAATCAGTATGGTCGGTCCAACCAGGGCCAGCCCGGAATTGACCGCCAGTGCCTTATCTACCTGATTCAGCTTCAGCATGATTAGGGCAGCCGTTATTTCCACACTTCCGGAAAGCAGCCTAAGCACCGCCATCCAGCTAACATACTTGTCCAATCCGCTCCACTCCTTTTTCCAAATCTATTGCTAGAACTATTCTTTGCTGTTTTAAAACAAGCTGTATTCCATGGATATGCGGAAGCCTCCCACTTTAGACAACCGAAAATAGGCGGGACACGGGGAGCGGGATGTGAAAGATATCATAGTGAAAGTATTCATAAAAAAATATCATCAGTGTGATAAAATAAATTTGTTATTTAGCATTTAGGCCTAATGGAAAATAGAAGTGCATGCGGTTGGTTAGACTAAGACATCCTTATATTTTCAGCTTCTCGGCTTTCCTGCATCTGATTAAAGACAACTTAAAAGAGGGGATTTTTTATCATGCAAGTTCGTAATCTCGTAGTACCGCTCGTATCAAGCACTGTGGCCAAGCAGGTAAAAGATGTGGCTATCATTATTTTTTCAGCCTTTCTGGTGGCGAGCGGGCTCCGGCTGTTCCTTATTCCGCATCAGCTGCTAAGCGGCGGGGTGGCGGGGACGGCTTCCATTATCGGCTACCTGACAAATCCGAAGTATATCTCACTGTATTATTTTGCAATTAATCTTCCAATTCTGATCTGGGGCTTTGTAGCCGTAGGTAAAAAATATATTTGTCTGAGCATGCTGTCAGTCGTTTCCACCACCTGGTTCCTGACTGTAATTCCGGTGATTAAGCTTACCAAGGATCCGATTCTGGCCAGTATTTTTGGCGGAGTGATCATTGCCGGCGGGGTAGGGTTTTCGCTTCGTGCGGGAGGATCTTCCGGAGGATTTGATATTTTAGGCTCAATTATTACCCGCAAACGCGACATTCCAATGGGGACTGTGCTGTTTGTGATGGACGGTCTGGTTATTCTGAGCCTCGGCTTCTTCAAGAGCTGGGACTCCGCCCTTTATGCGATGCTCTGTATCTTCGTCAAAAGCAGAGTTGTGGATATGATTCATATCCGCCACATTAAACTGACCTGCTTCATTGTAACGAAGGAACGGGAAAAAATGCTCGACCGCCTGACCCTGCTTCCGCACGGCGTCACCGTTGTCAATGCGGAGGGCGGATACAGCCATGAGGGCAACACGATGCTGATGACGGTAACGACACGCTATGAGCTGGCTGAGCTTCGCAAGACGATCCTGGAGACAGATCCCAAATCCTTTGTCAATGTGCTGGAGACGGTGGAGATCGTAGGCAGATTTAGACGGCTGGGTTAGCTTAAGTAAAATAGACAAGCAAAAAGAACCTGCTTTCCCGCCAGCATTTCACGGGGGGCAGGTTCTTTCTTCACCTACTTTTCTATCAGAGTTATCGCATTTAAAAAAAGGATGTCTCTCCAGCCCTCCGGCTGAAGAAACATCCTTTTGATTGTGTGGCAGTGGCCTAGCGGCGGTCCTTAGGACCACCAACGAAGGCCTGCTCTTCTGTATCCAGGTTGTAGGCGGTGTGAAGCGCCTGGATGATTGTAGGCAGGTTACCTGATTCAATGACGCAGGACACCTTGATTTCAGAGGTACTGACCATCTTGATGCTGACCCCTTCGCCGGAAATCACTTCGAACATCTGTGCGGCAACCCCCGGGTGGCTGACCATGCCTGCACCGACGATCGAAACTTTAACCAGATTGTCCTCTGAGGTTACTTCGCGGTAAGGCAGTTCGCTGTGCAGCCCTTCGATGATTCCCTTGGCCCGCTCAAGCTCGCTCAGCGCGAGTGTAAAGGAGAAGTCTGCCTCCCCGTTCTGAACACCGCTCTGCACGATAATATCGACGTCAACGCCTTCAGCAGCCAGCTTGCCGAATACCTGGGCCAGTACGCCCGGAACATCCGGAACTCCCAGAATACTGATCCGCGCCACGTTCTTGTCATACGCAATACCGCTAACTACAACTCCCTGCTCCATGCTTGCTTCCTCCTTCACAACAGTACCTTCATTATGGTTAAAGCTTGATCTGACGACCAGCTTCACTTGATATCTTTTGGCATATTCAACGGCACGGGGATGGAGTACCGCAGCGCCCAGGTTGGCCAGCTCCAGCATCTCGTCATAGGAAATCTCCTTCAGCTTACGCGCTGTCTTCACAATACGCGGATCTGTTGAATAGATTCCGTCGACATCCGTATAGATCTCGCAGACATCTGCTTTGATCGCGGCAGCCAGTGCTACAGCTGTCGTATCCGAACCTCCGCGGCCCAGTGTTGTAATCTCGCCGTCCAGCGTCATCCCCTGGAATCCGGCTACAATGACAATCTGTTCTCGTTCCAGGGACTCCAGAACACGCCGCGGCACAATTTCGTTGATCCGGGCCCGTCCATGGGTCTCATCGGTGCGGAAGCCTGCCTGCCAGCCTGTATAAGAGACGGCATTCCTGCCAATCCCGTGCAGCGCGATGGACAGGAGCGCAACTGAAATTTGTTCTCCGGTCGTCATCAGCATATCCATTTCGCGTGCAGGCGGCTGCTCATTCAGCTGTTTGGCCTGATCGATCAAATCATCCGTAGTATCCCCCATAGCAGATACCACCACTACGCAGCGGTGACCTTCATCCTGCTTGTCTGCGATGCGCTTAGCGACCCGTTTCATACGTTCAATGTCGCCGACGGAGCTGCCTCCGAATTTCATGACATAAAGTGACAAAGTCCCATTCACTCCCTAATTCGCTCTATGAAGCTTATATTTGGTTTAACGCTTTAACCCAGTATAATACGAAATTCATATCAAGCGTTAATGGTTTCACAAAAAAAAACCTCCGCCGCTATGCGGGGAGGCCTTCTTGAACGCGAACTGCGGCTAATGCCGGACAAGTCCTATGCGCGGGAGATGTATTTACCTTCGCGGGTATCGATCAGGAGAACATCTCCCTCATTAATGAACAGCGGAACCTGTACAGTATGACCGGTTTCCAGCGTAGCCGCTTTAGTTGCGCCTTGAGCAGTGTTGCCCTTAACGCCCGGTTCAGTTTCAGTAACCTTCAGCTCAACACTTGTAGGCAGGTTGATTCCGAGGATTTCGCCCTGGTAGCTGACGATGTTAACTGTCATATTCTCTCTCAGGAAGTTAAGCTCCCATTCCAGCTGCTTGGCACTCAGCTCGAACTGGTCATAGGTTTCATTGTCCATGAATACATGCTCTGCACCGCTGGCATACAGGTACTGTACGCCACGGTTTTCGATAATTGCGCGGCCGATAGTTTCACCGGCACGGAATGTGCGCTCAACAGTGTTGCCGTTGCGCAGGTTCTTGAGCTTGGAGCGGACAAATGCCGCGCCTTTACCCGGCTTTACGTGCTGGAAATCAAGAACGGTAAAAATATCTCCGTCCACCTCTACGGTCAAACCTGTTTTAAAATCATTAACTGAAATCACTAAAAATCCCTCCTGGATTAATTAACATGATGAAGCAGAATTACAGTACCAGATAGTCCTTCGACGAATGCGTCAGCAGCGTTATGCCGCTCTCCGTGATCACGATATCGTCTTCAATCCGCACTCCGCCAAGACCTGAAAGATAGATTCCCGGTTCCACGGTAACGACCATCCCCGGCTCCAGAATCTCATCGGCAAGCTTGGACAAACGCGGCCATTCATGAACCTCCATGCCCAGTCCATGCCCGGTGCTGTGGCCGAAGTATTCTCCGTAGCCGTAACGGGTAATGATGTCGCGCGCCAAAGCGTCGGCTTCCCGTCCGGTCATACCCGGCTTGATATTCGCCAGCGTGTGCAGCTGGGCTTCAAGCACGACGTCATAGATTTCCTTCAGCTTCGGATCGGGTGTCCCCAGTGCAATGGTGCGGGTTACATCCGAGCAGTAACCGTCAAGCAGCGCCCCGAAATCGAAAGTAACGAATTCGTTGTTCTGAATCACCTTGCTGCTTGCTACACCATGCGGCATGGCGGAACGTTCGCCTGAGGCGACGATCGTATCAAACGATGAAGAGGTTGCGCCGTGGGTGCGCATGTAGAATTCCATTTCCAGATCAACATCACGCTCGGTCATGCCGGGCTTGATCACATTCAGAATATGACTGAAGGTCGCATCCGCCAGATCCGCCGCCCGCTGCATCACAGCCAGTTCGTCCTCGTCTTTGAACATGCGCAGATTCTCTACAGCCTTGGATACCGGAACCAACACTGCAGGCTGCAGCGCAGCAGCATAAGCCGTATATGCGCTGAAGGTAACGTCATCCTGTTCAAAGCCGACTCGGACTGAGCCCCCCTGCGGAAGCAGTTCACGCACAGTGTCAATGAATTTCGGACCATGCTCAACAACCTTTAACCCTGCTACCTGTTCTGCCGCCTGTGTCCGGTACCGGAAGTCAGTCAACAGATAACTCTCATCACCAGTGACCAGCACGTAACCGGAGGAGCCGGTGAATCCGCTCAAATAACGGCGGTTAATGCTGCTGGTAATTAACATCGCATCCAATCCCTGTTCCTGCAAAACCTTACGCAGCTTGGAGACGCGCTTGTTGCCCATTCTCATTCTCCTCTCGAAATAGCCACATTGTATTTTAACATAGGGTCATGCCCTTGAGAAGTTTTTTCGGGCGTTCAGGCAAGCTTTGTCCGCTGTTCGCGTTTTCGTTCATCAGTAAATTCAATTGCCGCTGTGTAGCCGATGAATAATCCCCAGAGTAAAGAGATGCAAAACTCACTCACAACAGAATTCCAGGGCAGCTTGAACATGGGCTGCAGCAGGAACATCCATGAGCCGGCTATGAAGATTCCCGCCCACCAGAGCATGCCGTAAATCATGCCTGGCCAAGGCCCCTTCAGCTTGCGGAAGATCAGTACATAGATCAGTGATGCAATTACAGAAAACGCGATATAAAACAAATATCCGAGCAGATGCCCGGCAGGCTTAATTAAGAACTCATGCTTAAAAAAGGGCTCCGCTAAAAAGCCAGGGATCACCTTAGTGAAATGCAGTGTATACATCAGCCAGCGGATACCTCCCCAGATCAATCCGGCAAATATCCCCAGTTCAATCGCAAAAAAGAATGGGTTCGTATGTTCAGTTTCTCTCTTGCCTGCTTTATTCATTATATAGCCTCACTTTCAAGTAAATGGTGTGCGGTACGCTTCTCAGATCTCTATATGCTAGTATGCTCAGGAAAAGGCAATCCAACTAGCAATGTAAGCATAAATTAGTTACAATGGATTATATAAATCATATTAATATGCGGGAAGGTGAATTGGTTGTCCCAGGAAACTCCCAGTTACGGCGGCCAAGCCGTTATCGAAGGCGTCATGTTCGGCGGCAAGCATATCAACGTAACAGCCGTACGGCGGAAGAATCAGGAAATCACATTTTTGGAGGTGCCGAAGAGCGATAAGAGCTGGGTCATCAAACTGCGCAGGATTCCTCTGCTTCGCGGCATTGTCAGTATTATAGATTCCAGTGCCAAAGGCTCCAAGCACCTCAATTATTCGGCTGAATCCTATGCCGAGGACGAGACAGAGCCGGAAGAGCTGGCGAAGCAGAAGGAAAAGACTAAGAAGAAGGAAGAAGGCTGGAGCCTTGGCATGATTTTTGGCGTCGCCGTTATGGGGATATTGTCATTTCTGTTCGGTAAGCTTATTTTCACGCTGGTGCCTGTCTTCGTGGAGAATTTCCTTTTCAAAGATGCATTTGATAACTACATTCTTCACAACCTCGTAGAAGGCGGCATTAAACTGATTCTGCTGTTAGTCTATCTGACAGCCATTTCACAGACCCCTGTGATTAAACGTCTATTCCAGTATCACGGAGCCGAGCATAAGGTGATCAGCGCCTTTGAAGCCGGCGAAGAATTAACTGTAGAGAACGTACAGAAGTATAGCCGTCTGCACTACCGCTGCGGCAGCAGCTTTATGATGCTAACCATCATTCTCGGCGTGGTAATCTACTCGGTTGTCCCTTGGAGCAACCTTACGGAGCGTATTCTTCAGCGGATTATTCTCCTGCCGGTTGTCATCGGTGTTTCATTTGAGGTTCTGAAAGGAACCAACGCCGTACGGGATATTCCGGGCCTGAAATATTTGGGGTATCCGGGACTGTGGCTCCAGCTGCTTACAACGAAGGAACCTAAAGACGATATGGTGGAAGTATCGATCGCTTCGTTCAACCGGATGCGGGAGCTTGACGCCGCGATTGAAGCACGAGGATATGCGGAGGAAAGTGTGTCAGGCGGCATATTGGATCCTGCGAAAGGATGAGTGGCCTATGATCAGGCATGCTTTGATTTTTTGGATTGCAGTTTCGCTCGCTGTACTTGGATTAGTTACGGGGATTATGGATTATGGCCTGGGCTGGCTGTTTTGGACGATGCTTCCAACTCTGCTGCTATGCGCCCTTCTGATCTATGCTTACCGGTTAACGCAGAAGAAGCCAAATGGTCCGGGTAGATCGAGACCCAAAGTAAAGCCGTCCCAGAAAACCATGGCCAAAGTTGCAGGGGTCCGCAAGACTCAAGCTGCTCCCGGCAAACGCAAGACTTACCCGTTTCAAGTCATTGAAGGCAGCAAGGGAAAGAATGATGAACATCTTCCCAAATATCATTAACCACTGTTTCTGATGTATCAGAGCATCCCGAGGTTGCGTCAGCAATCACACGGGATGCTTTTTTATTGAAAATTACAGCCTGTAGCCTAAGATTTAAAGGATGTAATTAGTGCTTATACGGCCGCCAATGTTTGAAGAACACTTCCCCCGCATTCAGTCCTGCTGCATACAACTCATCACTCTGCTCTGGCGTAATATGAAATTGTGTCGTGGATACGCCGAGGGTCGGGATTTTGACGGTACGCACAAACTTCTCGGTCTCTATATAACGTTCGTCATGCGCAGACAGCATTGTACCCACCATTGCCTGCAGCATGCTGAACGGACCGGTAATCCGGTGCGCCTGCGGCTCCGTTTTCCCGATCAGCTGATAACCGACCGTAGGTGTCCTGCGCTCCGGGCTTTTAAAGCCCTCCTTCTCATCAAACAGCCATAGCGGAAAATTACTCAGCAGGCCGCCGTCCACTACATAAATAAACTGTTCCATAAAGGTTTTGCCCTTCGCCGCCTGCCCGTTTAAACGCAGCATCACCGGATCGAAGAAATACGGAATACTACAGCTCATCCGTACCGCCTTGGCAACCTCAAATCCGCCAGGAGATATCCCGTAGTCCTCCAGATCGTCAGGCAGTACAATAATTCGCCCATTCGTGATATCCGATGCAATGATGGATAGCTTGCCGCGCGGCAGATCACTGAAAGTAACAATGCCTTTTTCCCGTAGAATGCCGCGGATCCACGCCTCCAGCGCCTCTCCGGAATACAGCCCTTTCTTAATCATTACACGTAATGCAGGACCAACGATAGCGGTATTGTACAGCATTCCCCGCTTTAAAAAAGCGGTGAAAGAGGTCTGCCTGATAATACGGCTCATGGTCTCCCCGTCATAGCCTGCAGCCAGGAGAGACGCGATGATGGAACCGGAGGAAGTACCGGCCACTTTTTTGAAGATGCCCCCCGCCCGTTCCGTAGCCTCAACTGCTCCGGCAAGCGCTACGCCTTTTACACCTCCGCCTTCAAAAACTGCATTAATCTCCATACACGGCAATCCCCCGTTCCATAGATCTAATGCTTATCTATGAGCACGGGGGAGTTTTAATGACTTTTTAATAGGGGTATGGAAGTTCCCTTAGGATTTAAAATAAAAGGACAGTAAGCTTGATAGCCCATAAGGATCACGGACGACAATATCGTTAGCCCGGAACATGATACTACCGGCAACTTCATCATAATTCTCATTATATTTCAGCTGGTTGATGATCTGCTCGCCGCTCTGCCACTCTGCACTCTGTTTGGTATCGCCTACCTTATAGGTGGCCTGGCCGATGTAGAGCTTAACACCTGTTCCCTTAACTTCATTCACCCACCAGTCCACCAGTTTGTCGTAACGGGCAGCCGTGAAGGATAAGCTCCAGTATATTTGCGGAGCAATATAGTCAATCCAGCCGTTCTGAATCCAGGTGCGGGTATCCGCATACATGTTGTCATAAGCTGAAACGCCCGCAGTGGTATCCGATCCCGAACTGTCAGCTTTCTTATTGCGCCAGACACCGAACGGACTGACTCCATAGGAGAGCGCAGGCTTTGCGGTGTGAATCTCCTGGCCCAGCTGACGGATAAATTCGTTAATATTATCCCGCCGCCAATCCGCCTTGCTCACAATGGCTTTCGAATTATACGCTTTGAATGCATCATCATCAGCAAAGGCAACGCCGGAAGGGTAGAAATAGTCATCTAAATGTATACCATCGACGTCGTAACCGCGCACAACTTCCATCACGGTATCTATAATGTGCTGGCGCGCTTCCGGAATGCCGGGATTTATGTAAAGCTTGCTGTCTGCCTGAACGATCCATTCCGGATGAAGCTTAGTCACATGATTCGCGGCCAGCCCGGCAAGTGTTGCTGTACCCATGTCTGTAGTTGCCCGGAACGGGTTAAACCAGGCATGAATCTGCATGCCCCGCTGATGCGCCGAGCTAACCATGTATTCCAGCGGATCATAACCAGGGGCCTTTCCCTGCGTACCTGTCAACACCTTGGACCAGGGAACTAGCTGCGAGGCGTAGAGGCTGTCACCCGACGGGCGCACCTGTACAAAAACAGCATTGAATCCGGTCGCCTTAAGCTTGTCCAGCAGTGTATCAAACTCCTGCTTCTGCTTCGCAGCATTATTCACCGAGGCCGCCTGCGGCCAGTCCAGATTGAATACCGTGGAAACCCATGCCCCCTTCATCTCCTTCCCCGACTTCACACTTGGGACGGACGGCACTGAAGGCACTGTTGGCGCAGGTACTGTCGGTGCGGGCACCGTGGGAACTGCTGGAACCGTAGGCCCCGCCGGAGCAGTGATCTCGGCATTTGAATACAATGCGATATGTTTGGCCGCCTGATTCCACACCACCTGCAGCCCCAGCTGTTCGCTAACAAACCGCAGCGGCACCATCACCCGGCCCTGCTTGATTTGTACGGAGGTATCCAGGCTGACAGAAGCCTCATTAACCAGAGCCGCCTTCTTGCCGCTGGTCAGCTTGAGCACGGTATCCTCCTTGCTGATTGTCACTGTCTTACTGTTCTGATTCCAATCTACCACCGCACCGAGTCCTTTACTGACTACGCCGACCGGCACCATGGTTACATTAGAGACGGTTATGTACGGCGGCACGTCCGTATCCAGTGTCTCTCCATCGAGTTCAATTGTAATCTGCACCGCTGCCGCCGCGCGTGCACCTGTTGACCACACCGGCAGGCATAACATCAACACCAATACTCCCATAATCCATTTACGGTAATTCATAATTCCTCCCAGTTGTAAAAAAATTAATATGGCTTTAACAAAAAAAGAAACGGCCTTCTCGTCCTTGAATAAGGGAGACGGCCGTTTCTTTTAAAACGGAGTCAGGCAGAAACTGTCTTTCTGCCGGAAATACAAGAAAAAGTATAACGGAAAGTCTATACTTTCTTATACTTCATTAAAGGACGTTATCCGTTTTGACGTAAAAAAACTGGAAAGGTTGCGGTAAACGATACAGAAACAGTTCTCTTTATGAATCGCTGACCAGTTCATGGTGGATATCATATAAGGTCTTCACGCGTTCTTCATCGCGGCGGAAATACTCCACCAGCGTTTCAATCCGCGTAATGGAATCCCAGCTCAAATGATGCTCAATGCCTTCGACATCCTTATAAATATGCTCCTGCTGCACTCCGATCAGGCCAAGAAACTCCTCCAGCAGCTGGTGACGGTCAACAAGCCGTTTTCCCACTTTTTTACCTTTGCTCGTTAGGACAAGCCCACGATATTTCTCATAGATGAGATATTCGTCCTTATCCAGTTTTTGGATCATCTTGGTCACAGATGAGGGGTGTACTTCCAATCCCTCGGCAATATCCGAGACCCGCGCATAACCCTTCTCGTCGATGAGCTTGTATATGCGCTCCAAATAATCCTCCATGCTGGGTGTTGGCATTCAAGTTTACCTCTTTTCTATAATGAGCGTGGCACGGGGGCCAACCTTGCTCTAACAATGATACATGTTTCTGCCGCTCCTTGGCAAGTCCTCCGGTGCTGAAACGCCGCCGTTAGCGATGTTTACCATGATTTCAGCGGCCCGGAGAAAGGCACAATATCGGTATGACCATCCAAAGGAGCGTGAATTCATGACGATCGCAGCACCTGAACGCCCTGCCGTAAAAAAACAAAGAAAGCCCACCGGTTTGTTTATCCCTGAGCTTGTTTTTTTTGAGCCGGATGCGCTGAAATACCCCAAAGGGGAGCAGATCATGGAATGGGTCAAAGCCCGTAACATCCCCTTCCGGATGACCACGTCACATAACCGGATTACGAATCTGCCCGGCGAAACCGAGGTGGAGCAGTATAAAATCGCCAAACGGACCCTTGTGGTCGGTCTTCGAAAAACACTGGCTTTTGACCAGTCCAAACCTTCGGCCGATTACGCGATCCCCATTGCCACCGGCTGTATGGGCCACTGCCATTATTGTTACCTGCAGACTACGCTTGGCGCGAAGCCTTATATAAGAGTATATGTAAATACAGGCGATATTCTGGACGCCGCCAAAAAATATATTGATGAGCGCGCTCCCGAAATCACTACCTTTGAAGCTGCATGTACCTCTGATCCCCTGGGGCTTGAGCATATTACCGGTTCACTGGCCGAGCTGATCACTTTCATGGCCGCTGAGCCGCTAGGCCGGCTGCGGTTTGTTACCAAATACCAGCATGTAGACCCGCTGCTGAAGCTTAATCATAACGGTCATACAAGAATCCGCTTCAGCATCAATGCCGATTATGTCATCAAAAACTTTGAACCTGCCACTTCCCGCTTCGAGGAACGGATTGAGGCAGCCGGAAAGGTTGCCCGTGCCGGTTATCCGCTCGGCTTCATTATCGCGCCGATTATCTGGCATGAAGGCTGGGAGGAGGGCTACGCGGAGCTGCTGTCCAAGCTGGCAGAGACATTGCCGCCGGACGCCGGTAAAGGCCTGACCTTTGAGATGATTCAGCACCGGTTCACCAAGACAGCCAAAGCCGTCATCGAGAAACGTTATCCGAAATCCAAGCTCGAGATGGACATCGAGAAGCGTAAAAAGAAATGGGGCCGTTGGGGGCAGAATAAATATGTTTATCCCGACGAACAGCAAACCGCCCTGCGTGAATTCATCACAGAGCGGATCTTTGAACATTTTCCGGAGGCGGGCATTGATTATTTCACCTAACCTCCCTACTGCATCTTCCTGCTAAAAAATCAGCCAGTCCGGCGTCACTCCCTGCAGCCAGATCGTAATCCGGAACATTTGGTCCGTGAATAGCAGTAAGCCCATAAAGATCATCAGCGCACCGCCGACCTTCATCAAGGCATTAGAATATTTAAGAATACGCCGGGCACTCCCGATGAAAAAGGCCAGTGCAAAAAACGGCAGCGCAAACCCGATGCTGTAAGCTGTGATCATGGTAAACCATGTGGTTGGATCACTGGCCGAGAGCGCGATGATCGCTGTCAGAATCGGCCCGATACACGGTGACCAGCCTGCAGAGAAGCCGATGCCGAATATGAAGGACCCCGCATACCCTGCCGGCTTCCATTTCAGATCCAGCTTACGCTCGCGCAGCAGAAACTGCGGCTGGAATATCCCAAGCAGGAATAGGCCCATGACGATGATCAGAATCGCCGACAGCTGGCGGATCAAATCCCGCTGGCCGTTGAAAAATTGCCCGAACAGCCCGGCACCGAAGCCGAGCGTATAGAACACTGCCGAAAAACCCAAAATAAAGGCCAGCGTATGCGAAAGGGTCCGGAAACGGACCTCTTTGCTGTCGCTGCCGTTTTTGAGCTGCTGGACCGACAGTCCGGTAATATACGATAAATACGAAGGATAGAGCGGCAGGCAGCAAGGCGAAATAAACGACGCCACTCCGGCGGCAAAAGCGATTCCTGCATTCAGATTGGACAAAGCGGCAGCTCTCCTTTCGGATTCGGGGTCACTTTATGTATTGCAATTCCCGCAGGTGCTTGAGCGATTAGGCAGGCAGCCCTTTTTTACCGATCAGGGTCAGGGTGAGCAATGCGATAAGCAGGAGGACGATTGTCGCTCCGGGTGCGAGATTCCATACTCCGGCCACAACCAGACCGCCGACAACGGCGATTTCCGCGATAATTACAGACAGCACCACAGATGACTTAAAGCTGCGTGACAGCAGCAGGCTGATAGCTACCGGAATGGTCAGCAGCGCTGACACGAGCAGGGAACCGACAATTTTAATTGCGGTGCTGATGACCAGTGCCGTCAGTACTGTAATCAACATATTGAGCAGCTTTACAGGCAGTCCGCTGACACTTGCTGCATCCTCCTCAAAGCTGAGCAGGAAAAATTCTTTGAAGAACAGCGTAACGACAACAACCACTGCAATAGTCACTATCCCCACTACAACCAGATCCGTATTGTCGAGTGTGTAGATGCTTCCGAACAGATAGCTCATTACATCCGCATTATACCCTTTGCCCAAGGTAAAGAACAGCGAGGCCAGGGCTACACCACCTGACATAATAATAGCAATTGACAGTTCGGCATAGCTTTTGTAAGCTTTCCGCAGCTTTTCAATGGCAAAAGAAGCCACCACTGCAAAGATCAGACCTGCTCCAAGCGGATAAAATCCGGTCAAAAAGCCCAGCGCCACCCCGGCAATGGTTACATGCGCCAGCGTATCCCCAATCATGGACAAACGTCTTAAGACAAGAAAAACGCCTATAAGCGGCGCCGTGATACCGATCATCAGCCCGCCCGCAAGCGCCCGCTGAAAAAAGTCACTGAATAGGATTTCCAAGATGATATCTCCTCTGAAATTCAATTGCATTTAAACATTCCAAACCTTTTAGGAAAAGATTTCCGATCCCTCCCAAACCCTCCCTTCCAAGGGAGGGCCCCAAGGGCTCTGCCCTCTGGACACCCGCTAAGCGCACCTGGCGTATGAGGTTCGTATACAGGTAACTAGATACTGCTAGGAAGGATCGCTTTCGTCCCTTTTCAGGGACACGCTTTACTTTAGATGTGTTTAGTCCCTGGGTAAAGATTAGAGAACGACAAGCAATTAGTGTACTTCATACAATTAAATCCGGCAGAAATGTTATTTCCAACAGAATAAATGCATTCTGTGCAGCTATTTTTATAAAAAAGAACGCTTTGGGCAATTCTTTGCAGATATAAGTGTACAAAGTGCAATTAAGGTTACTCTAGAGCTTGATAGTTAGATTTAATTGCAGAGAATACAGTTATTCTCATACACAGCCATCCCTAGTGTGCTTAGTTCACTACTAGTGCCTATCCTAAGATCGCAGATTCCTATCGCTTCACGTCAGCGTATGCTGCAGATTCTCTACCACGCAATCCTGGGCCTCGTGGGAGTGGCGGCAGTAGAAGTTGATTTTGCCGTTACTCTGCACCGGCTCGTTGCCCAGATAGCTTTTGATCATGTCAATGTCATGCGAAACCATCAGGAAGGTCATGTGGTGGTGAGCATGCATATGGAAGATAAGATCAAAAAATCCTGCCTGCGTCTCCGTGTCAATCCCCACCGTAGGCTCGTCCAAAATGAGCAGATCCGGATGATTAATCAGCGCACGAGCCAGGAATACACGCTGCTGCTGGCCGCCGGACAGCTGGCCTACTCTTTTCTCGGCGATATCCTGAATCCGCATGACTTCCAGCGCGTCTTCGCACTGGCGGTGCTGAGCCTTGGATACCCGGCGGATCAGGTTTTTGTTATTGTACAGCCCGGACAACACGACTTCACGGACCGTGGCCGGGAACAGCGGATTAAAAGCATTTTTCTGCGGAACATAGCCGATCCGTTCCCAATCCTTAAATTTGCGCACCGACTGGCCGAACAGCTTGATGTCACCGCTGGTTGGGGGCAGAAGGCCGACGATCATTTTCATCAATGTGGTTTTGCCGGCTCCATTTGAACCGATAATCCCAAGAAAATCACGTTCCTTCACCGTGTAATTCAGACCGGAAATTACCTTCTGCTCTCCGTAGGAGAAGGACAAATCCTGTATTTCAATCATATGCTGATGGCAGTCCAGGGATACCGATTGCATGAGTTGTACCGCCTTTCCCTTATACTTTCCTTTTTATTGTAAAGCCAGAATCAGATTTTGCAAATTTTTCTCCATCAAAGTGAAATAATTATCGCCGTTCTTCTCCTGCGCCTCGGTCAGTCCCTCCACCGGATTCAGGACCATCGTTTCCACACCCGCTTCGCCTGCCAGTGTTTTGGCCAGCTTATCGGAGACTAATTCTTCGAAAAAGATATACCGGATGCCTTCCTCTTTCACGAGTGCAGCTAGGTTCACCAGATCCTGACCGCGCGGCTCGGAATCCGGCGATAAGCCCATAATAGCATGCTGGGTCAGGCCATAGTCGCGTGCCAGATAAGAAAAAGCCTGATGGGAGACGACAATCTCTTTATTCGGCATCTTGGCAAGCTCTGTCTCGAATTTGCTGTCCAATGCCTGCAGACGCTCAGCAAGCTTGTTATAACGCTCCTCATAGCCCGCTTTATGCGCTGGATCAACCGCAATCAGGCTCTCTTTAATATTTTCCGCCATGATCAGTGCCGATTTGGGACTTACCCACGTGTGGGGATCTGTATGCAGACTGTCACTGCTGCCTTCCGCCGCATGATTCTCCGCTGCTTCAGCTTCACCGTGATCATGTCCATCTTCTTCGTCAGTCATAATATAATCCACACCCTGGCTGACTTCAACAGCCTTGGTTTCACTGTCGCTTTCCAGACTTTTCAGGAAATTCGGCACCCAGCCCTCAAGGCCCGCTCCATTGTACAGGAATAACTGTGCCTTGGAGGTATTGATAATATCCTGGCTGCGCGGCGTCCAGTCATGGGGCTCCACCCCAACCGGCAGCAGATTGATCGCATTCACATCTTCTCCGCCAATTTCACCGGCAAATTCATATATGGGATAAAAAGTTGTGACCACGTTTACTTTCCCCTCGACAATATTCCCGCTGCTTTTAGTGCTGCAGGCTGCGAGCATTAACAGAACCGGAAGGGCAAGCGCAATCAGCAGTCCTCTGTGCAAACCTTTGAAAGACATAGTAACTATCGACTCCTTAAATCGTAAATTTTACTATGAGAATTATAATAGTAATCGTTACGATAAGTCAACACCGAACTCTCCCTGAACGGCAGGATGAAAAAGAACGCCTGCAGCCGTTCCCGGCATGCTGGCGTTCTTTTTCATCCTATTGATTCGTGCTTACTTAACAATAGCTCCGTTTGGCATACTGTCCGGAACCGTAGCGATGGTCAGCTGGTCGCCTTTGGAGGCCGCCAGTATCATGCCTTGCGACAGCTCTCCGCGAAGCTTCACCGGCTTCAGGTTGACGATACAGATGACTTTTCGGCCTACCAGTTCTTCCGGTGTGTAGAACTTGGCAATCCCGGAAACGACCTGCCGCTGCTCGTACCCCAGATCCAGCTGCAGCTTCAGCAGCTTATCTGCCTTCTTAACAGGCTCTGCTGCGATAACCTGAGCCACGCGCAGCTCGGCTTTGGCGAAATCATCGATGCCGATTTCTTCTTTGTGCTCTTCCTCAGGCTCCGCTTCGACGGCAACCGGGGCTGCAGTTGCTGGTGTAGCTTCCGGCTCTGCTGCTGCCGGCTTGCCTGCACCCATTGCCTCTGCGATATAGGCCACTTCCACAGCGACGTCAAGCCGCGGGAAGATCGGGTCGCCCTTGGCCAGTCTGGTTCCGGCTGGAATCAGGCCAAAGGTTTTGCCGCTGTCCCAAGTAGTCAGTTCGCCCGGCTGGATGCCAAGCTGCTCCCATATTTTGGCCGGTGCACCGGTCAGGAACGGCTGAAGCAGGATTGAGGCTGTGCGCAGTCCTTCTACAAGATGTCTCATCACTGATCCCAGCTCGCCGGTTCTGCTCTCATCCTTGGCAAGCACCCAAGGCTGGGTTTCGTCGATATATTTATTCGTCCGGCTGATAAAAGCTCCAATCGCGGTAAGCGCCACGGAGAACTCCATCTTTTCCATGGCTTCTTCCACCTTGACATAGGTGCTTTGCGCTGCCGCTTCCAGCTCCCCGTCAAACGCAGTAACCTGACCTGCATAAGCCGGAAGCTCGCCGCCAAAGTATTTCTCGACCATAGCACCGGTGCGGTTCAACAGGTTCCCGAGGTCATTGGCAAGATCGTAGTTGATCCGGTCGACGAAGCTCTCCGGTGTAAACGTGCCGTCTGAACCGAACGGAACCTCACGCAGCAGGTAGTAACGCAGTGCATCCAGACCATAGCGGTCGATCAGCGTAACCGGGTCCACGACATTGCCCTTCGATTTGGACATTTTACCGTCCTTCATCAGCAGCCAGCCGTGGGCGAAAACCTTCTTCGGCAGCGGCTCGCCCAGCGCCATAAGAATAATCGGCCAGTAAATGGTATGGAAACGTACAATTTCTTTGCCGACGATATGCACATCCGCAGGCCAGAACTTGTCATACAGGGTGCGGTCCTCGGAACCATAGCCAAGGGCTGTAATGTAGTTGGTGAGCGCATCAATCCATACATAGACCACATGCTTGTCATCACCTTTAACCTTTACGCCCCAGTCAAATGTTGTACGCGAAACCGCAAGATCTTCAAGGCCCGGCTTGATGAAGTTGTTGATCATTTCGTTCTTGCGTGATTCCGGCAAAATAAACTCCGGATTCTCCTCATAGAACTGGATCAGGCGGTCAGCATATTTGCTCATCCGGAAGAAATAGCTTTCTTCCTTGACAAGCTCAACCGGATGGCCGCTGTCCGGGCTTTTGCCTCCTGTAATATTGCCGTCCGCATCACGTTCGATATCCACAAGCTGAGTCTCGGTATAGAACGTCTCGTCCGAAATACAGTACCAGCCCTCATACTCACCTTTGTAGATATCTCCCTGCTTCAACAGGCGGTCGAAAATATCGGCTACCACTTTTTTATGACGGGGTTCAGTTGTGCGGATGAAGTCATCATTGGAGATATCCAGCTTGCGCCACAGCTCCTTAATACCCTCGACAATCCCGTCAACAAACTCCTGAGGCGTCTTGCCGGCCTTGCCAGCCTTCTCTTCGATCTTCTGCCCATGCTCGTCGGTACCGGTCAAATAACGGACCTCATAGCCGCGCAGCCGTTTGTAACGGGCCATCGCATCACCGGCAACCGTCGAATAGGCATGCCCGATATGCAGCTTATCACTTGGATAATAGATCGGGGTCGTTAAATAAAATGTTTTCTTCTCGCTCATTGGTCTGGGTCATCCTTTCGTCATAACAAATCTCTTAAACCTAATTAACGCAAAAAAACTCCCGCCCCTATATGGGGCGAGAGTATACTCACGCGATACCACCCAAAGTTCCCCGGCTCTTCACAGAGCACAGGCTTCGCCAGTTCCCCTGAAGGGAACTGTCCATTAACGCTGGAACACGCTGTTATCTTACCAGAGCCGGTGTATTATCCGCTCCTGCTCGAACACAGTTCCTCCCGGACCATATTCAATCTGTGTACCATACCGGTTCCCAGCACTCCCGGCTCTCTGTAATGGCCAACCCGACCTACTCATCCGTTCCTCGGAATTCTTGTTATTCTCCAAAATATACCCAAAAATAACCCGCCCTGTCAAGTCGTGCGGGCAGAGCCCTCACCTGACGGCTGATCTTCCCGCGGCGGCACCGGGTCCAGCCCTCCGGGATGGAAGGGATGGCATCTGGCAATCCGCTTTGCGGCCAGCCACGAGCCCTTCACCGGACCGTGCACCTCAATCGCCTCAAGCGCGTATGCTGAGCATGTCGGATAAAACCGGCAGGTCGCAGGCTTCAGCGGCGAGATGAACTTGCGGTACACGCGGATAGGAGCTTGAACCGTTCTGCGCAGGCTAGCCATCTCAGCGGCCTTCTTTGCCGTGAGCCGCTACGGCCGAGTCTTCTTCACGGCTACTTTCACATTCCTTGCAGTAACCGAACACCTCAAATTTATGCTTGACTACCCGGAACTGATCCGGGGTATCCGTTAAATTCATCGGGCAGAAATGGATCGGGTAAGTCTTCATACACTGAAGGCATATCATATGATGATGATGGTGGTCCTGACTGCAGCTGGCTTTGAATTTGACGCCTTCTTCAAATACTACCTGCTCCAGCACACCGAGCTCCTCCATCACACGCAGATTGCGGTAGACCGTATCGAAGCTAAGTCCGCTGTACTTGCGCCCCATATGATCATAAACATCCTTCGCCGACAAATATCCCGTATTCTCGCCGAATAACTTGGCAAGCGTTTTGCGCTGATCGGTGATTCGCAGACCCTGCCCCGACATTGCTTCCAGTATTTGTTCTGTCGACAGCATTCGCTCATCTCCCATAACATAAGTCATTGGTGTTGCACTCTCTTTATAATGCCCCAAAACAAATGCCCCGTCAATGAAGTGCAGCAGCGGATGTCACCAGTTACGAGTAATTAAAGTACATCCGCTAACCTGCAGATATACAAAAACCGGCCAAAGCTCACAAGGAGCCTTAGCCGGTTTGAATTACACATACTCAATGAATCCCTTATTGCTTCAATGGAGGAAGCGGCGTGAAGACAAAGTTAACCGGAAGATTGCTACCGGAAGCCACGGAGAATACGATATCTACCGGACCTTCATAGTTGCCGGAGCGGTAGACTACAGCATTCATATCCGAGCTGGACAGGTTGCCTTTATTCGGCAGGTTGACAATGGTATTATTCACCATCAATGAGCCAAGATAATTGCCTCCGCGCGGGTTAAACGTAATCAGGGTGTTTGGTGCAACGCGTTCGAGTCTGATTTTGTAGAGCACACCGAAGTTTCCGGCATTGGATGCTGTCGTTCCGGTCATAGGGTCCATCCCAATCAGATTCAAGTCGTTCTTGTTATCACCAAGCACCAGCTTAGCTTGTGTAGCTCCGACCACATCGCTCACATTAATGATCCGTGTGGAATTCGGATACGTTCCGCGGTTGTGTACGCCATCACGGTCCAGAATCGGCAGTGTTGGCAGCAGGGCTACAGGATCCTTACTTTCTTCGACCATCACCACATTGTATTGAACCGTGAGGTCGCTGAACAAATCGGCACTAAGTGACAGTACTTCGCCCGGCTTCATGGATACTTTATTAATATCCGTCAGGATTGGCATGCTCTGGCCTGGCTGCAGTGTTACGGAGCTGTATTTTTCATTCGTCAGCATGGAAGTGTAATACTTCAGGATCGAGATTTTACCGGTATATTCCGGGGAAGTAACCGGACCGGCGATCCCGGAATATTGCGTTGTAATGGTCGTCGGGTACAGATTATTGTTAGTCGCGATAACATACAGCTTCTGTCTCGTAGACATATTGTTCATGTGATGAACAAGGAAGCGTGTCTTGCCGACCGCGGTTTCACGGTACAATATCCCTTCTGTATTAACCGTCTCCGGGCTGTTGCTGCGGATCAGTAAGTAATCCTCGGATGAAGTGGTATTATTCACATTAGTCAATCCAGGAATCATTCCGCCGTCCATAGAAATAATGTCACCCGGCATAGTGAACAGCTTCGCTACTTCATCCTGGGTATATAATTGTTCGCTGGTAATATTAATGGTCTTCTCAAAAACGCTGCTCAAACCGTGCTTATCCGTTACTTTCAATTGAATCGACACCGGGCCTGGATTAAAGAACGCCAAAGCGCGGTTTGTCCACTCGGCGGTCAGTGCCTCATTTTCCGGATCATAGCTTAGATCAGTAAGGGTTACAGGTTCACCCATCTTGTACTCTTCTTTGTTGGTTGTGAAGTTAGCGACCGGCGGCTGGTTAGGCTGCAGCACATTAATCGTCACAGAATAAGGGTCACTTAACTCCCCGTTTGCATCCCGGACGGAATAAGTCACTGTATAATACCCGGGCTGATCATACATATCTTGTTTATTACCGCTCCAGATTTCCTCAACAATGGGTGTTCCATTTGGAGAAGAACTAGTGGTTTTATAAGTAATAAAGGTCTGGCCGGCATAAATTTCCGTCGGCTGAACGCTAAAAGTAGCGGTCGGCTTAGTGTTCAGTGACAGAATGACACGCTTCCCTATGTTATCAACCGTATATGGAATCCCGAGCGCGTAGGTAATGGAGGTCAGAGGAACCATAAATGTTCCTTTATATTGGTAAGCCGGACCTTTCATCGTTACTTTGCTGCCGTTTACGGTATAAATTTTGCTGTCTGTTTTGAAACGCATCACACTGGTGCCTTTGGTAACAATAACTTCTTTAGTTTTGTAATCATAGGTGTAACTAACACCCACCATCTCAACCATAGCGCGAATTGAGACGTAGGATACTCCGTATTTGACAGCCATCGGCTGATTGGCCAGATACGGGGTGCCGTTCTTGTACATTTTATTGCTGTTCATCATTAGTATAAGCTGATTGGAGGTTGCTGCATAAACGGCCGTCACCGTGTTTACCGGCTGGGTATTAATCCCCTCAGTCGCAGCGGGAACTGCAGTTTCCGACGGAACCGGAGTCACTGCCGGGGTTGTTGCCGGGATTGTTGTTGCCGTAGGATTCGGGGTTGCTGTTGGTGTAACCGTTCCGGCTGGAACTTCACTTGGCAGCGGATCGGTAGCCTCCGGCTGAAGCGTTACCTCAGACACCTTAGCAGCTTCTGCTGAGTAAACAGTGCTGGATACCCCTGCGGTACTTACCGGTACGGCAAACGCCGGAACGGCTGCTGCAGCTTGCGATACAACCAAGGCAGCGACTAATGTTAGTTTTTTCAAATTCATGGTACGACTCCTTCTGCTCCCATTTGTAGTCTATAAGGCAGTAATATATCTCTCTGGTCCTTATATTCCCCGCAAAACATAATCCTCCTCAAAAGCCGGAAGGTCATGTTTGGCCACGTCCATTTTACAAAACATAGTATTAGACGCATCGAACCTCAAAAAGTTTCATTCAGTGCAAATAAAAATAACTTGAAAATACATTTTTTACTTCACCTTACAGTAATCCGCCAAGCAGTACCGGCATTCACCCAACTACATATCACAGAACTTAGATCATACCATTGCCTGCCATTTCAGTAAACACTTTTGCCTATGCTGCTTCAAACAACAAAGACGATTCCCCTTAAATCCTTAAGGTTAATCGTCTTCTCCGGTAAACATTTTAGTGGATCAGTCATCTAATTGTCCGGAATACAGGCTTCACGGCATCTCCGTGCGTTTCTTCTGATCACGATATTCTTTGGGCGTCATTCCCGTCTGCTTCTGAAACACCTTGGTAAAATAACGCCGTTCCTGATATCCCACACCTGAGCTGATTGCTGTTATGCTCTTGTCTGTGCTTGAGAGCATAAACTTGGCTGCTTCAATCCGCTGCTGGGTGACGTATTCCACGAAGGTCATCGCAAAACGGTTTTTGAACAACAGGCAGAAATAGCTGCTGCTGATCCCGATCCTGCCCGCGACCTCCTCTATCCCGAGATCATAACTCAACCGTTCGGAAATAATTTTCGCCGCCAGATTCATCAGCTGATCCGGTGTTTTTTTGGCCGAATCCTCGGCTGCAGGCAGCTCCTGAAACAACGGGATGCTATTGTACAGTTTGTCCTTATACTGTCGGTTACGGATTTGTGTGCCGATTTCACGCACCTTGTTGCCAAGCTCTCCGTAGTGAATCGGCTTGCAGATATATTCTTTGACCCCAAGCCGGATGGCTTCCCTGGCATAATCGAATTCCTGGTATCCGCTCAGCAGCAGCACCTCGCTCTCCAGCCCCATTTCCCGCAGCTTGCCAATGAAGGTCAATCCGTCCATCACCGGCATGCGGATATCACAGAGCACCAGATCCGGCGCTGCCTCCTCAGCAATCTTCAGTGCTTCCATACCGCTTCGCGCCATGCCTGCTACTTCCATCCCCATCTCCTGCCAGGGCAGCACTCTGTTGAGATTGTTAAGGATAGGGGCTTCATCGTCAACCAATAATACTTTTAGCATAATGATCTTCCCCCTGCTCGTATTTAGGTATGACGCATTGGATTATCGTGCCCTCGCCGGGGCTCGCACAGATGAAAATACCATATCTGCTGCCATATTCAATCCGGATTCTGTCAGCAACACTCCGTACCCCAAGCCCGCGCCGTTCCTGGTGCATTCCCTGTTCCGCCTGGCTGACCGCACTCTGCTCCGCCGAATCACTGATCATGTACTGGAACATGGATAGCTGGGCAGAAGTCATACCGATTCCGTTATCCTGAATTCGCAGAATCAGATTCCCCTGATCCTCCCAGCCCTTCACCATCACCCGGCCATGATAGCCGATTCCCTCAAAGCCGTGCTGAATGCTGTTCTCCACAAGCGGCTGCAGGGTCAGCTTAAGAATACCGCAATTCATAAGCTCCTCCGGAATATCGATCTCATAATCGAAGACATCCTCAAAGCGGAATTTCTGGATATCAAGGTAATTGCGCAGATGGGTTATTTCCTCGTGAAGTGTGATCTCATCCCTGTCCTGAATACTGATCCGCAGAATGCTGGCCAGACGGTAGACCATTTCACTGACTTTGCTTCCTTCGTTCTGAACGGCGAGCACATTGATGGATTCCAGGGTATTAAAAAGAAAATGCGGTTTGATCTGCGCCTGCAGCACACGCATTTCCGCCTGATTTTTCCGCCGCTGCTCCACCTGAATGCGGTTAAACAGCACATTGATTTTGTTCATCAGGTCGTTGATCCCTTTGGCCAGCAGTGTCATCTCGTCATTGCCCTTCTCCTCCACCCGCGTTGTGAGATCACCATCTTCAACTCGGCGCATAAAACGGACAATGACCGCAATTCCGCCGGTAATCCGGTTCATGAAGAACAGGTTGAAAATGACCGCCGCCAGAAAACACAAGAAAATCACGGCGACAAACCAGCGGGCAAATACGGTGACTTCGCGGGACAACGAACCCCATGAGGTCACAGATACCAGACTCCATGGATAGTCTTTGAGATGATAGACAGACAGAATGCTTTTCTCTCCGCCGAATTGGGTTTTGAAGCTTTGAAAGCCTTGCTTATAGGTAATATTCTTAGTTGTAAAAGAGCTTAAACTCTGGCCGTCCAGATTGCGGTCCGGATCAAGCAGAATCATTCCGTCATCATTCACGAGCATAAACGATACCTTCTGGTTACTGCCGCCGATCTTTAAATTACGGAAGATAGATTCGAACTCCCAGTTTTTGATCTGCACTACCAGAATGCCGATATTCTGAAAGAAGCTCAGCTCTTTGATCAGCCGGATCTGCGTAAATACCGCTTCGGTTCCGGTCAGCTCTGGATACTCATGCGGTGCTAGCCATTTCGGCACTCCATTAAGCTCCATAACCTCCTGGTAAAGCGCACTCCCTTTGAACTTGTCATAGGGAAGCGTCCGGAAATTTTCTTTGGTGAAGACGGAGACAATCTCCGAGCTGCCTTTACCATTAAAATTGTACAAAAAGGCGTAACTAATCGAAGGATGATTATAGAGCAGACTGCGAAAATTGCGTTGGCTGGCATTCAGACTGAGCTGTTCGGCATCGGTCAGGTCCTGTTTGGAGGGATCATCCGCACTAAGCGCCATATGAAACACTGAGGTGGCAATTCCGTTGTCCGTCACATTGTTCATATCCTTGAAGACATTGGAAATGCTGTAGCTGATCGCTTTAAGCGAATACTCCGACTGCTGGCTGTACTTCTTCTCAATAGAATTATAAGTCACGAAGAACATAATCATGCCAAGGATAAATAACGGAATAATGATCAAACCCAAAAATGCCGTAAACAATTTATAGCGCAAATTCATCGGCTGCGCTCCTGACTGTGATAGGGTTAACCTTTTACGCTGCCTGCCGTTACACCTTCAATTATTTTCTCCTGCAAAACAGCATAGATTATGACTACCGGCAGTACGCTGTAGACAATCCCGGCAGACATTTGCGCATAGTTCATCTGGTACTGATCACGAAATTGAACCATTCCCACCGGAAGCGTACGCAGCTCATCGTTCGAGAGAAAATAGTTAGCCAGCAAAAATTCATTCCAATTTCCCAGGAAATTGACTATGAATACTGTAACCATGGCGGGAACCGTCAGAGGTACAATAATCTTAGCAAAGATACCTGGAGCCTTCAACCCATCCATTACCGCTGCTTCCTCAATTTCACTGGGCAGGGAACGCATAAAGGCGGCCAGAATGATAATCGTAAACGGGATTGCATTGGCAATATAAGGGATAATCAGCGCCCAGTGCGTATTCAAAATATGCAGCTTCCGTACAATCGTATAGATCGGCAGCATCAGCGCATTATTCGGAATCAGCATCCCGATCAGCACCAGCGAAAACAGGATCGTATTCCATTTGCCCTGGCGCATCCGCGTGACCGCAAAGGCAAACATCGAAGCCAGCAGGATCGATACTACCGAGGCCAGGACCGAAATGTACAAGCTGTTAAAAAAGTACGTGCTGATCTTAGCGTTGACCCACGCCTCTACATAGTTGTTAAACACGAATTCCTTCGGGATACCGAATGGATTCAGGGCGATCGAGTTATTGTCCTTCTTCACGGAGGAGAAGAGCACGAACAAGAACGGAAACAGAACCACTAAAAGATAGCCGAGCAGCGCGATGTGGGGGAGACTTTTTTTCAAGGTACGCGGCATCAGTATTCAATCCTTTCACTACGCCGGTTAAACAGCAGCTGATAAAGTGCCGTAACGATAAGCGTAAATACGAAGATTAGGACCGCAATGGTATTGCCGTACCCGTATTTAAAATTGGTGATAGCATATTTAATCATATAGGTGGCCATGACTTCAGTGGAGCCAGCCGGTCCGCCTTTGGTCATAACGATGACAATATCGGCAGCCTTCATGGCCCCGGCGATGGAGAGCATAATCACCACCGAAATAATCGGTACAATCAGCGGCAGAGTAATGCGGGTAGCCCGCTGAAAGCCGGTAGCGCCATCAATCGCCGCTGCCTCGTCAAGCTCACCGGGTATAGAGAGAATGGCCGCCAGCACCATGACGATGTAGAATCCGGTCCACTGCCAGGCATTTGTAATCAGAATAGACAGCATGGCAAATCGCTCATCCGACAGCCAATATATTGGCTCCACTCCGAATAGCCCCAGCAGTTTATTGAACAGTCCGATATTAGGCTCATAAATAAAACCCCACAGAATACCGATTACTGCTGTGGACATGATGGAAGGCATAAATACGGCTGTTTTATATAAACCTTTGAGCTTCTTCACATTGGCAATCAATAAGGAGAAAAAGACGATCAGTGGAACCTGTATAAATACGGAGAAGAGGATGAACCAGCCGTTATTCTTCACTGAGACCCAGAAGCGTTCATCGCCGAGCGCCTTCTTGAAATTGGTTAGACCGGTATATTTGACGGTATCCGATACGCCGTTCCAGCTGGTGAAGCTATAATAGATTGAACTGAAGATTGGATAGATGAAGAATACAAAAAATAATGTAAGTGCCGGAATAACGAACAGGATGAAAATCAAGGGGTTTTTGAGTGCTTTATTCATGACTACCTCCGATAGCTTTGACATCTGGAAAAAATTAGGCCGGAGTGTAAAAATGTACCCTGGAGCAAGCACCAGGGTACATTTCATTGGCTGCTGCTTACTCCACCGCTGCGTTCGCTTCTTCCTGAACCTTCTGCAGCGCTTCGCCCATCTTCTCAGGTGTAGTCTGACCGCCGATCAGCTTCTGAATTTGAATATTGCTGATTTCGGTCGTTACATCCGCCTGTACCAGAGAGTCGAACGCCGGGAAGGAAGACTCCGAGCTGTTCAGCACCGCCACAATTTCACTCATCAGATCATCAGTGATGTTCTTGTTCAGCACCGCCTGATCAATCTTCATCGCCGGAAGCACACCGTCTTCCACCAATCCGCGCAA
Source organism: Paenibacillus auburnensis (assembly GCF_927798115.1). Lineage (GTDB taxonomy): Bacteria > Bacillota > Bacilli > Paenibacillales > Paenibacillaceae > Paenibacillus_AQ > Paenibacillus_AQ auburnensis. The sequence goes on from NZ_CAKMMG010000001.1 coordinate 1,952,419, forward strand.
TTGCATTTCTTCATTGTACATATTCTTGATAAACGACTTCACTGCAGCGAGTTGACGTTCGTCTTCACCTGCGGAAGCAGAGAAGCCATAGCCGTTGTTCACATCACGCATCAGGGCCGTCTGATCGCCTACCCCGCCTTCAACCGCAGGGATATTGAAGAAACCTACTTTACCGATCAGTCCTTCGCCGGATTGACCAGGCTTGAATACCGATGATTTCCAGGTTCCGTCATACATCAGGATCGCTTCACCGCTGGTGAACTGGGTCGTATATTCAGCATACTCGAACCCGAGCTCGCCTTTTTTGAAGTAGCCTTTGTCGACCCATTCCTTGTATTTGGCGAACCCTTTTACAACGTTCGGATCATTCCACTTCGCTTCACCCGTGGCAAACTTCGCTGTAACATCCGGACCGGCATACCGGGACCACAGGTGGTTAGCTAGCATCAACGGTACCCAACCGGCTTTGGACGCGCCAGCCATTGGCACTTTGCCATCCGCCTTAATGTCAGCCAGCTGCTGTTCCAGTTCAGCGAAGGTAGTTGGAGCTTTCCAGCCCTTGCTTGCATAATATTCTTTATTATAGAAGAATCCTTCACCCGAACCGCCAATAGGCAATCCGTAGATTTTGCCTTCATAAGTAAAAGGATCCAGATTGGAGAATTTGTCCTTGATACCAAGCTCTTCGAGGATCGGGGTCAGATCAAGCAGTTTACCTTCTTTTGCATAGATCTTGGAATCAGGGCTGCCGAACAGGTCAAAAATTTCCGGCGGATTGCCGGCGGCCATTTCACCGCGCAGCTTTTCTTTGCGGTTCACATCCGAATCCACACCATCGAGCTTGAAGGTCAGACCCGGTACCTCTTCCTGCACCTTGCCGACTACATCTTCCAGAATCGCCAGACGCTTCTGTTTGTCTGCACCTACCTGAGTATGGCGGATCGTCATTTCAAAAGGCTCTGTGTTTGCTGGCTCTTCTGTAGCCGGGGCATTGGTTGCAGCAGTTCCACTGTTAGTTGCAGCGGCTTCGCCATTGTTGCCTGCATTATTATTATTTCCGCAAGCAGTTAGTAGTGCTGAGGTGACAAACATTAGGGACAAGAGCATGGTTATACTTTTTCTCATTACGGGTGACCCTCCCTGTTTAATGATTTATGATTTCCCTTACAACTCTTATTATAGAAAACAGACATTGTAATCGTAAGGTTAAGATTCATCTACAATAGGGATAAAAACCTCTAATGTAAGCGAATACAACAGTATTTAGTCACATATTAAGTTATATTTAGTGACATAATATTAAAGATACAGTGAAATCACAACTCGTTTTTGTCATAAAACCTATACACAATGAGGGCTACCTCTACATATACACCCTTAACCTGACAACAAAAAGCCGCCCCCCAGTATATTAGCTACTGTTAGGAACGGCTTCCTTCAAATCAATCATTACTTTACCAAAGCTGTCTCTTGACGTCCTTCTTCAATCAGCCGGTAAGCGCGCTGCACTTCCTCTTCTGTCGGTGAAGGTACACCTTCAAGCTCATAGGGACGGCCAAGCACTTCCCATTTATAGATCCCCATCTGGTGATAAGGCAGGATTTCAAACTTCTCAACACCGTTCAGGGTTCCGATGAACCGGCCAAGATTCAGCAGGTCTTCTTCCTTGTTATGAATGCCGGGAACGTAAACGTGGCGGATCCACATTTTACGGTTATGATCAGATAACCAGCGAGCCAGTCTCAACGTACGGTCATTGGATTTACCTGTCAGCTTGATATGAGCTTCATCATCAATATGCTTCAGATCCAGCAGCACCAGATCCGTTACATCTAACAGATCAGTAATCTTATCGCCTTCGTTATACCCGTTTGTATCGAGTGTTGTGTGCAGGTTCCAGCGTTTCTTTACTTCCGTAAACAATTGCTTCACGAAATGTGCCTGGAGTGTAGGCTCACCGCCTGAAACGGTAAGTCCGCCTCCTGAAGAACGGTAATAGTTCAAATAAGGCTCAATTTCTGAGAGTACATCTTCGATACTCATTTCTTTACCTTCGTTAAGACCCCAGGTATCCGGGTTATGACAATATTGGCACTTCAATAGGCAACCCTGCATAAAAAGAACAAACCGGATACCAGGCCCGTCCACGGTCCCAAAGGTTTCTAAGGAATGTATGTGTCCATTAGCCATATGATGACATCCTTTCGAAATAAAACTTTAAATTTTAATGAATTTTAAGCAAGATTTTACCGCTCTTGGAACAAGAGCGGTATCACCTTGCAGCTATTGCATTGTATAAGCGTAACTGCGGTAAGCAGTTAATTTAATTACATTGCACCGTGGAAAGTACGGTTGATAACATCGAGTTGTTGTTCACGAGTCAGCTTGATGAAGTTAACAGCATATCCGGATACGCGGATTGTCAATTGTGGATAGTTTTCTGGGTGCTCCATAGCATCCATCAATTGTTCGCGGGCAAATACGTTAACGTTCAAGTGGTGACCTTTGCTGCCGAAGTATCCGTCCAGCATCGATACCAGGTTGGATTTACGTCCTTCTTCTTCTTTACCAAGTGCTTTAGGCACGATAGAGAAGGTGTTGGAGATACCATCCAAGCTATCTTCGTACGGCAGTTTAGCTACAGAGCTCAAGGAAGCCAAAGCGCCTTTTTTGTCGCGTCCGTGCATTGGGTTTGCACCTGGTGCGAACGGTTCGCCTTTTTTACGTCCATCAGGAGTTGTACCTGTTTTCTTACCGTATACTACGTTCGAAGTGATAGTCAGTACCGATTGTGTCGGCAGAGCATCACGGTATGCATGGTGTTTGCGGATCATAGTCATGAACGATTCAACCAGTTCCACTGCAATGCTGTCAACAGCATCATCATTGTTACCGTAGCAAGGGAATTCGCCTTCAGTTTCGAAGTCAACCGCGATACCTTGTTCGTTACGGATCACTTTAACTTTTGCATGTTTGATTGCACTCAGGGAGTCAGCGGTAACAGACAGACCGGCAATACCACAAGCCATAGTCCGCAGAATATCGCGGTCATGCAGAGCCATTTCGATACGTTCGTAGGAATATTTATCGTGCATGTAGTGAATGACATTCAGTGTGTTCATGTAAGTCTTAGCCAGCCACTCCATCATCGGTTTAAAACGTTTCATTACTTCGTCGTATTCAAGATATTCAGAAGTGATGCGTGGATATTCAGGTCCTACTTGAGCACCGGATTTTTCATCCACACCGCCGTTGATTGCATACAGCAGAGCTTTTGCAAGGTTAGCGCGGGCTCCGAAGAATTGCATTTGTTTACCGATACGCATTGCGGATACGCAGCAAGCGATACCGTAGTCGTCTCCGTAGATTGGACGCATCAAATCGTCATTTTCATATTGAATTGAGCTGGTTTCGATGGAAACCTTCGCACAATATTTTTTGAAGCCTTCAGGCAGTTTTTCAGACCACAGTACAGTCAGGTTTGGTTCTGGTGCTGGTCCCAGATTGTACAGGGTGTGCAGGAAGCGGAAGCTGTTCTTAGTAACGCGTGTTGTTCCGTCTACGGACATACCGCCGATGGATTCTGTAACCCAAGTTGGGTCACCGCTGAACAGTTCGTTATAGTCAGGCGTACGCAGGAATTTCACGATACGCAGTTTCATGATGAAATGGTCAACCAGTTCTTGTGCTTGTTCTTCAGTCAATGTACCTTCAGCGATATCGCGTTCAACATAGATATCAAGGAAGGAAGATACACGTCCAAGGGACATTGCAGCACCGTTTTGTTCTTTGATTGCAGCCAGGTAACCGAAGTATACCCATTGGAAAGCTTCTTTAGCGTTGTTTGCAGGCTTGCTGATATCCATGCCGTGCATTTGTGCCATTTGTTTCAATTCGCTAAGTGCACGAATTTGTTCGGAAATTTCTTCACGAAGACGGATAATGTCATCTGTCAGAGAATCCACTTCAAGGTTTGTAAGATCTTGTTTCTTTTCTTTGATCAGGAAGTCAATACCGTAAAGTGCTACGCGGCGGTAGTCACCGATAATACGGCCACGGCCATAAGCATCTGGAAGACCAGTGATGATACCGGCTTTACGAACGGCTCTCATTTCGGATGTATATGCATCAAATACGCCTTGGTTATGCGTTTTGCGGATGTTCGTGAACATTTCAACGATGTTTTGCGGAAGTTCGAAGCCGTATGCTTTGGTAGCATCGATCATCATCTTGATTCCGCCAAAAGGTTGAATAGAACGTTTGAAAGGAGCATCTGTCTGAACACCGACAATTTGTTCTTTGTCCTTGTCGATGTAACCAGGCTGGTGGGATACGATTGTAGATACAGTATTAACATCTACATCAAGTACGCCGCCGTTAGCAATTTCTTGCTTGGTCATTTCAGAAACAATTTTCCAAAGTTCTGTTGTGTTATGTGTAGGACCTGCAAGGAAATCTTCCTTACCTACATAAGGATTGATGTTCTTCTCGATAAAATCATTTACATTTACTTTCTTGGACCATTTACCTTTTGCAAAACTTCTCCAACCGGACTTTACTTCTTGTACATCTTTTTCAATCACCGACATGCTAAATCCCTCCATTTATATTTATATTATTTGTAGAGATCGCGGGCTTGAAGGTTAATCCCGTGTCTCGTGATCCCAAAGATATGGTTGTTATAAATTTCACAATCGCGACTTCATATCCGGGAACGTTGTTTATATAAACATTTTAGTTTATTTTCTCAAAAAGGACTGTGACAAATATCACCTTTCCGGTGATATTTGTCACTACCATCTAGTCCCATATTAACCTTTAAACTTGTTTTTTGCTAAGCAATCGCCAATTATACGTCGAATCTTCCGTAGAATGCGTTGCGGTATACATCAGCCAGCTCAGTTACCAGCGGCAGTTTAGGGTTGGCAGTAGTACATTGGTCTTCAAATGCACGGTCAGCCAGGTAATCTACACGCGATTCGAAATCCTTAGGATCGAAGCCAAGCGCCGAGAACGACTCTTCGATACCGAGTTTTTTGTTCAGATCGCGGATTGCATTGATCAGGCTAGTTACGCCTTCTTCAGTAGTGCGGGCCGGCAATCCCAGAATGCGGGCGATTTCGGCATAACGCTCGTCAGCTACGAAGTGCGAATATTTAGGGAACGAAGCGAACTTCGTAGGTTTTTTGGCATTGTAACGGATAACGTGCGGCATCAGGATGGCATTGGTACGACCATGTGCTGTGTGGTATTGACCGCCCCATTTGTGCGCCAAGCTGTGGTTAATGCCCAGGAATGCATTAGCAAATGCCATACCAGCGAGTGTCGATGCGTTATGCATTTTTTCACGAGCCAGTTTGTCGCCAGTCAGTGCCGATTTTTCCAGGTACTGGAATACCAATTGAATTGCTTTGATTGCCAGACCATCGGAATAGTCACTAGACATTACAGATACATAAGCTTCAATTGCATGTGTCAATACGTCCATACCGGTATCAGCAACAGCAGTTCTAGGCAAGCTGTATACAAACTCTGGATCAACGATCGCAACATCTGGAGTCAGCTCATAATCAGCCAATGGGTATTTAGTATTGTTGCCAGTTGTCTTGTCAGTAATAACTGCGAACGGAGTTACTTCCGAACCTGTACCCGATGTTGTTGGGATTGCAACGAATTTCGCTTTGTTGCCCAGCTCAGGGAACTTGTAGACGCGTTTGCGGATATCCATGAATTTCTGTTTCAATCCGTCAAAGTCAGCATCTGGGTGTTCATAGAACAACCACATTCCTTTTGCAGCATCCATTGGGGAACCGCCGCCGAGTGCGATGATACAGTCCGGTTGGAATCTGTTCATCATAGCAGTACCTTTTTCAACAGTAGTAGTCGATGGATCCGGTTCAACTTCCGAGAACACTTCGATAGCTACAGGTGTTTGGCGTTGACGCAGGTAGTGCTCTACTCTTTCAACATAACCCAGTTTAACCATCATAGGGTCCGTGATGATTGCTACACGGCTGATGTTAGGCATTTTAGTCAGGTACTGTGTGGATCCTTTTTCAAAGTAAATTTTGTCAGGTACTTTAAACCATTGCATATTCACGGTACGACGGTTCACCCTTTTCACGTTGATCAGATTGATTGCAGTAACGTTCTGCGATACCGAGTTGCGTCCATAAGATCCGCAGCCCAGGGTAAGCGAAGGGATATTCGTATTGTAAATGTCGCCGATGGCGCCATGTGTCGAAGGCGAGTTCACAAGAATACGTCCTGTTTGCAGGCGGTTCGAGAACTTCATGATAACTTCTTCGTTGTTGGAGTGGATAGCCGAGCTGTGGCCCATGCCGCCAAATTCAACGATTTCTGCAGCGCGTTCGATACCTTGGTCTGCATTTTTAACTTTGTAGCAAGCCAGAACCGGGCTGAGTTTTTCAGCAGACAGCGGATATTTAGTGCCTACGCCTTCGATTTCAGCTACCAGAATCTTAGTACCAGCCGGAACCTGAATACCGCACATTTCAGCGATTTTCACTGCCGATTGACCTACGATTGCTGGGTTGACTGCGCATTTTTCAACGTTCATTGCGCCGTTTGTCAGCTTAGCAGCTTCATCTTTGTTAACGAAGTAGCAGCCATTCGCGATCATTTTCTTTTTCACTTGGTCAAAGATTGCTTCTTCAATAATAACGGCTTGCTCGGAAGCACAGATCATACCATTGTCAAAGGTTTTGGAAAGGATGATGTCTGTTACGGCTTGATCGATGTTAGCACTCTTCTCGATGAAGGCAGGAACGTTACCAGGACCTACGCCGAGTGCCGGTTTGCCGCAGCTGTAAGCTGCTTTAACCATTGCCGATCCGCCGGTTGCCAGGATCAGTGCAACATCAGGATTGTTCATCAGTGCGTTTGTTTTGTCCATAGTAGGAAGTTCAATCCATTGGATGAAGTTCTCAGGTGCACCAGCTTTTACGCCTGCATCATGAAGGATTTTGGCTGCTGCAGCACTACACTCTTGCGCTGATGGATGGAAACCGAATATAATAGGGTTACGTGTCTTAGCGGCGATCAGTGCTTTAAACATCGTGGTGGATGTTGGGTTGGTTACCGGTGTGATACCCATTACAATTCCGACTGGTTCAGCAATCTTCTGGAAGTTGTCATAAGTGTTATCTTCAATAACGCCTACTGTCTTGTCGTACTTAATTCCGTGCCAGATATATTCAGTTGAGAAGATATTCTTCGTAATTTTGTCTTCGTATACTCCGCGTCCTGTTTCTTCGACGGCCAATTTCGCCAAGTACATATGTTTGTCGAGACCTGCCAACGCCATTGCATGAACGATTGTGTTAACCTGCTCTTGATCTAGCTCCATGAACGCATCCAGGGCTTTCTTTGCTTTATCCACCAAAGTCTGAATATACTCTTCAGCGGTGGTTTGTTTCACTTGGGCGGCGACTTCGTTTTTAACTGCCATCTCCCTCGTCCTCCTGTCAATTTTTAGGTTGTTTTTCTCTACACATTTATCTTATCACATCCTCCTCGTCTTGTATAGTGAATTCTTTCACAAAGTATAAAGTTTTTTTGATTTGTTTTCAAAGCGCTTTCATTCGATCATAATCAGGATTTAATTCCAGTTTTTATAAATTATTTTGGTAATATTTATAATGTAACTCCATGCTGCTTCTGAAATCCAGGATTCTCCAGGTTCTCAGGGATATGAAATTGCTGCTTTTTGTCTGATATTGGCAAACAAAAAACAAGACGAGCTGTTCTCCCGATCCGGAAGAATGGCCCGTCTTGTTTTCATTTTTGGTGTTACCAGCGCATTCTATTCTACTTTAATAGTATCGAAGAATTTCTCCTGCACCGTTTTGGCGGCTGCATCCAGCTGCGCTTTGGAGTCTGTGCCTTTTTTGGAGAACAGCTCCTGGATCACATTGGACATAGTTGCATAATAATCCTGAGTGTTGTACTGTGCTTCAGGCTTACCATCCAGCAGAGCCATAATGTCAGGGTTGTATTGATATACAATGTCGGAATACTTGTCGTATACGGCTTTTGTTTTCTTGCCGAAATCAGAATCAGCAGCATAGTAGTCCAGAAGCGGCGGGATAAAATACTTGCCGTCCGCCTTGCGCTGCTGCAGAATCGCATCGAGCGCATCCAGGCCTTTATCAGAGAAATAATCAAATGTAATATAGCGGAAGGCCATTTCCTGCTCATCTTTAGAAGCGTTCGGATTGATTACCAGGTAATCGCCGCCGAGCACCCCGGTATGCTTGCCGCCTTTTTCAGCTGCCGGCATCGGATAGGTAAGCACATCCTCCGGTTTGAGTCCGCCCTGATTCAGCGCCTGTTCAATGACACCGTCGGAGCCGGCCATTACCATCGCCGTACGCCCCTGTTGGAACGCCCCTACAGCATCCCCCCAGCCGAGTGCCCAGTCCTGCGGAATAGCATTCGCTTCCCATCTCAGCTTCTTATAGAAATCCAGTGCTTTTACCCCTGCTTCGGAATTGAAGGTAGCAACGACCTTGCCGCCCTCCACATTCTGGATCTCTCCACCGGCTTCGAACAGGAAGTTGGTCCAGTTCCAGCCAGCTTCATTGCCTTTCCCCATTGGGGCGATCCCGGAAATCCCTTTTTTGGTATCAGCTACCCCTTTGGCGGTGTTCAGCATATCCTCCCAGGTCCAGTCCATCGCCGGAACGGCTACACCTTTGTCATCCAGCATCTTCTTATTAATCATTGTGGTGGTTACATACCCTTTTTGGGTGACACCGTAGACCTTACCATCAATGATGAACTGATTTTGCAGCACCGGATTGATTTGATCCTTGTACTCATATTTGTTCCAAAGCTCCGTTATATCAGCAGCCCATCCCTTTTCCACCAGGAATTTGGCTTCTGTAGCATAGGTGTTAAAGAAGGTTGGCGCTTCATTGGCAGCCATTTTCACTCCGATTTCACTGACATTGTACTGCCAGTCATCCTTGATAATCTCTACGTTCGGATATTCCGCCTGAAAGCGTTTGATCCTGTCGTCCTCCTGCGCCCTCATCTCAGTCAGGTCAGGCGTCGGATAGTGAATTTTGATCGTTACTTTTCTCTGGGTAATATCATCGGCAGGTGCATTTGTAGCAGCAGTGCTGTTATCCGTATTTGCTGTGGCAGGTGCCGGAGACGCTTCCTCCCCTGTATTTCCCTGGGCATTTCCGTTGTTGTTATTGTTGCCGCCGCAAGCGGATAACAACGAACCGGCCACAAGGAGACATGCTAATACGCTGGAAAATTTACGCATTGAAACTCCCCTTTTCAATTCATAATTAACTTACAAATTCATCTTAAAAGAGAAATCGTTTACAAACGAGGTGTATTTATATTCCTTTCATGTGCAGGTTTACGATCCCTTGTAAAATCAGTTATCGTACTTAACCTTTCACAGCCGACAAGGTCACTCCGCGCATGATGAACTTCTGGAAAATCAGGAACACTAGAATCGGCGGCAGAGACACCAGGAAGAGAATTGCAAACTTAATATTCGTATTCAGCGCCTTGACGTTGATAACATACTTATAGATCGCAGTCGCGAGCGTATATTTATCCTCAGTATGCATGACCAGTGATGGCCAGAACCAGTCATTCCAGGCTGTAGAAAATATAAAGATGGCCAGCGTAGCAAAAATCGGCACGGACAGCGGAACAGCTATAGAGAAAAAGCTTCTCGGCTCCGAGGCCCCGTCAATCCGCGCAGCTTCAAAGATTTCCGGGTGAATTCCGTCAAAAAAGTTCTTCAGCAGCAGGAAAAAGAACGTGTTCGCTCCGGCTGGCAGCCAGAATGCCGCATACTGGTTGAGCAGGCCCAGCTCCTTCAGATTGACAAAGTTCGGAATCATATAGCTGGTTGCCGGGATAAACAGTGTCATCAGGAAAAAGAAATAGAAAGCTTTGCGGTACGGGACATTCATCCGGGAAATACTGAACGAGGCCATGCCGAGTACCACGAGTGTCACTACCATATTCCCGACAAATATATAAAGGGTATTCTTCAGGAACATCAGCAGATCAATGTAATTCACCGCATCCTTCAGATTGCTGAAATGCCACTCCTGTGGGAAAAAATGCGGCGGAAAGGAGTTGACCTCCTGGTTGGATTTCAGGCCGTTAAACATGGTCATCAGGATTGGATACATCATGGTGAAAACCATTATGGCAATAAAGAATACCATAAGGCCGTAGACGACTTTATTACTTGTCTTTTTCAGGTCATGCTCGGATAAAATCCCTCTCTCTGCGCTCTTCATCCTAATTATCCTCCTTCCCCAGTTTGAACTGTAAAATGCCCAAACCGCCCAGGACGATGAACATCAGCATGCCTAGTGCCGTTGCCGTTCCATAATCAAGCTGGGTGAACGCATACTTCACGATCAGGAGTGCATAGGTCAGCGTGGTCTTATTCGGCCCGCCGTCCAGCAGCGCCAGCTGTGACTGGTATCCTTGAGAGGTCGCGATAATCTGCAGAATCAGCATCAGGACAATCAGATTGCGCAGGGAAGGCAGTGTAATATGGCGGATACGCGCCCAGACACCGGCTCCGTCAATCTCTGCCGCTTCATACCAGTCACGTGGAATACTGAGTACGGCGGCCAGATAGATCAGCATCCCCGAGCCAAACTGCTGCCATGTTTCCATAAACACAAGCGAGAGCATAGACCACCTGCTGTCCGTCAAAAAAGGGATCTGGTCCGCCCCAAGCGTGCCAAGTAAGGCATTAATCGGTCCGACTGGATCATAGAGCCATCTCCACAGCCCATACAGAACCACCGCAGGCATCACATAGGGAAGATAAGCTGCTACACGCACAACCCCTCCGAATCTCCGGAGTTCTGAGATCGCAATAGCGAAGGCAATCGGCACCCAGAAGCCGACGACCAGACAGAGCAGCATGTAATACAGTGTATTTTTGACTGCGATCAGGACATCGGGGTCCGTGAGTGCTGTAGCATAATTGTCGAAGCCTACAAAGGTATTTCCTTTGACAAAATCCACAGTATAAAAGCTGTACAGAAAGCCTTTGAAAATCGGCACCCACATAAACATAATGAAGATGACAAGGGCGGGCACGAGAAACATATAGCCCCAAAAATTCTTTTTCCAGCGGTTCTGTTTGTACGGTTTACTCCCCGGCTTCGCCGGCAGCTCATCGTTTAAGATAGCAGTCTGGTTCATCTGGCTCCCTCATTCCTTTCGTCCTTCAGCACATTGATAAAGTGCTTCTCAACTTAATTGTAGGAAAGGCGGAGGAGGCTGAACATGTCTATATCTACCGAAGTCATGAGCGATCTTACTTCTTCAGTTCACTTGGGCTGATGCCATAGTATTTTTTGAAAATCTTGCTGAAGTGCTCCGGCGATTCATACCCGACCCGCTCGGCAATCTCATAGCGGCGCAGATCAGTATTCAGAATCATCTCCCGGCTGTCCTCCATCCGCAGCTTAATCACATATTCCCACAGGTTATGGCCTGTGTTTTTTTTGAAGAGGTAGCTGAGGTAGTTGGGGCTGACATGATTTTTTTTGGCAACCTCATGGATGGTTAATCCCTTCTGGGCGTAATTCTCATCGATATACTCCTTGGCCTTCTGCACGATCAAGTTGCTGCGCGTATGCAGTTCCTCTGCTGAAGGATCGGCGGCATAATTGTTCCAGTTGAAATCGCCGTAATAGAACACATAATGGTCGCTATGCTCCTTGTTCCAGAGAATGGCCTTGGATGCCTGCCGGTTCAGCACCTCCATGAATGACAGCCCCTTAAGGATCTGGCTGATTCCAATGACTGCATTCAGATGCAAAAATTTATGGACATTAAAATGCAGACTGCGGCCCAGCGCATCCAGCCTGCCTACCTGGCCCGTCCCCGCTTCTTCGTAGCTCTTCTCGTCCCATTGGATAATGATCGTGATTTCTTCATCCGGGGAGTAAAACGCAGTAGAGCTCCATTCCTGATCCAGCAATTCTTTGGCAATATTGAGCGCCCCATAACGAAGCAGGCCTCTGTCACGGGAGCTATAGTTCTTGCCCCCCATACTTTCGTCAGGCAGCGGAAGCTTGATTTTGATTACGGAGAAATAAGGACCCTCCAGCATCAATTCATCCAGCTTAGCCATCCCTGCCTCGTCGTTTAGAACAGCGGCCGGGTCTGCCAGCAGCGCATTCAGCACCTTACTGTATTCCGGCAGCGGCTCCTCCAGCTTGAAGCTCTCGCCAAGGCCGGCCATGAAGGTGGCCAGCTCCGGCGACGGCCGGTCCATTTTGAGCAAAACATTCCGCACAGAATCAAGAAACTGCTCGCTGTTGAGCGGTTTAATTAAATAATCCTTCGCCCCCAGCCTTACGGCCATCTGGGCATATTGAAAGGTTTCATGCGCTGAGATTACAATCGTCTGCACCCAGGGCTTCGCCAGCTTGGCATGCTGCATCAGCTCAATACCGCTCATCGCGCCCATCTGGATATCAGTCACCAGCAAGTCGACCTCCTCCATCCGGATACAGTCAAGCGCTTCAAACCCGCTGTTCGCGGTATAAATATGGTCGATATCCAGTCCGGAAGAAGCAAGCAGATTGCTGAGCCCCTTGCAAATTAGCGGTTCATCGTCCACAACCAGAATATTGAACATATGGTGATTCCCCCTTCTATTCTTGAACTTCCGTTTTCGGCAGCATGACAGAAGCCACTGTTCCGCCTCCCGGACGGGGGCCGTAGCGGATACCATAGCCAGGGCCGAAATGCAGCTGCACCCGCTGGTTAATATTGCGGATGCCGTAGCCGCCCGTTGGATTAGGACTATCATCATTCAGCACATGAGCGATCGCCTCGTAGTCGACCTGCCTATAACCGTTATCTGCAATAGTGATCAGCACCGTATCATCTATGGCTGCTGCTGTAATGATGATCTCGCCGTCCTCATCCATATTTTTGACCCCGTGAATAATGGCATTCTCAATCAGAGGCTGCAGTGTTATCTTGGGAATCAGATTGCTTTTCGTTTCCGGTGCGATGTTCCAGATGACGGCAAACACATAATCATACCGGTGCTGCTGCAGCTTGATATAGGCGCCGGCATGCTCCAGCTCCTCCTCCAGGGTAATCAGCTCTCTGCCCCGGCTTAAACTGATTTTCATCAGCTTGGATAATTCCTTAATCATTTCCGCAGATTCCACATTGCCTTCCAGCGAGCTTTTCCAATAGATACTCTCCAGTGTGTTATATAGAAGATGAGGGTTGATCTGCTGATACAGCAGCTGCAGCTGTGACTCCTTCTGCTTGATCTCCATCTGGTATTTGTACATTATGAGGCTGTTCAGCCTGCGCGCCATATCATAGGTCGAGGCGATCAGCACGCTGACTTCATCATTGCTGCCTCTTTTGGGCGTCTCGGGGACCCGGTTGCCCGGCTCATATTTACGTACAAAAAAAGCCAGCTTCTGCAGCGGTGTCATCAGGGAACGCCAAAAATAAGTGATAATGATCAGACCAAACAAGGCGTAGGCAACCGTTATGTATTGAATGACCCGCTTCATTTCATTCTGCTGCTGCAGGAGCGCTTTTACCGGAACCTTATAGACCAGCTTCTGCCCCAGCATATGATTATTGTTCACGACATAAATAAAATCATTGGTAATCACATCCCGCGTGCCCTCCGGATCTCCGCTCTCCGCACCCTCGGGCAGCTCTATAATCTCTCCGGTGGAATTCGTGGTCGAAGCCAGCACCCGGTTACTCATATCCGTCAAGTAGATTTCCCCGTCGGGCAGTGAAATGGATTTCATCGACGCGCCGATTTTCGCCTCCATTTTGGTCACCACCAGCACGCCTATTGTTCCTGCCCCAAGATAGATGTTATTTACCGCTCTGACGTAGGTAAGGGTCTTCAGGTTCTCAGCCTGCGGGCTAAGACGGTCCATGAACATCAGATACCCCCGCCCCTTCTGCCCCACTACCTGCTTAAACCAGAAAGGCTCCTCTTCCTTAGTAAAAAAATAAACGCCCGCCTTCTTCACCTGCGGAAAATTGGGGGCAAAAAAGTAATAATTGTGCGGATCGTATACGTACAGCGAGTAATAAATCGCATCGCCCCGCTCCGCTCCCTGCGAATAGCTGCCGAGCAGCTTTTCTACCGTTTCATACCGTTCAACGCGCTCCAGCACCGGATCAAGTCCGCTCATATTCAGCTGCTGCAGAATCGGATTCTGAATCACTGTCGTGGTGATCTTATTCACCGTATCGATATCCCTGTTAATGATCGCAAAATTTTGTTTATTCAGCTCCACATAGGCATTCGTCACATGACGCTTTAAAATCTGCTCCGCCTTGTAGTTCCCAAAGCTGTTAAGAATCAGGATCGGCGCAAACATAATCAGGAACAGCAGAATCAGCTGCTGCTTGACGCTCAGCCTGACAATAGGTTTCATAAATGCGGACAACATCCCGGATTCACCTCCAGTTTCAATAATATAACAAATGGATAAGCGCTTACATAGGTTTATTTTAAAGTCAATTAGGTGTGTTTGTATGCAATTTTTCCGGTGAGCAGTGGTTAGAGAGGCTTGTAGGAGTCATTGCGCGGAACATTTGGACCTCCGGCCGCTGTTGTCTCCGGATTTCTATGATTTATACCGCGCAGCGGATCAAATCCGGAGACAAAGGCGGACGCTTGCGCTCCTCCGGTTCCAAATTTCCACTCCATGACTCCCTGCCTCTCCGGTTACTGCAAAACGGAAAAATTGCATTCGGGGTGGTGGCAGGGGAGGAAGAACTCAGAGAGTAATAAGGAGTCATTACGTAGAACATTTGGACCTCCGGCCGCTGTTGTCTCCGGATTTCTATGATTTATACCGCGCAGCGGATCAAATCCGGAGACAAAGGCGGACGCTTGCACTCCTCCGGTTCCAAATTTCCACTCCATGACTCCCTGCCTCTCCGGTTACTGCAAAACGGAAAGATTGCATTCGGGGTGGTGGCAGGGGAGGAAGAGGGCAGCAGCAAAAAAGGAACTGTCACCTGACAGCTCCCTTCCGTTTACTTGTTTAGCACATTATGATATTAGGATTTATTGTGATCAGTTCTTTCTCCACAAATCTGTACCGGTGGTAGGCAATCGTGCAAGTAAGAGAATTGGGGCCATTCCTAAGGTTAAAATAAGCAGCTTTGAAGGCTCTGTCCAGACGTGATACGTTATCAATGTTAACTGCCGTCCCCCGATTTACGATGCTGAAATGACATCCGGTGCTGTTAAGCGCACTGACCCAGTAACGCAAGGGACCCATGATGTAATATACGCTTTCCCTCGTTTGTACCAGGATAGACTGTGATTCGCTAGTATTGCACTTAAGAAACAAGATGTGCTGGAAGTCGACAGAGATGATCCCGCCAGATCCGTCCGGAGCTTCGGTCACGGATAAACAATTCACGGAACACACTCTACTTTCTTGTTTTTTTAAAAAGAGGAGACCATACGTGCCAAAACAAAACACAGTGATAGCTTACATTTTTTTCAAAATACAATGCTATTATATTCAATATTTATCCACTCGTATAGCAAATATTTAGAGGACTATTGCAGAAAGTTATGCCGAAACGTTAATCGGAATAACTGGTCGCCGATCGCAGTTAAATCGTTGTAAATTCCCGTTGGTTCTGCAATACTATCTATAAAATTATGAATTAAAGGGGATTAGATTATGGAACCCGTTGCACATAAGGGCAGTTACTCACTGGTCCGCGCACGATCCGCTATCGCGGCAGGTTATCGCCATACCGTCGGGCTTCATTCGGACGGCACGGTGACGGCTGTGGGCGATAATAAGTATGGACAATGCGATGTAAGCGGCTGGCACGATATTGTGGCGGTTGCGGCGGGTAATGCACACATAGGTAGTGCTCATACTATCGGACTTAAAATGGATGGTACGGTTGCGGCTGTAGGGTGGAATAAGTATGACCAATGCAATGTAAGCGGCTGGCACGATATTGTGGCGGTTGCAGCGGGTTGGCGCCGTACCGTCGGGCTTCAATCAGATAGCTCGGTGGTTGCTGTGGGCCGAAATAATGAAGGCCAATGTAATGTAAGCGGCTGGCGTGACATCATAGCAGTTGCAGCAGGTGACTGGCATACCGCCGGGCTTAAATTGGACGGTACGGTGGTGATAGCCGGCAATAACCGGTATGGACAAAGCAATGTAAGTGACTGGCACGATATTGTGGCGGTTGCGGCGGGTTACCTTCATACCGTAGGGCTTAAATCAGACGGCACGGTGGCGGCCGCGGGTTGGAATAAACGTGAACAATGCAATGTAAGCAGCTGGCACGATATTGTAGCGATTGCGGCGGGTAGTAGTCATACCATCGGGCTTAAATCGGACGGCACGGTGGCGGCCGCAGGCTGGAATGTGCATGGGCAATGTAATGTAAGCGGCTGGCGTGATATTGTGGCGGTTACGGCGGGTTGCGCTCATACGATCGGGCTTAAAACGGATGGTACGGTTGTTGCTGCGGGTGATAATCAGAATGGTCAATGCGATATAAACGGCTGGCGTGACATCGAGCTGCCTGGCAAATAGTTATCAACACATCATATAATTAGAAAAGCCATGCGACTATTTCTCTCGCATGGCTTTATTGCTAAAGTGGGACAACCGGATTATTTACCGTAGCCGTTCATCTGCAGCCAGGAAGCGCAGGCTCCCGTCCAGCCGCTGGTATGCAGCTCCCCGGTGGCGAGCCCCAAACCATGTGTCCCGTGGGTATAGACATGAAGATCAAACGGAACCCCCTGTTGGCGCAGTGCGGCGGCGAGCAGCAAACTGTTCTCCACCGGCACACTCTCGTCATCCGCAGTATGCCAGAGGAATGTAGGCGGTGTATCGGCTGTAACTTGCAGCTCGCCGCTGAGCTGACGGACCAGCTCTTCTGCGGGATGCTCTCCGAGCAGATTGGCTTTGGAGCCTTCATGCGTCACACCTTCCATCATGGAAATGACCGGGTAGCAAAGGATCGAGAAATCCGGCCGGCAGGACTGGCGGTCCAGCTCCTCGCCCGCTTCCGGATTCCCCCGGTCAAATAAGCTGGAAGCAGTCGAAGCCAGATGCCCCCCGGCGGAGAATCCCAGGATTCCAAGCCTGCCCGGATCAATTCCATATTCATCCGCCCGCAGGCGGATGGTGCGCAGCGCTCTCTGAGCATCCTGCAGTGCACTTGGATATTGATATGGTGCTACGCGGTAACGCAGCACAAAGGCTGAAATCCCAAGCGTATTCAACCACTCGGCTACTGGGCCTCCTTCATGATCGGCACGCAGCCAATAGCCGCCCCCCGGACAGATCAGTACTGCGGCATTCCCTTTGCCTTCCACCTGATACGGCGTAATCGCCGGACAATCTTCCTCGCTGCTTCCCAGTGCCCCCGGAGCCCCCTCCGGCCATAACAATAATGTTTCCATCTGCATCCCTCAAGCTTTCTTCTATAATAGAATAATTAGTCTAAGGAGTTGCTTTACCCTCGACCATTAGTCTATCAAGCCCTTACAATTCATGCAATCCGGTAATGACAAGATCCGCCTCACGCAGGACTTCCGGTCTGCCGATGCCGACCACCTGCATGCCTGCCGCTTTTCCTGCCGCCACTCCCGCCTCCGCATCCTCGAACACCACGCACTCCCGTGGCTGCAGCCCGAGCTCATGACATGCTGTCTGAAACACCTCGGGATCCGGCTTCGCTCTAGATACTTTGTTGCCGTCAATAACAGCGTCGAACATCCCGGCAATATTCAGCTTATCCAGAATAAACTGCGCATTTTTGCTGGCTGAACCCAGCGCGATGCCTACACCCCTTTCTCTCAGCCTGTTCAGATATTCCTTAACGCCGGGCAGCAGCTCGGACTGATCCAATTGCGAGATATACTCTACATAGAGACGGTTCTTCCTGTCAGCCATCTCAAGCTTCTCGGCCTCCGTAAATTCCAGGCTGCCAATCTCCAGCAAAATATCGAGTGACGTCATCCGGCTGACTCCCTTCAGCCGTTCATTATGTTCTTCTGTAAATTCGAAGCCCAGCTCTTCGGCCAGTGAACGCCAAGCCAGAAAATGATATTTGGCTGTGTCCACAATTACACCGTCCAGATCAAAAATCGCGCCTTTCATTTGCTCCAGCATGATTTCCTGTCCTCCCTAATCTTGAACATTCTGCAAAATTACAGTGCGCCTTGCTGTTCATCCGCGGTTATTGTGCCTGCCAGCTGCAGCCGCAATCGCACTCCCGGCCGGCACAGCTGCCGCTCACCGCCAAACGCAATCAGTGCCAAAGCATTGCGATTACCCGTTGCCGCGGTCACTGTAATCTCATTCCGGCTAATCCGCAACCTGAAGCTGTCCCCAAGCAGGATCAGCGGTAATTCCACGACATTCCACTGCTCCGGTAACGCTGGTTTGATGTAGAGCACCTTACCGTCAAACTGCACGCCCGCAAAGCCAAGCACTGCCGCCATCCAGGCTCCCCCATTAGCAGCCGGATGAGTTCCTCCAATATAGAGGTCCCCGACATACTGCTTGGACTCACCGGTAAGATCCACGGTTGCGGTCCGCATAAAATAAGGATATCCCCAATCCGGTGAACCGATATCGGCGGCCACCAGCGCATAGATACACGGGCTGAGGCTGGAGCCGTGCTCTGTCCGGGGCTCATAGAACTCCCAGTTTGCCTGCTTCACTTCCCTGGAGTAGGAGCGTTTGAACAGATTAAGCATCAGCACAACATCCGCCTGCTTCAAAATAGTGGTTGTCGTTGCCAGGCCATTGCCCCCGCCCCAATATTCGTTTTTGTGGATGACCCGTGATTTCAGTTCTGCCAGTCCCACCTCTTCCAGCTGGAAATAGCGGTCGAATTGCTCAATGAGTAGTGTCTCCGAATCTGGCTGCGGCACATAAAAGCTGTCCAGCATCGTTTGGAATTCTTTCAAAAACGGGCCGTCCACGAATTGCCTGGTCAGCTTCCGGAACTCCTCCGGGAATTTGGCCTGCAGCAACTCTGCACTCTTCAGCGCAACCTCCAGCGTTTCTTTCACCAGGGCATTTGTGAACGCATTGTTGTTCACCCGCTCATGATATTCGTCCGGCCCGGTAACATCGAGAATCTCATACCGCTGTTTGACCGGATTGTAGTAGGCATAAGAATAGAAGAAGCGCGCACATTCCCAGATAACCTCAGCACCGCCCTCTGTCAGTAAGGTGTCATCTCCGGTGAATATCACATACTGCCAGATCCCGTGCACCACATCCGCGCTGATATGCACCTGCTTGTCGCGGAAATAGGTGCGCAGCGGACGGCCGGTAAACACATCATTAACATTGAAAAGGGTACAGGCGTCATCACCGGAATCCTGGCTTTCCCAGGCGTAGAACGCGCCTAAGAATCCGTATTCTGCCGCCTTCCGCCGTGCTCCTTCCAGCGTATGGATGCGGTACATCAGCAGATTCCGGGCTGTCCTAGGATCACTGTGGAGGAAGAAAGGCAGCATGAACATTTCAGTATCCCAGAACACAGCGCCTTTATACACTTGCCCCGACAACCCCCGGGCCGGTATCGAAACCTTCTCTGAGCCGGTTGGCGCAATAATCAGCAGCTGATAGATGCTGTACCGGAGCGCAAACTGGGCAGCATCATCCCCTTCAATCATGCAATCACTCTGCAGCCATCTCTCCTCCCATGCATCACGGTGAGCCTCAAGCAGACGATTATAACCCGCTTCTTCCGCAGCACGGACATTCTGCTCGGCAAGTAAGGCCGGATTGTCACCAGCATCGAGCCCCGTATAGACCGCTGCAAATTTAAACCATTCATAAGTCTCTCCTGCTTTGGCATCGAATGAGATCACCCGGATTGCACTGTCACCGGCTGTTTCTTTTGCATCGAAGCTGAATACCGTCCTTTCAGCTACTGATACCGACACCCCCAGCTCACCGGTAACCGCACTTGAGCGGAGCACACCTTCCACGAACTGCTCCTGCCGCGCATGCAGATGCGGGCCGTTTATATCCCATACATCCCCATCGATTCCGCTCTCAATCACAATCCGGCAATCCACCGTACTGTTTATGCTTAGCTTGCCGGCCAGGAGATGTAATTGATCCATGCTGACGAAACGTTCAGCAGTGAATACCAGCTGTCCGCCTCCGGCGAGGCCGTAAACCGTCTCCCGCTTGTGAACCGCGCTGCGTATATCAAGCTCCTGTGTGTGTCTCTCAGGTTCAGTGTTCAGCACTCCGAGCTGTTGTCCGTTGCAGCTGAGTCTGGTAAACAGCCCGTTCGGGGCGTTCACCGGCTCGCGCCACTTCCCGCCTGCCTGATCATATACACCAGCCAAGGTGACCGCGGCAAGCTGTTCCTTGCCGAACTCCTCTAGCGTTCCTCGGTATCCCATATAACCGTTGCCGGTCATAAATTTGTTGCCGTTCGTCGTGATCCGCTCCCGGTCAAAGCTCTGATCTTGTACCGTCCAGCTCATCCGGCCATCATCCCTTCGCCCAGCGGGAGTACGATGCGGTCCGCACCAACCTTGATCTGTAGACCATTCATAATGATCTCTGTGCTTCCGCCGGAGACAGCCTGTATCCGCACTGAATCCTTAGTAACCTCCAGTTTCAACAGAACTCCCTCATACATAACCTGGAAGCTGTAGGAGGTCCAGCGTTCTGGCAGTGAAGGCTGGAAGCTTAACCGTTCCCCGTCCGAGCGCATGCCGCCGAAGCCGTAGACGATGTTCATCCAGGCAGCGGCAATGGAGGTGGTGTGCAGACCCTCTCGGGTGTTGCGGTTATAATTATCCAGATCAAGCCGGGTTGCGAATTCGAAGAAATGATAGGCTTCCTCAGGTTTGCCGATTTCACTGGCCAGAATCGAATGGATGGATGGTGAAAGCGATGATTCATGAATACAGCGCGGCTCATAATATTCGTAATTGGCACGTTTGGCCTCCTTGGAGAATTGGCCGCTATAAAGGAACATGAACATCAGTACATCAGGCTGCTTAATCATGTCATAGCGGTACAGGCGGTCATAAGACCAATTCGAATATAGCGGAAATTCCGTCACCGGAATCGAATGAATATCAATATGCGGCATATCAAAAAATCCGTCATGCTCTTCATAAACACCGCTGTCTTGATCTAACGGAATCCGCATATGCTCCGCCTTGCTGCTCCAGTCTGCCAATTCGTCTTCACGGAGCGCTGTCTTAGCAGCCAGTTGGGCAAAGGCCTCCGGCACAGCCGCCTGCATATGAGCCACCGTTTCCAGGGTATATTCGAACGATTTTTTTGCCATCAGGTTGATATAGCAGTTATTATTCACCATTAATTGGAATTCATCAGGACCCATTACGCCAAAATAACCGAACTGGCCGCTGCGTGCCCCCCATTGACCGCGTGTGGCATAAAACCGGCTGATCTGAATCAGCATTTCAGCACCTTTATTGTAGAGGAATTCCCTGTCGCCCGTATTTTTTACATAATGCCAGATACCGTAGGACACAGCCGTCCCGACATGAAGCTGCAGGTTAGAATGCTGCCACAGATCGCAGCTTTCGGTTCCGTCAATTGTCGCAATCGGATAACAGGCCCCCTCGCAATCTACAGCCTTGGCCCGCTGCATAGCCTCGGGTAATGTTTTATAACGGAATTCCAGCAGGCTTTTGGCCGCCTTCGGATTGTTGAACATATAGAATGGCAGACAGTACGACTCCGTATCCCAGAAAGCAAGCCCGCGGTAGGCTTCACCCGTCAAGCCTTTTGCGCCGATATTATAGCCGGGATGGTCGCCATGGTACGTCTGGTACAGCTGAAAAATACAAAAACGGATGCCCTGCTGATTCTCCGGGTCACCTTCAATAACGATATCGCTGGTCTCCCAAATCCCTTTCCAGTATTCGGTTTGCGCGTTGAATATTTCAGCCTCATTCAGCCCTGCAGTTGTTGCAGCAAGCTCCATCCCTTCTTTCCATAGTACATCTGCTGCCATGGAACCGCTGCTGTCTGCACAATTGACGGCAAGCTTCGTATAATGGACCCTTTCTCCTTCTATTAAAGGTAGGGTGAATGACTCTCCGATAAATTTATCCCGCTCTACACGCGATGGGCTTAGCTGGACCGGAGACTGCAGGACAAACCCGGAAAACAGCTTATTGCCCGTAGTCAGTGTCTCCGCCATAATCGCGGTAATCCCGTCCGCCCCTCCGCTGCAAAGTCCATTCCACATGCTCTGGCCACGTTCCTCATGGATCATCCCAAAATCAAGTCCCGTACACACCTGGATATTGCCCGTGAAATTTAGCGGCTCAAAGTCAACCCTCTGCAATCCGAGATGGGACATGGTCATACTAACCAGCCGGGTAAAGGTTAGCTTCAGTTGTTTGCCGTTCTCCAGGTGCCAGACAAATTCGCGGCAATAGGTGCCGGTGCGGAAATCCAGCCTGCGGCTGTAATCCGATATCTTACTGAAAGCCAAATCTAGCTGTTCGCCGTCAAGCGTAATCCGGGTATACAGCCAGTCCACCGCATTCACCATATAGCGCAGAGAACGGATAATGCCTTTGTAATGGTTGCCGATTGCCTGCTCTTCATTCAGACCGTTGAAATAACTGCCCGGGAGCGTATCCCCGCTGTAGCCCTCCTCAGCATAACCACGCACACCCATATACTCATTGCCCAGTGAAAAAATCGATTCCGAGGTCCGGTTCCGCTCCTGATCAAAGCCCTCTTCAATAATCGCCCAAGGGTCAACCTTTAAATATTTATCTGCTACTTTTGCCATATCTGATTTCTCCTTCTCCCGAGTGTTAACGCTCCTATTCAGCGTACCTTTCAGGAGATAAGAGGCCAATGTCCGACTGTATCAGAGGTATGTGCATTTTTACGGAGATAAAAAAACAGCCTCCCCACAATTGTGTAAATTGGGAAATGACTGTTATAATAAACGTTAACTATGGATTTTCTCCCCCTGTTACGGAGAAAATCATATTAAATCTCACACGTTCGAAGTGAAAATTATCACAATGTTAAAAATTCGACACTTTTTATCGAAAATTTTTAACCATTATGAGGAATTACAAGGTATAATTAATTTAAAATTTACTGAAAAACTGAGGGAATAAAGGGGATGTCGATTATGATAAAGGAACATTACAATGTTATCGAAGCCCACGGAAATACAAACTGTTTCTCCGAACAGAACTTTAACAGACTTCTAGTCACAATGAAAGAACGTATGGTCCCTGAAGGATCACATCTGTTCTGGGAGGGTGACTACTCGGATAAATTGTTTTATATCAAACGTGGACGTGTGAAACTGACCAAATCTACCGACGAAGGCAAAGAACTGATTCTTTATATGTATCAGGCTGGTGACATGGTAGGCCAAGCTGACCCGTTCTTCAGCACGAAGCACAGCTTCACTGCCGAAGTAATTGAGGAAAGCGAGGTTGGCGTAATTGAGCAGAAGGATCTGGAGATTCTGATCTGTCAACACTGCGACTTCGCCATCGACTTTATGAAATGGATGGGTATCCATCACCGTCTCACACAGACGAAATTCCGTGACTTAATGATGTACGGCAAACCGGGCGCACTCTGCTCCACACTGATTCGTCTTGGCAACACCTACGGCGAGAAGAATGGTGACAATATTCTGATCAACAAGAAAATTACGCATACGGATCTGTCCAACATGATCGGTGCTACTCGTGAGAGTGTCAACCGGATGCTGAGCGATCTGCGTAAAAAAGATGCAGTTGAATATGAGAATGGCATGATTGTCATTAAGGATCTTAGCATGCTGCAGGAAATCTGCCATTGCGAATTATGTCCTAACGAAATTTGCCGTATCTAATTTCCTAGTAACATTACCCTCTATTCTCCTCATTGAAACATATATGGCCCAAATATTCTGCACAATAAAATAGAGTGGTCAAGGCGCTTATCTGGCGTCTTTTTTCTTATGTATGAGTTCTATGGCTCCCAAGCACTTTCATCTCCCAATGCTCATGGTAACCTGTCTGTGAAGGCAGACATCCGCTGGTTAGCCACTCTGCTGCAAGCACTGCAATAGGCGACGCCGAGTCCAGTGTTATTGCCGGTAAATCCACCCATTCACAGCCGAGGGAATCCTGCAAGGCAAAGGTTGCGATATCGGACACAGGGTGATCCTCATTGACCTCAACCGTATACAGTGCAGCAATGTGATGCATATGTGTAAAAGAATCCTCTTGATAGCGCACAAAAAAATCAAAAGCTCCCAGGTTGTTCTTCACCCGGACAGACAGTCCAGTCTCCTCCAGGAACTCTCGCACCAGTCCGTCTGTCAGCGCCTCATTCTCCTCCAGCCGCCCCCCGGGAAGATCAAAGCTTCCGGTATACGCTCCTCTGCCTTTGTGAATAACCAGCAGCTTACCAGCCTGCTCACAAATCCCGTAAACCCCAAAATGGATAAAGCTCTTCATTGTGGCCCTCCCCCGGACATTTCTAAATCCAGTGTAACAAAAAAACTGTCCTGAGGGCTATTGCCTCAGAACAGTTTATCAATCTATGCTTAATGTTTGCTGAATTTTGAGCGAACCGGAGAGATCAGCCAATACGCCATACCGACGAACAGACCGCCGCCGATTATATTTCCCAGTGTGACCGGAATCATATTGTGAATCCAGCCTGCAACCGTTACCGTCTCTGGATGATTCGGCAATAAAACGGCCACACTAAGCAGTGTCATGTTAGCCACGCTATGCTCATAACCGCTGGCGATGAAGGCGAACAGACACCACCAGATAAGCACCAGCTTGGCAGCTTCACTTTTAGCACGTGAAGACATCCATATGGCCAGACAGACCAGCCAGTTACAGAGAATACCCCGGAAGAATAGCTCTGAGAAGGGAAGTGTCATCTTTTTGGCTGCTGCAGCGAAAATCAGATGCTCCGCAGGTGCAGCCTTAAACAATCCGGTCCCCTGAATCAGCAGGGCAAGAATAATGGCCCCGCCGACATTGCCTATAAAGACAATAACCCAGTTCTTGAGCGTATCCCACACCGTAGTTCTTCCGGCAAGTGTACTTACTGTAAAGAACATATTGTTCCCGGTAAACAGCTCGGAGCCCGCAAAGATAACCAGTGTCAGCGCGATCCCGAAGGAGGCTCCCATGACCAACGGCTGAAACGGTGATTTGATAGCAGCCAGAGGCGCACCAAGGGAGAAGATAAGGATAATTCCGATTCCGACGTAAGCCCCGGCCAGTAATGCAGCCAGAAAGTACCTCGGCAGACTCTCATTCATTTTGTCACGTTTGCTGACTGCTGCCTCTACGATGTTCTCGACACTTTGCGTAAACATCTTTCCACCCCGCCATTTCTCTACATAATTTAGCTTTGGATCATTGTTTCTTACAGGATGACATTTACGTTATCGCCATCCACCGTAACGGGGAATGTGGCAACGATGCCTTTATCCGGAGCCTGAACCTCTCCATTGCGAAGATCGATCTTCCAATCGTACAGCGGATCGTACAGATAATAGCCGGATACAATTCCTTCTGCCAACGGACCGCCTTTTGGATGCGGACTCCGGTTTTCTACGGCATAGAATTGGTCATCAGAAGTCCGGAATATAGCCAGCTCCACCGGACCGCAGGCGACTACACGGCCTATCTGCGGCAGGAATTGCTGAGGCGTGCCTAGCGTATACTTTAGTTTTGTGCTTTCCATCGTCATCTCTCCCTTGGGTTCCGTTTTAGAGGTTAGCTTTTTCGAACAGTGCGCTGCGGGTATTATCATCATCCAGCATTTTTTTCCATGGATCTGAAACCTGGGCCAAGGCAAAATCAATCCGTGCAGCCAGTTCCTTGCGGTTCTCCGCATTGTCCATAATCACGCGTTGGATGTTCTCAAGACCCATACGTTCCACCCACTCGGAGGTTCTTTCCAGATAGTTCCCGGTTTCACGGTAGTACTGCATAACGGCTGAACAGACCTCAACCAATTCTTCATCCGTCTTCACCTTGCAGAAGGCATCAGCGATACGCGGCTTAATTCCGCCGTTTCCGCCAATGAACACTTCCCAGCCGCCGTCATTGCCGACGATACCGATATCCTTGGTGCAGGATTCCGCACAGTTACGCGGGCAGCCGTTAACAGCCATTTTGAATTTGGCCGGGAAATCAAGCCGTTCATATTTGCGCTCAAGCATAGCTCCTACACCCATCGAGTCCTGGGTGCCGAAGCGGCAGAACTGGTTACCGACACAGGTTTTGACGGTCCGAAGCGACTTGGCATACGCATAACCGGATGGCATATCCAGCTCTTCCCAGACTTTAGGCACATCCTCTTTTTTGACACCAATCAGGTCCAGACGCTGTCCGCCGGTTACCTTCACTACCTTCACATCATATTTAATAGAGACATCAGCAATCCGTTTCAGATCCTCCGGTGTAGTTACACCGCCATACATCCGGGGAACGACGGTAAATGTGCCGTCCTTCTGGATATTCGCACTCATACGCTCATTAACGAAGCGCGATTCCTTCTCGTCTTCATGCGTGTCCGGATAGATCATACCCAGGTAGTAGTTCACAGCCGGACGGCATTTGGAGCAGCCCTCAGCCTGTTTCCAGTCCAGTACATTCATGACTTCCTTGGTAGTCTTGAGCCCTTTGGCAGTAATCTCGGCAACAATCTCATCACGGCTGAGTGTTGTACAGCTGCAAATGCCGGCCTTGGCACTCTCCTGGAAGCTGTCACCAAGGACAAACTGGAGAATCTGTTCCACTACAGGCTTACAGCCGCCGCAGGAACGCGTGGCTCCGGTGCAGGCTTTGATTTCATCCACAGTGGTAAATCCGTTCTCTGTCACTGCATCGACAATCGCCTTTTTGGTGACCCCATTACAGCCGCAGACGATTTCTTCATCGGCCATCGTTTCGACAGACAAGCCTTGTTTGGCTCCGCCACCGCCGCAGCAGCCGGTGCCCATTACTTCATTGTATATTTCATCAGTCATTTCAGAGCCCTGCTTCACCAGCTTCTGCAGGCTGGCCGATTCGGTAACATCACCGAACAATACTGCACCGACGATAATATTGTCCTTCAGCAAAATCTTCTTGTAGGTTCTCTTCCACTCGTCTTTCGCTGAAATAACCGTATGCTCAGCTGTTTCCGTAAATTCACCAGCGGAGAATACATCTACTCCGGAAATCTTCAGCTTCGTAGCCACAACCGATCCTTCATACGGCTGGGTGGATGCTCCGACGAGATGTTTGGCTAATACCATACCCTGTTCAAACAGTGGTGCTACCAGACCGTAGCAAGTCCCGCGGTGTTCCGTACACTCTCCGACAGAATAGACGTTCTCCATAGAAGTCTGGAGATAGTCGTTCACAACAATCCCGCGGTTAACGGTAATGCCGGAGTCTTTGGCAAGCTGAGTATTCGGCTTAATGCCGACAGCCATCACCACGAAATCCGCCTGCAGCTCCGTACCGTCACTGAATCGCAGACCGTTAACCCGCTCTTCGCCTGTCAGCTCAACTGTCTGCTTACCCATGGCAAACTTCACGCCTTGACGTTTCAGTTCTGCCTGCAGCATGGACGAAGCTGTATGATCCAACTGACGCTCCATCAGGTCCTCCAGCAGATGCACTACCGTCACATCCATGCCGAGATTAACCAGACCTTTGGCTGCTTCGAGTCCTAGCAATCCGCCGCCAATTACCGCTGCTGTACGGTACTGTTGTGCTGCCGCTAGCATGGCATCGCAATCCGCGATATCGCGGAAGCCAACCACACCTTCTTTAGTGCTGCCCGGTACGGGAAGAATAAAAGAGTTCGAGCCTGTTGCAATAATCACTTTATCGTATGAAACGCTTAATCCGTTATCCGCAATGACCTGACGGGTATCTTCATCAATCCGGACTACAGTAGTCCCAGTATGCAAGGTAATATGGTTGTCTTCATACCACTGGCGGTCATTCAGAATAATGTCCTCAATGCTTTTGCTGCCTTCAAGAACATATGACAGCATAATCCGGTTGTAGTTAGGATGAGGCTCGCTGCCGAAGATGGTAATATCATAAGCGCCGCCCAGCTTGAGAATCTGTTCAATTGTGCCTACGCCTGCCATCCCGTTGCCTATTAATACTAATTTTTCTCTCTCCACTCTCACTGTTAAAACCTCCCCGAAGCATCTAAATTCCTATGAAAACATATCTCTTAAGAGAATTATACATTTTAAATTTGAACTGCATTTGTGATTGTAATCACATTAAATGTGAATCTTTTCACAATTTACATCCCATGTTAGCTTGCAACGATTCAGTGGATATTTCCAAATAAAACAGCCATGTTTCTCTGCAGCCGGTAGCGGCAACAAAGAAACATGGCTATAGAAAAAGACTGGTCAGATCACAGCATTACTATCGCACTTCAAGTGATAACTCCAGTTCGTCCTGTATTCTCAGCTTCATATCGATACCGCTGTCCAGCAGCGTCTTATCGTTCAATTTCAGCTTCCATTCCTCATTGGTTAGCGGTTTATACTCCTTGACAGTCAGCACCGTCCTATTATTCTCCGCCAAATGAACAATTCCGCTGCTTATCAGCAGGCCCCTTACAGACAGATTATCCGTAAACGGCTGAACGTAAGAATGAGTCAGCTCCGGCTGCTCACTCCCCCCGTTCACTGTAAGGATAACAGGCAGAAACGGAGTATTGGGTGCTGCCTCCTGTGCAGTAATCACTATATTATCTTCCTGCCTAACTCTGGTATTCATATCTGTAATCCGCTTGCCGTTCAATTGAATTTCCCACACCATATCTTTAGCCAGTGATACTTTATTTACAGTAAGCAGCGTAGATCCATCTTCAGCAAAAGTGACGAGACCGCTGTTCTTAAGCAATTCCTGAATCGTTATCTCCTGCTTATATGCATCACTAAGCTGTCTGCCTGAACTCCCGGTTAGATCATTGTCTCCAACCTTAAGAGAAAAACCAGGCTGGATTGCCCCAGCGTCTGCAATATTCCCCTCCAGATTGCTATTATGCTCAGAACAGCCTCCCATGATCACGATAAATAGAAGTCCCAGACATACGCGTCCCATCAACTTCACTGACATTCCCGGCACCGCCCTTTTTGCCTGAATCACAGCTTCCAGCATTTTCTCAGGCTTGTAGTCTTTATGTATAATGTCCTTTTCGCTTCATTATTTTCACATGATTTATTAATTAAGGCAATATGAACATGGCCCTTCTGCCTAAAAAAATATCTCAGCCATCGCAATTCCGGCAGTACAACAAAAAAAGTCCCCGCAGGGACTTCTTTTTACGATTCATCGGATTATTGATAGCGCAGGAAAAGGTTATTATTCTCCAGATGCACATGCTCGAAGGTCATTCCTTCCAGCTCCTCAAGCCGGGCATACGTCAACCGGTAAGTCGTGCAGGCATGCTCAGGCGGGGTAAAGTCATTCGTCACAGCGCGGAGCTCACGCAAAATCTCCCCTGCTCCATCATGTTCCGCTTCCAGACCACTCAGCAGGCCGCGCAGTTCAGCCAAAGCTTCCTCGCTCGGATTCGCGCTGTAGGCAAGCATTTTCGGAAACTCAATTTCTTCTTCCTGTGCTGTATGCTTCAGCAGATCTTCACGCAGCAGGTTGAATAAGCGGTAGACTTCGGCCAAATGCGGGGAATCCTCGCCGTGGACACGGAATACCTTGGTTACATTCTGGCTGATCAAAGGCAGCTCTTCACGCAGGTAACGGTGATGCTTGTTCACGATATGTTCCACCAGTTCCTCTGAAGATGCCCCGTTCCACTTGGTGTCTTCTTCTAGCACAGGATGCTCCTGGGCTAGCTTGTGCAGATCGCTTAGCATCGCATCCGAATCAAGCCCTTTCTCTGCAGCAGCCTCCGCCAGCGGCTTCACGCCTCCGCAGCAGAAATCGATCCGTTGTCCTTTGAAATAATCCGCCGCCTTGGGAAATTGCAGTACGATATCTCTCACCAGATCCTCGCCGCTAAAGCTAAGCGCCTCTGTTGTATGGTTTAATTGATTGGCCGTCATATGGGGCCCTCCCTCACGTTATTGGTTTAGGTTTTTCTTTACTCCTACACCATAACGCTCGCCGGAACCTCAGTTTGTGATTGTACGCACAAATACATAAAATTTTATTGAAAGAGGAGATTTGATGACAAGCTGCGTACAAAAAAACACCTCTTAATAGAGGTGTTTTCCTTGAAGATCTGCAATACTTCACTGAACCGTAGCCTGCATATAGGTCCGTTTGCCCTGCGCATCCTTCAGGTAGGGTCCGAGTCCGGCAAAACGGGAATGGTCCACATACACACCGGTCATCCACCTGCCCTCGGTCAACCCGCCGTTCCACTGCAGGACAAGATCGGGGGCGGATATCCATTCCTGATATACTTTTATATTATTCTCTTTATATTCTTTAGAAGGTTTGCCGTTCTCCGTCAGACGCACCTTGTTCAAATAGGTCGGCACAAAATAGGAAGAGATGGTATCGAGATCATCACCGTCTAGAAATGCTTCATCACCCAGATACGGCTGAAAAAGCACGGTATTCTCATACATTGACCAGATTAGCGCCTGCAGAACCATACTCTGCCGGATCCCGTTGTGAAAGGTAAACAACCGCTGATTGCCTGCAGGTTTTCCTAGTGCAGCAGCTGAAGGCTCCAGGCAATGCCGCTCGCAGCCTATACATTTCCAGCCCGAGGGACTCTGAATCCACTTTTGAAAAACGCTACCGCTATCATTGTCTCCTTTATATAAAGAAGAGATAATTTCATAGGGCACTCCTATCCACGCGTCCCACAAGGAATCAGGAAGATGGCCGTGCAGCATGAACAGCGCTTTATCATAAATGAGCTGCACTTTGATCGAAGCGGCTTCCAGTTCGGCAACATCCTCTTTTCCATAGGTTATTTCCCGGGAAAACAAGGTGGTTTTCATCTTCCTCGCCTCCTAAAAGTTTTGTTAGCGTTACATCTTCGAGTCACAACGACAAAACTTGCTCCGAAAGCATACACTTAGTTTTGTTTGCGTTACATCTTCGAGTTCACTACGACAAAACTTACTCCGAAAGCATATCACGAAAGCATATCCCAATTTTGGTTGCGCTTCCACAATAAATATGCAGAATAGCGATAGGTACTGAACAGGCGGGTGGCAGCAGTTTTTTTCTATTATATTACATCCTGCAGTGTGTTGTGCAAGTTTTATTTATTAAAATTTGAAAAAGCCCCTTCTCCGGCATGCGGATAAAAGGGGCTATCAATAGGGCTCATACGGTGGGACTACTCAACCCAGCTCTCGGCCCAGGACTGAATCTGCTGCATAACCGGCTCAAGTGCACGGCCTTTAGGAGTTAATTCATACTCAATGCGCACCGGTGTTTCAGGGTACACATGTCTTACCAGAATACCTTCGCACTCCAAATCCTTCATTCGTTCAGACAGCATCTTATCACTCATCGACGGAATCAGTCCCGAAATATCCTTGAAACGCTTCGGGCCGCTCATCAATGTCTGGATAATAAGTCCATTCCAACGTTTGCCTAAGAAAGAGAAGGCCGTTTCGAATCTTGGGCACATCGTCAGCTGATGTTCTTCCATTGTTCTCACCTCTCAGTTGTGAAACTTACGATTAGTTAGTATATATAATTTTAACACATTTAAAGCATAATGAACATCGTTTACCAAAAAAAAGTTCATCAGCCCCACCTTATTATATCCTCGGTGTCAATCCCCTGTGCCTTGCCGCGGCTTGCGCTGGGCAATTGCCTCTGTGACCACGTATGCGAGGTCATCGTTGCTGTATAAGGACAGCACGCCAAGAACTGTATCATCAGAAATATAACCTGCCTCATCCTCAGGTACAGTAAGTGCAAGTGCATGGCTAAGTGCGGCATTGCCTTCCTGCTGTGGATAGGCCTGCAGATAGAGTGCATGCGGATCAAGCTTGTTGTTCACACACCACTGGGCAAACACAAGGATCATCATTTCCTCATCCCGCTTATAGCTCTCGATGATCTGTTCCTCCATTGATTTGCTGTAATCGTCCATACCCGTACTCCTCTCTGTTCATCTGTCAATCGGCAAGCTCAGCCGCCAGCTTATGGCTGGCTAACACGGCGGAAGCTGAAATGCCGCATTGCTCCGGTGTATTCATGGTACTTAGAAAATGGTTCACGACACCGCTGAAGCCCCTCCGCTCTAGGACCGTATCCCAGCTTCCGAAGCCTTGAGTACGCGGCAGCGCCCCCTTCTCATAAAGGATCGCCCGTTCCATATCGGACACTTCCACCGATCTTCCGCTGCCGTGAAGCTCCAGCTTCTCAATATCCGCTCCGGCATCCCGGACCATACTGTACATTCCGGTAGCGCCTGAATTCCAGCCAAGCATTCCGGAAGATTGCAGGAGCCGGCCTTCACTGTCGGAATTCAGGCTGCTTCTCAGCAGCTCATAATCATTGCCGCACAGCCAAAGCAGCAGATCCAGCATATGAATCAGGTCATCATGGATGGTCTCGCGGCTGCTGCCGGATTGCAGCTTGGTGCGGTGTTTGACCGCATGGCAATGGCTAATCCCGCCCGCCTTCTCAAGCCAGGCTTTGGCTGCCGTATACATCGGTGCGAAGCGGCGGTTAAAGCCGACAGCGAGGAGTTGTCCTTTATTCTCTGCCATTTCCGCCATCCGACGTGATTGTTCCAAGTCATATGAAAGAGGCTTATCTACATATACTGCCAACCCGTGCTCGAGACACTTCGTAACAAGCTCATAATGGGTAGGCGTAGGACTGTGCACGAACACGGCATCCAGTTCCCAGGACAGCAGCTCATTTACATCTGTCGTACCCTTGGGAAAACGGTAGGAGCGGACAGCTCCCTGGACAGTGGATTGTGAATGACTGAGTACGCCGACAACCTCCGCCTGATCATGCCGGGAGAGCAGCGGCAAATACACTTTACGGGCAATATCGCCGATTCCGATCATCGCCACTCTTTTACGTACAGGAGTATTCATGGCATATCTTCCTTTACAAGTTGTCTTATAGAAGTATTATACCGTGACATCCCGCCGGGACAATGATCTTTGCTTCATTAATTACTTTTTTTTCAGTATGATGAGATGAACAGGTTAAGAAAGGGCATAGTAAAATGAGAAAATGGCTTACAGCAATACTTTATGTTTCGGGTATTATTCTTGCGTTTATCTACAGATATGATCTGCTGGACTGGCTGCGCGAGGATCATAACCCCTTTTTGTCCTTGCTGGCCGCAACGGCGCTGGCATTGTTTCCGGTCCTGCCTTATAAGTTAATCATTGGCTTGTTCGGCTATGCATATGGGAGTCTCACCGGCGCGCTGATTTGCTGGAGTGCCACAACACTTGCAGCAGCGATAATGTACGGTGTTGTTAAATATTTGTTTCAAAAGCAAGCCCGAACCTATCTCGCGTCCGTTCCAGCGATGGAAAAATTCACATCCGCTGTGCAGCGGCGTCCGTTCGCTTCCATCATCCTGGCCCGGCTTGCACCGGTTGTGCCGCAGACCGCAGTAAATATCTATGCCGGTGCTGCCGGCTTGCCCTTTTGGAGCTATCTCGCCGCTTCCGGACTCGGTAAAATCCCTGGAATCACACTCTACGCGTATCTCGGAGGCCAGTTATTCCAGCATCCGCGGAGCGCTGCTATCGCAGTAGTACTTTATGCCGCTGTACTCTTACTGGCCGGTTTGTCCCTGCGCCCACGTGCAGCCGGCAGTACAAAAGGCCGATAAGAACTGAAGGACGGTGCTGGCAGACAGCGCCTCTTTGCTTTATAATTAAATTGAATTGTGATCTATTTAATTGCATTCTACGGATGGAGGGATATTTATGAGTGATGTTCAATCTGACAATATAGGCTTCAAAACGGAAAAAGCGACCTTTGCAGGTGGATGTTTCTGGTGTATGGTATCCCCTTTTGAAGATTTACCGGGAATTGAAGGGATCATTTCCGGATATACAGGCGGACATACGGTTAATCCGACCTATCAGGAGGTTTGCTCGGAGACAACCGGTCATGTCGAAGCGGTTCAGATTACGTTTAACCCGGATATTTTCCCGTATAGCAAGCTGCTTGAGCTGTTCTGGCAGCAAATTGACCCTACTGATGCCGGCGGCCAGTTTCATGACCGCGGAACTTCTTACGGTACGGCAATCTTCTATCATTCTGAAGAACAACGGCTCGAAGCAGAAGCTTCCAAAGCTGCGCTTGCGGCCAGCGGACGCTTTTCAGCACCAATTGTGACGCCGATTCTTCCAGCCAAGCCCTTCTATCCCGCTGAAGAATATCACCAGGATTATCATCATAAGAATCCCGGACATTACAAACGTTACCGGAAGGGCTCCGGCCGGGAAGCTTTTATCGAAACCCACTGGAAGCATAAAGAGGACAAACAGAGCCTCAAGGAACGGCTCACCCCGCTTCAGTATGAAGTAACCCAGAATAATGCTACCGAGTCGCCGTTCCGCAATGAATTCTGGGATCACCATGGTGACGGCATCTATGTGGATATCGTATCAGGCGAGCCGCTGTTCAGCTCCCAGGATAAGTACGATTCCGGCTGCGGCTGGCCAAGCTTTACCCGCCCGATCCGCGACTATGCGGTCAAAGAAAAAACAGACCTCAGCCATCTGATGATCCGCACCGAAGTACGCAGCAAAACCGCCGATTCGCATCTCGGTCATGTATTCAACGATGGTCCCGGCGAGAACGGATTGCGCTATTGTATTAATTCAGCGGCACTGCGGTTCGTCCCCAAAGAAGATCTGGAAAAGGAAGGCTATGGCGAATACCAGGTACTTTTCCAGCATGCATAAGCTATAGGCCACATTTCAAGCCACAAAGCCTCCACTCCGTGATTGTACGGAACTGGAGGCTTTGTTATTCTCACGAATCCGAATTGTTCATAAAAGCCGGCTTTGCCTCTAATCATTGCTGTCCGGAAATTCCGTCTGAAAAGAAAAAATCACAACGATTCCCCACTTCTAAATACAGCGTATCAACCTTTATTCTCTGTCTCTTTCCCGGTTTCCTCTGTGACTGGAGCATCACCATGTATTTCTTCTCCGCCGTCCCGGCCAGACAATTCCCGGTTCTGCGCACGATTAGCCGCCCGGATCCGCTGCATGTAACCGTCATCCCGCCGCTTCAACTTTTTCCGCAGCCACAGTACGATAACAAGAATGATTCCCGCGACAATCAGGATAGGAAGTGCAGCCGCCAAGAAAACGATCAGCCACTGGAACATGACGGATAAGGCATGCAGACTGCTCGTCAGCGCATCGGAAGCCCGCGTCAGCAGCGGCCCCTGCTCTTTTTGCTTGATATCCGCGATACTTTTATCGGTCT
The DNA here is from genome assembly GCF_927798115.1 of Paenibacillus auburnensis. Lineage (GTDB taxonomy): Bacteria > Bacillota > Bacilli > Paenibacillales > Paenibacillaceae > Paenibacillus_AQ > Paenibacillus_AQ auburnensis. The sequence continues at coordinate 1,987,916 of NZ_CAKMMG010000001.1, forward strand.
GATAGAGCCGCAGCTCTACAGTTGAGAACGATACATTCTGATCAATGTAACGCATTCTGCCTTTAATCTGTTCGATTTGCTCCTGAATTGCACCAAGCTGATTGGCAAAAGCAACGAGATCTGCGGATTTGGTCGCTTTTTTCATAAATTCGATATATTGGCTCTCCATTAGCTGTTTAGCTTTGAGCCGTGACTCCAGATCCACATATTCTTCCGACACATCCTGGCCTTCAATATTCCGCTGAATCCCCTCATTTTTAATCTTCTCCAAATTATTCAGAAAAGGGGAAAAGCCGGACGCAGGAACCTTCATAATAAAGGTCCCGCCTTTTTCATATTCAGACATGCTCTCCGTAAATCCAATGATATATCCGCCGGACAGCGTGATCATATTACGTACTTCAGACTGTGCGGCAGCATAATCTTCGACTTCCATCGTGAGGTTTGCTTTATACATCAGCTTTTTGTTCAGTCCCGCTACGACATCAGTACCAGTCAACCCCGCCGCTGCTTCTGCCGCCTTATCTGAATCAGAACCCTTGACTGCCATGCCTTTTGTTCCGGCGGCAGCATTGGCATCAACACTAGAAGAGCTTGCGGATTTATCCGCACTACCTGATCCCGCTTCAACTTCAGCGGCAGCAGGTGCTGCTTCCTCTGCAGGAGCATTCGCTACTCCTTGATCTGACTTCATATTGCTTGTGCTGGCTGAATTAGCCGCCGAGTTCTCATTACTGGAACCACAGCCAGCCAGTACAACCGCCAAAACTAATAATCCAGCCAAGTAATGCAGACCCCATTTTCGCATTCTCATTCCTCCAAAAGTGTAGTGGATTCCCGCTTCTTTTGTTCCGCAGATACCCTTTGTCTATTTTTGTGAATATCCGCCTAACTCTTTGACGCTCCAGATACTGGAAGGTTGCATTAAAACTATGGATCCGAAGCCTTTTTTGAACCTTTTTTCCAAAATTAACAATCTGCACAAAAAAACAGGACCATTCAGCGGCTGAATGGTCCTGTTTGCGAATCCCCTCTATATTTGCTACAATTAAAATGTCTGAAAAAGGAAAAAATCCAAATACCCTTTATTCAGAAGAATAAGGGTAAGGTTCTGTTCGGACAAGCTCCACCTTGCTGAACAGAGCAGCACTATTTGCACTGAGCATATTACCAATCTACTATAAGGGGAGGTGACCCTCATGGCAAAAGACGTACTGTGTGCAGTGAACTCTTGCACCTATTGGGCTGAAGAGAACAAATGTAACGCTGAATCCATTTTTGTAGCTTATCACAGCTCCAAGGAGCCTACGCAATCTGAAGAAACAGATTGCAAAACATTCGAAAGTAAATAAGTTAGACATCGAAGGGACCCTCCACGGTTCCTTCTTTTCTGTTTCTCATTCTATCAAGAATGAGAATTATTATCAAGTGTTTACATGAAAAAATCTGTATCTAACACTGCAACCTCCGGACTGGCGCTAAATTGCATGACTTGATGTAAAAACGTGCACTTTTAATGCTTTATCAAGAGGACACAAATCGGAGGGTGCAATTAGTTTTGAAAGGCCAGCTGAGAGAATCTCCCCCCCAGCTGGCCTACCGTTTATACTCTGGCTTCCTTTCTAATAATCTCTGCCGCCTGTACCATGTTGCGCAGGGCAGCTCCCGTCTCCTCCCATCCTCTTGTCTTCAGCCCGCAGTCCGGATTGATCCAGAACTGCTCGGCATCCAGCACGCGCAAAGCCCGTTCAATACTCACGGTCATTTCCGTCACGTCCGGCACACGCGGGCTATGAATATCATATACGCCTAGTCCGATCCCCTTATCATATTCCTGCTCTTCAAAGCTTACGATTAGCTCTCCGTGGCTGCGTGAAGTTTCAATAGAGATGACATCCGCGTCCATCGCTGAGATCGATCCGATCATGTCATTGAAATCACTGTAGCACATATGGGTATGAATTTGTGTTGTAGCCTTCACCGGGTTCGTAGCGATCCGGAACGATCTGACGGCCCAGTTCAAATAGTGCTCATGGTCTTCTGCCTTCAGCGGCAGCCCCTCACGGATGGCCGGCTCATCTACCTGGATCATTTCGATTCCGGCTTGCTCCAATGCCTGAACCTCTTGGCGGAGGGCGAGTGCAATCTGCTTCGCTACCTCTTCGCGGCTTAGGTCATCCCGCACGAAGGACCAGTTGAGGATGGTCACCGGTCCGGTCAGCATCCCTTTCACCGGCAGCTTCGTCAAGGACTGGGCATAGACACTTTCCTTGACCGTCATCGGTTCGATGAAGGCGACATCGGCATATATGACCGGCGGCTTCACGCAGCGAGAGCCGTAGGATTGTACCCAACCGCCTTTGGTAAAGAGATATCCGTCCAGCTTCTCGCCGAAGAACTCTACCATATCCGCCCGCTCAAACTCCCCATGCACCAGCACGTCCAGTCCAAGCTCTTCCTGGAAGGCAATCGCACCCTCAATCTGTTCGCGGACAAAGCCGTCGTACCGCTCCTGATTCCACACGCCTTTGCGCCATTTGAGCCGGGCCTGGCGTACCTCAGCGGTCTGCGGGAAGCTTCCGATGGTCGTCGTCGGCAGCAGCGGCAGCTGCCACTTCTCGCGCTGCACCTTCAGCCGCTCTGCATACGGCAGGCTGCGGCTATCCGGAAGCTGCTCCAGCGCGCGGACCTGCTCTGCTACATCCCGGCGCCCGCGCTCAGGCAGCGCCCGGAAGCGGGCCAGCGCTTCACGGCTTTCTGCCAGCGCTGCAGCATAGGTGTCTTGCTCGCCCCCGGCTGCGGCTGCGATCAGACTCAGCTCGGCCAGCTTCTCATCCGCGAAGGCAATGGCGTTCTTCACTGTGCTCTTCAACCGGTCTTCGCCCTGTACCGATACAGGCACATGTAGTAGGCTGCAGGAAGGCTGCAGAATCAGACGGCTGGCCGGCACATGGGTGCTCAGTTCGCTGACCAGCTCCAGCTTGGCATCAGCATCACTGCGCCAGATGTTGCGTCCGTCAATAATGCCGGCGAAGAGCCATTTATCCTCCGGCCAGCCCAGTCGCCGGACCGACTCCAGATTGTCACCGCCATCATGGACGAAATCAAGGCCGATACCTTGTACAGGTAGCTTCAACAGGGCTTCCAAAGGCTCTACGGCTTCGAAATAAGTCTGGAGCAGCAGCTGAAGCCCCGGTACCTCTGCGGCGATTCTGCTGTAAATTGACTCCAGCAGCGCTCTCTCTTCTATAGTCAGCCCTGTTACAACTGCTGGCTCATCGATTTGTACCCAGGCTACTCCCTCTTGCTGCAATTCCTGCAGCAGCTGCACATAGACAGGCAGGAATCGCTCGGCAACCTGCGCGATTTCCGCCGCAGGGTACCCTTTGGATAATTTAAGGAAGGTATAGAGTCCGGTAATAACAGGTTTGCCCTCAATGCCCGCCTGCTCCTTGGCGAACCGGTATGCGGCAAGCGGCTTGTTGGCTGTCAGGCGCGGAGTCTGGTTGCCAATCTCAGGTACGATATAATGGTAATTTGTATTAAACCATTTGGTCATTTCGCAGGCGGTTGCTTCGGTGTTACCGCGCGCCATGGCGAAATAAAGATCGAGGGAGACTTCGCCTCCGTCATAACCATAACGCGGCGGGATAATGCCGAACATCGCGGCCGTATCAAGCACATGATCATAGAACGTGAAATCATTGACCGGGATTAGGGTGATTCCTGCCTCCTGCTGTGTTTTGAGATGCTGAAGCTGAAGCCCGGCCATTTCTGTGCGGAAATCCTCCTCATTGATTTTACCGCCCCAAAACGCCTCAAGGAGCTTCTTCCATTCCCGGTTTCTGCCGATTCTCGGATACCCGAGACTGCTTGTTATAATCTTGTCAGCCATATTGAATCCCTCCTATTTTGAATAAACCATATGAATATCGTTGTTATACGATGCATTGAGATAACAGGTTAAGTGCCATGTATCTCTGACTCTGGCTCTTGAATTGGCTCGAGCTCTGCCGCTGCCCGCTTTCCTAATCTGATGCCATCATACTGAATCGCAGGGGGCTGCCGCAACAGATTCCTGGCTTTCCAGCTATACACTTTCTCTATAGCAGGTGCTGCCTGGAACTTCTAAGCACTGCTTATGCAGCATAAGCCCATGCACTTTCTCCTCACGATTTCCACTCCAAAAGACCGGAAACAACGGAGAGGACGCAGAAAAACGGCAATACCTTCCGTTAACCGGTTGGCACTGCCGTTCTACTGAGCGGGCTATAAATTAGGTTTATGGGTAACGTTTGTCCGCTGCTTAGAACCAGATCAGATAGACCACTAAGGCCAGCAGAATCCGGTAAATCGCGAACGGCAGCAGCTTGATCCGGTTAATCAGTTTCAGGAAGAAGCGCATCGAGATCAGTGCGAACAGAAAGGCGCTGATAAAGCCGGCGATAAAAAAAGGCAGTGCATCCAGCGTGAAATACTGCCAGTTCTTGATCAATGAAATCATACTCGCGCCGGCCATGATCGGTACCGCCATAATAAAGGTGAAATCCGCTGCGGCCCGGTGGCTCATCCCCAGCAGCACGCCTCCGGATATTGTCGAGCCGGAGCGTGAGAAGCCCGGCCAGAGGGAAATGCACTGGATTAACCCGACCGATATCGCCTGCCGGTATGTAATTTGATCGACACTTTCTGTTTTGACCTTCTTAGGGGCAAACCGGTCGGCGCAGATCATGAACACCGCCCCGACTACCAGCCCGATTAGCACCGTCGAGGTCGAGAACAAATGTTCATCAATGTAATCCTCGAACAAGAAGCCGAAGATCCCCGCCGGAATAAGTCCGACAATGACCTGTGCCAGCTTCAGCCGGCCTTCCGTCTCCACCTGCGGCACTCCATCCGGCACAGCCGTCATCTCTTTGCGGCTGAACCGCTTCAAGCCCAGCAAATCAATGAACCGGTTACGGAAGATAATAACCACCGCAAGAATGGATCCCAACTGGATCACGACCTTGAACGTATTGGCCGTGTATTTTCCCAGAAACTCCTGCGATTTCAGCCACATATCATCGACAATGATCATATGGCCTGTGGAGGAAACCGGAGCAAACTCGGTCAACCCTTCTACAATACCCAGAATAATAGCTTTAATAATAGTTAGCAGCTCCATGTCTATCCCTCCTTATGATTAAGCTTATCCGCGGGCTTTGCCCGCTGTCTGGCGTCTGCGGAAATACAGCAGTCCCAGTATAAGAACTCCAGCCGCAAGCAAGACGTATACGATGTTCGAGTACGTATCCATATACCCTGCGATATCCTCCCATGATTCCCCCAGCGCCGCACCCAGCAGAATGAGCAGGAGATTCCAGGCCAATGTGCCGATGGTGGTGAACAGCAGGAAGTGGCCGAATTTCATCCCGGACATCCCGGCCGGAATCGAGATCAGACTGCGCACCAGCGGAATCATCCGGCAGAACAGCACGGTCCAGTAGCCGTATTTATCAAACCAAGCATCGGCCCTGCGGATATCCTTCCCACTGATCCGGATCCATCCGCCCCAGCGTTCGACGATCCGCTCCAGTCTGCTTACATCCAACATCCGGCCGATCCAGTACAGCACGACTGCACCAAGTAGTGATCCGGCAGTAGCCGCAATCAGCACACCGGTAATGGTCATATCGGAGGTGGTGGTCATGAATCCGCCGAACGGGAGGATGATCTCTGATGGAATCGGCGGAAAAATATTTTCCAGAGCCAGCATCAGCAGAATACCGGCGTAGCCGAACTGCTCCATAAAGTCAGTAATCCATGTTTTCATTAGCAGATCCCCGCTTTCAGATCAGATTTTTTTTGAGATTGCGCAGATAACGGCCGCGGATCAGGATGAAATACAGCCCCTGCGCTGCCAGGTAACCGGCCAGCACCGCCCCTGTTTCAGCAGCAATGGACAGATAGAAGAGCCGCTGCAGGGCAATAAAAGCAAACAAACTATGCATAATGGCTATCCCTACCGGCACGAAGAACATCAGCGCAAGCTGCAGGGTTAAGGAACGGTCCAGCTCCTGATCGGTCAGCCCCATTTTGGACAAAGTGGAATACTGCAGCCGGTCATGGTCAAGATCCGTATAGAGCCGGAAATACAGGAAGCTGCCTGCGGCGATAAAAAACACGGTACCGACCAAGAGCGAAGCGAACAGCATTGTGCTGTACAGCGTCTTCTGAATTTCAAACAGCGTCCCGCTGACCACAACCGCATAGGGGGAGTCCCTTTCATAGGCTACCTTTCCTTTATCAGCGAGTGTCCCTGCAATACCGGAAGTTTGCGGGAAATCATCAACGTAGAAGCCGGTATAATAGTCAATCTGCGCCGGAATAATCGAGTGGAACAGACTGTCACTGACTACAACTCCGCTGAAATCCCCGCCGTCCCGCCCATCCAGCTCAGGCAGCAGGTATTCGGCAATCGGGACATGCTCCGTATAACCGGTCTCCGCAATCTCCGTGCCCTGTTCTAGGGTGTACACCGCTTTGATCCGGCCCCACGTTAAGCTGCGGTCCCGCTGGGAGCCGATCATCACCAGTCCTTCGTTCCCTTGGAGCGGCTGCTCATGGGAAATGAATCCGGCATGCTGGAGAGCCAGCTTATAATCGCTGTAGGCCATCAGCGGAAGCTGACGGGTCCGGTCCGGCCCGGTCTGGGACTTCACTTCCGCGTATTTGACCGGTATTGACAGAGTTTCATAAGGCAGGCCCAGACGCTCCAGCTCATCCCGGATGCCCCGTAAATCTCCTTCTGCGTTGTAGCCGGCCTGACTCCCTTTGGCCACATAACCTACTGCCGCAGGATAATCCAGCTTCAGCTCTCTAGACAAGGTATGAATGGATGCAAATACCCCTACAGAAGTGAATGAGACTGCGGAAACAATGGTCACCATAAAAAACATCCGCCCGTTGTCCTTCCAGCGGTGAGACAAGCCTGAGAGCATAATCATATGGGTCTTATGCCAATAGAAACGGCGCATCCCCCGCAGGAGCTTAACGATGTAGAGACTCAGCTGTGTATAGAACAGATAGGTCCCGGCAACCGTAATGGCCACCACCGGGAACATGACCATCTCAACGGAAGCTGCTGTTGCCGAAGCTGCCAGACCATAACCGCCCAACAGCAGCAGCGCAGAGACAACAGCCAGCAACGGAGACACCCGCGGCTCCTGCTCCGCTTTGCGTCCGCTCTGGAACAACCCGCGTGGTGATTCCCGGCCGATAAAGGCAAAGGTGCACAGGGAGATCAGCACGAACAGGAGGGCGAAGCTGCTGACCGTTAACAGGGGTGCCTGCCAGGAGAAATAAAATTTCAGCGGAGCGATCCCGAGAAATTCAGCTCCGATCATTAGAAACAGCTTGCCGAGCAGCAGCCCAAGCACAGTGCCGGTCAGAATTGCAGAGCTGCCGATCAGCATATTTTCCAGAAACACCATCTTGTTCAGCTGTCCCTTGGTCATCCCGTGCATCAGCAGAACGCTGAATTCCAGCTTGCGTGACTGGAGAAAAGAGCCTACGGAAACGAGCATGAACAGCGAGGAGAATACAAAGATAATCCCTTCCGCCACCATCATCGTATTAGCCGCCGTGCTCAGAATCGTATCCCTGGCGATGTCCGGATGAAAAATAAACAGCGCACAGAGAAAGAAAACCATTACGGAAAAGGCACTGCTCACAAAATAAGCGGCATACTTGCGTTTATTCCTTGCGACATTCCTATAAGCGAACTGGCGAAAGGTCATGAGTAGCTCCCCCCAGCAGCGACAGCATATCGATGATGTTCTGGAAAAAAGCCGCCCTGCTGCTGCCACGGTACATCTCGCTGTAGAAACGCCCGTCTTTAATAAAAATCACCCGGTGGCAAAAGCTCGCTGCCACCGCATCATGTGTAACCATCAGTACTGTGGCACCTTCCGCCTCATTCACCTCGGCCAGCAGATTCATGACTTCGCCTGCTGCCTTGGAGTCCAGGCTGCCTGTCGGCTCATCCGCCAGAATCAGCGAAGGGCGGTGAATCATCGCCCGGGCAATCGCTACCCGCTGCATCTGGCCGCCGGAAAGCTCATAGGTCCGTTTGGACAATAGTGGCGTAATTTCCAGTCTCAGCGCGGCTTCCTTCAGTCTGCTCTCCATCTCCGCTACGGAGACGCCGGCAAGCGTCAGCGGAAGCACGATGTTCTCCTCCACGGTGAGCGTATCAAGCAAATTATACTGCTGAAAGACAAATCCCAGCTCCTTGCGGCGGAACAGGGCCTTATCCTTACGCCCCAGCTTGTTCGGGTCCCGTCCGCCGATCATGACTTCACCCGAGGTAGGTTCATCGATCGTTGCGATGACGTTCAGCAGGGTAGTTTTTCCGCTGCCTGAAGGTCCCATAATACCGACAAACTCCCCTTTCTCCACAGCAAAGCGGATATGGTTCAGCGCATGGATGGACACCTTGCCCTCATATATTTTGGATAGATTATGAACGTCTAACAGGGGCAAGTGCGACCGCTCCTTCTGTGATTTGTATTGTCTTCATTATACAAACTGTAAACTTTAGCTGCTATTTCTGAAACTTACAGTCACCTTACATAATTGTAAGCAAGACAGGGTTGACAGCGATTAGTGGAACGACTATATTTATATGCATGAGCATGCATTTATTATTTTCCTAGACCTCTTTACATAAAAGCATGCCAAATTCAGAACCCTGCCAAGGAGAGATAAAAATGAACGATCTGTTCACGCCTTATGAGCTAAAGGATTTAAAGCTGAAAAACCGTGTGGTTATGCCTCCTATGTGCCAATATTCAGTTACAGACAAGGACGGGATCGCTACGGATTGGCATTATAATCACTACGTAAGCCGGGCCGTTGGCGGAACCGGACTGATTATTATAGAAATGACCGACGTAGATCCGGATGGCCGGATTACCGATTATGATCTGGGCATCTGGTCGAATGAGCATATTGCCGGTTTGGCGAGAATTGTAGACGCCTGCCATGCCTATGGGGCCAAGGTGGGGATTCAGATTGCCCATGCCGGACGCAAAGCCGAAGATGCAGCGGTGCCTGTGTCCTCCTCTCCTATCCCGTTTGATGACAAATCCAAAACACCGCGTGAGCTGACAACGGCGGAAGTGAAAGAAATGGTGAACAAATTCCAGGCTGGTGTAAGACGGGCCGTTCAGGCCGGTTTCGATGTCATTGAGCTGCACGGCGCCCACGGTTATCTGATTCATCAGTTTCATTCCCCGCTCACCAACCGCAGAACCGATGAATACGGCCAGGATCTTACTCTGTTCGGAAAAGAAGTCATCGCTGCCGCCAAACGTGAGATGCCGGAAGGTATGCCGCTCATTATGCGCATCTCGGCGCAGGAATATGTTGAAGGCGGCTACGGCATCAAGGAGAGTCTTGCTATTGGCGCAGCCTATAAGGAAGCGGGAGCCGATATTTTCCATATCAGCGCCGGTGGTGAAGGAGCGATTGCTGCTGCAGGCAGACCGGGTACACATGCTGCCTATCAGGTTCCGCTTGCACGGGCCTTCAAGCAGGAGCTGGCAGTTCCGGTAATTGCTGTAGGCCGGCTGGATGAAGCAGCGCTCGCCAACGCGGTTATCGGCAATGAGGACGCTGATCTTATAGCTGTGGGCCGGGGGATGCTGAGAAATCCATACTGGACGCTGGAAGCCGGCGTACAGCTCGGTAAGAACCCGGGGCTGCCAAAGCAGTATGCCTTTGGTTTCCCCAGAATCAGCAACTAAGCTAGAGGCTGATTCATTCAGATCGGCTGCGCGTGCGGTTTTCAATCCCTCGGGCTTCTTTTCTCGCAACCTGCGGGGTGATGATGGTATAATGGATACTACTTAATTTCATGTGCCGGCATACACCGGGAGAGGATTTTGCAGATGAAGAATAACCTGGAGGATGAGCTGATTACCAGCTGGTTGTCTCTGACTCATATACAGATGAATGTGGCAAATGAACTTGAAGCGAGGCTACAGGAGAATTACCAGCTATCCCTGAAGGAATTCTACCTGCTGCTCTTTCTCTCTGAGGCTCCGGAGAAGAAGCTGAAGCTCCAGCAGCTGGAGTCGATGGTCGGGCTTAGCCAGAGCGCTGTTTCCCGGCTGGTCAGCCGCTTTGAAGCCAAGGGCTGCGGAGCGCTGGAGCGGAAATCCTGCGATGCTGACCGCAGAAGTATTTATACTTCGCTGACTGACTACGGGCAGAGCAAGGTAGACCGCGCGCGGGTAACCGTGAACGAGGTGCTGGCTGAGGCCTTTCCCCGGAGCGAAACCGCGCAGCTGCTGGAGCAGCTTGCCCGCCTGAAACAGCAATAAACTTCTGCTGTCTTTGGCAGAGACAACGCAAAACCCGCCGGCCCTTTTATGGGACGGCGGGTTTTCTGTAGTGGACAAGAACACACATCACCACCCCGGCATACACCAGTAATAAACGAACCGTGAGGTGTGTGTATGCTGTTTGCGCTGATGCAGCTGATTGGCGGTATTATTCTTTCTATAGGATGGATTCCGCAAATTGTTCAAATCTTAAAGACGAGGTCTGTCTCCGATTTAAGCTTGAAAGCCTATCTGTTGATGCTGCTCGGCATCGGTCTGATGGAGGCTTATGCGGTAAACTTGGCTGCTGACGGGAACGGCTTGGCCTTTCTGATTACCAATACGCTGTCCCTCGCCGTTGTTTCTACCGTCGTTCTCCTGATCCTGCGCTACCGTTCACCGCGTTTCCCGAAAAAGTAATCCGCACCGTCGTCCCCTTGCCGACCTCAGAGGAAATCTCGACCTCATGCCCCAGCTTGCCGCAGATCTGCTTGACGAGATACAGGCCCATCCCGGTTGATTCCTGAAAGCTGCGCCCGTTCACACCGGTAAAATACGGATCGAATACCCGCGGCAGGTCGCCGGGGGGAATGCCTACCCCTTCATCACGCACCTCAAGGATAACCCTTCCCTGCTCCCCTGCATAACCATGAAAATATACAAATTTGCCTTCCTCAACCGTATATCGCAGCGCATTAGTAATTAGCTGAGTGAGTACAAAAGTCAGCCATTTCTCATCTGAAGTGATGGTGATGCCGCTGTCCACGGAAATGGCCGGAAAGACCCGTTTGCGGATGAACAGCCGCTTCTGCTCAGAAGTCACACTGCGCACAATGTCTGTAAGTTTCAGCTGCTCTACGTAAAAATCATGCTCGAACGTATCCAGCCGGGCGGTGTAGAGCACCGTATCCAGCCCTTTTTTCAGCCGGTCCAGCTCGTCGCCGATTGCGGTGAATGGAGGTCCGTCCTTGTCCTGTATGATCAAATGGATCACCGAGAGCGGTGTCTTCATGCCATGCACCCACTGATTAATGAAATGGATATGCTCCTCCAGCTTGTGGCGGTAGCTGTGCAGATCATTCTGATAGAGCCGGAACTGCTGGGTCAGCAGTGTGCGCAGGCTGTCAGCAAGCGGTGAGCTCTGGGCGGGACCGCCTGCTTCATCAAGCGAGCCCGGCGGCGACTGCAGCCGCTCATAGAATGAGCGGTTGCTAAGATAACGGTAAGCCAGATATCCCAACAGCAGGCAGGTGCTGAGCAGCCCAGCATAGAGGCTCACCTCTACCGCACTTCCGCCATCCAGCCGGTATATCAGTGTGATGATCAGCAATTGGGCTATGTAGACTACGATCAGCGGCGTCTGTTCCCGCAAAAACAGCTTCATCCTACGCTTCCCCCCAGTTGCCCGATAACCGGTAGCCTTGACCGCGCACGGTCTGAAGCCCGTCCTGGATATCCAGCACGGCCAACTTTTTGCGTACCCGGGTGACATAGACATTCAGCGTATTATCATCAACGAACGCCTGCTCATCCCAGATTTTCTCCAGCAGCCGGTCGCGTGTGACGATCATGCCGACTTTTTTCATCAGTTCATCGAGAATTTTCGCTTCGGTGTGGCTAAGCTCAACCTTAGCGCTGCCGCGTGACAGAACCAGCCGCTCTACATCAAGCATCAGTCCGGAAACGCTCAGGCTGCGCTCATTGCTCCCCGCGGCATAGGAGCCGTAGGCACGGCGGAGATGGCTTTTGATTTTGGCAAAGGCAATCTCATAATCAAACGGCTTCGTAATATAATCATCCGCACCGTTCTCCAGTGCCATGACCTGATCCATTTTACCGTCACGGGCAGAGATGAACAGAATCGGGCAGGTGGAAATCCCGCGGATCTGGCGGCACCAGTAGTAACCGTCGAATTTGGGCAGATTCACATCCAGCAGCACCAGATGCGGCGCATATTGCTCAAACTCCGCTTTTACCGCATCAAAATCGCGCACGGCCTGCGTCTCATAGCCGAACTTATGTAGATAATTCTGAAGCAGGGTTACCAGTCCCTGGTCATCCTCAATAATGAATATTTTGAACATAGGAGGCCTCCGGTTGCATCCTTAGCGTAAGCCAAGGGGGTTGCCCATAATATATACAGTCCCTGCAGGCTAGTCAAATATTAACCCATCATGCTATCCTCACAAAATAAAAAGCCGTCCTTCCGGCAATCCGGTAGGAACGGCTGATTAACTTGTTGCAGGCTATCTGCCGTCAAGCAGATTGCCCAGCCCGCCGAGGATGCTTCCTTCTTCCTTGCGTCCGGAATTGCCTGCAGCGGACAATATGCGGTCCGCCATCCGGCTGAACGGCAGCGACTGCACCCATACCTTGCCCGGTCCGCGCAGGGTGGCGAAGAACAGGCCTTCACCGCCGAACAGCGCTGTTTTTACACCTTTAACGAATTCGATATTGTACTCCACCGATGAAGTCATAGCGACCAGACAGCCGGTATCAAGCTTAATGGTTTCGCCTGGCTGAAGGGTCCGCTCCATCACGTAACCGCCGGAATGAACGAAGGAGAGGCCATCTCCCTCGAGCTTTTGCATAATAAACCCTTCCCCCCCGAAGAACCCTACACCCAGCTTGCGCTGGAATTCGATGCCCACAGACACCCCTTTGGCCGCACAGAGGAATGCATCCTTCTGACAGATGATTTTCCCGTTATACTGCTGCAGGTCGAGCGGGATGATTTTGCCCGGATAAGGGGCGGCAAAGGTTACACTCTTCCGTCCATACCCCCCGGTGTGAGTAAAGAGGGTCATAAAGAGACTTTCCCCCGTCAGTATACGTTTACCCGCACCCATCAGCTTGCCCATCAGCCCGTTCCCCCGCTGGGAACCCGAGCCGTCGCCAAAAATGGTCTCCATGGTGATCTCCGGGTCCATCATCATAAAGCTGCCCGCTTCCGCAATTACACTCTCTCCGGGGTCAAGCTGCACCTCTACACACTGAATTTCTTCACCCATAATGACATAATCGATTTCGTGAGCACTCATTCCTGTTTCCTCCTAAGTGTTTTGTTGAGCACAGCTCCCAGACTTCCTGCAATTCTATGATGTTTGAATGAGATATATACGTTCAGTGTAGAGGGGCGGTTCCTGATTATCAATGAAAAAAGAAACAAAAAGAGGCCTGCAGGAATCTAATCCCGCTGGCCTCTCATCATGAACCCTGTGACTGAGGGTTAACTTTGCATTATTCACATTACTGTACCATCGTGCGGCTTACCCAGCTTCGGCTGAAGCTTTGGCACTTTGCTCAGCTTCGCTCTGCCGAAAGAAGTGGTAAAGGTGATTACATAACCGGCAACTACCACGGCCATCACCGTATACAGCGTCTCCTTAACCGGCATGTAGAACAGCGACAATGCCAGAACAATTACATCCATCAGGATGAATACAGTACCTACTTTAATTCCTTTCCATTCACTGATCAGCAGCGACAATATATCATCACCGCCGCTCGCCCCGCCGCCGCGCAGGACCAATCCCGCTCCTAGACCTGTCAGTACACCGGACAACAACGCCGCAAGCGGCAAGTTATCCTGCAAGTTGATCACCCATCCGGAATAGCGTTCCATCAGTCCATAGAACAGCGTGAAGGCTCCTACGGAGATGAAGGTGTTGACCACGAACGACTTTCCTTTGAATATCACTGCGATTAGAAGTACTGGAATGTCTAAGAGTAGTGTAGATAATGAAGGCGAAATTCCTAATACGTATTTGCCGAGTAATGCCAGGCCAACAAACCCGCCCTCGGTCAAATGATTCTGATAATTAATGTGATAATAAGTAAACGCTAATAGCAAAGTTCCGGACAAAATAACGGTGAGTCTTAGCGGCAAATTTGTGCCACTGTTGTGATTCCTCATACAGGTCTCCCCTTATCGTAGATGGCGGCTTAGACGTCACCGATGCCTCTACGAGGGTCATACCAGAGGAGCTATTCCTTCGCATACAATACTCCCTTCCCTTGTGAGAGGCGGCTTCGTCAATGAACAACGTACGCACATTCTACAGGGAAGCTAAGTATAAGACAGATCATAACGTTTCCAAATCGTCCTTTGGGGAATCGTCCTTCGGGGACACATGGTATCCTGATCCTTTCTCTAATTTAATAAGTTCTGAATAGATTATACCACGCCGCAGGTACTCTCTAAACATTTTTCCAGTAAAATAGTTCACGAACTGTGTAAAATCTGTGGTTATTCCTGATTACGGAGCAAACGGTTGACCGTTTCACGCCGGACGCCGATCAATTGCCCAATTTCTTCCTGTGTTAACAGATCTGTCAGCTGTGCGCCATACGCATATTCATTCATCCAGCGGGTCAGCAGGTCCATCCGTTCAGCCGGCGATCCAACCGTAAGATGATCTACCCGCGTCTGCATAAAACGCACCTTTTCCTGGAGCAGTAGTGCAATCTCCATGACTTTCCCCGGATTCTCACGCAGCTCGCGGTACCATTCCGCAGCCGGAATGACATCAACCTCGCTTTTCATCATCGCGACAGCTGTTCCATGCGCCTCCTTTGGCGAAATGAGGGAATGGTGGGGAACGGTCTCGCCGGGATACAGAAGGTTAAACAGCACCATATTCCCGTTCTCATGCAGCCTTGTTACTTTAAACAGCCCGCTTTTCACCCGATACAGATAATCGCAGCTGTCTCCCTGTCGGAACAAGGCTTCCCCTTTGTGCAGAATCATCTCGCTCTCTCCTTTAGCTTCACTTTATATATATTGGTCATTATACAGAAATACGCCTGAAAAATGCAGCAGACTACAACAAAAAAACTGCGGGCAGCAGAAAGGTGTCTGATGTCCCGCAGTTTTTTATTGTGATTAATGAAATTATTGTTTATCCTGCAGCGGCTTCTTCCATAGTCCAAATGCCAGACCGGAGATGACGGAACCGATCAGAACGGCTAGCAGGAACAGCAGCGCATTGCTGGAAAGAGCGGCGACGAAAATCCCGCCGTGAGGCGCAGGGACGTTAATATGCCAAAGCTGAGTGAGGCCGCCGGCTACGGCTGAGCCTAAGATACAGGTAGTCAGGACACGCAGCGGATCGGCTGCAGCAAAAGGAATCGCGCCTTCCGTGATAAACGATAAACCAAGCACATAGTTGGTGATACCGGATTTGCGTTCGGTTTCCGTGAATTTATTCTTGAACAGCGTAGTTGCCAGTGCAATTGCCAGCGGAGGAACCATCCCCCCTGCCATAACGGCTGCCATCATCAATCCGTTCTCATTGCCGCTTGAGGTAAATACCCCGATTGCAAAGGTGTATGCTGCTTTATTGAAGGGACCGCCCATATCAATAGCCATCATTCCGCCAAGAACAATTCCCAAAAGGACCATGTTTCCGGTACCCAGATTGTTAAGCGCATCAATGAGCCCTTCGTTGAGCCAGCTGAAGACTGGATCAAACAGGTAAAACATTATGGCACCAGTGATCAGCAGACCAAACACTGGGTACAGTAGAATCGGCTTCAACCCGTCAAGGGTACGCGGCAATCCGGCAAACGCCTTGCGGAGGCCAACGATTACATAACCGGCCAGGAAACCTGCAGCCAGACCGCCGAGGAAACCGGCGTTGGAATTCAGGGCCATGATACCGCCAACCATCCCGGGCATGAGCGCCGGCCGGTCGCCGATGCTCATCGCGATAAATCCGGCGAGAATCGGGATCAGGAAGTGGAACGCACCGTCTCCGCCGCCGATCGTCTGGAGCAGCTTCACTAGCGGATTGTCAACGCTGGCCACCTGCTCGATCAGGAAGGAGATCGCCAGCAGAATACCTCCGCCGACTACAAACGGGAGCATATGCGAAATACCGTTCATCAGGTCTTTATAGATTTTGCTGCCGATGCTGCCGGACTTCGCAGCCGCTGTGTCATCATGGCTGCTTCGTCCTTCGCTCTGGTAGATCGGAGCATCGCCTTTTACAGCCTTGCTGATCAGCTCTTCCGGCTTCCGTATGCCGTCGCTGACCGGTCTTTGCAGCACCGGCTTGCCGGCGAAGCGGGCCATCTCTACATTCTTGTCGGCGGCAATAATAACGCCGCTGGCCCGGCGGATCTCATCCGCAGTCAGCACATTCTGCGCACCTTCGGAGCCGTTGGTCTCCACTCGGATATTGACACCCATTGCCAGCGCTTTTTTCTTAAGGGCATCCTCTGCCATAAAGGTGTGGGCAATCCCGGTAGGGCAAGCTGTTACAGCGACAACGAAGCTTGAGGAAGCCGGATTTCCTGTAATTACAGAAGCTGACTTAGCTGCTCCTGCAGCCTCGTTCTCTTGCGCTTTAGCCTCTTCTTCTGCCTGCTTGGCATCAAACAGGGCAGCAACTTCATCCGGCGTATCTGCATTCATGAGCGCTTCGATGAATTCGCTTTCAATCAGTAGCCTGGACAACGAAGCCAAGGTGCGCAGGTGCATATTTCCAGCACCATCGGGTGCTGCAATCATAAAGAACAGCTTAGCAGGTTCATCATCCAGTGAAGCAAAATCGACACCGGCACGGCTTTTGGCGAACACTACGGTTGCTTCATTGACCGCCTTTGTCTTGGCATGAGGCATTGCAATCCCTCCGCCGATCCCCGTGCTGGACTGGGCTTCGCGCGCCAGAATCTTTTCTTTGAACAGCTTCTTGTCACTGATCCGTCCGCTGGCCGCAAGACTGGCGATCAGTTCATCAATCGCCGCTTCTTTCGTTGTGGCCTGCAGGTTCATGATCATTGTATCTTTTATCATCAGGTCTGTAATTCTCATGTTAATCAGCTCCCTATTTTCCTATAAATGCCGCTTGCTTATAACTGTGAAATTTGGATCTGCGGCCGAAGCTGCTCAATAAGCTCCCCGTCCGCCAAATCATCAGAGAATGCAGTCGCACTTCCCGATGCAACGCCTGTGCGGAATGCCTCCAGCACATCCCCCGTCTTGGACAACGTACCCACGAACCCGGCAATCATCGAATCCCCGGCACCTACAGAATTCTTCACCTTGCCTGCCGGCGCGTTCGCATAAAACACCCCCTGCTCTGAAATGAACAGCGCTCCTTCACCTGCCATGGATACAAGCACATGCTGCGCACCCGATTCCAGCAGCTTGCGTCCGTAAGTGATAATTTCCGCTCTGGTGCTGATGGTCACGCCAAACAATTCGGCAAGTTCATGATGATTCGGCTTGACGAGCAGCGGACCATGGATAAGCGCCTGCTTCAAGGCCTGGCCGGTCGTATCGATGACGAATTCCGCCCCCTGCTCCTTGCATACTCCAATCAGCTTGTTATAGAAGTCTTCGCCAAGCGACGGGGGAATGCTCCCGGACATGATAACGATATCTCCGGACTTAAGATTATAAAGCTTGTTCATCAGTGCATCGGCTTCCACCATACTGATGTCCGGTCCGGCTCCGTTGATCTCGGTTTCTTCGCCGGATTTCAGCTTTATATTGATCCGGGTGTCACCACAGACCGGAACAAAATCGCTGGAGGTGCCTTCTTCCTGCAGCCAGTCCTCAATGAACTGTCCGGTGAACCCGCCAAGGAAGCCGGTCGCCGTATTTCTAACTTTGAGCTGATTCAGCACGCGTGATACGTTGATCCCTTTGCCTCCCGGCAGTTTCAGATCACGTGTCATACGGTTTAAGCTGCCGAGCCTCAAATCTTCAACTTCCACGATATAGTCAATGGAAGGATTGAGTGTGACTGTATATATCATTTTTATCCCTCATTATTGTGGTTTACTTGATTTCAGACGATGGTAAAGTCTACATCCAGCGCTTCGAGCCCGCGGATAAAGCTGTCCGGCGTGTCCGAATCCAGGATGAAATGATCGATTTCCTGCAGGTCAGCCACTTTGCAAAAGGAGACCTGCCCGATTTTGCTGTGATCCGCCAGCAGAATGGCCTGCTTGGCAACGGCAATCATTTTGCGTTTCGTGGCTGCCTCCAGCATATTCGGGGTGGAAATCCCGTCGTGCAGATCAAGTCCGTTCGTACCGAGAAAGGCTTTATCCACCCGTACCATCTCCAGAGACCGTTCCGTCATCGGGCCTACAAAAGCCATTGTATCCGGCCGCAGCATGCCCCCGGTAATCGAAACTTCGATATTCCGGAAATCCTTCAGCTCGTTCAGCGCCATAATCGAATTGGTAATGACCTTAAGATTGGAGAAGCCCTTCAGCATCTTGGCAATCTGCAGGGTCGTCGTTCCTCCATCCAGCAGGATCGCGTCGCCTTCCTGAATCAGCTCGACCGCCTTACGGGCTATCCGTAGCTTCTCCTCCTGGAACCGGTCTTCCTTGTCCGGAAATGCGGCCTCAAAGTTGACACTTTGCAGTGAAACCGCTCCGCCATGTGTCCGCTTCAGCAGCCTTGCTTCCTCCAGCTCCTTCAGATCCCTGCGAACCGTCGATTCCGAGACACCAAGCTGCTGGCTGAGCTCCTGCACGGATGCTCTCGTCTGCTGCTCCACGAACTGCACAATGCTGCGTTTTCTTTCCTCTTCAAACAGCACATCCATCACTCCTTGGATGCAGTACGCGGGCTTATATTCTGCCAGCCCTGCATCATCTATGCTTACAATTGATAATTTTGCTCATTTGCTTGGATCGTAATGACCGTTATTGATCATTTGTGCTCATTTATGATTTTAACAGCGTTTTCAAGGTCTGTAAAGCGCTTTTTTGATCACAAATGCGCATTCAGCTCTTTGCTGGAAATATCCTCCCGATTGCCTATCTCATCTAGGTAGACAATGACATATTTTATAATACATATGGCGAAAAGCGGGTGAACAGAAAATGGCCTATAACAATAACGGGAACGGTGGCAGTAAGAGCAATAAGAAAAGCAGCAGTAGTTCCGCCAGCAATGGAAATCAGGTTGAATCTGCGGAACTGTCAGCTGACGATTATGAGATTATTGCTGCCGGACTTTCCGTTCTGGGAGAATTCTTCGCTTTCTTAGCACTCGTCAAGGCAAAAGAAGTTACTAAGGAAACAGGGGGGCAGGTAGATCTGGCGCCGGATCTGTTTATTCAATCACGAAAAAAGGCGATGAAACGGAAATCCCGTCCATCGCGCTGATGTTTTTTATATGCAGCCGTCTTCCCTCAAGAGCCTGTTAAACGGACTCCAATGGAAGGGTCTGATGCTGCTCCAATATTTCACTAACCTGCTTGCGCTGATCCTCCGGAACATTCACAATAACAAGAATGTGCTCCTGCTCCGCATGCTCCGCATACCGGGCGGCATCCTGCTTAGGAATTCCTATACTAATCAGGCTGACAGTAAGGCCATCACCTTCCAGGTCAGCCCCTGCCAGCTTGCGCGCAGCTGGTCCTGCGGCCACAGCAGTATCATCAATCATATCCAGCCCTACCCCAAGCTCCCGGTCGGTTCCGAACAAGCCCGAATTGCCATTTCCGCTCTCCGTTTTTCCAATACCGGTATCATGGCTGATGATCTCCAGCGTATTCTTTTGTTTCGTGACGGCTGAGATTTGCTTCGCTTTAATTCCACTTTTACGCAAGGACTCGATAGCAAGTGCAGCATCGCTCCTGTGCCCGAATATCCCTATAACCAGTGTAGTCATCTGCAGTCCCCTCCTATTATTGCGATATTAACCGCCTATTTTACCGCTTAAACCAGGATAGGGGGTATGGGGTGCGTAACCCGGCTGAATCAATCCCTAGCAATTCGGTTATAAAGATAGAATCGGGATTATGTTACTAGAACATCCATGATCCTAAATGATACATAATGTGTAATTAGATAATAGGAGGTGCTGCTATGCTGCAAAGTAAGTATTTTCGGACCTGTCTGTCCATTATCGCCTTCTTGACGATTCTCTATCTGGGCTCCAAGGTTTTTTTTCTGTTTAATCCTGTGCTGGCGATTCTAAATCTGCTGCTGGTGCCAATGATGCTGTCGGGATTCATGTATTATCTGCTGCGGCCGCTCGTAAAGTTTCTGGAGAAGCATAATCTGAACCGGGCACTGTCTATTCTTTTAATCTATCTGGTGTTCATCGGCCTGTTCGTGCTCTTCTGGATCCTCGTCTGGCCAACGCTGCGCGAGCAGTTCCAGAATTTTATCGAGAATATGCCTAACTTTGTCCAAGGAATACAAGATCAATTCACCAAGCTGCAGAGTGATCCTACCTTCTCGCGCTTTTTCAAAGGCGATACCGATCTTTCGGTGAGAGTCTCCGAATATTTGAGCAATGGCGTCACATGGGTGACCAACTCTATGTCCAATCTTATCGGCGTCATCTCCAGTATTGTCGTCATCATAGCCACGCTGCCGGTTATTCTGTATTACATGCTCAAAGACGGGCATAAGCTGTCGCCGATTCTGCAAAGCCTGATTCCACGGAAATACCGCAAGGAAGGCCAGGATATTCTGGCGGATATCGACAGTGCGCTGAGCGGTTTTATCGTTACCCGTGTGCTGCTGAATGTTGTACTTGGCATCATGCTGTACATCGGGTTTTTAATTATCGGGCTGCCCTATTCACTGCTGCTCGCAGTTATCTCCATACCGCTTAACTTCATTCCTTATGTTGGTTCGCTGCTTGCCGCTGTACCGGTGGTTATCGTCGGATTCATTGAATCGCCATCGATGGCGGTCTGGTCGCTCGTCATTATTGTCATTGCCCAGCAAATTCAGGATAATGTACTTTCTCCGATCATTTACGGTAAATCGCTGGATGTGCATCCGCTGACCACGGTTGTTCTTGTACTGGTGGGTGGAGATTTCTTCGGGATTATCGGGGTATTAATTGCTCTGCCGGTCTACATGATTGCCAAAATCATCTTTTTGCGGATCTACGAGATTGTCATTGCAGAAAGGGTGGAGGAAATTCATATCACCCCGGAGGAGAAGCTATAGGAAAAATAAAAAAGGCTGTGCCACTCCTTCCGGAGGGCACGGCCTTTTGTTAGGGGATCTGCTCAGCCCCGCAGGGAACGGACCACAAATAGATGTGAGCCTTTCATCAGGTTCTGTCCGTCCTGGAGGGTAACCGAGCCTTTGGTATGCGAGATGATTACCGAATTAAACGCGATCAGCTGATCACCTCTCCAGACGGTTACCGCTGATTTAAAATAAACTGCATTGTCAAACTGCTGCCGTTCTCTCATGACGTATCCGACGGAGTGTAGAACCGGGGGCAAAGCTCTCTCTTTGGGAGCGAGTGCCTTTATGAACACAATGTCACGAAAAGGTACAGCAATTTCCTGATGGCCGATAACAGCCACCGAAGCCGCAGGGTCCCATTTGCGCAGCACGCCCTTCATGATCGTATACGGCGGTTCGCCGCAATACATAATGACAGGTCTGCCTACCCAATGCTTCATTGCTACACCCCCTTCGCTGTGTCCTAGCTACCTATACATTCGGTATGGACCAATCTATTCCTTTCAAACCATGCGACTCCAAAAATTGATTTGCCTGTGAAAAGGGCCGGCTGCCTAAAAATCCGCGGTGTGCGGAGAACGGACTTGGGTGCGGAGACTGAATGATTTTATGCCGGCTCTGGTCAATGTTAGCCCCTTTTTGCTGGGCATGGCTGCCCCAGAGGATAAATACGACCGGTTCTGTCCGTTCATTCAGCTTCTCCATAATGGCACCGGTAAATGTCTCCCAGCCCAGTCCTTTATGAGAATTGGGTTGTCCTTCACGTACAGTTAAGACTGTATTGAGCATCAGCACGCCTTCTTCGGCCCAATGCAGCAATGAGCCATGATTCGGAGCCGTTACCCCTATATCGTTCTGCAGCTCCTGGTAAATATTGCGCAGTGAAGGCGGAATCCGCACCCCGGGCTTCACCGAAAAGCTTAACCCGTGAGCCTGGCCCGCTCCATGATAAGGGTCCTGTCCCAGTATAACGACCCGCGTCTTGCTGTAAGGCGTCAGCTTGAGTGCCGAGAACAGCAAATCCTTCGGCGGGTAGACCGTATATTGGCCGTACTCCGCATCTAATGCATTAAGCAGCTCCTGAAAATAGGGTTTCTCCGTTTCCTGCTGCAGTACCTCGTCCCAATCGTTGCCAAACATCCCCGGTCTCCTCCCGCTTTTGCCTGTTGGTAAATCTATCGTTAACTAATATAATCTATTACCCAATATCCGGGGGCTATTTCCGCCCGTAGTCCGCCTTGATCTCGCCCCACTCCTTGGTCTGCCATTTCAGGACCTTATTGTCATAGGTGTTCGTCCGCAGCCAGTGCTCTGCCCTGTCAATCAGCGTCCAGATCTCCTCTGTAGAAGCATCCCGCGCCAGTGTTGTGGCTACCTTCTTCTGCTTGACCCATTTCATGGCATTGACGGAATCGCTGTAAACAGTTTTGCTGCTGCCCTCTTTTTTCAACAGCGCCAGCGCGTGGACGATCGCCAGAAACTCACCAAGATTGTTCGTGCCTTTCTTAATCGGACCGCAGGAGAAGATAATATCCCCAGTCTGAGTATCCACGCCCTTGTACTCTACCGGACCCGGGTTGCCCCGGGTACCGACATCCACAGAGATACTGTCGTAATCAATCTCCGCCGACGTCGGAACGGAAGCGCTCCGGCTCCACGAGCTTGCCGGTTTGCCCTTAGCCCCGCCGGATGCTGCAGCACCTGTTCCCCAATTGCCTTTCCAGCCCGCCTTATAGGCGGTATCGGCTGCTGCCTTAGACTCATAGGACTTGTATTTGGCCCCTGTATAATGATCGGTCTGGGCCTGGCATTCAGCCCAAGTGCTGTATACTCCCGGCTGCTTGCCTTCCCATACTACATAATATTTCTGTTTTGCCATGGTTACTGCACCCCCTGCCGCCAAAAATTCATCAGAAGAATATTGTAATCTAAACCGCGTCCAGATTGAAGTGCATTTATTGGGACGGCTTTCAGCCCGGAAGAAATGCCGGATAATTAATAATAATAGGGCTCATACTATGGCAGGCTGTTCAATCCAGCACCTTGAGCGCAGTATCGATGATATTCTGCAGTTTGCCCCGATCCTGTGTTGTTTTGACCATAACCCGCAAGCCTACCAGCACGTTATGAAGATAGGCTGCCATATCAGCCGGTTCATAGCTGCGCTTAAGCTCTCCGCTCTCCTGTCCGTGCCGAAGTAAACGCTCAAAGAGCCGCTCGGTATTCAGGAAGGCGTCATTCACTTTGGCTGCCGCGTCCGGATCCAAATTGGAAAGCTCCACCGCAGTATTGACGAGCAGGCACCCTTTCGGTTCAATCTCTTCCCGAAGTACGGCCATTTCAAACAACAGCCGGATAGCCTCCTTGGCGGAAGACAGCCCTTCGACCCGGTTCTCCATCTTGGAAGAAAAGATTTCCGCATAACGGTCTATCACTTTCATATATAAAGTATGCTTATCGCCAAAGGTATCGTACATGCTCCGTTTATGGATCCCCATACCGGAAACCAGGTCCTGCATGGAGGTTTTCTCATAACCTTGCTGCCAGAAGATCATCATTGCCTTTCTAAGTACGTTGTCAACATCAAATTCCTTGCTTCTAGCCATAATCATGCTCCTTTCTGGTGCTATTTTACCATTTATAGAACGTTCGGTAAATATTACTCAAAATCGTGAACTAAATCACTTCGATTCTGCACCATTCATTCTATATTAATTTTGAAGCTATCCGTTTAGGTAATGCTATAACACAACTTTGTCCAAAAGAAATGAGGTGCAGCGATGCATTCACCAGTACGCCGACTGCTTCTATGGATCCTGCTGTCTTTACTGTTCCTTCTCTTGTCCTGCAGCAGACAGGCGGAGCAGAATCCGGTATTCCGGATTCAGTCCGGCCAGAATATAAAACTTCTCACGACAACAGATACACATTATTTATCCCCCGGACTAACCGATAACGGCCCGGCTTTCAGCCGTTTTCTGGCTGCCGGAGACGGCAAACAGGTCACCTACAGCGACGAAACGCTGAATGCTCTGGAATATGATATCGGACTTCAGCGGCCGGCGGCAGTTATTATCAGCGGAGACCTGACCCATAACGGGGAAAAAGCCAGCCATCAGGACTTAGCCAAACACCTGCAATCCATCGAGCAGCGTACCGGTACGCGGGTGTATGTGATTCCCGGTAATCACGATGTGCAGAACCCTTGGGCCCGGAGCTTCCAAGGAGAGCGGCAAATCCCTGTGGACTCCGTCTCCCCCAGAGCATTCCGCAGTATTTACGGCGCTTTCGGTTATGAAGAAGCGGTGTTATCGGATAAAGATTCGCTTAGTTACCTGGCTGCACCTTCGGATGACCTATGGCTCCTGATGCTCGATACCAGCCAATACCGGAGCAATAAAAAACTGGGTCACCCCCAGCTGGATGGTCAGCTCTCTGCCTCCACGCTGAAATGGATTGATAAATGCAGCAGGCTTGCGGCAGACCACGGGGCACATATGGTAGCAGTTATGCATCACAGCCTGCTGGATCACAGTGAATTCATTCAGGATGGATTCACGATTAACAACAATAAACAGGTCATCGAAACGCTTGTCCGAAGCGGCATTACCACTGTTCTCAGCGGACATATCCATATTCAGGATATCCGCAAGTACAGCGCAGAGGCTACGGATATCTATGATATTGCTGAAAGCGCGCTCTCCGTCTACCCGCATCAATATGGTGTTCTTAACTATTCTCCCGCAGATCAGACACTTGATTACAGTACCTCCAGGCTGAACGTGGAGCTGTGGGCAAAAGCAGCAGGAAACACAGATTCAAACCTGCTTCACTTCGATGCCTACAGCGAAGAGGCATTCCGGAAGCTGTCCGCTGACCGGAGTTACGCGCGTTTAGCACAGGACAGCAGGTATGCCAACTATACGTCCATCCGGCTCCAGGCTATGGCTGACGTTGTCGGAAAGCTTAATGAAATTTATTTTGCCGGGACAGCGGATTCGGATCTTGCGGCCGTTCTTGCCTCGGAAGGATACCGTCTCTGGCAGGACGCACCTGCAAGCGGATTACGGAGTTATGTTGTGGGTATGGCACAGCTGGAACAACAGGATAATCATCACCTGCTGGTAAAATTAACCGGCCGGTAGGGTTTAAGCAGCGTGAATTACGTTTAAGTAGGGTCGAGCAGAATAATTCAATAAGCTCAAAGGAGGATGACAAATCAATGTTCAAACGCATGGATGAAATCATGATTGAGATCCCCGATGTCGAGAAGCCGGACCCGAATGCTGCAGCAGCCGTACAGGAGCTTTTAGGCGGGAAGTTCGGAGAAATGTCCACCCTCAACAATTATCTGTACCAGTCCTTTAATTTCCGCTCCAAAGAAAAGCTGAAGCCGTTCTACGATCTGGTGATGAGTATTACCGCCGAAGAACTTGGGCATGTGGAGCTGGTCTCACACGCGGTCAATAAATGCCTTAGAGGATCCACCGAATATAAAAAACCGGATTCCACACCACTGGAAGCTGTAAAGGATGCCCGCTTATCCTATCATTTCCTGGCCGGGGCACAGGGTGCCATGCCATTTGACTCGATGGGTAATCCCTGGACCGGTGCCAATGTCTTCAATAGCGGCAATCTCGTGGAGGACCTGCTGCATAATTTCTTCCTCGAATGCGGGGCAAGAACACATAAAATGAAAGTCTATGAAATGACCGATCATCCGGCTGCACGTGCGGTCGTCGGCTTCCTGCTGGTCCGCGGCGGCGTCCATGTTGTCGCTTACGCCAAGGCGCTGGAAATCGCTACAGGCGTGAATGTGACCAAGCTGGTGCCGGTTCCGTCATTAAGCAATAAATCCTTTAACGAAGCTAGAAAATATGAGGAAAAAGGTGTTCATACGAAGCTATATACCTGGAGTGACCAGGATTTCAGCTCCATTGACCAGATCTGGAAGGGCACTCATCCGGAGGACGGGCTCCCGCTTGAAGTTATCGCCGGCGCACCAAAGGGCGTACCGATTCCAGAAGCCCCAGAATCCAAAGAAGAGTTCGCACCCGGCATTTCTGCTGAAGACTTTAAGGAAATAGCCAAACGGCTTAAAATGGCCGGCAACATTACGGACTAGATTATATAAAACATAAGGGCGCCTTCCTGTGCAGGACGCCCTTTTTTATTGTTTCAATCATATCCGCCCACTGCTTCAGGCAGCTCCAGATATTCCGTCTTAGTTATGACCCGTTCCCAGATATAGCTCCGCAGCTCCTTAAGCCGCTTTGCATCCCCGCCAACCTCGCAGTTCTCCTCACTCCAGTCAAAGGAGTGCTGGTCCCCATTCAGCTGAATCTGCCAGCCCATAATCCCAAATCGGACAGAGAAGGCAAAACCTCGGGCATTTCTTCCGGCATTTGAAGAGCCACCGCGGTTGGATCCGCTGACCGATCGGTCGTATTCCCCTCACACCCGGCAAGCCAAAACACAAGCAGCAGCGAGAACAGAGGCAGCAATGGCCGCATCATCCTTCCTCCTTCAATACAGATTCTGCAAAAAAGATACCTCCCGTGTACGGGAAAGTATCTTAGAATGAATCACTTATCTAGGTTTCATAGCAAAAAGATGCCGCCGATTCCAGCACACCGGCAATATAAGCGGAAACTTCAACATGAACAGGATGGATAAGAGAGGCAGCAATACTTTCAGGACTGTGTTCTTTCAGTTTAATCATTAAATTATTAATGATCATCTTCCGGTTTCTCCTGCCTGATCAGCTTCAAGATTGAGCAGCGCTGTTGCGGCTTCGCGCCCGTTCACCAGCAGCGTGATCCGATGCTCTCCCGGATAATGGCGGCGGGTCGTCAAGTCTGCCCACCGGTGCGTCCGCACCGCTGACAGCCTCGATCCTCCCGGCACTGTCTTATCGGACAGCAGGAACAGCTTGCGTGAGGTTTTCCCGCCCGCCTTCACGAAATCTATGCCGTATTCAATCCGGATACGCACCGGATCACCTTCACGGACCGTAAGACTGTAGCGCAGCTTGCAGCTGCCGCCAATCTGCAGCACAGACGGTTCTAGAGACAGAGAAGCAGCAGCCACCAGCGGCATATCCTTCGTCTCGTCCGCATACCCGAATAAAGCCATAATCTCAGGGTTTGCTTGGCGGATTAGGGAGCGGCAGCCATGCCGCACAATCCAATCCGTGTGCTCATTAATGCCCTTCCAGCGGCGTGCGATGTCTATGACCACATCCGGGTGGTCCTTGGCGATGTCGTTCAGATTGTTGGCAACACTTTTGCGTACATACAGCGAAGGGTCTGCCTTCAGCTGCTCCAGCACCGGCAGGACCGGAGACGGGTCGAGCTTGAACATCGGCAGCGCCTGGCCCCAGGGCAGGCGTGGCCGGCTACCTTCGCTGGCCAGCCGCCGCACATGCTCATTGTCATGGCGCGACCAGACCCGCATCTGTGCCATCATCCGCTGCGGGTCACGCAGCATGAACGGCCTGACGGCGAACTCAGCCGACGATCCCAGCGTAAACCGTTCCAGCGCCGCCATCGACAGCTCCCAGTGCTCTTCCCCCTGCCCGTAAACCTCAACGAAATCGGGAAAAATCAGGTATGGAAAACCAATGCATTCCCTGTCTATCGCATACAGAACAGCCAACGCCTCTTCGTAATCCGCAGGCAGAAAAGCCCCCAGTATCTCTGTAATCCGCCGCATCCGGGCTTTCAGCTCCAGCTCCTCCCACGGCTCTTTCATCGCAGCCGCAACGAAATTCTCCGTGTTGAATGCGCTATACACCCGGTGCAGCTTCCTGCCGAAGCCCCGCAGAAATTCTTCATTGTACATTGCTTTTAACGGTTCCGCCATGAGTTAATTCCTCCTGCTGATTCTTCAGACCTTCTGGATGCAAGCTTACCATGGAGTACTGGACAGCCTTGTGTCATGTTCGTTGTCAGCTTTGGAAAATCTCTTTTCGGAGATTTATTCCTCCTACCGCGCAGCCCTTCCGGCGATACCAACACCCGGTTCATACTCTTCGTCCTCCAAAAACGGGGAGACGGTCCAAAGCTCTGCCATGCTGATTACGTCATCTTCACCAGGCACAGAGAGTTCTTCATACTCTTCCTCGCTAAATTCGTCAATAGTACCGGCTTCAACATTAGCATCATCTTCTTCGTAATTATCATATCCGGCGAAGATCAAGCCATTGTCTAATTCCTCCGCCGTCAGCTCTCCTTCGTCAACTAGCACCTCATCAGACTCGCCCACATAGCTGTAGGCACGGATCAACTCCCCGTCTACAGCCTTAGCCCAGGCATGGTAATCGACAACCCGGTGTGTAGCGAAATAATAAGCCTCACCATACCGGCTGCTGAGCCGTTTCACTCTTTCCAGCGGATTGTCTTCCCCTGATGCGTTCAAATCCGGCATAAAGGAATTAACGGCAAGAGTCCAGCCATTAACAGGGGGAGACACGAAGTAATATCCTTGGTAGGCACCAGCCAACCCTGTCTGCCAGTTAGCCGGCTGCAGTTCATTCAAATTGAAAAACGCGGCAACCGATGCCGTATCCGCTGTCCGGATTGCATACCACTGGCATTTATAGCCGAAGCTTACCGGAGAATCCGGGCTTGGATCAAACATATGAACACTCTCCTTAGTTCAGTCTAGGTCATTAATACCGCTCTGGATTAAGATTGATCAAAAGAATGCAGCAGGATATTTCAGCTCACCCCTGAGACCGTTCAGCCCGCCATCATATAGCTCACATACCTGAAACACATTGTCCTCCACCGGGAACTGCAGAAGCTCCAGCCCATGCGCTCTCGCCGGTACAAAACCGAATCTGGGGTAGTAGGAGGGATATCCGATCAGCAGGATTACACCGAAGCCAAGCTTCGCGGCCCGTCTTTTCCCCTCTTCAATCAGCAGTCCGCCGACGCCTCTTCCCTGGTAATCCGGACGAACTGCAATTGGCGCTAGTACAGTCACCTGATGTTCCCGGTTATCCTCCATGACCTTGGCTCCGCTGATCAAGACATGGCCGACAATCTCTCCCGCCTCTTCAGCTACTATGGACAGCCCCGGAATAAACTCTTCAGAGGCTCTAATTCTTTCAACCAGCTTCGCTTCATCCTCACGATTGCCGAACGCAATCTCATTTAATTGGAAGACCTGCTCATAATCCTTCACCATTTCGGTTCTAATCTGCATGCGCTGCTCTCCTCGCATCGTTAACTCATATCCAACTAGTATTTGACTATTCACGTCGAGCCGAAGTTTAGGTGGAGGGAATCCCACTAATGTACTGCCATCCAAATTCATCAGTTAAGCAGCTTTTCCACTTCTTCAATGCTTTTCTTCGCTCTGCTGTTCAGCGTTCGCTTGTCCCGAAGCCCAAGCTGCTGCAGCTCATGACCCGGGTCGAGCACCAGCGGCTGGATTATGACCGCCTCCAGAATCTGTACAGCCGTGCGACACGCGCTGAACAGCTGCTCACGGGAAATCAGCAGCTTATGGGCACGGATAATGCCAACCAGCCCCTCCGCATACATCAGCCTGACGATGCTGTCCGCGCTCATGATGTTGCGGTACGCGAACGAAGCTGTTTTATCCACGATAATCGGGTCCTGATATTGTTTGGAGAGTGTCTCCAGCCCCGCAACCGCTTCCCAGTCTCTTATAGACAACCGCTGCAGATAATCGCCCGCCAGCTCCTGGAGCCACTGCTGCTCAGTATCTTTTGTAATGTTGTACTCTTGATAGGTCTTCAGTGCACCTTCACGGTGCATCTGAACCAGGCTGCCGGAATAGCGGACAAACAGCTCACGGGCCTGCAGAAATTCCTCATTCATTTTCCCGCTTCCCGCCCTTCATACAAATTGTTATGTTTTCATCACTTTTGCAAAATAAAACCTGTTTTCAAAATTCACAGCCTGTCGTAAAATAATTGAAAAGCTTTTTCGGGTAAATTGAATTGAAGCTACTCAACGGGGGAGGGACCGGGACGATGCCGAAAACACTTGTTAAAAACATTGATTTTTTTGTTGCTGCCATGTCGCAGACCTTTGTATCCGCGCTGCAGCTTGACCCTGACGGAATGTATTCCCAGGTCGGCTACGGAATTATTGAGAAGTTCT
This sequence comes from Paenibacillus auburnensis, assembly GCF_927798115.1. Taxonomy (GTDB): domain Bacteria; phylum Bacillota; class Bacilli; order Paenibacillales; family Paenibacillaceae; genus Paenibacillus_AQ; species Paenibacillus_AQ auburnensis. Next base: position 2,018,391 of record NZ_CAKMMG010000001.1, read on the forward strand.
CTGAAGAATATGTGCGTGTAAAACGTTTTGACGGCTCCGTCTCGCATTATGACCGGGAAATCACGAAATTTCAGCATAACCGGGCGTAGCACCTAAGTAATACTTCCCTTTCCGCACGGATTTTCCTGCTTCTGGTATGTAATAAACCTCACATGTGCTCTGGTTCAAATGCTCCGGACCGGTTTACTGGTTACATAGTATATGCGTTTCTGGCATATCCTAACTTTTACTGACCGGAAAGGATGAGCGACATGAGCGATAAGGACAAGTTCAAGGATGAACGGGGAGCTGCATTTGAGCAGATTCCGGATCCTGACCACAGCAGGCTTGGGCAAGAAGGCGCCACCGGCAAGGTAGAGGATATTGTCGGAGGCATTGTAGACAATGTGCAGGAGAGCCTGACTGGGGAGAAGGGTAAGGATACCGGCAAGGACGAGTGAGCAGTAGCCTGAAAAGGGTAAAATAAGAGCAGGGGTACGCCCCGTCCTCTCACACCATTGTACATGCGGGACTGCATAGGACAGTCCCATAAGGTTAACCAAGTTCAAGATAACCTGAAAGTAAACCTGTCAGCCCTTTCGCTTCTTAATAGGAAGCTGGAAGGGCATTATTCGCGTTCTGTGACGACAATATAAAGGAGCTACATGGCTGCAGCTCCTCTATCGTTCTAATATATTTATAAATCAGAGTATTAATGTCTATCCGTTGTCCGGTTGACATGGACATCCCGGTCCCGCCGTTTCAAACCGGCCAATCCTGCTAAACCCAACAGACCCAGCAGGCCCCAGTTGCCGTGATCCTCATCGTCATTGTCATTGTCAATGTTGTCTGCCGCAGCCTGGACTTGAGTTGTCGCAGTGTTACCAGCATTATTATTAGTACTAGTGTTCTCAACTGAATCCGCAAAGGCTGCCGATGCACCAAGACTTGAAACGATGAGTACTGTCAGAAACATTGTTTTAACTTTTAACATAATGATCAGCTCCTCTAGGTTGATGTTAAGTCTGATTATTATCTAACCTATGTGAGCTACTGTGAATCATCCGCCAGAAATGAGAACCACATAAAAAGCCGGCGGACACCCTTAAGAGTGTCCGCCGGCTTACATGATGTGGCCGATCATTTCAGAACAAATTCCCCCCGGTTTTTACCGGAGTTGTTGATTTGACAAGACTCCGGTTTTGAAACTCGCCAGATAACTCTCAGGATGCACCTTTAATTTCTGCTGACAGTTGGTTACAGCTACCTTCCATGTCAGCCCTGCAGCTGCTTCAGCTCATAAAAAGCTCCCTTGCGGCTCATCAGCTCTTCAAAGGTTCCAGCCTCCGCCACCTGACCGTCCTTCATGACCACAATCCGGTCCGCATCGCGGATGGTGGACAGCCGGTGAGCCACGATAAAGGTCGTCCGCCCGCGCATCAGCTCCCGCATCGCCTTTTGGACGATGAATTCGGAGATGTTGTCCAGGGCAGAGGTGGCTTCATCCAGCAAAATAATCTCCGGATCACGGATCATCGCCCGGGCAATGGCAATCCTCTGGCGCTGTCCGCCTGACAGCTTGCCGCCGTGTTCCCCAATCAGGGTATCGATGCCCTGCGGCATCTGGGCGATCACATCCTGCAGATTGGCCAGCCGGATGACTTCCTCCAGCTTGCTGTCCGGTACATCCGTCAGCCCGAAGGTGATATTGCTGCGGATGGTGCCTGAGAACAGCACGGTGCTCTGCGGCACGACAGCCAGCTTCTGGCGGTACATGCGCATATCCAGCTCCTCCAGCGGCCTGCCGTCCACGAGTATCCTGCCGCAGGTCGGGCGGTAAAAGCCTACTACCATGTTAAGCACCGTTGATTTGCCCGCACCCGATTCACCCACCAGTGCAATGCATTCCCCGGGCCGGACGGTTAAATTGAAATCCTTGAGCACATGCTTGTCTGTATCTTTATAGCTGAACTGCACCTGGCGGAATTCATAAGCGCCGCGCAGCGAGTCGACCGCCGCAGTTCCCTGATATTCTTCAATCTGCGTGGAGGTCAGCACCTCCGAGATGGAATAGATGGACTCAAACCCCCTGGCAAATTGCGGATATACCCCCAGCAGACTGTTGATCGAAGCCAGAATCGTCGAGAAAAATCCCTGATACATGACCACATCCCCGACCTGAATCTTCCCCTGATACGCGAGCACGCAGGTGAAGCCGAGGCATAGCAGCTGAAACAGTGTGAACACAACCCAGCTGGAAGCCCCAAACAGCGCTTCGGTGATATCCAGCCGGTATCCTTTTCCCTTCAGCTCAGACAGCGTCGTATCCACTTTGCCGATTTCCACCTCTTCCAGCCCGTGTGCCCGGGTCACCGGGATCATCTCCACCGTTTCCGCCACCTGTCCGGACATATTCTCAATCTGGCGGCGGAATTCACGGTTGCGGGTGCGGATCTTTTTGCGGAAAAAGGTAATTAGCAGGACGCCAAAAGGAATGACCAGCACGAAGAACAGGGTTACCTGCAAGCTTTTGAAGGCGGTAATGGTGGTAGCAATCAGCACATTCGTTACAGCCGGTACAAAAGAATACATCATTTGCTTGGATAGTGTCTCAATGGCTTCCACATCACGCAGCACCTTGGACTGCAGCCGCCCGGCCCGCAGATCCGTGTGATAGGTCATGGACAGATGCTGGAGCTTGCGGATCAGTGTTCCGCGTAAACCCGCCTCAACCTGACGGGAGGACCGGCTCATGAAGCTGACATGCATATAGGCGGACGGGATATTTTGCACAATGACAACGGATACAATCGCCAGATCGATCCATAGCCAACGCAGACTGTTTAAGTCCGGGCGGCTGAGATGATTAATGATATCGGCGGTAATAACGGGTATGACCCAGGTTGGAGCATGCTTAAGGATATAGAACAACAGCGAGACGAGCAGATTGATTCGCATGCCTCTATACAGCAGTATCAGTGTATGGAATGGGCGGTCCTTCTTGATCTCACGGCTCATAAAAAGCTGCTCATAATCCGGCACGCCTTCCCTTGTCTGCTCCATACTCTTCACCTTCCTTTCCGTTTATGGCTTAGCCGGGCAGCTGCTTCCAGAACTCCGTCCCTTCAAAGACCTGCGCTTTATCCGGCACCGCCTCCGCCTCCCCTGGTAAAAGAGCCCAAGGCACACGCTGCTCCCGCAGCTTATCCTCATCCGCTATGCCGTATTCCCGGAAACGAACCGTTGTTTCATTGGCAGGATTGCCCCAGTTATCCCAGCCTGCGGGATGAATATGGGATCCGAGCCGGCAATTCACAAACTCTGTCCTAGCATTACCGCGCCACGGGCGTCCCAGATACACCCCGGATACACCTTCCGCAGCCGTCAGATAACATTCATCAAAAACATATCCGTAGCTCTGCCCCTGCGGAGTAGACGCTGCTGTTATGAAGCCGGACCCTTCGTTTGTGGATTTCAGGCTGCGGATTTCACAATGCTCAAAATAGGCGGCCGCTCCGCCGAAAATAAAGTCCACCGTTCCTTCGATATAGCAGCCCGTGTACAGCTGGCGGCAGATTTCATGCCGCTCCTGCAGATGGATGCCGCCGAAGGGCCCGCCGTGCTTATTGGCCGCAGGCAGAGGGCCGGTAAAAATAGTGTCCTGGTGCCCCTTAAAGGTACAGTTGCGGAACACCGTCTCATCGCAGTGGGCATACAAGGCAAGCGCCTGCCCGATATCAGGGCCTTGCCCCGCAGTATTAACGACGATAAGATTCTCAACAACCAGCCTGCTGCCGCCCAGAAACAGGGTCGGTGTGGCAAAGGTTCCCTGTTCTTCTCCGGCTTCATCCAGCTGCCGGGCATAGCGGTTACCCCTGATTATCACCTCTCCGATGCCGGTTATCGTCAGGTCCGACCGGTATATCTGCACATTCTCTTCATACACGCCAGCCAAAATATACAGCGTCTGCGCTTCACCCGCAGGCAGCCGCTCAAGCACCTCTACTGCCTCTGCGATTGTCTGATAATCGCAGAAGGCTTCTTTTCCCACCAGCATGACTTATCCTCCCAGTCCTTATTCGCCCGTTCTTGCCGGAAATATACTACCCATTCCAGTTCCCTATTTCACCTTCCGGTCTTGTCAAACAAGCAAGTTGATTATAGCGCTCCAGTGAGGTCTATGCCAACAATAATTTTAACGTGTGCATTTCATTATCCTCTTGACTTGAAGGGGCTTGAGGACTACACTGAAATCGTTAACAATTCTATTGCCGGGGAGAACTTATGATTACCATCAAAGACATTGCCCGTGTTGCCGGCGTCTCCCACACCACTGTGTCCAGAGCGCTGAACGGCAGCCCGCTGATCAAGAAGGTCACCCGCGACAAGATTGAGAAAATCGCCGCGGAAATGAATTATGTGCCGAATTACAGCGCCAAGAGCCTGGTTACCAAGCGCTCCTTTACCATCGGGCTGTTCTTCTCCAGTATTGATCAGGGAACCTCGTCAAGCTTTCTTGTGGATGCGATCAAAGGGATCAGCCATGTGCTGGATGAGAATTTCAACCTGACCGTGCACGGGATCGACGGCGTCCACAACTTTGGGAATATTCAGCCGCAGCGTTTTGACGGCATTCTCGTCATGAGCCAGAGCGATGAGGATAATGCTTTTATATACCACGTGAAGACGATGGGCATTCCGCTGGTCGTGCTGAACCGCCAGCTGGAGGACCCGGGTATTATGAACGTGGTGGCGAACGACCGTGAAGGCGTCAAGGAAGCTATAGATTATGCGGTCTCGCAAGGACATCAGCGGCTGGCTATTATTGAAGGAAAACCCGGATTCAAATCTTCGACTGAACGCAAGCAAGGCTTTATGGACAGTCTGATTGAACACCGCCTGCAGCTGAATTCCGACTATTTTGCAGCGGGGGATTACAGCATTGAGAGCGGTTATGCCGCAATGACTACCCTGCTTAGCCTTTCGGAGCGGCCGACTGCCGTATTCTGTTCCAATGATGATATGGCCATCGGTGCTATGAATGCCTGCTACGCCCACAAGATCAGCATCCCGCAGCAGATTTCCCTGCTCGGATTCGACGATATTATGTTCGCCCGGTATACCAATCCCGCGCTGACGACAGTACGCAAGCCGATTGCCGATATCAGTGAGCTAGGCACGAAGATGCTGATCCAGCTGCTGCAGCAGCCGGAGACGAAACCGCAGCAATTGTTCGTGAAGACCTCACTCGTCGTGCGTGATACTGTTGCAGGGTGTTAAGCAGCCCCTATCATCTTTGTTTCTTGCAGAACCGGATTGCCCTTCCCAAGCGGAGGAATAATCCGCTTCTTCCTGATAAAAATGTTCACGTGTGCATTCATTATGTATCTTAAAGGAGATTGTGAAACCCATGACAAAACGCCTATCCAGAAGCAACCAGCCCGGCTTGCCCGTGTATCCTGAACGGATGATCCAATTCGGTGAAGGTAACTTCATGCGCGCCTTTGTAGACTGGCAGCTACAGCAGATGAATAACCAGGGATTGTTTAACGGCAGTGCAGTGCTGGTGCAGCCGATCGGCCAGGGGCTTGGCGCTCTGATGGCTGAACAGGATAATCTGTACACCGTGCTGCTAAACGGCATTATGCAGGAGCAAACCGTGAATTCCCGGGAGATCATCGGAAGCGTCAGCCGGGTCATCAGTCCCTACGAAGACTACGCTGCCTATCTGGCATTAGCTGAGGATGACGGCCTTGAATTCATCACCTCCAACACCACCGAAGCCGGTATTGCCTATCACGCGGGAGATGCACTAAATGATGCTCCGCCGAAGAGCTTCCCGGCCAAGCTGACGGCGCTGCTCCATAGACGTTTTGAACTGGGCAAAAAGGGCTTTGTCATTATCCCATGCGAGCTGATTGACCGTAACGGTGAGAAGCTGCGGGAGATTGTGCAGCAGTACGCTGCTGAGTGGCAGCTCGGCGATGCCTTCGCGAAGTGGCTGGAGGAAGAGAACACCTTCTGCTGCAGCCTGGTGGACCGGATCGTACCGGGCTACCCGCGCGACAAGGCTGCGCAGCTGGAAGCAGAGCTTGGATATCTGGACAATCTGATGGTCACCGCCGAGCCTTTCCTGTTCTGGGTGATTGAAGGACCTTCGTGGCTGGCCGAGAAGCTGCCGCTGACAGAAGCCGGACTTAATGTAGTCATAACAGACGATATGACGCCTTACCGCGAACGCAAGGTGCATCTGCTGAACGGGCCGCATACCGCAATGGTTCCGCTCGGTATGATGGCTGGCCTGGAAACTGTTGAGGATGTGATGAATGACGAGACCTTCTTGCGGTTTGTGAAGGAGCTGATGAACGATGAGCTGATCCCGATGCTGGATCTGCCTGCTGACGAGCTGACCTCCTACTCTGCTGCTGTACTGGAGCGGTTCAAGAATCCGTTCGTCCGTCATGAGCTGGCATCCATCTCCCTGAACAGCATATCTAAATTCAAGTCCCGGCTGCTTCCGGTTCTGCTCCGCTACCAGCAGGAGCGCGGTAAATTGCCTGAGCTCATGACGCTCGCCTTTGCCGCCCTGCTGCTTAGCTACCGGGGAGACCGTGTAGCCAGACAAGACGGTGCGGAAGTGCTGGCCGTGTTTGATCAGGCCTGGAGCAGTCCGGGCAGCTTCGTGCAGACCATCCTGAAGAATGACAGCTTGTGGGGTCAGGATCTGACCCTGGTGCCAGGTCTTTCGGACGCCATCTCCGCCAACCTGCAGAAGCTGGAAAGCACGGACAGCCGCGCTGCTCTGACGCAGGTCGTGAGCTGATGGCTACCTATAATTCTATCTTGATTTAACTTGAAATATACATTTTGGGAAAAGTGGCGGAAGGGAATTTTGGAACTGTAGGAGCGATAGCGTCCGCCTTTGTCTGCGGATTTCTACCGCTATTAGCGGTAAAATCAAGAAATCTGCAGACAACAGCGGCCGGAAGTCCAAAGATTCTCTGTAGCTACGATCAATCCCCAAATCAGAACATTAATAGTTTAATGTATTTAATCAAACCTTTTTAGGAGGGATAGACAGCATGAAACGATTAATGAAAATGAACCCCCGGGATACAGTGGCTGTAGCGCTGCGCCCCATCCCTGCCGGTGAACAGCTTGAATTCGAAGGGCTGACGCTCCAGGCAGGCCAGGATATTCCTCAAGGCCACAAAATTGCACTCACCGCCTTCGCAGCGGAGGACGTAATTACCAAATACGGCTATCCTATCGGCCACGCGACTGCACCTATTGCAGCGGGCGACTGGGTCCACACGCATAACATCAAGACCAACCTGGCCGGAGAAGAGGAATATGACTACAAGCCCGAGCTCCATCCGGTCACCTATCCGAAGCGGGAGTTGACCTTTCAAGGCTACCGGCGTGCTAACGGCAAGGTCGGCATCCGCAATGACCTGTTCATTATCCCTACAGTCGGCTGTGTGAACGGCATTGCTGAACAAATGCTAACGGAGTTCAAGGCCGCGCATCCGGATCTTGGCGGCTTCGATAATTTCACTGTGCTTAAGCATCCTTACGGCTGCTCGCAGCTGGGAGATGATCACCGCATGACCCGCAGTATCCTGCTGGATGCCGTAAATCATCCCAATGCCGGAGGTGTGCTCGTGTTCGGCCTCGGCTGTGAGAACAATATCGTCGCAGAATTCCGCAGCATGCTGGGCGATTACGACGAATCAAGGGTCAAATTCCTTGTAGCCCAAGAGGTAGGCGATGAGGTAGAGGCTGGGCTTGCCCTGCTGGAGGAGCTGTATGAAGCAGCAAAGGATGATATCCGCGAGCCGGTTCCGCTCAGCGAGCTGAACATCGGCCTGAAATGCGGCGGCTCTGACGGTTTCTCCGGCATTACCGCCAACCCGCTGCTGGGTGCCTTCTCCGATTTTATTATCTCCCAGGGCGGCACTTCGGTATTGACGGAAGTACCAGAAATGTTCGGTGCAGAAAAAATGCTGATGGCCCGCGCAGAAAGCCGCGAGGTCTACGAAGATATCGTCTCCCTGATCAATAATTTCAAGCAGTATTTCCTCTCCTACGGTGAACCGGTGTACGAGAATCCTTCGCCGGGCAACAAGGCCGGGGGCATTAGCACCCTGGAGGACAAATCACTCGGCTGTACCCAAAAGGCCGGAACCTCTCCGGTTGTCGATGTGCTGCAATACGGCGTGAAGCTGCGCAAAAAAGGCCTCAGCCTGCTGCAGGCGCCCGGCAACGACCTTGTAGCCGCTTCTGCACTGGCTGCCTCCGACTGCCAGCTGGTACTGTTCACCACCGGCCGGGGCACACCGTTCGGGAGCTTCGTGCCTACGGTTAAGGTTGCTACCAACAATGAGCTTTTCGCCAAAAAAGGCCACTGGATGGACTTCAACGCCGGACCGCTGCTGGAAGTGCCGATGGCCGAGGTGCTCGAAGAATTCATCAGCTATATTATCGCTGTTGCCAGCGGCCAAAAAACACGCAATGAGCAGAACGAAGTGCGCGAGCTGGCCATATTTAAAACCGGAGTAACGCTATAATCTCATATCCTAAATCCATGTAAAGGGAGCGTCATCATGTTTTTAAACGACGATTTTTTATTAACCACCGAACCTGCACGGCAGCTCTTTCATCAACACGCCAAAGCAATGCCGATCATCGACTACCACTGCCACCTCGACCCGCGGGAAATTTATGAGGATCAGCCGTTCAAAAACCTGACTGCCGCCTGGCTCTACGGCGATCACTACAAATGGCGGCTGATGCGTGCTAACGGCGTTCCGGAATCACATATTACGGGAGACGCTTCGGATTACGACAAGTTCCTGGCCTGGGCCAAGACGCTTCCCAAAGCTGTCGGCAACCCGCTCTACAGCTGGACCCATCTGGAGCTCCGCCGCTTCTTCGGCGTATCAGAGCTGCTGAATGAGGATTCTGCCCCGGCCATCTGGGAGCAGGTGAACCGCAAGCTGGCTGAACCGGAATTCACACGGCGCGGGCTGATCCGCAGCTCCCGGGTGAAAACGATCTGTACCACCGATGATCCGGCAGATTCGCTTGAATATCATAAGCTGCTGAAGGAATCAGAGAAGGATTTCAGCGTATTCCCGACCTTCCGTCCTGACAAGGCGCTGAATATTGACGCTCCCGGATTCCCGGCTTGGCTTACGTCACTGGAAAAGGCAGCCGGAACCCCAGTAACCACGTATGCCGAGCTGCTTGACGCACTGCGCGCACGTGTTGAATTCTTCCATGACCACGGCTGCCGTCTGTCCGACCATGCACTGGACGTGCTGCGTTACCGTGCCGGATCTGATGCTGACGCCCAGGCCTTCTTCGCCAAAAGACTGGAGGGTACAGAGTTATCCGCTGAGGAAATTACGCTCTACCGCACGGAGCTGCTTACCGCACTCATCGGCTTCTATCATGATAAAGGCTGGACCATGCAGCTCCATATCCATGCCTACCGCAACAACAATACGCCGATGTTCCAGAAGCTGGGGCCGGATACCGGTTATGACGGCATAAATGACCTGTCGCTGACCGAAGCGCTGTCCAAGCTGCTTGACCGGGCCGAATGCGGCAAAGGTCTGCCGAAGACAATTCTCTACTCGCTCAATCCGGGGGATTATCCTGCCCTGCTTGCTTTGATGGGCTGCTATCAGAAGGATACGGCAGGCAAAATGCAGCTCGGCTCCGGCTGGTGGTATAACGATACCCGCAGCGGTATGCGCCAGCAGCTCACCCTGCTTGCCGACAACAGCCTGCTGGGCAACTTTGTCGGCATGTTGACTGACTCCCGCAGCTTCCTTTCCTACACGCGCCACGAATATTTCCGCCGGGTGCTATGCGGGCTGATCGGAGAACTGGCCGAGCGCGGTGAAGCACCAGACGACATGGAGCTGCTGGGACAGCTGGTCCGGGATATCTCCTATAACAATGCCGCCGGTTATTTCGGATTTCCGTCTGCGGAGTAAATAAAGGGGGAGCAAGCATGCTGCAGGTATGCCTTGAAGGGGATGGAGCTGCGCCGGAGGAGTCCGGCGAGTCCATCCTCTCCCTCTATCCGCTCCCTGTTCAGGAGGAGCGGCCCTTTATTCTGGTTCTGCCCGGCGGAGGCTATCATCATCTGGCCCGGCATGAGGGGGAACCGGTAGTTCAGTGGCTCAATAGCCTCGGCATTCATGCCGGGGTACTGAAATACCGGACGCAGGACATTGATCCGTCCCTGCTAATCAAGGATGTAGAGGATGCGCTGGCCTGGGTGCGTGAAGAACCAAAGGAATGGAAGGTCCGCACAGGGCAGATTGGTCTTACCGGCTTCTCGGCAGGCGGGCATCTTGCGGCCATTACTGCCGTAACAGCTGCCGCGGAATCTAAGCCAGATCTGCTGCTGCTGGGCTATCCTGTTATCACCTTCGAGGAGCCCTACGCCCATGCCGGAAGCCGACTAAATTTGCTTGGGGTGAATCCCGTGGAGGCAAGCCTCATTGCCTATTCTGCCGACCGGCAGGTTGACAGCCGGACACCTCCCGCTTTCATTTGGGCTACGGCGAACGATGCCAGTGTTCCAGTGGAGAACAGCCTGAAATTTGCCGCTGCATTATCTCAGAGCGGCATTTCATTTGAGCTGCATATTTTTGAAGAAGGACGCCATGGACTCGGCTTATCCGCCGGGAATAAGGAATGCAGGCAATGGCTGCAGCTATGTGCCGCCTGGTTAAAGAAACATCACTATGTGACAGAGGGGGAAGATTGATGCCAACACTATATATTGCCGGAGACTCTACTGCCGCCTTAAAGGGTGCGGAGGCAAAGCCGATGGCAGGGTGGGGTGAATATCTCCAGAAGTATTTCGGCCCGGAGGTTATCATCGACAACCGCGCCATCAACGGGCGTAGCACCAAGTCGTTTCTGGCAGAAAGACGCTTAGCGGACATTGAGAAGGATTTCCGGCCCGGAGACTTTCTGCTGATCCAGTTCGGACATAATGATGAGAAGCAGGAAGATCCGTCCCGATACACCGATCCTGATACCGGGTACAAGCAGAATCTGCAGCTGTATATCGAATCTGCCCGCAGCCGGGGCGGGCAGCCTGTCCTGCTGACCTCAGTCAGCCGCCGCCGCTTCACTGCGTATGGTGAACCCGATCCGCTGGCAGTCGGAGCCTATCCTGCGGCTATGCGTGCTGTGGCGGAGCTGACCGGAACGCCGCTGCTCGATATATTCGCCGCCTCCCAGCAGCTGTACAGGACACTCAGCTTCGAGGGCTCGCAGCATTTATTCATGCATCTGCCGCCCGGACAGCATCCTAATTACCCGGATGGCGTCACGGATGATACGCACTTCAGCACCGAAGGGGCCAAACGGATTGCTGAGCTTGTAGCCGTGGCCATCAGAGAGTCTTCAGCCTTATCAGGGTTGCACCCGTTTCTACATTTGAATGCGAATACATAGTATAGATTGAGCCAGTTCGTATTAACTGCTTGCATTTAAAGGGGGATTCCATATCATGACCGTTCCGCTGCATCTCGGCATCCGCGCCCATGACTTTCCCCGGCATTACTTGCCGGAGCTGATCGGGAAGCTGAAGCACTACCGGTTCAGCCATATTCAGTTTGCAGTCCATAAATCTTTCCCGGAAAGCGTCCCTTCCCTCTCCTCGCTCAGCCCGGGTACGGCTGCTTATTTCGGCGAAAGCTTCCGTCAGGCCGGTATAAGGATCGCCGTGCTCGGCTGCTATGTTAACATCGTCGACACGGATCCAGCCAAGCGGGCCCAAGCGCTGAACGATTTCAGCACCCATCTGCGCTTGGCCCGCGATTTCGGGGCCAGTCTGGTCGGGACGGAAACAGGCAGTGTAGGCAAGGGCTATACCCCGGACAATTTTACCGAGGAAGCCTTTCAGGAAGTGGTCACTTCGGTAAGGGCGATGGTGGCCGAAGCGGAACGTTTCGGGGTAACGGTAGGGATTGAAGCGGGACAGAATCATCCCCTGCATACCGCACAGCTGACCAAGCGGCTGCTGGAGCTCGTTCCCTCCAATAATCTGCAGATTATCCTTGACTGTGCGAATCTGATGTCACCGGACAATTATTTGCAGCAGGAATCCGTTATTGCCGAGGCGCTGGAACTGCTAGGCGACCGGATTGCTATCATCCACCTGAAGGATTTCACCGTTGAAGACGGCCGGATTGTTATCGTTCCCGTCGGCCAGGGTCAGCTGCAATTCGCACCTATTCTTCATTATATGAAATACAAGCGGCCACATATTCAGGGACTTCTGGAGAGCACTACAGAGCCGTATTTACAGGAAAGCGTAGATTTTCTGCACCGGCTGTATAACGAAGTGTAGCCAATCGGATGTTTACACAGATAATCAAAGCACCTGCGAATGCGCAGGTGCTTTTTGGTGCTGAGGTACAAGTGTAATTTCTGCATCGTTATGTCTGATCATTATTGAAAGGCCTGCAACCGATGTGTTCCTCAAGATTTTCATGTAAAATAGTAAATAATGCCGGTAAGCATACTATGGCTGCAGACCCTTTCAGATTATTTTGAGGAGGCCGGGATTTGATTTATGCATTGAAATGGGCTGGCCAATAAACAAAGCGGTTCACTGCTGATTCGCCTGCTTTTCCCTTACATATGTTAGTGAGTCAAGATCATGGGTACAATTATTACAAAGTGTCATTATACAAAGGATAGGTGAAACCATGCATAATTTCGGATTCGCTCGTGTCGCTGCCGCTTCCCCTGAACTGCGGGTGGCCGACTGCGAGTTTAATGCAGGACAAATTATTGAAGTTATTAAGCAGGCGGACGGGCAGCAGGTGGAATATCTGGTACTGCCGGAGCTATGTATCACAGGATATACGTGTGCAGACCTGTTTCTGCAGCCCAAACTGCTGGATTCGGCCCTGCAGGCGCTGTATGAGATCACTGCCGCAACAGCGGGATCAAGTCTGGTCATCATTGCCGGGCTTCCAATCGCGGTCCGGGGCCGCCTGTTCAACTGCGCTGCTGTCATTCAGCAGGGAGCTATTCTGGGTATTGTCCCTAAGACCTGCCTACCAGGCTACAGCGAGTTCTATGAACCCCGCTGGTTCGCCGGAGCCGAGGAGTTGGAGCTTACAGAGCTGCGCCTGGGGAATCAGATCGTCCCGATCGGCAACGACCTGATCTTCGCAAACGAAGCGGACGGCAACCTGTCCTTTGGCGTAGAGATCTGCGAGGATCTGTGGGTGCCTGTTCCGCCAAGCAGCCTGCTGGCTCAGGCTGGCGCGGTGCTGCTGTTCAACCCTTCTGCCAGCAACGAGTTGGTCGGTAAAGCGGATTACCGGCGCCAGCTGGTAACCAGCCAGTCCGCCTCCTGCGTGGCGGCATATGTCTATGCCGGCAGCAATACCGGCGAATCGACAACGGATGTGGTCTTTGGCGGACACTCGCTGATCGCTGAGAACGGACAGACTCTGGCCGAATCCGAGCGGTTCACCCATGAGAGCCGGATGATCACTGCCGATGTTGATGTGCCGCGGCTGCAGTACTCCCGTTCGGTAATGGGTACGTTCCGTGCCGGCAAGGGCAGACGCAATTACCGCGAAGTACTGTACGCCGATCCGGCAGCGCAGCACAGTGAACGGAAACTGAAGCGCCCTGTAGGTGTCAATCCTTTCGTACCCGGCATTCCGCAGCAGCGGGACGAACGCTGCCGGGAGATCCTCTCCATTCAGGTCTCCGGCCTGATGAAGCGGATCCGCCATATCGGCACCAAACAGGCTGTCATCGGAATCTCCGGCGGACTTGATTCCACTCTCGCACTGCTTGTCGCTGTTCGTGCCATGGAGCGCCTCGGCCGCCCGGCCAGCGATGTGCTTGCCGTAACCATGCCGGGCTTCGGTACGACGAACCGGACCTATGACAATGCCGTAGGCCTAATCAAAGCCCTCGGAGCCTCGCTTAAGGTCGTTGATATCAAAGCCGCCTGTCTTCAGCATTTCGAGGACATCGGCCATGACAAGGATGTCCATGACTTGACCTATGAGAATGTGCAGGCGCGGGAACGGACGCAGATTCTGATGGATCTGGCCAACAAAAACGGCGGCATAGTCATCGGTACCGGCGACCTGTCAGAGCTCGCCCTCGGATGGTGTACCTATAACGGTGACCATATGTCGATGTACAGTGTTAACTCGGGAATCCCCAAAACACTGATCCAGTACGTCGTTGCGTGGTACGCCGATCATGAAGCGGATGAGACGGTAAACAAACTGCTGTACAGCATCATTGAAACAGGCATCAGCCCCGAGCTTCTGCCGCCGTCAGCAACAGGCGAAATTGTGCAATTGACCGAGAACATCCTGGGACCGTACATTGTTCATGATTTCTTCCTCTACTATATGCTGCGGACAGGTGCTGCTCCAGCAAAAATGCTGTACCTCGCCCAGCATGCGTTCGGGGAGTCTTATCCTAAAGAACAGCTGGTTGCCTGGCTCAAGGTGTTCATCTCCCGCTTCTTTACCCAGCAGTTCAAACGCTCCTGCCTGCCGGATGGCCCAAAAGTCGGAACCGTAAGCCTCTCGCCGCGCGGCGACTGGCGTATGCCAAGCGACGCTTCCGCCGCTCTATGGCTGCGTGAAGTGGAGAACCTGTAAATATTATTGCTTGAATAAAGCTGTTCCTTGCGTCAGATAATGCTGATGCACGGGACAGCTTTTTTGTGCGTAAAAAAATTAGTTAGGTTCTTGACGTATTTCTGCTCAGATGATATATTGTTTCATGCTTTAATAATTAAGTTGTTAATTATTTATAGCTAAATTATTTTTCAGTTAATATCTAAACTTTGATCTAATAAATGGTTTATCTATCCGTAAGCAGCCATGGAGGTGAAGAATTGACAGAACGGGATGATTATTTTGAAATCTCCTTGCTATTCAAGACTTTCTTGAAGGGGGTTGCCCAGGAATGGAACAAACAAGGCTTTCGTTTAAGCCAGACTCAGTTCAAGGCGCTATATGTCTTGTCGAAGGAAGGACCGATGATGGTCTCGCAGCTTGCCGCTGCCCTTGATTTGACTCCTGCCGCAGTTACCGGCATTACGGATCAGCTGCTCGCTGATGCTTATATTCAGAAAGAGCGCGCCGAAGGAGACCGCCGGGCGGTAAAAATTACACTCACAGCCGAAGGTAAATCCATCATCAAAGAGGTGAAGGATAAGCAGAAGGAAGTTATGCATTCCTATTTCAGTATCCTGCCCGAAGAAGACATGGATCATTTAAGAAGAATTTTTGCTGTATTGATTAAAGAAATAGACAAAAACTAAAAAGAGACGGTGACGAAGAGAATCATGGAACATTTATCTGACAAGCGCAAGCTTTCTATTATGATCGCCATTATGGCAGCTATGCTGTTTGCCGCGATCAACCAGACGATTACAAGCACGGCGATGCCGCGCATTATCGCTATCCTAGACGGTATGGATTACTATACCTGGACTATCAATATTTATCTGCTTACCTCGACGATTGCTACTGTCCTTGTCGGCAAGCTCTCTGATATGTTCGGACGCAAGCCGTTCTTGCTGGCCGGGATTCTGCTGTTTATGGTTGGCGCCTTTTTGACAGGTACTTCTGATGATGTGTATCAATTTATTATTTACCGCGGGATTCAAGGGATTGGCGCAGGTATTATCCAGTCCACCGCATTCACAGCTGTAGGCGACCTGTTCCCTCCACGTGAACGCGGCAAATGGATGGGCCTCATGACAGCGGTCTTCGGTTTCTCCAGCGTACTTGGACCGACACTCGGCGGGTATCTGATTGATCATCTCGACTGGCACTGGCTCTTCTGGATCTTCCTGCCGCTTGGTTTTGTAGCGTTCGCCATGATCCTTGCCCTGTTCCCGAAAGCAAAACGCGGAGAATCGACCAGTATCGATTACCTGGGTTCTCTATTTATGACAACTACGATTGTACCTCTGCTGCTGGCGTTTTCCTGGGCGGGTACAGAATATGAGTGGGGTTCTTCGCAGATTCTCGGCTTGCTGGCAGCAACTGTCGTGTCGGCTGTCATCTTTATCTTTATTGAGACCAAAGCTAAGAATCCGATCCTGCCTCTTCATTTATTTAAAAATAGCGTCGTTACCATCTCCAATCTGATCGGGTTTCTGATGAACTTCGGTATGATGGGGGCAATGATCTACCTTTCCTTCTTCGTGCAAGGCGTGCTGGGGATTTCCGCAACTTATGCAGGTTATGTCACCATGCCGATGTCGATCGTCATGGTAGTAGCCAGCGCCTTAACTGGTCAGATGATTGCCAAGAAAGGCAAATACAAACGTTTTGCACTGATCGGTGTACCGATTATGGTTGCCGGGATGGCAATCATGGTATTTATGAACAACGTGCCGATGGCTGTCCTCAGTATGATCGTATTCGGTCTTGGCCTTGGTCTCGGGATGCCTGTATTCTCCCTGGCTACACAAAATGCCGTATCCCATACCGAGCTCGGTGCAGTTACGGCTTCTACCCAGCTGTTCCGTAACCTTGGCGGTACGATTGGTATTGCAGTAATGGGTACGGTTATGTCGAACAATCTGACCAAGCATCTAAAAGAAGCATTGACGTCACCATCAGCACCGGATTTCAGCACGCTGGATCCCAAGATGGCCGAGCAGCTGACAGCCTTCGCCAATCCGCAGGCGCTGATGAACAAGCCGCTGCTGGAGCAGACGCAAGCAAGTCTTCCTGCTGATGTCCAGCCGCTCTTCGCACAGATGATTGACAGCATCCGTGACGCACTGGGCCAGACCTTGTCCACTGTATTCTTAACCGGTACGATTGTACTGTGTGCTGCCTTCGTGCTCGTCTTCTTCCTGAAGGAGCTTCCGCTGCGTTCCTCGAACAAGGCACAGGCAGAAGGTGAAGCGCCAGAAGCCGTAGACACCGGTAAGCTGGCTGTAGATAAAGCTTAAGCATAACGCATCCATAATTAACGACATTCAAAAAGGGTAATCTCCGGTCATTGTGACTGCGGGATTGCCCTTTTGCCTGTTCAAGAGATGGTTAGACGCGGAACGATCCGGGTAAAACTATTCACATATTCCTTACAAACTGCAGCAGTTCAATAATGCTAGAATTGTTAAAAGGAGGCGGCGGTGCATGACTTTCTCCGAACCTTCACAGCCGGGAGCGGACCATTCCATAGAGACTTTATATTTCAAGGCTGACGGCTTACTGCCGAACAATCCGGAGCTTCCGGCAGTTCTGTATACGGATGCTCTTCAGGACAAACCGGAAAATGCAGAGCAGATCTTTAATAGCAACGGCTGGCTGAACAGCTGGGTAAATGGCGTGTTCAGCTATCACCATTATCACAGCAATGCGCATGAGGTGCTTGGGGTGATGTCCGGCAGCGCCAGTCTGCAGCTTGGCGGTGATTCCGGCCGTACTGTTCAAGTATCGGCCGGAGATGTGCTGGTGCTTCCGGCAGGAACGGCGCACAAGCGTCTATCGGCCACACAGGACTTCCGTGTGGCAGGCGCTTATCCCGGCGGAGCCGACTACAATACCCGCCGGGCCACACCCGCCGATCTTGAAGCGGCGCTCCCGGAAATCGCCAGGGTGCCGCTGCCGGAAAGCGACCCCGTCTACGGTAAGGCGGGACCGCTGCTGAGGATTTGGCGGGCAGACTAACTACGTGAGGATATAGCAAAAAGCGCTTTGCCCGGTTTCAGCAAAGCGCTTGCCCTCGCAGACAGGCTTAATGTCTGCTGTACATATTCTGATCCCGCAGCCGGATCAGTACCTTACCGAAGCGTCCGCCCTGCTGCACTACTACTGTCCCCTCCGGATACGTGGTGTGCACATAGTCAGTTACGATTTGCCGGGTGCTGCCGCCGGAAGCCAGCCTGTGATGATTCAGCAGCTCCAGCACCTCTTCGATGGCCTCGTCTGCCGTTAGCTCAGTGTTCTTCATTTCCTTCGTCACAATCGACTCATACGCGTAATCGTTCAAATAGAGCAGATGCAGCAGATATGCCATATCCGAGGATTCTACCTTAGTCTCCTTGCCGGTCAGCAGCGGCAGCACCTCATTCAGCAGACTATGCTGCCTGGCCCCTGCCGCAAAGCTGATATAGCAGTATTGGCTGGCACAGCTGAGCACCCTCTTCACACTCTCCCAGTCATAAACCGCCGGACACATCGAGACAAAGACGAGATCAAACGCCTGCTCCCAGCCTTTGCCCGCAAGATCAATATTTTCAAAGGCTTCTCGCACCAGGCTGATTTCCGCTTTTCCCGGACTGACTCTGGATTTATTGGCTTCCAATAAACCGGCAAGCCGCACATTCGGCTCAACAGCTGTAACCTTTGCTCCACGCTCGGCAAACGGCACACTGAATCCGCCTGAAGCTGCGCCGACATCCAGTACAGACAAGCCGTCAAAATCAACGCCCTGCCCTTCAAGCCAGCCGATAATCCGCTCAGCTCTGTGTCTTCCGCCTTCACTGAATACCTCTGCATTAAAACTCTCTGCCTTTTTATCAAAAGAATGCGTAGGATCAATGCCTGCCTGTTTCATCAGATTGCCGTGTGCTCTCGCGTCCTCCTTCCATGCTTGCTCCCATACCTGAACATTAAATAAATCCTCACTCATGTTTATCATTCCTTTCGCGGGATATACTCCTGTAACTACGGAGACTTAAAAGACTTATAATATCTATAATGAAGCCGTAAAAATAACGGCGATGATCAATCTACCGTTATTTGTGCAGCAAGTTCGGCAATTTTTTTATTCCGCAAATAGTCTTCCATCCGGTTCTCGGCTTCCACCATCACCTGCTGGATCAGACATTCGCTGGAATGATTAAGTGTGCAGTCAAACAGTGAAGCCGTTCCTTCAATCGCGTGGATAATATCGAGAAAAGAAATATCGTCCTTCTTCCGCTTGAGCAGATAACCGCCATTCGCCCCGGAAGCCGACTGAATCAGTCCAGCCTTCACCAGCTTGGTCAGAATCTTGGACAGATACGTGGGCGAGACATCCTGCCGTTCAGCCAGCTGTTGAACACCCACCGGCTTATCAGGAGAAGCAGCGACCAGAAAAAGCATCGTATGCAGTGCATAATTCGTGGCTTTGGAGTACTTCATCTTCCACCTCAATTAAAGACTTTATTAGTCTATAATAGCCTTTATTCAGATGAAAGGCAAGCTCTTTAATCATTGAGGAGCACCCATAGGATTAAAGAGCGCCAACGCAGGTAATTAGGCTTCCATCACATAAACAAACTTAACGGGAAAACCTCCATCTAATTTGTCCAATTTCCCCTAGAACATCGAATCAGATGGAAAAACTCCATTTAATTTCCCTGAAAACGCGGCACTCCGCCCGTATCTAAGAAATTAGTTGGAGAAAATCCCACTAACGTCCGCCCCAGGCACCTCGAGAGAAAATTAGATGGAGAAAATCCAACTTGTGTCCGTCCCCGTGGCCCGCCCTTACTCTATTGTTGCCGTTAAGATTTCACACAACGCGCCAAACAGCGAATGCTCAAGCTTAAGCGCTGCCAGGGAAGCCAGCGCAGCCGCGGGCGATGCTGATGACTTAACCAAGCCGAAGATCTGCTCCTTCAGCTGAAACTCAATTTGTGCCCGGTCCAGCAGGGCGAATACGTCTGCTTCCACCCGGTTTCCGGCGAGCACAACAGCGGCGAATTCAACCTCAATGGGGGTGTCCACCGCTACCTCCGTTATCATAACCGTAAGGGTATGCGATGCATCGTCATACCCGGTTACCGCCCCGGCTTCCTCGCCACCAATAAGCACCCGCACCTGCGAATCGGCCACTCCCGTGAAGCAGAGCTTCCAGCTCCGCCGCCCCGGAATGGCAGCTGTATTCCCGCGGGCAGCGCCAATCGTAAAGCGGGCAGCTTCTTCCCAGGCCAGCGTCATTTCCGTGCAGCACCAGTTCTCTTCCCGGTCTTCTGCCGCTTCCTCCGCATCTTCCCACAGCTGAAAGAAGCCGCCGCTGCCGGCAAATACCCTAACCTCCAGCTGCTGCGGATTCGCCACCGAGGAGGTATACCGGGTCAGGTCGGCCAGTGGAACAATCGCTCCCGCCTTGGCCAGCACCGGAATGCTCTCCAGATTCCGGTAGAGCGCTAATGAGCGTCCGCCGTCATACACTCTGCCGCTGAAGAAATCGATCCAGCGGCCCTCCGGCAGCCATGCCGAAAATTCTGCAACGCCGGTTCTGCGGTCCACCGGCCGGGTCACCGGACAGGCGATCAGCTCCGTGCCGAAGTAGTACTGATTCGGCACCTCATAAGCCCCGGGCTGCTCCGCATGATGATAATACATCGGCCGGACCAGCGGAAGTCCGTTCCGGCTGGCATAACGGTTCATCGTATATAAGTACGGAATCAGCCGGTGCCGCAGCGTCAGCGAAGCTTTCATCGCTGCCTCTGCGACCGGGTTGAACCGCCACGGTTCCTTGCTGTTGAACGGACTGGCAGAGCTGTGCAGGCGCAGGACCGGCGAGAATACGCCGAACTGTACCCAGCGCATGACCAGCTCATCATCCAGAACCCCCTGCATATGCCCGCCGATGTCATGGCTCCACCAGCCGTACCCTGCATTCGCGGCATTAGCCGTGAAATACGGCTGGAAATCGAGCGATTCCCAGGTGACAATCGTGTCGCCCGAGAACCCTACCGGATAACGGTGGCTGCCAAGCCCGGCATAGCGGGAGAAGGTCAGCTGTCTGCTCCCCCGCCGCCCGCTGTCCAGATAGTGATAGTGATTCAGCATCCAGAGCGGATCAAGGCCCGGAACCTTGGTCACACCGCCCTGCTGCCAGTCGATCCACCAGAAGTCCACACCTTCTTCTTCCAGCGGGTGGTGCAGATACTTGAAATAGACCTGCAGAAATTTCGGATCTGTAATATCAAAATCCACGGCATCGCCCCGCTCAGGGTCTATACCCAGCTCCGCGGCAATCGCCAGATAAGGGTCTTCGAATGCCCGTACCCCATCCGCCGGATGAACATTAAGTGTCACATGCAGCCCCCGCTCATGCAGCCAGGAGAGAAATTGCCCCGGATCCGGGAACAGCTCACGGTTCCAGGTATAACCTGTCCAGCCGCTGCCGTACTGCGGATCCACGTCGACCAGATGCCAGTCCATGTCCATCACCGCCACCGAGAACGGAATCTGCTCCGACTCAAACCGCTCCATCAGCGCTTTGTATTCATCCGCCGTGTAGCGGTAATACCGGCTCCACCAGTTGCCGAGCGCATACCGCGGCAGGAGCGGCGCCGGCCCGCACAGCTGATAGAAGTCCTTCAGGCAGGCCAGATAATCATGGCCGTAGCCGAAGAAATACAGGTCCTGCCCTTCCATGGCACGCGGAGTCACCTGACCGTCCTCCTCCAGCAGGAGTGAGCGGCTGTCGTCCACAAGCGTATACCCGCTGCGGGACAACAGCCCGGGCTCCAGCGGAATTGCCCCGTCCGCGTTGTCCAGCGTACGCGCCGTACCGCCGAGATCCTGCGGCGTGTCGCCATAATTCCACACACTCATCAGATGTCCCGAGCCGTTCCGGACGCGCATGCTGAGGCCGTGGCGGGAGAATGGCTGCTTGTCATAACTCAAATGAAGGTGCTGCGTAAACACCTCAAGCTTGTTCCCGTGATCGATCACGCGGAATTCAGGGACGGCAAACTCCCGGTTCACCACAGTCTGTGTAGCCCGGTCCTCGAAGCTTCCCCCGGCGCTGTATTCCAGACGGATCAGCTGCGGAGTCAGGACCGCGAACCGGTAACAATCCCCCTGAATAATTGCGTCCGTGTTAGCGTCTGGCCGCACCTTCAGCTTCAGATGATCAGGCAGCGGGCGCTGCTCTTGGATTGCATTGTTCATGGTTTTGCAAACCTCTTTTCCGGTCAGCCGGCTTGGATGAAGACTACTCCTTCACCGCACCGATCATGACCCCTTGGTTAAAGTATTTTTGGATAAACGGATATACGCACATGATCGGAACAGTAGCCACGATGATGACCGAATAGCGCATCATATTCGCCAGCCGCAGCGCAAGCTGCGCAGCCTCACCCGACCCTATGCCAGACTGCATTTGATTCGTAATCAGAATGTTACGGAGAATCAGCTGCAGCGGGTGCAGATTCGGATTTTTCAGATAAATTAGGGCATTGAAATAAGAATTCCAGTGGCCGACAGCGATCCATAAGCCCAGCACGGCAATAATCGCTTTGGATAACGGCAGCACGACCTGTGTAAAAAAGCGGAGATTCCCGCAGCCATCAATTTGCGCCGCTTCCCATAAATCTCCGGGAATACTCGTCTGGAAGAAGGTGCGTGCGACAATAATGTTATATACGCCCACAGAGAACGGCAGCACCATCACCAGAAAGGTGTCATACAGATGAAAATCGCGGATGGTCAGAAAGGTCGGAATCAGCCCGCCGTTAAAGAACATCGTAAAAATAAAGAACAGCGACAGAAACTTGCGTCCCCGAAGATCCTTGCGCGAGAGCGCATAAGCCGCCGAGATATTTACGACCAGGCCGATGGCTGTCCCGGCAATGGTGTACAGAATGGTATTCCGGTAGCCGATCCAAATATTTTTGTGGCGCAGCAGCTCCTGATAGCCTTCGAGGGTGAACCCTTTCGGAAACAGCCAGACCTGACCGCCGGACACCGCCGAAGGATCACTGAAGGAAGCGATAATAATAAAATACAGCGGATAAATCAGGATGATCAGAAAGATTACCGCAACAACATACATTACAATTTCCATGACCGTGTCCGAGGACCGGTTGTTTTTGATTTTCCCCTTATTCCCTTTAACTACAGGCGTTAGTACTCCCATCGCTTTGCTCCTCCCTTCTACCACAAGCTGTTTTCGCTGATTTTTTTGGAAATCTGATTGACAATGATGAGCAGAATAAAGTTAATGACGGTATTGAACAGGTTGACCGCTGAAGAAAAGCTGTACTGGCTGCTGAGTAGACCGATTTTGTACACATAAGTAGACAGAATTTCACTGGAGGTGGCATTAAGATCATTCTGCATCAGATAGACCTTCTCAAAGCCAACCCCAAGCAGCCCCCCGACACGCAAAATCAGCAGAGTAACCGCTGTCGGCATCAGCATCGGAATATCGATAAACCGCACTTTATGCCAGCGGCTTGCGCCATCAACGGTAGCGGCCTCATACAGACTGGGGTCAACCGCCGATAAGGCGGCAATGAAGATGATGCTGTCCCAGCCGACATGCTGCCACACATCCGACCAGACATACACGCTGCTGAACAGCGCGGAGGAGCCCATCAGATCAGGAGCTTCTTTTCCGAACAAGCTGTACAGATTTCCCACTAACCCTGTACTCGGAGAGAGCAGAATGACCATCAGCCCGACCATAACCACTGTAGAGATGAAATGCGGCATGTAAGATACGGTCTGAAAAAACCGCCGGAACCGGTTCGGCCGCATCTGATTGACCATCAGCGCCAGGATAACCGGAATCGGAAAGGTAACGAGACTGTACAGGCTGATAATCAACGTGTTCTTAATCGTGGCCGAAAATTGATAGGAATTAAAAAACTTCTCGAAATATTTGAACCCTGCCCACGGACTTTCGGCAATCCCCATAGCCGGGCTGTAATCCTTAAAGGCAATAAGTATGCCGTACATCGGCTTGTAGGCGAATAACAGTGAAAGCACCACAGCGGGGAGCAGCAGCAAATACAGTCCCCAGTTTCTTTTCACCGCTCCGAACGTCCCCCCGGGACTGGCTTGGCCGGATCTCATGAAATCCCCTCCTGAATCATTAGTTGTCCGGACTCTAAGATAAGCGGCCGTGCGGCGCAGAACAGCCTGCCTCCGGCCACAGTAACTTCACTGCCGTCAATCAAATTACGGTAAACACCATCCGGGAGTTCTGTATCCACCTCTGCGGACTTTCCTCTCAGACTGAACACACCAACCAGTTTCTGTCCCCCCCAGGTATAGGTCCCGGTGATAATGTGTTCTTCCTCAAGTGCGCGCAGCTTACAGATGCCCTGGGCCATAATCTTCTTCTGCTTGATGGGATAGAGCGCTGCGAACAGCCAGGACAGATCAGAGCCTGTGTTCCAGCTGACCGTATCCTTGTCGAAGAGATCAGGGCAGACCTCATTCGCCGTTTCCTGTCCGCCGTAAATCAGTGTCATCCCCTTCTGGAAGTACAGGAAAGCTGTCCAGTTGATCAGATCCTGTTCACCCGGAATCACCGCCTTGGCCCGGGCCCGGTCATGATTCTCCAGAAACCGCAGCTTGACATAGTTGTCCGGATACAGATATTCCTGGGCGTTGATCTTCTCCACATAGCTGCCCAGTGTATTCTCTCCGGCCAGATATCCGCTGTAATACGGATAAATATCATAATCATAGCAAGCGTCGAAGGCCTGCAGAATTTCCGCATCGCTGAGGCCGATCAAGCCCAATGAGCGGAGATGCATAATAAAGCCGGGCTCGATGGATTCGGCCAGCCACAGGCAGTCCGGATTGACCGCTGCAACCTCCTCATGGGCACGCTCCCAGAACGCAAGCGGCAGCAGCGGCGCTACGTCGCAGCGGAAGCCGTCCACGAAACCGGCCCACATCCGCAGCGTCTCGATCTGATACTCCCATAGTTCTGCACTCGTATAATCCAAATCTACGATATCGGCCCAATCACCGGCACGGTTGCCAAACTGGCCTTCTGGCGTCTTGTAGAAAAATTCCGGATGCTGCGTCACCAGCACCGAATCCGGCGAGGTGTGATTGTACACCACGTCCATGATACATTTCATTCCGTGGTCATGGATCGCGCTGACCAAACGTGTGAAATCCTCCAGCGTTCCCAGCTCCGGGTTAATCTCCCGGTAGTCCTGATTGGCATACGGGCTGCCGAGTCCGCCTTTGCGGGCCATGCGTCCGATCGGATGAACCGGCAGCAGCCAGATGATATCCACACCCAGCCTGCGGATGCGCCCGAGATCCCGCTCCACAGCCCGGAAGGTTCCTTCTTCACTGTGATTGCGGACATAAACTGAATATACAACACTGCTGCGCAGCGATTTCGCAGTTACCTTCGCCATTCTGTTACACTCCTATAGTTGAAATAGACATACGGTGGGACGCGTTGATGAAGCGCCCCTCCCGGAGCGGCGTTTTATCCGGTTTTTGGATGCTTTCAATCAGCATTTGCGAGGCCATAGAGCCCATCCGCGAGATGCTGTCGTCCATCAGGAAGTCAAATAATGGCGTTCCCGGTGAGCTGCCTGTAAAGCCTGTAATTGCCGGATCAATCGCCTGAGACGTGAAATTGAGCTGCTGCCCTTGACTGCGGTTCCTGCCAGCGCCATCCGCCTGGACTAGGTTATTGCTCAAGCCAAAGGCAGTCCGGTCATCCTCGACCAGCACGAACGGATAACCGCCCTGCCTCAAGAAACCGGTAACTTCGCTGTTTTTGCGGCCGGACAGCAGGATAGCCCCATCGGCACGTCCACCCTTTAACAGGCGGGAAACAACCTCCAGTTCCTCTTGTTCCCCTGCACCTGAGCCGACCTGAATGTCATAGCCCATCCGCCGGGCCCCCAGCACAATTCCGCGGATCAATTCCATAAAGAACAGATTGGAGGACCATTTCTCCGCCGTACCCGGCAGCAGCACGCAGATGCTGCGTGTTGTCCGTGAAACCAGGTTCTGCGCGATAATATTGGGCGTATACCCTAATTCCTCTATCGTTTGGCGGACCCTGCGGGAAGTCTCCTCCCTGACATTCGAATGGCCCGTCAATACCCGGGAGACTGTGGAAATGGAGACTCCCGCACGGCGGGCCACTTTCTTCATCGTAACTGTCATCCTATCCTCCTCCAGCAGACCACTCGCATCTTCTTGTCATTGGCTCCCTCTCCCTGCATGCTTAACTGGCGCATGCCCCGAGACAATACCGCCCCGCGCAATGGGCTGCGCAGGGCGGATGAACAGAGAGGGCAAGTAATTATTTTACACTTACATAACGGCTGTAAGCTTCGGTACGGATCTTCAGCAGCTTTTCCAGACCCATGTCGTTCAGCTTCTTCACATAAGCCTCCCAGCCTTCATCAATCCCGCCTTTGCTGATGAACTGGGCACGCATGGTGTTCACATAGGTGTCAATGTCCGTAGTCAGGGTCGGCAGCTCCTGGAATTCCTCGGCCGTGTACATCACGTTAGGGAATGGCTCAGTCACATATTCACTGCCCAGCTTATCGAGCTGCAGCTTCAGGCCGTCTCCGCTTTCCGCGCTCAGGACAATGTTCTTCTCAAATGCAGGGCTTACGTATTTCGGACCGAAATCGCGAAGCGACTGATCCCAGTACCAGGCATCTGCGCTGGTTCCGGCTGGTGGGTCCATAAGGGTATAAGTGCCGTCATCGTTCTTCTGGATAACGGTTCCGATCGCACCCCAGAAGTTCTGGATACTTGCTTCATTGGTGTAGAACTGATCGGCCCAGCGTGCAGCGATTTCCGGTGTTTTGCAGGAAGAGGTGATCAGCAGCTCATTGCGTGCCAGGTTCATCCCGATCGGATTACCGATGGTGTAGCGCTTGCCGTCCGGTCCGGCGATTGGCGGAATGGTTTCATACTGGTCGCCCCATTTGCCGAATACGGCATCCGGTGTCCACTGGTAGGAGAAGCCGACAACCGGAGCATCCGGATTCTGGAACTTCGCGGATCTCATCGTGTCGTCCTGGGTGAACAGCTCTTTGTCGAGCAGACCTTCGTTATACAATTTATTTTCCCATTTGAGGCCTTCCTTGTATTCTTCTGAAGTCGGGTAATAGACCGCTTTGCCGTCCTTCACCAGCATGTTGTTATTGTTCAGGTCGGCAATTCCGAAGGGGCTGATCAGGTCATTGCTCACTTCGATGTAAGGAATCTCATCCTGCTTGCCGTTGCCGTTCGGGTCCTGCTCTTTGAAGGCTTTCATCACGTTGTAGAGATCGTCGATAGTATCCGGAACCTTCAGGCCCAGCTTGTCGAGCCAGGTTTTGTTGATGACCGGCTGGCGTGAGCTCATCGGACGCGAAGGCAGTCTGGCCGGCATCGAGTAGATTTTTCCGTCGGGGAAGGTGCTGATCTTCTTCATATCCGGTGTTTCTTCCATGGCTGCCTTGAGGTTAGGCATATACTGGTCGATATAGTCATCCAGCGGGCGGAAATAGCTCAGGTTGTTCACGATATCGGAGTCGGAGAAGGTCTGGTCACCCAGCACCACATCCGGCAGCGTCCCGCTGGCCAGCATGATCGATTTCTGTTCGGCCCAGTCATTGGAGGACATGACCTGCCAGTCTATTTTCACATTTGTATTGGTTTCGAGATCCTTCAGCCATTGGTTCTGGGTAAACGTATCGCCCATGCTGCCCCAGCGTACGGTCAGTACCTTCAGCGTCACCGGCTCGCTTACTATCGGCAGCCCTTCTTTGTTAAAGCTGCCCGTATCGCTCGCTGCGGAGTTATTCTCCTTATTATTGCCGCTGCAGCCGGCGAGTCCCGCTACCATTACAGCTGCCAGAAGGCCGGTAGCCAGTTTCTTGGCCGTAAATTTTCTGCTCTGTTCAACCATTGTGTACATCCCCCGTTTCTGTTGTGTGCATCCTCTTTACATGTCTAATCATAACTGCTCGCATCTCTGTATTCCGGACGCCTTACCGCCGTTATTCGGACCTTTGCCTCCGTCTGTACATGCTTGAGCATCTTAGCACTGCCCGCTATAAAATTCATATAGCAGTTTCCAGACTTTTGTTAGCGCTTTCCGGACTTTGCGGGGCTTCGGCTGTCTGTTCTTATGTTTTTTTTGCGTAAAGGTTTTATAATGATTTTGTTACCTACAATAAAACGCATTCATAGATATGATTGCTTAGAAAGGACCCGGGAAGACAGAGCCTATGGCCAAAAATACACCAAGAACTAAACCGCTTCCAATCCGTCATTATGTGAAAGTTATGATTATGATTGCAGTCACTGTACTCCTGGTAGACCTGGTAATCAGCATCGCTTCTATAATAATCGTCAAGCAGCAGTCCACGCGGTATCTGAAAGATACGGCTGCGCTTTACATCAACCGGATCGATCATGATTTTGCTTACATGAATCACTATATGGGCTGGACGCTGGCGAATGATGAAACACTGAACACCATGAACGCCTACGGCATCAACAGCATCGAGTTCCTCAAATCCAACGAGAATCTGCACAAACGGTTCACCGAGCTCCAAAGGAACTACGGGCAGGAATACAATTTCTTCTACTATTTAAAGAACCAGTCCTACTTTTTGAACTGTTCGCCGATCAGTATTAGCTATTCGGATTATCTGGAACTGCGAAAGCAGATCATTTCTTTTATCGACGACAAAGAGGTGTACGAGAAGTATTATTCCAAATGGACCCCTGTACTCGTGAGCGGCAAATATTATGTGATCAACATTGTCCCTTACTACAACCGCTATTTAATCGGACTAATCTCCGCCGACAACCTGATCCGTCCGCTGCGCGACATCAATCTGGGAGCTAACGGTTATGCTTCACTCGTCGATGATCAGGGCACAGCCCTTTCCAGTCCTCTTTCGAACAGCGGTAGACCGCTGCAGGAACATAAAGGCCTTGCCTCCCTGATACAGCCGCGCACTACGATCATAAGTGATTTTCTGGGGACAACGTTCAGCGCGAAGATGGTCATTAAATTCGGGGCTTTTGAAAAAATTATGATTGCCCAGCTCCTGATCGTCCTGCTGTTCTTCATGGTCACCTCATCGCTGTTTGTGATCATGCTCTTCTTCAATAAAAGAGTGCTCGGCCCGATTCAGAGCTTCTCTGAAAATTTGGCGTGTATTAATGAAGAAAGCCAGCCGGCGGATTACAAAGGCAGCAAAATTATCGAGCTGGAGCAGGCGAATGATCAGTTCAAAGATCTGGTAGGCCAGATCAAAACGTTCAAAATCACCATGTACGAGCAGGAACTGGAGAAGCAGCGCATCCAGCTGGATTATATGAAGCAGCAGATCAAGCCGCATTTCTTCCTGAACTGCCTGACCAGCATTTACAGCATGGCACAAATTCAAATGTATCAGGAAATTGAGGATATGGCGATGACCACCTCCAAGTATTTCCGCTACCTGTTCCAGAACGGCGAGAATTTTGTTCCGCTAGCGAATGAAATCGAGCATGTGCAGATGTATCTGGAGATTCAGAAGCAGCGTTACCGGGATGCCTTCAGCTACCACGTGGAGCTGGCCGAGGATGCCAAGGACGTGAACATCCCGCCGCTCGTGCTGCAGACGTTCATTGAGAACTCCGTCAAATATGCCATCTCCCGTGAAAATGAAGTGCAGATCCGGCTCAGCGTTAAGCGCCACATGCTGGAGCATGACATCGAGGGTACCCGGATTATACTCTCGGACACCGGACCCGGCTTCCCGCAGGATGTGCTGGAGAAGCTTCATTCCGGGCTGCCGCTAGATCAGACAAAGGGCACGCATATCGGCATTATGAACACGCTGAAACGGCTGGAATATCTGTACTATAATCTGGCCATCGTCAGCTTCTCCAATCTTGAAGACGGCGGTGCCTGTGTCACCCTGTTGCTGCCGGATCTCCCCGACAACTCATTAGAAATGGAGCACAGCCTATGAATATCTTGCTTGTAGATGATGACTACTACGTAATCGCTGCGTTGCAGAAAAAAATCGATTGGACGCTGCTGGATATCGAAACGGTGTATACGGCCAACAATGTCGCGCAAGCCCGTGAGATTCTGGAGAAGCATTCCGTTCAGATCCTGATTTCTGATATTGAAATGCCGCAGGGCAGCGGCCTGGAGCTGCTGGCTTGGATCCGGGAGCGGCAGTTCAGCATCCAGGCGATCCTCCTGACCAACTATGCGGATTTCAATTATGCCCAGAAGGCGATCGAGCTGCAGAGCTTTGAATATTTCCTGAAGCCGATTGAATTCGACAAGCTGATGCTGATCATCCAAAAGGCGGTGGTCCGGGCCAAGGAGCAGCAGAGCAACGAGCAGGCGATCCTTGGAGGCTACTACTGGCAAAAAAACCAGTCCAAAAACGTGGAGCACTTCTGGCGCAGGCTGGTCAGCGGCAGCACCTCCTTCCCGCTTAAACAGGCGGACATTACTCATGCGATCCAAGAACAAAATCTGTCCTATCAGATGAGTGACCTCATCCAGCCGTTGTTATTCAATGTATTTCCCCATAACGGCAGCATGGGCAAGGAAGAGAAGGATCTGTTTGATTTTGCGCTACTGAATGTGCTCTATGAGCTGCTGCAGAACCCGGGATACAAGGTAGAGAGTATTCTGGAGGTGAAAGAGTACAACTGGATCGCCATCCTGAAATGGAACGGACACCCGGAGGATGCCGGAGAGCTGCAGGCGTTCGGGGCTTCTTTTATCCAAAAGGCCGTCCCATATCTGAAATGTGATGCCTGCTGCAACATCGGTATATCCGGCGAGCTGCACCATATCGGGAATATCCTGAAGCAGCTGCTGAATATGGACGAAGAGCTGACCAAATGCCGGAACCGGACCTATCTCGTGGCCAATTACCTGCAGCAGCCCAAAACTACCTATACCCCGCCGGATCTGGCCCAGCTGGAAGAGCTGCTGAACCAGAACAAGCTGGCTGTTTTTCTGGAGGAGGCCATCCGTTATCTAAAAAGCATGCTGAGCCATCATTGTCTTGATACCTCTGTGCTCGGCCTGTACCGGCTGGATATTGTGCAGCTTGTCTACTCTTTTCTCAAGCTCAAAGGTATTCAGGCGCATAAATTATATGCCGGCCGGGTCAATGATCAAATGCTGCTGCACTCCCTGCATTCGATCGAGGATATGGAGGAATATCTCAGGTATCTCGTCAATACTGCTATGGAATACCGCGACTTCGCCGCCCAGCCCAAATCGATCGCAGAGGAAATCAAGCAGTATATTCATGCGCACTATGGCGATGATCTGACCCGCAACGATCTGGCGGAAATCGTCTACCTTAATCCGGATTATCTGGCCAGACTGTTCAAGCGGGAAACCGGCATCTCCCTCGGCAGCTACGTCATTCAGGTCCGTATCGCCGCCGCCAAACATCTGCTGGAAACAACCAGCCTGTCGGTGTACACCATTGCGAGCAAAACCGGATATACGAACTATTCTTATTTCTCGAAGCTGTTCAAACAGGAGGTCGGCCTGTCGCCGAATGAGTATAAGAAGGAGCAGCATTCGCATGGGGTGGGGTAGGTAGAGGGGAATAAAAAGAGCGACAGTCCTGGGCTGCCGCTCTTTTTTTAAATTATATTAAGGTTTAATGCTTGCTTTAACTGCATACCACTTTCCGGATTTTAATCTTACGCTTAAGTTGACGGGTTCTCTAAATGCCAGCTTTTTTCATACTTAAATTTATCTGCGGTCATGCCGCGTTCGTCCGGATTAATACTTTTATTAGCAGAGCTGTTCATGTATGAAGTATCAGCATTCCCCTGCATTGCTTCTTCCAGAATAATCTTAGTATCATGTGCGAGGACAAATACAAGAACCAGTGAAAGAACTAACTTTCCGGAGATCTTCATTCGTCATTCCTCTCCCGCGTTTACTGTAAAGTTTAACAGCCTGGTTTTTGTAATCATACCTGCACTTTCCAGTGTTGATTTTGATGCCTCATTATAATACCAGCATCCGCAAACCGGCTTTAATCCGTGATCATAGCACCATTGTTTTAATTTTAGAATAATGTTTCTCCCAATCCCCTGCTTGCGGTACGACTCATTCGTAAACATGCCTATACTTGCCAGTCCATTAAGCATTTTACTCTGTTCAAGAACTCCAATTCCCAGCAGGACAGAGCCCCGATAGTATGAGAAAAGCTCTCCGTTCGCAATCCTTCTCTCATAATGATCAACAAAATCCCCGCACATCTGCTGTATAGGTTCAAGATCATCTAATGTTGCCGGAACGAAACGATCAACTTGTAGTGAATCATGCTCCGGAGTATTTACGTGACTGTCTTGAAAGAAATAGGCTTGTTTGGTGATTGGATAGCCTTTATCTATGGCTAAGCTTACAAACAGCTCGTCACAGGTCGGTACGAATAGGGACTTCACGGCATGCTTCTCAATCACCTTACTAAAAAGCTCTTGAGCATGCCTTAGATACGACGGCCGGATGTAAAATTGAGTAAGCAGCTGATTCTGATGAATCGCATAATAGCCGGCTTCATTGAATTCATCGAGGATTACATAAAACGTTGAGATTAGAATATGTTCCTCCAGGAAGGAATCAAAGGGCGAGGACAAGGTATGAATATAATCCTGAATGAGATGCTGCACCTCGTTAATTGGGCATTGTTTAAAAAGCAATCTTATCATCCTTCCGTAATATAGATGAGCATTCAGTTAATCATAGCATCAAAATGGAAGCCTATCCCAGTAGAATATTAATAAAATTATTCTCAGCTTACGTTAGGTCCTTACAGAATCCTTAGAATCTCCCCTTACACTGTGGAGGTAGAAAGGATGATATAATATGCAGGACATTATTTTAGAAACCAGAGATTTATGCAAAAGCTTCAAACATCAGCCAGCTGTCAACAAAGTATCATTAACCATACCCCGTAATTCGATCTACGGGCTGCTGGGTCCGAACGGCGCAGGCAAATCGACAACACTCAAAATGATCGCCGGCATGCTGCGCCCCGATTCCGGGAGTATCCGCATTCATGGTCATGAATGGACCCGTAAGGCTCTAAGTCGGATTGGTGTACTGATAGAAGCACCTCCGCTGTATGAAAATCTGACAGCCCGCGAGAATCTCAAGGTACGTACGCTTTCCCTCGGACTGCCGCACTCCCGAATCGAGGAGGTACTCGCCGTTGTGGATTTGACGCATACCGGCAAGAAACGTGCCGGGCAATTCTCCATGGGCATGAAGCAGCGGCTGGGCATCGCTATTGCACTGTTAAACCAGCCGGAGCTGCTGATTCTGGACGAACCGATGAACGGGCTGGACCCTATCGGGATTCAGGAGCTGCGGGAGCTGATCCGTTCGTTTCCACAGCAAGGGATTACCGTAATTCTGTCGAGTCATATTCTCACCGAAGTCGAGCAGGTTGCCGATCAGATTGGAATTATTGCCGGCGGAGTTCTAGGGTATCAGGGAGCCGTTCCTCACGGGCAAGAGCTGGAAGCCTTGTTCATGCAGGTGGCAGCAGCAGCCCGGAGGGAGGGTACGGTTCATGCTTAGTCATCTCCGGGCTGAACGCTTAAAATGGCGGGGCACGTTCATTCCCAAGCTTGTCTGGATCGCCCCTGTGTTCACCATTCTCCTTTGCGTTATATTAATGGGCGGACGTTATTTTCAGAGCGGGGCTTATAACTGGTGGTATACCATGCTCTTGCCGGGAGCGCTGACCCTCGCCTGTTCGCTAGCTCTGCAGAAAGACGCTAAGATGAAATACCGCGGACTGCTGGCTCTGCCCGTTGACCTGAGGACACTTTGGGCCGGGAAAATCATCGCCTGTGCAGGATGGCTCTTGGCCGCTCTCCTCCTTTTCCTGATTGGCATTACGTCAGGGGGATTGCTGTTTGGCCAAACCATTCCGTTACTGAACAGCATGGCCGGCAGTTTCCTGATCTTCGTCACGTTTCTGTGGCAGATTCCACTGTGCCTGTTCCTGGCTGCACGGTTCGGATTATTCGCCGCCGTACTGCTTAATATGTTCGGTAATGTCATGGGTGTTGTTGCCTTCGATTCCGGAGGGCTGTGGCATTTCCTCCCTTATACGATTACTTTCAGACTCATGTGCCCGGTATTATTGATTCTGCCGAACGGTCTTCCCGTACCGGCGGACAGTCCTCTGAGAAGTACGGACATGATCCTTCCGGATGCCCTGATCTCCCTGGCCTGGTTCGGAGTGCTTTCCTCCCTTACTGCGCTATGGTTCCGTAAACAGGAGGCGAAGTAACATGGCCTCACTACTGGGCTTGCTGAAGGCGGATCTGCTCAAAACCCGGCACACGCCGTTCCTGCTCATTCATCTGCTGGCTCCGCTTGCCGGAGCCGGGGTGTTCTTGGCGTATTATTCGTACTCTCCTTGGAGTGCAGCCGATAAAGCTTTGGCATTCATGCAGTCCATAGGGTGTGCATTTCCTACTCTGATCGGGCTGGTCTGCTCCATGTCAGTGGAACAGGAGGCGAATGCAGGACAGTTCCAGGGCATGCTTGCCATTCCCGCAAATAAAATCACAGCCTTTACAAGCAAGCTGCTGCTTTTGCTGTTATTTGGCCTTGGAGCTGTTCTGTTTGCTTACGTGCTCTTTGGACTGGGGTTCGGCGGGATTCTTCAGCAAGACCGGCTGGGCATCCCCTTTTATATCACCGGGGCAGTTATTCTGTTTGGGAGTAATGTGTTTCTCTACCTGCTTCACCTGACGGTCAGCCTGCGCTTTGGAAGAGGGGCTTCCATTGGGGCAGGGATTGTGGGGAGTCTGATAGCCGCCTTAATGCTAACCGGGCTGGGCGATGCCGCCTGGGCGTATATTCCCTTTGCATGGGGCGTCCGCTTGATCTCGGTCTGGACAATCCACGCTTCCGGTACCACTTTATCCTCCGCTCTACCCGAGCTGAACACCGGAGTAACCGTCTGTACGCTGGCAACGGTAATCTCGGTTCTCCTAAGCTGCTTATGGTTCCGGCGGTGGGAAGGACGCTCAACGGATAATTAGACATACAACTAACAATCGAGGGAACGAATATGGCAAAAATACTCGTAGTAGACGATGAACCCGCCATCTTGTCGCTGATCCGTAACGCACTGATTACAGATCAGCACCTGGTGACGGCAATCTCTGATTCTGCACAGGTGCGCCGGGCCGACCTTGGCGCGTATGATCTTATTTTGCTCGATGTGATGATGCCGGGGGTGGACGGGTTTACTCTTTGCCGGGAGATCCGCGGGGCTGTGGATTGTCCAATCCTCTTTTTAACGGCCAAAACACTGGAAAGCGATCTGATGTACGGTCTGGGTCTGGGCGCAGATGATTATATTGTGAAGCCCTTCGGCATAGGTGCGCTGCGGGCACGGATTGGCGCTCACCTCAGGCGGGAAACCAGGGAGCGGCGGAATGTTCTGTATCTGGAGAATGTTCACTTTAACCTCTCCGGTAAAGAGCTGTTTGTCCAAGAGGACAAGGTGCCTCTAACCAAAAGCGAATATGAAATTTGCGAATTTCTGGCCCGCAGCCGCGGACAGGTCTTCTCTAAAGAGCATATCTATGAAACGGTCTTCGGGTTGGACGGGGTAAGCGACAGCAGCGCTATTACGGAGCATATCAAGAACATCCGCGCCAAGCTGAGCAAATACAGTATCGACGCCATTGAGACCATCTGGGGGATCGGATATAAGTGGAAGCTGTAAAACGAATCAAAACCGTGCGTCTTCGCACCTTTTTCCTGCAATACCTTCTGTTCTTAAGCACGGGAACGATCCTGCTGCTGGTAGTGCTGCTTGGCTTGTTTACGCTGGCTTTTGCCTCAAACACCATACTGCCTGCCAACTATGCCGAGAAGGAGATTGCGGTCTTCAAGGAACGTCTTGCCTCAAATGAATCGGTATCACCCGAAACCGTTCCGGACCTGCTGGATTATACGGTTTTCACCAGCCAAGGAGAGCTCCTCGCGGGCAATCTGAGCCGGAGCGAAGCAGCAGATGCCTGGGAGATTACACAACAAGGAGATAATCAGGACTCTCATTTCTATACAACCGCCCGGCGCGGCCAGGAAATCTGGATATTCCGCTATAGCTTAACGCCACAGTACGCCTCCCCTTTGCTGCGCAGCTATCTGCCGAATCCACAGCTGCTGGGAATCCTGCTCTTCATCTTCGGGGTTCTGCTCCAGGCAGCCTTGCTCGCCGCCCTGTTCGGCAGAAGACTCTCAGAGAAAATGGCCGGGTTACAGGAAGCGACAGAGAACATCCAGCGCGAGAATCTCGAGTTCACCGTCAAGCCCAGCGGGATCCGTGAAATCGACGATGTGCTGGCCTCACTGGACCAGATGAAGAAAGCCTTGCATACTTCCCTCAAGCAGCAGTGGGAGCTGGAGCGTTCCCGCAGAGAGCAGATTTCCGCGCTGGCCCACGATATCAAGACGCCGCTTACTGTGATCCGGGGAAATGCCGAGCTGCTGAAGGAGACCACTCAGAATGAGTCCCAGCAGGAATATAACGGATACATTCTCCGCAGCGCCGGGGATATTGAAGCCTTCGTACAGGAGGTGATTGACCTGTCCAGCCTACAGGCCAGCCCGGTCCCCCGGCAATCCCTTGTATCTACAGCAGAGTTTATTGAAGAATTAGAACTACAGATGAAGGCTCTGTCCTCCGGCAAGAATCTGCATCCTTCTGTCCAGAAGGAGAACCTTCCGGAATTCCTCTTCATCCATAAGGAGCTGTTTCAGCGGGGAATTGCCAACGTGTTATCCAATGCGGCGGAGCATACTCCTCAGCAGGGAAGCATCACTTTACAGGTCCGGGGGGATGGCGATGCCGTCCATTTCACAGTCACGGACACAGGTAGCGGCTTCTCACCTGCCGACCTGAAAGAAGCCGCCACCCAGTTCTACAGAGGCGACCAGAGCCGGACCTCGGGCAAGCATCACGGAATGGGACTGTACATCGCCAAATCTGCCGCCCAGCTGCACGGAGGCAGCTTAACCCTAGACAATGTGTCCCCGTCCGGCGGAGGCAGAGTAACGATTAGTATTCCTGTTCCGAAGGGGCAATGG
The DNA here is from genome assembly GCF_927798115.1 of Paenibacillus auburnensis. Taxonomy (GTDB): domain Bacteria; phylum Bacillota; class Bacilli; order Paenibacillales; family Paenibacillaceae; genus Paenibacillus_AQ; species Paenibacillus_AQ auburnensis. The sequence goes on from NZ_CAKMMG010000001.1 coordinate 2,055,264, forward strand.
CTGTAAATCAGTAATTGCCCTCTTCGGGATCCTCCAACATAAATTTGGAGTGTTACGTAGTCGGCATTGAACGGTGCTTTAGCTCTTCGAGCTTTTTCCTGTCAAACCCCTTTACTATTAACCACACCGCCAGACTCATTTCATAAACCCCCACAGGCAGAGCGATCAGCCCTTTTACTGCAGAGAGAGGTTCTACGACACTGAACATTTCTAACAGCCCGGCTATGAACACTAGTACAGCAGTAATCATACCAAATAGCGCCAGCGGTCTTGGGACTATACCCGTTCTAAACAGTAAATAGCTGTATATGGCCGTATTCACACCCAGCATAAAATTGGGACCTAACATGGAAGTCCAGCGGTGAAAAGCCTGCAGCATATAGCCGAGCTCGTGAAGATTATCTACACTTTTTAAGCTATCAGCCTCATAATGTACACTAAGCTGCAATAAACCCAATATACTCACCACACCTATGGCAATGAGAACGGCTTCCATAAACCGAAAGCATAAATACCCCAGCGCCAGATGCTCATTCCAGCGGCGAAGATAGGGGAACAGCATAACTGCTGTACCAACTGCTGTCAGCACAAGCAAGAGGTCGTTAATCACTCCCAGCAATACCTTTGTTTTAAACCCGTCAGCTACGGCCATATACCATTGTTCTGACAATACCGGCTCATATGAAATTACAGCAATGACTGAAGTAACCGCAGCTACAATATAAAATATTCCAATGATCATTCCGTTTAGTCTGTCTTGTGTCATAAACTCTGCCTCCTGTAGTACAGTTGTCAAATTATTGCGGTACACTCCAAAACATTACGCGGGGGTTATTATGGATCATTATGAAGTCATCGAGCGCGCTTTAACCCATATCGAGAATCATTTAGACCAGCCTTTGTCCATAGAGTCTGTGGCTGATAGCTTCAACATGTCGAAATATTACTTTCACCGGCTTTTTTCGGCCATAATGGGCTCTTCTTTGAACAATTACATCTTATCCAGAAGATTGAACGCTTCTCTACAATACATTCAGTCCGGCGAATTATCTCTAACCGATATTGCCTACCAGCTAAACTTTGGAGCTCAATCCTCATTCACCCGTGCTTTCAAACGCCAGTACGGAATGGCTCCCAGCGCTCTAAAAGAACAAAAGATCAACATTTCTCCAGTTCCTATTCCAGCGGTGGTCAAAAGACCCGTTAAAAACATCAACGGTGATGTCGTTACCGATTTCACCCTGACAGAGTTTGAATCCATCCGGGTAACCGGTATAGCCTTTGAAGTAGATCTTGCTGGTGACTACAGGACGACGATCCGGTCTCACTCAGACAAACTGTTGCAGGCCATTGATACCACTGTGCATGGCCCTTGTTATGTCATTTATTCCAATTGCCAGCCCAACTCCACCCGCTTCAGGGTCCTGTTCGGAATTCCGGCTGACATCCGGATAGATCAACCGTTTTATTTCACCGTAGATGTACCCCAGCTCTTCTGTGCTAAATTCAAATATTCCGGTGATCTCCTCGATATTGGGGATGTCCTAAAAACGGATTATGCACGCTTTCTAAAGATCTCCCGGCAGGAGACAGAGGATTCACATATCGAACTCATTCAAGCTTTTGATGACATCCATAATCTCCAATCTGCCTATCACATCTATGCACCTGTCAAAAAACTGTCTATGGATTCAGCCTGTTAAATCCTCCCTTTTATTTAAGTTTCTTTGATATACCCAAAATAACATCAAATTTGAAGATACACTTTTCAAATCTTGCTGTAATCAATAAAACGCCCTCTACAAGGCCAGAAAGACCAGGTAGAAGGCGTTTGCTGTTAAAAGCGGTTATCTTCATCCGCGTGCAATGATTGGTTCGGTGATTACCGGCATAAACTTACGGTCCCGCCTGGAACCAGTCCTCCGGAAACTAAGGAAGGCACTGCCTATTTTCTCCGATAGGGTCACCGAAATAATTACTATAAGGCTCAAACTCCGCTAACACCGCGTCTACCTTGCGCATGCGTTCCTCCAGCGTTCCCCTCAGCGTTATATAGGGGATCCGCCGTTCCTGCAAATCTGCCAGTATCTGCTTGTGAAAAACATGCCGCTTCTGATCCCCGCTGCGGTCCCATGTATCGTCGTAAGGAATATCGTCGTCGCACAGGAAAAACAGATCATACCGCTGCGCGTTCTCCAGGGCGAGCCGGGTTAGCAGCTCCGGAGCCCTTCCGTGGTAATCCAAGGCATACATATAAGTGGTAATCGCATTGGTATCTACAAAAAGATACCGGTCTGCCTCCAGGAGCGCCTGCTCTTCCCGCTTCATATGACCTACGGCAATTTCATCAAAAGCCTCAAGGCTGATCCGCCGGTCCACCTGATGTTCAGTCCAATACTCCCGCCCGTATTCGCTGGCAAAAGTAGTCTGGTACCGCCGCGCCAACGCTTCGGTGATCGTGGACTTGCCGGTTGACATTGCTCCCACAAAAACCACTTTCGTGATTAAATCCCGGTACACCAGATCACTAACATATTTCCGGTACTTATAAGGATCGGAACGAACCATTGTGGCGGATACCGGTACTTTTATACGCGCTTCATCCACCCGCCGGTCAGCCGCACCTAAAGCGATGCTCATATGCCCGCCATAGAACTCACTCGAATAGAAATGGGTCACCTGCTCTCCCTGAAGCAACCCCAGAATATACTGCTCTTCCCGGATCTCATGCTCCCTGTCATCAGAATATCCGTCCGGGCCATCCCAGGCTTCAATTACCCTAACCTGCGGATAGAGCCTGCGGATCCAGTTCGCCCGGATATGCAGCGGAATGCTGATAACCGTGGTCTCGTAAATCACTACGATTAATTCGTCGACCTCCTGCAGCGCCGTTTCGATCATATACTGATGCCCTTTATGCAGCGGGGCGAATTTTCCAAGGGTTAATCCAAGAGTTTTCATAGAAGTGCCTCCTTAGCGCCTTTATTCCAGTTATAGTATCCGTATGCCGCGTTAATCAGATAGGCGCTCCACATGACGATCATCAGCAGGCCCTCACCGCTGCCTTCCAGCGTCCGGATGACCCATAGCAGCACCGTAAACATATTCAGCACGATATAGAGCAGCCATTGTTCCTTGAATCTTCTCACCATCAAAATCGTGGCTACGACAGATAACACGGTAGTTACGGCATCAATGTAAGGCGAATTCTGTCCCGGAATGAACGACAGGCCGAATCCCAGCAGCAGCGAACCTGCAATACAGACCGCGAGGGTGAGCAGCATTCCCGAATGCTCCATCTGGCGCATGGACAGCTTGCCGCTCTGAAAATTCTTCTTCCACATGTAAAAGCCTATGAAGTTCATCGGGACAAAAAACAGCAAATTCAGCATGACCTCTCCAAATAACCCGTTGATATAAGCCAAGTAGGCGTAGCCGAAGGTATTATACATGCCAAAAGCATAACTCGTCAGCTTTCCCTTCGCCGTGAGTACCACGCATAGCACCCCGGTGATAAAAACCGTGAATCCGAACAATGAATCCTTGGATAAGAATGTAAAACTGACAGCCACCAACGTAAACAAAACCAGCCAGACGACTTCGAACATTTTCCACCCGCCCAGAACCTTCTTCACTTTGCATCGCCTCCGCTTATTTTTGTTAATAACTACTTATTAACTTATTGATAATTACAACTTGTTAATATCAAAATAGCAGATGAACCGGCAGGATGCAAGTAAAATTTTCCTCCATCCAAAACAAAGCGGCCCCAGTCCTGTAGAATTCAGGACCGAGGCCGATTAAGGTATGATTATCATTCATGAAAAGTCATTGCAGCACGGATATCCACGATAGCTGTCTTCAAGTTTGGCTATTCAACCATTCTTTTTGTAACATGCTCATTTCCCACAGATTCCAGAATTCATTATCCACTTTACGCGCTTCCCGGAGTAAACCTTCTTTTACAAACCCTGCTTTCTCGTAACAGGCAATTGCAGCATGGTTAAAATCAAATACACCGAGGCTGACTCTGTGTAATTTCATTTGTCCGAATGCGATATCCAGAACCTTTTGTACCATCAGCTGCCCTATGCCCAGTCCCTGCAGGTTTCTATTCCCGACGATGACCTTACCGATTCTTCCCGAATGATTGGATGGATCCATCGTTAAATTGATATGCCCAATAACCTCATTGTTATCTTCATATACCACCCTATAAATTAGCGCATTACTGCAAATATAAGTCTCTAATTGTTGTTCCGTTAAAGGGTAGCTAAACGTCTTCCCTCCCCAAACCACCATAAACTCCGGCGAATCAATCCAGGCCATTAATTGCTTAAAATCGCTACGTTCGAACGGCTCCAGTCTGATCACAGGCGATCCCGCCTTTCTCAATGGTATTGGCCCGAGATATGCTCATTCGTATCCTGCAGCATTTTGGCAAGCACTACGATCTGTCCGGCATGATATCCGTAGTGAGCTGAGACCTGAACAATCAGCCGGCCAATTTCTCTTGTATCATAGGTTTCGTCGGCACCTGCAGCCTTCCGGTACATCCGGTTCCAGTCTTCCTGGTCATAGTGGATGATGACCTCCCGGGACAAATCGTCATTCGACAGACCCGACAACACGTCTTCCGATTGTGTCCGCGTATCCCGCAGAAGGCCAATCAGCTCGTCTTTGGATATTCCTCCGTCCGTTGTGAACTCGCGGGTACGCTCCCGGATGAATGGCCTGTTGCCGATGGCGCTGACAAAATTCTGATATTCATTCCCTGCCAGATGCAGACAGAGATTACCGATGCTGTTCATGGATTCCTTCGTTCTTGTCCAGACCAGCTCATTGTTCAATAGATTCAAGCTCTTCTCAATCCGGTCAAGCTGCTTATTCATATCTTCCATAACGTACTGGATCAGTGCAATCAAACCAATCCCTCCCTTTATGTGGTTAAATACATCATAATGAGATTCCCGCAAGGCGTAAATTGAAAATTTGCTGTCCTTATTCCTCCCACGTAACCGACCACCCGTAAGAGCCGAGGTTAAACTATTTATTGAACTCAGCAACTATCGATTTCGAATGCTCTCAGAGGTTGCCCGAAATCTAGTGGTGCCTCTTATATTGCACCTGTGAATATCCGTGAGACCGCTAATTCTCTGTGCATCCACTCAGATTTCCCGCAGGCTCAGACAGATTCGGGATCCGGGATCAACGGGATTTTTCCCGTTAATTCCGGAGAAAACAGCAGATCCGGCGGGATCAAAGGGATTTTTCCCGTTAATTCCGTGGAAATCAGCAGATTCGGCGGGATCAACGGGATTTTTCCCGTTAATTCCGTGGAAAACAGCAGATCCGGCGGGATCAACGGGATTTTTCCCGTTAATCCCGTGGAAACCAGCAGATCCAACGGAATCAACGGGATTTTTCCCGTTAATTCCGTACCGGTCTATAGTAAGCTACAATTCATCCATTTTTTCGTTCGGCGTCTCTCCATTTACCTCTCACTGCCGCTCGCAGGCACCGAAGTCCCTACTCTATCTTCAGTAACATTAACTTTCCGCTGCCTTTAGCTCCCATAATGCCAACGGTTTTACCTATAGGCCACCCGGAGAAATATCATTTAGCTCGGTCCGGTTTGTATACTTCTTCGTAACGTTGGTCAAAAAGGCATGAATTCCGTATATACCGGATTCATGCCTTCTTTTTGAGAATATAACACGTTTCTCCACTTGTTATAGGGTTTTATGTCAGTCTTTCTACTCCCCGTCCCCTATACAAAAATCAACGGCAGCCTCGGCATGAAGCCGCGTTGTATCATAAACCGGGATAGTACAGTCCTCCTGTGAGATGAGCATTGTAATTTCCGTACATCCGAGAATAACGGCTTCCGCCCCCTTTCGGATAAGACTATCAATGATATCCAGATATTTTTTCTTTGAATGCTCATTTATAATTCCAAGACAAAGCTCATGATAAATAATATCGTGAACAACCGCTCTGTCTGCTTCATCCGGCACAACAACCTCAAGCCCATACTGACCGGTCAGCCGATCCTTATAAAAGGGTTGCTCCATCGTAAAGGCGGTTCCTAACAAGGCCACCTTATTTATTTTATCGGAAACAATTTTTTCTGCCGTCGGATCAGCGATATGAAGTAATGGAATCGAAATCGAGTTCATCACTTCAGGTGCCATCTTGTGCATCGTATTCGTGCATATGACTATGACATCTGCTCCGCCTGCTTCAAGTTTTTGTGCCGCTTCTATCATAATCTTCGTAGCTTCCGCCCAATTTCCCTGATGCTGGAGATCCTTGATTTCTTGAAAATCCACAGAATACAGCAGACTCTTAGCAGAATGGTGCCCCCCCTTCCTTACCTTTACCGTCTCATTGATGATTTGGTAATACAGCATGGAGGATTCCCAACTCATACCACCTATTAGTCCTATTGTCTTCATGGTCATATTCACACTCCATCATTCTTTTTTCATCCTAATGTGCTTAAAGAATTGTGCACTGGATTGTATAAGATTGTACAACATGAAAGACCTGGAAAGATTACAACAAATTCAGACTAAATACTACTTCCCTCCGGAACAAGGATGACATGGCTCTGTAAAGGCAAGCCGCCAATCAATCAACCGGAGCACTTATGATCTTGCGCATTTGTTTAACATCGCTCATTGGGGGACGTCCAAACATGCGGCTGTACTCCCTGCTAAACTGCGACGGACTCTCGTAGCCAACCCGAAAGCCCGCATCAGCGGCTTCCAGGCCTTCTGAGAGCAGCATGCGGCGTGCGGTCTGCAGCCGGATCGCCTTCTGATACTGCAGCGGGCTGACCGCCGTTACTCTTTTAAAATGCTTATGCAAAGAAGAAGGACTCATATTGGTTTCCTTCGCCAGCTCTTCAATCACAAGCGGCTTTGCATAATCACGGTTAATCAGATGGATCGCTTTGGAAATGCTATGCGCATAGCTGCCGGCTACGGCAAATTGTCTGATTAAAGCACCCTGCTCATCTTTTAGCACACGATAAAGAATCTCACGGATAAAAAGTGGCGCTAGGACCTCAATATCCTCAGGGGCATCCAGCAGCCGGACAAGCCGCAGCAGCCCGTCAACCAGCGGAGGCGCTGAATGGCTTACCAACATCCCCCGCCCCGTCTTTCCTTTCCATTGACTGCTGCTTCTATGGATTATGTCGAGAATGACATCCGGACTAATCAATAATTGAAGACTCAGATAAGGAAGCTCAGGTGAGGCCTCTGTAATTCGCCCGATTACAGGCAGATGCACAGAGGAGACCATGTAGGTGCTGGGATCATATTTGTACTCTTCTCCAGCCAGTGTCGCCGTCTTTGAACCTTGGGCCACAACATATAGAGAGGGCAGATTGACTGTATGCTTCGGCTCAGACATTTGGCTCGCGCGCCTGAAACAAAGCTCCGGCACAGCTGTTTCATGGGTTCCATCCGAAGGCGCATGACGCGCAATAAGCAGAGCCAGCTCCTGCAGTTTGGCAGAAATCATGGGCGGGGAGATAAATTCCTGCATGCTTCACCCTTCCTTCCCAACAACCTTAATGGCTAATTATATCTGTACCGGATAGGATTAGGCAAGAATCGGCAGCGATCGGTCTACCTTATGAGATTGTATTTTGCTTAGAATGTACTAGCAAGGATAATTGAAATAAGAAATGAGGATTGGGCGATGGTTAGGGTTGGAAGTTTGGCGGGTAAAGTCGTTATTATCACGGGTGCAAGCAGCGGGATTGGAGAAGCGACAGCACTCCGGCTTGCGGAGCACGGAGCAAAGGTTGTGCTTGGCGCACGCGGCAAAGATCGCCTTGAAGCTCTGGCTGCCAGGATTACAGATAGCGGCGGCGAAGCCGTTTATGCAAGCACGGATGTAAGAAAGCGCGAAGATTTGGACAGACTTGTTGCACTGGCTTGCGAACGATACGGACAGCTGGATGTCCTCGTCAGCAATGCAGGGGTTATGCCTATTTCCCCGCTCGATGATCTGCGCGTTGAGGACTGGGAGGACATGATTGATGTCAATATTAAAGGCGTCCTATATGGTATTGCTGCAGCGTTGCCTGTCTTTCGTAGACAGGGCTTCGGACACTTTGTGAACACGGCTTCTACAGCAGGACACAAGACCGTGCCGAACCAGTCCGTCTACTCCGGAACGAAATTCGCAGTGCGCGCCATCTCCGAGGGACTGCGCCAGGAGGCTGGCGATAAGCTGCGAGTAACGGTAATTTCGCCCGGCATTGTACAGACCAATTTCACGGAGGGCGTGACTGACCCGGCTTTGAGAGAACAGCTTACTGCAGTCCGGGATAAATTAGCAATGGCACCGGACGCTGTAGCCCGCGCAATTGCTTATGCCATTGAACAGCCGGATGAGATCGATGTGAACGAGATTGTGATCCGTCCTACAGCCCAAGTGTAACGCAACCATGGAGTTCTGCCGCTGTTTGGGCAAAACTCCATTTGCTTTAGAAATCTATCCGTTAATCCGACTAGCCAGCCGCCGGATCTCGTCGCTTAGCCTTGAATTAACCGGATACACGCCTTCGATGAAATTTAAAATACGGAGTGCCGATTCGGGAACACGATCGTATCCCTGGATCATGTCTCCGATGATTTCCGCAAAACGGGGGTATCTCTTCTCTAGCCGCCGCTCATTACCGAACGGGTCGGGAAAGTAATCCACCTCTTGCTCCAGCAGATGGAGCACGGACAGAATCCGGTCTATTGCATATACCTCAATAAACCTCATAGCAGACAGGCGTTCTCCCCTTGCATAACGGCCCAGCCCCACATACAGATTGGTTAAGGCTTCGTTTAAAGGAAAGTCCAGGGAGTCACTTTTTTGAGAAGGCAGCTGAATTACAGGCTTGGCGATTTCCGTGTTGCCATACAGCGGATCCTTCCATACAACCCGCCCCTCTGTGTAGGAGACTTCCGCCAGCTCCCGTTCCTCGAATATAGCATATTCCCCGTAAATTCCGTCCTCGAACAGGATCTTGCATCCTGCATCTGAATTCTTAAAAGAATAGGCAAGAGGATGTGCATCTTCGAGCCAATCCAGCCGGTCAATATATCTGTCCTTCTCCCCCGGTCTCACAATCACAAAAAAATCCAAATCCGAATATTCATCCAGCCGTGCTGTCTCGACCCCAACGGAACCCACCCCTAATAATGCAAGAGCTCCCCCTTTACGTTCGAGCGACTTGCCGATCTCATGAAGCCGCTGAAGTAGCAATTCTGTTCTTAACATACCTAATCCTCCTTTATAGGTTGAATGCAAAAAGGGTTCAACCCGCACTTCTCAGCGAGGTTGAACCCTAAGGTTACATTGCCTTTATTCTAGTGATAAATTACCATGTCTAAATTGCGGCTGTCAACCCTATTAACCCGCTTCCTGAAGTAAGCTTAACCATTCATCTAAAGTGAACCGGCCTACTACCTCAAAGCCTTTTCCTTGCCCGTTTGGTTTTATAATTACAGTACCCAAATTTGCGACTTCCCCTAATCCAACCCCTTGAGGGAAACCATGGGCGATGATAATCCGGTTAGTCCCGGGGGAGGGCAATACTTCTAATACAGAAGTTAAGTCATTGACAATCCTTTGCTGCTCGGCGGGAGACAAGGAACCACTTAATTGATATATTCTGACCCAGAACGGATCAGTTTGGACCTTACCCTTACCAAAAGCCAACTCTGCGGTCTCCACGGTCCGGCAAAAGGGACTCGCCAGAACCGGAGTCTCGACCGGAATGTGCAGTCTGCGCAGCGCCTCACCAAAATGCGCAGCTTGTCTTCTCCCGGTCTCCGAAAGATTTTTTTGGGTAGAGCAATCATTGAAATCAATTTCTGCCATGTCCTCTCCTGCTGTAGCCTCACCGTGCCTGACATAAAGAATATATCCACCCTGACGAAGTGAATTTAGCAATGAGGGGTCTACCGGCCTTGATTTCAAAATACCTCCTGACGCTTCAGCCGGCTGCGTATGAAACATAAGGATCACGCAAAAGATACTGGTGATCATATGCCCTTTCATCATTTATATTGCTCCCTTCAGGATCGTAAGCATCAGGACATAGTATCCCTCAAAGGGCCAGCAACATTCCGCCTGCTGCACCAGCTACTACAACCACCCAAGGGGGCAGCTTCCAGAAGACCAGCATTACAAATAAAATGACCGCCAGGGCGAAATCCATTGGCTTCAAAATAGCAGTAGTCCAAAGGGGATCATACCATGCAGCAAGCAGGATACCGACTACAGCGGCGTTGATTCCAACCAAGGCCCCTTGGATTTTTGGGTTGTTTCGTAATCCGTTCCAAAAAGGGAGCGCACCGATCACAAGAAGAAAAGCCGGCAGGAAAATGCCGAAAGTGGCAACCACTGCCCCAATAATTCCTCCGGCCATAGTCCCAAGGTAAGCTGCAAAAGTGAACAACGGGCCTGGAACCGCCTGTGTAGCCCCGTAGCCCGCCAAAAAATCCTGTTGGCTAACCCAACCCGGAGGAACTACTTCACGTTCCAAAAGGGGGAGGACGACATGTCCCCCGCCGAACACCAAAGAACCGGAGCGGTAAAAGCTGTCAAACATGGCTAACCACCCGGTGTCTCCTGCCCCCCTGAGAAGAGGTAGTCCTGCCAGCAGCGCAAAAAATAAAACTAAACAGACGACCCCGAGGGTTCTGCTGATTGGTATTTGCAGGTCAGGTGTTTGCTCCGCAGCTTTTTTTCGATAAAGCCATAAACCTGCTGCTCCGGCAGCAACGATAATCAGGACCTGACTGAATGCCGTTTGCCAAGACAATGTAATGGCTGCTCCTATGACAGCGATTGTTACCCTGTTTCTGTCCGGTGTAAGCTTTTGCCCCATTCCAAGAATAGCATGGGCAACGATGGCTACCGCTACGATCTTCAGTCCATGAATCCACCCCGCACTGCCAATATCAAAGCCTTGAAGCAGGAAGGCAAACGCAACTAACGCAATGACTGACGGCAAAGTGAAGCCTAGCCACGCCACAAGCCCCCCAAGCAGACCCGCTCTTACAACACCTATTCCAATTCCAACCTGACTACTCGCTGGACCGGGCAGGAATTGACAAAGAGCTACAAGGTCAGCATAACTGCGTTCATCCAACCATTTTCGGCGGCGTATGTATTCATTATGAAAGTACCCCAGATGGGCAACCGGCCCCCCAAAAGAGGTGAAGCCCAATTTGGCAGAAACCGTCAGCACTTCTAAAAGTGCGCCTAACCTCCCTTTCTGAGTATCTTTCTGTGCTTCCTGCTGATCCGTTTGCATACCGTCACCGCTCCTTTGCTGCAATAACCACGTTCTCAATTTATAGGGAACAACATAAGGGGACTTAAATGTTCAAACTATTATGACACTTGTATATGTGGTGTACACAAGATTTTGGTTAAAATACGGTTAAGTTATTGTACACAATCCTCACAATCCCCGAAACAGCCTCTCCCCATTCCCCTTCATAGATCTATATAACCCCAAACTCACAACAATCATAATTACGGCTGCTCCAAGCAAGATAATCTTCCCGTCCACACCCGTCAGCAGAATCGACAGTCCTGCCGGAACAAGCAAACTAATAATCCCGATCAGCATTGCCACCAGCACCGCCGCACTCTGCTTGACCACTTGAACCTCACTTGTCCACTCCAGCTTAGGCAGTTTCAGGTTAACCATAACGCCTATCAGCGCAGAAAAGCAGGCAAAGATAACAGGAATTACAAGCAGTAAAAGGCTATCCATCCATCCTGTCCGCAGCGATATAATCAGTAGTACGCAGCTTATCATCGTGATAGGTACGGTAATGGTGAGATTTACGGCAACCTTGGCGAGCAGGATGATGTGCTTAGGTACTGGAGAGCTTTTGAGTATCCAAAGATTATTGCCTTCCAGAGAAATGGAGCTCGACGTTGTGCAGCTTAAAGCTATGAACATGGAGACGAAGACAGGCGCCAGTGTATTCAAGTAATGCTGCAGCTCAGGAATTTTGGCCACCTCTCCCAGCTGCTCCGGGCTGATGAATAACAGGGAAACCGACGACATCAATAACAGAACCATGCCAATGCTTGTATTCAAAATATAATTGGAAGAGCTGAAATAGCGGCGCAGCTCCTTCTGATACAGGGCGTGAAATACCGTGGATGCTTTTAACGGCTTCATTGTATATTTACCGCCTGCATGGCTGGTCATTAGACCTGTATGAATCGCTTTATAGCGTGACCCTAGTACGGCAGCAAAGATTACAAAGGATAGCACCGATAACAAAATAAATAAAATAAATGAATCTATCCGGTAGTTGCAGACAGCATCGACATACATAGCTGTGAGCGGATATAGCTTATATATCGTATCTGCCAGTCCGGTGCCCAGATCAGCAAGTTCCTCCTGCCCGTTACCGTTCAGAGTAAATGAACCTGCCATGAACGCAATCACCGCGGCAAAGGTTAGGACAAGGCTGATCATCCGGCTGGCCCGGAAACGGGAAGAAAACCAGCTGATGAGCGCACCAATCACGGTTGCTGCAATAATCGGGACGAATGGAATACACAGCATTGCCGGCAGAAAAAGCAAATAATAATACGCCTCCGGATGTGCTTGAAGCGCATATACCGCACCTGCCGGCAGCATCACCATTAACGTAAAAAACAAATTCAGCACATAGAGCTGGAGAATACGGCTTGCCACCACATGGCTCGTCTTTACCGGCAGCGACATCACCAAATCGTAGTCCTTATAGCTGAACAAGACTCCGCTTGCCTTATAAACCGTCGTGAAGAACCCTACCATTGAAGTAACAGCCATCATGATGGCCAGCAGCAGTTCCACCCGGCCTATCTGTTCAAAAGCCAGTGCCATCGCATAGCTGTATCCAAATGAAAAAACCGCGATCATAAGCACACCAATGAGTATAGCGATACTTAGCAGCAGCAATTTGCGTCTTTCCTTCACCTCTTGGGTATGCAGGGCTTTATTCAAGCCGAAGGCAGAGAGCAGCTGGATCTTCGTTAATCTCCAGATATTAATCATTATCGATCAGCTCCATGAATACATCCTCCAGGCTGTTCTTGCCCTTAACTTCTTCCGTCTTGCCGTGGGCGATCAGCTGGCCTCCCTTGATGATGGCGATCTTATTGCAGAGCTTCTCTGCCGTATCCAGCACATGTGTGGAGAAAAAAATCGCACTGCCCTCATTACACAGCTCAGCCATGATTGTTTTTAGCATATGGGCAGCCTTGGGATCAAGTCCCACGAAGGGTTCGTCTAATACCAGCAGCTTCGGTTTATGAATAAGCGCCGAAATAATCGCCAGCTTCTGCTTCATCCCATGAGAATACGATGAGATCATATCGCCGAGATGCACAGTCATCTGAAAAGCATCGCTGTATTGTCGAATGAGCCGCTCACGGTCCGCTTTGGATACACTAAAGAGATCGCCGATAAAATTGAGGTACTGGATCCCTGTAAGATGTTCGTACAGGTCCGGATTGTCAGGAATATACGCGATACGGGACTTGCAGGCTAACGGGTCTTTTTTCATCGAAATCCCGTCAATTTCAATCTCTCCCTCTTCAAAATCAAGCACCCCCACTACCGCCCGGATAGTCGTCGTCTTGCCTGCACCGTTATGTCCAATGAAGCCGTAAATGTCTCCCCGCTCGACCACTAAGTTCAGGTCATTTACTGCTTTTTTTCCGCCTTTATAGCTCTTGGTAAAATGTCTGATGGTAAGCATGTCCCTTCACCTCTTCCTGACTGTTAGCAAATAATTATTATACGTACAGCATAGTGTAAACGTTCATTGAAGAATAAATAATCATTCGTGGAAACCTTTTTGTCCGATTGCACGTCTAAGAGCTCAAATAAACCACAAACTACATCACGAGGTGAAGAAAATGAAAAAAACATTCAAGCTTGTTACACTATCCGCCGCCGCTGCTCTGGCGCTAAGTTTTGCCGGACAACAATTCGCTTCCGCCGCAGCTTTCACAGACTTAAATAACGTCCCCGATAAAGAGAAGATCATCGCTCTGCAAAATAGCGGCCTGATCAAAGGGATCAGCGCCTCCCAGTTCGGCCCGCATATTCCCATCTCGGAAGCTGAAGGGGTTCAAATGATCGTCAATGCCTTAGGACTGAATCTGGATCTGATCCGATTCGTTAAGGAGCCCAAGGCTACGGACTATTTTGCCAATGCCAATGATTCCGCCTGGTACGCGCAGGCCCTCATTATTGCTGCTGTCCACGGACTGGACCTGCCGGCGGATTTGAAGCCGGGCCAGAAGTTAACACGCGAGGAATTCACGCATCAGCTGATTGATGCGATCGAAATCAGCGGCCGTCTGCCGATGATCAAGCCAGTCGTTGTGGAATTCAAAGACCAGGACCAAGTGAAGGCGGACTATTCCGGTTCGATCCAGCGCGCCCTGAACTACGGTGTTGTGCAGCTGGATGCAAACGGGAAGTTTAATCCGCAGCAGAAAATCACCCGGGCCGAAGCAGCCGTAGCCATCAGCAATGCGCTGGCATATCTGAAGGCTCACCCGGCACCTGAAGCCGCAAACGAGATCCTTACGGCAGAACAGGCTGTTCAATTGATCAAAGAAGCCGTAGGACCTGAAGCCGGCCTGCAGATCAAGATCGCTCCGGCTTCCAGCATGAGCCGTGAATCCTTCACTTACCTGCTGGTTCATACGCTACAAACAAGCGGTCAGCTGCCGATGATTAAGCTAAACCCGGTGGAGATCAAAGACAATAATGAGATCGACATCTTAAACTCCGGGGCTATTCAGACGGCGATTGCCCTCAAGATCGTGAGCCTGGACGCAGACGGCAATTTCCATCCAAAAGACGCCATCACCCGTGCAGACGCTACCGCCATGGTCAGCCAAGTCCATGAGATCCTGAAAAAATCCTCAACCAAGTAGGAGATCCTCCCTGTTTGTTCTAAAAAGGCCAGACCGTCACTTGCTGACGGTCTGGCCTTTTTATTGTGATTATCCACTGAAGGCGAACATAATCTCATGCTCTTTTCCCCAGATGGATTTAGCATAGGTGGATGGAACTTCGCTCGGCATTCTAGCGGGAAAAACTCCCACTAATTCAGTCATTTTACACTAAAATTGGATATTAGGTGGAAAAAGTCCCTCTAAATCCTCGAATTAGCTAATATTGAGCCGTAATGGAGATATTAGCGGGAGAAAATCCCACTAGCCACCATCACTATCCTTCCCGGGGGAATTTAGCGGGAGAAAATCTCGCTACCGCGCCTCCATCTCGTTATTTCTCCAGCAGCCGCTCAGTATGAATTGTTCGGTCGGCGTTGTTATATGACATTTACATCCTCCCCAATGTGAATCTTCGGCTGTGCTCCAGCCTCGTTCCCGTCTGCCTCGTTCCCGCTCACCTTTTTGAGCTTCCGGTTAAACATAACAAACAGCATAACACCCATCACACTCGTAATCACTTCTGTTACGGTCATAGACCAGATAACACCATTCAGTCCGAAAAGATAATGAAGCACGATAATCACCGGGATATACAGGATGCCTTGAGTAATGGCCATAATCGCTGTGGGTGCGCCTTGTCCGGTAGCCTGAAAAATACTCATGAACAGTCCCGTGAATCCATTAAACAAAGCCGAGATCAGCATCGCTGCCAGAATCGTTACGCCGCTGCTGATCACAGATGGGTCGTTGGAGAACCAGTGCAGGACCGTGTCTCTGAAGATAAATACCAGGCTGACGAACACAATAGAAATCGTTCCGATGCAGGCAAAGGCATATTTAATACTCGATTTTAAGCGCACGATATTGCGGCCGGCATAGGTAAATGCAAACAGCGGGATCAGACCGAGGAATAACCCCATTGACAGAAACTCCGGAACCTGAACGATTCTTAGCGCCACACCAAAGCCGGCGACCACATGGTCTCCATATTGAATAGCGTAGTTATTCAGCAGCAGCGTTGTCACAATCAGAAAAGCGGATTGCAGCAGCTCAGAGATTCCGATTTTATAGATTTCCAGCTTATCCTGAACCGAAATTCTAAAATGCTTCAAGAACCCCTTTAAGTGTTCACTCTTTGTCTCCAGGAAATAGATGTAATAAACTACCGAGCCCACATTCGCCAGAATCATCGCCAGCGCCGCGCCTGCCACATGCCAGTTCAGCACCAGAATAAACAGCGGATCAAAAATCAGGCTAAGCGCCGTGCTGATAAACACCCCGTACATCGATTCCTTCGATGCCCCCTCCGAGCGTACCAGCTGCTCCAGCGCAAAATTGAGCACAATCACGAACCCGCCAGCGAACAGGGTCAAGGCATAGGTTTTGGCAAAATCAAACGTAGCGTCATCCGCACCAAGCAGCCGTGTAATCGGGTTAATCGCCAAAAAAGCAAGCAGTGCAATTACAATGCCGGCGATAATACTCGCATAGAAGGAATAACCGGCGATTCTCCGGCCCTTCTCTGGATTCTTCTCACCAGCCAGCCGGGTCACAAACGTCCCGCCGCCTACTCCCAGCACATTGCCAAAGGCCATTAATACAGTAAAAATAGGCAGGCCCAGCGTAATCGCCGTCAGCATATGCGTATTGTGCAGCAGCCCGATGAAATAGGCGTTGATAACATTGTAAATGGTCCCGACCGACATTCCAATCATCATGGGTATCGACAGGTGGGTAATTGCCTTCTTCAGCGGAGCTGATTCCAGATAATATTGATTTGATGTTTCCTGGCTCATATTCATTCCTCCATGCGTTTCACGTCATCATGTTTAGTTAGAATTCTAAGTAACAAGGATATCATAATAGTTAGAATTCAAATTGTCAATGATCTAACTAAATATAAACAGCTATTTTATGTAACCCTAGTACACAAAAAAAACCTCTATTGCGCGGGCGGTCTAATGAACGCCCGCGCAATAGAGGACTAAGCTAGCTTATTACCTGACTTCGATGTAATCGAGTTCGGCGTATCCTGCCGCTCCTTTGGTGAACCGGATCGTATTCGCTCCAGCTTGGAGTGTTACGGTTAGCGTGAGTATTTTGCGATATCCGATGTTCGGAACAGCATTGATCCAGCCCCCGGTTGCAGCATAGGTTACGATACTCGCAGCGCCTCCGTTAATCGAGAGGTAGTGTGTAGAGTTCCCTGTAGTGCCGTTGGCATACCCGACATCCATCGTATACGTTCCGGCTGACGGGGCATTTACAGTAAACTGTACATAGCTGTCGGCATAATCAATCCCGCCAACATACCTGGCTTCCGAGGCATAACCGCCATCATGGACTGCAGCCTGATTAATCTCCGCTTTTTCAGCCTCGACTCTTTCTTTATAGGCCGGTTTTGGCATCAGCTGAATATAGTCAAGCTCGGTATATCCGCTGGCTCCCTTGGTGAATCGGATCGTGTTGCTGCCTGCATTTAGGCTGACGCTCGTGGACAATGTACCCACGTGTCCAGCCGATAACCAGCCGCCCGTCACTGGGTAGGTTAAGGTTGCAACCGTCCCGCCGTTGACTGACAGGGATTGATTGGAGTTGGCGTTGGTTCCGTTGGCATAACGGACATCAAGATTGTACACGCCTGCTGCCGCTGCATTGACTGTAAATTGAACATAACTGTCGTTATAATCGATTTGTCCGATATATTTTCCGTTCGAGGCACTGGCATTGCTGAAAAGATTGGCCCGGTTCACCGTGGCATTTTCTGCTTCATACAAGTTGTTATTTGAACCGGCTGCAGGAGTAATCGTCAAGTGATAACCCCAGGAAGCATTCATTTTGGTGACCGGTACATTAATTTGACCATTTGTTATGGCATAATCACCTTCAAATACGCTTGCCGGTGAGGAGACAGCAGTGTCCACTCCCAACCACGGCGTGGCTTCCAGCTTCACGTGGGCATTACCGGAGAACTTGGATACACTGCCAAACCCTTTGATTACTATTGTATGATCGCCGCTGCCGCCTCCGAAGACTACATGTACGGTACCCTTTGCATTGTCGACACTGGCAATGCCATCCAAAGCCAGCGAGCTTGTTGATACTGGAGTCGTCATTGCCATCTGCCCGGACATATCACCGTACCACTTATAAAGCCACCATCCGCCGTTTGCCGTTCCTGCATCCGTAACAATATTGCTCAACCGGCCGGGTCGGAACCAGAAAGCCGCTGTGGCCGTATCTACCCCTTCCCGTTCAAACTGGGCAAAATAGCGGACCATCCCGCCGGGAACACCTTCTTCATTCGGCACCCCATACTCATTAATACTGATCGGTCTTGGAGAAATGCCCAGATCCAGCTCGATTTGCCGGTAAGCTGCAATATGGGCTTTGATAGTCCAGGTATCCGCAACCGTATTGCCAAGCTCATGCCAGCTGATAATATCCGGAAGCACATTATTGGCCTTGGCGTAGGTCAGGAAATTCCTCATCCAGGATTCTTCATAGCGGGAATAGCTTGGACCGATCGTTTTCGTTGCAGTATCAAGGGTCTTTACCCGTAAATAGGTGTTCTTCCAGCCATCCAGGAACGTTCCGGCTGCACTCTTCCAGGTCCAGTCCGGTTCATTCCACAGTTCGTATCCATAAATATTGGTCGCACCGGAGGCTAATCTGGCATTAACCATTGTGTCTACCTTGCTGTACCAATCCGCCCAGCTCAACCATTGATAAGGGAAGTTCGAGTAAATATCTGGCATCCGGATGGTGACAGCCGCTCCGTTTCGCGCCGCTATGGGGGCCACCTTCAGAGCGTCTCCAATCGGTACAGTCTCTCCATTCGGCAGCTGCCCGCCGTTCGGAGCCATTTGTGTAAACATTTTGGGCTTAGTCGGAGCGATCAGGCTGTCGGAGGGCCGCCCTTCTCCAGCAAGACCATACAAAGAACCTGATGCCACATGTGTCACCGAACGGTACTGATTGGCCAAATCTACAGTGAATGTTGCCGGTATGGCGGCACTGGCTGGCATTACTGGCAGGGACAACAGCAGCAGGGACACGCTGAGCAGGCTGAGCAGTTTCTTTTTCAAATCCTAACCTCCCATACTATGATTGAACAACAGTCAGTGACGGATAAATTACCCCTTTACACCGGTCATGGCAATGCCCTGAATAAAGTATTTCTGGGCGAACAGGAATATGATCAGGGACGGGAGCACAACAAGCGATACCGCCGCCATCATCAGATTCCACTGGGATGAATACGCTCCCTGAAACAGAGTAAGTCCAAGCATTAACGTATAGTTTTTCTCAGAGGACAGGTAGATCATCGGCGCTAAATAGTCATTCCAGTTGTTCAGGAAAGTAAACAGACCGACCACAATCATCGATTGGGAGCTAAGCGGCATAATGATCCTCCGGAATACAGTGAAATGATTGGCCCCATCCATAAATGCGGCTTCATCCAAATCCCGGGGGATGCCCATATAGAACTGACGCAGTAGAAAGATGTTGAACAATCCTCCGCCGAAATAAGCCGGAATAATCAGCGGTGCCAGTGTATCCGTCAAATGCAGCGTTCTCCAGCCGATAAACTGCGGAATCATCACAACCGCAAACGGCAGCATCAGCGCTGTGAGCATTACCCCGAACACCCGGTCACGGCCGGGCCAATCCACTCTGGAAAAACCATAGGCACACAGCGAGCTGCTGAGCAGTACACCGACAATATTGGCCACCGTTACTATACTGCTGTTCAGGAAAAAACGGTCAAACGGCTGTGCCTGCAGTGCATCGCGGAAATTGTGAAATTCCAGATGCTTTGGAAAGAAGGTCGGCGTAATTTCGAAGATCAGATCACTGCCCACGAGTGCCGTACGAAGCATCCAATAAAACGGGAACAGCGCAAAGATTGTGCCGCTGATCAGCAGCAGATAGAGCAGTATTTTTGTTGTGCGTCTCTGTTTGGTCATGATCTTTTGCCATCTCCTTCATAGTGAACAAAGGATTTGGAGAACCGGAAAATCAAAAAGGTAAAAATTAAGGTAACAATAAAAAGCAGTACTGCATTAGCGCTGGCCGCCCCCATTTTTGAGAAGCGGAATGCATTCTGGAACAGATACAGTACATAGAGCAGGCTGGCATTATCCGGTCCGCCCATCGCCGCTGCGCCGCTGCCCGAATTACCGCTGGTCATGACCATAGGCTGCACAAAGGTCTGGAAAGCATTGATAAAACCCATAACCGTGTTAAAAAAAATAATCGGTGAGCTCATAGGGATGGTGATATAACGAAGCTTGTGCCAGGCATTTCCCCCGTCCACCTCAAGTGCCTCGTAAAGATGGGCCGGAATCCCCTGCAGCCCTGCCAGAAAGATCACAATCATGCTCCCGGAATTCCAAAGGCTGAACAATATCAATGTTGGAATTACCGTGTTATCAGAAGCAAGCCATAATGAAGTTGGCAAATGAAGTGTCTGGAGCATATAATTCACCACACCGAAATCAGGCTGCAGCATCCACATCCAGATAATCCCCGCCGAAGCAATCGGAATGATGACCGGTAAATAAAAGACCCCCCTGAAAAAAGCTCTCGCCTTAATTTTCTGATTTAGCAGAACCGCTACAAAAAATGCGAAAACGATGCCCACAGGAACACTAACGAATACATAATAAAAGGTGGCTTTGACGGCAGGATAGAAAAACATGTCTCTTCCCGAGAACATATCCGTAAAGTTGCTCCAGCCAATAAAATGCATCGGCGCTCCAATCGAATAATCCGTAAAGCTGAGCACAAAAGTAATCACCAGCGGAACTACGATAAAAATGGAATACCCGAGCAGCACCGGTGAAGTAAATAAAAGTCCGGTCCTTAAGTTTTTCATCCTTTTTTTCCTGGCCTGGCGCTGGGCATCCATCTGCGTCTTCTCCCAATCCAGCTGAACTGCAGTAGACATACTCTCTCTCACCCTCCTATGAATGGGAAGCTTTCTTGAAGGAGCCTCTGATAAGCTTCGGATGCTCCTTCAATCGGCCGTATCCTCTTTATTTATCGTATCTGCCTTGGATATCAGGCTGGACTTTCGGCGCAATTTCATTTAGAGCATCCTGCGCCGTCTTTTTACCCAGCCATACGGAGTCCAGAGCCGAGATGACGGCTGTGTTCACTTTGGCATAGTTTTTCAGATAATAGGTTGACCCCGGCACCGAGTGGTTCAGGAACTGATTCATCATGGCTTCCTTGAATCCTGGGGGATGGGCTGCCGGATTCGCATCGACCCATTTAGCCACCAGGTCGGGATTGGTGTACCATTCCTTCATCGTCGGCATCCACAAACCGCTGGAATACAGTTCAATTGCACCATCCGGATTAGACATCCACTTGAAGAGCATCCAGGCTTCTTCCGGGTGTTTGGAATCCTTAAAGAATACAGTCGCCCCGCTCAGACCGACAGTCAGACTCTTCTTCAGCTTCGGCAGGACGCCGATATCATAATTGACTTTGGCGTTGCCGAGATCAAGGTTCATCCATTGACCACCGATGGCCATCGCTGTTATTCCCGACTGGAGTGCAACATTCATGGCAGGAAGCGACTTTGCTGCGAGCGGAGATGGGGCCACGTGATATACATTAATCAGGTCAGCTAATTTCTGGATGGCCTCGGCGGCTTCCGGTTTGTTCAGAGTGAACTCTTTGCCGTCTTCCGAGACCCAGTCGCCGCCATTACTGTAAATGAAATTATTCAGCGGCTCATTCCATGTTTCAAAGGTGACACCGTACTGTTTGATGCTCTTAGAATCAAAGTCCGGATCAGCTGCATTCCTGCCCTTTTTGTCCAGCGTCAGCTTCTTCGCGGCTTCTACAAATTGATCCCAGGTCCAAGCCGTTTCTGCTGTAGTTGGAGGGGTTTCCACCCCGGCCTTTTCCAAAAGATCCTTTCGATAGAACAGCCCAAACGTTTCACCGGCTGTGCTGATGCCCCAGGCGTTATCCGGGGACTGTTTATACCAGATCGTATCCAGGAAATCCTCCTTCTTCAGCTCATTGTCCTTGGCAAACATCTCAAACAAATTGACAAACTTGCCTTGCTTCGCCCAGGTATCTCCCAGGTCTCCGGTCATGTACCCGGTGTCGGGCATATCATTCGCTGCTGCCATTGCTGTCAGCTTCGTGTTATAGTCCGAATTTGGAATCTGTACATCCTCAACGGTAATCCAGGGATACTTTTCCGTAAATTTGGCGGTTGCATTTTCGATAGCCTTCTTCTCGTCTGCACTTCCCCAATACGTAAATTTAAGTTTCACAGGCTCATGCTCTTCTGCAGCCGTCGGACTGGCACTGCCAGCTGCAGAGTTGTTCACTGCCGCCGGTTCTTTCTCATTGCCCCCACAGCCTGCGGACAAAAGACCTAGAATTAATACGATGCTCATCATGGACAACAGCTGTTTGCTTTTAGACTTTTTCATGCTTGCCCCCCTGAATTCATTTACTTTGAAAGCGCTACCGCTATTCATGATTGAATTATAAATGACGTATCGTAAGCATAACTTGTAACATTTTAAGGTTATTGCACTTTTTTAGCTTGCTTACCGAACGTCCCCGGGCACCGGATCTTCTATGCTATAATAGCAAATGTATCCGGTTACATAAATTAATTAGGAGCACTTGGGGGTGGCCCATGTTTACAATATTGGTTGTTGATGACGAGCCCAGACAGGTCAAAGCGCTTGTTGCAGTGATCCGGCAGTTAAAGCCCGCCTATACCGTAATGGAAGCCTATGACGGGGACGAGGCACTGGATATCATCCGCAGAGACAAAGTTGATATCCTTATAAGCGATATCAATATGCCTCATCTCAGCGGCATCGCCCTGATTGAAATCCTCTCGAAATTAACCCCGACGCCCAAAATAGTAATGCTGACCGGCTATGACGAATTCGAATACGCCGTTCAGGCTCTGCGCTTTCAGGCTTTTGATTATTTGCTTAAGCCTATAGGTAAACCTGAACTGACTGTGCTGCTGGAACGTCTGGAAGCTCTTCTGCTGGAAGAGCAGCACTCCAGCCAGAAGCTGCTTACCGACCAGCGTCAGCTTGCTGCCACCGCTCCTGTCTATGAGTATTATTTGATGAACCAGTGGATTCATCTGCGGGCCGACAGCGGGGAATTGTCGGAAGTCCGCGCGAGACTACACAATGCTAGCGCTAGGGGTGCCATTATCCTGTTTGCGCTGCACAACAAATTGGCTCTCAGTGAATCAGAGACAATAGAAGCAAGTTGCGCTTTGCGGGAGTCCATCCTGCAGCAGTTCGATCCTTCTGACCAGCTTTGCGTATTCCGTCTGGAGGAAGACAGCCGCCTGCTCGTCCTCCCGTACTTCTGTGAATCTGCGGAAGGGATCAACAAACTGCTCCCCATTTTCGACCGTTTATCCAGCATGAACAGCCCGGAATCCGGGCTTAACATAGCTATCGCGGCAGGTCCCGTAGTACAGGATCTGCTGGTTGACGCTGCTTATTCGTTCAAGCAGGCTCATTCGGCACTGTCGGCCCTCTTCTATGGAGGGCAGCGCAAAGTAATAATGGCGGACGATAGTCCGCTTCATTTCAGCTCCCGTTTTCCGTTTAAAGAGGAATTTTCCTTATTTATGAATGCACTGAATGAGCAGGACGACTATGCTCTGCAGAAACTTGTCGGCGGGCACCTTGACAAGCTAAAGGACCACAAGTGCGACCCTGTGCTGCTAAAAGACGAGTGGTACGGCTTTATGCTGCAGGCAGTTAAACCGGTCAGAAACCAACTGGAGGACGAGGATTGCCGGACATGGATGGCAGAGCTGAAATTGCAGCTGTATAACTGCCGGGAATATACCGAAATACGGCCAATCCTGCTCACCTTTTTACTAAAAGTACACAGGCTGTTCCACCGTCATTCTAAAACTCAGCAGCAGGTTGTGATCACCCAGTGTATCCAATATATCACTCAAAATTATAATAAGGACATCTCGCTGGAAGAGGTTTCGGGAAGGTATCATTTTCACCCTTCTTATTTCAGCACCTTGTTCAAATCCATCGCCGAAATCGGGTTTTCGGAGTATGTGCAAAAGGTACGGATAGACGAGGCCAAGAAACTGATTCTTAGCACAGACAAAAAAATGAATGAAATAGCATTATGTGTCGGTTATCGGGATGCCGCATACTTCAACAAAACATTCAAGAAAGAAACAGGTGTCTCTCCCAATAAATATAAACGCATTCAGAAACTGGAGTAGACACGGACTATGAAAATTCAATTCCTCAAAAATATAAGTCTCCGCACCCAGTTTATCGCTTTGTTCATCCTCCTGATCACGATGACCTTGGGTATATTCGGGTACCGATACTATGTCATAAGCACAGCCGTCGTTACGGATATTGCCGAACAAAATGCCTATCAAATTGTAAAGAAGAACAATGACATCATCGACACCAAATTGTCTTTGATCGGGCAGAATATCGTCGCCTTCTCTAATGATAAAGAACTGTATGAAGCTTTTGGCACAATCCTTCCGGGCAATGATGAGGATATTCTGAAGCTTGACCATATTGTGAGCGATATCATCAAGAAATACTTCTCCCACTCCCAGGATATCTATTCTGTACAGCTGGCTACAAGCTATTATACTTTCGGGCCAACCACATTCTACAGTGGAGAATACGGAAAAAGCTTCATTCCCGCAGATGCACTGAAAGCCTCTCGGATTTATCAAACCGCCGAAGCGGCCAAAGGCAAAATCATGTGGATTCCTACCTACAAATTCGCGGAAATGTTCCACATCCAGTATCTAGACAATATAAAAACTGACTATGAGTATATGTTCTCCGCCGCAGAGATGCTTGACGGGGCAATCATAAATGGGAGTGTCTACTACACCTTTCCTGAAGGGGTTGAAGCTCCTGTACTGCTTGTTAATTTCAAAGAGGATTTCTTCAAAAATCTGCTGGAGGAGAGTATACCGATCGAAGGCAGCTATTACATGGTTCTCAGCCGGGAAGGCACCGTAATATCCAGTTCTGATGGTGTGGAGGAATTATCGTCCACATTAAATGCTCCATGGCTCTCCCAGATCATGAAGACGGAAAACGGCTTCGGCACCATTGAAATAGCCGGCAGGAAAATGATTGTCTGTTATGACACCTCTGACGTAACCGGCTGGATCTCACTCATTGCCTTTCCTCAGGAGCAGCTCGCAGGTACGATTATCGGGGCGATGCGCTCCACACTTTTATACTGGGCAGTCTTTATTCTCATCATCGCGGCAGTTGCGTCCTACTGGATTGCCGGACGTATTACCAACCCCATCCGGCGGATTACCAGAGCGGTTAACCGCACCGGGAAAGGTGATTTCGAGGTCAAACTACCGGCTATAGGCACAAAGGAAATCCGTATTCTGATCCATAACTTCAACCTCATGAATGAACGAATCGGCACGTTAATTGAGGAGAATTATGAAATCAAGCTTAAGGAAAAGGATGCGGAAATTACAGCCCTCAACCTTCAGCTGGATCCGCATTTTATGTATAACACACTCAATATGATCAGCATGGTTGCCTTGGAGAACAATCAGGATGAGCTGAGTGAGATGATTATCAGCCTGTCACGCATGCTGAAGTATACGGTGAAGAACAACAAGGATCTGGTCCTGTTTGCAGAGGATTTCGCTTATCTTGAAGGGTATATCTACTTAATGTCCAAGCGGTTTGAAGGAAAAGTAGAGATTCAGCTGGAGATGGATCAACGGATCCTGTCCACGACAGTGCCTAAATTTCTTATGCAGCCCTTTGTCGAGAACGTATTTGTACACAGTTTCAGAATCAAGCGTACCGGAAAGCTCGTCATTCGTACAGAAATAGACAATAATACGCGGCGGTTCATCATTGAAGACAATGGAGATGGTATTGCAGCAGAGAAGCTGCAGGAAATTCAGCATTATTCGGGCAGCTCGGTGGGAATGCTCAATGTTCAGAACCGTATCCGGATAATTTACGGCGGCTTATATGGAGTCGAAGTCAGAAGTGTCCTGGGACAAGGAACTTCCGTAACGATAAGTCTGCCATATCAATAAACTAGCACCCCCCAAAGGGGAAGGTAATCGCAAATACCGAGCCTTCCCCCGGCGTGCTCTCAACCGAAATTCCTCCTCCGCACAGCTCCACAATACGCCGGACCAGCGGCAGCCCGAGGCCGTTGCCTTCGGCCGACCGCGATTGATCCCCCTGATAGAATTTCACGAAGATATGCTTCATTACTTCCTCTGTCATACCGATACCGGAATCTGTGATTGTCACAGTAACGGCATGGCCTGTTGTGGAGAGATCGACGGTAATTTCCCCTCCGCTGTCCGTAAATTTAATAGCATTCCCAAGTAAATTCAGCCATACCTGCATCAGCAGATCCTCGTTGCCATAGAACACGACAGGTTCAAGGTTGAGGTCCAGATTGATATCTTTGTCATTCCACTGGGCTTCCAGCAGCAGCAGGGCCTGGCGGATTTGCTCATCAAGGCCGAAATGGCTTTTGTCCACGATGAATTCCTGATTCTCCAGCTTGGACAGCTTCAGGATGTTACTGGACAGTGAGGACAGCTGCCTCGTGCTCTCAATGATCAGACGGCTGTATTCCTGGCGTTCCTTCGGTGAAAGATCATGATCCTGCATTAAGGTGGCATAACCCTCAATCGCCGCAATCGGGGTCTTGAATTCATGCGAGACATTAACGATAAAATCATTGCGCAGTGTCTCAATGCCGCCCAGCTCATGCACCATACGGTTGAAATTGACGGCCATCTCCCCAAGCACATCGACTCTATGATCCTCATGCGCAACTCTAATGCTGAAATCTCCTTTGGCAACCTGCTTGGCGGCTTCACTGAGATCGATGATCGGGGTCAGGATTTTACGTCCAGAAATCGCAGTTATAACCGTCCCGATCAAGATGCTGGCAACCATTACGAAGGAAATCGGCCAAAAGATATTGAACCGGCCCACATCAATAATTCCCGAATGTACGATCAAAAAGCTCATCAGTGCCATTAATAGCGCCGCGCTCAGCATAATCAAGAACACCATTAGAACCAGCGTCCCCCACAGATTGCGTATTTTTCTCGGTCTGATCAACAGCGTTTCACCGCCTTATACCCTAATCCCCGGACGGTAACAATCTCGAATTCAGGACAGTCCTTGAAGCGTTCACGCAGCCTGTTGATATGCACATCTACAGTTCGCGCATCCGTTTCTGAGTCCATCCCCCAGATCTCGTCCATCAGCTGCTGGCGGGTAAAGATTTTGTTCGGGTAGGACAGCAGCTTGTATAGAAGGTAGAACTCCTTTTGGGGCAGCAGCAGGCTTTTCTCCCCGCGGTAGACCGTAATGGAATCTGAATCCAGTATGACCTCCCCGATTACCAGCCTGCGTTCATTCGCAATCTGTGCCCGTCGCAGCAGTGCCCCGACCCGCAAAATCATCTCGTTCACATCAATCGGCTTCACCATATAATCATCCGTGCCGGCCAGATACCCGCGCTGCTTGTCCTTGAAGCTTTCTTTTGCGGTAACCATCAGCACCGGAGTATTATAGCCTGCCTCTCTCAGCCTTTGGATCAGTTCATATCCGTCCACGTTTGGCATCATAATATCCGAGATAATCAAATCAATATAATGTGTATCCAGCAGCTCCAGCGCATGTTGTCCATCCACTGCCACCACCGGGTTATACCCGTGTTTGGTAAGCACCGTGCCGATCAGCTGCCGCAGCTTATCGTTGTCCTCTACTACAAGAATGTTGATCATTTCTCCACCTGCGTTCCCTCAAGGTTCGGTAATCCTTATAACATTGTACAACAACTTTATGAACCCATTATGAACGGAGAGCGTAACACTTACTATACATAGGCAGCTCCCCGGCTGCCAGGCTGTACGAGTTGATGTTCAGTTCATAATCGTATGTTACGCTTTGCACACACAAGAGAGATGGATGGATTAAGAGAGGATGAGAGTACGGTATGCTGCAATTGAAAAACATTTCTAAAAGTTATACAACGGGCAGTTTCACGCAAATTGCCTTAAATGATGTCAGTCTGGACTTCAGAAAAAACGAGTTTGTGGCGATTCTCGGACCCAGCGGTTCCGGCAAAACAACCTGTCTGAATTTGATCGGCGGGCTTGACCAGTATGACAACGGGGACCTGATTATTAACGGAACCTCGACCAAACATTTCAAGGACAGTGACTGGGATGCTTACCGCAATAACAGTGTGGGCTTTATTTTTCAGAGCTATAATCTGATCTCCCACCTGAGCATTACAGACAATGTGGAAATGGGCATGACCTTAAGCGGCGTGAGTGCCGAAGTCAAACACCGCAAGGCTGTAGAAGCGCTGGAGAAGGTCGGACTTAAGGAGCATATCCACAAAAAGCCCGGCCAGCTATCTGGAGGCCAGATGCAGCGTGTTGCCATCGCCAGAGCACTGGCTAATGATCCCGACATTATTCTCGCCGATGAGCCGACCGGTGCACTGGATACGGTAACCAGCGAACAGATTATGGAGCTAATCAAAGAGATTGCCAAGGATAAGCTGGTTGTCATGGTCACCCACAATCCGGAGCTGGCCGAGACTTATGCCGACCGGATCGTACAGTTCAGAGATGGAAAGGTCATTTCGGACAGCAATCCCCCTGACGAGATTCAGGAGAATACCAATTATCAGCTGAAAAAGACGGCAATGAGCTATTTTACCGCCCTCAAATTATCCGGCAAAAATATCTCCACCAAAAAATGGAGAACGGCTCTCACCGCCTTCGCCTCCAGCATCGGCATTATCGGTATTGCGTTGATTCTGTCGCTCTCGAACGGGTTCGACAAGCAGATCAGCAGCTATGAATCCGGCGCCTTATCCAATTTCCCGGTGACCATCAATGAATCGGCTGCCAGCATTGATCTGTCCAGCCGGCCATCGGAAGATGCCGGAAAGAAAGACAAAAAGTGGAAAGAATTCACCAGTGCGGGTGAAATCTACCCTTATGATCCATCCGCCAACACGGTTATGCATACGAATGTGCTAAGTGAAGAGTATCTGAAGTATCTGGACGGTATCGATCCTGCCCTGCTGGACGGCGTATCCTACAGCCGCAAGGTCAACATGAATATCCTTAGGTCCGATGGCGAGACCGCCGTCCCCGTCGATACAGCTAGTCTGAACTTTACCTCGTATCCCGACAAACCCGCCGGTGTTGAAGGCAGCTATCTTGCTGATTACTATGATCTGCTGGCCGGAAGCCTGCCGGAGAAGTCTACGGACCTCGTTATGGTCGTTGATGAATATAACCGGATGAGCCAAAGCATTCTCGAAGCCCTCGGCCTCGATTATAAAGCAGCTAACATCAGCTTCGATGATATTGTCGGCCGGGAGTTCAAGCTGATCTATAACGATGATTACTATATCGAATCTGACGGCATGTTTAAGCTAAACGGCAATGCTGCCAATCTGAGTGCAATGTACAACAGCGGCAATGCCGTCACGTTGAAAATTTCTGGAATCATCCGCAAGCAGCAGGATTCCCCAATGTCCACCATGTCGGCGGGAATCGCCTACTCTGACAGTCTGGCGGAAGAGTTTATAACCAATGCGAAGAATTCCTCCATTGTCAAAGCCCAGGAACAGCAGGAGCAGGTCAACGTGCTTACCGGGAAGGTATTCTCACAGGTCAGCGGCATGGGCAGCGGTATGGGTATGGGCATGAGCTTCAGTATGGGCAACTCCAGCGCAAGCTCGGATCCAGGCAGCTCAGTGTCCAAGGAAGATACGCTTGCCGCCCTGGGTGCTGTAGCTACTCCATCTTCAATCTCTTTATATCCTAAAGATTTTGAAGCTAAAGAGGGCATCGTGAAGTATCTGGATCAATGGAATGAAGGCCGCAGCGACAAAGAAATGATTGTCTACACCGATTTAGCTGAGATGGTCACCAGTCTCTCCAGCGGCATTATGGACGGAATTACCATGGTGCTGATCGCCTTTGCCTCCATCTCGCTGGTCGTATCCCTGATTATGATCGGGATCATCACCTACATCTCCGTGCTTGAACGGACCAAAGAAATCGGTGTACTCCGCGCCTTGGGTGCACGCAAAAAGGATATTACGCGTGTCTTCAATGCCGAGACCTGCATTATCGGTTCGCTCTCGGGACTGCTGGGCATCGGGATCGCTTATCTGCTGACCATTCCCGTCAACATCATCCTCAAGTCGATTACCGACCTGTCGAATGTGGCCCAGCTGAATCCGCTGCATGCCTTCGGACTCGTGGTACTCAGCGTCGGACTGACCATGCTGGGCGGATTCATCCCTGCCAAATTCGCAGCAAAAAAAGATCCGGTGGTTGCACTGCGCAGCGAATAAGTTACCTTGTGAACAGCGGAATATAGTTAGTTATGAAGGAGCCGGTCTTGGACCGGCCCCTTTTTTTCATTATAATGAATAAAAAACGATATATTGGAGCACATAAATGAGAAATTTCCGAAGTGGTGCTGTGCTCTTGGCCTGTTCCCAAAAATCCGTATGAAAAACATGTGTTCAAAACGGATTCCGTGAATCTCTATATCGTCATCGGAACAAGAAGCTCTGCCTATACCGGAGATTTCGAAGCCTACCATAATGCTGACCTGTTCACGATGGAGCTCAGCGAGCGGTTGTCTGCGCTTATGGTTCCTCCCTCAAATGAGAATGCAGTTTATCTTTTCAGACGGAAAAACCCGGTGATCCGGCGAACCTATTAATCGCCGGTAACCGGGTGATTTTTCCCTAATCCCAATTTCTGAGGTCATTAATCCCTTTCTTCTCGCTAAACGCTTTCTCCAGATCAATGTCCAGCTTATTGGCCAGATCAAAAATATTCCACACGACATCGTACATCTCGTAGCCCAGGTTCGCTTTTCGTTCCGCATCGGGATGAAAGGACACGGACAGCACTTCCTTGGCTAATTCGCCGACCTCAGTCATCAAGTATAACATCCGCTGCTCTATGGTACTCGTATCAAAGCCCTTCACTTCACTAAATGCTCTAACATACTGCTGAAATTCTGATGCGTTCATTCCTTCCGCTCCTCATGAGTTCTTTAATCTTCGAATCTCATTATACATCCTCTACTAGACAAAAAAACGCAGAGCCCGAAAATACGGGCCCTGCTCCTATAAGGATAACGGACAATCAGCCTAATTCAAAATAACGGTCAGCATTATGAAAACAGATATCCTGTACGATTCGGCCCAGGAAAGGCAGATCCCTTGGCGCTTCGCCGTTCACGACCCAGCCTCCGATCAGGTTGCACAGAATACGGCGGAAATACTCGTGGCGCGTGTAGGATAGAAACGATCTGGAATCCGTCAGCATGCCTACAAAGCAGCTGAGCAGACCAAGATTCGACAGGGATGTCAGCTGCTTGATCATGCCGTCCTTCTGGTCGTTGTACCACCAGCCGGAGCCGAACTGGATTTTGCCCTTGATGCCGTCGCCCTGAAAAGAACCAATCATCGCTGCCAGCACATCATTCTGTGCCGCATTCAGATTGTAAATGATCGTCTTGGGCAGTTCGCCGGTCCGGTCAAGCCCGTCGAGCAGCTTATATAACCGGTCGGCATAGCTGTTGTCGCCAATGGTATCGAAGCCTGTATCCGGCCCCAGCTCACGGAATCTGCGTGTATTCGGATTTCGGATTGCCCCGATATGCAGCTGCATGGTCCAGCCGTGTGCAGCGTATTTCCGGCCCATGGCCAGCAGCAGCGCAGTCGCGTATTGGTCACATTCCAGCCTGCTGAGGTTGTCACCGCCCAGACGTCTGCTGAAGATGTCTTCGAGGACTGAGGCCGGAGCTTCTTCATACGGCAGATGCGAGAACCCGTGGTCGGAAATCATGCAGCCCTGACGGTGGAAATATTCAATCCGCTCCAGCAAGGCACGTTCCATCAGTGCGAAGCTGGTAATCGGGTACCCTGCCACCTGCTCCAGACTGGAGACATACCCAGGGAAGGTCTCTGCTTCAATCAGCAGCGCCTTATCCGGACGGAAAGTTGGCGTGACGCCGGTTTTGAACGCCTGCTGCCCGGAAATCTGCCCGTGATAACGCAGATCGTCGACAGGATCATCTGTGGTGCAGATCCATTTCACATTGGAGCGTGTGATCAGTCCCTGTGCGGAGAAGCCCTTATCTGCAATCAGCGTATTGCAATGCTCATAGATTTCCCGCCAGTTCTGGGAATTCAGCTGTTCCTCCACGCCAAAATAGCGCTTCAGCTCCAAGGCCGACCAGTGAAACAGCGGATTGCCCACGGTAAAAGGAAGAACCTCGCTCCACTTGGCGAACTTTTCTTCATCTGAAGCCGGACCGGTTATATAGTTCTCCTCCACGCCGAACGTTCTCAGCGCGCGCCATTTATAATGATCCCCGCCCAGCCAGACCTCAGTGATGCTGTTGAACCGTTTATCTTCAGCGATGGCCTGCGGATCAAGATGGCAGTGGTAGTCTATAATCGGCAAGTCCTTGGCGAACTCATGATAGAGTATCCGGGCTTCCTCAGACTGCAGCAGAAAATCCTCATGAATCAGTGCCTTCATTTGCTCATGTCCCCTTATTTCAGATACTTCTCCAGTGTGCGTCTTACCGCTCCCGGTCCGGCCAGCAGCTCGTAGAACATACCCTCAATCTTATCGCCCAGGCCGATGTCATAGAGCTTCACGCCAAACAGCTGTTCATCCTGCAGAATTGCCCGCACATGGGTATATGTGTCTCCCAGAACAACACCCTGCAGATGCCCCTGCAAAGTTTCAAGCAGCGGGTCAGGACTGAGCGTGAAGGCATTCCCTTCATCATCCACGCCAAGCAGATAGCGGCACCAGACGGCAATCGCCAGCGGAATGGCTGTCAGCCCGGCCGGATCCAGATCCTCTCTGCGGATATACGATTTAATCGTTTCTCCAAAGCGGATGCCGACCTTCTGCGAGGTGTCGGTTGCAATCCGCTGCGGTGTGTCGGGAATAAACGGATTGGCGAAGCGCTCCTGCAGCACCTCATCCAGGAACTGCTTCGGACTAAGGATGCCCGGATCCACAACTACCGGCAGCCCTTCCGTGTAGCCGATGATTTCCACAAATTTGCGCAGCGTATCGTCCTTCATCTCATCGGCAATCAGTGTATAGCTGAGCAGACAGCCCGACACGGCGAGTGCGGTATGCAGCGGATTAAGACAGGTGGTCACCTTCATCGTCTCCACCTTATTGACGGTATCCCGGTCGGTGAAAATAATGCCCGCCTGCTCAAGCGGAGGACGGCCGTTCGTGAACTTGTCTTCAATGACCAGATATTCACTGATCTCAGCGTTTACAAACGGGGCAGTATAGGTATTCTTGGAGGTGACAATCACCTCCATCTCACCAATCCCCTGTTCAAGCAGCGCTGCCTGCACCGTTTCCGACGGGCGCGGCGTGATTTTGTCGATCATCGACAGCGGGAAGGTGATCAGCTGCTCGTTCAGCAGATAGTCTACGAAGCCTGCTTCCACCGAACCTTTTGCCGCCCATTCCTTGGCAATTGTGACAATCCCGTTCTTGAGCTTATCCCCGTTATGAGAGCAGTTATCCATGCTGACAAAAGTCATCGGGTACGCACCCTTCAGATAACGCTTGTATGCAAGGGCAGCCACGATGCTCATCGCATGGATCGGCTGCTCGGGTCCGCCGGCGATATCCTTCTCCACAATGCCGAGATACTGGCCGTTTGGTCCGGTCAGGGAATACCCCTTCTCCGTGATCGTGAAGCTGGCCATCTGCAGGCTCGGGTTCTCAAAGATTTCCGTCAGCCGCCGATCATCCGCTTCGAGGGTTTTGTCGGCAGTGATGCCTTCCGTGATGCTGCTGACCACTTTTTTCTGGAAGTCGCCGCGTGCATTCATCAGCACCAGCAGGGTCAAATTGTCATACGGCTTGTAGACTTTGTCGATCATTTCAAAATCAAACGTCTCCGCCGCAATGATCCCGGTGTCCGCAGCCCCGCTGTCCAGCAGCTTCTGGTGGGCATTGGCCACAAACCCGCGGAAGATGTTGCCTGCGCCGAAATGTACCCATTTCGGCTTCTCCAGCGTGTTCTTCGCTACGGTGTCATAGTCGAACTTGGGAAGCTCAACACCGGCGGCCTCCCAGGAGGCCGCCTCATTCCGGATACTGGATCGGGTCAGGCGCAACATGTTACTTCGCCTCCTTTACATTCTCCAGGCTATCCCATACGCCAAGCAGATACATAATACCCATCGCTCTGTCGTAGAGGCCATAGCCCGGACGGCAGTTCTTCTCTTCTCCCCAGAGGTGACGTCCGTGGTCCGGGCGCACATAGCCGGTGAACCCGCTCTCATGATAAGCCTTTACTACCTCAGCCACATCGACACTGCCGTCGCGCCCGCGGTGGGATACTTCGATGAAGTCCCCGTTGTCAAACACCTTCACATTCCGGATATGGGCAAAATAAATCCGGTCATGGAACTCGCGGATCATCGCCGGCAGATCATTCTCCGGATTCGTGCCGAGTGAACCGGTGCAGAAGGTCAGTCCGTTGTACGGGCTGTCTACGGCATCCAGCATCCGGCGGATCGTATCGCGGCTGCGGATGATACGCGGCAGCCCAAAGATCGGCCAGGCCGGATCATCGGGGTGGATGGCCATTTTGATATCCACTTCCTCACATACCGGCATGATGCGCTCCAGGAAGTACACCAGATTTTCGAACAATTTATCTTCTGTCACATCGGCATAAGAAGCGAACAGATCATCGAGCCTCTCCAGACGCTCCGGCTCCCAGCCGGGCATCGTGAACTCGCCTGCGCCTTTGAGGATGCGGTCAACCATTTCGCGCGGATTATCGGTAATGGCAGCCTTTTCATAAAAGAGGGCGTTCGATCCGTCCTGCAGCTCCTTGTACAGCTCCGTACGCGTCCAGTCGAACACCGGCATGAAGTTGTAGCAGATGACTTTAACGCCGACTTTGGCCAGCTTGCGGATCGTATCGATATAGATGTCGATATATTTGTCGCGGGACGGCAGGCCGATCTTAATATCATCATGAACGTTAACACTCTCGACTACAGCGGTGCTGAAGCCCTTGGCCGTAATCTGATCTGCAACCTTCTGGATTTCCTCCATCTCCCACACTTCGCCGGCCACCTTATGATGCAGCGACCACACAATGCCCATTACGCCCGGAATTTGCCGGATATGGTCCAGAGTGATATTGTCATTCCCTTCGCCGTACCATCTCCATGTCATGTTCATTGATAAACCCTCCTTAGGATGTATAAACCATGATTGCACATACCACAAATCTTGTATACAAGTTTTGAGTAGATCATAAATAAACAACACAATTTTGTCAACACTTCTTTTGAAAACGTATATCACCATCGATATATAGCGAAAATATTGCCTTGTCTCGTGAAAGTTTTCTTTTATCACAGCGGGCATTGATGTATACTAGAACTTAAAATACGGATGATGGAGCCGAAACACAATGTCGATCAAAGAACAAATTATGAAGACGCTCAAGCATGAAATTCTGACCCTGACACTGAAGCCCGGCACCATTCTTAGTGAGACTGTTTTATCCGAACGGTTCCAGATTTCACGGACCCCGCTGCGCGATGTGCTGAAACAGCTCAGTCTGGAATCCTATATTGATATCTATCCGAAGAAGGGCAACCTGGTTTCGTTCATTGATCTGGAGTCGGTTGAACAGATTATTTATTTGCGCAGTGTCCTGGAAAAAGAGATCATGAAATACCTGTCGGCCCATCTGGTGCTGAAGGGTGTACATGAGCTGAAGGAGATTCTCGACAGGCAGAAGGCTGCGATCCATGAAGTGGATGCCACGGAGCAGTTCCTCAACCTGGACGATGCGTTCCACGCCGCCCTTTTCCGGCTGGCCGGACGGGAATTCCTGTGGAATCTGATACAGCAGTCCAATGTGCATTATGTCAGATACCGGCGGCTGCACATGCTCCGTCAGGAGAAGCTGGAGGAGATCTTAACGGAGCATCAGCGTATCCTTGAATACATGACCCGGCAGGAAACGGACAAGCTGGATGCGCTGATCCATCACCATTTGCGCGAAGACATTAACTCACTCTATCTGCAGGAGAACTTCTCAGACTACATCAAGGTCTAGGCATTCGTTAAGCTTCGGAAGCCTACAATTGAACAAGACCACCCTGACGGGTGAATGTACTGCCCCCCCCTTAAGCATAGGCTGCCGGACAGCCATGCTTGTCTTGCTTGGGCGAGCGGCGTTTCTGCGGAATCAGAGGTACTTCTACCTCTGATTTCGTACCATGGCCGTGTTTCTGCGGAGTCAGAGGTACTTTTACCTCTGATTTCGTACCACGGCCGTGTTTCTGCGGAATCAGAGGTACTTCTACCTCTGATTTCGTACCATGGCCGTGTTTCTGCGGAATCAGAGGTACTTTTACCTCTGATCTCGTACCACGGCCGCGTTTCTGCGAATCAGAGGTATTTTTACCTCTGGTCTCGTACTACGGCCGTGTTTCTGCGGAATCAGAGGTACTTTTACCTCTGATTTCGTACCACGGCCATTCCTAAGCATGAGCTCCACTCCAACTTCAGGCGCTTCCTCATCACAGTAGACGAGACTCATGATACATTTAGCTGCAGCACAAACAGCCCGCCTCCGGAATGCCGGAGACGGGCTGTTCTTATAGTTAGACTGTACTGCTATTCTGCTGTACTGCTATTCTTGAACTCCTCCAGCTTCAGCCTTTGCAGGCAGAAACTGAAACCACTGAAAGTCGAACCTGCTGCCGGGCAGGAACAGGAAGGTTACCGTCTGTTTGCCGCTTACCGGCTCCAGCGTGAATTCCCGCTCCGTATAAGATTCTGCGCCGTCAAACTCGACAAGCTGTTTGGATTCGCCGCCTTGGCCGCTAAACAGCAGGTGCACCGTGTTGTTACTTAGCGCTGAACGCCCGCAGATGACTAGCCGTGAAGTCCCCTGCTCCCCGAAATCCATGTCCTCAAAAATTAGCGACACATTGTTGCCGATACCCTCAACCGCGGTCTCTGTTACAGAGAAGGTATCCCCATAAATCCGGCTGTTCGCCAGTGCATCCAGGCGGGCGTAAGCTTTGCTCTCCCGGATAAACCGGAAGCCCTTCAAGTGGATCTTCTTCCGCAGGACAAATGACAGTGTCGTGATGCCGCTCAGCCGTCTAGGCAGTTTGTAGGTCTCTTCCTGGTATACATTCCATTGGGACGGTTTCTGGTAGAGTACCGTGTCCAGCAGCTCTGCGTCATCCTGCCCCGGGATACCTTCCCAGATGTCGATCGGATATTCGTCACTATCCAGCGCAAAGATCGGCAGCGTGAGCTCCTCCGCACCATAGCTGCCAAAGTCGACACGCTCGAAACAGATCAGGCTCTCCCCTTCCCGCGCCGTAGCCACACCGCGCTCATTGCCGTTGGTCAGATTATAACTGGCGTTGCTGTGATAGGCGGCAGAGACGAACTCATACGGGTCAAGATAGGCCTGCCCGAACCCGGTCAGCCTGATCTCCATCTGCGAGTAGAGACGGATGCTGTCCGCGCCGTTCCCTGTTCCGCAGCGAATGAACACCTCCCCGTCCCCCAGAGCAGTAATACGCGCCTCATGCCCGTTCACTTCCAAAGAAGCAATATTGGAGTCCACCCCGGCCGCATTGGTAACGCGCCACTCTACCTCCCGGAAGGTCGCGTTCTCTGGATGCAGCTTCACGCGGATCGGCAGACCCGCCTTGTCCGGCGTCAGCACAACACCCTCAGGGCAGATGATTTCCAGCTTCCGTACCGGAATCTCTGTCAGTGAAGGGCTGCTGGTGTCCTTAGACCCCCCGCTTGCTTCCAGCGGGTTATCTGCATAGAGAATCAGTTCCTCTTCAGCACTATTACTCATTGCAGGAAGAATAGACTTCAGCACAATCTCAGCATCCGCAATACCCGGTGAGGCTCCATGCAGCGTGATCGGACCGGCTTCCAGTGTACCCGCAATAATCGCGAGCAGCTTGCCGCTGAACATCCGGCGGCTTACGCCTTTGTAGGCATCGTAATCGGTGCTGTCCCCATTATCAAGGCCCACTAGCCGTCCAGGTCCGTCTATACTCAAATGCACCCGGTTGTTGGCATTCTCCACCGGCAGACCCTGAGAATCGGCAGCGCTAATAGTCACGAAGATCAGATCCTGGCCGTCAGCCGTAAGCTCCCGCTTATCCGCCGTAAGAACCAGAGAAGCGGCATCCCCGAAGGATGAGCGCCGCTCCTCAGCAATCACATTACCATACTCATCGTAGGCAACCGCCCGCAGGGTACCCTCTGTATATGGCAGCTGCCAGTTCCCGAGCAACTGCAGGCCGCGTGCATGGTCGATGTCGTAGATTCCCTGCGAAATGTCATTTAGGAACAATTCAATTCGTGGCGCATTGGAGCACACCCGCACATCAATCAGCTGCCCCTCTGAGAAGTCCCAGTACGGGAAAATATGAATCATCGGGCGGATTCTGTAATCTGTCCATTCCGCCTGATAGATATAATAGGCATCCTTCGGAAACCCTGCAGTGTCCAGTTGCCCGAAATAAGAGTTCTTCGTGAAGTAAGGTGTCGGCTCACCGATATAGTCGAACCCTGTCCACAGGAACTGCCCGAGGGAATATGCGGCATCCCGGTCTCCGGTGATGCAGGCTTCCGTGCTTCTGGCCCCCCAGCTAGTAGAGCTGTTGCCGAGCGAGGAGCACTGCTGATCATCATCGGCAAGAACCTGCTGGTCCAGCGGGAAATGATAGATTCCCCGGCTCTGTACGGTGGAGCAGGTCTCACTGCCGTAGATAATCCAGTCCGGATGCGCTTCATGGTGCCGGTCATAATATTTCTCACCGTAGTTGTACCCCGCGAGCTTAACGATGTCGGCGCATTTCTGGGCATTCTCCCAAGGCATGTAGTTTGAGCCGATCGTCACATAGCCGTTGCCGCGCGGATCATGAATCAGCACTTCATCCTGCAGCATGCGGGTGACCTCCTGGCCGCGGGCGTCGGCATGGGTATCATAAATCTCGTTGCCGATGCTCCACATGATCAGACTTGGCCGGTTCCGGTCCCGCCGCACCCAGCTGGCAATCTCCTTCTTATACCATTCCGGAAAGAAACGGGCATAGTCGTAAGGTGTCTTGCTGCGTTCCCACATATCGAAGGCTTCCGAGACAATCAGCACGCCCAGCTCATCCGCCAGCTCCATCAACTCGGCCGCGGGCATATTATGCGCGGTGCGGATGGCGTTCACACCCATCTCCTGCAGCAGCACGAACTGCCGCCGCAGGGCGGCTTTGTTGACGGCTGCCCCCAGCGCGCCCAGATCATGATGCTGACACACCCCGTTAAGCTTAAGATGGCGCCCGTTCAGGAAAAAGCCTTTTTCGCTGTCCAGTTCCACCGTGCGGAACCCGAAGCTCTGGATCTCTTCTTGAGTAACTGCGTCTCCACCCAGCAGCTCCGTCTTAAGCATATACAATCTGGGGTTATCAATATCCCAGAGCTGCGGCTGCTCGGCAGTCAGCCGGCTATGGGAATGAACAGTCTCCTCACCGCTCTGCGCAGGCACGGCAGCTTCTGCTTGAGCAACCACTGCCCCGCCGGGATCTAGGACCGTGTGGCGGAGTTTCAATTCCGCAGCGCTTCCGCCTGCTGCGATATGCAGCTCGGAATCCACATCCACTGTCCAGGTGCCGCCGTCCGCTGGTCTGGCTGCTATATAAATACCATCAGACACAATATGCGTCTTCGGATACGTATGGAGCCATACGGAGCGGTAGATTCCCGCGCCGGAATACCAGCGGGAATTAGGCGATTCATGAATAACCCGCATCACAATCGTATTATCTCCGGCTTTCAGGAAGGGGGTAATTTCGAACTCAAAGGTTGAGTAACCGTACTTCCACTCGCCCGCAGCCTGTCCGTTAACATATAGCGTGGAGTTCATGTATACGCCTTCAAAACGCAACGATAGACAACTTTCCACCGGGACCTCGGCCAGGGTGAGGATTTTACGGTACCAGCCCTTACTGTTCTCATATAGGTCATGAGTGTTGTAGATCAGCCAGTCATGAGGCAGCGTCACCGGCATCCACTCTCCCTCAGCAACCACGTACGCCAGCTCCGATCCAAGAGGCTGCTTGCTGAAATACCAGCCGCCGTTCCATATCTTTTTCATGCTCATCGCCATAAATCCCTCCCAAAAGTAGTTGCTATGCAATCCATTCAATCAACGGTTCAAATAACGCTCATATGCAGCCTGCTGAATGTCCAGCGCGCGTTCAATGCCCAGGTCCCTCATTTGCTGCACGTACTTGTCGTAGTTATCAGCGGATTCGATACCCATAATTATTTTCAGCTCGGTTTCTTTCACAAAAGTGTTGATGTCGTTCATTATACTGCTCATTTCATCGGCTTCTTCGGCGGTAGGAGTGACAGGAGGCAGCAGATGCTGCTCATGATTGGTTTTCTTCCAGATGCTGATTGACTTGCCCGTTGCCGGATATTTGGCCGGCAGATTGTTATCCTGCTGAATCATTGGAAAGTTGGTACTATGAGAGTATTTAGACATGACCTGATCGCTCCCCAGACCTTCCGGGTTGTTGACCACAAGATCGGTGTAGACCGGTTTGCCGTTCTCCAGGTTATACGTGACTCCTTCAACGCCGTAAGTGTTCAGCAGGCTGCCTTCCTCTGTGTAGGCATAGTCCAGCCAGCGCATGGCTGCTTCCGCATTTTTGGTATAGGCTGAAATCGCTGCTGAACTTGTACCGGCATAAGCGTTGTCAAGCTGGCCGAATTCCGGAAGCTGGCCCTTCACGGCAGACGGATAAGGAGTTGCAACAAATGAGGCCTCCTTACCAGTCCCCTGCACGGCTGAATTGTATTTTTCGATATAGAACTGCCAGCCAATCGTCGCCCCGCTCTCGCCCGAGGTCATCTTTTTATCTACCGTTGCAGCATCTATCGAAGCAAAATCCTTATCGATCAGCCCTTCCTTATACCACCGGGCCATCGTTTTCAGATATTCCTTATAGCCCGGCTCCAGGTAACCGTAGACAACCTTTCCGTCATCAACATAGAAGTTGCCCATCACTCCGAAGGCCCCGGCGAATCCGCCGGTCCGCTCCCCTAAGAATAGTGTACGGAAGGTTACAGGTGCGCTGGCATGTTTCTTTTCTTTAAAAGCGGTCAGTACCGTATGCCATTCATCAATGGTTTCCGGAACACTGAGGTTCAGCTCGTCCAGCCAGTCCTGCCGGATAATCGGCCCGCCATATACCCGCCCGGTTTCAGAGCGGATGAACGGGAAGGCATAATAGGTACCGTCATCGGTTTTGATCATTTTGTCGATTTCCGGATGCTGCTCCAGCGTCTTTTTGAGGTTCGGCGCATACTGGTCAATCAAATCATTGAGCTTCAGAATGTAGCCTTGTTCCACTGCTTTATCAGGCCCGCCCGGATACTGCAGCCAAGTGTTGAGAAAAATATCTGGCAGCCCGCCCGAGGCCAGCAGCAGGCTGAATTTCTGGTCGGTCATCGGCGCTCCGCCCAGCTGCCTGATTCGGATGCCGGTCCGCCCCTCGTACTCTTCATCAATCGGCAGTCGTTCCGGCGTGCCTCCCAGCGTTTCATTCATATAGGTCAGTTCGATACCTCCCGGCATCGGGTAGGAGAAGTTTGCTGCATCTGCTGCAATAGCATTTCCCGTTGTATTAGAAGCGCTTTCAATCTTTCCATTATTTGAACCGCTGCATCCGGCGAACAGCAGGGTAAAGCCCAGCAGAACAGCTGCCACGGGCTGAAACCTTCTCTTTTGCATAGAATTCATCCTAATAACGACCTCCGTTTCTGTTTATAGGGAAACTTGATGCTCCTTCAATGTTAGCTGTATCGGGGGTAGACGGCAATGTTCAATATGCAAAATGTATCGCTAAAAACGTAAGTACACGCTCTATAAACTACAAAACCTCCTTACCGGCAGGCGGAACCGTATGGAACCTGAGGGTCCCTTTCGTCCACCTTAAGGCAAAGAGGTATGGATTAACTATAGGATTTGAAATACCGGCCTGTCCTGCACAAAGCGGACGGGCAGGCCGGGAAACTGCTGCGACAGCCGCTCGGCCAGCAGCTTCATGCCGGGTGCTTCACTCTCAGCGTGGCCCAGCATGATCAGCGCCCGGTTGCGCCCCTGTGCGGCGGCATCTTTTATATACTCCGGAGTTTCCCATTCCGGCCCTTCTCCGGCAATAATCAGATCGAGGCCGTCCTGTTCGAACAGGGGAATCGTCATTGAACCTCCGCCTCTATAACCAACCAGAATGCCCACCCGGGTACAGGAAGCAGTTAAATTGCCTGCCACACGCACATAAGAGATTGCCAGCTGCCGCTTCACCATCTCTGCAGCGTCTTTGACGGACATAGACGGAATGGTTAATATCGACACTGCCGCCCGGTGCTCAGTTACATAATCCTGCCAGCCGAGTGCACAGATCAGCCCCTCCGTTATCCCGTCCGGCGTGTAACGGTGCACATCATCATGAAACCGGTAGATCCCAATACCTGATGAGGCAATCAGGGCGGATTTTTGCAAAAATACCGGATCCCCGCCCAGCCATTCCCGCTGATCCTGGTGACTGTAATAAACCCCTTCATGAGTTACGATTAGGTTCGCCCCTAACGCAGCCGCCTGTTCAATTATATATTGCGAGGCTGCAAAGGCCGTAACGATCCCCTGCACCTCTGTCTCCCGGCTCCCCGGGTCCAGCTTGTCCACGGTTGGATCCGGCCGGCTGACGCCTGCCGTCAAGCTATCAATGACATGTCTGAAGGTAATTGTCATGGCCATTCACCTCTCAGTAGATAGTGCGCTGGCTTGCATCCATAATGCCGCTCTTTCTGAAGAAATACGTATTGATCTGGTCGCGCCATTCCTTGGCATGAGCAGCCTGCCCTTGTAGGCGCTCCTCGACCTGTACATACAGATCTTCTCTGAGGCTCCCCTGAAGGCTGCCCCATAAGGCAAGCAGTTCTTCCGCACGTTCTGCGCCAGCAAAATGAGTATCATAAATATGCTGGATCACCGTTTTGCCGGAATGGAGCACATGGGTATACGGAACATGATGGAAGAACA
This sequence comes from Paenibacillus auburnensis, assembly GCF_927798115.1. GTDB lineage: Bacteria > Bacillota > Bacilli > Paenibacillales > Paenibacillaceae > Paenibacillus_AQ > Paenibacillus_AQ auburnensis. The sequence goes on from NZ_CAKMMG010000001.1 coordinate 2,098,535, forward strand.
GCAGCAATTCATCGGGGCATTCCTCGAGCGAATCATAACGTGCAGCATTGCTGCCGATATACTGGGAACTGTAACCCGTACCACTCTGCACGGTCCGGTCGACTCCAATCCCGCAATTGTCGGCATAATGGTACGTTCCCCACTGGGAATATTCATAGCCGTCCACATTCGGCCCGTAATGATGCTCCGGATTGATCATCCAGCCCACGCCGAGCGGAGCTGTGTAGGATTCATATATTTCCCACGAATCCAGCAGAATCCGACTGATCACGGCCGCTGTTGTTGGATCCTGGCCAAAGGTTAGAGCGATCCATTCCCCGGCAATCTCTTCCGCGCTCAGCTCCGGATTCCAGGCCAAACGGCCATATCCGTACAGATTAGCCTGGGCCAGCAGATGACCGGTCCAGTTAAGGTCATTGCCTACATTGGACACCGCCGCGATCCCGCTGTACCGGTTGCCCCACAGCGAGCCGTCTACGATATGCTTGACCGGAGAAGCTTCCCCCTTGGCATTCGTATTGAATTCCAGCACCTCTTTCCACTGGGGGACAAGGTAACAGACATGGCGCTGCTGGCCCGTATATTCCTGGGCAATCTGGAATTCGATCACTTGATTGGTCCGCTCAAGCGCCCCGAACAGCGGGGATACCGGTTCCCGGACCTGGAAATCCATCGGTCCGTTCTTGATCTGCAGAATGACATTATCTTTGAATTTGCCGTCGAGCGGTTTGAAGTGATCATAAGCGGCTCTCGCCCGGTCTGTCTTGCGGTCGCGCCAGTCCTGCTTGCAGTTGTATACGAAGCAGCGCCAGATGACGATTCCGCCATAGGGCTCAAGGGCTTCCGCCAGCATATTCGCACCATCGGCATGGTCGCGCCCGTAAGTGAACGGTCCGGGACGGTTCTCCGAATCCGCCTTGACCACGAAGCCGCCGAAATCGGGGATCGCCTGGTAGATATCGGCCGCTTTGCGCTGCCACCAGCTGCGCACACCCGGATCGAGCGGATCAGCTGTGCCTACTTCCCCTTCATGCATCGGGCCGGCAAAATTAACGCTCAGGAACAGCCGGATGCCGTACAGCCTGAATACATCAGCAATGCTAGCCACCTCGGGCAAATATTCCGAAATAAACAGCGTCTCCAGGGCATGAACATTCACATTATTGATCGCGATGGCATTGATGCCGGTCGAGGACATCAACCGCGCGTAGTCGCGGATCCGTCCCATATCTCCTGTAAACCGGTTATTTTCATAGAAGAAGGATCTCCCCGCATACCCCCGCTCCACACTGCCGTCAAAGTTATCCCAATGATTGATCATCCGCAGCCCGTTTACCGGATTCACGGTTACATCGAGTTCCTCAATCTCCTGCAATGTGCCGAGCAGGCGCAGCAGATGAAACACTCCATAGAGAACGCCTACCGGTGAAGCGGCTCCTACAGCAATGCAGTTATGATCTGCACTCGTGCGGATGGCGAACCCTTCACGTTCCACCTTGCGGATGTCAGCTTCTTTAAACACACTGCGGATCAGCGTATTTCCGCCCCCGAAGGTGCCGATGGCAACCCTTAAGGCGCCGGTACTTAACTCTTGATCTGCCTGGACCTGAATGGCAAGCATGGCTACAATGCCCTTGTTCCATTCTGCCAGCGCGGCCTGAACCGTATCGTCAGCTTCGGTAACACTCACCGCTCCGCACCATTTTACATACTGCTCCTGCAATCTGCCCTGCGGCAGTGGCGGATAGCCCAGCCAGGCGCTGTAGCCCTGGTCTTCTACCGAAACATGATGCTCATTGGATTCTTTCATCATCTGGAAGACTCCTCCTGTGTTTTGCTTGAGTACTGGATATAAGCCTAACTATTAGCCTTTCTGCAGCCCGTCAGTGATCTGTTGCCTGTACCTTCCAAGAGCCAGAGGATTGCTGTAACTCCGCGGGGGTAGTATTTACTTCCACCTATCAGGCCGGACAAGATCTGGTCACTCCAGCACCAGTAGGACAGCTCGGGATGCAGCAGCCAGTTCACATGCGCAGCATCAGCCGCAAGCCCGCTCTCCTCCCAAGGCAGCTGCAGAATCTCCCGGGCGATGAACTGGGATAGATAGATTTTGCTGAGCCAGGAGTTATTGCTTGTGGACGACAGCTTCCAGCCTCCGTCCTCGAACAGGCATACGCCCGGAACCAATACCGTATGGAGGTGGGTATTCAGCGCACTGAGATACTCCGCAAATCTGCCGCCGGGATCGAGCGCTTCTCCGCAGCCGGTGAAGAGCGGGAAGACCAGGCCTTCAATCGCTGGAATAATACAGGATTGCTTATCTTCATGGATGATAGCGGGAATATAACCGTCACTGTTTAATTGGGAAGATAGCGAAGCGGCACACTTCACGGCCTGCTGCCCTGCCTCCGCTGCCAGTTCAGCCAGTCCTTCCTGTCCGAAGAATTTCTCCAGCGCTACATAAGCCGCCCAGCATTTTCCTGCCATATAAATGTTATTGCGGGACTGCCCAAGCGACGTATCCAAGCTGTCATAGGTAGTGATTTCGGCACCGCCTTGCGTCCGGTTGCTGTCCAGACCCATCAGGCCGTTGCGCTGGCTGCTGTCCGGATGATCGCGGTTCAGCATGCTGTCAAAGCAGGCACGGAGTGTCGGAAGCATTTTATCGGTGAATTCGCGGTCCTTGGTCTGTTCAATGTAGACGAGCGCCGAGACCAGCCAATTGACCAGCTCCTCATGGCTCATATAGGAGAAGCAGTCATCCAGCCCGGCCAGCTCATAAGCGGAGTACTGCGGCCGCGAGAATACATTGGCTACGCCAACATCATGAGTGAAGCTGATCCCTCCGGGGTACTCCTCGTTTCCACCCGGAAAGACCACCTTGTCCTCATAGCTGTAGCGGTCCACGAACAATTCGAGCTCATTGCGCACTGTCCACGGGTTCATTACCAGTTCAAAGAACAGCTGATCCGCCGTTAAATCCAGCGTATTCATCATCCGGTATTCGCCTTCATTCACGATCCAGATGTACCTGTCCCCGTCGTGCAGAAGCTGTGTGCTGCCATAATAGCTGTGAATCGCATGCGAGAGCATAAAGGTCTGATCTCCAGTAAGCCCGGCAGAGGCAATCCATTCATCGGCTGCTGTGCAGGAAGCAGTCAGCTCATCAAAATGCTCAAGCGCATAGCCGGCCACGGCCTCAATATTGTTAAAGTAACGGGTATAGGCATAGCTGGCATCGATACCTGTGGTCACCAGTCCGCCCCGGTAAAAACAGATGGCAAAACGGTACGTCCGTTTCTCCCCCGGAGGAACCTCCATTAACACGGCGCCTGTGCCGCCCAGTCCGAAGGCCAGGTTATGCGCAAGCTTAGCCTCCAGAATCTTCTCCATCGTGAACCCGAGTGCAGACTGAATCCCTTCAGCATCACAGGCAACTGCCATCAGCCGGCCTTGTCCGATTCCTTGAAAAGCCCCGCCGCTGGTGTCGCTGAGTCTGCGCATAGAGCTGTAGGGATCGCTGCCTTCATAACCGAAGAAGCCTTTTCGTGTAAAAGTCCCATTAGTGTTGTCGAGTGTGAGCTCGGCAAAGACTGCCGGCAGCAGGGCTGCCTTGAGCTCAGCTTCATCAGCAGCGGCTGGATCAGGCACCGGACGCACAGGGGAGTACACTTGAAAAGTCAGGTCACCCGCCTGCCAGGTATCCGTCGCCGCCCCAAGTGTTCTGCTGATTTCATGATCCTGAAACGCTTTCAAAAGAACGCCGGACAGCTGATGCCCGCCGTTTGGCATGGCTTCGTCATTCTCGACCGGCGGAACAGGGAATCCCTGCTGTAATTCCTTCGCGGTTTCATCCGCTTTTTCTATATCGTATCTGGCGCCGGCATCCTCAACCTGATCGAAAAAGGGCAGCGCCTCGTAAGTTGCACCGTCTGCGGACTGGAATCCGATATACACATTCTGGTCAGCCGGTTTACCCAGCTCCAGCCCAAGCCCCCCATGTTTGCCTTTAAAACCTAAAGTGAAGCTTGCAAAAGCACCTATCGGTGAATGCTGGACATTGTAGAACAGATTAGATTTTGTCATAATGACTCCTTCCCGGTTCGTACGTTTAGGATCGATTGCTCTGTTGGTACTTCCTTATCCTATCACGGGTCCGCCCGGCGGGAACATTGTCAAATCAAGCAATAATTTACCCAAATCAAGCTAATGTCAGGTATACTAATAGATATATCAGTGAGCTAGATAAACAAAGGGGAACTGCACATGGCTTCAGCTTTTATGCCGCCTGCACTTGGACAAAGCATCAGTGAAACGATCATTCCGGACGTAAAAACTACGCTGAACCTATTCGGCATGCATCTGAGGAAAGTAAGCGGTGCCTGGAATTATCCAATTCATGCCCACCCGCAGTACGAATTCAACTATGTGCTTGAAGGGGAGCAGCGGATGATCGTTAATAACCGCAGCTATACGCAGCGGGCCGGGGATCTGGTCCTGCTCAGACCCGGAGACTCCCATTCGAGCCAGAGCGGCAACGGCCAGCCGTTTACTTATTTCTGCATTCATTTTGACATTGATGACAAGCTTCTGATCTCGCTGCTGAGCCGGCTGAATCATATGCTCTTTACCGCGGAAAGCCCCATTGCCCATAAACTCACGCCTCCTCTAAGCAAATTAGTGGACATTTCAACCACAATCCATGGGGATATCACCATGTCCCAGCGGATGATGCTGCAGTCTGCGGTCTTCGACCTGTTCGGCCAGTTGTGGGAGGCGTTCTCGATTGAGGCGAATCTGCATGCTTCGGCTACTTATGAGAAGGTAGAGCTTGCCCACCAGATCCGCAGCCGCCTGCAAGGGCTTGTCTACCAGCAGTTCAAGCATGATATACAGGAAGACCGGACGCTTGGCGTCGATGATATTGCCGCAGAGCTGGGCATCAGTTCCTCGCACTGCTACCGGGTTTTCCGGCAGGTGTTCGGTCTCTCTCCCCGGGAGTTCCTCTCCCAGCAGATGCTTCATGAGGCTAAGATTCTGCTGGACGATCTGCGGCTGCCGGTCAGCCATATCTCTGCCCTCCTCGGCTACCGCGATATCGCTCATTTCAGCCGCCAGTTCAAACGCTGGCAAGGCCAATCTCCAAGGGAGTATCGGGAATCGGGCCCGCTACACAACTAAGACCTCATGGACGGCAGGGAAAAGCCTGTCCTTCTGCCGGCAAACCGCTTGCCCGGTAACGGTAGACCGGAAAAGTGAAATCTGCACAAACAGACCCGCCGGAAAAATTTCCGGCGGGTCTGTTGCAGCATTGCTTCAATCCGGCAGATTCAGCCGTTCTAGGGCGGCACCGGCCGGATTCGGCCAAGCTTAACGGCCGAGAGTTATCCACCTGCGGCTCGAATGATGATCGTAGAGAAGCTTCACTCCGGCACGCGGCGTGTTCTTCCTCTCTCTACGCTTAGAGAAACCACTCCGGAAACCATTGTTTCAGCGATTTAAGCTTGGCCTCGGTCTGAATCGCTCCCCCGCCCTCATGGGCGTTGAACGGATAAATGTTGATTTCTTTCTCTCCGGCAATCCGGTTATAGGTGGCAAAATACATCTCCGGCGGGCAGGTTTCATCCTTCAGGGCTACGGAGGCCAGCACCTTGCAGGTGATCCGACTGGCCATATTCATGGTATCGAAATAGCTCAGTTCATTCATCACCAGATCCAGTTCTTCCGGATGATGGCGGAGATAATCGGCTACCGCGGCAAATGCGCCATGCTCACCCTCTATTCTCCGCACCAGATTACTGTTGCTCGGAACATCCGCGAGTGCTGCTGCAGGCCTGTCATCCAGCGCGGCCATTGCCATCGTTAAAGCCCCGCCCTGGCTGCCGCCTTCAACGACAATCCGCTTAGGATCCACTTCCGGCTGGGCGCAGGCAAAATCGATCGCCTTCATACAGTCCATATATTGGTAGCGGTAATAATACTCATATTTGCTGCGTAGACCTTTACTGGCAAGGTTCATGGAGTATCCCCAGGATGAGGGGGCCCGGCTGCCGGTGCGTCCGCCTTGTTCCCTGCAGTCAATCGACACCACGGCAAAACCCATTAATACCCAGTGCATGAACTCAGAGGGTTCACCCCGGCTGCCGTTAAATCCGTGATAATGGATTAAGCACGGGTACTTCTCCTTTTGCATGAAGTCAGGAACAATATACCACCCGTACACCGGCGTTGTATCCATCCCGTCAAAGCTGATTTCATATACGCTTACTTGCTCAATCGGATAGGTTAATTTTTGTCTGCTGCTATTCAAGGGAACAGCCCTAGCCTCGGAAATGGTTTCCTTCCAAAACTGGTCAAAGTCTTCCTGCCGGGTAAGCTCCGGCTTATAGTTGAACAATTCCTTCGTAACATCCTCCAGGTAACCCATGTTCTCTACTCCCTTAATGCTTATTTCCGAACATTATTCTGTAATGCCAAAATCACGCAGCAGCTCCTGGGTATCGAGTGCAGGCAATCCCAGCGGGGTGCGTAAGTTCTGCAGCTTCTCCACCAGATCGGCTTCGTTCGCATACGCGTATGGGCTCTTCCACTCCGATTCCAGCGTGAGCAGTTCACTGGATCCAGGCTTCATGGAGTTATAATTCAGAATCCAGCTCTTCAGTTGATCCTTACTGATATCGGTACGGATATTATCGCCCAGAATGTCGATGATCTCCCCCCACTTGGCAATTCCGCTCACGGAATCCAGCTTATTCAGGATGAGGTTCAGCACCTCCTGCTGCCGTTCATTACGGGAGAAATCGGACGACTCTGCGGTTCCCCGGTTGGATTTGCGGTAGCGGACGAAATCCAAAGCTTCTTTGCCGCTTAAATGCTGCATCCCTTTTTTCAGGTTAATATTGGTGCCGTCGGCATTATCCACGTAACGCATATCCATCGGCACATTGATATCGAGTCCGCCAAGCTCATCCACGATGCTGCTGAATGCTGCGAAATTAATCAGAATCATATGCTCAATATCCATTTGCAGGATACTGCCGTAGAACTCTTTTGTCTTACTTAAATCCTCATCCTTGTTATGTGCGTAATAATAGGCATAGTAGTAATTGGCCTTATGCGAGCCGATCTCACTGCTTGTGATCTTCAGATCACGGGGGATCGACAGGATAGACAGCTTCCTGGTAACAGGCTCATAGACCACCGGCATCAGCACATCCGTATTCAGCGTCCCTCCGCTGCCGCTTCTGTTATCCACACCGGCGAGTAAAAAGGTTAGCGGCTTATTCTCATCCTTTTCCTCCGCAGCCTCAGCATCTGCCGATGCTCCGGGCACTGGTGATGCAGGACCAGCAGTTTCAGCGGGAGCCGTTCCCGATGCCGAAATCCGGTCAAGCGCACGCTCGGCCTTAAAATACAGTGTTCCGGCATAGACAGCTCCGGCGATCAGACATGTGCCAAGTACCGCTGAGACACTAAGCAGTGTCTTGCGGGTACGTTTTTTGCTGCGCTGTGCCTTCCTTCTCTTGCTTCGCTCCTCCATTCCCTTCCTCCTGCTTCCCTCTCATTAATGTTATAAGTTGTAAATGATTATACCACAGGCTAATAAAGCCGCTTACTAAAAAGTGGAAGAGATGTGGGGCATATCATTGAGGTGTAATCACATGCAGGCCTTTTCAAAAGGTGTATAATAGTAGGAACTTACCAAAAAAGGATGTCCTGACATGCTTCTTGCCGTGAACCGTGTGCTTAACCGGATGATGCCGCTGATCACTCCACTGAGTGTCCTGACCGGGGTGCTCTGCGGCAGTGCGCTTACTTCTTATACCTTTTTGTCTCCCTGGCTGTTTGCTTTTATGACGTTTGCCGGCAGCATCAGTCTTGGATTTAAAGATTTTGTGAATGTGCTCAAAAAGCCTCTGCCCCTGTTCGCCTGCTTATTTATCCTTCATCTGGCCATGCCGCTGGTTGCCTTTGGACTCGGGAATGTGCTCTACCACTCGGATGAATTCACCATCACCGGCCTTGTGCTTGCTGCGGTAATTCCTACGGGAATCAGCAGCTTTATCTGGGTCAGCATTTATAAAGGTAACACCGCTCTTACCCTCTCGATCATTCTAATCGACACGCTGCTGGCTCCCTTTATCGTACCGGGTGTGCTTTCCGTGCTGATTGGAACCAGTGTGGAGCTGGATACCTGGGCCATGATGAGCAGCCTCTTCTGGATGATTGTCGTGCCCTCTCTGCTAGGCATGGTGCTTAATGAATGGAGCAAAGGGGCAGTGGCCCCCGTATGGAGCCCGAGACTGAACCCGTTGTCCAAACTGTTCATGGCTGCCGTGATTATGATTAACGGCTCTGTCATTTCCCCTTACCTGGCGGACATCAATCTGCATCTGGTCGGTCTGGCCGCTGTTATTGTACTGATGGCTTCCACCGGCTATTGTCTGTGCTTCCTCACCGCCAGGCTTCTGCGCTGGAACGAAGCAGATGAAGTCGCTCTGCTCTTCAATGGCGGCATGCGCAATATCAGCGCCGGCGCAGTACTCGCAGTGTCCTATTTTCCCGCTCCGGTCGCCGTCCCCGTCGTACTCGGTATGGTGTTCCAGCAGTTGCTCGCTTCGCTGGTAGGCTTCCTGCTCGGCCGCCGCTCCAGGGTTAATCATGCGGCCGACCGGACTTCGGCGGCTTGAGCGAGGGGCCGGGTGGAATAAGCCCCCGGCTTCTAACCCGGTCTAGCAGAAAATGTCGCTGTAAGCTGCGGTGCTGGAGCCGGGAGGGCTGAAGGGCTGATGCCCGCCTGCGCTGAAGTCAAAGGGATTTTTACCATTAATTCCCCCATATTGCCCGAATGCGCCGAATTCAAAGGGATTTTTACCTTTAATTTTCCCAAATTGCCCGCCTGCGCTGAAATCAAAGGGATTTTTACCTTTAATTCCCCCATATCGCCCACATGCGCCGAATTCAAAGGGATTTTTACCTCTAATTTCCCCATATTGCCCGCCTGCGGCGAAATCAAAGGGATTTTTACCTTTATTTCCTCCATATCGCCCACTTGCGCCGAAATCAATGGTACTTTTACCTCTAATTCCCCCATATCGCCCACATGCGCCGAATTCAGCGGTACTTTTACCCTGGCACGTAGATCCCCAACAGATTCTCAGGCACCCCACACTTTCTCACCTTGCATCACATCCTACAAAACCAGCAAAGGCAGCGAAGTTGCCTCCGCCGCCTTAAAAACTAAGTATATTGTGTGCGCCAGCGGTCTATTGAGACCGGAGCATGGTAATTTGTTTGGCAAGATAAGCTGGGGTATACGGCATGTCCCGGCGCAGCCATTTCACCACCGTCCCAATCAGGGCTGCTGAGCCGTACCAGATGGCGATGTCCCTTTGAACCATGGACTCGGGACTGCTGCTGATGTTCCCATTCCGCTCCAGCCGCGAAATAATCATTTCATCAATCAGAGCCACCAGCCGGTCCGTAAAGATTGTACTTTGTCTAAAGGTAAGCGTAACTTTATATAGTCTTGCGTTCGCCTGGATATGCTTTAGCAGGTTCTCGAGCAGCTGCCACTCCTCTTTTCCCGCCTGCTCCGGATTGCTGTTAACGACTTGCCTAATGTTCTCGACCATTTCATCGGCCATTTTTTCCAGCATATCCGGCAGATCCCGGTAGTGCAGATAAAAGGTCACACGATTAATACTGGCCCGCTCGGCAATGCGGTTGACCGTGATTTTCTCGATATCCATTTCCTCCAGCAGCTCAACAACGGCATTCTTCAGCAATTGGCGGGTGCGGAGTACGCGGGGATCTACACGCGCTTCGTTATTTTCCATCCTAATTTCTCTCCATCCTTTCTCTTCCTCTTAGCAGACTACATTTTGCACGGAATTGTCGTTTTTCAAAAAGTTAAACTACATATCACCTATGAATGTTTATTAATTTACACTTTTTCAGAAACCGTTGCTTGCTTACATGAAAATTTCATTTATAATTTGTTTTATGCAATGTAAACTATACAACACGATGTAAATTAAGTCCATGATTAACGATTTGAAAGGATGGAGTGTAGTGAGTAAAGAAATAGAGGCAACAGCCAGTTCCATCAAAAAAGGGCCCATCTTGTTCATCATGATTCTGGGCGCATTTCTTGCGACACTGAATCAGACAGTGATGAGCGTTGCCGTACCCGGACTTATGAATGACTTCGGCATCACAGCTGCAACGGCCCAGTGGCTGACGACGGGCTATATGCTGGTCAACGGGGTTCTGATTCCGATCACAGCCTTTCTGATGCAGCGGTTTACTACCCGTGAGCTTTTCCAGACGTCCATCTTTGTCTTCCTGGCAGGGACCATAGTCTCCGCGCTTGCGACGAGCTTCCCTGTTCTGCTGACCGGACGGATGATTCAGGCAGCCGGTGCAGGGATTATCATGCCGCTGCTGACCAATGTAATATTAGCCCTCTTCCCCCGGGAAAAACGCGGAGCAGCCATGGGGATGGTCGGATTAGCGATCATATTCGCGCCTGCGATCGGACCCACACTGGCCGGATATATCCTGGAACACTACACCTGGGAAACCATGTTTTACGGTATGATCCCATTGACTCTGATTGTTATTATCTGCGGATTTATGTATTTGCGGAATGTGTCGGAGCGTTCTTATCCTAAAATTGATATTAGCAGCGTAATAATGTCTACTGTTGGTTTTGGTGCGTTGCTGTATGGCTTCAGCCGTGCGGCCAGCGCAGGCTGGTCAAGTGCGGAGGTCATATTGTCACTTGCTGCAGGTGTTGTTGCGCTCGGCTTGTTCATCTGGCGGCAGCTGTCTTCCCAAACTCCGCTGCTCGATCTCCGGGCTTTTAAATACAACATGTTTAGCTTAACTACGCTCATCAGCGTCGCAGTTACAATCGTGATGTATGCGGATATGATGCTGCTGCCGCTGTATCTGCAGAATGCCCGCGGCTATACAGCCTTGGAGTCAGGGCTGCTGCTGCTTCCCGGAGCGCTTATCATGGGGCTCTTAATGCCCGTTACCGGTAAGCTGTTCGACCGATTTGGCGCGAAATGGCTGGCGATCGTCGGCCTACTCATTATGATCGTTACAACGCTGGGCTTCGTTAACCTGACAGACTCGACCAGCTTCACTTATCTGGTGCTGATGTCCACAGGCCGGCGGATCGGGATGGCGCTGCTGCTGATGCCGATTCAGACACTGGGTCTAAACCAGCTGCCGTCGAAGCTGAATGCTCATGGTACAGCGATTTCAAATACCGTTAGGCAAGTAGCGGGGGCTGTAGGAACCTCTCTGCTTGTAACTGTAATGACGAGCCGTACGACTACTCACATGAAGGATATGCTTACTTCAGGCGGTACTCAAGGGACGAAAGAACATATGATCATGGAAGCCTCCATCCAGGGTATCAATGACGCTTACCTCGTTATCGTGGGAATTGGTGTCCTGGGTCTGCTGCTCTCCTTCTTCATCAAGAAGGTCGGCCAGACAACGGAAGCTGAATCCGGGCAGGCACTGAAGCAGGCCGTAGCCAAAAAAGCCTAGGCTCAGTTAAAAAAAGAGGTCGACGACAATCCCGGTCGTTGATCTCATTTTTTTGCGGGAGATTCCCACCATGATGTAAGTATATCTAACATAACATCCTGTGATCCGCCTTAAAAATAGCATAAAAATGAACAAATAAAAATTTATATGTCATCATTATTGACATTTTCACTGTGACTATTTATATTGACAATATAAGATTTCAACGACACAGCATTGTGTCAACGAAGGAAACAACGGGTTCTCCCCACAATGTTGTGGCTGGAAGGCTTGTTGTACCGGCATTCTTACATTTGTTTATAAAGTCAGCTACGATGACGTGGCTGCAATTGGCAACGGGGCCGATTAACACAATCCGCAGGTACGCGGGTTCTGTCAGTCGGCCCTTTTTTGTCGATTCACTTACTTGGGGTTCATTAAAAGGAGGATGTCAGCAATGGAAGCAAAAAGTTTTCGCAAGGCGGGTCATGCCCCGAGTTTATTCTCAGCTTTTTTGTACTTTGACGTAAGTTTTATGATTTGGGTGCTGTGCGGAGCTCTATCGCTCTACATTACCAAGGACTTCGGATTGTCAGATACTCAAAAAGCAACCATGGTCGCCATCCCAATCCTCGGCGGCTCGATCTTCCGGATTCCAATGGGGATCCTGGCAGACCGCATCGGGAGTAAAAAAGCGGGTCTGACCGGGATGTTCCTCACCATTATCCCCCTTCTGTGGGGCTGGCTTGGCGGAAGCAGCCTGCTGCAAGTGCATATGATCGGATTCCTGCTCGGTTTCGCAGGTGCAAGCTTTGCCGTATCGCTGTCCCTTGCAAGCCGCTGGTACCCTCCGCAATATCAGGGGCTGGCGATGGGTATTGCCGGTGCAGGAAACAGCGGAACAGCGCTGGCTACCTTTTTTGGACCGCAAATCGCCCAGGCTTACGGATGGCACAGTGTATTCGGACTCGCACTTATTCCTCTGGTGATCGTTATGATTATTTTTACAATATTAGCTAAAGATGCCCCGAATGCCCCTGCGCCTAAACCGCTCAAAGATTACCTCAGCGTCTTCAAGCATGCGGATACCTGGTGGTTCTCGATGTTCTACGCCATTACCTTCGGCGGGTTTGTCGGGTTCGCCAACTACGCGAGCATTTTCTTCTATGATGTGTACGGCGACGCCGCACACCCCGGGGGGCTGACCAAAATCCAGGTAGGATACCTGGTCACTATAACAGTCATCGCAGGCAGCTTCTTCCGTCCTTTAGGCGGCTGGATTGCGGACCGGATTGGCGGCATGCGTCTGCTGCTTGTTTTGTACAGTGTGATTTCGGTATGTGCGTTTGCCATTGCCTCGATGCCGGGTTCATTCCTGGTGATGCTGCTTTATACCAGCGTAATGATGGCCTGCCTCGGGATGGGGAACGGCTCGGTCTTTCAGATCATTCCTCAGCGCTTCTCCAGGGAGATTGGAGTCATTACCGGCATTGTCGGTGCAGCCGGAGGTCTTGGCGGTTATCTGCTGCCGACTTACGTCCTGGGCCCGCTGAAGCAGTCTACAGGCTCACAGGTCACCGGATTTCTCGTGGTCGGTTCCATTGTGCTCCTCACCACCCTTATCTTCTACGCTGTAACAAGATCCTGGAGAAAATCCTGGGCGAAGGCAGAGTCGGGTGTAAATTACTAATCAGCTCGTACAGAAAACTTCGGGGCGGTGAACTCACATGACAACTGACAAAGTTAAAAGCGTCTGTCCTTACTGCGGGGTTGGCTGCGGGATCATACTCGAAGTATCGGATAACCGCGTAGTCAAAATCACCGGGGATAAGGAGCATCCGGCCAATTTCGGCCGGTTGTGCACCAAAGGTAGCACCGCTGCAGCTGCGATTACGGAATCCGGCCGGATGGAGTATGCCTACAGCCGCCCTTCCCGGGGGGCTGTACCTGTAAAAATGGAAATCAACGCAGCCATCACCGAAACCGCGCAGCGGCTGCGCAGCATTCTGGAGGAACACGGCCCGGATGCCCTCTCCGTCTATGTATCGGGCCAAATGTCGCTGGAGGCCCAGTATTTGATTAACAAGCTGGCCAAAGGCTTCATCCGGACACCGAATATTGAGTCCAATTCACGTCTGTGTATGGCTGGTGCAGGCAACGGCTACAAGCTCTCCCTGGGAGCGGATGGCCCTCCGGGTTCCTATCAGGACATGGATCAGACAGATTTATTCTTCGTGATCGGCGCCAATATGGCCGATTGTCACCCGATTCTGTTCCTGCGGATGATGGACCGGGTGAAGAACGGCGCCAAGCTGATTGTCGTTGACCCCCGGCGGACGGCAACGGCAGAGAAGGCGGACCTGTTCATGCAGATCAGACCCGGAACAGATCTGGCCCTGCTCAACGGGCTGCTGCATCTGCTAGTCAAGAACGGCCATACGGACCCGGAATTTATCGCCCGGTTCACCTTGGGCTTTGAGAGCATGGAGGAATTCCTGGAGGATTATCCGCCGGATAAAGTCTCCGAAATCACAGGCATCCCGGAAGCGGATATCCGTCAGGCAGCCGAGTGGATTGGTGAAGCTCCGGAGTGGATGTCCTGCTGGACTATGGGTCTCAACCAGAGCATTCACGGCACCTGGCACACCAATGCCATCTGCAATCTGCATCTGGCTACAGGAGCGATCTGCCGTCCGGGGAGCGGCCCCTTCTCCCTCACCGGACAGCCCAATGCTATGGGCGGACGGGAGATGGGTTACATGGGGCCGGGCTTACCCGGACAGCGTTCTCTGGTATCTGAAGCTGACCGCGGCTTCATAGAGAAGCTGTGGGAAATTCCCCAAGGCACTCTCCGGACGGATGTCAGCGGCGGCACCATTTCCATGTTTGAAGACATGATCGTAGGCAAGATTAAGGCCTGCTGGATCATTTGCACGAATCCGGTGGCTACCGTTCCGAACCGCAAGAAGGTTATCGCTGCTCTTGAAGCGGCTGAACTGGTTATAACCCAGGACAGCTTCCTGGATACCGAGACCAACCGGTATGCGGATATCCTGCTGCCCGGAGCTTTATGGGCTGAAGGTGAAGGGGTGATGATAAATTCGGAGCGTAACCTGACCCTGATGCAGCAAGCCGTGAAGCCGCCTGGAGAAGCCATGCCAGACTGGGAGCTTATCGCCCGGGTAGCGGCTGCGATGGGTTATGCTGAAGCTTTTTCCTATTCATCCTCCGAAGAGGTCTATGCAGAAATCCAGCAGGCCTGGAATCCGAAAACAGGTTACGACCTGCGCGGGGCCACCTATGCACGGCTAAGAGAAACGCCTGTGCAGTGGCCAAGTGCGCCGGGTCAGCCGAACGACCGGAATCCCATCCGGTATTTGAATCTTCAAGACGGCAGAGCACAGATCGAGCTTTCAGATGGCAGTTCTCCGGATCTCGTGTTCCCGACAGAAAGCGGAAAGGCTGTATTCTGGGCACGTCCCTATATGCCGCCTGCAGAGCTGCCGGACAGCGACTATCCCTTTGTGCTGAATTCCGGCCGCTTGCAGCATCAATGGCATACGCTAACCAAAACAGGCAAAGTCCAGAAGCTTAATAAATTGAATCCGGGCCCCTTTGTAGAAATTCACCCGGAAGATGCTGAAGTCCTGGGAATTAAAGACCGGGAGCCGGTAGAGCTCCGTTCACGGCGGGGGCTGGCTGTTCTTCCGGCCGTCCTCTCAGACCGCGTGCGCCCCGGCAACTGCTTTGCCCCTTTTCACTGGAATGATGTCTTTGGAGCACAGCTGGCTGTCAATGACGTTACCAATGATGCCGTAGACCCTATGTCCTTGCAGCCCGAGTTGAAATTCTGTTCGGTATCTCTGGTCAAGGCTGCAGTTCAGCCTGGCGGGGAACTGCATACGCCGGCCAAAGACCAGAGTCCGGCTGCACAGCCAGTCAACGCTGAGAACGCCCGCCCGAAGGAGGCCGTAACCATGAAGCCGCTTGACACACTCGCAGGCCTGCTAGGGATTGAAGCCCCCGCACCCCTGACCCTGGATAGCCACGAACAGGCTTATCTGTCCGGCTTCCTCACCAGCCTGCGCACCGAGGCTGGCCGGTCCGCTTCCGGCATTCCGGTTTTACCGTCCAGCGCACCTTTTGAACCGCCCACCCGCTTCTTTGTAGACGGCCTGCTGGCAGGCATGTTCTCCCGTGCCCCGCTTCCCGGGGCGGAAGCTTACGAAAGAACAGAAACGCTAACAGACTCAGCCCCATCGGAGTCTGTTACGCTGCCGGAGAGTACCGCTACGACCAAGCTTCCGGTAACCATCTTATGGGCTTCACAGACGGGAAATGCGGAGGGTGCAGCCATTGACTGTGCCAGAAAGTTACAGCACGCCGGTTATGATGTACGGCTAATAAATATGAATCAATATTCCGTAAGCGATCTGGCCAAGAACCGGTTTGCCCTGTTCATCGCCAGCACCTTCGGAGCCGGAGATCCTCCGGACAACGGCGAAAGCTTCTTCCAGTCCCTTAAAGCAGAGAATGCCCCGCAGCTACAGGATCTGCATTATGCGGTGCTCGCTTTCGGGGATTCCAATTACGATCTCTTTTGCGGCTTCGGGCGGAATCTGGATACCCGCCTCACGGAGCTTGGCGCGCAGCGGCTGTTGGACTGTGCCCATTGCGATACAGACTTTCAGGAGCAGGTGGATGCATGGACGAATGATATCTCTGAACTGTTGAGCGGATTTAAAGGAAGCCCGAAGCCCGGTGTACCTGCCGCAGCAAGCAGTAATTCGTCCACTCCGGTTGCCGCATCCGCCCCGGTTGCCTCAAGTTCGGAAACACGCGGATATCACCGGAACCAACCGGTACCGTCCAGGCTGCTGTTCAAGCAGAACCTGAACAAAGCCGGATCTGAAAAAGAAACCCGCCACTACGCCTTCGACCTTTCCGCTGCCGGAGTACAGTTCGAAGCCGGCGATGCTCTGGGCGTGTGGCCTGCCAATTGCCCTGATCTGGCCAGCAGTCTGCTGCATACACTGGGCATTGAGCCTTCTACCCCGGTACTGGTCAAAGGCCAGGGACAACTGCCGGTGGCCGAAGCACTGCTCCGTCATTTCGAGATTGCCCGGGTGACACCGGATATGCTCCGGTTCATCCGTGACCGCTCTCAGGATGCCCGGTTAAGCCATCTGCTCGACCATGAGAACCCGGCGGAGCTCAAGCAATGGCTGTGGGGCCGTCAGCTGATCGATGTGCTGCAGGAAATTCCGGTTTCGCTCAGCGCACAGGAGCTTGTGGAACAGCTCAAGCCTTTGCAGCCCCGTCTCTACTCGATTTCTTCCAGCCCGAAAGCCAATCCGGACGAGGTTCATATTACTGTTTCCACCGTTCGCTACGAGAACAACGGCAGCGCCCGTAAGGGAGTATGCTCCACATTTCTCGCGGACCGTGCTACAGAGGATGCGGACATTCCTATTTTCATTCAAAAGAATGCCCATTTCCGGCCACCGGCTAATCCCGATGCCCCGATGATTATGGTCGGTCCGGGCACAGGCATTGCACCGTTCCGGGGCTTCCTGCAGGAACGCAAAGCATCCGGGGCCAAGGGAAGAAATTGGCTGATCTTCGGGGAACAGCGGGAGGAGAGTGATTTCTATTTCCGCGAGGAGCTTGAAAGTCTCCAGAAGGAAGGCTTCCTGCATCGGCTGGATACTGCCTTTTCACGTGATCAGCCTGACAAAGTGTATGTACAGCACCGGATCCTTGAGCATGGAGCCGAGCTCTGGGCCTGGCTTCAGGAAGGCGCGCACTTCTACGTATGCGGAGATGCCCAGCAAATGGCCAAAGAAGTGGATGCCGCATTGAAGACGGTAATCCAGCAGCACGGCGGCATGACTGCCGATGAAGCCAATCATTATGTCAAAGAAATGTCCTTATCCAAACGGTATGCGCGGGATGTCTATTAAGCAGACTAATAATTAATGATCATGCATAAAATCAGCCGGCAACGATCAACCTACAGGTTAGCGTCCTTATGGCGCGTTAATCACAGGAGGCGATTGTACAATGGCAAAGCCGGATAACCGTGCAGATAATGTCGAGCATTTACAGCAAAGCATTCAGCACACCATGCAAAACCTGCATGAAGCTGAAGACTATCTAAACGAATTCTCATCTGAAATCAGCAGCAAAGAACGGGAACAAATCGAAGAAAAGAACGAACGCCGCAAAGAAAGCATTAAAGGCTTCCGCGAGGAAGTTAAAGACGAAGCTGCGCATTCAGAGGAGTAGACAGCGTCTGGCGATGCCGATTCAATCGAGTCTATAACGAGCTGATTGCGCTTGTGCTGGCTCAAATCAAACAGCCCATGCCTTTAAGGATGGGCTGTTTCTCTATATAGCTCTGCTTGCGCGGGCGGTATCCGCACCGTCAATTGTACCTTTAAGCACAATCACTTGGATACCGCAAACAAGGATTGAGACAGCAAAACCATGGTTTGTCTGTAAACGGTATGGGCCGCGTCGACATCGCCCAGAAACCCGCTCATATACAGGTGAATTACCCCGTGAAGCGAAGCCCATATGGCGCTGACAATGGTCCCAGTCTCTTCCTCGTCCGAAATTTGTCCTTGCTGCTGGGCAGTGCTGATTAGAATCAGCAAACGGCTTATGGCTGTCATCGTTCCCTGCATACTTTCGGCATCCGGCTTGAACTCGGCAAAAGCCCCTCCAAACATCAGCTTGTAGTAGCTGGTATGATCCTGGCCAAACTGCCAGAAGGCTTCACCCAAATCCAGCAGATGCTGCAAGGGGTCTGAGGATGGCGACACTTCTTCAAAACGCTGGGCCAGCAATTTGCAGCCCTCAAGATATAGCTGCTGGGCCAGGCCTTCTTTATTAACGAACAAGCTGTAAATGATTTTGGTGGAGCAGCCCATCTTTTGCGATACTTTACGCACGGTAACGGCTTCCGGCCCCTCTTCCTGCAAAATGGCTGCGGCCGCGTCAACTACAATCTTACGGAGATTTTCCGTATTCTGCAGACGGACCTCCTGATATGTTTTTAACTCCCGCCCTGCATATTGCGAGGGCTTGTCTTCGTTATGGATAAGAATCACCTTCATTCGGTTATCATGTTGTTCACAGGAAACAAGGTTACTGGGTTATAACAGGCATTCTAAACATTTGTAAAAGGGTTGTCAATGGATCCATCACGCTGAAAAAAAAGATTTGACACATGCATACCCATGGGATACGATGATTCACATCGGAAACAGTGTTACCAAGATACTTTATGCCCATATATATTTGGCATTCTTTTTTTGGAGATTTGGTAACACTGTTTCTCGAATAAAACATTGTATTAAAAGGAGCGGGAATCATGAATATTAAAGGAAAATGGTCACTGATCACCGGAGCATCTTCAGGCATCGGCGAACAGTTTGCAAGACAACTGGCCAAGGAAGGCAGTCATTTGGTGCTTGTAGCCAGATCCGAACGCAGGCTTAATACACTTGCAGCCGAATTAACCCGAGGCTATGGAATTCAATCCCGGGTTATTCCCCTGGATCTGTCCGCCGCAGGTGCTGCCGGAGAATTGTATCAGAAGTGCCAGCAGCTCAACCTGGAAATTGATCTGTTGGTCAACAATGCAGGGTTTGCCACCCACGGTCTGTTCGAGAAAGTCTCCGGTGAGCGCCAGCATGAAGAAGTAATGCTCAATGTCGCTGCTGTAGTGGATATGACTCATTCATTCCTTCCGGGGATGCTCCAAAGAGGCGCTGGCGCTGTTATCAATGTATCGTCTACCGCAGGCTTTCAGCCGCTGCCTTATATGGCCGTCTACGGTGCTACCAAAGCTTTTGTCTTGTCCTTTACCGATGCCCTTTGGTGGGAGAATCGCGATCGTGGCGTTCAATTCTTTGCTCTATGCCCAGGCTCGACGGAAACAAATTTCTTCAATGTCGTTGGCACGGAGGATGCCTCAGTCGGTACGAAGGACACGCCGGAGCGTGTAGTGGCAGTCACGCTCCGAGCTATGAAAAAAGGGAAACAGTACGTTGTTCCGGGACTCCGGAATTATCTGGGTGCCCAAATTTCTCGTTTCATGACCCGCAGACAGAGTCTGCGGCTGGTTGGGAACATGCTTCGCCCGAGCAAACAATAAGGAGGAATTATGATGTCCACAGAACCAATGCAGCGCAGACGTTCAACACGTCAAAAAGTCAACAGATGGAGCTTGGCCCTGCTCGGGATAATTGTGCTGGGGATTGTTGTATTTCTGCTAATACCTGCTCCGGTAAATCCGGCGCTATGGTCAGCGCCTGCCGCCCCTTCCTTTGAAAACGAGGGACCCTGGAAAGAAAACAGCAAACTCAGCTCGGCAGAGCTGGTTACAGATCGCGTGAAGTACCCGGAATTTATCACCTTTGATGCAGAAGGACGGCTCTATACGGGAGATTCCGACGGCAAAATTTACAGAGTAGCCTTTGACACAACGGGGAAAGCGCAGCCGGCTGAAGTGTTTGCCGATACCCACGGAACACCTAACGGACTGAAATTTGACGCAGCCGGAAATTTGATTGTGGCGGATATTCAGAAAGGGCTGCTGTCGATTGACCCGGAGGGAAATGTTGAAGTCCTAACCAATCAAGTGGAGGAAGGTCCGATCTACTTGGCAAACGAGCTTGACATCGCGAAGGACGGTTCAATCTATTTCTCCGATACTTCAAACTATGGCAAGGTCATGTTCAAAGAAATTGCCGAGAACAAGCCGCATGGACGATTGCTGAAATATGATCCGCTTACCAGGGAGACGACCGTTTTACTTCGTGATCTGTATTTTGCCAATGGGGTTGCATTGTCTGCCGAAGAAGATTTCGTACTCGTTGCCGAATCCTATCATTATCAACTGACCAGATACTGGCTGAAGGGGGCCAAACAAGGCACCTCGGATTTATTTACCGAAAATATTGCCGGATTCCCGGATAACATCACACGTGATGCCCAGGGACATTTCTGGGTAGGGGTATTCACAACCCGTTTGTCTTTTGCCGATTACATGCACAGTCATCCCTGGTTGGCCGCAACGATGTCCAAAGTTCCACAATCTTTGTTAAATGGAGCAAGCAGGCCGGTGAAGCATGGGCTTGTCGCAGAATATGGACTCGAAGGAGAACTTGTGACTAGCTGGCATGATCCTGAAGGAACCCTGTACGGTGTTACCACTGCCGTAAGCCAAGGTGGATATTTATATCTCGGTACTGCACCGGGAGGAAGCCAGGGTGTTCACCGGGTGCTTTTGAATCCGTAAGGAAAGTTCCCCCAGACAAATTTCCAGCTGAAAAAGCAGGCACAAAACTGAACTGTCCCCCTAGTGTTAGACACCATCTAATGATTGGAGGTAAAGCTCGTTCATGCCTGCTTTTTAGCTTACTATAAATTATTCACCATTATTCCCTTCGCCGTTCCGCAGACTACCCCGCATCTCTGCATAAGCCTCAGGTGTGCCGACATCCTCAATCGTACCTTCCGTAAAATAGGCGCGGATCTCCTGGCGGGAGTGCAGCCACTCGGGAAAATAACTCGGCGCATCCGGGTTGCCTCCTTCGGCGAGATAACGGGAGAACAGCGGCAGCGTTGAACGCTTATAGATATAAAGTGCAAACACGCCTATGTTCGTCCGGGGTGACTGCGGCTTTTCTTCCAAGGAAAGGACCCGCAGCTCATCGTCCAGCTCAGCCACGCCTACACTGCGGAGCTCCTGGATATTGTCTACCGTCCGGACTAGAATACAGTCTTTGTCCACCTGATGAAAATAATTCAAATACCCCTCAAGGCCAAAGCCGAGCACATTGTCGCCTGCCAGAACCAGCAAATCCTCCTTCAGGTGTTCCCGCTCAATGACAAACTGGATATCACCGACCGCACCTAACCGTGTTTCAGGGGAAGAGGTGCCGTCATTCAGAATACGGACAGGCTTCGTCCCGCCATATTCGAGTTGCCACTGCTGAAAAGCGCCGAAGAAGCGCTCATTCGTCACAATCAGAATCTCCGTGATTTCCTCCAGAACCTCCAGCCGGTCCATCAACAGATCCAGAATCGTCCGGGTTCCTTGAATCGGCAGCAGCGGCTTTGGCGTATCCTTCGTTAACGGATAAAGACGGGTCGCATACCCCGCAGCCAAGATTAATGCTATCATCCTGTTCGCTCCCTGCCCTGAATATTTCCCTTAACTATATACCACAGGGATCATCAAGCCAAGTCTGCTGCTGCACCTTCATAAGCTACTTCTTCATCCGATACCGCCGGTATCTCATTACTTTTTTGTACATGGATTTATTTTTGAGCTGATTAAAGATGTAGGGATCCGGATTCATATTCACTTCAATAATCCATGGCGTCAGTGTCCGGTCCAATCCGACATCTACGCCGATCTGCACAATCTTCGGATAGGTTTTCTGCATATGAGCCGCCATCCGTACGCCAAGCGTACTCAGTTCACCCGTCAGCTGAGTAAGCTTCTGTGCAGGGAGATGGGTACTGAGCAAGGTTTCTATCGCTGTTGGTTTGCCGCCGCTGTGGTAATTCGTAACAATCTTGCGCGGGTGGCCCAGACGGCCGATAATTCCGGTAGCTTCCCAGACTCCCTTAGGACTTAACTGCACCATTACACGGATATCGAAGCGGCGGCGGTTATGCTTCAGCAGGTGAATTCCTTTTTGAATCAGATACCTTCTGCCGCCTGTCTTCTTCGCCAGACTTTGGTGAAAGGAATCAAAGGTGTCGAAATGGCGGACCGTTTCTTCATATTGGTAGGTGAAGCCCCCACGTTCCCCCCGCTCCGCGCGGATTACACCGTTCCCATAAGTTCCCCTTTCGGGTTTGACGTAGATCATCCCATAGCTGTAAATCATCTGCTCCAGATTGCGTCTGGTGAATTTACGGGTATCCGGGATATAGGGTCTGATGGAAGCACTCTGAAGCAGCAGCTTCGTTTTTAGCCATTTGCTCTGCAATGAAACAGCTTTTCTTGCCTTCACACCTGCACTCTCCTGTCCGAAAAGGGTTACCCTTTTCCTGATTTACAAAGTCAGTGCATCCTATGCAGAAACAGGCGAGGTGGAATGAACCATCTGTCCCGTCCGGGAATATTAAGTTTCAACTTTCCTCTGCCCGGTCATCCCTTGAGGCTCAGGCATATTCTAGTGCAGACGCGCAAGTGTCAATTTGTGCACGGAGATGAACCTAATGTCAGCAACCTCAGCAGGCTCACACGTTAGCGGCCCCTCTATAGACGTACTAATCCCGGCCATTGAAAAGGACCTGGCCACCCTTCCCTATGTGATCGACAGTCTTCGCTCCTATGTACTCCACCCCATCAGCCACATCTACATCGTCTCACCCGGCAGCAGCAGAATCAGGGAAATGTGCTCTCGCAAAGGCTGTATTTTTGTCGATGAGACTACCGTTCTGCCGTTTACTAAAAAGGACATCCGTTATTCCTCCTCCCGCTGGAACCGTTCCGGGTGGCTGTATCAGCAGCTGCTTAAGCTGAATGGGGATCATATCTGCCGGGAAAATTATTTTTTGGTCATCGATGCCGACACGGTCCTGATTCGCCCCCACCGGTTCCGTTCAGCGGGTAAAACCGTCTTTTACTGCCGCAATTGGAGCCAGCCGGAATATTTCCGCACCTACCGGAAACTGATGGGAACCGCAGCACCTTCTCCCAAGTCTTTTGTGACGCATTATATGCTGTTTGAGAAATCTAAGCTTGCCGCTTTAAAAAGAACCATTGAAGCGCGCCATGGAATGCCTTGGCATGCCGCCATTATCCGCAGTATCGATAGGAAAAAGCAGTTCGGATTTTCCGAATTTGAAACGTACGCCAATTATGTGTACAGCGGTAACCGTGCCTCGGTTTTGCTCAGAAATGCAAATAATAAATCGCTGAAAACCTCAGCATCTGCCGTAGGAATCAAACAACGCCGGAAGCTGGCGCGTACCTACCGGTCAATTTCATTCCATCAGCGTAAGGGATACTCCATTCGAGCCAAGCATTAAGAAGGGGGAGCGTCTTGCCTGCCACTCTTTTCTGCGGCGGTTCCGGCAAGCGGCTGTGCCCGCTGCCGGGCCGAATCCGCTCAACAACGGCTCCTTCCGGTGACGGGAAACCCATAAGCACAGCACATTTTACAGCAGCACCGAAGTCATTTACAAAGAATTGAAAAATCCCGCAGATTAAAGTAAACTAGCAGTGTAATCGACTGCACTTAAGTGCGTTTTATGGAGGGATTTTTTTGGGAAGCGCTGAACGAAGAAGCAGAGAGATGGAGCTTCGCAGGAAGGACATCATAGAAGCCGCCGAGCATGTGTTTTTTGAAAAGGGCTATGAACGCTCTACTATGGATGATGTGGCCAAGCAGGCGGAATTCAGCAAAAGAACCCTGTACGCTTACTTTAACAGTAAGGAGCAGATTTATTTTGAAATTATGATCAGAGGGTACCGGCGCTTAATCGGCCTCTTACAAGACAAGCTTCAGGGGAACAACTCCTTTACCGCACTGGAAGCACTCTGGGAGATTACCTCGGTTTACTATGAGTTTTCCTGCGCGGAGCCGCATTATTTCCAGGCCATTATTGAATATGAGAACAGCCTGGTTGATTTTCAGAACGGGATACCCGATGAGTCCAGGGACGAATGTTATGCGCTCGGGGAAGAAGCCCTGCAATTCGTGAAAAATGCGCTGCAAAAGGGGGTTGAAGAAGGTAGCATTCGTGCGGATCTGCCGGTGGATCAAACCACAATGACCTTATGGGCCAGTATGCTTGGCATATTCAGCACGGTACGGACCAAGAAGCATTACCTTGAGCGTTACTATAAAATCGGACCCGGTGAATTCATCCAAGAATCGTTCCGCCTCCTGCTCCGTTCCCTGGAACCGGCTCAATAATCCCACTTATGAAGGAGAACAGGTATGAAGAAAGCGGTGAAGAAATCTGTGAGTCTTGCTCTAATAAGTCTATCCGCCTTGGTGCTTCTTATTGTTGGCATTTTATTCTACATAAGCGGTGTTTTTCAGAAAGAGGCGTACCTTGAACCGTGGAACAAATCCTATGCTACGCAATTCGGCGATCCGCGGGTCCGCCTGGCTGCACACGGCCTGCTTGCCGCAAGCGGACATAATATGCAGCCCTGGAGAATCTCTCTTAGCGGGAGTGAGCCGATGAGCTTGTACCTCTACGCTGACAGCAGCCGGATGAGCAAGGAGGCTGATCCGCTTGCACGGCAGATGATGATCTCCCAGGGAACCTTCCTGGACTATATCGATGTAGCCGGTCAAAAGCTGGGATATGGAGTTGGCTTAGACCTGTTTCCTATGGGCCCATATGATGAACAGTCGCTGGCAGAGAGCATGGATACTTACCCCGTTGCAAAACTAACGCTGCTAAAGCGCCCTCCCCAAAACACCCCCTTATATGATGACCTGTTTCTCCCCGACACCAACCGGACGGCGTATTCGCCCGCTCCATTAACCCGTGAACAGATTGAACAGCTTGAGGCTGTCAGTGATGGCAGCAGCGTGTCCGTCCGCATTGTTCAGGACAAGGATAACCTGGATAAACTGGGCCGTTACGCCATGCAGGGAGCTGCCATCGAGGCAGCGGCAGCATCTGTAGCCAAAGAATCCGAGGACATCTTCCGTGCGAATGAGCACGAGAAAAATCAATACCGTTACGGGTTCTCCGTAGAGGGCCAAGGCACTACGGGCTTCATGAAACATATCATGCAGGGACTCGTCACCCTCTTCCCGTCCATGAACAGCGGAAAAGCTGCATCGGACCGGCTGATCCAGTCTGTTCAGACAGCGGTAAACAACACGCCGGCCTATGCCCTAATCCTTACCAAAGACAACAGCCGTAAAAGTCAGGTGCTAAGCGGAATCGTATACAGCCGGCTGATTCTGGAGGCGCATCAGCTAGGGCTCGCCATGCAGCCGCTTAGCCAGGTGCTGGAGGAATATCCGCAGATGCAGGCACCTTATCAGGCTATTCACCGGGAATACGCCCCCGAAGGCGGTACCATCCAGATGCTGGTACGCTTGGGCCGGCCCATAAAAGAGGCTCCGCTCAGCATGCGCCGTGAGGTAACGGAATTGCTTACCCCGGCAGATGCCAAGTAGAGCCGGTAACATTTTGAATTAGCTTACTGAACCGGGTGCGTGGCTCCGGCTTCTGGAGCGCGCAGGGCAAAATCAGAGGGATTTTTACCTCTGATTCCGGCTTCTGGAGCGCGCGGGGCGGAATCAGAGGGATTTTTACCTCTGATTCCGGCTTCTGGAGCGCGCGGAACGGAATCAGCCACACCCCTGGCTCCGGGACTTCTCTAAACCGGCTCTTCCCGCATATCATGCTCCATGAAGAGGATGTCGCGCTTCATCTCCTTCATGCCCTGTCTGGAGATCCGCCCGGTCTCGAACATGGCCTGAAGGTTGTCCCGCTCCAGCTGAATCCCGGCCCGGGCCAGCTCCTGTAATGACAGGTCGTAATCTTCGCGGGTACCTGTAGCTGATTGATCTCTGTTCAGACGAAGCAGCATCCGTTCATATTGCAGAATGAACGCGCTGACCGTTTCCATCTCCTGCTTACCCTCCGCAAGGAGCGCGTTCAGCTGCTTAAGCACATAAGCAATGTTTTGGCTTCTGAGTCTGGTCCGTTCGGCTCGTCTTTCGCGGAAGCTTAGGCGGGCCTGCTGCAGGATGCCAACCACATCATCCCATTGCTTAACAGGGAACAATTCTCTTTTATACCGGGCATCCTTTGTACTCATATACAGCATCTGGTTAATTCTTCTCAAATACCGGTAGCCGGTATAAGGATCGACTTCTTTCCGCTCCAGCGCAAGCAGCGTGTTCTCCCGTTCCCATTGCAGGACCAACAGGCCCAGAGCACGCTGCATGTTATCACTTCTGTCGTCCTTCCGGAGCGTGCGGATTCTGGAGGTATACGTATTGATGAGCTGAACGGCGGCCAGCCGGTTTTGGTCTGTGGTCAGATCGTTCAAGCCGGCAACCACATTTCTCAGAATCTCAATTTTGGCCTGTACCTCCTCTTCTTCCTGCGCAGTTGCCGGCTCTTTCCCGAGCAGCAGCGGCAGCAGATAATTGGAGGCCAGCAGTGTCCACAAAATCACGCCGGACGCCAGGAAGATGATGAGATCCCTTGACGGAAAGGCAGTTCCATCCTTAAGAAAAAACGGCAGCGACAACGTACTCGCCAGTGTGATCGTTCCCCGGACGCCCGACAGGGAGAGGATCAGCGCCTTTTTGAATCTGCCCTTCCCCAAGCTGCGTGCATCGCCGTCCTCCGGAACATCTATTAAAAGTACCCAGATCAACCGCAGCCCGAGTACGGCTACAGTCAACAATAGAGTATACATCACGACTTTGAAATTCCCGATTTCCGGGCTGTTCCAAATGGTCTGAATAATCTCAGGCAGCTGTGTGCCAAGCAGCAGGAAGACCAGGCCGTTCAGCACAAAGATGATAACGGACCAGGTGCTTTTGGAGACAACCCGCAGCTTGGCTACCTCGGGATTCATTTTCTTATAGCTGAAGGAATGGGCAATCCCTGCAGCGACTACAGCAAGAATGCCATTGACCCCCAGTTCTTCGGCCGCCATAAATATCATAAAGGGTGTCAGAATCTCAATCAGCATATGGAGGGTAACGTTCTCCATGCCGAGTCTGCGCAGCCATTTTACCACTCCATATTTCACCAGTGTGAGCAGCAGACCCAGGGCCACCCCGCCAAGTGAGATAGAAATAAAGCTGAGCCCGGCGGACTTGAAGGAGAACATCCCGGTAACCATAGCGGCTGCGGCAAATTGAAAGGATACCAGACCCGATGCATCATTGATTAAGGATTCTCCTTCAAGGATCTGCATTGTGCGGTGGGGGATTTTGACCTTCTGCTCCAGCGCACCGACGGCTACAGCATCCGTAGGCGCCAGGGCAGCCGCCAGCGCAAAGGACGCCGCCAGCGGGATCACCGGAAGCAGAGCGTGTACGAAATACCCCACAGCACCGACCGTTAGGAACACGAGACCCAGCGCCAGCAAAAGAATGGGCTTCTTGAGCTTCCAAAGCGCCTCTTTATCCGCATGCCTGCCATCATTGAACAGCAGCGGAGCAATGAACAGTAGCAGAAACAGCTCTGGATTTAATATCACTTCATAATGCAGGGGCAGCAAGGTAATCGCCATTCCCAGCGTAATTTGGATAATCGGCACAGAGACCGACGGAATAAACCGGTTCACCAGATTGGATACCGCCAGCGCCGCCAGCATGAGTAAAATATATTCAAACAATTCCAAAGGTTACTTCCCTCCATCTCTGTAGTCAGGGTTAATGTAGTGTAATTCATGAATTCAAACTGAATGTAAATACGCCGCTTAGGTTATTTATCGGCAATTCCTTATGTGAAAGTTGAAGCTATGGTTTTTCTATTTAGGGAATTATCCGTGACTGCAGAGAAAATTTGGTCTTCCGGCCGCTGTTAGATTTGGATTTCCTCGAATAGTTAATGTATATTTTCAAGTTCGAAGGGACCATTGCCAAAGCTGAATCATTCATGCAAAACAAATGCTTCCCTTTACCGGGGAAGCAATTGCTGTGAGATAAACGTCAAGTATTATGGATTCTCTTAGGCAGAATCTTCATGATTTTTTTATCACCATCGACACTTTATAGTTCGCATATTCATTTAACCCGTCCAGGAATTCATCTATATGCTGATTGGATGGAAATCTGCACTCCAGAAGGTAACACCCATCCCCGCCAATTTTATAAGTATTCAACACAAAGGGCTCTTTCATTTTAATATAGGCCAACAACGGTTGGTGATTAAGTGTATTGGTATAGAGCGTGATGAAAGCATGAATAATACACCCTAACTTGGATTGATTAACTTTTATCGTATACCCTTCAAGCACTCCAGTATCCTCCAGTTTCGCAACACGGCTTGCTGCTGCCTGCCCGGTCATATGCACTTTCTCCCCTAATTCTTTCATGGTGATACGGCTATTTTTGGATAATTCAGACAGAATAAGCAAATCGGTTTGATCCATTGAAGTCCCTCCTATGAAATGCGTGAAAATCTAAGCAAGCGTATTAAGATCACTTTCTTTCAAAATTAAAGTCAAATCATCCAAAGACTTGATTTTATATATGTAAGTTCAATGGTCTCCTAGGTACAATAATATTATAACAAAAGAAAAGGAGCTAATTTTATGAAAGTTAGATTGATAAGAAACGCAACCTTGGTTGTTGAATATGCAGGCAAGAAATTTTTGGTTGATCCATTCCTGGCAGAGAAGGGAACTCTTCCGCCATTTCCTGCTTTCACTAAAAATGAACAATATAACCCTTTAGTTCAATTACCGGTATCGCTTGAAGATTTAATTAAGGGTGTAGATGCGATCATTGTTACTCATTTACATTATGACCACTTCGATGAAGCCGCCAAAGAAGTGCTGCCAAAAAACGTAAAAATGTTTGTACAAAATGAAGAAGATGCAACAGAAATCAAAAAAGCCGGTTTCCAGGACATTGAAGTTTTATCGGACAGCACATCCTTTGAAGGGATCCAACTCGTGAAAACGAAAGGCGAACACGGGAGAGGAGAGGTCTTACACCTAGCCGGAGCAGTTTGTGGTGTTGTTTTTAATCATCCAGATGAGAAAAGGTTATATGTCGCCGGAGACACCGTATGGTACGAAGATGTTCAAAAAGAAATCGAAACCCACCAGCCGGAAGTCATTGTCGTTAATGGAGGAGATGCCCAGCTCACAGAAGGCGGCTCTTTGATTATGGGAAAAGACGATATTTATGAAGTGCATAAGGCTGCCCCTAACGCGGTGATTGTTTCAGTTCACATGGAAGCAGTAAATCACTGGACCTTGTCTAGAGCAGAGTTAAAAAGCTTCCTAAATGAAAAAGGGATTACTTCTAATGTATTCGTGCCGGATGACGGCGAATCTTATACATTCTAATATATAGGGATTACTATTCACTATAAATTTTAAAAAAACAGCTGCCGGAGGTTCCGGCAGCTGTTTTTCGTTTACCATAGCCCTCAGCGTATTCAAAAAACGACTCGACCCATTTAAAAATATTACAACATAACTACACCAAAGCCGCTAAAATACGGTCACACAAATCCATCGTCAGCACATTATCCCGCCCGTTCGATAGCGGCAGGATCCCCTGTGTGCAGCATTCCATGAAATGTGCCATCTCACCCACAAATCCGCGCAGGTATAAATCGCGATAGGCGCCGGACATCGGTGAAGCGGAGGGTGTAAATACGGAATCCTGCTCCTCCAGCGATTGCCAAGGCAAGGAATCACCGGTCCGCGATTGATGGATAACAAGCTTATCGATCTCTTCCGCGGAGGCGAAGCCATGATCAAATGTAACCAGCAGACGTTCACTCTCTCTGGACCAGGCCGTCATTCCGGTAAAATACACATTACCGACAATCCCGTTCTCAAATTTGAGCGCAATGCTCTGTGAGATGAATTCGCCGCTGCTGCTGCTGAAACCCGAGATTTGTGCAACTTCCCCGAACAGAAACCGCATCAGATCAATGATATGAATGGCTGCCAGCTTGATAAACTGCTCCTCGTCCTTGCAAAAAGGAGTGCTGTCCACGGCGAAAGTCGCCTGAAAAGAACGGGCAGCGCCCAGCGTTTCTCCTTCTATGAGCTCTTTCAATTTCTTATAGACAGGGGCGTAGCGCTTCATGAACCCTACCATTACAATTACTCCGGCTTGTTTGGCCGCATCCGCGATCTGCAGCGCTTCGCCGGCATTCCAGCCGAGCGGCTTGTCCACATAGACATTTTTGCCGGCTCTGATACAATCGAGCACCATAGCGGTCTGATCCCCAGGCTGGGCAACGACCACAACGCCGTCGCACTCCTCCTGTTCCAGCATCAATTGATAGTCGTCATACGCCTTGCCACGGCTTCCGAACCGCTGGAGCGCCGCTTTTGACCGTTCCAGATCACGGGTAGATATGGCTGTAATTTCTGCTCCTGCTCTAATTACAGAAGGATAAATATTGGTCGATGCATGAAAGCCTGCGCCGATGAAACAGAGTTTTGCTGTACTCAAGGCTGATCGCTCCTAATGTATGTCTTAGTTATATCCGGATTATTATTCTACCACGGGAGCACATTACCGGCATAATCGGTAAGCATAAGCCCCTGCTCCACATCGTCCAGCTTCAGGCGGTTCTCTACCAACTGCAGGATGTGCCGGGCCGACTCATCGGGAGTGAGACTACCTGTGGTGTCCAGCTTACCTTGCATATACGTCTGAACATGCCCCGGATGGATGACCATCACCTTACCGCCCTGCTCCGAGATCTGATTATGGATCAGCTGAGACTGCATATTGAGGGCTGCCTTGGACATACAATAGGCGTACCAGCTGGTGCGCCGGCAGGCTCCGATGCTGCCGGCTTCAGAGGAAATATTGACGATCAGCCTGCTCTCACTGAGGAGTAGCGGTTCGATTAAGCCATTTGACATGCGAAGCGCCCCCAGCGTATTCACCCGGAATACCTGCTCCATCTCTGCAAAATCCAGCTCATCCTGAACCGTAGCTTGTATATCCCCCAGAATCGCACCATTGTTAATTAGAATGTCCACCCGGTCCGTAACGGCTGAGACCGCGTCCAGCGCAAGCTTCACACTCTCTTCATCGCTTATATCCAGCTGCAGCACCTGCAACCGTTCTTTATGGCTTGCCTTAAGCTGACCCAGTGCATTATCATTCTCTTGTTGATACTGACCGGCAAACACATGATAACCCTGATCGAGCAGCTGCTTAACCAGACTGAGTCCGACACCCCGGTCAGCGCCGGTTACCATAACCCATTTTTTTTGCATAATTCCGCCTCCTGCTGATTCTATGAATACCTAAGGAGATGATACCACTGAAACCATTCATACAGCTGCTGCATTTTGGCTATCATCAGGCGATGAGCTGTATTTTTCCTGTAGCGATCTTTGGCACGCTGGCTCTTTCCAGTATGGTAGAGATTCCTTTCGTCTACCGTTATGATGCTGTTCTGATCATACTCCTTACCGTGCAGTATCTGATGTACCGCAGCGGACTGGAGACCTGGGATGAAATCAAAGTAATCTGTATATTTCACTTGATCGGCCTGCTGCTGGAAATCTATAAAGTCAGTATGGGATCCTGGTCCTACCCCGAGCCTGGGCTTACAAAAGTACTGGGTGTACCGCTCTATAGCGGATTTATGTATGCGAGTGTCGCAAGCTTTATGTGCCAGATCTGGCGCAGGCTGAAGATGGACATGACCGGATGGCCGGGGCTTGCTTCTGCGGGGATACTGGGAGGCGCCATCTATCTGAACTTTTTCACCCATCACTTTATTCCTGATTTCCGCTGGCTGCTGACAGCACTTGTATTCGTTGTCTTTTGGAGAACCTGGATTATATACCGGGTACGCTCCGTTACCTACCGGATGCCCTTATCGCTGGCTTTTATCATCGTTGGATTCTTCATCTGGCTGGCCGAAAATGTGGCTACCTTTTTTAATGCCTGGAAATATCCGGACCAGCAGCAAGCCTGGCATTGGGTCAGTTTCGGTAAAATCAGTTCATGGTTCCTGCTCGTCATCATTAGTGTCATTATTGTAGCCCAGTTAAAACATGTTAAAGCGGGAATGGGGAAGTAATCATATGAAACCGAAGTTAATATTAATCGAAGGATTACCGGGCTCAGGGAAAACAACAACCGCTGGCTTAATCCATGAGCTGCTCAAGGAAATGAACCTTAGCGCTCAGCTATTCTTAGAGGGAAATGCGGACCATCCTGCTGACTATGAAGGGGTCGCCTGTTTTACGGCAGCTGAACTCGCTGAATTATGGATTACCCATAACAAGTATAAAGAGTTATTGAGTAAACGGTTGATTACACAAGGGGACCGGCACTTCCTGGAATACCGGAAAATCAAACAGGAATTAGGAACGGATTTCCCGGATGAACTGCTGGCTGACGTCTCCAGATATGATATTTATGAATTGCCGCTGGAGTACAACAGAACTCTGATCACAGAGCGTTGGAGAAGATTCTCAGCGGATGCTCAACACAGCCCTGACATCTATATTTTTGATTGCTGTTTCATACAAAATCCTGTAACTGTAGGGATGATCAAATATGGCGCAGCAAAAGAAGCCGTTATAAGCTATGTCGAAGAGCTGGCCGCCATTGCCAAGCCGCTGAAGCCGCTGCTGATTTACGTAGAGCAGAACGATCTTGATCGTTCTTTCCGCAAGGCTGTTCACGAAAGACCCAAAGAATGGTCTGAGGGATTTATAGATTATTATACTAACCAGGGATATGGAGCACAGCAGGGGTACCATGGGTTAGAAGGAACCTTGCAGGTGCTGAAGGCACGAAAGGATCTGGAAGCAGAAATATTTAGCGGCCTGGCCATAGACAGGCACAGAGTGGATAACTCTGCATATGATCTGAGCGGTTATAAGCAAGCATTAACACAGATTCTGGCAGATCATTTCAGCCAGGTTTAGGGGGATTAAACGGATGGATCAGAAATACCCGATTGGCACTTTTCAATTTGATGATGAAATTACAAACAAAGTTACAAGTGCTTGGATAAACGAGATTGAAGATTTACCAGGATTATTACGGGAGGCGGTAAAAGACTTAGATAATGAACAGCTGGATACCGCTTATCGTTCTGGAGGATGGACTGTGCGGCAGGTAATACATCATCTTGCAGATAGTCATATGAATGCCTACATTCGCTTTAAATTGGCTCTTACAGAAGAAAGTCCTACAATTAAGCCCTATGATGAAAAGAAATGGGCTGAACTATCAGATTCTAAGTTGCCCGTGGATACTTCACTTTTACTCCTCGAATCATTGCACAAACGCTGGACTAACGTGTTACGTGGTTTAACTCCTGCTGATATGGAAAAGACATTTATTCATCCGGAATCAGGTGAAGTTTCAATAGGTAGAAATATAGGAATCTATGCCTGGCACGGGAAGCATCATCTTGCACATATTACTTCTTTGCGTAACCGTAAGGGCTGGTAATAAAAATAAAGACAGGGATCATCACAGATCCCTGTCTTTTCAATTAATCATCTTGCAGGAGCCGCGTTTGAGCAACACCGCATCATAAACAATATGCTGATTGCTTGACCGTCCGGAAATAAGGTCGAACAGGACACCCACACTGGATAAAGCCATTTCGGTACCCGGCTGGCTGATGGTATCGAGCGACGGGTGATAATATTCAGCCATTTCAATCCCGTCAAAGCCGATGATCGAAATGTCATCCGGGATCGACAGACCTGCGGTAAGCACCGCTTTGGCTGCGCCGATCGCAATCGTATCCGAAGCAGCGAACATGGCTGTAAGTCCCTTGTTCTTATTCAGCAGTCTCCGCGCGGCATTAAAGCCTGAGCTCGGACTGTATTCGCAGTCCTCGACCAGCCCGGCATCGTAAGGCAGACCATGCTCTTCGAGTGCCTGCTTGTAGCCCAGAAACCGCCGGTTGCCTGTCGTCTCATCCAATAAAGGAGACTTGGCCAGGAATCCGATATTCGTATGCCCTAGGGAGATCAGATAATTGGTGGCTTTATAGGCTTCCTTCAATTCATTGATAATCACACTGGAAAAGATGGCCGGGTCCACTTCCTGCGTGGAGGTGATGGTCGTCAGCACAAACGGAACCGTCAGCTGCTTAAACTTCTCCTCGGAATGATTATAGGTTCCGCCCATGAAGATAATCCCGCACAGATTCTTCTCCTTCACGAGCTGAATGGCTGCATTGATCTCATCCGTTCCATCCTCCACCTGCTGGATCAGAAACGGATATCCGCGCAGATTAACCTGCCGTTCAATTTCCTTGATCATATTGGAAAAGAACGGGTTGGTGATTCCTTTGACCATCAGTGCAATATTCTTAGACTGTGTTGTTTTCAAATTCCGCGCGTTGGAATTGGGAATGTAATTGTATTCCTTGACCACACTCAGCACTTTTTCCCGCGTGGCTTTGCTCACGAGTCCCTTGTTATTGATTACCCTGGAAACCGTCGAGATGCCCACACCGGAAATCCGCGCGATATCCTTGATATTTACGTCCACTTTACTCCTCCATTTATGGGTAAAGGAGCTATATCGGATCATAGCTCCTTTACACCTTTTAACGTTCCTTAGTTGACAGGAACAAATTCAGCCAGTTGCTTCTCTACTTCGGCAATGACCTTGTCAATTCCTGCTTTTTTCAGCTGATCGCGGTATTCTGCAACGGCTTCTTTAGGATCTTTACTGGTTTTGCCCAGCATCAGCTGGATGCCCAGCTGTGAATTTACGTTCGAGATCGAAGCAATTTCCGTAGTCACATTGGATGGATCGAAGCTGAAGCCATTGTAAGGATCATCGATGGCAACTTTATCCCATTCAGCGAACAGGGAGTTACGGACCGGATTTTCTGTATCGCTTGGAATCACGAACTTGTCATTGCGGAGCGACCAGGCTGCGAAGCCGCCGCCGTCTGTTTTTTCATTGTAGCCTGCAGGGAACTTCTTAATACCGTTTTCAATCACATACTGCTTGCCTTCGATACCGTATTGAATGAGGTTGTAGTAGCTCTCATCCGTCATGAACTTCTCAATGACCATAAGTGCACGTTCCGGATTAGCCGAATTGGTGCTGATTACCGTCGAGTTGTCTACACCCATCTTGCGTTTGATTTTCTTATTGGCTTCCGCGAAGGTGAAGAAGTAAGGATCCGACTCCGGCTGTGCCTTCATGTCCGCACCATATTGGCCGATCCAGTCCTGGGCATGGGTCAGATAACCTGCAGAATTGGCTGCTCTGAAATTATCCTTGCCGCCCAGAGTAGCGGACAGCACGTCCTTGCTCCAGTAACCTTTATCCGCCCATTCGCGCATCTTCACAGCCCAGTCTTCGAACTCCTGGGTGAACGCCGGATGGAAGACGGTTTTATAATCCTCGGGACTCTTCGTAACCAGATTCAGCTCATTCAGAGAAATCCCCGGCGCATTCAGCCACATCCCCGTAGTATCAACCAGCATTCTGAACATGTTCTCCGCATCTTCCGCTTTGCCGTTAATCGGCGGGAAGGATTCATTGGCGACCACGTTATCCATGTACTTTTCCATATCCGCAATCGAAGTGATTTTGTCCATACCATACTTCTTCAGCAGGTCTGAACGGTAGGCATAACCGTAAGGTGTGTATTCACTGTATAAGCTCGGAACGCCATAAATTTTGCCTTTGTATTTCGTGTTCTGCCAGGCGCTGTCGGGAATTTCCGCCTTTAGCTTCGGAGCAACTTTGTCCAGCATATCCGTGATATCTACCAGTGCGCCTTCACTAGCCAAGGTAAAATAGGAGACCGGTGCTCCCGGGGAAGCGTGTGACATATCAAAGGATTCGCCGGAAGCGAATAGCAGCGGGTATTTGGTGGCAATATCCGGCCAATCGATATACTTCACTTCAAGGGTAGCGTTGAGATCAGCCTTAAGCTTTTTATTAATCTCGGCAAGGATAGCTTTATTCTGAACCCCTTCACTTCCCCACAGGTAATACGTCAGCTTGGCTTCTTTGGAAGTATCTACTCCGCCTGTGTTAGCAGAAGTTTCTGGTGCTTTCGTGGCTGCCGCATCATTCACCGGCTCATTGTTGTTAGATGAACAGGCTGACAAAACTCCGCTAAGCATGAGGACAGCAATTAAAGAAGACGCAATCTTTTTACCTTTCATTCGGTAAGCCTCCCTTTTCTCTTCTATTTACGAAATGCCTTCATTTATAATAAACGCCCCTCGGAAGCAGACGTCCATTAACCCTTTACAGCCCCGATCGTCAGGCCGGTTACGAAGTAACGCTGTACGAACGGATACAGGAGAATGATCGGCCCGGTAGCCAGCACCGCTGTAGCCATCTTGATCGATTGGGTCGGAAGATCAGCGGTATTGATGACCGCTCCCGAGTTAATCAGTGCTCCAAGATTCGTCTGGCTGACCATCCGCTGTAGAAAGTATTGAAGCGGATATTTGGCCGGAGTGTCGATGTACAGCATCCCGTTATACCACTCATTCCAGAAGCCCAGCGCCGAGAATAGCCCGATCGTAGCCAGCGACGGAACCGCCAAGGGAATAAAAATCCGCCAATAGATACGAAAATCACCGGCACCGTCAATTGTCGCAGATTCATACAGGGAGTCCGGGATCGCCTTCATGAAATTACGCATCAGGAAAATAGACCATGCACCCACCACCGCCGGCAGAATCATCGCGAACAGGCTGTCCTTCAGATGGAGGTGTTTGACCATCAGAATATAAGTTGGAATCAGGCCGCCGCTGAAGAGCGTTGTGAAGTAAATCAGGAATGAAAAGAAATTCCGGTATTTGAAGTCCTTGCGGTTGAGCACGAACCCGGCCATCGACATCATAAACAGTCCAAGCACAGTACCCACTACGGTGATAAAAATCGTGACCTGGTAAGCATTCACCAGCTGGGTGGAGTTATTCAGCAGCAAGTCGTAGGCTTTAAATGAAATTTCCTTGGGCAGCAGCTTGTAGCCTTCGCGGACAATCTCCTGCTCGTTCATGAATGAGGAGGAGATCATCAGCGCAAAAGGAAACAGGCAGAACAGTGCGAATATTGTGACACAGAAGTAGCTGATCCCCTTAATGAGAATACTGCCGGAGTCCTGTTTGATCGTATTCTTTTCCATCATCATCACCCCTGTTTCTATCTAAAATAGTGCGCTGTCCGGTTCGACCTTGCGTACGATAAAGTTAACCACCAATACAAGAATCAGGCCGAACAAAGATTGATAGAAGCCCACCGCCGCTCCCATGGAGAAGTTGAACTGCCCTACCAGTGAACGGAAGACATACGTATCTATGATATCCGTCTGCGGATACAGCACGGAGTTGGTGCCGATCAGATTATAGAACAGGTCGAAGGAGCCTTTGAGAATTCCGCCCATTCCGAACAGCAGCAGCAGAATAAAGGTTGGCTTCAGAATCGGCAGGGTCATATAGCGGATCCGCTGCCAGGTTGTGGCTCCATCCATATAGGCCGCCTCATACAGATCATGATTGATTCCGGTGATGGTGGCGAGATAGACAATCATGCCGTAGCCGGTACTGGCCCAAATCTTGAAGGCGACGATGATATACTTCCAGATGCCCGGATCAGAATAGAATTCATAACGGTCAAGCCCGGTGCTGACCAGCAGGGTATTGATAAAACCGGAGTTGAAGTTGAAGATATTGTAGGCAAACACGCCCACGATAACCATTGAAATGAAGTTCGGCAGGAGAATGACGGACTGGGAGACCTTCTTGAACCATTTGCCCGAGATTTCGGACAGCATAATTGCAAATACGATTTGAATGATATTGCCCAGAGCCAGGAAGACGAGATTGTAGAGCAGCGTATTTTTCGTAATATTCCAGAGATCACCGTTCTGCACCAGGAATTCGAAATTCTTCAGGCCGATGAAATGGCTTCCGAAAATACCTTTGTTGAGATTATAGTCCACAAATGCGACGTAAGCGCCGGGCATTACCGCATAGTGGAAAATTACGAAATACAGAATTACAGGCAGCAGCATGAGAAACAGGACTTTGTTTTTAATGATTTCTCTGACAATATTCCCACCCGTATGCACAAGTCTTGCCAATGAGCCCACCTCCAATTTGAACGGTAATGAACGTATTGAATGGTATAGAAACGTTTCCATCATTTCTTTGGAACTCCCCTTGCGAAGAGCATACTCCTGAAATGTATGCGCTGTCAATTGAAATTATTTTTTAATTTTTAAGTACTAATATCCTAGTTTTAGGGGTAAA
This sequence comes from Paenibacillus auburnensis, assembly GCF_927798115.1. GTDB lineage: Bacteria > Bacillota > Bacilli > Paenibacillales > Paenibacillaceae > Paenibacillus_AQ > Paenibacillus_AQ auburnensis. The sequence goes on from NZ_CAKMMG010000001.1 coordinate 2,137,041, forward strand.
TCATCTGAAACAGCGATAATTCCATAGAGGATTGACAATTTTTGCTTTGGAGACTAATATCGAGGTGTATCTAACATGGAAACGTTTCTATCTCCTTTTTTTTGTGAAAAGATCACCCTATATTCTGGCATCTGGTCATGAATTCCCCTTCCATCCTATCCACGCTGCACGAAAGAGAGGGTTGTTATGATCTTCAAACAACATACGAACCTGATTACCCTGAACCGGGATGATTACAGATATCTTTTCCTGCCTGCCGGAGACGTCTTCGAGTTCACCCATGCACAGTTCCTCATCAATCAGTTCCAGGGTAATCCGCTTGACGGCTCGGCCAATAATATCTATCTGCGTGTGCACACGGCAGAGGGCATAGCCAGCTATCCGCTGCTCGGCATCCGTTCCCACTCCAAATTGTCTTATAATAACGAACGGCTGATTTTTCAAGGCTCTATAGACAAGATTAACTATAAGATAACCTTTGCTCCCGCAGCGGATGGCATCTGGTTCTGGCATGTTCTGCTCTCAGGAAGCGGGGAAACGGTCGATCTGATCTACGGACAGGATATCGGCGTCGCAGACAAGGGCGGCGTGCTGTCCAATGAGCTCTATATGAGCCAATATCTCGGTCACAGCATCCTGGAAGGTCCTCACGGGTATGTTGTATGCTCACGCCAAAATCAGCCGCAGGGCACTGCTTTTCCCTATCTGCAGCAAGGTATTCTGGGAACGCGGGCTGTGGGCTACTCCACGGACGGAATGCAGTTTTTCGGCTTATCCTATAAAGCGGACCAGCTCCCCCAAGTGCTGCAGACCGGACTGCCCAGCCTGAACTATCAATATGAGCTGTCTTACACAGGCCTGCAGACGGAGCAAATGCAGCTGTCTGAACCTGTGGAATTCGCTTTTTATGGCCTCTTCCGTCCGGATCATCCCGCTGCAGTAACCTCACTGGAATTCGGAGCTGAGCTGCAGGCAGCCTATGACCGCATCGATTGGCATCATCAGAAGCCGCTGCAAGACGGAGAAACCGTCACCCTATGTAAGGAATACGGTCAGCCTTATGTCTCCGGGCAGTGGTCCTTGGAGGAGGTTACCTCATTTTATCCCGACCGCCGGCTGGAGGAATTCCAGGACGGGCAGCTGCTGTCCTTCTTCACCCCGGACCATGTCCATGTCGTCCTCCAGCCCAAGGAGCTGCTGGTTGAGCGCCCGCACGGCCATATCATCACCACGCTGCTGGATGATAAGCAGGTCAGTGGCAATCTGATTACCTCCACAAACTATATGTACGGTATTTTTAACGGTCAGACGGTTGTCGGCAATACTTCCTTCCATAAGCTGCTCTCCACACCGCGCGGCCTGCTCAATATTCTCAAGAATACAGGACAGCGCATGTACATCCGTATGGGGGCTGTCTACCGGATGCTCACGCTGCCGGCCGCTTATGAAATGGGCGTTAACTTTGCCAAATGGCATTACCAGCTGGAAGAGGATACGCTGACGGTCACTGCTTTTGCCGCAGCCAGACAAGCGGATATTGTGCTGGAGGTGCACTCCAGGCTCGGCAGAGTCTACGATTTCCTCATTACGAATCAGCTGGTGATGGGCGAGCATGAATTCCAGCATCCGGTTAGCGTCAGCTTCGCTAATGAAATTCTGCACATCCTCCCTGCTGAAGAGGTGCGGCAGAACCATCCTTATCCCGGACTGCACTATGACATACAGCTTCCCGGTACCGCTTACACTGTCAGCGATGACCGGATCTTCTATGAAGACTGTCAGCCGCGCAACGGGACATTGCTCACGATCTCAGTTGCGCAGTCTGCAGGCTTCCAGCTGGTAATGCAGGGAAGGCTTACGGATGAGCAGAGTCTGCCGCTCACTGCCTATTGCTTCGAGACCGAAGCAGCACAATACAGTGAATTCTATGAAGCCTTCAGCTCGCGCTTCCGGCTCCAGATTGCAGGCGACCGGCAGCAGCAAATAGATATCCTGAACGAAACCGCATGGTGGTATACCCATAATGCTATGACCCATTTCATCGTGCCGCACGGGCTGGAGCAGCCTGGCGGAGCGGCTTGGGGAACACGGGATGTATGCCAGGGGCCGATGGAGTACTTCCTGATGACCCAGCATTATGAACTTGCCCGGAACGTCCTGCTGGAGATCTTCGCCCATCAGCTGTGGGAGACCCGGGAGTGGCCGCAGTGGTTCATGTTCGACCGGCATCCGGTCCAGTCACCGGAATGGCATGGCGATGTGGTGCTCTGGCCGCTGAAATGCATCGGTGACTACGTGATGGCTACCGGGGATCGTACTATTTTTCATGAACAGGTAATCTACCACCAGCTGGCGGATGCGCTGCCAAGCCGGCAGTCGGAGTCTCTTCTGGAGCATGTCAAGGCAGCAGTTGATACGATCCGTAAGCGTTTCCTGAACGGGACGGCCCTTCTTTCTTATGCAGGGGGCGACTGGGATGATACCCTGCAGCCTGCCGATGAAGCGCTGAAAACCCGGCTGGTCAGTGCGTGGACGGTGGCCCTGGCGTTCCAGGTCATCCGCAACCTGTCGCAGGTTACGGCCTTCGATCCCGGGTTCTCGTCCAGCCTTGCCGAAATGGCTGAAGAGATGAAGGCCTCCTTCCACTCCCTGCTGATTAAAGATGAGGTTATTGCCGGCTTCGCTTACTTCAAGGATGCCGAAACCATCGAATATATGCTTCATCCCGAAGACAAGGAGACGGGAATTCATTACCGCCTGCTGCCGATGACCCGCAGTATTATTGCTGAGCTGGTGGATCCGGCACAGGCCGCAGCCAATCTGCGGCTGATCGATGAGCATCTTAAATGTCCGGATGGCGTACGCCTGATGGACCGCCCGGCCCGCTACGAAGGCGGTGTCAGCACGATTTTCCGCCGTGCAGAGCAGGCGGCCAATGTCGGCCGTGAGATCAGCCTGCAGTATGTGCATGCCCATATCCGTTATCTGGAGGCGGCAGCCAAGCTCGGCGAAGGGGAGCGCGCCTGGGAAGGGCTGTTCCAGATCAATCCGATCCTGATTCAGCACAGCGTTCCTAACGCGAAGCTGCGCCAGAGCAATATGTATTTCAGCAGCTCGGACGGGGATTTCCCTGACCGCTACAGCTATCACGAACACTTTGACCAGCTGCGCACCGGCAGCGTGGAAGTGAAGGGCGGCTGGCGGCTGTATTCCAGCGGCCCCGGTATTTATCTGAATCAGCTGATTTCAGGCATTCTGGGCATCCGTTTCAATGACGATAACCTTATTATTGATCCGGTTCTTCCGTCCGCCCTGGATGGCCTGCACTTCACTTATCAGTGCTTTGGCCGCACGGTCACCTTTGTTTATCACATCCGCTCCGGCCCGGCCCGCACCCTGGAGGTGCGTGCAGACGGGCAACCCGTTCCGGGGCAGGTTTTATACAATCCGTACCGTCCTGGTGCTGCGGGCATTGCCAAAGATATCCTGCTTGCATTAAAGGACGGAGAACTGCACATCTATTTAACCCAATAAATTTCCGTACGCTGTGGAAGAAGGAGTTAACCATGACGAAACCGTTTATCCAAGATCTTGTGAATGATATGACGCTGGACGAAAAACTGGCCCAGCTCACCCAGCTGGGTCCTCACTATTGGGGTCTGGACGATACTGTGGATTTAACGGGTCCGTTCAAGGAGTTGAACATAAAGCCGCATGTGATTCATAGCATCGGCAGCGTTCTAAACGGCATTGGCGCGAGGAATGTAATGGAGCTGCAAACCCGGCATTTGCAGAATAGCCGCCAGCGGATCCCCCTGCTCTTCATGGCAGATGTGATCCACGGCTACCGGACCATTCTCCCGATCCCGCTGGCGATGGGCGCAAGCTTTGATCTTGCAGCTTGTGAACGGTTTGCCGCTATTGCTGCCAAGGAAAGTGCTGCTGCCGGGATTCACGTTACGTTCTCCCCGATGACCGATCTTGTGCGCGATCCGCGCTGGGGGCGCGTGATGGAAACCTCAGGCGAGGATCCCTACCTGAACGCCCTGGTTACAGCAAGCATGGTCCGGGGCTACCAGGGCTATGATCTGAGGGAAAAAGGCCGCATCGCCGCCTGTGTGAAACATTTCGCCGCCTATGGTGCGCCTGAGGGCGGGCGCGAATACAATACGGTCGACCTGTCTTCCGGCGTATTGCGCGACTTCTATCTGCCTGCTTATAAAGCGGCCGTTGATGCCGGGGTTGCTATGGTGATGGCTGCCTTTAATACCGTAGACCGCATCCCGGCAAGCGGGAATAAACAGTTGCTCCGTGGTATTCTGCGGGAGGAATGGGGATTCGGCGGGGTGACGATCGCTGACTTCAATTCCGTCAATGAACTGATCCCCCATGGCGCGGCGCAGGATGGCCGGGAAGCCGCAGAGTTAAGTCTGGCTGCCGGTCTTGATATAGAGATGATGTCCACCCATTATCTTGCCCATGGTGCGGAGCTTGTGGAGCAAGGCCGGCTGGACGCCGCCCTGATCGATGAAGCGGTCATCCGGGTGCTGGAGCTTAAGGATGCGCTGGGCCTGTTCGACAATCCGTTCAAGGATGCCGATCCGCAGGCGGATGAGGTAGCTGAACCCAGCGGGGAGCACCGTCAGGCTGCCCGGGAGCTGGCTGCAGGCTGTGTTGTGCTGCTGAAAAATGACGACCAGGTGCTGCCGCTTAAACGGGGGATGAAGATCGGCCTGGCCGGTCCCTTCGCGACCTCCGTTCATGTGCTGGGCGGCTGGTCCGGGACCGGGCAGGATTCTGCCGTATCGTTATATTCAGGCCTTGCACAGAAAACCTCTGCCGGAGATATTCTCACGGCCATGACCGGCGAGCTGGGCAGCATGCTGGAGGGTATCTTTGATGTCGCAGATGAAACAGAGGAAGCGTATAGCCGGCTGAAAGATTGCGATGTCATTCTGGTTGCCGTCGGCGAGAATCAGCAGGATACCGGAGAAGGCGGCAGCAAGTCCAACCTCCGGCTGTCCCCCAACCAGGAGAAGCTGGTCTGGCGGCTGAAGGATACCGGCAAGCCGGTGGTCACTATTGTATTCAGCGGCCGTCCGCTGGAGCTGAAGCCTGTTCTTGAGGCCAGTGACGCCCTGGTGCAGGCCTGGTTCCTAGGGACAGAATCCGGGAATGCGCTCGCAGATGTGCTGTTCGGGGACTATAACCCGTCCGGACGCCTGTCGATGAGCTTTCCCTATACGGTGGGACAGATTCCGGTGTATTATAACGCCTATCAGACCGGGCGCCCCTATGATCCCGAGTATCCGCAGGTCCGTTATGTTACCCGCTATCTGGATTGTCCCAATGACCCGCTGTTCTGCTTCGGCTATGGACTGAGCTATTCGAATTTTGCTTACAGCAGCTTTACAGTTAAACGGGTTGAAGACGGAGATCAGCTTACCGCCTCCATCGAGGTAGAGAATACATCGGACATCGCCGGCAAAGAAACCGTCCAGCTCTATATCCGCGATGTCAGCGCAAGTGTGGTACGTCCGGTCAAAGAGCTGAAGGGCTTCCGCCAGCTGCTGCTTGCCCCGCATGAGAAACAGGCGGTCTCCTTCGAGATCACCAGGGACATGCTGATGTTCTACGGCAAGGACGATCAGCTGATCTTCGAGCCCGGCGAATTTGACATTATGATCGGCCGGAATTCCGGAGACTGCAGTACAGAACGGATCTGGATCGGCTGATCTCACTATAGCTGTATAACTGAAAGCGCCACACCCTTTAACCTGAATGGTGAAATAGGCGGTTGGCGCTTTTCAGTGAACCTGAGAGGAGAATGTAATGATGAGCGGCAATTTATCATTCCGGCAAGACGGAACCTTTACCATTGTGCAATTCACCGATCTTCACTGGATGGACGGAAGAGCCGAGGACCAGCGTACCCGGGAGCTGATGGAACGCGTGCTCGAAGCGAAGCAGCCGGATCTGGTTGTCTTCACCGGGGATCTCATTTATACCGGTCCCGTGTCACCGGGAGACCAGGAATGTACCCAGCCTGAACAAGCCTTCCGGGAGGCTGTAGCCGCGGTGGAGACCGCCGGAATTCCCTGGGCCTTTGTATTCGGCAACCATGATACCGAGAAGCTGATCACCCGGCAGGAGCTGATGCAGATTGCCCTGGAGCATCCCCACACCCTGGCGGAACCGGGTCCCGAAGAGATTGCCGGAACCGGCAATTACAGTCTTGAAATCGCAGGTCCGGACGGCCGGGCCGCCGCCCATCTGTATTTCCTGGACACCGGCAGCTATTCCGAAGTGGAGCATGTGCCGGGCTATAACTGGGTTCAGCGGGATCAGATCAGCTGGCTGACAAATGAATCCGCGCGGCTGAACCCGCAGGCAGGCGCGGCTAAGCTGCCGGCACTGGCCTTCTTTCACATCCCGATCCCTGAATACCAGGAAATGTGGGACACGCAAATCTGCCGCGGACAAAAATTCGAGCGTGTCTGTTCACCGGTGATCAATTCGGGATTATTTGTGGCCTTGCTGGAAATGGAGGATGTACGGGGGACCTTTTGCGGACATGATCACGTCAACGACTATACCGGCAGCCTGCATGGCATCCGTCTCTGCTACGGGCGGGCTACCGGTTACAACACATACGGCAGAGAAGGCTTCATGCGCGGCGCCCGGATCATCCGGATGACGCTCGGCAGCCAGGATTTTGACACCTGGCTTCGGCTGGAGGACGGTTCTGTTATTATGGAGCAGCCTGTTCATGATCCTGAATAATTGATGAGTATTCAGGCTGCCGGGAAATTTCCCGGCAGCCTTTTGGGTTTCTTTTATTTAATTGCCCGGGCAATTATTCCACTGATTATCCCCGGCCCTATCAGAAGGCATTCCTAGTCCATGGTAATGATAATTTCCCTGTCTCCAGACGTAAGCACCGTGATTCTATCCTGCTCAAACCTCACGTTCAGCAAGGCCGCGGGTGATTGTTCCAGAACATCTTCAGTCGTGAAAACACGGTTCTCCTTAGCAGAAGCTCCGGCCGGGCCCCCGTATACAGCGGAAGCCAGCCAGTGGATTCCCGGTGCTAGGGATGCCGTCAATGTCGGCAGCACCGTCCGCGGATGAAGCAGATTGGTGTTGGCATTGGGCCAGATCAGCTCTGCCTTCCTGTAGCCGAGCAGTCCCTGAACCCCGCTGATTCCCCAGGCAGTAGATACAACCATCCCCGTCTCGCCGGCTTTCTCTTCGCGCTCCGTGTCCAGGCCAAGTGCGAAGCCTCCTTCCGCAGCGTCCAGTTCCCGGCCGGTCCGGATCCGGTGAATCCGGATATGCCATGGCAGGCCGGCGATAAGCCAGGAACAGACCTCGACGTCAGCCCATGGCTTCCAGACCGAACGCAGCACATTATCCGTGATTTCCGACTCCAGGTTCCGGCGTCTGACCCGGTACAGGTTGTCTCCGCCCTCGCTCAGGGCGAGCATCGAATCAAAGGCTCCCTGAGATAAGCCCCATTCGGCGCGGGGCACACTGAAGCCGAAGCCTGTCGAGTAGACGAATTTCTCGTATTTCGCCGAGGTGTGGGTATGTTCATTACTGTACAGGTGTCCGCTGTTAAAGGCAGCCACATGGCCAGCATTAGCATCCCGGACGATAACCAGATGCGCCGGCTGCTGGACCGTAACGGCCGGAATTTCCGGCAGCGGCAGCTCGGCTGCCTTCCAGAACGGATGCTCCTCGCTGAAGGCCAGCGGCAGGAAGGTCTTCAACGCCCAGTACGGAGAACCGGGAGCGTTATAGTTCTCTGCCATTACCAGATTCGGATAGACATAGCCGATGGTCAGCACGCCATTCTCGTCGAAGATGGGCTGGGCGAACCACCAGCGCAGGTTGCGCAGCACCAGCCCTTTAAGGACACCCGCAGGGAGCCCGTCTACTCCGGCGTAAGCATAAGCGCCCCAGAAGGCCGACTGGGCGAAGCGGTAAGCGAGACTGCGACCGTACGGCAGCGCAGAGCCGTCCGCCGCGAACCAAGTGATGAACTCGGCCGCGAACAGTCCCGCTCTTTCTTTGAACTGACAGGAACGCTCCGGATCTTCCTGCTCCATCAGCTTTGCATACAGCAGTCCGTAATAGTGGATGGCGAATGGACCGTAATAATCACTATGGCCGTTGATCCCATCGCTGTACCAGCCTTCACCCAAGTAGAAATCATCCATGCGCCGCAAATTAGTCTCCAGTTGCTCCGCATCATAAGGAAGACCCAGCTTCTTGAATCCGGAATTCACCAGCACATTGAAGAACAGCCAGTTGCAGTCATAGCAGGGATGGGCGTTAATCTGATTCAGCCAGAGGTACAGATGATCCCGTTCCTGCGGAGCAAGCGGTGTCCAGATCCGTTCCGGGATGGCCGCCAGGGCGAAGCCGAAGACCGCCATCTCCACCAGACGCTGGTCATAATCCCCCACTTCCCCCCAATATTCTTCGTGGGAAGGATCGGTTCCATGCCGGATACCGTCCAGCACCAGCTCCCAGAGCCCGGTGTCTCCGCCGCCCATCAGCAGCGGCACCAGCCCCCACAGCACCCGGGAGAAGCCTTCCATCTCCGCAACTTTGGCAGGATAACTGGCTCCCGTGGTTCCGGCTTTCAGCCGTGCACCGCCCGGACTATAGAGCGGACGAAGCGGAGCCGTAAGCTGCTCAAGTGCCTGCACCAGATCATGCCGAGTCTTCAGCGGATTCTCTTGAATCCGTGAAGCTGCTGTTACCTTCTCGCAATTCATCCTGTATCCTCCCCTATTCCCAGTAGAACGGTCCGGCTTCCTTCACCCGGGCCAAAGCTTCCACATAGAAAAAATCCCCGTAAATCAGCGGAACATCAACATTCCGGTTCTCCGGATAGTGACTCGTGCCGTGCAGCAGCAGTCCTTCCTCATCCGCATTCTCCCAGGTGCCGTAATTCCGGTAGAGGGACTCCAGAATCTTCATGGCACCCTTCCGGTACACATGCGATTCCGAAGCGGTTACCTGACCCGCCAGCAGCAGAAGTCCGCTCGCCGCACAAGATCCGGCCGAGGTATCGCGGAGATCACCGGTTGCCCCGGATGTGCGGAAGTCCCAATGCGGAACATGATCCTCCGACAGGCGGGTCAGGAAGAAATTCGCCACCTGCTGTGCTGCATGCAGGTATTCCTGCTTGCCGGAATGGTGATAGGCCAGCGCCAATCCGTAGAGGGCCCAGGCGGTGCCGCGGGACCAGGCCGATTCCGGCGCATAGCCCTGCCCGCCGAGCTTCTCCGTAACTTCACCCGTTTCCGGGTTGAAGCTGACGATATGATACACCGAGCCGTCCGGCCGGATGAAATGCTCCAGCACCGTATCCATATGCGCCTCCGCGATATGGCGGTAGCGCGGATCACCGGTCTCCCGGGAAGCCCAGAAGAGCAGGCTCGTATTCATACAGCAGTCGATAATCGCGATCCCGCTGTTATCCTCGCCTTCCCGCCAGGGATTCCAGGCGCGGATGTAGCGGCCCTTCAGATTGAAGCGGGCTGCCAGATAATTCGCTGCCTTCAGTGCCCTGATCCGTGAGGCTTCATCACCCGTTAGCTTGAAATTCGCTACACTGGTCAGCAGCCACATGAAGCCCAAATCATGATCCAGCTTGACGTAGCCGTCAAGCACCTCATCGAGCTGCTGCTCACACGCTTCGGCAATTGCCTTCAGGCTCTCGTCCCCGCTCTCGGCGTAGAACTGCCAGAGCATGCCCGGCCAGAAGCCGGCCGTCCACCAGTTCGGAGCCTCAAGCACATATTTACCATCCTGGCTGGCGTGAGGAAACCCTGCCCCTATTCTCTCACTGTTACTTTTGGTCTTCTCCAGCGCTTTGCCCCAGGCTTCATCTATCCACGTTTGCTTTGCCGTCATCATCATATTCGAATTACCGCCTTTATTTTGAATTTGCTCGTATCCTTTATAAAAACTGAAAAGTGAAGGCAAATCTGCCCCCGCTGCCGGGCCGGACCGCATGAAAGTCCAAGCTATGCCAGACCTGCTCCCGGCCAAAATGATCCCGGTACATATGCGCTGCGATCTCCGGCTCTACTACCCCGGGAACATAGGACACTTCGACTCCGCCGCCCTCTCCCGGCAGCAGCACAGTACCGGACCGGAGCAGCTGTGGCTTGCGCCACGTGACAAACCGCTCGATCCAGCTTCCCGGAACACCGTCATACCGGTATTCATCCAGCAGCTCCAGACGGGGCAGCCTCTCTTTGTGCCAGACGAAGGAGCGGGTGAGCGACAGCAGACCTTCAGCCTCATAAGCCTGCGTCAGGTCCAGCGTCAGTTCATCCGTATCCCCCGTGGATGCATGGAGCACCACGGAGCTGAACTGCTGCCCCGGCGATTGATACCGGCCGCCAATAACCGGTACCGAATGGCCCTGCGATCCGTTGCAGTCATACTGATAGCGGCCGGCGCCGAAATAATCCGCCGTATATTCTCCGCTGCCCAGATCAGCTGCGTAGACCTCGCCCCGCCCGGTCAGGATGAACTGTCCCAGGTCATTATGGTTATGCGGCTCCGCATTGTGGCCGCCCTTGGCAGCGAATCCGAATGTATCCGCCTCCGGCACATGCCGCGATATCAGCCATGCGGCATCTGGCAGGTAGAAGCTGGAAGCGTCCCAGGCACTCTTCCCGCTGCCCGGCCTAGTCCAGAGCAGATTGCGGAGCGCCGGAGCAAACCGGCTGCAATGATCTCCGGTATACGGTGCACGGAGAACTGCCGGGGGATGCTCAACCTCTCCGGGATAGACCTCCGCCAGATAATGGGATAAGCCCATATGCACAGACATTTGCGGCAGAGAATCCGAAAAATTGGCAACAAGGGAGCCATCGATGAAGCATTGCTGCTGAAACCGGGCGATCCTTCGCACCTTCTCATGGTGGAACCAATCCAGCTTCCCCCCACTGCGGGAGCGGAGCAGGTCACTGTAATAAGTGAAATAGCCAAAGCCGTAATTCCAGTACCCAAGCCCCTCAAGGCACGCCCCGTCTTCCCCGAAGCCTTCCAGATAATAGCGCATGCTGCTCTCTGTCCTGAACAGAATTTCCGTCAGGAGCCCGGGATCGTTCAAGGACAGCAAGGCGGCTGCCCCGATCGAGCCAGCACAGACAGCTGCCCAGTTATGCCGGGCAGTCTCCCATTCATAAGGCCCCTGAGTAAGAAAAGGCCGGAACAGCCTGCGCTCTACTTCTTGCCGTATCCGTAAGCGGAGCGCCGGCGGGAGCCTTTCCCCCAGCAGCAGTGAGATCTCGCTCAGCGTAAAGCCGGTCTCGGAAGAAAACAGATCGATATAGCGGTCGATATCAGCCGCCTGATGCTCCCGGGGGAGATGCGCCGGCAGACACCAGGTGTACTCCCCGCATACCGCCCGGACGATATCCTCCAGCTGCTCCAAATGCTGCGGATTCTCCGGCTCCAGCAAGGCAAGAAACACATACGTGTTCAGCCGTCTTCTCCGCTCGAAGTAGACCTCCTCATACGGAATTCTCGAACCCGTCCGTGCGAACATGGATAACAGCTCTGCCGTCAGCTCCGGTATCGCCTGCCTGTCCAGTCTCTGCCCCTCCGCACAGATTTCTGCGATTTCCTGCGCTAAATGTGCGGACACTGCTGCCTGTTTCCACCAAGCCTCCGTATCTCCCTCCGGATAATACAGGCTTAAGGATACCGGCTTCAGCTCCAGCACCGTTTCGAAAAGCTCCTGCTTATTCATGCATTTCTTCCTCCTATCGCGGTTCCCAAAATCCTCCTCCGTCACTTCTTCCCTTTTTCTGTGTTTTAAGGTTCAATCTATTTACTTGCCCAAGGCAATATCCCTCATCACATTCTCGCCTGAAGTAATTCTCTGTGAGGTCCATTTCATGTCCTCCCCCGCCCAGAATGGGTCGGAAGGAAGCAGGCCAAGCGGCAGAAATACGGAAGCGCACAGGTAGAGGCTGCCTGTATTGATATAGCTCTCGGCAAGCTCCGGCTGGTAGCCGTATACCCCCGGGCGCAGCCATCCGTTCTCATCGAAATTACCGGGAAACTCCATAATCCGGGCGATCACTGCGGTCAGGGCGCAGCGCACCTGCTGCGGCGGAAGCGCTTCCTCCAGAAAATGCTGAAGTGCCGCCTGCGACAACAGCTGAAACGCTCCAAAACGGTAGACAATGGAGCGGCCGGTGAACGGATACGTTCCATCCGGCGCAATCATCCGTTCCAGCACGGTTGCGTATCTCTGCGCCCGCTCCACGATTACCGGCTTCCACTCCGCGTATTGCCCCGATTCGTGTTCAAAGAGCTTCACCACATCGAGCAGCATCGGCTGAATAACAAAGCTGTTGTAATAGTCCCAGTGAAACTCCTTGCCGTCCCCGTATACGCCATCCCCCTTATACCAGTCCATGAACATATGGATGGCATACCCGACGCGCATCCGGTCATATTCGGGATCACCGAGAATATACAGGGCGGCTTCGACCATGGCGCTGAACAGCAGCCAGTTGCTGCCGCTCGGCGCGGTCCGGCGCGTCTGCTTAAGTGCCGCGGTTACATTGCCTCTGACCCGCTCATTCAGCCGCCCGGCGAGCTGCTTTGGTGCGCGAACCAGCGCATGGGCCAGAAAAGCCGCATCGACCAGCGGCTGGCCTTCGGTCCGGAAATCCATGTAATCCGGTGAAGCCGGATCGGTAGCCGCATCAATAGCTTCCAGCATCAGCCCGGCATAGCGGGCTCTAAGCTGTTCCTCTTCTCCTTCCAGCCCTTCCAGCTCCAGCCAGGGGGCCATTCCGCATGCCGTTCTGGCGAAGGCTTCGAGATGGGCAAAGCTGCTGCGGTCATTGTGAAACTCCGTAGGAAGCTGATTTTTCAGTTCCCTCCGGCTAAGTGCCTCCAGGACCGGATGTCCAATCTGAAGCATTGTATCCAGCCAGTATTTACGCTGTTCCGTATCATTCATCTATCGTTTCGCCCCTTTAATTGCGCAATCTTCTTCTATAGTTTACTGTTGTGTTAGTGCAATGTCTTTGCGATTAATGATGATTTATTGCGTTTCTTGCGATGAATCTGAAGGGCGGCTATCCGTATGAAACATGCTGAGTATTATCAGGTGTTCGATGGCGATATTCTGGCGGGAATCGGCAATTCGCCGGTCTCTCCTACCCGGGATTTCCACATCCATGACCATTACGAAATCTTCCTGTTCCTGGGCGGCAAGGTGAACGGATTCGTGGATCAATACAGCTATCCCCTGCAGCGGGGCGATGTGCTCCTATTCAACAATCACGAGATTCATAAAATTATCAATTTGTCTTCGGAGCCCTATGAACGGTTAACGATTCATTTTAAGTCCCCGCTCGTGTATCCCTTCTGTACCGCAGGCACGAATCTGCTGGCCTGCTTCCAGAACCGCCAGCCCGGAGAGCATAATCTCGCACATCTGGATGAGCCGAAGCTTACAGAATATATGGATCTGTCCTTACGTCTGATCGACCTGCTGGAACACCCGAAATACGGCAGCGAGGTGCTGGCATTGACTTATCTGATCCAGCTCCTGGTACTCGTGGGTGAGCTGTACAGTCACACCCGTTATGCCATTCCGAGCATTATTTCTTCACATATCCAATCCGCCATGAGTTATATCGACAACCATCTGCATATGAATCTGTCACTGGAGCAGATTGCCGCGGAACTGGGTACCGATAAATATTATCTCAGCCATATGTTCAAGCAGCAGACAGGCGGAACAATCTACCGTTATGTCCTGCTCAAAAAGATCGCATTAGCCAAGCAGCTCTTAACCGCCGGAACCTCCGTGTCCGATACGTGCTACCAGACCGGCTTCAATGATTATGCCAATTTCATCCGCACCTTCAAGAACATCACGGGCGTCCCGCCCGGTAAATACGGCAAGCAAACGGAGAAGCAAGACGGAATATAACTGCTCTTGATAAAAAAAAAACGGCAGCCTGCTCACATCGCAGTCTGCCAGGTTTAATACAGCCGGTCACAATCCTCCTAGCCTTTAATCCCCGAAGCCGCAACCCCCTGCACAAAATACTTCTGCAGCGCCAGGAACACGATGACTACCGGAATAATTGAAACTACACTGGCGGCCATAATCAACCCGTATTCGGCTGAATATTGCGAGATGAACATCCGCAGCCCGATCTGAATCGTCTTTAAATCGGTTTTGGTCAAATAAATCATCGGCCCGAGGAAGTCATTCCAGGTAGAGACGAAGGTAAAGATCGTCAGGGTGGACAAGGCCGGCTTCGACAGCGGCAGCATAATTCTCGCCCAGATCCCGTATTCACTTAAGCCGTCGATCCGCGCCGCCTCACATAATTCATCCGGCACCCCTTGGTAGAATTGGCGCATCAGGAAGACCCCGAAAGCCGAGAAAGCCTGGAGCAGAATAATCGCCATATGCGTGTTGTTCAGTCCCAAAGAACGCATCATGATAAACTGCGGCACCATATAGGCCTGCCAAGGGATCGCAATAGTGGCAATATAGCCGAGGAACAGCACGTTTTTCCCTTTAAAATGCAGCTTGGAGAACGCATAGGCCGCAAAGCTCGACGTCAGCAGCTGCAGGATCGTCACGATTACAGATAATTTTGCCGTGTTGAAAATGAAGCGCCCGAGCGGAATCTTGGTCCAGATGTCCACGAAATTCTCCCAGCGCGGATGCGCCGGAATCCACTGCATCGGGAAGGAGAAGACATCCTTATTCAGCTTAAGTGATGAGGACAGCATCCAGAGATACGGAACAAGCATACAGAACACTGTCGCAAGCAGCAGAGCATATACAAGCACCATTGTGCCCATTCTAATTCCTTTATTTGAACCTACCATATCGTTCATATCCTCCTATTGTCCGTACTTCTTCTCGCCGCGGAACTGGACGATGGTAATCCCGAGTACCAGCAGAAACAATACAATGGCCATGGCGCTGGCATATCCGTAATCTAACGAACGGAACGCCGTGTTATAGATTTGATAAACCATTACTCTTGTAGAGTCGTTCAGCTGATTGTCGGCACCGGCAAACAGGTTGATAAAGATATCGTAGACCTTGAACGAATTGATCACCAGAATCATCAGGACAAAAAACGTCGTCGGTGCCAGCTGCGGAACCGTCACATTGCGGAATCTTCGCCAGGCGTTGGCTCCATCCAGCTCAGCCGCTTCATACAGCTCAGGATTGATGCCTTGAAGCCCTGCCAGATAGATCACCATGTAATACCCCATGTTCTTCCACACGGTAAACAAGATAACGGTAAACATCGCCCAGTGCTTGTCTGCCGCCCAGCGGGGGAGATCCTCGATCGGAACGCCGGAAATCAGGTGCAGAATATTGTTGACGGGCCCCATAGTAGGACTGAAGATAAAATTCCAAACCGCCGCTACCGCTACCAGCGAAGCGACATAAGGAAAGAAGAACACCGTCCGCATGAAATTACGGGCAATAATCCTCTGATTGAGCAAGATTGCCAGCGCAAGTGCCACCGCCATGGTGAAGGGAACAACGCCGATCGTGTAAACAATGGTATTCCAGAGCGCTTTATGGAAGGTCGTATCCCTCATCAGGCGGGTAAAATTATCAAACCCGATGAACTCCATCGGATTGGACCCGTCCCATTTCACAAACGCCAGAACAAAGGCAAAGAACATGGGTACCAGGGTAAAGATCGCAAAGCCGATAAAGTTCGGCGCAATAAAGCTGTAAGCTACCAGGTGATCCCGGACGCCTTTGGACAGCAAGCTTTTAGGGGCTTTTTTGGGTTGCAATACGGTTTCATTCTGCATTCGTTCTCCTCCAAACCTTATATCATAACCCCACAAAGCGGGGCATTATCTTTGATGATTACTCAGGTACTTTGCGGGGACCCCAAAACAAAGTGGGCGGGTCTCCGCCCGCCCCCTGAGAATCACGTTATCCTTCCGCTTAATTGTTCAAGAGCTCCTGCACACGGGTATTCATATCCTTAAGCCCTTCGTCAATCGTCGCGTTTTTGGTCATAATGTTGTCGTGGGCTTCGTTCAGGATCACTTCAATATCCGCACTCTTTTCATGCATCGGCATTTCCAGGTAGGTCTTCACGGTTGTCAGGGCTGCTTTGCTGTTATCATCTGCAGGGAAACCGTCAATGGACGTAATGGAACTGATAACCTCATCATTCTTGATCGCCGGGATTGTACCGGTGGAAGCAATTACGGTTGCCCCTGTTTCGCCAGTCACGAATTTCATGAAATCAAGTGCAGCTTCCTTGTGTTTGGATTTCTGGTTCACAGCCAGGGAAGTAATTGTACCCAGTGTTGTTCCGGCTTCCACGCCTTCCGGATGCGGATATTTCACGATGCCCCAGTTGGTGGCCTGGGATTCGCCGCTTTTGACCTTCTCAATCTGAGTGGCGATAAACCAGCTGCCCATGTTCATCATGGCAACAGAATTGTTGTAGAATACGCCGGAATAATGCGTGCTGGAGGTCTTCAGGGTGGCGTAATCCATCACGATGCCGTCCTCCTGCTCCTTCAGAATCCGCTCATAGGTCGGCTTCAAGAAGTCATAGTTTCCATCGACCACAGTGTTCTTGCCGTCCAGAATGCCGAACAGCTGAACCGCACTGCGCCAGGTATGATAATGGGCTCCATACACCTTTTCCGCTCCGCTGCCGGAGGTCATTTTTCTCGCAAGCTCATCATATTGGTCGAAGGTCATATCGTTGGTCGGATACTCTACTCCGGCTTTGTCGAATAAATCCTTGTTATAGTAGACAATCCAGAAATCGCTGCGGAACGGAAGCGCATACACTTCGTCGTTCACTTCAATCTGTTCAACCGTACCCCCGTACAACGAAGGGTCGATGCTGTTTGCGCTCATGAATCCCTTAAGGGGCTCCAGGTGATTCTGCTTCACCAGATTGGAGTATCCGGGGATATCCTTAATGGTAAGAATATCGAGATCCGCACCGCCGGACAGCTGTGTGCTCAGCATAGTCATATAGTCGGTAGAACCAAGATCGACGTATTCGATCGTGACATTCGGATGCTCTTTTTGATAGGCTTCGATCAAAGGCTTGTAGTACGCGGTGGCTTCCCAGTCCCAAAGCGCCCATTTCAAAGTAACCGGATCCTGGCCCGGCTCGGCGGAAGCGCTTGCATTACTTCCAGTAGAAGGAGCCGTTGTGGCAGCAGCATTATTAGCTTCATTGTTGTTGCCGGAGCACCCGGCCAGTACGCTCAGCGAGAGCACTGTAGCGAAGGTCATACCGTATAATCTTTTGTGATTCATTTTAATATCCCCTTTTCTGCTTGTTTGGTTAACGATGAATCCTCTTCTGTTGCTAAGTCAAATTCTAACGGGTTCCCGGCCCGGATGGGATGCATTTTCAACCGCAGATCCTTCACTTTTATGTTCTTTTTCGTCTTCCTCCGTGTTAGACCTGTAATTTTCTATTTAAAACCTGTAAAATTCTTCGTTCCTGCCTCCCCCTCTATTTTGAGTTACAGGAATATGCTATGGTGTTTATGTAACCGCTTCATTATAAGTGAAGGAGGATTCACAACGAGAAGACAGTCTACCATAAAAAGCCGCATTATTCTGATTATGATAATTTTTGCGCTGCTGATTGCCGCACTCCTGTCATTCTTCAGCTATGAGCTAATTTCCTATTATCAACGGAAAACGACCATCCAGGCGACGGAATTTAATCTCCAGCTCGTCTCCCATATTATAGAACAGGATTTACTGAATCTGTCTGCACTCGCGATGACCAGCAGCACCAATTCGGCGACCAATACTTTGCTTACCGACTATTTCGGCTCACCGCAGGCCAAAGCCCGGGACGCACTCAATGTTTTCAACTCGATGCAGGAGGACTTCCGGGTCAACCGCTCCAACAGCTACGTCCGCCGCCTGATCGTTACAGACAATAAAGGAAAGTTCCTGCAGGTGGACAATTCCGTCAGCACATCGGTTCCGCTTACTATTCATAATATCGGACAGATTACCGGACTGAACAATAATGAGGCTGTAAAAGAATACGATCAGGTCATTAAAGACCCGCTCTCCACCTCGGTTGGAATTCCATATATTCTGCCGGTTTACGGAGAGCGGGCAGCCCGGATCGGAACCGTCTATCTGCTCGTCAATACGTCCGTCATTACCGACAAGCTGAAAGGCTACTCCCTCCCTGAGGATTCGCGGCTGCTGCTGACCCTGGGAGACAACCATTATCAGCTCATTGGCGACAAGGTGCAGGATATCGGAGCGCCCTATGAACCGATTCCTTACACAGATGATGAACCAGTCGGCCCGCAAACCAAGCTGTCCACCCTCCGGCTGGAAGACGGGGAGCAGACCATCGCCGTGTCTTATCCGGTACGCAGCGGAGTGGTGCTGTCCCAGACCCTGTCCGGCAGCCAGTTCGCCCCCAAGGCAAGCATCTGGATTCCGATTATGCTGGGCGTATGTTTCATGGTTCTTGTCCTCAGCGGTATTATTACCATATATTTGACCCGGACAATCAGTCTTCCGGTGGAGAAATTGAAGAAGCGGATCGACAAAATCGCCCAGGGCAACTTCCTGCTCGACCGGAATATCGAATGGAACAGTGAGCTAGGAGATGTCGGCAGAGGGATCAACCGCCTGTCCCAGGACATCACCGCATTAATGGACAGCCGGCTGGCTGACGAGAAGCAGAAGCAGGAGCTGGAATACCGGATGCTGCAAAACCAGATCAATCCGCATTTCCTCTACAATACGCTGAATTCAATCAAATGGATGGCGACGATTCAGAATGCGACCGGCATTGCTGAAATGACCACTGCCCTGTCCAGGCTGCTGCGCAGTATTGCCAAGGACAACCGGCGTCTGCTGCCGCTGAAGGACGAGCTGAAGCTGCTGGAGGATTATTTTCTGATCCAGAAATACCGCTATGGCGGTACTGTCTCTATGGAGCAGACGATTTCAGACGAGGAGCTGCTGTCAGGCCTGATCCCCCGCTTCACCCTCCAGCCGCTCGTGGAAAACGCCATCTTCCATGGGATCGAGCCTAAAGGCAGAGGGGATATCATGATCACGGTGCAAAAAAACGGCTTCGCCGATATTCTGGTCACCATTGAGGATAACGGTGTCGGCATGCAGAAGGAGCAGATCGCGAAGATCCTGGACGCGCGGGAGGAGGGCTCCACGGGGCTGTTCGAGAATGTCGGGCTCCGCAGTGTCAATGAACGCCTGCACCTGGCGTTTGGGGAGCCTTACGGCCTTTCGATCGAGAGTGAACCGGGGCAGTATACACAAATGAAGATTCTGCTGCCGTTCCTGCTGAAGGAATAACCCGGAATCCAGAGTGAGGAAGTGATGAGCTTGATCAAATTGCTGATTGCCGATGACGAAGCGCTCGTCTGTATCGGCTTGCAGTCCATGCTGAAATGGGAGCAGTATAACATAGAGATCGTCGGAATCGCGCATAACGGGGCTCAGGAGGAAGAGATGATTGACAGCCTCCGCCCGGATATCGTCATCAGCGATATTAAAATGCCCGTTAAGAGCGGCCTTGCCGTTGCAGATTCGGTACGCAAAAAGTACGGCCGGCTTCCGCTGTTCATCATCCTGACCAGCTACGAAGATTTTGAATACGCACGCGCAGCCATCGGAGTCCAGGCCACCGATTATCTGGTGAAGCTGGAGCTGACGCCGGACACACTGGCCGCATCTATTCAGCGGGCCATTACGCTGCTGGAGGCTTATCAGACGCTGGAGAGCTACCCGAAGCTCGTCCACCGCGGCAATCTGCAGGCCCAGCGTGATAAGTTCTTCATCCGGCTGTTCAATAACCTGTTCGAGAATAAAAACCAGTATCTGCTGCAAAAAGAGGATTTGGACCTTGACCTCAGCGGCCCTGCCTATCTGGTCTGTACCTGCCGTATTCTGGGCCCGGACAGTGTGCCGCCGCGCGGGGATAAGCTGGTAGCCCTCTGCTCAAGCACCGTCCAAATGGCCAAGGATACCCTAACATCCACCCGGACCTGCTATGTTACGAGCCTGGATCTGCGCAACTTTGCCGTTGCCCTGCCTGTCTGCGGAACCGATCCGCTGGGGTGGATGCCGGACACCCAGAAGCTGCTGGCCGATATGGCCTCCGTGCTCCACAACTATTTCAATGTAACGATTATCGGTGCGATTGGCTTTGCCGTCGAGGACCCCTATCTGCTGCGGGAGAGCTATCTCGCGGCCCGAAAAGCACTGCCGGCTGCAGTAAAAGCACAGTCGTTCGTATTCTTCGCCGAAGGGGAGCCGCTGGAACAGGATTATCCCCTGTTCGATTTCTCCGAATCACGCAGCGAGATCCGCCGTGCCTTTGAAGAGATGGACACTCAGGCGCTCTACGCCATCATCTCGCGAATGATCGAGATCTTTGACGGCCGCTCCGACCTGCTGGTTCCTGCCACCGACGCCGCCTGCAATATTCTTTATATGGCCACCTCCCTGCTGGCGGACGGGGAAGAGATTGTAGAACAGATTTTTGAGCATGAACCGGAGGGCTACCGTGCCATCTACCAGATGCATACGATTGAAGAGATCGCGGGCTGGCTGATCACGTTCCGTGACGGCTGCTCCGCCATCCTCTCCACCAGAAGACAAAGCTATAAGGAGCAGATCGTCAAAAATGTCCAGGAGTACATCAAACGGAACCTCGGCACCAAGCTCTCGCTCAATCAGGTAGCCGATGTCTTCAATTTCAGCCCCAACTACCTGAGCCATCTGTTCTCCAAGATCGCCAAGGTCAATTATGTGGAATATATCACCGAGACCAAAATTACGGCCGCCAAAGAAATGATGCTGCGCGGCGAGGGCCGGATTTACGAAATCTCGCAGAAGCTGGGCTACGAGAGCGCCTTCTATTTCAGCAAGGTGTTCAAGAAGGTCACCGGCATGTCCCCCCGGGAATATATACAGCAGATAGAGGCAGGTTCTCAGCCTGAGCGCAGCCTCCAGGAGAGAAACCGCTCCTGAGCTCAGGCGGCGGCCCTTGTTTTTAGAGCTTTCTCCGCTGTTTAAGCGGTAAATGTACTATAAAACACGAAAGATCCGAGTAAATCCCCCTTCGTTATTTGCGCTTACTTTGTGCTTCAAATCACCCTGTTCCTCCAGCAAAAAGCCGTATAGTTAGGGAATTAGTACCCGTAATACCCTATAATTTTTCGGTAGGAGGTCAATGATTCGATGAGGAAATATATCCCTAACCAGCACGGTGCCTGGGCCATGCTCATCCTTCCCTTTCTGTTTGGAGTAGCAGCATCTGGGGGGCAATGGATACATATTCCGCTGTTTGCCTGCTGGCTTTTGATTTATTTGTTCAGCTTCCCTTTGCTGCAGGGGGTCAAGAGCGGTAAATTTAAGCGCTATGAAAAGCCTTTGAAGGTATATGGAGTTCTGCTGGTGCCATTAGTCATCTATCTGGTAATCGCTGAACCGGTACTGTTATGGTTTGTTCTGCCGCTCCTGCCTTTGTTCGCTGTGAATCTCTATTATGCCAAAACCAAAAATGAACGTGCCTTACTCAATGACATCTCGGCCATAGTGGCATTTTGCCTGATCATTTATCCGGTCTTCTATGTCGGTCAGGGTGAAAGCTGGCGGACAGCAACAGAGCTGTTCCTGCTGGCCGTACTGTATTTCGTCGGAACCGCCTTCTATGTCAAAACCGTCATTCGTGAACGCAACAACATCACCTTCTATTACGGTTCTGTGGGGTATCATCTGCTGTTTGCGGCAGCCGGGCTGTTCATCTTTCCGTCACTGCTGGTTCCGCTGCTGATTCTGCTGATACGGGCAGCCATTGTACCCAAGACCGGAATCTCAGCCAAGCATACCGGAATGATTGAAATCGGCTTTTCCCTTATGTTATATGTATCTGTGCTTGGGTTGTACTTCTAAATATAGCAGCATTAACACAAAGAAGCTCCCCTCCCAGTAACCCGGGCAGGGGAGCTTCCTTGTTCTTGCATTAATCTATTCTACGATCATATCCTGATTGCTGGCCCCCGGAGGTACGATAGGATATACATTTTTCTCCTCGGTAATATCAAACTCCATTACGACAAGGCCGTCCGTGTGCAGTGCGAGCTCGATAATCTGCTCTGCTTCAGCAAGCGTATGGGCCCGGAATCCGTGGGCACCAAAGGACTTGGCCAAGGCGACAAAATCCGGCGAGCTGATCCGCACCGAGGAATACCGCCGACCCAGAAACAGCTGCTGCCACTGTCTTACCATACCCAGATACCCGTTCTTAAATATAGCGACCTTAACATTGAGCCCATGATCGACAGCCGTCATGATCTCCTGCATATTCATCTGGAAGCTGCCGTCCCCCGTGATACAAATGACATGGCGGTCAGGAAAAGCAACAGCGGCACCGATCGCAGCAGGCAAACCGTATCCCATGGTGCCAAGCCCTCCGGAGGTCAGAAAGGACCGAGCTTCCGAGAATTCATAATGCGTTGCGGTCCAAATCTGATGCTGGCCGACATCCGTAGCTATAATGGCATCGCCTGCTGTAGCCTTTTGAATGCACCGGATAACTTCCTGGGGGGTCAGCTTATCCTCCAGTTCCCGTCTTGCTTTTGCAGAACGGCGGGACCAGGTTCCGATCTGTTGTTCCCAAGCGGAGTGATCCGCAATATGTACGTTCTCCAGGAGTCCTGCGAGCAGTTCTGCACATGAGCCTGTAATCGCCAGGTCTATAGGGATGTTCTTGTTCAATTCCGATGTATCCAGATCCACCTGGATTTTATAAGATCCCGGAGAGAATGCTTTGCGGTTGCCGGTCACACGGTCACTAAAACGGACGCCGAGACAAAGCACAACATCAGCATTCTGCAGCGCACGGTTGGCCGCCACGGTTCCATGCATTCCTACCATGCCTAGATGAAGATAATGTCCGGACGGGAGCGCCCCCAGCCCCATCAGTGTACTGGCAACGGGTAGGTTAAAACGCCCGGTGAACTCTTTTAATAGCGCTGGTGTACCATCTGTCATACAGCCTCCGCCAATCAGAATAAGCGGCCGCTGCGCCTGGCTCAGCCGCTCTGCCGCCACCTGAATATCCGCCGGATCAATGGCATGATCGGGCTGGTATCCCCGGATGAACGGCGTAGAACTCTGCGTAGCCCGCTGGTTCTCCGCTGTGAACTCCGCATTCATCACATTCTTCGGCAGGTCAATCAGGACCGGCCCCGGCCGCCCTGTTGTCGCTACATGGAACGCTTCATTTACGATTCTCGGAAGATCAGCAATGTCCCTGACAATATAATTGTGCTTGGTGACCGGCATGGTCATCCCGTAAATATCCACTTCCTGAAAGCTGTCCAGGCCAATAAGGTCGGTGGATACCTGTCCGGTAAGAACGATTAGCGGAACCGAATCCATAAATGCTGTAGCGATTCCTGTGACAGCGTTGGTGGCTCCGGGACCGCTGGTAACCAGTGCCACGCCCGGCCGGCCGGTTGCTCTTGCGTATCCGTCTGCCGCATGAACCGCAGCCTGCTCATGCCTGACCAGCACATGCTGGATTCTGTCACAATCATACAAGGCATCATACAAAGGCAATACCGCACCGCCGGGGTATCCGAAGAGGATTTCAATATTCTTCCCGATCAGCATCTCTATCAGCAGCTGTGCTCCGTTCATAGGTACAGTTCGTCTCCAGTCGTATAAAAAGTGTTTTCAGGTTACAAAATATGGGTATTACCTTATGATTACTTCCTTAAGAGGAGAGTGAAAGCAAATGATTAACGAATCCGATCAATCGTCAATGCTAAGCCGGGAGGAACGTGAGCAAATCGGCCGCCGGACAGGTGCAGGCTTCGCCCGGGTGGAGCGCACGGAAACCTCCGAAGGTTCGACCAATATTCCAACCGGATCGATCGGCGCAGAGCTGACAGAAGATGAAATCCGCCGCCTGGTAGGCTCGGGCAATTTTGAATCGGCCAAGAATGATCGGCAATCCGGCTCGATCAACAGCTGAAGCAGTATTTCGCCGCCTAACCACCAATATAGGACATGCCGATCTTGGTCCTGTTCTTCACGGTCTGTTCCGTCCGCTCATCGGAATAACGGTCACTCCGCTGCTCCCATACGTTTTGGATAGCTGCGAGCAAGCTTTGATCACTCGCCCCGCTGCGGATCATTGCCTTGAGATCAAAGCCGCTGGAAGCGAACAGACAGGTAAACAGTTTGCCGTCAGAAGACAGCCGGGCCCGCGTACAGGAGGAGCAGAAGGATTCAGATACGGACGTAATAAAGCCGACCTCCGTGCTGCTTCCCTTGTACCGGTACCTTTTGGCCACCTCACCGAAATAATTGTGGTCCTGCGCTTCCAGCTCAAAGCTACTTTGGAGGCGCTCCAGTATTTCCCGCTTGGTGACGACTTTATTATAGCTCCAGCCATTGTCGTTGCCGGCGTCCATAAATTCAATGAAGCGCAGCGTGATGTTCCTGTCTTTGAAGTACGATGCCATCGGCACAATCTCCGATTCGTTCACACCTCTCTGCACTACCATGTTCACTTTTACCTCAAAACCGGTATTCACGGCATGATCAATATGCTGCAAAATTGCATCAGGCTTATATCCCCGCCCGTTCATTCTGCCGAACAGTTCAGGCTCCAGCGCGTCCAGACTGACATTCAGCCTGCGGAGGCCTGCCTCATACAGCGGCACAGCGTACCTTCCAAGCAGCACCCCGTTCGTTGTCAGTCCGATATCTTCCACACCGCAGATCGAACGAATTCCCGATACAAGTGCGGGAAGGTTCTGCCGCATCAAGGGCTCTCCTCCGGTCAGGCGGATTTTGCTTACGCCAAGGGAGACAAACAGCCCCGTCAAGCGGTGGATTTCTTCAAACGTAAGCAGCTGACTTGCCGGAAGGAAGGCGTAGTCATCACCGAACACTTCCTTTGGCATGCAATAGGAACAGCGGAAATTACACCGGTCAGTGACTGAAATCCGCAAATCGTGTATTGGCCGCCGCAGCTTGTCTTGTAGCGGATGAACACTCATCTGTCTGTCTCCTTTCCGGTAAGCTTACCGGTTCTTCCGGTTATTTCTGCGTAATATCGCTGAAGGTACCCACATACCGGACATCTTCGCCGGTCTCATCCTTCACAGCGCTGATATTCAGCCACTGCAAATACTCTTCGCCGTTCTTGCGCTTGTTCCAGATCTCTCCCTGCCACATGCCCTTTTCCCTGATTTCCTTCCACATGCCGAGGTAAAAATCCTTGGATTGGCGGCCTGATTTCAGGATGCTGGGCTGCCTGCCGAGTACTTCCTCTTCGGTGTAGCCGGTGAGCTTCGTAAATGCCGGATTCACTGACTTAATCAGACCCGATATATCCGTTACAAGAATACCCTGCCCAGTGGAGTTGAACACTTCAGCGGTAAGCGCAAGCCGGTCCTGAAAATAGAGCCACACTACCAGCACCAGACTGGCCAGTGCCACCTGTGAGAGCAGCATGAACCCGATCGAATATTGCCCGGTCGCCGAATAAATCACCGACAGCATAATCGGAGGGAAAAATCCGCCCAGACCGCCCATCATCGACACGATCCCGTTGGCAATCCCCGCCTGCTTATTGAAGTACAGGGGAACTAATTTGAAAATAACCCCGTTACCAATCCCCGCACTTACAGCAATCGCAAGGCAACCCGCGGTATACATGCCCATATCCGGCATAAATGCCAGGATAATTGCTGCCACCGTATAGATACTGAAGGTGCCGATCAGCAGGAACAGAGGCTGAAATTTATCACCGAGCCACCCGCCTATTGGCCGGAAGAACGTTGCCACGGCAATGAAGCCGGCGGTTCGCATGCCTGCATCCACCTTTTCCAGACCGAAATTCGAGACCAGAAAGTTCGGCAGATAAATGGTAAAGGCAACGAAGGAGCCGAATGTAATGAAATAGAAAAGCGAGAACAGCCAGAGCTTTTCATTCCTGGATACACCCTTGATCTGTTCGATAATCGGTGTTTTGAGCTTGGGCTCATGACGGTCGCCGAAGAAAAAATTCAATGCGATAAACACAAGTAACAGAATCAAATACATCTTAATTGCAGACGCCCAGCCAATCTGCGCAGCCACCATCGGAGCCGAGAAGGTAGTGACCGCCGTTCCGATATTGCCGATTCCATAGATCCCGTTGACCAGACCATGCTTCTCTTTGGGGAAATACTTGGGCAGGGAGGTCACACCTACAGAAAATACGGCTCCGCCGATGCCAAGGAACACTCCCCCGATAATTAAATGGGTAACCGAAGAGGCTTCACTGATAAAATAGACCGGAAACAAAAGCAGAATAAAGCTGGACATAAAAATAATGCGGGCACCCAGAATGTTGGCATAATACCCCAGAGGAATTCTTAGTATAGAACCGAGCACAACCGGAATAGCCGTAACCATCGCCAATTTTCCCTGCGGGATGCTTATATCCTCCGAAATAAAGGGCATCAGGGAAGAGATGATCACCCACACCATGAATCCGGTAATCAAGTTTAATGTTTGTAACGGCAACTGCATTTTTTTTATCATTCGCCCCACCTTTTCGCCATGTATTCTCTGATCGTCTGTACAATACTTCCTGTATTCATTGTATCTGCCCATCCCCCGCTCAGATATAGGGGAGTCCCCTTTCCCTCACAGGGGAAACCCTGAAAATAAGTAGAGACGGCATTCCCGTCCTGTATGGGACGGTATCCGTTTCTGCGAGAAATAGAAGGATAATTTAACTTCAATACTAAAACAAGCCGCCCCATTTAGGAGCGGCTTGTTCATTTCATGTAATAAGCGTATTCAGCTTTTGGCTTAGCCGCTCTTTGTCCTTCGCACTCAGCTGATGTTCGGCCATCGGAAAGATAACCGTTTCTTCCTTTACAAAGTGGACCGTAAGTACCTCAAAGGCCTCCCCTGCATCTCTGACAGCCGCACGGATATCTTCCAGAGACAGCAGGTCCGCCCCGCCGTCCGTATGATGCAGGAAATGCCCGATATATCCGTCAATTTCTCGGTGTTCCTCCTGAATGCCGACCAGCGGTCCTTGTTCAAACCCGATATAAGTGCCCAGCAGCGGGAAAAAATGCGTCTCTTCCTTCAAGGTATGCTTCTTCAGCGGACCGGTAAACTCCAGGATCGCCTGGCGCAGCTCTTGAAGCCGTATCCTGCCCTCATCCAGACGGATTTGCTCCTGTTCAAACCAAAGTACGATGGCATGCCATTCTTCCATTAAAAAAGATAAATAGCGGTGCTCGTTCTCAAGAATGCGCATGGCGGGCGTTGTGAACTGCAACTCTGCATATTCCGGCATGCAGCGGTACCTCCATTCGCCGGTTAGAAATCCAGCATTTTTTTCTTCAAAGCATATTCGACCAGCTCAGGCCGGCTTTTAAGATTCAATTTCTCCATAATTTTCGCTTTGTGGGCTTCCACCGTTTTCACGGAAATGAACAGCCTTTCTGCTATTTCTTTGTTTCCGTAACCTTTGGCAATAAGCGGCAAAATCTCTAGCTCCCGCTTGGACAACAGCTCGAACAGGTCTTCTGTCCCGGCGGTTTTCTCCTGCTTGATGAACTCACGGACAAGAGAGGTAGCCATTTTGGGATGGATATAGGTCCCCCCTTCATAGATGGTCCGGATGGCCAGCAGAAGTTCCTCGTCCGGCGCACTTTTGAGCACATAACCGGAGGCTCCGTTCTTCAATACATGAAAGAGGTATTCATCATCATCATGCATCGTCAGAATCAGGATTTTGGTATCGGGGTAATCCTCTTTAATCTTGCCAGTCGCAACCAGCCCGCTTTCTCCCGGGGGCATGCTTAGATCCATAATAAGAATATCCGGACGGAATTTGGCGACCAGTGCATAAGCTTCCCTGCCGTCTGCCGCCGCTCCGATCACTTCAATGTCATCTTGAAAATTGAGAATCATGGAGAACCCGCTGCGTACGATCGCATGGTCGTCTGCGATGACAATCTTCATCAGAAGCTCATTCCTTTCCTCGGGCAAATCCTACTGGTACCTGCAAAAGAATTCTCGTTCCCCTGCCTATCCCTGAATCTACATTGAAGGTGCCGCCCACCAGCTCTGCCCGTTCCTGCATGCCAAATAGGCCAAGTCCGGTACCACTGGGCTCGTCACCCTGATTGAAGCCAATCCCCTCATCTTCAATCAGAAGGCGCAGCACACCGTCCTTTTCGGTAAGGGTTACTTTGACTGTATCTACCTGGGCATACTTCAGGGCGTTCAAGACAGCCTCCTGGCATACACGGTACACAACGGTTTCGATCTCACTCTCATACCGTTTGTCAGCAAGACGGGACTCATATTCGATGACAAGCCCATAGCTTTGCTCCATCCGCTTGAAGTGTGAGCGGAATGCAGCCTCCAGTCCGAAGTCATCCAGTGCAGCCGGCCTGAGCTCCACCGAGAGGTTGCGGATATCCTGCAGAAGCCTTGTCATGGAAACTTCAGTCTGCTTCACTTTCTTCAGCAGCTGCTCATCGGCTGTCATATATTTCAGCACCCGCAGATCAATCACGGCGCTCATCAGCTCTTGGGCAACGCTGTCATGGAGCTCACGGGAAATCCGCTTGCGTTCATTCTCCTGCGCCTCAATGATATGCTTCATCATTTTGTTCTGATAGAACTTCTCTTGGGTCTTGAACTGTCTGGTTAAATCCCTAAGCATAAACACTCTAATATCATTCTCATAGTCTATCGTGTGAAAGGTCGCGGCATAGGGAACGATTCCCTTATCTTTCGTCTCCAGATAGACTTGATAGGAAGTAAACTCCTCGGAGTCCGGA
Source organism: Paenibacillus auburnensis (assembly GCF_927798115.1). Lineage (GTDB taxonomy): Bacteria > Bacillota > Bacilli > Paenibacillales > Paenibacillaceae > Paenibacillus_AQ > Paenibacillus_AQ auburnensis. The sequence goes on from NZ_CAKMMG010000001.1 coordinate 2,165,964, forward strand.
GTACTTAAATAACAATCCAGACAAGTGCGAAGCTCCGTTTCACTGGTGTATCCCCGGCAGGTCCCGCAAAGGGCTTGCGGATTTCCCTGATACAGCTGCTTCAGAATATCCTTGTCAACGATATTCTCAGCAGCGGGATTCATCGCCAGCGCTTTCCCTTCCCGGTCAAAAAAGAACATCGCTTCCGTGCTGTTCTCGAACAGCTTCGTCATGAGCAGGCTCGGCAGATCCTTTCCGGGTATGATCAACTCAGCAACAATTCCTTCCCGTTCAAGTCTCCAATACCTTGACGCGCTGTCGCTTCCAGGGCTAGCAGCATTTCACCGGTTACCTCACGCTCTCCCCGGAATCCGCCAAGAAGCACACCGGCGACGCGGGCATCATTCCACATGGGTACAGCACCAATGCTGTTCAGATTCTCCATCTTGGTAATGGGATAATTAAACAATGAATCAGGCTTCACATCTTTCTGCACAGAAGGGAGTAGAAACGGTTTGCCGGTCTTGAACACGATTCCCGCAATCCCTCTTCCGGATTGAAGAACGATCCGCCTGTAACGTTCATTCGTGTTCCCGGAGGCATATTTCCATCGGATAACGTAGTCATATTCTGCGGGTTCAGCCAGTGCCAGTGACATGAAATCATAACCTAAATCCATGCGGATCCGGTCAAGCTCCAGTTGGTAATCCACCTTATTGGTCATCGTATTCTCTCCTAATTGAACAGGGAAAGAAGTTCGCACTGCTCTCTCCTTTAATTCGATTTATTTCTTCTGTATAGAATATAACTTCTGCCTACATAATTCAACGGAACACTCCACACATGGACCAGCCGGGTAAACGGCCAAAAGGCAAAGATAGCAAACCCGGACAGAATGTGCAGCTTAAAGGAAAATGGCACATCCGCCATCAGCGACGGGTCCGGACGGAACATGAACAGGCCGCGGAACCAGACGGAAATCGTATCGCGGTAGTCAAATTCAGGCTGTACGGCATTCGTTACGATCGTGGAGTACATCCCCATAAATACGATAAACAGAAGGAGTGAGTTAACGATCAAATCCGAGGCGCTGCTTAGCCGGCGGACATTCTTAATCGAAAAGCGCCGTGAGGTCAGAATCAGCATCCCGAGCAGAGTGGCAGCACCGAAAATCCCCCCGATGTATACCGCTCCGATGTGGTAAAGATGATCACTGACGCCGATGGCCTCCAGCCACGATTTTGGAACCGCCAGACCGCCGATATGGCCCAGAATAACCGGCATAATGCCCAGATGGAACAGGATGCTGCCGTATTTCAGCTGTTTCTTTTCTACAAATTCACTGGATTTGGCCGTCCAGTTGAACTGGTCTTTCCGGTAACGGAAGATATGGCCTCCGATAAAAATCACCAAACAAACATAAGGGAAAATGACCCATAAAAACTGACCGGACATATTCATTGATGGAGGGCCTCCTGTTCAGCACAAGCTTTGAATGTTTCGCGAAGTCCCTTCACCAGATGGAAATAGGGGCTGTTAACCCGTTCAAGCGCCTTGAGCAGATGATAGGTTCCATCCTCAAGAATCGCGATCAGCATGCGGAAATTCTCCGGTGCTCCCGGGTCTTCCAGCCATTCTGCGGCGTATAGAAATTCACACATGAGCGGAAGAAAATCGGGTAATTCGCCTTCAGGCATCAGAAGCCCGGACATTTCGTACAGAAGCTTCAGTTTGGCGAGCATCTGTCCCCGTTCTTTGGCATCCTCAAACTTAAAATAGGTCATATAGAGAGCGCAGTCCTTCTGGAAATCAAAGGTGGCTGCGTAGCTCTCCTGGATCTCATCCAGACTGAAGTGTTGCATTAGCGTCCAATAGGTATGCACATGGGCGTAACCCGGGTGACCGCTATCAAACGCCTCTTCCAGAAAAGCCGGATGAAAATCCAGCTTTTCCGGGTACATGAGCTGCAGGGCGAAATATCCGAAGGATTGCTTGTAATCATGCAGTTTCATCAGATCAATCACGCCAAATCCCCCCGTAGAAATTCTCTTCGTACATCTCCTTGCCGGTCTTCATGGTGCTCTCGGCAGGGCTGGCCGGTCCGCAGCCGTCACAGCCGGATCCGGAACCCATATCGCCCATAGTGTTGCCGAAACCGGCTGAGCCTTGGGCACGGTAAGGATTCATATGCTGTTCCTTATGCGAGGTCGGGATAACGAATCGGTCCTCATATTTGGCAATGGCGAGCAGCCGGTACATTTGCTCTGTCTGATGTGCGGTCATTCCGACACGTTCAAGACGGCTGAGGTCAAATTCCTGGCCTACGGACTTAGCCCGCATGTAGGAACGCATCATCGCCATCCGCTGCAGGGCTTCCTTAACGGTCTGCGTATCGCCTGCAGTCAGCATGTTCGCCAGATACTGGATCGGTGTACGCATCTCTTCGATGGCCGGGAAGATCATATCGGGATTCTTCAGCGAATCTTTGCCTTCAAAATAATTCATGATCGGGCTAAGCGGCGGCACATACCATACCATCGGCAGTGTCCGGTATTCCGGGTGAAGCGGGAAGGCCAGCTTGTGCTCGATGGCGAGCTTATAGACCGGAGAGTTCTGGGCCGCTTCCAGCCAATCCTCGGAAATGCCGTCTTTTCTGGCCTGGGCAATGACTTCCGGATCATGGGGATTCATAAACAAATCGCATTGCGCTTTGTAAAGGTCCTTCTCATCCGGTGTTGAGGCAGCATCCAGAACCTTGTCTGCATCATACAGCAGGACACCAAGGTAGCGGATCCGGCCGGTACAGGTCTCGGAGCATACCGTAGGCAGCCCTGCTTCCACGCGCGGGAAACAGAAGGTGCATTTCTCCGCCTTATTAGTCTGCCAGTTGAAGTACACTTTTTTGTAAGGGCAGCCTGTCATGCAATATCTCCAGCCGCGGCAGGCCTCCTGGTCAACCAGGACAATCCCGTCTTCATCCCGTTTGTACATAGCTCCTGAAGGACAGGAAGCGACGCAGCTTGGATTCAGGCAGTGTTCACATAAGCGAGGCAGATAGATCATGAAGGATTTCTCGAAGTTGAATTTGATCTCTTCCTCGATCTTCTGGATATTCGGATCAAGCGGTCCGGTTACATGTGCCCCCGCCAGATCATCCTCCCAGTTCGGTCCCCATTCAAGATCCATTTTTTCGCCTGTCACCGCTGAATGGGCGCGCGCCACGGGAGAATGCTTCTGTTCACCTGCATTGGTCAGGTTCTCGTAATTGTATGTCCACGGCTCATAGTAGTCTTTCATCTCAGGCATGTCTGGGTTGTAGAAGATTTTGCCGAGCGCAATCTTGGACAGCTTGTTGCCTGACTTCAGCTCAAGCTTCCCCTTGCGCAGCTGCCAACCGCCCTTATAGAGCTCCTGGTCCTCCCAGCGCTTCGGATAGCCGATCCCCGGCTTCGTCTCTACGTTATTGAACCACATATATTCCGCACCCTTGCGGTTCGTCCAGGTCGTCTTGCAGGTCACGCTGCAGGTGTGGCAGCCGATACATTTATCCAGATTCATCACCATTGCAACTTGCGCTTTAATTTTCAAGCCAATTTACCTCCTTCATTTTGCGTACGGCTACATAGACATCCCGCTGGTTGCCGATTGGACCATAGTAGTTGAAACCGTAGCTGAGCTGTGCATATCCGCCGACCATCTGGGTAGGCTTCAGATGAATTCGGGTAGGCGCATTGTGGCTTCCGCCGCGGGTATCCGTAATTTCGGAACCCGGTACTTGAATGTGCTTGTCCTGAGCGTGGTACATAAACATTGTGCCTCTCGGCATCCGGTGGCTGACAACGGCACGTGCAGTTACAACACCGTTCCGGTTATAGACTTCGAGCCAATCATTATCTTCTATGTGATGGGCCCCGGCATCCTCATTGTTGATCCATACGGTTGGCCCGCCGCGGAACAACGTCAGCATATGCTGGTTATCCTGGTAGGTCGAGTGGATATTCCACTTGCCATGCGGTGTCAAATATCTCAGGACCAGTGCATCCTGTCCGCCCTTTACTTCCTTGTCACGCGGTCCGAAGACCATCGGCGGCAGGGTGGGCTTGTAGACCGGCAGGGATTCGCCAAACTGCTGGAAGATCTCATGATCAATGTAGAAATGCTGTCTTCCTGTCAGGGTACGGAACGGAACGAGCCGTTCGATATTGGTGGTGAATGGTGAATAACGCCGCCCCTGCTTGTTCGAGCCACTGAATACCGGTGTCGGGATCACTTCCCGCGGCTGCGCGGTGATGCTCTGGAACGTAATCTTCTCGGCGGCCCGGTCGGCCGAGATATCCCGGAGTTCTACGCCTGAATCCTTCTCCGCCGAAGCGTAAGCCTTCTGGGATACACGGCCATTGGTCGCCGAAGACAGGTGAAGAATTGTATCTGCGGCCTGGCGTGCGGTTTGCAGCTTCGGCAGGCCGTTTTTGATTGTTTCGTCGAAATAAACTCCGCTGAGCCGTTTCAGCTCCTCATATTCTTCAGCGACAGAGAAGCTGATTCCGTGTGCACCTGCTTTACCGGTTATGAGGTTTGGCCCGAGTGAGATGTACTTATCATGGATTTTGGTATAATCGCGCTCGACAATGTTGAAATTCGGCATGGTTTTGCCTGGGATCGCGTCCACTTCGCCTTTGGCCCAGTCTTTGACCAGACCCATCGGCTGGGAAATCTCACTAATCGAGTCGTGGCCCAGCGGTGTGACGACAAGATCTTTATAGACGCCGGGCAGATGGGATTTCGCCATTTCGGAGAATACCTCTGCCAGCTGGCGGTAAATATCCCAGTCTGAACGGGATTCCCACAGCGGATTAACTGCCGGATTAAACGGATGCACGAACGGATGCATGTCGGTTGACGACAGGTCCGTTTTCTCATACCAGGTAGCGGCCGGCAGCACGATATCTGCATAGAGCGGTGTTGTGGTCATCCGGAAATCCAGCGCAACCATGAGATCGAGCTTGCCATCGACATCCTCCCGCCAGATGATCTCCTCCGGCTTCTGTTCTTCATTGGGCTCAGCCAGCAGACCGTCAGAAGCTCCGAGCAGATGCTTCATGAAGTATTCCTGCCCTTTAGCGGAGCTTGAAATCAGGTTCGAGCGCCAGATGAACAGGGAACGCGGGAAGTTCTCCGGAGCGCCGGGATCCTCCACGGCAAAGCGGGTTTTCCGTGATTTAATCTCTTCCACCGTGTGGCTGATGATCTCGGCATTCGTCTTCTTGCCCTGCTGCGCAGCCTCTTCAGCGAACAGAAGGCTGTTCTTGTTGAATTGCGGGAAGGACGGCAGCCAGCCAAGCCGTGCAGCCAACACATTATAGTCAGCCGGATGCTGATAAGCGACCTCCCCGCCCGTCGGAGATTTCAGCGAATCTGTTCCGCTCTCCTCATATCGCCACTGCTCAGTTGCAAAGTAGAAGAACGAGGTCGCATTCTGCTGACGCGCCGGACCTTGCCAGTCCTTGGCAAAGGCAACCGTTGACCAGCCCTCGATCGGACGGCATTTCTCCTGGCCGACATAATGCGCCCAGCCGCCGCCGTTGACGCCTTGGGAAGCAGTCAATACCACGAGATTCAGAATCGAACGGTAGATGGTATCGCTGTTGAACCAGTGGTTGATGCCTGCCCCCATGATGATCATGGACCGTCCGCCCGTATCAATTGCATTCTGGGCAAATTCGCGGGCGATTTGCACCACGACACTTGCTTTCACCGTCGTAATCTTCTCCTGCCATGCCGGGGTGTAATGAGAGGACTCATCCTCATAACCCTTGGCGTTAAGCGGACTTTCTGTACGCACGACACCATACTGGCTCATCATCAGATCATAGACAGTGGCTACTAAACGTTCTGTACCATCAGCCAGCTGGACTTTCCGGACCGGAATCATCCGCCGGAACGTGCCGTTGCCGGCATTGTCGAAGTACGGGAACACGATTTCCATCCACTCTTCCCCGTGGCCTTCGATTGTCAAGGCTGGTTCCACTTTGCTGCCGTCTTCATTCTCAAGGATCAGGTTCCACTTCTTGCCTTCTTCCCAGCGCTGCCCCATGGTTCCATTGGGAACGATCACCTGGCCGGTGGCCTCATCGAAGATTACCGGCTTCCAGTCGGCGTGCGGCGAATCCTCTCCAATATCACTTGCCCGGAGGAAACGCCCTCCCTTGAGTGCATCCTCATGGGGGTCAAGCAGGATTAGGAAAGGCATGTCAGTATATTGCTTCGCATAATTCAGGAACATCGGCTCCTGGCGTTCCTGGTAGAACTCATTTAGGATGACATGCGTCATAGCCTGGGCAAGCGCAGCATCCGTACCAGGATTCGGTGCCAGCCAGTTATCAGCAAATTTGACGTTCTCCGCCAGATCCGGTGCCACCGACACGACTTTGGTTCCCTTATAGCGCACTTCTGTCATAAAGTGGGCATCCGGTGTCCGGGTAAGCGGCACATTCGAGCCCCACATCATCAGGTAACCGGCATTGTACCAGTCAGAGGATTCCGGAACATCCGTCTGCTCGCCCCAAATTTGCGGAGAAGCTGGTGGAAGATCCGCATACCAGTCATAGAAGCTCAGCATTTGTCCGCCCAGGAGCGATATGAACCGTGCACCCGATGCGTAGCTGACCATCGACATGGCCGGAATCGGTGTGAAGCCGGCGATGCGGTCAGGGCCGTATTTTCGGATCGTATAGATCAGCTGTGCCGAAATGAGGCGAAGCGCGTCGTCCCAAGCCACACGAATATGACCGCCTTTGCCGCGTGCCTGCTTGTAGAGGGTAGCCTTTTCGGGATTTTCCACAATACTGGCCCAGGCGTCGACGTAATTGTCATGCTCCTTCAGGGCCGTCTGCCACAGGCGCCACAGCTTTCCTCTGATGTAGGGATATTTCACCCGCAAAGGACTGTATTCGTACCATGAAAATGTAGCTCCGCGGGGACAGCCGCGCGGTTCGAATTCCGGCATATCCGGCCCGCAGGAAGGATAGTCGATCTGCTGGTTCTCCCAGGTAATGATTCCGTTCTTCACAAACACCTTCCAGCTGCATGAGCCTGTACAATTGACTCCGTGTGTGGTGCGGACGACTTTATCGTGAGACCAGCGCTGGCGGTACATATTCTCCCAATCTCTGTTTTTCTCCTCAAGAATGGACCAGTTCCCGGAATAGCTTTCAACCGGTTTAAAAAAGTTAAGGCCGTATTTTTTCTTCATCGATTACGAACACTCCTTTGCAGAAAACATTCAAGTAATACCATTATGGATCTACCAGACTGCGCTTCCCATTAGGGAAACACCTATTGTGCCTCGGGAATTCCCTTGATCTGAATAAAAAACAAAAAAGCTTTCCTCACAGGGAGAAAAGCTCTGTTCTGGCGAAGGAAATTCCAAGGCGGCAGCTCCATTAGGGACTTCCCTCTTTGTTAACCGGGGAACTCCTTATCGGGAATTTCACTACAATTCTGTGTGCTATACTGACAAGTGGAAATGGCTTTGCCGTCCTTTTTTGAGGACGGTACCGTTTCCGCGAGAAATAGAAGGATTATTTATCAGGTGAAACAAATAAATGCTTATATTTTCAAAAAAACGAGAGGATGAAGCCTCATGCCAGGACCATCACTGCGCCAATTGCACGCCCATCATGCCATTCATCAGGGTGGGCTGTCCGGTGCTGTAGCCAAGACTGAAGAAGTAGAGGAGCTGCTGGAAGCGAGGGAATTCGAAGTGGCGCGGCAGGCCGCCGATCATTTGATAGAGTACTGGGAGACGCGGATTCTCAGCCATGCTGATGCGGAAGAGGACGGATTCTATCAGGAAATGGCTGAGAAGAATCCTAACCTGCAGGATACGGTTCTGCGGCTTACACGTGATCATGAATTATTGCGGATCATCGTACAAGATGTGAAAGCACAGCTCGTAGAAGAAGGCCTCACACCTGAGGTTCTTCACCAGTTCCATGCACTGCTGGTATTGAATGCCATTCATAGCCGGGAGGAAGAACGTCTTCTGTTTGAGGAAGCGTGACCTCGTTCTGCTGCTGCAAAATAGCACGCAAATCATCTTTGTTGACCAGCAAATCCTGCAGTGTGTATTCATCCAGCACCTGCAGATAGGCTTGAAGGGCTCTGCCCAGCACACCTTTAAGACCGCATACCGGGGAGATCGGGCAGCTGCCGCCTGAGGGATTGAAGCATTCGACAAGATAAAAGTCGTCTTCCATCCGCCGGACGACCTCCCCGATGTTTATATCCCCGGGTTCAAGAGCCAGACGTATGCCTCCCTTCCTTCCTCTTACCGTTTCTATGTATCCCGCCTTACCTAATTCATGCGAGACCTTCATTAAATGATTTTTGGAAATCTGATAAGCATTTGAAATATCCTGTATAGTTGACAGCTCATCCCGTTTTTTCGCTCCAAGATAGATGAGAATCCGTAATGAAAAATCCGTGTACAACGTCAGCCTCATATTTATCTCCGATCCCTAGGTATAGTAAGTGATATTTATTACAAATACTATCATAAGTAGTGTCCATTTTGTTAAAGTGGTATTTTAAATATATCTTTTAATTTAAAATGGGTATATATTAATTTTGTAATAATTGAGAGGGGATGAACATTATTTTATCACAACAAACCCGCGACATTGTCAAATCTACAGCGCCAGTCCTGGCAGAACATGGAACAACCATTACAACCGTCTTTTACCGCAACTTGTTCGAAGCCCATCCGGAATTGCTAAATGTATTTAACCATGCCAACCAGGCGCAAGGCCGCCAGCAGGCGGCACTCGCTAATGCAGTGTACGCAGCGGCCGTCCACATCGATAACCTTGAGAACATTCTGCCGGCGGTAGTCCAGATTGCACACAAGCATGTCAGTCTTGGCATCAAGCCGGAGCATTACCCGATCGTAGGTGAATTTTTGCTGAAGGCTATTAAGGAAGTGCTGGGTGATGCGGCTACGGGTGAGATTCTTACTGCCTGGGAAGAAGCCTACGGTGTCATCGCTGATGCCTTTATCGGTGTCGAAGACAGCATGTATAAAGAAGCACGCGAGCAGGAAAACGGCTGGAACTTCTTCAAACCGTTCACCGTTGCCCGTAAAGTACAGGAGAGCGGAAACATTACATCGTTTTACCTGAAACCGGCAGACGGCTCCAATGTACCGGATTATAAACCGGGCCAGTATATCTCAGTACGCGTCCTGATTCCTGGTGAGAAGTACACAATGATCCGCCAATACAGCCTTTCCCAGGCTCCAAAACCTGATGAATTCCGTATCTCCGTAAAACGTGAAGAAGCGAATGACCCGAATGGCGTTGTATCCGTATATCTTCACAATCAGGTCAATGAAGGAGACACCCTTGAGGTTAGTGCCCCTGCCGGTGAATTCTTGCTTGATGCCACCAAAACTACACCCGTTGCGTTCATCTCCGGCGGCGTAGGCATTACACCAATGATAAGTATGTTCGAGACCGTTGCCAATGTAACGCCGGACCGGCCGACGGTCTTCCTGCACTCTGCACGGAACGAAGCGCTCGCCGCTTTCACTCAGGATGTGGAGAAGCATGCTGCAGCCATGAGCAACGTGAAGACCAAATTCTTCTTCTCCGGCGGCCCGGACGGCGTCATTACAGGAGAAACCCTCAAAAATTATGTGGACATTACCGGTGATGCGTATGTTTGCGGTCCGGTGCCCTTTATGGAAGCCATGATCCGTGAGTTACATGCACTCGGAATGAAGGAAGAACAAATTCATTATGAGTTTTTCGGCCCGGCCCTGCAGCTGGACAATCACTAAATCTGTGAGTCTGGTCACCCAGCCTCCTTTCCAGCTTGCGTTATGCTTTCTGTAAAGATGCCATTCTATGGCAAGTAATGTTTACAGGAGGATTCACAATGGAAAAGGTAGCTGTCAATTATGAGAAGATGTATTACGGGTTTCCGGTTATTCTGGTGAGCTTTTACGATGTCAATGGACTCCCCAACGTGACAACCATCTCTTCCTCATACACGTTGAAGGACATGGTGGTCCTTGGCTTCAGCAGCAAGGGTTATGCCATCCATCAGATTAAAGAGGTCCGTGATTTTGTAATCAATGTGCCGAACCGGTCGATGATGGACGCCATCAGCTATTGCGGATCGAATACAGGTTATGACCTGGGCAAATTTGATAACGTAAGCCTGACGCATGTAAAGTCACAATCCGTAAACGCTCCGGTGATCCGGGAGTGTCCAATCTCCATTGAATGTACACTGTCGGATATCATCGAACGGGAGCAGTTCAAAGGCATAACCAATATCCTGGCCCAAATCAAAGGTAGATTGGTCGCCAAAGACTATCTGAACGATGACGGCGGGCTGCAATCCTCGGAATTCGACAATGTGTTCTATATCGGGGATGGACGCCAAAAGGGATTCAGATATATGCAGTAGATTGAAAAAAGCACACGGGCCGCTTCCCGGATCTAATGATCCAGGGGCGGCCCGTGTGCTTTTTAACGGGAAAGAAGCCGTTTATACAGTACGGCAGCATGATTGTGTATGGAGTCTTTGGCGGCATACACCAACGTAACTTGTTGTTCCAGCGCCCGCTCCATAATCTTAGCAGCAAGTCTTACGCGCTCCGGCTCCTCTTCCAGTTCCCTGATATAGCGGTCACTGAATTCCCCGAACCGTTCCGGCATGTGGCCGAACCATTGGCGCAGGTCCGGGCTGGGGGCAATTTCCTTCATCCACTCGTCGATTGCGACCTCCGGTTTGGAAACTCCGCGCGGCCACAGCCTGTCTACAAGTATCCGGTACCCGTCCTCCGGAACAGCCGGCTCATAAACCCGCTTCAGACAGATCCGGTAAGGATGTTCAGCCGATAGCCTAGTCAATGTACTTCTCCAAGGACGGCCGGTTCTTCACAATAAGCTGCTTGTTTCCTACCAGCTCAATGAGGCCCAAATCCTCGAAGATGGCAAATTTACGGCTGATCGTTTCCCGCGTAACACCCACATAACTGGCCAGCTCCTCACGGGAGAGAGGCAGCTTAATATGTATGCCGCTGCTGCGTGGTTTGCCGTACTTGTCACTCAGCTCCAGAATCATATAGGCGATGCGGATTTCCGGGTCTTTGGTTGCAAGGCTCTGGGCAAGATTCTCGGTATGGGCCAGCCTTTTGGAGACGGTCTTCAGCAGCTTGATCGTAATATCCGGATTCTCCGAGATCAGCTGCTCCATATCATTTTTGGTCAGCATGCAAATACTTGTATCGGTCAGCGCATACGCACTGAAATTGCTCAGCTCTTCGCTGTTAAATATATTCAGCTCGCCAAAAAATTCTCCGCTTGTCAGCACATGCAGGATTTGTTCTTTTCCCTGAGGCGTCATTTTTGACAGCTTTACTTGCCCCTGCTGAATGATATACAAGGTGTCTGTTGGCTGCTCTTCAAGCAATAGCGCCTGGCCTTTGCCTACTTTCCGGTGTCTGATCATGGCGCTGATCCGCGAGAGCTCCCCATCGCTGAGCGATGCGAAGATAGGCACTTTACGGGTACAGGGCTCCGCAGCGTTCTGGCAGGAATGTTCCAACATTCATATCCCTCCTAGTATCTCTACTGATATTGAAGCAGGCGCAGCTTCTTAAGAAGCTGCCCCTTTGTCTGGTACAGGTGCAAAATGGGTCGTATCTTCGCCGCAGACCGGACAGACCCAATCCTCCGGCAGATCTTCAAAGGCCGTACCCGGTTCAACATCCTCATCCGGATCGCCTAACGCCGGATCGTAAATATAGCCACATGGCAAACAAATGTATTTTTTCATAGTCGTTATCTCCTTCAAATTGTTCAATTAGTTCTGTAATCTGGACTCTATTTCAGACATGATTTCCCCGAGAGTACTATTCGCCAAGTCGATGCCTGTAAGGCTTATATTCTGCTCAATTGCGGATTTATAGATTAACGAGGCTGCAGCACCTTCCCAGGAGAGAGCCCCGGTCAACACGCTGTCCTTCACAAAAATTCTGGTGTACACGCCGTTAACCACGGCTGAAACCGTCTGGTCGCATTGACTCTCATCGGTATTGCCGATGGAGAACAATGAGATGCCAAAAGCGTTGAACAAGGTGACCGGTATGGACTTGCGGTAAGCAGCGGGCTGCGCGGCAGCCATGTTGCCTCCGGCAACCTTCCCCTGCTCCATGGCACCGCCCCATAAGCCTTCGACCTGGCCGTCCAGTTCGGCAAGATCTCCGGCCGCGTAGATATGCGGAGCACTTGTCTCCAGATGGGTGTTCACAACCACGCCGGAGCGTGTGCGGATCCCTGTTTCTTTTACAAGAGCAGTATTAGGAACGATGCCTATAGAGTACACCACATGCTCGCAGGGTATTGCCGCCATGTCGTCAAGGGTCACGCCGGAGACAACGTCCGTTCCATTAATTGAGGTTACTCCGCGATGAAGTTTAACCTGCACACCAGCCTCTTCCAGGGTCAAACGCAGCTGCTCTGAGGAAGCTTCATCCAGCTGTCTGGCCATCAGCCGCGGGGCTGCTTCTACTATAGTTATTTGATAGCCGGCTTCATGCAGTGCCCAGGCCGTCTCCAGCCCCTGAACCCCTCCGCCGATAACAACGATTCGTTGTCCGCTTGTGAGGCTTGCTTTTAGTGCGTCGGCGTCCCCTAACTCACGGATCGTGTGGACATTCTTCAGTCCAGCTCCCTCCACCGTAAGCGCCCGGTTTCTCGCACCCATGCAGAGCAGCAGCTTATGGTATGAGGTCAGCTTACCGTCTGCGGTCTCCACCTGCTGCCGCTCCGGATGGATGGACATAACCCGGCTCGAGGTCTGAAGGGAGATCCGGTTGTCCCGGTACCACTTCTCCTTCTTGATCAGCACCTTCTCGCTGTGCAGGTCGCTGAACAAACCTTTGGTCAGCTTGATCCGGTTATACGGCAGATGCTCTTCCTCGCCAAAGATCGTGATTTCTGACTCCGCATCCTGATCACGGATCGCCTTGGCGGCATGAACTGCCGCGACTCCGCTTCCGACAATGACGTAATGTTTAGGCATATCAGTACCCCCTTAGAATGAGCTCAGCAGCAGATCGGAAACAAAATCAGCAGCATTTTTGATTTTCTGTGTCTTATCAGTATCTTTTGGCGAGAACCGGACCCGGATAGGGAACTCCACATGTGTCATTCCGGTTGACTTGATTACCTCGGATGTACTTTGTACTGTCATATTGGTTCCGTTCAAATAGTCCTGAATCACCTCAATGGCTTCACCGCTCCAGCCGTAAGAGCCAAATGCCGCTGCAAGCTTGCCTTCCAGATTCATTTGCTGCAGCTCTTTCAGCAGGGGCTCCAGGTTACCGATCATGTCTGCATAACGGGTCGAGCTGCCGATAAAGACGGCATCCGCTGCGGCGATACTGTCCAGAATCTCTGACATGCCGCTTTTTTCCGCATCCCAGACTGCTGTTTCAATCCCGTTTGCCTGCAGGGTATTCTGCAGAATGCCGGCCATTTTTTTGGTGTTGTTTTTGAGTGTTGTGTACACGATAGCTGCTTTTTTGCCCTGTGTCGTCTCACGGCTCAGCTCGGCGTACAAATCAATATATTTGCGGACATCTTCCCGGATAATAAATCCGTGCGAAGGGGCGATCATTTCGATTTCCAGATCCTTAACAGCTTCAATCAGCGTTCTTACATATCTTCTGTGCGGATGGATAATGGCATTATAGTAACCCTTGAAGTCCTCTGTAATGTCGAACCCGGCTTCATCGCTGAACAGCTTCCCGACAGCAACATGTGTGCTGAATATATCGCAAGGGAACAGGATTTTGTCTTCCACACAATACGTAATCATCGTCTCTGCGGTATGAAGGTACGGCGTTTCTTTGAACAGCAGCGTCTTGCCGCCAATATCCAGCGTATCTCCATCCTTCACAACCAGGAAGTTGCGGGCATGAAGCTTGTACATTTCCTGAAGCTCTGGCACAGCAATCTCTGTGCAGACAATCGTGGCGTTAGCCGCCCGGGAAGCCAGTGCTGCAAGTCCGCCGGAATGATCAGGTTCGGTATGGTTGATTACAATGTATGAAATGTCCAAAGGATCGATCAGCTTTTCCATCTGGTCCGCATATTCCCGGCCAAATTCCATATCCACGGTATCGATAACGGTCGGCTTGCCGGTTTTCAGCAGGTATGAATTATAGGTGGTTCCTTTACTCAGTACAAGACGGTGGAAGGGAACCTCCCGGTTGTCGATTTTGCCTACCCAATACGTATCTTTTGCAATCTTAATTTCAGTGTTGTTCATCTGTTTGCCCTCCTGATTGATAATGTTTATCAGCAACCTCATTCTATAATGGCCGCCAATTCAAAAGGAGGATTTGAATCAAATTTTGAAAGTTTCAAAAACAGATGTCCATAACCTGAATATACACTATGGCTGAAAATGCGTTATGCGTCTGGTCACCTTAGGTGCCGGAAGTTATTGGATTCACATCTTGCAATAGCAAAAAGGAGGGGCATCTAAGCCCCTCCTTAGGAATGCTGGCGCTGCCAGACACCGTTAGCTTGCAGTCCCCTGCACCAGCTGATTCTGATACATCTCGAAGTAGAACCCCTTACGGGACATCAGCTCTTCGTGTGTGCCCCGCTCGGTAATCTCCCCGTTCTGGACTACGAGAATTGCATCTGCCTCGCGGATCGTACTGAGCCGGTGAGCAATAACGAAGCTGGTCCGCCCCTTCATCAGCGTCTTCATCGCCTCTTGGATATGCAGCTCCGTTCTCGTATCCACGTTGCTCGTTGCCTCATCCAGAATCAGAATGGCGGGACTGGCCAGCACAGCCCGGGCGATCGTCAGCAGCTGCCGTTGTCCCTGGCTTAAGTTCCCGCCTTCGGCGTTCAAGTACGTATCATAGCCGTCCGGTAGCTTCCGGATGAACACATCGGCATTCGCGAGCCGCGCCGCTTCCTCGACTTCCCGGTCAGTAGCACCGAGGCGCCCGTAGCGGATGTTATCACGGATCGTCCCGGAGAATACATAAGCATCCTGCAGTACGAGGCCGATCTGCTCTCTTAGCACCCTTTTGTCAAAATCATTAATATCTTCCCCGTCAATGAGAATCCGGCCCGACTGGATATCATAGAACCGGGTCAATAGGTTGATAATCGTGGTTTTCCCTGCGCCTGTCGGACCCACGAGCGCCAGCACCTGGCCGGGCTCTGCATGTAGCGAGAGATTGTTCAGCACAGGCACATCCGGTTTATAGCCAAAGCCGACCTGCTCGAACACGACCTCGCCCCTGATGCGGCGCTCCTCTCCGGTCTCTGGCTCCTGCCCCATCTCGGGCTCCAGATCCATCACTTCAAATACGCGCTCCGCTCCGGCAATGGCGGATTGAAGCAGATTGTATTGATTGGCCAACTGGTTAATCGGCTGGCTGAACTGGGTGGAATAATTCAAAAAGCTGACAATGATCCCGATAGTAATGAGTTCATGGTAGGCAAAAATGCCGCCGGATACCGCAATGACTACAAAGGTTAAATTGCGCATCGAGTTCATCAAAGGACCGACGGAACCGGAAAAACTCTGCGCCTTCACCCCGACTGCCCGCAATCGTTCGTTGATGGTCCGGAATTGTTCAACCGACTCTGCTTCTCTACCGAACACCTTAATGACCTTCAAGCCTGAGATGTTCTCCTGCACGAATCCGTTCACTTCTCCAAGAAGCTGCTGCTGCTCCGAGAAGAAGCGGCGGGTATGCTTAGTTATTTTTTTAATGGTGAACGTAATAACCGGAACAGTAAGAATCGTAATGAGCGTCATCCAGACGCTTAGGCTGAGCATCATGACAAGGCTGCCCACCAGCATAAGAACGCTGGCAATCAGCTGGACAACGGTTTGATTCAGCGTATTCGAGACGTTGGAGATATCGTTGACTGCTCTGCTCATCAGCTCACCGTGTGTCCGTTGATCAAAGAACGACACCGGCAGCCGCTGATATTGCCCGAACAAATCCTGCCGCATATTCTGCACAGTATTCTGGGACAGGCTTGAGGCCATGTACTGCTGGACCCACGTGAAGAACGCGCCTAGCGCGTACACTCCGAACAGAATCAGCCCCATACGCACCATCCCGTCAAAATGCCCCGGAACAATATAGTCGTCGAACAGCTTGCCGATCATATAGGGTCCGATGAGTGCAAGGCCGGTCGTTAAAACCGTACAAAGAATAACCCAGAAGAGCGCCCGCCGCTCCAGCCGCAGATAACCTCCGATTCTCCGCAGAGTTCCGGCTGTATCCTTCGATCTTACCTTGGGCACGCCCCCATGAATATGACCCGATCCCGGGCGGAAGCCCATCTGGTCGATTTTTTGCGGCATAGTACTCTGGCTGGAAGAATTGGAAGACGGATTGCTAGCCGACATAAGGCACCTCCTCCTTGCCGAATTGAGAGCGGTAGATTTCTTGATAAACCCCGCAGCTCTTCATTAATTCTTCATGAGTTCCTCTGCCTGCGATCGCCCCTTCATCAATGACAAGGATCTCCTGCGCGTCGACCACGGACGAAATCCGCTGGGCAATCAGGAACGTGATGGTGTCTTTCATGACATGGCTCAAGGCCGTGCGGAGCTGTCTCTCCGTCTTCGAATCGAGCGCACTCATGCTGTCATCCATAATTAGAATGGGCGGCTTAACGAGCAGCGCCCGGGCAATAGAGATCCGCTGCTTCTGTCCCCCGGACAGATTCACACCCTTCTGGCCCAGCATCGTATCATACCCTCCGGGCAGCCTGCTGATAAAATCATGAGCTTGTGCGGTCCTGGCCGCGTCTTCAACTTCCGCTTGCGTAGCCTCCGGTTTGCCAAAGGCAATATTGTCACGGATCGTTCCGGTGAACAGGAAGGATTCCTGAAGAATCATCCCGATCCTCCGTCTTAGTTCAAGGAGCGGAAGCCCGCGGATGTCCTGTCCGTCCATCTGAATGGAGCCTGACGTGACATCATACAGCCGGGGAATGAGCTGGACGAGCGTTGTTTTGCCGGACCCCGTAGCCCCGATAATCGCAACGGTCTCTCCGCGGCGCGCTTCAATGTTAATATTCTGCAGCACCAGATCCTTGGGATCAGACGATCCGTTATAGGAAAAACACACCTGCGATAGCTTAACCTGCCGCCCAGACAGGGAAAGGTCCTTCTGCGGTGCCGCATCTTCAATGTGGGGCCGCGTTGCCAACACTTCCTGAATACGCTTCGCCGATACGCCCGCCTGTGAGACATTCATCAGCAGCGCGCTTACCATAATCAGGGAGGACAAAACCTGGACAACGTAATTCACAAAAGCTACCAGATCCCCAGCCTGAACGGAACCGATCGACACCTGATTTCCGCCATACAACAGGACGGTAACCAGACAGGCATTCATGATAAGCGTCACGATCGGCGAGTTCAGCGCGATAAACCGTGCTGCCCGTATGGATACCTGCGTATAATCCAAGTTGACCTCTCGAAACCGCTGGGTTTCATAGCCGGTCCGGACGAACGCTTTTACCACCCGGATGCCGGCAAGGTTCTCCTGAATTTTCGTATTCACAGCATCCAGCTTACTCTGCACCGTTGAAAAAATCGGCGTTGAGAAGCGGATCAATACGACTAGGACTGCAATCAGGACGATAAGCGTACCTAGCAGGATAAGTCCCAGTCTTAAATTAATGATCAGCGCCATGACCACACTGCCGATTAGCAGACTCGGCGCCCGGACAAGACCTTGAAGCCCCATCTGCAGCAGATTCTGCACTTGAACGACATCACTGGTCATACGGGTCATAAGCGATCCCGATTTGAAGGTATCCACATTCTCGAACGAGAAGGTCTGCACCTTCGTAAAAAGCGCCTCACGGATATCGGCACCGAAGTTCTGGGAGGCACGGCTGGCAAAAACGTTGCACAAGACGCCTGTCACCAGTCCGAGCCCGGCCACCGTAAGCATCGTAAAACCTGTACGCTCAATCACACTGAAATTACGAACTACGATCCCGAAATCAACGATATGTGCAGCCAAAGTAGGCTGAAGCAGATCAAAGAAGACCTCCATCATCATGAACATCGGGGCGAGAATCATAAATTTTAAATACGGCTTCAGATAGCTTCTTAATCCCCACATATTCAATCCCCTTCTGTGTTCTCCGGCTTAAGCTCCTCAGCTTCTCTCCCGCGGAGTTCAAAGTGCCGGGTATATTCGTCAATGATCATTTCAACCGCCTTTAGCTCTCCGAGTAAAACAGGTTTAATCTCCTGATACTCCGGTGCCTCCACCTGCTGCCTGAGCGTCGTCCGTTTGACCTCAAGCACGCTTAGAAATTCAAGTGCCCGCCCGCGGCGAAAGGTCTTCGCGCCAGGATGATGCGGCCCTTTATGTCTGCCCTCACAGTTCCGTTCCCCGTTGTCAAATGGTTCCCTCATGATCCATCACTCCTTATGTATACAAATGTATACATAGTGATGCGGAATGTCAATTTTGCATCTTTATAAACATAAACGGCCGTTCCCGGTAAAAATACCGGAAGCGGCCGTGTTTAGTTTTATTTTGTATCAATATCCTGTGATTCCAAGAAATATGCTTTAAGCCGCCGGGCCAGCTCATCGTCCGGTAAAGGATTGCGGTGCGTATTTTCCAGATAAATATACTTTTCGGTCTCCGGCATCAAGTATTCTTTGTACCACAGGAAGAAATCGGGGCTGTCGCCGTTCATCCGCAGTACCCGTCTTAACGTATCCATATTCTGCACCGTGCTCTCGATGTTCGTCAGCCAATCCGCCCGGTAAAAGCCGTCCCATTTCCCGTACTCGGAACCTCTTAGCACATCAAGCCCCTCCCGGTACCTCCACATGGATTCTGAGGCATAGACAAAAGCCTGCGGATAGCGCTGACGGCTGTATTCCCCGTAAGAACGGCACAGCCAGTAAAAGCCTTCGCAGCCGGACAAATGAAGCGCACCGTGGAACCGGAGCTGGTCGGCGGCTCTGCGGCTGTCTTCCCCTTCAAGTCTCCTGATGACTTCATCGCAGCGTTCAAGCCAGGCCCGCCACTTCCCGATGCCTGCTTCAAGCCGCGTCTCGAACCCCTTGACCTGCTCTGCAAAAGGTAGGTCCCCTACCGCCCAGATCAGACCCGGGTCCGGCTCAGCTTCCTTATGCTGCAGCCAGTGCCCGATAATTCTCCTCGCCGGATGATGGTAATACTCGTCTCCGGCCAGATCATCGGCATTCGGCCCATAAGGAAGCGCTGCGGCGGAATAGCTGCGGTACAGCTCCTCCAGCTCTTCACGGCCGGATGCGTAATAGCTGCTCACGAATTCACTCAAATGCTTATCTGTATCGATTTCACCTGCGGTCCACAGCTCCCGCAGAATATCCAGCGGATAGACATGAGGCCGGATGTTCCCGCAATTGACCAGCACATATTCATCCGTTCCCGCAGCAAAGGCTGTTTCCAGCTCCTGCTTCAGGAATGCGGCCGAACCCGGGAACATCGTCAAATGGTTAGATGCCTGCAAATCATGGAAGGTCACATGGTAGTACAGGCCATGTTTACCTCCGTCACCGCCAGCCGGCAAGGCAGAAACCCGCAGGTTCAGGTTATTATGCCGGCGCGAGACCATCCGGCCGTAGCCGTTATCGGCCCATACCTTAATCACATTGTCCGGCAGATCTATGTATCCGCCTTTATACAGCTCTGAGATTTCGCCATACAGCGCTACACAGCAGACTGGGTTTTGAACCGCCGCACTGATCATCTCATACTGTCTGCGGATGACCTTGCTGATCATAGCCCCGCGCTTCTCAGAGGTGTCGAAGGAAGGATCCTCGATCCAGAACGGCTTGTCTCCCTGGCCGCGGAAGGACAACACCCAGAGTACGTTCATGTCCTTTTGCATCTCGATCGCTTCGAGCCACAGATTTTCGAACAGCTCCGGCTCACTTTGATAGCTGGCATGTTTGCCCGGGAAGGCACGCAGGAACATTTCGGCTCCAAGCGGCTCGGCATGATGATGCGTCACCCACAGGCCCATCTCCGACGCCAGCTTGTAATGAATGCCGTCTCTGGGCAAATCGGTACCGGGGATAACCATGTTTCCGCCGCAGCGCAGCAGCGCTTCAAATACCGGCTCCCACACTTCTCCAGTTGGCGGATAAGGTTCCTTCCAGCCGATCAGGCACACTTCGTCATTGACGAACCAGCCCCGGTAGCGGACCTTCGGCTGCGGAGCGTCATAATCCTCGCACAGGATAACGATCTCCTCCTGCCTTTCAATCGTCTGGTCCATCCAGAACCAGAACGGCTGAATACCCAAGTATCGCCGGCTGAACTCAAGTATGCCGTAGACGATGCCCAGCTCGTCACTGCCGATGATGTTCAACCGACTTCCGTCATCACCGGATTCAAAACGAAAACAGAACCCCTCCGGACGTGCCTCACAATGGTCCTGCTCTTCAGCCAGGCGGATATGCAGCTGCGCGGGTTCGGGTCCGTCTGTTACCCATTCGGGCTCCGAGCCGAGAACAGCCTCCAGATCCCTCGCGAGTATCCTGAGCGCATGCTTCACCGGTGAAGTTAGTACTGGCGGTACTTGTATAAGTACCCGTCCCCGAAGCTTCAATTGTTCATTGACCTTACCACTCACTTGCCCATCATCCTCTCATCTTCACTATAGAATATCGAAACGGCTTGCTGCCGGCTTATCCGGGATCCTTCTCTTAAAACGCTTTCATAGTTTCCCAGAATCCTTCAACCGTCGTTGGAACCGGCTATCTCAGTTCACTCATTTGTATTGCCCCTTTATCTTGATATTGTGCTATATGTTTTTCCTCTTCGCAAGCTCGAAGTGATCAACCGCCGCTTAGAACTATAACCGCTTTCACACCAATACTCAGAAGAACGTCTTCACGGCCGTAATCCGTTAACTCATTGCACATTGGGCAATTTTGCACTTTGGGCAAAGTCATGCTTTAATGGAGAATAGCATTAAGATGTTGTCAATATTAAATCCAGGAAAGGAGGGTATATGAAACTTGAATCCCAAGCTCACCCTGCGCGACAAAAAGAAGGAAGCTACCACCTATGCTTTGGCCGAGGCTGCCTTTGAATTGGCCCTTGTGCAGGGGATGGACGGCTTCATCGTGGACGATATTGTCCAGCAGGCAGGCGTTTCCCGGCGGACCTTTGCCAATTACTTCTCGTGCAAAGAAGAAGCGGTAGCGGCGTACTTTATGAGCAGTGCTTCGAAAGAGGATCAGAACATGCTGTTGGCAGGCTTGCCTCCGGATGCAACACCGCTGGATGCCTTATACTGTCTACTTAAGCTGCAGTTCACTTCTGAATTTCTGCATAAACTGCGGCAGTTTGTGTCGCTGGCGAATCAGTATACCACGCTTGAGCCGTATATCCTCAGCGTATTCCACCGCTTACAGATTGCCGCACAGGAGGTACTGGAACAGTTCACCCGCGGGCGTTACACCGACGGTTATACCCACCTGCTTGCCGGTGCCGTCTATGGGGCGTTCATTCCGATTATGGACGGACGGCTCAATGTACTGCTGCCGGGAGAAGCACAGGATGAACGCTCCAGTGCCATATCGTTCGATCATTATTTGAATTCAATGTTTGGTTATTTACGAAAAGGCTTCTAAACCAGAGATAAAAAGGAGAAACCATCACATGTCCACATTTCTGTACCGATTGGGAAAATCGGCGTATTCCAAACCATGGTATTTCCTCGCGGCCTGGATCATCATTCTCGGCGTTGTAGGCGCCCTGATAGGCGTTAATGGCATCCAGTCCAGCTCCGAAATGAAGATTGAAGGAACTGAATCGCAAAAAGTGCTGGATATGCTGGCCGAAGAACTCCCTGCTGCCGCCGGCGGCCAGGCGAGTGTCGCCTTCACTGCGCCGGACGGAGAACGTCTGGACACGCCGGAACGGGTAGCACTGCTCCAGAAGGCTATCAATGATGTCTACAGCATGGACTATGTCATCAATCCAGCTGAACTTGCCGCCGAAGCCGCCGCTGCTGCAGGTCAGGCTGCTGGTGCTGATCCTTCGGCTGCAGCCGGGCAGACAGATGCTGCCGGCCAAGCTGCTGCTACTGATCCTTCAGCTGCAGCCGGGCAGACAGACGCTGCCGGGCAGGCTACTGCTGCTGCCCAAGCTGCTGCCGCAGCTCCTTACGGCCCGCTGCTGGCTGACGGCGTTCCGGTTCCCGGGGTCATGCTGTCCGCAGACGGCAGCATCGCCCTGTTCCAGTTCCAGTTCACGGTTCAGCAGACTTCACTGCCTTCTGAAGTACCGGATAACGTCATCAAGGCCGTGACCGAAGTCGAACAGGCAGGCTCCGGCATCACTGCGATTCCGAGTGATTCGCTGAAGAGCACACCATCGATCGGATCGACAGAAGCAATCGGTGTAGCCGTTGCCGCAGTCGTACTGTTTATTACGCTTGGCTCGGTTGTTGCCGCCGGATTGCCGCTGATCACCGCCCTTCTCGGGGTCGGTATTAGTGTCGGGGGTGCTTTTGCCCTCGGAAGTGTGATCCAGATGAATGACATTACGCCGATTCTCGCTGTCATGATCGGTCTGGCTGTCGGGATCGATTACTCTTTGTTCATCGTAAACCGTCAGCGCCGCTTGATTCTCGATGAGAAATTAAGCGCCCGCGAAGCGGCAAGCCGGGCAGTGGGTACAGCCGGAAGCGCCGTATTTTTTGCCGGACTAACTGTTATTATCGCCCTGTGCGGCATGCTGGTCATTGGTATGGCATTCCTGTCGACCATGGCGCTGGTTGCTGCTGCCAGCGTGCTGATCACCGTCCTGCTGGCATTAACTCTGCTGCCGGCGCTGCTAGGGCTGGTTGGTGAGCGGATTTGCTCCGCCAAAGCGCGCTCAAAAAGCACAGCCTCCAGTAATAAAGGTCATCAAGGGTTCTCTCACCGCTGGGCCAACTTTACAGTGAAATTCCGCTGGGTCATCATCGTTCTGGTGGTTCTGGTGCTTGGCACAGCTGCAATTCCGGTAACGAAAATGGAGCTTGGCATTCCGTCCGGTGCCTCGGCCAACCTGGATACCCCGGCCCGCCAAAGCTATGACATCATTTCCAAGGGCTTCGGCGAAGGGTTCAACGGACCGCTGCTTCTGGTCGCCCAGCCGAACAACCCGTCCGATAAAATCTCCATGCAGACACTGGGCAAGCTGGTTCAGGAGCTGCAGATGCATGATAATGTCACGCTGGTATCCCCGATGGGCGTCAACGCGACCGGTGATATCGCCATTATCAGCCTGATTCCAAAAACAGGCCCAACCGATACAGAAACAAGAGATCTGGTGCAGGAGCTGCGCGATCCCGCGTACAGCCTCGCATCAGACAATAATATTACCCTTGGAGTGACCGGATTTACCGCTATTAATATCGATATGTCCTCCAAGCTCTCAGACGCATTCCCTGTGTACATCGGCATCATTGTCATTCTGTCGCTGATTATTCTGCTGCTCGTATTCCGTTCGATCATTGTACCGGTCAAAGCGACTGTCGGTTTTATTCTTAGCATTCTAGCTACCTTCGGCGTGACCACTGCTGTCTACCAATGGGGCTGGCTGCACTCCCTGTTCGGTTTTGATACCGGCGGACCGCTGCTCAGCTTCATGCCGATTCTGGTTACCGGCATTCTGTACGGTCTGGCGATGGATTACCAGGTGTTCCTGGTCAGCTCCATGCGTGAGGCTTATGTCCACGGGCGCCACGGCAACGACAGCGTGGTGCACGGCTACGATCTTGCCAGCCGCGTTGTGCTTGCCGCAGGCATAATCATGGTCTCCGTGTTCGCCGGCTTTATCTTCGCCCCTGATGCGATGATCAAGCAGATCGGCTTCGCGCTGGCCTTCGGGATCCTGATCGATGCCTTCATCATCCGCATGACGCTCGTGCCGGCCGTCATGGCCGTGTTCGGCGACAAAGCCTGGTGGCTGCCGAAATGGCTGGACCGACTGCTGCCGAACCTCGATGTCGAGGGCGACAAGCTTATCGCCAAGCTCCAGGCCGAGAGCGGCGGTAGCGGACACAAGAATTAAATAAAAATGCCATCCCATTCTAAAAAAAGCAGGGCCTGCGGACAATGTCTGCAGGCTCTGCTTTTTTTATTTGTTATAAGCATATTTATACACGGCGTAGACAATTCCTGATGAAATTCCAAGGGATACTAGCCACACTATCATATTTTGTATAGAGAACATGGACGGTTGAATACCAAAATCAACTCTTGATTGCACATGTTCTGTTCCCGCACTTTCATATGCATTTGTTATATCAGGTACATATTCTTTGGTCATTAACATCCCTAATCCAACCTGGATTCCGGCAGTTATCAGAAGAAAACTGAACGCAAAGATCAAGCCGAGAACAAGGTACTTTATCATTTTCACCGCCTTCCTCCAACAAGCTTGTTTTTTCATTATACACATTTTTACATTTATCCTGTACCTTTCAAGTCGAGTAATGATCCCTCAATATAGAGCAGCGGCCAGCTCCTCTACGGATTCCCGGAGATAACTGGCCGCTTAGTTACGTTGTTATAAGAATTATTAATAATATTTTATTGCATAATCAGCCTTTGGTGGCCCCGGAGGCAATTCCCTTGACGAAATACTTTTGCAGGGAGATAAAGACGATTAACACCGGAATCACTGACATTGCAGTTCCTGCAAAGATCATATCCCAACGCGAGGAGAATTCGCCGATATAACGGTAAATTTCCACAACCATTGTCTTGGGATGCCCTGAAGGCAGGACCAGCATCGGCATCAGGAAATCGTTCCAGATTCCAAGACCGTTTAGGACGACCATACTGGCAGTGACGGGCCCCAGCAGCGGGAATACGATTTTCCAGAAGATCCCGTATTGGTTGCAGCCGTCGATTTCCGCAGCTTCCTCGATCTCCCGCGGAATGCCTTTGACGAAGCTGGTGTACAACAGACAGCCAAAGCCGACAGCGCCTGCGACATACACGCAGATGGGACCGACCAGACTGCCGTACATGCCCAGCACCTTCAGTTCCTTGAACAACGGGATCATGTAGGCCTGGAACGGAATCATCATCCCTGCCAGGAAGTACAGAAAGACGGCCTGGGTCCATTTCGCATTCCGCCGTTCAATAGCATAACCAGCCATCGGAATGATCAATACCTGGGCGGCGATGGAGACAACAGTCAGAATCAGGCTGTTCCCAATCGCCTGCGGGAAGTTCGTTTCGGTCAGCAGATACTTGAAGCTCTCCAGATACAGCCCTTTTGGAAAAGCGAGCGCATCGCGCATTATTTCAGCATTGCTCTTGAAAGCTGACATCAGATTAAAGAAGATCGGAAAGAAAAAGATCACCGCCAGGATCAGCGTAATGGCAAAGAGGATAACCTCTCCCCAGCGTTTTTTGGCCTGAATAGTCATTACATCTGCACCTCCCGTTTGCGGAGGAATTTCACCTGAATAAGAGTGACGAGCAGAATCAGCAGGAACAAGACCATCGCCAGCGCCGTACCGAAGCCCTGCCGCAGTTCGCCGAAGCCCACTTTATAGATGATATACGTCAGCGTCTCGGTCTCAAAGCCCGGTCCGCCGTCGGTCATCACCGCAATCTGATCGAAGATCTTCAGCGCGCTGATCATTGACAGCACCATACATACTGTCATTGAGCCGGCCAGCAGCGGGAAGGTAATATGGCGGAACTGCTTCCAGCCTCCGGCACCGTCAATCGAAGCCGCTTCATTTAATTCAGCCGGGATGCCCTGAAGCCCCGCCAGATAGATAATCATGTAGTAGCCGGCACCTTTCCAGACTGTGGACAAAATTATCGCCAGCATTGCATATTTGGGACTGCCAAGCCAATCGACCATCCAGCTTCCCAGGCCGACAGCATCGAGCATTTGGTTGAATACCCCAAAGTTATAATTCAGGATCATAGCCCACACGAAGCCCATTACGACACCGCTCAGCAGTGTCGGGAAATAGAAGACACTTCTGAACAGATTTTTGAACCAGCGCACCTTGTCCACCAGCACAGCCAGCAGAATGGCGGCGACATTCTCCAAAACAACCAGACTTATCGTCATAACGAGCGTATTTTTTAGCGCGTTGTGTACCCGGGTGCTTTGCAGAATCTCGACGAAGTTGGCAAAGCCGATGTAACGGATATCTTCACTGATGCCGTCCCAGGATGTGAAGCTGAGATAGATGCTTCCCGCTGTAGGTACAATAACGAACAGCGTATAAATTAGAAATGACGGTAAAATAAACAGCAGCGCATAGGATTGCCATTTTCTCTTTCTCTTTGGATTGGCAACGGCCAGCGTCTGCTCAGCCTTTACAAGGTTTGCACTCATGGCTGCTCTCCCTCCTGTATCTAAGTCCAGGCCGGAGTTCCGGAATCCTCTGCGAGGAGAGGACCCGGCAATCCTGCCTAAAGCTTATTACATCTGATTGGCTTTAACCTGATTGTCATATTCGTTGTCTGCCTGTTTCATGTAATCCGTAACGTCTCCGTCCTTGGCTACCAGTTCCTGCATCAGCTTGTAGTACCAGTTGCGGAACTGCGGAGGGATCAGGTTGTCACCCCACCAGTTATTGATCGCCAGCGATTTGGTTACATTCGGATCGGTGATCAGGTCAAGAGCTACCTGCATCTGCTCACTGGTCTCGTAGGTTATCTCTTCCTTGGTGGAAGGAATACCGTTGATGCTGGCCAGATATTTGGAATAGTTGTCCTTCTGGAAGAAGAAACGGATAAACTGTTCAATCGCTGCTGTCTTGTCCGCATCTTTGGCCGCTTCGGCTGACAGTGACCAGCCAGCCGGTGATGCCAGGCCGACTACATTCACTTTGCCTTCACGGTCCGGGATTGCATAGAACCCGAAGTCGAAGCTTGGATCAGCTTCCTTGATCTGTGAGAACATCCATGTGCCGGAATACAGCTGGGCTGCTTTGCCGGATACGAGGAAGGATGCGGTCTGGTTATCCGCTGTGCTGAGCCAGCCTTTATCGACATATTTGGTGAACAGCTCTTTATAATCCGTCATCGCCTGTACGACATTCGGGTCAGTGAAGCTGACCGTTTTGGCTGTACGCTTGGAATTCCAGTCCGGATCTTTGGAATACACATCATCGATCAGGAATTTGTTGATCCAGAAGCCCATATGGAAAATATCTTTACCGCCTACTACAAGCGGGGTAATGCCGCTGGTCTTCAGCTTTTCCTGAATCTGCAGGAACTCGTCATACGTTTTGGGAAGCTCGGTGATACCGGCGTCGGCATACGCTTTTTTACTGTAAATAATGCCCTGCGGCACATTCACCTGCATCGGTGCATTCCACACCTTGCCGTCTACCTGAGGCGGGTCCTTGAACAGCTCAAGCAGATCCGATGGAAGCTCAACGATCTTGCCGGCGTCTGCGAACACCTGCGTGTCACGCATTTCAACGAGATCCGGGAATTCACCGACCGCATCCTTGGTCTTCAGCCAGTCCAGATAAGCGGACGAGGAGGTTTCGCTAAGGTCCTTAACTGTTATATTGGGGTTTGCTTCCATGAAGGCTTTGACGGTATCCGCGATGGCCTGCTTGGTGGCCGGGTCGCCTGAGGCATAGCCGATGGTGAAGCTTACCTTTTTGACTTCAGGAGTGTTGCCGGCCGCAGCAGCATCCGGGGCTGCTGTGCCTTCCGAAGTGTTGTTGGCGGAGTTATTGTTGTTACCGCAGGCGGCTAATACAGTAGTTGCTGCAAGAAGCAGAGCAGATAACCGGATCAGCGTTTGTTTTTGTCTCATATTAGAAATAACCTCCCTTTGGTTATGCCGGAAACTGTAATTCGATGTGCGCATCATCGCCGAAAGCGTTTCCTTGTGATTAGGATAACATCGCAGCCCTGCTATTAGAATGAAGTTTCTTAAGCCGCATATGCAGGTTATTTAAGAAGAACGCTCCACGGATTCTGGAACAGGAAACGTAAGCGTCACCGACGTCCCGATATGCTCCCGGCTGCTGACGGATAACCCGTAGCCATCGCCAAAGACTGTCCGGATACGTTCGTGGACGTTCTTCAGCCCGACGCTTTTCCCGGGAGAGCTGGGTTCTTCAAGCAGCTCCAGCACCTCTTTCAGCCGCTTTGGGTTCATCCCGTTTCCGTCATCATACACCGTAACCGCGTACTCCAAATCCCGCAGTTCGATCGTCACCCCGACGGTTCCCCTACCCTTTTGCCGCAGCCCGTGCGAGACCGCATTCTCCACCATCGGCTGCAGCGACAGCTTCAGAATCGGCCATTCCAGATCAATCTCCGGCGAAATATCCAGGTGAAGCTCATAGTAGTTGTCATAGCGCACCGATATAATATAAAAATAGTCCTTCAGGTGCTCCAGCTCGCTGCGGATGCTGACCCGGTCTTCACCGTAATCGATCACATATTTCAGCTGGTTGGACAGAGAAAGAATCATATCGGCCACTTCACTCGCTTCCTTATCCACCGCATTCATGCGGATCACTTCAAGGGTGTTATACAGATAGTGAGGGCGGATCTGCGATTTCAGCGCATTCAGCTCCGTCTGCTTCTGCTTGATCTGGGCAACATATGCCTCATTGATATAATCCTGCAACCGCTCCACCATGCGGTTAAAGCCATAAGCCAGTCTCCCCATTTCATCATTACTCTCCACCGGCAGCTGAGTATCCAGATTTCCCGACTCCACCACGGACATCTGCTTGATGACGCTGCGGATCGGTGCCGCCAGGCGGCGGGAGAACCAGAAGCCCATGAAGATCAGCGCTACCGAGCAGATGAGTATGGCGATATATATCGTAGTACGGGCGGCCAGCAGCTTCTCGAACAGGCTGCTACGGTGAATCCTGGCGATCAGATGACCGTCCAGAAACGGAATCTCTTCGCTGAGAATGATCATTTTATCATTGCTCCTTACCAGGCCCTCTACTTCATAGGTCTTTTCCTCCCTGCCGGCAAGATTGCTGAAGAATACATGCCCTTCCCCGTCCAGCAGATAGAGCTCGTCCTTATCGCCAAGATTAAGCTCCTGCAGGAACTGCTGGAACAGCTTGACATCCACATCAAAAAAAAGTGTGCCCACCACTTTCGGCGTCCGGCTGATCCCCTGCGACGTATCGATCAGGTTGCGCCCTATGGTATATACCTTCCGGCCGGAGCCGAAATAGTAATTGTCTGCATGGCTTGGAAATATGGCTACCTTGGACGGCTGCGGAGCCATCGAATGAATCCAGTCCCTGTAAGGCAGCGCCTCCAGCAGAATCGATTTATTTTCCTTCTCCTGCTCATACACTTTCTGGTCCGAGCTGCGCACAAAATAAGCGCTTGTAATAAAGGGATCGCTCTGTAGCAGCGTTTTCAGATACGAGTTGATAGGAATTGAATTAATCTGCTCCAGCTCATTGACATTAATCGTCTGGTTCTGGCTGGAGCTCTCGAAGCCTTCATACTTGCCGGTATACATAATTTTGGAGATATCGTTGTACTGGTTAAAGGTAGCGTTCAGGTTGTAGCTCATGTAGAGTACCATCTGCTGCAGGTTACTTGTGGTGTACCGCTCAATATATCCTGAGAAGGTGCGCACCGAAAAAAAACTGAGTGCGAACAGCGGAATCAGCCCCACCAGAATGAACGATATGGAGAACTTCATAAACAGGCTTCCAGATGTACGTCTTTGACCAAACATGACAAACCTCCCCATTTCTGTAGCTGCCCAATAATTGCGCTATGAATTTCTATAGCTCTGTTTATATTCCTGGGGAAGCTTGCCGAATTTACGTTTGAACATATCGCTGAAATGGCGCGCATTGTTGTAACCCACCCGGTCGGCGATTTCGTAGACCATGAGATCACTCTCCAGCAGCAGCCGGAGCGCGTGGCGCATCCGCACCTCGGTGACATAATTTTTGAAATTCTGCCCGGTATGCTTCTTAAAAAAGCTGCTGAAATAATACGGGTTCATATACACCATCGCAGATACCGACTCCAGCGTGATGTTATCCGCATAATGCTGCTCCACATGAGCTTTTACCCGGGAGAGCTGGACGTTATCTCTGCCCTTGATTTTACCTGCCAGCAATTCCGCGATCCGGCTGACTGCCTGCTCCAGTTCAAAGCCCAGCTGTTCAAAGGTCGGCGCTTCATGCAGCATCTCCAGCAGCGGCTGCGGTAATCCATCCTGAATGCGTGCTTCAATCCCGTAACCGGCGAACTCCTGCTCCAATTGCAGAATGACGTTGTAGGTGCTCGACACGGCTTTTCCCCGGCTGCCTTCCGCCTGCTGCTTCAACGTCTCCAGCAGTCTGTGCAATAATGGCGTAAGCTTGTCATACTCCAGGGATTGCAAGGTTTCGATCAGCTGCTCCTGCAGCTTCTTCAGTTCTTCCTGCGCATACTCCCCCGGCACCTCAACCTCCCCGGAGTAAGCATAGACCTGGTTCAGTCCCGCGAAATAACGTCTTGTCAACGCTTTCAGCGCAGTCGTATACGATTCGTCAATATGTTCAATGTCATGTACAGACCGGCCAATGCCGACCGAAACCTTCAGCTTTAAAAAAGCATTAATCTTGCCGTGCAGATCCTGCATCAGCGGAAGCGGCTCTCCGGGAGCATCATGCTGCAGCAGAATACCGAACCGCTCGCCCTTGCGGAACACGTAGCCGTTACCATGGGCTTCGACTGTTTCCTTAATAATATTCGATAGGGCAAAAGTCACCAGCTTCCGCTCGCGTTCCTTCCAGCGGGAGGACTGCCCGTCATATTCATCCGTTTCTACTACACAGACCGTAACAAAATCCCTGTCCGCCCTTCCTGCCATGCGGATAAATTCTGCAGCCCTGCTGCGGTTGCCGTCGGCCAGCTGCTCCAGCAGCTCTTCAATCGTTACACTGCGGTTCTTCTGCTCATAATGGTTCAGCATCAGTTTGTTGCGTTCACCTTCCGACTCCTCACGAATCGCCGCAACCGCCCTGGACAAGACCTGCTCCAGCTGGCCGGTGTTCACCGGCTTCACCAGATAATCCAGTGCGCCATATTGAATCGCCTGCCGGGCATAATCGAACTCCTGGTAGGCGCTGATAAATACCACCTTAATCGGACGGCCGGATTCATGAATATCCCGGATAATATCAATGCCTGTAAATCCCGGCATGCTGATGTCGCTGATAATTAAGTCGGGATCAGCATTGTTAATCAGCTGCTTCAGCTCCTTGCCGTCTCTAGCCTCGCCTACAATACTCAGCCCTAATGCTTCCCAGGCAATGAGCTTCTTCAGCCCGCGGATGATGATCGGCTCATCATCGGCCAGTAATACCCGGATGGGTCGCATGGTTCGTCCTCCTTTATGAAACGGCTTTTCGCCTTCATTGTATCAAAAAGCGGCTGCTTCCACTTTAGCATGATTGTTTCCCGAGCCGGATACGATAATTTAAGCGTTTTGTGCAGTTTTTTCAGCATTTTATCCGCTATGCCGGGGCACCAGCAAAAAACAGCCCGTCCAGGAAACCGGATGGGTTGCTGGATGGGCTGCTGGAGTTTCATTCATTACTTTTCCTGTATTTCAGCGGTGTTGTGCCGAGCATTTTTTTGAATAGCTTGTTAAAATACGAGGCGTTCGGAAATCCGACGGTGATCCCAATCTGCTCTACCGGCAGATCCGTAGTGGTGAGCAGACGGCAGGCCTGCTTGATCCGCCTCGCGGTCAGATAATCAACCAGCCGGCTCCCCGTCTCCTGGTGAAAAATCCGACTGACATAGGATTTCGACAGATGTGTCTCGGCCGCCAGCTGGTCCAGGTTCACTTCTTCCTGGTAGTGCTCCTCGATCCATTTCATGATTTTTTCCGAGTAATGCAGATTCCGCCGCTCTTCTGAAGTTAGCAGTGATGTCTCTCCGGTTCCCATACATTCCAGCAGCTGCAGCAGCAGCAGTGCAATATCTTCAGAGTCATCCCCTGCAGAGCTCATTCTGGTTAGATTGTAACGGGCATACGCCGATTCCAGCACCAGGGCCTGGGTGCTTAGGTCGAAACCGCAGTAAGGATTGTTGTTCTGCCATAAGGCAGTGAAAACCGCTCTCCGTTTCGGGAAGCCCTTAAGCAGATCCCCGGCAACCTGCGGATCTATATAAAAGATACTGCGCACAAAGGGAGACTCCCGGGAGACCTCAGAATAAATCCGGTGCAGCTGATAAGGCTGGAAGAAGAACAGCATCCCGGGACGAATCTCGTACATCTGCTGATTAACGACCACATTCCCCTGTCCGCCATGGACGAACAGTACCTCGCAGCACTGGTGCCAGTGATAATATCCTTTGTAATGGTCATCGGTATAGATCTGATAATCCCAGACGAGTGACTTGTGGTCAGGGAAAAACACAGGCTCGAACAGTTGCTTCATGTTCCCTCCATCATAACAAAATATATTCTATTATACTCTTCCGGCTGCGGGGGCTACAATCAGGCCAGCGGTAGGCTGCCTGCATGTCAAAACAAAAAAATGCGCCCCGGTTAAACGCAGGACACATTCTCTTCGGGTTATTCGCCTTCCCTTTATCCGTCTCCCTTACCACAGATACAGGTCGTTCCCCTTCAGCTTGAAGACGGCTTCCATGAAATAATAATCGCCGTAAATAATGGGAGTATGCCGGTTAGGATTATGGTAGGCAGCGGAACCGCCTGTCAGGAAATTATCGGTGTCCAGCGACCAGTCACTGCGGGATTCATCCAGGGTCCGCAGAAGCTTCAGCGCGGCGTTGATATATATAGCCTGTTCATGCTCGCCGACAGCCTTGGCAATCTCGATCAGACCGCAAGCCGCGATTGCTGCAGCGGTGGAATCCTCGTATGCCGGCTCCTTCGGTTGTCTGAAGTCAATGGGAATTATTCCGTTCCCGGGAATATTAGCCATGAAATAATGCGCAATCCGTTTGGCCGTATGCAGGTACTCTTCTTTGCCCGTGTGGATGTAGCTCATCATGAAACCGTAAAGCGCCCAGGTCTGGCCTCTCGTCCAGGAAGAGCCATCCTCATAGCCTTGTCCGCCGTAAGTCTTCATCACTCCGCCATGGAACGGGTCGAATTCAACAATATGGTTCACCGAGCCGTCCAGTCTTACGAAGGAGGTCATTGAGGTATCGGCATGAGCCATCGCAATCTGCTTAAACCTTGGATCCCCCGTCTCTTCCGAAGCCCAATAGAGCAGCGGAATATTAAACATACAGTCAATGATCGCCCAGCCGCGGGTATCCCCTTCCTCCAAATCATTCCACGCCCGGATAAAACGTCCAGCCAGATTGAAGCGTCCGGCGAGCAGATTGGCGGCATGGAGCGCTCTCCTTCTGGACTTTGCATTACCGGTCACCTTGTAATTAGCTACACTGGTCGGGAGCCACATAAACCCTACATCATGATGAAGTCCGTTGTACTGCTGAAAGCATTCATCCAGCTTATCTTCTGAAATATTGGCGATCTCCCGGTACTTCTGATTCCCCGTCTCGTGATACATCAGCCACTGCATGCCGCCCCAGAATCCGTTGGTCCACCAGCAGATGCCGTCAGTGTCCATCCGGGATGGATTAGCCTCTGACCGGTCATCATGTACTCCGTTAACTGCAGTATAAGGAATTTTATTTCGGGACCGCTCACTGACCACATCCATCTTGTGTGTAATTTTTGCAACAACCTCCTGCAGCCAAGTCTGGTCGTTATTTTGTAATTGCAGCATTATACTCCCACTTTCCAAATGAATTCTACGTAAATACGCTTGATATGCCCCTATTATAGCTTTGTGCCGCATCCCAAAAGTTATAATGAATTATGATAAAATGTTGATTTTTTGTTGTTTCATCTACAAAAGGAAAAAAACATCATAGCTCTCCATTGCCTTACTCATCTTTCATCATGACAAGATATCAATATTTTAGCGCAATCGATTATAACTTTCCGTTTGGGCAGGCGATACAATGAAAGAGGTACATTCAGCGCGTCTATTGTAATGCACACCACTGTCCACCCTATAATCCCAGGAGGTTTTTATCGTATGGCGCAACAGATTGTCAATCCGGTGGTGACCGGATTTCATCCCGATCCGTCTTTTATACGGGTAGGGGATGATTATTATATTGCCACTTCCACCTTTGAATGGTTTCCGGGCGTAGAGATTCACCATTCCCGCGATCTGGTTCATTGGCATTCCCTTACCCGGGTTCTGACAGAGTCCTCTCAAGTTGATCTGCGCGGCAAC
Source organism: Paenibacillus auburnensis (assembly GCF_927798115.1). Lineage (GTDB taxonomy): Bacteria > Bacillota > Bacilli > Paenibacillales > Paenibacillaceae > Paenibacillus_AQ > Paenibacillus_AQ auburnensis. The sequence goes on from NZ_CAKMMG010000001.1 coordinate 2,200,313, forward strand.
GCCAGCTCCGGCTCGATTTGGGCTCCGGCGCTGTCCTATGATAACGGCCTGTATTATTTGCTGTTTACCGATGTGAAATCCCGCAAAAGCGTATACAAGGACCTGCATAACTATCTGATTACCGCAGCCGATATTATGGGCTCATGGAGTGCACCGGTCCGGTTAAACGGCAGCGGATTTGATCCGTTTCTGTTTCATGATGAGGACGGGCGTAAGTGGCTGCTGAATATGCGGTGGGATTTCCGCCAGCAGCACAGCAGTTTCTCAGGGATTATTATGCAGGAATATGATCCCGCCGCCGGCAGGCTGACCGGTCCGGTTCATGAGATTTATACAGGTACTCCGACAGGTGTTACGGAAGGACCGCAGCTTTATAAGCGTAACGGTTATTACTACCTCCTTGTGGCTGAAGGCGGCACCGGGGTCAACCATATGGTTACGCTGGCGCGAAGCCGCAGCCTGACCGGCCCTTACGAGACTGACCCGGATTATCCGGTTATGACTACAGCGCATGATCTGACCTTTGCCTTCCAGCAGGCAGGCCATGGCTCGCTGGTGGAGACACAGGCTGGCGAATGGTATATGGCTCATCTGTGCACACGCCCGATTCCGGGCACCGGAATCATGAATCCGCTCGGCAGGGAGACCGCCATTCAGCGCTGCGTATGGACCGCCGACGGCTGGCTACACCTGGCCCATGGCGGCAAGCTGCCCGCGCTTACGGCGGATGCGCCGGATTTGCCGCCGCACCCGTTCGAGCCACTGCCGGAGCGGGATGATTTTGATTACGGGGAGCTGGGTTTTCCGTATCAGAGTCTTCGCGTCCCTTTTGATCCGTCTTGGGTTAGCCTGACGGACCGCCCGGGCTACCTGCGTCTGACCGGACGGGAATCCCTGGCTTCGCTGCACGACCAGAGTATGATCGGCCGCCCGATCCGTCACTTTGCCTGCACTATATCTACCTGTCTCGAATTCAAGCCTGACAGCTTCCTGCAAATGGCCGGACTGGTGCTCTATTATGACGATAGCGATTATTACTATCTGCGGGTAACGGCGGATGAGATCAGAGGGGTCGCCTTGGGTGTCGTGATGTGCAGAGCGGGGAAATATGCTGAAATCTCTTCGATGCAAATCTCCGTGAAGGACTGGGAGCGCTACTATCTGAAGGCCGAGATCAATGGCCGGGACATCCTGTTCTATGCTTCTCCGGACGGGGAAGCATGGACAGCTATGTGCACACCGCTTGATTTCGGGACGCTATCGGATGAATACGGCGGTAAGCTCGGCTTCACCGGCTCCTACGCCGCATTATGCGCGCAGGACTTGGACCAGCAAGCTAAGAAGGCGTATTTTGATTATTTCGAGTATAAGGCAGCGGGAGAATAAGACAGTTGCTGGATTGATATATAGAAAAATAAACGGCAGCCAGGGAACATTCAACATGTTCCCAGCTGCCGTTTTTGGCTTAAGCTCTCCGCCTTATGAAGACACGCCTTCCAGCTCCGGGTGCATTTTCTTCACGGCCCGGAAGGCATCATCGGCCACCTCCAGCGTAAAGGCGATGTCCTCCTCTGTCAGCGCCACTACAACGATATACCATGTACTTCTTCAAATAGAGGTTACGTATGTCCCACTTTAAGTCTCGATCCACCCGTTGCCAATCACTTTTTTATACCAGTAAAAGCTGTCTTTAGGTGTCCGCTTCAGTGTATTGAAATCCACATGGATCAGTCCAAAGCGCCTGCTGTAGCCATCCGCCCACTCGAAATTGTCCAGCAGTGACCAAGTCATATAGCCCTTCACCGTAACCCCGTCTTCCATAGCCCGCTTCAGCTGAAGGAGATGCTGGCTCAGATATTTGATTCGCTTCACATCCTGAACCCTTCCCTCCACCGGATCACCGTCATAGCAGGCTCCGTTTTCCGTAATATAAATGGGCACCGGACCGTAGCGATCCTTGACATGTACCAGCACCTTGTATAAACCGTGAGGATAAATCGGCCAGTTGAAATCTGTCCGTTCATAACCTTCGTCGATATCTTCAAGCCCGAACAAGCCGTGATCCTGCTTATAGAGCCCCAGTGACCCCGTGTAATAATTGATGCCCAGAAAATCAACCGGCTGCCGAATATCCTCCATATCGCCTGGTTCAACCCTGACTTCAGCCCCCATGGCCGCGAAAGCTGCTGTCATGAACTCAGGATACTCCCCTTTGAAAAGAGGGTCCAGAAACCATTCCACCATCCAGCCTATTCTGCGGCGGCAAGCATCAATATCCTCCTGCCGGGAGCTGAACGGTTCCCGCCAGCTAACATTCGGAGCATAGCCGATCTGCCCGGGAACCCCCGACTGCCGGAACAGCTTCACGGTTCTGCCGTGCGCAAGCATCAGGTGATGGGCTACATCAAGCGCGCTCTGCAGGTTCTGTTCACCGGGAGCCAGATCACCGATATAGTGGGCCTTAAAAGATACGCACCATGGCTCATTGAAGGTGGTCCAGAACTTGATCTTTCCCTGGAAGGCCTTGAACATCGTCTCTGCGTACCCGACAAAGGCATCGATGGTGTTACGGTTCTTCCAGCCGCCCGTATCCTGAAGGGCCTGCGGAAGATCCCAATGATACAGGGTACAGAACGGTTCGATTCCGTTCTCCAGCAGCTCATCTACCAGACGGTGATAGTAATCTAAGCCCTCTTCATTAACCGCTCCCGTCCCGTCCGGGAAAATTCTGGACCAGGCTATAGAGAACCGGTAAGTGCGCAGCCCCAGCTCTTTCATATAAGCGATATCTTCTTCATAGCGGTGGTAGCTGTCACAGGCAGTATCCCCGTTGTCGCCGTTACGGATCTTGCCTGGCGTATGCGAATACGTATCCCAGATTGAGAGGCCGCGCCCCCCCTGGTTCCAGGCTCCTTCGATCTGATAGGCTGCCGTAGCTGCCCCCCATAGAAAATCCTCCGGAAACTGTATCATTGACAATCCGCTCACTCCATTTCCTTATAGATAAAATAATCAAAGTCGGCATGCCTGCGCGTTCCTCCCAGATCCTGCACACACATGCCAATAAACGTCCCGGTAAATCTCAGTGGCTCCTTGGCTTCATCTGAGAGATGGGCAATATTGATCTCCCCGCCAGCAGGAGACCAGCCGCCAGCTTCAACGGCATAATAGAACTGCAGGACTTCACGGTTAACTACAGCCTTCAAAAAGACCGGACCATCTGCCGGCAGCGGAAGATCCTCCTCAAGCAGCTCGTCATACACTCCGCGGTCAGACTGAATAATCCCGATTACTCTGCCGTGCTGCTCAAGATGTGTGATCCGCAGGTATACATAATCTTCCGTGTTGTAGTAGAGAATGAGGCCGGCCATCTGCTGGAAGCTCTCCGGTTCGAACTCAATTACTGTCTCCGCTTCAAAGCGGAACGCCTGCTGCCGGCGGGCAACCAGGCTCTGCCTGTGGCAGGAGCTCAAGGATTCCCTTCCTGCCAGTCGCAGGAAGCCTGGCCGCTCACGCAGTGAGAGCCAGTCCGGGTCCGGAGGAAGCCGTAGCGTATTCCAAGGATTGCCCAGCAGCGCTTCCTCAAAATCATCCCTCTCCGGCTCCGGCTCAAACGGATGAAGCGGCAGTTGCGGAGCCTGCACCTCAGCAGACGGGGCATACCCGCCCCCTTCCAGCCGGAGCCAGCCCTCTTCGTCCCAGTAACACTTTTGCAGTGCGGTCTCCCGGCCCAGAATACAATGGAATCCGTCCACAGGTCTTGCGCACAGATGAGCCATATACCATTCACCGGACTCCGTTTCAACAAGTGACCCGTGACCCGCCTTTTGAAGCATCAGCTCCGGACTACCGCTGCTGGTCAGCATCGGATTACGGGGATCAATCTCGTAAGGACCCAGCAAGGAAGCAGAGCGGGCCACAGTAACAGCATGCTTGTACCTCGTTCCGCCTTCCGCTGTAAGCAGGTAATAATAACCGTTGTGCTTATACACATGCGGGCCTTCTGTAAAGCCGATTTCAGTGCCTTCAAAAATCGTTGTGACCGGACCCATCAGCCGTCCTTCCGCCTGCGAGTATTCCTGAATAACGATACCCCCGAATTTGTTCTTCCCCTTGCGGAAGTCCCATCGCATATTGAGCAGCCATTTCCGGCCGTCTTCATCATGAAACATGGACGGATCGAATCCGCTGCTGTTGAGATAGACCGGTTCCGACCACGGTCCTTCTATGTTCTTTGCGGTCACCAGATAATTATGGGTATCCTTAAATGCACCCTTATGGGACTTCACGTCGGTATAAATTAAATAGAACAGTCCGTTGTCATAGGTCAGGCAGGGCGCCCATACCCCGTCGGAGTCTCCGTTACCCCGCATATCAAGCTGGGATACCCGGTCCAGCGGCCGCTTCAGCAGCCTCCAGTGGACCAGATCCCTGGAATGGTGAATCTGCACGCCCGGGAACCATTCAAAGGTGGAAGTGGCAATATAATAATCGTCCTCTACACGGACAATCGAAGGGTCGGGGTTAAATCCTCGCAGTACAGGATTAGTAATGGTGTTCATCTCTAAGCCTTCTCCTCCAGACGCCGCACCGGAGTTAAGGTCACCGGACCGATAAGCCCGCTTGGCTCCTGCTGCGCGAAGGAGGACAGGAAATCCTGCTGGTCTTTGGCGAGCGTATTGGTAACCTCAATAACGAGGCGGTTCGTTCCTTTCCGGACTACACCCGTGACTTCCATCCGGTACGGTGGGCAGAGGCTAACGCCAGCATGGTTGCCGTTGATCCACACTTCCGCCGTCTCATAGACTTCTCCCAGTTTAAGCAGCACCTTATCACAGGAATGGCCCCAGTCGAATTCCGTCTCATAGCGGAAAGTGCCGGAGAAGTCCGGTAGCAGCTCCGGTCCGCTCATATTTTGCAATGTTGTTAATGTCACCGGCGCAGCAAAGTTAGGGTAGGACTCTGCAGCTGCAGTCGCTACAGTCCACTCCCCTTGCAGTTCAAGTTCCGACCCGTCCTCCGTCCACTGCCGCTCTGCAGGATAATCTGTAAGCGCAGCACCGTGGAGCAGCACAATGGATTCATAAGGATGAAGTACAAGCTCTACTGTTTTAGACCCGGGTGCAACGGCCGCCTCCAATAAGGCAACCTTGTTAAGGAACGCATCATAGGCATAGATTCCGCCCTCCCCCTCAAACGGCAGCGTAAGCTTGGCCGAGATGACCTGATGCGGGCTTTCATTGAAAAACATAAACACCTCTGCATCTTCATGGACATAGTGATAATTGCGCAGATACGGCTCGTACCCGTCCGCCTTGACCTCATAATACCCGTCTGCAATAAGATCATCAGCAAGCACGCTTAATCCGGTAAGCCTCACATTCGGATCGGCGGAAAGCGATAGCAGCTCAGCTGAAATATCTATCCCTTCACTGGAACGTACCGGCAGTCCGTCTACAAAATACACAGGCATTCCCTGCCCGGCAAAATCAGCCAGACGCCGCATCATCTCTGCCGGAAGTGCTTCTGCATACGGGATTATGAGACAGCTATAATTCTCAAGGTTAACATACAGCTTATTATCCTTGACCACGGCTGCATCCTGCAGAGCATCAACGGGAAGCACCTCACAGTCAATTTGATGCTGCATTAATTGCTTTACCGGTTTGTGAAAATACATCGCTTCTCCTGACCACTCGGCTTCCGCATGGTACAGAACGGCTGCGGTCGCCACATGTCTTCCGCCGGAGATCAGATGGCTGATCCGGTTAATGTACCGGTTGAGATAACCATAATAGCGGAACTGCGGGTTTTTCCCGCCCGCATACATATGCGGCCCGCAATCCGGGTCCGGAAAATCCTTCTGGGTAAAGGCATGCGGAACAAACCGGTTCACGCCGCGGACCAGCATATGGTCAGTAAGCCACTTCATCAGCTTGAGTCCTTCGGTCCAGCCGTAAGCTCCGTACACCTCGCACATCGTCCGTCCCTGTTTTTTCGGATCGATATGGCCGAGCGATACTCCAAGCTTAGCAAGGCCGTAGTGGAAGAATTCACTGTCTGTTACTCCTGAAGCAGAGCGGAAAGACAGCTCATCGAAGCCTGGGACAATCTGCCACAGGACTACATCCAGGCCTGACATATCCTGTCCCCACATGGAACGGAAGAAGTGTCCTGCTCCCGGGCCGAGTCTGGCATGGACGTTGTTGTCTTCAAGCACATGTCCGATGTACTCGACCCCGCGGGCTCTGCACCACTCTCCGAGCTGGCTGCAGAAGTTCTCTGCGTACAGCTTGCTGACAATATTCATATAGGCATATCGGATACGGCCCGACTGCTCTTCCGCATCATGCCAGAGCAGATACAGGTGCTTACGATAGTCTTCACCCAAAGACTGCGCAAGCAAGGCAGGCATTTCACTGCTCCAGGGGAGCGACACTCCTGCTTTGCCGGGCCTGGAATTGAAGTCAAACGTCGTCTTGTCGTTATAAAAGCCCGGTTCATCCGAGAAGAAGCCCGCAAAGGTATGCCCGAAATCTGCCTTATAGCGATCATAGACCGCCTCGTAAACCGTATCGAGCAGAATCCGGACGGAATCACGGTCCAGCGGGTTCAGATAATCCTCCTGCTTCTCGCTGCCGCCCTGCTTATCCTCCGAAATCACAAATACCCGCCAATACCCTTCCGGGATGTCCCAGTACAAGACACCTTCATTTACGAGTCCCGTGAGGTCAACGGATTCACCAATCAGTGCTCCACCGGATGGATCGCGACGGACCGCAGTAACGGAGATCAGCTTGTTTTTGCCGCTTGCATTGTCTCTCAGGGAGATGGTCGGCCGGAGTCCGGTCATCAGCAGCGTATCTACCAGCAGCGATGCCCCCGGGGCAGGTCCAAGCGTATCAATGTAGCGCTCGCCCAAAAACCTGCGGTGAAGCTCTTCCGGTGCCTCCTTCACCTTTCCCGCTGCATGGCCTGTCGGAAAGTGATCATCATCCAGCAGCCATACCTTCATCCCGCGCTTCCGGGCCTCATCCATAATAATATCCATATCCATCCACCACTTCGGCCCGAGAAAATCAGGATGGGGCCGGGCTTCTATGCATACCGCCCCGATTCCGGATTCATGGACACGGGCCATCTCTTCGCGGATTACCGCTTCTTCCTCCCCATGCTGCCAGAGAAAAGGAAGAATATAATTGTCCTCCCGGCCTTGCAGCACTTCCGTTACACGACTGCTCATAATTACCTCCTGCATGATCTGATTCTTTTTGTACTTTTGCTTCCCGATAGCCCGGATTACAATATCCGCCCGGCCTGCAATCGGACCGGGCGGATATCCGTACTATTACTGCTGCACCTTGCTGTACCATTCTCTGGCGCGCTTCGTAACCTCTTCGCCGCCCGATTTGTTCCATTTCTCTACAAATTCATCAAACTTCTCGATCGGATACTGCCCGATTATAATTTTGGAGGCATATTCGGCGTAAAGCGTCCGGTTATTAATATCCGGGTAGCCGTCATATACACTGGCCGGCATCCCGTCACCGGCAATGACTTTGGCATACTGCTGGGCGTCCTGCATATTCCGGGTAACCTGGTCAATCGCCCACTTGCTGTCCTCCGATACCGTGCTGTTAAAAAGATCTATGGTAAAATCCAGGGTGGATACGCTTGTAGCCGGATTAAGAATCTGGTTCTCCTGCGTGCTCTTGTCATCCGGAAGCTTAACGGCTTTGCCGTCCTTCATGGTATAGTGCATGCCTTCCACACCCAGGAAAAGATCTTTCCAGTTGTTCTTATCGTACATATTGTTAAGCAGCTTAAGCGTGGCCATCAGCTTCTCTTCATCCTTATTATTTTTGAGGACCCACAGAGGAGAGGCAATTTTCTTCATTGTATAGAAGCCCTTATAGCCCTTAACTTCAGGTATAGGTAGGACGGAGAATTCAGCCTTAACGCCGGTGTTCTTATACATATTCTCGAAAATCAGGTTACCCTGCTCCACCCAGTGGAAGTAATTACCGACTTTGTCCGCCTGAATTTTCCCGTCCCACTTGTCCTTGCTGTTCAGCAGGGACTCTTTGTCGATTAGCCCTTGCTTGTACAGCTTAGCAATAAACTCCAAGGCCGCTCTCATATTCGGGGTTACCGCAGAATAAGTCAGCTCACCATCGTACATATCCCACTCCGGATAGCCCTCAAACATCGCTACGCCATACATCGCGAACAGATGGTCCATCCAGCGCGCCTGCTCCCGGCCGCCGGTCGGTATTTCGTCCTTCTGGCCATTTCCGTTCGGATCCTGGTCCCGGAAAGCCTCCAGCACCTTCACATATTCATCCTGGGTTTTGGGCATTTTCAGCCCCAGCTTATCGAGCCAGTCCTGGCGGATCAGACCGGCATATCTGCCGTATTCGACCACATTGGGAATATAATAAATTCTTCCCTGACCTGTAGGGTCGTTCGCCTTCACCACGTTCCAGATCTCCTCCGGAATGACCTTCCATACGTTCGGCGCATATTCAGGCAGCAGCTCCGTCAGATCAGCAATCGCACCATTTTTCGCCAGGCTGTCTTCAAGCCCCTGCTGGGGTACGAACAGGTCCGGCATTTCATTAGCGGCAATCTTCAGGTTCAGCTGATTGAGGTAATTGGTTCCCCCGTTCCACTCCACATACGGGTTGATGACACCAACACCCAGCTTTTCCTTATAAAATTCGTACAGCTTGCTGCCTTTGGTGACCGGCTGATAGCCGATGTTTGTGCCCCATACCTCAAGATCAACAATGCCCGCCTCAGCGGCGTTCTGGCTCTGGGGAGCAGCTGGTGAGCCCTGGGAATCGTTGTTGCCGCTGCAGCCTGTCAATGCAGTTACTGCAAGTACACCGGCAGCCAACAGCAGGCCGCTTTTTCTAAATTGCATATATTTGCCCCCTATGATGTGTATAGATTCTTAACCTTTAACCGAACCGATCATGGCTCCTTTAACAAAATACTTCTGCAGGAATGGATATACCACAACAATCGGAACAATTGCAAAGATTACTGTTGCCGCTCTTAACGTGCGCTCATTGTAGTTCAGCTGGGCTGTTGATGCAGCACCTGACATAATAACGCTGTCGTCGGTAATGAATTGGCGGATTTTGATCTGCAGCGGGAACCAGTTGGTATCCTGCAGGAAGAACAGCGGATGCTGGAACTGATTCCACAGCACCACCCCGTAGAATAGGGCAAGCGTCGCCAGCACGGCCTTGGACAGCGGAAGCACGAACTGGAAGAGCATCCGGAAGTATCCACAGCCCTCCAGAAAGGCAGCTTCCTCAAGCTCCTTGGAGAACTGCTTGAAGAAGGTTCTCATGATGATCAGATTGAACGGATTCAGGATATGCGGCACGATCAGCACCAGCGGATTATCGTACAGGCCGATCCCGCGCACCGTCAGGAAGTAGGGGACAATCGGCGCTTTGAAAATCATGGCGACAACGACAGCCATCATGATGACCGAGCCCCAGCGGAACTCCGGCTTGGACAGCGGGTAAGCGAACAAGGCTGTCATCAGAAGCGCCAGTATGGTTCCGATCAGCGTGGTGCTGAGTGTCAGAAAGAATGATTTCCACAGATCCGGACGGTCAACAATGTACTTCCAGGAGTCAAATGTAAATTGCTTGGGCCACAGCGTGACCAGGTTCATATCTACGGCGCTCTTAGAGCTTAAGGAAGTTGAAATGACTGACAGAAGCGGTATGAGCGCTACAATGGAGAACAGGATGAGCAAGCCGGTAATGACTGCTCCGAATGTTTTTTCGCTTTTTGATGCAAGCATACTACCAGAGCCCCCCATCGGAAACCTTATTGGACAACTTGTTGAATGTATAGACCATTATAAAGCCAATTACGGATTGGAACAGTCCGACTGCGGTTGCGAAGCTGTACTGGCCCTGCTGTATCCCTGTTCGGAATACGTACGTATCCAGGATATCCCCTACATTGTAGGTCATCGGCGTCAAGAGGTTATAGACCTGATCAAAGCCGAGATCGAGGAAATTCCCGATATCGAGCAGGAACAGCACAAGCACGGTAGGCAGCAGGATCGGGAAAGTAATATGCCGGATCTGCCGGAATCTTGAGGCGCCGTCGATCATCGCTGATTCATAGAGCTGCGGGTCAATCGCACTGATAGCCGCCATATAGACCACGGTTCCCCAGCCTGCATCCTTCCAGATGGACGCCAGTACGTAAATCGGTCTGAAGTATGCGCTTTCTTGCATCGCCAGAACAGGTTCGGCACCAAACCATCCAAGGATAATGTTGAACATTCCGCTTAAGGAGAAGAAATCGAACAGAATACCGCCTACGATAACCCAGGATAAGAAGTGCGGAATATACAGGGCCGTCTGAATGCCTTTCTTCAGCGCCGATTTCCGGATTTCATTGATCATCAGTGCCAGCAGCACAGGAACCGGAAAAACAATCGTAAGCTTGAATAATCCCAGCAGCAGTGTGTTGCTGAATACTCTCAGGAAGTCCGGGTGCTGCAGCAGAGTCTCGAAATGCTTGAACCCTACCCACGGGCTGTCAATAAATCCGCGGAATACGGAATAGTCTTTGAAGGCGATTACAGCGCCGGCCAGCGGAATAAATTTAAAAACGATGAGAAATATCATTCCCGGAATCGCCATCACATACAGCGGCCAGTATACCTTCATTTGATGAGATGCAATAGATTTCAAAGTGTCCCCCCCAATATCTTGTTGTTGAATTCGTTTACAATGTAACTATATGCTCAGTCCGGCGGGGTCTCAATCGGGCGTTTTTAAGTTCCTACCGGGTCATTTTCAATACAATCACAGGCCCGGACTCCTGGAGCTAAACCGCCCGGCATACCCGCCCTTCGGTGATTCCGGCCTCATTGAAAGTATCAACCCTCACGTATACCGGCTGACCCTCCATTAATGCCCTGATCATTACCCGGCTGCAGCCGAATACCATCTGGCTGTGATAGAGCTTGTCCGCAGCATATCCCCAGAGCACGTTGTATCCCGTGGCCTCACCCTGATCCCAGCTAACGGACAGATCCAGCCGGTCTGCAAGCTCAGTTACTACACCGCTTGCCTGCTCCGGCAGTTGTCCCCCGCCCATTCCGAACACTCTAAGCCCGGATATGCAGGCCTGCTGGCTGAAAGGCAGCTCCTGCACGGTGCATCTGATAAATCTGGCTCTGATCCCTTCCTCCCGCACGATCAGATCATGCGGCAAATCCGTAGCTGCTTCCGTTTTATCCTCAATAACGAAGTATTCTCTGCCGTCAAGAGAACCTTCCAGAAGCCAGCGGGTAAACTGCCGGTGCCCGACGATAAACCGGTTCCCCTGCAGCACTGTTCCGGCGGGAGGATCAACCTGCAGCCGGTCATCCGCAAAATTGATCTGTACCGCATGCACGCTGCATTCCTGCCCCAGATCCAGCTCCAGCCATTCGCCCGGGCGGCTGGAGCCGGCACGCCACCAGGTCTGCACATTTTCATCCGCTGCCCTGGAAGGTTCATAACCCTTCTCAGAGGAAGAAGCTGAAGCCGGTTTATTGTAGGAGAGCAGCATCCAGTCCGGTCCGCTCCAGGGGTCCATCTGCTTCTGCTCCAGCCTGTACGGCCAGTCCCCGTATCGCTGGTTGCAGAATAAGCTGCCGTCCCCGTCAAAGCCCGCAGGCCACAGTCCGAGCCTTCTTTCAAATAAATGGTTCATGCTGATACGCATAGAGGAGATATGCCAGAGATTGCCGTAATGATCGGTCAAGTTGGAGCCGTGTCCGGCTCCCGGTATGAACCCGCCCGGCTTGTAGGAGAAAGGATTATTGGCAGCCAGTCTGAATGGCCCCAGCGGCTTATCCGAGATGTAAACTCCGTCCGAATAAATATTGTGCTCCGTGCCGGGACTGGCATACTGCAGATAGTAGGTTCCGTTATGCTTGTCCATCCAGGCCCCCTCAATGTAAGGGGCGTTTCCGTCCGGATGGTGATTCTCGCCTTTTCTTTCATAGCCGTGCTTCCCGGGATTTCCATAGATCAGTGCAAGAGGCTCAGACAGTGGCCTCATATCCGCGGGATTAAGCTCTACGCCATAAATAGGAGTCTCGTTGGAGCAGCCCCAGTAGAAATACAGCCTTCCGTCCTCATCCTGGAACAGATTAGGGTCCCAGAAGGGAAACGTTCCTTCAATCTCTTCGAATTCCCCGTTGACCGGATCTTTCGTTCTATAAAAGGAACAGTTCCGCAATTTGCTGGAAGCAGAGAAATACAGATAGTCCCCGATTGCCCGCACATCAGGAGCATAGTCGTAGACAGGCACGCCCTGGAGCGGATGGAAGGTCCAGGCAGCCAGATCGGCGCTTGTCAGAAATCCCGCGGTCATCGAAGGGAACAGGTAATACTCCCCATGAAAGGCAATCAGGGTCGGATCGGCGGCTTCCCTGAAGACAGCTCTCTTCCCCATAATCTCAACGATCTGGTATTTGTATTCCATATTCATAGGATTGCATATATACGTCATTCACTCCACGTTCCTTTCCGGACAAATAGATCCGCCCGGCAGAAGACTATGCCGGGCGGATGATAGTGTTAATGCATCTATTTCTTAATTTTGGCGTACCATTCTCTGGCCCGCTTCGTTACCTCTTCGCCGCCTGACTTATTCCATTTTTCTACGAACTCGTCAAACTTGCTGATCGGATACTGCCCCAGAATAATCTTGCTGGCATATTCCACATAAAGCGTCCGGTTGTTGATGTCCGGATAACCTTCATATACACTGGCCGGCATACCGTCACCGGCAATGACTTTGGCATATTTCTGGGCTTCCTGCATATTGCGGTTAACCTGGTCAATTGCCCACATGCGGTCTTCCGAAGCGGTACTCTTATTGAGATCCATCATGAAATCAAGCGTGGATATTTTGGAATACGGATCAAGAATCAGGTTTTCCTGTGTGCTCTTATCATCCGGCAGCTTCGTGGCCTTGCCGTCTTTCATCGTATAGTGCATGCCTTCTACGCCCAGGTACAGGTCTTTCCAGACTTTCTTGTCATACATATTGTTGAGCAGCTTCAGGGTAGCCATCAGCTTTTTCTCGTCCTTGTTGTTTTTCACTACCCAGGCAGGAGGCGTGAATCTTTTCCACGTGTAGAAGCCTTCATAGCCATCAACCTTTTGCACAGGCAATACTGTGAAATTAGCTTTTACACCGGTATTCTTGAATAAGTTTTCCAGAGGCAGATAGCCCGACTCCACCCAGTGGAAGTAATTACCTACCTTATCCGATGTAATCTTGCCTTCCCATTTGTCCTTTGTGTTCAGCAGCGATTCCTTGTCGAGAAGGCCTTCCTTATACAGCTTGGACATAAACTCCAGAGAGGCTTTCATATTCGGAGTCACCGCAGAGTAGGTCAGCTCACCGTCATAAATGTCCCAGTCCGGGTAGCCTTCGAACATCGCTACTCCATACATCGCGAAGAGATGGTCCATCCAGCGTGCCTGCTCGCGTCCGCCTGTAGCCAGCTCATCCTGCTGTCCGTTGCCGTTCGGATCTTCATCCCGGAAGGCTTCCAGTACTTTTACATACTCTTCTTGTGTCGTAGGCATTTGCAGCCCCAGCTTATCGAGCCAATCCTGGCGGATCATGGCGGAATATCTTCCGTAGTCTACCATTCCCGGGATGTAATAAATCCGGCCTTGGCCGGTAGGATCATTGGCCTTGACGATATCCCACATGTCCTGCGGGATGGCGTTCCACAGGTTCGGCGCATATTTAGGCAGCAGATCTGTCAGATCGGCAAGCGCACCGTTTTTCGCCAGACTGTCCTCCAGCCCCTGCTGCGGCAGGAACAGATCCGGCATTTCGTTGGCGGCAATCTTCAGGTTCAGCTGGTTAAGATAATTCGTGCCCCCGTTCCACTCCACATACGGGTGAATGACGCCAACGCCAAGCTTTTCCTTGTAGAATTCATACAGCTTGCTTCCCTTCTCTATCGGCTTGTAGCCGATGTTGGTACCCCAGACTTCGATGTCAACAACCTCGTCCCCGGCTGCACTCTGGTTCTGATTCCCGCTCTGGCTCTGGTTCTGGTTAGCCGCGGCATTTCCGTTGTTGTTATTACCGCCGCAGCCGGTTACCGTTGTAATGGCAAGGGCACTCACTGCAAGCATCAAGCCGATCTTTTTAAATTTCATGTTCTTCCCCCTCAACAGACTGTTTTGTGAATCCGCTTACAATGAAAATGATATATTCAGCCGTATCTCTCTACAATTGGGCATTTTTAAGTTTAAACATGCTATTTTTAACATAAAAACCACCCCTGAAAGGAGTGGTTTTGCCCGCAATCAGCCATTGGGCAGATTCCGGCGGAATTCTCTGGGCTTGCAGCCTGTCAGCTTCTCGAACATTCTGGCAAAATGCTGGGTATCCGAATACCCGACCATCTGACAGACTTCATAGACCTTCAGGTCGGTATTCTCCAGCAGCTCCTTTGCCTTATCGATCCGTATCTGGGTCAGGAAATTGAGATAATTATCCCCCGTCTTCCGTTTGAACAGCTGGCTTAAATAATAGGGGCTGATAAAGAACCTCGCTGCCAGATCGGCAAGACTGATCTGCTCATTGAAATGCTTGGATACATACGTTTTAATTTCAGAGATGATGTCTTTTTTCTGGGACAGATTATGCTCCTGCTTGAAATGAATAACTCCCCGGATGACCTGGATCATCCACTCCTCCAGAACCTCCATTGTCTGAAACCGCGAGATACCCTCCAGCGACAGAATATGCCTGCCTACCCGCTCGTTTTGCTGCAGCTGCTGAAAGGAAAGCTTGCGGATGCTGGACAGCAGGATGCTCAGGCACCACTGCTGCAGCTCCGCCGGATTCATCCCCGGTTCGGCTGTCACCCCCCGGAACATTTCCCTGATAATGGCTACACATTCCTCCTCATTCATGTTGTCCAGCGCCTCTTCCAGCCGGATGATCTGCTCTTCGGGAACCGGCTGGCTGCGGCCGGTTAGCTGCATAATTTCACTGTAGGAGATGACCGGGTCTCCTCCCTTGATCACCTTATAGCTTAGTGCATTCCGCGCCTCTTCGAAGGATTGGCTGATCCCCGAAGCCCGCTTATACATAGTACCGATACCAATACTGACAGGAAGCTTCAGTTCACGGTCCAAAGCCTGCTTCAGGCCCTGCACCGCATGGAGCAGCCGCACGTAAGGAAGGGTACTGTTATGGGCAATTACTATTGCTATCTGCGGCCCGAAGTAGCGGAAGCGGTAGACTTTGTGGTAATGCCTTAAGGTCAGGTCGATCTGCCGGAAGAGCGGCTGAAAGCCAATTTCCTTAAGCTGCTCGGTGCCGCCGCCGATATCAAGCAGAACCGAATTGAACCAGATGCCTGAGGTAGGGATTTGCGCCTCCCGCAGCAGCTCCTCCACCAGCTCAGTGTGTTCGGGTCCGATATCGATAATGTCACGCAGCGTCTCCTCCTGAATACGGCTGCTGACTTCGTGCTTCAATTCATCCAGCTTCTGCAGTCTGATCCGGTCAGCACGGATCGTCTCCATGACCTGGATCACGCTGCTGCGCAGCTCCTCCTCTTCAACCGGCTTGTTGATGTAGAATTGCACACCCAGCTTCATTCCTCTTCTCGCATACTCAAAATCGGCATACCCGCTTAACAGGATAAACTTTGTTTTCACACCTGCTTCATTTGCCATTTGGATCATATCCAGACCATCCGCCATAGGCATACGGATGTCTGTAATCACAATATCAGGCTGCAGCCTCTGAATCAGGTCGAAGCCTTCCAGCCCGTTGTATGCTGCGCCGACAACCCTGCATTCCGGAAGATAGCGGCCGATAATCTTTTTAATGCCCTCCACAATGCCTTTCTCATCATCAATCAAAGCAATTCTCATCCCTGGTCCCTCCCGCTGCTCGGAATCAGGATTTCAATGGACGTTCCATCCTGTATTCCGGCAACAATCGTCAGATAATATCTGTCTCCGTAATGCAGCTTGATGCGTTCTGCGATATTTTGCAGGCCAAGCCCCTTCTCCGGCTGTTCATTCACATCCTCCAGCTTATACTTATGCGATTCTGCTCCATCTAGGGCGGCAAGAAGCTGGGCTCGCTTGTCCAGAC
Organism: Paenibacillus auburnensis; assembly: GCF_927798115.1. Lineage (GTDB taxonomy): Bacteria > Bacillota > Bacilli > Paenibacillales > Paenibacillaceae > Paenibacillus_AQ > Paenibacillus_AQ auburnensis. Next base: position 2,216,495 of record NZ_CAKMMG010000001.1, read on the forward strand.
TCATCCCGGCACCGTCATCTGTTATCCGGAATAACATCTCTCCCTGCTCCGTCCAGCGGCCCTCAATAGTAATGGTCATGATCCGGCTGTAGTCTTCAAATCCATGGTTGATGCTATTCTCAACGATCGGCTGGAATACCAGGGGAATGATGCTGCACTCAAGCATTTCATCAGGCAGGTTAAGCTCAAGCCGGAAGGAGTTATCGAACCGGATATTCTGGAGCTGCAGGTAATTTGCAGTGTATTCCAGCTCATGCTTTACCGAATGCAGCCTGCCTTCTTTATTTAAGGTCAGCCGGAACATGCGTGCCAGAATTTTTATCATGTCTGCCGTCTCGTCATCATCCTTAACCAGTGCCTTCATCCGGATGGATTCCAGGGTATTGTAGAGCATATGGGGATTGATCTGATTCTGCAGCGCAATAAATTTGGCCTGCCGCTGTTTGATCTCCCCGATATATACGTCCTCGATCAGCGTGCGGATGGTTATAATCATTTTGTTATAGCTGTGTACGAGGCTTCCGATCTCGTCACCCGTCTGCTCTTTCTCGATAGCGAGATACTGCCCGACCTCTGCCTGCTTCATGCTTCTGCGGAGTGCCTTGATCGGCTTCGTAATCGTATAGCTTAAACCGAAGGAGAAGAGCGTAATAATCAGACAGCTCATCAGAATAACGATGACCGTCATGCCCTTGATCTGATTAATTTTCTTCAGCAGCTTTGAGCGGGGTATTTCGGTCTTGATAAAGAGCTCTCCCTGCGATGTGCTGCTTAGCAGTACGATGTGATTCTTATCTTTCTTATCCTGAATGTACTCCTGGCCTGAATCAAGCACCTGCTTCCAGGAGATCCTGCCGCTGGCAGCATCAGAGTGGTACACGATCTGCTGCTGCAGATTTGTTATGACTACACTTATACCGTACTTATCCCGGGCCTGAATGAATTCATGATCGAGCTGTAGCAATGTAAACGGATCCAGATCGATCAGCAGCATCCCCGCATAGGCACCGTCTGAGCTGAACAGCACTCTGCCTGCAGTTACTACCGCCCCCTCCCCATTATCCTCATAATAGGAACGGTCATGCAGTCCGGTAATAAAGAAGGTCTCACTGGAATTACGAAGCCTGGTGTACCACTTCTGGGCAAGCAGGGCATTCTCATTGATCTTATTGGTAGAATTACTGAACTGATATACACTGTTATCCCTGCTGACCAGCATCACGCTGCTCATCTCTGATTTGAGCAGGGCCACCCGCATCAGCAGCCGCTGCACCGCCAGCCTTTGATCAATCAGTTCGTCAAAGGGCAGATTCCTGGCCTCACCGAGACTGTAAATTATATCGTTATCAACGAGAACGGATTTCGTAACTTCTTCATATTCTTTCAGAAATTCATTTAGAGTCGTGCGAATCTGCGACGTATACAGCGAAGCGAACTCCTCAGAGGAGTCCTCCAGCCCCCTGGCAGACTGCTGAAATATGAACGCGCTTACAAATGACAAGGGAATAACGCACACCAATACATAACCCAGCATTAACTTATTTTGCAGCTTCATATTTCTTATTCTGACAACGAACTTTTGCATCCCGTGTTTGAGCATCATAGGTGACCTGCCTTCGTTATTGTTCCATCTATATCATAGGATGTAAGCATCCTTAAATTCCTCTACATGAACTATACTATTATCAGTATATAATTACATAGGGATTTTTAATGGTTTTCAAGGGTATTTACAGGAAATTTCCCGCCGTGTATATAATAACTGAAGCCGAGCCCCTTTCGGGGCCGGCTCATTTAGGCTTCTCCTATAATCATTCAGACCGGGTGAACACTTCAAACAGATTTAGCGGCCTATCCTCCAATGGAACGTAATCAAAATAATCAAAATGCGCTGGCGTTTCCGCATTCTTTCCGCTGCCGGCCGCATACATCGCAAAGAACGTGCCGGCAAAGCCGCCTGCGACCTCCTTAGTAAGGAATGCAACCTCGCCTTTTCCAATAACCTCAGTTGTTGTCCTGTCTGGATGCGCATAAGTAAACGTATACATAACTTCATTCGCCTGAATACCCAGGATAACTTCGGATCCGTCATAATCCACTTCCGCTGCAATCTGCATAATGCTGCCCATCCGGCGTCTGAATATTAATTTGGGTACTCCGTCCCTCAGTGTCTTGGCAATCTCATAATGGAATTTTTCATTCATGAATACGGTAAGCCCGGCTTCCTCGCCCTCTTCGGGCAAGAACTCCAGCTTAGTACGGATTTCACAGTTTTTATGCTGCTGCCTGCGGCCAACGAACGCGGGTGACCCCTTTTCACTAAGGCCGCATACCCGCCCCTTCAACGTCAGATAACCCGGACGTTCCTTCAAAGACCACGAATCCGGCTCCGGATTACGGTAAAAGTTCCATACCGGCCCGAGCATTTCGGCATCAAAATCCTCTCTGTGTTCCCAGGCCGCCGGTTCCCCGAGCGGCAGAGTACCGGCATCATACTCCAACTCGGCCAACCCATGATTTCCTGCGACTGGCCAGCCTTCTTCGTTCCAGGAGACCGGTGCCAGATTCGTCTCACGGCCCAGGATATGGCGTTTAGCATTGCCGACCGGCCTAATGCCCAGAAAGACACACCACCAGCTGCCATCCTTTGCCTGCACCAGATCTGCATGTCCCGTTGCCTGAATAGGTTTGGACGTACTCCGGTTCGAGAGGATTGGATTAGCCGGATTGGATTCGAACGGCCCATACGGATTACGGCTCCTGGCAATCGTCTCCATATGCCCGTATTCAGTACCGCCCTCGGCTGCCATTAAATAATACCAGCCGTTAATCCGGTATAAGTGCGGACCTTCTGGATGGCTCCCGCCCGTCCCTTCCCAGATCAGTCTTCTTGTACTCAATAGCTTCCCGTCTGCTATATCCAGTTCCGCCTGATAGATCCCGGTCTGCTCGCCCATAAAGTCAGATGTACCTGTTACATACACCTTCCCGTCTTCATCGAAAAATAGGGAGGGATCAACCCCTCCCCAGCTGTCAAGGAAGACCGGTTCAGACCAGGGACCTTGCGGATTATCCGCCCAGACATAGAAGCTCTTTTGTATAGAAATATTGGTCGTGATCACATAAAACAAGCCTTCATGATAACGGATCGTGGGTGCATATATTCCCTGAGACCATCCCGGCGGGAATGAGCCCTGAAGCTGAAGCTGGCTGTCACGGGTCAGCACATGTCCGAGCTGCCGCCAGTTCACCAGATCCCTGCTGTGAAAGACCGGGATTCCCGGAAAATAATCGAATGAGCTTGTAACCAGATAATAATCTTCGTCTACTCTGCAGACGCTCGGGTCAGGATGGAAGCCGGGAATAACCGGATTGCTAAACGTCGTCTTCATGATCACACTCACCTCTGGATTATTGTAGAATTTCCGGATGCTCCCACTTGGTAGGCGTAAGCTTGCCAGCACCAGCGCCTGCGTCAACAGGAATCGCTGCACCACTTATATAACGTGCCAGGTCAGAGGCCAGGAATAGGGCCAAATGGGCAATTTCCCGCGGATCTCCAAGCTTCCCGTTTGGAGAGATAATTGTGGCAAATTCCTGTATCACTTCTTCAGGCGCCTGCCCCCAGATCGAGGTTCGGAAGGTTCCCGGGCAAATGGCATTTACAGTGATATTATAAGGCGCATAGTCGAGAGCTGCGCTCTTGGTCAAGCCCACTACGCCATGCTTGGATGAAGTATAGAGTCCCATGGAGCTGTTGCCCAATATTCCGGCCAGTGAGGCAATATTCACAATGAAGCCGCCTGATGATTTCGACCGCAGAATAGCCTCCACACCATGCTTCATACCCAGGAAGACGCCCTTCAGATCCACAGAGGTAATCCGGTCAAATTCTTCTGCCGAATATTCGTGGAGCGGGCGGTTGGGAGCAGCAATGCCTGCATTGTTGACCAGGCCATCCAGACGGCCATAGGTTGAAACCGCATAATCTATCATTCCCTTAATCTCCTGTTCGCTGCTGACATCGGCCTTGAAGAAAGAAGCTTCGCCGCCCTGTGCCTTGATCTGTTCAACAGTTTGCTGCCCTTTCCCGTTATTGATGTCTGTGACGACAACCCTCATTCCATTCTCTGCATAGCATTGGGCAATAGCCTCACCCAATCCATCGGCGGCGCCTGTTACGATAACCACCTTCCCCTTAACACTTGAGAAATCCGTCATCTATTCTTCCCCTTTCATATTAAATCTGGGCAGCTTGGCGCCTCGCCTCAAGCTCTTCCTGAATTTCGGCCATACGGTCCTTATCCAGCTCATAGAACTTCATTGCAATCAGGGAGATAATCCACGCGAGCAGCATTACTCCGCTGGCGAGGAACATTGTCATCCAGAAAATTTTACCGGAGTATGGTGTATCCACATCAGGAAATGCCGTTCTGAAGCCGATAAACGCGAGCATGATGCCGACAAAGGTCTGCTGTAGGGAAGACACTCCTTTATCAATGAATGCGTATACAGAAGAAATCAGTCCAGGGGCATAATAATTGGATTTGTACGCACTGTAATCAATGACATCGGCCAGCATCGGCATCATCAGGCCTGAACCTACATACCGTACAGCTCCGCCAACCAGATACAGTACCATGAAGCTGATGGTCATAAAGCCCATATTATCCATCCGGATTTGAGTGGGATCACCCAGCCACAGCAGCAGCAATAGAAGGCTGTAGCTGATGATGCAGGCCCAGGTGGCAATCACGAACCCTTTTTTCGAGCCGAATCTCATGGAGTAGCGGATTCCGAACACCAGCACTAATATATTCGGAATCATGCCTATGGCGTTTGTCGTTCCCAGCAGGCTGTAATTGCCGATAACAATGCCGAACAACATGACATTCACAATCTGATTTCCGGCGATTTGCAGGCTGAGCTTGTCGATCGAGGCAGCGATGACATACATCTGCAGCGGGCGGTTGCTTTTGAACAGGGGCCAAATCTCTTTTAATTTGATGGCTTCCGTTTTTTGGCCTGTGCCGTAGTTTTCACTGCGGTCCTTGGAGGCAATTCCAATAATGGCGAGAGTATAGGCAATACCCGCAATGATTACTGTTGAGATTGTCATTTCCTGAAAAAGCTCGACATTCGTATAACCGCCATATTTGCCGGTCAAATATAAGGACAGGTACACGGATGCGCCTGTGTAGAAAATCATCGTATAGATCATGGTCAGCCCGCCGAACAGAGGCCGTTGCTCCGGATCATTCGTAATAACGGCATTCCCGATATTGAGTGAAATCTGGGACAGCGCATAGCCGATAATAAATACAAAATACAGGACTATAAAATAAACAAGCTTCAAACCCTCAGGAACAAGATGGTTTGTAAAAAACAACAGAAGAGTCGAAGCAGCCATCAGAACATACGCGATAGCCAGAGCTGGCCTAACCTTTCCGAATCTCCCGTTGGTTTTGTCCAGCAGAATCCCCATAACCGGGTCCGTAACAGCATCCATAACCCTTGAACCGGTAATAATCAGTGAAGCAACCACTGTGCCCAGCCCGACAATACCGGCAGCATAATAGGATACAAGGCCCATCAGGAACATAAAGGCATTATGACCGAAGCCGCCGACCGGATAGATAGCCATCTGCCAGGCCTTTGCACGGCGGTATTTTCTGTCTCTCTCGGCTTTACTGGCAGCCTTCTGTTCTTTGATTACTTGTCTGTTTGCAATCTGCCCCACACTTTCCACACCCTTTCAAAATTCCGAATCATTTGCGCGGTAATCCAAGCCAGTAATCATTCCCGGGTATTTCTCGTCCTGGTTACGAAGTTAATGATAACGCTTTCTTTTTATTGTTTATGGTACTTTAGTCGTTTTTTTGGTGTTGTTATGATTAAATTTTACTACATTTATAATCGCATACATAAAAAAGCCGGCCTCTTTCCAACATAGAGGCCGGCTGTTCCTTTTAAAGTCCCATAAACGGATTAATATTGTCCCCGTATTTTTACCTCTCCCATAATTCCGGTAGGCTGCAGAAACGGAGCTTTGATAAAAGCAGCAAAGATACTTCCCTGATTCAGCGGCGAGAAATACTGCTCACGCTCCAGCGTGGTGGCCACCTCAATCCGGACTGTATTTTCTCCTGGATTTAACAACTTGCTGATATCAAATCTGAATGGCGGAGCAACCTGAATTCCCGCTGACTGATCATTTATGAATACTTCAACGCCTTCAAAAGCATCCTCAATAACCAGTACTGCCCGGTTCCATGCCGGAACGGATACATCATTCTCATAGCGGATAAAACCGGAGAACTCAGGATATTTCAATCCTATACTGGTGAACCCGGATATGGCCTGTTCATCATGGAAATGGGGATACTCCACAGCAGACGCGAGGCTCATGGTCCAGCCCTCCTTCAGAACCAGCTCCTCATCCGAAGACATTGGTGTGGTGATCCCTGTAGCCCCGGCATGGTCAAATACAATGACTACACTTTGATACGGCGGTATTTCTAATCGAAGTGCAGTTCCCCCGTCTACCGGATCCGCCTGCACTTCATGCAGGGTATTATTCCAGACATCATAACCGTATACAGCGCCTTGGATTGGGACGGTTACCGTTCCGCGGAACGTCTCAGCCATATTCTCGTTAGTGAACAGATAGAGATCGCTCTGTTGCCGGTAATGCAGATAACGCAGCATTGGAAAAGCCGGCTCCACTGCCAGCTCTGCAGCAGCGTGTGTCTGCAGCTCTCCAGCAAGCGCCTCTAACGCAGCCACCTTACATCCTGACAGCTCTGCAAGCAATTCCTGCTCTCCATCAAGAATCCCGCTTGGCAGGCCATCAATGAAGAGAACAAGGCAGCCTGCCTGCTGAAGCTCCAGAATAGCCTTGGCTGTACTTGCTGTAATATACTCCGAATAGGGAATAATCAAAGCCTTGTATTCCTGATTATTGACCTGAAGAATATCCCTAAGCCGGGTTTTGAACCGGTCCTGTTCCACAAATACATCGGATGGGATAATGTCAAAATCAATCTGATGGTCCATCAGGACATGGGCCGGTTTCTGGCTCAGCATATAATTCCCTGCCCACTCTGCCTCCGCATGATACAGAATAGCTGCCGGAGTCACACGTTTACCGTCACTAATTAGGGCGCACATCCGGTTCAGGTATCTCATCAGGGCACCGAAATGGCGGAACTGCGGATCATGGCCATTCGCATAGAAATGCGGGGGACAATCCGGGTCCGGATAAGGCTTAGCAGAAAAGGCATGCGGCACATAATGATTCACACCCCTGACCAGAAAATGATCCACAAGATATTTCATCATGCGGACGCCTTCACCCCAGCCGTATGCGCCGAAAATCTCGCACATGGTACGCCCATTTTTTACCGGATCAATAGCCGCAAAAGAGCTGCCCAGCTTCCCGAGAAGGTAATGGAAGAATTCCCCATCCCGCTCCCCGATAACCGTTCTTTTCGGATAGAGCTCGCCGCCTGGCATCACCTGGCCGCCGATATCATCAATACCGGACATATGCTGGCCGGACAGCCCGCGGAAGAAATGACCCAGACTGGATCCGGGTCTTGCATGCATGTTATTGTCTTCAATTAAATGGCCGATGTACTCTACATTCCGCTTCGTACACCATTCCCCGATCTGCCTGGAGAAATTCTCTTCCACGAGCCGTGTGATGATATCCATGTACACATAACGGACCTCTGCCGTCAGATCCGGATGATTACCTGACTCCCAGAGCAGCGGCAATCGGGATCTCCAGTTCTCACCAAGCCGGTCAAGCAGCTGTACCTCCACCTCAACGCTCCACGGAAGATCCTGCTCTGCGCCAATCGGCTTATTATCATTCATTTTCCCGTTACCAAGCTCCGGTTCATCGGAGAAGAAGCCGGCTATGGTACTCCCGAACTCTGCCTGGTAACGCGCGTAATGCGGCTCGTATACAGCTTCAATCAGTTTGCCTGCACTGATCTTATCCAGCATGTTGATATAGCCGTCCCGGCTCCCTGCATTGCGGGTCAGATAATTCACATATACGATCCATTTGCCTTCCGGAATATCCCATACCAGCTCCCCGTCTTTCACCAGGTGGGTAATATCGGTTAAAGTTGCCGTATCGAAGCCCTGATCCACACGTGCTGCACATACGCTTAAAAGTGTGTCATCCTCAAATTTCCTTTTTTCCTTCTTCGCCCGCATCGAGAACATGCTCGCTTCAAACGGGTTTTTGACGTATTTGGCATGCTTGGCCACGTTCAGCTGGGCTGACTTTACAGGTCCCATTACTTCAATAGACGAGTAATAAAGAAATTGCCGGCATAGTTCAGCAGGAGCCTGCTCCAGCGCGCCATTGGCATATCCCGTAGGAAAATGGCTGTCATCCAGTATCCAGACCTTCATCCCCCGTTGTTTCGCTTCATCGATAATAATGTCCAGATCCTGCCACCACCGGGGTCCGCAAAAGTCCGGGTGAGGCCTGCTCTCTATACAAACCGCGCCGATGCCGGCTGAATGAATCGCCTCCATATATTCTCTGAGGACTTCCTCCTCTTCCCCGTGCAGCCATAGAAAAGGGAAGATGTAGTTTTCTCCTTCCGCCTGAAGCAGACGCTCAATTTTTGTATTCATAGGAAGCTACCTGACCTTTCCTGCCTGCTTATTAATTTTGATCAGCTCTTGATTTAATTTGTTTATCGCCCGTTTGTTGAACAATAGACTATCATTATCCATCGCGGCCAGTGCATCGACTTTGAAGTTCTCCATCATGCCATACATGGGAATCTGGGTCAGATCACCCAGTACGCGGATTACTACGGATTTCGCGGCTTCATCAGCCATTAGATCCTGCAGCGTATCGCCAGAGGAATAGACTCCCTCCGGTATTTCCACCTCAACCCATGGCTCATTGTCATCAAGCTCAGGCAGAGTGAACCAGTTAGCAACCATTTCCCCTTTGTCCTCGTCAGGCGCGGAATAGCAAGGGGTCACTTCCGCAACTTTTTTAAACACGGTCAGATCAGTAAAAGAGCCCGTCTCATCTTCTGCTACAACCTCAATTTGAGTATACCCTTCTCCTAAAGCCACATTTTTGAACACCAGAATCCGGTCAGATCCGGACAACGTTCCGGTCATCACACCGTTAACGAAAAGAGATACTGACTTGCAGTTCGTGTATACTTTTAAATCGATGCTATTGCCTGCGCGCTCCAAATGCCTTTTCCCGGCAATATGGACGAAGGGGGTCGTGGACCAGTGTGCTTTATACATATAGAAAGCATCCTTCTTCACTTTGCGGTCATAGGTAACCAGCCCTTTGTTGTTGCGCCCTTTCACTCCGCCCTCATCCCGGACATTGGCCCCGAAATCGAACATATTCCACACATACGTAGCCCACAGGAACGGACGCAGCTCAAAAATCTTCCATACCTGCTCGTGGTAAAGCGCATGGTATTCCTCGGTGTAGTCCTTCACTATCGGCTGATCGCTATGATATTCGATAATGCCTTCAGCACCGTACTCGGAGATACACAGACTGGTATCCGGGTTGATCTCATGAAACTGATCAATCCACGGGCCGAAATCCTCCGCTTTCCCGTTATACCAGCCATAATATTTGTTATAGCCGATAACATCCGTAATATAGTTGTACTCATCCTTGTCATCAACAATAAACATGTTGGCCATCGTAGTCAGCCGGGTCGGATCCTCTTGTTTGGTCAATTCATGGAGCTCACGGACAACCTTACGGACCTGCTCCACATTCTTGCTGCCGATCTGGATTTCATTCTGGATGCCCCAGAACAGCACCGAAGGATGATTGTAATTCTGGCGGATCAGCTCGGTCATCTGAGACTTGGCATTTTCACCGGTCAGATCACTTTCCGACATCCGGGTAATAAACGGAATCTCGGCCCAGACGACCATTCCCGCACGGTCACATAAATCATAGAAATACTGGTCATGCTGGTAGTGCGCCAGACGAATGGAGTTAGCCCCAATTTCTTGTATCAGCGCCATATCTTCATCATGCTCGCAGGCGGTAATGGCCCAGCCCCTATCCTTACGGTCCTGATGCCGTGCCACACCGTTCAGCCGCACTGCTCTCCCGTTCAGGAACAGCCCCCTGCCCGGATCAACGTGGAAATAGCGTATACCGAAGGGAATAACAGCCTCATCCACTGTATCGTTATAGCGCTGCAGGGATACTCTCGCCTTGTAAAGATGTGCATCAGGAGCGGCCTCCCACAGCAGCGGATTCTTAATGGTTATAACCAGATCTACAGCCGCCGTGTCTCCGGCAGCCAGATTCACCTCGGCACCTGAAATGCCGGCAATCTTCCCTGTCTGATCCAGCAGATCGATCCACAATCTTACCTTGCTCTCTTCTGCGTAAGCATTGGTGATCCGGGTACGGACCTTCAACCTGGCTGAATCATCAGACACTTCTTCCTGAATAACATAGACTCCAGATGAACCCTGGTCCATTAAATCAATATGCACCGGATTTACGACGATAAGATTCACATCCCGGTAAATCCCCCCAAAGAAGGTGAAATCGGCGCGCAGCGGATACACATCCTCAAATGCTGAATTATCCACCTTAACAGCCAGCATATTGGGGCCGCCGAACCGGAAATGCTCGGTCAGATCAAACCGGAAGGTGGAATAGCCGCCGCGGTGCTGGCCGATATAACGGCCGTTCAAGTAAACATCGGCCACACTGTTGGCTCCCTGGAATTCGATATACACCCGGTTGTTCCGGTCTGCTTCGGATAGGGTTAGAGTCTTACGGTACCAGCAGGCCCTCCGGTCATATTCATGGCCATTTGCTCCATCAATTGCATTCCATGTATGCGGCAGAGTGACTGTTTCCCAGTCAAGATCGCTGTAACCCGGCTCTTTGGCTTCTATATCATCCTGTTTCGAGAATTTCCACACCGCATTCAAATTCAATACTTTCCTCATTGGAACATCTCCTTATCTAGAGCAAATCTTTCATCTTATCGGCAATCAGTCCGGCGGCCCGCTTAGGATTCAAACGGTACAGCTTATCCATCAGCCGGGAATCCTTGCCTGCGAGTACCCGGAACCGGTTCTGTTCGATGCCGTTAACAATGATTTCTGCAGCTTTTTTGGGCGTTAACAACTGGGCAACCTGCTTCTGATTCAATTCCTTGTTCTTTGTCTGGTCCAGCCCGGAATTCTTCATAATATTGGTACTGACACCGCCGGGAAATACAACCGTAACTTTTACACGGGTATTCTTAAGCTCCGAATGCAGTCCCTCTGTCAGCAGCTTCACTGCCGCCTTCGATGCGCCATAAATGGTCTGGCCCGGAACGGGGAGGAATCCTCCCATGCTCGATATGTTGGTAATATGGGCAGTTGGTCTAGTCAACAGATGCGGCAGAAAAGCCTTGACCATGAAAAGCGTCCCGTAGAAATTGATATCCATCACTTGCTTGATTTTGTCATATCCCAACTCATTCACAGGTACAAATGAATGGATGATACCTGCGTTATTAATGATTCCATCTACTGTTCCATGATGATTGATCACTTGCTCCGGAAGGGACTCCACAGCCTCACAATCTGTCAGATTTACGATATGTGCGGATAGTCTGCCGCCTGCGTCTCCAGACTGCTTCCTTGTTTCTTCTAATGCTTCTTCGCTTATGTCAACGGCAGCAACCCGTGCACCTTTGGAGAGCAGATTAAGCACTAGTTCCCTGCCAATCCCGCCTCCGGCTCCGGTAACGACAATTACTTTGTCTGCAACCTTCATCAATCTATTCCGCCTGCACTGATCGTACCCAATACGGACAAGCTCTCCTTCGGATGCCGCGTCTGGGTGGACCGGTCCACCGCAATTAATCCAAACGTCTGGTCATATCCTAATTGCCATTCGAAATTATCCAGCAGTGACCAATAAGTATATCCAATGACTGGGATGCCTTTCTCAATGCGCCGGTACACTCCATTTAGAGCCTGCTTAATAAATTCAACTCTCTCTTCATCGTTGTCCGTAGACAGGCCGTTCTCGGTAATGAAGATGGGCTTGCTCCAGTGCGAGGCAACGAAATCCAGCACATTGCCCAGCGCCGTAGGATAATTTTCGTAGCCCATTTTCGTCAATCTTGCTGTATCATCCGGGGGAACAACGCCCTCTGGACCATGAATTTTACGTGAGTAATTTTGCACGCCGAGGAAATCATCCTCCTGCAGGAACGGCAGATAATCCAGCAGATCCTCCTGCTGCTCCTTGCGTACTGACACCTCTCCTCCCGGCAATGCCTGATGGTCATAGAGCGAGAAGGTGATGCCCACCTGAATTGCCGGATGGAGCTCCTTGATAATGCTTCGCGCGGTCTCATGGCATTTCATGATAATGAGCTCCCCCTGCTTAGACCTTGGAGCGAGGAAAGGCTGCACTTTACTTGGATCGATTCCGAAGGTTTCACCAAGCTCCCGGTAATAATGTTCCATCCGGGTGCCCATATCCACATTCAGACCCACCTGAACGTCGGCCGTATCCTTCTTCTTGGGTGTGGCTGCACTCATCATCCGCTTCATAATCTTCGTAATCTGCTTGCCCATATTGGCTTCGTTAATGGTACAAATATAGGGAATAAGCTGGCCCAGCCGTGAAACAACATACCTGCAGTACTTGCCAAAGGATTCGATCGTTGCCTCGCTCTCCCAGCCCCCTTCGGAAATGAGCCATTTAGGCGAGGAAAAATGATGAAGTGTCACAACCGGTGTTATGCTGTGCCGGTGACAGAAATTCAGAACGTTTCTGTAGTGCTCAATTTCTTGTTCATTAAATTCACCTTTCACCGGCTCAATTCTGGCCCATTCGATAGAAAAACGGTAGGTGTTACAGCCTGCATTCCGGAGCAGCAGAATATCTTCTTCGTACCGGTGATAATGATCCACTGCATCCAATGAGGGCTCCTTATATACGGAGTTAGGTACATGCTCCATCGCCCAAAAATCACTATAGATATTGTGTCCTTCCACTTGATGGGCAGCTGTTGCCGCTCCTATCATAAAATCTGCCGGAAATTTACTCATGTTTTCTGTCCACCCTTTCTGATCAGCATCCAATGAAACCGTTATCATAAATACAAATCACCTTACTGCTAAAAGGATACCACTGCCTAAAAAAACATTATGGTATTTTAGTACTTTTTTTTGTAGCATATAAGCAAGAAGTTTGCTCCTGATGAAAGGGGATCAGCATGGACTCTAACCTGGAGAAGAACCTGAAATTATGTGACCTTGTTGCCGGTACATTTGATTTGCATGTGTTTTACATTGATCCGGCCGGTAAAATTATCTATGAATCGCCCAATAACCAATTATTGAACCCGCTGTATGAGAACCAGAAGCAGAGCTTATTTACCCGGTTGAATTTCTACGCAAGCAAGCCTTATGATTTTCCGCTAATCCAGAAGTCGGCCTTCTCTGAAAAGTTTATCTTAATCAGTGTGTTCAACAATCAGGCCTTTGAAGGCACCGTGTTAATTGGCCCGACGGTTGCTTATTCTTTATCGAGTGACCGGGTAAACGGGATCATCCATGATTCGCTGGGATTCTTTTTCCGGGATAAGGTGATCCAGTATTACAACTCCATCCCCGTCGTTCCCCATGAGAGGTTAATACAGTTGAGTTCGCTGGTCTTCCACCTATTTAATCAGGTCTATATTGCTCCAGAAACGGTATGGGAAAGAAACGGTAAACTGGCGGAGCCCTATGAAAAGATGGAGAAAAGTGATTTAATCGTCTCCCAAAACCTGCAGGCGAACACCTATCATGAACGGTTATTTGAGAAGAAAATGCTTGAAATCATCAAAGAAGGACGCGTTGAGGAATTAACCCAACTCCCTACTTTAAAAGAAGAGGAGGTAGCCAGCGTTTTGTCGAAAACCAGCTATTTCCGTTCAAATAAAAACCACATCATCACCCTCATCACGTTAGTCTCCAGAGCTGCCATTGACGGCGGCCTGCATGAAGAAGTCGCTTTCAGTCTGCATGACCGCTTTATCCAGCAGTTAGAAGAGGCGAATACCCTTGAGGGCATCCGGGAGCTGGCCAAAGAAGTGCTCTATACTTATGCGGAGAAGGTTCAGCAGGTCAAAAATGAACGCTATTCCAAGACGGTCACGACCTGTAAAGATTATATTTACAAACATATCTATGAGAACATCAGCCACGATGATATTGCCCGCAAAGTTGACCTCAGCCCCAAATACCTTTCCTCCTTATTTAAAAAGGAGGTCGGGATCACCGTGAGCGAATACATCCAGAACACTAAAATTAATGAAGCGAAAAAATTGCTTTCCCTCAGCAAAACGCCCATTTCTGAAATCTGTACGCTGCTAAACTTCAACGACCAGAGCTATTTCACCAAAGTATTCAAAAAGGTAAGCGGAGTCACGCCCATGTATTACAGGGAACGGCATCATCTTCTAGACAGGAAGTAAGACTGGACAATGGGGCCGGAACTCAATTCACTTGAGATCCTGGCCTGTCGCAGCTTCGGGCTTACCCTAAAGGACAGACTCAGCCCCCTCGTAGCAGTATGCTCGTTTGCTTCCATAAAAAAGAGCTGTTGACTCTAAATTCAGTCAACAGCTCTCTTTCTTAAATAGTGCTGTGCGTGACGTGTTTTGTCATAGCTGCTAGATAAACAGCAGGAACGCCACACGGCCGGATCCGAGTGTCGGCACTGCGAATCGGGGAGCAAGGCCCGCAGCCAGCGTACCCAGCTGATCCAGGTTCATGCTCCTCATGCAATGCTCTCCCCCGAGCCATTTAAGACACCCCCTCAAGCTCCGGGTGCATTTTCTTCACGGCCCGGAAGGCATCATCGGCCACCTCCAGCGTAAAGGCGATGTCCTCCTCTGTCAGCGCCGCATTAATAAAGTGGTTATGGTGGTTGGTAAAGAAGACACCACGCTGAACGCAGGCGGCGATCCACTCCTGGTGCAGTACCTGGCTCGGATCATTTGCAATCCGCATGTACCACATCGGCAGTTCGCCGCTGATCCGCAGATCGATACCATGCCCGGCGGCGACTCCGGCCAGACCGCTGGTCAGCCTGCTGCCGAGTTCCTGAAGCCGCTGAGGCGCCTGAATCGCCTTCAGCTTATTCAGCGTAGCGATCCCTGCGGCAAAGGGAACGGCCGAGAACCAGTAGCTCCCCGTATAGAATACCGAAGAAGCGGCACTTTTCAGCTCATCCTTGCCGCACAGGGCAGAGACGTTGTAGCCATTGGCCAGTGCCTTGCAGAAGCAGATCAGATCCGCCTCGAAGCCGTAATGATGATCCGAGCCGGCCAGATCCAGCCGGAAGCCGCAGCGCACATCGTCAATGATTAGCACAATGCCGTGTTTCGTGCAGAGTGAGCGCACCTTTTGCCAATATTCCTGCTCCGGCAGCTGGTTATCGACAAAATTCCCCTGAAAATAAGGACTGGCGATAAAGCAGGCAATTTGCCCCGGATAGGCACTGATCAGCGCTTCCAGCTGTCCGATATTGTTCCAGTCCACATAGAGGTTATTCGCAATCTCCTCCGGCGCAATGCCGGAATTCCCCGCAAGCTTCGTCCATGCAGCCACACCGTGATACCCCTTATTTACAAGCACCGCTTTGTTCCTTCCTGTGGCGGCACGTGCAATCATGAGCGCAAAGCTCGTAACATCCCCGCCATTTTTAGCGAAAAATGCCCAGTCGGCACTATGTACGGTAGCCACCAGCTGCTCGGCGAATTCAACCATTTTTACTGAAGGTAAGGTCACACAATCCCCCAGCTCCCCCTGCGCTCTCGCCGCCTGATCCACATCGTCGTCACGGTAGCCGAGGATGTTGGGGCCGTAAGCACACATATAATCAATGAACCGGTTGCCGTCCACATCCCAGAAATAAGCCCCCTTGGCTTCCCTGGCGAAGAACGGAAAGGCGCTAGGCGGAATCATGCTGCCCTCGACAGGACCAAGATGTCCATAGACCCCGGCCGGAATAACCTTCATCGCACGTTCGAATAGCAATCTGCTGTTAGTATATTTATTAGGTTCCATCTATCGATTCCTCATTTCATCCGGGTCTGAATTACACAAACTGCGGCACTTTAGCCAAAATATCATTCATGTGCTGAATCATCGGCAGCATTCCTTTAAGCTTCAGCCTCTCGGTAACAATCAGCTCATGAACATCTGCTTTCTCGCTAAGGACATCGTTAGCAGACTGAACGGTATCAAATACCATGTAGGCACTTGGAGCCGCAGGAGCGCTCTTCATTGCCTGAAGCCGACCCTTCAAGGCGCGCAGGAACACCTGCTGTCCGCTCTCCTCAATAGAGATCGAAATGACACCGTCTGGTATTCTCGCCGCAATGCGCCTCCCGATCTCATCATAATTCCCGATACAGGCCACGGCGTAAGCTGCCGTATTCAGCAGCAGCCGGGTATGGATGGCGAAATAGTCAGGATCTTTAAGGAGTACGTCGTCCGGCTTCAAATAATATTCCAGCCTTTGGGTCAGCTTCGTGAAGTCAGTGGTTAGGAATCCCCGCCGGGTCAGTCCGCGCAGCGGTATAGGATTCGCCTTCCCTTCAATCATCTTGTTGAAATGCTCCGGAGAACGGAAGTACAGCACAATGGATGAAGCCCCGGCCGGTTCTTGCATAGAGACCTCGCCGTCCGCTATAACCAGATCCGCTGCAGGTCCGCCCCGTATTTTGAACCGGATGGTATGCAGCTTGCCTTGTATCAGGGCAATTGAGGCAGGGTCCAGGCGGCATAATTCCTCCAGATTTCTGAGAACGGCATACAGATTAACTGCCGCTTTGGTGCCATTGACCGACGCTTTTACAGACTCCATCACAGGCATCGTCTAACTCCCTTCCTCTCTTGAAATGAAATGGGCATAAGTGTCTTTTCCCTTCTATAAAGAGGTATCGAACAGGCCCCAATCAGGGATTTGGGTGAATACTTTGGTCCTTACTGTCAGATACAGCAGCCCAGCGGCAAACCAGATTCCTCCCACCAGAAAAGCCTGAGGGCTCAGACTGGTAAGCAGCCAGATATTGCTCCCGATTCCGATGGCGGGCAGAAGCAGATAGATCAGGACTGCCTTGGGCGTACGAAGCCTTCTTTTGACAAAGTAATGAAGAATCACACACAGGTTCACAAACGCAAAAGCCACAAAAGCCCCTAAATTAATCAGCGAGGCCAGGGTAACCAGATCAAAGATCATACAGGCTGCTACCGTCAGCACACCGATAAAGACAATGCCGCCCACCGGTGTGCCATACCGCGGATGCGTGTAGCAGAACAGCTTCTCCGGAAATACACGGTCCCTTCCCATGACAAACAGCAGACGGGAGATTCCGGCCTGCTGTGACACAATAAGCGTAAAGACCGAAGCGGCTGTCACCAGCATGAACAAGGTTTCGAAGAGCGGACCGCCCAGGAATTCCACCAGCTCCACAGCTGCGGTATCACTGCTGATGAAGCTTCGGCCCTGATAGGCAAGCACGCCGAAATAGGCGATCAGGATAAATACAATTCCGTTCAGTATCGTCACAAAGATCAGTGTCCGGGGAATCGTCCGCTCAGGTTCAACCGATTCTTCGGCAATCGTCGTCACCGCATCAAAGCCGAGAAAGGATTGGCAGACCAGCGCGGTACCGGCAATGACGCTGAGCATGGAGAAGTCTGGATTCCAGAATGGGGCTGAGGAGAGTAAGGAGTGGCCCGGAGAGGGAGACACGAGGGCATAAATACATGTTCCGAAGAAAATAGCGATGAGTACAAACTGCAGACCCACCATGATCCGGTTAACCTTAATGGCCATTTGCAGGCCCCGGATATTAATGAGGGTGCTTAATGCAATGAACAGCGCCACCCATACCACCACAGGAATTACCGGCACCATCTCGTGCAGGGCCAGACCCAGGAACAGCACGGACAGCATCGGAACAAAAGCATAGTCAAGCAGCAGCATCCAGCCCACCAGAAATCCCGCTAGCGGATGAACGGACTTCTGGACATAGCCGTATGCAGAACCGGAGGTCGGATACACCTTGACCATTCTGCCATAGCTGTAAGCCGTAATGAGCATCACCAGAAAAGCAAGCAAATATGCTGCCGGCAGCAGCCCTTTGGAGAGCTCATTAGCCACCCCATAGGTCCCAAAGATAGCGATGGGCGCCATCAGGGAAATTCCGAATATCACTTGCCTGCCTTGCGTCATCACCCTGGCAGGAACATGTAAGACTCCCTCTGTTTTTTGCAATTAGCATTCCTCCCATTCAGAAAAATTGATCTTAGTGTGTAATATAAAATTACACAAAATTCATATTCCCGGGCAATTCATGCTGTAATCCTACTTTAAATGCAAAACAGGAAATTGTAAATGTTAATTAACATCCCATCGTGATATCGAGCTGCGCACAGAAAAAGCCCCAATATCCACTTATATATGGATATTGAGGCCGCCTGAAGCCCTGCTTCTCTCTGATTAGAATCCAGGATGGATTATCAGTGTTACTCGGACCATTCCTGTGATATCCGGTTCATCCGCTCCGCTACCGACTGGGCATATGCGTGTAAGTCAAAGGATTTCAGCATATAGATATAAGCCTGAACATTTTTGTGATTGAACGGATCCTTCGTACAGAGCTTTTCATAGTACTCCATACTCCGGTAATGATCCCCTTGCCCGGCGAAATGCTCGGCCAGCGTGCTCAGGATATGCAGATATTTGATCCGCAGCCGTTCACGTTCCGTTTCAATGAAGGCTTCGTATCTGTATTCCTCCAGCAAATCGCCCTTATATAGCTGTTCCGCACGGATCAGCTCCTGAATATCGCTGGTTTCCCGGCTCACCTCCAAAAAAGCGGCAAGGTCCAAATCCACAAGTCCGGTGTTCAGCGAGTAAAGTCCGTCGACATTTTTAATATACCGGGAATTGCGCCCCGGATTGCCGCCCGGCTCCAGGGTGCTTCTAAGGACGGATAAGGCAACATACAGCTGATTCTGCGCCGGGCCGAGCAGCTGATCCTTGAACAGCTCCTCGATAATCATATCCTGCGGCGTTCTTGCCTTATGATTCACAATCAGAAACAGCAGCAGCCTTAAGCTGGCTTTCCTGCGTACCACAACAGGCTGATTATTGAAGCTGATGGTGAGCGGACCCAGCACCCCGATTTGCAGCAGTGGCGCGGCTTCTTCTTCAATAACTATGGCTGCTTTAGCCTGCTGCTCCTGCTGATAGCGGCTCACAATGAAGGGATAGCCGTTCTTCTCACATACCCCGCTGAGCTCCTGCCACTTCAGCCCGGCTGCCTCGGTGTCCTGCTGCCGCAGCAGCAGAGCATACTGTGCCGAGACTACATGCGCGAACAGGAACTTGAACGGATGCAGCACCTGGTAAGCGATGTCGAGGCAAGGTCCGGCTTCCAGCAGACGGCCGGCGCTCACATAGGCCCGGGCCAGATAAATATGGGACAGTCCGATATCCCGGTCAAACCCGAAGTCCTCGGCAAGCTGGACGGTTCTCTGCGCCCATTCGATAGCCAAGGGAACATCCTGGAGGAGATTATAGAGCTTGCATCTGCTGCAGTACAGGAAGAACAGAAGCGCATCATCATTTCCCTGGCTGCACTCCAGCGCTTTCTCCAAATACTCTACAGCTTCTGGAGCCCCGTCCTCAATCAGGGTATCCGCTATCCCGCTTAAAGCATAAGGAAGGAAATGCAGATCGCCCTCCGATTCTGCCAGGAACAGGCAGCGCTGTGCGCAAGCCTTGGCTTCTGCGGTCTGCCCCAGATTAAGCAGCAAATCGGCCTGAAAGTTAAGACTGAGCATCATCATCGGCTGATCCTGCACCCGCTCGAAGGTACGCAGCGCAGCTTCCGAGAGTGCCTTGGCCCGTCCGAGGTCTCCGGTCAGCTTATATATTCCTGCTAATTGCTGGCGGATCAGCGCAGCCCCCATCTGCTGCTGCCGGTTCTCGAGGCTGGTCAGGTTCTGCTCCAGCAGTTCGATGAGATTATGCAAGATATACAAAGGGATGCAGCGGTATAGAAAAATAGAGGATTCAATATAGTGGTGATCAAAAAATTCTTCCAGCCAGCTTTGCAGCAGCACAATAAATTCCTGCGGCTGATAACGGACCTGGAGCACCCGCATCAGCCTGCCCGCATTCACGAAATCCCTGCCCAGGATGGAGTGGGCAAAAGCCGGAAAAAACTGATGATTGCCTTCATAGATGCCGCTCAGCTTCAAGTGGTCCTGATTAATAACACTGCGGCTTGTTTCCTGGCGGTACTGCTTCAGCAGGAAGGAACGGAACAATTTATGATAGCGGAAGGTCTGTTCACTGGCATTGACGGTAAAGGTGAACCGCTTGATCAGCAGCGCCGGGACCTCCTCATCCGCCGGGTCCAAATACTGGCGGATGACGGAAAGGTCCAGTTCCCGCATGATGCTGGTCTTCAGCAGAAAAGAACGAAATGCAGGAGTCTGCAGCTCAAGGACTTCCCTGTCCATATAATCGTAAAGATGCGGAATATCCGCGAACTTCGGCAGAATGCGGCCTCGTTCCTCCATGGATTTCCCCTCCACCGCATCACGGATCAGCTCCAGGCTGGCCGGCCAGCCTTCAGTTGTATACAGGATATATTCTATTTCATGATCTGCCAGGGGTGCAGCCGGCAGATCATGAAAGAAGGCGGCGATCTCTTCCTTCGTAAAGGCAAGCTCCGACTTGCTGATATTGAAATAATTCCGGCGCAATTTATATGAAGCATAAGGTAGGGATGGCAGCAGCTGGCCGACTAGAACAAAGCGGATGCCCGGCGGTGTTTCATTCAGCAGTCTTTCCAGCAGATCAAGAATATCCTCTGCCCCCTGGATGACATGCGCATGGTCGAGAATAATATACAACTCTTCCGGCCAGTTGGAGAGTGTATGCAACAGCTCTTCCACACCTGGATGAATAAACTTTGGCAGGCGGAGGCAGTCAGGCCGCTGCTTCAGCTGTTTGCCCAAGGCTGCCAGCAAATGAGAAATGAAGATGCCGGCGGAACTGTCGCTATCATGCAGCTGGTACCACACCACCGGCAATCCCCGGTCCAGCATATAACTGGAGAGCAACGCTGTTTTGCCGTAACCGGGTTCCGCAACGACTGTCATCATCTTCACCCGGCGGTGACGGTCCAGAAGCTCATACAGACGGGGCCGGGGCAAATAGTACGGACTGTCCGGAATAGTGATCCTGTTATTGTTTTCATGTATATTCAATCCGTCTTCACCTCGCTGTACAGCATTATAATTTGAACTCTTCCACAGCAATCCTTTAGCTAAATAACGTTAGAAACATTTACACCATTATAACCTACTCCTTCATTTATTTTTTAAAATTATGATATTTTTCCGCTCTAAAAGCATTTAATGGCGCTTACATCAGCCTTTCGGGATAGTTTTGTAAGATTACAGTAAGGTCAGCCCGGTATCATATATCACATGTCATATATGTTGACTTTAGGTTAGCCGAATGGATTGGTTAACGGTATCCCATTATGGAGGTGAACGTTTCAGCAATTCCACATCCGCTTGAAATACCGGATACAGGTATGAGGGGCAAAACCAATAGAAATGAATTTCGCGTTCAATCAGGAGGGTAAAAACTTGAGAAAAGAATGGTTTAGTAAGTCTATTACGATCATGGCCTTTACATCGCTCTTGATTGGCTCAGTCGGGAGCGCCTTCGCTGCCCAGAATGCTTCAGCCAACCCGCGGAAAAGCGGATGGAATGCAGAAACCGCACCGAAAGAAAAGGTCGTTCAAGTAGTTTCTGCAGCCGGCGGGGGGAACGAGAGCAGTGAGCCTAAGCTGATTCCTTCCGGTGAAGCTGCCTATGACAGCAGCCGGATTATCGTAAAGTACAAACCCGGTTTCAGCTCACCTTCCAGTTCCATTCTGGATTCCAGCATCCTTAAGAATAGCAGCAAGCTCTCCAGCATTAATGCAGAGGCTTTGTCGCTCCCTGAATCTACCGATATTGAACCGCTGCTTGCCAAACTGAATAAAGACCCCAATGTCCTCTACGCCGAGCCCAACTACAAGCTGTATCCCGCTGCAAGCGGCACACTCCCGAACGACACCTATTTCAAGGACCAGTGGGCACTGCTGAACACGGGACAGGATCCCGCAGGGTTCAATAGCCCCGGCTTACCGGGAATTGATATCAAGGCTACGGAAGCCTGGAATATTACCCAAGGCAGCAGCGATCTCATTGTTGCAGTCATTGATACCGGCGTGTTCACCGACCATCCTGATCTGGCGGACAACATCTGGACCAACAAAAAGGATTATGCCGGTAACGGCAAGGATGATGACAACAACGGCTATATAGACGACGTTCACGGCTGGAACTTCATTGATCATACGAATCAGCTCTATGATGCGGTGGACGGAGACTGGCACGGAACAGCCGTAGCCGGGATTATCGCAGCTGAATCGAATAACGGCATCGGCGTTGCGGGCATCGCTCCGAATGTAAAGCTTATGCCGCTCAAGTTCATCAAAGGCGAATATGGCACTGAGCTTGCTCTGATCGAAGCTATTCAATATGCCGAGAAGAACGGAGCCAAGATCGCCAACATCAGTGCAGAAATGTACACCTACAGCCAAGCGCTGAAGGATGTCATTGACGCCTCAAAAATGCTCATTGTGGCACCCTCCGGCAACTATAACGTGAATACAGATGCTACTCCCGCTTACCCGGCTGCCTATGACAGCCCCAATATTCTCTCCGTCACGGCAGTCGATAACACGGGCAATCTGGCACCAAACTCTAATATCGGGATGGAATCCGTAGACGTGGCCGCACCAGGCTTGGAAGTATGGACCACTGCGCCGGTAAACAATCCGGGGCTGTCCGCTCAAATCGAGGAAGGCCAGTCCAAAATTATTTTTAACGGAATCGCCTTCGAGAATATGCTCGATGAGGAGGATGCCGACCAGGATTACCGTCAGGATGCCTTTGACAGGGCGCTGGATTATCTTGGTGCCTCCAAGTACGACCCGTCCGCCAGAATCCTCCTTGTGCAGGATGACGGCTCCAACATCGCTCCTTATCCCTCCAGCCCCAAGCTGTCAAAGTACAAGGAATTACTTGAGGATTATGAAGGCTTTGATGAAGACAGAGACATCGTGACCTCTGCGCCTGACGGCGGCGACGGGCCTTCCACAGAGAAGATGAAGGAATATGACGTGGTGATCTGGTTTACAGGCAGTGCCTCCTTTGAAAAATATCAGAATATCACTGAAAACGACCAGACCCATCTTAAAGATTATCTGAAGGACGGCGGAAGCCTGTTGCTGACCGGCTCTCATCCCTTGCACAAAATTGAGGGCTCCGCCTTCGTGAGCGATGTCCTGCATCTGTACTTCAAAGAGGAGTTCATGTGGGAATACGTAGTCGGACTTCCCGGAACCATCTACGAAGGTGTCCGTTATCCGCTGAATGAAGACAGAGACAGCTATAACTGGGTAATCTCCAGAGACCCGTCCATTGCCAAGATCAACCTGGAATTCATTATGCCGGAGCCGAAAAGCGTGTACTCCTATGCATGGGGAACCTCCATCGCTGCCGCCAATGCCTCGGGTGCAGCGGCGTTAGTGCTCAGTCAGGATCCATCACTCAGTCCACTCGCTGTTAAGCATCGGATCATGAGCAGCGGCACACGGCTCAGCTCACTGACCGGCCGTGTGGCCAGCGGAGCCATGGTCAACGCTTATCAGGCACTGACGGATGATGATATTCCCGGCACCCCTTACTCTGGCGGCAGCCTCACTAACCGCCTGGATCAGGACACGGATGTAAATGATGTCTACTCCATCGAGCTCCATGCCGGCGAGAATATCAGCGTCGCGCTGTCCGGGGATAAAACGGCCGACTTCGATCTGTACCTGTACTCTCCCGAAGCGGTAACCGTTCAAGGGAACAAGGATGTCCTGGCGTACTCGGAAAACCAGGGAACTTCCTCCGAATCCATAGAATACACAGTTACCGAGACCGGGACCTACTACCTGGACGTTTATGCCTTCAAGGGCAGCGGCAGTTACACGCTTAGCGTTGCCACCGACAATCTGTCAGGCAGCTATGAAGATACCAGCAGTTCTCTGGCTTTCACCGGCCCTTGGGCACAGGTCAGCAGCAGCGCGTACTCCGGAACCACCGCTAAGCAGATTAACGCGAAGGGCAAGGTTGAATTTGCCTTTGTCGGCAGCTATATAAGCTGGACCGGCTCCAAGAATGACAAGCAGGGCATCGCCGATGTCTATATCGACGGAATCAAGGTGGCCTGGGCCCTCACTGTTCAGCAAAGCTTCTCTGGACAACCAGCTGATTTATGAAAAAATCGTCCCTTACGGACAGCACACCTTCAGGGTGGAATGGACCGGTAAGACCGATCCAAATGCCAAAAAGACCGGCACTGCCTTTATCAATGTCGATGCCTTCACCGTTGCCCGTCTGGTTCAGGAGGATGATCCCTCTACCACTTACAGCGGAGCCTGGCAGACCAACTTCAGCCTGAAGAATTTCGGCGGGATTGCCAAATACACGAAAAGTCCGGGAGCTTATGCCCAGTTCAAATTCGAAGGCACCCAGGTTCAGCTGCTCGCAAATACCGGACCGGGCCGTGGCCAGGCTGATATCTATATTGATAATAAGCTAGTGAGTTCAGTTGATATGTACAGCACAGCTCCGGGCTTCCGGACGGTCATCTTCGAATCGGGCGTCTTGCCGGCCGGGAAGCACACCTTGCGAGTGGAACATAACGGGGAGAAAAACGCAGCTTCCAGCGGAACTTATATTTCGGTGGATGCCATCTCCACCCTGCAATAACACAGGTGATCATCTTCTCAAGAAATGGGGAACCAGAAATTGGCTAAATTAATAAGTAAACCATCCGTCGCGCTGTTCACTTCCGTCCTTCTGCTGGCTGCTCCTCTGGGCAGTCCGGCATCGGCAGCCGGAACTGCGCCGGCACCCGTAACACTTGCCGATCTGCTTAATCCGTCACAGCCGCTTATCCCAGCCTCATTGTCTGCCGCGCTGGAAGCGGCCAATCCGGCGCAGTCTCTGGCTGCAGCCGCAGCTCCAGCCGTCGTGGACAAGAACATCGACACGGCCTCTTCCGATAAAATCAGTGTCATCATCCAGCTCAGCGGCCAGGCTGTATCCGAAGCCAGACATTCGGCCAGCCAGTCCAGACGCTCCTTCTCGGTGCAATCGGCTGAACAATCCGTAATGTCGGAGCAAACTGCATTTAAGAATACCGCCAGCTCCAAGGGTATCGCGATGAAGGTCAACTACCAGTACAATACGGTGCTGAATGGTATGGAGGTTACCGTCAGCGCCAATCAGATTCCGAAGCTGGCCCAGCTCACCGGGGTCAAGGCCATCAGCCTGAACAGCACTTATTATCCGATTCCCCTGATCGAAGCTCCGGCTGCGGAGGGCAGCACCAGTGCTAACTTCGAAATAGATCCACTTGCGCAGATCGGTGCCGACACTGCCTGGCAGAGCGGATTCACAGGCAAAGGCGTAAAGGTTGGCGTTATTGATACCGGCGTTGACTACAAGCACCCCGATTTGAAGAATGCCTACAAAGGCGGCTATGATTCCTTCTACCAGGATAATGATCCCTATGAAGAGATTCCTGCGATCTTCGGCTTCGAGGGCACCAGCCACGGCACCCATGTGGCCGGAACCATTGTCGGACGCGGAGAGAATACCAGCTCCGAGGTCGTCCAGAAAGGGGTCGCTTACGAGGCCGACCTCTATGCTTATAAGGTGCTGGGGGCAACCTATGATGAGGGGAGCGGATTATACAAAACCTCCGGTACCTCGGCTCAGGTCATCGACGGCATTGAGCATGCCGTCAAGGATGGCATGGATGTCATTAATCTGTCGCTCGGCTCGGACCTTGAGAAAGGCCCGGATTCGCCGGATTCCATCGCCGTGAATAATGCCGTGCTCTCCGGTGTCGTTGCCGTTGTAGCAAACGGAAATGCCGGAGCCGACGGCAAATATTATTATTCCATGGGCTCACCGGCCAGCTCCCAGCTGGCGATTTCCGTAGCCGCCGCCACTAGCACCAGCATCCATTACAGTGCCAATTTCAGTGCACAGCTGACAGACACAGTAACAGAAGAAGTGTACTCCGTGACAGACACAGTCTACTCCGATCTTCTCGGCTGGAGTTATAAAGGCGATAATTTCGGGGAGCTGCTGGGAACCGAACCGCTGGATGCAGTATATGCGGGACTAGGGGATTACAGCGACTATATCGAAGTCGGCGACGTTACAGGTAAGGTGGTTGTAGTCTCGCGCGGCAACCTGACGTTTGTAGATAAGGTCGCTATTGCCAAGAGCTATGGAGCAAAAGCTCTGATCATCTTCAACGGTAATTCCCTGGAAGGATCGGAGGAGGCCGATCTCTCCGTAAGCATTCCCGGACGTGATGGCCCGATTGGGGATGTAGGTTTCCTTGGAGATGATTATGCCCATATTCCAACCTTTGACATGGCGGGTGCTGCAGGACGGGCCTTGGCCCGGGAGATTCTCGCGAATCCGGATAAACCGCTGCATATTACCTTCGGCAAGGACTTTCCGATGACTATAAAGCCTGGCGACACGATTGCCAGCTTCAGCTCACGCGGACCGAATTCAGATGATAATTACGGCATTAAGCCGGACATCAGCGCACCGGGCGTGAACATTTTGTCCACGCTGCCGGAATACGCCGCCTATTACGGTGATCCTGAATATTCTTATTATTTTGACAGCGAGCCTAGTTATGATCTGGCCTATCACCGTTCCAGCGGCACCAGCATGGCCTCTCCGCACATCGCAGGTCTTGCGGTATTAATGACGCAGGCGCATCCGGACTGGACGCCGCTCGACATCCGGGCTGCGCTGGCCAACACGGCAGATGTCATCTCCGATGAGAGCGGCACGCCATACGATGTGTACTCCCAAGGCTCCGGACGGGCCGATGTGGCCAGCGCCCTGGTTACACCGGCTGTAGTGGAGGCCCTTGATCCGATTACCATCTATGATGAGAAAATGAATGCTTCAGTCATCGAGAGCGAAGCCAGCAATTTGAGCTTCGGAGCCATTGAACCGGGTTCCGCTCCGTTGTCCAAACCGCTGCGGCTCAAAAACTTCTCCGGTGAGAAAGTGACCTACACCGCTTCCGTAGTGATGCACCCAAGTGTGACATCCGATCCTTCCGATCCGATCGCCACTCCGGATGTGAGCGACATTGAGATGACGCTTGGCGGCCTTGATGCCTATTCCACCATCACTGCCGCCGCAGACTCCAGTACCTCCTTCACCCTATCTGCCCAAGCTGCGGATAGTGCAGCCCACGGTGTATATGAAGGCGAAATCCTGCTGCAGAGTCCGGGGCTTCCTCCGCTGCATCTGCCATTTGTGATCCATGTCGGCAGCGATGTTGCCGATAACGATTTTGGCCTGGTTAATGGAAATCTGACCAACAAAAGAATCTCTCCGGCTGCTCCAGCCGATCTGTCGGTCACCCTGGCGAATGATCATACCAACTTCATGGTGGTTGAAGTCAATGGTCTCAGCGAGGGCTATATCGGACGAATTTCCGACTGGTATGATCTGAACACCGAGACCCAGACGCTGTCTACACTTCCTGAAGGCAGAGTGAACTTCGAAAATATTGACGGAAGCTACTCGGACGGAACCGTAGATGAGTACGGAAATTACGTAATTAAGCATCTGGAGCCGGGACAATATAAGCTTGGCGTATATGCGGTGCAATATGACGAGAGCTTCGAGGTCACAGATGTGCAGCTTGTAAACATGACGTTCTATATGGTGGGAGAAGACGGAGAGACTTCCCTGCCAACTGAGCCTACACCAGATCCGGGCAGCGGGGGCGGCGGTGCAACACCAACACCAGCGCCAACGCCAACCCCTACTCAAGCGCCAGGTAATGGTGGCGGCGGTGGCGGTGGCGGAGCTGCTGCACCGGCACCAACCGCAAGCAGCAGTCCGGCAAGCCCTGCGGAACCGCTATCGGCCGTAGTTGAACCAGGGCAAACCATTGCCGCCCTTACCGCAACCTCTGCTCCGGACGGAGATCAGACCGTATTCACGATCACCAATGCTGAGCTTCAGAAGGCGCTGGATGCAAAGACAGCTTCTACCGTCTACAGTGTCACTGCCGCCTCAACAGAGAACGGCAGCGCCAAGGCCAGTCTGAAGCTGACAGCTGAGCAAGTGAAGCTGCTGCAGTCCGCACCTGCGGACAGTGCACTCGCCTTCACCTGGAACAGTGCATCGGTATCCCTGCCGCTGTCCGCTCTATCTGGACTTGCAGCCAATGCCGGTCTGACCGTCTCGATCGCACCAGATACCACTAGCAAGGCGGCATTTGCCACAGGCTACGCTAGTGCGGCGATACTCGGAACGCCGTATACCTTCGAAGCTGTTTCGATAGTGGCAGGCGTTCCCTCCAAAGTCACCTTCGCACCGGATCAGATCGTCCACCGGGCCTTCCTGCTGGATAAAGGCATTAATGCCGCGAATGCAGGCGCACTGTATACAGAGGGCGGCCAGGTATATCCTGTGCCTGCCAAGTTCAAGACATTAACGGATGGATCAACCTTAGTCACTATCAGCCGTCCGGGCCTCTCCACTTATGCAGCTGCAACGAGAGCGATCACCTTCACGGACATCGGCTCTTCCTGGGCGAAGAGCCAAATCCAGACCCTGGCCGGCAAGTTCATTCTGAACGGAACTTCAGCAAATACATTCTCGCCGAAGAATCCGGTCACCCGTGCAGAGTTTGCCTCCATGCTAGTGACCGCAATCGGACTGGATAAAGCCACAACAACGAATGCGTTCACTGATATCAAGGGAAGCGAATGGTATGCACAGGATGTGAATGCCGCCTATCAAGCCGGCCTGATCACCGGCTATGATGGAGGCTTCAGACCAAAAGACGAGATTACGCGCCAGGACCTGACTGTCATGCTGGCCAGAGCGGTTAAGCTGCTGGACATCAAGTTCACCAGCGGTACCGCAAGCGTGCCTTATGGCGATGCCGCAGCTTTCAGCAGCTACGCCAAGGACAGCATCCAGGCGGTCAGCGATGCCGGCCTGATGCAGGGCGAAAGCCAGCAGGGGCAGTTCATTTTCCACCCTGCCCTGCCAACCACCCGCGAAGCCGCAGCCAAGGTGCTGTATCAGCTGCTTAGCTTAGGCGGACTGATTTAGAAGGCTATAACGAAGAAGCCCCCTGCCATCGGGAAGCTGATGGCAGGGGGCTTTTCAATTCGCTAAATAACCCGTTGGCAAATTACAATAACAGCTCCCAGCTTAATGGAGTTCCCGCTTTCAGATCTCTTTTCATTTGCTTTCCGATAAGCAGATCATAATATTTCGGATCCAGACCGAAGCCTGGACGGATCACCCTTAGATTCGCTGTCGTCAACACTTCACCAGCCTTGATATCCTTAGCAATGTAAATGGACCGTCGGAATTGGAGGGAATGTTCTTCCTCCTTAGTTGGACCGATAGCAACCCCGCCCAGTGACCTCCACGCGGTATCCGTCTCTTTCACGAGGGCAGCGAATTCTTCCGGCTCCAGGGAAAAAGCAGCATCGACGCCGCCTTCCTCACGGTTAAGGGTAAAATGCTTTTCAATTACAGTGCTGCCAAGTGCTACACTTGCCACAGCCGCTCCAATTCCCAGGGTATGGTCGGATAGGCCCACCTGACAATGAAATACATCTCTTAAATAGGGAATCGTGTTCAGGTTCGAATTTTCAGGTGAAGCCGGATAGCTGCTTGTGCATTTTAATAAAATATAATCATCGCATCCTGCTTCCGAGATTGTCTTGACTACATTTTCAATTTCACCAAGCGAGGCCATGCCTGTTGAAATAATCATCGGCTTTCCTTTGGAAGCGACCTTTTGTAATAATGGGATGTCATTATTTTCGAAGGAGGCAATTTTGTAGCAGGGAACACCAAGGGATTCTAAAAATTCAAGCGAAGTTTCATCAAACGGTGTGCTAAACGGAATCATTCCTAATGCCTTACAGGATTCAAAAATCGGCTCATGCCATTCCCAAGGGGTATAGGCCTCTTTATAAAGATCAAATAATGACTTTCCTTTCCAGAGTCCATTCGATTCGATCCTGAAACCTCCGTCCTGGATCTGAAGTGTCATCGTATCAGGCGTATACGTTTGAATTTTGAATGCGTGCGCTCCTGCTTTTGCCGCTGCCTTGACTATTTCGAGCGCCCGGTCAAGGGACTGATTATGATTCCCTGACATTTCCGCTATGATAAACGGAGGGTGGCCGTTGCCTATCCGTCTGTTACCGATCGTTATTTCCTTCATTGGCCCTAACAACCTCCTCTTTCAGAAATTCACTTTGTTTCTCCCACTGTTCCTTGAATAGGCCCATTAACACCACATCAATATATTGATTATTTTTCAGAAGCTGCTTTACCAGCCTGCCTTCTTCGGCAAAACCTAATTTGTGGTGATAGGATAGGCTCCTCCGGTTAAAGTCCAGGATTTGAGCACAGACCTTCCTCATAGGCCTTTCTTTAAAAATGTAATCCAAAGCTAAGATCCCCATGGCCTTCCCGGACCCGCGGGGACAGGACGTATCTCCAATATAAAAGCCCCACTCACAGGTTTGGTTCTTGGGATCAATGTGTGAGAAGTTCACGAACCCAACTGGCTTTTCCTGATAAAAACACAGTTTAATCAGCTTCCCTGCATCCTTTTGCACAGCCTCTAACCAGCGGTAATGCTCCTCTAACGGGATCAGATCATCATGATTCATAAAAGGACGGATATGATCAGCGTTTCGCCATTCCCATACAAGGTTTATTTCGTTCCGGCCTAAATCCCCCAGTCTATAATCATGAATGGATGTCATTGTCCCCTCCCATAATCCTGTCTATGACCTCATTGAATTTATCCTCTCCCATAAGCTGAAGGGCCTGCTTAGACATCTCTTCCACCAGTGACGGGCTGGCAAGCATCGTGTTCAAACCATGCTCAATGCTTATAGCTGTAACTTCGGCACTATCCCCCAAGCAACAAGTTGCCCCCTGTTCATGCACCCGTTTGGTTATTTCCCTTTGATTATCCGCAGTTATAATGGAAAGTGAAGGTAATCCTAAATAACACCGCTCCCAGGTAGAGCTTCCGCCTGCGCCGATGGCAAAGTCGGCCTTCCGCATTAAATCTGCCATGTAATCAATCTGACAATGAAAAAATGCGTTCGCCATAGGGGTGCACAGTTGTTCAATGACATCCTTGTTTGTATTCATTTCACCTACTACGACATCAAGGTGTAAATTCGAATATTGGCGTTTATTTAATATTTGTAACGTCTTTAATGTTTCATGGGTAGGGTCTGTACCCCCAAAAAAGACAAGAATTCTGTTAATACTTCCATCACGCTCGGCCAGCTGCTTCTTCATTGACCGAAATTCAGGCCGAAGGATGGCATAACTGGTCCCCACTAACATCACACAGCTATCCGGGACTAAACCATGATAACGGTCCCCGGCAGATGAACTATTCTGATCCAGTACAATACTGCATTGATGCGGCCGGTCGGCTAAGTCATCGATTACAACAAGCTTCGCCACATTCGCTTCTATTAAGCTCTCCCAGCGTTGATCGATTCCATAATGGTCAATGATCAGGCAATCTACAGGGGAAGAGGCCATAAGAATTTGTAAGGTTTCCATCGCATCTGTTTTGAAGTCCACCCGTAGCCAGGATGCATCTGCCCGTTCACTCCGGAAAGGCAGTAAAAATACAGGATAGCCCTGGCCCCTAATATAGCTTGCCAGATTCCCGGGCAAATCACGGCAAATGAACGAAACCTTCGCCTGTCTGGTTTTAAGTTCATGAGCCAGTGTTAAACACCGCATGACATGGCCTGTACCCATTTCATATGAAGAATCGACCCGAAAGATTATATTCATTGTTATGCTCTCCTATGACCGTCTGCTTTCTTTTGTTCGATATGAGCGTTAATTAATACCCAATCCGGATTCTCCTGCAAAAGGGTGATCACATCATCCAGCGTGAACCCTTCCCTTCTTTTCCCGCACAGGGCCGTTATTAACCTCGACATTAATTCAAAATCCTCTTCTGTATCCACTGTGAGGCGATAAGAGCTTAAGTCTTTGCTGTGCTTAACTTGCCCTAATCTGAATACCTCAGGATGCTGGTACAAATACAAGGTAACATGTTCCCGTTCTGCAGCATTACCCGCTTCCTTAAACGTCTGTTCCAATACCTTCATGGAGAACACTTCAACATCATATCCACGCGGATAGGTTCTCTCTATAGTGTTAGATACATAATCAACGCGTTCTGAACGGGATAGAAATACATTTATTACCCTGTCTATCACAGCCGGGTCCAGTAACGGGCAGTCTGAAGTAAGACGGACAACGATATCTGCCCCATACCAACAAGCGGCCTGATAATACCTTGACAAGACATCGTCCTCCGGCCCACGGTAGTAATCCACCGCCATTCGTTTACACAAGTCGATGATGGGCTGTTCTGTATCTTTGGTCGTAGTAGCAATGACAATTTGGTCTATGGTTTTGGATCGTCTGACTTGCTCGATCTGATATTCCAGTACTGACTTGCCTGCAACTTCTTTCATAATTTTCCCCGGCAGTCTGGTCGATCCCATTCTTGCCTGTATGACCGCTACAATTTTCATAGGATCTCCTTCATATTATTTGGAGTAATAGTCCAAAACTTTATTTACAGCACAGATCACGTCGTGAACGTCCTGCTCTGACATCCCCTGGAACAACGGCAGCGTAATAATCCTGTTATACAATTGTTCCGCGTTCGGGCAACTCCCTTCCTGGTAACCGAGCTCTTGATAATAAGGTAAGAGATGCACAGGGATATAGTGCACATTAACACCAATGTTCTCCTTTAGCAGCGCTTCAAAGATATCCTTCCTGCTGCCGCTTAGCTGTTCCAAATTCAGAGCGATGATATACAGATGCCAGCTGGAGGCACCCTCACTACTTTGGTAAGGAATTTGAATAGCTTGGGTATGCCGGAATGCCTCATTATACATAGCCGCATATTTTTTCCTTAAATCAACAAACAGATCTAATTTCTTGAGCTGGCTTAGGCCAAGTGCTGCCTGGATATCCGTCAACCGGTAGTTATACCCTAGGAATTGCATTTCATAGTACCAGGGGCCATGATTCTGAATCATATGATCAGGGTTACGGGTAATGCCATGTGTCCGAAATTGCAGCAGCTTCTCATAATACAGCGGGTTGTTCGTCGTGATCATTCCGCCTTCTCCCGTTGTTATATGCTTTACAGGGTGAAAGCTGAACATTGTCATGTCGCCAATGGAGCCAATGCTTTTATTCTTATATTTTGCACCAAGCGCATGTGCCGCATCTTCAATCACGATTAAGTTATTGTCCCTGGCAATGGTATGGATCTCATCAAGCTCAGCCGGCTGGCCTGTAAAATGGACTGGAATGATTGCTTTTGTGCGTTCTGTTATCTTTTCCCTGATCCGCTTGGGATCCAGATTGTAGGTTAACGGATCGATGTCAGCGAAAACCGGTGTTGCTCCTTGATATAATATACAGTTGGCTGAAGCGGCAAAGGTCATTGGTGTGGTAATAACCTCATGCCCCGCGCCAATTCCGGCTGCATAGCAGGCGCCGTGTAAGGCTGCTGTTCCGCTTGTGAAGGCCACCGCATACTTCGCTCCTGTGAACCTTGCGATTTCAGCTTCAAACTGCTCAATGGCAGGGCCGGTCGTTATGAAATCACTTTGTAACACCTGAACAACCGAGGCAATATCTGCCTCATCGATGAATTGTCTTCCATAAGGCAAATAGTGACTGCGTACGGGAGTCCCTCCATGGATTGCTAATGTGCCGCCGCTCATGATTTAGACCGGTCCTTTCTATGGAAGGTTGATTGTATCCAGTTCTCTGTCCGCTTAATCCCCTCTTCAATCGTTACCTTAGGTGTCCAGGACAGGATTTTTTCAGCTTTTTGATAATTACACAGCAGCTTCTGGATCTCACTTTGCGGATGAATATGTGGAATATGATGAATAGGTGCCTTGCCCGCTGAAATAAGCTCTGCTAATTGATTGATGGAAATATCTTTCCCTGTACCTGCATTTACAATTTCTCCGTTTAGCTGATCGCTGTAACCCGCTTCAACCACAAAATCAGCACAATCCTCTACAAATAACAGATCCCGTGATTGGGTTCCGTCTCCATAGATATTTAAGGGTTCACCTTTTAATTTGTTATGAATGAAGATAGCCACGACTCCGCCTTCACCGCCGGTTTTCTGATAAGGCCCATACGTATTAAACGGTCTCACGACAACAACGGGCAAACCA
The DNA here is from genome assembly GCF_927798115.1 of Paenibacillus auburnensis. Lineage (GTDB taxonomy): Bacteria > Bacillota > Bacilli > Paenibacillales > Paenibacillaceae > Paenibacillus_AQ > Paenibacillus_AQ auburnensis. The sequence goes on from NZ_CAKMMG010000001.1 coordinate 2,251,043, forward strand.
TAGGCGAAGAAATAGGATAACACCATATTTTCAGCGGCAATTTTGGCTCCAGCATAGGGGGAAGCAGGTTTGATCGGGGATTGCTCGTGAATTCCATGTTCGTCGCTTGCTCTGGCGTACACCATGCATGTACTCATAAAGACTATTTTCACATGCTGCTTTCTGCATTCTTCCAGCAAATAAAAAGTTGCAATAGTGTCGTTGTTAAACGTAGTTTCGGGGTCATCAATACTGTCTTGAACATTAATGCTGGCTGCGAGATGGTAACACAGATCAAAGGTGGTCTCACGGAAAAGCTCTATTAATGATTCTCGGTCCTTCAGATCCATAATTTTGACCATCTGCAGATGTTCATTGCCACTATACTCTTTCAAATTATCAAGGGATGAATTTGCTAAATTATCGATTACCCAGACCTTCTGTCCATCCTTCAATAAACGTCCAACGACCCATCGGCCAATAAAGCCAGTACCACCGGTTACGAGTATGTTCATAGTAAACCTCCGCTAGATTAGATTTTGTTCAATGGTTAACTTCCGCACTTCTTCCTTAGTCAGAGGGATCACACCTTCAGAACTATAGGTACCGGGTTTCGGCCTGCTTGCTGCCTTATATGTTTTTTTAGGGGCAAACGGAGAAGGAACAATATATAAATTTGGTAATTCATAGGCATTTAAGGATTCGTCATACGTCATCAGTTCTTCATACCTTTTCTCACCGGGCTTTAAGCCAATTTCAACGATCTCAACGGCGGACGGATCCATCCCGTATTTCTTTGGCGCCTCTTCCACAACAATTTCAGCCAAATCCTTTAGTTTGATCACAGGCATTTTCAGAATAAAGGTTTCTCCGCCTTTGGAGATTTGCAGGGATTGGATGGTAAGTTTCGTTGCCTGCTCCAGCGTCATCATAAATCTTGTGATCGATAGATCGGTTACGGTGATAGCCTTGCCTTCTCTGACTTGCTTAACGAATAACGGTATAACCGAACCTCTGGAGCCCAAGACATTGCCAAACCGTACCGTACAGAACACCGTTTTTCCCGGCCCCTTTGAATATTCTGCAGAGGAGATCAGCTTTTCCGCGGATAATTTGGTAGCTCCATAATTGTTGGTCGGAGAAATGGCTTTATCTGTACTTGTAAACACTACTTTTTTTATCTTTTGCTGTTTCGCTGCCCGAATCACGTTATTCGTACCGATAATATTCGTAAGTACAGCTTCATAAGGGTTGAATTCACAAAAGGAAACATGCTTCATTGCTGCGGTATGAAACACGTAATCCATATTCTCCATCGCCGCCAGCACACGGTCATAATCACGGATATCGCCAATCCAGTAACTTAGCTTTGAATTACGGTTCACTTCATTTTGCAGCTCGAACTGTTTATACTCATCCCTGCTAAAAATCCGGATCACTTCAGGATCCTCTTGCAAGATATGTTTCACAATGTTTTTTCCAATCGTGCCAGTTCCGCCAATAACCAGAATTTTTTTATGCTTAAAGAACATACCTCTCCTTCCCCCTTTCTTTACTTATTCAGGTGTTATTCAAGTGGCGGATCAGATCTGTAAGCTGTTTACCGGAATCTTCTGTTCGATAGGATTGCAATAGAAACTTATTCTTCACTTCTTCATAATTTAATCTCTCTTGGTCACTCGAAAAGTATAAAGAGACTTGTTTTGTTAATTCTGCCGGCTCATTCTGAATATAATCGTCAAGGGCATTATAATAATCGTAATCACGGTTGGCCTGAATGAAATGATAGACAAAAACCGGTTTATTCATTAATAAGCCTTCCAGTGCAACAGTGGATAGTGAAGATATGACGCCTGCTGAATTCAAAATCAGATCACGTACATCCGTTTTTCTGTCTTTGATTACATGTACGGCGTTAGTTTTGCTTTCCAAATCCGCATAGAGTGAAATCAGTTTTTTGGACAGCTCCCAGGGATGAGGTTTAATGATTAATTGAAATCTCTCGTCCGTAACCAGCTCTGTGATTAGCCTGTATATTTTGGTTTCATCTAATTTAGGTCCTGTAGCAAGCAGTAACGTAATTTTATTGGGGTCAAGGCCATATTCCTCATTAAACGAATCATTAGATTGCCGTTCCGAAGTAAAGATCTCATCATACCGGGGATGACCGGTCACTGCGATTCGTTGTTCCTCGAGGCCTCTTGTCATGAACCATCTTTTCTCATATTCGCCATAGACCCCCACATGACTTGAGAAAACAGGGATAAAGGCTTCCTCCCCCATCAATATCCCGTGCTGCAGACAAATGCTGGGGGTTCCCTTCATTGCTCCAACGACTCCAAGGGATCGGCTAACCATATCTTCCGAGGTGCCTATCAGTGACGTTGTTACCGGAATCTGATCATAAAGATTGCTAACCGTTTCTATGGCATCTACAATACCGGGAATTCGCTTCAAGAACGTGTCGGTAAAAAAAGCATTCCCAAAAGCCGGGTGTCCTTCGTATTCCGCAAAAATGGAAGCTGCCCTTTGGATTAACTCCTCAGACGCAAGACTGGTGTCGCTTTTAAAGCCTCCAATCCATATGTTTGGAATCCCATAGTATTCTGGCGCTCTGGAACGTGACAGAATGAGGGTGCGGTCCCTGCTAAAATACTCACTTAATCGTTTCTCTGGAATTCTTGTGTAGTCTAAATTAATTAATATTTTTCCATCTGCATTCGCCTGGAATGGCTGTTTAAAAGGTGCTATCAGCTTTTCAAAAAAAGGTTGAATCTGATCTGGTTGCTTAATCCTTGAATCGTTCAGTTTCATCTCAAACCCCGTTTGCTCCATATCGCTTCGAAGTTCATCGTTAATTTGTTGGTAGAAGTTCGTCATGAGGGCAATCGGTATGTCTTTATATTGTAATTCCTTAAACACGTTGATAAATTCGCTGTAAAGAGACCAGTAATGGGTTAGATAAATAGACACTCCGTTTGATCCCTCCTTATGTGATGAATTTGGGCTGCTCGCTTACTTTCTTTTTCATGGCTCTCAGATCTTCTCGAAGCTCTTTACATGTTCTTTGCGGCGGCAGCATTTGTATAAATTGACTCTTTTCCTGCTGCTGCAGCTGATGATGGATGGATAGCTCTGTTATATAGTTATCATCCAGAACATCCTCTATAGGATAGAAATCCCAGAAATGATTGAGCCGCCAAAAAAAACGGCCATCGCCAATTCTATAAAATTCCGGGTTCTCGTCCCAATAGGATCCGAACGTTTCTTTGATTACCGGTAGAATGGAGCTTCGGTGCATGACCGAGCAATGATCGATTTGACAAGGGGCAACCGCGGCCACCCTCTTGGCCGGCCTTAATTGTTGTTTCGTGATCTCATTCTTTTCATTCAAGTAATTAACTATTGAAGCGGAATAGACGATCATCACACCCGGGCTCTGCTCTAAATAATCTACCATTTGCTCCAGTCTAGTATTTCTATAACAGTTATCATCGGTGGCATATGAAATATACTCCCCCGACGCTTGCAGCAAGGCTTCATTAATTAGAGCCGCATACCTGACCTTCTCCACCCTTTGGTCCATGGTTTGAATAGTACTCTGATAGAATTTGATTCTCTTATCCTTTAGAAAGGGCTCAATGACTGTAAGGGTTTCTGAATTCGAGTTATCATCCATCAGGAAGAGCTCAAAGTCCGTAAACGTTTGATTTAGAATCGATTGAATGGACTTCGCGATATAGCCGGGCTTATTGTAACTAGTCATGATAATGGATACCTTTGCCAATATAAGACCTCCCCTAGTGCTGCTTACTTGCTATACTATGTTTCGATCATCAAAAGGTAATAGGTTAGAGCACTATATTTGCTAATAACTGGTAATGAGCACATGAATAAAACGCTTAACAGTTTCCTGCTAAGCGTTTTGTAGGTACCCGAATTTATTGTTCTGATTGAACCGTCTTTACCAAACTGTCGATTCGATGCTGAAAGGTGTGAGAGGCCAGCACGCGTTTTCTTGCTTGTCTGGCAATGCCCTTGCGTTCTTCGCCGTGTGCAATATAATAATGAATCTTCTCCAGGAAATCATTCTTATCTGCAAAAGAAACCATTTCCAACCCCTCTTCAAAATGATTTACCAGCCCTTCTTTGGAATCGATCAGTTGAAATGCTTCACAGCTGGCAGCATCAAAGGTACGGTTGTTGATACTTTTGGCCATAATCCCCATACGGTTCTTATTATATTTCTCATCAGAGGGGCGATGAATATTTAGAACGATTGTTGAACCGTTATAATATTTCATTGCTGTTTCGGGCTTTACCCAAGCATTCACTAAATGAATATGCCCATTTATGTTTCTGTTCCATTCCATATGATGCTTTCCCCACCCCCGCCCAACGATCTGAATCGTATAGTCTGTATTCTTTAACAACAAATCAATAAGCTCAATTCGATTGCTGTAGGGTACTCCTACTAAACCAATATCACTTGTAAACTCCTCAGAGACTGGTGCGGAGTGAAATAATTCCGGATCCGTCCCCAGCGGAAGATGATACACACAGGGATGACCATGTCTTGTATATTGTTCTGCTGCAGCCTGATCGATGGTAAAGATGTAGTCAAAATAAGCGGTGAGCGGAAGGGTCCAATCCATATAATAAGGATCCTCCGTCATCCAGACGGCTGACTTCACGTTTGTTTGTCTCAAGTACTCTAGTATCGGTTTGGGGATTTTTAGACCGGCCATTGCTAAAATTAGATCCGGCTGTAAAGATTGTTCCATTTGTTGTAATGCATGTAGATCATTTCTCAAACTAAAAGATTCACAATAATGACCTGCATTCTGAAATGCTTCTATTATACTTTGTTCAAAGAAGTAATAAACCGCCCGAAAACCTGAGGTTATAAAAAGAATTCTCATGTTCTCCCTCCCTCGTAAACCGGAGAATTTTCAGTTAATAGGACATTACCACAAGCATAAAATAAAATAATCCATATGATATTTCATTAATAAGTGGAGGTGTAATATGGCACATACCTTAGTTGAATTTGTTAGAAGCATCCAGACGAACCTGGACAATGGAGTAATTGTTCCAATTAATGCAACATCAAAGTTGATATTAGAATTTGGAGTTAATGTTCCGACTGCAACCAACTTCATAGAACTTATTACTACAGTAGGCTGGCAGGCGACGAACGTTTTTGTTACTCCGCCAGAACAGCCAAAGCTCTTACTTCAAATTGTTTTGGATGGAGTCGTTGTTAGTAGTGCTGAGCAAAAGTCTATTTCAACCGATGAAGATGGAATGCTTGAAATGACCACAGCGTTCCATTCCATTCTTACGAATGTATCTGTAGGCTTTCATGTCATTCAAGTGTTCGCCTCCAACCCGGAGGATCTACAAGGAGACATCACCCTGACCGGTCCAGTCAGTATTACCGGAAAAGTTTATGCGCCTGCATAAAATTAAACCTAATCAGTCTATTCCTCAAAGTAAAAACTCCTTTGTAGAAGTCTGGTTTGTTTTAGGACAAACCAGACTTCTAACGTAGGAGTTTTTTTAATATACTATTCATCTGAATGGTAGTATATGCTTAAACTGTTAAACATTTATACCTCTTTCTATTTACAGAACAATCTCTACCGGACTGTTGTCAAATATTTCAAACGGTCCAGGTGTTACATTTCTTTCTGGGCGCAGCTTATGAAAGAAGTCGTGGTCGAAACGGTAAGAAGATCCATCCGGTTCCTCATAGTACATCTCAGCGTGATGGCTTCTGCCTAGAAGAGCAGTTGTGACTATCGTAGAAGCTGCAGCACGTATGATTTCAGGACTATGAACATGCACTTGTACCCTGCAGGTAGCCGGGTCGATTACGATTTCAATCTCGTTAGTGTCATAGATCTTTGCATCGGACTCATGACTACTTGGCACCGCGCCTTTTAAATACAGATTGCCCTGCACCGTAACGGGGAGTTTCATCTTATCAGGCTGAAATGGATTTCCGGATTCCTTATAAGCCGCAATTTCTTCCTTGGTATAATCCCACCACCGCTTTTTAGCAGTATCTGGGTAATCATTATAGCCGCCCAATCCGGCAGGATGAAGATAACAGCGGGAGTTATCCGGTACTCCGTCCATCACTGCTTCACCGCCGTAATCCATATTCTCTCTTGGAGTGAGCGGAAGGTGCTCGAAAAAGGTCATAGGCTGCGGCTCTTTATCCGGATCGCCGTCACCTATAAAGATGTTATTGTAATACCTGTCGTCGCCGCCCGTGATGTTGCTGTACCCGGCAACCGCTGTCTCATGAGGCATATGGTAGGGAGTATAGCGGGTAAGCTCGGAGCGCACCACAAATCTGCCGGTAAACAGATTGTGAACAAACGCACCGCCTTGGGCCATATTGCGGAAGTTCATAGGCGATAGGAACAGGTTATGATCTACTATATAAGGGCCGTGGCAGACCTCCACAAATAGATCCTCGGACAGATTGTCATAAAAGATATTTCGGCTGATGCGGGTGCCTTGTGCTTGCCAATCCAGCCAAAGTGCCCGGTAGGAGCTATAGATGACATTCCCGCAAATCTGGGTATCCAGTGCGGCATGCAGTTTGATTCCCCCCACTTCTGCGCCGTGGAAGATACGCTTGTGGTGAATATTATAAATGCGGTTCTGGTAGATCCGACTAAAAGCAGCACCTAAATGTCCAACGATACCAGCCTGTTCACAATCATGAATGACGTTGTTGCGGACAATATGGCTTCCGATATGATCCTTATGCCAATCCTTGCGCAATGCACGGAAAATAACTTCCTGCTCCCGTTGCGTTCCGCCTTTGCTGCGATTATCCGAGTATTCGTTCTGCCCGGTAGTTATATCTTTGCCTAGGCTGATACCTGTACATTTGGACTCACTGATCAGGTTATTCTCAATAATCCAGCCTTTACTCCAATGGGGACCTATAAGCCCTTCTTGCAAAGCAGTTGGCGGGGCCCACTGGGGGGATGCCTGCCGGAGAGTAAAGCCCCTGACGGTAATATAGTTGCGGCCGGTCTTCTCAGGCCAGAAGCAATAAGGGCGCACATTGATTTCCACATTCTCTTGACGGGGATCCTTGCCTCCGAAGTTCGCCCATATGGTGGTGGTAGTTGAGCTTACTTCCGCGTACCATTGCATCAAAGAGTTCTCCGCATATTTGGCCTGTGGCCAAACCTGGGGATTGTACAATTTCTTAACGCTATCACATTCATATAGGGATTTTTCGTCAAGATACACATCCCCCAGATGCGGCTCGAACGCACCTTCAAACAACCAATCACCGTACAATTTAGTCTGATAGGGGTTGCGGATGACAAACAGACTGTTTGGCACCTCCGTCCTCCAGACACCGTCTCCTTCGTCTTTCCAATCAGCCACAGGCTCAGCACCCGTGATAACCACTTCTCCATCCCCGGCAGATTGGTATACAATCCTCTGTTCCTCTGTTCCTCCATTGGCCGGGTTGATCCATTCCCTGTAAACACCGCTATGCACGGTTATGATATCTCCCGGCTCCGCTATAGCAGCAGCGCGGGAAATAGTGCGGAAAGGTTGTGCCTCCGTACCCGGCGCTTGATCACTACCTTGAATTGCTACATGATATTCCACTAGACAACCACCCTTTCTTTTTATGTCTTCTTTCATCATTTTAAGTTAACCTTCAATATTTTTATTTCCAGATACGTCAGCCGAACAGCTTCTACTTTCACAGATTCAGGATAATGTTTAAACTTCTGACCTTTTTTAGCTGGCATAAAAATGCACCCCATAGAATTACATGGGATTACCCAGGGGTTTTTCCAATGTCTATTCTAAGGGGTGTCAGAACTGCATGCAGGTAGTTTTTCAAGAATGTGTGCTAGGCTTTTTTTACCGTGAAATATACTTGATAGGGTTCATAACCTATATCGCGGATTCTTCTCAGCTGAATTCCCGGATCCTGATTCGCCGTCTTGAAGAAATAGCGCCAGCTGCCCCACTCACGTTCATTCTCCATAATCAATTCAGAGGCAATATCATCTTGTGTAAAGAGAATTCTTTCATTCTCACAAATACCAGCCAGGACTTCAGGACCATAACGAAACGCTCCTGTCAGTTCGTCGTCCGGCAGAGGAATGAACCGGATGCCGACCGACAGAATGATGCTGATCCGGTCACCGTCTTTCCAATTCCGCATGATACTATAGAAGGCATTGTGATCCGCAGATTTCCCGTGAAGCTGATCGTTCACATAGATGACGGCTTCCGTCATGGTCCAGTCTGGTATGCGCAAATGGATGGCAAACGCTTGGGCAGAGCGGGTATGGACTACGAAATCATATTTTTTATAATCAGGCAGATTCTCGTGAAGAGCTGTGATCTCATTCAATTCCTGGTGTCCTGCAGTATTCGAAGAGTTCAGCATGCTTCCGCTCATGTAATCCTGCGATTGCTGAATCCGGACGCTCTCTCCGCCCAGCTCCGTGTTCAGCTCAGAACGGAAATACTGGCATACATAGACATCGTTCTGATCCTGATAATAAATCCCTCTGTTCAATGCTGCATTGGCTTGTACCATCGTTCCGTGGCAGCAGAAGAAGCTGTCGGTCTCTGTACTCCAATCTTTGCGCAGCCCTGCCTTCATCGGCAGGAAGTAGGTGAGCAAGCCGGTGGCGGGATTATTATGCTTATTGCCGGTCAGATGATACTCCTGGTAGTAGGCTTGAGCCATAATTCCGTTGTACAAATTATATTCGATATACTGCGCATAGGCCGGATGAGAGGTATGCCGGAAAAGAAACTCTGCCAGCCGAATCATGTTATACACCGTGCAGTGTTCCTGATTCTTGTCACCGAGGCGTGCTTTGATCTTCATCTTCGGCATCCACACTTCACCAGCCGTATTCCCGCCAGTAGCCAGCGTTCCCCGCTCTGTAACCGCACATTTCCAGTAAGCCGTGACAATGTCCATCCATCTCTGCTCGCCGGTAACCTCATAAGCTCTGGCGCAGCCGAGTACTTCAGGAATGGTGGTGTTGGCATGCATGTTGGTCAGAGGGTCTTTGTTTTCCAGTAACGGGCGGAAAAGTCTGCTGCGGTAATAACGCTCCAGCAAGGTCGCGTATTTAGCATTCCCTGTAATCTGGAGCAGGTCCGCCCAAGCTTCAAGCATTCCGCCTGTCTCCATGTCCAGAATGTCATCGAATTTCTCCCTGGTGAAGGTACTGCTCCACTCCACGAACCAGTCTGCGAAACGATCGGCTATATCGAGCGCCTTCTGACTGCCGGTGAATTGGTACATATCCACAAGTCCCATAAATAACTTATGGATATTGTACTGCGGAGCCCATATCGCTTTACCTTGAGCAACCCAGTGTAAATATTTCTCCGGAATAGGCGCTGCCCATTGTCCACCGTTATCCTTCTGGCACTCTGCCAGCTCGTCCAGAATGAGATCCGCTTTGAGCTTGAGTTCCAGATCTCCGGTTTCATGAAACCGCATAGCTGCGGCAGACAGCCAATGTCCAAGAAAGTGTCCCCGGATCTGACAGACGGGCGTCTCCCATCCTCCATGTGCATCCTGCGGAATATCTCTGCCATCATATCTTCCTGCTTCCACTTTATAGTTAAACAGAAGATTATCATTTGTCAGTTTCATTAAATAACCCCGGTTTGCTTCTTCCCTACGTTTCAGATCATTATCATGAAGAACAACATGCTTGCCCTTAAGTTCTCTCATTGCTGCAGCCCCTTAATATAATGACATTGATTTCACAATGAAAGTATATAGCAGCGCTTTCATCAATCCAATGATTAATCCTAATATATAGTTGATCCATACTGAGTATTAAACTGAAAGCCGGTGTTAAAAAAATTGCTGAATTCACTTTGTTGAACTGACGGCCTTTATTAGCCCCATTTAAAAAAAGGATCGGTCCGACATTTTTCCTGTTTCTTTAAAAATATAAAAAAGAACGACCACCCTAAACAAGGGCATAGTCGTTCTTCTCAACATAATTACATATTTAATTATTCCGCACCCGCTCAACCCGTTCAATAAGCTCCTGAATCACCTCATCCGGTGACCGTTCGTTCATCCAGGTCTGGCCGAACATCTGGAATACCTTCACCATCGGGAAGTCCTCCCAGAAGCCGATGAACTCCTCGTTAAGAAATACTTTGTCTATAACGTGCTCATTCATTTCATTCAGACACTCTTCCAATACGGCTTTTGCGGCGGGGTCACTCACCCATTCGCTGAGAAGGCTGAATTTGTGGAACGTGATTTCTTCCTTGCCGAAGTCACAGTGCAATCTTCCCGTGATCCGGATGTCCTTGGATGAGCTGCCCAGGAGAATTTGGAAGTATCCCGTGTCTGCGACCCAACGGTTATACTTGGTATTGAAGTATGAGAAATCTCTCTCCTCCAGCTCAAAGACGATCGTCTGCTTCTCACCCGGATCAAGCTCAACCTTGGCAAAAGCCTTCAGCTCCTTCTCCGGACGGGTCCACTTGCACTCTTCATCGTGTACGTACAGCTGAACGACTTCCTTCCCTCTGCGCTTGCCTGTATTGGCCAGTTGAAAAGATACTTTGACGCAAGTCCCGTGCTGCACCACTTCCAGGTCCGTATAGGCAAAGGTAGTGTAGGACAGACCGTGTCCGAACGGGAATTGCGGCGCCAGCTCCTTACGGTCGTAGTAACGGTAACCCACGAACAGGCCTTCGCGGTAATACAGCTTGCCGTTCTCTCCGCGGATCCGCATATGTGAAGGATTATCCGATAGCTTCACAGGGAAGGTCTCCGACAGTTTGCCTGAAGGATTCGTGTAACCGAACAATACTTCCGCTATTGCTCTGCCCATGCCTTGACCCGACAGCCAGGAATGGATGACGGCAGGAACATGCTGCACCCATGGACGCATGACCAGCGCCGAGCCGCTGCTTGTTACCACGATACATTTTGGCTGAACGGCTGCAACCGCCTGAATCAGCTTGACCTGATGTTCCGGAAGCTCAATGTCCTTCAAATCATGCATTTCAGATTCGGCATATTCCGGCTGGCCTACGAACAGAACCGCCACATCGGCGTTTCTTGCCAGCGTTACACTTTCCTTAATAAGGTCTTCATTCACGGAATCATCTTCCGGGTATCCGGCCGTATAGTTCACAGTAGCCAAAGTACCTGCCATCTCTTTGATTTCATCCAAAGGGATATCGACTCTTGTAGGCGTAACCTTGGCACTGCCAGCCCCCTGGATTCTCGGCTTCACCGCAAAACGTCCGATTACCGCAATCGACGAAGCCGTTTCCGGCCGCAGCGGGAGAACCGCGTTATCGTTCTTCAGCAGCACGATGCTTTCGGCCGCGGCTTTACGGGCAAGCGTATGGTAATCTGCATTTGCCTCTCTGTCCGCAGCTTTGTTTCCGGTAACCCGTTCAACCAGCTTCAGGATACGGCTCACACTCTTGTCCAGCTGTTCTTCGGAAAGCTTCCCCTCCTGAACCGCCTCTACTATTGCTTTGGCATTGTAATGGGCGGGACCCGGCATTTCAAGGTCAAGTCCGGCCTTTAGACCGCGTATCCGGTCATTAACGGCTGTCCAGTCGGACAGGACAACGCCGTCATAACCCCACTCTTCTCTTAAAATATCATTTAGCAAATGTTCATTCTCGCTGGTATAAGTTCCGTTCAGCAAGTTATAGGAACACATGACCGTCCAGGGATCTGATTTCTTAATAATCCGTTCAAAGGCGCTCAGGTAAATTTCACGAAGCGTCCGCTCATCGATTTCCGAGCTGGTCACCATTTTCTCGAACTCCTGGTTGTTGCCTGCAAAGTGCTTAACCGAGGCTCCAACGCCTTCGCTTTGGATACCGTTAATGAATGCAGCGCCAAGCTCGCCCGTCAGGCAGGGATCCTCCGAATAGTATTCGAAATTTCTTCCGCCAAGCGGTGTTCTTTTCATATTGACGCCCGGACCGAGCAGCAGCTCTACCTCCATCGTTTTGGACTCCTGTCCAAGCGCCACGCCTACCTCATGCAGCAACGCTGTATTCCAGGAAGAGCCGATCGCAGACCCTGTCGGGTAACAGGTTGCCGGTACATTTTCCGTGGTGATACCCATCTCTTCATTACTGTTCGTCTTGCGGATACCATTGGTTCCGTCATACATATGAACAGGCGGGATGTTTAACCGCTCGATCCCTTTGGTCATCCACATATTCAGTCCCGCACAAAGGGAGGCTTTTTCGGTAAGCGTCAATTCCTTCAACAATTCATCAGGTGATTTATTCATGCTGCTCCATCCTTTATTATCAGTTTAGTTTTCCTGTTCCTTTTTCAGCTCCTGGGCATCGTACAGCTTGAAAAACGGGAACCAGACAGCAAACACAATCAGCAGGACCACCGCCAGCAGAATAACTCCGTTAAATCCGCTCATCAGGTAGGTAGAGAGCCCAATCGGGGTATACCACAACTGGAAGATTTGGCTTGGAATCCGCACCAGCCCCATATCGAGGACGATATACACGAGAATCGGCGTGATCAGCCCGTTAATCCACATCGGTACCATAAGCAGCGGATTGAACGCAATCGGCGCCCCGTACACTACCGGCTCATTAATATTGAACAAGGACGGAAGGATCGTCGCTTTGCCGACGGACTTCAGCTTTTTGGACCGGGCCAGCAGGAACCAGACAACTAAAGGCAGCGTGGCACCCATCCCACCGATACCCAGCCAGCCGGAGAAGAAGGTTTCGAACGTATTGATGTTGACCGGATCCTGCCCGGCTGCGACGAGGGCTGCATTCTGTTCAATGGCAGGGATCCATATGGCGTACCAAATCGGAGTCATCACCCATGGGCTTACGCCGAAGGAATACAGCACCACGCCGATAAAGTTGAACAATACAAAGCCGGTAAGACTTTGACCCATGGCATTGATAGGCTCGAACACATTTACAATCAGCGCAAAAATATCGAAGTGAAGCGGATATACCAAAACCCATCCTGTAGTTAAGATCAGGGCAATCGGTACGAGAAAATCGAACCAGTCCATAATAAACTCCGGAAGGGAAGAACCTTTTTTTGAAGAACGAGAACTTATTGCAGATATTCATGACGAGAGCAACAAACACGCCAACTAGGAGTGCCGTAATCATACCCGAAGGTCCAAACCGTTCCAGAATGAACTGAATGGTTCCGTCTTCATTTAGGGTCGGGTTAAGCAGCATCACGAAGAGAGAGACCCCGCTCATTCCCGCCAGCAGCTTGATTTTGTGACGCTCTCTTTTTTCCATGACGGTATACGGCGTTAAAAAAGCAATAAACAACCCCAATAACCCGAAGCTAAAGGTCGTGATGGGTGTAAGATCCGGCATCCCCGGAATGAAATCCTTCAAGATAGAAATGAGTGTGATAATCGAGCCGATAAAAATCATCGGGATCGCCACCATAATGGCTTCCTGAATGGATGCCACCCAGAGATTATTTGTAAACGCCTCCAATCTAGGTGCAAACGATTCTGTCATCCACTTCATGAAACGCTTCATCTAAATTCCCCCTGTCTTTCTCTTAACTGCTACAACCCTAGTATAGAGATTAATGATACCGTTTTCTTGTTGTAACTTGCCGCATCCGGGTTCGTATTTTGCCTACTTCTTGCCTTCTGTACTAGCTTGTCTGCTTCGATCCAAAATAAACAACAAAAAACACCCCTTCAGCAAAAAGGGATGTTTGATTGATGTGTTTTCCCGATTAAAACTGCCTTTCGAGCTGGAGCAGCAGCACCCCATGAGGCGGGAGTACAATTTCTTTGTGCCAGTCTTCCTTCTGTATAAGCTCTGTCCGGATGACCGGACCGCTTCTGCTGTTTAAATACTGAATCTCCTCCTGCGTTAAAAAATCAGGCGCTCCCATAGTCATCCACTCATCAAATACCGACCCATGCTCCCGGTCCAGCTGATAGCTGGTGCATTTATAGGGCCCTGTGAGCAGAGTTAGTGTGATTTCAAAGGCTTTGCTGCCTTTTTCCTCAAATACATCATAACGGGTTGAACCGGATAGCTCCGACCAGTCTCCATTCGCAAACAGCTGATCCACATGCACGTAGTGATAGAACAGAAATTGCAGGCTTCCGTCGCTTTTCCGAGTTCCGATATAACCGTCTCCCTGTATAAGCAGCTTGTCACCCAGCTTCTGCATCAGCTCAAACGCATAATACGCAGGCTTCTTCAGCCCGTCACGGTTGATTAAGCCAAAGCCTCCATAGAACGGAGAAGCGGGAACAACACTTTCTTCAAAAACATCGGTAAAGGACCAGTAGGCCATCGCATTCACGTCCCCGAGCGTGTTCATCGACTGGTAAATGACAAACGGCGCCATAAACATCGTATCGTGAAGCAGGTTTCGGTCATAAAGTGAAAAGTTCCACTCGGTAATATGAAGCTCAACGTCACTGTACGAGGCCGCATTCATTTTTTGCCGCACACGGTCAATGCTTTCTTTAAAAAATGCCGGGGGCATGATCCGGGTCAAACGGCCCTCTTCCGTTTTTAGCTTGGGGTATTCCGAATAAATATGGAATGAAAAGAAATCGAGCGGCACCTCCCGCGAGCGGCAGTAAGCTAAAAAATCCTCCGCCCAGGTATCGTTCCAGATCGAACCGTACCCCATGGCGGGACCGCCTGCTCTCAGCTCCGGCAGCACCGATTTAATCGCATGAACGGTGGATTCGTAAAAGGCAAAGTACTCTTCTTTGCTGCCTGCCCAGCAGACCCCCGCCAGATCAGGCTCGTTCCATACTTCGAAATACCACTGCTTCACCTCATCCGCCCCGTAACGGTTCAGACAATGACGGATGAATGCCCGGACCAGCGCTTCCCACTTGGCGGGATCTGACGGCGGACTGATATTGCCTCTCCACCAGAACAGTGTTTCTCTGGACCTCGCCAGCTGGCCCGGCATAAAGCTCAATTCCACGAATGGCCGGACTCCCTGCTCTAGAAGAAAATCATACAGCTTGTCTACATAAGACCAGTTGTAGACCGGTGTGCCGTCTTCATTTTCACTGTATACCATCATCTCATCATTAAAAATGCCGTGAAACCGGATATAACGAAACGGGATTGTCCCCTTCAAGGCAGACAGCTGCTTCCGCCAATCCTCGCGCAATCCTTCTACCGCTCTTCCGGCCGTCGTGGTAATATTCCAGTGCTTTGTATAAGTAGTCGCTGCCTGGTCTGTACGAACCTCAATCCGTTCGGGGGCACCCGCAAGGGCAGCCGACATCGGAACGCTGGACTGATCCGCATCCGTTTTGACCTCCAGATAGCGGTACAGCGATCCTATGGCATTCATCGTGTCCATCTCATAATAATCTCCGCTTGAGGATTCCTCATACGTTTTGGGCTTGCGGGTCAGATTCAGCCGGTGCAGCTCTGGTGCGAGCGAGGCTTCCCGGTAGGAACCCGGTGTGCATCCATATTTTTCCTTAAAATATTTGTTAAACAGCTTCACGTTGGCAAATCCGCAATCCAGGGCAATATCGGAAATGGTTCTATCGCTCTCCGCCAGCTGGATCTGGGCCTTCTCCAAACGGATAAGCGTCAAATACTTTTGAAAGGGGATTCCGATTTTGTCCGTAAAGAAGTGGGAAAAATAATGCAGGCTTAAATGCTCGGAGTCCGCCATATCCTGCAGCGTAATCTTCTCATTATAGTGGCGGTCAATGTATGTGAGGACACTGTTCAGTCTTTTATAATCATTATCCTTGCTTCCTTCTGCCGTCGCCGGATTCGTCCCGTCTGAAAAATATCTCAGCAGGCATCCGCATAACATCTGTAATCTGCCTATGGTGTAGCTTTGATAACCCGGCGATTTCTTGTTAATCTCCCACACCATTTGCGCAAGATTCTGTTTGATGCTGTGCAGCCGGGATGGGTCCTGCCCGGAATTGCCGGCGGAGTTGCAGGAGATATACGCATTATTATTTAGCAGCTCGGGGCCGAACTGCAGGGTTAACAGCACATTATCCTGGTGGGTCCGCTCAATTTTGTGAACCGACATGCTGTTAATCACGAGAATATCATCTTCCTGGAGCGTATATTGCTTCTGGTCCAGATACATGTTGACCGAGCCGTGGAGAACATACAGGACCTCAACTTCCTTATGCCAATGAAAATCAATATGCTGCACAGAGTTCACGAAGAGCTTCATCGGCAGATCATCCTGATGCTGAATAAATTCGTATAAATAGCGAATCGTCTGCTCCCCCCTTCATACCGCTTATTATAGACATGTCCATTTTAAGTTATCAATATGAGGAGGGTTTATTCGCGTAACGCCAAAGTTGACGAAAAAAAAACAGCCCCTCGGATATCATCACTCCGCAAGGACTGCACCATTATTACGAATTCCAATTTTTAAACACAAAAAAACCTTGATTTCTCAAGGTTTTCACTGTAGTGCCGAGGACGGGGGTCGAACCCGTACGGTACTCACGTACCGCAGGATTTTAAGTCCTGTGCGTCTGCCTGTTCCGCCACCCCGGCATAATATGTGCGTTGTAACGCGACAAGAAATATAATATCACGTATTTGGTGAACACGCAATCTAAATTCCGATGTTTTTTTATTTATAGCAAAAGCCCGTTCCGGATTAGCGGGACGGGCTTTGCTCTGTAAGGCTTAGGATGAACTAGCGGCGGTCACGTTCAGTGCTTCTACTGCGCATGCCGGCCAGGCCCAGGAGGCCGACTAAGCCGAGCCAGCCCCAGTTCGAGTCGTTGTCATCATTGTTGTTGGCATTGGTGGTTGTACTGGTGGCCCGGTATCTGCCGGTCTGCGTTGTGTTGTTCAGCGGAGAGACCCTATTGTTATCGCCAGGAGTGACCGCGTCCCTCACCATGTTCTCACCTTTACGCATGGATCCCGTGGTCTGATTCATCATGTTATTGCCCTGATTCATCAGATGGGTGCCTGTACCGTTCATCTCACGTATTCCTTCTGTTCTTGTACCCGTTGTCCCGGTGTCTGGAATGGTTGTGCTCATTCCTCCGCCAGTACCGGCTGCATTGGCTGCATAACCGGATCCCAGCAGGCTAAGTGATAACACTGTACCGCATGCCAGGCTTGTGATCAGCTTGTTCAAGATGTATGCCCCCTTTGAGGATAGTGTGGTATCTCGCTGATAATTTCCCCACATCGAGCATCATCTATGCAAGCAATCCTTATTCTCTGACGAGGTTTACTGTCCTGTTCACCGGATCATAAGATACTGTGGCTCCAAGCGCCTCGGCCACCGCCCGTACTGGCGCGAAGGTGGTTCCGTCCTCCAGAAAACCGCTGGTAATCTTGACTCCATTTAATGTAACGGTGATGGCCGGATCCGTCTCGCTGCCGGTTCCATTAATCAGGGCTAAGGCATCCTTCACCTGCTGTACCGTCGGCTGTTTACCGGCCCGGAGCTGCTCAGTGGTAAGCCCGAAGGTCATCTCCAGATGAGAATAGTCTTTAAAAGAAGTCCAGTCCCCGCCCCATGCGAAGCCGAGCTTCTTCGCCTCCTGCGCCACCTGCTGCCAGTCCGCAAGCCTATCGTTGTTCCCGTCGCGGGAGGTATCCCAGGAAATGCTTTTCCCGTCCGGCAGAAGCAGGGCAAAGTCAATCGCCAGACCATAGTTATGGTAGCTGCTGCCTCCTCTGGCATTGGTCACAATGTTTCCCTTGGTTGTCCGGCCTTGCGCATAAAGCGCATTCTGCTCAGCAATGGTCCGCATCCCCTGGGTAATGACGATCGGAATTCCTTTGGCGTAGCACCTTTGGATTAGCGCACTCGCACCAGCCAGCAGAACGGGATGAAGCTTGCCCAGCCAGCCTGCTGATTTACTCTTCACCTGATCTAAAGTCAGCATGTACTCACCCCCTGGTATAGTAAATGCCCCCTCTTCCCACTTTGCTTGTACGGTTCCCCCAGGGTCAACGCATAGATGTCCAATTGAATGAATATCCGCAAAAGAGGCCACACTACCCGCGAAAGGTGGGATGAGTCTATGGACATTCACAGCGACAGCTACAAGGTAGCCGCACTTAGCGACCAGGAGAATGCGGTAGAGATTATCCGGCAAGCCGAAGCGGCTATTGCCCAATTAACCGGCAACAACGCCGTTACGCTTATTGCTTATGAGAAAACGGAAGCCTCCGCCGCAAAATAAACCTCTAGACTATGTAAACCTCTACTATGTCGTCTACGTTAATCCATTTCCATTCCTCTGCCCACTGCAGCTTAATCTCACGCGAGTGGGTATGAATGGAGGTAACAAATCCGTTCAGCAGCTTGTTCCCGGAGAGATCATATACAATCACTGTTACCCGAACATGGGTCCGCAGCGACAGCGCCAGCGTACACTCGATTTCCTCCAGCTTCTCCGCATCCAGCAGTAGCTTGCCGCGGCGCAGTGTCTCCAGCTCCTCCCTGCTAATCCGGCTCTTACGCTCAAGCAGGCCGCGATCCTCCAGCTTTTTGCTCATTTCCGCTCTCCTTCCAGTTGGATAAGATCAGTTGCACTTCACACAATACGAACGTATGTTTGTATTATATCCGCACAGCTGCCTATTTATCAAGCAGAAAAAGCTGCCAGCAGGCAGATAACAGCCCTAGCGCCAAGCTTCGGACTGCATGCAAAAGGCGCGCACCCTCAAGCTGTGCAGCGCCTTTATTGGAATACCTGATCACCGGAAAAATCTCTAATTCGCCGTATTGCCTGACTCTGAGCCTGTAACCGCAGAGGTACCGGCATTTGCGCCGCTCTTCTTGGCAGTATCTGCCGCTCCGTCTGTCTCCGCTGCAGTTCCGGCAGTTGTTCCCAGCTCAGCTTCAGCCGCGCTGTCTTCTTCAAGCAGCCCTACAGCTACTCTCGCTTCATTCAGCTTGGAGATGCCGTACAGCATTGCCACATCCGCCTGCTGATTCAAAGCGTTGAACTCATCCTTAGTAACCTCCGGGGAAACTGCGCCTTGCGAAGCCTGTTCTTTAATAGAATAGGCGCTTTGGAACGCAATTGCAGCATCCCTTAGCAATGTCTGGACATTCTTCGGCAGCTTCTTGGAGATCTTCACATCCTTGACCTGATCGGCAATATCCGATGCTGTGTCCTGGAATTCATCAACCGCTTTCTCCAGTTCTTTGTCAGTTGCTTTTCCTGTCGAATAAGAAGTCAGTGTTGTATTGAAGCTCTCCAGAGATGATTTGCCCATCTCATCGAATTTCGACATTTCATTGTAAAAGTTCTGTACAGTTTCCTGCACTTCTTCCTCTGAAGCAGGTGCAGAACTATCATTGCTGCACGCGCTGAGGACAACGACCATTATAAGCAAAACTGTCAGTAAGGTTTTTCTCATTTCTAATCCCTCCACTTAACAGAATAATGGCGGGTTTTGTAAAGTGCAAATGAAATTTTATGTAAAAAGGACTCGAAATCCCCACCCCCTATAAATAAAGCGCATTCATAGCAAAGAGACCTCCATAGTGACTGGAAATCCCTGCTATAATAAATATAATCTCATCCTGTAGTAAGAAAGGAAGATATCTATGCCTTATTGTACCAGCTGTGGCGCTGAATATAAGCAAGGCGCCAAATTCTGCGGAGAATGCGGAGCGGGTACGGACACCGCCGCTTCCGCTGCCCCGCGTCGTCCTGCGGGTGGCTCCGCCTCCGGGGGAGGCCCGGAAACCGAGCTCTGGCAGGGAAAACCTGCCGGCATCTCTGACCGGCTCAAGGGCCTGATTGGTCTCAACACGACCAGATATACGATTACCAGCCAGCGGATTATGGTGAAGACGGGACTCATCGGCAAAGATCTGGAAGAAATCGAGCTGCTGCGGGTCAATGACTTCTCGGTGGATCAGACCCTTCCGGACCGTCTGCTCGGCATCGGGACTCTGACGATATTCTCCGATGACGCTTCGTCCCCGCAGCTGCTGTTCCGCAAGATCCGCAAAGTGCTTACGGTTAAGGATGTGCTCCGCAAAGCGGTGCGTGACGAAAAAACCGCCAATAATATCAGCTACCGCGAACAGATTTGATTGCCGTTCAGTCAGCAAGAATATAGGCCCCGGCTGGAATAATGACTTTGGGCTGGCTGGGGCTTTCCCACATCAGCACTGCTTTGGCATCGCCCTGGTTTTCGAAGTACTCTACTCTCAGCTCATGCAGCCTGCCGGCGGTCAGATTCACGCTGCCTTTTCGCTCCTGTCCGCTCTGTTTAATCCAGCTGTCAATCACCAATCCCCCGTCAATCCACACCCGGATGCCGTCATCCGAAGAAGAATAAATGGTATAGCTCTCGCTGAATTCCGCTTTCAGCCAGCCGCTCCAGCGCACAGAGAAGTTGTCGGAGGCTACCGCCGGATCAGGACTGGACTGTCTCCAGACGAAGTTGACCGCCGGATCTGTACGAACCAGTACCGGAGCTCCGCTTAGTGTAATATTGTTGAAATACTCCCCTTTAACTCCCGCAGCAGTTGTTATTTCCGTTCCCGCAGGCATAAACCTATATTCATCCCGGGTGATTACAAAACTGTTCTTCATATAAGCCTTAATCACAGCGTCCGTATTCTTCTCATACAGCAGCTTGCCCCAGGTCATCTGGTAGGACCATTTGCTCTGGGAACTTGCAAGGACTGCCGGAGAAGGCAGCTCTCCGTTTTCCCCTATGGCGATCAGCTTACCGCGTCCCAGGTCCCACAGTCCGTCATGGTGGCTTGCCTTGAAATCTCCATCGTAAATATCAAGGGCCAGTACGTCTACCCTGCCGGCACCGGGATAATAGTCCACAGGCTCGCCCGACCACTGATTTTTGGCATTCGGACTCCATACCCACAGGAGATTGTGCAGCCCGTGATAACCCGTGTACCGTTCGAACATAAGGTTCCATAGCTCGGAGAAGCGGCTTTTCTGCCCCCACCAGAACCATCCCCCGTTCATCTCGTGGTACGGCCTCCATAGGACAGGAACACCTGCATTACTCAGTTGTTGTAAGGACAGCGCCGCCTTGTCGAGATCTGCCAGCAGCGCGGTATACTGGACAGTACCCGGCGTTATATATCTGGCAAAGTCAGCCTCGCTGAGGCTCATGGAGACATTGGACCAGGCCGGAGCCGTCCCCGGCAGATTCGCATGATAGCTCATCGTCACGATTCCCCCGGCCTTATGCCAGCGAACGGCACTATCCACCACCGCCTGCCGCTGGCTGGCAATAACCGCCTCCGTCTGGTTGCTTATCGCCCCCAGCTCATAGCCGTGAAGTCCGGGATAGAATCCTCCGGTATTCTTCAGCTTATTACTGTACTCATCCGGACTCTCCAGATAATCATGCTGTCCGCTGATGATGCCCTTGCCCTGCAGCGAATACAGCTTCTTCAGCAAGCTTTTCGCCGGGGGCGCAAGAGCCGTATCGGCAGGTTCCATCACCAAGCTGCGGAAAGACGCCTGCCAGCGGACATCATTCACCAGCCGCGACGCCGAATCGAGCAGATCCCGGAGGATGCGTTGTTCCATTTTTCCCACCAACCTTTTATACCATTGTATGGGGACAACCGGGACAAGGACGCGGCGAATGTTGAGCATTCGGCAAAATATTCATTTTTTCAATATGTATGATTACCATTACGGCTATTGCTGTCACTAACTGTCACTTACCTCGCATACCGCAGCGGCAAAAGCTCAAGAATATCCACTTTGGCCAAGGTTCCTTCCGCAGGTACAATCACCTTGCAATCCTTGGCGTAATCCGCGATCAGCTCCCGGCACATCCCGCATGGCGATACCACCTTGATCTCTCTATCCTCACTGTCCGGATCCGGGTGCCTCACGGCAACAATGGTGTCGAACTCCTGATATCCCTCTGATATCGCTTTACCAATAACCATCGCCTCGGCACATACGCTAACCCGCGGCAGATTTGCCTCCAGATGAACGGCTGTGAAAATCTCCCCTGTCTTCGTGCGCAATGCCGCACTGACATGATGCCGCTCCCATGCATATCGTTTTCTGATAATCTCCTTGGCAGAAGCTACCAGGGTCTGATCCTCAATCGAAATCTCAACTTCCATGTGCTTGTCCTCCTAAACGTTTTGCAAGCTTATGCCTCACCGCAGGGTTCGGCCAAAATTCACTTCGTGAATGGTAACCTTATCCTAATTTAGTATACTAAAAGCCGTTTGTTTTAAGATATAATACTTATTAGGCAGAGACTTTATGACCCCCACACCTTAGGAGGAGCATGTGAAAAAACAGAAATTCATCTCCACTCTTATCATCATTCTACTGCTGGTCCTGGTGGCTTACTGGTTTGAGGAAAATAACCCGCCCACCGCTCCATCTTCTACAGATGACTCTGAAATCGTACAACTGGAGTTCCCGGCAGACCGTTATCCCGAAACCGCCGAGCATATCCAGGAAGCGATTGAGAGCGGTGAATCAGCCGTCTGCACCATCAGCCGGGAAGATGCCGAGGAGAACCGCAAGGAATCCTTATCCGGCGTGCCGACCAAAAAGGGCTACGACCGTGATGAATGGCCGATGGCAATGTGTGCCGAAGGCGGCAGCGGTGCCGACATTGAATACATAACGCCCAGTGACAACCGCGGGGCCGGAAGCTGGGTTGGCAATCAGCTGGAAGGTTATGCCGACGGAACCCGGGTAGAGTTCATGTTCAAGTAAACTTGAACCGCATACGTATGAATTAGCCCCCTGCCGTCAGCATCGGCAGGGGGCTTTGGCAATTTCAAAGGCTATCAACCTCTCTGCGAGTCCTTCAATCGGTCCAGTGACCGCTGCCGCTGCCGGGCACTTTAGCCCCTGGCTCCGGACTTTCCCATGCAATGAGAACTACCGCTGCCTCTACGGGCTGGGGCGGCTGCCATTGGATAAACCCCTGCAGTGCCAGTTCACGAAGGCCGGACATCACTTGAGCCTCTCTCCGCCCGCTAAGCCTAGCAAGCTCTTTAAGCTGCGGCATCCGCCCAAAGTGGCTTCTGAAGTGACACATAATCCGCAGCAGCTTGCGGGCAGTATCATCCAGCATGACGTGCCTTGGCCCGCCGCCAGGCCAGAATACTTCCGGTTCTGAATACCCTGGGACCGCCTGTAGTTAAGCAAGTGGCCCGCAGCAGGTCCCCTTTAATTCCGTGCACCTCGACGCTGCGCTGGGTGATTTTGCCCGATTTGTCCTCGTAGATGATTTCAATTACTTGTCCGATCAGCTTTTCCAATTCTCTTGCCTTCACTTTAAGTCCCCCTTATCACAATTCCCGTAATAATTATATGTATTATATGCGAACAAATGTTCTTTATGCAACATGATCGTGATAACACATAATTCCAAGTGAAAGCCCCGCTTAGGCACTCTGCCTGACGGGGCTGCACTTACCATAAAGTCCTTTAGAATATACAGGCCTTGGTGATAATAACCAGCAGGATGAACAGTACCAGAATGGCACTCGTTGAGGTCCATGGGCTTACAACCGGCGTAACCGTCGGAGGTCCCTGGTTCACTCCGCCAACATTATTTCCGCAACCGCAACCATAATCTGCACCCATCATTAATTCCTCCTCTGAGATATGAAATGCATGAAACGTGATTCTCAAGTTCATCTCTTACACAGCACAGAATATGTTGCCGGGAGACCGGCAGCCTGGGCCAACCGGCAAACAATATCCGCTTCGCCTAAATAAACCGCTCTATCCGGACGATATACATTAAAGGAAGGCTGGCAAACCTGGGATTCTAATTGGCCAGCATTCACAAAAATACGGGATATAACCCATTCAGGAGGTACGAAATGGACATTGCCGCTCTATCCATTGCAATGAGCCAGGCGTCCTTACAGCAGGCTGTCGGGCTGCAGGTCATGAGTATTGCCAAGAATACCGCTGAGCTTCAAGGGCAGAATATAGCCCAAATGCTCCAGCAGAGCCCTCATCCGAACCTTGGAAAAACACTTGATATTCAGGTTTAATTGCATTATGCTTAGATACATAAGAACATCAGTTCCGGTATGAATCCGGCAACTACTAGCCCCTTCGGGCTTTTCTTTTTCCCTTAAATACGAACATACGATCCTATATCGAGGTGATGACATGCAGTCTTATTACCAAATGACCGCCCTGGAGAACTGGACCGAGGATTTATATCAGCGTTTGCAAGTGCGGCTGCCGTCGGACATATCGGTAAATTATATCGCCGAACGGCTGAATATCTGGGTTCATTATCTGGATGTGCGGAGCAAGAGCATTGAGGCCTCTGCCGGGATGTACACCATGTTTCTCGACAACCGCCTCCCCCCCGAGCTGCAGCGCCTGGAATTTCTCCATGAGCTCTGCCATCTGCTCCGTCATGCCGGAAGCCGTATCCTGATGCCCGGACACTTTACACAGGCTCAGCAGGACGAATCGGAGCGGTTTATTCTTTATGCGGCTATGCCCTACTCCATGATCTCTGCGCGACCGTTACCGGAGCTGCGCGAGGATGCCATCCACTACATTGCCACAACGTTTCAGGTTCCGGAGGAACTGGCCATACAGCGGATTGACCAGATTCAGAGGCGGGTGTTCCAGGGGCAATTGATGGCTGTGCTGGAAAGAAACGAAGACAGAAATCTCATCCATCACCGGCATATCCGGTAACTTTTTTTATCCTATCTACAAGTATTTCCGCAAAAAAATGACCCCGCCGGCTTCCGGCAAGGTCTATATCAATTACTAGGGGGTATGTCCTTACTATACAGCCTCCAGCTTAAGCCATTATGAAATCCGGCTGAATATGAGCTAAAATCTGTCCTGCTTAAACGGGATCGCCGGCATTTACAAACCTGTTTTCTTGCAGCACCGGTACCGCATAGCTGATATCTGCTTGGCAGCAGTACGTGACATCATCTTCATATCCGCGTTCCCGTAGCTCACGGCCGCTGGCAGACTCCCAGATCAAATCCCTGATCCGATGACCGGAGGACTTCACAGCGCCAATGCACACCTCCGCTTCCGGAGATTTCGTTCCGGCTAACCGGGAGAGAATCAGACCTGCACCCAGGTAATCCTCGATGCCCGGGCGCAGTTCATCCTCACCCTCTTTAACATCAGACCACTTCTCGCCGCAGGGGATTACCGTAATATTCACGTCCATTTCAAGCTTTAGCCGGTTAGCAGTATCTGCAACAGCAGAAGCATTTAACAGACAGCCGACAAGCAGAGCCGGCACTTGTGCTGCAATCCATGTACAGGCTGCACCGTTCAAGGAACATAATACAAAGTCACGGGCATAGTCGGCTGAGCTGAAGGACAACGGCGATAAGGAGTGGCCGCCCACTCTTATAGCTTCCGATCTTCCCCAGACCATTTCGGCACCAAGCTCCTTGGCATAAGCTTTGGCGGTTTCATTAATCGGCGGAGGATACGGATAAATATTGGCTTTATGCTGAACCGCCGTTACTACCGTAGACGAGAAGCTAAGCACGTCTACAATAATCACAATGTCCCCGCGCTCTGCTGCTGCCCTTGCCCCTCTCCGTCCCCAGTCCAACTTAACTTCATAAGGTGACTGATCAAAATACACAGGATTCCCTCCTTCCGGTTTTCAGATTTTTCTCAATCCTTCAAAGAGGGAGTTACCCATAGATGGCTACTCCCAAACCGTCAATCGCCGGCTTTCTTTAATTATTTTTAAATCAGACAGATCTTGCAATACCTTAAGCTCATGTTCTATAACGGCAAAAAAAGTGACCCTACCGGTCATCCGGCAGGGTCAAGGTCTATTCACTGGGGGTCATGTATTTAATATAGATCCCGAAGCTTAAACGAATCTGAAGCAGTGCTAAATGTTTGCTTAAGTTGCACTCCCAGGCTCTATACCCAGAAGGATTTAGTAATAATTACGAGCAGAATGAACAATACCAGAATTGCAGCACTAGAAGTGAAGGGGCTAGCATATCCACCGCCGCAGTTAGCTCCACCAACCGGACTTACATTTTCACCGTAACAACCCATTCCAAATTCCTCCTTCATAATTGAGTACACCATAGACTATGTAAATTAGCCGCTGGCCGACTGGGTGAATAGGCAAACTTTAGCCTTCATCCGGACCGGTCCGTAAGCTCCTCTGTTGAACATCACATTTGTCAGCAATCAGCGTATAAAATTCCGGAAAACTCGGGTCCTGGGCATTAGGTATCTCTTCAAAGGTACGGATATATAACCCGTTAGAGGCCACTGCCGTTATAATATCGCCAACCGTCCATCCCCGCGTCAAAACCCTCCCCAATCCCGAACGTTCTTTTTCAGGAAGCAGCTTAGCAAAGGCAATTTCGCCTTCCTGGATTGTGTCGTCAAAATAATTCCCTGTCGGATGCTGAAGATTTACCGTTGTCCTCCATGTCCTGGCAAACGGATGAAAGTCCGTTAACATCAACCGGCCATTTGCGCCTAATCTTCTGCTGACCAGAGCAAAAATGTCATTTAGATCGGTAAAATAATGCAAAATCCCAAACTCCATCAATACAATATCAAATTGGCCCAGCGCCTCTTCATCCGGAATATGCAATACATCTGAGCAGATATAGTTCAAAGGGATCCCCGCAGCAGCCGCAACCTCACAGGCATACTTACAATTTTCTTCAGAAATATCGACCACGGTAACCTCAGCGCCTAACACGGCTAACGCGATCGCTTTCATGCCATGGGAACCCAGCAGGTTGATTACTTTCTTTCCTGTTGGATCACCAAGGTACTTTAACCAATAACGCAAAGGGTGCCGCGGGTCTATTAATAATTTACGGGCCAGCTCGTCCGGAGATCCGTGATGCTCTACCCAAGCCTGATATGCCTTCGATTCCCAAGCCGCCTTATTCGCACGTGCCAGTTGTTCCTGCATATAGTCCCCCTTGATAAAATATGGAATTATTTCCAGGCTTCTAAGTTTACTACATTTTATAGTCTTCATCCACAATCCCAAATCTGCTTAATATCACATCGTCTTATATATACCTAAAAAAAAGGCCATCCCCGTAAGGATGACCTTGCCCATTTCCATACTATTTTTACTTCACAGATCTTATTTCAAAAAAGTCCCCTGCCGGTACTCACTGAACGCCACCGTAATCTCTCTTTCCGTATTCATAACGAACGGTCCTCTGGCGACTACTGGTTCGCGGACAGGTTCACCTGCATATAACAGCACCCGCAGCTTCCCTCCTGCCGTAATATCCACTTCACTTTCTCCGCTGCCGCCTTCACCAAGCCATAAGACTTGGCCTTTAGAAGCCGCTGCTTTGTTGTTTCCAAAGGTTCCGTCGCCTTCAAGAACATAGATGAACCCGTTGTAGCTGCCCGGCAAATCCTGCGTGACTGTATAACCCGGCTCAATGGTCATCTCCACCATCGTTACCGGAACATAGTTGCGGATTGGACCAGCCACTCCCTTGGAAGATCCGGAGAAAACTTTTATGGCTGCGCCAGCTTCCTGCCG
Source organism: Paenibacillus auburnensis (assembly GCF_927798115.1). Lineage (GTDB taxonomy): Bacteria > Bacillota > Bacilli > Paenibacillales > Paenibacillaceae > Paenibacillus_AQ > Paenibacillus_AQ auburnensis. The sequence goes on from NZ_CAKMMG010000001.1 coordinate 2,278,565, forward strand.
TACAGGCATATCCCCGCTTTTCAAATTCTGATAACGCGGCGTAGTCATCTTGTGCACCTTCGGCAGATTCACCCAAAGCTGCAGGGAATGCGCAGTCATCCCTTCAGAGGGCACTTCATTATGCTCAACTCCGCTGCCTGCCGTCATCCACTGCACATCCCCCGGCCCGAGCACCCCGCCTTCCCCGCTGTGGGTGTCGTAATGTTCGATCTGTCCAGAGATCACATACGTTACCGTCTCCATTCCGCGGTGGGGGTGAATGTCAAAGGATCCCTTCTGGAACTTATCCTCCATCATCAGCAGAAAAGGATCATGCTTCGCCCAATTTCCCGGTTCAAGTACCGGTCCTGCCGAATGGATTGCACTCACCTGGTTTAGAACAACCTTTCTGACTTCACTTATATCCCTTTTAACTGCAGCGGACTGTTCCATAATGCTCTCCTCCTTAATGAGTTGTGGTTCAGCTCTATATTTAACTATTAATTTTATATTTACTATATTTTATATAGTTAATTTAACACTTCTCTTTTCGTTTGTCAATTTTCCGGAAACAAAATGTGACCAAATCCCGTTCTTAATGGTGTTATAGGTAAAGGAGGGCAGAGCATCATGCAGCGATTCATGTCCCGGCCGGGGAATGATGTGATAAAGAGTTATGAAACCTACTCAAAAATGCTGTTCCGGATTGCCCTGGTTCATCTGGGCAGCCGCCAGGATGCCGAGGAAGCTACTCAGGATACCTTCATTAAGCTTATGGAGAAAGCGCCGGAGTTCAAGGATGCCGAACATCAGAAGGCATGGCTGATCCGGGTACTCACCAACACGTGCAAAACATCGCTGGGCAGAGGCTGGCGTAAGCGCGAGAGGAAGCTGGAGGGTGCCGAGCCGCTTACAGCAGACAGCCCCGAGGATTTGGCAATGCTACAGCTGGTGCTGGCCCTGCCCGTAAAGTATAAGACTGTTATCCATTTGTATTATTACGAGGATTATCCCGTCCAGGAGATCAGCAAAATACTGCAGATCAGTGAGTCCGCCGTGAAGATGAGGCTAAAGCGGGGACGGCAGCTGTTAAAACTGGAGCTGGAAGGAGCGGAACCGGAGTGAACGAGGATCAGTTTCGATCAACCTATAAGAAAGCGGTGGATTCAATGAACCCCAGCGAAGAGATGAAAAAAGGACTACTCGCCAAAATGGAGCAGCATCAGGAGACAAAACGTCCGCGTAAGACAATATATATCGCAGCAAGTATCGTACTCGCCGCCGGAATCGGTCTGGCTTCGCCTACTATATGGAACCAGATAAACGGGCCAACGTCACCTGCACAAGTGGCACAGGTGGATCCCGGAACATCAGGTATAGGCGGAGCCGCTTCGGCCGGCAGCGTCGACATTCCCAAGCTGAAGCTGCCGGATTCTAGCTCGGGTGTTAAGGCAAGCATGATCGCCCTGGTTGTGTATAAGGGGAATATTTATACACAGTCTGCTACACGTATCGAAGCCGCTGATGCAGCCGCGCTGCGCGGTGACAGTCTCGGACGGACGACCGGCGGTATTGACGAATGGAGCGGTAAAGACGATTACACTGAGCTATCCTCCAATATCGGTGAGACAGATATCTATACCGTGAAGGGATACGATTCCGGCTTCCTGATTATGTCCTATTCGGAAATCGACGGCCAGGTATTCGCTGAGCTGTATGAGCATACGAACGGCATCACTGTTAACAGCGGAGCCGATCTGATCGGCAAGCTGAATCTTGAAGGCCGGATCGCTTCCGCCCAGTGGGAGAGCTTCGACAGCTGGAATAACGGGCTGCAGCAATACGCGCCGCTTAGCGGAAGTGAAGCGCTTGACAGCTTCCTGTCGGCCCTCCTGGCAGCCAAACCGCTCGCAGCAGAACCGCTGATCGCGCAGGGCATTTACGACAGTGAAGACCGCAAGGTCATCTATCTGGAGCTCCAAGATAAGACGCGGGTTCAGCTGGTACTCTTTGGTCAAGGACTTGTTCGTTATGGCGATGCGCCGGTATTTTTCGAAGTCGAATCCGGTGCGTTCCAAGGGCTGTGGAACATCATGACACAGTAAGACGGATACCTGGCCACAGCATGCACTCGGGGATGATTGGGTCAACAAAAATACAGCCCCGCCTCATCGAGGCGGGGCTGTATTTTTACTTCACCAGCATTTTCACAGCAGCATTCACCCATTTGATCGTCTCCGTGCCCACCCATCCGCCTGCGCTTGCCAGAATAAAATTATGAAATATCTTGTTCGCCAGAGCATATGTCACTGTTCCGATTATGATCTCTATCACAAAGAACCGCATAATATCGCCAGTAGTTATAATGTACACTTTGAATTCCTGGTTATGAAGCACAGGTTGGATCACTCCCCTTCGAAGGATTATTATTAACCTTTATGCTTCGGGCGGATTGTCTAATGCCATTTCGAACAACGATTTGCGTGACACATTAACGTATTTCAGCTGCTTCATACCGCCCAGAAATTCAGGCTTCCGTTCGATCAGACACATACCAATGTCCAGGAATTGCAGATTCTTCAGCTGCTCCAGTTCAGGCGGCAGTTCACGGATCGAGGTGTATTGAATCGTCAGCTGCTCCAGTTGTTCCAGTTCCCCGATCTCCGGCGGGATGCGGTTTAGGCTGATCTCCTCCCTGGGCTTGGCCTGATACCCGGGAGCCGGCCGGTCCGAGCTCGCACACTGGATAGACAGTACTTTCAGATTCTTCAGTCTTGCTATAGATGCAGGAATGCCCTCCAGATCAGCAGATAAAATTTTCAGACATTCCAGCTTGCTTAATTCGAACAGCCCTTCGGGCAGACGATACAGATCTTGTTCAAAAATCTCCAGCTCCCGCAGCTCTGTAAGCTCCCGGATTCGTTCCGGCAGCTCCGTCAGCCTATGTCCGCTTATATACAGCCAGTCAGTCTGATGTTTAATGGCATCGTCCAGCAGACGATCCAGATCACGGTGTGCTTTTAATTCCAAAAACAGTCCCTTAACCCGCTCCATCAGCTCACCCGCTTCCTCCTCCGTTACATCCATTCCGTACATATGTTCATGGACTACCGAGTACAGGTAATCTCCGCCGCCTTTTTTCAAGAAACACAAGTCCTCCGGCAGTTTAGGGTATATCCAGTCCGACAGGCGGCTTGCCATTTGCTTCAGCAGCTTCCCGCTTTCTTCACAGCATCGGAATAAGTAATAAGTCCCAGCGCTATAGAAGGCATGACTGTTATATATCTTCCTGATTCGCATAAGCTCATCCATATTATTGTTCTGGATTATGATGGTCTTCAACAGATAAGGCTCCAGCGCCTCCAAAACACCTGTGTACCGGTCCCGTAACGCCATATCGGCTGGAATCTTCTCCCCAGCACAAAACATTCCGAATTCGATATCGCCAGATCAATTACCTGCTCATATGCTCCGCCTCTAGGGTCTGTATACATTCTCATCGTGTCCAGTCTCCATTTCTGTTCGGAGTATATATGGTCGCTGATATTAGCGTAGTGTTTTCACCATCTTAAAATTAACTAACCCTACACCTTTACGTTCAACGATCTGCTGCTGGATTACATGGTATCCTAAACGTTCAAAAAATGGCCTGGCAGTTATACTTGCCTCTGTATCCATTTCATTAAGTCCTAACCGCCTTGCTTCAGCTTCAAGTGTGTTTACCAAAGCAGAAGCAACCCCCTGCCGAAGATAATCCTTATGAACAAAAAGTCTCTCTACATGCCCCTCTTGATTCATATCAGAAAATCCAACGATTTCACCTTTGATATCCGCAACGTAGGTGAAATTGTGACTCAGCGCGTCTTTCCAAGCCTTCAGCTTAAGCGGCTCTTCCTCTTTGGGTGCCCAGGCATGAAGCTGCTCCCCGGTGTAATCCCGTTTGTTGACGGAATGCACGGTTTCGTAGAATATAGAGACGATCTGATTAATATCCTCATCCTTAAACCTTCTTAACTCCATTAGGTATCCTCCTTTACACCCAGAGGGTAATTTGATGTCAAAAAGCCGTCTGATTAAGACGGCCTGCAGTTGCAAAAGTATGGGTTTTAGAATTCCTTTTACTAGAATTAACGGTTTCATACAATATTCGCGATAATTGCGTAAATATTCTTAAATCTGCTGGTTACAAATAACTTGATTTTAGTTGTTTATAGATTGGCTAAAAGTCCTGCCTTTAGCTAAGATATATAGTAACGGATCACTATTCTCGATAGAAAATTCCCATGATCTTTGAATCTTTTCATCCACTTTAACCGCTGGACGAGTTCTGGCTTTGGAACCAGGCCATGCTCCATCCGAATCAAGTACATATTTCCCCTTTGTTAGAAATACAGGATGAAGATCTTCTCTTCCAGTAGAGATATTTTTACCGGAGATATTCTGTGCTGTAATTCCAACTTTCACTGTAGAGAGCAAATGGTCTGTTTCAGTTGTAATTGTTGTCTGCAAAGGCAAGAATGCATTCTCATTATCAACGATGCTGTTTAGGGACGAATCAAACTCTTCAAAATTACTGACTATTTTTGTTTTTAATAACCGACTGTCTTGTATATTCACGTATCCGTAGTTAGAGTTAATATTAGCCTTGATTTGGAAAGATTCCAGTATAATTTTCATGGGTATAATCATGGAACCCTTGTAAATTACAGGAACAGTATCCATAGACCTCTCAGCATTATCCAAAGATGCTGTCTTTGAGTTACTTGTTAACAACAACTTATGATTGTCCATTACAATTGTAGCAGTTTTAGATTTAGAATTATACGTAACTTCGCCACCAAGCAATTCACTGATTGACCGAAGTGGAACCATTAATCTTTGCTTGGAGTCAATGTAAGGTGCCTTAGGCGCTGTATACAATACATAGTATTGATTAACCTTTAAGTGATTAATAGTTTTTTCGGACAGTGATGTTGTGGCATATGCAATATTTGAAATCCCAATCGCCAGAATACTCGTTAAAGTTAATATTTTCAGTGTTTTTGATTTCATAAAGTTTCCCCCTAAAATTAGAGTAGAGTACCCTAAAAGGGTACCCTACTAATCTTATTAAATGCAACTTAAATGTAATTTAATTGAGATTAATAAAATCCGTTTCATTTGCTGCATTCAGAAATTCATAGGTTACTACATCTAGAGTATAAGTATGATAGCCATATGAACCATCCGGTGCACTTGTTGCTTGATCGCTATTAGTCTAAGTATGATTAGAGGATTGACTTGTACCAATTAAAGCGTTAGTCCACTGTACATTGTTAATATATGCACCACAATGAAGACCTTGATAAGGAGCTTGTCCTATAGTTGTCATTCGCTCACATCTGTTGCCGATCATGCAGGAAGAGGCCGTTGAGAGAATTGAAAATGAACTCAATAAATTTGCAGAAAAGCAGCTTGGACCTGTGAAATAAAAGTCTCCGTTAGCAAGCTTAAAAATATAGCCTTTCCCCACTCCCGCATATTCGCTCCATCGAGCCTACTTATAGCAAAAACCCCTTGCTAGGCAAGGGGTTTAGTGAAGTGGGCCCTACAGGACTCGAACCTGTGACCAATCGGTTATGAGCCGACCGCTCTAACCAACTGAGCTAAGGGCCCGGATCTAAAGTATCCGAATGTACAATGGCTGTAGGAAAATAAATTGGTTGCGGGGGCAGGATTTGAACCTGCGGCCTTCGGGTTATGAGCCCGACGAGCTACCGGGCTGCTCCACCCCGCGTCAGTAATCATATTCAAACAGCGACAATAGTTAATATACATTAAATGAGGCCCTAAAGTCAAGGATGAAATTGTTAATTCTTCAGGGTAAGAATCGCACCCCGTAACGCCCTTTCCGTGAACGGTAAATCTCTACAAAACGCGGGTCATGATAGCCGTAAATCCAGCCGTCCTGCTCCAGTCTTTTTGCCAGGCAGCCTGCTTGAAATCTCGTCCTGAACAGCTTTGCAAAGTATATCCAGTTCATGATGGATGTCTCCCTTGAGGTTGTTGTTCAACGCTGCAATTATAGGATACCCCACTATGATAAAAAAATATGCGCGACTTCCGGATTTCATTACTGAAAAACCGGAACTCCCGCATGTAATGCCTTCCGGCGGCCAGTTGGCACGCCGGACTCAAGCTTGTGTTAACTTAATGGGCCGATCCTTACACTTACACTCCAAACGATGCCGGATCTTTACGCCACGATTGCAGCAGAGCTACATCGCCCTCGGCGATCTTGCCTTGGCTCAGGGCTACATCAATCAGAGTGGTGTAGTTGGACAGGCTTTGCAGGGGCACTCCGGCTGCAGTGAAGCCTTCAGTCGCACGGTCCAGCTCATAGCTGAAAATCGCCAGTACCGCCAGCACTTCTCCGCCTGCTTCTTCTACGGCCTGAGCCGCTTTGATCGAGCTGCCCCCGGTGGAGATCAGGTCCTCGATGACAATAACCTTTTGGCCGGGAGAGATGATGCCTTCGATCTGGTTCTGTTTGCCGTGGCCCTTGGCCTTGTCACGGATGTAGGCCATCGGCAGGTTCAGCTTGTCGGCCACCCAGGCCGCGTGCGGGATACCCGCAGTCGCTGTACCTGCAATTACCTGAGCTTCAGGGTAGCTGGATTTAATCAGCTCTGCGAAGCCATTTGCGATATAGTTACGCACTTCCGGAAAAGACAGAGTCAGACGGTTGTCGCAATAGATTGGCGATTTAATGCCTGAGGTCCAGGTGAACGGGTCCTGCGGGCGCAGTGCAACCGCCCCAATCTCCAATAGATAAGCTGCGACCTGTTCGCTTGTATTCGATAATGTACTCATACTTGAGTCATCTCCTCAATGATTGATAGTGCAGCTGCGCGCGGATCGGCTGCTGCGGTAATCGGGCGGCCCACTACAAGGAAGTGGCTGCCCTGCCGGATAGCTTGTCCAGGCGTCATAACCCGGGATTGATCGTCCAGTGAGGCGCCTGCCGGACGGATACCCGGAGTCACAGTAACGAACTCCGGACCGCAGGCCGCAGCGATAGCTGCAGACTCCTGCGGGGAAGCAACGACGCCGTGCAGGCCGGCTTCTGCCGCCAGACGGGCGTAGCGCACCACGGTATCCTCTACGTTCCCGGCAATACCAATTTCTCCATTCATGACTTCCTGGCTGGTACTCGTAAGCTGTGTCACCGCGATAATCAGCGGAATATGCAGTGAAGGATGCAGGCTGACTGCCTTCGCGGCCCCCTCAAGCGCTGCTGTCATCATCGCCTTGCCTCCGGAAGCATGGACATTGAACATATCCACGCCGAGCCTCGTGATGCTCTCCGCTCCACCACGGACGGTGTTCGGGATATCATGCATTTTGACATCAAGGAACACGGAATACCCGCGGTCCTTCAGCTCCCGGATAAAGTCCGGTCCAGCTGCATAGAACAGCTGCATGCCGACTTTCAGGTAGCACGGGATGCCTTCCAGCTTATCGATCAGTACCCTGGCCTCGGCTGCATCAGGATAATCAAGGGGAATCATCAGCCTTCCGGCCATTTCATCCCGTTTGGTGATATGACCGATACTCTCATGTTGGGCCTGTTCTGGAGTCTGCTCCATGGTTGTTATCCATCTCCTTCAGTACAGGTCCCGGGCACAGCGGAACGGTCTGCGATAACGCAAACCGTCCTTTGTGGAACCGCCCGGAAGCTGCCCGTAATTTTCTATTTTATTGTCCGACAAAAGCTGGCATCGACTGCGACGAGAAGTTAATCGTCTGCAGCATTCTCAGCAGCGCCGTTACCGTATCCAGTGATGTCATACATACGACCCCGTTCTCTACCGCTTCGCGGCGGATACGGAAGCCGTCGCGTTCCGGCGTCTTGCCTTTGGTCAGGGTATTGAATACGAAGTTGGCTTGACCGCTGCGGATCAGGTCAAGGATGGTAGGCTCACCTTCATCCAGCTTGTTGACGTTCATCACGTTCAGGCCGGCCTGTTCAAGCGCCTGCGCCGTACCGCCGGTTGCGATGATTTTGTAGCCCATAGCGTGGAAGCCCTTCATCAGCTCTACTGCCTCAGCTTTATCTTTGTCCGCTACTGTAACGATGATCGCACCGGTTGCCGGAATTTTCATACCCGCACCGATCAGCCCTTTGTACAGCGCCTTAGCATACAGCTTGTCGCGGCCCATAACTTCACCGGTAGATTTCATTTCAGGTCCCAGGGTAGGCTCTACTCTGCGCAGCTTGGCAAAGGAGAACACCGGCACTTTAACCGATACATAGTCGCTTTCCGGCCACAGGCCTTCTGTGTAACCATCTTCCTTCAGCTTGCCGCCGAGGATGATTTTGGTTGCCAGGTTAGCCATCGGAATGCCGGTTACCTTGCTCAGGAAAGGAACCGTACGCGAGGAGCGCGGATTCACTTCGATTACATATACTTCATTCTGGTAAATAACAAACTGGATGTTGACCAGTCCGATCGTTTTCAGCTCTTTGGCAATCTTGATCGTAATTTCACTGATCTTCTGTTTCAGCCCTTCATCCAGATACTGCGGAGGGTATACAGCGATTGAGTCGCCGGAGTGAACGCCTGCGCGTTCCACGTGCTCCATGATGCCCGGAATAACAACCGTTTCGCCGTCGCAGATCGCATCAACCTCGACCTCTTTACCCAGCATATAACGGTCGATCAGCACCGGGTGCTCCGGATTAACCTTCACCGCTTCCACCATATAGCTCATCAGCTCAGCATCATTGTAGACAATCTCCATTGCGCGTCCGCCTAGTACATAAGAAGGGCGTACAAGCACCGGATAGCCGAGTGATTGTGCAGTTTCTACAGCCTGACTGGCATCGGTAACCGTCTTGCCTTTCGGCTGAGCGATATCGAGGCGGGCCAGCAGTGCTTCGAACCGCTTGCGGTCTTCAGCTTCATCAATGCTCTCCAGGCTCGTGCCGAGAATATTAACACCGGCTGCCGCCAGCGGCGCAGCAAGGTTGATCGCCGTTTGTCCGCCGAATTGGACGATGACCCCAATCGGATTCTCCTGTGCGATCACGTTCATTACATCTTCAAAGAACAGCGGTTCAAAATACAGCCGGTCTGAAGTATTAAAGTCCGTCGATACGGTCTCCGGATTGTTGTTGATAATGACAGCTTCGTAGCCGGCCTTTTGAATGGCCCATACCGCATGTACGGTAGAGTAGTCAAATTCAATCCCCTGGCCGATCCGGATCGGACCGGAACCGAGCACGATTACTTTTTGCTTATCCGAATGGGTCACTTCATTTTCTGTCTCATAGGTAGAGTAGTAGTAAGGTGTTGTCGCTTCGAACTCAGCCGCACAGGTATCTACCATCTTGAAGACCGGCGTCAGGCCCTGTTGCAGGCGCATAATACGGACATCTGCTTCCTTCGTCTGTGCCCCGCCCGGGCGTCCTTCTGCACGAATTTCGGCAATAGCCCGGTCAGTAAAGCCTTTACGTTTGGCCTGGTAGAGTGTTTCTGCGCTTAACGTCTCTTCACTGCGCAGCACATCCTCAAAGTTAATCAGGCCTTCAATCTTGGACAGGAACCACCAGTCCACGTTCGTGATATCCTGAATTTCCTGCAGGCCGTAGCCGCGGCGGAACGCTTCCGCAATCAGGAACAGACGCTCATCATCGGGCTTCGCCAGGCGGGTTCGCAGCACGCTCTCTTCCAGCAGCTCGGCGCCCGGCAGACGGAAGCGGTGTACACCGATTTCCAGGGAACGGATCGCTTTATGGATCGACTCTTCAAAGGTACGGCCAATCGCCATTACTTCTCCGGTCGCTTTCATTTGTGTGCCCAGCTTGCGGTTCGCGTAAATGAACTTGTCGAACGGCCAGCGCGGGATTTTGCTGACGATGTAATCCAGTGTCGGCTCAAAGCAGGCATAGGTCTGGCCGGTAACCGGATTGACGATCTCATCCAGCGTGTAGCCGAGGGCGATTTTGGCTGCCATTTTGGCAATCGGATAACCGGTCGCCTTCGAGGCCAGCGCCGAGGAGCGGCTTACGCGCGGGTTTACTTCAATTACATAATATTGGTAGCTCTGCGGATCAAGCGCGAACTGCACGTTGCAGCCGCCTTCGATATTCAGCGCACGGATAATCTTCAGCGAAGCGCTGCGCAGCATCTGGTATTCACGGTCTGAGAGTGTCTGGCTCGGCGCTACGACGATACTATCTCCTGTATGTACACCAACAGGATCAAAGTTCTCCATGTTGCAGACTACGATACAGTTGTCATTCGCGTCACGCATTACTTCATATTCTACTTCCTTCATGCCGGCGATACTCTTCTCCACCAGACACTGGCCGATCGGGCTGTAACGGATCCCTGCTTTTACCGTCTCGCGCAGCTCTTCCGCGTTGTCGCAAATTCCGCCGCCAGTCCCGCCCAGGGTATAAGCCGGACGCACAATCAGCGGAAAGCCGATTTCCTCAGCAAAGCTCATAGCTTCCTCAACCGTTGTAATGATGGTACTTTCCGGTACTGGCTGTTCCAGCTCACGCATCAGCTCCCGGAACAAGTCGCGGTCTTCTGCTTTTTCGATGGACTCCAGCTGGGTTCCGAGCAGCTTCACGTTCTCCGCCTCCAGCACGCCGGCACGGGCCAGTTCAACTGCCATATTCAGGCCGGTCTGGCCGCCCAGTGTCGGCAGCAGGCCATCCGGACGCTCTTGGCGGATAATGGCCGTTACGAATTCGAGTGTAATCGGCTCGATGTAGACCTTATCAGCCATATTGGTATCCGTCATAATCGTGGCCGGGTTACTGTTGATCAGTACAACCTCAACGCCTTCTTCTTTCAGCGCCTGGCAGGCCTGGGTTCCCGCATAGTCAAACTCAGCGGCTTGCCCGATGACGATCGGACCGGAGCCGATGACGAGGATTTTTTTAAGCTTATCGTTCTTTGGCATGTTATAGAGCTCCTTTCACGGCTTCAAGCTTAGTAGTAGGTTTCGGTGCCGTGATTCTGGCATTTGCCGCAAGCTGGGCCTGGCGTGAGCCGGCAGGTGTCTTCGCTTTGTGGTCGGCAATCATTTGCAGGAAACGGTCGAACAAATAGCTGCTGTCATGCGGTCCCGGCGCTGCTTCCGGATGGTATTGCACCGAAAATGCAGGGTAACGGGTATGTTTTAAACCTTCAATGGTCTTATCATTGTTGTTGATGTGTGTCACTTCCAGCTCCGTGCTCTGTACCGATTCATCATTAACGGTGTAGCCATGGTTCTGTGAAGTGATGAAGCAGCGTCCGCTTTCCAGCTCCTTGACCGGATGGTTCCCGCCGCGGTGGCCGAATTTCAGCTTCTCGGTGTCTGCGCCGCAAGCCAGAGCGAACAATTGGTGACCCAGACAGATACCGAAGATCGGATATTCACCGAGCAGCTCGGAGATCGTCTTCACCGCATAAGGCACATCCTTCGGGTCCCCAGGGCCGTTGGACAGCTGGATACCGTCCGGGTTCAGACGGCGGATTTCGTCCGCTGTCACATCATGCGGTACTACAACCACGTCGCAGCCGCGGCTGTTCAGCTCGCGCAGAATACCGGTCTTTGCGCCGTAATCAACCAGCACGATCCGCTCTTTGGTTCCCGGGCTGCTGTAAGTCTTAGTTGTAGAAGTACGGGCAACCTGGTTGCGCAGCTCTTCAATCGTTGTATCTCCCATCATTTCCATCAACTCTTCCACACGCTTATTCGATGTAGTCAGGATGGCTTTCATGGTGCCGTAGTGGCGGATAATGCGGGTCAGCATCCGGGTGTCGATCTCGCTGATGCCGGGAATGCCATATTCCTTCAGCAGGTCATCAACGCTATATTCAGCACGCCAGTTGCTTGGCACTTCCTCATGGCGGCGTACAACAAAGCCGTGAACAAACGGACGCACAGATTCGAAATCATCGCGGGTGATGCCATAGTTTCCGATCAGCGGATAAGTCATGGTAACAATCTGTCCACAATACGAAGGATCTGACAGCACCTCCTGATATCCTGTAATCCCTGTGTTAAATACAACCTCGCCTGTCATTTCGCCTTCAGCGCCAAATGCGGTGCCTGTAAAAAGCGTTCCGTCCTGTAGCAGCAATCTCGCCTGCATTCCCTTCCACTCCTTCTTGTTTCTGTAGTCTGATTCTATGCCTTGCATCACTAGCGGAGTGTACGCGCCAAAATGCCGCCGTAGGTTCACCTGCTCCATACAGCGGGCATTTTCGTCCCACCAGTTCGTTAATTACGCTTTAGTCCATACCTCTTTGCCATCAACCCAGGTCTTAACCGGCCAGCCCTTCAGCTTCCAGCCGGTGAAAGGAGTATTGCGTCCTTTGCTGGCAAAAGCAGCCGGGTCCACCACTTGCTCTTCGTTCAGATCAATCAGTGTTAAATCGGCAGGTGCTCCTACCGCAAGTCTGCCTGTATTCAGCCGGAACACGCGGGCCGGATCAGCAGTCATCCGCTGTACCAGCAGTGACAGATCCCATTTGCCTGTAGCCACAAAAGCGGTATACAGCAGCGGGAAGGCTGTCTCGAAGCCGACGATGCCAAACGGTGCAAGCTGCATGCCCTTGGCCTTCTCTTCTTCACTGTGCGGCGCATGGTCGGTTACGATGATATCCAGTGTTCCGTCCAGCAGCCCTTCAATACAGGCTTCCACATCACGGCGCGAGCGCAGCGGCGGGTTCATTTTCCAGTTGGCATCAAGCCCTGGAATGTCTTCCTCTGAGAGCAGCAAATGATGTGGACACACCTCAGCGGTCACTTTGATGCCGATTTGCTTAGCTTGGCGGATCAGCCGCACCGATTGCTCCGTGCTGACATGGCACACATGGTAGTGGACGCCAGTCGCTTCGGCGAGCAGAATATCGCGTCCGACATGAATGGCTTCCGACTCATTGGGAATTCCCTTCAGTCCGTGCTTCGTTGCGAAGGTGCCTTCGTTGACCGCGCATCCTTCCACCAGTGAATCATCTTCACAGTGGGCGATGACCGGCATATCTAAGTCTGCTGCCAGCTTCATTGCATTCTTCATCATTTGGGCAGTCTGTACGCCTACACCGTCATCGGTAAAGCCAATCGCACCAGCTTCTTTCAAGGCGGCAAAGTCCGTCAGCTCACGGCCAAGCTCATTTTTGGTGATTGCCGCATAAGGCAGCACTTTAACGAGTCCGGCTTCACGCGCTTTGTCTTTGACGAGCTCCACGATCTCCGGGGTGTCTGTCACCGGGCGGGTGTTTGGCATGCAGGCGATCGTGGTAAATCCGCCCTTAGCTGCCGATAGCGTACCGGTTGCAATCGTTTCTTTATGCTCAAAGCCAGGCTCGCGCAGATGCACATGCATGTCAATCAGGCCGGGAGTCAGCAGCTTGCCTGCAGCGTCTACAATCTCTGCAGATTCATCAGCAGCCGGCAGATCACTTTCGATCGCTGTAATCATTCCGTCCTGAACTACGATATGCTTGATTTCCAGTTCGCCTTCTTTGTTCAATACGCTGGCGTTTTTAATGATCACTGTCATGATTCTCCTTTTGCCCGCAAGCCGCAGCTGCAAGCTCTCTCGTTATTATATAATAAAAATTCATCTTTGTGTATATTTATTAATACATTTATGTCAGGTTTTTATGAGTTCCCCTCCGGTTACAGAAGCGCCCGTTCCATCACGGCCATTCTGACCGGCACCCCGTTTGCCATCTGCGGGAAGATCCGCGACTGGCTGCTCTCCACTACTGCATCGTCAATTTCCACATTGCGGTTAACGGGCGCCGGATGCATGATGATGGTATTCTTGTCCAGTTTTGCCGCGCGCTCCTCGGTAAGTCCATACTGCTTGCGGTACTCTTCAGCTGACTGCAGGATACCCGTGGCATGGCGTTCCAGCTGCACACGCAGCATCATAACCACATCGGCCTTCAGAGCTTCCTCCATTGTTACATAAGGTGCGTACTGTGCCAGTTCCGGGGCCTTCATACTGTCCGGTGCACAGAACTGCACCTTCGCCCCCATCTTCGTCAGTCCCCAGAGGTTCGAGCGCGCTACGCGGCTATGCATAATGTCTCCTATAATGGATACTTTCAGGCCCTTCAGCTCGCCAAAGTTTTTGGTCATCGTATACATGTCCAGCAGCGCCTGCGTCGGATGCTCGTTGTTCCCGTCCCCTGCATTAACCAGCGGTATAGATACCTTCTCCGAAAGCTGCTGCAGGACACCCGCAGGCTTCAAACGCACAACTCCGGCGTCGATCCCCATCGATTCCAGCGTACGGACTGTATCGTAGATCGACTCGCCTTTTTCTACACTAGAAGCCGCAGCTGTGAAGTTCAGCACCTGAACCCCCAGGCGTTTCTCGGCCATTTCAAAGGAAAAGCGGGTACGCGTGCTATTCTCAAAAAACATATTGGCTACAAAGTGCGACTTCAGCACCGGGTTCAGCTTCTCGCTCTGATTGTCCCAGTAAGCCGTTCTGTTCAAAAGCTGCAAAATCTCTGTCCGGTCCAGCTCCTTAATCCCCAGCAGACTACGTTCCTTCACCTTGGTTGCTGTCATCATTGTTATCGTTCCTCCCGGTTCGAAATAATGTAAACCTCGTCTCTGCCGTCATATTCCTTCAGCGCCACTTCGATTTGCTCATGTCTGGAGGTCGGTACGTTTTTGCCGATGTAGTCCGGCCGGATCGGCAGCTCGCGGTGTCCGCGGTCGGCCAGCACAGCTAGCTGAATCATCCGCGGCCGTCCGCAATCCATCAGTGCATCCATTGCTGCGCGGATCGTACGGCCGGTGTAGAGCACATCGTCGAACAAAATCACTTTTTTGTCACGGATGCCGCTGGTGCCGGCGGGAAGGGTCACATTGCTCTCCACGACCGCCCGGTCCATTGCTTCCCGGTTGTCGCCGCCTTCGCGGTCATCCCGGTAATGCGTAATGTCGAGCTCTCCCCAAGGGATATCAACACCCTCGATCTCCTTGATCCGTTCCGCGATTCGCTGTGCCAGGTACACCCCGCGTGTGCGGATGCCGATCAGCAGGCAATTCTCAATCCCTTTGTTCTTCTCCAAAATCTCATGTGCAATGCGCGACAGCGCCCGGCGAATTGCCGTCTCATCCATAATTACATTCTTCTCGGTATACATTATCTGGCCATCCTCTCGCTTGTACGCCCGTTCAAGCTCCCGGAAATCAAAAAACTCCTTGCCCGAAACAGGCAAGGAGTGAAATCCGCAGATTACTAAAGATGGCGTGTCCGCGCGCATAAAAAGGCCCTCCGTACTCATACGGATTCCTTTCTAAGTCGCGAACCTCGATTCACGTTACCTTGCCAGCCTCACGGGACTGAATTAAAGGCGCATATTCATTTAACAGAATTATGACAGATGTTGAGGCGGGTGTCAAACTGGGAAAGATTTCTTTGGATTGGTGGTGGCGCTGGTTGGGTGTTGGGTGGTTAGGTGATGGGCGCTGCTGCGGGGATTTTGGACTTCCGGCCGCTGTTATGTTTGGATTTCCTGATTAATACCGCTAGCAGCGGTAGAAATCCAAACATAAAGGCGGACGCTACCGCTCCTACAGTTCCAAAATCCCCTCCGCGCTTCCACCTAACAGAAACCTTCCCCAGTTCGAAGGAGTAAGGGCAGCAAAGGCATAACGGCTGGCTGCGCCTCAGCGTTATCAACCATAAAAGATAAACACTAAAGATAAAAAGATAAAAAGATAAAAAGATAAAACTAAACATAAAAACATCAGCGGCAAAAACCCCGCCTGCTTATTTGATAAAGCTAACAATAATTAATACTAAGAATAAAACGGGGATACCGAACATCACAGCATAACCAATATACCGGATAGGAGCCGGCAGGGTATCCAAATCCACCCTCCGCGGAGGGCCACCGGCCTCAATCTTCTGCTGCGGAAGTAACTGATCATCTATATAGGCGGTTTGACGTTCCGTAACGGCTGTGCCCGCTAGCTTCCTGGCAGGCACAAGCTTTTCATATTCGGACTGTTCAGGATCTGTATGACTCATACACATCACTCCTTTCCGATTAGGAACCTCTGCAAGGATTCACTCTATACTTCCCCTATTTCCAATAATATTACATTTTTATCCAAGTAATTTCAATAATCTTAATCAAGCCTTCCGCACAGGATGCCGCAGAATCGTCTTCAGCTTGGCTGTCTCTGTTTTGCGTGGGTCAGAGAGGTAAATTTCATGATGCCGTCTGGCATCTGACAGGTCGCACAGCAGATCATGCTCTGCGATGTAGCTGTTCATTTTGGCAACTGTTGCGGGCTCGTTATCAAAGCTGCCAATATGCATACACTGCACGCATAGTCCCTCTGTGAATGTTACAAGTCCAGCCTTGGAGACATCAACCTGCGGCTTTTTCCGTTTCACTGCTTCGACCGCGGTGGCAAATACCTGTTCATTCACGAAATCAGGCTGGCGGATCATAGCTGTCCAGCTGAAGGTATCCTTGCTCGTGAGGTCCACTCCGCGGAGTCCCTCCTGCCACCACAGCCCCTCCAGCGGGGGCACCACATACTCAAAATAGCCGTGCGGCGCTGGCCCGTTTTTGGGTGACATTTTAATTGTATAGGATAGAGCATATAGCGTCTCCACAGCCTTTTGATATTCGCCCTCCGGATCATTTGGGTTGCCGTGCCCGTTTACCTGAATAAAGGTCATCGCCGGAACATCAATGATACCGGGTTCAGTCTTTGGCTGATACAGTTCTTTATTGGTTTTTTTATAATCCATTTTGTCCATATCTACACTCCTTTGAATGTGTACCTATTTCTATTCTATCAACCCTAAATAGACATCTGTATGTCATATTCCAAGGAGGGCAGGAAATTCAGTCTTCACTTCCTTTTTTACTCTTCCCATCCCGGTCTGCTATGATGAAATTGGAGGCGACGGATGATGAACATGGAGCTAATTACGATTGCACATTGGGATGATAAGCTGTGGAGATCTATCGAGCCGGTATACCGGGAGGCTTTTCCCAGCGGGGCGAAACCGGAAGGTATCCTGCGCAGTATGCTGGACCGGGGAATTGCCCATATCCATGCAGGCCTTATAGATGGACAAGCAGTTGCAATGGCTGTAACGGGAATAGTGAATGGTGCGGAAGGGAAACGTCTTATTATAGATTATCTGGCGGTCAGCCGGGAGCTGCGCGGCCGTGGGGCCGGGACGGTGTTTCTGGATCTGATCCTAGACTGGGCAAAACAAACTAATAACGTACTGGGCGTCATTATAGAGGCAGAATCGGGGAGCTCGGAGACTCATGCACAGCGTATTCACTTCTGGGAGAAAAACGGCTTCATCTTAACCCCTTATGTGCATCAGTACATCTGGGTTCCGGAGCCATATCAGGCCATGCTGAAACCGCTGGAGCAGAGCGCACAGGTAGAGGACAACGGTGAGTCCCTGTTCCGCTATATTAATAATTTCCACAAAAAAGCCTACCGTCCGTCCTCTAAATAAACCGGAGCAGAGAGGATACGTGTGGCTTGGGCCCATTAGAAGCTGGTTCACAATAGGGTAAAAGCTTATACAAAAAAAGCCGCCGCAGTGAAAACTGCGGCGGCTTTAGTATTAAAATTCGAATTCAACGTCGCTCAGACGTCTTTGAATTTCGGAGATTACACGTTTCTCTTCTTCCTCGCCTTTGGCTACGAAAGTAACGGAGAAGCGTACGAATGCGCCGGCATCGTCCCAAGGCACGGTGGAAATCAGCTTCTCGCGGATCAGGAACTGCGAGAAATCTTCGCCGGATTCAAAGCGGCGTCCGCCTTTAACACCTTTAGGTGCAGCTACATACAGGAAGAACGAGCCCTTCGGTTTCTCGGCTTTGAAGCCCAGGCTATTCAGCGCATCCACCAGCATGTTGTGGCGGCGGGAATACTTGGCGGCAATGGCTTCGGTGATCTGCGGGTTCGCCAGACCGTAGGCAGCAGCCTTTTGGATGGCAATGAACTGACCGGAGTCATTATTGTCCTTCACGTCGCTGAATGCCTTCACAACCAGCGGGTTGCCGGCTACAAACCCGATTCTCCAGCCAGTCATGTTATAAGACTTGGAGAGGGAGTGCAGTTCTACACCGACATCCTTCGCGCCTGGAACGGACAGGAAGCTCAGCGGCTTCACGCCATCATAAGTCAGGGCTGCGTAAGGCGCGTCATGAATGACTACGACATTATATTTTTTGGCCCAGTCAACAACAGCGCTGAAAAATTCAGGCGTTGCGCTTGCGCCGGTAGGGTTGTTCGGATAGTTCAGATAGAGCAGCTTCGCCTTGTGGGCGATGTCTTCCGGAATGGAGTTCAGGTCTGGCAGGAAGTTGTTTTCCTTCTTGAGTTCCACGGTGTAGACTTGTCCGCCTAAGTATTTGGTGTGGGTGCCCAGAACCGGATATCCCGGAATGGTCATGATTGTGATATCGCCCGGATTGATGAAGCAGGAAGGCAGCATCGCCAAAGCCGGCTTCGAACCGATGGAGTGCACCACTTCGTTTACTGGATCAATGCCTTCAACCTGGAATACTTCTTTCAGGTAAGCGGCAGCCGCTGCTTTGAATTCAGGGATCCCGTTATCGGAATAACCACGGTTTTCTTCTTTGGCAGCTTCGAGGGCAAGCTTGGAGACGATACCTTCATCAGCCATTTCATCCGGTTCGCCTACGCCCATGTCAATCAGTTCAATGTTAGGAAAATCCTGCTTCGCCGAAGCTTTAGCGCGTTTGATTTTCTCGAATTTATAAATGTTAGTATCTTTGCCGTAGTTCGCGCCGCCGATGCGGTCTGCAAAATTAGTCTGAATAAAGGTGTTCTGGTATTGTTCAATACTCATAATCTTGTTCTCATCTCCTGGCATTTTTTGTATCCCATGATTGACTATCTTTACATCTTATATCCTAAATATGAAGGAAAGCCGCCTTCAAAACCATGGATTTATCATCACTTCATTTGTACTTATCTGCTGCGCAGTGTAAACAGCACTTCTTCCATATCTGCAGGAATCGGTCTGCTATATTCCATATACTGTCCTGTCGAAGGATGCACGAAGCCCAGTACAGCGGCATGCAGAGCCTGTCCAGCCATGGTGGTCCCTTTACTGCGCCCGTATACCGGATCCCCGACCAGCGGATGACCGATAAACTTCATATGCACGCGGATCTGGTGTGTACGCCCCGTCTCCAGCTGCAGCTCCAGCAGGGTACAGTCGCCAAAGCGCTCCAGCACGGTAAAATGCGTAACCGACCGCTTGCTGTTCTTCTCTGTTACCGTATATAGCTTACGGTCATGGGGATCGCGGCCGATTGGCGCGTCCACAGTTCCCTTGTCATGCGAAAGGTTACCGTGCACTACAGCGATATAGCGGCGCGTTACGCTGTGCTCTTTGAGCTGGGCTGCGAGGGATGCATGGCTGGCATCATTTTTGGCAGCCATAATCAAGCCAGAGGTGTCTTTGTCGATGCGGTGCACAATGCCCGGGCGGATCTCGCCGTTAATGCCGGACAGATCCTTGCAGTGATACATCAGCGCATTGACCAGGGTGCCCGAAGGATGCCCTGCTGCCGGATGGACAACCATGCCACGCGGCTTGTTGACAACAATGACATCGCTGTCCTCATAAACCACGTCAAGCGGAATATCTTCTGCCACCAGATCAGTCACTTCCGGCTCTGGAACAGTAACCGCCACAACATCGCCTTCACTCAGCTTATAATTCGCTTTTACAGGAGCACCGTTTACCGTAACATGTCCGCTGCTGATCCACAGCTGTACCTGAGAACGGGAAATATCCTCTTCCCAGGACTCAGTGATATATTTATCGATCCGTTCCTTGGCATTTTCTGCAATAACCGTCCATTCGGTGACGTCCTTATCTTCTTCAGAGGCAGCCCCAGCCGCCATCTCTTTGACGTCCTTATTCAAATCATTCATTCCCTTCTTTGACTTCCTTGGATTCCTTAACTTCGGTAATATCTTCTCCGCCCTTTATGTCACGCAGCGTATCGAGAATAATCAGCGCTACCCCAATGACGATGCAGGAGTCGGCCACATTGAAAATCGGGAATGTATAGCTGCCGAAATTGAACATCAGGAAGTCTACAACTTCACCGTTCAGTAAACGGTCCAAAAAGTTGCCGACCGCTCCGCCAAGCACAAGTGCCAGCGCAGTAGGCAGCAGTTTGCGGGTCTTCCGGGCTTTGTTCAGGTACCAGACGATACCGACAACAACGATAACCGTAATCAAAATGAAGAACCACTGCTGTCCTTCAAGAATTCCGAAAGCGGCTCCACGATTGCGGTGAGAGGTAATAATAAAGAAATCCTTAATAACCGGAATCTGCTCAGCAATCTCCAGCCGGGTAGCAATAACATATTTGGTACCCTGGTCAATCAAAAATACAATAAGCGCAATCAGAAAGTACACCACAGAAGTTGTCACTCCGTTCTTATTTTTCCCGCGGACGCGGTACGAATACTGAATAAAGACTTGTATATTGTAGCACAGGCCTCAAGAACCCGTCCATGGCAGGCCTTTAGCAAACGGCCTCTTACTCAGAACTATTTTCCAGCGGTAAAATAACCTTCCTCAGGTCAAGCTATCAAAGGAAGAACCGGTGTAAGCTGCCGGTAAGCATCAGCACCTGAAAGGAGCATAGGGCCCTATGAGCCGACTGACACCACAGCAGCTTGGAGAGCTGCATACCCTACTACTTCAGCAGCAGCAGGAAATCAGCCACCGTCTGCAAAACAACGGGCATTATGGACTGCAGGAATCCCTGCGGGATAACACCGGAGAGCTGTCGACCAATGACAATCATCCCGGCGATGCCGCAACGGAGCTGTATCACCGCTCCATGGACATTTCCCTTGTGGAACGGGATGAACATGAGCTCGAGGAAATCGATGATGCCCTGAAAGCGATTGATGAGGGCAGCTACGGCACCTGCGCGGTTTGTGGACAGGACATTCCATATGAACGCTTGTCCGTTGTCCCTGCAACCCGGTACTGCAAAGAGCATAATCCCCGCCAGTTCTCCCCGTTTACACGGCCGGCAGAAGAAGAATTTCTGTCGCCTCCATTTGGACGGACCAGCCTCGATGAACGAGACGAGCAAAACGGCTTCGACGGCGAAGACGCTTGGCAGATTGTTGAAAGCTATGGCAGCTCAAACTCCCCGGCCATGGCCGAAGATAATGACATCCGCTCGTATAATGACATGGAGATCGAAGCCGATGAGACCGAAGGCTTTGTAGAACCATGGGAAAATTTTGTCGCTACGGATATTGCCGGCAATCATCTCACCATAATCAAAGGAAACAGCTACCGTCACTATATGGATTCCGAGGAAGGCAGCTATCTCCTGGAACCGAATAGAAAAACAGACAGGGAGTAGCCATGGGCTGCTCCTTTTTCTCAGCAAAAAGTCAAAAATACGGCCCGGTTAAAAGGTCTTCAGCTCCAGCTGATGCTGGACGATCCGGACAATATCAGCAATATAATCCCCGATAATCGGCAGATTGAGCGCGCCAAGCACCTGCAGGACATAAATAATGGTCGCCGCAAAAAAAGTAAAACCGAGCGCGATCCCCACCCCGCGGGCCGTCCCCGCCAGAACATTGAGCCAGATTAAGCGAAAGGGAGAGTACAGCAGCTCTGTATAGTCTGCGATCCGCGACTTCTCCATCTGCTGGGCCAGTCCGGTAGTCAGCCGGTAGACGGCATTCAGCTTTTCTTCCTGCGTAATTTGCGGCTCCTCCTTCGTATCCAGCTGACTCTCCCTCTCCTGTTCCGAATTGAGGTTTGCCCGCGATGTCTTAATGGAGATTCTCCCGTTATAGATAGAATTATTGTGCTCCTGCTCCCTACCCGCCACCATTGATAGCCCCTTCCACGGCATTCTCAGTACCCCGTCCTGACTGCCCTTTGCCGCAAATAAAAAGTCCGGCCCTGATAGAGAGGTCTCTCCAGGAACACGGACTCGTTATTGTACGTAATAGATAAAGATGTTCTGAAATCTATCCCTATCTTCACGCAGTAACGGCATCCTGTAAGCGGTACGGGTACCGTTCACTAAGGGAAAGCACACGCCCTTGGTTCAGGGCTGCCTGGACGTTTCTTCTTATGCCGCTAGTATATGCCATTTGGGAGCAGGTAATGCACAGCAGGCGCGCAGGCCTTACTCTCCGATAAAGATCCCGATGGATCTGCCGCCGGCATCGACTGTCTCAAAGCTGTGGTTGCTGTCAAAATCAACCGTAGTCACCAATACGTTCTCACGCAGCACATGTTCAAATGCGGTGACGGCTGCTTTCAGCTCGTCGTCCAGCTGCAGTGAAAGGGCAATCCGTTTCTCAATGACCAGATCCTGACGTTTGCGGGTATCCTGCACAGCACGGATGATTTCGCGCACCCAGCCCTCTTGCTCCAGTTCCAGCGTAATCTCGGTATTCAGCGCCACGGTCAGACCATACCCGGAGGCGGCAGCAAATCCCGCTTTTGCCTGCTTCTCAACCAGCAGCTCTTCGGCAGTAATCTGCAGCTCTTCGCCTTCCGGTGAGACAATCGCTACGATGCCTTCACTCACGGCTTTGCGGGTAGCTTCGCTGTCCATCCCTTTCAGGAAGCCCTGCAGGAAGCCGACGTTTTTACCGTATTTCTTACCTGCTACCTTGAGGTTCAGCTTCAGGGTGAAGTCCACAAAGCCGCTGTCGCTGTTCTCCAGGACAATATGCTTAACGTTGATCTCATCCTTGATGATCTCCTCATAGTCTGCAATATCCAAATTGCGGTCCAGGGAAACAATCAGTTCAGACAATGGCTGACGGTTCTTGATGCCGGTTTCGTTGCGCACGTTACGGGCCAGCTCCACAATCCCTCTGGCACTTTCCATATCGCGTTCCAGCTCAAGGTCGATCAGGTTTTCATCAGCCTTAGGATAATCCGCCAGATGCACACTTTCGCCGCCGCCCAGGTTCGTGAAGATGTCCTCAGACAGCATTGGTGTGAACGGAGCCATCAGTGTAGCTGTAGTAAGCAGCACATGCGTCAGTGTCCGGTAAGCATCCAGCTTTTCTTCGCCAAGACCGCTGCCCCAGAACCGGTCACGGGAACGACGGATGTACCAGTTGCTCAACTCATCCACAAAGTTCTCGATCGCTTTGGACGTATTGACGAAGTCGTTGACGGCAAGGCCCTTATCCACCAGCAGGATCAGGCTGTTCAGGCGGGAGAGAATCCAGCGGTCCAGCTTATGCTCGGAGACTTTGAACGGATGATCCGCTGGATCATAGCCGTCAATGCCGGCGTACAACGTCAGGAATGCATGGGTGTTAACCAGTGTATCTACTACCTTGGATTTGGTCTCGCCGACCAGACCGCGTGAGAAGCGTTTGTTATTCCATGGCGCACTGTCAGACAGGATCGCCCAACGGAATGCGTCAGTGCCGTATTCGTTCATGATTTCCCAAGGGTCGATAACATTGCCTTTGGATTTGGACATTTTTTGGCCGTTCTCATCGAAGATGTGGCCGTGGGCGATAACTGCCTTGTAAGGCGCCTTGCCCTTGAACAGTGTCGACACCGCAAGCAGGCTGTAGAACCAGCCGCGTGTCTGGTCGATTCCTTCGCAGATCATATCCGCCGGATACTGATCCTCGAAGGTTTCATTGTTCTCGAACGGATAGTGGCTCTGTGCAAACGGCATCGATCCGCTGTCGAACCAGACGTCGATGACTTCCGGTGTGCGCACCATTACTCCGCCTTCGCTGAACGGGCTGCGCAGCTTGATATTATCCACATACGGCTTGTGCAGCTCGATGTCCTCTGCAACTTCGCCGATTGCCATCGAACGCAGCTCAGCGATGCTGTGCGGCGCGAATTCCTTGCCGGTGTCTTGGCAGACCCACACGTTCAGAGGTGTGCCCCAATAGCGGTTACGGCTGATATTCCAGTCGACCAGCTCTTCCAGGAACTTGCCGAAGCGGCCTTCCCGCACGTGATCCGGATACCAGTCCACGGTGTTATTGTTAGCGATCAGCTGATCCTTGATAGCTGTCGTCTGGATGAACCAGCTGTCTGTTGCATAATAGAGCAGTGGTGTATCGCAGCGCCAGCAGAACGGATAGCTGTGCTCGTATTTCTCTTTATTGTAGAGCAGTCCTTTTTCGGACAGCACCTTGATGATATCCAAATCGCAGTCTTTAACGAAGCGTCCGGCAAAATCGCTCACCACACCGGTGTACTTACCGGAAGTATCCACAACATTAACAAAGCTGATGCCATTCTCACGGCAGCTCTTATAGTCATCTTCACCATGTGCCGGGGCCATGTGTACGATCCCGGTACCGCTGGAATCAGTGACAAAGGACGCACCGACGATTACATTGTGCTTCTCAGCCTGGATATAATTGAACGGCGGCGTGTAGCTCTGGCCGATAAAGTCGGCACCTGTGTGGGTAGAAAGGATAGTGTAGTCGCCTTTCAGCACTTCTTCCACCAGGTTTTTAGCTAAGATATATACGCCGTCTTCCTGCTGGGCACGCACATATTCCATCTCCGGGTTCATGGCCAGCGCCATATGTGCCGGAAGCGTCCAAGGTGTGGTCGTCCAAGCCAGTACGTAGTCTCCGCTGCCTTCCAGCTTGAACTTAGCTGTAGCACTCAGGTCTTTAACCGTCTTATAGCCCTGCGCCACTTCATGGGAGCTCAGCGTTGTCTGACAGCTAGGGCAGTAAGGGCTGACGCGGTGTCCGCGGTACATCAAGCCTTTCTCGTGCACCGTAGCCAGGATGTTCCATACGCTCTCGATGTAGGTATTGTCCAGCGTCACATAAGGATTATCCAGATCGGTCCAGTAGCCGATCGCTTCCGTGAACTCACGCCACTGCTTCTCGTAGCCGAATACACTTTCCTTACATTCCTTGATAAATTTCTCTACACCGTATTCTTCGATATCCTGCTTGCCGGAGATGCCGAGCTTCTTCTGCACGCCGAGTTCAACCGGCAGGCCGTGGGTATCCCACCCGGCCTTGCGCACAACGCGGAAGCCCTTCATAGTCTGGTAACGGCCGATAAAGTCCTTGATAACCCGGCCCAGCACGTGCCCGATATGCGGCACGCCATTCGCCGTCGGCGGTCCTTCATAGAACACATAGTTCGGGCGTCCCGCACGGTTCTCCATGGATCTGCGGAACGTATTTTCGTCGCTCCATTTCTTCAGGATGCGGACATCTCTGGCCCGCGCCTTTTCTTTGACATCTACCTTTTGCATGAGGGTCAATCCTTTCGTGGGTTTAGTCTTTAAACCATTTTCGATCCCCCTAAATCCCCCTTAGCCAAGGGGGACCCCGAGGGCCCCGGCCCTCTGGACACCCGGAATATTGGCTAGTTCCGGGACAGAGTCGGTGTGATTGGTGGTTTTTGTTGTAGTCCTCGCTTGTCGCCGCAAGCGGCCCGCTCTACCTCAGGCACGCTAGTCGCGTAGCCCGCCGCTGGCCGTTGCTCTTGGGCACCCGCCCCGCGATCCCGTTAGGGCAGCGCTGGGCGGGGCGCCTCCGGCGGCGGGGCGAAGCCGCCGCAGGCCCGTAGCTCTTGGGGCACCCGCCCCGCGATCCCGATTGGGCAGCGCTGGGCGGGGCGCCCTCGGCGGCGGGGCGCAGCTGCCGCTGGTCCGTTGCTCTTGGGGCACCCGCCCCGCGATCCCGTTAGGGCAGCGCTGGGCGGGACGCCTTGCCTTTGCCGTTAGTCTTTCGGCTTTGGCTCTTGCCTTAAGGTAAGGCCCCGCAGGCGTCCCCGCCAGGGGAGTCTAAGAAGGGCCGCTCCCCCGCCGAAGTGATCCCTCCCGTCCGCTATCGCCGCTCTCTGCTCGGAGCCCTTGTTGCAGGTGTCCAGAGGGCGGCGAGCCCTTGGGGTCCCCCTTGGAAGGGGGATTTAGGGGGATAAGACGCAAACGAGCGCCACCCCGCCCCCAAAGGGGCGAGACGACGCTCGCGATACCACCCTAATTCTGCGCTTCACGCACATCCTTAAGGGGAGTGTATTCAGCACAATCTCAGTTCCGCACATAATTGTACTGTACGGGTCCGGGATAACGTCCGGCAGACGGCTGCACCTACGCACGAATACATCGCTTCAGCTTAGCTTCTAGGGGAAGATCTTCCGGCAAGGCGTGAACAATCGGCTCGCAGCAACCGCCGACTCTCTGGAGAACAATACCTTATCGTACTTTGTCCCGTCATCGAATAATTATGAACATGACACAGATATGTTCTAGTTATAGACGTTTTAAGAAAAAATGTCAACACCCACAGCACCGCAGGTAACGGGCTTATTCATCCGTTAGCAGCTTGCCCACTCCGGCTTGCCACTATACCGTCTCCCTTGGCCTGAGCGAATCCAGTCACGACTTAAGCACCAAATCAGAGCAGATTCTCGCTGGTTTCGCGGCTTTCGAGCGCGTTCCAGTCATCCTGGGAGAGCAGCTCCAGCTGCGCTTCTACTAATGTACGGAAGCGGGTACGGTAGATAGAGGCCTGCTTACGCAACTCTTCCGTCTCAATCGCTACCTTGCGGGATTTGGACAACGCTTCATTGATAATGCGGTCAGCGTTCTTTTCTGCTTCTTTAATGATCAGCTGTGATTCTTTCTTGGAATTGTTCTTCACATCATCAGCCGCTTCCTGAGCGACAAGGATAGTCTTCGATAAACTTTCCTCGATATTCACAAAATGGTCGAGACGCTCTTGAATGGTCAGAAGCTGGTTATGCAACTCTTTGTTCTCACGAATGACGCTTTCATAATCCTTGATTACCTGATCAAGAAATTCATTGACCTCGTCTTCATCATAACCACGGATTCTCCGGGAGAACTCCTTGTTATGTATATCGAGCGGCGTTAATGGCATGCTGTGCACCTCCTAGAAATTTCGGACCTTTTATGTGCCTGAACTATGAATCATAGGGTGTCCCGGCAGACATAGAAGAAAGACTGTACTGTAAAAAGAATCGGATGCATCGTCCCATCTGAAGGAGGCAGCCGGTTCTTCGAGAAAATAAGGATGTTAACTGATTTATACATCCTTACATTTTCAATGATAAGGCGCAAGTAGGAATTCATCTTGAAATGCCGCTTCAGGAACCGCCCCTTCTAAGAGTATCGGCGCCCGGCTTTCAAAATGTTTGCTTCCCTAGAGATAATCAATTTCGACAAGCACTTGCAGATTCCTGCTAGGGATTCACACAAATTTACCGATCCGGACCCGGTACCGGCCTTTTTTCGTCAGGCTGCCAATCTCCAGAACCTTGAACCGGCCAAAACCCTGGATGGAGACCATGTCCCCATCCTTGAGTCCGCAGGAAGGGTCCTCCTCTACTTTCCAGTTCACCCGGACGCGTCCGGCTTTGATCGGAATTAATATTTTGCTCCGGCTGAGCCGGGTAACGTCTGCAGCAATACCATCAAGCCGCAGGGAAGCAACCGTTAATTCCATCGTCTCAAGCTTAACCTCACTGCTGCGCAAGCCGGATAACGGCAAAAGCTCTGTACTAACATTAATCCGGTGTACTCCCGTCAGATTCATCGCCAGATAATCTGCGATATCTGCCGCTACGACCACATGACACCCATCCTCTAGCACATGAATATCGCCGATTTTCCCTCTTTTGACCCCTAATCCAAGGATAGCGCCCATATAATCGCCATGCTCCAGAGAGAGGAATTTCTGCTCCCCGGAGGAAATTGCGAGGACCTTAAGCTCCATGTCTTCGTCTGATAGATCCCGGTAATCGGGAGCCACCAGTGCACGTTTCCGCTCGGCACCTTCAGAACCGCCCTCCCATCGTACTTCAACATCGGGATGGCGGTTCACAAGACTCTGCAGAATATATCCTTGGCGCGGATCAAGAAATTCAGTCAGCTTAGTCTCATGATATTCTCCTGCATGGGTGACCCATTCCCAGGCCTTGTCCACAAATTGCCGTTCGTCAGGATGAAAATGCCCGTAAATTTCATTCTTCATCCGTTTAGCCGAAAATCAGGTTAACAATGGAGTGAAGCCCGCCGACAGCAAAGCGCAGCACGATAATCGCAATGATTGGGGAAATGTCTATCGTGCCAAAAAGCGGAGGAATAATTCTCCGGAACGGGCTAAGGTACGGCTCCACAAGCTTGCCGAGCAATTCACCAATAAAGTTCTCGCGCAGATTAGGCAACCAGGACATGAGAATGTATATAAGAATCATGTAATAGTAAATCTGAAATAGGATGTTGATAATAGAAGATATTTCGTTCAAACCCTGTTCACCTCATTCTGTTGTAATCTTGATCGTCACCTAGAATTTCTGTAATGGAGCCTTGAATTTCAACTGTATCCGGTGTGCACATAAATATATTGCCCCCAATCTTGGAGATTCCTCCACCCAGGGCATAAACAGTTCCACTGAGAAAATCAATAATCCGCATCGCCTGATCGTTGCGTACACGCTGCAGATTAATGACGACCGTACGGTGCGAGCGAAGGTGATCAGCGATTTCCTGAGCCTCCTCGTAGGAACGGGGTTCATACAGTACGACCTTTACATTTTTTTGCGAATGGATACTGACGACGTTGGCCCGCTGATTTTTGCGGGTTTCTACAGGGGCGGGCTCGTATTCATCCTCATCACGGGAGATTTGCTCCCGTTCCACAACTTCCTCTTCCTCCTGCAAGCCCAAAAAACTCATAAACCGGTTCATCACGCCCATCAAGCTCCCTCCTCGTGACCTACTAATACCGTCCCCAGGCGCACCTGGGTGGCTCCTTCCTGTATCGCCACTTCAAAATCATTCGACATTCCCATCGACAGCTCTTGTATAGGCTCAGGTGTCAAAGCTAGCAGATTGAGCTCATCTCGAAGCTCACGGAGTCCGCGGAATACGGGACGTGTAAGCTCCGGATCGCCTTCGTGAGGCGCCATCGTCATCAGTCCAATTACTTTTACACGGTGCAGAGAAGCGATTTCCCGCAGAAATCCCGGCACCGCTTCAGGCGGCAAACCAAATTTCGTATCTTCTCCTGAAATGTTCACCTGGAGGAAGACCTTCACGGTAATTCCCGCAGCATCGGCTTTTTTGTGCAGTTCTTTTGCCAATGATAACCGGTCCAAAGAGTGTATATATTCAAATTTGCCGATAACGTCCTTAACCTTATTGGTCTGCAAATGGCCGATAAAATGCCATGTACCCTTGTCTCCCAGCGCTTTCCACTTATGCTCGGCATCCTGCCAGCGGCTCTCGGCAATGTCCTCTAATCCTGCCTCCAGCACAGCAGCCACCGTCTTCAGCGATACATATTTCGTCACTGCGATAACCTTGACGTCACTTACATCCCGGCCGCTTGCCGCGCAGGCACGTGCTACACGTCCCTCTACATCGGCGATTCTCTCCTGCAGTGTCAAAACCAACGTTCAACTCTCCTTTATTCCGATCCAGCTCGTCATTCTCCCTGTAATCCCCTGTTCCTTCCGGTAAGAAAAGAACAGATCGGTGTTACAGCTTGTACACCACGTTGTACATTCGATATGAGTCGGCAAAATTCCTGCTTTTATCATAATGCGTTGATTCAATTCTTTCAAGTTCAGCATACTTTTGCTGTCATCGGATAGCGATTTGCTGTATAAGTCCTGCTCTGTCCCCGAGGAAGCGATGTGAGCCAATGTTTCTTCTAACTGAAGAACATGTTTCATTACATTGTCGTCGACCTCGTAGCAGCATTCTCCAATAGAGGGTCCTATAGCAGCTAAAATATGCTGCGGCTTACTTCGGTATACCTCCGCCATTTTATTGACCATGGCCCCGGCAATTTCCGCTACGGTCCCTTTCCAGCCTGCATGGGCCAAGCCTGCTACACGCTCCACCGGATCATAAAAGTACAGCGGTACACAATCCGCATAAAAAGAAGTTAGCAGCACTCCCGGCACATTGGTCAGCAGCCCATCTGTCGACTGGAAGGCCGATACTCTTGTCCGGCTGCCGCGTCCGCGGTCTGCCTCTGTCACTACCTCTATATGTTTACCGTGGGTCTGCTCCCCGCAGGTCCAGGCATCCAAGCTAAAACCCAGGCTCTCCGCGAGCATTCTCCGGTTGCTGAGCACATCGTCCGGATCATCGCCGACATGAAAGGCACAGTTGAAGCTTTCATAAGGCGGTTTGCCGGCTCCGCCCTGTCTTCCTGTGAAGCCGGCTGTAATCTCTCTGTACCCGCGCCACGGCTCCAGCTCCAGCAGCACAGGCATCCCCTGTTTTTGCACAAATGGTTCCATCCTCTCACCTCCGCTTAAGTGTACCATAAGAGAACCCCACAAAGTGACGTTAGGACTCAGAAGCCTATTCAAGTACTTTGCGGGGACCCCAAAACCTAACAGGATTTCCCCACAAAGTGAGGTTAGGACTCTGAAGCTTACTCAGGGTCTTTACCACAAAGCATCAAAAAAGACGCACCCGGTTAATAAGTGCGCCGTTCATTGCGGTCCCCCCGTTCCAGATACATCGTTTCCCGTTCTTCCTGCCCTTGCGGCATTCTGGATTCCTCAATCTTAACGAGCACGACATCCGCGCCAATCTTAACAATATTCCGCCAGGGAATAATCAGATCGGCTCCGCCTCCGAAAAGCCCCATAAAACGGGTGAAACCGGGAACGATGATAGCATCAATCACGCCACGACGCAGGTCAAGCTCCAGATCGCTGATCTGTCCCAGCCGTTTTCCATCCACGATATTAATGACATCCTTTGTCTGGAAATCGGAAATCTTCATTTTTTTGCCTGAGCCCAAAGAATCCTCGTTCACCACGCCACCCCTGTACAATCAGACCTATAGCTGAGTATATGATCTAAAGGCTTGGCAACATGCAAAATTAATTGCGGCTGGTCTATTTTGCATTACAAAGGGGTATCCTTCGGCTGCTTATGCAAGCCTGAACTGGATACCCCTGCTTTTTTTAACGTTAGCTTTAAGACTTTACATGCTTCTGCATCTGCTGGATGGCCGACTTCTCAAGCCTTGAAACCTGGGCCTGTGAAATACCGATCTCATCCGCAACTTCCATCTGGGTCTTGCCTTCGAAGAACCGCATGGAAAGAATCCGCTTTTCCCGCTGCCCCAGCTTGCGCATCGCTTCCCGCAGGGCAATTTCTTCAATCCACGAGACATCCTTGTTTTTGTCATCGCTGATCTGATCCATCACGTATATCGGGTCCCCGCCGTCATGGTAGATCGGCTCGAACAAGGAGACCGGGTCCTGGATCGCATCCAGTGCGAAAACAACATCCTCTTTTGGAACACCGAGCGCCTGGGAAATTTCAAAAATCGTCGGCTCCCGCGAATTCTGATTCGTCAGGCTGTCACGGACCTGAAGTGCCTTGTAGGCGATATCCCGCAGCGAACGCGACACCCGGATCGGATTATTATCCCTGAGGTACCTGCGGATTTCACCGATGATCATCGGTACTGCATAGGTGGAGAACTTCACATTTTGCGATAGATCAAAATTATCGATGGCTTTCATCAGACCGATGCAGCCTACCTGGAACAGATCGTCAACGAACTCTCCCCGATTGTTGAACCGTTGAATAACGCTAAGAACGAGTCTGAGGTTACCGTTAACTAATTTCTCTCTGGCGGATCGCTCGCCCTGCTGCTGCAGCGAAGTGAACAGCTCCCGCATTTCCACGTTTGTCAGAACGGGCAGCTTGGAAGTATCCACACCGCAAATCTCGACTTTGTTTCGGGTCATGATGATTTACCTCCCAAGGAGAAACATTACTGTACATTATCTCCCCGGCCCGGCATTTTATTCCTTGGTTTTTTCCGCTCACACCATCTTGTTGAACTCCTTGCGCAGCCGTTTGATGATTCTCTTTTCCAGACGCGAGATATAAGATTGAGAGATACCCAGCAGATCTGCAACGTCTTTTTGGGTTTTTTCCTCGCCCCCGCGCAGCCCAAACCGCAGCTCCATTATTAGCCGCTCCCGCTCGCTGAGCTTTTCCAGCGCCTTTTGCAGCAGCTTTCGGTCGACCTGTTCCTCAATATTGCGGTAAATGGTATCATTTTCCGTCCCGAGCACATCTGATAGAAGGAGCTCATTGCCGTCCCAGTCGATATTCAGCGGCTCATCAAAGGATACCTCGCTACGCGTCTTGCTGTTGCGCCGCAGATACATCAGAATCTCATTCTCGATGCACCGTGAGGCGTAGGTTGCCAGCTTGATTTTCTTCTCCGGATCAAACGTATTTACTGCTTTAATAAGCCCAATAGCACCAATGGAGACGAGATCCTCGATATTGATGCCTGTATTCTCAAATTTGCGGGCAATGTAGACAACCAGGCGCAGGTTACGCTCAATCAGCATCGCCCGGACTGCAGCATCACCGGTGGACAGCCGCTGCAGCAAATATTCCTCTTCTTCCCGGGTCAGGGGAGGCGGCAAAGCCTCACTTCCGCCGATATAATAAATTTCCTGGCTTTTCAGACCCAGCAGAAACAGCATGCGGTAGTACTGCAGCTGCAGCGCAAGCTTCCATTTGACCATTATTGTTCCTCCTCCAAGAAGTACACCGTTCCCCCAGATGTTCCTTATCTCATCCTCTTCTACCATTATCAACATGGCACTGCCGCGTCAGCGGTGTGCTCTTTTTGGGCTAAGTCAGGGTGTATGACCGCCCGGTACGCTCCGTCTCCCGACAGTGTCCCGCCATCCAGCCCGATGAGCACTCTTTTACTGCAGAAGATCTCCTCACCAAGCTTTATCTTCACCAGATCAGGCTTCAGCGCGAGCATAAACGCCGCCCCGCGGTTAATTCCCCGGTAGGGTACAAGCCGCATCCGGTCCTGCCAAGCAAAAGACTGCCCGTCCGTTTCCAGCAGAAGTTTGTCCGCACTCATCTGCGTCAGCTTACCTTTCCAGGAGGCCGGCAGATGGGTTTCCCAAAGTGAAGCCTCCATAACCATCACCGGAATCCGCGTCAATGGATCATTCAGCCGGTTTCCCGTATCCAGCAGGCCCGGACAGACAACGATTACGCCCTCAATCTCCACAGACACCTCACCGATATAGGAATCCAGCTGCTCTCTGCGGATCCGCGATGAATGGACCAGCTTGAAGAGCAGCAGCATCAGCGGAAGTGCAGCGAGCACGAACCAGAAACCGATTTTCAGCCGGTAAGCTTGACCTCCCGAAGAGGTAAATAGAATACCGTTCCAGATGTCGCCGGAGCTTTGCAGCAAGTAGTGAACACCAACAATACCGCCGGCTGCTGCAAAATTAATCACATAAAAAGCTCCCAATGCACGCAGATAGCTTTGCAGACTCCTAAACCCGAAAGCAATCCATAGCATCAGAACCGACAATCCGAACTTAATCAGGAAGGTATAGAGAAAAGAGAGCTCCGGTACGAACATCATTACCACATACAATGCGCCAACCAGCGCGGAGAGAGCCAGCCTCCACCAGGGGACTTTCACTTTGACCAGCCAGCCTGTCAGCCATAAAAGCACTCCGTCGATCAGCAGATTGGCAGCGAAAATCAAGTCAATATAAACTACCAGTGCATTCACCTGCCTATCCGGAGCCGGAAGCAGGCTCTCTTTTTTGGACGATATGATTAGTATAGAAAGTCTCGCATTCAAAGTCTGTCTAAACATGGGGGGCATTCTGGAGGTTTTTTTGTCGAGTTATAGCACGGCGCACGCAAAAAAGCCAACCTTGTAAGGCTGGCTTCAAATGAGCGATATTCAATTAATAGACTTCAGTTCTTCTTCTGTCAGGCCGGTCGCCGTCTGTATAGCTGGGAGATCCAATCCCATCAGCAGCAATTTTCGGGCCACCTCCAGTTTGGCTTCTTTTATTCCTTCTTTCATTCCCTTAGCAAAACCTTCTCTTTGAGCGCCGTCTCTTTGTGAAGCCTCATCGTGCAGAAATTTCTGGCGGTCTTCATATTTACGCCGGGCTTCGGAATCCTGACTTAAAAATTCCAGCGTTTCCATTGCTTTTCTTAATGCCGGTTCGTTCATCCGCAATACCTCCCAATTCGAATTATCGCTTCCTTTCAAAAACAGCAGCCAGTTGACCAGCCCTTCTTCACCCGGGACAGCAGTTGTATTCAGTTTAGGCAGCTCCAGAAAATGAATTTCTATATCGTCAGTAAGCGTTGCACCGCTGCCGTCCTCCCGCAGATGGAACACACTATGGGTATGCTCATTAGGCAAAACACTATAATTTAAAATATTGATCGTTATGCATTTCTTGAGTTCTGTATATTTACCGCCGGTCTGAAGCTGACTTGAATACCGCTTGCTCCAGTATTATAAGGTCCGCTTCTCCATGTCGTACCGGTTAAACAGCTGCATTTGGATGTTGATCAGCCTGCCATCAACCGTCTTAGCCCAAATATCAAAGATCGACTGCTTATCCAGCGGGTCGTCTTTGATCGTATACGGATTGAGCAGCACCACTTGCGTATCCACTCCCGTTATCCGTATTATAACAGCTGAAAAAGCAAAAAAACACCGTATCCGGTCCCAGCATTCGGCCAGGTAGATACGGTGCTTCCGTAAAGGTATTCTGTTGTGGCTAATGATTAATCGTTATTCCCACGTGTGCGGTTGCGCAGGAAGGTCGGAATATCCAGCTGATCAGAGGCAGTCTGATTTCCGAACGGACGCAGATTAGCACTTTTGTCTGCTGCAGGCTCACTGCTTGCCGCAGGACGGCGTGCTGGTGCAACTGGCGAAGGCTTGTGCTCAAAGCCGGTAGCAATAACCGTAACTTTGATTTCATCCTTCATGCTCTCTTCGATGATGGCACCGAAGATCATATTCACTTCAGGGTCCGAAGCTGAGGTAACGATCTCAGCCGCCTCATTCACCTCATACAGGGAGAGGTTGGAGCCGCCTGTAATATTCATAATAACACCGCGCGCACCCTCGATAGAAGTCTCGAGGAGCGGGCTCATGATGGCTTTGCGGGCTGCTTCTGAGGCACGGTTCTCACCGGTGGCAATACCAATACCCATAAGCGCTGAGCCGCGTTCTGTCATGATCGTCTTCACATCGGCAAAGTCGAGGTTGATAAGTCCCGGAACAGCGATAAGGTCCGAAATACCCTGTACAGCCTGGCGGAGTACATTATCCGCTTCGCGGAATGCTTCCAGCATCGGTGTTTTCTTATCGACGATTTCAAGCAGGCGGTCATTAGGAATGACAATTAAGGTATCCACTTTTTCTTTCAAAGCCTCGATACCCAGCTCAGCTTGGTTCGAACGTTTTCTTCCTTCAAATGTAAACGGGCGGGTTACAACACCCACAGTGAGTGCTCCGCACTCTCTGGCAATTTCGGCAATCACAGGTGCTGCGCCAGTACCGGTACCTCCGCCCATTCCTGCGGTAACAAAGACCATGTCGGCACCCTTAAGTGTATTCGAAATCAGATCGCGGGACTCCTCGGCCGCTTTCTTGCCTACTTCAGGATTGGCTCCTGCGCCAAGTCCCCGTGTAAGCTTGTCCCCGATTTGCAATTTATGCTCCGATTTGGCCATATGCAGCGCTTGGGCATCTGTATTAACCGTGATGAATTCAACACCCTGAACGCCATTTTCGATCATCCGGTTAACAGCATTGCTTCCGCCGCCGCCGACGCCGATGACCTTTATTTGCGCCAAGCTCTCCATTTCAAAATCAAATTCCAACATATTGATTCCATCTCCCCCTCGAATAGTGCTTGGATGGCCAGTCCAAGTATATCTGGACTTACACTTATATGAACTCGCTAAACATATTTTTTAGACGCTCCACCAAACCTGGCTTCTTATCGATCTCCTGGTTTGGAGCGGCGCTCTGCTTGCTTCGGTTGACCGTCTTTTTGTTGGCGCTTCCGCCACCTGTCCCCCGACCGCGGAAGCGGCGGACGACGTTATGCAGAATGCCTACGCCCCCGGTAAAGCCGGGGTCTCGGACTCCGATATAATCAGGAACAGCAATCCGCACAGAAGCAGATAGCTCAGTCTGGGCTGCTTTTAATACACCCGGCATGGATACAGTACCACCCGTAAGTATATAACCTCCAGGAAGCTCATTGTAACCTAACCGCTTCACTTCCTGACGAATCAAGTGGAAGATTTCCTGGACTCTCGGTTCAATAATAGCTGCCAAATCTTCCTGATTGAATTCCTTTTCCACATTGCTGCCGATGCGGAGCACTTTAAACACAACATCTGCGGCAGCATCGTCTATCCAGGCGCAGCCGTATTTCAGCTTAACCTTTTCCGCTTGATCTGTAAGTGTACGGAGTCCGTACGCGATATCATTGGTTACGAATTCTCCGCCGATCGGGATCGTGGAGGTTGCACAAAGGGAACCCTCTTCATATACGGCTATCGTCGTAGAGCCGGCACCGATGTCTACCAGTACGGCTCCCATAGATTTCTCATCTTTGGAAAGCGCCAATCCGCCGGCTCCCAGAGACATCAGCACAAGATCCTTAACTTTCAGCCCTGATTTCTCTACACAGCGAAGCAGATTATGTATTGGCGTCTTAGCCCCCGTAATAATCGTCGCCTCTACTTCCAGACGAACACCGATCATTCCGCGGGGATCCTGGATTCCTTCAAGGCCGTCGACGATATATTGCTTGGCGACAACATCGATAACTTCACGCTCAGGCGGCAGCGCAATAACCTCTGCTGCTTTGATTACGCGTTCGATATCATCTTCACCGATTTCACGGTCCTCATTCTGAACGGCCACGACGCCATGGCTGGATTGCAGACCGATATGATTGCCGGATATTCCGACATAGACCTCGGATATTTGAATACCGACCATTTGCTCCGCATGTTCTACGGCACTCTTGATCGATTGCACAGTCTGATCGATATCTACAATCGCACCCTTGCGTATTCCTTCCGAATCAGCAGATCCAACGCCAATAATATTAAAGGTTCCATTAGTTACTTCCCCAATAATTGCCCGAACTTTGGATGTACCGATGTCCAAACTAACAATGATGTCATTGTTGCTCAAGCCCTATGGCACCTCCTGTTATAATCAAAATAAAATATGATGCTGACGAAACAAACGATTTCCGGTTCCGGAAAGCTTCTTTGTACATATTCAACATCCCTATTCCTTTCCCTCTTTTTTCTACAATTTTTTTGAATGGGATAATATGGTTTATACCCTGTGAGTATAGAGGTATCTGCCAAAAAACAGGATACGAACCGATATCACAAGTAAAATAAGGTTAATAAAGGAATAACATCCATATTTCGGCCTTACTTTCAAAAAAACCGCAGAAAAAAGAGGGATACAGCTTATTGCCCGTAAAACAGATTGTAGCATTTTTTCCGCATTATTAGTAGGGACTATTTACTCTTGTGTGACCTCTTTGTCCTCATTTTCGGCAATGAAAGGAACATAAGTATCAGCTTCAAGCATCTTGATCAGCCCCGGCTGTTCTGTCTCTATCACCTGATTCAGATATTCCACTTTATCTTTCAGCAGGGAGATCGCCGTGATAACTTCAAAATGCGAACGTGTGTACAGTTTAATCCGGTCCGGGAAGGATAAGGTTGGTGAGGGTACAATCTCGGAAATGTCACTGGTCAGTTCATTCGGAATCTCGGCTAATGCTTGGCAAAGCTTGGCCTTGAACGGGTCATCTGCCTGCCAGTTAGTCAAAATAGGCTTCTCCACCGCAATCCCGGTCTCATTCACCTTGACTGCAGCTCCGCTGGATAGAATAGCTTCCAGAGTGCCTTGCTGATCTAACTCGTAAGCTACTGCCGGGAACTCTGTGACGGTGATGTTGACTACTCCGGGGAAATCCTTCTCCACGGTTGCTTCCCGGACGGTCTTAAGCTCTTTCAGCGCTTCCTGTACAGAATTAGCCGAAGCCGCGAAAAACTGGCCGCCAACCACAAGTCCGCTCTGGGCAAGGAGCTCCTCACGGGTAGCATATTTATTTCCTTGAATATTAATCTCCGTAATACGGCTGACTGACGAGCGGAAAAAGATAACCGCCAGCAGCGCGAAGAACAGCAGCAGCAGTATAACGGTGATTTTACGGCTCATTTTTTTTACATGCTTGTCCTCTTTTAGAAGAGGTAAACGGGTTTTAGGCATTCTCATATCTCCGTAGTAAGGCCCTGTCTCCTTCCCTTACAGTAATGTAAGCCGAAGGAGACAGGGAGCTTTAATTGGCCAAATCAACAGGACCCGGTACAGGTGCTTTGCGGCTGATGCGTGCACCCAGCTTCTGGAACAGCTTCTCAATACCGTCATAGCCCCGGTCAATATGGTGCGCCTGCTCGACTACAGTAGTTCCCTGGGCTGCGAGTCCGGCAATCACCAGAGCGGCTCCTGCCCGCAGATCGGTTGCTTCCACTGTCGCCCCATACAATCGCTGCACACCGCGGATAAACGCCCGGTTTAAATCAATGGAGATATCCGCACCCATACGGGCCATCTCCTCCACATGCTTAAAGCGTCCCTCGAATACCGTCTCTTTAATGACACTGAAACCGTCGGCCAAAGACAGCAGCACCATCACCTGAGATTGCAGATCCGTTGGAAAGGAGGGATACGGTGAAGTTACTATTCTCTCTACCGCACGTGGACGTCCTATGCAACTGATATTAATTATATCATTGCAAACTGTAATTTGAACACCTGCCCGCCTCAGCACATGGATGAGCGAAGTTAAATGCCCAGCGTTCGTATGGGTCAGCGTAACACTGCCGCGTGTGGCTGCTGCGGCAATCATTACTGTGCCGGCTACAATCCGGTCAGGAATAACCTCATACGTGCAGGGGTACAGCTTATTCACGCCTTGGACCGTAATCGTATCGGTACCTGCACCGATAATCTGAGCGCCCATCGCATTCAGAAAATTCTGCAGATCCTGAATCTCCGGCTCTCTGGCCGCCCCCGATATCGTGGTCGTTCCCACTGCCATAGCAGCGGCCATCATAATATTTTCTGTTGCTCCAACACTGGGATAGTCAAGATGGATGTCACTTCCAGTCAGCTTTACAGCCCGGCAGGTAATCCGTCCATTACTCTCCTCAATCTCAGCTCCAAGCAGCTTAAGGCCCTGCAGATGAAGGTCTATCTTGCGCTCCCCGATCGCACAGCCTCCCGGCTGATAAATCGTCACTTCTCCAAATCTGGATAATAATGGCCCCATCAAAAAAATAGAAGATCGCATTTGACGCATTAGATCCTCTGGAACATGGGAAGTGCTTAAGGAAGACGTATCCATCGTCACAGTCTCCGCCTCATGCGTAGTCACGCAGCCCAGCCGTTCCAGGATATTCAGCATCGTCTCGATGTCCAGCAGCTTCGGCACATTGTGCAGTGAGTGAACTCCTTCGGCCAGCAGGCTCGCCGCCAGGATCGGCAGCGCCGCATTTTTTGCTCCATGGATACGTATGGTGCCTGACAGGGGATTTCCACCCTCAATCACCAATTTGTCCAATGTATCACCTCCGAGATTACCGCTCACCCACCACTGGCACTTCCCATATGAGGACCATGAAATGTGCGGGACAGCCTTTCCCGCTTTCTCATTTCACAAACCGGTAGTGCCCTGGGTGATTGTCACGATTATAGGATTATCCTATGTTCGTAACCCCGGGTGTGTGACAGAAGGAGGTCAACAAGAACCGTATGCGCCTGATCCGGCTTGACGACCCTGTGCGACCAAGAACAGCAGCCTATTTTTTGCGCTTGGCTACAAGCCGTCGTAATTCGCTGACGACCAGCGCGGCAGAATCTCTTTTACCCAGACGTCTGGACGATTCTGCCATGCTGCTCCGCAGAGACTCCGACCCGATAATCTGCTGGATGGCCTCATGCAGCGCCTGCCCCGTTAAATCCTTCTCCAGCAGCACGACAGCCGCACCTTCCCGTTCCAGCTGCCTTGCATTCGCTTCTTGATGATTGTTCGTCACATTCGGGGATGGAATAAGGACAGAGGGAATTCCCAGTGCAGTGATCTCAGCCAGAAAAGAGGCGCCCGCCCGGTTCACAATCAGTGAGGTGCAGGCCAGAACCTCCGGCATATTGTGCACATATGGAAGAATATGCAGCCAGCTTGGTTCTCCTCCAAGCTTTTGGCGCAAGGCCTTGCGGGTTTCCTCAAAATAAGACTCGCCGGTTACATACACATAATGAACACCATTACCCTTACCCACAAACGGGGTCATTTCAATCATCGCTCGGTTAATGGCCTTGGCTCCGCCGCTGCCTCCGACCACTAGTACTACTGTGCTCCCGTCCGGGATGCCAAGTGAGGCATAGCCGCGCTTCGGACTGGCGGCTGTCACAGTTGTAGCCCGGGGGTTTCCGGTATAAATTACGTTTTTGCCGCTCGGAAAGGCTGATTCAGTGCCTTCAAAGCTAACTGCCACTGTATCGGCATAGCGGCTCAGAAACTTGTTGGTAAGACCGGGAATGGCATTCTGCTCATGAATAAGTGTCGGAATTCCCAGACGGGAAGCCGCATACACTACCGGTCCGCATACATACCCGCCGGTACCGATGACTACATCCGGTTTGAATTCTCTAAGCATTTCTTTGGAGGCTTTGACCCCCCTCAGAAAACGCATCACCGTCTTCACATTGTCCATAGAGAGCTTCCGGCGGAAACCGGTTATGTCGATGGCTTTAAAAGGAAGGTTCTCCTGCGGAACAAGTCTGCTCTCCAGACCGCGTTTACCCCCGATATAGAGAAAGGCTGATCCGCTTTCTTCTGCTTCTAGCTGCCTGGCGACGGCAACGGCGGGATAAATATGTCCCCCCGTACCACCGCCGCTTAATACGATACGCATGTCTTTCACCTCGCATAACGGGATAAATTCAGTAAAATGCCGAGAGCTGTGAGCATCAGGGTAAGTGATGAACCGCCGTAGCTGATCAGCGGAAGCGTAATGCCCGTAACCGGCATCAGGCCGATCACTACGCCGATGTTGATAATGACCTGAACGGCCACCATACTTACAATTCCTACTGCCAGATAGCTTCCGAAACGGTCAGGCAGGCTCATGGCAACCTTCATCCCCCGCCAGATCAGAATCAGGAACAGGCTCAGCACAGCGAGCCCCCCGATGAACCCCAGCTCCTCAGCCAGGATGGAAAAAATAAAATCAGTCTGCGGCTCCGGTACATAGCTGTACTTCTGCCGGCTCATGCCCAGACCAAGACCGCCAAGACCGCCGGGACCAATCGCATAGAGGGACTGGATAATCTGATAACCGGCGCCCAGCGGATCGGACCAGGGGTCCAGGAAGGCTGTGATCCGCTGCAGTCGGTAAGGGGCGGCAGCGACCAGGCCGGCGAATCCCGCTGCTCCAAGCGCTCCAAGCGAGAGCAGATGCTTCATTCGGGCCCCCGCCGTAAAGACCATCATCAGAGCCGCACCGAACATTACAGTACCTGTGCCGAGATCCGGCTGAAGCATGATCAGCGCAAACGCAGAACCGATCAGCGCAAGCGGAGGCAGCAGGCCTCGCGTGAAGGTGGAGATATCATATTCCTCCTTACCCAGCCAGTTGGCCAGGAACAGGATCATCCCCATCTTCATGAATTCGGAGGGCTGAATACCGAAGCTGCTGATTCCCAGCCAGCTGCGCGCACCGCCCCGGACCACTCCGATGCCCGGCACTAGTACCAAAACTAGCAGAATAAAGCAGAGAATCAGCGCAGGTCTGGCGAATTTCTTCAGCACGATGTAATGCGTGTTAGCGGTAAAGAACATCGCGCCTAAGCCTAGTCCGGCGAATAACAGCTGTCTTTTGACAAAATAAAACGAATCGCCATAATTGCGGAAGCCCAGAACCGATCCGGCGCTGTATACCATTACCATGCCGATAACCAGCAAAGCAAGGATGGGAATCAGCAGCCAGATGTCAGGCGCATGACGCGGTTTGTTCATCAGGAGCACACCTCTTGCATCCGTAGTAGGGGCTTATCCACCCCCCTACTTAAAGGTTATGCACCGCCTCTTTAAAAATACGCCCGCGCTCCTCATAGGAGGTAAACATATCCCAGCTGGCACACGCAGGAGACAGGAGAACAACATCTCCCGCTTCCGCAATGGCGGAAGCCTCCCGCACAGCCTCTTGCAGCACGGCAGCGGCACTCTCCCCATTATCGACGGAGATGACATGCTTTACTCCTGCCAGGCTAGCGACCTTTGCCAGCTTGTCCTTTGTCTCTCCCAGCAGAACTACACCTTTCACCCCGCCGAGGACAGGCAGCAGCTCCATATAATCGGAACCGCGGTCGAGGCCTCCTGCGATCAGTACTACCGGCTGTTTAAAGGAGCCCAGAGCCATCGTAGTCGCCTTAGAATTGGTGGCTTTGGAGTTATTGAAATAAGCGGCCCCTTCTTTATCCGCCACATACTCCAGCCGGTGCTCGACGCCGCGGAAGGAGGCTAACACCTCGCCTAACACTGCAGGATCCGCTCCTGCGGCAATGGCTATACCGCAGGCTGCCAGTGCATTCTCCACGTTGAAGCGGCCCGGCAAGCCAATGGTATTTACTTTGGCAATCTCTGTCTCGCTTTCTGAATAATCACGGTAGATGATAACCCGCTCCAGGTCATCCTCGGTATCCGGAACATAAGAGGGCCGGACAAAGATACCCTGGACCAGCTCCTCTGTCATGGAGAAAGGAAGAATACCCGCTTTGATATAAGGCACCAGCTCACGGCAGACCGGGTCATCCCAGTTTAGCACCGCAGTATCACTTGGTCCCTGATTGGCAAACAGTTTGGCTTTGGAGGCCACATAATCCTCCATACCGCCATGATAGTCCAAATGGGTCTCCGCCACATTCAGCAGTGCTCCTACCTTAGGACGGAACGTCTCGGTTCCTTTGAGCTGAAAGCTGCTTAGCTCCACTACCATCCAGTTGTCCTCATCTGCTTCCTGCGCGGCCTGGCAGAGCGGCGTACCGATATTGCCGGCGACAATCGGTCTCATCCCGGCGGCATCGAGCATACGCCCAACCCAAGTGGTTGTGGTCGTCTTGCCGTTAGAACCGGTAATGCCGATCATCGGTGCCGCACAAATACGGTAAGCCACCTCTACCTCGGTCACGATTTCAATGCCAAGCTCCAGCGCTTTTTGTACAGGAGGCACCGAATAAGGGATCCCCGGATTTTTAACTACAAGGCTCACGCCTTCATGAA
Organism: Paenibacillus auburnensis; assembly: GCF_927798115.1. GTDB lineage: Bacteria > Bacillota > Bacilli > Paenibacillales > Paenibacillaceae > Paenibacillus_AQ > Paenibacillus_AQ auburnensis. Next base: position 2,321,823 of record NZ_CAKMMG010000001.1, read on the forward strand.
TCAGTCCATCCGGATGCCCGCCGCATATAACAGAAATTCCCAAAGATTCCAGTTCGGAAGCTTCGGGACTTTGATCTCTTTCCTTTTTATCATTGACCGTTACAACCGCGCCGCGTTCATGCAGCACCTTGGCCACCTGGACGCCGCTTTTCGCGAGCCCCAGGACGACCACTTGCTTACCCCGGTATTCATCTGGATGCTTCATTCCTTACAACCCCTTGCTCAAGATTAGTCCCACTGCCGCCAGTACCAAACTTACCGCCCAAAAGGTGGTGACGACTCTCCATTCCGACCAGCCGCCCAGCTCAAAATGATGATGAATCGGGCTCATTCTGAAAATGCGCTTGCCGCGCGTCTTAAAGGAAGCCACCTGCAGAACAACAGACAGCATCTCAATAACAAACACGCCGCCGATTACCACAAAGAGCAGTTCACTTTTGGTCACAATGGCAATTGCCCCAATCGCCCCGCCGATACCGAAGGAACCGAAATCCCCCATAAAGACTTTGGCCGGGTGGGCATTGAACACCAGAAAGCCGAGTACTGCACCAATCATCGCCGCTGCGCATACTCCTGCTGCAATCGATGTAGCCTGCATGGCCACTACGGCAAAGGCGGCAAGTGCAATGGCACTCACACCGGACAACAATCCATCTACGCCATCTGTAAAATTCACGGCGTTCGTGACCGCCATCATCATGATCACAATGAACGGATAGTAGAACCACCCGCCCCAGTCAAAGCTGATGTCCGTACCCGGAATGCTAATTCCGGTATTGTGGCCGGCATTATTCAGCAGGATACATAGCACGATGCCCACCAGGAGTTGACCCGCCAGCTTCTGGCGTGCGGTAAGTCCGAGTGAACGTTTAAAGGCAATCTTAATATAGTCATCCAGAAACCCGATCAGCCCGTAGCCGAGCGTAGCCACCAGAAGGACATAAAAGTCCGAATTCACCACGGAAAATTTCAAGAAAGATAACGTGAACGCCACCATGATGATAATTCCACCCATTGTAGGCGTGCCCGCTTTTTTCAAGTGGGATTGCGGTCCGTCGTCACGTACTTGCTGTCCGAATTTCATCCTGCGCAGCAGCGGAATGATGAGCGGAGCGGCAATGACCGCAAGGATAAAGGATACAGCAATTGTCAGCAGCAGAAGTTGATAATCCATGGGTACACCCCCTCCATTAATTTAGGTCTGATTAAAATGTTCATTCAGGCTGTGCAGCACCTCTTCCAGGCGCATACCCCTGGAGGCTTTGAACAGCACAATATCCTTGGCACTGCACTTGCTGTTCAGGACCGAAGACAGCTCTGCCTTGTCTGTAAAGGCAAACACCCGTTCAGGGCCGAATTTCTCGGTTGCTGCCTCAGCAAGCTTAGCAGCGAGCGGACCATAGGCAAACACCAGATCGGTTAATGCCGGATCAAGATATTCACCGATTTCCCGGTGGAAATCCTCTTCCTCCGGACCCAGTTCCAGCATGTCCCCTAGTACAGCGATCCGGCTGCCGCCGGTTTTCATAGACTGGAGCACATCAATCGCTGCTTTCATCGAGGTTGGACTAGCATTATAGGCATCATTCAGCAGTGTCAGGCCGGATGCGGTCATCATCACTTCAATCCGCATGCCGGTCAGCTTGAGACGTTTCAGCCCCTCTTCGATGTTTGCCTCGGTTACCCCATAATGGCGGGCAACTGCCAGTGCGGCCAACGCGTTGATGACATTATGGCGTCCGGGAAGCGGCAGTGTAAAGGCACGCTCCTCAGCAAGATAGCGGGTTGTAAACGTCATTCCTCCGGGGTGCGTCATCATCCCTGTAGGATAATTATCGTTATCTGCACTCAAACCAAAACGTAGCATCTGCATACGTGCAGGGGCGTGGAAAGAAGGCTCAGCCATCACTTCCGCGAGTAAAGGTTCATCGCCGTTGTAGATAAGCAGTCCTCCAGGCTTCAGCCCCTCGGCGATTTCCAGCTTAGCCCGGGCAATTTCCTTACGCGAGCCAAGCTGCAGCAGATGCGATTCGCCTATATTGGTGATAACCGCTACATCAGGAGCAGCAAGCGAAGCGAGCAGGGCAATTTCCCCCCGGGAGCTCATGCCCATCTCCAGAATAGCAATTTCTGTGTTCTCGCTCATCGAGAGTACAGTAAGCGGCAAGCCGATATGATTATTGAAATTCCCCTGGGTTTTGTGGACCTTATACTGGCCCTCCAAAAGAGCAGTAATCATATCCTTCGTTGTCGTTTTGCCGTTGCTGCCCGTGATCGCCACAACCTGCGGGGCTGTTTCAGTTAAATATGCGGCAGCCAGCTTCTGCAGCGCAGCCAGCGTATCCTCAACCAGAATGACAGCACCGCCTTCCGGTGCAGGTCCCTTGTCATGCTGCCACAACGTGGCAGCAGCTCCGGCAGCCAAAGCCGCCGCACTGTAATGATGCCCGTCAAAATTGTCTCCGGCCAGCGGCACAAACAGGCAGCCTGTTGTAATTTTACGTGAGTCGGTAACGACCCCGGCAATCTCCATATTCGTATCTACAGCGGAACCCAGTTCTCCTCCGCACATGTCAGCGATTCTTTGCAGCGTTCTTGTAATCAATAGCTTCGGCCCCTTATAACATCTTTGGCAACAAGACGGTCATCGAAATCATGAACCACTCCGCCAATCAGCTGATAGGTCTCATGACCTTTCCCCGCAATCAATACTACATCCCCGGGGCTTGCCATTTCAATAGCTTTTGTGATCGCCTCCCGGCGGTCCGGTATCATCTCATAGCTGTCCTGTGCCACGCCATCTTCTGTCAGTCCGGCCTCGATATCCTGCAGAATCAGCAGCGGATCCTCCGTCCGGGGATTATCGGAAGTAACAAAGACATGATCGCTATACTTCGCGGCAATCTTGCCCATGAGCGGCCGTTTGGTCTTATCTCTGTCTCCGCCGCATCCGAACACCGTCAGCACCTTTCCGCCGGCAAATTCACACACTGCTCTCAGTACATTCTCCAGGCCATCCGGTGTATGGGCATAGTCAACAATCACTGCATAATCCTGGCCTGCATCGACAGACTCTACACGTCCATCCACACCGGCTACAGATTCCAGACTGGCCTTGATCTCTTCCAGCGGAACATCTTCAAGCAGTGCGGCTGTAATTGCAGCAAGCGCATTGTAGACATTAAACTTACCGACCATACGCAGCGAAATGTCAGCCTCTCCCTTAAACGTATCCACATGGAAAAAAGTTCCCTTTGACGTGATCGATATCTGCGAAGCTCTAACATTCGCTTTGCTGTCAATACCGTATGTAATCACTTCGGCTGCGGTTTGGGCGGCAAAATAAGCAGCCGCCTCATCATCGGCATTCAGCACGGCATATTTGCGTTCTTCTTTCCATGGCGAAATCACATTTCCAAGACGTGAGAAGAACAGTCCTTTTGCAGCACGGTACTCCTCCATCGTATGATGGTAATCCAGGTGGTCCTGGGTTAAATTCGTGAAAATAGCTGTACGGTAATCCGTCCCTTTTACCCGTCCCTGATGGAGCGCATGGGAAGATACTTCCATTACACAGCACTCCACACCCTTTAGAGCCATATCATTCAGCGTGCGCTGAAGCTCAAGCGATTCTTGTGTAGTACCTGACGCCGTGTAGGTCTGGCCGTCATAACGCAGCTGAATCGTACCGATCAGCCCTGTCTTTACTCCATGATCCGCCATAATCTTTTCGATCAGATAGGTGGTCGTTGTTTTACCGTTTGTACCAGTCACACCAATCATCTTCATCCGGCTGCTCGGAGAGCCGAAGAAGGCATTTGACAATACGGACATCGCAAACCGGCAATCATCTACGATTAGCTGCGGCAGATCTATGTCCAGCTTCCGTTCGCAGACAAGAGCAGAAGCCCCGTTTGCCGCCGCCTGCGGTGCAAATTCGTGACCATCCACCGTAAAACCCGGCAGACAGATAAACAGGTCACCCGGTTTAACTTTGCGGGAATCCGCCTGAATATCTGAAATCTCTGTTTCCCCATCCCCGTACAAACGCGATGCCGCGAGACAAGAAGATAATTCTTTAATTTTCATAACTAATCCCTCACTCTGCAATTTCGGATAAGAAGATATACTTACCACTATCATTCACTGGAAGTACCCATATAAATCCTAATGGTTGAACCCTGTTCAACTCTTGCCCCAGGCTTGGGAGCCTGATTAATTACAGTATTGCCAGTCCCGGAACGAGCAAGCGTAAAGTTCATATTCAGATCCTCATAAATATCCTGTACTGTCGCCCCTGTAAGATCAGGAACCGTAACAATCGGAGTTTCTCCGTATTTATAGGTTTTGGGAAGCTGATCTTTCCGCTCCGGTACCTTTAAATAATGCAGGGAATCCTCCAGGATGTTCTGTACGATCGGAGCGGCTACTACGCCCCCGAACTGTATTCCCTTGGGATTGTCGACCGCGGTGTATACTACGATCTGCGGATCATCCGCAGGCGCAAAGCCGACAAAAGAAACAATGTGCTCCGTCGGAGAATAGCGGCCGTTAATCACTTTTTGTGCCGTCCCCGTTTTACCTCCCACCCGGTAGCCGTCAATGAATGCCGGCCGCCCGGTGCCTTTGGCAACCACGCTCTCGAGGGCAGCCCGCACTTTCTTCGACGTTTCTTCCGAAATCACTTGCCGCACTTCCTTAGGCTGAACCTCCGATACAGTCTCACCCGTTTCCGGATTGATCCAGGCCTTAGCAACATGGGGGGTAAACAGCTTGCCGCCATTAATGGCTGCCGACACTGCTGCGATCTGCTGGATAGGTGTAACCGAGACCCCTTGGCCAAAAGCAGTAGTTGCCAGCTCCACCGGCCCGACTTGGGAAGGCTTGAACAGAATTCCGCTCGCTTCTCCGTTCAAATCAATGCCTGTCTTCGTTCCAAAGCCGAAATCACGGATATATTTGAACAAAGTATCTTTACCAAGCCGCTGCCCCAGTGCCACAAACCCGGGGTTGCATGAATTTTCAACCACTTCAAGGAAGGTCTGGCTGCCATGCCCGCCCTTTTTCCAGCAGCGCAGCTTCGCACCTCCGACCTCAATATATCCCGGATCAAAGAAATGCTCATTCTGCAAATCAACTTTATTCTCCTCCAGCGCAGCAGCCAAGGTAATAATCTTGAACGTTGACCCCGGCTCATAAGTCATCCATATCGGAAGATTGCGGTTATAGACCGCTGCATCATATTCCTTGTAAGCACCAGGTTCATAACCCGGCCGGCTGGCCATGGCCAGAATTTCGCCGTTCTTCGGATTCATCGCGATTGACCAGGCGCCTTGTGCCTGATACTTGACCATTGCCTGATCGAGCTCGCGTTCCATGATCGATTGAATTTGCTTATCAATCGTCAGCTGCAGGCTCAAGCCTTCCTGAGGTTCGGAATATTTCTCTGAAGAGCCTGGCATCAGCCGGCCGCCCGCATCGGACAAATAAGACACATTGCCTTCTATTCCTTTTAGCAGCTTATCGTATATGCTTTCTACTCCGGTAATCCCCTGATTATCAATCCCGGTGAATCCGAGAATATGTGCTGCCAAATCACCGAAGGGATAGTAACGCTTGTTATCCTCAGCCACAACGATGCCCGGCAGCTGCAAATCACGGATGCTCGCGGCAAGCTCCATCGTAATTTTGCGGCCGCCGGGCTGTAGCTTCACCGACATCTCACGTTTGGACATTAAGGCGACCAGCTTCTCTTCGGTCATACCAAGAAGGGGAGCCAGCTGCTGTGCCGTCTTTTGCTTATCCTTGACCTGTACGGGAACAGCATAAACCGTAGGCGAGCTGACATTGTAGGCCAGCGCGACGCCTTCGCGGTCCAATATTTCACCGCGCTTTGCGGTATACGGAATATTACGACGCCACGACTCCTCTGCCTTAGCGCTCAGCTTCTCACCTTGATAGAGCTGCACATAGGCAAGACGTACGGCCAGCGAACCGAACAATACAGCCAGTCCCAGCAGTGTCCACAGCATTCTCCGCCGAGTTACGACTTTCGAAACCTTCATTCCGTTCTCCCCGCTTTCGCTCGTATAGACATGATCTCTTATCTTCATGACTATTCGGGACAAACAGGGCTTAGAACAAGCCTCACGAAACTGCAAGAATTACTATAGATTAAATTTGTGCTTTTTTATGCTAGCCTCCGCTATCCTCAGAACCTGCTGCATCCTCATCTGCGGCAGCAACAGGAATTTCCTCCCCGTATTCATTGAGCGGATTGAGCTTCAGGGTCACCAGCTTTTTGCCATTCTGATCTGATTCGGTCTGCTCTGTGACATACCCTTCACCTTCAACCGCAATGCCGACCTTAAGCAGATTAAGAACCTCCAGCGCATCACGCAGTGACTGCCCGCGCAAATCAGGGATGGCCGTTTGATCCCCCTGCTGGCTAAGCAAATAGATCCGCTGGCCCGAAGCGAGCAGGGTGCCCTTCTCCGGATACTGGCTTACTACATTCGCCCCTCCGCCGACCGTTTCAAAATCATATCCCTGATCGAGCAAAAGCTCCCGTGCTTCCTTCATCGTTTTGCCGGTTAAGTCCGGTGTTGAACGCTGCGGCACTGCAGCAGTTTGGCTCACCTTCGCCCCCGTTTCCTTTGCACTCTCAACTGTTTTGGGTACGCCCATATATTGGAGAGACTGCGAAACGATCTCTTTGAAGACCGGAGCTGCTGCGGTACCGCCGCCAACCTCCACGTTTGGTTCATCGATAATGACGATAACCGCGATCTTCGGATCATTAACCGGGGCATAACCGATAAAGGATACGAGCACCTTGGACTTCACGTAATCCTGACCCTCTACCTTGATCGCTGTACCGGTCTTCCCTGCTACCCGGTAGCCTTCAATGTAGGCATGACGTCCGGTACCAATACTCTGATCCGATACAACCTGCTCCAGATAGCTGCCGGTCTCCCGTGCACTTTCCTCCGAGATAACCTGACGGACAACCTCTGGCTGGGTAACCACTGTTTTCCCGGTATTCGGATCGGTCACTTCCTTGACGACATGCGGAACCATCAGCTTACCACCATTCGCGATGGCCGCTACTGCCGTAAGCTGCTCGATTGGCGTTACCTGCACCTTCCCGTGTCCGTAAGCCAGTGTGGCATACTCGACAGCATATTGCGGTGTTACCCTACCTGAGACTTCTCCAGGCAGATCGATGCCTGTCTTCTCTTCAAACCCAAAATCATGGATATACTGGGTCAGCCGTTCCTGTCCAAGCATCTCATAACCCAGCTTTACAAAAGCAACGTTACTGGAGCGTTTGACACCTTCAAGAAAGGAAATCTCACCCCAACCAGAGCGGTTGATGTCATGGAGCGCTTTACTGTAGCCCTTGATCCGGATCGAACCTGACTTAAAGGTGGCATCGGGATTAAACAGCTTCTCCTGCACCGTCCCGGCCAGCGTTACAATTTTAAAGGTGGAACCGGGCTCGTAGATCGATTTAATCGCATGGTTCAAAAAGTCTCCCTGATCGGTTGTCTTCCAGAATTCATTGGGATTAAACGTAGGCATGTTCGCCATACCGAGAATATCCATCGTGTTCGGATCCGCAGCAATAACAGTCATGCTCTTCGGTTTGTACTGGTTATAAGCCTTCTGCATCGCATCTTCAATATAACGTTGAATCATACTGTCAATGGTCAGCTTGAAATTACTTCCGTTTACCGCGGGCTTATAGGTATCCTGAGAGTCAGGAAGCTTAATCCCCTTGCCGTCACTCTGATAATTGAGCTCGCCGTTGATTCCCTTAAGCTTATCGTCCAAATATTTCTCCAGCCCCATGATGGCAACGCCGTCCCGGTTGGTATAGCCCAAAATATGCGCAGCCAAAGAGTCCTTCGGATAATAGCGTTTCTGCTCCGTGATAAGTCCAACCCCGGTCTCGAGAATATCATGCTCTTCTTCCAGACCTTCGTAGAATTCCTTCACCTTATCCGCAAGCTCTTTGTCTATCTTCCAGCCTTCATTGCGGATTTCACGGTTCTTCAGGTAGTTCCCGTTCTTATCCTTGGCTTCGACCAGCGCCTTCAGTTCATTCTCCGGTTTGCCCAGCAGCTCGTGGAGCCCCTGAATCACTTCTTCACCGAGCCCCTGCTCCGCTATGACCTCAGGGTTCACAACAACCGTGTAAGCCGGAACATCGCTGGCCAGAACACTACCGTTGCGGTCTTCGATCGTTCCCCGCTTAGCTTTGATGACTGAGGTATGCGCCCATTGGGCGATTGCCTTTTCATGCCAGAAATCGTTTTGCAGCACCTGAATCCAGAATACCCTGGCAACTAAAACAAGAAAAAAGAGGGTAATACACCCTCCTATAAACAGCGTGCGAAGTTTGATTCTCTTTACCATAAGGAAACCTCACAAACTCTATTATTGCGGCTGCTGTCAGCCGCTAATTGTCGTTTCCGTCAGCTGCCGTACCTTTAGTGGATACATAGATTGTAGAATCTTCAGGCGGCTGAATATAGCCCAGCTTTTCAGCTTTCACGGCCACCTGCTGCTCTAAAGACTGCTTCTCCATTTGATAAGTGGCAATTTGCTTTTGAGTTTCAGCGATTTTGCTGTCCAGCTTTTGAGCCTGCATGTTCAAATCATAAATATGGACGTAACGCCAAATCAGGGCGACAGCTACCAGCACAAATGCTCCCAGTGTCAGCATATACAAAAGCTTCTCCTGTGTAGGCAGCACCATCCGTCTGGTGACAACTTTCGTCTTCTCGCGGTAAAGCGGGTTTACCTCTTGTTTTCTCTTGGGTTGAACTGCTAAATTGCCGCGGGTATAGGCCATCTCTGACTCTCCTTTATCGTCGTATTTTACAATTTCTCTGCAACGCGCAATTTCGCTGAACGGGCGCGCGGGTTAAGCTCAAGTTCTTCCTCGGAAGGAATCAGCGGCTTACGGTTTATTAACTTGAGCGTGCCTTCAGCGCCGCAAACGCAAAATGGAAAGTCAGGCGGACAAGTACATCTGCTCAAATAGCTGCTGAAAATCTGCTTGCAAATCCGATCCTCCAGCGAGTGAAAAGTAATGACTGACACTCTTCCTTCCGGCGCCAGACAGCGTACAGCTCCATGCAGCCCTTCTTCAAATGCTCCCAGCTCATCATTAACCGCAATCCTAAGCCCTTGAAAACTGCGTTTCGCAGGATGTCCTCCCGTTCTCCGCGCGGCTGCGGGAATGCCCTCCTTGATCAGCTCGGCCAATTCTCCGGTACTCTCTACCGGCCGCTCCTCACGCCTCTCCACAATTTTCCGGGCAATCCGCCGTGAGAACTTCTCTTCTCCATATTGGAAAAGCACTCGGGCGATTTCCTGCTCAGGCCATGTGTTAACAATTTCGGCTGCGGTCAAGTCCGCGGACTGATCCATCCGCATATCAAGCGGGGCATCGTGATTATAGCTGAACCCCCGCTCCCCTTCATCAAACTGGGGTGAAGATACGCCAAGATCAAACAGTATGCCGTCTACCTGGGGTACACCGTCTTTTTGCGGAACAAACGGAAGATTCTTCAGGACCTGTTCAAGGTCACGGAAGTTGGTCTTAACCAGAACCACCTTCTCACCGTATTCAGCCAGACGTTCTCTGGCATTCTCCAGGGCCCAATCATCCTGATCCAGACAGATCAGCCGGCCGCTGCCGCTAAGCTTGGACGCTATAAGAGAACTGTGTCCAGCTCCTCCAAGTGTACAGTCGACATAAATGCCGTCCTTCTTGATGTGCAGCCCTTCTGTCGCTTCTTCTTTAAGCACCGTGATGTGGTGAAACAAGCTGCATCCCTCCAGGGCAGTATTCGAATTGTGTATGTTTTATAGATCAAAATTGAAATCAACCAATTTTTCGGCAATCTCGTTGAACGATTCCTCTGACTGTTCGAAGTACTGTTCCCATAGCTCCTTGTTCCAGATCTCCACCCGGTTCGAAACGCCCAGAATAACACAGTCCTTGTCCAGCTTGGCATATTGCCGCAAATTCCCCGGCAGATTTACCCTGCCCTGCTTGTCCCAGACGCATTCGGTCGCTCCCGAGAAAAAAAAGCGGCTGAATGCACGGGCATCCGATTTCATCAGTGAAAGGCTTTTGAGCTTTTGCTCCATGATTCCCCATTCTTCCATGGGATAAACAAACAGGCAGGAGTCAAGGCCGCGGGTCGCAACGAAAGAGGTTCCGAGCAATTCACGGAACTTAGCCGGGATAATGATCCGGCCTTTGTCGTCAATGCTATGCTGGAATTCCCCCATAAACATCGTTTTACCCACTCCTTGTTACCGATTCCCCACTTTACCCCACTTCACACCACCTAAGCATAATAGATTCGCCATTAAAAATCAAAAACCTTTTTCACAGGTGAGGTAATTTTTTCTTATTTGTCAAGTCTCCATAAAAATAACCTGGGCCGTTTGTCGGCACCAGGCTTTAGTGTGTAACTATACCGCTTAACCGTTCAAATTCCAGCTGTCTAGATAATCGATTTGCGCCAGAGTTAGACTATCGATGGCAATTCCCAAGCTTTCCAGCTTGTAACGCGCCACCTGCTCATCCAGATCATAAGGGACGTTCTCCACTTTGACGCCGATATTCTTGTAGTTGTCATTTACATATTTGAGGGACAATGCCTGCAGTGCAAAGGTGGTATCCATGATTTCTGCTGGATGACCGTCTGCCGCGCCCAGATTGACCAGTCTGCCTTCTACCAGCAGATAGAGCTTGCGGCCGTCCTTCAGCTGATATTCTTCGATGTTTTTGCGCACCGTCCGCTGGGAAACCGAACGTTCAGCCAGCTCCGGCTTGTTCACTTCCACATCGAAATGCCCCGCATTGCAAAGAATCGCTCCGTCCTTCATCACATCGTAGTGCTCGCCGCGGATCACATAACGGTTGCCCGTAACAGTCACGAAGAAATCACCGCGCTTAGCCGCTTCCAGCATCGGCATTACATGGAAGCCGTCCATGTGTGCTTCAACAGCTTTGATGGCATCGACTTCGGTCACGATGACATTAGCGCCAAGACCTTTCGCCCGCATGGCTACACCCTTGCCGCACCAGCCGTAACCGACTACTACGACTGTTTTACCGGCTACAATCAGGTTGGTTGTGCGGACGATGCCGTCCCACGCTGATTGGCCAGTACCATAACGGTTGTCGAACAGATACTTGCAGTAAGCATCATTGACTGCTACCATCGGGAACTTCAGGATGCCTTGCTTCTGCAAGGCTTTGAGCCGGATAATTCCGGTTGTTGTCTCTTCTGCCCCGCCGCGGATGTTCTCCATCAGGTCGGGCCGCTCCGAATGCAGCAGTGTTGCAAAATCCCCGCCATCGTCGATAATCAAGTCCGGCTTGCTCTCCAGCGCCTTGATGTTCAGTGCTTTGAACTCTTCCGGGGAAGGATTGTATTTGGCGAATACTGTAATCCCGTCTTCGACAAGCGCCGCACAGACATCGTCCTGTGTCGAGAGCGGATTGGAGCCGGTAATCGTAACCTCTGCACCTCCTGCTTGCACTACCTTAGCCAAATAGGCAGTTTTCGCCTCCAGATGCAGTGTAATCGACACCTTCAGCCCCTTGAACGGCTGCTCGGCTTCAAATTGTTCACGGATACGGTTCAGCACCGGCATATGCTGGCGGACCCAGTCGATTTTGAGATGCCCCTCGGGTGCTAGCGACATATCTGCAACAATACTATTTTCTTTCGACAATGGACTCATTTAAAAACCTCCTAAAAGTTGTGTATAGCAGATAATATCTTTTATCCTACATATAAATAATCCGGTGCGTTCCGCTGTAATCCGCCGGGATTGTCATCAGCTCATCCAGCCAGGACAGGCCATACCGGTTCAAGTAATACATAATATTGTATACTCTCTCCTGAAGCTTACCTGCAGGCATGAGCGACTGCTCAATCCGTTCCCACTGGCGAAGCGCTGCTTCATTCTGCTTTTCCATGGCATCCATGGCTTTTCCTTGCAGAAAGGCAATCTGATCGAGAATTTTCTCTTTATTATTGTTGCCGAGTTTCAGAAGTCCGGCCTGAATGTTGCCGAGCTGTTCAATCAATGGCTCATACATAGCGGTGAAAGCTTCTTTGGTCTCCTCGAACCGCCGCCCAAGCTCAAGTTCATCCTGGGCTGCCAGCCACTCTTTGCGTTTATTCTCAAGACCAGCACGGACATCCGCGAAGGAAAGTCCGTATTTATCCATGTGCTTGTGGAGCGTGCCTTCTATTACCGTAAAAGACATACGCGGCAGAATCAGCGGCATTTGCCCGCCGACCACTTGAAATGCATCGCGCGGGATCGCCCAGTAAGCCATTTCCCCTTGTCCGAGTACGGTTGCCAGAACCGGCAGGATATAATCCTGCATCAGCGGGCGGGTCAGAACATTGTTGCTGAACCGTTCCGGATGCTCGTCCAGAATCATCAGCAGCTCCTCCCGTGAAAAAGAGACCTCTCCTTTACGATCGCTGAATCTTCCTTCCGATTTATGCAGCAGAAGGCGCGCTCCTTCATGTATATAGAAGAGATTGGCATTGCCCGGCGTCACATCCGCCTGCAGGTCATAACCTGCGGCAATAATATTCGCAGCTGTCTCCTTATAGGCAGCTTCCAGCTCATCATTCCGTTCAATCAGTGCCTTGAACAATGGACGCTCCAGCCTACGCAGCGACGGATCTGCAGAGTCAAGCAGAATAAGGCCGAATTTGCCGAACAAAGAACCCATTAGCTTAGCAAAAGCATCACTCATACTGCATGCTGAATCTGAGGAAGTACGGATAAACTCCATGATTTGCGGTTTAAATTCACTTTCCTGCAGCATGCCCTCCAGCAGTTCAGTAACCTGCTGCCAGCTCTGCTCCTCTACCGTGATGCCGCTGACTGAAGCGCGCGGCCCTTCAGGTTTGTCCAGCTTGATTTTAGCAATCTCACCCGTCCGGTTCAAAACATAGGTATGATTCACCTCATCCCAGTCATGATCCTCTCCGGCGATCCAGAATAGCGGAACGACAGGCCGCCCCAGCCGGGTTGCGGCTTCTTTAGCCGCCAGAATTGTTGTCACCGCCTTATAAACAACGAAGAGCGGTCCTGTGAACAGGCCGCTTTGCTGCCCGCCGGTAATCACCAGTGTTCCAGGCTGCTCAAGCAGCGCAAGTGATGCCATCACCTCAGGAGAGGAATTATGACGTTCATTATAAAGGCGCAACACTGAAGCTACCTCAGCCCTGCTGGCACGCTGATCCTCACTGCCATCCAGCCACTCCGCCCGTTTCCTTCTGCTCTCTTCATTTCTGAAATCTCCGCCGTACAAATGACCTACCGATTCATAGCGGTCTATATAATCGCGTGCGAGCGCAGATCCGCCCGGTAGCGGTTCCGGTGCTACATTCATGTGTAATTGCCTCCCGTTCTTCTATTCCTGCTGTATGTAAACATTAGGTCCATAAACTCTATATGATTGTATCCAAAGTAAGGGGCTGCGTCAAAGGAATCCCGCTGACGCATAAGAGGCGGGAGCTGAACGCTCCCGCCTACATGAATGACTACTGATGATTATGCAAATTGTTTGGCGACAAAGTGACCCTTGGATACTTCCACAAGTTCGAAGTCGCTGTCATTCGATTTCGAGCCAGCCGCATAAATCGGGCTACCGAGCTCATCATGCAGGTGAATACGCTTTTTGTTAACTTCGATTTCCGGGTCCGGAACCGGAATCGCCGACAACAGCGATTTGGTGTACGGATGGATCGGGTTAGCATACAGCTCTTCGCTCTCTGCCAGTTCAACCATTCTGCCCAGGTACATAACCGCTACGCGGTCACTGATGTGCTTAACCATGGACAGGTCATGCGCGATAAAGAGATAAGTCAGGCCAAGACGGTCCTGCAATTCCTTCAGCAGGTTGACAACCTGTGCCTGAATCGACACGTCAAGCGCAGAAATCGGCTCATCGCAAACGATGAATTTAGGATTTACTGCGAGCGAACGGGCAATCCCGATACGCTGGCGTTGTCCGCCGGAGAACTCATGCGGATAGCGGGTAGCATGATCATGGTTAAGACCAACCATATCCAGCAGCTCTTCAATCCGCTTCTTGCGTTCTGCGCGGCTTCCGGCCATACCGTGAATATCCAGCGCTTCACCGATGATATCAGAAACCGTGAACCGCGGGTTAAGCGATGCGTACGGATCCTGGAAAATCATTTGCATATCGCGGCGCATAGCTTTCATTTTACCGGATGACAATTTGTAAATATCAGTACCATTATATTTCACGCTTCCGGCAGTCGGTTCGTAAAGACGAAGAACCGTACGGCCAGCAGTAGTTTTACCGCAACCGGATTCGCCTACCATCCCGAGGGTTTCACCTTCACGGATTGTGAAATTAATATTATCCACAGCCTTAAGAACTTTACCTTTGCCTACATTGAAATATTTCTTAAGACCTTCAACTTCAATCAGGTTCTTACTCAAACGTACTGCACCTCCTTGGCCATCGAATGCAGATTCCAGCAGCGCGCCATATGGGTTTCGCTGAATTCTGTGGCGCCGGGATCGATTTGTTCGCACACATGCATTGCTTCGCCGCAACGCGCAGAGAACGGACAGCCGATCGGCGGCTTAATCAGATCCGGGGGAGTACCGATGATCGGAATCAGCGGCTCACCCTTCTTTTGGTCCAGACGCGGCATTGACCGCAGAAGACCTTTAGTGTAAGGATGCTGCGGATTTTTGAAGATTTCCCACCGCGTACCGGTTTCCACTACTTCACCGGCATACATAACGATGACCCGGTCACACATGCCGGCAACCACTCCGAGATCATGTGTAATCAGGATAATGGAGGTCCCAAGCTTTTGCTGCATCTCTTTCATAACATCCATGATTTGCGCCTGAATGGTTACATCAAGCGCCGTTGTCGGCTCGTCCGCAATGAGCAGAGCCGGGCGGCAGGCTAGTGCAATAGCGATCATCACACGCTGACGCATACCGCCGGAGAATTCGTGGGGATATTGGTAAAAGCGAGCCTCCGCATTTTTGATACCTACTAATTTAAGCATCTCAATACCTTGCTTGGTCGCTTCGGCCGCTGACATTTTCTGATGTTTGATCAAAACTTCGGTTATCTGTTTACCCACTTTGATAGTTGGGTTTAAAGAAGTCATCGGGTCTTGAAATATCATGCCAATATCTTTGCCGCGAATATGTTCCATTTGTTTCATGCTTTTGTCCAGCAGATTCTGTCCTTGAAAAATAATTTCACCCTTTTTCACTTTCGAGGGCGGGGTAGGGATCAGGCGCATAATCGATTGTGCGGTAACACTCTTGCCACTACCGGATTCACCGACAATAGCAACCGTTTCGCCTTTGCCTACTTCAAAATTCATACCGCGGACAGCCTGTACTTCTCCGCCTTTCACAAAAAAGGAGACATGCAAATCCTTGACTTGCAGAATGGGTTCCATCAACGTTCATCCCCTATTTTTTCAATTTAGGATCCAGCGCATCACGAAGGCCGTCACCAAAAATGTTAAAGGAAAGCATGATCAAACTTACCAGGATAGCCGGGAACAGGAAGCGCCACGGATAGTACAGCCAGCCGGTCAGTGAGTCATTGATCATCGATCCCAGGGAAGCGACAGGAGCCTGCACACCAAGTCCAAGGAAGCTCAGGAATGCTTCAGCAAAAATTGCATTTGGTACAGATAAAGTAATCGTTACGATAATAGGTCCGACCGCATTAGGCAGCAGGTGACGGAACAACAATCTCTTGGAGCCTGCACCCATTGAACGTGAAGCAAGGACGAACTCGCGGTTCTTGAGCTGCATAATCTCACCGCGTACAATCCAGGACATATTGATCCAGCCCGTGATGGTTAAGGCCAGGATAATGGTACCCAGACTTGGCTCCATTACAACCAGGAGCAGGATAACAACCAAAAGGTAAGGAATGGCATATAAAATTTCCGAGAATTTATTCATGATGTTGTCGACACGGCCACCGAAGTAACCCATAATACCGCCGTAAATAACACCGATCAAAAGGTCGATTGCCGCAGCAGCCAGACCTACAATAAGCGAGATACGAGCTCCATACCAGGTACGTACGAAGATGTCACGGCCAAGATCATCAGTTCCGAAGAAATGATCACCTGAAGGAGGCTTATTGGTATTGAGCAAATCATTGGAATAATAATTGAATTTCGAGAAATACGGTGCAAAGATTGCAGCCAGTACAATCAGTCCCAGAATACCAAGCGCAGTCATCGCCATTTTGTTTTGACGCAGCCGCTGCCAGGAATCCCGCCAAGCGGAAAGACTTTCACGCTGAATAACCTCTGCCTGCTTCTCATCAATCCCAATTTTACGGAAATCTTCCGGTTTCAGGTTCGCATCTAGCGATACCAAGTTTTTGTCAGATGCCAATCTTTAGCCCTCCTTTCCTCCAGTTAGTTTGATCCGTGGATCTACGAATACGTAGGCAATATCTGTGATAAAACGGGCAAGCATTAGCAATACGCCGTAGAAAATCGTAATCCCCATAATAACCGTATAGTCGCGGACACCAATGGCTTCCACAAACTGCTTACCGATACCGCCAATCCCGAAGATTTGCTCGATAACTACCGAACCGGTTACAACGTTAGCTGTCATTGGTCCGAGGTAAGTTACAACTGGCAAAATCCCGTTGCGCAATACGTGACGGCTCAAAATCGCAGCCCAGCTGAGTCCCTTAGCTTTTGCCGTCTTAATATAATCGGCATGTAGCACTTCCAGCATGCTGGAACGGGTCAAACGGGCTATAAAGGCTATCGGCTGCGCTGAGAGCGCTGCTACAGGCAGAATATAATAGATCGGCCCTTTGAAGCCTGATACCGGAACCCAGTGGAACTTATAGGCTAGTACATACTGTAAAACAGAAGCGACTACAAAGCTCGGAACCGCAATCCCCAACACCGCAAGCACCATCGCAGCACTATCAATGAATTTACGGTGATAGAGTGCCGCTATCATCCCGAGAAATACCCCGACAATAACCGACACAATAATTGCGACGACTCCCAGCTTTAAGGACGCTGAAAAGGTTTGACCGATCAAGTGTGTAACGTCCTGGTTCAAACGTTTCATAGATACACCAAGGTCACCCTGGGCAATGTCACCCAAATACTTAAAATACTGATGATAGAGCGGCTTGTCCAGACCGTATTGCTCATATAAACGCGCTTTTATTTCCGGCGGAACTTTCTTCTCAGAAGTAAACGGGTCCCCCGGAATAGCTTTCATCAGAAAAAAGGTCGCTGAAATTAACACAAACAGCGATACAAGCATGTAAAACAACTTATTAGCAACATAACGAACCATCCCCATCAACACCTCCTTCGACAATTTTTTTAGGCACACAAACTGATTTTATGAAAAAAACGGCAGTTTGTCTATTTTCTATTTTTGTAAACAAGAGTAAACATTAACAAAATGCCTGAAATGCAAAAAAAAGGGATATATATGGAATTCCACATATATATCCCGAAGTGTAAAGCTAACTTCAGATACTAACTATTCAGTTCAGCTTACTGAAGTATATAAAATCTTAGTGCTCGAGCAGGTAGCCGCGAGTCAGGTCGATTGCACCACTGAAGTCAAGAGTTACACCTTTAAGGTACTCTTTAGTCAGGGAGTTGTTTGTGTAGTAGTAAAGCGGGATCAAGATCATGTCGTCTTCGATCAGCATTTTTTCAGCTTTAGCAAACATTTCTTGGCGCGCAGCCAGGTCGGAGCTTGCTTTAGCTTCGTTGATCAGCTTGTCGTATTCAGGGTTAGCGTAACCTGTATCATTGTTACCGCCGCCTGTTACCCACATGTCGAGGAAGGTCATTGGATCATTGTAATCCGCAGTCCAGCCAGCGCGTGCAATCTGGTAGTTCAGGTTTTGACGGTTTTCGATAAATACAGCCCACTCTTGGTTAACGGTTTGTACATCGATACCCAGAGCGTTTTTCCACATATCAGCAATAGCCAAAGCGATTTTCTTGTGGCCTTCACTTGTGTTGTAGCTCAATGTAACTGTAGGAAGCTTGTCAAGACCTTCTTCTTTCAGACCTTCAGCCAGCAAAGCTTTTGCTGCTTCAGCATCTTCAGTGAAGTAGCTGTCTTTAACAGCTGTGCGGTATTCACCGTTAGCACCAGCGATACCCGGAGGTACGAAGCCGTATGCTGGAAGTTGACCACCCAGTGTAACGTTGTCGATCAGCACTTGGCGGTTAACAGTCATAGCCAGGGCTTTACGGATTTTAGCGTTGTCGAAAGGTTTTTCAGTGATGTTGAATTCATAGTAGTAAACACTTGCAATACCTTTTCTTACGAACTCGTTAGGAAGCTCTTTGGAAACGATAGGAATCTGATCTGTAGGAATTTCACCAGTAGGACCGCCAGCGCGATCCAACTCGCCGTTTTTGTAGCTCAGCAGTTCAGTCGCGCCGCTGTTTACAAGGGAGAAGTCGATTTTGCTAAGTTTAATGGATGCAGCATCCCAATATTTTTCATTCTTAGTTACTTGCAGAGATTGTCCAGTTGTCCACTCGGTCAATGTGAATGCACCGTTAGTGATCATAGTGTCTTTGCTGGTTGCCCATTTAGCATTACCCTCAACGGATTTGTGTACAGGGTAATAAGTATAGAAGGAAAGCAATCCAAGGAAGTAAGGAGTTGGTGCTTTCAGAGTTACTTCAAGCGTTTTAGCGTCAACTGCTTTTACGCCAACTTCATTGAAGTCAGTAACTTTCTTAGTGTAGTACTCTTCACCATTCTTGAGGTAGTACAGTTGATAAGCGTAAGGTGCTGTTGGATCAGTGTTCGGATCGAGCACGCGTTTCCAAGCACGAACGAAGTCAGCAGCTTCTACAGGGTCGCCGTTGCTCCATACTGCATCACGCAGGTGGAAGGTATATACCAGACCGTCAGCGGAAACATCCCATTTCTCAGCGATACCTGGCTCAGCTTGGCCAGTTTCGTCATTCATGCGAGTCAAGCCTTCGTACATAGTTTTCAGGACAGTGTTTGCTTGGCTGTCTTGAGCTTGTGCAGGGTCAAATGTAGGTGGCTCTGCGCTCAGGTTGATTCTAAGCGTTTGGTCAGCAGCCAATTTCTCGTCACCGGTGTTGCCTGTGTTTGTACCTGCATTGTCTGTAGCCGTGGCGTTGTTAGTCGCGGCAGCGTTGTTGCCATTGTTTGCATTGTTCGATCCGCAACCAGCAAGCACTGTGCCGATTACCAGAACAATTGCAATCATGAGCAAAAGACTTTTACTCTTCTTCATCTAGCAGTTCCCCCTAAATAGAATGTGGTATATGGTTTATGATTATACAACCAGTGGTCAAAAAAATCTAGAGCAATATTTTCTGAAAACACATTTTTTTTAAAACTTAAAAATTTTGTGACATTGACGCTTCACCGGAGCAGTGGAACATTACATCGCTTGTGATATGTATTGAATGAGGACGACAACCATAAAAAGTACATACATGGAACTTAAAAAAAAGAAAGAAAGTCTCCAAACCGCCCGGAATAACCGCTTCCCGTCCACCTTTCCTTTGATCCGGTTTTGGGCTCCGCCAATCAGTCCAGCGGATATTAATACAATAAGTAGTATAAAGTAAAACCCGAATTTCGCATGAAAGAGGATGTTGAATAAAGCCGAAACCGATAGTAATAAAAATAATGTGGTTACGTCCATTGCCAGTAAAAAGTTCTTTCTTTTATCCTGTTTGAGGCCCATTCCAATAAGATAAACGATAAAAAAAGGAACAACCGGAATTACACCTAATGTAATAAATGAATTTTGCAAAAACTCCAAACAGCCTCACCTCTCTCTCGCACTCATGCCTTCAACAAGCTGGCAAATCCAGCGATGCAGTGGAACCTGAATCCCCCGGCGCTCTGCCAGATCCACAATGCTTCCGTTAATCCAGCGGATTTCTGTTGCTCTTGAGGAGAGCACATCGGCAAGCATCGAGGAGATATTGCCCGAAGTTGCCCGGCATACTTCTATAATGCTGTCCCAGGCATTCTCCTCATGGGCAATTCCGCATGCATCAAATACAGTAATCGCTTCCGCATACAGTTCCTTCATGACCAGCAGCCGCTGTTCAGAAGCCAGCAGTTCACCGTTCTGTATGCGCCACACCGCCGTAAGCGGATTGATCACAGCATTGATTAAGAGCTTCCGGTAAATCATGGTATTCACTTCTTTCGACACAGAGGCGGAGAATCCTGCTGTCAGGAGTATGTCCACCAAACTTATTGCTGCCGGAGCATGTACAGGTATTTCCGGTTCAGGACTAGACCCGCCGAGTCCCCCTTCCCCAATCCATGTTTCCCCTCTGCCAGCATGAATAACCTTTGTTAATGTCTTCCTCTTAGCCGCTTCTGTAGTCACTGCTGCCCAGATAGATGCGTAAGGCATTATCTCCTGCAGCCGTTCCAGGTGTCCGTATCCATTTTGAAAACAAACCATTTGCAGACTTTTGTTCTTTAGCGGAAGTAGCAATTCAGGCAACTTCTCATGAAAAGCCTGCTGCTTGAGTGTGATAACCAGCCAATCTCCAGGGTCCCGCAGGACAGTATCTGCAAATGCACTTGCGGGAGCAGCAAAGATTTCCTTTCCCGGGATGAAGACCGGTGCTGTTCCATCCTCATAGCCGACTGTTAATCCCTCTTGTTTCAGCGCTTCTGCCTGTTCTGAACTCCGGCACCATATTCTGATCCCGGCTCCGGCATGTATAAGCTTTCCGGCCAGCAGCAGCCCCAATGATCCTGCACCGATAATATCAATTATCATGGCTAACTAACGCATCCTTCCAATAATTTCCCTCATTATAGCCCGCTGCTGCTTACGAAAGCAAAAATAAAAACCGCAATACGTTTGCCGGGCGGCATTCGTTTGCGGCTTATAACCGGGACAGACTGTTATTCCTTTATTCAATCCGTTCCAAATTTCCGTTCGCATCCATTTTGAATCTTGTTTTCATTTCTTCTTCTTCTTCATTAAGGAACGCAAGTCTGCGGGCCCGGTCCATAATTTGAATTAAAGCCTTATAATCATCGTTCACAACACGATAATCACTTTGAGCCAGATTCACTTCTTTGGATAAGCGCTCATTTTCTGCCCGAAGCTCCGTTAATTCGTCTTCCTTCTCACGCAAATCACGCTCGAGCATTTTCAGCTGGCGGCCTGCTTCCTGAAAGGTTCCCTTCCACTGTCTCAGGAACCGGATCACCGCGTCGATGGATAAGGTGCTTTCGTTCAGCCCTTCGCTTCGCCCATATTCCTCATCAATGTCTCCAAGAATCAGTCCGGCAACTTGCGCTCCTCTGTTCACTGGCTGCTTTTTCAGGTAGCTCCGCTTCTGGCGCTGGCCTTTAGCAATACTAATAGCATCCTCATAGCTTTTACGGACACAGCTGTTCCAGCGAAACCCGCATGCCGCTGAGGTTCGGCCGATCTTTTCCCCCACCTCTTCAAAAGCAGCAAGCTGCGTGCTGCCTTCCCGGATATGACGCAGCGTTATTTCTGCCAATATCAAATCATCTTCCGCGCTCCAAGCGTCCTGTCTAACGGCTGTCATAAAGCCTAACCCTCCTAACAACATCTTGAAATAACCATCTTCATAACCGGCAGCTCCGCCGGATAGTGAATAGGATAAAAGCTGCTTACTCCATTTCTATGCCTCTGCTAGAGTTCATAGAATCTATTTGATACTAAATTGTATTTCCATTTTGGTTAAACCTCATACGCTCATAGCTATAAATTCTCATTTTGGGTCAAATCCGAATTAGTCAATTGCAAAAATCATATTTATTATATAAATACTAATTTTTTTCAATGAATTCGTTTACAGCTTTTTGTCCAGCAGTTATAATAGATCCAAAGAAGTACTTTTCGGGAACCATTTCTAAGAAGGGGGCTACTCTCTTGGACCGTATGTTTCGCGTATTGGGTTTTTTCACGCTCGCTATCGGGCTTATGGCTTTCGCCGGCGACTTAACCGAAATGGCATTGCTCTTCTTTTTGCAAACGGCCTTTTTTGTTGTGCTGGGCTATATGAAATTTACGGAAAAGACTTATATTCTGCTCTTCTGGGGCTATATGATTCTGACGTTCACCGGCTTCAGCTACTGGACTGTCTTTCAGATGGGACTGCCGCTGTAACCCCACTATTTAAAAAGTAAAAACGGAGGTGCTCCTTGTTATAAGGAACAGCCTCCGTTTTTTGTGTGCTCTTTTGACAGAACAGGGTATGATATTTTAACAGGACAAAACATATTATTAGTACATACCTATCTATTATGCAAAAGGTGGTGGTGTGGTGCTCTCCCGCAATAAGGCAATCCGAAGGTTCAGCGTTTTGCTCATTCTAATGATTCTCACTATACTCCCACTGTCGTCTACAGCTTATCTTTCGGCTGGCCCCGGCTCCATCACCTCATCTCAGCCTATCATCCCGGATAATGATGAAACCCGGAAGCTGCTGGAGCAAACTTTGTCATCTACCGAAATCGAAAAGGAAATTGCCAGAATTACCGCAGAGCAAGCTGTTCTTGAGCGAAAAGTGGAAGTGTTAAAAAAACAGGCCACAGCTAAGCAAACCGCGATACTGGATCAGCAGCAGCGCGCTGGTGCTATTGTACGTTCTTATTATATGGGAGAAAGAGACGGGCTGCTTGCTGCAGTGCTCTCGGCAAAAAGCATCGGGCGGATGCTTGCCCTATATGATTATTATGAGATTATTATCGGGCGGGACCATGATATCCTGAGGCAGTATGAAGGGGAATATAAAGACTTGAAGTCGACTCTGGCTGCTGCTGAACGCAGTTCCAAAGAGCTTGCAGAGCTTAAAACTGCTTTGGAGGATCAGAAAACGCGGGTTGCCGCGCTGAATGAAGAGATTGAGGGCGGGATTTCAGCCAGCAGTGACCCTGAAAGCATGAGCGCTCTGCTGGACGAGTTTACAAAGTACTGGGAAAATATCGGCCTTCATGAAGTAAAAACTTATTTCAAAGCCCTATCCTCCGCCATGAATCATCTGCCGCAATTTGTCCAGAGCCGGGATGGCATTCTGACCCGTAAAGGAATGACTTACAATCTAGCGCTAAAGGAAGAGGATTTGAACGAATTTCTGGTATCACAGAATAAGCTGTTCAAAGATTTCGGCTTTCATTTCAATAACGGTAACGTGACTGCCACCGGATCAAGCGGCGGTTTAACACTCACCCTGACAGGCCATTACTCGATAGAAACCGAGCCGGTTAACGCACTGATGTTCCATATCGATAATGTCGTGTTTAACGGTTTAGAGCTGCCTGAGTCCACCCGCCAGGATCTGGAGGATGAATTCGATCTCGGCTTCTATCCGGAGAAGATTGTTTCCTTCCTGCATGCGACAACTGTGGAGAGTAAAGACGGCGTGCTATATGTGAAGCTTTCCCTCTCATTCTGATTTCTGGCTGAGTGCAGCTTTATATCCAGCAGCATCAAGCTTTCCGGTCAGCAGTAAGGTAGTCGCTGCGGAAAATGCATTCCATCTGCCCGGCGCTTCCTCAGTAACAGCTTCGTCAGATAACAGCAGCTTGCTATCAAATGGAAGACCGGTAATCTCCGGCAAGGATGATTGGTACAGTTCATCCAGTGCGGGCAGCCGTTTAGTATTCTCCAGCCATTCCAGCTGTGCAGTGGATGAAGTAATGTAAGCCAGCCAATTGACCGCTGCTTCCGGATTGCTTGAACCGGCCGGAAGTGCAAAGAACCGGCTGTGCATCGCCTCGTATCCTTTATTGCCGGCCATTTCCATGGGAGCCTCAGCCGTAAGAGATGCGTTTCCGTACTGCTGCCATTCGGAGAGGGGAAGCGCAGCAATGGCAAGCTTGCCGCTTTGAAGCATGTCCCAGAGATCTGGATTATAGCGGCTGCTCAGATAAAAATAGCTGCGGGCATATTGCGTCCACTCCAGCGCGGCTGTATTGTCAGAAGCCAGGCTGAATCCCATACTTTCCAGCAGCGTGATATACCCATAAGGGTTGCGGCTGTCCAATCCGAGGAGATACTGTTCTTTCCCGGGAGTCTTCTCCTGCTGTTCACGCAGTTGATTAAGTAGTAAGCCCCATTGCTCCAGACTTTTCGGAGCTTCCGCGAGGCCCAGTTCGGCAAGCCGCTGTGGTGAGTATACAAGCACATATGGATCGATATCCAGCGGAACTCCCCAGTCATATCCGTTCCACTGCATTTGCGGAATCAGCATCGTGAGCGGCGCACTGCCCGGCACACTTTGATAAACGTCTACCGGCAGCAAAAATCCGCGGGTGGCCAGATCAGCGATATTCCGGCCGTCGGTCATGATAATATCCGGACTTTCGCCTGTCGTCAGCTCCTGTTTAAGCATATCGGCATTCTCTTCATTGCCTACATTACTAATTACTACTTGTATTCCGCTTGATAAGGTATAATTGCTGCTGATCCGTTCCAGCTCTTTAAGCTCTTCGCTGCTCAAGGAGACCCTGATACTCAGACTTCTCACTCTGCCCTGATCTCCCGAATCGGGCTGTTTGGATAGACTTTGCGGCTGCCTCAGCGGATAGGAACCTTCGGTGGTATCCAGCTCCATGCTGGGCGACAAGCTTGTCAGCGCCAGCAGCAATATTGCAAACAGCAGCCAATAGTTTTTGCGTCTCAGCACGTTTCTTTCCCCTCCCGACTACAGTGTTCTTCCCTATTTTACCAGATGACAGCGATGTTGTCTTTGACAGTTGAAACCGTTCTCTTTCTATTATATAGGAGGTGTGGCGAGGAGTGATAGTTCTTATAGAGAGTGAAGCCGCTCCGCGTACGGATTGTTCTTCCGATCGCTGTTGTCCCCGGATTGTTGGTTGAGATTAAATGGTATCAATCCGGGGACAAAGGCGAACGCTACCGCTTCTCCAGAACAATTCCGCTCACTCCGCTACACTACTCTCGTAGAACAGAAAATTAACTCCCCGCCCCAACGGGGGGGCAGGCAAAAAGCCGGGAGGTGATCTCCCGGCTTTTGCTAATGGTAGTACAGCTTGGGCGGGATGCCCTTGCTGACTGATAGTGCTCAGCAACGTGCTTGGCGCTGCTCTTATTTATGCAGAATAGTTTAAGCAGCAGCATTTAGCGTACAGTTTATTACTGGCTGCCTATTAACTCTACAACAAATCCGCGGCCAGCTGGGCCAGGCGGGAACGCTCGCCTTTTTCCAGAGTAATATGTCCGCTGATGCCTTCCTGCTTGAACTTTTCAACGATATAGCTGAGTCCGTTGCTTGCGGCATCGAGGTAAGGATGGTCAATTTGCTCCGGGTCACCCATCAGGATGACTTTACTACCTTCCCCGGCTCTGGAGACAATCGTCTTCACCTCATGACGGGAGAGATTCTGCGCCTCATCGATGATGATGAACTGCGATGGAATGGAACGTCCGCGGATATAGGTGAGCGCCTCAACTTGAATGCTGCCCAGCCCCATCAATATTTTATCAATATCCCCGGCCTTTTTGGTATCGAACAGAAACTCCAGATTATCATAAATCGGCTGCATCCACGGACGCAGCTTCTCGTCCTTCTCTCCGGGCAGGTAACCGATATCCTTACCCATCGGTACAACGGGACGGGCGATGAGCAGTTTTTTGTAGCGGTGCTCATCCTCTACCTTGAACAAACCGGCGGCTAGTGCCAGCAGTGTTTTACCTGTTCCTGCTTTGCCGGTAATGGTCACCAGCGGAATATCCTCATTCAGCAGCAGCTCAAGTGCCATACGCTGCTGTGCGTTGCGGGCACTGATGCCCCAAACTGCATCATTGCCGAGATACAGCGGCTCCAGCCGCGATGCATCACTGTTCACTTTGAGCAGAGCCGACTTGCCGCTGCCGATTTCGTCCTTCAGAATGACGAATTCATGCGGATACAAAGGGTAGGATAAGGAAAGCTGCTTAACGGACAAGGAACGGTGACTGTAATATTCATCTATCAGTGAAGGATGGACCAGCAGAGACTGGCAGCCGCTATAAAGCTCGTTCAGATCTCCAGTACGGTCGGATAAATAATCCTCCGGTGTAATCCCCAGCACATCCGCTTTGATGCGAACGAGTACATCTTTACTTACGAGTACCACAGGACGCGGTTCAGCTTTCTCGTTCTCCTCATGGAGATAATTAAGCGCTACAGCCAATATCCGGTTATCATTGGACACTTCTCCGAACATTTCCTGTACCTTTACGAAGCTGCGGTGGTTAAGCTCCACCTTCAGCGTGCCTCCATGCTCCAGTACCACTCCGCTGTGCAGGTGGCCGAGTTCACGGAGTCCGTCTAACAAGCGTGACACGGTGCGGGCGTTGCGGCCGATTTCGTCGGCGTTGCGCTTCTTGGAGTCGATTTCTTCCAGAACTACAGCCGGAATAACTACCTCATGCTCCTTGAACGCAAAGATCGAATTGGGGTCGTGCAAAAGCACGTTAGTGTCTAGTACAAATATCTTTTTCATGATATCCCCTCCACAGCGCCTGGTTTGATTGATCATACATAACTCTTTTCAGTAAGGGCAACATAAGGTAAAGTACTGATCTTTGACTGAAAGGAGTATTCACATATGAGAAAATCAATGTGTCTGTTGCTGGTACTGCTGCTGCTGACAAGCTGCGGTATCGCTAATAAAGAGTCATCACCCTCTCCTCAGAGTCAACAATCGCCTGAAACATTGAGCAGCCAGGGGAACCAGGAGGTACGGAATTTGCCTGATGACAATGCCGCTACTCCAGGTGATGAGACCAAAGCCGGACAAGCTTCTGACGTTCAAGGCGAAAGCGATGTTGCACTAAAAGACCATTTTGAACAACTGGCTATAAGAGTTCCCGGTGTAAACGGCGCCCACTGTGTCGTGATGAACAACCTTGCAGTAGTAGGCATTGATGTCGATGGGTCACTTGGACGCTCACGGGTCGGAAGTATCAAATACTCCGTAGCCGAAGCGATCCGCAAGGACCCCCGGGGGATAAAAGCTCTGGTTACCGCCGACATGGATCTTTCTAACCGGCTGGATGAAATGGGACGCCATATTTCCAGAGGCAATCCGGTATCCGGATTCGCTGCAGAAATGGCCGATATCATCGGGCGTATCATCCCTCAGCTTCCTGAAGACACTAAACCGCAGGGCAACGGCCAATAACCGGTACTGCCCTTTAGTTCCTCCGATTGGAATTCCTAATGGACAAAAAAAGCCTAGTGAGAGAATCACTGGGCTTTTTGCATGGCGGCAAACACTTGTCCGTCCAGCTTCTCAGCCGCACGCGCATCGTATACCTTCGCATATTTCGGGGCGGATTCAAGCTGTGCACCGTAAAAAAGCGCATTGCGGACCGCATCAATTTCAACATCAAAACAGCACATCTTAAAAGGTACATCCAGCAGCGGATCCTGCTTGACGGAAGCACGCCCGTTAATGGCATGAACAGTACCCTCGCCAAAAACCGTAATCGTTACCAGCGGATTGACCTTCATGTTGTTCACCAGTCTGGACCGGTGGTCCACCGCAAGACGCACGATAGAAGGGCTCACTGCGTAGATCCAGGAAATGGCAGTGGACGTAGGTCCGCCGGATTCCGCATCTACCGTGTTTAGAAGAACAAAAGTTTCCGATTGCAGCATCGTTAGCAGGGTTTCATTGAGCTGAGCAATGGCTTCGGACATAAGTACAGGCCCCCTATGACGCAAATGTGCATTCAATTTATTATATTATAGCACATGCCCAAACTTGCATTCAATTTCAGGATGTTCGCAGCTGCGGCTCAAGGGGTCTCTGCAGCAGCAGCTCCATCCGCAGCACCTCCGGTAATCCGGTTGTGCAGGCTTTTTTTGGCGTTCTCCAATTCTTCATCGTTAATATACACATACGGACTGCGCCAGGTTCCGGTGACAGGAACAAATTCTATGTTTTCTTTGGAGATTTTCCAATAGGTAGCAATCATGCTTTTAATCTGGGCGTTTTCGATATCCGTCTTCAGATTATTATCGACAGCATCAAGCACCTTGCCTATTTTGAGCACACCGCCCAGCGACTGCATTTGTCCGACCAGTGCGTTCAGTACCTCATTCTGGCGTTTGTTGCGGTCAAAATCATCTGAAGCCTCTGTCTTGGGGCTGCAATTCGATTTGCGGTAACGTACATAGTCGAGTGCATCATCACCGTTCAGCTCTGCAAGGCCTTTTTTGAGGTTGATATCTGTCCCGTCCACACTGTCGGTATAGCACATATCGGCACTGATGTTCACATCCACTCCGCCAAGCTCATCCACAATATCGCGGAAGCCCTGGAAATCGAGCACAGTGACATAATCGACATCAATGTCCAAATATTTGCTCATCATCGTCTTCATTTCATCCTCGGCGAGTATGCCGGAGGACTTTTCCTTGGCCTTAAAGCGGGCGTAGAAGGCGTTGATCTTGGTCTTCTTATAACCACTAAGCTCCACATAGGTATCACGGGGCAGCGAAACAACTGTCGCAGATTTCGTCTCCGGGTTCAGCGTAGCCACCATAATGACATCCGTCAGATTGGAGGGATGCTTCGGACGGTTATCGGTACCCAGCAGCAGGAGAGTCAGCGGCTTCGACGAGGCGAGCTGTCCGCTCTCTACAGACTGGTCCACACCGAAGCCGCCTTTTTCGAACTTAAAGTACAGGTATCCGGCATACCCGAGTGCGGCAAGTACCGCAATCAATACCAGGACGAGCAGTAATCTGACGAATCTGGCAAAAATTCCGCGTTTCTTTACTTTTTTCTTATTAGGCTTTCCTTGCGGAGCGGTTCTGTTCTGTGATCCCCTGCTCCCTTGTTGCCCGTTTGATCTTGGAGGTAAACTCCCCTTGCTTGTATTCATAATGGAATAAAGTCCTTTTCAATTCACATAGATTTTAGTGCATCAATATATAAATAGACGAATCGGGGCGGCAAAAGTTGCGGTTACTGCCGTTTGGCTGCTGCTGCCGCTGCCTTCCGCCGCTGCCGGGCCTCCACCAAATAACGGACCCGCACAAGCAGCATAAGCCCTACAGCGACCAGCAGGCACTGTATAATCGGCAGTTTGTCGTGCTGAAAGATCAGCAGCATTCCCGAGCCCAATGCCATCATCAGATAGAGCATGATTTCCTTCCCGATGGGCAGTTTCTGATTCACGCGGAAGACACGGTTATACACATAAGTCAGCAATATAAAAATAACGATATAAGCGACAATCGGATGATCTGCAAACCAGCTCTGCACAGCCGTCACTCCTCCCGGAAATAAGTATCGCTTACATTATAGCATTCCTGCCGGCGTTAAGCCTAGACACAGAAAAACCGCCGGACTACTCATCCGGCGGCTTAGGTGTCAGCTTAGGCTTGGCTGGCTTGCGCCTGCTTACGCTGTTTCTCTACACGTTCGCGCTCGCCCTTATTCAGGATTTTTTTGCGCAGGCGAACAGATTTAGGTGTGATTTCGCAATATTCATCATCATTCAGGTACTCAAGCGCACCTTCCAGCGAGAACATACGCGGAGTTTTCATTTTTACCGTTTCATCCTTTGTTGCGGAACGCACGTTAGTCAGTGCTTTTTCCTTACAGATGTTAACGATAATATCGTTGTCACGGGTATGCTCGCCGACGATCATACCTTCGTAGATATCCGTACCCGGTTCCAGGAAGAGGATACCGCGGTCTTCAACACCCATCATGCCGTAGAACGTAGTTGTTCCAGTTTCACTGGATACAAGTACACCCTGGTGACGTCCGCCAACTTGACCGCCAATCAGTGGAGCATAGCTATCAAACGCGTGGTTCATTACACCGTAACCGCGGGTCAGGGTCAGGAAGTGTGTATTGTAACCGATCAGACCGCGTGCCGGAATCAGGAATTCCAGACGGACTTGGCCGGTGCCATTGTTGATCATATTGACCATTTCTGCTTTGCGGCTGCCCAGGCTCTCCATAACGGCGCCCATGCTTTCTTCCGGAACATCGATAAGCAGACGCTCAAGCGGCTCCATTTTGGTACCGTCGACTTCCTTCACGATAACCTCAGGCTTGGAAACCTGCATTTCATAACCTTCACGGCGCATATTCTCGATCAGAATCCCGAGGTGAAGCTCACCGCGTCCGGATACGATAAAAGCGTCAGGGCTGTCTGTTTCATCTACACGCAAGCTGACATCTGTTTCGAGCTCTTTGAACAGACGCTCACGCAATTTACGTGAAGTCACCCACTTGCCTTCTTTACCGGCAAACGGACTGTTGTTCACGAGGAATGTCATTTGCATCGTAGGCTCATCGATCTTCAGAACCGGCAGTGCTTCAGGGTTCGCAGGATCGGCGATTGTTTCACCAATGTTGATGTCTTTGATACCGGCAATAGCCACGATGTCACCCGCGCCGGCTTCTTCTGTTTCTACACGTTTGAGGCCCTGGAAACCGAACAGCTTCTCAATACGCGCAGTCTTGCTCTTACCGTCACGCATAATAACTGTTACAGACTGGCCTTGCTTGATCACACCGCGGTTTACGCGACCGATAGCGATACGTCCGAGGTACTCGTTGTAGTCCATCAGGGTTACAAGGAACTGCAGAGGCTCGTCAACTTTTTCAGTTGGAGACGGGATATGCTCGATAATGGTGTCATAGAGCGCCTGCATGTTGTCGTCCTGCTGTTCCGGATCCAAGCTCGATGTACCGTTCAGTGCAGAAGCATAGACAACCGGGAATTCAAGCTGATCGTCACTGGCTTCCAGCTCAATGAACAGATCCAGCACTTCATCAATAACTTCCTTCGGACGGGCAGCCGGACGGTCAATCTTGTTAACGACAACGATTGGAGTCAGGTGCTGTTCCAAGGCTTTGCGCAGAACGAATTTCGTCTGTGGCATACAGCCTTCATAGGCATCAACAACCAGAAGGACACCGTCAACCATTTTCATGATACGTTCTACTTCGCCGCCAAAGTCGGCATGTCCAGGGGTATCTACAATGTTGATCAGGAACTCTTTATAGGTAATTGCTGTATTTTTGGCTAGGATGGTGATACCGCGTTCCCGCTCCAAATCGTTCGAGTCCATGGCACGTTCCTGCAGGGTTTCGTGGGCGCTGAAAATACCCGACTGCTGCAAAAGCTGATCGACGAGTGTTGTTTTACCATGGTCAACGTGGGCAATGATCGCAATATTGCGAATTTCTGTTCTTGAATGCATGATTTGTATCCAAATCCTCTCATTTATCAAATTAAAAATGTTTAAATTCATGGCATGTCACGGCAATCTCACAAAAGAAGCGCCAGGCAGAAAGCCGACGCTCCAACATTCCTTAATATTATAGTGAAAGCACCATGAAAAGCAAGTCTTTTTATGAAAAAACGATTTCCAGCTTCGTTTAAATTTTCTAGTTCCGGGCAGCCGGGTTACCAGCCGCCGTTCCATTTTTTGCGGCTTCCCTGTTTTCTGCGGCCAAACATCAGCCAGACTCCGCCTGCAACCAGTACAATCCCGAGCAGATAAAGGGCTCCGGTACCCAGCAGAGTGAAAATAAAGAGCACAAGACTCAATACACCCAGTATCACTGAAGTGGCTGTCAGGCTACCCGTCCGCGCCGGTGAAAAAAATGCATATTCGTACAGGCCGACAGCGATGCCGAACAGCAGCAGCGGCCAAAGATGACTCATAAATCCCC
Organism: Paenibacillus auburnensis; assembly: GCF_927798115.1. GTDB lineage: Bacteria > Bacillota > Bacilli > Paenibacillales > Paenibacillaceae > Paenibacillus_AQ > Paenibacillus_AQ auburnensis. Next base: position 2,353,644 of record NZ_CAKMMG010000001.1, read on the forward strand.
AACCCCAGGTATTGCAGAATCCCAGCAGCAAACCGTAAACAGTCAAAATCCCGGCGGGAATCAGCACGGCGGCAGAGGCGCGGCGGCTAAAGAAGAGCACATGGAGAAACAGGCCTGGAACCAGAATTACGAGCGGCCACAAGGCTCGTCCGAGAAATCCGAATACCCCCAGCTTTCCTAATAAAATCACGAGGCCGGCGGCGGCAATAAATACCCCCAGTTTCATGTCGTTTTTAGATGACATTGTCCACCCATCCCTTCAGAATTCACTTCTTGTCCCTGGATTTCTCTTATATTTTATCTGAAAACGAGTTAAAACGCCATCATTCTTCATGTTTCGGTTGTCTAAAAAAGTCATAACGCAGTTCATGCTAAAAAGGCTGCGCCAGAGCTTATACAGCTTCTGGCACAGCCTTAAGTATTGCCGGTTCTTACCCGGCGGATACAAGCCGGCGTCTGAATGCGCCGGTCAGCACTACAATAATGCCAAGGGCTACCGGCAGTAAAGAATGCGAAGAAGGCAGAAAGAACGAGAGGACCGGCCCAAACATGGCATCCTGAAGCAGCATTTCCCCTGCTGTATGGGCGAGAATAAAAGCGCCGATATAGACCAGGACAGGAAAACGGTGCAGCCAGCCGACAATGATCCCGCTACCCCACACGACAATCGGAATGCTTAGGGCAATTCCGATTACAATCAGAGCCAGATCCCCTTTGGCCACTCCGGCTATCGCCAGAACATTATCAAGGCTCATAATGAAGTCGGCCAGAAGGATGGTGCGGATAGACTTCCACACGCTGGAGCCTTCCTCCCGGACATTAATTTCATCTTCTTCCTCCAGCAGCAGCTTGAACGCAATCCACAGCAGCAGGATCCCCCCGCCGGCTTGGATGTATGGGATTTTTAGCAGCAGTACTGCTACAAAGGTCAATAGGCACCTCAGTGCCACAGCCCCAGCCGCTCCCCACCATACCGCTGTTTTACGGTGTTTCTCCGGCAGATTTTTGCTGGCCATTGCTATGACCATTGCGTTATCCCCGCTCAGCACAAGATTGATCATCAGTATTTCACCAAGCAGCACTACGGAATCCATTAGTTATTACCTCCCCGGGCTACATGTATTACATGTATGTCCACAGCAGGCAAGCTATGCTTCCTGTCCGTTTTTTTTGCAGGAGGATGAATGTCAGGGGCCATTTTAGCGTATACAAAACTATACCGTGGCAATTTCGAACAACGCAAGCTCTCTATGGGTTCTAAGGTTTAGACAAACAAACATTAGGAGTGACCTTGGCTTGAACACAACCTTTACGGATTTTATATTGCCGCTGTTGAACATTATTTTTCTTGATCTGATTCTGGCGGGAGACAATGCCATTGTCATCGGACTTGCCGCCCGCAATCTGCGCGGGGACACCCAGAAAAAGGCCATTCTGCTTGGCACTGGCGGAGCCATTATCCTAAGGATCATTGCGACCATTCTGGTAGTCTGGCTGTTGAAAGTACCCTGGTTGCTCCTGTTCGGCGGACTGCTGCTGATCCTGATTGCCTACAAGCTGCTAACCGGTGAGAGCAATGAGGAAGCCGGTGACATTCAGGCCGGAGGAACCCTGTGGGCTGCCGTGCGGACGATTATTGTGGCCGATGCAGCCATGGGTCTGGACAACGTCATTGCGATTGCAGGAGCTGCCAATCACAATATCACACTTGTTATTGTGGGCCTGCTGATCAGTGTACCGATCGTAGTCTGGGGCAGCACCCTTTTTATTAAACTGATTAACAGATATCCCTGGATCATCTATATCGGTTCCGCTGTGCTAGGCTATACGGCATCCACTATGATTACCGGAGAAAAGAAGCTCGAGCCTTTTTTCGGCCAGCATCCGGTGCTACATGTCCTCTTCATCGTCCTGGTCATAGCGGGCATTCTTGCTGCCGGACACTGGAAGCGGCACCTTGATCATAAGAAGATTCCCCATAGCGGAACCTCCGGCTGAACCTTATTTTAGAACCATTCTTCCTGCAGTCCGGCTTGAGCCGGAACGACGTCGCTTGGCTTCTCATCACCGTAAGGCGTAATGGAGAGGGTCTCCGTACCTGCAACCGCTTCATCCAGCCGTGCTGAATATCCGGGCAATGTTGCCTCAATCTTCTCCACGATCCGCAGATTGGGATTAGTTGTAGGTGATTTCGGGACAAACAGGGTGCAGCAATCCTCATAAGGCAGAATTGACAGATCATAAGTACCGATGGTTTTGGAAAGCTCCACGATTTCGCTCTTGTCCATCATGACCAGCGGACGAAGCAGCGGAAGCACAGTAGCACGGCCGATAGCGTTCATGCTGGACAAAGTCTGGCTAGCAACCTGCCCGAGGCTGTCCCCGGTGACCACCGCTAGAGCACCTTCACGCTCAGCCAGCTGTGTAGTAATTCTCAGCATCGCCCGGCGCATCAGCGTAATAATCAAATTATCCTGGCCAATCCCGGTAAAAGAGGTCTGCACCTCCGTAAAGGGAACCAGGTGCAGCTTGATCACGCCCGCATAACGCGACAGCACACGTGCAAGATCCACCACCTTCTGCCGGGCTAGCTCACTTGTGTAAGGATAGCTGTAAAAGTGGACGCATTCAACTTCCAGCCCGCGACGCATCGATGACCACCCCGCTACCGGACTGTCTATGCCTCCAGAGAGGAGAAGCATCGCCTTCCCGTTAGTCCCCAAAGGAAACCCTCCGACACCTGCAATTTGCTCACAAAAAATAAAAGTATGCCCCTCACGGATTTCAAGCTTCAGCTCAAGCTCCGGCGACTTCACATCCACCAGCAGCCCCGGGTATCCCTGAAGCAGCGGTGTAGCGATCAGTTTGTTCATCTCAATTGAGCCATGCGGGAAGTCCTTCCATACGCGCCGCGCACTTACCTTGAACGTAGTGCCCTTTGCCGGGGCAATAATTTCAAGAAATGTCCGGCTGACGGCCAGAATATCCTCAAATTCAGAGCGTGATACCTTGACCGGACTTATCGAAGCGATACCAAAAACATTTTTCAGCGCCTCCGCAAGCTCGCGGGCCGGTTCACCGTTCAGCGTCACATAAATCCGCCCGAATTCTTTGCTCAGCACTGCCTTCGGATAGGGCTTAACCAGTTCCTTCACATGCCGCAGCACCGTCTTTTCAAACCGGGTACGGTTTTTCCCCTTTAAAGTAAACTCCCCGAACCGCAACAGCAGCATATCGGCATAGTCTATACTGCTTCTGCCGCTTGCTGCGGCTGCCGTCTCCCGTTCTCTCATCATCTTGTGCCCCTCTCAACAATGTTCAAAGCTTGTACTGCTGTCAGCAGCGCCTGCTCCAGAGCAGCCACATCTGCTTCTGTATGACTATCACCTAAACTGATACGGACCCCGCCGAGTGCTTCAGCTGAATTTCTGCCCATGGACAGTAAAACCCGGCTCGGCTCCGCCAGCCTTGAAGAACAGGCGGAGCGGGTGGAGACGGTCATCCCCAGTTCTTCCAGCTTGCGGGCCATGACCTCGCCATTTACCGCCGGATAAGAAAAATGTACAATATGCGGCGCTCCGTCCCTGCTGCTGTTTACTGTGAATTCCGGAATACCGGAGACAAACTCCAGCAGCCTGTTCCGTAGCGGAAGGATCTGCAGATTAAAAGCTTCTCTCCGCTCCCCGCTCATGCGTATAGCTTTGGCAGAAGCCACAACTGCGGCTACGTTCTCCGTACCGGCACGAACTCCCTGCTCCTGCGATCCGCCAGTGAGCAGAGGGAAAAGCGTAACCCCTTCTTTTACATAAAGAATTCCCACACCGCGGGGACCACGGACTTTATGAGGAGACAGGCTGTACAAGTCTGCCTGCCATTCCTTGATTTGCGTATTCAGCTTCCCATAGCCCTGAACGCCATCCACATGAAATAACGTCCGTCTGTTGGCCGCTTTGATCCGGCTGCCGATTTCCCGCAGCGGCTGCACCGCTCCGGTCTCGTTGTTAACATGCATGACGCTCACGAGAACCGTGTCCCGGCGGACTGCTGCAGCAACTTGTTCGGGATCTACAACCCCTGTGCTGCCGGGCGCCACAAATGTAACCTCCCAGCCCAGTGATTTCAGCTGCAGGCAGCTCTCGTATACTGAAGGATGCTCGATTTCTGTTGTTACAATATGGCGTCCCCTGCTCCGATACTGCAAGGCTGCCCCTTTTACCGCAAGATTATTGCTCTCCGTTGCTCCTGAAGTAAACAGAATTTCCTGAGGCTGTACGCCAAGTGCAGCAGCGCAGACTTCCCTTGAACGTGTAATAAGCCGGTCCGCTTCCGCCCCTGGACGGTGCAGAGATGAAGGATTGGCATAATGCAGCTTCATAATCTGCTCCATCGTCTGCACCACCTCTTCATAGGGCGGGCTTGCTGCGGCATAATCCCAGTACAGCATATATTGGCGCTCCTTTGCATCTTTGCTGATAAGTCCTGACTCAAGAAATATAGAATACCTTATCGCGAAGTCCTTATAAAGCTTAGACTTCAAAAAAAAGGACCAAACGGTTCCTGCACCATCACAAGGGTGCAAGTCGATACCGTCTGATCCTTCTATTATACCGCGTACTCTGCGCGGGCGCGTTCTATTTTGGTAATGTAGGCCTGGGTTTCCTTGGGAAGCAGACTCAGCTTCTCCATCAGCTCCTGGTCATTGCTCACGCCGAGCCTGTTCACCCGTCCGGGTCCGGCGTTGTAAGCAGCCAGCGCCATCTTCTCCTGCCCGTCATAACGCTTCAGCTGGTAAGACAAGTAACGGACCCCGCCATCGATGCTTTGGGCCGGATCGAACGGATCTGAGACGCCCAGCCCGTTAGCGGTTCCGTCCATCAGCTGCATCAGCCCCTTAGCTCCAGCCGATGATACAACATTCGGATTAAAGGAGGATTCTGTATCAATCACTGCCTTGATCAAATCGACAGGCACCCCGTATTTCGCACTGGCAGCCTGGATTAGATCCTCATAGTCAGTTGGAACCGTCTCTGTTATTTCCCCGGAAATTCCGCTGTAGCCGCCGGCAGTCCCGCCAAGCTGCTGCCATATCAGATTACTTAGCGATGAACTGTCCGGAAGGGAGGTCAGCCCGTTGGAGCTGTCTCCGTTCGCTGATTGCAAGGCAAGCTGTTGAAGCAAGGCGGCGAACTCTGATTTGGAGGAACCTGAGGTTTCTCCGCTATGTTTTCCGGTTAACTCCTTGATGCCTGCACCCCGCAGATTCACCCATTTCAGCTGCCCATGCCCGCTGGCCGTAGCCGGATCTATACCCATACCTGAAAACCCTTCTTTCTGGCTCATTATATATATAAATTCTCTGGTCCGAAGAGGCTCTATTTAAAATTTGAGATGCGCCTTTATTTTACAATTCATTTACTATAAATGCTATAACCCGACATGAAAAAACAGACTTAAGACCCCTATAGTTAGGTCTTAAAGCCTGTTTCGATACTGATTTTCATCTTTTTCCAAAGTCTACCGGGCAAACGGAATCATCACAAAATAGCTCAGCGTAGATACAATCCCCAGTCCCATCGCCCACGCACCGGTTGTTTTTTGTCCCCGGGTATAAGCATAGTAACCAAGCACTGCAGCCACTGGCCCTGTAATAATCGACCAAATAAATAAGGAAGCTATCCCGAATGCAAGTCCAACGTAGCCCATTCTTTTACTGCCGCTGCTTTCCCCAGCGGTTTCTTTCTTCTCTGTACCCCTGTCGGTTCTTTGCAGCTGTGTTAAGGGAGGACTTACTTCAGCAGCGTACTCTTCATTATGGGAAGGGTCCCGCCTAGGGTAATCCACCCTGCTGCGCGGACGCAGAATTATTTTCCTGCGTTTTGCCGGGTCATGCTTCATTCCCTCTTGGTTCGAATCCATCTGCAGTCCTCCTAGACACTTGGCTTGAAGGTTAGGCAACAGGTTGCGGACGAAGTGCTGGCATGATCATGGTGGTTGTGATTGGTCATCTCTTCGGCATATTCTTCCTTAAAGCCGCTGCCGGTATGCTTGTCGATCTCAATAATGATTTCTTCAGCCCGGCATAAATTTTGTTCACCCCAATAATGGCAATTACTCACACTGCATTTTACAAGCGGTTTAGTGTTTGACATATGATCACCTCGGATTCATTATGTCCGTGGCATTTCATCTCTATTCGGGTTGCGGACTGCCAGCTGTTACCGGGATGTACCGAATAATAAAAAAAGACCGGACCTGTCATGTACACCATGACAAGTGCGGTCTCTTGGGAATTTAAGTTATGGGTAGCTGTATGCAAAATAAAGCTTATACCTGGTTTTGCATCCGCTTTTCGGTCAAATAGTCATTCTCATAATAGCTGAGATCATCACGCAGTTCTTCATAAACCTTGGTAATCTCCATAATGATGTCGCGCGCAGGGCGGACAGGTTTTTTGCGGAAGCGGATGGCATCCTGGCCTGTGTAAGCATAGCGGCCATCTTCTGAGTAGCTTTCATTCTTCGGATAGAAGAAGTTGTTGACTCCAAAATGGTATACGTTATAAAGAGCCTTTTGCGCGAAATCTTCATCAAATGTGGCACGGCGCAAAGCAACCCCAAGCTTCTCATAGGACATTTCCGAGAATACCAGCAAATGGCGGAGATCGGACAAGAAACCTTGATAGAACGCCACGGTTTCCTCATCTTCTTCGGTTACCAGCTGCGGCAGCGCATGCCCATTCAGGAATAACTCCATTTTTCCGATTACCGATTTAAGTTTTTCTCTCGTCGTTTCACATAATTTCTGCACATTAGCTGCTGACATGGCGATTGCTCCCCCTTATTAGTCCTTGCTCTTATTGTTGTTAACGAAAGGTATTGCCAAAACGGATGGTTACTGTAGCCTTATCAAGAAGCTGTACTAGCCGGTTATTCCTTTTGATATTATCACAAAACCAAGGGACGCGGTATCCTTTTCTCTGATGCATAAAACATGTGCGCTCTTCTAAACCTACAGCTTATACGATACCTTGAAGGAGCGGAAAATATGTCACGTAAAAATCTAACGGTCGCCGGTCTTGTCACCGCTGCGTTCACGGTTGTCCTGCTAACCTTTGTTCTGCGCCCTGCTGAAGAACCGAGGCTGAAACAGACTGTGCAAGCCACAGTTCCCAATCCCTCACAGGAAAAAACGGTCAAAAAAACAAATCTTGTTCAGGATGTCAGCGCTACCGACCGTTTGAACCGGACTGATGTCAGCAGACATTTGCGGACCATGCTCGCCGAGACTCACGGTGCACCGCCCCAGGATATTTCAGCATATGCTCAGCGCCTTCAGCAGGGACACGGGCATATCACCATGCTGATGTGGATCGATTACCGGACCCATAAGACAAGTACCTTCAAGTCCTTACTCCCGGAAGGCACCGATCAGGAGAATAAACAGCTGCGCAAATACCTGAATTCAGCAAAAGCTGCGATTAAAGGGCATCAGTCGTACGAATCCCCTTCCTTCATTATTGGCGATAAAAAATATTACTTTATGGCCCAGCGTGATCAGGAAGGAAATATCGCTGTAATCGCCCTGATCAATCAAAGGATCCTTGACCGTGTAGCCGATCACCAGCTCAAAAATCTGCGGCTGATCCCTTACCCGAAGGAAGGCAACTACCGGGTGGAATCCGTCCATACTGATACGCTGAAGGATATTACCGTTAAGACAGGCCATGATAACGAAAATGCCAGCCATTTTTACGAGAACGAAATCGTCGTCCGCTTCAAGAACGGTCATCCTACAGCCGGACAGCTTCAGACCATCGCAGCGGATATCCGCTGCAAGGAGCCTCGTAAACTGGGCTATGCTTATATTTTCAGATCGGACAAAATGACCTATTTCCAGCTCAAAACCTATTTCACTAAGAAATGGAGTCCGGAATATACGGAGCCTCACTATATGTATTTAACCAATGACGCTGTAGACGAAAATGCCGGAGCTAAAGTAATTACACCCAATGATCTCCTGTTCTCTACTTATCAGTGGAATCTTCCGGCTATCGAGACCGAGCAGGGCTGGAATCTGTCCAAAGGCAGCAAAGAGGTTATTGTCGCCGTGGTGGATACCGGTGTGCAGGCAAGCCATCCGGACTTACAAGGCCAGCTGCTCACTGGATATAATGCGATCACAAACGGTTCTACACCAGACGACGATGTGGGACATGGAACTCATGTGGCGGGTATTATCGGCGCATTGACCAATAACGAGGAAGGTGTCGCCGGCATCAGCTGGTACAACAAAATTCTGCCGGTTAAAGCGCTCGACAACTCGGGAGCAGGCACAACCTACTCCGTTGCTGAAGGCATTATCTGGGCAGCCGACAACGGTGCTAAGGTCATCAATCTCAGCCTCGGTAACTATGCCGATTCACAGTTTTTACATGATGCTATTAAATATGCCTATGATCGCGATGTAGTAATCGTCTCCGCATCAGGGAACGACAACACTGAACGCCCGGGCTATCCGGCTGCCTACGAAGAAGTGCTCGCCGTTGCCGCTACCAATTCCACCGGAGAACGAGCTTCCTTCTCAAACTACGGGGAATACATTGACGTTGCAGCACCAGGAGAAAGCATCGCCAGCACCTATCCCGATAATCAATATGCGGCGTTATCAGGAACTTCAATGGCGAGTCCGCATGTTGCTGCGCTTGCCGGGCTGGTTCGCTCACTGAATCCGGCCTTAACCAACAAGGAGGTCATGGAACTGATGACCGCTAATGCGGTCGATCTTGGTGAGGCGGGGCATGACAAATATTACGGCTGGGGCCAGGTTGATATTTATAAAACACTCCGGGCTGCAGGCGGAAGTGATGTACCTCTTCAGCTGTTCCCCCAGCATGTCGGGCAGCAGCTGAAAAGCCTGCAGCAAAGTCTGGAAAAAGGCCATTAAAGGCCGGAGCCTAGATGCTCTTTCAGCAGCAGGAGGAACTGCCTCAGGCCCTGTTCCATCTCCGTTTCCGTCATTTGTGAATAGCAGAGCCGGATGTGCCGGGAAGGCTTCTCGCCGGAATAACAAACATCGCCCGGAAGAAAGGATATCCCCTCCTGTTCGGCCCGCGCATGCAGCCCTGCGATCCCGTCTGCTGCGGGCAGCTGCAGCCACAGGTTCAATCCTCCTTCCGGAAGGTTCCATGTGACTCCTGGCGGGGCATGCTGCTTCAGCAGCTTTGCCGCTGTCTCCATCCGTCCCCGCAAGGCAGCCCGCAGCTGCTCTGCGTAAGCCTCATATTTCCGGGCAATGAACGGAAGCACTGCCCGCTGATTCAGTAGCGGACTGCCAAGATCACTCGCTGATTTGGCGGCAATCAGCCTGGAGAGGATATTGCCTCCGGCGGCGACACAGGCAATCCGGCAGCCCGGCGCAATGACCTTGCTGAAGCTTTTCATATAGACTACATGCCCCTCCTCATCCAAGGATTTGATTGGCGGCGGCGGGGGCTTGCGGAAATAAAGATCACTGAACGGATCATCCTCGACAATGAGACAGCGGTAGCTTCTGGCCAGTTCCAGCAGCCGCTGTCTTCTTGTTATGCTCATAGTGACTCCGCTCGGATTCTGAAAGGTAGGATTGGTATAGATCAGCTTCGGCGGCCGCCGGTCACACAGCTTGGTCAGTACATCAATTCTCATTCCCTCATCGTCCATGGGTACAAAGATCATCTCCGCTCCCCGTCCAGCGAAAACATCGATTGCTCCTGTATAACTGGGTGCTTCCAGATATACGGTATCTCCCGGGCCCACAAAAGTCCGGGCAACCAAATCAATCCCCTGCTGGGACCCGCTCGTAATCATTATGCCGGAGGCCTGTACAGCAACCCCGTGTTTTCTCAAATGGCGGGACATCACTTCACGAAGCTCCGAATCCCCCTGGAAATTCCCGTAGGAGGCCATCAGCTCAGGCTGTTCAAGTACAAGCCGGGACATCGTCGATCCAATCTCATCTAAAGGAAGCAGATCACTGTGAATTGCTGCTATATGAAAAGGGTATCGCACGTTAGAGTAATCAAAATTCCGCCAAAGCTGGGCCCGGGGCAAAAAATCATCATACCCGTCCTGCCAACCGAACCCGGATTCCTGCGCTTTTTGCGGCTTCTTTGCCACAAAACAGCCCTTCCCCTGGCTGCACAGAATATGTCCGTGGCTCTCCAAATCGTCATAAGCTTTGCTCACCGTGACCTGGCTGACCTTCAAAGAGGAGGCCAGACTGCGTACAGAGGGCAGGCGCATGCCCGGCTGAAGCAGACCGGACGTGATTCGCTGAGCCAGCGTCTCGCTGATTTGCTGCGGCAGGGATTTAGTGCTGCTGCGGACTAACTCAATATGCATTCGGCCTTCCTCCCACTGTTATATTCATCGCTTTACTGTTATACCGCTATGCCGTTATGATACAACAAAATTCAATTGCGGGGAGCTTTTTTTATGAAGATCAATTACGCTGAAATGACAGGTCATCTCGGATCGTCAGCCGTCCGTGATATTCTCAAGGTTACGCAGGGCAAGGACATCATCTCCCTGGCAGGCGGATTGCCCGGAGAGGATCTGTTTCCGGTGGAGGCTGTCCGGGATGCCTACAACCGTGCGCTATCCGGAAGCGCCTCTTCTCTTCAATACGGACTTACCGAAGGATATGCACCGCTGCGCGAGGCTGTAGCCGCCAGATTAACACGCCAGGGTATTCCCGTTCAAGCTGCCGATCTGCTCCTGACCACAGGCTCCCAGCAAGCTATCGATCTGTTCTGTAAAGTCCTGCTTGACCCGGGCGACACCGTACTGATTGAAGCGCCTACTTATCTGGCAGCCCTGCAGGTACTGGGCTCTTACCGTGCTGATCTCCAAACCGTACAAACCGATGAATTCGGAATGCTGCCGGATCATCTGGAGGAACAGCTCCGGCTGCACCGTCCCAAGCTGCTCTACACCGTGCCCACCTTCAATAATCCCTCAGGGGCAAGCTGGAGCAGGGAACGCCGTGAACGGACGGTTGAACTATGCCGGCGTTACAACGTGCTGATTCTAGAAGATAACCCTTATGGCGAAATAACATTCGATGAAACACCGGGAGCTTATCCGCCGACCATGGCTTCCATTGACAGAAGCTCCGGCGAGGATAGCTGTGTCGTGTACACGGGTACCTTCTCCAAAATCGTTGCTCCCGCTCTGCGCACCGGCTGGATTACCGGACCCTCTGAGCTGATCCAAATGATCGCAAAAGCCAAGCAGGCCGCTGACCTGCACTCCAGTGCCATTGACCAGCGCGCCCTGCATGAATTGCTTCAGGGATTTGATATTGATGCGCATATCCGTGTCATATCACGGGAATATCATTCACGGATGAAGCGGCTCTCCGGCGAGCTGTCCGGACGGGGTTGGGAGGGCGCCAGCTTCAGCGAGCCGCGGGGCGGCATGTTTCTGTGGCTGAAGCTGGCTCCGGAGATTAACACTACCGAACTTCTTCCACTGGCCGTAGAGCAGGGCGTGGCCTTTGTACCCGGTGCAGTGTTCTATGCAGCCGATCCGCTTACGAACGCGATGCGCCTGAACTTCACGCATACCCCGCCAGCACTGGTACCGCTTGCTGTACAGCGGCTTGAGACAGCACTCGGGAACTATGCAGAGAAATCTGCAAAGGCTATGGGTACAATCGTCTGAAATCCGAAAAAGAGCAAAAAAAGCGGCCTTCCAAAAGGAAGGCCGCTATCTTGTCGTTTATAAGCTTCGTAATAGAGCTATATCACTATGAGTTGTCAGTTAGGAAAGTTTGCCGTAAGCCGGGTTCTGTGCTCGTTGTGGTTCAACCGGGAACTACCCTCCCACCATAAGCGACAATCATCTATCTAGGCCGTACATTACTGCACAGCTCCAGCGACCAACCTAGACACGCCTCAGGCGAAGGCTGCTCTTCCGGTAAAGGAAGCGCTGTGTCTCATTAGGTCTTGCTCCAGATGGGGTTTACCAGGAACGAAGTCACCAGCGTTCCTCGGGGTCTCTTACACCTCGGTTCCATCCTTGCCTGTGCCGCCCGAAAGCGGCCATCGGCGGTCCATTTCTGTGGCACTATCCTTCGGCTCGCGCCGACTGGACGTTATCCAGCACCCTGCCTTGTGGAGCCCGGACTTTCCTCCCGCGGCTAAGCCGCCGGCGATTGTCTGTCAAACTTCCCGAACAACATTGTATATTATACAGACTTGCACCAGTCTGCACAAGTGTAAAATAAAGGAACTTTACAGAAACTTGAAAGGCTCTGTATCGATTTGCGAAGCATAGACCGCTGTATCATACTTATGCTCAGTCAGCTTTCCGCTCATCCACTCCGCTACATGCTCTTTCATAATCTTCTCCGCATTATGTCCCGGATCGATTAGGGCAATCCCGGCCAGGAACGCATCCTGCGCCGTATGGTAATCAACATCACCGGTCACCAGCACATCAGCTCCCTTAAAGATGGCACTGTTATAGTATTTGGCTCCGGATCCGCCCATCACCGCGGCTTTGCGGACCGGACGGTTTAGGTCTCCAACGACACGTACATGATCCACCTTCAGCCCGCGCTTAACCGTTTCGATGAACTCACCTAATGTCGTCGGCTCTTTAAGCTTGCCTACTCTGCCCAGTCCAAGGCTCCGGCCTTTCAGATCCATCGAATAGAGATCGTAGGCAACCTCTTCATACGGATGTGCCTTCAGCATGGCCTGAACCACCTTATTGCGGATGGAGAGCGGAACAATCGTTTCAATGCGGATTTCCTCGGCACGCTCCATTTTGCCCGCTTCCCCAATATAAGGGTCGGAGCCTTCACGCGGAACAAAAGTACCATAGCCTTCAATATTGAAGCTGCAATGGCTGTAATTCCCGATCCAGCCTGCACCAGCATTCAGGATCGCATCGAGGACCTTCTGATGATGGTCTTTCGGCACGAATACGACCAGCTTGGACAGCTGTTCCGTATGAATATCCTTGATCGGCGCCCCGTTCTCAATCCCAAGCGCATCCGCCATCCAATCGTTCATTCCGCCTTCGGCAACATCAAGATTGGTGTGGCTGATATAGACCGCGATGTCGTTTTTGATCAACTTTTCATAGAGCTTACCCATAGGAGTATCGGTCTGAATTCCCTTGATCGGCCGGAAAATAATCGCATGATGGGCAATAATCAGATTGCAGCCCTTAGCAATGGCTTCGTCCACAATAGCGTCGTTAACGTCGAGGGCAACCAGCACACCGCTGATTTCCTTCTGCAGACTGCCAAGCTGAAGGCCTACATTATCCCATTCCTCCGCCAGATGCTTCGGGGCAAGCTGCTCCATATAGCCAATTACAGTTTGTCCTTTGGCAAACATTCCAGCACCTCCGAAATTTTCTTGATCTGCGCCCGGATTTTGCTCCGCTTTTCTTCCGCCGATTCAAGCTCCGAACGGGACAACGAGCCAAGAATACCTTCCAACTTGGCAATTTCGCCCAGCCATTTAGCGGTAAATACGGCATTGGGCTTCTCCAGCAGCCAAGGTCCCATTTGCAGCAGCATGTCCGGGCTGCAGATAACTCCTCCTGGCAGCACCCGCTCCAGGTACAGCTGCTCATTCGTCAGTCCGAAGGCCTCCCCTTCAGGATAGGCGGTCAGCACTTCGTAGATTTTGCCGTCCTCTTCTAGAATATGCTCGGCAGTCACTACCCAGCCGTTATTCAGCAGCCAGCGGCGCAAAATATCCTCGCCTACATTCGGCTGCAACGCCAGCGTCTTCACACCTTCCAGCTTGCCGAGGGCCTGGCCGCGGCCCAAAATGGCAGCGATCAGCGATCCGCCCATTCCGGCAATCGTGATGCAATCGGCTTCGCCCGGTTCAAGCACTTCAAGCCCGTCACCGCGCCGTACAGCGATTTGTTTGCCGAGTCCGGCTTCTGCAACGCCTTTTAGCGCCGCTTCATACGGACCCTGATTTACTTCACCTGCAATTGCCGAAACGGCTTTTCCGCTCTCTACAGCAGCTACAGGAAGCAGCGCGTGATCGGAGCCGATATCGGCGAGTCTGCTTCCTTCCGGCACCTGATCCAGCAGGAGCTGCAGCCGGTCTGATAATTTTACTTTGTTCATGAGGCCACCCACGTTATCCATTTTTTTCGGAAAATAAACAGCAGAGCCAATCCGGCAGCAACCTTCACTATCAATAACAGTGACACCCAGCCCGGATAGTCCTGTCTTAACCACAATGCATCGATCTCCGGCATTAGCCACAGCGACACGCCAACTCCCAGATAGACACCTGACACTCCGCTGACCTTATGATAAAGCAGCCAGCTTAACCAGACCATCAGCACACACAGCGGCAGCCAGATCAGCTCGAGCTCCAGCATCGAGGCATCCGGACGCATTTGCCCGGAGAATCCGGCATATAGGAGGGCCCAAAAAGCGAATCCGCAGTAGTGCAGCAGGCCAATCCGCAGGGTGAAGCCCAAGGCGCACCACAGCAGCCCGCAGCCTGCAATCAGCAGAGGTCTCCAAAAGTCAGGATCAAGGTCATGAAGTGCGATCAGCCATAGGCCAAAACCCAGTGTCAGCACACTGCCGACTCCAGCCAGCAGGAGACTGATCATATTGTTTCGGTCCCGGTAAATGGCCGAATAACCGTAACAGACCACTAAAACACAGAGCGATGTTGCAAGTTGCAAAGGCCAGGGAAAAACGCTAAAATAAAGACTAATCAAGAAAATCAAGGAAATAATTCCAAAACCAAACAACCAAACTTTGATGCTTCCCTGCTGTAGATTTTGCAGCGATACCGGATTGCTGTCCTTGATCTCCGCCTCATCATTGTAGAGGTTGGTCAAGAAGTCACAATATTGTTCGGGCAGCAGCTTGCTTCTTCTCCAGTACTGAATTTCTCTTATAATAATTTCACGTTTTTCCAGATTCAACGGCTTATCCCTCATTTCACCCTTGCGCTAGATGCTTCTCAAGCTAAAAGAACCTCCTGCCACTATGCAGCAGAAGGTCCGGTTATCGAATCTATTCGAGGAAATCCTTAAGACGTTTGCTGCGGCTCGGGTGACGCAGCTTGCGCAGCGCCTTGGCTTCGATCTGACGAATCCGCTCACGCGTAACACCGAATACTTTGCCGACTTCCTCAAGCGTTCTTGTCCGTCCGTCATCCAGACCGAAACGGAGTCTAAGCACGTTCTCTTCACGCTCAGTGAGCGTGTCCAGCACATCCTCCAGCTGTTCCTTCAGCAATTCATAAGCAGCGGCGTCCGCAGGCGCCAGCGCTTCCTGATCCTCGATGAAATCGCCGAGATGCGAATCATCCTCTTCTCCGATAGGGGTTTCCAGCGATACCGGTTCCTGAGCAATCTTCATGATTTCTCTAACCTTCTCAACTGTCAGCTCCATTTCTGCAGCAATTTCCTCCGGCGAAGGCTCACGTCCCAATTCCTGCAACAGCTGGCGGGAGACACGGATCAACTTGTTGATCGTTTCCACCATGTGCACCGGAATACGGATCGTACGCGCCTGGTCAGCGATAGCCCGGGTGATCGCCTGGCGAATCCACCATGTAGCATAGGTACTGAATTTAAATCCTTTGTTGTGGTCAAACTTCTCCACCGCTTTGATCAGACCCATATTGCCTTCCTGAATCAAATCCAGGAACAGCATACCGCGTCCGACATAACGTTTGGCGATACTTACTACGAGACGCAGGTTGGCTTCGGCCAGACGGCGTTTGGCTTCCTCGTCACCATTTTTGATCCGCATAGCCAGCTCAACTTCATCATCTGCCGAGAGCAGCGGCACACGTCCGATTTCCTTCAAATACATCCGGACAGGATCGTTAATTTTGATTCCCGGCGGCAAGGACAAATCGTCATCGAAGCTGAAATCATCACTATCGCTGTTCTCATTGTCCTCGCTCTGCCGAAGCGGATTGGAGCCTTCTTCATCATTCTCATTGACAACCTCAATCCCGAGGTCGCTGAGCTGCTCGTAGAATTCCTCCATCTGCTCGGGGTCTTGATCAAACGGCGACAATTTTTCCATAATATCTTTGTAATTCAATGATGATCTTTTCTTGCCGTGTTCAATAAGCTGGTCCTTAACCTGATCCAGAGTAAATTCTGCTTCCAGTTCAGTATGCTGATCGTTCGCCATAATTCGACTCCCTCCTCCCTAGGTACATCCTGTCAAATTCTCACTGTCTCTCTAGGGTTATAATCTCACTTGCTATTTGTGCCGCACGTAAAAAGTCACCGGATTTCTCCGCTTGAATCATCTCTTCACGCTTTTGCTCCATCTTGCGCTGTGTAGGATATTTCTTCACTTCACGGATGCAGTCATCCAGAACCTGCGTATTCCAGTCTGGAGGTGTGTCCATCATGGATATTGCTGTAGCAGTCTTCTCCAGACGGTCATCCTGAAGCGATGATAGAAACCGGCTGATGCCGGGTGGTTTGCCTTGCGCGTAATAGGCATATAGATAAGCGGCAATTGCCGCATGATCATCGATGTTGAACTCTTCTCCGAGGCGTTCGCCTACATAAGCAGCAGCTTCCGGATCCTGTATCATAAAAGACAGCAGGCGCCGTTCTGCAGCATGATAAGCGGGCAGCAAAGTTGGTGTCTGCACTTGCCCTTTTTTATGCCTACCATTATTCCACCTTTTGTCGTTATTATCCCCTTCGGGCATGTTTTTTTGCATCGACGCGCGGAGTAAGTTGCAGTCCTGTTTCAAGCTATCATATGACAGCTCGAGCTCGGAGGATATTTCCCGCAAATAAACTTCCCGCTCTGTGGAGGAATGAAGCGTCGCAATAATTTGGAGCGCCTCCTTGACATAGGCTATTTTGCCGTCTTCCTCTAGGAGTATATGGTTTTTTTTCAGATATATAAGCTTAAATTTTATGGCTGAAACCGCCGAGTCAATCACCTGCTCCATGAACCTTTCCCCGCCGTGACGAGAGATAAACTCATCCGGGTCCAGCCCGCTTGGAAGCACGGCAACCTTAACCCTCAGCCCGCTATCCTCCAGCACCGGGATTGCCTTCAGCGCTGCAGCTTGTCCTGCCTTGTCACCGTCATAGGAGAGAATAATCTCATCTCCAAGACTTTTCAACAATGCCACATGGCTCTCCGTCAGTGACGTTCCCATTGTAGCCACACCGTTATGCACACCTGCTTCCCAGGCCGAAATGACATCGCCATATCCTTCGAAGAGGACGATTTGCCGCGTTTTGCGGATGGATGCTTTGGACTGGTGCAAATTGTACAGAATCCGGCTCTTGTTAAATAATCTGCTTTCCGGAGAGTTTAAATATTTTGGCTGACCGTCTCCGAGAATTCTTCCGGCAAAAGCAACTACCTTGCCCGTCCGGTTCGCAATCGGGAAAATGACCCGCCCGCGAAAACGGTCGATATAGCCCTTGCCTTCTCCTCTGGCAGACAGCAGCCCGCCTTTCTCCATTTCGGCGAGATCAAAATTCCGCTTCTCCAGGAATTGCAGCAGCGTATCCCAGCGGTCAGGAGCAAACCCAATCTGGAACTGGTCGATCATTTTGTCGCTGAAGTTCCGGGATCTTAAATAATTCATCGCGGCTGTGCCGTATTCCGTGTTCTTCAGCAGAAAATGATAAAACTTTGCTGACAATTCATAAGCCTGAATCAGCCGGTCCCGTTCTGGATCGGGTGGAGACAATGGCCCACCTTTGCCCTCGGGAATGGCAATGTCGCTTTCTTCCGCCATTATTCTGACTGCTTCGGGGAAGGATAATCCTTCGATTTCCATCCTGAATTTAATGGCATTACCGCCCATTCCGCAGCCAAAGCAATGAAATACACCCCGGTCAGGGGTCACGGTGAAGGAAGGGGATTTCTCCGAGTGGAACGGGCAGAGGCCCCATAAATATTTCCCCTGCTTAGTTAGATGGACGACCTTGCCGACGGTTTCGACAATATCATGCCGAGCCAGCACGCTCTCGATAACTTCTTCCGGAATATTACCGTGTCCGCTTGCCACTTTTAGCCACCTTCATCTCTTAACAAATAAATATAATTCGCTATTGCTGCACATTCTCCTGCAAAAGTGTTAAAAGTTTTGTCAGTTTATGTTGAAAAAGATTTTTCTCTTCGGCCGTGATCGCTTTCGGTCCTTTGGAATAGTGCCCGCGCCGGCGTTCTACAGCCCTGGCATGCCTGCCTTCCAGCATAAAATCCATCTTGGTATCCTCATATTCCTGTCCGCGGTTCGAAAGCACCCTGCAGCGTTTGCCCAGCGCCAGTGCAGCTAGTCCATAATCCTGCGTGATGACAATATCTCCGGCAGAAATATGATTGGCGATGTACAGATCAGCACTGTCAGCTCCGCGGTCAACCTGCACCACTGCCACACCCTCTTCCGCCTGAAGCACATGGTCAAAAGACGAGACCATCAGCACAGGTACGCCGAAGGAACGGGCAACAGCAGCAATTTCTTTTTTGACCGGACAAGCATCCCCGTCGACCACGATTTTTCTTCCGCTGGGCTTTTCCATGATCATCACCAAATTCCCGTGTAATATATATACGCTTTACCCAAACCGAATTCCTTCTTTGATAAAGCATAAATACGGAACGAATGTCAACTTACGCATTGGCACCGTTCCGTATATTTATACCCCAAACCATCGATCTATACCATAAGTTACACAAAATCACAAATTTGCTGTGGCAGCAAAGCTCTAATTCAGCCGGAAACTACCAAACCAGCTTGCCGAAATCGGCAAACACTCTGGAGTCTGCATCTACAGCAGCCAGGAGAGCAAGGCGGTTCGTGCGGACCTGTTCGTCTTCAGCCATAACCATTACGGAATCGAAGAATCCGGTAACGGCATCCTTCAAGCCGGAAAGAATGCTGAGCGCTTCTGCGGCATTTCTGGCTGCGAGTGCTTCCTGGTAAGGCGCGTGGATTTCCTGCCATGTCTCAAATAGCTTCACTTCGGCTGCTTCTTTTAGCAGGGAAGGCTGGATAACGGAACCCTCTGCCGCTTTGGCCGCCAGATTGCTAACACGGGTCAGCGAGTCGACGGTGATTTTGAAATCAGCCTGAGTATTTACAGCCTCTGTGAGTGCACGGCTTCGGTTAACAACATCAACGATGTCATCAAAACCTGCAGCAGTGACAGCTTCCACAACATCGTAGCGGATATTATCGTCGGATAAAAGGCGCTTCACGCGAAGGCCAAAGAACTCGTAAAGGTTTATACGCAGTTCAGGGGCAAAATGTTTCTCTGCGCGCAAATTTTCATGAACTTCCACGGCCGCACTGAAAATTTCCTGCAAACTGACCGGCAGCTTATGCTCCAGTACGATCTGTACGATACCTGCTGCCTGACGGCGCAGTGCGTAAGGGTCCTGTGAACCCGTCGGGATAATACCGAGCGAGAAGCTTCCGACAATCGTATCGATTTTATCAGCGAGGCTGACGACCATACCTGCCTCAGTCGAAGGCACACTGTCTCCGGCAAACCGCGGCTGATAATGCTCGAAAATACCTTTGGCTACATTCTCCACTTCTCCAGCTTTGCGGGCGTAGTCTTCACCCATCGTGCCTTGAAGCTCAGGGAATTCACCCACCATTTGCGTTACAAGGTCGAATTTGCAAATATCCGCCGTACGGCTGACTTCAGCTGCCGCAGTTGGAGAGAGCTCAAGCTTAGCTGCGAGTTTGTCGGCAATAGCGCGGATTCTGCGTACTTTGTCGCCGACACTGCCCAGTTCAACTTGATACACAATGGTTTCCAGCTTAGCCAGGGCATCGCTGATTTGCAGCTTCTGATCTTCTTCATAGAAGAATTTTGCATCCGATAAACGGGCGCGCAGCACTTTTTCATTTCCTTTGGCAATCACATCAAGCGACTCCGCATTACCATTCCGAACGGTAACGAAGAACGGCAGGAGCTTGCCCGCAGCATCAAATACCGGGAAATACCGCTGATGCTCACGCATCGAGGTAATCAGCACCTCCTGCGGAATGTTCAGGAAGGAAGGATCAAAGGTACCGAACAGTACAGTCGGCGTTTCCACCAGGAACAGCACTTCTTCCAGCAGATCTTCCTTGATTGCGATAGTCCATTCTTTTTCTGCAGCCAGCTTATTGATCTGATCCAGAATCAGCGTTTCGCGCTCCTTCACATCAACCAGCACATGCTGGGTCCGCATGGTTTCAACATAAGCTGCAGGTTCTGTAATGACCGTCTCTGCACCAAGAAAACGGTGGCCGCGGCTCACGTTGCCTGCTTGTACACCGGTAATCTCCAGATTGATAATGTCTTGGCCGAACAATGCAACGAGCCAGCGGATCGGACGGACGAATTTGAAATCATAAGCGCCCCAGCGCATATTTTTCGGAAAGCTCATCGAGCTGACGATACCTGTAAGTCCCTCGGCAAGCAAAGAGGAGGTCTCTACACCATCGCTGTTTTTGGTGGCATAGATATACTCCACCCCAGCCAGTTCCTTAAAGGTGAATTGGTCGGGGGATACCCCCTGGCTGCGTGCAAAACCAAGTGCCGCCTTGCTCCATTCGCCGCTGGCATCCAGTGCGATTTTGCGTGACGGGCCTTTCACTTCTTCACTGATATCCGCCTGTTTCTCCGCTGCGTCTTTCACCAGTACAGCAAGTCTGCGCGGGGTGGCGTAGGCTGTTACTCCGCTATGCTCAATGCGCGAAGCTTCCAGCCATTTGACTGTTTTGTCCTGAAGCTGCTCCATCGCCGCCCGGATAAAGCGCGCCGGAATTTCCTCCAGACCAATTTCGAACAAGATATCTTTAGACATGTTCAGCACCTTCTTTCTTCAGCAGCGGGAAGCCCAGCTTCTCGCGTTCCTCCAGATATGTCGCCGCAACGGTACGGGCCAGATTCCGCACTCTTGTAATGAAGCCTGTACGTTCAGTGACACTAATGGCCCCGCGCGCATCCAAAAGGTTGAAGGTATGCGAGCACTTCAGCACATAGTCATAGGCCGGGAATACCAGATGGTTCTCCATGGCTCTGCGGGCTTCTTGTTCGTAGGTGTTGAACAGGGTGAACAGCATCTGGACATCAGATACTTCAAAGGTATAGGTGGAATGCTCCACCTCCGGCTGATGGAATACGTCACCGTAGGTCATTCCGTCTACCCATTCGAGATCGAATACATTTTCCTTTTCCTGAATGTAAGAAGCCAGACGCTCCATACCGTAAGTAATTTCTACGGCTACCGGACTGGTCTCTATTCCGCCCACCTGCTGGAAATAGGTAAACTGTGTAATTTCCATACCGTCCAGCCATACTTCCCAGCCGAGGCCTGCACAGCCCAGGGACGGGTTCTCCCAGTTATCTTCAACAAAGCGGATATCATGCAGCAATGGATCTACACCCAGCGCCTTCAGACTTTCCAGATACAGCTCCTGGATGTTGTCCGGTGAAGGCTTAATGATTACCTGGAACTGGTGATGCTGGTACAACCGGTTCGGGTTCTCGCCATAACGTCCGTCCGACGGGCGGCGGGAAGGCTCAACATAAGCTACTTTCCACGGCTCGGGTCCAAGCGAACGCAAAAACGTCATAGGGTTCATCGTGCCCGCCCCTTTTTCCGTATCATACGGCTGGACGAGGATACAGTTCTGTTCTGCCCAGAACTGCTGCAGCGTCAAAATCATCTGCTGAAAGTTCATACTACCGACTCCTTCGCTTTACAAGTTTGGTGGCAGTCTCTGCCATGAAGCTTCTTACTGTGCCGCGATGGAGGCGGCGCTCTTATAGGCCTGCAGCGTAGACCCGAAGGTCCGCCACAAGGCAAAAAAGCTCCCGCCCCCATGCCTGATTTCCAGACATAGGGACGAGAGCTTAACATATACTCCCGCGGTTCCACCCTACTTGATTACGCACTGCGTCCCCGGCCATTTCGGCTCAGTAAAACGCAAGTTGACGAAATCCACTTTTCATTCTGCCGTTTCCGTACTCCCGGGTGCCCTGTTCATGAACATTGTCCTGCCAGGCTTCCACTATCCCCGGCTCGCTTAAGCGACAACTGGCGTCCACTACTTTCCCGATCACTGCACGTCTCTAAGACTTCAGAGTGACATCGGCTGTAAATTAAAAAGAAACTGATCCCATAGTAACGGAAATTTAAGGATTCGTCAAATGTTGTATTTATCGAGCTGATCAAGGAAACCTTGCGACTTCAATTTCAGCCCGAGCTGCATATCCATAAACGCGCGCATTACTTTTTTAAGTTCACTCCGGGTTGCTTCCTTCACATCCACATTTCCGAGGCGTGTCAGATCAAGTGCTGCAAACAGGCGCAGCAGCTTAAGCGCGCGGGGAGAAATCTCCATCGCCGGCGGATCATTGTGTCTGCAGCCGCGGCATAATACCCCGCCGAGGCGGGGGCTAACGCGCAGTTCTTCATCCGGCTTATCCAGTCCGCAGGCAATACAATGATCGAGTTCCGGCCCGTATCCCGCAGCTTGCAGTATTTTCATCTCAAATACATTAAGAATGACACCGGGTTCCTTATCTTCTTCAAGTGCATTCAAACACGCCGACAGCTGCCGGAACCAGAAGCTGCCGGTTTCCTCCTCATGCAGCACACGGTCAAGCAGCTCGCAGGCATATGAAGCATAGGCTGCTTTGACCAAATCTGTCCGCAGCGAATGATGGGACTGTGTTATTTCTCCTGCGTTCAGGGTTCCTAAGCCCCCATTGTTGCGAAAAAATACAAATTCCCCAACCGTGAACAGCTGGATTAGCGCAGCATGGCGGCTTTTAACCTTCTTGGCACCGCGGACGAGAACGCCTACTTTACCGGCGTTCTCGGTGCAAAGCGTAATAATGGCGTTCCCTTCACCGTAGTCCATGCTGCGGATGACGATCCCTTCCACCCTGTGTAGCATGCCTCTTCCCCCAACCATTCGGCAAGCAACCAGTCCTTATTGCGCTTCTTCATCAAGGGCCTTCTCTTCCTCCGCGAGCAGCGGTCCGCCTTCTTCAAGCGGATCTCCGGCTTCTCTATACAGCAGATAAGCATCGACATCTCCAGTCTTTGCAAAATACTTCCACGAAAAGTCTCGCATTCGTATTCATCCTTTCTTCGGAAACACGATGTCTCTTCAGAAATAGGATGTGCGCTGAGCTGAGGTTTATCCTTGCAATTCCTGCCAAGCAGAAACGGCCTGCCGTCCTGCTTGGCAGGCGGGGCCGTTTCCAGAAGCTGCGGAGCCCAAGTTTTAAAGGTCTTTGTGGAAGCCCAAATCGCGCAGTACGCGTTCCTGATTGCGCCAGTCTTTTTTCACTTTTACCCATAGCTCTAAGAAAATCTTCGAACCCAGCAGGTTCTCGATATCCGTGCGGGCCCGTCTGCCGACTTCCTTCAGCATTGCACCCTGCTTGCCGATAATAATTCCCTTCTGGGAGTCGCGCTCGACAAAAATAACCGCATTAATATGCACTACGCCGTTAGGCTCTACGCGCATATCCTCGATGGCCACCGCAATGGAATGCGGCACCTCTTCACGGGTCATGTGGAGAATTTTCTCACGGATCAGCTCGGCGCAGACGAACTGCTCCGGATGGTCGGTAATCTGGTCGTCAGGATAATACTGAGGACCTTCCGGCAGATATTTGGCCACCTGATCCAGCAGCGTATTGACGTTGCTGCCGAGCTTGGCGGAAATCGGTACGATTTCAGCGAATTCATGCAGCTTGTTGTACTGTGCAATCAGCGGAAGCAGCGCCTCCGGCTCGATTTTGTCGATCTTATTCAGCACTAAAATAACAGGTGTCTTAACGCCGCTGAGTTGCTCAGCGATAAAGCGGTCACCGCCGCCCAGACCCTCTGAAGCATCCACCAGGAACAGTACCGCTTCTACTTCATGCAGCGTGCTCATCGCCGTCTGGTTCATGTAATCGCCCAGCTTCGACTGTCTTTTATGGATACCCGGTGTGTCCAGGAATACGATCTGCGAATTATTCGCCGTATACACCCCGTGAATTTTGTTTCTTGTAGTCTGCGGCTTGTCCGACATTATGGCGATTTTTTGACCAATCACCTGGTTCATTAGTGTCGATTTGCCTACGTTCGGTCTGCCGATAATGGCGACAAACCCTGATTTGAATTTCATATGATCTTCCCTTCTGCATGAAAAAAAATAAAATCTTTTAAAACTTGCTTTTCGATCCCCCTAAATCCCCCTTAGCCAAGGGGGACCCCAAGGGCCCCGGCCCTCTGGACACCCGGAACTGGCGTAGGAGCAGGAATCGGCGTATGGATCGGTCTGGTGGAGCAATGAGCGCTTTCGTTCCCTGCGGGAACACGCTGGACGGCGGCGAGAATCAAATTTGTTAACTAACTTTCGCCCGGAACGCACCAACAGCACTCGAACACTGCTTTAATTGTATTTTGTACAGATATTTCAGATTGAATCTACAACTTTCTCATTTAGTTGTATTTCGTGCAGTTATTATTGGCAATTTGGACGATTTACTAGCAAATTGCAAATATAACTGCAGAAACTGCAATTAAAATCAGATACTGTGCAAATTAAGCTGATTTAATTGTACGTTGTGCAATTAAATCGAAAGTACACTCCATTATCGAAAGCACACTCCATTGCGGCTACTGAATTCCGCCGACTATGTAGAGCCGATTTACTCGGGAGCCTGTCCCTGCTCCAGATCAGCCGGGCCAAACGCGCCGGGAAGCAATTCGCGCACTGTCGTTTCGACGATATCGCCCTTCAGGTTGCCCAGAATAACTTTCATATCTGGACCGCACAGCTCTACCATGACCTGGCGGCAGACGCCGCAGGGCGATACAGGTCCGTCGGTATCAGCAACGACGGCAATAGCTTGGAAAGTGCCGGGTTTGTGGCCGTCTGCAATGGCGCGGAACATTGCCGTACGCTCTCCGCAGTTCGTCGGGCCGTAAGCCGCATTCTCGATATTGCAGCCATGGTGCACATGGCCGTCCTGATCCAGCAGCGCCGCACCGACTCCGAAACGGGAATAAGGTATATATGCATTGGCTCTTGCCTTGATCGCTTCCTGAAGAAGTTGAGCAGATTCCATAGTGGCCCTCCTAAAAGTTTTGTCAGCATACTCTACTTGGATTACTTCGTACAAAACTGGCTTCGTAAGCATTCACTTAGTTTTGTCAGCATACTCTACTTGGATTACTTCGTACAAAACTGGCTTCGTAAGCCTCCGCTCAGTTTGTTTTGTTAGACTTCTCATCATTATTCATCAGCAGGCAACCACGCAATATCCAGCCGTCCTATTTGAGATTTGCCCCTATACACACCTTTGAAATTGAGCTTATCTGCAGGACATTTGCTTCGAAAGAGTATGGCCTAATTAAAGATGACGGAGGGCAAAAAAGCCGGTCCGCCTCTTAGGTCAGCTGAAGTTGTAAACTGATTATGACATAAGTCCGGTGATCCAGTCCATCACAGGATGATAAAAAACATAGATTCCGACGATAACGGCAAAGACCGCCGTAAGCAGCACAGCTCCTGCGGCGGTATCTTTGGCAGTCTTAGCCAGGGGATGAATATCCGGCGACACCAGATCAACCGTCGCTTCAATAGCCGTGTTCAACAGTTCTGAGCTTAGAACAAGCGTAATTGCCAGCAGCAGCAGCATCCAGCTTGAAGGAGGAAGCCTGAAAACCGCGGCGGCGACCAGCACAATAACAGCCAGGCCGCAATGCACCTTCATGTTCAGCTCGGATTTGAACGCTGAGGCAATGCCGTGCGCAGCAAATCTAAAAGAATGCCAGAATTTTTTGTGGCCCACCGCCGTATTTTTGACCATTAGCGGGTCAACCCCACCTGAGCCAGTACATGCTCCTGTTTGGACATCATTTCGGCCTCTGAGGCCGCATCCTGATGATCATAGCCCAGCAGATGCAAAAAACCGTGAACGAACAGGAATCCAAGCTCCCGTTCCAGAGAATGCCCATACTCCAGAGCCTGCTCCTGCGCCCGTGTAACAGAGATAATAATATCTCCCAGCGCATTAGGCACATCCCCGAGTTCATCATTCTCATCAAACGCATATATAATCTCCGGCTCATCTTCTCCGGTTTCATTCATCGCAAAGGATAACACATCCGTCGGACGGTCAATTCCCCGGTACTCGCGGTTCAGTTCATGAATGCGCTCATTATCGACAAAAGTTAGGTCCACCTCACCTTTTTCAATCCCTTCGGCTTCCCCCGCTTTTTGCAGAATGCTCTCCAGCAGTGCGATAAGACCGTCATTGATTTCGTATTCTTCCTGTTCGTTGCTCCAATTGATGGCTAAACTCATGTAGTAGCCGCCCCTTCCTCTTTCTTCGGTTTCTTCACTTCCTCAGGGTATTCGATCCGGGAGTGAAAAATCCCCATTACCGTTTCTTTCAGCGTCCGCGCGATAATGTCCAATTCCTTGATCGTCAGATCACATTCATCGAATTGGTGATCGTCCAGACGGCTCTTTATAATCTTCTCGATCATCGTCTCCACCTGCACAACGGTCGGCTTGCGGAGCGAACGGACAGCAGCCTCCACACTGTCGGCAATTCCGACCACGGCTGCTTCTTTGGACTGTGCCTTAGGTCCGGAATAGCGGAAATCCTCTTCGGTGAAATCCGGCTCAACGCCTTTTTCCTCCGCCAGTTTTAGTGCTTTATGGTAAAAATAATGCAGGAACGTCGTGCCGTGATGCTGTTCCGCAATATCGCGGATCGGTTTAGGCAGCTTATACTCCTTGAGCATTTCCACACCGTCACGGGCATGAGCAACAATGATCGATTTGCTGAGCGCAGGTTCAATCGAATCATGCGGATTTTCCATATTGTTCTGGTTCTCGATAAAATAAAACGGCCGCTTCGTCTTGCCGATATCATGATAGTAGGAGCCGACACGGCACAGCAGGCCATCAGCACCTATCGCCTCTGCCGCAGCTTCCGACAGGTTGCCGACCATTACGCTGTGATGATACGTTCCCGGTGTTTCGGTAAGCAGCTTACGGAGCAGCGGATGATTCGGGTTGGACAGCTCGACCAGCTTCAGCGCCGATAAAATACCGAAGGTAGCTTCGAAGAACGGCATCAGCCCGATCACCAGCACCGCTGTCAGCAGACCGCTGGCAAAAGCAAAACCTACCTCATACAAGGTCTGTGTATCATTCCATTCCCCGCCTCCCAGCAGCTTCAGCATAAATACTGTTACACAGCCGAATAAGGAGACCATAATCCCGCCTTTCAGTAGGGTCGAGCGCTGTCCGGCGCGGTGGGTTGCAAAAATGGCGACATACGAAACTACAAGCGCAAAGAAGCCGAAGGTAAAATCAAATACTGTATTCTGCTGTACATTCAGAATAATGCTTGCAAGCACACCGAACAAAATGGAGCAGAAATATGCCAGAGTCATATCCAGCAGCATGGCAATCAGCATCGCCCCGATCGCGACCGGAGCCAGGAAGCCGACATAGGACCTTACATCGGTCTGCAGGAACGCGGCAAGCTTCATGGTGAAGATGGTAATGATAAAGACGAGCACCAGCATCAGCAGCTGAGAGTTATTATACTTAAAGCCGGCAGTGCCTCCGGAATAGCGGATAAATACCATTAGTCCTGCTGAGAGCATGATCGACAGCAGCAGCAGCCCGAATTGCGGCCAATAGTTAACTTCATTGCTGAGCAGTCCGTTCTCATCCAGCAGCGCGTACAGATCCGGTGTAATCGTATCTCCTTTGGCTACAAGCACATCACCTTGCTCGATAAACACGTCCGGCGTGTTCTCACGGGCCTGCACCTTTGCTTCCTTGGTGGCTTCCTCGTCAAAGAACTTGTTAGGCATAATAACCAGCCGCACCAGCTCCTGTGTAACCTCACGGGCTGTACGCTGGCTGAGGGAGCTTACGCTGACCTGCTCCGCAACCTTGGCGCGCACCGTCTGGGCGTCAACGATCTGATCATTCATCAGCTTAATCACAATTTCCCGGGCAACCTGCTTCATTTCGATGATATCCTGGGAGGTCAGACGCGGGATTTTGATATAAGTCTCTTCCGGAATGGTGTAGGCCTGCTCAGCGATGACCGACTGTATCTCATCTAGGAGTGTATCAGAATAAGTGCCTGAATTACGGCTTGAATTGATAAAATTAAGGATAAAATCATTAGCCCGCTGGGGAATCACATCTTTGTAAATACCGACCTTATCGCTTTGTGAAATCAGATCATCCTGATTCAGGCTGTCAATCCGGTCCAGCAGCGAGGTGACCAGACTGTCGGCTCTAATCGGAATAATCTCATACTTGTTGGGTACATTCTCGGCAGCCGCCTCCTGGGCCTTCAGCTTAGCCTTATTATCAAGGATTTGCTTGGGGGCCGTGATTTCTTTGGCGCTGGTAGTATTCACTTTTATATCATACCGTTTGGGCAGCAGATCAGAAGAGAGACTGAAATAGAAGACAATCCCCAATAACAGGAAAAGAGCATAGCGCGTTGCCGCGCTATACTTCCATCCGGTATTGCTATATACAAATCCGCTTAATTTCGATGGTTGCTTTGAAGCCATGAGGACAGTCCCCTTTGTTAGTCGAGGTTTTCGGCAGAGCGGTCATAGGCTACGATAATTTTCTGCACCAGGGAGTGCCTTACTACATCCTGTTCTGCAAAATAAACAAAACCCAATTCCTCAATACCGGATAAAATCGCCTTAGCTTCGATTAATCCCGATTTCTTACCGCGTGGCAGGTCAATCTGGGTCACGTCACCTGTGATGACCATCTTTGAACCAAACCCTAGCCGGGTCAGAAACATTTTCATTTGCTCAGGGGTCGTATTCTGGGCTTCATCCAGAATGATAAATGAATCATCAAGTGTACGTCCCCGCATATAGGCAAGCGGTGCAATTTCAATTAATCCCCGTTCAAGTGCCTTGGCCACCTGATCTGGTCCCATAACGTCATACAAGGCGTCGTAAAGCGGACGAAGATACGGGTCTACCTTCTCCTGCAAATCACCAGGTAGAAAGCCCAAGCTCTCCCCTGCCTCAACGGCCGGGCGGGTAAGCACAATACGCTTCACAGAACCCTCTTTGAGGGCTGTAACGGCAAGTACAACGGCAAGGTAGGTCTTGCCTGTTCCTGCCGGACCGATACCAAAGACGATATCGCGTTTCTTAATGGTAGTAACATAGTGCTTCTGGCCAATGGTTTTGACACGGATCGGCTTGCCGCGGAAAGTGGTTGTGATTTCACCCTTGAACAGGTCAAGCAGCTGATCGGCGCGAAAATCCTTAGCCAGCTCTACCGCATATTGAATGTCCCGTTCACTAAGGATGTAACCGCTGCGAACCAGGGACAGCAGAACATTGAACAATTGCCCCAGCATGTCCACTTCGCGCTCCGCCCCGCGTATCGTAACCTCTGCCTCACGCGAGTCAATGACCGCCGGAATTTCACTCTCGATTATTTTAAGGAATCCATCCTGCGGGCCGAACAGGGATTGCGCTTCTCCCGCATTTTGCAAAGATATACGAATGCTTGCAGTCTGTTCTGACAAGTAGCCTCATTCTCCTCAGTTGTTTACTATCGGAAGTTCTTCCGCAATTTTCTCTTCCACTTCAAACAGCACTTTCATATAAACTTTACCATTGTCTTTCTTCTCATGCAAAATTTTTTGACTTTTTATGGTGCTGTCAGCGCCGTAACGAGCCAAAATATCATTTTTTGCCCGTGCAATCCCGTCTGCCCTGGCCTCTTCCGCCGTTTTTACAGAAGACGTGTATTGGACCTGCAGTTCCTTCTCCGTCATCACCCCGAGCGGCAGCTGCAGGGACCGCCAGGTGAGCATATTATTCTCTGTGAGCGTGCGTGATTTATCAAAACCGGATTTCCCGTAGCCCCACAACTGAACTGCCCAATCACCAAGCACAAGGTAAGTGCGGTCTTTCCGCTCTCCCGTGTAGGAGCTGCTTGTCGTTTTCAGGGGAACCTCGATATTGTATTCATGCCAGACAAGGCCCTTTACCTCACCTTTAGCCACTACATATTGCGTATTCTCCTCATCGCCCAAAGCTCCGGAGATCAATATCTGCCCTTTTTTGACCCGTGAATGGATTCCCACAACCGGTCTGCCCTGCTCGGCATAGATTTCGGTAACCACAGCATCAGTTCTGCTGACCAAATGACGCTGGCTTAACAAAGGCTTGCTCTCCGGCCGATCAGCCTCGACTACCTGAATCGTAATGCTCGTCCCCGTCCGCTCCACACCGACCCAGGAAATACCCGGGACACGGGAAGCCAGCTTTTTGGAGAGCTTGTCCGGATCTTCCATACGCCAGATCCACTGGTACGGATATACTCCCTCCTGGCGGGCAGCAGCTAATATATCATCGGAGGCAATCAGCTTGTTTCCTTCAACCCGGATGGTCCAAATCATCGAACAAAACAGCAGAAGTGTCACCCCGAACAGGAATATACCTGCGGCAAAAAGCTTGCGTCTCCACAGCCGTGCCGCCCTGAAGGGAAGTCCGTTTCTGGCGGTGACATGCATGCGGCAGCCTGTCTTTTTCAGGAGCGGCCGGAGAGCAAAAAAGTCATCCAGCAAGAGATTCAGGGAAGCGCCGTCTCCGGCAGGCTTCACCTCCCAGATGACGATGCCGGCTTCGGCTACGGCATTGATAAACTTTTCCACCTGCGGTCCCGTCACATGCAGTGTAACGAACCCCCGCAATGTTGACAGAGGCGGCTCTTTCATGGTTTCTCCTCGCTTCCCTTATATCTGATTTCACCGATAATACCTTCAACAGCCAGCTCCTGGCCGAGTATGTTCCGGATCATAAGCCCTTCCCCGGAAATTTCAAGTGATCCATTCACTAACGCGATCGTAAGCTGTCCAGAGGAAAAGTTCAGCACGCCGCGGTGATTCTCAATGTGTAGTTCCTTATTGCCGATCAGGGTGATCCGGGGCAACTCCTGCAGCACATCCTGCGGAAGATCCAGTACCCCGTTTGTCCATCCCCGCAGCCTGCGGCCGATACGGGTCATATGTAGACTTCTCCCCCTTCCTGCCTTCTGTACACCATATGCGGGGATAATGTTTTTTATGAGCAGAAGTCACATGGGAAGCGAGATTCGAGGGCCTTCGTAGCCCGGTAAATACAAAAAAGCCTCCAGGACCTTTAAAGGCCCTGAAGGCTTACCTGTACATGAGAGAACAGCTGCCGCCCTAAACCGCAGCATAGCTGACTCTCGGCAAAATTGTTATCTGCGGGTAGAATGCGGCTGTCGGGAACGCGGGGGACCGAGAATTTCCGACCAGACCAGCCCGTTCTGCAGGGCTTGACGGTTGGTCGCCAGACTGCTCCGGAGAGGGGCTGATCCTGCGCCGCCCTGCTCACGGGCCGCCACAGCGCCTCCTAAGCCCTCTTCCTTCCCCCGACCAGCCATCCCGTCAAATGATGACTGCAACCGCTCCAGCTCACGCTGCATGCGCTCTGTACGCGCCTGTACACTGTCTTCTCTATCCCAGGGCTGCTCCAGAGACATTCCTTCGCCTGTCTCATAATCGGGTGTAGGGATCTCCGGAGATTCTCTCCATGCCGGAGAGAGCTCATGCTCATGCTCCTCATAGGACGCCGTTGTCCGTCCAGGATAAGACGAGGGAACTCCGGGCGCCGGAAACCCGCTGCCTGAGCCTGCCGGGCGTGCTGCCTCCCGGTCAGGCTCAGGGCGCCGTGCCCGGCGCAGCGGATCATCCCCGCCTCCGCCAAAGGTTGGCATGCCGCCCCGTGCGTTAGGCTTTTTCTTGTTCTTAGCCGCTTTATTCACATTGGAAATGATCGCGATAAGAATAATCGCGGCGATATAAATCAAACTGCCCATGGGAACTCACATCCCCTTATTTATTGGTCGGACGGTTCGTATCGTCCCCATCATTTAATTTACCGAGCGAGCCGCGCATCTGGGTGTCGGCCTCGATATTCTTGAGATTCATATAGTCCATAACGCCAAGCTGTCCGGCACGCAGCGCTTCTGCCATAGCCAGCGGTACCTGGGATTCGGCTTCTACGACCAGCGCTTTCATCTCAACAACCCGCGCCTTCATTTCCTGTTCATGAGCCACGGCCATCGCTCTGCGTTCTTCGGCTTTGGCCTGTGCGATGCGTTTGTCTGCTTCTGCCTGCTCAGTCTGCAGATAAGCGCCGATATTCTTGCCGACATCAATATCCGCAATATCGATCGAGAGAATCTCAAATGCGGTACCAGAGTCTAGGCCCTTGGACAGAACAGTACGTGAAATCGAATCCGGATTCTCCAGAACGTCTTTATGCGAATTACTCGAACCAACAGTGGTAACAATCCCTTCACCGACACGTGCAATAATTGTTTCCTCACCCGCACCGCCGACCAGCCGGTCGATATTAGCCCGGACTGTTACCCGTGCTTTAACCTTTACTTCGATCCCGTTCTTGGCTACCGCAGCGACAACAGGTGTCTCAATGACACGCGGATTAACACTCATCTGTACGGCCAGCAGCACGTCACGTCCCGCCAGGTCAATGGCAGCAGCACGCGTGAACTCAAGCGGTATATCAGCCCGCTGGGCGGCGATAAGTGCATTGACCACCCGGTCGACGTTACCGCCGGCCAGATAATGGCTCTCAAGCTGATTAATATTAATACCGAGTCCGGCCTTCGTTGCCTTAATCAGAGGATTGACAATCCGGCTCGGAGTTACCCGGCGCAGCCTCATCGCCACCAGTGTAATAATACTGATTCTTACACCGGATGCCCATGCAGAAATCCACAGCATAACCGGGAAGAAGCTGAAGAACACGCTTAAAACAATGATCACGACAACCGCGATCAGCAAAATAGGAATCAAAGACGCTTCACCCATACTCTTTCTCAACCTCCGTCACATTTTAAAATCCATTCTTACTTTCAAAGGCTCAGCTTATTCCGCCGATTCCTTTACCACTACGCGCCCGCCCTCAACTTTGACGACCGAAATGGGCCTGCCCGAATTGATAAAGCTGCCTTCTGTAACCACATCTATACGTTCTCCACCGACCATGGCAGTTCCTGCCGGACGAAGCGGAGTGATACTCACGCCTGCTGCTCCAAGAAGGTTCAGCTTTTCCAGTACCGGTACAAATCCCTCTTCCTTGGTCAGACTGTCCCGGAGAATAAACCGGTTCCAAATTCCCCGCTCTTTAAAGATAACTGCGACAATCACAATGACCACCGCTGCAGCCGCAAAGGCAATCCCAAGGTTGAGCAGGGCATGAGTATAGCTGAAGGCTGCCCGCACTACACCCGCCACAAGGCAGACTGAACCCAGCAGACCCAGTATCCCAAAGCTAGGGACAAAGAGCTCCAGAACGAGCATCACAAGCCCCAGAATGAACAGCAGCCAGGTCTCGGCCCCGGCGAAGCCGGCAACATAGTTGCCGAAGAAATAAAGGGCAAAGGCCAGCGTTCCGATAATCCCCGGAGCACCGAATCCCGGTATCAGCATTTCAATGACAATTCCGGCAATCCCGATAAAGAGCAGAATGGTCATCACAACCGGATTCGTGAGAAACTGCGACATTTTCTCCGCACCGGTATGTTTTACATAAAAAATATCCTCCGTAGAATACCCAAGCCAGCTTACAGCATCCTCCGGTGTACCTGCCAAATGTTCAGCATATCCGGCTTTCAGCGCTTCATCACTGGTCAAAGCAATGATCTGCCCGGCGGTTTTGTTCACGCCTAGTTCAGGTTTGTTCACCACCAGATTGACATCCATCATCCCTGCGGCGATGTCAGGATCACGGTCGTTCAGCATGGCTGCCCCTACCATTTTGGATTTCCAGTAGGAGACCATTTTGGCATCATCCACGTGATTTCCGTTCATATCTACCAGTGATGCCGCTCCGATCATACTCCCGGGCTTCATGATAATGGTATCCGCATTCAGCGCGATGTAACTGCCTGCCGATGCGGCGTCGCCCTTAATGTACGCAGCAGTAGGAATATCGCTGTCTCTGACCAGCGTGCCTATCTGCTCAGCCGAGTTAACGAGCCCCCCCGGCGTATCAATCTCCAGCACAATCAGAACGGCCCCGTAGCTAGCCGCCTCTGCAAATCCGCGCTCCAGAAAGCTCTGCAGCCCGCGTTCAATTTCCTGGTCTACCGGAATGATAAACACAGGTCCGCTCTTCGTTTGGGCACCTGAATCCGCTGCACCTGACGAACCAGCCGCTCCGCTTGCCCCGGCCAGAACCGGCATACCCAGCATCAGCAGCAGAATTGCGGCGGTAAAGGATAGCAACATTTTTCGTAATCTGCTCATGTTTTAACCTCCCTTCTCCAGGATAACCCAGTTCATACTCCCTAGTACGCCTTTCCCGGAAATTCGTTTCAAACAAACCCAAGTTCCATAGTCTCCCGGGAAAATGCAAATAAAGGACAAGCTAAGCTGCTGCTTATACCTGTCCCTTAATTACGAAAAACACCCCTTATAAAAGGGGTGCTAGCGTTATATTATTGCAGAAATTGCAGAACCGCCTGGTTCACAAGTTTACCATCGGCGCGACCTTTGACTTTAGGCATCAGCGCGCTCATGACCTTACCCATATCACTTTTCGAAGAAGCACCGGTTTCCTGGATGGTCTGCTGTACAATTACTTTAATTTCTTCTTCGGAAAGCTGCGTAGGAAGATACTTAATGATAATCTCGATTTCTGCCTTCGTACTCGCGGCAAGCTCGTCGCGACCCGCTGATTCAAATTCTTGGAGGGCATCTTTGCGCTGTTTGATTTCACGACTAAGGATATCAAGCACTTCGTTGTCGTCTAATGTTCTCTTCAAATCTATTTCAAGATACTTTATCGTAGAACGAACCATTCGAATGGTGGAGAGTGTGAACTTGTCCTTACTCTTCATCGCTTGCTTCATATCTTCGTTCAATCGTTCGCTAAGATTCATGACTCGGTAATCCTCCTAAAACTTTCTCTTACGAGCAGCCTCAGACTTCTTCTTGCGCTTTACGCTTGGCTTCTCATAATGCTTGCGTTTCTTCACCTCAGCCAAGACACCATCTTTAGCGATGGAACGTTTAAAGCGACGAAGTGCAGCATCAATTGTCTCGTTTTTACGAACTTTCGTTTCAGACACCAGTTTTCCCTCCCTCCGACCAGACCGTCCAAGAGCATAACACGGTTCATCAAATTTCATTATAGGTCAAACCGAAATAAGGTGTCAACCTTCGTGTTATTCTTTTTTCTGGCTGGTTATCTAATTTTGAAAAATCCGCTAAGCATGTGAAGCAGAAGTGCCGACAAGGGCGCCCAGTTTGGCACCGCCCAGCAGGTGATAATGAAGGTGAGGCACGGCTTGTCCGCTATCCGGTCCGCAATTGTTGATCAGCCGGTAGCCGGTTTCTGCAATGCCAAGCTCAATGGCAATTTGTTGTGCCACAGCATGAATCTCGCCAATCAGGGGCAAATCCTCCGCTGTGACATCATTCATCGAGGCGATGAATTTCTTAGGGATAATGAGCACATGCACTGGTGCAGCAGGCTCAATGTCATAGAACGCCAGAATCCGCTCGTTCTCAAAAACCTTTTTGGAAGGGATTGTGCCCTCAATAATTTTGCTAAAGACGGTTTCCATACAACGCTTCCTCCTAAAAGTTTTGTGGAGCATGCCTGCCTGATTTCTCTTCGCAACAAAACTCGCTTCGTAAGCTGATACTTTGTTTTGTGGAGCATGCCTGCCTGAATTCTCTTCGCAACAAAACCCGCTTCGTAAGCAGACACTTAGTTTTGTGGAGCGCCTGCTTCGGTCTTACAGCCCGGCTGTCTTCGCCACAATAAATTTATGTCTCTAATCATACAGGATTATAAAGGAATACGAAAGCGGAAGAAGCAGAATACAGCTCTTTTGGAAGATAGATATTTATAATACGGTACGGTCGGGGAGTTGGAGGGCTGCGAAACATCTCATAGAGATCTCACAGTAAAGGAAAGAGCATGAAACAATGTTTAACACAATGGCTGTGGTATAAACAGCGATGACTACGCTTAAAAACAGTAATTACAAGTACGTGCTTAGCCAAGTTGCTGGAACAGCCCTGTTATTACTAGCGAAAACTGTATCAGTAACAGGAAACAAGGATTTCAGTGTGATCTAATTATCTTTTTTTCATAAAACGGCTTTTCAAAGTAATCTGTGTAAATAACTAAGGAATTACTTCCTTAGAGGGAACAGAATTCTCTTTAAGTGCAGCCTATATTCTGCAAAGAGATTCAGAAATCCATAAAAAGGGCGAAACTACGCGGTTTCCCCCCTGCCTGGAGCACCAAAAAAGCCAAAAAAAAAGAAACACCCTAGCAGCTTAAAAAGCTGATTCGGCGGCGGACGTATGAAAAGGAGTTCTTCCCGGTCATACGTCCGCCGAGGTGTTTCTAAAATGATGTCGGCTTAGCTGTATTATAACAGGGGTTTGAAGGTGTCTCTGTGACCGACATCACATCAAACCCCAAGTCTCACATTTTTTCCAAAAGAATGCGCGAACCCCCGCCTCCCTGCTCGGCAGGAACAACAATCAGCTTACGCGGCAGCCGTGCCCTAAGCTCGGGAACATGGCTGATGATGCCGACGGCCAGCTGATCATTATGCAATCTTTCAAGAGAAGTAATGACGGTATCCAGCAGGTCCGGATCAAGTGTGCCGAAACCTTCATCCAGGAAGAAGAATTGCAGCGGATACTGCCCCCGCAGCTGGATCTGTGCCGATAAGGCAAGCGCCAGCGAGAGTGAGGTCAGGAACGTCTCGCCGCCGGACAACGTGGAGACAGGACGTCTCACGCCTCCGTTCCCGTCATCGCGGATAACAAAGCCGCCTCCCGAATCGACCTCCAGCGCATACCGCTGCTTGCTCAGGAAGCGCAGCCGCTGTGACGCGGCCTGGCATACCTGCATCAGCTGTTCCTCAGCGATATATTCAACGAAAGCATTACCGCGCAGCACAGCCTGCAGCTTGGCTAAGTGGTCCTGGAGTGCAGCATGCTCCACCCGCTGGCCCTCAAGCTCCATCCAGCGTACATGACGGTGTTGCAAATCTTCCAGATCGCGCTCGGCGCGCGCCCGGTGCTGCAGCGACTCCTCATCGTCCTCTTTACATCGCTGCAGGGCATTCTGACTCTCCAGCCACTCCTCGCTGCTGAGCACAGCACCCTGCAGCTTGTCCTCAATGCTTCGCAGCTGCAGGTTCACCTCCGCCTCAGCCTCGCGATGACTCCGCACATGTGCAGCGGCGGCACTCCGTTCTTCCGGCGGCAAAGCTGCCGCTTCCACCTCGGAGGCCGAGCCAAACGGAGAAGACTGCAGGCTCTCTTCCCAGCGGGAAGCAGCCTCAGTGTAGTGCTCGTGAGCTGATTCTGCCGCCTGCCGGGCAATGGCAGCTTCCTTCAGCTCATGCTGTGCCTTCTCCGAAGCCTGGCGGTGACTCTGCCTGCTGTTCTCCAGCTCAGACTGCAGCTTCTGCAGCTTCTGCTCACATTCCGCAAGTAGACCAGCCGCAGGACGGCCGCCTGTCCACTGATGCAGGCGCTGCTCTTTCTCTCGCTCCAGGGCTTCTTTACCTTCCAGCTGTGCGTGTAAATGAGTCAGCTCCTTATCCAGACCCGCGATTTCTTCCTGAAGCCCCTGTACAGCCGAGCTCTTCTCCTCCAGGAATTTCACGCTAATCTCCAGCCGTCCTCTGATCTCTTCGGACTGCTCATCCTTGGCCAGCATCGCGCGGTAGGCATCCTCTGCTTCATGCAGCGCCAGCTCGGGGAACAGCGCGGTCCATTCCTGGCGCAAGACACCTAACCGGACATTCAGTTCCTCCGCCTTGGATGCAAGCCCCTGTACCCATGCAGATTCAGCCTGCACAGCTGCGGCCTCCTTATGGCATAGCTGCTGCTGCTCCTGCATGACCCGCTGCCACTCTAGCGCACTGCTGCGCAGCCCGCCGGAACGGGCTTTGCCTTCAGTCAGCCTGGACTCCAGCTCATCCAGCAGATTCTCACCCGGCACCTCCACAAGGGATTGCACAGACCCGGCACCCGCAGCGCCGCTCTGCTCCAGAGCCACAGCCGCCGGAGATTCCGCCGGACTGCCTTGCATGCCTGCTCCGTAGACCTGCTCCAGCCATGCCGCGTCCTGCTCCAGCAGGCTGTGAAACAGGTGGCGCGTCTCCAGCGCCCGTCTTGCCAGCAGGCGGACCTGCTGGAGCCTGCCCTCCAGCTCTTCCCGTTCGCCGCCGTCCTGGGAGGACGCAGGCGAAGGATGGTGGGGGCTGCCGCAGACCGGGCAAGGCAGCCCTTCCTGGAGCTCACCGGCAAGCGCAAGCGAGAGCCGGTGAAGCTCCTGATCTTTGAGCGCGGCTTCCAGCGCGCCGCCGTGCTGCTCCAGGCGCACGGCGGCCTCTCCTGCGGCGGCTTCCGCAGCCCGCAGGTCCTCCAAGTGCAGTGCGGCTGCGGCGACAAGCCCGCCGCGCTGCGCTGCCAGCTCCTGCCGCCGGATCTCGGCGGCGGCAGCACGCGCTTCGGCCGCTGCGAGCACCGCCGCGCGGCCCTGGCGCTCACGCTCAGCCGAGTCCCATTGGGTCTCGGCTGAGCGCAGCCCCTGCAGTCTCTGCATCGCTTCCTGCAGAGACTGCCGCTCCTGGGAGCGGACGGCTAGCGGCTGCAGGCTCTGCTGCAGCTCCTGCTGCTTCTTTTGGCCGCGGGCCAAAAGCTCCCGCTCCCGGGCCATGCGCTCCTGCGAGGCGGCCAGCCCGCCGGAGGCCGCATCACGGCGCGCCAGCACCTCGGCGCGCTCCCGCCGCAGCCCGCCGAGCTCGGCTTCGAGCTCGAGCGCACGGCGGTAGGTGTCGGCCCCCTGCCGGAGGGCCGGCTCCTCCGCCAGCAGCGCAGCCTGCGCCGCAGCTTCGGCCGCGGCAAGCCCCGCCGCTTCCCGCTCGGCGGAAGCGGCCAGAGTCTCCTGGCCCTCCGCCCGGGCCAGCCGGCTCTTCCAGGCAGCCTCCGCACTGCGCCAGGCATTCAGCGCGGGCAGCCGCTGCTCGGCTTCATCGGCCTTGCCGAGCTTCCGCTCCAGGAGGAGGATGCTCTCCTCCTGGGCCAGCAGTGCCTGCCGCTTCGCCTCGCGGCGGGAACGATCCTCCTGCAGCTCGCGGATCTTCGCGAAGCGCTCGGAGCGCTGCTGGGCCGCCTCCAGCAGCTTGCGGCATTCCGCCGCGCGCCGGACCGCTTCCTGCAGCCGTACTGCCGCTGCCTCGACATCCGCTTTACCGGCGCTGCCCAGCCCCTGCTGCTCCGCCTCCAGCGCTCGCAGCGCCGCCTCATTGTCCTTGACCTTGCGGCTGAGCTTAAGAGCCAGCTGATCCCCGTATTGCTCCAGATGAAAGAGCCGCTGGAGCATCTGTCTGCGGTCCACACCCCGCAGCGAGAGGAATTCAGCGAATTTACCCTGCGGCAGCACTACCGCCCGGGTAAAGTCATCCATTTTGAGTCCGATATGTTCCTCTACACAACGGGTAACGTCAGCCAGCTTGTCAGCCATGACATGGTCGCCGTCCTCAGTGATTTGGATAAATCGGCTAATGGTATTGCTGACCGACTGTTCTCCGGTCCGCTTGAATTTCCGTTCCACCCTGTAGCGGCTGGGACCTGCCGAGGAAGTAAGCTCGAAGGTAAAGGCTACGCTGAGCTGGTCTTCGGAGTGATTCATAATGCCCTGCGTGCCGTTGACGGCGCGCTCCACCTTGCCGTA
Source organism: Paenibacillus auburnensis (assembly GCF_927798115.1). GTDB lineage: Bacteria > Bacillota > Bacilli > Paenibacillales > Paenibacillaceae > Paenibacillus_AQ > Paenibacillus_AQ auburnensis. The sequence goes on from NZ_CAKMMG010000001.1 coordinate 2,393,502, forward strand.
CATCGCCAGCGTAATGGCATCCAGCAGGCTGGACTTGCCGCTGCCCGTCGGGCCGAAGATTCCGAACAGCCCTGTTTCGGTCAGGCTGGCAAAATCAATCTCTTGCGGTTCCCTGTAACTCTGAAGCCCCGAGAGCTTCAATAGAATCGGCTTCAAGCTAGTTCACCTCCCCTTCCTCCGGCTGCCGCCGGTCCTCTTCTTCCGCCAGTTCCAGGAAGAGCTTAATCAGGCTGTCCTCCGGCTCCGCTCCCCCGGTCTGCCGCTGGTAGAATTTGCGGAACAGCTCCTGCACGGGCATGCGTGAGCGGGAGATCTCTTCAAGCTCAAGCTCCATCTGCGGATAAACCGGGCGGATATGTATAATCCCTTCCCGTGATTTGCGCAGCCGCTGAATATCATTCATGGACATCGCTTCCGTCAGGCGCAGCTCCAGATCTATAAAGGCTGAAGCGTCCCGGCCTTCATCCAGCCAGCGGTAAACCTCCTCCAGCCCTCCCGAGGACCTCCAGTTCACCAGCGGACGGCCGCAGCGGAGATAGATTTCCTCGAAGACCGGCTCTCCGCCGGGAACGACATCTACCATCGTTACCGACTTCGCCTGTCCGGCTTCGGAGAAGCTATAAGCCAGAGGCGAGCCGCTGTAACGGATCATCCCGTCACCTTTGACCCGCTGGGCGCGGTGCAAATGTCCAAGTGCCGTATACTGTGCCCCGCAGGACAAAGCAGACGGATCTACGGTATACGCTCCGCCAACCTGAATCGGACGCTCTGAATCGCTCTCCACTCCGCCAAGCACATAAATATGGCTCATCGCAAGATTTACGGTCTGCGGTGTGAATTCCCGGCCCAGCAGCTTCATCAGCTTGCCTACCCGGGCGCTGTAGGCGAGCCGGAGCTCATCCTCACCGCTCTCCCCGGCAAGCAGTTCGCCGAGCCGGGCTTCTGAGGGATAAGGGAGCGCAGCGATTTTGGCGGTTTCGCCTGTCCGGACTGCATGCACCGTTACCGGCAATGAAGTCGGCATACCCACAAGGGTAATGCCTTGTCTGAGCACGAGCGGGGAAACCGAAGCTACGCGTTCCGGCTGGTCATGATTGCCGGAGATGACGACCAGCGGCCTGCCGCCTGCCGTCAGTCTTGCAGCAGCATCATAGAACAGCTGCTCCGCCGCCGCCGGAGGATTCACCGAATCATAGACATCTCCAGCCATCAGAATAAGATCCGCCTGTGCAGAGTCGGCAATCTCCACCAGCTCATCGATGAACTGCTCCTGCTCCTTCTGCCGGCTCCGTCCTTCCAGCGTCCGTCCCAAGTGCCAGTCGCCTGTATGCAATATGCGCATTTCCGCCCTCTTTTCCCCGCCCATCATGCGGCATTCATAGATTCATAGATTTTGTACCTATATAGATTAAACTTATAATTTTTCTATTTTGGGGATTAGCCGTGACTACAGAGAATATTTGGGCTTCCGGCCGCTGTTAGGTTTGGATTTCCTTGAATTTAACTGCTTATCGCAGTAGAAATCCAAACCTAAAGGCGGACGCTACCGCTCCTCCAGCTCCAAAATTCCCCTCCGCCACTTTCCCCCTATTGTATATTTTCAAGTTCAATCTATATAATGTGAAAACTAGCATTGATGCCTTATAACAGAAGGAATCATGGCTTAAAACAAATAAATATCGGTTATGAGACTGCACTTTGTGCAATAGAATCCTTATCAAACTGAGACAAAATGCTTTCTGTTGTACTCCGTACAATAGAATTCAGAATTATAGTACAAAATCGCCTAACCCTCAAGATTCTAGTGCACAACATACAATAAATTCAATTCCCGAACGGAGTTAGGGGGCTATCTGCTGCACAAAGTGCAATAGAACACGCCCGCACCCAGCAGAACCCCAAGGGGATTCGGCTCAGTGCAGGCAGCTGCTCATTCATCAGGGGCAGTCATTCTATTTCACATTCAAAAAAATAGATTTATAGTTTCACGGCATGTCCGCCGTCGAAAAAGTACAGCCAAATCTCGCTGACCGGCTCGCCTAATATATCATACAGCGCTTTGCTGTACAGCTCGAGCTGGAACCGGTATTTCTCTTTCAGCGTCTCCACTCCGCCTTGGTGCTCCAGCACGGCATCTGTCTTGTAATCCAGCAGAATCAGCCGCCCCTCCTCGCGGAACAGGCAGTCAATAACCCCCTGGATCAGTACAGCTTCGCTAAGAGCACCGCCGTTTACGGCTGACAGCCCTTCAGCCTCATCGTAATAATCAAGTCCCTGATACGCTTCACCAGCCGGAACCATGTAACTGAACGGCTGCTCTCTGCGCTTCCATTCGGCGTGAAGCAGTCTGTGTCCCAGTTCACTGGCATAAAAGGCTTCTACTTCACCGAGGTCTACCGCCTCCGCCTGCTCTTCGCTGAGAATAGCCACCCGGGTTAGTTCGGCCAGTGAGGCTACCAGTATTGTACGGTCGACAGGCCCCTCCAAGGGGATATGCTGCATTACCGTATGGTAGGCCGTTCCGCGTTCCGTACTGGACAACCCCCGCTTCTCCATGAATTTGGGACGCCGCAGATGAAGGCTCTCGGTACGGGCCGCATTGCCTTGCCGTTTATGTCCTTTCACGGCTGCGACCGGAACCCCCTCCTCCAGCAAGTCATAGGACGGCTGCTCCTGCAGCGACAGCATCGCCTTCAGCTCTGTTACCGAGGTTTTGGCCGGAATGGCGGAAGCCGCAGCCAGCGGATACTGCCATTCCAGTCTGGCGGCAATCTCCGGAGCGGCTGCTGTTCCGTAGGCAGACACGGGTTTACCCTTGCGCAGGGCTTCGAGCACCAGCCGCTTCTCCTCGTTCTTCGCCGTGTTATCTTCACCGGCCAGAAAAGCGCCTGAACCCAGTCCGGCAGCGTCCTGCACCGAGATGCTCCAGTTGGAGCTGTCGTTATGCAGCACAGTAGATCCGGTGCCTTCCGCCCCGGCCAGCTTGCGTAACATGGCCGCGCCGGGATGCCGGATCAGCGCAGGTCCTACCCAATCCAGGTAGCTGCGTCCCCTGGCCAGCAGATGGTCAGGCAGCAGCAGCTCCTCGCGGTTCTGCGTACTGGTCCAAGCGGACACGGCACGCGGCACATCTCTTAGCGTGCCTACGAGAATCATTTTATCCCGCGGCCGGGTTAAGCCCACATACAGCACCCGCATCTCTTCAGCCAGCAGTTCCAGTCGTGATCGGCGGTTAATGGCTAGGTAAGGGAGAGTCGGATAGCTGACTCTAGTCTCCCGTTCCACAAAACGCGGTCCGAAACCAAGCTCCTTATGCATGAGGAACGGAGAATACAGGTCCTGGCGGTTGAAGGGCTTAGCCATTCCGGCCAAAAAGACTACCGGGAATTCCAGCCCCTTGGATTTGTGTATTGTCATAATCCTTACTCCGCCCGCTTCTTCACCGCTTCCTCCGGCAACCCCGAGGTCGCCCCCGTTCTCTCTCAGCCGGTTAATAAAGACGAGAAAACGGAACAATCCGCGTGCCGAGGTGTCGTTCTCGAATTGTACAGCCCGGTCATACAGCGCTTTGAGGTTGTTCTGGCGCTGGAATCCGCCCGGCAGTCCGCCGACCCATTCCAGATATCCGCTCTCTCCGTATATCCGCCAGATTAATGTGCTGAGGCTGCCCTGCCGTGCCGCATTCCTCCAGCTGTCCAGCTGTTCGAGGAAATGCAGCAGCTTCTCCCGCAGCCGCTGCGGAATCTGTTCAGCCGCAGCGGCTGCAGAACCTTCTCCGGAAAAAGACTCAAGGGATACGGCAGTCTCTGCTTCAACCCTATCTCTTCCGTACCTATATTCATCCGCAGCAGGATCCTCATCCCGCTCCAGTCCGGTAAAATAACCGGCTCCGCCGCTTCCCGCCCGCCGCTCCCCAGCAGCTGCCAGGAGAGCATCAAAGAAGGTACCGTTACTGCACAGGCGTACTGTGGCCAACTCCTCCTCGCTTAAGCCGACTACAGGCGAGCGGAGCACTCCGGCCAGCGGAATATCCTGACTCGGGTTGTCAACGATCTGCAGCAGAGAAAGTGCAATTTCCACTTCTGTCGCCTGAAAATACCCTTTGTTCTGATCGCCAAAGGCCGGAATGCCTTCCAGGCGCAGCTCTTCAATCATCAGCGGTGTCCAGATCCGGGCAGAGCGCAGCAAAATTACGATGTCACCATACACCACCGGACGCATGATGCGCAGCGATTTATCGTAAATCAGCAGGGGAGCACTGCCGGTCATCCCGGTCATCTGGGATATACGCCGGGCAATCGCCCGTGCTTCCAGCTGCGCCGTCTCGCTCTCGGCCGCTTCATTCTCCTGCGCCGGGAGCTCCCCGTCTTCTCCGGCTTCCTCGGTACGTCCGCTAGAGGCTCCCCGGTCGATGAGCAGCAGCTCAGGGGCAAAATAAGTATCCGGCCCCTTCTCTTCCGCCCCGGGAAAGTTCGCTCCGTATACCAGCTCTGCACGCTGGTCATAGCTGATTTCGGCAACCCTCTTGTCCATAATCTGCCGGAAAATCATATTAACGGCATTCACAACTTCCATCCGGCTGCGGAAATTGCGCGCCAGGTCAATAACCATGCCGCCCGAACCGCTATTCTCACCAGTCCTACCCTCAGCATTCATATCGGCCCCGTCATCCTCCGGCTCACCGTATCCTGCTGCGTTCACGGGACTGAAGCTGTTATATTTGTCCAGAAACAGCCCCGGCTCAGCCAGCCTGAACCGGTAAATGCTTTGCTTCATATCGCCGACCATAAATCGGTTGCCTGGTGATTCCCGGGAGATCAGCCGCACAATTTCCTCCTGTACGCTGTTCGTATCCTGATATTCATCCAGCAGCACTTCATCGAACTGGTCACGGTATTCCATTGCCGCATCCGATGGCAAGGAGCGGCCCGGCTGTGAGTCGGGATGGCGCAGGATTTGCAGGCAGTAATGCTCCAAATCACTGAAATCCACAAGCGCCCGGCCAGCCTTCTCTGCACGGTAGCGTTCGCCGAAGGCGATGACTGTCTCCGCCAGCTCCTGCATCAGCGGAGCTGCCTCATGCAGTTCAGCCAGATAAGAGGCGGCAGGACGGCCGAACAGCGATTTTTGCAGCTCAAGCAAGCTCTTTTTCACATTGTCGCGCAGTTCTTTAACCGTCTCCTGTAGTCCGGGGTCGGTTGAATCCTTCTTGCAGGCCTTCAGCTTGCCGAACGATATTTCCACAAAGATATCATACAGCTCTCCCCAGGGCCGTGAGGCCACCGCCTCCTGCAGTCCGCGTACCATGGCAAGATCTTCTGCCAGGCTGTCCGCATACGGCGCAGGGCCGCCGGGCTGCAGAGCGATGTCTCGTCCCTGTATCAGCTGGCTGGCCGCACCATCCAGCGTCAGCTTAGCTTCGGCGAGAATGCTCTGCACCCATGCCGTGTGTCCCAGACTCTCCGTGTCCGGGAGCGAAAAATCAGCTGCGGTATCCCGCAGCCACTCCGACGGCCAGGGATGGCTGCGGGCAAAATCATGCAGCCGCTGCACAAGAGAATGCACCGCATCGTCGCTGCGTTCCCCGCTGAACCAGTCAGCCAGCTTCACGAACACACTGTCTGTTCCGTCTTCGGAGATCTCCCCGTATTTCTCTTCCAGCAGTTCTTCCAGCAGTTCCTGACGCATCATCTCCGCCTCATGCTCATTCAGAATCCGGAATCCGGGATCTATCGGGATGAGCTGGTAATAGCGGCGGATGACCTCCAGACAGAAGGAGTGCAGCGTGGTAATGGATGCCCTGCCGAGGAGGGCGAGCTGGCGGCGCAAATGATCCGTATCTTCCCGTTCTTCCCCTGTTGCGCCTTCCGCCTCCTCCAGCTTCCGCTCCAGCGCTTCGCGGATCCGCTGGCGCATTTCCGAAGCCGCAGCTTTGGTGAACGTGGCGACGAGCAGCCGGTCTACACTGAATCCATTCTGGCTGTTACTGATTTTCCGGATAATCCGCTCCACCAGCACCGCTGTTTTGCCTGAGCCTGCCGCCGCCGCTACCAGAATTTCGTCGCCGCTGCCGGCTATGGCCCGCCACTGGTCATCACTCCAAAAACTGCCCTCCGGCTTCTCTTCGATTGTACTTCTAATAGTCACGGCTTCTCTCCTCCTTTGCGGGACAGCAGGTCCCAAATTGCGTCTTTGCCGGGTTTGCCCAGATTGTTGTACCCGTTACCCTCTACTGCCTCATCAAACTGGCATACCGGGCGGAACGAGCAAAAGGTGCAGGCCGTTTCCTGTTGAATCCGGTACGGCTGGATCGCCACATCACCTTCTGTAATGCGTGTCCCGATCTCGGTAATATTGGTTCGTACCGCAGACAGCAAATGCCCCCACTGTTCAGGTGTAGCGACAGATGCGCTGCTATAGAAGGTGCCGTCACTTTTCAGCGCTACCGGCACAATCGAGGAATGTCCTTTATCCAGTGTTGTATCCATCAGGGAGACTACCTCGCGGTCAGCGGTCAGCAGCCCTTTCATTTTGAATCGCTTAAGCAGCTCCTGCTCCGCCTGTTCCCGGTTCAGCCCGTTCGGTGAAGAGAGCAGCGGATCATGCACATGGAAATACAACGTTCCGGCCGGAAGCGCAGTTCTGCCCAGCCACTGCTCCGAGTAGGTGAGCAGCACGTCGAGATAAGTCAGCATCTGCAGCGACAGCCCGTAGTAGACTTCATGCAGCTTCAGGTCCTTCTGGCTGGACTTATAGTCGATAACCCGCAGCAGTACCCCCTGCTCGCTCTCGGCTTTGTCTACACGGTCTATCCGGCCCACAACCTCCATGACACAGCCGTTGGGCAGGGCTATTCTCAGCGGGGGAAGCTCTTTGCCCGGGCCAAAATCCAGCTCCAGCCCTGCTGGCTCAAAGCTGCCCCGGCGGGCATGCTCACCGAGGATAACCGAGGCGCGTCCAACAATGTTCTTCAGCTTGCGGGAAATGTATCCGTATCGCTTGGTGCTCATTAGAATTTCGCCCTGAAGCAGCGGGGACAGCTTGTCCACCGTAGCCCCGGCTTCGCGCCGGCATTCCTCTGCCGTCATACTGCCCCAGCCTCTGCCTTGCTCCTGCAGGCGTTTGGCCATATCACTCAGCGCAGCATGGAACAGCTGACCGATATCAGGCGCCTGGAGCTTATAGAGCTGGCGTTCCTTCAATCTCAGGCCGTAGGAAGCAAAATGCGAGAAGGAGCAGGCGACGAATTTCTCCATACGCGACACGCTGCCCCGCAGAGTTGAGCCTCCATATAACCTGAGGCTGGTATCCCGCCGCAGCGGAACCCCGCTGTTGCGGTAGAATAATGAGCCCAGCAGCCGCTCCAGCGGCAATCTCCGCTGCTTATCCCCGCTGATATACCAGTTGTAGACATCCCACCAAATTCCGGGAATCTCTACGCCCTGGCGCCATTGCCGCAGCTGCATAATCAGCATGCGCAGTGTCTGATCCCGCTGTCCGATAAAGCTAAGATGGAGGTTCTCACCCGCAGCAGCGTCCTCCGGAGACACGGCCGGCGGAAAACCGGACAGGGAACGCTCAGCCAGCGCTCCGGGGAACATGCCATGCAATTGGCGGATAATCTCGGACGGCAGCAGTACCTTACCTTCCTCATCTGCTGCTGCATAGCTGATCCACAGCCTGGTGCTGGCCGTTGTGAGCGCATTATAAATAAGGAAACGTTCGTCGAGCAGCTTGCGGGAAGCCCCGGGAGCCAGCTCCATACCGCTGTTCTCCAGCTGCAGCCGCTCACCCTCGGAGAGTATACCGTCCTCCTTGAACTGTGCGGGCACAACACCTTCATTAAAGCCAAGCAAAAAGGCATACTTCACGCCCGTAGTCCTGGTCCGGTCCATCGTTCCGACCAGCACCTGATCCAGCGCAGGCGGAACCAGCCCCATCCGGAGCTCGGCAAGTCCTGTCTCCAGCACTCCGGCGAACAGGTCAAACTCCAGCCGCTCACCGCCCATCATTTCGGCAATCTGGTCGAGCAAATCAAGCACCGCATCCCATAGCTGGCTGTGCTCACGGGCCAGCACTGGCTCTCCTTGCTCCAAAGCCGCTGCGCTTCGTTTCTCCAGCTTGTGCGCTGCCTCCGATTCTTGGAGTAGCAGATACACCGCTGTACACAGTTCCAGACCGCTACGGCTTTTCTTGACCCGTTTCTCAAACGCAGACAGCGGGCCTGTAATGGCCTCACGGCAGGCCTCCATTCTCGCCAGTAGCACTTCATCCACGACCCTGGCGCCCTCCAGCGACAGGCTCGGAATCCCCCGCCATGATTTGCCGTCGGTCCAGCGGTAGCCCTGAATGCCGCAGGCTAGCACGTAGTTCTCCAGCTGGTCCATATCCTCACGGGTCAGACTGCCGTCAAGCGGAAGCAGCAGTTCAGTCTTCACACAGCGGAACACATCCTCATAACGCCAGCGGCGTCGCACCACATCAAGCGCGGAGCGGATAAATTCCACCAGCGGGTGATGCAGCTCATTGGCCTTCTGGTCAAGAAAGAAGGGTACTCCGTAATCTTCAAACAAAGGGGCAACCAGCGACTCGTAATCGCCGATGTTCCGCATAAACACGGCCATCTCACCATATTTCGCCCCGTCCTCACGCGCCAGGCGGAGCATCTCCCGGAGTGCGCTCTCAACCTCTGTCCGGCGTGAGGAGGCAGCACTGATGGTGATCGCTTCCCTGGCCTGTGCAGCTTCTCCGCTCCAGCGTGCCCGCCGTCCGAAGCCCCGCTCCAGATGGGCCAGGGCAGGACTGTCCGCGAAACGCGGCAGCACCTGCGGAGCCAGCACCTCGTCCCACACCTCAAGACCCGCCTCTTCCGCCATCCCGCGCAGCTTGATATAAGTCACAGCCGCCGGATGAAACAGCTCCAGTTCATGAGGCTGCAGTCCGGAGGCATAAATCCGGTCCAGGGTCAGTGCTATTGTTACCTTAGAGGCATGCAGCATTAACTCACGCAGCACTACAAATTCCTGGGGGGTAAAACCATGGAAGCCATCCACCCAGATCTCAGCGCCGCGGACATACGAGGAATCCTGAATATGCTCGGCAAGCTCGGCCAGACGGTCCTCTTCATCGATATACAGCCGGAACATTTCCTGCTCCAAATCGCTGAATACCAGCTGCAGATCATCCAGCTTGCCTGCCAGAATAGGGCTTGTTATTGGCGACTGCCTGATGCCGGACAACTGCTCTTCCAGATCCGCAGCCCCCAGACAGCACCGCTTCATTTCTGTGTGCAGGCTGCTTAACCGCTCGACGAAACCGGGCCTGTCGCTGGACGCGCCAAACAGCTTCAGCTCATCCTTGCGGCGGCTGATGATTTTGTAGATCAGCATTTTTTTGCCTTCCTCGCTGATCGGCAGACTGGCGCTGCCACCCGTCTCCTGCTTTACCCGGTAGGCAAGCCGCGAGAAGCTGAGCGTCTGGGCGCGGATGCTGCCCTTCACTTTCCCGCTGCTCAGAAGCCCCCGTTCCGCCCCGAATGAGCCCTGCTCAGGCACAAGCACAATAATCGGCGCTCCCAGCGGCTCCGATTCCAGCCGGGAGGAGACCTCTTCCCATATTTTTGTTGTCTTGCCGCTGCCCGAGCGGCCGATCAAAAAGTTTACCGTCATTGCAGTAGACTCCTTCCGTGGCGGAGATGGGGTGAATCCATAACAACACAAGGTGTTGCATTCGTCCCAACATTATAGCATATCTCTACCCCACGGAACAGAACGTACGTTTGCCATTGTTTTCAAATCTCAATATTTACCTGTAGAAAACGCAAAAAGAGCCTGACCGCCTTACGGTGTCATTCCCTTTGTGCTTGCTCATATTTCCAGTCTATTGCAATCCTGTTAAGCCTGGCGCTGGTTACCGGAGTGTTTGGATCATAATAAAGTCGGTTTGTTCTTCATCACCCATATAAAAAGAGTGGGCTCCCATTTGAACAAACCCCATTTTTTTATAAAAGGCAATCGCATTTTCGTTCTTGTCCCATACGCCTAACCAAATACTCTCCAGTTGATGTTCTATAGCAATTTCCTTAGCTTTATTAAGCATATATCTGCCAAGACCATGTTTTTGGAAGGTGTTTTTTATATAAATCCTCTCGATTTCAAGAGATTCCTCACCCATTTCTTCAGTCTGGGCCCCATTCGTATTAACCTTTAGATAGCCGGCGAGCTCATGATTCAAAAAAACAAAAAAGAATTGTGAAAAGCGGTTGGATAATTCCTTTTCCAGTTGATTTAAGTTAAATGCCCTTTCCAGATAGGCCTGCATATTATCCGGTGAATTCTGATGCTTGAAAGTATCATTAAAGGTTTCATAACTTAACTTTTGAAGGTTGTGTAAATCAGCAAGGGTACACTTTTTAACCTCTATGGTCATTCAATAGAACACTCCTTTGTATTATCAATAATCTCTCTTGTTTCCCTTTTTTACATATTCCCAGTCTTTCTCCACATTTTTTCTTACTCTTTGAAGAAATCCGGCCATGGCTTCGGCTTCACTGTCGGAGAAACCCGCTAATGCAACGAGGTTTGAATAATCATTTTCTCTTTTTATAAAAGGATATACCTGTTGTCCCTGTGCTGTCGGATAAAGTTTTTTAATTTTGAGGTTATGCTCATCCGCTTTCTTTTCAATAAAACCGTTCATTTCAAGTTTTTTTATCGCACGGGCTGCTGTTGTCCGGTCTGCTTTTATCATCTCGGCTAACTTTTCTTGAATGATCCCCGGGTTCTCACAAATGCGAACCAGGTACAAATACTGCCCTTTAGTAAGGTCATATTCTTTGAATTCTATATTACTTATCGAATCTAAGGCCCTTGCTATCATTCCAATTTCCCGAAGAATTTCCTTCATAGTAGAACTCCTTAGTACAGATTTTTGTTGCAAATACAATAAAAATTCCCTGAACTAAATTTACTCTAATTTTGTTGTATTTACAACAAACTAATAGAGTTATAGTAAAAAAAGAGCCTCCGCTTCCGGAGACTCTTGTCTACCCAGCCTTACGGCTGCATTATTTCTTGCTGGTCACTTCAAAAATCGCAAATTTCAGGTAATGTCCTTCGTCCACACCGAGGATTTGCGGATGATCCTTGCCTGCGGCCCGCCATTCAATCAGTCTCAGTACTTTACCCGCATCCTTCGCCGCTTCAGCAATGGTATCCAGGAACAGCTGCGGCTGCATATGGTACGAGCAGCTTGCCGTTACCAGGTATCCGCCCTCGTTGACAAGCTTCATGCCGTGCAGGTTGATATCCTTGTAACCGCGGCAGGCTCCTGCTACAGCGCTTTTGGTTTTGGCAAACGCAGGCGGGTCAAGAATGACGACATCCCAGGTGCGCCCGCCGCCGGCTGTCATCGGCTTCGCTGTATCTGTTTTGGCCGCCGGCTTACCGCCGGACTTGGCTTCCCCTGTACCCGTTGCCCGCTCAGAACGCTCTTCCAAGCCTTTTACCTGATTGCGCAGAAAAGCAAAAGCATCATCTACGACAAACTCCACGCGGTCCGTGAATCCGTTCAGCTCCACGTTCGCTTTGGCGCTCTCAATCGCATGCGCGGAAACATCCAGGCAGGTTACCTTTTTCGCACCGTATTTGCAGGCATGCAGCGTGAAGCTGCCCGTATGCGCGAAGCATTCCAGCACTGTCGCCCCGTCCCAGTATGGGAAGGTGACCGGCTTACCGCTTTTATTGACCGGAAGAGTCTTCATGTCCCCGTCTTCCGTCTCTACTTCCTGCAGCGTAATTCCGCTGCGTCCGCCCCAGCCCTTGATCAGCGGAGCAATAGAAGCCCGGTTCTCGCGCTGATCGAAGAAATAACCGGTCTTCTGTCCTTCTTCGATATCGACGATGACCTTCAGACCATTCTCGCTTACCGTAATGTGGCGCGGGCACTCCCCGTACAATACGCCGGTTCTTTGCTCCAGTCCCTCCAGTTCGCGTACAGAAACATCGCTGCGTTCATAAATGCCGCGCGGAGCCATTACCTGCACCAGCGCCTCCACAATCTCGGTACGGCACTTGTCCATGCCCAGTGTCAGCAGCTGCACGACCAGAATCTCGCCGAACCGGTCAATGATCAGACCCGGCAGAAAATCTGCTTCCCCATAGACGAAGCGGTACGCATCTGCTCCCGGCAGAAACCGTTCCCTATGCTGCAGACAGCTCGTAAACCGTTCGATAAAGAATGCCGTATCCATTGCCGCCAGCGGGGCCTGGGATACAATTCGTACCCGGATCTGCGAAGCCGGATTGTAATAACCTGCCGCGAGAAAGCGTCCTTGATGTGTAAGCACATCCACCAAAGCGCCGGCCTGTGGATCTCCGTCCACTGAGGCTACCTCGCTGGCGTACACCCACGGGTGGCCCTGTTCCAGTCTTTTTTTGCGGTTTCGTTCCAGAATAACCGATGCCAATGACTTCAACTCCCTGTTCTTGTTGATGATTTCATACATGTCCACTGCAATGCATTCATATATTGGTGTACAACCCCCGTTCAAAGGAGCCTGTCCTTATGATCCGTGACCTGCTGTTCCCTGTTATATACGGCCTTGTAATTTTCCTTGCCGGCATGAAGGTGATGGAGGCCGCGCTGGCGAGGCTTGCCGGCCCTCTGCTTACGCGGAGCCTGTATAAAGCCACCTCCACACCCTTAAAAGGCCTGATCGCCAGCAGCCTGCTGTCGGCGCTGCTGCAGAGCAGCACTGCCGTTACGGTGCTGACCATCGGCATGGTCAATGCAGGGCTGCTAACCTATGCCCGCACGCTGGGCATCATTCTCGGCAGCAACATCGGCACCTGCCTGACCACCGAGCTGATCGGACTGCAGATCAGCTCGATGGCTGCGCCGCTGCTCACCGCGGCACTGTGCCTCTGGGCTGCGGCGGTCATGCTCGGCGAGCTCCCGCCCTTCTCCTGGCGGGCGGCCGAAGCCTGCCGCCGCATCTCCGGGCCGCTCCAGTTCATCAGCCTGGCGGTAGCCGGCTTTGCACTGGTGCTGTGGGGGATCGCTGTCATGCAGTCGATCGGCCCGGCTCTTCAGGCCAGCGGGCTGTTCCGCTGGTTCCTTGACCATGCGGCGACCAGCGCGCTGTGGGGTCTGGCTGCCGGAGCCTGCCTGACCGCTATGCTGCACAGCAGCGCGGCGGTCATTGGCATGGCAATGGGCCTTGCGGCTTCCGGCACAATGCCGCCCGAGCTGGGTATCGCCATTGTGCTCGGCGCGAACGTCGGCACCTGCGTCACCGCCGTCATCGCCGCCATCGGCGGATCGGCTTCCGGCAAGTTTGTTGCCGGATCGCATGTAGCGCTCAATGTCGGCGGCGCGCTGCTGTTCCTGCCCTTTATCGGGCCGCTCCAGAGCCTTTCCGCTGCGCTTGGCGGCGGCCCTGCCTCGCAGCTCGCCCATGCCCAGACGATCTTCAACGTCGTCTGCTCACTCGCGGTCCTGCCGCTGTGCTACCTGCCGCTCTGGTCCAGAATCGAACAGCGCCTCAGCCGCACATAAGTCTGCACAGAAGGCTTCCTGCCGGAAGCCTTCTTAATCGCCGTATTATTATACTTCAAACCGCCCTGCAATACTAATGGTTTCTCCAGTTTAAAAGATACTGTAGAACCTTGATCCATCGTAAAAGGTAACCACTGTCGATCCTGCAGCAATAGCCAGAATCATTCCTAAGGCGAGATAGTCACTTCGGGTGAATGGACGGCCCCGGTACCAGGTCCGTTTCCTGCCGTTGCCGAAGCCGCGCAGCTCCATCGCCGTGCTAATCCGCTCAATACTTGCCAGAATCAGCGGCAGCAGAATCGACACGATATTCCTCAGCCGTGCCGGCAGCTTCTCCTTTCGGGAAATATCAATCCCCCGGGCCTGCGCGGAGAAGGCGATATTCTCGTAATCCCGCTGAATGTCGGGAATATAGCGCAAAGCCAGCGATACGGAATAAGCGATTTTATAATGAACTCCGATCCGGTTTAGGGACGAGGCAAATTCACCGGGATCTGTCGTCAGCAGGAACAGCAGCGCCATCGGAATGACCACGGCATATTTCAGCGCGATATTGAACTGATAGAACAGCTGCTCAGCTGTTACAGTATATCTCCCTGCCAGATGAAAAAGATCGTGGCGTGTGCCGTAAATCCGCGTTCCCTCCAGCGGAGAGAAGATAAAGATCGCCAGTTGATTCAATAAGAAAAAGAGCAGAATGAAGTAGAGCACAAAGGCATAATCCTGAAATCGCACCCGCGAGATCCTGAAGATCACTAGACTGAATAGTAGCATCAGAATCAGGCACCGGGTATCATATGTAATCATTGCCGAAACCGACCAGACTGCAAACACAATCAGCTTCGTTGCCCCCGTCAGCCGGTGTACCGGTGAATTCTGATTCGTAAACGTCAGCATTTTGGCTTTCATCTGTGGCGGACCCTCCTGTCAAAAGCAATAAACCGGCGGACTAGCTCTTCCGGCTGTCCCACTCCCGCCTTTAACGCCAAGGTAAACAGCGAAGTTTCCTTCAGGTTGGCACGCTCTACCACGGCACGGTCCGTCAGAATCCGCTCCGGCCGGTCGTCGGCAAGCTTTTTCCCGTCCGCCAGTACGATGGTCCGCTGCGCATACTCCAGCATCAGGTGCATGTCATGCGTGATCATGATCACCGTAATTCCCCGGCTGTTCAAGCCCCGCAGAAATTCCATCATTTCATTGTAATGCCGGTAATCCTGCCCCGCGGTCGGTTCATCCAAAATGATCACCTCAGGCTCAAGCACTAGAATAGAAGCGATCGTAACCCGTTTCTTCTGCCCATAGCTGAGTGCAGAAACCGGCCATTCGCGGAATTCATGCAGCCCGCATACCTTAAGCACCTCGTGGACGCGTCCGCGAATGATGTCCTCCGGAATTCCGCGCAGCCTCAGCCCCAGTGCAATCTCGTCGTATATAAGCGTCTTGGAAATCATGTGATTGGGGTTCTGTGTGACAAAACCGATTTTCTCTGCCCGCTCCTTGATCGTATCCCGGCTGATATCCCGTCCGTTCAGCAGAATCGCTCCTGAGGACGGGCGGTAAATGCCGCAGATCAGCTTCGATACCGTCGACTTGCCGGCCCCGTTTCTCCCGGCGATCGCCAGCATTTCGCCCCGGTTAACGGTCAGCGACAGCCGGTGAAGCACCTCCGTATCCCGCTCGTAACCAAAGGAAACCTCTTTCAGTTCAAGCAGCGGGGAAGGCTCCAGAACCTCCGCTTCCTCCGCACAACTGTCCATCCATTGCTGAAGCCTGTCTGCATGTCCCTCCATCCGGAGCTGATCCAGATGCTGAGGCTGCATGTCTGGAGTAATCACAAGACCTGCATATTTGAGTGCCGTCAGATACAGCGGCTCCCGGAGGCCCGCTTCAGCCAGCAGACTGGAGCTTAGCAGCTCCGCCGCAGGCAGATCACCGGCAATTGCCCCGTCCTTCATCACAATAATCCGGTCCACCGGCCTGTGCAGCACCTCTTCCAGACGATGCTCAATAATAATTGCCGTTTTACCGGTTTCCCTCTGGAGCCGGTCAATCAGTTCAATCGTCTTGGTCCCGGTGTATGGATCTAAGCTGGCCAGCGGCTCGTCGAACAGCAAAATATCAACATTGCCGACTAGGACACCAGCGAGCATGGTTTTTTGCTTTTGTCCGCCGGACAGCTCCTGGGGTGAAGCAGCCAGCAGCTCGTGAATATCAACAGCTCTGGCCGCAGCCTCTACCCGCTCCGTCATCTCCAGCTGAGGCACTGCCCCGTTCTCCAGTACAAAGGCGATATCTTCACCAACAGTAAGGCCGACGAACTGGCCGTCCGGGTCCTGCAACACCGTTCCCGTTATTTCCGCTAATCCTGCGATGCTGAGTGCGCTCTGCTCCTGTCCCATAATCCGCAGGCTGCCGCTCATTTCTCCCGGGTAATAAAAGGGAATCAGCCCGTTGATGCAATGGGCCAGGGTGCTCTTGCCGGAACCGGAAGGGCCAACGATCAGCACCTTCTCCCCTTCGTTTATGCTCAAGGTTATTCCGCGCAGCGTCGGCTCCTGCTGAGCACGGTAGGTGAAGCTGAAATCCGTAAATTCAATAACCACTTTACTCATAATTGATCTTCCTTTTTCAGCTGTATCATGAATCTGTATTTTCTCTATTTCAACAGAAAAGCCGGTGATTGTCACCGGCTTTCTGTTAAATCCTATGTTAGTTCAGCTTTCTTAAGCTTCCCTGCCGGGTCCGGGTCTTAGCATAGGCTGCTGCGAGCAGTGTGCCAATGACCCCCACGGTTACAATATTTGCCGCTCCGGCGATCAGTCCTTGCGTAAACACCTTGTTCGCCGGCTCTGCATAAATGAGTATATCCAGCGTTGGTGCTACAGCGAACCAGGCAATGGCATTTGCTGCGATCTGGGCGAGATTGAACCGGATGATTTCTTTTCTGCCAAACTCCCCGTCCTGTATAGAGATTCCAGCCACAAGCAGGCCGATAATCAGCCCGACCAGCCCTGAGGAGATTACCCAGCTGAACCAGGGGGAACCGTAAAAAATGGCATCCTTCAGCGTGTGGCCGATCAATCCGATCAGCAGTCCGGCAACGGGTCCGTACAACAATGCGAACAATGCAAGCAGCGCATAAGTGGTCTCAATATTCGTATTCGGAATGCCGGGGGGAATTGAACCGAACCTTCCCAAAATTACGAATAATGCCGAACCGATTCCAACCGCTACAATCGTTCTGATAGATAATATATCTTTTTTGGCCACCTGCTTCATCTCCCTTATGTATTTTTAGGAATTATACATCGGTTTACTAGGGATTACTATAGATTTATTAAAAAAAGATCTGCGTAGCGCTGTAACAGCCGCTCTGCAGATCTTTATGTTGCTTATTTTACGGTAACGGATACCGTTACCGTTTTGTTGTTCCACTTGCCTTTAATTGACGTTGTTCCTTTGCTTACTGCTGTAATCGTTCCGGATGCATTCACCTTCGCCACAGATGGTTTGGAGCTTGTCCAGACTACACTTCCTGTGACATTGGCAGTTTTGCCGGTATCATATAGTGCCGTCACGACTACACTCTGGGAGGATCCGGCAGCAAGAGCAAGTTTAGACTCATTTACAGTAAGCTTGACCAGCTTAGGAACTACGGTGACTTTGACTGTAGCGGTAATGCCCTGGTATGAACCAGTCAACGTTGCCGTGCCTTCGGCCATAGCCTTAACCGATGTTCCCTTCACTGCAGCCACTTCCGGATTGGAGGATTCCCAGTCCATTCCGCCGGAGAAGTTCGCCGACTTGCCGTTAGCGAAAAACCCGGTTACTTTGATAGTTTTGGATGCTTTGACGTTCAATTCCAGTGTAGCAGGCTCTACAACCAGCTTCACAACCTTCTGCTCAATCGTTACCGGAATGCTGATGGTCTTGTTGGCATAGGTACCTTTGAGGGTAGCTGTACCTTTGGTCAAGCCTTTGATCACTTTGCCGCTAGCAATTTGTTTAATCACGGCATTCGTTCCGGTAACCTCCCAGGCAATCGTACCGGAGACATCAAGCTCGTCACCATTTTCGAGCACTGCGTTCACTGACGGCAGCGGCTGCTCTTCACCAATAACCAGTCCCAGTCCGTCTTCAGGCCCGATCAGGATCAGGACTTTGTTCAGGACTGTCACCTTCAGCTCGACGCTCTTCGCGCGCACTTCCGAGCCCGGCAAGGAGACATTGCCCTTCTTGATCTTGCCGGTAATGGTTACTGTCCCTGCTTTGACCGCAGCAAGCTTGCCGTCTTTAATCTCAGCGATCTCATTATTGGCAGAAGTCCATACGATTTCCGGGCTGATATCCAGCTTGGTACCGTCCAGCTTAGTGCCGCTTACTTTCGGCAGGGTAAGGGTATCGGATGTATACATTTCCTGCTCGGACTTCTCAAGTGTCAGATCCGTAATTGTCGGATACACAGTCACTTTGAGCGTCTTGCTGACACCCAGGTTCTCTGCTTTAATCACTGCCGATCCAACGGCTTTGGCGGTAACAGTCGCCGCGGCGGCATCTGCTGATGCTGTAGCATCCTTTGCCACCGTCACTGCCAGCTGATTGTCCGAAGTCCATGTTGCATCCGCAGACTGGTTCTGGGTTGAGTTAGCGGCATTTCTCATTTTCGCCATAACCTTCAGGCTTTCACCAAGGAAAAGAGTCTGGTCATCCGAAGGCGTCAATAGAATCGCCTCATAAGGAGAACGGACATATACATCCACTGCCTTGGATACCCCAAGGTAGCTTGCTTTAATTACTGTTTTTCCGGAAGCCAGCACGGTGATTGTTCCGGCTTTTACAGTTGCGACGCTCTCATTCGAGCTTGACCATTCGGCCAGACCCGTAACAGATTCTTCCTTACTGCTCTCCGTTGCTTGAGTCATAGCTGTCAATTCCACCGGGTCATCTCCGACCAGCAGTTCCAGCTCCTGGACAACGTCAGTGGCATCTTTCACTTTCAGTACAATCGCTGAATACGGCAGCCCTACCTCTGCTTTGAATGATGCAGTCAAGCCTTTGTATTTAGCCGTAATGGTGGCCGTTCCTTCTCCCACCAGTGTGATTTGTCCATCATCGACAGTCAGCACTCCCGCATTGGAACTGCTCCAGTCGGCATCGGCGGATACCTCCTTAACCGAAGTAGCCGATTCGCCGCCTGTTGCTTTAGCTTTGACCTGCAGCGTTTCTTCGCTGTCGCCTAATTTATAATTTCCGCCGGAGCTGTACTCCAGAGTTAATTCCTTATACGGATGGGTAACGGACACCTCAAGAGTGGCTACCGCATTGTTGTATGTAGCCGTGATCATCGCCGTACCGGTTGCTACCGGTTTGAGCAGGCCGTTGAGTACTGTGACAACATTAGTATTCGAGGATACCCAAGTCGAAGCAGCTGTTACATCCCTTTTAGAGGAGGACCCTTCCAGACTGGCATAGACTTTGATTTGTTTGGGTGTCTGTCCCACGGTAAGCTCTACTTTTGCCGAACTGTCGAAATCGATTGAGATGGTATCGCCTGTAGCTGCAAAGACGTTTACCGGAAAAGCTACGGCAGCGAGCAATATCATAATGAGGAGCATTTTCGTCATTTTCCTGTACACAGTCATCTATTCTCTCCTTAGGCAGTAAGTTTATCGGTGGTCAATTACCACACTCTTCCACTATATCGACAATTACGCCTGAAGTGTTTACTTAATTTTCAGTTTCGAATGAATTCGGGACTTTGTTACTATATAAAATGAACAAAAATATTAGAGTACAGGATCAGTCGCAACTCCGGTGAATATTTGGACTTCCGGCCGCTGTTGTCTTCAGATTTCTTGATTTTAACCGCTTTTAGCGGTAGAAATCCGAAGACAAAGGCGGACGCTGACGCTCCTACAGTTCCAAAATCCCCCTCCATTGCTCTCCTTTTCTCATATTTTAAAGTTCCTCTTATATAGTAAATTTTAGGGTAAGCATAGACAGTGCCTTTTGTAGAATAGGCACGTTGTTAGCGTATAAGCTGCTCTTCCCCCGCTCCCAGGCTGCCTCCGGCTCATGCCATTCCACGGCGTTAATCTCTTCAGCCTGCGCTTTGGTCACCCCGCCCACCGCTTCCACCAGGAAGTAATGGACTTCCTTATCGACTTTACCGTGCAACGGATGCTGAAAAGTATATTTAATAATATCGATGGGTGCCTTGATTATTCCGACGGTGCCTGTCTCCTCACGGATTTCCCGCAGCGCCGTCTCCTCTACGGTCTCCCCGTCCTCCATCTTGCCTTTGGGCAGCGCCACTTTGCCGTAGCGGTCCACGATCAGCTGTATTTCCAGCTGCCCGCTGCCTCTCCGGTACACCACGCCACCCGCTGAAATTTGCTTATGCGCCATGTTGATAGCTCCTTAAAAGTTTTGTAGCATAGCATCACTGAATCATCAGCGTCAAAACTCGCTTCGGAAGCATTCGCTTAGTTTTGCACCATCAGATAGCAAGAAGGACTTCATCTCCCGCGGGAAATGAAATCCTTGCTTGCGGCCATCTATAGATGCTAGTGTGCGATTGAACGAAGCTCAGTCCGGCTGATGCCTACCAGCTCGCCCTTACATTCATTGACTCCGGCTTCGGTAATTTTCACCTGGCAAAGCTCACCCTGCAGCGAATCATCGCCGCGGAAGAATACCTGAAGGTAATTGTCACTGAAGCCGTGCTGGATGCTGCGGCCCGGTGCATCTTTGGCGGACCGCTCGGCAATAACCGATACGGTCTTGCCGACGAAATTACGGGCATACGCAAGCTGCATCTCCTCGGAGAGGTCGATTAGCTGCTGAACACGGGCATTCTTGATCTCTTCATCGACCTGGTTTAGCATCCGCGCAGCCGGTGTGCCTGTCCGCTTCGAATACGGGAATACATGCATCTCGGAGTAGTTCACGGCCTTCATGAAGTCATAGCCGGCACGGAACATTTCCTCCGTCTCACCTGGGAAGCCGACGATTACGTCGGTTGTAATGCCGACATCCGGCATGGCCTGGCGGATCAGCTGCATTTTGGCGTAATATTCCTCAGTCGTATACTTGCGGCGCATAGCTTTGAGTACATCGTTATGTCCGGCCTGGAGCGGAATATGCAGGTGGCGGCACATTTTGGAGCTCCGGTTCAGCACATCCAGCAGTTTCTCGTCAATCTGGCTGGCTTCAATCGAGCTGATGCGCACCCGCTCCAGCCCGTCCACTTTGTCCAGCTCCCAGAGCAGATCAGCGAGACGATAGTTGTCCAGATCATCGCCGTAGCCTCCGGTGTGAATCCCGGTGAGTACAAATTCCTTGTAGCCTGCCTCAACCAGCTGATGCGCCTGGGCAACGATGGATTTCGGGTCACGGCTGCGTGACAGTCCGCGCGACCACGGAATAATGCAGAAAGTGCAGAAGTTGTTACAGCCATCCTGAATTTTCATAAAGGCCCGCGTCCGGTCGGCAAAGCCAGGCACATCCAGCTCCTCAAATTCACGCGTCTTCATAATATTGCGCACGGCATTAACCGGCTGGCGGGATTCCTGTATATTCTTGACATGGGTCATAATATGCTCACGGTCCTGGTTGCCGATGACCAGATCGACGCCGGGAATATCGAGAATCTCGCCGGGAGAGGTCTGCGCATAGCAGCCCGTTACAGCTACGATGGCCTCCGGGTTGCGGCGCACGGCGCGGCGGATCATCTGCCGGCTTTTTTTGTCGCCGGTGTTCGTTACTGTACAGGTATTGATCAAATACACATCGGCAGAGCCCTCGAAATCCACCTGCTCGTAACCTTCATTTTTGAAAAGCTGCCAGATGGCTTCAGTGTCATAGAAATTGACTTTACAACCTAAAGTATAAAATGCTACGGATGGCATTGTTCAAGCTCCCCCCATTTCTCCGGATTCATATAGAATACATGCTGCAGCGACCATACCTGCTGTCTCGCAGCGCAGAATACGGCTTCCAAGTCCAACGGATACTGCCCCGGCTTCTTCGGCCGCACGGCATTCCTCCGGGCTGAAGCCACCTTCGGGTCCAACGACGATCATGACCTTGCCCGCAGACTCCGGAGGGAGCGCGGATAGCCAAGGAGCAGCGGCACTGCGCAGCTGCAGGCCTTCTTCCTTTTCATAACAGAAGTATACCGCATCGTACCCGCTGAAGCTCTGTAGCAGCTGCTTCCAGCTTAGCGGTGAAAGCACGGCCGGCACGATATTCCGGTGTGCCTGCTCGGCGGCTTCCTTGGTGATTTTGCGCCAGCGCTCCAGCCGCTTGCTCTCCTTACGCTCATCATACTGCACGATGGTACGTTCTGAGAGGAAGGGGGCAAAGGCCACCGCACCGATTTCGGTGCATTTTTGAATGACCGTTTCCAGCTTGTCGCCCTTAGGCAGACTCTGGGCCACCGTGATTTTGATACGCGGCTCATGGGTCATCTCCAGGGGTTCCAGGATGTTCACTACAACCTCGCCAATTTCAATCAATGCAATTTCCACCAGGGCTTCACGGGAGACGCCATCGCTTACAATCAGCTTGTCCCCCGCCTTACCGCGCATGACCTTAGCGATATGTCGGGCATCTTCGCCCCCAATGCTCACCTGATCCGTGCCAAACTGCTCGGGTGCTACAAAATAACGCTGCATATTCAACCTCATTCTGTTCGATTATTCAGCGTAAAAACGGCGGCGTTCCTGCTGTCCAGGTCTCCGGCCGCCGCTCCTTACGCACATGTAAACCCTCTAAAAATAACACATTACATCATACAACGTTTGCCTGTCTGTGAACAGCCCCTGTTACAGTGCTCCATATCCGAACAGCTTGAGGAACAGATTGATAAAGTCAGTAGCAATTTGCTGTGACCATGTGTTCAGCGGCCGGATGGTATAAGCGCTCAGTCCGGGAATGAAGATGATCAACAAGAAGATAAAGACCGTCCACTGTTCATATTGCTGTAATTTGCCGCGGATCGGACCCGGGGCGATGTCTTCCACAATCCGGTAGCCGTCCAGCGGCGGCAGCGGAATCAGGTTGAACACAAACAGGAAGAAATTGAACGGAATAAACATTCCGAAGAACCAGTATATCGCTCTTAACAATTGCTCATTCGTTATCGATTCCATTACGCCCGTTGCAAAAAGTGCCGCATAGATCAGCGCACCAAGAATACCAAGCAGCAGATTGCTGATCGGTCCGGCAGCAGATACAATAACCCCCATCAGCCGCGGGCGGCTGAAATTGTCGCGGTTCACCGGAACCGGACGGGCCCAGCCGAATCCGGCAATGAGCAGCAATATAATACCGAACAGATCAAAATGAACGGCAGGATTCAGTGTCATGCGGCCCAGCAGTCTTGCCGTCGGATCACCGAATTTGTTGGCAAAGTAGGCGTGAGCGAACTCATGCACAGTAAATGCGATCACAATTGTAATCAGAAAAAACGGAAGCTGCTGCAGGGGATATACTAAAATACGATCCAATGAATCCATCTCTACCTCTTTCCGGCTGTAATTGCCACCCAGTCTTCTTCACGGGTAATTTCCATAATCTCAAAACCGGAAGCCTCAAGTGCCTGTGTCACAAGACCTTCCTTATCCTTATAGATGCCGGAGGTAATATAAATCCCGCCCGGCTGCAGTGCACGGAATACATCATCTGTGAACAGCACAAGAATCTCCGCCAGAATGTTAGCCACTATCAGCTTAACAGGAAGTGTCACTCCAAGGCCCGAATCTGCCGGAGCTTCAGTCTCCTGCGCATTCGTATAGCCGGGTCTTGCCGCAGGCCACATATCTGCCGCTGCAGTATCCGCTGCGCCTTCGCCGCCAAGCAGCGACAGCAGGTCGCTTTCTTTTACCGTAACCGATGCCTGCAGTCTGTTCAGGACCACATTTTCCCGGGCACTTTCTACCGCGACCGGATCAAGATCCAGTGCAAGTACAGACTTTGCTCCAAGCAGAACCGCACCCACAGCCAGAATACCGGATCCCGTTCCTACGTCGATTACTTCCTCGCCGCCGCTGATTCTCTTCTCAAGTGCACGCAGGCACAGCGCTGTCGTAGGATGCGTACCTGTTCCGAAGGCCATGCCGGGATCGATTTCAATAATTTTCTCATCCGGGCCAGCTGGTGTATATTCTTCCCAGGTAGGTTTAATGGTCAGACGCTCCGATACACGCAGCGGCTTGAAATACGCCTTCCAGGCATGAGCCCATTCGTCCTCGTCCACGGTTTTCCAGGAGATCAGCGCTTTGCCGGGATCAATCCCGAACTCCCGCAGCTCTTCCACACGCGGTGCGACTTCCGAGATCACATCGTCCATCGAAACCGTCTCGGCATAGTAACCTTTAATCACAGCTTCACCGATCGGAATATCATTCAGCGGCTCGTCGTATAATTCGCCGTACCGTGTATCTCTAATTTTACTCAGTGTTCCTGACTCTTCAATGGAAACACCGCCTGCTCCGGCTTCATACAGCAGATTGGATATCATCTCCTGTGCCTCTTCTGTTGTATGTACCGTCAGTTCATGCCATAACATGTGTGTAGGTCCTCCTAAAATAATATGCAGTGGTTGAATATTTAACAGTATAACATTTCTTCTATAGGTAGCGCCAAAACCGCGACTTCTGTGCGATAGTTCCGTTATTTCACCGGCGGCAAAAGCAGTCAGCCGTATGGTCATTCACCATGCCCGAGGCCTGCATAAACGCATAACAAATCGTAGAGCCGACAAACTTCATGCCCTTCTTCTTCAGCGCCTTGCTCATCTCGTCAGACTGGGCGGTGGTAGCCGGAACCTCGGAACGTGTCTTCCACCCGTTAATCAACGGCTTTCCTCCGATAAAGCTCCACAGGTAACCGGCAAAGCTACCCTCATCCCGGCAAATCTGCAAATAGACCTCCGCGTTCCGCAGAATGGCATTGATCTTCAGACGGTTACGGATAATGTCCGTATCCTGCATCAATGATTCAATTTTTGCTTCATCATACTGGACAATCTTCTGCGGATCGAATCCGTCGAAGACTTTCCGGAAATGCTCCCGCTTCTTCAACACGGTATACCAGCTCAGTCCGGCCTGCATGCCTTCCAGCATCAGCAGCTCGAACAGCTTCCGGTCATCGTACAGCGGCTTGCCCCATTCTTCGTCGTGGTAGGCGATATAGAGCGGGTCTTCGTTAACCCAGGCACAGCGTGTGATCTTCAAAGCTTGTCCTCTCCTTTGTCTCTCAAGCTGTTATACAAGCGTCGGTCTGCATCAACCATAATAATATTCTATAATATCATATCAAAAAAAACCGCCCGCCCCTGCATTAGGGTATCGGACGGCTTAAATTCAATTTCATTATGAGTCTGAACAGTCGGCAGAGTTTAAGGCTGCAGCTGTACCCGCGTCTCTTTCTCCGGCTCATCGGTCGTGTAAAAGAACATATAGATCGAAGCTTCTGTCCCTTTGAAATTCTTATAGACGTCGATAGCTTTGTTATTTCCGTCTCCGGTAAAATTGGTCGTAACCGGCTTGCCCAGAATACGATCTTTACCCAAATTGATATGGGTTTGGTTGACTCCGCCGAAACGGGCGTCATCGCTTTGCGTCTCTACGAACAAATCACTTCCCTGCATGTAATAGGTCCATTTCACCGGGTAGCCGCCGGTATCGCGGATCAGCGTCTGTTTGTCAGCAGAGATATTAGTCAGCTGTAGCGGGGTCTTGTCATCGCCATGAAGAGTAACTTTGTATCTGCCGACGAAGGTAACCGGCGTCTGCTTGCCGATCACGAGATCACCCGGACGCTCGAAGCTGAAGGTCGATAAGGAAGGATCATTCCTTGTGCTGTAATACAACCCCTCCAGCGTTTTGCCGCCGACCTCAAGTTCTACTTTATGATAGGGAATCTGCGAATAGTTCTTATTTTTCACTTTAACAGAGACCCGGATCTGGGTGGGTGTAACCACCATACTCTCAATAGTATTCACTGTATCGCCCGGTTCCAGCGGAAGATTCAGCGCCGTTTTGATCGTTCCGCTCTCCATTTGCTGTTTACTTAACTGCAGATCGAAAGACCATGGTCCGGTAATATTTTGTTCCAGCTTGGTATATTGCAGCTTGTAGGCGGTCTGTCCTTCGGGAACCTCAGCAGTCTTAAAATATTGCTTCATGGTGTATTCACCGTTATCCCCAGGCGCGCCAAAGGTACCGGGTATCGAATTCACCAGTTTACCTCCTTTGTAAGCAACAATCTGCGGGTACGTCCACTCCTTCGCCTGTGGATTATCATAAATGACTGCCGAAGACAGCAGCAGCTTACCGTCACTTTGGGTAAAAGGCTGTACCTCCAGGCTTTGCATACCTTCTTGCCCGATCTGGAAGGTCTGGAGCGCCGAAGAGCCACTGTCAAGAGAGAGTTCCTGCTCCGTTTGAGTAAAGGACTGCACTGCTGCCGCTGTCAAAGTAACCTTAGCTTCCTCCGACTTTGAGGTCCAGTCACTCTCAAAATAGCCATTGTACCGCTGGTTTTTTTCATCCCACTGCTGGTAGCTGTACTCGCCCTCGCTGCTGTTTCCTTTTTCATCCTTTAAGGAAAGGCCTTTTACATTCCAAAACTCCTGATCCGCCCGTTTCCCTACATCCAGACTATATAGAATCACAGTCCGGTTCTCATCGACAATTGCCGTTCGCAGCGTCAGCGTTACCCCGTCCCTGCTGATAGATTGACCCAGCTGCTGGCCCAGATTCTGGTCAAGCGCAGCTTGGACACCTTCCCTGTCGCGCAGCAGATTTCCCCAGTCATATTGAATAGCCGCATATACCGGGGCGGCAGCAAGCAGCGCACTAAGGGAGGCTGCGACCATTACCCTGCGCCAGTTTTTCACACGGTACGAACCAGCGCCCCCAGCTGCATCCGTCTTTAACGGTACAGTATTTGTCGCCTGCTCTACCCGGCCCCACATGCTATCGAAATCCGGATAGTTAACGGCGATTTCTTCATTTAACTGATGCTTCAGCATATTTTCCAGCTTCTTCAAAGGGGGCTCTCCTCCATTCTTCATCTTGTATTCCGGCTTCCAGCAGAATCCGCCTCATCATTTTCAGGCCCTTGTGCTGTCTTGATTTCGCTGTACCGAGCGGTATGGACAGTGCTTCTGAGATTTCAGCCAGACTGAAATCATGCATGTATCTTAGTGTCAGCACCGCACGGATTTTCACAGGCAGCCTGGACAAGTACCCTGCCCATTCCAGCTCCGTCTCCTTTTGTTCAATCAGCCGCTCTACCGGAGTTTCACTATTTCCGTTCCAAAGATGCAGATTCTGTGTGACCTTCTGCTGCAGGCTGCGCGAGCGTTTCAGATGATTCAGGCAGGCGTTGACCGCTATTTTCATAATCCATGCCCGGACATGCTCGACATCCTGCCAGTGGCTGCGAAAAACGGTGATAAACACCTCCTGGCACAGATCCTCGGCATCAGCCGCATCATGCACCATGTAGTAACAGGTCCGGTATACAGCTTTGTTATAGGCTTCAAATAATTCCCGGTTGCTCTGCAATTCTGGCCCTCCTTTCTTGTGTGATCTGTCTATTTAACAATCCGGCTCCGGAAAAGGTTCATTTCTCTGAGCATAAACATTTACCGCTGCTTTGACCAGGGCAGGAAGCAGGCTTAGCAGTGCTACGGAACACAAAAAAGGCACACCCCGGAGGACAATGTCATTAAGTTAAGACGTAGGGCCAAAAATCAAAAAAAAGAGCAGGTTATCGAAAAGATAGCCTGCTCTTTTTTTGCACAAATATATTCTAGTGCGCAATAAACTCAGTTCACTTCTTACTCATTTTAATCTTAATTACATCCCCTGCCTCGCCTCCAAGAACGATCAACCCGCCTTCTGGCAAGATTATGGAGCGCTCATCACTTACAGCAGAGAAATGTACAACCTTGCCTTGTGCATCATACACAGCAAATCCTCCGCTAACTGGTACATCAACCGTCATACTTTTATTCGCGGATTGTTTACCAATCTTGAACCAAACGGCATGACCATTAGAGGGAATCGTAACCTTGGATGATTTGCCTGCATAGATCGGTTTAACAGCCTCTTCACTAATATAAGAGAAGCCTTCGACTTTCAAATACTCCACATTGTTCACCTTGTAGAAATTCAGGTCGAACGCATCTCGACCGCTCATTACTGGAATTTCAGCGACATTCAGCGCCTGGTTCGCATCTACAATACGAGCACCCGAGACATAGCCTTGATCAATCGTGATATTTTTCGTAAGAATCGAAGGTTCCATATACATGATTGATGTGATTTTCTCGTTCACCGCGTAATAATTTTTACCGTTTCTCTTCTCCCATGCTTTCTGTGTTGTTTGGTCTAAGGGATTGGGATTCAGCTTCTGATATTCATAGGTTACCATAATCATCTGGCCGATTCCCGGGATTGTTAAATATGCTTTGAGCTTCAAGTAAGTTTTGCCATTCTTCTGCTCGTCGAAGCTTACGGCTGCACTGCCATCCATGCTGGTAAATTGTCCATCACCTGTATACACATATTTCTGCGGAGGAATCATCCCTGCTAATACAGACAGTTCCAATTCTCCATCCTTGATCTCTATATTCGCTGTAGATCCCACAGCCCCATATCGTCCCGAATAAGCTTGTAGTTGAGCGGGCATCTCCACTTTTACTGCAGGCTTGAAGGTCTTATCTGGTTGGATCTCTTTAATCTTCCCGGTGTCCTCCAAATATTCCAACAATACTTCCGATGCAAAAATCGTATTATAGATCGAGCTTCCACCGGAAGTGAGTACTGCAATGCTAAGGTCATATTCGGGGATCGTCGTTAAAGCGGCGTGGTACATCGTCGTATCTCCGCCCTTGTTTAGTGCCGTGATCCCATAATCGCTGAATGGGGCCAAGCTGACTGCATCCCAGCCTAGACCGTAGTTAAACGCGTTCGTCTCCTCAGGCACCCACAGTCCTCTCCTGTATTCAGGATTCTGCATAGCCTTGGCTGATTGCTCCGATAGAATATCTGTCCGGTTGCCAATTAACACTTCTCCGAATGCCGTCAACTCCTCCGCAGTGGAGAAGATTCCTCCCGCTCCAAGGACGTTCGCATATTCGACGGGTAGAGCCTTTTCTATAGTTGGAAAATAGGTTTTGGCCAGCTGTTCTCTATCAAACTCGTCTAATGGGGTTTTCGTAGAGCTTAAATGTAATGGGCTGCTAATATATTGATCCAGAAATTCTGAATAGCTTAAACCGCTCACTCGTTCTACTAAGAGCTCCAGCAGTTGGAATCCATCATTACAATAGACGGAGTATTCACCTGGATCAGATTTCAATCGTTCAGATTGTAATCGTGACAGCAGCTCATCATGATTCTCTGTGTCGGTGTCGTCGAATAGCATACTGTTCCCGTAATGTGTACCGAACAGACCTGAGGAGTGATTCATCAACATACGAGGTGTAATGTCCTTATAGCGTTCATCCGCCATCTTAAACTCTGGAATATAAGTAGTCAGCGGTTTATCGATATCAACCTTCTTGGCATCTGCTAGAATCATGGTTGCTGCAGATACATACATTTTGCTCACCGAGCCGATCCCAAACATGGTGTCTTCGGTAATCTGTTCTCCATTTGCTTTGTCAGACACCCCGGCACTATCTGATAGGACAATGGAGCCTTGATCCCGAATCGCATACTGTATCCCACTCACCCCATAAGAGGATACGATCTCCTCCGCCAACCGCTGCGCTTTGTCTTTGGCCGTTCCCTTCTCACTCTCAGCCGAGACTTGGGTCACCGGCACAACGAACATCGCAGCCGCGAGCACCGACATCATCATTTTCTTCAACATCAACTTCTTCATCATCATTCATTCCTCCTCAAATTCACCCATGGAATTTTTTACTAAATTCATCATACAAGGAATAGACCTCTGCCTTTGGAAAAAACCCTGAAACGAAAAAAACAATCCCTAAACAACAAGTTGTCTAAGGATTGTTCGTGTGGAAAGGTAGCACAACCATATTGTTAAACACCTTATGCTCTGCCTCAATCGTCATGTTTCCACCATACTTCTCGCATATTCTTGCGATATTGGTTAAGCCGATACCATGATACTCGGGGCTTGATTTCTGGCTGCGCAGCTGAGCAACCTCATTCTCCATATGATTGACGATTTGAATGAAGAGCGCATTCTCATTGGAATGGATCTTAATACGAACGTACCGGTCCTCCGCAAGTTTGATCTTCTTAGAGGCTTCGATGGCATTGTCCAGCATATTTCCCAGAACGACGCACAAGTCATAACGGTTAATGTGGACATCCTGGGAGTACAACTGCAGCTTCGTATCTATTCGAATTCCATTGGCTTGCCCAATATTAAGAGTATTCGTTACCAGAGCATCAATCGCGAGATTCCCCGTATTTACTCGTTGATAAGCCTCTTCTACTTTATTCTGTGTTACCTTGATATGCTCTAGTGCCGCTGCTGGATCATTACGTTTAATACACTCTTCAATATATAGAAACTGTTGGTTCGTATCATGAATGATTCTTTTAATCGATTTGAAGCTATGGACCGTCTTCTCATAGTTCGCATCCTGATAATCCATCTGATCTTGCAGCTGAGCTTTCTCGTGCAACAATTGAAATTTATCAACGATATTATCGAAGAGATAGATGACCATCACATTCAAGAGAAGGAATCCAATAATCGCGATGAAATAGTAAATATTCTTCTCACTATAAAAAGTGAGTAAATGAACCTGATACATGCTGATCAGAGGGACGAATAAGAATAAAAGATAATAACGATAATGCACAGAGAAGCTTCTGCGTTTCGCAATGAGTCTAATAATCTGAATGACAGCGAACATGATCATGCAGCTAAGCAAAATCGTCTTCGTAAAGATCAAACGGCCATTCTCGTTACTAGGATCAAGGGTGGTGAAGTCTATAGAATCTAATGAGGCGAAAATATATAACGAGATCATATTAGTCATTGTCACCAGAACTCCATACAGAACTGTAAAAATCACCTTGTTTTTGATTTCTACCTTGTAAGAATGCGCAATACTAAAAATCATAAGTAAAGCGACTAGCGAAGATAAGTAAGCGGACATCTGCACGACTAAATAGAGGTAATTAAGAATGCTATAAATGATAAAGTAACCGATTCTATTCGGCTTTCTAGTGGACTTATCAAATACGGAGTTAAAGAAGAAGTTGATCTGGAAGCACATCACTAGTATCACACAAATGATAATTGGTAAATGATATTGAATCATATTAGTTAACCTTCATAATCATATATTTGGTGTAGAAATCTTTAACCTCTTTAACCTTCGAACGACCAATCGGCAGCTCCATCCCATTAGACATGAGAACAACCCCGCTGGCGAACTTCTTCACATGCAGCAGGTTGATGAGGATCGAGCGATGGATTTGCAAGAAGTTGCTGTCTCTTAATGCAGTTGCATAATCCGCGATAATACCTTTGCTCTCGTAGGTTTGACTGGTGGTAATAATGTTGAGCTTGCTTTTGATCGTTAAGCTTTTCGCAGCCTCAATCCCAATGATGTCATCATATCTTAAGACGACCTCTTCGTAACCTGACTTAATGACCATAAATTTCTTGTCTTGCGCTTGGAAGTATTGGTACAGTTTGATGATCTTCTCCTCTAGAATCTCAGGCGCAATAGGTTTTATCAGATATTGGAAGGTGATCACATCGAAGCTCTCTATCATGTATTCAGGATAACTCGTTAGAAACACGATTTGCTCGTCGAGGTGATTCAAGCTCCTGAGCTTTCGGGCGGTCTGAATCCCATTGATCTCCCCCATCTCTACATCCAGAATAAGAATATGGAAGGGAGCTTCATTACGCTCATAGTGGGACAGTAATTGCTCTCCTGAGCTGAACAGCTCGATTTCGAACTCCACATTTGTTTTGATAGATAAGGCAATGAGTATACTCTTAACCCGCTCTCTTTGAATCTCATCATCATCGCATATCGCCACCCTATACATCCAAGACACCTCGCTTTACTGCAGTTCTCTTAGCTTTATATTCCATCAGTATACAACAATTATTGAAGAGGAGATGAACACTCTTGGGTTGAAATGCAGATTCTGATCCTTGAAATGCAGATGGCGCACCGCGGTATGGGTAAATGAGGTGGGAACTGGCATCTGATATTTCTAAGCGATATTGAGCGAGGTTCTTGGCGAGCTGCAGCCTGTTATGGCTTCGGTGCAAAAAAATTTCAGTCGAGCTTCTTGCTGGGTAAAATATTATCAGAGCTAATCCTTGATCTGCTTACCGAACATGACGATCCCGCGTTCTAAACTCAAATAACAACGATACGCATCGATCTCATATATCTTTTGCTGTTCCACATTAAATAGCACCCATATGCATCTATTTGTCTCTGGAGGAACTATTGCCGATTCGACCCATCCGACCAGGGCAGAAGGATACGCGCAAAATCCGCTGTAAATCAGTCGTAAGCTTCGTTTACAGACTAATATAATTAGGTTCACATGAACATTTTTTTAGCGGGTATTCCATCCGGTTTTATTGCTATACACTTTGTTCCTTGCTTGGACCAAAAAATAAACGGCACAGGACTTTTTCCCATGCCGTTTCGGATTTCATTACTTCTGCTCCAAAATCATCAGCTGTCGGTTCAGATCAGATAATATTAAGTACTTCCCGTGCTTGGGTATCCAGCTCCTGGGCGGAAACCGCAATTCCGGTGAACTCCTTCAGAGCCGTGTCTATCTGCCGCTGGCCTTCTTCTACATTGCTCTGCACTTGATCCAGGCCGGTCGACATTCTGCTAATTTCTTCTGTGATTGCATTGACACTGTCCCGAACCTCGGCAATGGAATGCTGTACTAGACCCGACAGCTTCCTGACCTCTTTAGCCACCACATCAAAACCGCGTCCGAACTCTCCGGCATGCGCCGCTTCGATCGCTGCATTAAGTGCCAGCAGATGCGTCTGTGATGCAATATCACGGATGGTCTGTACCACCCCCTGAATATCTCCGGCTTTATTCTGCAGATTCACCAGCGTAACCGAATTTTCATCTGAAACTCCCGCGATTTTGTCGATGCTCTGCAGCAGCTCACGGCTCCGTTCAATGCCTTTTTCTGCGCGCTGGTTCAGACTATCCGCCATCTGCTGCATCTTTTCCACCACATTATTCATGTTGATTTGCCTATGTGTGATATTCGTCGCAACCTTAGTTACTCCGATAACCTGTTGATTCGCTTCATTAAAAATCGGCATATAAGTTGCTTCGAGCCAGACCCTGTTACCCTCTGAATCCATTCGTTCAATTTTGTCCTGAAAGCTTGTCCCGGAAAGCAGATTTCCCCAGAACACTTCATACTCGGGACTATCCGCAAATTCAGGAAAACACAGCTCCCGGTGGCTCATTCCATACATATCCTCAGGCTTGTATTTCATTGATCCCGCGAACACCTCATTAACATATGCCACCCTGCGGTCCAGATCAAAGCGGATCAGGGCAAGATTTTTCTCTAAAGCTTTGACAACCAGCGCATCTGTGACTGTTTGGGCTGAACCGTTCTCCATAGTAATTTCTCCCTGTCTAACTTAATTTGTGATCTGTGACTTCCCGATATCATCAAGCCGCTATATTTGTTTGCATGCTATATTAACGGTAAAACTGCAGGTTTGGATTACATACAACATCATTTATTTCTAAAATATAGCAATAACCCCGGAACAAAAGCACCCGGCGTCCATTAGGAAGATGGAGGCCGGGTGCTTTGGCGGTTCATAGCTCTCTGGTCTGGTCATTGCGCCCCAAACCTTATTTTCACTTCTTCGGGCCATAATCCCCGAATTTAATCCCCCAGACTGAATCCTTCTGATGGGCTGCCGCCTCCTGCAGATCAGGAAGCCTTACATCCTGCGGATAATGCCGCTCCAGGTACATCACAAATCCACGGCGTAGGCCGATTTCGTAATCCAGCTTGTTAAACTCATTCGGGTGCTTCTCCATCTCCGCAAGCGCGGATTCCCAGCTCACCAGATCAGCAGCTTCAGAGCGGCCGTCACGCACCCGCTCCGTAAGCTCCCGCAGCTCGCGGTAAGCCCGCTTTACTTTAGAAGAATAGACCTGCTTCTGGTTCAAAAAAGTAAGCAGAGCAACCAGCAGCGCCAGGCCGCCCCATAATATAAAAGTGTTCATTCCAGTTCCCTCCAAGCATTGCTTATCCACCTCATTATACACGGCAGAGCACAAAAAAACCCCACAGTTCGTGGGGTGTGTCAGAAGATAACCTTCAAGCGCTTAGGCTCAGCTATTCCTTCTTCAAAATTTCATGGAGCTGCCGTTTATCGGCCTCACGCGAACGGTCAAGCGCTTCAAGATCATCCTGATCAGCCTCCGCTGCCGAAAACTCCACATCCTCTAATTTGGCTTCGTAGAGCATTTTTTGTTTGTCTGTTTTGGAGAATATTTTTGAGTTTTCTCTATCCATATCGGGATCAGCCTCCGTGTTGTTCTAATTGCAAAACTTCAAATCATTCCGCCGGCATCTTCAATGATTTTTAAAGCCTGGTCAAAAGAATCGGAGTCCACAACTACGGTCAATAAAATATTTCTGCCTGTGGGACCGCCGTCTCCTCCGTGGCTCATTCCGCTCGCACTGGAATCTGCTGCCGCCAGTATCCCCGCTGAATGGCTGTCCATCGTGGAGTTCAACGTCATAGTCGCCAGGCTGGGAATATCTCCAGTCAACGGATTATTTCCCGAGTACTGCGCATTGCCGGGGTATTTACTGAAGGTGTCTATGGACATGTCGATTACACGAAGCGCCTGAAGCTTCCGGGAGACGCCTTCTGCTTCTTCGGGAGCTTTAAAATAAGCAAGTATGTTTTTTTCGGACAAGGGTAATCCCTGCTTTCTACCTGGAATGCACAACGCAAATTCACAGTGTTATTTTGTATTGAAGCATTCCGGTTTATGCATATGCTTCAAATTTAAAAGCTTCTTGTGTCATTTGCTGCATACTCAAACTTACTTTCTCCTATTCCCAGACTCGGGATTATTACCAGCCTCAGCCAATTCGTGCCTAAATCGGACAAAGTAATAAAGTTAGCGTTACTTTAGACTCATAAAAATTTAAATATCCAAATGTTATTCATGTCATAAAATCTTACTTAATGTCAAAAAAACAGAGATGAAGTTTTGATTTAGTTCTTTGTATCTAGTTTTTTACGGGGAACAGACGGTATACATGTCATATTTTACATCACAAAAGAACCTGCACTTTAGAAATTTGATAAATTTTATGTAGATTTTACATTTTACCAATGGTAAAATCTTCTTAATATTTTTCCTACTAATCTAGATGGAAATAAAAGATTAATAGAAAGGAGAATCAACCTACTGTCTACAGCGGGAAAAATTGGAATCAGAATAATACACATCTGGAGGGGATTACATTTGGAGTGGACTAAACTACCACGCAAGCTGTCTATCGTAGCCTTGTCACTGGGAGTGACAGCAGGCATGATTCCGGGAGCGGCATTTGCCGCCAGCAGCTTGCAGACGCCATCATCGAGTAAAACATTAACTTCTTTGACTCAGACCTCGAATCAGACGTTTATCTCACCACAGATCAACACCAAATCCTCAAACAATGTCCGCGTTATCGTGCAATTGAGCGGCCAGCCTGCAGCAGTAGGTAAATATGCAGCGAAGCAGGGAATTTCCGCCCTTTCCAAGACAGCTACGGAAGCTGCGGTCAAAAGCCAGCAGACAGAAGTGCTGGACAAAGCGGATGACCTGGGAATCAATCTGACCGTAAACTACCAGTATGATACGGTGCTTAACGGTTTTGAAGTTTCCGTTCCAGCCAATGAAATCCCGCAGCTGGCTAAGATCTCCGGCGTTACCTCCATTTATCCGAACAGCACCTGGTATGCGCTGCCGGAAGAAACGGTGACTGAAGCTACTTACAGAAATGACAATGCCCCACTGGAGCAGGTTCATGCTGACTGGGCTTGGGCACAAGGCCTTAACGGAGCCGGATTGAAAGTCGGCGTTATCGATACCGGTGTAGATTATCATCATCCCGATATCGCAGCGGCTTATAAAGGCGGATACGACTCCTTCTATAATGATAACGATCCCGCTGAAGAACCGCCGTTGGAAGCAGATAAAGATCCTTACGGAACCGGTTATGCCGGTACCTCCCACGGAACCCATGTATCCGGTACAATTATCGGCCAATACGCAGCAAAAGGTGATGTTGCCCAAAAAGGTATCGCTCCCGGGGCAGAGCTTTACGTGTATAAGGTACTGGGACGTAACCTCAATGATCCTAGTAAATCTTCAGGTTCATCCGCCCAGGTCATCGACGGTATTGAACGTGCGGTGAAAGACGGTATGAATGTTATTAACCTGTCGCTGGGCTCCGATTCCGAGAAAGATGTGAATTCTCCGGATTCCATCGCCATTAATAACGCAGTACTTTCTGGAGTTGTAGCAGTTATTGCCAACGGCAACAACGGAGAAGCCGGATATTTCTCCCTTGGATCCCCTGCGGTTTCGCAGCTGGCCATTTCTGTCGGTGCCGTGACCAGTCCGATCAAAGCTTATTCGGGCAGCTTCAATGCAGCGATTGAAAACTCGGTGACATCGGTGACCTATAGCACCTATTATCCGTTTAACGTTATGGCGTTTGAACTCGGACAAGAGAAATTTGCCGATATTATCGGTACTAAGCCTCAGAAAATTGTCTATGCCGATCTTGGTGCAGAAGATGATTATCCGGCAGAAGATATTAAGGGATCAATCGTTCTATTATCACGTGGTGATCTGACATTTGATGCTAAGATCGCAACCGCGAAAGAACACGGCGCCAAGGCCGTTGTTATTTTCAATGGTAATGCCAAAAAAGATCCAAGTGATCCAACTGGAAAACGTACGATAGCTAATTTGGACGTTTCCTATACAGAGCGCGAAGGATTTATCGGCAGCAACCTTAGCAGCGGATACGATTATATCCCAACGTTTGATATTGAAGGCAAGACCGGACGTCAGCTGGCAAGAGCCATTCTGGCCAGCAAAAGTGACTCCGTCTACTTTACATTCGGTGCTAATTATAATCTCAAATACACTACTGGTGACGAAATCACTTACTTCTCCTCACTAGGCCCAAGTGTTGATGGTAACCTTAGCATCAAACCTGATATTGTGGCTCCTGGAGACGGCGTACTCTCCACATACCCTGCATATGGCGGAGATTATTCCCAGGCCTACCACCGCAGCAGCGGTACCAGCATGGCGACTCCGCATGTTGCAGGCCTGTCTCTTCTGATCAAGCAAGCACATCCGGATTATTCACCGTTTGATATTCGGGCTGCGCTGGCTAATACTGCAGACACGCTCTTATATAAGGGTGATCCTGTAGATCTGTATGCACAAGGTCCGGGACGGGCAAATGTTGAAAATGCAATTAAAACACCAGCGCTGCTCGAGGCACTCGAACCGATTTCGATTCTGGATAAAAACTATGTTCCGCAAAGTGTTATTAACTACAATCCTTCCACAAGCTTTGGAACACTGCAGCCAGGATCATCTGCAAGTAAAGCTTTGCAGCTCAAGAACATTAGCGGCAGCGAAGTAGCTTACACTGCACTTGTAGACTGGAACTACGGTGATCCTGAGCATGTAACTGCAAAGCTGGATAAGACTACCGTAACGGCTTCCGCTTACAGTGCCAGCAGCTTTAATCTGACTGTGAATGTTGCCGCCGATACGGAAGCGCAAATGCTGCAGGGCAATATCGTTCTGGTACCGGATGACGAAAGTCTGCCAGTTCTGCACCTGCCGTTCGCGATCAACGTCGATAAATCTGCAGAACAGCCGGATTGGGGCACAGGTATTCAAGAAGCTGAAATTGTTTCACCTATTGTGTACAACAACTCAAACACCCTTCTTTCCTACAAACTGAAAGCCGAAGATATTAACTACTATGAAGTAGATCTGGTTGGCCTGGATGATGTAACCAAAGGTTACTTCCAATACTACGCCACAGAATCTGCGAACAAATACTTCCTCCCTGGCAAGTACAGTACTGTCATCGGAGCCACTTATCACCCGTATGACAGCAATGGAGATCCAATTCTCGATGCGGACGGTAAACCAGCTGTAGCTAATTTGACAGAAGGGGTTTACAAGCTTCAAGTTATAGGAATCAATGCAGAAGATAACACTAAGCTCCCGATCAAGATTGATCAAAACGATGAAGATTTAGAATTCTATACCGCCTATACCTCATTCCGCTTCGTTAATGGTGTGCAACCAATTGGCGGAAGCAATGGTGGTGGTGGCGGTGCAGTCACACCAACCACACCAACTGTGCCTGCTGCTGCAGCTGCGCTAGTTGAAGAAGGAGCTGCACAAGTATCCTTGACTCCATCGACAGCTTCCAAAGATGGTGTTACCACAGTAACTGTGACCGACAATGATCTGAAGACTGCTCTGGCTAAAGCCACAGCTTCCAAGACAGCTGTCGTGATCTCCGTGGCCGCAATCACTGACAAGGCAGCTGTACTGAGCCTGACTGCGGACCAAGTGAAACTGCTGGCCGGTATCCATGCTGACAGTTCCGTTGTAATCAGTGTTGGCGGATCTGCAGTTTCCCTGCCGGTATCCTTGCTGAAATCTGCTCCTGCAGGTGAAAGCCTCAAGCTGGATATCAAGCAGGCACCTGAAGCCGCAAGCAAATTGACTACCAGCGTACCTGGTTCTACGGTAATCGGAACTCCGGTTGCTTTTGAAGCTTCTTGGACTACCGCTACAAGCAGCACTTATTTGAACACACCAAGCAATGTATTCATTAAGAGATCCTTTACAGTTCCAGGCACGATTCAGCCGAAAACTGCAGGCGTGCTCTTCGAAGAGAAGGGAGTGGTAACTCCGGTTGCTTCCGTGTTCAAGTCTCAGACTGACGGAACAACTCTTGTTACTGTAAACCGCCCAGGCTTCTCAACTTATGCTGCCGTAAGTAAACCAGCAGCAGCCTTTACGGATATCGCTTCTTCGAAATCGGCTGAAGCCATCCAGGCGTTGGCTAACAAGCTGATCATCCAAGGTACATCGGCTACGACCTTCTCGCCGAAGAATAACTTGACCCGTGCTGAGTTTACAGCACTCTTGACCCGCGCACTCGGTCTGCGTACGGATGCCAAAGTTACCTTCTCTGATGTGAAAGCAACAGACTGGTACGCTGCTGACGTAGCTGCCGCTTCCAAAGCCGGCCTGATCCTGGGCATTGGCAACGGTAAATTTGCTCCAACCCAGAAGGTAACCCGCCAAGAGCTGGTTGTTATTCTGGACAGAGCGCTTAAATTGACCGGAACCGAACTGAAGAGTGCGAACCCTTCCTTCACAACCTATACAGACAGCGCTAAAGTAGCTGCCTATGCGAAGGACAGCCTGCAGTCCCTGTCTGCAGCCGGCATCATCAGCAGCGACCAGGGAACCAGCTTTAACCCAGTCGCTCCGGCAACCCGTGAAACGGCTGCTGCCGCGCTGTATCAACTGCTGAGCAAGATTGGTCTGATCGAATAGTTATAAGTCCCTGTCAGTTCCGGTCTCCCCGGAGGCCGGAACTGAGCAGTGATGCTTGTCCCAGGACCGTGCATGGCTTAACAGCCATGCACGGTCCTTTTTTAACCTACTCCATACAACACAAAAAACCCCCAATTCCGTTTAGTGATACGAAATTGGGGGTTTGATCTGTCTTCTTATGAATTCACTGAAAATGCTGGATGAAGAGTTACTCAATCACCACGGAAGGCACGCTTCACACGGTCAAAGAAAGATTGCTCCTGCTCATGCGTGTTCTCTCCATTGTAGGAAGCGAACTGGCGCAGCAGGTCCTTTTGCTCATCGCTAAGCTTGCTTGGGGTCACTACAATAACCCGCACATGCTGATCACCAGTTCCGTTACCGCGCAAGTGCGGAACACCTTTGCCTTTGAGGCGGAAGAAGGTGCCGGTCTGTGTTCCGGCCGGAATTTTGAGCTTCACTTTTTCAGTTAAAGTAGGGATTTCGATTTCATCACCAAGCGCTGCCTGGGCGAATGTCAGCGGAACCTCGCACATAATATCGTCGTTCTCGCGCACGAAGAAGTCATGGCTCTTCACACGGATCACGATGTACAGATCTCCGGCCGGGCCGCCGCGTGTACCGCCTTCACCTTCGCCGGTCATGCGCAGCTGTGCGCCGTCATCGACACCGGCAGGAATGCGCACATGAATCTTGCGCTGCTTCTTAACCTTACCCTGGCCTGCGCAGGTCGTACATTTTTCCTTGATGATCTTGCCTGTGCCGCTGCAATGGGAGCAGGGACGGCGGTTGCGCATTTGTCCAAGCGGAGTATTCTGCACGAATTCCTGCTGGCCGCTGCCATGGCAGACGGAACAAGTCTCCGGTTTGGTGCCCGGTTTAGCGCCGGAGCCGAAGCAGGTATCGCAGGCTTCCGTCCGGGGAATGGTAATGTCGGTCTCTTTGCCGAATACCGCTTCCTTGAATTCAATGGTCATCGTGTACTGCAAATCGCCGCCGCGCTGCGGAGCGTTCGGATCGCGGCGTCCACCGCCACCGCCGAAGAACATGTCGAAGATATCACCGAGTCCGCCGAAATCTCCGCCGCCGCCAAAGCCGCCGCCCATACCCTGATTAGGATCGATATGACCGTACTGGTCATAACGGGCCCGCGCTTGGCCGTCACTCAGCACGTCGTAAGCTTCCTTCACTTCCTTGAACTTGGCTTCAGCATCACTGGCTTTATTGACGTCCGGATGATACTGGCGCGCCAGCTTGCGGTAGGCTTTCTTCACTTCATCGTCTGATGCATCTCTTCCGAGGCCCAGAACCTCATAATAATCGCGTTTCTCTGCCACTGCTTTCACCTCCGTACATCCATACTGATCAATCTTGACAATTTAAAGGGAAAGTCAAAACACGGGATGCCCCGGTTTGACCTTCCCTTTCTTCCACAATAGTGTTTATCGTTTAAGGTTACCCTTGATTCTTCTCGTCGTCAACAACCTCATAGTCTGCATCAACAACATTGTCCTTCTTAGCGCCTTCAGGAGCGCCTTCAGCACCTTGTTCAGCCTGTGCAGCCTGTTCATACAGCTTCACGGACAACTGCTGTACAATCTCAGTCAGCGCTTCTGTAGCTGCGTTGATTTCTTCCAGGTTGTCAGTTTCCAGTGCCGCTTTTACTTTGTCCTTAGCAGCGTTTGCTTTCTCGATTTCGGAAGCATCCACTTTGTCGCCGAGGTCTTTGATTACTTTATCTGTTGAATACACGAGCTGGTCAGCATTGTTTTTCGCTTCAACCAGTTCTTTACGCTTGCGGTCTTCCTCAGCGTGCAGCTCGGCATCCTTCATCATTTGTTCAACTTCGGCATCGCTCAAGCCGCTGGAAGAGGTGATCGTGATCTTCTGGCTCTTGTTCGTGCCTTTGTCTGTTGCAGATACATTTACGATACCGTTGGCGTCGATGTCAAAAGTAACTTCGATCTGCGGTACACCGCGAGGTGCCGGCGGAATCTCGTTCAGCATGAAGCGGCCCAGCGTTTTGTTGCCGTTCGCCATTTGGCGTTCACCCTGCAGCACGTGAATTTCAACG
This sequence comes from Paenibacillus auburnensis, assembly GCF_927798115.1. GTDB lineage: Bacteria > Bacillota > Bacilli > Paenibacillales > Paenibacillaceae > Paenibacillus_AQ > Paenibacillus_AQ auburnensis. The sequence goes on from NZ_CAKMMG010000001.1 coordinate 2,434,802, forward strand.
CTCGGCTGGTTGTCGGCGAAGGTCGAGAAGACCTGGGATTTGCTTGTAGGGATGGTAGTGTTGCGTTCGATCATCTTCGTGAACACGCCGCCCGCAGTTTCAATACCGAGGGACAGCGGAGTTACGTCGAGCAGTACGACGTCTTTAACATCACCAGTCAATACACCCGCTTGAACAGCAGCACCCAGGGCTACCACTTCATCCGGGTTAACGCCTTTGTGCGGTTCTTTGCCTGTAAGCTTCTTGATGGCATCCTGTACGGCAGGAATACGTGTAGATCCGCCTACCAGTACGATCCGGTTAAGGTCAGCCGGAGTCATGCCAGCATCACTCAGGGCTTGACGTGTAGGTCCAAGCGTACGCTCTACGAGACCTGCAGTCAGCTCATCGAATTTCGCGCGGGTCAGGTTGATTTCAAGGTGCTGAGGCACGCCGTCAACCACAGTGATGAACGGAAGCGATACAGTAGTTGTCAGTACGCCGGACAGCTCTTTTTTCGCTTTTTCCGCTGCATCCTTCAGACGCTGTACAGCAGCTTTATCCTTGCTCAGGTCAATACCTTGCTCTTTCTTGAATTCAGCTACGAGGAAATCCATAACTACCTGGTCAAAGTCGTCACCGCCAAGGCGGTTGTCACCGCTGGTAGCTTTTACTTCGAAGAAGCCGTCGCCCAGTTCAAGAATCGATACGTCGAATGTACCGCCGCCCAAGTCATAGACGAGGATCGTTTGATCTTCGGATTTCTCCAGACCATAGGCAAGCGCTGCAGCAGTTGGCTCGTTTACGATACGCAGAACTTCAAGGCCCGCGATTTTACCGGCATCCTTGGTAGCTTGACGCTGGCTGTCGTTAAAATATGCAGGAACCGTAATAACGGCTTGGGTAACAGGCTGTCCCAGGTATGCTTCGGCATCGGATTTCAGCTTTTGCAGAATCATGGCCGAGATCTCTTGTGCAGAGTAATCCTTGCCGTCAATGCTTTCTTTGTGGTTCGTGCCCATGTGGCGTTTGATGGAAGCGATGGTGCGGTCAGGGTTCGTAATAGCCTGGCGTTTGGCTGTTTCGCCGACGATACGCTCGCCGTCCTTCTTAAAGCCTACAACCGATGGGGTTGTGCGCGCGCCTTCCGGATTTGGAATAACGACGGCTTCCCCGCCTTCCATAACGGCAACGCAAGAGTTGGTGGTTCCAAGGTCAATCCCGATAACTTTACTCACTGTAATGTGCCTCCTCAAAAATATTATGGAGCTTAGGCTCCTGCGGAATAATCAATAGTTGCATAATGAACACAAATGCTTAAATGGCACCCGCACATGACCGTACGGCCGGAATATCCGGCAGCGCCGTATCATAGCAGGATTAGTAATGCCTTAGGTATATAGACAGACTACATGCTGACTTTGACCATGGCCGGACGAAGAACCTTATCTTTCAGAAGATAGCCCTTCTGGACCTCTTCCGTCACGATACCTTCTTCGTACTCCTCGCTCTCCACCTGCATAATCGCCTGATGATATTCAGGGTTAAAGGGCTGTCCTACCGTTTCCATTGCTGCAAGTCCTTCTGACTTCAGTACCCCTTCAAGCTGGCGGAAAATCATATTGATGCCTTTGGTGAAGGCTTCAGATTCCGCGTTACCTGGAGCAGTTACCAGCGCACGCTCAAAATTATCAAGTACGGACAGCAGCTCGCCTACGAGCTTGGAGGTGGCGTACTGGGCCAGCTCTTCCTTCTCCTTCTGGGTACGGCGGCGGAAGTTGTCGAAATCAGCCTGCACGCGCAGCGCTCGGGCCTGAGCCTCCTCAGCCAGCTCCTGGAGGCGCTTAGCGGCTTCACCGCCTGAAGCCTCCTCGAAGGCTGCATCGTTCTCCTGTACGGCTTCTGCCTCATCAGCCGCCTTGGTTTCGTTTATAGCTTCATCATTCATCTCATTCGAATCTTGAACCTGTTCCTCTTTCAAGTTGTCTTCACCTCCTTCAAATCATTCACGAAAATCATTTACACTCTGTTCACTTATACCAGTGTGCCAGCATCGCTGTCAAATCCCGGGAGATAATCCCCAGTATGCCCATCACGCGCGCGTATTCCATTCGGGTCGGTCCCAGGATGCCAATACTACCCAGCGCCTTGCCGTCCAGTGAATAGGAGGCTGTAATCAGGCTGCAGTTGGCAAAGGCCTCATGCTTATTCTCCGTTCCGATGCGCACCTGTATACCGGTTCCGCCGGATGCGGGGGCCAGCATTTTAAGCAGGGTCGGCGTTTCTTCCAGCAGATCGAGAATGGTTTTGACCTTGTCGACGTCCTTGAACTCCGGCTGGGTCAGCATATTGGTCGCTCCGCTGAGATAAATGCGCTGTTCATGATCGCTTTCGAGCGCCTTGTCCAGCACCTGCATTAATTCTTCATAGTGGGAGATGTGACGCTGCATTTCCTCGCCCAGCTCGGAATAGAGCTGGCTCTTCAGCTTGTAGAGCGGCACATTCACCAGCTTGCTGTTAAGCAGATTAACCACCTTTTCCATTTCGGAAAGGGAAATCTCCGGCGGAATCTGAACCGTACGGTTCTCTACCTGCCCGGTGCTGGTAACAATAATCGCTACGGCATTATTGCCGTCGAGCGGAAGCAGCTGAAAATGGCGCAATGAAGTATGAAAAACCTCCGGTCCGAGTAGGATGGAAGTGTAATTCGTCATATTGGAAAGTATCATTGCCGCATGCTGGATAACCTGCTCTGTAGCGTTCAGCTTCTCGGCGAAAAAAGCGCGGATCGTGCCCATCTCTGCCGACTCGGCGGAATTCCACGGTACCAGATGATCCACATAATAGCGGTAGCCTTTATGGGACGGAATTCTTCCCGCCGATGTATGAGGCTGCTCCAGATAGCCTAGCTCCTCCAGATCGGCCATTTCGTTACGGATCGTTGCCGGACTGTAGCCCACATCGCCCCGTTTGGAGATGCTGCGCGAGCCTACCGGCTCAGCGGAAGAAATATAATCATCTACGATAGCGTTAAGTATCATTCTCTGGCGTTCAGTTAACATGTAATTCCCTCCTATCGGCTGTGGCTCCGATTCGTTAGCACTCTGTCGAGATGAGTGCTAACCACTAATACAAAAATACCAAACTGACCTTGGCATTGTCAAGTCAGTTCGGTATCTTGAGTGCGTTAACATTGCGTCTTTTCCCGACTATCTCGGGTCTAACTTGGCCTCCCTTGCCGTCTTACAGACAAACTGCATAACTTTGCGGTGTAAACCGGGACACAGCGTGAACATTATATCCATTGTCCGGCGAAGTGGCATCGGATTGACCAGCACATCATTTTTATCCAGCCCCCTGATGGCAAGCGCCGCAAAATGTTCGGGCGTCATCAGCTTTTGCTTTCTCACCTGGGCGATCACCTTGCTCTTATCCATCTGAATCGCCTCTCCGGAATCAAATATCGGAGTATCCACAAAAGCGGGGCACAGGCAGCTCACGCTGACCCCGTAGGCTTCAGCCTCATAATGGAGAGAAGTCGTCAGCCCCACCACCGCATGCTTGGTCGCTGAGTAGGCCGCAGTCGTCGGAGCAGGCCCCAGGCCTGCAGCAGATGCAGTGTTTGCTATCTTCCCGAAGCCTTGCTCCTTCATCAATGGATACGCCGCCTGTACACCATAAATTACTCCCCACACATTCACATCTATAATCCGCTTCCAGTTCTGCTCTGTCATGTCACAGAGTTCTCCGTACATTGCGATTCCCGCATTGTTAAACATATAATCCAAACGGCCGAACTCCCCGTATACGCCGTATACCAATTCCTCCACCTGTGCAGCATCTGTTACATCGACCTTTGCAAAGGTGCTTTCACCGCCAAGCTGGCGGAGTTCAGCTGCCGTTATATGCCCTTGCTCCGTATTCATGTCAGCAATAACCACATGCACGCCCCGTTTGATCAATTCTTTGCCAATCGCCTTGCCGATACCGGAAGCCCCGCCTGTTACGATGCCTACCTGTCTGATCTCCTGCATTGTCATCTCTCCCTTAGCTGAGTATGTAGTCCATCCTGAAACACATTGGAACAAAATAGTACGATCGTTCTAATTAGAGCAAGCAAAAGACTAGCCCAATGCTCATCCCTTGCCGCGTATACCCTCCACAAAAATCTTTACACTTTGCCGAAACAGTGCCTCCAGCGGCTCCGCTTCCATCGTAAACAAATGCTGGCATAGTCCGCCCATCAGAGTGCCGAACAAGAAGCCAGTAGTCTGCAGCTCCGATTCTTCAAGCCCGAATTCCCCGGTCTCCACACCCAGCTTAAAAATCTCATAATAGGCATGCATGGGCGTTGCCGCCAGCCCCATCAGCTGAGCTACCGTCTCCGGCGAGGTTGCAGGATTGCTGGCCACTTCCTGCCCTGCCTGCAGCAGCGGTGTTTTATAGTTGTTCTGCACAAAATGAGCCATCGCATAAAGCTTCTGAGTAGCCGTCCCGTAACCTGCAGAGACCGATTCCCAGCGTTCCTTCCAGGAGGACATCGTTTCCAGTGCAAGGTACACTAAGAGCTTCTCTTTATTCTCAAAGTGATAATAAATATGTCCTTTACTGAACCCGGATTCCCTGGAAATATCGGCGATAGAAGTACCGGCAAATCCCTTCTGCGAAAAAAGCCTTGCTGCCTTCTCAGCGATGACCGACCTTGTCTCTTCACTATCATAATGCCTTTTGTTCATTGCATAGCCATCCCCGATCAAAATTGAACGAACGTCCTATTTTTAAGGTACAGCAGAATTACAGATTTTTCAAGATAAAGTTATTATTTCGTAGGGATTCCGCAACCTCTTTCCCTGTCATTCGTCTGATAATAAAAAGGGGGGGGGCTGATTGGCTTCATGAATCTAAAACGGTATTCCGTGTTTGCGATACTTGCAGCTGTGCTGCTCTTGGTTAGCGGTATTTGGATTGTTCTGCGGGATCCTGCCGGTCAGAATAAATGTTTCTTCGGTGAAGTGGAGTATGCTCCTGTCCTGCAGTGGAACGGTGTTATTTATAATGAAAATTGGGATACTCCGCTCACTGGCCTTAAGAAAGGTAAACCCGTAGGCGAGATCACTTACACTAAGGCAGACCATAAATGCCCGCGTAAGGTCATGCAGGATGGAGACGCTACTCTCCTGGATGTCGGCACGAAGCTGTATGAAGTGACTGGCTATAAGGCATCCGCCAGACTATGGGCGGGGGACAGGCTGTATGAAGCCAACAGCAATCCTAATGCTAAAACGCTTAATGATCTGTTAGATGTTGCCGGCAAAATAAAGACGGTCCGCTTCATCAGCGGGATGGACGGAACCACTCACCTGATGGACTTCACGCCAGAGGCTGCAGAGATATTTATTAGGGAATTCCCCAAGCTGAAGTATATTCCGTTCCAAGAACTATATAAACAAACCAAAGGCTGGGTCGGAGCCAACTACTGGCTTGAAATTGAAATGAAGGACGGGTCCACGATGACAATCGTATATAATACACTTTCCCCCTCCTTCAACCCTCCTGCGTACGCTACGCCGGAACTTGCAGCACTTGTAGAGCAGCAGCGCAAGCTGATCTATACCAAGTAAATGACGGATTAAAAAAACCACTTTTCTCCCGGAACCGCGCCCCGGACGAATAGTGGTTTCTTTTAATATAGATAACGAAGCCAATCCGCTCCGGTTAATCCAATCTCTTCATCACAGCGATTTCATCGCAGGCATGCTGCTTCTTGCAGTTCACGCAATCGGTCCAGACCTTCTCCGGGAAGATTTCTTTCTCCACCACGGTGAACCCGTTTTTGAGGAAAAAATCAACTGCATAGGTCAGAGCCATAATCTTCGGAATGCCCTGGCGTCTTGCTTCTTCCGTCAGCTTCTCCAGAATCATGGTGCCTACACCCTTGCCCTTGCCTTCGTCGTTCAAGCCGATGGAACGAACCTCAACGAGATCATTGCCCAGTCTGAACAGCGATCCGCAGCCCACAAACCTGCCGCCGATTTCGGCTATGACAAACTGATCAATCTGGCGGGTCAGTGCTTGCCTGGAACGGGGTAGCATGATACCGCGCTGGGCGTATTCCTCTATCATTAAATACAGCGGTTCAACATCCTCCACCGTAGCATTTCTGCATATCACCTTGTGATCTCCCGCAGGAGCCGCCGACTGGCGGATCATTTCCGTCTTGACAAGCACTTTGACTCACCCCTCGTTGTTAATATGAATAAATATACAACAGAGTGAATTACAATTCAAGAGGTATTTTAAAATTAAACCTCTGTCAAAGCGCCGACAAATTCGCCGAATACATCATTGCCAAACAGGATTCCCTGCTTGCTCAGCCGGTAGGTGTCACCGTCATGCTCCAGCAACCCGGCATGCAGCATCTTATGCAGCGAAGCCCCAAAAATCTCCTCAATCTTTTTACCGAACTGCGCCTGGAAGGCACTGCCCAATACCCCTTCACGCATCCGCAGACCAACCATCATGAAATCCTCCATGGCCTCCTGTTCGGAGATCTCGAAAGAGTCCAGGCGCGGCAGGCCGCTGCGTGAAGCTTCAATATAAGGATTGACGCCTTTAATATTCATATGCCGCTGGCGTTTGACGTATCCGTGCGCACCAGCGCCAAGGCCGTAATAATCCTCATTGCGCCAATACGTAATATTGTGGCGGCTCTCCATGCCCGGTTTGGCAAAGTTGCTGATTTCGTATTGGGTATAGCCGGCTGCCTCCATCGTTGACATCAGCAGAAGATACATCTCCAGCTCATCCTCTTCACTCGGCAGCGGAAGTTTATTCTTGTTAAACAGCGTGTGGAAAAGCGTATTCTCCTCCACCTTCAAGCTGTAGATCGAATAATGCGGCAGGTCCAGCTCCAGCGCCTTGCGGATACTCTCTTTCAGCATATCCACGGTCTGGTTAGGCAGCCCGAACATGAGATCGACCGACAGGTTATGCAGCCCAACACTACGGGCATTCTCCAGACTGCGGTAAACGTCGTCCACATTATGAATCCGCCCGATGCCGGTCAGCAGTTCATTCTGGAAAGCCTGTACGCCAAAGCTTACCCGGTTAACGCCGCCTTCCTTCATCACCGTCAGCTTATCTATATCTGTCGTACCGGGATTGGCCTCCATAGAGAACTCGATATTGTCATCCCACTGCGGGAAATGCTTGCGCACCGAGCTCAGGAAAAAGGCCATTTCATCCGGCTTCAGCACGGTTGGTGTTCCGCCGCCGACAAAGATTGTCTTAATCACACCCGGAGGGGTCTCTTTCACAGTCAGTTCCATCTCCCGGTCAAGCGCGTGCAGATAATCCATCACCGGCTGGTCCTTCAGCACATAGGAATTAAAATCACAATAAAAGCACTTATTCGTACAAAACGGGATATGAATATATACGGCCTCAGGGGGACGGCCACTTAATTGAGTTGTCATAGCAGTCTCCTTTATCTTATATTGCGCCGGAGCAGCGGCGCAGTCATTGATCCAAAAAGTCAGAAAAGGGAAGCCTTAAGGCTTCCCTTGCAGATCAGTTACTCACAACAGATACAGTGCAGCGCACTGCTAATCAGACTTGATTTACTCGTCGATCTTCAGAACCGCCATGAACGCTTCCTGCGGCACCTCAACGCTGCCGACCTGCTTCATGCGTTTCTTACCTTCCTTCTGCTTCTCCAGCAGCTTCCGCTTACGCGAAATGTCACCGCCGTAGCATTTGGCAAGTACGTTCTTGCGCATCGCCTTAACGGTCTCACGCGCAACAACCTTGGTTCCGACAGAAGCCTGAATCGGCACCTCGAACATTTGGCGGGGAATAATGCCGCGCAGCTTCTCACAGATGATCCGTCCGCGGTTATAGGCACGGTCACGGTGAACGATGAACGAGAGGGCATCGACCTGCTCGCCGTTCAGGAGAATATCCATCTTCACCAGATTGGACTGGCGGTAGCCGGAGATTTCGTAGTCGAAGGAAGCATAGCCCTTCGTACCTGATTTCAGCTGGTCGAAGAAGTCATATACAATTTCCGAGAGCGGAATCTGATAAGTAATCGTTACCCGGTTGGAATCGAGATATTCCATATTGACGAATTCGCCGCGTTTATTCTGGCACAGCTCCATTACGGTACCTACGTAATCGTTAGGGACAATAACCCCGGCTTTGACGTAAGGCTCTTCCACATAATCAATGGTTCCGATTTCCGGATAATGCGACGGGTTGTCGATGGTCAGCATCTCGCCATTGGTCAGCATAATCCGGTAGATAACGCTTGGCGCAGTTGTAATCAGCGGCAGGTTGAACTCGCGCTCAATCCGCTCCTGAATGATTTCCATATGCAGCAGGCCAAGGAATCCGCAGCGGAAGCCGAAGCCGAGCGCACTGGAGCTCTCCGGCTCGAAGCTGAGCGAAGCATCATTCAGCTGCAGCTTCTCCAGCGCTTCACGCAGGTCGTTATAATCAGAAGTTTCAATAGGATACAGGCCGCAATAAACCATCGGGTTGATCTTGCGGTAACCCGGCAGCGGCTCCGGTGTCGGATTCTTTGCATCCGTCACTGTATCCCCGACACGGGTATCACCGACATGCTTAATTCCGGCTACAATAAAGCCTACATCACCGATATTCAGTTCGTCGACAATGGTCATACGCGGCATGAAGGCACCGACTTCAATGACATCGAATACTTTCTCGGTTGCCATCATCTTAATCTTCGAACCGGCGCGGATACTTCCGTCCATTACCCGGACATAGACGATAACGCCTTTGTACGGATCATAATGGGAGTCAAAAATCAGCGCTTTTAGCGGCTCTTCGGAATTGCCGGTTGGTGCAGGGACCTGCTTAACCACCTGCTCCAGAATTTCCTTAATACCGATGCCTGCTTTGGCAGAAGCAAGCACTGCTTCACTGGCATCAAGTCCGATCACATCCTCGATCTCCTGCTTCACCCGTTCCGGGTCAGCGCTTGGCAGATCGATTTTGTTGATGACGGGCAGAATTTCCAGGTTGTTGTCCAGCGCCAGGTATACGTTAGCCAGCGTTTGCGCTTCGATCCCCTGTGCAGCGTCTACTACCAGCAATGCGCCTTCACAGGCCGCAAGACTACGGGAGACCTCATAAGTGAAATCGACATGTCCCGGTGTATCGATCAGGTTCAGCAAATACTCCTGACCGTCGTCAGCACGGTAAGTGAGACGTACAGCCTGCAGCTTAATGGTGATCCCGCGTTCACGCTCCAGATCCATCTGGTCAAGCACCTGCTCCTGCATTTCGCGCGAGCTGAGTGCGCCTGTATACTCAAGAATACGGTCGGCCAATGTCGATTTACCATGGTCTATATGTGCAATAATCGAGAAATTGCGGATTTGTTGTTGTCTTTTCTGAACGTCAGTCATTCCTTACCCCCACAGACAGCCTAATGTTAATCCACTTATTATAACAGTACGGGCTCCCCCCATCAATCCCGTGCAGCAGGGAAAGTAAAGAAACAGGAGCACCGTCCTGCAATAAGTCTGCTACTCGGCTGAATCAAACAGGGACACAACCCAGCGGATACTTTTTTGCGAAGCCTGCTGCAGCAGACCCGCTGTTTTATCCGCAAGCACATCAATTGTGGGTTTCTGTTCCTCGGGAATCAGAATCTGTTCCGGAGTCAGCGAACTGTAATCCTGTACCTCCTGCTGCGGAAGCCCGGCAGGCGTCTGGACGGTTGTCTGCGTTTGAGCCACCGGAAGAGCTGTGTAAGCACCTGTAGCCGGATCTATGGCAACCGGCACGTAAACATAGGTTTGTCCATTCTGGGCAATCCCCGTTCCCGTCCCCGGTGTTGCCGGTGCTTGCCCCGTCTTCGCCACCCCGGTTACCCCGTTCCAGCCAGGCAGCACCGTGGAGGTTCTGGTTCCGCCGCTGCTGCCGAATTGCATGCCCACCAATATGCCGATGCCCGCCCAAATGCCGACCATGACCAGCTTTTTGCCGAAACGCGACATGTTGATTCCTCCTTTAGATGCTTGTTAGTAGTTCTGTTTATTTAAAAGAAGCAGAGCTTCCGGCTGTCACCCTGTTAGCTTTCAGGGTGACAGCCAGCCAGTCTGCCCTTTTCTGTCTGTAAATTTTCCGGTATCGGTTTGTGCCTTTAGTCCGCCTGACCGCTGCTCTCTTGTGTGCCGCCATCGCTTTTTTCAGGGGCAGCCGCTTTTTCAGCATCATGACTGTTCCAGTACACATCCGCAATCGCATCGGCCAGCACATCTGCGGTCCGTTTCAGCTCTTCAGCAGAATTGTCGATTCCGCCCACTTCTATTAAGACGCTGTTAGGGGAAAGGGTCTGATTGTATTCCCCGTTATTCCCATTACCGGAGGATTTGCCCCAGATACCGCGCGACAGTCCCGGATAGCTCTTCTCCAGCACCTGATGAATCGAATTGGCGAAGGCTTCATTCTTCTTCCAGTCTTTGTTGGCATGACCCAGGATAAAATAGACCTGTGCGTAGCTTTTTCCATCAATGACTGCGGTTGTTTTGCTATGCCGCTGCGAATCACGGTGAATATCGATCAGTTCAGTCATTTCCTGATTGGCAGCCATTGCCGCTTTAATGGTGATCCGGGAATATTTATAGGAAAAGTTCCAGTTGTAATCCGGCACTTCTGTCGCATAATCCTCCTTCGCATGCACCGTGCCAATCCCGCGTTTTTCCAGTCTGTCGGCGATATAGGAGCCTACCAGCATTACATTTTTGGAAGGCGCGCTAGAGCTGGGATTATCACTCTCCGCTCCTAGCAGCGGATTATATGCTTCACGGGGATGCGAATGGTAGATAAGGATGCGTTTGACCGAAGTATCCTGTTCAGTGCCGCTGTCCTCACCAGTGCTGCTATTGCTGCCTTGTTCTCCGGCAGTGCCGGCATCCGGTGCAGTTGTCGGCTGCGGCTGTGCAGCAGGATCATCCGCAGGCTTGTCCGTGCCTTCACCCGCCGAAGGATCATTTCCGGATGTTCCCGGATCCGTTCCAGTACCCGGCTGCGGATCTTCGCCTGCTGCCATCTCATCCGTGCCCGGATGATAGTCGGCGGGTGCGCCCGCGGTTCCTCCCGAGCCTTCCCGCAGCAAAAAAGGATCATCTGCCGCAAGCCCCGGCACCTCACGCGAGAGCAGGCTCTTGGGATTGCCGGGATCGACGCTGGTCAGCATCCGGAACACAAACGAAGTTACCTTGGGGGCAGAGAAGGCAGAGGGCTCTTCGCCCTTCGGCAAATGCGGAACCTCCATCCCCAGAAGCTCCATGAAAAATCCGCTTGATAGTGAAGCGGCCAGTCCTTTCATAGAAGGAACAGGGGAAGAATTCAGCTTTTGTCCGGCCAGACCGCCAGCTCCAAGCAGCATGAAAAATACAAGTGAGCCTCCGGCCAGCAGCAGCATCGTTTTTCCCAGCGACAGAACGTCCAGCACTTTTCCCCGCAGTCTGCCGATATTCCATAGCTGAAACCATTTTCTGTTCATTATTGTTATGTCCTCCTCCAGCCCTCTGTAATCTCTTATACTTCAAATCTATGAGGAGGGAGGGAATACTAGAACCGAAAAAAGAGACAAGAAGAGAGAGTCACTGGATGAGTAGAAAAACCAGCTGCTATAAATAAAGCCCGTATAAGCTATGCCACTAAGGCAGCTTGTACGGGCCTTTCAAATAGAAACGGATTAGTGGGTATATGCGCCGACATTCCCCGGGTCAACCGCGTCATGCAGTGCGGCGTTCAGTCCACTGGCCACAATGTTGGCGATTTCCTCAATAAATTCATCGATCTCCTTGGGTGTAACGATCAGATCATGGCCCAGGGGCTCAAGCACTTCCTTCACCAGCTGCAGGCGTTCCTGCTCTGAGATATCATCCAGCATGCCCATGATCTCTTTGGTATGCGCCTTGCCGTCCCCCATCTGACCAAAATGATTCTTCATCATTTCCAGCACATTGTTGACGATCGTAGAAGCATAACAAACGGTAGGCACACCGATGGCTATACAGGGGACCCCAAGAATTTCCTTCGTCAACCCCCGGCGCTTGTTGCCGATACCTGATCCGGGATGAATCCCGATGTCGGCGATTTGAATCGTTGTATTGATCCGCTCCAGCGAACGGGAGGCCAGCGCATCAATCGCAATGATCACATCCGGCTTAGTGCGGTCCACAATGCCCTGAACGACTTCACTGGATTCAATCCCGGTAAGACCAAGCACACCCGGAGCGATGGCGCTGACATTACGGTACCCTGGAGACACCTGATCAGGAACCAGCTCATAAAATTGCCGCGTGATCAGTGCATTCTCCACAACCAGCGGACCCAGCGAATCGGGAGTCACATTCCAGTTCCCGAGGCCGACGATCAGCACCGAGGAATTTTTATTGATGCCGATTCTATTCATAAACTGCTCGAATTCACGGGCAAACACGACGGACACCTTCTGCTGGAGGCCGGTATCTCCGCCGCGCAGCGCCGGAACCTCCAGGGTTACATAGTTTCCGATCGCGCGCCCAATGGCCTGAGAGCCGGCATTATTCGCCACGCCAAGCCGCGTAACCTTGATCCCATCCGCTTCTTCCACCTCTTCGTTCACACCGGGAATCGGCGTTTTGAGCGGTCCTTGGGCCATTTCTTTCGCCTCTACCGCCAGGTCCGTGCGTACCGAATACAGCTGAAGATCCAGTTCCATCGCTAGTTCAGCCTCCTAAAAGTTTTGTGAGCCTATGCACCCTTGATGAACTTCTTTTTGTCCAGTAGTGTGCGAGAGAAGTGCATTGTTTATACAAACGGGACGGATATATAATTGCAGCTCAAAAAAATTTCATTCATGAACATGCGAATAGACAGAGCGCCGGGCCTTATCTCTTGGAGTTCACCTGTAGAAGCGCAGGCTTTATCAATAGTATTTAGTGTTGCATTTTACTACCGGTCATGCTAAACTATTTTAAGTTGTGAATCATTTGATTAATGATTTCGAATGTCTTTCAGGAGGTGAATGCAATGCCAAATATCAAATCCGCGGTTAAACGCGTCAAGACGACCGAAAAACGCCGTGCACTGAACGCTTCCCAGAAATCCGCGCTTCGTACAGCTGTGAAAACTGCTGATGTAGCACTGACAGGAACGGAAGTTGAAACTGCTCATGCTGCTTTCCAAGCTGCTTCCAAAAAGCTGGACAAGGCCGTAACTAAAGGTCTGGTTCATAAAAATGCGGCTGCCCGCAAAAAATCCCGCTTGGCGAAGAAATTGAACGCTCTTAAGGCTCAAGCCTAAGCCAAGGGCGACATTCATAATGAGCACTATAAGAACCTGACCGCTATGCTGCATACGGTTAGGTTTTTTTGTTCCCATTAGAATAAGAAGAGCCTGTCCTGCGCTGAATAAGCGTCTAGGGCAGGCTCTTTTGTATATTCCCCTCACCCAAAACAGTTATCTCTGTAAAATCCCCAAATATAAACTGCAGCTCTGGAATAGCGGCAATAGCATCAGAACTTCATCGTGGTAGTATACCCGAGCTTAGAGGAATAGACCTGGGCAATTGACAAAATTACAGAAATTAGGTATATTTACTTTTGCTAAATTAGATTTTGTAAAATATAATTTGAATACTAATATTAAATTAAGAAAGGAGCTTCATGATGTCCGAATCCAATTCTGCTTTTGGTTTAGCTCTTGTGAAATCGTTAATTGGAGAACGCGGACATATTCCGATTGCCAGAGCTTTGCCGGATATTACACCCGAGCTCGCCGGACAAACTACGGAGGGGATTCCGTACAGCATTTATCAATTAATAAAGCATATGAGCTATTGGCAGGATTTCATGCTGACCTTCCTGGAGGGGGGTAAACCGCAAGCGCCAGGAAGTGTAATGGAGAGCTGGCCTGAGGAGCAAACCCCGGGAGACGAAGCAGAATGGCAGGACACCGTGAGGCATCTGCTGCAAGGTGTGGAGAAAGCTGTTGCTTTTGCCCGGACCGTACAGCTGGACGAACCGCTCCCCGGTTTCCCAGGGGAGACTAAGGGCGGAATCCTACGTAATATCGCCTCTCATAATTCCTACCATCTAGGAGAAGTTGTTTTGCTTCGCCGTCTACACGGGGCCTGGCCGCCGCCCGGCGGAGGTTATCCCGCTTAATCCAACACAAGAGAGGGAAAATTAAAATGATGATTTTGAGTACAATACTTGTAGCGCTAGTAGCGTTAGAGCATGTGTATATTTTAGCCTTGGAGATGTTTCTTTGGACTACCCCCAGAGCGCAGAAGGCGTTCGGAATGACCAAGGAGTTAGCGCAGGACACGAAATCTCTCGCAGCCAACCAAGGTCTGTACAATGGATTTCTGGCCGCCGGTCTGGTGTGGGGCTTACTCCATCCGAACGACACATTCGGATTTCAGCTTCAGCTGTTTTTTCTAATCTGTGTCGGAGTTGCAGCCGTCTATGGCGGTATGACGGCCAAGAGATCCATTCTGTTAGTCCAGGGCCTCCCTGCTTTTCTGGCTATTATCGCCCTTCTTCTGGCGAATCTGTAAATCCGGTTTTGTCCATCAGCTTGTAAAACTGCCCCCGATGCAGCATCGGGGGCAGTTTTATTGCTGGATCAATAGAAAAAGCTGCTCTAGGCAGACTCTTTCAGTATAGGTCACTTACACATCCGGGGTACTAGGCGCCCAGACGCAGCATAAACATCTCCAGCCCGAGCACCTTGTCGATGGCACCTGTTTTCATCTGATAATCCAGATCCGCCAGGATGCTCAGAATTTGCCGCAGCCGCTGGCTCTCAAACTTGCGGGCCTGCTCTCCGGCCAGCTTAACGGCATAAGGATGCAGTCCGACTTGAGCGGCAATCTGGCCCTGTGAATAGCTGAGCGCAGACAGATCCTTAACCTGCAGGATGATCCGGAACTGCCGGGCAATCAGCGCGGCAATCTTAATCGGCTCCTCGCGTTGCTTCAGTAGCTCATAGAGTGTATTAAGTGCCTTATCCAGGCGCAGATTCGCTATATCTTCCACCAGCGTGAACACATTTTGCTCGGTTCCCCGGTGTACAAGGCTCTCCACAGCTGCTGCATCTACAGTACCGCCAGCTCCGGCGAACAGGCACAGCTTGTCCATTTCGGCGGACAGGTTCTGCAGCCCTGTGCCAGCACTTGCTACAAGGGCCTCCGCGGTTCCCGGAGCCACCGCACAGCCGCGGTCTTTAAAACCTTTTTCCACCCATCGCAACAGCTCTTCTGCACCCAGCGGATTAAAAGCCAGTACCGTTCCGGCCGTTTTGGCTGCTTTGACTATCTTTTTGCGTTCATCCAGCTTATCGTTATTGACCAGAAACACAATTACACTAAAATCGGCCGGAGCCTGCATGTATTCACTTAATAGCTCTACCCGGTGCTCAATTTTCGCATTCTCTTTGCCCGCCGTAAACAGCGAGGCATCCCTTACCAGCAGCAGCTTGCGCTCTACCATGAACGGGACCGTCTCCGCTTCTTCCACCACCGCCTGCACCGGCGTCTCGGAGAGGTCGAAGGGTATTACCGCAAAATCACGATCCTCTTTGGCGATCAGATGATCCTCCAGCAAGGCCGCAAATTCATTCATCCGGAATTTCTCACTGCCGTAGAGCACATATAGCGGTGAAATCTTCCCCTGCCTGATGTCCTTGGCCGCCGTTTTGGCATCCATCCTGCCACTTCCTTTTCCATTTCATCATAACCATTTTTATAGTTTAACAAAAAAAACGTTATAAACATAGGGAGTTTCGCTGCTTGGTTACATGCAAAAACGGAGCAACCTCGGCACAAAAGCCAAAGTTGCTCCGTTTCAGCGGCGCATCTATATAAACGACGGAAGGAGAAGCTCTAGAAACTTCACTTCCGGCGGTCATACCGATGAAACTCGCAAGTCCTGTAATTCCTGTCCTCTTACCATAGCATATTCCGTATGCCCCTAAAAAGTTCCAACTATAATTATTTATTACCCGGGAGGGCTGTCGCCGAAGCGTCCGGCGAAGCTGACGGCGCCCCGGCAGCTCCAGCATCCGGAACCGTGTATACCTTGGAAACTTCGGAGCCATCCTTCAAGGTTACATACGTAAACTGGAGGCTGTCCTCCGACCAAGTACCGGATACCCAGGTGCCTTCCAGCGGAAGCGAGGTTACCGCGGTCCGTTCTTCCTGAAGGCCGCTTGACGGAACGCTGTAGATTACCAGCTGCTGTCCGGCAAGCTCGGCAGAATACTTTCCGTCCGGTGAGGTCCAGGGGGACTGGGCTTTCAGCATAGGCAGCAGCCCCATCGTCCCAGCCTCTTCAGCCGCCGGAGTCTGCTCAACATCCTGCGCCGGTGCTGAATTGTCTGCAGCCGTATCCTCCTCATTAAAAATCCGGGCGTCCTGAGCACTCATATTGCCGCCGCCGCTTTTGATGTCAGACCGGGGGGCCGGAGTAGCCTGTTCACTGTTACGGGTAACTGACGTGCTCCGCTTTGCCGAAGCGGGTCCCTCGCTCACAGCAGGGCCTGCTTTTGTAGCTTCCGCTGCCGGTCCGGCATCTATCGTAGCCGGAGCCGCACTGTCAGCTGCTCCACCATCAACTGTTCCACTGTCGCCTGCGCCGGCGGATTCAGAGAGTTGAGCGTTAGGCGCAGCAGCGTTATCCGCATTCTCTTTCGTTGCTGTATCCGAATTCCCCGTTGTCATCTTGCTCATGGTTTCATTGCTTCCAGCCATATCAGCCGCCTGGTTCAATGATTGCTCCACATCTGCCGCCGGCATGCTGTCCGGCATATTAAAGATGGCAATCACCAGAATAATCGCTGCAGCAACTGCGCCAATGCCTGTCCGCGCAGCCATGGAAGCTGCTCTGGAGGTTCCTTTGACTGTTTTGCCATGCGTACCTTTGCGTGTCATTGGAATGACTTTAGTGTCCTCCGAAGCTGCTGCATCCTCCGCTTGAACACCAAGATCAATCTTCTCAAGCTGAGGCATAATTGAATCAACCAGGCTGAAAGGAGGCTTAACATCCGGCAGCTGTTCCAATTGTTCGGAGAGCAGAGTCAACCGATTAAAGACTTCCGCGCAAGAAGGACAATTGTCGATATGCCGATACATCTCTATAGTTTCATCTGGACTGAGATCATGATCCAAATAACGGTGCATCCATTCTATCACCTCCGTGCACTTCATCCTGATACACCACCTTTCTGATACTCCTGAAGTCTATTCTGCAGCTGCTGCCGGGCCCGGAACAGGTAGGATTTCACCGTGTTCAGCGGCAGGTCCAGACAGTCTGCAATCTCGTTGTAAGAAAAATCCTGTAAATACCGCAGTACAATCACCGTCCGGTGATGCTCCGGCAACTGTTCGATTGCCTCGCGGATATCCTCCGCCAGATAACCGGACATGACTTCGCGCTCTACGTTATGTTTATTATCCTGGAACACCATCTCGTGCTCATCGATAGAAACGGTAGGCTTCGTTCTCCTGAATTTGTCAATGCAAATGTTGGTCACGATCCGCTGAACCCATGTTTTGAATTGGGCCTTCTCTTCATAGGAACCAATTTTGGTATACACTCTGATGAGCGCTTCCTGTGAGGCATCCAGAGCGTCCTGTTCATTATGCAAAATGTAGAAGGCCGTCTTATACACATGTCCTTCAATTTCCCGCAATAGGGTGATTAGAGCGTCGCGATCGCCCGCTTGAGCGGCTCTGATGAGTCCCTGCTCCACCACGAAGGTTCCCCCTCTCTATGCAATCTTACTGACGCGCAAGACTGCGAATTTGTTGCAAGCCTGTAATCAATATTTTAAGAATACCAAACTTTACATGTTACGTCTTGGAGACCCATTGGTTCCGTCCGGAAACCGTCAATAATCCTTACTAAGCATACAAGGGAAGCGCCCAATCTTCAAATATTCTTTTACAGAAGTTTATTACAAAATTGAAATCAAATAAGGGCCGCCTCCGCAGCAGATTTCGCTACACTGGAGACAGCCCGGATTATCGATATAGTATGGAAGCACACAGCATCAATACTGCGTAATTGTCCTTGGAGTCATCATCCACTACATACATTTCACCCTGTTCAAAAATATGCGGATTATTATAATTCCGGTGCAATTTATACATCTTACCGGCAGTCACCCGGCAGCCGCGCACAGCGGACAGAATCTGCACATATTCGGCTTCTTCTTCATTTAAGGTCCGGTACAGCGTCCTATGATCATCATTCCCGCGCATGACGGCTCCTTTCTTAGATCAGAGACATTCTTCAGAGCTTAAGCATGTTCTTCAATGCCTTCTCTGTAAGTATTGCCCTGATCTGAGGGAAAACCATCATTTAGCTTCATTTAGATGTAGGAATTTCACAAAAAAACTGCCTGGACGCTAAGTGCGGCCAAGCAGTAATGGGATTTCTGCAAATGTACATGATCAGAGGCTGAAGCCAGTGATTACGCGCCTTTAATCTCTTTAAACTTAGCTACATACTGCGCAGCCAGCTCAGTGATCTGGTCGTAGCGGCCTTCCTTGGCCGGAGCGGTCAGGTTGCCGCCGATGCCTACTGCGATGCAGCCGTTCGCAATCCATTTCTCCATATTGTTCAGATCCACACCGCCTGTAGGCATGATGTTGACATGCGGCATCGGGCCTTTGACTGCTTTGACATAATCAGGTCCGAAGGCGCTGCCCGGGAACAGCTTCAGTACGTCTACGCCCAGCTTCAGCGCTTCCTTCATTTCATTCAGCGTCATACAGCCCGGCATGTAAGGAATCCCGTAAAGATTGCACATCTTGGCAGTATCTTCTTCAAAAGAAGGGCTGACCACAAACTCCGATCCGGCTAGAATGGCAATTCTAGCTGTAAGGGGGTCGAGTACTGTACCTGCACCAATTACTGCACGGCTGCTGTATTCGGCTACCAGGCGCTTGATCGCCACATCTGCATCCGGAGTCGTAAAGGTAACCTCAATGTTGTTCAGTCCGCCCTCGATACAGGCAGCTGACATTTTATAAGCATCGTCGGCATTATCCGCACGGATAACCGCGACTACACCAACAGATGAGATGTTTTGCAAAACTTTTATTTTCTTCATGATTTAACTTCCTCTCCTAATAAAAAATAGATTCCATTGCAAAAATCAAAAGCATTAAATATTATTTTAGATAAACTATTTTATCTAATTTACTAACACACTCATAAATACTTCTATGGAAATAGTAATAATAATACCGTTAACAGTCAATAAGTTTTTATACAAATCTGCTGACTCCGTTAAAAAAACCGCGAAAAACCTTACCCACAAAGGGTTTTTCGATCAAATATATTATTATTCACAAAATTCTCCCTGCGGAATGAGTAATGTCTTATTGTACAAAACCGATTTATATGATAATTTCAAATTACTAATCAATATACAGGGCTTTGTATTACCCTGAGGAGGAATATTAATGAGTAAACAACTGAACGCCGTCACCTTCGGAGAACCGATGGCGATGTTTTATGCCAATGAGACAGGCCCGCTGCATGAGGTCACCTCATTCTCTAAGGCACTGGCCGGAGCAGAGAGCAATGTAGCAACCGGACTGTCGCGTCTGGCCCACAAGACCGGATACGTAACCAAGCTTGGTGAAGATAACTTCGGCCAATTCATCGCCATGGCCTTGAACAAAGAGGGCATTGACACTGACAGCATCACTTATACCAAAGAATTCTCAACCGGAATGCTGATCAAATCCAAGGTGCTTACCGGCGATCCCAAGGTAGAATATTTCCGCAAAAATTCCGCTGCCTCCAAGCTTAGCCTGGCTGATTTTGATGAAAGCTATTTTGCATCCGCAGGCCATCTGCATGTAACCAGCATTTCTTCGGCCCTTTCGAAGTCCTGCCATGAATTCTCCCTGCACGCGATGGAATTTATGAAAAAGAACGGCAAAACCGTTTCCCTGGACCCGAATCTGCGTCCAACCCTTTGGCCAGACACAGAGACGATGGTAAATACGATCAATGATCTCGCTACACGCTGCGACTGGTTCCTGCCGGGCCTTAGCGAAGGCAAAATTCTGACCGGCCTGGAGACACCGGAGGAAATCGCCGGTTACTATCTGCAGCGGGGAGTATCGCTTGTGGTGATTAAGCTGGGCCCGGAAGGCGCTTATTATAAAACGGCCACCGGAGAAGAAGGTTATGTGAACGGCTTCAAGGTGAAAGAGGTCGTTGATACGGTAGGAGCCGGGGATGGATTCGCCGTTGGTGTGATCAGCGCAATGCTTGAACAGCTTACCGTAGCCGAAGCTGTGAAACGCGGCAATGCAATCGGCGCACTGGCGGTTATGTCTCCCGGAGATATGGATGGTCTGCCAACCCGTGAAGGATTGGAACAATTCATGAATGCCAGCGTTTAGGAAATTGCGAATATCCGGCACCGCAGAAATAGTATGACAACAAAAAGAGCAGCGTTCCCCGTTATTGAGGGATCACTGCTCTTTGTTTTTGACCATTGGAGGTAGAACAAGTTGTTACCGGCGGAGATATAAACCGGTTTATTCCGCTGCTGACGGCGGCTGTACCGACTGGCCCAGCTGGAGTGCAGGCGGAAAACGGTACGTAATCGGGACGGCGGCATCCTGATCCTCAATCAATGAGAGCATCAGCTTCGCCGCCTGCATTCCCATCTCATAAGCCGGCTGGCGGATCGTCGTGATGGCCGGATTGTATATCCGGGCAAACTCAGCATCGTCTATGCCGATGACGGACAGACGGCTCGGGATGGCAATGGAGTGACGGTTCGCATACTTGAGAATTTCGCCCAGCACCAGGTCGTTGGCGGCGAGTAGCGCTGTGGGAGGCTGCGGGTGGCGCAGCAAATCATCGAGCGCAGCGGAGATCTCTTCCCGCGGCACGCTGCGCATGTACCGGTCATTCAGCGGCAGACCAGCTTCCTCCATTGCCTTTTTGTAGCCGCTCATTCTTTCCTTTCGCGGTGTAATTGCATGCGGCCCAAGCGGCAGCGAAAGAATCGCAATCGCCTCATGACCGTGGCGCGTCAGCTCCTTAACCGCTGTCTTGACGGCCATTTCATTATCCAGCAGCAGACTCTGGGTCGTTACCCCCTCCACCAGCCGGTCCATGAAAACAAGCGGATATTCCGCATCAATTAACTTACTATAAGCTGAAGACTGATCGCCTGTAGGGAAAATAATCAACCCGTCCACCTGGCGCGCGATTAACGTTTCCACATAAGTATTCTCTTTATCAGCGTTCTCATCGGCATTGCAGATAATGACCTGAATGCCGCGCAGTGACAGCTCATTTTCGATCGCCCGGATGCACTGGATGGACAAGGAATAGTCGATATTCGCTACAATAATCCCGACCATATGGGTACGGTTCTGCTTGAGGCTGCGGGCCAGGCCGTTCGGCTGATAGTTCAGCTCCTCGATCACATCGGCAATCCGGTTCTTCGTGGCCTCGCTCATATATTTAAACCGTTTATTCAAAAATTGCGAGACTGTGCTTTTGGACACTCCCGCTTTTTGGGCGACATCCTCAATCGTTAATTTCTTCATTTTTCCGCTCCACTCTGCCTAAATAAAAAAGCCATACCTTTGATATTATCAAAAGTATAGCTTTTTTTTAGTAAATTATCTAGTAATCAATTATCGGAGCTACAGGTTATACGGAATTGGTTAGTACTGCGGCTCATACTTTACACCGTATTCTTCAAGCCACCAGTCGTAGAGCCATTGCTGGCCAAGCGGCAGCGTGAATTCAGGTGAGCGTTTCTCGCCGTTTACTTCATAGTGTGCAGTTAAGATCTTACTTTGGAGCAAAGTATTCAAGTCGCTGTCTGCAAACGAGGTCGTTATTTTAGCACCTGAATCCTTTTGATCTATAGTGATCTCTCCCGTAAGCACCTGCGATTCGCCGGATTCGAGATTATACAGCTTGTTATGGGTAACCCACTTCTCATTATCGCCGGGGGTATAGTACACCAGCAGCAATTCCTCATGCTCCAGGTCGATAGAGATTAATGACTTGTAGTATCCATATTCCTTTTCAAAAGTCAATATCTCTCTTGGCGTTACAGTTGCTCCCGCAGCTGCCTTTTGCACATCAAGGACAGACAGCTTCGCTTTGGAATGATTGGCGATTCCTTGCCCTAAGGTATATGTGCTGCTGAACAAAACGGCATACTTCCCGGCACCATAAATCCCGCCCAGGTTATAGTATGTCTGTGCCCCACCGGCATAAAGCGGGAAGGTATAGATGCGTTTGGCTGATGCAGCCGACAGCTCAGGGTGACCTTTGGGAGTCAGATAAAGCGAATATGGTTCTGTGTTATGTGTATATTTTGGCTTCATGTAGTCCACCATCGGCGGAGGAGGTGACCAGACAATCCCTTCCACGGTTTCAGCAGCGTAAGCCAGAATCTTATTCCGGTCCAGCGGCAAAGGCATGTAATACTTCTGTCCCCTGATTTCGAACTCTGCCGAACCAACAGGCGGGTTATAATCCTTCGCAGCTGCTGAAGGAGCAGGCACGGCCGATGGCTGCACCGCAGAAGCTGTAGATTTACCGAACAAGGAGGCAATCTGGCCAGCGTAATCGCCCTTGCCGAAGCTTCCAAGCGGCCAGACCAGAACACCGAGCAACAGGAGGGCTGATACCCCGGCGATACTGAGGCTTTTGCGTGAAAAGAATCCTCTGCCTGTTCCAGCGCGGCTTTCGGCTGCCAGCTCGATCCGGGCCATTAGCTCCGGGGTGAAGCCGTCTTCCTGAAACGGACCGCGTCCGGCCTGACGGTACCATTCAGGCTTTTGATCTGACGTGTTTGCTGAGTTCTCAAACTGTTTGTTCTTCATCGCTTTTCCTCCTCCTCCAGCGCCTTTCTCACTTTGTCTCTGGCCCGCGACAGCCGGGATTTGACCGTTCCTTCGGCCACACCGAGCAGTAGAGCCATTTCCGTGGTGGACAACCCCTGCTGAATCTCCAGCACCAGCACTTCCCTGTGCTTATCCGGCAGCTCCATAATCAGTTCCCAGATCCTGCTTACATACTGGTTGCTGATCGCTTCCTTCTCTGCAGACATCGCTTGGCGCATATCCTGCTCGTTCCCAAGCGGGGCGAACCTGCGCCAAAAGCTGCTCCGTCTCCAGCTGAATGCCGTATTGCGGGTAATCGTCAGCAGCCAGGTTTTCAGGGAGGCGTTTCCGCGGTATTTTCCGATGCTCCGGTAGGCTTTCAGGAACACCTCCTGGCTGATGTCATTCGCCTGCTCGCGGCTGCGTGTCAGAAAAAACGCATAATGCCACACATCCGAGCCGTACGTCTCCATCATCTCCCGCAGCGTCATGGACGGTGCATAAGCCACGGCATAAGGTAATTCTTCACTGTGCATGTTCTCCCTCACCTCTCGCCCAATAAGACTCATCAGGCTGCAAATGGTTCCCTAAATTTTCCTATACTCTATGTAAATATCTGAATAGACCAGTAATGCCGTAATACTTAATAAAAACTTACCTCTCCGGTACCGGTCAGCAGAGCGCTGGCGAATCAGGCGGGGACCCAGTGACAAACCTTACCAGCATAATAACAGCAATTCCAGCTACAGGGTACAGGGAAATATGCATGCAATTGATGGGTGCCAGGTGCTTAAAGCTTATGCCTCACAGTCACCCCTTCCTTCCGTACCCTGAGCTGGATCTCTCCCTGCAGATCCGTCCGGTATACCGCCGCAGCCGAGTCTGACAATCGTTCCAATACACCAGCATTGGGGTGCCCGTACAGATTGTTGACCCCGGCAGAGATCACCGCTGCAGCGGGATTCCAGAACTTCAGCCAGGCTGCGCTTGTTGCGGTTTTGCTGCCGTGGTGCGCTACTTTCAGTACGTCGACAGGCCCGCTCTCACCTATACCAAACTGCTGCCCTGCTTGAATAATGTCTTCCTCCGCCGCATGATCCATATCTCCTGTAAAAAGAAAGCTGTGGCCGTTCATCTCCAGCCGGAATACGACCGATTCATGATTCTGATCCTCCACTTCATGGAGTAGTGTATGACTATCCTCCTCTGGCTCCGGCCAAAGGAAGAATAACCGCGTCTCATCATCCGGAGCAAGCATCTGCCCCTGATGTACGGCGTATATCCGGACACCTTTCGCAAGCGCCGTATCCATCAGTTCGCCATACTCCTCCGTGCCGGTCAGCGTTCCGTTGAACAGCAGTGACGAGACCGGCATACCTTCCAGCACAGCCTGCAGCCCGCCCGCGTGATCCTGATCGCCATGGGTTAAGATCACTGCGTCCAGCCGGTGGATGCCCCGCTGCTTCAGCAAGGGCAGCAGCGTTTTGGCCCCGACCTCAAACGGGCTGCGGCGGATGCGCCATTCTTCCCGGTCCCCGAAGCTAACCGTCCCCCCACCGTCGACCAGAATATGCGCTCCCTCCGGTGTAGTGATCAGGATGCTGTCACCCTGGCCCACGTCCAGATAGCTGATAGCTCCTGTGCCACTACTCAGGTCCTCCGCATAATAGCCTCTGTACAGCAGGAGCGCCATCCCGGCGGCGCACAGCACAGCAGCCGGACCGCTCCAGCGGAATGAACCCGGAATGGGGAACAGTTGATGCGGCGATAACGCTCCGCCACTTCTGTCTTTGTGATGGAGGCGATTGTCATCCCCCGGGTGCTCAAGCTCTGACAACGGTCTGGTTTCATCCTCCATGTACTGGGGAGCTAGCTTCACTTCCGTCCGCCGCTTCAAGATATACAACACGCCATAGAGCAGCGCGTAATAACCGCAAATCCATAATAGTGAAGGTGAACCCCAGATCAGGACACCGGCACTAAATCCGTTCACCCGCTCCACCCCTGCAAACGTAACGTTATTCAAAAACTCTGCAAACCGTGCAACGACAAGTGCTGCCGCGTTCCAGAACCTTCCTAGCAGCAGCGTCAGCGTTCCGAGTGGCAGTACCAGAAAAGTGATAAACGGAACAAGCAGCAGATTTGCGAGAAAGGACAGCAGCGAAAATTGATTGAAGTAATAGATGGTGAGCGGAAAAGACACCAGCTGTGCGATTAGTGTTACCGAAACGGTGCTGCCCAGCCACCTGGGAAGACGTCTAAACAAAGGCGCAGCCAGAGGCGTGTAAACCATGAGCCCCGCCGTTACCAGAAAGGACAGCTGAAAGCTGACACTGAGCAGAAGATAGGGATTCCAGACCAGCATCAGCAGCGCTGATGCAGCCAAAATGTTCATCCCGTCTTTAAGCATCCCGAACCTTGCCGCCAACAAGGCGATCATGCTCATCAGCCCGGCGCGAACAATCGACGGACCGGCACCGGATAGCAGTACATATACCGGAACAAGCAGCAAGGTTATCGTTATAGCCGTTTCCCTGGTGACGCGGCAGCGGCGCAGGACAAATAAGATCACCCCGACGTAAACGGCAACATGCATCCCCGAGATGGCCAGAATATGCGTCAGGCCCAGCTGCGAGAACTGCTTGAAGGTTTCCGGGTCCAGATCCTTCTGGATTCCTATGACCAGCCCCTTCATATATCCGGCATGCGGCTCGTGAAATAAGCGATCCATTTCAGCACCGAGCGCAGCGCGCACCGCATCACTCCAGCGGAGGATCTCGGATGGCTGCCAGGATGCCGGAGGTTTAACCTTAACGCTGGCCGTTCCCGCCCCTTTTAGCAGCCAGTGGATTTTCTGGGTCAGCAGATATGCACGGTAGTCGAATCCGCCAAAATTCCGCGCCGCCTGCGGCTGCTGCAGCTCTCCTTCAATGAGTACCTTATCTCCCCGCTGCCATCCGGCAGCCACCGCAATTTCACTTTCAGCCTGGAGCTTAATTTGCACGGCGACAAGTTCACCTGCTGCGTCTTTTGTCTGGCCCCCTTGCTGATCCATTCCGATCCGGGACAGCTTTACCGTAAAATCCACCCGGTCCCCGT
Organism: Paenibacillus auburnensis; assembly: GCF_927798115.1. GTDB lineage: Bacteria > Bacillota > Bacilli > Paenibacillales > Paenibacillaceae > Paenibacillus_AQ > Paenibacillus_AQ auburnensis. Next base: position 2,460,795 of record NZ_CAKMMG010000001.1, read on the forward strand.
CCCGCTCCACCGGAGACGTTATAACACCTGCGGCTGTAACGTAAATCTCATTCAATTCGATTGCCGGTTTTCCCAGTGCCTCCGGCAGCAGGCTGACATTGCGGGCTTCGTTCCATTCCCAATACAGGGCTGCCGCAGCGATTGCCAGACCGAACACCGCAGCTGTTCTCCAGCGTATCCCCCTGCTGGTTGCCCAGATCCCGACCAGCAGCAAACAGCCGACGATGTAGATCAACAGTCTGTGACCGGAGAATAAATAGCCTGCCGAACTGCCGGCAATCCAGCAGATTGTGAAGCTTAAGAGCGGCCTTCTGTTCATGAGCATCCCTCCTTCTGTAATCGCCTCTTCACAGAAAAAGAACCCCTGCATACGCAAACATAGCGTGTGCAGAGGTTCTTCCCCTGAAGCTTATTCTTACTCCGGCTGCGGCAGTGCCGCCGGTTATTCTGATACAGTGATCATGGTCTCCTTGGGCGGCTCATAGTTCTCCAATTGGCGGAACACGATCCCTTTGGAACCCAGCATTGCCTCTACCTTCTCCATATCCTTGCGGTAAGGACGCAGATAGACGATCTCCACAATCCCGCTGTTAGCCAGCATATTAGCACAAGTCCAGCACGGCTCGTCCGTGACATAGACTGTACTGCCTTCCCGGTCACTCCGGTCGGTGAACAGCAGCAGATTCTGCTCAGCATGAATAGTGCGGATACAGCGCTGCTTTTTCACCATCGTCTCTACGCCGCCAACGATCTCCCGCTCATATTGCTCAGAGACCATACAGCCAGCTTCTGAGCAGTCCGGAACACCCATGGGTGCGCCGTTATAGGCGGTGCCCAGCAGCTTCTTGCCTTGCACCAGCACAGCGCCGACATGGCGGCGGGGACAGCGTGAGCGGGTGGAGACCATGCAGGCAATGTCCATAAAGTATGTATCCCAGTTCTTACGGTAGGCCACAGTCATCAGCAATCTCCACTTCCTCATAAAATAGTTGTTCATTATTGTAACATAATGCGGCATTCTTTCACTATAAAGCATGTCCGGGAAACAAGTGAAATGGCCGACAATCGAACTATAAACTACTTCCAATCCGATTGCTCCAGTTCCCGCCAATATAACACACGGAGCTTTCTGCCTCAAAAAACAACCAGCGGCTCCAGTTGCTCCAGCATCTTGGGGCCGATCCCTTTCACCTTGCCCAAATCGGCTACGCTGCGGAACGCCCCTATGCTGCTGCGGTAGTCGATGATCGCCTGCGCTTTCTTCTCCCCGATGCCCGGCAGGTTCATCAGCGCTTGGGCATCGGCTGTGTTCACATTTATCCTGCCGTCCGCCGCTGGCGGAACTGCAGCTGGCGGAACTGCAGCAGGGGGTGCCGTACCTACACTTCCCCCGTCCGCTGTGCTGCTTGCGCCTCCACCGCTACCCGCCGATCCAGCCGACACACTCCCGCTCACTGCACCTGAAACTGCGGCTCCGCTGCCCGCTGCTGCACCGTCAGCCACTGATCCGCCCGCGCTACCGCTTACGGCATCCGATGCCCCGGCCTCGTTATCCACGTCGCTTTCTAACGCACCATTACCGGAAGCAACGTTACGAGCAACACCACCTTCTCCTGTTTCCGCCCCACCATCACCCGCCCCCAAAGCCTGCGCCATTCCGGCGTTCAGCGTTTCCCAGCCTGCAATCCCCTCTTCTGCCCTGTGGTCCGCAGCCCAGACCAGCCCTCCGCCCAGCAGCGCCGCGGCGATAGCTGAAGCAATCGTTCTTTTGTTCATCAAGCCGTCCTCCTTCAGTTAACTGGAATTTTATTCAAAAATACGTTTAAAAACCTGTCATTTGTCCAAGACTGCCCCGCATACATTTAACGAAGAGTATTCCTGTAAGCCCAGCAACATAAGAAAGGAGGTAACCACAGGATGAAAGTGGGATTTATCGGAACAGGCAGCATGGGCGGTCTGCTCATTGAGACCTTTCTTAGTTCGGGAGCACTTGATCCATGTGATGTGCTGGCCAGTAACCGCAGCCCGGGCAAGCTGCTGGAGCTCAAGAAGCTTCACCCCGGCATTACGGTTTGCGCTAACAACAGCGAAACCGCGTCAGGAAGCGATATTGTCTTTTTATGTGTCAAACCCCTGCAGTTCAAAACACTAACTGATGAAATTGCTCCTTGTCTGCGCAGCGAGCAAATCGTGGTATCCATTACAAGTCCTGTCCAGCTCTACCATCTGGAATCCGTTCTGCCATCCAAAGTTGCCAAGATTATTCCCAGCATCACTCATTCGGTCAAGAGCGGGACTTCTCTTTGCATCTTCGGCAGCAGGTTAAATAAAAAAGACAGACTGGTGCTGCTCCAGCTATTATCATTTATTGGCGTCCCTGCGGAAATCCCTGAGAGTCATACCCGGATTGCCTCTGATTTCTCCAGCTGCGGTCCGGCGTTCCTCAGCTATTTTTTGGAACGGTGGATTGAAGCAGCTGTAGAAGCGACCGGCATCGACGAGGCACTGGTCAGCCGGCTGGCCGGTGAAATGCTGCTTGGCACAGGCAAGCTGCTGACAGAAGGGGGGTTCACTCCCCAGGAGCTGCAGGAACGGGTTGCCGTCCGCGGAGGAATCACGGCGGAGGCGCTGAACCACCTGCGTTCCAGTCTGGAAGGCGTATTCGAACGGCTGATCACCACAACTCACGACAAATACAATGAGGATCTGCACATTCTGGATGCTCTCTTTGGCCAGGGCGGGATCGTTCAAGGTCCATTGGACCGCTAGTCTGCCTCTGTAAGGTACTGTCCCTAAGTTCCTGCACTCATTCTTCTAGCAACAAATAGAAATGTCATGGGAAACAAAAACCCGCAGCACGGAATCATCCGTAGCTGCGGGTAGAGTTGCGTTCTTCGCTTAACCCACTACAATATTTACAAGCTTGCCGGGAACGGGAATGATCTTGTGAACGGTTTTGCCCTCTACAGCTGCTTTCACATTCGGCAGCGCCAGTGCATGCTCCTGCAGTTCCTGCTGGCTCATATCCGCTGCTACCAGTGCACGCTGTACGATCTTGCCGTTCACCTGTATAACGATTTCAACCTCAGCATCCACCGTCCAGGCTTCTTCATAAGCCGGCCATGGGACATAGCTGATGCTTCCTTCGTGGCCAAGCAGCTGCCACAGCTCTTCGGCAATATGCGGTGCCAGCGGCGACAGCATCTGCACGAAGTGCTCTGCCGCTTCCTTGGACAGGCTCTCCTGCTTGTAGGCATCGTTGATGAAGATCATCAGCTGGCTGATCGCTGTGTTGAAGCGCAGGTGTTCGAAATCATCACCCACCTTTTTCAGCGTCTTGTGCCAGGTGCGCTTGAACTCATCAGTACCACCGCCCGCCGTAATTTTAGCGCTGAGGCTGCCGTCTTCGTTCACGAACAGGCGCCATACACGGGAGAGGAAGCGGTGGATGCCTTCCACGCCTTTTTCATTCCATGGCTTGGTAGCTTCCAGCGGCCCCATGAACATTTCATAGACACGCAGGGTATCTGCCCCGTAGGCTTCCACAATCTCATCCGGGTTGATGACATTGCCGCGCGATTTACTCATCTTCTCATTGTTGTTCCCCAGGATCATGCCCTGGTTCACCAGCTTGTGGAACGGTTCTTTCGTATCCACTACACCGATATCGTAGAGCACTTTGTGCCAGAAGCGGGCATACAGCAGGTGAAGCACCGCATGCTCAGCTCCGCCGATGTACAGGTCAACCGGCAGCCATTCCTTTTGCTTCTCCGGTGAACACAGCTCTTTGTCGTTACGCGGATCGATATAACGCAGGTAGTACCAGCAGCTGCCGGCCCATTGCGGCATGGTGTTGGTCTCGCGGCGGGCTTTCATACCGGTCTCCGGATCAACCGTCTCTACCCACTCGGTAACGTTCGCCAGCGGGGATTCGCCGGTACCCGAAGGCTTAATCGCATCTACATCCGGCAGCATCAGCGGCAGCTGATCTACTGGAACAGTCTTCATCGTGCCGTCTTCCAGATGCAGAATCGGAATCGGCTCACCCCAGTAGCGCTGGCGGCTGAACAGCCAGTCGCGCAGGCGGTAGGTTACTTTACCTTTACCGCTTCCCTTTTCTTCCAGCCAGGAAATCATTTTGGCAATAGCCTCTTTATTGTCCAGACCATTCAGGAAGTCAGAGTTCACATGCGGGCCGTCGCCGGAGTAGGCTTCTTCCTCAACATTGCCGCCCTGTACGACTTCGATGATGTTCAGACCGAACTGCTTGGCGAACTCCCAGTCACGGGTATCATGTCCCGGAACAGCCATGATCGCTCCGGTTCCGTAACCAGCCAGTACATAATCGGCAATCCAGATCGGTACTTTAGCGCCGTTTACCGGATTAACCGCATAAGCGCCGGTGAATACACCGCTTTTCTCCTTGGCGAGGTCTGTACGTTCCAGATCACTCTTGCGGGCCGCTTTGTCACGGTAGTCTGCAACCGCAGCAGCTTGGGCTTCTGTTGTAATGATATCGACCAGTTTATGCTCAGGTGCCAGTACGCAATAGCTTGCTCCGAACAAGGTATCCGGACGGGTAGTGAATACTTCCAGACTCGCTTCATGGCCGTCAATGGCAAAGTTCACTTCCGCACCGGTGGATTTGCCGATCCAGTTGCGCTGCATATCCTTGATGCTTTCTTCCCAGTCCAGCTCATCCAGATCCTCAAGCAGACGTTCAGCATACTCGGTAATTTTCAGAATCCATTGGCGCATAGGTCTGCGGACGACAGGATGGCCGCCGCGCTCGCTTTTGCCGTCAATAACCTCTTCATTAGCCAGCACGGTTCCCAGCGCTTCACACCAGTTGACCGATACTTCGGCCACATAAGCCAATCCGCGGTTGTACAGCTGGATGAAAATCCACTGGGTCCATTTATAATATTCCGGATCCGTTGTGCTGATCTCGCGGTCCCAGTCATACGAGAAGCCCAGCGATTTGATCTGGCGGCGGAAGTTGTCGATGTTCTTGAACGTAATATCGCGCGGATGCTGTCCCGTATCCATCGCATACTGCTCTGCCGGAAGGCCAAAAGCATCCCAGCCCATCGGATGAAGCACATTGTAGCCGCGCATCCGTTTGTAGCGGGAGATGATATCTGTCGCCGTATATCCTTCCGGATGGCCTACATGCAGCCCTGCGCCTGAAGGATATGGAAACATATCCAGCGCGTAAAATTTCGGTTTGTCTTGGGCTTCGCCGGTCTTGAAGGTTTTGTTCTCATCCCAGAATTTCTGCCATTTCGGCTCGATGGTCTGGGCGCGGTAGCCGGTCCCGGCTGCCGCACTTGTCTGATTCTCGCTCATCTAATTCTCCTCCTTGGAGTAATGCTGCTTGTAAGTGAAAACGGCTTCGCCGTCTTTGAAGGACGACATCCGTTTTCGCGAGAGATATAAGGGTGATTTATAGCTTAAAGTCTATAAATTCTTATATTCGCAAAAAAACCTCCCATCCCTAGCGTATTTACGCTAGGGACGAGAGGTTTGAATTCCCGTGGTACCACCCTAGTTAGCGGCTGGACATGCTCTGCCTGCCACTCACTTTGACACCCTTTATCGGAGGTGAGGCGACGACGGTTCACACGCCGGATACTGTAAAAACCTTTTACAGGCACCCTGCGGCTTGCGCCGTTACTCCGAGGTGAGTTCATCCGCTTCGTTAACCGGCTTGCACCTATTACACCGGCTCTCTGAACTAACGTCCAGCGAATTAATACTCCTCTTCATCGATAGGTATTTCGATATGTTAATCGTAATATTACACAATATTATATACAACTTTGTCGTCTATAGTCAATGTTTTTGCCAGCTCATACCGGCTTACGCCGGATATAATACGTAAAGATATGCTGGATGACGACTTTTCCGGCTGCAAAAACCGGCACCGCGAGGATTAAGCCGATCATTCCTGCAACCTCCCCGCCGACCAGCAGGGCAAAAATGATCATCAGCGGATGCAGATGCAGTCTGCGTCCCACCACCTGGGGAGAAATGACGTTGCTCTCCAGCATCTGGCACAGCATATTCACGACCGCGACCAGCAGCACAAGCCGCAGCGAGACCGTAGTTGCCATCACAATCGCAGGAGCCGCCCCGAGAAACGGGCCCATATAAGGAACGATATTGAACACTGCCACCACGCAGGCAAACAATAGGGCGTAGGGCATCCCAATAATCGCGTAACCGATATAAGCCAGCACTCCGATGATGAAGCAGACCAGAAACTGGCCGCGGATATAATTGCCGAGCGCATCATCAATATCCTTCAGCAGCTTTACCATCGATTTGCGGCGGGAGCGGGGCAGACAGGAAACCACCGTCCGTTCAAAGACATCGAAGTCCTTCAATATATAAAAAACAAGAAACGGGACGATAAAGGCATTGAACAGCACGCCTATCGTCGTTCCGATATTATCGAGAAAATGGGAGATCCCCTCTGCAAGCCGGTTCTCCAATTGAAAAAACCAGTTATTCATCCCTGTTTCTACACCCGGCGGGATCAGCCTGGTATTCATCTTCCGCATTAGGCCCTGCGCATGCAGCGTCATTTCCGGCAAATGCTCATTTAGCTCCTCCAGCTGTTCGATGAACATCGGGATCAGGTTAATAGCTATGACGGCGAGCGTGGTCAGGAATACCGTATATATGAGCAGCACCGCCACACCCCGCGGCATTTTCCGCCCGGCCAGCATACTGACCACCGGATTCAGTACATAGGAAATGATCATCGCAGCCAGAAAGGGCGCCAGAATCGCTTTTAAAAAAACGAATATCCCATGCAGCATCGGACGGAGTAGCCAGACAAAATATAGAATGATCAGGGCGAGCAGCACACCGATCATCCAGCGGAACCATTTGCTTTGCGACCATTGCTCCACGTTATCCCTCCTGATCGTATTCGCCTAAGACAGACATACGATATCAGTATGTGTGGGAGAAAAGCAAAATACTCTTGTTGTCCAACAAATAATTGTTTTTTTGTTATCCGGGTTCGAATGTTGGTATGGTGGACAGAATCGGCGTTGGCTAAAATCATATTGTAAAACGCTTTCATTTTGAGGAGGGATGTTTTTATTATGAAAAGCTTAAAAAAATTATGCGGTGCAGGTCTGACTTTGCTGCTTGCCGGATTGCTGGCAGGGGCTCCGTCTGTTTCGGCGGCCACCGTCTTTTATGAACCTCTGACCTACTTCAATTCCGCAACTTGGCAAAAAGCAGACGGCTATTCCAATGGCGGTATGTTTAACTGTACCTGGCGCGCCAACAATATCTCGTTTACCAGCGGAGGACAACTCCGTCTAGCACTTACCAGTTCCAGCTACAATAAGTTTGACGGGGCAGAATACCGGTCTACAAACAAGTACGGCTACGGCAAATATGAGGTCAGCATGATGCCGGCCAAAAACAGCGGAATCGTCTCCTCCTTCTTCACGTATACTGGTCCTTCCGACGGAACACCATGGGATGAGATTGATATCGAATTCCTTGGCAAGGATACGACTAAAGTACAGTTCAATTATTACACTAATGGCGTTGGAGGACATGAAAAGGTTGTCGATCTGGGCTTTGATGCTTCACAAGGTTACCATACGTATGCTTTCGATTGGCAGGCAGGGTCGATTAAATGGTACGTAGATGGAGTGCTCAAGCATACGGCCACCAGCAATATCCCCTCCCATGCCGGTAAAATCATGATGAACCTTTGGAACGGTACAGGTGTCGATTCCTGGCTCGGATCATATAACGGGGCTAATCCGCTGTATGCCTATTACGATTGGTTGAAATATACAGGCAACTAATAGCGAGAAAAAGGACCCCGGCGGCTGTACAGGGGTCCTTTTTCTTCTGTTTAAAAATATTATCTTCAGAATTTGTTATCCGGATTGACACATTGGTATGGCGGGTGCAGCCTTCATTCAGTACGATATTAGCAAGAAAACATCACAGGAGGAACAGGTTTGATACGCAGCAGGTTAATCACAACATTCGCAGCGGTTGCAGCTCTCTCGGCCGCTGTATGGGGGATATGGGCTTTCACTTCAGCATCCAGCTCAGAAGCCGGGAGCGTCAAAGACAATTTCACCACATTCAACACAGAGTTCTGGAAGAAAACGGATGGCTATTCCAATGGAGACATGTTCAACTGCACCTGGCGTGAGAACAACGTTTCATTCGCCGGAGATGACCTCATGACCCTGTCGCTCACCAGCCCCTCTCCCGGAGAGTATGACGGTGCGGAGTACCGTTCGCTGAATAAGTACAGCTATGGCAGGTATGAAATCCGGATGAAGCCGGCGGCCAATCCTGGTGTGGTGTCCTCTTTCTTCACTTACACCGGCCCCTCGGAAGGCGAGCCTTGGGACGAAATTGACATTGAATTTTTGGGCAAAAATACGCGCCAGGTGCAGCTTAATTACTTCACTGGCGGGACAGGCGGGCATGAGCAGGTGATTGACCTCGGCTTTGACGCCTCGGAGGAATTCCATCGTTACGCCTTCGACTGGAAGAGGGATTCCATTACCTGGTACATCGACGGCCGGCCCGTTCACACAGCCACCGAGAACATCCCCTCCACCCCGGGCCGCATTATGATGAATCTCTGGAACGGGACCGGCGTGGACTCCTGGCTGGAGCCCTTTGACGGCAAGGTCCCGCTCCACGCTTACTATGACCAGTTCCGCTATACTCCGGATCAAGCGTCGGGCGAGTAAAAATTCCCGGCGCCATTCCGACAAGAAACCGCCTTAATCAAGGCGGTTTCTTGTCCCTGCGGCACTCATTGGCGGCTGCGGTCCCAGGCATTGACCTCTGAGGTTTCGGTTAATCCCCCGTAGGCTTTCCATTTGTCGACAAATTCGTCAAATTCCCCGATGCCGCTGTCCGCAAAGATGATTTTTTGATAGCTTTTTTGTTCCAGCTTCTTCAGTAGCTCCCCGGCGCTCTTCATCGTGACGGTTGGCGGTCCCGTGAACTGATCCTTACGGGAAGCCTCCTTCTGGCCGAGCAGCACAGGAGCTATGTCCTCCGGAATTTCCTTGATGACCTTGGACGGAATTCTCGCTCCATCGAAGGTCAGCGTGTAAGAAGCGACCCGGATGCCGCCCAGCGGCAGAGCAGAAGGCATAATGGTCGGATTGCCGTCGACGATTGTCCAATCATATCCCTCTGCAAGGCCATTGACGAATTCGCCGGTCGAGGTAGCGTAAGAATCAAACAAATAATTCTGATAAGTAAAAAAGATTTCAGGATGCTTCATCTTCTTGTTAATCAGAATAGCACCGTTGACAGGCAAGGTGCCTCTTCTCATGGCGGTGCCGTCCGGTCCGGAAGGTATGGCGACAGCCTGGACGCGTGCCTGCGGGTCAGTATCGGTCAGGAATGATAAGGGCCAGCCGCGCATCCAGTACGGACCGGCAATGATGCCGGCCTTGCCCGAAACGAACAGATTGGCGGCACCCTCTTCATCCAGCCACGCACTGTCGGTGGACAAATATCCTTGCCGCACCCAATGCTTCATGAGTGCGACAGCCTTCCGGGCGCCTGGCAGCACGGACCCGTATTCCAGAGTTCCGTCGCTTTGGCGGTTCCATTGCTCAGGAACCGTGCCGAACGCGCCAAAAATCCAGCTGCTGTCTCCCATCCAGGTATTGGCACCATTCCTGAAACCGACTGCAAGGCCGTAGGTATCCTTAAGCCCGTTACCGTCTGGGTCCCGGTTGACAAAGGCATCCATGACCTGTTCCAGTTCGTCCAGAGTCCGCGGTGCAGCCAGATTCAGCTTGTCCAGCCAATCCTGGCGGATCCAGAGCAGCGGATCAGAGTTATATTCATAGTCCATGATTGGAATTGCATACTTGTGTCCGTCCCGCACGAAGGGATCCCATGCCGAGGGGTCCTCGGCCACGGCCTTCTTCCATACAGCGGAAGCATACTTTTCAAACAAACTGCCAACTTCCATGAATTGTCCGGAGTCGATCAGTTCCTGGATGATATCGGCATCCCTTGTCGTTACGACATCGGGCATATTGCCTTTGGCCAGCTCAAGCCTCAGCTTGTTGGCATAGGTCTCCGAGGTGCCGGAGATGGTCCAAAGATAACGAATGCGGATACCCAGCCGTTCCTCAGCCCATGTCGTATGCACGTTATGTTCTAGGCTCTCTCCCTTTTTAAAAGTCAGATTGGGGTTGACGGAGCCTACTGTATACAGATCTACAGGAGGAATATATTTACCTTCATTGACATCGAAATGAGGCTTTATGCTCTCCTTGGAAGCTGCCGGGAGACTTTCTTCTGTACTATGAAAGCCGCAACCAGACAACGTCAAGAGCAGTATGAATAGCGATAAACGGATTTTCACGGAACCACCTGCTTTTCGTAAAATACTCGGGAGTTGAACCGATTGTATCACAATCGTCTTCAGTATCGTGTGATACACTTCTTTTAATAGATTGAAGTCTTTGTAAAGGATGATCTTATGACCCGGCGGCCGAACCTATTCATTAAAATGCTTGCGATTCTCCTCTCTCTCATTTCGGTTACGCTCTTATTCTACGGATTGTCATACCGAAAGGATATCGGCGTCATTACCAGTCAGATTAAGACGACCGACTTGAATCATCTGGAGTTCCTAACCCAACAGCTGGATAACAATATCAACCAATTAGCAGGAAGCATGTATGCGTTACAGAGAGATCCGACCGTCCGTGACTATGAGCAGATCCGGCAACTGGGCCATCTCATTGATCCTGCCCAGACCATTATGACCGTGCTGGAGAAGCTTTCCCTTCAGACCAGCTCCAGCACGTGGGAGAACCGGATTGTTCTGTACAAGCCGCTGAGCGGCGAGACCCTGGGCTCGGATTCCTCTCTCTCCTTTGATTCCTCCGTACTGAGTAAGCCTCTGCCTTCGGGCTGGGAGTATATTCCGGAGGACAATGGCAGTGCTGAAGCGGGCTTCCGCCTGCTGCTGTCGGACCCTATCGAGAGAAGAAATGAGCCAAGCGAGGCGGGACTCCTGGTGTCGATGTATTTTCCTGTATCCAATATTGAGCGGTTGTTCGATGCTTACCAGTCGCAAAACAAGGGTGACACTTTCCTATTTAATCCATCATTCGGGGTGATTCTTTCCCGCAATACCGATCCTGAAATGGCGAAGCAGATCGTTGCAACGCTGACTTCTTCGACCGGTCAAGGAACTTCAGAAATCTTTAGCCTTCAGGGAGGCAGCTTCCTCGTCAGTTCAGTCCCATCATCTGCCATCAATTGGCAGGTAGTACATTATTCGCCCCTGAAGCAGATTCTTCAGCCGATCCGGAGCAGCCGCTATTCCTTCCTGACAGGTTCGGCTATCCTTTTGGTCATGAGCCTGCTGTTCTCGCTGCAGCTCTACCGCCAAGTTCAGCGTCCGGTAAGCCTTTTGCTGCGCTCCCTTAACAGAATGAAGGAAGGACGCTGGTCTACCCGTATTCATGCCAAGACCAATCCTGAGTTCACGATGCTCAACGAAGAGTTTAACGAGATGGCGGAAAAGATTCAGTCGCTAATTGAGCAGGTCTATCTGGAACAGATCCGGGCCAAGGACGCTCACCTGAAGCAGCTGCAATCACAGATCAACCCGCACTTTCTCTATAATTGCCTGTTCTTTATCAAGAGCAAGGCCGTTGTAGGCGATACGGATTCGGTGGAGGCGATGGCGCTTAATCTTGGCGAGTATTACCGCTACATCACCAAAGTCGACCATTCCCTCACCACGCTTCAAGATGAACTCAAGCTGCTGGAGAATTACCTGGAAATTCAGAATTTGCGGAAACAGCGCATCCATTATGAGATGGATATTGCCGATGATTTGCTCGGTCTGCAAATTCCCCGGCTGCTGATTCAGCCCTTAGTCGAGAACAGTATCATCCATGGCATTGAGAAAAAAATCGGCCAGGGCTTCATCCGGATCACCGCCAGCCAAACGTCTGCAGCAGTCACAGTCACCGTTGAGGACAACGGAGCCGGTATGACCGATGAGGAGATTGCCTCTCTGTATGCCAGAATATCCGAATCGAAGCGTGAGGACGGAGGGTGCGGATTATGGAATATCCAGCAGCGTCTTAAGTCTCATTATGATGATTCTTCCGGCCTTCTGATCGCCTCTTCACCTGACGGCGGTCTAAAAATCACACTCCGTATGGAGAAGAAAGAGGACAACGATGCACCAAATTCTGCTGGTTGATGATGAACCCTATGTTGTTGATGACCTATCCATCTCGCTTCCTTGGGCGGAAATGGGGTTCGAACAGGTTCACAAAGCCTACTCCGGGTACGAAGCGCTGGAGCTGCTTCAGCGCTATCCTATCGACATTGTAGTTACTGACATCAATATGCCGGAAATCTCGGGCATTGAACTGATCACGTCCATCCGCAGCCGCTGGAAGCATATCCGGGTTGTTATGCTGACCGGTTATGCCGAATTTGAATATGCCCGTAAGGCGATAGAAGAGCAGGCCAGCGCCTATCTCCTTAAGCCGATTGCAAATAACCAGCTAATCGACGTCATCGTTAAGCTCCAGCAGGAGCTACGAACAGAATGGGAGACATGGTCCTCCTATCAGCGGACGATGCAGACCTTCCGCGAGCATCTTCCCCTCCTGCGGGACCGCCTGCTCAGCGAACTGCTCCAGGGACGGAAGCTGTCCGGGCCGCAGCTGCAAGAGCGGCTGGCCCAGTTCGATCTGCCGCTGCGGACCGACTTGCCGGTATGCCTCGCAGTCGTCAGACCGGAGGAATTCTTCCGGCGCCAGGACATGAACAGTATGCTGCTGTTCGAATACGCGATCATCAATATCGCACAGGAGCTGTTCCAAGACCTATTCCGCATATGGTCCTGCAAGGATGTGCATGATTATCTCGTTTTTCTGCTGCAGCCCAGGGATGACATTGAACCCAGCGGTAATCCGGGGTATGATGTCGCGCAGGCAGCCTATCAGTTGCAGAACCATGTCAGCACGCTGATTGGAGGCGGCCTCTCCGTTGTAACCACAGGCTGGGGAGAATTTCCTGACCAAGTCTATTCGCTCTATCAATCCGCCATAATGGCCATCCGCCAGCATATCGGCAGCGAAACAGGTATTTATCTGGACGTGACGGACACCAGCGGCTCCCAGCCTGTGGAGATTCTCCAGCCGCTCTATGAGCCTCCGCTGCTCTTTCATATGTTCGAAGCAAACAACTGGCAGGGTATCGAAGACAAGCTCAATGCCATCACTTCGGAGCTGGCCCGGAATCCAGACCGCTCACTGGAGCATATCCATGAAGCCCGCCTGCATCTGGAGACGGCATTCTATTATTTCGCCCACAAGAACAACAAAATGCTTAGTGAGATTGTAGGCAATCCGCTGCTGGAGCAAGCTTCCTTCCAGACGCCGGACAAGCTGCGGGAGTGGGCGCTTGAGGTCATCGTTCTGCTGAGAGAGCATTTTGAATCGGAACGCCTGAATAGCCGGACTGTCCTGATTCGCACAGTTCATGAGTATATCAACAACAATCTGCATTACGTCTCACTCCAGGCCATCGCCGATCATGTCCGGATGCACCCGGTCTACTTGTCCAAAATGTACAAGCTGGAGACAGGCAAGCGAATCAGCGACTATATCAGCCAGATAAAGATGGAAAAAGCGGCGTATCTGCTGATCCATACGCCGCTGAAAATTTATGAAGTTTCCGCTGAGCTTGGTTATTCCAACGCTCATTATTTCATTAAGCTCTTCAAGGAATATGCCGGCATGACCCCGCAAGAGTTCCGCGACCGGGCGTTGTAACGATCTTAACCTTCAAATCGCAGTTCCACCTCATGGGAGAGGCCATCATCCGCCGCCGGTACAAGCCCTTCCTCAAGCGCCCGGCCATCCAACGTCAGGCAGGCTGCTCCGTCTTGTATCCGGCGGAAGCCCTCCGGCTTGCGGATCGAAATCCGGTAAGAGGAGCCGCCGAGCTTCAGGGTGTAGGCGAAGTCGGTCTGCTCTTCCCGCAGGATCGGATTAAGCTTAATGCCTTGCGCCGTATATTCAATACCCAGCGCTTCCATCAGCGAGAGGGTGAGCCAGGTCGATGTGCCGCTTAGCATCGGACCGATGTTCTCACCGGTCTCGCTGTTGTTGTATTGGGTGCAGAATCGCGGATTTCCGCAGATCGCAAACGGATCCTCCATGGTCTTAAACGGCATGATCCGGTCCAGCAGCCAATAGCCGAACCGGCCCAGTTCAGCGGCGAGCCCCGCATCTGACACTTCCTTCGCTCCCTTGAACATTGCAGCAGCAGCCATCATGCAGGCATGCTTGAATACGCCGCCGTTCTCCCGGTCGCCCGGAAAGTATTCGTCCGAAGCCGTATGGGAGGACACCCGTCCCAGTGCAACAGGCGAGACCAGCTTCAGGCCGAAAGGAGTCATGAGATGCGACTTCATAGTGTCCAGCATCACAGCAATCTGTGCTTCATCGGCACAGCCGGACAGGATGCTCCAGCTGAAGGAGTTCAGGAAATAAGAACCGTCGGATGCCGGATCCGAAGACAGACCATCCCCGGTCGCTCCCAAATAGGTGTATTCGCCGTTCTCATACCGGTTGAACAGCACGCGCGCGAAGAAGTTTTCCTTCCAGGCATGATATTGAATACGTCCCCGCAGCTCTGCCCCGAAGCGGTCCAGCTCCGCGGCATATTCCTGCTCTCCCTTCCGGGCAGCCAGTACGGACAATTCATCCACCGCTACCTTCAGCAGGAAAGCATTCATGACGCTCTCGGAATAATCGCTGTCCAGCGGATCGCCGAAGACTCCGCCTGCCTGCAGCTGTTTCCGGTATCGTTCTTCCTTGGCCGGGCCGTTCAGATACGTATCGTCGAGCTTCAGGCAATCGTTCCAGTCTGCGTAATCCAGCAATGGAAGACCGTGGCGGCCGACCGAAATCCGCCCCGAATATACAATGATCGCCTTCAATGTCTCGAAGACCGGACGACTGGTCTCTTGTCCCGCCACCGGGCAAGACTCGTCCAGGAATTCGAGATCTCCTGTGAGCATTACATAGCGGTAGACGGCTTGAACAAGCCATAACGCATCGTCGGACCATTTGCCCGGCTCCTTGCCGACCCAGAAGAAATTGTGATAGGCATAGCCCAGTTCGAACACCATACTGGTCCATTCCTTCAGCAGGCTCTTCACCAGACCGCTTCTTCCCATACCAACGAAATAATACATCGAGGCGTACAAATCCTGGATTTCGCGGAAGCCAATCTCCCTGTACCCCTTCTGTGTCTGGCAAAAGGAACGGGAGACAAATGATTGGTAGAGCACTTGAAACGGCAGATTGCGGTTGACAAACACATCAAAATCCCCGTCACCGGAGGATACCTGCAGGAACTTGCCATACTCGCGCACGAAGCCGGACGATTCCGCCAGCGCCGATTCCGCCGCGCTGCGGTCAGAGAAACGGGCGAGCAGCGCCCCTACCTCATCCGCCAGCACCGTTTCGCTCCAAGGCGCACCGCTCTTATCCGAGACAAGTCCGGTCAACTGGTCGACAGTTGCCGCGCTTCCGGCGGGAATATGAATCTCACCGGCTACAGCGAAGAAGCCCGGTCCCTTGCGGTGCAGAATGCTGCTCAGCCTGAGCGCACCGGTCGGCCGGTGCAACGAACCTGTACCGACGAACTCATTGTAGCTAACACAATATTCGCGCGGCAGCACCGGACCTTCAGCGCCGTGAATGATCATCGTGTGGAAGCGCAGATCGTGACGGCCGCCTTCCGGATAATAGTCGGGACTGATGGCAGCTACGCCTCCCGAGGAATCTTGAAGTACGCCGCCCTGCATGATGACATTGCTGTACAACACATCCTCGAACAGTGCACCCGGAGCAGCGGAGCCGAACATTCCCGTATACACCAGGCGGAGTTTACGGTTGCCCTCCCCGTGGTTCACAATCTCAATCCGCTGCATTTCAGTAGCCAGAGGCAGCCCTTCGGAATGCGGCAGAATAAAGATAGTCCGTACAATTTCAAGCCCGCTGTACAGGCGGTACGTTATGATGGTTGCGTTCTGCGAATGCCGGCAGACCGCCGATTCAATGCCTGCCTCGCCGGGGTCGGCGGAATAGAAGATCTGCTTCCCTTCCTCGAACAGATAAAATTGCCGGTTGGCCGGGAAGCCGTTCTCTTCCTGGCGCATATCCCAGCGTGTTGCCAGCACTTGGGTTGCCGCATGGGAGCGGAAGCTGCCGCCGCCAAACCGGTCAACAACGCTTTTGGGCGTAGTCTGAAGCGGGTGGGGGAACTGCAGACGGTTGCCCAGCAGAAGATTAACCGCGAAATGCGGACCCGGAACCGGTGAGCGCAAATCAATTACATGCTCACCTTCAGCGTTAAGGATGCCGGCCCAGCCTGGTGCAGCTTGCAGCTGCGCCAGTGCCTCGCTTGCGGTGGCCTCCGGTATGGCAACCGTCTGTTCCGCTCTTCCGGTTTGCCGGATATACAGGGACAATTCCGTGCCTTCACCGTTTGCGGCGAACAGCGCGGATGAACCGGCCTCGGCCGGCAGCAGCGCTGCCACGGCCGGAAGCCTCAGCAGCTCCTGAATGGCCGGCAGCCGAAACGGCAGACCAGCGATGCCGACAGCCCCGCGGCGCTCCGAATTGGTAAAGATGGCGCTAAGGTGTACACCGGCGCCAAGCCGGTCGGCAAAGGCTTCCCTCAGAATATCCTCAGCTGAGACTTTGGTTTCTCTAGCTGTATTAAATATCAACATGATAGCTCTCCTCTTTCTGGCATACTACGGATCAGCCCTTGACGGCCCCCGCGGTCATACCGCTGATAAAGTATTTTTGCGTCATGAAAAATATCACCATAACCGGCACTGTAACAACTGTAGAAGCAGCCATCAGCAGATCATATCGGGTATTGTACTGGCCGACAAACAGGCGGATGCCGACCGGAATCGTCTGTACATCCGAGCTGGTCGTAAGTACCCAGGCAAAGAGAAGCTCATCCCAAGCCGTAAGGAAGATAAAGATAGATGTCGCAATGATACCGGGCAGAGATAGCGGCAGAATAATTTTGTAAAAGGCTTGGAATTTCGTACAGCCGTCAATGGTAGCCGATTCTTCCAAATCTCTTGGAATCGAGACAAAGAAACTGCGCATAATCCAGATACTGATCGGGGTGTAGAACGCCGTATAGACGAGAATCATTCCCCAGTATGTGTTGATCATCGGCAAGCCGAATGTATTCTTGATCCACAGGAACATTAGATAGATCGGGAACAAGAACATAATCCCCGGAATCAACTGGGTGGATATGATACTCATGCTGAACAGCTTCGATCCCGGAAAATCAAACCGGGCCAGTGCATATCCGGCAAGTACAGCAAAGGTACCGGCAAGCAAAGTCGTCGCACCGCAGATCAGAAGGCTGTTGCGGAAATAGACAGCAAAGTTAACTGTATCCCACATATTGATATAATTGACCCACTGCGGCTTCGGCAGGCTGAAGGTAGTGATCCCGTTCAGAATTTGATCATTGGAGTGCAGAGAGGTGAAGACCATCCACAAGATTGGGAATATCGTCAAGATAACGATAAGCCAGGTTACTGAAGTCAGCAGGAACGAACTGACAGAACGTTTACGATGTGTACTCATTGTGCATTCAACTCCGTTCTAAAAGCGCGGTACCAAACGCCGACGATCATCAGCATGGCAAACATAAGCATGATTGAAGCGGCAGAACCTGAACCGAAGGACCAATATCCGAAGGATTGGCGGGTCAAGGCTGTCATCAGGAGGTCGCCCCATTCCCCTGGATATCCGGCACCGTTGCCGAACATCGTGGAAACGATGTTATAGGAGTAGACGTTGTTAATGATTTGGAATAAGAGCTGTACGGCAATAACCGGTTTAAGCATCGGCAGCGTCATATTCCAGAACTGGCGGAGCTTGCCTGCACCGTCAATGGTTGCCGCTTCGTAGATATCTTCCGGAATCGTCTGGAGTCCAGCCAGGAAAATAACCATAAGGAACGGCCAGCCGCGCCAGATGGTCGGGATAATGATCGCCCAAATCGTATTCGGTCCAAGCAGCCAGAAAGGCTTCTCTGCATAGAGATGCAGAACGTCAACCAGGAAATAGTTGATAATACCGTTTTGCTGCCACATGAAGCCCCAGAGTACACCGACAACATAAGACGGTACAACCCATGGAAGCAACATTGCTGTACGGGCAATACTGCGGCCGGGAAAATCACGGTTCAGCAGCATAGCCATCATTAGGCCCATGACCATTACACCAATCGTCACAATGACCGCGTAAATGGCCGTGTTGCGAATGGCGAAATTCAACCCTTGGCGGACGGGATTATCGGAATTGAACAACAGTCCAACATAATTGTCTATCCCTACAAAAGGTGCCTTCAAATATTTGCCCAACGTAAATTGGTTCAGCTTCAAAAATGACATCCAGAATCCCTGAATCATCGGGAGCAGATGCACCAGCAACATGAAAATGATGGTCGGAACCATCAGCATATAAGCAAATTTATTATCTCTAACCCGCTTGCGCCACACTGCGCGTTTGCTTGCAGCCGCTTTTACGGGAAGATTCTTTTCAGTATGGAGTCCCATCTCTTATCCCTCACTTTAGTAATGGAAGAACCGCCGCGCGTTATCG
>NZ_CAKMMG010000001.1:2479538-2605398 GCF_927798115.1 Paenibacillus auburnensis
GCGGCCTCTCCTAATCCTGGTAGTTATTAATTATTGATTGATAATGGCTTTGACTTCAGCTGCTGCAGAATCCAATTCTTCCTTAACGCTTTCTCTGCTATACTTGCCCTTCACGCCGGCAACGATATCCCAAACGTTGGCAAAATGCTTTTGCAGTGCAGTTTCTGTAGGTCCCCATTGCGGAATAGCCGGATAGGTTCTTCCGTATTTCGTTGCTTCCGAGAATGCTTTCATGTTGGCATCCAGATCTGGCGATTCCAGAAGAGACAGTCTGGCTGGAAGCTGACCGGATACGGCAGCATAGGCATTCTGTGCTTCATCGGAGGTCAGGTATTTAATAAGCTCCCAAGTAGCTTCCTTGTTCTTCGAGCCGCTGAATACGGTCAATTCACTGCCGCCGACAAAGGTTGCTTGTCCGCCGGGACCGGCTGGAAGCGGAGCAACCGCGAAGTTTTTCGCAGCTTTCTTGTCATCCATACCGCCGTTTGCTTTTGGTGTCGCAAAGTTCTTCGCAAGCCATGGGCCGGAGATAATTACAGCCGATTTGCCATCACCGAAGTCACCCTCGATCTGCGACGAGTTCTTTTCAAGCGATGCCTTGTCAACAAGGCCTTCTGCTGCGAGTCCTGTGTAGTACATAACGCCATCAAGCCCTTTGTCTTCGTTGAAGGTTACGTTTTTGTTATCTTCCGACAGAACGTCGCCGCCTGCAGCCCAGATCCAAGGGAAGATATTATGCACTACGTTCCAGTCGTTCTTGCCCGGAAGTCCAAGTGCAGCGATCTTCTTCCCGTCAACCGTCTGTCCGTTGACCGCTTGCAGCGCACTTTTGAAGGAATCCCAATCCTTAAAAGCTGTTGCTGTATCAACACCGGCTTGCTTGAATACATCCGTCCGGTAGTAAATCGCACGCGCATCTACGAACCAAGGCACTCCGTATACTTCACTGTCGCCTGCGATGGAGGTTGTTTTCCAGATAGCCGGCAAGAAGGCTTCTGCGCCGCCCACATCGGCCACTTTGTCAGTCACCTTGTCAATACCGCCCATGCTGGCAATTGCCGGTACCCAGGTGCTACCCAGTTGAAGCAGATCCGGACCCTCGCCGCTTGTCGCCGCCGTTGTGATCTTGGTCCAGGCAGAGCCCCAGTCAAGCACTGTTACTTTAACGGTGACATTCGGGTGCTCTTTCAGGTAGGGATCAAGGGTCTTCAGGAAGTCTGCATCCGGCTTGGGACTGTTCGGCATCACCCAGGCGTTCAGGGTAACCGGTTCTGTACTTGGAGCTTTAGAAGCTGCTGGAGCCGTAGTTGCGCTGGATTCTCCTTGCTTTCCTCCGTTGTTAGCGGAATTTGATGAATTGTTATTGCCACCACATCCGCTGACGACTACTGAAAATGCCATGAGCAGTGCACTGATTGATACTGCTGTCTTTTTCAAAATAAATCTCCCCCATTGTCGTTTGAAAATCGCGGAGAACGGTTACCCGTTCCCCATGTCTTGATTATAAAAGCGTTTCTTGCCCGTCTATATAACAAATCCCAAGCCTGGATAACAAATTATTAAGCTTGTCTCAAGGTGCCGGTATTGTTCCGTTGTTCAGCAACACCACATCATCGACATCCACCGCAAGATGGCCTGTGCCTCCATCCACAATATTTCCCAGTTCAAAGGAAATGCGGCCGATGGACGTGCTCCCTCCCGTGACGTCGAATTCTAAAGTGTAAGTGTTGTATTCTGTACCAAGATCAACGACTTTGCTCGCATATCCGTGCCAGGTGTAATTATTCGCGGCATCCAGCCAGCCGATGCTGATGTTCATTTTACGTGCCGCTTCTGCCTTGGCTTTAAACGTGAGCGTATAATGATTGCCTTCGTTGTAGGCTACTCCCTCGTAATAGACCTGCCGGTCCCAGCTGTTCGTCCCTGTGGAGCCTACCTGCATGCGCAGCGCCCCATTTACATTGTCAATAGACAACTCTCCGCTGTCGGATGAATAGCTGCTCCAGCCTTTAAGCGGAGCCGAGAAGTCTCCGTTCGGGATCAAATTCTCCCCATAAGCCTCACCAGCCATCACCGGACTAACCTGAAGCAGAGAAATATTGCTTAGCTTGACACTATGCGCTCCAATCAGCTCGGACACCTTACCCAGAGTAAACTGAAGCAGGGCGGCGGGGTCACTTACAGGGGCAGTGAACAGGTATTCGAAATGTCCGCCGGTTTGGCTCAGGCTTGCTGTCTCGTTCATATATGGAGTCCAGTCGTTGTCGGACGAGCCGTCATGCTGGACCAGTACCCGGATCAGCCGCGCTATGGATGCTTCCGCATCGAAGCGAAGCAAATACTTCTTGCCTTGCTCCATCAGAATCGGGCCTTGCTTCACCTGAACATTCCATTCCTCGTCGCCGGTGCCGCCAAGGTCAACCTGCAACGCTCCAGGCTCGGCAGTCATTACTGTATTCTTTACCGGATCATTGTCGACCCAGTCCTTCTTGAACAGCGTCCAGCCTTCGGTCGAAGCTTCCCTGAAGCTGCCGTTCACCACCAGCTCACGGGAGAGATCCAGCCAAGCCAGATTGTAGCCGCTGCCTCCAAGACGGAAATAGTAGCTTCCGGCAGGCAGCTCAAGTGGCACACCGATGACTGTGCGGTAGGATTGGAGTCCTCCCGTTTCCCCGATTGCCGCACTGTAGACGGCTGCCGTCGCCACACTTCGCTTGCCGGCATCCAGAACGGAGAGCTCCAGTTCGGAATCGGCCCGTACACTGGATACTCTGGCCACAGGAACTATGCTTGCCGCATGAGGAAGAACCACTTTGTACTCCGCGTAATCGCCCTTATCCATATCGGTGATGTCTTTGCCGCCTTCTCCGCTTGGCATCAGGCTGATTCCCGATGCCCCGGAGTACTGATCGCCCCGGAGATGCAGGTAGCCGTTTAATGCTGGCGGCTCGGCCATACGGACGAGACGCACATTATCGATCTCAGTGTGCCCGGCAGCCTGGCCCAGAAGGAATGATAATGTACCTTCGGTGCCGGCAGAGACGGGCATGGAGATCTCCGCTGTGTAGCTCTTCCATTGCGGCGTCAGAGTGAGCGATGATCCGTCAGGATAGAGGGTATCTCCGCCACCGGCCTCCAGCTTTATACCCACCGGCTGAGACTGATCCGACCTTGCATCGAAATAGAGTTGATAGACGCCTCCTGCAGACAAAGGCAGACCTGTCTGCGTAAGCATCACATCCTCGGCCGACTTCCCGGTGTTATCGACTTGCACACTGAATACCCGTTTCATGAGCGGAAGCTCCAGGATATTGGTTACCCTGGCTTCAGCCACTGTACCCGAGTCCGGCTTAACTGCAAATCTCCAATAGCCCAGCCGGTCTTCTCCCAGCTCAAACCCTCCGTTGTAAATGAGGTTGCCGTCAGCCAGCGGAGTGCGGACTACCGGCAGGGGCTGCGTCTCACTTACCCGGACATTAGCGAAATAGGCTGTAATATCGTTTAGACCGAGATTGAATTCAAAACGGACATTGTTGTCGGTAGCCTGTGCCATGTTAAAGGTGTACTCAAAAGATTGCCAGTCCGGGGTAAGCTGGAAATTCCGTTCTTTAGAGTACGCTGTCCATCCGCCGCCGAACTCGGTCAGCTTGCTCATCACCGGACGGACCGCATCTGCTTTGGCATCAAACGTTACTTTGTAGGCTTTGCCCTTCTCCAGAAGAAGCGGCATTTGGGTGAGCTGAACAGAATAATTTTGGGTTCCCGCCTCTTGGATAGCCACCTTCACTGCCTTACCCTTATCCTTGTCTTCGATGACAGAAGATGTGCCCGCACCGCCTGCATTCTTGATTAATTCCCAGTATTGCGGAAGTCCGTCGGCTGCTGCGGTGCCTTTGAAATCTCCGTTATAAATCTGGTTCCCGTCTGCAAGCACAGGACGCTGCGGATCGGAGGTTACGGGCTTTGTTGGCCGTTTGCCCGTTACATCAGGCCACTCATCCAGCTGTTTATACTTATAAACCCGGACATAATCGACATACATCTTATCTGATTGGAAGTCAGCCGCCGGGTTGCCCGGCCAGTCGCCCCCGACCGCAAGATTGAGAATCATATAGAACGGCCGGTCAAACGGTGCAGGATACGTATAGTAATCCGGCTGACCTTCTGCCTTAGTCCCCCAATCACTCGTTTCGAAATACATTTTACCGTCCACGTAATACCGGATCAGGCCCGGAAGCCATTCAAGCGTGAAATCATGATAATCGTCAGCGAATGTTTTGCCTTCGGGCAGAACGTAAGTCTTGGATTGGGACATGTGCGGGATATCGTAATGAAGCGAACCATGAACGGTTCTAGGATACAGATCGGCCTTCTCCGTATCACCGGCCACCGGTCCCGTCAATTCCATAATGTCCATCTCGCCGCTACCAGGCCAAGGTCCGTACTGCTTCTCTTCATCGGTTGGCATCATCCAGATGGCCGGCCACATGCCTTGCTGAACCGGCAGCTTAGCACGCACTGTGAATTTACCGTAAGTCCAGTCACCCTTCATCTTGGAGGTCAGCTTGCCGGAAGTATACTCTTTTCCGCCGTAAGCTTCCTTCCGTGCTTCCAGTGCAAGCACACCCTGCCCGCTTTCCGTTTCGAGTGCAACGTTGTCCGGATGGTAATATTCCAGTTCGTTGTTGTATACAGTTCCGGTATCCTGCACATTCCATTTGTTCCCGTCAATGGAGCTGCCGTCGAATTCGTCGTTCCAGACTAGCTCCCAGGGATCGTTATTGGTTGCCGGAGTAGCCGTCGCCGTTGCAGCCGGTGTAGCGCTGGCCGTCGCCGTTGCAGCCGGTGTAGCGCTGGCCGTCGCTGCAGGCGTCGGTGACGGTGTCACACCTCCTCCGGTTCCACCGCCGGCTGCGGTAGCCGGCGCACTGGCCTGCGGTGAGGCTGCACTGCCGGATAAGCCACGAAGCGTCTCTCCGGTTTTGAGGGCTGTGCCGTTGAGAAGCACACTGCCCGCCTTTGGATCAAGCAAGCCTATTTGCCCCCGGTTCACAATTTCTGATCCGGCAGCGCCAGTACCGACGATTAGGGCATCCACCTTTGAGCCGGTCCCAATTTCAACTTTGGCTGGCTGGATCAATTCGATCCGGGCCACTGAGCTTTCATCCTCCAGGACGAGCCGCACAGGTACTTTGGGCTTGTCTACAATCGTCTGCCCCAGGGAAGATTTGTGAAAGACCACCGAATGTCCTCCGCCTCCGGAGATACGTGTGGTACCCTTCACCTTAATTCCGGAAAACGATACTGCTCCTTCACCCGTTCCGGCAGTCACATAGAGATTTCCGTTGACCGATCCGCCATCAATCCGTACGTCCGCCCGGTTAACAATAACATTGCCGGACACCTCACCAATCGAATAGCTTCCTTCGTCCGGACTAATCCATCCGATCATCCGGCCGAGCAGCACCGCCAGCTCGGCGCGTGTCATCGGAGCCTGCGGATTCAGCTTTCCTGCCAAGTCACCGCGAATATAATCGGCTTCAAGCATAGCGCTCACTGCTTCCCTGGCATAGCCGCTGACCGATGACCCGTCTGCCTGCGCGGCCAGTACAGTTTGAGAGGCGGCTTCCGGCTGGAAAGCCCGGCCAAGCATCGTTAACACATCCTGGCGGGTAACAGCGGCTTCCGGCTGAAACCGGCCGTCCGCGTAACCCTTGATAATACCCGCTGCGCTGATCCCGCCAATATCCTTGCCATACCAAGAAGAAGCGCTTACATCACTAAAAACGGCGCTACCCGAATCTGTGTAGCGAAACACCCGGTTCAGAATAACTGCCATCTCTGCGCGGGAGACTGCCCGGTTGGGCCCAAATTGCCCATGACCGTCTCCTTGCAGAATCCCGGCAGCTGCCAGCCTGTCCGCGGCCTCCGCCGCCCAATGCTGTTTCATATCGGTAAAGATTGCCGTTCCGGCTGCATTAACGGCGCTTGTGCTTACTGCTGATCCGGCTAGCCCTTCTGGACTGGCTGCTTTTGCGAGTCCGATGTTTCCCGGAAGCTGCAGGCCTGACAGCAGCATAACAGTAACCAGAAGCTTAGATATTCCCCTGCGGTACATCTTCACATTCCCCCTTATGTAAATACGTGTAGACTTCCGGCGTTGCCGCCGGTCGATTTCAGTATAGGGTTCGCCCGCTGCAGGTAACATACCAATTCCTTAGTGCGTATAACAAAGATACAACTTTCGCAGAAAATGAAAAAAGCCTAATTCTCTGGCAGCTGCAGCAGCTGCCTGAGAATTAGGCGCGGTGAATCTATGTAACTCTTGTTGAGCATCATTAGGTTTCCAATCAGGAGGATGCATGGATTTGGGGGAAATCCTGAGCAATATCCTCACCCGAAAACAGATCGTCAAGCGAACTGAGTGTTCCGTCTTCTTCCACCTGATAAACCGACATTTTCTCACCGTTGACCGTAAGTTCGATGAAACAGCCCCAGCAGTAGAACTGGTGTGAACCGATCTTGCCGATATCCTTGGAGTTGCAGTTTGGACACTTCATATAATACATTCCACCTATCCGTTAACAATATTAATGGCTTTTTGTAGCCGTTCTTCGCTCATCGCGGGAACCAGTACGGCATTCTCCCCAATGGACATCCCTTCAGAACAAGGCAGCCATTTGCGGCCTTCGATCAAATCAGTTACAAGCCCGTCACTGATTTCCAGCGCTACTATTGTGTTTCCCAACTTCTGGTCAAAATAAACATCGGATATTCGTCCTAGGTTCGTTCCGGATGCAGTCAGTACCTGCAAATCCTTCAGTTTGTTCTTTCCCAAAAGAAAAGTATATGGTATATGGTCAGTGTCGGCCTTAACAATCGACTCTTTACTGCGAATCATAATAGCATCTTCGCCATAAGCGACAATGTCTTCCCATGCCACAACTTTCACATGACTGGAGAAAAAAGACTTGCTTTCCAGTTCAATACCCGTAATATTCCAGTTTGAATCGAGTAAACAATCGACAAGTTTGCCGACTTCGTTACCTTCTTCAACTTCATATATAGTGAGGCCAATCAAATCTTGAAGTTTCATGGCTGCTAAGTCCCCTCACTTTGAGTAAAATTACGAGTTCCCAGAGAAGTGAATAACTGAAACAGACACAAGACTGTAGCAATCCCTGGTCTTATTTACGCAGCCGTTTCAGAATGGTTTCAACTTTTTGGGCAACGTACTCCATTTCTTCATTAGTATTACCCAAACCTGTGCTAAAACGAATCGCTGAATGTAAAAGTTCTGCCGGAAGTTTCATGGCCTGCAGAACATGCGAAATTTCAAGTGACCCCGAGGTGCAGGCCGAACCGCTGGCAGCAGCAATCCCCTCCATATCCAGGTTCATCAGGAGCACATCCGTGCTTGCCCCCGGGAAGCTGACATTCAGAATTCCCGGTAAAAAATGCTGTGCATTACCATTGATCACGTAAGCGTCCCGCCCGATCCGGCGGTCGAGCTCCTGTAGCAGTGTGTTTCGCAGCAGCAGAGCATGCTCCTGCCTCTGTGTCAGTCCCAGCACCGCAAGCTCCACTGCTTTGGCAAACCCGGCCGCACCTGCCAGGCTCTCTGTACCTGCCCGTCTGCCGCGCTCCTGCAGACCCCCGTGCAGCCTTGGATGCAGCGGCGCACCGCGGCGTACGTAGAGACCGCCTATGCCCTGCGGACCGCTGATTTTGTGGGCGGTAAAGCTCATGTAATCCACCGGCAGCTCACGTAGTGTAACAGGAAGCATTCCAAGGGCTTGTACAGCATCTACATGGAACAAAATGCCCCGCTCAGCGGCCAATTGTCCAATCTCCACAATCGGCTGCACCGTTCCAACCTCATTATTGGCAAACATCACACTAATTAGAACAGTATCTTCCCGCAGGGCTGCTTCAACATCTGCAGCAGCAACTAACCCCGTGGAGTCTACCGGCAGATAGGTGATGGAATAGCCCTGCCGTTCCAATTCCCCGCAGGTATGCAGGACCGCATGATGCTCAACAGCTGTAGTAATGATGTGCTTGCCTTTCTCTGCGGTGCCGGCAGCAGCACCGAACAAGGCCAGATTATCGCTCTCCGTGCCTCCGCTGGTAAAAATCCATTCATCAGGCGCACAGCCTAAAAAGCCCGCGATAGAATCGCGCGCACCGTTAATAATCTTTTTGGCGGAACGTCCGAACTGATGTACACTGGACGCATTGCCGTATTCTTCGATCATTATATTGTACATAACCTTAGCCACCTCCGGATGAACCGGGGTTGAGGCGGCGTGGTCCAAATAGATGGGCTTCATGACTTGTTTCTCCGCTTCTTGAAATTGAATTTCAGTATTTTCTTACAGGACTACTCGATTATACTGCTGAACAGATTCTTTTACCACCCGGGAATAAACACAATATTGTAATGTCTGTCAAGAGGCTGAACCTTCGATCCCCGGCAGGCATTCAGCTTATTTTCAGCTTCCCCTGATATACTGCCTCGGCGGGCACTCTGATTTCAAGAGATTCTAAATTCTTCAATACGGGCAGCAAGCTCATCCTCGGAGATGACCTCAATGCCGTTTTTCCGCAGAAGTGCGGCCGTTACGCCTTCTCCGGGAATTTTTCGGCCTGCGAATTCTCCGTTATAGATCATTGTACTTCCGCAGGATGGGCTGTTCTGCTTGAGTACAACGGTAGCAGCGCCGGATTCACGGGCTTTCTCCAGGGTCACATGAGCTCCCTTTAAATACATCCCGGTAACATCATTTCCCGCTCTGTCAATCACCCGGGCCTTCCCGTTCAGCACATCTTCACCGGTTCCACCGATGATTTCCGCCGGTTCTCTAGGGGTAGAGAAGCCGCCAAGCAGTTCGGGGCAGACTGCAGTGGCCTTGCCGCTGTCGAGCAGACTCATCAGACTCTCTTCCAGACAATCTGTACCATTATATCTGACTTTCATCCCGGCCAGACAGGAGCTTACCAATATCACAGGATCACTCTCTTTCTTTACTTCACTATTTTCTGCAGCTTGATTTATAATAGCTGTAACTGTTCAAGTTCCATTAATAATAAACACTCAGAGTATAGCACGGGGGCCCTAAAAGCTGTAAACTTTGCCGCCCAGTAGCAGATTAAAACGGAGGTGCAGCCAGGATGTGCGGCAGATACACGATTACAGTAACGATGGAGGAACTAATGCTGCGGTATTTTACGGATGACTCCAGTATTGTCCATTACACGCCTAAGTTCAATGTGGCTCCGATGCAGCATATTCCGGCGGTCATTCATAACGGCACCTCTAACAAGCTGGGAGTACTGCGCTGGGGACTGGTACCTTCCTGGGCCAAGGATGATAAAGCCGGAAGCAAAATGATTAATGCCCGTGCAGAATCACTGCTAGAGAAAGTCTCCTTTAAAGGGCTGATCCGCTCACGCCGCTGCCTCATTCCCGCCGACGGGTTTTATGAGTGGAAGCAGCAGGTCGGCGGTAAACAACCGATGCGGATTGTAATGCAGGACCGGAGTATTTTTTCGATGGCCGGCTTATATGATATTTGGACAGATGCCAGCGGCAACAAGCTCAGCACCTGTACGATTATTACCACAGAGGCGAACAGCCTGATGGCGGACATTCATGACCGGATGCCGGTTATTCTCAGCCCGGAAGCCGAATCACAATGGCTGGACCGCAGTAATCAGGACATCCCTTCCCTTATGCGTCTGCTCCGGCCTTACGATGCGGCACAGATGCGTGCCTATCCGGTATCCTCAGAGGTTGGTAATGTGCGCAATGACTATAAAGATCTTATTAAAGAAGCCTGATGCATTTAAGGGAAACATTACAAGTTTGTCAATTATCCATTTTTGCGTGTAAGGAAATGTCAGTTGGTTTAAATAAGTACATGGCTATAAAAAGCATATATATTAAGAGGAGATAGTATTTTGCAAACACTCAAATTCCAACAAGCGATCGCTGAAGGGACTCTGCTCGAGATTCATCTGATCAGCGGTGAAACCTACAGAGGGATATGTAAAAAGGGTACGTTAGCGGATTCCTTCGAGCTAAAAACAGACAAGGGTCTATTGTCCTTGCCCTATTGGACGATAAAACGGTTCAAAAAAATATAGATACGGTAAGCATTCATGAGGGGTCTTTGCCTTTCTTTCTAAGCAGCTTGGCTTTGGCCAGGGTGGTCCCTTGCGGGAAGGAAGTGAACTGGCTTTTGGACATGCCGATTTGTTGAGAGGTATAGATGCCGGTATGTCCCGAGAACAAATAACTCACGAGACAAGCGATAAAGAGGTAAACGGCTCCTTCGGCTCCAAACAATTCAATACCCATCAAAAAACAGGCGATAGGCGTGTTAGTGGCACCGCAGAATACGGCGACAAAACCGAGTGCGGCCAGAAAAGGGGCATACAGGTGTAAAAACCCGGATAATGCATGTCCCAGTGTAGCTCCA
Organism: Paenibacillus auburnensis; assembly: GCF_927798115.1. Taxonomy (GTDB): domain Bacteria; phylum Bacillota; class Bacilli; order Paenibacillales; family Paenibacillaceae; genus Paenibacillus_AQ; species Paenibacillus_AQ auburnensis. Next base: position 2,490,023 of record NZ_CAKMMG010000001.1, read on the forward strand.
ATGGCAAATAACGGAGTGACTTCCCCGCCTTGAAAGCCCGCTCCCAGGGTCAGCGATGTGAATACAAGCTTTCCTAAGAAGGCAAACGGAGCAACGTCCCCGGTAAATGAATCCTGAATCAAAGGGATCCCCAGCCCCAGGTAATCTCTAGTTCCCAAAACATACACCAGCACAATAATCACTATGCCACCTACAGCACTTTTTATCATTGGATTAGCGAACCAGCGGGTATAGCCCTTTTTCAGCGCATGAGTCAGCTCACTGAACAGGATGCTGGTAAGTCCAAACAAAATGGAAGCAAACACAACCTTAAGCAGCACTACAAAAGTCAGAGAAGGAATATCTCCTATAGGATAGTGCAAATGTGTGATGCCCCAGAATGAAGTAGCTGTCAAGTTTCCGACAAAGCTGGCGATAAAAGCAGGGATAAGTGCTTCATGACTGATTAATCCAATTGCAAGCACTTCCAGTCCAAATACCGTTCCCGCTAAAGGCGTTCCAAAGATCGAGCCGAAGCCGCCGCTAATCCCGCAAATCAGCAGAATCCTCCGGTCAACGGGACCGACCTTTAACATCTTTCCAAACCAATCGGCTAGGCTGCCGCCCATCTGCACCGCAGTCCCCTCGCGCCCCGCTGAACCTCCAAACAGGTGGGTGATCAGTGTTCCAAATAAAACAAGTGGTGCCATCCTCAGCGGAACAGCTTCATTCCCCTCTTGAATTTGCTCCAGAATTAAGTTATTTCCCTTAGCACTGCTGCCTCCATATCTGAAATATAGCAAGCTGACCAGCGCCCCTCCCAGAGGAAGCAAAAAGAGCAGCCACGGATGGGCCAATCTTATATCCGTCACAAAGTCCAGGCTTTTCAGAAAAAAGGCTGACGCTGTTCCTGTTAATATCCCCACTCCGCCCCCGAGTACAATCCACTTAAGTAAAGTTCCACACGATGCAGCAAACCACCATTTCTCAGCAGCCTCAGACCATTTTTGTTTCAACCGGGTCATACCATTCGTTCCCTTCGCGTGAAAATCGTACATAAAAATAGACTCCTACCAGGAAATATTTCGCTGGTAGGAGTCATGAGCCTCGCGGCAGTTACGGCGAACTCCATCGCCCTAGTATCGTAGACTTATTTTAGTATTTCGCATCAGAATCGTCAATAGTGAGGCTGGCCAGTTTCGAAGAGTTCCGGCATTTCATTCAAAGTCTTGTCGACAAATGTCACAAATAACACAAAAACCCCCTAATCTATCGACACAATGTGACATATGGGTCATTTATAATAACAATAGTAAACAGATAACTTTTATATACTTTCAAAAAACCTACATATACCCTGCCCTATATCCCTAAATATTTCATTTTTTATCAGTTTACCAAAATAAATGTACTACAAAATATTATATTGACGTAAGAATTATTAACATGTAGTATAAACCATAATTTATATACAAAGGTTTTGCCCGCCAGGTTGGGAAGCTTCTTTCTGTCTCTAATTGACCTCCGGTCTATTCAGCGCCCCGTGCTGTATTGCAGAAACGGACGTCGCCTAACAGAGAAAAGGGTTATTACCGTGGACAGAAGAAACACTTCAACATCATTAAGATCCAATCATTGGGCAAGCACTATCTAACTGCCGAGGAGGTCGAACAAAGCCTTAGACTACAGAGAGACAGCAAGAGCGCGGACTACATCCCAGAACAACTCAATTTTAAGTCCAGTATCCAGGTAAACTACTTACCCGTACTTAAAAAAGGAGGAGTAAACGGAATGACAAAAAAAAGAAATTGGTGGTCTATCTTACTTATCGTATCGCTCATAGGAATTTTGTTCACTGGCTGCAGTACAAATAACACTGCAAATACTCCTAACGCTACTGCAGAGAGCACAGCTCCTGCTGAAAGTGCAGCACCTGAAGCCTCCGCACCGGCCGCTGACGCACCAGTTGACGGCGGAACCCTCGTATTGAGCTCATTCTCTGATATCGTTAATATTAACCCGCTCCTGATTGGCGACACCTCTTCAGGCGATATCGCCAACTTCGTATTCGCACAAATCTATGATCTGGACCGCGCAGGGAATGTAACCGCTGAACCGTGGTCGCTGGCTGCAGAGCTTCCGGAAATCTCCGCAGATGGTCTGACCTATACCGTTAAATTGAAAGATAACATTAAATGGAGTGACGGCCAGCCGATCACTGCGGATGATGTAGTGTATACAGTTGAAACAGCGAAGAATCCGGAAACCGGATCACCGCTGATCAGCCAGTATGATAAGGTCAAAACCGTTGAGAAGGTTGATGACCATACCGTTAAATTTACAATGAACCAGGTCTATGCTCCGTTCCTGTATGCTTTGTGCCAAGCCATAGTGCCTGCGCATGTTCTGAAGGATGTTGCTCCAAAAGAAATGCAAACTAACCCGTACGGTACAGACCCGGCTAAAACCGTAACAAGCGGACCATGGAAATGGACAGCCTGGAAACAAGGCGAAAGCCACACGCTGGATGCCAATCCAGACTACTGGGGAGAAGTTAAACCTCATATTTCCCAGCTCGTATACAAAATCTACGCGGATCAGAATACCGAGGTTCAAGCCATTCTGAAAGGCGACACCGACCACATCAGTGCTATTCCGGTAACACAGGTTGAGGCAGCCAAAGCAGACGGCGATATTGCGATCATCCAAAAGCCGGGTGCGCAGTATGAATATCTTGGATTCAACTTTGATGCGAGCAATTTCAAGGACAAATATGGTTTATTCGAAGGCCAGAAAACCAGACAGGCGATTGCCCACGCGCTCAACCGTCAAGGCATGGTTGATAATATTCTTAAAGGTGTAGGCGCCCTGATGAATGCACCGTTCCTGCCGGATACTTGGGCTGACCCGGGTGATGCAGCTGTAAACTATGACTACAATGCAGAAACCGCCAAGAAGCTTCTCGCTGAAGATGGCTGGGTTGCCGGCACTGACGGCATCCTTACCAAAGACGGTCACCGCTTCTCCTTCGAGCTGCAGTACAATGCCGGCAACAGCCGCCGTGAACAGGTCGCTGCCGTTATCCAGCAGAACCTGAAGGATGTAGGTATCGAAGTGACTCCTAAAGCCATTGACTTCGCTTCCTGGATTGACCAGAATGTCACACCGGGTAAATTCCAGGCGGTTCTGCTGGCATGGTCCCTGAATAACCCCGATCCGGATGCAGAAAGTATCTTTTCCTCTAAATACTTCCCGCCTGCCGGCCAGAACGCTGGCTGGTATAAGAATGAAAAGCTGGATCAGCTGTGGGTAGACGGATACTCCACCGTTGACCAGGAGAAACGGAAAGAGATTTATAAAGAGGTAGGTAAAGAAATCTCCACAGATCTTCCTTACGTATTCTTGTACCAGTACGGTCAGGCGATTGGTACGGGTCCTAGAGTCCACTGGGCAGAAGAAGATGCTCCGGAACCATCCCTCGGCTATGGACAATTCTTCCATGCCATTAAATGGTGGGTAACTGACTAAACATAACGGACACAGGAAATAGAATCTCGGAAGGGGAAAGAGAAGTCTCTTTCTCCTTCTCCTTTTGTCTAAGGGAGATTGCCTTCCGGATTCTATACCCTAACTTCTCTAGGAGGATATAGTTCATGACAGAATATCTGATCCGTCGCGTACTGCAATCAGTACTGGTCATCTTTCTGATTACGCTGCTTACATTTCTTCTCATTCACGCTGCTCCCGGAGGGCCGACCAAAGTGATGCTGTCCCCGGGACTGTCCCCTGAGGTGCTTGAGCAGCAGGCTAAGAATCTCGGTCTGGATAAACCTATTCCGGTCCAGTATGTCCACTGGATTGGCGATTTGCTACAAGGCGATTTGGGTTACACTTTCAAAAACCATATTGCCGTATCGGATCTGCTCTGGCCGCGTATCGCCAATACTTTCATTCTCATGGGGGCTGCCTGGCTGGTTTCGCTGGTAATCTCGATCCCATGGGGAATCTATAACAGCACCAAGGTATACGGCTTGTCTGATCAGACGGCCTCCTTCATCTCCTATCTGGGGTTCGCGATGCCTACCTTTTGGTTCGGAATACTGCTTCAGCAGTGGCTGTCCATTAAGCTGGACTGGTTTCCACTCTCGGATATGCATTCTAGAGGACATGAGGGGGATATCGGAGACTTATTCATGCACCTCGTATTGCCCGTAACGGTTCTGGCACTTGGCTTCCTCGCCTCTTATATGAAATATGCCCGGTCAAGCATGCTGGAAGTCCTGGATCAGGATTATATCCGCACTGCCCGGGCCAAAGGAGTACAGGAACGTAAGGTTGTATTCCGGCATGCACTGCGCAACGCGCTTATCCCAATTATTACGATACTGGGACTTGATCTGCCTATTCTGGTAGCAGGGGCCACATTGACGGAGAATGTCTTCAACTGGCCGGGAATGGGCCGCTGGTTTGTAGAAATGGCGAACTCACGTGAATACTCGGCGCTTATGTCCATCACCATTGTCATAGCTGTCATGGTCGTCATCGGTAATCTGGTGGCTGATATCCTGTATGCCGTAGTAGATCCCCGTGTAAAACTCGGCAAGCAAGGAGGCAAAGCAGCATGAGTACCGACCATTCACAACTTGTTGCCCAATCGTCTGCATCTGCTTCCGGAACACCTGATAGCGGTTTGGCACCTACTCCCGGTCCGCAGATTCCAGCGGATGTTTCCAAGCGGCCTCCCGGCCCATGGGTAGTGCTGTGGAAGAAATTCTCCCGCAATCCTTACGCGATGAGCGGACTTATTGTATTGCTCGTCTTTATTATCGCCGGGATATTAGCCCCTAAGCTCACCAAGTTCGACCCGGCAGCCATTGATTTGATGTTTCCTAATCTGAAGCCGGGTGCCGAAGGCCATTTGCTCGGGACAGACGAGCTTGGCCGCGATGTGTTTACCAGACTTTTATACAGCGCGAGAATTTCACTGATGATCGGTTTCTCTGTTGCCTTGGCCTCCGTTGCGATCGGTTCCGTTATCGGGGCAATTTCAGGATATTTTGGCGGCTGGGTCGATACGGTATTCATGCGCATTGTTGATGTGATGAACTCTGTACCTTCCCTTTTCCTGAATATCCTGTTCATGGCCATCTTCGGGTCTCAGATTAAATACATGATTCTGATCCTGGCCCTGACGAGCTGGATGAGCATTGCCCGGCTGGTCCGCGGTACCTTCCTGCAGCTAAGGGAGATGCAATACGTTGAAGCCGCCAAAGCGATCGGCGTATCGAGCTGGGGAATTATTTTCCGCCATCTGCTGCGCAATGCGAGCTTCCCGATCATCGTCAATGCGACTCTCATGGTCGGCGGTGCCATCCTGAGTGAATCCGCACTCTCTTATCTGGGGCTAGGTGTTCAGGCACCGAAAGCCAGCTGGGGAGTCATGCTCAGCAATGCTCAGGAATTCATGCTGGTTGACCCGATGCAGGCCGTATATCCGGGCCTGTGCATTCTGCTTGTAGTACTCGCCGTCAACTTTATCGGTGACGGAATCCGGGATGCTCTTGATCCCAGACAGCAAGTGACCAAATCCCGGAGGAGGCTGGAAAAATGGCGGAAAAATTACTCGAAATCCGGAAACTGACCACCGGCTTTGCCACCGAAAAGGGGCTCGTCAAAGCTACAGATGCAATCTCGATTTCCGTTAAGAAAGGCCAGACGGTCTGTCTTGTCGGTGAATCCGGCAGCGGCAAAAGCGTTACCTCACTGGCTATCATGCGTTTGATCGATTATGCCGGAGGAATGATTATGGAAGGCAGCATTCATTTCCATGGTCAGGATCTTGCTGCGAAGAATCAGGAGGATATGCGTTTAATCCGCGGTAACCAGATCGCGATGATCTTTCAGGACCCGATGTCCTCACTGAATCCGGTATTCACTGTAGGTGAACAAATTGCCGAGAGCCTTCGGCTGCATCAGAACAAAGGTAATGACGAAGCGATGAAGGCTGCTGTTGACCTGCTTAAGCTGGTTGGCATTCCGGCACCCGAGATCCGGGCTAAGCAATATCCGCATGAACTGTCCGGCGGGATGTGTCAGCGCGTGGTCATCGCCATTGCGCTCGCCTGTAACCCCGAGCTGCTGATTGCTGATGAACCGACGACAGCCCTTGATGTTACGGTCCAAGCACAGATTCTCGATCTTCTGCGTAAGCTTCAGGCGGAGCTTGGCATGTCGATCCTGCTTATCACCCATGATATGGGGGTAGCTGCTGAGATGGCAGACCGGATCGCGGTTATGTATGCCGGGGCTATCGTCGAGGAAGGTACGGTTGAAGAGATTTTCGACCACCCCAGCCATCCGTATACAGTGGGGCTGCTGCAGTCCATCCCCGGCTTTGAAGGGGAACGCGGCGGTGAGCTGTATACCATTCGCGGAACCATCCCGCCGATCGGCCAGCTTCCATCCGGCTGCCGTTTCCATCCGCGCTGCCCGCATGCGATGGACGTCTGCCGCAGCCAGGAGCCGCCGAATTTCATGATTACAAGCGATCACCGGACGTCCTGCTGGCTGTTCCAAGACAAACCGGTCCAGACCGATTACAGCGATGAGGTGAGAACACATGGGTAATGAAGCGGTTGTTACAGCTGACAGTAAAGCTTTGTCCTCAGCCGAGGTACTGGTTGATATAAAGGACGTCAAAAAATATTTCCCCATCACCAAAGGCCTGCTAAACCGGACTGTTGGCCAAGTAAAAGCTGTTGACGGGGTAAGCCTGGCCATCCGCAAAGGCGAAACCTTCGGCCTGGTCGGAGAATCCGGCTGCGGGAAGTCTACCTTCGGACGTCTGCTGCTCCGGCTGCAGAGTGTGACAGAAGGAGAAGTGCTGTTTAAAGGTAAAGATATTCATTCTCTGGGGCATCAGGAGATGCGCCGCCTGCGCGAGGAAATGCAGATTATTTTTCAGGACCCTTTCGGATCACTGAATCCCCGCTTTCTCGTCAAGGATATTATCGGCGAACCGCTGCGCATTCACCGGAGCATGTCTGCACGGGATATCGATGCCCGAGTGGTGGAGCTTATGGAACTCGTAGGGCTTGATGCCAGCCGGAGAAACCGCTATCCGCATGAGTTCTCCGGCGGACAGCGCCAGCGGATCGGTATCGCCCGGGCAATCGCGCTGAATCCGCAGTTCATCGTTGCCGATGAAGCGGTATCCGCGCTCGATGTATCCGTCCAGTCCCAGGTGATCAATCTGCTCATGAAGCTGCAGAAGGAGCTTGGACTGACCTTCTTATTCATTGCCCACGGCCTGAATGTCGTACGCCATATCTCGGACCGCGTAGGAGTTATGTATCTGGGCAAAATGGTTGAAGTCGCTGAGACGGAGGCGCTGTTCGCCGCTCCTCTGCATCCTTACACAGCAGCGCTTCTCTCCGCCATTCCCAAGCCGACCCCAAGACGCAAGCAGGACCGGATCGTCCTGGAGGGTGATGTTCCTTCTCCCGCCAATCCCCCTTCCGGCTGCAGGTTTCATACCCGCTGCCCTTTGGCACAGGAGAAATGCCGAATGCAGGAGCCGCTGCTTGAGGAGGCAGCACCCGGGCGGATGGTAGCCTGCCATTTCCCGCTGGCTTCTGTGTAACAGAAGATTTTTTCTCAGGAAGCAGCAAAAAAACGCCTAACCGGCCGGTTAGGCGTTTTTGGTGTAGCTAACAATACAGATGAGGAACAGCTCTGAAGAGCAGCTCAGATGTAGAACATATAGTTATCTGCCTTGTTTTCTTCCTTATAGTTAATCAGGTCAGACAAGGTGGTGGAATCCATCACATCGGCGATGCTATCGCGGATACGCAGCCAGAGATCGCGTTTGGCCGGGTCGTCTTCCTCGGTGAAATCAACCGGGGAGATCGGTCCTTCCAGCACGCGGATAATGTCACCGGCAGTGATGGTGGCTGAATCGCGGGACAGAATATATCCGCCGTAAGCACCGCGGATGCTCTTTACAAGTCCGGCATTCCGCAGCGGGGCAATTAATTGCTCCAGATAATGCTCGGACAATCCGTTTTTTTCGGCAATACTTTTAAGCGATGTAGGCCCCTCGCCGAATTTCAGGGCAAGCTCCATCATAATGGTTAATCCGTAACGTCCTTTTGTTGATATTTTCAAAGGGGCACCTCTTTCGGTTTAATTGCTGCTGGTGTCTGAATCATAGAAAGCTCAGTAGACATGAGAAATGTCATATCAACGTATTCCGATGTTTGCTCTATGCTTATGTTATCATATCTGCGGACACATTTGCAGCGCAAAACACAACTTTTTGGCAAAATGTTCGCCTCCGGTGGACAAATTGTCAAAATCGCCTGCTTTTCCGCAACAAATTCCTCTGATCAAAGGCAGCTTGGGGTAGACAGGTGTGTTATAATACAAAATGAGCCGGGTGTTTAGTGTGATACCGGTATTTTTTGCATAGAAAATGGTGATTACGATGACAAAGGCAAATCAGGATACACGTGTCGTCGTCGGCATGTCTGGAGGAGTCGATTCCTCCGTTACAGCGCTTCTGCTCAAGCAGCAGGGCTATGACGTCATCGGCATCTTCATGAAGAACTGGGACGATACCGACGAGTTCGGTGTATGCACGGCTGAGACCGATGCTGAGGATGTACGCCGCGTATGCGAGCAGATCGATATTCCTTACTATACCGTTAATTTCGAGAAGGAATACTTTGATAAAGTCTTTTCCTATTTCCTCGATGAATATAAGGCCGGGCGGACGCCTAATCCGGATGTAATGTGCAACCGCGAGATCAAGTTCGGGGAATTCCTGAACAAAGCACTGCAGCTGGGTGCCGATTATGTAGCCACCGGCCATTATGCCCGTGTTGTGGAGGAAGATGGCGTGTTTAAGCTGCTCCGCGGAGTGGACAGCAATAAAGACCAGACCTACTTCCTGAATGCGCTGAACCAGTACCAGCTCTCCAAAGCGATGTTCCCGATCGGCCACCTGCCGAAACCGGAAGTGCGGAGAATCGCTGAAGAAGCCGGACTCTACACCGCGAAGAAAAAAGACAGCACCGGCGTCTGCTTCATCGGTGAACGCAATTTCCGCGAATTCCTCAGCCAGTATCTGCCGGCACAATCCGGGGACATGGTCGATATCGCCACAGGTGAAGTCAAAGGCCGGCATGAAGGCCTGATGTATTACACACTGGGCCAGCGTCAGGGTCTGGGCATCGGCGGTTCCGGCACAGGCGAACCTTGGTTTGTGGCCGAGAAGGATCTGGAGAAGAATGTTCTTTATGTTGTACAGGGGGACAAGCACCACAGTCTCTACTCCACAAGCCTGAACGCTTCCGGTGTGAACTGGATCGACGGCCGGACGCTTACACCTGGAGACGCACCACTGAAATGCACCGCCAAGTTCCGTTACCGTCAGCCTGATCAGGGTGTTACGCTGACTGCGCGGGAAGACGGCACCGTTCATGTCGAATTCGATGTTCCGCAAAAGGCGATTACACCGGGCCAGGCCGTTGTTTTCTATCTTGGCGAACAATGCCTGGGCGGCGGAACTATTGAAGCTGCGGAGAAGGTCATTCCTCAGCCGCACTAAACCAGCAGACACTAAAAACTCTCTTCGGCCGAAAGCCAAAGAGAGTTTTTTTGTTGCCTTACCTTAGTGCTAGCTCATTAATATCCGCTCAGCGTTAATTCTGCCCCCGCCGCAGCGACTGGTTATGGCGGATCTTCGCTTCATTCCCCTGCTCGGTTGCCTGATAGAATACTCTTCGGGCAATCTGCTTCGGCAGATAGTCCTGTTTGACATAATGGCCCGGAAAATTATGCGGATACTGGTATCCCTCATGCCCGAGCTTCACCGCTCCCTTGTAATGCGTATCACGCAGATGCAGCGGCACCTCAGCGGATTTGAGTTCTTCGATGGCGTCCATGACATTCGAGATTGCCGTTACGACACCGTTGGATTTAGGGCTCTCTACTGCGAACAGAATAGCCTGGACAATATTAAGCCTCGCCTCCGGCCAGCCGTTATTGCGGTAGGCGTCCAGTGCACTGACCGCCTGCACCATGGCCTGCGGGTTCGCCAGTCCAATGTCCTCAGAGCTTGCGGCAATCAGCCGGCGGATGAACGTCATCGGATCCATGCCGAGCTTCTCGACGGCGTAGAGAAACCAGAACAGCGCGGCGTCGCTGGAGCCGCGGATGCTTTTATGAAACGCTGAGAGCACGTCGTATTGGGTGGATTCGTCCGCTTTGACAATCGGACGACGGATTGATTCCTCCGCTACCGCCAGCGTAATATGCACGCTGCCGTCAGGCTCCGGTGCTGTCGTCATCGCTGCCAGCTCCAGTGCATTCAGCGCGCGGCGGATGTCGCCGTTCGCCATCGCAGCGATATGCAGCAGCGCGTCTTCGTCTGCCTGCAGCCGCATAAAGCCGAGTCCCCGCTTCTCGTCAGCGAGCGCCCGCCGCATCGCAGTCAGGCTATGTTCGCTGGTCAAGGATTCCAGCTGAAACAGCGTGGAACGGCTCATAAGCGCCCCGTTCACATAGTGGAACGGATTCTCCGTCGTTGCGCCGATAAAGATAATCGTGCCCTTCTCCACGGCGGGCAGCAGCGCATCCTGGCGGGAGCTGTTAAAACGGTGCACCTCATCCAGAAAAAGAATCGTTTTGGTGCCGTACAGTGCCTTGTTGCTCTGCGCACGGTCGATCACTTCCCGCACATCCTTTACGGAGGCTTCGACCGCATTCAGCCGCACAAATTCGCCCTGTGTATGGTGGGGAATAATATGGGCCAGCGTCGTTTTGCCGCAGCCCGGCGGGCCATACAGCAGGATTGAAGAGACCTGGTCAGCCTCTATCGCCCTGCGCAGCAGCTTGCCCTTGCCGACAATATGTTCCTGTCCGATATATTCATCGAGATTCTCCGGGCGCATGCGGTCTGCCAGCAGGCGTCCGCTTCCGGTATCATCCCCGAGGGAAAATAAATCCATAACTCCACTTCCTTGCTGTGATCTTGCAGGCTGTCACCCCTGCATACCTCTCTCTATCATACCACAAAACATAGAAAGAGCATGACCTCGCTCTATCAGCGGGTGCCATGCTCTTTGTTCAAAGGTTCAGGCTAGCGGTTCATTGCCAGCCGCATTTTTGAAATAATTTTGCGGATGCTTTCTTCTGACAGGTGGTATCTTTTCTGAAGCTCGTTCACCGAGCAGCCGCTGCTGTGACTGCAGAAGATCTCTTCATTGCGGCTGGCAATTTCCTGCCGCGAGCCGCTGTTTTCGCCCCATTTTACCCGTTGCTCCGTTTTCTTGGGAATGTAGAGCAATTCACCTTGAATGTATCCCTGAAGCTCTTCGAGCAGGCCCGGGGGGAGCACATCCTTTCCATTTACATAACTCACGTTCTGCTTCCTCCTTCAACAGGTGTGTCCCTTTATGTCCGTCAACTGCGTTTAAAGTAATAATCACGTCACCTGCCTCCTTTCTTCAGCTCATATTTGGTAAATACCGTAAGTTCATTATATAAAACCCTTTGGGTAGCGTCTACATTCACAGTAATAAATTATTGATTCCGGAAATTATGTTATTTTCCCTTATATTGAAAGTAAGGAGGCCTCGCGGCCTCCCCTTTAACAGGTCTCCGTCTTAGACGGAAACCACCTCGTATACTGAAATCATTGCAATCAGCCTCCTTCCAAGAAGTAATCTTGCCCGGCCGGACACTTATTATTAAGCCATAGCCAGGGGAGGGTTACAAGATCAAGAATAGTTATAATCGTTCTTCACCAAAGGAAACAGTCAGCTTCCGGAGGATTCCGGCCACCCGTTGACTGTCCCTTCGCCGGTCATTTGCACATACGCAGGAAGCTCTCCGCTGTGCAGCAGCCATAATTCATGAAGGGCACGTGTAGTGCCGACATACATCAGCTTCGCATCCCAGGCGGCTGTCCCATAATGATCTGCATCGGCATCAGCAAGGATAACCGCATCGAACTCCAGACCCTTGGACAGATATACCGGCAGTACAGACAGACCACCCAGATATTGGGTCATGCTGCCGTCAATCAGATGCAGGTCGGCAAAATCCGCGGCCAACTCTGTGTGCAGCTCAGCGGCTTCACGCAGGCTGCGGGTAAGAACAGCAACCGTACGGTATTCGCGGCCGGAGAGCGCCTCCAGCGCCGTTCTGACGGCACTGACGCGTGGGCCCGTACCTTTGCCGGTCTTAGGCTGCTCTTCGCCGTAGGCAATCAACCGGACCGGGTTCCCGCTGCGGAAGACCGGAACGGCCAAGAGCGGACTATGGACACCGGATGACAAGATGCCATTAGCAAACTCGATAATCTCCATCGTGGAGCGGTAGCTTCGGGTCAGTGCATGGTAAGCCGTATGTTCAGGTGCGAACAGGCTCTGCATCTCATCCCATTCATGCACTCCCTTATAGGCGTGAATCCCTTGGGACAAATCGCCGAGAATTGTGAAAGAGTGCCCCTTCACATACAAATCCAGTACAGCAATCTGGAACGGCGAGAAGTCCTGCGCCTCATCGATTACGATATGGTCAAAGCGCTCGCCGCCTTCGTTACCGCTGAGCAGATAATGGATGTAGAGCAGGGGCGGCAGATCCTCCTCGCGCAGGATGCCTTTTTTCAGATCCTTGGCCGTCTCTTTGAGGACAGCTTGCGGAATCTGCTCCGGCGCTTCCGCCGGCCAGTCCTCGGGCACCTTCGCCGCGCGGAAAATTTGTTTATAGATCATCAGCGGATCATATTTGGGCCATTTGGCGGCGTAGGCTTTTTCGCGGGCCGCACCTTTTTTCTTCCGGTCCTTCAGCGCTGCCGCGGAAGGGCTCTTCTTCAGCTCCATTTCAATCCAGCGATGAATCCGCGCCATAACCCGTTCTTTGCGCTTAAGCGGCGGGTAAGGTGCGTATTCCTCGTTATGCCAGCGGAGAATCATCGAGCGGCGCAGCACAGCGCCTTCCCAGGGACTGAAATCGCCCTCGGGAACCGCCCCGATCTCCAGCTGCTTAACCGCTGACTCAATTGCACCCATCAGCACTGTAGAGCCTTTGAAGCGGCCCGGCGTCTCTTCCGTGATTTCCGGCATGCCGCCCGCCGATTCAAACCACCGGTTCAGCGTCTCGGCCGTGTTCTGTTCAGGCAGGGTAATATCCAGCACCTCCGCCGCCCAGTCCGGGAACGTGCTCTGGGCGATGTTGCCTACGCCGAGCTCTGGCAGCACATCTGAAATATAATCCAGGAACATCCGGTTCGGAGCAAAAATGATCATCTTCTCCGCCGATACCTGGTCCTTGTATTGATACAATAAAAAAGCCAGCCGGTGCAGCGCAACTGTTGTTTTACCGCTGCCCGCCACGCCTTGAATGATGAGCGCCGTGTTCTTCACCGCACGGATAATCTTGTCCTGCTCCTCCTGAATCGTCGAGACGATATCGCGGAGCCGGTTGTCCTTGTTCTCACCCAGCCGGTAGACGAGAAATTCATCCGACACCACCGGTGCATCGCTGTCCCGGTTATAGGTATCCGCAACCCGTTCCAGAATGCGCTTGCGGATAACAACGTTGCGCTTGAGATAGACGAGCCCCTCAATCAGCCCTTCCGGAGCTTCATAGGTGACCGGCTCTGTCCCTCCGGTAAACGAATAGAACAGGCTTGCTACCGGTGCGCGCCAGTCGATGACCAGCGGACGGTCGCTTACCTGTTCACGGTCTGCACCGATTTTGCCGATATACAGGGCCTTGCGGTCATCCTCGTCCTTGCCTTGAAAATCAAGCCGTCCGAAATAAGGCTCCTGCCTAAGCTTGGCCAGATCCTGGCGCCTCTGCTCCCTGGAGTCCTCCAGCACCTGTTCCGTGTAATCGTGTCCCGTGTACACCGGAATGCTGCGCAGTCTCTCAAGGGTAGAATCAATTTCTGTAAGCGTACTATTCAGCCTGTCTTCTTCCTCTTGATAGGCACTTTGAAAGTTGTCTTCCAATTTCAGTTACCTCCTAAAAGTTTTTGAGCATAACAACTGTGAGACAGCTAAGAAAACACTGGCTTCGGAAGCATATGCTTAATGTATTGAATATACCTCCGTGCAAGGCTGATACCACTTACACAAAAAAGGATTATCATCATATCACAACAAATTCAGGAAATCCAGAATTATCTAATTTAACCCTGGACCGTACCGGTATTGCTGTTATCCCATGAATGCATGCAGCGCAAAGTTTGCTACGAACAGCCCGGCAATCCCGTAAAGCGCCGGCGGTACATCCTTGCCTTTGCCCATTGCCAGCTTGACGATCGGGTAAGTAATGAAGCCAAAGGCCATGCCGTCCACGATGCTGTAGGTAAAGGGAATCATCACCATGATCAGGAATGATGGGAACAGCTCGGTCATATCGCTGAGATCCATTTCACGCACGTTTTGGACCATAAGCCCGCCGATGACGATCAGGATTGGCGCTATTGCGCTGTCCGGCACATAAGCCAGCAGCGGGATGAACAGGAACGTAGCTCCGAACAGTAGTCCGGTAACCAGCGAGGTCAAACCGGATTTACCTCCGGCAGCGATGCCCGCCGTTGATTCTGCAGCCGCAACCACCGGGCTGCTGCCGAACAATCCGGCTGCAATATTGGCGATCGAGAGCGCCCGCAGACTGCTCTTAAACCGCTCGGGACGGCCGGCCATCAGGGTCTGTGAGGAGATCAGCCCGATATTCTCAAAGACGACAATCAGCAGAAGCAGAAACACTGCGATCCAGAATACCAGGCTAAGCCCGCTGCCCCAGTCCATTCCGGCAAATACAGCCCCATACCCGGTAAACACATGGCCGGAACCCGTTGTCTCCGGCTTATGCGCGGCTCCGAGCAGATAGGCCAGCCCTGTACCGACAATCATGCTGATCAGCAGACCGCCGCGCGTACCCCGGATAAACAGCACCAGCGCCAGCACGAGGGTCACACAGGAAGTAATGACCGCCGGATCGCTGAAATGCCCGATTGCCACAAAAGTAGTCCGGTGGGCAATGACAATTCCGCTTTTTTGCAGGCCGATAAAGGTCAGAAACAGTCCAATGCCGACCGTGATCGCATGCTGCAGATTATGGGGAATCGCTTCGCTTAGAATACGGTACAGCGAAGTAAACGCAACGACGGCAAATAATACACCAGTTACCACCACAACGGCCAGTGCTTCCCGCCAGTCCAGCTTCATGGAATGCACCAGCGTGTAGGTGAAGAAGGCGTTGATGCCCATGCCGGGCACAACAATAATCGGAGTTTTGCCGCCAAAGGCCATAAGCAGACAGCCGGTAACCGCCGTCAGCAGCGTAGCCACCATTCCCGCTCTGAGCGGCATGCCCGCATCATGCAGAATAGCCGCATTGACCATGACAATATATACAGAAGCAAAATAAGATAAGATGCCCGCGGCCCATTCCCGTTTCCAGTTATCGCCGGGTTCCAGTCCTACGCTATTCCGCCAAACATTCGATTTCATCAAAAAACCTCCACCAATAGTTAAGTTCCGCTCGCTATTACCCGGTTTCGGGACTTCATAAGCAGCGGAAAACCGCAATAAAAGGGCGTGCAGCCGGTTATCCGGCTGCTTACGCCCTTCGTCCATCTTATATTTATTCGTTGCTTAAGCGGCTGCTATACATTGACGCCGCCGGCTTTTAATAAATCGTTAACCGCGACACTGACCATAATGAGGCCGACAACCGGAGGAACGAACGAGTTGCTCGCCGGCGGCTGCTTGGCCTTGCGCCGGTCCGGTGCGTCGGCCGGAACGATTTGTTCCGTCACATCCACACGCGGCTTTATCGGAATCTCGGTCGAGAATACAACCTTTACGCCTTTCTTAATGCCTTCCTTGCGCAGCTTTTGACGGATGACGCGGGCGATCGGGTCCATTTCCGTTTTGGAAATGTCAGCTACCTTAAACCGTGTCGGGTCCATCTTATTGGCTGCGCCCATGCTGGAAACCATCGGAATTCCGCGGGACAGGCACTCCTTTATCAGATGGATCTTATAGATAATGGTATCCGAAGCATCGATCACAAAATCCGGCTTCAGCTTGAACAGCTCCTCATAGGTCTCTTCCGTGTAGAACATATTCAGAGCAATGGCTTCAATCTCCGGATTGATCAGCTTGACACGCTCGACCATCAGATCGGCTTTTTTCTGGCCGATGGTTGTCGTAAGCGCGTGAATCTGGCGGTTGATGTTAGTAATATCCACCGCATCCTTATCAATCAGGATAATTCGCCCGACACCCGTACGAGCCAGCGCTTCAACGGACATGGCGCCAACACCGCCGATGCCCAGCACTGCCACCGTGCTGTTTTTCAGAATCTCCAGACCTTCCGGTCCGATAGCGAGTTCTGTACGTGAGAACTGATTCAGCATGAGGTTCATGCCTCCTTTATGAAGCTTGTGGGGCGGAAGTAAGCCGCTCCGCAAGCATGTGCTTTAATTAGTTTTTTACTTTCTCTGGCTTCGGTGCAAGCTTGATGTGCAGTTGCTCCAATTGTGCAGCATCTACCGGGGCCGGAGCATCCATCAGAAGATCGGTTGCACTTGCCGTTTTCGGGAAGGCAATCGTCTCACGCAGATTGGTACGGCCTGCCAGCAGCATTACCAGCCGGTCAAAGCCGAAGGCAATTCCGCCGTGCGGAGGCGTGCCATATTCGAACGCATCCATCAGATAGCCGAACTTCTCGTAGGCAACCTCAGGCGTGAAGCCCAGCGCGTCGAACATTTTCTCCTGTACCTCGCGTTTGTAGATACGCTGGGAACCGCCGCCTACTTCGTAACCGTTAAGCACGATATCGTAAGCCTGGGCACGGATCGCACCAGGATTGGTATCGAAGAGGTGCAGATCCTCATCCATTGGGCGTGTGAACGGATGGTGCTCCGCCACATAACGTTTTTGATCTTCATCATAGCTGAGCAGCGGGAACTCGGTTACCCAGGCAAATTTGAACACACTGTCGTCAATCAGGCCGAGCTGGCGGCCGATTTTGAGGCGCAGGGCACCCAGTACATCAGCAACCACTTTTTTGTTATCTGCAGAGAAGAGCAGAAGATCGCCTTCTTCAGCACCGGTACGCTCCTTCACAGCAGCAATTTCTTCTTCGCTGAAGAACTTGACGATCGGGCCTTTGAATTCCCCGTCCTTCACTTGAATCCAAGCCAAGCCTTTCGCACCATAACGTGCGGCATACGGTCCAAGATCGTCGATTTCCTTACGGGTCCAAGTGCCGCAGCCCTTGGCGTTGAGGCATTTCACTTCTCCGCCTTTTTCAATCACGGAAGCGAATACCTTCACACCGCTGTTAGCCACGATATCGTTCATCTCTACGAGCTCCAGGCCAAAGCGAAGGTCCGGCTTATCCGAACCGTATTTGCCGATGGCTTCTGCATACGTCAGACGCTGGAACGGAACAGCTACATCCACACCAACGGTTTCTTTGAGGAGACGCTGCATCAGCGTTTCCATCATGCTGAGCAGCTCATCCTGCGGCACGAAGGAGGTCTCGATGTCGACCTGGGTGAATTCCGGCTGGCGGTCAGCGCGCAGGTCCTCATCGCGGAAGCAGCGGGCGATCTGGTAATAACGCTCGATGCCGCCCACCATCAGCAGCTGCTTGTAAATCTGCGGCGATTGCGGAAGCGCGAAGAATTCGCCTTCATGCACCCGGCTTGGCACAAGATAATCACGTGCGCCTTCAGGAGAGCTTTTTGTCAGGATCGGCGTTTCAATATCAATAAATCCTTCACCGTCAAGAAAATCGCGGAAAATCTTTGCCGCTTTCGAACGAAGCAGCATCGTCTTGTACATTTCCGGACGGCGCAGGTCGAGGTAACGGTATTTCATCCGCAGGGACTCATCCACTTCCACACCGTCTTCGATGAAGAACGGAGGGGTCTTGGCTGCATTCAGCACTTCGATATCGGTGATCTGCACTTCAATCTCACCGGTAGGCAGATTGCGGTTGACGGTTTCATCATCTCTTTTTACAACTTTACCCGTAACAGAGAGCACATATTCACTGCGCACCTTATCGGCAATCTGCAGTGCTTCCCCGGAATAGTCCGGGTTAAAGACGATTTGCACGATTCCGCTGCGGTCGCGGAGATCAATGAACAGTACGCCTCCAAGGTCACGTCGGGTCTGCACCCATCCGTTGAGAGTTACTGTCTGGCCGATATGCTCCGGCGTCAATTGTCCACAGTGATGGCTTCTAGTCATTATTTATCCTACCCCTTCATGGTTAAAATACAGTTTTGGATTACCTGACCGTTCATAGTGCGGCATGCTTCCTTACAACAACTTACACCAGCGACTGCGCCAGCTCTTCCAGCTTAACCGTCCGCTGTTCACCGGTAGCCATCGACTTCAGGGCAATGACGCCGTTATTCAGCTCGTCTTCGCCAAGAATCGCTGTGTACCGTGCAGACATGCGGTCAGCCGATTTCATCTGGGCTTTCATTTTGCGGCCGAGATAATCACGCTCTGCGGAGAAGCCCTGGCTGCGCAGATTAAACAGCTGCTTCGTAATCTCCAGGTCTGCGGCTTCGCCCAGTGCTACAAAATACACATCCAGCGGCTTCGCTGTCTCCAGCTCCACGCCCTGATTCTCCAGGATCAGCAGGATACGCTCAAGGCCTATACCAAAACCGATGCCCGGCTGATCCGGCCCGCCGATTTCCTCGACCAGCCCGTTGTAACGGCCGCCGCCGCCGACCGTATCGATCGAACCGATGCCGGCTGCTTTATACTCAAACGCTGTATGCGTGTAATAATCCAGTCCGCGGACCAGACGGGGATTAATGCTGTACTCCACGCCCATAGTATCCAGATGGCTTTTTACCTTCTCGAAGTGAGTGGTACATTCTTCATCGAGACTATCCAGAATAGAAGGCGCACCGCCGAATTTATCCTGATCCACCTTGCAGTCCAGCACGCGCAGCGGGTTGCGCTCCATACGCCGCTGGCAGTCACTGCACAGATTGTCTCGCATCGGTCTCAGGAAATTCAGCAGCTTCTCCCGGTAAGCCGCGCGGCTTGGCGCATTACCTACGGAGTTCAGCTCCACTCTGACATCTTTAAGCCCCAAATCCTTGTAGAACTGATATCCCAGCGAGATGACTTCCGCATCAATCGCAGGATCAACAGCGCCGAAGGCTTCAATACCGAACTGGTGGAACTGCCGGTATCTTCCCGCCTGCGGGCGCTCATAGCGGAACATCGGCCCAATATAATACAGCTTGCTTACATCCGGCTCGCCGTACAGCTTGTTCTGTACATATGCACGCACAACACCGGCCGTCCCTTCCGGGCGAAGCGCCAGATCACGGTCGCCTTTGTCCTTGAAGGTGTACATCTCGCCTTCCACGATGTCTGTGGTCTCTCCTACGCCGCGTTCAAACAGCCCTGTGTGCTCGAACATCGGCGTACGGATCTCCCGGTAATTAAACCGTCGGCAGAGGTCCCTGGCCTTACCTTCAACATACTGCCACTTCTCCACTGCTCCCGGAAGCACATCCTGTGTGCCCGTTGGTTTCTCGAATCTTTCTTTAGCCACAGCCTATCCCTCCTGAAAATAACCCCTCTTGCCTAGCTTTCCTTGTTTGCTGAACTGCAAATAAAGCAAAAAACCCCTCGCCTCTGTTTGTATCAAACAGGGACGAGGGATTATCAGAAACGATTATTCACCCGTGGTACCACCCACATTCCGGACTCATCAAAAACTGAATCCGCTTCAAGCGGTTAACGCCCGCCTACGCGCAGCGGCTACTGACCCTTGGCAATATTCATTGCCTCGCGTTCGCCGTGCGTTCTCGGGGAGGTCATTCATCCGTTCATCAACAGAATCCTTACAGCCGTTGCCGAAACGGTTATTACTCCTTAGACTTAAGGAAGATAGCCGTTCTGCGGGGATTCCTCTCTGGGGTTGTGGTTCTCGGATTACTTGGTCCCGTCATCAAAACAATTATAAACATTTCGTATATTGTTAGATTCTACTGAACCACTGCGCTAAAGTCAAGAAAGGAAATGAAATTTTTCAGCTAAACATACTCCAATTCCGCCGTTTAAAAAAAAGTGACCTGCAGCCGATTGCTGCAGGTCCATCATCATATATTATAAAAAAGGGGGTCATGCTTCTATTATAAACACGCTATATTAAGGAATCATGAATGTAATATTACGGTTATATTACAGAAAAGAAAGCGTTTTATTTTCCGGGACATTCCCTGATCTTCCAGCACAAAATAGTCTACACTACATCAACTTTGGCTGTCCAGTGAATTCTATTTCCGTAAGCTAAAACAAAATAAACAGCATCAGCCAGCCCTTGCGGGTTAGCTGATGCTGTCTGTCTGAAGTAAACCGCTGATTAACCAGCAGCCTTGTTCCCTTTATTCAAAGACCTCTACATAGGCATGTTTGCCGCGCAGTGTCTCAATAACCTCATTGTAATGCTCTTCGGCAACCTTGAGTGCCATAACCACAGTGACATCACTCAAGTCCACATCGTGATTCACATCCGCATTACGCCGGAGCCCGTCGTCATTGTTGATATCTGAACGCTCCAAACCATCATCAGGATCAACAGCCGGCACGATGGCCGCACCGTTTAAGGTTCCCGCCGTTCCCGCAACACCAAAGGCACCGCCGGTCATTGCTGAATTGTTATAAGGTACCAGCGGCAGAAGAATATTAGGTCTGTTGTTTCTGCCAATATCCAAAGGGTCTGTTAAGGGTGAGATTTCAAGGCCCTCCACACCGTAAGGAATTAACGCAGTTTTGGCACCTTCTGCTTCACTTTCCGTTCTGAAATAAGCCTGAATTCTTCTAGTCATTGTCTTTCCCTCCTTCAGAAATGGTTAATTACAGGACCTTCAGCAGCTCGCGCACAAAAGCGGGCTCATCTTTAGGCGTACGCGATGTAATATAATTGCCGTCAACGACGACCTCTTCATCCTTGAACTCCGCTCCGGCATTCACAACATCATCTTTAAGCGGCGGGTAGGAGGTTATGGTACGTCCTTGAAGCAGGTCTGCACTGATTAGAATTTGCGGCCCGTGACAAATGGAGGCAATCGGGGTGCCCGCACGATCAGCTTCCTTCACGAAAGCAAGAACATCCTGATCCAGGCGCAAATTTTCCGGTGATGAACCGCCAGGGATGACGATGGCGTCATATTCGCTGGCCTTCACCTCACTGATTGCTTTGTCTGCGGCATAAGATACGTTTCCCTTTTTGCCCAGCAGCGTCTCATTTTTCTTCAGGCCGATAATTTCAGCCTGATGTCCTGCTTGTATAACTTCATCATAGGGTACCTTCATTTCGGAATCTTCAAAACCGCTGGCGAGCAGAAATGCTACCTTACTCATGAGATAAATTCTCCTCTCCGCTATTTTGTTCTCGCTTTCTTATTACCCTGAATGTCGCGGGTTCTAACGAAGCAAACCGTTCGGATTTCTGTTTTTGACCTTCTGCTGGCCGTAATCCGCACATCCTATGTTAAAAAACTGCTGGGTTATACAGTTACTTCAGGTGCGTGGAAGCAGGCTCCGCCGTCTCCCGTTGAGTACCAGCAACTCTTGCTGCTCCCCGGTATCTTTCGCTGATACTGCAGCTTCTGCTGAGCATCCGGCCGGATTTGCAGGCATACTGTTCCACACCCATGCCTTCTGAGATCTTCTCATATTGAATTCCCTGCCCTTGGCAAATTATCAGTCTCCCCTAGTGTAACCTGCATAGATAGGCTCTATTCCCTATTACTTCATGAAGTCAAGGCGGCTTTTCCGCAAAAAAAGGATGCCGCAAGCTGTTCCTCAAGCGGAACAGATACGGCATCCTTAATAAAAATCAAACCCTTCAAATAGTTGGAACAGTCCGGCAGAACTACGTCTGGCTGTCGAGAATGAGCGTAACCGGCCCCCAGTTGGTAAACGTAACATCCATCATGGCGCCGAACACGCCGGTTTCCACCCGAAGCCCGCCGGCTCTCAGCTCCTGATTAAAATAGTCGTAGAGCCGTTCTGCCTCAGCAGGTGTAGCTGCAGCCATAAAGTTCGGGCGGCGGCCTTTACGGCAGTCCCCGTAAAGCGTGAACTGCGATACAGAGAGAATCGCTCCGCCGGTGTCCGTGACACTAAAATTCATTTTACCGGCGTCATCCTCAAAAATGCGCAATCCGGCAATTTTGTCAGCCAAATATTTAGCGTCCCTCTCAGTATCCCCGTGGGTAACGCCGACCAGCAGCATCAGGCCTTCCTCTATTTCACCTGTAATTTCTTCGCCGACAGTAACCTTGGCTTCCTTGCAGCGCTGCACAACCACTCTCATTGCGTCTTTCAGCTCCTTGCCTTATTGCATGATACGGTTAACTGTATATACATCCTTTACGCGCTTCACCCGGTCCACGACGGACTGCAGATGATCCGTATTGCGGATGAGAATCGTCATGTGAATCATCGCCATCTTGTTCTTGTCTGATCGTCCGGTGACTGCCGAGATGTTCGTCTTGCTCTCTGACACCGCCTGCAGCACTTCATTTAGCAGACCGTTGCGGTCATGGCCGGTGATCTCAATATCGACACTGTAGTTGGCTTCCATGCTGCCTTCCCATTCGACCTCGATCACCCGTGCCGATTCTTCCCCGTCACCGTCCGTTGGAATATTCGGACAATCCTCACGGTGCACAGATACACCGCGCCCGCGGGTTACGTAACCGATAATATCGTCGCCCGGAACAGGATTGCAACATCGCGCGAAGCGGACGAGCAGATTATCAATGCCTTTGACACGGACGCCATTGGTCGGCTGGTTACGCTTCTCGCCGCTGGACTTGATCTCCTTCATCTCTGAAGTAAGCTCCAGATGATTGGCAGCGTCCTCCAGCTCCTTGCGCAGCTTCTCAGTCAGCTTGTTGGCGATTTGCGAAGCGGTAATGCCTCCGAATCCGACGGCGGAGAGCATATCCTCTACATCACCGAAAGCGAATTTCTTCGCCACATCGCTGAGCTTATCCTCAGTCAGGAAATCAGAGACCTCCATATTGAGCCGTTTCAGCTCGCGCTCCACCGCTTCGCGGCCTTTTTCGACATTTTCCTCACGTTTTTCTTTCTTGAACCACTGCTTGATCTTGCTGCGCGCATGTGAGGATTGGGCGATTTTGAGCCAGTCGCGGCTCGGACCGTAAGAATTTTTGGAGGTCAGAATTTCCACAATATCCCCGGTCTTCAGCTTGTGGTCGAGCGGCACGATCCGGCCGTTAACCTTGGAGCCTATCGTCCGGTTGCCGACCTCGGTATGAATCCGGAAAGCAAAATCCAGCGGAACCGAGCCGGCCGGCAATTCCACAACCTCACCTTTAGGCGTGAATACAAAAACGAGATCAGAAAAGAAGTCCATTTTGAGCGATTCCACGAACTCTTCCGCATCCTTGGCTTCATGCTGCAGCTCCAGAATTTCACGGAAGAACGGCATCCGGTTCTCCGGATTGGCGTTATTGCTGCTGCCCTCTTTGTAAGCCCAGTGTGCGGCGATCCCGAACTCTGCGGTCCGGTGCATTTCCCAGGTACGGATCTGCACTTCCGTCGGCTCTCCGCCGGGACCTACCACTGTGGTGTGCAGCGACTGGTACATATTTGCTTTGGGCATGGCGATATAATCCTTGAAACGGCCAGGCATCGGCTTCCAAAGAGTGTGAATAATCCCTAAAGTGGCATAACAATCCTTAATATTATCGACAATGATCCGGATAGCAAGCAGATCATAAATTTCGTTAAACTGCTTATTCTTGGTATTCATCTTGTTATAGACGCTATAAATATGCTTCGGACGTCCTGACAAATCGCCTTCAATGCCCATCTCATCGAGCTTTGCGCGAATCCTTCCGATGACACTGTCGATGAACTGCTCACGTTCCGCCCGCTTCTTATGCACTAAATTGGCAATGCGGTAGTACTGCTGCGGATTCAGATAACGGAGAGCAATATCCTCCATTTCCCATTTGATCGCAGAAATCCCCAAACGGTCGGCAATCGGACAAAAAATCTCCAGTGTTTCATACGAAATCCGGCGCTGACTCTCCTCGGACTGGTACTTAAGCGTCCGCATATTATGCAGCCGGTCCGCCAGCTTGATCACAATTACCCGGATATCCTGGGCCATGGCAATGAACATTTTACGGTAATTCTCATTCTGCTGCTCTTCCTTGGAGCGGAAGCGGATGCGTTCCAGCTTGGTCAGTCCATCCACCAGCATAGCGCAGGTATCGCCAAAATTCTCGCGGATCTGCTCCAGGGACACCGTTGTATCTTCCACCACATCATGCAGCAGCGCTGCAATAATGGAGATGACATCCATTTGCATATTAACGACAATATCTGCGACCGCCAGCGGATGCAGAATATAGGGCTCCCCCGATTTCCGAACCTGCCCGTGATGAGCCTGATCGGCAAACTCATAAGCTTCCCGGATGCGGAGAAGATCTTTTTCTTTTATATAGGCGCCGGCCTTTTCCATTAATTGCTCTATGCCCATTCTCGTCGTATCCGTTTCCTTTCTATAAGAAAAATTCCGTATCGGAGTTTCTCGAAGATGTTGTTGAATTCCTCATTAGTTGTTATTTTTCTTGCGATTACAGAATGATCCAGCTGCGCTGGAAACTTATGCATTCTGTAATCTTAAGAAAAATTCCGTATAGGAGTTAATCCATCATTTAATAAAATAAACCCGCAAGAGGAACAATATTTGCAGGTCTTCAGCTCTTCCAAGCTGCACTATACGCAGTTTAAAGTTGTTTATAATTATGACGCTTACGATGCATTACGTCAACACTTCCCATAGCATGGCATTGGCTTTCATACCAATGCTATATGAACAAGAAAGGACAATTTACAACACAAACAGATAAAGTCTAATTTTTTTTAAAAATAATGTTGTAAAAAGACGCCGTTCTATTTAATCTAGTAAAGGCGGTTTTCGCCTACCTAACATAAATCTACATAGAGAAAGAGAAGTGAACTCCATTGCAACGCGAAATTCAAGTTAACGAGAAACTCCCGTTGGGCCCGGGCTTTTTACTGAGTCTGCAGCATCTGTTCGCCATGTTCGGCAGCACTGTGCTAGTCCCTAACCTGTTCGGGGTAGACCCCGGCATGATTCTGCTGATGAACGGTATCGGCACCCTGCTCTATATATTGATCTGCCGCGGCAAAATCCCGGCTTATCTAGGGTCAAGCTTCGCCTTCATCTCACCGGTGCTCAGTGTGCTGGATAAATATAAGGGAGATCATCAGCATGGATATTCGCTTGCACTTGGCGCGTTTATTGTTACCGGCGTTATTTTTATTCTAGTTGCATTAATCGTCCGTTATGCCGGAACTGGCTGGATTGATGTTGTGTTTCCTCCCGCAGTTATGGGGGCTATCGTAGCAACAATCGGACTGGAACTAGTACCGGTAGCTGCGCGCATGTCCGGACTGATCGCACCGGAAGGTGTCACAGACTGGACTCCAGACGGTAAAGCCATTACACTATCAATGGTCACACTCGGTGTAACCGTAATCGGTTCCGTGATGTTCCGCGGATTCCCCAAAATTATTCATATCCTCATCGGTATCGTTACCGGCTATGTACTGGCCTATATTATGGGACAGGTTAACACCGGAGCAATTGCTGATGCTAGCTTCTTCTCCCATCCGACAATCACTACTCCGTCCTTTGACTGGCAGGTTATCCTGACCATTATCCCTGTATCGCTTGTTGTTATCGTTGAACATATCGGCCACTTGCTTGTTACCAGCAATATTGTCGGCAAAGACCTGACCAAAGATCCCGGACTTGACCGCTCCCTGATGGGTAACGGGATATCCACTATACTTTCTGGATTTGTAGGCTCTACCCCTAACACCACCTATGGTGAAAATATCGGCGTTATGGCTTTGACCAAAGTATATTCGGTATTTGTAATCGGCGGTGCGGCAGTGATCGCGATTCTGCTCTCCTTCTCGGGAACCTTCTCTTCTGTAATTGCCAATATTCCCTTGCCTGTTATGGGCGGGGTGTCGCTCCTATTATTCGGGGTAATCGCCGCATCTGGCTTGCGTATCTTCGTAGAACAAAAAGTCGACTTCTCCAAAGCAACCAATATGATTCTTGCAACTCTGGTGCTGGTGGTCGGCATTAGCGGCATTTCGCTTAATCTTGGCGGTGTGCAGCTCAAAGGTATGGCGCTTGCTACGATTGTTGGTATGGTCCTCTCCTTGTTCTTCAAGCTCATTGAAGTTCTGGGCTTGTCCAATGAACATGAGTCTGATAAATCCGCACATTAAGCTCTGAATACTTATATATGATAAAAAGCGGACCGCTGTCTTCATCAGGCAGCGGTCCGCTTTTTATTTCCCGGGAAAAGGTTCTGCGGGATAAATTAATCTTCGTAGGTTAACAAAGAAACAACTTCAATGTCATTGAGCTTATTACGACCGGCAAGCTGTACCAGCTCGATCAGGAAGGCTGCTCCGACAACTTTGCCGCCAAGCTGTTCAACCAGGCTAACAGAAGTAGCAATGGTACCGCCGGTTGCCAGCAGATCGTCAGCAATCAGCACGTTTTGGCCAGGCTTGATAGCATCCGTATGAACAGCAAGTGTATCCTTTCCATACTCCAGATCATAGCCCACTTCGATGGTTTCGTAAGGAAGCTTGCCGCTTTTGCGGATAGGTACAAAGCCGACACCAAGTGCATAAGCGAGTGGAGCGCCAACCACGAAACCGCGTGCTTCCGGTCCGGCAATTACGTCGATCTGCAAATGAGCGACAAGTGCTTTAAGTTCATCAATGGCTGCACGGTAGGCTTCACCGTCTTTAAGCAATGTAGTAATATCTTTAAAGCTGATTCCCGCCTGCGGGAAATCCGGAATTACACGAATACTGTTTTTGAAATCCAATCGTATCATCTCCTAAAAGTTTGTGAGCGTTACCTCACTGAATTCTCTCCGAACAAACTCACTTCGAAAGCATAAGCTTAGTTATGTGAGCTTATGCCCACCTTAATTGCTTCGTACAAAACTTGCTTCAGAAGCTTGAAACCGTACATTAGGACACGACCTGACGGCGGGCCAGCATCCAATCCTCCAGCTCCCGAAGGCTGCCTTCCATGAAATATTGTTCCATTTCGGCAGTCTGGCCTAATCTGACAAATTGCCGTGAGGTCGTTAAACTCTTGGCTGAAGGCTGGGAGACAAAAGAGATTGTCCCCCCGGAGCGCTCAATAAATTCAAGCTCCTCGAACACATCCAGCATTTTACCCAGCATGCGCACACTTAGCGGCGACTGGCGGCTAAGCCGCAACAGCACCTCATGCTCCGGTGTTGCCGTAGCAGCAATCCCCGCCAGTAATTTATATAAGGCTTTGAAATGATCGCGCGTCGGAATCTGCAGCCGGTCACGTCCGTCGCGGAGTGAGTGCAGCAGCGCAATATTCTCTACTTGTGGAAAGGCAGCAAGCAAGGCATCCAGCTGTTCAGGCGTTTCCGGCATATCGAGCAGACATAGCAGTGATATTGTCCCGCTTGCCTCTGCTTGTCCAGCAGGGAGCGGAGAAATCCCGGCTTCCTCATCATAAACCCACAGTGACATGCCTTTCAATTGACTAAGCGGTGATATCCGGCTGTTCTGAAAGACCGCAGCTGTTCTAAAAGGCGCGTTACCGCTATAGGGCTGCAGCAGTTCTTTGATGTAGACCGCCTGCTTCACCCCATCAGCTGCACCCCGGAGGTCAAACAGCTGTGATTGCGGCACTGCAAGATCCTGCAGCATAAGCTGCGGTTTGCGCGAGCCGTTCCACTCATTAACCGTCAGCTCGGCCAGTACATCAATGACGGTTCCGCCAGGCAATAATTCAGCCAAAGGGCCTTTGCCAAAGGCTACCGCTTCAATTGTATGTCTGCCTTGCTGCAGGACAAGCTTCAGGTGCTTGCCTTCCTGCCCCATCTTACGGGTCTCTTTCACTGCCGCTCCGCGTACAATGAACTTCGGCAGCGGATTAGCCATTCCAAAGGGCGCCAGACGTTCCAGCTCAAGCGCAGCCTGCAGCGTCAGATCTGCGATTTCCGTTTCACCATCCGCAGCCGTTACAGGAACAAGATGTTCCGGCGTCAGTACTGCTGCAGCATATTCATTTAAAGCCGCTGCAAAAGCATCTAGGTTGTCACGGTGCAGGCTCATTCCGGCAGCAGCCGGATGACCGCCGAAATGATCCATTAACCCGGCGCATGAGGACAATGCCGCATAAATATCAAGTCCGGGGATGGAGCGGGCAGATCCCTTGCACATCCCGGTCTCTGGATGAATATCGAGAATGATCACCGGGCGGTAATACCGCTCAAGCAGCTTGGAAGCCACGATCCCGACGACACCGACATTCCAGCCTTGTTCTGCAAGGACAATAATATCCGGCGGCTCGCCGTCACCTATTTGTTCGGAGAGCTTCTCTGTAGCTTCTGCAACAATTCGTTCAACGACCAGTTGCCGTTCCTTGTTCAACAAGTCGAGTTCGCCGGCCAGTTGTTCCGCCTCGCCCGGGTGGGCAGTAGTCAGCAGGGATACCGCCCGGCCCGCATGATCCAGCCGTCCGCTGGCATTAATCCGCGGCGCCATGCCGAAGGCAATATTTACCGCACCTACAGTACTCATTGTTATTCCACTGACCTCGAGCAACGCCCGTATCCCTGGAAAAGGAGAATTCCGCATACTGGTGAGCCCTCTGCGTACGAGGCTGCGGTTCTCACCGAGCAGCGGCATCAGATCGGCTACCGTGCCAATCGCGGCGATTTCACTCCATTCCTCTGGCACCTTGTCGTCCAGTAAAGCTTCGGCAAGCTTATAGGCCACACCTACCCCAGCCAATCCTTTGAACGGGTAAGGACAATCCGGCAGCTTGGGATTAATCAACGCAAACGCTTCCGGCAAATGCTCCGGCGGTTCATGATGATCGGTTACGATTACCTCTATCCCCAGTTCTGCCGCATAAGCGATCTGGTGAACCGCACTGATTCCGGTATCAACCGTAATGATAAGCGAAACGCCTTGCTGTACGGCCCAATCCAGCGCATGATTATGAAGACCGTAGCCTTCATTAGAGCGGTGCGGGATATAAATATCGAATGAAGCGCCGAGATGACGCAGCAGATAGATCATAAGCGCCGTGCTGGACACTCCATCCGCATCATAATCACCATATACCAGAATATGTTCTCCGTCTTGCAATGCCTTTCTAATACGCGGGACAGCCTCAGCCATTCCCTTAAGCAGGAATGGATCATGGCTGTCATCCGCCCCCCCGTCCATAAAGAGCAATGCCTCTTCAGGAGCATCCAGTCCTCTTGTCACAAGCAAAGAAGAAAGGAGCGGAGAAATAGAAAGGCTCCGGGCCAAATCCCGAACGGTATCGGGATCGGCTGCCGGAGAATGCCATCTTGTTTTTGAATGAAGCAATAGGGCTCACCTTTCTCTCGCCATGCGTTCTACTGAAGCAGCGTAGGAATATCGTTGTCCACAAGCTGATGGTTGCTTTTGTAGGGATAGCCCGGATCATACGGCACGACATCCATATGCACCTCGCCTACATGGACAAAACGGTGCTGAAGCAGCTTTCTCGCACATTCCGAGATATCCTGGGCTTCCATAACGGTAATCCGCGGATTGACGCTGATTTTAACTTGAAGATTAACGTATCTTCCCTGTTCGATCGCCTGAAGATGCTCCACACGGATCACTCCATGCACACGACCGACGGTTTCAATGAAGTTGGCTGTTTCTTCCGAGGGAAGCTCTTGATTTTTTTTGTCATATACAGAAGCCGTAATCATGGAATAGCCTTTACGGAGAATCAGGGCGCCTGTCAGCAGCGCTGCTATCGGGTCCATATACAACAGCGGACTCCATTCCATATATCCTCCAACCATAGACAGTGTAATCCCGATTAATGCGGTAATTGAACTATATAGACTGAAACGGTGGCTATCTGCATAAGCGGCATGGCTGCCATCGCCTATTTTTTTGAAGTAACGGTATTGGTATTGGAAGATAACCTCTTTAAACACAATCGAAATCAGGACGGTAACAAGTGCAGCGGGCGGGACTGTGGACAAATGTCCTCTGGTTAAATCCCGGATGGCGGAAAAGGCAATCTGCAGTCCGGCCATAAGAATTAGTACTGAAAAAAGAATCGCGATAATCGGTTCTTTGTTGCTTTGCCCTTGCTGGGTGCGGCGTGTTCCATTATTCTTCTTAACCTGTTCTGAGCGCCACGGAAGAGCTTCCGACAGCTTGGCGGCAGCATCTGCTCCGGAATATAATGCATCGCCCAGCAGTGCCTTGCTGCCTGTGAAATAGCCTACACATCCTTTGGCTAACGCCAGAGCAGCATCGCTGACGATCCCGTTCCAGGCAACCGTCTCACTTTGCGGTGATTGTTTGTCATTCATATCTGAGGCCCTCCTTACCTGGTAGCAAGTAATCTCATGATGAGGCATCTACCTGACATCTTACTCCAAAGATTCCGAAAAGCCGCGTCGCCTTTGACGCGGCTTTTCGGAGGAAGTAAAGCTTAGGCTTTGGCCGGATTGTTCTTCACTGCAACCTTCTGGCGCTTTTTGAGCAGCAGCCAGAGCGGGCTTGCGATAAAGATGGAGGAATAGGCTCCGAAGAGCAAACCGATAACCATAGCGAGCGAGAACATTTTAATCGATTCTCCGCCGAGAATAAGCAGGAAGAATGCAGCAATAAACACTGTAAATGCTGTGTAGAGGGAACGCATAAGAGTCTGCGACACACTCTTATTGACAAGCGCTTTAAGATCCTCATACGATTTCTGCTTACCAAAGCGCAGATTCTCACGGATACGGTCAAAGATTACTATCGTATCATTAATGGAATAACCGATAATCGTAAGCACCGCGACAATGAAGGTAAGGTCTACCTCCAGGCGGAAGATCGAGAAGATGGCCACAACCATGAATGCGTCATGGAGCAGTGCTACGATCGCCGCAACGGCAAACCGCCATTCAAAACGGATACTTACATAAACGATAATCCCTAAGCTGGACAGAAGCACGGAATAGATCGCATTACGAGCAAGCTCTTTGGCCATTTCCGGATCAACGGTGTTGACTTCGAAGGAAGCTTTGTCATCCAGTTTGGTAATCGCAGTTTTCAATGCAGCACTCTGCTCATTATCCAGCTCTTCATCGTAGCGGATATTCACCCGCTTGTCACCGATTGTAATATTCGGCTCGTGTGAAAGTCCCAGACCGCTAAGAGCAGGTTGAAGTTGATCCTGCGTAATATTCTTCGACAACGACACATCGACGTTGGAACCAGCTTTGAAATCCACACTGTAATTGAGTCCCATAAATCCGAGGAAGATTACACCCATTACAGTAATTACAATAGAAAAAATAAAGAAATATTTACTCAGATGCACGAAATCCATATCTTTCTTAAAGCGCACGGATGTCACTCTCCTTTACCCCAAATTGCTTCGGTTTTTTCAAAGTACCGGCTTTAACCAGCACTGTGAGCAGCCAGTGGGCAAAATAGAGGTTCGTTACGATACTGAGCACGATTTCGACAATCAGGATCAGCGCAAAGCCTTTAACCGCGCCGGTACCGAATGCGAACATAACGGCCGCTACGATAATGGTCGTTACATTGGCGTCCATAACGGTCCGGAAAGAGGTTTTGTTACCCGCTTTTACGGAAGACAGGATACTCTTACCGCTGCGCATCTCTTCTCTTATCCGTTCGTTCGTAATGATATTGGCATCAACCGCCATCCCTATACCGAGGATAAATGCGGCAATACCGGGGAGTGTCAGGGTAAAGTCAGCGATGACAAAGACCAGAATCAGCAGCCAGGTATGCAGGATCAGCGCGAAGCTGGCCAGAACACCAGGCAGACGGTACATAGCCATCATAAAGATCAGGATAATCAAAGAACCTACAAGACCGGCCTTGATCGTTTGATCAAGAGACTGTTTACCGAGAGTAGCTCCAACGCTTTGGGAGTATTTCTCGGTCAGCTTCAGTGGCAGGGCACCCAGGTTAATGGTGTCAGCCAATGCACGTGCTTCATCTATCGTGTAATTTCCGGAGATCGAAGCTTTACCGTCGGTCAATACAGCTCTTACCGTCGGTGGAGAACCTAGCAACTGATCATCGAGATAAATGGCAAGTTCTTTACCCAGCAGACGCTCGGTAATCTCCGCGAATTTTTTCTTATCTTTAACAGTGATGCTGATCTCTGGCTGGTTCAGGTTGTTGCGCTGAACTTCGGCAGCATTCTCAACAAAATCACTGCCCACAAGTTCAATTTTGCTATAAACTCCTGTTGCATCGCCTTCGGCAGCACTGCGGAAAGTCAGAACCGCAGGTTCTTTCATTTTCTTGCGGACTTCAGCTTCGTCGGTAACGCCGGCAATCTTCAGACGAATGCGGTCTGTTCCCTCCGTAGTCACCTCAGGCTCGCTGGTACCCAGTGCGTTTGCGCGTTTTTCCAAGCTTTCTGCTGTCTTTTGCAGTGAAGCCCGGGTCAGCGTACCTCCCGTTTCCATCGGCTCAGCGTGGTACAGAATCTCGAATCCACCCTTCAGATCAAGACCCAACCGGACCCTGTCCAACAGCCCGGGAGTTGTAAACGCCATAACGCCTGTTAAAACGAGCACGGTAATGATAAAGCTCAACAGTCTCTTCATGCTCTTGCTAGTTCCCCTTTCATTACTCAATATTCCTATTATAGCTACGTGCGAAATCACCGTCAATTCAAGGAAGAATGACGGTGCCCTATTCACACAAAGAAACGGCCGGCTATGCTATGGGTCGCAAGCCATCCGTTTGGATAGGTACAGCTTAATTGATCCTCTCTTACTTTAACGCTTCCTATAGCTGTTTGCAAAAGAAAATCGTTCCTTTTGATCAGGTGAATCCCCTGTACGCTGCTATTGTCAAATAATTCATATAGCTTGTGGCTTTTAATGAATATATATCGTTCACCAGCTTGTGCAGAGGGGGCTTGCCCTCCTTGGCATAGTTGCGGCTGACACAATCCCAGATATCCTTGCCCGTTACGTACTCATAGCCCAGCAGCTGGAATTCCTCCGCCTTACTGGAGCACATGGCCTCGATCGCATCGCTAAGTTCGTCAAAATTCAATTGTTCCGATTCCACGTGATGACACCTCCAAAGTTTCCTCGCTAAAAACAGGCTACAGGAATGTATTCGACCCTCCTTGTCCGCTTTCCTGCTTCCCGCAAAAAGATGTCACATTCTAAAGCTTGTCATGTAGTGTACAGGGTCAAGCATATCAATAAACAAGCCCGCTTTATTTACGGGCAGACTACCTGCATTGATTTCATTTTCAGGAAGAAGGAGTGCCCTTTGAGGAAACAAAGCTTTATTCAAGGAACGATGATTCTGCTGGCCGCGGGCATCATTAACCGGATGCTGGGCTTTATTCCCCGGATTGCGCTGCCGCGGATTATCGGCGCCGAGGGCGTTGGCTTATACCAGCTCGGATATCCCTTTTTCATCGTGCTGGTCACAGTGATTACCGGAGGAATACCGCTTGCCATCGCAAAAATGGTGGCCGAAGCCGAAGGGGAGAACCGCCCGGATCAGTCGCGCCGCATCCTGCATACCGGACTTACGCTAAGCCTGGGCCTTGGGCTTCTGTTCACCCTGATTGCATTGCTATGCGCTTCATGGGTCTCAAATGTTGTTCTGACGGACAACCGGGTATACTATACTTTCGTCAGTATGACCCCCATGATCTCCATTGTCGCGGTTTCTTCCATTTACCGCGGCTATTTTCAGGGCAGACAGAACATGATTCCTTCAGCACTTTCCTCGGTGCTGGAATCGGTCATCCGGATATTTTTCATGCTGTGGTTTTCCTGGATTCTGCTGCCGAAGGGGATTGCTTTTGCGGCAGCGGGGGCTATGCTGGGGGTAACCGTCGGAGAGATTATCGGAATGCTGGCGCTGCTGCTGCAATACTACTTTATCGTGAATAGAGACAAAAAGGACAGTTTATCCGGAGAGCCCTCAGAGCAAGGACTTGAAAAGCTAAATATGGTGGATCCGCAGACGGCTCCAGTAATGAGACGGCTGCTTGGTATTGCCGTTCCTGTCACAGCAGGACGTCTTGTCGGCTCCTTTTCCTATTTGCTGGAGTCTATCATTACCGCCCGCAGCCTGGCGCTTGCCGGAATTGCGACTGCTGCAGCCACTGCACAATACGGATCTCTGCAGGGTATGGTCATTCCGCTGCTGCTGCTTCCCGGAGTGCTGAGCTCTTCACTTGCGGTTTCGCTTGTTCCCTCATTGTCAGAAGCGGCAGCCCGTCATGATCTGACTACGATTCATAAGAGAATGCACCAGGCTCTGCGGCTGGCCATGGTCACGGGCGCCCCTTTTGCCGCGATCATGTATGTACTTGCCGTACCCTTGTGCACGCTTATGTACGGCAATGCGGACACCGCCCCAATGCTGCGGATGATGGCCCCTTTTGCACTGTTTCTGTATGTCCAGGCGCCGCTGCAGGCCGCCCTTCAGGCCATGGACCGGCCAGGCCGGGCCCTCATTAATACGCTGATTGGTGCAGTGGTCAAAATCCTGCTCATCCTAATGCTCGCCTCACAGCCAGAGTACGGGATCTATGGTGCCATCATAGCGATTATGGTCAACAGTATTCTGGTCACTCTGCTGCATGGAGCAAGCGTGGTAAAGCTGATCAAATTGTCGCTTAGAATCGCCGATCCCCTCAAAACACTCACCGCAATGATCATTATGGCAGCCGGGATGTCTTACGTGTATACCTCTGTACATTTCTCTGACGCCGGGTGGCTGCAGTTCTTATTGTCTGCCACGAGTGGCATGGCCCTTTATCTGGGAATCTGCCTACTCTCCGGCCTCATCTCTGTACGTGATCTGGACCGTGTGCCATTCTTCAAACGCCGGCGTTAAAAATTCATCGGCTGTGCAGCCGGTCTACATAAATTTTACCTTTATGATCGATAGAACAGAGAAACACATCACGAAAATCAGAAACACCTTTTTGGCGGATTTGGGTCCGCAGCCAAAACCTATTTTTCCCGATCATTTCCAAATTATCATCCTGTACCTTTCCGTCCATAATGAGGGGAATCGGTAGGCCTTCATACCTGATCTTTTTGCCCGGCAGCGCAGTGCTCCCAGAGGCGCCCGAATTCCCGCCTTCATTTGAATTCTGATCCTGCTCCCCGGCGGCTGTACTGCTGTTGCCGGACTGGTTCGTTGATGAGACACCTTTACTTTTTTCTATAACCGTCAGTTGCCCGCTGGTCTCCAGTATCGCAAATTCCACGTCAGCAGGGCTATCGATATTCTGACCACGAAGCTGAAGCAGCAAATCATCAAGATTGTACCGCTGTTTGCGCATTTCGTTCCGGTTGAGCTTCCCGTCTGAGATTAGGACGCTGGGCTTGCCGTCAACCAGCAGCCGCAGTTTTCTGCTCTTCAGGCTGAGCTGTGCAACTAATATTTGAATCAAAACCAGAGTTGCCATAGGTACAATCCCGTCGTAGACCGGCCGTTCGATATCTTCAATCACAAACACAGCAATTTCTGCAATCATGATGGAGATCGTCAGATCAAATACAGACAGCTTGCCGATCTCACGCTTCCCCATAATGCGCATGCTCAGGAAAATGAGGATATACATCAGCACGGTCAGAAAGATATGGACAGAAATATGCCTGAACATATTCTCTTCGCTCCCCCTTCCGCTTCTCACCCCAAAACCTGTCTCCGGGGCGGATGATTGTAACCCTATTCTGGCCTCCCTGCCAAGGGAACATTCGGAAGCTGCCATATAAATTAATGGTAAAAGGACAGACATGCCTTTCTTGTACTATTGGGGCAAGCCTTCCCATACACTGATTAGTAGTTAATGAAAGCCAAGCTCAAAAAATTAAGCGATGCTTCCGTAGCAGTTTTTTTCGAAGATGATTCTCGGGAGTTACGCTCAAAAAAATTTAGGAGGTTGTATCATGTACTTAATCCGGCGCCTGCTTTCGTGGAGAATTTCAAATCCAGTTCTGTCGGGTTTATGCCGATCGTTTATGTGGATGCTGGCAGGGGCATTTATTCTCTCACTCCTGCTGTGGGGCAGCGGCCTTAAGGAGCAGGACCTTACAATGTATACTTATATTGTCCACGGTATTGCTGCCGCATTCGGCGGTCTGACCGCCGGAAGCAGAGCTGTAAACAAGGGCTGGTATCAAGGTGCGCTAACCGGCACTTTTTACGGGGCGATTGTGCTGCTGGTCGGATTTCTCGCCCTTGACAGCTCGCCTGCCGGCATTGACGGCTTGTGGATTTTGGCTGCGGCAACGATTGGGGCACTCGGAGGAATGTTTGGGGTTAATTTGCAAAGATCCTAATAAATAGAATATTCTAAAAAATAAAAACCTTCTTCGAAAATATGTTACACTGGATTCATCTGACTGTGCAAAAGCTCAAGGAGGCTTTGAATGTTTTGCTGTATCAATCGATGAATCATGTAGTTCTCTATACCGTTGTTATTGTAGTGCTGTTAATCTGGCTCGGTACCCGGCGTAATCCTTTGCTGGCCTTTCTGGAAATCG
Organism: Paenibacillus auburnensis; assembly: GCF_927798115.1. Lineage (GTDB taxonomy): Bacteria > Bacillota > Bacilli > Paenibacillales > Paenibacillaceae > Paenibacillus_AQ > Paenibacillus_AQ auburnensis. Next base: position 2,526,747 of record NZ_CAKMMG010000001.1, read on the forward strand.
GTAGGGAACTGCTGCGCTCTTATAAGTTTCTGCTAATTATTGCCGGAATGATTAGTGTTCTAACCCTTAACAAATACGAACTGCAGATCGAAAGGAAGATGCATCTCGGCTCCGATTTTACATCCTTCATCTTCGGGCTGGAGGGGCATTTTGTAGAGTATGTGCAGCAGCTCTTTTATTCTCCCTGGCTGACGCCGATTATTGTTTTCTTCTATATTTTTATGCTCCAGTCTGTGCTCGCCGCATCACTTGGCGTCTATCTGCTGGATAAAAACCGCGTGATGCTCTATGCCACCTGCTACACGATCATGATCGTTTATGCAGTTGCCATTCCGTTCTATTTGTATTTCCCGGTAAACGAGGTTTGGTCCTATGCTCCGGCAGGTGTCCGGTTTACAATGCTTGACGTTTTCCCGAGATTCGAACAGGAATATAGACCCCTATCCGGTCTGAATAACTGCTTTCCAAGCCTGCATACGGCCATTTCCGTTTCTACAGCGATCTTGGCTTACCGTTCCGGTAACCGGCGCTGGATGGTCATTACAACAGTCTCTGCAGTTATGATTGTGTTCGGAATCTTCTATCTCGGCATCCACTGGCTCACCGACATGCTCGGCGGAACTCTGCTCGCAGTACTCTCTACCTCCGCAGCTGTCCAGCTCGCGAAGCTTACGCTACGCAGCGGGGAAGAATCACTGGCTGTGCGGAGCCGGGCAACGGATGTTCAGTGATACTCAGATATTGCTAGAACGATTAAAGCACACAAAAAAGCGGCATTCTCCCATAAGAGAATGGCCGCTTTTTATGTATGTGGTGAAAACTACTCTTTACCTTCTGCGATTGTAACCGCATGGCTGATCGAACCGCGGTCAAAGGTGAGCTTGGTTACATCATTAACCCGCAAAACAACGATATCATCGGAAATCTCTGTGATCGTCCCGTGAAGGCCACCAATCGTGACTACCTTATCGCCTTTTTTCAGAGCTTTTAACATACTGTTCCGCGTTTTGGTTTTCTTCTGCTGCGGGCGAATAAGTAAGAAATAAAACACCACAAACATAAGTACAAACGGGCCTACAAGACCCAGAATGCTACCCCCGCCACCGTTAGCTGCTGCAAATTGAAACATATCTTTCCCTCCTTTCAGTACACATTGAAGCACAATCCAGTGTTCTAGAAGCCTTTAAGATTATCATACAATCCGTATTGTGCAAAAAACTCATCGCGAAAATCAAGCAGCCGATCTTCCCTGATAGCTTCACGCACTTTACGCATCAAATCCAGCAGGAAGTGTAAGTTATGGTATGTCGTTAACCGCAGGCCGAAGGTTTCATCGGCTTTGATTAGATGACGCAAATAAGCGCGGGAATAATTCCGGCAGGTATAGCAGTTGCACTCCGGATCAAGCGGCCCGAAATCACGGGCATACTGGGCGTTGCGTACAACGAGTCTTCCCTGACTGGTCATCGTTGTTCCATTACGGGCAATGCGGGTAGGCAGAACACAGTCGAACATGTCCACACCGCGAATTGACCCCTCAAGCAGCGCATCCGGTGAACCGACACCCATTAAATAGCGCGGTTTAGTCTGCGGCAGGAGCGGAACTGTATAATCCAGCACTTCATACATAAGCTGCTTGGACTCTCCGACGCTGAGCCCCCCAATAGCATACCCCGGGAAATCCATGGAAGTCAAATCAGCTGCACTCTGGCGGCGTAAGTCTTCATACATGCCCCCCTGCACGATTGCAAACAGTCCCTGGTCCTCCGGACGGGCATGAGCTTTGAGGCATCTTTCCGCCCAGCGTGATGTACGTTCCAGTGATTTTTTGACGTAATCATATTCTGCAGGGAACGGCGGGCATTCATCAAAAGCCATCATAATATCCGAGCCGAGCGCGTTCTGAACCTCCATCGCCACTTCCGGGGAGAGGAATTTCTTGTCGCCATTCAGATGGGAACGGAAATGTACGCCTTCTTCGGTGATTTTGCGCATGTCACTGAGCGAGAATACCTGAAAACCGCCGCTGTCTGTCAGGATCGGACGATCCCAGTTCATGAATTTATGCAATCCGCCGGCTTCGCGGATAATATCGTGACCCGGCCGCAGAAATAAATGGTACGTGTTGCTCAGAATGATGTGAGCGTCCATTTTTTTGAGCTCTTCGGGAGCCATCGTTTTGACTGTAGCCTGTGTGCCTACCGGCATGAATGCAGGTGTCTCAATGACACCATGCGGAGTGTGGACTCTGCCGAGCCGGGCTCCGGACTGCTTGCAGGTTTTAATGTGTTCATAAGTAATTGCTGCCATATGTTTAACCCTTCCTATTGCTTAATAAATAAACATTGCATCTCCGAAGCTGAAAAAGCGGTAGTGTTCCTTAATCGCTTCCTCATATGCGGCAAGTATATGCTCCCGTCCCGCTAAAGCACTAACCAGCATAACCAGGGTTGACTTCGGTAGATGAAAATTCGTAATCAGCGCGTTTACTACTGTAAACTGGTAGCCGGGATAAATAAAAATATCCGTCCAACCGCTGCCTGCCTGAAGGATTCCATCCCCAGCCTGTCTTCCGGCCGTTTCGAGCGTCCGGCAGGAGGTGGTGCCAACGGCGATAATCCGCCCGCCCCTTGACCTTGCCGCATTCAGCAGATCGGCCGTCTCCTGGGATAACTCATAATACTCTGCATGCATCACATGCTCTTCTACCTTCTCCACAGACATCGGGCGGAAAGTGCCGAGTCCAACGTGAAGGGTAATATAGGCGATATTTACGCCTTTTGCAGCAATTTGCTCCAGCAGTTCCTTGGTAAAATGCAGGCCTGCCGTCGGTGCGGCTGCTGAACCTTCATGACGGGCATAAACGGTCTGATAACGTTCACGGTCATCCAGTCTTTCCTTAATATAAGGGGGCAGCGGCATGGAACCCAGTCTGTCCAGAATTTCCTGGAAAATCCCCTGATAGATGAAGCGCAAGGTCCGCCCGCCCATATCTGACTCTTCTTCAATAACTGCACGCAGCTCATCGCTGAAAATAATGACCGCACCGGTCTTCAGCTTCTTGCCCGGCTTCACCAGCGCTTCCCAGCGGTCTTCCCCCAGATTCTTCAGGAGAAGCACCTCGGCTTTGGCACCGGTATCTTCCTTGATTCCGAACAGTCTTGCGGGAATTACCCGTGTATCATTCAGCACCAGTGTATCGCCTGGCTGAAACTGCTCTAGTATATCAGTAAAATGCCGATGTTCGAGCTGCCCTTTCTCCTTATTCACCATCAGCAGCCTTGAAGCACTGCGGTCAGGCAGCGGAGTCTGGGCAATCAGCTCCTCCGGCAGATGAAAGTCATAATCTTCTACATTCATGTTCAGTCTTCATTCCTTAACTATAGTAACGTTATTAAAATAGTGTTGCAATATTTGCCTATAATCATACCCGTTGTCCGCCATGCCCTTTACACCCCATTGAGACATGCCGAGACCATGGCCGTTCCCCCAGCCGATAAAGTAAAATCCGCTGGTACCGGTAACGACTCTGGCGGAAGCATCTGCGCCCATAACAACAGTTCCGCTGCTCTGGGCAGAAACCTTGCCGGTGGCAGACAGCACACCTGCAGTTTGAGAGCCGCCAATGGTTGCTGTAGAGCCGTCAGCGCCTAATACAGTATAACTGCCGGAAGGTACAATATCAAACAAAGTGCTGGGCAATCCGTTAAATGCCGACCGGAAAAGATCCGGGTATTTCACCTGCAGAATCTCGCCGTTTGCCTTTACTTGCGTAGCTCTTCCCGAGGGCCCGCGCTGAGTGACCTGCAGACTCCCAATGGAAGACGGCAGCGCATTGCTTGTCTTGCCGCTCAGACTCTTCAGCAGCTCGGCTGAGGTATAGGGCCCTTTAATCCAGCTGTAGCTGCCGGATTCGTAGACCTGATCCAGCACAACGGCGTTGTCACCGGGATTCAGCTTGCCTACAGGACTACTGCTGCTCTCAATAACCGGCAAAGGCCGGATATTCACATCTTTAGTTGTTGCTGTAGCTATACTCAGTCCCGCCGCAGTTTTGTCACCAGTCAATTTAATATTATCTTCACGGGCATACCCGGAGACGCCATTTGGCAGGAGCACATAATACCATTTCTTCGAGGATGCAACCGCCGCCGCGTCCTCGGCGCTTAGTACACTGACGAACACATTGCCGCCGTTATTCCATACCTCGGAGGGATCGGCTGTCACACCGCCGCTGCTTGAAGAGAAGACGGCTTCGACAAGCTTGCCGCCGCTCATCAGCACTTCACCGGCGGTGGCATCCACCGCTTTGGTAATGACAGGCGCTTCGGCTCCGATGCCGTTGTATACCTGGCTAAGGGTCGTATCCACGACATTCGCCACATCGAACCTGTTGCCCTGAGCCAGCGCATAGCTGCGAGCAGCTACCGCCTGGGCCTTCAGCGCTTCCGCCGGCCAACCTGAGGAAACTTCTCCGCCGACTACAGCATATAAATACTGCTCCAGCGGAACCTCATTGATGACTGCCAAGGATCCCGCCAAACCACTCAGCTCCAGATCACCGCGGTAGGTACGTTTGGATCTCTCCACAATCTGAATGCCGGCTTCATTGCCGGCGGCTATAAACTTCGCACCCGTACCGGACACTACGTAATGGAAGGCCTGGCCTTCGCTGATCCAGTCCATCCCCGCATCCGTCCGGATGATCAGGCCGGTGGCACCGGCAGCAACGGTCGTCCAGGCCAGCTGCGGCAACGCGGCAGCTGCGCCCGCCTGCAGCGCAGCTAACTCGCTGTCATTCACAGCTTCACCGGCCCATACCTGATACTTCGCACTGCCGTCAGCACCTGACACCAGCACCTTCCAGGCATCAAGTCCGGCATCTGCAATGCTGTTCAGAACGGTTTCCGCCTCCTGGGAAGTAGCGAATTCACCGGCGAGCAGATACTTGTTGCCCTTGACGGCTATCGTCTGGCCAGCCGGAATGGTCAGCCCCGCCTTACCTACGCGGGTAAGACCTTCTTTGGCTGCAGCCTCACTTACATACGGACCAGTATATAATTGATACACGCTGGCACCGCCGCGTGTGGTAACGAACAGCTGCGGTTTATCGGAAGTAGCCTGCAGCTTCTTCGCGGCGTCAGCAGCAGTCTGCCAGGATGGAGTCTCCATAACCTTAACCCTGTAGCCGTCCAGGCTGACGCGGATTTTGTTGCTAGCCGGAATCGGTAGTAGAGCTGTTCCGGCAACCGACTCCAGATTAAAGACTGCATTCGATTGCAGCGTTACGAACGGGACGGTGGATTTATATTTGCTGCCGATATCGGCATACAGTGCAACCCGGATGGTCCGGCTGGATTCGGCATGGCTGTCACCCGCGGGAAGCAGAAAACTGCCGGCAATCAGCGTTGCTGCAAGAAGGGTCCGGCCCAGCTTTCTAATTCCTCTGCGACTGGCAAAATTCATCAGGAAGTCCCCCTTAGAAGTTGTTGTACAAGCTGAACTAAAGATTAATCAACCGGAACCGTACACAGCTGCGGGGAATGTTTGGACTTCCGGTCGCTGTTAGGTTTGGATTTCCTGACTATAATCGCTGTTCGCGGTAGAAATCCAAACCTAAAGGCGAACGCTATCGCTCCTACAGTTCCAAACTTCCCCTACACTGCTTTTGCCTCTAGGTAAGTCTTTAGTTCAGCTTATATATTTTGATATATATTCGTTCTATTGCTGCGGAGGGAGTGGAAGACCTAAATGCTGGTACGCGGCAGGCGTCACCATTCTTCCTCTCGGCGTCCGCTGCAGAAATCCGATCTGCAAAAGATACGGCTCATATACATCCTCAATGGTCTGACTCTCTTCACCTATCGTAGCAGCAATTGTATCCAGTCCTACGGGACCACCGCGGAAAACACTGATCATGGAGCGCAGCATTTTATGGTCAATGCTGTCCAGCCCGCGCGGGTCCACCTGCAGCATCTTCAGCGACTCACCGGCAATATCCGGGGTAATAATCCCGTCGCCGCGCACCTGTGCAAAGTCACGGACCCGCTTCAGCAAGCGGTTCGCAATCCGCGGCGTCCCCCGCGAACGCAGTGCAATCTCTTCGGCGGCATCGCCGATGATCTCAATGCCGAGCAGTTCGGCATTGCGGGAGACGATGAAGCTCAGCTCATCAATGCTGTAATACTCCAGGCGGCTAACCACCCCGAATCGGTCACGCAGCGGCGCGGACAAAAGTCCGGCACGTGTGGTTGCACCGATCAGTGTAAACGGCGGCAGATCCAGCCGGACGGAACGGGCGCTCGGGCCTTTGCCGATCATAATATCGAGTGCAAAATCCTCCATTGCCGGATACATCACTTCCTCCACCGTACGGTGCAGCCGGTGAATCTCGTCAATGAACAGCACATCGCCTTCCTGCAGATTGGTGAGCAGTGCCGCCAGATCCCCGGGCCGCTCGATAGCCGGACCTGACGTTGTCCGCAGATTCACACCAAGCTCATTGGCGATAATATTGGCCAGCGTTGTTTTGCCAAGGCCCGGAGGACCGTACAGCAGCACATGATCCAGCGCCTCACTGCGCATTTTGGCAGCTTCAATATATATTTTAAGGTTCTCTTTCACCTGATTCTGTCCGATATATTCGCCCAAATAACGCGGACGCAGGCTTAATTCCACCGCTTGCTCGTCCATCATCAGATTAGCTGATATGATCCGGTCATCCATTTATTCATCACTCCGTTCTTCAAGGCTTACTTCGCTATATAGAGCAGCCCCAGCGCCTTCTTCATCAGCACATCAACAGTTCCTGTATCCGTGCCTTCTTTCTTCATCGTCAGCCAGACACGGTCAAGCTCAGCTTCAGTATAACCCAGTGCCTTCAGCGCGTCCCGTGCTTCTTCCCAAGGCAGCGCGGCTGCTTTGGCATCAGCCTCTGCAGCAACCGCGAATAATCCGGTCTGCATCGAAACGGAGCTCAGTCCGTCCAGCTTGTCGCGCAGATCCAGAATCATCCGCTGCGCGGTCTTTTTGCCGATTCCCGGCAGCTTCGTCAGGAAAGTAATATTCTCCTGATAGATGGCCGCGATCAGCTGATCCGGCGTTCCTCCCGTCAGGATCCCCAGGGCAACGCGCGGACCGATGCCCGATACCTCTATCAGCTTGCGGAACAGCTTCTGCTCTTCCCGGGTCGGGAATCCGAACAGCAGTGTCGCATCCTCACGTGTCTGATAATGGATATAGATCGTCACAGGCCCTTCCGTCTTGGCAAATGCATAAGGATTCGGGCAGAATACCCGGTAGCCGATCCCCTGGACATCCAGCACCACATATTCTGACTCCAAATGTACAACCGGTCCTCTTAAGTAATCTATCATTTTCGCAATACCTCATTTAATTTGGAATTAAGACTTACAGAATGGGCATGACATACCGCTACAGCAAGCGCATCCGCTACATCATCCGGTTTCGGGACAGCGGACAGTTTCAGCAGCAGCTTCACCATTTCCTGCACCTGCTTCTTCTCCGCCTTGCCGTAACCGACCACGGCCTGCTTCACCATCATCGGTGTATATTCGGAGACCGGAAGCCCCCGCTGCACCGCTGCAAGAATCAGCACACCGCGTGCCTGCGCAACAGGCAGCGCAGTTGTTACATTGCGGGCGAAAAACAGCTTCTCCACCGCAACCGCATCCGGCTTGTATTTGTCAATAAGCTGAACCATGCCTTCATAGACATGCAGCAGCCGCTCTTCCTCCGGTGTATGCGCCTCGGTCTGAATGGAACCATATTGAACCGGTGTTAATTTATTTCCTTCCTTATCCACGAAGCCGAAGCCGACAATTGCCAGCCCCGGGTCAATTCCCAAGATGCGCAAATCCAATCTCTCCTCTATCACAGGCAGGATATTCCACCGTTATCATCCATTGTCCGTCACTTAAGCGAACATATGTATTCCTTCTAACCATTATAGCAAAAATCCCTCTGGCGGGAGCATTAAATTTGCTCACGGCAAAAAGAGCGGAATCTGCCAAGTAACCCCGGTGCAGAAACCGCCCTTCGATATTTACAAGCCTTCTATAGTAGTTAGTGCGGGATAATATCCTTCAGTCCCCCAAGAAAACGGCTGGAAGCATAGCAGATCTCGCCATTGATCATACGAATCTCGCGGTTCTTAGTATCCACTTCGGCAATATTATCCTTATTGACCACAAAGGAGTTGTGGCAACGGTAGAACCGGGAGTCCATCTCGAGAATGTCCTTCAGCTTGCCGTAGAATTCAACCTGACGGTTCTTGGCATGCAGGATGATTTTGTGCAGCTGCGGCGAGGTCTCAAAAAATAAAATATCATTATAATCTACACTGATCATCTTATCGCCGGATTTGGTCTGGAACTTCTTGATATTATTGTACTTGTTCTGCAGATAGCGCGTATTCGCAGTATCGATACATTCAATGACCCGCTGGCGGATATCGGTGAATTTGTCCTTTGTAATATAATCCATCGCTTCTACCTTATAGGTAAACGTTAAATACGTCAGCTCCGAGTGGGTAGTCACGAAGACGATTGCACCGAGGCTGTCATACTGGCGGATCTCAGCTCCCAGAGCGATCCCGCTCTTCTCCTCCTGCAGATCCACATCCAGAAAATAAAGCCCCGTTACACGGTTATTTTGCAAATAGTCGATAATCTCCTGGGAACGCCCCGTCGAAATCACCAGCTTCATATCCAGATTCTCCATCATTATGTAATTCTCTATGTAAGAGTTCAGGCGCTTCCTTTGCTCCGGGTCATCTTCACACACAAATATCTCCAGCATTAAGCTTCCTCCTGTCTAGTAAACTTCCAGTTCCTGAATAAACTGCCCGTCTTTCCTGTAGGTATCCAGCGTTACCCCGGCGCACTGGGATACGATCTCCCGCAGATTGCTAAGCCCGAGGCCCCGGCCTGTACCTTTGGTGGAGAAGCCTTTCTCAAAAATCCGGTGCAGCTCCGGGCCGTCCGGCTGGCAGCTGTTCGCTACAGCAATCAGTACCCCTCCGGTCCGCTTGACCAGCGCCACCCGCAGGTTCGATGATTCGCATTTGATGGCTTCTTCGATTGCATTATCCAGAATGATCCCCAGACAGCGGCAGAGCTTGACAGAATCCATATTGACGGCTTCAATCGGCTCTACCGCCTCCACGACTGCATCGATGTGCAGCTCCTGCGCACGGATCAGCTTCGAGGACAGAATGCCCTTTAGCTCCTGGATTTTTACATTTTGCAGTGTGCCCAGCTTATAGTTGTTGTTCTGCATTCCCTCGCTGATCGGAAGGATTTTGTGGTCAAAATAGGTGCTGAGCCCCTCCACATCCTTAGAGCGTATGTATTCGGACATCGACAGCAAAATATTGATATAGTCATGGCGGAATTTCTGCATGTCAGTGTACATCATTTCCAGATTATCGGTGTACTCCAGCAGCCGCTCGTACTGCTCCTGCTTGCCTTGCATAAGAGCCTCTTTCATGACACTACGCGTCAGCACCATGAACACACCGATTAAGAGGATGAAATAAAATACAAACAGCAGACTGTTCGCCTGAATATTGGCATTCGTGAATCCCTGCTGCTTGCCGATTAGGATGTTAGCATAAAAAATCACTACCGTGATTACGCATAATACAGCAAACAAAAATCCGTGTCTGCGGAATAACAGCTCATACGCCTGGAATTTGGTAAAGAGAAACCGGGCCGCGAATGTGAGAAGAATGGCGATCACGATATAAGTAGGGTAGTAATAGAATCCCACGGTAATCTCTTCAAGAGAGGAATTAGTGAACCTGATATATATACCGCTTGTTATGTAGTCACTGATTACAGAAATAATTATTGAAATAATTGGAATAATTATACTGAATACAATTCCCCTGGATTTCCAGTAACTTAGTGCAATACAAAAAAGCAGAATAATAGCTATACTGGGAATTCCAATCATTCTGTATAGAGGATATCCGATACAAAGAGAGCCTATAAACATTACAAGACTGAATTTCAGATTGAATCTTCCCTGATTTAACATATAAATACTCAAAGTAAGTGTTAACATCTGAAGTCCGACCGATAATAATTCTCCCAAAATCCCTATCCCCCTCAGCTTAAGTTCATTCTGTAATTTTATACAAGATTGGTACTTTAACCCTATACATATCATTGTAATTCATACAAGATAATCTAGTAAAGCTGAATAACCCAAAAAGGCCTCCTATAGCGGAGACCTTTTCGGGTACTATTGATTACGTAGCCGTGCAGTGATGCTTAAATCGCTGATTATTTATGGACTGAGGCCTTTAATAACTCCATCGGTATTTTAGGTTCGTGGAAGAATGTCACGCAGCATGTTTCCATCGCAATATCACCGCTCTTGATTGCCGCACTTCTCACTGTTCTGGTTAGTCCGTCCTTTACCTCGTTAAACATTCTTTGCGTCATAGTTTTCATAATTATTGTAGCTCCTTTTCAATAGTTTATAGGTTATTGGCAAGATCATAAGTACTTGAAGCAGGATTCCCGTCAGCACCAGAGCCTTAATGGTCGGACTAGGAATAGCTAGGGCGATAAGCACAATCAGCAGACTGGACTTTGTTGTTGTCTTTCTTAATTTCTCTCTTCTTTCCTTGCCCAGCAGCGGAAATTTATCTGTATCCGCCGGTGCATACCGGTAAAGCAGTAATGTAGCTAGTAAACCAATGATTCCTACCTGTATGTTGTTGAACCTTATGTATTGTTCGCATAGATACGGTATACCTACGAACATAGCAGTACTTGATATACTGCAAATCATGCTGCTGCTCGCATGGAGGCCAAATGCTGTTTTGCGGATTGCGAAGTAGGCACCGTGCATGATTAATGTCTGCCAGAGCAGATGGAACAGGATGGCCGCTCCGTAAACCAGAACGAGCTTATTCAGATTAATCAGCAGCATTTCAAATCCCAGCTTCATTTTCAGATAATCAATGTATTCTCCCTCACGCTCCTTGTTCAGTCTTCGGGCCATTCTGCAGGCCAGCGATTCGGTAAATCCCATCTTTACTGCTTCTTCAGCTTCCATCTTATTTGGTCACCTCTCTTGTCCTTAATATTAAACATTTTTCTGAGAGATTTACGGTTCATACCCAGGATGAGACTTAGATGTACCAAATGCTGGCATAAATGCAGCGGCATGTCCTAAATGTACCGAAATTATACGTACCTGTGAAAACGAATACAGCGCTCTCTATGAAAAACGCCGCCGTACATCCAGAGAGTCCGGATGCGCGGCGGCGAATTGGCGGGTGGAACATATAATCTGCTCAAGTGTCAATCAGAACCTTCAGTACCTCTTGTACCTCAATCTTTTGCGGAACGACCAGGCTGCAGATTTCCTGCTCGCTTTTCATGAAGGAATAGCCGACCAGAAACGGGAAATGTTTGAACTGAATCCGGAATACTTCCGTGCCGAACATACTCTCCGGTCTGATGGAGGAGATTTCATAAATGGCATAGTCGGCAAGCAGCCCCATTTTGAATGCCTTACCCAGTGCTTCCTTGCAGCTGAAGAACATATAGGCGAAGCGGGCGGGGGATTCATATCCGGACATGAGCTCTTTTTCGCTGCCGCTCAGCATCTCTTCAATCGGCACATCCAGCCGGATGGTTTCCATATCGATGCCCACAATATTATCCTTGGAGTAGACGACCGAGAGCACATACCGCTTGGAATGGCTGAGCCCCACCTCAACCAGCTGGTCTTTAATAATCGGGAAGCGCAGGCTGCCATACTCCACCGTTATTCCGCTAAGCTCACCTTTGAAGGAATCCGACTGGTCCGCCAGGTTTTTTTTGATCGCATAACGCCCGTACAGAAATTCCTTGCGCCGGCTCTCATTGCAGATATTGCAGTACATCACGTACTCGGTGGAGCTTAATATTTTGTGAACCTCGAAGGTGTGCTGCTCCTTCATATCGATCAAGTGCGGACTAATCATGGCCTCATCCCCTTATCGTTCGCCGGCCTTAGATTTGCGGTGCCAATAATGAAACAAGAGCAGGTCCGCAACAAATCCGGCATTGATCAGCAGTATAAAGCTTAAGTAGATGCTCTGTGTAATGGAATGGACCGGATATTTGAGCAGGATGCCTGCGGTAATCAGCAGACTTGCCAGTGCGCTCAGCGGGACAACGCCCGAACTCCGGTAGTGGATCTTGCGGTACAGCCCGAGCATCAGCATCAGAATTCCCGGCAGAATCAGCGTTTCCCGCAGCTCGCCGACATTTGGCATCGCCTCCCCGAAGGTGTACACCGGAAAACGGATGCAGAGCAGAAGACCTGAAATGATCAGCAGTGAATCAATCCATTTGCGGTGTCTGCTGAGGGCGATGGCGTACCAGGCGCCAAAAACATTCAAATAAGAAAGACTAATCAGAACCAGCACGGCCGCTACACTCAGAACGAACCAATACGTGTCATCCGGAATGAATTGGTCCTCACCCACAAAGCGCAGGAACAAGAAGAAATAGATCCCGACCACCAGCAGCTTGAGTCCCCAATAGGTCTTCATTCCCGCTGTAAACTTTCTGCGAAAGGCGGTGTTGCCGCCCTGGAGATTAAAGCCGTATTTTCGGTATAGAAAATCATAGATAGTTCGCTGCATAATGTTCCTCTCCCAGCATATTGGATAGTTGTTCAATGGACGGGTGTTCAAAGACGTCGAAGAAGCTGATATCTGCATTAAACTGCTGGTTAATCTCCCGGGCAATCTCCCAGACGGTGACGGAATCCACGCCCTGCTCAAAAATGTTGGTCTGCTCATTTAAGGCCGCACCGGGCAAATACTGCTGCAGGATCAGCGAGAGCTTTTTATTTTTGCTGAGGAAATGGTTCTCGTATAAGGTCTTGGTGTCCGTCTTCCCGTTCGCGGTCAGCGGAATTTCATGGACATAGACGATCTTGGACGGAATCATGTAGATCGGCAGCAGCTGCTTCAGCACCTGGGCGATGTTCTCGGAACGGGTCGTGACCGCCAGATAGATTTTTTTGTCCCGGACAAAAGCATGGCAGTTCTGAATCCCCTGGGCACGGACGGTATATTCGATCTCCTGCAGATCTATCCGGTATCCGTTGATTTTGACCTGGGTATCCTTGCGGCCGAGATAGACAATTTTGCCCTCCGCATTCACCCGGACGAGATCGCCTGTCTTATAAACCTCCTGGCCCTGCCACTGGATAAAAGCTTCCTTCGTCTTCTCCGAATTGCCGAGATAACCAAGCGCGACCCCGAGTCCGCTGGCATAAAGCTCCCCTTCTGCGGCGCTCTGCCCTTGCTCATCCACAATATGAGTCAACGTTCCATGAATCGCTGTACCGATGGCAATCTCCTGCATTACACTTCCCTGCTCCATGACATCCAGGGTAGTAAACACGGTGTTCTCTGTGGGGCCATAGCCGTTTACTACAGTGGTATGCTTAAGCACTTCATTGACATGGGATAAGCTGAGCTGCTCTCCGCCGACAATTACACGGGAGAGACTCTTGAACATTTCCGGCTTCTTGTCCACCCAGAAGTTGAACAGGGAGCAGGTAATCCACATCACGTCAATGCCCTGGCTGATCCGTTTTTCCACATGATAGATATTCAGAATCTCCGTCTTCGATAATAAGGAAATGGTCATACCGGACAGCAGTCCGCCCCAGATCTCAATAATCGATGCGTCGAATTCCAGCGGACTGATATGGGAAATGATCTTGTCCGGGGCAAGGCCCAGGCGCTCATCCCCCAGCAGGCGGAGGACACCGCGGTCCGGAATGCCGACCGCTTTGGGCGTGGAGGTTGTGCCTGAGGTGAAGACAATGTAGCAGAGCTGCTCCGGAGTACGTGCGGGAAAGTCCCATACCTCTCTCAGACCGGGAACCGGCTGCAACACTTCATTAATTGTAGCTTTAACCTGGATCGTTTCGCGCATGGACTGCTTGCGGCCTTCCGGATAGTCCTTGTTGATCACGGTATAAGCGGCTCCCGCCTTCAATACCGCCACCATAGCGGCAATCGCCTCAATGCTGCGCTCCAGCTCGATCGCTACCACATCATGAGCCTGAACGCCCTTCACCTGCAGCTGCTGCAGATAGATATTAGACAACGCGTTTAAGTCTCCATAGGTGATGGAGCGGCTGCTCTCCGCAATCGCCACCTTGTCCCTATATTTCCGCATGTTCTCCCCTAAAATGCCGAGAATATTGTTCATTGTCCGCTTCCTCCTTTGAATGGGCTTGTCTGGCCGGATGTGATGAAACCGATGATATGGTGATATACCTGCTGCTGGAATTCGTAGTAAAAGAAATGCCCGCCCGGGTAGGTATGATACGGAATCTCCCGTTCCGACAGGTCGCTCCAGTCCTGCATGGCGGTGACGGAGTGATCCTCAAGCCCCTGAAACACAGCAATCTGGATAGCGGGATCGAATCTGCGGCAGCGGTACTGATTATCCAGGTTGTAACGGTTAACCGCTGTAATATCACTGCGGAGAGCCGGCAGAAACAGCTGGCGCATCTGCTGGGAGGCAAACTGCCCTTCCTTGATCAGGCCATAGATGCGGCAGCGTTCCAGCAGCGTATCATCGTCCGGCTCCTCTTCATCCACCGCTTCAATCCGGTGGGGCGGGGTGGCCGCCATGAACAGCAGCTTGATTACCGGGTACCCGGACTCTAGTAAGGCATGCGCCAGTTCATAAGCAATCAGGGAACCCATGCTGTAGCCCAGCAGAATCAGTTCTTCCTGCGGGTCCAGAGATTTCTTCAGCAGGGAGAACAGATCTGCAGTGATGTCCCGGATCGAGCTGGAGGGCTTCTCGGAGAACCTTCTGCCGTGACCGGGATATTCCAGGGACTGGACAGCAAGCTCCGGGCAACTGGCGTGAAGCTGCTTCTGCAGTTCCGCGAATACATTGACATGGGCACCGGCGTAAGGCAGGAGAATCAGCTTCACTGGCCGGCACCTCCCCGGGAGTTCACGCTCTCTGCATCCAGCTGCAGCAGCAGATTGTAGCAGTTGCCGTGCATCGAATACGATACGGCCGAGTACAGCCTGTAGTCTCCAGGACTGATACTCCACTGCTCTGCGCTGATTCTGCCGATAAAAGCATTCGGGCGGACGACTTCCCGGCCCTGCAGTAAAGTCTGCATGCGCTGCGAATCCAGCAAGCGGCAGGCGCCGGTCAAGCCATAGTAGCCTACGATATAATGGACTCCCTCCTTCAGGAATCCGCCTTTGAGGTTCCTGTAGGATTTCTGGAGCGTCTTCAGGCAGGAGAATTCTGCCGTGTCATCGATCTCATTGCCCCGGCCGTACAGCTCCAGAAAAACATCTGCTTCCGGATCAACTCCGGCATTCTCCAGGGAGCGGCTTACCAACTTCTTGATTGCGGTGCGGTTGACAACGGGGTTGCCCATCGTTCCGGCAGTGATATCCTTAATTTCTGCAAGAATGGTATCGCCGTCACTAAGCGCGAGCTCCCGCTCCTTCAGCAGGAAGGCAGCCCCGCCTTCCGAGAAGTACCGGCCTGAGGCCCCGTCCTCAAAAGGTTCGGTGTAGCGTTCAGCGCCTATTCCGAACTGGGACAGCTCATACGGGACCGGAAAGGTAACCGCGCTTGATCCGCCGGTAAGGGCGATGTCGAACTCCCCTTTTCGGATTTTGGTATAGGCGCTGTACATCGAGCTGATCCCCGAAGTAGAGGCTTCACTGATGAGCTCAACGGCAGGAGGACGGCCCAACTGGAGCAGCTTAAGATAGCCAAGCGGATCAATAAGCTTCACCGCATCTCGAAATGCCTCGCCCTCCACTCGCATTAATGCGAATTTGGAGAGGCTGTCTGTCTGGGCGGTTCCTACCGAGACAAGCAGATTGTTCTTTGGACCCAGCACATTCCGGTCCGCAAGCGTCTGCAGCAGGGAGAGTGTGATCCGTTCGCTGGACAGCAGGAATCTGCTGTCCGGCCCGGAGATATGCTCCAGCATGAAGTGCTCCTCTACGGAGGGATAGAACACCCCGTCGAAGGAGGCGGCCTCACCCGGCTCCTGATTATAGGTTCGTTCAAGCTCATGCACACGGCTCTGCCAGGTCGCATTCTTTCGGCGCATCAGTTCTTCCGCACTGTCCGATTCCCGGCCCGGGTAATCATAGATTGCATCAACGATAACTACTCGGCGTTCATTCATTGGCTTCCTCCAGCAGATCTCTGACGTATTGGCTGAGCTGCGTGATGGTCGGGTAGATGAACACATCCGCCACTTCCATATCAATCTTGAACTGTTCTGCCACCGGACCATAGATGCCGAAGGCCTTGAGCGAATCGCCGCCCAAATCTGTGAAGCTCTTATTCACATCAATGTCATTGCGGTCCAGCACCGAAGCAAACACAACCGTGACGAACTTCTCTACTTCATCCTGGCTGTCGCAGCCTGTAATCGTTAAGGCGGAGTACTCCTTAATCTGAATCTTGGCAGCCTCCTCCGCCATAGCATCCGGAGCTGCAGCTGCGGCGCTGCTGCCTGCATACTGCTGCGGCAGGCGGATATATTCGGCTAAGAATTCCGCCGTCTTGGCTTTGTTGAACTCACCGGCGATAACCCTGCCGAGCTTCTTATCCAGCGAGAGTCTGATATATTCCCTTCCGACCGGCGAAGAGAGTGACTTCATCAATAAATGCTCGTCTGCTGCGGCCAGATCGCCGAATTGCAGCGCCATACCGGTATCTTTCCAGCCCGGCCACAATACTGTGGTTGCCGCTTCATCCCAGAAGCCTTCAAGGAAGGCATTAGCGAAGGTGTACGAGAATTGGCCTGCCGATCCGGCAATCGTGGTCATGGAGGAGCTGGCAAGGAAGAACTTCAATGGCTGGCCTTGCAGATATTTGCGCAGCAGCAGGGTCCCTGTTACTTTTGGAGCTACAATATTTAAGAATTCCTGTTCAGACTTCGTGAAGAGCATGCCCTCTTCCGGAACCCCTGCCAGATGAACAACCCCTGCTATGCTTCCTGCTCCGGCCAGGCTGCCTACAACCTGCTTGACCTGTTCTTCGTCTGATACATCGCAGCTGTGGAAGGACACGTTAGCGCCTTTGCCCAGCACCTGGTTCATCCGGTTCAGCCTGCTGCTTTCTTCGGCTGTCAGCGATGACTTGGCCTGCAAGGCGGAATAGGAATCCTTGCGTCCAAGGATGGCAATGTGCAGCTTCGGCTGGCGTTCCAGCAGAACATCGATGTATTCCATCCCGATGCCGCCGTAGCCTCCGGTTACAATCACACAGTCTTCTTCATTCAGCTGAAGGTTTGCATCCGCCGGGGTCTTCGCCTCGACCAGCGCTTCCTCATACAACTGGTTATGATCAACCAGCATTTTCTTGCCATCCAGCTCTTCTATCTCCGCGATACTGAGGATCTTTCCAAGATCGAATTCCGCCAGGTTCAGCATTTGCGTCTTGAAGCCGGTATTCTCCAGGCCCAGAATTCTTCCTGAGCTCAGCAGGGAATAGTTCAGCGGATTAAGCGTGGTGTCAGCCGTATCCAGAGCGAAGCCGTTATCAGCCAGGATCAGCACTTTGCCCTTGCGCTTGACCAGCGAATTGGCCTGCTTGGCAAAGTCAAAGTAATGCAGCATTTCCTGCTGGGTGACGCTGGTATCCGGCAGGGACTCCCCAAACCAGGGAGCATAGATCACGAAATCGTATTTCTCTGCAGGCTTGAAGGCTTTGAGCGTTCTGTAATCCTGCAGGTCTACACCTTCACGCTGTTCAGCGGCGGCAAGCTCAAGCGCCTGCCCGTTGCCGACGACCAGAACGGTCTTCCCGGCAGCTGCAGAAGCCGCTGTCTCCGGTACACGGTAAGCCGAAGGCATCCAGGTCACTTCATGCAGGTAAGGCTTGAAATAGGCGTTGGCAAAAGCCTTCATAACGTATTTGTCCAGGTAAGCTATGGACTCGCCAAGCTCGTTGTAGACGGAGATATTGGCCGTAATGACATCATGATCTCCGGCCGGGTCGTAGAGCAGCTCTGTCCTGGAATATATCCGGCCGGTGAACGCTTTGCCGGTAAAGGTGAATTTACCGTAGGACAGCGGAAGGTAGCTTTTGCCGCGGGCTTGGGCACGCTCATACACCATCGCGCCAAGAATGCCGTCAAGCAGGGAAGGATGCAGGTAGAATTTCTGCAAGTCACCGGCAAATTGCTCATGAAGCGTCAGGGACAGCAGGATCTCGGAGGCGGCTGGACGGGCCAGGCGGAAATTCTGCTTGGCGAAATCCCAGCGGCCTTTAAAGAAGTTATTCTCTTCGGAGCCGAAGTCCGCGGTTAGCAGCTGCTGTTCGAACATGCTGTTCACGTCTACAGCCTGCTGCGCAGCCTCAAGCTCCGCCTGTCTGATGGTAAAGGAGGCATGCGTCACATAGTTGTTCATGTCCTGATTTTCGTAGGAGAAGACTTCGATCTCCAGCTGCTTAGCGGAACTCTTGCCGACGTGGATCTGGAACTCTCTGCGTTTCTCCTCCAGCTGAATCAGATTTTTGAAATAGAGCTTCTCCAGCTGGAACGCCGGGGTTCCGAAATATAGGGCAGCCAGCTCAGCGGCGAGCTGTGTATAGGTGGTTCCGGAGAAGGTCCGCTGGCCGCCGATCCGGTGATCGTCGACAAACCAGTCATCCGGTGACAGCTGAACGGTGTAGACATCGGAATGCGCAGTTTTCAGCGTCTGTTTGCGGATCAGTGTGGATTGCACGGGCAGGCTGGGCCCGGAATTCTCGTAGGTGTTGTGCTTTTTAACATTGGCCCACAGCACCTGCCGTTTGAATTCATAAGTCGGCAAGGAGAGCGTAACTGCATCCTGATAAGGATACATTTCCAGTGCCAGGTCATAACCTTCCAGATATAACTGGATCAGTTCGCCTGTCATGTACTGGTCGTAGCCGGTTTTGAGCCGGTGCTGCATCAGCTTCCTCATATCACCGGTTATCTCCTGAATTTCGCCTTGAACGATTCCTTCCGCAGGCTGTCCGCTGGCCAGAACACCAATGGCTGCACGCAGCTTGCCGGTGAATTCTGCGAAGGATGTTGCTTCGAACCCGATACCATTCTTAAAATGATTCCGTTTGTGAATCAGCGTATAGGAGATGTTGTGCAGGCTGAAGGCTTCCAGTCTGCCTGCCTGGCGCACGAATTTATTCAGGACTGCAATCAGCTGCTCTGCGGTTTGGGCTGAGAAAACGAAGGGATAAGGTGCTGATGACTTCACCGGCTCGCGGCGTGTCTCATATTCCTCCAGTACAATATGGGCATTGGTTCCGCTGAATCCGAAAGAGCTGATCCCTCCGCGGCGGGGATATTTGCCTCTTTCCCATTTCCGGACTTTTGTGGGGATATAGAAAGGGCTGTCGACAAACTTGATATACTCATTGGGTGATTCAAAGGACTGGTTGGGGAAAATCTCCTGGTTCCGCAAGGCCAGCGACATCTTGATCAGTCCGCCTACACCGGCTGCACCTACGGTGTGCCCGATATTCTCCTTAAGGCTGGTAAGGGCGCAGAAGCCCTTTTTGTCCGCATGCTGCTTGTAGGCGTCAGTAAGTCCTCTGACTTCAATCGGGTCGCCCAGCTTGGTGCCGGTGCCATGGGCATCAATGTATTCTACAGTTTCGGGAGAGATGGAGCTGCGTTCATAAGTCTCCAGCAGCAGGTCTTTCTGGGCATGCGGATTGGGAGCGGTCAGCCCGTTCGATTTGCCGTCGCTGTTGATCATGCTTCCCCGGATAATGGAATAGATATTGTCGTTGTCTTCGATTGCATTCTTCAGCCGCTTGAGGATGACAATCCCCACCCCTTCGCCGAAGATCGTCCCCTGCGACTCCGCATCGAACACCTTCAGGAATGAACGGGAGGTCTCTACATTGCTGTACTGGTCCAGCACACTACCCTGGCGGGGGAACAGGCCAAGCGCGATACCGCCGACAATCGCTGTATCAATTTCCTTGTCACGCAGCGTCTTCACCGCCAGATGGGCAGCCACCAGCGAGGAAGAGCAGGCGGTATCAATGACAAAGGAGCCGCCCGACATGTTGTAGATATAATTGAGGCGGCTGGCCAGTATGCCCTCCCAGCAGCCGGAGTTTACATAGTTTGAATCCTCCTCGATCTCTGAGCGGTAATTAGCGGTAATGGACTTGTCCTTCCCGATATAAATCGCTGTTTTGCTGTCCTTGATGGCGTTCAGCTTGATTCCCGCATCTTCAAGTGCCAGGTAGGAATGCTTCATCACTAGACGGTGGGTCGGGTCAATATATTTGGCCTCCTCCGGGGAAATACCGAAGAACTCCGGATCAAAGGTATCAATATCCTCTAGGTAAGCGCCCTTCTCCCGGCAGAGCCGCTGCAGGAACTCCTCCGGGGTCGTCTTCAGGTGGTCAGCACCCTTCTGCAGATAGTCATGATCCTTCGGAATGTACTGAATCCGGTTCTCCGGGAACTCCTTAAAGCCCCTCATCCCGTGCTTGACCGCCTGATAGAACTCAAAGGTATCCTTCACATTGCTGTATTCGCAGGAGATGCCCACGATCGCGATATCATCGGGAATAATCTCCTCCAGCAGGGCCTTGCCGGCCGCCGAATCCAAATTTCCTTTTTTGACCTGATCAAATATATATTCGCCTGCTCTCATTGCGTTCGCCTCTTTCAATGTTTTTGGACTTCTATCGCTTATGCCTTCTGGAATCTCAAGAAATCCAGCAGGTCGGCGGCATCCGGTGCAGCTTCAGACATCATCTGCTGCACCGGCACATGTATGGCCTGTTCCATGAGCTCTGCCTGCCCGTTGATGGTCGGAATGGAGAACAGGGTGGTCACATCAAAGCTTCCCGGGAAAGTACGGTTAAGTTCATCACATAGCTGCACGATTGTTATGGAGTCTCCCCCCTGCTCAAAAAAACTGAGCTGCGGGTCGTAGCAATCCTCGCCCAGCGTCCGCTTCCAGGCTTCGGTGACACCTTGCACGGCTGTGGATGTGGCGGCTGACAGAGTGGCTTGCGGCTGCGGGCTGCGGATACCGGAGACCTGCTCCGCTCTGCCGAACAGCGAGGAGTAGTCCTCGGCTGCAGTCTTCAGCTTCAGCATGGAAGCTTGACGAACTCCCGAATGGACGAACAGATCGATCAGCTTCACGCCATCCCCGCTATGCAGCTTCTCAAAGTAGTAATCCGCCTTGCCGGCTGACATGCCGACATCCTCCCAACCGGTCAGATTCAGGGTCCGGATATTGCCGCCGTCCACTGCCAGCCCGGACTGGTACGCGTTCGCCGCGCAATATTCCGTCTGCCCCATGGCACCGATCAGACCGGCGACGGAAGCAAAGTGGATGATCTCCCGGGCATGGGGGAAGTATTTGCCGAGGAGGAAGGAGCCGTTGATTTTGCTGCGTGTCCGCCCGCAGAACTCCGCTTTGGACTTATTGGCGAACAGTCCTCTTGCCGGTTCTCCGGCAAAATTGAGCACATAATCCACATGCTGTCCTTCCCCCGCGGCCAAAGCCTGCACCTGATGCTCATCGCTAACATCGAAAGCGAGATAGCTTAGATTAGCAGGGTGAGATTCACCCTTCCATTCCGGGCTGCGTCCAGCGGCAATAATGCGTGTGTCAGGATAGGCGGCAGCCACATACTTGGCGTATTCTCTTCCGATGCCTGAAGCTCCGCCGATGATCAGGAGTGTCCGGCCGGCCAGCTTGCCGGGTTCGTCTGCCTTCAGCTTAAGGCTCTTGAAGCGGAGCGTCCGGAAAGCACCGGCTCTATGCACAATCAAATCCTCGTCATGATAGGTATAGCGGCTGAGCTCCATGGATTCTTGGCCAAGGGGGCTGTCGATCAGTCTGATCTTGAAATTCAGCTCCAAGCGGAGAGCGTAGATCCCCATAGCGACACTGCGGCTCAAGGCGTTCATTTCATCCCGGCCGAACAGCCCGGTGCTGATGTAATGAAACTGCTTCAGACGGTTCCCGCGGTTAAGCTCCACAAGCCAGCACCCGAGATCATAGGTCTCTTCTGCTACGGAGGACTCGTCCCTGTAGGGCTTATCCCACATAAAAATGCTCTGGGCTGCTTCCGCAGCCGGCAGCAGCAGCTGCAGTTCAGAAATTTCCCCGAAGTAATGAACCGGCTCCTCAGGCTGCAATACTCCCTGCCAGGACTGATGCATAATCAGCAGCGGCGTCTGCGGCTCTTCCCGCTCCTTGAATACCGTTTCGATATAATGCTCCTGCTTGAAGTAATCCCCGCGGGGCTCCCCGCCGGTCGTCAGCGCATTTTTGACCTTGTAGTTTCTAACCGTAAGAACCGCTCTGCCTAAACCGTCGTACAAATTAATGTCCAAAGATAATATAATATTTCCGATGTTATCCGAGGTTTTCTCCCGTATCCTCAGATCTGAATAGAAGTCACTTCCGGAAAGCTCGCCGCTGCCGAAATCAATTTCACTCCAGAGCCAAGGGAACAGAATATCATTCGGCTCCGCGATCCGGTTCAGGGCATTGAACGCCGGGTCCAACAGGGACGGATAGAAGCTGTACAATCCAAATTCCCGCTCATATCCGGCAGGTGCCTTCAGCTTCACCAAGGCGCGGCCTTGGTCACTGCTCACCCAGAGCTTGTCCACTGTAGCCCATCTGCCGGAGACCTGCAGACCGCTGCCCCCGCCATCTCCCACCTGGCTGGTGACGGCAATTTCCTGCAGCTCCGTATCCTGGTCCAGCTCCATAGCGGCAAGCCCGCCTTCGCACTTGTGCACCAGCTCGAACTGAAGCCAGTTCCGGTGTTCTCCTGTAATAGAATAAGAAACCGTACCGCGAAGGGTTATTTTATCCAGGATAAGGGTGATCGTAAATGGCTCCTGACGTACCGAGAGAGGGGCCAGAATATGCAGATTCCGGATATTGAACTGTGCCAGTTCATAGGCGGTAGAGCGCAGGCCCTGGGTAAGGATTTCGAAAATTGCAGTGCCTACCATTAGATGACTGCCGCCAAAGGTGTGCTCCCTGATCTCCCAGCACTGCTGCAGACTCAGCGGAAATTGAACGATCAGCGTATGCTCCGTATCCAGCCGTTGAAGGGGATTGCTGACCGAGAAGGAGTTTCTGTCCAGCGGGAACCAATAGGGCTGCAGCTGCAGTTCCAATGCGTTCCCCTTGCCTACTCTATTGCCTTCGTAGCCTTCCAGGATGACATGGGCATTCGTCCCTGTCATGCCGAAAGAGCTGACCCCGGCCAATGAACGCGGAGGGAGCGGACTGCTTTTGTCCGGGACATAGAATACCGAATGTTCGAACTCAATTTCTCCATTGGGAATTCTGAAATCGGGATGCGGCAGCAGGACACTGCGCTGCAGGCTCATCACGGATTTAATCAGTGAAAATAATCCGGAGGCCACATCCAAATGGCCGAAATTCGATTTGCAGGCCGTAAGAGCAACCGATTGCCTGCTCACGCCATGCTCCAGGAAAAAGGGATTCAGGCTTTCGAATTCGATGCTGTCCCCAATCGCCGTGCCTGTTCCGTGGGCTTCGATGAAGGCCAGCCGGTCCAGTCGGTCTGCCAAGGGGCTCCATGCTTCTTCAATCAGACTCTCCTGGGCCAGCGGGTTCGGGGAGGACATGTTGACGGTATGCCCGTCATTATTCACGGCATAGCCTTTAATCAGGCCATAGATAGCGTCGCCGTCACGCTCGGCATCCTCACGTCTTTTGAGTATGACAGCGCCTACCCCTTCTCCGATGGAGGTGCCGGTGCTCCGCTCATCAAAGGCTTTGGTCGTGGCATCGGCTGCCAGAATATCTACCAGCTTATCAGCCTTCTCTCCGGGCTTAATATACAGGTTGGAGCTGACAACTACTGCATAATCAATATCTCCGCGGCGCAGCTCGTTCAAGGCCTGAATCACGGATACCAGTGAGGAGGAGCAGGCTGTATCCGTCATGACCGCCGGCCCTTTCAGATCAAATATATAATTGATCCGGCTGGCGATGGTCGAATTCAGCATACCCAGCAGGTCCGGGGTCAAACCTAGCGCCTGCAGCTGCAGCTGATACTGGTATTGCTGTGTGGTATTCACGCTGCCGTAGACGCCTGTCCGTGTACCCCGGATGTCTTCCAGATAACCGCTGTCATTCAGCGCCCGTGTTGCGGAGAGCAAGGTCAGCCGCTGGTTGGGATCCATATACTCCGCACTTTTCCGGGCAATATGATAAAATTTATGATCAAATTCATCGATGGCTGTAAAATAGGAGCCTTCCATGTAAAGTTCTTCATCCTCAGACAGCCCGCTCCGGTTCAGCCGCTGCGCAGGGAACTTCCCCTTCGATACCTGTTTGCCGCTTAAAAAGCGCCAGACTTCTTCCTGATCCCGGCAGCCTGGCATGGACAGATCCAGACCTATAATGGCAATATCCTCCTTACTCAAGCTCCCTCACCTCCCTCTTCTTCAATGCTACATTCACCGTTGTTATCCGATCTTCCAGGCTAGACGGTTGCAATATTCGGCAATTTCGTCAGCCGGAACCTCTTTGGTGCTCAGGATCAATTCCAGCAGAGACAGTGTCTGCCTGATATCCTCCGGCGAAGCCTCCTTGCCGATTTGCGACTTGATGCGGTTATAGCCGCTCATGACGATATTGTCATAGGCTTCGGCATCCGTGCCGTTATTTTTGGTGGAGACAATAATGCCGAGCGCTCGGGAGAACACATCATAATGCCGGTTGACTTCAATATCATCCTTCAGCTCTGTACGCAGCAGGCTGATGGTCTCTTCACTATGGAAGGCAAATACCCCGTCCAGGGATTTGAACATCTTGACGAACATCCCGTTTGGCGACAGATCTACGAAGAGCTGCACGCCCTTGCTGAGCGCATAATCCACCGACGGCTTCCAGCGGACCGGACTGACCATTTGTGCGGCAATTTCTCCACGGATATTTGTGAAATCATACAGCTCTGCGCTCTTATTGCTGATCACCTGTGTCTGTAGTCTGGTGCTGAAGGACAGCCCGTCAAGCTGCTCATAGACCTGTTCTGCCGCTTCCTTCATATAAGGAGTATGGAAGGCTCCGTTCACGCCGAGCATCACGCCTTCGAGCTGGTGGTGTTTGACGAATTCCTGAATGGCCTGCCTGGTACCGGAAATTACAGTCTGCAGCTCTGAGTTCAGATTGGCCGCATAGACTTCATCCCAGCCGGCTGCCAGCGCCTCGACCTGCTCAGGTGCGGCGAATACCGCCATCATTCCGAGGCTCTCCTGCTGCTCGATCGCCGCTTTCATTGCCTTCCCGCGGATATCCACCAGCTGCAGCCCTTCTTCGTAGCTCACAGCCCCGGCAATGGTCAGCGCGGTAAGCTCTCCCAGACTGTGGCCAAGCACATAGCTGGGATACAATCCAATCTGCTGTTTGTATAACTGATACATGCACATGGAGCCGACATAAGTGGCGAGCTGCGCTTTATGTGTGTCTTTGCTCAGATCGGAGGTCAGCCATTCCGAAACCGGATAGCCCAGCTGCCGTTCTGCCGTTTCAATAAGGCCGCGGGCTTCCGGGGATTCCAGCCAGAGCTCTTTTACCTGTTCCGTAAACCTTGTTCCCTGTCCGGGCAACAGTAATGCAATATTCATTTATTTAGCCTCCTTTAGATGGTCCATAATTTTTCCGGCCAGCAGTTCCGCCGTATGATAGTTGAAGAAATCCGAGATTTTGAGATTGATATTGAAGGATTCCCTGATTCTTTTCTTGAACTTCACCAGCAGGAGCGAGTCCATGCCGAGATCGAAAAAGCTTACATTTGCCTGCACTCCCGCCTCCCCCAGCAGGGTGGATACGATTCCGGCGACCTCGTCGTAAATCCTTCCGCCCGGTGTTTCCGGGGCAGATTCACCGCCATGCTCCTCTTCCTTCGCAGTGAGCGATACTAAATCGTCAACCCGTAATCCGCCGCCGGCATTCGCATACAGCTTCTGAAGAATGGAGTGGAACAGATCCAGCAGTGCCTGCAGATCCGTAAGTCCGTATTCGCTGGAGATGATGCTGATCTCCCAGTCATCTCCCGTCTTGTATACGGAGAAATGGAGACCATATTTCTCGTCGCGGTAGCCGTGGGCCTCCTCCAGCTGAATGCCGTGGGCCTCATTTAAGGTTTTGGCGATCAGGCTGCCGGATTTATAATCAAAAATAATATCTCTGAAAATATTCATGCTGCTCATCCCCTCCGTGCGGATCAGCTCATCGTAATAATCACGTCCGGCGAAGCTTGCGAAAATCCGGCTCTGAATGCCGGCAATGAGCTGATCCGTCTCTGTCCCGAGCTCTTCCTCCAGCTCTATTCCAAACGGAATCAGCTGGACGAAATTGCCGAGCGCCTTGTAATTCCGGGGGTCTCTGCCCAGGTAGGGATAGGCCAGATATACGGTGCCGCTATGCAGAAAGTGGGCCAGACTGAGCGAGAAGGCGGTCAGTGCCACCGCGAAATCCGAATGGCGTTTGGCCGGGCTGCCGTCCAGTCTGAAGCGCTCGTTCAGGTAATGAATTTCACTGTTCTGTCTGCCCAGCAGTTTGCTCTTGAACGGGGCATACTTCCCGAAGCTGAGGGTCGGGCCCCCGCTGCCTTCTACCTGCAGGCTTCCCTGCGGAGCCTCCTCCAGCAGCGGCGGATACAGCTGCGAGACGGCCGGTTCCCCGGACAGATAGGCCTGGGTAAGCTCCTGCAGAAACAGATTCATACTGAATCCGTCGAGAAGAACATGGTGGGCATTGATAAACAGATAATCACCGGGCTCATCCAGAACCCTGCAGATCACGAATCGTACCAGCGCACGGTCTCTGATCGTAATCAAATGCTCGCTGATGAGACGATCCTTGTCCAGATGCTCAAAGGTTCTAACCTCAATCGTCGGCGGTTCATTCCGGGTTCTTTTATGAATCTCCGAGTGTATTTCATATGAGGTCCGGAACAGCTCGAAATCCTCCATATAGCGGGTCAGCAGATTATACATTCTGGGAATGTTGAGCCCTTCGGCGAACCTCACAAACAGCGGAATATTATAGGCCGTCGGACTAAGCAGGCAGCTGCTTACGATCCTCTTCTCAGTACTGCTAACCATTGCTGACATTGTCCGCGATCTCTCCTATAGTTCTGCTGAACAGCGTGTCGAGATCCAGCTGATACCCCTTGCTTCCCAGCTGCCAGATGATTTCCATCGCCTTGATGGAATCCCCGCCCACATCCAGGAACGTCTGCTCTGCGGTTAATTCGCTGCTCAGCACACTCGTCATCACCTTCATAATTTCATTCCGGCTATCATTGGCCTTACAATTGCCACTTATGATCTCCTGGATGTCCGTCTTGCCGTTCGTATTCATAGGAATAATATCCACCACCTTTACTGTAGGAACCATATATTCAGGCAGCCGGCTTCTGAGATGGCCCCGCAGCTGCTCCAGATTGACCTGATCCTTCACGTAGAGCGTCAGCCGTTTACCGTCATAATGCGCCAGACAATCCTTTTGCAGGCCGAAGTCATAGGCACATTTCTCCACTTCCCCCAGCTCAATGCGGTAGCCGGAGATTTTGACCTGCCTGTCCTTACGTTCGACGTAGACAATCTCACCAGCATCATTTAGGTACACGGCATCACCGGTACGGTAAAAGCGTTCTCCATCCTGCTGAAGCAGGACGCTGCGGCTGGCCTCCTCATCTCCGAGATAGCCGCGCATCACACCGGAATCCGCAATCAGAAGCTCTCCTTGCTGCCCTTGCGGCACCTGAAGGTTATTGTCGTCCGCAATCATGAACGTTCCCTGGTCAAACAGTCTGCCGATCGGCATATCTTGTTCAGCACCCGTGACTTTGTGGAAGGTGGCAAAAACGGTCGTCTCCGTAGGTCCGTATACATGCAGTACGGTGCAGTGCCGGGCCGCTTCCTGCAGATGATGCACCGAGCAACGCTCACCGCCGGTGAGAACCAGCGACACCTTCCTGAACAGCTCCGGGGCCTCATCGACATACAGATTGAACAGCCGTGTAGTCAGAAACAGGGTGTCGATACCGCTGAACCTTTCAGGTACATTGTCGCAATCCAGGCTGTCATCTTTACTGATCAGCTTCAGCGTCATACCGTTCAGCAGCCCGCCAAAAATCTCATACACCGAGGCATCGAATTCCAGCGGAGCCAGCTGGCCCATTATATTGCCGCTGTAGAAGCTGGGTTCATTCACAATTTTGCCGATGGAGTGATCTTCAATGGCTACTGCCTTCGGCTCTCCCGTTGAGCCTGAGGTGAAGATAATGTATAGCAGGCTGTCCGGGTTTCTTACCGCTTCCGGAAGCTCGTCTGCATTGCCGCCGTCTGCCCAGTCTACCTGATGCACACTAAGCTTGGCCTGAACCAGCGCCTTCATCTTCTCCTTGCGGTAATCCGGATAAGCTTCAGGGATGACACAATATGCGGCTCCCGCCCGGATGGTGCCGATCATGAGCGTAATAGCTTCGATTCTGCTGACGCATTCGATGGCGACCACATCCCCTTCACCGACCCCCTGCCTGCGCAGACCGGCGGCAATCCCGCGGGTTAGCTCGTCCAGCTGCTGATAGGTAAGGGTGCGGGTATCGTCCAGAATCGCCTCTTTACTCTGGTATATATTAAATTTTTTGTTAAATATTTCTGATAAATTCATATTGAGCCCCCTATTCTGCTAAATGATCAAGCCTGGTGCCGAATTCGCTGATGATTGCAGAAATCTGTTCTTCCGTATATTTAGCCTTGCTGTATTCTGCTTCAATCCCATTCTCCTGGCGGTAACAATACACCCGGATGTAGAGCTGGAACTTGCACATCCTGTCCGCCGGGATATACCGGAAATGCCTGAACATATCCTCTTCATAAGAGTACATCACCGGATATTCGGTCATTCCCGGCAGCTCATTGCTGCGGTTCATCAGCGTCTGAAGATTATCCCGGTGGATCGTTCTGATCCTGTCCTCCGTTGTCCCGGTTGCTTGCATCCGCTTCGGCATCAGCCGTACGTAACAGCCTGCCTCCGTGAAATTCCCCAGGCTCATGCGCCAGTTGCCAATGGTGCCATAGGTATCTCCGCTGCAGCAGCGGCTCAGCACTTCCTCCAGCACGCCTTGAAAAACGGCGTTTTTGGTTACGTTCAGCTGCTTGGCCAGCCGCTGAACGGCCTCCTGCCGGTTATTATCCAGCGGAACCGTAAGCCTTCCGACACCTGGGACCGGCTTGTCCTGCAGCTCAGGCAGCTTCAGCAGTCTGCCCGATGCTTCCGGTGCGCTGAAGTTATCCCGCTGCAGTTCGCAGATTCTGCGGTAGCTGGACAATGGAAGCGAAGCCTGCGGCGGAACCTCCTGCCCTTCCAGCAGCCTGCCGGTAAAATCCTGTTCAAACCGGCGGATCCCCAGCCCGTCAATCACGATATGGTGAAACTCTACCCAGAGATACCGCTCATCCCGCCATTCCAGAAAGGCCAGACGCCATGGATAATCCGCGCTCAGATCAATGCCTGCCAGCAGGCTCCGGATATAATCGTCAGGCGGTTCATTGATCCTGACAGACTCCACAATAAACTCTTCCGCCTGCAGCGGAGTATAACGCTGATAAAATTTCCGCAGCTGCGGCTCATACGTATATTTCACCTGCAGCGTCTTGTGCGCCTTGAACGCCGCATATAAGGCTTCCTTCACAGCTGCATAGCTGATTCCGGGTTCCAGCGGGTATAGCAGCGGCAGACGGTAGATCGGCAGCTTGTTGCAGATGAACATTTTCCGCTGAATGGAGGTCAGCTCACTGCTCTCCTCCCAGGCTTCCTGGCGGTCAGCCAAGGGTGCATAATCAAGCATGCTCCGCTTCACCTGCCTTCCCAGTCAGCTCTTGTACTGCGGCGTGCACATCACGGACAATCTGTGCCTCTTCCGCCGGATTATAAATCTGATCATCGATATACAGGCTTAACCGGCATTCTGCGGCGGACAGCTCCAGGTTCATCAGAATCTGGAACTTGGACATCCCTGCGAACTCCAGCGTCCGGTCAAATAATGTACCTTCGCTGCTGCCTGCAACCAGCGTCTGAAACACGATTGAAGGGAATTCAAGGGTAAATCCGGCGCTGTTCAAATCGTAAATCGATGCCGCCTGATACCGGTGTGCCGTAGCCAGGCTCTCCCGGAGGACTTCCTCGTCTGCCACGTTGAAGAAGACTGGCAGCACCCTGGCAAAGGAATGGATGACTTTCGTCGCGCCTGGTATCACCCTGCCGTGGTATACCGCACCTACATAACCTTGTGTATGATTGAAAGCCAGCGCCAAACGGTTTGTTATGTATGTAAGCAATCTGTGTTCCGTCTCGGAATAGGGGGCCTTTTCCACTTGAAAAGCAAACTCATGAACATGATAGCTTCCCTTGGTCAGCATCGGCTTGCCCTGGCTTGGATAGGCGTTGTAACGGAGGAGCGGTTGCCAGCCCTGTACGGCATCGCCGATTGCCGCTTCATAGCTTCCGGCAATTTGCGCGTACTGGACATAATCTACAGGCCGGCCATTGAAGCTGTCCTCGATCTGGCGAAGTAGCACGGCAAGCCCTACCTGATCGATCAGTATGTGATGCATATTAAGATACAGGTAGGTCTCTTGCGTGGAGAGCACCGTGAGCAGCCGGATGTCCCACAGCCTTGCACCGCCCTGCAGGCGGAATCCGCTGCTAATAGTGTTCAGCTGTTCCAGATCAGCCACTGTGAGTTGCTCGATTTCAACATGCCGGTCGGCTTTAACCTTTCCCGACACCTCACCGCCAGCATAGGAATATTCGGTGAAGAATACATCGTTGCATGCAATGACATGCTCGATTACCGCCTGGAGGGCAATTAATTCTGCTGTACCCTGCTCCGAAATCCGGTACGCATATTTCACATCGTACATATTCGAATCTGTAAACCGGAAGCTGTCAATGAACAGCACCTTCATAAAGTTCGGACATACATATTCATCCGGTTCCCGTCCACCCATGTGCAGCGGAACCGCAGTGCCAACCTTGCCGAGAATCAGCTGCTTCAGCTCCCGGAGTGTTCCCGATGCATAAATATCCTGATAGCTGAGCTGGACACCAAGATGCTCATAAATATCTGTGATCATCCTGGCAATATCCATGGAAGAGATGGAGGAGTTGAACAGGTTCTCATCCTCATCCACATCAGGGAACCAGTGGCTGCTCCTTTTGGGCTCAGCACTCCACTCGGTTGCCGCAGCAGTCTCCATAATCACCAGCGGTGTGATCTGCGCCTTACCAGCCGGCTGGGACAGATCCAGCTGATCCAGCACCAGCAGCATTTCTTCCAGACCTTCACACAGGTGCTGCATGAAAGGCTGTTCATAACACACCTCATAATCCAGCTGCGTCTCGTATTCATTGAACTGCAGGTGGTTATTGTACTTGTGGAGATATTCGCCCAGTGCGAGCTGGGAGAACACCGCCGATTTCCGGTCCAGATCCGGCATCTTTGTATAGGATAAGACGTAATCATACCCGCGGTACCCGAGCAGCTCCATGTATTCCTCGTAGGATAGTGCGGCGGATCCGCTGATCGCATGAAACAATTCCTTGAAAATGCTCTGCGCATTGCCGGCGTAACTTAAGCTTTCGTCAATTTGCAGGAGCACTGGAGCAATGTCCGTAAAGTTCCCGATAACACCGGCCTGCTGGCGGTGATCCCGGCGGGACACCACCACGCCGACGAGGTTCTTCCGCTGCGGCGACAGCAGGGCCAGAGCCAGCAGAATCACGCCGAAGCGGGTGACTTTCAGTTTGCCGGATAATGCGGCAGCTGCCTTAAATGCATCGGCAGAGAGCCGGTCCCGGCCATACACCGGTTCGGCATAGGGGCGGCAATCCTTATCCGTTCGGAGGAACTGCCTGATCTTGTCCGTGTATCCGTCGGCTACAGGTAGCGCCTTCCCCTGGCCTGCGGCCTCCCGGAAATAACTTCCCTCCTGAAACACCGGAGAATCCTTGGTCAGCAGCTCCCGTTCCAGACAATCCAGGAACAGATAAAGGGAGTCTCCGTCCATAATCAGATGATGCATCAGAAATTCAATGCAGCGCTCATCCTCTCTCAGGTAAAAGGCGGCTAACTGCTGCCCTTCAAAGATGGAGATTCTTTGGCCGCGGAGCGAAGTCCCGCTTCTATAATCCTTGAAGCCGCGGTCCACAGCAAAGAGGTACTGCCCTTCCTGTCTGACGATCCTGCCGCTAAAGGCCTCGGCTTCATTCATCACCCGCTGAACGGCCTGCTCCAGATCTGCCCTGCTCCACCGCTTGTCATAGTGAACCGAGAAATAAATTCCGTAATCCTTGTTATGCTTCTCTGCATAAAGAATTTTCTGCTGCAGGGGTGTAAGCTCATAGTACCGTGTGCCGTTATCTGGCTCCACTATCATAATGGTCCCCTCCTCCTTTCACGGAAGCTGCTCTAAATATCCTGAGTCTTTACCCGGGTAAGCAGCAGGAAGATCACTGCCGCACAGCCCAGCAGGCTGATGAAATGGGTGGTTACGGCGCCGCTGCTTCCCGAGAACCCGCTGAACAATTCTGTATTCAGCTCCGTGATCCACCGGGTAGGCAGAATTCTGGCGAAGCGCTGCATCCCTTCGGGCATAATGGAGCTGGGCCAGAGTGTTCCTCCGAGCATCGCCAGAGGCAGGGAGACTACCGTTACCAGCAGGCGGCCGGTGGATTGCTTGGTGGTACGGCTGACCAGCAGCAGGCCAATCCCTGCAGCGATCACATTCAGCAGGCCGTAAGCCAGGACCAGCAGCAGCAGATGGGAGGCAGACAGCTCCAGGTCAATTCCGAAAGCTCCGCTCATGAGCGCAATCATCAGCAGGAACTGGACGACACCGATTGCTGCGAATACGGAGACAGTCTGGAGATAATAGCTGAGCTTATTTTTTGCCGTCAGCAGGACCCGTTCTGTGGTCGAATGAACCTTATCGCCAAGGAACAGCAGCGT
Organism: Paenibacillus auburnensis; assembly: GCF_927798115.1. GTDB lineage: Bacteria > Bacillota > Bacilli > Paenibacillales > Paenibacillaceae > Paenibacillus_AQ > Paenibacillus_AQ auburnensis. The sequence goes on from NZ_CAKMMG010000001.1 coordinate 2,559,851, forward strand.
ATTGGTCATTGTCAGGAACAGCATGATGAAGACAATCATGTTGAACGTACTCGTCAGGACCACTGCGTGCGGATTGCCGAGAATACTCGGCTCCACCTTGATCGGTGCCGGGGAATCCTCCATAAGCTTCATATTCTGCTTGAAAGCTTCTGCATCCGGGGCATTTTTGGCCAGCGTCTGCAGGGAAGAGAAGACACTGTTCAGCTTCACTTCGAGTGATTTTGAATTGAAATTGGTTTCTTTGGCATAGCTCTCAATCTTCATTCCATCCGGGCTGGCATATAATTCATCGGCCGTCTGGGAGAAGACAATTCCAAGATTGGCACTGCTCTTAATGGCACTGTCTGCGTCCTTCACATGAATCAGGGTCACATCCTGCTTTTCCAGCATGGCAGAGACATAAGAGTCAACCGCCGCATCCGGTGCATACAGGGCTAAGGTAACTTTGGTGGCATCGTTATATTGCGTGACTACCATAAAGGTAAAGAGGACCGGCAGCAGCACCATGAAAATAAGCGTCAGCCTTCTTTTCACGATCCGTTTTAAATAGAGTTCAAAGATTCTCATCTTATCTGACTCCTTTCCGTGTCAATGAGAAGATGGAGATAATCACAAAGCCTAAGGACAACGCCAGCGCATTATAGACAGGCATCAGATGAATTACACCCTGCTGGATATAATCGAACAACGGCTGCTGAAACACCTCGTTGATACTGAGCTTGCTGAGTGAGCCGAAATCAAGCTTGATGAATCCGCCTCCGATAAACGTCATAACAGGAATCAGCAGCGAGACAATACCGTCCAGCGCCTTCATGCGGCGTCCAAGCACTCCGAGAAACAACCCCAGCGCATTGAAGAAAACCGCTCCCACGATGATGATTAACAGGACCACCAGATTGCTTGCGCCATAGGATACATTGAAGAACAGCTTGGCACAGAAGACGATGATCAGCCCCTGAATAATGGAGATCGAGCATCCGGTCAGCCATTGGCTGACTACCAGTGACATTTTGGAAAGCGGAGAAATGAGATAGCGGTCGCCAAGTGCCTCATTGTACTCCTCCTGAATAAAATTCATTGTGTTAGCCAGGCCGTAAAAGAGAATCAGCACCAGCATCGTCACTCCGTAATAGCTCAGCCCTGACATATTGCCCGCATCACTCTGCTTCTCGGACGTATTTCCTGCTGTCAGCAGATTGCTGTAAACATGCTGATACACGATAGGCTGGTTGTTCTGTCCGGACACATCCATTGCCTGATAGCCGTCCCCGAAGGCGGAGAGGGTCAAGGCTGTGATGTCCACCTTATCGATGTTCTGATCCTTGCCGTAGATGGTTACTGCGCTCTCCTGCTTGGCATTAACCCCTTCCGTTAAACCGGCCGGCAGATAAATATATTGGTCATATTCATCAGCCTCCAGAGACTTCCGGGCCTCCTCCGCGTTCTCCGCGACAGTTACCTTGTACAGCTCCTGGTTCTCCTTGCCTGTCAGGAAGGACACAATATCCTTACCGAGCTGTCCCTTGTCCTCATTGACCACAACCGTACGGGTCTGAGTGATGTTGATGGCTCCCGCTGTCTCCTCCGGCTCAGAATGAAACATGGTGGATAAGGCATTGCCGAGGATTACAATCAGCAGCAGCGGCAACAGAATGTAGTTGACGAATACGACCGGACTTTTTATTTTCCGTTTCATGCTTGTCAGATAAATGGTCCACATGGCTAATCCCTCAAATTCTTCTTGGTTAATTTGAAGAAAACCTGTTCCAGATTCGGCGAGATGTATTGAAAGCTTTTGACCTCATCACCGAATCTTGCTTTAATTTCACTGAGAATGCTGACGTTATTCTTCGGGACAGAGAGCTCGACCGTGTTCTCGTCGGTTGCGATCACCGTGTATTCGGCCAGCCGCTCGGCATAAGCCGCTCCCTTTTGCTGGAACTCAAGCTTAAGGATTGCCTGATCGGTGTTTGCCTCCAGAACATCACTCAGCTTGCCTTCACAGAGCAGCGTGCCTTTGTCGATAATGCCGACATGAGAGCAGATTTTCTCTACCTCCTCCATGTAGTGCGAGATGTAGACGATGGTTGTGCCAAGCTGGTTCAGCTCAAGAATGGCATCCAGGATCCGGTTGCGCGACTGGGGATCAACCCCTACGGTCGGCTCATCCAGAATGATGACATCCGGATTATGCACAATGCCGCATGCGATGTTCAGCCGCCGCTTCATCCCGCCCGAGAATTTCTTAGGCTTCTGCTTACGCTCATCCCACAGCCCGACGAATTCGAGTGCGTAGCGGACCTGATTTTTCAGCCGTTCCCCCTTCAGGTTATAGAGCTTGCCGAAGAATTCCACATTCTCATACGCCGACAGATCGTAGATCAGCGCCAGATCCTGCGGTACATATCCCACCCGGCTTTTCGTGCTCTGGTTCGGGTACTCGTTGAACCACTGCAATTTACCCTTCTGCGGGTTCTCCAGCCCCAGCATCACCTTGGTCAAGGTTGACTTCCCGGCTCCGTTAGGGCCTAGCAGTCCATAAATTTGTTTGTCTGTGATAGAGATCGTTAACCCGTCCAGAACGGGTTCCTTTTTGTTGTAGCTGAAATCTATAGCCTCGCCTGAAAAAATTGTCCGCATTGCTGATGTACCTCCTAAAAATGTTGTGAGCTTCTGCTCCTGTGAAATCCTCCGAACGAATTCTCTTAGGAATTCATTGCGAGGCCTGTTTCCTACATTCACAGTGTAGCATCGGTGCAAAAGGATATACTTTTATGTCATAACAGGCGGATTTAAGATAATAACTGCATGATTTTGCGCACAAAAAAACGGCCATGCCGCCTATCAAGGCGCATAACCGTTTAGTGCCTACCCTATTCCGATTGCATTACCTGCTCTGCTGAATCCCTGGCATAATCGCTGAAGGTCGAGAGCACGCTGTTGTACTCCTCGATATCCTGCACGCGTATGCCTTCGTGAAGCTGCTTCCAGATTTCTTCGGGGAGTGAGGATTTCATCGACCCCATGTCCATTTGGAAAAAGGTTTTGAGCACTTCTTCACCTGCCGGAGGCCCTTTGAACAAAGTCAGATTCCCTTGCTCATCCACCCCGATGTAGGCATCCTTTTTAGTCATCGGCGATAAGTCATTTACCCGCTGCTCCAGCCACAGATCGCCTTCCTTGCTGATCCAGCCGTTCCAGCCGGGATGCTCCACAATCAGTGCTTTCAGCTGGGCGGGACTCTTCGCACCGGGCAGTGTCTGCACTTCCTCACCTGCTACATAAGTGGTCTGTAGATGAACTGTTCTGCTGATGCCTCCGCGGCTCACCGCTTCCAGCAGTTGTGCGCGGTCCATTGCGGTGCTGCTGTCTTCCCTGTTATTCCCGGTATGATAAACGGCTGCCAGAGCCGCTACACTGTCCCCCTGATTCCCGTTCTGCAGCGGATTATACCATTCACCCGCCGCTGCGGGTATCCTCCATTCGGAAGTACTTAGCAATCCGCTGATCTCTTCCGGAACCTGCATGCCGCGCCAGGCCAGCACCGTTAATGCAATACAAGCCGCTCCAACCCAAGGGGCTTTTTTCCACCGTCTCCATCGCCGCCACAGTTGTTTTTTCAAGCGAAAAGCGTTCACTGTAATCCCTTCATTCTGGTTTTTTCCTATTGTGACCTGTGAAGGATGCAATTATGCGCTTTGGTGGAAATATTATGTTCCCGTTACTACTCCGCAAGCAGCGGGTTCTCAATTGCGCCCATGAACAGCCAGACTCCGGTTTGTATGTCTTGAATAATATAGATAAACGGCCGGTTCACGGTCATTTCAAAAGGCTCTTCAGCTGGAGGGGCAGCTCCCGCGTCCATTCCAACCAGTGTTGAAGCGGCGGCTTCCGTCCCGGACTCATTCACTTCGATATATGTTTTATGAATAATACTGCTGATGAAGATGGGAGTCCCCGTATCCGCTAGCCCTGAGAAATCCCCTTTGTTCGGGTCAAAAGCGAGCTTCACTCCCAGAGCCTGCACAGCTTTCTTCAAGTCTGTACCATAGTTTGCTGTGAACCGGGGCAAAGAAAGCGATCCCTCTTTACCCGAAAATAGATCATCAGAAGGTAAACCGTCTTTTTCCAGATGATCAATAACCGAATCCAGTGAAGAATCCTTGGCGGGGAGGATTACAATCATGTGCATCTGGCCCTCTCCGTACGGAAGACGCACGGCCTGCCAGTCCTTATCTTCTGCATACAGGAAGTGTCCAAACTGCTTCATCAAAGGAACCTCAACAGCCGGGCCAGAGGCGGGATAGAATTCACCCGGATGCGTATTTCCCTCCAGAAACACTTTCTTCCATCCACCCTTGAAATAAAGTGCGTTCACAAGTACGGCAACACTTTGCGCTCCGGGTGGCTGCTCCAGCATCCTGTCAATCTTCCCGGATGTGTGGTCAGAGACCCACTCGTTAATCGCTTTTACCGATTTCTCTCCCGTCAAATCTGTTTTGCGGATCTGAGCATCATAGAAGTTTTCACTTGTCAAATATCCTTTGCGCAGCGGTATATCTTGATTAGCCCATATGGAGTTAGCCAGCTCAAGCTGAATGCCGGGCCCGGCATCGTTCAGCAGCGGCAGCAGAGCGCCTTCACTAGTATTAAGCTGATCCAGTTCATCAGGATCATAGCCCAGCAGCTTGCCTAGCTCCTCTGCCGTTTCCCCCTTACTGCCGTTGTAGGCCAGCGCCAGCGCAGCGGAAATGCTGTAAGGCGAAATCGTCAGATTCCCGCCTCCAACGCTCTGCCCTCTTAATTGGCTCAACAGCTTAAGCCCAAGCTCATTGCTCTGCCGGGCGAGCCTGGAGTCCAGCTTCTTTGCCGCATCTGCTCTTTCGCTGAAGCTCATCGGGGAACCCGCGGAACTACAGCTGGTCAGCAGCAGCAACGACAGAAGCAATGCCAGTATCTTGTTCATGGCCCTTCTCCCCTTCACAATCAATGGCTGAATGTATGTACCGAACATCCACGTACCATCTCTGACGCGAGGAAATGGAAAAAGTTTCAAGAGTGGCAGCATCACATTAGGAATAATCGGCTTCTGGATATGGCATAGATATATGGTATTATTTAACAAAAGAGAATTGAGGTGACATTCAGGATGTTCAAACGGTCTGATAAGATATTTATTTTTATCCTCCTGGGGTTAGCGGTTCTTTTCATCGTCGCTTTCTTTGTAATCAGATATATCGTTCTCCATATTTCATTCGCTCCTTAACGGGGCTTGCCAGTCCATAATTTATTAATTGTGATCATGGATGTATACCAAATTAATAAAGGAGATAGTTAACTTGCATAAAAAGAAATACTTCACCCTTTTACCGCCATTCCTCATTCTAGGGATCATCTTGGCCTTCACTCTTCCATCCACTACAAGATCATTTGCATTATTTGCAACCGTGATGGTATTTTGGATTACTTACTATGTTTGGATATATATTGAGAAGCTGATACGGAAGAATAAAGAATAGTATTTGTTCTGCATGAGTATCTCGTACTGTGCAACAATCAGTATTCATTCAATCAATTCCCATAAATTAGTATGAGGTGAGAATATATTGAATACACAGCTAGTAATGAGGAGCTTATATGCATAAAAAGAAGTATCGTACGCTCTTAACACTGTTCCTGATTCTGGATTTCATCCTGGCCGCTACATTACCCTTCGAAAAAAGATATCTACCTTTCACGCTATCTTTGCTTTTTGGGTTACCTATTACACTTTGATTTTTATTGAGAAGAAAAAGAAACACAAAGAGTAGGCTTTATTACGCTATTTGCGTCAACTGTCCGGTATCTTCGTACTGCGTAGTATTATATAGCCATGTTGTGTTAATCTAAATTTATACTTTTTTGGTAATTTTGCTCGAGAGGAATGGATAAGTTGAAAATATCTGCCCGAACATTCTTTATCACTATGTCTTTAGTATTTGTAATAACCATCATAACAAAGAGCTTTCGAGTAATTTTTTCATCTTCTGTGCTTGATAAATCACTAAACGTTGTAATGATTATTCTTCTTTCTGGTCTCGTTGGCGCCTTTATAAGAGAATTACTTCTGCCAAAAGAGAAATAGGCTACTAGAAGGCATGTTAAAGTGGAAATAAATACGTTAATTAAGAGAGGATGTAAAAAGTGACAAACAATATTTATAAGATATTAGGAACAATTTTCTTAATTATTAGTGCTGTTATTTATACATCTGAAAGAGTAATCGAAAAAATTTCAGTTTCATTAGTAAATGCTGGATTTGCTTCACATGGTACAAGTGTCAATAATGAACCGAATTACCCAGGTTTTTTTGGGAATTTCTTTGTTTGGTTTTTCTTCTTTTTAGGATTTTTATTACTTGCATATGGCTTCCCGAACAACAAAAAGTAATATCTGATCACGCTTCGGCCTACGAGGAGGACTCAATATGAAACTGCAGAGAGCTGATGAAATGAATCAATTTCAAAATGATAAATCTGCTAAAAACTCTTACATATTTTTCACTTTAGCGTTGTTGGTTTGGTCATTAATCAACTTGTTTTCAAAAGGTAAAACGGGCTGGGAGTTTACTATATTGCTGGTAGGAAATGTAGTTTTCTTTTGGTCAAGAATCTTCTACAGAAGAAAAATGAAATAAACAAGTAGATGGATGATTACTAATCTAATAGCAAACGATAGCTCAATAAACCAACAGTAGTCTAGGACTTTATTTTGATTTTAGACAGCTGTTGGTTTTTATATTGGAACCCTCAAAACGAGTTCCTATGGAATTCGCTAGTGAGCATTATGCGTCTACCGCTCAGTGTCGTGGATATTTTCTATTCCATTAGCACAGAACCGATTACTGGATAGTCTTAAGTTAGACTGCACTAAGAAACCAGAGAATCGCGCTCCACATCAGCGTTTTCTTGCTTGGATTTAATATTTTCATTATGGATAAATGCGGATTTTGAGCAAATAGGCAAAAAACCGACTTGCGTAAATAGCGGAAGCGCTAGCCTCTGAGACCACGGCATGGGAGAGCGTAGCGGCTCCCCCATCGATTATTATGGTCAATCGCTCGGAAATGGGGGTACACTTTTGGTCGTAACCCATTCAGCGATTGTTTCCTTCCTGATACAGTCAAAGACTAAATGGTCGCATTTACGATACATATAAAACACTGACGAAGCGGATGGTAAAAAATTAACAAAATCACGCTTTAAGCGTTAGGAATAACCGGCAGCAGGATATGGCTTGGATAGCTTCTATCGTGGCAGATTGTCTGCTTAACGATTATGGCGTCAGTATCCTCATATGGATTATTTCCTGTATTGGTATTCGGGAACGCGACAAATTTACTCGACGAAGTAATGGTAAAGCGGATGCGGTGTCCCTCAGCAAAGGTATGCGCGATATTTTGCAGGAAAATATCATACTTCTCCACCTGTCCCGGAACCAGAAGCTGCGGCTGCTCCAGCCCGTGCCGGTACTTCGCTCTAACAATGTAGTTGGAGAGCCGGATGGAATCACCGTTCTCATGCACATCACTGAGTGTAACGACCCAATCGGTATCGGCTCCCGTGCTTGCAGCATAGATAACCGCAGACAGCTCTCCGGCTATAGTCAGCTTATCAGCTAACGGTTCGCTCGTGTACACGACAATATCGCTGCGCAGCTCATGCTTGCGCATATTCTCCGGCTCCCGCTCCCCGCTGTCCGCAACAGGATCAGCCGGATTGTAGATATAAGTGTCTGGAATGGAGTTCTCTTCCGGCTGAGATACCAGCCTGCCGTCGCCGAGCGACGAATTCGCCCGCCCGCGGCTTGCCAGGTAGAACGGGGTAACTACCGCTTCAGCAGGCGTCCAGTCCTCCGACGTTCTCCATTTATTTTCTCCTACCACGTAATAAGAAGCTCTGGGCTCCTCATCGATGCCATTCGGGATCTCCTTCAGGAACCGGTCAAACCAGCGCAGCACCGATACATCATAGTCGTATACAACCGCGTCATTGCCAAAACTGGCCCCCATCAGATCCCGGGCCCGGTTCGGTCCATGCTCCCAGGCGCCAAGACGGATTTTGCGGTTTGGCACATCATGCTCGGTCAGCATCCGCCACGTCTCCGATACACCGGGACTGTCCCCGTCGTACCAGCCGGAGATCACGTACATTGGAACCTTTACCTGATCACCGCGTTCGGTGAACGTGCAGTTTTTCCAGAAGTCATCGTATTCCGGATGCTGGCTCCACAACTCCCACGGTCCTGAGGTCCTGCCGATCATCTGCTGCGGAATATCTCTGATGGGCCTTGCGTCTACAGCCGCTTCCGGATTTACCGTTATTCCGCCAAAAATATCAAAATCCGTCCGTGTGCCCACCGATTGCGCCAACGTCCAGGACAGCAGCGGCCAGGAGCAGAGCGTTCCCCCCTTACGCGCAGTATCGATGAACGGTGAACCCACATTGACTTCGTCCACAACCGCTTTGAGGTTCGGATGCCCGCTCGTTGCCGCAGCTACCACGACATAGCCCAGATAGGACGCGCCCCACATACCGACTTTGCCGTCAGACCAGTCCTGCGCAATAATCCAGTCAATCGTGTCATAGCCGTCATCGCGCTCATTATAGAAAGGAACCAGTTCGCCTTCCGAATCCGCACGGCCCCGCACATCCTGGGATACTACGGCATAACCTTTATTCGCCCAGCGCATGAAAATCTCTTTTTTCCCGTTCCGGTCATAACAGGTTCTCACCAGAATCGCCGGCAGCCTGGTCCCCGGCTTGATGCCCTCCGGCAGGAATACATCGGTAGCGAGCTTAATGCCGTCCCGCATCGGAATCAGAAACGTCCCCAGATCGTTGACACCATACTCTGGCTTGGACAGCAGCGGCTCATCATATACGGTAAGCGGAGTCAGCCCCTCATAGCCTGCTTTGACGATCATTTCAATGCCGTAGCGGTTAGGCGTAACAAAAGCAATCACTTCCCCGTCCAGTGTAACCACATCCAGCGCCGTATCCCCCCGCAAAGCCCATACCTGTGAGGCCTGCATTTGCCCGGAGATTTCCGCTTCATAGCGGATATGCTTCTGATACACCTCGCCGGTGTCCAGTACTACCTCTTCCCCTGACCATTCTGCCGTTTCGTAAGACCGAAGCTGCCGGGCTATTTTAGCAAAAGGAATCACATATTTCGCTCCCGGATCAAGAACGTTATCCTGCATTTGCGTGCGCCGGCGGACATCCACCTTGGCATGCATGATCCCTTGTTCCGTGAAATGAATTTTTCCGCTATAGATGCCCGAACAGTAGAAGTTAAAGCTTGTTGTATGTAAATATGTAGTCATCTGTGTAAAATCCCCTATCCGCAAATTTGTTCGAACACGCGCAGCCAGTTCCCGCCCATCATCTTCGCAATCTCTTCATCCGTATAGCCGCGTGCGACCAACCCCCGGGTGAAATTGATAAAATAGCTGTATTTCTCGAGTCCGGCTACCGTTTCCGTAGAAGGTCCGTCCCCTTTGGCAAAACCCAGCTTCGGGGCAATATGCTCTTTGAAATAAACCAGAGACCAGTCCAGATCGCTCATCGGCCAGTCCGTACCAATTCCCACATGGTCTACACCAACAAGCCGGATAACGTATTCCATATGATCCAGCACATGGTCAATGGTCGTATGGTCAGGGTCCTCATGCACAAACCATGGCATGGCAAAAATCCCGATCACGCCGCCTGTATCCGCAATAGCGATGATTTCTTCGTCACTTTTACAGCGCATATGGTGATAAACCGCCTCAGCGCCAGTGTGTGAGGCAATTACGGGTGTGCGGGAAACTTTACAGGCATCAAGGGTGGTTTGTTTACCGCAGTGTCCGGTATCGACGATGATACCCAGCTTGTTCATGCGCTCTACGAACCGGACACCGAAATTCGACAGCCCGCCATTCGCCTGCTCCGCACAGCCGGAGCCGATCAGATTCTGCTTATTGTAGGTTAATTGCAAAATACGCAGTCCAAAGTGATGCAGTACCTCCAGCAGCTCCAGATTGGTGCCCAGCGCGTCCGTTTCCTGCGCCGTCACGATGCCAGCTACACGCCCTTCCCGCTTGGCCCTGCGGATATCCTCGGCGTTCAGTGCTTTTACCAGCCAGCCTGCGGAATCAAACTGTAGCTGCACTTCGCCCATGCTCGTAATCATGCTCTCTATATCATTCAGATGCAGCTCACGATTGCCGGCGGTAATCCCTGACTTGTACCATTCCTCTTTGTACTGGGGAATTTCCCCGCTGGCCGACAGCTTGGTTACCCACTTGGCCGGCATAGCGCTATAGACCATGGGCTCTTCCTTGTAAGGCTCACTGAGTTCTTTGATCGCCTCAGAGACAACAGCAGGAATCGCGCTGGGAGACAGCGGCCCCTGGAACAGCAGGTCGATGTTAATGTTCTGCTCATGCAGGCGCCGCGCGCGCTGCTCCTGTTCCTCTGATAAATTGAAATCATACATTCCTGGTTGTAAGCTCACGTTTAAGTCCTCCTGTACGCCCGAACCCTGACCCATGAACAGAGCGGCGTTTCTTCATGATGAATAATAAACTTGCGGAATTACCAGGCAATCTCAATACCCTTTTGTAACCGGACAGCCTGGTTATAGATATAGTCCGCTGCAGCCAAATCTTCAATGGCCAGCCCCAGACCTTTGAACAGCGTGATCTCCGCCGGATGTGCCCTGCCCTCAATCCGGCCATGGAGCAGTTCACCGAGCTCACCGATGATATGCCCCTCCCGGATGACCCCCTCACCCAGCGGAATGAGATAATCTCCCGCTTCATGAACAGCGGACTCCAGCCGGTCCACATAAAGCCTGGACATGGCCGCAAGCGCTGAATCCAGCTCACGGTCATTCGGCCTGCATGCGCCTACCGCGTTGATATGCGCGCCTTTTTTCACCCATTCACCGGACAGCACCGGCACGGTGGAAGCGGTCACCGTACAGATAATATCCGCGTCCTGAACCGCCTCTCGGACAGTGGCTGCCGCTGTAATCTTCACATTCCATTTGGCGCTCATATCTGCCGCAAACTTCTGCGCTTTGGACCCTGTTCTGCCCCATACCCGGACCTCCCGGATGTTACGGACCAGCAGCATGGCCTCCAGATGGCTTACCGCCTGTTCCCCCGTTCCCAGAATCGCCAGCACGCCAGCGTCCTCCCTTGCCAGCAGCCTTGTAGCAACAGCACTTACAGCCGCTGTACGGATAGCCGTAATCTCCCGCCCGTCCACTACCGCTTTCAGCATACCAGTTGCCGTGTCAAACAAAACGACCGCCCCCTGATGGGAAGGCAGGCCTGCACCGTGATTATGCGGAAACACACTGATAATCTTGGCTCCGGCTGCCGCTTCCTGACGCAGCTGCCCTGGCATAAGCCCAAGCAGATTACCTTCGCCAAGCGGCAGCACCTGCCGGAGACTCTGCACCGCTTCCCCTGCGGAGAGTGCGGCCAGCACCTCCTGCATTACACCGATACAAGCCTTCATTGATAACAATCCGGCTACCTCATCTCTGTTAATAACCAGCATTCCGCTTAGCCCTCCGGTTCTGTTTTGTGCATTCTCTTCTTTTATCATAGCGTCATCTACGCCTTTTGAGAAATACCGGAAGTAAAATAACTGCAAAGCTTATCTTTCTAAGCTATCATTTGCTATACTCTATATTAGTGGTTAAAAAGTTAAAAACTAAAACAAAGGGGATTTCCTATATGATCATTCAGCCTAAAACACGCGGCTTTATCTGCACCACCGCCCATCCCGAAGGCTGCGCCAAGCAGGTTCAGCAGCAGATTGACTATGTAAAAGCACACAAGAAGCTGAGCGGGCCTGTTAATGTTCTCGTGGTCGGCGCTTCTACCGGGTACGGACTCGCTTCGCGGATTACAGCCGCTTTTGGTGCCGGTGCGAATACCATTGGCGTATTCTTCGACAAGCCTGCTGAGGGTGCACGGACGGCTTCCGCCGGCTGGTATAATTCCGCCGCTCTGGAACAAGCCGCTGCCGAGCAGGGGCTGAAATCCTTCAGCATCGTCGGCGATGCCTTCTCTGACAGCATCAAGACCAAGACGATTGACCTGATCAAAAAAGAATTCGGCACGGTTGATCTGGTAGTTTACAGCGTAGCTTCTCCGCGCCGTACACATCCAGTTACAGGCGAAACCTTCTCCTCCGTCATCAAGCCTGTCGGCAGCGCATATACGAACAAAACGATGAACTTCCACTCCGGTGAAGTGTCCACCGTGACGATTGAGCCGGCTACAGAGGATGAGGTCCGTCAGACCATTGCCGTCATGGGCGGAGAAGACTGGGGCATGTGGATTGACCAGCTTCAGGAAGCGGGAGCGCTTGCGGATGGAGCAACTACGGTGGCTTATTCCTATATCGGACCGGAAGTAACCCATCCTATTTATAAAGACGGAACAATCGGCCAAGCCAAAAATGATCTGGAGAAAACAGCCATCGCGCTGAATGAGAAGCTGAATGTCACGGGCGGACGGGCTTTTGTATCCGTGAATAAAGCACTTGTTACCCAATCCAGCTCGGCGATTCCGGTAGTACCGCTATATATCTCTGCCCTGTACCGGGTCATGAAGGAGAAGGAACTGCACGAAAATTGCATCCAGCAAATGTACCGTCTATTCTCAGAGCATCTGTATAACGGAGGAGTGGCGGCAGCAGACGGAAGCCACCTGATCCGGATTGATGACTGGGAAATGCGCGAGGACGTGCAGACCGAGGTGATGAAACGCTGGAGCAATATTGAAACCGCCAATGTACCTGAGCTGGCCGATCTTGCTGGCTATCAGGATGATTTCTTCAACCTGTTCGGCTTCCGCACAGAAGGTGTAGATTACGAAGCTGACAGTGAGCCAGCAGTGGATATTCCGAATCTGGTTTAGCACGGGTTTATTACAGGTTTAATATACATCGTGAACAGCAAAGAAGCCGCTCCCGTCAGGGGGCGGCTTCTTTGCTGCCGATTCGCATGAATCCGGGCTCAGACGCCCCCGGTATAAACCGCAATTGAACTAACAATATGCACAACAAATCAATACAACGCCAGGATTATAATGAACATAATAACAATGAAGCGATACTATGGAGGTTATTATGAACTGGAAAACAGCAATTGAACACACGCTCGTAACCACCCGCCTCAACATCAAACGCTTTGGAGGCTCTTTTCCGATTGTAAGCCTGGGGGACGGCAAATATCATTTGACTGACCATACCAGCTGGACAGAAGGATTCTGGTCCGGAATTTTGTGGCTGAGCTATGAATACAGCAGGGACCCGGAGATCCACGCCGCAGCGATCCGAACGGTTGATTCTTTCAGGAAACGCCTGGACGCGGAGCAGTCACTCGATCATCATGATATCGGCTTTCTGTACTCCCTCTCCGCCAAGGCCCGCTGGATTGTTGATACGGATGAAGATTCCCGTCTGCTGGCGCTGCAGGCAGCCGATATGCTAATGAAGCGCTGGCGCTCTGTTCCCCAGCTGTTTCAGGCCTGGGGGCCGGAAGGCGATGTGAACGACGGGGGCCGGATTATTATTGACTGCCTGATGAATCTTCCGCTGCTCTATTGGGCAACGGAACAGACCGGCGACCGCAGGTATGCAGACTGTGCCAGCATTCAGGCCGAGAAAAGCCGCCGGTTCCTGGTGAGGGGAGATGATTCCTCCTACCATACTTTTTATTTTGACCAGCTGACGGGAAATGCCCTTCGCGGAGGGACCGGACAAGGCTTTCAGGACGGCTCCACCTGGACGCGGGGGCAGGCCTGGGGTGTTTACGGCTTTGCCTTAGCTTACCGTTATCTCAAAGAACCGCGTTTTCTGGAAACCTCCAAAAGACTGGCCCGCTATTTTCTGGAGCAGCTTTCCGGTGATGGTATAGCCTATTGGGATTTCGATGTTCCGCAGGAGTCTTCCACTCCCCGCGACAGTTCGGCTTCGGCCATCTTGGTGTGCGGCATCCTTGAGCTGCTGGAGCACTTGCCGGATGGTGATCCGGACCGGGAAGGGCTTGCCGGAGCGGTGGAGAAAACTATGGGTTCCTTACTGGACCGCTACTTTACTGCTGGCAGTCCAGCGGAAGAAGGGTTCCTGCGGCATGGCTCCTATTCTGTCAGAGGGAACTCTTCGCCTGATGATTTCATGATCTGGGGGGACTATTTCTTTCTGGAAGCGCTGCTGCGTCTGCAGCAAGGCGTTCCGGGATACTGGTATGAACGTGAACGCTAACGGATGTACATCAGGCATTCCCTTGTCCTCCCGATGGCCGATAGAAAAGGGATGATCTATACTGTAAATAATAACGGATCATAAGGGAGCTTTTTTATGGACAGGAACGATCATTCATTCCAAAGGCTTGAACCTGGTTTACTTCAATTCAATTATAAATATGAAGATGAGGAAGCCCACTGGTTTCACGCGCACAGGGGAATTGAGCTGCTGTATATTTACAAGGGCCGCGGCGAAATTATGGCAGAGAATCAGACCTACCCTATCCGGGATCATACGCTGGTCTGGTTCCAGCCCTATCAGCTGCACTGTGTGATGGTCCCTCCGGCACAAGGCTGTTCTTATATCCGGACCAATCTGACCTTTGACCCCAGTTTTGTGGAGCATTATCTTTCCGCTTTTCCTTATCTGGAGAAGTTTTTCCGCAGGATGTGGAAGGGCGGCCTCCAGAAGCCGGTTTTCTATGAGATGCAGGACACGCTGATTCCGGATTTGCTGGAGGAAATAGATCATTCTATAAATAACTCCGCCGCAGACAAAGAAGAAACGATCGGAATTCTGATGCTTCAGCTGATCCGGCAGCTTCAAAAACAAATGTCTGATGTCATGACCGGAGTGAGCCCGCTGCATTCGCGTGCAGGATCACATGTAGAGCAGATCACCGAATGGCTGGATGAACATTACAAAGAGCCCTTCAGCCTCGACGCACTGGCTAATAGGATGCATCTGTCACCCTATCATATATCGCATGTATTCAAGCAATTTGCCGGCATCACGCTGTCCGAATATTTGATGCAGCGGCGCGTAAGTGAAGCTTGTATCCTGCTTGCCAATACCGCTAAATCCGTTCAGGAGATCGCGAGGGAGGTGGGCAGTTTTTCCCCGTCCTATTTCAGTCAGATGTTCAAAAAAAACAAAGGAATTTCACCGGAGAAATACAGGAAGAGCATCCGCTGAAGTCAAACTAAGGATAATAACGCAAAAGACCGCCCTATTATAAAATGGATGTGATGAGCAGCCATTTTACAATAGGGCGGTTTGCTGTGCACTATAAAATGACCTCAACCTTGACGGATGAGCGTCCGGGATAAGCAGGCAGAATGTTGCCCTCTACCGGTTCACCGTCGACAGTGATTTCCCGGACACCTTTGGAGACCCTGCTGGCATTCGTAACGGTGATATCATACACACAGCCCCGGAAGCGCCGCTTCACCGTAAAACCTTCCCATCCAGCGGGAATACAGGGGTCGATGGACAGGCCTTCGAGCACCGGCTTTACACCCAGGATATATTGGGTAACAGCAACATACATCCAGGCAGCCGTACCGGTTAACCAGGAGACATTGGCGAGACCGAATTTGTCAGACTCCGGCCCGAACAGGTTGGAGGCATAGACGTATGGCTCTGCTTTGTAGCGCCACAAGCCCGCCTTATCCATGGCCACATTCGGCAGCAGCTGGCGGTAATATTTGTAGGCCAGATCTCCCCGGCCAAGCATGCATTCCGCGATAATGGCCCAGGTGTTGGCATGGCAGAATACCGCCCCGTTCTCCCCTGTGCCCTTGTTGTAATTGGTCAAAGGGTCGGCAGGGTCGGGAAAGCTGGTGATGGAGGGGTGAATTTTTTTGATGCCAAGCTCCGTGTCCAGCATTTCATGCACGCTGTCCATGGCCTGCAGCCCCTTCTCTGGGTCCGCCATACCTGACATGGTCGCCCAGGTCTGGGCGTTGAGCCAGATTTTGGCCTCGTCATGTTCGTCACTGCCGAGGAACCGTCCGTCATCCATGATGGCCCGCCGGAACCAGCGTCCATCCCAGCCGATGCTGTTGACGAGCTTACGCTGACTCTCATACATGGCTTCATACCGGGCGGAATCCTCCGGATGGCCGCCAGCTGCGGCAAGATCAACCATCCGCAGCAGTACCGTTCCAAGCTGCATCGACGTCCAGATACTTTCTCCCCGCCCTTCCCGGCATACCCGGAACAGCTGATCGTTCCAGTCCGAGCGCAGCATCAGCGGGAAGCCGCGTGAGCCGAGCTGGGACGCGGTGAAATCAACCGCAGCCTTCAAATGCTCATATACCGTCCCCTCGCCGCCGTCATAGTAAGGTACAAGGGTCTTCAAAAAAGCAGCATCCCCGGTTTCTGCCAGCAAATCCCATGCCGCCAGTGCAGTCCACAAATGATCATCAGAATGGATGCTCGTTACCGGCTCCCAGCCTTCGTTCGGAAAGAAGTAATGGTTCACATGCCCGTCCTTATACTGCTGTCCGAGCAGGAGCTTCAGCTTGTCAAAGGCGAGTTCCGTGTCAAAGGGCACCACCGCCAAAATATCCTGTGCCGTGTCCCGGTAGCCGACCCCGCGGAACGTGCCGGTGGCATAAAATGAAATGTTGCGTGAGAACAGAAAGTTGCGGTGCGCCTGATACGGATTCCAGATGTTGATCATCCGCTCGGCATCTTTATCCGGCAGCCGGCTCTCCCAGGCGCCAAGGTAGCTGGACCAGTTCTCTTTAAGCGCCAGGTAAGAGGATTCTACGAATCCCGGCTCCCTGGAGCGGGCTATTGCCCGCGCAACCTCATCCTCGTCCGCTGCAGTGCCAAGAAATACATTGATCGTGCGGCTCTCGCCCGGCTGCAGTGTAAGGTTGAACTGCAGCGCACCGCACGGGTCGCCGCCCATTAGTGTCGATCCGGTGCAGCCGCCGTTCTCAATCGCCGACGGATTAGATTCACTGCGGTAGCTGCCGATAAATTCCTCGCGGTCACCGTCATAGCCGGCTAGCGGCGTATCCGATGCCAGATAAACAAGCGGCGTCTCCTCCGGCTTCGGCTGATTTTCGACCCCGTATCGGTACACCAGTCCCTCCGCTTCATGATATTGCACCGAAACCTGATGTTTGTTGTAGCACTGCCACTGCAGCTCACGCATAAATTCCATCATGCCAAACTCGGCGTAAGCGTAGACCTTCAGTTCTTGCGGTGCACTGCCCTGATTGGTCAGGGTCAGATTCCAGATCAGCGAATTCTCATAGGGCCCGATAAAATACACCGTTTGCGCCGCTATATCGCCCTGACTTGCCTCGAAGCGTGTATAACCCATGCCGTGCGCACTCTTCCACACTTCCGGTTTCTCTAAAGCGGGTTCGCTGGTCGGGCACCAGTAACGGCCTGTATCCGCATTCTGCACATAAATATACGGGCCTGAGCGGTCCATGGGCAGATGGAAGAAACGGTAGCGCGTAATCCGCCAGATCTGGGGCGACTTGTAAAAAGCTACACCGCCGCCCGCATGCGACATCATGGTGTGGAAGGTACCGTTCGACAGGTAATTCATCCACGGTGTCGGCATATCATGCCGTTTAAATTCCACCTCCTTCTCTTCGTCCCTGAAGGTATAGTAATCTTTCGGATCGGTATATTTGATCAGTTCGCCTTTCACTGGGCTTCAGCTCCTTTGTAAGATGGTAAAGGCTTATTTCGGCTCGACCTCATCCAGGGTTAGACGGTATTCCAGACCCTTCATATAGGTACCGTCTTCGTTCAGAAAGGTCAGTCCGAACGTCAGGTCTCCGCCTGTTCCGTGTACAATGGCAATCAGCCGGTTGAGACCGGTCTGCAGGGTAAGCTCCCGTTCCGGTTCTGCCACAAGGGCACCGTTCAGATAAATCTCATAGGCAACTTCTGTGCTGATGCGCAGGCGCCCCCGGTGAAGCTGCCCGGCAGCCCCCTCTTCATCCGGAGCCTGGACGAAGCAGCTCAGAAACCAGGGGACACAGCCTGCATCCGCAATACGTAATGTCCCCTCGCCGGAACGCCGCTCTTTCTTCTGCATCCAGCCGTACAGGCCTTCCCCCAGATTATTCAAAGAAAATGCCGGATCGGTATAATAAGCCTTCATCTCACCATAATCGACATGGGACGGACAAGGCAGCGCCATCATCGTTTCTACGGCCCACTCCCCGTCCCCTTTCTCGCTGTCCAATAGACCGTCATCAAACGACGCACCCAGATTGGCCAGCAAGCGGGTATACAGGCGAAGCGCCTTCTCACTCTCCGGGTCTGTTAACAGCTGGGAGCAGAACACCGAACCTGCGCCGGTCTTCGCTTCGGCCAGAAAGACTCCAGAGGGGCGGGCGTTTCTGCGGTTCAGCTCCACCAGTGCCAGACGGCTGTATTCTGCCGTGTAGCCATGGACGAAATAATCCTTCCAGGCCGTCCCTTCAATACTCGTACAGAGCACATCTGCGCCTTGGATCTCCAAGCTGTCCGCTGCCAGCACGTGGTTCTTAACCTCCCGCGGCGACAGAAACACCTTGTCGAACCCGAACAGGTCGACAGGGCTGAAGCCCTGCACGGCGGCGTGGTCATAGTCCGCCGCCAAGTGATACGTCTCGTGCGGTACCACGCGCACGGGACGGTCCAGCAGGCGGGCAAGCGCCGCCTGCTGGCGTTCCTCCGCCGGCAGGAGCAGCACCTGCCCGCCGGCTTCGGCATGACGCCGGAGCGCCTTCGCGGCTCCCGGCGTCTCCAGCATGCAGGCTTCGGCCACGATCAGGCCGAAGTCCTGCAGCCCGGCGCGCGCGGCAATGCCCGGCGCGCTGGTCAAATCCGGCGCTGCTGGATCCAGCGCCGTGTACCGCAGCCGCAGCTCCGCAAGGAAAGCTGCGGCCTGCCCGCCGCGGCGCACCAGCGCTGCCGCGGGCCGGGCCTTAGCCCCGGCGTGCTCCGCACCGCCGGCGTAGGCCAGCAGGTTCCGCAGCAGCAGGCAGGCCTGCGGAACCTGCTCCAGACTGGCCATCAGCTCCAGCTGATTGGCCAGGAACATGCCCTCTCCGCTGCGGTACTCCAGCAGCGGAGACCACAGATCGCCGCCGTCTCCGAAATCGCCGGAGCTGCACTCCAGCAGCAGGTTGAAATCACCTGCCGCCGGCTTCTCGAAAGCGGCATGGATGATCGGCTCCGGCCCCTCTTCATGCAGCTTCTCCTGCCAGAACATCAGGTCCCTGTCGCCAAGCCCCTCCAGTACCGGATGCCGGTAGCTGCCGGCATGGGCGCGGAGGAAGGGCCGCCGCGAGAGCGTCAGCTTGCCCAGCGACAGCTGGTTCTGCTCCAGCAGCAGCAGCCGGCCCCCCCGCGCCACAAATGCCTTCAGCAGCGCCTCCAGTGTGCCGTCACCATCCTCCGCCCGGCTGCCGACAATGAGCAGAACATCGGTTGCCAGTTCAGCTATCCGGGTACGGTCTATCCTTTCACAGCCTGGAACAAGCCGGCGGATCAGTACGAAATCGCGGTCAGCTCCCCAATAGGCCGACCGCTGCTGTACGTTCACTGGCCGGTTCAGCAGACTTGCCGGTATAAGCCTGTAGTCCAGGCGCAGCTCATGCACCTGCCGCCCGCTGTGGAATAGCTGCGCTGTCAGCACCGCCTGCCCGCTGTCAGCCGCGGAGGCCGGCATCCATTCCAGTTGAATAATCTGATGCTTGGCAGGAGGTTGAATGAATTCGAAGCTTTGCCTGTGCACGGTCTTTCCGCCCTGCCGGATAACGAATTCTGCCCTGACTTGCTGCACAGACAGCGTGTCGTTATATACGTCGAAACTGCGGGCAACCGGCTTATCGTCATAGAAGCAGCTGTTGTATTCGGCAGCGATGATCGTTGCCGGCTTGAACGCCTCTGCCATTATGGCAAAGGCCGGATTAGGGGAGTACAGCGGATACTCCTCCGGCAGCATTCCGTTGTTGATCGACAGCGAATAAGACGGAATGACCCTCGGCTTCACTCCGGCGGTGTCCGTGTCCAAAGGCGGCAGGACAATGTCCCGCTCCGGCATCGCCTGCATGAAATAATGGGCGAAATTAAAGGTGGAAATGCCGGATACCCCCTGCCGCCTGGCGTGTTCCACAAACAGCCGCTCCTTCAGCGCCAGCCCTGCTGTGCTTTCATCCGTACCGCGGTAAACCTGCAGCCCGGTGTACATGCTACTGTTCTGCGGACAAATATACCACCAGCCGCCGTGTTCCCCGAACGTCAGCGGAACCGTACGGTCCCACTGGCTGATCGTACCGTCGATATTATAATGGCGGCTTTCCACTTCGGTATGTTCCTTCGGCAGCAGACGGTTGTCCCCTTCGGCAATAATCGCGCGGGTAGGATCAAGCCTGCGGATCTCGGCCATCAGGCCGGGCATATGCACTTTGAAGCCGTCCCGTCCGTCCACCCAGCGCATTTCGTTCTGCAGGCTCCAGAGAATGACAGACGGATGGTTTTTGTCGCGCTGCACCAGCCGCCGCACATGCTGCCGGCAGTTCTCCACATAAGCGGGATGGTCGGCCGACATCGATTTGCCTGAGCCGTAAATCGCTGTTTCATCGATTAGGAGCATACCTTCTTCATCAGCGATGCGCAGATAATCGGCAGGGTAGGGCTCGGCATGCAGCCGGATACTGTTGATACCAACCGCGCGGCAGATGCGGTACCAGTTGCGGATGTAGGCCTCCGTCATCTGCAGTCCGCCCTGAAAATGCCAGGAGTCACCGCGCAGATTAACCGGGATGCCGTTCAATATGAACTGCGGGCCATCACACCAGAATTCGCGGAAGCCGAATACTACAGCACGCCGGTCGATAACCTCCCCGTCTTCCAGCAGCTCCAGCACCGCACTGTACAGAAACGGTTCATCCGGGCTCCACAGCCTGGCGCTGCTCCAATCCAAATGGAAGGAAGCCCCGTATACTTCCCCGCCCTTGGTGTTCTCACACAGTCTAAGCTTCTCCGCTGCAGAAGCATCGAGGTGTTCGGCTGCGCACTCCGCAGACAGTACCGGACTGGATTCAGCATCTACTCTATGATGTTCCGCCCCTGGCCCCTCCACAGACTGCTCAAGCACGCCTTTTTCCCATATGCTCAGCTTTACCGTAAGCGGGCCGCGGACTGCTACTGTGTCTGTCCCGGCAGCAACCGCCTGTACCCCGATCCGCCCTTCCCTGACGGAGGTCCGGATCGTTACGTCCTCCAGCGCCAGCAGGGGGTAACCCTCCAGATACACGTCCTGCCAGATCCCCCGGCTGATTCTGCCATACCAGGAGCCCATCAGCCCGGTGATTTTGGACATGCCGTCCGGAAGGACTACAGTGTCAAATCCTCCGCAAATCACGTGGAGCTGATGCTCCTGCCCCTGCTTGACTATGGATGTAATGTCGAGTCTTAGCGGCAGATACCCGTCCTCCCAGACGCCAACCTCCTGCCGGTCCACATAAATGACGGCCTTCTGCATAATACCGTCCAGCCGCAGCACAATCCGCTGCCCGGCCATACTCTCCGGGACACGGAAGCTCCGGTGCAGAACACCCGCTTCAGCGGCATCCCACTCCTGCGGATAACCGTGCAGGTCAAACGGAGCATACGCATACTCGGGGATTTTGCCGAAGCTTTTGCCATTCGGCAGCGGATAGGTTCTCCTCCAGCTGGAGGGGACCTGTACCTTGCGGGCTTCATATATTATTCTTTCGGGTAGCCTCCGGCACTCTGGCTGATCATACAGGGGCATGAAATCCCATTCCCCGTTTAGACATAACAAATTACGCATCTCTTGTTCCCAGCTTTCCGGCAAAGGAGCGGACTTCAAGAACCAGCATAAGCGGTTGCCACAACTCCTGGCCCGCAGGCGCTCCCTCCCATTTGATAAAATGCGGCTCCATCACTTCAGCCCAGTTGTCCGGACGCAGTGATGTCTTTAGTTTTCCTTCATAGGGGGCAGGCTCCCGGGTAGCCGGCTGCTCCGCATAAAAAAACAGCACATTCTCATGCAGGCCGATGATGCCGTATTTATCGCCGTCCCCGGGCCGTTCCTCCTGGTATTGATAGTGGTAGTAAACGTAGCTGGCAGCCTCTTCCGGCTTCAGGATCGCAAGCCGTCCGTAAGGTTTGCCTTCAGGACTGCGGCGCTCCCAGTGCTGCGCAGAAACAGGATGCTGATAATGAAAAATATCTGTCAGCGGCGCCCAGCGGCGTCCCCTTTCCCCTCCGGGCCAAACCGTAAGCTGCTCCGAGGCTCCAGGCAGTAAAGTTTCCGGCGGAACCGGTGATTCCGCACATTCATAATAAAGAAACAGCTGGCCGCTGCAGGCAAACAGGCTCAAATGGTCTACATTCAGCCGCTCCATGGCTTCAGTGAGCGGAACTGAGATCTCCCGGCTCCGGAAAAAAGCAGCCGCTTTCCGGCCTTCCGGCCACTCTGCCCTGTATAAACAGCGCTTCATGCCGCACCTCCTTATTGTGTGGTTTACTCTCATGTTACCGCATACAATCTGCCCCTGCCTTGACGATGGTGACCTTGTTTAGCATGATAACGACATGCGCCTGCAACTCATTTTTGCCAGGCTATTCCTTAACTTCTTTCGGGGCATCCCCACGCCGTAAACCGCAAAAGCGCCCTCCCCGCAGGAAGAGCGCTCACGAAGATTTAAGGCATGACCGTGAAAGTAATGTCATCGAACAGCATATAGGCGAAGCCGCTGGTGTAGAAGCCGACTTTACCGGAAGGTCGGTGGCCCGGATCGCTGCCGGACAGCCTTGGTGAACCGTCCACAAATACGGAGATATCGCCATTCTTGGCCGTTACCTTTACCGCATACTCCGTGTCCGGCTGCAGGTCATGTCCCGGGAGGACAGTTTCGGTAAGCTTTTGCCAGGCTGTGTTATACAGGATCCAGGCCGAAGTTCCGTCTGCCCGGGTACGGTAACCGATCCGGGTGGAACCGGTGCTGTCCTGGCGGTCGAAGATGTACAGGATGCCATTATCAGGCATCACAGACGGTGTCTTTAGCACGAAATCCAGCTGATAAGACGTAAAGCTGCGGTCGAGTAAAGCAGTCGCCCCGTTCAGAAGCTTATAGCGGCGGTTCCCGTCCGGATCTGCCGCGATGCTGCGGTTCGGGTCTACCGGCCAGCCGTTCCCCCCGTTCTCAAAGTCCGTCTCATGCATGATATTGGAGACCGTTATTGCAATGTCAGCTTTAATTAACGGATTTACCGTTGACACGGCAGAAATGACGGTCTGCCCTTCGTATACGGCGCTAACTACACCCGTACTGTCCACCGTGGCCACTGCCGGGTTGGCCGACTGCCAGGTAACGCCCGTATCCGGTGTATCCGACGGATCGAAGGCCAGCTGCAATTGCCGCTGTTCCCCGGCGGCGAGACGCACGCTGCTCTCTGCCGGGATGATCCCGGCAAGCCCGTTAGTCAGTGCCTTGAACTGAATGTCATCGAACAGCATATGGCTGACATTGCTCACGTAGAAGCCGACTTTACCTTCCGCATTGTGTCCCGGATCATTGCCCTTCAGGCGAAAAGCTCCGTCCAGATAGACGCTGATATCACCGCCCTTAACGAGCATTTTGACCGCATATTCCGTATTTGGCTGCAGGTCGTGATGAGGGAGCTTCACTTCTTTCAGTACGGCCCACGCTGAATTGTAGAGCAGCCAGGCCGAGGTTCCGTCTGCCCGTGTCTTGTAGCCAATCCGGCTGGAGCCGCTGCCGGCCTGGCGGTCAAAAATATACAGGGTCACATTGTCCCCCATCGTTTCCGGGGTCTTCAGCTTGAAGCTCAGCTCATATTCGGAGAAGCCTTTAGGGCTAAGCGCCGAGGCTCCATTCAACACCTTGTACCAGCGGTTGCCGTCAAGCTTCACAATGCTGCGGTTCCCGTCCTGGACCCAGCCATTTGCTCCAGATTCGAAATCCGTGAAATCCATCACGCCGTCGCCTGCTTCTACCGTGACATTAACCGAAGCAGTCAGCAGCGGGTTTTCCGCCGATGCCACGGTGATAACCGTGTTGCCGACCGTTTGGCCGGTGACTATACCTGCTCCATCCACAACCGCGATGGCGGGATCAGCTGAGGTGAAGGTCAGCGCGGGATTATCTGCGTTCCACGGAAGCACTGCCGTCTGCAGCTTTACCGTTTTCCAGCGGTCCACGGTAATTTCACTGTCATAAGCAACCACCCCTTGAATAGGGTAGCTGGCTGGTCCTGCCGTCGTGCCTGCTTTACCGGTTAGGCCGATTTCCGCGAATGGAATGTCAGGGAACCCAGGTATGGCATCGAATACTTCCGCATCCGGCCGGAGCGACAGGTCGCCACCCGCCAGGTTGGTGAAGCCCGGATCCTCCGTGGTCACCCAGTTATCTGCATACTGAACCAGCCCGAATTTGTCGTATGCCCCATATACATTGGTCGTTACACTGCGCGGAAGCGACGGATTATAGACAACATTCCCCTGAAACGTATTGGTGTCGGGATAATAGCGGTTCTCCGTGAAGAAATTCGCCAGCTCAGGGTATTTGGTCATATAAGGTGTTCCTGTGAAATTGTTGTTAGCCGCGAACAGCGCCTGCCACTTCGGCATGTAATTCAGCGGCACCTGATCATCCGGCTCGTCGCCGAGAAACATATCCGCGTAGTCATAGGGAACCTTGCTGTCGATAAAAATATTGTTGCGGGTCAGAATATGTGCACCGCCGTTGTTTTTAATAGCCGAATTGCCCATTTTGTAAAAGATGTTTTCGTCTATGGTAAGTCCCATTGTGAAATTGTCGGGATATACCCCTTCCACTCCGGCTTTGGTTTCGCCGATGTTGTGAAAGTAGTTACGCCTGATGACCGTTCCCCGCTCCTGAGGCTGCTCACCCGCATTCATGTAGATGGCACCAAGGTCAGAGAAGGTTGTACATACATCGTAGATTTCGTTATACTCCACGACATGGTCGTTGCCGAAGATCAACACGCCGGGATGAGGCGCATCATGCAGCTCATTATGCGACATCCGGTTGCCGACACCTGACAGCAGAACTCCGGGGTTATAGGCTTTGTGATAGTAGGCAAAATCATGGATATGCGAATTTTCCACGGAATTATTCCCCGGCTGCAGCGTTGTTTTGTTGCCCCCCGCCAGCGTTACGGCAGTGCCGCCGATATGATGGATGTGGGTGCTGACGATGGCGTGGTCCGTACCCGGTGCCCCGTCGAAAATATTGTAATAAAACCGGCTCTGCGTATTGATCAGCACACCGCTGTTGGTGAAGTTACGGATTTCGCTGTTCAGGATCCGCATGTGACTTCCGCCCATGAATACGGCTGCCGAATCGCGGCCGTTCTCCAGCACCAGCTCAGAGAAATCGATGTATGATGCATCCAGCGCGTTGATCATCGGTGTCTTCAGCATCGTCACTTCAATATCCGGGTCCGCTGCCGCGAACTCGGCGTTCGGCAGGAAATACAGCTTGCCGGCCTGGCGGTCGATGTAATATTCGCCGGGCATATCAATTTCCTCGAGTAGATTTTGCGCAAAATGAAAATCCGGATACCAGTTTTTGAAGAGGCCGCTCATTTCCCCGTAACGGAGCGTGATGCTTTTGGCGGCTGTATCGATAGAGGCAATTTTGTTATAAGACCACTCCCAGCTATAGCCAAAAATGCCGTCCAGCCAGATGTCGTCCGCCTGCGTCCAGTACTGCGGCCGGTCATACGTATAGGTGAAGGTGCCTCCGCGCGTATGCACTTCCCCGTTCGGATCCTTCCGCGTCGGCCCCGGATCGAGAATTTCATCCATCTGCACCGTGCTTTCGTTGGGCCAGCGGGCCAGTGTCATGCCCTGTCCGGCCACATACAATTCCATCGGTGGAACCTGGCTCAAATCATTGGCCAGATAATATCCATGGCGGCTGAGCTGGCCGTAATCGGTGATCCCGAGTGCTGCCAGATCTGCCGTCAGTACCTTTGTTCGCGCCTCAGTACTGATGATACGGCTGAGTACAGCCGGGTCAGTAACCGGAACAAACGCAGACTTGGCAAGCTGCTCCGCACCTGACAACGTCACAGACTCACCCGGATAAGCGGTGTAAGTGATCGGCTTGCCCGCTTCCCCTGAATCCTGCTGCCGCAATTCGAAGCTGGCCGTCCGTTCATACCTGCCTTCCCGCAAATATACTGTGACGCCGCCTTTCGGCAACCCTTTCTGCGCTTTCAAAGACCGGATAGCGTCACGCGCCTTCTCAAGCGTCAGAAACGGGGCACTCTTTGTCCCACTATTGAAATCGCTTCCATTTTTAGCTACGTAAAACGTTTTCCCAGTGGTCTTCTCCTCCGCAGATGCAGATGATGCAGAAGATGTGAAGGGTGGACAGGGAGTCATCATGAACAGCAGACTGGCCATAAGCGCTGCAAGCAACCTTTTTTTCACCAAAGCTCCTCTTCCTTTCCATGTGGGAATATGGACGGCCGCGCAGCTAGTTAGCCTTAGCGCAGCCGCCTTTGAGCAGCAGGTTCTTCCGAGTTCCTCCAGCGGTGCAAGTTTATCTATATATAGTTTGAACTTGTGATTTTACTATTTTGGATTGGCCGTGACTCCAGAGATATTTGGACTTCCGGCCGCTGTTGTCTGCAGATTTCTTGATTATATACCGCTGTTCGCGGTGGAAATCCGCAGACAAAGGCGGACGCTATCGCTCCTACAGTTCCAAACTTCCCCTCCGTCACTTTTTCCCAATTTGTTATTTCAAGTACAATCTATATAATCTCTTACTTCTTCAAGCCTTTATCTTTAAGGAACTGTTCGAATTGTTTGGTCACTTCCGCCACGTATTTCTCTTCGCCCGCTTCCTTCAGCTTGCCGTACAGGACAGGCCAGGTTTCTTCAAAATCCAGTGTTCCGGTAACAAGACCACGCTTGTATTCCCCCCACACGGCATTCAGGTTGGCGATCTCTGTATTCACCGGCTCGGAATTGAACTTGAAGGCACCGACAGGATTGACCTCGGAATCGGAATTGATTTTTTTGGTTTCCTCCCAGACATTCTCCGGCTGGCCTTCCTTCAGATACGAATTAAATACGCTGCCAAACACCCAGTCCATATTCGGCAGATACCGGGAATCCGGCAGCGCCTTGATGTAATCCCCTGTCGTCTTCTCGTAGTGAACACCGGCAATACCATTGCAGAGCAGATTGTACAGCTCCTTGTCGGTATTCACCAGATTCAGCAGCATCATGGCCCGTTCCGGATTAGGAGCGGTACGGCTGATCGACTGGTTGGTCGTCGCCGAGTAGCCGTTGGAGAACCAGTCGCTGAGCGGAACCGTGATGACCTCGTTGCCGCCGTTTTTCGCTTTAACTTCCGCTTCTACCCCCGGCTTCAGCGTAACGTTGAAATCTACAGCAATCTGGCCTTTCGCCAAATAATCGTTCATCTTTTCGGTAGCTGCGTCCTTGTAAATGTAACCTTCTTTATACCATTTGCTGGCCAGCCGGAAATTGTCCAGTTCTTCTTCCGGATAGCGGTACAGCGTATAAGTCGGATCATCTGTTTTGATGTAGAAATGATCATCCAGTCCCGGAACTACCCAGTACTTGTCGTCATGCGACTGAGGATTGATAAAAGAAGTGCCGAATACGCCAAACGGAATAATATCCGGCTCATTCTGCTTGATTTGGGCCAGGAAAGGTTCAATATCAGCAATCTTTTTGATGGAAGCGGTATCAAGATTGTACTTGTCAGCAAACCGCTTCTGAATGATAAATCCGTAACGGGAGCCGTTGATCTGCTGGTTCGGAATACCGTATATTTCACCGTCTACGGAAAGACCGTCCCACATCACCTGCGGCACATCTGCTTTCAACTCCGGCGCGTATTCATCCAGGAGAGCATCCATCGGCTGAATGGCTCCTTTGCGTACCAGCTCCTCCGGCTTCAGCATGTAACCGGTCCAGAGAATGTCGAACTTCTCACCCGCAGCAAGCACGGTGTTCATCTTCTGCACATAGTCCCCGATCGCAACAGGCATCAGCTTGACTGTAGCGTTGATCTTTTCCTTCACAATCTTGTTAACTTCCTCCTGGACCTTGGCCTGGTCGGCCTGAAGCTGCGACAGCGGATAATACCAGGTCAGTTCAACCGGCTTCAGCTCCCCGGCATCTCCCGAATCGGGTGCTGCGCTTTGCACACCTGCTGTGGCGCTGCCTTCCGTAGCGCTCGCCCCGTTACCGTTACCGTTGCCGTTATTGTTGCCGCCGCAGCCGGCTAGAACCGACCCCGCGAGCAAGACAAACGCCAAAACCCCAAACAGTCTTTTTTTCATTTGAGTGACCTCCTGTACTTTGTACATGATTGTATGTTAACCCTTTAGGGAGCCAACCGTAAGCCCTTTGACAAAAAACCGTTGAAAGAACGGGAAGATAACCACCATCGGTCCGCCCGCCAGCACGGCAATGGCCATCCGCGCCGAACTGTTGGGGAAACTCGCCAGATCAATACCGAGCTGTCCTGTAAACTCCGAATTCGTGGTGAGAAACTCGATACTGTTGAGTGTCCGCACCAGCAGCAGCTGCAGCGGCACTTTATTGGGATCATCGATGTAGAGCATGGCGTTGAACCATTCATTCCAATACGTAAAGGAAATCAGGAGACCCAGAGTAGCAAGCGCCGGTGTGGATAAGGGCAGGATAATCCGGAAGAAAATACGGAATTCCCGCGCCCCGTCGATTTTGGCCGATTCAATGATCTCATGCGGGATTTTGGACATGAACCCTTTCATGACCATGATATTGAACGGTGATAGCAGGATCGGTAGAATAAGCGCCCACAGGCTGTCTTTCAGATGCAGGTATTGCGTAATGAGGATATAGGAAGGAACGAGCCCCCCGCTGAACAGCATCGTGAAAAATACATAAAATGTCGTTACCCGGTTGTACCGGTAATCCTGTCTCGAAATGACGTAGGCGGTCATCGCAGTCAGCAGCAGGCCGGCCAGCGATCCAACTACGGTCACCGTTAGGGTCACCCCGTAAGCCCGGAACAGAATGTCAGGAGCATCCAGCAGATAGCGGTAGGCATCCAGACTGAACGACTTAGGGATAAACTGATAGCCGTTTTGGGTCAGCGCCTTTTCATCCGTCAGCGATACCGCTATGACAAGCAGAAACGGCAGGATGACCACAAGTGAGAGCACCGTAAACAGCAGGTTAATGAACAGCTTGGAAAATTCGAATTTTTTGGCCACTGCCATGGCACCTCCTTACCACAAAGAGTTATCGGGATTGATTTTGCGCACAATTGCGTTGGCCGACAGCACCAGTACCAGACCGACAACCGACTGGTAAAAGCCAGTAGCCGCCGACATGCTTACATTGCCGACTTCACGCAGCGCACGGTAGACATAGGTATCAATAATATCTGTTGAGCCGTAGAGAAAGCCTGAGTTGTTCGGTATAAAGTAATGCAGCCCGAAGTCGCCGCGGAACATGTTGCCGATGGATAGGATCAGCATAATAATAATGATGGGTGCCATCAGCGGAATCGTAATTTTGAACGCCATCTGCCGCTTAGTCGCACCGTCAATCCGCGCCGCCTCGTAATATTCGCTGTTGATGCCGATAATGCCGGCAAAATAAATCAGCGTGTTGAACCCGATCACTTTCCACAATTGAACCAGAATGAGGATCACCGGCCACGGTGCGGCATTCTGGTACCAGCTCACCGGCTCGAGACCGAAGGACTCCAGGGTGCGGTTGATAAAGCCGTCGGAATGGTTCAAAAAGGCATACGCCACATAACCCACCAGCACCCACGATAAAAAATGGGGCAGGAACAAGGCCGTCTGGTAGAACTTGCTCCACTTGGCCTTGATTTCGTTCATCAGAATGGCCAGCAGCAGCGCTGCTGAGGTGCCTATCAGAATGTAAGCGGTGTTATAAAGGACCGTATTACGGGTAATTCTCCACGCCGTATCCGTGGTGAACAAATAACGGAAGTTATCAAGCCCTACCCACTTGCTGCCGAATATGCCCAGATCGTAGCGGTAATTTTTAAAGGCGATAATCAGGCCAATCATTGGAATATAGGCAAAAATTAATTTGTACAGTATTCCCGGCAGCGAGAGCAGGAACAGCTCCCGGTTGTTCTTGAAATGGTGAAGCTCTCTTCCGATCCACGTCTTACTGCGTTTTCCCGGCGGTGCACCCGCATGTGCCCCTTGCTGCGAGAGTGATACATTCTTCAACATAGCCAAAGCCCCTTCCTTTCCTTCCTTAGCGGCTGCCTGTGTTCCAGGCTTTGCACGACTAACAATAGCGTGGAATATGGCTTTGGCGGTACTGTACAATTGCAGGATTGCTGTACAGAGGGGCTGTATTGTTACCGGATTCCTGTTCCGGCGCGGCTGAACGCAGCAGCAGTACAGCAAAAGGCCCGCACAATGAAAAGCATTCATCTGCGGGCCCGGACTAGATATGGATTAAGATCTGTTTTATTTGCTGCGGTCTATAGCTGATTTCAGGCGGTACTCCTTAGGCGTCGTCCCGTAACGGCGTTTGAACAAGCGGTAGAAATAACTCTCATTGCCAAACCCGACCTTTTCCATTATCTCCGTCACGGTTAAGTCCTTCTGCTCCAGATACTCTCTGGCATAGGCCAGGCGTGCTGCGTTGATCTGATCGACTACGGTCGTTCCTTCCTGCGTCTTGAACACCTGTCCCAAATAAACGGAGCTCATTTTCAGCATGTCGGCGATCCGCTGCACATTGAGGTCTGGATCAGCGTAATGCTTGTCGATAATTTCCTTCACCGTTTCAGCCAGCAGCCGGTTCTTATCCTCGCGCCCGCTCCGCCGCTGCTCCGCAACCTCGTGCACAACCTCCAGCAGTACTGCCTCAATCTCATCCAGTGTCTCTTTTTCAAGAATACGCCGGTTAATGGCCTGCAGGTTGACCGACACCGGATTGATGTTGTGATTGTTCATTTCACTAAGCGTATTGCTTAGTGTAACCGCCAGATGAAGCACCGCAGAGTACATATTTTCGAAGCTGAACCCTCCGATCAGCTCTCTCCAGCTGCGGATCGCCTGCTCTGTCTCCGCCAGATCCCCGCCTTTAAGTCCTTCCGTCAGCTGGCGTTCCAGCTCCTGCGGGATGCGCAGCGATTCATTCCGCTCATTCTCCCTTAGAAGATCAGGTTCAAGTATTGCTCCCTTGCCGAAAATCATCCGGTAGCCCAAATGGCGCACGGCCAGATTATAATGCTGCGAAATGCAGCGGTAGTCCGTGAATATTTCGCTCAGTGTCACCGTAATGGTAATGCGGTAATAGCCAAGGATAGTTTGTTGAAGCTCCCTGAAGCGCTCTCCCAGCTTTTCCAGTGTCCCACTTTCACTGCCGACGATAAAAACAAGATGCCCGCTTTTCATATCCGCCGCTTCACAGGAACCGTCAAGGCGCAACAGCTCCTGGCCGATATTGCCAATGGCAAAGTAGAGCAGCGATTCCATGTGTAGCCCCGGTCCGGCGGCAAGTCCCTGCAGATCATCGATCTGCACCAGCGCCAGGCGGAGCGGGGACGGATAAGCGATATCAATCCCGTACTGCTCCCTGATCTGCAGAAACGCCCGCTCGTCTACGCTGCCGCTGAGCCCGATCAGGCTCCGCAGCTGATATACCTTAGCAATATTGGACTGCGATGCCCGTTCCTGTTCCAGCCCCTTTAGCTTGCCGAGCATCTCGGTCACGTTGGCTGTAATCAGCGACAGCTCATCCTTCACCTGCGGAGCGCCGCGCTCATCCTGCGGCACCAGCGTCAGCAGCTGGCCCACCGGCTTATAGAGCCGCAGCGAAAAGAACACAGACAACATTACAGCTAACAGCACTACAGACAGCGTTACTGCCAGTTCTGTCCACTTCATCTGCCGGACGCTGCCAAGCACGACATCATAATCCTGCATACTGACAATCTGCCAGTTATTCAGGGCTTTACTCAGATAAGTGACCTTATACTTTCTGTCTCCGTAAGTGTAGTTAAAAGAATCGAGCGGCGTGTTCGAGGAAGAGATCCGCGGCAGCAGATCCTGCTTAATATTAAGTCCGGCCGGAAGCTGCCCGTCGGTCGAAATAAGTACCTCACCCTCGCCGTCGGTGACGAAAAGAACATCATTTTCCCGCTCAGCCACATGATTAAGCGCTTTCATATTGTCTAGCATCCATCCCGGCTTTACGGTCAGAATCAGCACATTGTCATTGATTGAACCCAGGGAATCTCCGTCATACATGAAGAAAGCAAACACATCGATCCCTTCGTTCTTGCCGTCAAGGTCCAGGGGAATCAGCTGCAGCTTCGGCAAATCGGCCCGGGAGGCCATATAATCCTCTAAGGCACTATAAAGGAGGCTGTTATCAATGTCATGGTTCAGCGATGAGAAGAACCGGTGCTGCGCACCGTTGTAAAAGACCGCAGCGTGCAGATACGGTGATGAGGCCACCGTATGGTTCAGCCGTTCGATCTTCAGAATGCTTTGCCTGTAATCCGCACCGGACTTCAGTGCAATCAGTTCTTCGTCATTGTACAGGGAAACCGCCAAATCCTTTACAATGCCATTCATGTTCTCAATGTTGTAGTTCATTTGGGTCAGCAGCTTGCGGTCAGCCTCATTTTGCAGGCTAAGCACCTTGCCGCGGGCATTGGTGTTCAAAACAAATGAAGCGATGGCCAGTATGGCGACAACAAGCATAAAGCTGAGCAAAATCCGCTGTAAATATTTGCGCGAGCGGATCGTCTGTAATACATTCATGGGTCCTCTCTCCCTGCTCTTAGGGTGACCTTAATATAATCCCGCGCGATTTTGCTTGTCAATCCTCGTTATCCTGAAACGTCCTCCGGGCGTCTTCCTCGTCAGGCCATGTCCCCCGGCTCTGCGTGAAACAGCTCCCGCAGAAGTGTCTGCGCGATCACCCCGTGACCCGATGCATCCGGATGGATACCATCGCCATAGCGATACGAGCCGTTCAATGAGCGTTCCTGCCGGATATGCTCCAGCAGCGGAGTGCGCAGATCGATGATGCCGTCAGCGGGGCAGATCCCTGATAACAGCCACTCCGCATAACGCTCAAGTACAAGGTCATAATCCCTGTAGGGCGCCAGATAGCTGAAACCGGATGCCTCCGCAGGCAGAAGCTGGCCGTTCATTGATGCGGCGTCAAACGGCGGCGGAGTCATCAGTACGACCTTGGCTCCGGCCTCACGGATCTTTGCACTCAGTCGCAGCATTCCTTCCCTATAGGCTGCGAACCGTGCTTCGGAAAAGGGATGGTAGATCCCGTCATTCATGCCATAGCATGCTACAACCACGCCGGGGACTGCTTCCGCAAGTTCTTTTGTCAGGCGTTCATGCACACAGGGCCGCGGGAACGGATGATCCGCTTCGCTGAGGCCCGAGGCCGTCTCACTGGGAACACCGCGTGCAGCCAGCTCCACGGCCAGATCCGGACGATGCTTCCGCAGCCATTCTCCGGCCAGACGGATATAGAGGCCGTCAGCTGTAATGCTGTCCCCAAGAAACAGAATGAGGGGCCTCATGGAATCTTTTGTTATGTTATCAGTAAATAAATTTAGCATACTTCTCCCTCCTGTTGATCGCACCGGTCCCTGGCCCAGCCGAAATCGGGCGGTACACCCGCAAATTAATGGTAGCGCCGCGTGCCCTTTTCCGCCTTGACGATATCGACCATCTTTAGCATAATATGGCCATGACAACCAAACTGTTTGCGCGGGACATCGGACTTGAACCCGGCTTCACCTTCAGAATCCAGAAGTGTCCGCTGACCCATGATTACTACGTCCATAGCCATGACTTCTCCGAGCTCGTCGTCATTTTGTCGGGAAACGCGGTACATATTATCGAGGGGAGGGAGTATCCGGTTAGCGCCGGCCAGGTTTTTCTAATCCATAGCAATGTTTCCCACGGTTACAAGAATGTCGACGGCATCGAATATGTTAACGTGATGTTCCAGCCCGAGCAGCTGCTGCAGCAGTCCGAGCTTAGGCTGATGCCGGGCTTTCAGGCGCTGTTCTATATCGAGCCTTTCTACCGGAAGGAGATGTACTTCAAAGGCATGCTCACCCTTGACGACGTGCAGCTCCGGGAGGCTACCCGTCTGCTGGACTGTATTCTGGGAGAGCATGAACAACAGCAGGAAGGGTACAGGCTAATGATCCGTACCTATTTCACCGCACTCGTTGGCATGCTGTCACGGTATTATCAGAACAGCAGCGGACGGGAGGATAACAAAGCGCTGCGGATCGGTGAGACGGTTACCTATATCGAAGAGCATTTTCTGCAGCCGATCACTCTGCAGTCCATGGCAGATATGGCCTACATGTCAACCCGCCAGTTCCTGAGGGTCTTCACCCGCAATTATCAGACCACCCCGATGGATTATGTCATCCGCAAGCGCCTGGATTATTCCTGCACGCTGCTGCGGAGCCTGGACCTCACCATATCCCAGGTGGCCATGGACAGCGGCTTCCACGACCAGAACTATTACTCCCGCCAGTTCCGCAAAGTATTTAACTGCACACCAAGCGAATACCGCGAGAGGATACGGGACTCCGGGCAGGCAACCCCAGTCAATCCTTGAACGCCTCCGTACCGGCGGCTGTCTCATCCTTCTGGCGCAGCCGCCGCCGGTACGCTCCGGGGGTTACGCCAAACCTCGCACGGAACAGACGCGTCATGTAATTGGTATCTTGAATGCCTACCCGTTCGGCAATTTCGGAAATACCCAGCACCGTACCGCTAAGCAGTTTTTTGGCTTCTTCCAGACGCAGGTGCAGCACGTACTGCAGCGGCGTTGTGCCGATATGCTGTTTCATGCACCTCGTTATATAATCTGCCTGGAAATGCAGCTCCTCCTCGAGTCCTGCGAGATTAAACGGCTGCCTCCAGTGAATGTCCAGATAGCTTGCTGCTGCCCGGGCCAGCCGTACCGTAGGCTCTGGCAGAGCAGTCCGCGCGCATTCCGCCTGAAGCAGAGCCATTAGCCCGGCCAGCAGCAGATGAAGCCGGAGTGCATTTTCCGCGTTCAGCCGGCTGTGAATCTCGTTCATCTCATGCAGAATCGGCTCCAGTGCCTCTACATCGACTGCTGCGAATTTCGGCATGTACAGACGCTGCTGTCCAGAAGGCTCTTCATCCTCTACCGTTCCTTTAGCTAGCAGCGACGGCCAGGGGATATCCTCCTGACGGATATAAGCCGGCTTACACGCATGGATGAAGTGTACCCAGTAAATCTCCGTATCCTCTGCGCAGGCCCTATGCCCGACATGTGGCTGCCCCGCCTCCAGTACCAGCAGCTTGCCCGGACCAACCTCGTATTCCTTATCTTGTTCTGTCATATAGAGCGTTCCCCGCTTCACCAGCAGCAGATCGTACACTGCGAAGGTGCGGGCGAAATGCCGGTCTCCCGGCGACCAGACGGCATGTCCCACCGTGACGAACTGCGGCAGCGGCGGGATGGCGAATTCCAGGCACAGCACCGTATATCTCTCCTGTCAAAGTCGATTTTGTGCTATTCAAAGTCTATATTATCACTGGCTGCCCTGGCAGAAAAGAGGTACATTGACTGGGAATCCGCTTTACATCCAACCATATAAGGGGCTGTTTATCGATGCGTTTTCGTCAGGTTCACCTCGACTTCCATACTTCCGAAGCCATTCCCGGCATTGGACAGGAATTCTCCAAAACCCAGTTTCAAGCCATGCTGCGTGCCGGACATGTAGATTCAATCACCGTGTTCTCCAAGTGCCATCACGGCTGGGCTTATCATCCCAGTGAAGCCAATGAAATGCATCCGCAACTCTCCTTTGACCTGCTGGGGGAAATGATCACGGCGGCTCACGAGATCGGGGTCCGGACACCGGTATATTTGTCGGCTGGTCTTGATGAGAAGCTGGCGCGCCGCCATCCCGAGTGGCTGATCCGCGATGCAGAAGACCGGACACGCTGGGTGAAGGACTTTATGACGCCGGGTTACCATGAGTTTTGCCTGGGCACGCCCTATCTGGACATTTTGCTGGCCCAAATCCATGAGGTCGTCTCCAGGTACGATGCAGACGGCATCTTTCTCGACATCGTCGGCGCCCGCAAATGCCGCTGCCAGTATTGTGTAGCCGCACTTCGGGCAGACGGCCAAGACCCCCGCGACGAGACATCCGTAGTTGCCTTGGGCGAAGCGACTTATCTGAACTATGCACGCCGCGTTCGGGAGACCATCGACGCCGTGAAGCCCGGTCTTCCGGTCTATCACAACAACGGTCATCAGCAGCGGGGCCGCCGTGATCTCGTCCATGTCAACAGCCATCTTGAACTGGAATCGCTTCCGACCGGAGGCTGGGGCTACGATCACTTCCCGCTGTCGGCACGGTACGCCCAGCCCCTGGGCATGGAATTTCTCGGCATGACCGGCAAATTCCATACGTCGTGGGGTGAATTCGGCGGTTACAAGCATCCGAACGCACTGCGGTTCGAAGCCGCACTCAGTCTCGCCCACGGCGCCAAATGCTCCATCGGCGACCAGCTTCACCCCTCAGGCCTGATGGACGAAGCCACCTATGCCCTGATTGGAGCTGCCTACGCCGAGGTAGAGGCGAAGGAGCCTTGGTGCAGCGGAGTCGAATCGGTTGCCGACATCGCGGTCCTGTCCCTGGAAGCGGCGCGTGAAGCCTGTCCCGGCGGTCACGCATTGAAGGGGCAGCGCAATCTGGCCGATGCCGGTGTCGTGCGCATGCTGACTGAAGGCCACTTCCTGTTCGACATCGTGGATATGTCCAGCGATTTTTCAGCTTACAAGGTGCTGATTCTGCCTGACGAGGTGCCGGTATGGCCGGAATTTGCCGGTGCTATAGAAGCCTTTACAGCAGGAGGCGGCAAGGTGCTGGCCACGGGGCGTTCGGGCTTGAACACGTCCGGGGATGCTTTTGCGCTGAACCTCGGAGTCAACTGGCTGGGAGTTAATCCATACCGGCCAGCTTATTTCCGTCCGCACTTCACGCCCGGTGCCCTGCTGCCGGCCTCCTATGTGATGTATGGCGAGGGCCAGCTAGTGGAACTTAACGGCGGTCATTCACTGGGCCACTTGGAGAATCCGTATTTCAACCGTGATGTCTTCACCTTTTGTTCCCATCAGCACACACCCGGTGCCAGAGAGGACAATGGTCCAGGCATGGTCGAAAGTGAAGACGGAATCTATATCGCCTGGGAGGTGTTCAGCGATTATGCGGATGGCGGGCATCTCATCCTGAAGGAGATGGTGCTCCATGCCCTGTCCCGGCTGCTTCCTCAGCCTGCCCTGACTACCAGTCTGCCGGCCCGGGGAATAACGACACTGCAGTACCAGCAGGCAGAGCGGCGCTATGTGCACCATCTGCTCTATGCCGCCCCCGTACTCAAGGGCCGCATTGAAGTCATCGAAGACATCGTGCCGCTGCGGGACATTTCCGTCAGCCTGCGTCTCCCGACCGCTGCCCCCGTCCAGCGTGTCTATCTTGCCCCGTCGATGGTAGAGCTGCCGTTTACGGCAGGCCAGGAGGGTGAGCTCTCTTATACGGTTCCATACCTGGAGAATCACCAGATGGCAGTGATAGAGCTGGCGTAGCCAAAAATGCTTCAGGTAAGCCGCACATTTTTATTTAAAAAGGGACGTCGCAGCAGCCTCCGGCTTCTGTAACCTCCCTTTTTTTAATCCGCTATCCGCGTGTTAATCCCTTTTTCCTAGACATCCCTGCTGCTTGCCCAAAATAATCCTCAGTTATTGTCCTCCGGTTTGATAACACCCTTTTTGATAATTATATTCCCATATAAGGCCTCTTCACCCGTAATTACAATGGCATAGCTCTGCCTGGAGCGGGTATAAAACGCAAAGCGTTCCTCGTATCCGATGGTTGCCGCCTCATCATGCTTGGCGATAATGTCTTCATAGGTAGACCAGATCACCGGTACCGTCTTGTCTCCTTCAACCACAGCCATGAACGCCGCCTGATGCTCCGCATAATGATCCAGGGGAAGCAGCTCAAGGATCGCATCAAGCAGCCGTGGAATCCCGATGCCATCATATCTCAACACTCTTGGATGCAGTGCATGCCCCGGATAATTGGCATCCGCCAGCACAAGCTCATCCCCATGGCCCATCTCCATCAGTACACGAACCAGTTCGGGAGACAGGAGCTTTGGTATTTTCTTCAGCATATTGTTCCTCCTGGAGCCGGGCTACATTCCATAGAATGACCTTAAAGCAACAAGCTCATCAATACGGTTCTGGGGCAATTCACGTTCACCATTAATCATCCGTGTAATAAACGTCAGCTTAGCTGTATATTCGAGCCTTTCCATGTTCAGATAGGCGCTCATTACATCCTTGCCCCAGGTCAGTGCACCGTGACTCTCCAGAAGGACTGCTGTTTTCTTGCCCAGAAAAGGAATTAGCGAATCAGGAATCTCTTCTGTCGAAGGTGTCCCATACTCTGCCAGTGGAATATCCCCCATGGCAATCACAGACTCTGGCATCATCATCTTGTCCAGGCTTTCTCCTTTGATCGCAAATGCAGTTGCATATGGAGGATGCGCATGAACTACACCTTTCATCTCAGGCAGCTCGTTATAAATTTTAAGGTGCATTTTCACTTCAGTAGACGGACGGTAGCCTTCCGCGGCTTCAAGAATCTCCCCCTGAAGATTAACCTTTACGAGCATATGCGGCTTTAAGTACCCTTTGCTTACTCCGGTCGGTGAAGTAAGAATCTCTGTTTCCGATAGGCGAGCAGAAATATTGCCGTCATTAGCGGCTATAAAATCCTTGTTAAACAGGTTTCTGCCTATATCACAAATTAGCAGCCGCAGTTCCTCTTCAGTATGATTCATTGGTTACTCTCCTTTATTTAGTGGATGATTTATAAAGCCGGATAATAACTGGAAAGCGTACAGGAACGGGCCACAAGATCTCTGACCTCAGCCTTCTGGACGGCTCCCAAGGCCGTTAATTGAACCGCAATATTCCCGATCGCACTCGCTTCTACAGGTCCGGCGACAATTTCCTTGCCGGTAGCATCTGCCGTAAGCTGGCATAGAAGTACATTCTGGATTCCTCCGCCGACCATATGAATTCTGCGGATGATCTGTCCGCTTAGCGCTTCCAGTTCTTTAACTGTCTCTGCGTATGAGAAGGCCAGACTATTCAGAATCGTTAGAATGATCTCTGCCTTTGTCCGCGGCGGCGTCTGTCCGGTCCGGGTACAATACGCTTCTATCCGTCCCGGCATATCGCCTGGTGTGCTGAAGAGATCATCATTGGGATCAATGACCGGTGCAGCATACGCTGTCCTATGAACACTTTGGGCAAGCATGGCAGCCTCATGATGAGACACCGGTTCACCCGCTTCCGCCCAGCCCCGCTGCGTTTCCTGCAAAATCCATAGCCCAGTAATATTCTTCAGCAGACGATTGCTGCTGCCATAGCAGCTTTCATTCGTAAACCCGTATTCACGGGCCAGATCCGTAATGACCGGCTGCTCCGTCTCCATTCCCACCAGGGACCATGTTCCACAGCTGATAAATGCAGCATCTGCTTTGGATATATAAGGAATCGAGGCCACCGCAGAAGCCGTGTCATGTGAAGCTCCAGCTATAACCTTGATGGGGCCTATGCCAAGTTCTTCCTGCAAGGCAGGCAGTACAGAGCCGATAACCGTGCCAGCCGGAACCAGAGCAGGAATCAGTTCAACCGGGAGACCCAGCTTGTTCAGTACCTCCAGTGAAGGTCCAGTTTCCCCTGCGGCCAGCAGGCCGCTTGTACTCCAAATCGTCTGCTCCGCCACACCAACACCCGAGAACAGGTAATGGAACAAGTCAGGCAT
The DNA here is from genome assembly GCF_927798115.1 of Paenibacillus auburnensis. Classification (GTDB taxonomy): domain Bacteria; phylum Bacillota; class Bacilli; order Paenibacillales; family Paenibacillaceae; genus Paenibacillus_AQ; species Paenibacillus_AQ auburnensis. The sequence continues at coordinate 2,599,896 of NZ_CAKMMG010000001.1, forward strand.
CATCAGCATTTTGTCCGCAGTCTCTCTTAGCCAAGGACTGATACGCAGATCGGCAAATAGCTGATATACTGTATTGATTCTGGCTGACTGGTTACCTGTTAACCGAAACTGTTCTTCCGGCGGCAATAAGGAGTCCAGGATACCCGCACTGTCAGCTGTTCTCTGATCCCTGTAATGGTGCGGCGAATACAGGAGCTGTCCTTGGCTGTCAATGAAGCCGTAATCGACCCCCCATGTATCTACACTCAAAGCCGTCAATGAACCCTGAGCCTTTGCAGCTTTCCGTATGCCCTGCTTCATTTCATGAAAAATCCTCAGAACATCCCAGTACAAATGTCCGCCCGCCTGCACCGGCTGATTAGCAAAACGGTGAATTTCTTCCACATGAATACTCTCACCGTCATACACGCCTAGCATTACCCTGCCGGAGCTTGCCCCCAGGTCCATCGCCAGCAAATTTATAGCCTCGTTCATACTATCCGCACCTGCTTCATTTGAGGATTTAATACATCGGCCCGAAGTTCCGGCAGGCTCTGTAATCTGCACTCTCCAGATCCTCTGTACCGAATAAAGACCATACCCGCGGTCTGAAAATACGTGACTCTTCCACATTGTGCATACTGACCGGGATCCGCAGGATAGAGGCAAGCGTTATCAGATCTGCGCCGATATGCCCGTAGCTTATAGCTCCATGGTTGGCTCCCCAATTGTTCATGACATCATAAACAGATTTGAATGAACCCTGATTCGTCAGCTTCGGAGCAAACCAGGTTGTTGGCCATGTCGGATCTGTCCGTTCATCCAGCGTCTTATGAACAGCCTCGGGCAATTCCACGGTGAACCCCTCTACAAGCTGAAGTACAGGACCGAGTCCCTTCACCAGGTTGAGACGGGCCATCGTAACAGGCATTCCGCCTTTGGTCAGGTAATCCGTTGAGAAGCCTCCCCCCCGGAAGTATTCCTGCGATGCAGCGCGGAAACGGGTCTGTGCGATACATTTATCCGCTTCTTCATCCGTAATCTCCCAGAAGGGCTTAATCGCCGGCTTTCCGTCAATACTCTGCTCTCCTGTTCCATCGAGCGCCGCGGAGCCGGAGTTAATCAGATGCAACAGCCCGTTTGCCGCGTCTCCCTCCAGCATATATCCGGTTACACGCTCAACAGCGGCAGGGCTCCAGTACGTGCGGACATCGGCGAAGATTTGCGCGGTGTTCGTGAGCAGATAATTGAACAGCATGGTAACACCATTCAAGCTGTCATTTTCAGTCGCCACAATGTACGGTGCGCGTCTGCCGTTCCAGTCAAAGGAGGAGTTCAGCAGAGTCTCCATGAAATCTCCGTTCGGAAAATGATCCGTCCAATGCCGCTGGCCCTGGAAGCCGCCGACAAGTGCGTTATGCCCGTTCGCCTCTTCCTCGAAGCCGAGCTCGGCCAGCTTAGGATTACCGACCATGAGATCGCGTGCAATGAGCGTCATTTTCACACATGTCTCCCATTGCTTTTCCTTTTCCTCATCGCTGATTTGCAGCTCCGGCGGGTTATTATCTGCTCCGATCCGGCAGTTCTCCTTGACCCAGGCCAGTGCGTGCTCAAATTCTGCTTGATCATAGATTTCTTCCTCAAAACGGCGGACAAATTCAGACATATCCACATACTCGTTGCGCATGCCCAGATATTCCTGGAAAAACTGCTCGTTAACAATCGAACCCGCGATCCCCATAGATACGGAGCCCATAGACAGATAGGATTTGCCCTTCATCAAGGCCGCCGCCAGAGCGGATTTGGCAAACTGCAGCAGCTTGGACTGCACATCCGCCGGTATCTCTTCGCTGCCGGAATCCTGAACATCCTCACCATATATGCCGAAAGCCGGAATTCCCTTTTGTGCATAGGCAGACAATACCGCAGCCAGATATACCGCACCCGGACGCTCGGTTCCATTAAATCCCCACACTGCATGTGGAATAGTAGCATCCATATCCATAGTTTCCGAACCATAACACCAGCACGGGGTTACAGTAATAGACACTCCAACATTCTCACTTGCAAACTTCTGTGCGGCAGCCGCGGCTTCCTTAACACCGCCGATTGTAGAATCAGCGATAACACACTCAACCTGAGAACCATCCGGATAAAAAAGCTTTTCTTCCAGAAATTTAGCCACACGCTGCGCCATGCCCATCGTTTGGACTTCCAGCGATTCGCGGACACCCCGTCTTCTGCCATCAATGGTGGGCCGGATACCAATCTTCGGATAATTTGTTGCCACTGCTGTTCCTCCTCAAATTAAGTGGTTGAATACTTGCGGCAAATCCATTTAGAAATAAATCAATCCTGTGGATAAAGCGCTATCATTAATGTTTTGGAACTGATTAAATGAAGTTCATGTTAATAATAGAATCGAAATTCAATGAAGTCAACAACAAACCACATAATAATCTTATACTTTTGTGGTTTATTGTGATATTAACAAAAAATAGTGTGGGGTTCATGAGGATTTCTGACTATCTCTTTGTAAATTGTAGTACACTATGTATATTAAATGATTTTTTTAATTAAGGGTGGATAAGACATGAAGGCATTTGAACGGCGGGACCTCATTATTAACGAGCTTTATAGACATAAAAAAGTGCATGTCGCTGACCTCGCTCAGAAATTCCAGGTATCCGAAGAGACGATCCGGCGTGATCTGGACAAGCTTGATAAAGAAGGACTGGCCAAAAAGAATTACGGCGGCGCCATTTTGAATGCGCATACCAATGAAGATCCTTCCTATGCCAGCAGACACCAGATCAACCTTGAAGCAAAAGGCATTATTGCCGCCAACGTGCTGGACTTGATTAATGACGGGGACAGTCTGATGACAGATACCAGTACAACCGCTTTTGAAGCCTTACGCAAAATTACCGAGGCCAAGCAGAATCTAACGATAATCACCAACTCATTGGCTGTGTTGTCCGAGTTCCAGCATTCCGGCCACAAGCTGATCTCCACGGGTGGTACTTTAGGGCCTGAAACCAGTTCCTTCGTTGGCCCCACAGCTTCCCAGAGCATACAAAAGTACAATGTGGATGTAGCTCTATTCAGCTGTAAAGCACTGTCGATGACAGGAGGCCTCAGTGATTCCAACGAAGAAGAGAGCGAACTAAAAATTCTAATGCAAAAGCAGGCCAGTAAAGTGGTGCTGCTCGTAGACCATTCCAAATTTGACCGAATTGCCTTCATCAAGCTCTTCAGCTTTGATAAGGTGGATTATATTGTGACCGATCAGAAGCCTTCGGAGGAATGGATCGCTTTTCTGAATACATATCAGGTATCCGTTCTCTACAGTTCAGAGATCTAATATACACTTCACTGGGAAGGGGCTGAGTCATACAATGGGATCGATAAGTGTGGCTGCTTATCACGCTCCCCAGTGGTTTCCATTCGTTCTTATCGCTGTCGAGCCTGTATTATAGCGATACTGTGGATGGTATTCAAAAAGCTCCGGTAGGCAAACTTCCTGCACCTGATTTAGATAGCGCTTACACTAAAACCAAGAAGCCCCCATTCCATCATGTTTCCTACACCCCAGAAAGTCGCGTGAAGGTACATTTATGATAAATATAAAAACAGGCTTACAAAATCGCCCGAAAGCAAATTGTAAGCCTGTTCTGGTAATACCGGCGAGAGGACTCGAACCTCCACGGTTTCCCACTCGATTTTGAGTCGAGCGCGTCTGCCATTCCGCCACGCCGGCATAAATTTAAATGTTATTTTAAAATAATGGCGCGCCCTGAGAGATTCGAACTCCCGACCTTTTGATTCGTAGTCAAACGCTCTATCCAGCTGAGCTAAGGGCGCATAATATGGAGCGGACGACGGGAATCGAACCCGCGACCCTCGCCTTGGCAAGGCGATGCTCTACCGCTGAGCCACGTCCGCACACGGTATGTATTCTTATAACACTGTGGGATTTACATCCCTGAAGCCATCTAAATGGCGGAACCGACGGGATTCGAACCCGCGATCTCCTGCGTGACAGGCAGGCATGTTAGGCCAACTACACCACGGTTCCAAATTAAGTACTACTGGGGTCCCCGGAAAGTAATCGGAATACACTATAAAGCATATCTTCACTTTTTGGGGATTAATTGCGGGGGCAGGATTTGAACCTGCGGCCTTCGGGTTATGAGCCCGACGAGCTACCGGGCTGCTCCACCCCGCGTCAGTAAAAGTATTCTCTTCCTCGATGGTTCATCTGGTGGAGGCTGAGGGGTTCGAACCCCCGACCCTCTGCTTGTAAGGCAGATGCTCTCCCAGCTGAGCTAAGCCTCCATCGAAAGAAGCAACTTAATGATCTTATCACATATTCCTTATAAAAGCAATCTTTATTATGGAAAATGGTGACCCGTATGGGATTCGAACCCATGTTACCTCCGTGAAAGGGAGGTGTCTTAACCCCTTGACCAACGGGCCATATCAATAATGTCGTTTGTGACAACAAAAAATATTATACCAATTATTCTGTAATATAGCAATACTATATTTACTAATTTTCTATCTATGTCCTAGGAGACCATTCCAAAGAAGACAACACTGCCTCGGAGACTTCTTCTACAGTTAATGACTCTGTATCTATATGCCGCCGGAATAACGCCTGTTGTAGTCCGCTAAGGCATCTGTCGATCTGTAGCGCTGCCCAAGAGTCCTCTCTCTCCCCACGGCTCCTTAGCCACTTTAAAAGGGTCTCCCGTGTAGCACACAAGGTGAAATGTTGAACTGCAATGCCTTCATTTTGCAGCCTGCCTGTCAGCTCCACATATTAAGCGGGTTCAACAATTGTCATGGGTACGATAATCTTCCCGTTATATTCAGAATCGATGTGCTTTAACATCGCATAATTGATTTCACGCCAAGGCTTATAATCCTGAAAATCATTATTGAGCATACCCCAAGGTACATTCTGACTAATATATTCGCCTGCATTCTCCGGATCAAATACAAAGGAATTTGCTATTCTGAGTTTCAGCTCTGCAGCAATCCCAAGATAATTCATTATTTGCAGTATAACCAATCCGGTAAACGAACAAAAGACCACTGCTGATAGTATCAACAGTGGTCTTAAGTGCTTGGCGGCGTCCTACTCTCCCAGGACCCTTCGGTCCAAGTACCATCGGCGCTGGAAGGCTTAACGGTCGTGTTCGGGATGGGTACGCGTGGAACCCTTCCGCTATCGCCACCAAACGTCAGGCTTGATCGCCTGAAAACTGAATCCGAAACGAATCTGCGTTCTTCGAAATATTGGATAAGCCCTCGACCGATTAGTATTGGTCAGCTCCATGCATTGCTGCACTTCCACCTCCAACCTATCTACCTCGTCGTCTTCAAGGGGTCTTACGTATTGGGAAATCTCATCTTGAGGGGGGCTTCACGCTTAGATGCTTTCAGCGCTTATCCCGTCCGTACGTAGCTACCCAGCCATGCTTCTGGCGAAACAACTGGTGCACCAGCGGTACGTCCA
>NZ_CAKMMG010000002.1 GCF_927798115.1 Paenibacillus auburnensis
ACCATTAATACTTTTATGTGAAAATAACATTATATACAGGGTAAAATATCCATAAATTCAATATAAGCTTTCTCGAAACTTTGTGAGCTTAGTCTTTTTGGCTAGATACGCCCCAAACATTTTGTTCCGGAAATAAAAAAAGCAGCGCCTTTTGGCGCCGCGATTAAAAACATTATAGTTTCAGACTGAACACATTAATTAACATATCCTAAGAATAGTTGAATCAATATGTGTTATTTTTAATTTTGCTCACTTATATATGCATAAATTATTATTGCTCCATACAAAAAAATAAAGAAAAATGCAATAAGAAGTTTGTATAATACTGCTTTATTACGACCTGATTTTTTATAACCACCTATTAGAAAGAGCGGTATTCCAATAAATATACCAATAAAGGGTATTGCCGCTATTACTCTGGATAAGTCGGTTAAAATCCCGAATTCTTCAATCATTTTGTAAGCTGCTGCAGCGATACATGAAAGTGAAAGCAAGATTAATCCCAAAATATACTCTTTCGGTTCGGTTGATGCATTCCTAACTACAAAAACGATTAAAATTATGAAAATAATTGCTACTATTGATACATAAATTGCCCACGGAGTATTAGTATAAAAACCCATCTAAATAATACACTCCTCCAGCAGAAACTGTAAGACTTCCCGCTCTGCAAACACCACAACCTCAACTGGAGCTCAAGTAAAATACTTCGCTTTACTTCCATCCCAGGAATGTTCATTGGTGGAACCAGGATAATCCGCAATAATATCATGAATAATCGAAGCGAGTAGTCATATAGAAACTCTTTACTTCGTCACCGCGCTCCGGTTAATCGCCTTGCCTACCTGTCCCAAAATCGCCGACATTGAATCCTCATCATTCACATCGTAGTCATCAATATTCAGCCGCAGCACCGGGCAGGCGCTGAATTCGCCTATCCACTGGGAATAACGGCCGTGCATATGCTCCCAGTAGGAGACATCGGTCTGGATTTCCATTTCGCGTCCGCGTTCATTGATTCGGGTAAGGATCGACGGCAGGCTGCCTTCGATATAGATCAGCACGTCAGGATGCGGGAAATACGGCGTCATGACCATTGCCTCGTACAGACTGGTGTAGGTTTCATAGTCGGTCTTCGACATGGTGCCTTGATCAGCATGCATTTTGGCAAAAATCCCGGTGTCCTCATAGATCGAACGGTCCTGCACGAAGCCGCCGCCCAGCTCGAACATCTTCTTCTGCTCCTTGAAGCGTTCCGCAAGGAAATAAATCTGCAGATGGAAGCTCCATCTCTCAAAATCATGGTAGAACTTCTCCAGGTATGGATTGTGGTCAACCTGCTCCAGTGATGTCTGGAAATTCAGACGCTTCGCGAGGGCTGCAGTCAGCGTCGATTTGCCGACTCCCACTGTTCCGGCTACAGTAATAATGGCATTGTCCGGGATATTGTATGTGTTCATTTCATAAGCTCCTTTAGTTGTGCTGAGATTGCGGCGAAGTCTTCTTTATTCTCCACAAAATCAATCTGGTTCCCATCAATGGTCACAATGACTGTCGACGGCTCGCGGACAGCGAGTGAGGCCATAGCGTCATCATAATCTTCTATTAATTGCTGCATGTATGCAGGTGAAATTTCCTCTTCGAACGGGCGGCCGCGCTTGGCGATTCTCGCCATAAGGGTATCCAGATCCGCACGGATATAAAGAATAATATCAGGCTTTGGCAGATCATCGGTCAATACATGGTAAATCTCGCGGTATTTGTCCCGCTTCGTTCCTTTCAGAGTACGCTCGCCAAAAATCAGATTCTTATAAATATGATAATCGGAAATAACCGGTTTATCCTTATTTATGTACTCGTTCACGGTATCTTCAAGCTGCTTGTACCGGTTGCAGAGAAAGAACATTTCCAGCTGGAAGCTCCAGTCGTCCATATTCTGATAGAACTTGTCCAGATACGGATTCTCCTCCACAATTTCTTTAATCACCGGTAGCTGGAATTCTTCAGCCAGCATCGTGGCGAGGGTTGTTTTGCCGGCCCCGATCGGGCCTTCAACTGCTATAAAGGGTGCATGTTTCATTAACGCTGATTTCCTCCTCAAATACGGACCATGCCGGGTGAAGCTGCGAAATGTGTATCCTCAAAAAACAGACTCAATCATTGTATCACAGGAGGCCTTTGCGTGAACGGTTGAATTTGAGAATTTTGTGCTGGTGATATAAAAAACCGTACCCGCTTAAGAATAAGCAGATACGGTCTATTGATTCTTACAGCAGCCTACTCTTCGAATTTACTGAGTAAACGCTTGAGTACTACTGCAGCCTGGGCGCGGGTGGTGATGCCTGCCGGCTCAAACCCGCTGTCTGTGATGCCTTTCATAATTTCATCGTTCAGAACCATAGCTACATCTTTCTTCGCCCAGCTAGAAATCTTGCTGCTGTCTGAATATTGTCCGAGCAAGCCCAAGTCTGCCGCGGATGAATCTCCGGCGCCAAGCAGCGGATATGCCCGGCCAATCATGACAGCCATTTCTTCACGGGTAATCGTCTTGTTCGGGCCAAAGTGGTCATTGTCCCATCCCTTAACGAGACCTTTGGATACTGCACTCTGTACAGCTTCACTGTACCAGGCAGATTGATTCACATCATCGAATACAGTACCGGCATTATTTGCATCTTCCGGAAGATTCAAGGCTCTCACGAGCATAGCTGTGAACTCCGCCCGTGTTACCGGATCACCCGGTTTGAACGTTGATTCGGATGTACCGTTTACCAGCAATCGGCGGACCATCCAATCAATATCCTCCTCTGCCCAGTGTCCGTCCGTATCATCAAACCGGCGATGTGGAATCGTCATTGCCGCATAAGGCCCTATGGTCTTAATATCGAACACCAAACCTGAATTCTTAGCATTCGGTTTACTCTTAACGTAAATCCATCGTGCAGTTGCCGTATCGAACCGGTAGATATCAACCCGCTCCGTTGTCTCCGTCAGATCTGCGAATTCACCCTGCAAAGCCTGTTTGACGGGAGCAAGTGGAGCATTTGCTGCCAGATCGCTACTGATCGTTTCAGCATGCACCATCACCGGGGAAGTAAGCATCTTCATTCCTTTTCCCGGTTTGCGGGCTGCTTCGGCTGCAGCTGACGGTTCCCCTGTTTTTACAACAACTAACCTGTACTTTGCACCGTCTGCCAAAGATGTCCCCTGAAGTGCTGCCGCCGCATTGACTCTCACATTCATGAGCACGGTTTTTACCAGCAATGTGGCCTTTGCATCTTTCAATTTCAGCATACCTTGGGCAGGGACTTGCAGGATAACCCCATCAGCCTGCTCTTTCAATTCAATATAGAGCTCCTTGGCCTTCTGGCCATCCTTTAAAGCTTCTGTTATTGCTTCTGTGCGGATATCGACGTATAGAGTCGTTTTACCATCAGGTGAGGTTTTTTTAGAAATTTCTGCACCTGCACCTACATCGAGTGGATCTTTCGGCTCCCCGCTTGGAGTAGACGTAGGGCTTACCGTTGGATTTGCCGTCGGCGTTGCAGTTGCACTCGCTGTCGGTGATGCACTAGCACTGGCTGTTGGCGATGCACTGGCACTCGCTGTTGGCGACGCACTTGCACTCGCTGTCGGCGATGCGCTCGCACTCGCTGTCGGCGTTGGCGTAGGTGTCGCTGTTGGCGTTGCTGTCGGCGTCGGCGTAGGTGTCGCTGTTGGTGATGCTGTCGGCGTTGGCGTAGGTGTCGCTGTTGGTGATGCTGTCGGCGTCGGCGTAGGTTCGCCTCCACCGGCCAAATTCACCTGAATTCGGTATGCTTTCACGGCCGTTCCGCTTCCCAGATCAACAGAGACTAGAAGGATTCCATCCTCTGGGATTGTTACCTTCTTGGCTAACCCGCTAATCGCCGGTTCCGAACCTATTTTTAGCTTCGCAGCCTCGTATACAGCTACTGCTGTAATCTCCAGTTCCTTGGTACCCGCAGGAAGCGTCAAACTATACTCGGTTTGTGCCGGATCGAACGCCGGAGTGAGCGTCCCGCTTCCTACAGCCAAGTCACTCAGATTCGGATTCACATCTGGGGTTAAGGCTAAGGAACCTTCTCCTGACGGATTTCCATCCTGATCCTTCACGGCACCCGCAAGTAATGTTAGCTGAGAGGCTTCCATCACAGTACCGCTGAGTGACAGCAGCAGCTCATGGGATTCTACACTGCCTTGTTTGGTAGCCGTAACCGCCGAAGTGATGATGCCGGTGGTTCCATTCAGCATAAATTTCTCAGCATCCGCGATCGCTTGGATAGGCTCATTATAGGTGATCCGGATCATCCGCCCGCCGCTTTCCATACTTGCTTTTACTGCTGTCGGACCTTCGACATCAAGCACTCTCATCGTAACCGGATGCGGACCGGTATCTTTATCCAGCATCATTGCATTTGCATAACTGCTGAAAGAGCTCTTTCCAAGCTTGACGCTGTATTTCCCTGCAACAGTCAAGTCAGTCTTAGGGATGAAGCGTACGGTCCGGGACAAGGATATACCAGGGTCGGCCGCACTTTTCTCCAGCTGAATAAACTCAGAAGTACCCTCCAGCTGATTTTGATCCTCCCCAGTAAAGATTACTGCACCCTTCGGTAATTCAGTCACCTTAAGATATTTGGTGAAGGTAATATCTACATAGCTTCCACCCTCATAAGTAACCCCTTGTACGGAAGAAACTTGTGGTGCCGCCCTTGAGATCAGCCCCGCGTTTACTTCTGTATGCGGCGGTGGAACATCTAATTCTGTGCTGGACAGCGATTCATAGCCTGCTTTGCTCCATACCACTTTCCACTTCCCAGGCGGTACGTCCCAGCCATATTTCCCGGCCTCATCCGTTAATTGCGGATTTACCTGTTCATACTCTGCGGCATCCCAGACTTTCCACGCTCCGGAAGTTGTATCCTGGTAGAGCACCGTTGCGGTTACTCCTTCAAGCGGATTGCTCTCAACCGCTTCATACACGAAGCCGCTTGGGTCGTAAATCCACTTGGGACTGGCAACCTTCCTGCCTTTTTTCTTGTTTTTGACATCGTCCGGATCCTCTTTACACTCGTTGTAGCCTGAACCTACATTATCGATTTGTTCGTCGACATAGTTGTCGATCCTGTCACTTACAATACTTGTAACCTGACCTGCTACGAATCCGCCGATTCCGGTTAAGGCCATCACACCAGTCCCCGCACTCATTGCGGTTTTGGCCACTTCGCCGAGAATAACCGCGGCCAGCGCTTTACCGGCTTCTTTTGCCGTTGTCGGCATTTCGTCCAGGCAATCCATACCGCTCGATTCCACGTTATGCATGATCTTGTTGATCTTACCGGCATACTCCATATAATCCTCGTATTGTCCCTTAATCTCATCGATATTGCCCTTTACCTCGTCAACCTCTCCCTTAATTTCCATGAAATATTCAGCTGTATGCTCCCAGTTCTCCAGATTAGGAAGAGCACGGAGACTACTCTTGCCGCTTAGGTTTCCTTGTGCCTGAGATAAGAGATTTCCAGGAATATAACCTCCAAGCTTAAGACTCATGGACGTTTCTGTCTCAGAAGTCTCATACGTCTTCTGTACGACAGGGACACCTGAGCGGCGGGCCAGTTCCTGCTCCTCCGTGGTTGGGATATATCCGGAGTCAGGATCGACAGTAATGGTATAGCTCATTCTGGCATCATTCAGCTGCGGAAACTTCAGAACCACTTCTCCGGAATATTTGCCATCCGCAAGTGCAAACTTCTTCATCGATACCACTTCAAAGTCTCTCATCTTCAGAGGCATTGATGCACGAATCTGCTCGATGTCCGGAAGACTTCCATCATAGGTGTGAGGGTGATTTTTAACATCATAATCCACATAAATACCACCCAAAGCATTCTGAGATGTCGGTACAGTGGCACGGAACAAGCTGCCCTCCCTTACTGCTGGAATGGACTCTCCATCCTGGCCCTCCATGTACACTCTTACATTCTCTACTTGATCCGGCTGTGTAAACTCCAGATCGAACAGGAACGGATGCCCGGGGACGACGGTATAAGGAAGATCCGGAATATTCTTGCCGACTTCCACCGAAATCCATCTGCCGGCAGGGGCCTGGGAATAAGCCATTCGTACCAGCTGCGGCAGATTCACATCATACTCTGTATAGGCTTTTGCCGATTGTAATTTCACTTGATTCATTTCGGTTTCAGCCCACAAGGCGTGCATACTCTGATTACCCATATCCACAAGAGTTGCGTTAACCTTCCAGATCCCCGAGGCGTTAGCAACCGCACCGCCAATCCGTACATCGGTGTCGTAGATATGGACCGTGCTTCCTGCCGGCGCATAACCGCTCAGTACGGTCTGCATGCGGGCATCCGAGACACTTGACGGTGCATCCAGTGTAACTTTTGGCGTATCCAGATGTACTGTACCAATCGTCTCATCGATGCTCTCTGCATTCAGCCGTGCCTTAATTCTTGCAGCCGCAGATACACTCGCTGCATGAAAATCCGGGGAGACCTGCAGCTTATAGGTGACCGTACCACTGCTTCCTTTGGGGAGATTACCAAGCGGTACACGTAATTCACCTTCTTCTAGAGTGGCTGCTCCTGCCCCGCCTGTTACAGCCATGTTCCCGAGGGAATCGGTAACAAGTGCCATGCCATCCGGAATCCCAAGCAGGAGATAAGCCTCCTCTGCAGTCGTTGCCGCATCGTTCCGGTATGACGCCTTCATCACAATTGTACTGCCGGGGATTGCCCGGGCAGGCTGTGCAGTCAAGTAATTTCCGGATTGATTCATAAAATAACTGGACGGGCTAAAGGTAATCGTGCCCAGCTTCTTGATCTGATTCTCCTCGACGGTAAACTCGACGGTTGCATATTCGTATTTATTCTTGTAGTTTACGTCACGGATGATTTTGAGAATATCCATCCGGAAGGTTCCGCCTTTGGGGACATTCACGTTGAAAGGATGACTTTGGAAATTGGCATCCCCGGCGGAAGCAGCCCATCGCTTGCCTCCATTAGGGGTGATTTCATAAATAGAAGCGCTGTACATGATATTACGCCCCGTCTCTACCTCACCTTGGATCCGGGCTCCTTTTTCCTCCAGGCGAACCTCTACATTGGCATTCGAATTCTCATCCATAACCGCAGTGCCGCAAGCACTCACGTACGCATAAATGCTTCCTTCCACGCAAGCCTCTACTGTGTTGCCCGGCTGCCCGCCAAGTGTAACAGAATTCGAAAAGTAGGTTTTAATCCATGCGCCACTCGGCTTAACGGATACCGTAGACAGGAAGAATTCATCATTCATATTGAGCGGCCCGATCCATTCTGTATCCAGTGCTTTTTTATAAATATTTAGGTTGACCACATACTTCTCTGGCTGTTTCATAGGAATCTCCATAGTAGTCGTAGCCTCAGCCTTCACATTGGCCTTCAGCAGCCCGGAGCTGAGCTGGTATTGAGACTGAATAGCTTCCAGAGTCGCTTCACCTGCATACAAATCCAGCCTCACTTTGCCGTCAAAACTGGTACGCCCGCTGGTGACAATCGGCTTACCTTTGTAATTCTGGGTGGCAATAACGATAGAATCATATACCGGCTTGTTCTCCGGATCCCTTACCGTCACCTCCAGCTTCCCGCGGTCAGGGGATATGAGATTCACCAGTAATTCATTATCCCCTTTATCCAGCGTGATACTTAAGGGTGTACCCGGTGCAAGCTCATATTCAAAATCACTCAGATCCAGCTCAGCAGTCACCATCTGATTCTGTAAAAGCCCCCCGTGCCACCCGGTTGCCCCATCAACTCCGGTTGCAAGAGTGTCTACCAGCTGATGCTCAGAATCCCACAGGCTAACCGGGATATCAGGAACAGGCTTACCGTAGGAATCAAGCACCTTTACACGAAGCTGTGCAGGCAGCGTAACCGGTACCTGGAGGGAGGAAGTTCTTCCGGGTTCAATGATTATCCCTTCCAGCTGGGCCATTTCATACTGGTAATCCGGAGTATAGAGGATGATCTTCGTTTCCTCATCAGGCCGCAGACCCTCAATCAGCTCCGGCTTATCCCCGCTCAGTGTGAAGGCTCTTACTTCGGTATCTGATTGCAGGATCGTAAGAATAGAGCCCTGCAGTTCCTCCGGCGGAACACCGGTAAACGCTACATCCAGACTTCCTCCAACAGCCAGAGGCAGGTCTTCCGCTTCCATCTCCTCTACCTGTCCTTCGCCGGTCAGAATCAGCTTCATACCGGTAAGCTCTGTCACTTGCGGCGACAATTGAAAAGATCCGGTGTATAATCCCGGTCCCCCCGGTACTTCAGTCAATAGAAGAGATGCCGATTTCTCGACTTGATCATCTCCCTTCCATTCCTTGTAAGTCCATTCCACTTTCGCTTCACGGCCCGCTGCCCCCTGGGCATACAGCTGAATCGTGCTTCCCTGCTCCAGCGGACCCCAATCGCTGCCGCGGTCGCCTACCCAGTCGAAGTATAGAGACTCCTCGGGAGGATTTTCTCCACCTTCCCTAATCCATGTATAGGAGGGGCCTCCCATACTCATATGGTATCGGGTGTTAATGGCTTCCACCTGGATCAGATCTTCGTCATTTGTCCCTTGGGGTACATCGGTCAGCGTATATGTTGTCTCGTCGGCAGCCGGTATATAAGCAGTGCGCGCTCCGTTTACATATAGGGCATAACCTGTAACACCTTCAGGATCAGAAGCCTCAGGCCAGCTAACGGTAATATGATCCTTCCCGATATCTGTTGCCTCAAGACTGCTTCCTTCCGGCCATAGTGGTGCCGTACCGTTGGTAGCCACAAAATAATCAAAGGATTCAAACTCCACATCCCCTACATGCTCCATGTAAGAGGATAAGAAGGTAACCGTTGATCCGCCATCTCCAACCGTTGGGCGCAGCAATGACGTGCCAAGCTTTATAGCGGATGCCGGAAAGGCAATCTTCGCCGAGCTTAGATCCTGGATACCCGCTACATAGCCCTCTGCAGAACCCGAAGCATTACCCTGATTCACTTCATAGGCCACATAAGCACCATCCCGGCTGATGGAAGGATACCTGCTGTTTCCGGTATGCTCGCTCCCGTCTTCCTGATAGGAGACTCTCCGGAAGCTGTCATCAGTATGGTCAAAGACATAGATATCGTCTTTACCGTTCTCATCACCGGGTGCAAGATCCGACCGGTATGTTGTGAACGCCACATAACGGCCGTCACCGCTGAGGGACGGCGATCTTCCCTGAGTCACCCGCTCGACCGTTCCATCTGCCAGGCTGTACAGATAGATACATTCTGTACCGACATAATCCTCCTGGGAGGTTAATTTAGCCTTGGAGACAAATGCAATAGCATTTCCATCTCCGCTTATAGATGGGGCCCAGCTGTCAGTGTTCAGGCCTTCCTCCAGCGGTATACTCACCCGCTTCAGCTTGTTCCCGTCGTTTCCCATCCGGTCAAAGAGGTACACGTCCCTCTCCTCATCCGTATCCTGAGGGATCAGCTTGGCATCGGAATCAAAAGCCACGTACCGTCCATCCGAACTGATGGAGACATATTCCCCGTCGTCGTATCTGATATCGTTGGGACCGCTAACCTCGTTCACGGTCTCCAGCTGACCCGTCTGTCTGTCATACAGATACACCTTGGTGATTCCGCTGACCACGTCTTCACCATAGCTGTACACGATATACCGGGCATCAGGCGTCATATCGAAATAAATCACGCTTCCCGTGCTGTCCGGTGTCGGGACAAGCTGGAATTCAGCCGTACTCCGGTCCTGGATATAAACGACCTTTCGTCCAGAACCTTTGTCATCATCCAGTGCGTACGTTGTAAAAGCCATATACCTCTCATCCGAGCTCAGCTTGGTGAGCGGCATATCAAATGTAGGATACATGAAGGACATAAACCCGCGGTTCAGTCTGCTGAGCAGATTCCATGACGCAGGAGTACCCGCCCTAACCGATGGCAGCAATTCCTTGATCCCGTCAGCATCATATACGGTTTCAGTAACAGAAGGTGGTGAAGCCGCCAGGCTGTCAGCCGTACTAGATGCAGCCGCTGCGCCAGGCATTGCTGCTGTGATCAGCATACTGAATGCCAACAGAGCAGCGAGCTTCTCCTTTATAGCTCTGGTAAATCTGATTTGCATTGCACTCTACCCTCCAATCTCATACTTCTCTTATTGTTGAATGGCGTCAGTAATGACGATTTCCCCTTCATCAAAGAACACTTTCATTTTCATATTCTCACTGACAAAGCGAACAGGAAGCAGTGTAACATTCTTCCGGATGATAGCCGGAGAATCCAGCTGAGTAGCAACTCCGTTTACATATGCTTCTTTCTGATCAATAATCAGCTCAATCTTGGTCGATTCCTTCGTCAGTGTGACCCGTCTTTCCTTAGGATTCCAGTCCACCTTTGCTCCTA
This sequence comes from Paenibacillus auburnensis, assembly GCF_927798115.1. Lineage (GTDB taxonomy): Bacteria > Bacillota > Bacilli > Paenibacillales > Paenibacillaceae > Paenibacillus_AQ > Paenibacillus_AQ auburnensis. The sequence goes on from NZ_CAKMMG010000002.1 coordinate 10,476, forward strand.
GTGCTTCTGCAATGAAGCGGATAGGAACCATTGTACGTCCTTCCTGTTTGAACGGAGCGACTTCCAGGATGTAATCCTTTTCGTCCACGCTGGCTTTCACCGAATCCAATTTGAGTCCAATCGTTTTGAAGCCGAGCGGAGCATTGTTCACATAATTGGAGGACGGATCACCGAACTTCACCGGTTTAGTCATCACGGTACCGAAGCTGGTCTCTACTTCTACCACATAGTACTCGCCGTTTTTGATAGAACCGTTATTACCGGCATACAGGTCGAAATCCACGCTCCCTCTAAAGGCTCCTACCGGTGCTTTGACATCGTCCTTGAAGCCTGGAGTCACTACTTTTTTCCCTTGGGCGATTCCGAGCAGCCAGCCCGTTCCGGCTCTGTTGGTCCGCCAAATCCCTGCTGTAGGATTACCGTCTTTGTCCGAACCGCGGAGGATGACTGACAGCACATCGGTTTTCTGCGCGAAATTAAGCTTCAACTTAAAATGAGCGTCGGGATTGCCGTCAGGACCAAACTCAGCGATACCCGTCTGATCCGAAGTCAGGTCCTTCCAGCTGAATTCCCGGATAGCCACAGGCGCATAGGAGGTTTTATTCTCTGCATACGGAGTGATGGCGGATTTCACTGTGCCTTTGTCCGTAACGATTTCCAGATAGTAATATTCTCCCGCCTTCATGCCGTTGTTATCTGAAGCATAGAGTTCCAGCTGGGCCACACCTTTGAAGGTGCCCAGTGTGGCAGCGAACGTGGAATTAACCGTCTTCCCATCCTGGACCACTACAAGCAAATAACTTGTATCCGCGGCTGAATCCTTCCATGTCTTCCAGATGCCTCGGTTGACCTCATTCCCTTGCGCGTCCGCGCCTTTCATCGTAATCGATTTGATTTCTGTTCCAGCACCGGCATCAATCAGCAGGCTCAGGTGACCGTCACGGATACCGTCCGGCGTTCCTGCCGAATCCAGTGAAATCCGGTCAAATTCTTTGTCAAGAAATTCAAATTTCTTCACCAGGGCGTCCGCTGAAGCGGCTGTTTCTGCCGCAAATGCACCCCCTCCGGCGGCAAACGACATCATCATTGCAGAACATAAACAAATGGATAAGATTTTCTTACGTAACATAATAGTTGCTCCTTAATATCAAATTTTTAATTAGCTTCTTAATGGCACGATATGGCTACCACCAATTTTCGGATTGCAGGCGAGAAGCACCAAAGGCCTCCAGCGCGTCTGCCTGTGTGAACCCCCGGGATAGTTGTTCTTTACTGCCGTTGTCGCAATGCTGTGACCGCCATTTTAATTTCCGGATGTTAAGTGTTAACCGGAATCCTTCGGCTCTCTTTTTGAACCACCTTGGTCTCATTGGGCCAGGCCCCCCCTTTCCTTCCCCTTATTAGTTCTGCTTACCGGTTGTTAACAATGACCTGAATGCCATGCTTGGGACGCAGTGTCATCAGGGCCTCCATTTCAATCGGAGGATGCGCAGGAGCCAGCCTCAGCCGGTAACGCTGGCCGATCATACATAGGGCAATCACCATTTCCATCATCGCAAAATGATTTCCGATACATCCGCGCGGCCCTCCCCCGAATGGAATATAGGCAAACTGCGGAATCTTTTTCAGGAAATCATTCTCGAACCGTTCTGGAATAAAGGATAACGGGTCTGGAAAATACTCGGGATTCTGGTGCATGGCATAGGGGCTGAACAGGATGGATTGTCCTTTCTTCACCGTAATGTGGCCAATCTCCACATCCGCTGTGGCCGAACGTCCGGTAAAAAAGGATGGTGAACGCAGCCGCATGGCCTCTCTAAGCACATTCTGGGTATACGTCAGCTGCATATAAGTAGCGTCTGTAGGATCATTTCCGCCTAGCACCCGGTCCCACTCCTCGTACAACTTGTCTTCTACTTCCTTGTGCTGCAGGATATAGGAGAATGTCCAGGACAGTACATTAGCCGAAGTCTCATGGCCTGCAATGAACATGATCATCAGCTCGTCGCGCAGCTCCTGGTCCGTCATGCCGGCTCCGTTTTCATCCTTCGCAGACATTAATACGGAGAGCAGATCTCCTGCGCCTTGCTCTGGATTTTCCCTTCGCTGCTGAAGAATGGTGAACACGGCCTGGTCCAATTCATGCAGTGCTTTTTTGTAAGCCCGGTTATTGGCCGTTGAGATGAATAGGGGTACCGGAAATAAGGAACGCATACGTTCCGAACACATCCGGTTAATCAGCTCATACGGCACCCGGATGGAATCCGTATATCCGCCCCCTTCGAGGCTGAACAATGTTTGGGCAATAACCGCAAATGTAATGTTCGAGACATCCTCTGTCAGAATCCGCCGTTCTCCCGGCATCCAGCTATCCAGCTCTTTTCGGACCGTCTGCACCATTTGCTCTGCATAGGTCTGAATATGGCCTCTCGTAAAATGTGGCTGAATCAGCTTTCGGACCCGTTTGTGCTTGGCTCCTGTACTGGTAGCAACACCGTCCCCGACAAATAGCCGTGCTTCTTTAAACGCTTTAAGTTTAATAAAATACTCATGCTTCGTCAGCAGAACCTCCTTAAGAAGGCTCGGATCATAGATAACATACATTTTCTGGGGACCAAACCGTATTTGTGCCACACCACCGTAGTCCTTTTGCAGCTCCGTTAGAAATCCCGTAGGATCCTGCCGGTATTCCATCAAATTCCCGCTCAGCCAGGAGCCCTTGGGTCCCTGTGGCGCATACATTTTTTCTGCCGCAGCTTTCATGTTGTGATCTCTCCGTTTCATCTCTCTATTCCGGCGTAAAGGACGCCGTTTACAATCCATAGCTTATAGCGTTGCCTGAGGATTGAGGAGGATGAACTTTTTTCACCCCCCTGCTTATGTCCAAGGGTGAAAAAAAATCACCCTATCAGCCAGGGTGATTGTTTTGTATACTATTGCTAACCTGTAGGCAGAGTGATGGAGGGAATTCAATGGAGCGTATACGCGTCATGTTAGTAGAGGATGATCCGTTCTGGAAGCAGAACATCAGCACGGATTTGGCAGAGGAGCCGGATATAGAGGTTGTGGCTGTCGCCAGCACCAAAGAGGAAGCAGTTCAGGCGGCGTTTCGGCATCCGCTGGATATCATTTTGATGGACATTAACCTAACGGGCAACAATCTGGATGGCCTGGAGGCGATGAAGGAGATCCTGTCAAATCTGCATGAGCAAGGCATCAAAGTCATCATGCTGACCTCACTGACCGAAAAAGAGATCATCATGAAATCCTTTCAGTTCGGAGCGCTTAATTACATTACTAAGCTTAGTTATAAAGACATTGTCCGTGCAATTCGGGAAGCGTATGATGACCGGTCCACCATTCATGCAGACGCCGCCCGCGTCATGCGCAGTGAAATTCAGCTGATGGAGCTGTCGCCTATGGAGCGGGAGGTCTTCGAGCTGAGAAAGGAAGGGCTGAGCAAACAGCAAATCTCCGATAAGCTGCATAAATCAACAAACACGATCAAATCCCAGCTGAAGAGTATCAAGAACAAGCTTACTTATTTTAAAAGCGATTGATGGATCGGATCACAGGCGTGGAAGGGGTGTAAATACTCAACTCAGAAGGTACAACAAAACGCTGTATTGGAAAATGCAGCATGACCGTTGTTCCTCTCTCCGATTCTGCACTTGCAATGGTAAGCTTCCCTCCATGTTTCCTCATGACCGACATGCAATAGGATAATCCGAGACCGTGATTATAGGGGTTTTTCTTCGTGGTATAGAAGGGTTCAAAGATCTTGGCCAGCTGATCCTTGGGAATGCCGCATCCGGTATCCGCCACTTCTATGATGAAATACCGCTTGGCTCTCACTGTCCGCAGTGTAAGCGTGCCGCCCTCAGTATCCATGGCATCCACTGCATTCTGAACCAGGTTCGACAACGTCTCCTTGAGATGCATCGTATCACAGATTAATTCCCCGTCTTCTTCCAGTGTGACTGCTACCCGGATTGAACGGCTCTCCAGAAGCGGCTGCATAGGCTGCAGAACCGCACTAATGATCTCTTTGATGCCCACTTGAGTTTCACTGAGTACAATATCGTCGGCTTTGTCCTTAATTCTCCCGACCATATCCAGCAGATGAGCCGTAACTGAATGAATTTGCTCCATGGACTGAAGGGATTTGTCGGACTGGCCCGAATGAATATAGCCCGTGGTCTTCTCGGTTAAGTAATTAATTTTTTGAATTTCGTTCTTTATGGAATGATTCAGGATCGAGACTCCCATCGTAAGCGCACGCATCGATACATCCATCTTTTCCCGTTCAATTCTGAGCTTGATGCCCATGAAGCCGTTCTTCACCAGATAAAAAATAATAACCGCTACAAGGCCTAATACCACGATAACATTGTATTTCCACGCCCCGTTGCTCTCCAGTTCAAAGCTCCACTCCCTCATGGTCAAGGAACGAAAGCCTACGAAATCGGTTACGAACGCAAATAGAGTGCCGAGCGTAAATATAACCCCAACTCTTTTCTTATTCTTCCTCGTATAGAATTCTTTCTCCCGTTTGAAGGCAATCCCGTAGAGTACAAAGCTTAACAGGAAATATAACCCTGCCCACATACGAAAATGACTGATTTCGAAGCTGGCCCATGGCTCATTCCGATAATGATGGCCCCATATAAGAACAGCCGGTATGAATAACAGGATAGAGATCAGCGCCCTTGTCTTAATTGAACGAACCGCACCCAGCCATAACGCCCCCATGCAAGCTGTAAAAGGAAACAGATAGAAGTATACCGTCATAGCCGCCACACTAAGCTCATAGAGAAAAGAACTGAATGCAGGCGATAGCCACCCGCGTGGTAAAATGAATGGAATGATCGTAAGATGAATGGAGAACGCAAAACTGGCCATCCCTCCAGTCAACAGCGTCAGGCTAATCCAGAGGTTGGCTTTCCGATTAAATACAAGTAGCACCACACCCATTGTCCACATCGACAGAAACATAAGAATGTAAAATAAATTCAAGGCCTACCCTCCGCCCTATCAGCTTTCATAATCCTTAGCATTAAAGTGACTCCATATTACCACATCTCTTAAAATTGGTATATTTTATGTTCCCTTCTATTTTGCCAGAGGCAGGAACTTTTTACCAGACAGATTTCCATAACAATGAAATAAGCACAAAAAACCCCGTTCTCCTTCTCATTAGAAGAACGGGCTTTGCTTATAAGCTGTCGTTTCAGACGGAAATGTCCAGACCGAACCGGGAAGCTGCTGCCTTCATCTTCAACTGCAGGCGGCTTCTAAGTCCGGTCAGCCATTCCGGCTCGTGCTCCCATTGTTCCGCTGTAGACCTCAGGATCCGGGCATACCTGTACAAATCCGCAAATCGCCGGCAAGCCTCCTGCGAAGGCCCTTCTTCCGGCAGATCATATCGGCTGGTGTAACCCTCCAGAAAGCGCTCCTTTCTAGGACCCTGCTCCTCTGTTGCAACAGCTTCCAGCAGGCTGTCCAGAGCTTGCTCAATGTCCACGGCATACCAGTGATACATGGAATCGTCGAAATCAATGACGTTAATCGTATCCTGGGTCTGATCATAGAAGACATTGTCCAGCTCAAAATCATAATGAATCAGTCCGTAATTAGCCAGTGTCACCGGAATTGTACCGAAATAGTCTGCAAGCAGCTCTGTCTCAGCCCTTGCCGCCGTTTGTTCCGGGAATGGCTCCAGAACCCGGCGAATCCACTCTAGTACTTCATTGTGTGTCCATCTTTTGCCCTGCACAGGGCTGTACTCACTGGATAGCCGGTGAAGCTCTCCTAAGGCCTGACCGTAGCGGAATACCGTCTGGTCATCCAGAGAGGTTGTGTCCATGCTCACCCCGGCGACACGTTTAAAGACCGAGGCATAATAAGACCCCCAAGGCGTCTGGGCCTCTACAAGCTCCGAACCTTCCCGGGAAGGCACGGTCTCAAGCACCCCATATCCACGCTCACGCAGGTACGAGATAAACTCCAGCTCCGCCAGCAGATTACTTCTAAGCTTTTCTGTCTGCGGTGCGAACCGGAGCAGCAGATTGTTCCCGCCGTTCTCGAACGGATATATCGCATTGGAGGAAATCCGGTAATACTGAAACAAATGCAGCGATTCCCGGTCATACGCCCAATTCCGCAGCACCATTTCCGCCAACTCTTCATTATTGAACAAATATTTCAATTTCAGCACGCTCTGAAGCAGCTCCTTTTGATCTTCAAATTTCTTTCACCTTCACTGCAGCAGTTGTTTGATTAGCCCGGCGTTTCATGCCGATCACTCCCTTCCGGTTATACACTGTTTTCAGGTTATCACCCTGAATCCTGCAGGGCCATGTACAGAATCGTTAAAACCATTTTCTCCATGCCGGTACTTCTGAATAATGGAAATAGGAAAAAGCAAAAAAGGTGTTCTGTAAGCCATCACAATGGCTTACAGAACACCTGGTTATAAAATGGATTAAGACAAACGGCCGCTGAAGTCGCTGTATTCAAACTCGCGGATAATCTTCAGGCCTTCTTCATCGTTATAGGAAGCAATGGCCGGCAGGTTCACGCCGTTAAACATATGGTTCTTGACCATGGAATAAATCGCCATGTCGAGGAACACCAGCTTGTCGCCGTATTTGAGCGGTTCCGGGAAGGAATAATCCCCGATAATATCACCTGCCAGGCAGGTCATGCCGCCAAGTCTGTACGTGTACGGATATTCTCCAGGCTGGCCCGAGCCGATGATGTTCGGCCGGTAAGGCATTGCGAGCACGTCCGGCATATGGCATTCAGCCGAAGTGTCGAGAATGGCAATATCCATGCCGTTGTGCATCGTATCAAGCACAGTTGCTACAAGGTATCCGGTATTTAGCGCAACGGCTTCACCCGGTTCCAGGTAGATCTGGACATTATAGGTTTCTTTCATATGGAGAATGCACTTGATCAGTGTCTCCAGGTCATAATCGTCACGGGTAATATGATGGCCGCCGCCGAAGTTGAGCCATTTCATCCCGTGCAGATACTGCCCGAACTTCTCTTCCACAACCTTAAGCGTACGCTCCAATGTATCGGAGTTCTGCTCACACATCGTATGGAAGTGCAGCCCTTCAATGCCGTCAAGCTCTTCCGGACGGAAGTTCGGCAGGGTTACGCCCATACGGGAGTAGTTGTAGCAAGGATCATACAGCGGCACTTCAATCTCGGAATATTCCGGATTTACACGGATTCCGCAGCTGATTGGCTTGCCGGCATTCTGCACGCGGTCCTTGAACCGGTTCCACTGGTCAAACGAGTTGAACACAATGTGGTCGGTATAGCCAAGCAGCTCATCGAATTCACGTTCCATGTAGGCCGGCGCATAGACATGCACTTCCTTGCCCATCTCCTCGAAGCCCAGACGGGCTTCGAACAGGGAGCTGGAGGTGACGCCATGCAGGTACTTGCCGACAAGCGGATACAGAGCGTGCATAGAGAATCCTTTTTGGGCCAGAAGAATCTTGGCACCGGTGCGCTCCTGCACGTAATTCAGGGTCTCCAGGTTCTTCTTAAGCAGCCGCTCATCGACAAGATAGGCAGGTGACGGCAGCGAGCTGATGTCGATATCGATTTCTTTCATTGCCTTACGCCCTAGTCCAGCAGCGTTGGCGAGAAGTCTTCTTGCCAAGGCAGCCCGTGTTTGTTAAGTGCATCCATGAACGGATCCGGATCGAACTCTTCGATGTTGTGTACGCCCGGTTTGTTCCAGATACCCTTGATAATCATCATAGCCCCGATCATGGCAGGAACGCCGGTTGTGTAGGAAATGGCCTGGGAGCCCACTTCTCTGTAGCATTCTTCGTGATCGCAGACATTGTATACATAATAGGTTTTCGGCTGGCCGTCTTTAGTACCTTGAATGATACAGCCAATGTTCGTTTTACCCTTGGTTCTTGGTCCGAGGGAAGCAGGGTCAGGCAGAATTGCCTTCAGGAACTGCAAAGGAATAATCTCTTTGCCTTCATACATAATCGGCTCGATTGAAGTCATGCCGACATTCTCCAGCACCTTCAGGTGAGTCAGGTAGTTCTGCGAGAAGGTCATCCAGAAGCGGATTTTCTTTATGCCTTTAATATTCTTGGCCAGGGACTCCAGCTCTTCATGATACAGCAGGTAAATATCCTTAGGGCCGATCTCCGGGAGATCATAGACTTTCTTCTCGGACAGCGGAGCCGTTTCAATCCACTCGCCGTTCTCAAAGTAGCGTCCGTTCGCGGTAATTTCGCGGATATTGATTTCCGGATTGAAGTTGGTAGCAAACGGGTAACCGTGGTCGCCGGCGTTCGCATCAACGATATCAATCGTGTGAATTTCATCAAAGTAATGTTTTTGCGCATAAGCGGTGAACACACCGGTTACGCCCGGGTCAAAGCCGCTGCCGAGCAGCGCCGTAATTCCGGCCTTCTCGAATCTTTCCTTGTACGCCCACTGCCAGGAATACTCAAATTTCGCGGTATCCTGCGGTTCGTAGTTAGCTGTATCTACATAATGCACTCCGGTAGCCAGGCAAGCATCCATGATCGTCAGATCCTGGTATGGGAGAGCCACATTAATCACGACATCCGGCTGGAAGCTCTTGATTAGTTCAATAACCTCTTCCGTGTTGTCCGCATCAAGCTGAGCCGTAGAAATCTTCGTCTGGCCGCCATCCAGTTTCTCCTTAAGAGCATCGCATTTCGCGACCGTACGGCTGGCAATACAGATTTCTTCGAATACATCCGGGTTCTGGCAGCATTTATGAACAACAACGCTTGCTACACCGCCAGCGCCAATAATTAACGCTTTTCCCACAATTAATAACCCCCTAAATTTCTTAAGTTATTAGTTATTAGCCTTGCTGCTCTGGATTCGTTTCGTTGTCAGTCGTTTCGTTTCATCAAGCTTGGGCAGGCTACATCCTATGAAAAATCAACAAGGCTGATTATACATAAAGCACAACAATAAATCAATAAAAAGCGACAAAAATTGATACTTAGTCTGTAAAATCTTCGGTTTTTCCTGTTAATACTCTTGAACGCATGTAAATACACTGTATTGCTGCGTTTTTCTTGTCTTTCCCGAAGAAACATTACCAAATAGACCGGCTACTTGAAACGTAAATTCCCATAAGAAGGACAACTAGACTATTGTATCACAGCAGCGCCTTTCTTCATACGTATTATTTGAAATCAATGAACAGGCTCACCTCCGGAAAATTGGCGCACTATGTATTCTTACCCGTTTTCGCCTGCCGGCTAACTGCTTAAGGGGCCGCCGCTGCGGATACAATTAGTTGTAGTATGTGTAGCAGCCGGAATCCAATACCTCAATAATGCACACTATAAAAGAAAGAAAAGAGCTTAAGGCGGCTGATCATCCGGCACCTTAAGCTTCTGTTCCCTATTCATTCTATACAAAATTACGTGTATCATTGTTCCGTCCGAACATGTAGCTGGCAATCAGGAAAAATACAGCCGCGAAGGCCAGCAGGACGGCCAGATTGAAGCCGATGCTGGTCAGACTATCTCCAGACTGCAGCTTGGTGATCGACTGGAGCACCCAGCTCTGCGGCAGGAAATCGGCGATCCGGCGGATCGGTTCAGGCATGATGCCGATGGGGAAAAAGCAGCCGGACAGCAGGCAGGTCGGAGTTACGATCAGATTCTGCAGCGCTCCTGCGGAAGCAGTGTTTTTGGAAAAGGAAACCACTGTAAGCGAAAGGCTGACCGAAACCAAAGCGAATAAAACCATCAAGCCTAACATTTCAGCGATCGGGATACCCGGGTCAAGGCCGAAAACAACCCGCATGCAGAACAGTGTCACTACGATTTGCGCCAGCATAATGCACAAATTCACTATAATATTGGACAGTACATAGGTTCTGGCGCTTACAGGTGAGGATAACACCCGGAAATAAGTGCGGTTCTCCCGGTTTTTGAGAATCAGCTCTGAAAGGTTGATCGCTGAAGTCATCATGAACATAATGAGAAAGCCGATGGACTGATAGGACATATTTTTAGTATTGCCTTTATCTTGAACCGATTGCCATGTAAGCTTGAACTCTGCGCCCTTGTAGCCGTTGTACAGCTTGTTAAACTTGACGCTATCCCCCGCACTGATGGTACCTATAGCCGCCACATTGTCAATGTAACCTTTCAGCATGGACTTGATATAGGCAGTCACCTGCATCCCTTTTACGGACTGGATGACGATATGACCGGGCTTGCCTGCCTGCACGCTCTGTGAAAATCCGGTTTCCAATACAATCCCGCTGTCCAGCTCACTGGCAGCCAGCTGCTCCCGCAGCTCACTCTCCGTAACCTCCACAAGCGTCAAATGATCCAGCCCTTTTATGAACTCTACTGTTCCAGAAGCAATGGTCTGTTTCCCGTCTAAATTAACTATACCGACACGTAGCGGGGCTGTTCCTGTGGAGCTGTAGAGCAGCGTGGAAAATAGGATCCCGGCAACAGGAAGACCAAAATACAGAAGTAAAGCAGATCGTTTACGCAATGTGGTCCTCAGCTGTGCAATAACCAAAAACCATAAATCCTTCCACATTATATTCCCTCCCTTCTGCTCATCATAACTGCCGCTGTTATCAGCAGCACTGCACCCAGCACCAGATTCAGCCCCATTGCCTGCCAGGCCGCCGAGGTGCTTCCGCTATAGATCAGCTCTGTCAGCGCATGATTGGCCCAGCGGATCGGGGACAGCTTCACAGCCAGGTCCATCGCCCCTCCGCCGGAATCCGTTACAGGAAAATAAGCGCCACCGAAAAAGGAGGCCAGCTGCACAAAGATCAGCAGAACGCTGCGCGATGCAGCCCCTTGGAGCAGGTAGCTGACCGCGAGACCGAAGCTGACTGCCATTATCACCTCTGAAAGCAGCACGCCCCCCACCATTACCGGATATTCGCCCCAGTATGCTTTAAATACAAGCTTGCTGAAGAGGACCAGGATTAGAATACAGAGCATATTAATCACAATGCTGCCAAGCACCTTACCGGCAAAAATCTCACTTTTCCTTGCCGGAGAAGCCACCAGCCGGGTATCCGTCCCCTGCACAATCTCACTGCGGATCAGTCTCCCTGCGGCCATCGCGCCCCACATACCGAGCATTACAGTCATTGCCAGTGCGTAATAGTCTGTAGAGCCTGGCCTCCGGTCCGCGATAACTGAAGTTTCTTTGATGTAATCCGTACCGGTGCTGCCTGAGAAGATCAGACCCACCTGATCCGCGTCTGTCCCTAAGACTGTACTGGCCGCATTATACTTATCTGTAAATCCGCTCAGCATACCCTGCACAATATTGCTCTCCACGGCAGAATGATCATTCCCGTAGAGCTTAAGGCCTTGATTGGTAACCTCCACGTAGGCGGTATAGCGGTTCTGCTGCACTTCATCCGGCCCGTTTTGGGTGGATGTTATATTTTCGAAACGGATGCCGGACTGTTCCACGCCTTTTTCAAACTCCTGAAAGGCCTGTGCCAACATCCCTTCGCTGGAATCCTTGACGAGCACTGTAATTCCTTCAATACTTGTATCGCTGCTAAATGCATTACTTAGGGTTAAACCCAATATGAGCATCAGAACGATTGGAAAGACGAGAATGAACATGAGTGAGCGTCTGTCCCGGAAATCATGCTTGATCTCTTTTAAAGCTATAGATAGGATATTCACATTTCGGCCTCCTTTCTTTTCTCACAGATCTTATTGATCCCGTAATTTACGGCCGGTAAGGGTCAGGAATACGGTTTCCAGGGTGGGCTCCAGTTCCTCGACAGCGCGGATTTCTAGCCCCAGCGAGAGCAACTGCTTCAGGATAAGATTCAGGTTATCTACAGCAACATCACTCTGAATGCGCAGCATATTCTCCTCCTGCACTACTGCCCTTACCCCTGGAATTGCCTTTAGATGACCATCCGTTTCCCCGCCGCCGGATTTCAGTTCAATGCGGACTTCCTTCACATCGGTAATCGATGCCTTCAACTGTTCCTTAGTTCCTTCAGCGATGATTTTGCCATGGTCAACAATGGCCACCCGAGAGCAGATCTCCTCGACTTCTTCCATATAATGACTCGTATAAATTATGGTACAGCCTGACTCGTTAAGCTTGCGGACGGAAGCCAGAATATAATTGCGGGACTGCGGGTCGATTCCTACCGTTGGCTCATCCATAATGATCAGCTTCGGCTTATGAGCAATGGCACAGGCAATATTCAGCCGCCGTTTCATGCCGCCCGAGAAGTTTTTCGGATAGCTTTTCTGCTTGTCGCTTAATCCGACAAACTCCAGCGCCTCAAGGGTCCGGTCTTTAAGCAGGGAACCGCGCAGTCCGTACAATCCGGCAAAAAAACTTACATTCTCATACGCAGTCATATCCTCGTATATAGCCAGCTCCTGAGGTACGATACCCAGATTAAGCTTGGCGAACCGCCGTTCCTTGGCAATATCCCGCTCCAGAATGCGGATCTCACCACTGGTAGGCCGCAGCAGCGAAGAGACCATGTTAATGGTTGTGCTTTTGCCCGCCCCATTTGCTCCGAGGAACCCGAAAATCTCACCTTCCCGGATCGAGAGCGATATCTTATCCACAGCTGTGAAATCCCCGAATTTTTTGCTGAGTCCCGTTATCTCTAGTACGTTCATTTTCCGTTCACTCGCTTTCATCTAGCTTTGATAAATCAATTGTATGAAAAAAGGATGAACCCATGCCAGTGCATAAGTTCACCCTTTGGGGGCATAGAATCTCATATTTTACTCATGGGCTGACTGTTGAGAAGGATGAGATTCCTCACTTCCCGCATAAGGAATCAGTGTTGTTACCGTGAAACCCGCTGATCCGTCGGCAGTTACCGTTCCGTTCACCGCAGCGGTGCGCTCCTCCATCCCCAGCAGACCGAGCCCTTTTACCACTTTACGGCTTCCTTGTCCATCATCAGCCACTACAGCTTTGATGAACCTGTTCAGCACTCTGACCTCCACGTGAATCGCTGTGGCCTCCGCATATTTAGCGGCATTGGTCAAGGACTCGGTTACATTGTCATGGATAATCTTCCAGTGTAGCGGTGAGATAATCTCCATATTCCCTTCGTGCACTACACTGGTCCGAATGCCGGACTTGGCAGAAAAGGATTCTACCATTGCCTTCAACCGGCTGTAACCGAGCTGTTCAATCAGCGGCTTCGTATTCTTGAGCGTCAGCCGGATCTGCTCGATGCCTTCTTTGGAAATGCCGATCGCATTCTGCAGCAGCGCTCCGGCCTGCTCAGCACCGGGAGGAAGCAGCCGCTTCGCTGCCTCCATCTGAATCAGCGCCCCGGTCATTGCATGTCCAATTCCATCATGAATCTCCTGCGACAGCCGGTTGCGCTCCGTTAGCTGCGCCATGTATTCTGAGGTGCGCAGGTAATCCTGGTTCTCGTCCAGCTGCTTCGCCAGCCTTTGCGCATCCGCCCGCAGCTGCTCCATCCGTTCCTCCTGAATGATAATTCTGCTGATTCCCATGCTGATCATCGAATAATTGAAGAAGATGAACACTGTCACAAAGGCATACTGGACCAGCAGGGGGTGCAGCTGCATGAAGGCCAGCGGCAGCAGAGCCAGCAGCAGGGCTGCCCGTTTCTGACGATAAAAGGAAGCCCATTCATAGATGCCAATCGGGAGCAGCAGCGCAAATTCCGGATGGGCATACACGGCACAAACCGCTGCATACACCACCACAATCACCAGTAAGCCCTGCTTGATCCGGCGCTTATTAACGATATATAGAATCAGATTTAAGGCCACATATATCAGAATCAGCAATACCAGTACACGGGCCGGCTCGGCCGGACTGAAATAGGCCAGGGCAATGATGTACAGCAGCAGAATTATTTTGGAGCCAATCATCCAGCGTTCCATGTCGGGCAGTTCATCCTTCCCTTAGCGGACTTTGCCCGTTAAATAGTAGATTGCGATCTGGGTCCGGTGCTCAAGTGCGGTTTTGCTTAAGATCGAGGTGATATAATTGGCCGTTGTACCCTCGGAAATGAATAATTCCCCGGAAATCTCCTTATTGGAATACCCTTTGGCGACAAGTGCCATTACTTCGAGCTCGCGCTCCGTGAATGGTGAGCGGTCAATCGGACTGGAGGCCGGAACTGCCGATGCCCCGTCCATCGTCGATTTCAGCTTATCCAGCGCAACATCCTGAAGCACGTAATGGCCGCTATGGACACTTTTGATTGCATCGCGGATACGCTCCGGATCATTGTTCTTCAGCAGGTAGCCACCAGCACCGTAACGGATCGCATCCAATATGTATTCATCATCATCAAAGGTGGTCAGAATCAGCGGCCTTGTCTTCGTTTCCTCCACAAGCCGCCTTGTCGCTTCAACCCCGTTCATTTTCGGCATGCGGACATCCAGCAAGGCTACATCAACCTCATGCGTTAAGCAATAATCAACCGCTTCAAGCCCGTCATCCGCGGTAGCCACCACTTCAAAATCCTCAAATGAATGTAAAATGATTCGCATTCCTTCACGTATAAACGAATTATCATCTGCCACGAGTACTCTGATTTTCAAATCGGCACGCCCCTTTAATCCAGCTTCAGCTTCATTATACTCATAGGCAGACACAGAAAAAACGGCATTGCTGCCGTTTCTGCAAAGTTTTTTATTATGGCCGCCGGATTCACCCGAACATCCATTTCAGCGCTGCCGGAAACTGCCGGCTGAAGAATGCCCTGTCATGGGTCCCCTCCGGACTCGTCTCAAACCTTAACAGCCGTTCATCAAAACCCTGATCCTGAAGGATGGTATGCGCCTGCCGGGTTAACGGGACCATTTGCCTTTGGATATTCGTCTTATACAGACCCTCCAGCTCTCCCACATACATATAGATCCGCTGGTCCGGCCGGTCCGCGGCCTGCTGCCGCATGTATTCTACAAGGCCCGGATACCAGAAGGAAGCAGAGATCAGACCGATTCTCCCGAAAATATCGGGATAGAGATATGAGGCGTATAGGGAGATCATCCCGCCGAAAGAGCTGCCGCAAATGCCTGTGTGCTCAGGGCCCGGCAGCGTAAGGTAGCCGCTGTCGATGCAGGGCTTGATGCTGTGGACCAGCTCACTGAGATATTCTCCGCCGCCGCCTCCAAAGTCCCGCCAGCCGGTCATCAGCGCCGGGGAAGACCAAGGCGTATAATCATGGTTCCTGTCATGCGGACTGATGCCGACTAAGATCAGCTCCGGAAGCTCCTTGGCAATGATTAAATGCTCCAAGTAATTGAAGTTATCCTCCAGCATTTCTCCATCATCCTGAAGATAGACTACCGGGTACCGCCTGCCGATTTGACCGTAAGACATAGGCGTATAGATTCCCAGTCTTCGTCCGTTAAATTCTTTGCGTCTATAGGTTCCTTCCATTTATCTCTCTCCCCTCCGCCTCCACCGGTCATGCTGGAGTCATCATCGTACCCGTGTCTTAAACAGCAGAAATATGAAATAAGGCACACCAATAATCGAAACCACAATCCCCACCGGCAGCTCCGCAGGTGCAAACACGGTTTTCCCGATAAAGTCAGCAATGATGACCATCAGCATGCCGATAACGCCGCATAAGGGAACGATATATCTGTAAGTATTGCCAATCAGGCGTCTGGCGATATGTGGGGCAATCAGCCCGACAAACCCGATGCTGCCTGACACAGATACGCAGGCACTGACCAGCCCGACGCAGCACAGCAGCAGAATCTGTCTTTCTCTGCCAACAGCGACGCCAATTCCCTTCACACTTACTTCATGGAGCTGCATCAGATCGAGTACAGCTGCACGCCTCCAGATGACCGGGGTCAGGATTACCAGCCAGGGAAGAGTGGACAATACCTGCCGCCAGTTCGCATTGTACACACTGCCGGCCAGCCAGACGGTAGCCGCTTCGAAGTTTTGCGCGTCCATTTTCAGTGAGACGTACAGTGTGACCGCCCCGAAACCGGAGGCAAGCGCGATGCCCACCAGAATCAGCTGCTGGGGATGAAATTCGCCATGCTGTCTCGCAAAGGTAAACAGCATGACAACCGCCACCAGGCCGCCGATGAATCCGAACATCGGCATTGACATCACCGACAGCCAAGCCGGAGCCTTCATTGTGCCCGCCGTCAGGAACATGAACAGTACGACGAATGCTCCTGCTGCGGCATGAATCCCCAGAATCCCGGGGTCGGCCAGTGAATTGCGGGAGATGCCCTGCAGCACCGCCCCGGCGATGCCGAGTCCAAAGCCGACGAGTGCCCCAAGTACGATACGCGGCAGCCGGAAATCAAAGATGACCAGATCATAATCCTCCACCGGATGAATCCGCAGCAGCGTGCGGAGCACATCCTTCGGGGACAGATCGAACGTTCCGTTGGTCAGGCTGACATATATTCCGGCCAGTGATAACAGACAGAAAAGCAGAAACAACGTCCAGAAGGTTCTCTGCTTCGGTTTGGGTGATAAAGAAAGCTTGCTCATGATTGCCCGCCTCCTCTCGTCTTCACCAGATACAAGAAGAAGGGAACCCCGAACAGAGCGGTGACCACACCGACCGGCGTTTCAAACGGATAATTGATAAACCGGCTGATCAGGTCACAAGCCGCCAGGAACAACGCGCCCATAAAAGCAGCGAACGGTATGATCTTACGGTAATCCTGACCGATCAGCAGCCGGGTGATATGCGGAATGATCAGCCCGACAAAAGCAATTTTTCCGGCAATGGCGACCGAAATTCCTGTCAGAATCACCACGCTCAGCATCGTAAGCCCTTTTACGGCCGTAACTTTTAGCCCCAGACCGGCTGCTGTTTCATCCCCCAGTGACAACATGGTTACCGGACGGGACATCAGCAGGCCAAGTGCCAGACCTACAACTGCGAAAGGAATAGCAAGCTTGATTAATGCAGGGTCCATCATATGCAGCCTGGCGTTATACCAGAAGCTGATATTTTGCGAGATTTGAAAATAACTGGCGAGCGCCTGCGAGACACCTCCGAGAAAGGTACCGATAATCGTTCCTAGAACGGCCATAGTCAGCGGCGTTGCACCTCCGGGCAGCAGCTTGGCAGTCCCGAAAACGAGCACAGCCCCTAACAGGGAGCCGGCCAGAGAATAGATAATCATCGTCATGGACGAGGCTTCGGGCAGAAACACCATACACAGTGTAATCGCGAATACCGAACCGTCACTGATCCCCATAATGGAGGGAGAGGCCAGGTAATTCCGGGTCATTCCCTGCATGAGTGCACCGGATACTGCAAGGAAAGCGCCAATCAGCAAGGCTCCCGCTACTCTTGGAATCCGGGAGGTAAGAATAATCTGGTGATCAATATTATCCGGGTCAAAATGTACGAGCGCATTCCAAATCGTTCCGTAACCGATGGATTTAGAACCGTAGAGCACAGATAACACGCTGATGATTATGATTAGGACAAGCCCCAGCACCAGTAATGAGGTTGTTTTCAATGCGGCCGATAATTTCATTTCATGTCATCCCGTTCTTTTGCTGGCTTCTATTTTGGATCGTCATCATTTGATAATGATTCTCATTTAAGATTATAGCGAAGCGGACAAAGGGGCTCCATGGACAAATTACGGAACATGGATGGACGATTGGCCGACTAACAGCTGCTTCGTCTGCCGGACCATCCGCAGCTGGGCATAAGCAGAGTGCTCACGCCAAGGATCGGACGAGAGAAAATGCACCCTGTGCCGCTGCACCGCCGCTATTTTCAGCCATTCCGGATCATTCTGCAGCTTATTCCACTCTCCCAGAGTATCGCTATCCCGGCGGATCAGCATGAGCAGATGATCTGCATGCAGGGCAGCTATATCCTGCGGGGTCACCGGTACATTGTAAACTTCATCCCCGCTGTCATACGCAGGCTGCAGTTCAAGCTCACCGTAGAGCATGCTGGCCATGGTGCGGCTGCAGTGCAGATACAATCTGTTGTGCAGCATGCGGATGACGACCACCGACTCCCCTCCGATCTGGGTGTGCAGCTGTTCCTTAACCGCCCCGGCCTCCCAGTCAAAGGCCGCCAGCCACTGCTCCGCCTGCCAGGATTCGCCCAGAAATTGTGCCAGCTGCAGAAACTGGCTGCGCCAGTCGGCAGGTCCGGTCTGCAGATAATAAACGGGAGCGATTCGCTCAAGCGCGGTCTTCTCTTCTTCCTGCAGGTCATCGCCAGCCAGAATCAGATCAGCAGGAACTTGTCTGAGCAACTCCAGATTGGCCTGCCAGTCCTGATTGCTGCGGAAGGCACTGATATGTACAGGGATATCGCTCCGGTAATTCCGGTAATAATACTCCGTCCATTTGGGGTGAAGCGCCGCCGCGTAAGGGATAAGATTGAGCGGCAGTAATTGTCCGAGCAGCGACGGAGAGTATGCCACCAGCTTGCGGCGGCGGCTCTTCATATAGACCGCAGGGGGCACCCCGATAATCTTCTTGAATTTGCGGCTGAAATAGAATTCATCCGTGTACCCTACCCGGTGGGCGATCTCACGCAGCTTCGTTCCGCTCTCCGCCATTAGACGTTTAGCCTGCTGCAGCCTCAGCTCAGTGGTATAGTCCAAAGCGCTCTTGCCATATTTTTTCTTAAATAAGTCGTTAAAATATTTGGGGCTTAGCTCAGCAGCCTGCGCCAGCAGCTGAGAGGTCAGATCCTGTGTATAATGCTCTTCTATGTATTGTCTTGCCTGCTCCAGCGCGGAATTCGTATCCCGGGGCCGCTGCCTGCCGCACATACGGATGCTGTACAGCAGCTCCTGAAAATCAATCTGTGCCCGGAAGCTTATATTCTGCCGCTGGTTCTCTTCCATATGGGTCAACCCGCTGCAGATCGAAGTAATTGTCTTCATTGAAGTTTGCGGCAGCAAGCCCTCACGGGGAAACAGCTCAGCATTCTTGAGCAGAAAGCTCCCTTCACCTGCCGGATGGTACCGGTGGATGTCGAAATAAAATATGTACATTTCAATGCTCCCCGCCTGCTGCACTGTACCGAAGGTCTGTTCCGGAAGGCATAGGCAGACCGAACCTGCTGCAAGCTCAAACTGGCCGTGATTCATGAGCACCCGGACAGAGCCGCTTGCCACCACTATAAGCGCATATGAAAGTGCAAGCTGTTGAGGCAGATGCCCCTCCTCGCTCCCCTTCACTACCTGAACCGATAACAAGCGGAAGGACAGCTCGTCCCAATCCCGGAACTGTTCTTCGCTGTCCGCAGGGATTAACTCTTGTTTCATAACCTTACCACCACCATTTACATACTCTTATAAGTGATTTCAGTATAATTGATAATCATTATCAATGGCAATGCACTGGTGTACGCCAAAAAGGACTATTCCCGCCCTTTGGCCTGGAAATAGTCCTTAAATCTGAGTTTGTTACCGGCCGCCAGACCGTTACTGTCCGAAGCCGACCCGCGGCCGCTCGCGCTCTTTGGTCTCTAGCGCTACTGCACGAATTGAGGTGATCGGAATGTAGAGCACCTGATATTCTGTCCGGTATTTCACGAAGCGCTCGTCAAGCTCTTCCAGAACACCGTCTCTTACACTCGTACCATCCAGAAAATGTACCGCGACTTTCTGCCCTTTTAAATCTGCCAGCATGGTTCATCCGCTCCTTCAATTATAGGTTCGTGATTACTTTGTCGATAATGCCGTATGTCATTGCCTCATCCGCGGACATGAAATAATCCCGGTCCATATCCTTCGCGATCTTATCTGCCGGCTGGCCGGTCCGGTCCGCAGTAATCTGCACGACCTTTTCCCTAATCTGCAATATCCGTCTGGCGCTAATGGCAATATCACTGGCTTGCCCCTGGGCGCCGCCATGCGGCTGGTGGATCATAATTTCACTGCTCGGCAGCGCGAATCTTTTGCCGGGGGCTCCGGCCAGCAGCAGCAGTGAGGCGAAGGAAGCCGCAAAACCGGTGCATATCGTGCTGACCTGCGGTTTGATTACCTGCATCGTATCATAAATTCCGAACCCTGCGGTAGTTGAACCTCCCGGACTGTTAATAAACATTTGGATGTCCTTATCCGGTTCCTCCGCCGCAAGGTATAGAAGCTGGGCAATAATACTGTTCGCCAGCTGATCATCGATCGCCGCACCGACAAATACAATCCGGTCCTTCAGCAGCCTCGAATAAATGTCATAGGACCGTTCGCCTCTGCTCGTCTGTTCAATTACATAGGGGATTATA
The DNA here is from genome assembly GCF_927798115.1 of Paenibacillus auburnensis. GTDB lineage: Bacteria > Bacillota > Bacilli > Paenibacillales > Paenibacillaceae > Paenibacillus_AQ > Paenibacillus_AQ auburnensis. The sequence continues at coordinate 30,736 of NZ_CAKMMG010000002.1, forward strand.
CTCATGATCTTTACCTCCTGGGATGTAAGCTTGATTTGTTACCCTGTAAACGGATCAGGGCTGGCAAAAGATACGGAACCAAGCCAACATAAAGAGCTGCAGAAGCCGCGTATCTTTTAATAAGGGCTGTTCGTTTATATAATAAGGGAATATACAAAGAGGACAGCTGAAAAGGAGTTGTGTGAGCATGATGATCCTTGAAGAATACAGCACTCAGAAGCTTGAGGATGACCACAGACTGCAGTCGCTTAGAGCTGCGCTGAACCGCTACTGTCTGGCGCTTACCCGCTCCGGGCATGAGGCTGAAGATCTGGCCCAGGACACCTGGACGAAGGTGCTCAGCTACAGAAAATTCTCCGCAAGCCCCAATCCGGAAGCCCTGATGCTGCGGATTGCTAAGAATACCTGGATCGATGCCATCCGGCGCAAGGCTTCCTTAGCGCGTGCAATGGAACGCGAACTGAATCCGGCAGAAGCTGCCGCCATGCAGAGCAGCCTTTCAGAGATCGAAACAGCTTTTCAGGCCTTGATCAAACATCTGTCGCCTCTGCAGCGGATGACCTTCCTGCTGCGTGATGTGCTCGGCTACTCTGCTAACGAAACGGCGGTTCAGCTGGATACTACAGAGGGGGCTGTTAAAGCTGCGCTGTACCGGGCTCGGCAAGCGCTCGAAGCTGTGCGGAAGGAGCTGGCCGCAGATGGCCCGGCCCTCCCCCCTGACGCCGATTTCAGGCTGCTGCTCACCGCGCTGGCGGATGCTTATGAAGAAGGGCAGATTCCCGTCATGCTGGAACTGCTGCGCCAGGACCAAGCAGCAGAGATCACCATGGCGGTCAGCACAGCTGCTGTGCAGGCTCTGGATGCGGGAAGCCGCTCCACCGCAAACAGCACCGTCATCTATTCCGGAATGCGGATGGCGGCCTAACAAGAAAAAATCAAAGGAGGTAGAAGGATGAGGAATATACTGGTGCTCGGGGGAACCCGTTTTTTTGGTAAGCGGCTGGTGAAACGGCTGCTTCAGGATGAAAATACACAGGTGACTATACTGACCAGGGGCATGGCAGAGGATGATTTCGGCGATCAGGTGACCCGGTTAACCGTTGACCGTTCGGATTCGGAGGCGCTGGCCGCGGCGGTGCATGGCCGGCACTTTGATGTTGTCTATGATAATATCTGCTACTCACCCGATGATGCAGCTGCTGCGGCCCGGATTTTTGCTGACAGTGCGGGGCGTTACATCCTGACCTCCAGCTTATCCGTATACGATCCAAGACCGGAAATCCTGAGCGAAGCGGACTTTGACCCTGAGACTTATCCCCTGCGGCTGGGTTCCAGAGAGGACTTCAGTTATCAGGAAGGCAAAAGACTGGCTGAGACGGTGCTGCTGAAACAGAATGCTTTTCCCGTGGCAGCCGTCCGCTTTCCGATCGTCCTAGGGACGGATGATTATACGCGGCGGCTGCATTTTCACATCGAGCATATCGCCGGCGGCAAGCCGGTTGGACTTCCGAATCCGGATGCCCTGATCTCGTTCATCCGTTCCGATGAGGCTGCGGACTTCCTTTACTGGCTGGGCCTCTCCTCGTTGACCGGACCCGTGAATGCATGCTCAGACGGTGCAATAGCCATCCGGGATATTCTCTCGATGATCGAAGCTGTAACAGGGAAGCAGGCCGTCACGCTAAGCGAAACAGCCCAAGAGGATATGTCTCCTTTCGGTATTGATGAATCTTGGGTTATGGATACAACAAAAGCCCGCTCAGCGGGCTTTACCTTTCTGTCTCTTACCGAATGGCTGCCGGAGCTTGTCGCCCGGCTTCATGCCTCACTCAGCCATCGCGAGTAACGGTACGCTTGTCTCCTCCGGCTGCTTCCGGGCGTCGTTCATTGCCAGCAGCTGGCCGCCGCCGGGGTTCGCAGCCTGACCCTCCTCAATCTTGAACACATTGATTTCCTTGAACAGCCGCCGCGAGATTTCACTAATCTCCAGCGCCTGGCGGGCGATATCGTGAATGGCCTGATCCTGCTGGGTACTGGAGGCATTCACTTCCTGAACGCCCGCCGCTGTCTGCTCAGCTACGGATGCTACCGAGTGGATCGATTCACCCAGCCGTGAATTGATCTTCCGGGTCTGCTCCACCTTGCTGTGAATCTGTCCGATCTGCCGGCTGATGCCGGCTATCGAATCGTCAATCGCCGTGAAGGAAGCAAGGGTTTCCGCAACCTGGGTATCCTGCTCCTCCAGGCTTTTTTTCGATTCCAGCATGTATGCTTCAAAGTCGGCCATGCTCTCCTGCAGCTCCCCGATAATCCGGCTGATCAGAATCGAGGAATCGCTTGTCTGTACCGATAAATGCCGGACTTCATCCGCGATCACCCCAAAGCCTTTCCCAGCCGCCCCTGCCCGGGCCGCTTCAATTGCCGCATTCAGAGAGAGGATATTGGTCTGCTTGGAAATCTCTGTGATGGAATTCGTAATCCGCGAAATATCTCCAGACTGCTCCACCAGCTTCTCAAGTGCCTGATACACCTTGCCGATGGAAGTGCGGGACTTCTGTGATTTGCGCTGCAGCTCGCTGATGGTTTCCGAGCCTTTGCGTGCATTCTGGTCAGCGCTCTGGCTTGTCGCAAGCATAACATCGGTATAATCCGTAATCTCCGCCACTTCCCGCTCCAGCTCCTGCAGCAATAGTGCGCTCTGTTCAGACTGAATGGCCTGCTGATCCGCCCCTACCGAAATTTCCTGAATGGTCTTGACGATATCCTGATTGGTATGGGCAGTAACTGATGAAGACTGCTGAAAGGACTGGGAGTAATCGGCCAGCGTTGAGGCTACCTGCACCGTCTGGCGCAGCATCTCGCGGACCCGCGTAACCATATGGTCAAAATGGAAGCTCAACCGTCCCAGCTCATCATTATACGGTGAATTGATCTGCTGGCGCAGATCGCCTTCGGCGATTTTACGCAGCGCAGCCTGCAGCTTGTCCACCGGAGACAGGAACGAACGGATCAGCAGCAGGGCCAGTACCAGCGTGAAAGCGAACACGGCGATTGCAGCATACATAACGATGGATACGGTATGGTCCAGCAATGTAAAAGAATTCGCCTGCGCCTGTTCCGCATTATCCGCTGCTGCCTTATACAGCTTCTCATTCCGCTCCAGCAGCGTTTGATTCAGTGCAAGCGCCTGCGTATGGAGGCCGTCAATCTGCTCCAGGACAGTCAGCGGATCCAGATCGGTATCCTCCAGCGTTTTTACCAACTCATTTACATAACCTGTATATTTGTCCGCTTCCGTGCGCAGCTGCTGCAGATCTGTCCACGCGGAGGTTCCTTTGTCAAAATCCACTTTGGCTATAGCTGCCGCAAGCTGCTGCTGCTTATCCTTAAACGGCCCGGCCAGCTCTGCGTCACTGGATTCGGCCAGGGAAGTCTCCAGACGGTTCAGCTCCTGCAGCAGCTGAGTGATTGTAGAGACGGTGATTCTTTTTTCCATCTCGGACTTCTGCCGTTCCATCGACTGCTCCACCTGAGTAATCTTCTGCCCCTGAAGCAATGCAACCCCCAAAAAGATAAGTGAAATTGCCGTAAAGCTAAGAATCAGCTTCCATTTCATAGATAAGTGCAGCCTATTTCTTTTCAAGCTTATCATCCCTTCTGCTAGACCTCGGACTTATGTATGTATTTTCATGTCATGTTTTCATTGTAGAAGCTGGATATTAATTATTCTCCAGTGTTGTGTATGCGCATCGTAAAGTAATTGTTGCAATGCTGTTAACGCGGGCTAAAGACAAGCCAACAAAAAAGACAAGCACCGCAGGCGGCACTTGTCTTCGGAACGTTTATGAGAGTTGATTTACTGATTTGCATTTTCATCCATATACATGACTTCCCACAGATGTCCGTCAAGGTCCTGGAAGCTCCAGGTGTACATAAAACCATGATCGGCCTTATCATTAAAAGGTTTCCCGCCGGCATCAAGTGCCTTCTGCACCAGCTCGTCCACCTGCTCTCTACTTGAGGCCGAGAGTGCAAGAATTACCTCTGTATGCGCTGATGTGTCTACAATCGTTTTGGAGGTAAAGGTGTTAAAAAACTCCCGGGTCAGCAGCATGGCAAAGGTATTCTCATTAATGATCATGCAGGTTGCTTTCTCATTGGTAAACTGCGGGTTAAATTCAAAGCCTAAAGCGGTAAAGAATTCGATCGTCTTCTGCAGATTGGTCACTGGCAAATTCACAAAAAGCTGGCCTGCCTGAAATCCCATTCCCTGATCACCTCTCGCATGTAATGGAGTATTACTGTCCGATTATAGCATGGAACCAGCAAAGATATCTAAAATTTGAACTGTGAGCTGCGGCTCAGAAAAGCGGATGCTCTTTAAGCCGCAGCATCAGTAACAAGCTTCTATTGCACTGTCTTCAGCAGCTTCGCCAGCATATGTGCAGTCTCTTCACGGGTAGCCGAAGCTTGCGGGGCAAAGTTGATCCTGCCTCCGGCCACTGCTTGACCAGATATAATACCCGCCTGCTGGACAGAACTTACGGCATGCCGCGCATATTCGCTGATAACCGCCTGATCAGCGAATACTGCAGGGCCGCTGCTTACAGGCAGATTCCAGTTCATAGCATCCGCGAGACGGAGGATCATGACCGCCAGCTGCTCACGCGAGACCTCAGCCTTGGGCTCAAACTTGCCGTCTCCTGTACCTTTGACGATGCCATTAGCATTCGCCCAGGACACCGCCGCTGCATAATAATCCTCCGGCTTCACGTCACTAAAGCTGCCGGCCGGACTGCCCAGCTCCGCTCCGGCTAAACGGGCCAGCAGCAGGGCTGCATCCCCGCGGCTCAACTTACTCTTGAGGCCAAACTGATCGGCCGAAATTCCGGAGATGACTCCGCGGGCGGCCAGATAGGTTATAGAATCCTTAGCATAGCTGCTTGCCGTATCCGTAAACACAAGCTTGTTATAGCCCACAGCATAAACAGAGAAATGGGTGGTACGGAAGGTCAGCTGGCCCGTCACCGCATTGTAGCTGCTGGCAGGAAGCACTGACAACCCGCCTGCTGCCGTTACTTGATAGGCCGCTACCGCATGAACATCTTCGCCGGCAGCCAGTGTGTACGGAATGCTGACCGACACACCCCCGCCGCCAAAGCTGGAAATATCCCGGGTTCCCGCCTGAACTGTAAGGCTCAGCACTGGGCGGCTGCCGACGATATTGCCTGCCGCAGCATTTACTCCAGCCGCGACGGTAGTTAGATCCGTACCGGCAATCGTCAGGCTGACCGTTTCCCCGCCTGCAGCCGTGTGAATCGCCGAAACTGCAGTCCGGTCGAAGGACACTGTTCCCGGCCCTCCTGTGAATGTTACCGTCTTTAAGGAACTGCCGGCAAGTTCAGCCCAGACTGCTGCAGGAAGCTTAATGGTAATATTCCGGCCAGCTTCTCCTGAAACCGTGCGGAACTCCAGCTCTGCCCCGCCTGAGCTCTTGAGCGCCTCAAGCGCGGCAGTCACCACTTCAGCGCCGACAGAGAAGAATTGGCTGCCGGCAGCATCAGCTGCCGCCTTCACTTCCACTACGGCCTTGCCGCCCGTGACGGCCACCGCTGTCTCCGGCTTGGTGACAACGACCGCCGGTCCGCCAGTAGGGGTTGAACCCGGATAACTAATGACCGGAGGGGCTGCCGTTACCGTCACATGTGCTTCGGCGACACCATAGCCATCCGCACTGTATACGGAGACGACTGCTGTTCCCGCTGCATGCGGACTAACCTTTCCGTTCTGGTCAACCGAGGCTACAGCCGAGTTAGAGGTGCTCCAGCTCAAGCCTTGCCCTGTTTCGCCTGCGGGTTGGACAGCTGCTTTTAGTTCTGCTACGCTCCCGCCCGCCTGGAGCGACAAGGAGGTCTGATTCAAAGTCACCTTTGTCACATTTAATTGATAGACCGCCACTGTACCGCCGACTTCATTCGCTACCAGCACCAGCGGAAGCCCAGTCGGGCTGTCCGTTGCCGGGATGAATTCGATGCCTTCCGGACCTGTGTCGGTTTCCAGGTTATTTTTCGGCGTAAACTCACGCGAATTGATGTAGTTTACAAACTGCGGCTGCTCCGGGTTTGTCACATCGTAGGTCATTAGACCGCCGACACGTTCCAACCCGACAAAGGCCAGTGCCTTCTGCCCCACCTTGCCGATTTTGACATATTCGGGCTCCGGGCCTTTTTTGGTGCTGCGGCTGTCCAGGGTAGTGTTGCTATTGCTGGCATTGAAGTACGCCGGCAGACGCTCCGAAGTGATCTGCTCAAATTCACTGCCGCTGTCATACACCTGCTTCAGGGTTCCGGCATCCCATACGGAGAAGGAACGGCCGCCATACAGATAAATGCCGTCATGACCCATATCCGACATCACCTCTACGCTGTCATATTTCTTCTGTCCGTTCAGGAATTTTGCAGCAGCCGAATCCGGGTTGAGTGAACTCTTCATGGAGCCGATCGTGGCGGCATTTTCCTTGCTGTCCCACTCGGTTGCATCCCCTTCATTAGCCGTGAACAGATAGGTTTTTCCGTTCACCGTGTACTGGCTGATGCCGTCAGGCATATATACACCATAAAATGGAACGTTCTCAAGGTGAATCTGATTGTCCTTCACCAGATCAAGCGCATTGCGCGGATTGCTCAGATCCTTGAATCCCAGACCTTTCACCCACAGCAGCTTGCCTGAGATTACATCAACCGCCGCCACTGCATTGTTCTCCTGAAGGGAAATATAAGCAGTCTTCTGGTCATCTGACAGCTCGATGAATTCCGGCTCCAGATCACGTACGGCGTCTTCCTTAGCACCTTCACCGGTGATTAATTTGCTTACAGGGTCCACCGCACCGCGGATATGCACAAGATCATCAATAAGACCGGGATTATCGAACTTAACGGTTCTGGCCGTTCCAGTGACTGTATCGATAACCGTCACGCTGCCCTCCGGATCACCTGCCAGTGTACGCGGCTCGGCTTCATCTGCCGTAAGAATATACCGGCCATCCGCCGTATATTTAATCATATCCGGCTGGATACCGGCTTCGTAAGTTTTCAGCAGCTTGCCGTCATAGTCGAGGACAAGAATCTTCCCCTTCTTCATCGCATCCGCTTCCTGGACAGCCACAGCAACCCTGCCGGTCGCTGTATTAATATCTACGCTGGTCAAATCCCCGTAGCTGAAGCCTCCAGTTTCGGACAGTGCCTCCACGTTAATGCTTGCTTCCTTCTCCGGGTGAACTCCATCCTTCAAATTAACGATATCTACAGTCGCCGGATGAGTTGAGCCATTGACCAGATAGAACTTCCCGTTGTCCGCGTTGTACTTGACGATCTCCGCCACGCCGCCGTCTTCGCTCGTGGTTCCCACAGCATATCCGCCGATCTTCGTAACACTGATGACATCATTTACCGGTTCCCCAGCCGCCTTGCCGACAACCAGCGGAAGGTTTCCTTCCGCCTTCACCGGAGGAACCGCGCTGTCATACACCGCGTAGCTCACCGTTGCCGTGCCTGCCGCAAGCGGAGTTCCGCTGATGATCCCCGATGCCGCGTCAAGGCTGAGACCTTCCGGCAGACCGGTTGCCGCAAAGGAATAGGGCTGCACGCCTCCATACACAGAGAGTGACACCGAGTATGGTGATCCGGCTGTTGCAGCCGGGAGTGAAGCCGTGGCTACACCAAGAGCGGGCACTGCAATCCCCCAGCTTCCATCGCTGCTGCTGTGCGGCTTCATCAGATTCAATGCTCCGGCATCTAGCGTATCGAAGCTGATCTGTCTCAGATCATTCTTGTTATTGTCCGTATCGGTGAATTCCGCACGGCGGACCGACTTTTGCTTCGAGGTTCCCCCGGTTTTACCGGTCGGATAATCTAGTTCATAGCCGTCAATCACGGAACCGCTGTCATTTCCGGCAGTACCGATCATATCAACATAGGCTGCCGGCTTATTCTGGAACGGGTTGGCGGTATCCAGCAGATCGGTACTGCTAAGCAGCACAACCTTCATCCCTTTATTATAGAAAAGAATATCCTTCCAGGTCTGATCAGCTTTACTGCTGATATCACTTTTAAAGGACGGATTGTCTTTGCTGTCAGTGATCAGATAGGAGGAGTGCGCTTTAATCGTGCCGTTCAAATTCAGCTTACTCCAGGCTCCGTTCATGGTCGGATCAGAGTATTGCAGGGACCAGCCGCTTAAATCAACAGCGGAATCAGTAGGATTATAAAGTTCAATATATCCATTAGAGAAATAACCGCCCGTCGTTGCCGCATCCCCGCCGCCATATACCTGGTTTACGATAATATGGGGAACGCTCACATTATAACTGCCGTCAGTAGTATAAGGAGTACCCGGCAGAAGCGCTGCAGCAGCTGCCGCGGGGCCTGCGCTCCATGCGGGAACGAGCGTCAGTTCAGCTGCAAGCAGCAGGGAGAGTAGGGTTGTGCCTGATCTTTTCAAGTCGTTGTCACTCCTATAGATTATTTTTAACAACTATAGTGGACGAGTATTTGCTGATATGCAGAGTTACATCAAATGAACGTAAACTGCAGAACCAGTCTTAGCTTCCATTTGAAAAACGGCTAACATTCCGCTGACCCGAGGCAAATATTCGCCTGCTATGATCAGGGCAACAAGAGTCCTGGAGGGGATATTGATGCGTCTAGCTTTGTTTACGGACACCTATCTTCCGCAGACCAATGGGGTTGCCCGCACACTCCACCGCCTGACCGGCCATCTGAACCGCCGCGGAATCGAGCACCTGCTGTTTACCCCGAAACCGGCCTCAGGACAAGACGAGAATGATCCTGTCCGCAAAATTGCCAGTATTCCATTTTTCCTTTATCCCGAATGCAGATTAGCGCTGCCCCATATGTCCTCCATTCACAATGAGCTGCGGGCCTTCAGCCCGGATCTGGTGCACATGGCAACCCCGTTCAACCTCGGCCTGTGCGGCCTCCGCTATGCCCAGAAGCAGAACCTCCCGCATGTGGCTTCCTATCACACCCACTTTGACCGTTACCTTCAATATTACCGGATGCGCAGAATTGTCCCGCTGTACTGGAAATACATGAAATGGTTTCACAGGTCCTGTGATGCGATTCTGGCACCCTCCCAGGAGACCATCGGCTCACTGCGTGCACACGGATTTTCCGGGCTGCGCCTGTGGTCCAGAGGCGTTGACTGCGGTCTTTACACTCCAGAAATACGTTCCGCGGATGTTCGGGAGCGTTACGGGATCGGAAGCCAGCTGCTGCTTATATATGTAGGACGAATCGCCCCGGAAAAAGATATTGCCACCCTCCTTGCCGCCATGCGGCTGCTGCCGGATTCCATTGCCTCCGCAGTACACCTGCTCATTGTAGGCGATGGTCCGCAGCTGCCGGAGCTGCGCGCCGCAGCACCTCAGAATGTCACCTTTTCCGGCAGCAAATATGGGCAAGAACTGGCTGAGCTGTATGCCGCAGGCGACCTGTTCGTCTTCCCCTCCTGTACGGAAACCTTCGGCAATGTCGTGCTGGAAGCCATGGCTTCAGGTCTGCCTGTCATCGCGGCGGATGCCGGCGGCTCGCGGGATCTTGTCGTGCCGGGCCGAAGCGGCACCCTGTTTGAGCCGCATCAGCCGGCGGCTATGGCTGAGGCGATATGCAGGCTGGCGGAGCAGCCTATGCTGCGTATGGCTATGGGCCAGGAGGGTCGGCGGCTGGCGCTTGGCCGTTCCTGGGAGCATATTTTTGACCGGCTGATCAGTGATTACGAGGAGGTTATTGAAGGCCGACGGATAAAGAGCCAGGCGGGGATTTTTACAGCCTAGAGCAGTAATTGCATTCAAAAAAACAGCGCTCTCCAGCCATCCTTACGCAGGATGCTTGAAGAGCGCTATTCCAGATTACTATTAGTGTTATGCGTTCAGATGATCATTCTTATATCTTTCGGAAATCTCCAGAAACTTATAGCTGCACTTTACGAAAATGTCTACGATATCGGGATCAAAATGCCGGCCGGCATCAGCAACGATAATTTCTACGGCCTGCTCATGAGGCATTGCTGCCTTGTACACCCGCTCGCTGGTCAGCGCATCGTACACATCCGCAACAGCCATCAGCCTGGCCGATAGCGGAATCTGCTCGCCGGCCAAACCTTCCGGATACCCCGTGCCGTCCCATTTCTCATGATGGGAATAGACAATTTCCTTAGCGAATCGGAGAAATGTCTCGGGGCTATCCATCAGCTGCTCGGCACGCAAAACCGCATCTCTGCCCAAAGTGGTATGAGTCTTCATCACTTCAAATTCCTCATAAGTCAGCTTGCCCGGCTTGAGGAGGATGTGATCAGGGATGCCGACCTTCCCGATATCATGCAGCGGGGCAGACGTAACGATTAGGCCGATATGCTCGGGGCACAGCCTGCCTGCATATTTGTCCGTCCGGCTCAGCTGCGTGGCCAATTCCTCAATATACAATTTGGTTCTTTGAATATGGTTGCCGGTCTCTGTATCCCGCATTTCGGCCAAGGCGGCCATCGCCATCACCGAAACCTCCTGAATTAATGAAATTTCCTTCATCCGACGGGAAATTTCCGCCTCAAGATATTGATTTTTGTCCGCAAGGAAATCCTTTGAGCGCTTCAACGTTAAGTGGGTCTTCACACGTGACAAAAGCACCGGTGAGCTGATAGGCTTGGTAATATAATCTACCGCTCCAGAATCAAAGCCTTTATTCTCATCCTCTACCTCTTCCTTCGCCGTCAAAAAGATCACCGGAATCTCCCGCAGCGTCTCGTCCTCTTTCAATCTCCGGCAAGTCTCGTAACCGTCCATTCCCGGCAGCATTATATCCAGCAGAATCAAGTCTGGCGGAGCGGCCTTGGCAATCAGCAGCCCTTTCTCGCCGTTTGTGGCAACCTTAACCTTGTATTGTTCTTTTAACAAGCCGCTAAGCAGCGTAATATTGTCCGGCGTATCGTCAACGACAAGTATAACAGGTCTGGAATCCAGCATATTTACATCAACCTCTGTTCATAATTTCGATCTCTTATGGCCTGCCGGGTAATGGAGAGGGCTTCTTCATATTCAAACATGCCCAGACTGTACTCCAGCTGTCTCAGCTCATCTTGTGTCATCGCCTGCGCTAATACGCTCCTTACAGATGCAAAATAATCGACTGCTTCACTATCACTGTCATTCAGCATATCCTCTAACCGGCCGAGCAGCTTTACTGGCGGTTCATTCCGCTGCTCAGGCAAGAACTCTGCTGCATTATAAGGATCAGTACCGCCCAGCTGCCCGAGGATTTCCTCCGTGCTGGCATGAACCGCCGCTTCGAGCCTGTTCAGAAGCTGCTCCAGCTCTTGCGGCTCTGCAGGGCCGTCTAGCATTTTACCCAGGGTGCCGGCCAGCGTCTGGACATCCGTAACACCAATATTGCCGGAAACCCCCTTTAGATTATGAGCAAGCCTTAACGCTGCTTCAGTATCCTCTGCCCATATCGCCTTACGTAAGTTTGTTACTGTATCACGCTGATTCCCGGCATATTTCAGCAGCAGGCTAATATACAGTTCCCGGTTGTTTCCGGCGCGGCTGAGCCCCTTCCCGGTTTCAATCCCCTTCAGCCGCAGAAATGGCAAAGTTTCTGAAGAAGGCCTGAACTCAGCTGCCGTTCCAGCGCCTTCAGCTGATTCCTGGATGATTCCATGCGAAACCCATCTGCCGATCGTAGTGAACAGAATATCCGGATCAATCGGTTTGGCTACATGGCCGTTCATCCCGGCTGCGAAGCAGCGCTCCCGCTCTTCTTGCATGGTACGTGCGGTCATAGCAATCATTGGTAGCTCCGGGTACAGTTCCCGGATTCTCACCCCCGCCTGAAAACCGTCCATTTCCGGCATCTGCAGATCCATCAGCACAATACTGTAAGGTCTTTCCGCAGACATGGATTCCACCATCCGCACCGCTTCAGCCCCGTTGGCAGCAATATCCGGCAGCAATCCCTGACTTCTCAGCAACTCAGCTGCAATCTGCCGGTTAATCTCGTTGTCTTCCACCAGCAGGACACGGGTGCCGGACAGCCGGTAGTCTTTTTCCTGCACATCGAGCGTCGTTACCGGAACGGGTCTTGCTGGTAAGCCTGTAGCCTGGACAATATCGAACCAAGCGGTGAACGTAAAGATACTGCCTCTGCCTTCCTCACTATCCACCCAAAGATGGCCTCCCATGATGCCCACCAGCTTGCGGCTGATCGCCAGGCCCAGTCCCGTTCCCCCGAACTTCCGTGTAGTGGAACTGTCCGCCTGCGTAAAGGCCTGGAATAGCTTGGCTTCTGTCTCTTTGCTCATGCCAATCCCTGTATCACGCACACTGAATTGAAGCTTCACCTTACTGTCAATTCTGCTGTGTTGCTCCACCACCATCAAAACTTCACCCGCCTCGGTGAACTTAATCGCATTGCTTAGCAGATTGGTGATGATTTGGCCCAGCCGAAGCGGATCACCGCTAAGACGTGAGGGTATATCTGGCGGGATTTCACACAACAGCTGCAGCCCCTTCTCGTGAGCTGTCTGACCCGCTAAATCTAGTGCCCCTGAAATCACATCTGTTAAGTCAAACTCCGTTTTTTCAAGTTCCAGCTTCCCTGACTCCACCTTTGAGAAATCAAGGATCTCATTAATAATGCCAAGCAGCGAAGTACCGGCATTATGAATTTTGGAGAGATAGTCCTGCTGTTTCGGATTGAGTTCTGTCTTTAGCGCCAGATAAGCCATGCCAATAATCGCATTCATCGGCGTCCGGATCTCGTGGCTCATATTCGCCAGAAATTGCGATTTGGCTGCAGTCGCCTCTTCCGCCAGATTCAGAGCATGTTTCAGCTCCGCTTCCTTCCGTCTCGCTTCGGTGATATCTTCGGACACAATGAGCAGATACAGCGGCTGTCCCTCCACATCCAAAATAGGCAGCTTCGTGGTCCGAACATATCGCAGATTGCAGTGTTCGCTGTCATCGGGGATGATATCGATCTCGCTGAGCACCTGTCCTGTTGCAATTACCTTTTTGTCCGATTCAATCATCCTCCGGGCAATTTCCTCAGGGAATACCGATTTAAGTTCCAGGTCGCCCAGCTCCTCAGGAGTAAGGCCCAGAAAGTCCGCACTGGCCTGATTCCCCATGAATACCTTCAACGTCCGGACATCCTTGACCGAAATCATTACCGGAATATGGCTGATAATGGCATTGAGAAAATTCCGGTTATCAAGGATCTCCTTCTCTTTGTGCTTCAGATCGCTAATATCGGTCATAATCCCAAGGTATCCGCCCACGGAATTATCCGACAAACGGTAGGCAGACAGCGTATAAAGAATATGGTGCGTTTCACCGCTCGCAAAGGTTCTCTGAATCTGGCGGATCGAAGACTGACCGCTCTCCGTTACCTCAGCCATCATCTCACGAAGATTGCGGTACGCGTCCTTAGGCAAATGGGGAAGATCGCGTATCGGAATGCCGGCCAGTTCGCAGCCAGACACTTGAAAAGCTTGCTCATAGGCGGTATTACAGCCCAGAAAACACTGCTGGTCATCGATATAAAAAAGCGGATGCGGCAGGGAATCCATCAATTGGGAGGTGAAATAGAGCTGATCCGACAGCTCCTTTTTGATCCGTTTGTACTCGGAGACATCTTTCTTTTTATTTTTGAATGCAGCGAAACATAAGAACAAAATAAGTATGACGAAATTGAGGAACACCTCTACCGAGATTCCTTTAAGCAGCACAACCAGTATGTAGATTGCTATAGCCATCCCTAAGATGCTTGCTTTGCCTTTATCCATCCGCCGCCAACCACCCTTGAATTCAATAGTTTATCTCCTGCCGAAACGGAATTGTCTGTAGTGTTCCATTCTAACCTCCTATGCTGAGGTACTACTACTCTTTTTTTCGACATTATTCAGCAAAACGATTAGCCCGTCCAAGTCTCCAAATAGGGAGATCAGACGGGCTGATAGGGGAACATCATGAAAATGTTAATGAATCGGCTAGGATCCGCTGTTTATTTCTTTTATGTAGTAGTCATCATACGGTAAATCGGAGCTTGGCTCTATCCTCTGATAACCCAGACGAAGCAGAACGCTGATTCTTGCCGCAGCCTGCGGCACTGCCTTAGTCAATATACTGTTGAATGCAAAATACTCGCCAAACCGCGACTCTACCAGCTCCAGAATCTCGCAAAGTACTGCTTCCCGTTCATAACCGGAGATCAAATCCAGCCTAAGGATTCCGGCTTCCTGCTGTCCGTCTGCGGAAAGTACTGCCCTGGTGAAAAACTCAACCGTCCCGATCACACGGCCTGTTGTTTGATCTATTATGCTGAACCGTACAAATCCCCGCGCCCGGTATTCTGCGAGCCAGGCTTCAATAGTGGCCTTCATATCATCCAGCAGGTGCATGCTGAAGCCGTAAAGACAGTTGTCGCTGTTGAACAGGGGGATGGACTCCGGGTCCGAATAGCACCCGAGTAAATCTTCAGCATCCTCCTGCTGTATCAATCTTAGCAAAAAGCTACCTGTATCATATACAGGACAAACGGTGTAAGGGTCCAGTAACTTCATCTCCATCTCAAGTCCTCCTTATAGTGTGAATATCTCCATTATAAACGGGCAATCCGGACAACTGTCTGTCGTCATTACCTTCATACTTCTGTACAATCATCCGGGCATGACTTTGCAGCCTCAGGCGCAGCGATTCCGGTTCAAGTACTGTACATTGGCCTCCGAGCAGGAGCAGTGTGGCAAACCAGCCGCTCTCATCCTCAGGAACCGTAAATTCCATCACCAGTTCACCGCACTGTTCTTCCAGCAACCTCGCTTTTGGAAAAGCCTCCTCCAGCTGTACTCTCCGATCTGCCGGACAAGCAAGCTTAACTGTGATATTGGGCCGACTATCCTGATGAGCTGCAAGCAAATGCGCTATATTCCCGTGATCCTGTGAAAAAACTACGCCGGTGTTCTGAATCTCTCTGATCCGCGAGAGCCTGAACAACCGGTAATCCCTCCGGTCACGGCAATATGCGAACAAATACCACGCGTACCATTTATACGACAAAAGCAAGGGCTCTACACTGCGAATGGAAACCGTCTGCCGTGCATTCGTATATTGAAACTGAACTGTACATTTTTGGCGAATAGCTTCTTCAATGACCTCAATGTACTGTACGGTTCCGCTTCCCTCGCGCAGTACTTCCAAATCCAGCTGTAACGGCTGTACTGCCTCATTACCTTCAGGGGATAAGGACAACATCTTTTCTACCGTTTCCTCTGCGCGTCTGCTGTTATATCCGGAGACCAGGCCTCTCAGCGCGGCTACAATATACTTATAATCCTCCGGCTGGAGCAGCTGCCTGTTCATTTTGAAGCTGTCCAGAATGTAATACCCTCCATTAACACCCTGGATCGAACCTATGGGGATTCCGGCAAGACCGATCGATTCCATATCACGCTGAATGGTGCGCCGGGAGACTTCAAATTTCTCCGCAAGCGTACGGGCGCTCACTACCTCCCGGTTAAGCAGATACACCACTATCCCGAGCAGCCGGTTAATTTTCATCTCTTTTCACCGTTCTTGATGATTGCCACTCCTTTTCAAGCAGTCCATACGCATATGTATCATGCCATTTTGGGCGGCCCTGTTCATCGTTTTTGAAATATCCGGTCTGAAGGAAGTGGCCTTCCCGGCGCAGGTTCAGTCTCTCCAGCAGCCGCCAGGATGGCGCGTTATCAGGATCACAATGTGCAGTTACACGCCGGATCTGCAAAGAGGTAAAGCCGTATTCGAGCAATTTACGGCAGGCTTCCGCAGCATAACCGCAGCCCTGAAATTCGTTATTGAACACATAGCCCAGCTCCCAGGTCCGGAAATGATCCGGCATCTGCTGCTGAAAATATAAATTGCCGATCAGCTTCCCTGAATCGTTCAGACAGACTGCCCAAAACGCAGGATCCTCCGAACGCCGCAGCGCTTCTGCCCTGCTCTCTGTTTCGCTATGAACCCCATAGGGCTCGAATTTGACAACTTCCTTGCGGGAAAGGTACTCATGCAGATCCTCTCCATCCCCGGGTTGGAAGCGTCTTAAGATCAAACGCTCTGTTTCTAATCTTTCCATGCTTTGATCATCCCTAATCTGTTTTTTATGAGGAGATCTTCAACTGTAATTCCCTGTCGATTATACCTCTGATATTGTTGACTACATTGGCGATGCTGAATTTACGCACTGACTCTTTGACGAATTGCGGATCCGGCAATTGTTCCGGATGATTGATGATCTGCTGCATGGTCGCTGCGAGGCCTTCAACATCTCCCACAGAGACCAGCCAGCCATTGCTCTCCGGAATGACGATTTCTGCAGGTCCGTGCTGGCAGTCTGTACTTAAACAAGGAATACCTCTGGCCATTGCTTCCAGCAGAACCAGCGGGAACCCTTCGAAGTTAGAGGTCAGCACCAGTGCCGACGCACGCGGAATTTCTGACCAGGGATTCTTTCGCCAGCCCATCCACTCCATCCGCTCATTCATCCCATAGGATTCGGCCAGATTATAGACCTCCTCCCGGTCCGGCCCGTCACCGACAATAACTGCTTTCCATTCTCCCTCAAGCTTAGCCAGGGCTTCAATTAAATCGCGCACTCTTTTCTGCCGGTTCTCCAGCCTTCCAATGTAGAGAAATGTAGGGACTTCAGGCCTCGCCACTTCCCGTACCTCAACATCAACAGGATTATGGGTTACGAAGATTTTATTGTTCGACCCGCTGCCTACCACATTACGAATCTGCTCAGCGATCCCCTTGCTGATCGAGAGATGAAAATCGGCGTATTTCAGCAATTGGACCTTCCAGATCGTGGACAGTTCATTATGAACCCAGCTTCCCACAGGAGTTTTGCGGTTCATAATCCGCATCATCCATTTGCAGTAACACACTACATTGGGATCGCAGCCAATGATAACATCCGGCTTATACTGTCTGATTTGTCTGAATAGCGGAAGCGTGAAGCTGTACCTTCTCTTAAGGGCATTGTCCGTCCGCTGATCACCAATCTCCACATGATCAATATCCTGCAGCCAATCCTTGTCCAGCGAGCCGCCCATGAGAAACATCTTGACCTCGTCCTGATTCCTGCCCAGCTCCTGCATTACCGTTCTGAAGACAGCTTCCATACCGCCTAACCCGGAGCGTTTATTGCTGACAATCGCGATTCTCATTTTCCAACCTCCTAAAAGTTCTGATAGGACACTTATTTAACAGAAACATATAAAGCGGAAAGCGTAAGCGGCGAGAGCCATTTTTTTCCTCTAAAATATACAAGAATTATACATTATCTTCTATATATTTTCATTTTTATATTTATTTGCAGTAAATGAAGCCTGCTTCCAGTGGTATTCAATATAATATATATAGGTGAACTTAAAGTTTTATAGAGTACAGGTCAGTCGCACCTACGGTGGCACTCCCTCCTTCCTTATCTCAAGTTTTCTAGTTCAATCTATAATCAACCTAAAAAGTGCCCCTCCTATTAAAGCGAGGGACAGCTTGTAATTTATCGTGAATAGCAACAATACAGCCTGTAACAGCGTCTTACCAAGGAGGTGATCTCATTCATGAAAAAGTTGATCCTTCTAGTCAGTTTTACCCTTCTTGCCGCCTGCTCTTCCACCGGACAAAATGCCGGGCAGCCTGTTCCTTCAGCCGGTATCCAGACCGTCCAAGCACTAGCCTCCTACCCGTTTCCGCTGGTGAAATGGAATGACCGGGTATATGCCATAACGGATACAGCCGTTACAGAAATTGATCAGGAAATCGGAGAGATCACGCTGCAGTCCAGTGAATGCCTCCAGGGTTCCCCTAACAATTTCTCCACCACATTCAAGCCGGGCAGCAAACTCTATGCTATCCCAGGCATTCCCGTGGAGGAAGCTATCGCCGTAAGGGCAAGTGAGCACGAATATATCAAAGTCATTGTTCCCGCCAGGGAATAATCCGGGCTATTTGCGGATGCCGCTAAGGCTTCCGCCCTGTACGAATAACCGTTCAATATTGCGCTGTACCGCCGGATCAGGGATTAACGGCGGCGCCTGGTGCGGCTTCACGCGGGCGTCGATAATGACATTATCGCAAGACCAGTGCTTAAACTGTATCGTGCTGTTCACGCCATATATATCGTGAGAAGGGTTGCTGCGTGTAAAGGTTGCCCACAGGAAATTGCTCAGATCCTCACTAATAAAGCCGCTGTCATCACAGAGGATGATCATCGGACAATCTGTAAGCGGCCCCTGCTCTTCAATGGTTGCACTTAAGCGGCGCATTTCCAGTTCAGCCTCCCCGTAAGTACTGAACGCAGGTCCTTGCAGCGCAACGACCCCCGGCAGCACCAGCTTAGCCTCACCAAAGCTTTCCAGCATCGTCAATGACTGCGGCACCTTTGTGCATAAGCTTCTTTTCTGCTCACCCACTGCTGCAAAAATCACCTTGCTGCCGGTGTTGATCCCCGTTCCTGAATAATCCAGTGTATCAATCGTAGTATTCGTCTGGAAATGAATATCCCGCCGCAAATCTATCCGCTCCAGAATATAAGTCAGGAAATCAGCAATGTTATGCGTGCTAATCGGCCGGTCTTCTTCCGCAGTGATGAACAGATATTTGGCCAGGCTAAGCTGGCCTGTCCCAAGTACCCGGTTGGCGATAGTCAGAAGCTCTGCAGGCTGCTTTAGCTGCTGATACGGAGTGTAGCGCTCACTGCCGATCGCGAACAGGAGCGGATGCACCCCTGCGGCATCGACGGCATGCACTTCTTTTACGCCCGGCACCTCATTCTTGATGGCATTGCCGGTCAGCTCATGAATCAGCTCCCCGAAGGCTGTATCCTCCTGCGGTGGACGGCCTACGACTGTGAAGGGGAAGATTGCCCCTTTTTTGGCATAGACCTTATGTACCTTCATCACCGGAAACGGATGGACCAGGCTGTAGTACCCCAAGTGATCTCCAAACGGGCCTTCCGGCTTCGTCTCACCGGGATAAATCTCACCCGTAATAACAAAATCAGCATCCGCGCTGATGCAGAAGCCGTCGACGTAGCTGTAGCGGAAGTGGCGTCCGCCCAGCAGGCCGGCGAAGGTCATCTCACTGAGGCCTTCCGGCAGCGGCATGACAGCCGACAGCGTATGAGCCGGAGGACCACCGATAAAGCAGCTCACCTTGAGCGGCTCGCCACGCTTCGTAGCATGGGTCTGATGGATACCTATACCACGGTGAATCTGGTAATGGACCCCGACCTCTTTGTTCATCTCATAGTCATTGCCGCTGAGCTGAATCCGGTACATCCCGAGATTCGAATTCATAATACCCGGCTTGTCCGGGTCCTCTGAATACACCTGCGGCAGTGTTACAAAAGCTCCGCCATCCCCCTGCCAGTGCTTAATCTGCGGCAGATCAGAGATTTGAATTTCCTCGAAGCCGGACGGAAGTCCGCCGGGCATCTTAAGCGGCAGCGCCTTCCGGGCTGCTAGTCCTGTACCGATATATTTAAACGGTGCTTTAAGCGCCTTCACCGGATCATCGCGCAGGGCAATGACGTTCTGGGAAGACTCCCACGTGTCACGGAAAATAAACTTGCTCCGCTCGATCGTCCCGAAAAGATTCGACACCGCCCGGAACCTTGAGCCTTTAACCTTCTCAAATAATAACGCAGGCCCGCCTGCCTCATATACCTTCATATGGATGGCTGCCATCTCTAAGTGAGGATCGACTTCCTCCCGGATACGGATCAAATGCCCGTGCTTCTCCAGGTCAGTAATGCACTCTTCCAAATTGCGATATGTCATTGGTCTTACTCCAATCTGCAGAAGAAATGTGAACCTCTTTATTATCAATGAGGGCGGAGCCGAGGTCAACGTTAAAAGACCTTCTTGATTTCTCAAGAAGGTCTCGCTGTAGCCGGCAGCCATTCGCCGGTAAACTCAATCTCATTATAATTGTAAAAAGAGTGCAGAATCGTCTCACGGTCATCCGTAAACAGCTGATCCGCAACCCCGCAGACCAGCTTCGGAATGGCGTTCCTGATTCCTGATATGGCTGAGGCGGACAAACCGTTGCTGGCCAGTGCCGAATAATTGAAGACGAACAGACCGTGCAGCAGCTTCTTTCCTTCCTCATCCCGGCTCTGGAGCGCGAAGCCGGAACTGAGGTAAGGATGTGCATCCAGCAGCGGATTGGCTATCTCTGCAGGAGCCTGATAGCAATCGCTCCAGCGCGCGATATGACTCTCGACCAGCCTCAGCTCGGGCCGCAATCCCGGATCGCTAAGCAGCCCGGTGCTGACGATCAGAAAGTCAAAGGCGAACTCTCCCTTAGGCGTGGTCACCACCGCCTGATCCTCCACCTCTTCCACCTTCAGCCAGGGGGAGCCGAGATGCAGGCTGAATCCCGGCCAGGCTGCTGCGCGGGCAAAGGTATCGTTCGTCGGCGGCTGATTGTACCTGAAGAAATGCGAGATTACCCCGTATTTATCAGCATCTCCAAGGGTATGGAAGCGTTCGATCATCCCCGAGAGTTCCATCTGGCGGATGGGATTCACATTCGGCAGCTGCTCCCGGCGGACGAACACATGGGCTTCTGCCGCACCTTCCGAGAGCACATAGTTGGCATTGTCAAAGGCCGAAGCGCCTCCGCCGAGAATCCCAATTCTTTTGCCAGCCAGTGCATTGAAATCAATGTTTTCCGAAGTGTGCGCATACATATGCTCCGGCAGATTGCCGGCGATCATCTCGGGCACATGCCATTCGCCGCCGCCCTGGATGCCGGTAGCCAGCACGACCTTGCGGGCCAGCAGCTGGCTGGACGGTGCCCCCGCCCCTCCAATATGCAGCCGGTAAATCCCGTCCTCCCCGGGCTCAATCAGCTTCAGCGTCACTTCATTGATGACCGGCAGTCCGAGCACCCGGCGGTACCAGCGCAAATAATTCATCCAGTCCCCGCGCGGAATTTTGTCAATAGCTTCCCAGCCTTGCGGGCCTGCCTGCGCTTCCCACCATGCTCGGAAGGTCAGGGAAGGAATCCCCAGATCAATGGACGTCAAATGCTTGGGTGTGCGCAGCGTAACCATCCGGGCATAAGTTTCCCAAGGTCCTTCTAGGCCTTCACGGTTCTCATCAATAATCACAATATTGGAGATCCGTTCACGCAGCAGCCCAAAGGCCGCACCCAGTCCGCTCTGCCCGCCCCCCACAATAACGACATCATAGACATGTCCTTCAGGATGTTCCATGGGACGTACCCAATCCGCACCGCCGTAGGCAAGATAGGAAAGGTCGGTTTTCACACGTTCATTTAAAGTTTCCAGGCTCATCATTCCTCAGACCTTTCGCTGGCATCTTTAAGAACCTCCACTATACAATAGGGTTCCCATGCTCCACACTTACTTCATTGGCCATATTATATCCGGTATGGTTCACCTTTTAAATATTTATGTCAGGTTTATTGTCATTATAGCTAAATTCAGCTCAGATGATTGTACATTTTTACTAACATTACTACTTCTATCCCCCTGATATATTGACAAACTCATTATTTTCAGTCCCGGACGAAATCACATGGAATAAAATATGCCACGGTCGCATTCTTGTAGAATAGGCAAAATCAGCGCAAACCAAACAGCGCAACCCTTTTACAAGAGTGCGCTGTCTGGTATTCCCCTTATCCCATAAAGCCCGGCTTAGAATTGGGCGATATAGAATTCACGGTTTGCAGGTACGGTGCCTTGGAACACTTCTTGATTATCTTCATTGTTGATTCGCAAAGTATACTGGAATTTTGTCAAAACTCTGATGTCGTAGAATATAGCTACGCCCGTTTCATCGAAAAATGCTGTATACGTCTGGCTGCCTCTGGTCAGCGTAGCTGTAAAATCTGTAGTGTCTTTAGGCCGATTATTAAAGTTGACCGCAAGCACGACGAAGTTGAAGAACGACTGTTTTACTCTGCGTTTTTTACGGGCAACCAGCTTGGCCTTTTTAGCCAGCAGGGTCTTTTTGGCCAGAAGGGCTTTTTTAGCCATTTGCGCTTTCTGGGCTTGTACCTTTGCAGCGTTTACCTTCTTTGCCGCCAGTTTAGACACACTTGCTTTTTTGATCATTGCTGCACGCTTTGCGATTAATGCTTTCTTCTCAGCTTCTCTCACTTTGCTTCACCACTTTCTTTTAAGATAGTGTAGTAAATGCATTTTACGTGAGGTCTGAACTGATTCATTGCCTATCATTTCATAAATGTGGTAGTGTCTCAGTTTCATAGAAAAGTATCCGCTAGGCTGATCCCTGCATAGTATGTGCTATGGAGAGGTGAAGCAACGGCAATGAGTGAACCGATGTGGGTGCGGCATTATGCCGCCAAAATCAATAGACCGTTAAAGCGTAATATTCAGCAATCGAAGAGTCTGGCTAAGAAACCTGCGGCTGTTCCCGTAATCGTACAGTTCAAACACAAATTAACACCGGCCCGGATGCAGGCATTACAAAAGCATTTAGGTAAACATGCCTTCCCGGTGAAACACCGTCTTCATCTAATGAACGCAGTGTCATCACGCGTTTCGTTACAATGTCTGGAACGGATCTGCAGTTGCGGCGAGATAGGCAAAGTCTATCTGGACGATGTGAAGAAAGCCACTTTGAATATCGCCACCCCTTCAATCGGCGCAGCAGCGCTTCAGCAAACACGGGGACTCACCGGAAAAGGGATCAATATTGCTATTCTCGACACCGGCGTGTTCCCTCATCCCGATCTGACCCGGCCCGTTAACCGGATTATCGCGTTCAAGGATTTTATTAATCACCGGCAGCGGCCATATGACGATAACGGACACGGCACACATATCTCCGGAGACGCCGCCGGCAACGGATGGGTAAGCAAAGGAAAGTATAAAGGGCCTGCCCCGGAAGCAGGGATTGTGGGTGTCAAGGTACTCGATAAAAACGGGGAAGGCTATGACTCCACCATTATTAAGGGGATCGAATGGTGCATCGCCAACAAGCATCGCTTAAAGCTGCGCATCCTGTCTATGTCTTTCGGAGGACCGGTAGTTAATACAGCTGAGGAAGATCTGCTGGTCCAAGCGGTGGAAAAAGCAGTCAAAGCCGGATTGACCGTAGTCATCTCCGCCGGCAACAGCGGACCAAGCTCCCGGACGATTGAATCTCCCGGAGTTAGCCCCTCTGCAATTACAGTAGGCGCAGTGAATGACCAGCGGACGATCACCCAGAGTGATGACCGCATTACCTTCTACTCCAGCCGCGGACCTGCACCAGGCGGGAAAGTGAAGCCCGATATTGTGGCGCCGGGTGAATCTATCACCTCACTGCTGGCTCCGGGCTCCAGGCTGGCCCGCCAGATGCCGGGTCAACGAAACGGCAAATTGTACTTTGTGCTGTCCGGCACCTCCGTCTCCACCCCGATCGTCGCGGGAGCCGCTGCGCAGCTGCTGCAGCTTCGCCCATGCCTGACTCCCCGGCAGGTCAAAGCCACTCTGAAGAAAAACACCTTCCGCCTCGGCCTGAAGCCGAACACCGCCGGCAGCGGCGAGGTGAATATGCGGTTCCTGAACTGTCGGACACGAAGAAAATAACCAGCTGCGGCTGCATTTCCGCAAATAAAAGGCACGAGCAACTGCTCGTGCCTTGTGCTGCTTCAAACCCGACGACTATGAACTGCTGCTTCCACGCTGTAAACGGCTAAGCTTCTGATTGAAAACGGAATGGAGCAGACCTGTGGTTTTTGCTCATGCTAATACTATCTATTTATTCATAGACAAATCCCGCGCCACTTCCCGGGACCACGCTAACAGCCATTCGTCCCCGCCATAGCTCCCGACACACTGAAAACCAAGCGGCATATTATCTATGCTGGCTGCCGGAATACTGAGCGCCGGACAACCGGCAAAGCCCCAAACCGCGGTCATCCCCGCCCAGCCCGTGCGGTTCTCTTCCAGCTTCGGAGCCGTTCCCCCTTGAGCCGGAGATACCCAAAGATCGATTCCTTCCTCCTTCATAAGCACCTCCAGATTCTGCCGCAGCTCAAGCTGCATCCCGCGATAGGTTTTCA
Organism: Paenibacillus auburnensis; assembly: GCF_927798115.1. Taxonomy (GTDB): domain Bacteria; phylum Bacillota; class Bacilli; order Paenibacillales; family Paenibacillaceae; genus Paenibacillus_AQ; species Paenibacillus_AQ auburnensis. The sequence continues at coordinate 54,896 of NZ_CAKMMG010000002.1, forward strand.
GTTCGGCATCGGTAACTTGCTTGCCTCTGGCAATCCCTTCCTTGACTGGCTCACCGTAATATCCGGCATATTGTTCAAATAAGTCTTCATGCCCGCGCGCCATTTCCCCTTCAATAAATCGCAGCATGGCATCGCCGTATATAAGCTCATCTTGCCAAGGCATCTTCACATGCTTCACTTGATAGCCAAGTTTCTCAAGAGATTCGATTTGTGTATCAAAGACAGCTTTGACCTCATCGCTCATCAGCTGCATGTATACACCCTGCGGGATACCGAGTACAGGCTTGCGGCTGATTTGGCGGGGAACAAAGTCCGGGATGAGCAGTTCAGCAGCAACTTCCATACTGTGAAAGTCCTGTGTAAAGAACCCTATTGCGTCAAAAGAAGGCGACAGCTGAATTAGGCCATCCATCGGAATTCTTCCATAACTCGCTTTAAATCCGACCACTCCGCAAAAAGAAGCAGGGGCCAGGACAGACCTCAAAGTTTGGGTACCTACCGCCAGCGGGCACATTCCCGCAGCAACCGCTGCCGCAGAGCCTGCGCTGGACCCGCCGGGCGTATGAGCGAGGTTACGGGGATTGCGCGTGGCAATCGGCCCTTGATAGGCGAACTCTTCGGTTACCGTCTTCCCGGCAATAATCGCCCCCAGGCCACGGAGCCGCTTGATAAGCGTGCCCTCCTTACCGATCAGAGCTTCAGCAGGCAGCTGTGACCCGGCACGTGTGGGCAAGCCCTCTACATGAATCAAATCCTTGATGCCGACCGGAATTCCCCATAATTCCGGTTTGGCTGGTAGTGCTGCGAATGAAGCCAGTAGCTGCTCCTTTTCCCGGTTCAGGCGCAGCTCCAGCTGTTCTTCGGGGACAAAAGCATGGATCTGCGGTTCCAGCTCTGCAAATCTTTCTAAATAATGCGTAATCGCCTCAGCAATAGAAACCTCGGTTTCTATTTCAGTACAGAGCATTTCTGCCAGAGAAGCACGGGCAAGCTGCATGTCATCATCTCCAGGGTCGATTTTTGAACTATCCTCTGACATACGCCGCCCATTCATAAAAGTTACATAACATTGGGCAGCTTATCGCTTCAGCACAACATGAGTCCGACCATTCATCTGATTCCTTTCATATACAATCGCGTTCTAGCCAAGCACACTGCGCAGATACCTTCCGGTATGTGACGCCTCCACCTTCGCGACCTGCTCGGGCGTCCCTTCTGCGACGACATAGCCGCCGCCGTTGCCGCCTTCCGGTCCCATGTCGATAATATAGTCGGCAGACTTCATCACATCCAGATGATGCTCGATCACAATGACGGAATGTCCACCGTCCACCAGCTTGTTCAGCGCAACCAGCAGCTTTTGGATATCAGCGAGATGGAGGCCTGTTGTCGGTTCGTCCAGGATATATAGATTATGGGCGCCTTTTTTGATCTTGGCCAGCTCATTTGAGAGCTTCACCCGCTGGGCTTCCCCGCCTGAGAGGGTGGTTGAGCTCTGGCCGAGTGTCAAATAGCCCAGTCCAAGCTCATTCATAATCCCCAGCTTGTGCTTGAGGTACCTGTGGTCTGCGAAAAAGCCGGCAGCCTCCTCTACCGTCATTTCCAGCACTTCCGCAATGTTTTTGCCATGCAGCTTGATTTCAAGACCTTCCTCCGAGAAACGGTTACCTTTGCATACCGGACAGATGGTTTCGATATCGGCCATGAATTGCAGGCTCGTGACAATGATTCCATCGCCCGCGCAATGCTCGCACCGGGTACCATTCGCATGGGTAAGACTGAAATCAATCGGCTGATAACCGCGCTCCACCGCCTCCGGCTGTAAGGCAAACAGGTCGCGGATTTTATCATAAATTCCGATGTAGGTGGCCGGATTAGATTTGCTGTTGCGGCCGATCGGCGTCTGATCGATGTTGATCACATGGTTCAGCAGATCGGCTCCGAATACATAATCATGTTCGCCGGCCACTATCCGCGCGCCTGTCTTGTCGATTTTGAGTTGCTTCGAGAGGATCTCATTGATCATTGAGCTTTTCCCGGAGCCGGACACCCCGGTAATGCAGATGAACACATTCAGCGGAATATCCAGATCCACATTCTTGAGATTATTCTCCCGCGCCCCTTGGATGGATAAGAAGTGATCCCCGAGGTTTCGCCGCTGCTTGGGCACAGGAATACTCACCCGCCCTGACAGGTATTGGCCTGTAACCGATTCCGCCTCACTCATGATATCCTCCAGCGTCCCGCTGGCGACGATGTTGCCGCCATGGATTCCCGGTCCCGGCCCGATTTCAATGATATGATCGGCACTGCCGATAGTGTCCATGTCATGCTCAACCACAATGATCGTATTGCCGAGATCACGGAGCTTTTTCATTGTCTCAATGACCCTGCTGGAATCACGGGGGTGCAGCCCGATGCTCGGTTCATCCATAATGTAGAGCATGCCCATCAGCTCACTGCTGATCTGGGTGGACATTTTGATCCGCTGCATCTCCCCGCCAGAAATACTGTCGCTTCGTCTGCCCAGGTTGATGTAATGCAGCCCGATTTCGATTAGCAGGCTGATTCGCGTATGCAGCTCGCGGACAATCGTCTCGGCCACATCCCGGACCTCGGGTTCGAAGGTGAGCGATTCCAGAAACACCAGCAGCTCATGCAGCTGCATCCGGCTGAGCTGATCAATATTCTTCTCACCGACCGTAACCTGCAGCCGCTGCTTCTTAAGCCGGGCCCCGCCGCATTCCGGACAGACCTTCTCAATCATGCAGTCCTTGATAAAGGTCGGTTCAAACGCCTCTGTCGTGGATGACTTGCGGATATAATGCTTGTACCAGCTCTCCATTTCATGCACGAATCCTCCAAAGGGCCGGTCGCGTCCGGTGAGCCAGTTTTTTTTCTGCGAAAAGGGCGGCTGCAGCATCGGAACCAGCTCGCCTTTGCTGCCGTAGAAGAGCAGCTCGTGGATCTCCTTGGGCAGCTCGTGAAACGGCGTATCCAGACTGAAGCCGTATTTCTGGGACAGGCTGTACATCAGCACCGTGCGGTAGCTGTCTTTGCCGGCGGTGTTAAATACCGTGTTCTTGAGTGCGCCCTTATTAATGCTCTTCTCCGGTGCCACCACCAGAAAATGCGGCTCCACCACATAAGACATTCCTACGCCAAGACAAGTATGGCAGGCACTCGCCGGCGTATTGAAGGAGAAATGGAACGGCTGCATATCGCACAGAAAGAAGTGATGCTCCGGACAGGCAAAATGCTGGTAGAACACTTCCTCTACCCCACCAATGACCTCGACCTTAATCATAATATCCTCATCCAGCGCCAGAATCGCCGCTTCTATCGACTTAGTAAGTTGTATGTAGGTGTCCGGTTTTAAGCTGATCCGGTCGATAACGATTTCAATCCTATACGCCTTGCGTTCATCCAGATCCAGCTCATCCCCCAGTGAGACGGGCTCACCGTCAATTAACAGATGCTTAAAGCCCTTTTCCCGCAGTTGCTGAAAGGTATAGCTATACTCTTCCCCGTATATTTTATTCACCGGCGCGCGCAGCTCAATGACCGTGCCTTCCGGCAGGCCGGTAATATGCTCGGCAATCTGGGCCGCGGACAGCTGGCGCAGCGGTTTGCTGCACTCCGGACAATGACCGGTGCCCGCCGTCGCGAACAGAAGCCGCAGATAATCATTGGTGTCGGTTACCGTTCCCACCGTGGAGCGGGGATTGTGATTGCCTTTTTTCTGCTCAATGGCGATGACCGGGGACAGCCCCCGCACATAATCGACTTTCGCTTTTTTTACCTGGCTGATCCGGCTTTTGGCAAAGTTTGAAATGGAATCAAGAAACCGCCGCTGGCCCTCGCCATAGATCACATCAAACGCCAGCGAGGATTTGCCGGAACCCGACACTCCGGTAATGACAGTCAGCTTATCACGCGGGATCTCGACGGACACATTCTTGAGATTATTCTGCCTGGCCCCCGAGATTTCAATCGTCGTTCGAACGGACATGAGCTTATTCCCCCTCTGTTATGGAATATACAAGAAGCCGATTTCTTCAACTGCCGGTTTGCTTTTGGAGGTGATGCGGATGGTCTGGGAGACCTTCTCAAGGATTCCCTTCTCCGCCATATACTCCAGAATGTTAATCAGATAATGCCCCTGCATATGAAAATGCTTCGCCAGCATGGTTACCGTCTTCATCTCCTGATCGGCCATAAACTCAAGCACCGGACGGCTGATCACATCAAGATGACGCTCCAGAACCTGTCCGATTTCCCTGATTGCCTTCCAGAGCTCGTCTTCACTTAACCGGCGGGTCAATGGATCTTGGTAAAAAGGGGCCATTTGCTCCGGCGAACGTTCCAGCACCTTGAGGACCGATTCACGGATCGGCGGTTCACCAGCAGCGCACAGCTCCATCGCGGCGATGTGATCCGCAGCCTTGACCAGAAAAAACTGGGTATAGAGCGGGTCTTTGCGCACCGTCAGCCATTTTTGGCATTTGTGGTAGATGTCAATCAGCTCACAGGAGCGCCATAAGAGGGACAGCGCAATATCCTGACTGCCCAGCCGCTTAAACTCCTCGAAATAGGCATAAAGACTGTCATCGGAGGTATAGACCATCTGTCCTTTGGCAAAAAAAGACTGCGGCATCGAGCCGCCGACCAGCCGGTCAAAGCCCCGCTTAAATCCGCTCCGGTCAAACAATTGGACATTGATCGTGATTCCATCCTCAACCAGGCAGTAGGCATTCTGTTGCAGTGTTTGATCGCGCACGATCAGGCCCATGTCGATGTCGCTTTTCTCCCAGACGGTATCATAAGCCAGACTGCCGCACACAATGACGGCGATGACGTTCGGATCACTTCTTACCCTTTCAACAAAACTCTCCGTTGCCGCCCTGTAACGTTCCTGCAGCTCCAGCAGTTCACTATCCTCCATATCTCTGCTATTCCTCCATCCGCTTCCTATGATTGAAATCGCTTGCCCTTTCCAGAGCCTGTGGTAAAATTATACACCTCACCCATTCCCCAAAACCGGACAGTAATTGCTGAAACAGGAGGTATCATGGATCATTATTTGCTGGAAACCATTAACCGGACCACGGATTTCATTGAAGACCATCTGCTGGAGCCGCTCTGTCTTGACGATATATCGGAGCATGTCAATGTCTCCAAATTCCATCTGCTGCGCATCTGGAAAGGCGCCACGGCAACGGGGCTGATGGAGTATGTCCGCAGAAGGCGGATTGCCATGTCGCTTGGCGATTTGCTGAACCAGCAGAGCAGCATTGAATTTATTTCCGGCAAATACGGCTTCAGCTGTGAGCGGACCTACAACCGGACGTTCAAGGACGAATATAATATTACTCCGGCCAAATGGCGCAAATCCCCTTCGCCGCTGAACATCCTCGACCGCTTCAACGCCGACTTTATGAGCCGGGCGGGAGAAGGGCTGGTTTTTTTTCGCTCGATCAGCGTTGTGCCTTCCTTCTCGATTGCCGGCCCTGAATATACCATCGGTGCAGGCCAAAAAAACACCGGACCTGATGCAGCCAGGCTCGGCGTTGATTTTTTTACCGGTGAACGGCACCGGATTCTGAACCCGGTGGAAAAGGATGTGTACATCGGATTTACAGCGGTTCCGAAACCCTTCAGCGGTACTACCTTTTACCAGCCTTCCCTACAAATTAACCGCAGCAGCATCGTCCCGCCGGATATGAATATCAGACATACAAAACCGCATAAATACGGGGTGTTCACCTATATCGGCCTCCACCGTCCGGAAGAGATTTCTGCACAATCCTTAAGCGCCATATGGAAGTATATCTTTGAAATCTGGATGCCGACTGTACAGTTTAATCTGGAGGAGAAATTCAGCTTCGAATCGGTCAACTACGCCAAGGGCAATAAGCATTACTGTGAATGCGACTTGTATTTTCCGATTTCAGGACTGTAAGTAAACACGTTGGCAGCTGAAACAACAATTTCACTCTACATACGCCTTGCCAAAAACCGAATATTTACTGCCTGTTCCTGCGGCAATATGAATCGTCTCTATCGTACCCTCAATCAGTTTGCGGATATCATCCACCGTGCCCTTTTCAGCATAGATGAAGCCTACCCTGCAGCCTAATTGCTCAAGACAACCGATGCTTTGAAAGTCAAAAGACTCCATCTGCCTTCCTATCGATTGAGCGATAGTATAAAGTTCATCCCGGCCCGCTTGGACAAATACAATAAATTCATCACCATGAGCCCGTCCCAGGCATGCACGTTCCTTGTAACCCGCAAGACTCTCTCTAATGATTTCGTAGCAAGCTACAATGACCTGATCCCCCACATCAAAGCCGTATACATCATTAACATGCTTGAAGTGGCGGATATCAAACCGCATAACCGCTACAGGGTCATTGTCTGCGCAAACCGATAACAGCTCTGATGTAGATTCCAGGAAAACTTCCAGATTGGGCATGTTTTTTTTGAGTTCATGTACACTTTGCCGCGTGATATGTAACAGTTCAAATGGATGGCCGATCAGAACCCCCTCCTTTTCAAGTAATGTAATTAACCTGTCGATTTGAACTTTCTTCTGCACCTGCTCATTCATATGGCTAGTAATTTTAATCCGTTTGTTTATGAGCTGATTGACCAGGTCTTCACTGCGGACAGGACCTGCAAGCACAGCTTTAATCTCAGCAAGCGAGAATTCCAGATTCTTCAGAATAAGAATCAAATGAAGCAATCGTCCTTGTTCTTCATCATAGAAACGGTACCCGGTCATTGGATCAATAGCTGACGGCTTGAGCAGTCCGATCTCATCGTAATGGCGCAGCATTTTTGTAGTAACCTGATTCATTTCCGCAAATTCACTTATCTTCACTACCGTTCCTCCACATCCAGGCTTCCGGCCGGAACAGCCCTAACCTCAGCATAAACCTTCCTGTTACGTCAAAGTCAACTCCCTAAAAACACCTACCGCATCGGGCAGGTGCTTTTGTATGGATTATGATTTATGACTTCCGTACAGGCCTAATATACTTCCAAAACCGCTCCGGATTATGATAAAAGTAAATTATTCTCCCGGGGGAAGTATCAAAGCAGTAACCGGTGCCTGCAAAATCAAAAGTTGCCATTGCCTTTTCCATCTTTTCCTCTACACTGCGGTTTTCCTGCTCATAATCAAACGGTCCGTGTTCAAAAACAATATACTCAGCTTCGGGAACATCAATCATTAGCATTTGTGATGGTACTTCACCATCATAATCAACAGGAAGTCGGACACCATAACACTCTGTACGCGGAATCCCCCAATCGCAGAGTCTACCGTCCGGGTCATTAATGTACGCCATGATTTGACCGTTGCTGCTGTTAGATTCGCTCCCGCCATCATCATCCAATTTGCCCTTGATACTATCAAGTAAGCCGCAAATGGTTTCGCAGTCCTGGCCCGGAATTAGACTTTGCTTTTGCCAAAAATCCCAATACCCGTTACTCTCATAGTTTTTAATGTGTAGAAATTTGTGTGCAGGAATGGTCACAAAATAAATTTTGACATCAGCCCTAGATTTCATCATACCAATCTCTCCAAATCCGAAAAAGTAGCGGTCGAAAGGGTTTATTTTGGTTCGAAGAACAACAGGCTTAGGCTTTTTACGGTATTCACTTGGAGTTACACCATACGTTCCCTTGAAAGCTCTGGTAAAAGCCTCATGTGATGAGAAGCCATAATCAAAAGCAATATCCAAAATGCTTTTGTCGCTATCCCGCACCTCTTTTAGCGCAAAGGCTAATTTTCTATGCCGCAGATATTCTTTAAATTGCATACCGGATATTTGTTTGAATTTTCTTGTGGTATGAAATTCGGAATAACCCAGCTTGCGGGAGAGACACCTTAGTGTTATGGCTTCACAGTTATGATGTTTAATACATACGTCAATTTCATCAACGATCATTTGGATTTGCTTGTGCCACTCGTACATTTATCCGCTCACCCCGTTCCATCCGCCCTATAATCATTATAGAGAAATGGAAATCGCATTACTTGATTTTACTTGCGGAAAAGACTTTTTTAGCGGATTAAGACTTCCGTTTGCCTGCGGCTTTTTTAATATTTTCTGCAGCTCTGAATTTAACAATCCGGCTGATCAAATCATAAGGCAGCGGCTGATTAAGGGGGAACTGAACGGAGCCCTTGGCACCTTTATAACCTGACAGCTCCTCTTGAAAAGCTTCAATCCCCTGCGGGGCCGGGTAAAATCCGATGTGCTTCTTGAACGCCGCAAAATGTACCAGATTGCCATGCAGCTCAAAAGTGGGCATCTGATAGCTGATCTTCTCTTTCGCTTCAGGCGCCGCCTCATGAATCACTTGTCTTACCCTCTCAAGCAGGTCTTGTACCTCGGGTGCTGCTTTGGCAATATAATCGTCAATGGATTCGTAAGAGATTTTGTCTTCCATTCTGTCATCCTCCTGCTCACTTTTTTCAAAGTTTCAATACACCCGTCGCTGATGGATATGGCCCGTTATCCATATTTGCGGCTTTAGTCAGTAATAACATTTATGATTCTGCCTTTTGGCCGGTTATTCTCGTTCGGGTACCCTAAGGCATTATTAACGAACAAACAGCCGTTGCTCTTATACGAATGATTAAGGTGGACATGACCGGAACACCATACCTTGCCATCTATTTGGCCGAAATATCCGGAACCGTCAAAATAATAACATCCGCTGATAGGATCACCAGCATGCTCCGCCGAAATCTGCGACCAATCCGGGCTCACATGCGTGATAATAACGTCACTATCATGGATGATCCTGTCCAGCTTCTCTTTCTGCTCCCAAAAAAACTCCATCGGGCGCCGCGGCGAACCAATCGTATAGTTGCGGTCGTTCATTTGCCTCTCCCAAATATCCATCATAAAGTTCAGGCTTTTCCCCAATACATTCATTCCATAAGAGAAATCGTACCACATTCCGACTCCCCCATACCTTACGCCATCCCACTCAAAAATGTCCCCTTCCAGATAGTGAACACCCTCTATACCGGAAGCTAACGACTTCATTTCTGACCAGCGGTTCATTGAGGTCTGAAGCTTATAACGAACTTTGCTGTTCACCAGATAGTAATCATGATTTCCTGCAACGACCAAGATGTGCGCATAGAAACGTTTGAGTGAGCGCAGCATCTCATCATTTTGCTTGTTTAAGTGTCCCAGGTCCCCGGCAATTACAAGGACATGCGACATCTCCTGAGGGAGCAGGCTCTCCACAAAACTATCAATCTCCCGCAAATTATCTTCTAGTGTCGGCCCCTTACGCTTAAGCCAGAAATCCAGGTGAATATCAGAGATAAGATCGAAATGAATCATGGTGGCGTGCTCCTTTGAGAGAAAGTACTAGTGCGGATGTAAAAATGAATATATTAGGTCTCTTATTTCTTCTTAATCAAAGCAATCTCCCGCTCATAGCACCCGATATATTCCTCAACTGTGACCTTACCACTTAATTCGGCAATAAGCTCATAAGGGATACTGCTGACCTTTTTGAACCGGATACAGGATTTGCCCATATCGAGCTTGGTGGGAACAACCTTCGGATACTCTTCCCGGAACCAGGCCAACAGCTCCGAATTTATGTAAATGCCCATATGGTACAGCGCAATATAATTTTTCTGGGAAGCAATGCTTATGAAGGGTAGCGGTTCTATAGGCTTCACATGATAACCCGGCGGATAGAGCTGATGCGGGACAACGTAGGCGATCATTCCGTAGGCCATCGTCTCCTCAAACCCGCCTGGCAGATTCTGCTTAACCGTTAGCCTGAGCTTCTCTATGGCAGTCTTACGTTCTTCCGACAGCTGACTGATATAATCCTCGGGACTGCTCGCGGTGTATTCCATCCTTATTCCTCCCCGGTAAGTTAAGCTTTGTCATACGGTCCAGCACAGCTTAATAATTCAGCAGGCGCCCGTTATCATGCCATTGGCCGTACATTTTGTTGTCTTTAGTGTTAGCAATGAATTTGTCTAACCGGCTGTTGAATAGCTCCGGCTGATGTTTATAGCTCTGTATTGTGTCGATTCGAATTCTTGAATACAGGTCAGGAAACGCCAGAAAGTTCTCATATACCTGCCTGTCCTCCTGCAGCCTTTGTTCGATGATAGAATCTATTTTAAAAGATCCGTGATCCATAGCAGGAAGTACCTTTCTTCCTTCTTCGGTCATTAATCCCAGCTTTTCGAGCCGGCGGACACGTTCTTTGTTTAATTCCGTCCAAGAGCTTCTTTTGCTTCGGGGAGACAATCTCTGCATCAGTACTGCCTCCGAGCTTTTCTTCTTAACACCATCAATCCAGCCGAAGCATAAAGCTTCTTCAACCGCTTCCAGATACAGCAGCGTACCCGGAGCCGGTGTCATATTGACCGCTACATGGCAGGATTTCTCTGTCTTACAATTTTCCTGCAGCCAGCTTCTTAGTTCTGCTCTCGATGTTGCAGTGATTAGATTTTCCAACTCCATGGAGGCCATTCAATCTCCTTTCTACCCGATGAGTGTTATCCTCTCTCAAAGGGTTTAACGTTAGCTTGCAACGGACTGAGATGCACTTATTTTGAACTGAATTAACAATATTGTGAGCTAACGGACTCTAGTGCACTTATGTATGGATTTTCATTCGTAAAATGCCTGCCGGGGAGTCAATAAGCGCGGTACGGTCCGTTACCCCTGTCAAAAGTGACTTATCGAGAGAATAAGGTCTTTACGGTCCGTTGCGGTCAGCAGGACTCGACATACATACTTCCATAATACCAAATCAAGCCTATTCCCCAAATGAAATTGCCGCAAAATAAAACTATATAAGTTCACGTTCTATACAAACAGAAAAAGAGCCGACTTCCTGCGCACAGAAATATCGGCCCCTTACGTCTAATATCAGCTTAAACTACCTGCACAGGCTCCTGATACAGATATAGGATAAAATCGGTCATCGTGGATGCATGGCCCAGCTGGCGCAGCATGGTAGTAATATTGCCCCTGTGATAGGTTCCGTGATTGACCAGATGCAGCATAATTTCCGCTAAGCTCGTCTGACGTACGCCGATGTATGGATTATTCAGCTGGATTGTCTGCTCCAAATCGGAGTGTCTGCTGAACCACTCTCTGTACTGCTCTGTTAACTCGGCAAAAATATCGGCGTATTCGTCCACAGAAGTCAGGATAGTCCCATTCAGCGGAATGGTTGCCTGCAGCGCCTCCGGCATACCCGTACCGTTCAGCACCAGATACCACATTTTATCCACCGCATAGATATGACTCAAGGCATGGGCAACGGAGGGAAAAGAACTTCCAACTTCTTGACTCAGTACAGCGGACGGGAGTTCCTTGATTCTACCAAGGATTGTCTGGTTGGCCCAGGTATGGTAATTAAACATTTGCTCTGGATGATTCATTCGTTACGTCTCCTTTGGAATGGCAATAGATTTGATGTTGTTGGTGCTGATTTCATAATAAAAAAAGAAGTTTGACAACAGCGTGTCATACTTCTTCATAATGTTTGAGTGTATTTTTCAGCTGCTCTTTTAGGATGCTCCGCAGTTCAGGGGGTTCGAGCACTACGGCGCCGCTGCCAAAACCCAGCAGAATACTCCAAAGCCATCGTGCCTGTAACGGACGGCAGACAGGAATCCGCAGCGTCATGCTCCCGTCGGGATGGAACTGCCTTTCCATCTGGTGGAACTGGTCCAGCGCCTCAGCTATTGCCTCCGGCCCCACCCGGACCACAACCTCCTCCAGTTGTCCCTGTCCGCCCCTGTTTGCAGATGCAGCTTCATCCGGAAGATCCGGATGCGGCCCAAAGGTTTCGCCAGTCAGCTGTAAATCCAGCAGCCGTGACAGCCGGAATTCCCGGTAGTCCCGCCGAGTCCGGCAGTACCCGTAGATATACCAGTTGCGATACTTGAAGTGAAGCCGTAACGGCTCCATTTCACGGGTCGTGCGTTCATTCTGGGCATTAACATAATCAAAGCGGACAATATTCCGCCCGGTGATGGCTGTGCGTAAATGCCGGAGCACGTCCTGCTCCGTCCGGCGGGTATCAAAGTCCACGGTCAGACTCGCAGTCTGAACCTCCGGCCCAATCGTCTGCAGCCGTTCGATGGTCCCCTGCGCACGCTCGTCATCAAACACGGTCGAGAGGCTGCTGAGCACGGTAATCAGAGAATTGACATCATACGTGCCCAGCAGGCTTTTATCCATTTTGTAGCCGTCCATCATGCCGTATCCGCCTTTCATTCCCTGATACGATACGACCGGGAAACCGGCGGCACAGATTACATCGATATCCCGGTAGATGGTTCTCGGAGAAACCTGGTACTCCTCTGCCAGCCTGGAAGCCGATAATACTTCGTGATTCAGCAGCTTGTAGATCATAGAGATTAATCGCTCTAATTTCATGTGTGATCCCGCCTGTTAGTCTATTTCAGTTCGTATTCCAGCCATTTTAGACAAATCGGTATAAAGTCTGCATAGTCATCAAGGGCCCCGATCGTGCGGATAACCTCACTTACCCCCAGCTGCCGCTCAGCCTCATCCGTTACTTCCAGACCAAGCGAACGCCTCAGGCTATAGTCCAGCCAATCCAGCTTCCCCTGATAGCCGAGGTTCAGCACATCCGTCCAGTTCCCGGTTACCTTTCCTCCCTGGTTCCTGTATGCACTAATCACGGTCCGAAAAGCCTCCTGGCTTGCCTCCCCGGCTTCAAAACCACACCAGTACAATGCCACCTCGAGCAGCTCCTGCATCGGATGAACCGTCCCGGCGGCCTCCCAGTCAATGATGAGCGGAATTCCGCTTTTATCCCATAATACATTTTTGGGATCCAGATCTCTATGGCTGATTACCCGGTTGTCCTGTAAAAGCTCAGCTGCGCTATTGGCTAGTTTCTCGTAGCCTTGCAGCCTCGCCAAGCTATTGTTCAGCAACTCTGAATAGGACAGCTGTTGCTGCTCCGCTCGGTGCGAATAATCCTGCCAAGGCACTGCCGATGGAATAAACTCTTCCGCCTGCTGACCAGTAAGAAGTGCTGAGAAATCAGCTGTATGAATATCCGCCAGTACCCGGCCTATCTGTGTACAGCAGTCCATATCCACTGCCCCGGAAGGTAACGCTTTGCCCTCCATCCACGGAAACAGTAAATAATACTGGCCTTGGACCTCATGCATACAGCTGCCTTGAGACTCGATAGCCGGAAGTGCATTTATGCCCTGAGACCTTGCCAGGCTTGCTACCTTTTCAGCAAAAATAATGTTGCCCATCGCTGCAGGGCGCAGCATAATCTGCGGATTAAGTGCTTTTACGGCATATTCGGCTTGACCGGTCACTATCCGGTACATCTTGTGCAGGAAGCCGCCGGACACCGGTTCGGGTGTTTCTGTTAATTGTCCAAGACCGTATTTCATGCACAGCTGCGGGAAATCCAATATGTAGTTTAAAGGTTCCATTATTCAAAGATCCCTTCGGATTAGCGGAATGTAAGACGGATATTAACTTTCTTGTTGATCAGTTTTAACATTCATAGAATTTTTCTATGTTATCGTTTAACTAATAGGGGGGAGTGACCGGAATGAATCTGAATTTGATCAAACTGCAAATTGTGGAACTGCTATATAAGCATAAGAAAATAACTACGGTAGCCGATGAGCTCGGGCTGAAGCAACCAACCGTAACCTATCATCTGAAGAATCTGGAGCAGCAGCTTGGGGAGAAGCTGTTTGAATCCAGAATGGATAAAATGATTCTGACCGAAAGCGGAAGAGCCTTTCTTCATTATGCTGTCAAAATCAATGCGCTGGCTGCTGAGGCGGAGCGGGTCGTTAAGGAATTCAGTCAGGGAGGCCGCGGAATACTAAAAATTGGTGCAAGCTACGTCCCGGCCACCTATATCCTGCCCAAAATCCTCAGCCTGTTCGGGGAGCAGCATCCGGGGACAACGATATCGCTATCCGTGAAATCTTCACCTGACATCAAAGAAATGCTGATAAATCAGGAAATCGATCTGGGGATCCTATCGACGGAATCCTTTTACCTGCCCAGTCTGCACAGCCAGTCTTTATGCGAAGATGAGCTGGTGCTGGTATTTGCCCCCAATCATGAATTTGCGGACCGGTCCGAATTAACCCCATCCCTGATTTCATCGGCGGATTTCATTCTGCACGATATGCAATCCAGTACCCGGCAAATGACCAACAAATGGTTTGAAGCCTGCGGGGTTGAGCCCCGCGTCCATATTCTGCTCGATTCTCTGGAGGCCATTAAGCAATCACTGATGAGCGGCCGGCATGTATCCTTCATTTCACGGCTTGCGGTAGCTGATGAAGTTGCAACAGGCAAGTTAATGATGCGTCCAATTCCAGAATACCGTTTTCAGCGGCATATCTACTATTCCTATAACCGTGACCGCCACTATTCGCCGCTTATCGGATTATTTATCGCGCTGATGAAGACGCTTAACATGTGAGTATCTCAATTTCCGAGTTTTGGTTTCTTCTTCCATATAGTATAATATACTTCATCTGGTAGAGAAAGGATGCTGAAATATAACATGAACTTTACTGAATATCCCTACGAACGTCCCGATGTAGACAAGCTTAAGCTTGAATTCACCTCACTCCTGAAAGGCCTGGAAGCAGACACCTTAGAGGAACAAAAGGCATCCATCGTCGCGCTCAATGAGCTGCGCAGCGAATTCGATACTCTGCAAAACCTTGTTTATATCCGCCATTCCATCAATACTGAGGATGCGTTCTACAAGGCTGAGCAGGATTTCTTTGATGAGATTGTTCCTATCTTCCAGGAATACATAACGGACTTCTACAAGGGTATCGTTAACTCCAAGTATAGAGCAGAGTTCGAGCAGGAGTGGGGGAAGCAGCTATTCGCTCTTGCAGAGATCTCTCTGCGGACGTTCAGCCCTGAAATTATCGAGGATCTGCAGCTGGAAAACAGGCTGTCTACGGAATACACCCAGCTCATTGCCTCGGCCAAAATCATGTTTGAGGGTGAGGAACGGAACCTGTCACAGCTCGCTCCTTTTGAAATGTCGCTGGACCGTGACCTGCGTAAACGCGCGTTTACTGCCAGATATGACTTTATGGCCAAGCATGAAAGCGAATTTGACCGCATTTTTGACGAGCTGGTTAATGTACGCACGAGGATTGCAAGGAAGCTAGGCTATCCCAGCTTTGTTGAGCTTGGCTATGACCGGATGAACCGCACGGATTATGATGCCGGCATGGTTGCAGGCTTCCGCAAACAGGTGCTTGAGCAAATCGTTCCGGTAGCCCAGAAATTGAAGCAGCGTCAGGCGGAGCGCCTGGGTCTTGACACGCTGAAGTTCTATGATGAGAGCCTTACCTTTAATAGCGGCAATGCCACGCCAAAGGGCGACCCGGAGTGGATCTTGGCTAATGGTGCGAAAATGTATAAAGAGATGTCGCCCGAAACGGACGAATTCTTTACATTTATGCAAAACAACGAGCTGATGGATCTGTTAAGCAAAAGCGCCAAGCAATCCGGTGGCTACTGCACCTATCTAAAAAAATATCAGGCACCGTTCATTTTTTCTAACTTTAACGGGACCTCTGAAGATATCGATGTATTGACCCATGAAGTAGGCCACGCCTTCCAGGTATATACCAGCCGCAGCCTGCTTGTGCCCGAGTACGCCTTTCCTACCTACGAAGCTGCAGAAATCCACTCGATGAGCATGGAGTTTTTTGCCTGGCCGTGGATGAACCTGTTCTTTGAAGAGGATGCTGATAAGTACCGGTTCAACCATCTGGCGGGCAGCCTGGAATTTATTCCTTACGGCGTTGCCGTAGATGAATTCCAGCATTATGTATACAGCCATCCTGAAGCGACGCCGGATGAACGCAAACAGGCCTGGCGGGATATTGAGCAGAGATACTTGCCGCACCGCGACTACGGCGGTAACAGCTACTTAGAACACGGCGGATTCTGGCAGAAGCAGACCCATATTTTCCGCACTCCTTTTTACTATATTGATTATACATTGGCCCAGCTCTGCGCCTTCCAGTTCTGGAAACGCTCAGGTGAGGATTTCGCGAATGCCTGGAGTAGTTACTTGACGCTCTGTAAGGCTGGAGGCAGCAAGTCCTTTGTTGAACTCGTGGAACTGGCCGGACTCATCTCACCTTTCCAAGACGGCTGTGTCGGCTCTGTTATCGGGGATATCGAGGGCTGGTTGAACTCTATCGACGACAAGGCTCTATAGGCGTAACGCTTAATAAATTCTCCAATACCTGCATAGCACAAAGAGACGGCAGAATCCTGCCGTCTCTTTGTGTTGAATAGGATCAGGCTATAAGCCCGGGCTTGTCCTGCTCAACAATCCAAATCCGCTTTATTCCAATCCATGCTCTTTACGGATATTGTACATCCCTTGAAGCAGCAGCTCAGAAGGGTCGCGGTTCAGCTGATAATGTGTATAGAGCAACTGAAGCGGAATCGCGCAGACATTATTGCCTTCGGTGATTTCCGGGAAGCCTGCTTCGAAAACAGGACCGTGAGTTTCATTAAATGCCAAGCCTGCATGCACCTTTTCCGGTGCGAATTCTTCTTCTACTGTCTTAATGCACAGCGGAATTACCTGATTGTCAATAACCGCCTTAGCCTCGTCTTCACTCTCCGGCTGTTTCGGCAACGGCTGGCCTCCCTTGGTCTTCATCATTTCATGGAAGAAGGAGGACACCCAGACCTCAGGACTCTTATCCGACTGGAAGCGTCCCACCAGTTCACGAAGGAAAAAACCGGTTGAATAGACATCCCCGGACTCATCCTTGACATGATACAGGAACACTGGCCCGTAGGCTTGCAAGTTCAAGACTTGACTATCCACATCTTTAAAATACATTTTCAAAGCCACCATACCATTATGGTGAACCGCCTTCAGAAGCTCATTCCACTTCTCTTCGGTCATCTCTGGCGGGTTGCTGCCTGTTTCCTCATTGACTGTCTCATTATTCATTATTCATTTCACCCCACTTTCTATCATACCACCAAGCGGCTCCAGGTAAAATATAATCATAGGCCGGATAGTCCCCTGCTACCCTGCCCAAAATAGGCAGAACCGCACAATGGCGGGCTTTTGCATCCTCCTATGTCGTAATTTTACAATACAGTGAAAACTATTTCATGTAAAATTTTTATAAGAAAGCTGCTGGTGTTTCATGGTTTAGCCTACACAAAAAGACACCATCACAGCTGAAGCTGTGATGGTGTCTGCACCGCTTGACGGGTGTGTTCGTTTATTTAGCCGCTTTAGCTGCAGCAAGAATTGCTTTTAAGTAGCCTTGGGTATCCACAAGCGTTGCTCCGCTTACAGCGTCAACCACTTGCTCTTTCGTTTTGTAGGTCAAGGTTTGTTCAAGTGATTTAATCGTTTTGCCTGTCGCAAACTTCTCAATAGCGGCCATGTTCTTGTCGTAACTAACTGTGGACTTCGCCTCTTCTTTCATATGCTCGCTATAGTATTCGGCATTAGCCTTTTTGGATGCCAGAACCATGTTAGGATCTTTATAATTCTGTCCGAAATCCTTGTCAGAGTTAGGCACTCCCGTTGCCACATCTGTGCTCAGGAATTGATAGTCGTCCAGCGAAGCAGCAACGATTACGCCGTTCTGAACTACCGCAACCGCTACTGTGAAGCACTTAGTGCCATGGGCTGCAGCCTCTACCCGGCCCACTTTGAGCGGTGCGCTTGCTGCGGAAGATACATTGTTAAGAGCGCCGCTGTTTCCAACACCAACAACCGCCAAAGAAATTCCGGCTACCAATAATAATTTTGTTACTTTTTTCACAACAATTCCCCCAGTCATATTAGTAAAACGCTTACATCCTATATTTATCAAATTATAGCATTTAATACAGTTACAAATGTTACTAGAAAAATGTAAATGTATGGAATAACATGCGAAATACCCATTGACTGTTGTAAAAGACTCGTGATACATTGTGCATACACGGGATACACAATTTTATGAGGAGGTATAGTATGCTGGCACTAGATATAAGAAATTTAAATAAAAGATATCCTCATTTTCAGATCAAAGATGTATCTTTTCAATTGGAGAAGGGCTACATCATGGGTTTTATCGGAGCCAATGGCGCAGGAAAAACAACCACGATAAAGTCGATCTTGAATATGGTTCAAGTCGATAGCGGCGAGATATACATTCTTGGCAAGAACATCACTGATCACGAAATTGAATTGAAGCAGGAAATCGGATGCGCATTCGGTGATATCGACTTCTATACACGGAGCAAGATCAAGACGCTGACCGATATTACAAAAAAATTCTATAAGAACTGGAATGATGAAACATACTACAATTATCTAAAGAGATTCAAGCTGGATGAGAACAAAAAAATAGCGGAGCTGTCCAGAGGAATGAAGGTAAAGTACAGCTTGGCCCTTGCTTTATCGCATGGCGCAAAGCTGCTCATCCTGGATGAACCGACCAGCGGACTCGATCCTGTCTCAAGAGACGATCTGCTCGATATCTTTCAGGAGCTCATCATGGGCGGCGAGATTAGCATTCTATTCTCTACTCACATTACCTCCGACCTGGAAAGATGTGCGGACTATATAACCTTCATTGAACACGGACAAATCATTGCCAGCTCCGAGAAAAACGAATTAAAGGAGTCCTACCGTTTACTCAGCGGCAGCGAAGCCCAATTAAGCGAAGTGAAGGAACATTTGATTTCCTACAAAATCAACTCCTTCGGCTTTACCGGACTGATTCGTACCAAGGACATGGATCCACTATCCAACCTAAGGTCCACCACACCGAGCCTCGATGACATCATGATCTACTTCGCGAAAAAGAAGGAGGATGTATATGTATAGTTTGGTAATCAAAGATTTGAAATTAGGCGTAAACCCATGGTTCTTCGTATTACCCTTAATTATGGGCGGCTTAATGCTTATTCCCGGCTGGATCTACTTTATCGTACCGCTATATTTCTGCTTCATAACAATACCGAATATGTTTGGCGGATTTAAAAGTCAGAATGATTTGATGTTTAGTACGATGATGCCTGTGACCAAAAAGGACATCGTGAAGGCCAGGGTAACCGTTGTTGTCATTCTTGAACTCATGCATCTTCTCATTGCCATGATCTTCAGTATATTTACGTTTCGTTTGTACCCTCATCTGACTTATATTTTCTATCCGCCGTATATGGGCTTTTGGGGATTATGTTTCATCATGCTGGCGATCTTCAACATCGTATTTATATCCATGCATTACAAGACCGCATATAAATATGGAGCGGCAACTACGGCATCCACTACAGCCGCTATCCTATTTGCCGGGGTGGCCCAATGGGCCGGAATCCAGAGTCCGTGGGTAAACGACATTTTCTATGGCTCGGGGACGGATAATACATTGCTGCAATTATCCATTCTGATGCTGGGCCTCGTAATTTTCATTGCATTCACCCTAATTGCCTACCGGATTGCGTCAAAAAGATTCCTAAGAGTGGAGATATTATGAATGTAACGATTTCGAATACTTCCGAGAAACCGATTTATCAGCAGCTTTACGAACAGATCAGCGCACAAATTCTGAAAGGCGAGCTGGAAAGCGGCTTTTGTCTTCCCCCCATTCGTCAGGCAGCCCTGGAGCTGAATGTTAGCGTAATTACCGTTAAGAAAGCTTGGGAAGAACTTGAACGAAGCGGTTTGATCAATACGGTAACAGGTAAAGGATGTTTTATAGCCGAATTCTCACAGGGTGATATGCTGCGGATACGCAATGAAATGGTCCTGAAGCAAATGGAGAGCGATACATCCTACTACAAGTCCTTTGGTCTCACCCTTGATGAAGTGATTGGGTTGCTGAACAAGATTTATTAATACCTCCCTAAAATCTAAAGGCGTTCATCGAACGCCTTTTTGTCGTTCCATCCGGTTCCGCAGCTGAATTAATTCGATGCGTTAAACTATTCCCAACATAGCGTTATTAGAATTATCAGGATTCCAATAATTGCAGTACCACTCCACCGTGTTTCTGATCCCTTCTTCAAGCGAAGTTTCTGCGGACCAATTGAGCATAAATTTTGCTTTTTCTGGTGACAGGTGCTGATGCAGGATTTCACTGTTTTTGTGATGTTCGTACAGTGGTTCAATATGTTCAAGATTCATGGCACGCTGAATGATCTCAATCACTTGTTTGATGTCCCACAACTTACCTGTCCCAAAATTAAAATCGTCACCCTTTCCTTCTCTATCTACAAAATGGTACATAGCCATATAAGCGGCAACCAAATCTTGAATATACAAAAAATCTCTCATGTATATCCCGTTTGAAGGAATTCTAATCACTGGGGGCAGTTTTGCATACAGCCGTTGTACGGTGCCGGGAATTAAACGGCGGTAATTCAAGTCGCCACCCCCATAAATATTGCCGAAACGGCCTACGGCTATAGGTAAATTAAAACTATGTCTATAACTTTGAGCAATAAGATCGGAACAAGCCTTAGATACATCGTAGGGATTTCTGCCTTGAATTGGCATGTCTTCATAATAGGGGAGAATAGGACTGTCACCGTATACCTTGTCACTGGATGCAACAATTATTTTCGATACCTGGTCCTGGTGAACACGGCAAGCCTCCAGAAGATTATAGGTACCCTTTACATTGGTTTCAAAAGTTTGCCAGGGGATTTGATAGGCCAAGTCTTGAAGGGAAACAGCAGCGAGGTGAAAGACAGTATTGATTTTCCCGTCTGTAATTGCACGTTCAATCAGGTTGTAATCGGTAATATACCCATAATAGCATCGAATCTCCTTGTCCAATCCCAGCTTGGCAAACTGGCTTCGCGGGTTGAACTCGCTCAAGATAGTGGTTACCTCAGCACCTCGATCAACGAGGTGACGAGTTAGCCAGGCGCCTATAAATCCGGAAGCCCCTGTTACTAAAGCACGGCAATCAGATAAAGAGCGTTGCATCATCAAAACCTCCCATGTGTTTTAGTTAAGCCGGAGACAAAGGTTGGATTATCCATTTTTGACGATGATATACCTATTACTAAATAATTACAATATTTTTTCGAGATACAACGGGTAGTCTATTTTAGATCCGTACAGTACCTGCCTTGATAGAAATGAAAACGCCATCATTAGAAAGCTAATTCTCAGGAATTCCCCAGTGGTAAGTTAAGGGAACTTCAGTCTAATCCACCAAAAATGTATATCTACACGCAGGAATGATATAATAAACAGGTTCAAGTTGATCTCCAAATCTATGTAAACGAGAGGAGAAACATCCATGAATACGAAACAATTAGAGCGGATTCAACAAGCTAACGGCTTTATTGCAGCCTTGGATCAAAGCGGAGGAAGCACCCCGAAAGCCCTGCTGCAATACGGTATCCGTGAAGACCGTTACACCAATGATCAGGAAATGTTTACCCTGGTGCATGCGATGAGGACACGGATTATCAAAAGTCCCGCATTTGATTCCAGGCACATTCTAGGTGCCATTCTTTTCGAAAACACGATGGATCTTACCATTGACGGCCAGTTCACCGCCGATTACCTCTGGGAGCAGAAAGGCATTGTGCCTTTTCTCAAAATCGACCAGGGACTGGCGGAGTCTACCAATGGGGTTCAACTCATGAAGCCTATCCCCGGGCTGGATGAGCTTTTGAAACGGGCCGTCCAAAAAAATATTTTTGGAACCAAAATGCGCTCACTGATTAAAGAGGCCAACCCTGACGGCATTCATGAAGTCGTAGAGCAGCAGTTCGCTTTCGCCAAGCAAATTGCCGGACATGGTCTGGTGCCGATCATCGAACCGGAAGTGGATATTCATAGTAGCGATAAGGCACAATCGGAAAAGATATTAAAGGACGAGCTTATAACTCACTTATCCGCTCTTGGCAAAGACGTAAAAGTCATGCTGAAGCTTTCTATACCGACGGAAGACAATTTCTATAGTGAGCTGATCCAGGAACCGCATGTGGTACGGGTCGTGGCATTGTCCGGCGGCTATACCCAAGCGGAGGCTAATGAAAAGCTGTCGCGTAACCACGGATTAATCGCCAGCTTCTCCCGTGCCTTATCACAGGGACTCAGCGACGAGCAAACGGATGAAGAATTCAATGCATTGCTCGCAAAATCCACACAGGCGATCTACGAAGCCTCAATTACCTGAGTCGGTTTTCCCATTCAAACGCCCCCGGACATTAGTATCTGGGGGCGTTTTTTTCGACATCAAAGTATTAGGACTGCTGGAATAACGTAGCTGTAACTTTGCCGTCCGGACATATAAACATGTAATAAATTCCCTCCCCATACGCTTCTACCTCTTCCCAGTCCAGCTGTCCGATAAAATACATGCTCTGCGAGCAGCAGGGACTTACAGGGTACTCCGCATCCTGGATCCATGTCGGGTATCCTCCAATCTGTGAAGCCTTCGGCTCCAGCGTCCACTGAGCTGCATGATAGGTATTCCTCGGCTTAGCGGATACGCTAAAATTCGTTCCGGCAGTCAGGTACTCCGTACGTTCCTCATCAGAGTCCGTATCAGGCAAATAATCAGGTGTCTGATTATAAGCGCTCCACTTCGGCTCCAACCCGATGCCCAGCTCCATATAAACTGGGCCATAACAGCTGCAGATTATACAAGTCTGTACCTGCAGCCGCTCTCCGATGATAGGCAAACGCCAAATAGAAGGACGGCCTGCCTCGATTTCTATAAGGTTAGTCAGCTTCCCTCCACACCATTGGCAGATTTGCTCGCTTTCTGTCAGGAAGCTTGCCGGTCTCGTGACAGGAGCTGACTTCCCGCCAGTCTCTATCTTTTCAACAGCATAATTCCACTGATAAAATAAATCCCGGCGTTGCCCGCCCTCAGTAAGCTCCCAGCCTGCTTCATATGCGTACTGTTCAGGCGCGACATACAGTTCTTCTGTCCACTTGGGCGGATTCTCCCGCCACTCCCGGAAACGCCGGACCACCTGATCGTCTCCAATCCAGCTCAAAGCGAGCAATAGATAATTACGATTGTCGCGGTCTGTTTCCAACTGTCTTAGCAGCTGTTCCCGGATCTCTGCTGACGCATCCTTAAATAAAATGCCTTGAGAATACACTTCGCAGTGTAAGAGCTCAGGGATACTGATTGTCAGCAGCTTATTGTTATAACAGACCAGTGATACAAGGATGTCAAGGCAGGTATCTTCGTCTCCTGCATGCAGCAAATCAACGGCATAAGCCTCCAGTTTGTCCGCATTCTTCGGAGAGAGTAATATAAAGCTGTTCCTTGCTCAATTCATACGGAGTATATTCGATCAGAGGATCATGCGGTCTGGAACTATGCATGAGCTTTAGCAACTCCACCGGATCACTGATCCCTTCGTATAAATTTATTTCTCTGCGGTGTTTCACAATATATTCCTGCCGCTCTTGGCGCTCCTTTCTTTGCTGGCATGGCATGCAATAACCACCGGTTTTATGAAAAGTCGCCGGCAGAATCACCGCTGAACATCCTTCGCTTTTACAAGGAATGCGTTCGGTCATTAATAATCCTCCCTTAGTACCTCACAATGGTACCGGTTCATATCTCGAAAATGCCGATTCTTCGATTCGCCCAAACTCCCTTAACAGCAATACGTTGTGAATGGCCCAATTTGCTTTCCACCAGTTTTCAGCTACCGCGAACGCATTCGGGTAATCCGCCCACTGCCACATTATATCCCATACTCCCGCGCCAGTTCTCGAATGAAGGATGTAATCAAGCTCTTTGTCCACAATCTCTTCGTTCCCTTTGTAAAAAATACTTGCTGCAGACGATATGTACATAGACGGCCTCATCGAATAGACCGGCCACTTGGCGGGATCCCTTTCAATCGCATCATTTACCAACTCCTGCAGCTTGGCTGCAAGTACATCGCAATTGTATCTGCCGTTTAACGCTGCCAACTCTACATCCCGTAGAAAGGTAGCATACCCGCCAAGCTCATGGCTTTCGAGTTGTCCGGACTTCCTGAGCTTATCCATCATTTTATCACCAAGCGCCAGGGCTTTCGTATACAATCCGGAAGAAGGGTCAGCAAACTTTAAGATAAAACCGGCCAAACTAGCCGTAGCGTGGAAGCCATTGTCGATGTTATTTTGTTCGCTATAGGTATACCATGGTGCATGGGGAAAATCACTGTTGGATGCTACTGTAAACGGCCAGCCTTGCTCAGAAAATGCTTCACTGTGCTCAAGGTATGCCAGAATCCCTGTAATTTGAGGATGCTGTGCATCTGTAATCCCGATTTCATGCAGTATGGCAACCGCAATTCCAGTTGTATAAGGTGAAGAATTGGGGTTCCAATTATCCGCATCTAGAGCATGACCATATCCGTTATCACGGTTGCGATAGGCCTCCAGAGCCTGAAGAACTTGTTCTGCACCCCCATTCTCAAAATGATATTGCCATCTTGCCAAATCAAGTGGCCGCGCATTCCGGTACATCCACCATCTGATTTCCTGAACATCTTCAATGGACAGCTTACCCATTACCGAACAACCTCCCTGTACATAAGTTATCCCTATCGTATCAGGAAACCCCATCAACCGTATTGCAAAAAAACGACGCTGCTCACTGGCTTTTCTCCCAGCGCTTGACCTCCTCCCGCACCCGGGGTGCTACTTCAGTTCCGAGAAGCCGGATGGCCTCCATGACATCAGCGTGATCCATCGTGCCATGCGGCACATGCAGAAGGAATCTCGTAACCCCAACCTGCTTGCGCAAATGAATGATTTTGTCCGCCACAGTCTCCGGGTCACCAACAAATAAGGCTCCTTCAAAGCTGGCTGCCGCGTCATAATCTGCACGTGTGTAAGGCGGAAGCCCCTTCTCTACCGCTCTGACATTGGTTCTGGCATACGTCGAAGGAAAAAATTGTTCAATTGCCTTCGGTGTACTCTCCGCGATAAAGCCATGCGCATGCGCCGCAACCGGCAGCTTCATGCTGTCATAGCCCGACTCTGCTGCTGCTTTTTTATAGAGCTGTACTTGCGAAGCAAATTGCAAGGGGCGTACAGGTCCAATCATCGCCAGCGCGAAAGGCAGTCCGAGTGCCCCTGCGCGTACCGCTGACTCAGGACTCCCTGCACTGGCAATCCATACCGGCAGAGGCTGCTGTACCGGACGAGGATAAATCCCCAAGTTATGTATAGCTGGTCTGTGCTGGCCTTCCCAGCTTACCCTCTCCGATGCCTGGAGCTTCATCAAGAGCTCCAGCTTCTCTTCGAATAAGGTTTCATAGTCTTTCAGATCGCAGCCGAATAACGGAAAGGACTCCGTAAATGAACCGCGGCCGACCATAATCTCTGCCCGCCCATTCGACAGACCGTCCAGCGTGGCAAAGTCCTGAAAGACACGGACCGGATCAGCGGAAGACAGAATCATTACGGCACTGGTCAGGCGTATCCGGCTGGTCAGGGCTGCCGCCGCAGCCATCACAACCGCAGGAGATGAAGCGGCAAAATCCGGCCGGTGATGCTCTCCCACACCGTATACATCCAGACCTACCTGATCTGCAAGAACAATCTCCTCCACTACTTCACGCAGCCGTTCTGCATGACTCATCGTCTTACCCGTGTGCACATCCGGTGTTGTTTCAACAAACGTGCTTATTCCCAATTCCACTGTTCTGTTCCCCCAAGCTGTTATCGTTAAAATCTTTTAATAACATTATTCTATCTTTAAATTACTGAATATTCAAAATTTAAATTTCAATAGAGTTCGAGGTGAACATAAAAAAGGCAGGCTGGATTGTCACTCGCGTGACTCCCCGGCCTGCTTACTGTAAACTTATTCACCAGCTTGTCTTCTTACTTAGCAAGTAGTTCAGATGCAAGCTTCTCGGCCCCGTCAAAGATGGAATAACTGTATCCCCAGAACTGGTTAAAGTCGATCGGATAAATTGTTTTGTTCTTGATCGCATTCAGACTTTGCAGTGACGGATCCGCATAGAAGGCCTTCAGCGTCTCTTCCGGATTAACACCGCCAGTATAAACCGAGAGCAGGAGGACATCCGGGTTGGTAGCAATCAGCTGTTCCTTGCTGATCTCTCCTGTAACGGTACCAAAGCTGTTTTTGAGTCCAAGCAATCCCAATACATCGCCTGCAAATGTATCAACATTCCCGCTATAGATCGCAATGGCCCCATTTCCGCCGTCGGAAACATAAGCAAAGGTTTTCTCTCCGCTTGCTGCTGCATTATCTTGCAACGTCTGGGCACGCTGTTTCAATTCTTCGATATAAGCGGCTGCGTTCTCCTGTACATCAAAGATTTGACCCAGCTGTTCGATATCCTTGTACAAGCTGTCGAGTGTAGCTCCCTTAACGCTGGTGTTCTGTACAAACGTCTTGATTCCCAGCTCGTTTAAGCCCTCAACTGTCCCTACGCCCCAATCCGCATCCGCGTACAGGTCACTGCGTCCCAGAACCAGATCAGGACTTGCACCGACAACGAGCTCCTTACTGGCATACTCTTTGGAAATGACAGGAATCTTCTTGAACTCTTCCTGGACGGCCGGATCTCCCGCACCGTAAAGCGCGGCAACGCCTACCATTTTGTCAGTAAGTCCCAGTTTGATTAGCAGCTCGGCAGCTCCCTGAGTATTGGCCACTACCTTTTCAGGCGCCTTGTCAAAGGTCTGGGACTTAGCCTTCCATTCTGTTCCTTCACCGCCGTTGGTGAAGTTCTCGATGGTGAGCGGGTATACGGTCTTCGTGCTTGGAGCAGCAGTCTCTTCAGCGGCGGTGTTACTGCTATTAGTTGGTGCAGCTGTACTCGCTGCCGCATTCTCATTCTTCGTGTTCGACGAACATGCGGCAATCATTACCGCCATAAGTAAAACTACCAGGAGCGGTGCGTATCTTTTGAATTCATGTCTCATTATCCTTGTCCCCTTTTCTGTATGTACGTAACTCGTAGAATATAGAAAGCAGATGCATCTGTCAATGATAATAATTCTCATTGACAATGATTCTCACTATGAGATATATTTTAAATTAAAACAAATCAACGAAGGAGTCTTATGAATGCGATGCAAACTGAGATAGCTGTACAATCAGAACCAAAGCAATCTATTATTAACAGCCGCTACGGATTTATGACAGTAATAATTACTCTATTCATAATCACAATTCTGTCGGCTGGTGCTGCTGTATCCTTTGGACAGGTGGATATTCCCGTCTCACAATCCTACCGGATTCTGCTCCACCACATCACAGGCATTCAAATTGGAGATGTTCAGGATCTGACCTCCGGCTCCTTTGTCGATATCATCTGGAAAATCCGTTTTCCCCGGGTATTGATGGCGATGTTCATCGGTGCCGGCCTTACCCTGTGCGGAACCATCATGCAGGCTGCTGTACAGAATCCGCTGGCCGATCCATACATACTAGGTATTTCCTCAGGCGGTTCGCTCGGTGCAACATTCGCCATCCTGATTGGCTTCGGGTCCATGGGGCTGCTGGGCCAAACGGGGGTTGCCTTCTGGGCCTTCGCCGGCGCAGTCGGTGCTTCACTGCTCGTATTGCTGCTGGCAAACGCCGGAGGCAAAATGACCTCGGTCAAGCTCGTGCTTGCCGGGATGGTCATTAACGCATTATGCACCGCCTTTGCCAATTTCATTGTTTATTTTGCCAACAACGCCGAGGGCATTAAGACTGTTACCTTCTGGACCATGGGCAGCCTGGCTGCTTCCAGCTGGGACAAGCTGCCGCTGATTGCGATAGCGATCATGCTTGCCGTCTTCTTTTTCCTGCTGCAATTCCGCGTCCTGAACGCAATGCTGCTTGGCGATGAGGCTGCGGTTACTCTGGGGATTTCACTCGGCGCCTACCGGAAAACCTATATGATCATTACTGCGCTGATTACCGGCATCATGGTGGCCAGCTGCGGAATGATTGGATTCGTAGGTCTGATCATCCCCCATCTGGTAAGAGGGCTGGTCGGCTCTGACCACCGGAGACTGCTGCCGGCGTCCATTCTGTTTGGGGCCATCTTCCTGATCTGGACGGATGTTATCGCCCGGACCATTGTTCCAAATGTCGAGCTCCCGATCGGGATCATTACCGCCTTGATTGGAGCCCCTATGTTCATGTACATGCTGGTCAGAAAAGGCTATGCGTTTGGAGGTAAATCCTAATGAACTTAACAGTTGATCACTTATCGGTCTCCTTCTCCACTGTAAATATTGTTAAAGATGTGTCCCTCAAAGTCCGCAACAAGCAGTTTGTCGGCCTGATCGGACCGAACGGCTGCGGTAAATCCACGCTCCTGAAGAGTATTTATAAAGTCATCAAACCGCGGCAGGGTGACGTCTTCCTCTCTGAGTTGGATGTTATGAAATCAAGCCCCAAAGTTGTTGCGCAAAAGCTGGGTGTGGTCGGCCAGTTCAACGAACTGAGCTTCGACTTCACCGTGCGGGAAATGGTAGCCATGGGCAGAACCCCGCACAAAGGCATGCTTGAGACTGACAATCAGGAGGATCAGAGCATCGTCTCCGGCGCTCTGCGCAGGGTTAATCTGGAAGGCCATGCAGACCGCAGCTATAATTCATTATCCGGCGGAGAGAAGCAGCGTGTCATTCTGGCCCGTGTCCTTGCCCAGCAGCCGGAATTCATGATTCTCGACGAACCGACCAACCACTTGGATATCAAATTCCAGCTGCAGATTCTTAACATCGTGAAAAAGCTGGACATCGGCATTCTCGCCGCACTCCATGACCTTACCCTCGCTGCGGAATATTGTGATTATCTATATGTCATGAAAGACGGGCAAGTCGCCGCCAGCGGCAAACCTGAAGATATTCTAACCAAGGAGCTGATCGGACAGGTATTCGATGTGTCCTGTGAGACTTACCGCAACCCCGTAACCGGCGGACTTGGCATTGCTTATCTGGAGACCAGATAACACCTGAATGATTATGATGTAAAAGAAAAAGAGAGTCTCCTGTTGAAAGGAGGCTCTCTTCTTTGCTATCGTTAACTGTCCGGAATGGAGGTTTGCTGCCTGAACAGCAAAAAAACGGCATCGCTGCCGTTCTTTCTGTGATGGACTCTCAGGGGCTCGAACCCTGGACAAATAGATTAAGAGTCTACTGCTCTACCAACTGAGCTAAGAGTCCATATTATGATGTTGGAATTAATCAATCAACCTCAAAGGGAACTCTTATATCATACCTCTTTGAGATCCGCCTGTCAATATTTTTTTAAGCAGATTATAACGTATAATGGAAACAGCAGAACAATCTCACGCTGAAACGGAGGACACGGCCTTATGATTTTAAAACTAAATTGGATTACGCTTCGGGTACGAGATCTGGAGGCTTCTCTTCATTTTTATCACCGGATCTTGGGACTTCCCATTGAACGCAGATTTGAGAGCAGAGGAAGACAGATTGTGATGTTAGGGACAGAGGGGCAGCCCAAGATCGAACTGATTCAGGGAACCGAACAGGCACTGAAGCCGGATTGCGGCGTGTCCGTCGGGTTCGAAGTAGCGTCTCTAGACCGCGCAATCGAAGAATTGAAGGGCCAGGGCATCCCGGTAGCGCGTGGGCCGGTTTCCCCAAATCCCAGCCTTCGGTTCTTCTATGTGCTGGACCCGGACGGCTTCGAGGTGCAGATCGCAGAGCATAGCTAGATCAGGCTTCTCCAAGGATATGTGACAAAGACCGCCCTTTACTAGCTGCGGTCTTTGTTTATTATTGGTTTTTGCGGGACAGAACATAGTAGACCGGGAGTCCGGCCAGGGTGATCCCTATTCCGATAAGAGAGCGCAGCGGATCACTGACAATCGTGCTGCCCAGAATATAGAGCCCACCTGCCACTCCGATGATCGGAGTAACCGGGTAGAGCGGTACACGGTAACGTCCCTTCTCAGCCGGCATTTTTTTACGCAAAATGAATACACCAAACACACCCATGGTAAAGAAAATCCATAATACAAATACAAGCAAGTCCGTTAATGTGTCAAAGGTTCCCGAGAATATATAGATCACTGCCAGAACACTCTGAAAAACAAGTGCATTGGCCGGAGTCTGGAACTTGGGATGGATGCTGCGGAGTACACGGGAAAAAGGAATCTGATTCTGCTCCCCCATTGCCTGAGGCACCCGCGCAGCGGTCATTAAGTAACCGTTCAGCGCACCTAGTACCGACACGATAATTCCTGCCGTAATAAAAGCCCCGCCGCCGCTTCCGAATAACGCCTCTGCCGCGTCAGCTCCCGGAGTCTTGGAAGAAACAATCTGATCGTAGGGCAGTACCTTAAAAATCGCAATATTGAACAAGACATATACTGCAATAACAAACATAACCCCGATTGAAATGACTTTGGGCAGTGTCTTAACCGGATCTTTGATTTCCCCCGCCATATTGGTCACCCCGATCCAGCCGTCATATGCCCATAGCGTACCCAGAACCGCCACCCCAAAACCCGTACCCGCTGCTGATGCCCCAATTCCCCCAAAACCGGGAGCCAAATTCGAGAAAAGGCCAACACCGATGATACCCGCCACCGGAATCAGCTTGCCAACAGTCGCAACAGTCTGAATGATCCCTCCGAATTTGGTGGCAATGACGTTCATGATGAGGATAAAAGCCAGAATCGAAACCGCCAGCAGCTTCTGCTGCCAGTCATTTATCGGCAAAAAGTAACCGGAATAGGTAGCAAATGCAATCGCGAGAGCAGCTACTGAAGCAGGATAAGAGATTACAGCCTGCACCCACCCCAGCAGATATCCAAACACACCCCCATACAGTTCACCCAAATAGGTGTACAGGCCACCGGACTTGGGAATAGCGGCAGCGATTTCCGCTACGCTCAGTGCAGAAGCCAGGGTAATGATTCCCCCCACTCCCCAGGCCAAGATACTCATCCATGGTGTACCGGCATTATTCAGGACAATACCGGGCTTCAGAAAAATCCCTGACCCGATAATCATCCCTACAACGATGGCTAAAGCTTCAAAGAAGGTTACAGTTTTTTTCAGCGTCTTCGTAGTATTCATTGTAATTTTTTTATTCCTTCCTGTTACGATTTGCTTCTTTCACCTCATAGTAACATGAAGTGACAGATTCGAAAGCGAACTAACTCATTTCCAGGGCAACTTTGGTTATAAACAAACTTACCGTTGTAACATCCATTCTTTGGAAATATAATGAAGCGTATTCGTTGAGAGCGCTTTAATAGAGCGACACTCTAACCTGCAATTCATTTAAGGAGGCTTACAAGTTATGCTGCAAATTCAAGGCGTTACCGACTGTTCACCGGCAGAGGTAGGGTATGATGCTTCAAGAATCGGCGTGTTGAACGCCCATTTTGAGAAACTGATCGAGGACAATAAGCTCCAGGCTGCATCCTATTGTGCCTCAAGGTACGGAAAGACATTTATGCACGGAGCTATTGGCCCCCTGTCATACCGTGAAGACCGGCCGGAGCCGCTGCTCCCGACAACCGTACATAATATTGCATCGATCACCAAGGCCGTTACCTCTGTCGCAGTCGCCAAACTAGTTGAGGACGGAATATTCCGGTTTAACACCCCGGTTGGGGATATACTTGAACCTTTTAAGGTAGCGCCTTTTGACAAAATCGATATCTACAGCCTTCTGACCCATACCTCGGGGATGTTTCCCGATTGTGCGGAGAGCCTGGTTCCCTATCATAAGTCTTATTGGCAGGTAATCGATGAGTTTTTTGAGAAATATACGCCTGAGGACGGTGAGCCGGACTGGATCAAAGCTGCCCTGAGCTGCGGCCTAAATAAACAACCCGGTGAGGAATGGCAATACTGCTCATTCGGCTTTTGCCTACTCGGAGAAGTGATCAAAAAAGTGACCGGTATAACCGCTGAACAATATATAGAAGAGCAAATCCTGAAGCCTCTGGGTATGAAAGATACGGCTTGGGAACTGACTCCTGAATTGGCCAGAAGGGCCATTATCAGAAACGAGCGGCACGAAAAGCGGTTGAATGATATTGTCGACGGTAAGCAGCCTGAATACTCGCAGGCGGAAAAGTTGTGGGATACCGTATCCCGAACCGGCGGCGGCCTTATCTCAACTCCAGCCGACCTCCTCCGGTTCGCCAACATGCTTTTGGGGATGGGGACGCTTGAGGGTACCCGTATTATCGGCCGTAAAGCAGTCGAAAAAATCACGACCCGCACCCTGTACGGAATTCCTGATCACTGCTGGGGAGCCAATGAACGTGACCGCAGCTATGGCATTGG
The DNA here is from genome assembly GCF_927798115.1 of Paenibacillus auburnensis. GTDB lineage: Bacteria > Bacillota > Bacilli > Paenibacillales > Paenibacillaceae > Paenibacillus_AQ > Paenibacillus_AQ auburnensis. Next base: position 87,230 of record NZ_CAKMMG010000002.1, read on the forward strand.
ACTGGATATGCGGAGAGGTCCCGCTTACCTCTATTCAGAGACCACTTATTTTCATGAAGGTGCAGGGGCCTGCTGTATGGTCATAGACCCCACAGAGCAGCTTGCCGCTGTATGGTTTGTGCCATTTACCGGAGATAACTGGTACGCAGAGGGATTATATAATGTAACCAACATTATTTGGTCTGGGCTCACTTAATGAACAGCTTAAAATACCAATGGCAGATTTGCCGTGCGGTGGCGGGTGTAACTTATAAGGAATGGAGTGCCTACCGCACTCATTCCATGGTGTCCATTATCGTCGGCCCTGTATATTTTATGGTGCAGTATTTCATCTGGACGGCGGTATATGGAGACCATTCTTTGCTTGGCGGTATCTCGCTTCCTCAGATGATCCGTTACTTCGGTGCTACTGCGCTGATCGGTTACCTGATTATGGATTTTGCCGATTGGAACTTATCGATGCTTGTGCGCACCGGTAAGTTCCTGACCTTTCATTTAAGACCGATTCATCACCGTTCCTTCGCCCTGTTTCAAAAAATCGGACACCGGTCGCTGGGCTTCCTGTTTGAATTTCTGCCCTGCCTGTTGATCTTTATTTTTATTTTCGGTGTCGATATGCGGCCGGCGAGCTTTCCCTGGACGATTCTAAGTGTGCTGCTCGCCTTTATGATGAACTTTTATGTGAACTACACGATTGGCCTGACTTCCTTTTGGCTTGTCCAATCCAATGGAATACGCAGTGCATTTATGCTGGTGTCGGGCATTTTTTCAGGTGCGCTAATTCCGCTGGATTTTTTCCCACACTGGCTTCAGGTGACCCAGTTCTTCCTGCCGTTTCAATACATCGCATATATGCCCGCAATGGTATTCACCGGACATTATTCGCTTGGAGGCCTTGAGCTTTCCATTCAGCAGGCTGTGGGCATGCAGGCAGTTGCAGTGTTCATTACCTTCGGATTCAACGAGCTTGTCCGCCGTCTGGCGATGAAGCAGTTTACCGCAGTCGGCTCGTGATTGCCCCATGAGAGGATAATTCTGTACATGAAACGGTATCTCGAGGTTTTTAAGCAATGCATGTATTCCGCGATACAGGCAGCTGCAGCTTATCGCATGAATTTCATCATCAGCAGTCTGATCACATTGGCCGGCAATATTCTGTTTCCGCTGGTGACTCTGCTTATTTACCGGGCAGGCACCAGCTTTCCCGGCTGGACCTTATATGAGGTGCTGCTGATCCAGGCTGTATTCACCATGTCCAGCGGGCTCTCGAGCCTTATTTTTGGCGGTGTCCTCTGGACCACCATGTCCCATATTCGTGAGGGAAGCTTCGAGGTGATTCTGCTGAAGCCGCTGAATCCGCTATTTTTCATTGTCGCTACTACATTTTCTACCGATAGTATCGGCCTGTTTCTGGGCGGTGTTGCGTTATTCATCTTCTCTGTCATCCAGGCAGGTGCCATTCCGCTGCTCTTCTGGCTTCAATTTATCGGGCTGTTCATCGCCGGGACGGCGGTCCTCGCAGGATTATCCCTGATGATGGCCGCGATGTCCTTCAAATGGGTGGGCAATTCGAGAATATCCGAGCTTGCGGACAGCGTGCTGAATATCGGAAAGTATCCCTTGCCTATTTTCCCTAAGGCTGTGCAGGCTGTAGCTACGATGATCATTCCTGTGGGAATGGTCGGCTTCCTCCCCGCTTCCGCGCTGCTTGGCCGGGTGCAGGCAAGGGATTTCATAGCAGTATTGCCCTGCTTGCTATTCCTGGCGGCAGGGGTATGGGTGTACCGGCATATGATCAGATTGTACGAGGGGGTAGGCGGATGATGCCGGTGATTGATGTGAAGCATTTGACCAAGACATATACAACCTATAAGCGTGGAGCAGGCGCGGGGCAGACGATCCGAAGCTTCTTCCAGCGCGAAGAAGTCGTAATCCATGCCGTCAACGATATCAGCTTTGCCATCGGGCAAGGGGAAATCTGCGGGATTCTGGGTCCTAACGGGGCTGGAAAATCAACCGCGATCAAAATGCTCTGCGGTGCGCTGTATCCCACAAGCGGAGAAATCCAAGTGCTTGGTTACTCCCCTGCCAAGGACCGGAAGCGCTATGTCGGCAAAATTGGAGCCGTCTTCGGTCAGAAATCACAACTAATCTGGGACATTCCGCCGATCGACAGCTTCAACATGAACAAAGCAATCTATGGGATCACCACTCAGGACTTCAAACGCCGTTTGGAAGAGCTGAGTGAACTGCTGGACATTGCCCATGTGATCGAAAAGCCTACCAGAGTGCTGTCTCTCGGTGAACGCATGAAATGTGAATTCGTCATGGCCATGCTGCATCAGCCGGACATTTTGTTCCTGGATGAGCCGACTATCGGGCTTGATGTGATCGCCAAGGTCAAAATCCGCGAATTCATTCAGCAGCTGAATCAGAAGCGGAATATGACCTGTATTCTGACTACTCATGATCTTGAGGATGTGGAGGAGCTTGCCCACCGGGTTATTGTCATTAACCATGGAGAAAAAGTTTTTGATGATTCGCTGCAGCGACTGAAGCTGTTTCTCGGGGAGAAGAAGCGGGTCAGCTTCACTTTTGCGGACTCTGCCGGTAAAACTGTCTTCAATAATGCCTACACCAAGGTAATCGACCGGCCGTCGGATTTTCAAATTACGCTTGAAGTGGATACGGCCCAGATTTCCATCAGTGATTTTCTAGAAGACATCTCCCGGAAGCACCGCTTCTCCGACATTTCCGTTAAGGAACTGCCGATTCAGCAGGTGGTAATGAATATCTACGAAAATGCGGAGGGTGTGCCTGGATAGGCGATTTTTGCAGGATCATATTCGTAATATAAAATAAATAGGTTTTGGATCATACGCCGCTTTAAGCGCTCTACCCCATCCGAGTTCGATTCGAGTTGGGGCAGAGTGTTAAGGCGGTTTTTTTGCGGCCTATGTCTGCGCTTGATAATTAGCTCCTAATAGAAGTTAGCAGCCGGACGGTTCGAGACGTTGACTAAACACTTTGTTATACTTAAGCTTGGTATGCTTTATAGTACAACCGCTCATCGAATAAAGGAGGTTCACCTTATGGAGTTTAAAATATTTGTAGTTGAAGATGACCCTGCCTTATATGATGCTTTGAAATCTGGGCTGGAGACCTGGGCGTTTCAGGTTACACAGCCGGATGATTTTGACGAGGTCATGCGTTCGTTTCTTGATCAGCAACCTCATCTCGTGATCATGGACATTACCCTTCCAAAATTTGATGGTTTTCATTGGTGCAGAGAGATCCGCTCCGTATCCGAGGTACCTATTATTTTCTTATCATCCCGCGACCACCCCTTGGATATGGTGATGGCGCTAAATATGGGGGCTGACGATTTCGTTCAGAAGCCATTTCATACCAATGTGCTGTATGCCAAAATTCAAGCTATTCTGCGCAGAACGTATGCTTATGGGGAAGCCCAGACCGACATTCTCGAATGGAACAGTGCCTTGATTGATTTAAAACGAGGCGTTATCCGAAAATCAGATGAGGAAGCCGATTTGACAAAAAATGAATTTTTCTTGTTGATTACACTCGTGAAGGCTAACAATGCCGTTATCTCCAGTCATGACTTGATACGTAAGCTGTGGGAAGACGAGCAATTCGTGAATGACAACACCCTTACAGCAAACATCACCCGTCTTCGGCAAAAACTGGAGCCGCTTGGACTTTCAGATGCGATCGTAACTAAAAAAGGGATGGGCTATATGGCCGTCACTTTATAGGAGGAACAGGCATAATGTTCATGCGCTACATGGCTTCAAGAATAAGCTGGCTGGTGCTTACTGCCGGCTTGCTGGGGTTGACTGATCTGCTAATCCTTTTCGAACAAGGATTCCGTGTTGAATTTACATCCTTACTCTATTTAAATGCTTTATATCTAATTGTATTTTCCTTGTTTTTGGTGTGGCGCTACAAGAAAGAAACCAGATATATAGCAGCAATTAGCGAGCTCCAGAACAGTATGACCTCCGATTGGTATGAAAGCCTGCCTGAACCGGACAATGAACTGGATAGAGCCATAAGTGAAATATTAAATGAGGCCTCCCGCCAGTTCAAACGTAAACTTGCTCAGATGAAAGAAGCTCAACTGATCGAAAATGACTTTACAGCCTCCTGGATTCATGAAGTTAAAACTCCTCTTACCGCAATGAAACTGATTATGGATGCGCAACAGGGTAATCCGGAAATGCGCAGACTTGAAACAGAATGGCTGAGGATTCATTTACTTGTAGACCGCCAGCTGCATTTGACACGTCTTCCTGCCCTGGAATCGGACTATGTCCTTGAGCGTGTCTCTGTACAGCGCCTTGCAGCAGAAGAAATCCGGGAAATGGCTCCCTGGTGTATGGAGAAAAATTTGGCAGTCAGCCTTGAAGGAAATGATGCGATAGTCGTAACGGACCGGAAATGGTGCCGGTTCATTATCCGGCAATTGCTGACCAATGCGATTAAATACAGTCCCTCCGGTAAAGCTCTTATATTCAAGACAGATGTGACGGAAACAATGCATGTGAGTCTGGATTTGATTGACGAAGGTCCGGGGATCCGCCCGCATGACCTTCCGCGTATATTTGATAAAGGGTTCACTGGCGAGAATGGAAGAATTCATAACGCTGCTACTGGACTCGGACTGTATCTTGCCCAGACCGTAGCAGATAAAATAGGAATTACACTGCATGTGCTACCCGGCCAGCCCCAAGGTACAACGATGCGGATGATTTTCACCGATCCCAATACTTTCGAAACGCTCAGAAGCGGCCAGGAGAAACATATCCCGTTATAAACAGTCAAGATTAATCTTGACTGTTTTTTTGTACCACATCCAACATGACAATATTGTCATGTACCTCGCCAACCCGTCACCTAGAACGTGCGACACCAGAGAAAATGAGTTGTACACTTAAGCTATAATCCAATCCGGGAGGTTTCATATGAATGAATCAACTGAACAGGTTACTGTCCTACACGCCCGTAATGTTCATAAAACATATGGTTCAAAGGGCAGCGCACAACATGTCTTGAAGGGAATAGACTTACGGGTACTCCGTAAAGAATTCGTTGGCATCATGGGTCCTTCCGGTTCCGGAAAGACAACATTACTAAACGTACTTGCGACTATTGACCGGACTACGGACGGCACGATATTAATTGATAACGAAGATATCTCTACAATGAGCAATACCGCACTTTCCACATTTCGCCGGAACAAACTTGGATTCGTCTTTCAGGATTACAATCTTCTCGATACGTTGACAGTAAAAGAAAACATTCTTCTGCCTCTGTCCCTCAGTAAAATAAGCAAGCAACAGGCAGAGAGTGAGTACACAGCGATTGCAGATGTGCTTGGAATTAAGGAATTATCACGTAAATACCCTTATGAAATATCCGGAGGACAAAAACAGCGTACCGCAGCCGGGCGTGCCCTTATCCACCAGCCTTCCATAGTTTTTGCAGATGAGCCTACAGGTGCACTGGATTCCAAATCGGCTTCCTCTTTATTATCAGTAATGGAAGAGATTAACCGGACAAGAAACGTCACGATCATTATGGTCACGCATGATCCGGTCGCATCCAGCTATTGTAGCCGTGTAGTGTTCCTAAAAGACGGGAAAATTTACTCTGAGCTCTACCGGGGAGAGAAATCCAGACAATCGTTTTTTAAAGAAATCATTGATGTTCAGACGGTATTAGGAGGCGACCATGTTGACGGTATTTGAGTTAGTATTCCGCAGCATGCGGCAAAATGTGAAGCATTATTACTTGTATTTCTTCGCACTAATATTCAGTTTGAGTCTATTCTTCGTTTTTGCTTCCCTGCAGCACGATCAGCAGGTTCAAAGCATGATGGAAGCAAGTGTTAACTTTTCAGCGGCATTTCAGTCTGCAGCAGCTCTGCTTATTCTGATTATTGGAATTTTCACAGTCTCATCTAACCGGATCTTTCTGCGCCGGCGAAGTCGTGAAATCGGAGTATTCCAGTTAATTGGCCTATCCAAAAGCTGGGTTGCCCGTTATCTAGTTATTGAAAATGTACTTCTCGGTATAAGTGCGCTTGTAGCAGGAATTGCCTGTGGAGCCATGGTGTCACGCCTGTTTGTCCTGATTCTGATGAAACTGCTAAATCTGGAGGGCGTCCCTGCCATAAGCTTTTCTGTATCAGCAGCTTTAGAAACGGCAATGGTCTTTATTTTGATCCTGGTTATTACTTCTGTGCAAATGATATTCATGATTTACCGCAGCACTCTGCTCCATCTGTTTCAAGCAGATATGCAGCCTGATCTTTCCAGTCCGCCCCATTCATTGTTCACGGCTATTTATGCGATGCTTGGAGTTGTGCTGATTGGATACGGCTATAAATTATCTGCCCACATGGTAGATGATCAATTACTCCTGAATGCCCTTCTGGTACTGTTATCTACTATATCAGGGACATATCTATTGTACCGCGTGACGCTCAGATGGTGCTTCACTTGGCTCCGCAAACGGAAAAATGGTCATCTCGGTTTATACAATAGCCTGTCCCTGGCTCCGCTGATACACCGGATGAAAGCTAATGCCAACTCACTTACCTTAATTACAGTGTTATCGGCATTAACCATTACATTAGTCACCATGGCGTATTCGGTTTACTATTCTGCAGAGCATGATACCCGCAAGGCGATGCCTTTTGACTTTGCCTTTGAGAACAGGGCGCTGGACGAACAGTCGTTTATGAGCGAGCTGGAGCGCGAAGGAATTAATTTTCGTCACAAAACGATCGAGGCGATCCGGACGAATGGTGTTATTCTGAATCCGCTTGATGAATCCAGCCATATAGACAGCGCACTATTATGGCTTCCGGCAGAACAGCTTCAAAGATCTGGAGTAAGGTTATCCGTGCCCTCATACGGTGAGGCGGTGGCATACAATGCCTGGGCATCGTCTACATTTGACGACAGCGATTTCTCAAAGCGGTATCCAACAACAGTCGAGCTGGCGGCCAAAGGACAGACGGGCAGCTACCTGTTGAAAGAACTGATCGCAGAAAATCTCGTGAATTCCGATTTATCAGGCAATCAGCTTTTAGTGTCTGAGGCGACTTTGAAAGACATTGAGAACAGTATGTCCAGTACTGCCGGTTTTGAGAAAACACTGATCGGAACGTATCGTATTTCAGACAAGGGAGAGCTTGCTTTAGCCTCCTCTCTTTACCAGAAATATAATCCTGACGGCCATTCTTCGCCCGATTTCTATTCACAATATAAAGAAGCACTACAAATTTCGGGATTACTGATATTTATAGCTGCATTTCTGGGACTTGCCTTCCTAGCCTCTACCGGCAGCATCCTGTATTTCAAACAAATGACTGAAGCAGAGCAGGAAAAACAGAGCTTTAAGACTCTACGACAGCTCGGATTTGATACACATATGATCATGAGGGGTGTTATTCAAAAGCAGATGGTTGTGTTTCTTATCCCTTTATTCATTGGTGTGCTCCACTCTATTTTTGCAGTCAAGGCGGCATCGGTCATCATTATTTCGGACATCACCATACCAACGGTCATCTCAATTGGTGCCTATGCTGCAATTTATTTTCTGTTCGCATTATTCACTCTTGGGTATTACCGGAAAGTCGTTAAAAACGCCATGTTATAACACTTATTAACAGGAGGTATTTATGAAAAAGAGAGTAGTTTTTATCCTTATCGTTATTGTGGTTTGCTCCGGCCTATATCTAACATTCAAACGGGATTTTGATCAGTTCAACCCGCTGTATAAGGAGGAGTATGTCTATGCTGTAGTCACTAAGCCTGACGGAACTGAAGGTAAAGATGATCGTATCCGCTACAGATACAATCTGACAGGGTACACAGCGCTAGGACAAAAGAAAAAAATCACCTTCTCTTCGAGCAGTGAATTGGAAAAGAACGCTTATATTTTAGTGCTCGCCAAAGGAGCCTACACGAAAAAATGGACCTTAATACACAAGGAAGACGTTCCGGATAAGGCCCTGAAATAGGGACTATAAAGTTAGAAACAACAAAAAGAACGGCATCGCTACCGTTCTTACTGTAATGGACTCTCAGGGGCTCGAACCCTGGACAAATAGATTAAGAGTCTACTGCTCTACCAACTGAGCTAAGAGTCCGTATGATGTTATTGGTGGAGCCAAGGGGGATCGAACCCCTGACCTCATCGCTGCCAGCGATGCGCTCTCCCAGCTGAGCTATGGCCCCATGATGCATACTTTAGAACTACATTATGTATTCTAAAATCAGGTGCGAGTCGAAAACTCACTTCGCTTCGTCATGTTTAAGTTCCGTAGGCGACTTCTATATAATATAAAAAATCGCCCTCGGTGTCAACACTTTTATAAAAAAGTTTTTATTCATGGGATTAACGAATGATTGATGAACTCCTGGAGAAGCCTTATAGCCCCTCCAGCTCTCCTGTGTTCTTGGACAGCAGTCCCTTCAATTCCTTCATGAACATGTTGATGTCCTTAAATTGGCGGTATACGGAGGCGAAGCGGACGTAGGCAACCTCGTCAACCGGATAGAGCTGCTCCATCACCAGCTCGCCAATTTGGCGGCTCTCTATTTCCGCTAAGGCGATGCCGCGCAGCGACTTCTCAACCTCGGAGACGATGGATTCCAGGCGCTCTACGGACACTGGACGCTTCTCACAGGCGCGGATCAGGCCGCGCAGGATTTTGTCGCGGCTGAATTCTTCGCGGCTGCCGTCCTTTTTGATTACGATCAGCGGGGTCTCTTCAATCATCTCGAAGGTAGTAAAACGCTTGCTGCAGCGCTCGCATTCACGCCTGCGCCGGATCGATTTATTCTCGTTGGCCGGGCGCGAGTCAAGCACTTTGGTATTCGTGTGATCGCAGTAAGGGCATTTCATAAGCTCAGGTCACTTCCTTTTCCACTAATTTAAGCTGTAATTCTTATTTCCATAAAACACCGTTTTATTGTTGTTATGAATCTGGCGAGAGCAGCACATAATACAGTTACCAACCGATAGGAGGTGAACAGCAATGAGCCAAAACAGCAGCAACAACCTGGTAGCTCCAAATTCACGCGGTGCCTTGGAACAACTTAAATACGAAGTTGCCCAAGAATTAGGTATCACTCTTTCCCCAGACGGATACCAAGGCAATAAAACTTCTTACGAAAATGGTTCGATCGGTGGTTACATCACTAAACGTCTTGTAACCCTGGCTGAACAGTCCCTGGCAGGTCAATTCAAATAACCTGTCCCCAATAAGCTTGCCTAAAGAAGTATTAAACGGCTAACCGTCGTTTAATGCTTCTTTTTTTAGAATTCGCTGTAAATCTCCGTGTACTGGTTATAGTAATAAATTACGCGCTGCACGTAATGCCGGGTCTCACCGAACGGTATATCTTTCACTGAACCTTCTGTGCCGTCCCAGTCACCATCATCCAGCCAGCGCTGCACTTTACCGGGTCCTGCATTGTAGGCAGCGATTACCGCTGTGCGGTTGCCTTCAAACTGGCGGGAGAGCGAGGATAAATACCAGGTTCCCAGCTCAATATTTGCCGAAGGTTCCTCTTTTAGCTCGTCCAGCGACACATCGGGCAGCTTGGCCTTCTCAAGCGCCCATTTCGCCGTGTCCGGCATTAGCTGCATGAGGCCCAGTGCGCCTTTTTTAGATTCCCGGCCTGTCTTAAAATTGGTCTCCACACGGATTATCGCTGCCACCAGAAACGGGTCCATTTCATAAGTGATACTGTGCTTACGGATTTCATTCCTATAATGAATGGGATAAAACAAAGACATCCAATTGGTGCTCAGGAACAGAATTGCGGTAAAGCCTACGAATAACATGAGCAGTACTCTTTTTTTACGCAGCCAACTCATGATAACCCCAGCCTGTCCCAAAGTTCCGCAACCTGCTGTTCCGTATGAGTAAGCTCACCGCTGTTGTCGATAACGTAATCCGCTCTTCTGCGTTTCTCTTCGATATCCATCTGGGCATCCAGCCTGCCTGTGGCTTGCTCAAGGGTCAATCCGTTACGCTCCATTAGGCGGGTTAGCTGCACCTCCCGGGGCACATACACAACGGTAATCTTCTTGAACAGATTGTCCAGCTCTGATTCATACAGCAAAGGAATGTCCACGACAATCAGTGACTGCGGATCTTCTTCTTCCATCGCATACATCGTTTCTTTGATCTCCTGGCGGATCGCAGGATGTGTCAGGTTATTCAGCACCTGCAGGGCAGCCTGGTCATGAAAGACGATTTCCCCCAGCGCAGCCCGGTTCAGTGTGCCGTCCGGCAATAATATGGTTTGGCCAAAATGCTCAACAGCAGCAGCCAGCACGGGATGCCCCGGGAGCATGACCCCTCTTGCGATCACATCGGCATCGACGAGTCGTGCTCCTTTAGCTACAAATAGTGCGGAGACGGTGCTTTTTCCGGAAGCAATGCCTCCGGTTAAGCCCATAATCATGTACTCACCTCATAACAGCTTCATTATTCCCATTGCAATTAATAATAACGCCGGCAGAGCAGCTGCATGCTTCATCCAGAAGCTCCCCGACAGCTTTAGACCGGTTTTCATTCCCAGCAGTAAAAAGGTTCCGCTGAACAGAGCGATCATCAGTGAAGTCGGAACCGGGCTAAACCCAAGCAGCGCAGCACCAAGCCCCGCACCAAAAGCGTCCAGCGACAGCGCGATACCGAGGATCAACGCCTCCATCGAGGAAATACTCCCTGAGTCATCCATGTCAGCAGAAGAAGGCGTCCGGAGAATCTGTATCACTACTCCCAAATGCCGCAGCTCCAAAGAAAAAACTGCCGATTTGTGCGACCAGTCTCCGGCCGGATTCACGGACTCTTCATTTAATGGAACAGGCTGTGCCTCCGCTCCCTGCGGACTGTGCTCCCGTTCCTTTTGCATCAGCATCTGAACCAGGGACCAGCAGCCCATCAAGACGAGAATAACCGCTCCAATCATGGAGGCGGCATCCGGTGAGACAACCTTGGCTAACAGTACACCTACCTGCATCGAGACACAAATGACTATCCCCGAACAGAGCGAGATAATCAGAATGGAGAGCAGCGGTATCTTCATTTTGCGTAATCCATATGTAATGCCTACACCAAAACCGTCCAAACTAAGCGCAAAGGCCAGCAGCAAAAGTGAAAACAATGGGCTGATCACCCGCAATCCCTCCCGTGAAGAAACGGAAGTCCGGCGGATACATCCGCTCGGTTCCGTTACCTTGATTCAGCATTCTTCACACAGTATATGGGCGGGACGGGCAGTCGGTGCCTGACTTATTCGGCAGCATGGACAGGTATGGTGTATAGTGCCTGTGGATTAGGAGCATTCCAGGGTCAATTTTTATTTACAAATACAGATAAAGGCTGGCAGTTAGGACAGATATGCGTGCCCCGGCCGCCTACAACGCTTTTCTCAATCAGGGTACCACAGGTGCTGCACGGCTGGTCCTTGCGGCCATAAATGAGATGCTGCTGCTGGTAGCTGCCGCTCTCTCCCTGGCCGTTGACATATGATTTCACGGATGAACCTCCGGCATTAACTGCATCCGTCAGGGTTGCTACAATCGCGCTATGCAGCCTGCCAAGCTGCTCGTCCGATAGTGACTTCGCTGTCTCCTCCGGATGAATTCCCGCGCGGTGCAAGGACTCATCTACATAAATATTACCGATGCCGACCACATATTCCTGATTTAAGAGCAGCGGCTTGATTTTGGTGCTTCGGCCAGCGACAATCTCCTTGAACCGTTCCATGGTAAATGAAGCATCCAAGGGCTCCTGCCCCAGCTTATTCAGCGGCTTGAGCAGCAAATCCTCGCCCGGCTGAAATAAATGCATCGTACCGAATTGGCGTACATCCGTGTAACGGAGTTCAGTACCATCGGTAAAATGGAAAATGACATGCGTATGCTTATCCAGCGGATCATCCTGCTGAAAGAGCCCGTAGCGGCCTTCCATCCGTAAATGGGAGACCATTACCAGCCCATCCAGTACAAACCGCAAAAACTTGCCTCTGCGCTCAACCGTAACAATGCTATGGCCCGCCAGCATATTGGCAAAAGCCTGAATATCGTCCGGACGCTGAATAATCCGCGGCAGCCGGACGGTGACGTGCTGTATCTGCTTGCCTGTAATTAAATCGTTTAGTGTTCTTCTGACTGTTTCAACTTCCGGTAATTCCGGCATTATGGCTCACCTCTATCCCATTATACCGGATAACACCAGGCTTCGGGGAGCCTATTTCGCTTCATACCAGTTACTTCCATAACTTACCTCCGCCTTCAGCGGAACAGACAGCGCCAGCGCCCCGGCCATAACCTCAGGCACCAGCTCCTTCATCAGCTCCAGCTCATCCGGCGGCACCTCAAACACAAGCTCATCGTGCACCTGAAGCAGCATGCGGCTCTTCAACCCGCGTTCGTATAATGCTTTGTCCATATGAACCATAGCAAGCTTGATGATATCCGCAGCCGTTCCCTGAATCGGCGTATTCATAGCCGTACGTTCGGCAAAAGAGCGCAGATTAAAGTTCTTGGCATTAATCTCCGGCAGATAACGGCGGCGTTCCAGCAGCGTGGTGACATAGCCCTGCTTACGGGCATCCAGAACAATATCATCCATATACTTGCGCACACCTTTGAACACTTCAAAATATTGCTCAATAAACTGGGCCGCCTCTTTACGCGGAATATTAAGATTCTGAGACAAGCCGTAATCACTGATGCCGTAGACAATTCCGAAGTTAACCGCCTTGGCGGAACGGCGCATATTGCTGTCTACCTGATCAGCAGTAACCCCGAACACGTCCATGGCTGTTTTGGTGTGAATGTCCATATCCTCCAGGAACGCTTCCTTCATCCGTTCATCACCGGAGATATGGGCCAGCACCCGCAGCTCAATCTGCGAGTAATCCGCCGCGAGGATCGACCAGCCGGGTTCAGACGGCACGAAGACCTTGCGGATCTTGCGGCCCTCCTCCAGCCGGATCGGGATATTCTGCAGATTCGGAAACTGGCTGCTCAAACGTCCCGTTGCGGCAATCGTCTGCCGGTAGAAGGTGTGAACCTTGCCGGTCTCTTCCGAAATTTCCTTGAGCAATCCTTCTACATAAGTGGACTGCAGCTTGGCAATCGTACGGTACTGCAGGATCAGACGCACTACATCATGATAAGGAGCCAGCTTCTCCAGCACCTCTGCATCCGTGGAATAGCCCGTCTTCGTCTTCTTAACGACAGGCAGCCCGAGCTTCACGAACAGGATTTCGCCAAGCTGCTTCGGCGAGTTCAGATTGAACTCGGTTCCGCAAATCTCGTAAATTTCCGTTACGAGTGTGGAGATCTGTGCTTCGAATTCTTTGCCCAGCTCCTTGAGATCCTCTTTATTGACAGCAATCCCCTGCTTCTCCATATCGGCCAGAATGCGCGACAGCGGCATTTCCAGATCCACGAACAGGCCGGTCATTGCTGTCTCTGTCAGCTCCTGCTGCTGCTTCTGCACAATGCCAAGCACAGTAGCACTCTTGCGGGCTACATGATTGCCCAGAATCTCAAGCTCAGGAATTTTATATTTGGCGCCTTTGCCGAATACCTCTTCATCCGGGGACAGACGGGGCAGTCCATATTTGGCGGTAAGATCATTCAGATTCTGATTCGCTTCCGTCGGGTCCAGCAAATAAGCCGCCAGCTGCACGTCATTGGCCGCTCCGGCAAAAGCGATCCCCTGCCAATGCAGGGCCAGATCGGCCCGGTGCAGGTCATATCCGCTCTTCGGCGCACTGCTGTCTCCAAGCCAGTCCCGCAGCGGTGCTGCGGCCGGACTCTTCAGCAGGGCAAGCGGCACGAAGTAATGCTGCTCCGGCGAAGACAGACCGATGCCGATCACTTCAGAACGGTGCGGATTCTCACCGTTCGTCTCCACATGCAGTGCGGAAATATCCGGGAGGGCAGCAATTAGGGCTTCCAGTTCGGCCTCGCCGACGATCGTGATATCCAGGACAGCAGTCTCAGCCGCACCCGATGCTTCCGCTCCTGTTCCTTCGCCGTTTGCCGCTGGCGCATAAGCGCTTAGCGATAAGCGCTCCAGCAGGGATTTGAACTCCAGCTTAGCCAGCGCAGGTCCGGCTGTTTCTGTCTTAATTCCGCTAAAGGCCATATCCTCCCAGGCATGCTCAAGCGGAACCTCGCGGTAAATCGTCGCGAGCTTCTTGCTCATGACGGCGCTGTCGGCATGCTCCTCCAGCTTCTCCTTCATCTTTCCTTTCAGTTCGCCGGTTCCGGCGAGTACACCTTCCACAGAGCCGAACTGGTGCAACAGCTTCAGTGCCGTTTTCTCACCTACGCCGGGAACACCTGGAATATTATCGCTCGTATCACCCATCAGACCCTTAAGGTCGATGATCTGCTCGGGGGTCAGATCATATTTCTCGCGGATCTGCTGCGGGCCGTACAGCTCTACTTCGGTAACACCTTTGCGTACCAGGGCTACGGTGGTATGCTCCGAAGCCAGCTGCAGCATATCCTTATCCCCGGACACAATGATCACTTCACGTCCGGCTGCATCTGCTTCCCGGGAGATACTGCCGATGATATCATCGGCCTCATAGCCGCTGATTTCAAACTGCGGCACACCGAGATCGCGCAGCAGGTCCTTCAGCATCGGGAACTGTTCGGAGAGCTCGGGCGGGGTCTTCTGGCGGCCGCCTTTATAATCCTCATAACCTTCATGACGGAAGGTAATCTTTCCCGCATCAAAGGCCACAATCAAATGGCTTGGTTTATAATCGTCAATTAAGCGCAATAGCATTGTCGTAAATCCGTATACCGCGTTCGTCTGCTGTCCTGCTGTATTCGTCAGCGGCGGCATTGCAAAAAACGCGCGGTAAATGATGTTATTTCCATCTATAAGTATCAACTTGTCCACTGTAGCACCTCGCCTTTTTCTTGCTTACTTCTTACATCTTACCATATGCTCTGTACAAAAAAGAACCAAAGTGCACGAAATGAGTCTCCCGGACGGAATCTTGCATTTAATGCAGGATTGCCATTCTTCCGCGGCTTAAACCCGTTATTGCTATCAATTATAAATAAAAAACAGCATGCCTCCATGGGGGGCGTGCTGTTTGGGAAATACGTGAGGGAGGTTCACTCCAGCTGTCTAGGCTAGCTTGCCTCAAGCTATTGGTTCAGATCCGGGCGCTTGCCCGTCACCAGATAAACGACACTCTCGCCAATATTGGTCGCGTGGTCAGCAATCCGCTCAATGTAACGGCCAACCAGTGTCAGCAGCATGGCCTGATTCAGGGATTCCGGCTTCTCCACCATATAAGCATACAGCTCATTAATCATTGCGCTGTACAACCCGTCAACCTGATCGTCGTCCTGAGCCATTTTGTAGGCCAGATCGGTGTTCTCATCCAGGTAGGACTGGATAGCCTCGGTAATCATAACCGAAACAATTTCAGCCATGCGCGGAATATCCACCAGCGGCTTGATCAGCTGCTGTCCCTGAATACGCAGAGTAACCTTTGCCACATCCAGAGCCAGATCGCCCATACGCTCCAGATCGCTGGAGATTTTAAAGGCAACAATAATACGGCGCAGGTCCTTGGCTACCGGCTGCTGGGTAATAATAAGCCGTGAGCCAATATCCATGATTTTATCTTCCATCGCATTCAGCCTCAAGTCTGCCTTAACGATGTCTTGTGCTCGTTCGATATCCTGAGTCTGCAGCGCCACCACAGCACCTTCCAGCGCATCGATGACATGCTCACCCATTTGCTGCAGCAGGGTGCGCAGCTCTTCCAGATCTTTGTCGAATTCTTTTCTGCGAATCATAAGTAAACCGATCCTCCTCAAAAACGTATGGTCAGCCTGTCATTTCCAGGAACGGGTCCTCCAGCGCTTAGCCGAAGCGTCCGGATATATAATCTTCAGTGCGGGAGTCCTTCGGATTGGAGAACAGCATCTCCGTATCCGCCGCCTCAACGATGACACCATTCAGGAAAAACACGGTACGTCCCGACACACGGGCCGCCTGATGCATGTTGTGCGTGACCATTACAATCGTGTACTTACTCCGCAGTTCCTGTACAAGCTCCTCAATCTTAAGCGTGGAGACCGGGTCCAGGGCAGAGGTCGCCTCATCCATCAGCAGAATATCCGGCTGCACCGCAAGCGCTCTGGCAATACAGAGCCGTTGCTGCTGTCCGCCGGATAAGCTGAGCGCAGACTTCTTCAGGAAATCCTTAACTTCCTCCCAGAGGGCGGATTGGCGCAAGCTCTGCTCCACAAGCTCGTCGAGTTCCGCTTTGGAGCGGACACCGTGCAGGCGCGGGCCATAGGCTACATTATCATATATCGACTTCGGAAAAGGATTCGGCTGCTGGAATACCATACCAACCTGCTTGCGCAGGCTTTCCACTTCCACTTCGTCGCTATAAATATTTTTGCCGCCGATGTTTACTGTTCCTTCAATACGTGTTCCGGGGATCATGTCATTCATTCGGTTTAGGGTACGCAGCAGGGTGGACTTACCGCAGCCGGAAGGCCCGATAAACGCGGTCACCTGTTTCTCCGGGATTTGCAGCTCCACATTCTTCAGTGCGTGAAATGACTCATAGTAGAGATCTAGCTTCTCTATGTCAATGATGGATTTCATTTGTTTTGGCGTCTCCTTCTCATCATCTTCGTTCCCAATGATAAGCTTTCAGTGTAAATAGAGTTGAAGAGAATTGTTAACGCAGTGTAAAATCAGCAACAGCAGAGATTAGGCCTCTAACAGAAGTGTAAGTATAGTGTATAGTTACATTTCTATTTTTATGTATAGTCAAAAAAAGAACACCGTCATATTACATGACCGGTGCTCTTTTTTTGTTCACGACCAGCTTGTAGCCCACCCCGCGGATCGAGTCGATGTGGACGGATTCCGGATCAAGCTCCAGCTTCTTGCGCAGCGAGCTGACATGAACGTCCACAGTACGCTGCCCCCCGATATAATCAAAGCCCCAAACCGCATTCATCAGGTCGTCGCGCGTCAGCACTACACCCGGCTTGCGTGCCAGGTACAGCAGCACCTCAAATTCTTTAGGGCGCAGATTAATGCTCTGTCCCCCCAGCGAGACTTCATACCGCTCCGGATAAATCTCCAGCTGTCCCAGAATGATCGTCGATGCGGATGCCGCCACTTCCGGCTGGCTCTCCTCCACAACCCCCGAGATCCGCCGGAGAACAGCGCTCACTCTCGCAAGCAGTTCGGACACGCCAAAAGGTTTCGTTATGTAATCGTCGGCGCCTGATTTCAGTCCCCGGACCACATCCTCCTCGGCGTTTTTGGCAGTCAACACGATTACAGGTGTACGGATGCCCTGCCCGCGCAGCTTATCAAGGATATCTATCCCGTTCATACCGGGCAACATCAGATCCAGTACGATCAGATCAAAAGGTTCTCTAGTCGCACGGTCATATCCTGCCGTTCCATGATCCTCGACCGTCACCTCATAGCCTTCTTGTGTCAAGTTATAGGACAGCAGCCGGGCCAGTGTCGGTTCGTCTTCAATGACAAGCAATCGTTGTGCCATAGTTTCCCCCGTATTCATATGTTTTTAAATTTACAAAACTGCAGCAAGCCCATCATATCACCGGAATGTTAACTTGGTGTAAAATAGCAGCAACTTTCGTAGATTAACCTGATACTTTTAATATATCGCTTGATAGACCGGCTGGCAAATGCAATCCATGCCTCAACAGGTCGCGCACCAACCAGTCTTCTACTCTCCGTCCTCCTGCAGTAGCGGCAGCTCCAGAATAAACGAGCTTCCAATTCCGAGATCACTCTCAACGGTAATCGTTCCCCGGTGCAGCTCCACCAGATGTTTTACAATGGACAGCCCGAGTCCCGTACCGCCGGAGCTTCTGGATCTGGCCTTATCTACCCGGTAGAACCGCTCAAAGATGCGTGGAAGGTCTTTGCGCGGGATTCCCATTCCCGTATCGCTGACCGTAAAGACGACGGTCTCTGTCCCGTCCGCCTTCTGTTTATTTACTGCCGTTACTTTGACGCTGCCTCCGTCATGCGTGTAATTAATGGCATTGGAGAGCAGATTCATGAAGATCTGGCGTAGCTTATCCTCGTCCCCTTCGATGAAGAGTTCGTTTGGCACATTGGTGCTGAGACTGATCTTTTTCTTCTCTGCCACTTTACTGAGCGTCCCCAGTATGGAATCAAAGAATTCGATTAAATGCACCGGCGAGCATTCCAGCTGCACACGCTTGGATTCGATTTTGGACAGCTCCAGAATGTCCCCGATCAGGCGGTTCAGCCGCTCATTCTCATCATAAATAATCTGCAAAAATGAACGGGCGGTCTTCTCATCGGTCACACCTCCGCCAAGCAGCGTTTCGGCAAACCCTTTTACTGCAGCCACCGGTGTCTTGAGTTCATGCGACACATTGGCGACGAACTCGCTGCGCATCTTCTCCAACCGGCGGATTTCCGTTACCTCCTGCAGGAGGAACAGCATACCCCGGTAAGAGCCGTCCTGTACCATCGGCACACCGTCAAGCCGGACGATCCGCTCAGCAGGGGTATAAATGCTCCGCTCTTCATGGATCGGCTCATTGCGCTCTACACCTTCTTCAATCAGCCGGGCCAGCTCATAATGATGCTTCAGCTCTTTGTAGGAATGCCCGGCCATCTCGCTGTTCTTCACATCGAGCATCCGTTCGGAGGCCTTGTTGAGCAGGGCAAACTCCCCTTCCGCGTTGATCATGACAATGCCGCCGGTCATATTATCCAATACGCTTTGCAGCAGATCTTCATTATCACGGATCGTCTTAAGCTGCGCCTGCAGGCTGTCCGCCATTGCATTGATCGCTTTGGCCAGCTGTCCGACTTCATCCCTGCGCTGTATCGGAACTCTGGCATCATAGTCCAAATCGGTAATGCGCCGGGCGACTCTTGTAATCTGCTCCAGCGGCGAAGTCATGCTGGACGCCACTTTATAGCTCACAAAGGTAGCCGCCACAAACAGCAGCACCAGTCCGCCGGCCATAATCATCCACGCCCGGTTCAGCCCTTCTGTGACCGCATCAAGCCCCATGGAAAGGCGGATATATCCGTCGAAGCCGTCCTCTGAGCGTACCGCTCCGGCCACATAGAGCATTTCACGGTCCAGCGTATCACTGTAACGGATGGCACGGCCAATGCCTTCTTTCGCCGCAATCACTTCTTCTTCACGTGTAGAGTGGTTGTCCATTTCCAGCGGATTTTTCTCCGAATCGCCGATGACCTTTCCCTCTCTGGTAATGAAGGTAATCCGGGAATTCGTCAGCTGGGAGATTAGTTTGGCTTGATCTGTGTAGTAGCTGACAGCATCAGCGCTGTTCATGTCGGTAAACTGCAAGGTGCCGGATAATAATTTTATTTCCCGGGACATGTTTTCCTCCAGGGCAGTGATATGCGAGTCCTTGAACAGCTTAGCCATTGTAATGCCTGCACCGATCATAGAGATCCCGATCAGGACCATCATGATTAGGGTGAGGCGGATGCGAAACGGTTTCATATAAAGTAGTCCTCTTTCTTATCGTTGTGTCCTTGAGAACATCCTAACTCCATTTCTGCGAAAATACCAGTTCCCGTGACAATTATCAACGCAGTGTAAAATCTGCCCCGGACAGTGCCGGAGCGCTGTAGAAATCCCGTTAATAGAACAAGACGCAACAAAATGATAAACTATGAGATAACACCTATCCATTCTTTTATAGCGGTTTCATAAAGACTAATTTTCTTGCGAGGGATAACGATGAAAGTAACCATTTCAGATGTAGCCAGAGCGGCAAATGTGGCAAAGTCCACCGTCTCCAAGGTGTTGAACGATTCTCCTAAAATATCAGCTGAAACCAAGCTCAGAGTCCGGGAAATCATGAAGCAGATGAATTATATCCCGAGCAGCATCGCTACCGGATTAGCCAGACAGAGCAGCCATACGGTCGGACTGCTGATCGACATGTCCAAAGAGAGTGAATTTTTGAATCAGTTCTTTTACAATATTATCGGCGGTATTGAGAGCGTGATCGGCCCCCTGGGTTATGAATTGACTCTCTGCAATATCCAGCACCATGCTGCGGAGGACCATTTTCTTAACCGGCTGGTGCTGAACCAGCGGGTGGACGGCATTATTGCTAATAATTCTGTGCTGACAGAAGAATTATCGAGGGAGCTGGACCGGCTCCGCTTCCCGTACGTCTCGATCGGTGAAATGGAGCCGGCCGCCAGCTGGGTCGATTTCGACAATGAAGCCGGGGGACGAATGCTGACCAGCCATCTGCTGGGGCAAGGTTACAGTAAACCCGCATTTATCGGTGGAGAGCGGAATGAGCGGATTTTCAGCCGCCGGTTAAGCGGCTACCTTCAGGCCTTGCAGCAGGCTGGCTGCATCGTCCGCCAGGACTGGATTGTAAACGGTCCTGCAGATGAACACGAAGGATACCGCGCGGCACTGAAGCTGTTCCAGCACGGAGAGCGCCCTGACTCTGTAGTATGTATGACGAATTATACGGCGTTTGGTGTATTGAAGGCGGCCCGGGAGCTGGGAATCGATGTTCCGCGGCAACTGGGTGTCGCAGCTTTTGATGAATATCCTTTATCCCGTTATACGACTCCCCCGCTGACCTCGCTGAATATCGACACCTTCAAACTCGGGGTAACGTCCGGCCAGTGGCTGATGGATCATATCCAAGGCAGCTGTACGGCATCACGGCAGCTGCTTCTGGAACCGGAACTGATTCCGCGCGAGTCCACAGCCGGACTGCAGGGATAGCAATCTTAATTTTTTCTCCTTATACACTCTTCAGTTTGCAAAATAAGGAGCGGCTCCCTATCGGGGGCCGCTCCTTATTTTTGATTGTATCTGCGAAGATATGAATATGCTCCAGATGTTATTGATCCTTCCAGCGCTGTACCGTCAGCGATACGGTCTGCGCCCCACCGGCAGGTGTCAGCGTCCGGTTCGCAATGTCTGCGCCGCTTGAACTTGTCTCCACCGAGGCCCAGCTTCCGCGCGTGACCTTATACTGCACTGCTGTTCCTGCCGGCAGGTTAAGCGTGATGGAATAGACACCATCGCTGCCTTTGGTCAGCTGATAGGCGGGGTCCGCAGCATTCCAGCTGTTGAAGCTGCCGGTCAGATATACCGGCCCGGATGACGGGGTAGAGCTCGGAACAGTGACCTTAAAGGTAACGCTGTCCGGCTGCGGCACTCCGGCGGATAGGCTGCCGTTCACCAGACTCCATGTGCCGGCGGCAAAATGATAATTGCTGCCGCTGTTGTTGTCCCAGGTGCCGCTGCCGTTATTGAAGGCTGCAGTCAGACCTGCAGCTGTGCCCAGCTGAATTGTAGCGGTTTTGTAGCCTGAATAGGAGGAAGTCTGCAGCTGTAATCCTGGTGATGTAGTCCATACACCGGATCCATCCAGGCTATAGTGCATATAGGAATTCGTATAGGCTGTATTCTTGTAATAAATGGTCACTGAATTGCCACCTGGAGTAGCCGTTGGTGTAGGCGTGATTGTCGGTGTCGCCGTCGGTGTTGCTGTTGGCGTAGGTGTAGGTGTAGCAGTCGGTGTTACTGTTGGTGTTGGTGTTGGTGTTGGTGTAGCTGTCGGTGTTGCCGTTGGCGTTACAGGTGCGCCTGCCTTAATGTTTCCGGTCGGCGTATAAGTCCAGGTGCCGGTACCGAACAGGTAATTGGTGCCGCCATTGCTGTCCCAGGTTCCGCTGCCGTTATTGAAGCAAGCCTCGAGCTGCGTGGCAGAGCCGATGTTAATCGTGATTTTGTTGTAGCCTGACACTTCGGATACCGGAATGGCTACGCCCGGCGCTGTCGTCCAGGTTCCCCCGGCAGGACGATAATGGATATATGGCGTGGTATAGCCCTGCTTGTAATATATAGTCACACTATTACCGGCTGGTGTAGTGACTAACGCCGCTGCGCTGAATGCCGATAGATTGCCTGCGGCATCAATAGCTTTTACCGTGTAGCTGTAATTCGTTTGCGCGGAGAGGCCGTTATCGGTATATGAGGTAGTTGCAGAGGTACCCACCTTTACCCCGTTCCGGTAAATTTCATAGCCCGTTACTCCAACGTTGTCTGTGGACGCTGTCCAGCTGACCAGTGCACTGGAGGCATTTTGCACGGTTGCTGTTACGTTACCCGGAACAGATGGAGCCACGGTGTCCGTTACCGGCTGTGTTTTAGAATAGATTTTGGCTGAATTGGCTCCTACAGATACAGTAATCTGTTTCCCCGTTGCGCCTCCTGATTGCACGGTTACTTGATCTGAGGTATTCAATTGATTAATTAGAACGGTTCCGACTGTTAGTGTGCTTTCGGTACGCAGCGGAATTGTAACCGTCTGCGTGCCGCTGGCTGCATTGCTGAATACAGAAATGACTTCCTGCCCAACATTGGTGCCGCTGTCGATCCGGCGTGAGAAGGCATACAGGTTCTGGGCAGACCACATTTCACGCTGAGTGCCGGTGCGAAGCGCCGGGTTATTTTTACGGATTTCATTCAGCTTGGCAATATGCTTGTAGGTGCTAGTGTTCTCATTAAAATAATTCTCCAGAACATTGCCGTTCGCATCCCGTTTCACCATCGACCAGCGGTTCCAGGTATCAGCGATCCCGCCTGTCATAATCTGGCCGTTGCCGTTCCCTTTATTCTGTTCGGTCCCCTGGAAGACTACCGGTGTTCCGCGGACCGTGAAGATGAAGGAGAGGGCGTTCTGCATTTTCTCAACACTGCCGCCGGCTTCCGTCAGGAAACGGTTGCGGTCATGATTATCGATAAAGGTAACCATATGATTCGCATTTCCGTTGTAATAGGAATCCTGAGCCAAAGTGCTCTTGATATTGGAGTCAAAAGACTGCCCGTAAGCGAAGCTGTTCAGCACGGAGAAGAACATTGGGAAATCAAGCATGCCCCACTCTTTATTCGTGCCCACCCAGCGGGAGACGAATTCAGCATTGCCGTCAAAATTCTCGCCGAAGGTATTCACACCGAGGAGATTCTGCAGCTCACCGATATCGGTCGGCTTGATCAGCTTGGCAGCATCTACACGCGCACCGTCTGCTCCCGTATAGTCAAACCAGGCTTTAATGGAGCTGAATACGGCCTGTTTGGCAGCTGGAACATCAAAGTCGATGTCATCCAGTCCGCCGAGATCGTGATTCTCCAGATAGTCCTGGGCCCACTGATCATATCTTCCGTCGGTCAGCGACCAGTTAATATCACCATTGTGATGATACCAGGCCGGGTTGTTAAACGGCGCTGCCGGCTGCATACCCGCTATATCATAAAAAGCCTGCGTCCCCAGCATATAGTCTCCGATATGGTTCGGCACCACATCAATAATTACCTTAATGCCGAGTGCATGCGCGGAATCCACCAGTTCCTTCAGCTTCTCTTTGGTCCCGAAGTAGGGATTGGCGGCATTGGGGTCTTTGACGTTGTATCCGTGATAGGCGGTGTTTTTACCGGTGCCGTTGTTGTCGCGGTTAGTCATCTGCGGCTCTGCCACAGGGGAGATCCAAATTGCGGTATAACCCATATTCGCAATATACGGGAGCTTATTGATAACCCCCTGCCAGTCCCCGCCCTTCATATAGCGGAAATCATCCTCCGAGGTCTCTCCGTAACGGATCGCGGCCCCGGTGGCATTATTGGAGGTATCCCCATCATTGAAACGGTCAACCATAATCTGATAAATCGTGTCGTTCTCAGTGACTGTGCCGATGCTGGCCGCATCTGCCTGTGAAGGTGCCAGTACAAATAAATTCGTCATTACGGACAGAACAATAGATGTGATTAGTACCGGAATAAGCCATCGGTTGCGTTTCATTCCTCATCTCCCTCTCATCATAGAGCGCATTTGAACACCACTGCCTGTGAATTTACATCCATCACTTGCAAAACTGTGCTGCGGGCAAGGAAACCGGTTTCCCAAGTAAAAATTACCATGATCATGTATGCGCTGTCAAGCATAATTAATGTCAAAAAACCTTCTTTCCGGAATATGAAAGAAGGTTTCTGAATATTCGAATTCTGTTTTTGTTATTTAAATACCGGCTCACGGAACTGGGCCAGCTTGGCTGCTGAATCCTTCTCGACATCGGCATGGAGACTGTTGCCGTGTGCATCCATAGTTACGATAGCCGCGAAGCCGTCCACCTGCAGATGCCACATCGCCTCTGGAATGCCGAACTCCATGAAGTCAACAGCGTTGACTTTCTTGATGCATTCCGCATAATACTGCGCCGCACCGCCGATTGCGTTAAGGTATACACCGCCGTGCTCCTGCAGGGCCTGGAGAGTTTTGGGCCCCATTCCGCCCTTGCCGATTACGGCGCGGATGCCGAACTTTTTGATAATCTCACCTTGGTATGGCTCCTCGCGGATACTGGTAGTCGGGCCTGCCGCCTTCACATGCCAGCCTTCATCATCCTTCAGCATCACCGGCCCGCAGTGGTAGATCACTGCACCGTTCAGATCGACCGGGGCATCATGATCCATCAGGTACTTATGCAGCGCATCCCTTCCGGTATGCATCTCCCCGGAGAGGATGACCACATCGCCTACCCGCAGGCTGCGGATCTCTTCCTCACTGACCGGTGTAGTCAGGCGGACCTCGCGTGAACCAACAGCAGCATCGGCTGGCTCGGCAGCCGGCACAGATACAGCCGGGGCCGCTTCATCTACAGAGATGCCTGTACCGCTCTCGTAGAGCCATTCCTTAATATTTCCGGTTGCAGGCTCGACAAGGATCCCCTGGCGGCGGAATGCCCAGCAATTATAGGCCACGGATACGAAGAAGCTGGCCGGAAGCCGGTTCATCACGCCAATCTTGCAGCCTAACAGCGTCACTTCACCGCCGAAGCCCATCGTGCCGATCCCCAGCTTATTGGCATTCTCCATAATGTAATCTTCCAGCTTACGCAAATCTTCAACCGGATTGACATCCTCGACCTTGCGGAACAGCTGCTTCTTTGCCAGTTCATAACCGGTTGTCCGGTCGCCGCCGATGCCTACACCAATAAAGCCGGCACTGCAGCCCTGACCCTGCGCCTGATACACTGCATGCAGAATACATTTACGGATGCCTTCAAGATCGCGTCCTGCTTTGCCCAGACCTTCAAGTTCTGCAGGCAGGCTGTACTGGATATTTTTGTTCTCGCAGCCTCCGCCTTTAAGAATAAGCCGGACGTCCACGTTTTCCTCTTCCCACTGTTCAAAATGAATCACCGGCGTCCCTGCACCGAGGTTATCTCCGCTGTTCTCACCGGTCAGCGAGTCGACTGAGTTAGGCCGCAGCTTCCCGTTCTTAGTAGCGCGGATAATCGCGCTGTGAATATCCTTCTTCATCTCAATCTGGTTGACGCCTACAGGGGTATGAATGATAAAAGTCGGCATCCCCGTATCCTGACAGATCGGCGATACCTGAAGTTCGGCCATGCCGATATTCTGTGCAATCGTGGTTAATGCAAGCCCCGAGCGGGTCGCCCGGTCTTCCAGTGCACGCCCCTTGGCAACGGCTCTGCGCACATCACCCGGCAGGTTTGTGGAGGTCTCTACGATCAGATTATAAATGCTTTCTTCAAAATTCTGCATCTTCATTCCGGCTCCTCTCATCAGTTCCAGGTTGTCTAAAGTCTGATACAATTAGTTATTATCATATCACACTCAGCTCTGCATGAAAGGGGTTACTTAAAAAATGAACTACCATTTTTCGGCCTATCTTTACCGCCTCCAGTATATTCAGCGCTGGAGCCTCATGCGCAGCACCGCACCGGAGAACGTGGCGCAGCATTCGTTCCAGGTCGCCCTGCTGGCGCATATGCTCTGCTCCATCGGCAATGTCCACTTCGGCCGTTCGCTGAACGCCGACCGTGCTGCTACGATGGCGCTGTTTCACGACGCCAGCGAGGTATTTACCGGCGATATCGCCACACCGGTCAAGCATAACAATCCGCGGCTCTTATCCAGCTTCCGCGAGATGGAGCGGGCCGCCGCCGAGCGCCTGACGGCGATGATTCCGCCGGAGCTCGGCGCCATCTATACACTGCTCCTGCAGCCGCAGGACAGCCCCGCCGGCTCAGAGGATGCCGGACTGCTTCGCTATGTGAAGGCTGCGGATGTGCTCGACGCCTACTTGAAATGCGTCTGGGAAACCGCTGCAGGCAACCGCGAGTTCGCTGCCGCCAAGGAGCAGACGCTTGCCAAGCTGACGGGACTCGCGCTGCCGGAGATAAAGTATTTCCTTGTCCATATGGCGCCGGGCTTTGAGATGTCGCTCGATGAGCTGTCAGCGGAGAATTGAAGTCGGCAGTAGCTTAAGCTTGATTCTATGCCGGATCTCCCGTAAGGATATCCCAGTCTTTGAATACCGGCTGCAGATTATTTGCTATAAGCATATCTGTGATCTCCTGCACATTCCGGCTGTCGGAGATTTCAAACTGCGGCGTGCCGCCCGTCTGGGTATGTCCCCCAACCTCGGTAGACACCCCTGCAGACATTTTCGTAATCCCCAGATGGACCAGATGATCTCTCAGAGTAGCAGGCTCACGCGTAGACAAGGTAATGCCGGCGCGGGGCAGGAACAAGCGATATGCCAAAATAATCTGCACCAGGGCCCGGTCAGTCACCTCGCTATCCGGGTTAAACTCACCCAGGTACGGGCGAAACCGCGGGGCGGACAGCCCAATCTCACATTCAGGGTACTTGTCCTGCAGATACCGAGCATGCATCGCGGTGAAAAAGGCTTCCTGACGCCAGTCATACATCCCGAGCAGAGCTCCGATATTAACGGACCGGAATCCTGCCTGACAGCCGCGTTCAGGCGCATCAAGGCGGTTCCGGTAGACTCTTTTAGGTCCCTTGATATGCAGCTTGCGGTACGTCTCCTGATGGTATACCTCCTGATACAAGGTTAGTCCGTCCACTCCGGCCTCCATGAGATCCCTGTATTCCTCTATGGACAGCGGATTCACTTCGATGCTGACGGAAGAGAAATATTCGCGGAGAATTTTCACACAGTCCTTCACATAAGAAGTCGGGCTCTCCTTGCGTGACTCTCCGGTAAGTACCAGAAGGTGGCGGAAGCCGGAAGCTGCTATCACACTCGCCTCCTGCCTGAGCTCCTCAGGGCCTAGCTTTTTTCTCGGAAAATCATAAATGGAGCTGAAGCTGCAATACGTGCAGTGATTCACGCAAAAATCAGCAAGGTACATCGGTGTGAACAGCTGCATGACATGCCCGAAATGCGAGCGGGTCAGCTGCTGTGCACGCTGTGCCATCTCCTCCAGGCAGGACGCTGCAGCAGGTGACAGAAGGGCTTGCAGATCGTGTTCATCCAGGCGTTCCTTAAGGAGCGCCCGCTTCACATCCTCTGTTCCGTACTGCTTCCATAAGGTTTCGTAAGGAAGCTGTTCCAGCCGAAGCACCGTTTCATAAAAGCTCATATTCTTCCCCCATTCCACTTAGGCTAACTATCAGTTCAAAAATCCCGTCAGCGGCGATGAATGGACTGCGGCCTCCTCCACCGGACCGAGCCCCGCCAGATAAGCCTTCCGGCCGGACGATACGGCCTCACGGAAAGCCTCGGCCATCAACAGCGGATCGCGGGCGGTAGCAATGGCTGTATTCAGCAGCACTGCGGAAGCGCCCATTTCCATCGCTTCTGCCGCTTCTGAAGGTCTGCCGATTCCGGCATCTACAATAATGGGAAGATCTACCTCTGAAATCAGGATGCGCAGCATCTCTTTTGTCTTCAAACCGCGGTTCGAGCCGATGGGAGCCCCCAGCGGCATAATGGCTGCGGCACCGGCTGCCTTCATCCGCAGTGCAGCGGACAGATCCGGACTCATATAAGGAAGCACCACAAAGCCCTCGGCGGCGAGTATTTCTGTAGCGCGGATGGTTTCGCTATTATCAGGCAGCAGATACTTCTGGTCGCTGATCACTTCAATCTTCACCCAGTTGCCAAGACCGGCTGCCTTAGCCAGTCTGGCAATGCGGACGGCCTCTTCTGCTGTGCGTGCGCCGGAGGTATTGGGAAGCAGCGTCATCTGGGAAGGAATATGATTCATAATATTCTCCTGGCTCTGCGGATCAACCCGGCGCAGGGCCACTGTAATAACCTGCGAGCCTGACGATGCGACAACCTCTGGGATCAGAGTATTGCGGCTGTATTTACCGGTTCCTATAAACAAGCGGCTGGTTAATGAAATGCCGCCGAGTACAAAAGGATCTGACATGGGATTCGCCTCCTGGTATGAAAAATATCAATAAAATTCAACTTGCTGAATGAAGGACTGAATAACGGATAATTACGGCCGGGAGAAAGGAGAATATGTCCTCAGCCCCCGCCGACAAAATGCACCAGCTCAATCCGGTCGCCTTCGCTAAGTGCAGTGTTTATGTAATTGTCTTTGCCAACAATGTCACCGTTCAGCTCCACAATGACCAGCCGTTTGTTCCATTGCGGCAGGCTCAGCAGATCAGCCACAGTCCGGCAGTCGTCCGCAATTTCTCCGGGTTTACCGTTTATAATCAGCTTCATGCCCCCTCACCTCCTTTGTAACCAGCCTGTATCACAGCTGTCCTGTAGGCGCGTGCGGCAGCCAGCGGGTCTTTCGCACTGCAAATGCCGGACATCACCGCAATGCCAGCCGCCCCCTGCCGGACGACTAGTCCGGTATTGGCAGGTGTAATCCCACCGATCGCGATCAGCGGAATATCGCACACACACACAGCATCCGCCAGCTGTGCAAGACCGCGCTCCTGCTGACCCGGCTTGCAGACCGAAGGAAATACATGCCCGAATAGGCAGAAGTCAGCCCCTTGCCTGCCTGCTTCCGCTGCCTCCTGCACCGAGTGCACTGACTTTCCCAGCCGCAGTGCGGGAGCAGCTGCACGAGCGGCGGCTGGCGGCAGGCTGTGCCAGGCCAGTTGAACACCAGCCGCACAAGCCGCCAGCGCAACATCCACCCGGTCATTGATGATCAGCTTGGATGCGGGTACCCCCGCCAGTAGGAGCTTTCCGGTTATGTCCAGCAGTTCCCGGGCGGACAACTGCTTTTCCCGCAGATGAATAAAGTCCAGCAGCGGATGCACAACTGCCGCCATTGCCGCAAAGTGAGCCGCATCCAGCTTCCCGTCCGAAATCAAATGAATTTCAGCCAGCTTTAGTCACCTTCCTTCGTCCTTAATAACACCAAACGCAAAAAAACTGCCCCCCGCAATAGGAGGCAGTCATAAATGTATACAGATATACGGGCTGAGCTTCTAGACCCGCTGCGCTGCAGTCAATTCATTCTCCACTTTCCTACGCTGGTATAAACCAGATCAGGTTCAAAGGGTCCGAACCATAAGTTCGTCTCAGCCTCGCGGCACCCCTAGTGACAATTTCATATGCTGTTTGCTAACGTGGTCTATATTAACATAATATTCCTACAAAAAGCTAGCCTGTCAGCCGTTAATAATCTCGCCGCCATTCACATGAATCACCTGGCCGCTGACATAGGAAGAATCACTGGAAGCCAGATATACATAGGCTGGTGCCAGCTCCTCCGGCTGTCCGGGACGCTTCATCGGCTGTGTGCCGCCGAACTCACTGACCTTCTTCGCGTCAAAGGTAGATGGAATCAGCGGTGTCCAGATCGGGCCCGGAGCCACAGCATTCACTCTGATGCCTTTATCCGCCAGATTCATGGACAATGAGCGGGTGAAGCTGAGAATAGCTCCCTTGGTGGAAGAATAGTCCAGCAGCTGCGGGTTGCCCCTGTATGCTGTAATTGATGTCGTGTTAATGATCGTGGACCCTTTTTTAAGATGCGGCATGGCCGCTTTGGTCAGATAGAACATCGAGAATATATTGGTGCGGAAGGTACGCTCCAGCTGTTCAGCAGTGATGTCCTCAATTTTCTCCTGAGGATGCTGCTCGGCGGCATTGTTGATCAGGATATCCAGCTTGCCGAGACCTTCCACTGTTTTGTTGATCAGATCCTGGCAGAAGGCTTCTACGCCGATATCGCCGGCAATCAGGATACACTTCCGCCCTTCCTGTTCCACCTGTCTTTTGGTTTCCTCGGCGTCGCTGTGTTCATTCAGATAGGAGATTACGACATCCGCACCCTCCTTGGCAAAATGCACGGCAACCGCACGTCCAATTCCGCTGTCTCCACCGGTTATAAGTGCAGCTTTACCCAGCAGCTTGCCTGCTGCTTTATAGGCGGATGTCTCAAATTCAGGCAGCGGGTTCATTTGACTTTCGATTCCCGGCTGACGGTTCTGCTCCTGCGGAGGTAAGGTTTTTTGTGGCTGTTGATTCTCTGACATGTTCCATTCTCCTTTCGCTTTACACATTGATGGTAAATTTCATCATCTTAGGATGGCTCAGGATGGGGAGGTTATGCACAATGCTGGACTTCAATACAAAATGACTTTACGATATGTTACTTACCACAGTTAAGCGGCGGTCAAACGAAAATACTGTCGTTTTTAAGACAGAAGCTTTATATACTAAAGAATAGACTGAATGAGATCGGTGTTAATAAGGGAGGTACGCTGCATGACTAAAAATAACCGCAATATCATCGTCGCTGTCAAAGGTGTCATCATCAACGAAGGAAAAATTCTGCTGGTCCAGCGTGCGTCTGCGGATGCTGTAGGCGGGGGCACCTGGGAGTGCGCCGGGGGAAAAATAGAGTTCGGAGAAGGCCTGGAGGACGCTCTGGTAAGAGAAATTAAGGAGGAGACCGGTTTAACGGTCACTGTGGATAATCTGCTCTATGCAGCATCCTTCTTAACCGACCCAGCGAGGCAGGTTATAATTATCACCTATTTATGCCGCAGCCGGGAACAGGTAATCCGCTTATCAGAGGAGCACACCGACTACAGATGGTGCACCAAGGACCTGCTCCACAGCCTGCTGCCGCCGCAGATTTATGCCGAATTTGTGAAATATCATGTCTTGGAGCTGGAGGAACTAGAATAAAATATACCCGGACAACACAAATTGCCCCAGCAGCCGCGGCCGCCAGGGCAATTTCTTTATTCTCCGGTCTTAAATAATGTGTCTGTACACCATAAAGAAAATCATAAGAATCAATACAACCATAAGCAGCAGGCTCATCGTCCGTAGCTTACCTGTATGGGCAGTTACATCACGGTTCTCGCGGATTCCGGCTGCAGCCAGGCGGAGCGGCTTATTCATGATCCCGCCCAGCGCGAACATAGCCAGGAGCAGTACCACAACTACTGCCATCCATGCCACTGTATAATCCCCTTGTGACATCATATAACCACCAGTTAACAGCTGAATGACCAGGCCATACTGGGCGAAGCGGTTGAAGCCGCTAACTGCACTAAGCGTGCCCTCTTTAGCCGGAGCGGAAAGCTTCTGTGCACCGCTCAGAATAAAAGGGAGCACCAGATAAAACCCGAGTGCCAGCGTCCCGATCATATGTAGGAAAAATAAAAAACGGTCCATCCTTTACCTCCTCCATTTTTCGCTGTGATTTATGTTACATTCCAATTATACCCGACTGCATCCCACATGAAAAGAAAACCCCCATTTCTATTTAAAAAATGGGGGCTGCTATCCGTATATTCCTAGAGAGTAACTGCAGAAGTTACTGCACGTACTGAATCTGCCGACTTATCCAAAGCCGCCTGCTCTTCAGCAGTAAGCTCCAATTCATAGATCTTCTCAATGCCGTCTGCGCCAAGCAGGGTTGGAACACCCATGAACAGCCCGTCATAGCCGTATTCCCCTTCCAGCAGGGCAATGACAGGGATGATCCGTTTCTTATCTTTGAGAATTGCTTCTGTCATCTGCACCAGGGAGGCTGCCGGCGCATAATAAGCGCTGCCGTTGCCCAGCAGGCTGACAATTTCTCCCCCGCCAACACGGGTGCGCTGTACAATCTCTTCAATGCGCTGCGCTGGAATCAGCTTGTCGATCGGAATGCCGCCTACACTGGAGTAGCGTACAAGCGGAACCATATCGTCCCCGTGTCCGCCAAGCACAAAGCCGCGCACATCCTCAACGGAAACGTTCAACTCCTGGGCAATAAACGTGCAGTAACGTGCCGTATCCAGCACACCTGACTGACCGATTACGCGGTTTTTAGGGAAGCCCAGCGCATGATAAGCGGCATAAGTCATCGCATCCACCGGATTGCTCAGGATGATGACGATAGACTCCGGAGCCACACGCTTAATGTTCTCGCAAACGGATTTGACGATGCCGGCATTGGTATTCACTAAATCATCGCGGCTCATCCCCGGTTTGCGGGCAATCCCTGCTGTTATGATAACGATATCAGAATCCGCTGCATCCTCGTAATCTGAAGTGCCGGTAATCTGGCTGTCGAACTTCTGCACAGGAGCGGCTTCCAGCATGTCGAGCGCCTTCCCCTTGGTCGGATTCTCCAGCTGCGGAATATCGAGCAGCACTACATTACCCAGTTCCTTCTGTGCAAGCATAAGCGCCGTAGTAGCTCCGGTAAAACCGGCGCCTACGACTGTAATTTTATAACGTTTGATGGCCACGGGTGGACCTCCTAATTTTCATTAAAATTTTATTAATGCTTATCTTCGCACAAAACGGGCCTCCGGAGCATACGCTCCTTCAGCCCGATCCGCTGTGATTACTTTACAGGTGGTTGATAATTTCGTCGGCGAATGCCGAGCATTTCAGCTCTGTCGCGCCTTCCATCTGGCGAGCAAAGTCGTAAGTTACTGTCTTGTTGTTGATCGCAGTGCTCATGCCTTTATAGATCAGATCAGCCGCTTCCTGCCAGCCGAGGTGCTCAAGCAGCATAACACCGGAAAGAATTACTGAACCAGGATTAACAACATCCTTGTCCGCATATTTAGGGGCCGTTCCGTGAGTAGCTTCGAAGATCGCATGACCTGTCAAATAGTTAATATTTGCTCCCGGCGCGATGCCGATGCCGCCAATCTGTGCAGCCAGCGCATCAGACAGGTAGTCCCCGTTAAGGTTCAGCGTAGCGATCACGTCGAAGTCAGTAGGGCGGGTCAGCACCTGCTGCAGCGCGATGTCCGCAATGGCGTCTTTAACGATGATTTTGCCGGCGGCTTCCGCTTCCTTCTGGGCCGCATTTGCTGCTGCTTCCCCGTCACGTTCCTTGATTACATCATATTGATTCCAGGTAAATACTTTATCGCCGAACTCCTGCTCAGCCACTTCATATCCCCAGTTTTTAAATGCGCCTTCGGTGAATTTCATGATATTGCCCTTATGCACCAGCGTCACGCTCTTGCGGCCATGCTTAATTGCATATTCCACTGCAGCACGGACGAGACGCTTCGAGCCTTCAGAGGATACCGGCTTGATACCGATTCCGGATGTTTCCGGGAAGCGGATTTTGTTCACGCCCATTTCCTTCTGCAGGAACTCGATAACTTTCTTCACTTCCTCAGAGCCTTCTTTATACTCGATGCCGGCATAAATGTCCTCTGTATTCTCCCGGAAAATAACCATGTCCACCAGCTCCGGATGTTTCACCGGTGAAGGAACTCCGTCAAAATAACGCACTGGGCGCAAGCATACGTAGAGATCCAGCTCCTGGCGCAGCGCCACGTTGAGTGAGCGGATTCCTCCCCCGATTGGTGTCGTCAGCGGTCCTTTGATCGCTACGATGTACTCGCGGATTGCTTCCAGGGTATCGTTCGGCAGCCATTCACCATATGTATTGAAGGCTTTCTCGCCGGCAAACACTTCGTACCAGGCAATCTTTTTCTCCCCGCCGTAAGCTTTGTCTACAGCAGCATCAAGCACACGCTTGGAGGCTTTCCAGATGTCGCGGCCTGTGCCGTCGCCTTCGATAAACGGAATGATCGGATGAGCCGGAACCACCAGTTTGCCATTTTCAATCGTGATTTGTTCGCCTTCTGTCGGCAGATCGTATTTCTCCAATTTCAACATTTGTGGGGATTCCTCCTAAAAGTTTTGTGGGCTACGCTTGAAAGCGCAGGCTAAAGTTTAGTTCAGCAGCCGCTTCCCGGAGAGTCCTTCTCTGTTCCAAAAAGTTCTCCGGGAAATTTCTGCCGGGTTCGCCGATATATGCTGCGTACCTATAATTCTACTAAAGGGCAGATGGAGCCTGCAAGTCCTCTTAATTATCTCTCGTCTACCGGAACGTATTTCTGCTCAAGCATTCCTGTGTATTCAGCACGCGGGCGGATAATGCGGTTGTCTTCGTACTGCTCCAGAATATGCGCTGTCCAGCCCGAAGTCCGGCTAATCGCAAAAATCGGCGTAAACAGCTCACGCTCAATGCCCAGCTGTGTATAGACCGAAGCGGAATAGAAGTCTACGTTCGGCTTCAGTCCCTTCTGTCCGGTAATCAGCTCCTCAATCTTGACGGACATGTCGTAGAGCGTGGTATCATTCTTCATCGTTCCCAGCTCCTGCGACATCTTCATCAGATGTTTGGCACGCGGATCGCCGTTTTTATAAACACGGTGCCCGAAACCCATAATCTTTTCGCGGCGTTCCAGCTTGGCGCGGATATAAGGCTCCACCGCCTCCAGGCTACCGATCTCTTCCAGCATCTTCATTACGGCTTCATTCGCACCGCCATGCAGCGGTCCTTTGAGCGCGCCAATGGCTGAGGTTACACCGGAATAAATATCGGACAGTGTAGCTACGGTTACCCGACTGGCAAAAGTGGACGCGTTTAGCTCATGGTCAGCATGCAGCACCAGAGCCGCATCCAGCGCTTTGACTGATACGATATCAGGCTGTTTCCCCCACAGCATATACAGGAAATTCTCGGCGATCGAGACACCCTCTCTTGGGGCAACCGGCTCCAGGCCTTTGCGGATACGTGCAAGTGCAGCCACAAGTGTAGGAATCTGAGCCTGCAGCTTCACTGCTTTTATTTCATTGGCTTCACGGCTCATATCATCGGCGGCTTCATCGTATAGCGCAAGGCTAGATACGGCAGAACGCAGCGCGGCCATCGTGTTCGCTGTCTTTGGATAAAGCTTCATCTGGGCAATTACCTGCTCAGGGACCTCTGCGAAGGCGCTGAGATCACGCTGCAGAGTCTGCAGCTCCGGCGTAGTCGGCAGGCTGCCGAACCACAGCAAATAAGCGGTCTCTTCAAAGGTGGCATTCACCGCAAGATCATCGATATCATATCCGCGGTAAGTAAGTACGCCATCCACAATGGAACTGATGGAGGAGGTCGTAGCAACGATGCCTTCCAGGCCTTTAGTAGCTGTCATAGTATATCTCTCCTTTGCCAACGAGGGTGTACAAGCCATTGCTAACATCATGAAAACATTTACAATTTAACGGATAACAACGTCATAAAAAGAGGTATTTATACACCTTCTATGGATTGCAACTAACTTTCGAAACAGAAGCTGTAATAATCATACCGGATTTTGACGGTTATGTGAACAACGTGGAAGCTTTGTTCGGCATCAAATGATTTTATCGGAGGGATAGAAAAAAACTTCTGATCTACCTGTTTCATGATTGCGCTTTCAGTGTATATAAGAGGCTTTCTTCTTCTAAATTCCGTTCTTTAAGTAGTCTGCAAACCCGATCTTTGAATATACATAAGACGAGCAGTTATCGCATGCTAAAACAGCCTGACGGGAGGTGTGGCCGATGGATTCGCTGCTGTTCAAAAGAGTGCTGCGCGGCCTGTGGGTCGTGCTTGCCGGGGCGGGTCTGCTCCTCGCGTTGTATGTACTGCTGCCGCTCATTTACCCGCTGCTGCTCGCCTGGCTGCTGGCTTATCTCATCCATCCGCTGGTACAGATCCTGAAGGATTTCAAATTGCCGGGGTGGCTGGCTGTATCGCTCTCCCTGTTCTTCTACATCGGCGGGACAGCTCTTGTGCTGACAGCGCTGATAACCCGCCTCGTGAAGGAGCTCATTGTGCTGCTGCAGACCTTTGACCTTCATACCGGAGAGTGGCGGGATCTGCTGCTGTCTATCAGCCGCAACGCCAGTATTCAGAATATCATTAACCAAATCAACCAATTTTACCACGAAAACCCGGGGTATCACGATACGATTGACAGCAATATTAACCGGACAACAGAAACCGTCGGCAATGCCGTGACGGAGCTCATTACCGGATTTTTCAACATGATCCTGAAGTTGATCTCTGCGCTGCCAAGCCTCGGTACCATTCTGATGGTGATTGTACTGGCCGCTTTCTTTCTAAGTACCGGCTGGGACCGCCATAATGCCAGACTGACCGCCTTACTGCCGCCCCCTCTTGTGCGTCCAGTCTCCCAGATCTGGAGTGATCTGCGCAAGGCATTGGCAGGCTACCTGCGGGCCCAGGTCGTGCTGATTTCGGTCACAGCTGCCATCGTCATTACCGGACTGCTGGTGCTGGGTGTAAATTCCGCTTTTGTTATCGGGATAACCATCGGGCTGGTCGATATGGTCCCATATGTAGGTGTCGGCGTGGTGTTGTTTCCTTGGGCGCTGTATTCCTATATGACAGGTGATCTGGGGCTGGCCATCGGCCTGCTGGTGCTCTACGCGGTAATTCTCATTACCCGCCAGGTGCTTGAGCCGAAGGTGCTGGCCAGCAGCATCGGACTGGATCCGCTGACGATGCTGATAGGCATGTTTGCCGGGCTGCAGCTGTTCGGCATGCTCGGCCTCCTGCTCGGGCCCGTCCTCCTGGTCGTCCTCGATGCCTTCAACCGTGCAGGCGTCTTCCGGGCACTTCACAGCTATATCATAAGCGGCAAACTCCACTAGTCTTCGGAAAACTGCCTTCCGCGCTCTTCACCGCTTATTATCCGGTGCAGCGATTGCCCGCATGCTCCGGCAGTTTTATCTCTTCGCTATGCAACGAAATCCAGTGCTCCCATGGACGGAGAGGAAACTGGATAGCAGAAACGCCCGGCCGGATAGATGGACTATAGCTCACTGTGATTTAAGCGCAGGGTTGATCATATGGTGGGATCATGGAGAGGGAACGCTGATTCCCTCATGCTAGCGGCTGAATTAGCGGGATTTATCCCGCTGTTCTGGCCGTTCCGCCCGCTTACGGCGAAATTAATGGGATTTATCCCATTGTTTTAGCGGTTCTGCCCGCTTGCGGCAAAATAAATGGGATTTATCCCACTGTTCTAGCCGTTCTGCGCACTTACGGCATAATTAATGGGATTTATCCCATTGTTCTAGTCGTTCTGCGCACTTGCGGCAGAATTAATGGGATTTATCCCACTGTTCTAGCCGTTCTGCGCTCTTGCGGCGGAATTAATAGGATTTATCCCATTGTTCTAGCCGTTCCGCGCTCTTGCGGCGGAATTAATAGGATTTATCCCATTGTTCTAGCCGTTCCGCGCTCTTGCGGCAGAATTAATGGGATTTATCCCACTGTTCTAGCCGTTCTGCGCACTTGCGGCGGAATTAATGGGATTTATCCCATTGTTCTAGCCGTTCTGCGCACTTGCGGCAGAATTAATGGGATTTATCCCGTTGTTATGGCCGTTCTACGCACTTGTGGCTTGATAGCAATATAGCGATCAAGTAGTTAAGCGCTTAGACGCTTATTGGTACGTGGCTTTACCTTGGCTAGTGGCAAAATACAATAAAAAAGCGCCCCTGCTGCACAAATCAGCAGGGGCGCTTGAATTGAGCCCTAAAGCTATGAAGCACACGGCTGCCTCACGATTACCTACGGTAAAACGTGAAGGTGCCGTTTTTCATTTTCTTCTCGATCCATTTCAGCAGAAAAACCCGGTACAGTGGCCGGGTCAGCGGAAACACCAGTGAAAAACCGATTATATCCGTTACGAAGCCCGGCAGAATCAGCAGCAGGCCGCCGAAAAAAATACATAAGCCGTCCAGCATGGTCCGTCCCGGCACCTTGCCTTCCTGCATTTGCACTCTGCTGTCCTGCAGCACCTTCTTGCCTTCAAAACGCATCATTAGAAAACCGATAACCGAAGAAACCAGCATGAGCAGCAGCGCCTTGGGTGCTCCGAGATGTTCTGCAACAAAGATGAACCCGAATAATTCCACGGCCGGGATAATAAACATAGCAGCCCACAGCCATTTACTTCTAATCATACTGCCCCTCCTTCTTCCCTCAGCGCCCCGGTTATGGCGCGGTACAGTTCGGGCAGCGCCCGGTCCAGCCTAACCGGCTTCCAGTCCTTGTTTAACCAGACATGGGAGGTTGATCCGCTAACCAGCAGCTCGCCGGACAACGGCTGATCTAGCGGCTCTAACTTCATTCCTGACCCGGAATGATTACCGGGGCCATCGTCTTCCTGCTCCGTTAACCGGCGGATCTCGTATTCATATACCACTCTCAATGCCGAAAAGACACTAAGCCGGGCATACACAGCAATAAGATCATCATAGCGTGCCGGGCTTTTGAATTGCAAATCTGCGGCAGTCACCGGTAGTAGCACACCCAAATCCTCAAGTGAACGGTAGGCAAAGCCAAGCCCGCGGAACATCTCGGTACGCCCGCTCTCAAACCAGCTCAGATAGTTGGCATGATATACCACCCCCATCTGATCGGTCTCCTGATATCTTACGCGGAAAGCGGTACTATACCAGCGGCTGGTATGAACCCGATTTCGTGATTCCATATAAAAATGCCCCTTTCTGTAATGTCAGTCCTGTTGTGGAGCTGCTTGCTAGAGTCCCAGCCCGTTCGAAGACACCGGCAGCGGAACTTTGCTGCGGGAGCTTCTGGCTACATAGAGCAGCAGAACCGCTCCAACTGCGGCACTAAGCATACAGGACAGATTCATCAGCTCTACGCCTCCTTCGCTCAGCAGAAAGCCATTCAGCAGATTGCCCAGAATACCGGCAAATCCGGAGAAAACGATATTAAAGACGCTTTGGCCCGTCGCCTGCATTTCCGGCGAAGTGATCTGAGATACATATTCCACGGCAGCGATATAAAAGAGGCCAAAGGACAGGCCGTGCAGCACTTGTACCCCGATCATTACCGATGGGTAAGGGAAGGCCACTTGAATGCCCCAGCGCAGTACATAGATAAGCGCACCAAGCAGCAGCGTGCGTTCACGTCCGAGCTTACGGATGACCTTCGAGGCATACAGCATGGAAGGCACATTAGTAAAGGAAGCAATAAACAAGGCAATTCCGGCATGGCTGGCAGAACCGCCAACCGATTGAAAAGCTACCACAAAGTAAGTACCAAACGCCGCCATCGTCTGGTTAACCAGAAAACATCCGCCCAGAAAGGCCAGAAAGACTCGGTTGCCAAGCAGCTTCTTGACACCCTGAGAGAACGACTGGCTCATCATATGATTCTCCTCTGCCTGCTTCGGCAGTGTCAGGGCGATAATAACCGCAGCCGAATTCAGAACCAGAAAAGGCAGCCAGATTGTGGATACTGAGAAATTCTCAATATATTGTCCGCCCGCATAGGCCCCCACAGCCGCTCCTATGCTCATCATCAGCCGGATGCTGCCATAAGAGGATCCGGCCTTATTCGCGGCTGCAATGGCGTAAGAATCGGCGATAGGGGCCTGTGTAGACGAGAAGATGGTGGACACTGTGTAAATCAGCAGCAATACCATGAAATATTCGAAGCGGTAAAAAACAGCCAGCACTGCCGGCACGGCTACACTAAGAATCAGTACAAGGCGTGCCTGATTGTATCTGTCAGCGATTAGACCCCACACCGGTTGAATACAGATGGCGATCAATGTACCAGTGGCCATCATCATACCGATCTGGCTGACATCCATACCGTTATACTTCAGGAGCAGTGTCAGATAGGAGCCGAAAGAGCCTCCAGCCAGGCCCAAAAAGAGATAGAAGCCGCGCAGCTTCAGTAATTTATCCATAGATACTATAAGTCCTCTCCAATCCTTTTTAACAGATAACCCAACCTTTACGAGACTTCACCGCATTAAATAGAGCAGAACCTAATTTAAGGCGGTGGACAAGTGAGCACAGTTCATAGATTAAAGCGCAGTCAGCCCTGTTTTACGGATAAAACCAACCAGAGCAGAACCCGGATCACCGGTTTCGGCTGGACGTCAAGCAACTGGAGCGGATATGCGATCAGAGGCAAAAAAGGCGCCTTCCGGCGTATTTCCGCCGAATGGATCGTACCCTGCGTAAAACCAACATCTAAACCCACTTATTCATCAGCATGGATCGGGATAGACGGCTTCAAAAACAGCAGCCTGATTCAGACCGGGACCGGACATGAATCCGTGAACGGAAAGGTTCACTATTATGCATGGTGGGAGATCCTGCCTGCAGCAGAGACGGTTATTCAACTCCCGGTCTCACCGGGTGACCGGATCCGGGCCACAATTAAGAAGGTCAGCAGCGGTAAATGGTGCATCATATTGTGTAATTTGAGCAAGCAATGGACCTTTCGTACCCTCCAGCGCTATAACGGTCCGCAGAGCTCCGCCGAATGGATTATGGAAGCTCCGCAGATCGGCAGCACCGTGGCTCCCTTAGCCCAGTTGACGCCGACACGTTTCAGCTGCTGCCGGGTCAACGGTAAAAGCCCTAAACTCACTGCCATGAACGGAGGGATCATGATCCAAAACAAAATTACGGTTGCCGTGCCTTCATGCCCAAATGCCAGAGGCGATGCTTTTACAGTGAAACGTATATATCGTAAAGGACTATCTCAAGCCTACCTGAAAAGCCCCATTTCTGTTCGCTCTTAGCCAATATAAACATTTGAAGCCCTGATATCAAGCAAAAAAGCAATGGCGGATTACACCATTGCTTTTTATATAACATTCAATAGATTGGCGTATATACGCGTATCTTAGTCGGCAGGAATCGTGTCCACTTTCACGAGGTTAGTGGAACCGGAACGTCCCAGTGGAATACCGGCAGTGATCACAACGAGATCGCCTGCTTTAACCAGTCCGGAAGCTTTACCGCCTTTGAGTGCAGTTTCCAGCAGTTCGTCGGTCGAAGTAGCTTCGTTACCGAATACTGGAGTTACGCCCCATACCAGTGCCAATTGACGCATAGTTCTTTCTTGAGTCGTTACGGCGATGATTTGGGATTTAGGACGGTATTTAGAAACCACGCGTGCAGTGTGGCCAGTTACTGTCGAAGAAATGATAGCTTTAGCATTCAGGTCCAGAGCGGAGATCGCTACGGATTGGCTGATAGCTTCAGTAACCGTTGTTTCTTGGGCAATCTGTTGCTTCATGAAGATTTCACGGTGGTTCAGTGCGGATTCAGCTTTCTCAGCAATGCGGGACATTGTGAGCACGGATTCTACCGGATATTTCCCGGCAGCAGTTTCACCGGACAGCATGATTGCATCAGTACCGTCGAAGATAGCGTTCGCTACGTCACTCGCTTCAGCGCGGGTAGGACGCGGGTTGCGCTGCATGGAATCCAGCATTTGGGTAGCTGTGATTACCGGCTTGCCGGCAATGTTACATTTTTGAATCATCAGCTTCTGAGCCAGAGGCACATCTTCAGCAGGAATTTCTACGCCGAGGTCACCACGGGCAACCATAAGGCCGTCGGAAACTGCCAAAATTTCATCAAGATTATCGACACCTTCTTGGTTTTCGATCTTGGAGATGATTTGGATATGGGAAGCGTTGTGCTTCTCAAGAAGTGCACGGATTTCCTGAACGTCGCTGGCTTTGCGAACGAAGGAAGCGGCAATAAAATCGATGTCCTGTCCGATCCCAAATACGATATCGTTGGTATCTTTTTCTGTAATGCCCGGCAGGGAGATAGAAACTCCAGGTACGTTAACGCCTTTTTTGCTCTTGATCGTACCGCCGTTAACAATACGGGTCTTGATTTCTGTGCCTTGAATGTCAACTACTGTAAGTCCGATAAGACCGTCGTCGATCAGGATAGTCGATCCTACTTGAACATCGTTAGGAAGATCGCTGTAAGTAATCGAGATACGGTTCTGATCACCAAGGATTTCTTCCGTAGTCAATGTCAGGTACTCGTCCTGAACCAGTTCAATCGGTTCTACTTCCAGCTTGCCGGTGCGAATCTCCGGTCCTTTGGTGTCGAGCAGGATAGCAACGGTTTTACCCAGTTCTTTAGATGCCTGACGAATGGTTTTAATCCGGTTGCCGTGCTCTTCAAAGTCGCCGTGGGAGAAGTTCAGACGGGCTACATTCATACCAGCCAAAATCAATTTTTTGATATTCTCCAACGATTCACTAGCAGGTCCGATCGTACATACAATTTTACTTTTCCGCATTAGGTTTTCCTCCGTTTTTTCGTTCTCTCTGTCTCACTTTTTCCAACTACAAAATCTACTATAAGGCTTGCTGTTTGTATAGGAACTTTGTCACATGTACCTTTTACCGCGCCCTAATGAATATTACTGCAAACTGGAAACAAAATCAATGTTCTAGCGTCTTTTCCGTGTAAATATAAGTCGAATTTACGACGCTTGTCCGGAAAATAAAAATCATCCCGCAAGGTTCACGGGATGATTGCTATGGAAATAAATGTATACTCCAGTCTTTCCAAACTCGGAACCGGAAGGATTTTACATATGTGTGAAAGTGCAAATAAAGTAGTCCTGCTACTCCACGTTCTGCACTTCTTCTTCAAGTATCGCTGACTCCTGCGCGCCTTCGGCAAACTCGCCGATTTTGCGGAATTTACGGTAACGGTCCTCTTTGAGCTCTGCGGAGTCCAGACCGGACAGTTCCTGCAAATGGCGCCATACGGCATCCTTGATTGCTGCCCCGGTTGCTTCGTAATCATGGTGTGCTCCGCCCCTTGGCTCAGGGACGATTTCTTCAATGACTTCCATCGCCAAAAGATCGGCTGCCGTAATCTTCATCGCTTCGGCCGCCTGCTCTGCCTTGCCTGCATCCTTCCACAGGATGGAGGCTGCACCGTTCGGGGAGATCGCTGAATAGATGGCATGTTCCAGCATCAGGACACGGTTGCCCACCGCCAGCGCCAAAGCTCCGCCGCTACCGCCTTCACCAATGACGACGCAGATAACAGGCACAGCAAGCTGGGACATATCGTAGAGACTGCGTGCAATTGCCTCAGACTGTCCGCGTTCCTCTGCCGTATTTCCGGGGTAAGCCCCCTTAGTATCAATAAAGGTGATGATGGGACGACCGAACTTCTCCGCCTGCTTCATCAGCCGCATCGCTTTTCGGAAGCCCTCGGGATGCGCACTGCCAAAGAAGCGCAGAATGTTCTCCTTCGTATCCTTGCCCCGCTGCTGGCCAATTACGGTAACCGGCATGCCGTTCAGCTTGGCAATCCCGCCGACTACCGCAAGGTCGTCTCCGAACAAGCGGTCGCCGTGCAACTCCATGAAATCCGTAAAGATCAGCCCGATCAGATCAAGCGACGTCGGACGGCCGTGATGCCGGGCGAGATGCATTTTCTGGGGAGCTGAGATATTTGAATATATTTCTTCCGCGAGTACGCGGTAACGTTCTTCAAGCCGGGCAACTTCGTCCGTGAAATCGATGCCCTTCTCTTCGCCAAACTGTTTCAGCTCAGCGATCTTCTTGCGCATTTCTACCAGAGGCATTTCAAAAGGCAACTCTCCCGCCAACCTAAAATCCCCCTTTCACATCATGCAATTCCAAAAGCTTGGTCAGCGTAGACCGCATTTCCTTACGGTGCACAACCAGATCAAGCTGTCCGTGCTGAAGATTAAACTCAGCTGTCTGGAAATCATCCGGCAGCTTCTGCCGGATCGTCTGCTCTATTACGATTCTTCCGGCGAATCCGAATACCGCCCCGGGCTCGGCAATAATTATGTCGCCAAGACTCGCAAAGCTCGCGGATACGCCACCTGTCGTAGGGTCGGTAATGATCGAAATATATAATCCTCCGGCCTCGCCAAAACGGGCCAGGGCTGCACTGGTCTTCGCCATCTGCATCAGACTGAGAATACTCTCCTGCATCCGGGCACCGCCAGAAGTGGAGAAAATCAGCATCGGAAGCTTCTTCTCCGTCGCTTCTTCCACGGCGCGGGTGATCTTCTCGCCGACAACCGAACCCATGCTGCCGCTGAAGAATTCGAAATTCATTACAGCTACAATGACCGGATGTCCACCGATCGTTCCCTGGCCGGTGATTACAGCTTCAACTTGTCCGGTTTTGGACTGCTGCTGTTCCAGCTTCGAGGCATAGCCCGGAAACTGCAGCGGGTCAACGGAGGCCATCTCGCTGTCAAACTCAATAAACCCTTCGGGATCAAGTGTCATGGCGATCCGCTCCATCGCGTTCAGCCGCATATGATAGCCGCAGGACGGGCATACCTTGAAATTCTTCTCCAGTTCCTTACTGTACTGGATCGTACCGCATTTACTACATTTGCTCATGAGCCCTTCGGGAATCTCCCGCTTCGGGCGTTCGCCTTCCGCCGGTCCGCCGCTCCGCTCCAGACGTTCTGAAGGAATAGTCGCGTACTTCCGTTTTTTCTGAAATAAATCTTTGAACAAGGGTCGCACCTCTTCAGCCGTTTATTTGCGCATTCAGCAGCTTGCCGCTGTTATTACTGCACTATAGATCTTTAAATTAGGGATGTAAAATCAGATTAAGGACTTCCTGAACTTCCTCAAGCTCGCCTGAAGGAACCAGAATTTCAAATTGCTGCTTGGACATATTAATCGGACGGCACTTGACCATGAAACCTTCTTCTGTGAGCTTACTCTGAATCATATCTGCCACTTTGGCGGTTGGCGCTATATAG
Source organism: Paenibacillus auburnensis (assembly GCF_927798115.1). Classification (GTDB taxonomy): domain Bacteria; phylum Bacillota; class Bacilli; order Paenibacillales; family Paenibacillaceae; genus Paenibacillus_AQ; species Paenibacillus_AQ auburnensis. The sequence goes on from NZ_CAKMMG010000002.1 coordinate 132,048, forward strand.
ATTACCGTCCACATGCCCTGCAAAGCCTCCCTAATCTCAATTCCCAGCCGTATCCCGCGTATAATGGAATCATGATAACACAGTTTTCTTTTTTCCCGCAACAGGAGTAAAGCAGAGGAAGCAAGACCAGGAGGCCGCATTCGTCAGCTAACAGCGGATCAATTATGGCGTACCGGTGACATGGGGATACACCTTCGCCCCTTCATGACGATGGGCAATTCTGGCTGAAGCAGCGGCGGCAATTCCGGCCACCAGATCATCCAGAAAGACGTGGATTTTCCCCGGATCATCGTTAAGCGTGCCGATAATACCGAGCTTTATTTTGTCCAGATAACCAAAGCCTGTCAGTCCGATCATGCCGTAGACCCCCGTGATGCCGAGCGCCAGAGTCTCGTCCGCCCCGTAGAGCGATTCATCCGCTTCCATCACCGCCTGCAACGGCTGGGGAAGCAGCCCTTGTTCCGCCAGTTCATCGAGCGCAACGCCCGTCATGAGCGTATACTGCACCTCTCTTTTGCCAAGAACCGACTTCACGCTGGACATACACTCTTCCTGCGTTAAGTCCGGATAATACGCCGACTGCAGAATATATACGATTTCAGCAATGGCTGTTAACGTAACTCCCCTGCGCTCCAGCAGCTCTGTTGCCATTTGATAGGACATGATGCCATTCCCCTTTCCGCACGGGACAGTTCCCAGTGGTTTCCTAATGTATGCGGAAAAGGGCGGAAATGTGCTTATTTTATTCTCACTGTACCGGCTCCCAGCATCTCTTCCACCGCCGCAATCAGCTCCGGCGCCGGTTCAATGCGGTAGCTGTCGCTTAATGCGAGCAGCCGCTGCTCCCGCTCATAGAACAGCAGGGTGGCTGCAGGCCCGGGATGGGTCTGCAGCAGTGCCTGCAGGCGCGAGAGCAGCGCAGGGTTCTCCGAGGCCGGCGTGATCTTGATAAAGACACGCTGGCCGTTTTCCCCCGCGGCAGCCACCGGGCGCGGGGCCGCTGGCCGGGCCGCAGCCGCAGGTGCGGCCGGCGGGGCTGCAGGCGCAGCTGTGCCGCCTGCACTGCCCCCCGCGGCGCCGGTACCCCCGGCGCCGCTCCGGGAAGCAGGAGCGCTGCGCTGCGATCCTGTAGAGGCGCCCCGGCCGCCGACGGCAGGCCGGGCGGCAGCTGCGCTGCGGCGCTGCAGCAGGCCGCGGAGCGCGTCCGCGCCGAGCGGCGCGACCTCCTCGGCCAGCAGCTTGAAGCCCTCATCCTCCTGCTGCACCTTGGCGCGCAGGGCCAGCAGCGCACCCTTCTCAATCAGGCTGCGGCTGCGTTTCCACACCTCCGGGAACAGCACAACCTCGCAGCGCTCGATCTGGTCCTCCCATTCGACAAAAGCCATCGCCTTGCCGGCTTTTGTCGTAATCTCTTTAACGGATACAACCATTCCGGCCGTAACCGTCTGGCTCTCATCCGGGGCTTCGCCGAGATCCATCAGCCGCTGCATCCCCGGCTCCTCCAGCAGTGCTGCGCTGTCGTCCAGCGGATGGCCTGACAGGTACAGCCCGAGCAGCTCACGCTCCAGCTCCAGCTGCTGGGTCACAGAGAATCTCGGGATATCCGGATAACGGATTTCCCAGTTCGGCGTCTCAATCAGGTCATCGAACAGCTGAATCTGCAGTTCATCGCGCTCCTTGCGCCATTTGGCTGCAGCATCCACGGTCTCGTCAAGCATTGCGAGCAGCTGCGCCCGGTGCCCGGGCAGATAGTCGAATGCACCGGCTTGAAGCAGCGATTCAATCACACGCTTGTTGCAGACGCGCAAATCGACACGCCGGCAGAAATCAAGCAGACTGTCGAACGGCCGCTCCTTGCGGACGGCCATAATGTTCTCCACCGCCAGTGTGCCGACATTCTTCACCGCTGCCAGTCCAAAGCGGATGTGCCCGCCCCCTTCACCGGGAACCGGGGTGAACAGCACGCCGCTCTCGTTGACATCAGGCGGCAATACTCCGATGCCTGTGCGGCGGCAGTCCAGCACATATTCCGCCACCTTGCGGTGGGTGCCCATCACAGCTGTCAGCATCGCTGCCATGAACTGGACAGGATAATGTGCCTTCAGATAAGCCGTCTGGAAGGCCAGTACACCATAGGCGGCGGCATGGGCCCGCGGGAAGCCGTAATCGGCGAATCTGACAATCATATCATAGACGGCGTTCGCATCCGTCTCCTGGTAACCCTGCTGCAGGCTGCCCTGTACGAAGTGGCTGCGCTCCTTGTCCAGCGTCTCGCGTTTCTTCTTCGACACTGCCCGTCGCAGCAGATCCGCTTCACCGAGCGAGAAGCCGGCCATCAGGGAGGCGATCTGCATGATCTGCTCCTGGTACACGATAATCCCGTAGGTATCCGCCAGGATCGGCGTCAGATCGGCATGCGGATATTCTACAGCGATTTCGCCGTGCTTGCCGGCGATAAACTTCGGAATGAATTCCATCGGACCCGGACGGTAAAGCGCGAGTACGGATACGATGTCCTCGAAGCCCGAGGGCCTCAGGTCCTTCAGGACCCGCCGTACCCCGGCCGACTCCAGCTGGAAGACGCCGGTGGTCTCGCCAGCCCCGAGCATTTCGTAGGTCAGCGGGTCACTATCGGGCACGATGCGGAAATCGGGAATACTGCCGTCCATCTCCCTGATCCAGTTCATACAGCGTTCGATAATGGACAGGGTGCGCAGCCCCAGAAAGTCCATTTTGAGCAGGCCGACACTCTCCAGATGCTCCATGGAATACTGGGTCAGCGCCGTGCTCTCATTTCCGACCTGAAGCGGCACGGCATCGGTCAGGGGACCTTTGGAAATGACGACTCCGGCGGCATGCGTGGATGCATGACGCGGCATTCCCTCAACCTTCATCGCCATATCCAGCAGGCCCCTGGTCTTCGGATGGGTCTCGTATAACGCCTTCAGATCCGGACTGCTCTCCAGTGCCCGGGCGATGCTGATGCCCAGCTGTCCCGGGATCAGCTTCGCTGCCTTGTCTACCTCATTGTAAGGCAGATTCAGCGCCCGGCCGACATCGCGGACAGCTGCCCGTGCAGCCATCGTCCCGAAGGTGATGATCTGTGCCACATGCTCCTTGCCGTATTTGTCAACAACGTAAGCAATCACCTCGTCGCGGCGCTCGTCACTGAAGTCGATATCAATATCCGGCATCGTTATCCGTTCAGGATTAAGGAAACGCTCAAAGAGCAGATTGTACTTCAGCGGGTCCACATCCGTGATCCGCAGGGTATACGCAGTGAGACTGCCTGCAGAGGAACCGCGGCCTGGACCGGTGGCAATGCCCTTGCGGTGGCAATAGGCAATGAAATCCCAGACGATCAGAAAGTAATCGCTGAAGCCCATGCTCTCGATAACCCCCAGCTCATAGGCCAGCCGGTTCTCGGCTGCCGCCTTCTGTTCGGGCGAAGCCCAGAGCGGCGTATCCGCATACCGCGCTTCAAGCCCCGTTCGGCAGAGCTCCCGCAGGTAAGCGGCTGCATCCAGCCCTTCCGGCAGCGGAGAATACTCCGGGAGAATATGCTGGCCGAAAGTCAGCTCCAGATTGCATTTCTCGGCGATATCCAACGTGTTACTAATAGCCTGGGGCACATGCGGAAACAGCGCCGCCATCTGCTCGCCGCTCTTGAGGAACAGCTGGTCTGTTCCGATCTTCAGCCGCTGCTCATCATCCACCGTCTTGCCGGTGCCGATGCAGATCAGCACATCCTGAACCTCGGCATCCTCCTTGGCCAAATAGTGAACATCATTCGTAGCCACCAGCTGAATATCGCATTCCGCCGCAAGGGCAATCAGCTTCGGATTGACCCGTTTCTGTTCAGGAATGCCGTGATCCTGCAGCTCCAGATAGAAGTCCTCGCCAAAAATTTCCTGATACCGCTTCGCTGCTTTATATGCCTCATCATCACGCCCGTGCAGCAGATGCTGCGGCACCTCACCGCCCAGACAGGCACTGAGGCAAATGATGCCCTCTGCGTGTGCGGCCAAGGCTTCCATATCAATGCGCGGCTTATAATGCTGGCCCTCGAGATGGCCGATCGAAACCAGCCGCATCAGGTTTTTGTAGCCGGTTTCATTCTTCGCGAGCAGGATCAGATGGTAAATCGGCTGATCTTTGCGGCTGCCGCGCTCACGGCGTGAGCCTGCCGTCAGATAAGCTTCGCAGCCGATGATCGGTTTAATGCCGTTCGCTACGCAGGCTTTATAAAAGGGGATTGCCCCATACATCACTCCATGATCCGTCAGCGCCAGCGACTTCATGCCGTATTCGCCGGCCCGGCGCACGAGATCTGTAATGCGCGCCGCCCCGTCCAGTAAACTGTATTCGCTGTGCACATGCAAATGCACGAAAGGGCTCATCATCCCCACTTCCCTTCGGTTCCAAAATCAAAACATAAGATGAAACTATTTTATCATATTACAAGGGGAACCGCCCATAGAATGGATTAAGCGCACAAGGACAGGCCGAGCTGGTAAATGGACCTTGTCCGGAAAGGGGCCTTTTATGAACGTTTTCTTAAGCAAAGCCGTCCTCGATTTCTTCATTGCCTGCGGTATTGTGCTGGGCGGTGCCATGCTTGGCGGAATCGGGGCAGTCGTATCCCTTCAGCCGCCTACGCAGACGATGCTGGATATCGCCAACCGGATCAAAATCTGGGCGCTCGCAGCGGCTGTCGGCGGCACCATCGACCCTATGCGGGTCATTGAGAGCAACATGGTGGAGGGCAATCTTTCGCCTGCGATCAAACAAATCCTCTACCTGGTCTTCGCCTTTCTGGGCGCTCATATGGGCAGCGAGCTGGTCAAATGGGTGTGCGGCAAGGGGTGAAGCGCAGATGAGAGTCCCCCCGTTCCAGCGCTACCGCCGCTTTTCGCAAATATCCGCCGTGTTTGTGCTGGGCATGGTGGTAGGAGCCGTCATATACAATGCCATTTTTCATGCGGGGTATAATGTCCTCTGGCTTACCAATCAGGAACTGCGGCTGCAAATCGAGCAATACCGTAAAGATATTAAGACCCTTAAGAAATACAACAACACCTCGACGGTTATCCGCGAGATTAAGCTCCGCACCGAGAACAGCAGAAGCGAGGAAGGCGCAGCCTCCCTGGACCCGGTATCCCTGAAGGAAATTATCAGCCAGATGAGCTCTGATCTTGAGCCGATGCGCGGCCGCAGTATGTTCGACATCGATACAGACGGCAAGCTGGCGCGGCTGCTCCTGGACGGCAAAATATACATTGTGCGTGAAAAGGAATACGCTGTTAAAATCCGCACGATGCTGGTGATGGAAGGTGTACTGCAGATCTGGGTAGAGATTCATCCCTATAAGCGTACCTGAACGGTCAAAGCTTGCAGGCGTACAGAGAACAATCATGCTACAATAATGGACAGGTATACCGAGATACAGTATGGGGTAACCCCAATGTTTTTTATCCTGTGATAAGGGAGCTGCCTGTCCATGATTTTGCTAATCAAGTATCTGCTGTTTATTCTGCTCGTGGTGTTTATGACCGGCGCCGCCGTATACAGCCTCTCTTCCCGCAGAGCGGCTGACCCGCTGGAAAGGGGCCGCCGGCGTTCCATCATGAATATTCTGCTGGGTGCCATGCTGGTCACGCTCTCGCTGATGTCCATGTTCCTGTTCCGCGGCTCCACGATCAGCGTTATTGTTGAAGCACTCTTTCTGGTCATCGGTGCCTTCAATATTTTCTCGGGGCTGCGCAGTTACGGATATTACAGCCGGAGCCAGCGCGGAAGAAAAGCCTGATCCTTCAGAACTACTCTTGTATAGTATCATCTATCTGTAAAAGATCCTGCCAGAGGCAATAGGGTAAAAAATAGACTAACCCTGGCTACGGCCGGGCTAGTCTATTCGCAGTGTCATTTAACGTCAGCCGTGATCAATCGACTGCAGCATCAATACTGCCTTGGCGACCATCGTATCGTTGTGGCTGATTTCGATTTCCAGCTTACAGGTACGGCGGCTGATTTCCAGCAGCTTCGGCATGACGATGATCGAATGCTCAATCTGTACCGGGCGGATGAAATAGGTGGACATGTTGTCCAGCACATAGTCGTTTCCGGTGATGTCTTTGGCCGCCTTGAAGGCGGAAAGGGTCATCAGCGTCGACAGCACGCCTTCGGATATGGTTCCCAGATCCGTCGCCATCTGAGGCGTGATAAAGCCGTGAAAAAACAGCTGCCCTTCCTCGTCCCGCTCCTCGGCAAAACCGTTCCAGATCAGATGGTCAAACGTTTCCCCCATTTGCGGCTGATTACTGACATCGCGCAGGCTCTGCAGCACCTCCCGCCGGGTCAGCGAACCTACCAGTTTACGGTTTCGGTCCACGATCGGCAGGAAGTCTATCCCCTCCCACATCATGATCTGCGCTGCAGAAGCCAGCGAGGTCTGCAGGACTGCCGTAATCGGGTTCCGGATCATCGCCTTTTCAATGCTTTGCCCCTCGCTCAGCTCCTCTACGTCACGCCGGCCCACGATCCCGATGACCCGGTTCCATTCATCCGTTACCGGAAAACGCTGCTCTCCGCTGGACTGTGACAGCTGCCGGAGTTCACCGACGGTATTGGAAATTTTCAGCGTGTTGAGGCGGGGCTTGCCATCCAGAATATCTTCTACGAGCATAATCTTTTTCTTGATCAGCCTGTCGAAGATCGCCCGGTTAATCATTGACGCCACTGTAAACGTGTCATGTCTGGAGGAGATTACCGGAAGATCCAGCTCGTCCGCCAGCGCTTTAACCTCGCGGCTGGTTCCGAATCCGCCCGTCACAAGCACCCCCGCTCCCTGCTCCAGGGCAAGCGAGTGCACATCATCACGGTTCCCCACGATCAGCAGGCTGTCAGCATCAATATAGCGGATCATGGCGTCGACTTTCATCGCGCCGATAATATATTTATGAAGATGCTTGTTCAGTCCGTCCGCTCCGCCGAGCACATGCCCTTCGACAATATCGACCACATCCCCGAAGGTAAGCTGGTCAGAGATATTCCGCGGTTTCTTCTCCACACGGACTGTGCCGATCCGCTCCTTGGTAATGACGATACCGAGATTCTCGGCCTCCTTCACCGCCCGGTAAGCTGTCCCTTCGCTGACAATCATTTCCTTCGCCAGCTTGCGGACAGAGATTTTGGTGCCAACCTTGAGACCTTCGATATGCTGCAGCAATTGTTCATGCTTCGTAATGTTATCGCCTTGTCCTTCCAACTGTTACACCCCCATACCCCGATCTGTACTACTCTGTACTCATTATACACGCTGGGAACAGCAGAGCACAACAGCCCGTTGCAGGTGATTCAGAGTTAGTTTTATGTAAAAAAACCCCTGAACCGCCTATACCGGCAGTCAGGGATTTTTATGATTTTCTATAGACGCTGTGACACCCGGGACTCTTCATTCCACTTGCCTTGCCACTGCTCCAGCTTATGCTTGCGGACCGCCTCCAGCTGTTTCTGCTTCTCCTCATCCACCCCGATAATGAAATGGAGATGGGCGGCAATGACCAGAAAGGCAAAGATACACCAGACGACGCCGAATCCCAGCACCCAGCTGGGCCCGTCCTGAAAAGACAGCTTCGGCAGTGCATAGAGCAGCATAGCCAGCGCAATCAGCATATACATGGCATGCTTAAACTTGTTTCTTTTTCTCATGCAAGACAGCTCCTTCGCTCCCAAAAGGTTGTTCTACTTAAATCTATATCTCTACTCTATGAACAGAGTGTCCGGATTATGAGACAAGTCTAAACAAAAAAATTATGGCCTGAGGAAAATGCTATAGCACGTGCTGCTGTCATATGAGATGATATAGACAATTTTTAGGAGGCGATTGACATTGAATCATGCATTTAGCTACAAGGAATACACAATCCGTAAAAAGGTTTTTTCGATTATGGGTGCCAAGCTGCACATTTACAACGGTTCGGAGGAGCTTGTCCTTTTCTCTCAAATGAAAGCGTTTAAGCTAAAAGAGGATATCGCGCTCTACACCGACGAGAGCATGCAGAAGGAGCTTTTGCGTATTAAAGCCCGCAGTGTGATCGATTTCAGTGCAACCTATGATGTGCATGACTCGGAGACCGGTGAGCATGTCGGGGCGCTGCGCCGCAAGGGCCTTAAATCCATCCTGAAGGATGAGTGGGTGATTCTGGACCGTCATGACCAGGAAATGGCTCTGATTAAGGAAGACAGCACACTAATGGCGCTTCTGCGCCGGTTCATCACCCTGATTCCGCAAAAATATAATATCGAGTTTGACGGCAATGCCATCCCTGCCTACAGGCAGAACTTCAATCCCTTCGTCACCAAAATCATTGCGGACTTCTCCGAGGACCGGACCGGTCAGCTTGACCGCCGTCTCGGCCTGGCTGCAGGTATTCTCCTATGTGCTGTAGAGGGTAAGCAGGACTAAGATAAATCATTGGGCAACAAAAAAGCAGGGTCGCTCTCCAGCCTGATAGGCCGGTGAACACCCTGCTTTTTCTGTTGCTGTCATTTGGACGGAGCAGATTACTGGCCGCCGTACATCTGGGACAGGCTGTCGGTAATAATCTTGTTCACATCTTCAATGACGACGCTGAGACGGCGCTCTGCGTCAAACAGCCGGCGGATGCCGAGATTCAGGTTCAGCACCTCGAACAGCTTCTCCATTTTTTCCATTTCCTCTTGCGGCGGCATCTCTCCGCTCATCATCCGCTGCTGCAGCTCAATCTGGCTCTGGCGGAAATTATCCAGCATCCGTTTGCTCTCGGGATCGGCTTCAATCACCTTCATAGCACTGCTGATATCCGAAAACTCAGTGCTTTCTTTGATGGCCCTTGCCAGTTCGTGTGCTTTGTCGATTACGTTCATGATGATTCCTCCTAAAAGTTTTGTGAGCTGGGCTTCCTTGAATTCTCTTCGTGCAAAACTGGCTTCGGAAGAATTCGCTTGTTTTGTGTCCTGGGCTTCCTTGAATTCCGCCTGGTACGGCTTTTTACAGAATAGGTCAATCACCAAGGGTCAGATGTCTCCATATGATGAATGATATGTAACCCTAAAGATTCATATTGCCGGCATCATGCTGCCTACCGGAAGGAGATCCACGATGTCTAAGTACAAGATCCCGGTCCAAACGGTCCACTCGGGCATCCTGCAGGAAAACGCTGTAATGCTTGGCGACAAATCCATGAAAAGGCTCAAAATACCGGCACACGGAACCATTCAGCTTACCTTCGGCTCATTCAGGCAGGAGGTCACTGTCATCCCGGTCCCCAAAGCCGATAGCCTGCGCGTAAACGAAGGGTTAGCCCGGCGGCTTGGCTGGAGAGGGCGGCCTGTGCTGAATGCCTCCTACAGTTCCGGCAGCCGCACCCTGCGGCTCGGTCCGCTGATTGGAGTGCTGGTAAGCCGGGACCATCCAGACCAGCCGGACAGAGTGTTCGGACAGATCACGATGTTCTGCCGTGAGCTTACCAATGCCTGCCATGCGCAGGGTGCCTATGTATATTTCTTTACCCCGGAAGCGCTGGAGACACGCAGCTCTTCCATTCAGGGCTGGGTATACGATGAGGGCTGGCGGAAGCTGAGTCTTCCTGTCGCCGATGTGATCAACAATCGGCTTACCACGCGAAAGGTGGAGAACAAACCTAGCGTACAGCATTTTTTGGCGGATGTAAAATCCCGCTACGGAACGCATTTCTTCAATGAAAAGTTCCTAGACAAGACAGAGGTATTTGAAGCACTGGCACAAGATGCCGCCCTGCAGCGTTATTTGCCGGAATCCCATGCCTTTAACGGCTTTGCTGTCTTAAAGAGAATGTGTAACAGCTACTCCAGCGTATTTCTGAAACCTGTGCGCGGCAGTCTCGGAAAAGGCATTCTGCGTATTTCCAAAGAAGAAGGAGGCTACCGGCTGCTGTCGACCACACCTCTTGGCACCCGTAAACAAAGCTATCCCAGTCTGGCGAAGCTGTTTCAGTCGATTTCCCCTAAGATGAAAACCACCCGGTACCAGATTCAGCAGGGCCTTCCCCTGATGGAGCTTGGAAAGCGGCCGGTAGATTTCCGGGCACTGGTGCAAAAGAACGGCACCGGCAAATGGGGGGTCACCTCCATTGTCGCCCGTACCGCCGGCAGCAATCATTTTGTTTCGAATCTGGCGCGGGGCGGCACGCTCAGTACTGTCCGTGAGGCGGTCGGCAAAAGCAATCTGCCGGCAGGAATGAAGGAAAGCTCACAGGTGCAGCTGCCGCGGGCGGCACTGGCGATTGCCAGAGGTGTCGAAACTTACATCCCCGCACACTTCGGGGAGCTGGGGATTGATCTCGCACTGGATCAGTCGGGCCGCATTTGGCTGCTGGAGGTTAACTCCAAGCCGTCCAAAAACGATAATACACCGCTTAATGACCAGAAGATCAGACCGTCCGTGAAACAAATGATTCTATATTGCCGTTATCTGGCCGGGTTATAAGGAGGACATCATGACAGACACAGCTTCGGGGTTCCTTGGCATTATGACAGGCCGCCGCCAGGGCTATCCTCCCATCGCAGAACCGGAGTTCTGCAGTCAGTTATGCGCCGCAGCCCCGCTGTATGATCTGAAAGTGCTTGTCTTCCACCCGGAAGGTGTCTCCATCGACGGCCAAACGATAAACGGCTATGTCTGGAAGGAGGGCCGGTGGCAGCAGTCGCTGGCATCTGCACCCGATATCCTGTATAACCGTTGTCTATATTCCAGCCTGCAGCAAAAAAAGGCGGCTTCCGCTGCCATGGCTGCACTCCACCGCACACTCCCCTGGTCCCGCCCGCTGCCTGATAAGTGGGGAGTCTACGGGATTCTGCACCGCAGCCGCAAAGCTGCAGCACTGCTGCCTGAGACCAGGCTTTATACCGGTATAGATGCTCTCAGTACTATGCTTGCAGAAAGAGAATACGGCGTATTTCTAAAGCCTATGGCAGGGTCGCACGGCAAACGCACGCTGCATGCTCTGCTCCTCAGCAGCAAAGCAGGCGGCGGAATCAGCATCCGCGGCCGCGGCGAAGCAAATGAATCCTTCCGGCATGATTTCAGAACGCCAGATGAAGGACTGGATTGGGTTCACAGCTTCATCGGCAAGCGCCGCTATATTATACAGCCTTACCTGGACTTGACCAGCAGTGATGGCCAGCCCTTTGATGTACGTGTTCTGATGCAGAAGAACGGACGGGGTGCCTGGACATTAACCGGCATGGCCGTGCGGCTCGGCCGGCAAGGGACACTTACTTCTAACCTTCACGGCGGTGGGACAGCGGTTCCTCCACTGCCCTTTCTGCTTGCAGAGTACGGAAAGAGCGGAGCAGAGCTGCTCGAAGAGCTTGCCGCTGCAGCTGCTCTTCTGCCTCCCCTGCTGGAGGAATCCTGCGGCAGACTCGGGGAACTGGGCCTAGACTTCGGCATTGATGCCGGAGGCAGAATCTATCTGCTGGAAGCTAATTCCAAACCAGGGCGCACGGTGTTCCGGCTGACGGGTGACCGCCGGGCTGCTAGACTCGCAACCGAGAACCCGCTGCGCTATGCGCGTCATCTGCTGCTCCATTCAGCGGCAAGCCGCATGCTTGCTACTCGGACAGCTCCGTTACAGATAGGAGAATGATATCAATGGTTCCTAAGGAGGATTCATCAATGGGTCTCACTTTTTGCAATGTGCATTTCACCAAGCAGCCCCAACGAGTTGTCTATGTCTCGGGTGAATTGATGAAAAGCCTAAAATTATCCGGCAAGAAAAATATCCGGTTGCGTCTCGGCAAGGATGCCATCCCGGCCATGATTAAGCCCATCAAACGGGCAGGGAAGCATCTGTTCCTGGCCTCCGGTGTGAAGAGCGCGATCAAGGTGCCCAAAACGGGCGGGGTCTATCTGCGTAACCTGCAGAATGATGAGGTGCAGCTGGGTCCTCTGGTCGGCATCTTGTCTGACGGGCCAACCACATCGGCGAATCCCTTCGGTTCGCGTACTGGCTTCATCAAACAGCTGCTGCGGGAAGGCAGCAATAAATGCTATATATTTGCGTTCACACCGCGCGACATCGACTGGGGGCAGGAACAGGTTAACGGCTTTTTCCTGACGGCCAGCGGCAAGTTCGAACGTAAAATGGTCCCGCTGCCGGATGTTGTGTATAACCGTCTGCCGAGTCGCCGGGCCGAAACCTCACCTTATATCAACCAGCTCCGCGAACGGTTCGGACGGAAGAGAATTCCTTATTTTAACTGGAGCTTTTTCAATAAATCGGATATTTACCGGCTGCTGGAGAACGACGGCGCAGCCAACCGCTATGTCCCTGAAACTGTGAGTAACCCCAGCTCAGAGAAAATGCGCGATATGCTTGACCGCCATCATTTCGTCTATTACAAACCATCCGCCGGCAGTCTCGGGCACGGAATATACCGGCTTACTTACCTGCCGAAGAAGGGGTATTTCGCCCGTTACCGTAAGAACGGTAAAAATGTGCTGCTGCGCTTTACCAGCTTTGACAGCCTGATGCGCATGCTCCGCGCCCGGCATGGCCAAAACCTGCAAAACTATATCGTCCAACAGGGTATCCGCCTGATCGAGATTGACGCCTGCCCGATTGATTTCCGCTTTCATATGCATAAGAACGGCAGCAACCAGTGGGTCGTTGTCGGCATCGGAGCCAAAAAAGCTGGCCGGGGCAGTGTCACCACCCATCTTAAGAACGGTGGAGCTCTGCTTACTCCCCAGCAGGCGCTGGGCCGCGTATTCGGCGCAAGAGCCGATGAAGTGCTGCAGCGAGCCAAAGCAACTGCCGTCAAGCTGGCAGAGTCACTAGAAATTCAGCACCGGCATCTGCTCGGTGAAATCGGTTTTGACCTTGGCATTGACCAGGACGAAGATATCTGGATGTTCGAGGCTAACGCCAAACCGGGACGTTCCATCTTCCGCCATCCTTCCCTGCGCGCTGAGGGCAAAGCTTCCATCGAGCATATTCTGGAGCACTGCCTGTATCTCAGCAAATTCCGCAGGAGGGATGAACTGTGAATACCCGCTCTCCTGATCCCGGCAAACCGGTAATTGCCATATTGACAACCAGTGACAGGCTGAAGCAGTTTCGCGGTAACCGCAGTAACTTCCGCGATATCATCCGTACCGGCAAAGAAATGGGCTATCTCGTCTATGTCGTCACCGTCCGCGACCTCAAGTTTGAGGAGCGGATGGTGAACGGCTTCGTCCCTTCCGCCAGCGGGAAAATATGGTACAGCGTCCCGATGCCTCTGCCGCAGGTAATCTACAACCGGATTCCGAACCGTGAGGAGGAAGAGAAAGCTCCGGTCGCCCGTAAAATTGCCGAATGCCTGGAGCATGAAGAAATCCAGATGTATAATCCGAACTTTTTCAATAAATGGAGTCTGTTCGAATGGCTGAAGGAATCCAAGGTGACCGCAAGGCATGTGCCCAAAACAAGACGGCTGCGCAGTGCGAATACGCTGGGTGCCATGCTGAAAAACCATGACAGCCTCTACCTCAAGCCGGAGAACGGCAAGGCGGGCAAAGGAATTATGCGGTTAAAGTACCGTGCAGACATCAGCTTGCCTTACAGGCTGCAGATCCAGAGTGGCAAAAAGAACGTAACCTACAAGGCTGCTTCCATGGACCGCCTGTGGGCGCGGATCAGCAGAGAGAAAGGCATCTCGCAATATATCGTGCAGCAGGCGATCGGGCTGGCCACCCACGGCGGACGCCCCTTTGATCTGCGGGTGCTGCTGCAGAAGAACGGAAGAGGTGCCTGGTCCGTAACCGGCATCGGTGCAAGGCTGGCTGGTGCACGCAGCATTACAACGCATGTGCCGCGCGGCGGCAGTATTGAGGAGCCCGCAAGCATGCTGGAGGGAACCTTCGGCCCGGAGCGGGCAGCGTCCATTCTGAAGAATGTTCCTACCACTGCCCTCCTGATTGCCCGCCAGATCGAGCGGGCTTCGGGAGCTATGCTTGGCGAGATGTCGATGGATCTCGGCGTTGATGAGGAAGGCGGCCTCTGGTTCTTCGAAGCCAACTCCCGGCCGATGAAATTCGATGAGCCGGCCATCCGCAAGCTGTCGCTTGAACGGATCTTCCAATACAGCCAGCATCTGGCCCGGCAGAGCAAATAGAATCCTTCATAAGGAAGTGACACCCATGCAGATCTCCTCTATCTATGATACCAGTCCGGGGCAATGGAATTCGAAGCTCGCCGGGCTGCTGGAATTCCTGCGGGAATACGGGGAACAGCGGCTCACGCTTCGCGGCTGCCGCCAGCTCTGCAGACTGACACCGGACCAGCTGGCTGAACCTGGTGTCTCGCTGCTGGTTGCCACCGTCCGCGGCCAAAGCGGCCGCCAGCTGGCAGGCGTCAGCTTTGTGTCCGGCTACGGCAAGGAGGCCTGCCTGGTTGCCGTTCATCCCTTATACCGTAACCGCCATACCGGAACGGCGCTGCTGTCTGCGCAACTGCAGCGCCTGGGCCGCCTGGAATGCCAGGTGGCCTGTGACAATCCGGCAAGCCTGAAGATGTGCTTCAACAGCGGGCTTGCCGCGGTAGGCCTGACCAGTGGCCCTACCGGCAAGCCCACGCTGCTACTGCGGTCGCTGAAAGACAGCAGCAGCGCGGCAACTCTCCCACAAGAAGGTGAACTCCTGTGCCAGAACCCGTCTTAGGCATCCTCACCCTGTATCTGAACGAAGCCAAACAGCTTGAAGAGAGAAGTGTATACCGGAGGATGATTATTGAAGGCAAAAAAATTGGCCTGGATGTGTATGTTTTTACCCCTGCCGATGTCAATGCCGGCAAAGAGCTGATTCATGCCATGGTCTACGATCCGGCAAGCGGTAAATGGACGCGCAAATGGCGCTCCTTCCCCCATATGATCTATGACCGCTGCCGCATTCAGCGCAGCTCCCGCTTCGAGCAGCTCCTGCGCTTCCGTTCCCGCTATAATCACCTGACCTTTCTGAACCGTCCGCTGCGCAACAAATGGACGATCCACCAGACCTTTTCGCAGAAGAGCCGCTTCCGCCAGCATATGCCCGAGACGCTGCTCTACCAATCCTCGGCTGATCTGCAGCGGATGCTCAAAATCAGCCCGGTGGTCTATGTGAAGCCCATTAATGGTACGGGCGGACGCGGCATTTTGCGGATCGAACGGCTCAAAGAGGGGAAAAGCCTGTACGACATTCAAGGCCGCCGCCAGAACCGGCAGATTATTTCCCCGCGCAAGGTTACACTCCCGCGGCTGGAATCCATCGTCCGCCAGTGGTGCCTTAGCGGACGTTTCCTCGTCCAGCAGGGCATCCCGCTGCGCCTGCCCGGCGGACGTTTCCATGACTACCGCATGCTCGTGCAAAAGAACGGCCAGGGCGAATGGGAGCTGACTGGCATGGCCGGCCGGGTCGGCGCTGCCCGCAGTGTCACCTCGAACCTCCACGGCGGCGGCCACGCGGTCCGTGCGGAGGTCCTGCTGAAGGAATGGCTCGGCAGCGAAGAGAAAGCTTCCAAAGCGATGAAATCGGCCGAAAAGCTCGGCCTCGAAGCCGCTGCGTTTCTGGAGGAAAGCTTCGGGGCCCTCTGTGAGCTGGCGCTCGATCTCGCCATTGACCGCCAGGGCCGGATCTTTGTGCTGGAGGTCAACCCCAAGCCGGCCCGCGAGGTATTCGCCCGCACAGGCGACAGCGGCACTTACCGCAAAGCGCTGGTGCGGCCGCTGGAATATGCGATGTGGGTGTATAAGAACAAGAACACACCGAGCTCGGTCAAGACGGTTGAAGATTAGATCGTATTCCTAAACACAACAACAGCCCCTCCGCTAGTAATTGGAAGGGCTGTTGTGTCTGCTTGATAGCTCAAGAATTAGGTATGGTGGTATAAATTTGATCATTTTGAACAAATTATCCACATCATTTACCTTTGAATGGAGTGATTAGCAGATGCTTGGCCAGTGGTTTAAAAAGGTTTTTTCACAGCAAAAACAGCAGAGTCAGGACATCGAAAAATCCAAGAAAGAGCAGAATGCTCAGTCTATAAATCCCTCTTTACCCCATACCCTTCTCTTACTTAAGGATCAATTCGGCCAAAGTCCTGACTTTACCGTCCGTACCCTATCCGGGCAACCGGCGGACCCATCCGGGCTGGCGGTCTGTTACTTCGAAGGATTAATTGATCAGAAATTATTGACAAGCTTATTCGAAGGTTTAATCCATGGGGGATCTGACAACACTCAAAGCAAAACTAACCCTAATCAGATCGCTTCCCGTTTACTCGAAAGCCTGCCTTCCGGGCACATTCAAATCATCCGTACGGAAGATCAGCTCCTTACCGAAATTCTTTCCGGTAGCGCAGTAATTATTATGAATAACTGTCCATTTTCGCTAGCCGTTATGATCTCTGGAGGGGCCAGACGCAGCGTGGAAGAACCTTCATCCCAAACCGTCGTCAGGGGTCCAAAAGAAGGATTCACCGAAGATGTCACAACGAACATAGCATTAGTCCGGAGAAAAATCAGATCCCCTAAGCTTAAATTTGAAACTCACAATATCGGCCAATTAACCCATACCACTGTAGTTATAGCCTATATTCAGGATGTTGCTAACCCAGATGTTGTACAGGAATTAACTCAAAGGCTGCAGTCCATTGATACCGACAGCATACTTGAAAGCGGCTATATCGAAGAGTTCATACAAGACTCCCCCTTGTCTCCCTTCCCCATGATGATTGACACAGAACGGCCTGACACCGTCGCCGGGGGGCTCTTGGACGGGCAAGTAGCAGTACTTGTGGATGGTACACCTTTTGCTCTGATCGCACCAGTCACTTTTTTTAATTTCTTCCAGACACCCGAGGATTACTATCAGCGGTACGATATTTCAACCTTTCTGCGTTGTCTGCGGTTAGTGGCGTTCCTTGTATCTTTGCTCCTCCCCTCGTTATACATTGCCCTGACTACATTCCAGCAAGAGATGATTCCTACTACACTGCTGATCTCACTTACAGCACAAAGGGAAGGAACTCCTTTTCCCGCATTGGTAGAAACACTCCTCATGGAAATCACATTTGAAGTGATCCGTGAGGCCGGAATAAGAATGCCCCGGGTTATTGGCCCGGCGATATCCATTGTGGGTGCCCTGGTAATTGGTCAAGCAGCAGTCGAGGCTGGACTAGTCTCCGGTGCGATTGTTATCGTGGTCTCTTTTACGGCTATCTCAAATTTTGTAATTCCATATTTCAGCATGTCCTCTGCTATCCGGCTTCTCCGCTTTGCCTTAATGTTTCTGGCGGGTTTTCTTGGAATATTCGGTATTTTGGCCGGTCTGATCCCTCTTTTAGCTCATCTGCTCTCACTGAAATCCTTTGGCGTCGATTATTTAATGCCTTACGGTCCTTTTTTCAAATCAAATATGAAGGATTTAGTCATTCGGGCTCCTTGGTGGGCAATGAAAACCAGACCTAATGTGAAATCCGGCGGAAACAGAATTAGACAAGCCCCTCACCAATATCCAAAGGGGACCAGCAATCGACTGGACAATATGAAAGAGCCAGAACAATAAGAGGTGATCCAAATGCGTTGTTTAAGGTGTATTCTTCTACTACCTATTCTTGTATTACTGGGCACTGGATGCGGAAACCGTACAGAGTTAAATGAATTAGGCATCACAGCAGCTACAGGTTTTGACGGTGGAACTGGAAATTGGACAATTACCTACCAAATCATTAATCCATCCGCACTCTCCAATAGCAGCGGAGCCTCAGGCGCCGGCGGTTCACAATCTCCGGTTCATACCTTCAGCACACAAGGCAAAACAATAAGAGCAGCTGTGGCTGTAAGTAATCTGGAAAATCCGAGAAGACTTTATTTCGCCCACAACAACGTAGTGCTGATTGGTAAAAAAACTGCGGAGCAGGGAATCGATGAGATATTTGATAATTACTACCGTAATCCGGATGCACGGGAAACGGTGAGGGTGGTTATCGTCGAAGGTGAAGCACGGGATTTTTTGAAAAAGCTAAATCCGCCGGAAAAGATTCCCGGACAGGCACTTTCTGAAATCTTGCAAAAAAACACTCAATTCGTATCCTTTTACCCTTCCATTACAATGCATGAGCTGGCACTAAAAATCACTTCGGACAGCGAAGCTGCCGGGGTTCCGACATTGGCACTAAGGGGAGAAGAGGATGTAAAAATGAATTCTACAGATATTTTCAATCAAACCTCTACAAAAGGCAAAGTGAAGGTATCTGGCTTATCGGTGTTCCGGAAAACCAAAATGATAGATGTAATTCACCAGAAAGAGAGCCTAGGAATTTCCTGGCTGACCAATCAGATTGATTTGACAACATTAAGTACCCTGGATAGCCAGTCCAAACAATCGGCAATTCTTATCCGGAAAGCCAAAGTCAAGGTATCCCCTATACTAAATAAAGATAATAATTTCACTTTAATGGTAAATGCTAAAGTCAGTGGCGAGCTACTGGCAACCCTCTCTAAGGAGGACATAACATCACTGTATGGTCTGGATAAGTTACAAACCCAAGCTGAGGAGCTAATCGAAGCTCAAATGAGAGAAGGGTGGAAATATGTTCAGCGGATGAATATTGACCTTATCGGGATCGCTGACAAAATTCACAGAAAATATCCAAAAGAATGGAAAAAGATAAAAAAATCCTGGCCCGGGGAGTTAGCTAATGTGAATCTGCAAATCCATGTAGATGTAAATATTAAACGGGTAGGTCTTCTGCAAAACTCCTTTGTTGATTTACTTAAGTCTGAATAATTAATGAAGTCCAATAAGCATTAAGGGGGGAGTTACAGTTATGGGGAAACATACCTTACGCGTTTCAGAATTGGTGATATGTTTGTCCCTATTCGAGATAGGAAGTACGACTTTATTCTTTATGGGCAGTGAAGCAAAGCAGGATGCCTGGCTGGCAATGCTCATCGGGGCCTTAGCCGGTCTAATCCTGCTTATTCTTCATTTGTCCATATACAGACAGGAGCCGAATCTGGATTTGTTCCAGCTTTTCCGGAGATATACGGGGAAGTACATGGGTTCCCTTCTAAATTTCATGTTTGTAGGTTACTTCGCTTATGAGACCTCAAGAAATGTTCGCGATTTAGGAGAGGTCACTTTGCTGACCCTGCTGACCCGGACTCCATTATGGATTGTTTCCTTAATTGCTATCCTTGTGGTGGCAAATACGGTGCGTTACGGATATAAGGTGTTCTTTTTGATATGTGTAATTCTGTTCCCTGGCATGGTGGTTGGGTATGCAATAATCAGTATTTTATTTCCGGCTACCGGACTCCTTCATTTGGAGTTTTTTCTCCCGATTCTGGAAAACGGCTGGATGCCGGTGTTTAAAGCCGCTATACCGGAGATTGTATCTTTCCCCTTTGGACAAGTTGTTTTATTTCTTGTCTTTTATCCGCATGCGCGGAGAGCAAAAAATTTACCCAAAGCCGTAATAACGGTTTACCTTCTTACTGCACTAGCACTGACCTTCCTGAATCAATTAATCGTGTTGGTAATGGGTCATAAATTAGCATCATTTAGTACGCTTCCATTACTTCAATCCGTGCAATTAATTAGACTAACAGAGGTGTTTGAACGTACGGATGCTCTTTTTATCTTACTGTTTTTCCTGGGTTTAGGCATTAAAATGGCCGCGTTTTTCACTGGTGCAGTCATCGGACTCGAAAGAATCACTGGGGTTTCCTTTAAAACGTGGGTTTTCCCTATGGGTGCTGTTATCTATGGGGTTTCATTTTTATCTCCCAATTACACCCACCACATTATCGTAGGACGTGATATAACCTTGAATACATCCTCGCCCTTTTTTCAAATAGTGCTGCCGCTAGTATTATTTATCATAATGAAAATAAAACGTGCCCCGGACAATACAGCCTGAAAACACCTGCCGCTTCTCACACGACAGGTGTCAGGGTTACATTCTCTTTGCCTGAGTCAATTTCAGTTTCTTAACCAGCGGTTTGATGGATAATCCTTGTAAAGGGAATCTCCATACTTTCCACACACTTTCCCCCTATACTAACTTTGTAGTAATAATATTGGATGGGGGAAATGAACGAATGAACATGACACATTACATGTCCCTTTTGATGGACAACCAGCCATGGAATCTGATCATATTTATGGCAATCCCGGTCATTTTTGCAGAGACCATTACGGTAACCGAGTTTTTTATTCTTTTCAACAAAAATGTCAAAGGCAGCCTGCGAACTTTTAACCGGATCTGCAGCATTTTGGCCGGTCTGTACTTTACAGGAGTGTTCCTATATCTGTTCCCGACCGCTTTTGTCCCTCTGACCGTAAATGGGGAATGGCATACCTGGGTAGATGTAGTCGCTGTAGGATTCTATTTGAGCGGTGTAATCTTCCTGCTGCCTCTAGCTCTGCTGGACCTTGGCCTTATCGGACGTAAGCGTACGGAGGAAGAAAAGTTGAAACTTCACTTTATTCTTGTCAGCGGATTCCTGGTCGTTGCACACATCGCAATGATCTTCGGAATGGTTAATCCCGAGATTGTAAACAGCATGGGCGGTATGAGTGGAATGACTCATTAACAGTAAGATGCAAAAGACTCCGGAGATAATCTTCGGAGTCTTTTTTCTGTTCTTTAAATCTTGTATTACCTCCATCAATTGTGATTTTTATTTTTTTGATCTTCTATTCAGCTTGAGTACTCTCAGCACCAGGAACAGAACTACCGCGATAAGTACTACACAGATCAGCAATGTTTTCACCATATTGCCGAAATGGAGCAGGGAGTCGCTTTGGAAAGAAACAGCTGACAGGGTCATACACATCACACCTATTCCCATAAAGAAAAAGGCTATAAGCCATTCTATTTTCTTCATTTGCTGTGTCCCCCCTGGTCCGGTTGCCGCGGAAAGTGAACTTCAAATCGGGTTCCTCCACCTAGCCTGCTGGTAACCTTTATACTTCCGCCTTGCAGCTCGGCCAGCTTTTTAACGATGGACAGTCCTAATCCGGTTCCCCCGAATTGACGGGCACGGGATTTCTCCACTCTATAGAACCGTTCAAAAATATACGGCAGGTCTTCCTCGGGAATCCCTATTCCCGTATCTTCAACGCTTAGGATTACGGAGGTTCCGGAGTACTCCAGACCCGCTTGGATACTCCCCTTCTCTGTATAACGGATCGCATTCTCGAGCAAGTTCAAGACAATCTGCTCCATCCGTTTACCATCCCCGCGGACCAGTGTAACAGGGCCAGAGGATTCGAACGACAAGTTCAACCCTTTTTCCTTTGCCTTCAATTTAACTTTTTGAACAGCCTGTTCAGTCAGGTCAGAGAGGTTGAGCTCTTCTACCAGAAGGGTTATCTTCCCTTCTTCCATTTTGGCCAGATCGAACACATCATCAACCAAATGCTGCAGCCGGACCGCCTCCTGATAAATAATATCCAGGTATCGATCCTTCTCTTCCTCCGTCTCATAAAGGTGATCCTTAACCACTCTGGAGTACCCTTCCAGATAGGTGATGGGTGTCCGCAGGTCATGCGAAATGTTGGAGAACAGCTCTTGCCGGCTATCCCGGTAATGCTGAAGATCGGCCGCCAAATCATTGATGGCCTCAGCCAAGCTGCCCAGTTCATCCCTGCTTGTGATCTCAAGGCGGGTTTCCAGTTCGCCTACGGCAATTTTCCGTGTTGCCTTTTGCATTTGCAGAAGCGGACGGGACAAGACTTGCGCGATAATCCATGTAATTCCCATGGCCAGCAAGAAAGCCCCCATTCCGGATAATATCAATAAGTTCCTTACCCCGGATAAGGATTGCTCCATTTGTTCCGTAGAGGCCATTACATAAAGGGCTGAGGTAATCACACCACCTTTAGTGATCGGCTGGCCGGAAACAAAGTAACGATGACCTTCCGGGTCTTTATACATCAAGCTAACGATTTTACCGCCAAAAATCTTGTCGAGGTCCGAACTTCGGATAAACGACCGGTCGGCCGAATCATGAACACCGGAGTGCAGATTTACGGTTCCATTGCCCAGAATATTAAAGATACTGACATTCGAAAACTCCGCAAAGGTCATCATGGTCTGCTCAGAGGTGACATCGGTTGCATTCGCCATGACCGTAAAGTGTGAGGCAATCTCTTCCGTTTCTTTTCGCATTTCGGCAGTATAAAAATTCGTGAACATTTTATCGATGGCAAAACCCAGGAATAACAACACAATCAGGAATACAGTGATGATCACTGAGCCGAGTTTGATCCCAATCCGGTTATTTCTCATCCTGATGCTCAGCCGCTTGAAATTTATAGCCTACTCCCCATACGGTTTGAATCGGGTTATAACTCATTCCGGCCCGCTGCAGTTTCTCACGAATATTCTTAATATGCGTATCCACCACCCGGATTTCACCCTCATAATCATAACCCCAGACCCGTTCTACCAGCTCCTCCCGGTTGAAAGCACGCTGCTTGCTCTGGGCTAACATCATAAGAAGATCAAATTCCTTTTGGGTAAAGTCTACAGAACCCTCTTGAATGCGGACCTCCCGGGCATCCGGAAAAATGTTCAGCTCGGGGAAATCCAGCACCCTTTGAGGAGGCTGCATCCCCTGTGTGATTGTAGACCTGCGGATTAACGAATAGATTCTGGCCAATAACTCTTCAGGTTCAAAGGGCTTCGTTAAATAATCATCTGCGCCTACCCCAAGTCCATGGATTTTGTCTTTGGTTTCTGTGCGTGCCGTCAGCATCAGAATAGGGATGTTCCCGGTTTCTCTTACGGCCTTACAGACTTGCCAGCCATCCATATCAGGCATCATTACATCCAGCAATATGATATCAAAGGAGTGTTTCTGAATCATAGACAGTGCTTCATGGCCCGTTGCAGCTTCCTGAATCCGAAAACCTTCCTTCATCAGATAAATGCGCAGCAGATTCCTCATATTCCACTCATCATCTACGATTAATACCTGTAGTTTAGACATCATCCACCTGCTCCATTTTTTTATGACTTAACTGTTTCCCAGCTGGTACCCTACCTACATTGTACGGACAGAATGTGTAGAAACGATGTAACCATGGGTATACCAAAAACAGGCCGGATACCGGGGCTTGACCGGTGCCAGCCTGTTTATTTTACATCAAGAACCCGGGTTCAATCTACGATTGGCCACTAATGGCCGGCATGCGGGTTCCCGCCTGATGCGGGGGAAATTTCAAGCATATCATCGATTTCACTCTGGGCAGCAGCAGAAATTGTATCTTTGCCG
This sequence comes from Paenibacillus auburnensis, assembly GCF_927798115.1. Lineage (GTDB taxonomy): Bacteria > Bacillota > Bacilli > Paenibacillales > Paenibacillaceae > Paenibacillus_AQ > Paenibacillus_AQ auburnensis. Next base: position 155,379 of record NZ_CAKMMG010000002.1, read on the forward strand.
CCGGTTACCCAGGCATGATTATAGGGACCTTCTGCAGGTGACTTCTGGAACTTCGGTTGGACATTCATCAAATACTCCATCACGGAATCCGGCAGTCCATCCTTTTCTGTGAAAATCAGCGGGGCATGCTTGCCCACGTGACTAAACGGAGCAGCAGCGATTGCGAGCATTGTTGAATCTGTGGTCAGAAACGAGAAGTTATGTCCCGCCGTAGTGATTCCCCAGCCAAAATCATTGCTGGTATCTTTATACTGGGCAAAAGCGATCGCATTTGCATATGGATTTTTGCCGGCAATCCGGGTTACCGTTCCATAAGCTGTTAATTCATCCTCAACTTTAGCGGATATGACCGATTCCGGACCCAGGACATAGATCGTCGCCTTTCCTTCGCGCTTATTCAGGGCTTCCACTGTAGCAGCCGGGATTTCGTCCTTCTTCACATAGAGCAATGGTTCAGGCATGTGGGCGATCCAATTTACAGCAGGCAATGTATATTCAGGACTGTCCATAGACCCGACTATTACGGCCTGTGGAAGCTCACCTGCAGCTTTTGCATAATAGGCATCAATAGCCTCTGCTATAGCTGCCGGCTCGTCCCCTTCTATCTTATCGATCTTCATATCCAAGTTGTTCAATTGCTCTTCAACGCTAGACGCTACCGGCCCTACTATAACAATCTGAATATTTTCATTCCCTTCAGCACCCAGCGGATTCAGCCGTTTAAGCTCTTCTAATGTCACAGGAGGAACACTCTCTTTGTCAAAAAAGAGAACCGGCCCGTTGCTGGGATGATGAATCAGATCCGTGCTTGCCGCCGAAATCTGCCAGTTGTTCACATCGGTCAGAACTACGCTTGAGGGCCTGTTATTATCAGTCTCTGCCGTCCAAAGTGTGCGGGAGATCAGAACGGCTGCCTGAACGGGATCAGACGTATTAATCCTTGTTGTATTTTTTGTGCCAATCCATGGTTCTGTAACCGCAGATTCCGTGGTTAAGTTGGCTGCAGCATTAGAGTTTTTATTGCCTGCCTGGCATCCGGATAAAGCCGCACTTACTATCAACACTATTGTACCCGTAATTAATATCTTCCTCATTCTTTTACCTCCAATTTGCAATATTTCAATTTTAATAACCATACTTTACCTAAAAGATGTGTGGAAATGATGAAGACAAGCGAGTTCTTTTTATGCCCCCATTGGGCTATAATTATAGTTAAATAAGCTTATGGGGTGTACAGATGAACGAAGACAGGTATGACAATGTGGATGGATTGATGGGTGCTTTCCAGCAATTCTCCCGGCTTAATTGGCAAAAAACGACAATGTTCGGTCTGAAGCCAAGTGAGATCCGGGTACTGATTACGATCCGCATGAGCAAAAAAAGAACCGGAAAGGATACGCTGACCGTCTCGGAGGTCAGCCGGCTGCTGCGTGTGACCTCTCCGACCATTACGCAAATGGTCAACAGCCTGCTCAGCCAAGGCTTCGTAGTGCGTACCAGCGACACTCAAGACCGTAGAATCAGTGTCATCCAGCTGACAGAGAAGGGCGAACTGTTCGCCGATAAAGCGGTCGCAAGGATCCGTGACACGTTCAAAGGGATGATTGATTATTTAGGCGAGGAAAAAAGTGAACAGCTGATTGAACTGCTGAACGGCGTCCATGCCTATTTTGAGCAGCTTAACGAACAGCCTGATTCCTTATAATCTGTATAAAAAAAGCACCAAAGCCTAGGCTTTGGTGCTTTTTGTTCGATTCTATTGCTGATCCGGACGGTCCGGCAGCTGCAGCAGATAGCTATTGGACAGATTCAGCAGACGCTGAACGGCCGTAAACTGTGCTTCTGTAGATCCGCCTGGCAGACTAGTGTTATCCAGCAGATTGTAGTTAGTCCCGTCTGCATAAGCATCACCTGTTACATAGATGCTCTTATCGTTAATGAAGGAGCCGGTCGGCAGGAAATGTCTGACCGGCAGCAGGTTGCTCTGCTGGTTGAAGAGATCTTCCCCAAAATGCAGCTGATTCTGTACCGGCACCCCAAGCAGATTGGCAACGGTCGGCAGGATGTCTACCTGTCCGCCGGTCTGGCCCATTACGGCAGGCAATGCGGCACCCGGCGAATGGACGATAAACGGAATGTTGAACATATCCGTGTAGCCATAGTCATGGCCGACCAGTTCATTGATCAGGTCCTTTTCACTGCTGCCCAGGGTATACATTGGCACGCCCTGGTGGTCACCGTAGAATACGACAAGACTGTCATCCCATAATCCGCTTGTCTTCAGCTCCTCCAGAAATTGCCCCATGGCATAATCCGCATAATTCTGGGCAAGGATATAATCACCAAGCAGTGTGCCATCGTAACTTTCAGGAAGCTTCATTTTGTATTTTCCCTCTGGAATCCGGTAAGGATGGTGGGCGCTCATCGAAATGACCATCGCATAAAACGGCTTCTCCCCGGCATCCATTTTGGCAAGCTGAGGCACTGTCTTCGCGAACAATACTTCGTCCGAAGATCCGAAAGCAATATGGTCATCATCCCCATAGAATGCCTGATCATAATACTTTTCAAAGCCAATTGCTTTATATAAGTCCTTGCGGTTCCAGAACTCCACACTGTTGGTATGGAACGTAGCCGTATCATAACCGTTTGCGCTCATAAGCTTCGGCAGACTCGGTACCGCTTTTTTCATATAGGCCGAAGAGGTCGCCGGTTCATTCTTAGGCACATAAAAAGATGTATTCACAACAAACTCGGCATCCGAGGTCGTACCTTGCCCTGCATTCGTATAGAAATTGTTGAAGTACGTATTTTCTTTGACCAGCTTATTCAGGTTCGGTGTAATCTCCTGCCCGTCAATGGTCAGCCCGATCAGGAAGTTCTGGAAGGATTCCATCTGCACCACAATCAGATTCTTGCCCTTGTCGGCTCCAAAATAAAGCGGCGCAGCCGGCTCTGTGATTCCTTTGGTCTCATTAACGGTCTGCTGGGTAATCTCTTTGCTGTCGATCAGTGCCTCGTCCTCTGTGGTATCGGCAAAAAGAGTATACAGCTCGTAATTGAGAATCCCCATGCTTTCCGCTTTTTTAATCTCGTTCATGCTTGCATGATTGGGCCAGATATTAAAGAGGCAGAGACCGATCGAAACGGCGGTAATGACGAGAAGCGCCGGCCGGCTCATGCGGATCGCACCTCTTTCCTTCCATTTAGCAATGTATTTCGGGCGGAACATAAAGAACAGGAAGAATACAATATCGACAAAAATGAACAAATAATAAGGCGTAATCAGCGAATACGTGCTTTCCCCCACCTTGGTGACTTTATCTGCCTGCTGCAGCGCATGGTAGGTTGCAATAACGCCGTAATACTTGTAATACATCAGCACGGCAAAATAAATAACCGTAATCAGCAGATTCGCAATCATGTAATACAATATCTTTCGTTTCGATGCCAGCCATTCGATCAGGCTGAATACGATAATGAAGAATGGAATTTCCGTAAACACCATGCTCCAGTTAGGACCGTCACTGAATACGACAAACCAGGCCACTGCACTCTTGATAAGCAGTACAAGGCTGAATAGAATAATCGGTCTATTTAACAGATTTGTAAAAGCGGATTTTTTATTCATTACTGACCCCACCCCTTACTTCCATTCTTATATGCATTGAAAAAGCTCCCGGTATTTCTCCTTCGCCAAAATTCGCTAATTTCAGAAAGGCCGTCATCTCTTTTCAGGAATAAGCAGCATCAATTGGTACCGGCACAATCCCATATTATACGCTCTATTCTGGATTTGGAGAAGATCTGATCCGGTAGCGGATCACTCTTTTTTTCAGCATGCAAATGACTACTATATCGAGGAAACCGGCAAAGATCCGCTTAATAAAAGCATTTTTGGAGCTGCCGTGTTTTCTTTTCCGGTGTGTGACGGACACTTCAATTACGGAGAATCCATTCATAATAGCCAGCGTGGGCAGATACCTGTGCATGCCGTTGTACAGGTGGAAGCTGTCTGCCACCTCCCGCCTCATCAGCTTCAGGGGCGATATAAAATCGCGGATATGCTCGCCCGTAAGCCAGTTACGGATCATGCTCCTGACCTGTGCCGGGAGCTTGTAAAGTAAAGATTTCTCGGCGTTCATCCGCTTCCCGTTCACGAAGTCCACCCTGCCGATAAACGGCATCAGCCTGAAAATATCACGAGGGTCGCTTCTCAGGTCCGCATCCATCAGGGCGATCAATTCCCCGCCGGATTGCTTAAGCCCCGCGGAGACGGCTGCCGTCTGCCCGCAATGCTTCTCAAAATGGATCACCTTTACCGCCCTGTCAGTTCTGGCCAGCTCATCAAGGATCCCGGCGCTCCGGTCTCTGCTGCCATCATCCACAAGTACAATTTCGTAGCTGTCCACCTTGTCCTTAACCGCATCCGTTATGCTCCGATGGAGCTCTAATAGATTGTCTTCTTCATTATAAACGGGAACGACGACAGACAATTTAATCAACGGCTTCACCTCTGTACCAAGTATTTATATTCAAGCTGCCGCCTGAAGGTTACAGGCAGCAAGAAAAAACGGCTTAGCCGTCCTGCACCAAAGACGGGTTCCGTTTCTGACCTCTGCCGGACATTTAACTGTACTACTGCATTAAATCACAAAATAGATAGGTAATCAACCTAATCTTATCATACAAAAAAACAGCTGGTGCAGGGATTCCTTCACCAGCCGTTTTCTTTTAGAGGGATGGCCTACTCCGTGTTATCGTACAGTCCGATCAATTCATCGAAGGCGGAGATAATAACATCAGAACCTTTCAGTTCGTCCTGCCGGCCGAAGCCGGCATAAGCGCAGCCGATCACCGTCTGTCCGTTCCCCTTGCCGGCTTCTACATCAGATGAGCGGTCGCCGACCATCCAGGCGCTGCCGACTCCATTCTCTTTCAGTAAAAGTCCCAGCAGCTCTGTCTTGGTTGCCGTCCCTTGGCCGCCAGCGCTGTACAGTCCGTCGAACAGCTCTTTCAGCTCATGTACAACCACAATGCTGTGGATATAATCCGCCAGTCCATTGCTGGCAACGAATAGCCGGACTCCCCGTTCATGAAGAGCACGGAGGGTCTCAACTACACGAGGATAAAGCAGGGTTCCGCCGGCTTCCAGCCCTTCGATCTCCAGCTGCAGCAACAGCTCATCCGCTCGCCGGTGCACAGCTTCATCAGCTTCCGGCATCACATTCTTCCATATTTGCGCAAGCAGCATGCCGAGGCTGCCCAGAATACGTTCCTCCGGTGGTGTTGGACCGGAATATAGGCCTTCCTCCCGCAGAATATCAAACATTTTATGGTATGCAGGCAATAACAGGCTTTCAGTCTGGAACAGGGTTCCATCCATATCAAATACAATTGCTTCCGGTTTCTTAAGTTTCGGCTGCTGTTCTTCATAGCTCATAAGGTGAACCATCCCTTCTAAGTTGTTCCGCTTCTTCGTTCCCCGCCTTAATGATAAAGGAAAACAGCATACATTGTCCATGAACCCGAGTTTGGCATTGCGTCACCCCAAAAGCTGTGTATGAAGCTGGGGCTCGCACGGTACAATGCCCGGATCTCCGGACCATATTCGCAAACAGGAAAGACGGCAGCCCTAAGCCCTATGCTTCGGGGATCTGCCGTCTTTGTTTTATACTGTGGCAATGAAAAAGGACCGGGTGCACACACTATAAAAGTGCTGCGCTCCTGGTCCCTGCTGTACTAAACTAACTATGAAATTTAGAACAAGAATTATACCTGGTCAAAGCTGGCGATCAATTCGTCCAATACATCCTTGCTAACCATTTTACCCTTGAAGTTAATCAGGTTCTCAGCGCTGCCGGAGAAAATGCAAGTAGGCTCATATTTTCTCAGGATGATCTTTTCTCCGTCGACGAAGATTTCAAGCGGGTCTTTTATGTCAATTCCCATTGTTCTGCGCAGCTCAATCGGAATTACGATCCGTCCCAGTTCATCCACTTTTCTAACAATACCTGTTGCTTTCATCAATATGCATCCTCCCTTGAATAAACACTTTATATAATCATTTGTGTTAAAAGCTTTCAAAGCTTCTAAATAGTAGTAATGATTACGCTATATCTGCATTTTAAAGTGCTATTTCTTCCCTGTCAAATTTATTTCTACATCTTTTGATGTATATCGACAAATTATTCGACAAAGTTTAGAGATATTTCGACAAAAAAATCACGCACTAAACTTTTTTAGGCTATTTCTATTTTTAATGGCTGTCTTTCCTTTGTATATACCTTTTTGGGAATAAAAAGTTCTGCACCACAAAAAAAACACCCTCCGCTACCTGGCTAACTTCTCCAGTTCACGAAGGGTGACGCTATACATCCGGTCCTTTAGTCCCTGACGCAATAATTATGCATGAATCTCAAATAATCTGGCTGTCTTCCCGGCAGGAATCGACACCGTCAGACTGCCCCCGCTCTTGTCCCAGCTCCACTCAGAGTTATGCTGCTTAGGGTATGCGCAACTCACCTCAGCATCCAGCCCTGCCAGCTCCGGAAGCGGAAGGGTGATTCCGCTCTCTTCACCGCCAATTCTCCAGACCGCCAGGTAACGGGTATTGCCGTGGCGCAGGCCGAAGCTGACCCATTGGCCACTGCTGTCCGGCAGACCGAGGGGCCAGAACGGCACAGCCTGCGGAATATGGGCGCGTATAGATTTGTAATAATCCAGAGCTTCCTTGACGAGCTCCCTGCGCCGCGGCTTAAGCTCGGCCAGATGCCCGCTCTGATGCACGCGGAGCAGCAGCGCGTTAACCATATTGAAGATGACCTCCTCGTCATCTCCTTCACGCAGCGGATACGACCACACCGCAGATTGTTCCGGTGTCAGCGCCAGCGGTGAACTTGCGGCAATGGCCGCATACTGCACATAGTCCTCCTGGTCACTCGTGGACTGGATGCTATGCCGGCTGAGCATTGCATAGTCCATGCGCATCCCGCCGCTGGAGCAGTTCTCGATCACGAGGTTCGGATAACGTACAAAAATGCGGTCCAGCCAGGCCAGATACGCCCGGTTATGCTGCAGCAGCCCGTCGCCGAAGCTGTCTGCGTCCGTTTCCGTACCTATACCCGCATTGATGTTATAATCCATCTTGATGTATCCGACACCATACTCTTCCACCAGGCGTGCAATTACCCCGTCGGCATGCTCAATCACCTTAGGACTGCGGTAATCCAGCTGATAACGGCTGCGGTCCTTAACCCGCTTGCCATGGCGCATAAAGAACCAGCTGTCATCGGTTTCCGCGAGCTTCGGACTGTTGATTCCCATGACTTCCAGCTCCAGCCACAGGCCGGGGATCAATCCTTTGCTCCGGATGTAATCCAGCACATATTTGATGCCTTCAGGGAAACGCTCGCTGGAAGGCTCCCACTCGCCTACGCCATCCCACCATTCGCCGGGTGCATACCAGCCGGCATCAATGCAGAAATATTCGCAGCCGACATCTGCGGCGGTATCAATTAGCGGCAGCAGCTTCTCTGTCGTCGGACTTCCCCATAGACAGTTCATATAGTCATTGAAAATAATCCGCAGCAGTTCATTGTCCTCATTCGGTCTGCGGATCATCCGGCGGTAAGCGGTCAGCTGCGCGGCAGCAACCTCAATCCCGCCTTGTACAGAACCGGCGGCTACCGGTACCGAAACGAATCCTCCGCCAGGTGCAAGCTTCAGCCACCAGTGGTTGTCATGCTCCGTCGGTCCGCTGACCAGCAGCGTCAGCTGATCATACTGGTCAGTCAGCTCCCAGTGCCAGGAGCCGTTATGCTCGATTTGCCAGAACAGGCTGCTTCCGCTCTCCTTGTTATGAAGTACAGCCATCGGCAGCAGTTCGGCCGCTGACCACGAGCCGGTGTTGCTGGCGGCAATCCGTTTGGAGCCGCGGTCGGCCAAATGCGACATCCCCAGTTCAGGCAGCCGGTAGGTCCGCCATTGCAGCTCGCTTTGCCACCCGCTGTGCGCCAGCGTCACTTCAATTTTATCCCCCCGGTCTGCCTTTCCTTCTTTGTCTACCCCGGTAAGTGCAAAAGAAGAGACATATTCCACTGCAACCTCTTCGTTCCCCTCATTCTTCAGCTCCGTCCAGGAACGCACGATCTGTACACCAGGATAGAACTGAAAATGCTGTACTGCCTTAATTCCTGTCAGCGGATCAGCCAGCGTTACCTCCAGCTTACGCCCCAGTGCATTCACCGTGTCACTGTGTCCGCTGTAGATCATCCGCAATCCGGGATACGACGCGCGGTGCGTCCGGCCGTGGTATTCGGCGCGGTCCTCACCGGACAGCTGCAGCTCCAGTAACCGGAACCCCGGTTTATTCTTATCCGCGATCACTCCTGCCTCAAGCGGTGTTGCCCCGAAATGCAGCAGCCGGACATCCTGTTCCTCTGTAATCTCAATCGTAAGATAAAGTCCGTTTTCGGTAATCTCAATCAGCCTGCTGGTCATATCCCGTATAGCCTCCTGACAAATGTTGGTGTCTCTCTATATAAGTTAAACATTAGATTATCCTAACCGGCATTGTGCGCAGACTACAGAGAATGTTTGGACTTCCGGCCACTGTTAGGTTTGGATTTCTTGAATATAACCGCTATTCGCAGTAGAAATCCAAACCTAAAGGCGGACGCATTCGCTCCTACAGTTCCAAAATTCCCTTCCGCTGCTTTTGCCTATAGTCGTTCTTTAGTTCAACTTATATAAATATAATTTTTCTTATTAATTAAGTAACTGAAAAAAGTATACACCGATACGATTCTTTGCAACTCAACTTATGAAAGCATTCGACTCATAACCTTGAGAATGCCCGCTTACGGGGGCGCATTCAATTCTGGCTTTTGAACTTGGAAATATAAATGAACTATCAACCTAAAAAAAAGGTACGGGTAACGTAGGGGAGGTTTGGAATTGGAGGAGCGTAGCGTACGCCTTTAGGTTTGGATTTTCACTGCAACCAGCAGTTTAAATCAGGAAATCCAAACCTAACAGCGGGCGGAAATCCAAACGCTCTCCGCAGTTACGACTATTACCTATACTTAATATCATACAGTTCATGCTATTTCCCATAAACAAAAGACGGCCCCGCCGGTAAAAGAATCTTACCTTCGAGACCGTCCCGGATTAAATGTTATGTTTTATTCTGCGGATCCGAATTGGATCCAGGCTTTTTGGATTTCGTCGATCGCCTGATCCTTAGTCTTGCTGCCGCCGATATAGGCCTGCATCAATTCACCGAATTTCTGGTGGAAGGTATCCAGAGAGTAGTTGACCGAGAGGTCGCCGGATTTCTCTGTTTTCAGGATTTCTTCCATTTCCTTAGGCATTTGCAGGTCAGGCATTGGAGCATCCTTAATTGGCGGAATTACTTTGGCTACAGTGGAGAACCAGCTCTTACCGTAGTCAGAAGTGTACAGCCAGTTGAAGAATTCAATCGTTTCAGCAGCGACTGCGGAATCTTTGTTGATGCGCAGCGCCTGGTCGGCACCGGTAATGATCTGCGACTGTTCAGCCTTGTCGCTGACAGGGTAGCCGGCGATGCCAAGATCGAAGTCTGGAGTAATTTTCTTAATGGCTTCTTCATCCCATGCGCCTTTACCGGTCATGAAGGCTGCTTTGCCGAGGGCAAAGTCGCTGACTTCGGCGTTGCTGTCACGTTCCAGAGGTTTGTCTGTTCCGTGTTTAACCGTTGTATCGATGAAGTTGAAGAAGTTATCGTACAGCACCGGATGATCCTTGAAGGTGGTGTCTCCGGCGATGAATTTAGCTACAAGTGATTTAGCATCCGTTCCGGCATCTGTTGCTGCTGCATCCACGAAGTGTTGGAAAATATGCTTCCATACCCACCACTCTTTGTAGGCATTGGCGAATGGAGTGATGCCTTTAGCTTCCAGCTTGGTGATTGCATCATCGAGCTCAGCCGTTGTCTTCGGAACTTCAGTGATACCGGCGTCAGCCAGCAGCTTTTTGTTGTACATCAGCACGAACAGATTGCCTTTAACCGGCAGACCCAGCACTTTACCGTCAGAGGAGCTCATATTGGAGCGGACTGCATCGGTCATTGCTGCTGCAAGCGGTTCGTTAGTCAGATCAGCACTATATTCAGCAAAGGTATCGATATCTCCGCCAGCTGTGGTCTGGAATACGTCAGGTGTGCTGCCTGCGGCAATTTTTGATTTCAATACCGTATTATAGTCAGCCTGCATAATTTCCAGGTTAATGGTTACATTCGGCTTCACTTTTTTGTATTCTGCGATGTAAGCATTGAAAGCATCCGTGTACTCAGGAGATGCGGTAAACATATTAATCGTTACAGGCTTAGACGAATCCGTAGCAGCAGCGTTATCCCCGCCGTTTGTTCCGGCCGTATTATTAGCGGCATTATTGTTGCCCCCTCCGCAGCCGGCCAGCAATCCTCCGGCGAGCAGCAGACTAGCAGATACTGCCATAAATCTTTTTAACATGGTGTTGCCCCCTTTTCCTCATACATCTTGTGGTCTTGTCCATATTCTAAATAAAAAGAAAAAGGATAAGAATGTACATAAGTGAACTTCTGAGGGTAAAAAAGTGGGCTAATGTAACCGTTTCACTTTTCTACCTCCGAGGATTGAGTCCGGAATTCAGAAGGCGAACAATCGTAATAATTGCGGAAAGCCTTGCTGAAATAGTTCTTGTCCTTATAGCCCAGCATTTCGGAAATATCCTGAATTTTGAGCGCGGGGTCGGACAGCAGATCCTTGGCTTTGTCCATTCTTACCTTTTGCACATACTCATGAATACCGCAACCGTATTTCCCCTTGAACAGCTTCATCAAGTATTCTCTGCTCAGGAAATATTTATCCGTGAACATCGATATTTTAATATTCTCAAAATAATGGTTATCGATGTATGCTTTAATATTTTCCAGCACACCCCCGCGGTTGCCGGCAAGCGATCTGCTGATTTCACCGGTGTAGACATCCAGAACCTCATTCAGCACCCCTTCAAACTGTGCAAACGAGATAAAATCGCCGCTGATGCCAAGTCCGCTGAGACCTTTATCCTTCCCGCTGCGAAGCAGTGGGGGGATCGAATCCATCTCTCCCGCGATATCGCTAAGCAGGATCAGAAATTCGCGGAGGGTCCGGTCGGCATCCCCCAGGCTGAAATGTGCCGAAGCCTGCCACTTTTGGGTGAACTCGTTCAGAATGCTTTTGGCATGTGCGCTATTACCGCTTTCCAGAATATTGCGGATCTGAGGCATCCGTCCCGTCAGGGAAGGGTTGTCCTTTGATTCCTGCAGTGCCGACGTCCCGTTCCCCGCAACGACGACATTCCCTTTCAGCTGCAGCAGATCAATGTCATCGAGTGCGGTTTTAGCGGTCTCGTAGGACCGCGCCAGCTCCAGATAATCACTGTAGGTAGCACCGATCCCGCCGGCACAGGCAATACCAAACAGCTCCTTCAGGGTCGAAGCTGCCTTCTTCAGATGATGCATGGAGTGGAAGGCTGCATCTCCTTCATAGCTGCCCTTCATCGTAAAAATAGCGATAAATTCACGCTCATACTTCGGGCTGGCAAAGCTGAACGCCTCGAAATGACCGCCGCTGTTCTCATTAATGACATTGGTTACCGCAAAATGCATCAGATCGCGGTCCTCATGGAACCGTTCTCGGCGCACCTGCTCCAGATTAAGCAGCCGCAGAACCCCTGAGGTGTAATGGTTGCCGGAAGCATCCGCGCCGATAAGCGGCAAAAAGGCTTCATTCGACTGGCTCTTGAAGCTGCGCTCAATGATGGACAAATACATTTTCTCTTTCAGCTTTGGCAGCGACATATTGAGCGTAATGTTCTTGTTAATGAATTCGCTCTGCTTCTGGCGTTTTGCTTCCAGCATGTCTACGGCCTTACGCAGCGCAGTGTTGAGATCTGTACGGTTTACCGGCTTCAGCAAATAATCCACTACTTTGGAACGGATCGCTTGCCGGGTGTATTCGAAATCATTGTAGCCGCTGATTACGATCAACAGCAGATCGGGAAATTCCCGTTCAGCAATCTGCAGCAGCTGGCTGCCGTTCAGCTCAGGCATCTTCATATCAACGAGTGCCAGATCTATTTTGTGCTCACGCAGCATCGCCAGTCCGACATTTCCGTCCGTGGCTTCCAGCACCTCGCTGACCCCTAAGTTCTTCCAGTCCCCCAGAATATTGATCGCTTCGCGCAGCGGTTCCTCATCATCAATAATCAGCACTTTATACATGTTGTCCATGACCTCCCCGCGGTAACCGCATATCCATTGTTGTACCATATTCATCACTTGAAATGACCAGACCCGCATCTTCTCCATACAGAAGCTTCAGGCGTGTGTTTAGATTTTTCAATCCGATGCTCTCATGCCCTCCATCCTCAGCGGAATCTCCGCCAAGCTCCTCCCACTGGATCTGCAGCGAGCTCAGCACCTGCTCCAGCCGCTCCGGGCTGATGCCCGGCCCGTTATCCATAACCGAAATAACACTGTAAGCCGGAGTAATATGTGCCTCAATCCGGATCGTAACGGTGCTGGATACTTTCTCAAGCGCATGCTTAATGCAGTTCTCTACCAGCGTCTGAATCGACAGCTTAGGAATCCGCAGCTCCTTCAGGCTCTCCTCCCAGTCATACACCACTTGCATCCGGTTGCCGAAACGGGCTTTCTGGAGCGCCAGATAACGCTCAATATGCCGCAGCTCCTCACTAGCCTGAACCACATCCCGGCCGCTGATGCAGTACCTGAGTGTGAGCGCCAGATTGTCGACCATCTCGACAATGTCATCATTATTGTTTTTCAGCGCCTTGGTCGAAATCGCTTGCAGGGCATTATATAAGAAATGCGGGTTAATTTCCGCCTCAAGTGCTTTGAGCACTGCGTTTTTTTCAACGATTTTCATTTTATAGCGTTCATTGATCAGCTCATTCGTCTTCTCAACCATTTTATTGAAATGCCGGGACAGGTAGGCTATCTCATCATTGCCTTCTACCCTGGCTTCGGCATCGAAGCTGCCTGTACTGAACCTTTTCATCTGCAGAGACAGATTTTTCAGCGGACTTGTGATCCGGTTGGAGATGAAGCTTACCAGAATGACCGAGGCAATCAGAAAGAGCAGCCCGATCGAATAATTGAGCTTGCGGGTTGTGGTCGCCGCTTCGTAAATCTCTTTATAGGGAATCGGCTTGATCAGCTTCCAGCCCTCTTTTTTGTTGATGTCATAAATGACAAGGTACTTCTCTTCTTCATCAGACCAGGTGAGCTGTCCGCCCTTTGCCGGGCTCAGCTGCTGCAGCAGCCCACTTGCGGCGCTTTTGGCAAAGAAATCCTCGTCATCGACCACAAACGGATCATTATCCGGGCTGACATACATCAGATGCTCCCCTTCTGCAAATGGAACGTCCTTCATAATCTCATCCGTCACGCTTGAATTGAAGTACAGTGACAATACGGCCTGCGGCTCACGGGAAGCTATAGAGCGCAGCAGCCGGTGATAACCCATGAAGCTGGTATCCGTATTAACCGGATAGTCGCCTTTTTCCACGCTATCTGTTACAAACGACTGGTACGAGCGGTTATTCGGGCTTTTCAGCGCACGCTTGTACCAGGTCAGGTTCTCGATCGGCGGATGTTCGGCGACCCGTACGGTAATATTATAGTTCTCTTTGGTAACATAATAATATTTGTGCTCCTTGATGACATAGAGGTAAATCGCCTCCAGGTCTTTGCGTGAGAAATACAGGTTCTTCAGATAATTCTCCACATACATCTTGGAGGCATAGTCCTCCGATTCATGGAGAATAGCATAGGTGATCTCATCATAGGAAATTTGCGGCAGGGATAACTGCTCTATGCCATCAAGGTAACTCTCCAGGTTCCGGCCCACCAGCAGCAGATTGTTGCTCGTGCTCGCTATGCTGCTGTTTACGGATTCCTTACGCAGCATGCCATAGGAAATGAATGTCAGTGAGGTCACCACGAGGATAATAATAATGGAGAACAGCAGGATTAGTTTGTTGGCCAGACGGCGCGAAATCCGCTCCATCATAGGCTCGAACAGCTTTTGCAGGGTTGTTTTTATGATAATCGCAGCCTCCTCCGCTTGCATTTTGTGTCCGCTTACAGTTCACCTTTTTACCCCTAACTGTACTCTTAAATCCATTTTTGAGTATACGGTGCTGCTCTATAATACACAATATAGACTAACCGGAATGGTTAAGTGTGGCAAGCGGGGTCAATACTCCAACCCTATAAATCCAGAAGAGGTGCAACCATGTTAAAATCACTCGGCAGAAAATGGCGCGAGAAAACGGAATTCGGGCTCTTCACCCTCCCCGTTCTCATCTGTATCGCTGTAGCCTTCTACGTCCCGTTTATCATGACCATCCGCTATTCAATGACCAAATGGAACGGAATTTCCAAACATCCTAAGTTTGTAGGCTTGGACAATTTCAAGCAGATTTTTACCGGGGACACCAATTTCTCCGATTCCGCCTGGTTCACGATTAAATATGCGGTGCTCTATATCATTATCGTCAACGTACTGGCCATTCTGCTCGCCGTACTGCTTGATATGAAGCTGAAATCTACCTCCTGGCTGAGAGCAGCATTCTTCATTCCTTATATTCTCAGTCTGGTTATTGTCGGCTTCATCTGGAAATTCATCTTCATGCAAGGCTTCAACTCACTTGGCGACAGCACAGGCTGGTCTATCTTCGGACTAAGCTGGCTGGGGACGCCGGGACTGGCCTTTATCTCTATATTAGGTGTATCTATTTGGCAATCCATCGGGTTCTATCTCGTTATTTATATAGCCGGACTGCAGTCGGTGCCTGAAGACCTCAAGGAGGCCGCTACGGTGGACGGAGCCGGACCGCTCAGACGTTTCTTCAGCATTACCCTGCCGCTGCTCGCACCGTCAATCACCATTTCGGTATTCATGGCGCTGACCAACTCCATCAAGGTATTCGACGTGATTCTGTCGCTGACCGGCGGCGGTCCCGGAGGAACTACCTACAGTATCGCCTACGACATTTACCGTGACACATTCCAGAACAATCTGTACGGCTATGGTACGGCAAAAGCGCTCATTCTGTTCATCGCAGTGCTGATCGTGACGGTCATTCAGCTTACGTTCTTCAAACGAAGAGAGGTTGAGGCATAATGAAAACAAACAATAAATCAGGCAAAATTATTCTAGAGGTCGTTCTCGTCCTCCTCTCCCTTCTGTTCCTGTATCCGCTGTTCCTGACGATTATCAACTCGTTCAAAAGCTTCAGCGAGGTAATGACCGACGTTATTGCACTGCCTAAGCATATTACCTTTGCCAACTACTCTTATGTGTGGGAATTCATTAACTATCCGCGGCTGTTCCTGAACAACTTCATCATCACCGCACTGGGTCTGCTGGGGATCGTATTCGTCTCCTCTATCGCAGCGTACAAGCTGGCGCGGACCAAGACCAGATGGAGCGGAGTTATTTACTTTCTCTGCATTATGCCGATGCTGATTCCGTTCCAGTCCATCATGCTTACCGTGCTGCAGACAGCCAAGAACCTAAACCTGTCTGAGAGTACATGGGGTCTGGGACTGCTCTACTGGGGCTTCGGGGCTCCACTCGCGGTGTTTATCTATCACGGCTTTGTCAAAGGGATTCCGCTGGAAATCGATGAAAGCGCCACGATCGACGGGGCTTCCGGCTTCCGCCTGTTCTTCAGCGTAATCTTCCCGCTGCTGAAATCGGTGACAACCACCATCATTATCATTGACGTGATGTGGATCTGGAATGACTTCCTGCTCCCGCTGCTCATGGTCAACGGCTCACCAGACACGAAGACACTGACACTCGCTGCTTATACGTTCGTTGGCCAATACACCTCGGATTGGCAATACGCAATGACGGCCATGGTTATGGCGGTACTCCCATCCATCGTCGTGTTCATCTTCCTGCAAAAATATATCGTCAAAGGCGTTGTCGCCGGAGCGGTTAAGGGCTGATACTCACATGAAAAAAAGTGCCGCACAATCCGAATGGACTGTGCGGCACTTTTTTTGCGTAGAACGGTTTGATAACATCGCGAAAAGAACCGGGCCAGGCAATTGATATAAATTGCGCTGAGCCATTGGCAAGCCCGAATTAGGCTTGTAATTTAAGCAGTCTGCTGCTCTCACAGCTTCTCGCTGACTGCTCCATCCGCCGCAATCTTCGCATTGAACGACAGCTGATTCATCCGTCTGATCGTTTCTTTATTATAGGCTTCGCCCATGAAGTTCGGCTGTCCGCCGATGATCTTCACCGGTCTGATCCGGCTCGAAATGCCGGACTTGCTGATAGTGAAGTCCGCCAGCATTGACAGCAGGGTCTTCTCCCCGCCGCGTGTGGAACGGTTGAAAACAAAGTTACCCAGTGAATAGTAGATCGGTTTGTGCTTGTAATACTCGATCCCCATCAGGCAGTGGCTGTGCGCGCCCAGGATAATATCCGCACCGCTGTCGATCATCTGCTTAGCAAGCGTCCGGGCGTATGGCTCCGGATAATCCTTAAACTCCTCATTCCAATGAAGATACACAATCGTATAATCATTCTCCTTGGCGGACTTCCTGATGGCTCCCAGCAGCGGCTCTGCCGTATAGGCTGAAGCAGCTCCCGGACTGGTCTTCCCGGCATACCACGAAGGTCCAGACAGTACACGGCTTGCCCCCAGAATGGCGACCCGTTTGCCTTTGACCGTCTTGACATACGGCTTGTATGCCTGCTCAATATTGCTGCCCGCACCTGTGTGGCCTATCTTGTATCTGTCCAGATGGGTCAGGGTATCGAGCATCGCTACCTGCCCGTAATCGAGGATGTGATTGTTCGCAAGCGAAACACCGTCAATTCCGGCATACTTAAGTCCGCCGAGCGCTGTAGGCTTGGAGCGGAAGGCAAAGGTCTTCTCCGCCGCCTTTCCCCGTACTGAGACAGGAGTTTCCAGATTAGCAAAAGCAATATCTGCCTTCTGCAGGGCAGGAGCAACTTTGGCAAAAGGAAAGTTGACTCCATATCTGGCAATCTGTTCACCCACGAAACCGTCAAGCAGAATATCCCCGGCAAAAGTGAGCGTAATGTTGTCAGCCGCCTGCGCCTGTGATGTCCCGCCATATACGCCTGGCGCAGGAATAAGCAGTAATAAAAGCATGGTAATCATAGCAAATCTGCGCAATTCTTTAGACCCCTTTTTTTTGATATGTTATCTACTATACTGGAAAAGGATACCTGTCTAAAGAGTATAAAGTCCTGCTAGATTTGCGCTTTTTTCAATACGGCCCGGAAACAGTTTAGCCCGCCCCCGTTATCCGTACGCAGCGCGTCTGCCGGCAGACTGAAATCCGTCTCCCCCCAATACTGAAATCCGGCCTGAAGCAGCAAATCGTTCATAACTGCCAGATTAACCGTCGGATAGTCAAAAGTCAGCACCAGGAGCCCTTCTCCGTTCAGCGTTCTATGAAACTCCCGCACCGCCAGGGCAGCATCCTCCACCGATAAATGCTCAATCACGGAGATGCAAAAAATAGTATCGAAGCTTTCATCCGCGTAGGGCAGCTTCGTGAGATCCGCTTGCGTCAGGTACAGATTCGCAGTGCTTCTGGCCATGACCTGCCTGGCTGATTCCATGCCGATATCGTCAGCGATATCCTGGATAACCGCCTCCTGCGACAAAATCCGGGCATCGATATCGCAGGCGTAGACCTCGGAGCTATATCCGGCCAGATAAAATTTTAGCGGATGGGAAATACCGCAGCCGGCATCAAGCACCACATCATGAGGAGAGATAAAGTTTGTACACCATTCGTATTCATAAGGCCGGCTCCACCAGGATTCCGGCAAATCATAAATCAGCTTTTCTCGGCGGGCATCGGCATTCACAAAGAAACGGGAGACATACGGATGTGTCGGCATGGCCAGGACTCCTTTTAGAGGAAATTCGGTAGTGAGAGTATATTCAGAAATCACCGAATCATGCCATTACCTTACACAGCCGGGCCTATTTAACAAAGGCGGTGATTTATTAAGGATTGCAGCCAATTTCTTTGCATATAAAAGCGGACTCCCATGTGGGAGTCCGCTGCTAAATTTTGATAGGATTCTTAGTAAGGCTTACTACATCTCTCCTACACGTAATAACTGAGCAATTTGGCATCAACGCCATGTCTGCTGATCAGTGTGTCCAGCATTTTGTTCCAATCCGTATCTACGGTACAGAGCTGGGGATGGGCTTCAAACCATTCAACCGATCGATGTATTCCTTCGGCAAACGGAACAGTAGCCGTGAACTCCGGTACAAGCCGTTTGATCTTGCTGTTGTCGAACA
Organism: Paenibacillus auburnensis; assembly: GCF_927798115.1. Classification (GTDB taxonomy): domain Bacteria; phylum Bacillota; class Bacilli; order Paenibacillales; family Paenibacillaceae; genus Paenibacillus_AQ; species Paenibacillus_AQ auburnensis. The sequence goes on from NZ_CAKMMG010000002.1 coordinate 173,781, forward strand.
CACTGCTCACCGCCTGGTCACCAATCAGTCCGTCGGCTGTCCCCGCGGGGGTATGCGCTGCAATGAAGTCCGTGGAGATATGCACCACCTTCGGTTCTCTGTCCGCTGCCACTCCGATGGCAGCATAAATCTGATTCCAGTTCAGCGACTCATCGGAAGTGATATGGACCGCTTCGCCAATCGCTTCAGGATTCCCCAGAAGGCCGACAAAGCCCTTGGCAAAATCCGTATTATGAGTCAGGGTCCAGAGTGAAGTACCGTCACCATGAATCACAATAGGCTGCCCTTTGCGGATGCGTTCCACCAGCGACCATGGATGCGCCCAGCTGGTCAATGCCGCCGGAATCGCCGTAACTCCATAGGTATGCGAAGGACGGACAATTGTAACCGGGAAACCGCTGGTACGGTGCACTTCCAGCAGCAGCTCCTCACAGGCGATTTTGTCACGCGAATACTGCCAGTACGGATTAACCAGCGGGGTCTCTTCGGTAATCAGATAATTCTTCTGCGGCTTCTGATAAGCAGAAGCCGAGCTGATAAAGATATACTGTTTCGTTTTGCCGGCAAACAGCTCAATATCCGACTGCACATGCTCCGGCGTAAAGGCGATCCAGTCCACCACGACGTCAAATTCATAACCCTTTAGTGCCGCTGCAGCCCCCGCCGCATCGCGGATATCGCCCTGGATCACTTGCGCCCCTTCCGGTACGAATTCATTCCGTTCCCCGCGGTTGAACAGATACAGCTCCATTCCCCGTTCCACGGCCAGCTTTGAGACAGCCTCACTGATTAGACCAGTGCCTCCGATAAAAAGTACCTTCATCTGTATCTGCTCCTCTCTTTAAATTAATCTGTTAGCCGATAATTTCGGCAATACGCGACAATACCTCTTCCGTCAGCTCCACGCCTGAAGCCTGAACGTTCTCCTCCACCTGCTCCGGCCGGCTGGCCCCAACCAGCGCACTTGCTACGTTAGGCTGCCGCAGAATCCAGGCCAGCGCCAGATTGCCCACCGAAATGTCCAGCTCTGCAGCTATTTTGCCCAGCTCATGCACCTTGGCTATTTTCTCTTCCGTAACCCCTTTGCGCATCCAGTCCAGCTTCGCAGCACGGCTGTCCGCAGGAATATCCGCTGCAGAGCTGTATTTGCCGGTCAGGAGCCCCTGGGCCAGCGGAGAGAATACGACTTGTCCGATCCCTTTGCGTTCGCCGAGCGGGATAATCTCCTTCTCGATGTACCGCTCAAACATATTATAAATCGGCTGGTTGACCACAATATGATCCAGCAGATAACGATCGGCTACCGCCAGCGCTTCAGTCATTTGTGCAGCCGTCCATTCACTTACCCCGACATAGAGCACCTTGCCCTGACGGACCAGATCATCGAGTGTCCGCAGTGTCTCCTCGATCGGTGTCTCCGGGTCGTAGCGGTGGCAGTACATAATATCCACATACTCTGCGCCTAGCCGCTTCAGGCTGGCATGACACTGCTCCGTGATATGCTTGCGTGACAGACCGCGGTCATTCGGCCCGTCTCCCATCACACCATACACCTTGGTAGCCAGAACATAAGATTCGCGGGGAAATCCGCGCAGCGTCTCGCCCAGAACCTTCTCGGCCGCGCCTTTTTCGTAAACATTCGCTGTATCAAAAAAGTTAACACCTAATCCGTAAGCGGTTTCAATGGCTTTAACAGCATTCTCTCTTTCCACATATCCGCCATACGTTAACCAGCTTCCCAGACTGATCTCACTGACCTTCAGCCCTGTTCCGCCTAATCTGCGATACTTCATTCCTCACTTCTCCTCTCAGGTATCCTCTATATCCGGCCCTTCTTAGAGCCGGCAGCTCCATGCACAATGTTTATTTTAGAACAGTTTGCCGTTAATTTCTATCTGTTTATCTGCATATATAGCACGGCTTGCAAAGATAGAATGAGAGATTAATAGTTTCTAAAGTACACTTGCTTTATAAAAGTAATGTGCTATAATAAAATCAATAAAGGTTAACACGATTCAATTACATTTACTTAGGAGGAAATTTAAATGACAACCTTAAACATCGGAATTATTTTGGGAAGCACACGTCAAGGCCGCGTAAGTCCACAGGTCGGTGAATGGGTTAAAAGTATTGCGGATGCCCGTGGAGATGCCAACTATGAGATCGTAGATATTGCTGACTTCAAACTGCCGCTGCTCGGTGAAAGCGACGATTATGCACCTGCTCAGGCCTGGGCAGCCAAGCTTGCCACTTTGGACGGATTTGTATTTATCGCCCAGGAGTATAACCACAGTGTAACAGGAGCACTTAAGAATGCCCTTGATTCCGCCCGTGAAGAATGGAATAACAAAGCCGCCGGTATCGTCAGCTATGGTTCCGCAGGCGGTGCGCGTGCAGCTGAACATCTCCGGGGAATTCTGGGTGAATTGCAGGTAGCGGATGTCCGGGTACACCCACTGTTATCGCTGTTCACTGATTTTGAGAACGGCAGTGTCTTCAAACCGGCTGACCTGCATACGGCCAATGTAAATGCAATGCTTGATCAGGTGCTGGCTTGGAGCGGAGCCCTCAAGACACTCCGCCAGTAATTTCATACCTTCCGTACCGTTTTACGGGAACAGCCGCCTCCAACTTGGAAGCGGCTGTTTATTATATGCTTTTGACCATTAACACATGAGGAATTCCGTCCTCCATAAATACCGGAGAGCCTGTCTCATAACCCAGCTTCTGATAAAAGCCCTCGGCCTGCTTCTGGCCATGCAGCTTCATTTGTGTAAGCCCTCGTTCAGCCGCCATTTGCTCAAGTGTAGCAATGATAAACGACCCGATCCCGGATTTACGGTAAGGTGCCAGCAGACAGATCCGCTCGAGCTTCGCCCATCCGTCCACAACTCTCAGCCGCGCTGTGCCGACAGGGGCATCCTCCTCATGATAGACTAAAATATGCTCTGCGTTCTGTTCGTACTGGTCAAATTCATCTTCCAGCGGCACACCCTGCTCCTCCACAAAACCTTCCCGCCTAATCCGAAAAGCTTCCTCAAGCTGATTCCCCGTTATAACCCGTTCTGCCCGCATGCCAATTCCTCCCTATCCCTACTATGTTTGTTTAATCCCTGCCCAGAATATATTCCAGATACCCTTCAGGCGCCGTTCGAATTCTTCCTCTTCATAAAAAAACATCTGCATCGCGATCCCGTCCAGCAAGCAATAAAAAGCGGAAATCAGATCTTCCGGCTGCTGGCGCCTGATCTCACCTTTAACCATTCCTTCTTCAAAAATCGACCGGTAAAACACCGCTGACCGCTGCTCCATCATACGAATCTGCTCCAGAAGAACTTCTTTGAAGAACGGAGGCGGAAATTGCACAGCCCGTTTGTAAAAAGCGGTCAATGCCGGATGCCCGGCCCTGTACTGGTAGTTCTTATATACAATTTCCCGCAGCCTGGTCTCCGCCGGTGCATCCGCGAGGTCCTGATACAGCTGCTCCAGGAATCCGATATAATGCTTGGCCATTCCGTGAAAAACAGCCATAAATAAGTCCTCTTTCTTCGGAAAATAGGTGGCAATCGACTGTTTTTTGATTCCTACAGCCTGAGCAATCCCTGCAAGCGAGGCGCCCTCAAACCCCTTTTCTGCAAAATGCACTAAGGCTGCCTGCTCAATCGTGTGTGCAGTCACTTTTTGACACCTCCCTGACGACCGTCAGGCAATTATGACATGTTTCAGCGAATATTGTCAATTTAGGATTTTACCCGCTGGTCAAACTGAGGATAAACGCCCGAAACCTGCAGGTAACAATATCGTATTAAAGGGTAATTATAGATTAAAGCCATGCTAATTCGGCTTATACCACCCAAGAGGAGGAAACATGATGCTTAAAAAAATTCTCGGCAAAGTGCTGCACTCCATGGAGCACTCCAAATCAGGAGGACATCACGGCAGATATTCAAGCAGTCACAAAGGGAGGCCTGTATACAGCAGACATTCCAGCAGCAGCCACGGATACAAGAGACATTCGTCTTCAGACTCACGCCATGGAGGAACCGGACATAAATACTATAAGAACCGCTACGGCAGCTCAAGCTGACCCCGGCTTAACCATTCTGTACAAAACATAAGGCACCTCTACCCTGTGGGTCGAAGGTGCCTCTTTTTTGGCTGGGCATTACTGCAGACTCTTGTAGAATTGTTCGGCCTCGCGGACAAAAGAAGCTGTATCCTCATAAGCTTCCAGCTCTCCATGCAGCCGGGTTAGGATATGCAGCATTTCAGGTGACAAATCCAGCTCCTCCCGCCAGCTCCGTTCCGCTCCACCAGGTTCAGGCTGGTAAGCGGAATACAGCATAAACAGCATTAATTGTCCAACATAATACAAATCTGAGGTGATGACCGGGGGCATCCGTTTCGGCATCTCTTCCGGCTTCGGCTCGTGCCCTGCGTCGGCGCTCTCCACTTCACCGATCTGCCGTGCCAGTCCGAAATCAATTAGGTACAACTCCGCATCCCGAAGGATTACATTTGGAATCCGCAGATCAAGGTGAACAAAGCCGCGCGAATGAACATAGGATACCAGCTCCATCAGTTTTAGTGTTGTAGCCAGACACTCCCGCTCCCCGTAAACCATATGCTCAGCAAAGATTTTATCTTCCAGCGTTTTCCCCTCAATATAATCGCTTACCAGCCAGTTCAAGCCCTTGTACTCGAAGTAATCACGGCACACCGGAATATTGGGGTGATTCAGGACCCGCAGAATCGTGCTCTCTTTGCCCAGCAAGGCCCGCCCTGCCGCTTTCTTACTCGGTCTGGACTGTTTGACTGCCACAAGAGTTTCCTCCTTAGTGTCGAAGCACCGGTAGGTAAGCCCGTAACTCCCTTCACCCAGCAGGGACTCAACCTGGTACCGTTTACCGATCCAGGCCCCTTCCCTGAGCGGATAATCCTGCCAAGCCCGCACGAAGCCGCGCCACCGTTCAAATAGCATAGCCTTTCCATCCCCCGTCCTCTGTGCTGATAAAATGCCAGTATCGCTATTATCTCATAGATGATGTTATTCAGCAGCAGCTGGGCGACAACCGGCTTATTTTCTCACAACTGGCAGGCCTTTAAAGGATCACACCAAAAAAAACCGCGAATAAAATCCACGGTTTTTGTGAGTGAAGCCTCCTCCTGTTACGGCACGAAAGGCAATATTCAGAACACCCGCTTCTTCCCTTGTTCCTCGATCAGAATCTGCACCGACTCCTTAAAGCGGATCGCATGAATAATCTCCCGCTCACGCAGGAACTTCAGGCTATCCTGCAGATCCACATCATCGGTCATGTCGATCAGCCACTGGTATGTAGCCCGGGCTTTTTCTTCAGCCGCAATATCTTCATAGAGGTCGGCGATCGGATCACCCTTGGCCTGGATGTAAGATGCGGTCCAGGGTACGCCTGCCGAGTTCTGATAGAACAGTGCATGGTCACGCTGTGCATAATTCGGACCGAGACCCGCAGCCTCAAGCTCCTGGACGGAGGCATCTTTCGTTAGCTTATAGATCATGGTGGCAATCATTTCAAGGTGGGCAAATTCCTCAGTCGAAATATCTGTCAGCACGCCGATTACTTTATCGGGAATCGCATATCGCTGGTTCATATAACGCAGCGCCGCCGCCAATTCCCCATCTGCGCCGCCGTACTGCTCCGTCAGATAACGCGCCATTCTCACATCGCATTTGCCCACACGTACCGGATACTGCAGCTTTTTCTCATATATCCACATTCTGAATTCATCCCTCCTAACGGTTTTTTTACACCTGCCAAGGCCAAGGACTCTGGTTCCATTCCCACGGGCATTTGGAATACGCACGTCCAAAGTTCTGCAAAGGGCCATACAGCTCCTGAAACTGGTTAGCCAGTCGGGTGCGCTCCTGGGTCAGCTGGTTAAACTGTTCAATCGCCTTCAAATCCTCCGGATGGGTGTCCAGATACAGATTGAGCTCGACCAGTGCAAAATCCAGCACCTGCAGCTGCTCCAGCATTTCATAGTAACGGGGTTCGCAAGCTTTTGCCTCTTCCATGACCTACACCCTTCCTTTTCCGGCTTTGGATTCATACGGGCTGAACAGTGCAGGCCATAAAGTCCCTGCCTTGAGCGCCTCAGATAGCGGAAACTGCGGCAGTCCCGGAGGCTGAAAATTAATAAATTGATTGGGCGGCACAACATACGTTTTAAACGGCACCGGCGGGCAAGGATCAAACGGCCCCCTATACGTTGCCCATACACGCTCCTGGGAGTTCAATAGGTACACCCTCCTCAATAAAATTCACTTATTATGGACGTTTATCACTTCGTAACTAATTTATGACGCTCCCTAGAGGAAACAGAACGCCCCTGCAAAAAAAAACCGCACTACTGCATCTGGCCGGCAGCCATATACAGCAGTGCAGTTTATTATATTGTCCGGTGCCCATTCATGATGCGCTTACTCCTGATCCTCATCACTCTCAGAGCCGGGTTCTTCCGATTCCGGCGCCTTCTCTCGGTGGATGTTGATTCTGGTAATCCGCAGCCGGGTCGATTCCTCCACCTCAAAGGTAACATCGCCGACGACGACCTTTTTGCCCTTGGACGGATTACCCTCCAGCTCCTTAAACAGCCAGCCGCCGATAGAATCCACCTCATCGTCTTCGATAATAACGCCAGTCAGATCGTTGACATCTTCGATCAGCATACGGCCTTCTACGGAGATATATTCGCCGTTGCGTTCAACGCTTGGACGCTCATCCTCGAACTCATCGTGCAGGTCGCCGACAATTTCTTCGAGGATTTCTTCAGCAGTCAACAGTCCGGCCGTACCGCCGTATTCATCGACTACCAGTGTCAGCTGAGCCTTGTTCTTCTGCATCAGGCGCAGTGTATGGCTGATCTCCATCGATTCGGGCACATTCAGTATCGGACGGACGAGCGATGCCAGGTCATTCTGCTGCTCCGGCGGTGCAAACAGCAGGTCGGTAATATGGATGAAGCCGATAATCCGGTCCTTATCCTCGTTGGCAACCGGATAACGGGAATGTTTCGTTTCCGTAATAATCCGCATATTTTCTTCCAGCGGAAGATTGCTGTACAGCACATCCATGTCGGTACGCGGTAGCATAACCTCCCGGGCCAGCAAATCTGAAAACTCAAAAATATTGTCCATTAGCTTCATCTCATCTTTGTCGATGACACCACTTTTGGCACTCTGATTCATCAGAATACGGATTTCCTCTTCCGAGTGTGCCGCTTCGGCTTCACTTGCAGGTTCTACCCCTACCAGCCTCAAAAGGGCATTAGCCGAAGCATTCAGCACCCAAATAAACGGCAGGAACAAGTTATAGAAGAACATCAGCGGTGCTGACAGCAGCAGCGCGGAGCCTTCAGTTTTTTGAATTGCCAGGGATTTCGGTGCAAGTTCACCCAGCACAATATGTAAGAAGGTAATAATAGAAAAGCCCACAATGACTGATACGGTGGAAATCAGAGTATGATCTGTAACCCCCAGCTGGTACATCAGCGGTTCTACAAGCAGTTCTGAAATCGCCGGCTCCCCGACCCAGCCGAGACCAAGCGAGGCAAGCGTAATTCCGAACTGGGTGGCGGACAGATAGGCATCCAGCTTTTTGTTGACCTTGAGTGCGTATCCGGCCATCTTATTGCCTTCACTGACCAGCTGGGTCAGACGGGACTGTCTCACCTTGACCAGCGAAAACTCTGCTGCGACAAATATACCGTTCAATAATACCAGCACCAGAACCAGCAAAAGATTAAGCAGCAATCTTCCTATGTCAAATTCCGTATGCACTATAACAACGCCTCATTTCTACAGAGTGATCGCTTTTCTTGATTTGAAATCTACCTTTGGATAATACATATCGGCCACCAGAAGATTAGGTCCGCAGCAGCTGGCTGCCTCACAGAAGCAGTTTACCTTCTGATTAAGCGGATGGCTCTCCTGCCACTCGGCAAAGATATCAACCAGCTTGCTTACACTAATGTTGCCAAAGGCGGAAATATCGGCAAAATCCGTTACAAATACATCGCCGGTAAACATATTGACGTTCACCCGGTTTCGTCCGTCCGGATCATTGCGCAGCGTCACATTCTTCTCCTTACGTAGTCTGCGCAGCAGCTTCTGATCTTCTTCAAGCGCGCTGCAGGCGAAAAATGGAAGTGTGCCAAACAGCATCCACATCTCCGGATCGCGAGCGTCCAGCAAGGAATGAATGGCATCGCTCATCTCCTTCAGGGACAGTACGGGAAGCGTGGAAGCGAAGCTGGAAGCATACATCGGATGCACCTCATGCCGCCTGGCCCCCATATCCCCGATCAGCTTATGGATTTGCGGAAGCTTGGCGTGTGTACGGTAGTTAATCATCGACTCCGCCGAGATCAGCATACCGTCTTCACTAAGCCGGCGTGAATTCTCCAGCATCGTGTCATAGAGCCGGTAAGCCGCTTCCTTGGCGACCGGATGGCCGCTGTTCGCGAAGCCGACCTCATGGAAATCATCGCCATTCAAATAATTGAATGAGATATGCATTACATCCAGGTAAGGAAGCAGCTTCTCATACCGGGCATAAGGCATGGTGAGATTGGAATTGATCTGTGACCGTACGCCCCGCTCGCGGGCATATTTCAGCAGCGGTACGATCGTACTCTCCACCGTGGAAGCCCGGAACATGGGCTCACCGCCAGTGATGCTGATCGTCTGGAGATGCTCCACTTCATCCAGGCGGTCCAGCATATTCTTCAGCGGCAGCATCTCCCCTTCTTTCATCGTCAGGCTGTCGCCAACCGCACAGTGTTCACAGCGCATATTGCATAAATTGGTAACCGTCATCTCTACACTGGTCAGTACATGCCGTCCATGCTCGCGGAGTGAAGTAATCGGATCCCATGGATCGAAGCTTGGCGACAGCTCCCTTATTGTTCTTGATGATGGTTCTAATCTCATTTATTCTTGCTCCTTTAATGCGTATTCCTTATTATTAACCCAAAATAAATTAAAAAGAACGGTAACTTAACCTCTATCATACCATGACCGGCAAAAAAACTGCATTTTCTAAAGCTTTAGGCTGTCCAGCGGTACAAGTACCGCATTTAAACTAAAAACAGCGGGACGAAAAGCAAGCATCCGCAGCCCGGCGGTCGCTCGTTTTCTCTCCTCGCTGCTAAGAGGCAGGGAGTGTCATGTAAAGCCCCTGCCGCAACAATTCAATTAGGTAGACTTCACTGCCTCATCATTATCTGAAACATCCGCAATGACTACGGACAGCGCGGAACCCAGATCAAGCTCATACGGGGTTACCGGCTCATCCTCCGGGCCTGTAAATACACGTACCACCGGCCTGTGCGGCGTACTGGGATCAATCTTCACAACAACACCGCTCTCGCCAGTGCTGAGCTTCACCGTAAGACCAAGCGGATAGATTGCAACACGGTCTCTGAAGAGCTCAAGCTGTTTCTGCTCATACAGCGTCCCCGAGCCTACATACAGTGCTTCAACAGCCTGATGGGGCAGCATCGCTTTTTTGTAGATCCGGTTGGAGGTCATTGCATCGTAGGAGTCGGCCACACCCAGCCATTTTGCATATTCATGAATTTGCGGACCCGTCAGCCCGCGCGGATAACCGGAGCCGTCAATGCGTTCATGATGCTGCAATGCGCAGTGGGCCGCCAGAAGAGGTATATTGGGCTCATCCTTAAGAATCCGGTACCCGATCTCCGTATGGGCCTGCATATGGCGGAATTCCTCATCGCTCAGCATACCGGGCTTTTGGACGATTTTGACCGGAATCTGGGTTTTACCGATGTCATGCAGCAGGGATCCCAGGCCGATGACACGCAGCTCCTCCTTGCTGTAGCCGTGGGCAATTCCCAGCACCAGAGTATAGAGGCAGACATTCAGCGAGTGCACATACAGATAATTGTCAGCTGTGTGCATATCCGCCAGCATGATCATCGGATCTTCCTGTGACGACATATCCTCCAGGATAGAGTCCATAATACTCGAGAATTTTTTATCCAGATGATAGAAGCCCTTAGTAATGCCTGAAGCGCCGGACATCTGCTGAAACTGGTTCCTGATTACTTTGAGCGCCTGGTTGCGTGTTTCATCATGCAGCATTGTAGTAATAACAACATCGTCTGTGTTGGCATCCTCTATGTAAATGTAGCCGATATCGATTCTAGACAGCCGCTTAATTAACGCATCCGTAAGTTCAATTCCGTCAGCGAGCAGAACCAGTCCTTCATCATTATATATTTTTTTCCCCAGCTTCATCCCCGCCTGAAGCCGATTCACGGATACTAAACGCACCTTGGCTCACTCCTGCCTTTAACGGTAAATTACTATTCTGTTGCAATGCCTTTAGTTACACGCTGTGTCTATACCGTTACCTTGAGCGAACCGGCATGAACATCAGTTCAGAATTCAATCCGTTCCTTTGTTCTTCCGGTAGCCAAGTCCTTGATCTAACGCATAATGAACAGCCAGAACACAGCTGCCAGAATAAAGCGGTAGATTGCAAAATGGGTCGGTCTGATCTTTTGAATCAGCTTCATAAATAGAATGACCACTACATAAGCAACCACAAATGAAATCACAAAGCCGATGGCAAAGTCCATAATAGTATCGCTGGTAAAATATTTGTATGAGTCCAGTAGTTCATATCCGGATGCCGCGCACATAATCGGAATAGCAATCAGAAAGGAGAAATCGGCTGAGGCCTTGTAGCTGACTCCGCTCAGCATACCGCCTGAAATCGTTGAACCGGAACGGGAAAAGCCGGGCCAGAGTACAGATATTATCTGATACAGCCCAATTGCCAGCGCCTGGCCATACGATAAATCATCAAGCTCATGCGCCGTGACCCGCGACTTGTTCCGGTTCCACCATTCCGCGACAATCATTAAAATCCCCCCGGCAACAAGCGCCCATAGCACAGTTGAAGCCCCGAAGAGGCCTTTGATAAAGTCTCGGGCAAAAAAGGCTACAGCCAATGCAGGAACTATTCCGAGGATCACGTGGATCAGATTAAGCCGGGAGGCTGGCATCACACCGCCTCTGCCCCTGCCTCTGCGTCCGATGCCAAGCAAATCAAGAATTCGCTTGCGGTACACTAACGCGATAGCCAGAATCGCGCCGAGCTGAATAACAATTTCATAGGTCTTCATAATGGGTTCCTGCTCATCGAAGCCAAGCAGCTTCGTGGTCAAAATCATGTGGCCTGTGGATGAAACCGGGATAAACTCGGTAATCCCTTCTACGATAGCCAGAATTATTGCTGTAATTGTATCCATAACTTCCTCCTGATCTTAGAAAATTGAAAACCTCTCCAGCTTCTGCTCTAGTCTAAACTTATGTAGTTGAGGCTTTTATATGGATGTGTTCTTCCAGCGGACATTCGCACTTTCTTCGAGGCTTCCCGGGCGCTGCAATTCCATACGCAGCAGATCGCGCAGGAAGTGGGGCACCAGATACACCGGGTCACGCCCGTTCGCAATGCTCTCATACCCTATGCGGAAGGTGAACATGTCCAGGGTTCCAACGTTATATTCCCGGCTGTCCTCCAGCGGCTCCCCGTCGACAAAAACTGCAATACTGTTATCATAAGGCATTACTGCAGGATCGTACAAGATTTTTAATCCGTCGACAGCCAGACTGCCGAGCACCTTCCCCCGGAATCCATACCCGAAGATCGCCTTATTACAGAATTCCTCTGTAAGACTCTGCATGAGTGCGGTCCTGATATCTTTCCCCATCAGCTTAATGATACAGGGATTAATCGGTGACGGACAAAGTGCATGCAGCAGGCCTGCTGTAATATTGCCTGGGGGCAGCGCCCCCAGCAGCTGACCGGTATTGACCAGAGACAGCGGAGTGCCTGTAAACCGTCTCACTGCCTGAGCCAGCAGATTGCCGAAAGGAGATTCTCCCAGCAGATTCAGCGGAAGCTCATGATCAGTGATCGCTACGGTTTCTTCCAGTGCCTCACGCCCGTGAAGCAGATGCAGTGCTGCTGCTGGCGCGATTAAAGTCTCCGTATGCTGCGGGTCCAGCTCAATGCACTCACCGCTGACCAGCTTGAACGCCGCTCCAGGTTCCGTCCGTTCAAACTGCAGCCTTCCTACATAACGGCCGAACTTCCCGGCGCCGCACACAGCCGTCCCGTTAATCAGCAGCGGCTGCTCCAGCAGGTGATGCGTATGTCCGCCGAGAATGGCATGTACGCCTTCCAGCCTCTCTGCCAGCAGCTTATCTGCCGGCAAGCCGAGGTGGGAAAGGATAATGACAAGATCGACCTGCGGGGCGAGCAGGCGGCACTGCTCCCGAAGAGCATCCTCCGGATCGGAGACATCCCAGCCCAGCAGCGAATAGAAGGATGTAAAAGCAGCAGTGGCCCCGGTAATGCCGATCTTCACACCCTTCTTTTCGACAATAGCATGCTGCTTCATCCAGTGCGGAGGCAGCCCTGTTGAGGCGTCCAGGAAATTGCAGCATACCACCGGGCACTGCAGCCCGGAGAATATAGCGGACAGCGTCTCCGGAGAAAAGGTAAGCCCTTCATTATTACCGATGGTCACAGCGTCGTACCCGGTTAAATTGAGTATATCAATGTTCGCCTGGCCCATCGTACCTTCCGTTTCCACCGCAGCCCGGTCCATATGATCCCCGATATCCACGAGAAGTACGGATTCCTCACCGGCTGCAGCTTTCTGGCCGGCAATTTCAGCAGCAATGGAACTCATCGTCTCAAAATGGCTATGTATATCATTTGTGTGAAGTATGGTCAGTTTTTGCGGCACAGACTCCATGAGCTATAGTTCCCTTCCACCTGTAAAGCCGTTCTGACAGAAGCGGCAGGCATGTAATCTTATAAAGCCTAGCATAACATTTTCAGGGGCAATATGGTATATTGTAATCATTATTAGAACCCCGAGGTGATATCAACCATGCAATTAACCATCCGTCTATTCGCCGGCTTGGCCGAAATAATCGGCACTTCTTCCCTGGATTTCCATGCCCATGAAACCCCGCTTACCGCGGGAAAACTCAAGGAGTTGCTTGCAGCCTGCTATCCTGATGCTGCACCGCAAATCAATGTTTCTCTGGTAGCCATCGACCGCGAGTATGCACCAGACGACACTATAATCTCCGCAGAATCCGAGATTGCACTGATTCCTCCTGTTTCCGGAGGTGAACCCGCAGAATCAAGCGGTGAATCAGCAGACGGTCTTTATCTCCTTACGGACCAGCCTTTAAGTGCAGAAATGATGTTGGACAAAGTGCTGGACAGCAACCACGGGGCTTCCCTTATTTTCGTGGGAACAACTCGTGAAATGACCGGAGAAGAGCGGACAACAGCACTTCATTATGAGGCATACATCCCGATGGCGCTCTCCAAACTGGAGGAAATCGGCAGCGATGTACAGGAACGCTGGAATGCAAGATGCGCGATTGCACATCGGATAGGACTTGTAGGACTTAAGGAGGCCAGTGTGATCATTGCAGTATCCGCCCCGCACCGTGACACCTGCTATGAAGCCAGCCGTTATGCAATAGAGAAGCTAAAGGCCACGGTTCCTGTTTGGAAAAAAGATATCAACGAAACCGGTGAAAAATGGTTAGGTTCTGACCCCAAAGCTAAGGATTATAAGCCTGTATAATCATTACTTCATAACCATTGAATAATTCAGACTTTGTTGCTATGCTGGAAAAAAATCACTTAAGTAAGGTAAGGTGGCATAGTCATTGAGAGTACACGTCATGGATCTTAAAGCAGGTGATTTCCTGAGGATGGATACCTTTAGTTCTACAGGGCTGCATGTATTGCCTAAAGGGTCACGTCTTCAATCAGAGGAAATCGCCAAGCTGATACAGCATGGAGTAGATTATGTTGACATCGAGGATGTACGGGAAGCAGAAGCTGCGCCAACAAGCAGGTCCTCTATCATCCAGGCTGTCGCCGCCAATTTTGATAACAGCATCGAAGGTTTCGAATCCGTATATATGGAAGCGTTGACTAAAGGAAGCTTTAACCAGACTGTAGTTGATGACATTCTTCAGCCTACCCTGCTCACGCTGGACAAGCATAAAGATGTAGTATCACTGCTGCTTCTGCTGGACCGTGATGACAATTACACCTATAACCATTCCCTGCAGGTAGGCATGCTATCTTATTATATATCATCATGGCTTGGATATTCCAAGAGGGAGTGCTATGAAATAGGACGTGCCGGATATCTGATCGATATCGGGAAATGTCGCATTAATCCTACTATACTTAATAAGCCCGGCAAGCTCACTCCGGAAGAATATGAAGAAGTGAAATTACATACGATTTACGGTCAAGAAATTATTAACAATTCCATGAATGATCCTTTCACGGCTCTGGTTGCCCTGCAGCATCATGAACGTGAAGATGGTAGCGGATATCCGCATAATCTGACTAAATCCGATATTCATCCGTATGCCCAAATCGCCGCCGTTGCCGACATCTACAGCGCAATGACCTCTCACCGTGTCTATCAATCGAAGCAGGAACTCATCTCTGTCATGAGGGAAATTAATTCCCTTAGCTTCGGCAAGCTGAACGGCAGACCTGTACAAGCTTTTATCCAGCATCTGATGCCCAACTTTATCGGCAAAAAAGTGCTGCTCAGTACCGGTGACATGGGTGTTATTATCATGAACAATCCGCTGGATGTTTTCCGTCCGCTGGTGCAAAGCGAAGGTAAATTCCTCGATCTGTCCCGTGAACGCCAAATTGCCGTGGTTGAGATTTATATGGAATAATATAAGAGGTTCCTTTAAAATAAGTTATCTATAAGCGGCCTTAGTCCTGAATTCACAGGGACTGAGGCCGTTTAGTTTTGCCTGGAATCTTAGAATGCAGCGTTTGAATATCGAAATCTCTGGCGAGGCTGATAAGGTAATCATTCACCATATAAAGGGGGCAGACCGATGCTGCCGGTTCATCAGCGCTTGGCAGAGCTATATACGATAAGCCGCAGACGTCCGCTGTCGGCAGCCGAAATCACTGAGCAGCAGCATTGCCTGCACGCTAATGCGGTTTACTGCTGGGAAATGGGGCGGTTGAACAACGAAGCACTGCTGGCTGCCCAGACAGAGGATACCGAGTGGCAGCAGGTGATCAGTGCGCAGCTGTTTGAAGTGAGAATGAACGGTAAAGCCGGTAAAGGGCATAAATAGCGTACAGCTGAATACCCGCATTGAAAAGCAGCAGCTTATTCCCTGGCTCCAGAGGAAAGGCTGCTGCTTTTGCTGCTACAGGAAGCGGAACTGCGCTTCAATTAAGCCGTTATAAATGCCGTCACGCGCGGTAAGCTCAGCGTGATTACCTTCTTCTTTGATCTCCCCGTGATCCAGCACGACAATTTTATCGGCATGGCGGATGGTTGATAGCCGGTGGGCTACGATGAAGGAGGTACGTCCCTGCAATAGGATTTTGAGCGCCTCCTGAATCTTGATCTCTGTCTCCGTATCGATACTTGCCGTTGCCTCATCCAGGATCAGAATCCGCGGATCAGCCAGCAGCGCCCGGGCAAAGGAGAGCAGCTGGCGCTGTCCCATGGACAGGGCGCTTCCCCGTTCCTCCACCTCGGTCTCGTAGCCGCCGGGCAGCTTCATAATAAAGTCATGCGCATCGACTGCTTTGGCGACCTCTTCGACTTCGGCATCTGTTGCATCCAGCCGGCCAAAGCGGATATTGTCACGGATCGTTCCTGAGAAAATAAATGTATCCTGTAGCACGATACCGATCTGCTCACGTAGACTTTGCAGCGTGACGTCACGGACATCTCTGCCGTCAATCGTAAGACTGCCGCTCTTAATATCGTAGAAGCGCCCGATAAGGTTAATGATTGTACTTTTACCGGAGCCTGTATGTCCGACTAAGGCAATAGACTGGCCGGCCTTAACGTCAAGTGAGATGCCTTTCAGTGCCGCCCGGCCTTTTTCATATTCAAACACTACATTGTTAAAGTTAATGTCGCCCTGAATCTTCGGCAGCGGCTTCGCATCCGGCTTATCCTGAACCGCTGGCTGCTCATCGAGGTACTCAAATATCCGCTCTGAGGAAGCCATTGCTACAAGCAGCTGGTTATACATCTGGCCCAGCCGGTTGATCGGGTCCCAGAAATTGCTCACATACGTACTAAACGCAACCAGGAACCCTACAGTAAGTTCTCCGGACTGAATGAGGTAGGCACCAAACCAGAACAGGATCATCGTACCAAACCCGCCTGTGACCTCTATAATCGGGCCAAACGCCTGGTTCATCGCTGAGGCTTTGTTCCAGGATTTGCGGCTGTCCATATTCATGGCGTCAAAATACTGCATGTTCTCCCGCTCCTGCGTATATGCCTGGGTAACTCTGATCCCTTGAATCGATTCGTTCAGATGGGAGTTGATCCGCGAGTTCTTCATCCGCACATCCTGCCAGGCAATCCGGATCTTCTGCCGAAGCTTGGTGGAAACAATGAACATAACCGGTACCGTAATCATTACAGCCAGCCCCAGCTTCCAGTTAATCAGCAGCAGAATCACCATGATGCCGACAAGCTGGACGCAGTCAATCATCAGATTGACGACTCCGTTCGTAAACAGATCCTGAAGGGAGTTGATGTCATTTGTCACCCGCACCAGCACCGAGCCAGCCGGCCGTTTATCAAAAAAGTTAAACGAGAGCTTCTGGATATGCCGGAAGAGATCCGAGCGTAAATCATAGATCACCCGTTGTCCAATTACATTCGTATACTTAATCCGGTAAACCCCGGCGATCCACTGAATCAGGTACAGCACAATTACGCTTGCCGTCAGTGTATACAGAAGGGTAAGGCTGGGATTTCCGTCCTTCGGAGCGATTGCCTTATCAATGGCCATACTCGTTAGAAAAGGAACCGTCAGCTTCGTCACTGTGCCCAGAATCATCAGTACGGCGACAAGGGGAAGCATCTGCTTCGCATAAGGCTTCATATACCCAAACAGCCGGGTGAACTGTTTCCAGTCAAACGACTTATCGATCTGATCATCATCTTTATACACAAAACGTTCTCCAAGCGTCTGCTCAGCATTCTTATTTCCCTTTGCGGCGGCAGCTATTACCTGTTTGGCTTCAAGCTTTTCAAGCTCCATGCTGGGTTCCCTCCCCTCTTTCGGCGGTTCTGGCCAAATAATCGGCATATTGAATCCGGTAGACATCCTGATAAGGGCCGGGAATTTCGATCAGCTCGGCATGCGTCCCCTTCTGAACCATACGGCCTTGATCCATTACAATAATCTGGTCGGCATGGCGCAGCGAGGAAATCCGGTGGGCAATGATCAGCGTTGTACGCCCGCGCATAACCTCCTGGAAGCCGGCCTGAATCTCATGCTCCGTTTCCATATCAACGGCACTCGTTGCATCGTCCAGGATAAGTATCCGCGGATTCTTAAGCAGTGCTCTGGCGATAGCAATCCGCTGCTTCTGACCTCCTGAGAGCCCCATCCCCCGTTCACCGACAACCGTATCGTACCCGTCCGGCATCTCCATAATGAAATCATGGGCTTTGGCAAGCTCAGCGGCACGGATAATTTCGTCCATGCTCACATTTTTGAGTCCATAGGAAATATTATTACGGATTGACGAGGAGAACAGGAACGTCTCCTGGAACACCGTGGAGATCTGTGAGCGAAGACTGCGCACGTTGTACTCCCGAATGTCTACACCATCCAGCGTTATACTTCCTTCGTTCACATCATAAGCACGCATCATCAGCTGGATAATCGTCGATTTACCGGAGCCGGTTCCCCCGAGAAAACCGATCACCGCACCGGGTTTCGCTTCGAAATGTATATCCTTGACCGCAGGCATCTTGTTGCCATATGCGAAGGTTACATGATCGAATACGACTTCTCCCTTAACCTCCGAGGATTCAAGCGTCCGGGCATTCTTCTTATCCTGCACATCAATGCGCTGGTTAAGCACTTCAAGAACCCGTTCTCCCGAGGCTTTGGATTGCGTATAGTTGTTGATATGGAAGCCAAGCCCCCAGACCGGTCCAATGATATACCAGATCAGGCTGAAGAAGGCTACCAGCTCACCCAGCGACATATGATTGTTGATGACTAGTGTTCCGCCGACCCCGAGCAAAATGGCGATACTGACCGAGGCCAGCAGCTCCATAACCGGGAAAAACTTACTCCACAGCTCTGCGGCAAAAATCTGGTTATCCTTATAACGTTCATTACGGTGCGAGAATTTTTCAACTTCATAAGCCTCTCTGGCAAATGATTTGACGGTCCTTACACCGGTAATATTCTCCTGAACAGCCGTGGTCAAAGAGCTAAGGGCGAGCCGCATCTCCTGAAAGGCCGGGTGAATCTTCGATTCGAATCTGAGTGCTACCGCAGCCAGAAACGGCATAGTGATCAGAGTGACAAGCGTGAGCTGCCAATTGATCGTGAACATCATAATCGAGCCGAACAGTACCATGAAAAATACGTTCAGCAATTGGGCGAATCCGAAGCCGATAAAGTTACGGATCGCTTCCAGATCCCCAGTCAGCCGGGACATCAGGTCACCTGTCTTAGCGGTATCATAATAACGGAAAGACAGGAATTGCAGCTTCTCATAGCAGGCATTACGCAGCCTGTAAGCCAGAAAATTACCAAGCCGGCCTCCAAAAAAACCGTGTGCAAACTGCAGGCAGGCTTTCACGATTACTACTGCGACTACAGTGAGGGCCAATACGGGTACCTCAGTAAACTTTAGGGGAACTATTACATCGTCGATCAACCTTCTTAACAAATTGGGGGTTATAAGCCCCACTGCAGTTGCGGCAGCCAAGCATAGAATCGAAAGAATTAAATAGTGCAGCTTCTCCCGATAAAAGCCCCGCAGTTGCCTGAGAACATCCATATCTCTCCTCCTTAAAGCTTTACGAAGTAAAGCTTGCTCCGTAAGCATAAACTTGGCTTTACGAAGTAAAGCTTGCTTCGTAAGCATAAACTTGTTCCTGCGAAGCGGCGCCTGCTCCGTAAGATACATGTGGCTTGCGATGTAAATCTCACATCGCAAGCCATGTTTTTTAGCGCTTCCAATTTAGGGACTTTAAGCAGTTTATCACCCATGATTTAATGCGGCAAAGGGGAGAAATGGCCGTTTTCCGTCTTTTTTCCGATTAAATCAGGCTTAACCTGGCGCAAAATGACGGCCGTATCTTTAATTGCTCCCATTTCCTCTCAAATCCTGTTCAATTAAGTAAAGACCAGATTCAACCCGGTTTTCCCGATCTGCCGCCCCCAACTTAATGACTATATGTATAATAATTCCATTTACACGAGGCCAACTCAAAATATTCTTATCCGTCACTGTTTGCACCCCGTTATTTCCTCGGCAATATTGGCTTGGATCCGAATGGTTTTGCTTCAGCAACGTCAGTTAACCTCGTGGATACCTCAGGTTTGGCTTAGCTGCCCGTTTATACCCTGGGACCAGGCGGTGGCAAAACCCTGAAAGACACAGAGTCTGGAGTGTAAGCTTCCAGATGGTTATCGAATAACAACAACATAAAAAAACGAGCCTTTTCAGCCCGTTCTTCACCTTACCTATGCTCCACTGAGATTTTAGTGGATGATTTCCCTCTTATTCACCTTCACTCCTGATAAGGATTGATCAAACATATCGAGAATAAAGAGGAACCGTTCAGCCTCACGAAATACGTGATCCGCCAACAAAGGATGAATAATACTTTTGATCCGGCATTCCTCGATTAAATCTCGTGCAGTTTTCTTGAAATCACGCAATGATTTTACAGAGACCCGGTTCTCATCAACAAATTGACTTAGAAGCGGGATGGTTTGAGATTGTGGACGCATATGACTTAAATCAACCGCCTGAAATACCAATGTATCAAAGTCATTACTAAATTCCCTAGCCTGCTCAACCAATTTCCGTTCGGACGGATCCAGCAAATGACCAATGAATTTTGCGTGATCGGCCATGATCTTTAAGAAAAAAACATTTTCATCGATTATAGCGTCAGGCAATGGCTCGAGTTTTCCTGCATTGAGCTCCTCTAGGCGGTTTCTAAAATAATTAGCTTCCCGGCTTACATGATCTACCAGCAAAGGAAAGTTTGTCTGCCCCGGAAGTTTACATTGCAGTATGAGACCCAGTACCATTCTTTTAAACGCCCAGATATTAGTCGCGGCTACCCGAACTTCTGTATTAAAAGCTTGAATTGTAAAAGGGTCTGCATCGCTTTGAAATTCATGTGCTCTTCGCTCAATATCCTCAAAAATAGCATAGAACTGGTTTGCCTCTTTTTTTAATTGAGTATCCTCCGCCCTGAACCCTAACCCAAGAAAAAGCGAATGCTCCTTCATGATCCTGGACCAAAACCGTATTTCATCTAACGACCGGGTAACAAATGCATCCAAGCATATCCCTCCCTTGTAGAAAAACCATCTACTTTTAGGCATATGGGAGTTCATTGTCGATTAGAACAGCGAATGGTTTACATTTATAAGCGAAAATAAGGCCGGGCAAAGGATCAGCTCATTCAAAAAAATACGTATCCGAATGCCTTGGACTCATGAGTCTCAAGACACTAACGGATACGTATTTGAAGGTGGCTCAAGAAATTTTAACCGATACTGCCTTCCATCTCGAACTTGATGAGACGGTTCATTTCCACCGCATATTCCATCGGCAGCTCTTTGGTGAACGGTTCGATGAAGCCCATAACGATCATTTGGGTGGCTTCAGCTTCTGTAAGGCCGCGGCTCATCAGGTAGAAGAGCTGTTCCTCGGAAACCTTCGATACCGTTGCCTCATGCTCCAGGACAATGTTGTCGTTCATAATTTCGTTGTACGGAATGGTATCCGAAGTAGACTGGTTATCCAGAATGAGCGTATCGCACTTAATGTTCGATTTCGCACCTTCCGCCTGACGGCCGAAGGAGGCCAGACCGCGGTAAGTTACCTTGCCGCCGTGTTTACTGATCGATTTGGATACGATGGTTGAGGTTGTGTCCGGTGCCAGGTGAATCATCTTGGCGCCTGCATCCTGGTGCTGGCCTTTGCCTGCAACCGCGATCGACAAGACCGAACCTTTGGCTCCGCGGCCTTTCAGGACAACCGCAGGATACTTCATGGTCAGCTTGGAGCCGATGTTGCCGTCCACCCATTCCATGGTGGCATTCTCTTCGGCTACAGCGCGTTTGGTTACCAGGTTGTAGATGTTCGGAGCCCAGTTCTGAATGGTCGTATAACGAACACGTGCGTTCTTCATACACAGAATTTCAACAACTGCGCTGTGCAGGGAGTTCGTGCTGTAGATTGGAGCTGTACAGCCCTCTACATAATGCACGAAGCTATCTTCGTCTGCAAGGATCAGCGTACGCTCGAACTGTCCCATGTTCTCGGAGTTGATGCGGAAGTAGGCCTGCAGAGGCACTTCACACTTCACGCCTTTTGGAACATAGATGAAGCTTCCGCCTGACCATACGGCACTGTTCAGTGCGGCAAATTTATTATCGGCCGGAGGAATAATCGTTCCGAAGAATTTCTTGAACAGCTCAGGATGCTCACGCAGTGCAGTGTCGGTATCCGTGAAGATTACCCCTTGATCCTCAAGGTTCTTCTGCATGCTGTGATATACAACCTCTGATTCATACTGGGCAGAGACACCCGCGAGGAACTTCTGCTCCGCTTCGGGAATTCCCAGCTTATCGAAGGTTTCCTTGATTTCGGAAGGAACTTCCTCCCAGGTCTTCCCTTGCTTCTCGGAAGGTCTTACATAGTACTGGATGTCTTCGAAATCGAGATCATTCAAGTCGCCGCCCCACTGAGGCATCGGCATCTTGCGGAACTGCTCCAGAGATTTCAGACGAAAATTCAGCATCCACTCCGGCTCATTTTTGATTGCGGAAATTTCCCGTACAATTTCTTCCGTGAGTCCTTTACCAGACTGAAATATCGACTTGTGCTCATCACGGAATCCGTACTGGTATTCCTCCATATCAGGCGCTTTCTTAGCCATGGTATCAGCCTCCTTATTTCTAATGGTGTTGGTGATCTTCTTCTTCGACTTCTATGCCTTTGCGAAGCGCGTTCCATGCCAGGGTGGCACATTTGATCCGCGCCGGAAATTTATTAACACCGGAAAGGGCTTCTATATCTTCATAATCTCCGAAATCTGCTTCTTCACCCTTCATCAGAGAAGAGAACCGGTCGGCAAGCTCAAGCGCATGGCCGATCGTCTGTCCTTTGACTGCTTCGGTCATCATGGAAGCGGACGACATGCTGATGGAACAGCCTTCACCGCTATAACGGGCATCCTTGACGATACCGTCCTCCACTTTGAGCTGCAGCGTAATACGGTCGCCGCAGGTAGGGTTATTCAGTTCGATTTTTAGTGCGTCATCCTCAAATGAACCGCGGTTCCGGGGATTTTTATAATGATCCATAATTACGCGTCTATACAAGTCATCCAAGTTCATAGGCGAAATACTCCTTTGCCTTGATTAAAGCTTGAACCAGTGCATCTACATCCTGTTCGGTATTGTAGAGGTAAAAGCTGGCCCGGGCGGTTGAGCTGACCTGAAGCCAGCGCATCAGCGGCTGGCAGCAGTGGTGTCCGGCACGGACAGCGATGCCTTCGGCATCAAGTACCGTAGCCACATCATGCGGATGAACATCACCCAGGTTAAATGTCACTACACCCACTTGACGGTTCCGGGGACCATAGATTGTCAGATCACTGATCTCCGATAGCCGCTGCTCGGCATATGCCGCGAGCTGCATTTCATGACGGTGAATGTTATCCAGTCCGATGTCCTGCAGGAAATCAATGGCTGCCCCTAGACCGACAGCCCCGGCAATAATCGGTGTGCCGCCTTCAAACTTCCAGGGAAGTTCTTTCCAGGTAGATTCATACAGGCCTACATCATCGATCATTTCCCCGCCAAACTCCACCGGCTCCATCGCTTCAAGCAAAGCTTTTTTACCGTACAAAGCACCAATACCGGTAGGAGCCAGCATCTTATGGCCGGAGAAAGCATAGAAGTCACAATCCAGCTCCTGCACATCGACCTTCATATGCGGAGTGCTCTGTGCCCCGTCAACAACGATTACCGCGCCATGGCGGTGGGCAATCGCAGCAAGCTCTTTTACCGGATTAGTAACTCCCATTACATTGGATACATAAGCGATCGCCACAATCTTGGTCTTATCCGTGATTGTGTTCTCGGCATCTTCCAGCGTAACGGTTCCGTCCTTCTGCAGCGGAATAAATTTCAGGGTTGCCCCTGTTCTCTTAGCCAGCTGCTGCCATGGAATAAAGTTGCTGTGATGCTCCATCTGGGTGATGACGATTTCGTCGCCTTCACCCACTGCGGCAGGGCCGTAGGAGGAAGCTACAATATTCAGCGCCGTAGTCGTCCCGCGGGTGAAGATAATCTCTTTGGTACTGCGGGCATGAATGAACTTTGCCACCTTCTCGCGTGCACCTTCGTAAGCATCTGTCGCCCGGCTGCCTAGTGTATGAACACCGCGATGGACATTGGCATTATCCCATTCATAATAGGATTTCACCGCCTCGATAACCTGGAGCGGCTTCTGTGAAGTAGCTGCACTGTCCAGATAAACGAGCGGATGTCCGTTGATATTCTGATTCAGGATGGGAAATTGTTCCCGGATATTGCTGCTGATCATTGGCCTAACTTCCTTTCCACAAGAGATTGGAGCTGATTGCGCAGTCCCTCCAGTGGAATTTGCGACACTACAGGTGCCAGGAAGCCGTATATGATCAGTGTTTCTGCGTCATGCCGTGAAATTCCGCGGGACATCAGGTAATACACCTGCTCGTAATTGACCTGTCCTACGGAAGCGGCATGGCCTGCTGTTACATCGTCTTCGTCTATAAGCAGGATCGGATTGGCGTCCCCGCGGGCTTTCGGGCTCAGCATTAGTACTTTTTCCGTCTGCTGTCCATCGGCTCTCGTTGCGCCTTTCTCAATCTTCGTAATTCCGTTGATGATCGAACTGGCGGCATCCCGCATGACTGCACGGGTGATCATGTCACTTGGCGTGTTTTTGCCAAAATGCTGGGCTTGCGTTGTGTAGTTCAGTTTCTGGGAGCCCGAACCGACAGCAATCACTTTGGCATCAGAGCTTGACCCGTTGCCTTTAAGCACTGACTTGGTATCACTTGCGGTATCGCCATAGTTCATCTCGCCGACAATCCATTCAATGGTGCCGTCATTCTCTACAACCGCACGGCGGTAAGTTACATCCGTTGTGTCTACGCCCAGCTGATGCACTGTAGCGTAACGGACTTTTGCGCCTGCACCCACGAAAACTTCAACGGCTCCATTGTGCAGACCTGCTTCAGCTTTGTCCGACACATAGTTGTCTACATAAGTTACGGAACTGTTAGTGTCGGCAACTACGAGAATATGCGGAACAAAAGCGGCTTCTGCATCATCAGTAAGCAATACAGCCTGCAGCGGAGTCTCAATTACAACATTCTTAGGAACATAGAGGAAGACTCCTCCGTTCCAGAGTGCCGCATGCAGCGCCGCAATCGAATGCTCATTAGGCAATACAGCCTTATGCAGATAACGCTGCACAAGCTCGCCATGTTCTTTGACCGCTGTCTGCAAATCGGTAAAAATCACACCCTGTGCTGCAAGCTCAGGTGCCAGACGGGTATAGATAACACCTGAATTCTGCTGAATAATCAGGCTGCCTTCTTCCTGGTCCTTGATCAGGGCCGTAATGGAAGCAGGAGCTTCGCTAAGCTGAGCCAGCGGCTTACTTGCTTTGTAGCCCCCGTAATTGTTCACATTCCAGCGGTCAATCCGTGTCTTCTCCAGCTTCGGCAATTCCAGCTCAGCTGCCAGCTCCAGCGCCTGCAGGCGGCTGTCCTTCAGCCAGCCCGGCTCGCCGCTGCTCTGCGATAATTCGCTAAGCCGCTGGGCATCCACCGGAAGAATGGTTTGCGTCGTCATAAGTGGTTTCCTCCTTCCTGGCGTCTTATTTATGCTTCCTGTCCTACAGTTTCATCTTCAATGCCAAGCTCTTCCTTAACCCATTCGTAACCTTCGGCTTCCAGACGTTCAGCCAATTCAGGTCCGCCGGACTTCACAATACGTCCCTGCATCATGACATGTACGAAATCGGGTTTGATATAATTCAACAGGCGCTGATAGTGGGTAATAACCAGGAAGCCGCGTTCCGGGCTTCTCATGGAGTTCACGCCTTCAGCAACGATTTTGAGCGCATCGATATCAAGGCCGGAGTCAATTTCGTCAAGAATGACGATTTTTGGATCCAGCATCATCATTTGAAGAATTTCATTACGTTTCTTCTCACCGCCGGAGAAACCTTCATTCAGATAGCGGTGCAGGAATTCCGGATTCATTTCCAGTTCTTTCATTTTTGCTTCCATCTGACGGATGAAGCGGATCAGGGAAATTTCACTGCCCTCTTCACGGCGGGAATTAATTGCACTGCGCAGGAAGTCAGAGTTAGTGACTCCGGAGATTTCGCTTGGATACTGCATTGCCAGGAACAGACCGGCACGCGCACGTTCATCCACCGCCATCTCCAGCAGGTCTTCTCCTTCAAGGACAGCTGTACCAGCTGTAACTTCATACTTCGGATGACCCATCAATGCCGAAGCCAGGGTACTTTTACCGGTACCATTCGGTCCCATGATGGCATGGATTTCTCCACCCTTCATCTGAAGATTGATCCCTTTCAGAATCTCTTTCCCTTCAATCGTCGCTTTCAGTCCCTCAATGACAAAATCTGCTGCCATAATTAATATTCCCTCCACTCATCAATTTGCGAAATCAGAAAGTTGTATTGTCACAGGATTTCCCTGATCGCCAGCACAATTAGATTTTATATCACATTATAATAATTATAAACAGAATCCGATTGATTATCAATGATTCTCACTAATTTTATTACAAAGCATTTCTTTTTACAATTGTTGCTTTTCAATTTTCAAACCCTTCATCCATCTTTTAACACTTATTAATTAGGAAGTTATTCCTGCAAAGCGGATATGATTGCTGCTCTTCTGCTGGCAAATGCATCATCACTTAGGACTGGCCGCCATTGCCGCATACCGGGAGCATTCGTAAGCTCAATCCAGGACCTGCAACCTGAATATTCCGGAAGCACTTGAATCGTAACCGGTGTATCCGGGACGTATACGCGAAGCAGCAGGACATGCAGCGGCTCCTTGGCTTTCCAGCGCAGCCTTTCAGCAGCCAGACCTTCACTCCAGATATGGAAAGGATACAGCCGCTTCAGCTGTTCCAGATCATGGACTTCCAAATCTGCTGCAGCTTCAGCATATGCGCGTAATGGAACGGTTTCGGTGCTTGCCGCTTCATCGGCCAACGTCTGGTCAACCAGATGGCGAAACTGCTCCTTGAGCAGTTCCGTACGCTGATGCTCATAGGTGGGAAAAAGATAGAACGAAGGGCTTTTCAGCTCAAAACGCCTTGTTTCTTCTTCAATGCCCCCCTTGCGCAGGAGCATGATTTGCTGTCCTTCGGTTAAAGCTTGTACGGCAGAAGCCCACTCCTTCAGAGCTACAGGGTTAATATTCAACGGCGACCTCTCCTTTCAATCCTCAGGATGACAAACAGAAAGTTTATTAAGAATTATATAACTTGCAGCAGCTGTCTACAAATTGCATGAATTACATATGTACACGAAACTTATATTCAATTGTGCCCCGTAGCAGCAAAAAAATAAAGCCTCCACACGGGAGGCTCTATTCCATTTGTCCTTAAGAGTTACTTTACGCTTCTCAGCCCAGGAAAGAACGCAGCATCCATTGATTTTTTTCAAGATCGGTACGGATCTTGATGAACAAATCGGCGGTCGGCTGGTCGCTGATCTGTTCGGCAAGCTCAATGCCCTCCGTCAATTCCTCAGCTACCGTCGCAAAATCCTCAATCAGGGTCTGTACCATGCCCCGGGTATCTTCCTTGCCGGTTGCTTCCTGAATTGTAGCGATTTCCAGATATTCTTTCATGGTCGCTGCCGGGCTGCCCTTGATGCTGAGCAGGCGTTCAGCCACCTCGTCCATTTTGAGGGTAACATCATCATACAGCTCTTCAAATTTCACGTGCAGGGAGAAAAATTGCTCTCCTTTTACATACCAGTGATAATTATGAATTTTGACGTACAGTATGTTCAAGTTCGCTACTTGACGGTTAAGTACTTGTTCCAGTGAAGCCGTATTGACTTTGTTAGATGCTTTAGCCATTAGTGATCCCATCCTTATCCATAATTTTTGCCGGCAAGCATGTCCATCTTCCGGCTGCAGTTGTCTATATTCATTTTACCCTTCCGGATGAAGGACGAAACAAAGACAAGCTGTCCTTCCTCAGCAGGCTACGGCACAGCTGCAGTCTTCACCTACTCGTAGGATGACCATGTATCGCGGCCTTATGCTCTTTTTTTGCACCCGGCTGAACATAAGGGGCCCTGGCGGCCCCTCATGACTTTTACAGCTCTTTGAGTGTTACTCAGAGCATGAGAAGCAGTGCTTCCGCACCAGTCATTCCTGGCACAATACCCAGATTCTCTGCTTCTATAGTAACGGATTCCAGCGGAGCGGCAAGCAATTGCGCTAAGGTGCGCACGCCTACTGCCCTTGCTGCAATGATCTTCCGGTCGCTTAGTGTTTCATTAAGCAGGCCCACGTCGAGTGCTCCGCACATAATATATCCCCGGCTTGTGCTGACAGTAAGCAGGGTTGTTTTAGGCAGCTTAACCTCGACACCCACCAGAGTATGACCGCCTACCTGAACAGGCTCTATCGTAACCAATTTGCAGCTCCTCCTTTTTTCATATGCACGTTGTATGTGTATGCGTCTATCCCTATATGCGTGTGGACGTATAAGCCTATCCGCTTACAAATACCGGAGCCTTTAGTCCTTATTTCAAGCAATCAGGTATATGATTATTGCCTGTTTAGTGGTATAGTTTATTTGATTTACCAATCGATTTAACGACAAAGCTGGGGGATATATGGACAAGAAACTACAAAACACGGACGGTAATTATTTATTTAACGTCGACATCTTGATTAATGCCCGTACCAACCCGCTTGCACTGCAATTTTTACTGGAAGTGTTGAATAATAGCGACAAAGTTACAGATTTCAACATTAACTCGGGTCTTGAGCTGGGGAGAACGATAGATACACTTCTCCGTTCGGCAAAAATGGCCCTTAAACAAGAGTCTGCACAGCCAATCCCCATTAAATTGCCAGTAAAACCGGCGAACGAGCAAACTGATAAGCGCAACGCTTCCAAGGCGGCACCTGAAATTCCAGCCGATGCCTTTGCAAAAATCCGGCAATATATTAAGAACAACCAGTTGGTCCGTCTCCGGACGAACAGTCCAGGCAAGCAGATGTCTATGCCCTGCCGGATTCTGAATTTTGATGATGCTGCCTACACGATAAGCGTCTATCATGTGGATGAGAAGCAAGTCTATACCTTCAACCTTAATGAAATCGATGAATTTGTGTAAGGGCCTTCTTCTCAGCAATGCAAACAAGCACCTCCCGGGAATCATTCAGCGGGCAGGTGCTTGTTTTTTAATTATGATACCAGAATCAGCTTTTACGGGAAAAGGCTTCCCAGGCCAAACAAATCCAGCCGGCGATAAAGCATACACCACCCAAAGGGGTAATGGCTCCCAGGATACTGATGCCAGTGATACTAAGTACATACAGGCTACCGGAGAACAGTATTATGCCTGCAATCAGCAGCCGGCCTGCCCAGCGCAGGCGGGTACTTTCACCCCATTGTCCTACAACCAGGGCGATCAGGATCAGGCCTAATGCATGTACCATGTGATAATGAACTCCGGTCTCATACACCTGCAAATGGTCCTCACTGATCACTGTCTTCAGCATATGCGCCCCGAAGGCGCCGATCCCCACTGACAGCATCGCCAGCAATGCCCCCCAAGCCATAAATCTTCGTTGCATCGCAGTTACAACTCCTTATCCTTAATCTCTCCTTATCTTAACGTATCAGCAGCGTTGAATTCCAGCTCAGACCCTTTCATAATTTTCATCATTACTCTTGCATTTACTGCTGTCTTGTGAAAAAGTGAAAGGAGTATCATTCAACCCTATTCACGAGGAGTGCAATACATGGATTATAATCCACCACCAAGATCAGAGCTGCCGGAAGGTCCGGCGGACCCATCTTTATCCGGACATGGAGCGCCGGCGAATATTGAACCGGAATATGTATTTCAGGAAAACAAGCGTGATTTCAAGCATTCGGGACCCGGTATCGCCTCTTTTGTCATCGCTTTGGTTACACTGGTCGGCTATGCGGTTTCCTTCGTATTCGTAGGCATGCAAGCCTCTGACATTCTTAGCAACAGCAATGATGTGATCGCTGATTCTTCCGAAACCATTATGTTCCTAGGGCTGACCGTACTGATTCTTGCGGCCGTTAATGTAATTGGTGCTGTCATCGGCATTATCGGGCTTACGCTCCGCCGGCGCAGGAAAGTATTTGCTATTATCGGCACGATAATTAATGGAGCGATCCTTCTGCTGTTCATGCTGTTGATCGCTACCATACTGGTCAATGCCGGCGCGTAAGATTTCTGATGCTTTTTGGATTTTATAGTAAAACAGGCCGTTCCCGGAATGCTAGGGACGGCCTGTTTGCTGCTAAATTAGCGATTGACGATCGAATCCAGCGATGCATAGACATGCGGACCGAAGCCTTCAGAGGCTTCCCGCTGGGGGATATTCAGCTTGATGATGTAGCCCTGCCCGTCAATCTCCTTAACAATATATTGGCGGGTGAGGCCGGAGCCCATTGCAGTCAGGTATAGTCTTAGTCCGGACATCCGCTGATCCCGCTCCTCTTGGCTGAGTGCGGTGACTTCTCCCGTAGCCGAAAGCTCTTCACGGCCCTCTTCAGCCAGAGCATCCAGATTAAAATCGGCAGGCAGCTTAGTAATTTCAGCATAGTATTCGGGGTCTACCTTCATCGCCAGCTTATTACTGGATTTGTCGAAGGTGAATATATCAAATACGTACAGTGAATACCCTTCACCTTCAGCAAGGCTTGCCGTTTTCTCTTCCTCCATCCCTTCAAGCGTAAGCTTGATCACTTTGGTTTCGGGCAAGGCTCCAGCTTGAGCATCTTCTCCGGAGTCAGATGCTTTAATCAGCTTGGAAAGTACGCGCTGTACAACAGAAGGGTCACCTTCCACTGCTTTTTCCACATATTCAATAATGACAGGGTCATTCATCTCGAGCTCTGCAGGCGCATTCTCAGTGCCCAGCCCCAGCTCAAAAGCAATAGGGCCTTCTTCGGTCTCTATTTCTACAGAATGATTATCAATCTGACCGACATAAGTGCCGGTGCTCTGAATCGTCTGTGCTTCTGCAGTAGCGGCCGGGCTGGTTGACGGTGCAATAGTACTCTCCGCCACAGGCGGAGAAGCGGTAGCCGTGGGTTCTCCGGGTGCTTCAACAGGACTTTTGCCTCCGCATGCCGTTATCGCCAGCATTAGTACAGCCACAGCCGCGACTGCCGGTAAGGAACGTTGTGATCTCATGTTGACGGCCTCCTCAGATTTGCAGGATATCGTAATCTCTACCCTTATTAACGTTTAACCCGTTGTCAGGGTTGCATAAACTTAGGCCCTCTTCACCTAACACGTCCGCAGAACCTGCTTACCGCTGTTAATCTGCACTGTAAGCAGCTACACCGTTGACAACCGTCATCCGCACCTTTGCCCGCAGCAGCTCCTCGGCATCCGTCATGATCGCCCGGTCTAGCACCGTAAAGTCCGCATGATAGCCGGGTGTTATCCGGCCCCGTTCCCGTTCTTCTCCGGCAGCAGCAGCACTGCCTTCCGTGAACAGCTTGAGCGCCTGCCCAATACTCAGCTGCTCTTCCGGCATATAGCCCGCATTCCGCTCTCCCGGCTTACGGCGCGTCACTGCGGCATGCATGCCCAAAAACGGGCTCAGCGGCTCGATCGGTGCATCACTCCCCCCGGCGCAGACAATTCCGGCCTGCAGGAGCTTCGCCCAGGCATATAGATATTCTGTTCTGGCCGGGCCTACCCGGTCCAACACCCAAGGGAAGTCGCTAGCCACAAAACGCGGCTGGATATCGGCGATCAGCCGCAGGCTACGCATCTGCTCCACCAGACTGCGATTCAGCACCTGCGCGTGAATGAACCGGTCCGGAAGGGCCGCATCCAGCGGCAGACGGACATGCTCCATCGCCGCAAGTGTCATCCGCGCTGCGGCGTCCCCAATGGCATGCACAGCTACGGGATAGGAGAGCCTGCGGGCCGATTTGACGATTTCATTCAGACCCTCCTGAGTATGGATTGCGATGCCGGAGGTCTCAGGTGCATCGCTGTAAGGTTGCTCCAGCAGGGCAGTCCGTCCGCCGATGGCTCCGTCGGCGAACAGCTTAACTGCTCCGAGCCGCAGCCATTTGTCACCACTGCCGGCAGCAAGCCCCAGCTTTTCTACCTCCTGCAGGAAGGGGTAGTACAGCAGCTGATGTGTGCGGAAGAACAGGCCTTCTTCCCTCAGCTCACGGTGGATCCGCAGCATGGTTTCCACGCTGCCCAACAGCCGCAAATCCTCGGTATGCACAGCGGTCAAGCCCAGAGAGAGCGCATCATGAATTCCTCTGCGGACTGCCTTCTTCAAGGCGGCATAATCCGGAGCCGGCTGCACTGCATTGAACGGCTGAACGGCATCCTCGTAAATCCAACCGTTCAGCTTCCCTTCACTGTCACGGCCATAAGCTCCTGAGGCAAAGTCCGGAGTTGAGGCTGTGACTCCGGCCCGCCGGAAGGCCTCACTATTGCCGAGAAAGGCGTGGAAGCAGGTCCGGGTCAGGAACACCGGATGCCGGTTTGTTACCTCATCGAGTTCGGATATATGCGGGGCTGCAGCGGGCTGGAACTCATTCTCGTTCCAGTTCAGGCCGAGAATCCATTCGCCCGGAGGCGTAATCTCCGCCCGCTTCGCGATGGCCTGCAGCATCTCTTCTTTAGATGTCATGCCGGTAAAGTCCAGCATATCCAGTTTCATGCCGTGCATCCCCAAATGCACATGGGCATCAACCAGACCGGGCAGAACATGCCCCCCGTCCCAATCGGTTACCGCATGTTCCCGCCCGGATAGCTGCAAGGACAGCTCCCGGCTTTTTCCTATGGCCGTAATGATGCCATGCTCCACAAGTACAGCATCATCTTCGGGGCGTCCGATGGCTGACAGATTTCCATTTTTGAACAAGGTTAACGTCATATTACTGCTCCTTTATATTGAAGTGTCCTTAATGGTTGATATGAATGCTGCCTACATAGCTAATATATCATAAGACAGATGGTACTCGTCCTTAGCTGGTGACAGTGCGTTTTTAAGTTAAAGAGAGTTCGTTCACATATCCCCCATCCCCATGAATATACTTTAGTTACAACACATCCTTCAGTTCCAAGCTTATACCGTGCCGATTTATATTCCATGGGAGGTGGTCATCCTGCCAGAGTCACCCGGTCCATATGCATTTGTCGTGTCAAAAGAAGACTGGTCCCTTCACCGCAAAGGCCATCAGGATCAGGAGCGTCATCAGCAGAAGGTCAGGGAAGCCATTAAGGATAATCTGCCCGACCTTGTTACCGAAGAGAACATTATTATGTCAGACGGCAGACAAATCGTAAAAGTGCCCATCCGCAGTTTGGACGAATACCGGATCATCTATAATTTCCGCAAGCAGAAGCATGTCGGGCAAGGGGACGGAGACAGTCAGGTCGGTGATGTGCTCGGCCGCGATTCGCAGTCCGCACAGCCAGGCAAAGGGGATAAAGCCGGTGATCAGCCCGGACAGGATACAATCGAAGCGGAAGTCAATCTGGAAGATCTCGAGGACATTCTGTTTCAGGATCTGGAGCTGCCGCATCTGTCACCGAAGGATAAGGAAGAGATTGAGGTTAAATCGATCGTCTTCAACGATATCCGCAAGAAGGGCATGATGTCGAACATCGACAAGAAACGCACACTGCTGGAGAACCTGCGGCGCAATGCCAGTAACGGTAAGCCCGGCATTCACAGCATCAGCCCCGACGATTTGCGTTATAAAACGTGGGATGATATTACGGTTCCACATTCGAATGCAGTGATTATTGCGATGATGGATACGTCAGGCAGTATGGGGACTTTTGAAAAATACTGCGCCCGCAGCTTCTTCTTCTGGATGACCCGTTTCCTGCGCCGCCAGTACGAGAAGGTCGAAATTGTCTTTCTGGCCCATCATACGGAAGCCAAGGAAGTCAGCGAGCATGATTTCTTCACCCGCGGCGAAAGCGGCGGTACCATCTGCTCCTCTGCCTATCAGAAGGCGCTTGAGATTATCGACAGCCGTTACCCGCCGGCCAAATACAACATCTATCCGTTCCATTTCTCTGATGGCGATAACCTCACCTCGGATAATGAACGCTGCGTCAAGCTGATCGGAGAGCTGCTGAAGCGGAGCAACATGTTCGGCTACGGTGAAGTGAACCAGTACAACCGCAGCAGCACACTGATGTCCGCCTACCGCCATCTGAAGCAGGAGCAGTTCATGCATTACGTTATCAAGGACAAAAAGGAAGTCTACCAGGCGCTTAAGAGCTTTTTCGGCAAAAGAGAAGCAGTGAAATAATAGTTGCTGCTGCCTGGTGCACTACTCATAGCAAGACTAAGACCCCCTATCCCTTAAACCGGATAGGGGTCTTAGTCTATAGCAAATATTCAGCCCGTTTACTTCACAGCCTCAGTATCCAATATGATATCGTTATCGATATCTCTGTACCAGTTGCCGTCTGCAGCTTTCACCATAGAATCCAGAGCGAAGAATCTTAGCTTAAACAGAGGCAAGTCAGCCATGTCAACCATAGTGAATACAGTATAGACCGTGGCTCTATCAGGTTCATAGGCGACTATAATTGTTGATTCTCCATCATATTTCAATTCGCCTCTATCATAGGTGAATTTCAGATACTCACGCATTGATTCCAGGCCGGGATCGTCGGTGAACATCTGCCCGGCAGGGTTTTGCAGCGCCAGCAGGGCATCAATGTTCTCTTCATTTCTCGCTTTATAATCTGCAGCAAGCAGGGAAATGATCGCCGTTTTGTCGGCATCAGGCACACTGATTTCTTTTTGAGCCAGCGAAATATAATCCAGATATTCTGTATCCATAGTTATATTGTGAATAGTCCAGCTTTTATCCGCTTGATGCTCCATCTCGATGCTTGAATGCTCGATCCGGTCCAACAGCTCGCCGCCGCTTTTATGGATTAGAATATCTGCCGAGAATGTTGTATACGTACCCCAGGATTCCAGGTTGAGACTTTGGATTGTCGCCAGACCGCCGGAGGTTTGATAATGGGCTTCAAGCAGTGCCCGGATCTTTTTTAGATCTGACTTTTTGGGCTTGCCCTGCAGATCCTCATAGATCCGCAACGTTTTTTGTTTCTGGTCATAGTCGGCATTGATATACGAGGTACTTTGAAATATGGATGCAAGAACCATGATATCCGCACCGGAGCCGATGAACACCGGAGTCCCAGTAACGCTGAAGGAAATATTATTTACATAAGCCGTTTTAGCTTTCAGATCGAATCGGAACGAAGCGTCCTCCGAGCTTGCGGTAATGACCTTTTTGACAGCGTCATATTTAAAGCTGAAGCCCAGGGCCTGCACGGCGCTCCGGAATTCAACATACAGCTTACCTCCCTGAATGACAGGAGCTGTCCGCGGGTGGATTTCCTTGTCCTGCACGTATACCCGGATCGTCTTCGCGGCAGCAGCCTTCGCAGATGCCCCTGCCGGATTCCAGGCCATGATTGCGATTAAGCTGACTAGCATAAGTATTGTAATACTTTTCACATTCAATTTGATACTCAAAATTCAATTCCCCCCAGTAAATAATGATTTTTCCTTAATCTATATTTCGACAAGTTCCATACATTTCCTTAGGCGGTCTTTGTTACGTGAGCCCATTGACATTTATATCGGTTAACGATATAGTTTTTATATCGACAGACGATATACCGCCAAACGATATAAATAGAAAGTGGTGAAACGGGTTGCCGGAAAACAAGGATTACGGAGCGTTGACCGAAGGGGTCTACTACATTTTGTTGTCCCTGTTCACCCCGATGCACGGCTATGGGATTATGCAGAACGTCAAGCTGCTTAGCAATCAGCGCGTCGACCTTGGTGCAGGGACACTTTACGGTGCACTAGGCACACTGGTAGAGCGTGGCTGGATTGAACCTCTTCAAGGCATTCAGGATTCCCGCAAGAAAGAATACAAAATTACGCAAGAAGGCATCCTCGCCGTGCAGAGTGAATTGACGAGGCTGGATGAACTGCTGTCCAACGGAAGAAAGCTACTGGGAGGCGAATCGGAATGAGTCATACGGTACGCAAATTATTTATTGATTTTGAGAAGGAAGAACAATGGCTTAATGACATGGCGGCTAAGGGACTCGCGCTTACCGAATATTCATGGGCCCGTTATGTATTCGAAGAAAGCGGCAAAGGTGAATACATTTATCGGATCGAGCTGCTTGAGGATGGGATAAAAGGGGCTAAATCTGTGGAATACCTGCAGTTTATGGAGGAAGCCGGAGTCGAACGTGTGATAATGAACAAAGGACCTGCTGCTCACAATAAGTGGGTAATTTTTAGAAGAAAAGCATCAGAAGGTCCCTTTACGATCTATTCGGATACGGACTCCAAAATAAAGCATTATAGACGTATCCACCGCCTGTGGATGTCCGTCGCTCTGATGGAATTTATCATCGGCTTCATGAATGTAGGGCTGGTGGCTCTGGACTACATCGGTATTGTCTCCAATATTAATCTTGTCATGGGTCTTCTGCTTATCATTCTGGGTGCGGCCTTCCTTCTCTTCAGTGTGCCTGTGCACCAAAAAATCAAAAAATTGCAGAGCGACAAGCTAATCCGGGAGTAAGCTTCCGGATTAGCCGCAGCTCATACATTGTTGCCTAGAAGGCCGGAAGCTGATTCTCTATACTGGCCCATTCTATATACTAGCGTACTTTTTCCCGGTCCTTGCCCTTATCGGATTCACCGGCGTTTTTATTCGCGGCAGCGCGATCGAGCTGCATTTCTTCCACGGACTTCACCTTTAGCCTGGCCGCCCCTTCATTATCCGTCCGGGTAGGAATCAGGTTGCCTGATGCCAGCCGCTCTTTGGCTTCGGCAATGGCAACTGCATACTGCGGCAGCCACGGCTCTCCAGCGACAAGCATCTCATCCACCATCTGCCAGATTTCCGGCGGACTACAGACCGCGCCGACCAGCGGGTCCATCATGAATGCCTGCCGCAGCAGCTGATCATCGCCATGCACGGCGGCTTCGACGGCGAGCCGCTGTACAGATATGCTGACATTGCATACCGCAGCCGGTCCGAGCGGAAGTTCACCGACCAGTGGCATGGAGATGCCATTATGGTCCACATAGCCTGGTGCTTCGATCACCGCATCCTCCGGCAGATTGGAAATCACGCCATGATTCACCACGTTGAAATGCCCCCGGTAGACGCGGCCAGTCTCAAGTCCTTCAATAATATATGAGCCATGCTCTTCCCCTCGGTTCTCCGCTGTGTATTCCAGTGCCGGCTCTTTCATCCAGTTAGGAAAATCAGTCTCGAACCAGTTACGCCCTTCTGTACACACCCGCAGGTAGCCGCCTGTCTCTCCGTTAATCCAGCTTCCCAGATCAATCCAGTCCATAATTTCAGCGCTGCGCTTTCGGTACCAGGGTACATACTCGCTTAAATGTCCGTTCGATTCCGTACTGTAGTACCCGAACCGGCGCAGCATATCGATCCGCACTTTTTCGGTACGGCTGAATTCCGGATGCTGCTCAAACGCCGCAAGCAGACCTGCCGTCAGATCCTTACCCTGATGCTTCGCAGAGATGTACCAGGTCTGGTGATTGATCCCGGCGCAGATAATATCTACCTCAGACTTCTCCAGCCCATAGACTTCGGCAATCTGATGATGACCGTGCTGCACACCATGGCATAAGCCGATCGTACGGACCCCGCCGTATTTATTGCAGGCCCAGGTCAGCATCGCCATAGGGTTCGAGTAATTAAGCAGCAGGACATCCGGGAGAGCGACTTCCCGGATATCCCGGCAAATTTCCAGCATCTCGGCGATCCCCCGCTGCCCATACATAATGCCGCCCGCACACAGCGTATCCCCTACGCATTGATCCACCCCATACTTCAGCGGAATATCCACATCCGTTGCAAAAGCCTCCAGCCCGCCCATGCGGATTGTGCAAAATACGTACTTGGCATCCTTCAGCGCTTCTCTGCGGTCCGTAGTTGGTTTAATCTGTATAGACAGTCCATTCTCTGTGATATCCCGCTGGCACAACTCGGTGACCATCTGCAGATTATGGCTGTTAATATCCATGAAGGATACTTCAATATCGCGGAATTCCGGTACTGTCAGCAGGTCGCGCAGCAGTCCGCGGGTAAACCCAATGCTCCCAGCCCCGATGAATGTGACTTTAAAAGACATGGCTATCAGCCTCCGTAAGTGGATTGGTTATTCCTGTCCATTGTAGCAAGGAGGCGAAGGGAAGCGTAACCAATATCATGACCACTTTCCGGGCAGGGTGTCAACAATTCTCACCTTTCATCTGAAAAGCGGGTGATGTCGCTCCAGGAGTAGCGCTCGATGGAATTACGGTATTCGACTGGAGTCATGCTGGCATACTTTTTGAACAGAAGATGAAAATACTGCCTGCTGCTGATGCCGACATAATCGGCGATATCTGCAACCGGAATTTCACTTTGCGCAAGCAGCATCTTGGCCTTCTCCATCCGCAACATATTCAAATAATCGGTCAGGGTACGGCCCGTCTGCTTCTTAAAGATCCGGTGCAGATATCCGGTATGCACATTTACGGCTGCCGCGATCTCCTTGACCTGGATGCTGTGGTCATAGTTCTGATGCAGGAATTCAATGGCTCTTCGCACATAGAGCTGTGAGGGCTGCTGGCTGGCAAGCAGCCGTTCCCGGTGCAGCCTGGAGATTCGCAGCAGCAGCTCAGCAAACAGCAGCCGGACCATACTTCCTCCGTCCTTGCCGTGCTGATCCAGTTCCAGCACCAGCGCTTTAAGCACATGTAAGACTTCCTCCGGATCAGCCAGCACCAGGCTCGTGAAGGGATTCCGCAGCAGTTCAGCAAGAGACTCTTCCTCCTTGGCGAGCCTGCTTAGCGAAGGGGCCACACCTGCATAGTCCGCGAAGCCGAATTCCACATTCAGCATCCGGCAGGCATTGTCCTCTTCAACAATCAGCCTATGCGGAACATTAGCATCGAGCATAATCAGCTCACTGCGTTTCAGGATGAACCGTTCCTCGCTTCCTGAACCGCTGCGCACATCCACCGCACAGCTTCCGGAGATAACATACATGATTTCCGTCGAGTTATGCTGATGGTAAGGCATCGTGTAATGATTCCACTGTTTATAATAGTAGGCAAAAAAATGCGGACTGTACTCTCCCTCCAGCAGCTGCGGTTGAAAGAGGCTTCCATTAAGCTCCGGCAAATCCTTCACTCCCTTCCACTTGGCGGTAATAGGTAATTTAATTACACCGGTCCGGCTTCAATAGGACTAGTGTATCCTGTGATATGTTTCCCGGCAAGAAGCGTCCCGGCAGACAAGCAAAACCTCCGCGCTTCCGTAAATGAATTACGGTACGCAGAGGCTTGGTTAACGTTCATTTGAAATTAGCGGATACCACCATCACTACGCTATATGGCAGTTTATCCCTGAAAAGATACGAGCGATTGCTGCAAATTCTCAGCCAGCTCTTCCAGCTTCGCCGAGAGAGCTACGAGCTCTTCGCTGACAATGAACTGCTGTGAAGACATCGAAGCCACCTCCTGTGTGGAAGCGCTCGTCTGCTGCACCACCGAAATCACACTAGCCATGGATTCACCAAGCTGGCGCTGGAAATCGTTCAACTCAGAGACAGAAACGGAGGATTGGCTGATCAGCCCAAGGAATTCTTCCATCTCCCCCCGTACGCTTTCAAAAATAACCGAAGATTCCCGTACTGACGTAATCTGCTCGCGGAACAGCGGGCCAGCCTCACTCACAACCTTGACTGTATTATCGATATGGCGGCTAATTTCTTCTGTAATTCTGGACACCGATTGAATAGACTCGTTGGACTGGTTAGCCAGTCCCCTGATCTCATCGGCAATAACGAGGAATCCTCTCCCAGCCACCCCGGCACGGACGGCTTCAATAGAAGCATTCAGTGCTAGAATATTGGTCTGCTTGTTAACCGCAATCATCGGGCTGAGAATACTGCGGATCAAATGCGTGCTCTCCTGGAGCATCGCAGAGTTCTCCTGAATCAGTTCCATCATCTGCATGGTAGATTCACTTTGCGTGACAAGATTTTTCATCAGCTCCGCACCCTGGTCACTTACCGCTATTACCCGCTCCGCCGAGTTATCCATGATCGAGTTAATCTTAGCCACCTCGTTCATTTTTCCGCCCATCAGCTCCACATTGCGGTTGCTGCTCTCCGCTTCAGCTGCCAGACTCGCTGCCCCCTCGGCAATCTCACCCGTTGCTGCGGCCACCTCTTTGGCATGGGTTGAGGTAGCACCGGAAGCCTTGACCAGCTGCTCCGAAGTTGCCAGCACTTCCGTCGCCGACAATCCGCTTTGACCAGCGAGCAGAGAGATCTGCTCCATCATTCTATTGAAGCTGTGTCCGACCCGCCCGATTTCGTCCTGGCCTTTAAAATTCGTCCGCACCTGCAGATTGCCCCGCTCGCCTTCTTCCATCAGACTGGCAAGCTTGCCCAGCGGACGGCCGATCAGGCGAACCAGTACATAACCAATCAGCAGTGCAATTAAGGCTGCCGCCAGCACAACGGATAATGTAATGTAGAGCAGCCTGTCTGCTGATTTGGTAAAATCACTGACCGGCGCATAACCAAGAATCGTCCAGTCCGCCGTTGCCAGCGGCTGGTATACAACCAGTTGGGATACGCCCTGCTCGTTGTCTGAGGTGAAGGAATGCTCCTCACCCGCTGTCTGTCCAGCATCCACCTTTATGTATGAAGATTGCCCAAGCAATTCATTATCCTTACCGTAGACAATGTTCCCCGCAGGGTCAAGAATGCGGATTTCTCCGGTCTCCCCGATATGCAGGTTAGACAGCACATCCGTTAAGGCACTGCCCTTAATCTCAATCAGCATATAATACTCTGCTTCAGGGTTCTGGATATTGCGCAGCAGCCGGCCCATAGTCATGGAAGACTCGCTGTAAGAATCAAAGAACCCTTTGGCCCGAACCGGGAACCATACAGGATTTCCTTTGCCTGCATCAATCTCCTTCATTCTCGCCTGAATCCCTTCATCACTGCGGACCGCACTGATTCCGGTCGATTTGTAGGATTCTGCATCCACCAGGCTTTTAGATACGAGCCGGATTGCCATTAGCCGCTCATCAGAGCCTCTTACGGAATCGAGCTTGCGGCGGATCCGGTCCTCAGCGGCAACCTTGGCGACAGTTCCGGCTGCTGCATTATTCACCGTCTCCATATCTGCCTTCAGGATGGAATCGACAGCAAATTGTCTGGAAAGCGCTTCATACTCTGCGAACAGAAAATCCAGCTTGTCCGCTGCCTGCACAACCGACTGGGAGGAAGCAGCAGCAACCTCGTCTGTAATAATTCCTTTGGCGGTATAGTAAGAGGTTAATCCAAGGACTGAGGATAACAAGACAATCGTACAGAAGAGAATGACAAACAATTTGACGCCCACTGATTTGAATCTGAACTTTTGCTGCCCTTTCATTACGTTCTCTCCTCTTAGCAAAATAAAAAGGCACAACCCTTACTAGACTGCATAAAGGCTGTACCTTAGTTTTCATTGAAATGATGAACCCTACATAATTATCCTTTGCTGGCCCCTGCAGTCAAACCGTCTACCAGCATCCGCTGGAGGAAACCGAACAGGATCATGATCGGCACGGAGATCATTACAGCACCTGCAGCGAACAGCGTGAAGTTCGTATTCTGCTGGCTGTTGACCATATCCCACATCCCTACAGCAACCGTCCAGTTTTCCTTGGTCCGGAGTACCAGCTTCGCAAAGATGAAATCGACCCATGGGCCGACAAACTGCGTGAGCGCCATATACGTAATCATCGGACGGGACAGCGGGAGAATGATCCGGGCAAAAATCCCGAAGTTACTCGCTCCGTCGATCCGGGCCGCCTCATCCAGTGAACGCGGTATCGTATCCAGGAAGCCTTTGGCAATCAGTGTTCCGCCAAGCGGAGCACCTGCCGCGTACACAATAATTAGGGCCAAGTGTGTATCAAGCAGATTGAATTCCTTTAGCAGCAGGTAGATGGCAATCATACTCATGAAGCCCGGGAACATCCCGAGAATGAGCAGCGTCGACATTGTAGTTTTGCGGCTTTTAAACCGGAATCTGGACAGCGCGTAACTCGTCAGCAAGGTCAGCACCACACCGATCAGCATCGAAAACACTGCGATCTTCAGCGTGTTGGCGTACCAGGTGCCGAACATATAGACCGGCGAAGTAAACAGTTCTTTATAATGAGCCAGGGTAAAATGTTCGGGAATCAACGTTTTGCTGTACAACGATTTGCCCGG
This sequence comes from Paenibacillus auburnensis, assembly GCF_927798115.1. Lineage (GTDB taxonomy): Bacteria > Bacillota > Bacilli > Paenibacillales > Paenibacillaceae > Paenibacillus_AQ > Paenibacillus_AQ auburnensis. The sequence continues at coordinate 215,600 of NZ_CAKMMG010000002.1, forward strand.
ACGGAAAGAGGCCAGAAGAATCCAGAGCGCCGGATACAGCGCAGCAACCGCCAGCACGATCAGAATGATGTAGCTAACAGCCAGGCGAACAACGTTCGCAAGTTTGCGTCCTATATTCATTGGATCATGTCCTCCTCTTTAAATGACTTGGTCCGGCGGTAATTGTACAGGGAGAACCCGGCGACAATAATAAAGAGAATGATCCCAATCGCGGAAGCCATATTATTTTTGTTCTGATCTGCTGTTAATTTGTAGAGCCATGTAACCAGCAGGTCCGTTGAACCCGCGTACTGGTAGTTACCGTTGACCGGATTACCGCCTGTAAGCAGGTAAATCGCATTAAAGTTATTGATATTGCCGGCAAACTGCATGATCAGCGTAGGTGCAGTGGAGAACAGCACCATTGGAAGTGTGATAATCCGGAATTTCTGATAATTGGTTGCGCCGTCCACTTCAGCCGCTTCATACATATCGCGCGGAATGGTGGTCAGCACCCCCATAATAAGCAGCATGGATACCGGGATACCTACCCACATATTTACGATGATAACCGTCACTTTAGCCCAGAACGGGTCAGTCAGCCATGGCAGGCTGCCCATTCCGAAATAACCGAGGTACTGGTTAATCGGACCAAACTGCCCGTTGAACAGGTTGCGCATGAGCAGGAGGGAGATCATTTGCGGTACAGCATAAGGAACGATCAGGATAATTCTCCAAAAGCCTTTGAAACGGATGCCCCGCTGGTTTACCAAAAGTGCCACAAGCAAACCGCCGAAATAAGTGGTCACAGTTGAAAGAACCGCCCATACAATCGTCCACGTTAATACCCCATAGAAGGTATGGCTCCATGATTTCAGGAATAGCAGGTTGCGGAAGGTTTCAAAACCGACCCAGTCCACCAGTTTGGCCGGCGGAATATGATCAGGTGCGGCAAAGTTTGTAAATGCCAGCATGATCATGAAGATAATCGGCATAATGGTAAAGAACAGAATGCCCATTCCCGGAAGAATCAAAAAGCTCTGGGCAAATTTATAATCGAGGATATATCGTACCGTTTGTTTAAATGTATTCGACTCAAGACCGGCTTCGCGTTCAGCACCAGTCTTATAAGCATCTCTAATGTTCATATACCAAGCGATCAGAATGATTGCAAAAAACATCAGGGTAATCAGACTCTCAATCAGAATGACGATGGAGTGGTCACCCGGGACCATTTTGGCGATGCCTTTAACTTTTTCCAGACGGCTCGGAGAATCTCCAAGCGTGAAAATGCCCCAAAAGGCTCTTCCCAACTTATTAACAAAATAGATAAGGCTCAAGGCCTCTACAGCTAAAAAGATAAGTCCTTTAATGAATTGGCGGTTATATATTTGTCCCAATCCCATAAAAATAGTCGACAGTATTGCGGCTCTCGTACGGTGTCGCTGCATTTCCCTTCCGTTCTCCTCTCCGCGCGGAATTCAGGAAACTGCCCGCCGGTGAAGCTTCGGCGGGCGATTTGATTCCACAGTTTGCTATTGGTTGTTCCTTACTGGAATATCCGAATTACTTGGTAGCACCATTGTTAAGGTCTTTAATCTGTTGCACCGCTTTATCCATAGCCGCTTTAGGATCAGCGTTGTTATCCCAAATTTCCGGAAGGGCTGCATTTACCGGGCTCCATACGTTACCCATTTCTGGGATGGAAGGCATTGGCTGTGAGCTCTTAGCTTGTGCAGCAAATGCGGATACATAAGGATCGCTAGTGATTTGCGCATCTGCCAAAGCTTCGTTATTCGTAGGAACCGAACCAATCAGCTTGTTCAGTGTCAGCTGTGCATCTTTGCTGGAAGCAAAACGTGCATACAGCTTAGCTGCATTCGGATATTGAGTGTATGCGTTAACTGCGAAAATTTTGATACCGGAGAAGGTGATTGCTGTTTTGCCGTTGATTGTTGGAACCGGAGCGATTCCCAGGTTGTCGCCAAGCGCTTCTTTGTAAGCTGCAAGTTCCCAAGGACCAGTGATGTCCATAGCTACGTCGCCAGTGGTGAACAAGCTGCGTTTAATATCAGCGTTAATGTCGCCGCTCTTGATTGGCAGAGCTTCTTTCAATTTAGCAAATGCAGTCAGACCTTCGATCGCACCTGCGTTGTTCAGGCCGATATCGTCTTTATCTGTACCGTCTTTACCAAACAGGTAACCGCCGGTAGTCGCAATGAAAGTGTAGCCGTAGTACATGTTGCCGACTTCCCACATAATTCCGTATTTGTTCTTGGATTTATCAGTGAACGTTTTGCTGAAGGCAAGAACGTCATCGAAGGATTTAGGCGCTTCTTTTACAAGCGATTTGTTGTAGTAAAGGGCATAAGTTTCTGCTGCTCTTGGGTAACCGTACAATTCGCCGTCGTAGGAGGAACCTACGATTGAAGCTTCAGTATTTTCGGCTTTGGTCTGTTCACCAAAGATATCATTTGGAAGCAGCAGGCTGGCGCTTGCAGCTTTACCAAGGTTATCGTGAGGAATCAGGATAACGTCAGCAGCGAGGCCGGAAGGACCGTCCTGAGTCAGCTTACCCACTTGATCCGGTGGTGCTACCTCTTCAATCTTCACTGGAACGTTGTATTTAGCAGTAAACTGCTTAGCCATTTCTTCTGCAAAAGGTCTTTCTTCTTTACTTTCCCACACAACCAGAGAAGCACCGTCTTCCGGTACAATTTCATCAGTTGTTGCAGTAGCGTTGCCGCTGTTAGTAGCAGCCGCATTATCTGTTGCTGCCGCATTATCTGCAGGCGCATTTGTTGCTGCTGCATTTCCCCCGTTATTGTTGTTGTTGCCGCATGCTGTGATGGACATTGCCATTGAGAATGCCGCGGTGAGAACCATGAGTTTTTTCAACTTCATTACTTTAACCCCTCCCGATTTTGTATATCATTTTTGTGCTTAAGATGATGCTGCAGAACATGCGCAAACGATTTCAGAGGATCCAAAAAAAATGTGCCTATCTACGAACCATCCTTCTGAATACGCTTCAACAAGTTCTAGAAAGCGCTTCATTCCTAAATTCATAATACAACAGTCAGGTTAATTGTTAAAACGTTTGCACATAGTGTATTTGACCATATTCCGTTAAAATAAGAATGTAAGCAATATATCCCTTCCTTTTTCACACAATTACTCTTATTTACTCAGACTTACATACAACATTGAACACTTATTTGCCACTATCCCTATTCTTTTCCTTAAAATTGAGGTTGAAGGTACCGGTTTCCCTTTTTTCAAACGTACTTATCGCTTGTGAAGATTTGTGCAATGGTTTGTACAATAGTATTGAATGACCTAATATTCCGTGCTATAATCCAAACCATTATGAGCAGCCAGTCCTGCCGACAGCAGCAATCGAAGCATAGCCCCTTGTTCTAATACAATTAAAAGGCAATGTTACTGATCAGGGACAACCTCGGACACGCTTTTCGCTAGGGTTGTGCCTTTTTGCTATGGGCGGATTTCAGGTTCAATGTGTGCAAATGTGGCACAAAGCCAGTGCCTTGTCTGGCAAGGCATCCATTTCTGCGCCAATTCATCCTTATATCTCTATTTGATGAAAATGCTCACAAAACTTAAGTGTATGCTTCCGTAGCCGTTTTGTCCGAAGGAATTCATGGATGCTATGCTAACAAAACTTTTAGGAGGAATTATCATGTTATTAGAAGCAGTATATCACCGCCCGCGCTTAAATTGGTCTTATGCCTACGATTACGAAACCATCCACCTTCGCCTGCGCGCCAAAAAAGGTGATCTAACAGAAGTATTTGCCTGGGCCGGGGATAAATATGCATGGGATACTACAAAAGAGCTGATCCCGATGAAGCTTTTTACCAGCGATGCAATGTTCGATTACTGGGAATGTGAATCCGTTCCCCTGTACCGCCGGCTTAAATACGGCTTCCTGCTGCAAAAGGGCCACGAACGGATCTGGATGACCGAAAGCGACTTCCAAACCGAACGCCCCGCGAATCCAAACCGCCTCTTCGAATTCCCTTACATTAACCGCGGGGATGTCTTCACCCCTCCGGCTTGGGTCAAGGATGCGGTCTTTTATCAAATCTTTCCCGAGCGTTTTGCCAACGGGGATGCCAGCCTGAACCCGGACAATGTGCAGCCGTGGGGCGGAACGCCCACACCTGAGAATTTCTTTGGCGGAGACCTGCAGGGTGTGATAGATCACTTGGATCATCTGACAGAGCTCGGAATTAACGGAATCTATTTTACGCCTATATTTGCCGGCACCACTAATCATAAATATGATACCGAGGACTATATGAAGGTTGACCCTCATTTCGGCGATGTGGAGACCCTCAAAAAGCTCGTTGATGCTTGCCATGAACGCGGTATCCGCGTCCTGCTGGACGCCGTATTCAACCATTCCGGCAGAACCTTTGCCCCGTTCCTGGATGTGCTGGAGCATGGGGAGAACTCCCGCTACAAAGACTGGTTCCATGTCCGTGAATTCCCGCTTCAGGTAGTGGACAACATCCCGAACTATGATGCTTTTTCATTTGAGCCGCATATGCCGAAACTCAACACTGAGAACCCTGAAGTAAAAGAATACCTCCTGAAGGTTGCAGAATACTGGATCAAAGAGGTCGGTATCGACGGCTGGCGCCTGGATGTAGCCAACGAAGTAGATCACGGCTTCTGGCGCGAATTCCGCAAGGTCGTGAAGAGTGCCAATCCGGAAGCTTATATTCTAGGCGAAATCTGGCATGAATCTGCTCCTTGGCTGGAAGGCGACAAATTCGACGCCGTGATGAACTACCCGTTCACCGATGCCGTTCTGGATTTCTTCGTCAACAGCTCGCTAGATGCGGAAGGCTTCGCCAATGCAATCGGCAAACAGCTCTCACGCTATCCGCTGCAAGCCAGCGAGGTGGCCTTCAACCTGCTGGACAGCCACGATACGCCGCGCCTCTTAACCCTTGCCGGCGGCGACAAAAAGAAGTTCAAGCAGGCTGTGCTGTTCCAGTTCACCTTTATGGGCACACCTTGTATCTACTACGGAGATGAATTCGGTATGGACGGAGAGAATGATCCGGGCTGCCGCAAATGTATGGAATGGGATCCCGAGAAGCAGGACCACGACCTGTTCAGCTTCTACCGCAAGCTGATCGAAATCCGCGGCAATCATCCTGCACTGCGCAGCGGCTCCTTCACATTCCTTGAAGCCGGCCGCGATGGAAGCAAACTCGCCTTTGAGCGCAGCCTAGGCGATGAAGTCATTATTGTTCTTATGAATACAGAAGAAACCGCCCAGACCTTCCGGCTCGATGTAGAAGAGCGGGATTGGCAGGATCTGTTCACCGGCGATTCCCTGCGGGCTGAACGGGGCAAGCTCACCATCAAGCTTCCGGCGTATGGTTATACCGCCGTTAAAGCAATTCTGTAATCTCTTAACAAATACAAACACAAAAACGGCACTCTTCATCCCTATGAAGAGTGCCGTTTGGCGTTAACCGGAAACTTATTCAGCTAACAATTTGTAAATAACCTGTGCGCTTTCTGCGCGGGTCATCATTGCCTTAGGCGCAAATTGCTTGTTCTCTCTGCCCTCTACCAGCCCAAGCTCAGCCGCAGTGTTTACATAGTCTGCTGCCCATGAACTGATGGTACCGGCATCTGTGAAAGCTACAGATGAGGAGCCTGGGCTAGTTTTCTTGCCCTGCTTCACTTCCAGCGCACGGATCACCATAACTGCCATCTCCTCGCGGCTGATTGCAGCATTCGGAGCAAAGACATCAGCGCTGCGTCCGGAAACAATGCCTTGGCTGACAGCTGCCGCCACATAAGAAGCATACCAGGCATCTCCACTGACATCGCTGAATGAAGCTTGCCCTTCCGCTTTGATTCCCAGTGCACGAATCAGCAAGGCGGTAAATTCCGCACGGGTGACACTTACATCCGGTTTGAATTCGGATGCTGTCACACCTGTTATAATTTGTTTCGCACTGAGCGATTTAACCGCTTGAGCTGCCCAATGCAGAGCCGGAACGTCCTTAAAGGACTTATTCAGCTCAAGTGCCGCGTATTTACTGAAATGCGTTACCTCTGCTGTAATTTGATCCCCGTTCACAGTTCCGCCCACATACTCGAGTGAGTTATTATCACCTACAAAGTAAATTCCAAGCAACTCTGTATTTACATTCCCGCTGAACTTAAGTGTAAGCTCAACCGGAGCTGCAAATGAAGTTGCAGGAATGCGTGTGCCGTCCTTTTTAAGCACGGACAGTGAAAAATCATATACTTTTGAGGCCGCGGTCACACGGGTATTGTTCCCGTTCAGCCCGCTCAGCAGGCTATTCACTGCTCCGTCCTGAAGCGGGGCTGTGCCGAATAGAATCTGCGCACCTTCCGCATCCGATCCGTTCAGGGATGACTGAAGCCCGTGCAATACTTCACTAGGCAGGGTCACCGAGAGCTCACCCAGGTGTAGAACGAGATCATTCGTGCCGAGTGCTGCTGCAGCCTGAATCGGCAGCAGTACCGATGATGCGGATGCAGCAACATCAATTGTAACCTTGCCGTCCTTGCCGGCTTTTAGACTGTCTGGACTAATTGTTTGTGTGCCGGCAGCAGGTGTTGCCGCAGGTACGGAACCAGGGATTGATCCCGGAAGTGTTACTGGCACTGCTGCCAGAATAACCGTTCCGCCTTCATCTCTGCCTGGAAGATCAATAGTCACCTTCTGATCACCAGACACCGTATACGTTTTGCCGCTGTATTCATCTTTTACAACTGCAGCTGCGGCAAACGGCACCGGTATACTTACCGTCAAAGCATCTTTTCCTGTATTGATTACTGTAATAACATTCACATTGTCATACTGTTTGTTAAAGGCAAGATATCCCAGATCATCCGAACCGGCCAGCTTCGTGCGCGTGCCTTTGGAGAATACTTTGGAATACTGGGCCCGGATATTCAGCAGCTTCTGATAGTGGTCATGAAGCCCCTGCCCCGCTGTCAGCTGATCCCACGGCATATCTCCGCGGTTCTCGCTGAACTCTCCCTTGGACATATCCCCGGCATTGCTACCGGAACGGCCCAGCTCTTCCCCGTAATAGATGACCGGCTGGCCTTTCGCCGTAATCTGCAGCGCTGCCGCGATCATCAGCTTGCCTTGATCTCCGCCCACGTAATCGGAGAGGAAGCCGTTCTCGTCATGGCTGCTCAGAAATTGGGCCATAGTTTTAGTGTTGTCTAACTTAGATTCACGGTCTTGCAGATAAGCATCCACATCCGTGATTTTGCCGTCGGTGAAATTTTTGGCAGCATTCTTGAATCCAAAATCAAGCAAGCCGTCCATTTGGCCGGACTGTAGATTGCCGCCGTCACCGTCAATCGTACCGCCATAGTATTCGCCGACCAGCTTGAAGCTTGGGGCGATAGCAGTCAGTGCATTTTTGAAAGCTTTCCAGGTCGTACTCTCCACATGCTTAATGGTGTCTACCCGGAAATAGTCAATCGTATCTCCGCGGTCAGTCCGCGCATTGTCCAGCCAGCCTGTCTGCCAGTCGATAATTTGCTTGCGTACCGCAGGATCCTCTGTCTTGAAGTCCGGCAATCCCGCCAGCTTGCCCTTGACCGGATCGGTATCCGCTGAAACATTGTCTGTACGGAGCATGCCGTCAAAGCGCGCTTTATCCGCTGCAGTAACACCTTCATAGCTGTCACCTGCTTCAAGGCCGTAGCCTGCATGATTCAGCACAACGTCAACCATAATTTTAATTCCCTTGTCATGCGCCTTCTCAATCAGTTCCTTGAAGGTTGCCATATCGCCAAGATGCTCATCCAGTTGGGTGAAATCCTTGGCCCAGTAGCCATGGTAAGCATACTGTGTGCCGCCGAAATCAATGCCTTTGTTGAAATCGATGTTGTCGACAACCGGCGTAATCCACAGCGTATTAATCCCAAGCTCCTGAAGATAATCCAAATGATCGATCATCCCCTGGAAATCTCCGCCATGATAGGCTTCCAGATGGGTTTTGTCCACGTTCTCATTGTTGGCCGCATCGCCGTCTGCAAACCGGTCCGTCAGCGCAAAATAAATCCGCGCCTCATCCCAGTCGAAGTCGAGCTTAGCACCGGTATACGTTCTGGCTTTAACCTCAACCGTTACCGCACCCGTATGGCTGTTGCCGTACTCATCAATCAGCGTAATTGGAACTGTTTTGGTCCCTGCCGCTACCGTGTCTTTCACGGCAATGGTATGCTTCATCAGCCCCATATCAAGCTGAACCTTCGCCGGTCCACCCAGAGCAGTCAAATCCATGTAGCCTGCCTGATAGGACACTTCTTCCGCAGAAGCCGCTTTGACCGTCACTACAGCATTTTCATTGGAAGTCACTGCTTGTGGCTGTACGGTTGCTGTTATGGTGACATCAGGGTTATGGTAGACCACAGCTGATTCACCGTTCACTGTATTTTTCGGATCCGTCAGCTCTTCGGTAACACCCTCCTTGGTAATCAGGAAGGTATACTTGTAGATCCCTTCTTCCACACCTGTCAGTACATAAGTAAACCATTCGTTTTGAGCATCATAAACCATCGGATATTCGGTGCCGTTCACCTTAACAGCGGCTTTCTCAATACCTTCCTGGCTTCCGCTGCGGAACAGCGCATCATCACGGTACATGAAGGTTATTGTTCCGTCCTTCATCACCGGACCGCTTATAAATGGCTTAATGTCCAGCTCCTTCACCTGACTGGTAACAATAACCTTGGTGAATTGCTCGCCTGCGGTCAGTGGAATAACACGGTCATCCGGATAATCCTGTTTGCCAGTATTCCAGTCTGTGCCTTTTCGGAGCACAAAACCTACACTTGTAGCATTCTGTGCTACTTCAATCAGCACGCTGGCCTTGCCGTCTTTGAAGGTCGTGAAATCAATCTGGTCATTCTTGGCACCTGTGTTCCAGACCCAGATGTTCCAGTCCGTATAATCCTTGTCATCGCGGACATAGGTAAATTCAACATAGCGCTTGTTGTCTACAGCCTCTTTGACTACTTTAACGGTTACAGCCGCGGAACGCCCGCCGTAGGAGATCGTAATCGTAGCCGTTCCGGCTTTTATCCCTGTAACTACACCTTTACTATTTACGGCTGCCACATCCGGTTTATCGGAAACATAGACTGCAGTGTTCGTAATATTACGTTTGCTGCCGTCATCATATTTGGCATAGACAGCCGACTGGTGCGTGGTGCCGATCTGGAGGGAGTAGTCCGTACTGTCTGCTTCCACAGAAGTGAAGACTGCTGCCGCAGCATCCATCCGGATAATTACGGCCGTCAAGGGTTGCAGCTGAATTGAATTAGCGGTCAGTGTAAACCCGCTCTGGTCCTGAGCCGGGATAGCTGTGGTTCCCGCTTCATCGTTATCGGCAAGCACCGTTCCACCGGTCAAATTCTCAGACAGCGAAAGGGTTCTTGCTTCATCGTCTCCGTTAACAAAGACATAATAGATGCCTGTTCCGTCTGTTGCTTTGTTCTTATAGCCGATCACCAGATCAGTCGCTTTTACTTCCGGTGCCTGGATCAGCGTAACATTGGAATCGACCATGCTCTTGTCACCCAGACGGAACGCATCTGTGGATCTTCTGAGCTCAATGAGCCCTGCAGTATAATCTTTGGTCGTGTTTTGTACCGGGAAGCTCACTTTATCCGTTGCTTTGGCCCAGTCAAACTTGTTGATAGCATCAGAGGAATCATAAGAATCGTGGATAAAGTAGCCAAAAGACTTGCCTGAGGCATCCTTCATCTCGGTATATTTCTGCTCGGGTACGCCATTACCCAGCCACTGCTTCGTACGGCCATATTCTTGACCCGCCTGCAGGAAAGCCGTTCCCTGTGACGTCAGCTCCAGCGTGTTGCCAAGCCTGATCCGCTGCTGGATTTCCAGCTCATTCGCGGGAATCGACGGGTCCTTTTTAATCGACTGTGCAATAACATCATGCAGCGTCAGATTATCATGGGCTTCGATATACGGCACTACATCACCCGGATCATCGGCAGGAATGTTAGACGGCTGTGCCTTGATATTATTCAGGATGGTCGTAATGGAACGCGCACCGCCTGTGATGAATCTCGGCTCTCCTTCCGAACCAAAGCCTGATTTCAATTCATTGCGGAATTCATCGGAGAACACGCCGACGCTGTCCGTTTTGTCCATCCACTGCTGATCGGCACCCTTGCCTGCAAGCGACGGATCGGAAGCTGCACCGCCAAAGGTGACCCAGCCTTCTCCGATAAACAGTGCCTTAGGATTGATCGCCGCCGCAGCATCATAAGCCGCCTGCACCGCATCCTGCGTTGCATCGCCCATCATATCCCAGCGCATACCGTCTATTTTGTATTCGCTGAACCAGTATTTGACGGAATCCACCATCAGCTTCTCCGCCATTTTGTGATTCGTTGCCAGGTTGTTGCCGAAACCGCCGATAAAGTTGCCGCCCGCATCCTGGAACGCATAATAGTTTGGCACGATATCGTTCAGGAATTCCTTCTTCGCCATATGCGTATACACAACGTCCAGAATGACACCCATTCCGGCTTCATGTACAGCATCAATGAGGCCTTTCAGTTCCTTGATCCGCTCTTCGGGATCTGCCGGATTCTGTGAATAGGCACCATCCGGGGAGAAATAGCTCTGCGGATCATATCCCCAGTTGTACTCATTGTTTTGGGCCGAATAGGCCGTTTCTCTTTGATTCATTTTCGTCTCATCCCCGTAATACCAAGCCATTACCGGGAGCAGCTGAATGTGGGTAACACCCAGAGATTTAATATAATCGAGTTTCTTGGCAAAAGCGGCATAGGAGCCCCAGCGTTCGCCGTCCAGGCTGCTCTCAATGGATACATCAGACGTGAAGTCGCGCAAATGCACCTCATAAATAACGGCATCCTCACGTTTCTCGTAACCTGCAATATCCGCTGCATGGTAACTGTCTGGATTAGTCCGGCTCAGGTCAACGATCGCCGCTTTGCCGACGGTATCTCCGTCCGCACCTGCTGCGCCTGTAGTATCAACGGTGAATACGGCCATTGATTTGGCATAAGGATCTAGTACCTGCTTCATGACCCCGTTATTCGTTACCTCATACTGGTAGTAGTAGCCGCGGACATCCTGCTCACCACTTACTCCTGTAATATCGGAGGACGTCAGCTCTGCTGACCAGACTCCTTGCTCCCCCTTGGTCAGGCTTACCCGGCCGACAACTTCGGCTGAGTTGGACTTATTGTACACATTCGCCACAACCGTGCTGGCCATAGGTGCCCATAGCTTCAGCGTGGCCGATTTGTCAGCCGCATGATAGGTCGCTCCAAGGTCATCACCTGTGTAATTGTACATCTCATCAAGCATTCTCCAGCCGCTGGAAGCGGATACGGTTTTGCCGGAATAAGTAATGCTAAGCGGTGTTTTATCCAGATTAAAAGTTGCGGTATCGAGTTCAATGGATGTAGTGCTTGTAATCTTCACGGCAGACACAGGGACGGTTGCCCCTTCTTTGTCCTTCACCGTGATCGCACTCTTGAGTGCCGCAGCATCCAGACCATCGGTCAAAGTAAACCCGAGCAGGATTTTACTGGCAGACAGCACTTCCGCCGATACCAGTCCCACCGGTTGTTCGCCGAACGGAGAGACATAAACATTATTATCGCCTTCTTTGATCCACAGCTGATTGTAGCGGTCCAGCAGGCTAAAAGCTTTGTCACCGCCGTCCTTATCTCCGTTTGAAGGCTTCACCACGAGGAAACCGAGCTTCTTCGCATTGTCTTTCAACGTGATATCGGTATATGCACCAAAGTGATCCACATGCTCCGCCAGAAAAGGAACTGCGTCGGACGGCCAGGTGCTTGGCGCTTTTGCCACATCCTCCCACAGCCATAATCCGTAGTCGCTCTGCTTATTATCTGCTCTAATATAGTGGATCCGGACAGTATTCGCAGGTAGAGATACCGGCTCATAAGGCGTCACCATATCCGAACCTTGTTTGATCCAGATTTCATTGGTTTGCGGAGTATTGATCAGAAAAGTTTTATCTCCTCCGTCTTTAGCTTCATTCGAGCGGTTAACGACGAGGAAGGAGATTTTTTTGGCGCCGGTTTTGAGCGGAATATCCACATAGGCACCATAGGAATCGGTCTGTCCTTCAGGAAATGCCGTCGCACCCGATGGCCAGCCCGCAGAGCCAGCCGCTACATCATCCCACAGCCACAGGCCCTGGTCGGTATAATCACCTGCAGTACGGCTGTAGTGAATCCGGATACTTCCTTCAGCTATCGGCTTCACGGTTCCCGGATTTACCGGAGCTGTGAATGTAGCATCTACTCCGTGATCCAGCGCATTGTAGCGGAAGGTCACTGGCAGATCTGCCGGTAGGTTCAAGTTCAGATTGGTATCAGGATAGGAATGATCTTCGGCCGGAACGGTTCCCGGAACAAAAACCTTGTAAGAATAATCGCCCTTAGGCAGATTCACTCTATTTTCGTAAACATTATCAAAATTAGTATCGGCAAGCATTGTCTTGGCATCAGCCGCCGAATGATCACTGGCATCCCCCAGTTCTGTCTGCAGAGAGCCAACCAGCCTTGGCAGCTTATCTTGCGCAAGCGGTGTGTAATACGTGGAATCTGCAATTTTCTTAGTGATGTAGTTGTAATAAAAGGTTACGGCTGTCTCGGCAGCAAGTGTAAGAACAATATTGCCGCCATTGTCTTTCCCGCCGGGATTGGTATAGCTGCTGAACCCATAGCTCTCATCCCAGGTGCCGTTAAGCGCAACCTTGTACTCATAGGTTCCGGCAGGCAATACACCAGAAAACTTATAAGTGCCGTTGTCCGTATACGTCATTTCCGTTACAGTGGCTGCCGGACTCCAGTCATTCGTAGGATTCGCCTCTGTAGACAATTCCGACTGAAGTGTGCCGACCAGAAATGCCTTGGTTGCAGCAGCCTGCACCTTTGATGCCGGAAAAGAAAAATAGGAGCACACTAGAACAACAATCATACTGACGGCAAAAGCCTTTTTGCTCCATAAAGCTAACTTCATTCCTTCAAGCCCCCCCTAATGATGTTTTCCTTCAGTTGCGCGGGTATTGCGTTCATGTTAAATTGACCGTCTCTTCCGGTCGTCCGGCTGCTTAGGCCTGAATAAGCCCACGCCCTCCTTCTCATATTCGCTGAACGGCTCATTGAAACCAGAGAACATTAGCGCAAACGTTTGCAATAAAAGGTTTACTGACCTAAAGTAAACAAACCTTTGTGCGCACAGCAAAAATAACCCGAATCAAACACATGTAAGCGCTTCTAAGTTCTGTTAACCATATTATTCCGGAAATTAAAGCGTTGTCAACAGGCATTTTTATTAATTGCATGGCAATAAGGCATAGTTATCGCTGAAAATAATTTCATTCCGTTGCACATAGTTGCACAGGATAAAAGGCTCTTAGACCAGTTATTGAAATGATTTTTCAACAAAAACCGTTTGCACACTTCATTTCGGCTGATTTCCCTTCTCTGGCCATGGCTTTGCTCCCATTCAACCGCTTTTCTCCGGTTCTGCCGAATTCTCTGTAGAAACATGCAATAATGGGCCGCTTTTCCTTGCTATTCCTCCAAAATCGCCTGTAAACAGCCTGCTGCAGGACTTTCTCTATTTACAATTAACAGCACTTCGATTAATATTACTTTGTAAAGCAAACGGTTCCATGAAGGAGGTTTCTATGACAGTTACCATTAAGGATGTGGCTAAGAAAGCGGGAGTTTCTCCCTCCACTGTATCCCGGGTGTTGTCAGGCCATCCCAGAATCAGCCTAGAAACTTCCCGTAAAGTTAAAGTAATCATGGAGGAAATGGGCTACACTCCGAATATGATGGCTAAGAGCCTGGTTTCGAAAACGACCAACAGCATTTGTATTATCTTGCCGAAGCCTGCTGAAGAGCTTTTCTCCAATCTCTTCTTTATGGAATTGATCCGCGGGATTGTTACCCAGTCCAGCCGATCCGGCTATGATGTACTGATTAGTTCCGGAGCGAACGAGAAGGAAGAGCTGGAGGCTGTCTCCCGCCTGCTCAAAGGGCGCCGGGTAGACGGCGTTATTCTGCTGTACTCACGTAAAGATGATGCGGTTATTGATTTTCTCGAATCCGGCGGTTATCCCTTTGTCCTTGTTGGACGAAGCGACCGCTATGAGGATATATTATCCGTGGATAACGATAATGTCATGGCAGCCTTTGACGCTACGAACCATCTGATTTCTATGGGTCATGAGCGCATCGGCTTTGTCAGCGGGCCGCCTAATCTCATCGTTTCACGCGACCGTCTTGAAGGATACCGCAAAGCTATGCTGAATAGCGGTCTGGAGATGCGGACGGAATGGATTGTGGAAGGCGAATTTCTGCAGGATAGCGGCTACCGGGCCATGTCATTCTTTATGAATCTCCCGAACCGCCCGACAGCACTCGTTGCCGTCGATGATATGGTCTCTTTCGGAGTACTGCGTGGTCTGAACGAACTGAAATACAAGGTACCCGAGGATCTGGCGATTGTCAGCTTTAACAACATCCCGCTCTCGGAGTTGTCCAGCCCGCCGATCAGCAGTATTGACATCGGTATTTATCATCTTGGTTATACGGCCTCCCAGGTGCTGATCCAAAGCATCCAGAAGCCGGATAATGATGCCGGATATACAAACCGTTTCGTCATTCCCCACCGTTTGATCGTAAGAGAATCTTCTATGTATGCTCCAGGGAAGAAATGACCAAGATTCAAGAATAAATGAAGCAGTCCCTTGCTTCATTTATTTTTTCGAATGTTGTACAAACGTTTGCGCTAAGTCTGCAGCGTTAAAACAACCTTCATCCATAAGTACTTAGCTATACGCTTTCGGTGCGAGTTTTGTACGAAGCCATTCAGGAAGCTATGCTCACAAAACTTAAGTTTATGCTTCCGAAGCCAGTTTTGTACGAAGCCATTCAGGAAGTTATGCTCACAAAACTTTTAGGAGGTTCAACATGTCAGCAATTAAAGCTTGTCTGTTCGATTTGGACGGCGTGCTCGTCGACACCGCCAAATATCATTTTATCGCCTGGAGAGAGCTTGCCGAAGAACTCGGATTTGTGTTCACCGAGCAGGACAATGAGCGCCTTAAGGGCGTCAGCCGGGCCGCTTCCCTGAATATCCTGCTGGAAATCGGCGGACTTGAGATAGACGAAGCGGAAAAAGCACGGCTTGCCGAGCAGAAAAACAACCGCTATGTGGAATACATCGCCAAAATGGACAGCTCCGAGATTCTGCCTGGTGCATTATCCTTCCTCAAGGAATGCCGTGAAGCCGGAATCAAGGTTGCCCTCGGGTCAGCCAGCAAAAATGCGATGACCATCCTGAACAACACCGGCCTGACTCCCTACTTCGATGCGATTATCGACGGTACACATACCAGCGCAGCCAAACCTGATCCTGAGGTATTCCTGCTGGGTGCCCAGGCGGTATCCGTTCCGGCGGAGCACTGTGTTGTGTTCGAGGATGCAGAAGCAGGAATCCTTGCTGCAACCCGTGCCGGCATGAGCAGCATCGGCATCGGTTCACCCGAAACGCTGTCTGAAGCGAACTTCGTCGTGCCTTCCCTCGCCCAGATCAGCGTTCCCAAGCTGCAGGAGTTATTTGCTGCTGTTTGATGAATAATAACTACTAACTGTAAGTTATTTCTTCATGCACTACTCTCTTTATAAAAGAACTATCTGTGAGAGAACCGGAGATACGTGATCAGCGGAGAAGGCAAAAGGAATGTGCAGAAGCGCCAGCGTTCGCCTTTGTCCCCGGATGCTTACCTTATAGCCTTCATCTGAGCATCCGGGGACAACAGCGATCGTAACATCCTTTTGCATTCGCAGCGGCCCCACGTAGACCGTACCGTCGAACCCATAGTTCCATTTATATCATCCCTCATTTAAAAGGAGCCAAAAAACAATGAAACAATATTTGAAAATTGATGAATGGTCCATCATTGAAGAGTCCTTCGATCCGCAGACCCAGGAAATTTCCGAGAGCGTATTCAGCATCGGGAACGGCTATATGGGCGGCAGAGCGAACTTTGAAGAGCAGTACAGCGGCCACAGCCTGCAGGGCAGTTATATGGCGGGTGTATACTATCCGGACAAAACACGGGTTGGCTGGTGGAAAAACGGCTATCCGGAGTATTTTGCCAAAGTGCTGAACAGCACCAACTGGATCGGGATCAATATTGAGCTGGACGGTACTCCGCTCGATCTGGCTGCCTGCACGGTAAGCCAGTTCCGCCGTGTGCTTAATATGAAGGAAGGCACGCTGTCCCGCAGCTTCACCGCCACCCTTGAAGACGGCAAAGAGGTTCAGGTGGAGAGCATCCGCATCGTCAGCATGGCCCGCCACGAGATAGGCGCCATCCGCTATTCAATCATTCCGGTGAATTTTGCCGGACAGCTTACGATCACTCCTTACCTCGACGGCGACATCAAGAACAAGGACTCCAACTATGATGAGAAGTTCTGGAACGAAGTAGAGAAGAAAAGCGAAGCAGAAGGCGGATACCTGACCCTCAAAACGAAAAAGCTCGATTTCCATGTGACTTCGGCGTTTGCCTACGACATTCTGGTCAATGGTGAAAAGCTTACAACGACACCTGAAGCAATTGAGCAGGAGAAATACGTGGCTAGTAAAGTCAGCCTTGCGGTACAGGCCGGCGACCAGGTGGTTATTTATAAATATGCCGCCAATGTGACCTCCCGTAATTACGGCCTCGGCCAGCTTGTAGACGCGGCCCATACCGCGCTAAACAGCGCCCGGGAAGCCGGATTTGTGACCCTTTTGACTGAACAGGCTGCAGCATGGGGCGACAAATGGAAGGAAAGCGACATTATTATTGAAGGAGATGTGTCAGCACAGCAGGCGATTCGCTTTAATATTTTCCAGCTTAATCAGACTTACACTGGCGAAGATGACCGGCTGAATATCGGGCCTAAGGGCTTCACGGGTGAAAAATACGGCGGCAGCACTTACTGGGATACCGAAGCGTATTGCGTGCCATTCTATTTAAGTACAGCGGATTCCACCATTGCCCGCAATCTGCTGATCTACCGCTACAAGCATCTGGAAAAAGCCAAGGAAAACGCCCGCAAGCTCGGCTTCAAAAAAGGTGCGCTTTATCCGATGGTGACAATGAACGGCGAGGAATGCCACAACGAGTGGGAGATTACTTTCGAGGAAATTCACCGCAACGGTGCCATTGCCTATGCTATCTACAACTATGTGAACTACACCGGCGACAAGGCTTACCTGGGCCAATACGGCCTTGAGGTACTGGTGGAGATCTCCCGCTTCTGGGAGGAACGTGTACACTATGTACCGCGCAAGGATCAGTATGTGATGCTCGGCGTAACCGGCCCGAACGAATACGAGAACAACGTTAATAACAACTGGTACACGAACCGGATCGCTGCCTGGACCATGGAATATACACTGGAAGCACTGGCGTACCTGCAGGAAAATGAAAGCTCCCGCTATGCCGAGCTGGCAGACAAACTGGAGCTGGTTGAAAGCGAAACTGCCCAGTGGAATGAAATTATCAGCAAAATGTATTATCCGTCCGATGAAGAGCTCGGTATCTTCCTGCAGCAGGACGGTTTCCTCGACAAGGAAATCATTCAGGTAAAGGATGTTCTGCCAGAGAACCTGCCGCTTAACCAAAAATGGTCCTGGGACCGTATCCTGCGTTCCTGCTTCATTAAACAGGCCGATGTGCTTCAGGGATTGTATTTCCTTGGCGACCGCTATGATCTGGATACTAAAAAGCGGAATTTCGACTTCTACGAGCCGATTACCGTTCATGAGTCCTCCCTCTCCCCTTGCATCCACGCCATTCTGGCTTGTGAGCTGGGCTACAAGGAAAAGGCTTATGAAATGTACCTGCGTACTTCGAGACTGGATCTCGACAACTACAATAATGATACGGAAGATGGCTGCCATACCACCAGCATGGCGGGAACGTGGATGTCGATTGTACACGGCTTCGGCGGACTGCGCGTTCAAGCAGACCGGCTGATCCTGAAGCCTTCCAATCCGGGACACTGGACTTCGTATTCGTTCAAAATCATGTTCCGCGGCTCACGGCTGAAGGTTATCGTTACTGATCTACAGGTTACGGTTGTCAATGAAACCGATGTTCCGGCGGCACTTACGATTCATGGCAAGGAGTATACTGTGAACGGGCTAAGCAGCGTCACTGCTGAAGGCACCCCGGTAACAGCATAACTTCTTCATGCCCCGGAGGCTTCAGCGCTTTCGGGGCTTTTTATGTAAGCTGAACGTTTAATAACATCAGCAAAAGCCCAGGCTTCGGGGAATATTTGGACTTCCGACCGCTGTTCATTTCTACCTTAGGGATTTGCCGTGACTACAGAGAATGTTTGGACTTCCGGCCGCTGTTGTCTGCAGATTTCTTTATTTGTACCGCTGTTAGCGGTGGAAATCCGCAGACAAAGGCGGACGCTATCGCTCCTACAGTTCCAAAATTCCCTTCCGCCACTTTTCCCTAGATATTAATTTCCAATAGCCCCTTCCGCCCTCCTTGCTGATTAATATTAAAAGTGTTCAGCTTAGATTGTTTATGTAGGTAAAATAAAACAAAACAAAGGAGCTAATAGATATGAACAGAGCCTTTTGGAAAGAAGCCGTAGTCTACCAGATCTATCCCCGGAGCTTCCAGGACAGCAACGGAGACGGAATTGGAGATCTGCAGGGCATTATCTCCCGGCTGGATTACCTGCAGAAGCTAGGTGTCGATGTGGTCTGGCTGTCCCCGGTCTACAAATCGCCGAACGACGATAACGGGTATGACATCAGTGATTACGAGGATATTATGGATGAATTCGGTACCTTGCGCGACTGGGAAGAGCTGCTGGCCGGGCTGCATGAGCGCGGCATTAAGCTGATGATGGATCTAGTCATCAACCACTCCTCCGATGAGCATGCCTGGTTCGCGGAATCCCGTTCCTCCAAGGACAATCCTTACCGCGATTACTATATTTGGCGTCCGGGCGGTCCAAATGGCGAGCTGCCGAACAACTGGAGCTCGATCTTCAGCGGACCGGCCTGGGAGCTGGATGAGGCTACCGGTGAATACTATCTCCATCTATTCTCTCGCAAGCAGCCTGACCTCAACTGGGAGAATCCGCAGCTGCGCGAGGCGCTGCATAAGATGATTGCTTTCTGGCTCGACAAAGGAGTAGACGGGCTGCGCATGGACGTTATCAATATGATTTCCAAAGTAGAAGGTCTGCCTTCGGCTCACCACGAAGGGCTGGCTCCCGGTGAGCTGGCCGGCGGCGGCGAATATTATATGAATGGCCCGCGCGTCCATGAATATTTGCAGGAAATGAACCGTGAAGTGCTGTCTAAATACGATGTCATGACGGTTGGCGAAACGCCCGGAGCCAGTGTGGAAGATGCTATTCTATACACGGACGAAGACCGCCATGAGCTGCAGATGGTGTTCCAGTTCGAGCATATGGACGTCGATTCCGGCCCGGGCGGCAAATGGAATGTGATCCCTTGGACGCTGAAAGGCCTGCGCGAGATTCTGCACAAATGGCAGGTCGGCCTCGCTGACCGCGGCTGGAACAGCCTCTACCTGAACAATCATGACCAGCCTCGGATGGTCTCGCGGTTCGGCAATGACGGGGAATACCGGGTCATCTCTGCTAAGATGCTTGCTACCCTACTGCACACGCTGAAGGGTACGCCATACATTTATCAGGGTGAAGAAATCGGGATGACGAACGTCAAATTCCCGCTGCTGGAAGATTATAAAGATATCGAAATACTGAACATGTACCGGGAAAAGGTCACTGAAGGCGGCGCTGATCATGATTCGATTCTGCAGGCGATCCACATCAAAGGCCGTGACAATGCGCGCACACCGATGCAGTGGGATGCTACGGACAATGCCGGCTTTACCGAAGGGACCCCTTGGCTGAAGGTTAATCCGCGCTATACAGAGATCAATGTTGAACAGGCGCTGGCCGATTCGGATTCAGTCTTTTATTACTATCAGAAGCTGATCGCCCTGCGCAAAAAACATCTCATTATGGCTTACGGCGATTACGAGCTGCTGCTGCCTGAGCATGAGGATATCTATGCCTACACCCGTACGCTGGAGGATGAACAATGGCTGGTATTGCTGAATTTCAGCGAGACTCCACAGACAGTAGAGCTTCCTGCAGAGCTGGCCGCCGTAAAAGAAACCATTATCGGCAATTATCCTGACGAGCCGTCCGCCGGAGATCGGGGAACGCTGCGCCCTTATGAAGCCAGAGTCTACCGTTTAGGGAACTGACAGCCTGTCCTCTAATCGGTTATACTTTGGAAACGAACCTGTCATTAATGAGCACAGAATAACAGGACTGGTCACTCATGGCATGATAGGATGAAGTCAAAGGGAGATGGCACATGTGGAATGGCTGATCCGAATGAAGGAAGCCCTGGATTATATGGAGAGGAAAATGACAGAGACGCTGCGTATCGAGGATATCGCGAAGATTGCTCATGTGTCTCCATTCCATTTCCAACGCATGTTCAGTATGCTGACCGGCTTTACGTTGGCAGACTATATCCGTAAGCGCAGGTTGACCCTGGCCGCCCAGGAGCTGGCCAGCTCAAAGATCAGAGTGCTGGATGTGGCGCTGAAATACGGATATGATTCTCCGGAGTCGTTCGCCAAGGCGTTCCGCAAGGCACACGGATTGTCACCTTCTGCCGCGCGCGAACCCGGGGTGCAGCTAAAAGCGTTCCCCCGCCTCTCTTTCCATCTATCATTGAAGGGAGATCAGGAAATGGACTACAAGATCGTGGAGAAACCTGCTTTTACCGTTATCGGCAAATCAATGGAGGTTACCACCCGGGACGGGGAGAACTTTCGCAGAATCCCGCTGTTCTGGACAGAATGCAACGCGGATGGTACTTCGGACCAACTGATTCAGCTTGCTGCGGACAAAAATTGGCTCGGCATCTGTATGAGCATGGACATGGAGAAGGAACTGCTGTCTTACTGGATCGGAGTAGAAGCAGAGGCTGCCGCTGACCCGCAGGGCTATGAAACTGCCGTTGTTCCAGCGGCTAACTGGGCGGTATTCACTTCAACAGGCCCGATGCCGCATGCCATCCAGAACGTCTGGGAGCGGATTTTTCAGGAATGGTTCCCGGGGACTGGTTATGAGCATGCTGGCGGGCCGGAGTTCGAGCTCTATCCTCCCGGCGATCCGCAAGCTGACGATTATGTATGCGAAGTGTGGATTCCTGTCGTTAAGAGATAAGCAGTATGCCTAACGGCAATGCAGTATACGGTCAAAGACTATCCGCCACGGGTAGTCTTTTTTTCTATCAGATCATTATTTTTTATTTTGAGATTCGCCATAGGCTTGGTATAATAAACAGATTATATGGCTTATATATGCATATTGTCATCTGAGATTCGGTGAAGGAGAAACTCATGTCTATCGTAAAAATCTTTTCAGACAGCACTTCCGATTTGCCGCAAGGCTGGAAGGAAACGTATGATATCGGCATCATTCCGCTGTATGTGGTGTTTCAGGACGGCACTTACAAGGATGGTGTGGATATTACACCAGAGGAAGTCTATCAAAGGGTTGCTGCGGGCGGAGCTTTGCCGAAGACCGCTGCACCGTCACCAGCTGATTTTATCGCGGCTTTCGAGCCGGTCATTGCCAGCGGCGGGGATGCCGTATACGTCGGCCTCTCCTCTGCTTTATCCTCTACATATCAGAATGCCCTGCTGGCTGCAGGTGAATTTCCGGAAGGACGCGTCCGGGTCGTAGACTCCGAGACGTTGTGCGGGGGCATCGCACTGCTCGTCATGAAGGCTGCCCGGGCAGCCGTTAAAGGCCACAGCAGCGCCGAAATCGCCGCCATGCTGGAGCAGTGCCGCAGCCGGGTCGAGACGGAATTCGTCGTGGATACACTGGACTACTTATATATGGGCGGCCGCTGCTCGGGGATGCAGAATTTTATCGGCAGCCTGCTGAAGATCCGGCCCGTATTACGGCTGATTGACGGTGCCATCGTGCCGGTAAGCAGAGTCCGCGGGAAGAAGGAAAAGGCCGTGGAACAAATGCTACAGCATGCACTCTTGAATGCCAAAACAATGGATAAAGAGCTGCTGATTGTAGCCCATACTCTGGCCGAAGAGGATGCCAAATTTCTGGAGAAGGCGTTGCGGGAACAAACTGACGTCGAAGAAATTGCTGTCATCCATGCCGGATGTGTTATCGGCAGCCATTGTGGCCCGGCCACTGTAGGACTCATGTACATGCATTAGTGTATTGTTACTTTTTTAGGTCTGCCCAAACCAGCAGGCTGCGGGACTTCCGCGGCCCGCTGGTTTTTTATGTGCACCTGCTCACCTCCGCACACATAAGAAAAAAGCTGTCCGGCAGCCTATTCTATGGCAGCCTGGACAGCTTTTCGGCTCTCAATATGGCATTGTCTCCGCTTCCATCTCTTCCTTGACGAAGGGTAGCATAAAGCGGAAGATGGAGCCCCGGCCCTCTTCACTCTCCACAAAGATGGTTCCGCCCATTAGCTCCACAAGCTGCTTGCAGATGGCGAGGCCCAGGCCCGTCCCCCCATATTTGCGGTTAATAAACGGATGCAGCTGCGAAAAGGACTGAAACAGCAGGTTCAGCTTGCTGTCGGCAATGCCTACGCCCGTATCCCGAACCGAAAACTCCAGCAGATATTCCTGAGAACCCGGCAACGGAATATTCTTCACTGACAAGGTTACACTTCCCCGCTCAGTGAATTTCAGGGCATTCCCGACCAGATTTACAATGATCTGCCGCAGCCGGCTGGGATCGGTGGTCACTGCTTCAGGGACACTGGTATCCGCCCACCAGCGCAAGGCCAGCTTCTTCTCCTCTGCCTTTGGCGTGAACAGGTCAATAACATTCTCCAGCATTTCGCGCAGATCGAAAGTCTCAGACTGCAGTGGCATCTTCCCTGCTTCCATCTTGCTGAAATCGAGAATATCATTCAGGATCTGTAGAAGACTATAACTGCTGCTCCGAAGAATTTCCGCATAGCTGCGCTGCTCCTCCTCAAGCTCTGTCTCCAGCAGCAAATCGGCCATTCCGATCATCCCGTTCATTGGAGTCCGGATTTCATGGCTCATCATCGCCAGGAAATCTGATTTGGCCTGGGCTGCCTGCTCTGCCGATTCCTTCGCCTGAAGAATCTCCCGCTCGTTCGTAATATCACTGAAGGATACCACTACCCCGCAGATGTTACCGTTGTCCAGCAGCGGTGCAATCCGGTAATTGACGAAAAAACTCGTGCCGTCCTTACGCCAGAAAATCCCATCGTTCTTGCTGCGGGTAATCCCGTCTTCCAGCGTACTCCGGAGCGGACTTTCTATCAGGGAGTAGAGGGTAACGTTGCTGCGGATATGCTGAATCTGATCCATTAGATGAACTCCGGCCAACTCTGAGGCGTCATAGCCCAGCATATCCGCACCTTCACGGTTAATAAAAATCGTACGCCCCTCTGTATCGAGTCCGAATATCCCAGCCGATACGGAATTCAGAATCAGGCTCAGCCGCTTATCTTCAGCCATTTCAAGTATTAGCTCTGGCAGTTTCGGATCTCCTGATTCAAGCTCCGCCTGCTCTTCCCTCCCGGTTTCACGTCCGGCTGCCGCCAACTGACTGAGCCAGTCCAGCAGCACTCCGGGGAGCAGAGCGGAACGGTCATGATGAATAATTGCGAATACACCAGCGATGCCTTCCGCAGATTTTAACGGAACATAGGAAATAGTGCAGGGAACGGATTCACCTTGGATATCTTCGTCCACAAGTTCAAAGCTGGAGGTCATCCCTTCGAGGGCTGCAGCAAAATGCGCTTCACCGGGGAGTATCCGGGGGAACTCTTTCCCGTTTGCACGGATACGCGCCAGTCCGCCAGCGTCTGCAGCGCTCCAAGCACGGTTACTGTCGACGTAGTTTCCCTGCCTGTCGAGCACAATAATCCAATCAGGATGATGATCGTATAACGCTTTATAAGCGCTTTCCTCAGAAAGCACCCTGCCCAAAATGGCAGCCCAGTCTTTATGCATAGCCCAACTCCTTCACTGCTCTGAACCTGCTATTGTTATTCCGTAAATGCGGAAATTCTCTATATATGTAGAAATTCCTGAATTAAAATCTATTATAGCAAAAAAACCGCTTGTGGTCGCCAAGAAAACACAGGCGCCAAGCGGTTTTTACGGGTATTTTGGACTATCCTTTCAGATTATGCAATGTCCTGATGTTCAATGTTGCGGATGGACAGATAAGCAACAGCCACACCAACCAGTCCGAGAAATAAAGAGACGCCTACTTGGTTGCCCAGCCGGAACTGGCCAAAGTTGGAGGATAAGACGCTTGCGAGCAGGACAGCGGACACGATGGTAGCCGGTACTGACTTTTTGCGTAGTCCGAAGAACAATGGAATCAGCCCTATCCCTGCTGAATATACCGCATCCGAAGCAGCCATAGTAATCTGCGACGTAATCAGCTTCAGTGTCACTTCTCCCGTGACAGCATCCATGAAGTAGTGATTGAAGCCGACGAGAGCAGCACTTATCAGCACATTGGACACGAAGACGGTAATCAGAATGAAGAGCGACACAATAATGAGTTTGGCTGCCATCAGCTTTTTGCGCGGGATCGGGTACATGAAGAGTACAGCCACTGTGTTATTTTTATACTCATCAATGACCAGCTTGCTGATCAGAACAGAACCGAAAATCAGAAAAGTAACTTTTACAAATATATGCACACCATCAAATACATCGGCATAGGTAATGAATTCGCCGGCATCGTCTATTCCTGTGAATGCGATAAGAATCATAAACAGCAGAATCACCAGATCGGTGATCAGCACAGCCCGAAACAGATTAATTTTATTTTTGCGCATTTCAAGCCGGATTAGTTTAAGCAACGACTTCACCCCCCATCAGTTCTACAAAATAGTCTTCCAGCGAATGATGCTTCTTGTTCAGACTTTCCAGCTCCACATTAGCCGCTGTGAGTGCCTTACTCAGCTCAAGCTGCGGAATCGGGTCGTAGATCCGGACCGTGCGGGGACCCATCACTTTGATGTTGCCCAGTCCCAGCGTATGGGTAAGCACATATACCGCCTTCGTGCTCTCTTCTGTAACCAGCTCAATATAGTCAGTATCCCGGCTGCGGATCGTATCCATTGCGACTTCTTCCAAAAGCACCCCATCGCGGATAAGGCCGATCGTATCGGCGATCTGTTCAATTTCACCCAGGATGTGGCTGGAGATCAGCAGTGTCATCCCGTATTCACGGCTCAGCATGCGGAATACCTCGCGCAGCTCCTTAATCCCCAGCGGGTCCAGCCCGTTGATCGGCTCATCCAGGATCAGCAGCTCCGGCTTCGTCATCACGGCTCTGGCAATGCCCAGGCGCTGCTTCATTCCCAGAGAGAACTGCTTGACCGGCTTTTTGTCGATGCCTGTGAGCTTCACCAGCTCCAGCGCTTCCTTCATCGCTTTGGGGTCATAATAGCCCATATACTCTCCGTGCAGCTCCAGGTTTTCTTTGGCCGTCAGCTTATCATAGAACACCGGATATTCTATAATACAGCCCATACGCTTGAGCATCTCGTAAGAACGCTCAGTCATCTTTTCGCCGAAAAATTCAATCTCGCCCGCAGTCGGTTTGACCAGATTGGTCATCATTTTCATCACGGTTGTTTTGCCGGCCCCGTTCGGTCCCAAAAAGCCGTAGATCTCACCCTGCTTGATATTCATATTCACGTTATTCACGGCTTCCTTGCCCTCGTAAACCTTGGTTAAGTCCCATGTCCGTAGTATGGTTGTCATTTCCGTTATCCCCTTTGCTTCATTGTTTTCCTTGTTTCTTATATTACAGGGCGGAATTTTCTTTTTTATTACCTGATTCTTACGAAATTCTTAAGTTGTGGTGAACGGTTAAAAATCCATTCTTCGGAAAGACAGGGTAAACGCTGTTCTGATGTAGGGTTTGCTGGTCAGTTTGATGGTACCGTGCATCTGCTCGGTCAGTCTTTTGGTGATCGTTAGGCCCAGCCCGCTGCCCTGATATGTCCGGTTGCGCGAGTCCTCCAGGGTGTACAGCCGCTCGAAGATTTTATCCTGATGGTCTTCCGCAATGCCCTTCCCCTTGTCCCATATTTCTATGCAGACCTTGTCCGCTTGACTGTACAGCCGCAGACCGAGCACCCCGCCGGCATCGCCGTAGGAAATGGCATTGGACAACAGATTGCCGAGCACCCGATCCAGAGCCTCTACATTGCCCATGATGTACAACGGCTCATCCGGAATATCAATTTGCACTTCGCTGCCTTTAGCGCTGAGAAGTTCATAGAAGGACAGAATATTGCGGCGGCACAGTTCACCGATCTCGACCTTGGTCAGCGGAATGTCCTTGTCGCCTGACTCCAGCTTAGCCAGATCAAAAAAACGGTTCATCAGCGTAATCACTTCTTCCGCTTTGGCATGAATCGTCCGCAGCATTCTCTCCTGCTCCTCAGCAGACATGGAATCATCCTGAAGCAGCGTCTCAATATAGCCGAGCACTACGGTCAGCGGGGTCTTGAGATCATGGGAAATGTTGGCCAGCATATGGCGCATGGATTGTTCCAGCCTGGCCGTCTCCACTGCACCCTTGTGATTGACATCCAGCAGCGAGTTGAGACCCGCAAGCAGCTTTTGCAGCGCAGGGTCACTGTTGAATAGAAGCAGCCGCTCGTGCGAGCCCCGGTCCATAATACTCTCCAGCTTGGAATGAATGTACTCCAGCTGGCGTCCGTGCTCCCGAAGCCGCAAATATTGCCACAGGACAACAAGCAGGAGCAGCACAACCCCCCCACTAAACAGAATAATCATAAAAGCACATCCCCCAGCTTATAACCGATGCCCCATAACGTTTTGATGTACTCCGGATGGGACGGATCATCCTCGATCTTCTCCCGCAGCCTGCGCATATGTACGTTAATGACATTCTCATCCCCATAGTAATCATCTTCCCAGACCAGGCTGTAAATCTGCGCCTTCGTGAACACTCTGCCCGGATTCGCGGCGAATAGCTTCAGGATATGAAACTCTTTGGCGGTCAGTTTGATCTCTTCTCCATCCTTCAATGCCGAGAACGTGTCCAGGTTCACCGTCAGGCCGCGCAGCAGGATGACCTTCCCCTGTTCATTGGGTGTCACAGCTTCTTCCGCTTTGGTACCGGCTGCTGCATAACCCGCCCGGCGGATTGCCGCCTTCACCCGGGCCGCCAGCTCAATCATCGAGAACGGCTTGGTGATATAATCATCCGCACCAAAACCAAGTCCGAGTGCCTTATCCACATCACTGTCTTTAGCCGACATTATCAGCACCGGCACCAGACTTCCGGCACGGATCGTCTGAAGCACATCCATGCCGCTGCGCTTCGGCAGCATCAAATCCAGCAGCACTAGAGCATAGGCTGTGCCGCCGAGAATCTTCCGTTCTGCCGCTTCCCCGTCGAATGCCATATCCACCTCATAGCCTTCTTTTGCCAAATACGAGCTTACCATTCTGCTTATATCTTCATCATCTTCTATTAGCAGCACACGCTGTTGCACGGCAGTACCTCCCAGAACTCTATCTTTTATTAATTAAAGTATAGCAATATTGCGGTCATTCATAATAGCCCCGGATGTCCGGCAGCTCTTTATAGAGCTTCTCCTCCTGCACCATACCGATGATGTAACGGGCCAGCGCTGTCATTTCCTTGCCGTCTGCACTCTGGTCACATTCACTCCACGCAAACTGCAGCTCATGATTATTAATGTCTATTTGCAGCTCATAGCTCACAGACGGCTTGATGTTGCAGGATCCGGTTAATGTTTTGTCATGCATATAATTGGCCAGCACAAGCTCCCGGAAAATCTTCTGCAGCTGCCCGTGAGACAGCTTAAAGTGATCCGCCTCAGCAACAGAGCCGTCCTGGAGATCTTTTACCAGCTTCTCTTGAATGGTATTGATCTCGTTTCTGAGGTTCACCCCGTACTTCAGCACGAATCCGAAATCATCCATCTCTGACAGCTCGAATCCGATCCATAGCAGCGCCGTTTCCGGGTATTCCCCCTCGCAGCCCGTCAGCGTGTATTTGAGCACTGTACTCTCATCCTCGCGGTTAAGTGCTGTACAAACAAATGTCCCTGTTTCTTTAGGGCCAAAATCGTCTTCTGTAGTGTCATAGGCAATAACCAGCTTGCCACCCTTATACCGCAGTTCCTTATAGATTGGGCCTCCCTCCGGGGTGTACTGTATCAACCGCAGGCTGCCGCTTCGCCGCTCCATGAATTCATCCAGCCGGTCCAGATTCTTAATCGTATAGCCGTGAGAATAGACAACATCCTCTTGTTCGTTGATCTCATGGCTGAGAGGACCACCCGCCTGTTCCTTATGCAGCAGGGAGCAGCCTGAGAAGGCGAACATCACCAGCAGCCCGGTTAGAGTAGTCAACAGAGCCAAGCGAAGTGCTGAAATCTTCCTGATCTTCGGCAATCGTCCCCTTGAGCTGATTCGTGACATGCGCATGTATGCCGGTCCTCCTTCAGAATACTGGAAAGGAATGGTTCTTTGTTAAAGTATACCAACCGTTCGCGGTTCTTTCTACTATAGATCAACACGGATAAATGCTGGGGAGCGGGCACGCTGCATCTTAAATAGCTGCTCCTAAGTCATTTCAGGTTCATTAAAGGTACCGCGCGTATCATGCTTCTTAAGAACTTAAACGCAGAGGTGATCCTGAATGGCACAAATGGACAAAAAGAAAACCCTGAGCTTCAAACAAAAAATAGGGATAGGAATTCTAGTATTTCTGCTGGTGGTTGGCGGAGTGGTATATAAGCTGGCAGACCGTTACTTAATCGAGCATGTAGAAGTCGTCGTAGCTGATGAAGCAGCTTCGTCAGACAGTACAAGCGGTACAGCCGCCACCAATGACACTACTACCACGACTGCCACAACTGCCGCGGAGGTTAATGCCACTTCAGATGACTGGAGCTACAGCAGCGACGATATCCAGATCAAGATCGATCAGGTGCAGACCGGATCCGGATCCGACCAGATCACTTACTTTGTCGCTGATGTCGTGCTTAAGAATTCCAGCAGCCTGCGTTCCGCTTTTGCCGACAATAGCTTCGGCACGAACATCACAGAGGTGACCTCGGAGATTGCCGCCAGCAACGATGCGCTGTTCGCGATCAACGGCGATTACTATGGCTTCCGTGAAGACGGCGTGATTATCCGTAACGGCACAGTGTATCGGGATGATCCGGTGCGGGACGCAATGGCGCTGTTCGAAGACGGGACGATGCAGACCTATAACGAGGAAGAAATCTCTTCGTCCGAGCTGCTGGCGCAAGGGGTTACCAATACACTCTCGTTCGGTCCGATTCTGATTCAGGACGGCCAGATCACCAGTGATTTCAGCAATGTCAAAATCGATACCAACTTCGGCAACCGCTCGATTCAAAATGCAAATCCGCGGACGGCGATCGGGATGATTGCCCCGAACCATTATGTGTTTGTTGTGGTTGACGGGCGCAACGAAGGCTACAGCCGCGGAATGACACTCACCGAGCTTGCAGATCTGATGCAGGACCTCGGTGCCACAGAAGCCTACAATCTCGACGGCGGCGGTTCATCCACCATGTATTTCATGGGACGGGTCGTCAACAACCCGCAGGGCAAAAACCAGGAACGCGGCGTAAGCGACATACTTTATATTAAGGAGTGACCAATATGATAACTATACTAATTCCTGCGTATGAACCAGACGAACGGCTGCTGGATTTGATTATCAAGCTGCAAGATTACCACCTCGGCTCCATTGTCATTGTGGATGACGGCAGTGGCGCGGCTTACCGCGGACTCTTCCAGACTGCTGAAGCTTTTGGCTGCGATGTCCTGACTCATTCGGTCAATCTCGGAAAAGGACAGGCTCTAAAGACCGGCTTCAAGTATATTCAGGAGGCAGGGCTGCCCGGCTATGTAGTCTGCGCAGACAGCGACGGGCAGCATCTGCCCCATGACATCAAGCGGATTGCTGATATCCTGCTGAACCAGCCCACCCCCGGGATTGTGCTCGGCAGCCGCCGCTTCAGCGGAAAGATTCCGCTGCGCAGCAGCTTTGGAAACTCGGTGACAAGAGGGGTCTTCTCCCTCACCACAGGCACGAAAATCTATGATACCCAGACCGGCCTGCGCGGCTTCTCCCCCTCCATGCTGGGTTGGCTGTGCCAGATTCCGGGGGACCGGT
The DNA here is from genome assembly GCF_927798115.1 of Paenibacillus auburnensis. GTDB lineage: Bacteria > Bacillota > Bacilli > Paenibacillales > Paenibacillaceae > Paenibacillus_AQ > Paenibacillus_AQ auburnensis. The sequence goes on from NZ_CAKMMG010000002.1 coordinate 246,023, forward strand.
TCGAGTACGAAATGAACATGCTGCTGACCGCCCACAAGGAGGGCTATAAAATCACTGAAGAGTTCATTGATACCGTGTATCTGGACCACAATAAATCGTCCCATTTCCGGCCGCTTGTCGACTCATTCCGGATCTATCTGCCGATTCTGATGTTCAGCACCTCTTCGCTGCTGTCTGCCCTGCTCGACTTCACGCTGCTGTTCCTGTTCCAGAGTCTCACCCATAACCTGTTCCTGTCAGTAGCCGCTGCGAGATTATGCAGCTCAATCTTCAACTACTCCGTCAACCGGAAATATGTCTTCACCGGCGGCAAGAAGTCGAGACTCCAGTCGCTGCCCAAATACTTCTCCCTCGTGATCCTCGTGCTGCTGTTCAATTACGGGCTGCTCTACTTCTATAATGAGCAACTGATCATCCCGCTGGTCGCGGCTAAGATCCTGACCGAAATTTCGATCTTCCTGTTCAGTTACTGGGCACAGCGGAAGTTTGTATACTAAGTGTGCTAATAAGCTCTCCGGCTGCAATGGGTATCGTTAGCCGGGGAGCTTATTTTTGCTGACTGTCCATGTTTATTGAATGATAAACAACAGGTGATTGCACTTTCTGCAATAGATTACTCCTATGCCTGAGGTAAAATCGTATTCTGCTGTATTTCATACAATTGATTGTTGGATTTCCGGGTTCAAAAACCTTTTTCCGGGAAATCTCCTGCACAAAGTGCAATAGAATCTTTTTCCAGGCTAATTCGGGTGCAATCTGCTGTAGCAAATGCAATAGAACGTGTAAGTGATAGAGATTGAAGCTGGAAGATCGGCAATGAGGCCGCTGGGCATCATACTCTCACCCTGCTGCCCATATACTTGTATAAGAACAGTTCCGGACGCAGCTGCGGAACTTCTGCGGCGCAGTCAGAATAAGTTGCAGCAAACACAGCAAGCTGGAGGGAGAGATGGATGCATGCCTCAAGAAGATGAGATAAAAGCGCTGGAGCGGGCGATTGCCGAGATCACAGAGATCGCTACCGGGTTTGGGCTGGATTTCTACCCGATGCGTTATGAAATATGCCCCGCTGATATTATTTATACCTTCGGTGCGTACGGGATGCCAACCCGGTTCGGACACTGGAGCTTTGGTAAAACTTTTCATAAGATGAAGTCGCAATATGACTTCGGGCTCAGCAAAATCTACGAGCTCGTCATTAACTCCAATCCCTGCTATGCCTTCCTGCTGGACGGCAACTCGCTGATCCAGAATAAGCTGATCGTCGCCCACGTCCTGGCGCACTGCGATTTCTTCAAAAACAATATGCGTTTCTCCATGTCCAACCGTGATATGGTTGAGAGCATGTCTGCCACAGCCGACCGGATTGCCGGATATTCGGTAACCTACGGGATTGATACCGTGGAGAGCTTCATCGACTCGGTGCTGGCGATTCAGGAGCATATCGACCCCAGCCTGATCCAGCCGCGCAAGCTGGGCAAAACCCACCTGCTGGAAGCCAAAATGAAGGAGCGCAAGGATACCCCGGTAGGCGGAGCCGCAGAGGAGAATGCCTACAGCGAGCTCTGGAAGCTGGATCAGGCCAACGCCGGACCTGCAGCGCCCGATGCAGCCGGAAAACGCACCTTCCCGCCAGAGCCGGAGAAGGATATTGTCTGGTTCATCCAGCAGTATTCGACGACACTGGAAGACTGGCAGCGCGACATTATGACCATGCTGCGGGACGAAATGCTCTATTTCTGGCCGCAGATGGAGACGAAGATCATGAACGAAGGCTGGGCTTCCTACTGGCATCAGCGCATCATGCGCGAGCTGGATCTGACTCCCGAGGAGACGATTGAGTACTCGAAGCTGAATTCGTCGGTGGTGCAACCTTCGCGCCAGAGTCTAAACCCGTACTACCTGGGCCTCAAAATCTTCGAGGACATCGAACGCCGCTGGGACCGTGATAAAATCTTCGAGGTCCGCGAGCTCGACTCTGACATCTCATTTATCCGCAGTTACCTGTCCAAACAGCTGGTCAATGACCTTGACCTCTATGTGTTCGAGAAAAAAGGCCCGGAATGGAAAATCACCGACAAAGCCTGGGAAAATGTGCGCGACCAGCTCGTGCTCGCCCGGGTCAACGGCGGCTCTCCCTACCTGGTTATCCAGGATGCCGACTACGAACGCAACGGCGAGCTGATGATCGCCCACCGCTACGAGAGCATCGAGCTGGACCTGAAATACCTGGAGCGTACCCTCCCGCACATCTATGCTCTCTGGGGCCGCACCGTCCACCTGCAAACCGTGGTCGAAGACAAAAAAGCCCTTTTTACCTATGACGGCAAAAAGGTGCAGCGGAAGTTTTTGTAGCAGTATTATGGAATTATGTGCACGATACTGCGCGTTTCCCTGGCGGAAATGCGCAGTATCGTGCCCTTTTCTTTTTTTATGATAGCAAATTTACGAACTTCACCTCCGGGAAGCGGCTATCCGGTCCTTTCATTAAGATTCCTCCTTGATTTTTTAGATACATATCGAAGAAATCCAGCATATAAGCATTGATAACGGAGTCCGCTCGTTTGGGCTCTATCTTTCCTGTAATGCCCAGCCTTTTGAAGATCGGTGAAATGAACTGTACGTTGGTAAAATTTAAATGTTCCGTATTTTCGATAGATAGGACTTGTCCCCCTGCGGCGACCGTTTCGCGCATCCGTTCAAGCTCCAGCTTTTTATCTTCCGTTACTTGGTCCTCCCACTCTCTAGTTGAACCCATACGGTTAAGCTCTGCATCTGTGTAGACCCGGTTATCCATCACCCTTTTTAATTTTTCGGAATAGCTTTCCGAGTTAATGAACAAAAATGGCTTTCGCAGCCCCTCTCTGTCACGCAGCCGGTAAAGCCCTCCATCAAGGTCTATGCCAACCGCGATCCGCGGATCGTAAGCAGCGTCATAGGCCGTCGCTCCGCCAATAGAATGACCGAACACCCCGACATGACCGAGATCAATCTTCCCTTGTAAATGACTTGGAATCTGCCCCGATTGGATGAGTCCGAATTGATCCAGTACAAACGCCACATCTTCGGTTAAGACTTTTCCCAACTTGTCGCGAATTTTTGTTCCTGTCCGGTAATCATTGCCTTGTGAGAATAAGTCGTTGGTTGTGCTGGTCGTGATTCGCCCGTCCGGAAACTCGGTGGCAAATGTATTATAGGTGTGGTCGATCACTGCCACGATATATCCGTGACTCGCGAGATATTCAGCTTGCGATGTGTGGAGGAACCTGGAAGAGCCGTTGCCGGGATTCGCAAGGATCAGCGGGTATGACGTCTGTGCCGAAGAGACTTCGGCCTCTGAATAAGTATGACTGGATACGTACCTCAGGTGCCCAAAAGTAAACCCGGGAAGTCCATAGTCCGCGACCATATAACGTAAAATCCTGGGTTCAGGAATAAAGGGAGCATACTTGCCGGTGCCAGCCTGAGCCGGGTACCATATCTGGACCATTAATTCTCTATTGCCCTCTCTGGTTTCGCCGAAAATCTCTTTCCTATGGGTATCCACGAAATGAAAAGTTTGCGTTCCTACCTTAAATTCGCCTGTCGGTTCAGGTAGTTTAAATACAGGAAAAGCATACATAAGGACCGCTGTTACGGCCAGCATTACCGCTATAGTGGTATAAGCTGCACCCGATATGAACCGCATTTTTATGAGGGCTTTTTTCTTAAACAAGCTATAACCTGAAACCGCTAAAAAAAGGATCGTTAGGCAATATGGGAACAATAGCTGAACCCTGTATCCTTCCACCGTCCAATGAATGACCAGCAAAAGTGTAGCGATCCCGCTTGCAATAAATACTGGAATTCTACGCCGTCCTTTTGTTAATATGACTGTTAATGCAAACAAGCCGATGTTTGATAAAAAAAGCAACAGTTCAAATAGCCTCATCCCGATTCTCCTTTTAAAACTTTCTATTTTTGTTTGTTCCAATCTTATCCTCAGAAACCGGCCTAAGCTATCGATTTACCTTACATTAATCTTACAACTATGAAATTTGCCTGCGGGATGGGAGGACCTGTAAAATGGTATCTCATCAGCTTGAAAGAGTGCCGCTTAAGGTTATAATTGTTTACAGCTGAACCTACTCCGGCCTATTCAAACCATAGAAACACAGTAAGTTCCAATCGCTCCTCGGAGACGGCATGCTGGTGTTTTTTCAAATCAGAAAAGGAGCCAAATCTATGTTTAGCATCCTGATTGTAGAAGACGATCTTAAGCTGGCGCAGCTACTTCAATCCTATGTGGAGAAATACGGGTACCGGGCTGAAGCTGTCCAGGAGTTCGACCGGGTTATGGAGGTGTTCCAGGGCATTCGTCCGGATCTCGTGCTGCTGGACGTCAATCTGCCCCGTTACGACGGCTATTACTGGTGCAGGCAAATCCGGACGGTCTCCACCTGCCCGATTCTGTTCATCTCCGCCCGCGACGGCAAGATGGAGCAGGTCATGGCGCTGGAGAACGGGGCGGACGATTATATCGCCAAGCCCTTCGATTATGAAGTGGTCATGGCCAAGATCAAGAGCCAGCTTCGCCGTGCTTACGGCTCCTACGCCCTGGGCAAGAGGGAACGGACCGTGGAATGCACAGGACTCGTGTTGTATCCCGAAAGGCTTGAGCTGACCTTATCCGGCAAAACCGTAGATCTCAGTCATAAAGAATCCTTGCTGATCGAAACACTGATGGAAAACAGCTCCAAGGTGGTCAGCCGCGACTATCTTCTGGACAAGCTGTGGAATAATCAACAGTTAGTTGACGACAACACGCTTAATGTCAATATCACGCGTATCCGCAAAAAATTATCTGAGCTCGGCGTTGAAGGAGCACTGGAAACCGTGCGGGGAGCCGGATATAGACTGCGGCCTTTCTGGAGGGAAGAGCCATGAGGTTATTTTGGAGAGAGCAGACTCCGTTAATCTTTATGTATGCCGGACAGCTACTTCTGACTGTTTATATGTGCCGCTTATCCGGTTTCCGGAATACCTCCGATCTTACCTACATCTGCATCGTAAATACGGCCTTATTCGTGTTTTACCTGATATACCGCTATATCCGCCATTACCGGTTTTACCGGAGGCTGACTCGTCCGCTTCTGTCGATTGACGAATCGGCCGAATTTGTCGGGAACGCACCGCTCGCGGATGCACTTGGACAGTTGCTTCAGGGGAAGTATCGTCTGTATCAGAACGATATCCAACAATATCGTAAAAAGCTAAACGATCACATCACCTTTATCAATCAGTGGGTGCACCAGATGAAAACCCCGCTATCCGTTATGCACCTTGCGGTTCAGAATGAAACCGACCCCTTCTTTGACAGCATTCGAGAGGAAATAGACAAGCTGAAGAAGGGGCTTGACACGGTGCTGTATACCTCACGTTTGGATGCGTTCGAGCAGGATTTCGTGGCGGAGCCGGTGCATCTTCATCAGCTGGTCGGGAAAGTGGTGGCTGAGCACAAAAATTTATTTATCCTCAATAAGGTCTTCCCGGAAATCCAGGTGGATGACCGGCTGATGGTCATGTCTGATGACAAGTGGCTTGCATTCGCACTCGGGCAATTAATCACCAATGCGGTGCGGTATTCGGCAGGAATAAGCAGCCGTATCCTGATTAGCTCTGATGTACGCGGACAGCAAGCCGCTCTTGAGATCCGGGATAACGGCGCGGGAATTCAGAAACAGGATATCAAGCGGGTGTTCGATGCCTATTTTACAGGGGAAAACGGAAGACGGTTCGGCGAATCCACCGGCATGGGCTTATATCTGGTTCGGGAAATCGCCTCACGGCTTGATCATCAAGTCGAGATTGAATCCGAGCAGGGACAAGGAACAGCCGTACGTCTATGGATGGGAATCACGCATGTTCAAGCTTCATGAACATGCTTTTTTTTTATTACAGCATTGTAAGGTTTGTTTAAGATTAATCGATGGGATCTCGATTGAGGAGCGGTTATGATTATGCGGGAGGGCCTTGGAAATTCGAAATTTCGACCGTATGAAAGGAAGAATGCCTGATATGGATATGTTAATCGTGCGTAATCTAGGAAAAGTCTATGATGGCAGCTTCGCGTACAGGGCGATGAGCGATATGAACCTGGTTGTGGAGAAGGGCGAATTTGTCGGCATTATGGGTCCTTCAGGCAGCGGCAAGACAACCCTGCTGAACGCAGTATCCACTATCGACACACCTACCTCCGGAGAAGTGTTGATTAATGGGGAAAACCCCTACTTGTTATCCAAACACGATCTGGCCCTGTTCCGCAGACGGAAGTTGGGCTTTGTCTTTCAGGATTTTAATTTGCTGGATACGCTGACCATCGGGGAAAATATCATCCTCCCTCTTACGCTGGACGGGAAAAGTCTGAAAGAGATGGATACCAAGCTTCAACCGGTGGCCGAAAAACTGGGCATCACCCAAATTCTGAATAAACGAACCTATGAAGTGTCGGGAGGGCAACGGCAGAGGGCTGCCATTGCTAGGGCTATTATTCATTCCCCTTCGCTGCTGCTGGCCGATGAGCCGACGGGAAATCTCGATTCCAAATCCTCACGGGATGTCATGGAAATGATGGAGGCTATCAACCATACCGATCAAACGACCATGCTGCTGGTCACCCATGACGCTCTCGCGGCCAGCTATTGCCACCGGGTCGTATTCATTAAGGACGGCCGGCTCTATAATGAATTTTACAGGGGAGACAACCGCCAGGCCTTCTTCCAGCAGATTATCGATATGCTTTCGCTAATGGGAGGGAATGCACATGAGCTTTCACCGCTTCGTGTCCATTAAGAGGAGTTACGGGAGGATCAATAAGTGACGTTGCGACAATTTGCCCTCCGGAATGTTAGCCGGAACAAACGGACATATGCCGCTTTTTTTCTGAGCAGCACGTTTTCGGTGATGATCTTTTTCATGTATGCTGTATTTATTTTTCACCCTGCCATTAAAAACTCCGGTTTCAACGGTCCGGCGGTTGAGGCAATGACTGTTGCGGAATATATCGTATATGTATTCGCCATCTTTTTCGTACTCTATTCCGGCAGTGCCTTCCTGAAATCCCGCAAACGGGAATTCGGAGTGCTCATCATGCACGGCATGACTTATAATCAGCTGCGGCAGATCGTCTTTATCGAAAATATGGTGATCGGTTTTGCTTCCATAGTGTCAGGTCTTGCCGCCGGCATGCTGTTCGCCAAGCTATTCATGATGATCGGAGCCGATGTGATGCACATGAGCCCGCTGCCATACTACTTGCCTGGCACAGCCATTCTGCTCACTCTATCCGCATTTGTCTTGTTGTTTCTCGTTATCTCCGCGTTCACAGCCGTATTCGTACGGGCCAGCAAGCCGATCGATCTGCTGAGTAGCAGCGCCAAACCGAAGCCTGAGCCTAAATCATCTGTTTTTCTTTCTATTACAGCGTTCTGCCTTCTACTAGCCGGATATATCATATCGTTCCAGGTTAAAGGTCCCACGGTCGTTTTCGTTCTTTTACCGGTCACGGTCCTAACCATCATCGGCACTTACTTTTTGTACACACAATTAAGCGTGTTTGTGATTCGCAAGTTAAGAAACAACCGCTCTGTCTTTTTACGCAAAACAAATGTGCTCGTTCTATCTGACATGGCTTACCGCATGAAGGACAATGCGCGCATGTTCTTTCTCGTGACGATCGTTTCGACAGTCGCCATTTGCGCGATGGGCGGCTTGATGGGATTTCTGGAAACCATCCACAAACAAATCACGGCTGCGTACCCGTTCGCCTATAATTACATCCAAACCAGCGGCGATGCCGGGCAGGCAGCCTATCACACGAAAAAAATCGAACAAGAGCTCCAAGAACGGGGAGTTCGTTATGATAAATTGTCCGCCCATGTAGCGAGCTTCGATTCGATAAATGGACAATCCCTTAACTTCATCAACCTATCCGAGTATAACAAGCTTGCAGAGGCCTTGGATTACCCGGTGTTGTCGCTGCAGGGTAATGAAGCTGCGACCATCTGGACCATAAAAAACCGGCCGTTTCCAGAACACCAGTGGTCAGTGAAGGGAACATTCATCACATTCAACCTGAAACAAACCGTCAGAAAGGCGGTCACGCCTCCCCTGGCCGATGAACCGCTGTTGATCATTCCAGATCGGATGTTTGGCTCCTTGGGTAATCCGCAAAAAGAACAGCTTTTAACCAGTTACAATACGGACAGCGCCGATTCAACGGCGGACACGGGTGAGGCCATCGCCGGGCAGCTCGGATCTACAGAACCCTCCGGTTTCTGGTTCGCATCTCCAGCCCATTTGGAGGAACAGATGAAGCGGACCTATAATCTGTTGCTTTTCGTCGGGTTGTTTGTCAGCTGCTTATTTTTTGTTGCATCGGGAAGCTTTCTATATTTCCGGCTGTTTACCGACCTGAATGATGACAAGCAGAAGTACCGTTCCCTATCGAAGCTCGGGTTGACCGGCAAGGAGCTAGAGAAGGTGGCAACTCTACAGATCGCGCTGTTGTTTTTCGTACCGCTCGTGGTCGCGCTCATTCACAGCTCCGTTGCGCTCTATGCTCTGCATAACCTGTTCCATTCACCGGTGACTCAATCGGCCATTACAGTCTACATCGTTTTCCTTGCCGCACAAATCCTGTACTTTCTGCTGATCCGTGCCCGTTATTTAGAGCATTTGAAACACTCAGCGGGCTTTAACTGACTGCCCCAATACCTGCAAGGTCCGCCGATTATCATTCTATGAAGCTACTCTTCCAGGAAAAACTGCATGACACGGTCGGCACTGCCTGGAAGCCATTCATGTCCAAAATCCGGATAGACGACCAGTTGCTTCGGTGAAATGATTTTGTTATACGCTGCGAACTGGGTGGAAGGCGGACAGATGGTGTCCATCAGGCCGGTGAAAAACAAAACTTCCCCTTGAATGCGTGGGGCCAAAAACTGCAGATCGATATAGCCGAGCTTCTCGAAAATCTCATCCTCACGTTCATGCAGCGGATCAAACTTACGGAAAAACGTATTCAGTTCTAGATAGGCATCCTTATCCAGATCCATCTCCCAGACGCGTTTGTAATCGCAAAGGAACGGAAATGTAGGTGCGAGCTTGGTTACCCGGGGCTCCAGGGCAGCACAGGCAATCGTAAGCGCGCCTCCTTGGGAGCCGCCTGTTGCATATACACGCTGCGGATCAACCCCCGGCAGGCCAAAGGCAATTCTGGCTAACCGGACGGTATCCAGATAAATATGGCGGAACAGCAGGTTGTCAGGATGATCATCCAATCCGCGGATAATATGACCATTATGGGTGTTGCCCTTTACGCCTCCTGTATCCTCCGAAGAACCGCCCTGCCCCCGGCAGTCGAGCGCCAAGACTGAGAAGCCCAGCGATGCATACGCCAGCTTGTCCTGCCAGTCACCGGAGTCACCGGTGTATCCGTGGAATTGCAGAATCGCCGGCTGCGGCGTGTCCACCTTTTTGGGGCGAATGTATTTGGCATGAATGCGGGCACCCCGCACTCCCGTAAAGTAGAGATCGAAGCATTCCGCCTGTGGGGTCTGAAAAGCGCTTGGAATCAGCTCAAGATTGGCCTCTACAGCTTCAAGCTCATCCAACGCCCGCTCCCAGTAAGCATCAAAATCTGCCGGCCGCGGATTCCTTCCCTCATACTTCTTCAACTGTTCAAGCGGCATATCAACTAATGGCATCTACGAACATTCCTTTCCGGCATGGGTCATTTCCCATATAATTTTTCCTAACCTATTATAGTGCCAGCCGGAAATGATTGGTATTAGATGATCTTACGAATGTCATTTGCTACCTACATGCTGCAATAGGCCCGCCAGCACGGTTACGTGCGCTGCGGGCCTAACTACGGCTGCCACCCCAAGCGGCCGGTAAAATAGGAATAATACAAAGCAAATGCTGCCCAGGTGAGCGTAAAGGAGGGAATTTTGGAACTGTAGGAGCGATAGCGTCCGCCTGAAAGCTTTCCGTAGGAAAGCTCGCATCGGAAGCATAGGCTAAGGTTGGATTTCCACCGCTGCACAGCGGTTCAAATCAAGAAATCCAACCTTAACAGCGGCCGAAAGTCCAAATATTCCTGCAGTGAAGCTTATACACCCGGGCAGCATTTGCTCACTACATGCTGCAATAGGCCCGCCAGCACGGTTACGTGCGCTGCGGGCCCAACTACGGCTGCCACCCCAAGCGGCCGGTAAAATAGGAATAATATAAAGCAAATGCTGCCCAGGTGTGCGTAACGGAGGGAATTTTGGAACTGTAGGAGCGATAGCGTCCGCCTGAAAGCTTTCCGTAGGAAAGCTCGCATCGGAAGCATAGGCTAAGGTTGGATTTCCACCGCTGCACAGCGGTCCAATGAAGAAATCCAACCTTAACAGCGGCCAGAAGTCCAAACATTCCCGCAGTGAAGCCCATATACCCGGGCAGCATTTGCTACCTACATGCTGCAATAGGCCCGCCAGCACGGTTACGTGCGCTGCGGGCCTAACTACGGCTGCCACCCCAAGCGGCCGGTAAATAGGAATAATACAAGGCAAATACTGCCCAGGTAAGCGTAACGGAGGGAATTTTGGAACTGTAGGAGCGGTAGCGTCCGCCTTTGTCTCCAGATTTAATCCGATTTCGGATATAATCAAATAAATCTGGAGACAACAGCGGCCGGAAGTCCAAACATTCCCGCAGTGAAGCTTATAACCCGGCAGTATTTGCCCGGCCTTTTGCATCCGCCACACAATTAGTCCTATTTTCCCGCCCGCACCCTCACCGGAATATAAATCTCCATCACCGTATCGACACGCGAGTGGCAGCGTTCATCGTAAAATTCAATATTCAGCTTGCCCTCGTCGTAGACATAACCGCTGTCCTTAAACCACTCTTCAAAAATGTACTTCCAGGTGCTCTTGATCACCTGCACAAAATCCTCCTGCTCCGAACCCCCCGAAGTATCCACAGGCGGCGTGGTGAACACCGCATATTCAGCCTCCGGCACTTCAGCTGTCAGCATATCCGGCGTGACCCTGGAGAAATCATCCACAATCACACCCAGCAGATAAGTGGCGTTGCCGCTGTCAAAAGACGGAACACATAGCCCCACTTCGCCATGCCTCGGGGGATTGAGAATGTCGTACATTTTCGACTCCAAATTCTCACCTTCATAATGGATCCAGAAAGACGCAATATCCTTCGTATAATTGCCTCCAACCACATTCGTTTCAATACCATAGCCTGCGACCTTAAAAGCCGGCTTACTCACTATTACAGGATTCATGATATAACCTCCGATTTTAAACTTTGGGACATCTTGAAGATAACCGGCCATCCGCACCGCATATTGTGAGGGAGGGTAACCATACACTTTGCGGAATGCCTTCGTAAACCCGCCATGAGTCTCGAAACCATAATCCAGCGCAATATCGGTCACGCTCCGCCCTTTGAACAAATCCACCGCCGCCAAAGACAGCTTCCGGCTTCGCACGTATTCCATCACTGACATCTCCCTGCACAGGCTAAACACACGGCAGAAATGATACGGCGAATATCCGGCCACCGCGGCAATTTGCCCTGCAGTCAGATTTTCCTTAATATTCTCCTCAATATATTCAATACATTTCTCTATATCCTTACTGTAATTCACTGAGCAACCCAGCCTTTCCCGTACGGTAATTTTATTATAACAACTGCATCACGGGAGAACTGTTCCTGTTTTGCTGTATATGTTAAAGCTATAATCCGGCTAAAAGGATGTCCCTGCTGAAAACAAGGTATCATTTCATGCCCATGATGAATAGGCTAATTTAAACCTATTGATAACAATGGAGGAATCTTGGATGACCCTTGAGAACGAAAATCCGGTCTCGTCAAATTACCGGTACAGCTATATCCGGACTGCCAGTCAGGAATCTTTTCCCTATGCCCACTACTATCATCACTACCGCTCAGACAGCAGCCCGGCAGACCTGCCGGCAGCAGACAATTCCGGCACAACCGCCAAGCAGCTGGCCGACGGGTATTTAAATGCAAGCGTAGGCAGCGGGCAGGGAATCCATCTGAAAACCGGCGGCGAAGTCGGCGGCAAGCATGGCTTAGGCCTGAATACAGGCGGACATGTAGCAAAAAACGGCGCGGAGCTCTACGCGAATGGACATCTTGGCGGCGCCTCCTATGGAATTCAAGCGCAGGGTAACGCCCATCTCGACACGCAAAAAGGGCTTGGAATTGATACGGAAGCTGCGGCCCTCGGCAAATTCGGAGTTGCTGCACAGGCTAAAACACAGATCGGAGGCGGCCAGGGGGCTGGCTTTCATACCGGAGCCAACGTCGGAGGAGAGTACGGGCTTCAAGCGGATGCGGAAGGTCACTTAGGCATCAGCCAAGGTGCAGGCTTCAATGCCGGATTGCAGCTCGGCGGACAGAATGGACTCGGAGCCCAGGCACAGGCACAGCTCGGAGGCGGTCAAGGCGCAGGCCTCGGAGTTACCGGACAATTAGGCAACTATACCGGCGGCATGGGGTTCAACGTCGGCGGATCTAAGGAGAAAGATTCCAGCCACGGGAAGGAATAACACACTCACTGAACACATCATCAATAAAGGGAATATCTCAAAGCCAGAAACAGCGGCTTCGGGATATTCCCTTTCACATGCCTAGATCACCTATCCGTTCGCGGATTTCACTCCAGCTGCAAAGAATTCGATGTTATGAAATTTCAATTACTTTCAAGGAATTTTTCAAGTGCCTGCTCCTTTAAATTTTTGAAATGCTCTGAATTTTCGCCTAAGTAGTCTAAGTCATTTAATTGACTTTGCGTGATTTGACGCTCTTCAAATGAGGTATCATTGGATGTTTTATCGACATTAAATTTCCCTTGGTAAGAGCCACAAATAGCGAACTTCCCTGGTTCAACTTCTCTTAGAAATAAAAGGTATGAATTTGCATTATTCATCTTTACGTATCCTTCTAAGGTTTCATATACATTATTAATAAGAACACCATCTTCAGATACGAGAATTTGGTCTCCTTCTTTGAAGTTACCTTTAAAGGACTTTTCGATTTGTACGGGAGTGAAAGCCCGATGATATAACAATGTACCAGAGCTTTCATCGTTAATATCAGTAATTTGTTGTTCTCCTGCTACCTTACCGACTACAATCGCAGTGGCCTTATTCGTGATCTCGTCCACATTTTCATAATAAACCAATTTGGCTTGGTCTGAGTTTAATTTGTAAGTTTTTTGAACTTGAGGTGTACTACTCATTGGATGGGTATCATCCTTTGTATTCTGCACTCCAAGGAAAATAGCAGCAGCCGCTGCCAAAGTAATGGAGATGGCAATTAATTTTTTATTCATTTCGGCATCTCTCCTTTTCAATATTTCCAAGCTAAACGAGGTTATGGTGTTGGATTCCCACCGTGTTTTTTGAATACCAAGGATTTACAATATGTTAGACGTGACACCATTAGTGAAAGTTATATTAATTTACATTTTTAGAAAAATTGATTTTAGGGTATGGCGAAGAATACCCATAGGGAGCGTTTTTTTAATCCAGGCAACGGCAAAAAAGCGTACCCCTGATAGACGGGAGGTACGCTTTCGGTATTCATCCAGATCTATGAATCCTTATCGGTTCAGCAGGCTTCCGACATATTTCAGCAGCTCATTCGCGCAGATCGGGCAGTAGTTGTGTTCATCGATCAGGCGTCTGCTTACCTCATTGATGCGTTTGAGCTGGCTTTCATCCGGCGTTTTGGAGGAGGTGGTGATCTTGACAATATCCTTCAGGTCGGTGAACAGCTTTTTCTCAATCGCCTCACGCAGCCGGTCGTGGTTATTGTATTCAAACTTTTTCCCTTTACGGGAGTAGGCTGAAATGCGGATCAGGATTTCTTCGCGGAATGCCTTTTTGGCATTTTCGGAGATTCCGATCTGCTCCTCAATCGAGCGCATCAGCCGCTCATCCGGCTCCATTTCCTCATCGGTCAGCGGATCGCGGATTTTGCTCCAGTTGCAGAAGGCTTCAATATTGTCGAGATAGTTCTCAAACAGCGTTTTGGCCGATTCTTCAAAAGAGTAGACAAAGGCCTTCTGCACTTCGCTTTTGGCCAGAATATCGTATTCCTTGCGGGCGATGGAAATAAAGTTCAGGTACCGCTCTCGTTCCTCCTTGGTAATCGAAGGATGCTGATCCAGCCCGTCTTTGATGGCCCGCAGGACATCCAGCGCGTTCATGCACTGCAGGTCGCCTTTGATCAGGGCACTGGAAATCCGGTTGATAACATACCGCGGGTCAATGCCAGACATGCCTTCATCCAGGTATTCCGACTGCATCTCTTTAAGATCGGCTTCCTTGTAGCCCTCTACCTCTTCCCCGTCGTACATCCGCAGCTTTTTGATCAGGTCCATACCCTGCTTCTTGCTGTCCTTCAGGCGGGTCAGGATGGAGAAGATCGCAGCTGCCCGTAAGGCGTGCGGGGCAATATGCACATGCTTCATGTCACTCTGGGCGATCAGCTTGGCGTAGATTTTTTCCTCTTCCGACACTCTAAGGTTGTAAGGCACCGGCATGACGATCATACGGGACTGGAGCGCCTCATTCTTTTTGTTGGAGATGAAGGATTTGTACTCCGTTTCATTCGTATGGGCGATGATCATTTCATCCGCCGAAATGAGTGCGAACCGGCCCGCCTTGAAGTTGCCTTCCTGGGTCAGTGAGAGCAGATTCCAGAGGAACTTCTCGTCGCACTTCAGCATTTCCTGGAACTCCATCACCCCGCGGTTGGCCTTATTCAGCTCCCCGTCGAAGCGGTAGGCGCGCGGATCGGATTCCGAGCCGTATTCGGTAATGGTGGAAAAGTCGATGCTGCCGGTAAGATCGGCGATATCCTGCGACTTCGGATCAGAAGGACTGAAGGTCCCGATGCCGATGCGCTCTTCTTCCGAGAGAATCACCCGTACGACTTTGACCTGTTCAATGTCTCCACGGTATTCATTTTTGAGCCGCATTTGGCAGGAGGGGCACAGATTGCCCTCAATGCGTACCCCGAGCTCGCGTTCAATCTCCGGGCGCAGCTCCAGCGGAATCAGGTGCAGCGGATCTTCATGCATCGGGCAGCCCTCAATCGCATACACCGCTCCTGCATCCGTCCGCGAATATTGCTCCAGACCCCGTTTCAGCAGAGTTACCAGTGTCGATTTACCGCCGCTGACCGGTCCCATGAGCAGCAGTATCCGTTTGCGGACGTCGAGACGGCGGGCGGCAGAATGGAAATACTCCTCCACCAGCTTCTCTACCGCACGGTCCAGCCCAAAAATCTCCTGTTCAAAAAACTTATACCGTTTGCGTCCGTTGATGTCTTCTACGCCGTGTGACTTGATCATGTCGTATACGCGGGAATGAGCCGTTTTAGCGGGAGAGGGGTCTTTTTTCAATAGTTCTATATAGTCCTTGAAGGTGCCGCTCCACGCCAAACGGTCGTTCTCAGCCCGATACGAAGCTATACGCTCAAAAATATCCATTGCTCGCTGCCTCCTCTTGCGCTCCTACTTGCTCGATTGGCTTTAAAAGTGTATTACATACCTATGCGGCGAGCCCGGAATAGTTGACCTCTTTTTTGCTGTGCTATAATAGAGAATCATTAAAATAAACTAGAACTTCACATATAATGTTAAATTAGGCGCAGGAGTGAGTACGATGGCAGTAAAACATGAAACGGAGCTTTACGCTCCTTTGAAGGCATTTTTTGAGCGGCAGGGCTATTCGATCAAGGGCGAGGTACGGACCTGTGATCTGGTCGGCCTGCGGGAGGGGGAGGAGCTGCCTCTAATCGTGGAGATGAAAAAAACGTTCAACCTCGCCCTGCTGCTGCAGGGGGTTGAACGTCTGCGCCTCAGCCCCAATGTCTACCTCGCCGTGGAACGCGTACGCGACAAAAAAGGCGCGGTGAACCAGCGCTGGGGCGAGCTCAGCGGGCTGTGCCGCCGCCTCGGCCTCGGGCTGATCACCATCGTCTTCTACAAGACGAAGGCCCCGCTGGTCGAGGTGCTCGCGGAGCCGGGCGACGCGCCGCCCCAAATCCGCAGCGGCGCGCGGCGGCGCGAGAAGCTGCTCTATGAGTTCCGTGAGCGCAGCGGGGACTACAACACCGGCGGCAGCACGCGCGTCAAGCTCGTGACGGCCTACCGGGAGAAGGCGCTGCGCGTCGCGCTCGCGCTGCAGGCCGCTGAGGCCGAAGCCGCGCTCGGCCTCCTGGATGGGCGCGCTAAGCGGAGCCGCGCGCCTAAGGCAGGCGCAGCAGCGCCTGCAGAAGGCCCGGCGGCTGCGCAGGCCCGGGCCGGCATCACGCCCGCCGAGCTGCGCCGGCGGAGCGGTGTGCCCGGCGCTGCGGCGATGCTGCAGCGCAACTACTACGGCTGGTTCACCCGGGTGAACCGCGGCCGGTACCTGCTGACGCCGGCGGGAACGGCGGCGCTACTGGAATATGCTGCGATTACTGAGGTCAGTGCGGGCAAGCTCTAGAAGCTCCCGCCGCAGCAATCGTAATTACACATCTGCACATCTGAATCATCAGCCAGTTTAGCAGTACCTTCATTTTCTCAAAACAAAAAGCAAGCCCTCATAACCAAGGGCTTGCTAAACAATCGTAATTCACTTCAAGCTCATTCCGGAAGTCTGTGTTTTGAGTTCTACTGTATTTCGTACAACAGAATCCGGCTTAATGAATGAGAAATTCGATTCTATTGTATTTTTTACAATTAAATTCCATAAATTCAGCCCTCATCTGCGGTTTTCCGGAAATCTGCTGTACAAAGTGCAATAGAAACAATTTGTAAAGCCGGGAATAACGAATCTGTTGCACAAAATACAGCAGATAGGAGTCGCCATAGTCGGCCAGCTATGGCCTTAGACTAATTTCTTCTCTCCGTATCACCTTTGCCTCTGTATTTTTTCCCTATTCGTCTTCCTGCTCCCGGTTGCCATGCCGCAGCCTCATAATCCCTAGCATGCAGTAATCCTAGGAAGCAAGCCCTCAGCTCCGCGCTGTAAACTCCGTAACCGCCTCACTCATCAGGTTCATCCCCAGCAGCAGCTCATCCCGGCCGGGATGGCTGAAGTTAAGACGGATGCGGTTGCCGCCACCATTTACACTGCATAGCTGCCCCGGCAGGAACGCGACCCCTTTGGCCAGCGACGCTTTGAGCAGTGTCATTGCATCAAGCCCTTCCGGCAGGGAGACCCACAGGAACATGCCGCCCTCGGGAAGCGCATAATCACTATTCTTCCAAGCCGGACGCTTCAGCAGCTCCGCCATTAGTTTCAGGCGGGTGTTGTATTCGCGGTTCAGCACAGCGATATGCTCACGCAGATCAAATGCCGTTACATCCAGCAGATGATGCAGCAGCCGCTGGTTCAGCGAGCTGGACTGCCAGTCAGCCATCTGCTTGGCAGCAGTCATCATCCCGATCAGCTCCCGGCTGCCGGCTGCCCAGCCTGTCCGCAGGGCAGGCGCAACCGTCTTGCTGAATGAGCCGATGTAGAGCACATGCCCGCCCTGGCTGACATTCTCCAGCGCATACAATGACGGATACCGCACAGCAGGAGATCCGCCGGGACCGGCCTTCTGGAAATGCAAATCGCCATAGGAATCATCCTCTACGATCAGCACGTTATTCTGGATGCACAGCTCGAGCACTTCCTTACGCCGCTCCAGACTCCAGAGGATCCCGCTCGGGTTCGTGTAGCTCGGCGTCGCAAACAGCATCTTGGGCCGGTGCTGGCGGATCTGGGTACGCAGATGGTCAGGCAGCAGCCCATCCCGGTCTCCCTGTACCGGAATAATGACGGCACCCTGCATGCGGAGTGCCTGCAGAAAGCCCGGTGAAGTCGGATTCTCCACCAGCACACGGTCACCGGGATCGATATAGACCCGGGACAGCAAATCGATAGCTTGTTGACTTCCCGTTGTCAGAAGAACTCCGCCCTCCGGGGCAGCCACTCCTTTTCCCTTCAGCCAATCCCCGGTTAACCAGTCCCGCAACGGACCATAGCCCTCAGGATCGCCATATTGCAGCGCACTGGCATCAGCCGATATTACGGTAGAGGCCGTTTCCGCAAGCAGCGATAATGGGAACAATTCCTCCGCAGGTAGCTCTTCTGCCAGAGAGATTAATGTGCTGCGCCGCGTCTGTGTCCGGATACTAAGCAGCGGTGAAGATAGCAATGTATGCGCGCGGGCAGAAAACTCATATTTCATATGTTCCCCCCTTCCCTGGTACCAAGAATATTCCAGCCCGGCCGGCAATATGTCGCAAAGGCAGGAACTACGCGTAGATTTGCTTATTTTGCCTAGAGAAAAGCGCATACTTCTCGATAGCCTGGGCCCGAGTCGTAACTTCAAGCTTTACATAGATTTTCCGGAGGTAGTTATCGATGGAACGACGGCTTACCTCTATCTCCAGAGCGATCTTGTCGTATGTAATTCCTTGTACAATCCGCTCCATGATGAACATTTCTGTCTGAGTCAGCTGCATAACGCCCTCCAGACTCCGTGTCGAGGTCACCGGACGGTATCCCCTTTGAATCCACTTCAGCGGAACCGACAGGAACCCTTCGCGCAGACTTTCGATCATTAAGAGCAGCTGGTTGGAGGAAGCTCCTTTGGACAGGACGCCGCTGGCTCCGAGCTCCAGCAGGGGCTGGAATAATTCCTTGTCTTCCTCTTCGGTCATGATGATGAAATGTGAATGCTCTGAGTTATTTTTCATCTCCGGCAGCACGGTTTCCACATTGCCTTCCGGCATTTGATAATCCGCCAGTACCAGATCCGGTTTCATCTCCAGCACTTCTCTAACGCCCTCGCTCCAGGTGGAATACATCCCCTGAACGATAAGTCCTCCCCCCTCCTCCAAAATCAGTTTTGTACCCAGCATACTTGTGGGATGACAACCCACGATGACCACCCGCCAAACCTTCATCATTAACGCCCAGACCTCCTGCTATCTATATATTTACCCAGAGTGGAAAGCACTTTACGTTTCCGGCTACCACGGAAGCAAGGATGGTTGATGACTTATTGTTAGTTTCTTCCTACTTTTACCTTGAATACGCCACTCAGATATTCCAATCTATAGAAATTGTATCGCAGTAGTTTAATAGGATGCAATTACTTTTTCACGCTTTCAAACTTCCTTTCATTTTTGCGAAACTCGTAAAAGTCTGATAGAATGGGGACTTGAAAAAAATAGCTTGAGGTGATGTTGAAATGCAACCGCTAGCGGAATCGACCCCAGTACACTCGCGCCGTACTGCAGCGAGAAACGGCCCTTCCGTAAAATGGTTTTTACTGTTCTGGATTTTGATGATCGGACTCGGCGTCTATGCCGTGTACAGCTACACCAACCATCTGAAGCAGCAGGTGCTTAGCGAGCTTAGCGCCCAAAGCCAGCAGCAGCTTACTGTTTTGAAGACAGATTATGAATCGCGGATCGCCGTTCTCTCCGAAGAAGTGAAGGAATTACAGAATACTGTGCAGACATTCAATGAACTGCTGACGTTTACCAAGGATAATGCCAGCAACAAGACAGATAACAGCAACAAGCTGTATACGCAGCTTAGTGAGGTCAAGAAGCAGCTTGATGCCTTGAAGAAAGAAATGGATCTGCTCAAATGATGACGCCTGTAAAAAAAATCAACCGCTTCTTCATGCTGCTGACGGCGCCTTTTCTTGGCTTATTTATAGGTCTTTTATGGTACCAGCCGCCCCTGACCCTTAACCTGAATACCGACCAGTATGCCGCAGAGCCGGGACCGCTCGAACTGACAGCTGCGCTCAAAAAGGATCTTCTTAAAGCACAGAATTCAGCGTCCTACACGATTGACGCCATTGGTGCCAGCGCCCAGCTCTATAAGAAAACCACCAACGCTATGAATGCGCTGGTCACTACGGCTGCTGCACAGGCTTCCCGCCCGGAACGGATCTATAACCGGCGGATCACAGCCCGGCTTGGTATTCCTGCCGACGTCATCAGCAGTGACCGGATTACAATTGAATTATACCGGCTGAACCCCGGCAACTATAAAGCTTATGCCCTTAAGATCAAGCTGAAGGATGCAACAGCAATGAAAATGAGCCTGGCCGGAGACGGCACAGGTCAAGCCGAGACCACAATGCATGCCGTTGCCCGTTATGGCGCGGTTGCCGGGATCAACGCCGGAGGTTTCGCCGATCAGGGAGGAAGACGGTACCCCTTGTCCACTACAATCGTAGGCGGCAAATATATATACGGTTTTGAACCGACCTACAAGGATCTCAGCTTCGTGGGCCTGAATAAGTCCGGCCGGCTCATAGGGGGCAAATTCACCAACAAATCGCAGCTTGATCAGCTGGAACCGGTGTTTGGGGCAACCTTTGTGCCGGTTCTCCTTAAGAACAGTGTGCGGCAGGCAATTCCGTATAAATGGATGACCAGTCCCAAACGTGCCCCCCGCACCGTTATCGGCAAATATAAAGATGATCAGCTGCTGGTTCTAGTTGCAGACGGATATAACGAGAATGGAAACTCCGGGGCTACCCTAGAAGAAATTCAGAACAAGCTATGGAGCATGGGGGTAACTGACGCCTATAATCTCGATGGCGGCGGTTCTTCATCCCTCATTTTCAGAGGCAAAGTGATTAACGACCCGTCTGACGGGAATCTCCGGCAGGTGCCAACCAACTTCCTGTTCTTTAAATAAAAATCGGTGTCAATGCTGAATCTCACTTTTGCGCTTTTAATTTCAGCATGCGGTGGTTATAATCTATGTAACTACTACAGTCCTTTATGGAGGTGTCCAGCATGTCGTTTTCCCTGACCTTTTGGATTGTCACCCTGGTATTCCTGCTCTTCCTGACCGGTATTCTAACCTCATCCTACAACGACGATAAAACCAAGGGCCTGTAACAGCTGACGGAATATTCTTATATTCTAAAAAGAACGCCGCACATTGTGCGGCGTTTTTTTTAGCACTGGTCCACGACGGAAATCACGCAGCACCATACTATGTAATTATTTTCCTTGCCCGTTTTCTCCAGGAGAAAGCGGTATTACTAAGCGTGTCTTGGCAATTGTGTCATCTCTGAAAGGCATGCGGCGCAAATATAACGATCTTTATACTCGCTTACACCTTCCATAGATCCGCAAAATACACACTTGGGACGGTAGCGCTCCAGAATGATATGGTCGCCCTGTACCAGAATTTCTACCGGGTCGCCTTCATTCATTTGGTACCTTTTACGCAGGGACTTAGGCAGAACAATTCTACCCAGCTGATCTACTTTACGAACTACGCCAGCAGGTTTCATATCTAACGTACACCTCTCCTGTTCAACAAATAATTAGTAGTCACTACTTATTTCGGCAGTATTCATCTATTTCGTTATTTTATTGTCGAATCCTGCTGAAAAAAACAAAAAATCATGTCAAACTTTAGAAAAGTTGCGGAAAATCCATTTGGCGCAGGGCTTCGTAAACAATAATCGCTGCCGAATTCGATAAATTCAACGATCTCACAGCCTCTCCCATCGGCATGCGCATAGCGGTTTCCTTGCCGGCTTCGATAATTTCGGGCGGCAACCCCTTGGTTTCCTTCCCGAATACGAAGAAATCCCCGTCCCGGAAAGCAAAATCCGTGTAGCGCTTCTGCGCCTTTGTCGTAGCATAGAAAAAGCGTCCCCCGCTATATTTTTCCTGCACTTCCGCAAACGAATCATGGTATTCGATAGTGACGGCATGCCAGTAATCTAGCCCTGCCCGTTTCAAGGTTGCGTCGTCGGTCCGGAAGCCCAGCGGGCGGACCAGGTGGAGATGGGTGCCTGTGGCTGCGCAGGTACGGGCAATATTCCCTGTATTTGCCGGAATTTCTGGTTCAACCAGTACAATGTGTAATGCCATAATGGAATGTTCCTCTCTGAAGGCTTACCAGCCCTGTGATGTGGTGTAAAGTTACTTTGATTCTAAGCGGACAAGCAGACCCGTAACAAGCAGAAAACCTCCCGCCTGCTGGCGGAAGGTCCGGGAATTTCATTCATTAGCCTTGAGTTTGCCGGAAATGATTCATGAAATCAGCAAGTGCCTTGACGCTCTCATAAGGAACAGCATTATAGATGGAAGCACGCAAGCCTCCAACGCTGCGGTGGCCCTTCAGACCGACAAAACCTTCTTGCTCAGCAGCCTTGACGAATTGCTTCTCCAGCTCTTCTGACTGCATCCGGAAGGTAACGTTCATAATTGAACGGCTTCCTGCTTCCGCAACCCCGCGGTAGAAACCGTCGCTGCCGTCGATATGGTCATACAGCAGACCGGCTTTATCACGGTTTTTGGATTCGATGCCGGCAAGCCCACCCTGCTCCTCAATCCATTTTAACACTTCATTAACCATATATACAGAAAAGGATGGCGGCGTATTGTACAAAGAGTTATTTTTGTAATGCGTGTCATACCGCAGAATCGTCGGAATGTTCGAAGGTGATTTGGCAATCAGCTCTTCCTTGGCGATTACAACGGTTACCCCCGAAGGCCCGAGATTTTTTTGAGCACCGGCATAGATCAGTCCGAATTTGCTGACATCAAACGAACGGCTCAGAATATCGCTCGACATGTCCGCGATCAGCGGAATGGAACCCGTATCCGGATACTCTGCATATTGTGTTCCTTCAATCGTCTCATTGGATGTGATGTGCAGGTATGCCGCATTGTCGGCCGGCTTGATGCTGCTTAGTTCAGGAATCGCCAGGAACTTCTTGTCCTCTGAGGATGCGGCAACATGTCCGCCACCCAGCAGTTTGGCTTCCTTGAGCGCTTTATCCGCCCAGCTTCCTGTCATAACATAGCTGCCGACCTGGCCGCTGGAGATGAGGTTCATCGGGATCATAGCGAACTGTGTGCTTGCTCCGCCTTGAACGAACAATACCTTATAGCCCTCCGGATTGCCGAGCAGTGACAACAGACGCTCCTGTGCTTCATTATGCACGGATTCGTATATTGCCCCGCGGTGCGACATCTCCATAATGGACATTCCGCTTTCGCGGAATTCTACAAACTCCGTTTGTGCGCGTTCCAATACTTCAAGCGGCAGCGCCGCCGGACCTGCATTAAAATTGTATGCTCTCTTGCTCAAATTGCTCCCCACCCTTTCTCTCCTACGAATATGGATATCGATATGATAGCAGCATTCTAACACGCCAGCAAGTATAATTATTCACATAGAACGTAAGATCACTGCAGTTCAGAACGTGAAAAATTGATAGCTGCGGCGCCAAGCCTTGCTGTGACGCGGTAAAATGCTGATGTCCGCAAAAACTTCGGGTGAAATTACATGCCGCTCACCCCATAGCGCCATCCGCTCCGGACGGAAATTCCCGCTCTCACGGATGCCAACCCCGCTAGGATGATGAATCAGCTCCCAAAAAAATTCGGCATCCGCATTCTCCCACCCTGCCAGCCTGCAGTAGAAGGGACGTCCCGGCTCTGTATTCCAGCCTAGTCTGTCTCCGGATGTACGCAGCAGCTCAGCCGTGAAGGAGGACTCGGGTGCCTCTACCTTGGCTGTTCCAGGCAGCCTTAGTTCATAGCCTTCCCCGGTGAGGCTGCCGTTAATTCCTATAAAGTTATGAATATATTCCTCCGTATGCAACGGCTTTGTTCCTTTGTTCTCCAGCTTATAGTCAATATTTAGCCGGTCACCCTCCAGGGATATACGCTTGGTCAATAGCATGTTGTACCCCCGGCACTCCTCGGGAAAAACCGTATACGTTATTTCTTGCCCGCTGCTTTCCACGCTTATCTTGAAGGGAGTTAAAGGATAGGTCCGGCTAAAATCATAAGCTTCCTCATCCAGCTTTTGCAGCAGGCCTACGCCGGGCTTAGGAAACCGTTCTCCGGCAGCTGCTTCGTCATACCCAATTGCCCGGGAAATGCCGAACTCGTTGCATAGTCCAACCCCGTTGCTGCCGTGCCCGGGTATCAGGCTCTCGGGAACACAAAAGGTATGTTTGCCCTTCTCCAGTGTGACTTGGGTTATAAATCCGGTCCAGTCGAACCGGGTACCGTTATAGGCTCCAGGTTCCGCAATCTCAACAGTTAGAATGCCGTTCGAGAGAATAGTAGACAATTTGTTGTTCTCCTTTCTTTCTCTAAAGCTGATTAACATCTTTAACACTATTTCATCAGATTCAAAAAGCGCCTGCAGCGCCATATCCGGCGGAACAGGCGCTCCTGTTAACTTGTATACTTAAGCCAGCACGACTTGCAACTGATGAACCTGCCCTTCCGGCAGGGCACTCAATACATCGCGCGGGATCACAACACCTTCTGAGACGCGCTGAAGCGTCACCTCAGCGCCGTTCAGCGTTACCGAGTGTATTTGATACTCTCCGTATCCGGCGCTGCCTGTGGACGTATAGACGACTTCCAGCTGGCGGTCCGCAAAAAGGGTCTTGATCGAAGCTTTGCCTTCCTGATCAAACTGCTCTTTGACGAGCTTCGGCTCAAGCCGTAAGTCGCCGAGCTGCCCTTTTACACCAAACACCTCAGTTACCATTGTCAGCAGCAGCCAGCTTGCCGAGCCGGTCAAATAGGTGTACATGCCCCTGCCCTGTTCATTGATATACTCTGGAACGCCGGGATATATCCGGCTAAGCTCAAAATTCGCACTCAAGTTATACAGCGAATCCAGCACCTTGTGTCCTTCCTGTACATATCCGCGTTTATAGAGCGCATTTCCGTACATTACGGTCATATGACTGAACATTGCTCCGTTCTCCTTATGTCCAAAAGCAAAACCGAATGCACGCCCTAAATTCTGCTGGATACCGCCAAAATTGGAATTCAGCCGGTAGCCGATTTTCTCGTCAAACAGGTTGCGTTCCACAGCTGCGATGATGTGCGGGATCTGCTCTGGTGCCGCAGCATGGCCAAGAAGCGGGAATACCTGTCCTGTGAGCGTCATGCGGACACCTTCAGCCTTTTCCCCTTCCACCCGTTCACCATCATTGTTGTGGTAGCCGTTGAACCAGCCATCGCCATGTTCGCTTGCCACCCACTCATTCTTGCGCAGATGGGCAAAGATCCATTCTGCTTTTTGAGCCAAGTCGTCTGCCACTTGCTCAATGTCGAGATTAGCACGAATTCCGCTTACCACGTTCGGCGCAGCGGCATAGAAGTGTTTCAGCCGTTCCAGCTTCGCGGATACAGACGTATAATCCACTGCATCCCCCAGCGAATCCAGCAGCAGTACCATTTCTTCAGCCAATACCAGCGTCTTCTGCCCCGTGCGTTCTTTCAGAGTACGCAGCAGCATGGAGAGTTCATACAGATTGCTGGCATAGAAGGCGGTAAAAGTAACACTTTCCCCGCGCTGAGCCGCCATATCCAGCCCGTCATTCCAGTCTGCACCTTCCAGCAGAATATTGTTATGCTCGCCTACATTGAAGAATGGCACCAGGTTCTGCAGCAGAATATGCTCCAGGATCGTCCCTTTGTAAATGTTCCCGTCTGCTGTCCGCAGACTGCTGCCTGCGGCTCCTTCCCAGGAGCTGTCACGCTCACGGCAGCGGCTCATGAAGGAATCCCGGAAGTAGGTCTGCTCCTGCAGCAGGAAGTCCAGATCGCCGCTCTGATTCAAGTAGAGCATCGTGGTCATAAACGGCCAGGCTCCGTGGTCCATCCAGACGCGCGGAATGTTGTTGCGGTCGGCGATGAATTCGCCAGGCTGCTGGCCAATTATAGTTGCATTACTGCCGTCGATTCTTACACCCGCATAATTATTCAGCAGGAGGCTGCGCACATCGCCCGGCTCCATAATGAGCAGAGCCAGACAATCCTGCCACAGATCACGCCAGCCGCGGCCGCCTCTTCCATAATCATGGTATGGCAGAAAAGAGTTTCCATACAGTCTCCGGAGCACCGGCTGCAGCGTAACCCATTTCATCCATTGGTCAGCGTCGTCATCCCCGGTGTGGAATTCCACTGTATTCACTTTACCGGCCCAGAAGAGCTTATTCTCTTCCAGATACGCATCAAAAGCAGCGGAAGCGCCGTACTTGGACATCAGCCTGGAGATATTGATCCGGTCACTCTCTATCGCCAGCACAACCACATAAGATCGGCTCTGGCCCGGCAGCAGTGCTGCAGAGGCAAACCTTAATCCGCCCAGTGCTTCATAGCCCTCTTTATGTATGCCGCCGCCATGCCCGATTTGCGGTTCCGCATTAAGGACGACCGCTTCCGGCCAATCCAGGCTGCCTCCCTCACCGATAAAATCCTCCTGCACAGGGAAGAAACCGGCTGGCTGTCCCCCCTCCTCCTCAGCTCCAAACACACCGTAAGACGTATGATTAATCCGATGGCCCCGTTCGTCGAAGGAAAGCGCGGGCTGTACTTCAACACCATACGCCGAAGTATATATCCGGTTCAGCAGAGAAGTAACATGGCGGTGATCCCGGAGATCATCTGCCGAGCGTGCATACAACGGAACTGCTGCAGTCGGGGTGATTCTTATTTCCTCTGTTCCTGTGTTCGTCAGCACAATCTTCATCAGTTCTACTGTGTCTGTGCCGCAAGGAACAAAGCTGGTCACTTCCGCTTTAATTCCCAGCTCTTTATTCTCCCGGGTTATCCGGTGCCACAGCAATCCTGCTTCCAGCAGTGACTCATCAGCAGAATCCGAGTAAGCCTGTGCATGCTGGCGTGCTGAATTCCCTGCCGCCGACCAGGCTCCCTTACCCTCTACATAGACCCAGAAATTACGTGACCCTCTGGAGTTATGTAAATCCTCCACTGATATTGGCGGTGTCAGGAAGGTATTATGCCCTGTAGTCACCTGACCATGAAGCTGCGGGCTGATTGAGGACATCATTCCTCCTTCATTTACCAAGGGAAAATATAAGAAGCTGCTCTTGTCAGGGTGCTTAAGGCTGAACTCTCCGTTGTTCCCGGTGAACTGCCAGTTAGGTGTGCTCTTTTGATTCACTGTATTCATCCTTTCTATAACTGAGGCTAAATTTACGTACTTATTAATACCGAAACCGATTTCGGTATTATTATTACATCGTTATTTATCATTGTAAAGATAATTCTTACCAACGCTTTATATCACATAGAAACATCAGAGAAAACCAGTGATATATCAATGCTTTCAAACGATTATATCGAAGATTTCTATTATAAATATTGTATGAAATTACCGAAATCATCTTCGAAACAGCTCATGACTATATCCAAAATCACGAATTCACAGTAAAATAATCTATTATTTATAGAGTAAATAATTAAATTCCCTTTCTAGGAAACGCTATCTTTTCTAATTTTTCTATAAAATTCATATGCATGAACTAGATTTACGAAAACTTTCGGAAATTTATGACAAGCAAAAGCTACGACTTTTATCAGTAAATTCTGCTGACGCAACAGAAGCCTCTGATGCTAATTCTAAGGGCGAGACTCTCCTGCTGCACCAATACACCACTGTGACGCACTAAATCTAACCAAGGGCATTACAGAGCCTTCAGCCTTCATTTAAAAGCACATAAAGAAGCCCCCGGGAGGACCCGGGGGCTTCTAAAGCAAAGCTTATTTAAGATTTAATCGATCTTACATATCAAAGTACAGGGAGTATTCGTGCGGATGAACACGGATAGCAACCTCTTGTGCTTCTCCACGTTTCAGAGCGATATAGTTGTCAATGAAGTCTTTAGTGAAGACGCCGCCTTCAGTCAGGAATTCATAGTCAGCTTCCAAAGCGTCAAGCGCTTCATTCAGGCTGCCTGGAACGCTGCGGATCTTCCCTTTGTCAGCATCAGACAATTCGTAGATGTTCTTGTCCAGTGGACCGTAACCCATTTCTTCAGGGTTGATCTTCTTTTTGATTCCGTCCAGACCCGCCATCAGCATAGCCGAGAAAGCCAGGTAAGGGTTAGCAGTGGAGTCAGGAGTACGGAATTCAATACGACAGCCCTTAGGTGTTACAGCAGCTACCGGGATACGGACAGCAGCGGAGCGGTTACCTTTGGAGTAAACCAGGTTAACTGGTGCTTCATAACCAGGTACCAGACGTTTGAATGAGTTAGTACTTGGGTTAGTCAGCGCGATCAGTGCCGGAGCATGATACAGGATACCGCCGATGTAGTTGAGCGCCATTTCACTCAGGTTCGCGTATGCTCCTTTTTCGTAGAACAAAGGCTCGCTGCCGTTGAAGATGGATTGGTGAACGTGCATGCCGCTACCGTTATCGCCGAACAGTGGTTTAGGCATGAAAGTTGCTACTTTACCATATTGGCGTGCTGTGTTTTGAACAATATATTTGTAAGTAAGGAGATTGTCAGCTGTTTTCTTCAGGGTGTCAAAACGGAAGTTGATTTCCGCTTGGCCTGCAGTCGCCACTTCATGGTGATGGCGTTCGATTTCAAGGCCTGCTTCGCTAAGCAAGCGGCACATTTCACTGCGGATATCCTGTTGGGAATCCACTGGAGCTACCGGAACATATCCGCCTTTAACGCCAACTTTGAATGCAAGGTTGCCGCCTTCGTCTTTGCGGTTTGTGTTCCATGCTGCTTCTTCGGAATCTACGAAGAAGGAAGAGCTGTTCATTCCACTTTCGTAACGCACATCGTCAAAGATAAAGAACTCGGACTCAGGTGCGAAGAAAGCTGCTGTACCCACACCGCTTGCTTGCAGGAACTCTTCCGCTTTTACTGCGATACCGCGCGGGTCGCGCTCATAACGTTCGCCGTCAGGTGTGAAGATGTCACACATAACATTCAGCGTCGGGTGAGCTGTAAAAGGATCGATGTATGTAGTACTTGGATCAGGCATCATAACCATGTCCGATTCTTCGATACCGCGGAACCCTTTGATGGAAGAACCGTCAAAAGCTACACCATTTACAAATGTCTCTTCTTCCACTGCGGATGCTGGCAATGAGATATGGTGAGCACGTCCACCTAAATCTACAAACCGAAAATCCACCCACTCGATATTGTTTTCCTTGATCGTCTGCAACACTTTTTCAACCGACATGAATTAATTCCTCCCCAAGTTCCGAACATTAGGCCGCTCACAGTATCAAATGTTCTTGTTTTAATTTTTTTACTGTCGTCATTATAAAACTCAAACCTAACATCGTCAATGCTTATGTCAGGTATTTCTGACGACAATGTAAGATATTCTGACGCTTTCGTGAAAAACGCTTAGCCTGTCCTAAATAGTGACATACGGTTTCTGCTGTAACTGAAATAGGTCCTCTTCCTCCGCCCGTGAGCGGCAAAGAGGACCGTAAGCCAGACTGATTTCTTCTGCTTGAATTAGGCGATAGGAGCCGCTTCAAGCGAATTTGAGAACTTGCGTCCCACGATCGGCGCAAGCTTCTCCAGATCTCTCAGCAGCTTATCAAACTGCTCAGGGAACAGGGATTGGACCCCGTCACCTGTCATGGAATTGTCCGGATCGGTATGCATTTCGATAATCAGACCATTGGCACCGGCAGCAACTGAGGCTTTTGCCATTGGCTCCACTAATTCGCGGCGGCCTGTGCCATGGCTTGGATCGGAAATAACAGGCAGATGGCTCAGGTTCTGAAGCACCGGAATTGCAGACAGATCTAGCGTATTGCGTGTGTACGTTTCAAAGGTCCGGATGCCGCGCTCACACAGCATAACATCCCGGTTACCTCCGGCCAGAATGTACTCCGCCGCATTGAGCAGCTCATCATAGGTTGCGCTGAATCCGCGTTTGAGCAGCACCGGGCGGCCGCAGGTTCCCAGCTTGCGCAGCAGATCAAAATTCTGCATGTTGCGCGTGCCTACCTGCAGAATATCAGCGTGTTCCGCACAAATATCAACATACTCGGGAGTCATTACCTCAGTGATGGTAAGCAGGCCGTGCTTTCTTCCGGCCTCGGCCATCATAGTCAGGCCTTCCACACCTACACCCTGGAAGCTGTAAGGACCCGTCCGCGGCTTGAATGCTCCGCCGCGCAGCACCTGGCCGCCGGAAGCCTTGACCAGCCGGGCAATTTCATCGATCTGTTCAGGGGACTCAACAGCGCAAGGGCCGCCCATAATGACGAGATTTTCTCCGCCGATCTTAACACCGCGGATATCAATAATAGTATCCTCGGGATGGAAGTCACGGCTGGCCAGCTTGTAGGATTTGGTGATTTTTACGACATTCTCTACGCCCTTCATCTGCCGCAGATGCTCTGCAAGCTTCGGCGTCACTCCGCCAACCAAACCGATTACCGTATGATCCGCTCCCCGCGAAAGATGAACCTGCAGACCTTCTTTTTCAATAACTGCAATAATATCATTTACCTGGTCCTGCGGTGTTTGATTGGATGTAATAACGATCATATTATAGCTCCCCTTTTAGGCCATTTATTCTCAAATAATGTCCCGATTATGATAAAATACTATTTCGCTACGACGCGTGTGTGCTTTTAAGCGCTAAAGTGATTTTACCGCATATTGCATCTTACGTCAACTTTTTTTCCCGGAAAACACGCTGGATCTACCAACACTTTCCATGAAAAAGTATTTAACCTAAGAAAAATGCACCCGGCCCCAAACAGGAACCAGGTGCAGCTTATATGATAAAAATAAATTCATAACTCCAAGTCATTAAGTTGCACTTGTCGTCTTGTTCTTCACAGGCGGAAGAAGCTTCGCCATATTCACTGTACGCTTAATCTCCCAAGTCTCAGGCAGCGCCGGATCGTATTGCTCCAGGTAGCTGATGACTTCCTTCGTGATCGGGGTTGGTGTAGAGGCACCGGAGGTTACCCCAACCTTGGAAATTCCCTGCAGCCATTCTGTGTTCAGCTCGGATACATCAGAGATCCGGTGAGCGGGTACACCGGCAATTTCCTCAGACACCTGAGCCAGACGATTGGAGTTGTTGCTGCGGGGATCGCCGACAACAATCACCAGATCACATTGGCCGGCTTGCTCTGCTACCGCTTCCTGCCGCACCTGGGTAGCCATGCAGATCTCATTATGGACCTCAGCACCAGGGAAGGTCTCCAGTAGCTTTTTCATAATATGCTTAATATCCCACTGGCTCATCGTGGTCTGGTTCGTGATAACGATCCGCGAGGAAGGGATAGACAATCCGGCAATCTCTTCTTCCTTTTCAATCAGATGGACATGGTCTGGAGCAATACCAACGGCGCCTTCGGGCTCCGGATGGCCTTTTTTGCCAATATAAATAATCTCGTAGCCTTCAGCTACTTTCTCCTGGATAAGGTCATGTGTCTTCGTCACATCTGGACAAGTGGCGTCAACGGTAGTTAGACCCTTGGCACGGGCCATCTTGCGGACTTCCGGCGATACGCCATGTGCAGTGAAAATGACGGTGCCGCTATCCACTTTATCGAGAATATCCAGACGGTTATGCCCGTCCAGTGTGATGATTCCGTCGTCCTCAAAGGAATTCGTAACATGAGTGTTATGCACAATCATGCCAAGTATATAAATCGGCCGGGGCAGATCAAGATTTTGTGCGGCCTGCCGTGCCATAACCATGGCATCGACGACACCGTAGCAATAGCCCCGGGGAGAAATTTTAAGGACTTCCATGTATTTTCACCGGCTTTCTGCAGTCAATGACAGCTGTAATAGGACCTGATCTATTATACCCTATTCCAGCGGCGGAGCAAAGAGAAGCGGCAGCCAGATGATGAAGGTAGTGCCCTCTCCTTGACGGGTTACCACTTCTACAGAGCCGCCATGTTCATCAATAATCCATTTGGCAATCGAGAGCCCAAGGCCGATTCCTTCCGTAATGCCCCGTGATTCATCCGCCCGGTAGAAGCGGTCAAAGATATGAGGCACCTCGTCCTTATCCATCCCGATTCCGGTATCCTTGATCCGGATCCCTACCTGGTTCTGATAGAATACAGCATCCATTGTAACTTCACCGGACGGTGTATATTTAAAGGCATTATCGATGAAAATGAACAGCATCTGCTGCAGAT
Organism: Paenibacillus auburnensis; assembly: GCF_927798115.1. Classification (GTDB taxonomy): domain Bacteria; phylum Bacillota; class Bacilli; order Paenibacillales; family Paenibacillaceae; genus Paenibacillus_AQ; species Paenibacillus_AQ auburnensis. The sequence continues at coordinate 278,083 of NZ_CAKMMG010000002.1, forward strand.
AATCCTTATTGCCCACAATATATTTGCCGTTCATATGGCTCAGGTCACCAATGGACCATTCGGACTGGCGCGGCAGGAAGGAAGCCCTGCGGGCTACTTCAGTCATTAGCGGCTCCAGTGCCACCGGTTCCTTGTCAAAGGTGCGGCCGGTATCGGCACGCGCCAAGGAGAGCATATCGGCTACGAGGCGGCTCATGCGTTTCGATTCATCGGCGATATCCTTCACGGATTCGATGGACAGCTGGCGGATTTCCGCCTCGCTCATTCTGCTCTGTTCCGGCTCCATCTCCCAGATTTTTTGCAGCAGATCGATATTGCCGCGGATTGTTGTGAGCGGGGTGCGCAGCTCATGTGAAGCATCGGACACAAACCGGCGCTGGGTAGCATAGGAATCTTCCAGCTCTTTATAGAACCCTTCCATCCGCCCAAGCATGCTGTTGACCGTCTCAATCAGCCGGCCAATTTCATCCGGCGGTCCGTCATAGACAATCCGGGAACTCAGGTCCGTGCCGGTCTGTATACCGTTAGCTGCCTCAATGACTTTGCCGATCGGGCTCATCGACTTACGGGCCAGGAACAGGCCAAATGTAAACGCTGCTATCAGTGTCGCAAAGGAACCAACCAACAGAATGTTCTTTAGCCTGGCCAGCAGTGTCACCTGCTCCCCGGTATAGACGGCTACCTGAAGCACAGCCGAATGGGTTTCGTTCGTGCTGACTACTTCAATAGCCTTCTGGTAGATCAGAAACGGATTGCCACCGTAAGTTGCCTGCAAGAACCCCTGCTGTTTGGAGACAGCATCCTTTGCAGGGACCTTCAACTCCAGATTGATCTCCGCCATGTTCTGGCTGGGAATCAGTTTTTCCAGATCATAAATGTACAATTGGGCAAATAGACTTTGTCCGGCGGGACCGCCGAGGATTTGTTTCAAAGTACCGTCGTTATAGTCTATGCCTACCTTAAGGTCTACTTGCTGGGCCTGCTTCATCAGCCGCTCTTTCAAATCCCCATACGTATTAATATAGACAAAACCGTAAATTGCGGCTGATAAGGCCAGCAGCATAACGGCCAAAATCCCTGAATACCAAGCTGTCAGCCGCAATTTAATAGACATGTTAATTGTCACCTCTTAGAATGTAACCGGCTCCCCGGATCGTCTGAATCAAACGTTTACCGCCATGCTCCTCCGTCTTCTGACGCAGCATGGCGATGTATACCTCAAGCACATTGGATTCTCCGCTGTAGTCATATCCCCAAATTTTGTCCATGATCAGATCACGGGATAATACACGCTTCGGATTCTGCATAAACAGATGCAGCAGTTCAAATTCCTTCGCCGTCAGCTCCAGCCGTTTGCCGGCACGGGTGACTTCACGGGAATCCACATCCAGTGTAATGTCCTCATAGGAAACCGACTGGTCCGGATTTCCTCCTTGTTCACTCTTGCGGCGCAGCAGCGCCCGCACACGGGCCAGCAGTTCTTCCAGTGCGAATGGCTTCACCAGATAATCGTCCGCTCCCAGGTCAAGCCCCTTTACACGATGTTCAATTTCGTCCTTGGCCGTCAGCATCAGCACGGGCACACTGCTCCCGCCCTCGCGTAGACGCCGGCACACTTCAAAGCCGTCCACCTGCGGCATCATGACATCAAGAACAACCACATCAGGATCGCTGGTCAGGACGGCACGCAATCCGTCCGCGCCGTTAGAGGCCGTTTTTACGTCATAGCCTTCAAAGGCCAGGCCACGCCGCAGCATGGAAATTATCTTTTCATCGTCATCAATAATTAAAATATTCGGTCGCATCAAGCAGCCCCCATTGTCCAAATCATTTAAATCTATTGTAGCATGAATGTAAGGTTTCACGTCCAGTAGCAGCACAAACGGAAGGGTCTCCCCTTCCGTTTGTGCTTTACCGTCCGGTGTGTTTATTTCCCTTGGGAATTCGTTTTGGAGGTATCAAAATCATTTTTATTTCCGATTGTAACCGGAAGCTCCAGCTTTTTGCCGTCACGTACAACATTCAGGGTTACTTTGTCGCCAACCTTCAGGGACTGAATGTAAGTAATCAGATCCTGGCTTGTAGCGTATTTGGTACCATTCACACCTGTAATAATATCGTAAGGGCGCAGATCTGCAGTATAAGCCGGCGACTTGAAGACAATCTCAGCAACTACGGATCCCTCCTTAATGTCAGTACCCATTTGTTTGGCAACTTCATCCGTAATGGTCATCAGCGATGCGCCAATGAACGGTACCGGTTCCTTCGGAATTTCCTGATTGGCTTCCAGCTTGTCGACAACCTCTTTAATGGTATTGACGGCAATCGCAAACCCGATACCCTGCGAATCCGTGCTGACTGCGACGTTCATCCCGATAACCTGACCGTTCAGGTTAAGCAGCGGGCCGCCGGAGTTCCCCGGATTGATCGAAGCATCGGTCTGCAGCAGATTTTTGTAATTGCGTGTGCCGCTTCCGTCTTCTTCATTGATATCGATACTGCGGTCCTTCGCACTGAGCACACCGGCTGTAACGGTATGATCGAAGCCCTGCGGATTACCAATCGCTACAACCTCGGAGCCAACCTTGATACTGTCGGAATCACCAAGCGCTACTGTAGGGAAATCCGCACCTTCAATCTTCAGCACTGCAAGGTCCAAATCTTTGCTTGCGCCAAGCAATTTCGCTTCATATGGCTTTGTAGTGCCGTCCACAGTAACCTGGATAACATCAGCATTTTCGATTACGTGCTGGTTAGTCAGAATATAACCGGAGGAATCATAGATGAAGCCTGTTCCGATTCCGTATGGAGTGAGCTGTGTAGAATTCGAATTGGAATCCGACTGTGAATTCTCATCAGTGCCGGAAGAGTTGCTGCCCCCGAACTGGTCACCGAAAAAGAATTGCGAGAATGGATCGCTCATATTCGGATTAGAGGAGCTTCTGCTGGAATTCGTTTTTACTAGAGTTTCAATTTTGACGACAGCAGGCCCCACCGCATCAACTACGCTTGAGACATCCGTTGTTCCTGTAAACAGATTCGTAGTGGAGGTTGAAGGTGTAACATTGGCACTACCAACCGCTGTTTTCGCTGTTGTGCTTGCTACTGCTGCCGTTGTCACCTGATCCCCTGTGAACCAGTTGCCCCGGTCTGCCATGAACATCGATCCGGACAATACGACCATTCCGGCCAGGAACGAGATCAGCACTGCTTTTACCGGTTTCTTAGGCTTGCGGTTATATTGCCAGCCATTGCTTCCTTCTGGACCGTTTCCGCCTCGTCCGCCATTTCCGTCATTACCGGTAGTGCGCAGCGAAGTGCTGTAAGGAAGCTGTTTGACCGGCTGCGGAGGCGTAACCTCAACACGCTCAGGCTCAAGCCGGCTATAGTGCTGTCCGTTCTCCGGATTCACTTCATCATTGTTAAGCGATTTAAAAGGGCCATAGGAATAATAGTAGGAAGAGCTTGACTCAGAAGATTGGTTATTATTGCTGCTGTTGTTAGTGTCATTACTGCTGCTATTGGAGTTATCCCATTCCCGGTCCGTGGTGGGTTCATGATCACGATTGAAGTTGTTTTTGTTATCGTCCATTGTTTACGTTCCTCCCGTGCCTTGTCTGTCTGACAAGGAGTAATGTTTTCTTCTTGATCTTATTTTGTACTTTAAACCTTAAGTTCACATTAAAAACAATTTAAGCGGAGATAAAAACTGGGGGGCTCTAGGGTGAGACTAGCAAAAATCCGTGAATGATAGAGAAAAAAAGCCCGAACGCTTAGAACGCGCCGGGCCGGAACAAGGGCAAGATCAAATACTTAAACATAACTAGGACAGATATATAATTTGAAAGTTTATGATAAACCTTATCTTCAAGTAATACTTAAAGCGTTGCGGCATGCTTATCCTTGCTGCGCCCAGCCTTTGCGGTGGGCGTATATAGCCAGCTGTGTACGGTCATCCAGTTCGCATTTCATCAGCAGGTTGCTGACATGCGTCTTTACCGTTTTAATGCTGATATGCAGTTCCTCACCGATGTCCTTATTGGTCTTGCCTTCGGCAATAAGGAGCAGAACCTCTTTCTCCCGTTCGGTTAAACCAGAGGAATCGCCCTGAACGGTACGCTGCCGGATGCCGCGGGTCAATGCCTGAGAGACATCACCGGTCATTACCGGCATACCCCGGTAAGCGCCTTGCAGCGCATAGATTAGCTCTTCAGCGGAAACCGTTTTGAGCACATAGCTGACCGCCCCGGCTTCAATTGCATCCACTACAAGATCATCTTCCAGGAAGCTGGTGAGGATGACGATTTTGAGTCCCGGAAATTCAGCCAGCACGGCACGGGTCGTCTCGGCCCCGTTCATGACCGGCATCATCAGATCCATCAGCACCAGATCCGGCAAGCCTTCCTGTCCCCATCCGCGCAGCATATTCAGCGCTTCTGCCCCATTCCCTGCTTCGCCAATGACCTCGAACTTCGGATCCAGCATCAGATAGGTTTTGAGCCCCATCCGCACCATGTCATGATCATCCACCAGCAACACTTTTATGACACTCATGTTCTATTCCTCCTGTTCCTGATTGCCTTGCACAAACTTAGGAATATGTACGCGGATCGTCGTTCCCGCTCCTTTGCGGCTGATAATCTCCACTTGTCCGCCCAGCTTTTCCGCACGCTCGCGCATCGTAGTCAGACCATAAGAGCCTTGCTTATGCTGCACATGCTCAAACCCTTGGCCGTCATCGCTGATGCTGAGCACCACCTGCCGTGGCGCTTCACGCAGAGACAGACTGACCACCCTTGCTCCGGCATGCTTAACGATATTCGCCATGGACTCCTGGATAATCAGAAAAAGCTGATGCTCAATCGCCTCCGAGAGCTCCCCTTGCAGCTCTAGCTCCTTGACTCCCTTAAGCCCATTTTGCCGGCAGTAGTCCGGAAACCACTTCTCCAGTGCTTCAAACAGATTGCGGCCTTCCAGTTCTACCGGGCGCAGCTGGGCAATCAGAGCTCTCATCTGTTTCTGTGCCATTTGCGACATCGTAATGAGCTGATTCATTACCGTCATCCCATGCTCTTCATTCCGTTCCAGCACTTTAGGCAGCGAAGAAGCGGACATATGGATCGCGAACAGCTGCTGGCTCACCGTATCATGCAAATCACGGGCCATCCGCCTCCGCTCTTCCAGTACCGCGCTCTCCGCTGCCTTTTCCTTCTCAATTACCTCTTGCTCACCCAGCCGCTGCAAAATCTGCATCTTGTTCTCAACCGTATCCATCATGATATTGAACTCGTGGTACACCCGGGCAAAAGACTGGTCATCACTCTCCGGCATCCGGACGGAAAGATTACCTTTGGCTACCTGTAACATGTTCAGATCGAGATGGTCGATCCGGCGCTGAATCCGCTGTCCGGCCATGTAGCCGACCACAACATTGAACAGCACAATGCCAATACTCAGATACAGCCACATCCGGTAATCCACAACTTCGATGTAGTTAAGGCATGTCCCGGCATACACGAGCCCGGCAGCGACGCCTCCGCTAAGCAGGAAATAGAGCAGCAGCAGCCATTTGGTATTGCTGAAGATCGTCCCCATCCGTTAACCCACCGTTTTAACCTTTATATCACCGATAAAAGCACTCACGTTAATCCGGACTTTTTTGCCTGCTTCCTTATAATATGGCGTCTTGCACTGTACGCTGCTCATGAAACCGCTGCGCGATTCCTCCAGCACCTGCATATCACCGATAAAGGAGCTGCTGTTCACAGAAACCCCAAGGTTCATATCATCCGGGATATAGACTTTAATGTCGCCGACAAATGCGGAGATATTAATTTTGGTCTCACCGTAAGGAATCTGCGCGTTTGTCAGGTCCAGCACAGTGTCCCCGATGAACTGCGAGATATTGGTGTGCTTCAGTTGAAAATGCTCCTTACCCATGTGCACATCACCGATAAATGCGGAACGGTTCGTTGTTTCCTTATGGTTACTCGCTTCATGAAATTCCTCATGCCATTCGCCGTGTCTGCGGGCATGACGTTCCTGGCGCTCCTGCCGTCTGCGTTCATGCCGTTCCCGGTTATCCTGCCAGCGGGCTTCCGATGCCGACTGAAAATACCCCTTGTTTCCCTGATCCTGTTCATTCTCATCCGAATCTTCTTTATGCAGATATTTATTCCAATCGCGCTCACCGGCAGGTTTGCCGAATTTCTGTTCAAACTGCTCATCCAGTGTGGATTCCAGCGGTTTCGGAGGCTCAGCATCAGGAGTTCCGGGTCCGGGCGGATAAAAGTTAGGTGGCGCTGGCGGTGCCGGAGGTACAGGTGGTGTATGGTCACGCGGCTTAAAGATAACAAACAGCCCGCCGCCAATCAGCATCACCGGAATCAGCATTTTGAAAAAATCACCGGCCGATACATCGAACCACTCCAAATTGCGGCCCAGAAAATAAACCCCGAGCGCCATGAAGAAAAATCCCCAAAATGCGGACGAACCTTTCGAGCCGCGCTCGCCTGTAGAGAGAAAATTTTGTAACCCCATCCATATAAGAATGAGCGGCCAATAATCTGAAATCAGAGAACCTATACTAAAATCGGTATATCCCATCTGTCTCAGAAGAAACATCCAACCGAGTCCTATCAGGATCAAGCCGCCGAGAATCTGGCTGGTGAACCTTCTTTTCATCTGTCATTTCTCCTTTATTTGTGATGTCCACGTTTATCTGTTACTTATAGCCTTAGTCTACAACATCAACTGCGCTGCGAACAGCGGCGTGAGAAGTAAACTTGCCTCAGTCTCGGGACCGAGCTGTCACCCGAATGAACGTATGGAAGATGCCTGATCTCCGTAAGCAGAAACGGATACCGTCCTATAAGGAAGGTATCCGTTTCTGCGAAAAATATAAAGGATATTTTATAGCGTACAACCTAAACTTTATCTCAAAAAAAGACTGCTCCGCAGCTCAGAACATGAGCATATAGCGGAACAGTCCAAATGTAGCATATCGGTGTAAGATTAAACGTTCACAGCATTACTGCTGCGGTTATTGCAATGGTTTGAGAAAACACACCTTACTTCGTTGTGCCGTCATTTTCAACAGCAAACTCTGCATTGTATTTTTCATTCGGTGTTTTATAGTTTTCTTGTACCTTTTGCCCTGCTTTGGAGAATGTACCTTGCTGCGTTGCGCCGTCATTCTCTACAGCAAACTCCGCATTGTATTTTTCATTCGGTGTTTTATAGTTCTCTTGTACCTTTGATTTTTTAGCCACTGAATTTCACCTCCCTGTGTGTTCTCGGAAGAGGCACTTGCTTTGCCCCAGTCCGTATTATGGGAAGCTCAGGGCCGTATTATGCATCCCTAAGTGAAATAAATTTCAAGCTGTCAGCTTGGATATGGCTAGCCTAGATAATCTCTTCCAGCAGGTTTTGCGGAACTGTATTATAAGTTTGAATCGCTTTGCCTAAGTTCTTCAGCATGCTCTCCGTACATTTCCCGTTACCGCGTTTGATCAGCTGAACGACCACTGTTTTTTTGCCCCATTCCTTATACACCTGTTTGGTAGTGGCAAAATATAAGTCGATCTTCCGTCCCTTGATCGCTGAACCGGTATCCGCCACCACAGCGTATCCGTAACCCGGGATATAAAGAATACTTCCCAGCGGCAGAACCTTGGGATCGGCAGCGATGGTAGAAACTGCATTTTTATCCCGGCGTACTTTGACACCTGAGTAGGTAATGCCGTATTGCGGATGTTTGGCTGTTTTACCGGTTGACTCATAGCCTGCTGTATATCCCGTTGCCGTAACCTTCAGCGAAGTAATGATCTGCTCCGGTGCAGGTGCAGCTACCGTAACTGATGCAGGCTGCTTGGCAGCTGTATCCGTCTTCTTGCCGGAAGGTGCCGAAGTCGCTTTGGGTGCATTTGTTGCCGATGGTTGCTTAGCTCTTGAAGTGCCCCCGAGCTGGGAAGCCTCTGTATTTAGGGCCTCCTGTGAATATACAATGGCACGGCCTGTAGACTGCTGCTGCTCCGCTCCGCTTCTGCTTGTAAAGAAGGGTGAATCCTGTGTATTTTGGAAATTACCTGGCTTCATTGTGCTGACGCTTAGCTGACCTGCAGTGTCTGCCATCCCGCTGGCCTCTACTGACTTGCTTCCATAATCCGGATAGATACCGGCTGCAGTCAATACAAGTACCATCGTGACAATCAGACACCAAAACCTCTGGCATAAGCCCATTTTGTTCATTTGTTAAACCTCCCCCTATTAGCGAAGGTTTCCCGTTTCACAAAATTTTATACATGAAGCACGATTCTTCGGCTTCACGAGGCTGATGACAGAGGTTTTTATTGGGTGGCTATTAGCCGGATTGCGGCAGAGCTCCCGGCAAAATTAAATTACGCGGCCGGAAATTTCCGCATTCAGCGATTCGATAACTTCATCAAGCGGTTTCGCTCCGAGATCGCCTTCTCCGCGTTTGCGGATTGATACAGAACCGGCATTCATCTCATTCTCACCGACTACGAACATATATGGTAGCTTCTCCAGCTGGGCTTCACGGATCTTATAGCCCATCTTCTCATTGCGCAGATCGACCTCAGCCCGGATGCCGCTCTTGAGCAGCTTCGCTTCGACTTCCTTGGCATAGTCATCAAAGGCTGAAGATACAGGTATAATCTTAACCTGCTGCGGTGACAGCCACAGTGGTAGGGAACCTGCAAAGTTCTCCAGCAGGAAAGCTACAAAACGTTCCATGGTACCAAGAATTCCGCGGTGCAATACGACCGGACGGTGCTTGTTACCATCATCGCCGACGTATTCCAGTTCAAAGCGCTCAGGGAGCAGGAAGTCGATTTGTACAGTAGACAGAGTTTCTTCCTTACCCAGCGCCGTGCGGATTTGTACATCCAGCTTCGGTCCGTAGAAGGCAGCTTCGCCTTCCGCTTCAAAGAACGGCAGACCCGCTTCTTCGGCTACCTCGCGCAGCATACGCTGTGCAGTTTCCCACATTTCATCGTTCTGGAAATACTTCTCTGTATCCTGCGGATCACGGTAGGACAAGCGGAAGCGGTAATCATGAATACCGAAATCGCTGTATACCTGTTTGATCAGCTCCAGCACGCGTTTGAATTCGCTCTTGATCTGATCCAGACGGCAGAAAATATGCGAGTCATTCAGCGTCATGGAGCGTACACGGTGCAAACCAGTCAACGCGCCGGACATTTCGTAGCGGTGCATCGTGCCCAGCTCAGCAATACGGATCGGCAGATCACGGTAGCTGTGCATCGAGCTCTTATAAATCATCATGTGATGCGGGCAGTTCATCGGACGAAGCACAAATTCTTCAGTGTCGATGACCATTTTAGGGAACATGTCTTCCTGGTAGTGCTCCCAGTGTCCGGAAGTCTTGTACAGCTCTACGTTACCTAGTACAGGAGTGTATACATGCTGATAACCAAGGCTTGCTTCCAGATCCACAATATAGCGTTCAAGAATACTGCGCAGCTTCGCGCCTTTTGGCAGCCAGATCGGCAAGCCTTGTCCAACCAGCTGGTTGAATGTGAAAATTTCCAGTTCTTTGCCCAGCTTGCGGTGGTCACGTTTTTTCGCTTCCTCCAGCAGGTGCAGATGCTCGTCCAGCTGTGCTTTTTTGATCCAGGCAGTACCGTATACACGCTGAAGCATTTTATTCTTGCTGTCTCCGCGCCAGTAAGCCCCGGCCACATTCATCAGCTTGAACACTTTGATCTTCGAAGTCGAAGGTACATGCGGACCGCGGCAGAGGTCGAAGAACTCGCCTTGTTCGTAAATTGAGATCACGCTGTCTTCCGGCAGAGCCTCAATGAGTTCCAGCTTATAAGGATCGCCCAGTTCTCCAAAAATCTCAAGCGCTTCCTTACGGCTGACTTCTTTGCGCACAATCGGCAGATTCTCGTTAACGATGCGTTCCATTTCCTTCTCAATCTTCAGCAGATCCTCCGGATTAAGCGGATGCTCCAGGTCCATATCATAATAGAAGCCGTCCTCGATAACCGGACCTACCCCAAGCTTAACTTCCTTCGCACCGAACAGTCGTCTAACTGCCTGAGCCATCAAGTGCGCTGTACTGTGGCGCATAACTTCAAGGCCTTCCGGGGAATCCAGGGTTACGATCTCCACCAGAGCGCCCTCCTCCAGAGGGGTCGACAAATCGACAACGACTCCATTGAGCTTACCTGCGGCTGCATTCTTGCGAAGTCCGCTGCTGATCGAAGCGGCTACATCCTCGATGCTGCTTCCGTTCTCATATTCCCGGACCGATCCGTCCGGCAGTTTAATACTTACTGACATTGTTGTTCCTCCTAAGGGATTGATTAGCCATCACTAATTACCGTGGCGAAAACTTCATTTGTTGAGCCCGCGCGCGGCGGCGGATTCTGCGGAACGGAAGAATCCACGCATACAAAAAACACCCGTCCCGCAAAGGGACGAGTGATTGCACCCGTGGTTCCACCCAAATTCGATTCCAGTAACAGAATCCTTCGTCAGCATGGAATAACGGCCATGAACCGGCGGTTCTTACAGTCCCGGGCAGACAACGTACCAGGAGTTCATAACCGCAGCTATAAAGGGGTAGATCGAATGCCGGATACCGGAGGAAATTGCAGCCTTGTTCCCTCTCTCTGAAGCGGTCCTGAATCAACGATCCATATCTTTGTCGAAGCTGTTAACGTGAATTATGGAGTAATTATAAATCTGTCGCCAGCTTCCGTCAAGCCTGACGGCGGTCGACATTCAAAATATGACATTCAAGCAGCTTAGCGCAGGTGAAGTTTCCTGTACCAGTCACTCCTCTTCCCGGCTTTTTTTGCCCGGCAAGCGGCCCGCCCGCTTCAAAGACTCACGCAGCAAGTATTCAATATGTCCGTTAACGCTGCGAAACTCCTCTCCCGCCCAGCGTTCCAACGCTTCGTGCAGCTCAGGATCGATCCGCAGCGGAAAGCTTTTTTTGGCCGCCATAATGGACCGTCCTCTAGTACAACGAGCCGGCGTTGATGACCGGACTCGCTCCGCGCTCCGACACAATCGCCACCATCAGATTGTTGATCATTGCCGCTTTGCGTTCTTCGTCGAGCTCCACCACACCGCTCTCTTTAAGCTGGCGGATAGCCATATCCACCATGCCGACTGCACCTTCCACAATAATCTGCCGCGCAGAGAGAATCGCAGAAGCCTGCTGGCGCTGCAGCATGGTGCTGGCAATTTCAGTTGAATACGCTAAATGGGTCAGACGTGCTTCAATCACTTCTACCCCGGACAAGGAGAGGCGTTCCTGCAGTTCCGTTGCCAGCTCTTTGGCAATTTCGTCAGCGTTGGCCCGCAGCGACATCCCGGACTCGTTAAAGTTGTCATACGGATATTTACTGGCTACATGACGCAGCGCTGTCTCACTCTGGATTTCCACAAAGGCCATGTATTTATCGACATCGAACAGCGCCTTAGCGGAGTTGATGACTTTGAAAACAATTACTGCTGCAATCTCAATCGGATTTCCCTCTACATCATTCACCTTAAGCTTAACACTGTTGAAGTTGCGTACCCGAAGGGACACTGTCTTGCGGATACTAAAAGGAATAACTGCCCATAAACCGCTGTGCACAATGGTTCCGACGTATTGCCCGAAGAATGTTACCACAACCGACTTATTGGGCTGTACCACACTAATACTGGTGCACAACACCGAAGCAAGGACAAAAAGAATAATCGGCACCGTGATATACGCCTGAACTGCTCCGTAAACCCCGCCTCCGATACAAATGGCGATCAGTGCAATCACCCAGAAACCACTTACCGGACGCAATACTTTTTCTTTCATAATGGCACCTCCATAAGATATGTATTTGATATAATTATGATATCACTTTTGGATTTATATGTAAATGGATTCTGTGAATTTTTTTGTGCTCGATCCCACAAACATCACTGCATTTCCCCCGACACTCTTCTATACTACAAATCTAAGAAGTCATTCTTTCAATTAAAATTATAGGGTTAGGAAGTGTACACATGAGTGTAAAAGATCAGGTGCTGGATATTCTCAAAGCTTCAGCAAATCCGCTCAGCGCAGGCGAAGTAGAAAAGCTCTCCGGACTGGAACGTAAAGCCATCGACAAGGCTTTTACAGAGCTTAAGAAGGAAAGCGCAATTGTTTCTCCGGTCCGCTGCAAATGGGAAGCTGCTGTAAAATAAAATGGCTTACAGGCAAGAAATGTGAAAGGCCCGGTGTGATACGCACCGGGCTTTTTCACATGAGCAACGAAACTGCATTTAATGAAGATAATAAAAAAGATGCTCCGCCAGCCATCCGGAGATGACTGACGAAACACCTTTTGTACAATTGAAAGATTAGGAAGCTTTGTTATTCAGCATACGATAAATAATGACTGCAGCTTGCGCACGGTTCGCGATCGCTTTCGGTGCGAATTTACCGCCGTCTACACCATTTACAATTCCCGCCTGAGTCAGCTTTGCAACAGCTTCCTGAGCGTAAGAGGCAATGGAGGACTTATCAGCAAATTGTCCAAGGGCTGCCGAAGTGTCAATCTTAGGCAATTGAGCTCCAAGAGCATTAACGATCATAATCGCCATTTCTTCGCGGGTTATTTCACGTCCCGGTTCGAATTTGCCGTTTCCGGAGCCTTTGACAAGGCCCGCTTGGACAGCAGCAGCGATAGAGTCGGTATACCATGCTCCCTGCTTCACATCCTTGAAGCTTGCGGATGGACCGGAGTTGCTCAGGTTCAGAGCACGAACGAGCATCGTAACAAATTCAGCACGGGTAACGTTCTTCATTGGTGCGAAGTTACCGTCCTCAAGTCCCTTCAAGATCCCTTTTGCAGCCAGGGAGGTGATGGCTTCTTGAGCCCATACCACCTTGCTCAGATCCTTGAACGGTACTGCCGAAGGAACCGGCTTCACTGTTGGTGCCGGTGTTGCCGAAGGAGCAGGGCTTGTTGTTGGTGCCGGTGTTGCAGTTGGTGTTACTGTTCCGCCTGGGATGGCTACAGGAGGCTTCACATTATTCGTAATACGGCCTTCGATTTTGGCTGTAATGGCGCCGCCTTTGAATGTGTCTACGATGTAATCATAGAATACATCCAGATCGATCGGACCGGCCAGCGGGTTTTTGTCTTGAGTCAGCACGATGTAGTTGTCTCCACCGGCAGCCATAAAGTTGTTGACGACTGCGGTGTAGGTCTGCGTCATGCTGATTGGTGTGCCGTCAGCTTTGGTCAGGCTGGCAATCCGCTGATCAACCGGCAGATACATATTAGCTGTATACTTCAGGCCGGAAATTTGCAGGGTTTTCGTATCCGGCGTTCCGTCAGCCTTCACAGCCCATTGCTGCTGCAGCAGGGTTTTGATCTGCTCACCGGTAAGCTTCAGCTTCACGAGTGTGTTGCCGAACGGCTGGATTTTGGCCAGATCGCCGAAAGATACATTTCCCTTCGGAAGATCGGCACGGATACCGCCCGGATTCATAAAGGCGAAATCAGCAGTAGGGACTCCATCGCCGAAATCTGCCTGCCGCATAGCGTCAGCAATCAGGTTGCCCAGGGCAGCCTCATTGTTGTAAACATCGGTACGGGTGATTGTGCCGTCAGTTGTACCTACAGGAAGCGTCAGCTCAGGATGCAGAGCCAAGTACTTGTTCACCAGAGCTACCGTCTCAGGATCTGGTGTTACACCCTCTTGGAAAGTTTTAGTAACAGTTGCAGACTTCGCTTTAACATCACCTGTGTTGTGGTCAATAATCAGCTTAATATCTTCAAATGCCGAACCGTAAGAGTAAGCCTGAACTACCAGCTTACCGTTCACAGTATCGTTAGCATAACCGTGATTATCTCCGGCCACGATCACATCAACCGGCGAGTCAGCCGGCAGGGCTTTGGCCAGATCAGCCGCTTCACCTGTTGTTACAAAGCCTGAAGTTGCATCGCCTTTAGTTGTAGCAGGATCATGGGCAAGCACAATGATCGTCTCTACACCTTTTTGCTTAAGCTCTTTTGCATATTTCTCAATTGCTGCCACTTCTTCCGAAGCAGACAGGAAGTTTACACCTACCAGGCCGGAAGGGGCTACCTTGCTAGGTGTCGCCTTTGTTACAACGCCGATAAATCCGATTTTTACGCCGCCTACTTCTTTAATGACGTAAGGATTGATGATCGGTTGTTTGTAAGTACTGTCTACCACATTGGCATTGATGTAATCAAAATCAGCACCAGCATGGGTTATTTTACTGTTCTTAGGATCAACACCACCGAAAATCTGTGTTTTCAGTGCTGGAACACCTTGGTCAAACTCATGGTTACCCAGTGTTCCGACATCAAATCCCATCATGTTCATCCACACATGTGTTGGCTCATCACGTTCAAGTGAGGACACTGGAGCGGATGCACCAACGGAATCCCCGTTGTGGAACAGTAGCGAATTCGTATATTTAGCACGTGCTTCTTTCAGGTAAGTTGCGAGAATCGCAGCCGTACCCGCATTTTTGCCGTCCATAATCGAAGTAGTATCCAATTGACCGTGGAAGTCATTGATCCCCAGCAAGTGAACCTCAACATCCTGGGTTGGTTTCACCGGTGTTTCTTTCAGATTAAGGCCGTAAACCTCAAAGCCCTTCGCATCTTTAACACCAGTATCCGTCATATTGCCCGGCAGTACAGCCGTCGCTTTAGGAGAAGAAGTGAAGGTAACATTCACATTTCCCTTGATTGGTGCAATCGACCAGTTGCCGTCTGCAGTCGGGTCAACCGTACCAGCTTCTCTGATGTAGTCCATCAGCACCTGGCGGTTTTCCATTTGGGAATCGATTATCATAGGCGAACCCTTAACGCCAGGGAAGTTACCGCCGCCGCTCGCGCGGTAGTTATTAGTAACAACTACGAATTTCTGGTTCAAATCAAGCGGTTTTCCACCGTAAGTTACGCTGGTTACCCGGCTGGAGGATGCATCGTTGATCGTACCGTCCGGTTTGTATTTCGCGTTCTTAGTTACGTCAATAGTGTATTGAACACCGTCAATTACGTCGAAGTTGAAAACTTGGAATCCGGAGTTCAGCAGAGGCTGCGGTGTGGAAATTGCCGGTTTGATCCGGTTAAATGCACCCGCACTCATTTCGATCCAATTTTTCACTGTCTCGCCGTTAACAACAATTGCCTTCAGCGTATTGTCATACAAGTACAAGTCGCTTGCACTGGCGATAGTCAGATTCCCTTCGTTAATCTCAGTGTACTCTGCCGGACCATTGCGTCCAGCCTTAAACGGAGCACCCACACTAAGAATAGGATAATCCTTGTATTCGGACAACGCCGGGTCGGAATTGATCAGGTTCGAAACATAACGCTGCTGGGCGTAAGTTACGATCTGAACCGTTGGATCATCCTGTACCATAGCGAAGTAGCTGTTCATCGGAGCAGTGGTTTTACCCAGCGGCTGATTCACATAGGCTTTGGTTGCTTCATGGTCTGCAGAAGTTACGGCATCAATCGCCGGATCCACTTTTGCGCCAGCGATAGAAACCGTGGATGCCTTAGAGCTGTCTTTATCCACTTTCCACGCACTGCCGTTTTGAACAATCTTAAGATCGATCAGCCCCAGATACCCGCCGCCGTAACCGGCTTGTACTGCTGGAGTACCGTTGATATGACCGTTAACATTGTCAATTTTGGCAACATCGTTATTATAAGGAGCCTTAGTCGCAGGATCCTTGAACGAAGCATCCAACGCAGAATCCACACCGTTAGTCGGGAAAACCTTGTGTGTATGAGAGAAAGTAATAGCGTCGATGCCTGCCACTTTACTCAGCTGGTTGATATCATTCTCTGCGCCTTCTCCAGTCGCAGAAGCATCAAAGCCTGAATGAGCCATGGCGATGATGACATCAGCACCCTTAGCCTTCATCTCAGGAACAAACTTCTCGGCTGTTTCGCTGATATCCTCAACTTTCACTTGGCCATCCAGATTCGCTTTGTCCCACTCCATAATTTGCGGAGTTACCAGACCGAGCAAACCCACCTTTACGGTATGGTTTTGACCATCAGAACCCTTGACTACTTTATCGATGATTTCATAAGGCAGATACTTATTTGAACCATTGATGTTATAGATATTGGCATTTACATAATCAAAATTCGCACCTGTATTATCTTTGTCGCTGCCATTAATGGTACGGTCCAAATACGTCAACCCGTAGTTAAACTCATGATTACCGAAGGTTGCTGCATCGTAGCCCATAACGTTCATAGCTGCAATGAGAGGATGAATCCGTTCATCGTTAGTAAGTAGATCCGACTTGATCGCCATATATGTTCCCAGCGGAGTTCCTTGAATCAAATCTCCGTTGTCGAGCAAAAGATTATTGCTGTTCTGTTCTCTGGCTGCTTTAACCAGCGTTGACGTACGATCAAGTCCTACCGTCAAGGATTCAGCATTCTTGTAATAATCCCAGCCGTATACATTGGTGTGCACATCCGTAGTGCTCATCAGACGCAGATCCACTGTCACCGGAGAGGCTTCTGCCGCGGCAGCTTGTGCTGTATCTGCTCCCAAAACTGAACCTGCGAATACCCCTCCCAAAACTTGCGCAGTCAGAACCGTGGTTGCCAGTATAGAAGCTACCGGCTTGTTCCATCGTCTTTCTCCCATAAGCGATTAATCCTCCCAGTTTTTTCTTTATAGTGACCGAGGAAGATTGTATCATATGGGAATATATGAATCTAGCGAAAATCATAAACTAAGTTCAATAGTTGTGTAAAATATCACATTTTTAGCATTGAATTTAGTTGTGACGCCTCATTTAAAAGTAAACATATGGCAAAAGAGTCACCCTAACTTTAATTCAAAAGGTAATTCTTATGACTCAATAAGTAAAATAACATCACACAAATACTCAAATACAATTACTCGTTGATTTAAATATAGTTTATTTTAGTAAAATTTTGATCAAAAATAACCCACAACCTTCATATCGTGTTAGATAACATATAAGTTTGTGGATTTTATTTCAATTAAACACCAAATATTTGAATTAATACCCCTTACCTCCATTGTGTCGCCTTACGTCACAATTCGACAAACCGTGCATAATAAAACCCCGCAAAACAGTGGATCACTGCTTGGCGGGGTTTATGCGCATTTGTATATATTAGTTCTGCATTACAAAATCATTGTCGATCTTCGTGTTCCCGTCCTCGAAGGTACGCAGAATGTCGTAGCGCGTGTTGCGCTGTGCCGGAATCTTGCCTGCTTCACGGATCAACTGGGTGATCGATTCGATGTTGACCTTGTAGGTGGCACCGGCCGATGAGACCACGTTTTCTTCAATCATGGTGCTGCCAAAATCATTACAGCCGTATTGGAGTGACAGCTTACCTACCTCCGGTCCCATCGTTACCCAGGAGGACTGGAAGTTTTTGATGTTGTCCAGGACAAGGCGGCTGATAGCCACCGTCTTCAGGTATTCTTCCGGAGTCTGTCTGTCCAGCTTCAGGTTGGTGTTATCCGGCTGGAAGGTCCAGGAGATAAACGCCAGGAAGCCTTCGGAATCATATTTATTCGCAATGCATTCATCCTGGGCTTCGCGAACACGCAACAGATGCAGCGCACGCTCCTCCATGCTCTCGCCAAGACCGATAACCATGGTTGCCGTAGTGTTCATGCCGATTTTGTGCGCAGTCTGCATGACATCCATCCACTCGCGCCAGGAGCCTTTGAGCCGGCTGATTTTGCGGCGGGTACGGTCATCAAGAATCTCGGCTCCGCCGCCCGGAAGGGAATCCAGGCCTGCGGCATGAATCTCGCGGACCACTTGCTCCAGCGGTAATCCCGATACCTCGACCATCTTCATAATCTCCGCCGGGGAGAAGGAATGCATCGTAATTTCCGGGAAACGCTGTTTAATGCCGCGGAGAATATCCGTATAGTAGCTGAACGGCAAATTCGGGTTCGTCCCGCCCTGCATGAGGATTTCGGTGCCGTTCACAGCAATCGTCTCGGCGATTTTTTGATAGATGGTTTCGTCGGGAAGCACATACCCCTCTTCCGAACCAGGTCTGCGGTAGAACGCGCAGAACCGACAATACACATCGCATACGTTGGTATAGTTAATATTGCGTCCAATTACAAATGTAGCGATCGGATCGGGGTGCCAACGTTTCATAATGACGTCTGCGGCAGCTCCCATTTTCTCAATTTCGTTGCTCTCGAACAACCGGATAGTGTCTTCCAGCCCGAGACGTTCGCCTTTCAGCGTCTTATCCAGAATAAGATCTATCGCACTCATCGTTCGCAGCCTCCTTTAAAGTCCATACAATATGGTTGATAAATTCTAGTTGTTAATAGGAATCTTATAAATTGCATTCATTCTCCCATCGTAACATAAATCCCGCCGGCTTGAAAAATCTTTTGCCGCCGGCTCCCACAAAAAAGACGGCAGCGCATGAACCTCGCTGCCGTCTTCCTTAAATAATTATTCAGCTGTCACAGCCTGCTCCAGCTCGATCCGCGCCGCTTCGAGTGCCTGGGCAAGGTCAGCAATCAGATCATTTACATGCTCAATGCCGACGGAGAAGCGCAGCAGACGGTCATCCACACCGACTGCATCGCGAATTTCCACCGGAATGTCGGCATGGGTCTGCACTGCCGGATAGGTCATTAGCGATTCCACACCACCCAAACTTTCAGCGAAAGCGATCAGACGGATATGGCGCAAGAGCGGCTCCACATATCTGGCGTCTTTTACCTTGAAAGAGAAGATTCCGGTATTCCCGGAGGACTGGCGGTTCTGAATCTCGTAGCCCGGATGATCCGGCAGCCCCGGATGGAATACTTCCCCGATTGCCGGATGCTCCAGGAGATAACGGGCAATAGCCAGCGCGTTACTCTCATGCCGCTCCATGCGCAGGGCCAGGGTCTTCATGCCCTTCATCAGCTGATAGCTGTCGTTAGGAGCAAGAACAGCTCCAAGAGAGTTGTGCAGGATGGCCATTTCTGCGGAGAGCTCAGCTCCTTTAGTCACGATCAGACCCGCCAGAACATCATTGTGGCCGCCCAGATATTTGGTCGCGCTGTGGACAATAATATCTGCGCCCAGCTCCAGCGGACGCTGGAAGAACGGAGTGAGCAGCGTATTGTCTACAATTGTGAGCAGCCCATGCCGGCGGGCCCACGTACAAACAGCCGATATATCGGTTATCATCATCAGCGGGTTGGTCGGAGTCTCAATGAACACAGCCCTCGTACTCGGACGGCGTGCCGCTTCCAGGCCATCCAGGTCATTAGTATCCACATAGGAGGCGCTGATGCCGTACTTCGAGAGAATCCGTTCCAGCAGCCGGTAGGTGCCGCCATACAAATCCAGCGAAACAACCAGATGGTCGCCTTGGCCGAACAAAGCAAACACGGTGGTTAACGCTGCCATACCGGAACTGCAGGCAAAGCCGGCATCGCCGGATTCCAGCTCGGCCGCAGCCGTTTCCAGCACCGACCGGGTCGGGTTTTTGGTGCGGATGTAATCAAACCCTGTGCTTTGTCCAAGTCTCGGGTGGCGGAATGCCGTTGCATTATAAATCGGATAATTCACTGCACCGGTAGCAGGATCCTCCTGTGAGCCAATCTGCGCCAGTCTGCTTTCAATCCTTAGTTTCTCGTCCATGGTAAGCCTCCTAAATGTGGTGTTGAGCATTCTCTGCTCATCTATGATTAAATGATGGGACCAATATCGTAAGGGGTCTCCTGATATACATAGTAATTGAGCCAATTGGCGAACAATAAGTTAGCATGGGCACGCCATACGGCCGGCGGGGTACGCTGAGGATCATCCTTTGGATAGTAATGCTTCGGCAGTGCAATATCCATTCCCTTGGCTATATCGCGGTCATACTCCCATTTCAGGGAGAATGGGTCATACTCGGAGTGACCAGTGACAAAAATCTGCCTGCCGTCATGTGTTGACACAAGATAGACTCCGGCTTCTTCGGATTCAGCAAGAATCTGCAGATCGGGATTCGCTTCGATATCTTCCCGGGAAACGTCGGTGTGGCGGGAATGCGGAACATGGAACACCTCATCAAAACCGCGCAGCAGCTTGAAGTTATTATGGCTCAAGGTGTGCGGGAAGACGCCGAAGCATTTCTCGGGCAGACTGACCTTGCGTACGCCGAAGTGGTGGTATAATCCAGCCTGTGCCGCCCAACAAATATGCATCGTCGAGGTGACGTTGTGCTTGCTCCATTCAAATATTTCTTTCAGCTCTTCCCAGTAATTCACATCCTCAAATTCCAGTTGCTCTACGGGGGCACCGGTGACAATCAGTCCGTCCAGACGGCGGTCGCTGATTTCATCAAACGTTTTATAGAAACTCTTCAAATGCTCCGGCGAAGTATTTTTTGAGGTATGCGAGCTGGGATGCAAAAGGATCACATCGACCTGGAGCGGGGAATTCCCGATCAGGCGCAGCAGCTGCGTTTCTGTCGTTTCCTTGGTAGGCATTAAATTCAGGATAGCAATCCGCAAGGGGCGGATGTCCTGATGAAAAGCCTGGCTCTCATCCATTACAAAGATATTTTCTCCGGATAATACTTCTTTGGCCGGTAAGCTGTCGGGAATTTTGATTGGCATTGAGTGTCCACTCCTTAATCGAATTAGTGTCCTTCCATTGGCTGAAAAGCATGCAAAAATGACCTTTCTCGCACGAGAAAGGTCATATAGCTGTAGTCATATGCGCCTCTCTCATCTGCCAGAGAACGATGCCGGGATATCTTCTTCCCCTGCATAGCTTCCGCAAGAATTAGCACCGTGCGTTTACACGCCGGTTGCCGGGTTTCATCGGGCCAGTCCCTCCACCTGCTCTTGATAAGATTTAGCTGTATTCAATTATTTTCTTAAAATTCACTTTAAATCATGAACCTGCTTTTCGTCAAGTCCATACAATGCTGAAGAGCCCCTAAACTGTAAAGAATTTAGCTTGTAAGAGGCATATCCCGGCGTTATACTAGACAAGTGTTTCACAGCACAATTGACGAAAAGAAGAGGTGAGTAAAGAATGGAAGGCGACCCGGGTGCGCAGTTAAGCGTACAAAGTGAGCAACCACACAGGATTAACATCAGCTTGCCGGCGGCGGGAGCATTTCTTCTTTATGTCCTCGAAACGTCATTCTGGCCGATTCATTGATTGTACCACCGGCCAAGCTGATTTTTTCCGTGTGCTTTAATTAGCATACCCCTGGAGAAGAACGGGGACAGAAGGAGTGAATCAGATGAAAATCCGGCTGGTGAATGCAGGGGTTTTTACACCGATCGATGATATTGAGGAAACACTTACCGCCCCTTTAGAGGGATTCTACTGGATCGATGCCGATGACGAGGATTTGGAGCTGCTTCAGCCTCTGTATAATCTGCATGATCTGGCTGTTGAGGATTGCCTCAGCGAAGAGGAACAGCGGCCGAAGATTGAAATTTATGAGAGCCATTATTTTATTGTAGTCAACAGCATCCGTTTTGATGATGAGGAGATTTTCCTCCGGGCGCTTAACGTTTTTCTGGGCAGACATTTCATAATTACCGTCACCAAACAGAAAATTCATGAGCTGCGTGTCCTGAAGCCCATTCTGTGGGAGCAGGAGGTCAGCGAACCTGACCGCTTCCTTTACCATCTGATCGACACCGTAGTAGATAATTACTTCTCGGTCGGCGACCGGATCGAAGCACGGATCGAAAAGCTTGAAGAGGATATCCTCATGCACACCAAGAAATCGCACTTAAGCGAGATCATCGGTCTGCGCAGTGAAATTCTGTGGCTGAAGAAGATGCTGGGGCCACAGAAGGAAGTTATCAACACTCTAAACAAAAAGGACCTCCGCCTGATCGATGATCAGCTGCAGAAGTACTTCAGCGATATTTATGAGAATGCGGTTAAAATCTCTGAAACATTCGAAACCTACCGCGACCTCATGGGCAACTTACGCGAAGCCTACCAATCCAGTATCGCTAACCGCGCCAATGAGATCATGAGAGTCTTTACCGCAATTACTACGATATTCATGCCGCTGACCGTAATCACCGGTATCTACGGAATGAACTTTGACAATATACCCGAGACTCATTCACAATACGGCTACTATGGCGTAATTGCAGTAATGGTAACACTCGGTTGTGGAATGCTGGTTATATTCCGCAAAAAGGATTGGCTATGAGCACTAACGGACGAATACGCTAAGGCGAAGGTTACCGCTACCGCAAGGTAAGAGGAAACCTTCGCCTTT
This sequence comes from Paenibacillus auburnensis, assembly GCF_927798115.1. GTDB lineage: Bacteria > Bacillota > Bacilli > Paenibacillales > Paenibacillaceae > Paenibacillus_AQ > Paenibacillus_AQ auburnensis. The sequence goes on from NZ_CAKMMG010000002.1 coordinate 300,390, forward strand.
TTGGTTAGGTCACAAACACAAATAGCACATTTACGGCATGACGCTGATCAGCGGCCCGCCTCATCCGCTTCCTTCATCTCAGCAAATAAACGTTCTGTATCTTCACGCTTGCACAGCTCCCGCTCCGGATTCATCACGGCCGCGCTGCCGGAAGCAATTCCGAACTGGACGGCTTCACGCAGAGGCCTTCCGCGCTCCAGGCTATATACGGTCCCTGCTACCAGACTGTCTCCTGCACCAACGACGCTAAGCACCTGAACTTCAGGAGCATTCAAATGCTCACAGCCTTCCCTGGTAATCAGCAGTGCGCCTTGTCCGCCTAAAGAGACCACCACCACTTCGGTCCGTCCCTGTTCAATCAGCTCAAGCGCAGCTGCCTTTAATTCTTCATCACCAGCGATGCCGTGCCCGACAAGCTCTTCCAGTTCACGCGCATTCGGTTTCAGCAGGTAGACACCGGCATCTGCAGCGTATTGCAGCGCTTCTCCTGAAGTATCCACAATTACCCGGGCATTCCACTGCTTCGCAGTTTCTACTACGCGCCCATAGAAATCCGCCGGACATCCCGGCGGCAGGCTGCCGCTGGCGACAACATAGGTTGGCTTCTCCGTTAAGGCTTTTAGCTGCTCCAGGCACTGCAACCAATCCCCTTCAATAAAATGCGGGCCCGGCATGTCAAAACGGAACTGCTGGCCCGTTGATTCCTCAACGACGATCAGATTTTCGCGCGTCTGCCCTGAAATCCGGATCTCCTGATGGCGCACGCCCTCCTGCTCAAGCATATGATGCAGCAATTGTCCATGCAGACCGCCCGAGGCATAAAGGGCCAGTGATTCCCCACCCAATCTGCGGATCGCCCGGGACACGTTGATCCCGCCACCGCCCGGTTTATACGAGGCTTCCCGGCAGCGGAGCTTGTGGTCAGGAACTACCTTTTCAATACTCGTGCTGGCATCCACACTTGGATTAACTGTCAATGTCACAATCATACGAATCGCTCCTTTGTAATCGCGCTTACCAGTATCATAACGCAAATAGGTGCTGATTCCTAAAGGGGCGGTGATCCATTTTTCTCTGATTAAAAACTCGTCGCGATTCCCATTCCGGCATCCTGTATCCGGCGGAAACGGATACGGATCAGCCGCAGGCGTTCATAATACAAATCCAGCCCCTCTGCCGGCGAGAAATTCTCCCCGTAAGCTTTATAAAGCGCTGGCTTCAGATACGAATCACCCATCAGCTCATAGGCAGTCCAAATGCGGTTCTGCTCCTCCGCCGTAACCTCCCTTAGCTCAAGCTCGATCAGCTTCTCCACTGAATATCCCTCCTTCTCCAGCTCTTCAACAGATTCGAGCACTTCGCGGCGGCTGACTCCGCTGGATACCTTCAGCTGCTCCATATCCAGGCCGTTCTCAATGCCCTGAAGCAGGATCCGCCGAAGCCGCAAACGTTCCAGCTGCTTCTTATATTTGATCTCTTTCTGCTTAAAGAGCCAAGAAGAGAATTCCTCATCATCCACCGCTTCAAACACCCAATTCAGCGGATAATTGTGCTCCCGGGGTACAGCAGAGGTGATATTCAGCCAATCCCCACCATGCTGTGAAGCCTTTCCTTCCCCGACACCAGGGATTTGCAGCAGCTCCTCAGGCGTGCGGGGCAGGTAGGCGCTGAGCATACGCAGCAGACGGTTACTGGCGAGAATATACGGCGCTTTCCGTTCGCTAGATGCCTTACCCCGGCGCCAAGCACACAGTTCCTCATAGACAGCCTCATTGCCGTGATGTTCACTGTAATACTGCAGCTGCAGCTGCTCACGGCTGCGCTGGGCCAGATTCTCCTCGTCATGAAACACACCGTCAATCAGCGGACGGTAACCGGCACCCATCTTCACCGCCAGCTCATGCCTGTAGACGCAGAGCATTTCATTCCACGAGCCGCCCTCATACCAGATATGCTCATCTGTTTCAAGATTGCCCGCGAAATCCTTCCAGCCCAGGCGCCATACTCCCTCCTCCTCGCCAATCCAAAGCTGGGCAAAAATCTCCTGTTCTACTCCAGATATTCTGGATAACCGGTTCATAAATACAATCTGCATATGAATCCCTACCTTCCTCGTCTTACAGCAAGCATGATCGCTGCGCCGGCCGGAGGCCACGGTGTAACCAGAGCCTCCACAGCTCCAATACATCTCCTGAACGCACAAAAAGCACCTCTTTCACGATAATCGTGAAAGAGGTGCTTCCTCTGAATGCTATACTGTTGAATCCTACAATACCATAAATTTCCGTACAGTCAATCTCTTTTTATGCTACGCTCTGGCGAGTGCCAGCTTGGCAAGACCCAGTGCTCCGGAAAGCCCGGCATTGTCGCCAAGCTGCGGCGGAACAATATAGCTGCCGATTTCTGCATTCAGTGCAGGATGCTGGACATACCCGCTGAGCAGCTCCTGCAGCTTGGTATGAATCAGGGGAAACAGCTGGCTCTGCTTCATAACACCGCCGCCCATAACGATTCTTTGCGGAGACAGGATCAGTACATAGTTCATCAGTGCATGGGCCAGATAGTGGGCCTCCATCGCCCAGGCCGGATGATCCGCGGGGAGCTCGCCGGCAGGCTTACCCCAGCGGCTACCGATAGCCGGACCCGCAGCCAGGCCTTCCAGGCAATCCCCGTGATAAGGGCAGAAGCCGCCGTAGGTATCCTCGGGATGCCGGGGAACGAGAATATGCCCCATTTCCGGATGGGACAAGCCGTGAATCAGCTCTCCTCCGACAACCGCACCGGCTCCAATACCTGTTCCGACAGTAATATATAGACAACTGTCCAGTCCTTGCGCAGCGCCCCACGTATATTCACCCAACGCAGCACCGTTCACATCCGTATCGAAACCAACCGGCACCTGAAATTGTCCGGAAACAGCGCCAACAAGATTATACCCTCCCCAGTGGGGTTTAGGTGTAGTGGTGATGTGTCCGTAGGTGGGGCTGCCAAGCACCGGATCAATCGGTCCGAACGAACCAATTCCGATCGCCTCTATATTCTTGCCGGTAAAATAGTCCAGCACCAGACTCATCGTCTCCTGCGGGGTTGTCGTAGGAAAGCTTACCCGCTCGATAATTGTACCGTCTTCATGCCCGACTCCACATACAAACTTTGTTCCCCCTGCTTCAATTGCTCCCAGTCTTCTCACTGCAGCAGTCTCCCTTCGTTATGAGCGGCAAGCCGGATCACCGGCTTCTCCGTTATAATTCCGATAATAAAGCGCTCTACTGAAATAATTATACGTGGCTACTGTTCATATGACAAGCGGTTGACATACATCTCTTAAAAGCAAAAAAAGATACCGCCCCATACCCGGAATACCCGGGCAGACTGCTGTATCCTTCACTTAAAGTCTGTTTCCGCGCAAATAGCTGCGGCATGCCGCCACCAGCCTTGCCGCCGCCGGCAGATAAGAGGCCAGATGAATATGCGTATAGGCGGCCATGACATTCCCCTGGTGATACCCCTCAGGATGAACGCCTCCCCTTCCCTTGGTCTCATAGGCATAGGACCGGGGTTCCCCTGCTTCGTAGCTCATCACGGAGTAATGAAATTCATGGCCGCGCAGGCGCTCTCCCTGCTTGAGCAGCAGGCTGTCCTGCAGCGCTGTAACCTCACGGTAGCCGAGTGCGGCACGGCGTTCCTGCATGACCGCATGGGCTGGTATTACCCCCGCCATCTTATGCACAGCTCCGGCACGGTCGGTAAGTGTGCGGGCCAGCACCATATATCCACCGCATTCTGCATACAGCGGCATTCCCTGTCCTGCAGCAGCTCTAAGGCCGGCAAGAAAACTCTCATTGCCGGCAATTTCCGCAGCGAATTCCTCCGGAAAACCGCCGCCGAGGTAAATGCCGTCCGCCTCCGGCGGGATGCCGTCACCGCGTAGCGGGCTGAATTCAACCAGCCGCGCTCCGGCATGGGCTAACAGCTCCAGATTGTCGGCGTAGTAGAAATTAAATGCGGCATCCCGGGCGACGGCGATGACCGGAGCCGGGTGCGGAAGCTTCCTGCCATCAGCAGCCGGGCCAGCCTGCACTTCCTCCGCTGCACACCCAGAAGTGGATGAAGCTACTATGCAGGAACAGTCCTTGTCAGCTGCACCAAGAGTCAGCGGATTCGCTGCCTGTGCAATGCCCAGCAGCATCTCCAGATCCGTACCCTCCGCCAGCAGATCGGCGGCGTGATCAAACAAGGGCTCCAGCTCCCCGCGCTCCACGGCGGGTAGCAGGCCCAGGTGCCGCTCCGGAATGTCCAGCCCGCCGTCCCGCGGCAGCCCGCCGATAACAGGGATTCCGCAGGCAGCTTCGATGGCCGTTTTGACCGTTCCGAAATGGCTGGCGCTTCCGCATCGGTTCACCATTACAGCGGCAATCCGCACACGCGGCTCCAGCTGCTGAAAGCCAAGCACTACCGCCGCCGCACTGCGGCCCATGCTGCGCACATCCACTACAAGCAGAATGGGGCTATCGGTGAGAAGCGCAATCTCGGCAGTAGACCCGGTCAGCGCTGCTGCTTCTTTACCGTCATAAAGCCCCATAACCCCTTCAATCACCGAGAGCTCAGCATTCTCGGAGGAACGCAGGAAATATTCCAGCAGGTAGCTGTCCGGGGTCATCCAGGAATCAAGATTGCGGGCAGGATAGCCCGTTACGGCAGCATGATAGGCCGAATCAATATAATCCGGGCCGCATTTGAAGCCCTGCACCTTCAGCCCGCGCCGGGCAAAAGCCCGCATCAGCCCCAGTGTCACCGTCGTTTTGCCCGAACCGCTGCCGGTGCCGGCTACGATGAGGCGCGGACGGTGCTGCGACTGGCTCAGCTGTTTCCTAAGGTTATCGTTCTCTTCCTTTTCATCCATCCGCCTTCCCCTCCGATCCCAAAATTCGCATTACCGCTATATCCGGCTTATCCGGTATAAGTTACCCTGGCTACGGCAATCGTTACATTGCCGCTTTTTTTCTTGGGCAACAGCAGCTGACCGCTGCCGGAAGACAGCAATACTGCCGGTTCACAGACGCCATATGCACCGGTCGCCTTGAAAACAATCTCCGAAGGACAGTCCAGCGGCACGGAGTTCAGCTGCTCCGGAGAATACAGACTGAGCTCCCAGCCATATTTCCCGCATAGCGCAAGGAGTCCTGCTTCATCACCTTTAATAGCGGCGGTTGCGGCATTCCGGACGCTTAAAAGAGACAGCCCCAGCTCAGCCAGGGTTTCCATAACCACGGCTTCCAGCTCTGCTGCCGGTGTCCCGCGGTTGCAGCCGAGGCCGAGCACCAGGCTACGGGGCCGGTACACGGCGGTCCGTTCTCCAAGCGCCGCGACTTCCTCCGGCTTCAGCAGGCGGTCGGTTACAACAATTGCCGCGCTGCGGGGCACCTGCAGCAGCTCCAGCATGTCCGCGCAGAGCTGGATATGATCCGGCAGCACAGCTCCTGCCGGAAGCCAGTCCCGCTCGCCGCTCTCCTGCAGGAAGGCTACCGGCTCACCGTTGACGATAGCCGCGCTGACACTTTTCATCGGGGCGAAGCTATCCGCCCGCCAGCCGAATTCGCGGCCCAGCAGATCTGCGGCGAAGGTGCCCTGCACATCCGAAGCTGTAGTAATCACGGGACGGCTCTGAAGCAGTTCGGCTATTTGCAGCGTCAGCCTGTTCGCCCCGCCCAGATGGCCGGACAGCACACTGATGACATGTTCTCCGCCCTCATCAATGACGATGACCGCAGGATCGGTTTTTTTGTCCTCCAGAAGCGGTGCGATCAGCCGGACGGCCGCGCCGAGCGAGAAGAACAGAATAACCGCCTCATACCGCCGGAAGAGATTCGGCAGCAGCTCTTTGACAGAACCGGCAAAAATCCGGCGTTCACCAGGAATCTCTTCCAGCTCCCCGCTGTATTTCGCATAGCAATACACCTCAGTATCTGCGAGCAGCCCGCCCAGCTTCAGGGCCAATTCGATTCCGTTTCGCGTAATGGCTACAGCCGCAACCTTCCTAACCATGCTGGCTGGTCCCCTCCCGGAACCCATGGGTGAAGGTCTTATCGTAAAGCTTCGAGCGGGGCGCACCATGGTCAACCAGCTGCGGATCCAGTGCCCGTCCGGCCAGAATCATCGCATGCATCGTAATCCCGGCTTCCTGCAAGTCTCCCTCCAGCCGCTCCACCGTCGTCCGCAGAATCTGCTGATCCGGCCAGGTAGCCCGCTTAACGACAGCCACAGGTGTATCGGGGCTCCAGCCGGCGGCGAGAAATTCGCCGGCGACATGCCCGGCCAGCGATGCACTGAGAAAAAGCGCCACCGTGCAGTGGTGCTCGGCAAGCCGCCGCAGCTGCTCGCGTTCCGGTACCGGTGTGCGCCCTTCGGCACGGGTAAGGATCACCGTCTGCGTCAGTTCCGGCACCGTCAGCTCCGCACCCAGTGCCGCTGCCGAAGCGAAGACGGAGCTGACGCCCGGAACGATCTCATAGCTGACGCCGCACAGTTTCAGAAGCGACATCTGTTCAAGGATCGCCCCGTACATGGAGGGATCACCAGTGTGCACGCGGGCGACACTTTTCCCGGCCTGGACAGCCTGCACCATCAGCTCCACCTGCCGCTCTAGGTCCATGCCCGAGCTTTGCAGCACTTCAGCCCCGTCCTTGGCACTGTGAATCAGCGCTTCGCTTACCAGGGAATCCGCATAGAGCACAAGATCCGCCGAACGCAGAATCCGGCTGCCCTTGACGGTAATCAACTCCGGGTCGCCGGGTCCAGCACCGACGATGTATACTTTTGGCTCCAGCAGCAGGTCCGTCATTTGCTCACCACCATCAGGCTCAAATACTCCAGTTCCGTACCGCGCAGCTTGCGGGCATCCCGCCATACCGTTTCATACGGTGAAGTCACTTTGGTGACAACCGAGGCTTTACCGCCCAGGCCTAATTCGTCCAGTACATCCAGCACGGTATCCAGTACCTTCGCTACTTTAAGGAAAACGATGGTGTCGTGATGGAGCAGCGCCTCCTTCAGCGCCTCACGGTCTTCGGTGGCAGGAATAATGCCTACCCGCTGGTTGCCGTCGGCAAGCGGCTGTTCGAGCGCAGCGGCTGCACCCAGCACCGAAGAGATTCCCGGAACGGACACAACCGGCACCCCGGGATGAAGCTCCTGCATCAGCCGGGCCAAATGGATAAACGTGCTGTACAGGTTAGGATCACCCTCGGTCACAAAAGCAACATCATTCCCGTGACGCAGCTCATTCCAGCACAGCTCAACTGTCCAGCGCCACCCGTTCTCCAGCTGCACCGGATCCTTGGTCATCGGGAAGACGAGGCCCAGCATCGTTTTTTGCTCCGCATCCACATATATTTCCACGATTTCATGGGCGTAGGACTTGCCCCCTTTTTTGGCGGCGGGATACGCGATAACCGGACATTCCTTGAGCAGACGGCAAGCTTTGACTGTGATCAGCTCCGGATCGCCCGGGCCAACACCGACCCCATACAGCGTTCCGACTGCCAGCAGGGCAGGCTCATCCTCGGGAAGCAAATCTTCTTCAAAAAGCCTATATCCTGCGCTTGCCGTCTGCTCCATTGCCTCTATCCGTTGTGTCCCGGCTGAATTGTCCCCGCCTGCAAGCTGCGGCTGTGTCTCCTGCTCCATTGTGCTCATCCACGCTTCCTCCTTTAATTTGAGTTTAGAAATCGGCCTTCGTCCCGCTAATGACATAGACGGGATTCATCCCTTCCAGCCGGGTCATGCCTAGAATCGGCTTGCCCCGAGAAGCCTGAAGGTGCGTAACCTCCGGATTCAGACCGGCCGCCCTCAGCGCCTCCATACTTCCATATAACGTCTCAATCGTGATCGCAGCAACGACAATCACTCCGCCCGGCCGCAGCCGTCCAGCCGATTGTGCAATAATATCGGCAAGCTCGCCGCCGCTGCCGCCAATGAATACAGCATCCGGATCGGGCAGCTTGTCCAGCCCCTCCGGCGCCTTGCTGTGAACAATCGTATAATCGGCGCGGAATTTCCGCCGGTTCGCCTCCATGTTCGGCAGATTAACCTGCTCTTTCTCCAATGCAAAAATTTTACCAAGACGGGCAATCCGCGCACATTCCGCAGCAACCGCCCCGGAACCGGAGCCGATATCCCAGACTACCGCATTCTCCGCCAGATTCAGCTCGGATAACACCAGAGCGCGTACTTCGCGCTTTGTGATCAGCCCCTTCTCCGGCTTCCGCTGCTTAAACGCTTCGTCCGGATAAGCAAACCCGCGCCGCACACCGGCAGTGCTTTCCGGCTTCCGGCGCAGAATCACTACATTCAGCGCTGCAAAGTCATGCCTGGCCATATCGTCCAGCTCCCAGAACCGGCAGACTTCTTCGGGACCGCCCAGCCGCTCACAAACAAAGGCTTCATATTCCAGCATGCCGAACTCCAGCAAGTAGGCGGCGATGACCGCCGGATTATTGACCGGATCGGTCAGCAGCGCCACCTTGTGTCTGCCGTCAATCCGCTGGGCCAGTCCTGTAATCGGCCGCCCGTGCAGACTGACAAGCTCCGCATCCTGCCAGCTGTCGCCAAGCCGGGCAAAAGCAAGCTGCACACTGCTGTAATGCGGAACCACCTCAACATGCTGCGGCCCGAACCGCCGGACCAGAAAGCCGGCTATTCCGTAAAAGAGCGGATCTCCGGAGGCAAGCACCACCGTCTGACGCTCTCTATAGAGCCCCTCCAGCTTGTCGGCAAAGGCCTCCAGTCCGCCCTGCAGGACGATTTTCTCCCCGCAGTACCGGCTGAAGAATGAAAGCTGCCGTTCTCCGCCAAACAGTACTTCGCTCTCCTGCACTCTGCTCAGGCTCTGCGGCGTCAATCCCCCGGCGCCGTCTTCACCAATGCCGATGATATATATTATTTTATCCACGGATCTCCGCCCTCCCCAGCAGCCTGCCCTTCATCGTAATCAGCACCATCTCCACCGTCATGCCTCCATTCACCTGCTTCAGACATTGGCTGCAGGCATGGCGGCACAGCTGTTCAAAAAACTCCAAATGCCCCGCCTCAGTCATCAGATCCACGACCTGAGAGGCGGTATTTGCGACTGCAACCTCCTGTACCAGTCGTTTATCAGCCCCTGCCTCAGCGGCAACGGCGGCGAGAAAGCCGAAGTCTACAGGCGCATTTTTGGAATGGATCAGCATCGCACCTTGCGCCACCTTGGAATATTTACCGGCCATGCCCACCAGCGTCACTTTCTGAAATCCGTAAGCTTTGGCATGGCCGAGTGAGAACCCTACATATTCACCCATTTGGATAAAAGCTTCCTCCGGGAGCTCATTGAACATCGCCTGCGCATGTTTTTCACTGCTGCCTCCGGTGGTCAATATCAAGTGGCCGTTCCCGGTAGCGGCGGCGACCGAAATCGCCTGTACAATGCTCGCCTGATAAGCTTCAGTAGAGAACGGAGTCACTACGCCGCGCGTACCAAGAATGGAAATGCCACCCAGGATGCCGAGCCGCGGGTTGAGTGTCTTTCGGGCAATCGCTTCGCCTTCGGGTACACTGATAACAACACGCAGCCCGCGCGCTGCACCATGTTCCTCGAGCACCTCGGAGACAGCCTCCAAGATCATCCGCCGCGGTACCGGATTGATTGCCGCTTCGCCGACTGCCACCGGCAGGCCCGGTTTCGTTACCCGGCCGACGCCGCGTCCGCCGTCAATCTCGATCGAGGGGTGATCCAGCCAGCTCACCGTAGCTTCAATCCACGCCCCGTGTGTCGCATCGGGGTCATCCCCGGCATCCTTAATTGTTGCGCAGGTCGCGCTAATGTCACCTTGACGTTTGAAGCCGGTCAATTCGAATCGGTGGTGGAATCCCGCTGGTAAATACAGCTCTACGCTATCCGGCGCTTCACCTGTTATGAGCAAGAGTGCCGCCCCTTTGGCTGCTGCCGCTGCACAGGCACCAGTCGTATAACCCCGGCGCATCGGACCCGGACTCCCAGCCGCTGCCTGCCCGTCCATTCCGTTCTCTCCGGTCATGGCATTCCCTTCTTTGCCGATTAATAGGTTCTTATTTCCCTCTAGCCTGACGGACGGCCAGCAGACTAAGGGCATTCACCGCTGCCACAACTACAGTGCTGCCGCCTTTGCGCCCGGTATTCGTTATATAAGGAATATCCAGCTTGCGCAGTTCATCCTTGGATTCAGCAGCGGATACGAAGCCGACCGGCATGCCGATAACCAGCGCCGGCCGGGCTGTACCTTCTTTGATCAGACGTATCAATTCCAGCAGGGCCGTTGGCGCATTGCCAATGACATAGATCCCCCCCGGGGCAGCCACAAAGGCTTTGCGTGTGGCGACAATCGCCCGGGTCAGTCCCAGCGCTTTTGCTTCTTCGATAACATCCGGATCCGATATATGCACACGGACTTCCCCGCCATACCGCTGAATCCGCTCTTTCGCGATGCCCGCCTCCACCATCCGCACATCAGCGATAACCGGCATTCCCTGCAGTATCGCGTTGATTCCCGCTTCAATCGCCTGGGGATGAAACACCAGACTCCGCCCCAGCTCGAAATCGGCCGAAGCATGGATGATCCGCTGTACCACCGGATACTGCTCGTCACTAAAATTATGACTGCCAAGTTCCTCCGTAATCATTTGGAAGCTCAGACCTTCTATTTCCTGCGGCTGTACCGTCAGCGGCTTAAACTCCGTCCCGAAGTCCACGTCCATTCCCCTTTCTTTTCGTTCCTGCACCTGTTCAGCGTGTAACCGAACGGTACTCCGGCCTTTCCGCCAGCTCAGCCTGGACCGCCTCTGCCAGCGCATCAAAGGAATCATACACTCCGCCATTCCCATCAAACAACAGCTGCTGCCGGGTGATGAGGATGACATACAGCCCCATATCCAGCGCTGTACGCAGCTTCTCATCCACAGCTCCCTGTGCGCCGCTTTCCTTGGTAACCATGACCTGTGTACCGTAATGCCGGAACATGGCTTCATTCATTTCCCGCGAAAAAGGTCCCTGAAGCGCAATGATATTCCGCTGTTCAATTCCCAGTCTCAGGCATTTCTCTATATTCTCCAGGCAGGGCAGCAACCGGACCGTCAGGCGCACTTTCGGGTCACCGAGCAGTACCTGCGCAAAAACCTCCAGTGTCTTGCCTCCGGTCGTAAGCATCACCGAGCCTTTGATCACCTTCGCTGCAAGGGCCGCTTCCTCATAGGAATGTACAGGAATAAGCTTCGGATGACTGTCAAACGCAAGACTCCGCCGCTCATAGCGGAAGTATGGCAGTCCCAGCGCTGCCGCAGCCTGAATTGCATTGGCATGCGCCTCAAGCGCAAAGGGATGGCTGCCGTCCACCACAGCGCGATAGTTACCTTCCTGCAAAAGCGTGATCATCCCCTGCATATCCAGCCGCCCGGTCCTGGTGCGGATTCCAGCCTCCTCCAGCCGTTCCGCCGCGCTTACAGTCACTACCGAGGCCAGCAGGGGCAGCCCCCGGCGTGACAAGACCAGCGCCAGCTCCCGCGCGTCGCCTGTCCCGCAGAGCATCAGAATCATCGTGTTACAGCTCCTTCGGGCTGCCCGCAGCAGCCGTCGGGACAGAATCATCATGTCCATGATCATGTGCATGGGAATGCCCGTGATGATGATTGTGACCTTGGTGCGGGTCATGTTCATCACCATGATGAGGCTCATGGATGTGTCCGTGTCCATGTCCATGGTCATGCCCGTGTCCTTCTTCACCATGATGGTGATGGTGATGGTGATGCAACAACCCTGCTGCAACCCGGTATCTGCAGTTATCGCAGTTGGCGAAGGACTTACCTTCCAGCGTCTCCTCAATACGCTCTGCGAGCATATCCGCCAGCAGCGGATGATTTCCGATATAGCTGCCGAGCTCCACCTCGACCTCCGGATGCGCTGCGGCGAACTCTGCGACCCTCTCTGTAAACTGCTTCATCAGCACTCCGGTGAAGAGCAGATACGGCAGCACTACAATTTTGCGCGCACCCAGTGCCAGACAGCGTTCCAGGCCCTCGTTCAGCGATGGCCGGGCAATGGCGATAAAGCAGCTCTCAACGCTTTTATAAGCAGTGTGTTCCCACAGCAGCCTTGCCAGCTTGTAGAAATCACTGTTCGCATCAGGATCGCTGCCTCCGCGGCCCATGACAAGCACGATGGTATCCTCTGCAGCTACCGGCTCTGTCTCAGGTTTATCCCGCAGTCCCAGAGGCACAGCCTCCGTAATCCGGTCCAGTAAAATATCCACCGCTCTCTCCTGCACACCAACCGGACGACCGTAGATAAACTCCACTTCGGGATACTGCTTTTTGGCCTGGTCAATCGCCAGTGGGATATCGAGCTTGGAATGTCCTGCTGCAAATAAAATAATCGGCACAACATACACCACCCCGGCACCGCCGGCTACACATCGTTCAATCCCTCCGGCAATCGAAGGAGAAGCCAATTCGATGAAACAGGTTTCAATGTTCAACTCAGGCTTACGGGCAGCAAGCTGAGCTGTAAAATTCCGCAATTCCTCATTGCCCTCTTCAATCCGGCTGCCATGGCCTACAAGCAGTATGGTTTTTTGGGTCATCCTGTTCTTCTCCCCGCTCCTCTTCTGCAGGACAGCAGGGGCACTGCTATCCGCAGTGCTGTTGGTCCCGCCGCTGCCGGAAGTACTCTGCGCTGCTGCCGCCAGCGACCAGGGCTCCGCTGCGGTCCGCAGCCGCTCGTGCGGCTTCAGCGCCTGGGTCTCCGCGCCAAGATTGTACTTGCGCTCATAACCGCGCGGCGTCACCATCAGGCCGTCATACACAGTGGTAGCAGAGTTGCCTACCACGACTGTAGAGAGCATGCCGATCTCATGCTCCAGCATCTCCTGCAGCGTCGTTACAATGACCTGCTGGCGGTCCCGGTAGGCATTCTTGACAATGCCTACCGGCGTGGCCGGATCTCGGTGGCGGAGCAGAATACTGCGCGCCTCTTCGATCTGGCGCGTCCGCTTGCCGCTGCGCGGATTATAAAAGGCAATTACAAAATCCGCAGCACCCGCTGCATCAACCCGCGCGGCTATGCTCTCCCATGGCGTAAGATGGTCGCTTAGGCTGATCGTGCACGAATCATGCATAATCGGTGCTCCGAGGAGGGATGAGCAGGACTGAATCGCCGATATTCCGGGGATCACCTCAACCTCTACACCCTCTGTACGGTTCCAGCCGCGTTCCATCAGCACCTCATAGACCAGTCCGGCCATTCCGTACACGCCGGCATCCCCGCTGGAGATGACGGCTATCGTCTGGCCCGCCTCCGCCCGGCGTACAGCTTCCTGAGCCCGGCTGACTTCTTCGGTCATCCCTGTGCCGACTATTTCCTGATACTTCAGCAGCGGCTTAATAAGCTCGACATAAGTGTTGTAGCCGATGACCGCTTCGCTCTCCTCAATCGCAGCGAGTGCTCGGCCTGTAATCTGTTCCAGGGCACCGGGGCCAAAGCCGATAATCAGCAGCTTTCCTTGTTTCTCCATTCCTTTTCCCCCGTTCATATGTAGATCAGACAGAACATGCGCCAACGCAATTTTTCTGGTCCATAACAAAAACTCCCGGCCCTAAGGGGTGGGAGTGCTATGTACGTCATCAGTTATGCAAGAGAGGATGTCGGTCTGCTGCAGCATGGAATCTTCACAGGAATGCAATACAGCAGCTTATCCCGGCGGATACCGCAACAAATCTCAGGATTCCCGTCCGCGGCAACCACCCGGCCTCTATTTCATTAACCCGTTCGTACACCGCTCTTATCCGCGTAGAGTCGTGGTGTGCGCCAACAAGGTAGGTCTCCTGGCTCGAAATACAAACGCCAAATCTTCGTCTTCCCCGGCAGCCTTGCCGAGTGACATCCTGAAGTTCAGCTCTTTCTTACAGTGGCGGGACCGCTCGGGAGTTTCACCCGATTCCCTGTTACCCCTTGCCTGACAAGGGCACCTTGTTCGTTCGCTAATTTATCCAATCCATTATAGAAGCCCCTACCAGACCTTGTCTGTGATAAAAGTGAAGCGCCATTCTTGTCTTTTAGCTTGTACCGAAGACATTTAAATAATATAATTATTAACTATATAACATGAACCGGAGGTTCTCATGAAACTTGATCTTACCGAAGACTCTTTACCGGTGTACGAAGCATTATCCAGTAGCGTACGCCTTCATATGCTCCGGTTGCTTGCTGTTCAATCCATGAACGTCAAGGAGCTGGCGGGAGCAGTCAATCTGAGCAGCGCGATTATGACGATGCATGTGCGCAAACTGGAAGCTGCCGGGCTAATCCGCACCCACATGGCTCCCGGACGAAGCGGTTTACAGAAGATCTGTTCACTTGCTGCCGAGAATGTAGAAATCATCTTCCCTGCACAGGCCAAAGCTGAACGTAAGGCTTACCGCAAAGATATCCCCGTCGGCCACTACTCCGATTTCCAGATCGAACCCACCTGCGGGCTGGCGACTACGGAGCAGGTGATCGGCAACTTCGACGACCCGCGTTATTTCTGGGATATGGAACGGGTAAATGCCGGTATTCTGTGGTTTGGAAAAGGATATGTTGAATACAAAATCCCGAACTTCCTGTTAACCAGCCAGCAGCCGGAGGAGCTCGTCATTACGATGGAGATTGCCTCCGAAGCCCCTTCAACCAACAACAATTGGCCGTCAGACATCGCCTTCACCCTGAATGGCCATAAGCTGGGTTATTGGACAAGTCCGGGTGACTACGGTGACCGCCTGGGGAAATACACACCCTTATGGTGGCCTGCGTATACCAACCAATACGGCCTGCTTAAGCAGCTGCGCATTACACCAAAAGGAACATTCATGGACGGCCTTAAGCTATCTGACATCACGCTTGAGCAAGTCGGCATCAGGGACAAGCAGTGGACCTTCCGTCTCTCCGTAGATGAAGATGCTGAACATATCGGCGGCCTTACCCTATTCGGCAAGGGATTCGGCAATTACAATGACGATCTGGTCGTTGAGCTGTTCTATACCGATAGCGCCAGCTCCGCAGAGCCGGCTGAAGCAGCCGAATAAGGCACAAAAAAAGCGGCAGCCAAGGACATTTTCAATCGTCCATGACTGCCGCTGTTCTATTATGCCCTCGTGCAGCGGGAAATCCTTATGCACAGGTTAAGCTTATTCATCGCATGGCTTCACCCACACGGTTTAATCAACGACCGGCTGCCACAGCCCGCCTCCCGGCAACGGGCAGCCGCGGGCTTTGAGCCGGGCGACAACCGGAATAATACAGCCGCAGGCGGTACAGGTCACGCCGTCTTGAAGCTTGGGACACGCGGAACACAGTGCGAAGCGGGCCGCGTATACTTCTTCCGGCGCTGTATTGTCCGGCGTGAACATCGAGGAAGCCAGAATCCGGGCAATCTGCGCCTCTGTCACTTTGTAATCATCCCGGCAGCCTTTGCAGGCAGTTGTTGTACTCATCTTAGATCTCCGCCTTAAGCCTTCGTCTTAATTTCCAGTACGGTAACCGACATCGGAGGCAGCTCCAGGCTGAGGACACCGTCTTCCAGCTGGAAGGCGGTAAACGGCTGTGGCGCTACCGCTTCCGGCTCACTGAAGGTATTATGGGCATCAATCGCCGTTCCGGCTAGCGTCGTTCCGGTCACTTCTGCCGCCTGTCCGGCAAGTCCGCGCAGCTCCAGCGGAAGCTTAGCTGCTGCTGCATGGTTCAAGTTGCACAAGCTGACATGAATCACGCCTTCTGCGGTAACAGAAGCAGAGGCCGACACCTCCGGAATTTCGCGTCCTTCGAAGCTGTAGGTTCCGCTCTCCAGCGCCAAATCCAGCAGCTCTGCATCCTGATGCACCTTATACATGTTGAAAACATGGTAGGTAGGCGTCAGAATCATTTTCTCCCCTTCGGTAAGAATTACAGCCTGCAGCACGTTGATCGTCTGGGCAATGTTAGCCATCCGCACCCGGTCACTGTGCTTGTGGAAAATGTTCAGAGTCAAGCCCGCAACCAGCGCATCCCGGATGGAGTTCTGCTGATAGAGGAAGCCCGGATTGGTTCCCGGCTCGACATCATACCAGGTTCCCCATTCATCGACGATCAGGCCAACGCGCTTCTCCGGATCATATTTATCCATAATGACGCTGTGTCGGGTAACCAGCTCATCCATGTGTAATGCCTTTTCCAGCGTAGAGAACCATTCTTTGGTCTCAAAACCGGTAGCCGCACCCTTTGTTTGCCATTCGCCTGTTGGCAGCGTGTAATAATGCAGTGTGATCGAATCCATGAACCGGGTGGCTTCACGCATGAGCACTTCTGTCCAGTTATAGTCATCTGCATTCGCACCGCAGGCGATCCGGTGAATCTTATTGTCGCCATAATTGCGGACATACGTCTGGTAACGGCGGTACAGATCGGCGTAATATTCTGGACGCATGTTTCCGCCACAGCCCCAGTTCTCATTCCCCACGCCAAAATAAGTCACGCTCCAAGGCTCCTCGCGTCCACTCTCCTGGCGCAGCTCTGCCATCGGTGAAACTCCGTTAAACGTCAAATATTCCACCCATTCGGACATTTCCTGAACGGTTCCACTGCCTACATTGCCGTTAATGTAAGGTTCACATTCCAGCATGGCGCACAATTCCATAAATTCATGGGTGCCAAAATGGTTATTCTCCACTGTGCCGCCCCAGTGTGTATTGATCATCCGTTTGCGGCCTTCGCGCGGACCGATGCCGTCCTTCCAGTGGTATTCATCCGCAAAGCAGCCGCCCGGCCAGCGCAGCACCGGAATCTTGATTTCCTTAAGCGCTTCCACAACATCGTTGCGGATACCCTTCGTATTGGCAATCGGCGAATCTTCGCCCACCCAGATGCCTTCATAGATACAGCGTCCCAGATGTTCAGCGAAATGTCCGTAGATGTTACGGTTAATGGTTCCTTTGCGGATGTCCGTGTTCAATACCATGCGTTTAGCCATTTGGTTATCGCTCCTCTAAAAGTTAATAAATATATTAATCACTTAACAGTTATATTAATATTATAATCAAGATTCTTCGTATTCGTCAATCTTTATATTAAGCACTCCTGACCGTATGCAGGGGCCCGGGAAGCGATGAAAGTCGTATCTCCTTTGCATATCGGAAAGATTAATTTCATTGTCCTGACTAATCCCCAGATGATATTATGGCAGGGACAGCTAACAACAAAATAAAGCAGACATGGAGAGTATGATGATCAGACCTATTTGTAAAGATATGAACATTTTAAGCCAGAGGTCCGCTCCGGCAACCAGAGAAGATATGCAGGTGGTAGATGACCTGCTGGATACACTTCGGGCAAATGAAGACCGGTGTGTCGGTATGGCGGCCAACATGATTGGTGTCAACAAGCGCATCATTGTGTTCAGCATCGGGCCAATGAACATCCCCATGATCAATCCGGTCATCACCAAGCGTACCGGGCCCTATGAAACAGAGGAAGGTTGCCTCTCACTGGAAGGCGTACGCCAGACTCTCCGTTATCAGAGCATTGAGATAGAGTTCTTCGACCGTAACTTCAAGCAGCATAAGCAGGTTTTCACCGGCCTGACTGCGCAGATCATTCAGCATGAGGTCGATCACTGCGAGGGGATCATAATTTGAGTCTGGTATGATGCTATTGGTGTGCTAACCGGTGGCTTGTATCTGTCCTCCACATGGAAAAAGCGCCTTCGGACCGTAAACGGTCCAAAGGCGCTTTTTGAATGTCAGAAAACTATTATGGAACAGTCATGCTTAATTCCGGGAAGCTTTTTGCCCGGCATCCTTAGCGTTAACCCAGATCCCCAAGTTCAATCTGCACGATACCCCGCTCATCACGCACCTCACCCATCTCACCGATCAGATGCATGAGGCTGCCGAACTCCAGCTCCTGGAATTTGCGCGCCGCCGTATCACGCTGCAGCTCCCACAGGCATTCAGCCAGGGTGCAGACAACCGGCACATCACAGCGGATTTCCGCCAGCTCCCTCGACAAATGCAGCATATCCAGATCCGCCTCAATCTTAGAGCGCACGCCCTTCGGCAGCAGATGCAGATTCTCAATTACACCTTCGACGGTGCCGTATTCAGTCAGCAGCTTCAGCGCTGTCTTCTCGCCGATGCCTTTTACGCCGGGATAATTGTCACTCGTATCACCCATGAAGCCCTTCAGGTCAATGACCTGTCTGGGCGTAAGCCCTTTTTCCTCCAGCAGCTCCGCCGGATCGTACACTTTATAGTTAGAACGGCCTTTTTTCATAATGACGACCTTGACGTTATCATTGACCAGCTGCAGCATATCGTGATCACCGGTGAGGATGTATACCTCAGACTCCCCGCCGTAGCAGGCAGCCAGTGTGCCGATGCAGTCATCTGCCTCGTAGCCCACAAGCCCAATATTCGGCACGCCCAGCTCGGCCACTACTTCCTTGACCAGATCGAACTGCGGAATCAGCTCCAGCGGCGCATCGATCCGGTTAGATTTATAACCGTCATACTTCTCAGTGCGGAAGGTACCCTTGCCCATATCCCAGCAGCAGACAACATGGGAAGGCTCGAACGTGCTCACCGCGTCGAAAAAATACTGCAAAAATCCGTACACCGCATTGGTCGGCAGACCGGCCTTTGTCTTGCGGATATATCCTCCATACGAGGTTGCATAAAAGGCCCGGAACAGCAGAGCCATTCCATCGACGATCATTACCCGGCCCGTTGTTGCTGAACTCATGT
The DNA here is from genome assembly GCF_927798115.1 of Paenibacillus auburnensis. Lineage (GTDB taxonomy): Bacteria > Bacillota > Bacilli > Paenibacillales > Paenibacillaceae > Paenibacillus_AQ > Paenibacillus_AQ auburnensis. The sequence continues at coordinate 319,203 of NZ_CAKMMG010000002.1, forward strand.
GTAACCTCTCCTTATATTCAATCAGATTAGGCGTTGCTCCAGGCTTCGCCGTATTGTTCTTCTTTAAAGCCGACGGTGACTTTCTTGCCGTCTGTCACTACCGGACGTTTGATTAGCATTCCATGGCTGGACAGCAGCTCAAGCTGCTCGTCTTCACTGAGACCGGCCAGCTTGTCCTTCAGCCCAAGTTCCTTATAAACTTCCCCGCTTGTATTAAAAAATTTCTTCAGCGGCAGTCCGCTGTTCGCCAGCAGCACACGCAGCTCCTCCACTGTGGGCGGCTGCTCGGCAATATGCTGCAGTTCCAGCTCATGGCCTTGATCCTTCAGCCATTTCACTGCACTGCGGCATGTGCTGCATTTCGGGTATTGATAGACTTTTAAGTGACTCATAACTGACTCCTTCGGTATTAAGTTAAAGTTGCTCCTGCCGCAGCTTCTGCTGCAGCAGCGCCATATCAGGCGGCAGCGGCGCTTCGAAGATCAGCTCTGCTAGTCCTACCGGGTGCTTGAAGGAAAGCCGCACCGCGTGCAGCGCCTGACGTGGGATCGCCGCATCCAGCTCGGCGATCCGGGCAAGCTGCGCCGCTTCCTCCGGCGTCAGCACGCCCTCTGCTGGAGGCAACAGCTCTGCCTCCAGCTCCGTCTTTGCCGCCGGTGCTGCCAGCTCCGCCTCCACCGGCCCCCGGCCGTACAGCCGGTGGCGGTACATGCCGTCGCCGATCAGCGGGCAGCCGATCGAGCTCATATGCACCCGGATCTGATGGGTGCGTCCGCTCTCCAGCTTCAGCTCGACCCGGGCTGCGCGGCCCGGGAAAACCTCCTTAACCTCGTACCGGGTCAAGGAGGGATAACCATCCGGCGTCACGATCCGCCGGTGCGGCTCTGCCGGGTCCCGGTCGATCGGGCCGTCGATATCACCCGCAGGAAGCGCAGGCACGCCGTGCACGAAGGCGGCGTAACGCTTATCCACCGTGCCGGCAATCATCTGCTCGGAAATATGCTGGTGGCTGTAAGGGTTCTTGGCAATCACCAGTACTCCGGAGGTCTCCTGATCCAGACGGTGAACCGGACGGAAGCGGTACTGCTCCCCTTTTGCCGCCCAGTAATGCATGACTCCGTTCGCCAGCGTATCCGTGTAATGTCCGTGCGTCGGATGCACAATGATGCCTGCGGCTTTATTCACCACCAGCAGATGCTCATCTTCATACAGAATGTCAAAGGGGATATCCTGCGGCAAAATATCCTCCGACGTTTCCTGCTCCATGCGGATTTCCACCCGGTCTCCGCTGCTTACCCGTACACTGATATAGACACGTTCCCCGTTCAGCATGATGCCCTGCTCCGTCATCTTGAGCCGGGACAGCAGCTTGCGGGAGACATCCATCCGCTTCTGCAGAATGGTTTTAAGCAGCCAGCCGTCTTCCTGCGGCGGCACTAAATACGTAATCGGTGAATAATAGCTGCTCATGTTAGTTGCGGAACACCTTTTTACTGCGCACATATTCTACGTCAGCAATCCCCAGCCGTGTATTTGCCGTCCGTGCGAGCGCAAAGAAATAGTCCGACAGCCGGTTCAGGTAGATAACCGCCTCCGGATTGATATCCGCACTCCGCCCGAGGGTAACCGCACGCCGTTCCGCACGCCGGCAGACTGTACGGCAGACATGGAGCACAGAAGATAGCTGGCTTCCGCCCGGCAGAATAAACCGTTCCAGCACCGGATTCTCCGCCTGAAGCTGATCAATCCAGCCTTCCAGACGCTCTGCCATTTCGCTTTTGACCTTGAATTTATTCTCGCTCAGCTTCACAAAAGCCAGATCCGAGCCGCAGTCAAACAGCTCATGCTGAATCTCCAGCAGCTGTTCACGCACATCGGTGAATCTGTCATCCTCCATCAGGCTGCGGGCCTGCCCTACAAAGCTGTTCAGCTCATCGATCGTACCGTAAGCCTCGACGCGGACATCGTCCTTGCCTACCCGGCCGCCGATCACCGATGTCTCTCCTTTATCTCCCGTACGCGTATAAATCGCCATAGTGTTCTTCCTCCCCCTACACTTAAATCACATAATTACAGTTTAATCGCAACTATACAAATTAGGCAAATGAAGCCCGGCATTTCTGCCATGTCAATAACTGCCTGGGCGCGGGAAATACGGGATTTCGTCTATGTATACTCACGGTTTAGGGGTAATAGAGGGAATAGACCTTTACCGATCCTGCCAAAAGGAGGCTGAAGGGTATGCATGGAAGAATCAATCCGAAGCTGGAATCTGCCGATCCTGAGGGCCAGCACCATCCGCTGGTATTCCGCATGTCGAGATGGAATTATGTCGTCGCTGCTTTTACTGTTGCCACGTCGCTTTTTTTCATCTGGATAGGTTGCTATGAAGCCGAAATTGCAGCCGCCCTGCTGCTAATTACGATTGGTGGGCTTTTTCTGGGGCTCAGCGTGATGTATATCATTTTGGTTAAGAATGCTTTTGTTGAACTCGGTAAGGATACGATGCGCTATCGTGAATACCGCACAATTTTTACGTTTCATTTGAACCAGATTCATGTTGAGCTCATGGACGATGCGTTTTTTCTCTACAGTCCGCAGCATTCCAGAAAGTCCATCGGCAGTTATTATAAAGATTCCACCCTCCTGCATTCGCTTCTGTACAAGCACAGCGTGGATAACACCTCCAGAGAAAATGGGACTCCGCATGAGGATTTTACCGGCTTCAAAAGCTTTACCGGCAGTATCTATGGTACTAACCAGCGCAAGCTGCCGCTTAGGGAGGCGACTCTAATGCTGCTGTTCATCGGCGTCAATATTGTCAGCTACCTAAATGCTCCCGAACGGGAATTTATCTATCATTTTCTGTTCTTTATGGTTACCGGAGCGGGTTACGGTGTGGCCTTGTACACAGGCAGACGCAGAGCCGCACGAGAAGGCGGAAAGTGATCCTACGGGCTACCCGCGAAAATCGCAAGAAGTTTCAATATCCAGCTCTTGAAACGCTGCCCTCATACAGTCAATTTTCAGCACAAAAAAAAGGGCCCTGGGGCCCTTGGTCAAAAAATATACACAGCTAGAGGCTGCGGTATGATTTCTTCATATATTCATTGATTTTGAGATCCAGCAGACAGCTGATTTCGATCACATGCTGCGAAGTGAAGGATTGCTCCTGCATGAAGAGCTGCTCCATCCTGCTGCGGAGGATCAGAATCTCATGTTCCAGAGACAACTTGCGCGCAGCAGCATCAGTGTCCGAGGAGCGTTGTCCGCTTCCCGGATAACAATCCCCGCTGTAGGAAGGCAAGTAATAATCGCCGATGAGCACTGGTCATCCCTCCTAATGGATTATTGCTAATTGCCCAGGAGTATGAGGAGTCTCCCTTTTTGCGCAATCGCCTGGTTACCAGAATAAGAGTTCCATGTAATAAATACAGGTGTTTCTTGTTCTTAAAGTAAAATAATACCATAAAGCAGGGATATCCGCTATAGCCCGATTTACTTCCTCTTAACCGTCTATTCCGTCCGTTCCCGTTCCAGCTGTGAGACAAAAGCACCTATCCGCTCGATGGCTTCATTCAGCTGCGATACAGAGGTTGCATAGGAACAGCGCAGATAGCCTTCTCCTCCTAAGCCGAATACGCTGCCCGGCACAGCGGCAACTTTATACTCCAGCAGGAGTCGCTGGGCAAATTGATCGGAGGTAAGCCCAGTCCGCTGAATGCTCGGAAAAGCGTAAAACGCACCCTGCGGTTCATGACAGTCCAATCCGGCATCACGCAGGCCTTTGACGATCAGACGGCGCCGCTGGTTGTACGAATCGGTCATCCGGTCCTTTTCCTCCATGCCGTTGGTCAGGGCCTCTAAGGCGGCAACCTGGCCCATGGAAGGGGCACACATGACGGTGTACTGGTGGATCTTCAGCATGGCGGAGATCAGATCGGGATGGCCGCAGGCATATCCCATCCGCCATCCGGTCATGGCAAAGGCCTTGGAGAAGCCGCTGACCAGAATTGTCCGGTCCATCATGCCCGGAAGTGAAGGGAAGCTTACATGGTTGCTTCCATAGGTCAGCTCGGCGTAGATTTCATCTGAAATCACGATAAGATCATGCTTCTCCACAACCTTGGCAATCGGTTCCCAATCCTCCCGGCTCATAATCGCTCCTGTCGGATTGCTTGGATAACAGAGTATCAGAATCTTGGAACGCGGCGTAATTTTCGCTTCAAGCGCTTCAGCCGTCAATTTGAAGTGATTCTCGCCAAAGGTTTCAATCCCGACCGGTATCCCGCCACCAATTGCGGTAATCGGAGAATAAGAAATATAACAAGGCTCGGGAATCAGGATTTCATCACCCGGCGAGATTAAGGCGCGGAGCGCCAAATCGATTGCTTCACTGCCGCCGACCGTAGCAATAATTTGATTAGCGGGATTATACTCTACTGCAAACCGTGAATGCAGATAATTCGCAATGCCTTCGCGCAGCTCCGGCATACCCGCATTCGAGGTATAGCCGGTAAAGCCTCTTTCCAGCGAATAGACACACGCTTCCCTGACATGCCATGGCGTCTTGAAATCCGGTTCGCCGACACCCAGTGAGATGATGTCTTTACTCCCTGCCGCCAGATCAAAAAACTTGCGGATACCCGACGGCTGGATCTGCTGAACCAGCGGTGCCAGATACGAATTCATGGATTTGCCTGATTCTCCGGTTTGCTTCTGGTTATTCGTGATCATATGATTACTTCCTTTACGGAGATATCAGCAGACGATTGTCCTCTTCATGCTCTTCAAAGATGATACCGTCCTGTTTGTATTTTTTGAGCGTAAAGTTGGTTTTGGTCGAGAGTACAGAATCAATCGGGGAGAGCTTCTCAGAGACAAAATTAGCGACCTCACGGAGGTTGCGTCCTTCCACTTCCACCAGCAGATCATATGCCCCTGACATTAAATAGACCGATTTCACCTGCGGATACAGGTAGATCCGTTCGGCAATGCCCTCAAAGCCGCGGCCGCGTTCCGGTGTGATCTGCACCTCGATCAGTGCGGTTACCCGCTCGTCGTCCACCTTATCCCAGTTCACAACGGTAGCATATTTTACAATAACGTGGTCCTTTTCCATTTGCGCAATAACGGTCTTAATATCTTCTTCTTCCGCTCCAAGCAGGGTCGCCATCAGCGCCGTAGAGCTTCGAGCGTCCTCCTTGAGCAGTTCCAGCACTTTCCGCTTTAATTCGTCCATTTCTTTCATGCCTTCCCCCCGGATAGTTCGCGTTAGCCGCCTTTCTGAATCAGCGCGGCAATAGCGAAAAGAGTTTAATACTAATATGACATGAAACGGTCCGCTCTGCAAACAAAATAACCCCGCCGGGGCGGGGTCATCACTTCAATAACCGGAAGCATTACCTTGCTGTGCTTCACCTCAAGGGGAGAAGGGTTACATATAGTAAGGGTTTTGGCTATGCACATTTGCCTGGTGCAGCGGTACATTCGCCGCCTGAGTATAATTTCCGGCCCCGCCTATCTTCTGCTGTACGAATTGCTGGCATTTTTGCTGGGTTTGTTGTGCAGTTTGAATCTGCTTGTCCAAATCCTGGCGCAGCGCTTTTCCCGGCGGGGTATACATGTTCATCTGTGACATCTGGGTATAGAGCTCCCCTTGCAGACGAAGCGTATCCATGGTCAGGTCATTAAATACCCGCCGTACCGCCTGACAATTGGATTCCGTGGCAGCGGTCGTATATTCACGTACCGTGCGCTTCAAATCCGCCAATACCGTGTAAAGTAAATCCTCATCTGCCATAAATGCTGATCCGTTTTGTGCGTACACTAGCATTACCTCCTATTTTTTTTTAGACCTTGCTTCCATTCAGAGCTCATTATTGAGGCTGTGTCGGTGCATATTGCTGATGCTGCTGCAGCAGCTGGATGAGCGTGCTCATGTGATGAGAGTGGCTTTGGATTTGCTGAACGCAAATCTGGTGAACCGTAGAGTTCTGGGTCGTGCCTGCGGTAGCAGCCAGCTGCTTAATGAGCAAATCCTCGTTGGAAATGGAGTCTGCGATGTATTCCAGCTCTTTGCCGCTGAGTGCCTGCATTTGGGTTGATTGCATGTTCTAAATTCCCTCCTTCTAGATGTACAAGCAGTCTTTATTATGCCGCGGCAGCCTATGCTTTATGTGCTTTTTGGAACAGCCCGACCTCTTTATGAACTGGGGTATGTCCGTTGTATTAGAACAGGCATCTCCGCCAATACTACCCTACCGGAATCTCATTAAGGAGAGATCAACAGATGAACCTTATCAGCGGGCTGCTGCCCTGGGAATCGACATTACCTAATCCGCCGGCTTATCCTTCACTGGAAGGAGATATCACCTGCGATTGTCTGATCGTCGGCGCAGGCATGGGCGGAGCTATGACCGCTTACCGTTTATCCCTCAGCGGGGCAGATATTGTCCTCATTGATAAAAGAGCCATCGGCAACGGCAGCTCCCACGCTAACACCGGCCTGCTGCAAATCGCCAATGACAAGTCGCTAACCTCTTGCATCAACACGTTCGGTGAAGAACAAGGTGTACTGTTCTATAAGCTGTGCAAGAGGGCCTTAGGGAAGATTCTGGAGCTGCCGGACCAGCTGGACATTGATCCGCTGATTATTCCCCGCAGCTCCCTGCTGTATGCGAGCACTCCGGAGGATGTTCCTCTACTTCTGCAGGAATACGAAACCCTGACGACACACGGCTTTGACGCGGAATTCTGGGATGAGGACAAGGTGCGTGCCCATTACGCTTTTTCCAAACCTGCGGCTTTGTATTCCCGAGGTGATGCGGAAACCAACCCTTTCCGTACTGTCCACAGTCTGATCAGCAAGGCACATTCCGGCGGAGTTAACATATTTGAGCACACTAGAGCCCGGCATTATGAGTTCAGCGCGGAAGGAGTTACCTGCCATACTGACCATGGGCGGATCTTTGCTAAGCATGTGATTTTTGCGATGGGGTATGAGACACAGGAGATGAAAAAAGACCGGGGGGCCGAGCTGATCAACACGTATGCGATTAAGACTCGGCCCCTGAAGAAGCTTCCCAAGTGGCATGAACAAAGTCTGATCTGGGAAACGGCCCGACCTTACCTGTATTTCCGCACGACCCCGGACGGATGCATTATTGCCGGAGGCAAAGATGAGCAGCTGACAACTCCGGAACGACGGGAGGTACGTATTATTTCACAGAGCCGGCGGCTGCTAGAAGAGCTTGAAGCGCTGTTCCCGGAGATCAGGGGAGTGGAAGCGGAATACTGCTGGGGGGGAGTTTTCGGCTCCACCCGCGACGGGCTGCCGTTTGTGGGGCCGCATCCGGAGTTCCCCCATTGTTATTTCATTGAGGGCTATGGCGGTAACGGAACGGTCTACAGCATGATTGCCTCTGAACTGCTCGCCGATACCCTGGCCGGCAAATACCGGCCCGAGCTTGAACTGTTCTCGCTGACACGGACGACCAAGCCGTCCCCTGCTCCTGCAGTCCAGACCTAAAAAAAACACCACCCGCCCGGGCTCCTTTGAGCCCAGGCGGGTGGTGTTTGCCGTTTTGCCGGTTAACAGGCGGCAGATGTCAGATCTTATTGTGCTTTTACGAATTCAGCGGATTTAATTCCTGCCTGACGGCCAAAGATAATGATTTCGGCAACAGAGTTACCGCCGATCCGGTTCTGGCCATGCAGCCCGCCCGTTACTTCACCTGCTGCAAACAGGCCGGTAATCGGATGTCCGTCTTTATCCAGCACTTCGGTATTGGTGTTGATCTTAACACCGCCCATAGTATAGTGAACTCCCGGGCCGATTTTGATAGCATAGTAAGGACCTGCGGAGAGGTCGTTGTCCATGCCTGTTGTTCTGCCGAATTCGGAATCCTGTTTATTTTTCACAGCGCTGTTCCATGTGTCTACTGTAGTCTTCAGCTGGTCTGCCGGAACCTTCATGGCCTCAGCTAAAGCTTGAGGTGTATCCCCCTGGATAACAAAACCCATTTTCTCATACTGCTCGATTGCTTTTACGCGGGATTTAACACCGGAATCAAACACAAGATATGCAGACTTTTCAGCAAGTGTATTGATTGCCGCAGTGACTTTATCACGGGTGTCCAGTTCATTTGTGAACCGTTTGGCTTCACTTGAAACAAGAATAGCACCTTCGCCGCGAACTGCTTCCCCGATGAGATAGGATTTCTCCTGCTGCACGGTCGGATGAACCTGGATTTGGTCCATATCCACCGTCGTACCGCCAACCTTCTCAATCATCTTAATGCCGTCACCCGTGCTGCCGATCTGGTTGGTAGTCACGTATCCTTCCAGATCGGGTCTGACTTCAGTGATCATATCCGTGTTGGCACCGAAACCGCCGGTGGTCACAACAACTGCTGCTGCAGTAATCGTTTTCTCGTCAGCCTGGTTAAACAGGACCTTGACGCCGTTCACCTTGCCTTCCTGCTGAGTAATTTCCTTCACATCGGCATTTACAAACAGCGGAATGCCTTGGTCCTGAACATTCTGCACCAGACCTTTAACCAGATATTGGCCTACCGCAGACCCGTCCTCAGGACGGTGTGTGCGTTTTTCGTTCATACCGCCGGTAATCGTAATATTATTCAGACGGATTCCGATAGAATCCAGCCAGTCAATCGCACTTGCGGAATTATCAACGAAGAAACGGAGCATTTCTTTGTCGTTGGTATCATGACCGCCTTTTAGTGTCTCTTCATAGAAAAGATCATTGCTGTCTTCAATCCCCTGCTCTTTCTGGAATTTCGTTTCGGAAGCGTTCATTCCCGAAGAGGATTTCGTAGTATTCCCGCCGGCAACCGGCATTTTTTCAAAAATAACCGGATTCATGCCCTTTGCTTTCGCTTCAAGCGCTGCAGACATGCCTGCCCCGCCTGCGCCGACAATGATAATGTCATAGTTATCTTTCAATTGATCGAGCGGTGTATAGCTGGCTTCGGATGCCCCCGAAACGGCTTCTGTTTCTTTTGGCGCGTTAGTTGCGGTTGCCGTGCTGTTCTTGCTCTTGCTCTCACTTGCACTATTGCTGGTATTGCTGCTGTTGTTACCGCATCCCGCGATAATAAGTATAACGGAGAGAACGAGAAGAAGAGCGGCTGCTGTTTTCTTTTTCATCTGTAAACCCTGCCCCCTTGTGCATATTTTCACAATTATCATAATGGCATTGCCACTCTCCTTGGAAGCTTACGTAACTAAAGAAAACGTTTAGTAACTAAAGTAACCGGTCTTCCCTGCCAGGATTCAAGAAAAGTATTTCAGAAAATTTTATATAATAACATTTTATGTAATTTTTTATCCCGTTCATGTTCACAAAGTTGTGTCGTCATCCGATAAAGAAAATAGTTGTCGGATATACAAATTACAACATTATTTTTGTTAATTCGACAACATTAGACAAAATAGGCGGTGGGCTTTTTTTATGACGAACAGCAAGTTATGGGGGTTATTGAAGGTATTCGCGGGACTTTTGCTCCTAACAGGAATTATGGGCTGCAGCAGCTCAGGTGGGGAAGCCAAGAAAGCGAGTAAAGATCAGGGAGTTACACTTAAGTTTATTTGGTGGGGAAAGGAACAGCGGAAAGAGGCTACGCTGAAGGTCATCGACCTATACATGAAAGAGCATCCGGGCGTTAAAATTGTGACGGAAGATTTCCCCAATGCGGATGCAGTAGCAACCCAATTGGCTATGGAGACCGCGGATCAGAATACCGCAGATATTATCCAGGGGGATTATACGTTTATATTCAATTATATTAACCGGGATCTCATTGAGCCCCTAAATTCCTATATTGAAGATAAGAGTCTTTCCGTTTCAAATGTTCCCCCGGAGTATCTCGCTCCAGGCAAGAAGAACGATGAGCTATATGCAGTCAATATCGGTGTTAATTCCGAAGCTATCGCCTATGATCCGGCATTCTTTCAGGAAGCGGGCATTGAAGTCCCTTCTCCCGACTATACAATCGATGAGCTATATAAGACCCTTGTAGAACTAAAAGAATCTATAGATGATCCCGATTTCTATCCGATGGGGGCTATGTTTAATGCGAGCTATTTCCTGAGAACTCGAGGCGTATCCATGTACAATACGGAAGGAACCGCTCTTGGTTATGAAGATAACAAGGATCTTGCCGATTATTTCGCCCTGTATAAAAAATGGACAGATGAAGGCTTGTTAGGCTCCTTTGAGGACGTCAACAATGATGAGAATCACCCGGTAATAACGAATAAAGCAGCCTTCTACCCTGTGTACAGTAACGCAGCCACTATCTTAAGCAGCAAGGCAGGACGTACCATCAAGCTGCTGCCGCTTCCGAAAACGGGTGAACAAGAAGGACGGTTCATTAAACCATCCATGTTCCTCGCAGTGTCTTCCTATTCTAAATATCCGGAAGAGGCGGCTAAATTTATTGATTTCTTCATCAATAATGAAGCGGCCAATGACATTCTTATAGGCGAACGGGGAGTTCCTGTATCCAGCGTGATTGCAGATCATCTCTCCGCTAATCTTGGAGAAGCAGGGAAACAGCAATATGAACTGCTTGACTATCTCAAAACCCATTCATCACCGATCGACCCGCCTGCTCCTGGCAATTCGATTATTGTCAACAATGCGTATCAAATCATTCTGGATCAAGTGATTGCCGGCAGTATCACACCGGAGCATGGTGCAGAGCAATTCCGGGCAGAAGCTGCATCAATCCTGCAGGTTACAGAGGGGAAGGAAGCGAAATGAATAGACTTGGCAGCATAACGATCCGGAAGAAATTATACGGCGGTTTCGGATTGATCCTGATCCTCCTGCTTGTTGTAGCTTTTACCAGCTACTCGTATCTTTCCAGAGTTAATGAATCTTATACCAAATTAATAAAGAATAAAGCCTTCTCTGTACAATTGATCAAGGATTTGCGGATCGCAGTAGAACAGGAACGAGCAAGCATTAATAGTTTCCTGGTTGATGGAGATGAAACCAATATACAATCCTTTGAGTTGGCCAAGGAGCATTTCCATACCTCACATGAACAATTAATATCAGTTCTGGCCGACCGGAATGATAAACAAATTCTCGCCGGCCTTGATCTCTTGCAGGAGCAATACAGCAGTACAGCCCTGCAGATTATCGACAGCAAGTTGCGGAATAACAGCGATTATCTGGAGATTATCCAAACCCAGGGTCCAGTGCTGAACAAGTTCAGCAGTACGGCAGAACGTTTCGTGAAGCTCCAGGAGGATGAATTGGCCGTGGAATCCACATCCACCTTCGCTGACGTCTCGGATATTAAGAAGCTGGTTCTGGCTTTGACCGTTGCAACTTTGATTCTGGGAGCTTTAGCATCCTATTTCATCAGCAGCGCTATTTCCAATCCAATCCGTAAGCTCCAAAAGATGGCCATTCAAATTGCCGGAGGGGATCTGCGGAATACCCTGGTTGAGATTAAGAATAAGGATGAGATTGGTCAATTGGCTGAGGCTTTCAACAACATGGGCAACCATCTGCGTGAGCTGATCCAGGAAGTGGGAACTAATGCGGAGCAGGTTGCCGCCTCCTCAGAAGAACTGACAGCCAGCGCTGAACAAACCGGGCAGGCTACGGAGCATGTTGCATCCATTACAGAAAAATTAGCAGAAGGAGCGCAGACGCAGGTGAACAGCATTGAAGCCAGCGTTGCGCTTGTTCATAAGATGGATGGAGAAGCTGCGCAAATTGCTGATCTTTCCATTCATGTCAAGGAATCTGTGGACGAAGCATCCGAGTTGGCCTCCAAAGGAATTCTGGCGGTTGAATCTGCCGTTCACCAAATGTCTGCGGTTTCCAAAAATGTAGGTGAGGTTTCAGCTGTGGTCAGTGCTCTGGCTGAAAGCTCCAGAGAAATCGGTGAGATTATTGCGATTATTACGGATATAGCGAATCAGACGAATCTGCTGTCGCTGAATGCAGCGATTGAAGCAGCAAGAGCCGGCGAGCATGGCCGGGGCTTCGCGGTTGTAGCCAGTGAGGTTCGCAAGCTGGCGGAGAAAACTGCAGAATCCGGTAAACGTGTCTCTGAGGTGATTCACTCCATTCAGTCGGAGACAAGCCGGACCATCGCAATGGTCAGTCAGGGGGAGAAGGAAGTCGAAGTCGGCATTCATGCCGTCCAGACCGCCGGCCAGTCCTTTGCCGAGATCGAAGGCTCTATCCAAAATATCAATGAACAGATTAGCGGCGTATCTGATGCTTCCCAGCAAATGTCGCATGAAACCCATGAGCTGGTCGTTGCCTTTGAGCAGATTAACAGAATTACCTTAGCATCCTCCGAGGGAACCTACGATGTATCTGCTTCGGCGCAGGAGCAGCTGGCCAGCGTGGAGGAAATCGCAGCGGCTTCAAGATTGCTGTCCGAGCTTGCGCAAGAGCTTCAGGAAAGTATTTCAAAGTTCTCAGTCTAACAGATCAATCCCAGATGCGTTACTTCCCTATTAGGGAGGTAACGTTTTTCTTATTTGTATGGATAGACAGCAAAAAAGGACCCGTGAGGGCCCTTGGGGTTAACGGCTGCTGCCGCTGATGTACTTCGTAATAATGTCATGCCCGACAGGAGTAACTGTGTACATATACACCGGTCTCCCCACTGCGCCATAGCTGATCTCCATGTCTAGTACTCCAGCGTCTTTAAGAAACGCCAGATATTTGCGTACAGAAATCCGCGAAATTGGGGCATCCTCCGTAATATCCTCCGTAGAGAATATAGGGCGCTCCAGTTGCTGTATAGTGTTCCAGATACTTTCCAGTGTACCTTCGGACAGTCCCTTAGGTAGCGCTGCCGTCTTGTCCTCTTCTGTTCCCAGCGGATGCCGCAGCAGCTTATCGAGCTGCTGCTGGCTGAGCGGCTCCTGCTGCTTCATCAAAGTATAATCCTCCCGGTAGGCAGTCAGCGCAGCCTGAAACCGGGCGAACTCGAATGGCTTGATTAAATAATCTACGGCTCCGAGCTGCAGCGCCTTGCGGATGCTGGCCTTGTCGCTGGCAGCGGAGATGACGATAATATCCACCGAACTCCCCTTCTCGCGGAGAGTGGACAGCAGCTGCAATCCGCTGGTTCGGGGCATATATATATCCAGGAGAACAAGGTCAATTACCTGTGCTGCAAGCATCTCCACCGCCGCCTCACCCGTAGAGGCCCAGCCTGCGAATTCAAAGCCCTCCACCTGCTCCAGATAGTGGCGGTTGAATTTGGCTACCATCGGATCATCCTCAACAATCAGTACCTTAATGTTCATACATTCTCCTCACCCTTAACAGCATATGGCACTATCGCGATGAAGGTAGTCCCCGTTTCCTTACCGCAAATGAGCTGAAGGCGTCCCTCCAGTTTCTCCACACTTTTACGCACCAGGTACAGTCCGATCCCCCGCTGTTCTCCCTTAGTCGAAAACCCTTGTTCAAAGATTTGCTTCTGCATCAGCTCAGGAATTCCCGGACCGCTGTCCTCCACCGTGCAGCACAAACTCCCGTGCTCATAATGAAAAGCAAGCTCAATTTCCTTAACCTCCTGCCCTTCCAACGCCTCCATAGCGTTGTCAAGCAGGTTGCCGGCGATAGTGATCAGCTCATGGATCGTTTGCGGCTCAGCAGCTTCCGGCAGATAGCTGTCCTCTGCCAGCAGCAGATCTATCCCCGCTTCCCTTGCCCGGCTGAGCTTCCCCAGCAGAAATCCGGCCATCACAGGGTCCTTGATCATGCGGGTGATGGATCCGATCTCGTTCTGATAGTTGCTGACTGTCCCGGAGATATACTGCTGCAGCTCATCATACAGCCCCATATGCGTCATTCCCATAATGACGTGCAGCTTGTTCATAAACTCATGCGCACCTGCCCGCAGCGCATCTGCATAGACCGAGATGCCCGACAGCCGCTCCGCCAGGACAGCCAGCTCGGTTTTGTCACGGAACGTGGCAATCGCCCCGGCAACCTCCCCGTTAACCCGGATCGGCACACTGCTAACGAGCAGAGTGATGCCGTTCAGCTCTAGCTCCTGGTCCTGTTTTGGTTCACCGGCAGCAAGTACCTGCTCCAGACCCAGCTCCGGCCAATAGTCAGCTATATTGCGGGTCATGCCATTACCCTTAATGCCTGCCGTGTTTAGAAGCCGCTCTGCTTCCAAGTTGACCATTGTGACCGTAGCTTCATGGTCCACGGCTATAATCCCCTCACGTGTCGATTGCAGCATAGCACTGCGCTCCTGCAGGAGCTTGGATATGTCTGCAGGCTCCATGCCGAAGATCATCCGCTTTATCCTCAGGCCGAGAACGATTGCCCCACCGGCACCAAGCAATGCACCAGACAGCAGAATTGCGATAAGCGTCCATTCATTCTGCCTCACCAGACGTTGAACCTTCTCCATGGAAAGGCCTACTACAACTACTCCCACCTGGTATCCCTGGCCTGTATACACGGGAACAAAAGCACGCAGAGACTTGCCCAGCATTCCTTCACCTTCGGAGATGCTCTCCTCTCCGCGGAGTGCAGCCTGCTGCCCTCCCCCGGCAAAAGACTTACCGATCATCGAGGGATCAGGATGGGAATAGCGGATGCTGTTCATATCAATTACAACTACAAACATAATATCATTGCGGCGGGTAATTTTGGAGGTATAGGCCTGGATCTCCTTGCTGCGCCCTTCACTTAAGCCTTCTGATACCAGCGGCATAAGGGCAATTGTGCGGGCAATCGCATTCGCCTTATCCTCCAGTGCATGACGGGTCTGCGGAATAATCTGATTGCTAAAAATAAAATAAAGTACCAGCAGGACCAGCAGCACCACAGCCGATCCCATAAAGGCCACCTGAGTTCTTAATCCGATCAATCTTTTTTTAGCCATGAATCCAAAAACCCTCTCCAGCTTGTCTTCCTTCAATTATTGCATATTGCCGGCACGGCTGCGATGAAGTTTGCGGCTGAGGACGACCCAGCTGCCTAAAGGCGCCGCCCCCAATACAAGCAGCAGTACAATGATCGCCAGCTGGGAGCTGTTAACGGACAAGACCCCAATAAAAGCAAACATCCCCAGCATCCGCCCGCTCATCAGGCTCAGCTCGCGGAGCACCACTAATTCGACCCGCTTACTCACACTCTCCGCTGATTCACCCATCAGGTCGAAGCTGATGGAAGTCATCGGCAGCATATATAGCGGCATGAAGAGCGCGGTTCCGATTCCCATCACCAGCAATGTCCCATAGCTTACCTTCCAGACAAGCGGCACGATAACAGCCAGCAGCAAAATCCCCCCGGCCAGCATACCCGCAGAGCGGTAGCGGGGCTTGAACCATTTGCCTGCAGCGAAATAACTGATGAGCGACACCGCTGATGTAATCAGCGCAAATTGTCCCAGCTTACTCTCTGTCTGCGCCGCGATGTAGACCAGAAGATCAATCAGAAATGCGAAGACTCCCCCTCTTAAGCCTTGAAAGAACAGTGCAGCCGCGACAGGCCGCCAGCGGCTGCCGGAACGCCGCAGCTCCCTCCACGGCTCCAGCCACAGATATTCGCCTTCACTTTTGCGTTTCTTCAGAAAAAAGCTCAGGACGGCCGCCACTGCATAAATACCCAGAGAGAGCATAAACACGACTCTGTACCCGCGCTCCCCCTGCAGCCTGGAGATCATCCACCCGGAGAGAAACGGGCCGATGATCCCGGCGAGCGAACCCAGCAGACCGATCCAGCCATTAAAAAAATCCCGGTTATCCGCTTCCGTAATTTCAAAATAGATAATGTTATAGGCGAGCCAAAATACGCCGATGGATATTCCGAGGGTCAGGCCTAACGGCCAAATGTAACTGGAAGCCCTCCCGCCGAGCAACAGCACCAGCAAATAAAAAAAGCCCGAAACGGCGAGTCCCAGCCGCAGGGCATTCATTTTATTATGTTCCTTCACCCACTTACCGGCCAGCCAAAAGCTAAGGCCCACCGCCACCTGCTGGCTGAGCGCAAACCAGCCGATCATGACGTAATCTTGACGGCTTTTCCACAAGTATACATTTAAAAAAGTACCTGCCAGTGCACTGGCCAGCAAATACAATCCGTTCACCG
This sequence comes from Paenibacillus auburnensis, assembly GCF_927798115.1. GTDB lineage: Bacteria > Bacillota > Bacilli > Paenibacillales > Paenibacillaceae > Paenibacillus_AQ > Paenibacillus_AQ auburnensis. Next base: position 335,326 of record NZ_CAKMMG010000002.1, read on the forward strand.
CCAGCAGCAATACCGCCTGACTTTGTGGTGCTTTCTTCAATATGACGCCCTCCTTGCCTTCTGAACAATCTTGCTTATCGTTCCCGGAAGGAGGGCGAATTATGAACAATGCCTATTTGTTTCCGTTGCTCAGGTTGCGCACAAATCCCGCCCGGTCTTCCTGCGCCAGACTCTGCTGAACATGGAAGCATGAAGGACATACATACAGATTCAGCGAAAATGGCGCCTTCAGGACAGGTCCGCCCAGTGCCTCCGGAGACGACGGTTCAAAGCTGGTTACCTTTTGCGTACCGGACAATACCAAAAGTTCATGGCACTGCGGACATTCCGGCGCCTCAAGCTGCGCAGCCAGGATTGCTGCTACGCTCTGTTCATACTTTTTCAGATCATAGTCGTCCCCAAACTGGTCAAGGGTGTTGAAAATCGGCACTACGCTTTCTTTGTCATCGTCGTCCCACAGGTTATCATCACTGAGTTCATCCTCTTCGGAGATATCCGGTGTATCTTCTTCCAGCTCTTCATCCTCAAGATCATCTACGCCTACCGTGATCGTACGGTATCCGCTAAGCTCATTGTTGCAGTGGGGGCAGGTATCCTCAGGCCCGAATTCCTCGTCCCACACAATTTCGGTATGGCACCAAGGGCATACAGTTGTTTCCATCTTCACGTTCTCCTTCTTACCTCACATTTAAAAATCAGTTCACCACTAAATAAATAATTCCTGCCGTTATAAAAGCGACGGCGGAGATAAATAGCACCCGGATCAGAATTTTCATCAGTTCCTACTCCTAAGTCAGTATATAGCGGCGCCGATCACATAGGACAGTGAAACCGAGATCAGCATAGCTGTAAGTCCCACCGCCCGGTTATCTGCTGCAATTTCATCATCAATTGAAAAGACGGGAGTCAGAAATTCGAACAGGAAATACGCAAGCAGCAGCAATAAAAAACCGACAAGCGACCATTTCATGGTCTCATATATGGAGGCTCCAGCCTGGATGCTGAAGCGCAGAATATTACAGATGCCGAATATTTTGCCGCCGGTTGCCATCGCTACCGCTATATTCCCCTTACGAATCTCTTCCCAGCAGTTGTACTTGGTCACCATTTCGAAGAAGGACAGGAATATCACCAGGCCGAGAATGGCCACAGTGAAGTAGCCCAGCAGTGCACCCAGCGGATGATCCAGCAAAAGATCAATATTTCCTTGCATTGTTCCCCTCTTTCTGCCGGGCTCCGCCGCTATTCCAGTTCAGCCACGGTTACACCCGCGCCGCCCTCGTTATAATTTCCTAGCCGGTAGCTTTTGACATGCTTATGTTTACGCAGATATTCCTGAATACCTGTCCGCAGTACTCCGGTTCCTTTGCCATGGATAATCGAGATTTGTCCAAGATTGCCTAGGAACGCTTCGTCGATGAAACGGTCCGTTTCCATAATCGCTTCTTCCAGGTTCGCGCCGCGAAGGTCCAGCTCACTGCGGACATTCTCATCCCGTGTTCGTTTGACGGTCGTTGCACGGCGGAGTGCAGGTGCCGGATTATCCGGTGCAGATGCCAAAAACTCCAGATCGCTTACATTGACCTTCATCTTCATTATGCCAAACTGCACGAGCGCTTCCTTAGTCCCGCTCAGCTCAACCACATAGCCTTTCTGATTCACGCTAGGCAGCTTTACCTCATCGCCGGGCTGTATCTGCCGCGGGGCCTTGCTGCTCCGGGATACGGTTTTCTTGCGCGGCGCCGGCTCTGCCTCATCCAAACGGCGTCGGGCTTCAATCAGCTTGTGCTCCTTGACGGAAGCTCCTTCCTCCATCGCCAGACGGCGCAGATCACTGATGATTTCCTCCGCTTCCTTGCGCGCCTTGTCGAGAATGGCGGTGGCATCCTTTTCCGCCTTCTCCAGCCGCTTATCACGCTGGCTTTCCAGCTTCTCAAGCTCCTGCTGCTGCCGCTTGCGGAATTCCTCCGCTTCCCGGCGGATAACCTCTGCCCGCTCACGTTCGTTCTCTGCGGTGAGCCGGTTCTCTTCGAGCGAAGCAATCATATGCTCGACGCGTAAATCCTCTTCCTTCACTTCGCCGCGCGCGTGATCCAGAATCGCATTCGGCAGTCCAAGCCGCTCAGCAATGGCAAAGGCATTGCTTCGTCCCGGCACGCCGATCAGCAGGCGGTAGGTGGGACTTAAGCTCTGCACATCAAATTCCATACTCGCATTAATGACACCCTTACGTTCATACGCATATGCCTTCAGTTCACTATAATGTGTCGTGGCGACCATCCGGCATTCGATCCGGTGAATATGCTCCAGGATAGCAATAGCCAGCGCCGAGCCTTCAGCGGGGTCAGTTCCTGCGCCTACCTCATCCAGCAGGATAAGACTTTTCGGAGTCATCCGCTTCAGGATAGAGATAATATTGGTCATGTGGCTGGAGAAGGTACTCAGACTCTGCTCGATACTCTGTTCATCCCCAATATCGGCATAAATGGCATCAAATACACACATCTGGCTGCCTTCCTCCGCCGGGATGAACAAACCGGACATCGACATCAGACTCAGTAGCCCAATCGTCTTGAGCGTTACTGTCTTACCGCCGGTATTCGGACCGGTAACAATAATCGAGCTGTACTGATTGCCCAGCTCCACATCCAGCGGCACCACCTGCTCAGCAGGGATCAGCGGATGCCGGCCCTTGCGCAGCTTAAGGTAACCGCGGTCGTTCATCCGCGGCTGGGTTGCCTTCATCTCACGGGCCAGACGAGCCTTGGAGAAGATGAAGTCCAGCTGCCCGAGTATATCGACGTCGTAAGCCATTTCTTCGGCAATATCGCCAACCATTGCTGTCAGCCTGTGGAGAATAATCTCAATTTCCCGTTCCTCGCGCAGCCGCGTCTCGCGCAGCTTGTTGTTCATCGCCACAATGGACTCCGGTTCAATGAACAGTGTGGCTCCCGAGCCGGACTGGTCATGCACAATTCCGCCAAAGTGAGCACGATATTCTGCTTTGACCGGAATAACAAAGCGGTCACCACGGATCGTCACAAGCTGATCCTGGAGCATCTTGGCCACGGAAGAAGACCGGATCATTGAATCCAGCTTCTCGCGGATCCGGGTCTCTCCGCCGCGCAGCTCCCGGCGGATTGAAGCCAGCTCCGGACTGGCTGAATCAAGCACATTAGCGTCCTCATCAATACATGAACGGATGGCATCCTCTACATGCTTCTGTTCTGAGAGCAGGTCGCTCAAGGCAAACAGGGAATGAATTTTCTCATCCTCATGCATGGCGGCCAGAAACCGCTTCACTCTGCGTGCTCCGCCGATCGTATTGCCCACGGAGAGCAGCTCCGGCGTTCCCAGCATGCCGCCGATCGATGCACGTTTCAGTGCAGGACGAATATCGCTGACCCCGCCAAACGAAGGAATACCCTTGAGCCGGTCAACATTTGCCGCCTCATCTGTAGCCTGCAGCAGCCGCTTCACGCCTTCAAAATCTCCGGAGGGCTTCAATTCTTCCGCCGCAAGTTTTCCCATCGGGGTCTGCGTATATTGCATCAATTTATTTAAAATCTTGCGATATTCAAGCGTATGCAAAATTTTGTCGTCCAATTACCGTCACAGCTCCCTTCATAGATGTTTACATTATACCTAATTCGGCCCATTTTCGCTATTTGGGCATAGAAACTGGGGGGCGAGACCATAATAACAACTGCACATATTCTTATGTGAAGGCCAAAGGAGGCTCATTCAATGAGATTTTTAGGTCATGTGGTCCGTTTCGTGGTAGCAGCGATTGTACTGCTCGTTGTCGGTTGGATTGTTCCGCAATTCACGATTGGCGGGTTCTGGAGCGCTCTGATCCTCGCTCTGGTCATTGCACTGCTTGGCTGGGTGATCGAAGGGATCTTCGGCAAAAAAGCGACTCCCTTCGGCCGTGGTATCGTTGGTTTCCTGGTCAGCGCCCTGGTCATCTGGATCGCGCAATTCGTCGTGAGCGGTGTCAGCGTATCGATTCTGGGAGCCTTACTGGCTGCTCTGGTCATCGGTATTATCGACCTGTTCCTGCCGGTATCTACCCCATTTGAAGCCGGCAAATAACCTGGACCTGCTTCAGCAGCGTTCAGACAATGAAACCCCCTATCTCCGGATTATATCGGAAATAGGGGGTTTGTTGTATTATTTTACGCGATTGTGACCTTGCCGTGCACCTGGGAAGCGGTAACGACCTTATTTTTGCCGCCTCGTTTGGCTGTATACAGGGCATCATCCGTTTTGCGGAACAGCAGCTCCTTGCCGTCACCCAGCTGATAATCACAGAGTCCGATGCTGACGGTAATCGGCTTACCTCCGGCGTAAGGATGTTCCATCTGGCTGATGGCCAGCCTCATGTCTTCTGCAGCAGCGTATGCTTCCTGAAAGCTTTTGTCGGTGAAGATGACTGCGAACTCCTCCCCGCCATACCTGGCAGCAAAATCATTCAAGCCGATTTGCCCCGCAACCTTGGCTGCAACCTCTTTGAGCACAAGATCGCCCACCCAGTGTCCGTAAGTATCATTCACACGCTTAAAATTATCGATATCAAAAAGCGCCAGCTGTAGACGCAGCCCGTTGCTCTCACATTGCTCCAGCAGCGAATCCAGGTATTCATGGAAGGTTTTATGATTGTAGAGGCCGGTAAGGGCTTCTATTTTGAGCAGCTTATCCGAAATCGCCCGTTCCACCATGAGTCCCTGCTCCGATTTGGTCAACTGCTCCAGATGTTCACGGACCTCCCAGGCACGGACAATGACCGCCTGAGCCATCACTACGAATACTATAAACACACATTCAACCAGAAGAAATTCCAACAGCGGCTTGTCCAGCACTGTCCGTTCCAAACCGAAATAAAGTGCAGCATAAAACAAGAGGCTGAACACGCCCAAGCATTTGAGCAGCTTCTGGTCGAAATAGATAAGCGAAATCATTATCGGCATCATGAGGGTCATTTGAGCCCCGTCTACAAAAGGCTCCAGTACAAAATACATCAAATACGATACAACAAAACCGCATCCGACCACAGCCTGCTTATGGAATTGGACGGTTGTGCGCAGCCACATTTCCGCGAGGCTCATTGCAATGACGATCATTATGTTGCAGGCAATAAATAAGTGGCCTTGGCCCGGGAGAAGCACCGACTTCACCTCAGGAATGCGCGCGGACAGCATAAAGATGAACTGGACAGCCAGCATTAAAAACACCAGCATCCAATAGCCGCTTAATATTCTGCGGTGCCAAACCTCCGCATTTTGTGTATCCATTGCTAGATTAATGTGAATCCCCTACTTCTTACCGATATATAGTAGCTTTAATTATAATAAATTTAAATTATCTTTGCACCATTTTTTTGCGAATTTCGACAAACAACGACTTTCCTCCGCCGATTAACTCTTTTAATAAATTTTTATAAAGTTTATTCAAGACTTCACTTAAAAAGTAAGCTATGCTAGGGTCATAACTCTAGCCTGTCTATCGAAACCCGGAGGAGGATCATCATGTTCAAAAGACCTGCCTTATTACTGTCAATCCTATGTCTGCTCATCCTGTCTGCCTGCAGCGGGGGGAATGAAACATCGACGGCTCCTGACGGAGCAGCTGAGAATACTGTCGCAGCAGAAGATGAACTCATCATTACGGCTACAAATTACAGCTTCGACCAGAAGGAATATCATCTGAAAAAGGGTGTGCCTGTCAAAATCGTGTTTAAGAATGAGGAAGGCAATCACGGCATACTGGTTCCTGAGCTGGAGCTGAGATTAGATGGCAAAACCTCCTCCAGGGTGATTACCCCCGAGGAAGCCGGGACCTTTGAGATGACCTGCGCAATTATGTGCGGCTCCGGGCACAGCTCCATGAGCGCCAAGGTGATTGTGGAATAACGAAAGCCGTTCGGAAAATACAGCAAAGAGCCGGCAAGGGGCAATCCCCTTACCGGCTCTTTGCTTCGTCGTTATACAGCCACAGCTGCTACTTTACACCCTTGCTGCGGTTGGAAATATCCAGCCATACTGCAATCACCAGAATCGAACCTTTAACCACATACTGCCAAAACGATTCCAGGCCCATCAGCGACATTCCGTTATCAAGCGAAGTCATCACGAGTGCCCCTATAATGGCTCCGATTACTGTCCCGGCTCCGCCCATCAATGAAGTTCCTCCGATAACGCAGGCGGCGATAGCATCCATCTCCGCCATGTTGCCGGCAGTGATGGTTGCCGAAGCCAGACGTGAGGTAAGCACGATGGCCGCAATGGACCCGAGCAGCCCGCTCAGCACAAATATCAGCATGGTCTTACGCTTGATGTTGATGCCGGAGAGACGAGCGGCCTCAATATTACCGCCAATCGCATAAATATGACGGCCGAACGTTGTTTTGGTCGAGATAAAATAGAAAATCGCCGCCAGTACAATTACAAAAATAATAGGAAACGGAATGCCTTTGTAATTGTTCATCACCGCTACAAATACCGCTACAAGCAGGGATAGCCCAGCCACCTTAAAGATATCAATACTCAGAGGAGCGATGGCGAAATCATATTTCTTGCGGGAACGCCGTTTATTGAATGTACTCCAGAACAGGAAGCCGACTGCCACAATTCCAAGAATGATGCCAAACCCCCGGGCAAAATAAGCGTTCCCGAGCAGTGCCAGCACTGGATCAGATACAGGGATGGTCATGGATTCCGTCACCCCCATAAGCACGCCACGGAAAACCATCATTCCCCCCAGCGTAACGATGAAGGCGGGAATCATTTTATAGGCCACCAGCCAGCCCTGAAGCAATCCGAGTACGGCACCGGCGGCAAGCGTGCCTAAGATTACCACAATAGCCGGAAGCTCCAGCCAGTTGCTGAGGATAGCGGCCATGCCGCCGGTCAAGCCGACTATAGAACCGACAGAGAGATCAATATGCCCCGCTACAATAACAAGCACCATGCCGATTGCCAGGATGGAGGTGACTGACATTTGTGTAAACAGATTCGATAGATTCCGTGAAGTTAAAAATGTGGGATTTAAAATCCCGAACAGCACCCAAATCAAAATTAGTGCTCCTACCATCGTATACGCGCGTACATCCATTTTCCCGAATAAAACACTGAAGCGGGATTGTGCCGCAGCAGGGGCCGCACCATGTTCCTGAAGCTCTTTTTGCAGTTGCATAACTATTTACCTCCTGTAGCGGCCAGCATGATCTTCTCTTGCGTTGCTTCGCGCCAATCATATTCTCTAACGAACTGCCCTTCACTCATCACCAGAATTCTGTCGCTCATTCCCAGTACCTCCGGCAGCTCCGATGAGATCATAATAATAGCCACTCCCTGCTCTACCAGTTGATTCATCAAATTATATATTTCATATTTCGCTCCCACATCAATTCCCCGAGTAGGTTCGTCCATAATCAATATTTTCGGACTGGACATCAGCCACTTGCCAATAACGACCTTTTGCTGATTCCCGCCAGAAAGTGTCCCCACTGGCGTTTCCAGTGAAGCTGTTTTCGTCTTCAGTTCCTGCACATACCGGCTCGCCCATCTGATTTCTTCATTCTCATTCACGACTCCGAGTCTAGAGACCTTGTGCAATGTAGCCAGTGTAGTGTTTCTTTTCACATCCATCCCCATTACGAGCCCCTGGCGCTTGCGGTCTTCGCTGACCAGGGCAATGCCCGCCTTAATGGCTTCTGCAATCGCGCGGATTCGTACTGTCTTCCCTTCAATGTGCACGGTTCCTTCAGCCCTGCCCCCGTAGGCTCCGAACAGGCTGCTGACTAATTCTGTGCGTCCCGCCCCCATCAGTCCGGCTATCCCGAGGATTTCCCCTTTACGGAGTGTAAATTCAATGTCGCGAAGTACCCTGTGGTGTTTTTTTTCAGGATGCCATACATTATAATTCCGAACCTCGAGCACCACATCTCCGGGTGTATGCTCTACCCGCGGATAACGTTCTGTCAGTTCCCGGCCAACCATCAGAGAGACAACCTTGTCATCATCCGTTTCATTTCGATCAAGCGTAGCTACGGTCCGGCCATCGCGCAGCACTGTGATGGAGTCCGCCAAAGCAAATACCTCTGGCATCTTGTGGGAGATATAGACGCATGTTACCCCCTCACTCCGCAATTGATTCAGAATACCCATCAGGATGGACACCTCACTTTCCGTCAAGGCTGCCGTAGGTTCATCCAGAATCAGAATCTTGGTGTGCTTGGAGAGCGCCTTCGCAATTTCCACCAGCTGCTGCTGGCCAATTCCTAAATTTCCGATCTTCGTATCCGGCGAATGATGGAGTCCCACTCTCTTCAGCCAAAGCGAAGCCTGATGGTACAGCTCATCCCACTGGATCGCTCCCCGTCTTGTCGGTTCAGCCCCGAGGAAAATATTCTCCCCTATAGTCATCTCCTTGACGAGCGCCAGTTCCTGATGAATGATAGCAATGCCGGCCTTCTCGGCATCCGTGATTTTGTGAAATTCCTTCTTCTCGCCGCTTATAATGATTTCTCCGCCGTAAGAACCCGCCGGATACAATCCGCTCAGGACCTTCATCAGCGTAGATTTACCGGCGCCGTTCTCACCGCAAAGCGCATGGATTTCTCCCTGCTTCACCTTGAAGTTCACATGGTCCAGTGCTTTAACTCCGGGAAATTCCTTGCTGATCTCAGCCATTTCAAGTACATACATGATTGCCGTTCCTCCTTCCGGTCCTTAAGCAGCAGCGATGCGGAGCATGTTAGGGCTCCGCATCGCTGTGCCGCAAAGGCTGTCTTATTGTTTAGGCCACTGATCCTTAGGCACATTTTTGTATACTTCCTCAAGCGTATGGAAGCCGTCCTTAATCAGCACGTCCAAATTGTCCTTGTTGACTGCAATCGGATCCAGAAGTATGGATGGAACATCAATTTTACCGTTGTTAACTGATTTTTCTGTCGAAATACTCTCGCCTTTAGCAGCTGCAACCGCCATTTCAGCAGCCTTAGTCGCGATGGCGTTGATCGGCTTATACACGGTCATCAGCTGTGTGCCTTCAGCAATACGCTGCACAGCGGCAAGGTCGGCGTCCTGCCCGGAGACCGGGATTTTTCCGGCCATTCCCTGAGCGGTCAGCGCTTGGATCGATCCTCCGGCCGTCCCGTCATTCGCGGCAACAACGCCTTGAATGTCGTTATTGTTCGCAGTCAGCGCATTTTCCATATTTTTCAGGGCTTCTTCCGGCTTCCAGTCCTTGGAGAACTGGTCATAAACGATTTTAATATCGCCCTTTTCTTCCAGCGGCTTCAGAATATTCATGGCACCTTCTTTGAACATGTGGGCATTATTGTCGGTATCCGCCCCCCCGATATAGACTATATTTCCTTTTGGCGCCTGGTCGATCACAGCCTGAGCCTGAAATTCTCCGACACGCACATTATCAAAAGAAATATAGTAGTCAACTTCGGAATTATTGATCAAGCGGTCATAAGCGATCACCTTTATGCCTTCTTTATGGGCCTTTTCCACAATGGGAGCCGTAGCTTCGGCGTTGTGGGCTATGACCACAAGCACATCCACGCCTTGAGAAATCAGCTGTTCAGCTTGGCTTAATTGGGTCGCATCATCTCCGTTGGCAGCCAGCACTTTCACTTCTCCGCCGAGCTCCTCAACTTTCTTGGTGAAAATATCCCGGTCCTTCTGCCAGCGTTCTTCTTTCAGCGTATCCATCGACATGCCGATGACAATCTTATCCCCGTCCTTCGCCCCGGCTGGTTTCTCCGCTTCCTGATTATCTCCGTTTGAGACCAATCCGCAGCCTGACAAGGTAGCTGCCAGTACGATAGCAGTCAATCCTGCTGAAATTACTCTTCCGTATTTCCCCACTTATTCTTCGCCCCTTTTCCTGACTCAACTTTTTTGTTTGCGCTTACAAATAAAATAGTAGCATGGATTTTCCGGAGCGGATGCACCTATTCCCAGCATTTTTTTACCTTCCGCCTGCATTCCGTTATCCTTAGCTGTAATGAATTTCTTCCGGCCTCTTTTCATAGGAAAAAGCGGGGATACAGCACAAAAAAGTCCTCGCTGTGTTAGCAAGGACTTTGCTTCCCGTACTGCTGCCTGAATTCGCTTGGTGTAATGCCGACTGCTTTTTTAAACACACGGCTGAAATAATTCGGGTCCTTATACCCTACCTCATAGCAGATTCCCTTGAGGCTCAGTTCCTCCCCGGCTATCAGCCGCTTCGCCTCATTAATCCTGAGCCGTGTCAGATAGTCGATAAAGGTTTCACCGGCTTGCTGCCTGAACAATTTGCTGAAATAATGCGGGCTCAGATTCACATACTCGGCCGCCTGCTCCATCGAAATGTCCTCTTTATAATTCTGGTTGATATAGAGCAGGGCCCGCTGGTGCACATGGGAACGGCTGGACTCCCGCTCTTCATTCAAGCTGTCGATCAGCATTTCCAGCCAATGCTCTGCCCCTTGCTTCAGGGACTGGGAATCCTCCACAGTGTTCAAATCGGCAATGATCCCCGCTCCAGCCTTGGATTGAACCGCCCTCGCCAGGAACAGCAGCAGACCGATAATCTCCCCCCGCAACGTTGAAAAAGATTGCTCCACCGCCTCTCCGAAGGTTGTATACAGCCTGACAAAGCGCTCAATAGCCTCCTGCTTGTCCCGCCGCAGCAGAGCCTCAATCAACTTATTCTCCTCGTCCAAAGATATGGCGGTCTGGCCCGAGCTTTGGGTGATATCATCATAATGCCGCACACTGAAAAGGTCATTGTTGTCGGCACAGACACGTACCGCCTCCCGGTAGGAACGGCTGAGTCCGTCCCAGCCTTCCCTGATCGAGCCGATGCCGACATTTAACGGCAGTCCAAAACGCTGCTCAGCGAGGCTTCGGAGCCGTTCACCCCAATCGAGGGAAAGCACCCTCTGAGAGTATCCGGTCCTACCCGGCGGCAAGGGAATAAACAAAGCCATCTGATATCCGATTAAAGGACCGGCAAGACAGCCCAGACCAGACTTCACCAGCTGTTTAACCGCCTCATAGATTTCACGCTTCACCAGCTGGAAATCCGTCCATTCTCCACTCGCCTGCCGGGGAAACGACAGTACCATAGCATAGCCCTTGCTCCATTGCAGGTTCAGAAGTCCGGCCAGCTGTTCCAGCTCAATCTCCTGCACATATTCCAGCATTAGCATAAGAGTCAGCTCATTTTCAGCCAACGGCAGCAGATGGGCAAGCCTTTCCTGCTGCTCAAGCTGCTCATGCCTGCGGCGCTTCTCCTCCTGAATCTCGGTAATCAGCTGCTTCAGCACATCAGCCACTTCCTCGCGTCTGGCAGGCTTCAGCAAATAATCCTTTACTCCCAGCAGCAGCCCTTCCTTGGCATAGGAGAAATAATCATGGGCGGTAATCATCACAATTTTGGCTGAAGGGAGCTTGTGGAGTATTTGCCGCACCGCCTCTAATCCCTGTATACCCGGCATTTTAATATCCATGAAGACAATATCCGGCCGGTGTTCCTCCGCAAGCTGTATCGCTTTCCGCCCGTTCTCTGCATGCAGAAACTCAAAGGTATCGGGAAAAAGGTGCCTAATCATCAGCTCCAGCCCTTCCCGTTCCAGCGCCTCATCATCGGCTATCAGCAAACTGTACATGGTTAGTCTCCTTTCGTCATTCCTAAGTCTTAAGCCGATGGCCGGCAAGGCAGCCTGAACAGTACAGCTGTCCCAACTCCTTCGCTGCTGTCGATCTCAATCTGCTGTTCCCCGTCAAAAAATAAATGAAGCCGTTTAAACACATTATGTGTACCAAGCCCGGTAGACTGCCCCTTTCCGCTGAAACGCGGTGCCTCCTCCCGGATCGAACCCATCAGCCTTGCCACAGTCTCAGGGTTCATGCCTGCACCATTGTCGCTGATCCCTATTTCCATGAGTCCGCTGTCATATCGGATCGACAACGACAGTACAGCCCCTTCCTCCATTTCCTCCAGTCCGTGCACAAAGGCATTCTCGAAAATCGGCTGCAGGGTCAGACAGGGAATCATTCCGCCTAATGCCTGTTCGTCAATATCCATCACAAAGGTAATCCGGTCACGGAAACGCGCCTTCTGAATATTGATATATTCCGTCACATGCTCCACTTCCTCACGCAGAGGTACCGCCTGGTCCAACTTCTGAAGGTTATACCGGAGCAGACGTGATACGGATACGGTCAGATCACTTGTTTTCGCCGCTCCTTCCAGATACGCGAGCTTGGCGATAGAATTCAGCGTATTGAACAAAAAATGAGGATTGATCTGGCTCTGCAGCATTTTCAGTTCCAGCTCCTTGACCAGGCGGTCCTTCTCCACGCTCTTGATATTCTCCTCCATCAGCTGCTGGATATTATCGATCATTCCATTAAAGGCCCGGCAAAGAATACTGATCTCATCGTTGTTGATACTCTCCGGCGCCTTGGTGTCCATCCGGCCCTTCGAGATCTGCTTGGCCGTTGCCACCAGGCGGCGGATCGGTCCCGTAATACTGCTGGACAGCCAGATGGCCATAGATATGCTAAGCACCGCTGCCGTAATCACCAACAGAATCCCCAGCTGGTTCAGCTTGCCCGTCGTGGACATGATCTCCTCATAAATCGGCTTATACTGCTCCAGTTCCAGGTCAACCAGTTCCTGCGCTTCCTCACGGATGAACCCTTCCGTCTGCTCCGCCTCAATATAAGCACCGGCCAGCGTTTTGGAGTCCTGATCGTCTATCTCGTCAATCATCTGCCCGGCCTGCTCCAGAAAGGTATCAATGATGTGGCGGTAATTCATCAGCGGGAGTTCGCTCCCCCCGATCGTCTCTACCCCGTCAAGCTTCTTCCGCAGCTCCTGTACAGCACTCAAATGCTTGTCTACTTCTGGATAGCTGTCAGCATCCACCTGCATGATGAAGCGGTTCAAGGAACGCATATTCTCCCCGACCTCTGAGGACACTTCCTTATACAATAAAATCCGGTTTATCATCAGGTGATAGCTTTCCTGGACATTTTTCCCGCTCTCAAACAAGACAAAGGAAACAGAGCTCATTAGCAGTACAAGCAGGGGAATGCAAATCAGCAGCTTTCTCCGGATACTCACAGGCTCTCCCCCTCCTGAACATTACTTCTGTCCAGCACCTTAACCTCGGTGAAATATTCAGACTGCAGCGTGCGCCCCTGGAAATGCTCATTTAGCAGCTTTACAGCTAATTCTCCCATCAAAAATGGCTGCTGCGCCACGGTAGCCTTGATGTCTCCTCTACTGATAGCGGCGAGTGTATCCGCCTGATTGTCAAAGCCTATGATCGTCATAGGCTCCCGCTTCAGTCTTTTGGAGACTTGAAGAATCCCCAGCGCATCCGTTGAACTCGTGCCGACCATCACATCGATTTCCGGGTGCAGCTGCAGCATCTCGGCCGCCTGCTGGATCGCCTCCATATGGGATATATTAGAGCTCCGGACATCCACTATCTCCAGACCGCTGTACTTCTTAACTACATGGCTTAAGCCGTTCAGACGCTGCAGCTGATTTTTGGCCAGATCGCTGCCAATAATCACCCCGATTTTCCCTTTGCCTCCGCTTGCCTTGACAACCATTCGTCCCAGTATCTCACCTGCTGCCGCATTGTCGGTTCCCACATATGCCAGGCGCTTGCTGGCAGGAGCATCGGTATCTATTGTGATCACCGGGATGCCGCGGTTCACGGCTTTATCGATCACTGGCGTGAATTTCTCATCATTCAGTCCTTGTACAATAATCGCATCCACCTGCGCTGCAATGGCTTTTTCCAGCAGGCTGATCTGCTCCTCCATGTTATTGCGGACCGGACCGGTGAACTCAATATCTATCCCGTATGTCTCTGCGGCTTCTTTGGCACCCTTCTCGACCATCTCCCAATAGGGGTGATACCGTTCCTGTTCAATCAATACGATATGATAGCCGGGATTCACATCACCGGGTTGCCCGCTAAGCTCCCTGACAATACTCCCCATGCGGGAGGAATGGCCTGCGAAACCGATAAAAAAATATGCCAGCAGCAGGAATAGAGCAATGACAACACCAAGCCATTTCTTATCCATTGTTATTCACCTCATTCAACATCCTAACAAGGGTTGAAAACGGTTGCAATAATAATTTATCCTTACATCAAAAACGGATGCCGCCCCTAGAGGGTAGCACCCGTTTCTGTACTGCATCCGCCATTCAACTATCCTGTTCGATCAGTTGAATCCATTCATTATATTCACTCTGGAGCTTGGCATATTCCGCCTGAAGATTGCGATGTTCCTGAGCCAGCTTATCCAGCTCGCCCTGGCGCAGCTCGAATTGGGCCTGTATCAGACGCAGCTGGCCCTGAGCCAGCTCGTAGTTTTCCCCGATCTCGCCAAGCTGCTGCTGCACTTCGCTGTGCGCCCGGTTTGCAGACTCAGCCTGCGCCTCTGCTTCTCCGGCTTCCTGCTGCCAGATTTCAATCTCCTCGCGCAGAGCAGCCTCCGTCTCGTTCCACTGAGCCTCACGCTGCTGCAGCTCGTCGTACCGGTGCTTCCAGGATGCCTCGACCTCGCGCGCTTCCCGGATCGCTTCCCGTTGCTCTTCCGCTGTAGCCGCAGCTTCACGGGCAGCTTCGTACAGCTCTTCAAGACGCCGCGCCGCCTCCTCGCCTTCAGCCTCCAGCAATCCGTAACGTTCCTGCAGCTGTTCACTCTCCTGCAGAAGCTCATCATATTGTGCGATCAAGTCCTCGTACCGGCCGCGCAGGGCAGCCAGCTCCTTCCGGGCCTCCGCCGACTCTTCACGCTGTGCAGCGCATTCCAGCTCAGCTTCTGCACGCAGGGAAGCTTCGCGGTCCAGCTGCTGCACCATGCCATCCGCCTGCCCGCGCAGGGTTTCGATCTCGCGCTGCAGCGAAGAAGATTTCTCTTCTGCTTCCAGCAGATTCATTTCCAGTTCGCTGATATCTTCCATATGCTTGTCCGCAAGCTCCTGCCAGTTACGGGCTTCTTCTTCCTTGCGGGTAAGCTCATCCTGAACACGGCTCAAACCGGATCTCGCTTCATCAAGTCCTCCGCGCAGGGCGGAAGCTTCCGCCTGGGACTGCTCCAGACGTTGACGCAGCTCCTCCAGCTCTTCCTGTAGCAGCGTTCCAAGTTCGGTAGCCGTCTGTAGCTCGGCTTGCAGCTGGCTGACTAGCTCTTCCTTGTCCTGCACCAGCATGCGGAGCTCGGCCGTCTCGCTTAGAGTCAGCTCGTAGCGCTGACGCAGCTCTTCCAGCTCGCCGCTCAGCAGCTCACTCAGCTCATTAGCCGCGTTCAGCTCTTCCCCGGTGAGGCTCAGCCGTTCAGATGATTCCTGCAGTGCATCTCTAAGGCCGGCGGCATCGCTCTGTGCCTCATCGTAACGCTGGCGGAGTTCTTCCAGCTGCTCATTCAAAAGCGTCCCCTGCTCGCCGGCAGCACGCAGTTCCTCTGTAAGCTGCTCCTCACGGCCCAGCACAGCTTCATACTGCGACAGAAGCGTCAGCCGGGCATCGCGCTCACCCTTAAGGCCAGCTTCGGCCGCACGCAGCCGCGACTGCAGCTGCCCTGTACCGCCGCGCAGCTCGGCAAGCTGCTTCTCCAGTTCCTGGAGCTGCTGCTTATGCCGGTGCTCCTGCGTGCCCTGGGACTGCCGGAGCTCCTTGGTCTTGGCCTGCTCCTTCTGCAGCGCTTCCCGTTCTGCGCTTAACTCTTTATCAAGCGCTGCCTTCGTCTCTGCAAGCTCCTTGCTGAGTGAGGTCCGGATCTCTACCACTTCGTTTCCGAGTGTTTCCCGGGTCTGCGCCAGTTCCTGCTCAAGCTGGGATAACGTTTCCGCTTTCTCCCGGAGCAGCGATTCGCGGAGATTCTCCACCTCCTGCGCATGTGCAGCCTTCAGTTCCTCCAGCTGCTGCAGACGGGCCGCTTCAAGCGCTGCCAGCTCCTGCCTGTGGCTTTCACGGCCTGAAGCCTGCTCCTGCTCATAGGTAGCCCGGAGTGCCTGCAGTTCCGTCTCGCGGGCCTGCAGCTCTTCAGCAAGCTTCTCCCGCGCAGCAGCAGCTGCCTGCTCCGCTTCCTCCAGTTGGGCGGCGTGAGCTTTGCGCTCCTGCTCCTGAATGTCCAAATGACGCTTGCGTTCCTCTTCGGCCTGAGCCAGCAGCCTTGCAGCTTCTGCTTTGGCCGATTCGCTTAGCCGTTCATATTCTTCCTGCCGTTCACGCTGCACTTCAAGCAGGCGTGATACCTCCACGCGCAATTCTGTGCGCTCGCCGGTCAGCATATTTAACTCGTTCTTAAAATTTTGAACCTGAATAGCCTGCTCCGCCATATGTACGGCTGCAAGCACCGCAATCCGCGGTGTATCCAGTCTGGAATGAGATTTTGAAATGGCATGCATATGCTCGTCCACATAACGGGCAACTTGCTTCATATATTCAGTGCTGCTTCCGACTAATTTATAGGAAGTTCCATATATCTCCACGGCGACACGGGTCCGGTCCATAGCCACAGTTGTGCCCTCCTTTGTATGTGTGCGGATTCTAAGCTGTTTGCTCTGCTTCTATTGTAGCGTGATTCCTGAACATTTGGCAAAACAAACGACATCATTCTATCGATTCAACCGGAAACCCCGCACTTTTCTCCAAAAGAAAAGCCGCAGCGAATCTCGGTTTCTAAATGGATTCGCTGCGGCTTTGCACAATTCCTGCTACTTTCTTAATTCTGCACCAAAAGTTTGCTGAAGTGCAGCGACTACCTTTTCATGCACTTCTGAGACTTCTTCATCGGTCAGTGTATGTTCCGTATGGCGGTACAGCAGCGAGATGGCCACGCTTTTCTTTCCGCTTTCCATCTTACCGCCGGTGTAGACGTCGAATACCTGCACATTCTGCAGCAGCGTTCCCCCGTTTTCACGGATCGAAGTCAGCAGATTTCCCGCAGGAACCGCAGAATCTACAACAACCGCGATGTCCCGTTCCATTCCCGGGAAGCGCTGAAGTTCACTGTACTGCAGGCTGATCCGGGCACTGTCATACAGCGGCTGCAGCAGCAGTTCAGCTACGTAAGTATCCTCCAGATCAAGCTTGCGCTGAAGCTCCGGATGAAGCTGGCCCATCGTCCCGATTCTTGTACGTCCATCTTCTGCCAGCAGATAGATGGAAGCGGAACGGCCCGGGTGATAGTCTTGAGGCGCATCACCTTCATAGACCACACGTCCGGTTAGACCCAGGTAGGCAAATACACTTTCCAGTGCGCCTTTTAGATCGAAGAAGTCCACAGGCTCCGCAGTCATGTTCCACTGCTTGGCGGTGCGGCTTCCGCTCAGCAGCAGTCCGAGTACCGGAAGCTCCCGGGGCTGGCGGGTAAGCTGCTCTTCATCGGTGAAGAATACATTACCGATCTCGAACAGGGCCAGATCACTCTGCCGGCGGTTCGTATTATACAGGGCAATATCCAGCAGCTGCGGCAGCAGGCTGGTGCGGAGCACACTGCGTTCTTCGCTCATCGGCATAGCCAGCTTCACAGGCAGGCTGCCTTCCGAGAACGCAGGGAACAGCTTGCTCTGCTCCGGCTGAATGAAGGAATAGCCCATCACTTCCTGATAGCCGCCAAGCGCGAGCATCCGGCGCAGTTCACGGCGCACGGACTGTTTTCTGGTCAGTGCACCCGGAGTCGTAACGCCTTCAATCAATGTTGTCGGAATGTTGTCGTACCCGTACAGGCGGGCGATCTCTTCAATCAGGTCCACATCGTAGCTTATATCTCCGCGCCGGGATGGTACCTGCACCTCTACAACACCTTGAGCCGCATCCCCGCATTTGAAGCGGAGGCGTCCGAACAAGGTTTTCACCTCCAGAAGCGACAGCTCCGTACCGAGATAGTTGTTCAGCTTCTCAAGCGACAAAGTCAGAATCTTATCTGGAACAGCATCGCTGCCTGCCTGCACAATTCCTTCATGTACAGTACCGTCGGCATAGCGGGCAATCAGGGCAGCGGCACGGTTGAGTGCCGGAATCACTGCCTTCGGATCCACCTGCTTCTCGAACCGCAGCGAAGCTTCGGAACGCAGGCCCAGCTGGCGCGAAGTCTTGCGGACGGTGCCGCCATCAAATTTGGCCGATTCGAGTACGATATTAACGGTTTCTCCCGTTACTTCGGTAGCGAGTCCGCCCATAACTCCCGCCAAGCCCACAGCCTTCACGCCGTCAGCAATGACAAGCATTTGCGGCTCCAGCTTGCGCTCCTGGCCGTCAAGCGTAGTCAGCACTTCACCTTCACGGGCAAAGCGCACACCCAGCGTGCCGCCCTCCACTTGATCACCGTCAAACGCATGCAGCGGCTGGCCGTATTCAAGCATTACATAGTTGGTGATATCCACGATATTATTGATCGGACGCACACCTGCGGCCATCAGACGGTTCTGAATCCAGAGCGGTGACGGAGCAGGCTTGACTCCCGAGATATAGCGCACTGCATAATGGCTGCAGAAAGCCTCATCTTCAATCTTAACCGAAATCGAGTCTGCAGCGGTTCCGCCGGCCTCTACCAGCTCCGCAGCCGGGTCAGGCAGATTGAGGTCGCGTCCCAGAATCGCACTGACTTCATACGCCGCACCGATCATGCTGAGGCAGTCGGAACGGTTAGGGGTCAGGTCAAATTCCAGGATCTCATCATTCAGTCCCAGCACCTTCGTGATATCCTGGCCTACCTCTGTGTTCTCAGGCAATACGAGAATACCTTCCTGGAGCTCTTTCGGCAGCAGCTTGTCGTTCAGACCCAGCTCTTTGGCCGAACAGATCATGCCCTGCGACAAGACGCCGCGCAGCTTGGCTTTCTTAATCTCCAGACCCGGCAGCTTCGCACCAACCAGTGCAACGGGAACCTTCTGTCCCGCAGCCACGTTCTTCGCGCCGCAGACGATCTGCAGATCTTCGCCTTGTCCGGCATCTACGATACACACGTTCAGCTTGTCGGCATCCGGGTGTTTTTCTTTCGATTTCACATATCCGGTTACAATCCCGGACAGTCCTTTGTTGCGGCGCTCGACACCATCGATCTCGATGCCCGCGGTGGTGATTTTGTCCGCCAGCTCTTCAGCGGTTACTCCCTCTAGAGATATATAATCGGTCAGCCATCCGGTTGATACTTTCATGTCCGCTCACTTCCTTTTGTTTCAGATGTATTTATCTACCTGTCGGTTTCGCATGCTGCATGTAAAAGACTGCGAATGGATCTTCTGATCCCCATTTTTAAAGCCCTGTTCATAGTGTCCCTGCAGAGAATCTTTGGACTTCCGGCCGCTGTTGTCTTCAGATTTCTTGATTTTAACCGCTATAAGCGGTAGAAATCCGAAGACAAAGGCGGACGCTACCGCTCCTCCAGTTCCAAAATTCCCCTCCGGTCCTTTTAACAGGTAATAAAACAGGTACAGAACATCCACAACCGCCGCTCCTTCATCCACCAGCCCACTAACCCGCCAAAAATCTAAATCCCCTTGAACTGCTTCACAAAGCCCATATCGTTGGTGTAGAAATAACGGATATCATCGATTCCGTACTTCAGCATCGCGATCCGCTCCACGCCCATACCAAAGGCAAAGCCGCTGTATTTCTCCGGATCATAGCCGCCCATTCTCAGTACATTCGGATGCACCATGCCTGCGCCGAGAATTTCCAGCCAGCCGCTCTGCTTGCACAGACGGCAGCCGTCGCCGCCACATTTGAAGCAGCTGACATCCACCTCAACGCTTGGCTCTGTGAACGGGAAGAAGCTGGGACGAAGACGGATGCCCGTGCTTGGTCCGAACATTTCTTTGACGAACTGGTTCAGCGTGCCTTTGAGGTCACTCATGCGGATATTGCTGCCGATGACCAGGCCTTCGATCTGATGGAACTGGAAGGAGTGGGTCGCATCGTCATCATCGCGGCGGTACACTTTGCCCGGACAGATGATTTTGACCGGAACTTCTCCGTTCATTGCCTGCATCGTACGGACCTGCACCGGGGAGGTTTGGGTGCGCATTAGCAGATCATCTGTTAAGTAGAAGGAATCCTGCATGTCGCGCGCCGGATGGTCCTTCGGCAGATTGAGTGCTTCAAAGTTATAATAATCTGTCTCTACCTCAGGTCCCTCAGCGACCTTGTAGCCCATACCGATGAAGATATCCTCGATCTCCTGGACAACCCGGTTTAGGGGATGAATTCCGCCCTGAGGCAAACTGCGTCCCGGCAGCGTAACATCTACTTTCTCCGCCTGCAGGCGGCCCAGCGTCTCCTGCTGCTGGAATGCCTCCTGCTTCGTGCTGATAATCTCTTCAATCGCGCTGCGCACCAGATTCGCTACCTGGCCGATCACCGGACGCTCCTCTGCACTGAGACCTCCCATTCCACGCAGAACCTCAGTCAGCTCGCCCTTTTTGCCCAGGTATTTCACGCGTAAATCATTCAGAACCTGCGGATCGGTAACCTCCTGCAGCTTAGCCAAGGCCTCGACCTTCAATGCTTCCAGCTTTTCTTTCATGGCATGCACTGCCCCCTTCAATCTTCGTAGTGTACAACAAAAAAAGGCCTTTCCTCCCGGTAAGGGACGAAAAGACCGTGGTACCACCCTTGTTAGACAGGCTGTACCGGATCCCTTAAGAGTGGTATTCCCTCTTTCGGTACGGTAAAGACTATCTCACTTTAACAGAAATAACGGTCTGCGGCCGGTTTCCCCTACTTAAGCAAAACATTCAGGGAACTGCTCCGGAGTGAACTTCGGCAGCTCTGCTCTCTTAGAAACGCTCTCAATCTCCGGCGTCTCCTCCCTGTAAGCCAGGCACTGCGTACTCGTCTCCATCACTGCATTTCGGATCATGAGAACTCAATATCTTACATCATTAGTTTCAGAAGATATGTCTTCACATTATACGCAGAAAACGCCAGTTTGACAAGCGGATCCGATTTTAGGCTAATTTTATCTGTTTTTAATCTCCCTTTAAGTTTCAGCCTGGTTTTATGGAATTTTTTTCAGCTAACGTTCAGCGGCGCTTGATATTTTTCCTTATTAGGAAGGCCTGGCTATCTTATTTTCCGGATGGATTATGGATATCAGAGGTTTTTAAACAGGGAGGGAAATTCATGCACAAACGAAGTAAGGCTTATGTTCTGTTACTTCTCAGCACATTTGCCGTAAGTCAGATCCCGGGATATGCCGGAACTGCGGCCTATGCGGCTGCAGCGGGGGGAACTGCTGCCAATGCCGCAGCCGCTACGGAAATCTCAACACTTGCCAAGCTCAGCTCCATGAATCTCGGGGCATCACTCAGCGTGAAGCTCAGCGATATCGGGGTATTCGCCCAGGACAGCGGAAACATTCTAACCTATACCCTTACTTACACCAATACCTCAAGCACCAGTGCCAATCTGGTCGATTATTTCTCCAAAGTGGTGACATCCGGAGGGAGCGTAATCAAGGGGACTCCCGTTTCCGCAGACAGCGCGGTCAAAAAAATCGCCGGCAAAGAAACAAAAAGTATTACATACTACGCTAATATCGGAAAAGCCGCTACGGTAAAAGGGCTCAAAATCAGCATGTTCGGCTGGAATTTTAGCAGCGCCAACTATGAACAGCGCATCGGGACCTTCACCGTTCCGGCTAATTATTCACTGTCTGCGCTTCAGGCTGAGAGCAAAAAGATCGAACTGAACAGCGTTCCCGTGACAAGCCAGGCCAGTTCGCTGCAAATTTACAAATATAACGGCAAGGTTTATGCCAAAGTAGGACTCAGCCTGACGAATCTGGGTACCAAGGTGCTAACTGATCCGGGCTACAGCATGTATCTCAAATCTTCCGGAGGCTCGGTATTTACACTGACACTGGATGAGAGCAGCTCGGAATATAAGATTCAGCCGCAGGAGAAAAAGACGCTGTATTTCATTACGGAAATCCCTGCCTATATAAACGTTACCAAGATGACCTTGCAGATTGCCAAGCTGGACGAAGGCCTCAAGCTCAATCTTCCGGTCGTTTCCTATGCGCTGCCTGCAGCAGTTACGGCTGACTTCACAGTTGCTGCCGGTGCCATCAAGAAGGTCTCCATCGACAGCAATATGGTTGACATGCAGCTGAAATCTTCTGCCGTCTATGCCGAGAATGAGAATGGAATCTGGACTTACCAGTTCCGGGTAAAAAACACGGGCAGTAAGGCGGTGACTTTGCCAGCCTACGAGCTTTCAGTCAAATCTGCCGAGGGTTATACCTTCCCGATTACTACAACAGCCTTTAACAGTCTTACGCTGAAGCCGCTGGAAGAGAAGCTGATTGAACTCAGCACCAGCATACCGCTTGAGCTGGCGCAGGATAACTTGCAGCTTCAGGTCATTCCTCCAACCGGCAGTGAAGATTCCAGCACAATCGTTCTCCCGGTAGCCTATTTCAAAATCCCTTACAAGCTGGAGGGCAATATCCATGTGGCTTCGGAGAGCAGCGTAACCAATAATTACGGCACTTTCGCCGTCTCCCTGCAGTCTCTGCAGCGTCTGCCCTGGGGCGATGAAGATTTGGTTCAGGCTAAACTCAGCATCCGAAACAGCACCTCCAAAACAGTCACCCTGCCTAAGCTGACCGGTATTTTGAAGGCAGATCTGAACGACCTTACCTCCTCTTCACAAGCCGTGGTCGACAACGACGTCTCCATCCTTGCTCCGGGGGAAAGTGCACAGGTCACTGTGCTGGCCCATGTACCGTACACCCTTGATTACAGCCAGACGAAAATTATTTTGCAGGAACCATCCGGACAATTCTTTTCCTTAAGTACAACTGACGGAGCTGTAACGAGCCTTCCCCCGCTTGCGGCAGGCTCAGCCATCAATATCACGACAACCGGCAAAAAAGCAAGCATCCAGGAACGTCTAACCACCGTGTATACCGGCAGCAGCTCCAAGACCGTATACAGTGAAGTGGAAATGAACAGTACAGAAACCCGCCAGACGAATCTGACCAGGCTGTATGCAACTTTCAGAACCGCGGATGGACAGTCATTTGAAGCCACCGTCAACCAGTCGGAACTGCCGACGGGCGCATCGGGCAAAACACTGGTCACCTTCTGGGCGAATATTCCATCCACGGTGGATACCTCCGCTCTTCAGCTGTACATCGGACAGGGAGTGTCAGGCGGCAAGCTGACTACGGCCGGAACGGTAGCAACCGGATATGTGAATACGAATGCCCTGTCCTTGAATGTCAAGACGGTAACCGCTCAGACCAATCTGGCAAGCGGGGTTTCCATGTTCCCTTACTTCCTGGCGGTTAACAGCTCAGCGGGCAGCATGGTCGCAGGCAGCAGCAATCTTACACTCTCATTCAATTATAGCCTGTCTCAGGATTCTACTTATCAGACCGGCACTTACGGCCATAAGCTGGTTCTGCGCTTCGTTGATCCTTTTGGCCAATTCTATGAAAAAACACTGGCGCTCGGCAGCGACCTGGTTGTCGGAAGTAACGGCCAGTACTCAACGACGATCGCAAGCTCCCTGTTCCAAACCCTGGGTGGCGGAAGTTACAGCCTGACGCTCTACGATGAATTCCAGGGCCAGCGGATTGAGCTGGGCAGTCAGACCTATTATATTACCGTCACTAAGCCGGCCGCCTCAACAAATGACAAAGATACTGATACAGAAACAGACAGCAGCGATACTGCAACAGACAGCGCATCTTAAATTTGTGAGATTATATCAGGTTTTTATATTGAGCAAGATGGAGGATCGGAATGAAAAAGAAGAAAACAGTAATTATCGCTTCAAGTATCGTTGTCTTGGCAGTTGCAGGCATCTTGACTTATGTGCTGTGGCCGGACAGCAGCAAGGAGGCTAGTGCGGCCCCGCTGAACACAGCGGTTGTTGCAAAGGGCAATATTCTAAACAGTGTTTCGGGCTCAGGCTCCGTCTCAGCTATTCATTCTGAAAGTATCCGTACCAAAGAGGCCGGAGAAGTCGATCAGGTTATGGTCGCCAAAGGCGATGTCGTCAAAAAAGGCGATGTGCTGATTACCTTTGTGCCGAACGATTTAAGCGACAAGATGAAAGAAGCCGAGAAAACACTGGCCTCTTTGAAGACCACCCTGGAAGATAAACAGGAGAATTACAAAACCCTGGCTATGAACAATGCTACAGAAGATGAGCTGGCATCGGCAAAAACAGCGATTGAAAAAGCGGAAAGCGATATAGCCGACCAGCAGGATTCCATTGCTACGATTGAAGAGGATATGCTTCCTCCTGATCCGTTAACTGCCCCGATCGACGGTACAATTACAGCCGTAAATATCACTGACGGCGAACAGGCGCAAAACGGCTCAGAGTTGTTTACAATGACCGATTATGTGAATCTGAGCGTAACTGTTCAAGTAGATGAGCTGGATATCCCGAATATCAAGCTTGGGCAGACAGCTGCAATTACGCTGGACGCCCTTGAAGATCAGGAATTTGTGGGTAAGGTTATCGATATCGCCAAAGAAGGAACTTCCTCCAACGGGGTCTCCCTCTTTGATGTTACTGTAGGTCTGAATGATTCGACAGGCGTACTGGTCGGAATGTCAGCAGAGGTGGCCATCACGATTGAAAAGAAAAACGATGTGTTGACCGTACCTATTGAAGCTGTTTCTGAAATCAATGGAAAACACTACGTTAACGTACCTTCAACAGCAGAAGACACCAGTGCAAATGGCACAGATAGCGCAGCAGTACAAGCTCCTGCAGGCGGGCAGGCTCCGGACAGTAAAGCCCCTAGCGGCGAGTCTGCAGCCGGACAGACTACGGGTGACGGTTCTACCGGCGGCTGGCAAGGCCGCAGCGGCCAGGCCAGAGGCGGCGCCTTTCCGAGTGGTGCGCCTGGCGGCGGGTTCCCGGGAGGGGGTCGAAGCGGCACCAGCACGGCATCCGGGCAGAAAAGAGTAGAAGTCACTGTCGGTATTCATGATGAGAGCAATATCGAAATTGTCAGCGGACTTTCCGAAGGTGATGAAGTTATCATTCCGACTGTGATCAGCACAGGCTCCTCCTCTTCCACTCAGACCCAGATGAACCAAATGGGCGGTATGGGCGGATTCGGCACCGGCGGATTCAGCACTGGCGGCGGCTTTACCGGCGGACCGCCTTCCGGTGGCGGCACTGGCGGTGGGCGCCAATGAGCAGCAAGCCTCAGCCGCTGATACAAGTTGAGAATATGATTCACAGCTATGTAATGGCCGGAGAGACAATGACCATTCTCAAAGGCCTTAGCTTTACGATTGAGCATGGGGAGTTCGTAGCCATTATCGGTCCCTCCGGCTCCGGTAAATCCACATTGATGAACATGCTAGGATGTCTTGATGTAGCTAATGAAGGGGACTATTACCTGGACGGTCAGGAAATCCGGAAATTGTCTGATAACAAGCTGGCACAAATCCGCAATGAAAAAATCGGATTCATCTTTCAGAACTTCAATCTGCTGCCAAAGCTTTCTGCGGTAGAGAATGTGGAGCTCCCCCTGATCTACCGGGGGGTTTCCCACCGGGAACGCAGAGAAATTGCCCGCAATGCACTGATCAGGGTCGGCCTTGAAGAAAGAATAGATCACCGTCCGGCGGAGCTGTCGGGGGGCCAGCAACAGCGCGTAGCCATCGCCCGGGCCCTGGCCGGCACACCTCCGATCCTGCTGGCCGATGAACCTACCGGCGCCCTTGACTCCAAAACCGGGAAAGAAGTCCTGCAGATGATCAAGGAACTGAACGAACAGGGACATACCATTATTCTGATCACGCATGATCTTGAAATTGCTGAACAAGCAAAACGGATTATCCGCATTCAGGATGGAAGTCTCGTCGAGGATCGGAGGATTGCCAGATAATGATGCTATATCAAAGCATGAAAATGGCCTTTAAGAGCATACTCAGCAGTAAAATCAGAGCTTTCCTGACCATGCTCGGGATCATTATCGGTGTTTCTTCTGTCATTGCACTTGTGTCTGTGGGCCAAGGAACCACTTCACAAATTACGGAATCATTAAGTTCATTGGGTACCAACCAATTGACCGTTAACATTATGGGGCGCGGAGCGACGACCTCTCTGACGTTTGAAGAAGCGTTGGCACTTGGAGATATCGAAGGAGTTGAGAACGTCTCTCCTGTAATCAGCGGCAATGTTACTGCCAAGCATGGGACAGAAAATGTATCTGTATCCGTTGAAGGAATCATTCCCGCGTATGAGGATGTTCAGGATTTCCATGTACAGTCCGGACGTTTCCTGCTGGATATTGATACAGAGTACCGTCAGAAGGTTGCCCTGATTGGTACGGACACCGCTGAGGATCTGTTTGGTACAGATAGTCCTGTCGGTGAAAAAGTCCAGCTTAACGGAACCAGCTTCAAAATTGTTGGATTGCTGGAGAGCAAAGGCAGCACCAGCGGCGGCTCCAGTGATGAGAAAATTCTGATTCCGATCTCTACTGCTGAACGTTTCCTGCAGAGTAAAGGGGTCCGCTCCATTACGATCACTACGACCTCCAATGACAATGTTGAGGATGTCAAAACGAAGCTGGAGTCGGCCCTGGATGCCAAGTTCAGCGGTGCAGAAAATTCGTATTCTGTATTTGATTCCCAGGAAATGCTTGAGACGGTGAATGAGACCAGCAATACGCTTTCACTGGCACTCGGTGGAATCGCCGGTATTTCCCTGTTTGTCGGCGGCATAGGCATCATGAACATTATGATTGTCTCCGTGAATGAACGGACAAGAGAAATCGGGATCCGCAAAGCGATCGGGGCTAAGAAAAAGAACATTCTGATGCAGTTCATGATCGAGTCTGTCGTTCTAAGCGGTGTAGGCGGTCTAATCGGTGTTGGCTTAGGCCTCGGAGCCAGCTGGGCCGTCGGAAATTACACCACTATGAATGTGGCGACATCCTGGAATATGGTCCTGATTTCCTTTTCGTTCTCTTTGATCATCGGTGTAGTCTTCGGGATGATTCCTGCGAACAAAGCGGCTAGAATGCGCCCCATTTACGCGCTCCGCAACGAATAACGAATCCGATTATTGTAATGGAAATCCGCAAATCTCCAATCTGGAGAGTTGCGGATTTTTTTATATGCCGTCTGGGGTATCGTTCACAGAAAAGTTGGGTAATAGGACTTAAGGGCTGGAATATAAATAATTTGCAGGGTTTTATACATAATTTTCAGGTATGTTGTAAGATATGTCTACATCCTCCTTCTGCCGCGTTTGCTGACCCGGAATATCCGGAAACTGCCGCATCCCGGCCTTCGAACGTTGACGTGGCTGTTCAAAGACATAGATAACAATTCCACCCTAGCAGTACAAGCGGGAAATCCTAGACAGATGGGCAGAATCGTAAATTGTAACGGAAGCTTTGCTTTCCTGTAACTTTTGAATGACCCCTCCTCTAGCCCTGAAGGGCCAAGCTCCGCAGTGGATCCGTACCGCATGTTTCTTGCACACAGCAATGACGTTTCTCAAAGTTTGATGCGGGGAGAGGATGACAGTGGCAGGTTTATCCGATATTAAAAGCACACGCAGATTAATTCTTGTCTTTGCTGCTATCTCAATTCTTCTGGTAGTAATCAGCATCGCCTCCTTACTGTATCTGAATTCAACAATTAATAGACTCTCAGATTCTTTATACAGCGATGTTTATCAGAACTCGGAGCTGATTCTGAATGCTGACCGGGATCTTTATCAGGGGGCAGTCGCACTCCATGGAGCAATGAATCCGGATGTTTCGGGTGAGCAGCTTAGTCTGTTCGCGCAAGATTTTGAAGACAATAACACACAAATCAAGCAGCGTCTTAACATGGCCAGCTACAATATCAACGCTTTGCAGAATCCTCACAAGGGAATGAAGCAGAGTGAGCTGCTGCTCAGTGAATTAAACGATAAGCTGGTAAACTTCGAGAGCTCCTTCAAACTGTGGAAAGAAACCGGGAGGGAACTTATTTCCCGGCGGGTGCAAGGCGATTGGGACCCGAAGGCATTCTCAGCAGAGCTTATCAATACCCGGCTGAATGAAACGCGCAGTAATCTGGACCAGGCGGAGAATCTGATCGACAATTATGCCCAGCAGATCACCGTGGAATTTAGCGAGAAGAAGAGCACTCTATTCGCCGTATACTCGCTATTATTGTTCCTGCTAATCATGGTCATCATTTATCTCAGCCGTAGGCTGATCTCGATGCAGAAGGAAATGCTGGAGGAGAAATCGCTCTACCAGATCATCGGGGAGACCATGTCGGACTTCATTATTTTGACCGATCCCAACGGTCTGATCCTGTATGCTTCACCTTCTCATGCAAGTGTGCTTGGCTATATTCCGGAGAAGGGTGCACCGCTCTCCAACTATATCCGCGAAGCGGAGATTACCTGGGCGAAGCTGAAGAGCGCCGTACAGGGGACATCACGTATTTCAGAGCTGCGTATGCGATCCTCTGCAGGAAACTGGGTATGGCTGGAGACCAAAGTCTCACCTATCAGCGGTAACAAGGTTTTTCCGGCCCAGTTCATGCTCATTTCCCGAGAGATTACACAGCGTAAGCAATATGAAGAACGGCTGCACAAGCTGGCCTTCTATGACCATCTAACAGCTATTCCGAACCGGGCTCACTTTAAAATGTACATGGAGAATCTCATTAACCAGCCGGAGGAACGCAGACAGGATATTGCACTGGCGCTGCTCGATTGCGACCGGTTCAAGCAGCTGAATGACACCCTTGGCCACTTGGCCGGTGATGAATTCCTGCAGCTGCTCTCCCGTGAACTACAGCAGACCGTTAAGGGCTCCGGTCAGGCCTTCCGTATAGGCGGCGACGAATTTGCAGTGGTGCTTCACCGGTTCACAAGTACGGAGACGCTGAATGAGATACTAGAACGGCTGCTGCAGTTGTTTAATAAAACCTGGTCCGTCAGCAAAGGGTCCAGCTTCCACACCTCGGCCAGCATCGGAGTAGCCCTTTATCCCCAGCATGGAAGCAGCATCAATGAACTGCTGCGGGCTGCGGATCTTGCGATGTACCGCTCCAAGAATCACGGCGGTAACGAGGCCAACATGTATAATGAACAGGTGGATGAGGAATTTTCGGATCAATCCAAATAAATACAAGGAATACCCAATCTCATATATGCAAAGAGGCTGTGCCACCTTTTAAGGGAGAGCACAGCCTCTTGCTTTTGTATCTTCAACTTCAATATCGATTTTAACTGGTCAGCTGCAGCGGCCCATCCGTATCGCCGCCATCCATCTGCTGCCGGTCCTTCACCAGAACCTTAATCAGTTCTTCACTTCCGGAGCAATCAATGAACCGGTCACCGCCTGCTTCCTTCTCTTCCCAATCATTAAGCCGCAAAATATAGCCGACTGATTCCGTGCCCGGAACCACCTCAATCCTTGCTACTGCGCGTCCATTCTCCATTTGCCGGAAATCACATTGGCCATCCTGGATACCTGTACCCCAGACCCATAGATTCCAGCCCCTGTAATCGCCGTCCGGACGGTCATAATGTACCTCAATGATCTTGGCCCTTGGTGCGGGCTCTCCGTATCCATCATACAGCACCATCATGGATAGCCCTTCAAGCTGCACTTCATGACCCGTAACGATGCGGAACGCCTCAGTTCCGGCGTAGGTATGGTCAACTACTACGTTCCAGCAGTCCGTTGAGTCAGGAAGACTCTGTGTGACCGGCTCCGGATTGGCATTAAATATAACTATAATGTTGTTCCACACGTCACCGCCCGCATTATCCTTCAGCATATAAGCAACTACACCGCTATCACAGCGGAGGAATTCCAGCGAGCGTTCGATTTCCTGGCGTCCATGCAGGCGGAAGGCAGGGTGCGTGCGGCGCAGCTCAATCAGACCCTTGTAATACTGGAAGACAGGCATGAATGTCTGTTTATTCTCCCAGCGTATGGCATTGATGGCATCTGGGCTGCGGTAGCTGTTATGATCACCGTATTTACTGCGCAGAATTTCATCCCCGGCATGCAGAAAAGGAATCCCCTGCGAGGTCAGAATCAGACCATTGGCCAGCAAGGAGCGGCGGACGGTCTCATTGCCTAAAATATTGTGCTGATCGATGCCGAAATACGGATTAGCTGCATGGACTGCCGCCTCAACGTCTCCCCCGCCTCTCAGCCCTCCGTTCTCCAGCTCCGGCAGATTAGCCGCCTGCCGTAAGCCCTGTGACGCAAGCACCTTATCCCAGAGATTTAAATTATCATGAGCGGTCACATAATTGACCGTCTCCACCGGTGAGTCGGTGAATTCATGAATGGCGCCTTTTATTCCGGATGCCACTGCACCTTCCTTGCCGTATTCACCGGTTACGAATCCTTTGCCCCATCCGTCACTGTCACCTTTGATCGCCGAACGGAAATTATCGTTAAATACAGCATAACCTTTGCCGCGCTGCACACCTTTGAGGGTCTTTGTAGCCAGCGGCGAATCTCCGCCTGTCCAGGGTTCCCCGTAAATCAGCAGGTTCGGATTGATATTAAGCCGTAATTCCTCGGTGATCTCGCGGATCGTTACACTGTCCATCAGACCCATCAGATCGAAGCGGAACCCGTCAATATGATACTCAGAGGCCCAGTAAGCCAGGGAATCCTTGATATATTTGCGGACCATCGGCCGCTCCGTGGCAATTTCATTGCCTACGCCGGAACCGTTGGACAATCTGCCTAAATAATCATGTCGGTAAAAATAATCAGGGATCAGCGGCTCAAATGGCCCTTTTTCCACCGAATAGGTATGGTTATACACGACATCCATAATCACGGCGATCCCTTTGCTGTGCAGCGCCTGCACCATTTCCTTGAACTCGCGGATTCGGGTCCCCGGGTCATTCGGATTCGTGCTGTAAGAGCCCTCCGGAACGTTATAATGCTGCGGGTCATAACCCCAGTTATACTCCGTGTGATACTCCGCACGGGAGGCTTCACCGTCAGCCTTCAGTTCATCCACCGTCTGAAAATCAAATACCGGCAGCAAATGTACATGAGTAATTCCGAGTTCAGCTAAATGGTCTATACCCAGCGCATTTCCGGCCTTATCCGTCAGACCGGTTTCGGTAAACGCCTTAAATTTGCCTTTGTTCAGCATGCCGGAGCTCTCATGGGCCGAGAAATCCCGCACATGCAGCTCATAAATTACAGCATCGGCAGGGTGCTGCAGCTGCGGAGACTTATCCCCATCCCAAGCCGCCGGGTCGGTATCCCGCAGATCTACAATCGCTGAACGTACGCCATTCGCAGAAACAGCGGTTGCATAAGGATCGGCGGCTTCGCGCATTGTTCCATCTTCAAATACGGCGCGGTACATATAATATTTGCCCTTCAGATTACCGGAAATCCGTGCCTGCCAAACCCCGCCAGCCTCACGCTGCATAGGAATGATTCTTCCGCTGTCACTGCTATTAAGGAATGCGTTGGCACTACCGTTCCCTCCGGTTTCATACAACACAAGCGATACGGTAAAGGCCGACGGCACCCATACTTTGAACTGGCTGTATGCTGCGGTATAGGTCAATCCAAGGTCATTGCCTGCATAAGTTTCTAATTCGGTCTCTGCATTTATATAATTGCTGCTCATACATTATCACCATCCCACTGTTCACCGTGAAAAACGCCGGAAAACGGATCTGCTAACTTAATTCCAACTATTTCCACATCATTCAAAAATAATACTTGCACCTTTTTGCAAGTGAGTTGCATCGAGTATCTTTACTCCGGATTCAACCAAATAACTTGGCTCAAAATAGTATATGTAACACTATGTTCACAGGTTTGGGTCCAACAGCCTATTCTGCATCCTACACTTCATATATCGGTAAGTGGGAGTTCACACTTAAGCTAATAAAGGGAAAGTTGCTATTCTTAAGAAAGTATAACCTGCTATTGGTCAAACAGCCACTGTAAATTGATGTATATATCTTAATTTCAGCGGTCATAAAAAAACCGGCCTCCTGTTAGGAGACCGGCATAGAGTAGTTGGAAAAGTGAACTTGCCAAAACGGATCTTGCTCTTGAACCGAATTATTGTACGCTGCTCTGCACAAGTGCAGCAACTTCCTCGGCAGTGCCGAGCTGCAGCGCTTTAGCCGCCATTTCCTTCATGTCCGCAGCGGACAGCTTGGAAATCTGGCTGCGTGCCGGCAGGATGGAAGTAGCACTCATGCTGAATTCATCAAGACCCAGTCCAAGCAGCAGTGGAATGGCGGTGGAGTCACCAGCCATTTCACCGCACATGCCGGTCCATTTGCCTTCAGCATGCGCTGCGTCGATCACGATTTTGACCAGACGCAGGATCGCCGGGTTGTATGGCTGGTACAGGTACGATACCTGTTCATTCATACGGTCGGCAGCCATAGTATATTGAATAAGGTCATTTGTTCCGATACTGAAGAAATCAACTTCCTTGGCGAACTGGTCAGCCAATACAGCGGTAGAAGGAATCTCTACCATGATGCCCAGCTGGATATTGTCGGAGACTTCCTTGCCTTCTGCACGCAGGTTCGCTTTTTCCTCAAGAAGGAGATCGCGGGCTGCACGGAATTCACCCAGTGTGGCAATCATCGGGAACATGATCCGCAGATCGCCGTGGGCACTTGCTCTCAGCAAAGCGCGCAGCTGGGTGCGGAAAATATCCTGACGGTCCAGACACAGGCGGATAGCGCGGAAGCCGAGGAACGGGTTCATTTCCTTCGGAAGCTCCAGATAAGGCAGCTCCTTGTCGCCGCCGATATCCAGTGTGCGCACAACAACCGGTTTGCCGTTCATGTTCTCGAGTACAGTACGGTAAGCGTTGTATTGAACTTCTTCAGAAGGAAGCTTATCGCGGCCCATGTAAAGGAATTCCGTACGGTACAGGCCTACGCCCTCGCCGCCGTTCTCAATTACACCTGTCACATCATTAGGAGTACCGATATTGGCAGCCAGCTCTACATGCTTGCCGTCAGCAGATACGGTTGCTTCATCGCGGAGCTTCTTCCACTCGGCAATCTGCAGATCGTATGCTTCCTGCTTCGCTTTATACTCTGCCACTTCAGCATCGCTAGGGTTAATCAAGACATCGCCGCTCAAACCGTCGACAATAACCAGATCTCCAGCTTTAACCAGGGACAGAACGTTTTTGGTGCCGACAACTGCCGGGATTTCCAAAGAACGGGCCATAATCGCCGAGTGAGAGGTACGGCCGCCGATATTCGTTGTGAAACCTTTAACGAATTTGCGGTTCAGCTGTGCTGTATCCGATGGAGTCAGATCCAGCGCAATAACGATAACTTCTTCATTGATCTCTGCAGGGCTCACGTAATGAATACCGAGCAGATGGTTCAGCACACGCTTGGTTACATCGCGCATGTCGGCGGCGCGCTCCTGAAGGTACGCGCTTTTCATATTCTCAAACATTTCTACAAATTGCGTAGCTACTTCATTCAAAGCGTAGTCTGCATTAACCGCTTCTTCACGGATTTTATCCATTACGGGGCTGATCAGCTCAGGGTCTTCAAGAATCAGCAGGTGAGATTCAAAAATCTCCGCTTTCTTCTCGCCAAGCTCAGCAAGTGTACGTTCCTTGATGGCCTGCAGCTCACCCTTCGATTTCTCTAGGGCGTCCTGCAGTTTGGCCAGTTCGGTTTCCACATCGCTTACAGCAGACTTCGTAATCGTATAATCCGGATGTTCCAGGATAAATGCACGGGCTACTGCAATACCTGCTGAAGCCGCGATTCCTGAAATTTTACTCATGAATCTCTCCCAGCCCTTCTTTGATCATCACATCTTGCAATGCGCTAAGTGCTTCGGCTTCCTCGCTGCCTTCAGTGATCAGGCTGAGGGTGTCACCTGCTTCAAGACCCAGGGACAATACACCAAGAATGGATTTCAGAGTTACTTTTTTACCTTTTGCTTCTGCAAAAGCTTCTGTACCTTTAAATTTAGTAGCTGTATTTACCAGGGCAGTTGCTGGACGTGCATGAATTCCATCTTCGTCAATAATTTTGAAAGTTTTTTGCATAATAATCCAACTCGCTTTCTGTTCATTTTGGTATTGTTATTAATCACATATATTTATAAGTGAGGGCAGCGCCTCCACTAGATTATAATGGATGCGCTGCGCCATTGCACATTTTACTGAATCGTGATGATATCCTTGTCGCCGATAACAACCTTGCCCGGCTTTTTCAAGGTAACCGTAGATCCTTCTGGCAGATTGGAGAAGATGACCGGTGAAATTACGGAAGGCGCATTGGCTTTCACATACTCCAGATCCACTTCCATAATCGGCTGTCCGGCTGCCACCAGGTCGCCTTCTTCGACAAGAACCGTAAATCCTTGACCCTTCAGCTTCACTGTATTTACGCCAATGTGTACAAGTACTTCCTTGCCGCCGTCGGACATAATGCCGATCGCATGCTTGCTTGGGAATACATTGAATACTTTACCGTATACCGGCGAAGCAATTTTGCCGTCATTGGACAGGAAGGCGAAGCCGTCGCCTGTCATTTTTTGCGAGAAGACAGCGTCAGGAACCTGCGTGATATCAAGCAGCTCGCCATTAACCGGAGATACAATGTCCTCTGGAATGATCGCTGTTCCTTGTTCGCCTGCTGCTTTTTCAAGCTCAGGCTGCGGGGCAGCCGGGGCAGGAGAAGGTGTTCTGCCGTTCATAACATCCTGAATCTGCGATTTAATGGTATCGGAACGGGTTCCGAAAATCGCCTGAACGTTGTTTCCGACTTCAAGCACCCCAGAAGCGCCCAGTTTCTTCAGACGGTTCTTATCGACACCCGCTTTATCCTTAACCTCAACCCGGAGACGGGTGATGCATGCATCCAGATGCGTGATGTTCTCTTTGCCGCCTAGTGCAGAGAGAATATTGCGCGGCAGATCGTCACCGCTTGTAGAGACGGTTGCTCCATCCGTTTCGTCCGCATCATCAGAAGGATCTTCACGGCCCGGAGTTTTGAGGTTGAACTTGCGGATAACGAAGCGGAATCCGAAGTAGTAAATTACAGCAATCACCAGACCTACCGGAATAACCAGCCACCAAGCTGTACGGTTCGGGATAATACCGAACAATACATAGTCGATGAAACCGCCGGAGAAGGTCATCCCGATCTTCACATTCAGGATGTGCATGGTCATAAAGGACAATCCGGCAAAAATCGCATGTACTGCAAACAACAGCGGTGCAACAAACAGGAATGAGAATTCCAGCGGCTCCGTAATCCCTGTCAGGAAGGAAGTGAGCGCTGCAGATACCATCAAGCTTCCGACAACTTTTTTGTGCTCGGGTCTGGCTTCATGGTAAATCGCCAGTGCCGCTGCCGGCAGACCGAACATCATGAACGGATATTTACCAGTTGTGAAGGTACCCGCTGTGAATTCTACACCGTCACGCAGCTGCTGCATGAAGATCCGCTGGTCCCCGCGGACCAAGTTGCCGGCTTTATCAATGTAGCTTCCGAATTCATACCAGAATGGCGAGTAGAAAATGTGATGCAGACCGAAAGGAATCAAGGAACGCTCAATGACCCCGAAAATGAAGGCCGAAAGCGTCAGATTCGTGTTGATCATACTCTGCGACACATAGTTCAGGCCATGCTGGATTGGCGGCCAAATGATCGTCAGTGCAAGACCGAGGATCAGTGAGGTTACAGCCGTCATAATCGGCACAAACCGTTTTCCTGCAAAGAAGCCTAAGTACGACGGCAGCTCAATGCGGAAGAACCGCTTGTACATAGACGCTGCCAGTATCCCGACGAGGATACCGCCGAACACACCGGTCTGCAGGGTTGGAATCCCCAGGACGCTGGCATAAGCAAAGTCCTGCTTGCTCAGCACCCATTCATTGATTCCAAGCACGGTACCCATCGTCACGTTCATGACCAGGAAACCGATAATTGCTGCGAGTCCGGCTACCCCTTCACCGCCGGCAAGCCCGATGGCTACCCCGACTGCAAACAGGAGTGACAGGTTACTAAAGACAATTTGTCCTGAGTTCATCAATACATTAGCAATGGCTTGAACCACATCGTTTTCCAATGCCGGTACATATTGAAGGAAGTCAGGGTTAACCAGCATATTGCCGATTCCGAGCAGCAGACCCGCCGCAGGCAGAATTGCTACAGGAAGCATCAGAGCCTTACCGACTCTCTGCAAAACGCCAAACAACTTTTTGAACATTGAGGTCACTTCCTTAATCAAATTTCTTCCCAAACAAAACGCCAAAAAAGGCATGAGCAATACAGCATACAGGTTGCCTTCTAACACTAAAGTTAGATTACCCCGACTTAGGGGATTACAACCATAAATACTGTAAATCACTCATGCCTGATCGTATCAGTTACACGTTGGTATTCTGTTCATGGATAACAGGGTTCATTGTAGCATCGATAATTTAAAGTTGCAAGCATGATTTTGAATAAAATGATTTTTATACATTAACCCCAAAAAAAGTCTTTGTGGCATCAGTGCTTACCGCTCTTGCTCCATATCCGCCTCATCCTCTTTCTTCTGGGCCAGGCGCTGCAAATGAATCGTCAGATAGCTTACTTCTGCCGGATATACCGGAATGCGGACCCGTTGTTCAATGACCTTGGTCAGCTTCCAGGCAAGCATGTACATTTCCGGATACTCACGCTTCATCAGACCGTCCAGAGAGGAGGTTTCCCGCACTGTTTCACCGCGGCGCAGCCTTTCCAGCACGAAACGCAGATGGGTGACCAGCCTTGAATAATCCAGCGAATCACGCGGAACACGGTAATTCAAATTATCTTCCACCAGGCTCACTAAATCTCCGATCAGCAGCGAATGCTGCTTCACCTCTGAGATATCCCGGTTGCTGAGCGCACTGACAATATGCAGGGCAACGAAACCAATCTCATCCACCGGCAAAGTTACCGCCATTATCTCGTTAATCCTCTCTATCGCATACTCCGCCAGCCTGTATTCTTCCGGATAAATTTCTTTGGTCTCATACAGAAAAGGATTGTGAATCGCGATATTCTGCTCATTACGGCGAATGGCAAATGAAATATGATCTGTAAGTGCAATATGGATGTGTTCATTGAGCGGCTGACTGCTGCTCTGAATAATATGCAGCACGATTTCCTGCACAACCTCAATGAGCTTCTCGTCTACCTGGGGAACCAGCTGCTTATACTGTTCCTGTTCCTCCTGGTTGCGGAGAATAAACATCTTCTCCACGGAGGACAGATTGATCTTGTCACGGCTTTTACGGTTAAACCCGATTCCCTTGCCAATCACGACGACCTCGGCATATTGGGGGTGCTGGGCAATAATTACATTGTTATTGAGAACCTTGGCCACTGTTATGCTGCCCAATTCTGACACCTCTTTTACTTCTGAATACCTGTTTCTTCGAGCAGCCTGTCTATCCTAGCAGCATGTGTAGATTATACTTGAGCTACCATCATAACATCAAGAATCGGTTATTAGAAGAGTGCCGGGAGAGCAGTCATTTTACACGGAAGGTTCTTCCGCAATATTTGTAGACCAGGAAAAGAGCAATCCCCATATAGGCTGCTGCTGTCAGTAGTACAGTCACGGCGAAATACGCTGGTGTACTCTGGAACTGCATACAAATGATCCCTGCCGCTAAGATAATGCTGTTGACGATGCTGAAGAACGGATTCTTCACATTCAGCTCTGTACTGTAAGGCTGGAAGATATAGTACATAAACAAATGATGCACCGAGAAGAACAATGACAACCCGAGAATCGTTCCGCAGACAGCAAGGGCTTCCGCCGCACCCCAGGTCTCTCCGGACAAAAGAATCAGCAGATTCAAGGCCAGACAGATGGCCACAGCCGGAATCAGATTAAGCCCGCTGATGCGGAGCAGACGAATGCGGAAATTAGTGAGAATAGCCGACCGCTCCCGGTAAAACCCGTAACGCAGCAAACTAAGATCACAGTTGAAGAACATCGCCTTACAGACCCTCTCCCCGATGGAACAAAAATTCATAATGATAATAAATGCAGGCAAACCACCGATCAAATAACGGGCCAGCTTCGCGAACAAATCCGGTGTGGAGAACTGTAACAGCAGCCCGGCGGCAAAAAGCGCCCCTATAATCACCAAACGCCGTTTAACAGGCTCCACCAGAAAACGCCGATGCCGTGAAAAGAAGATCGCGTTCAAGTAAGCATAACCGTTCTTTCCCGCAAATTGATCACGCCGAAGCTGCTCTGCCGTGAAGTCCTGCTCCTTGGTCTCTACTTGTTTCTGGTTTGCCTCTCTCATCATCCGTCCCATATCAAGCAGCGGATCATCAATTTTGGTCACCGCATCGACTGCGTTCCGGTACCCCGGGTATCTGGCAATATAAACTGCCGAGATCGTCCCTAATAAGAGCAGCGCCAGACTCATCGGCAGATTAAATAACATGGCGTCCATATCCAGCAAGGCATTTCCTGTGTAGAGAGGCGCGTAAGCAAGCAGATAGCCAGCTCCAATTACAATCCAGACCAGGGCCGTCTGTTTAACCAGCACGATTGCCTTGCGGTCAAAAATCCACAAATGCAGCGCTTCCGCGGCTGTCCGCCAGAGTGTCAG
Source organism: Paenibacillus auburnensis (assembly GCF_927798115.1). Taxonomy (GTDB): domain Bacteria; phylum Bacillota; class Bacilli; order Paenibacillales; family Paenibacillaceae; genus Paenibacillus_AQ; species Paenibacillus_AQ auburnensis. Next base: position 373,975 of record NZ_CAKMMG010000002.1, read on the forward strand.
CAGCAGGGACAGCAGCAGACCATGCCAGAGGGGCGCGCCATACTCACCCGCAAAGACCATCATCGCCGGCACAAAATAAATAAAAAAGGTCAGCCCCCTAAGGGTCATTATGGCATGCATGTATTTATCGGCGGGCAGCCTCATCAGTTTGACACAGATGTATTTATCCCGCCTGGGCTCCAAAATAACGGCACTCGAAACCGCACTGACCCCAAAGCTCAGCACCACCACCACGTGGAGATACAAATCGTATTGCTGAGGCAGCGGAAGCTCTTTACCGGCGAGCATAACAGGCAAGAACACAACCAGTCCCAAATAAGCAAACTTGGACAGAAAGCCATACAGAATGTTCAGGATAACCGCAACTACAGTAAATGTTTTTTTGAGCCCATGGCGTGAATATACGCTGTCATCCATTACCTTTCCGAGCAAAGGTATTCTTCCAAAATAGTACATCAGCCGGTTCGCGCCGGAGGTCCCACGGATCCCAACAATACTGTTAAGCGTACTAATCATGGCCGTCCCCGTCCCTCAGCAGGGCGATGATCCGCTCCTCAAATTCCGGGCTGTGCAGCGTATCTGCGGGGATTTCCTGAAGCACTCCTTGGTTCAAAATAACCAGCTCATCACACAGATCGGCGGCAAGCTGCAGAATATGGGTGGAAAAGATAATAATATGGTCCTGCTTCATTTCCCGCAGCAGCTTCTTAATCTCAAGTGCCACTACGACATCAAACGAGGTCAGAGGCTCATCCAGCAGAATCAGCGGCGGCCTGGTGATAATGAAGCAGAGCATCTGAATTTTATTCTTCATACCATGAGAATAGCCCTTGATCAGCCGGTGGCGGTCTTCCTCCTCAAACCGGATGATATCAAAATAGTCCCCGATGGTTCTCCCCGGCTCTATCTTGTCCCGGTTGATATCCATATAGAACTTCACAAATTCATAGCCGGTCAGAAACTCTGGAAGAATGGGCAGGGAAAAGACATAGCCGATTTCATCCTCGCGCAGCGGCAGGCTGACATTCTCTCTCCGCAGAAATACGCCTCCTCTGTCCATCGGGGTTTCTCCGCTCAGACAGTTGAACAATGAGGTTTTACCTGCGCCGTTACGCCCCAGCAGGCCGTAGATTTTACCCTTTTCAAAAGTAAAGTCGATGCCTTTCAGTACTTGCTTATCGCTATAGCTCTTCCTTATATTATCCAGTATCAGCTCCACTCTGTTCCCCTCCGATCGATCTGATTCTACTCGCAAAGTTTGCAGCGTGCCTGAATACAGAAGAATCAGCACGTCTGCTGTTGCAGGAGACGTGCTGATTCATAAGGAGCCTCAGCAGAAAAATTCTGGCACCTCCGCCTATATTAGCACTTCATGGTATCAGCTATTCGGTTAACTCTTTGCTCTCAGCCGGACTTTGCGGCTGCGGCACAGCTTGAATGATACTGCCTGCAGGTGCTGGCACGGATTTCTTGGTGAGTCCTTTGATCAGTGCCTCGACATCAATGCCGGAGACGCTCTTCAGCATTTCTGGAGCGGTGGCCATCAGCTGGGTCACATAATTGCTGACCCGGGCTGCTCCTTCGCCGTTGCCTGTATCCACCACTGTAAGCTTATCGATGGAAGCCAGCGGTTCGGCAATCCGGCCGGCCAGATCTGGCAGCATTTTGACGATGATGTCGAGGACTGCGGCTTCACCGAACTTCTGGAAGGCTTCGGCCAGCTTCTCCTTAGCCTCTGCTTCGGCAAGACCGCGCAGCCGGATAACCTCGGACTCCGCTTTACCTTTGGCCAGCTCCGCATCAGCCACCGCCTGGCCTTCCAGCCGTTTCTGCTCGGATGTCGCTCTAGCCTGGGTTTCGATGCTGTATTGCAGGGCATCCGCCTCGCGCATCCGCTTGGCCTTGTCGGCTTCCGCCGCCTGCTCTACCGCATAGCGGTCAGCTTCCGCCTTTTTCTTCACTTCCGCATCATACTGCTTCTCGCGGACCTGAATCTCCTTAGCCTGCAGATCAATTTCGCGCTCTTTGCGGACCAGCTCGACCTTCATCTGCTCTTCCACCACCGTCTGCTTGGCACGCGCTTCCTGAATGTGATACGCCTGGTCGGCTTCCGCCTTGGCTGTATCCTGGTCTCGCTTAAACGCAGCGACTTTGAGCTGATTGTCTTTCGACGCTTCAGCGATGTTCGTATCACGCAACAGCTCAGCCTTTTGTCCCTGCTCCTCCGCATTCGCCTTCTGGATCCGCGCATCCCGCAGCGCTTCCGCTTCAGCGATTTCCGCATCCCGCTTCACAGCGGCAATCCGCGGCTTCCCGAGTGCTTCAAGGTAACCGTGCTTGTCGCGCACATCCTTAATCGTGAACGAGACGATCTGCAGCCCCATTTTCTTCAGATCACGCGCAGCGACGCCCTGCACCTCCTGGGCAAAACGGTCCCGGTTTCGGTACACCTCTTCTACGGTCATTGAACCGAGAATAGCCCGCAGATGGCCCTCAAGCACCTCCTGGGCTTCACTTTTCAGCGCATCGATCGGTTTCCCCATGAACTGCTCGGCAGCTGTTGCCACATCCTCAGTGGAGCTGCCCACCTTAATAATCGCCACGCCGTCAGCAATAACGGGAACCCCTTGCTCGGTGTATACTTCCGGGGTTGTCACATCAAGCTTATGGGAGAGCAGCGACATAAATTCTGCCTTTTGGAACACCGGGAGGATGAAGGCACCTCCCCCGCGGACAATTTTAATTTTGCGGCCGGAGCCGTCATCGGAGATATGATTCCTGCCAAGAAACGAACCGGTAACAATCATCCCTTCATCAGGTCCTACTGTCTTGTAGCGGGCCCAGAATGCGATCCCCAGCACAAACAGTACAGCAACAACTACTGCAGGAATTAACAAATAATCAGGAATATCAACCATCACATATCCGCTCCTTTTCTCTCTTCAAATTCCGATACAAAAGCAACGCCTTCACGGACCTCCACTACAACTACCTTGATCCCGGCAGGGAGGGACTGGTGCTCAAAGCTTGCCGCCGTATGCAGGCTATTGCCCGCGCCAAACTTCACCATGATCTCCCCATAGCCTGCCGCCGGAACCGGGACCGTAATTTCCCCAATCTTACCGGGCAGATCATTCATAGAGAAGCCCGTGGACATCTCGCTTTTATCCATTGGCTTGATCACTGCGAGATACAGGACCACCGCCATAAACGCCGCTATCAGCAGTGACAAGGCAAGAACTGCACCATCTTCCAGCCCGCTGTAGCGCGTAAGCAGTATTCCTGCTCCTCCGAATACCGTAACTGCTCCTGTCAGCACGGCAGGATTCAGGAAATCGAACGAGACGAAATCAAAAATCCCGTGCAACGCATTCCCGATCAGATCCCCCACCAGCACGCTGACCACCGTAAAAATTACGCCAAGCGCCAAACAGCCCAAATACAGCGTTTGCATATTTTACTCCTCCCGTCTCGTAGTTCCGGACTGTCATACTACTATAAACGTTCAAATCATGTCCTTGGTTTCACAAAGTTGGATTATTATCTCATAATTGGATCTTCCGGCAAGATGGAATCCTGAAATTTCATGGGCAAAAAAACAAGCCGCTCCTTTTACGGAACGGCTTGCCTTGATATTATGCGCCGCTATTGGCGGAAGAAGGTCTCCAGCTCTTATAGCGCCATTTTGTAGATTTCCACAACATCCTCGCGCTGCAGCTTGCGGAAGTTGCCAAAAGGCCCGAACCGCACTGCTTTATCGGCCATGCTGCCGATTTCGCTGTCATCGATGTCATAATCACCGAGCGTCTTCGGAGCGCCGATGGAATCCCAGAAGCTGCGCAGGGCTTCAATTCCCTCTAGTCCTGCTTCTTCATCCGTTTTGCCGGAAGGATCAATTCCGAACACGTTCACAGCAAGCTGGCGGAAGCGGGCTGGATTCGTGCTGAGATTGTACTTCATCCACTGCGGGAAAAGAATCGCCAATCCTCCGCCATGCGGAATATCGTACACTGCAGAGACAGCATGCTCAATGTTATGCGTAGCCCAGTCACCGGCAAAGCCCATGCTCACCATACCGTTCAGCGCCATCGTTCCGCAGTACATGATTGTTTCACGCAGCTCATAATTGTTCAGGTCCTCGATCAGCTTCGGAGCCGTTTCAATGACAGTACGCAGCAGCGTCTCACAGAAGCCGTCCTGTACAGGCGTGTTACCGTCAGTGTGGAAATAATGCTCCAGCGTATGGGACATGATGTCCACCATGCCGTAGACGGTCTGGTCACGCGGTAGAGAGAAGGTATTCTCAGGATCAAGAATAGAGAATGCCGGGTAGGCATGTACACTGCCCCAGCCCATTTTTTCTTTGGTAACTTCATTCGTGATTACCGAACCATTATTCATTTCCGAACCCGTAGCTGCCATTGTCAGCACCGTGCCCAGCGGCAGTGCGCCTTGCGGAGCAGCCTTGCGTTCTACAAAGTCCCACATGTCGCCTTCATATTTCGCTCCTACCGCTACAGCTTTGGCACAGTCCAGTACGCTTCCGCCGCCGACAGCAAGAATCAGCTCAATATTGTGCTCACGGCACAGCTCCACGCCTTTATGTACAGTGGACAAGCGCGGATTAGGTTCAACTCCGGCCAATTCTGTAACGACCGCTCCGATTGCCTTCAGCTCAGCAAGCACATTATCGTAGAGCCCGCTGCGTTTGATGCTGCCGCCTCCGTACATCAGCAGGACATTTTTTCCGTATTTTGGCACTTCCGTTTGCAGCGCCTGCAATGTTCCTTGTCCAAATATCAGCTTGGTAGGGTTATAAAAATCAAATTTACGCATATGTGTACCTCCGTAGTTTAGATAATAGGATGCAATAGTATATTATAAACCTCCGGCGGGCCGCATACAAATCGGCGCAGCAATCTTCCTCCGTCACATAAGAAATGCCCCGGCCGCAAGGGCCGGGACATTTCATCAGGAGTTTGTACTTTTTATTTATACTGCACCGAAGCTTTGGACGAACCGGCGGAAGGCAGCCTGTCCTTCTGGTGTCCGTTTGTATACTCCGGCATGCTCCAGAATATGTGTGAACTTGATGCCCACCTCATTCTGTACAACCTTAACAGCTTCCTCACGGCCAAGTCCTGTGCCGAAGCGTTCCACAAGCTCGTCGATCCAGGAGGCATGCAGTGCCAGCGCGTGGCCCTCTTCATTCTTCACTGCCTGCTGCAGCGCCTGATCTCCGGCAAGAATGCCGGCAACCGCATCAAGCTCTTCCTTCAGGCGTCCCGGCAGAATCGCCAGCCCCATTACCTCAATCAGGCCGATGTTCTCCTTCTTGATATGGTGCATCTCCCGGTGCGGGTGGAAGATTCCTTCAGGATACTCCTCGCTGGTCCGGTTGTTGCGCAGCACCAGATCCATCTCGAAGCCTCCGTCCTCTGCACGGCGCACAATAGGAGTAACCGTATTATGCGGAGTCTGCACTCCATCTACGTCACTGAACGCCAGCACATCGGCTTCAGGGTCACTGTAGCCTTGCCAGGCTTCATACAGCGCGTTTCCGCATTCCAGAAGCACTGCCGGGTCTTCCCCGTGCAGACGCAGCACCGACATCGGCCATTTGACGATGCTCAGGCTTACCCCAGGATAAGAGGCGTGAGTGAAGCTGTCCTCCTTGGGCGCTTTCTGGATCGGGAAGGTATGCCGTCCGCCCTGGAAATGATCGTGGGTCAGAATCGACCCGCCGACAATCGGCAGATCCGCATTGGAGCCGATGAAATAATGCGGGAATGACTCTACAAAGGAGAGCAGCCGCTTCAGCGTATCCTTGGTCAGCTTCATCGGCACATGATCATGATGGAAGACGATGCAATGCTCGTTATAGTACACATACGGTGAATACTGGAAGAACCATTTCTCGTTGTTCAGCTCCATCGGAATAATGCGCAAGTTCTGACGCGGCGGATGATTCACCCGGCCGGCATAACCGACATTCTCGCGGCAGAGCTGGCATTTCGGATAGACCGGCGGCGGCAGCAGCCGGGCCATGGCGATTTCCTTCGGACTTTTCTCCGGCTTGGACAGATTGATCGTCATCTCAATGTCACCGTAAGGCGAATCCTGCAGCCAGTAGACATTCTTGGCGACACGGTCCATCCGGATATAGTTGGAATCGATGCTCAGCTTGTAAAAGCGGTCTGTAGCTGCAGTTATGCCCTGCTCGGCAGCGAGGCTGTAGAACTCAGCATTAACTTCCGAAGGCCGGGCCATCAGCAGCCCCATAATTTTGGCATCCAGCAGATCGCGGTACGTATCGGTGTTCTCCGGAATCAGCCCGGTTTCGAAGCCGTAATCAATCAGCACATCAAGCGGTGCTTGCGGGCTGGTCAGCGGAGCTTCGTTGAACTCCAGAGCATAAGGCTCGCTGAATCCGAACTGGTCGAGCAGTTCATTGCGGCTGTAATCGACATCCGCCGGCTGGATCAGCTGGTGGTGCGAAGCGAACAGGACAAGCTGTTCAATCGCATACAGCGCCTGCTGCCCTGCGGGAGCGGCATGGTTATCGTTAGGCATGTTAATTCTCCTTCATGTGGTCTAGCGTAATCTGTATATTATTCTCCGTACCCCTGAGGGTTCGCAGAATGCCAGTTCCAGGCGCTCTGAATGATATCTTCGATGTCTGCACGCTGCGGATTCCAGCCGAGAACCGAACGTGCTTTTGCGGAGGAAGCCACCAGCACCGCCGGATCACCGGCGCGGCGTTCCTGAACCACAACCGGAATATCCCGGCCTGTCACCTTCTTGGCAGCTTCAATCACTTGCTTCACCGAGAAACCTAGACCGTTACCAAGGTTGAAAATATTGCTGGCACTGCCGCTGCGCAGATAGGTTACCGCGCGGATATGGGCATCGGCCAGATCACTGACATGGATGTAGTCGCGTACGCAGGTTCCGTCCTCCGTCGGATAGTCATCTCCAAAGACAGCAATGCTCTCGCGCTGGCCAAGTGCTGTTTGCAGCACCAGCGGAACCAGGTGGCTCTCCGGACGGTGGTCTTCGCCGATTTTGCCGCTGTTATGTGCCCCGGCAGCGTTAAAGTAGCGGAGTGCCACATATTTGATGCCGAGTACTTTGTCGAACCAGGCCATCATGCGTTCCATGGTCAGCTTGGTTTCACCGTATACATTCGCCGGCTCTGTGCGGTCGCTTTCTTCGATAGGTACCTTTTCCGGTTCGCCGTAGGTTGCTGCCGTCGAGGAGAAGACGATTTTGTCCACACCGGCATGCTGCATGGCTTCCAGCAGACATTGGGTGCCGTACACATTGTTATCGTAGTATTTAACCGGGTCTTTCATGCTCTCGCCGACCAGCGAGCTGGCGGCAAAATGAATTACCGCTTCAATTTTGTTCTCGGAGAACAGCTTCGCCAGCAGCTCCTTATCACGCAGATCGCCCTCATACAGCTTGCCGCCCAGCAGCGCCTCACGGTGCCCTGTCAGCAGATTGTCGATCACTACAACTTCCTCGCCCCGCTCCAGCAGCTCCGCCACTGTGTGAGATCCGATATACCCTGCTCCGCCTGTTACTAGAATCGCCATCTTATTTCACTCCTTCTAGTTCTTCTACACCGTTGCCGATGCCGCATACATAGAATTCGCCGGTAAGACCGGTTCTTGCTGTATAAGCTTCGCCTACTTCACGGATAAAGCGTTCCACATCATCTTCATGCACCAGCGATACTGTACATCCGCCAAACCCTGCGCCGGTCATCCGGGAACCGAGCGTGCCGGGAATACGCTGTGCTTCTTCAACCATAACATCCAGCTCCTCGCAGCTCACTTCATACAGATCGCGGAGCGAAGTGTGGGAGTCGTTCATGAACAGGCCGAACTGCTTCAGGTCGTTGTTCTTCAGCACCTCCACAGAATCAAGCACACGCTGGTTCTCTTCCACAACATGGCGGGCGCGGCGTCTGACGGTTTCGTCAGCAATTTTATCCTGATGGAGCTCGAATTGTTCGGGCTTAAGCTCTGCCAGATAGGACAGGGAAGGCACTTCCTGCTTGAGAATAGCCAGCGCTTCGTCGCATTGGCTGCGGCGCTCGTTGTACTTCGAGTCTACAAGCCCTCTCTTCTTGTTCGTATTGCCGATTACCAGCTTATAAGCGCCGGTTGCAAATGGCACCAGGCTGTATTCCAGCGTGTCGCACATCAGGAGAATCGCATGGTCGCGTTTGCCGTTGGCTACTGCGAACTGATCCATGATCCCCGAGTTGACACCCACGTACTGATTCTCAGCGCGCTGGGACAGCAGGGCAATCTCTACAGTATCCGTATCTCCGCCCAGCAGCGACAGGAAGGCATAGCCGGTCACGACTTCGATGGAAGCCGAAGAGGAAAGGCCGGAGCCGTTCGGAATATCGCCGTGGAACAGCAGATCGTAGCCGCCGGAGAGTGGAAGATCCTTCTTCGCCAGCTCCACCAGCACACCGACTGGATAATCCACCCATTCTCCGGTTTTGGCCTTGCCGATTTCACTGTAGTCGATAGTAGCTTCATAAGGGAAGTTCGTGGAAGCGAACCGTACCTTACCGTCGCTGCGCGGACGCACGATAAGGGTAGTGCCGAAGTCCAGTGCTGCCGGGAACACGTAACCACCGTTGTAATCCAGATGCTCTCCGATAAGATTCACACGGCCCGGAGCATAAAATACCCGCGCCTCCTCGGTGCTTTCGCCGTACTTCTCGATAAATTTGCTGTTAAGTTCCTGTATGCTCATTAATGCCACTCCACCCTTTCGCTGTTCTCACTTGGCTTGCTGGAATATTAATGCGTTCTTTATGCTTACATTATAATAAAATCAGACTTGCCCTGATAATGCAATCATGTGTGTAATGTATGGATAAATGTGACTTCGCACGTTATACTTTGTAATGTCAGGATAAGCAGCATTCTCCCCCTCCGCCCGCATATAGGGCATTGATAGCGTTAACTTAAAGAAAGGATTTGTCAGTGTGGAACATACCTATTCCGTAGGCTCAAACCCCGTTTACTATGATAAACAGAATCTGCATGTACTGTTTGCCGGCGAAAGCCAGACCCTGCCGGTGCATCAGGCCGGTCCGAAGATCTACGATTATTATCTGCTCCATTTCATCGAATCCGGCTTCGGCCACTTTACCACTGAGCACCGCAAATACGCGCTGGGTCCGGGAGACTGCTTCCTGATCCACCCGGGCCAGCTCGTCAGCTACGTCTCAGATCAGCAGCAGCCCTGGCGCTACCGCTGGGCGGCATTTACCGGAGCAGATGCGGATGAGCTTGTGCTGCAGGCCGGCTTTTCGCCGCAGCAGCCGGTGCTCACCACCGCAGAAGGCACGGTGATCCCCGGAGCTGTAGCCGGGATGATGCAGTCCTTCTATGCCAATAAGGAGAGTGCCCATCTCACTTCACTCGGCTATCTGTATCTGATTATCGGAGAAGCTGCTGAACGGCACCTCTCTTCCTCACGGCTGGCGGGGGCGGAATCGCAGGTCAAACGTACAGTAAAGCAAATGATCCACTACATGGCCTCCCAGTATGCCCATCCGGTGTCCATTGAGCAAATGTGCGGCAGCCTAGGCTATAACCGCGCCTACCTGTCGCGGATTTTCAAGCAGGAGACCGGCCTGTCGCCTGTAACCTACCTGCTCAAGCTGCGCATTGAGAAGTCACGCCAGCTGCTGCGCGAGCGTCCGGAACTGTCGGTCGAACAGGTTGCCGCTTCTGTCGGCCTGACCGATGCGCTGTATTTCTCGCGCCAGTTCAAACGTTTCTGCAGCCAATCCCCGACGTCCTACCGCCTGGCAACTGCCAGGCATGGAGAGAAATAGACCTGCACACTCTTTGGGTGAGGCCGATAAAGGGGCCGGTTCCTATATTTTTCTACGAGCTTTATCTTTATTCAGAGCAACAGCCCGTTTCCTTATCAGGAACGGGCTGCCCGGGGTTACCCCGCTTTACTATGTCAGATTATCCATTTATAGAAAGTAGCCAGACCGTCAGGCTTCACTCTCTGTTCTGAGAATCGTTTCGATCCGGTCCAGTTCTTCCTGCGAGAATTCGGCATGGGACAAGGCGGCGATATTCTCTTCAATCTGGGTCACCCGGCTGGCGCCGATCAGCGCCGAAGTCACCTTACCGCCGCGGAGCGTCCACTGAAGAGCAAGCTGTGCCAGACTCTGGCCGCGTGAGACGGCCAGCTGATTGAGTGCGCGGATTTTGCGCTGCACCTCCGGCGTGATCCGGCTTTCACTCAGCGCAGTGGACGGGCCGGCGGCTCTGGAGTCCTCGGGAATCCCGTTCATATATTTATTGGTTAACAACCCCTGGGCCAGCGGAGTGAAGGCAATACTGCCGACTCCGTTCTCCTCCAGCACCTGCTGCAGGCCCCCTTCAATCCAGCGGTCGAGCATGGAGTATCTCGGCTGATGAATCAACAGCGGCGTGCCCAGCCCGTTCAGAATCCGGATGGCCTCCAGGGTCTGCTCCGCCGTGTAATTGGATATTCCAACGTAGAGCGCTTTCCCGGTACGCACGGCATGATCAAGCGCTCCCATTGTCTCTTCCAGCGGGGTGTGCGGATCCGGGCGGTGCGAATAAAAAATATCGACATAGTCCAGCCCCAGCCGCTTCAGGCTCTGATCCAGGCTAGACAGCATATATTTTCGTGATCCCCAGTCACCGTAAGGTCCCGGCCACATATAATATCCCGCCTTAGTAGAGATCACCATTTCATCACGGTAGGCAGAAAGATCACGGGCAAGCACTTTGCCGAATAAGTCCTCTGCCGAACCGGCAGGCGGACCATAGTTATTAGCCAGATCAAAATGGGTAATCCCGAGATCAAACGAGCGTGTAATCATTTCCCGGCCGTTCTCATAGGCATCGATCCCGCCGAAGTTATGCCACAGTCCAAGTGATATGGCCGGAAGCTTGAGGCCCGATCTGCCCGAGCGGTTGTATCGCATAATTTCATACCGTTCATCGCTAGCCACATATACCATTGCTGATCCCTGCCTCTCGTTTCCTCTGTGCTGCATTACCCTATTTTAAACCGTACGCCTCCATTGTAATCTCACATCCTAAAAAACCGTTCAAAGCTGCTCTTGAATTCTCCCCATAACTTCGCCAATCCGGTCTGTTATGATCAGATCCGCATGATGGTCGTAGGGAGTCGGCTCACCGTTCAGCAGGACGGTATGCCGTCCGTGGAAATACGTGACAAGACTGGCTGCCGGCTGCACGGTAAGTGAGGTTCCGCCGATGATCAGCAGATCAGCAGCGGCTATTGCCGCGATGGAGCCTAACAGCACATCATGATTCAGCTCTTCCTCATACAGCACCACATCGGGCTTAATGATGCCGCCGCATTCGGGACAGCGAGGCACCCGCTCAGCCGACCCTATGATCTGATCCAGATCGTAAAACCGGCTGCAGCTCATGCAATGATTGCGGTGTATCGAGCCATGCAGCTCGAGTACAGTGCGGCTTCCTGCAAGCTGATGCAGCCCGTCGATATTCTGAGTGATTACCGCCTTCAGCCTGCCTTGGCGCTCCAGCTCTGCCAGCAGCAGGTGGGCACCGTTCGGCGGTGCCTCCGGGTGGATCATTTTGCTGCGGTAGAAATCAAAAAAAACGTCCGGTGAGGACATAAAAAATCTGCGGCTGAGCATCACTTCAGGCGGATACGGGGAGTTATGCTCAGTCTGATATAAGCCCGCTGCGGAGCGGAAATCCGGAATCCCGCTTTCGGTGGAGGTGCCTGCCCCTCCGAAAAATACAATGTTGCCGCTGTCCTTGATCCAGGAAACCAGTGTCTGCAATTGATCCATGGTTTACACACGCATCCTTTCTAAGCAAGAGTTCAACATGTAAGGCGAAGCTGATGATAACCGGTAATCACAGTGTCAGCATCCAGTAAATGACCGGCGGATCCCTCCGGGGAAATCCCGATGGAGAGCCGCAGGCCTGCTCCTTTGCCAAGCTGCATATCTGCATTGCTGTCGCCGATGATGACTGTATACTCCGGTGGAATTCCAAGCTCACGGCAAGCCGTTTCAGCCATTTCGGGATCCGGCTTGCCGCGGCTAACCCGGTCCCTTGTAACTATAGTCTGAAAGTATCCGGTAATCCCCATCCACTCCAGCTGCTCGCCAGTCGTTCCGGAGCCGTCCGAAGTGACGACTCCAAGCTTTAAGGAGGCGGCGGCACATTGCTGCAGGAATGGCAGCAGTTCCGGCAAAGGCGCTGCAATGCGGCGGGTCCGCAGTTCGTTCATCGCCTCTTTGGCAATGGCCCTGACCCTCGTTACCGCCTCGTTCCAGGGAACCCCGGCGCTGTAAAGATGCCAGGCCAAAATGCCGTAAGTCTCCTCGGCGGTAGCCATGGAGAGCGGCCCGGCCGGATCGTAGCCAATCACCCGGCCGGAAGCATCATGCCGGGTACCTAGTACGCCGGACAGATCACTGCTGACACCGTCTCCAATCAGCGCCAGCTGATTGCCCAGCCCCTTCAGGACCAGCTCTGCCCAGGTTCCCCAGGTTGCAAGTAGATCCAGCAGCGTGCCGTCCTTGTCGAATAAAATGGCTTGGCAGGGTACAGATAAATCATTCACATGCAGCAGCGGCATCCTCCGCCTCCTCTCAGGTTACTGGCTAACGAAGATTACCCAGCCAGTCCAGCATCGCCCGCGCTGTGCGGTTCTGCTGCTCTTCTTCTGTAATCTTCGCTTCCCCGTCACCCTTCTGGGGACCGTAGCTTCCAAACTGGGCGTGGTTACCGCCGGTGACGGAGTAATATACCGTATTGCCCGGCAAATAAGCCCGGCCTTCATTGTAATTTTCTCTGTCGACTACCTTATCCTCCGTTCCAAGCACAGATAATACTGACAGTGTAGTATCTTTCAGGTTACCCTTCTCATCCGGATAAGAGGCCAGGAAAAACACGCCTTCCAGCTGATCCGCATGCCCGGAAGCATAACGCGACGCCATTACTCCGCCAAGAGAATGGCCGCCCAGCACAAAAGACTGCTTGGGATGCAAACGGATCATTTCATCCGCGGCATCTCCCTTAATGACCGCCAGATTGAGCGGCATTTTGGCTATGTAAAACGGATGTCCTGCGGCAGCGATCTTGTGGGCCAGCGGCGCATAAGCCTCGGCCTCAACCAGTGCGCCAGGATAGAAAATCACTGCCGTACCCGATATTACCGATGGTTCAAACGAAATCCAGTTATCATTCTGTTCTACTGTAACTCCTCCTGCGGAGATCAGCGCAGACTCGGCATTCTCAGCCGGGGCATACGGGGTTAAATATCTCCACAGCAGCAGTCCCGCGACAACCAGAAGCACTGCAAGTGAGAGGAGGACTCTTCGTCTGGATATTAAGTTCTTCAATAGGTTCACTCCCGTGTACTGCATACAGAAAATTATAGAGTAATCAAAGAAATCAAACAACCTTCAACAGATCGCCACAATTAATCCGCCTGATAGCGCTTTCTATTGTGATTGAATTCACAATATCAAAACCTGAAATCATGTATTTTAAAATTAAATTAATTTATTTTTTATAGATCAACTTTTGGGGGTTAGGTTATGGTAAGGGAAAATCCGCTGGAGGCGCGTGGGGAAACCTTTTTTCTCAACCTGCGTTTTATGCTTATCATCACTGTATTTGCCGGCAATGCTATCGAACCTCTAATCACCAGAATGAATGGCATGCACGGGCTGTATATGTGGATCTTCAGTTTTCATATGCCGCTGTTCGTGCTTGTCACCGGATATTTCGCGAAGCAGAGCCTGAACGGGGCCGCAGGCCGCAAAGTGCTGCTTCAGATCGGCATGCAGTACCTGATTTTTCAAAGCCTGTATTCAGCTCTCGATGTTTCCCTCTTTCACGTAAACGGCATACATCATTCTATATTCGCACCTTATCTGCTCTTATGGTTCCTGGCCAGTCATGCCTGCTGGCGTCTGCTGATGCTCGGCATGGGCAAATGGTCCAAAACCGCTCAAATCGCCTTCGCCGTAGCTGCGGGAGTTGCTGTTGGATATTTACAGGTTGACGGGGTATGGTTCAGCATCAGCCGCACCTTTGTATATTTGCCGTATTTCGTAATCGGCTATCATTTTTCCTTCGCCGCCTTCGCCAGGCTGTACCAGAAATATATTAAGGCCGCAGCAGCAGCAGCCTCCCTTCTAATCCTTGCTGTTCTGGCTATATCGGGCCCGGATATTCCGCTCGGCTGGCTGTATGGCAACATGACTTATATGCAGCTTGGAGCGGAGGAATGGTACGCAGGTGTGTACCGCCTTGCACTGTATGCTGTGCAGATTACTGCTTCGCTTGCCTTTCTGGGACTCGTGCCTTACGGGCTGAGCCGGATGACTGACTGGGGCCGCCGTACGCTGTACGTCTTCCTGCTTCACGGCCTTGTTGTCCGTCTTGCCGCCGCTTCCGGAATCTATGACTATGTCGGCAATGCTGCAGGGGCCGCTATTGTACTGCTTACTGCCGTACTCTTCACCGTGCTGCTGGCCCAGCCGGCAGTCAAACGGCTGCTTCACCCGCTGGTTGAACCGTCTGTGAACTGGATGATCACGCTGCAGCGCGCCGCCCTGCGCCGTACACCCTGACAATACCTAGCTATACCTTCCCCCTTTCAATAAACGAACGCCCTGCTTCAGGAGTGAGTATCCGCTCTCGAAGCAGGGCGTTTTTGTAATTTCAGGCCGTAAATTCTCCGTCCTGATCCAATGTATATTTAACACGCATCATAATATTCTGTTCATAATCGCCAAACTGGCGGCCGAACAGATTCAATCCGCCCTGATGAACTGCATCGGGCTTAATGCCGATGCGCAGCCGTAATTTGGGACTCTGATTAATCAGAAGATCATCCAAGACGACATTAGAGACGCTCTCCATATCCAGCGTCGTCTTCGCCTGGTCCACACGCCATGTTTTGAGGAACCCGTATTGGGTAGAGCTTTCAACCCACCAGTTTGGATTCAGCTTGCCGCGCCGGTCACCGAAATCGCCGGGGCTGGTCCACATGCCGATCTCTACGCCATTTACCCATACTGAAATATCTGAGGGCCAATTCTGGTCATAATTTGGTGCTTCGGAGCACATCTCCATAGATAGCTCAAGGGATTCTATCCGTGCCCGCGCAGGGATATCCACCGGCAGTTTATTACAATATTTTTGTAACAAATGATATGAAGCTTCGAGCTACCAAATAACCTTCTGTCATTCACTTCCCTTATACGCCGGAAGAATCCTTTTTCCAACATTCCGCTGCCCGGTTCCCCCGGTGCGACAAACTTCACATTGTCCGGTAGAAAAAATAGGCCTTTTGTGATAGACTCTCTTATAACAAAGCTGGCTGCTTCCTCCAGCAGGATCATCCAGCTTTGTTTACTACAAACCTTGTTTTTTATAGAAACGGCTCCGCCCTCCTTCTGCTACCCGAAGCTGGACCCCGTTCTTTCTATAAACCGCAGACACGCATATTTCGGGATTGCAATGCGTTAATGCGACACTATATTCGTTCTGCAATTTTTTAGACTACCAAACATTCAGGAGGGAATTTTCATTATGGCAGCCAAGAAAATGCGTTCAGACATGATTAAAAAAGGCTTTGACCGGGCTCCGCACCGCAGTTTGCTGCGTGCCGCCGGAGTAAAAGAGGAGGATTTCGGCAAACCGTTCATCGCGGTCTGCAACTCCTATATTGATATTGTACCGGGTCATGTGCATCTGCAGGAATTCGGCAAAATCGTCAAGGAAGCCATCCGCGAAGCTGGCGGTGTGCCATTTGAGTTCAACACCATCGGTGTAGACGACGGAATCGCCATGGGCCACATCGGCATGCGTTACTCCCTGCCAAGCCGCGAGATCATCGCCGATGCCCTGGAAACCGTTGTTTCCGCTCACTGGTTCGACGGCATGGTCTGCATTCCCAACTGTGATAAAATCACACCGGGCATGATGATGGGCGCTTTGCGTGTCAACATCCCGACCATCTTCGTCAGCGGCGGACCGATGAAAGCCGGCGTAGACAGCAAAGGTAAAAAGCTTTCCCTTACTTCTGTATTCGAAGGTGTAGGCGCGCATCAGGTCGGTAAGATCAATGATGCTGAACTGCTTGAATTAGAACAATTCGGCTGTCCTACCTGCGGCTCCTGCTCCGGTATGTTTACCGCGAACTCCATGAACTGTCTGGCCGAAGCTATGGGCCTCGCCCTTCCGGGTAACGGCACGATCCTGGCCGTTGCCGAAGAACGCAGAGACTTTGTCCGCAAATCAGCGACCCAGCTGATGGAGCTGATCAAGCTGGATCTGAAACCGCGCGATATCGTAACCAAGGAATCGCTGGACAATGCCTTTGCCCTTGATATGGCGATGGGCGGCTCCACAAACACCGTGCTTCATACCCTGGCACTGGCTCAGGAAGCTGAAATCGACTATCCGCTGGAACGCATCAACGAAGTAGCTAACCGCGTACCTTACCTGGCCAAGCTCGCTCCAGCCTCCGATATCTTCATTGAAGACGTCGACCGCGCAGGCGGCGTAAGCGCCGTACTGAACGAGCTGCTCAAGAAACCGGGCGCTATCTTCGGCGATTGCATGACCGTTACCGGCAAGACATTGGCCGAGAACGTCCGCGGCCACGAGATTCTTGATACGACCGTTATTCATCCGCTCGACCAGCCATACTCCGAGGTTGGCGGTTTGGCAGTATTGTACGGCAACCTAGCACCGGAAGGCTCCATCATCAAAGTCGGTGCGGTTGACGCCTCAGTCGGCGGCTATCATAAAGGCCCTGCCATCTGTTTCGATTCACAGGAGCAGGCGCTTGAAGGCATTGCGACCGGCAAGGTTAAAGAAGGCCATGTCGTAGTTATCCGTTACGAAGGTCCGAAGGGCGGACCCGGCATGCCGGAAATGCTCGCTCCTACTTCCCAGATCGTCGGTATGGGTCTCGGCGCCAAAGTCGGCCTGATCACTGACGGACGTTTCTCCGGCGCATCCCGCGGGATCAGCATCGGCCACATCTCGCCGGAAGCAGCAGAAGGCGGCCCGATCGCTTTCGTTGAAGATGGTGACATCATCGAACTGGATCTTAACAACCGCAAGATTGAGCTGCTGGTCGATGAAGAAACACTGGCTACCCGCCGCACCGGCTGGAAAGGCTTCGAACCGAAGGTTAAAAAAGGTTACCTGGCCCGTTATTCCAAGCTCGTTACCAACGCAAGCAAAGGCGGCGTGCTGAAGATCTAATTCTCAGTTCTCCGCATATAAAGAGACCCGGGCGCGTAATGCGTCCGGGTCTCTTTTTAGTATGCCACCTGAAATTGCAAAAGCGACAGCAAGCGAGAAATAGCTCACGTAAAAACGGCGGTACATCTCTATTCAAATTTTAACTGGAGCGAATCACAAACTGGCTTATAGCCAATCTTTTGATAGATGCTATTAGATGTAGGATTTGCTAAGTCCGTATATAAGACGCACTTCGTAAATCCTTTATTCAATGCAAGTAGGCTTATTTGCGCCACAATGGAAGTAGCGTAACCCTTTCTGCGCTCATATGGAGGGGTATATACAAACGCCACGCCAATAGCCGTCTGCATCACCCTTGTAAATCCTGCCATAGAAACGGGAATCCCGTTGTCCTCTAAAATATAGAGTTTTTTCGATGCGATTCGATAGAGGTAAGGATCTGCATCCTGCGGAATGGACATTTCTGTTTTGCCATAACTCCCCGCTGCATAAAAGGCTTCAGCCCAGTATGGGAAAAAGTGAATATCCTTTTCATCCAGCAATCGAACGATACCAACCTTTTGAAGTTCAGGGTTTACTGCCGTAAGTTCATATATACGCTGGCTCATGGTTGTTGTAAAAGTCATTCCCTTGCGCAAGGTATATTCTTTGGCAAAATATTCTCCCAAGTTTTTTTCGGTTGTCACACCTGGAATTTCATAGTCTTTCAGCCCATCTATCAGACAGTTTATAGCTTCCGGGTTAATGTTGTTGTCTGTTGCATAAAGCGTAATATTGTGTGGCGGTGTCATTACGGCGGTAAGCCGTACGCCCTTAGCATCCGAAATCGTTGCCATAAGCCAATTTACAGGGTCACGCCAGTCTGTTTTGTCTTTTCCTTCATGCCCGATGATGATATTGCCAAGAGGAATTAAATTTTGCGCTTCATGACGCATCAGCACATCATAGGTATCCGTGTAAAACTCATGCACATCCGTATACAACCTGAATTGCATTATATTTTCACCCTTTCTTCTGCTCAACGTTTTTCCAATGTATGAAGACGCAAAAAAACTCCATCCCATTCGGGACGGAGCTGCTCCGCGTTACCACCCTCATTGACGTTATAATAAACGCCCTCTTAGCCATCGTCCAACAACGATGCTCTTATGTAACGGTAGAATTCCGAGCCCATCTACTATAATTCGGGGGCCTGCTCTGAGGTGATTTTTGGATTCGGATATCCGCTGCCTTGCACCAACCGGCAGTTCTCTGAACGGCGTATCCGTATCTACTTGTCTTGTCCTCTTCCTCGCATTTGGTAATTATTAATTACGCTCAATATAAGATTTTTGCAATATTCTGTCAATTACTCAAACAACAACAGCTCCCATTATTAAACAATCCTGTTCGTAACTTTCCTACTTAATTTCTTAAATGCAGAGTAATCCTGATCCGATTTAATAAAGCTTAATATGTTTCCGGCGCATTCTGTTGGACTCAACTCTTCAGTATTTACTTCAAGGTCATATTCATTAAAAGAATATATTTTATCGTACTGGGAATTTGCCAGTCCAATCTTACGGTCTCCCCGGATTTGCTCTCTTCTCGCGAGTTCTTCTTTCGAGCATAATACACCTACAAACAATATAGAATGATCGAAAAACAGATCAAGGAAATCATTAAACCGCTTGTCATTATCGATTACAGTATCGACGATTACATTCAAACCCATTTCCGAAAACAATTTAATGGTTGCATAGTACAGTGAGTTTATGGGATCAAAAAGTATTCGCCCGACATCTTCAACTTCTCTTGTAGGTTCAATATCCGGAAATTTAGTATCAATAAAATCATTGTAATTAACAAAAAAATCATCTATAGACAAATGATGAAAAAGAATCTCTTTCTGGTTTTTCAATTCCATAGAAATACTAGTCTTTCCCGAACTTGAAGTTCCGTTCAACAACACAATAAGCCCTTGGTTCAAACGAATCACCCTCTCATATAAGATAATACAACTATATTAAGATGCGCTGCACAGCCTTATCAACTCCTTTTGATCACTAACACAGCGCATAAAAAAGACAGAGGCTCAAGGAGCCTCTGTCCTGCATCTGTCTTATATGGGGTTCAAGCAGTTATTAAATAATAATAGCATAGAGATTCACTTCTTGAAGTTTAATGTACAACCGTCACTCCCGGCAGCTCAGCTTCCAGGGACAGCTGCTCCTCTTCGAGAATGCGCTCACGGCTCTTCACCTGTTTTTGCGGGCGCTGCTTGTTCATCTGGTCGAGCAGCTGCGATACCGGCATCAGCATCATCTTCGGCACGAGAACCTCGCTGCGGACTTTCAGCCGCGCCCCCCCTGCCGGATGAATGACACTCAGCAGAATGCTCAAATAGAACTTGGTCGAACGGGCAAACCAGCCGTCCGGCAGGTCAAGCACCATGAATCCGAATTTCTCCGGACCGCGGTTAAGCATGCTTACCCCGTACAGCGCTTTAGCCTCAGCCAGGTCAATATCCTCGGCAATTCTTTCGGCAAGAACCGGCAGATCCTTCTCCATACGGCGAATCATACGGATCGCAAGCTGTGCCGATGACCGGGAATGCACACCCAGCTCAAACAACTGCCTGTTATCGATATGCAGCTCAATAATCTTGTCACCTTTTATCAGACGTTCACCGTTATCCATCTGCACCGGATCCCCTTGATACTTGCGCAGCCGGTAATGCAGAAACGGATCCGCCGGAGCAATGGTCTTGATGCGGAACATAAACTGGAAACATTGCTCCCAGACCAGCCATAATCCAACGACCAGCCGTTTGCTGAAGGATAGCTGCTGAATCGGTGAATTCTGCATGTGCTGAATCATTTCATCTACCCTGATGCTGCGCAGCCCCCGTTTTTTAGCCTCTTCTAGCATCCGCTCCAGTGCAATCAGCATATGCTCAGGAGCTTTGGGGTCAGCCCCCAGGGTTGTGCCGCAATCATGCAGCAGCATGACTTCACCCGGGCCCAGCTTGGTGAGCAGCTTCTCGGTCAGCCGTTCTACGCCTAGCTTCTCTTTCCAGTCGCCGAACATGGCCGACCACAAGACGATCTGCACCTGTCTGCGCTTGGAGAAGTCGAACAGGTTGACTATCCCCCAAGGCGGACGGTAATAGGTGCTCCGCTCTCCGGTAATACTGTAAATAATGTCACCCGTACGTTTAATTTGCTGTTTGACGGTTGCAGGCCGCATCAGCCAATTCGTCTTGTGCACATAGTTATGAATACCGATGAGATGTCCTTCATCATACATCCGTTTGATAATCTCCGGATTCTGCTCCGCATGGGCCCCAACGACAAAGAAGGTAGCCTTCGCATCATACTGTTTGAGAAGATCCAGCAATTGCGGTGTATAGCGCGGGTCCGGACCATCATCAAAAGTCAGGGCGAATTCGGTACGCCCAATGCCTTTGCGAAATACGCGATAGCCGAAAATCCTGCTGATCATTCCGGGAATGAAAGCATAGAAGGAAGAAATATAAAATAACCAGAGCAGCAAAGTCTGCATGTAAATTCCCCGCTTTTCCAGAGTTGACTTTGGCTCGTCTTACGTCTGCAAGCAGATATTAGGGTACGGCCAAGTAGTGTGAACGAAGTCTCGCGGTTTTTTAGCGGGCAGAAGTCCCACAAAAAACGTTACCCCCTATTTTAACACAGCTGCCAAAGAAAAAGACGCATTTTTATTAAAATCGTGTACAATGAATGGAAGGTAATTTTGTCATTTTCTCTAAAAAGAAACGCATTGATATGCAGCAACGTAAAAACAGCTAAATTATGCTATTTGAAAAAGGAGTCGTGTTCATCTATGCTGCCGCTGTACAAAAAATATTGGCGAACATTCTTCGATATCGGGCTGGTCGTGCTGACGGTGTATCTTGTGATGCTCGTTTTCAGCAAGCTGTACGAATTGGCTGCACCAGTATTCCTGTCTTTTTTTGTTTTCCTGCTGATCGAACCACTGGCCCGGTTCCTGAACCGGAAGGGAATGGCCAAACCCTTCGCTTCAGCTATTTCCGTTCTGCTCTTCCTGATCATCCTTCTTGGTATTTTGTTCGGTGCCGGGCTGCTGATCGCCACACAGGCATTGCACTTTCAGGATAGTCTGCCGCGTTATACCGCAATCATGCAGCAGCATTTCACAGAAGCCACCACCTATCTCCAGCAGCAGATTGATGCCCTGCCAGCTGACCTGACCGACAAAATAAACGGCTATTTCACCGACGCCACCAATATTCTTTCCAAGTGGCTGATCGTTTTCTTTAAATATATGATCGGAGTGCTCGGTTCCTTCTCTTCGTTTATGGGGAATTTCGGTATCGCCATCATATTGGCATTCTTCCTCAGCATGGAGATTAAGGACTGGCGTAAAATTGCCCATGACAAAATGCCCAAGACGTTCAAAACAGCTTACGCTTTTGTCCAGGGAAATGTATTTAAAGCGATCGGCTCCTATTTGAAGGCCCAGCTGATCCTGATCAGCATCACCTTCGTCATCGTCCTGGTCGGCCTGTTCATTCTTCGAACCGGAAATGAAATCACCATGGCGCTGGTCTGCGCCGTATTCGATGTACTGCCGCTGCTGGGTGTATCCACGATCCTGATACCCTGGATCGTCTATCTGTTCATCGTGGGCAACACTTCGCTTGCCATCGGCCTCTTAATACTGCTCGCTGTAGTGCTTATTGTCAGACAGCTGCTGGAACCGAAAATCACTGGCAATTCCATCGGTGTATCCTCTGCCTTTCTGATGCTGGCATTCGTGATTTTCTCCATGTCAGCCTTCGGCGTTGCCGGGCTGATTCTGTCGCCTATCCTGCTTATTCTGATCAAAGAGCTGATCCAGCAGGGGTATTTGCAGCGCTGGATTTATCTTCCCCAGGAAGAGTTCATTGTGTCACCGTTCGCAGCTTCAGAGCCTTCTACTGCCGGAGGAGCCGTACCTGGTGAATCGTCCACAGAAACTCAGGCTCCGGAAGATTCGGACAGCAAATCAAAGATCTGACCGAACAGCTTAGTCGCGGCATGAGCGCTGCCGGGGGCAACATTCTCCACCGCAACAGAGACCGCATAGCGGGGATGATCCACCGGGCCGTATCCGATAAACCACTGGTTGTTACGGGGAACCCCCTTGACCATTGTCTGAGCAGTGCCTGACTTGCCGGCCACCGGCCATTTACTGTTCTGCAGCCGCTTCCCTGTTCCTTCGGTGACTACAAGGCGCATCCAAGAGAGCAGCAGTTTGGACGTGTTTGCCGAGATTGCTCCAGCAGTGGCCGGAGCCAGATGTGCCGGCAGATTCTGCAGCGTCTGGCCGTTCTTGAACGCTACCCGCTGCAGAATCCGCGGCGCTCTAACCTCGCCGCTATGGAGCAGCGTAACGACCAGGTTCGCCGCCTGGAGCGGCGTTACCGTTACATCGCGCTGCCCTATGGCTGTCTGCACTCTGGCTCCCGCATCATCGAGTAGCAGCGTGCTGAAGATCGTCCCCCGCTGCTCACCAGCCAGCGGCCGGAGCAGCGGCTGGCCCAGCGTATTCTCCGCCTGCCAGCCGATATCCCTCCCCAGGCCAAGTGCCAGCGCTGCCGCCTGGAGCTGGGCTCCGCTTAGCCGCTCAGCCAGCGCCCCAAAAACCGTATTACAGGACACGGCAAACCCTTGCGCCAGCGTAAGGGGGCCGTGTCCTTTGCCATGGGGACAGGACAGGCCGTATTTGCCGAATTGCCCGGAGCAATAGAACTTCTCCTCCGGAGAAGTAACCCCTGCCTCCAGGGCGGCAGCCGCGGTGACAACCTTAAAGATCGAGCCGGGCACCGCCGCCTGCAGCGCCCGGTTGTTCCATTCGCCGCCTTCAGGTGAAATCTTCGCCGGATCGTAAAAAGGCAGCGACACCATCGCCTCGATATCCCCGGTTTGGCTGTCCAGCACAACAACCGCCCCTTCCTTTACCCCCGATTCCGCCGTCAGCCGCTCTATTCCCTCCTGAAGCCCTTTATCTATAGTGGTATAGACTGACAGCGGATAATACGGATTGCCTGGAGCTCTGACTTTAATTCCGCTGCCGGGAAGCTTGTTTCCGTGCGCATCCACCTGCGCATACGCCTCCGTATGTCCTACCCCCTGCAGCAGCGGTTCAAGTGTCTTCTCCAGTCCGTCTGTTCCGGCCAAAGGAACTCTAAGCCCGGTGGGTGATTTCTTCGCTGCCGCCGGTGAAACCTCAGACAAATAGCCCAGCCATTGGCGGCCCGAAACGGCATTCCCATATCTACGGGTAAAAGGCAGTGCCCGGACCCCGTCGATGCCAAGCTTCTCCACTTCTTCAGCCTGCGCGGGAGACAGCGCCTTGGGAGTTTTGCCTCCGGAGACCGGCCAGAGCAGCGGTTCTTTTAGCCCTGTAATCCGGCTCTCCAGCTCACTATAAGTAACATCCAGCACTGTGGCCAGGCGCCGCAAATCCTTACCGGCCGCCCCACCCTCCCGCTCATTTTTCGGAAAAAACGCTGCGGTCCATATCGTCTCTCCGGCAAGCGGCTTCCCGCTGCGGTCAT
The DNA here is from genome assembly GCF_927798115.1 of Paenibacillus auburnensis. Classification (GTDB taxonomy): domain Bacteria; phylum Bacillota; class Bacilli; order Paenibacillales; family Paenibacillaceae; genus Paenibacillus_AQ; species Paenibacillus_AQ auburnensis. Next base: position 397,879 of record NZ_CAKMMG010000002.1, read on the forward strand.
AGAGGCGTCCCCGGCCGCTGTCGAGTATGGTTTCCCGTTCACTTTGTATTTCGGCCATCTGGGCCAGCGTGTACTCCGCTCCCGGAACCTCACGGTCCTTCAGCAGTAATTGAACCCAGGCAAGCCTGATAATCAGTATCCCAATGAAAGCCGACATAATTACCAAGCCCCAGAATATGCGTTTATGAATAAGCTTATGCAATGCCATTCCTCCTGAATTTGCGGGTACATATGCTGGTCAAGACTCATGGCATTTATTATGCCCACCTTACAGAATAATTACATGGATGTAATGCATGAATATAAAAAGCCGCCCTGTCCCGAAGGAAAGAGCGGCCAATATTCGTTAACCAGAGCTACATTCTAAATTTAGACAATCGTTCTTTAAGGATCAGCGAAGCATTCTCCAGCTTGGAGGACAGCTCGACCAGATGATTACTTACATTCTGCTGCTCACCGCTAAGTGAAGCAACCTCCTCGGAGGCTGCTGAGGATTCCTCGGCAAAGGAGCTGACATTACTAATCGTCTCCGACAGCACCCTTTGTGACTGGTTCAATCCCTCAATGGAATCCGACACGGAATCAAGCTTGTCAATGAATCGATCCATCTGTCCTTGTACAGACACGAAGATTTCGCTCGTATGCTGTACGGAAGACCTCTGCTCCTGGAAGAGCGGTGCCACTTCCGACAGTGCGGCTACGGTCTCATTCATATCCTTCATAATGGTATCGGTAATTTCAGCAACCACGGCGATGGAGCGTTTGGACTGCTCGGCCAGCTGGCGGATCTCGTCCGCCACCACCATGAAGCCGCTGCCTGCTTCACCTGCCCGCGCTGCTTCAATTGTTGCGTTAAGTGATAATATATTGGTCTGCTGCGTAATGTTCTGCATGACTTCCAGAACCTTAATTACCGAGGAGGCGGTTTCCTTGAGCTCATTCACTTTCACAACAAGGCGGCCTGTCATCTCCCCTGTACTCTCCGTTCTGTCCAGCAGCTCCTGCAGCTTAACCATGCCTTCTTCACTGGATTGTCCAACACTATGCGCAGTACTGCTCATCTCATGAGCAGCGGCAATGACGTTGCTCATCCGTCCGGAGATTTGCTCCGTCATTTCATTTCCCCGGTCTGCTTCCAAGGCTAAACTGCCTGCGCCGCCGGCAATCTCCTCAGTTGCCGAGGCAATATCCTTTGCCGCTGAGGCGGTCTTGCGTGATGCGCTTCCCAGGGCATCCGCAGTCTCAAGCACTTCACGGGCTGTCTCATTCGTATGAACAACCAGCTCATTAATGCGTTCCATCATAATATTGAACGAACCGGACAACTGGCCGATCTCATCCCGGGAAGTCACTTGGGTACGTACCCGCAGATCTCCTTCCGCACCATGAAACATCAGATTCTTAAGCCGGACCAGAGGACTTGAGACCATCCTTACCATCCAGAGACCGATTAATACGGCAATAAGTGCTGCAGCAGCAACGGCAATGTACGTCGTATTCAGGATACGTCCTGCATCCTTGGTCAGATTCTCCGAAGGTACCACACCGAGCACTCTCCAGCCCGAACTCGCGAGTGTTCCATACACCGCCAGAATCGATTTGCCTTCTTCATCCTTGGTTGGCAAAGAGCCTGAAGCTTGGCTTACCCCTTTGAACAGGGTTCCGCCCAGACGCAGATAAGAATCCGCCTCCTGATGCTGGGAAGTAGCAATCAACTCATCTTTGCCGGTCAGCAGCTGAATGTAGGAATCCTTCCCGAGACTGACTTTGCTCAGCAGGTCTTCCAGTTCTGTCGTCCGGATATCGCAAATCGCCACATAGTCCGCCTTGCCGGAATCAACGGATACCGATTGGGCAAAATGGACGACACCATCAGCCGCTCCCTGCTTCAACCCCTGAGTAATCCATAGACTCTGAGGCTTCTCCAGCAGTTGCTTAAACCAGTTGTTCTTCCGGATTCCCTCCATAAAGGCACTATCCGTAGCCCCTGCCGAAGAGGAAGAAAGACTCTCATTCCGGGGGACGAGATAAACCGCTTGAATATTACCCGCTGCTTCCAGCCAGCTGTCCAGTTCAGCCTGGATCCGGCCGGCTTCGGCTTGGCGTTCCTCTTGGTCTGCACCGGATGCAGTACCGGACTCCACAGCCTGCCGAATAGTCTTGTTATAGAACAGCTCTCCCAGCCTGTCTTCAAAACGCAGCAAAGTTACATCCAGCTTCTCTGCTGTTTGCTTCACCGTCTGCTCGTTAGCTAACAGCGCATTGTTCTCTATCGTTTGTTTGGCCACGGAATAAGAAGTATAGCCGAGTGACAGCACGATTCCCATCGTGGAAATGAAAAACACCAAAAAAAGCCGCATCCCTATCGACTTGGAGGGGCGCAGCCAGGTTAATCCTTTACCGCTTGCTCTTGATTTACTCAAAAAACTCACCGCCAGATCCACATTATTCCTGTAAGGGTTAGTCCCGTTACAAGGTCATGAGCATCTGAAGCATCCGGTCTGCAAGATATGGCAAATACTCATGACCGTATTCATGATATACCATTAGGTCTTTCGGTGCTGTGATTTTGTTGTATGCAGCGAATTGTGTCGAAGGAGGACAGATCGTATCCACGAGTCCGGTCACCCATAACACCTTGCCTTGTATCCGGTCTGCCAGATTCTGAATATCAATGTACCCGAGGCGGTTAAAAATCTCATCCTCCCGCAGATGATGCGGATCAAAGAAGCGGAAATAATAGTTAATTTCCTCATACGCGGAGGTTGTAATATTCGCTTCCCAAGCCCGCTTGTAATCGGAGAGGAACGGATAGACCGGGACAGCGACCGCAATACGGGGCTCCAGGGAAGCGCAGGCAACTGTAAGTCCGCCTCCTTGTGACAGTCCGGATGCACCGACACGTGCAGGATCCACCTCCGGCATCGCCATCAGAATACGCGCCGTCTGTACGGTATCAAGAAATACATTGCGGTAATACAGGTTGTCCGGATCAGGGTCATCAATCCCCCGGATAATGTGTCCGCGGATGGTTGTCCCCTGAACTGTCAGATTATCTTCGGACAGTCCGCCCTGACCGCGGCAATCCATTGCCAGCACACTGAATCCGTGAGCGGCATAAGCAACCTTCTCCAGCCAGTCACCGCTGTCGCAGGAGTAACCGTGGAACATGACCACTCCGGGCCCTTTCTCACCGGCCGCCTTCTTCGGTCTTACATATTTACAATGCACTCTGGCTCCGCCTACGCCTCTAAAATACAGATGAAAACATTCAGCCAGCTCGCTCGTAAATTCGGCCGGTACCAGTTCATAGTCAAGCGGCTGGGCATCCAGCTCATACAGCGCTCGTTCCCAGTATTGGTCGAAATCAGCCGGCTTCGGGCTGATGCCTTTATAGGCTTGTAATTGGGACAGGGATCGTTCGTTCATGATGATTCTCCTTAGGGTTAATTTTAGATTAGGTAAATGGGAGATGAAGCTTGGAAGATGAACAGAACGAAAAACCCATTGTAAATGGGTTTTCGCTCTGTGCAGCAACTCGGCTGCGGATAATAGCTATTCCGTCCTAGATCTTGCCGGGACCCGCGTCGTCGCCAACTTCTTCATGGGTTTCGATGACATAGTTAACGATTTCCTGCACGGTGGTATAGGCCACACCTACATAGGTGTCAGCGGCGCCGTAGTAGATGGCGATGCGGCCGGTTTCGGCGTCGGTAAGTGCTGCACAAGGGAACAGCACGTTGTTAACGAAACCTCTTTCCTCATACCATTCTTCCGGTGTAAGCACGAAGTTTCTGGAGCGGTATTTCACTCTGGACGGCTCGTCCTTATCGAGAATCACCGCACCCATGCTGTACACAAGGCCGTTGCAGGTTGTGGTTACGCCGTGATAGAACATCAGCCAGCCTTCGGTAGTCTCAATCGGTGCAGGGCCGCCGCCGATCTTCGTACTTTGCCACCAGCCTTGACCGCCTTTGGACATAACATGACGGTGTTTGCCCCAGTAGACGAAATCTGGGCTTTCGCTCAGGAATACGTCACCGAACGGGGTATGACCGCTGTCGCTCGGACGGGACAGCATTACAAAATTGCCATTCAGCTTCTTAGGGAACAATACGCCATTCCGGTTGAACGGCAGGAACGGATTTTCCAGGCTAACGAACGTTTTGAAATCCTGGGTTTTGGCTACCCCGATGGCTGCACCGTAGAAATCCGTGCACCAAATGATGTAATAGGTATCTTCTACTTTCACAAGACGAGGGTCATAGGCATAACGCGGTGCGTAAGGCTTGCCTTCTTCGTCGGTAAACTGAATCGGCTCGTCGTCGATTTTCCACTCCAGGCCGTCTGCGCTATGGCCCATCCGAAGGTGAGGGCGGGTAGTATTATCCTCTACACGGAACACGCCGAGGAAGCTGCCTTCATAGGCAATAACGGCACTGTTAAAGATCCGCGCAACGCCTTTGGCCGGATTGCGTTTGATGACCGGGTTGTCATTATGTCTCCATACCGGATTGTCATTTCCTGCGGGTCTGTCCTGCCAGGGAATATTCGGCAGATGATTGCCGATTAGCTGTACTTCTTTCATAGTTATGCTCCTCTCAAAATAGTGCAGCCTACGCTGCGGTGAATTTTACCTAATCAAATAACCAGCCTTATTTTACCGAGCCTTGTGCAAAGCCGTTATAGATGTACTTTTGCAAGGCGATGAAGGCAATCAGCGTCGGAATGATCGCAATCATAATCGCGGCACAGATAACCTCCCACTGCGAGCCGTAAGGCCCTTTAAATTTGAACAGTGCGGTGGAAACGACCTGGAGGCTGCTTTTTGGCATATATAGGAAAGGCGTGTAAAAGTCATTGTAGATGTTGACACCCTTCACGATAATGACCGTGACAATCGCAGGACTCAGCAGCGGCAAAATAATTCTCCAGTAAATCGTCCAGTACGATGCGCCGTCCAGCATGGCCGATTCATCCAGCGACTCAGAAATCGAATCCAGGAACTGCATGAAAATATAAACCGCGATAATGTCGGTACCGAGATACATCAGGATCGGCGCCCAGCGCGTATTGAACAAATCCAGCGAGTTGATGATCTGGAAGGTAGCGACCTGGGTGGTTACACCCGGAATCAGGGTTGCCAGCAGAAAAGCGCCCATCAGCAGCTTGCTGCCTTTGAATTTGAAGCGAGCCAGAATATAGGCCATCATTGATCCGGTCAGCGTAGCTCCGGCAATGGAAATAAGCACGATGATAATGGTGTTCATGAAGCCGAGCAGCATATTGCCGTCGACAAAAGCCTTGGTATAGTTGCTGAAATTCAGCCAATTCTCCGGCAGGGTAAGCGGGCCGGTACTGGCGTACTCCGCATTGGTCTTGAGCGATGCGAAAAAGACGACCAGAATCGGAATCAGTGCGGCGAGCGCGCCTAAGACTAAGGTAAGATATTTGAAGAAAGAAGCTGCGGTGTATTTAAAAGTATGCATATCTTACTTCTCCTCCTTAATCAGCACACGCTGCAGAATAGTCACAATAACAACGATACCCAGCAGCACCACAGCCATCGCCGAAGCAAGACCCAGCTTGCTGTATTTGAAGGCCACATCGACGGTCTGAATGACAAACGTACCGCTGCCATTAGAGCCCCCGGTCATGACGTACGGAATTTCGAACACACCGATCGCTCCGCTCACCGCGAGGATCAGATTGAGCTGCAGAATTTTTTTGATGCTTGGAATGATAATATGTCTGAACTGGTGCCAGCGGTTGGCGCCGTCAATTTCCGAAGCCTCATAAATATCACTGCCGATCGAAGAAATCGCTCCAAGGAAAATAATGAAGTTCATCCCCATATATCTCCACACCGAAGCAAAGGCGAGGGAAATATTGATCAGATGCGGATTCAGCAGCCATTTCTGCTGCCAGGCTCCAAGTCCGACCAGGTCAAGTATTGTATTGAGCGTACCCTCCGGTTTGAAGAAAAACAGGAAGATGAATCCGATAGCCACCCCGTTGAGCAGAGTCGGGAAGAACAGAATTCCTTTAAACCAGTTCTTCAGACGAACATTAAAGCTCAGGATGGTCGCAAAATACAGGGCCAGCCCCATTTGCACAAACGTTGCAAAGAAATAATACAGACTGACCTTAAATACGGCAAAATACTCCGGTTTGGTAAAGATCGTCTTGTAGTTGTCAAACCCGACGTACTCCATGTTTTTGCTGAAGCCGTCCCAGCTTGTGAAGCTGTACTGGAACATTTTGAATACAGGTAAATATGAGAACGTCAACAGCAGCACTACCGGAACTAACGAGAATAAAAAAATGATCAAAATCCGCTGATTTTTATAGCTCAAGTTGGACAATCTCTCCACACCTCCTAAGAACACATGCTAATAACTCCAAACCCTGTCCTAATCCCGCAAAAGTGAAGGGGAAAATGCGCTTTGGCATCTCCCCGTTCTCTTGAATCTGTCTTCACTCTGCGTTTATCCATGTAACGATCATGCGTATGATTGCTTTGTAAATTACTTAGCAGCAGTAACCTTAGCTCTTGCCGCTTTCCATTTGTCGTTCAGGTCTTTCATGATATCGTCGTAGGAATCCTTGCGGTTGCCGATTGCAGCTTCGATAATGACTTTCTTGAAGTCAGGCTGCCAAAGGCCGATTTCTGCTTCTTTATCGATTGCATCCACCCAGCCTTCTTCGCCGGCTTTAGCTGGTGCAATAGTGTCGAACGTTACGTCAGTGCCTTCAAATTGCTTAAGGATTTCCGGAAGCTCAGCGCCTTTAACCGGGCTCATACCGCCGCCTTCAGTGGTCGGATAGCCGGATTCGTTGATGAACCAGTCCACCCACGCTCTTGCTGCTTCTTTGTTTTTGCTGTGGAGGCTGATACCCAGGTTGTAGTCATCAGAGAGCGGTACAAGGATTTTGCTGGCATTGGTAGGGAAAGGCATGAAGCCGACATCATCAGGATTGGTAGCCAGTCCTTTGATTTGGCCGATTGCCCAGGAGCCGAGCATCATCGTACCGATTTTGCCGTTAGCTAGGTCAGCCTTGGAAGTTTCCCAGTCGGTAGTTGTAGGGTCTTCTTCAATCAGACCGTTCTTCGCTGCATCGTACATTACTTTGTACAGGTCGTAGTGCGGTTGTCCCTGTACGAAGTTGTCGTCGGAAGCAACCTGAGCGATATTTACATAATCACGGTCGCCGGCAACGGTAGCCAGATCAGCTTCCCATTGGGTTAGCGTCCAGCCTGCGGCATAGTTCGTATACAGCGGCACAGCATCCGTTTTGTCTTTGATGTTCTGCAGAGCTGTCTGGAACTGTTCAAAGGTTCTTGGAACCTCTGTAATTCCTGCATCCTTGAACACCTGCTTGTTGTAAATCACACCGGAGAAGTTAACAGTAATTGGAATACCGTAGGAAATGCCGTCTACACTGCGTTCTTCAAGGCCCGTATATTGCTGCTGCAGGTCGGACATTTTGCCCAGCGGCTCAAAGAAATCCGGAAGATCTTTAATGGCAACGCTTGTAGGCAGCAGCAGAACATCGCCGTAATCATTGGTGCTCATGCGGATCTTGATCTGATCCTCGTAGCTGGACAGTGCCTCGAAGTTGACTTTGACATTAGGATATTTCTCATTGAACTTGGCTGCATAGTCTTTGAATACGGTATCAACGATATCCGTACGCTGCGTGATTACTGTGATATCACCTTTGATATCCTTAGCTGCATCGCCTTCTGGGGCTGCAGTAGCCTCCGTACCTGTTCCTGTATTTCCTGCATTTGTTGCAGCTGCATTATCCGCGTTGTTGTTGTTCGATGAACAGCCTGCGAATAAGCCCGCCATTAGCGTGAGCGCTGCCAAACTTGTAACTGCTTTGGTCTTCTTCATTGCTTTTTTGACCCCTCTCTTCGATTCACGGTAATTAATAACAAAAAACCTAACAAACTTTTCCGGTTAAAACGATCAAGACCCTATAACTACTTACCTTCCGCCCGAATCGCCTTGAAAAGAGTGTTGGTATCGCTTACAAGCTTATTATAAATCGTTCTCACACCCAAAACGATGGTTTCAATTGTTTTTTCTGGTCTTATATTTGTTATTTTTGTTTTATTAATTTATTATTTTATAGAAAACAACGCCAAAAAGGAGGGCTGTCCGCCCTCCTAGGATAAATCCTTTCCTATTAATATGTGTAAACCGGGTTTAGCTTTTCGGAACCCTACAACCGCTTTTATAATCTTTCGGAGTCATACCGCATATCTTTTTAAACAGCTTATTGAAATACACCGGGTCACTGTAGCCGACCATTTCCGCAATCTCATAATTTTTAAGATCAGGCCGCCCGGTCAGCAGCTCCTTTGCCTTGGCAATCCGTATTCCAATCAGATACTCCGTAATTGTCTGCCCGGTCTTATATTTGAATAAACGGCTGATATAGCTGGCATTCATTCCAACCGTCTCCGCCAGCCGCTCCAGTTCAAAATTGTGGTTATATTCCTTCTCCAGAATGCTCTTGGTCTGCTCGACCACATAATGCTCTCCGCCTTCGGATGCCTGCACAGCTTCCTGCTGCGGTTCAGCAGCCTTAAGCTTCTTGTTCTCCTCCACCCTCTTCAGCAGCTCATATAATTGTGATTTCTCAATGGGCTTGAGCAGATAATCCAGTGCGCCGAATCGCATTGCCCGCCGGGCATAGTCAAAATCACTAAATCCGCTCAGCACTGCAATCGGCAGGTTCTTCATATGGCCGCGGGCTTCTTCTATCAGCTTAAAGCCGTCCATTCTCGGCATTTTGATATCTGTAATTAGCAGGTCGATGTCCTCTTCCGTTAAAGCAGAAAGCTGGTTCCACGCCTCCAGGCCGTTGCCGTGAGAGCCGATAACCTCCACTTCCAAATCCATTCTGGAAGTAATCTTCTCAAGCCCACGGCGAATAACTTCCTCATCATCCGCTATCATGACTCTGATCACTTAGAAAATCGCCTCCAGTTGTAATATCCGAGCGGAATGATTGCGCTACCATTTCATTATAGGCTTCCTTCCTACAATATAAAATGTGCTGTGTTGCTCTTTTATAGTCTTCTGTTTACTTTACACATTTCCCCCTTGAAATCATACCTAAAAAGGGTTATAACTAAATTGTATTGTTGTTATCAATAACTAACATTTTTATAATAACAATATAACAAAACACAACTTTTGTTATGCTGTCAAAGCCTATATTTTAGTAAAGCGAGGTTTCCAAATGTCACTGCTGAATGAATACGTCGGAGGCGTAACCTGGGGCTTTATGGGCAGGCGCGGAACGTGGGCGCTCGATTCAGCCGAAACTTCAATGGAGCTTATGAAATCGGTTACCGGCGCGAATTGGACAGCCATCGCCTTCAGTGCTATCCAAGCCACCCCGCAATCTACAGAAATTCCTTACTGGGAGCTGCCGACAGTGACTGATGATGAGGTGCTGTGGGCCATCCGCAAGGCTAAGTCCCTGCAGCTGAAGGTTTGCCTGAAACCGATCGTCAATTGCGCAGACGGCACTTGGCGGGCTCATATCAACTTTTTCGACAAGGATGTTCCCTGCGAGCCCAAATGGTCGGAGTGGTTCCGCTCTTATACCGCCTTTATTCTGCATTATGCTGCAATCGCTGAAGAAAGCGGCTGCGAAATGTTCTGCATCGGCTGTGAGCTGGTTCAGGCGGACAGACGCGAAGCAGAGTGGCGGGCTTTGATTGCTGAAGTACGTAAGGTCTATAGCGGCGTTATTACGTACAATTGCGATAAGTATCAGGAGGATAATGTGACCTGGTGGGATGCGCTCGATGTCATTTCCTCCAGCGGCTACTATCCTGAACACGACTGGGAAGCTCAGCTGGACCGGATTGAAGCTGTGGTGAAGAAGCAGGACAAACCGTTCTTCTTCATGGAAGCGGGCTGTCCCAGCCGGACAGGCAGCGCAGCCATCCCCAATGACTGGACGCTGGCAGGTGAGCCGAGTGAAGAAGAGCAGAGCCGTTTCTACCAAGCCATGTTCGGCAGCTGTGAACGCCGGGACTGGGTACAGGGCTTTATGCTGTGGGATTGGCCGGCACGCCTCTATCCGCCCGAAGAAGCGCCAGTTAATGATGACTACTGCATGTACGGCAAGGCAGCGGCACCGGTTATCAAAGACTACTATACTTCCAAAATCAATGGTTAGGAGTGAATCATCTCTATGAATAATTCACCTGAACAATGGCTGAACGCACTGGAGCAGGAGCTTCAGGACAATATCCTCGGCTTCTGGATGAAGCATACCCTGGATGAGCAGCACGGCGGGTTTGTCGGCGAGATTGACAATCAGCTGAATATTGTGGAAGGCGCCGGGAAGAGCCTTGTACTCAATGCGCGGATTCTCTGGACCTTTGCGACAGCTTATCGTACGTACCGTAAAGCCGAGTATCTCGCGATCGCCGAACGCGCCTACGGTTATCTGCTTGAGCATTTCCTAGATAAGGAATACGGCGGATTATATTGGATGGTGGATGCAGCGGGTTCACCTTCCCAGCTGAAGAAGCAGGTGTATGGCCAAGCATTCGCAATTTATGCCCTGGCCGAATATCATCATGCTACCGGACATACAGAAGCGCTGGAGCAAGCTGTAGAGCTGTTCCGTCTCTTGGAGAAACACGGCTATGATCCTCTTTATAAAGGTTATATTGAAGCACTCGCACGCGACTGGCAGCTGACCGAAGACCTGTCCCTCAGCGCCAAGGATATGAACGAGAAAAAATCGATGAACACACATCTTCATGTGCTCGAGGGCTATACAGGCCTTTACCGGGTATGGAAATCAGAGGAGCTGCGGGTCAAGCTGGCAGAACTGATTGAGACCATGCTCGAACACATCATAGATGATGAGGGCAAGCATTTCCTCCTGTTCATGGACGAAGAGTGGAATGTGAAATCCGATATCATCTCCTACGGTCATGATATCGAAGGCAGCTGGCTGCTGGTAGAGGCTGCGGAAGTACTTGGTGATGAGGAGCTTCTGCAGCGCGTCCAGAAAGTAGCCGTCTCAATGGCAGAAGCCACTCTTAACGAAGGTATCGACGCTGACGGCGGAATATGGAACGAAGCGGACAGCAATGGCTTAATCTCTAAGGACAAAGACTGGTGGCCTCAGGCGGAAGCCATGGTCGGTTTCTACAATGCCTACCAGCTGACAGAGGATGCCCGCTTCCAGGAAGCTGCCGCAGCGTCATTGAACTTTATTGACAGCTACATGGTCGACCACAAGCTGGGCGAATGGTATTGGGGGGTTGACCACAATCTGCAGCCGGTTGCTCATGAGCCGAAGGTCAGCGCCTGGAAATGCCCTTATCATAACAGCAGAGCCTGCTTCGAAATGATCGCACGACTTAAATCATCTATAAAGGAGACTATCTAAATGACTTCAGTATTTGAGGAACGCAAAACGCAGTTAACCGAACGCTATGAGGCACTGATTGGACGCAAAAACGAAAAGGTGCCTTTCGGCAACGGTATCTATGACCGTTACCAGTATCCGCTGCTGACCGCAGAGCATGCACCGTTGATCTGGCGTTATGACTTCAACCCTGAGACCAACCCATATTTCGCTGAAAGAATCGGCGTGAACGGAGTCTTCAATCCGGGGGCAATCGAACTGGATGGCAAATTCTATATTGTGGCCCGTGTAGAGGGCAATGACCGCAAATCCTTCTTCGCCGTTGCCGAGAGCGACAGCGGTGTGGACGGCTTCCGCTTCTGGGATCACCCGGTTGTGCTGCCTGAGACAGAAGATCCGGACATCAACGTCTATGATATGCGTCTGGTCAAACATGCCGACGGCTGGATCTACGGACTGTTCTGCACCGAACGCAAAGACCCGGATGCCCCGCACGGCGATCTGTCCAGCGCTGTAGCACAGTGCGGCATCACCCGCACTAAAGACCTGAAAACGTGGGAGCGCCTGGCTGACCTTAAGACCGGCTCCGCCCAGCAGCGCAATGTCGTGCTGCATCCTGAATTCGTAGACGGCAAATATGCTTTCTACACACGTCCTCAGGATGGTTTCATCGACGCCGGCTCCGGCGGCGGCATCGGCTGGGGCTTGTCTGACACGATCGAGAATGCTGTGATTACCAGTGAGTCCATCATGGATCAGCGCTACTACCATACGATCAAAGAAGTGAAGAACGGCCAAGGACCAGCTCCGATCAAGACCCCGCGCGGCTGGCTGCATATCGCCCATGGCGTGCGCAATACCGCTGCAGGCCTGCGTTACGTGCTCTACGCCTTCCTGTCGGACCTGAATGAGCCGAACAAAGTTACCCACGCTCCCGGCGGACATTTCATCGCACCGGATGGCGAGGAACGCGTCGGTGATGTATCGAACGTCGTATTCTGTAACGGTGTTATCGCCCGCGACAACGGAGACATCTACATCTACTATGCATCCTCTGATACCCGTGTTCATGTAGCTACTACCACCGTTGACCAGATGCTCGATTATGTGCTGAACACGCCGGAAGATCCGCTCCGCTCCTATGCCTGCGTTCAGCAGCGGATCGCGCTGGTCGACCGTAATTTGCAGCTCTAATCTCATATTCACTCCTAATCATCAGCCAGCACAACTGTGCAAGAAGGCGGCTCCGGCAGAACGAATCGTTCTGTCCAGAGCCGCCTTTTTAATAGTTGTTGAAGCGAATGCCAAAAAGACTATTCATTCCCGCCGGCCGCAAGCTTCGCATCAATCGCCGCCGTCAGCTCCCCGTAATTGCCGCCCTTTAGAAGCTTGCCGTCAACCATAAACTGCGGTGTGCCATTCACCCCGTAATTACCCGCTGTCTTGAAGTCCTCTTTGACCGCCAGCATGTACGTGTGGTTTTTGAGATCAGTGGCGAAGCGTTCGTAGTCGATCCCGGAAATATTCTTTTTCACAAAATCCTGCAGGAACTCCGGTGTAGCCCAAATCTTCGTCTCATCGCCTTGATGATCGTACAGCATGCTCATAAACTCCCAGAACTTGTCGTTATTCTGAGCGGCAATTGCTTCACCGGCACTTGCAGCCAGAATGGAGTCACGGTCGATAAACGCAAAGTTGATGAAAAAGAGCTCTACCTTGCCAGTATCGACATAATCCTTTTTGAACTGCTCAAAATAGGTTTCCTTCCACTTCTTGCAGGACGGGCATTTGAAATCGGCGAATTCGATAACCTTTACCTTTGCCGAAGCATCGCCCAGATGGGGCTGTTTCTCATATTTCAGCCCGTCCGCATCGTAATCGCCGCGGATTTCCGTATAATTGGGCAGACCGCCGAGGTCCGGGGAAGCCTCCGAGTTCTTCAGAAAGACCAGTGAAACCGCCAGCACAATGACACTGACCGCCAGGGTTGCGACGACAAAAAGGCGATTGGACGTTTTTTTCGATTGGGTATTAGCCATGGGATTGCATTCCTCCGCTTATTAGCGATTCTTCGCATATACTGACCCGGGTAACCGCCCCGTTCTGCGATTCGATCCTTAAAGTGACAATTTCAAACCCTTTGAGCTCAACTTTCTCCGTGATGCCAAGCGCCGGAACCGACAATCCGGTGCTGCGGGGATACCCGGTCGGCTCGAAGAGCCGTACGATATACCCTTCTCCGTCCTGTTCCTTCTTGAAGGCGCTCATTTGAACCGTCTCATCCGTTAACGCTATTGCAGTTCCGTGAGAATATCCTTCACCCGAAGGAAAAAACGACAGCGCAAATGGCCTTTCAGCATGCACCAGAGCTTCACGGTCGATCCTTCCGGCCCGCTCTTCCAGTTCTCCGGCATTCAGCCAGAAGGTGAAGCAGCGTTCGCCCTGGTCGATCCGCGGCAAAAAGCGGTCCTGCGGCATGATCGGCCGGTTGCCAATCGGATGAGCACAGTAGCCGGCGCCGCGCAGCAGGGACAGGCGGATTTCGCCGGCGCAGCAATCGGAGCCGTAAATGCCGTCGTTGATCACGGTCAGCATTTGTCCTTGTTTTGCGGATTGCAGTGCGGTCCATTTCTGCGCGGCAACCTCCTGGCCACTGGCAGCCAGTTCCTGCACACCGAAGGCAGTCTGGCCGGTGTATGAGGCATCCGCCAGAACGGTCGGAACCGATAGCTTGAGCATGCAGTCTTTTTCGTTCCAATAGACGCAGGCATGGACTTCGATTTCCGTACCTTGCTTCGGCAGCTTGTAGGTGAGGACAAGGCGGGAATCATGGTACTTCAGCACCGATTCGATGACCGTCCGTACTTTGCCGTCTTCGATAACGCGAACCGGGGGAATCGTTTCCCTGACACCGGAAAAAAGGCTGCCCTCCCGCTCTTCCATCAGAGTAAACCGGCCGATGACCTCACGGAATTCAAGGGTATCCATCCGCCACGGATCCTCGTTGTCAGCGACGGCCAGCGGGGCAAAAGCGCCCGGGAGCAGATAGGACACGCCGCCTGCCGAATACTCGTCGATCAGGCCTGTACCGGCATTAACCGTGACAGACAGATCCTCCGTGCGAAAATAAAAGGCACCATCCCTGACTTCGAGCGCTGGTGCAGGTTTCCGCTCCAATAGCTCGATCCGGCAGTCGAACCGGTTCATTGCGGCGGGCGCAAGCTCTGCCCTGAACACCACACGTTTGCGCCAGTCGAGATTCAGGTTGCTGTGCTCCTTCTCCGCCTGTGACGGAATCCGCTTGCTGCTTTGATACACGGCCGGATTCGAAAACTGCTCCAGCCAGTTCTGGTCTTCCAGCATGAATTCACATTCGAATATACCGCTTACCGGATACGGATGCGGATTATAGATTAGGATTGGATATTCCTTGGGCTTCGCCTGCGGCTGTCCGGCGGCCAAGGCGAAGAACGCCCGCGCTTTGAGCCGCGCCGTAATTTCCAGGCCATGATCAAGCTGCCGCAGCGAAGCTTCCTCGGCGGGCTGGATTGAAGTTCCCGGCAGAATGTCATGGAACTGTGCGGTCAGCAGATCGTGCTGAGCTTCAGCCAGATCACGGGCCGGGTATGGGAGCAAGCTGTGCAGCCCGGCTGCGGCAAGCATCTTCTCCGTCATGTACAGTTCGTTTTCGAGCTGCCGGTGTTTCTGCTTGATGCGGATCATGGAAGTATAACAGCCGACAAAGCGGGGATTAAGATCCCCCGAGTACCGCGGCAGCTCCTTCACCTCTGTCAGCGCGGCAAAATACTGCTCCGGGGTCGCATGAACCAGCCGGAAGTCTCCGGACTGCTCTATTCTTGCCGCAATGGCGTCCAGATCGAGCCGGGACGGGCCGCCGCCATGGTTGCCGACGCCCCATAGCAGCAGGCCGATCGGCTCATCCGCATGCGTGGCGAGCCAGTCAGCGATCTTCTGGTCGGCTTTGCCAAGCGCCGAATGGTAGGCATCGGCGATTTTATGCACCATCACGCTGCTGCCGGCAAAACCTTCCCAAATGAAATCCTGCCCCGGCAATCCGGCGTGCTCATCAGGGCGCATAAAGATGTAAGAGTCGAAGCCCGCCTGCTGCATAATCTGCACCAGCCCCCGGCTATGGCCGAAGGAGTCGAAATTGATTGCCGTCGTCGGCCGTACGCCGAACTTTTCGCGGAAATAACTGCGGCCCGCCAGCATTTGGCGTGCGAACGATTCACCCGACGGCATGTTGCAGTCCGGCTGCAAATACCAGCCGCCCATGATATGCCATCTGCCCTGACGCACCAGCCGCTGGATGCGGACGAACAATGCTGGTTCGTATTCCTCGACCCACTGATACAAAATCGCTTCATTATGGTTAAAAATGTACCCGTCATATTCCTCGCAAAACCCTGCAGCCGCACGGAAGGTGGAAACGGCAGCAGCCGCTCCTTCCTCCCACTCCCATTGCCACACCGGATCAAGATGAGCGTTGCTCAGTAAAAATAGTGTCTTCATGACGCTCCCCGCTGTAATTGGGCATCCAGTATATACACGCCGCCCGCAGCCGCTTCCAGCACAATCTTCCGCCCACCGCAGCGGACAGCCACCAGCCCCGCAAGATGCGTCCGGATTACTGCTCCGGTCAGTTCTCCGTTCTTCCACGTGATATCAACCTCAGCATTGCCTTTGGCACGGAGCCCCGTTACTTTGCCCGTTCCCCAGGCTGCGGGAAGCGCCGGTAGCAGATGAATACAGCCCGCATGGCTTTGCAGCAGCATTTCTGCAATGGCTGCCGTGCCGCCGAAATTGCCGTCGATGACGAAGATATTCGTCTCTGCGCCGCCGATGCCCGATCTGGAATACGACAGCAGATTATCGAAGCATAGCTCGCCAATTAGATGAGAAACATGCCGGAGCGCCTGGTCACCGTCATGCAGCCTTGCAAAGCCGAGGGCAAACAGTGCGGCCGTAAATTCCACATCCTCCAGCTCATCCTGCAGCATCCGGTTCTCCAGCGTTACCCGCATGGCGGCGGCGAGCTCCGGCGTGTCTTCCGGCGTAATCTGGCTTCCGGGATACAGCGCGTACAGATGCGAGAAATGGCGGTGCTCCGGCTGGGCTTCAGCATAATCCTCCAGCCATTCCTGCAATTGTCCGCGGCTGCCGATTTGCAGCGGCGGGAGCTTGCCGATCGCTTCTTCCAGCTGCTCACGAAATTCCTCATCCACACCGAGGAGCCCGGCCGCCTCATGGCAGAATTCGAACAGCTCGCGCACCAGCTCCTGGTCTACCGTCGTTCCCATCGACAGCTGCTGAACGCCCGATTCAGGTCCATCCGGATAGAAATGATTCTCCGGGGAATTGGACGGTCCGGTGACAAGCCAGCCGTATTTCGGATGGATCGTCATATAATCGAGGAAAAAAACTGCTGCCTCTTTCAGCACGGGATAGGCCTGGTTCTTAAGGAACATTATGTCGCGGCTGTAGCGGAAATGCTCCATCATATGCGCCGCCAGCCACAGGCCACCGGTTACGTTGAGCCCCCAGGACGTATCCCAGCCCGGAGCCGTAAAGCCCCATGCATTGGAGAATACATGGGCCACCCAGCCCGCTGCACCGTAAAAATCCCGCGCTGACGCCCGGCCGGCCTGCGCCAGGTCTTCAATGTACGCCATCAGCGGAAGATGGCTGTCACCGAGGCCGATGACCTCAGCCGGATAATAATTCATCTGCGTATTCACATCGAGATGATAATCGCAGCTCCAGCCCATCCGACAGGCTTCACCGTCATTCCAGATGCCCTGCAGATGCAGCGGCAGCGGAGAATCGGCGCGGGAACCGGCGATCATCAGATACCGGCCGTATTGCAGGAACAACGCATACAGCTGCGGGTCCCCGCCTTCTCCCTGGCGCAGCCTCCGCATCCGTTCATCCGTCGGCAGCACGGACTGCTGTGGATGGCCCAGTTCGAGCTCCACTGTTCCAAATTCCCGGCGGTAATCGGCAATATGCTCCCCGCGCAGCCGTTCGTAACCTGCAGCCACTGTACCGGCAAGCGCCCGGCTGCTCTCCTCCGCCCAGCCTGCATCCTCCTTACGGTAGTCGGTGGCAACGGTAAAATAGATCCATGCCTCCTCCGCACCGGTAACCCGCAGCGTATCTGCACCGCATTCCACGCTGCCGCCGGCCGTTACAATTTTGAGCTGCCCCTGGCTCCAGACGCCGCATTTACCGCTACTGTGAACGCGCTCCGTCGCCTGTGCGCGGAATTCCAGCGTATCCGGCGCGGCAGCATGCGTCTCGAACGTCTCCGTGATTCCTTGTAGTGTCAAGGTAAACGAAACGCGTTCAGGCGATTGTCTCCAGATACGCGCAGCGAGCACATCCCCCGGATGAGAGGCGAATACTTCACGTTTGAGCAAGCCGCCTTCCGCTTCGCTGAAGCTCCGCACCAGCGCCTGGCTTAAATCCAGCTCCCGCCGGAAATTCTCTCCGGCAGGGTCCGGCTTCACATCGGCAAAGTCAAGCGTAATCCTGCACAGGCCCAAGTGGGTGCCGAAGTTTGATTTGACCTTCATCAGGCTCTGCTTGGCCAGCCGGTCCCCCCGCTCATAATCGCCGGCGAAAAAGGCTGCACGCATCTCTTCCAGCGCCTCTTTGCCTCGTCCGTTGCCAGGAACGGCCTCCGCCTGGCCCGACCAGAAGGTCACCTCGCTCATCTCCCATACTTCGCGGTCCGGCGAGGAGATTACGACCGCCCCGATTCTGCCGTTTCCGAGCGGCAATCCCTGAGACCAGCCCTCTGCAGGTTTGTCATACCACAATTTGTATTCGTTCATCCTGCTTCCTCCTATACAAGTACAGATGTTTTGTGTTAGCGGTGCTAGCGGGGTTCAGCATGCGCTCCGCGGGTCAACCGGCAAATGATGTCTTCACCCAGGAGCGAGCTTAACTGCCCGCATATCCGAAATTTTCCGGGCCATGCGTACTATGCATTAACGGGGACAAGCGTGTAACGTTTGCCGCGTTCGGTGGCGAAGCGGAGCATGCCATCCGTCCCGTTCTCTGCGGAGACCTGCTGTCCTTCGCAGGTCACCAGCAGCGGAACGCCGGTCCGCACACGGCATTCCGCCCCCAGCTTCGAGACGATCTCCGCTTCGGCAAGCCTGCCGCCGGCCCAGCGGAGATTAACCTCGAAGCCGCCGCGGGCGCGCAGCCCCGCGGCATGGCCGTCCGCCCAGCGCTGCGGCAGTGCCGGCAGCAGCTCAAGCCACGGGAGATGTGACTGCAGCAGCATCTCCGCAATCCCGGCCGAGGCGGCAAAGTTGCTGTCAATCTGGAACGGGGGATGTGCCCCGAGAAGATTGGCATACACGCCCCCGCCGTGGCTGTACACCTCGCGGCCGTCGTCCCTGACGAGCCGCAGCATGTTCGCGAGCAGCGCAAACGCGCGCTCGCCGTCGCGGAACCGGCTCCACAGGGCGACGCGCCAGCCGAGGCTCCAGCCGGTGCTTTCGTCACCGCGCCGTTCCAGCGAGACCCGGGCAGCCCGGAACAGCTCCGGTGTCTCCTCCTGCGAGAGCTGGCGTCCCGGGTAGACGCCGACCAGGTGGGAGGTATGCCGGTGGCAGCGGTCTTCGTCCTCCCAGTCATGCGCCCATTCCTGAAGCTGGCCGTAGCGGCCGGTCTGCAGCGGCAGGAGCCGCGCTCTGGCCTGCTCTACTTCTGCCCTGAATCCGGGATCGCCGCCAAGGACGGCCTCCGCTTCCAGGCAGTTGGTGAACAGCTCCCAGATGAGCGAAATATCCATCGTCGCTCCTGCGCTGATCGCCGCCGTCCCCTCCGGCGTACGGAATTTATGCTCCGGCGAGGTGGACGGAGAGGTAACCAGCCGTCCCTGCCCGTCGTCTTGCAGCCAATCAAGGGCGAAGTAAGCCGCCTCCTTCATAACTGGATAAGCGAAGCTGCGAAGATAGTCTTCATCCCCTCCGAAGGCGTAATGTTCCCACAGATGCTGAGTCAGCCAGATACCGCCCATCGGCCAGAATGCCCAGGACGGATCGCCGTCCCCGTAATGGCCGACCGGAGCCGTATGCCCCCAGATGTCGGCATTGTGATGAGCCGTCCAGCCGCGGGTCCCGTAGTTCACGGCGGCAGTTCGCACGCCGTTCTGCGCGAGCCGTCCGGTCAGCGACAGCAGCGGCTCATGGCATTCAGCCAGGTTGCAGACCTCCGCCGGCCAGTAATTCATCTCGGTATTGATGTTCAAGGTATAATTGCTGCTCCACGGCGGCCGGGTGGCGGCATTCCAGATGCCCTGCAGGTTGGCCGCCTGTGTGCCCGGCCGGGAGCTGGAGATCAGAAGGTAACGTCCATACTGGAACAGCAGCTCGGCCATTCCGGGGTCTTGCGCCCCCCACTGCGCGATGCGCCGGTCGGTGGTCAGCTCTTCGGCGGCCTGCATTGCGCCGAGCTTCAGCTCCACCCGGCCGTATAAAGACCGGTAGTCGGCGCAATGCCGCGCAAGCAGCTCACCATAGGGCAGGGCCAAAGCCTGCTCCAGCATCGCCGCCGCCAGCGCGGACTCCTCGCGGCCCTGGCTGCCAGGCAGCCGGTCGAAGCCGCTGAAGCTGGTAGCCGCACTGAAGATCAGCAACGCGGCGCTTGCCCCATGGACATGGACGCCACCTCCGTCCACGGTCACTTCGCCGTCCTCCGTTCTCACGGCGATCCGGCCTTCAAAGCGCATGCCCTCGCTTTGCCCGGGTTTGCCGTAGCGGATGGGTTCATCCGTGTTGAAATAACCCGGATCCACATGCTCCGGCGCAATGCCCCGCAGGACAAAAGATGCGCCATCCGCCAGTGTATGGTGGCGCAGCGGGCTGTCCAGCCGGGCATGGAAATTCAGCCTTCCGGCAGCACTGGACGCCAGCCGCAGGACCAGCACCTGATCCGGGTGGGACGCGAACATTTCCCGCGTATACGTTACGTTGCCGACCGCATACGTTACACGGTGTACTGCATCTTCAAGATCGAGTGTGCGCCGGTATTCGCTGCTGATGTCTCCATGCTCGAAGCGGAGCAGCAGCTCCCCGAAGGGGAGATAGGACTGGGTGTACGGCCCCAGCATGCGCCGCCCCAGTGCATCGGCTTCGATATAGCGCCCTTGCCCTATCCGCTCACGGATCTCCGGCAGAACCTCCTTCGCACCGGGGTTGCTGCCGTCCTGCGGATAACCGGACCATAAAGTATCTTCATTCAGGCCGATGACCTCGCGCTCCACTCCGCCATAGATCATTCCGCCTAGACGGCCGTTGCCGACCGGCAGCGCCTCCGTCCAGACCGCGGCCGGTTTATCGTACACAAGCTTCATAGGTTACTATCCTCCAATGACGTAAGTGTTAATCTAACGGTTAGCTGTTCACGACCTCAGCCATCCTAATGCGGTTCACCCGCAAACCGGCAATCTGTGATCTTCACCTTGCCCCGTCAGTTGCCGAGCAGCTTCAACACCCGCAGGCCGGTTCCCTTGCTATTCACATCCTTTTGTCCCGTATTGCGAATCACAACAGACAGCGATCCACGCGTTGTCCGGATAGGGAACAGCACAGGAATGGGACGGTACGCATTCAGGCACCAGTCATCGAACAAATTGACCGGCATAAAGGGCTCACCATTGACCGAATATTCAAAGATTCCAGAGTCCGGGCCGTATAAAAGCAAGACACCCGCGCTTTGCCCTGTGACGGTGAAGGATAATTCAGCCCCCGGCTGCTCCGCCGCCTTGTGCTCCGTGGAGAACCGCCAGTTCATCAGCGGGTCGCCCGGAAGCAGCCCGGCTGTCCTGAACTCTGCGGAATAGGCAGCAGCGCTATAAGGCAGCATAATTCCGTATTCATAATTGCCGGCCTCAAGCGGCACCGCAGGCCACGCCTTCGGTTCTGGCGTTCCGACCTCAGGCTCGCCAAGTGCAGAAACCAGATATTCCTGCATGTATCCGGCATAGAGCGCATATCCGGCATCATGCGGATGGTAACCGTCCGGTGCCAGGATGCTCCAGTCGATCCCGCCCGCCTGCATCCCTTCATAAATGCGGAAGGCGAAATTGACGGACGGAATGCCGTAATAATCGGCCACCTCTTCATGGACGGCAATATTAAAAGGCAGCGGACCGGTCAGATTCTTAGGTGCCGCTGTATAGACGAAGCAAATATCCGCTTCAGGCGAGAGCCGGCGGCATTTGCGGACGATCCCCTCCATTCCGCGGACCGATTCGCTCCGCTCCTCACCATCGTTCACGCTGAACTCGACAAACAGCAGGTCCACGGGGCCGCTGTATAGCACATGTTCCTCAAACCGGTGCGCCCCGAGTGTAGAGTTTGTACCGCCGACGCCTGCATTAATAAATTCAAAACATTGCCTAGGATAGGCCCGCTGCAAATACTGCATAGTCAGCGCCCGCCAGCTGGCGGATTCCGCTTCGGAAGCACCTGCTCCTTCGGTGATCGAACCGCCAAGAAATGCAACCCGGAGACTGCCGTTATGCCGCAGCTTGGCGCGGAAACGGGGGAGTCCTCCTCGCTTCATAATAAAAAAGCCGTTGTTATTGGGTTCAGGCATGATCTTCTCCTCTGTAATCCTTTCGTCATATGAGCAGCCGGGTTCTCAGCGGCCGCAGAAAACAGCGATGCCGGCCTAAAATACGAGCCGGCATCGAGTCTAGCCTTCAGCACCGGGTTACCCGCTGAGCCCAGGCCTTCTGTCCATGTTTTTATTTAACTGACGAATCATACGCCTTTTGCAGAATTTCCAGATAACGGTCCAGCTTGAGGTCTTGCAGGCCTTTGACGTAAGCGTCCCAGTCTTTGTTCAGATCTTTGTTGCCGGTGATGAACTGCAGCTCATTCTGCTCAATGTAGTTTCTGAGGTTCGTTTGCAGCATGCTCGCTTCATCAATTTCGCTTGGATCGATCCAGATCGACCAGAGGGGGAACAATTCCTTCGGTTCATGGCCTTGATACAATAAAGATGCATCATACAATCTGCGCTCATAGCCGTCCGATGCATAAATGTCGGTGCCTTGTACCCAGGTATCGCGGTATTCCTTCGGCATATAGAAGTGGCCCATGCCGCTCCATCCGGCGTTGCGCGGCGCTTCGCCTTCCTTCATCGGAATGGTTTTGACTACAGGCGTTACGCCTTCGCCCAGCGCCACGTCTCCCGGTGCCGGATCTTCCCAGTCGATGCCTTTCATTCCGCTGGCCGCATTGGTCTGGCCTTCCGGCGTGTACATGTAATCGACCATTTGGATCAGGGCAATTTGCGCTTCTTTGCTGGCTTTATTGGTGATGGCAAATTTGGCACCCGGCGATACGCCGCCAGCATCATGCGTCGCGTAGGAGATACCTGACGGTCCGGTGAGCGGCGCTAACGGATTGTAATGCGCCGACCGGGTGTTGCCCGGATCGATATTGATGAAAATGGCAGGGTGCATCCCGGCGCCGGCACCGAGGATTTCCGCATCGGCGTTTTCGCCAATTTTTTTGAAAGCTTCGGCATTTTGCGTAAATGCGCCCGGATCGATCAGCCCTTCGGTGTACAGCGAACGGATATAAGTCAGGCCTTCCTTCCATTCAGGTGTAATGGCTGCGGACACAACCTTACCATCCTGGAGATTCAGGTAGTTCCGGTCATCGTCATACACGAATGAGTTCATCAGATACGGAACGATGCGCACCCCGAAATCTTCGGTGGAACCGCTGAGCGGCACTTCGTCGGCTTTGCCGTTGCCGTTCGGGTCTTTAGTTTTGAATGCTGTCAGCATGGCTTTGAATTCTTCGGTCGTCTTCGGCATTTCCATGTTGAGCTTTTTCAGCCATTCGGTGTTGATCCACATTTTATTCGGATACGAGCAATGGAAGCATTCAGTATAGGCGCCCAAGCCGTAAATATTACCGTCCGGAGCGGTATAAAGCGTTTTCATTTCAGGCGACTCTTCCATCGCCTTTTTAATGTTCGGCGCATATTGGTCAATCAGATCGTTCAGAGGAATCAATACGCCCTGCTTGCCGTATTTCAGCACGTCGGCTTGCGAGAATTCATCGATATAAGCGGTGAGCAGATAAGCATCCGGATAGTCGCCGCTTGCCAGCGAGATTTGGCGTTTTTCCTTGGCACCGTCTGAAGGGTTGATTTCCCAGTCGAACTTAATATTGAACTTGTCGGCCGCGAACTGGGTGAACTTGTTGGTCGGAATATCGATGCCCGATTCCTGGACGGCAAAGACACTGACTTCAACCGGTTTGGCATCCTGTCCCTGCGTAGCTTCCGTACCGTTTCCGGCGTTTGCGGCATTGTTCACATTACTTTTGTTATTGCCCGAACAGCCGCTGATGATAATAGTGAAGACCATAACCAGCGATAGCAGGCTTAGCAGTTTCTTTTTCAAATGTCATCACTCCCTTTTTTAGTTTAGACAAGTGTTGCCTACAATGTCCAGCCGTAAAGTCCGGCGGATCACCCCCTTAACTTGGTTAAGCGCATAGGTTGAAGGGCAGGGACTTAGCCTTTTACAGAACCGACCAGCATCCCCTGCACGAAATACCGCTGTACGAACGGATAAATGATCAGCACCGGAAGCGTCGCCACGACGATCAGCGAATACTTCAGAAGCTCGGACAGCTGCTGTCTTTCCACCATTGCCATCGCGTCCATGTTGCCGGAGCTGTTGTTCATGATAATGATGCTGCGCAGCACGAGCTGGAGCGGGAACAAATTGGCTGATTTCAAATAGATCAGAGCATCAAAATAGGAATTCCACTGCCCCACCGCGTACATTAGGACAAGCACTGCAATGATCGGCTTGGAGAGCGGCAGCACCACACTGCGGATAAACCGCATGTCGCTGCAGCCGTCAATCTCGCTGGCCTCCAGTAGTTCCTCGGGAATCGAGGATTGAAAAAACGAGCGTGCGATGATCACCTGCCACACCCAGATGGCGTTCGGGATGAGCAAAGCCCAGCGGGTGTCGATCAGATGCATCTCCTTGACCACCATGTATGTCGGAATGAGACCGCCGCTGAAGATCATTGTGAACGTAATGACCATCATCAGCGCATTGCGTCCGAAGAACGTCCGCCGCGAAAGCGGATAAGCTATCATGATCGTCAGCATCACACTGATCAGTGTGCCGGCGGTCGTATAGATGAGGGAATTGAGATAACCGGTCGTAATCTCAGGCGTTTTCAGAAGAACGCTGAAGCCTTTGAACGAAATGTCGACCGGATAGAGCCACACTTTCCCCGATGTTACTGCAGCCGGACTGCTGATGGAGCTGCTGATGATGAAGATCAGCGGATAGATGATCGCGATGACCACCAGTGTAAGGATGATATAAATGACTGTCAGAAAAATGCGGTCGCCCGCCGATTCTTTGATTTTCTTAGGAACTGCTGCCGTAGCTGCCATACAGGAACTCCTTCCTACCAGATACTGTTGTTGGTGATGCGTTTAGCGACTCCGTTGACCGTTACGAGCAGGACCAGGTTGATCAAGGAGTTGAACAGGCCGACAGCGGTCGCGAAGCTGTAGTTCGCGTTCAGCAGGCCGATCGAATACACATAGGTCGCAATGATCTCGGAATTCGCGATGTTCAGCGGATTTTGCAGCAGATATACTTTTTCAAATCCAAGCGCCATTACATTACCCACATTCAGGATCAGGATGATGACGATGGTAGGCACAATGCCCGGAAGGTCAACATGGCGGATCTTCTGAAAACGCGAGGCACCGTCGACCTTGGCCGCTTCATACAGCGTAGGGTCGATCCCGGCAAGCGCCGCCAGATAAATGACTGCACTGTACCCCGCCGTCTGCCAGATGTCCGACCATACATAGATGGAACGGAACATGCCGGGCTCACCCAGGAAGTTGATCGAATCCATTCCAAAAAAATTAAGCGCGATGTTGGCGAATCCGAGGCGCGGAGCCAGGAACAGCATAATGATGGAGACCATCACCACGGTTGAGATGAAATAAGGTGCAAAAGAGATGAGCTGCACGAACCGCTTGAACCGTCCGCCGCGGATTTCGTTGATCATCAGCGCCAGCAGAATCGGAATCGGAAAGCCGGCCAGCAGCAGGTAGCCGCTGAGCTTCAGTGTATTTTTGAGCAAGGTCCAGAACATCGGATTCTCAAAGAACAATTGGAAGTTTTTGAAACCGACCCACGGACTGCCCCAGATGCCTTTAATGACGTTGTAATCCTTGAAGGCGAGCACCGCGTTCAGCATCGGATAGTATTTAAAAATAAGGAAGAACAGGATTGGCGGTATAACCAGTAAATGCAGCTGCCAGTGCTTCATTATTTTTCTTCCGGTTCTTGCCAGAATCCCTTCGCCCCTTCTGTGGGGCATTGCCGTATGGTGAGTAGCTAATGGTTTCTCCAGAATAATCCCCCCCTGATAAACTGCCGGTAATGTGTGATAGCGCTTTCTACACGAGCTCATCATAGTGGATGATTGCCGGATTTGGATAGGTACACTTGAGCGGTTTGGCGTACAGATCGCCCGTTTTGTAGGGGGCAAAACTCAGGGGTACAGCCATTTTTCAGCTTGCTGCCCGTCCGCGGGCAACAAAAAACGGCTGCACCGTCCTAATGGGACGATACAGCCGTGAGGGGGTTATTCGATGTGCGACTGTCTGTACGTGCTCGGCGAAATGCCGGTCAGGCGTTTGAACGCCCGGCGGAACGAATGAGAGCTGTTGTAGCCGACCCGCGCGGCGATTTCGTCGACGGTATAATTGCTCTCTTTCAGCAGCGTTGCTGCCTGGTCCATACGCACCTTAACCAGATGGTCGGAGTAATTGACACCGGTGACCTCCTTAAACAGCTGGGAGATATATTTCTCCGGCCGCTCGACATGCTCGGCGACACGGTACAGCGTGAGCTCGGCATCGGCATACATTTCCGCGGTATACTGATACATCTGCCGGATAATCAGGATATGCGCATCTTTCTTTTTGCTTACGACAAAGCTGCACATCTCCTCCATGATGTTATGCAGCTCTTCCCGGATGCTCTCCAGCGGATCGGAAAAGTCGATATCGATGATCCTGCGTTTGGTATTCTCGAACAGCGGCGATTCCAGGAACGTCTTCTGATCCAGCAGCTTCAGGAAGGTCCCCTTCATCTCGCCGACCAGCTGATGCTTCATCTCCACGGACAGCTCACGTTGGCCGAAGTTCTGGGCGAAGATTTCATTGATGATACGCTTCGCCTCCTCCAGCTCTCCCGCGCGGACCGTGCTGATCAGGCGCTGCTCCGTATCGAGCGGATAATAATAGGTTGTGTTCTCGATTCCGGCCTCACGGCTCCACAACATGCCTTTTTTATTGACGTACACCGTGTATTCCAGCGCCTGCTTCGCCTGCTCGTAAGAGCGGCTAGCCTCGTTCACCGTGGCAAAATGATCGCCGAGTCCGGCCTGGATCGTCATCCGGTATTCTTCGGACAAATACCCGGTCAGACTCTCCATGATCTGCGAGATCCGCTTCTCCTCCGCAGGGCTTCCTTCCCCGGCCAGAAATAGAGCGGCGACCTTATCCGAACCGGTATCCGTCGTCAATACCGCCGGCTCCCGTTCCGACAGCGCCTGCTTAAGCAGCAGCCGGGACGCATTCAGCTCGTTCAGAATCTCGACGCTGTCCATGCCCGAATACCCGCTGATCTGGATCACACCGGCATACCCAGCGCCTGGTCCGAGCTGAATGTCCGCCTGCTCTGCCGCATAGATGATCTCGTCCCGCGATTCGAATTCGCCGGCGATCAGCCGCTTAAGGAAGGCATCGCGGATCAGCGGCAGCTGCCGGCCCAGCTCGTTCTCCAGCTGTTTGTTCTTCGTGATCATATCGGCGATATTGCCGCTCAGGAAGTCAAAGCTGTCGCGTTCCGGCGTCTCCTCTTTGCCGAACTGCTCCCTCATGACGCCGACCAGCCGGTTGATCGGTGCGCTGTTCCGGTAAGCCAGCACTAGACCAACCAGGAGTCCGAGCAGCAAGGTACCGCCGGTGATGGCCCATGATCTGTATTTGATCCGGTTGGCGTTCTCCAGAAGCACACTGCGCGGAATACCGGCCTGATAGACCCAGCCGTTTTTCCCGGAACGGGTTGTAATGACGAGATCATCTTCATAAAACTGGCTGACCTTGTTCTTGTCAAAAGCCGGATCGGCCGCGAGCTTGCTAATATACGGAGCATCCTCCCCCTGCTGAACAATCGTATTCCCGTTCTCGTCGCTGACATGCACCCAGCCCCCGTAACGCTCGGTCAGGCCCGTCAGCATGCTGGAGATCACCTTTTCATCGATATTGACAATGACGACGGCGGGCGAAGAGTCCTTGAAGCTGTCCAGCGGCAGCGATTGCATATAGGTAATGACCGAGGTCTGGATGGTCCGCTCCACAAACGGGCTCAGCGGGCGGATTTCGCTGCGGTGGGTTTTCTCGAGGAATTCCTTGCGCCATTCGTTCAGAGACAGATCGTTATAATGAAATACCTCGTAAAAATGCTCGGGACGGTAAGTGGAACCGGAAGTGAGGATCAGATTGTAATTGGCCAGATAAATATAATAGTCCTGGAGAAAATCGTTCGTTTGGCCCGAGGTAAGCACATTCTGCATCGTATTCCAGATTCCGTAGACATTCGTGCTGTTGTCCCGCTCGTTCATCAGTACACTTAGCTGTTTATTGATCGCCAGCTGCCGCGTAAAGCCTTCAACTTCGGCCATGCGGCGCTCCAGGATATCCTGGCTTTTCTGCAGCTGTGTCACGCTGTTCTCGATGGACAGCGCCTGCGTTACCGAAATGGAGGTGCGGTAGGACATATACCCGCCGATGCTCGGAATGATCAGAATGATAATATAGGAGATTAAAAATCTGCGGAAGACGTTAGAATAATTATGCATAAAATGACCTCCCCTTTTGGCAGCGCTATCATTTTTGTATATCTCTGTCGGAGCGGATCATACCGGAACCTAATAAAAAGCAGCGATTCAGCAAGGGTGTTCACTGCCTTTTATTAGAAATTCCGAGGACTCTGAATGTTGTCTCTTCCCGTTTATAAAGTGTAATACAAACAGGCTCCTCTGTCTGCCCCGAATTCCCGGAAAGCGGTCCACACGGTTGACGCGAAAAAGCACCTCCCGGTGCCATGCTTCTGCCCTCTTCTGAAAAATGGCGCCAAGGGACCCGGATATTCCGGGTCCCCGGCAGCCTTGGTCTGCGGGAAAATCTAAGATGTAATCACGCGCGTCAGGCTTCAGGGAGCGGCCGCGGCCTGGATGTCGGCATACGCCCAGTGCGTGGCGGGAACATCGCTGAACTTGGTTGCTGCACTGCCCGCGGCGGAGATGCCAAGAACGCGGTTCATCGCAACCACCGTTTCCGCGCGGGTAAGCGGCTGACCCGGCCGGAAGGAGCCGTCCGGATATCCTTTCAGTATGCCAGCCGCCTGGGCTTTGAGAATGGCCGCCTTCGCCCAGCTTCCGGCAATGTCAGTGAAGCCTTGGCCCTGGCCGGCTGTTTCAGACAGCAGTGGAACGATCAGCGAAGCCAGCTCCGCCCTCGTCAGCGGCTGATCCGGCTTGAAGGAGCCGTCAGAATACCCTTGCATCAGTCCCAGCTTCGTCACTTTGGCAATAGCTTCCGCTGCCCATGAACCGGTGCCGACATCGCTGAACGCCGCTGCACTGCCGCCCTCTTTATCAGCAAGAGCGTTCGCGAGAATCGACGCGATCTCTACGCGCGTAATATTCCGGTCCGGCTTGAACTGGCCGTCCGCATAGCCCTTCAGGTACGGCGATGCTGTCGGCGACGGCGCTGGGCTTGGCGGATTGCTGCTTGGCGACGGCGACGGTGTTGCCGATGGCGTCGGCGTAGCAACCGTACCGCCCGGGTTCGAGTTGCCCGGGTTCGGGGTACCAGGGTTTGGGGTGCCTGGGTTCGGGGTTCCCGGGCTTGGGGTTCCCGGACTTGGGGTGCCCGGATCCGGGGTGCCCGGCGAACCGCCGCTTGCGCTCACCGTATATTTCAATTGGTCGATCAGTAGCAAATCGCCCGATTTTTTCACTACTTTAATCGTGTGCATGCCGTCCGAAAGCCCGGAAATACTGTAGAGGTTCTGCTGAATTTGCCGGCTGGTATAGTTCGCGTTAACCGTATCCTTGAGCGTTCCATCTACATATATCTCCATTTCGCCGAGCATCGGGCCCTTCGGTCCAACGAGCTGAACACCTGTGCCCTTGAAGACGTACTGGACAAAGTCACCGTTGGTAGACGTCCACTGCACATCATTCTGATAGTCCCCGCCGAATTTGAATGTCAGCTTCCGCGTACCGGTCGGCTGGCTGGCAAGGTAAGTTTTGCTCAAGGTGACCTTGTTGCCCGACAACGTGTAATCGGTGCCCTCAATAAGCGGGCTACCCCCGCTGGAAACGCCTTTGAACATCCCCGGCTCCTGCAGCAGCACTACAACCACATCGTCTTGTGCGGAGACATTTTTGTCAAAGCTTGCCGTGACCGGGTTGATCATATCCGGCACCTCGACCTTTAGCATATCGAGTAGCATGTACGTACCATTCTTCTTCACTGCTTTCAGTGTGTGCAGACCTTCCGGCAGCCCGGAGACACTGAATACGTTCTGCTGCACCTTACGGGTACTGCTGTAGGTGCTGACCGTTTGCTCAAAACGTCCGTCAACGTAGATATCAACATCGCCCATCGAGTTATCCAGCTCCGTATACATCTGGATGCCGGTGCCCCTGAACGTATATTCGAAGAAGTCTCCGTTCTGCTCCGTGAAATGCACGTCGTCCAAGTAATCACCGAAGGTTCTGCCGCTGTTGCGCGACCAGGAACCCGTGTATTTGATTGACGAATCGTCATTGTTGAGCACAATGTACTGTACTGTGTTCGTATTGGTAATCTGGAGCGTCAGCAGCTGCGGGTCACCGGCGCTAAACAGGAAAGTCAATGCGGTCTGCCCGGCCGGTTGGGCGGCAAGATACTCCTTCTTCAAGATTACGGTACCGTCTTCGAAAGTGTAATCATTGCCTTCGGTTAACTGCACACCGTTACTCTCGATGGCCGTCAGTGTGTTACCGTTCAAATCTACAGCAACGGCAAAGTCCCGCTGCAGTGAAGCCGCTTTGTCAAAGCTGCCCGTTGACGGCACAATCGTGCTGCTTGCCGTTGCGCTTGTCTTGATCTCGATCGGCCAGAGTTCGCCTCCGCCACCTTCAAAATCGAAGATCAGTGTGGTCTCGCCGAACGGCTGCTTCAGCAGGTAATCTTTGAAGACCTTAACCGTGCTGCCGGACCGTTCATAATCGGTGCCGTTAACCAGCGGTGTATCGCCGTTCCGGATGCCGAGGAATGAATCGGCGCCCAGCACCAGTTCGGCACTCAGATCAGCCTGCTTGCTGATCTCCTTGTCAAAGCTGCTGCCGTCCGGCACGATCAGCTTATCTGCCGTCACCTTGAGCGCGTCGAGCAGCATATAAGAGCCGGAAGCTTTGGCTACCTTCAGTGTATGCTCTCCGCTCGGCAGCCCGGATATGCTGTACACTGCCTGTTGTACTTCGCGGTCGCCGGAAGTATAGGTGCTGACCGTTTCCGGCGTAACATCGTCATCCAGGTAAATTTCAATATCGCCCTGCGAGGAATCCTTTTCGGTGATAAGGTCGATTCCCGTTCCGGTAAAGGTATATTCGAAATAATCCCCATTGTGCTCGGTATAATGTACATCGGATTTATAATCGCCAGTCGGGCGGCCCGACTGGGTATTCCAGCTGGATCCGTGATATTGAATCCGGCTGTCGCTGTCATTGACGTAAACTGAGCGGGTAACGGTCGTTCCGCCGTTGCCGTTCCCCGGTTGTTCAGGCTCCGCCGGAACATTTCCTGAAGTATCGGTAATGACGACGCTGAGATCCTGTGCCGCTTCCGTCAGTTCTTTACCGCCGCTGCGCGACCACGTGCCGGTATAACGCATGCCGGTGTCATCGTTGTTGACGGCGGAAACGCCGCCTTTGGCCGTTACCTTAAGCATACGCGAGGCATGCGGCTCCAGAATACCGCCGCTGAAGCCCGTATCAAACGTGCCGAGTTCCGTATGGCTCCACAAATCACGGACAGACGCTGGGCCAACCAGCCCGATGTCGTTCCAGTCGACTTTCACTTCTGCACTGCGGCTGCCCAGGTTAAACAATGCCACATTATAGGTGCCGTCGCCATTGTTGGCATACCAGACCTGCTGCTGGGTTCCGGTCGATACCGGATGCGCGGGGCGTCCCGCCTGATTGACAGCAATGACTTCGTCGTTGGTAAGCAATTGCAGCCCGTAATCGTCCAGCCGTGTCAGGTCGTTACCCACATACAGCTGGGCTGCAGAAACCGCCCAAAAGGTCATTGCGGTCTGCCGCTCGTCCTTTGTCAAACCGTCCATGGCGCCGTTTCCGATATTCAGGGAATCGAAGTCGTTCCAGCCGCCGGGACCGGCATCTCTCCACCACAACGCGGCATCGGGGAATAAGCGTGCAATGTTAGCCCACTGTGTCAGTCCGACTTCCGGATTATAGGCTTCCACATCCCATTGAATCCGCCAGCCGTTAGCGTATTGTTTCCAGAAATCCACATAATTGTGGTCAAGAGCCCAGGACAACTCAAACCAGATCCCGTGTCTGGCCAGGGCCTTTGACCAGGCGGCGACATCGCCGCGGGCATCGATGGAGGTGTTGTTGTAGCCGGAGCCCGGAGTAACGCTGTCGAATTTGACGAAATCAACGCCCCAGGATGCAATCATGTCGGCGATCGAATCGACGTATTCCTGCGCACCGGGTTTGGTGAAGTCGATTTTATAACCGATATCCCAATAGTCGGCTTTCTGCAAAGGCAGGTAAGCGATATCCTGCATATGGTACTCCGTGCCATAGATTGGCAGGTTCTGCGCATACGCCTCTTTGGACATGCCCGGAATCAGATAGATTCCGACCTTCTGGCCGTTGTTATGGATGTAATCGATCAGGTTCTCGAAGCCGTTCGGATACAGCGCCGTGCTTGGAATAGGCCGGGCATATCCATCCATGCTGCCGTTCCAGCCCGCGTCGATATTGATATATTCATAACCGTGGGATTGCAGCTTCTCGTGCATGACATCGGACATTGCTTTGAGCTTCTGCTCGGAAATCCAGTTACCTTGCGGACCGTCATACACCTGCATGCTGTAACTGCTCCAGCCCATATAAGGCTTCTGGGCCAGCTCTTTATCCGCTGCTTCCGCTACATTGCGGCCGGTTCCGGTGAATCCTACTTGTGCGACAACAGTAATTAACATCAGCAGCATGTAACCCAGCTTTTTCCTCATTCGCTTCAAATACTCCCGCCCCCTAGCAATTAGTTTTAAGTGGTCGTACTCGTACGTAGGCCAATCCATGTTATTTCCCGGGAAACGTTTACAAAACAAAGCCGGCAAAAAGTGTGACAGCGCTTTCTACACGAGTTGATAGTATTGTTTTTTCCAAGCCTTGGGTAGGTACATCTGCGCCGCTCAACGTACAATTCACCGCAATCGGCAGGGGGCAAATGATCAGGGGGGCATCCAAATTTCTGCTTTGGGAGACCCCGGTGCTTATCAGTAGTGAAAGGATGCAGGAAGTTAGATGAAACCACGTACTTCGGTTATAACCTTAGGAGTGGATCGATTATAGAAGAAATACAAAAAAGCAGGCACGGTTATTACCGTACCTGCACACGATACTTTCTAGGGAGATTATTCTGGCTACTCGGGATCTGGCCAGACATCTCCTTCCCGGCGGCATACCCAGTCATGATACAGTTCTGTATCAAAGGGCTCCTTAGCCATCGCTACACCGCCAAAGGAGATGTCCATTCCATTCAGATTAATTTGTTCCGATAAATAGACAAGGACATCATGTATCCCGCCATCGCGCGAGGATTGAGCAATCAGGGCAAACACTTCTTTTTGTTCCAAGGTTAATTCCTGCAGCACCTTATTTACACGTGCATTTTCCTCAGTTTCAGGCCAGCCCTTCTCCATAATCCAGCGGGTATACGGACCAGGTGACCGCTCTACCAAGTCATCGACAAAGGCTTTATACAATTCCAGCGGCTGATCCTTCATCTATAGCCCCCCTATGTCTAGTTTAATAAATCTCCCCTTCATCTCCCTGCACTATAGCGCCCAGCCCTGCTGCGACCTCCTTCATCTTGTGAATCACATAATCATCCGCGCTGGACACCGTGATTCTTCCTTCTGTGTGTTTGAACGGCACGCTGTCCTCTTCATCAATCCAGTTGAAGAACTCTCCACCGATCGTCATCGTTCCAAAAGGACCTTTAAGGGAAAGTCCGCTGCTGTACTCGAACTCCTCCTGACCAGCAAAATAAGCCTTGGCTTCCTCCAGGGAAATCGGCTTGCTGCAGCTTTCCGTCCAATGTCCTGCCCGGGTAATATGCACATTATAGCTCATTACATGATGACTCCTCACATTAGTAGTAGTATGGCGGCATTCTATAGTAAGTTCATCAGCTCCGCGGTCCGGCCACGGAATCCCGGTGGACAATATCGGCTGCGATCAGGATTTTTTCCAGCGGTGCAGAAGGGTTATGGATACGGTTCAGCAGCTTCTCTACTGCGGCCCGGCCCATTGCTTCTTTGGGGACATGTACAGTTGTAAGCGGTGGTACACACCTGGTTGCATCTTCAATATTGTCAAAACCCGTCACGGAGACATCAGCTGGCACATTCAGGCCCTCTTCCCTCAGCACCTCACAAACCGTAAGGGCGGTAAAATCATTCCCACAGAGCAGCGCGGTCGGCAAGTTTTTGGCTTTTTTCCGTTTGAGCAGCCACTGTTTGAATTCTTCATGAAATACTACAGAATCCATATCTTCCAGCATTAGCATCTCGTCATCACCGGCGGGAGGCTTCATCCCATTCTCTTCAAGCGCGCTGCGGAAGCCGATCCAGCGGTCCCTGAAGCTGCGCGAATAACGGATCGGAGCGATTAAATGCTGCTGAGTATGGCCTATTCCCAGCAGATGATTGCTTAGCCGGGCCATCGAATCAATATTGTTCGCAAACACCGTATCGCTCGGAATTAACGGGTCTTCATGGTCAATCAGCACCATCGGCAGGCCGATCCGGTGCACCTCCAGCAGCAGTGAGGTAGAGATCTGGCCCACGCCGACCAGGCCTAGCAGACCGTTCGGATTGAGGATATTCACGAAATTATCGGCACGGTGTTCAGAGACAATAACCATGCCAAGGCCTTCCTGATCAAGGGCAAGCGCAATCCCGTCAACAATTTTCCCCCAATACAAGGAGTCCTGCGTCTGTGAGCGGATATTGGGCATCAGTACCAGTACCGATTGCTTGTTCCGGTCCCCACCTGCTCCCTGGGAGGAACGCTTCATATTTTGCATGTATGCATTTTTTTGGGTGAAATAGCCCAGCTGCGAAGCGGCCTGGATTACCCGCTCTCTCGTTGTTTCGTTGACACCGCCCTTGCCGGAGAGAGACTTGGAAACGACAAACTTGGATACGCCCAGATGATCGGCTATTTTCTGCATCGTAACTTTTTTAGCCATATGTATAACCTCCAATGTGTTCTTAGATTAAGTGTCCTGCCGGTTAAGGCTGCGAAGAGGGCTGCTGCCCTCCCCTGGCTTCTAACCATTTCTCATTTAACTCATCAAAAGCCTTCTGTAAATCAGGTGCGGCAATCAGCTCCTGGATATAGTCTCCTGAGGCAAATGACAGTTTCGAGCGGTTGGCCATATCTATAAAAGCGTCCGTCTGCACAGTGGCTTCTACCAGCTGCGGATGATAGGAAAGGAATTCACGATACTGTTCCATCGAAGGCTCTGCATGTTCATCTGCCGGAAGGAATCCCTCTGAGGTATAGGAGGTTTCTTTAACCAGGAAACTCACCCAGGCCATCGATAATTCTTTGTTTTTGCTGAATTTGCTGACTCCAATGAACCAGTCAGGATTAAGTGGCGCATAATGCGAGGCACCATTATCATAAGGAAACGGGAAAAAACCGATATCCTCCGGAGCAGCCCCGGCGTCCAGAATCTGGGTGATTGTCCAGTTGCCGCTCAGGTACATGCCCGCCTCACCTTTAGCCAGCTTGGTTTTAGAGATCTCCCAGCTGTTGGAGAACAGTTCATCCTCCACGTAGCCTCTGGCAATCAGGGCTCTGGCGATCCCCACCGACTGCCCCCACTCATTATCCAGCTGCCAGGGACTGTTCTCATGAACCATGTTATTCATATAATCGGGATTGCCGGTCATATAGTTGACCATATTGTTGCCCCATTCCCGCAGCGGCCAGACCGCACCATAATTCATATACAGCGGTATAATGCCCGCCTGCTTCAGCTTGGCGCAGATGGCGTAGAAATCATCCAGCGTCTGCGGGATCTCTGTGATCCCCGCTTGTTCAAACGCCTTCTTATTGTAAACGATCCCGCTGGTGGTTGTCCCTGTAGATAAGCCATATCTTTTACCGCCATAGGTAGCGAAGGTAGTGAACCGCTCATGGGCAGACATTTCTGCACTCAGCGGCTCAAAAAAATAACTCAGTTCCTTCGCAGGCAGATTGACCGGCAGCAGCAGCACATCCCCGGCATCCTTGGTAGAGAGACGCACCAGAATGTCGGTGGCATAATTGGATAAGCCCTCGAATTCAACACGGGCCTGCGGATACTTCTTTATAAACTGGTCCGCATATCCCTGCATCGTGCCGTTCTCAATAAGATCGATCCGGTTGGTCAGCATAAGGATATTACCCGACAGACTACTCTGTTCATTATCCGAAGCCGGTGTTGCCGAAGGCTCCTGCTTACTGCTCCGGTTCTCACAGCCCGCAGACAGCAGGAGCAGAAACACGAGCAAAAGCATCATTTGCAGTGTCCAGTATGCTTTTGTCATTTTCAAAGCAGATTGCTCCTTTCTGTCTCTGGCTTGCTGGCTTGCGGTCCCGGAAGCGGCAGGGACAGAATTACATCTGTACCCTCTCCGGGTTCACTGAACACCTCTATGCCATATGCCGCCCCATAGTTCAGCTGAACCCGCTGATGCACATTCTTCATCCCGATGCCTCCGTTGATGCTTTTCTTCGGAGGTGTCTCACGCTTCAGATTATCATTCAGCTTGTCCAGGGTAGCCCGGTCCATCCCGCAGCCGTCGTCGCGGATATGGAACTGCAGCTTATGCTCCGTAATCTCACAGCTGATACTAAGATGCATATGTTCCTTACTGTCATCCAGCCCGTGATAAGCTGCATTCTCGATAATCGGCTGGAACACCAGCTTGATAATCGAGTAGTCGTCCAGCTCCGCGGGGACATCAATCTGCAGCACGAACCGTCCCGGATAGCGGCAGCCTAAGAGTTCAACATAATTGCGGACATACATCAGCTCCTGCTTCATTGTCGTATGGCCGGACAAATCGCTGGTACTGTAGCGCAGCAGCTTACCCAGAATCGAGATCATATCAGCTGCTTCTACATCATCGTTGATTTCCGCTGTCATCCGGATAGACTCCAGTGTGTTGTAAATGAAATGCGGATTGATCTGGCTCTGCAGCGCATGCAGCTCCGCTTCCTTCTTCTGCTCCTCTATCCGGTAAATATCCTGGATCAGCTGGCGGATGCGCGCGAGCATACGGTTGAACTGATGACCGAGCAGGCCTATTTCATCCCGGCGTTTCACGCGGAAGTTGACATCCAGATCACCGTTCTGCACCTTTTTCATCAGCTGAATCATTTGTGTCAGCGGTTTGGTCAGGGCAAAGGACAGAATAATAGAAATAATCAATGCGAGTACGATAATAATCAGTGTCGCCACCAAGGTTGCGTTGCGGGTCAGCTTCACATCCCGGGTCAATTCATCAACCGGAATGGAGATAATTACCTTCCAGTTTGTCTTGGAGGAACTCGAATAAATGTTCAGCCGTTCCTTACCCGACACCGTATCATAAAAGCTTCCAGCGGCTCCCTTGGCACTGCGGAACAGTGAAGTATGGGATATATCCATTGTTAACAACTTCTGGTCACTGTCATAAATGACCTTGCCCGCCTCATCCACGATCAGGGACTTGCCATGAGTCACCTCGTCCAGCTCCGCCACCTGGAACTCCAAGTTGCTGACATTGGCTTCTACAGCAATCAGTCCAATCGGGTTCCAGAGACCGTCGACAATTTTGCGGACTACCGTATAAGCATAGCGGGTACTCTGCAGATTGGTGGTATAGGCCTGAGTGCCGAACAGCAGCGCCTCACCGTTCGAGTCCTTCACCTGCTGGCTCCAGAATTTGTAGCTCTGATCCAGATCAAGCCGCACACCGCCATCCTTAGCTGAATAGTATCCATTGCCATAGGCATCAAAAATATAGACAGAGTTTGTCCCCCGTTTAATATTGTTGATGAAGGAGATATTGCCTTCGATCCCTCTCTGGATGGATAGAAGCAGATCAAAATCACCTGGTGCAACAATGCTGTTGTCTGTATCACCTTCAGTCAGCTTCTTCTGTGCATAATAGCGGTTAGAGCGGATCAGATTCTGTTTGATATCGTTTACATACGCAGGCATTGAAGAGATCCGCTTCATGTCTTCTATGTAGTCGTCGACCCCATCCATCATTTGATCGATTAGCTTCTCCGAATAAGCAACAGTGTTACCTTGGATCGATTGGGTATAGCTCTTGAAGCTGATAACACTGATAACCGATAGCGGCAGTGTAATAATAACCAGGAAGACAAGGAGCAGCTTTCGTTCCATGCCCATGTCCCCAATAAAGGACCACCAGTTGTGCTTATACTTAACTTTCATCCGGTCCTACTCCTTCAATCAGCTTTACCTAACTTTTCACACCACCATAACATTTACCTAACAAAATAATTATACTTGTTAGCTCCAAGTTTCACAAGAAAAAGTCCATACCTATAATTAACAGGCCGCTTCTTCCCGGGGGAAGAAGCGGCCTGAGTCTACAAACTACACCTAACTGCTAGATAATTAGATTGTGAACATCGCCAGCTTGTCTTTCAACTGGTTCGAAGCAATCTCCAGCTTGCCGGACAGAGATACGAGCTGATCACTCACGTTCTGCTGCTCGTTGCTGAGTGAAGCCACTTCTTCAGAAGTCGCAGAAGATTGCTGAGCGACTGCACTTACATTGCCCATCGCATCAGACAATACACCCTGTGAATGGCTGAGACTGCCAATGGCGCCTGTTACAGACTCCAGACTGGCAATGAAATCCTCCATTTGGGCCTGTACAGAAACAAAGATATCACTGGTGCTTTTTACGGAAGTCATCTGTTGTTTGAACAGCGGTGCCACTTCAGACAGAACGTTCACCGTTTCATTCATTTCTGTAACGATCTTATCAATAATTCCTGCTACCAGCGCAATCGACTGTTTGGACTGGTCTGCCAGCTGCCGGACTTCATCCGCGACGACCATAAAGCCGCGGCCTGCTTCGCC
Source organism: Paenibacillus auburnensis (assembly GCF_927798115.1). Classification (GTDB taxonomy): domain Bacteria; phylum Bacillota; class Bacilli; order Paenibacillales; family Paenibacillaceae; genus Paenibacillus_AQ; species Paenibacillus_AQ auburnensis. The sequence goes on from NZ_CAKMMG010000002.1 coordinate 436,888, forward strand.
CGCTCTTGCTGCTTCAATAGTTGCATTCAGTGACAGAATATTGGTCTGCTGCGTAATATTTTTCATAACATCAAGAACCTTCATAACCGAGTAAACCGTATCTTTCAGGTTGTTGACGCGATCCACTAATGCGGAGGTCATTTCTCCGGTGCGGCCTGTCTGTTTGAGCAGGTCTTCCATCTGTTTCGCTCCGAGTCCGCTGGCTTCACCGACACCGCGTGCCGCTTCATCCATCTCGGCATTGGCAGCAATAACGTTTTGCATCTGAGTACCGATCAGGTCGGTCAATTCATTGCCGCGCTCAGCTTCCAGTGCCAAACTTCCTGCACCGCCGGCAATCTCTTCGGTAGCTGCGGCAATCTCCTTGGCAGATACAGCCGTTTTACGGGAGGCATCGCCCAGCTCGCCGGCAGTCTCCAGGACTTCACGGGCGGTATCTGTCGTTTGTGCAACCAGCTCGGTAATCCGTTCCATCATCATATTGAACGAAGCGGACAGCTGGCCAATTTCATCTTTTGAATTAAACTCTGTACGTACGCTCAAATCGCCTTTTGCACCTTGCACCATCAGATCCTTCAGACGGGCCACCGGCTTGGCGATCATCTGAACCATCCAGAAGCCGAGTAACACCGCGAGCAGAGCGGATGCAAGAGCAGCCATATAAGTAGTAAACAGAATCGGCTTAGCAGCTTTCACGAGTTCTCCTGTTGGGACAACACCTGTCAGCTTCCAGTCAGCCTTGGTTAATGTACTGAATACAGCCAGCACATCTTTGCCGTTGGAATCCTTAGCTTCCTGGCTGTTGTTCTTGTTCTTGCTGTCCTTGATAAAGCCGAATTCTGAAGCCACACCATCTTCAGCAGGAACCGAGGATGCGATAACAGTACCGTTTGGATCAACGAGCTGAACCCGCGAGCCGTCTCCAAGCGATACGCTTTTGAAGGCCTCTTCCAATAAGGTGTTTTTGAGCTCAAGCATGATAACATAACCTGTAGCCGAGCCCATAGTCTTAAGCGATCTTACCATAGCGACATTTTTGCCGCCGTCACCTTCAACAGATGTTGAGAACCAATAGTTCTGCGGTGCTGCAGTTTCATCCGAATAATAGGACTTGTACTCTGTATTGCTGGCCGTAACCTTTTTGAACCACTCCTGATCTCTGATCCCGTCCATCTTGAGACCGGAGTTTCCGCTCGTGATGACAGCCTCATCTGCCGATTGCGGAATCAGGGAGATCGCCACAATATTGGAATCCGTAGTCGTCTGACTGGACAGCTTCTTACTGATCGAATCCGTAGCAACGAATTTATCATAATTGGAGTTGGCGGATAGCAGATCCGACAGGTCACTTTGCATTTGTGTATCAAAATACAGCTGAAGCGCCATATTCTCATACTGTTTGAGCGTAATATCCAGCTTATCCGAGGTCTGGATAATCGTCTGCCGGTTCGCTTCCGAGACATTGTCTTTAATGGTGTTTTTAGCTTTGTTGTAAGACAATAGGCCCAGGAGCAGCACGACAGCTACAATGGAAGACAGGAAAATCAGAAACAGCTTGACTCCTACGGACTTAATCGGATCGACTTTCTTGACCTGGCTTACTGAACTATTCAGCACTCCTTTGAAGCCCATATCCTTTATCTTGCCTATACTTTGGAGTTTACCTTTGCCTATGCCTTTGCCTGTTGTCTGGTCCACATCTGCACGGCTTGGTTCTACTTGTTGTTTATCCACCGGTTTCTTGCTATTCTTTCTCACTTTTACCCTTCTCCCCTTCTGCTTTTTATCTCTGTTCTCCTGCGCGGGAGCCCCCATATCATCACCTGCCAGTTAGAATAGAAGTCGTATGTAAGCGTTCGCTATATGTAATCTATATCGGTTTTCTCCGACTATTTGCTTAGAGTTCTTAAGAAATTACCTGAGAATCTTTATATATTTTAGTTATTTTCCTTTTTTTGTATAAAATAACAAAAGGGACACACCCAATAGGGTGCATCCCTTTCCATTTCATTGTAATGTACTGTTCTGTTACTTTCTTTTCCGCATCATATCAAAATAAGCTACAGGGTGATCGACCTTCATGCGCACGCGCTGAAGCGGGTGACGGGCCACATCGAGCTGGTTCCCTGCCTCATCCCATAATTCCCCTACAATCTGCTTAAAGAATGTGTTATCCGGTCCGAAGAATTCCACTTCCTGTCCCGGCTTGAAGTTGTTGCGCTGCTGGATCAGCGCCATGCCGCTCTCAGCATCATACTCCAGAACTAGTCCTGCAAAATCATAAGGTGCCGCCTTTTCCTCAGGCTCATAGATATGATCCTCATGATCCGGTGTATCGTAGAAAAATCCGGTGTTCAGCGGACGGTTAGCCGCTTTCTGCAATTCTTCCAGCCATTCCGGCTTAAGCTCGTAATGCTCCGGATCAGCCATATATGCATCAATGGCCTTGCGGTAAGCATTCACGACAGTCGCCACGTAGTGGATTGACTTCATCCGGCCCTCGATCTTAAAGCTGTCAATGCCGGCTTCAATCAGATCGGGGATGCTTTCCAGCATGCACAAGTCCTTGGAGCCCATGGAGAACGGGTTATCCTGGGGCTGATGCAGCGGCAGCTGGGTTATCCCCGGCTGAAGGCGCTGCGGAGCAGTAGCCTCAGCCTGTTCCTCTTCGGACACCCAGGCACCTTCCGGACGGTCATCCTGGAACAGATCATATTTCCAGCGGCAGGACTGGCAGCAGCCGCCACGGTTGGAGTCGCGGTCCGTAAAGTGGTTGGATAATACACAACGTCCGGAATACGAGGAGCACATCGCCCCGTGGATGAAGCTTTCAATTTCGATATCAACATGCTGCTTAATCTCGGCAATCTCTTCCAGACTGGTCTCGCGGCCCAGAACGACACGCGGCAGCCCTTCCTCTTTCCAGAAGGATACCGCCTGCCAGTTGAGGGTGGACTGCTGGGTACTGAGATGCACCTCAAGTCCAGGTACCAGCCGGCGTGCAGTATCGACAATAGCCGGGTCGGCCACAATAATCGCGGCAATTCCGGCTTCGTATAGGTTACGCAGGTATTCTTCAATCCCGGCGATATCTTCATTGTGAGCATAGATATTGGTAGCAACAAACACTTTAGCGCCGTATTTCTTGGCGAATTCCACGCCTTCGCGCATTTCCTCGAAGCTGAAGTTATCTGCTCCGGAGCGCAGACCATACTTCTGTCCTCCGATATAGACTGCATCCGCACCATAGTGCACGGCGAATTTCAATTTTTCCAGGTTACCCGCCGGAGCAAGGAGCTCCGGTTTGTCCAGACGGTAACGTTTGCCCTTAAATTGGGGCTTAGTCATGGTTCCCATTATGTTCTCCCCTCCATTACTCAGCTGTTAAAAAGCTTAGAACTTTACACGCTGGTGTTGAACGCAGCTGCGGAGAATGTTTGGACTTTCGGCCGCTGTTGTATCCAGATTTCTTGAATTGTACCGCTTTTCGCGGTTGAAATCCGGAGACAAAGGCGGACGCATTCGCTCCTACAGTTCCAAAATTCCCCTCCGCCGCTACACCTTAATGTTGTTTATTTCAAACCATTTTTAAAGGCTGAGTCATTGCCTTATTTTATTTCCTAAAAGATTTATTAATAGACTTGCTCTTTGTAGAAGAAGCCGAACGACAGGTCACGCTCAGGGTCCTGCAGCGCACGGATTCCATCCATCCATGCCTCGTCAAAAGCATAGCCCTGCGGGTCCGCTGCATAGAGATCCACCGCATGACGGTAGGCCTTTACGACTGCCACGTTATAGGCAATCGGTTTCAGCAGCCCTTCAATCTTCAGGCTGTGCACTCCTGCCGCAAGCAGGATATGCAGATCCTCAAGGATACAGATATCGTCGGAGCTCATAATATGTGTACCATTGATGTCCTCATAAATCGGGAATTTCTCATCCCGGCGCTCTGCCTCAATCAGGAATAAGCCGCGTTCCTTGCCGAGGTTTCCATCCTCTACCGGGCGGCCCTGGTGGGCCATATAGCTTGCAACAAGTCCGCGCTTGGAATGGTAAATATTCGTCATGCCATGCACCTGTACCTGGGCTTCTACCTCCAGCAGCGGCACCATCTCGGTGATTTCGTCCATGTTCAGCTCACGGGCCAGAACAACCCGTGAAGCGCCTTTGCGGCCCCAATAATTGGCCGTAAAGTAATTCGTTGAGGTCATCTCGGCATTCCAGTGCAGCCTCATGCCCGGCGCCTCAGACTTCACAGCAGCCAGAACGGCCGGATCACCGAATTCGATCCCGTCAATTCCAAGCTCACCGATAGCTTTCACGTAGGCGGGGAGCTCATCCAGCAGCCGGTTGGACATGAGTCCGCCCAGACCGGCGTAGACTTTCCGGCCCATACCATGGGCCAGTTCTATAACAGCTGCCGTTTCCTCCAGCGAAAAATGTCCGGCCAGCCGCATGCCGAAACGGTCATCGCCGATCAGCAGTGCATCCGCACCGGCATTCAGCAGCGCGCGCGCTTCTTCCAGGGATGCTGCTGTGGCCAGCAGCTCCGGTTTGTTCATCATGTTGTACCCTCCTGCACTTGCGGTAAACGAAACCGCATCAAACTCTATTTTAATAGGTTACGGCGAACTTTGTTCACTTTTTTGGATATTGGCTAAATGTTCCTTATAGGTCTTACCGAACAGATGACCCTGGGAACCGTCTTTTTTGGTCACATAGAAGTAATATTCTGATGCTTTAGGCTCAAGAGCAGCCTGAATGGAAGCAAGACCCGGGCTGGCAATCGGCCCCGGCGGCAATCCAGCATTCTTATACGTATTATATGGACTGTCAACCTTGAGATCCTTGTTCAGCAGCCGTTCTTTTTGCTTGTCCAGCAGATACTGGACGGTAGCATCAATCTCGAGCTTCTGCCCTTTGTTCAGCCTGTTATAAATAACACCGGCCACCAGCGGACGCTCCTCGTCCACTACAACCTCACGCTCTACTAGTGAAGCGACTGTCAGCAGCTCATGCAGGGATAAACCGCGCTTATCCAGCTTTGTTTTCCAGTCAGGAATACTGTCCAGCTTCTTCTCCAGCTGCTCCAGCATAGCTTCGACAATCTCCTGGGGCGTACTATCTTTAACGAGCTCATACGTTTCGGGGAACAGATATCCCTCAAGCCGATGGCGAAGCTCTGCATTTACCGGAATCCCCAGCCGGTCTGCTGCAGCAAGTCCTGTACCTGAATCTATGACTTTAAGGAAGACCTCAGCTTTCTGATTCCATGCCTCTGCCAGTTTATCAGCCACTTGCTTCGCGGTGAATCCTTCAGGAATTGTAAAGACGACTGTTTCTTCCTTAACTACATCTCCGGCATTCAGCCTTGCAATCAGCTGGTCATAGGTATCTCCAGGGCTTGCAGTATATGTACCTGCTTTGAAGCTTGAGCCTTCCTTGACCCATTTCAAATATCCCTTGAATAATAGCCCATTACGGATAATGCCGTTTTCCTCGAGCAGATCAGCAATTTCCGAACTGCCCATCCCCTTCTCTATCGTAAACGTTACTGCCGGGCCTGCAGGCTCTACCGGCTGCATTCCATTCCAAATATACCATGCGCCTCCCCCTCCTGCTAAGGCCAGCAAAAGGATTACGATCAGCACAGCGCGGATTGCGGCTTTCAAATGTCACTCCTCACTTTCCGACTATAAAGTATAAAATTGTATTGTCTCAAATTCAACATATATTTTTAGGAGAATATCATTTTTGCCTATTTCAAGCAAAAAGAGCGCGGAATAACTCCGCCCTCTTCCTTGCCAAGCATAGATGTTGCATATTTGTGAAAACACTTATTCCTTGTCGTCAGCAGGGAGAGTCAGCTCGTCGTACAGCTCAGAGACATCTTCCCACTCCTCATCGTCAACGATACTTTCCAGCTCGGGCACACCGTTAGGTGAGACCACGATCCGCAGAATTTCCTGCTCTGCTTCTCTTCCGGAGCCAGCCAGTACCGCATACGCGCGGTCCCCAACCTCAAACTCGGCAATAATATCGTAAACGGAAGATTTACCCTGCTCGTCTTCCAGTTCTACAGTCTCTCCATATACTTCCTTGAGCTTCGATGTCCATACCGCTTGTTCGGCGGAAAAATCAGTCATTCTCTGCTCCTCCATCCAGCTCGTCTACCAGAGTATTGAAGGTTTCTTCAACAATCGCCCACTCTTCGTCGTTCTCTATCATGAAGAGCTGCAAATCGTCGCCGTCTTCCTCATAGCGGAACGCATACACCTCATCACTCTCTTCATCCTCGGAGTCGAGCGGAACCACCATCATATACTTTGCATCCGAACCGTCAACTTCAAACTTCATGATGACCTCGAATTCCTCTTCATTACCTTCCTCATCGGGAATATAGATAATTTCCGGTTCTTCTTCTTGGCCAATCTGCTCGTTTGTCATAATAGCACGCACCCCTCACCTTTTACTGTTAGCATCCAAAAAATTTTGCAAAATCAGGGCTGCAGCCATTTTGTCTACAATCCCTTTGCGTTTCTTCCGGCTGACGTCCCCTTCAATCAGCACCCGCTCAGCGGATACTGTCGTCAGACGCTCATCCCAAAGGTGTACGGGTATTTCGAATTGCTCCCGCAACTGATCGGCAAACTCAATACAGATTTCACCGCGGGGTCCTACAGAGCCATTCATATTCTTTGGCAGACCAACCACAATTTCCCCGATTTCGTACTCCTTCACCAGTTCACGGATCCGTTCGAACTCATTGCCGTTTCCGCGGCGTTCAATGGTTTCCAGAGCTTGGGCTGTCCACCCGAAAATATCGCTTGTGGCGACTCCGATTCTACGGTCGCCGTAATCCAGACCCAGCTTCTTCATTTCGGATGATCCACCCGATGATTAGCCAGGTAGAAACGAACCAGTTCCTCGATCAGCTCATCACGTTCTTTTCTCCGGACCAAACTTCTCGCATTGTTGTGGCGCGGAATGTAAGCCGGATCTCCGGATAGAAGATACCCCACGATCTGGTTGATCGGATGGTATTCTTTCTCCACCAGCGCGTCGTATACGGCGAGCAGAATTTCCTGGGAAGAAGCTTCCTTTTCGTCACCCTTCACATTGAATTTAACCGTTTTGTCCATGGAGTCCATCTGTGACACCTTCCTTCTGCAAAATCACCCCCAGAGGGCGGCTTCGCAAAGTTGCTGCTGTACAGCTTACTTGCTGCCTTCACTATAACATATTCATGCCCCGCCTTGGAAATCCTGCCACTAAAATAACGCTTTTTTTGGCATTTCATCTACAAAAATATAGATATTTTTGGTTTTTGAGCTATTGCGGAACCTCTCCCAAGACGAATATTCGCAAAAATACATATAGCTTGTCTTATTTTCAATAAAGCAGCGGCACTGATATGAGGCTCTCAGTACCGCTGGGCTGTTTTTACATACCTGCTTTATTGAAGCTTTAGCTGCGCATTCAGGAAGTACCCTTCTATAATTAAGCCTGGGCAGCAACTAGCTCCTCGGCTTTGGCGAGAGCCTCAGCCAGCTTGGAAGCGTCTTTGCCTCCTGCTTGGGCCATATCCGGCCGTCCGCCGCCGCCGCCGCCGCATACTGCTGCAACTTCTTTAACCAGCTTGCCGGCATGGAAGCCTTTTTTAACCAGCTCCTGCGGCACTGACACTACAAAGTTAACCTTATCATCCATCGCTGCGCCCAGTACAAGTACAGCATCCGGAAGCTTGGCTTTCAGTTCATCTGCTGTGGACCGCAGGGCATCCATATTGCCTGCCTGAACAGCAACTGCAAGCAGCTGTGTTCCGCCGCCCACCGTCTTCACGCTGCCGGTCAGCTCAGCGGCAAAGGTAGCGCTCAGCTTCGACTGAAGTGATTCGTTCTCACGGGAGATCTCACGAACCTGTGCATGCAGAGCTTCAATGCGCTTCGGCACATCGTTCAGTGAGGATTTGAGCAGCCCGGCCGATTGCTTCAGCAGATCCAGCTGGCTTTCTGTAAACTGGTAAGCATAACGTCCGGTTACCGCCTCAATCCGGCGTACCCCGGAACCAATGCCGCTTTCGCTGACCAGCTTGAAGATGCCGATCTGCGAGGTGTTCGCAACATGAATCCCGCCGCACAGCTCAAGGCTATAATCGCCGACTTGAACTACACGGACGATGTTGCCGTATTTCTCGCCGAAGAGTGCCATAGCACCCATTGCTTTAGCTTCGTCAATCGGTTTGTTCTCAATAACTACATCCAGTCCGCGCCAGATCTGCGCATTTACCCGGTGCTCAATGTCGCTCAGCTCTTCCGGCGTAATCGCGCCGAAATGCGAGAAGTCGAAGCGCAGGCGTGCACCTTCTACTAAAGAGCCGGCCTGATTAACATGACCGCCTAGTACTTCCTTAAGCGCTTTGTGCAGCAGGTGAGTGGCGGTATGGTTCTTCACAATGTCTTCACGCTGCTCACGGCTTACCTCTGCCCGGACGCTATCGCCGACCTTCAGGTCTCCGGCTTCAACAGTCACCAGGTGAACATGCTGGCCGTGCGGAGCCTTGAACAGGCCTGTGACCTTAGCAGTTACGGAACCGCCAGTCAAAAGACCGGTGTCGCTGACCTGGCCGCCGCTCTCTGCATAGAAAGGCGTAGCTTCAAGCACAACCTGGCATTCAGCGCCTTCGCTGACGACATCAACAAGTGCGCCGTCAACCACAATTGCCAGTATTTTAGACTCTGTTACCACGTCAGTATATCCAACAAATTCGCTTTTAACCGTCAGTTCGGCAAGAGCGCCGCCCTGGATTTTCATGCTGGCGTTGTCCTGGCGGGCTGCTCTGGCCCGGTCGCGCTGCTCCTGCATCGCTGCATCGAAGCCTTCGCGGTCTACAGTAAGTCCCTGCTCGGAAGCAAAGTCTTCTGTCAGGTCAAACGGAAAGCCGTAGGTGTCATAGAGCTTGAACGCATCTACGCCGGCAATAACGCTCAGGCCGTCGGCTTTAGCTTTGGCCGAAATTTCACCAAGGATGGCAAGTCCGTCGGACAGCGTCTCGTGGAAACGTTCCTCTTCTGTGCGGATGATTTTGGCGATATATTCGCGGTTCTCCACAACGGACGGGTAGTACACGCCCATCACTTCGCCGACAGTTTCCGTCAACTCGTGCAGGAATGGACGGTCAAGCCCCAAAGTTTTGCCGTAACGGACAGCACGGCGGAGCAAACGGCGGATAATATAACCGCGGCCTTCATTAGAAGGAAGTACCCCATCACCAACCGCAAAGGTAACAGTACGGATATGGTCGGCGATGACCTTGAGTGCGATATCCTGTTCCAGATTATCTTTGTATTTCACTCCGGCCAGACCGGCAGTTTTCTGGATTACCGGCTGGAACAGGTCGGTGTCGAAGTTGGAATCCACATCCTGCAGAATGGATGCCAGACGCTCCAGGCCTGCACCGGTATCAATGTTCTTATTAGGAAGCGGCGTATAGCTGCCGTCCTTGTTATGGTTGAACTGGGAGAACACGAGGTTCCACACTTCCAGCCAGCGTTCATTCTCGCCGCCCGGATACATTTCAGGATCACTCATGTCGCTGCCGTAAGCTTCGCCGCGGTCATAGAATATTTCCGAGCAAGGACCGCAAGGGCCTTCACCGATATCCCAGAAGTTCTCGTCGCCCAGCTTGATGATGCGCTCAGCAGGCAGGCCAACCTTTTCATTCCACAGCTTGAATGCTTCTTCATCCTCGGCGTACACCGTAACGGAAATGCGGTCCCCGTCGAAGCCGATCCATTCCTTGCCGGTCAGGAACTCCCAAGCCCAGGTAATCGCTTCTTCCTTGAAATAATCGCCGATGGAGAAGTTACCCAGCATCTCGAAGAACGTATGGTGGCGGCGTGTCTTGCCTACATTCTCAATATCATTGGTGCGGATACATTTCTGTGAGTTCGTCAGGCGGGGATTCTCAGGAATCTCCCGTCCGTCAAAGTACGCCTTCAGCGGCGCCATCCCGGCATTGATCCATAGCAGCGATGGGTCATTGTGCGGAACGAGCGAGGCGCTTGGTTCAATTTTGTGGCCTTTGCTCTCAAAAAACTGCAACCATTTGGAACGGATTTCACTTGCTTTCATCATGTACAGCCCCCGTCTTATCATTAGTGCGGCATAAGTATGCCGGAAAACACAAAAACGCCCCTGAATAAATTCAGGGACGATTATTATCGCGGTACCACCCTGGTTATCGCCTTGACCCGTGAATAAATACGGACACCTGCAGACGATCGCCTTGTCGCGGCTGTTAACGGGCGCCCCCGGCGGGATTTCCCCGCACTCCGAAATCAGCTTTCCGCCGGTCTGTCTTCCGGGTTCTCACAGCCATTACGATAAATCCCGTAACGGAACCCGTTCTCTGAGGGAGCCATGCTCCGGCGTACTCTATTTCATCAACGTTTTTTCCGATGTGCATTTTAACATTTCAAGTATAGCCAGCAGTAACGGCTCTGTCAATCTTTGGCCGGAGAACTCTCTATTTTTCGCCACTAAACTGCCTTAAATCTGCCGCAAAATGAATATTTACAGCGTTTACATCCAGGCGTATAATTCTGATTGTTTAGAAGGGCGAGACGTGGCTCAGCTTGGTAGAGCGCTTGCTTCGGGAGCAAGAGGTCGCAGGTTCAAATCCTGTCGTCTCGATAATAAATAAACAGCCATCTGCCGGAACTCTGTCCGGCGGATGGCTGTTTTATTTTCACTAGATCACGTAAGCGAAACGTCTATTCCAATCCCCAAATCCGGTACACAATCACGGCCGCTTCGGCGCGGGTGACTGTGTCTCCCGGTGCCAGCTTGCCGTTCTTGCCGGTGACAACACCGGCTTTAACCAACAAGGATACGCTGTCGGCAGCATAAGCTGATACCTTTTCTGCATCCGCGTAAGCATCCAGACTTCCGCTGCCAGAGGTTTCTTTGCCAGCTGCGGCCAGTGCACGTGCTGCGATGACCATCATTTCCTGACGGGAGACCGGGCTGTCCGGCCGGAAGGAGTTGTCAGCATAGCCGTTTACGATGCCCAACTGCTGCGCGATAGCCAGTTCATTGCTGTAATAAGCATCTGCCGGGATATCGGTGAAGCCCGCACCAGCTTGCCCTTTACCCTTCAGTTCAAGAGCTCTTACAAGCAGTGTGATGAAATCTGCACGCTTTATAGATGAAGCTGGGGAGAAGCTGTTCTCAGCAGTGCCCTGAACAATCCCCCGGGCGGCCATGGCGCTGATCGCGTCTTGAGCCCAAGACAGATTCTCCAGGTCTGAGAAGCTTACCGGCTTATAGGCTACCGCATAGGTACCGGATTGCGCGGCATGGAATACTAGTGATCCGCTAGCTGCGTCATAACGGCTATTCGGAATTGCTGTCAAACTTCCTTTGCTGTCGATCTGACCTGCCACAAGTGAACCCTTATTGCCAAGCTGGGCTGCTGCCGGGGTATAAGGAATGGAGATCTTTAAGGACATATCCGGACTGCTCAAGGCTATGGCTTTGCCGCCGGCAGTCAGGCTCAGTCCAATTACCGGACCTTGGCCAATGACACTGCGGGCTGCCGCATCAAGATTATCCGTGGAAGCTTGCTGTATACGGACGGATACTACCTCAGTGTCTGCTGTAACACCGGACAGTATGTTACTTGGAAGCTCCATCGTTCCTAGGTCTGTCTTTATCAGCAGCATGAGGTTTTGCTGTCCCTTTAAATTTTGAGCAGGCAGTTGAACTTCATAGGAGGCTGCGCCTGTCTGCTTCGGCAGGTCGATCACGATGTGTTTTTTACCGTCTGCTGCCGGAACAGCCTGTTCAAGCGCCTTTTTCATATGATCGCCCGAAACTGCTGCTTTTGCTGCCCCGCCTTCCGTCTTCACCGGCGGTTTGATTGTAACGATTCCGTCTTTGCTCTCAACGGTTACTGGCTGCGGAGTAGATGCGCTGCTGCTGCCGCCGGGTAACGCTGCTGATGTCGGTGTTGGCGTTGGTGTTGGTGTTGGTGTTGCTGTCGGTGTCGGTGTTGGTGTTGCTGTCGGTGTTGGTGTTGGTTCCGAACTTACCTTTTTACCCGAGAGGGTAAGCACGCCGTATATAGAAGTATCCTGATAGCCGTTGCCGGTCGTATCATTCCATGCGGCAACACTCTGCCGAGCGCCGTCTTTGGCGTCATTGATCTGGATGTCGAAGCCGATCTTCTTATCATTAGCTGCCGAAACTTTGTTTAGCGGAAGCTTAACTTCAACCGTGTAGTTTGTTCCGGATACCTTAGTTGCCGATTCAAAGCCTGCAGCAATACCCGGCGGATTAAAGGTCGTTTCATTGTCATAATTGACGCGGAACTGCCCGTCATCGTCCTGATAGAACGAGGTTTTGGCATTATTCTGATCCAGGAAAATTTCAACGGAATCCTGCTCCCATGCATTGGGGCTGCCTTTATCGAGCTGTGCATCGCTGACCTGAATCAGCACATACAGGTTCTGATCATCCCAGAGGGTCTTAGCGACTCCCGTTGCTCCTTGCCAAGCCAGCTGATAACGGTTAACCTGCAGCTCGGATGCATTGCTCCATAGCGCATCAACCGTTCCATCCACTTTTGGAGAGCCATAGACTGCAGTGGAGACATTGGCATCGGTAGTATCCGGCTGGTGCTCTGCCATAAATTTAACAGGATCGATAACTCCGTAGTAAGCCGGTTTGGCCTGAAGACTCTTATCGAACAACAGCGGATTGGAAGAGGCTCTCCAGCTCGTATTGTCATCCATGCCCCAGAACGTAATTCTGGCAATATTGGCGGAATGAGCTTTATACAGATCCATTAATTGTGCGTACAGATAACCCTGGGCATCCGCGAGCTTGTCAGACAGCTGATAGTTGCTTCCAGCCTGAATATCGAGCTCAGTGATGCTTACCTCTACACCAAGGGAAATAAACTTTTCCAGAGACAATTTAACATTGTCGGGATTCGTATTAATGCTGTAGTGCGACTGCATGCCGACACCGTCGATGAGGAGCTTGCCGGGATGTGTAAGGGCATACCTATCATTGATCGTTTTGACCATGTTATAGATAGCCTGTGCTTTATTCTGGTTATCTTCGTTGTAATCGTTATAATACAGCTTGATATCCCAATCCGGATGGGCGTCCAGCACACCCCTGGCTGCCAGGAAGGCTTGCTCGACATAGTCTGCTCCAATTGCATTCTTCCAAGGAGACTGGCGCAGCGAGGTTTCCCAATCGGTCGGATTTGGCGGATTATCATTCATGGCTTCGTTCACAACATCCCAGGAGATTACCTTATCCCCGAAATGCTCCATGACCGTTTGGATATGGGTCCGCAAATTGACGAGCGCCTCGTCCCGTCCCAGTGCTGTCGTATTCCCTTCGGCATCTGTGGCTGTATTCATCCACGCCGGAGACTGCTGATGCCATACCAGCACATGCCCGTGCATCTGCATACCTTCAGCCAGAACCTTATCAACCATGGCATCGGCGGCGTCAAAAGTAAAATTCCCCTTTGTCGGCTGAAGCGCATCCGGTTTCATGGCATTGCCGGCGGTTGCAACGTTGTGATGCATTTTGAGCAGCTCCAGCCGGACCCCTTCCAGATCCTCCGCGGTAATTGCATTGCCGATCAGAAAATCGTTCTGATAAGCCGCTTTTACAGGAACCAGATCCTTTTGGATGGCAACAGGGCCAGTGCCGGTCGGCTCAAAGCTGATATCGTCGATATAAAAGGAGGCTGCGGCGTTATTCGAACTTTCAATATAGATCGTGAGATATTCGCCGCCCACACTGTTATAGCGGTAGCTTCCCTCGAATTTCACCCAGCCGTCGGCGGCATTGATGGTCTTAGGGGAAAGCGCCACGTAATTGGCACTGCTTCCATTGCCGACCTGTGTCGAGAGCTGAAGCTGCGCGCTTGCCGGGTCAATCAGCTTCACCCAGGCTGAAATTTTATATTCACTGCCCTTATCCACATATTTCTCAACACGCAGTGAAGGTCCGTGCCAGGTTGAGGTTCTGCCTTCCACCTTCAGCGCATAGGAGCCCTCTCCGGTATGATTGTCTTCATTTGTGATACTCAGCGTTTCAGTTCCAGCTCTGCCTATGAAGCCGCCAGCAGTCTGATCTTCAAAGGTAATTGTACTGAACGGTATTGCCGGTTCTCTGGCCGGCTCTTCTCCAACATCTGTGGTTACCTTCTCGGTAAAAAGAATGTCTCCGATATAGAACGGCACAGCCGCTCCGGCACTGTTGGAATTAATACGCAAAGCCTGATCCTTGCTTGTATCCACGGTGAATTCTTTGGTCAGCGTGACCGCTTTCCCGGCTTCATAAGCTGCTTCCGCATAATTTCCATAGCTGTTTACAGTTTGAAGCGCCGCCTTTGCACCGTCAGGCAGACTCACATTTGCATCAACATAGACAATGGAAGTCACCGTGTACGTTTTCCCGTTTTCGAGGCCGAGATCGCTGAATTTGAAATCCGCTGCATCCCAGTTGTTCACTCTGTTATTTACGTATATAGCCGCACCGTCGGCATTGCCGTCAAAAGCTTTACCGGTGACTGCTGCAAGACTTGCCCCTCCTGAGTTGACTGCTTTTCCTGCCCCGCCCGCAAAGGTTTCATGATACACCGTTCGGGTCTCTTCCTGGCCCGTTTCAGCTGCCCGGGCAACCGGAGCAATCCTGCCTAACGGAAGCAGCAGACTGGCCGCCAATACGGCGGAGAAAATTTTTTTAACCATTCTACTCATGCATTGCACTCCTCTGTTATACATTTTGGGTCAACAATTAAGCGCTTACAAGTTCAGGAACACAGCCCCCTTTCTCAATGCAAATCGTAGCATAATCAAAAAAGTGCGTCATTCACAGAATTAAAGGTATTACCGTACTTTTTATATCATTTCGTGGGATATACCTCGGACATACAAACAGCCAATCACCGTTCGTTCCGGCAACTGGCTGGGTATGTATCTGACTTATGTGCTTAATAGTACAAATCCCAGCCGATGATAATAGCACTGAATAACAGCGCTGAGACTCCCGACAGTATGTACATGATCTTGCTTACTTTACCCGCTTCTATACTCCGCAGCTTCATCATAAGCAGCATTATATAACCTGCAGTAAGTACCACATAGGCGATGTTCCCGATAAGATGAATGCGGATGGCAGAATAGGTAGTGTAGTTCAGAGTTCGGTACCCAAGAATGATGGTATTCACTATAAAAGCAAGTCCGGCAATGTTCATCCATAGATAGTATTTGTTAAAACCGGATGACGGCTTAGCGGCTCTCCTGAATCTGGTGATGATCCATCGGACGAATCCGCTAATCATGGCAAGCATGATCAATAACGCTCCGAGGCCCACAGCTATCAGAGATATCCCGGTTCTTTGTGCAGCCAGGCCAGTAAGCGGAAAGGAATCAAAATACGGATTTGAAACCTTCACGACTGCTCCTTGAGCATCTCTTACAAAATAGGCGAAGCCCGATTGCCGTACCGGAACATACACATAAGGTTCAATCTGTTTATAGGGCGTATCATTATAGTCAATGATATTCCTGTTGACCGAAACAATCTTCATTGTACTGAGATATCCCAGCAATTTGGTGAATCCGTGAATCACCCTCCGGGCGGACTGATATTCCCCCTCTACCTGCACACTATCCGGAAGGTCCATGCCAGAAGCCTGGGGTTTGTAGGTGCCAAACACCCTATCGGTAAGGCCTGCGCAGTATTCCCATTCATTGTACTGGTTGGTCATCACGACCATTCCGAACCCGGAAGCCGGATCTATCGTAAACTTGCTGGAAAAGCCAAGGGTATTCCCCCCATGCTCCAAAGCAGGGACCGTGTGATTCACCTCAAAGAAACCGTGGGCAATTCTCGGAATATCCGTTCCCTCGTAATTCAGGCTCGGGGATAGCATCTCTTTTAAAACGGTATCACTGCGGAATAATGGACTCGTAGTTCCTGCGGCCGGCATCAGTGCGGCCAGAAACTTTGCGGCATCACCAGCGGTTCCAGTAGCACTTCCTGCTGGATATATACCGATGAATCCTCTATTCTTCTTGATCAGCTTCAGCTTTGTGGTATAGCCTTGAATCTTGTTTCTCGCGGCATAGACTGCCTCATTATCCCGCTGGGCCGGATGAATAGAGGTATGTTCCATCCCCAGCACATCGAAAATATGCTCTTTCACATAGGTATAGAATGGCTGGCCGCTCTGCAGCTCCACAAGGTAGGCAGCCAAAGCCGCACCATAATTGGAATAGGCTACTACATTACCCGGTTCATAGACCTGCCGGGGTTCAAAGAGGGCCAGCGCCTCTCCTAACTCAGGGACATCCTCCTCTGCAAAATAGAACAAATCCGTAGCCCGTTCCTGCCAGCCAGCATTATGATGCATCAGGTTCAGCAACGTAATCGGCTGATCATACTTTAATTTTTGGAAAAAACCTTTAGGCAGATATTCACGGATATCCTGGTGCAAATCCAGTTTCCCCTGCTCCACCAGCTGCATCACACTGGTCCAGACCAGCAGCTTGGAGCACGATCCCCATTCAAACACAGTACCTGTATCAGCTGCTGTCTCATGTTCGATGTCCGCGAATCCATATGCTTGATTGAAGACGGTCTCGCCATTATTAACAACTGCAACAGATACAGCGGCAGTCGTCTGCCGGCGGGCGGCTACATAGGTATCAACAACCGCAGCAAGTGAAGACAGCGGGGTGCCGGAAGGAGCCGTATCTGCTCCCCTTTCAGCTGCGCGGGCTGGAACAGCCAGTAAAAGCAGCAGAATGACAACGAGCAAACTGACTGATAGCTGTTTAAGTCCTTTGTATCGGTTGTATTCTCTCACTTGCAAATTCCCTCCACGAATACGAGTGCTTTCAAATATTTACATCTATTTTCCACAAAGTTACATT
This sequence comes from Paenibacillus auburnensis, assembly GCF_927798115.1. Classification (GTDB taxonomy): domain Bacteria; phylum Bacillota; class Bacilli; order Paenibacillales; family Paenibacillaceae; genus Paenibacillus_AQ; species Paenibacillus_AQ auburnensis. The sequence goes on from NZ_CAKMMG010000002.1 coordinate 453,861, forward strand.
AAAACCCTTCTATTCAAACCGGAGAACATCAAAAAAAGCCTGCCCCCATCATTCAGGAGCAGGCACTTGCCTTAGAATTATTTATTCAGGCCTTTCCAGACCCAGTTCTCAACTTCCGGAAGATCAATACCCTCTTCGCGGATAAATTCATAATGCTTCTTAACCATAGCATCCATCTCAGCTGCGATAGCAGTGTACTGATCTGCTTGCGGCAGGCTCAGAACAGCTTCCTTCGTCAGGTCGAAACGGTCCATCTGATTCAGTACGCGCATATCGAACGGAGTCGTAATATCGCCGTTCTCACGGTAGCCGTGTACATGCAGATTATGGTTGTGGCGGTCAAAGAACAGGTCTTTGATAAGCCCTTCATAGCCGTGGAATGCGAAGATTACCGGTTTGTCTTTTGTGAAAAATTGATCAAACTCTTCGTCGGATAAGCCGCGCGGATCCAGCTTCTGGCTTCTCAGCTTGAGCAGATCGACTACGTTGATATAACGGATTTTCAGCTCAGGCAATTTCTCATTGAGGATGGAGATAGCAGCCAAGGCTTCAATGGTCGGTTCTGTACCTGCGGAAGCAAAGACAACATCCGGTTCGCCGCCGTTATCAGTGCTGGCCCAGTCAATGATCTTCAGCCCTTTATCAACCAGCTCCTGCGCTTCTGCCGCACTAAACCACTGCGGACGCGGATGCTTGGAGGAGACGATCAGGTTGATCTTCTGACGGTCGTTCAGTACGGTATCGAATACAGCCAGCAAAGAGTTCGCATCGGCAGGCAGATATTCACGGATGAATTCCGGCTTTTTGTCAGCCAGGTGACCTAAGAGACCCGGATCCTGGTGAGTGTAGCCGTTGTGATCCTGCTGGAACACTGTCGAAGTTGCTACAACATTCAATGAAGGGATGTCTGCACGCCAGCCTTGATCGGTTGCCTTGCGCAGCCATTTGAAGTGCTGGGTAATCATCGAATCAACAACGCGCAGGAATGCTTCATAGCTTGCGAAGAATCCGTGGCGGCCTGTCAGAACATAACCTTCGAGCAAGCCTTCTGCCTGGTGCTCAGACAGCTGGGAGTCAATAACACGGCCATAGGAAGCCAGGAATTCATCATTAGGCTCAATAACCTGATCCAGCCATTGGCGTTTGGTTACTTCGAAGACTGGTCCCAGACGGTTGGACATCGTTTCATCCGGTCCGAAAATCCGGAAGTTGCGGTTAGGCTCATTGCGCAGCACAACCTCTTTCAGATATTTCCCCAGAACCGCCATGTCCTGTGCTACAACTTTACCTGGAACAGAGTTATCCAGTGCATAGTCGGCAAAGTCCGGCAGGTTCAGATCTTTAATCAGGTGGCCGGCGTTAGTCACAGGATTCATGCCCATACGTCTGTCGCCTTTTGGAAGGATTTCGGCAAGCTCTGCGTTCAAACGGCCGTTCTCATCGAATAATTCTTCCGGTCTGTAGCTGTGCATCCAGTCCAGCAGGGCCGGTGCATGTTTCATATTCTTCTGGTCTACCGGAATTGGCACCTGATGGGCACGGAACGAACCTGTGTTAGGCACGCCATCCCACTGCGCAGGTCCAGTCCAGCCCTTAGGGGAACGGAAGACGAGCATCGGCCATACCGGACGGGTAAGGTCGTTATTTTCGCGCGCATTTTTCTGGATCGCTGCGATTCTTTCAACGATAGCATCCAGAGCTTTCGCCATTTCAGGGTGCATATGTTCAGGATCTTCGCCTTCAACGAAGAACGGTTCCCAGCCCATGCCTGTGAAGTAGGCGGTAATTTCTTCTTTCGATTGACGGGACAGAATTGTCGGGTTGCTGATCTTGAAGCCGTTCAAGTGCAGAATCGGCAATACAGCACCATCGGTAACCGGGTTGATGAAGCGGTTGGAGAACCAGGAAGCTGCCAGCGGTCCGGTTTCGGCTTCGCCGTCTCCGACAACAACTGCCGAGATCAGGTCCGGATTATCCAGAATAGCGCCAACGCCATGGGACAAGGAATATCCAAGCTCTCCGCCTTCATGAATCGATCCCGGTGTTTCCGGTGCAGCATGGGAAGCAACGCCGCCCGGGAACGAGAATTGTTTGAACAGTTTCTTCAGACCAGGGATGTCCTGGGTAATTTCCGGATAGATTTCGGTGTAGCTGCCATCCAGATAGGAGTTGGAAACCATAACCTGGCCGCCATGGCCCGGGCCTTCAACATAGAACATATTCAAGTCATATTTAGTAATTACACGATTCAAATGGGCATAGATGAAGTTCTGGCCGGGAATAGTACCCCAGTGCCCGATCGGTTTAATTTTTACGTCAGCGTCTTTAAGAGGCTCTCTCAAAAGCGGGTTGTCTTTCAAGTACAGCTGCCCTACTGAAATATAGTTCGTTGCACGCCAGTAAGCATCCAGCTTCTTCAGATACGTTTTTGATGAGTAATCAACATTCAAGGTCGATAATCCCATTTTCTCCACTCCCTGTTTAATTATGAATACAATACCAATCTCTTTTCTCTACACGTACATCATACCTCTGCAAAAAATAAATACAACCTTTTTGACAAGTGATACGGTCCAATTTTGTGAAATTTTGAACATAGTATGAAAATCGGGCCCATAACGCAGGAAAACAGCTTTATTTCTATAATTTTTACCAATATATTACACGAAATAATTTAGATAAACTTTTAAACTTCACCACAACAGCGACTACAAGACAAAAAAAATAAGACCGGGAAATTTCCCGGTCTTATTTTTAATGTACCGATACAAAAGTATTGAATTTGAGATATTTGTAATGGAACCGCATGTGTGAGAATTCAAAGGGGGTCCCGTTATCCAAAAAGAAGATTCCTTCCATGATCCCCACGGGTTCATTTACGCTTAAATGCAGCAGTTCCTGGTCCTCCGGCTCGGAAGGCTCGGCAAAGATGGACAGAAACGATTTGGTGACGGCAATGTTGCGCGAGTCCTCCAGATAATTGAAGATCGATCCTTCGATAATCGTCTGATTGAGATCCTGAACGATTTTGATCGGAATATACCCCGTCTCAATCATAAAGGGCTCATCGTCGAACAGGCGCAGACGGACGATCTTGTAGACAAAGTCATGGGGCCCGAGGAACAAATCACGCTGCAGCTCCTTGGTGGGTGGAATCACCTCGAAATTCAGCACTTTGACTTTCGGCTTCTTGCCGTGCATCTGAAAATTGTCGGTAACGCCCAGATTCGAGCCTTCGTAGTTAAAGATGGATTCGTTTTTTATGTACAGGGGATTGATGAACGTACCTGAACCGCGTTTTTTGAAAATAATGCCGACGCTCTCCATTTTGGTCAGCGCACGCTTGATGGAGCTGCGGCTTACCTGATAGGTCTCGCTGAGGCTCCGTTCATCCGGCAATCTCATATCGGCGAATTCTCCCGCGAATATTTTCATTTTTAGATCATCAATAATCTGTTTGTAGACAAATTGTGTCATGAAGTACTCCCTTTCAGGTCTTCTATCACTTCATAAAGCCTAATGTTAACTATATCATATTCATCTGATAGTTCATACAGATTTGGGCTGACGTTTCGCTGGCAACCATCGTTTTATAGTTGTTTAGGTCTATGATCTTTGTAATGGAGATTTCTCCCGCCGAAGGATATAGTGATTCCGGGCCCGCATTGGTAATAAATGTATCCCTTGAAGATAAGATGGCTGGCCCGGTAAATAATTAAGGAGGGTTATGGCCAATGATGCCACGTAAAACCAGGAATACTTCATCTATATTTGAAGCAAGACCCGTGTCTGTCCCTTTGATCGCAGGGATGATTATCATTCAGATTATCTTTTCGCTTTCGGTTAATCTCATTTACTTTGAACGCGGATACTATCGTACGATTTCTGATCTTACCAACGGCTGGATCGGCGGAACACTAAGTGCTAATCTGATTGGCCTGCTGGTGGAGGTAGCCGTCTTTTTATGGGCCATCGTCAAAGTACACCCGGGCGAACTGGGCTTGAAGAAGGAAAAACTCCTGCCGGGTGTAATGAGCTTCCTGCTCTTCTGGTTCGCCATTCACCTCATCAATCTGGGCGTGAACCTCTTTACCGGCTCCCGCATCGTATTTAACGATAATTTAACCCAGTATCCGAGTGATCTGATCGGGGGGTTACTGGGACAGCTTTTTGGCAATGCGCTGCTGGAGGAAATCGTGTTCCGGGGCTTTTTATTTATTCAGATCTTTCTTTTATGCAGCAAAATAAAACGTCATTCGTCTCGCGTTACTGCAGCCTTGTTCATTTCTCAGACGATTTTTGCGCTTATGCATATTCCTAACCGGATCTATTCCGGCTACGCCGGGATGGAGTTTGTATATGATTTTATACAGCTTGTCATTTTCGGAATCATGTTCTGCCTGCTTTATTTACTGACTGAAAATTTGTTTTTTGTTGTCGGTGTCCACTCCTTGATGAATGAACCGCTGATGTTATGGTACAACGATTATATTAATATCATTGTTTTAAGCAGTAGTGTGAGCTTGGTATGTCTGCTGCTCTTGCTGAAAAGAAAGCGGCGGCATTCACACCGGACGATAATTGATCTATAGCTCCATAGTTGAGCCTGCCCCGGAAAGCTTGTATCCTAAACATACAAGACCACGACGGAGGTGTATGATGACTTATTCACAGCGTTCAACCCATGCAGCGGCTGCATCTGATATCACGTATCTGGAATACCAGATTGGCCTTGCCGGGGAGGAATTGAAGGAAGCACAGAGGGTTATGGAGATTTATGAAGCGGATTTGAGAGTGCTGACAGCCTCTCCGGGATATGAGCCGGATTCCGATGTCCCGGAAGAGCAGCAGCTGCGGGAACAGGCGGCAAGGCAGCAAGCCTTGATAGAAGCCATTCGGGCCACCCTGGCCGGTCTTGAGGACGAACTCGCGAAGCTTGAAGATTAAGCTGATATAGGTTTCTCTAGACCAAAAAGATGTTCCGGCCAAAGGCGGCCGGAACATCTTTTTAATGCGGGAAGGTACTTTCCTTTAATTCATGTCTGCGATGGCTTTGTAAGCCGCCAGATCGGTGTATACCTCCACTTTAAGCGGATTACGGTTATGTTTGAATATTTTATAGCAATGATAAACAATTACGGCTATGTTAGCAGCCAAAGACAACGCACTCACAACCCATAATGCTGTTTCACTACTGGTAGTTCCTTGCATGAGGATATGATATTTCGTTTTAGTATTCAATTGTTTGGACTTCCGGCCGCGGTTGAAATCCGGAGACTAGTTTTGCTTCCGATGCGAGCTTTCCAACGGAAACTTTCAGGCGGTCGCAATCGCTCCTACTGTTCCAAAATCCCCCTCCGGCACTCATCTTACGCAAAAGAAAAGGAGGGAGTCCCGGCAGCCGGTTCACGGCCTTCGGAACACCCTCCTTGCTGAAGTTATGTTGGATTACAACTTTATGTCAATTTCACCAGACTGTAATTTTTCTTGCCTTTGCGGACAATAATGAATTTCCCGCCGATCGCATGTTCAGCGGTAATCTCAACCTCCAGCTCGTTTACACGCTCACCGTTGATGGAAATTGCACCCTTGGTAATGTCCTCACGCGCTTGGCGTTTGGATGGTTCTATGCCGAGGTCTACCAGCCAGTCCACAATGTTCTTCGCTTCCTTGGAGGCGGTGTAGGTCGGCATTTCCTTGAAGCCTTCCTCGATTTCATCGGCGGTCAGCGAGCGGATATCGCCACTGAACAAGGCTGCTGTAATGCGTTTGGCCTGCTCCAGCAGCTCTTCACCGTGAACGAACCGGGTCATCTCTTCGGCCAGAGCCTTTTGGGCTTCCCGTTTGTGCGGCTCCGACTCCACCTTGGCTGCGAGTGCTTCAATCTCCTCTTTGCCCAGGAAAGTGAAGTACTTCAGGTATTTCACCACGTCGCGGTCATCGGTGTTTGCCCAGAACTGGTAGAATTCGTACGGCGTTGTTTTCTTCGGATCAAGCCATACCGCGCCTCCGGCAGTTTTACCGAACTTGGTGCCGTCTGCTTTAAGCATCAGCGGGATGGTCAGGCCGAAGGCTTTGGCCTCATTGCCTTCTTTTTTACGGATCAGGTCCAGACCGCTTGTAATGTTGCCCCATTGGTCAGAGCCGCCGATTTGCAGCTGCACATCCTCATGCTTGTACAGGTGCAGATAGTCGATCGACTGAAGAATCTGGTACGAGAATTCGGTGAACGAAATCCCGCTGTCCAGCCGGCTGGAGACAACATCCTTGGCCAGCATCGTATTGATGCTGAAGTTTTTGCCGAAATCACGCAGGAACTCAATCACGTTAATATCCTTGGTCCAATCGTAGTTGTTAACCAGGCGAACCTGGTTGGCGTCATCATCCGAGATGAAGAGCTTTTTCATCTGAGAAGTCAGCGCATCCACATTCTCCTGCACCTGCTCCATCGTCTGCAGGGAACGCTCACTCTGGCGTCCGCTCGGGTCGCCGATGGTACCTGTAGCTCCGCCGATCAGGATCACCGGACGGTGCCCGGCCAGCTGGAAGCGTCTGAGCATCATAAACGGAATCAGATGGCCGATATGCATGCTGTCACCCGTCGGGTCTACACCGCAATACAGCGAGACCGCCTTGCTGTTCGTTAATTCGCGCAGTCCTTCTGCATCTGTCTGCTGGTTAATGGCGTCGCGCCATTCCAGTTCATCGATAATATTCAACATATACATCTCCTTTGGAAGTTGTCGGTTCTTGTATGATCTACGTCCTGAGCGGGGAGCGGCGCGGTTCCGGACAGCTTAAAAATCCAATAAAAAAATCGCCCCCTTGTCTGTTCAGACACAGGGACGATTGGATTAACCGTGTTACCACCCAAATTGCACGAACACCAGGAACAAGCGTGTCCGTACCACTATCAGCGAGTTATCGTTCGCTTAGCTCCGCTTGGCATTACCCAAGATACTCCAGAGTGTATTTCGCAGCCCTCGTATGTACCGGGTTCCATCACCCCCCGGCTTTCTGTGACAGGGACTAAGCTGCTACTGCGCTCATTCAACGTATACCAACTATAAGATTACAGAAAGTATAGCTCAAGACCAAATTTGTTGTCAATCCAGCCGGGAAACCTTAACCGGGTCTGCCGGCCGGTAACAGGATTAATGTCAGGCATAACGCCAGCCGCCGCAGGCAGTTATATTCTCCCCTTCTGCCTCAGCATAGCCTTCACAGATGAATCCCATAACCTCACAACCGTCCTCAAGCTCCACCTTCCCAAGCCCAAGCGGTGCAGGAATTAAGGCTGCAAATGCACCGACGGATTGTTCCGGCATCTTCCAAAGCTCAAGCTGAATTGAGCCTCCGCCTTGAGCTTTCTTAATTAACCCGGGTTTGGCAGGTACGGACTGCAATCTGATCATTTCATAGCAAGGCGCCGTTCTCGCCTCTCGCCAAAAATAAGCGCCATGGCTGGCCATCTGCTTCTCAAGCGGAAAGCCTTTCATATGCAGTCCGCAGACGGCAATCGTTGTCCATTGCTGTACAGGACAGAATGTCACGCTCCCTGCTTTTTCTACTATTCCTGCTGTCTCTTCTGCTTCCACTTCTTCAGCTGATGCTCCGGAGAAGTATAGGCTTGCTGTTCCCGCCAGCAGATGCTCGTTGTCCGCCAGCGCGAACAAGGTGACTCCAAAAGGCAAATCCTGCGCCGCTTCCCCGGCAGGAATAGCTACCGCAGACAGATCAAGCAAATTACAATGATTGGTGTACCGGCCCATATCCGAATTCGCGCCGACCGGATTCAGCTCCACCTGCTCTCTGGTCCAGGTTCCTCCACAGGTTGGCATGACCAGGACCGCATCCCGTAGCAGCTCCCGGCACTCGCCCTTGTACCGCTGCAGCCGGTGCATTGCCTGAAACAGACCAGAGGCCGTATGCTGCTCCCCGTTTCCCGATGATAAAATCCGTTCAGTTACTGGAAGAACGGATGCGCGGTTATTCTCTACATATTCTCCCAAAGCGGCCCAACGCTCGGCTACCCAAGGACCATCATACAGGATGGACGCCGCTTCGAAGAACATCGTACAGTCCACGTATTCTACCGGAATCCCCAGCCCCTTCAGCGAGTCGCCCGCCGCTTGCCAGGCCCGCCGGTAATCCTCCTCATGGGGCCCATAGAAGCCAAGCGGATCTGCCGGGAACAGCAGCCTGGCAGGAAGACGGTCTGCTTCCCGCGGGATACTGCGGGACCAGGGATCGGAGGCATCCCGGCCGCGCACCTGCCGGTCAACCAGCAGGGCATCCTCCAGTTCATTCGCGAACACCGTGACACAATCCAGGCTGGCGCAAGCCGGGACTACTCCCAAGGTGGGCCAGGCTCCCAGGCTGGGCTTATACCCTACCAGACCGTTCAGTGCCGCAGGCACACGCCCTGAGCCGGCAGTATCCGTGCCCAGCGAGAAGACAGCCTGGCCGCGAGCAACAGCAACTGCCGAGCCGGAGCTGGAGCCGCCGCTGATATATTCCGGTCTGAGCGCGTTATGCACAGCCCCATGGGGACTTCTTGTGCCGACTAGTCCGGTGGCAAATTGATCCAGATTGCTTTTGCCTACCGGAACCGCCCCTGCACCGACTAAACGCTCCACCACAGAAGAGTGTCTGTCCGGTATATAGCTGAAATCCGGACAAGCTGCTGTTGTGGGGAAACCCAGTACATCAATATTATCCTTGACCGCAAACGGAATTCCCCAGAGCGGATAATTCTCCCTGTCCAAATGGCTTATAGCCTCCAGATAGGGCTGTATCCGCCCGTAGTCCGGCGGCTCAATCCAAATATTCAGCTCCTGATCCTGCTGTGAACGCCGGATAATTTCACGGATAACCGCTTCCGGCGTGAGCACTCCACTTCTGTATTGGTCCCGCAGCCATCCTGCAGACAGCTTGAGCGGAAATTCGGCCATTTCCATGTTGTCATCTCCTATTCTGTAGGTTACGCTGCCTGTCATAAGGCCTCATCTCATGCAGCTTAAGGGCTAATTGAAGCTCAAGCATATCGTCCCCGTCATCTGAGTTTAAGTTCAGCAGCTCGCAAGCACGTTCAATCCTGTAGGTCACGGTATTATAATGAGTGAACAATGCGGCTGAGGTTTTTTTTACATTGCGGCTGTTCTTGAAGTACTGGGTTAGCGTCTGAAGCAGGGATACGTTGTGCTTGCTGTCGTAATCAAGCAGGGGAATCAGATACTGATCCCGGTAATCCCGGATTTCTTCAAGCTCCGGCAAATGGTATAGCAGCCTGAAGACACCCAGTTTTCTATAATCTATAAACGGTTCCCGGAAATCGCAAATCTCGCGGATATGATAAATCTTCTTGGCAGACTCGTAGCTGAAATGAACCAGATCAGGGCGGCTCACCTTCTCTCCGATACAGAAGACAAATGTATCTTTGGCACATACGTTATTCAGCTCCGTAAGCAGGCGCTGCAGAGTGCCGGCGAGCGGGCTGTCCCCGTTATCAGCTATCGTTACTGCCAGTTCGCCTTCCATGATCGTCATCTTCACATGCTGTAAATCTGACCTTGCCCTGATCCTCTTCACCGCCTGCTGCATCTGCTTAACCTCGGGCTTCATGTCCAGCCAGCCTACCACCGCTGCAGTCATTGCCTGATCAGGCAACGGACAACCGCAGGCCTCAGCTCTCAGCTTCAGATCCTCACTGGCAACAATCCTGCCACTGATCCAATCCTGCAGGAACTGGTCCACATACTTCAGTTCGACTTCTCTGCGGGCGTTCGCATTGATCATTTCCAGTCCGACCAGAACACCTACACGGTCTATAGTCAGCTGATCGACCACGGTCAGTTCCTGGTTCCATTCAAGTAATATGAGCAGGCACTGATTCATCTGCTTGTCGTTGACTGCAGAGATATAAGCCCTGATCCGCCGCTCTCCAAGGGTAATGAAACAGATGCCGAGACTTGCCTCATCCCTAAGCTGAATCCAAATCGGAGACTGGCGGTGAAGCCCGAGCTCCTCAGCCTGCGGAGAGCAGAACACATGGTCCATATCATCCAGGAGCACAATCGGATTGTGCAGCATCCCGTCTAGTGAGCGCAGAAAGTCCTCGATGCCGTCGCCGTGCAGCAATTGCTTCGACAGCTTCTGAAACCTACTCTGGAGCTGGGAGAGTTCCCTGGCTTCCTGAACCAGCACCCGTTCCATAATATCTCTGACCACATCAGAGAACGATGTGGACGAAGGCAATTCGAAAATCGGGAAATCCAGCTGGTCGGCAAGCTCAAGCGCCCTGGCGGGAACCTCATCAATAAAACGCTTGGTCTTGATGCCCAGTGCGGAGACACCCTTCTGGTTCAGCTGCGGAATCATGTCTGAAATTAAATCAGGCTGGTCACGGAAAGGGAACCCGCTGGTAATCAGGAATTCCCCCGGCCGGACCCAATCAATTACATCCGGGACCTCCATCACATTTACGCGATTTATGTAACGGTGCAAACCGCCCGCTCCGGCAAGCACAACTGCTTCCTTGAGATCGGGAATCAACAGAATGTCGCTGCAGGTCAGGCCTGTGATTACATTGTTCGCCATGGAGCTCCGCCGCCTTTACTTTAGCTTTGAGGAATAGATATCTTCAATAATTGTTGTGCCGAAAAAGGAGTTTGGAGTTACCTGCGCTTCTGCCGGCAGAAAAATACTAATCTGCTCAGACGGAGAATCCCCGGCATTGGCTACCGAATGGACAACGCCTGCCGGCACATGAAAGGTATCTCCAGCCCTGTAGCTGCTCCACTCGCCGCCACTTAGCAGCTTAACCTCGCCTACAGTTATATGAATAATCTCGACCACGTCGTGATAATGGGGAACCACCTGCCCGCCAACACCGAGCTTTTCCCATAAAATTGAGCTCATCCGTATTCCCAGCTTATCCGCTTGCGCCGCAGAGACAATCTCCCGGTGATACAGCTCAATATGGTTAGGCATTAGCTCCCATGTCATTTCCTCTGCCGTCAGAACCTCGGTTTCCTGTGTAAGCATATGTCATTCCTCCATAAGAATAATTTATTGATTTCTGCGGAATACGGCCGCTACCGGTCCTCCGCCTGCAGGTCCCTGGTGCTCTCCGCCGCCGGATACATAGATCATTGGATCTCCGCATACATAAGCCAGAACACCGCCAACAACAGCACGCGCATGACGGGTATGGTTGATATCTGAATCATCGAGCATCGTGTGGCGCCGCTCCCTTACATAGCCTGTTGGGTCAGCCTCCGCTTTGGCCAGCACCTGAATCAGCTCATCTCCGGCATGCCGGTCGATCATGCGCTGTAGTGCCGCTCCGTCAATGGAGTCCTTCATGACATCATGGTCAATATGATAAGGCCCCTCCGCTGCGGAAGAATTGCCGAATACAATGATCTCACAGCACGAAAGCTCACTCCCGGCAGACGTCGAAGCAACCGCGCTGTAAAGCTCCCAATTCACGCAGATTTCTTCATCCCGGATCCCCTCCCGGCAGACTTCGCCGAGCGCCACAGCAACGCCAAGGGCCGAAGCGCCTCTGGAATACCCCATGGATTTATAGGTATCCTCTGTCACAAGTACAGCATTTCTGCTATGGGCTCCATGAATTTGTTCTGCCGTCAGAAGCGGGCATTTGATCTGTACAAAATGCACATCCTCCGCAGTCGAAATACCGGCATCACGGACCGCACGGGACACCGCTTCAGCCACTGCATCCACCTGACTCAGACGCCCCAGCTCCTCCGGCAGGAAATCCCTCGTCCTGGAGACGCCAATCGCGAGTGATTTCAGCCCAAGCCCGGCTTCTCCCGCCTCAGTCAAACCGCTGCGGCTCATGATGGTGAAATGCGGGCTCAGTATACCTTCCGTGCCTCCTGACATGATATAGGACACAGCCGACTGGCTGTCAGCGGAATACGGAGCAAAAAACTGCTTCAAAGCCATCACCGCATACCCCCGGGTAAAATCATTTACACAGCCGTTACCTTCGGTCTTACCCAAGACGGCAACCACCTGAGCAGGATCAATGCTCCCGGCTTCAATAGAAGCCCTAAGGCCTGACGTATCATGCGGTGAAGCGGCAGGCACTTTAATCACTGAGCATTTCATCATAGATCATCGCTCCTTGTCCAAAAGATGACTTTCTTCTCCAGCAGTCCGATACACCAGAACAGCAGCAGCCCGCAGGCCGCCGAAGCTATAATCGCCGAAAACATCACCGGTGTATCCATATGATAGGACGAGACCAGAACAACGTATCCAAGTCCCTTATTCGCGCCGACGAATTCGCCGACAATAGCTCCCACGATCGCCAGGGAGGTCGAGATTTTGAGTGCTGAGAAAATATACGGCAGACTTGTCGGCAGGCGCAGCTTCCAGAAAATTTCCCATTTCGTCCCTTTATAAGTAGCAAATAGCTCCCAGGCCTCATATTCAATCGCCTTGAGTCCCTTAACACTGTTCACCAGTATCGGGAAAAAGCAGATAAGCGTAGACGCTACTACCTTGGAGGAATACCCGGTACCAAGCCACACCACCAGCAGAGGAGCCAGAGCCACAAGCGGTGTTGTCTTGAGGGCAATCGCCAGCGGAAAAGCCCCCTTCTCGATCGGTTTGGAATGCACGAAGATAACGGCTGTAATAAATCCCAGAATGTTGGCCAGCATAAATCCGGCCAGAGACTCCATCAGGGTAACAAGCATATGTGAGCCTAATGAGGCTTCAACCGCTGATAAGACCGCAGTGGGGGCAGGCAGCAGATATACAGGAATGGAGAAGAGGCGTACGGCCAGTTCCCAGAGCACCAGAAACCCCAGGCCGAATCCGAGCGGATACAGGCTGTCTTTAAACTTGGCTGTCATAAATGCTTCACCCTCTTTCTCAGTTCCTTGACCGTATAGTGGAATTCCGGCAGCTCTTCCATCCCGGCCTCCCGTGGCGAGGGTAACGGAACCTGGATAACATCCGTAACTCCAGCTGGCCGGGGCGACATCATCACCACCCGGTCAGACAGCAGCACCGACTCCTGAATCGAATGTGTAACCATAACAATGCTGCTTAGGCTGGTTTCGGGGCTCTCCCATAAGCGGAGCAGCTCGAAATTCAGCTTCTCCCGGGTCAACTCATCAAGCGCACCAAAGGGCTCATCCATCAAGAGCACCGTCGGATCGGCTGCAAGCGCCCTGGCAATCGCCGCCCGCTGCTGCATGCCGCCGCTCAGTTGGTGCGGAAAATGATTCATAAAATCCTGCAGCCCTACCAGCCGCAGTGCACTTTCCGCCTTTTCCCGCGCTTCTTGCTTTGTGAACTTCTTCTTGTTCCCGAGTTCGAGCGGAAGAGTGACATTCTGAACTGCCGTCAGCCAAGGCATGAGCACCGGCTTCTGAAAAACCATTCCCAGTGACAGATCGGAAGAAGTATAAGTGACCTGCCCTCCCTTGTCGGGACCGAGCAGCTGAAGCATCAGCCTCAGCATGGTCGATTTTCCGCAACCGCTCGGCCCCAAGATGGAAATGAATTCATTCCGGTATACATCCAGATTTACCTGGTTAAGCACCTGCACCTCTCCAAAGGACAGAGAGCAGTCTGATAACGAGAGCATCACTTCACGCTCTTTGGATTCCTGTAAGGGACGATGTTCTGCAATGAAGTTCTTCTGTTCCTTAATTACCGCCGTCATAAGACCGCCTCCTACTCCAGGTATTCGTTCGTAAACAGTGACTTCAGATCCTGCTCTTTCTTCACAAAACCAAGCTCAATCAGACTCTTCTGCAGGGTACCCCATGCCTCCTCCTCCGTCGAACCGAGCGGCAACTGCTCCGGCTCCAGCAGCGGAATGCTGGCCTTCATCATTGCTACCTCATGATCCAGATCCAGCTTGTCCCCAAATTTCAAACCGAATTCCGCCGCTTCCTCCGGGTTTTTCAGTGCATAATCCCAGCCTTTCATGGAAGCCTGCACAAAGCTCTTGACCATCTCAGGATCTTTTTCAATGACAGATTCAGTAGTAAACAGCGTATCCGCATAGAAATTGATGCCGTAGTCATTCGGATCAATAATGTTTACCTCTTTGCCCTGCTCCTGCACAGCCAGTACTTCATTGATTACGTACCCCGGCCACGCCTTCACCTGCCCGGTCAACAGCGGACTAAGATCATATTTAATCGGCATTTCCTCAATTTCTGAGGTTTTGATGCCTGCGCTTTTCTCCATAGCCCGGAACGTCAGCTCTTCATTGCCGCCCAGCTTAATGCCTACCTTCTGGCCGACAAGATCCTCCATTGTGGAAATACCCGACTCTTTCAGCGCGAACATCACAAAGGGTGTTTTGCGGTAAATCGTCGATACTGCCTTGACAGGTACTCCCTTTTCTCTGGCAATAATAATCTGATCCGCCCCGGTTACCCCAAACTGCTCACTGCCGGAAGCCACCATCTGTACCGACGGAAAATCCGATCCCCCCGGCCGAATCTCCACATCCAGTCCTGCATCCTTGTAAAAACCTTTCTCAACAGCGGTATAAAAACCGGCGAATTGCGCCTGATGAATCCATTTTAGTCTCAGTACAACCTTCTTTAGCTTCCCCGAATCCCCCTGACCATCAGCTTTGAGGGTTTCTCCGGAGCCGCAGGCGGTAAGCAGCAGCATAAGTGACGATAACAGGACGAGCATTGCTTTTCTGGACATTTTCCACATATGATATCCCCCCATTAGGTTGTAATTGTGTTGGCCTAATACTGCTCCAGTGCTTTGAGAACCTCTCCGGAATGGCTTACACTCCCGAATACGCCTCCCTGCATCTTCACCATTTCAAGCGCGGCCTGATGATTGCGGGGATCAGTTGCTCCAGTGCAGTCCTCTAAGATTAGACATTCGTACCCCCTGTCATTCGCTTCCCGCATAGTGGTGTGAACACATACATCCGTAGTGATTCCTGTAAGAATCAGGTGGGTGATTCCCCTGTTCTTCAATATCAAATCAAGATCAGTTGCATAAAAGCTTCCCTTTCCGGGCTTATCGATAATAAATTCCCCTGGCTCGGGTGCAAGATCCTCAATTATCTGCCAGCCGGGTTCGCCCCGGACTAAAATACGTCCTGCAGGGCCTTCCGACCCGATCTCTGCCCCAATCTGCCTGCTGCGCCACCGCTTGTTGGCTGGCAGGTCCGATAAATCCGGTTTATGTCCTTCCCTCGTATGAATAATAGTAAATCCTTCAACACATCGGATACGCTCCAGCAACCGTTGAATCGGTTTAATGGCCTTAGCTGTCAGGGAAAGATCGTAACCCATCTGCTCTACGTACCCTCCCTTACCGCAAAAGTCCGTTTGCATATCGATAATCATAAGCGCCGTCTTCCGGGGAATCATGGCTCCGTCGTAAGGCCACACATAAGGCGATGCTGTGATCTGCATACTATCGTTTCCTCCCTGCATTAGATACTTTATTTACGTTAATTTATATAACATTATCACCTATCTCCTTCTTATGAGTTAGATTATATTACAACAAATTTCGTATGTCTTCGTTTTTATTACAATATTAAACTATATATATTCGTTTTATTTCACAAACATATCATTTTAGGTTATATTATATTACACAAAATAGCTCTTTATCGCAGTTTTTTAGATGGATATTGGATATGAGCAAATTGCCCTTGGACCAGCACTTTGTACGAAGTCTCCGGATATTCCGGATTGTTGTACCCCTTACTCCGGCTGCACAGCCGCCATCATGCAGGCAGGCAAATTTCCATAACAAAAAAGCCTTGCGGAGAAAATCCCCTACAAGGCTTCGTGTGTCGTTAACCTATTTCTGCCGCCTGCAATTCTCCGGCCGACTGCTCGGCCGTGAACCGCTGCCTTACCTCATCCACCACAGTCCGCAGTCGCTCACAGGTGACAATCAGCTGGTCGACCTCTTCCCGGCCCACCTTGTCAACAATCTCGCTTAGAATGCAGGAATACCGTTCCATTTTTTGTTCGAAAACCAGCCGCCCCTGCTCCGTCAAGCTGATATAGATCACCCGCCGGTCTGTTTCGGACATGACGCGCGCGACATAGCCTTTCTCTTCCAGAGAGCTGACAGCCTGCGAAGCGGTCGGTCTGCTGATTTGCAGCAGCTCGCTTAATTTGGATACCATTACCCCCGGGTATTCCGGTGCAACCGGTTCTAACCGTTCTTTCTTCATCATGATATGGATGACGAACATCATGAGAAATTCCCCGTGGGGAATAGAATCATTCCATTTGGTGCGTGTGGCCAGGCGTTTGATATTCTCGAATGCGATAAGCAGCTTTTCTTCTTGAAGATCCTGGGTATTCATAAGACACCTCCGGTTATAAAAGTCTGACTATTACGTTTACATCACCCGGAAAATTGCTTCATTCAGTTTCTGCAGCAGCTGGCCGAAATGTTCACGTTCCTCTTCGCTCCAGTCCTCGAGCAGCTGTCCGATTTTGTCCTGGCGGATGTCTGTGTCCTTCTTCAGCATGTCCGCGCCTAACTCAGTGATCTGCAGCGTATAGGCTCTGCCGTCCAAAGGATCTGGTATACGGGTCACATACCCTTTCTGCTCAAGTGCCGAAGCCTGCCTGCTGATCGTAGAAATATCTAGGTGAAACTCATCGGCCAGCGCCTTCACCCCGGCGGAGCCGTTCGAGGCAATCTGATGCAGCAGCAGATAGGCAGAGTGGTCCAGGATGCCGTATTTTTTGTAGGTGCTGATCGAAGTCAGCCGGCGGCTGAGAATGGCCATCTCCAGTTCAATCGTTTCTAACGGGCGTTTGTCCATGATGTGCAGCAACCTTTCTTTCCACTCTTTTCTCTATGAATAACAGCTTAAACTAGTTGTAAGATGCAGCGGTCATTGACTTCGCACATGCAACTTGTATAATACAAGTATATACTTTCATTATACAAGTTATTTTTACAAAAGCTAGTCTATTCTTACTTGGGGGAACCTTATGAAAGCGCATGAATTCATGATTAGACAGGTCTATAAGGTTAAGGAATATGACACCGTGCGGACCTTTATAGAAAAATGCATCGAGCACCGGATTAGCGGCATGCCGGTTATCAACGACCGAAATGAAATTGTCGCTTATTTAAGCGATGGGGACATTATGCGCTATATCGGCAAACATGATGACCTCATTGTCGACTCTTTTTTTCAAGTAAATGTAATCAAAGGCGATGAGGATAAATTCGAGGAACGGACCCGGCGGCTGCTGAATCTTAATGTAATGGCCATTGCCAAAAAGAAAGTCATCACGGTTCCCTGGGACGAGGATATCGAACGGATTGCCGCCATTCTGGGCAAGAAGCAGATCAAAAAAGTACCTGTTGAACGCAACCGGGTCCTCATGGGCATTATCAGCCGGGGCGATGTCATCCGCCATTCGTTTAAATCGCTGCTATAGTTGTTGTTTTTATATAAAAATTGCGATGGTTATATTTAGCATGGCCGTGACTACAGAGAATGTTTGGACTTCCAGCCGCTGTTGTCTTCAGATTTCTTGATTATGTCCGCTATAAGCGGTAGAAATCTGAAGACAAAGGCGGACGCTAGCGCTCCTCCAGTTCCAAAATCCCCCTCCGCCACTTTTGCTTTATTTGTATTTTTCTCAATTAAATCCATTAGCTATCTGCTCGGAAGCTCCTGCCCGCAAAGCCCGTAAAAGAACAGATGCAGCAGCTCCTCCAGAATCTGTTCCCTGTCTTCATGTTTCCCCACCGCATCCAGCATCTCCCCGGAACTCTTCATATACACCTGAATCAGCAGCAGCACAGCCTCCACCGACACCTTACCTGAAATTTCACCATGCGCCTTGCCGTCCTCCACCATTTTAACCATCAGCGGAACGATTCTTTTGTCATACTGCTCCTGAATGTAGGCAGACATCTGCGGATCATCCACCATCAGCTCCTTGATCACAGCCGGGGCCAGTCCGCGGTACGTCTCCTTCTCCTTGAAAACCATGTAGCCGATCAGCTCCTTCAGCGATTGCTGCTTAAGCATTTCCGCCTCAAATTCCGTAATCGAGCGCTGTACAAAATCCTTGAACGATTCCTTGATCAGCTCCTCCTTACTGCCGAAGTAATTATAAATCGTCACCTGCGACACCCCGGCTGTCTTGGCAATGTCGGCAATCCGCAGCCGCTTCGGTTCCCAGGTCTGCAGCATGTCCATGGTTGTCTTCATAATTTGCCCCTTGATCATTGCCCTTCTCTTCTCAAAGCCGTTCATATTCTTCACCCTAACTTGACGGTCTAGTGTACTGCTACGAAAATAATGAAATATACTATATATACGAGTTCATAATTATATTGACTTCGAATAATCCCGGGACTATTATAACATATGAAATATACAACCAATAATATTTCATTATTCGCACGGGGGTGCAGCATGCTGAAGGTAGAGGGTTTAACCAAACGGTTTTCAAACGGCCGGGGGATCGAAGATGTATCATTTACAGTAGCGAGGGGCGAGGTGTTCGGTTTCCTGGGGCCCAACGGGGCGGGAAAATCGACCACCATCCGGCATATTATGGGGTTCATGAAGCCGGACCGGGGCTCGGTCACGATTAACGGGCTGGATGCCTGGAGCGGCCAGGGAACCGTGCAGAAGCACACCGGATACCTCCCAGGGGAGATTAACTTCATTGACGGCATGACCGGCAAGGGCTTTCTTGATTTTATGGCCTCCATGCAGGGTGTGAAGGATTCTGCTAAACGTGATGCGCTAATTGACCGGCTGCAGTTTGATGCCGCCACTCCAATTCGCAAAATGTCAAAGGGCATGAAGCAGAAGGTCGGCATTGTAGCCGCGTTCATGCACAGCCCCGACGTGATCATTCTGGATGAACCTACCTCAGGCCTGGACCCGCTGATGCAGAAGATCTTCATTGAACTCGTGCTGGAGGAAAAAGCCGCAGGCACCACCTTCCTGATGTCGTCCCACAGCTTTCAGGAGATCGAACGTACCTGTGACCGGGCAGCCATTATCAAAGACGGGAAGATTATCGCAATCAACAATATTCATGAGCTTCAATCGATGCAGCGCAAGCTGTTTGAGATTATATTCGAGACTGCTGAGGAAGCCGAGCGCTTCACCGCCTCCGGCCTGCAGGTAGTCAGCCGCGAAGGAAACCTGGTGCGGATTGCGATACAGGGCAACTACAATGAGTTCACCCGGGAGATCGCAGGTTACCGGATCCGAAGTCTGGATGTAACGACACAGAACCTGGAGGATATCTTCATGAATTATTATGACCGCGGGGGTGCTGTGAAGTGAATCTTCCACTCTATAAAGAAATGATGCGGGTCAATCTGAAGGGGATAATGAATTATGCCTTTGGCTCCGCCTTCTATATTGTATTTATGATCTGGCTGTATCCGGGACTGGCGGACAATACGCAAGCACTTAACGATCTGGTCAAAGCCATGCCCGAGGGGGTTGGCAATGCCTTTGGACTGAATAATGGTTTCTCCAGTGCAGAGGGCTTTATTTCCGGAGAGTATTACGGACTCATTCTGGTGCTGATCCTTTCCATTGTCTGCGTGCAAATGTCTACACAGCTGATCGCCCGCCTGGTCGACCGCGGCTCGATGGCCTATCTGCTGGCCACGCCGACCACACGCCGCAAGGTCGCTTTTACGCAGGCGCTCGTGCTGGTTACCTCACTGTTCATTATTATGGCTGTAACTACGCTGGCCGGGTTCGCCGGCAAGGTCTGGTTTCTTGACAGTGAATATGAATTCGGTATGGCCCGGTTCAGCCAGTTGAACACCGCCGCCTTCCTGCTGTTCTTTGCCATTGGCGGCCTTTCCTTTTTGGTCTCCTGTGTCTGCAATGACGAGAAAAAAGCGCTCGGGATCTCCGGAGGCATCACCTTCGCCTTCTTCACGATCGATATCCTTGCCAAAATCACCGATAAGCTCGATGTACTGCGCTACTTCACGCTGTTCAGCTTCTACCGCCCCGGCGAGATCGTGCAGGGCACAGCGGATATCGGCTGGATTTCCTTCTGGCTGCTGCTGACCGGGCTGCTGTGCTTCTCCGCAGGCATTCAGATTTTCCGACGGCGCGATTTGCCGCTGTAATTTCATTCCTACACAAAGAAGCCTGTTTGAAGCCGGGGGCTACCCGGAATTCAAACAGGCTTCTGCTGTTATTGCTTGTGCTTAGTCGGCGATAACTTCCTTACCGTTCTGCACAGTGTATTTGTGGTTCAGGCTGGCTTCTTCGATATCGGCAAATGCCCAGTGGGTAACCGGAACATCAGAGAAGCTGGAGCGGGTCACGCCGCTAAGTGGACCTCTGCCGAACAGGCGGTTAATCACAGTAACCGCTTCTGCACGGCTCAGCGACTTGGCCGGAGCAAAGCTGCCGTCCGCGAAGCCTGTCATTATTCCCGCTGCTTTTACTGCATCGATAGCTCCTGCCGCCCAATGCTTATTCACATCGGAAATTGCTGATACCGCTGCGCTGCTGTCATCAAAGGATAATTGCTTCAGCCGTGCGCTCAGTATTGCCATCTCCGCACGGGTTACCGCACGTTCGGGATTGAAGCTGCCGTCTGGATCACCCTTCATCAGGCCGGCTGCGGTAACTTTGGCAATATCAGCAGTTGCCCAGTGGCTCGCGTTAACATCAGCAAAGCCTGTTATTGATGTTGAAGCCACATTGCCCAAATTGCGGGCAAGCAGCGCTGCAAGCTCAGCCCGTGTCAGTGCACGGCTTGGCTTGAAGGTACCATCCCCATAGCCCTTGATATAAGCAGCATGGGAATAGACTGCTTCTGTTACTGTAACTGTTCCTGTATCTTTAGGGACAACTACAGGTACAGCAGGAGTAGCAGGACCAGTGACGATACTTCCAGGAAGGGAGGAACTGGTCTCTACAATGCTAAAGCTGCTGAATTTGGAGATGTCAAACGAGATGCCAAACGGTTCGTTCTTATCGTTGTAAACGACAGTGCCTTTGGACAGCTCGATGGTACCGTCGCTGTGTACAATATATACAGCAAGACTACTGGCATTCATGGTCCTTACATCCACACCGTTTTTGGCAAATGGAAGCATCAGCTGTGTATTGTAGCCGGTATAATTAGTCTCAATATCAAGCGGCGGGCTGAGCGCCTTCAGGTTCTGGCTATTATAGGACGAAGGAACCTGGTTCTTCGAGTCTTCTGCATTGCGGGCAGGCACGATCCGGAAATACAGATCCAGATTGTCAGCCATCATGGACTGCAGAGTAGCTGCATCCAGGGAAATGGTCGAATAATCACTCTGGATATTCATGTTGAAGCTATTCGCACCAAGTAGTGCAAGCGTTGTTGCCGGAATTTCAACTGCGATTTCGTTAGCAGCATCGCCCGGCAACTCATCAATGTAGATCGTAGATGAATTGTTGTAGCCAGGCACGGAAGCCGTGATAATCTCCTGTGCCTTAGCGGAATCAAACACAACCTTGTCAATCTTCGAGGTGGTACCGTCTGCGGCGGTAACGTTGATTCGTTTGACCGGTACAAGTGCTGTGTTGTCCGACTGATTCTTCACTTGGACATTACGGATATTGCTCGTGTCCTCGACCTTGATTGCTCCGCTGGCTGTTACAACAACCAGGAAGGTACGGGTCTTCTCTTCACCGCCGCGGCTGACCGTCGCACTGAGAATCACTGCCTCATCCTGGGCACTGCGGTGTACAACGGCATTGATGCTGCCGTCCGTTGCTGCCGGAATCTCAATAACCTGCGGCTTACTGGAAGTCCAGCTGACCTGTGTACCATAGCCTCCATTGGTTGGAAGGGACAGCGAAGTCAGAACATTCTCCCAGGTTTCGCCTTCAGCGTAGCCGATTTGAATTGTCTTGGAGGCTTCATTTACAGCGTCCGCATCGTTGATTGTTACGATTACACGTGTTGGTTTACTTTCTGTTTTCAGCTTTTCAGTCAGAGTTACATCCAGAGTATCTCCTTCAGTAAGCGCTATTCCTGTAATGGTCAGTGGCCCAACCACTGTCCCGGTATTGGTTGCGCTGGCAAGCAGCTTGCCTTCCTTGCTGTAGATGGATACGACAGCTCCGGCTGGCACCTGATTCACAGTGAACTTGCCTTGTGCAGCACTGATTACAATGTTGCCTGCCTGTGGCTGAGCAGACTGCTCATAGACAGCGGCAGCTTCTACCTTGGCACTTTGTGCTTTATTCGTTTCCGTGAAGCTGACCTTCACAATCTGCCCCAGCTCTAGACCGTTCACTTCAAAATGGAATTCGGCTGGAGCTCCGGTATCATTGAAGCTTGTACCCAGCAGCGTAGTGCCATCCTGCGCATAGACCGAAACCGTAACACTTGCTGGAACGTTGCTTACTGTAACAACACCAGTTGTAGCATTAGCGCTCAAATTTTCGGCAGCAGGCGCCTGAGTAGGCTCGTAGGCTGCTGGAATCTCCGTGAGCGGGCTTGGATCCTTGCCAAGCTCCCATGTGCCGACCTTTAGAATCTGACCATCAGTTAGTCCGGCAGCTATGGCAATTGTCAATTCAGCCGGGCTTCCGCTCTCATTCACTGCAGATCCCAGTACACTAATTCCGTCTTCGCCGTATACTGCAACTGTAGCGCTTGCCGGAACATTCTTCACAGTGACAGTAGATGAAGTTGCATTGGCGGTAACATCCACCGCTGCGGGTGCACTTGTTACTTCATTATGCGCAGTAATGTCCGTCAGCGGACTTTCCGACAATTCCGGCTCAGTAAGGCTGACTTTAACGACATCCTCAGCTGTTAACCCTACAGGAATTGCTACTTTCACTTCCCCTGCTGTTCCCGTTTCATTCGTAGCCGTTCCCAACACTGTAACGCCATCGGCTGCATAGACAGTAACCTCGGCACCGGCTGGTACCTTCTTCACAGTCACAGTGTCCGTTGTAGCATTGGCTGTTACATCCTCTGCCTGTGGTGCGGAGCTTCCAGCCGCTGCTTCGCTGATCCCGCTCAGCAAAACTACCCGGTCAGGTTCGCCTTCTACTTTCAGCGTCAGTGCTCCGTTAGAGGTGCCTGCTCCCTGCGGGGAGTACTGGACTTCAATAATTCCGCTCTCCCCTGGAGCAAGCTCGGGAGGAACCGTATTGTCTGTGATTTTAAAATCACCGTTAATCAGCACTTCACCAATCTTGAGCGGAGCATCCGAGGTATTGGTTACGGTAACGGATACTTTCTTCTGCGTTGGATAGTTGAAGTACAGATTTGTGTTGGACAGATACAATTTGTATCCGCTCAGCAGCCCCTGATATACTTTCAAATAAATTTTTCCACTTTGTTCATACAGGTACAGAATATCACCGTTTGTGGTGTTAATTGCCGCATTGGCAATGCTTGTGGCAGCGACTTCAACAGGTGAGGACAGGTTTGCACCCAGATCCTGGCTGACGCTGAAGAACACGGAGGAGCCGTTGCTAAATCCGGTCACGACATTGCCGTAGCTGTCCGCACTCAGCGAACGTCCCTGCGAGTTCATATTATTTCCGCCCACTAGATCAGTCACGGTTCCGTCCCCGATATTCATGCGGACCATATTGGTACCAGAACCCGCTACAAACAGATACTGGCCCTTGCTGCCGGCGGATAATGCCCCAACAGAATAGAATACACTTTTTCCCGGAATTACTGGGGATTCAAAGCTTTGCCCATGATTTTTGCTTACATAATATTTCAGATCGGGTTTATCCTTCTGAACAATCAGATACCCGGTCTGCGGATCAACGTGAAGATCGGTAAACACATAGGATTCATTAAAATCATAACTATTGAATGTTGTACCTTCATTGCTGCTGTAATAAAGAGTGCGGCCTGAAGGGTCCGTTACATAAACATAGCTTCCATCCACGGCCATATGTGCAGAAGTACCGGGAAATGCGCCAACCGTGATCGGAGTGCTGAAGGTTTTACCGCCATCGGTGCTTTTAACCAGCACACCAGAACCTTCATTTATGCCTACTACATATACCGTTCCTGAAGAGGATACGGCGATTTCCGGCTCAAAGCTGCCTGTGGCAGCCAGAACGCTGGGCTGGAACGTCTTGCCGTTGTCTGTGCTCTTGGCAACACGGATTTCCGTACCGCCGTTATACACGGTATAGATTGATCCGTCCGGCGAAACCGCCAGATTTCTTGAGGTGTTGCCTGGAGCTATCGTCCAGTCAAAATTACTGGTATCACTGACCAGAACCTCACCGTACGCACTCGAGTCCGACTGTGCGCTGACTATTCCGGCACCTGCGAAAGAGCCAAGACTCAGGCTGACGGTTGTGACAAGTGATAAGACCGCTGAAAAAAGACGCTTTTTCTTCATCCTACTTTTCCTCCTGATCAATTAATACTAATTACCTATCTTTATGCCTGAAAATCATAATAACAGGTAGCTCTAAACAATCTCTTAACAAATCTCGACAAATTGTTATGTAATAGGTCCTATTTCGACAAAAAATAGCTAAACAATAAGAGCCGTCCGACATAGTCATAAAATGACTGCACGGTACGGCCCTTAATATTTAGAGTATGAATGACTTAGGTTCATTCGCAGGTGGAAGCTTTAGTTGCGACAGCTTCAATTCTACAGCTTAATCAGCTGGTCAACCTTCACCGGCAGGCCGGTCGCGATCGAACGGTTGGCGGCGATGCCGGTCATAATCGACCAAGCACCGTCAATATGGGAAGCAGCCCGGTGGAAACGGTCATCTGCCGGGCGCTCAAAAATATCCCGCAGCATCACAGGATCACCGCCTCCATGTCCGCCGGCGCCTTCTTCAATCTCCACCTCATACGGCGCAGCAAACTGCGGATACACCGTAATCTGTTTGTCTTTTACCGCACCCTCCTGCTCCTTGCCGCCCCCGGCATTGACATAGGACTGCTCTATGACCTTTACTTCCATACGTCCCTTGGTGCCGTTAAACACAACATTAAAGCCCTCCCAAGGCAGATAAGCATTGAGTGAATAGTTCATAATTGCTTTGTTCTTGTATTTGACCATGACGCCCATCGTGTCCTCGATGCTGATATTGTCCCCGAATACGCTCTGGTCGCGTAAGTATCCGTCCTCATGCTCGGTGTCCAGATACATCCGCTTCAACTGCTCATTATCCTTCAGATGCAGCGCAAACGGATCATTCTCTGCCGCAGCACTTCCGTGTACACGCTGATAAAATTCAGTAACACCGCGCATCTCGGCATTCTCCCGGCCGTAAAAGCGTAAATCCCCCATCGCAAAAACCGTGTCCGGCTGCGAGCCCAGCCAGAAATTCATCAGGTCAAAGTGATGCGTCGATTTGTGGACGAGCAGCCCCCCGCTGTTGCGCTTATCCCGGTGCCATCTGCGGAAATAGTCTGCCCCGTGCTGCGTATTGAGCAGCCATTCGAAGTTGACGGAGAGCACCTCGCCGATCGCCCCCTCCATCAGGAGCTCGCGGATTTTGGTGTTGTGCGGTGCATAGCGGTAGTTGAAGGTCACCCGCAGCTTCTTCCCGGTGCGCTCTACGGCATCAAGAATCTCCTTACACTTCTCTTCGTCTGTAGTCATCGGCTTCTCGGAGATCACGTCGCAGCCCAGCTCCATCGCCCGGATAATATAGCGGTGATGCGTACGGTCAATACTGGTGACGATGACCGTATCCGGCTGGGTCTCAGCGATCATAGTGTCAAACTCATGCGCCTTGTAGACCGGAACCGCATGATAGCCGTATTTCTCTTCCAGCAGCGTATTGGCATAGGCCATTCTCGCACCGTTGACATCGCAGAAGCCGACGATCTCCGAGGTTTCAAGATAATGGCGTGTAATCTCTCCATAAAAAAACTCGGCACGGCCGCCGGTGCCGACAAATGCATATTTACGCTTGCTCATTTCAATCACTCCATCGCTTATTGTTTTGAATGCGTTTACTAGGTATATTGTATAGTATAAAATACATCCTTTTCTAAACGATTTTTGCTGAAAACAAGCCGAATTATGCATATATTATCCTAACTGAAGGAGCGAAAGAGTGTGCAGGAGGAGAAGCAGGAATTCCAGTTTTATGTGGAGCAAATCAAAAGAGCCGGCGCCTTCAGCATGGACACCGACCATTTTCACGATACCTATGAAATTTATTATCTGCTGGCCGGAGAACGAAACTACTATATTAATAATCTGGTCTACTCCCTGCGCCAAGGTGATCTGATCTTCATAAACCGCAATGAGCTGCACCGAACAATGGCTAAAGGCACTGTCCGGCATGAGCGTATCCTGATCAATTTCCGCCAGGAATTCCTTCAGGGGATGCCCGGCGGCATCGAGCTGACTTTCCCCTTCTTCAGTGAACAATGCCTGCTGCTCCGCCCGGATGTTCATGAACAGGGCAGAATCGAGAATATCCTGTTTGCCATGCTGAAAGAGCAGCAGGAGCAGTGTACCCAGCAGCTTCCCTACTTGCAGAGCCTGCTGATGCAAATGTTAATTCAAATGAACAGAATCCGCGAGAGTGCCCGGGCAGCCATCGCTCCGGCCAATAATGAGAAGCAGCGGAAAGTCTATGACATTCTTGAATATCTGCGGGCCCATTACCACGAAACAGTGAAGCTGGAGGAACTTTCAGAACGATTTTATCTCAGCATTCCTTATCTCTGCCGCCTGTTCAAACAGACAACCGGCTTCACCATCGTGGAATATCTGAACACGATCCGCGTCCAGGAAGCGCAGCGGCGGCTGCGGGAGGGCAGTGATTCAGTCACACGGATCGCAGAGGATACCGGGTTTGACAGCATTGCCCATTTCGGCCGTGTCTTCAAAGGCATTGCCAAACGTTCTCCCCTGCAATACCGCAAGCAGAACCGCTGAAGAAGGATCCCCGCCAGGAGATCCTTCTGTAATCATCTTATGAATATCTGTGGGACAGCCGCCAGTCCAAAACGGACAAAGGCATAACGGTCCTGATATACATGTGTGTCCGGCGCTAAATCCTTATCCGTCCAGCCCGGTTTGTCCTTGTAGCTGTCCGGCCCCACTTTATACACTTCGCCTTTGATATGGTGATGGGGCCCCAGCAGATTGCGGCAGCTGCCTGTCAGTATCAGTTCTATGTCATTACAGCCGGATTGCAGATATGGTGTAATATCCGCTTCATAAGGCTCCCACAGGAAGGTTCGTACACAGATGCCGTTAATGAGCAGCTTGCTGACGATTGAATCCGGCGGAGCCTGAAATGACCATTTAACCTCAGAGATAGACTCTGCCGCGATTTCAAGTGACTGGCGCAAATGGATGCTTCCGGCGAAAAACGGAAAGCCCTGCCGCGTGAGATCGCCTGAAGTTACCTGCCCGGGGACTTCAGTCAGGGTAAAAGGTCCTGAAATCCAGACAGCCCGGCGCTCAGCTTCTTCAAAGTCCGCAGCAGATTCAACTCCGAAGGAACCGAGCACATAGATGCTTTCGATCTCCTGTTCCAAGGTAAGCTTGTTGCCTTCCGCTTCAAACTGTCTGGCCCGCTCCAGCCTTGCATAAAGCTCAGGCGAAGGGCGGAATTCCGTTTTCAACATAATTGTATTCCGGCCGGTTACAACCCTTCCTTGAATGTCAATCTTGCGCATGGAGATATCTCTCCACCAGCCGCAGTGCTTAGGGGATACAGGTATACCGTTCAAGAAGATTCCGTATCCCTCCGGCTGCTCCAGCACCAGATACAGCTCCCGCTGACGCAGCGGATCAAAGGATACCTCAAAATCAAATTCCAGCTCCAGCTCTACGGGCCGTCCATAAGCCAGCAGCTGCTCCTGGATGAAAATCACGGGCTGAGGCGCTGACCACTCCCCGCCCTCTATCCGCAGGCGGGCATTGTCCAGGGTTATGCTGTTAAGGTCGACACTAGAGACTTCCCACAGAGGGCCAAGCCCTGCAACGGTATATACCTCCTCCTGTCTATTTTCATCTTTTTTATCCGCCAGTGCCTTATGTTCATTCACAGCTTCTGCCGTTGAAGCTGCCGGCGGATCAAGTTTGAGCATCAGGGATTGCCCGGGATACAGCGGCAGGCGCAGAAGTACGCCCTTCTGATGCGTTTCCTGCGGAACCGGGCAGATCTCTCCGGTTTCCAGATTGATCAGGGAGACCACCCCCTGGCTGGACAGTTCAATGTGCAGCTGCGGATAGTGATCCGTCCCTGAATTCACCACATAATAAAGAAGTGAGCCCTCCAGCTCCATAGTCCGCACATTGAGGGTATCCGCAGCAACCCGCACCCCGTTCCTATCCGTGATTTGGATGAATGGTGCGGAGGCTGCTGATACCGCCTGCACCACCGCCCCGCAGCTCCAATCCGGCAGGATTGCATCAGCCATCATATCCGTTAACCTTTTGTCCTCCTTACCGCTTACGAGCACGGGATAGTTCTCGAAAGCGATCAGCGTACCGCCCTCCGCAGTGAACTGGGCCAGAAGCTGTACTGTATCTTGATCCAGCGTCAGACATGGCGGGACAATAACCACACGGTACTTCGCTTCACCGATAATAAAGCTTCCCCCGCTGACCCGCCCATGCCCGGCGATAACACTCTCACTGCCATAATCATGCTCGATCAGGCCTTGGCACAGCCATCTGGTCAGCTGGGCGAAGGACTCATGATAAGGAACAACCGCAGACATATCCCCGCCGCATTGCAGGGTCCAGGCGGTCCGCACCGGATGGATCAGCAAAACCTCCGCCAGGCTGACACCTTCGGAGAGCAGCATAGAGAGCCTTGCGAAGTAGTCATTGAAGCCCTTATAATCTTGCCACCAGGGCTGTTGATAGAACAGGGAAGGCGGATAATCACGCTTGCGCAGTCCCTGCAGTGAATAGCCCTGCAGATGCTGGCACATCAGATTGATGCCATGTACAAACTGCCATTCACCGATTCTTTTCAGATCGGCAAAGCTGACGTTCCACCCGGAGCAGCCAAAGCTCTCGGTAATTGTCCGCTTCTTGCCAAGCTGGCGGGCGACCGAGCTGACCTGCTTCGGCACCAGCGGATCGCTACCGACCAACCGGCCGAGCCAGTCGCAGCCGGGAATCTGCAAATGCTCATAGAAGGCCATCGGATCGCCGACGGAGGTCACCTGATGCATCAGCTCCTGTTCATCGACGACATGCCCGGTCAAGGACCAGCCTTTGCCGGCGCACCAGTCCCCGATCTGCTTGGCATAAGCGTGGGTAAACATGAAGGTCACCGTCTCCCAGTAATCATATCTGGCTTTATGGCAGCCTTCTGTTTCCAAAAACAAAGCAGGAAGCACTTCCTTCACATCATAGCCATTGCGGGAGATAAACACCTCCTCCAGCTCGAAGGACCATGGAAGACCGCCGCGTGCGAACTGCGGCTCATCCGTGAACACACCATGAAGCTCAGCTCCATAATCTTCACCGAACTGTTCCCAATAACGCTCGTAGGTGGTTTGAATGAATTCCTTTACTGCCATCCGGCTGAGCGTATCCGTATAGAACGGATTGACTTCGTAGCAGATTCTCAAGGAGGCTTCCGCTTCCTTGTCTGGAGGCAGCAGGCGGTAGCTCCGGTTACTCGCTTCAAAGACATACCAGCCAATGGTCCGTTCCGGCGTACCCTGAAAGGGAGCCTCTTCACAGACCAGCCGCTTCTGCTGGTAAGCCAGCCCTTTGGCCGGAACCTCCCCGCCCCCGAAGCCGCTGGGCCAGCCGTTCTCGTCATAGAACCACGCGTTCATTCCCAGCTCGCGGCTTTTCTCAATCGAAATACGGATCGCTTCCATCCATTCCTCGCCCATATACGGTGTCTGCAGCCCGCCGCGGGCATGCATGAAGAATCCCCCGATGCCCGCCTGATGCATCTCTTCAATTTGCCGCTCCAGCTCCTCTTTCTCCAGCCTGTCATTCCAGGACCAGAGCGGAACAGAGCGGTATTCGGCTGGCGGGCTGCCAAGCTTATTCCATAGCGTTGTCATCTGGATTCATCTGCCTTTCAGACACAGGGAAATCAGGTCATCCACATGTGCGGTCGCCAGACATTCGATCGTATCGGCGGAGCCGTAGTAGATTTTGACCTCGCCATCATCCTCAAGAATCATACCGCCCGGGAAAATGACATTGTTGCGGAAGCCGCCGTCAATCTCATAGTTGGCCTCTGGCGCAAGCAGCGGCTCCCTGCACATCCCGATAATCTTCTTCGGGTTCTCCAGATCCAGCAGCATAATGCCGGCGGTATACCGCTTTTTCCATGAAGGCTCCCAGCCGTGCTTTCCGCGTGCCGGGTCAATATCCACCGCATGGAAGGTGGTCAGCCAGCCCTGATCCGTCTTCACCGGGGGCGCCGCCGGTCCCACCTTGTCATTGGCGAACGGGACATGCTCCACAGCAAACAGCAAATCGGAGTTCCCCCAATATTTTAAGTCCGGGGATTCGGAAATCCAGGTGTCAAAACGGTCCTTTCCGCCCCGGCTGTACACGGTAAACGGGCGTTCCAGGCGGACGTAGTTGCCGCCTATTTTCTCCGGAAACAGCACCATGTTGCGAAGATCAGGCGACGACAGGCTGAGAATTTCAAAATCCTCAAAATCATCGGTCACCGCAATCCCGCCCCGGATGCCATGCTTGGTATCTACAGCAAAGCACATATAACAGCGATCCCCGATTACCGTCAAGCGCGGGTCGTAGGCGCGAATAATCTCTTCGTCATGCAGCTTGAAGCATTTCTTCGGACTGGCCTCCCAGTGGATACCGTCATCGCTGAAAGCAATTCCCAGGTCAGTCGTATGATGAGGCTCAATCGTCTGTTCAGCAAGGGAGCCGTAGTCGTTGCGGAATACCATCACATATTTGCCGCGAAATTTAGTCACACCCGCATTGAACACAAGCGCTGTTGGATAAGGAACCTTGGATGCATCCAGCACCGGATTGCCGGGATAGCGGTGAATCAGCGGACTGGATGTAAGAATGGCGGGAACCTGAACTGTCATTGTGAAAACCTCCTGGTTGTCGCTAGTAGTATAAATATTCGTATTATCATTGTTACACGCAGTTTAGTCATGCCACAGCCAATTTCAGCAGGGGCCTATCCCTTTAGGGAGCCTGCCGTCATCTGCATAAAGGATTTATTGGCAAATACATACGCTACGAGAATCGGAAGAATCGACAAGCAGGCCCCCGCCATCATATAGTGGGTCTGCGAGGCTGCGGAAATGCCGTATTTCAGATTCGCAAGGCCCACCGTGAGCGTCTGCAGCTCCGGCTTGGTCATGGTGAATACGAGCGGCAGCAGATATTCATTCCAAGCGCCGCGGAAGGTGAACAGTGCTCCAACGCCAAGGCCGGGGCCCAGCAGCGGCAGGATGATCATCCAAAAGGTGCGGCCCAGTGAGCTTCCGTCGATCCTTGCGGCTTCATCCAGCTCCCGCGGGATGCCCTTCATGAAGCTCAGCAGGATAAAGAAGATCGAAGCGTGTGCGGAGATCAGAATCAGAATGACGCCCCATAACGAGCTGTGCAGATGCAGCTTGACCATCAGATCGAACTGCGGACGCAGCACCACCGCCCCCACAGCTACAAACATAGTGAAGGACTGAAGGCCGACATAAACTTTTTTGCCGATAAAGTCCATCCGGTCTACCACATAGGCAGCCATTGAGGCTACCAGCAGCGTGCCGGCTACCGTGGACAATGAGACAATCAGGCTGTTAAGGGTGTACGTGGAGAAGTTGGCTTTCTCCCAGGCTTCAGCATAGTTGGAAAATTGCCATTTGCCTGGCAAAAAGGTTGCGCCACTTGTCAGTTCGATATTGGTTTTGAAGGATCCCAGAATGGTAATCACTACTGGAATTATGGTAATGAAGGCAAACACCAGCAAAAAGATCCATAATACGGTCTTTCCCGTTATCTCTTTGGTTCTCATGTCACATCTCTCCTCAATCGATCCGATTCATCCGTCTGGAGGCATAGAAATAGATCACGGAAATCATCCCCACGATAAGCGCAGAAACGAACGCGACCGCACTGCCATATCCAAACTCCTGCACCTGGGTTGAGGCAGAACTGCCGCCGACAGGAAAGAATAACTTATACAAATAGAGGAACATGACTTCCGTTTTGCCGGCAGGACCGCCTTCCGTTAGAACCATAATGCTCTCATACCCCTTCAATGCATTGATGATCGCCAGCATGATAACCATTTGCAGCACAGGACCCAGCATGGGGAGCGTGATGAAGCGGAACTGCTGTATTTTATTGGCCCCATCCAGAGAGGAGCTCTCGTAAACATCCTCGGGAATATTCTGCAGTCCGGCCAGAAACAGCAGCATATAGTTGCCGACCGCTCCCCATACCGCCACAAGAATCACGGTAAGCATGGCGTGCTTCGGACCCAGCCAGTCGATGCCGGAGGATGACATGTTAAATTTGATCAGGAACTGGTTCAGAATTCCGTTATATGAATTGAAGATCGTGAAAAAAACCACAGCCATAACGGCAGTACTGATTACCGTCGGCATAAAAAAGACGGCGCGGAGAAGCTGTCTTCCCCTGATTTTGCGGTTCAGAATCGCTGCCAGCAGCAGTGACAGCGGGATGGAGAGCAGCAGTTTGCCTCCGGCATAAACGAAGGTGTTGACGACAGAGTCCCAAAACTGAGAATCGTGCATAATCCGGGTAAAATTATCGAGGCCTATGAACCGGGCCGTTCCATAGCCCTTATAGTTGTAGAACATATAGCGGAATGCCCAGGCAATCGGGTAAATTCCCAGTACCAGCGTAAGAATTGCGCTCGGCAGTAAATAGCTGTAGGCAAAGGCGGCATTCTTGGTTTTGTTCATGGGTTCTTTAGCAGCTCCTTTCCTGTTGACTGACAATGAATAAGGATGGGGGATGACTCCCCCTCCTTATATTTCTCTTTAAGTGCTTCAGAAAGAATTATTTGGCAAATTTTCCGGCAAGCGCTGCAGGATCAAAGCCAGGATCCGGCTCCGCCTTCAATCCGTCGTTCTTAATCGCATCATCCAGTGCCGCGTTGTAGCGTTTGTTCAGATCGGCAATAGTGGCATCCAGATCCCCGCCGTTCAGCATGTATTTGAAGAAGGCATCATCTGATTTCA
This sequence comes from Paenibacillus auburnensis, assembly GCF_927798115.1. GTDB lineage: Bacteria > Bacillota > Bacilli > Paenibacillales > Paenibacillaceae > Paenibacillus_AQ > Paenibacillus_AQ auburnensis. The sequence continues at coordinate 487,022 of NZ_CAKMMG010000002.1, forward strand.
TGCCCTCAGGCGCCACTGTCGGATATACAGGCCATACCCCGTCATACTGGTTCGGCAGGAAGCCTTCGATTCCGTTAACTTCAGGAGTTTTGGCTGCGGCGCTAATGGAAGGAACCATCGAGATACCATAGCCGTTTTCCTGATAAGCCGTCAGTATCGAATCACTGTACATGTATTCCATGAACTTCCAGGCAGCGTCCTTGTGCTTGGACTTGGAGCTCAGGGCCAGCCATTGACCGCCGAGGAAACCGGAAGCCCCCTTAGCTTTGCCGTCAATTGTCGGGGCAGGAGCTGCGGCCCAGTCGATTTTGGCCGGGAATTGGGTGCTGTATACCCCGGGCTCCGAGGAGAAGCTCAGATACATCCCGATTTTGCCTTCAGCAAACTGTGCCCGCAGCGGATCGATGTCCAGCGATTCCACACCCGGCAGCATGCTGCCGTCATCTTTGATCTGCTTGAACGCCTCGATAATCGGCTTGAAGCCGCTGAAATCGAAGCGTGCCGTTTTGAAGTCATAACCAAAGCCGCCGAAGCCGCTCATCTCAGCAATGACCCGGGCCGAACGGCCGAGTGCACTGGGCGGGTTTTTGAAGTTCTGGGCGAAACCATAGGCACCGTCCGCTTTACCTGCTTCGGTCAGCTTTTTGGCAGTGTCCACCAGTTCCTGCAAGGTTGTCGGCGGATTGGTTATCCCTGCTTTAGCGAACAGGTCCTTGTTGTAAACCAGGCGCATGGTCGTTCCGTAGTTTGGCAAGCTGTAGCGTTTGCCGTCAAAGGTGTTCAGATTAGCCATCTCCGGAAATTTCGCTTTCATTTCATCTGACAAATATTCGTCGATCGGAGCGAGATATTCTTTTTTATAAAAAGTACCGATCGTATTCTCCTTCACGCGGATCACGTCCGGAGCATCTGCGGTCTGGAAGGACAGATCCAGCGCGGTATCGAAATCATCGCCCTTCACGACCAGTTCAACCTCAATACCGTCGGTGTTCGTTTTGTTGAACTCGGCAACCTTCTCCTTCACAAAGTCTGCATCATGGCGGTCACCCGTCCAATAGCTGATTTTCGTCTTTTCGCCCGGCGCATTTCCCGATCCTGAGGCCTCCCCGGAATTTTCAGCGGTATTAGAGTTACCGCAAGCAGCCAGACCGAATGCCAGCACTGTGCTGAGCGAAGCAAGAAGCAGTTGTTTCTTCATTTCAGTTACCCCCTTATATGTTCAAAGCGATGATTGCCTTACACCATGATTATAGATCAGGCCATTCCGCCGCATAATGCGGGTAAACCCACATTAAGGGCAGATTTCTGCTGAACTAATATCAAACGGGGATGAACCCCCGCACCTGAAGCGGATCGTTCATCCCCGTGGGAATCCTAACAATATAAATGCTATAACCTACCCAGATAAGAGATTTTGAACTCTGAGGGTGTCATGTCGGTGTATTTCTTGAATACCTCGCTGAAGTACCGCCGGTGTTCATAGCCAAGCTCCATGGCGATTTCCTGCACTTGCAGCCCTTCAATCAGCATCGTTTTGGCCTTCTCCATCTTCTCATGCATGACGAATTGCTGAAAGGAGATACCCAGCACTTTCTTGAACAGGTTGGAAAAATAGCCCTGGCTCAGGTTGATTTGCTTCGCCACCTGCTCCAGCGTCAGGCTGGTATGCAGATTGGCGCATATATAGGCTTTGGCCTGGTGGATAATCCGGTTGGATTCGAACGAGCGCTCCTCTTCAATCCAGCGGCAGCCCTCTGCGCATAAGCCCTCCAGCAGCGAACGGATTTCCTGCAGCGACGGATGCGGCCGGCTCCTGAGCTGGTTCACCCGCTGCGCCAATACCTGCACCTTCTCAGGCGGAAACAGCTCCAGCATCACCCGGCAGATTTTAAACGCCAGCTCGTATCCGATGTTCTCTACATATTGTGGTGCGGGAAGCGGATTTAGCTGCAGCAGCTCCCCGAAAATATGGTTCAGGATAAGCCCGGTTTTATCCCGGTTTCCGGAACGCAGAGCAAATAGAAAGTCCTGTTCAGCAGTGAGGGAATAGCTGTTCACAGCCTGCGGCTTATGAACAATGTTGGCATAGCTGTAGACCGCGTTCCCGTCTGTATAAAAATGATAGGCCAGCGCGCTGAGCGCCTGCCCGTAGGAATCCGCCAGCTCGTCGATCCCAGCGACACAGAGCCCCATGCCAACCGAAATGGTACAGCGGGAATAGCGGCTGACGTTGGCGCAGCAGGCTTCGGCAATCTGTGCGGCAACCCCGGAATCATCCGTATTCATCATGCAGACATAACGATTCGCCGCTTCCCGGAAAATAATCCCCCGTGTCCACTCTGCCACCGTCTCCTCCAGTATATTCTGCAGACTGAACCGGATAAGCTCAATCTCCTGCACTGGCTGGCGGAAGTACTTCTCGGCAAAATGGTCAATCTCTGCAATAAACACCACGAAATTGTGCTGCGCAAGCGGGATGCCGAGATACTCCCATCTCGATTTAGCGCTGTGCTCCGCAATCTGATGCTGCATCAGGAAGGCTAAGTACTCCTGGCGCAGCACCGGGAGACTTTCCTTGATTTTGAGTTCCATCGCATGGATTCTGTCCTGCTCCTGCTGCTCCTGCAGACACAGTGCTTTAGCTTTCAGGACTACGTTCACGATCTCATCAAGCGAAAAGGGCTTTTTCACAAAATCCATCGCGCCGAGACGAATCGCCTGTTGTGCATAAGAGAACTCCGAGTAGGCGCTAAGTATAATGATTTTACACTCAGGGGCGAACCCCAGAATCGCCTTGGTCATCTCCAGCCCGTCCATGCGCGGCATACGGATGTCAGTGAGCACGATATCCGGCTTCTCCCTGCGGATCATCTCCAATCCTTCTTCGCCGTCCAGCGCCGTGCCGGCCACCTCGATGCCGTGATCCTGCCAATCCGGCTTGCGGGCAATCATCTCAACCACACTTTTGATATCATCGATAATGCATAGTTTTATTGTCTTAACCTGCGGATATTCCATAATTCTCTTCCTCTCCCCCAAGCGGACTGAGCGGTATCCATAGATCGGTGCGGGAACCTGTACCCGCCTCACCGGACAATTCCATCCGGGCGTTGGTGCCGTAATAGAGCTGAAGCCTATGCCTGATATTGACCAGAGCGTAGCCTTTTTTGGAAAGCTCCTTCCTGAGCATCCCCTGCTCTACCTTGGCAGCATCCATTCCCCTGCCGTTGTCCTCCACGACAATATGCAGCAAGGAATCCTCCAATAGTATCCGCACACGGATCACACCACCTCTCCGGCGGTCGGCAAACCCGTGTTGAATGCTGTTCTCGACAATCGGCTGCAGCAGTATTTTCGGAATGGGAACAGACAGCAGTTCCTCCTCTTCAATGAGCACCTGATACTCGAACAGATCCTCGTAGCATTTTTGCTGGATAGCACAGTACTGCTGCACATGCGATAGCTCATCCTCCAGCGGAATCAGATCCTTGCCGCCGCTGAGCCCCAGCTGGAACATCTGCGACAAGGACAGAATCATCTCATTGACATCATCGTTTTCACCCATAACCGATTTGCAGTAAATCGTATTAAGCGTGTTATATAGAAAATGGGGCTCCATCTGCGCGGTCAGCGCCCGGATCTCTGCCTGGCGTTTCCCCTCTTCATTCTTGCGCACATCCACGATTAGGGTTTTGATCTCCGACATCATCCGGTTAAACTGAAAGCCCACCTGGGCAATCTCATCCTGGTATTTACTCTCAAACGAAACACTGAGCTGGTTCTCCTCCACCCTGCGCATCAGCCTGCTCAGTTTAAACAAGGGCCTAAGGAGCGCGGCCGTAAGCTTATTCGAGAAAAACCAGGTAGTCAGCAGAAATATCAGGATTACGAGGATAATCGTCCGCTGAATTCCTTTGAGCTGCCCCAGCAGCTGATCCTTGGACTGCACTCCGGCCAGCGTCCAGTTCGGCGCCACGGCTGACTGCTTGTAATTAATTAAATATTCCTCGCCATCAGAGGTGTAAAAGAAATTGCCTTCACTTCCCTTTGAGCTGTCCTGCAGAAACTTCGGATCCTTCATCGGGTCCTGCTGCGGATTCCAGCTGCTCTGCACAACCTCCTCCCCCTCCTTATCCAGAAGCAGGTATTGCCGCTCATTCCGGGAATTGTTCTGACCCAGCAGCGAGGCGAGCCTGTTCTCCCGGATGTTGACAACAATGAACACATTCGTAATGGGTGTATAATCATAGATCCCCCGCACCACAAAAGATACAACCCGCTGATTGCCTGTGAACAGCCGGTCGTAATGGCCTTTTGCCCAGTATCCGCCAGGGTTCCTTTTACTATTGTCATACAGCTCCGAGCCGTAAAAGGAATGATCCTGGACCCGGACCTGAGTCGTTGAATAAAAATCACCGATCGGCGTAGCTATGAGAACATTCTCAATTATCGGCTCATTAAAGGTGGTCTGGGAAAGAACATATTGCAGCTCTGATAAGCGTACATAGTAATTGGTCACATCATGAGCCTGCACATCCAGCATCATCTGCCTGTAAGCATCACTCAGCATTAGCGACTGAACGGATATGGCCACATCATTCAGCCGGTAATCCAGCAGCTGCATCGTCTTGTCCACCGTTTCCCTGCTGGCCGCAAAAGCATTATTTTGGATCTCCTTACCGGCAATTCGATACGTCAGGATACCCATCGAACTAATTGACAGCGTTATCAACAATATAAAAGACAGCAGCACCCGCTGTTTGATAGACACCCGGTAAAAGACGTCGCTAAGCTTTCCCCAGTTCAGACTTCCCCATTGTTTCAGGGTACTCATCGATGCCTTCCCTCCTAGCTGCAGCTGAAAAGAACCGGCTGCTTCATATGCCCGTCAGATAACCAGGCTGTACTTCCTGTACCATACGACTGATTCCGGGCCGGTGTCAACAGCATAGCTTAGCCAGCTGTATGAAAATAAACTGTTGAAACTAAAACAAGCAGCCCTCCGTTACAGGAAGGCTGCTGCATCCATTGCCACTAGTGCCTTAATCGTTCAGTATACCGCTTTTCTCTACCACACTCAGCCACTGCTTAGCAATCAGATCATGTCCGGCTGTTGTCGGATGTACACCGTCCCACAGCCAGTAAGCGTTATCCGCCCGCTGTGCAGCAGCCTCAAACACTTCCTGCAGCGGAACAAACACCGCATCAAACGCCTCTGCCAGCTTACGCACAACCTGCTGGTAACGGGTTATCCGTTCCTGCCACTCCGGCCAGTCCTCCGCTGGTGCGCCTGTATTCAGAATGAACGGTTCCATCAGCACGAGCTTCGTCTGCGGCAGCACCTCACGCGTTTCCTCCAGCACATGGCGGTAAGCGCGTTCATAACGGTCTGTGATTCCGCCCGGCTCCCCCTTCAGAGCTCTCCAGATATCATTGACCCCGATCAGAATGCTGAGCACATCCGGCTGCAGATAGATGGCATCCTCGTTCCAGCGCGCATAAAGATCTGAGATCCGGTCTCCGCTGATTCCGCGGTTGTAGAATACCGGCTTCGTCTCTGCCAGCTCACTGCCCAGCTTGGACGCGATAAGATAAGCGTAGCCGTGTCCATGAATATGGTTCGGGTCCTCATCACGCCCGCGGTTGCCGTCGGTAATCGAATCTCCTTGAAACAGAATAATTTTGTTCGGTTTGGACCATGAAATAGACATCATTGCTCACCCTTTAACTATAATTTGGTAACTTTCACCATTTGCACACATTCCCGGATTGTCACCATGAATTCCCCCTATTATATCAAGTCTGCCTCCCGATAAACTATGAAGTTATGATAGTATTAACTTGAATGTTTCGAAACACCAATCATACGAAAAAGAAGGGAATGAAGCTAAGTGAAGTATAGACGACTTGGTAATACAGGCCTGAAGGTCAGCGAGATCGGCCTGGGCAGCTGGCTGACTTATGGAACGGCGGCAGAGCAGCAGGCAGCCGACGCATGTGTGGCCAAAGCTTTTGAATGCGGTATCAATTTCTTTGACACTGCCAACGCATACAACCGCGGAGAAGGAGAAAAAGCGATCGGAGCCGCGCTCCGTCCTTATAAGCGCTCGGATTACGTGCTGAGCACCAAAGTGTTCTTCCCTATGGGGGACGGTGTGAATGACCGCGGCCTGTCACGCAAGCACATCATGGAGCAATGCGAAGCCAGTCTGCGGCGTCTCGGCACCGATTACATCGACATCTATTTCTGCCACCGCTTTGATCATGAGACTCCGCTGGAAGAAACGCTGCGCGCACTGGATGACCTTACGTCTCAGGGGAAAATTCTCTACTCGGCTGTCAGCGAGTGGACCGCAGCGCAGATCGTTAGCGCCAGCGGCATCAGCAGCAGGCTGAATCTGCGTCCGCTGGCAGCGAATCAGCCAATCTATAACATGTTCGAGCGCTACATCGAACAGGAAGTGCTCGAAGTATCCAAGCAGGCCGGACTTGGACAGGTGGTCTTCTCGCCGCTGGCGCAGGGCATCCTGACCGGCAAATACAAGCCGGGCCAGCAGGCTCCGGCAGGCACCCGCGGTGCAGACGACTCGGTCAACGGCGTCATCCGCAGCTACCTGCGCGACGATGTGCTGGGCGTCGTCGCGCAGCTGGATGAAGTCGCAGAAGGCCTCGGCGTGAAGCTGTCGCAGCTGGCCCTGGCCTGGATCCTCCGCCAGCCCGGTGTCAGCTCAGCGCTGATCGGGGCGAGCAAGCCCGGTCAGGTCGAAGAAAATGCCCGGGCGGTGGAAATCGTGCTCCAGCCGGAAACGCTGGAGACCATTGACAGCCTCCTCGCACAGGTGGCAGACTTTGCTCCGGCGAGATAAACGGACGGTGGAAGTAAGGAACTCTCTCGCTTGTGAGGCTACCGGATAAGCAGGATTTTTTGCCTGCACATATTGGCAATAAAACAGGGAGTCCCGGGTCATTCGGGACTCCCTGTTTTATGTAGGTTCATTTGCAGCCGGGTTCACCCGCCGGTTGTACGGGAGGCGGGTGTCGGTGGAATCAAAGGGATTTTTACCTTTGATTCTTGCGCCAACGGCCGTTCCGGCGAAATCAAGGGATTTTTACCTTTGATTCTTGCACCAACGGCCATTTCGGCGAAATCAATGGGATTTTTACCTTTGATTCTTGCGCCAACGGCCGTTTCGACGAAATCAAAGGGATTTTTACCTTTGATTCTTGCACCAACGGCCGTTTCGGCGAAATCAAAGGGATTTTTACCTTTGATTCTTGCACCTGCAGTCGTTTCGGCGAAATCAAAGGGATTTTTACCTTTGATTCTTGCGCCTGCAGCCGTTTCAGCGAAATCAAGGGGATTTTTACCTTTGATTCTTGCGCCTACTATTCTCCCTCACGAAATCAGCTTCGACTTCTCGGCCTGCTCCGCGGATTTGCGGATAAACGGTGCCAGCGGCTTCTGCAGGGTAAGCGCCAGCAGCAGGGCTAGCAGGCCAAAGAGGATCAGCAGCAGCGCATCGCGGATTGCCACCTCTGGCACGATGCCGCCCACCGCCTCCCGCAGCAGACTGATGGCATAGGTGAACGGCATGAACGGATTCAGCGCCTGAAAGAAGTGCCCGGTCGTGCTGACCGGGAACGTCCCCCCGGAGCTGGAGAATTGCAGCACCATAAAAACAATGGCAATTCCCTTGCCGATGTTGCCGAATACAGACACCAGCGTGAATACGATAGTCACGAATACGATGCTGATCAGCACCGCGAAGAGAACGAACCACACTTTATCCGCCACATAACATTTCAGGATAAAGATATTCCCCAGAACCGCCACCAGCGCCTGTAGAACGCCTACAGTCAGAAAGGTCAACAGACGGCCGAAATACAGCTGATAGCCCCGGTATTGCTTTCCCCCGGCATCCACTCCGGTACGCAGCAGCGAAATCAGCAGTGTTCCTCCCACCCAGAGAGAAAGCACAACATAAAAAGGTGTCATCGCCGAGCCGTAGTTCGGAATCGGATACAGTTTATTTTCCGTGAGTACAACCGGATTGGCCAAAAAATCACTTTTGCTCTTAATGTCCCCGCCAAGCAGCTGCCCGATTTCCTCCAGATTCACTTCCTCCTTGATCTGACGCAGGGTATCCGCCGCTTTACGGACCGCTGCCTCCAGCGTGGGGAGATCCTCACGCACCAGCGCTGCTGCTCGTTCGACTCCCTCTCCGGCACGCGGCAGGCCCGTGCTGATCAGATCCGCAGCCGTGCGGAACTTCTCCTCCGCCGCCGGCAGATCGTTGCGGGCAAATTCGGCTGCCTCATGCACCGCAGTTCCTGCGGCAGGAAGCCCGCTCTGGATCCGCGGCAGCACATCGGTAACGAAGGTACTGAACGTCTCCATATTGTCCGTGATCCCAGTTGCCGCCGCATGCACCTCTTGGCGGATGGCCGGCAGGTTCTGCCGGAGCGCAGCAAGGCCGTTTTGCCCCGACTGGATGATATGCCCCGCTTCAGCCAGCATCGTGTCCAGCGCGGCAAGGCGCTGCGGAGCCTGCTGCAGCGCAGTGGCGGCAGTGCTGGCAGCTGTAGTCAGCCGCTGCAGCTTGTCCGTCACGGCGGGCAATGTCTCCGCGCTGAAGCGCGTGATCAGCCCGCCCGCCATGCTCTTGCCCTGCCCGGCGGCAAGGCTGAACTGCGACAGCCCGGCGCTATCCGGCCGGGCGCCGCCTTGCAGCGCGGCCGCTAACCCGCCGGCCTGCGAAGCGGCGGCGGCAAACTGCGCGCGGGCTTCATCCAGCGCGCTGAGATCACTGGCGCCCACGGTCCCGGGCGCCAGCATATTCACGGCGCCGAGCAGCGCAGCGGTGTGCGCAAGCGCATCGCGGCCGGCAGCCAGCCGTGCTGACGCCAGCTGTAACTGGCTTGCGCTTTGCTGCCTCGTGCCGGCCTGTAGCTGGCTTACGTTTTGCTGCCCCGTGCCGGCATCCAGCTGGCTTATACGTTGCTGCCCTGTGCCGGACTGCAGCTGGCTTGCGCCTTGCTGCTCCGTGCCGGCCTCCAGCTGCGCCGCAAGCTGTGCTGCGGCGTCCCCGGTCTGCTGCAGCAGATAGAGATTCTGCTGCACGGCTTCCGGGACGGCCGCAAAGGCTATGCTGCTGCGCTCCAGGAACTGCTCCAGTTCCTGGCCGAAGCTGCTTCCTGCGGCAGCCAGCCGGTCCGCCTGCGGCAGTGCATCCGCCGCCGCCTTTACCACCGAACCGGCTTCAGCCAGTCTTACGGAAGCCCGGTCCAGCACATCCTCCACCTGGCCGAAATGACTGTCCAGCTCCGTGACAAGCCGGGCGGCGCGCTCCAGCTCCGGCAGCTTGCTCTCCAAGTTCTGCAGGCGGGTGGCGGCTTCACTGATCTGCCCCCAATGGGCGTCGAGCATCTCCGCCGCCGCACCAGCCTGTTCTACAGCCGGCAGCTTGTCCTGAAGGGAGGCAATCCGCTCAGCAGACGAAGCGATTTCCGGCCAATGCTGCTGCAGCTTCAACACCAGCTTGCCCGCCTTTTCTATCTCCGGCAGGCTGGCCTCCAGCTTGAACAAACCCTGCTCCACCCTGCGGATAACCGGCAGCTCAGACTGGAATTCCTGATCGATCGCGCTCAAGGCGGTGAGCACTGTACTGCTGATCGTCTCCGTGAATTTCTCACTGATCTGCGATGTGACCGCCGATGCGCCTTTATCGGTAATTTTGGGAGCGATTGCGTTTATTTTCTCATTGACGGTATACTCCACTTCCGGCTTGACCAGCTTCCCTTCCAGTATTCCCGCCATCCGCCCCGAAAAGTTGGCAGGGATGACAATACTTGCATAATAATCCCCGCGCTCGACACCGGCCACTGCTGCTGCGGAATCCGTAAAAGTCCAGCCCAGCGAATGATTGTTCCGCAGGCTGGCCAGCACTTCTTCGCCGATATTGAGGCTCTTGCCCTGAACCTCCGCTCCTTCATCCAGACTGGATACGGCAATCCGGATGCCGGAGGTATTGCTGTAAGGGTTCCAGACTGCAGCAACATTCACCCAATCGTAGACAGAAGGCAGCAGGATAAGGGCAATAATCAGCAGCACCGCTACAGGAACCTTGAATAGATTTCGCCAGTCGTTCATATAAATCCGCCATAGGTTTGCCATCTGCCAGTCACCTCAGAGCTGTTATTTGGATATTTTAATATGCCCTGGAAGATTTCTTTTTACAAACCGGCCTAAACGCAAAACTTTTTGCAACATTTCCGGCAAATCAACGTTAATAAGGGTACATCCCCCGTTTGAGAAATATGACGGAGGGTAAGAAAGAGTATCGGCGAATTTCCGTGTCAAATCATGCCAAGGGGGAAAACGAAAGATGTTTACTAAAAAATCCATGTATTTACTGCCTGTGCTGGTTCTGCTGTTCCTTTCCCTCGTCACTACGGCAAGCACAGCAGGAACGCGTGCAGAAGCACAGGGCGGTGCAAAGATCGAACACCTTACCGTGTACATTCATGCGCTTCAGCCGGCTGCTGACGGCAAGCTAACGCTAACAGCCGATCCTATTGAATGGTATGAAGGTGCCGATGCCGACCGCGTCTTTGCCGAGCGGGAGCCGGAAGCCGCTGCAGAAATCGGCGGGGCGCTGGATGATTACTATATCGTGAATGACAGCAATCAGCTGACTACTTATCAGGTAGCGGACAACGCCGCAGTGACCATGCAAATCTACGACCACACCGGCAAAATTGAGGATCTCGACATCAACTGGAACGAAAGCATTAGCTTACAGAAGTTCGCTGCAGAGTTCGCCAAAACCGGTGTATTCGATCTCAGCCAGTCGCCTTACCACCTGACGATTGAGAACGGCGAAATCACTTCAATTGTGCAGCAATATACTCCGTAAATTTAACCTTGCTAATCAGCGAACAGGGGCTATCGCGTAGTAGAGTAATCTACTTACGCGATAGCCCCTGACTATTTTTTTAGAAAAGTCTGAACCTAAGGTTTATGAAGTAAGCCCCCTTTACCCCTTAACCGAACCAATCATGACCCCTTTGTCAAAATATTTCTGGATGAACGGATACACAAGCAGAATCGGCAAGGTAGAGACAATGATCACTCCGTACTTCACCTGATCCGCATATTGCTGGGCATAACCGCCTGCCGACCCGCCTGCTCCCGCACCCTGCGAGAACACCTGGTTGGAGAGCAAAATATCCCGGAGCACGATCTGCAGCGGCTGCAGGTCATTGCTGCGGATATAGATCAGTCCGGTGAAGAAGTCATTCCAGTGGGCCACCAGATAATACAGGCCGATTACGGAGACCACCGCTTTGGATAGCGGCAGAGCGACTTTCATGAAGAACTTGAAGTGGCTGCACCCGTCCATCGATGCCGCTTCGAACAACTCTTTTGGCAGCGAGCTCTCAAAGAATGACCGTGCGATAATCAGATTGTAGACATTGACACAGAACGGGAATATAAACACCCACATGGTGTTGGTCATATGGAGATCCTTCATCAGCAGATACGTCGGAATTAGCCCGCCATTGAAGAACAGTGTGATCACAAAAGTCAGCATCAGAAAGCGCCGGGCCCGGAATTCCTGCCGTGACAGCACATAAGCTGCAGGCAGAGTGAACAGCAGATTGACGGCCGTGCCGAGCACCGTATACAGAACTGTATTGCCGTAGCCGGTCCAGATCCGCGAATCCTTGAAGATTTCGTTATAACCGAAGAAGCTGATATTTTTCGGAAAAATCGTCACCTGGCCGGTCGATACGAGCGTGGAGTCACTTATCGAGGCAATGATGACAAAATACAGCGGGTAGACGATGCTTAAAAAGATCAGCAGGCATAAAAGGTAGACTGCCCCGTCAAAGAGGATGTCAGTTATATTCTTGTCTTTTTTATGAATGAGCTGCATGGTTCCTCCACTCCTTCCGGAATTTCTCCCTTACCACAGGCTGATATCGGATGATTTGCGGGCAATCATATTCATCGCATACAGGAAAATAAAGTTGATCACCGTATTAAACAGCCCGATCGCTGCAGAATAGCTGAACTGATTGCTGATAATCCCGATCTTGTAGACGTAAGTAGCAATAACCTCCGATACCGGCAGGTTGAGGGCATTCTGCATCAGGAATACTTTTTCAAACCCTGTACTAAGCACACTCCCCATACTGAGCACGAAAAGGATGATGATTGTCGGGATCAGCGCCGGAATGTCGACATGCTTAATCGTTTGCCAGCGGCTGGCCCCGTCGATTTTGGAGGAATCATAGAGTTGCGGGTCCACCGTGGACAGCGCAGCCAGATAGATAATACTGTTCCAGCCGCAATGCTGCCAGATCTCGGACAACACATAGACCGGCACGAAGGTTTTGGTTGAGCCCAGCAGATTGACATCACCGAGGCCAACCGATGTCAGGAGATGCCCGATCACACCCGAATTGGGAGACAGGAGTACATTGAGCAGTCCGACCATAACGACGATGGAGATGAAATGGGGCAGATAGACCGTTGTCTGCAGCGTCTTCTTCGCCCGTTTCCAGCGGACCTGGTTAATCAGGAGCGCCAGGATAATCGGAGCCGGAAAGCTTAAAATCACCGTAGCCAGACTGATGGCAATCGTATTCTTCATCAAATCCATAAACTGATAGCTCTCAAAAAACTGCCGGAAATAAAACAGCCCCCGCCAGGCGCCGCCGGTCAGCCCTTTGCTGAAATCATAGTCGCGGAAGGCCAGCTGGATGCCGTACATCGGGATATAGTTAAAGATAAAGATGACGACAATGGCCGGAAAAATCATAATCCACAGCTGAACATCCCGCCGGAAGGTATTGATGACAGTAGGCTTCTTGTGGGCTCTAAGCTGAACCGGGCTCTCATGCAGATTCTTTGAAATCACTGGAATCATCACTCCTATTAAGGAGCCGGAGCAAGCGCGCCCTCTGCTTGGCAGCACCGCTTCCCCCGGACTCAGTTTCTCTTATGGATTTCGCTTATTGCCGCTCTTATTGATTTTTCTTATAGTCGTCGTAGTATTTCTGAATGATCTCAATATTTTTGGAAACGCCGGTTTTTTCGATGTTCTTCACATACTCATCCCACTCGGAATCAATCCCCCCCTTAGTGATCCATTGCGACCATTTGGAGAGCGCCAGGGACATCATGCTGGTATTGTTAAGGCTCATGGTGTTGTTGTCCGCCGCACTGTATTTGATGAACATGCTTGGCAGTACGTCTTTATCCTTATCGATGGAATCCAGCGCTGCTTTCAGCGGCTCGGTCTGTTTGCCCACCGACTGCATATCCGTTCCCAGGGTCAGCTTGAGGGAGTCAGCAATGTACATTGCACCGTTGTCCGCCCAGGAGGACGTCCATTTCCAGGTACCCGGGTCCATGGCCGGATCTGCAGGAGGCAGGATGCTGTAGGAACCATCACCATTGTCGCCAATATTAGTGCCCAGGGAACCGAACAGCACCTGCATGCTCACTTCCTGATCATACAGCTCATTGATGAATTTCATCGCAGCTTCCTTATGTTTGGAGGCGGCTGACATCTGCACCGCATTCACGCCGTAGTTCAGGGAGTTATAATCGTAACTCCAGGAGTTCTGCACGTTGGAATCTGCGGTTACCTTCAGCGGTGCCATCGACGTATACTGCGGAGCCAGGGCGTTACCTACGCGGTCCGTAACCTCCCAGCCCCAGGTGAAGCCGACTGCTGCAGTCTCGCCGTTGCCGCGGGCAACCGATTGAAATTTGGTGTAATCCTGGGTGAACACTTCCGGGTTGATCAGGCCGGCGCTGTAAGCTTTGTTCAGGAACTCTACCAGCTTCTTATAACGTTCATCCGTAAAGAAGTTCTTCACTTGGCCGTCCTCAACGAAATAGCCGAGCCCGCTGTTGTCGGTAAGTGTAATACCTTCACTGCCCAGCAGTACTGTCGGCATGAAAGCTCCAAAGGCTACGGTTCCAGTCGGTGCAAAATCCATCGGGATCTCATCGTTCGGATCACCGTTTCCGTTGGCATCCTGGTCTTTAAACGCTTTCAACACGTCATAAAGCTCATCCCAGGTGGTAGGCACCTGAAGTCCCAGTTTATCCAGCCACTGCTGGTTGATGAATTGTCTAGTGGTCGTTTCCGGCCAGAAGCGCTGATATTTCGGCAGACCGTAGATTTTGCCGTCCAGCTGGGTGGCGATCACCTTGGTTTCCGGCTTGGCATCGAACATGGCCTGCACGTTAGGGCCGTATTCCTTGATCAGCTCGGTCATATCCTGGAACAGTCCCGGGAACTGCGAGAAGTCGGCATCGGTAATGGAATTAACCCCTACGATGAGATCCGGGATATCGCCGCTGGCCAGCAGCGTGCCTTTCTTCTGATCCCAGTCTGCCGTGACCTCCTGCCATTCGATCTCCACACCGGCGCGTTCTTCCGCTTCCTGCAGCCATTTCATTTTGGCAAATTCCTGAGTGAGCGGATGCTTGGTCATAATGGCCGTGAGCTTAACCTTTTTGCCTGTATTTCCGCTGTCAGCAGTCCCTGCATTTGTCTCAGTATTATTGTTGCCTCCCGAACATCCTGATATTGTTGCTGCGCTGAATACGAGTACGAACAGACCCACCAGAAATTTTTTCAATGTTTTTCCTCCCTTTTTCTATACGCGCCTGTGTCTATGGTAAATAATGATAACCTTCATGATTTTCTAAAATAAGCAAATAAACTTTGAAAATTTCCGAATCTTTTCATAAAGCTTTCACTATTGAAATGCCTAAATAACCGCAGGATCCTTAAATGTATCCGCTTACAATTAATTCTTAAAAAAATATCCGTCTGCCGGCACAGTAACAAGTATTTCGACCCCGCTCTTTTGTCCTCCGCCTCCCTCTTTAGGAAAAATTTGAAGTACCTTTTCTATCTACAGCTTATACTTAAATTAAATTTGAGCAAATAGCCTAATGTTCGAATATGTGTAAAAAGGTTAGCAGTGATCTAAACTTTTTTCTATCGTAAGCGCTTTACTTCAAATGTTTTTTCCTTAATAATAGGAGTAGCCAGAAGTGTATTAAAGTCAGAAAAAAGGGGACATGCGTATGATTGCTTTTGAGCTGATCGTTGATACGCCGGTCGATTTGGAGATCACAGGCAAATTCGTAGCCCCGTCTTCCGATTGGATTCACTTGAGCCGGATTCTGCAGGATTATGAGCTGATCGTCATGACCGAAGGCGTGCTTTACCTGGCGGGTGACAAAACGCATTTTACCGTCTCCAAGGGCGAGTATCTGCTGCTCCCTCCCTACACCAAGCAATATGGATATCAATCTTCGAATTGCAGTTTTTACTGGCTCCATTTCAAATCCCCGGACGGAATCAAAATTACCGATATCAATGGCCACACGCAGAACAGGGAAGACAACAAGCTGCTGCTGCCGCAATATGGAAGCCTGAAAAGCCTGGAGAAGATCATTGTCATGATGAAGCAGCTGCAGGATTCGGTCAGGGGCTATAACCAGAAAACACTGAACAATTATATGGCGACAGTCATTCTGTGCGAGCTGTACAACCAGGTGTTCCAGAGCGAACATAACCCGGTCAAGAAAACGAAACAGGAGCAGCTCTATAACGATATTGTGGACTACATTAAATGGAGCCGCAGCGAGCATATCAAGGTGTCGCAGATCGCTGCTTATTTCGGCTATAACGAGAAGTATCTATCCCATCTGTTCACCACGATCTCCGGGATCTCGCTCAAGCAGTACATTCTCCAGCAGAAGATGGAGCTGGCGAAGTTCCTGCTGTCCGACACCAACCAGAATGTCAGCGAGGTCTCGCTGCAGCTTGGCTATAAGGACTGCCATAATTTCATGAAATCATTCAAAAAAATCGTCGGCCTGACGCCCACCGACTTCCGCAACGCTTACGCCAAGCGGCTGCTGTTCTATGAGTAAGGAGCAAACTGCTGCAACCAAAAAATGTCCCGGCCGCCTCTTCAAGGGTAGCAGGGACATTTTAATTTTTTACCTCTTCATGATTTGGGCTGTTCAATATAAGCGTTTTACAAGCGGCCGCTTCAGATCCATCTCCCGGATGCATTCATCGGTGTCATGCTCATCATTATCAATCAATGGCGTCACCGCATACGCATGCATCTCTTCAGTCACATGGGGACGCAGAATCGGATCGAGGGCATCCAGATCGTTTGTATTCTCGTCGAGCCACCGGGCCATGTTCTCCCGGGATAGAATCGCCGGCATCCGGCTCTCAAATTCCCCAATGAGCGGGTTGGCATCCGTCATGACCAGGGTACAAGTGCGGAGCGGTTCCCCGCGTGTATCCCGCCAAATTTCGTACAGACCGGCCACCCCGAACATGCTGCCGTTCTTCATGACCACCCGCACCGGATATTCTTTCTTGCCTTCTTTTTTCCAATAGTAAAACCCATTGCACGGGATCACACACCGCTGCTTGTCCACCATTTTGCGGTAGCTCGAATTCTGATGCACGTTCCTGAGGTCCGCATTGATTGCGTCTTTCCCCCAGTAGGGAATGAAGCCCCAGCGGAATTCATCAAGTATCCGCACCCCGTTCTGCTGTAGCACGACTGGCGTATGCTGCGTGGGACTAATGTTATAGCGGTTTTTATAGTAGTACATCACACGATCGATCTGAAAATGCTCCTGAACCTCCGGCAGCTCCGCAGCCATAGAAAAACGTTGACACATGAAGCATCAGCCTCCCCTTTTCACCTAGTGTTTGTATGGGGAGGGAAATTATTCATGAATAACGATGTCGGCAGCAAAAATCATTTTCTATCCAAATTTAACAGCTTCCATCATGCTCTCGTAAATATCGTTGGACCCGGAACCCTTGTAGACCATCAACAGCTTTTCGTCTAAGGCAGACAGGGAAGGGCTGTGGTCAGACGCCGGAGATATATCCGATATATCTGAAAGTTTTATGTCCCCCCTCCACCCGCTGCCGTCAAAGACGGCTTGATAAATATCGCTGGAATTGGCTCCTTTGTAGACCAAGTACAGGTTATCGCTGAAAGAAGTCAAGGCTGGACAGCTGTCCGATTGTGGAGAAATACCAGAGATGGAGGATATACTCACATTCCCGATCCATTCGCTACCATCGAAAACAGCCTGGCACAGGTCGTTAGAATGCGCTCCCTTATAAATCATGTACAGTTTATCTCCGAATACCGCCAAAGCTGGTGTACAG
This sequence comes from Paenibacillus auburnensis, assembly GCF_927798115.1. Lineage (GTDB taxonomy): Bacteria > Bacillota > Bacilli > Paenibacillales > Paenibacillaceae > Paenibacillus_AQ > Paenibacillus_AQ auburnensis. The sequence continues at coordinate 504,271 of NZ_CAKMMG010000002.1, forward strand.
GTAGATTCTGGAGTAATTCTTGAAATCGAAGAAATTTTTACATTACCAGCCCACTGATTACCGTCAAAAACAGCTTGGCATAGATCGTTAGAATGTGCTCCTTTAAAAACCATATATAGCTTGTCTCTGAAAGTGACTAAGGCCGGGCTAACGTTCGAATTCGGGGAGATGCCAGAGAACGAGGAGATTTTGACGTTTCCGGTCCACTGGCTACCGTCAAAAACAGCTTGGCATAAATCGTTAGAATGTGCTCCTTTAAAAACCATATATAGTTTATCTCCGAATACGGCTAAAGCAGGGCTTACACCTGACTCCGGAGAAATGCCTGAGATGGAGGAAACTTTGACATTTCCGGTCCACTGGCTACCATTGTATACGGCTTGGCAAAGGTCATTGGAATGCGCTCCCTTATACACCATGTACATTTGATTGTTATAAGATGCTAAGGCTGGTGACAAATTGGACTCCGGAGAAATCCCAGAAATTGCGGATATACGCTCGTTTCCATGCCACTTGTAGTACTTGTTCAGGCTGAGGTTGATGGCAAAATGGACGATGTCTGTCGTTTCGTAATAATCCAGGTAGATAAAAGAGATCGGATTGTTTCCTTGAAAAGAAGCTAAAAAATGGTTTACCATTAGTTTTTCGATATCCGAGTCGACTTTCCAGCTCAACATTTTCAAAGTCTTCCAGTCCAGCGTAGCATTATAGATTGCAAGACCAGCGGCAACGCCCTCCAAGGCCGTTCCCACTGAGAATGTGATCGGGTTAAGTAGTAAACCGGCAGCAAGTTTGGCAATGGCGGATGCAAGACTGGAAATGATAATGTGCATTACGTCCGATTCACTTGGTGTCAATGTCATATAGAGCGCGAACGGCTTGTCACGGTATGCATTTTGGAGGTTGGAGTACTGTTCGTTTAACATGTTGTCTAATTTATCAGTATCGGTGTAATAACCGTAAAGCGTATTATTATTTTTATTGTTATCAGGAGGACTGTAGGTTTTAGGCCAGAACACAGGATCTTTCGATTTATCATTCACCAGGATAACCCTCGATTTTGCGATACCGGATTGATTAATAATTTCGGTGTAGGTATTATCGAACGGATCATTTATGATCCGGTTCGAAAGATCGAGCTTTCTTGTATAGGCGTAGTCTCCTAATGTCTGCTTGACCAAGTTCGAAAAATCGGTATACTGCTTATCCTCAAAGCATTTGAAATGTCCCATTGTCACGAAGATAATCTCTCCGGACGTAGATTGTAAAAAGGCCAAGATATCATTCAGGATGTCGGTTATTCTGGTGCCCATAAGCCCATGATAGGTATAAAATTGTTTATCGCCGGCATTGTAATATACTCTCAGATCCAAACTTCGGATCCCTTCAGACAATTGCTGTCCAATACTTCGGGTAGTAGCGGTGGATACCCCCTTGATCGCTGGAACGATAGCATCCTGTACCCAAGCGAAGGGGTTAATGATTTTCCCGATTCCCGGTATTCTATCCATATCTTTTGCTATTTTCTGGACAATGTCGAGTGCTTTTTTCAGGTCGGGGTTCGGATCAGGGGTTAATGTATCGCTCAAATTATAGGTACCGGAATCATGCGATGCAGGCAGACAAATATTTCGAAGTTTACGATTGTGAATTCCCTCTGTAACATACATCCAATTCTTGTAGTCCAATATCATCCCTCCATTTTATTAAATATTTATTATAGACAATTCCAATATTAACCTATTATGTTGTCTTTAAAGTTAAAATTTTTAGAGAATAACTTAATTATATTATTTGGGATGGCGGTGTAATCCAGTGGGAATACCTCAACATAATTTCATCGACGAAATCCAACTAATTATAACAAAACAGCGGCAGCCAAGGACTTCCTAGTCCATGACTGCCGCTGTTCCTGAATACATTAGTCCTGTTTTCCTAAAACCTAGTTTCTGCTGTCCTTCACCGGTACACCGAAATCTGGTGTGCCGTCTTCGTTCCAGCCCAGTACCTGGGCACGGGTGTGGCGGTTCGGATCATACAGCGGGTCTCCGGTAATTTCCTTATAATTGCGGGCATGATAGATCAGTACATCTTCGCCTAGCTCATTGACAGTAAAGCTGTTATGCCCGGGGCCGTATTGCCCGTTTGCCTCATTCGTCTTGAATAGTGGCTCCGGATGTTTGCTCCAGGAGGCGGCATCCAGCAGATCACTGTTCTCATCTGCGGTCAGCAGACCCATGCAGTAATTGTAATCGGTGGCACTGGCCGAGAAGCTAATGAATATCCGGCCATTTCTTTTCAGGACGGCTGCTCCTTCATTCACGCTGAAGCCGATCTTTTCCCATTCATACTCCGGCGTAGCAATCATAGTCTGCGGGCCGGTCAGGGTCCACGGATTGCTCATTTCAGAAATGTACAGGTTGGAATTCCCCGGAATCTCCGGATCCTTCTGTGCCCATACATAATAGAGGACACCGTTATGCTCGAAGGTGGTTGCATCCAGGGCAAAAGATTCCCAGGCTGTCTTTAGCTGGCCCTTCTCGGTCCAGCTGCCTTCCAGCGGGTTCGGCGATTCATTCTCCAGCACAAACATCCGGTGGTCGAATAGTCCGTCATTGGTTTCTGTGGTCCGGGCTGCAGCGAAATAGATATACCATTTGCCGGCAATATAATGAATTTCGGGAGCCCATATATTAGCACTAAGCGGCCCTGTTTCATATTTGCGCCAGGCAACAACCGGTGCTGCATCTCTGAGTCCTTCAATCGTCTCCGCTCTGCGAACCTCAATCCGGTCGTATTCCGGTACGGAAGCGGTGAAGTAGTAATAACCGTCCGTGTGTTTATATACCCAAGGATCCGCGCGCTGCTCCACAAGCGGATTGCTGTATTCTTTGTTCGTGCTCATATTAGTAGCTCCTTTGGTCTAACTATTCTAGTGTAAGTACAACAACAGACGCTGGTGGAAGAGCACAGCTCAGTACGCCATCTGCCAGCTCCGCATCCTCGTAGGCTGACGGAACTACAGTCTCAGGCGATTCGAACGTATTATGTGCACCTAAGTCTGTGTGGGTCAGGATCTGTCCAGATACACTGCCGGCTTGAAGTCCGTTGATAGTAAAGCTGAGGCTGGCATCTGCTTCATGGCTAAGGTTACAAATCGAGACATAAACTTTTCCATGATTATCACGGGAAGCAGAAATGCTAAGCTGTGGTATTGTTACCCCGCCGTAAGTGTAGAGCGGGCTTTCGAACGCTACTTCCAGCAGTTCATTATCCTGATGTACCTTGTACATCTCAAATACATGATAGGTGGGTGTTAGTAGCAGTTTGTCGCCTTCCGTCAAAATCAGCGCCTGCAGCACATTGACCATCTGGGCAATGTTCGCCATGTATACGCGGTCGCTGTGATTGTGGAAAATATTCAAATGAATACCTGCAACCAGCGCATCTCTAAGTGTGTTCTGCTGGTAGAGGAAGCCCGGATTTGTCCCCGGCTCGCTCAGGAACCAGGTTCCCCACTCATCTATAATCAATCCTACCCGCTTCTCCGGGTCATATTTATCCATAATCTCCGAGTGGCGGGTAATAAGTTCGTCCATATGAAGTGATTTCTGCATCGTTTCGATCCATTCGGCTTCATCGAACCCGAGCGCCCGACGTTTCTCTTCCCAACTGCCTGGAATCGTATAGGAATGCAGACTGAGGCCATCCATCATTTTGCCCGCTTCCCGCATCACTACTTCCGTCCAGTTGTAATCATCCACATTCGCTCCCCCGGCAATCTTATAGAGCCGGTTGTCGCCATAGTTTCTGACATAGGTCTGATAACGCCGGTACAGGTCAGCATAATATTCCGGGCGCATATTGCCGCCGCAGCCCCAGTTCTCATTACCGACTCCGAAATATTTCAGCGTCCATGGCTTCTCCTGCCCGTTCTCCTGCCGCCAGGCAGCCATCGGGGATTCGCCGTCAAAGGTCATATACTCGACCCACTCCGACATCTCCTGAACCGTGCCGCTGCCGACGTTGCCGCAAATATAAGGCTCGCATTCCAGCAGCTCGCACAGGCGGAAAAATTCATGCGTTCCGAAATGGTTGTTCTCGACTACACCGCCCCAGTGGGTGTTTACCATCCGCTTGCGGTTTTCCTTGGGACCAATCCCGTCTTTCCAGTGATATTCATCGGCAAAACAGCCGCCCGGCCAGCGCAGCACCGGTATGTTCAGCTTTTTTAGCGCATCGACAACATCATTACGAATGCCGTCCGTGTTAGGGATCAGCGAATCTTCGCCTACCCATAAGCCCTCATAGATGCATCTGCCCAAATGCTCGGCGAAATGCCCGTATATATGTCGGCTGATCTTGCTTTTGCTCACTTCAACATTCAACTGAGCCTCAGTCATCGTTCTCTCCTCCATCCTTTCTTCACTCCCTGTATATTTAGCTTTAGGAGTTTCTTTTTCCCCAGATTGCCAGGCCCTTTTCATTCAGCCCCGTAAATACAAGGGTCGGTTTATGCTGTTCCCAATCCCACGACGGAAGAAGCAGCACCTTCTCAGTGCGCCCTTCACCTTCAGCGATATCGTTCCAGAGCAGTGTCAATGATCGTTGTCCGTCAAAATACCATTGTCCTGCCCCCTGCTTGCTGAACAGTTCCCCGTTTGCCAGAAGGGTCAGGGCTTCAGACCCAATCTGTCCGTCAACGGCAGGGTCATGGATAATCCGTTCCCAGGACCCGGCGATATGATGTGCTGGGATATCCTGTTCCTTCTCACCGGCATAACGCTCCGGTGAAACAACAGGCCATCCGTCCTCAGTCCACAGGATTTTGCGTACATGCAGATAAGGCCAGTATTTATCAGCCCCGCCCCGTGCATGGTGTACCATAAAGTAGGTTCCCTCATCGTTTAAGACGGAGTTGTGGCCAGGAGCAATCCATCCCGGATCTTCGCCAAAATGGTATCCGCCAAGGATTTTGAGCCCAACCTCATATTGAGGTGTATAGGAACTATCCTTCATGTCACGGCCATAAATATCCACGTAAGGACCGGTGATCGAGTCGGAACGGGCGACGCGGACATTGTAATCCTCGAAGAGGGAGTCATAGGAAACGAACAGATAATACTTCTTAAACTGCTCATTATAAACAATGTATGGTCCTTCAACCGCTCCGTCTTCAGTCGCCTTATCGCGGACGGCCAGCAATTGGCCAAATCCCCCGGAAATCGGTTTGCCCGACTCCTTATCCAGCTGAATAATATGTATTCCGCCGAAAAAAGAACCGTAAACCATCCACATCCGGCCTTCCGCATCATTAACTACGTTCGCATCAATCGCATTCAGAGGATCCTCTTCACGGGTCTTGATGACCACCCCTTCATCTGTCCAGGGGCCCTCAATAGAGTCTGAAGTCTGCAGCCCAATCAGTGACTGGCGGCTGCCGAATGAAGAAGCAGAATAATACATCCGGTATTTACCCTGGTACTCAACCACATCAGGTGCCCAAAGATTCATAGCATTTGCCCAGTCCTGCGCAATCTGCGGGATTCCCGGAAGCGCATAATGTACCCAGTTCCAGTGAATCAGATCCTTAGATTTGCGGACCATCACTCCAGGTACCAGGTCTCCTCCGACTTTTACATCCGTAGAGAAAACGTAATATCCTTCAGGGGTCTTCACTATTCCCGGGTCATGAGAATTATGAACCCCCCACTCCGCTTCCACATCAAGAATAGAGGTATCATATAGCTTCAATTCCCCTGGAGCTTGCGGGAAAATCAGTACATTTCCTTCTCCTTCAGAATGAACCGGTGCCTTACTCATCAGCCTTTAACCCCCGAAATGGCTACAGATTCGATAATCTGCTTTTGGAAGACCAGGAAGATAATCAGCATTGGCAACAGGGCAATAATAGAGGCTGCCATGATCAGCGGATAATCCGTCTGGATCGCATAGGTCGCGTTAAAGTTGGCAATGACCAGCTGCAGGGTCTGCTTCTCCGGTGAATTCAGATAGATTATCGGTGACAGATAGTCATTCCAGATGCCCATGAACCACAGAATCAGCTGTGCAGCTACTGCCGGTTTGATCAGCGGGAAGGTGATAGAGCTATACAGCCGGAAGTAGGAACTTCCGTCGATTTTAGCGGCCTCGATAATAGCATTTGGTACACTGCTGAGGTATTGCCGCAGGAAAAAGATCATAACGATGTTTCCGAACAATCCCGGTACAATCAGCGGAAGCAGGGTATCTACCCAGCCCAGCTTGGAGAACATGAAGAATTGGGGAATCATAACCGCCGGATAAGGAATCATCAAAGAAGACAGCATCAACAGGAAAATTTTATTTTTGGCCGGAAACTTGAGTTTGGCAAAAGCGAATGCAGCCAGAGATGAGGTGAACGTCCCTACTACGGTTACAGAAACAGCGATAATTACACTGTTCTTGATACCACTAAGCAACGGTCCAGCTTCCCAGATCTCCTTGTATTTACCGAATTGAAACGGATTCGGAATCCATACTGGCGGCAGGGCGAAGACGTCCTGCTTGTCCTTCAGTGATGTGGACAGCATCCATAACAGCGGTCCGATCATGAATACCGCACCGATTAATAACAAAATGAATATGATTGTATTCGTAACTCTTCTTCTGCTCTTCATATTTATTCGCTCCTCCCTCTCATATCAATCAACATCGAACGATTGCTTCTCGTTCATTCTGAATTGGATAAGAGTCACGACAAATATAAACACGCCTAGAACAACCGCCATTGCGGAAGCATAACCCATCTGGAAGTTGCCGAAAGCCTTTTGCCAGATATAGAACACGACAGAAGCCGAAGCATATTCCGGTCCGCCGGTAGGGGTCATAATGTTCATTTCGGTAAAGATTTGCGATCCTCCGATGATATTGGTAACAATGATAAAGAAGGTAACCGGACGCACCATCGGCCAGGTAATATGCCAGAAAGCCTTGAAGCCGTTTGCGCCATCGAGCTCAGCGGCTTCATAATAGGATCTTGATACGCTCTGCAATGCCGCCAAATAGAGCAGCATCGTGTAACCGACACCCTTCCAGACCGCCATAATAATTAGTGCCGGCTTGACGGTGAATTTGTTCGCCATCCAGTTGGGCCCGGTTATGCCAAACAGGTCAAGAAATTGATTGACAAGTCCGTAATCTCCGTTATACGCCCAGTTCCACATGATAGATACAGCAGCCAGAGATGAAATAACAGGAACGTAATAAATAACCCGGAATGCTGTCGTACCAGGTACACCACGGTTAAGTCCAAGCGCCAGCAGAAGGGCAAGAACGATCCCGATAGGAATTCCTAGCATCATGAAGAGTGTATTGAACAGAGCTTTATGAAACAGTTCATCGGTCCACAAATCCTTAAAATTACTCAACCCGATGAAACTCATTCCTCCGAGACCATCCCAATCCGTAAACGAACCATAGATGGAATAAATCATCGGATACAAAGTAAAGATCAGCAGTCCCAGCAGCGGAGGAAGAATGAATAAAAATCCGTAGATTTTCTCCTTCCGGTAGAGGTTCGACTTGGTTATCATAGCAATCACCTCAAATTCGGATATCAGATAAAAGTGATGCCAGCCAAGGAATTCTTAAGGGCCAACACCACTTTTTTCTGGGATAAAGCAGGTTTAATAGTTATTATTTCTTGGATTTTGCTTCTTGCTCATTCGCTTTATCCAACAATTTTTGCATTTTAGGCTGTTCGGATTTCACATATTCAGCTGCTGTAACCTTACCGTCGATAACAGGTTGAATATCGGTGAAGAACAGGTTGTACCATTCAGCATTATAAGTGTAGTGACCTGGAAGCACTCTGCCGTAATCTTCAACAATCTGCAGGAATTCTTCTTTATTGGCTGGTTTAGTAGTTGTGTCAGCTGCCCATTCAGTTGCCATGTCTATAAGGTTAGGAATCTGAACCTTTGCTTTCACAAGAGCGTCCATACCTTCCTTGGAGGCTGTCAGGTAGTTGATCAGCTCAACTGCTTCTTCCGGATTTTTAGTTTTGGCCGATGCGCCGATACCAAGAGAGCCGGTCCATGTAGCCGATTTACCTGTTGAACCTGCTGGGTAAGGAATCAGGTCATAATCGAAAGGCAATTTTTCATAAGTACTCATATCCCAAGGACCTACAGGGAAGAAGGCCATTTCGCCTTTCATCCAACGTTGGTAGGTATCCAGTGTCTGAGCTTGTTCAGTGGAAGGCGTGATTCCGTATTTGTTCTGCATATCCGCGAAGAATTGCAGTGCTTCGGCAAATTTCGGATCATCAATAGTTACTTTAGTTTTGGTAGGGTCGATCCAGTCAGCTCCATTGCTCCATACGAACGATTGCAAAGTCCAGTTTACGTTGAAGCCGGCACCGAATTGATCCAGCTTGCCGTCCCCATCCTTGTCAATGGTCAGCTGCTTAGCAACTTTAATGAATTCATCCCATGTGTATGGTTTATCTTTGTCAGGAAGCGGAACGCCTGCTGCTTCAAACATAGTTTTGTTATAACCAAGCGCGAAAGGACCAACGTCTTTAGGCATACCATAAATGTTGCCTTGACCAGCCATTGTACCGTCATAGCGGTACAAGTCTACGCCGTATTTCCAAATATTGTCGAGGTTGATGTTGGAGTTACCTTCAATGTAGCTGGTCAGATCCAACAACACGCCACTGTTTACATAAGCTTTAAGGTCACCGGATTCAAAATAGAATACGTCAGGTACACTGTTCCCTGTGATCGATGCTTTGAGTTTGGTAGCATATTGGTCAGCTGCGGTAACAATGATCTTTACCTTCACATTAGGATGATCAGCTTCGAATTGTTTAACTACGCCTTCATAAGCCTTTTGCTCATCTGTACCGCCTCTGAACATGAATGTCAGATTTTTAGTTTCTTTGGAATCACTGCTTGCTTCTTTTTTTGCAGTGTTTCCAGCATTCGTTGCTGCTGTGTCGTTAGATGATGCATTGTTGTTACCGCCGCATCCTGCAAGTACTACTGAAGCTGCCAGGACTAAAGACATTGATGTTAACCAGCCCTTTTTCTTTAACAATGTAACCCCTCCTAGAATGTTGTGAACAATTGCCATGCTATATAGAAGAACTAGTAACCGATTGTTGCGGTTTTGTTAGTTCAAGCTACCTTGTTTATGCTTTCTTGCCAAGCCGGATGACATTCCACGAAGCTTCGGACAGCAAGGTCTCCACAAACCCGTCCTTGCATTCAGTTCCGGAAGCTTGCCTTGGCTTCACATGCTGCTCTTGTGCAGTATTAACCGCTTTCAGGTCGTCGTGATGGAGTTCGATATGCTCAATCAGACGGTACCCTTCAAATCCGCGCACATCGCATTTCAGTTCCAGTGCTTCCTCCAGATGTCGATTAATAGCGAAGATTGTCAGTTCGTCACTTTCCTGATTGTATACGATTGCGCTGTCCAAGTAAGGGACATCCGTATAATCCTGCGCATCATATTTAGGAGAATTGACAATCGGTTGAAGCGAAAGGCCTCTCCCGTATGTGGAAGCGTGAAGATAAGGATAGAAGATCGTCTGCTTCCATGCCGCTCCGCCTGCTTCCGTCATAATCGGAGCGATGACGTTTACCAGCTGGGCCAGACAAGCCATCTTCACTCGGTCTGCATGCCGGAGAAACGTAATCAGCATGCTGCCAATCAGGAGTGCGTCCTCAAAATTGTAATGATCCTCAAGCTGCGCCGGCCCTATGGTCCAAGGCTCAATCTTGGTATCGGATTCATTAGAGTGGTACCAGACATTCCACTCGTCAAAGCTGAGATACATGGTCTTCTTACTGCGTTTCTTTGCTTTGATATAATCGCAGGTGGCCGTTACGGTGCGGATGAAATGCTCCAGGTCCATACTGCGTGCCAGGAAATTGGCGGAATCGTTGTCGCGGTTTCCATAATATTGATGCAGGGAAACATAATCGGCAACGTCATAGGTGTGCTCTAAGGTTACAGCTTCCCATTCCGGGAAAGTCGGCATTGCCGAGCTGGAGCTTCCGCAGGAGACAAGCTCGATATCCGGGTCGACCAGGCGCATCGCCTTGCCCGTCTCGTAAGCTAGCCGTCCGTATTCGGCAGCTGTCTTCTGTCCGATCTGCCAAGGCCCGTCCATCTCGTTGCCAAGACACCAGGTCTTGATCTTATGCGGCTGTGCTACACCGTGCTGCCGCCGGAGATCACTCCAGTATGTCCCACCGGGATGATTACAGTATTCCAGCAGATTACGGGCCGCATCCACCCCCCGTGTTCCGAGGTTCACAGCCATCATCACTTCTGAGCCAACGTCTTTGGCCCATTCCATGAATTCATTTGTGCCTACCTCATTCGGTTCGATCGTTCTCCAGGCCAGCTCCAGCCGTCTCGGACGCTGTTCCACGGGTCCTACTCCGTCTTCCCAGTTATATCCGGATACAAAATTACCGCCGGGATAACGTATAATTGGTACATCCAGTTCCTTAACCAGCGCTTTCACATCGCCCCGGAAACCGAGTGAATCTGCGGTAGCATGCCCAGGCTCGTAAATACCGCCGTACACCGCACGCCCCAAATGCTCAATGAATGAACCGTAGATACGCTTGTCCACTTCGGCGATTACAAATGATTTATCGGCGATAAGCGTCGCTCTGAGTTTGTCTGACGCCAATAGGACCACCATCCATTTCACATATTTATTAATTATTTAAAAAACATTTGAATGTATTCGCTTACAGATATAAAATAACATATATAAACCATGTTGTAAATATTAAAGTATAAAATGATTTATGAATGTTTGAAGTAAAGTTATTTTCAAGCAAATTTTATGAAATAATAGCACTTTTTTTGTCGAAACGTCCCTTTCTTTTGTTTATAAAAATATAAAATAAAATGTTTATCCACAAAAATAATAGTTTTATATCGATTTTTCAGTACAAAGAGAGAAAAAAAATCAGCTAAGTTGCTTAAAAGATTCAAACTTTCTTAAAGCATTATAAAACAAAAGTGTCCTGACTACTCTAATTATGAGCAGTCAGGACACTTTTAAATTAAATCCTCTATCTTCATTCTACCCTGAACGGGTAATGAGTTCATCCTTATAAAGTGATCCCAACAATTTCAACCGGTTCCAATTAGTCAGGCATACTATTTAAACCTTAAATCCTCGGTTAACCCTTAATCCCTGAGTTCAAGTTTATGGACTGTACAAAATATTTCTGCGCGAACAAGAACAGCAGCAGTGTAGGAATGATTGCCAGGATCGCCGAGCCCATCAATTGCCCGATCATCCGGTAGTTACCATAAATATCCTGCAACAGCAAGAGTCCCGCTGTCACCGGCATTTTGTCAACATCTGTAAATACGATAACCGGCCAGAGGAAGTCATTCCATGAACCGGTGAAGGAGAACAGTCCGCATACAATCAGAATCGGCTTCATTAGCGGCACAATGATGGAGGCATAAATACGGAAATGGCCTGCACCATCCACATGAGCCGATTCATCAAGTTCCTTTGGAATACCATTCATAAATTGCCGGACCAGGAAAAGATTCCCCATACCAGCCAGTCCGGGGATAACCATCGCCCAGGAGGTATTAACCCAACCCAAAGCATCAATGATTTTGTAGGAAGGAATCAGGTTCACAACACCCGGGAAAAAGGAAATACCCAGTAAGGTGAAAAAGAGCGTATCTCTTCCTTTGAACTTCATGCGGGAATAGCCATAACCGGTTATGGAAATCACAATAACTACGAGCAGGGTGTGCATTGTTGCTATAAACAATGAGTTCATGAGCCAACGCAGGATAGGGGCCGTTGAAGTGTTCTCCAGAATCGCTACATAGTTTTCAAGGATCCATTCTTTCGGAAACATTCTGAACCCTGAGCTGACGACCTCGGTCTGTGACCGGAAGGAAGTTGTGATACCGAAGACGACAGGAACGATCCAAATTACACACAGTATAATCAGGAACAGATACGAGATATATTTCGAAATACTAATACCTGATCCTTTTCTTTTATCTACACGCTGTCCGTTTACAAGCGGACCTTTATCCAATTGTCCAGCTATTTGGTTTGCCATGCGGGTACACCTGCCTTTTCAATTTCGCTGCCTGATCCATTGTCTTATCCAAGACTAAGCTGCATTCCGGTTCATCACATAGTATTGCAGGGCTGAAATAAGCAAAATAACCAGTCCCAAGAGTACCGCCATCGCCGAAGCCATCCCCGCAATAGACTCGCCGTTACCAAATGCGAGCTGGCGGATATACATCATCAGTACATGCGTACTTTGGCGCGGACCGCCATCTGTCATCATAAGCGGTTGGCCGAAGACGTTAAAGGCCCCTGCAGTAGTCATAACAAAGGTATAGATGAGCGGGAAACGAATGGAAGGCAAAGTGATGCTCGCAAATCTGCGGATCGGCCCAGCTCCGTCCATTTCTGCCGATTCATAAAGATCCTGTGCTACACCGCTGATCGAAGCACGGTAAATAATCAGGTTGCCCCCGACTCCGCCCCAGATCGTAATTATAATAATCAGGATCCACGCATAAGGCTGGTGGGTCGGCCAGGAAATGTCGGAACCGAATACATTGCCGACCATCCCTAGTTGCTTGTTGAAAAGCAGCAGCCAAATCAAAGCTCCCGCCGAGATAGAAATCAGGCCCGGAACATACAGAATAGCCTGAATCAGGCTTTTCCCCTTCACTTTCTTATGTTCCAGTGCAACTGCAATCAGCAGCGGAAGCACAATTAAAAGCGGTACACTGAGCGCAACGAATATCAGCGTATTCTTCAGGCCGTTATTAAATTGTGTATGAAAGGTTGATTTCGTATCAAAAAGGATGGTTTTGTAATTGTCGAAGCCAACCCAAACTGGATCATTCATCAGATTCCATTTGGTGAACGACGCATAAATCCCGTATATTGTCGGCAGTAAAATAAATACAACGAATAAGATGACATGTGGACCTACAAAGAAAACAGGCGCCAAATTTAGTTTCTTTTTCATAGGCAATCTTTTCTCCTTTGGCATAAAGCAATGTGCCATGAATGGCACATTGCTTTATACAATCATTTCCCCTTGCGTTTTACTTCGCTGCGCCGCTTGTTCCTTCGGCGATTTTGTCCTCTACGAATTTCTGCATGGTAGCAAGCGTTTCATCGATATCAACGTTGCCGCGGACGATGTCTCCGCAGTAGGTATCAACCGCTTCTGCAATGTACGGGTAGTATTCATAAGTGTAAATGTACAGGGATTGGATTTCTTTTTCATTGGAGGTAAAGAAAGATTGCATGTAGTTCTTATATTCAGGGTTCTCGATAACCTGTTTACTTGCTACAGTCTGTCCTGCTTTAGCCCATTCCATGGAATTCTCACGGATGAACTCAAGGAAGGCGCCGATTCCGGCTACTTTTTCTTCAGATCTGTTTTTGTTCTTCAGCATAGCGAACAAGTGGGAAGAAGACCGGTTAGTGAACTTGTCAGGTGTTGCGGAATAGACGTTGGTAACTCCGAAGTTCAGGCCTTCTACTTTGGCATGTGCAGTGGAGCTCCAAGTACCGTCAGTGGAGAACAATACGTTCCCGGATTGGAACATCAGGTAGCCATCTTCACCAAACGGTGTCATCAGGCCGGCATCGTTGATTTTTTTAACATCTTCAAAGGCTTCCTTCATAACCGGTGTATTTACAGCAGGTTTGCCGTTTTCCTGGATATCTCCGCCAAGGTTCTGAATTTGTCCCAGAATAACCCAGCCAAGCAAGGCATCATTGACAACATAATCGCCTTCATCCAATTTTCCCTGCAGGGAGAGCATTTCATCAATAGTTACCACGTTATCGTCAAGGAAGGATTCTACTCCATACTTCTTGAGCAAATCTTTATTGTAGTACATTACGTTACTGTGGATATCGAGCGGTACAGTATACTGGGTTCCGTCAATATTACCTGTATTCCATGCCTGCGGCAGGTAGTTTTCTTCCTTGATTTCAGGCTGTGCTGTAGTTACGGCAGTCATAGGCTCCAATTGACCCTGCTTTACAAAGCCCGGTACACGGTCAGCGTGGATAATTGCCAGGTCAGGCACGCCTTTACCGGAGTTGAGTACGGTGGAAACCTTTGTATACATATCTGCTGTAATGACATGCTTCACTTTAATTTCCGGATTGGTTGCATTGTAGTCTTTGACCAACTGATCCATATAAGCACCGTCATCACCTGTCAGCGGCGTCCAGAACGTAATTGTCTTTTTGTCATCGTTCCCGCAGCCCGCCAATACTGTAGATAAGGATAGAACAAGTGCTAATGCTGATAAACCCCACTTTTTATTCAATACTTTCTCCTCCTAAAAAATTTAAATTAGTATATCGTCTACAAAATTTCTTTTGCAAACAATAAACTCACTTTCATGTGCGAAGCATGTAATTTCTTACTATTCAAGAAAACATTACATGTATTCGCTTTCATACATAAAATAACATAAATAAATTTAGTTGTAAACACATAAATATGAATCTATTTATAAC
>NZ_CAKMMG010000003.1 GCF_927798115.1 Paenibacillus auburnensis
ATGAATCTATTTATAACTATGCAAAACAAAATAAAATTAAGGCTATTTTCAGAAAAAATAATGGTTATTTTCGAAAAATGTTTTAGATTTATTTAAATCAAATTAACGTAAATGGTTAAAAAACCAAAAAAATAACTTAAATTTAATCGTAAATCACAAATAAAGGAAGAAAGCTTTCTTTTTCACCTTAATAAGTTTATAATTTTATAAAATAGTTATTTTACGACGTTTGCGGAGGAAGGTTTGATATGATTTATATCAAAGATTTAATGAGTGGCATTGAAATTTTCAAAGCGCTTAGCTCTGAAATCCGGATTCAAATTCTGGAATTACTAGCCACTAATCAGGCACTTAACCTGAATGAAATTGCCAAGAAGCTGAATCTTAGCAATGGCGCCATCACCATGCATATTAAGAAGCTGGAAGAAAGCGGTCTCATTGAAATCAATACTTCAGTAGGCAAACACGGCATCCAGAAGGTATGTTACTTAAATAAGGATAAACTGATGGTCGATCTGCGCAGCAAGGATGTCGACAACCTTTATGAGGTTGAAATCCAGGTTGGGCATTACAGCAACTATCAGGCAGTTCCAACCTGTGGCCTGGCTACTAAGGACAGCATTATCGGTGACTTCGACGAGCCCCGTTACTTCGCCGATCCCCAGCGGATTGATTCAGAGATTATCTGGATGGCGGAAGGCTTCCTGGAATACCGTATTCCGAACTATCTGAAGGCAAACCAGACCTTCCGTGAGATTCAGTTCTCCATGGAAATCGGTTCAGAAGCTCCCGGGTTCAGTGATAACTATCCTTCCGACCTGTACTTTTATGTGAACGGGATTGAGATCGGATACTGGACCAGTCCCGGAGACTTCGGCGACCAGCGCGGCACGTTCAATCCTGACTGGTGGCCACCTCACCTGAATCAGTACGGCATGCTTAAGCTGATCCGGATTAACAATGAAGGCAGCTTTATCGACGGCTGCCGCATTTCTGACATTACACTGGACGATATTAAGCTGGACTACAAAAGCGAGCTGACCTTCCGCATTGCCGTTACCGACAAGCCGGTCAACAAACGCGGGCTGACCATTTACGGCAAGCATTTTGGCAACTACAGCCAGGATTTGCTCGCCCGTGTCCTCTACAACGTCCATGAGATTGAAGAAGCAGGCAGCCTCCTCACCTCTTCATCTATGGAATAGTTTTCTCTACACCAAAAAGCAAACCTCCGGCAATGGAGGTTTGCTTTTTAGTTTGGGAATATATTCTAAATCACCCCTTCACCGCACCTGCCGTCATCCCGTCAATAAAGTACTTTTGAAAGCCAAGGAATAAGGCCAGAATCGGCAGGATGGAGAAAAACGAGCCGACAATCAGCAGATCATAGTTGTTGCCGTATGGAGTAAGCAGTGTCTTCAGGCCAATCGGCAGGGTGTATTTGTTCTCATTACTCAGCACCATAAACGGCCAGAGGAAATTATTCCAGCTGTTCATCCCGTTCAGGATCGCCATCGCTGCAAAGGAGGGCTTCATCACCGGCAGAATCAGGCGCACATAAATCGCATATTCATTCGCACCATCCACCCGGCCGGCGGCGATCATCTCCTTTGGAATCCCCCGTAAATATTGCCTGAAGAAAAAGATGGTCGCTGCGCTGGCCACACCCGGCAAAATAATCGCAGAATAGCTGTTCATCAGCCCCATGTTGAAGGTTAATGTATACAACGGCAGCAGCAGAATCTCAAACGGCACCATCATAATGAGCAGCACGCAGATAAACAGCAAGGTTTTGCCCCTGAATTCATAGGCTGAAAAACCGTAGGCTACCGTGGCACTGACCAACAGCGTTACCACAACCTGTACCACTGTCAGCAGCAGCGAATTGAAAAACCAGGTAAAGTAGGCATGCTCTCCGGTGAACAAAAAGACAAAATTATCAAAGCTCATCGCCGAAAGGTTGAATCTGAGGTTGAGGCCATACCGGATCAGATCCTCGCCGGGTTTAAATGAAGCGATGGTTACCGCATAAAAAGGCACCAGGATCAAGAGGCACAGCACGCTAAAAAAAGCAAAGAGGATGATTTTACGGATGGTTCCTGTCTTCACTCCTAATCCTCCTCCTTCTTAAACATGCCGCTGAAGGCGAGTTGCGTCAGATTAATCACCATGGTGATGAGCAGCAGAACAATACCGACCGCAGCCGCGTATCCCAGATTATTTTTCTCAATCCCCTGCCGGTAGAGATAACCGACGATGGTTAAGCCGATATTTTTCGGGGAGTTATTACCGTTCCACAGCATCATACTCTCGATAAACATCGCAAGGCCGGCATATATACTGATCGTCAGCACATAAATAGTCGTCGGCTTCAGCAACGGGACGGTAATGCGGGTAAACCGCTGGAAGGCGGAAGCTCCGTCAATGGAGGCCGCTTCGTAGTAATCATCCGGAATATTTTTGAGCCCCGATAAGAAGTAGAGCATATTCACACCCATCCAACGCCAGGTCGCTAGTGCCACCAAGGCAATGAAGCCGGTAGTCTGTCCTTTTAGAAATTTCACCGGCTCCACACCAAACACACCCAGTATGCTATTGATTAGCGAGCCTTCCATCTCGCCGAACATCAGGCGGAAAATGGTTCCAGCCACAACTACAGAGGTCAGCGCCGGGAAGAAGAAGGCGGATTTGAAAAATTCCCGGGCCCACATGGCTTTGTTATTAATCAGCACGGCGAACAGCATCGGAAACGGGATCAGAATCACCAGCGTCAGCAGCATATAGACTGCACTGTTGCGTACCGCTTTGAAAAAGATAGTATCCCCCATCAGTTTCGTGTAATTATCCGCGCCGATAAAATGTGCTTCCTGGCCAAGCGTCACCTTTTGAAAGCTCATGCCGAAGGAACTCAGCAGCGGATAGATCCAGAAGATGATGAATACGAGTACAAAAGGCAGCACGAACACGTAGGGAGCAACCTTTTGCGAATATAGGAAGTTCTTAATCATGGCTTCTGCTCCTTTAGAATAGAGCTGCCCACGGGGTGGACAGCTCCGAAAGTAACCGTACCCGCTACTACTTCAGTTCTTGTTCAATCTGTGTCTGGGCATCATCCAGCGCCTTCTGAATGTCCTTCCCGTCCTCGAAAATTTCATTTAAGGTTACGGTGCACAGTACATTGTTGATCGTCGGCGAAGCAGAGGTGGATTTGATCAGATTGATCTCCTCCCGGATTTCATTCAGCACATCAAACGGGTTGTTCACAAAATACTTCACGAATTGATTGTCCGGATTATGGGTTACCTCCTTCATATCCCAGACACTCATATTGATCGGGTCAAAACCAAGTGTATTCCAGATTTCAATGTTCGCATCCAATGACAGTTTGGCATAGGCGATAAAATCCTTAGCCAGCTGTACATCCTTCGCAGTCTTGGTGACCACCGTACCGGTACCACCGCCGCCGTACGATCTGTGCATCCCCTTTTCAAGAACGGGAAGCGGAGCGATGGCGATTTTACCGCTCAGGTCCTTCATATAGTTGGTATATCTGGACATTTGCCACAGCGGCATGAACGCAGTAGCATAGTTGCCGGAGTTAAACTCACCGTAAGCTTCTTCCGTATCCGGCTGTCCGCCGGCAATTGTGGCGATAACGTTATTGTCCTGCAGATCCTTTAGCATCGTCAGCGCTCTTATCATTTCCGGCGTATTCACCTGCGGTTTCCCGTCAGCATCGGTGAAGTCGGAATTCTGCTGCGCTAAGAGCAGAGAAGCCTGCCAGGTCGCACTGGTGTCGGCGGTGCCCATATATTTGCCTGTTTTTTCATATACCTGGATGCCGGCCTTCTTGAAATCCTCCCAGGTTACGATACTCTTGTAATCCACCCCGGCCTGTTCGAGAATTTCTGTATTGTAAAAGGCAACTGTTGCCCCGACATGCGTGGACAGACCGTAAATGTTCCCGTTTTTACTGTAGAGATCAAGCTGGGACTGGACAACAGTTCCTTTGTAGGGCTCTGCCACATCGTTCAGCGGTTCAAGCTGCGGATCTCCCGCCAGGAAATCCGGAAATTTGCCCAGCTCAATATCGGCAATATCCGGCGCCCCCACACCAGTCTGCACGGCGATGGACAGCTTGTTATGCATATCATCGTATGGCATCACCGTCACGTTCAGCTTAATCTGGCGATCGGGATTCGCCGCGTTCCATTTCTCCAGCATTTTCTCAAAATGCTGCCCATGCAGCTCGACAAATGTCCAGTACGAGAGCTCTGTAGCCTTCTCCCCTGCACCGCCGTTCAGGACAGAAGACTCACCGCCGGAAGTGTTGGAAGAAGATTTTCCGCAGCCAGCCAGAAATAAGATCATCGAGAGTACCATCAAAGAAATGAACCATTTGTTTTTCATGCTCGACCCTCCTGTATGATGAAAAATAATTGTTGCCCGCATTAGTGTAAACGGATACATTACAATCCCCGGAATATGGCTGCTTGGGCAGCCTTGGGCTCCCAGAGCCTTGCATCAACCTCCCTTTACACATTTGTTAAATGTTTTAGGCAGTTATAATGTATTCAGCTGGAAGAGCAAATAGAAACTTCTGAGACCTAAAAAACATATATTTATTAATTCTTTTGTAAATCAAAGCTTATAATTGAAAATTTCACGAAAACAAGACAGCTTTCTTGCGAAAACAATGACCTTTTAGTCCAAATGGATTTAAAGCCAAAGGTAGAACTTTTCGAAAAATATCATAATATTTAATTAAAATTGTAAATAAAGATAGTTTTCGCACTGATTTATTCCATTTCATTTAAATCCATTTAAACCATATTAGCCCTTATGCTTCCTCATACATAATTAGGCCCCGGCTAACGAACAATAACTCCTGTCTCCCATACCACCGAGAAGGAGTGTTTCATATGCGTGAAGGTCTGATCCCCACCGTTCTTGGTACCGTAGTTTCCGCTTCCGGCGCAGCTTTTCTTGGAAGCAAGTACAAGCTGGCCGCAACCGGCGTGCTTGGCTTTGGTCTGGCGCACATTGTACTGGGCACCATCGACTTGTTTGAGCACCGGTAAAAAGGTTGGAAGATGCCGGCCCTGTACTGCAAGTACAGGCCGGTTCCCTTATAGTCCAATTCTCCGTTCAACGGGACAGCAAAAAGGCCCTCACCCGGCAGGCAAGGACCTATCTATACATAAGATTTATTTCACAGCTACATAAAAAAGACGCTGGGCACTGTCATCTGCCGGGATCCATTCGAAATCGGCATACGTCTTAACGAGACTGAATCCGGCCTTGTACAGCTCGTCTGTCAGCCACTGCGGATCGTAAGCGCGCTGGATATGCGTCTCCTCGAAACGGCGGTAGAGGCCGCTGCCGTTCTCTTCACGGGCGAAAATGGACAGATGATGCTCAATTTCACGGCGCGGCACATCCAGCTCACAAGTCCAGATATAGGACACGGAAGGCTCATCCAGTACAAAAGGCTGCTCCTCCTCATAACGGAGCAGCGTATTCGGATGATGGACATCAAACAGAAAAGTACCCCCGTCTTTGAGGCCTGCGTATGTCCGGGCCAGAACTGCTTGAATATCCTGCTCTTCGAGCACATAGTTCAGACAGTCACAGAAAGAGATCACGGCATCTACCGGCTCCGGCAGCTCCCACTCCGTCATGTCCTGTCTGATCCAGCGCACGCTTCCCTCGCGTAAAAACCGGCGTCCCTGCGGATGCCGTTCCATCTTCTGCTGGGCCACGGACAGCATATCCGAAGATAAATCGATGCCGGTCATGTGATATCCTGCAGCAGCAAGCGGAATGGTGATGCTGCCCGTACCGCAGCCAAGCTCGGCCACGGTCCGGGGTTTGCCGTACATGCCCCATGCGGTTTCCGCAAAGGTCAGCCAATCCGGATACGGCATGTCCGCCATCAGCTCGTCGTATACATAAGCAAATTTCCCATAGGAAGACACAACGTACACCGCTTTCTATTCCTGATTCTGTTCCGGACCCTTCTCTGCTTCAGTCCCTGCAAGGTAGGTCCAGTTCTCCTTCTGGGTAATAAGACCTTCCTTCATCAGCTTGCCCATGGCGCGTTTGAATGCGGACTTGCTGATGCCGAAGCGCTGCTTGATAATATCCGGCGGCGTAGCATCCGAATAAGGCATCGCCCCGCCAGGGCGTGAATGCAGGAACTCCAGCAATGCCGCGGAATCCACATCCCGTCCAACTTCCTTGCGGTGGGTCATCGCCAGATTGACACGGCCATCCTCGCGGATATGCGAGACACGTGCTTCAAACTGTTCACCTAACCGCAGCAGACGGCTGCGCTCGGAGGAATGAACCATTCCGATGATCCCGAATCCCAGCACGCCGCCGTCCACGAGGACAAATGTACCCATTTGCAGCGGCTTGTAGACTCTGGCTGTAACGGTTTGCCCCATCCATGAGGATGGCGCTGGCAGAGCAAGCGGAGCAAGCTCCTGCTCTCCGGCCAGTTTGGCACGCAGGCGTCCCTGTTTATCATGCTCCATCAGTACAAATACCTTATCGCCAATCTGCGGGCGAAGCTCTACCAGTTCAGGCAGTTCGCCGATTGGCAGCAGCAGCTGGCGGCCGAGCCCCATCTCCAGGAAACAGCCCAGACGCGGATGAATATCCGCCACTTCCAGCAGAGCCATCTCACCCAGGGTGAGAAAAGGCTTCTTCATAGTGGCGGCAAGACGGTCCTCGGTATCAAAAAAGATAAATACCTCCACTTTGTCGCCTTGCTTAGGCTTGCTGCCTACCAGCTCCGTATAATGCAGCATGACATCCTGGTCACCTGCACCCAGAAAGAAGCCGTAAGGAGAGACTTCCCGCAATACTTCCAGTGTTACCGTAGTACCTGCAATCAGGCTCATACCGTCTCCACAACCTTGGCGTCAGACCAGAGACGCTCGATGTTGTAGTATTCACGCTCATCGCGGTGGAACACGTGCACGACAACATCCCCTAGATCCATCAGAACCCAGCGGGCCGCATCCATGCCTTCAATCCCGCGGATCATACCGCCGGCTTCATGAACCACTTTGCGCACTTCGGTAGCAATAGCCTGTACCTGGGTATCCGAATTACCGTGACAGATGATGAAATAATCACTGATCGGTGAAACATTGCGCAAATCCAATGCCACAACATTCATCGCTTTTTTGTCTTCAACGGCTTTAAGGGCCAATTCCAGCAGCTTGCTTGATTGTACACTCATATTTTATCCTCCAGTATTCTTACTAAGTCGTTGCGCGCCAGCATTGTAAGCGGAAATACAATCCGGCGCTTCTGCAGCAGCAGGCTGATCGTAGAATCAAATCCGGCAACCAGCGCTTCTTCGAGGCTTACCTTAGACAGTCTGCGGATCTCGTCTACACCGGGGAAATCCCGTCCGGGCTCGATGTAATCGGCCAGGCAGACGACCTTCTCCAGCAGGGTCATCCCCTTGCGGCCGGAAGTATGGTAACGGATTGCCCCTAGGATATCCGGGTCCGTAATTCCGTACTCCTGCTGCGCAACAAATGCCCCTACTTCAGCATGCCATAGCTGCTTGTCATATTGAAGCAGCTCGGTTGACAGCCCGTTCTGTTCAATGATCTCCTTCATTCTCTCCACCGGCCAATATTTGGCTACATCATGCAGAATAGCTGCCGTTTCCGCCTGAACTGGATCGGCTCCATAATGCCGGGCCAGCTTGACCGACGTTTCCATTACCCCCAGCGTATGCTGCCAGCGTTTGTCTGGCATCTGGGCAGAGACTGCCTCAATCAGCGCTTCGCGGCTGTAGGCCATACAATCCACTCCTCTGCACATATTCATATACCTGCTCAGGCACCATATAGCGGATAGACCGGCCGCTTGCCGCGCGTGACCTGAGCATCGTGGATGAGATATCCACCAGCGGCATGTCTGCGAGCACAACCTTATCGGCAATGAAGCCGGGCAGTGCCGCCAGATCAAGCGGTGTTCCAGGGCGTCCTACACCGATGAAGGTTAATGCGCCTACCAGCTCTTCAATCCCGTGCCATTTCGGCAAGTATTCAACCATATCCGCGCCAACGATGAAATAGAACTCATGCTGGGGATAGGCTTCTTTCAGGCTGTGTACGGTCTCAATGGTATAGGATACACCGCCCCGGACGATTTCCCAGTCCAGAATGCGGAACGCCTCATTTCCTTCTACCGCGCTCTGTACCATCGCCAGCCGGTCCGCCCCCGAAGCTCCGGCCTCATGTTTATGCGGAGGGATATGCGAGGGCATGAACCAGACCTCGTCCAGTGAATACGTATCCCTTGCGGCTTCTGCCGCCATCATGTGACCTATGTGAAGAGGATCAAAGGTTCCCCCCATAATTCCAACTTTCAAGAGGTGTACCTCCTCTTATTCTCCAAGTAAAAATCTAACGCGGAAGCTCAATGGTTTTGTTGTCGCGTGATTCCTTATAGAGCACGATAGTTTTACCAATTACCTGTACCAGCTCGGAACCGGACTGTTCAGCCAGGGCAGCACCGATTTCCTTCGGATCATCTGCATTGTTGTTAAGCACACTGATCTTCATCAGCTCGCGCTTTTCAATCGCTTCCTCAATATGGCGGATCAGATGGTCGTTAACGCCGCCTTTGCCGACTTGAAATACAGCATCAAGATGATGCGCCAAAGAGCGGAGATAACGTTTTTGTTTTCCAGTTAACATAAATGAACAAACCCCTTAATTAACAAATATTATTACCCTAAACTTGTCATTCCATTTCGTCTTCACTGCCGCCAAAACATTCTATAATCGTCCGCCGCATAATCTCCGTGGGAGCCGCCTGCCCTGTCCAATACTCAAACGCATAGGCGCCCTGGTATATAAACATGCCGAGACCGCCGTGTATGGTGCACCCTGCACGCAGGCCCTCCTCCAGCAGGCGGGTTCGCAGCGGGTTGTAGATCAGATCGCTGACCACGAGCCCCCCGTGCAGGAGCCCGGGGTCGATAGGCAGCTCGTCAGGGTATGGAAACATGCCGACAGATGTGGTATTGATGACAATATCAGCCTCCGGAATTATACCGGCAACCCCTTCCATAGCCGTGCCTGTTACTTTGCCTGTACCCTGCCATGCTGCCGCCAGCTCCTGCGCTTTGTCCGCAGTGCGGTTAGCGATAACGATAGAGGCCGGGTTCTCCTTAAGCAAAGCGCTGACAATACCTCTTGCCGCACCTCCGGCCCCGAGGACCAGGATACGAGTGCCAGACAGCTCCGGCACAGCTTCCGCCTTCAGTGAGCGCACATATCCGATACCGTCGGTATTATATCCGGTCAGCACACCATTATCATTGACAATGGTATTAACCGCGCCTCCGGCAAGCGCACTCTCATCCAGCTTGTCCAGATACTCCATGACTGCAACTTTATGCGGAATCGTCACGTTGACTCCGCGGAAGCCGAGCGTACGGATCGCCTGCACCGCTTCACCAAGCTGGTCGCCGTTGATATGCAGGGGGACATAGGCACCCGGTATGCCTAGTGCTTTCAGGGCTGCTGTGTGCATCACCGGTGATTTCGACTGGGCGATCGGATCGCCCATGACGCCAAGCAGCATATCCATGTTTCTGTGATTGCCGTTCATAGGCACCGATCCTCCTAAAAGTTTTGTTAGCATTACTTCAATTAAATCAGTGAAGGGCGGGTCAGTACCTTAACTCCCCGCGGAACATGAACAGCCACTACTGCGCCTTCTGTTCCATTTACCTTGATCCAGCCGAGGCCGGAGATGAACAGATCCGTCTGGCTACCGCGGCCGATCCGGAATTCATGGCGCTGCCATTGCGGAAGCTTATCCATGTCTGCCGCCACCGGTGGTGTCAGCAGCTCGCCGCGGTGGTCCTTATACAGGGAATCCGCGCGCTCGAGCTTCGTACGATGAATCTTAAGGGTCGTGCTGATGTAGCAGGTGAAGGATTGCCGCGGACCCTGAATGAAGTCAAAGCGTCCCAGCCCGCCGAAGAACAGCGTCTGACCTTCATTAAGCTGATAAACTGCAGGCTTAAGCGGATTCTCCGGCATTACCGCGCCAAGATCACGCCGCTCCACCAGCTCGCTGTAACGCCAAGGATATACAATTCCCGGCGTATCAATAATATAGTGACCGTCATCGAGCGGGATTTTGACCGTATCCAGCGTTGTGCCGGGATAACGTGAAGTCGTCAGTTCCTGCTCCAGATCACTGTAATCTGAGATCAGGCGGTTGATCAGCGTTGACTTGCCTACATTCGTTGCACCAACTACGTAGATGTCCCGTTGTCCGCGCAGCTCACTAACCGTCTCCAGCAGACGTTCGAAGCCCTGATTGCGTTTGGCGCTGACAAGTACAATTTCGGCAGTCCGCAGACCATGCTCCTTACAGCGCTGCTGCATCCAGTTACGCAGCTTGTTCCAGTTCGTCACCTTCGGCAGCAGGTCACATTTGTTCACTGCAAGGATAACCGGATTGTTGCCTACGAACCGCTGCAGGCCGGAAATCAGGCTGCCCTCAAAATCAAATAGATCCACGATATGGATCACAAGTGCATTCTTCTCGCCTATTCCGCTAAGCAGGTGAAGGAATTCATCCTGATCGACGGATACGGAAGAAGCTTCATTATAGTTCTTAATCCGGAAACAGCGCTGGCAGATGACCGGTTCCCGTTCAAAGGCAACCTCCGGGATATAGCCCGGAAGCTCCTTGTTCCCGGTCTGCAGCGTAATCCCGCACCCGCTGCATTTAGCAGGGCGCTGAGTTTCATTCTGTTGATTCATTGGGGTTTATCCTCCTCGTGCCACAATCCTTGCTTGCGAAGCCGTGTGAGTGCAATTTGCTCCACCCGGCGGTTAATTCTTGTTCCAATCCCTTCGTCCTTAACGGAGATTGGCAATACCAATACAGTGTACAAACCCAGCCGGTTTCCGCCATATACGTCCGTAAGCATCTGATCGCCGACTACGATCGTCTGTTCCGGTGTAAGCTCCATCAGCTTCATCGCCTTAAGAAACGGTGTATTGCTCGGTTTGCGGGCCTGATGAACAAATTCAATATTCAGCGGCGTTGCAAAGCGTGACACCCGGTCCATGTTGTTGTTCGATACAATGATCAGCTTGAAGCCAAGCTCTTTCACCTTCGCGAACCACAGCAGCAGCTCCGGAGTAGCCAGAGGGGCTTTGGCACCGACCAGCGTATTATCCAGATCCGTAATGATGCCCCGGTATCCCTTCTGGTACAGCTCTTCCAGCCCAATATCAAATACCGTGTTCACCCGGAGTTTCGGAACTAACCTTTCAAACAATACGTTCACCTCGATATCATAAAAAAACTATAACATACTCTTTGCGCTTCGCAAATGAACCTGCTGAGCCGCTTAGGGTTTATCTGCGTGTTCTAAGGCTTCGCTGAAGCCGCAAAGCTTCAGTATACACGCTGCGCCAGTCTTTGTCTTCAATAACATCCGGGCTGTATTTCGCCTGCTCGAACAACCGGAGCAGTGAAGAGAGGCTGCCTGCGGCTTCCGGAGTCTCACGGCTCCAGCGGCCGACTGCCTCGCGCAGGGTTTCATGCTCTTCTTTCAGCATGCCCTTTCTGCGTAAATACCTTACCCAGCGCTCCGTTTCAACTATAACTTTTTGCACCGGTGACAGCGGCTGGCCGTTACGCAGCCGCTGAATCAGGAAGCGCAGGCTCATCCGGTGCTGCCAGAGCTGATAACCTGCCCAGAGCAGCAGTACGGCAGCAGCTGCTGAAACACTCCATACTCCGAGGTGCATATTGCCTTCCGAGGAATCCTTGCCTGCTGCCGGTTGCTGCGGCTCGGCCTTGTCCTCTTCGGGCTGCTCCGGCTCCTCAGTGACCGGCTCCTCGCTCTGCGTTAGCAGCGGGACGGTGAAACCGGGGGTCGCTTCCACCGGAACCCAGCCATAGTCTCCGAAATACACCTCCGCCCACGAATGGGCATCGGCATTAGTGATGGTATAATTATTGTTGACAATGCCCTGCTGCGCCAGATTATCGGGCAGCTCTGCCTGCTCACCCGGGGCATAACCTTTTACCCAGCGGGCAGGAATATCGAGTGAACGGGCCATCGTTACAAGCGCTGTCGAATAATAATCGCAATACCCCTCCATAATCTCAAACAGGAAACTTTCCACCATATCCCTGCTCTTTTTACGGGAGAGATCCGGCTGATTCGTATACGGGAAGTTCACCTGCAAATATTGCTGCAGCAGGGCTACTTTTTCGTAAGGAGTCTGTGCGCTTTGGGTAATGCTCTCTGCCAAATCGCTGACCCGTTTAGGAAAATTATCCGGCAGCTGAAGGTATCTCTCAATATCCTGGTTTGTGTAAAGCTGGTCATAGGTCTGCTTACTCAGCTCCTGTACTGAAACAACGGGAATCTCCGAGGTCAGTACATAGGTTTGCGGATAGGCCAGATCTTCAGTAGAGCCCCAGAGCATCTCGCTGTCCACACTCCGCCAGAACAGGCCGTTCCCAGCTTCTTCGCCGTCGATTGAATCCACTTTGGAAATGGAATACCCGCCAAACAGCACCGGATAATCATTGTTGCCGAGCAGCTTAACGGTCTGCTGCAATGTCCGGGTCTCTCCTTTGGAGGCTGTTACCCGGTCCAATTCTGCTCCTACTGCGGCCTTTTCCAGCGGTCCCCGTTTAAGCCGGTCGTCATCGCTCCAGCCTTTGCCGGAATACACGCTGCGTGACTCTCCGCGCATATAGGTCCGCAAATCGGAGGTTACCGTCATCACCGGCGAATAATCGAAATTAAAGCCTCCGCCTAAATTATTATCATCAAGACTATAACCGGAAGAGGAGCTGCCTGCTGCCGCTCTGCCCCCGCCTTCCTCCGAAGTTCCTGAGGTTCCTGAACCGGAGGATTTCCCTACGCCATTCCAATCCTGCCAGGCCGTATAGGGATCTGTCAGTGTAGGCCGCACATCAGGCATATTAACGCCAGTAACAATCACCAGAGAGAAGATAATGGCAATATTGACCGCTACTTTAAAAGGGTATTGCAGCAAGTAGGTCCAGCCCCGCGGATAATGCAATTGGAAACTCCGCAAATGCTGGGTAACCAGCCAGCCCATCCCGGAAAATACCGTCCAGGCAACCTCCTGCCAAAGTATAGATGAAGTAAAAGAGTCCAGTGCGGCAAAAGCAACAATATTCGCGGTGAGAAACATCAGAATCCGTGCTTTCGAGGAGACCCACCAGGAGGACAGCAGCAGCAAGGCTCCGGCAGCCAGAGCAAACCATATATATGGAACCATATGAGCTGCCGCATCAGGCAGCCGGTCACGCAGTGCCGGAGCCCAGGGATCAGGGACATAGATCCTGTTATACAGGATCAGCCGGTAGACCACGTACAGCATGGCCAGTGCTTCAAGAACCAGCCGGTAGCCCCATTTAACCGGTAAAAGAATTTCAATAACGGCCACAGCAGCAAGGGTTAGCAGCACAGCCGATGTAGTCGTTTCCAGCCAGAAAGGTTCTGTGAAGGACACCCACTGCAGGGCAATGAGTACCAACCAGAGGAGGCTGAAGGAATGATGCCAGGATGATTTGATTCCGTTCCACCAGCGGCTCATACTGCAGTATCACCTCCAAGAATGGCAGGAAGATCCTGCAGGGAGCTGATGCTATACCCCGTCACCCCGCGTGATTTCAGAACATCCAGCCATTCCCCGCTGCCGGCTTTACCGGCTGGATTGCGTACCTGAATATGGGAAGGGGTCATTCCCCGGCTTTCCGCCCAGCGCATCACATCCAGCACCGGCTGGCCGCTTTGCGGGCTGATCAGTACGAAATATGCTCCTTTCGGAAACATGCGGTGGCCTTTTTCCAGCCTTGGCACGAGCGGCCCCCGGCCTTCGGCATTGATATCAATCAGATATTGAATCATTTTCTGCCGCTCCGCAGCGCTTTCGGCAGGACTGAACACCTTGGTCGTCCTGTCCAAGCAGCAGAGCCCGATACCGATCCGGTCGCGGATGCCGAAGCCCAGCAGCGAAGCCGTAATGGAAACCGCCAGCTCAAATTGGCTAGAGCTGCCATAAGCCATGTAACTGCCGTCCAGCACCAGGATGGTCTTAGGCACCGATTCATGCTCAAATTCCTTAGACTTCCATTCGCCGGTCTTGGCAGTGGCATTCCAGTGGATGCGTGTTAACCGGTCGCCATAGATATAATCGCGCACACCGTTAATCTGTGTTGTCTCACGCCGCGAATGGAGCAGGGAGGTTTGCAGTCCGGCCAGCCGTGATCTGCGTTCATACAGTTGCCAGCGCGGCACGAATACTGCGCGGGGGAGCACACGGAACTGCCCTTCGGCCTTGAATGTGCCTTTATGCTCTACCAGGCCGAAGATATCCTCAGCAATAATATCCGTATTCTCGAACGTGTAGCTGCCCCGCTCCAGTGACGGTGTCTGAAACAGCAGCTCTCCCTGGCCTCTCAGGCTGGGGACCAGACTCTCTTCAAATACCCAGGACTCGCCGTTATGGCGCTTCAGAATTTCTCTGACCACTACATACGGCAACGGCAGAAAGCCCGGAATGGTGATGTTCAGCTTCACACGCAGATAGCCGCCTGCGTAGAGCAGCTCGGGCTTCTCCTGCTCCGAATACAGGCTGCGTGTACCTTTGGCCCGCCGGACTCCGCCGAGGGCTCCGATAACCAAATAAAGAATGAGCACGGAGACCATAATGAACAGCATGAATGAGGTCTTGCCGCCCTGAAACAGCACATAGAGCAGCGTAACAGCCCAAACTGCGAGTATGCCGGCGAATTTTCGTGGCTGGATGACAGCGGCCGCCCCAGACAGATAACTCTTCATCTTTATTGCCTCATCGTAACTGGCACACGGATGCTCTGCAGCAGCTTCTGAAGCAGGGATTCCACACTCACATTGTCGAGCCGTGATTCCGGACGGAGAATGATGCGGTGTCCCAGGGCGTATGGGGCCAGGATCTTCACATCATCCGGCAGCACATAATCACGTTCCTGCAGGAAGGCGTAGGCTTTGCAGGCCATCATGAATGACAGCGAGGCCCGCGGGCTCGCACCCAGCAGCACCAGCGGATGCTCCCGGGTCTGACGCACGATATCCAGCAGATAATTCAGCACCGGATCACTGACGTACACCTCACGAATTTCCTCTTGAATAACAGCGATCTGCTCCATGCCCGTAACCGGCGTGAGCTTGTCCACCGGCTGTCCGTTCTGGTGGCTCAGCAGCAGATTCTTCTCGGTCTCGCTATCCGGATAACCAAGGCTGATCCGCAGCATAAAGCGGTCAAGCTGGGCTTCCGGCAGTGTATATGTGCCTTCGAAATCAATCGGGTTCTGGGTTGCACAGAGCATGAAGGGATGCGGAAGCGGATAGGTCTCGCCGTCCACCGTTACATTCCGTTCCTCCATGACCTCAAGCAGCGCCGACTGCGTCTTGGTCGTAGCCCGGTTAATTTCATCGGCCAACAGAATGTTGGTCATGACCGGACCGGGCCGGAAATGGAACATTTCATCCCGGGGATGATAGACGGATACCCCGGTAATATCGCTTGGCAGAATATCCGGATTGCATTGAATCCGCCGGTAATCGCCGGACATGGACCGTGACAACGCCCGTATCAGCTGGGTTTTGCCGGTTCCCGGCACATCCTCAATCAGGACATGTCCACCAGCCAAGAGTGCCGTGAGCAGGAGTTCAATTTCAAATGTTTTGCCGAGTATGCAGGATTCCAGATTAGAGCGCACAGCCTTCATAATTTGCGTTGATTCTTGACGTACGGGCATATATGGTAGACCTCCTATGTCAGAATAAGCAGTAATAATTATATTTTACATGATTATGGGACCCAAAGTACATTATTGAAGGAGATGAAAATGCATATATCCAAACATATAGCCCGTTTTACAAATATGAGTAGCTAAACCGCTTATTTCTTGTAATATATTACAAAAATCAATCCGGCATACTTCCTATATCCCCAGCAAATAGTCAGTAAGCCAAAACACAGGGCAGCACTCTCCCGTAATCTGGAGAAGCACTGCCCTGTTTCAGCCATTCTCTTAATTCTTTTGATTTTGGTCGCTTACCAGTTCGTTCAAGCTTACTATTAGCCCTTCAAGCTGTTTGAAGCTGCCTACCATGTTATCAGTCATCCGGCGCTGTTCTTCCACACCGGCCAGGATTTCTTCTGTAGCAGCACTGGACTGCTCGGTAACACTGGAGAACTCTGTTATTTCGCTTACCACTTTTTCCGAGAAATGCTTCATGCCGGCTGAGCTTTGCTCCACTTCACCAGCTTGGGCCAGCACCTTTTGGGCGTTGAGCTGAATCGACTGAAATACTGCTTCCGTCCGCTGCACCGACTCCTGTCCGGTCTGCAGAATACTGCGGCTCTGTTCAAACTGTGCGATCAATGTCTGTGTCTGCTGCTGCAGGCCCGCAATTACTTCACTGATAGAATCGGCTGTCTTGCCGGAACTTTCGGCCAGCTTCCGCACCTCTCCGGCGACCACCGCGAAACCGCGGCCATGTTCACCTGCACGGGCAGCTTCAATGGACGCATTAAGGGCAAGCAGATTAGTCTGCCTGGAGATCTGCATAATTCCTTCAAGCATTTCATTGATATCCAGGCTGCGCTGGCTGAATTCCTGCATCTGTGTGGAGGTAATATCCATCGTTTGAGTAAGCTCTGAGATATGACCCGCCAGCATTGTGACGTTGCCGCTGCCCTGCTCACTGACCGCAGCAGTCGCTTCTGACAGCTCCTTCATCTCCTGGGAATAGCCGGCAACATCGCGGATATGCTGGTCCGAAACTGCAATCGCTTCCGTGATTTCTCCTATACTGGTTGCCTGATACTCAATACCCTTGGAAACCTCCTGGAATCCGATTGCCACTTCGCTTGTTATTGCCCCCGTCATTTCTACTTCTTCTTTGAATCTGCCTGTGAATTCGTAAAGACCGTCCACCGCAGTTTTTACTCGGCTGAGCAGGTACTCTACCTGACTTCCAGCTGTTTCCACCTGTTGCCGCTGGCGTTCGCTTTGAACCTCCAGTTTTAGGTTGAGGTAAGAAACGACCAGCAGTACGACGCTGATTATGAGATACAGCCCTAAGCTTGTAATATAGATCATCAGTTTGCTGTCAGTACCTGAGACTTCAGCTCCGCTTAACAGCTGGACCAGAATATTAACAGCACTCACAGCTGCTGAAACCGCATAATATTTATAGTGCGGATAGAGCAGCAGCAGAGAACTGAGCAGCAATACCACCAAACTATTCACAGAGCTTAAGGTTAAATAGAAAGCCATCAAGGTTAGGACTGCTGTAATAATCCATGGAATAACAAGTACGCCTTTTCGTTTCCAATTGCATGCAGTTAGTCCCACTGCCAGCGGAACAGCGACTGCGCTTGTACCCCAAAGCTTGGGAATCTGAAAGGCAAGAATCACCCCAACCACAGTTACTACCCAAAAAATAGTAATAATAATTTTGTTTCTCATCCAGAATAATTCAGTTTTACGTTCATTCTGCAACCTCTGCACGTCCCCTGTCATTTTTATATTACCCAGAGTTTATATCGTCAATATTCGACAATTTATTTATATCCTAGATAAGGCGCAGCAAAAAAAGACCGCCTTCACAGCGGTCATCGTAAACAACAGTTCCTGCCTGATCAAAAAGCTCTAACCCTTCGGTCTTACGACTAGCGCTGCCAGAAAGGAAAAGACAATTGCCGAGGAGATCCCGGCACTGGTCACATCGAAAATGCCTGTTACCACACCAACCCAGCCATCCCGTTCCAATTCCGTTAATGCACCATGCACCAGGGAGTTCCCGAAGCTCGTAATTGGTACACTAGCTCCGGCACCGGCAAATTTAACAAGCGGATCGTATAGTCCGAACGCGTCGGCTACCGCACCTGCCACTACGAGTGTACTCATCGTGTGGGCCGGGGTCAGCGCGAGCACATCGAACATCAATTGGCCGATCACACAAATTGCCCCGCCAATGAGAAACGCCCATAAATAGATCACTGCTCTTCACCTCCGATCTCCAAGGCTACGGCATGCGCTACGCAGGGAATACTCTCCCCCTGCTGGTAAGACAGCGGTGACAGCAGTGCTCCGGTTGCCACGATTAGCACACGCTTCAGCTCTCCTTTTTTCATCCGCTTAAGAATATGTCCATAAGTTACAACTGCTGAGCAGCCGCAGCCGCTTCCTCCCGCAATCACATATTTTTGCTTATCCAGGTCGTAAATAAGCAGTCCGCAGTCATTAAAAGTCGTTTGTTCCATCGGTATACCTTCTTTGGCCAGCAACTCTTTGGCAATTGGCAGACCTACGGAAGCAAGGTCACCGGTCACAATTAAATCATAATACCCGGGTGACAGGGCCGTATCACGGAAATGGGCAGTAATCGTATCTGCTGCAGCCGGGGCCATGGCGGTCCCCATATTGAACGGGTCGGTCAGACCCAGGTCCATAATTTTGCCGATCGTTGCAGATACCACATGAATGCCCTGTTTACTGCCGTCATTGCGGCCGACAACCGCACAGCCTGAACCCGTAACGGTGTATTGGGCGGTCGGCGGCTTTTGAGACCCATATTCGGTCGGATAACGGAATTGCTTCTCCACCGTGCAGTTATGGCTTGAGGTTCCGGCCAGGGCGTATTTGCTGCCTCCGGAATCAACAATCATTGAGGCGATGGCCAGACTCTCCATGGAGGTGGAACAGGCCCCGAAGACCCCGAGATAGGGTACCCCCAGCTTTCTGGCCGCAAAGGAGCTGCTGATAATCTGATTCATCAGATCACCGCCGACAAAAAACTCCAGCTTGTCCTGCTCAAGATCGGCATTCATCAGCGCCAGCTTGGAGGCTTTTTCGAACAGGGCACGCTCTGCTTTTTCCCAAGTCTTCTCGCCCATTTCGAGCGAATCATAAATGAAATCAAAATCCGATGCTAACGGGCCCTCCCCTTCCTCCGGCCCTACAACTGCAGAGGAACCAAGAATGACAGGACGGGTGGTGAACTTCCAGGTCTGGCTGCCTAACTGCTCCATTTTAGTGCGAACCTCCCCAGCCCATAATAGCGTACACTACACCGACCACAAACGCAGCAACCACACCAAACACAATGACGGAGCCAGCCAGCTTGAACATATTTCCGCCTACCCCGAGCACCAGACCCTCTGCACGGTGTTCCAGCGCCGCGGAGCACATGCTGTTGGCAAAGCCTGTGACTGGTACCGCAGTCCCGGCTCCGCACCACTGGGCTAATTTATCATATACGCCAAAGCTGGTCAGAATCACGGAAATAAGGATCAGCACCGCCACCGTCGGGCTTGAGGCTTCGCGGGAGGTCATATCAAAGATAGCCATGAACGCCTCCTGGATGCCTTGTCCCAGCACACAGATCAAACCTCCCGACAGAAACGCCCGGATACAGTTTTTGAATACCGGGCGGGAAGGCACAAAAGGCTTGGACAATTTCTCATAGTCCTGTGGAGTCATGGTGTCAAGCCGCAGCTTGACACCGGTTTTTTTGGTTTTTGCCGGCAAATGGGGACACCTCCTGGAATGTAGGCGAAGGGAAGATATCAGGGCAACAATCGGGCTGCCGTTTCCCCTCGGATTTTTCTTCTCTTAGAAGTTTTTCCTTATTGTTCGCCATCTGCCGACAGATTATGTCCTGGTATACTCAGGAAAAAAACAGCAGCACCACTATCAGCAGCAGGAACAAAACCAAAATCAGCACCGTTTCGCTCTCCCGCCGGTACCGGCGGGGATACCTTCTCTGCATTCCGCGCGACATTTTGCGGGGTACACCCTGCCCGTAAGGCCCGGAAATGCTTCCTGCAACCCTCATTGTTCTCGCTTCCTTTCCCGGCTCCTGCCTTCAGAGCCACTACCACATATTATTCGCACAGCAGCTGCCCGGTGTTTGCCGGAGGGACCCTAAGATAGACAAGAGAAGTCGGAATGTTCATACTATATGTAGTAAAGGAGCGATAAGCATATGAACCAAGAAACGATGGACTTGTTTAAAACACTGACCGAATTCCCCGCAGCTCCGGGCTTCGAGCGTGAACTGCGCGCTTACGTCAAGGATGCTATGTTACCTTATACGGATGAGTTCGTGCAGGACCGGCTGGGAAGCCTCTTCGGCGTACTGCGCGGCGAAGAAAACGGCCCCAAAATTATGGTCGCCGGACATTTTGACGAAGTAGGCTTTATGGTCACCGGTATTACAGGCAACGGAATGATCCGGTTTCAGCCGCTTGGCGGCTGGCTGGCATCGGCAGTGGCTTCACAGCGGCTGCAGATCATTACCCCGAAAGGCACGCTGACCGGCGTGGTCGGCAGCACGCCGATCCATCTGCTCAGCCCGGAAGAACGTAACAAAACCGGCGATATCAGCAAAATGTATTTGGATATCGGTGCAGACAGCCGGGAAGAAGCTGAGAGCTTCGGCGTGAAGCCAGGCCAGCAGATTCTCCCGATCTGCCCGTTTACACCACTGGCTAATCCGAAGAAAATTATGGCCAAGGCTTGGGACAACCGTTATGGCGTTGGTCTGGCAATTGAACTGGTCAAGGCGCTGCACGGTAAAAAGCTGCCGAACACAGTCTATGCCGGTGCTACGGTGCAGGAAGAGGCTGGCCTCCGCGGTGCGCGCACCGCAGCCAACCTGCTGGCACCGGACATATTCTTCGGCCTGGATGCCAGTGCCGCCGCCGACATGACCGGCGACCGCCAGGCCTTCGGCCAGCTCGGCCAAGGCGCACTGCTGCGCATTTATGATCCGACCATGATTACCCACCGCGGACTGATAGAGTACGTGCAGGATACAGCAGATACCCACCGGATTAAGTACCAGTACTTCGTCTCCCAGGGCGGAACAGATGCCGGCCAAGTACATGTCAGCGGAATCGGCGTACCGTCTGCGGTAATCGGAATCTGCTCTCGCTACATCCATACCGCTTCGTCCGTGATTCACAGCGACGATTACGAGGCGGCCAAGGAGTTGCTGATCAAGCTCGTTGAAGGACTGGACCGCACCACACTCCAGACCATCCTGGAGAACAGCTAAGAACACAACCGATAAAAAACGGGCGGGAATGAAGGCTATTGACCTTCAATCCCGCCCGTTTTTTGTTCAGTAGATCTTGGATGCACCGTCAGTTCCGTGAACGGACCTCCTGGCGCATGAAGATGTAATAGGACAACCCGAAGCAGAGAACTGTAGCCGCGAGCAGACCGGTCAGCTGAGGCCAGACCAGCAGCAGACTTTGGCCCAGTGATAGAGGGCTTGAGATGGCCCCAACCAGCTGATCCATCGTCAGCGGTCCAAGAGAACGCACACCCGGCGACAGCAGCGTTGATATCGTCTCACTGAACAGCTCTGTCGGAGACAGCCTGTTCAGTGTAAGGATGAAATTGGCGTGGTGCAGCTGCTCACTGACGGTAGCCATCTGAGATACCGCCGTAGCGCTGTCGATCAGATTGATAATCATGCTGTAGAACAAGGTCAGGAACAGCCAGGCAGCAATGCCCGACAATGCGGAAGTGGCTGCCTGGCGGAAGCGGATGGAGAACAGAATCGAGAGATTCAGCCAGAAGCCGATATAGACCACGGCAATAATCAAAAAGAACAAAATACGCCAGAATTCCTCCGGTGTAGGGGGATAACCGATGGTCAAGAGTCCGAGTCCGGTCACCGATAGCCCGAGCGAAAACACCACAATGGCAATCAGCAGCAGTGAAGCTGTGAATTTCGCCTTCAGGAAATCGTCCCGGTAGATCGGCTGAGACAGCAATCGTCCCAATGTGCCTTTGTTCCGTTCGGAATTGACGGCGTCAAAGCCAAGTGAAATGCCGATCAGCGGCCCGAGCCAGGACAGGAACGTGGTGAATGTCGGGAGCGATAAGGTGCTGCTCGACAGGGTGAACATCTTCAGGAACAGGAAGGTCGTGCCGCTCTGCCCGTCCGAGCTTCCGCCTTTTATCGCTGTGATTGAAGAATAGATCGATCCGATACAGGCCAGTACGATGATACCGATCAGAATCGTAAACCGCCAGCTGCGGATGTGGTCTCCCAGCTCCTTCTGCACCATCACCCAGAAAGCGGAACGGCTGCCTGCCTCACGCTCCGGAGAAACAGAGGCTGCACCGCCCTGCCGGAACCCTCCGCGCAGCCTGTTCCAGACCTTCTCCGGGAGCATAGCACCGGATAATTTTGCGATCATCCTTATTCCTCCTTCTTCTCAAAGTAGCGGTGGTAGATCTCATCCAGCCCGAATTCCCTGCGCCGCATGTCATAAAGCTCAGCACCGCTGTGTATAACCTCGGAAGCAATGGCGGCGGTCAAATCCCGGTCGCAGGCCACTGTTACCCGGCTGCTGCCGGGAATAGCCTCCTCCTTCTTCCACTCACCGCTCTGCACCTCAAGAACACCCGGCAAAGCCTTCAGCCGGGCACTTAGCCCCTCACTCCACGGCCGGACTGCCAGCTCTACTTCTACCCGGCGTTCCTGGTTTAGCTCCACAGAGAGCGTAGCAATATCGCCGCAGGCAATCAGCTTGCCTTGGACAAACAAACCGACCCGGTCGCAGATTTGCTGTACCTGCTGCAGCTGATGGGAGGAGAGCAGCACTGTTATGCCTTCATTGCGGCTGAGATCAGAGATTAGCCGCAGCAGCTCCCGGACCCCTTCGGGGTCGATCCCGAGTGTCGGCTCATCGAGGATAATAACCTCGGGCTGCTTGACCAGCACATCGGCCAGGCCGAGCCGCTGCCGCATCCCCCGGGAATAGGTGGATACCTTGGCACGTGCGCTTCCGGCCAGGCCCACCTTTTCCAGCAGCTCTTTGGCTCTTTTCTGCGCCTCTGCAGGTGCAGCACCGTTCAGCCTGGCGGTATAGACCAGATTATCCAGTCCGGTGCGGTCTTCGTAAAAGCCAATATCATCCGGCATATATCCGACTCTCCGCTTCACCTGAAGCGCTGAGCGCGCCGGATCAAAACCGCAGATTCTGGCACTGCCTGCTGTGCGCTCAGTCAAGCCGAGCATCATCAGAATGGTCGTCGTTTTACCTGCGCCATTCGGGCCGAGAAGCCCGAACACCTCTCCTTTGCGGATACGGAGACTAAGATTGTCTACTGCGGTGAATGCCCCGTAGCGCTTGGTCAGGGACTCCAGTTCAATGACCGGTGCCTCCCCGGAGGAGGCATTGGCTGAATCCAATAGCTTTTCTTCAGTCATCATTGGCTGTTTCTCGCGGATATCCATCGGCTTCACCGTCTTCCGAATCTGCGGAACAGATAGTAAATGCCGGCGATTACGGCGGCGATAATCAGCACTCCTATCCAGCCCCAGAAGACCGAGGTTTTGACGGTAACCCGGAGGTCTGCCGACGCTGACTTCGCGGCAGAGGATGCCGTAAGGCTAACTACATAATCACCAGGCAGCGCATTTCCGCTGGATTTGATGACCGCCTGGGTTGTTGCGGTAGCTCCAGGCTGAATGGTGCGGATGGTTGAAGGATCGAAGGATACCTCCCATCCGGTCGGTGTACCCTGGGAAGCGAGTGAAACATCCTCCAGCGGAACGCTGCCGGTATTGGTAATCACCAGATCCACCCGGCGCTCTCCGCCTGCCTTGACATCCGTGCTCAGCACATCGTTTGAGGTACTGAGCTGTATGCCGTAAGTACCTGTAATCACTGCTTCCAGTTCAGCCTGTGTATTGGTGGAGCCGCTCGATGCTGTCACCGGTATTTTGTAGGTGCCGGCTTTAACCTGTTCCGGCGGTTTGGCTTCGATGCTGATGGTCTTCTCAGCTCCAGCTTCCAGCTCCACAGAAGTAACGCTGTTGCCGTCCGACTTGATCCGCACATCCCAGCCATCCTCCGCATGCGCTGTGAGTGCATAGGACTGCTTCTGGGCTGTACGGTTGCGCAGAACTGCGCTATATGTAAACGTCGTATCGGAATGGCCCTCCATGTTGGCCTGATCCACCGTCAGCTCTGTTTTGAAGGTCCCCTGCTCCGAGACATTCACCTTCAGCGGCAGTGTCTCCCCTGCGCCTGTCTTGACTGCAAAGCTGTAGCTTCCCTTGTTGATCTCCAGCGGCACCTCCAGCTGAAGCGTCACGTTTTGGGTCTCTCCTCCCTTGACTGCCAGCTGCTGAACCTGACGGCCGCCGGCGGTAAGCTCATACTTCCAGAAGTTCCCCCCGGCATCAAAGGAAATGGCCGCTTTGGCGGTAGAGGTTCCGTGATTGATTACATCAATCGGGTAGGAGACGGATTCACCCGGAGCCGCAGACAGCTCCACATAAGGGGTATACAGCTCCAGCGTCCCGTCCGCAGCAGCCTTCTCAAGGCCTGCATTGGTGTACCAGCCCATGGCGGCAAGCATAAGAATCAGCAGTGCCGCAAGCGGTTTTGCAGTTTTTTTCAGCATAAATCATTCCTCCTTAGTGTTCTTCCGTAAAGGAATACGAACGAGGAAGAACGCTGGATTTACACTCTGAAATAAATTTTTTCGGGACTTTAAAAAATAGAGAAATAGTGGTAAAACGTATTTAGAATGAGAATACAGTCCGGAGACAGCGGCAGTATCAGCGAGGGAGGGAGACGGCAATGGACCTGCACAACGAGGCGATGGCCATGCGGCTGGCGCAGATGTGCGAGGGGGATACAGCGGCTTTTGATGAATTTTATGCCTGCTATGCCCCCTTCATTATGCAGATTGCATACAGAGTGACCCAGGAGCAGATGGAGGCAGAGGACATCTGCCATGATATTATGCTGGAGGTGCTGCGCAGAGGACATGCCTACGATCCGTCACGCGGTTCCATCAAGTCCTGGCTGGCGGTCATGACCCGCAGCCGCTGCATTGACAAGCTTCGCCGTAGGGCAAAGACAGAGCCGCTGGCCGATCCAGATCTGCTGCGCAGGGACGAGACCGGGCCTGCGGAAGAGGATCCGGCGGTACGCAGATTCCAGCGCGAAGCGCTGCGTTCAGCCCTGAGCGGCCTTCCCTTGAACCAGAAACAGGCCATTGTCGGCTCGTATTTCGAGGCACACACCCATCAGGAACTGGCAGAAACCTGGAGTGTACCGCTCGGTACGGTCAAATCCTGGATTAAATATGGCGTTGCAAATATGCGGAAGCAGTTCATTAAGCAGGGCTGGGTGGACCAGCCGGAAGGAGGCGCAGAGCATGAACCGTTACTCAAACGAAAACGTTGATCCGCTTTACAACAGAGACAGAACAGGTACTTCTCTGCGCCACTTCAGCGAAGCAGAATGGATTGATTGGATTGGTATGGACATTACAGGCAAGAAACGCGAGGATATGCATATTCACTTAACACTCTGCGCGGAATGCCGCGAGCTGTATGAGGTATGGCTTCCGCTGCTGGCTGATCCGTCTCCGGAGCCAGTTCACCTGACGGAAGGCGGTTACGCAGCTGCGGATCAGGCGACCTCGGCCCCCCTGTTCCCTGCGGATGCTGTCCGCCGGAAGCTTAGACGGAAGGTTCAGCGGACCGGATGGCGGCGCAGGCTGGCTACAGCTGCGATCAAACCGGCTTTCTACAGAAGTGCTGCTGCCTTGGGTGTATGTGCACTGGCTGGTCTTCTGGTTCTGGGTTTGTTCGGGACTGAACAAGGCAGCACTACCGAACGCAGTCGCTATGTAAGTAACTATGAACCGCAGGCATTAGGTGTGCTAAACCGGCCGGAGACCGTTTCCTACCCGCTGGACCGGAGCCGTGATGACCAGTTTACCGGCAATGTATGGTACAACGGCCACTCCAACGAACTATTCGTGCTGATTGAGGACTTAATGCTGCAGGAAGGCCATTCCATACAGGCGTGGGCAGTAAACGGCAGCCGGCGGGATACGCTGGGGCTGGTGCAGATTGAAGCTGCCAAGGGGCATTTATACGTGAAGGGGACACAGCTTGGTGAAGCGGACAATATCGCACTGACAGTCGAACCTCCCGGCGGCAGTGAACGGCCTACCTCTCCTGATGCTGTCTGGGTACATCTGATTAAGCGTTAACCGCAAAGAGCAAGTGTTCAAAAATAAAGTATTAGACTAAAAAATAAAGTGTTAGACTGGCGGGCGCTTCATTAAGCTAACGGGCAGGATAGTTGAACAAGATAAGTGGAGGTTTTATGTCGCATTTGACGCATACTGCGCAGCAGAAGGGAGAGTCAGCTTTTTAAATGGCGAAAGATCTGAACGAGAAAATAAAGTGATAGACTGCCGCTGTGTTGTTGGACTAACGTTCTCCGTTAGTTTAATCACTTTGTCTATTTGGATTGAGGAATATATCAAGATTTGCTATATAGCTATCTATATCGTGAAAAGGTTTTAGTCCATTTTCCTTTCTTAAACCATTAAATTCTGCCAGTTCTTTAATGAGTTCCAAAGCAACGAGTCTGATATTATTTCTTGAAAATAAAAACTTTCCATATGTGGCCTGCTCAGTCTCCCATAATACACATTGATTCTTATAATTCACCTTAATATAGAATCCGCCGCAGCCAAAATTACCACAAGAGCACGTAAACATTGGGAACTCTCCTTGCTGCGCAAGGGATTTAAAGAACTCAGTGACAACAAATATTTCATCATCTTCATTAAGCCTAACTTCGTTGACATATAGGTTTATTGTTTCGATTATTACAGGAATCAAAATTCTTTTATGTTTAGAAACGTTTATATACTTTTTGGATACATCCACATTTACTTCAACTCTTAATTTATCAAAATTATGTCCATTCAAAAGTTTACAGATCATCGGTATCGCCACCCATAATTGATGCTTAATTATATTCAAGACTATTACCACGCAATCCTGCCCGTTAGCTTAGTGAAGTTTTTTCAACAAGAGTCTTATCGATTGTTACGCAGTACGATGATATTGTGTAATAAAAGAAAGCGTGCTTATCAAGCTAACGGGAAACGTTAGTTGAACAACAACAGCGGCAGTCTAAGACTATATTTATCTAGTCTTGTTCTGCCGCTGC
This sequence comes from Paenibacillus auburnensis, assembly GCF_927798115.1. Taxonomy (GTDB): domain Bacteria; phylum Bacillota; class Bacilli; order Paenibacillales; family Paenibacillaceae; genus Paenibacillus_AQ; species Paenibacillus_AQ auburnensis. The sequence continues at coordinate 27,126 of NZ_CAKMMG010000003.1, forward strand.
TTCATTTAAGGGATCAGTCTAACACTTATTTTCCAAAAGCTGACGATTCTTCAATCCACATATATTGTTAAATCAACGATTCTAGTCTAATACTTTATTTTCACAGAACAGCTCCTGCAATAGCTGCTCTGCAGATGGATTAATCGGTCCCGCGGGGAACCGACTCCAGGAGCAATCCCGGCACCAGTTCCTGGTTCTCTTTTGAAGTACCAGACAGCGGGCCATCAGCCGGTTACGTCAGTTAACTGCTTAGTAGGCTTCAGCCTAGAAAGCATATATTTCAAACAAGCCAGGTTCTCCTCAATACAGTCTATGCATTATTGTTGCTGACGGAGCTATTAATCGACGTCATATGATAAGGCTATAATCCTAACAAATATCCCATATGATCGATATTTAATTAGTACTGTCAATTATGCTCTTGATATTTTTAATTGTTGCAAAGTGCATTGCTTCATGGTAAATCAGAAAACCCAGTAATTGTTCTACATTTGTAAAGATAAGTCCTGTAGAGGACTTGTAATGAGGATTGATTTCTTCTTTCAATTTGTTTGAAAGTATCGAGTCAACCCTTCCCTTTTGTTCAGTTAACAAGTTAATTAATTGAGACAACGTTGGAGGCTCTATATTCCAGTCAGACGGTTTAGTTCCTGGATCAAACAATTTACTAAAATTAGCAGGATATTTGGTTTCTTCCCCAGTAAGTTGGAAAGCGAACTTCTCATGTATAACATACATGTGGCCAAGATTCCATTTTATATTGTTTTTCAAACCTGTTGGAATGATTTCCGATCCAGAGTCATTTATATTCCTTACATAATCAACTGCCTGACGGCGAACAAACTCTAATTGATCTGTGACAAAATTGCTCATGATACTGACCTCCCATAAAGTCGCTAATGAGTAGAAGAAATTAAGCCAGTTTTACTAAAAGGACTTTCGTGTTAATGACGAGAGTTGCTTTTAGAAACAAAAGTTGAGACTCGTTGTGACAGATTTGCCAATGTACGTTCAAAGAAGGATTCATCATTAAGCGCTCTACTCAGAACCAATCCCCCTTGAATACCAGCAATTGTTTCCTCTGAAATTTGATCAGCAGTCTCTTTAGAGATCCCTGTTTGAACTAGTGCCGCGCTTAAGGCTTCAATCCATCTTATAAAATATTGCCGAATTACAGTAGCGAATCGATCTCTTGTTCCGTCCAAAGCGAATGCACCAATAAGGCATATACGCTGTCCAGATTGAAAATAAGTATCGACCGCTTGCCACATATGATCAATGGCTGCTCGGGGTTCACTCTTTTCGAGCGGTTCAAAAATGTTCTTGATAAACCATTGATCAATATGAGTAAGAATTTCAGCAGCCATCTCATCTTTTCCACCTGGAAAGAAATAATATAAGCTTCCCTTTGATAGGCGCGTACGGGCTGTAATTTTACTTAAAGATGCACCTTCATAACCTAATTCACGAAATACCTCAGTAACGAGAGGGATGACATCAGATTTTTCAAAAACAGTACGAGTCATAGGTTTAACTCCCTTAGGCTCGGGTGTTCAGCGGGACGTGTGCCGAGAGGCCAATGAAATTTTCGTTCCTCTTCCTCAATCGGCATGTCATTAATCGAAGCAAATCTACGCTTCATCAAGCCATCATCTGCGAATTCCCAATTCTCGTTTCCATACGATCTGAACCAATTGCCACTATCATCATGCCATTCATATGCGAATCTCACGGCAATACGGTTATCCGTAAATGACCAAAGTTCCTTGATCAGGCGATAGTCGAGTTCTTTGGCCCATTTTCTAGTTAGTAAAGAAACAATTTCTTGGCGGCCTGTTATAAATTCGCTCCGATTTCTCCAATAACAATCTTCAGTATACACAAGTGAGACGCGCTGCGGGTCTCGGCTATTCCAGCTGTCTTCTGCCATACGTGTTTTTAGGATCGCCGTTTCACGAGTGAATGGGGGAGTTAAATTATTCATTAAATTTTCCTCACTTTCTGTACCGTTTGCATCAGTATAAACCGATCGGTTTATAAATACAAGTGTACATCCCAATTTGAATACCAATTTCGAATCGGTTCAGGGTGCATTAGGTACCAAGAAACTGACAAAAGCCTAGGCAGGCTAATCCATTCTTGTAATATGAAAATGTTCAGCGACAACATAAAGGGAATGTTCTGCATTAACGAACAGCAGGATTTGTTCCGTTCCTGTATCGGAGTGGATAAACGGATAGGACTCGAGCGTAACCTGCATGGACTCCTTTTCCAGCACCTTGCGGTAAATATCTGCAATTTCCTGAGGCCCAAAGGTAAGTGTAATATGGTCTTGAGTGAAACCTGGCTGAACAGGCAGAAAATCATGAATTCTATTAACAGCATTATATTTATTTAGAAAATTAGAAAGTTCTTTAAAAAGCTGACCATAAATTTTTTCGTTTTCCGCCATCTTTTTTGGACCTAAAATCCAAAAGTAGGGTTTGTTGTATTTAAATAAAACCGGATGATCTCTCAAAATCCGCAAATAAAGAAATGAGCTGCTGATTCCAAGGTTGTTTTCACGTACATCCTCGCAAATAATGCTCCAGGAGGCATGCTTTCCTACAGTTCTTCCGTAAACCTCCTTGTACATGGTTAGGGTGAGGTGCAAGTCGCTGTCTACCCGTACGGCTTGATCAATAGAGAAATACCCCTCACCTTCTGTTAATTCATTTAGTGCATCAATAATTTGTTGAATCAAATAAATAGCCTCCTTGTTATGAAATAGAACTGACATTGCTCAATCCGTTATCAAGCATACCTCATCCCGTCATTAAATGAATGGAAGATTATTAAACTAACGTTCTCTGTTCGTTTAAAATCCGTATATAAGATCAGTTATTTTGTATGTAGTTGATTCCAATCTTTCCAGGACATGATTTCCAATTCAGTCCTTGGCTCATCGTTTAACATAGCAATGAGCTCGATAGAATGACCATCCGGGTCATCAAAGTAAATAGAAACAGCTGGCATAAAAGGAAAAACCATTAATTCCTCCGGAGAATCACCGTAGAAATTGGTACTCTCAATACCAAGTGCTTTTAGGTAATCATTTGCATGAATGATATCCTCTACATCGACCCTAAATGCAAAATGTTGTCTCTGTACAAGAGGGCTAGGGTAATTTTCCCTAATGCCTAACATAGATTCGCCAGGTTTGCCTACCCAATAGAATTTTGATTTGCGCACTCGATCCTCGTACAAAGGGATAATGTTAAGTAATTTTTCATAAAAGCTTGATGATTTCTCGTAGTTACTGACATTGATATGAGTCTCAAATAGTCCCTTAATCATGTTAGTCCTCCTTAGCCTGTAATTCTAATAGAAACAGTATGGATCTATCCTGTTATTAATATTATCACGATTGCAGCAGGTGCCAGAACCGCATAATGATTTATTTGGCTTTGAGTCTTGCAGAAAAACTCTCTGGGGACATAAGATTATTCATGAGCTTGGTTGCGAATTAATCTATTCATTAAGGGAAACGAATATATATGTATTTGATCAAGAATTAGAAAACCTAGAAAGAGAATTCCGTATTTTTCTGGATCATTTCGATATGATTAAAGAACAAACAGGTTATAATCGAGATTTTATCGAATTTCGAGCAAGAAATGCCTTAGAAATGATAAAAGTGGCACTTCGAGAAAGAGATAATGTTGGTATAACGATTGGTTGAGCAATATGAATAGTCTTAAGCTAAATATCAAACAGGCGGGATACCCTCGTCCTGTAAAAAAAAATAAAGTATTAAACTGATGGCCGTAAATAGCAACTGAAATGTGCTAAGCTGATTTGGATAAACACGTAATAGAAATTCTGAGTATTGCCGACACTGGAGACAGTCGAACAATTCCAGATTGGCGAAAGAAAATATCAAGGAAGAGTTCAAGAACCTCAAGCAGCAGGCAGACGTTCAAATCTAATAAATTGGAGGGCGTCAATGAAATGGCTAAACTGATCTACGCTAATAACATATCTTTGGACGGGTACATTGAGGACGAGCGCGGCAATTTCGATTGGGGGATATCCAATGACGAGACGTATGCGTTCTGGACTGGATTCCAGCGGCCGATCGGCACCTACCTATACGGGCGTCGACTCTACGAGAAGATGGTGTACTGGGAGACGGCTGACACCGGCGGCGATCAACCGGATATAAGGCAGGAATTCGCTCAGACCTGGCGAGCGGCTGAGAAGATTGTATATTCCCGCACGCTTCAGGCAGTGTCAAGCGCCAGCACCAGGATAGAGCGCGAGTTCAATGCTGATGCGATCCGAAGTCTTAAGGAGTCTTCTATAGCCGACATTACGATTGGCGGCCCCGAGCTTGCCGGGCAGGCGATGAGCGCGGGACTGATCGACGAGTGTCATCTGCTTCTTAATCCGATTGTGTTAGGTGGAGGGAAGAGAGCTTTACCGGACAACCTCAGTATGCGGCTCGAGCTGCTCGGTGAGCGCCGCTTCCAAGCTGGCGTTGTTCATCTTCACTACCGCGTGATCGTCTGACCGCGACGATAGAGTCAATTTCAGGAGAGATGCTTTCGGACTTACTATAACCAAGTGAAATTACGAAGCCCGAAGTTATGAGCGGCTTACATTTTTGAACTACCAGCTACGTTAGTTAAACAACAACAGCGGCAGTCCAAGACTTTATTTATCTAGTCTTGTTCTGCCGCTGCTTCATTTAATAAATCAGTCTGAAACTTTTTTCCGAAAGATGACGATTTTTCAATTCAAATATGTTGTTGAATCAACGATTCTAGTCTAATACTTTATTTTCACTGAACAGCAATGCCTCTCCTGTAATGGAGAAGCCTTGCTCTTTGTGATTGCAATATTTTGCCTCTGCTTATTTCAGCTTGGCGTATTCCGCCATCACGGACTGGTGCACCTCATGATCAGCAGCCAGGCCGGTGTATTTCGTAAGCGCTGCTTCTGCACCAAGCTCGGCAATAGCCGCCTGAAGCTCCACGGCTTCCGGATCATCATTTGCCTGGAACAGCAGTGCTCCCGCCATGGAACGGGTCAGAGCCTTGTAGCTAAGGCCACGATCATATGCCTGCAGAGCCGGCGACACCAGACGGTCATTCGGCGACAGCTTGCGGATCGGCGAGCGGCCTACACGCGACACTTCATCGGTCAGGGCCGGATTCCGGAAACGCTCCAGGTTTTTCTCGATATATTTGCTGTGTTCAGCTTTGTCGAAGCCATGCTTTTGAACGAGGACGGCGCCTGTTTCTTCCAGGACTTCGCGTACCAGTCCAGTCAGACCCTCATCAGCCATAGCCTGCTGGATGGTCTCGTAGCCCCGAAGGTAGCCCAGATATGCCGCAGAGCAGTGTCCGGTGTTCACGGTGAACAGCTTGCGTTCAATATAAGGCTCAAGGTTCTCTACATAATGCACACCTTCGACCGGTGTATAACCCGGGATCATCTGTGAAGCATCCACTACCCACTCATAGAACGGCTCCACTACCACCTTCAGAATATCCTCATGCTGCTGCAGCGGCACGATCCGGTCTACGGCCGCATTCGGAAAAGCTACAGAAGCATCCGCTTTAGCGCGGGTAGCCTCATCCAGCTTCGCATAGACCAGCTCTTTGAGCTGTGCGCTGCCGCCAATAGCATTCTCGCAGGCGATCACATGCAGCGGCGCATCTGAAACAGCGACCCGTCTCTGGATTCCCTCTGCCACGACACCGGCAATATGCTTCAGAATGGAAACACCTACAGCGGTCGTAACCAGATCCGCTTCGGCAAGCGCTGCGGCCACCTCATCCGCATGGGTAACACTGCTCAGAGCGGTTACATTCTTCACCAGTACTGTTTCCTGCCCGTCGCTTGCCAGTGTCACCGGATATTCCCCGCGTTCCTTAAGCTGGGCCACAAACGCCTCATTCACATCAACGAAGCAGACCTCATAGCCTGCTTGTGACAGCAGCAGTCCGATAAATCCTCTACCGATATTGCCTGCACCAAAATGAACGGCCTTCATTATTCCAGTCCTCCTTCAAAGATCGCGATTACATCCGCTGGGGTTGGAGCGCTCATTACCCGCTCAATAGCATCATCTTCTGTGAAGATCATAGCTACATTCGTCAGCACTTCCATATGCCCGTCACCTGCGGCAGCAATCCCGATCACAACAAAAGCAGGCTCATCACCGCCGAAATCAACGCCGTCCGGAAACCGGATCACGGAGAGGCCGGTAGATTTAATGAAAGGTCTCGCTTCCTTCGTTCCGTGGGGAATCGCAAGGCCCCCGCCCATATAGGTCGATACAACTTCCTCGCGTTCAAGCATCTTCGGTACGTATTCTTCCGTTACATGTCCTGCTTCTACCAGCAGTCTGCCGGCCATGGTGATCGCTTCGTATTTATCTTTGGCGGCACCGTTCATTATTACTTTGTTTTCTGACAGTATACTCATATGGTTTCTCTCGCTTTCACATTTTATTTTCGAAGAAATGTAGCAGTTCAGACGATAAATAACCCCTGATCTCAGATTCTGTCCGTTCCTCAAGCAGCTTCACCAGTTCGGAATTCAGCAGCATCGCACTGATTTCACTGAGCACTTCCAGACTCTCCTTGGACAGCTTGCGCGGGGCAAGCATCAGCAGAATGACCCTCACCTCGGTATTCCCTTCCAGCACAACCGGCTGCTTCAGGCGGTACAAGGTTAAGGAGGACATATGGATGTGGCTGCTCCGGGTATGAAAGAGCGCCAGCCCCGTATCCGGTATGACCTGACTGGACATTCTTTCCCGCTCCAGGAGCCGCTCCAGCAGGATGTCGGCATCACCGATTACCCCGCTGCCCTTCAGAAAATCAAGCATCGCTGAAATCGTTGCGTCCAGAGGAATTCCTGCGTTATCCAGCGGATAAAAGCGGAACCGCTCCAGCAGACTGACCGTTTCATCCAGAATGCCCTTGTAGCTCTTCAAACGGTCCAGCGCACTAACCTCGCGTCCCGTCCTGTCTGTCTCGCTCTTGGGAATGCTCTCCCGTTCCCGCAGCGTAATATTCTGGATGTAGCTTAACAGCTTCTCGATCTCGTCCCCGGTAAGCAAGGGACTGATTTTGATATAGCGCTCTTTGTCCAGCGGCAAATCAATCGTAGAAATAATCAGATCGTAGTCAACCTCCGGCAGGCGCGCAGCCTCATACCAGGAGATATTCCCGAGAATTTCAATCTGCGGCATCTCCTTGGCCAGGCGGGTGGCCAGCAGCCGGGAGGAGCTGAGCCCGCTGGCACAGACCAGGATGGCCCGCACACTGCGTTTCAGCTGATTCAGCCTTTCGATGGAAGCCCCGAAATGCATGACCAGAAAGGCAATTTCCTCATCGGGAATCTCCAGCTCCAGCTGCAGATCCTCCACCGCAGCCCGGACAATCTGAAATAAATAATCATAATCCTTACGGATCGGGCCCAGCAGCGGATTGCGGATACGGGTACCCTCACGCAGCCGCTTGAATGCCGGCTCCATATGCTCCAGCAGCCCTTCCCGCAGAGAGCGGTCGCTTTGGAACGGCAGTCCCGTGCGCCTGATCACACTTTCGGTCAGCTTGTAGACCGTCTCCATCAGTTCAATGTCACCGTAGGCAATACCGCCGGCGGAGAACGAATCCTGTGCCCTGTCGAACAATCCGGCGATATACAGAATCTCTACCCGGGGAATGTCTTCTTCAAGGGCCGGCCCGAGCCGCTGTACAAATTGCTCCGCACCGGCAATATTCCGGTGGTCGGACATTCTGGGGTAGCCCGTATCACCGCCGCTTTCGATCCCTTTGCCAATAGCAATCCGTCTGGTGGTTACCGCCAGCCCAAGCAGCATCTCCATGTATACAATTTCCGGGAGCTCAGCGGTCCACTGCCATTCCATATCCCATAACGTGTTCTCCACATCCAGGAGATTGTTTTTGCCGACCGTCAAGAGCAGAATCCGGAAAACCGGACTGCTGGCCATCTGCGGAGCATGACCTACCAGATCGGAAAGGTCCAGATGTTCGGCAGCCAGCCGGCCGATTGCCCGCCGTTTGTCAATCTCACTGCCTGTGATTTCAACGCCGTAACCCCTCCTGCGGACCAGCTGCAGGTTAAATTTGCGGACCCAGGGCTCCAGTTCATCCAGATCATAGCTCACAGTTGCAACAGTCACTTTCAGCCAGTGAGCCAGAGTAAACAGCTTCACTGGCTCTTCAGCCTCCAGCAGCGAACACAGCTCATATACCTTGCGTTCCTCGCCGGAGTATTCCGCCGGCTTTTCCTGCCGCAGGAACAGTCGCAGCTCCGCCAGACCGTCCTCCGGCCCGCTCAGCTGAATGCCCTTCCCTGATTTCCGGATAAGATCCAGACCGAAATCCGCCAATGTCTGTTCTATGTCTTCCATCTCGCGGTGAACGGTTCTAACACTTACCCCCGTGCCCTCGGCGATTTCGGCGGCTGTGATTTCTTCATTTACGCCGAGCAGCAGCCAGATAATCTGGCGCTGTCTGGCGGTAACTTTCCTCATAACCGTGTACCTCCGCCCCAAAATGGAGACAAACGCTGGCTTTGGCGGCCAGCGTCTCCTGATATAGCGTTATACGTCATTTCTAAACCATATTCATTTATTTTAAACGTTCCACCAGTTCATCGTATTTCGGACTCTTGAGGAAGTTATCAATTGAAATATGCTCTGCCTTCGGATTGCTGGCAATGGCCCGGTCTGTCAACGTTTTCTGGGTCACCACGATGTCTGCATCGGCAGGGATTTCACTGACCGCCGAATTGACAACGGTAATGTTAACACCGGCATTCTGCAGTTTCTTTCTTAGAACGGAAGCACCCATTGCACTGGAGCCCATTCCTGCGTCACAAGCGAAGACAATCTTTTGAACCTCGGACTTGCTGCGAACATTGGCAGATGTATTTACAGCTGCAGCAGATGCTGCTCCGGATACAGCGCCGGCAGCCTTCATATTTTTCACTCTTGCTGCTGCTTCTTCCAGATCCATTTCGTCCTCATCTGTTTTCTTCACAGTCTTAAGGAGTAGTGAAGCCAGGACAAATGAAACTACAGTAGCGACAATTACACCGGCGAGCATTGGAACATATCCGCCTTTAGGTGTCATTGCGAAGTAAGCAAAGATACTACCAGGCGATGGAGAAGCAACCAGACCTGCACCAAGCATTTGGAAAGTGAATGTACCGGACATACCGCCACCGATAACAGCCAGGATCAGACGCGGGTTCATCAGGATATACGGGAAGTAAATTTCATGGATACCGCCAAGGAAGTGGATGATAATCGCACCCGGAGCGGAGGATTTAGCAGAACCTTTACCAAACAGCCAGTAAGCGAGCAGGATACCCAGACCTGGACCCGGATTGGATTCCAGCATGAACAGGATGGATTTACCTACTTTAGCAGCTTCCCCTACACCGATAGGACTGAGAATGCCTTGGTTAATTGCGTTGTTTAGGAACAGTACTTTTGCAGGCTCAATGATGATGTTAACGAGCGGCAGCAGGTTATGATCGACCAGCACCTGAACTCCGTCAGCAAGGACGTCGGTCAGTGATTGAATGACAGGTCCGATTCCTTTAAGTGCGCCAAGTGTCAGCGCGCCGCCGATAATACCGAGCGAGAAGTTGTTAACCAGCATTTCGAAGCCGGCTTTGATTTTACCGTCAACTGCTTTGTCAAACTGTTTCAGAATCCATGCGGACAAAGGACCGACGACCATAGCGCCGAGGAACATCGGTACACTTGTACCTACGATAACCCCCATCGTCACTGTGGCGGCGATAACGCCCCCGCGTTTGCCGTGTACCATGGTACCACCGGTATAACCGATGAGCAGCGGCAGCAGGTAAGTGATCATTGGACCTACCAGAGCAGCTAAGGTTTCATTTGGAATCCAACCAGTTGGAATGAATAATGCCGTAATCAAACCCCATGCGATAAAGGCGCCGATGTTCGGCAATACCATACCGCTGAGGATGCGGCCGAATTGTTGAAGCTTCACCCTAGCACCGCCGGATGAGGTTTTCGTTGCTGGCGTTGTTGCTGTTGTGGCCATATATAATGCCCCCCTATTGAATTAAATGGGATACTTACGATTAAGCTTTGTTGTAAGGTCATCCCCTATGCACACATCCTAAATCAAAGCGCTTTCTTTGTCATCAAATTGAAAATACGGTTTCGTCATGAACGTTGTTGACAACATTTAAGAGCTGTTGCCATGCGCTTTCATCAGGCCTTTCGCACTACAAGACTGCAAAAAAAAGGAAGCCCGCTATAGTGCGGAACTCCCTTTTATGCAGAAGATTATATTCAGATTTCAATCCCGTTGCGTTGTATCGTATCCTGATACCAGTAGAAGCTGTCCTTTTTCGTTCTTGCCAGAGTCTTGTAATCCACATGAATCAGGCCAAAACGCATGGTGTAGCCGAATGCCCATTCAAAATTGTCCATCAGCGACCAGGAATAATAGCCTTTAACCGGGATACCCGAGGCAATGCTGCGCTCCAGCTGAATCAGATGTTTATGGATAAAATCAATCCGTTTCTGGTCTGCAACCACGCCATCCACCGGTTCATCGTTGTAGCAGGCCCCGTTCTCGGTAATGTAAATGGGAATATCCCCATATAACTCATGAATCCGGCTAAGCACAGTATAAAAGCCCTGCGGATAAATCGGCCAGCCGATATCCGTATGCTCATACCCCATATCCAGCGTACGGATTTGCATCAATCCGCCTTCTGCATCATGCCGGGCCACCGTGCCGTTATAATAGTTGATGCCAAGAATATCGATCGGCTCGCTGATGAGCTCCATATCCCCGTCCTCAATATGCAGCTCTGCTCCCGCCTTCTTGAACCATTCCACCAGAAATGCAGGATATTCACCCTTGAATACAGGGTCCATGAACCATTCCAGGAACCAGCCGGTCTGCCGTCTGCAGGCGTCAATATCCTCCTGGCGGGTGCTGTATGGCTCCATCCAGGTTACATTGGGCGCATATCCGATCTGGCCTTTCATTCCAAGCTCCCTGAATGTCCGTACAGCTCTGCCGTGTGCTACCAGCAGATGATGGGCCACATCAAGAGCAGTCTGTAAATCCTTGTTTCCCGGAGCATGTTCACCATAGTATTCGGACAAAAAGGACGCACACCACGGCTCATTTACGGTGTACCACTGTTTGATTTTGCCTTGAAACTCCCGGAACACAGTCCCGCAATATCCGTTAAAAGCATCTATAGTGCTGCGGTTCGTCCAGCCGCCCTGATCCTGCAGCGCCTGCGGCAGATCCCAATGATACAGCGTACATACCGGTTCTATGCCGTTCTCCAGCAGCATGTCTACAAAGGAATGGTAGTATTCCAGACCTTTAAGGTTCACTTCTCCGGTTCCTTGCGGAAAAATACGCGGCCAGGCCATCGAGAAACGGTAGGCTTTGATGCCAAGCTCCTTCATCAGGGCGATGTCCTCAGGATAACGGTGATAGCTGTCACAGGCCACATCGCCATTATCGGCGTTAATCACCTTGCCAGGGATGCGGGAGAAGGTATCCCAGATGGACAAGCCGCGCCCGTCCTCCTGGTAGGCACCTTCGATTTGATAGGCGGCCGTCGCGGCTCCCCAGGTGAATCCTTCCGGAAATAAAATTTTAGTCATAAAGCAGCTTACCTCCAGTTATTCTTGTTAGCATGAAAAAAGTTCTTATAAAAAGAATCCACACTTTTAGTTTTGTTATTGATGTTATTGCATTTTAATATATTATATCAAACTTTATTGTTGTTTTTAATAACAAATTAACACATCTGGCTTCCGCCTACTTCTTTGCAGTTCCACTTCTGCGCATAAGTGCTATAAGGAGCAGCATTAAAGGGATTAAGAGCATTACGGCAGGGATTTCGAATGGACCTACGTACCTTATATATTCCCCTAAAACGGATGCATCTGGAATCCCCCAAAAGCTGAGCACTATCGCCAAAATACCCATCGGAAAGACCACAGGACGGTAATCGGATAACCGCAGGATTTGTGTAAAGGAGACTACAGCAACATATAAGAAAACACATATTTTGATAAAGTTCCCGAAGATCCACATCGCGAGCAGCAGAGACTCTAAATTTTCAAAAATACCGTTGACGCTAATATAACGGAAGGTAACCAGGATGGGATAGGTTTTGTTTGCGGCATCGGGTCCTAATAAAAAAAGGGTTATCAGGTTGACATAAATAATACTGAGCAGGACCGCAGCTAATGTGATATTCCCCCACTTTCTGCCCTTAGCCGGAGAGTTCAGGCTGGGCAAAAAAAAGGATATGAAAAACAATTCGCTGACCCAGGCCTGAGGTAAGGCCGTTGCTTGCAGCACAGGAAGGATTCCCCGGCTAAGAACAGGAAAAATGTTATGCAGCTCCAAGTCGGGAAAGAGAAGCAGAAGAAGTAAAAGAGGGAAAATAAAGATTGGTGTAAAAATAACAGCACATCTCGCCATTACTTCTATTCCGCCCCGGACAGCAATGGAGGCAAGCAATACCATTAAGGCAATGATCAGCAGGAGTGGTGTTTTAAAAAAGAATTGCCCCGTTACAAATTCGGCATACATACGGGTAATCAGTCCTGCCACATGGATCGAATAGAAAAAGAAAAGAATGCCGATCACTTTACCAGGCAGGACGCCAATGATGTGCTCACTTTGCTGGATAATCGTCTCACCGGGAAAAAGCTCATGCAGCTTTGTCGCAATATATATAACAAGAACTCCAAAAAAGGCGGAGAGAATCCCTGCCATCCACATATCATTTCGGGCATAGTAGGCCGTACTGGATGGCAGGGTTAGAAAAAAGGTGGCCATTATGGCCGGATACAGCAGCATCGCCATTTGTAATCCTGATATTTTCCCTTTATCTAGCATTCTCATCACCTCCGTTCATTTCTCAAGCCAGCCCCTAAACGGCCTAAATATAGCTTCAAAAAAAGTTAAAGGTCCCGGCGCATTGGACAGGTCCAGGATGGACAACAGCCATACGATCAGGAGCAGTGTAAAAAACGCTGATTTGTCCCTTGTCTTTTTCGCCTTCATTTTTGTCCATTCCAGTCTTAGAATCAGGAGCCCGGCCAGGGTCACGAAGCTAAACAAAACCAGGTTCATTTTGCTACCACCTCATCTTCAGGGATTCCTCCGGGTGCGTTAATCAGCCCTGAACGCAGAATCGACGCCGCAACATCAATCGAGACTTCAACACCGGGAAAAAGTTCATCCCAGCGTTCTTTGTTTTTCTCCCACTGCTGCGGAAATTTCCGGTGAAAGGCCTCCGCGAAGCCCAGGATGTCCGTCTTGTTTTTTTGCTGAACTTCTATAAGCGCCTGCTCAATACGTAATTTTATATCTTGTCCGAACGCTTTTTCCATCTTCGTCAATAACCCGGGATTCGTTGAATCCATCTCAGTACCATTCTGAATGAGGCTGCCTGTAGCTTTCACCTTGATCTTCATCTTCCACTTGCCATCAACAATTTGGGGAAGGAGCTTCACTTTGGCCTTGACCGGCTTTAAGGACACCAGACCCTCGTTTCCAGCCACTTCGAAAGTCACCGTAAATTCATCGACCTCATTTAAGATCCACTTCACACCGTGCGTTGTTTTTCCCGAAATCTGGCTGATCATCTTATCCTTTTTAAAAAGAGCTGTTCCCATAACATAGGGAATCGTTTGAAACGGTTCAGCCGATTCCGCTTTAGGAAGGATTAAGACGATTGGGATCGCAGCTGCCCCTGCTTCTCCCTTCAGCATTTTGCTCAGCTCTTGCAAGGTTACTTTATAGCCAATTTTAAAGTCCGTTAATTTCTGCAGCACCTCAGATGAACTATTTTCGATCGGTGGAAACAATTCAAGCGCCTGCGCCGCTTTTCCCTTACTAACAAAAATATTTGCCCGCTCTCTGGGCTGCGGATGACGGGCCAAAAAATCGAATTCATCTCTTATTCCTGCTTTCGCAATGTCTTCACTGAAAATGAAGATTTTACACTGTCCCCAAAACAGTTTGCGCGGTGTTTTTTGTTGGAGTTTCGATAAGGAATCGGAAATATTAACTCCAGTCCCGCTTCGGATCGTTGTTTTATGAGGTGCTCCGCCGGACACTCCACCCGATGCACCGCCACTGCCTTGATTTTGCGGAATAACGATTTGTACAGTTGTTATAATCTCGTTATGCTCCCCTTTATCGAAACTCATTGCCGTAACAAGTGCCAAATCGTTAAGCTCCGTACGGTCCCAACAGCCTTCCAGGAATACCAGCAAGGACAGTAAAATACAAAATTTGATGCCTATTTTCACTGGCTCGAATCCCCCTAGTCTGCAGTTTCTTCGAATAAGTCTATTCGCTGCGTTCTGGTCCCGGTTTTTGATTGGAAGCCTGCCGGTATTCGTTGTAGTCGCCTGTAAGGTGAGGCCGCGTATCCATCATCCACCAAGGCGCCCGGATCAGCATGTCCTTCATTTCCCGCATCTTAGATGTAGAGGCAGAGGACAAATAAGGAACACCGAACGATCGCAGGCTGCACAAATGAATGACAATTGCGATAACCCCCATCATTATGCCTAGCAGTCCCAGCGAACCCGCGAGGAAAATTAACGGAAAACGCAGAAGCCGGATTGCAATACCTGCAATGTAGCGCGGGATCATGAATGAAGAGATCCCGGTAATCGCTACAACAATGACCATTGGCGCTGAGACCAGACCGGCTTGTACCGCTGCTTGGCCGATAACAAGGGCCCCGACAATGCTGACAGCAGATCCGATCTGTTTAGGTAAGCGGACGCCGGCCTCGCGAAGCGCTTCAAAGGTCACTTCCATCATAAGAGCTTCGACAAAAGCAGGGAAAGGTACAGCTTCGCGGGAGGCAGCCATACTGATCAGCAGAGCACCCGGGACCATTTCTTGATGAAAGGTCAGAATCGCTACATAAAGAGAAGGAAGCAACAATGAAATCAGTGTAAACAGATACCGAAGCCACCGCATAGCGGTGCTTACCCAGAAACGCTGATAATAATCCTCAGGGGATTGCAATAAGGAAAAAAGGGTTATGGGTGCGATTAATACAAAAGGAGTTCCTTCTACCAATATCGCTACCCGTCCTTCCAGTAAATTCGCACAGGCTACATCAGGGCGTTCTGTCGACATCAGCTGCGGAAATGGTGAAAAGGGCATATCCTCAATCAGCTCTTCAATATATCCGCTTTCCAAAATGCCGTCGATTCGGATACGTTTCAGCCGGGTGGTGACCTCTTCAACCAGATTCTCCTCAGCCAGCCCTTCAATGTAAGCAATGACAACATTCGTTTGGGTATACCCGCCGATTTTCATCGTTTCCATTTTGAGCAGAGGACTCTTTACGATCCGGCGGATCAGGGAAGTATTAATCCGCAGCGTTTCCGTAAAGCCCTCGCGGGGCCCGCGGATGCCTGACTCCGCCGCAGGTTCTTCAATGGAGCGCTTTTCCCATTTGTTCAATCCAAAAGCGAGACCGGTGGCTTCCTGATCCTGAATAAGCACCGGAAGACCGTTCGCTAAATAGCTGACGCATTCCTCGAAGGTGGTAAAGGGTATCGCTTGCGCTGCGGAAATTTTCCGCTCAGCCAGCTGGCTAATGGCAGTGGCCTCCCCGGTGATCTCATGCATGAGAGGGGTGATCACATTTTTTTCGATCCCGGCGGAGTCCGACAGGCCGTCAATATAGATCAGAATTGCTTTTGTCTGGCCTTCGATATAAAAGGAACGGTAAACCATATCCGAACTTTTAGCATAAATTGTCCGGATCTGATTGATATTTTGCTGCAAATCTCTATCTAGCACCATAGACTGGTGATTAGCGGCGTCTTGCGGTTGAGAAGCGTCTGGCACTTGTTGGGCAGCGGATGCTTTACTGTTATACCTAAACGGTCGGCGCATCTTCATTAGCGGATATTCCCTTCATTTATCTCGTCACTTGTAGTATGGTTTCCATTCTATCCTTTTATATGTAAACTTTAGTCCGCAAGAGTAGGCACCTTCGGGCTGCGCCGTATTCCCTGGACACACAAGAAAGCCGTCCGCAATTAACGGACGGCCTTTCTATGCCTTTTTTATGCCTTACAGGCTATTGATCAAATCATATCCAGCGGAACCCTCCAGGCCGGCTGCGGGAATGCCTCATCCAGCATCCACAACTCATCATCGCTCAGCCTGATCTGTGCTGCCGCCGCATTCTCGGCGACATGCTGGCGGGAAGCCGCCTTGGGGATGGCAATGACATCGCCGTCACGGATGCTCCAGGCTAACATGATCTGCAGCGGGGTTACGCCGTGCTTCAAAGCGATATCTTGAACAGTCTCGTTCTCGGTAAGCCCTTTACGCAGGCTGCCCGCCTGTGCTAATGGGGAATAGGCCATTACGGGAATCTTATGGCTTCTTTCCCAGGCCAGCAGTTCATGTTCAATACCGCGTGAACCCAGATGATAGAGTACCTGATTCACAGCACAGTGCTCCCCGCCGGGAATCCTGAGCAGCTCTTTCATATCCTCCGTATCCAGGTTGGATACGCCCCAGCGTTTAATTTTGCCGGCAGCTACCAGGGCCTCCATGCCTTCAACGGTTTCTTCCAGGGGGACATTGCCCCGCCAGTGCAGCAGATACAGATCCAGATGATCAGTCCCCAGACGTTTCAGGCTGTCTTCGCAGCTGCGGACAAGCGGCCCTTGTCCGGCATTATACGGATACACCTTGGAGACCAGAAAAACATCATCACGGATCCCGCGGATGGCTTCACCGACCAGCTCTTCGGAACGTCCGTCCCCGTACATTTCAGCGGTATCGATCAGGTTCATGCCAAGTTCCACTCCTAGGCGCAGAGCTGCGATTTCCTCGGCACGGTTCGCCGCATCCTCGCCCATAAACCAGGTGCCCTGTCCGATTCTCGGGACAGAAGCGCCGTCCTGCAGCTTAATCCGGTTGTGAGTGCTATTATTCATATGAGAAGTCTCCTTAACGAATGGATTGGATTGTATACTTAATATACTTACCATGTTGTCTCGTTCGAAACATCGTACAGGTGTCCAAATCTTTAACATCTTCCCATGATCTCAGGCAACCAGTTTCAATCCTATCGCAGCACCGAGAATCATCACAATGCAGAGTATCCGCCGCATCTCCCGGGATTCGCCATAGAATAACATGCCAAGGACTGCTCCGCCGGAAGCACCAATCCCGGTCCATATGGCATAAGCCGTGCCCATCGGCAACGTCCGCATGGCCAGCGACAGCAGCACAAAGCTGGCACCGAATCCTAATATCAGCAGGGAGAGTGTCCGCCAGCTGCGGTGTGTTTGCAGCTTCGCCATCATCCCCACCCCGATCATTTCGCTGAGTCCCGCACCAATCAGCATCAGCCAGTCCATTTAGGACACCTCCTTGATCTGTTCTTTCGTCCCGTCACTGGTAGTCAGCTTTAATCCGATAACCCCGGCCAGCAGAAGGAGTATCAGTACCACCTTCAGCGTACGAAATGGCTCCCCGAACCAGAGCATATCCGCCAGCACAGTTCCGGTGGTGCCGAGCCCGACAAATACAGCATAAACCGTACCCGCTGGCAGAGTCCTGCTGGCAGAGATCAGAACATAAAAACTTATGAGGATAGCCAGCACTGTAATCCCCCATTCCCACGGCGCGGATGCATGCTTCAGCCCGATCACCCATGCGACCTCAAAGCAGGCAGCGCCTGCGATTTGTAGCCATGCCTTACTGCTCTTGCTCATCACTTTCTCCTCCTCTCCCTTGAATTCTTAATCTTAGCCTCCTGCGCCAATAAAATAAGCCCGGGAGGCCATCGTCATCATTGACGATACCTCCCGGGCTTTTGTCCCTCCGTGTAGACACGGAGCATCTGGCATCCGTGCGTTTTCCCTCGGACCAGACCGGCTATATCCCGCCGCGGAACCCTAGAAAACCAAACCTGATTAAGTTACATCGTATGTTAGCAAATTACTGTGCAGAAAGCAACCCTTAGTTGCTTCCAGCCTCCAGCATAATCCTTACCCCCCAGGCCTCCAGCTCAACCTGCTCTCCGGACTGGATCTCTTTGCCGGACAACAATTCCGCGGCCACACCATGCGGATATACGAATGACTGCGGGGTATCGCTGTAATTGAAATAATAGCGGATGGTCTGGTTGTGCGGGTTCACACCTTTTTTGACGATCAGCGGAAATGCCAGCTCCTGTTCAGCCCCCCATAATCCGGATTCCTGGAGTACATTCTTTAGAATACTGCTGAGTAGCTCACTGCCGGTCATGCAGCCGATATAAGTCGCCGTCCCGCTGCCGTAGCGGTTCCGGGTAACAGCGGCATATTCCCCCCAGTGCGGATGATCGTAATGCAGCAGGACCTCTGCGTCCTCCGCTGTAATCAGCTCCATCCAGGTCTTCGCACCGCTGTCGTCAGCAGCAACGCGGATTTCCGGATGCCCGCTGCGCAGCCGGACCTCATGCGGGGTGACAAACATACTGTAGCCGATCCCGCAGGCTTCGCTGATAATACCCGGCTGCACCGAGGTACGCACCTTGATGGTATCGTCTGCAAAGCCGCTTTTGAAGGAATAGACGGCATGTCCGCCCTGCTGCACATACTCGTTCAGACGCTCCAGCGCCTCATCCGGCGCGGCATACAGTGCCGGCACAACGATCAGACTGTAGCGCGAGAGCTCTGTGCAGGAAGGCTGAATGAAGTCGCATTCGATATTCATGCGGTACAAGGCGTCATACAGCCAGCGCACGACATCGTTGTACGTGTTGCCATCCGGCAGCTTGAACCATTCCAGCGCCGTCAGCGCTTCGTTGCTGACCATCACCGCAACCTTGTTGTCCTTGCGCAGGTTCACCAGCGGCTCACTTAACCGGGCAAAATCATGGCCGATCGTCTTCGCTTCGTTATACACCGGGTTCGGCTGGAAATCATGGCTGAGCAGCCCTTTCCAATACGTCTCTATGGAGTTGTGGATGGAATGCCAATGCCAATAGGCGACCATGTTCGCTCCGGAGGCCAGATGGCTGAACGCCTGCAGCCGCAGCTGCCCCGGATATGGCGTCCAATTCGGGAAAGCCTGCGCCTGCGTTTCCAGCACCAGATAATTGCTGCGCTTCAGGGACCGCGTCATATCCCCGCCGAAGGCGATTTCCGTCCCGGTCAGCTCATGCTGCGAAGGATGGTAGATATCAACCCCGGCGATATCAAAAGCTTCCGCCGCGGCAAAGTGATCTACCGACGGCTGCACGCCAAACGAATGCCCGCGCCACTCAAAATCAAAGTTCTGCGTCACAAACTGCCCGGGCTGCTTGTATTCGTTCACCAGCGATACCTGCCAGGCGAGAAAATCCGTCACAAGTCCGCGCTGGAAGCGGGCAAATTCCGCGCCCAGGCTGCCGTTGATCGTTCCGACCACCGAGGGGAAGTCCTCCCAGGCATTGATCCGGTTGCTCCAGTAATCCAGCCCGAATCTTTCGTTGATTACGTCCAGCGTGCCGAATTTCTCGCGCATATATTTTACGAACTGCAGCTGAACATTGTCTCCGGCCGTTCCGTAATACTTCGTCTCGTTGTCGGTCTGGTAGCCGATCACCGCCGGATGCTTGCATACCCGGCTGATCAGCTTGCGGATAATTCGCTCGGAATGGAACAGGTAGGCCGGACTTGTGATGTCCATAATCTGCCGTGCGCCGTATTTGCCGGGGCCGTCTGCCGTTACCGCAAGCACCTCCGGATGCTCCTTCACGAGCCACGTAGGCACGGCATAGGTCGGTGTCCCGACAATAACACCGATTCCAGCAGCGTGCATGGCATCCAGCACACGGTCCACAGAGGCGAAGTCGAAGACCCCGTTTTGCGGCTCATGTGTACTCCAGGTGGATTCCGCGATCCGGACAGTGTTGATGCCGGCCGCTTTCATCATGGCAATATCTTCATCTAATCTCTCATAGGGCATATACTCGTCGTAATAAGCGACTCCGTAGCGTAACTGATTCATCTGTTTTCCAGTCCTCTCCCCTTAGCCTTTGATTGCCCCTTCGGCAATTCCCTGCATAATAAACTTCTGAAAGAATCCATAGATAATAATAACAGGAAGCGCTGTCAATACCAAAGCCGCCAGAATGAGCGACCACTCCTTATTGTACTCTCCGAACAGCGTATTCGTAGATAAAATCAGCGTGTATTTAGTAGAGTCGGTAAGCATCAGGAGCGGCAGCAGGAAGTCATTCCAGATCCACAGGAAGTCGAGAATCGCAATCGTTACCGTAATCGGCAGTAGCAGCGGGAAAATAATCCGGAAGAACGTCTGGAATTCACCGCAGCCGTCAATCCGCGCCGCTTCCTCAAGCTCCCGGGGAATGGACTTCACAAAACCATGGTACAGGAAAATCGCCATGTTCACCCCAAGACCGATATAGATCAGAGCCAGACCGTAGGTGCTGCCGCTGACATGCAGGCTCTTGGCCATCCGGGTCAGCGGGATCATGATGGAGTGGAACGGTACCAGCATCGAGGCGATGAATAGGGAGAAGATCGCCGCACTCAGCCTGCCGCCGGTCCGGGACAGCTTGTAGCCGGCCAGTGCTGCGCAGAAGATGATGCCTCCAATTCCGATGACAGAGACAATTACCGAATTGATCGTGCTGCCCAGCAGATTTATCTGCTTAAACGCGTGGGTATAGTTCTCGAAATGCAGCTTCGTCGGCAGCGCCGTGAAGGATGCGAACATTTCCCCTTGGGTTTTTAGCGAATTGATAATCGCCAGATAGATCGGAAAGAAAGAAATAATTGCACCGATGGTGAGGAACAAGGTAATGAACAACGAAGCACCTTTTCTAAGTCTCATGCCTCCACCTCTTTTCTCTTCATGACGCCAATCTGGATAAAGGTAAAGAGCAAGATGAAGATGAACAGAATGACTGATTTGGCACTGGCATACCCGTAGCGGAAGTTGTTGGAGAATGCCTCTTCATAAATATTCATCGTGATGACCTGCGTACTGCGTCCCGGACCGCCGCCGGTAAGCCCGTATACCACCTCGAACACCTTAAACGCCCCGTTCAGTGTCAGGAATAAGCAAATCGTAACCGCATGCGTAATCATCGGCAGGGTCACCTTGCGGAAGGTCTGGAACGGACTCGCTCCATCGATGACGGCAGCTTCCTTGAGACTTTGCGGCACGCCCTGCAGGGCGGCCAGATAGATGATCATCATATAGCCGACACCGTTCCACAGCGAGACAATAATGATCGAATAAAAGGAAACCTTGGGGTCGCCGATCCACAGCTGGTCGAGAAAGCTTATGGCGGTTTTTTCGGCAAGCTGCGGCAGTACCTGGGAGAACACGAACGTCCACATAAAAGCACTGATGATCGTACTGATCATATTCGGCATGAAGAAGATCGTCCGGAAAAATCCCTTGGTTCGCGTTTTCGTTTCAATAAATACGGCAAGCACAAGGGCGAAGACATTTTGCAGCACAATCATGAACAGCACATATTTCAACGTGAACAGCAGCGAGTTTACAAAATCGGGATCTTCACGCAGCGCTTCAACGAAATTGCCGAGGCCGATAAACGAATAATCGCGGTTCAGTCCGTTCCAGTCCGTAAAGCTGTAATACATACCGCCAATGGTAGGAATCAGCAGAAACAATGAGTAAATGATAAATGCGGGTGCGACAAAAGCAAGCAGTGAAACAACATGTTTATATCTGTTAACCGGCACAGGTTCCGCCCCTCTTCCTCTGTGATGTGCAAAGTAAATCAGGGATGGAGGAGAACAAGCAGCCCCGCCCTGTTCATCCATCCCTGTCCTGTAAATTTCAGCTTATTTATTTACTTTGTTGTAGGATTTCCACGCTTTGTCGAGCGCCTTGAGCACATCATCCTGCGTCATTTGTCCGGCGTAGTATGCCTGTAGCCCTTTCCCCACTTCATCCTTTACAGACTGCGGAATGGCCGGGTCCTGCACGGACTTTCCTGCTTTTACATAAGACGTTGCTTCAGCAATCCATGGATACATTTCGTACGTATGCACAGTAGCTACCGGATTGAATTTCATTGCCTGGAACAGGGCGTTTGAATCCGTGTCATCCAGCACATAGTTCAGGAAATCCAGCGCAACTTCCTTGTTCTTGCTTGTAGGCGATACCGCCAATGAAGTCGAAGCGCTCAGATTGATCAGCGTCGCGTCAGCATTATCGTTAATCGGGAGCGGGGCTACACCAAAGTCCAGATCCGGGTTCGACTTCAGGATGGTTTCAGCATACCAAGGACCCATCAGCCACATGGCGCCCTGGCCTGCAGCAAAGGCAGCCGCACCGTCGTCACCGCCAACCTCCGTGGCCTTCGCTGTACCGTTCTCGTTAATCAGATCGAAGACATCAAAGATCGCCGACTTCATCTCAGTGAATGAGCCCTCATCCTTGTTCATCTTATCCACGAACTCCGCGTCCTCGGTCTTCATCATTCCCCCGACGGCCAGCGGCAGCACCAGCTGCGGAATCCAGGACTCTTTATAAGAGAGCACGAAAGGTGTCTCATTGTTAGCTTTCAGCTTCTCGGTAACTGCTTTTAGCTCTGTCAGCGTCGTTGGAGGCGTGAGCCCGTATTTGGCAAAGATGGTTTTATTGTAAAGGTAGCCCCAGGATAAGGTTTCCAGCGGAAGTGCTACTACTTTACCGTCAGTGGTGGTTACTGAAGGCTTCACACTGTCCAGCAGCTTGCTGACAAACGGCTGACCAGACAAGTCTTCCAGATACCCTGCTTTATAATAGGACGGAATCTCGTTCACGGCATGGAGGGCAAAAATATCCGGCGCATCGTTTGAGGCAAGGCGCGTTTTTAGGATCTGGGAGGCATTATCCGCCGTCGGCATCTCAAGCTGAACGGTAACGTCGATATTTTTCTCGGCCTTCTCTTTTTTGACGAACTGGGCAATGTAATTATCGTATTGTTCTTTAAAACGCGGCTGCGCGATGAACATCTTCAGAGTGACGCTTTTGGCAACACTGCTGCCTGTACCGGCATCGTTAGCTGCACCTGTATTATTAGTATTGTTGCTGCTGCAGCCGGCAAGCATAGTAGCGGTGAGCATTGTGCAGAGTACACCTTTGGTCATTTTGTTCATGCTGTAAGACCTCCCAATGTCTATGTTTTGTTTACGCTTTCATTGTATCTATTTTATGAAAGCGTTTAATTGGACGGAATTACCCTTTAGGATTGGACATTTTTAAACCGCTGCCCTGCTTTCTCATTTCACCCGGAGCGATGCCGTAATGCTTCTTGAATACCCGGTAAAAATAGCCCACATCCTCATATCCGGACAGCTCTGCCACCGTCTTGATCGGAATGCTCTCCTCCGCCAGCCACGCCTTCGCCTTCTCCATGCGCAGATGCAGGATATAGTCCGTGACATTGCAGCCATATTCCAGCTTAAAGACCTTGCTTAAATATTCCTTGCTGACAAAAAAAGCTCTCGCCAGCGCCTCCAGCGTCACTGCTTCGGCAAAATGGGCATCGATATACTGCCGGACCTCGTCCAGATTCAGCTTATTTTTGAACTTCCGCTGTCCGATCAGCTGCTCAAGCCCTGCCGTATATATTCCCTTGAGAAAAACGATCATGCTGCTCCCGGACTGCAGCACCTCCTGCGGAAGCTCCGCTGCCAGGCCGTTATCCTCCAGTCCGTTGCCGTGCATCAGCTCCTTCAGCAAAAGCAGCATCTCACCAGCCGCCTGCCGGAGGGCTCCCGGTTTGCCGATTCCTGCCTGTTCCAATTCCTTGCTGACTGCATCAAGAACGGAGCTTACCTCTTCGCAGTTCAGCTCGTTGAAATGTACCTTCATCAGCTGCTTATGCTGTGCCAGCGAGAAGGATACACCCAGGTCCAGAGCATAGTCCCCCGGTATACTGAATGCATCTTCCAGCTCCTTGACGCATTTGCCCAGCACAGCATTCAGTTCCGCCGGGTCGATCGGCTTCAGCAGATAATCCATTGCCCCGTAACGGATTGCGCTCTGCGCATATTTGAAATCGTCATATCCGCTGATCACGATCACTTTGATCTCAGGGAACCGTGCATGCAGCTCATTCATCAGCATTACGCCGTCCGTACCAGGCATGCGCATATCGGTAATAATAATCTGCGGTGTCAGCTCGCCTACAAGCCGCAGCGCCTCCTGGCCGTCCTCTGCTTCGCCGGCTATTTCCAGCCCAAGGGCCTCCCAGGCTCCGAACGTCCGCACAATATCACGGTTCCAGCCCTCATCATCCACCAGCAGCACTTTATGCATGGTCCATCACCTTCCTCTCTAAGGGAATCGTTACCGCCACTGTTGTTCCTTCTCCGGGACTGCTCTCCACCCGGATTCCGTACAGCTCGCCGTAGTGCATCTGAATCCGCGAAGCTACGTTGCTGAGCCCGATCCGCTCACCATGCGTCCACAGCCCGCCGCTTCGCACCTGGAGCCTTCCCTGCAGATCCGACAGCTTGTCCGGCGGCATCCCTATCCCGTTATCACGGATCATAATAACCGTGTTCTGTCCCTCTCGCTTTACCAGGACCTCCAGCTTCCAGGGTCCAGTCCTCTGTTCCAGGCCGTGAAAAAAAGCATTCTCCACAATCGGCTGCAGGCTCAGCTTCGGGATCAGGCTGCCGGCCGTGTCCTCATCCACCGTGATGCTGTAATCAAGCCGGGCGGCAAAACGCTGCTGCTGAATCTGCATATAGTTATTCAGATGATTCAGCTCTGCCTGCAGCGGGGCCAGGTCCTCTGGCTCGCGGATGATGTAGCGGAACATGTCACTGAGTGATCTCAGTACACCATAGCTCTCCGCCGGGCTGTTCTTAAACAGCATGCTGCCGATCATCTGCAGTGTATTCTGCAGAAAATGCGGGTTGATCTGCGCCTGTAGCGCTTTGAGCTCGGCACTCTTTTTCTCCAGACTGATCAGATACTCCGTGCGGATATGCTCGCGGATGCGGTGCGACATCTGGTACAGCTTCGTCTCCAGGAAGCCTATCTCGTCCATCCGGCTGCTGAATTTCATCTCCCGCTCCTTCATCATACCGAAGCCCTGGATCGACCGGGTCAGACTGACAATCGGCGTTGCCACCCGCCAGGCCAGCAGCACCGCAAGCAGGATGGCTAATGCCACGGACACCGCCCCTACAATCAGCCCGAAATTCATCGTCGCCAGCGCACTTTTATTGATCGAGCTGTTCGGAATCACGGTGACCAGCTTAAGGCCAACCGGATCTATCGTGTTGTAGAACACATATCCGTGGTCACTGCGGAAATATCCCTGAGTCTCCTGCGTACCGGCTACCCGGCTCAGCGTATCCTTGGACGGGCTGTCCCCCCAGGGCTGATACAGCACCTCACCGTCCGCACCGGCAATGAATACCGTATGGTCGCTGCCGCGGCCCAGCAGATTCAGGGTCTGATCGAGTACCCCCCAGCGGATGCCGAGCGAGATGCCGCCAAGCTTTTCCTGATTCTCAAAACGGTTAATGCTCCGCACGAGCTGGAACTTGCTGTCATCGCGGCTGTCCGAAGTAATCATGAAGTCCTTATCCTGATCAAATAGCAGCTTGTAGGGGGCCGGGATAGCGCCGGGTGATTCGATATCACTTTGCGAGGCATTGATGGTGAACAGCTTGTTATACTCTTTCAAGTACAGCTCCACCCCGATCACATGGTTGCCTGCGGAGTAGAACAGATTGGTCAGGGTATCTATAATATTTTTCTGCGCGGCAAATTGGCTGGACAGGGACGGCTCCTCGGCGTTTGCCAGATAATCGCTCAGGTGCGGGCTGATCAGCACGGTATAAATCAGATTGTTAAGCTGGGCGAACTGGTCCCCGAGATAGATTCCGGTCCATTTCATATTGGAGAGATTCGTGCTGATGACCTCTGCCTCCATCGACCTGCGGCTGTTCTCTGCGGCCAGGCCGGTGATGGTGACGATCGGTACTACTGCAAGAATAATCATCGTCAGCATCAGCTTATTGCGGATACTTCGCCGGAAAGGCTCTATCAGTTTCATCATCCATTTCGTGAACATCGCTCTAGCTAACCTCCCGGTTTCAGTATTCATAGTCTGCCCATCGCAGAATGGATTCATATTAGCAAAAAACTAACGCCCCGGATAGCGGACGTTAGTTCAGAAATGCTCAGCCTTCTATGGGCCGAGCACAATCGTATGGAAGGATTCCGGCTCCAGCTCAAAAGCATACTCTGCAGAGCCGCTGTCCAAGTGCAGCATGCGTTTTTCCTTGTAGGGATTGGCCAGTACCAGCGTTACCCCGCCGTCAGGTGTGCGGAAGGCCACTGAATGTCCGCTCCAGGGTCCCTTAAGCCCCACCCGCACCGAACCCGGCGCAGCGAAGCGGGAGAAGTGCTGCATCACATAATACTCCGGATTGATGATGGCAGCGTTTTGCCCGGGATCAATGGTCAGCATCGAGTTCTGCTCCCAACCCCAGGTGCTCCGCCCCTTCGGGGCAAGCGCCATGTTCCAGTAGATATAAGCATTCACGCCGTTTGTAAAATAATGCTGATACAGGCCAAACACATATTTGGCATAAAACCATGTATTCTCCCCGTCCCCGCATTCATTCTCGGTCTGCATGTACCGCAGCTCGGGATAGCTCAGGGCGGTCCGCTGGATCGCATGCTTGCCTGCCCACTGATAACCGACACCCTTGACATACTTGTAAGCCTCCGGATCACCGAGCACAACACCGGCAAAAGCGTCATGGTCGCTGGACTTATGCTTCAGCCATTCATCCCAGGGCTCCGGCGCATTGATGGTACCCAGCCAGATTTCCGTGTCCAGTCCGTGGTCTGCAAAAGCCGGGCCCAGATAGTCACGAATGAATTCGCGCAGCTGCTCTCCGGTCCAGACACAGGAAGGAAACTTCTGGTCGGCCACCACTTCATTCTGCACATGCACCTGATGGATGGTGATCTCTTCTTCCTTATAAGCCTGCACGAACTTGACGAAGTACAGCGCATAAGCCGCAAGATTCTCAGGTTCCCAGCGCAGCGTACCGTAGTTATAGGCCTTAGGGAATTTCATCCAGGTCGGCGGACTCCAGGGCGAAGCGAACAGCTTCAACTCCGGGTTCAGCGCCAGCGCTTCCCGGATATAGGGGATCAGATATTTCCGGTCACGCTCAATGGAGAAATGCTCCATCGCATAATCGCCGTCGGTCTCATTATGGCTGTACCATTCCAGCGCATAATCACTGGCGCCGATCGGCAGCCGACAGATGCTGAAGCGCTGCTCTCCCTCCGGGTGAAACAGCGCGTGCATCACCCTGGCCCGTTCCTCTTCCGGTAAAGTCAGCAGCGCTTCGTACCCCAGCTCATTGAAGCAGCCGCCGAAGCCTTCCAGTATCTGATGCTGATCAGCGGTGATAGAGAGATTGGGCTTATTGGCCTTGGCGGGGCTATCGGACTTATCAGACCCGCTGGGTTCAGGAGCTTCCTGCTCTACCCATGCTGCTTGTTCTGTACTTGCAAACCATCTAAGCTGTGTATTTGTCATATGTTTATTTTCACTCCTTACGGTGATAGGGGTCACGGTTCTTCCCATGCATCAGATATAGCATGCATCCGAATGTTTGCGCTTACATTATATCTCTAATCTGCTGGAGATGGATTGGACAATCCGGCAGCCGGGAATTGGATTATTTTAATCTTGCCGGATGAAACGAACGGCGTTATGCTCACGTACAAAGACAATTGGAAATATTATGAATTCAAATTTATGAAAAGAGGTCAAATTATGTTTCATTCCCGGCATTTCAGCATACACCTGTTGGCTGAAGGTATTTATGCCCTGATAGCCACGGAACAGGGCGGGGCCATGAGCAATGCTGGCATCATGGATATGGGCGGTTATACGCTGATCTTTGACACCTTTAACACTCCGCAGGCCGGTAAAGACCTGCGCGAAGCGGCGCTCTATCTCCTTGACCAGCCGATCGGTTATGTCATCAACAGCCACTGGCATGGCGACCATGTCCGTGGCAATCAGTTCTTTTCCGATGAATTAATTGTATCCTCTAGCAGAACCAGAGAGCTGATGCAGGAAACACAGCCCCAGTGGCTGGCCCGGATGACACCGCTGCTGCCGCAACTGGAAGCGGACATTGCCGATGCCGCCGTCAAGTTATCTGCTGAGCCTGAGCAGGAAAAGCGGCTGCCGCTGGCTGCTGAACATAACTACCTCCTGGAAATCAGGGAATCGATAGAGACGCTCGCCGTCACCTATCCGGAGCTTACCTACGATCATCAGCTGACCTTCCATGGCTCTAAAAGAAGTGTCCGGCTACTGTCCCTTGGGCGGGCACACACGGAATGCGACTCGATTCTCTACTCCCCTGCTGATTCCCTCGTCTTCGCCGGAGATGTTATCGCTATCCGGAATCATCCGCTGTTCACAGACGGAGATCCGCACAGCTGGCTGAACGCGCTCAGCGCGCTGGAGAATTTGGGAGCTAAGCAGATTGTTCCAGGACATGGTCCCGTAGGCGATGCTGGCAGCATCATATGTATGCAGGAATACATAATGGATTTGTTGGCTGTCAGTCAACAATATCGAGGGCTGGAGCCGAAGCCGGATGCCGCGGGCATTCCGGTGCCTGAAGCTTACCGGGACTGGAGCGCCACTGGCGTATATTACCGCAACCTAGAGTTTCTGCTGAACAGGTCATTCTAAAGGCAGTCAAGGCAGCCCTATGGGTTCCTTCGACAGAAAAACTACAGAGCAGCGTTTCTCCGGTTTTCCGAGAAACGCTGCTCTGTGTGTTGTGGGCACTGCCGCTTACAATCAGCAGTGCCTGCGGACAATAGGTCTATCATACTGGCGCGGACATAGTACACCATTCAGCTCAACAACAGGCTGATATGGATTCTATTGCACTTTCTACATCAGATTCTCTCTAAATCAAAGGTGATTTCGAATCAACTGTATTCTATACAACAGGCCAATACTCATTCCTGTCTGGCCAGTGCGTTCAATTCCCGCAGATCCTCTGCCAGGTTCTCCTCGGTATACTTGCCTTGGCCGAAGCCGATCAGTGCCCGCAGCGGCATATATTTCATCATCGCGAGGAACATCTCCGGATTGTCCTCCATCGCACTTTCCAGGCCGAAGATACTGCTGTAATGCTTCGCCTTGTCTGCAGTCAGCGGATTCGCCAGCAAATCGCCAACCGTGGTATTCCGGTGGAAATTCGCGGCAAGGCGTACTGTCGATTTCACTTCCAGCGGAGCGGTAAGACGGATATCGCGCGAAGACGCACCAATTAGAATGTTAAACACTCCGCTCTCCACATGCCAATCGCCCAGCTGCACGTTGTAGTAGGCGAACGAGCGCTTGTTCAGCGTAAATGAAACCTCGCGTGCCTCACCCGGCTGCAGTTCGATTTTTGCAAAACCCTTCAGCTCCCGGAGCGGACGGATGACGCTGCTCTCCACATCACTAACATAGAGCTGCACCGTTTCTTTGCCGGGTCTGCTGCCGGTGTTCTTAACGGTAACCGTAACCTGTACCGTATCCGTATCCTCGATGCTGCCCTTATCCAGCAGCAAATCGCTGTATTCGAACGTTGTGTAGCTCAGCCCGAAGCCGAACGGGAACAGCGGCTCGATTTCTTTTTTATCATAATAACGGTAGCCGACAAACAGCCCTTCCTTGTACTCCACCTTATCCCCTTCACCGGGGAAGTTCAGGAACGAAGGATTGTCGCTCAGCTTCTGCGGGAAGGTCTCCGCCAGCTTGCCGCTGGGGCTTACTGCACCGAAGAGCAGATCGGCAACCGCGCCGCCAAATGCCTGCCCGCCAAGATAGCCTTCCAGCACTGCCTTGATTCGCAGAAGCCACGGCATTTCCACCGGTGAACCGTTGCTCAGCACAACGATAATATTGCCCTGCACCTCCGCTACCGCCTCGATCAGCGCCTGATGGCTGGCCGGAAGCGACAGATGGCTCCGGTCATAGCCTTCGGATTCATAACGGTCAGGCAATCCAAGGAACAGCACTGCCGTATCCGCTTTTGCCGCTGTATCCCGGGCTTCCTGCAGCATACGCTCATTGATCTCATCGCTGGACAGCTCGTATCCCTGCGCATACAGGAAGCTCACAGCCTCTCCGGCAACAGCCTGCATCTCCGCAAAGGCATCATCCAGCTTCGTCGGATTAACATGCGAGCTGCCGCCCCCCTGATAACGCGGCTTCTTGGCGAATTCACCGATAATGGCAATGGTACCGGACTTTGAAAGCGGCAGCACATGGTCCTCATTCTTCAGCAGCACCATGCTCTCCCGAGCAACCTCACGCGCCAGCGCATGATGCGCTTCAGCATCAAAGGAGGCATCCTTCCGGCGGCCTTCCACGCTTTTGAAAATAAAGCCCAGCATCCGTTCCACTGCCTTATCCAAAGTCTCCATGGACAGCTCACCGCTATTCACCGCGTTTACGATCTTGGCATCGCCAATTCCGCCGCTTGACGGCATTTCCAGCTCCAGCCCGGCCTGCAGCGCCTTCACCCGCTCATTCACCGCACCCCAGTCGGACACGACAAAACCCTCAAAACCCCATTCATCGCGAAGCACCTTAGTCAGCAGTGTTTCACTCTCTGAGGCGTACTCACCGTTGACCTGATTGTAGGAACACATTACGCTCCAAGGCTGACTCTGCTTCACGGTCCCTTCAAAGCTGGCCAGATAAATCTCGCGCAGGGTCCGCTCGTCAATGACGGCGTCAACAGACATTCTGCGGTGCTCCTGGTTATTGGCGGCAAAATGCTTGAGCGAAGTGCCTACGCCCTGGCTCTGCACACCCGCCACATGGCTTGCCGCCATCTCCGAGGCTAAAAACGGGTCTTCCGAAAAATACTCAAAGTTCCGCCCGTTCAGCGGCGAACGCTTAATGTTGTTACCCGGACCCAGCAGCACGGCAACATTCTCCGCCTGACATTCCGCGCCAAGCGCTTGCCCTACCCGGCCGATCAGCTCACGATCCCAGGAGGAAGCGAGTCCGGCGGCAGACGGAAAACAGGTAGCTGGCACGCTGTCGTGCAGCCCCAGATGATCCGCGCTGCTCTGCTGCTTGCGCAGGCCATGCGGTCCGTCGGTTACCATGAGCGACGGAATGCCCAGCCGTTCAATTCCTTTCGTATGCCAAAAATCCAATCCGGAGCATAGTCCTGCTTTTTCTTCGAGTGTCATTTGTGAAATGAGGTGTTGAATGTTCGTTGTCATCAAGAGCCCTCCCTAAGATAGCGTTTTCTTTTTTTCATTCTAACTTACTTTTCTCTGTATTTATGGCATTTTTATTTGATTTTTGGTATTTTAATTGGATAAGAGGGAGGGCTGGAATGTTAAACTACTTGAAAGAAGCCGACGGTATTCCTTATATCTGCAGGCTGCTGTATGAGGCTTACCGGATACAGGTAACCTGGCTGGACGCAGAAGACAATATCCGCCTGACGTTGCCTGCACTAGTAGAAGGACGTCCGGCCAAACCTGGCAGCAAGGGCCTGCTGGAGGAAATTATGGATGTTGTCCGCAGCAACAGGATATCCCAAAGCACTGAGGCCCACAGTCCGCTTCCGCTTGTGCACACCACCGGCTTTTTGGAGAATTGCTTATTACTCCGCCTTCCCGCTGACGGAGCACATTCCGGCGGAACGATCCTGCTCGGTCCTTCACTGTCCGCTCCCATTACGGAGGAGATGGCTGCCAGCCTGCTCTGCGACTATAATCTTCCGCAGAGTCAACTGGAGAGCTGGCTTCGATATTACCGTAGCCTGCCAGTATTGAACCGGATGAGATGGTATCATGCTGCACTGCTGCTGTACACGCTTATCACCGGGCAGGCACTGTCTGTTACGGACCTGCTGCTGGCTTCGGCCATTCCGGAGCCGGCTGTGCATCCGGGTGACGGGCCGGATCTGGACCTGTCTTACCGGCGCGAGAATGTGTGGCTGCACCATGACCCGATGCTGGAGCGGGAGATGTTCCGCCATATTGCCAGCGGGGATAAAGCCGGACTGCTGAGGGCCCAGGCTGCTTTTCCCGAAGAGAGTTTCGGTCTGCTGTCCAAGAAGAGCCAGCTGCGCAGCAAAAAGAATCTGGCCGTCTCCTCCATTACCCTGGCGACACGCGCAGCGATTGAAGGCGGCCTGTTCTGGGAAATCGCCTACACCCTCAGCGACTTCCATATCCAGCACATTGAGGAGTTAAAGGACATTCCGGCTGTGGACCGGGCCTTGAACGCCGCCCTGTGTGATTTCGCCGACCATGTGCGCGACAACCGCAGATCAAAGCTGTCCCGCACCGGGGCCCTGTGCCAGAACTATATTTTTAACCATTTGTATGAAGAGCTTTCCTTAAGCAGGTTAGCTGAGATTGCCGGATTGAATGCCAGTTATCTTTCTCAATTGTTCAAAAAAGAAACCGGACTTGCCATCAGCGACTATATCCAACGGGAGCGGATTGAGGAAGCCAAGCGCCTGACGGAGCTGCCAGGCATCACCCTGTCAGAGATCGCTACCCGGCTGCATTTTAACGATCAGAGCTATTTCACGAAGGTGTTTAAGAAATATACGGGGAAGACGCCAAGGCAGTACAGGCAGGAAAAGGGGAATCTTCTGTAGCCAACTTGAAAATTATGGTATGATTATTAGGAGATTTCCTCACACTATTTCCTAAAAGGAGCGATACCTACTTGGGCATAGGCATTATTTTTATTGGTGTGGTTGCGTATATCATTGTGCAGGCCATTGTACGTGATAATGGAAGAGGCCGCAGAAGAAATCGGTACGGGGACAAAAGCGACTCTGCCGACAATTTTTTTTATACGGGTGCGAACCCGAATTTCTTCACTGGTGACGACAATCGTAATGATGATAACAGCAAAAATAGCGGACATCATGGACATCACAGTCATAACCACGGCGGAAGCAGCTGGAGCGGCGGACATGATCACGGGCATGGCGGACACGGAGGCTGGGACAGCGGCGGTGGAGATTCCGGCGGCGGTGGCGGGGATTCTGGTGGCGGTGGCGGAGATTCCGGCGGCGGTGGTGGCGGGGATTAACTCAAGTAGTAGCTAACCTCTCAGGCTGCACTCTAAACGGTCGTTTTTTTACGAAGCACTTATCCATAAGTTCCTAAACTTTAGGTCTTGACTTTCTATCCGAGAAAAATACTAAGATAAATATATCAGTGTGTAGCGATGACGCATGACCATCTGAACCGGGTCTTGCGTTTTTTTGTGTGATGTTGTGAAATATCCTGTACAAGAACGTCTTCCATCTGAAATCACATTTTGGAGATGACAAGCATGCTGCAAGAAACAAGGTTACCAAGGAACAAACAAGAGGGTCTTCTCTTCCTATTGATTGTTTCGCTCATTTCAGTTAACACCATTGCTCCAACTATTGTGGGCCTGGAACGCGGCTTTAGTAAAGAGGTTTATTTGGATACGCTGCAGATTCTTCCGGTCATGTGGATTATCGTAGTGTTGTTAGTTAAGTTCGTTGCCGGGCCAATTGTTGGCAGGCTTCTGCCAAAGTTCGTAGGGCAGACAGATGGATTTAATGCCAGAGTATTATTCAATATTGTTCTGAATGTATTGGTATTATCCCTCATACTATCCATTATCGGAACTTGGGTGGGAACGAAGCAAATAAGCCTGGAGCCCTTTAGAAGCTTTCTTCATATCTGGCCTAGAAATTTCGGTGTAGCGTTCTGGATTGAAATGATAATTGCTCAGCCGATAGCACGATTCGCAATGAAGCTGCTGCATGCCAAGCAGGCTAAGCGCGCCGGAAGCATCAATTAAATTACGCGCTATAACACACCCGCCTGGCAGCTTTCCACGCAGCTTGGCGGGTTTACTATTTTGGACATGAATCTATTGCTTAATCCAGCCACCATGAAACATACATTCATACACTTTCATACCGCCCGCCCGGATTTCTTCAATACCGCTGAACCAGCCAAAATCCCCGTTCACAGTACAGGTGTAGGTGAAATGTCCATCACTATAATGCTCTGGCCCACGAAATGGCCGATCAGCCGGCACATGCAGCAAAGCCTCCTTCAGGAAATCACCACTGAATCCTTCAACGGTAACACGGCCCGCATAATTCATGGCCCATAGCGGCTTGTCATTCTCCCACAAGGCTTCTTCTCCGGCAAACTTCTCTGACCCAAGATAAGTATCGATGTATCGAAGATTCCCGCGTGTAAACTCCAAATCATGAGATGACGGGCGGGACGGGGACAGCTCCGGACCCTCTCCTGCATAAGTTGCTTTCTTAGCCTCCAGCAAAAAATCAATCAATTCCACCATACCAACCATCTCCCCGGAATTATTAGTCACCCCTCTATTGTAGAACATATGTTCTTGGATAAATATGACTTTTATCCCAAATGCTCTGTAAGGCTCAAAATGTCGTCAGAAAATGTGAATGTTGAACTATGTTCCCCATTAATGAGCCGCTAATATAAAAAAAGAACCTCTGAGGTCGCGCCTCAAAGGCCTTGTGTTTAGTAATGTTTTATGACTGGTTTAATTCTATTGATCTTCTACACCGGTAGGTAGGTTTTTACTCGCTACATTTGGCTTCGTGTATATTTTATTGAGTATGATCGTTTGCATGATAATGAATATACCGCCAACCGCCCAATATAATGGTAAAGCAGCGGGCATCCCAAAGGAAAATACCCCCATCATGATCGGAGACAACAATCCGATGAAAGCCATTTGGTTATTTTGATTTTGCGGAT
Source organism: Paenibacillus auburnensis (assembly GCF_927798115.1). GTDB lineage: Bacteria > Bacillota > Bacilli > Paenibacillales > Paenibacillaceae > Paenibacillus_AQ > Paenibacillus_AQ auburnensis. Next base: position 62,042 of record NZ_CAKMMG010000003.1, read on the forward strand.
ACTGCGCTGAACCGGATTGAGACACGCGAAACTGCAAGTAATACACCGCAGCAGCAATAAGCGGCAAAATCATATCTGTTTTCCCCAAGCTAAACCACAGAAAATTGTGAACTGCAATCTCGGGGGTACGACGGATGGCGTAGTAAAATGCAAGGGTGACCGGCCATTGGAGAAGCATCGGTAAACACCCCATGCTTAAGGGATTAAATTGATGTTTCTGGTAGAGCTGCATCATCTCGGCTTGCTGTTGTTTTTTTGCCTCGCTATTGACGTCGTTCTTATACTTCTCCTTAAGTACAGTTAGCTCCGGCTGAAGGACGGCCATCTTTTCTTTCATGTCCATTTGTTTCTTGGTTTGATTCATCATGAGCGGCATGATCGCAATTCTGATGATGAAAGTCATCAGCACGATCGATAATCCGTAGTTACCGTCAAGTGCATTCGCAAAGAATTTGATCAGGATCGAAAACGGATAAATAAAAAAGTGATTAAATATTCCTGATGAATCTGCATTAATCGAGTTTGATTGGGATGCTGTTGAACACCCGCTTAGCACAAAGATCGGAATAACTCCAATCAACATAATAAGAATGGGCTTGACCCATTTTTGGAGCACCAAAATCTTTTTCATCATTGTCCTCCCTTATTGAAAGAATGAAATATCAATGTGGGGAAGGACCATGATTCTCTTCATCGGGTGCTTCTCTTCGTCTGGCGATACGTACGATCCACCGCTGAATGCTGCTCACTTGCGACAGTCTGACAGCCACAAACCAAGTAGAACCGGCTGCAGCAATTTCATGACCCCTGTGAATCTGTTGTAAAGAAAAATAGGTGAGTGGAATTAACACTAAGGAAGAGATGAGAGCGATCGAGAATGCCAATTGAACCAAGTCAAAAAAATGCTCCAGTCAAGTTCACCTCCGTACGAGCTGCATTTGGAAAATTTTGAATAATGACTATACGTTAGAAAAACAGGGTGGTTTCACTAAGCTGCCTGTTACCTTATTAAAGGATCGTCAGTCTAAAACTTTATTTTCTGAGTTTATCAAGACCTAAATTTAAGAGAATAAGATATAAATAAAGGGTGCAAAATCTTCCATGCGATAAGCCAGGCTGTTTGGAGAAAGTTTATTTGATATAAGATAGGTTCTTGTCATCCGCTGTACCGATCCAGCCAGTCCCGCTGCCACGCCTCGAAGGACTTGCCACTTCTACTCTGCAGCGGCTTGCCACTGGGGAGCGAGAACATGCCGTCCCCGTTTAAATCTACAACCGTTACGGTGCCGCCGATCGGCTTGCCGTCAAGTAATAAACACCAAGGCAATAAATTCCCCCTCCATCGCTAGGCTTCCAATCGCCTTAAATCGTTCTACCTCTATGGTTTTGCCTATAATCGGCTGGATCAATGTCTTCCATTAGTCACCATTCGACCATATCTGGCATACGGGTCAGCACTTCCCGATGCGACTGTCGAAAATCCTCTCTACCGCTGGATATTCCTAGAATCTTCGATCAATGAAATGTTGAATAACCGCCCCGTAAAGGGGCGGTTATCTTTAATCTTGCATGAATGCTTCTAACGGCTCCAGAGTCGAGAACGTCTTCTTTGCATCCTTCTTCCGTTGCTCATCGTAGAGTTTAGTCAACTCCACGAATGATTTAGCTTCAATCTTCCTATACCCCGACTTGGTGTATCTGTTAATGTACGTCTTTTGTCCTTCCTCTTCAACCCACTCGTAAACAACGTCATATAGGTTCCTCAGATTCTTCAAATGAAGTGCCCGGCACAATACTGCATAGTGTTCTTTAATGGCTTCATCGCATTCCTCCACAATCTTCTCGTATGGGCAGCCAACTCGCATCAGAATCTCAAAGGCCCGTTCATCGCCGTATCTCAAGAGAAATTCCTTCAACGAAACCAGAGCATATAGCGTTATTTGTTCCTTGTCATTCGGATTCTTGTATTCATAACAACCTACAACCAAATTGCGATCAGTCAATTCCTCCTTACTGAATTGCATTTTGAACAAATACTCGAGTGACTTCTGCTTCATAACGGTTTCCAACATCTGTTCTTTATCAATCTTGATGCCCGTTGTCACCCAGGGAAACGGTAGTTGGCCGTTACTTTCATGCGATATGCTACCCCTAACATTCAAAATCGGCAGACCTGCAGCACTTGCGTACGACCTGTTATATCCTTCGGCCGCGAATATTTCCTGTTCTTCTTGCATGTGTCCTGTCCCTCCCTTTAGTATCATATTCCATTCGGCGCGTAGTGCCGGCAGTTGTCTGCGAAGTGAATCTCCGCTTACTTCTTCGCTCGATTCCAGCGCACCTTCATACTGTGTTCTGGCTTGTAGTTCTACCGCGTTCCTGCCCTACTGACCTGCAAATGCTTCAGATACACACGGTTAATACTTTGCCGCTTCCGACTCCTTTCAATTAAAGCAGTCGATTCTAGAACAACCTCCATTTATGACAATTAAAGAATTACCCTTGGTATTTAGGTCTAGGGAAGAGTTTCATATTATTCAGTTACCCTGCCAATTAGCACAAGCCTTTCCCCCTATTAACCAATATTAACATAGGTTTATTCGGTAATTACCAGCATTATCCTGCTCGTTGGCCTAATGAATCATCATCAGTCTAACACTCCATTTCCTCAAACTTTTTTTCTTTTGATATAAGTCCCCTCCGCCACTTTTCCGTTAAGTTTAACTTTAATCCAGTAAAAAAGCCCCGCCATTTCTGATAACCAGAAATGACAGGGCTGTACATGTTCCATTCATACTTCGCAGCCAGGATTTACAGCGTAAACTGGAAACGGCTGAGCAATACTTCGCCTGCAAAGAGCAGGAATACATCGGTGGTTCCGGCATCGACTCCGGCTATAGCCGACAGCTGCTGCCATTCTTGAAGCCCTCCGCCTGCCGGAACCTCCAGGGTTGCCGCAAGCTTACCTGTCGGACTGCCGGTTCTGACCTCAATACTGCCGCCGCTCACAGACGAGACAAGCGCCTCGAAAGCTGCCGCTCCGTCAGCAAACTGCACATTATTGAAAGCGATCCAGGCTCCGTCCTGAACCGGATGAACCGAAGCACCGCCTGCCTTGCACTCATCCAGATAGACGCCTTCATAATCGTCGTAATTCTCTGCTTTGGTTGCAGTATAGAGATTGCGGGCCGGTACCGTATCGCCGTGCACTCTAATCTTGGCGGACAGCTGGATGTCACCGGAGGAGCGGCCAACTAAAATGTTATATTCTCCGTCTTCCACACAGTATTGTTCACGGGTTACATCCCAGAACGCCAGTTCAGCTACCGGCAGGGAGAACGTCACGGTCTGCGATTCACCGGCGCCCAGACGGATTTTCTCAAAGCCCTTCAGCTGCTTGATCGGACGTTTGATCCGGGTGGACAAGGACTGCACATACAGCTGAACAACTTCATCGCCTTCTACACTGCCGCTGTTCTCAAGCTCCACGCTCAGGCTGATGGTATCGTCCTGCTGGAGTTCTTCCGCCGCAAGCGACAGTTTCTTATAAGCCACCTGTGCATAGCTCAGGCCGTGGCCGAACGGATACAACGGTTCACCGTCAAAGTACATGTACGTTCTTTTGCCTTTGATAATATCGTAGTCCATCAGCGGAGGAAGCTGGTCCACCAAACGGTACCAGGTCATATTCAGCTTGCCGGACGGGCTGTAGCCGCCGAACAGCACTTCGGCCACAGCGTTGCCCAGCTCTTGACCGCTGTGGGAAGTATACAGTACCGCCGGGATATGCTCATCGATCCAAGTGGAGGTAATCGGGTAGCTGCCGACAATTACGACAACCGTGTTCGGATTGGCTGCATAGACAGCCTTTACCAGATTCTCCTGCTCTTCCGGCAACACGATATCCGGTCTGTCGATTTCTTCCTTGCCGTTCAGCAGCGGATGGTTTCCGACGAATACGACGGCAACCTCGGCAGCCTTCGCCGCTTCAACCGCAGCTTCCACACCATTCACAACGATGTTTTTGCGGAACGTGTGCGCCTTAGCATCGTCCTCCGGCTCACCGGCACGGAGCGTACCGTCTTCTGAGACGGAGACCGGCTTGTCATTCCAGGTCCGCAAGCTTACCGTTCCGTCTTTTTCCGGCACAAGGTTCATCGATTCCTTCACATACCAGCCGTAGATTTCATCAGCGGAGGCTGTTAGTGTCCCCTCATCGTTCAGGGTTACATATTGCCCGCGGCTTGTCGCTTCAAGCGTATGGGCAGTCCAGCCCCAGGCGGTATGGCGGAACAATTCCCCGCGCTCCGGCACATCATGCAGCACAGCGAGTCTGCCGTCTTCTCCAGTCATTCCTACAGCTTGGCCGCTGGCTGCTGAAGTCAGAATAATCCGGTCATCACCGCTTTCAAATGTCACCTGCTTGCCGGCCAGCTTCTTGGTTACCCCCTGCAGCGGAGTGACCCCATAGGCCAACGTGCCGGAATACCAGTCTCTGAAGGCTTCGTCTCCGAGCGGCCCGATTACAGCTACTTTGGACAGCTCCTGCGGGTTCAGCGGAAGTGCAGCCTTCTCATTCTTGAGCAGCACGATGGATTGCTTGGCCGCTTCGAGCGACAGCTCGCTATGTTCTGTGCAGAGAATGACAGAGTCGTCGATAGATGCATAAGGATTGCCTTCCTCGGGATCGAATTCACCTAGACGGAACCGAACACGGAATGTATTGAATAGCGCGCGGTCCAGATCTGCCTCCGCCAGCAGTCCTTCGTCCAGCGCTTCATGAATTACTTTGATCGTTTCAGCCGTTTCTTCAGTCACGCTGTCGATCCCGTTTTTGATAGATTCCGCCATGGACTGGGCAAAGGACTCGTAATATTTATGGTCCTTCACAATCCCGAACAAATCGCCGGCATCACTTACTATAAATCCGTCCATTTCCCATTCGCCCTTCACCACATCCATAACCGCTGGATGCAGGATCACCGGCACTCCGTTGACCGAATTGTAGGCGGTCATCATCGACTGGGCGCCGCCTTCCTTGAAGGCAGGCTTAAAGGCTTCCAGATAATATTCACGCATATTGCGCGGATCAATGCTGGAGGAGTCCACACCGCGGTTAATTTCGTTGTTGTTGCCAAGGAAATGCTTCAGCGTTGCTACCGCTTTCAAGTATACCGGATGATCTCCTTGAATTCCCTGCACCAGCGAGGTGCTGAGACGTCCGGTCAGTTCCGGGTCTTCTCCGTAAGCTTCTTCGGTACGGCCCCAGCGCGGATCGCGTTCCATATCCACTGTCGGCGCCCAGAGGGTCAGTCCGTTGACCGTCGGATTTTTTTTATAGAAGGCTCTGGCTTCGTCGCCGATGGCGGAACCGATCTGCTTCATCAGCTCCGGGTTCCAGGTGCAGGCCAGGCCGCTCGGCTGCGGGAATGAGGTTGCTTTGCCCAGCCAGGAGATGCCGTGCGCTCCTTCCGTACCATGCTTATAGGCGCCTACGCCCAAACGCTCAATGGCCGCTTGATACTGCGGCATCAGACTTACTTTCTCATCCAAAGTCAATCTCGACAGCAAATCCTGCACACGCTCATTTAGCGGCAAGTCGGTCTGCTGAAAAGGATATGTAGCGGTTTCCATTCATAGTCACTCCTTCGGTCTATATGATAACGGTTTCATCCTATTTCATCATAAAAGATAACCGCTTTCAGAAACACCAGAACAATTGACATAAAAATCAGTGCAAAATTAGAGATTTATTCTTCCGTTTTGAGGAACTTCAGAGCATCGAGGGACAGGCCGGTCAGCTTAATTTCTTTTCCGCTCGTAATGACGTAGTCGCCCTCCGGTTCGCTCTCCAGCAGACGGCTGCGGATTTCTTTGGGTGACATCCCGTATCTCGCCTTGAATACCTTGTGAAAATACGAATAAGTCCCGAATCCGCAATTGCCGGCAATACTCTCCAGACTTAAATCCGTATAGCGGATGCGCTCCATGGCGTTGGACAGACGAATTTCCTGGGTGTATTGGATAATGGTGTAGCCGGTCTTCTCTTTGAATAGATGAACCGCCCGCGAGACGCTCAGCCCGGCGAATTTCGCGACATCCTCAACCCGGAGCGGCAGCAGCGCATTCTCATTAATATACCGCTTCATCCGCATGATCAGCTCATTAGAGCGCCCGGGGGTGTCCTGCCGGGAAAGTGCTTCAACCGGCAGGCGGTCAAGCGATAAGCAGAGTGCGCAGAGCAGATGGCGGATCAGCTCGGGATTCTGCTGCACAATCCGGTGCTGCTCAAGGCCGAGCTGCTGCCATAATGACAGCATCCCGGCATCCAGATGGATCCGCTGCTGTGTCTGCCGCGGCTGGGCAGCCCACCAGGACTCGATCCACGAACCTTCACAGAGCAGGTAATAATCGCCGCTTTCAATCTTCCCGTCAATCTCCTCAACAGACAGATAATACGGATCTCCGGGACGGTAAATGAGCAAATCTCCCGGCTCGATCAGGCACATTTTTCCGTCAACGAGCGCCCGGCAGCTCCCCACCACCTGCAACCGGAACAGAAAAAACGGCGGCGGCCTAAAGGTCGATTTGAATGGAAGTGTATGAAAGGAATACGCGCAGGCATGCAGCCTCAAGTCCACAATTGTCACCTTCCCAGCCAAATAGTAGAGGTTTGTAATCAGATAAAACATTCACTAATCTTAAGTAAATCACTATACTATAACCAAATCAAAGAGAATACCGCAAAGAATTCCGAAGGAGACTATTTACATCAATGTCAATTCGCATCCGCCAGCTTTTCAGCATTCCAGGCTATACCACGTTTATGATTTGCATGATCCTGCAGGGGATGGGCATTTCCATCAGCTCACCGTTTCTGGCTGTCTACTTCACCACTAAGTTAGGGGTATCCGCCGGTGTTTTCGGCATTTTCACCGCCATCACTCTGATCAGCGGCGTCTGGGTCAGCTCGCTCATTGCCGGGCGTTCTGACACCGGTATGAACCGGAAGACCCTCATGGTTACGGCTATGTTTTTTAACGCTCTGGCTTTTTCCGGGTATTTATTTATCCATGAATTTTATCTGCTGCTGATCTACATGACTATTTTCACAGCAGCCGGTGCATCCGCCATGCCGCAATTGTTCGCCAGTGCGCGGGAAGCGGTCAATGCCAGCCGCAGCACCGATCATGCTTTTGCCAATTCTACGCTCCGTTCCATGTTCTCCCTGGGCTTCATCACCGGCCCGCTCATCGGCGCGGTTCTGCTCAGCCGTTTCGGATTTCAGGGTATCTTCACCGGAACCACTCTGATTTTTGTCATCAACGCAGCACTGATGCTTCTCTTCGTGAAACGGCCGGCACCGGCAGCTGCAGGCTCTGTACGCGCCAAGCCCAAGCTGCAGCTTAAGCTGCATCAGAATCCGCGGGTTCTTATTCCGTTTCTTGTATTGACGCTGCTCTATTCCGGACATTGGCTGAACAACCTGAATATCTCACTGTTTATTATTAACACTTTAGGCGGCAGTACAGAGAATGTAGCCTCGGTATCCAGTATATGCGCCTTGCTGGAGATCCCCTTCATGCTTGTACTCGGCGTTCTGTCAGCTAAATATTCCAACCGTCTGCTGATGATCTGGGGAGTTGTTCTCGGTGGAGCCTATTATGTACTGGTGCTGTCTTCAACTGAACTGTGGCAGATTATCGCCGGGCAGGTGCTGCTGGCTTTCTTCGTAGCTGTAATTTCGGCGATCGGGATCAGCTATATTCAGGATCTGCTGCCGGATCTGCCCGGCTATGCCTCCACTCTCTATACCAACGCTACAACGCTCGGCAGACTGTTCGGAAGCCTCGCGGGCGGAGCTGCAGCGCAGTGGGTCGGCTACCGTCATGCCTACTGGGCTTGTCTGCTGCTCGTGGTCATCTCCTTTGGCCTCTTGGCACTTCCCCAGCGCTTGCCGGGACGGCAAGCCGCGGATTGACGGCCTATCCAGACAGGAGGAACTTTATTATGAAAATCATACTTATCGACGATAAAGCGCATGTGCGCGATTCATTGAAGCCGGTGCTGAAGAAGCTGTCGTTTAAAAATGAAGACATCCTGGAGGCCAATTGTGATCAGGGGGCGATCCAGCTGATCGCAGCGCATGAACCGGATATTATTGTGACCGACGCCAAGCTGCTGCTGCTCAGTGAGTCCCTGCTCCCGGACGAAACTTACCCTAACAGCAGAATCATTGTTACCAGCAGCCATGCCTTTGTACTGGATGCGTTTAGCCGGGGCGGGATGGATTCTCTCCTGAAGCCCATTGACACAGGTGAACTGGAGAATGTCCTGCTGCGGGTGTCAGCCGCCGGATAGGCGAAGCTATCGGTTAATCCAGCAGCTGCAGCTCCCGCGCGCGGGCAATAGCCTGGGCGCGGCGTTTGACGCCGAGCTTGCCGTACAGCCGGAACACATGACTCTTCACGGTTCCCTCCGTAATTCCGAACCGTTCGGCAATCTCCTTGTTGGACAATCCGTCTGATAAGGAATATAAGATTTCTTTTTCCCGGTAGGTAAGAGAATCAACCAGCGGATCCTCCGCGCGCTCCACAGGCCCACCCGGTTCATGCTCAGGCTCATGTTCATAGGTAGTCCCCTGCGGCCCTACACTCTGCTGTGAATGCAGGTATACCATGCGGGCGATCATGAAATCCAGCACGTTCTGCCCATCCAGCGTGAACACTCCCGTAATCAGGTCATTCTCCAGGTAGAGCACAGAGGTCATGGCCTCTCCCGGAAAAAGAATCGGCATGCATAGTACCGACAGCACCGGATGCTTACGGATGTGGGGATCAGCGGCAAAGGAACTGCGCCCGGCATCGGCAAGCAGCACTGGCTCAGTGGTCTTAACGACATAACGCACAATAGACTCCGCGAATACCGTGCCTTCCTCCCGTACCGGGGCCTCGAGGTTTCCGCTCTGTGCAGATACAGTAAAATTCTTGCCGTCGCTATTCAGCACATATCCCTGTACTGCTCCCGAATACCGGACGGCCGACTCCAGGAAGCTGCTGATTCTATCCAGGCGTTCTATGGGCTCAGGCCACCCGTCGAACCGGTATGGCGCCTCTTTGCGCTGTTCCGGCACAGCTTCTCTATCAATGATTGCTGTAGCCGTTTCTGCAGCCGCCAGCTCTCCCGCCTTCAGCAAAGACGGCAAGGACAGATCAGGATAACGCTCCTTGAGCAGCTGTACCTTACCTTCGGCCCCCCACAGGGAATAGGCCCGGCAGGCATCAGCCAAGAACCCGTCTGCTCCGGCCACACTTCCAGCCGCTCTGTAAAAATGTGAAGAGCGTTCGCAGGCAATTCCCTCCATCATCCCGTTGCCTTCCCTACGCGCTGTTGTAATGGCCAGTTCATAGTTTTTAGCTGCTGCCGTCCGTTTTCCGTCAATCCGCTCGATTTCAGCCTTAATCAGCAGGCAGGCGGATGAATCCCGTCCGAAATATCCGGTCCAGCGTTTCAGGGAGTCCAGCTGTTTGTTAAGCTGCCGGCGGAACCTGCTGCGCTCCTCCGGCAAGGCGTCCGGATAAAGGGCGGCAAGCGTCAAAGCATGGTAGATATGCTGTTTGCGCACCTGCATCCGGGTTTGCCGGAAGGTGTTAAAGCGGCCTTGAGCCACCCAGACAAGCGCGTCCCGGTATCTCCCTTCCAGATAGGCCAGCTCCGTTTCACAGGTACAGATATAATAGATTTCGTTATTCAGACTTTCCTCGGAACGGCTATTGTTCAGTACCGGAAGAGCCGCTTCCATACTAAGGCCGGTATCTCCCTGCATCCGGGCAATATACTCTTTAGCAATCCGGAAAATGCTGAGCGTAACCTCATCCACAAGCTTCCGCGAGAGGATCTCATACTCCATGATCATCCTGGATAATGAATGCAGGCTTCCCGTGTGGTTAACGGTAGAGGTCAGCATTGCAATACTGACAAAAGACAGATTGGCCGCCTCCATGCCATGCTGGACCGACTTTCGGAAATAACCCCCCGCCTCCTGCGGATTCTGCTGCAGCCGGGCCAGCCCGCGGATATAATCGAGGCGGCACGATAAATCTGCACTTTCAAAAGGAGCGGACAGCTGACTGGCCGTTTCAATGTACAGCTTCCCTTTTTGATAAAGAGACAATTTATTGCGCAGAATCACCAGCCCGTAGCCGGCAAGAATATAGGCAAAGGCTTCATTGTTCCCGGCCTTCAGCCCATAGCGGACGAATCTGGAAAAGAGCACCGCCGACAGTTCCAGACTTACCGTAAATACGGAGCTGGCAATGGCCATTATAAGGTCAGATAAAGCTTTATAGTGGGGGTCGCGGTTCACCGGAAGTGCTGTAAGCTGATCACGCTTGCGGTACAGGGCCGTCTGAGTCAGCGTCACTTCCTTTAAAATGGCGGCATGGGAAGGTCTGAGCGGCAGCTTCCAGCCGAATTCCGCGAGCGCCTTACGCCCGACTTTTACAGCCAGCTCGTCTTTTTTCAAATAAGCATACATAGCAATCCGGATACGGTAGATATTGGAACGTTCGAGCAGGTCTCCGGTGAGCCCCATCAGCCGGTCGAGCAGCGCCGCCGCACGCTCTGTATACCCGCAGATATATTCACATTCCGGCAATTCCAGCATCAGCCTGTAGGGCAGCGAGCCGGGAGCAGCCTCTTCGTCTCCCAGGAGATGTAGCCCTGTCTCCAGAAAATATAATGCGGCGGCAAACGCTGTAGTCGCTTTCGACTTCAGGCCAGCCTGAAGATTCAGCTCGGCAAGCGTTCTGCGCTCTGCACGGTCATCCATCTTGGGGGAGCCCAGATTGAGGTGATACACCCGGTCAAAAACCGAGTATGCCTGTTTGTCGAGGCTACGGCTCATACTGCGTCCGATAGCCAGATGCAAGCCGGCCTGCTCCTCCTCCGGCACAATACCATAAGCGGCTTGCTGAATCCGGTCATGCAGAAAGGAATAGACCAGCCCGCCCGCTTCTATATCCGGGGAACTCTCCTCCCGGCTGATCAGGCTTTCCAGCTCGGCAGGCTGCAGCAGCACCAGGGTATCTTCCAAAGAATACCCGCTCATTGAAGCAATATCCGATACACGGAAGCTATATCCGAGCGCCGCTGCTATTCCCAGCAGGCCGACGGTATCTCCGGGAAGCAGCCGGATGCGCTGTTCAATTAATTGGAGAAGCCCGGGCGCTTCCGGCAAGGCGGTAATTGCCGTTATATCCCATTCCCAGCTCCCCCGCGCTTCATCAAAATATAGACATTGCTCGCGGTGAAGACTGTCCAGCAGCCGGTGTATGTAGAGCGGATCCCCGCCCGTGCGGTGGTACAGCAGTTCAGCGAGCATCCGGACACGTGCCGTGTTCTCTTCAAAAATATCCGAGAGGAATTGTCTGACATCCACGTAAGTCAGCGGCTCCAGCGCTATATGCTGGACACGCGGTGAAGATGGTTTGTGCTGCATTGCCAGCATCTGCTCAAGCCAGGCTGCGGAGGCCCCATTCTGATCCCCGCTGTCCAGCCGCTCCTCCAGCGTTTCTGAGCGAAATGATCCGATCACCGCTATACCGCTCGTCACTTCATCCTCTGCAAAGACCCTCAGGAAATCCTGTGTATCCGGGTCAGCCCATTGCAGATCATCCAGGAATAACACGAGCGGCTGGTCTTCGCCGGCAAACATACCGATAAACGTCGGCAGCAGCCGGCGGAAACGGAGCGCAGCCTCCGCGGGAGGAAGAGGTTCAGCTAAAGGGATGGTACCGAGCAGCCGCACGGCTTCCGGTAATATTTCAGTGATGATCCCTGCGCCCTGGCCCAGAGCGTCCAGCAGCCGGGATTTTAACTGCTCCACTTTGTCCGGAGCTTCGCTCCAGGTTTGCCGAAGCAGCCGGCGGAGAGCCTGCAGAATAGGCGCGAACGGAATCTCATGATTCATGTAGTCACATTTCCCCGTAATAAACGTGCCGCCTTCACGGGTGAACGAAAGCTGCAGCTCGCCAATAAGCGAGGTTTTGCCGCTGCCGGCACGGCCTGTAACCAGAACGAAGCCGGATTCGCCGGCCGAAGCCCGTTCAACCACCGCCCTTAGTTCACGCGCCTCCTCTTCCCGGCCAAATAGCCGTTTCGGCAGCCGAAACTGGCTGATCCGGTCCTTCATTCCGATCTCAAAGTGTTCAATCTTCCCTGTTATGTCCAGAAATGAAATACACTGCTTCAGATCAGCCAGCAGTCCGTACGCACTCTGATAACGCTGTTCCGGGGACTTGGACAGCAGCTTGGCAATGATATCTTCCAGAGGCCCCTCAAGCTCCGGCCGCAGTCCGCTGAGCGGTGCGGGCACAACAGCCATATGTACATGAATCCAATCCTCTAAACGCCGGGCCTGCAGCGGCAGCCTGCCTGTAAGCATCTCATAGAACAGGATTCCCAGGGTATACAGGTCGCTGCGCTTGTCCGGCAGCAGTGGATTGCTCCGGCTCAACTGCTCCGGGGACAGATAGGCATAATTCTCCCCGCCCTCTTCAGACAGGTAAGCTTCCTTCAGCTCTCTGTGAACCAGCAGCACGCCAGGCTGTAGGCAGCCGATGACTTTATCCTTCTGATGTGCAGACTGAACCAGCTTCGTCAACGCCACAGCACAATCTAAAAAGGAAGATACCTCCATACACGTTCCGTCCAGTAATTCCCGAAGCCTAATGCTGTCTGCAAATGACATTGTGTATTGATTCCTCCAAACCCTTCTTTGCGATTCTTCAAATGTGCCTGCATCAGGTATAGTTGCATTTATCTTAACACGTTTAACTAGCTCAACATATCCGCTGTATAAGCTGAGGTATACAATTTTTAGTTATTATAAATTTAATTGTCCTGCATGAAATCTAACTAAAGTTATAAGCCGGTCAATAAATACAGAAAAAGCCGGCAATCCGGCGAAAAAACGGCCTGACTGTCGGCTTATCATCCTATGCTGGATTAATTCTCATGCTCATCTGTACCCGGCTTCATCCGGTGCTTGCGGTAGTCGCCGGGCGTTACACCGACTACCCGCTTGAACACCCGCCCAAAGGTAATGGAGCTTGTATACCCAAGCTTCAAGGCAATATCCTGGAGATTATCGCTTGTAGTTGCCAGCAGATATTCCGCCCGCTGCATCCGCAGCTGGGTCAGGAAATCTACGAATTTCATATCAAATTCCTCTTTGAACAGATGGCTGGCATATTTGCCGGAGATCTGAAACCGGTCACTGAGATGCTTCAGGGATAGGTCCGGGTTGTCAAAATTCTCTTCGATATAGACCTTCATCTCGCTGATCATGGCCCGGTAGCTCTTCGATTCATTCACAGATACATAAATCCGGTAAATTTCGGCCAGCCACTTCAGTATCACAGCGTGGACCTGCTCCAGTGTTGTCTGTGACTCCATTTCGCTATAGTATCCCTGCAGGCTGGGCTCGGCGAACATTCTGCGCAGGCTGTCCGACAACTGGCCAAGCTCGCGGTCAAGCATCTGGATCAGCATATGCAGCAGCATATGAATCTCTTCATCCTTGATCTGATCGCTGCTGAACCAGCGGAACAGCTCATCCACCCGCTGCCGCCAGTTCTCGTCGGCAATCCGGAATTCACGGACGATTTCACTCAACATCTGCAAATATTTATAGGAATGCAGGGTGGAACGGTCCGGCAGGCTGTCACTCAGTACAATCATATCCCTGCCGAGCGACAGCTTATGCTGAAGCGCTGCTTCCGCTGCGGTGCAGGAATCCAAGATAGCTTCCAGTCCGTCAACAACCGGCCCAACACCTATCGCGAGCGACAGCCCAAGATTATCACTGACCCATCTCAGATAACGCTCAGCCAATATTCTCAGCCTATCCTTGCCCGTCCGCAAATCCCCACCGCTGCCGATCATCAGCCCGATCCGGTTGCCGCTCACCCACTCTGCCCAGCCCTGCAGCTGCTCTTCAACCGCCAGCTCCTGGAACAGATTCATAAGTGTCAGCTTGAGCATGTTCTGCTCCTTGGCCGGATATTTTCTGCGAAATTCCTCATATTGGTTCATCTCTGCTGCAATAAAGGCAAACTGTACCGCCTCATCCGTAAAGGGCTTAAAGTGCTGCAGCTTCTCCTCCAGCGATGAAGTCCCTTGCTCCCCTTCCATTAAATCCAGAAAGAGCTGGCGCCGCTGGACAAGCAGATTCTCATCGTATTGCTTCTGGTAGCTTACCGTCTGGTTAATCAACGTTTCCAGCGCCCGGTCAATCAGCACAAGCTCGCTTCTCGAGGTGTTATCGAGGCTTTCTTCACGGAACTGCAGTGCCTGGATCCGGTTCATCATCGCTTGAATTGGCCGGTAGTTTTTGCGGGTGATATACAGGATGTACAGGGTTCCCAGCACAACGGTCAGGATACCGATGATAATCCAGAGATACGAGACAACAGACATCCAGGCGAACAGCTCGCCTGCACGAATACCGCTCTCAAAGGTCCAGCCTGTGTTATCCAGTGTGATCCGGGTCAGCACATCCCCCTCCGGAATATCGTTTTCCTGGTGAGCAGCATAGACCAGGTCTCCCTGGTCACCCAGCACACGCATGAAGGAGACCTGGCTTTTCGTCATGTCATCAATCATCCGTTCGAGCCGGTACATGCTTAGATTCACTACAACCACACCCTCTGCCCCAAACGGCAGCGGCAGCATTTTGCCCATGCTAATCACCCGCACCGTCTGATCAGAGCTGAATAACCGGAGCGTACGGACATCACTCCAGTTCCGTTCCTCATTCTCCGCCAGCACCCCGGCCAGATAATCCCGGTCAGCAAAAACATCCCGGTCGACCAGCCCGTTAAGCGTCAGCACCTTATCGTCCCACTTACGGTAAATATAGATGGAATCAATCAGCTGGTTGCGGTACAGCATCCCCCGCATATCATTCACCGTATTATAGAGCCGGGTCCGGTCACCTTGATCACTCAGCCCGCTCAGGAAATCCCCGTAATCGTGATTGGTCTCCATTTCCTGAAGCACAGAGAGCTCCACATCACTTAATGCATTCTGCACGGAATCCACGACGTAGCCTGTAGAGATGCGGTTCGCCTTGTTGGTTTCGCTGCGGGACAGCTCGCCTACGATCAGAAACGACAGGAAAATCAGGATAGACACGGTCAGCAAAAAGATAGGGAAGTAGGAGAACATCATGCTTCTCGACCAGTTCCGTCTCATATGTACTCCCGCCCTTCTTCAATGGGTTCCGAAGCATGCCGCCCGATGAATGACAGGAAACATTACACGGGCATCTTCGCTAATCGGTTAATCCAATATAGCATGCCCGCACCGATAAGTGCACTACCTGTACAAGCCAGATACATCATCTGTGCACCGCCCGAATAAAACAAATACCCGTTCAGCAGGTTACCCACGATCCCGCCAAGTCCGGAAAAAACCATATTGAATACGCTTTGGCCCGTCGCCTGCATTCTTTTGCCGGAAGCCTGGGCCACATATTCCACAGCAGCCACATAAAACAGCCCGAAGGACAGTCCATGCAGAACCTGAATGCCTACCATGACCGCCGGCACCGGAAACAGCCACTGAATCCCCCAGCGCAGCGCATAAAATAAAGCCGCCAGCAGCAGCGTCCGCTCATGGCCGATCCCCCTGAGGATTCGGGCGGCCAGCAGCATCGAAGGGATGTTCGTCAGGGAGGCGAGCAGCAGGGCTGTGCCCACAAGCGAATAGCTGCCCCCCGCCTCCTGAAAGGCCAGGACGAAGAATGAGTTGTATGCCGTCAGTGTCTGGTTTACGAAAAAGCAGGCAATCAGAAACAGCAGGAACAGGCGGTTCCCCAGCAGTTCCTTCATCCCTTGCGACAGGGAAATCGCCGCAGCTTTGCTCTCTGTACTGCGGGATAAGGTCAGCACCGTAGCGGTTCCTGCCAGACTAAGAGCCAGAAAAGGCATCCACAGCCGGGTGATCTCGAAGCTCGACAGATAGAATCCTCCGGCATAGCCGCCCAGTGCTGTACCCAGGCTGCCCAGGCTGCGGATCGTTCCATAAGAAGTACGGCCCCTCGATGCGGCAGTGACCGCATAGGAATCTGCTACAGGACTTTGCGTCGCCTGGAAGATAATAGACAGTATATAGACTATCACAATGATTGCAGTATATTGGAAGCTATAAAACAAAGACAGGCAGGCCGGTACAGAGATCGCAAGAATCAGTACCAGCTTGGTCTGACGGTACCTGTCAACGAGCAGTCCCCACACCGGCTGGACTACAATGGACAGTAACGTGCCGATCGACATCAGCACACCGACTACATTGGCCCCGATGCCCTGATGCACAAATAAGGTCGTTAAATAGGGATTAAACAGTCCGCCTGCGAGGCCTGTCAATAAATACAATAAGCGGAGCTTAAGCAGCTCCGTTTTGGCTTCCTGCGGAATGATCGCCGTATATTCCATAGTGCATTCATCCTTTACCACAGAATCGCCGCAGCGGCAGCCGCTGCCCCCACCGCCCCGGCCCTATTGCCCAGCTTTGCCGGCCCGATGGCAACAGGAAACGGCAGATAGCGGTTCACCCGGTTGCGGATTTCATGCACATAATACTCTCCGGATGCCGCTACGCCTCCGCCCAGCACTACCAGCTGCGGGTTCAGCAGCACTGCTGCACTGGCAATGGCAGCCGCCAGATGCTCCAGCGGCTGCTCTATAATCTCACGCGCGGCGGGGTCCCCTTCAGCCGCTGCCTGCAGCACATGCCGGGCGTCCACCGCTTCGGCTATGCCGCCGGCAAGCTCCAGCAGCCGGGAATCCTGCCTAGCTGCCGGACCAGCCAGCCAGACTCTCGCCAGCGCCGTAATCCCGCTGCCGGATGCCACCGCCTCCAGCGGGCCGAAGGCTGCGGCGGAAACCGGAAACCGGCTGCGGGCATATCCGGCATCCACGACCATGTACCCTGCTTCACCGACGGCAAAGGACGCACCTTTATACAACCGCCCGTTCAGCAGCATTGCTCCGCCGATGCCGGTACCTACCGTGATCATCAGTACATGCTCTTTCCCTTGGGCGGCACCCTTCCAGCATTCGCCGAGCAGCGCCAGATTCACATCGTTATCTAAGTGCAGCCGCCCTTTATAATGACGGCGGATGACCGGCCGGATATCTTCTTCCGGCCAAGGAAGCGCCGGAGCCTGGGTCAGAATCCCCTCAGTATCGCCAATTACTCCCGGAAAGCCGATGCCGATGCCTTTCAGCTGCTGAAGGGTAAGCTGAAGTCCTGCCAGAAGCTGCTCCAATTCACTGAACAGCCATGCCATAAAAGGCTCCGGCGCTTCATGTGCCGTCGTGTTTCTCTGCTCCAGCAGTAGAATTCGGCCGTCTCCGCCTGTAATGCAAAACATAGTCTTCGTACCGCCAACATCAATCCCTGCGTGATAGCCGGTCTGATCCTCTGTTGTCATTGTTTGATGCCACCTTTCAGACTTGGCTTTAAGAAACCGGGTCCATCCTAAGTGTAAAGGACATGTTCTGCACACCGTCCTCCGGACGGTGGAGATAGATAATTTCCAGTTTACTCTCCTGCTCATCGCATAGGATAGAAGGCTCTGGTGCATCCGCTGTCACCCGGCATATTAAACCCGGAAGTGACCATAGTTCCGGACTCACCTTCGCCTGCAAGAGCCCTGGACCGGTAACTTCAAACAGCACTTCAACCGGAATCTCTGTGTCCAGCCGGACATCCACAGTCAGCAGATCCTTGTCCACTGAAGCTTCAAAAGTAATCCCCCGTAAATGGCTGTTCCAGCTCCTGCCCTGCTCCCTGCGGATAAGGCGCAAATAATACCGGGCTCCATCCACGTCTATCCAATGAACAGTCGCCGGATGCATCTGCCCGTTCGTATTCCGGCTCCCCGACATCGCCCCGATCATCCGCTTCTCCTCAATCCAAGCCGCCGCTGTGCACAGGTTACGGTTTTCTCCAGGCTTATCCCGCTCACATAGCTCGCGGAACTGCTTTTCCACTCTGCGGCTCTTCCCAAAGGCCGTGAACTGCGGAAGCAGCCCGGGCGGGAGCTCTCCGGCTGACAGCACAATAAGCGGATCATGACTGGTTTCACAGTTCGGTGCTGCCAGATGCTCATAGCCTGCTCCCAGTGCCAGGTAGAGGAATACACCAATCGAGCTGTGACCGGTCATCTCCATCTCATAAGCCCGCGAGAACGGCCCCGACAAATTCTCCAATACCGGATTGTAGAACAGGGCGATATTCTCCCACATTCCACGTTCGAGCGTACGCCCGGTCTCTCTGAAAGCAGCGGTATGCCCATACTTCCTCCACATGCCCAGCACTGTTAGATCCACACCGTAATAAGTAGTTGTATTAAATTCGGCTATACTTCCAAATTCTTCAAACCCCTTCAGGAAGGCCGCAGCCTCTTGGTCTGCATGCCGGGTCCATTCCTCATTTCCAAAGCGGTGCCCGTAGTAATGGACGATAAAGATATGCATCAGTTCAATATTCGAATTCATCGGGATGGCATCGGATAACCGCCGGTCTATGGAAGCTGAAACACTCTTCTTCATCGCCTCCTCCATCCGCTTCACAAGCGCCTGCGGCAGAACTAAGGCAAACTGCTCAAGAATTACAGCAAAGGTACTGGCAATGAATTCACGCCAATTGGGGTCATAGCTCTTCCAGACCGGCGGCAGCACCTCATCGACCGCAGTCTGCAGATATTGTCTAATCTTCTGGCCGTCCGCTCCCGGCAGCCCGGAATTTATTTCCCGGGAAAGTATGTCACTCAGCCGTTTGCCCACCTTCTCTGTAGTTTCACTGAGAAAAAAGGCGAATCCCGGCGCAAACTTTTTCCACTCATAATTGCCGGCCGGCGGCAGAGCCGCCTGTGGAGAAACGCGGAATGTTCCGTGATAGATCTCTTCCGGGCAATCGAACTGCAGGTCCATCACCCGATTCAATAAACCGCAGGCCCGCTCGGCATCGCCTGGACTGCTGCGGATCAGCAGTCCCAGCGCATAATGGGCACTGCTCCGCGTATTATGCCGGTCACTCCGTTCCTCGTCGATCAAGAGCTCCATCACCCCGTCATAGAGCGAATCCATGAGCGCCATGGATTGAACCACCAGATAACGCTGCCTTTCCGTTAGCTTGTCTATCATCGCCTGTGTCACAATGCTCCCCCCTTTCATTAGCCTTTGACTGCACCAACCATCATTCCGCTGATGAAATAACGCTGCAGGAACGGATAGACGATTAGAATCGGAACAGTGGAGAATACGACGCTCGCCGCTTTGAGGCTCTCGGGCATCAGCTGGGCCATCCCCAAGCCTTCCTGCTGCATCAGCTCGCTGACCTGATTGTTCTGAATCATCTGGTAGAGCTTCAGTTGGAGCGGATACAAATCCGGACGGTTGATATACATCAGCGCATCCTGGAATCCGTTCCAGCGTCCCACAGCATAGAACAGGCTGAGTGTAGCAAGTGACGGCAGCGACAACGGAAGAATGATGCGCAGCAGAGTGCCCAGATGGGTTGTACCGTCGATTTCCGCCGCCTCCTCCAGACTTTTCGGGATGCTGTTGAAGAAGGAAATCAGGATGATCATATAGAACGGACTGATCAGACCCGGCAGAACCAGCGCCCAGACCGTATCCAGCAAATGGAGGTTGCGAACCAGAATATAATCAGGGATAATGCCTCCGCTGAAGAACATCGTAATTACAATGATCAACATGAACCACTTGCGTCCGCGCAGGTCTTTTTTGGATAAAGAGTAAGCCACAGCAATGGTCATAACCATCGACAGGACAGTCGCCAGAACCGTCAGCATAATGGTGAAACCCAGGGACCGGATCATCGCCATATCGGAAAAGACCTTGGTGTAGGCATTAATATTAAACTCCCTTGGAAAAAAGGTCACGAGTCCCGACATAATCGGGCGGGTTGAGCTAAGAGAGATCGCAATAATATGAATAAAAGGCATTAAGCACAGCAGGATAACAAAAGTAATTATCAAGATATTAAAGATATCAAATATCCGGTTTGATGCGCGTTCGCTCATTGGATTTCCCCCTTCAGTCTTTCTCACGTTTGGCCTGGACTAGAGAATGCTCTCATCCGCCAGTTTCTTGGATGCATAGTTTGCACCGAGCAGGAAAATCAGTCCCACCAGCGCCTGGAACAGCCCCACAGCGGTAGCCAGCGAAATCTGCCCGGATTCAATACCAACCCGGTAGACAAAGGTACTCAGCACCTCTGAGTAATCCCGTACAGCCACGTTGCCGATGATGAACGGACGGTCAAAGCCGATGGAAATCATATTGCCCAGGTTGATAATCAGCAGGGTGGCGATAGTAGTTTTGATGCCCGGAAGGGAAATATGCAGTATTTTCTTAAAACGACCTGCACCATCAACCTCAGCAGCCTCGAACAATTCTTTGTTGATCCCCGTCAAAGCCGCCAGATACAAGATCGTTCCCCAGCCTGCGCTCTGCCATACTCCGACCAGAAGATAGGTTACCAGCCAGTAATGCTTGTCGGAGAGGAACGGAATGGCATCCAGCCCCATACCTGTAAGCATGTTATTGATAAAGCCGGATTCGGTGCCGAACACCTGCAGCACAATGCCGCCGATAATAACCCATGAAATAAAGTGAGGAATATATAGTATCGTCTGGGCAAACTTCTTAAACCAGACAATCCGCAGCTCATAGAGCATAATTGCCAAAATTAGCGGAGCGGGAAACGAAATGATCAGGTCCAGCAGATTGAGCAGCAGCGTATTGCGCAGCGCCTTGAAGAAGTCATTGTTATGAAAGACCTCGCGGAAAATATCAAGTCCAACCCATTCACTCCCGCCGATGCCCTGGAAGAAGTTAAATTCTTTAAAAGCAATCTGTACCCCGTACATCGGCCCATATTTAAACACCAGGAAGTAAATGACCGGCAGTACGAGCAAAAGATACAATTGCCAGTTTCTGCGGATATAAGTGCTGTTCTTCACTGCCATCACTCTCCTCTCTTGTCTGCGGCAATATCCGGGGGCCTTGCCCGGCCCCCGGGGTACCTGCCGCTGTCTCTTTAATATTAAGGCCGCTTATTTAGAAGACATCTCTTTGTAAGCTTCGGTACGCTCATCCAGAATGGCCTGTCCGCCGCTTGCCATGTAATCCTTGATCATCGAATCGTAGGTGCTGTCGAACTGATCCGGTTTGATCATGGTCATTTTCACGATGATCTCCTGGAACTTGTCAGCCAGTGCCGTGCCATATTTCGCTTCCGCTTCGATCGGGTGATCGAATTTCACAGGCTGAATGTTGTCTGTATTCGAGATTTCCACCGACTTTTTCATATCTGCCTGGTATTTCTCCGGAGTCTGAGCAATGTACGCTGCTTCATTTTTGGCATCGTCTCCGGCATATTTACCATTAACGATGATGGCAAGGTCACCAAAGTTGTAGATCCGGTCCATCGCTTCCTGAGTCGCATCTGCTTTGACTACAGGCACTCCGTCTACGAGGGTATAGTTCTCATTCTCTACACCGAACTGCATATCGAAGAGATTCGTATCTGAAGCCATCCAATCCAGATATTTCAGTGCTGCTTCAGCATTTTTGCTGGATTTCGGGATCATGACGTACATGGCATTTGGCGCATAGGCCGGCTTGGCATGTTTGCCCTCCGAGTTCGTGAAGACATCAACCGGTGTGATCACAGCGCCCGGCACATTAGCCTGCAGATTTTCGTACCCGCCATTCGCTGAGAAGTACAGTTCCCCTGCATCCTCTGTATAGAAGCCGAGCAGACCATTCTGCAGATTCTGCCACAGCTGTTTCTTGTCTTTATCAAGGCCGAAGTCTTTGCTGATCAGACCTTCATTGTACAGCTTGTTCATGAATTTCAGACCATCCTTGAAGCCCGGAAGCAGCGTCGGATAATCATTGGAGCCCAGCTGCTGGGTTAAGGTATACTTCTGCTCATCCGTGAGCGGCTCAATGAAGGACCAGAGAAGCGGCTCATATTGAGCGGACGCCAGGCTCATCCCGAATGGAATGACCTTGCCGCCGGTATTGCCGGGGTCTTTATCCTTAAATGCTTTGAGTGTAGTGTAGAGCTCATCTGTTGTCTGCGGCACCGGCAATCCCAGCTTGTCCAGCCAATCCTGGCGGATGTAACCGGCGTATTTGCCCAGCACAAGTCTTCTGCCCGGAAGGGCGAATTGCTGGCCTTTATATTGTCCGTAGGCTAACGTGTCCTCGCCCAGAAACTTCTTGAGGTTCGGCGCATTCTTTTCCAGCAAGTCCGTAAGATCTGTCAAACCGCCCTGCTCAGCATACCGGTTGAAGGTTCCTGAATCGTAAGTGAACACAATGTCCGGCACTTCACTTTGGCTGGCCATCAGGACATTCAGCTTCTGAATTTCTTCCGAACGCGGCACCGGTACGAACTGGACATCAATATTATTCGGCTTGCCAAAACGCTCCTGCACCAGCCTCGTCAAATAACTGTCGGTGATGGTGTAGCCGGCGGGGGAGTTCCCCCGGTCGAACAACTCTACTTTTAATGTAGTAGACTTGGATGATTCTGACGCCGCATTCCCGCTGGCAGCATCCTCCTTGGAAGAACATGCGGATAATAGCATAGAGGAGATTAATACGACCCCCACTGCGGGACCTGCCCATTTCTTAGACCAACTTGTTGTCATTCTCTCATCACCTTTCCCCTTTTGATGTTATTTAACGTGTCATCGAATGTTTCGACATTTGTGTACGACGCCCTCGATGTCACCTAGTATCACATTTATATCCGAAACTGCACAATAAACCATTTTCCACCTCAAAAAGACCATATATTATGTGCGATAACCTGACAAACAAACAATTATCGTCCAAACAAACTGCTTTCAACTAGCATAGCGGCTCCTGAAGAGACGTCAATCCTGTATATTTTACCTTGAGGTTAAGGTGGGATGCTCGGCAAACTATTTTCCAGTTATTTAAGTGGACGAATGAATCTGTTCTATTCTTGTCGTATATAACAAAAAAGCCCTCAGGATCATCCCCAGGGCTTTTACTTTTCGAAAAAGAGTTTGAATGTGCGCTACAGTTCTGTGATTGCTGCAAGAACCGTATTATTGAAGTAATCCGCATACATATTCTTGAACGGCTTCTGATGATCCAGCTCTACCGATAAATGAACCGTTACCGTCTGGTAGACCGGATCAACACAAAGGAAGGGACCGGCTGCGCCCCAGTGCGAATACGCTTTGGGTGAAAAAAGATCTCCCCCATCCCGTTTCGTCCCGTTGATTGCCCAGCCGTACCCCCAGTATGCTTCAGGAAATACCTCATCTCTGTATTGCGAGGACACCCCGGGAATCTGATTCCGGGTCATTTCTTTCACCGTTACCGGACTAAGCAGCCTTATCCCGTTAAAGATGCCGCCGTTTAAAAACATTTGGCCGAAAATGGCCAGATCCATCGCTGTAGAGTATGCCCCGCCGCCCGCAGATACTGAATTCAGCTGATATTCGGTTTCAGTCCACTCCGCACAGGCCGCCTCAGGTGAACGTCTCACCACTCTGCTCCGTACTTCCTGAGGCACCCGATAGTATGTATTTTCCATCCCCAGCGGCTCCAAAATGTTATCCCGCACGAACTCGTCATGAGCCTGGCCGCTGACGCGCCGGATGATTTCTCCCAGCAGCTCATATCCGTACCCGCAATAAGACATTGCCGTTCCCGGCTCACAGCTAAGAGGTGCATCATAGCCGCTATACAAGTACTCATGAAGCTCGGGGTCCTGGTTGGATGCGCTTGCAGGAAACTCCGTTCCTTCAGCCCGTTTGGCCTGTGCATGTAAGTGTATTTTCTCGCCGTCTAATCCGGAGGTATGGGTCAGCAGATGATGCACGCACACCTTGGATTTTCCCTCGCCTGTAAACTCGGGGATGTAATCCACGACCGGTCTGTTCAGCCCTGCCTTTCCTCGTTCAACTAACATCATCACAGCCGTTGCAGTAAACAGCTTCGTGATAGAACAGAGCGGAAATAACGTGTTAACGGTTAATGTGGCTGCGTCAGGCTCAGGGCCAATTTTTCCATCAGCTTGATGTACTAGAATAACTCCCTTTCTGGCAGCAACAATCACTTGTGCCGGTGTAATGTTGTCTTCCACCATCTGTGCGGCAGCAGCCTTAATCCGTTCGACACCTGATGCCGATACACCGGCCTGTTCTAGTGAACTTGCCACTAACTCAATCATAGAATGCCTCCAATATGTTTTTATTTAATGATTATATTAAATATTATACAAAAACATAAACATTCCTTCTTTTTTGGGAATTTTTCCTAATACTCAAAACCAAAAAAGCTGATTACGGTTTTCTGCCGAAATCAGCTCTTCCTTATTAGGCGGCCTGCTAGCGCACTTATATCTTCATATCCTTACCGGTATAATCCACGAACCTAAAGACGCCTTTGGGGTCTTTGCGCTGCTCGATCAGGGTGATAATGCCCCCGGCACTTTGGCGCGGATCGGTCGGTGCTTCTTCACCGCCCATGTCAGTATGCATCCAGCCGGGATGTACACTGAGCACATGGACTCCGCGATCCTGCAAATAGACGTGCAGCTGCTGTGAGAACATATTCATTGCTGTTTTGGAGATGGAATAGGGATAGTCTCCCGGATAGGCGTTAGAGATACTGCCCGCTTCCGAAGAAATATTAATAATAGAGGGCTTGGTTTCAGTGAGCAGTGGCAGGAAGTGCTTGACCACCCGGATGGGCCCATACAGATTAATATCCATAGTAGTCAGCATGTCCTGCAGATCCAGCACTTCAACTGGCGTGTTACGGGCGGTCAGGACCGCCGCGTTGTTAATAATAGCCCCGAGTGTCCGCTCTTGCGCCTTCAGCTCTGCAGCCAGTGCTGCAATTCCTTCTTCGTCCGTCACATCCAGCCTCGCCACGGTTAGTTTATCTCCGTAGGCGGCCGCAAGCTTCGCCAGTTCCGGCTGTTCCTGCTCAGGATGCCGGACCCCGGCAATAACGCCGTGACCTCTTTCCAGTGCTTCAGCCACCAGCTCTACACCCAGGCCGCGTCCGGCACCGGTAATCAGAATATTCATCATAACTCCCCCTATATAGGCTACTCTGGCTGCTTTATTGCTTATCGTTCTCCAGCAGCTCCACGAGCACCTTTAATTCCTTGAAGGTATCCATATAAGCGTAACGGCCACCGGTATACTCACCCTTTTGCTGGAGCGGGAACCCCTTGCCCTCGAGCAGCATGATCTTTTCCTGCATGCCTTCGATTACAAAAGCAATATGATGCGGGCCTTCACCATGCTCATTCAGATAATCGCGCCATGTGCTCGGCTGATGGTCCGGCTCAATCAACTCCAGCTGCAACGATCCCATATCAAAAAAAGCCAGCTTCGCCCGTGCCTCTGTCGGGCCCCCATTATAGCGGGTCTGGGCAATGTCGGCTGTATCTGTAATAATAATCTCCGGCTGCTCCAGTCCAAAAAACTCCGCATACGCCGCGCTTACCTTCTCCACATCATTCACCAAAATCCCAATCTGTGTAACAAAATGATTACCAAGAACTCCTGACATATCTCCCAGCCTCCTTATAATCTGACCAGTCTACCATACCGATACTTTGAAAGGGCTGTCAAGTTTGAAAAGACAGACGGCGTTCAGCCTGCCAGCGGCGGAATCAACGGGATTTTTACCGTTGATTTCCTAGTTCAGCATGCCGGTTTCAAACATCTCATTAAGCATCTTCTTTACTTCCAGATCGCCGAAACCGCGAATGACCCGTTCGCTAAAACGTTCGTTGTAGTCGATGACGTCCAAGTAGATAAGCAAGCTATTTGTATGAGGGTGATATCGTTTCTTACGATAAAGGATCCGACTATACAATGAACCACACGGCTGTAGTAACAAACACGGATACGCCTTCTAATCCTCTGGTTTCATAGCACACAAAAGACCGTAAGAATGTATCTTGGGATTATTACATCATTTATACCCCTGATACAACAGTGATTCCTTATTTCACACACATTTTGTAGTATAATGATCAGGAAAAGTAGTACAATCCTAGGATTGTACTACTTTTTTATTCCGGAATCTTTGACAGGAGGGACTAAACATGAAACGGAAGAGAGTTGTTTTTTCACTGATCACTTTATTTGTCATTGTTTATGTTGCCGTAGGCGTGTGGATTTCACATGACACTAAGATTATTTTGGTAAAGGCAATGAGTGGGGCTGCTGACTATAAGGTATATATGAACGATAAAACATATCAAAATATTAACCCAGTTACACGTGATATGACGACGATACCTTATGTGTATGATAAAAAATATCATAAAATCGGGTTTGTCTTCCCTTTGCATTTCTTTTTTATATCAAAAGCATATGTAAATCAATTCTATTCAAAAGGGGACTTTGGTTTCAGGGAGCCGGTTAGGTTAAATCTAAAACTGAAATCTGGGAAATGGTACGCTACTGATGTGTACATTGAACCATAAGAATTGTTTCACAAGGGTATTAGGATGATAGAGACCCATTGCATTAGCAGTAAACATACACTGATTCCGTTGAGGAGTCCTTAAGATGCTTGCATCAGGGTTTTTGTCATTTCCGTATGAAAAAACAACAGCCCCTCCAGAGAGCTGCTGTTTTTTGTTCTGCTCTTGATTCCTGTGTTATAGCAGCCTTATCCATTATCTTCTAAGGCCTCTCATTCAACGGATTGCATGCTCATTTGGGTTACAGCTCCACCGATTTCCCCGACCCCGGTCACATTTATTTTTTAGCTACTCTCATTCTGATCACTGGGCATAACCCAGAATTCACCTGCATTCAATTGAATATATTTGAATACATTTGTATTCAAATACTAAGATAATAGCCCTTTCTTCTTTTCACCAGACCCGCACAAAAAGAGACGTCCAATTGGGACCCCTCTTATGATATACACATGGTGATACACACAGTTAAATATATACTACATATATATTTTTAAATTTTTTTGCTCATCGTTATACACTTCATTACAAATCCATGTGTACGTCAGTACACAGTGCCTTATACTGCCTTCCCTCTTTGAGGAAAGACACTGCTTCGCTGCACAACTGCTGGAACACCCCCGTTTGCGCATTACGGCCAACTATTCACAACTTCTTGGAGCGTCAGTAGCTCAGATCTGAGTTAGGCAGGACTGGAAAAAAGGGATGAATCTCTATTATTATTCTTGACTATAGTCAGCTGGTAGGATAAAGGTCTCCTCATCAGACTCAAAGTGAAATCCTTTGAATCGGTAATAGGCGTTTAGTGCATCGGACATAGCTAATATCTCATCTTCAACAGATTTACCGAAGTGAGTTAGAATATAAGATTTGATAAATTCATTTTTTTCACGGTTTTCTTTAGCGACTTCTTCCCAGGGCATAAACAACCTCCTACTTAATGATTTCAGCTTAATTACCTTTCCAGAAAATGACTTCGACAATCTCGAGAATACCCTGCTTTTTTGTTGCCTGATTAGGCTCCAAATCTTGGTACACAATTTACTTTACGCCAGCCCATTCACTAAATCAATAGGCGTAATATAGCCATTAGACCGTACCGCTAATCGCAAAATCTCTCTTTCCATCCTTGTGTACTGACTCTGTTCACCTCCGCATGCTGCAACAGGCATGGAATTAATAAGGATTTGAATAGAGAAACCGTCAACTCCGGCGCCGATTCCAAATCATCATAGGGTACCGAGACTACACGGTAGCCTGCAATCTGCAGATAAGTTTCCCTGTTTAGCTCCTGCCGGTACCTGGTGCGGTCTGTATGCTGCACATGGGGACCATATCCTTTTATCTCAATGGCAAACTTCACCTGGCCCGGCTTCCATACCAGATCAACAAAGTATGGCCGGCCCCGCCAGTCTGAGACCTCATACTCCGTCCCACTCCCCTCCTCTGCACAAAAAAAGTCCCGCACCCCAATAAACCATGGAGTACGGGACGTTCTTCGTCCGTTTTTTAGATTATAAAGTTTACTATTCTCCAGCTTCAATGACATCATTTCATTCTGTAAACCAGAAATTCCCGCACAACTAATTTGGTAAATTCTAGAATACCTGATTCGGATATTTGTTCTTCCGGTTATTTAATGAAATGTTTACTTTACATCAAGGGGTGAGGAACGATGGACCATAAAAGAAGATCAGGCCTGATGCAGCAGTTTATCTTTGTCGGGCCAACTTCCCTGTTTTTCTTTGTTATTGTACTGATTCCATTCTTTTTGGGACTTTATTATTCGTTTACCAGCTGGAACGGAATCTCGCGTCATGTGGAGTGGACGGGCCTGCGGAATTACCTGCATATTTTCACCAAGGACCCTTCCTTTCTGCACTCGTTCTGGTTTACGGCCAAGTTTACTTTATTCGGTCTGGTGCTGACCAACCTGCTCGGCTTCGCACTCGCCTATGTGCTGACCCGCAGGCTATTTACGCGCAATGTGCTGCGGACGGTGTTTTTTGTTCCCCATGTCATTGGCGGCCTGTTGCTCGGGTTTATCTGGCAGTTTATTTTTGTCCGGGGATTCGAGTCGATCGGCCAGGCTACCGGCTGGTCCTTTTTCAATCTCCCATGGCTGGGTACTGGAGGAACCGCTTTCTGGGCGATTGTGATCGTGTTTGTCTGGCAAAATGCCGGCTATCTGATGGTGATCTACATCTCGGCGATCAACAACGTTCCGCGGAGCCTGATGGAAGCTTCCCGGGTTGACGGAGCCGGGCGGATGCAGACACTGCGCCATGTTACAATTCCGCTGGTTATGCCGGCCGTAACGGTCTGCCTGTTCCTGTCGATCTCGTGGTCCTTCAAGCTGTTCGACCTGAACCTGTCGCTGACCAAAGGCGGCCCGTTCAAAGCTACCGAATCCGTGGCGCTGAATATTTATAATGAAGCCTACACGATTAGCCGGTTCGGCATGGGCTCGGCCAAAGCGATGATTTTCTTCGTTGTTGTGGCCATCATCTCCCTCCTGCAGGTGAGAGCAACCAAGAAAAGAGAGGTGGAGCTGTAATGGAGAGTGCCGCCAAAAAATTCAAGGCCCCGCTGCTGCTGGCCGAACTGCTTATGCTCCTGCTGGGCCTAATATTCCTGGTTCCGTTTTATTTTCTGCTGGCGAACTCGGTCAAAAGCTACAGTGAAATTCTCTCGGATTCCGCTGCGCTGCCCTCTATGCTTCAATGGAGCAACTATGCTGAAGCGTGGAAAGCCACCGATTTCCCGCATGCTTTCCTGAACTCCTTCATTGTTACAGTTATCAGCAACGTGCTGCTCGCACTCCTCTGTTCGATGTGCGCCTACAAAATGGTCCGTAATAACAGCCTGTATAACCGTATGCTCTATATAGCACTGGTAGCGGCCATGGTTATTCCGTTTCAGGCGATAATGATTCCGCTAGTCAAGGTTGTGAGCGGATTAGGCGTGATGGATTCAACTGCCGGCCTGATTTTGGCTTATCTGGGATTTGGCGCGCCGATGACTGTTTTCCTCTTCCACGGCTTCGTCAAATCGGTGCCGGTAGACATTGAGGAGGCTTCACGGGTAGATGGCAGCAGCCCATACGGTACCTTTTTCCGGATTGTGCTTCCGCTGATGCAGCCGATCATCGTTACGGTGATCATACTGAATACGCTATGGATCTGGAATGACTACCTGATGCCATCGCTCATTCTGCAGGACCCGCAGCACCGCACGATCCCCATCGCCACATATGCCTTTTTCGGTCAATACACGAAGCAGTGGGATCTGGCGCTTCCGGGACTTGTGCTCGGGATTACGCCGGTGGTGATCTTTTTCCTGCTGATGCAGAAATATATTATTGAAGGCATCGCTCAGGGCTCCGTTAAGGGCTGACGATACATGCGATTTTCAGGCAGAGAGGATGAATCTGATATGAGCAAAAAACATGGACTTCTCCTCGCATGCTCGCTGCTGGCCGGGCTGACAGCCGGCTGCGGACGCGGCAGTGACCATGCGGATAGAATCAAAACGGTGCATATCTACCAGTTCAAGGTGGAAATATCCGAAGCGCTGGCTTCACTTAAAACCGAATTCGAGCAGGAGCACCCGGGCATCCGGCTGGAGATTCAGAGCGTCGGGGGCGGCAGCGATTATGGGGCATCCCTGCGCGCCAAGTTCTCGTCCGGTGACGAGCCGGACATCTTCACCATCGGGGGCAACAACGAACGCGATATGTGGCTGGAATACCTGGAGGACCTGAGCGGTGAGGCCTGGGCCAAGGATGTTAAGCCGCTCGCTGCAGAACAAATGACTGTAGACGGCAAGCTCTATGGTATGCCGATGAACCTGGAAGGCTACGGCTTCATTTATAATAAGAATCTGTTCAAGCAGGCCGGCATTACGGAGAAGCCGCTGACCCTCAGTGCTCTGCGGCAGGCAGCGGAGAAGCTGCAGGCTGCAGGGATCACGCCTTTTGCCAACGGATATCAGGAATGGTTCGTGCTTGGCAATCATAACGTCAATGTAGCCTTCGCCCAGCAACCCGACCCGGAAGCGTTCATTGCGGGACTGACAGACGGCTCAAGGACATTCAATGGGGATCCGATATTCTCCAAGTGGATGGACCTGCTCGATCTTACGGTTGAATATGGCAACAAAAATCCGCTCTCGACCGATTACAATACCCAGGTAACCATGGTCGCCAGCGGAGAAGCGGCGATGATGCAGCAGGGTAACTGGACCCAGGGACAAATCGACGGCATCAATCCGGACCTGAATCTGGGCATCCTGCCGATGCCGATTGATGATACGGCCGAAGACAACGATAAGCTCTATGTAGGAGTGCCCAGTAACTGGGTCGTTAATAAGAACTCTCCCGTTAAGGAGGAGGCCAAGCTCTTCTTGGACTGGCTTGTAACCTCAGAGACCGGCAAAAGATACATCACCAAAGAGTTCCAGTTCATCCCTGCCCTCGACAGTATTAAGGGCACTGAAGAAGAGCTCGGGGCACTGGGTGCCGAAGTACTGGACTATACGGATAAGGATCAAGCCCTGACCTGGAACTGGTCACGCCTTCCGAACGGAATGCCGCAGGAATTATCGAGCAGCATTCAGGGTTACCTCGGCGGCAAGCTGACCAAAGAAGGTATGCTGAAGGAGTTTCAGGTCAACTGGGACAATCTCAGTGTGCAGTAACCACCGTTTTTATTTTGCTTCTATATACTGAGCACAAGCCGCGCAGCGATGCGCGGCTTGTATTTTTAGATTATAGCCGTTCTCTTTCCGCTACATCACCGTTACCCGGTAAGCATCAACCGTTGCTGCAGTCCCATTGAGGGTTAGTGTCGCATTGTAATATCCACGGTCACCAGGCTTGCATTTATAATCTCCGGAACATCCGGTCACGAAAAATTTTGTCTTCGAAAACCCCGGATAAATATGGGCCAGCTTCCGGTAGAATTTATGCCCGTGATGGGTGAAGATAGCCAGCACCCGATCTCTCACCTTTACCGGAATCGCTGCAAAAAACTTCCCCGTCTCTGTCCCGCTGAGCACATGACTGGGATCAACAGTAATCCCGCTTACCTTTAAAGGCCAATGAAAATCAATAATGTAATAATACCGGTCATCTAAATTTTTCAGCAGCTTTAGACTTTCCGGCGTGAATTTCCCGAGTGCACAATCAAGCCATACATACCTCACCTTGCCCTGTGTACCCGGAAAATCCATCTGCCCGGCTGCAGCTCCTAAATATTTAGTAAATAAGGACCGGGTGCTTGCCTCCCAATTCCCGATTGAGGCTTTGTAAGGAATACTCCCGAGCGTGCACGTAACCGTATCCTTGAAATCCTTATAGAAGGCATCAGCATTACTTCCATGATTAGCCCCTGCCTGTGCATTATCCCCGCCAAAAATCACAAATCTTTTGTTCCCGCTGCTCACCGCTTGGGGTAAAAGATTTCTAAAAATAACTGAGCTGTTCCCGTATCCCACATGGCTGTCTCCGATGACTGCAAAATTAATGCTCTGGGCCTTCACCTTGCGCTTCAAGCTGCGTCCCTGCTCAGCTCCGGATGAAAGGCTCCGCTTCTTCATTATTCCGTTCCGCTTTTTCATAAGCAATCCCCTCATCGAATGGGTTAGAATTTCCTGTCATATTTATATTCGATGAGCACGGAAAGCTCTTGGACTCGCTAAATGAACGAAGGGGCAGGCCCAGGATAACTGGATACTTAGAACCAAAAAAGGCTTGAGTCTTTTTTCACTTGTTGCTCATACATCCATTATTTACAATATAAATAACAATGTTCCATAAGAAAAAGAAAGAAGGCTGCTGTATGCGCATCAATAAATGGATACCGCGAATACTGTTCCCCGCCATGGTTATGTCTATGATGGCCGGATGCGGAAACAACGCAACTAACAATGAGGCAGAAGGAAAAAACGAACCCTCACCAACTACCGGTGCACATCAGGCGCACTGGTCTTATGAAGGTGATACCTCTCCGGAGCACTGGGCTGAGCTGGATCAGCTGTTCACAACCTGCAGTACCGGTACCGCTCAATCACCGGTTAATATCCTTCATGACCAAGTAAAGGACGACGAGAGCCTATCCCCGATCAAGGTGGAGTATTCGCCTTCCCCTGTAGCTATCATTAACAACGGCCATACGATCCAGGTAAACCTTAAGAATCAGGATAACCGGCTTGTGGTTGAAGGAAAGACCTATATATTGCAGCAGTTCCATTTCCATCTGCCCAGCGAGCATGAGCTGGACGGCAAACATGCTGAAATGGAGCTGCATCTGGTACATAAAAGCGAGGAAGGGTCGCTTGCCGTGCTGAGTGTTCTGATTCATAGCGGCAGCGAAAATACCGCACTGAACCAGCTATGGTCCCTGCTTCCGGCCAAAGAAAGTGAAGAAGAAACTCCGGTGGAGGGTAACTTCAATCTGAATGGGCTGCTGCCGGCAGATCTTCATTCGTTCCGCTACCAGGGTTCGCTCACCACACCGCCGTGTACCGAAGGAGTGCAGTGGATCGTCCTGGAGAATCCGGTGCAATGGTCCGGTGAGCAGATCGGCAAATTCGCCGCTATTTTCCCGCATGACAACCGTCCGGTACAAACACTTGGAAACCGAGAAATCGATAGTGATGAATAGGCTGCTGTCCATACAATATCCGTAGCCTAGTCGGCATTTGAGGGCTTACATCGATTATTTGGTTACTTGTGATTCCCCTGCACAGGGGGATTGACCAGAGTGCCATTGGCCGATACGCCTACGCCATCCGTATACACCATTTTGCCGCCGTAATAACCGGTTCCCAGTACAAGGCCGCAGGAAGCAAACGAAACAACCAGGTACAGCACCAGCGGAGCTTTTACAAATTCGCGTTTCCCTTTCAAGTACATCAGTAATCTCCATACAACGATCAAAGTAACGACCCAAGCGGTTAAGGTGGCGAGCAGTTCATGAGGCTCTAAGAATGATGTCACACCTCTGGCATCATCATCCGGCCCGGTTGCAATAGCGATCCAGGCTCCACCTGCAGCAAGCAGCCACATCCATAACCCGCCGACAGGATTCAAAGAGCGTTTTTTTAAGGCCAGCACCAAATCATAACCGAATCCGATGAGGATTAGGGCAATAGGGAAATGTACGACAATGGGATGGGTGTGGTTAAAAACTTCAGTGAACATCGATAAAACCTCCATTTTTTAAAAAGATAAGATTTATATGCTCCGTGCAAACAATTATCCTTATCTTTCTCGCTGAAACGGATACCGTACTTATACGGACGGCGTAGCCGTTTCTACTTGAGTGGTTGTCTAAGGATTCGTTTGGTTTCAGGAAGGATGACCGTAAAGGTGCTCCCCTGATGCAGGGTGCTGGTTACGGCGATTCTGCCGCCATGCCTGCTTACAATCTCATAAGCGATAGCCAGCCCCAGTCCGGTGCCGCCATGTTCCCTTGTACGGGCTTGGTCTACCCGGTAGAACCGTTCGAATAAGTGAGGAATATCCTCCTCGGAAATCCCGCAACCCGTATCCTGAATGATTACATTCGCAGTACCGTTGTCATTTCGGGTAATTCCCATAGTAACTGTGCCGCCCTCCGCAGAATATTTAATGGCATTGTCCAAAAGAATATACAGCACCTGGTCAATCTGTTCGCTGTCACCTATACAGGTAAAGCCTTCTTCCGTATAGCTGATGTGGAATTGTAGCTTCACATTTTTCTCCAGAGCTATTAGCTGCATTCTTGCGGCTGCAAAAGAAAGGCTGTGCTGCAGATCGAATACCTCACGCCTCATCTGCTGCAGAGGGGAATCATTTCTGGCGAGTGTAAGCAGCTGTCCGGTCAAACGTGTCATACGCTCTATTTCTTCTTTCATATCCTGAAGCACCGTCTGATGGACAGGCGATAACTTGTGCTGTTCCTCTTCGAGGATGTCCACTGATAGCTGAAGCACACTGAGAGGGGTCCTTAGCTCATGGGATGCGTAAGCGGTGAATTTTTGCTGCCGGATAAACGCTTGGTTGAGAGGAAGTATAGCCCGGCCGGCCAGTATATAACCTAAGATTGTAGTCACCACCAGGAGGAGAAGAGTGATCCCGATGAGGAGCAGCCTCATCTCTTTTAATAGATGTTCCTGTTTGCTCACCTCTTCCCCGATCCAGAGAACAGGATGTTCTTCATCACCTGTCATCAGACGCAATACCGCGTAATTCGCCTGGTTGCTACCCGAAGATAGACTTAAATGAATGTAGCTTCTACTCCCTTGGGCCTCCAGCTGCTGCTGGAAGGAGGGTTGGATCAGCAGATTATTCCCCTCCGGTGAATGAACGAAGATCGTCCATGAAGAATCTGTGATGACAGCGAACTGGTCGCTTTGCAGATATTCCCATTCCATTCTACGGGCGCCATCCTGCTGCTGTTCATGAATCTCCTCAGCATCCTGCGACTGCTCCGGTTTATTCCGCCACTCATCCATAGCTTTTTGTCCGGCCGATTCCAGATTATGTTTTTCATCCCTGTGCATCACATCCGTCAATACCCAATAATAAGAGCCTGCCATAATGAGCAGAATCAATCCAATCATCGTGCTATAAAAGATGGTTAATTGCCTGCGGGTATTAGGTATCATCATGGTCAGCTCCGTTATCTACTAAACGGTAACCTCTTCCGTGTACACTCCTGATCAGCTTCACAGAGTATGGGTCATCGACTTTTTTTCGCAGCAGCTTGATGACGGCATCGACAGCGTTCAGCGTTACATTAGCTTCACTGCCCCACACAGAATTGAGAATACGCTCTCTGGAGAGCACGACATTCGGATGACGGGCAAAAAACTCCAGCAGCTGGAACTCGCGTTTGGTAAGCGTCAAAGGGACACCGTCACGCTCTGCCTCCTGTGTGTCCGGACTCAGCCGGAGGCCGCTGACCGCATACTTTATGTTATAGCCCCGGGTTTGCTTTCTGCGGTCCAGGGAGGTAATTCGGGCTAATAGTTCTTCGAATGCGAAGGGTTTGATCATGTAATCGTCCGCTCCTGTCAGAAGTCCGCTAACGCGATCCTCAATCTCTCCGCGTGCAGTCAGCATTAGAATAGCCGTGTTGTCGTTCAGGCTTCGCTGCTGCCGGCATAGCTCCAGACCGGTTTTGCCGGGAAGCATCCAGTCCAGAATATACAGGTCAAATTCCGCAGTAGAAAAAAACAGTTCCGCCTCTTCGGAATTGCGGGCCCATTCCGTCCGATGTCCTGCAGATGTGAGCTTATACTGAATCATATAGCCAAGCTTGGCGTCGTCTTCTACTAATAAAATGTGCATAATATCCTGCTTTCCAGTTCCAAAAATGTTAGATCATGTGGCGCTTGGCTCTGCCATAAATTGAAGTCCGCCTTTAAATATCCTTAAGACACATTATAGCTATAAAAAATGAAAAAATAATGAAATACTAATTTATGAAATTCAGGCAAAAGAAAGAGACCTGCCGGCTTATAGGCCTGACAAGTCTCTGCTGAAACGGTTCTTTAAATATAACTATTAATTACCTATGAAATAAGGCATCTTGCTTGCACAACCTTAACTTTGACCTCTTCCTTACTCTGCTGCTTCTCCGCCAGCTTCCCGTGTTGTGTAGCTGTGGTTTGTGGTGGCTTCAACAATGTCATAGAAAGCCCAATGGCTACTCGACACATCCGACCAGCTGGAAGACTGGATACCGAATAAAGGCCCACGTTTCAATACTCTGTTGAAAATAGTTACCGCTTCTGCCCGGGTTAAGTACTTATCCGGCCCGAAGCTTCCGTCCGGCATCCCTTTCATATAACCGGCCTGTTGAACCAGTGCAATGTTGTGAGCCGACCAGTGATCAGCAGTATCCGTGAATGTTGACACAGGTTCCCCGCTCAGCTGCATCCAGCGTACGACAACCGCAGCCATTTCAGCTCTGGTTATATACAGATCCGGCCCAAAGGTGCCGTCTGGATAACCTGTCATTAATCCGCCTGAAGTCACTTTAAGAATATCACCCGCAGCCCACTGGAAATCATTCTGATCTGTGTAAGCCACCGCCTGGGCATCTGAAGTCTTAACGGCTCCAAGGCGGGACAGAACTGCCGCCAGCTCAGCTCTGGTCATGGCTTGCTCCGGTTTGAACGTCCCGTCAGGGTAGCCTTGCATATACGCTTCATGTGATTTCTTAGGGGATGCAGACCAGTTATCCATGTCTAGCACAGTGAAGGTACTGAACTTGTTCACACTGATTTTCAGTCCCAGCTTATCGGCAGAATATTGCACCACTTGAGGCTGAACCAGCACTTTCTCCCCGTCACTATGTTCAACATAGATCACCAGATGAGACAGGAAGGCCTCTCTCGCTGCTGCATCCATTGGCAGCACATTACCTGGCAGCGGGAGGATCAAGTCTACCGGCTGATTTTTCACACCTGTCTCAATATTGACCGGACGGCCTACAACATGAACAGCCCCTGAGCCCGCAGCTGCTTGAACGATCTGCTCCCGCTTCGCCCGTTCTTCCACAGCCTTGATTGCCTGTTCACTCTTAACCGGGGTGAATTTGAACTGATAATCCCCGTCCAGCTGAGCCAGAGTTTGCTGTGGCAGAATCAGTCTGGCATTCACTGTAGACATCTCCAGATTAACCTTGCCGGATGCTATGGTCTTCAGGGTATCCTTAGACAAGCCAATTTCCTGCTCAGCGACGTTATCCTCTGTATCCGGAAGAACTAGCCGTACCGTATCAAGGCCGGCTGCAACAGCCTTGTTTACAGCCTCAAGCGCTTTTGCTGCAGTGTAGTCCACTTTGTCTTTCTTCGTTCCGTCCGCCAGGGTCGTACGGTTAATAATCAGACTGCTGCCATCTCCATTGACCGCTATAACTTCGGTCTGAGGCTGGGTTACTCCAGTAGACGGCTGGGTCACAGGCGTTTCTATTCCTGGTGTTTCCGTACCTGGCGTTCCTGTTCCTGGTGTTTCCGTTCCAGGCGTTCCTGTTCCAGGCGTTTCCGTTCCTGGTGTTTCCGTTCCCGGATCCGGCTCCTGCTCTCCGGTTCCCTTCACAAAGCTCAAATAGAAATCGTCCAGTGTTCCCCATGCGCCGCCGTCTGCTTTAACGCGGGCACCGATCGTCAGCTTTCCGTCCGTTACAAGAATATTCTCGAGCTGCGGGTTATTCCACTGCGTCCACCCGTTCACTCCGGTGTCCGTTTTCACTTCCGCTCCGCCTGTTACCGCGAAGAGATTCATCTCCGGATTAACAGCGTCTCCGCCCTGGATAAACATGGACAGATTGTAGTAACCTGGAGTCAGCCCGTATACCGTCTGCGTTACGCTAAAATTAACTCCACTGGCAGAATAGAAGTGTAACGAATAATTTCCGCTTTTGGCATCCGCCGCTTTATTCTGATAATCGGTATGCGGGCTGCTTCCTGCACCATAGGTGATCTCCCACATGCTCCGGTCGTTATTCTCAAAGCCTGCGTTAAGAATGAAGTTCTGTTTTTTAATCTCCAGATAAGCTTTCACCGTCAAGCCGCCTTCAGCCGTTCCTCCGATCACATAGCTGCCGGCTCCCTTGGTTACCGCTTGTTCAAGTGCGGATTGATCCCAGACAACAGGGATCGTTCCGGTACTTCCATCATTATAAGTAACGCTTGTTACGGACGGCAGCTGGACTGGTTCACCTGCAACAGCCGTCACCGTGACATCCTTGATCTCATCAACGGCGAGAGGTGCAACCGCCCCTGTATTCACATATTTGAACACATTCAGTGAAGCCAGCGGGTGCCCGTTGAAATCAAACAATGCCTGGTTGTCAACAGCACTTCCGCCATACCATACCCCTGCATCCTTAGGGTCATATTCCTTCGCATAGCTGGCTGCCCAGCCTGAGCCGTATTGCTCCCAGAGGAGCTTATTCTGCTCGAGCTTATCCTTCGGACCTACCGGAAGCCACGCCGGCTCCCAGTAGAATACGCCGATCCCCGCTGCACCCACTTTGGCAACCGCTTCGATTACATTTCTGAGCGAGTTGGCCTGGCCTTGAACGCTGATCGGGTAGTCCAGAACTTGCCCCGAGCTCTGAGGTGCAGTATTGCCATGCCCGTCCCCATCCTCAGCGGTATACGCATAAGAGGTTTCGGCTACCATCACTTTTTTACCGTACGTGTCGGCAACCTGCTTCAGTACAGAGGTCAAATTGCTTAATGTGCCGTGCCAGAACGGATAATAAGAGCTTGCAAATACATCATAGTCTACCTTATTATCCTGCAGGGTTTTGGCATAGGAAGCATATCTGCCTGCCGATTCCGGATTCGTAAAATGCAGTGCGATCTGAATGCCCGGGTCGGTCTCCCGGATCGCTTTACTGCCTGCACTGAACAATTCGCTCATCTTCGTCCAGTCGGATTCCCCGACGAATTGTCCATTGGTTTCATTGCCTACCTGAACCATGCCGATATCAATCTTTTGATCAAGCATAGCCTGCAGACTTTCTTTGGTATAGTTATAAAGTGCAGTCTTCTTCTCTTCAAAACTCAAATTTGCCCAGGCCTTAGGTGTATGCTGCTTGGCCGGATCCGCCCAAAAGTCGGAATAATGGAAGTCCACCAGCAGCTTCATGCCGTTTGCGGTCGCTCTTTTGCCGATTTCGATTGCGGTTGCCAGATCATTATTGCCTCCACCGTAACCGTTTCCAGCTGAATCAAAAGGATCATTCCATACGCGCACCCGGATATAGTTCACCCCGGCCTCATGTACGGTCTTAAAGATATCCTGTACCTCTCCAGCTTCGTTATAAAATTTAACTCCGCTGTTCTCTAACGAAATAATGCTGGAAATGTCCATGCCCTTAATAAAGTCAGACGGAAGTCCCTCCACCTTCTTCACAAAAATATCCGCAGCCACCGGCGGAACCGCCTCGGTGCTTGTCTGCTTCAGCTCAAAGCTGTCCGCATATCCCCAAGCGCCCGGACCGCCGCTGATGTTCGCTCCAAGTACAAGATTTGCGGTATCCTGCGTCAGAACAAATTTCAGGCTGACCGTTCCCCAAGCATTATAGCCGGTGGTGGCAGCAGCTGGCGCCTTCTCTGTACCCGCAAATAATTCAACATGTCCCGCTTGCTTATCAGCACCGCCCATAGACTTCACTGTAAGCTCGTAGCTTCCCGCAGGAAGAGAAGGAATGCTCTGCTTTACCTTGAATGCCGTGGTTCCGGCAGCAGTATCCTTGATCCAATATTTAAAGGCATGCGTCCCTTCATCCGGTGTGAGCCATTTATCGGAAGTGTACGCAAACTGCTGAATATCTAACTGATCCCACGCTTCGGTTTCCACACTCCATGACTTATCGGCCCAAAAATCCGACTCAAAACCGCCGTTCACAATATACGGACCGTTCGAATCTGCAGCCACAGCCGCTCCCAAGTTGAATGAAAATGAACTTAACATCAACAATACTGCCACAACAACAGAGATTACCTTTTGCCTCATCCTCAATTCTGATCATCCTTTCTATGTAAGCCCTTACAGCTCAATATATCAAAAGATCAGAAGCATTGATAACGTATCAATTTTAATATTTTGTATGCTTTAGCAAGAAGTTTAATCGTTATGCTCCAATTGCAGCAAAAAGCCACCGGGACAAGTCCCGATGGCTTACTAATGATTCAATATTGATTAGAAGGAGATAATCCCTGACGTATGAAGCAGTACCAGGAACACCAGCACAGGCGCCACATACCGGAGCATGAACAGCCAGATGCGGAACCAACGCGATTGAAGCCCGGCCGCTTCTGCCGCACCTTTCCAGAAGTATCCGGCAAAAACAGTAAT
Source organism: Paenibacillus auburnensis (assembly GCF_927798115.1). Taxonomy (GTDB): domain Bacteria; phylum Bacillota; class Bacilli; order Paenibacillales; family Paenibacillaceae; genus Paenibacillus_AQ; species Paenibacillus_AQ auburnensis. The sequence continues at coordinate 102,507 of NZ_CAKMMG010000003.1, forward strand.
CAGCAGACCGCCAAGCGGCAGCATAATATTAGAGGTAATGAAATCCATCCAGTCAAACAGGGCTTTACCTCCGAACGTCAGCTCAGGGAACATTCCGAGCGACAGCGCCGAAGGAATTCCAAGCAGGAAACAGACCAGTGACAAGATCCAGACCGAACGTTGACGGCTCCAGTTCCAGCGCTCCATTGCAAAGGATACAGGAACTTCAAGCAGGGATACCGCTGAGGTCAGCGCTGCAATCGCCAGCAGGATGAAGAACAAACCGCCGAAAAATCCGCCAAAAGGCATAGCCGAGAAAGCTGCCGGCAGCGCGATGAAGATCAGCGAAGGCCCCTGATCGGGAGCAATACCAAACGAGAACGTTGTCGGGAAAATAATCAGTCCAGCGATTAACGCATAGAGCAAATCTCCGCCGCCAATTGCGAATGCAGCCGTTCCCAGTGACTGTTTTTTATCTACATAAGAGCCATAGGTCAGCAGAATCCCCATCCCGAGCGATAAGGAGAAGAAGGCATGTCCCAAAGCGACCAATGCTGATTCCGCAGTCAGTACCGAGAAGTCCGGTTTAAGGAAGAACGATACACCTTCAGAGGCACCCGGCAAGGTTACAGCACGAATCATTAGCACAATGAGCAGAACTACCAGACCTGGAATCAGTACCTTGTTAAATTTCTCAATCCCGCCTGATACCCCGAGGACGACTACACCTGCCGTAACCAGCATGGCTACACCCTGCCAGACAATCGGCGCATATCCGGAAATAAAGGAGCCGAATTCACCGGCATAATCACTGGTACTGAACAATTGTCCATTGAAGGAAATCACTGCGTAATTCAGTGTCCAGCCGGCAACGATAATATAAAAAGATAGAATTAGAAACGGAGCCAGCACCTGCAGAATTCCGGCTGCCTTCCAGCCTTTTCCGCCTCCGGCCCGGATAAACGAAGTCGCTGCGCTTCCGCGGCCGCTGCGTCCGATGGCAAGCTCAGCGAGCAGCACCGGCAAGCCGATCAGCACCAGACAGACAATGAAGAGCAGGAAGAACGCTGCACCGCCATTTTCCCCTGTAATATACGGAAATTTCCACATATTCCCCAGACCCACCGAGCTGCCGATGGCTGCAAAAATAAAGCCGCTGGAAGAAAAACGCTCCTTCTTCTCCGAAAGCAGGCTTTGTTCACCTTTAACCTTATTCATGAATCGACGCCCCATTTTCTTTTTTAGACCTCATTATAGCTTATGTAACGATGTGTGTCATATACAATTTATTACTTTCCCGTAATAAAGGCATCTTCCCCCCCAAGAATATGCAAAACGACGCGAAAACGCTTAGGATTCATATAAAAAAAGCAACTCATCTGTTAGACAAGTCGCTTTCTTCATTCAGCATCGCACATGCTTGCGTTTAAAACCAATCCGTCCTTTATCTACGGCCTTTTGAATATTGTCGCAGGCGTTAATAAATTTGCTGCGGGGCTTACCCGTATTGACTTCTACCGGGCCTATGCTTCTGGCTGTCTCACATGCCTGATCATGAAGGGGCAGATAAGATACCGCCACTGTGTATACAAAGTTGTTCATTGCGTATTGGGCGCGTTCCGGAGCATCCTGAATTGTATTTTCCACAGTCTTCAGCATACCGGCAAGTTTGCGCTCAGAGAATTCGTGATCCTTACGGCTGCCGAGCAGCCAGCAGTAACAGCTCCAGCCCGCGGACATCCGCAGCTCCTCGCCGCTCGCGATCCACTTATCGGCCACCTGCTGCGCAATATCCGCTTCAGCCAAGGTTACCGCCACCACAAAATCAGACACCATGTAAAAATAGGCCCCGTCCATCCACCGGTCATAATCGGCTTCCGACATCGCATTCGGGTCGGCAATGATGCCGGCGAAATACATAGCGTCGTAATTTCCGGTGGCGTATAGCTGCTCAGCCAATGGCTGATTGATTTTGGTTTTCTTGAAGATCGGCTTCATTGCTCCGGTAGCCACACCAAACAGCGGCTCGTGTGCGCCATTCGAGAGGTAGATTTGCTTGGTTCGTTCCTTGCCGAGCGCTTCCAGCTCCTGCATGACCAGCTCTAGATTCATAGTTGCACACTTCCTTCGGAATCTTCTTATCCAATAACATCCATGATGTGGAGGTCATTCGTTTTACTAAGATCAATAAACTCGTTATCATCAATTGCAACAAGCGGCTTTGTAGGATAATTCACGTTAGTAAGCAGAATCTTCCCCGTACGTCCGTCTGATAAATGAACCTCGCATCCGACTTGATTCGCAAGCAGCGAATCCAGAAACGTCATGCCTATCGCAGAGTCAAAACGGTTATGTATAATTCCTTTATGAATTTCATTGATGACTTCGAAAAAAGTAAACGCGGGTCTATGCGGCCGGTCTGAGATCATCGCCATATATATATCTGCCAAGGTGACAATTTTACTTAGCCGGTCGATTTGATCGCCTTTTAATCCATGCGGGTACCCGCTGCCGTCTTCCCTTTCATGGTGCTGTAAGGCGACTAAGGCAACACGCGGATCCACATCCGAGCCTGCCAGCAGTTCGTAACCAAGTACGGTATGCTGCTTCATGATTTCCTGTTCGTGCTTTTCAAACCTTCCCGGTTTATTCATTAAGGAAGAAGGCAGCTTAACCGTGCCAATATCATACACACAGGACGCTATGGTCAGAAGACTCAGTTCCTCTTCATCCAGCTTGAGCCATTTGCCAAGCGAGGTGGCAATGACAGCAACCCCGATGCTTTGCTTATAGCGGTAATCCCCCTGGTCTTTAAGTTCGGAGAATACCTGGAATAGGTTATATCTCTTCGCAGTGTCTTTAATAAAGGGGAGTATTTTTTCTTCAACTTCCTCCATAGGAACGGTGCCGTTGTTCCGTACAAGCTTGTCTATTTCTTGCAGATGCATTTCAGTCCGTTTTACTTTGGCGCGGGATTCCGCGGCGGCTGCAGAACGAGGCAATACGGGAACTTCCGGCCGGACCGCTTCTTCCTCTACATAGCCTTCGACGGCTGCCTCCACACTGCCCAGCTGAATCTTGAAATTTGCTAACTTTTCGATATGACTCTTTCGAAGAATCGTGTCCTTGGAAATTAACAATATTCCATTGTCTGCATAAATGTGGTTCGCCAAACGTTTTCCAATAAAATAGTCGTATTCAATGATCGACATAATGGAGCCAACTCCTCTTTCATCCCTCGGGGTACAAAGTCTTTCTGGTTCGAGATAGTTATCCTTCTATGGAGAATATTCTATAGACTATTGCGGCAGATTGGAAGAATTTATTATTTTTGCATTCTGAAAATGAATCTATAGTAACGGTCCTGTTAGCCGAAGGCTGGATTTACTTGGGTCATTCGATTTAGGGTTTCGTTCTTTGGCGGGAAAATTTTTTTGAATCTATTCTATGAAAAAAGCTTCCGCTTTTAAATAAAATGCTATATTATATTAATTCAAATGCATAATAAAAATATTTAATGTATATTAATTCGTTACATGTGATGTGAATATGACATGTTCATGGGAACATTACCATGCGAATCTGAATGGAGGGATGCATAAACTTGCATACGCTGTTGTCCTTAGTACCAGCAAATATATAAATAGAGAGAAACACTGGGAGGTAAATAATGACCAAGAAATTATTATCCTTATTAATCGCATTAACCCTGACGTTATCCGGAATCCTTCCCGCAGCTTATGCGGGTGAAGCTGTCACTGAAGTTCAGACTCAGGTTCTGACTGCACCGGCATCAACCGGTTCCGGCATTTCCGCTACAGTTACCTCAGAAGTCTATCAAACCCCTGCACCTACCGTATCGGCAGAAGTCTACCAGGCCTCGATGACTGAAGCCAGAACAATGCTGGTTACGCTAACCCTTCCTGAAGGTGTCACAGCAGACCAGCTTACCTGGAATTTCGGCAGAACGGCGGAAGAGATGAAACCGCTGGCAGAGTGGAAAAAATGGAATAACGCTTCTAACGTTAGAGCCTATACAGGAGATCCGTTCGTAAAAGTAACCTATGAGCCTGTTTCACCTACAACGGTCACCGCTCTGGTATACTTCGATATGCCTTTCGGCTCCAATCTGTCCCTAAGCGGAATCCGGGCCGAATATGTCAAGCTTGCCGGGGTATACAACCTTACAGCGGCCGCTCCTGCCGGCCAGGTGCTGGCACAGCAGCAAGTGAAGCTGAACCCGTATGATACCTATCATACATATGATGAAATCAAACCGGCGATCGATAGAATTACAGCTGACAGCAATAATAAATACGGCCGTTATGTAGAATATCAGCAGATCGGTACGTCCACACAGGGACGGGCGATCCACTTCTCCATCGTCGCTAAGGACAAGGCATCCGTAGACCAATATTTGAATAAAACACTGCCGCTGATGAACAATGACCCTGCTGCATTGCAGGAGATGATCAAAAACGGCCAGTTGCAGGATTATAAAGTGCCGATTTGGCTGAACAATATCCATGCGGATGAAGCCAATGGTGTAGATGTCATTATTAAGTTTTTGGATACACTGATGACCCAGAAAATCGTCAACTATGATACGACCGATGCGAACGGTAACGTGGTTCCGGTAGCACTGGACATCGACAAGGCGCTGGACAATGTGATTTTCCTGCTCGATTATGTGGAGAATCCGGATGGACGTGCTCTGAACACACGCGCTACTTCAACGCTGCTCGACCCGAACCGCGATAACTCCTACCAGACACAACCGGAGACCCAGGCTGTCACAGCACAAATTGCCAAGTGGACACCGCTGAGCTTCCTGGATATGCACGGTTTCGTGAGCGGCTTCCTGATCGAGCCTTGTACACCGCCGCATGATCCGAACATCGAATACGATCTGGTTATGGATAACATGCTTGAACAGGCTACAGCCATGGGTAATGCCGGGATCGCCAATACCAAATATGATGCTTACCACATCCCTTATCTGGAAGCGGAGAAATTAAAGAATGACCCGGCTTATGCTAATCCTTACGGCAATGCCACCGGATGGGATGATGCTTCCCCGGCATACACCGCAGTCTATGCGATGCACCAGGGTGCCCTTGGACATACCATCGAGGTGCCGGAGCTGAATGAAGATTCCCTCGATGCGTTCTATTATGCAGCACTGGCTGCCACCAGCTATGTGCAGGACAATAAAGAAGAGCTCTTCCTGAACCAGCTCGAAATCTTTAAACGCGGCATCAATAATGAAGACCACAAAGAGGTTGATCCGTATCTGGTAAATGCCAAATATGAATCCATCGGCCGTGAGCGTGAGACGGCGGACACGAACTTCTTCCCTGAATATTATGTGCTTCCGGTAGCCAAAGATCTGCAGAAGAACGAGCTGGAAACTTACAAAATGGTGCAGTATCTGCTCCGTAACGGAGTGAAGGTTGAGCAGACGACCACACCGGTAAGCGTGGATGGAGTCACCTATCCGGCTGGCACCTATGTGGTGAACATGCATCAGGCCAAACGCGGCTATGCCAACCTGGTTCTGTATGACGGCCTGGATGTCTCTGACTTTGATGCGATGTATTCCGACACCGTACAGAATTTTGCGGATATGCGCGGATTCGACCGCTACATCAGCCGGAGCACCGGTGCCTTCACTGGCAAGACCCAGCAGGTTAGCAGTGTCGTCATTCCGACAACTAACCTTGATCAGTATCCATTTGCGCAAAATTACGTTATCCGCAACAGCAACAACGATGCGATCAAAGCAGTTAACGAATTGCTTGCGAACCACAAAGCAGTAACCTTGCTCTCCAATAATGGAGCCGGATATGAAAAAGGCAGCTTCCTGGTCTCCAGATCCAATCTGAGAACTGTATCTTCCAAATACTTACTCGACCTTGTGCCTTTCAGCACTACGGGAGACAAGACCGGCAAGCTGCTCAAGCCGGCGAATGTAGGCATTGCCGGAGCACCTTCCTTCATCTTAGCCGATCTTGGATTTAAAGTGACTACCGACACGGCAGCTGCAGACGTGCTGGTCAATGCAGGCACGAGCCTGATTGCCAGCGGCAAACCGTTCATCGGATATGGACGCACCATGCTGGGCAGTATCAAATCTCTGAATATTTTACCTGGCCTGGACTATGCCAATCCGGTCAACCAAGCGAAAAAGGCTGCAGCACATGAAGGCTTGTTCCAAGCGAACGTCTCACAGGACAGCGTAATAACGGCTCCTTATGCAGACAATGAATACCTGTATACTGTTTCGGCTGCTTACATCACGGCTGTTCCGCAAGGCGCTGAAATACTGGCGGAATACGGAACGGGCGAAGATTTCTTCAAAGCCGGCTGGTGGCCGAATAGCGATGCTGCTAAAGGTCAGGTGCTGGCCCTGAATTATCAGACGGACAACATTCATGTGACCTTGTTCGCAAATGATCTGCTCAATAAATATCACCCGCAGAACCAGTTCCGGTTACTGGCCAATGCGATCTATGCCTCCGCTCCGGCAGCTACGGAAGCAGACGGCATGGATAACGGTGTGCTTGAACCGGAACCGCCTGCTACTCCGGGTACGAGTGTACCTGTGCCAACAGCAACACCGGCACCAACAACAACACCTGCTCCGGTTGCACCTCAGCCGTCAGCTACACCTGCTCCTGCGGTTAGCTTCACCGATCTTGGCAATGTTGCATGGGCCGCATCGGCTATCAAAGAATTAACCGCTAAAGGCATCCTTCAGGGTGTGGGCGGCAACTCCTTCGCACCGCTCAAAGAAGTGACCCGTGCCGAGTTCATCACCATGATCGTCCGTGCCTTTAACCTGCCGCTAGAGAATGCATCAGCTACCTTCAGTGATGTGGCTACCACTGACTGGGCCTACAGCTACGTTGCTGCTGGTGTCCAGAATGGTCTGGTGGGCGGTGTAGGCGTCGGCAAGTTCGAACCCAGCCGCTCTATCACACGGGAAGAGATGGCGATCATCGCCGCGAATGCCCTGACGAAGTTCAAAGGCAAATCGGTTACCGATACGGATGCGATACTGGCGAACTTCAAGGACAAATCGAGCATTGCTTCCTACAGTAAAAACGCGGTAGCGCTGCTTACTCAGGAAGGAATTGTGAAGGGCATGACGGACAGCACATTTGTACCAAAAGGGATTGCAAACCGTGCCCAAGCCGCTGTCATTATCAGCAACATCATCAGTCTGCCATAAACCGAATGCATAATTGCAAGTAAATGTGAACAGGGATGTCTCCAGCCCGCTAGTGGCTGAGGACATCCCTGTTTGCCGTTCATAACAACATTTTTATTTATCGCCGCATACCCAAGGCAAAGTAACGCTCACGGTGGTTCCTACCTGCACCTCTGAATCCACCTTAATTTGCCCTCCATACATTTCAATTAACTGTTTACAGATTGATAAGCCGATCCCTGTCCCTTTTGGCTTGGTAGTAAAGAAAGGGTCAAATATCCGCTTTAGTTTCTCGGGCATAATTCCTTCCCCGTTATCTTTAAAGAGCAGGATAATTTCGTTTGTCTCAGCCGCGGTCGTAATCGTAACATGTATCTTCCCTTTGCATGCTGTGAAGGAATCAATACTATTTTTCAAGATGTTCAGGAATACCTGTTCCAGTTGAGAAGCACTCCCAAACGTTAGTACCGTTTCTGCGGAATAATCCACTGAAAGAACAATATCATCACTGAGAATAAGCTGATTCACAATGTTATTAACTCTATGTATAACCTCTATAACATTAAATACTGCACCGCTATCCTTCTTACTATCCCCTTTTCGGGACAGTAGCAGAAAGTCCGTTACTAGCCCGTTCAGCGTATCAATCTCTTTAATCGTTATGTCCATGTATGTACGCAATTCATTGGCCTTGATCTCAGGTTCAGCCAGCCTGTTATTAACAAGCTGGGCAAATCCTTTAATTGAAGCCAGGGGATTACGGATTTCATGTGCCATGCCGGCTGCCATTTGCCCCATTACAGCAATTTTTTGTTCATGTAAACTGTCAATCAGTTGTTTTTTATTGGATAGATAGCCCTGGGTAAAACCGCTAAAACGGGTCCAGTTACTCTCCATTAAGCGATTATAGAAAAACAACCGGTTTGTTGAATCATCCACAGCCTCATCAATGATCGTAAACATGATATTCTGAGCGGTCAAGTTTAAATCTTTACTCATTTCAAGCAGGATATCAAAATGATCACCGAATATCTCTGCAGTGTAATTCCCTTGCTGGACCCCCTCTTTTTCCTGTGAATCCAGGTACCTGCCGTAATCCAAGGAATCCAGGAACATTGCATCGATCATACGAATGAATGTCGTACTGAAACTTGAGTTTAACAGGTCCTTATAAGTTTCTACAAACCAGGCAGATTGGATGTTTTTTAGAGTAACAGAGTGATAATGCCTGTCCAAAATCGTTGAAACAGCCATGATTAATGACGTACGTAATTCCTTTTTACTATATGCCATTTCTATCCTCCCTCTTTGTTGTTTATATTCAATAAATGTGTATATTTTCCTTCCTCAACAAAACCAATTATTCCACACTACTCAGCTCATCCTATTTTACTTCAAATTTAAAACATAAGCTCTATAAAAATACAAAACAGCACTTCTCCACAAAAGGCAGAAGTGCTGCTTTGCTGGTGAAGCCTAAGGGCTATTTGTCCAGCCAAGTCCGCATCATGGATAACAGCTGGGTACTGTTAACCGGTTTGGTAATGTAATCCGAGCAGCCGGCTTCGAGGCACAGCTCCCGGTCTCCCTTCATAGCTTTGGCTGTAAGGGCAAGAATAGGAAGGTTCTTGAATTCTGCCTTCTCCCGGATCGCCCGGGTCGTTTCGTACCCGTCCATTCCCGGCATCATGATATCCATTAGCACAATTTCGATATCCGGTGTCTGTTCCAGGAGATCAATGGCGTCCTGGCCGTTCTCGGCAGGAATGACCTTCATATGATGACGCTCCAGGATCGAGGTAAGCGCAAAGATGTTGCGGATATCATCATCCACTACCAGCACTTTCTTAGATTCGATCATTTCATCCGAACTATATAGTTTAACCAGTTTATCCCTTAAGTCAGATGGCAGATCCTCCGCTTTAAGGTGCAGGAAGAGGGTCGTCTCGTCAATCAATTGAGTATTCGACTTCACCTCTTTGATGACCGCCATCTTGACCAAATCATCCCACTCGTTCTCCTCAGCAGTTGTCAGCTTCTTGCTCAGGCGGGCAACAACGGGAACTTTTTTATTTTTGGCGTTCTTGTGCATATCCCGGACAAACCGGATGAGATTCATATCGGGCAAATTATTGTCCAGAACCACACAATCGAAATCTTTATTATTGATCTGGTTCAAAGCCTTGCGTCCCGTGTCGACTACCGTGAGCTTGATATCCTGATTGCTCAGCTGGTCGACGATTTGCTTGCGCTCTTGCTCATCATGAACTGCAATCAGCAGGCTGCGGCCTTTCTTGTCGGTGAATTGGTTCAAACGGTCGAGTGCATTCTCGAGCTCTTCGTTTGTCACCGGTTTCCGGAAGTAATCGTGAACCCCCTTCTGCAGCAGGAGCACCTCTTCCTCGTCCACGGTCATGACACAAATAGGAATATGCCGCACATAGATATCGCTCTTCAGCTGCTCCAGTACCATCCAGCCGTTCGTATCCCCGCCAAGATGCAGATCAAGCGTTATAGCAATTGGCTTATACTTATGGACGAGTTCCAGTGCATCATATCCGCTTGACGAAATGATAGCTTTAATTCCTCTTTTGTGAAGAAGATCGAGAATGATTTCATTGAACTTCTGGTCATCCTCAACAATCAGGAATACGCGGTCTCCAGGCTCAAGGTTATCCCGGTCGTCAAGCAAAGCTTCCTCCGCCGGTTTAACCAGGCTGCTTCTGCGTTTAGGCGGAGTGATATCAATCACTTCCGGAACATGCGCCTTTTTGATTTCCGGCTCCGTGAATTCCGCTTCAGTCGGAAGATACAGATTAAATACGCTTCCCTTGTTCACTTCACTGTACAGGATAATTTCTCCGCCCAGCATTTCGGCAATTTCACGGGATATGGCTAAACCTAAGCCTGTTCCGCCATATTCCCGGTTGGTGCTGCCGTCCGCCTGTTGGAAGGCTTCGAAAATGATCTGCTGTTTTTCATGCGGGATGCCGATCCCCGTGTCGCTTACGGAGAAGCAAATAACCGTTTTGGCCCGGTTCAGCGATTCATTCTCCGGATGCCAACCCTCAGTCGCCTTCCGGATCTGGAGCATAATCTGTCCTTGTTCCGTGAACTTAAAGGCGTTTGAAAGCAGGTTTTTTAGAATTTGCTGAAGCCGTTTGAAGTCCGTTATTATTCTAGCCGGTAAGCCGGGATCTACCTTGATCCGGTACTCGAGCTTCTTAGCATCCACCATATGGCGGAAGGTGCGGTCCAGCCCGTCGGTCAGCTCGGCCAAGGACACTTCACTATAATCCGGCGTAATCGTGCCCGATTCGATTTTGGACAGATCCAGAATATCATTGATCAGGTTAAGCAATTCGAGTCCGGAGTCCTGAATCGTCTTTGCGAACTTCACCTGAATCTCATGAAGGTTGTCATCCGGGTTCTCGGCAAGCTGTTCTGCCAGGAGCAGCAACGAATTCAGCGGGGTACGCAGTTCGTGCGACATGTTGGCCAAAAACTCGGATTTGTACTTGGAGGTGAGGGCAAGCTGTTCCGCTTTCTCCTCCAGGTATCGTTTGGCCACCTCGACCTCATGGTTTTTGCTCTCCACTTCCGCTTTCTGCAGGACGAGCAGCTTTGCCTTATCCTCGAGTTCGTCATTTGTATTCCGCAGCTCCATCTGCTGCTTCTGGAGCTCTTCGGTAAGGGACTGCGACTGGATCAGCAGTTCCTCTGTACGCTGGTTCGCCTGCATCGTGTTAATCACAATTCCTATCGATTCCGTAAGCTGATCCAGGAAGGCAATATCGATATCGCTGTACGGGCGGAAGGTTGCCAGTTCCAGAATCGCGAGCACCTGATCCTCGAAAATAATCGGCAGTAAAATGATGTTGAGAGGTGTAGCTTCACCCAATGCTGACGAGATTACGACATAATCACCCGGCACGTTGGTGAGCAGGATTCGCTGTTTCTCGATCAGGCATTGGCCGACAAGGCCCTGCCCGGCCCGGAATTCGTTCGCCAGATGCTTGCGGCTCTGGTAAGCATAGCTGGCAAACAGCTTCAGCACCGGTTCACCGCCGGACGGTTCATTGATATAGAAGACACCGTGCTGCATGGACACGAGCGGAGCCAGCTCGGACAGGATCATGCGGCTGACCGCATACAAATCTCTTTGTCCTTGCAGAAGCCGTGAGAATTTGGCGAGATTGGTCTTGAGCCAGTCCTGCTCCGTATTGATACGGGTCGTTTCCTTCAGATTCCGGATCATTTCGTTGATGTTGTCTTTGAGCGTCGCGACTTCTCCGGATGCGGATACGTCGATAGCACGTGACAGATCGCCATTCGTAACCGCAGTTGCAACGTTAGTGATGGCGCGCACCTGGGTGGTCAGCGTACTCGCCATGTAGTTAACGTTGTCGGTGAGGTCACGCCAAGTACCGGCTGCGCCCGGAACATTCGCTTGCCCGCCAAGCTTTCCTTCGGCACCTACTTCACGTGCCACCGTAGTTACCTGATCTGCGAAGGTAGCCAGCGTCTCGATCATATTGTTGATGGTATCCGTCAGCTCGGCGATTTCGCCTTTCGCTTCCACAGTCAGTTTTTGCTTCAGGTTACCATTCGCAACCGCGGTCACTACCTTGGCGATTCCGCGCACCTGATCTGTCAGGTTGGTCGCCATAATATTAACGTTATCGGTAAGGTCTTTCCAGATCCCTCCGACCCCGCGGACCTGGGCTTGGCCGCCCAGCTTACCGTCTGTACCGACCTCACGGGCCACACGCGTAACCTCGGAGGCGAACGAATTCAGCTGATCCACCATCGTATTGATTGTGTTCTTCAGTTCCAATAGTTCGCCTTTAACGTCAACAGTAATTTTCTTGGACAGGTCCCCGTTCGCTACCGCCGTTGTAACACCGGCAATGTTACGCATTTGAATGGTCAAGTTGCTGGCCATGTAGTTAACCGTATCGGTCAAATCCTTCCAAGTACCGGAGACATCCTTCACTTCTGCTTGCGCGCCGAGTTTACCATCCGTCCCCACCTCGCGCGCTACGCGTGTAACCTCGGAGGCGAAGGTCGAGAGCTGATCCACCATCGTATTGATCGTATTCTTCAGTTCAAGGATTTCGCCTTTTACGTCAACAGTGATTTTCTTGGACAGGTCACCCTTCGCTACCGCCGTCGTAACGTCCGCGATGTTACGCACCTGGTCCGTCAGGTTCCGGGCCATGTTATTAACGCCCTCGGTCAAATCTTTCCAGGTTCCGCCGACCCCTTTAACCTGAGCTTGTCCGCCCAGTTTCCCCTCCGTACCTACCTCACGCGCTACCCGCGTAACCTCGGAGGAGAACATGGAGAGCTGGTCCACCATCGTGTTGATCGTATTTTTCAGCTCGAGGATTTCCCCTTGTACATCGGCCGTGATTTTCTTGGACAGATCGCCGTTCGCTACAGCCGTCGTTACGACGGCGATGTTGCGCACTTGGTTGGTTAAGTTAGACGCCATGTAGTTTACGCTCTCGGTCAAATCCCGCCAGGTACCCGCAACGCCTTTAACCTGGGCTTGTCCGCCCAGCATCCCCTCCGTACCTACCTCCCGTGCTACACGCGTTACCTCGGAAGCGAAGGTTGAGAGCTGATCCACCATCGTGTTAATGGTATTCTTAAGCTCAAGAATTTCACCTTTCGCATTCACCGTGATCTGCTTGGACAGATCGCCTTTCGCAACCGCAGTAGTCACCTCGGCGATATTACGCACCTGATCGGTCAGTGTACCGGCCATAAAGTTGACGCTATCTGTCAAATCCTTCCATGTACCCGATACGCCTTTAACGTCCGCTTGACCGCCCAGAATCCCTTCCGTTGATACCTCCCGCGCCACACGTGTAACCTCGGAAGCAAAGTTGCTGAGCTGATCCACCATGATATTGATCGTGCTTTTCAACTGGAGGATCTCGCCTTTTGCATCAACCGTAATCGTCTTCGACAGATCACCCTTAGCTACGGCGGTTGTCACTTCCGCAATGTTACGCACCTGGTTGGTTAAGTTAGACGCCATGTAGTTTACGCTCTCGGTCAAATCACGCCATGTGCCGGAGACGCCTTTTACATCCGCCTGTCCGCCGAGTATCCCTTCCGTACCGACCTCGCGCGCCATACGGGTAACCTCAGAAGCAAAGGTCGACAATTGATCCACCATCGTGTTGATCGTGTTCTTAAGTTCCAGGATTTCACCTTGTACATCAGCTGTAATCTTCTTCGAAAGATCGCCGTTTGCGACCGCAGTGGTAACAACCGCAATGTTACGCACCTGGTTGGTCAGGTTGGAGGCCATGTAGTTTACACTTTCGGTTAAATCCCGCCAAGTACCGGATACGTCTTTAACATCCGCCTGACCGCCAAGCTTACCTTCTGTGCCGACCTCACGCGCCACTCGTGTAACCTCGGACGAGAACATGGAGAGCTGTTCCACCATGGTGTTGATCGTATTTTTGAGTTCAAGGATTTCTCCCCGGGCATTTACCGTGATTTGCTTCGACAGATCCCCGTTTGCTACGGCCGTTGTTACCGCCGCGATGTTACGCACTTGATCCGTAAGGTTGGTAGCCATATAATTCACGCTATCCGTCAGGTCTTTCCAGGTGCCCGAAACCCCTTTGACGTCTGCCTGACCGCCCAGAATCCCTTCCGTACCGACCTCGCGCGCCACCCGGGTAACCTCTGAGGCAAAGGTGCTGAGCTGATTCACCATCATGTTAATGTTGCTTGCTGTTCTCTGGAATTCTCCGGTGAGCGGTCTGCCTTCGATTTCCAGCTCGACCTTCTGGGACAGGTCCCCTTTGGCTACGGCGTTAATTACCCGCACCATTTCGCTCGTTGGTTGAATCAGGTCAATAACCAGACCATTCAATGAATCCGTGATGGTTTCCCATGATCCGCCTAGGTTTTTCTGTACGAATCTTTTCGAGAGATTACCCTCTTTCCCGACAACCTTGGCTACAGTCTGGACTTCATAGACCAGACCTTCCTGAATATCCATGATTTCATTAAATGTATCTGCTACCTTACCGGCTACACCCGTACGGTCATAAGGCATTCTGTAGGAAAAGTTGCCTTTCTTCATAGCCATTAAGGCGTTGAGCAGTTCGCCAGCGTCAATTTGATCATCGTTTTTCTCGTTAGTTTGGTTTTGATCCTTCATCCTCAACCCTGCCCCTTTTGCATCAAATATTTTGAATACTCTGATTGGTCATCTCATACCGAATCGCTTGACTGTAAACCTTGCCAAGAACCAGTCAGGATAAGAATCAGAGCCTAGTATCGCTGTTGATCGTAATATCCGTTCTCACGGGCTTCAGAGCCGGCTCGTCCCGCGTCTGAGTGAAGGAGTCCGGGCTTAAGTACGGCTTGGCATCAACCGTAAAAATGAACGTTGCACCGGGTTCATCCGAAGGTTCTACCCTTATCGTGCCTCCCATTAATTCGATTAGGGATTTACTGATCGATAATCCAAGCCCCGTGCCTCCAAACTTACGGGTAGTTGAGGCGTCAAGCTGGGAGAAGGGCTGAAACAGTTCAGGTATCTTATCCGGAGGGATACCGATTCCGGTATCCTTTATAATAAATTCAAGCGTAAGCGAATCCGACGTCTCGGCAAGCTTGTTAACCATTATGTATACACTGCCCTCAGGTGTAAACTTCACAGCATTGCCCACAAGATTATTCAATACCTGACGGAGGCGATTCATATCGCCTATTATCCAGGATGGCAATAAGGGATCGACCATTAACACCATTTCCAGATTCCGTTCCCTGGTTTGGGCTGTAAACAAATCAATCGTTTCATTCAGGCAGTGCTGTAGAGAGAATGGCGCCTCTTCCAGTTCGATCTTTCCGGATTCGATTTTGGAAAAATCCAGAATGTGATTGATCACAGAGAGCAGTGCATTGCCGCTCTTGTGAATAATCCCCGCCATCTCCGCATATTCCTCAGGTAAATCGCAGGCCAGAAGCAAATCCGACATGCCGATAATTCCATTTAGCGGAGTACGGATTTCATGGCTCATCATGGCCAGAAACTCTGATTTCACACGTGAGGCAATTTCCGCCGTCTCCTTGGCCTTGCTGAGCGCCTGGTTCGTTTTCTCCATCTGCTTTGTTTGTTCCTTCAACATTTCACTTTGGATCTGAAGGGTTTTGTTAGCTTCATACATGCTGACGTAGCCCTCAATTTTGGATTTGAAAATTTGCGGAACGAGAGGTTTCGTCATGTAATCCACTGCACCAACCGAATAACCGGCAAAGATATTCTCCAAGGTATTCCTGGTTGCCGTCATGAAGATAATTGGCACGTATTTATTTTTCTCACGGGTCCGGATGATAGCAGCTGTCTCGAACCCGTCCATTTCCGGCATTTGCACGTCCATGACAATGACAGCAAACTCCTCTTCTAATAAACACCGCAAAGCTTCCATCCCGGAATAAGCCCGAACCAGTCGATAGGGTTCTCCGCTCAGAATCGCTTCAATGGCCACCAGGTTTTCCGGGTGATCGTCTACGAGCAGGATGTTAACTGGAAAATTCATGACGTTCCTCACCTTCCAACTTATGGCTTGCTGGCTGTACGTTTATTATTTCAAAAACAAAGGTTATATACCCATATCTTCAAATGCTGAAACTCCGTAACCGGATTTAACTCTGGCTAATAGTGCCAACAAAAAAATTTGAAGATTTTGCTACTCAAGTCTCAAGACCTGCTTACCAAATAACTTTAAAATTGAACAAAAGAAAAGCACGAAAAATGACACAGTCGGAGGAATCCCTATTTTGAGAAAACTATCATCCGTTATTGCCATTATCTTGTTAGTTGCAATGTTGTCCGCTTGTTCTTCCGGTACATCCACCATGGGTCAAGCGCCTGCAGGCATTACGTCCGGCGAGAGCAAAGAAATTGAGAAATACAATGCGTATGTGATGCTGAATAACTTGATGACAGGTAGAATCAATGAGGTTCTGGTTCATTATTTCGAAAAGTTCGGGGTGGATACACAGCCTGTAATCGATGAGAACTTCAGCTTCATCATGCTTGATGTTGCTGAAACGGAACGGGAGGTTATTGATAAAGCCAACGGTTATACCGCAAGTCAGCCTGCTTTTGCAAACGCGGACCCCTTAGTGACCAAACTGACACCAGTCATCAAAGACTTGTTGTCCGTCCTCGACGATATGAAAGCCTACTATGATTCAAAAGGCTACGTGGATGATGATTTCGCAAAAGGAAAACAGCTGCATACCAAGCTGGTAAATGCCAATCTCGCTTATGAGACTGTCGCCAGCCAATACTTCACGGCTCTGCAAAAATTGGGTAACGAGCAGCGTCAGGCTGAACTGCAAAAACTCAAGGATGCAGACCAGCAGATCAGATATAATGCCTTAAAGTTCATGATAGATGCCGAGGCTACGGCTATTGAATTGGATGAACAGGGAATCACCGCAGGCAATGTGCTGCAGCTGGATATGGCGAAGTTTAAAGCCAAATACGACATTATGACCGCAGACTTGAATGCGCTCATGACCATCTCCAAAGACAAGGAACGAATTCAAAAAGAAGGGGTTAACAGCTTCAGCATCGGGAACTATGTAAATGCAGCCACCGAAGCAAAAGCGGCCGCTTCAAAAATTATTGAACGTATCAATAAAAAGGAACCTGTATCTGATTCTGACCTGAGCGGCCAGTTCCTGCACACTACGGACGGTACACCTGAGAATTTCAATTATCTGCTAAGCAAGGCAATCGAAAGGTATAATGAAATGAATTAAATTGATAGTTCAATTAAGAACTACGGCAGCCGCCAGATGGTCGGCTGCCTTTTCGTTACACTAATGGGCCGAATAGTTCCAATATGTGGGTTTATAATCAGGATGAAAATTTGTAATGAGGTGGTGTTAGTTCTGATAGCTAGAACTTGGCATGCGTTGTACTTTAAATAACAAAGAGACTATGGTGTTATTTTTTAAAGACTTGATTTGTAGGAAAATCTTAGTACAATAGTTTTATGACTACTAAAAAAATAATACATGATGAACTCAGAGTCAAAATATTTAAAGCATTAGCCGATGAAACCAGATTAGACATCATACGAGCTTTATACGTAACCAAGAAGGAGATGAATTGTGGGGAAATTGGAGACATTCGCGATACTTCGAAATCAAATACTTCATACCACTTACGTACTTTAAAGGAGGCGAGATTGATAAAGGTACGAAAAGAAGCTCAAGCGAAGTATATGACTATCGAATTAGAGACATTTCAAACATACTTACCTGGATTTCTGGATACGTTGTAGAAGGAAATTCTTTTTTTCTTTATTAGTTCAATAATCTTTGAACTATAGAACTAAATGAGAAGGGTGAATAAAATGTTTAAATTAACAACCTTATTTTTCCTCATCATGTTTGTGATCGGCACAGATACGTTTTTGATTTCTCCGCTTATCCCAACGCTACAATCTTTGTTCCATATTCCGACCGAATATTCGGGTTGGATGGTAGGATCTTATGCACTAGGCTATGCCCTATTTGCCCTGATTGCCGGCCCGCTTTCCGATGGTTGGGACCGCAAAAAGGTTATGCTTTCCGGCATGGTCTGCTTCTCGATTTCGACTATGTTTTGCGGCTTAGCCACAGGATTTTGGTCGATGTTCTTATTCCGCTTTTTAGCTGGCGTTAGTGCAGCATTCACAGCTCCTCAAGTTTGGGCCTCGATTCCTGCTCTGTTCCCAGCACAAAAAATTGCTAAAGTATCAGGAATCGTCATGGCAGGCTTGGCTGCCTCTCAAGCGTTTGGTATCCCTATTGGAAGTCTGCTTGCCTCCATCCATTGGTCTTATCCTTTTTTTACAATCGGGATATGTGCATTATTGGTGGCGTTATTCATTTTCTATGTTTTGCATGAAATGAAACCGAATCAAGCTCCACAGGCCAAGACTCCGATTTTCAGCAGATACCTCCCACTATTGAATAGCCGAACTGCGAGAAGGGCTTTTTTCGCTCATTTTTTATTTCAATGCGGATTCTTTGCTGCCTTTTCGTTCATAGGAAAATGGGGGGCAGATCGCTTTCATCTTTCCATTGATCAAGCGGGGTATATGATGTTTTTTCTTGGTCTCGGGAATATAGCTGGCAGCTTATGCGGTGCCAACGTGATCAAAGCTTTAAACCGTTTTAATACGCTGGTTGTGGGCTTTCTTGTCTCAATCGTATGTTTCATTGTTCTGCCTCACTTGCCATCGGTTTCGGCTTTCGAAAGTGTTTACTTTTTCGTATTCATGAACATGGGGGTCGCTTTTCCATTAATATTGGGTATGCTGAATTCATTAAATCCAGCCATCCGCGGCACGATCTCCAGCTTAGCCAATTCGATCATGTACGCTGCGACAACGCTCGGTTCTTGGATTGCAGGTCTGATTTACGCGGCTTTTAATGGTTTTTATGCAGTAAGCATTTTTGCGGCTATTTGCTTTGCCGGTTCGTTGTTATCTTTTATTTTCAGCGGTATTTTTGGCAAGGGAAGGGAAAACAAAGAATGAATTTGCATCATAAATGCATTGGAGCTGTTCTCAGCGCTACTGATAAAGCTTCAACTGGAAGGATGTTACAAGATTCCGTTTGTTGATGTATGAGGCCGGCTTTCGCGCATAGTTCTCTAAGATGAGACGCACACTATTAGGGCAAAGCAGCCGAGATAATATACTTATGCCCTTTGGCAAAATCATTCAAGAAAAAGATGAGGAGGCACAAGTAATGTCCAATAAAAAAAGTTACTATGCATTTGAGGAGCCGCTTGGCACCATCATTGAATTTCAAGCAACAAGCTTACAACAGGCTATGGTGATTAAAAAGAAGAAGGCACAAGAAATGGGAATTCCTAAAGAGGCTTTTGAACTTACAACCATACGCAAGAAACCAACCCAGAGCGCATGAGCCTTAATCGAATGGCTTCCTCATACATGCATTAAGCAATTGCGATTTCATCGTAAATGTCAATCTGCCGGGCATTCGGCATCATTGTTATTCTGGGTCATGGTAAGCTCGGACTTCATCTCGTCCAAGCTTACCGCTGGTTTCGCCCGGCCAATCGATTGATTACTCCGAATCCAAAATAAACCGGTTCCATTTGATCTGCCAGGCGACGTCATTGACCGGCCCTTCCGGCAGCGTCCACTCCTCAAATGGAGGCGCATCCTTCAATAACTCAGATGCACACGGATTACAATGTCTTGATCGTGATTACCGAATCCGGAGCCATAGAGTGTCAATCCCCCTACGTTTACTGCATGCTCATCGACCGCAAAACGCAGCGTCCAGAACGGTTCCCCCAGCCTGATATCCGCGAGGGTTACCCCTGACATCGGCTCTCCATCCATAAATGTACCTGATGCATCAATACGAATCGTCTTTAATAATCCGTATTGATTCACATTCCGATGCCACCATTCAGGAGTCAATTTCCCGCGTGCTGCTCTTCCGAAATCAGCTGGACTTGTCCAGGTGCCGAGGGAAACCCCGTTGAAGGTAAACTCAATATCCGACGGCCAATAATCTCTTAACCCGGGAGCCTCCGAGGCTATCTCTACCGAAATTTCGATGGCTTCTGCCGTCTGATCGGCAAGCAGATAGTTAGGCATTTTGTATTCGACATAACCCCATCCAAACCATAGAATGGCAGCGTGAACCCGCTCGGGGTCAAGAAAGTAACGCGGGTCGTCCCAAACTCCAATTTCTTTCTCCCGTGTACCAAGCCCGCAGGTAGGGTGAACTTCAAAGGCGGTGTAATGGCCGACTGAAATGCTTTGCTCCCTGAGCTTGGCGGATTGTCCGGCAGAAGGCAGCTCAATCTCGACGGCCTTCTTTTTTAGAAAGCACATTTTGTGCGTCCCCCCGTTCAATCTTACCCTGTGGCTTCCAACGAGCCCGGCTTGTTCGAGTTTCCGGATGTGCATGGTGACAATCGAAGGGCTGAGTTTTAGATGATCCGCAATATCCTTCACATTCATCTCGTTATCGGCAATAAGACTCATGATTTCCCATCTGACTTCACTTGCTAACGCTTCATATAACGGCATAAACCTTGGTTCCCTGTTCGCTTTGATGATCATCATAATCTCCCGGATTCATTTATTGAAATCACATATATATGAATTGATTAGAAATAACCTGAGGCTTCAAGTCTAATCCATTGCAAGAAATTAGACAATGGTGTTTAATTTCTTTAGCTGTTGATCAACTTAGATTTATATATGTGTGAATTTATGAAAGAGGTGGATAGATGAAGTACAACAACCCGGTCATCAAAGGATTTTATCCTGACCCCAGTGTATGTAAAGCAGGAGATACCTATTATCTCGTTTGCAGTTCATTTCAATACTTTCCCGGCGTTCCGGTCTTTGAGAGCAAAGATCTGATTAACTGGAAGCAAATCGGTCATTGTCTGACCAGGGAGAGTCAGATTCAGCTCGGTAATGTGAACAGCTCGGGCGGTGTGTTCGCGCCCACGATCCGGCACAACAACGGAAGATTCTACATGACTACAACAAACGAAACCGGTCATCAAAATTTCTATGTATGGACTGACGATATTTACGGTGAATGGTCTGAAGCAATCCCAGTGGATCAGGGGGGAATCGATCCTGATTTGTATTTTGAAGACGGAAAGGCCTTTTTCATGAGCAACGGGACAGACGATAACGGCATCGGCGGTATCGTCCAGTGTGAGATTGACATTGAAACAGGCGCCAAACTGTCGCCAAGCCGTTCCATATGGCAAGGGGTAGGCGGACGTTATCTGGAAAGCCCTCATATGTATAAAATTGATGGCCGGTATTACCTGATGGCGGCTGAAGGCGGAACGGAATACGGCCATATGGTCATTTATGCGCGCGGAGAGTCAGTTTCCGGCCCGTTCGAAGCCTATCCGGACAATCCCGTACTGACCAACCGCAATCTGGGCGGTTATGAGCTTCAGGGGGTTGGCCATGGCGATCTAATTCAAGATAATGATGGAAACTGGTGGATGCTGCATTTGGGCTTCCGGCAAACCGGCCGCTGGCTTACCTACCATCATCTGGGGCGTGAAGTGTTCCTTACACCGGTTACATTTGGCGGGGACGGCTGGTTCACAGCGGGACATAACGGCACAACACTTACGTGCTTTGAGACCGACCGCATCTCCAGCCAGGTCATTCAGCAGGAAAAGACGAGTTTCACTTTCCAGAACACCGATTGGAATCTGGACTGGTGCTATCTCCGTCATCCTGTTACCGCGAATTACCTGTTGGAACAAGATAAAGTAACGCTAAAAGGAACCGCAGTGACCCTGGATATTCCGGAATCGCCGACCTTTATCGGCCTTCGTCAAAGAGACTTCAACGCGGAAATTTCTTGCGAAGTCAGCCTTACCGGCGGTGAAGCCGGCATCACGCTCTACATGGATGAGAATCATCATTATGATTTGGCTATACGTAAAACTGCGGCCGGGTATGAAGCTATTGAGCGGCTGAATATCGGTGATATTAAATCGGTGGAGGCTGAAGCAGGTCTCGGAAGCGACAACCATGTTACTCTGATCATCCGGGCAAGCCATGAGCACTACACCTTCCTCATTCACGGGAACGGCAAGGAGACCCTATTGGGTACTGCACAGACCCGGTATCTTTCCTCTGAAGTTGCAGGCGGATTTACAGGCGTACTCATCGGTTTATATGCCTATGGGGAAGGCTCTACGGCTGAATTCTCCAACTTTAAGTGTGAGTATCTTTAAGATATCCATTGAAAAAGACACAGGCGGTACGAAGCAAAGGATTCTCCTGCTTCGTACCGCCTGTGTTTTAATATCGCCGCTTATCGCAATTAATAGAACAACTCACTAAATATGTATATGAATTCTTAAAGCACAGGCAACGTAATCTCTACAATCGTTCCAGACGGTGTGTTCGCCTTGAATAGCAAGGTACCCTTGTGATTGTTGATAATTTTCCTGCTGATCATTACCCCAAGCCCGTTGCCCTCCGATTTGGTCGTAAAGAAAGGTAGGCCAATCCGGTTTAGGACCTCATTCGGTATGCCCTGCCCCGTATCGGCGATTCGAATAACTCCAGTATCCTCCTCACGGTTCAACTCTACGGTGATCTCTGCTCCCCGCGGGCTTGCTTCAATCGCATTTTTAAGAATATTAATAAAAACCTGCTTCAGCTTGTTATCCGCACACCTAAGCGGCAGATTGGTGAGTTCCGTACGCAATACAATTTCATTGTCGGTCATATGTGCCTGGGCATTCAATAATACGACTACTTGTCTTACCAGCTGGACCAAATTACAGTCTGACTGATCAGACGGGGATTCCTTGCCCAGCAGTAGCAGCTCGCCGATAATCGAATTGATTCGATCCACCTCCGACAAAATGATCTCATGGAACTCCCTGCCCATCTTAGACTGGGCAAATAGCAGCTGGACGAATCCCCTGATACTGGTCAGCGGATTGCGGATTTCATGGGCGATACCTGCAGACAGCTCACCGATCATGGAAATACTTTCAGTGTACCGGAGATACTCTTCGGTTTTCTTTCGTTCAGTCATGTCGCGGGCGATGGAAATCACCAGCATTCGGCCATTTAGCTTAATGGGCTTCGCGCTGATCTCCACCGGAATTTGCTTCCCGTCCTTCGCAACCTGAATCCCTTCGACGAATATCCCATCTCCACTAAGAATAATCTCGAATATATTGCCGATCTCGTGCACCAGCGATCCCGCTGCAATGGAGTCAGGAGTTTTGTCCAGCAATTCCTGACGCGTATAACCCAGCATCCGGCATGCCGCCTCGTTCACGTCCAGAAGTTTCGATGGCTTACCGTCCTTATCCTGCTCATAAATGAAAATGGGATCGTTTGCTTCATTAAATAATTTATAGTATTTCAGCTCTGAGAATTTCATCTCCGTTATGTCTCTCAGAACACATATATAAGCCGTAATACGTCCTTCCGGATTTTTAATAGGAGAAATGGTTATTTTGACGCTGATCAGCTCTCCACTTCGTTTAATTCTGAAGGTATCGAGAGCAAACAGAGGCTGCCCCTGATCGATGAAAATAAACATCTGAGTAAGTTCTTCCCTCAGCTCCGGTGGGACATGCGGAAAATCATTTTCGTTCAGCTCTTGCGTGGTCCAGCCGTATAGCTCAACAAAGACCGAATTGGCGTAAATCACTTTTTTATCGGTGCCCAGAATGTAAATCGGATCCGGACTGTGCTCAACAAAAGAATACAACGAATAATGCATCATGTGGTAAACAGAGAAACCGCTCATTTAACCGCTCCCGCGACCAGTGTACTTCTCATCAATGGTAACATTTTGCACGAAGCAAATCTGTGATATAAAATAGGCAAAATGTCAAGAAGGATCATTAAAACCACTTTTTCCAAATGTCATACCAAAAACCGCTTCCCCGTAAATAAGAGAAAGCGGCAGCTTTGTAATCCGAAAACCGGGTTAACGGGGTAACGAACCGGTGATAGGCAATCCAATATTGCCCGGTATCCGGATCACTCATAATCGAATGGTGGTCGATGCCGAGCATATCCTTGTCTATATTTTTGCTGAGAACCGGATAACGTCAGGAAATCAGCGAATTGTCCCGGCAGCACCTAATCCCCGTCCCCGTAAACCGCCAGAAGCCGGCTGCACTCCCCGGCGGTAATCGGGAGAACCCCGCCGTGGCGCTTTTTGTTTTTGCCTAAGTCAAACTCCCCGTCCGCAAGCACCCGGAAATCGCCGCTCGTAAGGTCGGACGTCAGCAAGGGAAGATAACCCTTCCCTTCCGCATAGCGGTCCACAATCAGACACCATTCTTCACGGCCGCCCAGCTTGAAGATTTCCGGACCTTCGACACCCATGATGGCCTCCAGCACAGGTGCGCTTACGAAGCTGAAGGCGTCTTTATCCAGCGAAGAGCCTTGTTCCACCCGGATATTCTTGGTCGTTTCATCCTTGGAGAAACGGTAATACCTGCCGCCATCTGCAATAATCGTTGTATCAATGATATGATTGTCGCGCTCAATATACTTCTCTGCAGCCGTAAACTTCCGGAAATCCTTCGTACGCGCACTGTAAATTTTATGTTTCCGTTCGTTCTCGTGCGGCTCACGGGTAGCAGAAGCCCAGAAGACCAGAAACTCTTCTGCAGTCTCGTCGTAGACTGCCTCAGGCGCCCAGACGCATCCGGCGCCTTCCACACCAACGGTGACTGGCCAAGGTTCAGACCAGTTCACCAGATCCCCGGATTCCCAGACGATCATGTCGCGGCTTCCGGCGTCCACCGCCGCACCCCAGCCCTTGCCGCTGGCGATACGCAGATCCGTTGCGATCAAATAGAACTTGTCTTCCCTAGGCGAACGGATGATAAAAGGATCTCTTACACCCTTTTCCCCCAGCTCAGAACGCAGAACCGGCAGACCCCCGTTCAGATCCTTCCAGTGCAGGCCGTCCTCACTGTAGGAGAAATAGACCTGTTCACCATCTGGCTGCTCACCGATAAAATGAACTAAAAGATAACCGGAGTAGGTTGGTTTCGATTGGGACAAAGTAAGCCCTCCTTACAGGTATTATGAATGCTGTATTATGAATGCTGTATTCTGAACACAGTGACAGAATGCCCGGGGAAGTCATAATCGAAGCAGTTCCCTTCAAAGGTTATAGTCCGGCTGGAAGGACTGACCTTCTGCGGATCAGCGAAGCTGTTCTCTGCATTCAGCTCGATCCCGGACAGTTCATGCACTTCGGCCTTATTCGAGGCAGCACTCAGCTCCTTCAGCTCGATCCGGGCAGAAAGCGGAGTATCCAGCACATTTACCGCTTTGACGATGACATCTCCGGATGAATCCTCCAGGCTTGCCGTATAGTACAGCGGCTGAATTTCAGGAAGGAGGTCTTCTGCCTGGTTGATTATAGTGCCATTGATCGACGCGGTGATCAGACGGCCCGAAATGTGCAGCTCCAGCTCATAATCGGTGTCATTCTCCACAGAGAACAGGCTCTGGGTCAGGCATGAGCTCCGGCCGTCAACAACAGCACTCAATGTACTGTCCTGATTCTGCCAGCCGCCGATTTCCCAGTTCAGCCGGTTGCCTTCATCCTGCATGCCAAAATAAATCAGGAATCCTCGTACGCCGCCTGTTTTTCTGGCTGTCCATTTGAGTGTGTAGTCCCGTAAGTCGGTTTCACCCAGCAGGAAGGAGCGGAGTTCCTCCTCCTTGCTGACGGCCCCCTCAATATCGTTCAGTTCAACTGACTCTCCAATCACTTGTTGCTCCCCTGTAAGGTTATTCGTCAGCGTAATGTTCCGGTAGGAGACAGCCGACTTCTCGGCAGCGAGCACCATACGTCCCTTTACAGTTTCCTGAGAAGCTTCAGGCTTTTCCGGCAGATTCTCGGCATCGATATACAGAAGCCGGTCTCCCTGATGGTTCATGAACAGCTTCTGGACATAGTAATTCGGTGTACCGAAGACCTGGTGGTTATCAAACCAGATCATATCCGGCTTCCAGTTGACATAGCCGACATTGCAGAGCATCGGGGCGTAGCAGGCTAAGCCGACCGCATGGGCGTTCTGCTCCAGCCGGGTCATGAAAGCAGCCTCCACCAGGGCATTGTAATAGGTGTTCCCCCAGGAAGCGTATTCACCAAGAAAAACCTTGGGTTCATCGGCCTTGAAATGGTCGTACCGGTCCATGTTTGCGAGGAACCATTCCGGTGACTGGTAAAAGTGTTCGTCTACAAGATCCGATCCGTGCTCCCTAGCCGAGGTCCAGCCCCGCTCATATTCGCCGCCTGCAGCGAACGGTCCGCTGCTGTTAATCACCTGAATATCCGGGTATAGTTCCTTAATCGCCTTATGGAAATAAGGGTAACGCTCGAAGAACGGCTCTCCAACCTCCTCGTTGCCGATCGCAATATACTCGAGTCCGAAGGGCTCGGTATGGCCGAGTGAGCTGCGGATCCCGCCCCATTTTGTTGAAGCGTCGCCTCTGGCGAACTCAATAAGATCAAGCGCATCCTGAATCCAGGGACCGAGCTCGTCAATGGGCACGATGCGTCCGTGGTGAGGGTCGTAGCCTCCAGGCAATACTGGAATGGCTTTGGCACCGATGTCCTCACAGAACTGGAAGTATTCGTAGTAACCGAGGCCCAGCGTCTGATTATACCCCCAGTTATTGCGCCGCGCCGGGCGGGAAGCGATCTCACCGATCGTATTCTTCCAACGGTACATTGAATTCCGGTCATCCGGGTTTAGTGAACCGTCATGAACTAGACAGCCGCCGGGAAAACGCATAAATTTGGGCTTCAGATCTGCAAGCATAACGGCAATGTCCTCACGCAGCCCGTTACGGCGTCCACGATAGGTCTTCTCTGGAAACAGTGACACCCTATCGATCTCCAGTCTTCCTAGTCCGCCGGCCAGGATCACCAGCCTGCAGGCGGTGTCGGTAAATCCAGCCGTGAGAACCGTCTCATACTTCTGCCAATCCGCAGAATCCGCAATGATTTCCGCAGAAGCGCATACTGCTCCATTAGCCCCCTCCAAAAGCACACGCACAGGTGTGGTGAAGCTATCACTGCGCCGCATACACACTGAAAAGAGGTACTTCTCGTCTTCTTTGACAGCGATGCCTGTGTTGAAGCCTGCATTGGATAGCCCGACTCCCTCACCCGGCTCCTGAATATCGATCACCGCATAATGCGGATTAGCAGGATGAAACGGAGTTGCGCTCTCCACGCTTAAGCCGGCACGGCCACCCCCGCGCTCAACCTTCTCCCAGGCGGTCAAAGAATGGTAATCCTGATGGTCAATCGGATCAAATTCAAAGGAGCGGTTCTGGATCAGCTCCGCATACAGTCCTCCGTCCGCTGCATGATTTAAATCTTCAAAGAAAATCCCGAACAAATCCCCAAGCTGTGCCCCTGTCTCATGTGTATACACATTCAGCTTCGCTTTAGTCGCCATTGGTCTGGTCCTCTCATTAGGAATTTCACCTTAATTAATATTTACATTAATATATTAGTAATATCATTAACATTATAGTCAGGGGAAGCAGATTGAGTCAATGCTATATTCTTTTAAAACCTGTTGATTTATCTTGTGATCCGATTGGAAGCTATTTCAAAGTTTTTTATTTTGTTAATATATATATTAACTATTGTTTCTATTTTCAAAATTCCTTACCATGAAGGACTTCACAAGACTTCCTTGGAAACGAAAAGAAAACAAAAAGCAACTCATCCGCAGACGAGTCGCTTTGATGAAACCCAATCACCAATTCATAAGCTTTCTGATTTGAGCAGTCAGCTGACTGGCCGCTTTCCGGTGTGTGGCCTTAGACGGGTGGAAATCGGCGGCATAGCCGTCAGCTGCCAGCTGCTCGTCAAACTTCATTGCTGTTATATTGCTATCACCTGTTTCCCGGCTGTACACGCTAACAGCTTGTTCAACATAAGGATACAGCCGATCCCCCATAATTCCCAGCGTACACAAAATGGGGGCCTGTGGATTGTTGCGTCTGACCATTTTAAGAAACTCAACATACTCCCGAGCATATTCTGCCTGCTTACCGGTATCCTCTTTCGTGTAGGAATCATCGTTTGTTCCGAGGTTAATGACAATCAGATCAGGTACGAACCTGTTGAAATCCCAAGCTATTTCTTGGGGTACCAATGTATCGTCCAATCTCCCCTCGGATTTGCCCACTTTTTCATAGTAGTCGGGAAGAAGATGGGTGGTCAGCTTTTGATCATTTTCCGTATAGC
Source organism: Paenibacillus auburnensis (assembly GCF_927798115.1). GTDB lineage: Bacteria > Bacillota > Bacilli > Paenibacillales > Paenibacillaceae > Paenibacillus_AQ > Paenibacillus_AQ auburnensis. The sequence continues at coordinate 130,543 of NZ_CAKMMG010000003.1, forward strand.
CTGTAATGATGCCGTATCCGCTGTATGAAACCATGCTATAGTCGGCTTGAAGCTGCTGGGCTGTCAGGAACGCATACGCTTTCGTGACATCTTCTGTAGCTGTGGAAAAAGAGTGCAGCTCATGCTCATCATCCACGCCATAGCCGCAGGTAATGGAATCGCCGATGAATTCAATCGTATGTAATTGGGGCGGGGCAGGCTTAATGCCATCTGCAGCATCGACTGTGATCTCTTGAATCCCAACCGTTGACATCGCCGCTTCTGATAATTTAATTACCGAAACCGTAACCTCCTGCTCCATATCGCTTTCAAACACAGTATACGATTTCAAAGGCTGATCCATTTGATCGTCAATAACCCGTTTTCCGTTTACGCTGATGCCAATACGGGTCAGGTTATTGCCGGTTGAGGCAATAGCATCACCTTGTAATGTAATCTCCGCTTTCTTTCCATAGAATGAGAATTCCACACCGCCGCCTGAGAGCGCCAGCCACAGTACATCCTTATAGTAGTGGGTCCGCCCGATGATTTTGACATGATCCTCTGTTGCTTTAAATACCCTGGTTGTTTCCGGCATCTTTAAACCTACCTTCCTTTTCGGCTTCTATAGTTATTAAGCATTAATAGCAATGTACTCCCAAAGCCAGCTTATTGGCAAGCTTAGGCAACAACAAATTCCTGTACCGGTCTATAGCGGAAGTTCAGGATACGGTACAAAAAAAAGAAGCTACGCATAGATACGCAGCTTCTTTTTTGATATCTTCCCGGGTTTCGGGGGTTCCCTTATTACCCCTTAACCGAACCTACCGTTAGTCCCCCCACAAAATACTTCTGCAGGAACGAGAATGCAACCAGCAATGGCAGTGCACACAGCATACACGCTGCGAACAGCACATTCCATTGGGTAGGATTCTGCTGATCTCCCATAAAGCCGAGCATAGCGAGTGGCAGCGGAGACTGTGAAGACTTGGAAATAAAGGTCATATTGAAAAAATAATCATTCCAGATCCAGATGCCCTGGGTGATGATGACCGATACCGTAACCGGAATCAGCAGCGGGAATACGACCGTCCAGAAACGGCGCAAGAGCCCGGCACCGTCAATATGTGCAGCTTCCTCCACCTCTTCCGGGACACCACTGCGGATAAAGCCCGTGTACAGGAAGGTAGAGAACGGCAGACTGCAGGTTACGAACATCAGGATCGGCGTATACTGCGTGCTGGGAATCCCCAGACCGTTGATCATTTGGACGATTGGAATCAGCACCATTTGTCCCGGTACAACCAGGCCGGCCAGGAAAAAGAGATATAGAAACTGGCTCCATCTGCTGCGGATCCGGGCCATCGGATAAGATGCCATAGCAGCGAAGATGACCACGAGCACCACGGAAATGGTGGTCAGCACCACACTGTTGAGCAGGGCGGAACCAAAATGCATCCGCTCATAAGCCGTCCGGTAGCTCGCGAAGGAAATTTCATTGAATAAATTCAGCGGATTCGAATTATTGTCCGGAGACCGCAGTGAGGTGGACAGCACAATCACCAGCGGAATCAGATTGAGGATCATAATCACGATGACAAGCAGCTGAACCAGTGTCTTTTTGAGCAGTGCTCCAGTTTTGACAGATTTCCGCGCGTTTAAGGCAGGCTCAGGCTGCAGCATTTTTCCGGCTGTTGTTCCACTACTCATGCCGACACCTCTTTTCGGTTCATCAGCAGTACCGACACAGCAGTAACTGCGATAATTAAAACGAAGGAAATGATACCAAGCGCTGAAGCCTTGCCAAACATCTGCTCCGTAAACGCCATTTTATAAATTGAATAAATCAGGGTGTTAGTCGAAGTTCCCGGACCTCCATTGGTCATAATAAACGGGAAATCGAAGGCCTTCAGCCCGTTGATCAGGCTTAGCGTTGTGTTGATGGTTATTGATGTGGCGAGCAGCGGGAGCTTCACATATCGCAACAGCTTCCAGCCGCCGCAGCCGTCAATCCGTCCAGCCTCCAGCAGATCATTCGGAACCGTCTGCAGCCCGGCCAGGAAGATAATCATTGTGGTGCCGACGTTTTTCCAGATTTCTACGAAAATGATAGAATACAGCGCTGTAGAATAGCTGCCCAGGAAGTTTAGGTTATCGTTCGGAATCCCGAGCTTATCGAGGAACGTAGCAATCATCCCGCTGTCCGGCATATAGACATAGCTCCAGATGAAGCCGACTACGATGGCACTGAACAAGGTCGGAATGTAGGAGATGGAGCGGTAGAAGCCCTTCCCCCGGATCTTCATGTTCAACAGCAGCGCCAGACCGAGTCCGATCAGATTGCCTGCCACTACACTGACTACAGTATAAATGAGCGTATTGCTAATGGAGTTACCCAGTGTCCCTCCGCTAAACAAATCCTTATAATTGTCGAAGCCGATATAATTGAAGGATTGGGCATACCCGTTATAATCGGTCACGCTGTACTGAAACAGCTTCGTGATCGGAAAAATCCAGAAAGTCAGATAAAAGAGCAGCGCCGGCACCGCGAAAAAGTACATCGTTTTTTTCATTACAGTTGATTTCATCTCTGTCTTACCCTCCTGTCCAAAACTGTTCCGCCGCCCCGCTGTCTAGATATCCAGAGCGGACGAAACAATTCTCATATATGCCGAATTAGTTCTTCCATAATTCCTTGAATTTCTTATCCATTGCCTGTGTAACCTGCTCTGGAGTTGTCTTCCGTCCGCCGATAATTTCGGCGAAATTAGCTTCCATTTCTTCAGCCACACCGGTTGGCCACATCTGGTTCGGGAAGTACACGGACTTTCCGTTATTCAGATAGGAGTCGTTAACCTCTTTGAAGAGATCATGGTTCAGCGGCACGCCACTATATACACTGATCGAGTTATTGGATTCGGTCCAGGCCTTGAACAGATCGGACTGGCCGTCGAACAGATAGTTCATCACTTCCTTGGCGATATCCAGATTCTCCGATTTGGCATTTAGTGCGAATCCTGCAGCGGTTGCAGCGGATACATAGGTAGGCTGTCCGGCTTCATTCGCCGGCAGGGAGAAGAATCCGCGGGTAAAGTCAGCTGCACCCTTAGCCGTTAATGTAGCGTAATCCCACGTTCCGTCGAATATCATCCCTGCTTTGCCGTCGACAAATAGCTGTGCGGCCTGGGCGCTTCCAAGTCCCAGTGAATTCTTAACTACATAACCTTTGTCGTACAATTCTTTCATCTTGGAGATGGTATCGACCCATTTCGGATCGGTCAGCGATTTCTCTCCCGCTTGAAGTTTGCTGTCAAAATCCATTTCATCCGGGTACACCACATTCGCTGCGATTTGATACATTCCGAACTGCAGGAACCACGGGTCCTTGTCGGCCACCGAAATCGGTGTAATGCCCGCATCCTTCAGCTTCTGGCAGGCTTCCAGGAACGAAGTCCAATCCTGCGGCATCTCCGTAATTCCTGCCTGCTTGAACAATTCCTGGTTATAATAGACACCCAGGTAATCCAGGCCGCCAGCGATTCCATAAGGCTTACCCTCATACGACATATCATCCTTTGCGCCTTGGCTGATCTTATCCCAGAAGGTCAGGTCGGACAGATCGGCGGCATACCCTGCCTTGGCCATATCCAGCACGCCAAGTGATGCATTTCTCGGGAAGACCCAGAAGATATCCGGCCCTTGGCCAGAAGCGAGCTTGGTACGGATAGAAGTGAAGTACTGTTCATCCGGAAGCTTTGAGGTTTCCAGGGTAACATTCGGGAATTTCTCCTTGACGAGCTTAGGCATAATATCAAGTGCAAAGTCCTGCCCGTCCGGCGCTTTGGTACCGGATACCATCATCGTGAGTGTTACCTTTTTGGCGCCGGCTGTTGTATCCGCAGCGGCTGAAGCTTCCGGGGCATTGGTAGCGTTGGCACTGTTAGCTGCAGTATTAGCATTGTTTCCCGATCCGCAGCCGGCAAGAAGAGTAAACATCAACGCCAGCAGCATGGCTCCAGTACGTTTTTTTGTCCGCGTTTTCATTAAATAACCTCCCTATTGTTCTATGCTTCTAATTTCCGGCAGCCATTCTGTAAGGTGGCTGTATTGATATCTTAATCGTGAAAGCGGTATAATTACTTTTGCATTTAGGGTGCACTATTTTACGGCCAGCTAAATCGGAGGAAACGAGCATGAAATTTGTCAGTATCAAAACAAAACTTTTTCTGGCGCTGGTCCTGGTCTCCGTGATTCCGATTGTAATCGTCACTTATAATTCCTATCAGAGCTATACCGATTTGGTCAACCAGCAAACCTCACTTGTTGCCTCCAACACCGTTCATAATACCGTTCAGGGCATAGAAGATATTTTCGGAAATATTGAGCGCATCTCGCTAACCATTCAGCAGCAGTCGTCCAGTGCAACCGCATACAGTACAGTAAGTGATGAATTGAAGAAGCTGGCCGTCACCAGCGATTCCTACGATATTTTTATTATACAGAACAAGCTGAAGCTGATTTTCGAGAATTTGCTGCTCAGTTATGATTATATTAACGGGATTTATCTTTTCTCTCCTGACGGCAAGAACATTAGCTACGGCAGTACGGCTGAGCTTCAGGTGGACTACGTCCCGTTCCAGGATGACTGGTATCAAAAGACCATTGCCAGCAAAGGCCAGCTCTACATCGGCGACCCCGGCGTAAAGCCTTATATTATCAACTCTGAACCTTCTATTCTCTTTTCCCGTGCACTATACGATATGAAGACACAAGAGTTCCTTGGCGTATTCATGCTGGACTGCAGCCTGGATATCTTTAAGGGACTCAATCAGGATGCCGTTCCTAACATGAGCTATTTTGTCCTGGCGAATGACGAAGGCAACATTATCTATGACAGCACCGGTAAAAACATCGACACCCGGCTGCCTGAAACCTTAACCCGCAGAACGATGGCCATGCAGAGTAATGAGCTGGAATTTTACAGCGGGGACATTTTGACCGTGATCCAGCGGCTGCCCGTCTATCATTGGTCGGTCATCGCCAATATATCGCTAAGTGAGCTATATGAGAAATACGGGATATCCCGGAAACTGATCGTGTACATCTCCCTTACCTGTGCCGTCATTTTCATTCTGCTCTCTGTCCTGCTCTCCAACTGGATTACTAAACCAATCACACACCTTGCCAAAATCATGCGCAAAAATAAATCACAAAAGTTCATTACGACGGATATCGAGCCCCAGCGGACCGACGAAATCGGCTTCCTGTATAACGAATACAACAAAATGATGAAGGACATCGACACCTTTGTCAGGGAAAGCTACCAGAATAAAATCCTGACTATGGACTCGCAAATGAAAGCGCTCGAAGCCCAGATTAACTCGCATTTTCTGTATAATACGCTCGAATCCATCAACAGTATTGCCGAAATTGAAGAGGTAGACAGCATTGCGGTGATGACCAAATCTCTGGGAGATATGTTTCGTTACAGCATTAAAACCGACAGCGAGCTGGTGCCCGCACGGGACGAGCTGCAGCATGTGGATAACTATATGTCCATCCAGCAGATCCGCTACGGCAGCAAAATCTGCTATGTCAAAGAGATAGAACCAGCTGTGCTGGAAGCAAAAATTCTCAAGCTGATTCTTCAGCCTCTAGTGGAAAATGCCGTCTACCACGGATTGGAGAACAAGAAAGGAAGCGGTTTACTCCTGCTAAAAGGCTTCCTGGAGCCTGATACCGGACGGATTATCTTTGAAATCCACGATGACGGGATCGGCATTTCCGCTGAGCGGCTGAAGGAAATTCATGAGCTGCTGGAACAGCCGCCGGAGTTCCTGGGGCTGGGCCACCGGAGCAGGCAAAGCATCGGCATTAAAAATGTGCACTCCCGCGTCGCCCTGTACTACGGCTCTGATTTTGGCCTGGCCATTGCCAGTGAACCTGATACAGGAACGACTATCACCTTGACCCTTCCCTCCAAAAACACTTGAAAAGAGGCTGAGCCATGTACAAATTCATCATTGTTGACGATGAGCCATTGATCCGCCAGGGTCTGCTGAAAAAGATCCGCGGCGTGACAGAGGAGCTCAGCTTCTGCGGGGAAGCGGATAACGGCGAGGATGCCCTGGAACTTGTCCGCACGGCGGATCCGCACCTGATCTTCACAGATATGCGGATGCCGGTGATGGACGGAAAATCACTGCTTAGGCAGCTGCAAAGCCAATATCCCGATAAAAAGATCATCGTCATCAGCGGTTACTCCGATTTCGAATATATGCAGGAGGCCATCTCCGCCCGGGTAGTCCATTATCTGCTGAAACCGTTCAGTAAGGAAGAAATTCTTGGTGCAATCTCCAAAGCGGTAACCGCCATCGAAAGTGAGCAGTCTGCCAAGGCGGAGACACAGAATATTACCAGAGAAGCTGAACAGTTAAGTCTTCTTGGAGATATGCATGCCCTGCTGCAATATGTTGCCGGGTTCTATCCTGCTCAGAACCCCCCTGTATTCCGGTCTGCTCCCATGCGAAATCTGATGTCTTCCAGCAGAATGGTTTTGCTGACCCTTTATAATCCGGAAGAGTTAGCTGCCCAGGAACCTGTCTTAGAGAGAACACATCTGTTTCTTCCCCACCCTCAGAGCAGGAAGCTGGCTTTTTCCCTCCAGCTGTGTGACGCTTCGCTAAAGGACAGCGAGGTACTGGAACTGGCTGCTTCCGAAGCCCGGAAATTAATTGCCGGCATAGGGCCGCAGGCCTGCATTGGCATTAGCACTGTGAAAAGTGCTGTGACAGAGCTCCCTCAGGCAAGAGAGGAATCCATCTCTGCACTGAACTGCCGTGCAATCGCCGATCAGGGCCAATTTTTCCACTACCATCCGGGCAGCTACCAGGCTGGGCCTGTCATGTGGGAGGGAAGCGGCGACCTGATCTTCTTCATCGAGTCGGGCAACACGGAGAAAGTAACGGAACTGGTTCACAGTTACTTTGAGTATTACCGCGGACAGCCTGCGGCGACGATTCACCAGCTCAAAGAGAACTGCCGGTACCTCATCGCTGAGGTCAAAGCTCTCGTATCAGCCTATTTCCCTACCCAGGGCGGGCAACATCCGTCTTCAAGTCTGGAAGCCGTACTTGGCATTTCATTTGATGCGGAAGAAATCCGGCATTACTTCCTGACGGTACTCACCTCCATCGCAGAATTGTTGAAGGAGCAATCGGTCTATTCTTCTCCCAATGTCATCGACAATGTGAAGGTCTATATCCGCAAAAACATAAGCTCACCGGTCACATTAGAGCATCTGTCGAGCCTGTTCTATATTAGCCCGAGCTACCTCAGTTTTCTGTTCAAAGATAAAACCGGTGAGAATCTGATTGATTACGTCAACCAAGAACGCATTGAGCGTGCCAAGCTCCTCCTGCGCACCAGTGATGATAAGATTTATAAGATCGCCAAAGCGCTCGGGATCGACAACGCCAAATACTTTTTCCGGCTGTTCAAAAAAATGACCGGCTACACACCAGAGGAGTATCGCAAGCAATGTGATAACGGAAAGGGAGGCGGAGCGGATGGATCATGCGGAGCTTGAACATTTCCTTCGCCGCCATAATGCCATAGAAGTCAAGCAGCGGCTTACCCGCCGTAACATTGAGGAATTCGGCGGCAAAGAGTTGGCCCTGCCTGAAGGGGAACGGGTTCCGCGTCTGCCGGAACACTTCTTTTTCAGCCAGGGCGATTATCATATCAGCAAGCACCACAGGTATGCAGCCATGCCGGAGCATACTCATGCATTTATCGAGCTCAATTATATGTATTCCGGCCGTTGCCGGCAGACTATAGGCGGATCCAGGGTTGAGCTGACTCAAGGACAGATCTGCCTGCTTGATACGGATGTCCCCCATTCGATCTCCAGTCTGGATGAGGATGACATTCTAATCAATATTCTCATGCGTAAGGAAACGCTGAACGCAGCCTTTCTGACCCGTCTGGGGATTGACGGGAGATTATCCGATTTTCTGGTCAATGCCCAGTCTCCTTCCGCTGCCCATAACCGGTATCTGGTCTTCCGGTCGGAGAATTGCCTGAACCTTCATCATACCCTTGCCAGCCTGATGTGCGAGTATTACGATCCCCGGGATTTCTCGGCAGATATGATAGGCGGCTATATGGTCATCGTGTTCACGGAGCTTATGCGGGTATTGAAGCAGGACTCTGCCATAAACGGCCTTCCTTATACGAACAGGGCCGATCTGCTGGGAATTCTGCAATATCTGGAGTGCAATTTCCAGGATTGCTCCCTGAAGGAGCTGGCTGCACACTTTAATTTCAATCCGAATTATCTGGGTAATCTGCTGAAGAAAAGCACCGGCAAGACCTTCGGTGAGCTGGTACAGGAGTACCGGATGGCTTATGCTGCTCTCCTGCTTACCAGCAGCGACCGCCCCATCGGAGAGATTGCCGGCGAATGCGGCTATGAGAGCCTGAGTTTTTTTCACAAAAAATTCGCCGAGCGCTACGGGCTAACCCCCCTACTCTACCGCAAAAAAAATAAAACAACCTGAGACAGCGCGGCTGCGGCTGCTCAGGTTGTTCATGCTGTCCCTATAACTTATATTTACGGATCAGATAAGTTGGTGTACAGCTCCAGGCATGACAATAGCTGTTAATCAGAGGGCTGCCATAGGGGGAAAAGCTCTTGTCCTTGGGATCATACAGCTCCCAGAACGTATCCGCTCCGTCTTTAATCATTTGCCCCCAATACTTCTTCATCCCCCGGATGGCTAATTCCCTCTCGCCGACCTGAATCAGCGCCTCGATAAAGTGATGTACCATATACGGTGTAGACATCGGAATTGCAGAATTCTCGTCATCCAGAAGCCTCAGCATAAGTTCCTTCCCGTGCTCTGGTACCAGTACTCCGGCCAGCACCATCCAGATTTGTGATGCATACGATACCTGTCTTTGGCTGCCGCTGATGAAATAGCCGGACTCAGGATCCCATAAATGCTCCATTGCAGCTTGCGTAAGCGTTCCGATCACCTGCTCCAGCTCATCCTTTCTTTCATCTCCGAGCAGGCTGGCCAGGTGCAGCGCGCGCTTCAAATTATAAATTAAGATCGCCTGGGAAGGAGCCTGCTTGTTGAGTTTGGGATGCCAGTCAATGAAGGACCACCAGCTCTCGTCATCGGTTACGATCCCCCGCTCGTCCAGCCGCTCAAGCCCCAGCTCTATCTGCCGGTAAGCGGACGGCCACAGCTCTTCAAGTGTGCTCAGGTCCTCCGTAGCCAGGAAATAATCATGAAGCGTAGCGACAAAAAAGAGCGAATAATCATAGAGATACGTATCGTCCGCTATCACCTGCGGCTTCATGAACAAATTTGCTGTGATCCTGCCACGCTCATCCGGATAGGCTGCGAACAGATACAGACAGCGTTTCACCAGCTCATTGCCCGAGAATGTCTCATAATTGGCGAGCGCCTGAAGGCGCAGATCTCCCAGCCACAATCTGCGGTCCCGCTTAGGGCCGTCTTCGAATACCTCCTGCATACACTCCTCCAGTGTTTTTACGCTGACTTCATCGATCGCCTGCAATTCCGGGTCTGTATGGATAAGCGGAGATAGAGCAGACCGGTCAGCCGAGGTTACCGCCGTGCAGCTGATCTCTTCAAAGGATACCTTATATTTGGGTGAGGTATCGAGAACCTTCAGCTTGAGATAACGGAAGCTGTATCGCCGCTCCAGGTTCAATATGCCGGGGAGCACATCGAGATGAACCCGCTCCTCCTGCAGCCAGGAGCTGCTGAGCCATCCGTTATATTCGGAGAACGGTTCCGCCATCTCAACGGGCATTTCGCCCAGTGTGATTTGCAAATGAAGCGGTGCATCCGGCGGGCTCCCTACGGGAACGATCCGGATGGCCAGCTTTCCGACCAGATGTTCTCCGAAATCCAATATTACCTCTTCACCTTTGCCGAATAAGAGGTCAGCGAGGTCTTCCGCGTTTTGCACCCCTTCGGCCTGCCAGCCATGGATCATATGTTCATTCTTTATCACATGCACAATCTGCTTAGGGCTGCACTCCCGGTAAATAAGCCGGGGTTTCAGCTGCTCCGCGACTGCGGCAAATGCCTCATTTTTATGAATGGTTACTGCTTCCTGACGCTGCATAGCTTGTGTCATGAAATCTGTTCCTCCTTCGGTATGCTTCTCACCTCTTCAGTAAACCTTATTTCGGACGGAGTGAATATGCAGTGAATACAGCAAGTATTGCTCATATTACAGGTTCGAGTTAATAAAATTTTGAAATTAATTATTGACTGATCGATCCGGAATTGGTATTATGAATTCATCAAGAACAGGAGGTGCTGAGTGGTCAAAAGGAACGATTATTTTTTTGATTATTTCAGACCAATTGGTCAAATAAACTATTATCCAAATTGGAGGAACAAACGATGACAAACCAAACCGTAACGCAAGAAGCAGTACGTGAAAGAGCACAAGAGGCCTTCCGCAATCATCTGAAGCATCTGTCCGGCGGCGACATTAAGGCATGGGTTGACCTGTGGGATGAGAATGGCCTGCTCGAGTTCCCATACGGCCCCGCAGGGTTCCCGGATCAAAAGCAAGGCAAGGCTGAGCTTTATGAGTACATGCAGAACTTCCCGAAACATTTTGAGGTTCAATTCACTGATCTTGTCTTCCATCTGACGGTGGATCCCGAGCTTGTTATTGCGGAGTTCAAGTCTACCGGCAAGCATCGGGAAACAGGCAATCCTTACAACCAAACATACATCAGTGTCGTGGAGACCAAAAACGGTCTGATCACACGTTACCGCGACTTTTGGAATCCGCTAGTGGCGATCGAGTCCGTCGGTAGTGTTAACGATGCTGTACGCTTCTCGGAGTAATTCGCTGTAGAGTGACAGACCTTCTCTCTCACTGCCTTTTACTTCCTCTTCTTGACTGAACATTCTAATATCGCTAGCATGGTAGATGAGAAAGGCGGTTATCCAATGGCAAGAAACAAAGAATTCGATACCAATCTCGTACTGCATAAAGCGATGGAGGTGTTCGGGCATTATGGCTATGAAGGAACCTCCATGCAGCTTTTGCTCGAGGGCCTCGGCATTGCCCGTCAAAGTCTGTACGATACGTATGGCACGAAACGCGACCTTTTCCTAAAGGCGGTTAATCATTATGTGAATGAAAAGTCCTCTGCGGTAGTCGCTTATTTGGCGGAGACGGCGTCTGTGAAGAAAGCAATTACGGATATATTCGAGGTTATCGGTGAGACGCTCAGAGACGAGCAGCATCGCAAGGAGTGCTTCATTCTCTATAGCGCTATTGACCAGGTTCCGCATGACCCCGAAATTGCCGTGCTGTTCAATGAGGATAAAAAACGGCTGGAGCAGGCACTTTACGATGCTCTGGTCCGGGGAGTGCAGCAGGGCGAGTTCAGCGCCAACCGGGATTTGCAGGCGCTAGCCCGGTACTTGTACCATGCACGCTACGGGCTAACACAAGCGGCCAAATTGTCGGATGATCCGCTCGTCATCGAGCAAATTACTAAGATTACGTTATCTGTGCTGGACCAAGAATGAAGCGTCGCAAGGGGCTTCATTCCTTTTTACCCATTCCAGACCGAATGGTCAAATAAAATTTATTGCAGACACTGTTGTCTGCACGCGAAGGAGACTCGAACATGAACGCAACAAAATACAAAGGATTGGCGCTATTTATATTGGCGGTCTCGCAGCTGGTCATGGCACTGGATTATACCATTATTTTCGTGGCAATGCCGTCTCTGGGAAGTGAACTCGGATTTTCAGCGAATCATCTCCAGTGGGTGGTCAGTGCATATTCCCTTGCTTTCGGGGGTTTCCTGCTGATCGGCGGGCGTTTATCTGATTTGATGGGGAGAAGACGCATGTTCATAATCGCGATGGCGCTCTTCGGTCTCGGCTCGCTCATGGGCGGATTGGCAGAGTCGCAGCTTATGTTAATCGCGGCTAGAGGACTGCAAGGACTAGGCGGGGCGCTGCTGTCGCCGGCTACCTTATCGCTTATTATGTCAAACTTCAACGAGGGGCCGGAACGTAACCGTGCGATGGGCATCTGGGCATCCATGGGCGGTGTCGGCATGTCGCTTGGCCTGCTGCTTGGAGGGGCTCTAACGAGCTACGTCGGATGGGAAGCGACCTTCCTGGTGAATGTGCCGATTTCACTTCTAGCCGTTATTCTCGCACCGTTCGTATTGACTGAAAGCAAGGCACCGGCAGGCGCCAAGCATTATGATGCGGCTGGTACACTATCGGTAACTGCTGGTCTGCTAAGCGTTGTCTATTATTTGATTCAAGCACCGGTCGAAGGCTGGGTCAGCGCATCGGTACTTCCTTTCGCTTTGACCGGCGTGCTCCTGCTGGCTGCTTTCATAGCCATTGAAAAACGAACAAAGGAGCCGCTGATTTCCTTCCGCATGTTCCGCAATCGTAATCTTACAGGTGCAGCACTGACAGCGTTTCTGTTCTCGGCTTCATTCGGCTCGCTGTATTACTTCCTGACGCTGTATACGCAAGATGTGCTGCACTATTCGGCTATCCAATCGGGCTTTAGCTTCCTGCCGCTTACACTGAGTGCCTTCGTCGGCGCCAAACTCATCAATACCATGCTCGCAAAGGTCGGCGTGGCTGGTACGATCGCCGCAGGCATGGGGCTTGGAGCCGTCGGGTTCCTGATGCTGACGGGATTGTTTGCGAGCGGATCAGCTTGGAGTATCATTCCGGGTACAGTGATCATCGGTATCGGTCAGGCGCTAGTCTTTACAACGATGTTCATCGCGGGCAGCGCCGGTATTGAGCCGAACGAGCAAGGCATCGCTTCCGCACTGATCTCGACAGGTCAGCAAATCGGCGGAGCTATTGGTTTAGCGGTGATTATGGCAATTATCTCGGCAAGCCTGGGAACAGGATCAACTCTCGAACACCTGCAGCCGGCGGATCTCAACTCCGCGATCCATACTGCGTTCCTGATCTCCGCTGCGACCACGCTGCTCGGCATTCTGGTAGCCTTCCTGGCCCTGAAGCAGCCAAAGCCGAAGTTGGATGAGATCAAGGTAACGGCAACTCATTGAGGGAGATGATTGTAACAGGACCGAAAATTATTAAAGCAGCAAAGACCTAGGGTGAGAACTCTAGGTCTTTGCTGCTTTTACAGTTCGTTCTTCACTATCCTTGTCGCCCAAATCCTCTTCATCGTTGCCGTCTGATTTACGTTCAATCCCTATATGGTTGCTGACAGGATCGTACAATTACGTCAGCTGTTCCAGGGTTTTCTGGAATTGATTACTGTGTCTCAGCTCTAAGAGCTGATCTGCGTCGTCATATGTATATGTGCTTTCTCCTCAAGGGACTTGTGATTTTTTTTTAAAGACAAAAAGAAACCACATGGAGTTGTTACACTCGCATGTGGTTAGCTCAATACTTCTATAAATATTCTTTCCAGGTATTAAACAGATCAAAAAGTTGATTTTCATTTGCACTTTTTTCTATTTCACTAAGAGAGCAATTATTTACAACCGCAATAGGATTTAACCCAGCTTTCTTGAATCCTGTAGATAATAGGTCGATTAACATACACATAATTCTTTGGTTTATATAGTATTCCCCATTTCAAAGTACTATTTTCATTTAAAAAAACTGCTCCAAAATAGATGCCGACATCAATAATTAGCGAACTTGTCATATCACTAAATTTGAGTGTCTTGCTAGAGACCTCTTACTTCAGCCAGTCAGGAACTGCATCTATGTCTTCTTCTAACTCTTCCTCCGTTTTAGGAACCATTTCTATTTGCTGAATAAACCAAGACCACAGTTTAACTAATGATTCCTGAGACAAATTCAAATCCTCTTTATTGCCTCCCTTAGTCTCTACATAAAAAGCAGTTAGGGTTTCAATTCTCTCAGGTGCCTGTGAAGTGAACCAATCAAAATAATGGTTTGCTTCTCTTTTCGTCATAATATCAAATGGTATGATTTCAAAGGGTGCTACTAACTTCGGATACAAAACGACTCACCTCATTAATCGTTATTAGCTTTCTGCACACTTGCTTGTGCTGTGAACAGGCTCAGCGTCGCTTCTGACTTGAATTTCATCCATTTTCAGACCACCTTATAATACATTAATTATGAAACCAAAAAACAATATAAAACTGATCAGAAGTAATATACAACCAAATATTCTTTTAAATACTATAACAATAACTGGAGGATCTTTAACTGGCTTCATTAATTCATATGTTTTATAGTGTCTCATATATTTAGGGAAACATATAAATCCTATGCCAATTAGAAAAATTACAATTGCTTCGATAAGTAACATGAAAATCCCTCACGCAAATTTTATTTTTTTGGATTGATTACGATTTCACTATCTCGATTATTATTCATCTGAATATGTTGCCCTACCTTTGTTTCGAGTTTATATTCCCTTACAGGAGTTGCGATAGTTATCAAGGTTTCCACATACATTCCTTTTTCAGCCAACAGATTAACCAGGAAGGTCATGCTAAGGCGCTCACCGCCTGCACCGTACACCTTCCATTTACTGCTGTCTGCTTCCGAGACCTCGAGCGGCTCTGTAAGGCCAGGCTTAAGGCATTGATAAAGTTCAACTCCCAATGCTCTTTCTTGTACTGCTGATCCCATCCGTCCCGTGGTCCACCTGGATGCATGTCCGGATACTCTTCATCCGTCCAGCCGCATTTCTTCTTAAGTCCCGGTGGAATAAAGCCTGGTAGTACGACTTGGCAGTTTTCCGTCCCATTTTCGTTGCCATTGCCGTTGCCGTTACCATTGCCAGTACCGCCATGGGCGTAATCAATGGTCATCTTCATCCGATTACCATAGCTGTCGTGGTGTAACAGGCAAGGTAATTTATTAGTCTAAAATAAAGAAAACCACAAGAGCATGTATCTCTCGCTTACGGCAATTCTTGAAGCAAATTATTCCATTTTTTCCGAAGTTCCTACTAAAATGTCTATTTAAATTTACATTATTTAGCCGAAGCAAATGAAAGATCTATTAGCTTACCGCATTAAGTGTCCACAAATTCGTCCTAATCATTATTCCTTTCTTTTACGGAAATCATTATTTTAGACATTTTAAATAAATTAGCTTGATAATGTTTGCCCTTTTTTGCATCTATATAACCTGGGTACAGAGAATACGTGTATATTTCACCATCCACTGTAATCTTAACTTTATCGCTGGTTTTGTACTGACTGTAACGATCGATAATCATAACCTCTTTTGAATGATAACCCAATACAAATGCATCCATTGAAAGTTTATATATATCATTAATCATGAAAAGAATTAAAATAATTAAAGGAATTCCACTTATTAAAACAAAAACTATTCTTTTGAACAATCCATAAAATGATTTCAATTTCCTCATTAGAAATAGTGATAGTTCTACCAAAACCAAATAAAAAATAATCCACTCACGAGTTAATTCGAAAAGAAGTGCCCTACGTTCATAGCCTTCATACCTATGAAAAAGTACCACTAGTATTAAACATAGAATTATTAAAAAAGATACTCTCAGGATATTCCTGAATTTAATTTTCATCATAAATTACCCTCATTTTAATTCTTGAGAAAAGCCAGTACCAGATATAATAGATACTGTTCTCTCTCTAATTCATTTACCAAAAGTAGAACTTGTGACTGTTGATCTTCCTTCAACTAAGTTTGGAGTTTCAAAATACACATTACCAAAGTATTTTGATATTTTCTTAAAAGAATCTTGGGTTACAATCCCATCAGCTTTTTCCGCGGATACCTTCTGCCCTGTGGGTATACCTGCCATTATCAATCCTGCGGCCAGTAGCCCTGCCAACCATTTTTCGATACACTCTTCATGCTTCTCCCCCTAAAAATGACAACAAAAAACCAAGCCTCTTGAGTAACCCGGCTGCCAGGCCATGAATGAGATCATGACGGAAGGCCCGTGGCTTTGCGTCCCCGACTTTCGTACGAGTTTGCCTTTGTTCAAGCACTTGGTTTCCCATTGATAGTGCTTTATGTATAGTTAAAACGTCTGACATCATACAAAATTATACACAGAGCTACAAGTTATTACCATTGTATTTTTTATAGAACACATAGAAACTAAGTAGTTACAATTATTCATGCAAAAAAGGCTCCCTTACCGTTACGGTAGCAGAGCCCTTATTGATTCATTGCTTATTCTTGTAAATACTCCATAGCTTGCAGGCGAGGACCTTAGTGTACACGCTTAAATCCTTTGTTCTTGTTAAGGCTCAATCTCAAAATCAGAGCTTGACTATCCGCCCAACATGCTTATCCATTGAATTCCCCACTTGTCCGTTTCTTGATTTTTTCGCTTATTTTTCAAGAAAACCGGTAGATGGATTCGTGATAAAGAAGCCCTCTTGCGGCACATAAAAATATTGAATCCAAACGCCATCCAATAGCGGCTCACGCGTATCCAGCAAAACCTCGATCCCCTTGTCGGTAGCGACAATTTCATCATGCTCGGTTGGCGTATCAAGGGTCACATCATAATGGCCGTGATCCCCGTGATTCTGTGTAATGACTACACGAATCTTTTTGCCTTCCGCTTCCTGAGTGCTCAGCATATCCTTCAAAACTTTAGCTGCATTGCGATTAATTTTACATTTCATCCTCTAGCGACCTCTATTCTTCTTAAGATACAGTAAGAAGCTTATTATAACATATATTAAGGTACTATATATAATTTAGTGTAGAGAGTGAGTTGTCCACTTTGATGTTCTTTATTAGCTATGCCTTAGTTGTTCAGATCATCGTACATTGACCCCTTAACGCTCACCCGGATTTCATCCAGCGGCTTGATCCCAACCAGTTTACCAAGAGTATGGTAAGCGTTCGTGCTGGATGACAGATCAACATCAGCAATCCAGGCTTTGACATAATAATTGCCGTCTGACATACCGGCATCTGTATAGATCGGGGCATTGTCCGGATTAACAATAATGCTGACAGTTGTCTTCTCCGTGATTTTGTACATATGCTGGCCGTCTTTGACAAACTCCCGGTACAGGAAGGCATCATTGCTTCCTTTGGTACTGGACTGTGAATATCCTTCAAGGATATTCTTCCAGAAGATATGCGTCGCCTCCAAATTGTTCCGGTCCTGGGAGTGATAGATTTCCTCCACTTCCTTGGAATAGCGGGAACTGTCCGTGGACCGGTCCTCTACAAGAATTAGCGGCAACGCATTGACGCCTTTGGCATTCTCAACACTCAAGGCGGCAGGCTTACGGACAATCGTATTGCCTGTACGCTCAAGCGGCTCGTTCAGGAGATTGACCGGAACCTTATTGTTGTTGATATAGATCAGGTCACTTTCGTAACGGAACGAATCAATGACGGCTTTCACCAATTCTTTGTGATCCTTCGTATCATCCTTGTTGGGCTTATACGTAACCGTCTCCAGTGTAAAGTTATACACGCCGGCCGGGTTAAAGTAATATCCTGACTTAATCGGGTAATCGGCATTCTGAAGCTCCCGGTCCGTAGCGAATACTGCTCTGTCATAATCCGCTTTATTGTTAGTCATTTTTCTGGCCGCTTCTCTGCCCTGACGGTAAGCGTCGGCCATAGTCTGTCCTGTCTTCCAGACCAGATTACCGATCCCTTGCTGCGTGAAGGTCCGCTCGTACTGGCCGTTCACATCAGTCCAGTTGCTGAGGGCTCCGCTTTCGTCTGCATGCGCCATCCACCGGATGGTATCGATTTTATAAGGTTCGGTGGTCCACAGCAATCTTTTGCTCAAGGAATCCCTGGCATTACCTTCAATCTTGTCCTGGTATTCCTTATCAGGGATATCTTTGCGACCGTTGTAGATGAAGGTATTCACGGTAATCGAATCCTCTCCCGGACTAAACGGGGCAGAGGTGCTGCCGGACTCCTCGTGCGTCTTACATTCCCTCATCGGTTTGCCGTCCGTACCGCTTACTGTTTTGCAGGACTCATACGTGTGAATGTAATTCCGGTTTACTTCTCCGCTAAAGCTGACAGTTCCCGTTTTTGCGCGCGGCGTGTAGGCATTGCCCGGATTCAGCCACTCTCCCCCCAGCGGGTTGTCTCCGAAATCCGTCCGCTGCAGCTTTGCAGTGATGACAGGAGTTCGCGTAATGGTCGTCGCAGCCTCATTCACTGCCGGGTTATTGTTCACCTGGAAATTACGGAGCAGGCCAGGCATACCGTTAACTACATTAAGCGCACCTACAGCGTTGCCATTCCACCGGGAACTACCCGGAAGCTTCAGCACTGCTGTAATTTGGTTGCCATTAGCCAGGGGGAAACTAATCTCTCTGGACAGCACATTATAGTCAAGATCATATTTCTGTTTGACAGCAGGCATTGGCTGCACGAGCTTCAGCGTGGAACTGACCGTATTGTTGGTATAGACTACCTCTTCCGGAGACTTCCCGTAGTTCACCTGCAATTTTATGCTGACGCTGGTCTCCGGCATGATGAAGGATGCGTACAGCATCCTTTCACTGTTGCCCGGTATCGTAATAGGACCCGCCGCCTTTCGTTCGTGGCCTCTGTAATTGGCTGGCACCGTTTTGCCGCTCCCGTCTTTGATCTCCCAGGCGAAATCCGTTGTCCGGTCACCATCGAACGTGGAGTTGATCCTAACGCCCACCGTCACAGAGTCCCCGGCGACAGCCCCCGAAGGGAAGCTCTCAAAAGTTGCGGACAAATCATCCACCTGCAGCACGAACGGAGCAATCGGAATCCCGAGATACGTCAAGCTGCCATCGGGATGATTGATATAAATCCGGCCTGAACCCCAGGACAGGAAGGTAGGCGGCTGAATGACCTGTACATAGTCCACCCAGCTGCCTCCCTTGGAAGGTGTGGAGTTGAAATCATATACGACGCGGTCTTTATACCCGGCGTTCATGTTATTGTATATGAACTCGCTGTATGTTTTGCCGCCGTATTCCAGATTGAGGCCGGTCAGGATAGCTTGCTCAAAGGTTCCGTTTGAATTGGCGAGGTAATTATTCGAGGGGTCAGAGTAATGGTTGAACCTATTGTTCTTCACTCCGACCCGGGGGTTCAGCCACGGTTTCTTCACCATATCAAAATCCTGAATCTTGGTGCCGCTCCATCCCGCATACCAAGGGACCCCTTCGGCGGATACAGAATCACCTGTTAGATTATATCCTGAATATGGATACATATTATTCTTATGCACAAGCCGCTCCCCATGACTCGCCCCATATACCATTTCAAACGTATATTCTCTACTGTCAATCCGCTTCTGCAACAGATCTTCCCGCAGTTTCCCATTGTTCGTTTCCTGCACATAATAATTCAATTCATTGTATAACTCTTTCATATCTTTGTTGATATACTCCCGGGCTTCAGCCGGGGTCTGGGGAAAGTCCTCAGGAACGACTGAATTTCCTGTACCTACTGAGAATATCGTACCCGACATAAGCTGCAGCGCCATCACGGCAGACAGCATGATAACCGGGTATTGTATCCATTTTATTCTGCTCACTTCTTTCGAGTTCTCCTTCCCCATATCTAACGTCTATTTAGGTTCAAGCGTAATAGCCACATCATTATATTCCCTGGAATTCACTAGGATGGTATAATTCTGAGCGGAAAACTCCTTCATTGCCAGAATATCGCTAATTTTCGTCTTTGTTCTTGCATACTTCATAACCGAATCGACCACGCTATTTTCAACTTTCTGACGTAAAATAGCCTCTGCGTCTTTCGCTCCCTGTACCGGATCAGAACCGTCATCACTGAAAACAATGGTAAGCTGCAATAAAATTTGGCCGGCTGTCGGATTTTCATTCTCATATACGGTCATCCCGGACGCGGTAATATAAGCCGGTTCAAGATTAGGCCCCATCCTCACGTAATCAATCTTGAACCCGTGAACGTCAGCTGTCTGAGTCCCTGTGGACGGTACGGCAGTCATTCCTCCGCTTCCTCCACTTTCTCCGGTCGTAATGTATACCGTTTTCACGGAATCATCCCAATTCACATTGAGACCTAGTCCCTCATGGAGAAACCGCAACGGCACGAACGTTCTGGACTGCTTAAACAGTGCAGCAGTATCCATCTGTCTGGTCTTTCCATCTATGATGTAGCTGCTCTTGCCGATGTAGATAACCATCGTCATGCCATTCATCACAATTGTAGCCTTCTTGGCTGATGCGTCCCACAGGACCTTTGCTCCCAGAGCCTCTGTAACGAACCGTACCGGCAACTGAACGCGCTGCTGGTCATCAATGAACGGCTGGGCATCAGGGAAGCTTACCTTCTGTCCATCCACCACTACTCTAAGCGGTAAACTGGCGGCACTCGCCTGGAAAGAGGATGAGAACAGCGTAATAATCAAAAAAACGGCAAGCAGACTTGTTAATCGTTTCATGAATTATCCCTTCCTTCTATATAAGTCTTAATGAATGGAGGATTGTGTGCTGGCCCATTCCCTTTATCGGAGGTTTTATCTTAGCGCAAGGCTAATAGCTACATCAGCATATTCCTGAGAACCGACATAAATGGTGTATTTCTCAGAAGTAAATGTTTTGTCCGGCAGGATATCGCTTCTTTTCGTTTTGGTTCTTGCATACGCCATAACCGTATCAACAACGCTCTCTTCGACCTTCTGACGTAGAATGCTTTCGGCATCCTTTGCCTCCTGTACAGGATCAGCCCCTACCTGGCCGAAGACAATGGTAAGCTGGAACAGAAACTGCCCGGCTTCCCATTCATCATTCTCGAATACGGTCATCCCGGATTTAGTGATATATACTGGATCGAGATTTGGCCCCAACTTCTCATAATTAACCTTGAATCCGTGGACGTCAGCCGTCTTTGTTGTTGCAGTAGACGGTGCAGTAGGTGTTGCTCCGCCTGCTCCGGTCGTAATGTATACCGTCTTCACGGAATCATCCCAATTGACATTGAGACCCAGGCCCTCATAGAGAAAACGCAGTGGTACGAATGTTCTGGATTGTTTGAACACCGCAGCGGTATCCATCTGTTTCGTCTTTCCATCCACGGTATAGCTGGTCTTGCCGATATAGACGACCATGGTCTTGCCGTTCAAGATAACGGTTGCCTTCTTGGCTGGTCCGTCCCATAATACTTTGGCGCCAAGTGCTTCCGTAACGAACCGTACCGGCAACTGAACGCGCTGCTGGTCATCAATGAACGGCTGGGCATCAGGGAAGCTTACCTTCTGTCCATCCACCACTACTCTAAGCGGTAAACTGGCGGCAGTCGCCTGAAAAGAGGATGAGAACAGCGTAATAATCAAAAAAACGGCAAGCAGACTTGTTAATCGTTTCATAAAATATTGCTCCCTTCGATATAACTGTAATTAAATGCTGGAACGTGAAGCCTGCCGAAGGCTGCCAGTGGTCCCTTGTACCAATGATCAGGCACGGGCCAGTGCGGATAGTCTGGCCTCAGTGCTGCGGTAAGTATACACAGAATACTTGACCGCCTCCGACTGCTGCTTCAGTGTTTCTGATACGCGCCGTTCCTTGGCTCTGACTTCCTCACAGACACTCTGAAGTTCTCTCAGTTGAGCACGGACATAGCTTTCCGGGTAGGCGCCGGATACGCTGGCATTGACATCGGAGGCGATGCAGAGGATACGCGATATTACGTCCGAGATCTGATCTTCCTTCTGTTTCAAGCTTTCATGCAGCGCCTCAAGCCGGTTCAGGTTGGCCTTGATCTGAGCTGCTCGTGCCGCACTTGCGGCTGAGACTGCAATTTTGGCCACCGTCTTGATCTTCGATTTGATCTCACCGATCAGCTTGTCCGTAAAGGAACGGACATCAGATACGATTTCATCTTTCTTGCGGGTGATCGCAGATTTGACGGAATTAAAGATATCCCCCAGCTTTTTGACAGCCTGATCCTTCAGTTTGATGAAACGCTCCTTCTGGGCTTCCACAAATTTGATCGTATCCGCTACAAAGCGGTTAAAGCCATCCTTCAGATCCTTGAAGAATTGCGTTACAGCCCCCTTGACCTGCTGCGTAAATTGCACAACCTTGCTGCCGATCAGTTTGGCGGCATCGACTGCCTGAAACACAAGATTAGTGATGTACTCGACAGCTTCGTCGAAGAACGTCTCCACCATCTCCGTAATGTTGGCAATCCCTTCCTTGATCCACGGAATTACCTTATCGATAATGAATCCGATAACATACAAGGCCAGCACTACCTTTAAGGCACCAACCAGTACAGCAACCGGTCCGGCAATGAAGATGGCGGCTACCGCCGCAGCCGCGAAGAGAATATGCTGAATTTCAATATCACCGTCCCAGATTTTGAACACCTCCCGGACCAGCGTTTCCTTGAGGAAATTCGGCACCACCTCCAGCCCCACGGTGACATGGTGCACTATGTTGGGGATTACGGCACGCATCTGGGAGTCCGACCGGTGAAAGGTAGACTCGTCATCCTGAGCGAATGAGAACAGGGAATGATGCGAGAAGCCCGTTAATTCTTCCGATGTGGTATCGATATATATACCATCTGACGGATTTGTGAAGAGCGCCGGGACGATATCATGCTTGTTGCGGAATTCTCGGATCTGCCCGTTCTCGTTCATCTCGTCAATCCGGCTCTGGAATTGCGCCAGCAGGCCCTTGTTGAAGCCAGGCGCATTATAGGTCGAAGCCGAGATCAGCCTTTTTCTCTGTTCATCAGTCATAACAAAAGAAGAGTACAGCGCCAGGTTTCCTCCGAGAGAATGACCTGTCAGGTACAGACCATAATCGCCACCTTGGCCAAAATGTCTCATATATTCCGCAGCGTCCCTTTGCTGCACCGATTCAAGCTCGTACGCAGTCGTTCCGTTGTTCTTCCAGTCGTTCCGGTAGTATGGCTTATCGAGCGGCTCGCTGCCGCGGAAGGCGGCCACTTGTGCCCCGTTCTTCGTATCTACGGTAAAGGCGACAAAACCAGATTCGTTCTGTCTGTTATTAGACACAACGTTAGTGATTTCCCAGTCCTGATATTTATCTGTATCCATAGTGTGGAGAAGCTGGACCCATTGTTTCCATTCCTCGACTCCATTCAGCTCTTTAGGGTAACGCTGTTTCAGCTCCTTTAAGCCTTCACCTGCGGTATAGTAGTCGATTACTTCCCCAATGGTGATTTTTTCACCCTTCTTGATGTATAGGTTTTCGATATCCGTGTTAATGCCTCGACTATTAATAATATCCAGGTATACCAATTGGGATATGTTTTTTAATTCGACTTCGGTGAGCTTATTGTCGTCCATCAGGCTCCACCTCGTTGTCCCAAGCTTTCAATCCTTTTTTCCTTCCAGGTATCAAAGTAGGAGTTGATTTCCGCCCGTGTCTCTTTGATTTGCCCTTGGGCATTTAATTTGTAACCAACCATTGTTGCGATAAGAATTTCTCCAGTTTTCTTTTCCATATTTAATAAATGAACATTGACAGAGGAACTAGAGGACCTGGCTTCGTCTAACCGTTTGTATCCCTCAGGAGTGAGAAAAACCCAGGTTACTGTGCTGCTTACATAGTGATGCTCGGTCAGTAGCTCAGCAAATTCCAGATATTTATCAAGCTCCTCTTCCTGATCCATACTTCCCTGTTCGTCAACATAATTGCTGCCATCGAGATAAATAGAAATCAATTGAGTGTTCATAGGATAAAGTTTCAAAAATTCTGTATAGGACATTGACGTATCGTTCTCTTCCGGATAGGTCAGCCTGGTGTCATTGGCAATATCAATTCTGGCGTCCGGCCAATATTTTCGGGCCAACTCCTGAATCTTCGGTTCTTCGTTCCGCGCCACCCGCTGATTCAGATACTGATCATAAATCTGCTTGAAATCCTTTGTGATCTCCACCGGCACTTTCAGGGTCGGATCGTTCTTCGGACGCACAATCGCCTTCAGCGTATTGTTATTCATCGTCCCCCAGCTTCCGCCAATCCCGTCCAGTACAAATTCCTCACCGTATTTCTTCTGCATGGATTTCAGAATCTCTTCTGCAGCCCGTTCATCCCGAGGTTTACCGCAGCCGAATAGGCTGAATAGCGTTAAAAATGCCATAGGAACCAGCACCGCCTTTCTTATCATATTGTTCAAGCACGTCCACTCTCCTAACCTCATCAATTAAATCCCGCAGTGAGTCTAATATCCTCCCTGACGTCCCAACTTGTTGCTCCAGGCTTTCCAGCCTTTAACCTTACTCTTTGAAATCAAAATGCAGATCCGGCCACACAAATGCCGCGTTCAGCGACATTTCCATCAAACCGTCCAGCTCTCCTGTCATTTGCAGGGACAGCCATTCCAACCTGGCAGTCATGGGTTCAGCGAGACTGGTAAGAAGTTCTTCCAAAAGATCCGGCATCCGGCTTCCGTCCTGCCCGTACAGAATTAACACGCACAAGAAAGCTTCAGTGATCCGGTACAGCTCTTCAAGCAGGGCAGATGCTTCCTGCATAGCGGACTCGCTGTGCTCCAAAAAAGCTGCTCCCAGTTCCTCTTGTCCCAGCTTTCGTGCATGACTGTTCATATCCGACTTCCAATTCCGCCAAATCGCCTGAACATGCCGGTCATATTGCGCTGCAATTTGCGTGAGTGCTTCCCGGATTCGGCCCGGATCCATCCGTTCGCTAAGGGGTAGCACTGCATGAAACAGTTCGCCCGCTCCGCTGTCCTGCAGACCGGCTACCCGGAGAAAGGCAGCCGAGACTTCATCAAGCCTGCTGCCTTCCTCAAAGAGAATGTTCAGCTTCGACAACAATCCGAAGGCTTCCCCCGAATGGCCGGTGATGATATCCCCGCTGGAATCGGTCCTGTACCAGTGGCAGTCTGCATGCCCGAGCTGCGGTCCACTGGCAGTAACGTCCGAAGGTCCGGCGAACTGGAGCCTCTCACTGTGATTGCCAAGGGCAGAAATCATACTGTTATGTGCAAGGATGTTCCGGATCTGCGCCTGGCTGGTTCCCTGTGCCTCCGATAATTGCCCGATTCCGGGTGCATCAAAAACGACGCCATAAACGTCTTCCGCAAATCCAGCAGCGTACAGCGCCAAAGTCCCGCCAAGACCAAAGCCGGTTACGAAGCAAGCTCCGCTGCCTCGGTTGGCGCGAAGAAACTGGGCTGCCTGCTTCATCAGCGGATTCTCCCCGGATAGCAGGGTCTTCAGATTCTCAAGCAAGTCATCCGGTTTATATACGAAGATAATCCATCTATCATCATTTTCATTAGTAAATGCATAGCCTGCCGCTTCCGGCGCGCTCCATCTGGCCGCCAGCTTCAGATCAAGCAGTCTGCTGTCTGCCGGTGTTTCTTCTGTCACGGATCGGGTATCCATGTCCTTTTCGTAATCCGGGAGCATTCCGCAGATGGTTGAACCCGTCTGGACATCATTTGGTACAGTGTCCATGAACGAGGCCAGTCTCAGGTATTCCTTATCGTTCAACTTCACGAATGATTCCCTCCAGATCCTATGTATAGAACCCTGATAATATAGAGCATGACAAGGCAGTCAGACCGGTATTCCGGCCTGTTTGCCCTGCCTGTCAGACGATTCTTCTTATTATCTTCCGCGCAGCTTGCTGGCCATTTCCTGCTCAGCCTGCTGCTTAATGTTAGCGATTTGAGTAAGGTTCTTGCTGATATTTTCTACACAAGTAACCAGTTCTTTGAAGCTAGGCATAAGTCCGTCGAACTGCTGAACAAATGCGGTTTGGGACTCGCCTTGCCACCAGCCGCTTACTCCATGAATTTCCTTTTGCAGCTGATTGATCAGGGTCTGGGCATTATTGGCTTTGCTGCTGATTGATTTGGCAACGCTCAGAGCCTGATCCGGACTAAAAGTTAAATTGTTACCTGCCATTCTATTCACCTCCTTTCAAGTGCATGACTACCGCTTAATTGAATACGGGTATTTAACGGTTGTTCTGGGCCCGTTGCTGCTGTTCCCTTTCTCTTTCCCTGCGTTCCCGCTCTTTCTCGGCAGCGAGGCGTTCGGCCTGCCGCCTCTTCTCAGCGCGTTCCTGCTCAGCCCGCTGCACCTCGGAAGCGACCCGCTGGACCCCGCTTTCAAGCTGCTTCAGGCTACGCAGCAGCGCCTTCATCTCACTGTCCAGCGCCTGGTATTGCCCCTGCAGTGATTTGGAAGCCGTGCCGGACCAATATTCTTCGGCCAGGCGGTACTGGGCCTGCACCTCCATTGAAATCCGCTGCACATCTCCGGTTAGGCCATTGATACGCGCAGCGTCTCTTCTAATTTCGGATGGGCTGATCGACATAATCTCACCTCTGCTCCAGAATTTAAGTTACGGGTTGCAGACTTGCGGTTCCTTTCTTCAGCACGGCGCAGCGTAGCCCGGTGTACCTGTTCTTAACGATCAGATAACCATCGCCCTGCAGCATGTTACGTTCCTGCGAACCGTAAGGATAGGATACCGAATACAAATTTTGTTCCTTGATCCGTCCAAGGAGAATTCCCGTCTGTTCCTCGCGAATGACCTTGCCGAGACTGTCCCAGTTAGATGCAAGTTCGGAGGTATTGTCTGCGGCGATTACAGAGATTTTCAGTCCACGATCCTGCCGGATAATCCGTTCAAGCAGTTCGTGAAGTGCGAACATCTCATTTCCGGTGAACTCACTCAGCTTATCGATGACAAATACAATCGGATTCCAGCCGGCGGCGAGCAATACGGGATCGCCTCCTGACATCCGGCAGGCAACCAGCTCGGAGCGCCGCGATTCCAGCTTCTCCTTGAAGACTTCCACGAATTCGAACATGTCTTCCACTCCGGACAAATCCTTCACATAGGAACGGTTCATGATTTCGTAAAGCCCCATTCCTGAGGAATCGAGCGCATAGACCTCAAGACTCTTCTGCCGCTCGGCAAGCAGCGTAATCCAGGATACGAGCAGCGTGCTCTTTCCGGACATCGCGTCACCGGCGACCATAAGAACCGGAGTGGACTGCAGATCAATATGGACAGGCTGCAGATCATTGCTGGACAGCCCGATGGCCAGCTTTCCGCCTTCCCCGGGCAGAGCGGCCAGATCAATCGCTGCCGGCATGACAGGAATCGGCACCGCCCGGGTCGCTGCGGCCTGATAGAGCCGGTCGATGATGGCTTCGGTACGAAGCTCCCGGAACTCGGGAAGTGCAGTCTGGAACTCGAGCGGCGGCTTGCCGCGGACAAGTCCCCGGCCCGCGGTCTTCCCAGGCTCCAGTCCTTCGGTCCGGCCGACTATTCCGTCATATTCGCTTTTCTCCGTCATCTGCAAGCTGACGGCCATTTGGAAATTGACCGAGAGTTTATAGCGAACGAGCGCGCTGTTCGTCGCCGTTGCAATGAGATAAATACCGTATTTAAAACCTTCACGTGCCAGCACTACCATCTGGGTGTCAATGTCCTCATACGTTTCCGACAGCGCGAAATAGTTGTCGATCATCACCAGCACGGCAGGGAGCTCCCTTCCACCCCGGCGGTAATCCGCAAAGCCTTCACTGCCTGCCTCCTCAAAGAGTCCCCTTCGTTCTTCCATGATACGGAAGATGAACCGCATGAACTGGTCGATCTTCTCTTCCTGCTCCAGGGTCATAATGCCGCCGACATGCGGAAGCCGTTCCAGTGACTTCAGCGAGCTTCCTCCGAAATCCATGACATAAATATGGACCTCCTGAGGTGAATACAGCAGCGAAGCGGACAGGCACATTGTCCGCAGCAGGACCGTTTTGCCCGTTCCCGGAGCGCCGTATATGAACAAATTGCCTTCTCCGGCAAAATCAAACTCCAGCGCCTCCTGCTTTTGTCCTCTCGGATCGTCAAGCAGTCCGACGGGGATGCTTAATAGGGCATCACGCCTCGGCCGTGCATTCTCGCGTTCCCAGTAATTGGCGGTTATGATCTCTTCCAGGTATACCGTTTCGGGAAGCGGCGGCAGCCAAGGTCCTTTAACTGGACTAATACCGAACCGTTCAGCAGTCAATGTAATATGCTCGACCATCGCCTGCAGCTGGGAAGGCACCTCATGCCGGGCGATCTTCTCTTCTTCCAGCGGATATATCTGTTCATTCCGGCCGGTAACAGACACTTTATAGATACGCTTTATCTGATTTTCCAGCTTCTGCAGCTCACCTTGCGGGTCGTAATCCGCTCCCGAGAAAGCTGACTGGAATAGCTCGAAGATTTCGTCGTTCCCCACCTGAATATACGCGCGTCCCGGCTCTTTGATCATGGCTGCATCAGGCCGCTTAATCACATCCCGGCTGTCTGCTTCATCCTGCACCTTGAGACAGATCTTGAATTTCGAGTTGCTCCAGATCTGGTCGTCCACGACCCCGGCCGGTTTCTGGGTGGCCAGAATCAGATGGACCCCCAGACTTCTGCCAACCCGGGCCGTACTGACCAGCTCCTTCATGAAATCCGGCTGATCCTGCTTCAGCTCGGCGAATTCGTCGGCAATCATGATCAGGTGGGGAATGGCCGGCATGCCCTGACGGTCCGGCCGGCTATAATACAGCTTCTGATACTTATCGACACTGTTGACTCCATGCTCCGAGAAAACGCGCTGTCTGCGCATCAGCTCACTTTTAATGGATAGCAGTGCCCGGGCAGTCTGATTGCCGTCCAGATTCGTAATCGTCCCTACAAGATGAGGCATGCCCTTGAAGGCATCTGCCATGCCGCCACCCTTGTAATCAATAAGGACAAAGGCGATATCATGAGGATGATAGTGAATGGCCTGGGAGACGATTATGCTCTGCAGCAGCTCACTTTTGCCGGACCCTGTGGTGCCCGCTACCAGTCCATGCGGCCCGTAGCCGGTCTCATGCATATCAAGATATAAAGGTTCCCCGCCAGCCCGCACACCGATCGGAACGCTCATCCCCATATATGTTTTATTCCGTGTCCAATTCAGCAGCACATCGGTATCGGTCACCTTTTCCGCTTCCAGCATTTCCATCAAAGAGACTGAGGAAGGAAGCGCGAAGCTGGCATTTCCCTGCTTGATTCGCAAGGGGGCCAGTTTTCTGGCTGCAAAATCAAGACCCTTCAAGTCAGCCCGGTCAGGCGTAAAGGCCGTTTTTTCTCCGGTAGTCCGGTTAGCCATTTCTCCGCTGTTGCCCTGCAGGTTTACCACAGTTTTGCAGTTCATCGGCAAGTAAGCCGTGTTGGGAGCTACAAACACTGTAGATACGCCGAGCTTGGCGTTGCCGTTATACAGATATTTGCCGATCAGCTCGTTCTCCAGCAGAGAAGCATCCTCAACGACGAACAGGTAATGCGGCAGCGCTCCGCCTCCCGTGGTCCGCAGTTCCCGGTCTTTGAGAATGCCGTACATTTCGGACAGCACCTGATGGGCCAATGCCCTGCCGCACAGGATGAACCGGACATTCATGCTGTCATCCCACAGATGAGGCAGGAACTTCAGCCAGCTCCAGCGATCAAGCCCCGCATCATCAGTTAATACGACGATGCGCACATCATCATACCCTTGATGGGTAACCACCTGAAGCAGCATCGATTTCAGCATCTCCCCTGTCTTCACGGCATCACCGGCAAGACCGCAGATTTCCTGCTCCAGCAGATTGACCGTAATCGGTACGCCGGACACCTTCGCGTAATCCATCGCGAGCCGTTGGGGTTCCATGATTAGCGGATCAGTTTCCATAACAATCGCCTGCTTCGTATAACGAATCTCTACCGCAAGCGGAGCACTGCCGACGCCCAGGCGTACCGCCAGGAAGTCGTTATGGACCGGCGTTTTCTCCCACAGCCTGTTGTCAGTTTCCATAATCCTGCGGATGCATTGCTCCGGCTCAGGGAACATCTCATTCATGGCCGCAGTCTGCTGCTCTCTGGCTACAGACAACTCACTGCGCGTATCGGAAATGAACTGGAGATACTTGCTCTCACGCTCCCCTTTCTTATGCTTGTATTTGCGGATCTGTGTGACGGCTCCGCCAAGCGATCCGACCAGCGTCATTACAGTGGTGGCGACCGAGATCAGCAGGAAGATCGACTGGGAGGTCATAGCAATCAGCGCTGTAATCACCAGCATCACGATCGGCGGCAGCAGCAGCCCGTACCAGGAAATTTCCGGCTTCTCCTGAAGCATCGGCGGATTCGGAACTTCGACCTCACCGCCTGGAATATCCGGCAAAAACCGCGGCTGTCTTCTGAACTCAGTATTCATGTTCCATCCCTCCCGTCAGCGGAAGCTTCGTAGCCTCTCCACCCGCCAGCGGCAGCCGGTACCATTCCCGGTGGTGGCTGAAATAGATTTCTCCGTCCAGCACATGCAAATAATCAGCACTCTCCCCGCTGATGCGGATACTGCTTCCCGACTGGGGATCGACGCGGGATAGGCTGCTGCCGTTACGCCGGTTGGCGCAGTACAGGTAATGGCCATCCGTATTAAGCGAAGCGGCGGCAATTCCCTCTACAACCGTCGATTTCCCGCTGGTGAGATCAAGCAGCTTCAAGATTAAACCGCTGCTCCGGTCAGCATAGGCCAGCCGGCCGCCGACACGGACCATCCGTCCTGCGGACTCCGGACTGAGTGTCTCCGCTTTCCTCCCGTCGGCTCCGGTCATCCGGATCCCCTGACCGGAGGCGAATATCACGGTTTCGTCCTCCAGCAGGAGGAATCCGTTCACCTTCTCCTCTACCAGCCGGCGGTCAAATCGGCCGTCCGCGGCACAGCAGTACAGGCAGCCGTCTTGTTCATCGATATAATAGACCATATCACCGTGAAGAAGCGGCTGGGCGCAGGGCTTATCCAGCAGCAGCTTGCCTTCGCGTACGTCCGGAGCCGACCGGAAGAGGCGGTTGCCACGCCGCTGATCGCTGTACAGAATCCCGGTGCCCTCACTGCTGTTCATGAACCACATCAGGCTGTCCGTAACAATGTCAAAGCTTGTATCGTTATGTATGAGATAAGTACCGGAATATCCCTTGATGTCGGTAACAAGCAGGGAGTCCCCGCTCCGGTGAATCAGGCCCCCGTTTTGCAAATTGCCGTTCATGGTATTTCCCCTTCCTAGATGACGGTCAGCAGCGCACCATGGCACACGCCTTGTTCCTCGAGCGTTTTCCCTCTTTGCAGAATCCGCCCGAGCGGTTCGGCCTGCAGCATCTGCTCCGGTCGGTTCCCGAAATGAAGACTTTCGGATAGCATGTCGAGCAGCGGACCGACCGGTACGAAGGCCGGGACTTTCAGATCGGTCTGACGGCCGTCCTCGGTCTGCAGGGTAACCATTATGTAGTTCATAGAAGCCCCTCCCTTATCCTTAGTTCCTGACAGAGAGCAGATAGGTCCGCTCACTGATGAGTTCAACCTCACCTGAGCTTCCGGCTTCCTCGGCAAGCTGCAAAGCCTTGGTCTTGAACTTGTAAGCCGATCTTGCGTCGATATTCACCTGGGTGACTACCCGGCCGTTCAAATCGGTGCTCTCTACAAAAGCGAATCTGACCGTAAAATCATTGAACTTCCCGTCATTGGAGATAAAAGTAACCTCGTCCCCGGAATCATCGGATACACTGACATTCAACGTGTCCTCAAAGGCATCGGCAAAATAGTCCCTGAATCTTTCCTCATCCACTCTGGCATCCAATCCGCGAAGAAGCTCAACTTCAAGACTCCGGTCCCTCGCTGCCCGCAAGGCATTAGATACGGCGGAGCCCAGGGTTACCTTCTCCCTGAACAGATTAGCCAGCTCTACAAGCGGCTGAATCACAATAG
This sequence comes from Paenibacillus auburnensis, assembly GCF_927798115.1. GTDB lineage: Bacteria > Bacillota > Bacilli > Paenibacillales > Paenibacillaceae > Paenibacillus_AQ > Paenibacillus_AQ auburnensis. The sequence goes on from NZ_CAKMMG010000003.1 coordinate 162,339, forward strand.
AAGCCATAATAACGACCAGGATCATAACGGCTATATTCCTCACATAATTCCCTTCCCATTAGTCCGTATAATAGTCCAAATCCTTGTAATGCTTCAGACCTGTAGTCGACATGCTGAACGAGACGGGCAGCTCGCGTTCCAGCTTCTCCCCCCACAGGGTAATAGTAAAGGGATACACGGCCCGGATCTCCACTTCGAGTTCTTCACCTCTTTGCAGGTAAGGTTTATCCATCTCGGAGCTGTTATAATAGACCGTCTCATCATCGTCGCCAATGGCGCTGCGGCCATCCGCATTCGTAACCAGAATCTCAATCTTGTCTTCCTTATCCCGGAAGATCGGCCTCTTCTGCAGCCGCTCCAGTGCATCCTCGTAATAAGTTTCCTTCATATAGTTATCCCCGGCCACAATCTGGGAGACATTATACGTTTCGGTAATCAGCGTCAAATACCACGGGAAGAAAAAGGCTAAATTCAACAGCAGCAGAATCGCGACCGATGATAATATAACGCCGAGTACCGCCTTCGCAACACCACGCATATCGCAACCTCCGGATTAGGACGTAGTCATTTCTTTGATCTGTCCAATAAACAGAGTCCATATATCACTGATCCATGTATTTAAAAAGGTTCCGGTAATCAGTGAAACCACCGCACCAATAATTACAATGACACCTACCGTAACTGCAATCTCTTTCACCCCTACAGCGCCGCGCTCATCCTCCAGCATCCGGCGTATCCGGGTAACCGCAACCGGCTTTGCACTTATTACTTCCTTACCTGACTGTTCGTTCATCTTTAACCATCTATTCATATTAATTTCCTCCTGATCTCTTTTAAGAAGAGCTGATAATCTTGCGTTTGATCCTCTATTGAAACATTTTGATCGAATCGAGAATGGTAAACAGATAATAAATCAGGATATACGCCGCAAGCACCAGGATCAGGGCCATTTGGATCCGTGCGCCGCTGCGTTCCCTTTTCTCAAGCTCATCCTCCAGGGCCCGCACACGAAAGCTGTCCAGTTCATTCTTGAGATAAGCCATCTGAGAGATATTGTCGTACCCTTTCAACCGCGTTTCCATAATATCGCAGAACTTGATGACATAATGCAGGGGTACCCGTTTCTTCAATTGCTTCAGCGCGAACTCCTCACCGTACTCCGTGTTGTCCAGCATCACGCCCAGCTCTTCGCCGATATCAGGATTGGCGTTCGGGATATAATCTCTCAGCACATCGGCCAGATGAATATTCACAGATTTGATGTACTGGTAGTACACCATGCTGTAAAATGCCGGAAAATCAAGCGCGATGTTCCGGTTCTTGCGCTCAATCATTTTCTCCAGCTCGGAGACCGGATACAGCCAGCCCAGGATAATTAAGATCGCCGATAAATAACCGACAATAGTGTTGACCTTCATCATTAGAAGTGTAAGAAGTACAGCGCCCAGCAGATACAGGAGCTGCTCGATGCGGATTTCCTCCGGGCTTTTGCCGAGATCCAGCCGGCCTATCATTTTTTTGAATCTTAGCCTTTCAGTTCCACTGAGCAGGACCCCACCGTACCTCTGCGCAAATCTTAGCTTATAGCGTCTCAGCTTCTGCTTGAACTTTTCGTTCTTACGCTGCTTCATGTACTGGCGGGCGCGCTTCTTCTGGCTCCGGCTGACCGAGCGCATCATCGGATAAAATAAGGTTTTGACCAGGTATAGAATGGACAGCATGGTTGCGAGTTTAGCCAGAACGATCATTTCTTATCGCCTCCGCCGCCCATGTTGCCCTGAAGCACCTGGCTTCTGGCGAAACTCAGACAGACAATGCTGATCATAACCGTATTGATCATTTTACCTGCATCGGTATTGAGCATGAACGCCCGGAAGTCCTCGACGGTCAATGCGTACAGGAAAAACAGAACGATGACAGCCGTCTTCATCAGGAAATTCCGGTTCATTTTGCGAAAAATGGTTTCCTTCTTCAGGTTAATCTCACGCAGCACCGCATTCTCATCGACAATATCCAGGAAAATATCGGCCATCCCTTTGCGCTCGTTATATTCGAAAATAATGGCCTTCTTGGCAAAACTGTCAAATTTGGGCCCAAGCTGCCGGTTCAACAGCTGAATCGCCTGCTTGAAGGAATAACCGTTATTCTCACAGTTGTCGATGAACTGCCGGAAATAAGGCCGGAGACCGGGACTGATATATTCATCGCTCTCCATGACTTTTTTGATCGCTACCAGCACGCCTTCGCGGGCCAGCGGACAGATGACATCCTCAGCATCCATAATGTTCTCCAGCCGTTCCGCCTGAATCGCCCTTGACTGCATGACGAAGAAGGTCAACAGACCGATGAACATGGAGATCGTGATCAGCACGGACAGGGTTATGCTTTTCATGAACAGAATGACCAGAAGCGCCACAATAGCAAAACAGATACAGAGCATAGAGGTAAAGCTCTCCAGCGTGAACGGCATATTGAAATCAAGAATCAACCCTTCAACCATACGGTTGTATTTGGCGTAAATATTCTCCTTGCGCTTTACGATCCGCTCGCGTTTTACCCTGTCTACATAACGTTTGGTATTGTAGCGGCCCAAATGTTCCGCGAGGATATCCACCTGCTCCAGAAGGTAACCGCCCAGGCCCTGAAAGAATTTGACACCGAATATCGCGTTGAACAGAATAAATCCGGCCAGTCCGAGCATCAGGCTAGTGACTAAAGGCGTATCCATGGAACTCGTACACCTCCGATTCTTCCTCAGCCGGATCGGTCGTGAACAGCTCGAAACGGCTGCGTTTGATCCCGGCCTTAATCATCTGCTGCTGAACCTTCTCCGACAGCTTACCGACCCGGCGGTGGCGCCCGGCGATCCGGATAACCTTTCTGCCTCCATCCCATTCTTCGATGACATCGTCATATTCGTACCGGTATATCTGGTTGATCAGCGGGTTCAAGCCGTCCGCACCGAGAACTTCGGAAATAGAAGTGACTTTACGGGTGCCGTCCGCCAGCTTCTCCTGAAAAATAACGAATTTCACGGCACTGCATATATTTCGGAGCGCGAGCTCGGCCGGTTCATTAGAAGCCATGAGATAAGCCGTCAGAAAGCGGTAAATCGCCTCCTTATCTCCTTCAGCGTGAAGCGTTGAGAAAAAGTAATGTCCCGTCTGGGCAGCCCGCAGGGCCGTTGCGAATTCACCCGGCGTCCGCAGCTCGCCCGGGCCGATCCAGTGTGGGGACTGGCGCATCGCGTTGATGAGCAAATTCTCCATCGTCGCCGGACTTGAATCATCTTCCTCCGGTACCGATTCGTATTGCAGTACATCGTTTAGCACCCGTCCGTGCTCGCTTCCGCTCTCCCGCTGGATAAGCCGCATCTCTGAGGGATTCTCGATTGTGATGATGCGCTGCATCGGGTTGATCTCCTTGACCAGTATCTCATTCAGCGTCGTCTTGCCGCTTCCGGTCGGCCCTACAGTAATCCAGGATAGATCCGATTTAGGAATCAGCGACAGCAATTTGTACATATTGGAGGAGAAGGATTCATTCTCGACAAGCATCTTCGGGTTGATGGTTTTTTTGCTGAATTTGCGGATAACGAACGCCGGCTGGCCGTACGGTGATATTTCCGCGTGAGTCGCATTGACGCGGTACCCTTCGATTGTTCTGGCGTTCACCATCGGAATCTTCGGGATCAGCCGCATCTTGGAAACACCGATCAGCTTTGCGATGATCCGCTCCATATGTTCCCGGTCAGTAAAATGCTGATCCCACGGGATCGATCTTCCTCCGCTTTCGACGAAGATCTGATCCGGACCGTTGGCGCGGATTTCATCAATCGCCGGATTCTCCATCGCTTCGGTGATCGGGCCGTAATGCGTGATTTCATTAATCAGTGCGTTTTTCAGCTGCGGCAAATTAGGAAATCCCTCGACCGATGGCATCTGTGAATCCACGAATTCGTTGATATAGGCCTTTGTCATTTCCCGCTTCCGGGCGGGGTCGGTTTCCCTGCGGTAGGCATGTGTTGTAATTTTGGTAATGTATTTCTGGCACAGCTCCAGCGCTTCCTCGAAACTGATGATCGTATATTTACTGGCCAGCTCCTCCAGATTTTCCTTGGATTGGACCTGATGCAGCACCTTTTGCTGCATGTCGCTAATTTTCCCGCGTGTCAGCAAGGCTCTCTCTCCTCTATTGGTCCGCCAACCGGTCGGCCAGTTTCTGAATGTCCTTCTTGAAGTATTTGTTTACAATCGGGCTGTCCTTGATATATAGCCTGCCTTCATGAGCACAGGTGACGGCGTCCTTTACAAGCGGCAGAGCGGCAGCAATATGAAACCCTGTCTCATTCATAACCTTGTAATCAAACTCGATATTCTGCAGATTCATCATAATGACGCTCATGAATTTGGCGGTGCTGATACCGACCGACTGGGCGAAATCCAGCAGCTTAACCATGTTGACCGTCGCTTCCATCCGTTCAGAAGCCGTGAAATATCCAATGTGGCAGTATTTCATCGCCCCCAGACAGAATTCCAGAGGTGGGTTGTTCGGAATATCGATCAGCACAATGTCGAACATAGTCTTCAAGGTCTCGATAACTCGCTCCAGATGACTGAACTCAAAGTCGAAATATTCCTCCATCAAATCCTGCGGGCTGGGAGACAGCAAGTACAGCCGCTCATATTTCGTCTTCGTAAGCTCCTCGCGAAAATCAACCTTGTCGCTCTTTAGCAACTTGATCAGGCCTTTCCCCTTTTTGGGGGCAGCGGCATCGAAATGCTGGTACAGACTGGGGTAGAATACTTTCAGATCCACTACGCATGTATTAAGACCTTTTTGTGAAATCAGGTAGGCAAGGTTGCTGATCAGCAGTGCGTTATCAACAAAGTCTGTCGCAGGAATAAAGCCAATCACGCTATAAATCAGGCTGTTTTCCTGAAGCTCTGCTCCAACCAGATCTTTAGAAGATATTTTTTGAAATATACTATCCAGCCCTATTCGCCGTTTCCGATCCATGATTCCACCTCTTTCTCCAAGGTGGGCAGCTGATCTGCGATCACATTGCTGTCCTTCCGGCTCAGGATCGTAATCAGAAACGAATTGCCATCCAGTCCTTTAAATCTGGCAAAATTATTGATCTGCTCCGTCGTTCCCTCCAGCAGCAGTGCCCGCGGCTGAATGTTCTTCAGGAAATCCTTGCTCTTCATCACTTCCTGCTTTTTGTTCTCGTCCAGCTTCTGGACTTCTTTATACACTTCGTAAATGGAATGGCTGTTCGCGTTCAGCATATCCTTGACAACAATGCTGTCGAATAGAATTTCCGTCTTTTTAACCTTGTTCGGCGACTGGGAATAAACCGCATTCGGATTGCCGCCGTTCCCCCCCGCTTGTTCGACCTCATAAGTTACCCGGATTCTCACCCTGTCTCCAGGCATCAGAATGTCGCCTCCTACCTCAAGGAAGTTGTATGGCAGGGTAAGCACTTCATTGCTCTCCTCTACCTGGTACAGCCACTCATTTTTCTGCGGTTTCTCATCAATCAGCTGGTCCTTGAACAGCACTGTATTCTTTCGGAGGAAGTTGGCTGTCAGTTTCCCCTCGACCTCATCCAGGTCCTCAGCAAGCACCATGTCTTCTGTATATTCCTTTTTGATGATGTTGTATTTCTCAATCAGCTTGTCATCCAGCGCCACGAAGGCGGGAATGCCTTCGCTGGGCTTGACCCGCAGAACTTCGACGACATCGTTCGCATCCCGACTTGCCCTCGTAATCACTAGATAAGAGGCCACAATGATAATGATGCTGAAGAGCAGAGCCGCTCCCCGCTTGAACAGCTGTCTGTTCGGAGCCGCATTCTTAAGACTGCTCAAATCCATTTATCCCGTTCCCTCCAATAGGCGTAGAAGTATGTTTCCGTAAGCGCGCTCGTAATTAATGCTGCTGTGTACTAGCGGCACGTCAGATTCGATCTGTGAATCGAAATCGCTGCTGTAGGGGACGTAACCCGCTACTTTCATTTCATAGGTGAATTCTTCCATAAGTCCAGAGGTAAGCACCCGGCTCACAGCTTCCGGCGTAAAGCTCTCTCCCTGAAAACGGGATCTATCGTTATACTTAGTGACTACAAGTTTAGACTTCGCATTAAGATAGACCGCCTGTTCCTTAGGGAGACTGTTCTCCACATTTCTTAAGGTGCTTAATACGGAATACAGGTCATTAGGCACGCAAAGTCCAAAGCTATCGATATGTATCATGATTTCCAGGTACTGGCGGAGCAGGTCCAGCGGGAGGTCAAGTACAATCAGATTGAATCGGTTCCTAAGCAGGGACAAAAGTCCGGTGAGCCGCGCCTCCGTTACGAACTGGCCGATCAGCCTCGGATCATTGAATTCGTAGCCCAGCCCGGTCAGCCAGACGTTCTCCCTAATAGGAAAAGCCGTCGATGTGTAATCCTGAGGCCGCGCCAGAGTCCGGATCAGCGAGGCATTAATATCCTCATCACGCTTGGTCCGTTCATGGAATTTGCCGAAATACATATTCGTGCTCCGGTAGTCTATATCCAGATCTACAATCAGTGCGGTGAGTCCCCTCCGTCCAGCTTCGCTGGCTAAGTTGACTGCCGTGCTCGTCACTCCGCTCCCCCTGTGACCCGTTACCGCCACGACTCTGCTGATTCCCCGGCTGATCCGCTCCAGCTCCCGGGTCAGGACATCCGTGGGCTCCGGAGCCTGGCGTTCTTTGGTTTTCGGCCGGAACCGGTCAAGAAAGGATTTACGGGCCGGTTCTCCTTCCCGGCTGCTTCCCGCTTCCAGTCCGGGAAGCATTCCGCCCTCAGCGCCACGGGCAGGTTTTTGGGCTTTTCGCCCTGAAAATTCTCTAGTCCGCCGTAGGGCTTCCAGAAACAGCTTTGGTGTTACTCTTATGTATTCGCTGACGATAATTCCAACCTGGGGATATTTAGCCCGCAGATTCTCCCACTCCTGCTCTTTCCAGCTATCCAAGGTAATCAAGATGACCGGAACCGCGGTAGGCCTCAAGGCAGTCAGGGCACTCATCAAGGCTTCGAGATCGCGTCTGTCCTTCTCAATCTGCATGCTTAGCGCGTCATCTGTAATGAGGATTCCGTCCGGTTCGGGAGCGGTATCGGCAGCATAGCGGACCGATTCATTAAGCGTAAGCTCCGTATCGTTTATCACTTCGGTAATGCTGTCTATGTACTGACGTGCGACGGTTCCGTATCGGCCCGCGATTAATAGTAGTCTCATGGGGTCCTCCTTATGTATCAGGTACAGAAGCGGGGGAGAGTCCGCATGCCGGGCCAGTAAGACCAGAAAACGGGTAGCTACTCCGTAAGACTGAGAAATACTGGAAGTTTCTAAATTTCATAATGGTATATTAAACCATAAGATAGCTAACGAAACATGTTACTTTAGAATGAATTTCATTTAATATATTCCGCATTTTAACAATTTAATTTTGATATATTTTCGATCAATTAGGTCAAAAGTCATCCATTTCACTTTTTCTACCGGTCTCTGTAGGCACAAAAAAAGACCCTAACCAAGATTTGGTTAAGATCCTTTTGTATTAGGATGCAAATTAAACGTAAAATTTACCTGTTTACCAGGTCTTAGGTCTATAAAGTCTAACTCTGCAGTTGAGTGCAAAAGATAATCCTTTTATAAAAATTCTATCCTTTATCCGGCTGTTGGACCCCTCTTTGCCAGAAGCTTCTTCGTAAAATTCACATCAAAGAACTGAATGATGGGTCCCAGACCGAATACGGTCGCCAGTGTTCCCAGCCCGATGATGCCACCTGCCAGGAAGCAAACCAAAGCACAAAGAGCATCTGTAAACATTCGATGCCAAAAATATGAGATTTTCGGGAATCTTTTGTTCATAATCAGGGACAGGCTGTCATAGGGAGCTACTCCAACCTGTGATGTCTGATACAAGGATATACCAAAGCTGCAGACCACCACGCCAATCGCCACGGTGGCCACCTGCAGCCAGAACATCTGAGGTTCGCCCAGCAGATCTATCCAGATATTATAAAAGAAAGTGGCTATGTAACCCAGAAAAATGGCATTTACGAAGGTTCCGGCTCCAATTAACTTTCGTCCCCAGATAACTTGTATTACAAACAATACAAGATTCAGTAAAATTAGAAAATTGGCATATACGATACCGCTGGTGTCTGCAAGTGCCATCACCATGCCGCTGAAGGGATCGTTCCCCAGGCCAGACAGCTTAAAGATACTGATTCCCATGCCCAGAAAAACATTGCCTAAAACCATAATAATCAATCGTGTTAAATCCACCTTAAGCAAATACCTCTTCATATGGCCCGTCCTATGTTCATAGTATAGTTCTGCTTTTCACAAACAACGAGGTCATTATATCATAATTTCACTGGCAGGGCGGTACCTTCTTCCAGGCTAAACACCTTCCGGTAAAGAAATATTTAAACAGAAATGACCCGCAGGATGGCCATTGGTTTAAAATGTCCATCCTGCGGGTCATATATTTTTCCACAATGCCTACATTAGAATGTGTTGGACCCTCATTAACCGATTTTCCGGATAACGGCATCAGCAACGGCAAGGGTTGATTGAGGATTCTGTCCTGTAACCAGATTGCCGTCGATTTCAACGTGGCTCACCCAATTCGGGGCAGCAACATATATGGCTCCCAGCTCACGAATTTTGCTTTCGAGCAGAAACGGCAAATCTGATTCAAGGCCCGTCTGCGATTCTTCTGGATTGGTAAAGGCGTTAACTCTTTTTCCGGCCACAAGCGGATTGCCGTCCGATAATGTTGCACCGACCAGCCCGGCAGGGCCGTGGCAGACCGCAGCTACTATTTTGCTGTTCTCATAAAACTGCCGCAGAAGCTGCTGAAGCTTGGAGTTGCCCGGCAGATCATACATGGTACCATGTCCACCCGGGAGGAATATAGCATCAAACTGGCTCTCTGATACTTCCTCCAGCGGAACGGTGTTAGCAAGGTGCTCTTGAGCATTCAAAATTTCTGCCGGAGTATTAACATCGACACTGCCTGGATCAACCGGCGATTTCCCTCCAAGGGGACTCGCTACAACTACCTCATAACCTTGCTTCTGAAATGCTTCATACGCTTCGGCAAATTCAGATAACCATATTCCTGTTGCTTTACCTGGCTTAATCTCTGAATGATTCGTTACAACCATCAATATTTTTGTCATTCTGATCTCCTCCTTAAATTTACATAATAGACTGGATAATACCGCCTTCGACGCGCTGGGCAATGCCATTGATAGCCGCTGCGTTAACAGAGCTTAGAAATACGATTGTATCAGCTACTTCCTCTACGCTTGCGAAACGCTGAATTAAGGAGGTAGGTGTGCTTTCCTGGAAATACTCACGGATGAAGGGTTCCAGCTCCTGACCTTTCTCCGTAGCCAAGTCCGTAATGAATTTGGCAAATCCCTCTGTCCAGGTTGGGCCGGGAAGCACAGAGTTGACGGTTACGCCTGTCCCCTTCGCCAGTTCAGCCAATCCCCGGGATAGTGTAATGAGGGCCGTTTTAGAAACCCCGTAAGGAATCAGTTCCGGATAAGGCTTAATTCCTGCTTCGCTGGCAAGGTTGATGATTCGCCCCCAATTTTTATCAATCATACCAGGAAGGAATGCGCGGGAAAGCCTTACGGAACTGAGCACATTGGTTTGATAATAGCTCAGCCATTCCTCATCCGTAACGTCTACAAAGGGTTTAACTTCAAAGACCCCGGTGTTGTTAACTAGAACGTCCAAGGAACCCAACTCGTTGACCTTATCCACCAGAACCCGGCTTTCCTCGGCAGTGGATACATCGGCTGCAATTCCGTACACCGTACCGAATACCGACAACTCCTCAACAACGGCTTGAACCCCCTTCTCCGTTCTGCCATTGATAATGACACGGGCACCTTCCTGAAGGAAGCTCTTAGCCGTGCCCTTGCCAATTCCTCCTGTAGATCCTGTAACAAGGACCAGTTTATCCTCTAATCCTAAATTCATAGTGCTTACCTCCAAGCTGGTATTGGTTGACCGTTTAAGATCATGTGATCATTGTAGAGTGATAATTCGAATTAAAAAAGTACGCACTATTTAGTGCCATAGATACTTTATGGTACTATAGGAACTAAAAAGTGCTTAGGAGGTGCTTCAGATAAAGAGGTATAATATCCCCGTTGAGGCGGCTTTGGAAGTCATAGGCGGTAAATGGAAAGTAGTCATTCTCTGCCATTTGATCCTGGGCACCCGGAGAACAAATCAGTTAAAAAAACTAATGCCTGGCATCACGCAAAAGATGCTCACCCAGCAGTTGCGTGAGCTTGAGAGTGATGGCGTAATTGAACGAAAAGTATACAATCAGGTTCCGCCGATGGTAGAGTACACATTAACGGAGTATGGCTCATCTCTTAAAGATATTCTCGACTCGTTGTGCAAGTGGGGCGAGAATCATATCGTGAAGGTGCATGGAGTCAACCACGACCTCCTTGAAGAGAGCATACTGAATCATTAGAACAACGCACGCAAACAAGCAGGCTAGAACCGATAGCCTGCTTGTTTGTGTTTGGATAAGTCCAAAGGTGAAGTGGTATCATAGATCCGGAAGGTTACCTGAACGTTTCCCTACCCGGTAAGAGGTCGTCACCCCTTCGTAGTTCAACATCATGCTCATCCCCATTGAGCTATGCTCAAGATTATGACAATGTGCCATCCATAATCCGGGATTGTCGGCTTTTAGGAGTATTTCGTAACGTTCACCTTTCGTAGTCAACAATGTATCAAGATAAACGGGACTGCCCGTCAAAGGAATACCGTTCTTGCTCCACACGCGGAAGGAATGACCGTGTATATGAAACGGGTGATCCCCGCCTCCTTCGTTAATGATGGTGATCTGCACGTACTCTCCTTCTCTTACACTCATTGGGGGAATCTCGTGAAAGGCATGACCATTAATGGTTTTGATGAACATCGATTGGCTAAGTATAAGCTCGTAGCTCCGATCAGGCGTAGGTTTAGCTGAATGATCCTCCAGTAGCGGTGTTCCATAATCCGTGAAAGAGAACATCCCTTTATTTTCAGCTCGTACCGGCTCTACCCCGCTCCCTAGAGTTATAGGCAGATTCTTCATAGAATCGCTATGAACAATAACCTTTGTCCCCTTCGGCAGTTGAATAAGGATGTCGTAACGTTGGCCAGAACCTACAGGAATTAGAGTGTTTTCCAGACTCCCTGGTTCATGCAAATCATGCCCATCCATCGCAATTACTTTAAACGGAGCGCCGTCGATTGCAAAATGCAAGGTCTCATTCCCTGCATTGGTCAACCGCAGTTTCACCTGCTCGCCTGCTTTCCCCTCCACAGTTAATCCGCCGGTTGTTCCATTTAACAGCTGGGTGGAGTTTAGATCCTGATAAAATGCATTAACCTCAATGGATGCGGGCATTTCGCCAGCAGATTTAGGTTCGACGATAAGGGAGCCCACCAGCCCCATTTTAGCCTGTATGGAACTCATCTGATGGGAATGATACCAGTACGTTCCCGGCTCAGAGGCGATAAACGTGTAGGTAAATTGTTCTCCAGGCGCTACGGCGTTCTGAGTGACTCCTGCCACACCGTCCTGCGAGCAAGGAACATTGACGCCATGCCAATGAATTGTCACCCCGTCTTTAATATCCAGATTGCGAAGCTTGACCACAACCCTGTCGCCTTCCTTGACGCGCAGGACCGGGCCGGGTGATCCCCCGTTGAACGTCCATGCCTCTACCCTCTTACCGTTATCCAGCTGTAAGGAAGTACTAGCAGCCAGAAGTTCGAATTCGCGGGTAGGCGCTGTTGTCTCCCCGGCAACGATAGATTCGCAAGCTATGCTTTGTTGTACATGATTATGATGATGTCCGGCAGCCGTCATGATCTCACCAGAGGCATGCTGATGCTGGGCCATATTAATTTCAACAGGCTTCTGAAGCCGGATTTGCCAAAAATAAATGGCAATCAATGCCCCAATCACGATGATCAACAGTGCAGGAACTCCAAAGAAAAATACCCGTTTCTTGCTTGTCAGCTTAGACATGAGCCATGCTCCTTTTCTAATAGGACTGTGTTTACGATTTAGTTACTGATTAATCAATAACTTCACCATTTGTATGATTTCTTACGATGAGAATGACCAGGATAGCTCCAATAACGGATAGTGCCGCAGCCCCTAAAAAGACCCAGGAGTAGCCTCCTGTTAACGCCTCCGCCTGTAATGCTCCTCCGCCCAATAAATCTGTTGTACGGATGAAGGATAATGTCGTTAAAACAGCAAGCCCGACAGCTCCGCCGATTTGCTGGCTCGTATTGACCAGGCCGCTGGCAAGCCCTGCTTCGTTATCTGATACACCGTGAACAGCTAACTCTGTCCCTACAACAAAAGCTCCTCCTAATCCAATGCCGATCATAAGGGTCGGGGCCAACAGATGCACCGCGAATGTGGCGTTGCTTGGTGTCTGTGCCAGCCAGACAAGCCCTCCTGCCAGCAGGAGCAATGAAATAACCAGCGTGTTGCGCATTCCCATTCTTGCTACGACTGCAGGTATGGCGCCGGCAATAATGACTAAGGCACCTGCGAGCGGGAGCTGGGTGAGACCCGCCTTCATGGCATCATAATGAAGTACCTGCTGCATATAGACAGAGAGCGCAAAGAATAATCCTGTTGTAGCTCCACCGATAAGCAGCATTGCTAAATTCCCGCCAAGTACAAACCGGTTATCGAAGATCGCCAAGGGTAGAAGCGGATGGGATACCCGTTTTTCTATAATGATGAATGCATTAAGAGATACCAATGAAAGACCTGCCAATCCTAAGGTTACAGGTGATGTCCAACCGCCTTGCTCGATCTGTGAGAGTGCGGCAACAAGGGTTACGATTCCCGCAGTAACCGTAATTGCACCCGGCATATCCAGGCTTGTGCGTTCCCTCGCAATATCTTTCGAAACCAGAAAGGGAATAGCGGCTATGACGAGAAGCCCGATGGGCACATTTACATAAAATACTGCAGGCCAGCCAAACGATGAGGTTAATACTCCGCCTAAAAGCACGCCAGCTGCGCTGCCTATTCCAGCGACAGCGCCCCAGATTCCAAGCGCCTTGGCGCGGTCGCGCGGATCCATGAACAATTTGGCTACCAAGGCGAGTGCAGCCGGTGCCAGAAGTGCAGCTGAGGCGCCTTGCAATGCCCTTGCTGCAAGCAGCCATGTACCGGATTGGGCTAATCCCGCAACCCCAGATGCAAGCGAGAATCCAGCAACACCAATTATGAACAGCCTGCGGTGGCCATAACGGTCAGCCAGTCTTCCTCCCAGCAACAGCAGGCCCCCGAACGGCAGCACATAGGCCGTGATCACCCAGCTGAGCATATTTGTGTTCATTTGAAGATCTGTTCCAAGGGACGGAAGGGCAATATTGACAATAGATGCATCCAATACGACTAGAAATTGGGCAAGTGAAAGCACGATAAGCGCCCACCAGCGAAGCGGAAATACTTGTTGAATAGACGGATTTTGATAAACGGTACTCATAAGGCAACTCTCCTTTAATGGTTTTGTTTATAATTCGAATTTGTGAGTAATCAATCAATAACTAATTTACAATAGCTTACATACTCTTTTGTAAGGCCAGGACAGTGGAAGTAATCCCCTCTTGGAACGGTGTTACGGTGATGGGGCCGATTAACCGTTTGTATTTTTCTCCGCTTAGCGTCAAAGGATCCTCAGTTAAATACAGCATCTCGACCACTTCTTTCATGACAGGTACAAACATGCCCAGCAGGGATAAGCCTAGCTTTTTCATTGGAATGACCGGCTTCACCTGGCCGCTTGCCGTTTGAGCAATCCGTACGATCTCCCGGCCCGATAAGAGCCCGGCTCCCGGGATATTCCAGTTCTGGCCGTACGCGAAGTCTTTGCCTGCCAGATTGGTAATCATAGCCGCCGCATCCGGTAAATAGATGAATTCACGAGGGACCTTCATGTTCCCCACGAAAAATGCCATTTTCCCGGCAGCGATTGCTTCCAGAGTTGAACCTAGATACGAAGCTTCATTAGCCGTCGGTCCATAATAATCGGGCAAGCGGACTATCATGACTTTCGCCTTACTCCACCGCTTGCTGAACAACATCTTTTCATAGTCCAAGCGGATTTTTCCTTTTTTCGTATGAGGCTGCTTGGGATGTTCTTCTGTAACAAGATCCATCTGTTTTCTCCCGTAAGGGTAGATCCCGTCAATCGCTACCACTTTGACCGCTAGCCGTTCTGCCGCCTCCATTACAGATTCACCCAGCGGGATCAGTTTGCTTACCATTTCGTGATAGGGTACGTTCGCACAATGGAATAATACCTCTGCGCCGCCTGCTTGAGCTATAATGTCGTCAGGGTTCATGGCGTCTCCAACAGCAATCGTCAAATGCGCAGGATTTCCAAGGGTTGCAGCGAACCGTTCCAGTTTCGAACGTGAACGCCCAAATGCAATAGTACTTATCCCCCGTTTCACCAATTCTTCCGTGATTGCTGCTCCCGTCCCGCCCGTTGCTCCAATTACAATCGCTTTTTTCATTTTCATTACCCTCATTTCATTTGGTTTGTTATTGACCAATCACTAACTTAACCAGATCATACCAGCACGTTAGTGATTAGTCAATAACTAAATTTAAATTTTAAAGTGATTTTAAAGGAACCAGATATCAAATAAGGCAGCAATGACATTCCTAATGGAAATGCATTGCTGCCTTCTCGCCAAATCAATCTATTCATGTTCACAACGGCAATCTTTATACTGCCCTGTATATTTTTATATCTATCCCTGACTCAGTTGAATGTCCTTCCCCGACAAAGATACCGCTATTTAAGAAAGACAATGCTTTACTATCCGTAATCATTTTGGGTGACGTGCGGAACAGACAGGTCTTCAGCTCTTTATGGATATCCCCGTTATTTTCGATGTGAATTTTGCAGGGCTGCCCGGTATAGTCCTTTCCCTCCAGCATATACCTGGCCGACAGACTATGCCGGTCGCCGGATCTCCCAATGATCTGAGTGTCCACCCCGCCATCAAGAACTATTCCTTCGAAATATTTTCCCGTCACGGTGCCGGTGAAAGAAATCATGACTACGGAATCATTGTCGTTATTGCGTAATTCGGTCGACTTCTCTATTTGCACATGTACAGTGAGCACTTCCTCAAATTCCATGTGATCCCTCCTCAGCGTGGCCGGTTTAAGTGAGCAGATAAAAATTTAGCTGTAATGTCTAGCACCTGAGGACTCCAGAAGCCTGGCCCGTGATCCGCGCCTGCCACCTTATAGAATAATACGTTCTGTCCATGCGCTTTCAAAGCTTTATACATCTCTATACTCTGATTAATATGTACAATATGATCACTGTCTCCATGCACGATCAGAAACGGCGGAAGCGCTTTAGATAAATCCTGATGAATAGGGCTCGCCTTCTTCGCCAATTCTGTATGTTCCTTTACGGATCCGCCAATCAACAAGCCTTCCGGAGAGTCGGCTGCATCGTGGTCAAGGATATTATTATACTTCCCTAAGGTCAGCAGGTCCGAGACCCCGTAATAGTCGATGACTGCGCTAACTTCGTCTGACTGTTCACTGTATAGACCGTTATCGTACTCGCCCATGGTAAGTCCAGTCATCAATGAAAGATGTCCGCCGGACGAATCTCCCCATACCGCTACACGGTCCGTATCAACCCCATACTCCTCAGCATGTTTACGCATATACCGGATTGCACATTTCACATCTTCAACTGCTGCCGGGAAGGGTGCGATGTCGGTGTCCCGAATTTCAACGCTGGCTATCACGTACCCTTTTGCTGCAATGTGAGAGAGGTTCGGAAGACCGGAGTATACATCTTGTTTTCTCCATGCAGAACCTTGGATAAAGACGACTAGAGGAAACTTATAGCCGCTGCGGGATGGCATGATAATCTGCAGTTTTCTTTCCAACTCGCCGTAGGTTGCGTAAACTACATCAGGACGGTAAGTACAAGAATAATAGGACCCTCCTTCCGCAAAATCCCCATACAGAATCTGTGTTCCTTCGGGGGTTTCATTGGCTGCGATATCCGCTGCTTTCTGATCCACTGTTAACAACTCCTTGTATATAAAAAGTAGCCTTACCAGATTCTTCTTACAACAAATATACTATCATATTTAGGTTTAAAAAAGCATGCAGCGCTGTACGGCTCCAGCATCCGGCTCTTCCTAATATTTACGGTACTCCACTTCTTTAGCAGCCAGTTCCTGAGTGAAAATATCCTCGGGGGTGACCATCCTTTTGGGTAGGGTTCTCCCGGCCATGATTTCTTTTACAGCCTGCATCAGCAGAGGGCCAAGCAGCGGATTACACTCCACAACCGCATTAATATTCCCGTCAACCATCTGCTCGAATGCGCGCCGGGTGCCGTCTACAGAAATGATGATGATATCGCTGCCCGGCTTCAACCCAGCCTCCTTGATCGCCTCTACTGCACCTATTGCCATATCATCATTGTGGGAGAACAGCACCTGAGGCCACTTCTCTTTAGGCTGCTGCAAAAACTCCCTCATGACCTCCCGGCCACGTTTCTGAGTAAAGTCTGCCGGTTTCGTCTGAGTGATTTGATAATTACCATTTGCTTCAATGGTCTTCCGGAAACCTAATCCACGGTCGATAGAAGGGGTGGATCCCACGGTTCCCTGCAGCTCAGCGATTTGAATGATACCGGAGTGATGGCGCATTCGATCCATCATATATTTGGCTGCCTTCACACCTTCTTCATAAAAGTCGGATCCGATAAAAGTAATGTAGAGCGAGCTGTCCTCCACGTTCACAGACCGGTCCAAGATAATGACCGGTATACCGGCCTCCCTGGTTTCCTCAAGAATAGCCTCCCAGCCCGTCTGCACTACAGGTGCAATAGCAATCATATCCACATCCCTGCGGATGAAAGAGCGGATCGCCTCAAACTGTTTGTTCTGATCCTGTTCAGCATTCGTCATAAGCAGCGTTATTCCAGCTTCTGCGGCCGCCTCCTTGATAGAGGCCGTATTTGCCTCCCTCCAAGTACTCTCTGAGCCAAGCTGGGAGAATCCCAGGATAATAGGCTTCATGGGATTCGGCTCGCCAGGAGGTTCGTAACCAGTAATTAAAGGGGAAACGGGCGGAGGAGCTGTAGGCAGGGAATGCTCCCCACTGCTTATGGAGCAGCCGGACATGAGCAGCAACCCCAAAATCAGACACCATTTTACCAGTTTCATGGATGACCCTCCTGTGTGGTAGCGATTTCATATAACATAACAAAACATTGGGAAACAGACGAACCGTCTCCCAATGCATATATTCCCTGTTATTGTTTCAGTGAAGAACGGTTCGCGCTTAATACCCGCTGCAGAAGGATGAATACGAACAGCAGCAGGCCGATGACAATTTTGGTCCACCAGGAACTCAATGTACCTTCAAAACTGATGATCGTTTGAATTACACCTTGAATGAGTACCCCGAAAAAGGTTCCAAGTACATATCCTACACCGCCGGTGAGCAGCGTGCCTCCAATAACTACGGCGGCAATCGTATCAAGCTCAAAGCCTACCGCATGAAGCCCATATCCTGACAGCATATAAAAAGTAAACACAATGCCAGCAAGTGCAGAACATAATCCGCTTAAAGTATAAACTAAAACTTTAGTGCGTGCTACAGGAAGTCCCATCAGCAGCGAGGATTGCTCACTGCCTCCCAGCGCATATACATTGCGTCCGAAACGGGTATAGTGGGCGATGAAGATCGCTAAAGCTGCAATGATTAAGGCGATAATGGCACTGATCGAGATGAAGCTTCCGCCCGGCAATGCAATTTTGGTCTGTGCTACAGAGGTGTAGAACGGATTATCGATCGTTATTGTATCAATACTAATCACATAACATAGCCCTCTGGCCATAAACATCCCTGCCAACGTCACGATGAACGGCTGAATTTTGAAATAATGAATAATGGCGCCCATCCCGCATCCAAATGCAGCCCCCATCAGCAGTACCAGTGGTATAACAACCGCGGGCGACCAGCCATGCTGCTGTACTAGGCTGGCAGAAACCATGGTGGAGAGTGCGATAATAGACCCGACAGACAGATCGATCCCGCCCGATAGAATGACAAACGACATTCCAACGGCTGTAATAAGCAGAAACGCATTGTCTATAAGCAGGTTCATCAATACCTGTAGCGAGAAGAAGCCGGTATACCGGAAGGAGCCCGCGGTGAACATCAGAAGGAATAATAGAATCGTTACAACAATAGGTATATATTTGCGGTTAAGAGACATGACGGATACTCTCCTTTTCTCCGGGATAATGGCGCGTCTTCCAGCGGTAGAAAATAGCGGCCCGGAAACTGTCAGACTGAATCAGGCAGACAGCAAGAACAACAAACGATTTAACAACAAGCGTGATTTCCGGTGGTACACCGATCATATAGATCGTAGTAGTCAGTGTCTGGATAATCAGCGCACCAATTACCGTTCCTGTAAGATAGAAACGTCCACCGTTCAGGGAGGTTCCTCCAATCACGACGGCCAGGATCGCATCAAGCTCATACCATAGCCCCGCATTGTTACCATCGGCACTCGAGACATTGGAGCTGAGTATCAGTCCGGCAATCCCTGCGCACACCCCGCAGAATACATAGACCGATAGAATGACCCAATTTGCCCGGATACCCGCCATAAGGCTTGCCGTCGGATTGCATCCGACCGACTCAATGAACAAGCCCAGTGATGTTTTGCGGGTAAGCAGCAAGGCGACAATCAGCATCAGGACTACTACAAAAATAGAAAACGGCAGTGTGGCCAGCGCCCCCGAGCCAATGTAGGAGTATTTGCTGCTGCTAACTGTTATAATCTGCCCTCCGGTCACTAACTGGGCGATTCCGCGTCCGGCAACCATTAGAATCAGTGTAGCGATAATCGGCTGAATTCCGGCTACCGAGACCAGCAGACCGTTCCACGCCCCGAGGAGGACCGACAGTCCGACGGCAAGCAAAATTGAAATTACAATCAGTCCGAGCGCATTCTGGTCTGTGCCTTTACTGATTGTCAGGCAGGCAAGTGCACCTGAGATGGCGACGATAGAACCTACCGACAGGTCGATGCCTTTGGTAGCCACGACAAGTGTCATCCCGATGGCCACCAGTATCAGCGGGGCACCGAAATTAAGAATATCTATCAGACTGCCGTATAGATGTCCATCATGCATTGTGATTGAAAAGAAATCCGGCGAATAGAACAGATTGAACAGCAGCAATGCAGCCAGGATACAAAGCGGCCAGAATAGATGATGCTTGTATAGTTTTCCCATTCCCGTTTCAGCCCCCCGCAATTGCCTGCATAATTTGATGCTGGCTCATATCTTTGCCTGAGATTTCCTTAACCTTATGGCGGTCACGTAATATGGCAATCCGGCCGCTTACGCGCAGCACCTCCTCCAGTTCGGAGGAAATGAACAGAAACGACATGCCTTGTCGTGACAGCGACAGTACCAGCTTCTGAATCTCCGCTTTAGCTCCAATGTCAATTCCCCGGGTAGGTTCATCAAGGATGAACAGCTGTGGTGAAGTCAGCAGCCATCTGGCCAGCAGCACCTTTTGCTGGTTCCCTCCACTCAGGTTCTTAATCAGATGGTCGGGACTCGGAGGATTGATGTTCAGCATGCGGATATATTCATCCGCATACTCTTCCTGCTGTTTGCGGGAAATGGTGCGGAATACACCTTGTTTGGCCTGAAGGGCCAAGATAATATTCTCCCTGACGGTCAAATCGCCGATAATTCCCTCTGTTTTACGGTTCTCTGAGCAGAATGCAATCCGGCGCCCGATCGCCTCACGGGGAGTATGGACACCTTCGCTTCTTCCAGAGAATATCAGTTTACCGGAGTCCGGCTTGTCGGCACCGAAGAACAGGCGGGCCGCCTCTGTCCGGCCTGATCCGAGCAGACCGGCAAGTCCCACTACTTCTCCTTTATGGATGGACAGATCGAAGGGTTCAATGGCTCCCTTGCGCCCCAGACCATCCGCTTTGACCAATTCTTCACCAAGAGAATCCTTATACTCTTCAGCCAGACTAGGCAATTCCTCCAGTAAGTTAAGCTCCTTGCCAATCATTTTGAGCACAAGATCCAGCCGCGGCAGATCCTTGGCCATGTACTCGCCGACAAACTCACCGTTCCGCAGAATGGTTACGCGATCAGAGATCTCATACATCTGATCCAAAAAATGAGTGACAAATAGAATCGCCAGCCCATCCTGTTTCAGCTTCTCCATGATCCGGAAGAGCTGCTGCACCTCATTCTTGTCAAGACTTGAAGTCGGTTCGTCAAGAATCAGCACCTTGGCCGAAATATTGAGCGCTCTGGCAATCGCCACCAGCTGCTGCACCGCAACAGAATACATATAGAGCGGCTCCGTGACATCAATCTGCAGATTCAGGCGTTCGCTGAGGATTTCCTGAGCGCGCTTATTCATTTCCTTCCATAGAATTCTCCCGAATTTTCTCGGTTCTCTTCCGATAAATATGTTCTCTGCAACTGTCAGATTAGGGCATAGGTTCACTTCCTGATATACGGTGCTGATTCCCGCAGCCTGCGACTCCAGCGGACTCTGCACCGAAATAGGTGCCTCCTCCATTTCCACGCTGCCCTCATCTATCGAATACACACCGGTCAGCACCTTGATCAGCGTCGACTTGCCAGCGCCATTCTCACCCATCAATGCATGAACCTCACCTGGAAACAGACGGAGATTCACATTACTAAGTGCTTTGACACCTGGAAACCGCTTGTGAATCTGCTTCATCTGCAGTATGGGCTTCTGAGTGCTCATTTCGTCATCCACTCCTCTTTGTCCATAGAAACCACTCCGTCAGCTGCTTCAGAAGCCGGCGGAGTGGCACTATGCAAATCAATTTGCCTGATTAATATGGCCGGCTTGGCAAAGCTTCCTTCGCCTGCTCTGAAGTGAACGTCGATTCCTTCGTCACAATCCGCGCTTCTACCGGCTTGCCATCTACCACATTCTGCACAATGTCCATCAGCTGGGGTCCGAGCATGGGATTGCACTCCACGATAAAGTTGATTTTACCTTCACTTGCCGCCTGCATTCCGTCCTTGACAGCATCGACGGAGATAATCGTAATATCCTGGCCCGGTTTCAGCCCTGCTGCTTCAATCGCCTGAATCGCGCCGAGTGCCATATCATCGTTATGGGCATATAGAACATCAATGTCCTTATTGGCTTTTAAGAAAGCCTGCATAACCTCTTTGCCCTTAGCCCGTGTGAAATCGCCGGTCTGTGAAGCAATGACTTTGAGATGCGGATTGCTAGCAATCACTTCGGCAAAACCAGCCATCCGGTCATTGGCCGGAGCAGAGCCTGTAGTTCCCTGCAATTCAACAATGTTGATATCCTCTGTGGTATCCTTATACTTCTCAGACAGCCACTGACCCGCCTTTCGTCCTTCTTCCACGAAGTCAGAACCGAGGAAAGTTACGTACAGAGAAGTATCCTTGGAATCTACTGCACGGTCGGTCAGGACTACCGGAATTCCCGCATCCTTCGCTTCCTTAAGTACGGTATCCCACCCGGACTCTACGACCGGTGAAAATGCAATTACATCTACCTTTTGCTGTATGAAAGAGCGGATCGCCTTAATCTGGTTTTCTTGCTTCTGCTGCGCATCCGAGAATTTCAGGGTATAACCCGCTTCTTTGGCAGAATCCTGAATGGACTTGGTGTTTGCGCTACGCCAGCCGCTTTCCGCTCCAACCTGTGAGAATCCGAGCGTGATATCTTTGGCTTCCTTCGTATTGCCGGTATTTGCTGCTGGAGCTTTAGTTGCCTGGTTACCGGAATTCGCCTGATTTCCCCCGTTGTTATTGCCGCACGCCCCGAGCATTACCATAGATAGGGTAAGCGCAAGAACCGCTCCCATTTTCCCGATTCTCTTCATGTAATTTATTTCCTCCCCTTTGTCATTCACCATCATTTGGTGTTGGCCCCAGTATAAACCGCTTTCAAAATGGCAAGATACAGGTTCGCTTTGCCATTTGTTTTCTTTTTTTATGTTTTTATGGATTCATCTTAAATTTGGTGTATATTTTTGTTTGGAATGTGTAGATTTTGATTGCGCTTTCTTTACTACTCCCAAGAGGGTGGCATTTGTTATACACTAAGGTTTGAAACCATGTGAATCTTACACTGAGGGGATATTACCGATGAGGATGATACGTTTGATCTCCTCCAGCTTGAGGGCAAAATTGCTGGTCTTGTTCATCATACTGACCACCATTCCGCTGATTGCGGTTGGACTTGTTGCCTACCAGAAATCCTACACTTCGATCTCCAGCCACAGTAAAGCGGCAAGTATGCTGCAGGCAGATACGCTTGGACGAAATATTGATAATCTGTTTACAGACACAGAGCGGCTGCTGGAATTGAGCAAGAACCCGCAGGTCATCCACTTCCTGTTCTCGCAGTCGGAAACCTATCAGGAAGCCAAGGAGATTTTGCAGACTTTTGCACTATATAGGGACACCTACAAATATGAAGATGTTATGAATATCAGTTTTATTAATCTGTATGGCAAAGGCATTAGTGAACGAAAAGGAGTCTTCCAGTCCAATATCAATCCGCTGCGCAATCCGCATTTCCAGCTTCTCACCCAGTATCCGGATTCGGTGCTTAGAGTCCCTCCCGCCATGACATCCGGATTTGACCGTGTTGATGGTTTTACTTACCCGGACCAGGGCGTTATTTCTATAATTGCGGCTGTGAAGCAGCGGATTACCCATGAAGTCATTGGCTTCATCATTATTGACTTGGACGATTCCTTCTTTAAGGAATTTGGCGAAAACGTCAGTATCGGCAAGACAGGGTTCTTCTGCATCCTGGACCAGGAGAATCATCCTATCTATGTGCCGTCAGCCGGCAGGCAGGATTTGAATATTCTTACCTCAACAAACTTTTCCACTCCAGAATGGTCCAGCCGCAACAGCTTTGTATTAAATACGAAGGGACAGCCATGGTTTGTTGTTTACACCCCTTCGCTCACTACAGGCTGGAAGGTAGTGGGTCTTGCACCGCTTCAAGAAGTAGTCTCTGAGGCTAACCGGATCCGGCAGCTGATCATTGTCAGTGTGGTGCTCAGCATTGTATTCGTCATCATCATTCATTTCTTTTTGACCCGCAAGCTCACCCAGCCTATCCAGCTTCTTCAGCATAAAATGAGACTGACTGCAAGCGGCTATCTGGAGGCTAAAGTCAAACCTTCGGGCAATGATGAAATTGCTGATTTAGGTCAAAGCTTTAATATCATGGTTGAAAAAATAAAGGGGCTGCTGGAGCAAAGCATTAGGGAGCAGAAACTGCTGCAAAAGGCGGAGCTGCGTACGCTTCAGGCACAGATTAATCCCCATTTTCTGTACAATACACTGGATTCCATCGTCTGGTTGGCTGAAGCGAACAAGAATGATAGTGTCATCCATTTGGTCAAAGCGCTATCCCAGTTTTTTCGGCTCAGTCTGAATAAAGGACGGGATTGGGTCATGATCCGTACAGAACTGGCACATGCCCAGAGCTATCTGACTATCCAGCAGATGCGGTACCGGGATATTCTCGAGTATCAGATTCAGGTGGAACCAGAGCTTCAAGAGTATCCGATTCTCAATATGACCCTGCAGCCGCTGATTGAGAATGCAATCTATCATGGAATCAAGAATAAACGCGGTAAAGGACTGATTACGGTCAGCGGTTATGCGGAAGGCCATTCATCGGTCGTACTCACCGTTACGGATAACGGCATCGGCATCTCCGCCGAGCGGCTGGCGCATCTAAGGAACCAATTGAATCAGCCCGCCCAGGTAGAAGAAAGCGATCTTACGGAAGGCGGTTTCGGGCTGCTGAATGTGCATCAGCGTCTGCGCCTATATTTCGGAGAAGAATATGGACTCCAGCTGGACAGCACTGCCGGGGAATGGACAACAATCTCCGTCCGCATACCCAAGAACAAGGGGGCTTGACATGAAGAAGGTAATGCTGGTCGATGATGAAATTCTGATTCGTGAAAGTATACGGGAGTGTGTCGATTGGGAGAAGGAGGGTTTCATTTATTGCGGAGACGCCCCTGACGGCGAATTGGCTCTGCCGCTGATTGAACAGCAGCTTCCAGATATTCTCATTACCGATATCAAAATGCCCTTTATGGACGGGCTCGAGCTCAGTTCCGTCGTCCGCCAGCGGCTCCCGCAGATCAAAATTATCATCCTAAGCGGACACAACGATTTCCAGTATGCACAGACCGCACTGCGGCTCGGTGTGGAGGATTACTGCCTGAAGCCGTTCAGCGCTGCGGATCTTATCCAGCTGTTACATGCAGTAAGTGTCAGAATAGATGAAGAACAGCGCTTGAAAAGACGATATGCCTACACTCCTGAAAAGCTGTTTGCCGATCTGTGCGGCGGGCTCATCGGCACCGCAGCCGCTATTGAGGCGGCAGATCAGTTAGAACTGCAGCTTACCACTTCCTATTATGCGGTTGCCATTTTATCATTGTCCCCTTCCGATCCGCAGGATACAGAAATCGGCCACGAAGCATACCGGTCTGCCCAACAACTGTTAGACGAACGGCTGGGTGAGCTTCAGGATATTTTCATGTATAAACGAAGCCGTACAGAAACTGTAGTGATTCTGAAGGGAAGCCTGCGAGAAGAACTTTCCAGCAAGATGAAAGCCTTTACAGAAAGCTTGCAAATTAAGCTAAAGGCTGCATTTAACTGTGATCTGTCCCTCTCTCTTGGCAATGTTCAGGACCGGTTGCAGGGAATCCATATTTCCTATCTGGAAGCTGAGGAAGAGAAAACCTGGAAGAAGATATCTAAGCAAAATAAAGCTGCTCTGTGGGAGTCCTCCTTTGATTCTTTAACAAACAGAGTGCTCCCTGACCGGAACCGGCTGGTTGATTTCCTGAAGCTCGGCTCTTCAAAAGAAGCACCCGACTTTATCAGGCAGTTTACTGCAGAGATGAGCAGCTTAAACTGGGAATCCATGTACGCCTATTACTTAATCAACGATCTTACGCTTGAATTGGTTCTTACGGCCAAGAGAAGCTTTCAGACGGGCGGAAATACGGAGGATTTAATGAAAGATCTGCAGCAGCAGATCCGCAACATCGCAAGTTTCGAGGAGTGCCAGGATTACCTGCTTACACTGCTGGAGCAATTATGGAAATGGCGGCTGGAAGGTTCGGATAAATATGGAGAGCTGATTGACAAAGTCAAGCTGCACATCCGTCAGCATTATGATGATGACCAGCTCTCCCTCTTCGAAATCTCCAGACATATTGGCGTCAGCTCCAGCCATCTCAGTAAGATTTTCAGCCAGGAAACCGGGCAGACGATGACGGAATATTTAACGTTTACCCGGATCAGCAAAGCGAAAGAGCTGCTAAAAACGACCCGCTCCAAAACGTTCGAAATCGCTTTTCAGGTAGGCTACAACGATCAGCATTATTTCTCCAATCTGTTTAAGAAAGTCACCGGCTTGACCCCTACAGAATACCGGAAGCATGGCTTTGCAGAGGACCAGGGCAGGTTGGCCAGGGAAGGCGGTAGCAATCTATGAGATCAGGCTCAGGACATGCAAGGCGTTTCTTACTGCCGTTGCTAGCATCTCTGCTTCTTATAAGCGGATGCGAAGGCAATAGCACCAGAAACGACAGGCAGGAATTGATGGACATTATGCCTTCTCCTTCTGCCGAATTTGACAAACCGCCCCTTGTCTTTGGCATTATCTACCCGATGGTGAATCCAACCTATGAGACCATTACAGAGAATTCGGAGGCGGCCGCTACAGGCCACAACATCAAATTGCTGGTTCAAGCCCCGGATGAAGCCAATCTGGAACAGCAGATCCGGATCATGGAGATGATGATCAAGCAGGAAGTCGACGGAATTGCCATAGACCCTGTCGATTCCAAGGCCTTAATTCCGGTTATCAACAAGGCCGTTTCCAAGGGCATCCCTGTTATCTGCTTCGAATCCGATTCTCCCGACAGCAGGCGGGTTGCCTTTATTGGTGCAGACAATTACGAGACAGGAACCATTATAGGGCAGGCGGTTAATAGACTTCTAAACGGCAAAGGGATGGTTCTTGTGGAATCCGGCATGCCTCATATGTTCGGACTCAGCCAGCGGCTCGCGGGGCTCCAGGACTATTTGAAGGAGCAATCCGAAATAGATGTACTGGATATCCGCAACAACGATGGCAGTGAAGAAGGCGCGATGCGGCAGCTGGAGCAAATGATCAGTGCCCACCCGCATTTCAGTGCATTGATTAACCTCGATTTCGTTTCCAGCTCCAGCTCCATTCTGGTTTGGAAAGCCAAAGGTCTGAAGCGATACAACATTGCATTCGGCCTGACTCCTGCTGTAAAGGAATCGCAGGCAAATGGGCAGATCACCCGTATTATTTCCCAGAATGAACAGCACTGGGGGGAAGCTATTATCAGCACCCTGCTCTCGATAGCAAATGGTCAATCCGTACCGGAATTCGTCAATACGAAAATTGTGGAGATCCCTGAGTAGCAGGCTCGCACTGCTTACTAATCCCTTTGATAGAACCGGACATAATCGACCCGGAACTCGCTCGGATACACAGGCGCCGGCTTATCCCCGCTCTCCGGCTGCGGAATTTCATAAATGTTCAGCATCAGCTGCATGGGATAGTCCGGCGACTGCTTCGAGTGATGAATAAGCTCGTTATCGATGTAAAAACGGACCCCCTCCGCTGTCCAGTCTACTGCATAAATGTGAAACCGGCTGGCGTCGATAGGGAACTCCCGCTCGAAAAACTCCTCTTCGATGGCCGGATCCCCAAAAGGATGCAGGCCGAATCCGATGACCGACTTCTCCGTGTCTCCGCCATTCCAGCCTTTCTGCTCAAACACGCAGATCTCAGCTGACCGCTCCGGACGGTCCTCGAAACCGATCATCCAAAGGGCGCACAAATTATTGGGATGATATAGCCCCTTCGCCCGAAGCTCCAGATAGCCGTAATGAGGAGTAAACAACCTCTCCTCAGCCTGTTCTTCGCGGACCCGGCAGCTGCCCGAAAAACGGTGCTGGCCATACTCGCTGCCGAGCGGCCCGGAATAGACCCCGGTCTGGAGATTGCTGACCTTTATTCCTCCATTGAATTCGGGACTCCAGGGCTCCTGGTCTTCCGTAATTTGCAGGATCAGCTGGCTGTCCTCGAACCGGTAATTCGCCTGGGTCTTGGCACGGCTGCTCCATTGCGGCAGATAGAATGGGAGCCATTTGCTGCGGTTCAGGCTTCCCGAATCAAAATCATCCTCATAGACCAGCGTATACCCCGGCTTCTTCGTTTCATTTCTCGGAAAATCGTACCCCGGCATTGTTCACATCTCCTTTGCCTAATCTTCACCTGACCGTAAATGGTACAGGCCATTCTTAATTACCAAGCATAATTCAACTTTCCCTCTTGTACAATTATTTCCTTTTAGAATTCACCTTTACTTTTAGACAGAAAAAAAGGAACCTAAAGAGCTTCTATCCCCCTCCAGATTCCTCGTTTATTCCATATTCAGTTGTATTAGATAGGATGGGTATTCGCTTTAATATCCGCCATATTCAAACGAATCAAAATCTGCCACATTGTCAGAGGCTGTACCGTTACTTGTGCAATACATTCCTATGCAGCAGCCTACAAATCCTCCTGCCACCTCGGTACTCAAACTACTCGTATCTACATGTTCTGCAGCCAAATGATATTGATTACCGTCGGTACTGTAATAGAAGCTCAACTCCTGGCCTCTCGCAGCCATCTTTAAGTACAACCGCTGAGCATCAACATCGGCCTGCGCAACGTTGGTCTCCTGGCCATTGATACAGGTCACAACTCGTAAGACTTGCTTGTCATCATGCAGCACGCGCTCGAACCGGATATGAAACATTTCATTTTGAATGACAGCCAAACCTGCCGATTCATGGATGCTCCGCGCCTCAAACTCCATCACAGCCGCTGCTGCATAGTCAAAATGCTGTTGCCGCAGACAGACAAAGCTGAGATTATCCTGATCCTTGAACGTCTGGGGTTTTAGCTTTAGACGCAAGTATCCTTTACGTTCTGTCAATGAATATAAATCCGCCTTCGGATTTCTTAAGAACATCCACTTAAGTGCCAGCCTGTCACTGTCAAAATGGTCACAGCGCAATTGCGGCTCCACTGGAACCGGCGTCAATCCCATGACCCCCTGCTCCTCCAGAATTCCCCGGCCCTCATTGACTACAGGCCATCCGTCCTCCCAGATCACTGAAGCAAGGAATGTCTCCCGCCCCAAATTACTATAGCTGCCTCCATAAGGGCGTGAAGCGAGCATCACCATAAACCATTGACCGTCTTCACTCTGAACCAAATCGGCATGCCCTACATTAACTACCGGATAATGCTTGCCCAGATGACGATGCGTAATGATCGGGTTGTTCGGATTGCCGGTATAGCCCTCTGTCAGCTCCCGGCTGCGTGCAACGGTCACCGCGTGATTCGGTCCTGTTCCTCCCTCTGCAATCATTAAATAATAGAAACCATCTTTCTTGTACAGATGCGGCCCTTCCGGCCAAATCACATCTGTCATGGCTCCTTTCCAAAGTACATAGCTCTCACCTGCAAGCTCCATGGTCTCCAGGTTCAGTTCCTGAATCCATACTTCCCAGTTGCCGTCATATCGTACTCCGGTTGAGTTAGGCCTTGTACCCAAATAATAGGCTCTTCCGTCATCATCAAAGAAAATGGTAGGGTCAATCCCTATGGCTCCTTCAATAAAATAAGGTTCAGACCACGGCCCGGCAGGATTGGTTGCTGTCACAACGAAATTCCCGCCATGGGTTACATTAGTTGTGATCATATAGAACTTACCTTCATGATAACGTATCGTTGGGGCAAAAATCCCCGCGGAGTGCCTGGCTCCCTGTAAGTTCAATTGTGAAGGACGGTTAAGCACATTGCCGATCTGCTTCCAGTTCACAAGATCACGGCTTTGGAAAATCGGAACACCAGGAAAATAGGCAAATGTCGATGTCACCAAATAATAGTCATCCCCGACCCGGCATACTGACGGGTCCGGATAAAAACCAGGCATTATCGGATTAGTATAGGTAACTGAATGGTGATTACTAGCGGTTGTCATACTTTTTCATTCCCCCTCAAACAATCTATGAATTCAAAACAAGGATAGCGTTTACAAATTGGGATAATGGTATAATTGGGATATATCAAATACAGCTCTATGAACTTGATGCAAAGGATATAGGTGGAGCCTATGAAGTCAATGGATTACGGTTTCAGAGACGGTTCGATGTGTAAAGGAAACGGTTATAAACCTGTAAATTTGCACAAATGGGGGCCGGGTGTCCGCGATGTTTTTGCCTTGCACTATATTGTAAGCGGTAAGGGCTACTTGAGAACATGCCATACAACTTTTTCATTAACATCTGGCGAAAGTTTCGTTATATTTCCTGATACGGAAGTATACTATTATCCCGATCCGCAGGATCCGTGGGAGTATTATTGGATTGAATTTAACGGACTTAAGGCTTCACGCCTCCTGTCGATGATTCACATTGCACCTGATCATCCGGTATTGGAGGCATCGCCGCAGGATTTCAGACCACTCTTTCAGATGGTCAAAACAGCCGGAATGGAGCCGTTCGAACAGGAGCGTTCGGATGCAGGGCTGCATCTTTTGTTGTCCTATTACATGGAACACTACCCTAGTGACACAGCTTTTCTTAAAAAGGATTATGCCTTATCAGCAAGGGAATTCATTGAAATCAACTTTTGGAAGCCTTCATTATCAGTCCTGGACGTAGTCGAATTTGTGAACATTGAGCGCAGCTATTTGTTTCGCTTATTCAAGGAAGAGAACGGCATATCCATTTCCGGTTATCTGACTGCCTTCAGGATTCAGCGGGCCTGCGAATTATTGAAAAATACACAGTTATCCATCCAGTCATTGGCCTATTCGGTAGGCTACCAGGATCCTTTATATTTCTCAAAAGTATTCAAAAAAGCAACCTCATACACGCCGTCGGAATATAGAAAGGTCATCATGGAGCATCCTGCGGCAGCCAGTACTGATATTTCCGGCTGAACGGATGCGGTCAGGAGTCCTGCTTAGCGAAACAGCACACAATTCCCGGATTCCCGGAAATATTTGATCAATTTCTCAATGGGGCCGCGGCCGCATTTCAGCTGCTCGCCAAGACAGTCTATACACAGGAAATCTTGGGCATTTCGTGTAACAAGCTTAAGGTATATCGCTACATCATCCGTCATTAAGGGAACTCCGCAGGCTCTGCATGTCCTATTCATGTTCATGATCCCTTTACACTAATTTCGCCCGCACAATCAGGCAATCATGAGCCGGAACTACGGGAGCATATCTTTCTTTAAAGATACCTATTTCTTGATGCGTCCAGCAATCATACAACGACAGCGATTTTCCGGAAGCATAAGGTAGTCCGATATCCCAGAATTGCAGCGAGATTTCCCTTTGACCATCGCTTAAATTAAAGAAGCCGATAGCAACGTCTCCGTCAGTTAACACTTTCACCAGCATAAACACATCATCCGCATGAAACCATTGCGGTTCCGGCTTGATGCGATAAGCACCGCGGCCTTCCACATCCTGATTGATGGCAATCAAATCCCCGTTCATCAGAATATCCCTGGTTACCTGATTGGCTTTACGGATGTCGCTGCCAATCATCAGCGGAGATCCCATCATGCTCCATAACGAAAAATGGGTCTTGTACTCCACATCGCTGCAACCCCCGACCTGACTTCCGATAAAGTCGCTGTTGCTGCCTCCGTACATACCAACAACCAGCATATCCATATCATTATGGCAATAAGCTCCTGTATAACACGCTTTATCAAGCTGTGACAAAGCCAGACCCTTGATAGAATCCCAGCTATCCTGAATATCTCCTGTGGACCGGTACATATGGGCGCCTGACTCGCGGATCCAGTGATATACATTGTCCTCACCCCAATTGCATGCCGAGAACAGAATGTCTCTTCCGCAGTTTTTGAGTGCCAGACTCATCCGTTTGTACAGCAGCTCCCCTGAGATGTGTCTGGGCTTGAAGCAGTAATCATACTTCAAAAAGTCTACGCCCCATTCTGCCAGTAATTCGGCATCCTGGAATTCATGTTCAAAGCTTCCGGGATATCCTGCACAGGTATGTGTTCCTACACAAGAGTACATCCCAAACTTTAAACCCTTGGAATGGATATAATCTGCAAGCGCCTTCATTCCATTCGGGAATTTGACCGGATCGGCAACCAGCCTGCCATCCTTGTCCCTTTCCTTCAGGCTCCAGCAATCATCAATTACAATGTACTCATAACCCGCATCCTTATACCCCTCTGCAACCAGTGTATCGGCGGCTTCCCGGATAAGCTGTTCGTTAATATCCCATGTAAAGGTGTTCCAGGAATTCCACCCCATAGGTGGCGTCAAGCCGAGTTGTTGCTTGTTCATCAAAGTATTCATCCTTTCGTGTAACCCGTAGATTAAGTGTAAAAACAGATGCTTATTCTTTATGTATTTAATCATAGACGACTCTTTCGATCTATAGCTTGGCGTTGCTTTCACATGTACATTTGTTGCTTTTCTCCTGAAGAGCCGATCACTCTAATAAATTTAAATTATTCAATTTTATGTAAATTTTTAAGGGGTACAGCTGCACCTTAACGGTTTTATCTAATAATAGATCAATAAGTCGTGAGGATTGGTCATTGTTTGAAAGAAATCAATAACTTATTATAGTTGCATAGTTATGTAAGCGTTACCACCATGAAATGATAGGTGCAACATAACGTTAAAATTAGGCATCCGGCAAGGAGTCAATGTCTAAGGGAAGGAGGAGAGCATACCGGCCAGTAGGTTTTTAGGGCAGAGCAGCCCTGTTATAAACTCCAATTATACAAAGGGGGTAGAGAACCTATGCGTAGTCACAGCATGAGAAGCAATTCGATACGGAAATTCCTGTATATATCACCTTTTATGGTTTTACTGGCTGTCTTTGCATACTACCCGCTCTATGGATGGGTCTATGCATTCTTTGATTATATGCCGCCGATTCCGCTGTCCAAAGCGCCATTTGTCGGTTTCAAATGGTTTCATTCCTTGGTAGAAAACCAGGTGAAGGTCGATCAGCTGCTCCAGGTCATCAAAAACACCTTTGGCATTAGCGGGCTGAGTATTCTTTTCTCCTGGCTCCCCATGATCTTCGCTATTTTCCTGACAGAGATCAAAGCCGTCCGTTTCCGCAAATTTATCCAGACTGTAACTACCCTACCGAACTTTATCAGCTGGGTACTGGTCTATTCCCTGGCATTCTCCATGTTCTCCAGTGAAGGCGTCGTCAACGGATTTTTGAGCCAGATGGGGCTTATTGATTCTCCTGTACTCTTCCTTCAGAACTCAGAACATGTTTGGATTACGATGTGGGTATGGATCACCTGGAAATCACTCGGTTGGTCGGCCATCTTGTATATTGCGGCAATTATGGGGATTGATGAGTCTCTTTATGAAGCCGCTTATGTTGACGGTGCTACAAGAATGCAGGTCATCCGGCATGTGGTTTTGCCAAGTATGCTGCCGACTTATTTTGTACTGTTAATGCTCCAAATTGCCAGCTTCCTGAACAATGGATTGGAGCAATATTTTGTGTTCCAGAATGCCTTCAACAAAGACACCATACAAGTATTGGATTTATATGTGTACAATCTGGCCATGGGGGGCGGGAGCTATTCCGTTTCCGTTGCGATCAGTAT
This sequence comes from Paenibacillus auburnensis, assembly GCF_927798115.1. GTDB lineage: Bacteria > Bacillota > Bacilli > Paenibacillales > Paenibacillaceae > Paenibacillus_AQ > Paenibacillus_AQ auburnensis. Next base: position 195,306 of record NZ_CAKMMG010000003.1, read on the forward strand.
GCTGAAAAGCCTGATTAGTGTTGCGCTGCTCTTTTCCGTAAACGGACTGTCCAAATTGTTAAGAGGAGAGGGCATCGTATGAGTGACCACCAGACAGAGCTGGCGCCGAATGCCAAGAAAAGCAACAGCCGCATCTCCAAAAAAATTAAAATGCAGGTCAGTCCAACCGACAAAGTGATTTCTGCTGTGATCTATGTCCTGTTTTCTCTCTTTGCATTTATATGCGTATATCCGTTCTACTCCATCATCATCAATACCATAAGCGCCAACGATCTCAGTGCCAAAGGCGAAATTGCATTTTGGCCGAAGGGAATCCATTTCCAGAACTATGTTGACGTATTTAAAATACCGGGTCTGTGGAATGCATTTGTCATTTCTTTGGGGAGAACGGTAATAGGCACACTTTTGACGGTCGGGGCCTCCGCCTTTTTGGGATTCATGTTTGCCCAGGAGGATATGTGGGGGAAAAAATTCTGGTACCGGTTTACCATTATTACGATGTTCTTCAACGCTGGTATTATCCCATGGTATTTGACCATGAGATCCCTGCACCTCACCAACAGTTTCCTGGCCTACGTACTGCCGTCCATCGTAGCTCCCTTTTTCATCATCCTAGTGAAGACATTTGTGGAATCCACACCGAAGGAATTGCAACAGGCAGCCAGTATTGACGGTGCCGGGATTATAACGATCTTTTACAAGGTCATCCTGCCTATCAGCAAGCCGATACTCGCGACTGTCGCCATATTCTCGGCAGTGAACCAATGGAACTCCTTTCAGGATACGCTATTGCTGGTTACAGACACCAAATTGTACAGTTTGCAGTTTATTCTGTATAACTACATCAATCAGGCCAGTTCCTTATCCACCATGGTCAATCTGCAAAATGCCGGTTCCACCGCCATGGCCAGTCTGTCCACCAAGCAAACCACCACATCGATTCGCATGACCGTTACGATCATTGTTGTCGCGCCTATTTTGCTGGTGTATCCGATTTTCCAGAGATTTTTCGTAAAAGGAATTATCATTGGTGCAGTCAAAGGTTAATTGGCACATGATGATAAATTAATCATTTGGGGGGCTGTAAATGAGTAAAAACATTAAGCTGGCGAAACAATCCTCAATGTGGCTTGGCACTGCTATACTTCTGTTAACAACTGCATTAAGCGGGTGCAGCAGCAATTCCAACAATGCAAGTACAGCAACACAGTCGCCTGATGCAGGTACAGCAACCGAGTCATCTACTCCGGCTACAGGAATCGACCACAGCAAACCGCTGACCATTACCGTGTTTGACAACGCGGCAAATTATCAGGGGGAGCAGACCGGATGGTATGGCAAACTGATTAAAGACAAGTTCAATATCACCCTAAATATTCTGTCTCCTCAGGTTGCTGGCGATCAGCTGTACAAGACAAGGTCGGCATCGGGAGATCTGGGAGACCTCCTGATTATTGATAACAGCCAGCTGGAGGAACTCATTCCGGCAGGTATGATTATGGATATCACCGATAAGATCAAAAATACGGAGTACCTGTCCAAATATGTGGACAATCACTTCAAGCCTTTCAATGCGGCATTCGAAAGCATCAATCCGGATGGCAAGATTTATGCGCTGCCGACCTTTACATCCGATACTTCCCCGACAACATTCTCGGAAGAACTCCCCTACTCCAGTCCGCTTATGCCTTGGGATTATTACAAGGGAATAGGGGCTCCCAAGCTGAACAATCTGACTGATCTTCTGAATGCACTGAAGCAGATGCAGGAGAAATATCCCAAGACACCGGACGGTAAGCCGATCGTTCCTATTACCTTGTGGAAGGACTGGGACAACGGAAGTATGGAAAATGTACGCTGGCTCAGTAACTGGTACGGTTATGAACAGCCAGACGGAACCTCAACCTTACAGCTAAATGCAAAAGGCGATATTGTTCCGCTTGTTGACGATAACAGTATGTACAAGAAAATCCTTAAGTTCTATTATGACGCCAATCAAATGGGGCTGGTTGACCCTGATTCGCCATCCCAGGACTGGAATAAGGTCTCTGAGAAGCTGACTAATAAACAGGTTCTGCTCTTATGGTATTCATGGGAAAGAGGCTTCTACAATACGATTGAAAGAGGCAATAAAGGCGACGGTAATGTGGCCATTCCGATCGCCGACACCCATATTATCCAGAATAGTGATGCTTACTTCGGGAACGGAAGAGTATTTGCAGTGGGTTCAAAGGCAAAAAATCCAGAAAGAATCATTGAGTTCATGGATTGGCTGGCCTCTCCTGAAGGACTGCGCTACTATACCAATGGATTCGAAGGCTTCAATTATGAAAAGACGGCAGATGGCAAGTTCAAGCTGACTGAAGTAGGACAAACGGCCTTCCAAGACAATACTCCTGTTCCTGAAGAGTACGGCGGCGGCGGATACCAGGATGGCCAAAGCAAGCTCAACACTATGATCATGAGCGATTTTGTAATAGATCCGGATACGAAGGAATTCTATAACAATACCTATTGGAGCTCAACCATAGAAGCGAACAAGACCGTTCTGACTACAGAGTGGCAGAAGACATATAATGCAATCACTCCGACCGAATACTATCAGAAAAACAATATGATCGATATCGTGCCAAATATTAATACAAGTCTCGGGTCGGATTCCTCGGATATTAAGAATAAACGGAGCCAGATCTCGGATTATGTGAAGAACACATCCTGGAAAATGATATTCGCCAAGGATCAGGCAGAATTCGATAAGCTCTGGACCAAGCTGAAGAGCGATGTAACCGGTCTCGGCTGGAATGATGTCTTTGCCGTAGATACGGAAAGAGCACAAAAAATCGTTAAAATGCGTGCCGATGCCGTCGCCAATAAGTAGTTCATTGTCACAATAAACACTAGCGTATAGCCTGCTCATCTAAATTCATATTCTTCAAAAATAAAGGACGTTCCCGGCAGCCATAATGGTCTGCCGGGAACGCCCTTTTTCGTTTTATATACGGCTGCAGGCAGCGGATACCCTGGAGCCGTCAGCTAAAAAATAAGCTTGGAGAACTGATATAAGCCGTTCTTCCAGACCGGCCAATCATGGTCGCCGTTTTCCTCCACCCAGATATGAGGCACGGAATGCTGCGACAAATACGCATGCGTCCGGTCGCTGACATGCTTAAGATTGTCCAGATCCCCGCAAGATAACCATAGCAGGCTGAGTTGCTCTGCGCTCTTCTGAGGCTCCGGAAGCAACTGCTCAGGCAGCTTCGTATTGGGAGCCGGAGAGAACGCCCCGATCCAGGCGAACCGGTCCAGATTGTTCAGGCCGATATTCAGGGTTTGCCCCCCGCCCATGGATAACCCCGCAATGGCACGGTGCATCCGGTCCGTAAGGACCGGATAATTCGCTTCAATATAAGGGATAAGATCTTCGAGCAAATCCGTTTCGAAGGTTTCGAAGGCCTGTATCTTGTCGGGAGCAAAAATATCTCCTTCCGCCCGGTCATTCCGCATCGCCCGCCCGTTCGGAAGGACCACAATCATTGGCTTCAGCATCTGCTCCGCGTACAGATTGTCCAGAATGATCTGGGGTTTGCCGTGATTGTACCACTCAGTCTCATCCCCGCCGATCCCATGCAGCAGATACAAGACACTGTATTCCTGCCCGGCGGAATAGCCGGGCGGCGTATATACCATCGCCTTCCGGGTATTGCCTACCGTTCTGGAAGGATATTCTATCGTACGGATCGTTCCCCGGGCAATGCCTTCCTTCTCCTTGTCATATCCGGCCGGTGCTGTCTGCATCTTATAATCCTGCTTACTCCCGTTCATTTCCGTTCATTCCTCTCTCCTCTATGATTGGATTACGCTTGAAATATTGCTCGACCAGAAATTGCATAACCTCAACCGGCGGCTCCTCCACCCCTTCTGCCTTGTCCGCGAAAACCATGCCGTAAGGTGCTTCCTGCGTACATGGTTTCCATAGCGGCAGCTGCTCACCAGTGGAATCCTTGCCGTTCGGATCGCCTGTGCCAATGAAATAGGCAAGATAATTGCACATCTGGCGGGCAAGATCATAATGCTTGCCCACAAAAGGCCGCCAGCATTTGGCCAGCGTTTCGAAGTGGAACCACAGATCCACCGAATGGAAGGTTCCGGGGTCATCCCAGCCCGGAATGTCGGCATCAAATGTGTAATAGTACATCGGAACACCGCTGCCGGAATTACTGTTGGCCTTAATGGCAACACGGACCGCATATTCTATATTGTTCACGGAAGCCTTTTGGAGCAATTCCTCCAGATTTCCTGTCTCTACGGCGCATAGCTTAAGATATTCTTCGGCTTCCCCGCCAAACATTTCTGCAGCCATGGCTTTGAATTCCTCCACGCTGCCGGCGCCTGGAACACTGATAAATTCGGAAGCGGTATTCCCCAGCATGACCGGCACTTTGTGGTGCTGCCCCTTCAAAAGAAGCTCATAAGGATCACCGGGACAGTACATCTGGTCTATTACCGTTCCCCAGAAGCTGCCGTATTCCAGCATTTTATCGCGGATATATACAGCCTCCAGCTTGCGGGCCTCTTCCAGCGTAGACACCCCCATAAATTCAAAGAAGGCTGCCCCCTCCTCCTCAGCCTGCCTGAGGGTACGGTCCAGCGGAGGCATGGGGTTGTTCGGATACAGCGGGGTAAAGAGGCCGCTCATAATCACGGCCCGCTGAAACAATCCATCATTCTGCGGCGAGATCAGTTGGCTCAGCACACTTGCGCCACCGGCCGATTGTCCTCCTATTGTGATTTGATCCGGGTCTCCGCCAAAAGCAGCGATATTACGTTTCACCCACTGCGTGCCCGCCTGCTGATCCAGATGTCCGAAATTCGCTGGAGCATCGGGGGATTCGGCAGTGATCTCGGGATGGCTCAGAAAGCCAAACACGTTCAGCCGGTAATTGATGGTCACAACAACAATCCCCCTGCGGGCAATGCGTTCGCCGTCAAACTCCATTTCAGCCGTATGGCCAACCTGAAGTCCTCCGCCAAAATACCATACAAAGACAGGGAGCTTCTCATCTGCGCTGAGAGCCGGTGTCCAGACATTCAGATACAGGCAATCCTCATCCATGGGCAGATCCGGATCGACCGCCCACTCGCGGGTATAGATATTATTCACATCTATGACCGTCGGAGCCTGCATTGAAATTGGGGCAAATTCAAACGCTTTCAATTTTCCGTTCCAGTTTTGGACAGGCTGGGGAGCACGCCAGCGGTTCTCCGCTACAGGCGGGGCTGCAAACGGAATCCCCTTAAAGCTGGTAATACGCGGATCTGCCGCCGGCAGTCCTTGAACAATACCATTTTCAACACGCACTTCTCTTAACATCCCGTTACTCCTCTCTGAATATCAGCACATCATACTTCTTCATTATTGATATTTTATAATGACCGGATACTCGCATATCAAAAATAAAATTCATAAGCATTTCCAAAAACCCTTGATTTACACTATAATTATAGAAAAATGGTGAATCCCAAACAATGATATATCCAGTCCAATAGTTGATGTATCCAAAGAAAGGAGAAGCTGATGCCCAAGATCCACTATGTCGAATTTGACGCTACTCATCCTGACGATTTTGTGTTCAGTATACCCGAGGGCCATGATGCCTGGCTTCTGGTGCTCACACAAACTGCGGCGTTGTTTGAAGTGAACGGAGAATTAAAAGAATTTCCGGCCCACTCTGCTATTCTTTATCCTCCTAAGCACACTATCTATTACCGTGCTTGTTCCAATAAGTACGTTAACGACTGGGTCCGTTTCGATGCGGACGAATCCTATATTACAGAAACCACTTTGCCTGTTGGTGTTCCCTTCTCGCTTCCAGACCCCGGCTATTGCCATCAGCTGTTTCAGCTGCTGACCTATGAGCATACTTTTCAGAATGACTACCGGGAGCTTTCCATTGACTACCTGTTTAGATTAATCTTCAATAAGCTGTGCGAAGCGTCCCAAGACAAGCTAAGCCCGCAATATTATAATCTTCTGAACTTGCGCAAGACTCTTTACAATAACCCCGGCCATCCTTGGACCGTTTCATTAATGGCAGAGCATCTGCATATCAGCGCAGGCTATCTGCAAACGATATACAAATCTACCTTCGGTATCTCCTGCATGGAGGATGTCATTCATTGCCGAATTCGGCTGGCCAAGGAAAAGCTTGGCTTTGGTCCGCATAAAATTGCCGAGGTCGCAACGCTTTGCGGTTATGCAAATGTAGAGCATTTCTGCAGACAGTTTCGGCAGCTTACGGGTTACTCCCCCAAGGCTTACCGGGAAACCCTCGCCTCCAAAGAGCCAAAGATTCCGGCAGAACCTTAGAGGCGCCAGACCCTAACTCCAGAACCAGAGTCTTAAGCAGTTTATCTCTAATGCAAAGGGCGGTCCATACGCGGCCGCCCTTTTTGTTGTACTTTGTGGCATAGTTAGCTCTGTACGTCTGCAGACCTAGCCCTAATTCCGCCTATGATAATGAAAATAATCGAAATCCGCATAACCGCCAGACTGATGAGTCGCATAATTAAACAGTCCAATTCTGTATCCCATAAAATGATCCAGCGTGTACTTCATATGCAGCATCCGGCCGATGGGCTTCCATGCTGTCCCGTCTTCCGAATAGAAGAACTGTGCCTGGTCGAGGCTATCCTCAAAATTGAAGTCAATTTTGAGATAAACCCGCTCACCGGTATACACGATACTCTCCACCGTCTCCTCGCGGCCTTCGCCGCCGTTAACACACATGTCAATGCTGAACTGTCCCGGCTTCCCGGCTGCAACCCTTATCGTGCCAAACCCATTCTGCAGGGCAACCAATCCTGCCCGGTCACCGGGCTTCATCCCCGAAGTCTCTACCACTGTCTCCGCGCTGCAGGCCGGACCTTCCGTACGTTGCGTCAGCGTATTGCGTGCAAATAGAATGCTGTCTGTTAATGGACCCGTGCGGAGGCGCAGATGGCCCGGCCGCTCTGTTACAGACCACAGCCCATTGTCAGGATTATGGTTCCACTGCCAGTTCAGGGCCAGGCGGTTGGCCGCATAGTCGAACTCATCGCTGATTACCAGAGGCTTCGGTTCCGCAACAGGAAGCTTTGTCTCAACCACTCGGGGAATGGAGCCATTAATCCCGATAACCGGCCAATCGTTCTCCCAGCTCACAGGAAGCACACAGGGAACCCGCCCCACAGCATCATGATCCTGGAACAGCACAGCATACCAATCATGATCCGGGGTATCGACAATGCCGCCTTGCGCCACACCTTTGTTATGGTAGCCCAGATCATCATCCAGAATAAGTTCCCGTTCATAGGGACCCAGAATCTCCCGCGAGCGGTAGCAGATTTGACGTCTGCGCATATTTCCGGTTTGCGGCCATTCAATAAAGAACAAATAGTAATAACCGTTCAGCTTATACGCATGACAGCCCTCGATCCGCAGACCGATGTCTTTCCTTTCGCCTTCGAGCAGCAGTTGATCGGTCCCACCCGGCTTCACAGCTGTAAGATCTTCCGTCAGCTCCTTAATAAGGATATCCCCATTACCGTAGATCACATAGTTGCGGCCGTTGTCATCCAGCAGCAAGCCCGGGTCATGGTGAAGTCCCGGTATCACCGAGCGCTCCCATATTCCATGTTCAATATCCTCCGTGCGGTAGATATAGAACCGGTCCATGTCATTGGATGAAAAACAAACGTAGAATACCCCGTCCTTGTAACGGAGAGATGCCGCCCATGAACCGTTTCCATAAATACCTCTTCCGTCCAGAAGCTGGTGGGCATCATTATCCTCAAAGGTTTCATATACATAATTTACAATTTCCCAATCCTTCAGGTTCACCGATTTCATAATCGGACAGCCCGGCATGGAATGCATACTTGTGCTGACCATATAGAATGCAGGGCCGACCCGGATTACGTCAACATCCGGAACATCCGCCCACATAATGGGATTAGTAAGCGTAGCGGTATTCACTGTATTGTACCTCCCTGGATGAATTCCTCTACTGCATGAACTGCCATGATACAAGCTTGAATAATGGCGTCCCTGTACTACCTGTAAACACCAGGTACAGGTCGCGGGTCCCCTCGACTCCGGCAACCTCCGTTTTTAACTCCATTGGATTCCCCGGAATGTTAGCGGCAGGAACAGGCAGTTTCCCAATCAACAGACCTGCAGGATCATCCAGATGCAGTTCAATCGTACCGCCGCCCTCAAGGCTTATGACAGAGGCACTGAATGCTGCGGCACCTTTACTTCCGAAATCGACCCCGGATAACCCGATCCAGTCGCCATTGTCAATATCCGTCACAAGCCGTTCTCCTGCGGCTGTCTCAAATTCCGTCTTTATGCCTGCGCTCCACCCTATGGTCACCGCTTGTACACGTTGATATGGGTTTAAAGGTTGGATTTGCTGCACACCTTTATAATCTGCTTCAACATCCTGAATGGACCCATCCTCATTATGGAAAAGGCGGCCCAGATGCGTCGAACGGTAGCCATTCGCAATCCCCTGTGCTTTGGACAAGGTCTGTGCGTGATAGGCGATATACCATTCATCATGAAATTGGAAAATGGCATGATGGTTATTGCCTGACACTCCGAAGAAATGTCCCGGATTCTTAAGTATCGTCTCATGATATGTCCAGGGTCCCATCGGTTTGTCGCTCGTCATATAGGCAATCTCTCCCGCAGGAGGACTGCCCTCCGGCCGTTCCCCATCATAAAAATTTGAACAATAGGTATAGTAATAGACGCCTTCCCGTTTATGTATGCCGGCATCCTCGAACATAAACGGGGCAGGAATAACCTCAGCAGTACCCACTACGCTGGTCATGTCATCTCCCAGCATCATCACCCGTGCTGTACCGGGCTCCGCATATTCTCCTTCCGGTACCCCGCCTCCGAAATAGATGTAACCTTGGCCGTCATCATCTACCAGAACCGCCGGGTCGAACAGCCAGGTTACATCCTCTACTCCCGGAGTGGAACGTAAAATAAGTGCCTCACCAATCGGGTCAACCCATGGTCCCACCGGACTGTCACTCGTCAGAACGCCGATACCGCTGGCATTATTGGCGAAATACAGGAAGAATTTATCCTTGCCTTCCATCACCTTGTGGACTGCCGCAGGCGCCCAGGACTGGGTAGCCCACTTGGCTGCCCCCTCCGGCCCCGCAACTGCAATTTCGCCATGATCGGTCCAGTTGACTAAGTCACTGGAGGAGATAACAGCAATTTTATTGATACTGCTGTATGTGTTTTCTTTTATTGCACCGGTCCCGTCATACTCCAGCGCGTCATGGGTCATGTACAAATAGACCCGGTCTCCGAATACCAGGGCATACGGATCGGCCCCATATCGATTTGCAACCACCGGATTACCGTTAGGCGGAACCTTTCCTATGGCTTGATTCAATTGAAGTGTCATTCCATTCCCTCCATTATTCAACTGTTTGCGCTTTCATTTCCGCCCGTTTGTGTTCACACCGGAACCCGGAGAGACCGGGTCCGGAAATGTGAAGTCCATGCTTGCTTCAGCGCCAGTTAAGTCTATGATATCGCATTGGTATGTGTTTACCATTACTATACTAAAGAAGGATACCCGTCATTTTTCAGCTCCAGCCTGGTTGCGGTAAGCGACCGGTTTCAGTGCAGTCCGCTTTTCAAACTCTCTTAAAAAATGATGATAATGTACATAACCCACATTCTCTGCAATCTTCCTAACGGTCTCCCCCGTTTCAATCAACTGCTTCTTGGCTTGTTCAATACGCAAATTATGAATATATTCTAGTATGCTGATGCTATTCCTTTTAATAAACGCCTGGCCCAGGTATACCGGATTGATATAAAAATGTTCCGCAATTTCTTTTACGGTTAAAGACCTGGAATAATTGTCCTTTAAAAAATATTCTACCTGTATAAGCGGATGCTCGGATCCGCGTTCTTTATGCTGCTTAATATATTCCATACATGAATTCAACAAATCCCTAAGGATATCTTCCAGCACTGCAAGCGACTTGGGCTCGGTTTTAAAAAATTCAAAGGAATCACTCCACTGCTCAGCCTTTCCTCCGAATTCCTTCACCAGCTCCATACTTTTCAGCATAATATCGATGCTGGTCATCTGCACAACCTCAGGCGCAGTCCGATTCACTTCAAACATTCTGAACATTTCCTTCAATTGGTCCAAGGCTTTCTGCTCCTGCAATCTTTCCACTGCACCCATCAGTTCCTCTGTCAGATCCGCAGAAGGAAGATTATAGCTAAGCTGGATCCGGGCATCCATGGTTGAATCAATCGGTCCGCTTGCTTCCGAATAAAAAAGATGGCGGGCGGCAGCCCCTACAGCCATCATATAGGATACTGGCAGCTCACGCAGAGACTGCACACTCGGCCCGATGCTCACGGACCCTTTCACGCTACTGTTCCGTGACAGCTCGGTATATACCCGTCTTGCCAGCTCTGCTGCAGAAGCTGAACTCTCCACGACAAGCCCCGCCTGATCACCGGGCATATCAATGAATAAGGCGCCCACCGCCCCAGAGAGCTTCCGGCAGATGTCCGTGATAAGGCATTTGGGGCCATCCACATGGATATAAGTCCATCCTGAAACCGCCTCGTCCAGACGATCCATTTGCTCAGCAATCTCTTCTTCCGGCTCCGCCCACTGCCCTTCAACCATTCGGGCGATCGCAACGGGAAGAAGCCGGTTCGCCAGCATGTCCTGCTGCATCTTGTGCTTGACACGCTTCTCCAGCTCGTCCGTAATATCAGCAAGTGCCTTCTCCCACTCCGCTTCAATAACAGGCTTCAGCAAGTAGTGCCTCACACCATAACGGATGGCTGTCCGTGCATATTCAAACTCGCCGTAACCGCTGAGAACGATGAATAGGGGCTGCTCCATGTCCAGCTGGCGTACGCGCTTGATTAGCTCCAATCCATCGATGCCGGGCATGCGGATATCTGTAATTACAAGATCTGGCGAGCATTCATCAATGGCGATCAATGCTTCTTCCCCATTCTCGCATGCTCCGCAGATTTCAAAGCCCAGTTCCTCCCAGTCGGTCAACGTTCTTAATCCCTCTAATGCAATCGTTTCATCGTCAGCTAAAACTACTTTAAACATGGGATTCCTCCACTTTGGGGACTAATGCCAGGTCTATAGGAATTTGAATGGTGATCGCCGTCTGTTCATACTCTGTGCTCTCAATGGTGAACTTGGCTCTGGAGTTATAATACAACATCAGGCGTTTATAGACATTTCGGAGTCCGATATTTTGCCCGGAGTCCTGCTCCGATTTAAGATGGGACTCAATCCATTTTAGCTTCTCCTTCTCAATTCCCTTTCCGTTGTCCGTCACAGTAATGATCAGACCAGCCTCGTTTCTGGAAGCAGACACGTGAATTTTCCTTGCTCCTTTGACTGACTGCAGACCATGCTTGCAGGAATTCTCCACCAGCGCCTGAACGCTCATTTTGGGAATCCGCCAATGCAGCACCGCAGGGTCGATATCAATGTCATAAGTGAACCGGCTCTGAAAGCGGAATTTTTCAATCTGCAAATACATCTCTATAAAAGATATTTCTTCTTCGACGGTAATCAGATCGTCCTTCCAGCTTAGCAGCCTGCGCAGAATAAGGGCCAAATTCCGGATAACATCGGTGACCTCTTCATACTTGTATTTTTTGCAAATGACCAATATGGCGTTCAACGTATTAAAGAGGAAATGCGGATCCACCTGACTTTCCAGATAGTTCAATTCGGCTCTTACCTGCTCAAGTTCAAGATCCTTTTTCTGGATTTCCAGCTTATATACATCATTGATCAAATTGCGGATTTTCTCTGTCATCAGATTGAAGCTGCGGATCAAACCACCGATCTCGTCCTTCCCCTCATACATATCAATGTTCTCAAACTGCTCGTATTTGACCAGCTTCATATGTTTGTAGAGCAGCCTTACCCTCAGATTATAGGATTGTAAAATAACTATCATTAATAGTGTGGGAATAATTATCGTCAATACAGCAAAAATTAACGAAATCCGAAGCGCATGGCTCATCTCACCATTGCTTTTTCTGCCTTCCGGGGTTCCGATCAGCCTCCAGCCCTCAGTATATCCTGCACTGCCCAAGGTTCGGACAATCTGCTTGGACGGCTGGCTGTCGTCCGTATCTACTTTCAACAATGCATTTTTATCCATTGAGTAGAAGGAATGATCCGATTCCAGCACGACACGATTCTGCTCATCCAGAAGCTTGAACTGCAAATAGTCGCGTTCCTTCTGGAACAGCCCCTTCACATTGTTCAACCGCAGATCGATTCGCAGATATTTATGGTAGGGCTGTCCAGAAAAGTTATCCAATTTGCGGATAAGGCTGACAAACACTTCCTGCTGGGGCGGATTGAGCGGGTTGGTTCCCTGATAAGAGGTTAACAGCACTTTGTCCGAGCCACTGGATATTTTGCGGTACCATTCACTCTTCTTGTCGTTGTCTGACAGCATAAAGTAACTGCCACCGTTCTGGAAGGTCGGATTCGTAGTATACACACCCATCCAATAAATATAGGAATGCAGATTGCTATATTGCCACATTTTGTCCCTCAGAACATCGCTATAGGCATCATAATATGCCTCATTATCCGGGTAGGCTACATCCATGATTTCATTATAAGCACGGTCTGCGGCAACCGTATTGCTGATCGCCACACATTCATTCACGATCTGCATCAGATCATAGACCACCCGGTCAACGGAAATCTCAAGATTCTCTCTTTCGCGGGTATCTACATTACGGCTGATCTGAACATAAAAGAGTCCGTTAATGCTGAGTATAGGGACAAGAACACACAGCAAATAGATAAACAGAAATTTGTATTTGAGCGGAATATCATTGACGATGGCTGATGGTTTCCTTTTGCCCTTCATGCTGCTCTCCTCCCCCTTGAATCAGCCCTTCTTGTACACCGAAGGCGAGACGCCATTTAGCGCTTTAAACTTGGCCGCGAATAAATCGGCATCCGAATAGCCCACACGTCCCGAAATATCCGAAATGCACATATCTGTCCGGCGCAACAGCTTCTTGGCTTTTTCAATCCGGTATTTATGAAGAAATTCGTTAAAAGAGATGCCATAACGTTTCTTGATCCGTTGTCCCAGATAGGCAGAATTCACGTGTAAATGCTTGGCAATATCCTGCAGCTTCAGCTTCTCCTGATAGTGCGCCCGCACATAGTCAATCGCCGCTGTAACAAGCGTGTCCTCCTGATTATTGTCTGCTGAGGCGAACCATTCAGCAACTTCGTGCAGATCCTCCATCGTCTGCCGCTCAAGCAGCGGCAGGCAGCAAGCGGTTACACGGGGTGGAAACCATTTATCCGCCCATATTGCCGGTTCTCCTCCTCTGACCTCGATTTCACGGAGCAGTTCAGCTTTGATGTTGCTCAAGAAAGCATCGATCCATGCAGATGAAGTACTATCCGCAGAGAAAATTTTAAATACATCGCTGAGTTGGGAGCTTAATGGTTCAAGCTGCCCTTCGGTAACCGATTGGAGCAGCGATTTCTTCATCCCTGCCGGAAGCAGCGCCATTTGATCCTTGTCCTGCTTCTGGAAGAAACTAATTTCGGGGGTGTTCACATCCGGCCGGCATAGTTCTGCCGCCAGGGCTTCATTATACGCAGTATTCAGAAATGTGGTACCTGTATGCTCAAGGCTTACCGAGAAAAGAACCTGTCTGCTAAACTGAGTCCGCATTTCATTAATCCAGCTTGCCAGCATCATCCGGTCTAGCTCCGGGCCTTCTGCCGGGAATACCAGCAAATAGCCATACTTACGGGTTCCGGCCATAAAAGGATACGCGGTTATATTGATAAACATTTCCTCGACACTCAGCGAATACACTTGTCTTCGCAAATGTGAGCTGTCGAGCGAATCTCCCTGAGCCAATACACAGCATATCCGGGAGCCCGGATGTATATTCAGCGTCTTAAGTGCCTCTTCCACTTCTTCTGCAGTATTCTCCCGCATGAGGAGACGGGATACCGTTTCCGCCTGTATGAAGGCGGAAACCGCTTCGCGCCGTGAAGCAAGCTTGCGCTCAGCGCGTATTTGTTCAGCTACAGTCTGCAGAGCCTCTGTCAATTCTCTTTCATCTAAGGGTTTGGTCAAATAATTGGACACACCGTATCTAAGCGCTTCCTTCGCATACTCAAAGTCAGCATAACCGCTAAAGATGATGAACTTCGGCTGGAAGTCACTTTCTGCAAATTTCTTAATGAGTTCAAGGCCATCGATCACAGGCATACGTACATCAGTTATGACCAAATCAGGCCTTGTGCTATGGATAAGCTGCAGCGCATCTTCGCCATCCAGAGCTTCGCCGCACACTTCAAAGTCCAGTTCCTCCCAGTCCACTAAGAATCGAAGCCCTTCAAGCATCAGCGGCTCATCGTCGGCAAAAAGTACCTTAAGCATTGGCATCACCCTCTTTATGTCTAAATTCTCTGATTTCTGAAAGCTATACCTTGTGGAACAGGAGAAACCGCTTCGGTCACTGCCGAAACGGTTTTCATTAACATACAATCATTTAGATATTATAAATTCAGTTATTCTTTAACACTACCCAAGTTTAATCCTACCACGAAGTACTTCTGTAAAAAAGGGTATACGAACAAAATCGGCACTGCGGTAACGATAGTGATGGCTGCACGGATGGAAGCCGGTGTCACCAGGGCCTGCATCTGATTGTGCTGATTGCCTGCCAGCGCAGAAGGATCGTTGTTCGTGCTCATGGTGGAACCGAGCAGCTTCATCATTTCATATTGCAATGTGCTCAGATTGATATCTGAAGACGCATACAGGAACGTGTCAAACCAGGAGTTCCATGCGCCTACGGCGATGAATAAAGCTACGGTTGCCAGTACAGGAGTACACAGTGGAAAAATGATTTTCCAGAAAATTCTGAATTCTCCCGCACCGTCGATTTTTGCCGACTCTATGAGGCCGGCCGGGAGGGAACGGATATACGTACGGATGATAATCAGGTTGAAGGCGCTGACCATGCTTGGAAGTATATAGACCATAAAGCTATGAAGCAGGCCTAAATCTTTAATAAGGAAGTAATTCGGAATCAGTCCGGCATTGAAATACATGGTCAAGATGAACAGCATGCCAATTTTTTTACGGAGAATGTATTGTGGCTGCGCCAGTGTATACGCCAGCATCGTAGTCAGAAAAACGCCGAATACCGTCGAGAGCACCGTACGGGACACAGAGATAAAAGCGGCATGGTAAATCGTCCCTGTAATAAAGACGGCTCTGTAGTTCTCCATGGTCCAGGCACGGGGCCAGAAATATATTCCACCGGCAAGAGTGTCACTGCCGTCATTGAAAGAAACAGCCAGCGTGTGGAGGAATGGATAGAGCGTGATGGCAACCACAAAGAGCATAAATATGGTGTTGATCGTATGAAATACAATCGGCTCAATGCGGCCTGAACTTTTCGTCACAGCTTTCATATGGGCTTCCTCCTCTATACTAATCGCTCTTCGCCGAGGCGTTTTGCGATATAATTTGCGATGAATACGAGAATGACACTGACGATGGTTTTGAAGATCCCTGCAGCCGTAGCCAGAGAATAATTCCCCATAGAGATACCATACTTCACTACAAAGATATCAATGGTTTGCGACCAGTCCACAGTAAGACCGTTACCAAGCAAATATTGGAGTTCAAAGCCGGCATCCAGAATATGTCCGATGTTCATAATGAGCAAAATAACAAATGTGGATTTGATCCCCGGAAGAGTGACATAGCGCATCTTCTGAAAACGCTTAGCACCGTCAATGGACGCTGCCTCATACAGAGAAGGATCGATCGAGGTAATGGCTGCCAGATAAATGATGGTACCCCAGCCCACCTCTTTCCACACGTTCGAAGCCCCGATAATGCCCCAGAAATATTTTCCTTCACTGAGCCACATAATCGGTTCTTTAATTAAGTGAAGCTTCATTAAGACGATATTGACAATTCCGTCATCAATCGACAGTGAAGTAGCAACGATGCCCGCTGCAATAACCCAGGACAAGAAGTGCGGCAAATACGAAATTGACTGAACGATACGCTTGAAAAACCTGGCTCTGATCTCATTTAGCAGCAAAGCCAGACCGATTGCCGTAACAGTGCCAAGCACAAGGTTAATAAAGCTCATGGCGATCGTGTTGCGCAGCACCATCATAAAGGTCTCATCTGAAAATAGAAATTTGAACTGCTGCAAGCCTACCCACTCTTGCTTGCCGAAAGAGAGCGCCGGGCGGTAGTTCTGAAAGGCCATTAACCAGCCCCAAATGGGAGCATAGTTAAAGATTATTAAATAAATGGCAATCGGTACGGACATGAAAATAAGCTGCTTCTGCATTTTCAGCGTTTTCCAGCTAAGACTCACACCGATTTCCGGATCGACTCTGCGTTTTCGGGTCTTCTGAGTTTTGACCTGTTTGTCCAGTACGGCATCAGACATTAGTGTTCCCCTCCTGTAAAATCATTCTCTCCATACTATCCGGATTAATGAAGAGCGGGAAATACGATTTCCCGCTCTATTCTTTGTCTTGAAATCGACTACTTCACACTCCACTTTTCGATGCGCTGCTGGATACCTTCATTTATCCGGTCTTCATAAGCCTTGATGTCCAGCTTATGAATGCGGTCGACATAATCTTGCCAGACCCCTTCAAATTCATCGGGACTTGCCATAATGGCCTTCGGCAAATATTTGACTTGAAGGTCATTCAGCTTGGACTGCGCAAGCTTGGCTGCCGAACCGTCCTTAAGAACGATGGAGTAAGCAGGGAAGTAGATAAAATTTTCTTTCGGTTCCTTGAAGAATTCGGACCATGTTTTCTTGTTATACGCTTTCAGGATTTTCTGATCATAAGGTTTCAGACTGTCGAAGAATTCCTGCGGCTGAGTTCCGGCATCAGCTGCATTCCCGTCGCTGTAGGTCCCTTGAATTTTCGGCATATAACCAAACATAGTCGTGATTTTGTTAGCCAACTGCCAGCTTGTTTGATCCGCATTTGCCCGTTGTTCCGGCGTCCGGTAGAACATGCCGTCTTCCTTCACTTCATAGTCTTCGCCTTTGATTCCCCATTGGAGAGTTTTCTGCCAATCTTCTGTAATCATCTGATCCAAGAATTTGATAATCCGGACAGGGTCCTTGGCATTGATCGAAATACCTAATCCGCGGTTGGTGCCGACCGCTCCGCGGTCACGATACCATTCCTCAGCGCCCGGATAGAGCAGAGGGAAGCCGATATAGGTATTTTCAATTTTACCCTGGGAAATCAAAGAGGTTTCCCCATCCTGGAAGTTCCAGTGCTGGTCAAACATACCGATGACTTTGCCGCTTGCGATTTTAGCCAGGTACTGGTCGTAGTTTTGTACGAAAGCTTCTTTATCCATCAAACCTTGAGCGTTAATTTCATTAAGCTTCTTATAATAGGTCTTAGAAATGTCCTTATCGGCAAAAATCTGCGCTTTGTTGTTGTCTACAATAACGCCGCCGTCATTCGGATGGCCCGCCAAATGCTCAGGAGCGTTCTGAAGCGGGAATACACGCCAGTCGAAGTTAAGCGATTCAAATCCGATCATATCCGGGTGCTTTGCTTTATATTTAGCGATGATATCGAAATATTCATCCAGAGTCTTAGGAGTCGGATATCCCATTTCCTCAAGCACTGCCTTTTGAAGCCAGAAGCCTGGTCCCTGGTAAGTTGGTTCGGTAATCTTTCCTTGATATACCCCATAGCTTGGCAGAACGTATATATGTCCGTCGGTCTCATCCTTGATCTGATTCCAGACCGCGGCATAATGTTTTTTCAGGTTGGGAGCGTACTTCTCAATCAAATCTTCAAGCGGAATGTACGCCTTAGCATTGAGTAATTTGTCATCGCCCGACATAAGGTCCGGGTAGTCTCCTCCGGCAATCATAACCCCCAGCTTCTGCTGCAGGTCGCCCACCAGAAGCTCCGTTTTAAAGCTGACGCCGGTTTTTTCTTTAATCAGTTTGAGAATCTTGTTGTCATCCGTAGGCGTCTGCCCGGGACTGGCCAAAAATACCGAGAATGTTGCAGGAGCATTATCGTCTCCATTTGCCGCCGAACTAGCGTTTCCTGCATTTGCCGCCGGACTAGCGTTTCCCCCATTCGCTGTGTTGCTGTTTGCGTTGTTTGTGTTGTTCGAGCTGCAGCCTGTCAGTGCCAGCGCAAGCGCGAATGTACCAGCTGCTAATGCCCGGGTGGAACGTTTTGCCGTTTTATGCATTTTGTTATGCCTCCCCTTTTTGGCTAATTGCTTTTTGTTTGCTGTAAATCACCTGGTGACATCATTAATTATACCTTCCAAGAATACGCTTCCAATTCATAAACTATAGTTCTTCCCCCCTAAAAATACGAAAAGATGAAAACGCTTGCTATTCCTATACTCCATAGACTTGTTAAAGTACACGGCATGTTCATACCGGATTATAGAAGACAGTTTTCTTTGGGCGAAGCTTCTGCCTAAGCAGAATAGGGCTGGCGTTAATACGCCAACCCCAGCCAGCTGTTTTCTATTATACAGAAAAATAGGCCTCTACCTGTTGTTCTTAACGGGGGAATGTATGGGTGCTTCCGGCTTCTCCGGTGAATGAGACGAAATCAAGACCTGGACCCTCCAGCCGGCAAGGACCGGAAACCGTGCAAGTCACAACGGCTTTCGTAACAAGTCCCTCTGCCCAGGTGAAATCGAGAGTATATCCGCCCCTCGCACGCAGACCCTTGACACTTCCCTCGCTCCAGCTTGGCGGCAATGCGGGCAGCAGATTGATTCCCCCCGCATGGCTCTGGATCAGCATCTCGGCAATCCCCGCCGTACCCCCAAAATTCCCGTCAATCTGGAATGGCGGATGGTTGTCAAACAGGTTAGGCAGCGTGGAATGCTCCAGCAAAGCGCGGACATTCGCATAGGCTTTGCCCGCATCCTGCAGCCTGGCCCAGAAATTGATGATCCAGGCCCGGCTCCAGCCGGTGTGCCCGCCGCCGCTGGCCAGCCTGCGCTCCAGCGTCGTCCGGGCCGCTTCAGCCAGCTCCGGTGTATGCTCCACGGTGAAGGCGTCGCCGGGGTATAGCGCAAATAGATGGGAGATGTGCCGGTGCCCCGGTTCCACCTCTTCATAATCCTCCATCCACTCCTGAATCTGGCCGTATTTCCCGATTTGCGGTTTGGGCAGACGCTCCAGAGCAGCGGCGAGTTCCTTGCGGAACGCCTCGTCCCTGCTGAGAATCTCCGCACTTTGGATGCAGGCCCCAAACAGCGCATCTATAATCTGATAATCCATCGATGCCCCTGCGCAGAGCACTCCCGATTCACCGTCCGGCAGCTTATAGGTATTCTCAGGAGAAACGGACGGGCAGGTAATCAGCCGGCCTTCGGCGTCCTCCATCAAATAATCAAGCAGGAACTGGGCTGCCTCCTTCATCGTCTCATACGCCTGCACCAGGAAATAACGGTCCTGGCTGAACCGGTAATGCTCCCAAAGATGCAGGCATAGCCACGCGGCGCCTAGCGGCCAGAAGGATGCCGGCAGGTAGGTATCCTGCGGAGCCGTGTCCGCCCAGATATCTGTATTATGATGCGCGGTGAATCCCCGGCAGCCATACATGACCCTGGCCGTGACCCTCCCTGGCTCCCGCATCCGCCCGATCAGATCAAACAGCGGCTCATGACATTCAGCCAGGTTACAGAGCTCCGCAGGCCAATAATTCATTTGCGCATTGATATTAATCGTGAATTTGCTGTCCCAGGCAGGGGTGAAGCTGTCATTCCAGATTCCCTGCAGATTGGCGGGCAAAGAGCCTTGGCGGCTGGAGGCGATAAGCAAATAGCGGCCATACTGGAAATAGGCCGCGATTAGCCCGTTGTCCTCCTCTCCCTCCCGAAACCGTTTCAGCCGTTCGTCGGTCGGCAACGCAAGCTTGTGCGGGTTCTCCGGCAGTGCCAGCTCAACGCGTCCGTACAATTCGCGGTAATCCGCGATATGCCGGGCCAGCATCTCTTCATAAGGAACCCGGCCCAGCTCTTCCAGCTGTCTTTTGGCATAAAGCTCCGGATCGGGATGACGGAACGTTGTTCCTGCGGCCAGCAACAGCGTAACTGAGCTCGCGCCATCCACAAGCAAATACTCGCCAATGGTCCGGCAAATGCCGTCTTCTGTCACCGCCTTTAAGGCAGCAGCAAAAGAGCTGCCTCCCTTGCCGGCGCACTCCCCGCTCATCGTAAGCCCGCTGTTCAGCCACTTCTCTGTCTTCTCCAGGTATCTCCAGTTGTGACGGTTAAACCTTGCCTTTAAGGAAATCCCGTCCTTATGATCTGCAGAAATTCGGATGACAATAGCCTGATCCGGATAGCTGGCAAACATTTCACGGGTATACTGGACCTCACCGATCCTATAACTGACCCGGGATACGCCAGTCTCCAGATCAAGCTCTCTTCTGTACTCTTCAGCAGGCTGTTCATGCCCCCCAAAGGACAGCAGCAGCTCGCCCAGCGGCAAATAATGGCGCTGCGCTTCAGGAAGACCCGCCATCGACATTCCAGCCAGTTCCTCTGCCTCCCGCAGCCTTCCCTCCAGAATCAGCTGGCGGATTTCGGGCAAATGAAGCAGCGCATCCCCGTTGTTGCGGTCACGCGGACCGCCGTACCATACGGAATCCTCATTAAGCTGCAGCTTCTCCTCGGCTGTACCGCCAAAGATCATAGCCCCGAGCCGCCCGTTTCCTATCGGCAACGCCTCGTTCCATTCTTCCGCCGGCCCGCTGTACCACAACTGCTGTTTGTGTTCCATGCTAGTCATAATTGTTACGCTCCTTCAATCGGCATAATATAAACATAGCGATATGATAATTAGTCCAACTCAACCAACGCCTTAATCACCTTCGATTCAGGTCTCAGCCAGTTTTCGAACTGGCCGATCATGTCTGCAAATGCACTGCGGTGGGTAATGTAACTGTCAACATCAATGTAACCCTTCTTGATGGCATCAAGCACGCGCTCAAAGTCCTCCCGAGTGGCATTTCTGCTGCCCTGCACGATCATTTCGCGCGCATGAAAATCGGGATCACTAAAGGCAATCATGCCCTTCACCAAGCCAACATAGGTCAAAGTCCCCCCATGGCCGACAAACCCAAAGGCACTTTCCATGGATGAGATGTTGCCGGTGGAATCGATGACATACGGCAGAAAGTTCCCGTCAGTAAGCTTCGACAACTGATCCTTCGGCTCCCGTAGTGCGCTTACCGTATGCTCAACCTGTGCCCATTCCCGGCAAAAATTCAAACGTTCATCGTTTACATCCATGCCGATCACCTTTGCACCGGCGTATTTGGCCATTGCCATCACGCCTAGACCGATCGGACCGGCACCGATAACCAGGACTTGATCGCCAGCGCCAAGACCGGAGCGACGGACAGCATGCGCGCCAATTGCCAGGGGCTCCAGCATCGCCGCCTGATCCAGCGTCAGCCCTTCCGTATTTAATAGATTGGCTAGAGGCAAGGCTACCCGTTCCCTCATTCCGCCGTCCAAATGAACGCCGAACACCCTCATTTTCTGACAGCAGTTGGTTTTGCCGCTCAGGCAGGCCCGGCATTTGCCGCAATGAAGATATGGAATGACACTGACCTGGTCGCCGGCCCGCAGCCCCTCCAGGTTGTCGCCAATGTGCTCAATCGTCCCTGAAAGCTCGTGTCCAAGCACACGCGGATAGGTAAAATAAGGCTGGTTGCCCCGGTAAGCATGCAGATCGGTACCGCAAATACCGATCCGGCGAATCCTTACAATCGCTTCGCCCGCATGGAGTTCCGGCTCCGGCAGTTCCTCCCTATATACGAATTTTCCAATTTCCTCGCAGATAATTCCCTTCATGATAAGCGCTCCCCGGTCTGATCCCGTTCTTCATTCCATTCCGGCCGGCCGCTCGGCCACGTTGCGCCGTCGATCGGCTTCAGGATCTCCAGCACTTCCTCCAGCAATTGTCCGTCCATCGGTTCATCCGTCCATAATATATTGTTGCGGATATTTGCCGGTGTCGCCGTGCTTACCAATGTCGTCGGAATGTGTTCATTACGGGTGGAGAACTGGACCGCCAGCTTTGCAATCTCCTCTCCCTTGTCCAGGCAATATTCGGCAGCGCGCTTACAAGCTGCCTGGATGTCCCTACTCGCCGGATGCCAGTCAGGAACCTGGCGGGTGCTCAGCAGGCCCATAGAAATAGGCGAAGCATTCATCAGTCCGGTTCCCTGCCGCTCCAGTAAAGGAAGGAGGCCAAGCAGTGTGGTATCGTTCAGGGAATAATGGCAGTATGACAGGATAACATCCAGAGTTGTACGGGACAATACCGTTTCGAAGATCTTCAAGGGCAGGCCAGTCACACCGAAGAAACGGATCTTACCGGATTGCTTCAATTCCTCCAGTGCAGGGATCCCTTCTTCCATGACCTGCTCTATCGAACCAAATTCGATGTCGTGCAGCAGCAAAATATCCAGATAGTCCGTTCCCAGCCGGCGCATGCTTTCTTCCGCGCTGCGGATTACCCGGTTTTTGGAGAAATCAAATTCATCCTGACCGTAACGTCCAGCCTTCGTGCTGATAATGTACCGGTCCCGCGGAACCGTCTGCAGCGCCTCTCCCAGGACTGTCTCCGCTTTCATCAAACCGTAATACGGAGAGACGTCAATGAGATTAATCCCCATGTCGATAGCGGTATGAACTGTACGGATTCCCTCTTCCTTAGGAACCTCCCGAAATACACTTCCAAGCGAAGATGCCCCGAAACTTAACACGGATACATCCAATCCCGTATTTCCCAGCTTTCTGTATTTCATCGCGCGGAACCTCCAGTTTATAGTGAATTTAACTTGTAAAACCTTGCTGCATTCGCTCCGAAGATGGGCTCTATCTCTTGCGGTGACAACCGGTCCTGCAACGCCAGCCGCAATACGCCCATGACTTCATCATACGTTGCGGCTTGAAGGCATACGGGCCAATCGCTGCCGAACATTAGCCTTTCGTGTCCAAAGAGGTCCAGCACCCCATGAACATAGGCAGTGAAATCCTCTTGCTTCCAGCCCTGGGAATCAGCCTCCGTCACCATCCCGGAAAGCTTGCAGTAAATGCCCGGATGCTGCGCAATTTCCGCCATATGGCTTCTCCATGGCTCTAATCTGCCCGAAGCAATCGGTGGTTTCGCCAGATGATCGACCACTCCTCTCAGTCCGGGAACCCGTTCCAGCAGCTGTATAAGCTGTGGAAGCTGATCCGCCAGAACTAGCAGGTCGACAGGAAGGTCCTCATCCGCAAAGTATGAAAGCGCTTCTATATAATTGGTAGATAAAAGAATACCGGGATCCTCCATCTCCTGTATCATCACGCGGATCCCGGTGAATTTCGGGTGCTCGCAGAACCTCCGGTATTGCGCTTGGAATGACGGGTTCTCAAGGTCCAGCCAACCGATCACGCCCGCTATGGAGTCCGTTTTTTCGCTTAATCCAAGAATATATTCAGTCTCATCCACCGTAGGTGCAGCTTGTACCACAACCGTTCGCCATATCCCGTGTTTTTGCAAATGCGGTTCAAGATCGGTGGGCAGATAATCCCGGAAAAGCACCGGAATTTCGGGTGTAATCCATCCGTAATCGTTTCTGTCTATCTTCCAATAATGCTGATGAGCGTCAATACGCATCATCCCACCTCCATTCCATCTTATTGTAAGCATCGGATAAAAGAATAAAAATAGCTTAAAGAAACAAATTTATACCTTATTTTGATATGATGGCTGTAAGAATCTAAGTTCAACGAAGGAGGCGGGGCAATGAAACCGATCCGTAAGAATTTCGGCAATGAGTTGCCGTTTTCTCTGCTTCTACACTACAAGGAAACAAAAAGCCCGCAGCGCGAGCTCCCCGACCATCAGTATCACTGGTACGAGTTTGTATACGTCTACCGGGGAAAAGGGACTTTTTTTATCGATCAGACCTTTTACGAGATGCGCCAGGGTGACATCATCGTCGTTCCCGGAAATACGGTGCACCGGGGTTTTCCCGACAAAGAGGATCCGGTAATGTCCTCCGCCGTTTTTTTCAGCCCCTACCTTGTTAATAACAACACGTTCAGCGAAACGTATGCCTATTTGAAGCTATTTGACGCAGCCAAGAAGAATAAGCAGTACAAATTCACCCTGTCTCCTGAACATGCCCAACTCGTAGAAGGCGATATCGATGCCATCCATGAGGAATGGGAGCAGAGACGCCCAGACGGCGGCCATGCCATGGCCCTGCTTCTCCATCTTGCGCTGCTTCACTTAAACCGGTACTGCCTGCCGCAGGCTGCCGAGCTTGGGGCCACGAACGAATTGGTTCCGGATTGGTTCCGTGAAGCGCTCGCCTTTATCAATGACCATCTTGACCAGCCGCTGGAGCTTAGCGCGCTGGCGAAACGGGCGGCTATATCTCCGGCCCATTTCAGCCGTGTCTTCAAGCAGCGGCTGGGTATGAATGCGACTGATTATATTTCAACCAAACGTATTTTCTCGGCCAAGGATGGTTTGCTCCAGTCCAATGACAAAATTGAGCAGATCGCTATGTCTTGTGGCTTTGAGAGCATGCCCCACTTTTATCGTACGTTTAAAAAATATACGGGCATGACTCCCGCCGCCTACCGGAAGGGCAACCGGCCACACTGAGGCACTCCTTGTTCTTCATGCACTGCGCTGGAGTCAGGCTATCAGCATGCAGCTACTTTTATTTTAATAGAAAGCAGCACCAGAGGATCCCCGGGTGCTGCTTCCTTTTCAAGGCGTATTCAGCTTTCGCTTCCGGTTATTCCAAAGTAAATGAAGCCAGACTGGCCCCTCCATGGCCGGTATAGGTGAAATACAATGCTTGCACACCGTCCGGAATAGCCAGATCTGTAGAGTGCTCCTCCCATACATTCGCGAAACCTACCGGTATCCGTCCGAGGGCCGGTCCATCCCATGATGTCTTTATTTCAAAGGCGCCCTGGCAATATCCGCGTACCTTAATTTTGACTTTCCGGATTCCCTCGCATGCAAAATATTTAAACCCGGCAGTAGCGGAATCCGTCATATTGGCAATATAGCCGATTTCCTCGTCGCCATCCCTGCCGTCTTGTGTAATCTTCGGAAACCGGCTGTCCATCCATGCTCCCATGGGGCCAAAGCCTCCGGTGTAGATTTCCTGATCTTTGCAGAACAAATGGCAGGCCAGATATGCCGGATATTCCCCCCGGCCTTCAAGCGGTCCCCCATTCGGACCGCAGGATGTAATCTCCACCTGGGGAATCGTGCCGTCCCCGCGGAATTCAATCCTCTCGATACAGCCCTGCCGGCAGAATGCCGTTCCATTGGTGTGGCGATGATAAAAAATGTACCATTCCCCGTTGATGTGGGCGATACTGCCATGGTTATTGCCGCCGTAATACATCGGCTGATCCGCCGGCTTATATGTATCGATATGAAGATCGCAATTGCTGACAATGACTCCCTGGTAGATGAAGTCCCGGGTCGGATGCTTGCTGGTCGCATAGCACAACTCATGCATGGAGATTGAGGAATAGATCAGGTAGTAGGTATCTCCTTTTTTGCGGATGGATGGCGCTTCAAAGAACTCATACCCTTCGAATCCGCTCCCCTTACTGTAAGACTGGCTCGGCGCAACAAACACAGGCTCTTCGACGATCGTGAGCATATCCGGGCCAAGCACCGTTGCCATGGCACCGTGTCTGGATGAGTCACCAAAGCCACAGAATCCGGTATACAGGTAGGTGTTCTCTCCTTCGGTCAGCACGCCCGGGTCGAACTGCGGCTCGTCGCCTTCCCTTTCCCCGAGGCGTATGCCATCGGCATATCGAACGTAGCCGTAGAACTCATATCTGCCGCCCGGTGAATCGCATACAGCTACTGAAACAACCGGAACCTTGTCAAGAACATAGTAGAGATAGTACCGCCCGTCCGGGCCAACGGTGACATCGGGAGCATACAGACACATGTTTCCTTCCGGATTAAGCGGATCATCTGTAGTCTGATAGATTACCCCCTCATACCGCCAGTCCGCCAGATCCTCCTCCGGAGCCGACCAGCAGACATAGTCATTCAAGCAAAAGGCGTGTCCATTAAAACGGTCATGCGAGCCATACACATAGACTCTGTTGTCAAAAACATGTGGCTCACCGTCGGGGATATATTCATAGGAGGGCAAATATGGATTTAATCCTTGTTTTTTCACCATAGTAATTCATCCTTGTCGTATATAATTTAGTCACTTCCAGTATAGGGATGCGGCTTGAGCGAAGTCCATGACATATAGGCACGTAACATTGATCTATTCTTAGATGATTTGCATTGATCCGTAACACTTTCCTTTTAATAAATCTAAAAAAGAGATACAGACCTCAACATTTGCTATAATCGAAAAAGGAAAGGAGGTGCTTACAGTTGGAGAATCTCATACGATTGTCTGGCACTGTTCCCACTCATGCAAAGCCTGATACTAGGATAGGCGAGACTTTGCGTGGGGTGAAACGTTTTACTTTATCGCTAACTAAGCCTTTCTAAATAGATGGCTTTGCACCTTATTTTAAAGACTGAAATAAGGGGCAGGCAGCGTGAAATATAGAAATGCTTCAAAGGTGTACTACTCCGGAACATCCATATGCAGGTGAGTTTGTTTGGACCAAACCAAGCAATTATCGGCGTCCCGGTGGAGCTCGAGGTTTTCAAGTGAATATGCTTTGCTGAAAGATCTGGGATTGCTTTGAGGTACTGTCTGAATTTTGTTGCAGCTTAAAATCAGCGGGCAGTTGAGACTTCGTTTGAAAAGTCTTACTGCACCGCTGTTTGATTTTAAATTAGTTTCATGGAAGATCATTGATTTTTGAAGAGGGGCGATCGATATTAGCTGGTTAAGTGATCTCTATAAATTACAAAAGCAGGAACCCAGAAAGGACATCGAACCCTCTTTGGTTAATGCCATCTTCCGGATTTATGACCGATTTCCCAGGATGGGTCTTAGAGAGCGTACCGGTCAGCAGGATATGTCTCTGGATATAGCTGATGCCTATATAAATGGCCGTAACGCCATGATTGAAGCCGGGGTGGGAATCGGGAAGTCCTTTGCGTATCTCATTCCGAGCCTGCTTATTAATCAGGTGTCGCAGCAGCCGGTCATTATTGCAACCTCCTCCATTCAGCTGTCAGAGCAGATACATAAGGACCTGAGGGTGATCGGAAGCCGGCTGGGATTTACAACAGTTCGTTCTGTCGTTGGAAAAGGTATGGGCCAGTATGCCTGCCGGCACAGGGCAGCGGGCTTGTTCGAGCCTGATAATTCAAACGCTCCCCTGAATCCACTTGCCCAGCGTATTTTGAATTATGAGATTGATGAAAGAGCGGATATTAAGGGCGGAATTAGTGATGCTGAATGGGCTAACGTTTGCGTGAATGATTGTACATTTGAACGTTGCCAGCATAAAAATGGATGTTTGTTCTATGATATGCGAGCTAAAATCAATGCTAAGATCGGCGATATTGATTTCATTATCGTAAATCAGGATCTGCTTATCCGGGATTTGATTAAGAAAAAGGAAGGCACCCGGGGCATCATTACAGAACGGCCGGCTCTGATCGTGATTGATGAGGCTCATAATCTGGAGGCAAAGGTTAGGGATGCAGGAACGGCTGAGTTTACCTTCCGCAGAACCTGCCGGATTCTGGATGACGCTTTGCAGATTCTTTTTAAGCAGTCTGGGGATAAAAGCCTTTTTTCACAATCCAAATTTCTAAAAAGATGCGTTGAACATATTTTTAAACAGATCGAAGCGGATTTACTCCACGCAGCCAAACAGGATAATGACCGTATAAAAGTGTCTCCGATTACAGGTATACCGTTAACCCGGGTCGCCCATGATTTGAAGGTTCTTACGCTTAGCCTCTCGGTTCTAACTTCTCGGAATGAGCGGGAAATCGATGATGTTTTTGAAGCCCTGAACGGGCTTTTAGACCTCTTTAAAGTCCTGGCCGGAGTGGAGGATAACTACCTCTTATGGGCAAGCAATACCCTGCGTGAAGCTACGGTCAGTATCTGTCCCAAAGATATAAGCCAGTTTTTAAAATATACGTTATTTAACAATAAGACCTCTGTTATCCTAACGTCAGCAACCCTGTGCCAAGGCGGAGATACACTGGAGGAACAATACGCTTATTTGACGCAATCCCTCGGTTACAAGGGTGACTATATGGACCGCCAGCCTTCACCCTTTGATTACAACAGTCATGCCATGATGTACATCTCGGGCAATATTCCATACTACCGCCATGATAAACGGGAGATATATCTTGAAGCAGCCTATAAAGAATTGGTTAGACTCTGTAATCTGACACAAGGAAGAACACTGGTCCTTTTTTCAGCTAAGGAGGATATGAGGTACATTCATAAGAAGCTGCTTTCGGGATCAGATGAGTTCACGTGGGCACTCCATGTACAAAAAGAAGGATCTTCCCAGGACGGGGTGATCGCTGATTTCCGGGGCAGTAAAGGCGTCCTCCTTAGTACCGGTGTCTTCTGGGAAGGAGTGAATATCGAAGGCTCCGACCTGTCGCAGGTCATTATTTTCCGTCTGCCCTTCCCTGTTCCAGCCGATCCTATCTATGAATATAAGGCAGCTTTGGCAGAGAATCCTTTGCAGGAAGTATTTGTACCGGATATGCTTCTTCGGTTAAGGCAAGGAACCGGACGTCTGATCCGCAGTGAAACCGACCTTGGTGTACTCAGCATTCTCGATTCCCGTCTCTGCGCCGCAGCCAATAAGGATTACCGGAAGAAGGTATTGGACACTTTACCGTTTAAAAGGGTCACCGAAGATTTCACGGTTCTGGAGCAGTTTGTCAAAGAAAAGGGGATTAATTAAAGCGGCCCTCCGCAGAAACGCTGGCTTCAAGTGGTCCAGCTGTTTCGCAAAGTTCGATTGAAACATTTCCGGCTCCCATAGTCTAATGACAACAGCAAATTTGGTTTCGAGCCTTTTTCATCGTTTTGAAAATAAAAACGGCTGTCTCACTAGCAGAAAAATATGCTTGAGACAGCCGCTTTGCTGGTTTCAGTCTTGCTTAAACCTGACAAGCATGTGGGTGAATCGGTGTATGTTTGGATAGAATGGAGATGCCGGGCACTGATAAAGTCCCAGCATCTCCGCCGTTTGGCCCCGGCATGTCCGGTTTACAACCCGGAGAGCCGCTTATTCAGCTTGACTAAGCAGACGGTAGATAACAGCCGCTGCTTGGGCCCGGGTAGCTTGTCCTTCAGGGACAAAGCGTCCATCCGGCATGCCATTGATCAGTCCGCTGTTGCGCATCGCTTCCACAGCTTCAGCAGTATCCTGCGGCAATTGCTTCAGGTCGGTGAACGGAGCGGTCACCGCTCCGGCTTCACCCTTCAATGGAGCATTCACGATACCTGCGAGGCGGTAGATCATTAAGGCCATTTCCTGGCGGGTAATTTGTTCATCAACCCCGAAGGAGCCGTCGGCTTTTCCTTTCACAATCCCCAGCTTTTGTGCGCTGGCTATCGGGCCAGAGTACCATGCCCCTGATTTCACATCACTGAATGCCGGGATGGCCGTCTCATCCAGCAGATCGAACGCGCTCATCAGAATTTTGATAAATTCCGCACGGGTCACGTTAGCCCCTGGTTTAAACATGCCTGCTTCCGCTCCCTGGATAGCTCCTCTGGCCGCCAGCGCTTCAATACTGTCCACTGCCCAGCCCACGTTCGCTACATCGGTAAATGCAACGTTCGGGCAGAGTACCGCATAGGTTCCGCTATGCTTCATGTTAAATTCGAACATTCCGGTGGCGGCACTGTACTTGCCGCCTGCAACAATCTTGGCTGTTCCGGCATCACTCAGCGTGTAGGCAACCACCTGATGACCCTTGTCGCCAGCCTTTAGCACATAAGGCAGCGCCAGCTTGATGCCCTTCGCTTGCAGCGCGGTGGCCGGAAGTGCCGCTCCGTCAATGCTCAGCGTGATATCGCTGACCGTTCCCGCTCCCCTGAGGGCGCCAGCTTGCACCGGAAGGCCCGCACCGTCCACGGCTTTGACCAGCAGCGAGAGACTGCTGTTACCCGTGTACGATTTCAGGAAACTCTGCGGCAGGATCACGTCCGCCGAGCCAGTCTCAAGCTTCAGCATGGTCACTGCTTTCGCTGCGGCCAGTGCTTGCAGCGGAAGCTCAACTGCCACTTGCTTCACACCAGCCGCCGCTTTAACGGTAACTGTCAACGTGCCGTCTTTGATGTCCTTGGCGGCAGCTTCGATATCACCGGCGGCTACCTGCACTTTGACCGTTCCGTCCGCCAGCACAACTGGCTGCACAAAGATACTGCCTTTGCCTACGGCAGCAATCGCGCTAGGGCTAGGTTTAGGCGAACTTGTGCCGGAACCGGACGATGGAACGTACGGCGTAGCCGTTGGCGTCGGCGATGGTGTCGGCGATGGTGTCGGTGTTGCTGACGGAAGCAGCTTTAATCCGCTAATGGCCGATGTCAGCCCGCTTAACGCCGCATCAATATCCGCCTGCGTAGCAGTTCCGCTCTCCAGCAGCAGCGAGGCCTGGCTTATAGCTTCTGCGAGAGCCTTCCAGCTCGCTTCGGTATACAGCTCATGCTTCAAACCTTTCGCTTCTTTAAGCTTTTCCTCCAGCAGACTGGTATTTACCGGTGGTTGAACAGCTACAAGCGTCAGCGTATAGGTACGCGTTGTAGCCTGGTCGACAGCCGTTACCTTCACTTTGTAGCCTGTCTGCAGATCCGTTGCCAAAGTGATAGCGTCTTTTTCATAGACGGCGAAGGTAACTCCCGCCCGTAAAGTTAAGCCCTCTTTCAACTGATTCAGCGTCGTAGTCTCAGGCACAATAATTTCATTCGCCACCTGATCCAGCGAACCGCCCGGAATCGTGATACTACTGATGGAAGCATTGTGCACATCCACTGGCTTGAGGGCTTCAAAAGCGTTCTTCAATGCTTTGTAAGCCGTATCAATATCGCCTTCGGTGGATGAGTCATTCTTGTATACCTCTGTTGCAGTCAGCAGAGCTGCATGCAGCGCATCCCACTGTTCCGGCGTTCCGCTGTAGTTATCTTCGTTCACTGCCGGGTCGGCAGCCGTGTCGATCGCCGTTTTCAGACGCGTCTTGTCATACTTGACGTAGATGCGGCAGCTTGCCCGCAGCTCACTTCCTTCCACCTTGCCCAGAATAACAAAGTCGGTGGCAATGGTCAGCTTGTTCGGTGGAACTTCATCCCATACCACGCTTGCCTGACCTCTTGTTTTGTCCGCATAGGTTACAGTCACTTTGGCAGGCAGAATCGGCATCACGTTCACTGTCGTATTAACCGAGACCGGCTCAATAGCTGTAATTGCTCCGTGATCGGCCGGAACCGGCTCTTCTCCTCCAGCATTGGCCGAAATAGCGCGCCATTCCTTAAGTCCGGTAAAAGAGCCCCCTTGCTTAACCATCGTCAACCGCAGCTTGTCGGTCGTAATCTGATTAAAGGTGACATTGTTGAAGCTGTCCTTCTCCATCTTCTTCTCGCTTAGACCGCTGACCGGTACGAATTTACCCGCCCCGCTGTCCCAATATTCGAAACTGTAGTCGGAAGGAACGACTACTCCGCCGCCATCATCGAAGAAATACAGCGAGCTTCCGGATAGAGTCACCGGACGTTTCCACGAGTATTGTACCCAGTGACTGCTGCCGGGACCACCCCAGTTTCCGTATTGGGTTTCAACTTCTTTGTCGTCAATATTATTGGAAGTAAGCGGGATATATCCGTCATTCACTGCATACACGTTCTCCCAAGCTGAAGTATAGGAAGCGCTTGGTGTTGCCAGCAGGGCCGCATTTTTGTAGCGCAGATTGTCTATGGCCGACCGGAGCTGGTCCGTCACAGTCTGTACTTCCTCCAAGGTATATTTGTCTTTGCTCAGCAGCGCCTTGGCTGCGTCCAGCGCAGTTTGCAGTCCCTGCCACGATTCAGGCGTAAAGTCATCCCGATTCCGCACAAGTGGTCCCTGTGCCGAATTCCGGTCCGCAAACTTCGCGATCATATTGGACAGTTCGGCAGTCGCTACGAATACAGTAACCGGCACATCGATCTTGGTAACCTGATCTCCGTCGCTGACGCTCAGCTCGTATTTGTATTCGCCCACTGTCTTGAACGTCGCTTTCAGGACAGCTTGATCCAGCACAGGCGCTTCAACTTGTCCTTCGCCGGAGACAAGCTTCCACTGATAGGTCAGCTTTCCGCTTGGCAGACCGTCATCCTGGATTGTCGGCACAAGGGTCAGCGGAGCGCCCTGCTCCACCTTCACCGGCGTATTCAGCATCACCTTCGGTGCACGGTTGGCCGCAGGCGTAACCTGCAGATTGTTGTTATAAATCTGAATTTCCTTGATACCGGTTGCAAAACCTGAAGCATGGGTGAAATTAACGCGGATTGCCGCAGTATCCACCGACTTGAACTCCACATTGTTGTAGTTGGAGGTTACATAATCCGGATAACGGAATTGCCCTTCCACCGGTTTCCAGGTCGTACCGTCAGCATCCAGATATTCCACGCCAAATGTCTGCGGAGCGTCATATCCATTAGGACGCCGGTCATTGTAGAAGTAAACCTTCACATTATCCACCTTACGGGTGCTGTCGAACTTGAAGGTCACCGTATCGGACCGATTCGGCGAGCCGCCGAACAAAGCCGTATTAGACGTATGATTGATGGAAGCAATCGTTGAGCCGTCCGCCAGATTTTTCACGTCCGAGCCACTCTTAGTATAGCTCGATTCAATAGTGGTTCCAGCCGCAAGCGCCAGATTCTCGCCGCTGTGCACAACGTCAACACCGGCTTTGTTGAACATATCAACCGCTTTTTCATTGCCGGCCAGAGAAGTCTCATCAGCTGCGGCCAGTTTGACAGCGCTGCCTTTTTGGTATAATACCTGTGTCTTCGAGTTGTCCCCAACCGCGCCCGGAACATCACCTGCAGGTTTCTCCACTTTGCCAGTAGCCGTATCAAAAATAATATGCGACATTTCATTGGTGGTCATCACACGCTCGCCATTAATAAAGAGTGAATAACCGGCCGGAATGCCTTTGTAGTACGGATTGCTGTCGGTGTATTTTGCCGGGTCCTGCCAGACAATCGACAGGTTGGCATCATGATAACGCACATTGTCCACTGCGAAGTGGTCATATTTGATATTGATCGGCCACAGCTCGATTTTGTTATCGGTTCTCGGCTGCAATCCGGCCATATCTTCCAGAACCGTGTAATTCATCATACCCAGCGTATCGTGGTGAATCCATGCCCGCACCATTTTTCCGCTCGGATTCGGCGGGTTATCCTTAGTCCAAGGTGTGCCGAAGAAATAATCCTCCAGCCAGAAGAACTCATTGGAATCCAGATGATCTGTATCGCCGGGATTCACTGTATGCAGCCATGCGCCCCAGTCGAACAGTGTTTTATAGGTGTCACTGTTGATGTTGTTCACCGGGTAATAGCGCAGTGAAGCACGAATCGTATTGATATAATTGCCGAAGTTACACCAAGCGAACTGGTCTGTGCCAAACGCATCCGTCTCGCCGTTCTTGAAAGCATCCACCCGCTTCATAATGCTGTTCTGATCAGCAGTGAAGAACGGGAAGATCGGATAATAATCAGGGTCAGCGTAATCGTACAGTTGGGTCAGATACTTGGATTCATATCCAGCATCTCCTGCTTTTGGCACGACACCGAAGTTGAACACGAACATGTTGTTGTCGCGCCACGGATCGAATACATCCTTGCTGCCTTCCACTTTTTTATGCAAAAAGCTGCCGTCTCCGTTGGTATCCGCCTTACCGTCGCCGTCAAAGTCCTTATTGTCATACCACATATTCGTCAAAACGGCTTGCTGGATCTTACCGGCAATCTCTTTCATTTGCGCGGCTTTCGTCATATCGCCAAGCTGCTCATACATTTGCTGTGCGGCTACTGCATTGGCATACTCCGTGGACGATCCGTCCAGACGAGCATAGTTGCCGCCGCCTTTCCAGTGCATCGAGACCGTGTCTCCATCGTTGCCTGTAATCGGCCCGTGGTTATAGTAGACCAGGTTCGGGTCTGTGCCCTTGAAATGAGCCAGCGTGCCAGTTACATCGTTCGCTGAGAAATCAGCAAATTTCTTCAGCACCTTATCCCCGCCACCGTAGATTTTGTAGGCTTCCCAGCCTACCTGCGATGAGTTCTGCATCATATCCCAGGTCCAGATGTTGGGCCGGCCAGGGTTATTTTTATAGTTGGCGTTCTCGGAATATTCGCCTTGGGCCAGCCATGTGCCGTAAGCATAAGAGGGGTCACGCAGCCATTTTAAATCCTGCAGCGCCCACGGCACGCTGACCGTGATGCCGTTGTTATAGCCGAGTACCCCCTCCATATTCATCGGGAACTGCCAGTCATTGCCGGGAATGTTGGCTTCCAGCAGATTATAGCGGTTGCTCCACCAGCGATAGTAAAGCACCTTCTTCACATTCTCGTCAGGAACATCGATGTACGGAATATTTTGCGCCCACCACTCGTTGTACTGCTTAACCTGATCTGAGAAAGCCTTTTCATTATTAGCTGACTTGAAGTCGGCATATTGCGTCTTGGAGGCAGGAATCTCATCTGCCAACCAACCCATGACGACCTTCTGGTCAACTGATCCGCCGGCCGGAACGGTAATCTCTTTGACGAGATCATTGCCCGCAGGACTCATGCCGTCTCCGCTTAAGTGAACATCGACATAAGACATTGCTTCCACATACTTTTCACCGGCCCTTCCGACCATGATCGGAGCGGCAACCCGATTGCCAATGAGTTCATCACCTTCCGCCTTGGAGACAAATGGCGATTTGACCGTCATCGTTACTGTGACCGGCTGGCTTCCCTTATTGGTAAGCTTCAGCAGGGTAACGGCGCTGTTGTAAGCGGAAATGAATTTGCGCTGGTTGATTTCCAGTCCGCCGCTGTTGTAGGTCTGATCCTCGTGGCTGGGATAATTTTGGCGCTTATCCTTATCCTCCACCATGCCGCCCGTGGACAAGGAGATATTGTACATCGTATCCTTGTTGAGCGTATCCGCATAATGCACCGTGCCGACAAAACCAAGCTGCGAATTGTCCTGTGTCTTCATATACAGGGCGCTGCCGCGGCTGAATAGCATGTTGGCGCTGCTGTCATCACCGGCATTATCGTCGGGAATGACGCCTCTATTGACAAGCAGTGAATCCAGCCACGGCAGATCGGAATTGTCTTTGGCGAACTTGTCAAAATCAAAATCCTCAATTTTCTTCATCATCTGGCCGATGGTCTCCTGGCTGAAATCCACCGGCTGCTTGACGATTTGGTTGCCATCCTTCCATTTCGCCGGACCGTAATCCGTGCCTACTCCTTTATGCACAAAATCCGTCGTATAGTTCGCCGATGCAGGCACAATGCCCGCATTCAGGGTAACTGCCGTACACAAGGCCGCTACCCACATCTTCCGAGTCCATTTCTTTGTTGGCATACTTTTCTTGTCTCCTCTCTAACCTTTAATCCCCGTCAACGTAATACCCTCCACAAAATATTTGTTGCCAATCAGGAAAAATACTAGGCAAGGAGCTGTAACGACCAGCGCAAGCGCCATAACCTGCTCATAATTCGGAATCCGCATCCCGTTGACAATGTAGAGACCCATCGGCAGAGTATAGTCGGCTTCCGTCTTCAAATAAATCATCGTGTAGAAAAATTCGTTCCAGCAGTTAATGAAGCTGAACAGTGCAACAACAATCATCGCCGGGCGAATCAGCGGCAGCATAATGCGGGAATAGATGCGGAAATGGCCCGCGCCGTCAATTTTGGCCGCCTCGCTTAATTCACCGGGAATGGTCATGAAGAATTGCCGCAACAGAAAGACAAAGTACGCATTGCCGCCCGCGCAGAAAAAGGCGGGAATGATCAGCGCTGGCTTGCCAGCCAGTCCAAGCGAAGTGTACAGCGAGAATTGTGGCAGCAGGGTTACTGCACTCGGCAGCATCATGCTGCTAATGACGAGCACGAACCACATCCCGCGCAGCGGGAACTTCAGCTTGGCGAAGGCATATCCGGCAAAGCTTGTCGTAAGCACGGTGCCAATCACATAAGGAACGACAATGGACACCGAGTTCCAAAGCTGCCGCCAAAACTGAATGCGCTCCAGCCCCAGCTTGAAGTTATCAGCATTCAGTTGCTCCGGGAAGAACACGGGCGGACGTGCCAAGATCTCCGAATGACTGACAAAAGCACCACGCAGCAGCCAATACAGCGGGAAAGCGAAGATGAGTCCGAGCAGGCAGGACAGCGTAATGAGCGCAATATGAATGGCTTTGCTTCTGCTTTTTGCCCGCTTGATGCTGGAATATTTCATCGTTGCCGATGCTGTCATAATCTCACCCTCTTTCTTGTGCCCATGGAATCGTCCCGCTTAAACGAGCCCTGAAAGTAGAATAATACGCCGGTAATAACCATCGTAATCAGGAAAACGATCCAGGCCTCGGCGGACGCCAGCCCGCGCATGCCCACTTGGACAAAGGAGTGATCATAGATCATAACGTTGATGAAATAAGTCATCCGGTCAGGCGCACCGTTTCTCGACAGCACCACGCTCTGGGTATAAATCTGGATGGAAGTCATCATACACATGATCAGCTGGAAGAAAAGTACCGGCTTGATCGTCGGGTAAGTCACCTTCAGAAACTTATGCCACGCATTGCCGCCATCCATCTCAATGGCCTCAAGCAATTCGCCAGGAACATCCTGCAGTGTGGCAATAAAGACAACGATCGTCCCGCCGCAGGTCCACAAGCTCATGATGAACAGAGTCTCGAAAATTCGGATCGGGTCTGTCAGAAATTCTACTGGCGCTATTCCCAGCTGCAGCAAAAGCCAGTTGACAAGTCCGCCTTTGGCCTGATTTTGCAGCAGCATTTGCCACACAATCGTAGTCGCCAGCATCGGCACCACGGACGGCAGAAAGAAGATGGCCCGCAGCAGATTTCTGCTGATAAACTTGCGGTTCAACAACAATGCAACAATCAGGCAAAAGACGATAACAAGCGCCACATTGACGAAAGCATAGATCAAGGTTACCGTTATCGACTTTTTGAACTCGGAGCTGGGATTATTGAATATATATCTGTAGTTATCCAGCCCGATCCAGTCCATTACCTGACTTCCGCTCAAAATCGTAATTTTATGAAAACTGTAAAATAAGCTGGCCAGCATCGGGTAGAGCGTCAGTACCAAAAATCCGATAATGGCGGGCGCTGCAAATAAATATCCGGCAACCGCCTCCTTGGTGGCGCCTTTGGCGTGTTTCTTGACATAGACGGGTGCCACACCGGTTTTGCTCTCTGGGTTCATAAGCACAGCCCTCTTTTCAAATAAAAGCTTTATACTTTTGGATTAGTGATGTCATGTCAGTTCTAGGACACTTTACCGCTTTCCCACAGCTTCTTGATCGCCGGCATGATCGAATCATAAATTTCCTTAACGGTCTTCTTGCCGGACAACGCTTGGTCAATTGATTTCTCATACTCCGTATTCATCTTCAGGTAAGCCGGAACGTAATAAGCAGGCCATTGCACGATGGCATCCTTAGCGGTGGAGTAGCTAAGAATTGTTTCTTTGGCACTTTCCGGCAGATCGGCGGTCCACTTATCCACCAGGGCGGGATCCGTATACCAGTCTGCCTGATTCGGCAGCCATGCACCGCTCTTCAGCAGCTCCAGACTGTTCTCAGGGTTAACCATGTAGGCGTAGAATTTTTTGGCTTCTTCGATATGTTTGGAGGTATTGTACACAACCAGCGGAGCGCCAGCGTTCATTGTCACTGCTTTCTCCATTTTCGGCAGCACGCCAATTCCGATGTCCTCGTTGCCTTTGATGTTGGCCAAATCCCAGGAACCGCTGATCGCCATCGCATATCCGCCGCTCAGTGCATCCACAGCGGAACCAATCCCCGTGCTCCAGGTGTAAGTGAATGGGGAAGCTACCTTATCCTTGTTGACCAGATCGGCCAGCTTTTGAATTCCCTCTGCGCTCTTCGGTGAATCCCATTGGAACTCCTTACCGTCCGGTGATACAATACCGCCGCCGTTCGCATTGGCTGCCCAGAAATGGTGGAATTCGCGGCCGGCAGTAAAGCCCAGGCCATAGTTCTCGGTCAGTGAAGCATCAAACCCGGCATCTGCAGCCGTCTTGCCCTTCGAATCCTTGGTAAGCTTCTTAGCATTGGCTACAAAAGTATCCCAATCCCAGGCGTCTTCTACTTTGGTAGGAGGATAAGAAACACCGGCTTCATCAAATTTCGATTTGCTGTAGAACAGCAGCTCCATTTGGTTGGAGAGTCCCACACCGATTACCTTTTGTTCCGGGGAATGAATAGTAATAGCCGGAAGTTTCTCGGGGATACTTCCGTCTTTCAGCAGATCGGAGATATCCGCCAAAATGCCCATTTCATTGTACTTTTGAATGTCGCCTTCACCCATGTAGCTGATGTCCGGCAGCTCACCGGATTGCAGCCGGGTCTGGATAAAGGTGTCGAAGGTTCCGTCAGCCGGCAGCACTTGCGCGTTAATTTTGACTCCGGTATCGGCCGTATATTTCTCTGCGGCTGCTTCAACCAGCTTCTTTTGCACATCATCCCCCCAATACAACAGCTCCAGAGTAATGTCCTTCGCGGATACATCCTTTTTGTCCACCGCTGCTTCCGATGCCTTCGGTGCCTCGGTTGCCGCATTTTTGGCATTGCCCGAGTTGTTCGAATTGCCCGAACAGCCCGCCAGCGCTGAGAACGCCATCGTTAGTGCAAGAGACAAAGCCAGATTACGTTTGCCAAATTTCATGTTTGTTCCTCCCTTATGTCAAAGCTATTTATTTCAAGTCAAACGAATCTAATCGTTTAACTTAAAAGCAGCAAAAATTTGCCTAACCGGATGTTTAACCGGTGCATAGCGGCGGCGGGATACAATCAGCGGATCAATTTATAGGCAGGCGCTGAACCGTCCGTCCCGCAGTCGGACTCTAGGCTGCAGTGTTCCTTGAGGAGCGCGGAATTCCAGCTTGTCTTCAAGCAACAGAACTCTTGACGGATAAGCCGCATAACTTGTCACAATCCAGCCGTCTTCCTCTACGGTAATGAACCCGTTGACGCAGCGCATCTGACCGCCGCCATCCCGGTATAGGTAAACCGTCGTCCCGAAGCCAAGCAGATAGGCGACTAGTTCCTCGCCCATATCCCAATCATCCCCGGACACACCGGAGAACAGCGAAGCGAACAGTGGATCGCTTGCACCCACGAACACCGATTGTCCGAACCGGTTCCGTGACAGCTCCGGCATATTCAAATTCGGCGCGGCCACACTGTAGGTAGAAGCTGCTTCTCCCGGCGCCAGACGTCGCGGCGTGGAGCGCACGTTCCAGTCATAGCAGTTGAACACTGCCATCGTGGAGCGGTAAGCCGCTTCTAGATATTCTGGGTCACCCAAATGCTCATAAGCAACCAACGCCGACGCGGCCACAAGTCCGCCCCATAAGGAGTGGATCATGGGAGATAATGCCTCCCACCAGCGATCAGGATTTTGCAGCCTATAATCATTGCTGAATCCGATGTTAGCCAGAATAAGCTGCCCGTAACGCTCAGCTTCGCCGGTAATGCCTAGATGACACAGGGTTTCACAGGTCGGACCGAAGCCCGCATTATCGTAAAAATGCTCTGTAATCGCCCCGCCGTATTGCTGAGCGCCGATCTCCATGCTGCGGCCAAATAGCTCCCATAGGTTCAGCAGCCGTTCATGCCATTCGAACAATCCCCCTGCTTCCAGATCCTTCAGCAGCTCCTGAATAAAGAGAATAAAAACGCCGTTCAGGCTTGACTCGTTCTTCTCCCGCTGGCCCGGATGGCAATCCGGGTTCAGCCGCATGCACATAACTTCGGCAGCCCACCTCAGATATACCCGGGGCGGATTCAGCTTCAGCAGCCCGCCATCCATCCGCGACAGCAGATAGAAGACGTGGCCGATGTAGTCGAAGTCGTAGATGCGGTAGAAGTCTCCGTATAAAGGACGCGGCCTGGAAAAATCACCGTCTATGAACCAATGTGACTTCATATCCAGCACCGCAGCAGCCTCAGCCTTGGCTACCTGCTCCGGTACGGGAGTGGTCATGCTGTTGTTCATCAGCAGAAACGCCATCTTGCCCAGCGATTCCCCCTGGTTGGACAGCGGCCGGAACGCGTGGGGCCGTTCCGCCGCCTCCGCGCCTTCATAGCTGTTCGCCGCCAGCCACTCTGCCCGCTTCTTGAGCAGCGTGCCGACCGGCTCCAGCACGTTCCAGACCAGCACATCGCGGCGCCCATCCTCAAGCCTCAGCTCCAGCTTGTGCTCTCCCGGATCGCTTCGCTGCAGGGATAGCATATACCCGCTGCCTGCGCCGTTCTGTCCTGCTCCCGTTAGTAGCAGCGCCTGCGCCGTAACATCCTCCTCACGGATGGTATCAGAGCCTTCCGGCGCAAAGTATAGGCGCAGTTCGCGCAATGCCTGTCCATCCGGCAGGTTGAGCGAAGCCTGGAATACCCCGTCCCTCGGCAGCACAGGCGTATAGCTCCAGCGCGGATGCCCAAGGACTTCGCCCCGGTGGTAAAATTCATCCATATCCCGGAACGGAAGAAAGACATATTCCCACACTTTCGTCTGTTCCGGTTCAAGCTCCAATGTCTGGTAAGCGTTGCCATAAATCCAATCTGCTGCTGACGATTCACTCATTGAAGCCCCGTCCTCGACCAGTGACAACCGATGGTAAAGCAAGCCGTCCAGCGAAGGCGAAATCTGCTCCAGAAAGCAGTT
This sequence comes from Paenibacillus auburnensis, assembly GCF_927798115.1. Lineage (GTDB taxonomy): Bacteria > Bacillota > Bacilli > Paenibacillales > Paenibacillaceae > Paenibacillus_AQ > Paenibacillus_AQ auburnensis. Next base: position 236,395 of record NZ_CAKMMG010000003.1, read on the forward strand.
GCTATACCGGCAGTAGGAACCTGTTGCCACCGTTGTACCTCCCATGCTGTATACACCCAGATGCGGTCCTTCATTGCTGCGCCGGACGGCGGCGAATTTGGCGAAATCTCCGCCAAGATGGCTGAACACAGCGCAGGATTCCCGCATATTGCGCAGCACATTCTCGTCGCGGTACATTACATAAGCCAGTGAAAACCAAACATGAAACCCGTTGATGTCAACTGGCTTATCCGAAGGATTTGACAATTTGACCGCCCACCGCAACTTTTCACCTTCCAAAATATACACTAACGTGATCACAACAGGGGAGACAGTAAATTCTACAGTTGCATGACATGGGCCCTCCTGTATAATTTCCGGCGTGAAGTCAGCGCTGACCAAGGTTTCCCCATTTAGCCGCATCGTCCATTCTCCGAACAGCTTATCTGCGTCATCTTTATATCCGGCCTGCTGCAAATAGCCTGGGTCTATCACCCAATTCATCTCATGGGGATCATCCCGCATGACGAGGGCCTCCATCGCCCCGCGCCCGCTAAGTTTGATCCTGTATTTCTCATTGCTCAATATAGTCATCAGCCATCACCTCTTTCACATGCTGCCGCTAATCTAAACGTTTAAATTAGCGGGAAAATAAATGATGTGAAACATCATTCCTGTTTCTGTTCCACATCACTGTTTAATACTCCCACCGAATCCCGCTCGATTAAGCAGCATTCCGGCATAACGAGCTTCTGTACCTTGTTTCCGTTAATTAAATGATAGAGCGTTTCAATGGCCTGATATCCCATCTGATGCAGCGGCAATCCCATCGTTGTTATTCGCGGCCTCAGGTAATCGCTGAATTCACGGTTATCAAAGCCGATGACCGACAACTCTCCCGGAATACTAACTCCGCACTCATCCGCCGCCTGCAGTACACCAACAACCATCACATCATTCATCGACAGGATAGCCGTTGGGGGCTCCGGCAGCGCAAGCAGCTCGGCTGTCAGACGATAACCGGATTCCCGCTCCCAATCCCCCATCTTGATCAGCAAAGGATCAAAGGGCAACTCGAAATCGGTGACCGCTCTGTAGTAGCCATTCAGCCGCTGTCTGGATGGAATGGAATCCATCAGACCACTGATAATCGCAATTCGGCTGTGTCCTTTACGGACAAGATACGACATCGCTTTATAGGAAGCCTGCTCATCATTATATTGGATCGAAATATCGTTTTGTGTATAACCGTAAGTATATACGATGGGTTTGTCTTCGACATCGATAAGCCCTGTTAAATCACGGGTATGTACACCGATATAAATGAATCCATCTACTTGCTTACTGAGCAGCTCGGACACGGCGTTGGAGGCATAATTGCGGTAAGCTTCCAAATCGCCGAAGTTGTGGCCAACCCGCTTGTCCAGTCGAAGGTTGACAAGCAATATATGCAGGTCGTGCCGGTCCCCGAAGTCGTTGATGCCGTCGATAATTTCAGGTGCGTTGAATACCGTTACATCTTCTGCGATTACGCCAATCGTATTTGTACGATTCCGTTTGAGGCTCTTGGCAATATCATTCGGTTTGTAGTTCAGCTCTTCTATGGCATCTGTCACCCGCTTGTGCGTTTCCGGACGGACATTACGGGTACCGTTAAGCACATAAGAGACCGTAGCAATTGAAACATTGGCCTTGAGAGCAATGTCTTTAATGCTAGTTTTCCTCATAGGATTCTCCTGTCTAAGCACCGAACCATAGTCCATTAGCTGTTTAAACGTTTAGATTTGTAAGTGACCTCTAAAATTTACCACATAAAATTCCTCCCTGCAAGCACTTACATTACTTTTTTTTCAAAATAATTTGCAGCAATTCCCAGGTTCAAGGGATGCATCTAGACAGCGAAACAAAGATAACCCAGCGATATTGAATAACGCTTCGAGTACCGGACCGATCGGAGAAGTTCAGCAGCCTGAAAGTCTCTCGTAGCGGGTACTGCAAATGGAGGTGCAGACCGGAAAGGGAACGAGAAAACACATACCGGTAGATGACTGAGCACGTCCGTAAAGCTTACGAGGAGTCCAGAAAAGCTACATGATGAGCACTAAACTCAGAAGCAGTTATTGCCGCTACATAATAGAAGCAACCTTGTACATTTCCAAGCGAAACTAAACAACCTGAGTCCGTATGAATAACGAACTCAGGCTGCTTGAGCATTATTTTATATTTGCTGTTTTACCTGCTTAGACCTACCGGATAGTTGATGGGTTAGCTATCCTTTCCAAGTATCTGATCTGCTATGTATTCGGACTCGTATACCGCTGTCGGTGTAAGTCTGGGGATCTTCTTGTCAATTACATCTCCGCTTGCATATATATTCGGGACGCTTGTTTGAAGGTGGTCATTAACCACAATGCCATTTCGACTTGCCTCTATGCCCAGTTCTTCCAGACCCAAATTCTCAACGTTTGCAACTCTTCCGGTTGCATCCAGTACATAATCGCATTCTATCTCAAATCCGTTTTTGGTCTTTACCAGATATCCATCCTTTGTCTTGATAACCCAATATCCTGAATAGCTGATTTAAGCTCTTCTAATTTGTCTTTCCTTCTGGCTACCAAAATTAAGTTTTTGCCTCGTATTTTAGAATCATTTGCCCCCAGGTATGCGTGATGAAATCCGGTGCGAACTTCATTGAAAAGCGCATAACTTTGGTAAAACCAGCGTTCACCCGCAGTTTGTTTTTTTCCATCCCTTTAATACCCGCATAAACAAGCTTCGCTAACGGCAAAGAGATCATCTTATTCATGAACCCTTCGTCATACGTGTCTGTGAGATTGGTTTCAGAAATAACGGGCGGGCAAAGCTCCATCACATGAATATTTTTTCCTTTGGCACGGATTTGCTCACGTAATGCATCACTGAACATGTGGACGCCGGCCTTCGTTGCTGAATAAGTCGGTGCGTTAGCAACTGTAATATTAGCAAGAAGTGAGCTAACATTAACAATCATGGCCTCCTGTTGTTTGGCTAACAGTGGCAACAAAGCCTTAGTGACATAGATTGTGCCGTTCAAGTTGGTGTTGATTTCTGCGGTAAGCTGCTCATAAGTGATACTTTCATCAAACAAGTCAAATTCGTGCATGATACCAGCATTATTAAAAACAATATCCAGCTTCGGATAGTATACAGCCAGTTCTTTGGCAAGCTGCTCAACGCTTTTCGGATCACTAACATCTGCCGCTATCCCAATGAGTCCGGGATTGTTTTTTACTACCTGGTCGATGCGCTCTTGTGAACGCCCCGTAATGATGACGGTATTGCCCATTTCGAGAAAACGTTTAGCAAAGGCAAAGCCAATCCCGGAGGTTCCGCCTGTCACCAATATCGTTCTATTTACTAATTTCATTCTTCATCATCTCCTCCCCTTAAAACTGGATGATCACTTTCCCCTTGGGATGACCTGCTGCAACAAAATGCAGTGCTTCGTTAATATCTTCAATGTGGAATTCTGTCGGGTCCACCGCGGGTACAATTCCGTGATCTTCAATGATCTTCGTAATTTTTTTCAACTGGTCGCCATCACTGCGCACAAAAATAAAATGATACTGAATATTCTTTTTCTTCGCTTTGTAATCATACTTAGCCCCGGCAATGGTGAAGAGCTTGAGCTTCCAGCCTGATAAGCCTATATCTTCGGCAAAACGTTTGTTAGGACCCGTACGCAGAGAAAGAAGTCGGCCGCCTGCTTTAATAATTGCAAGTTCATGATCAAATTCGCTTGGTCCCAAGGTATCTATCACATAATCTAAGTCACGAAGTTGTTCCCAATAGTTCTCTGTCTTGTAATCAATATATTGGTCGGCACCAGCCGCCATCGTCCGTTCACGTGCTTGCGGGTTTCCGCTGACAATGACCTTAAGCCCCATGCTTTTGGCGATAGGAATGGCCATTTGGCCAAACGAACCCGAACCTCCGGGGATAAACACGCTTTTGCCAGCTTTAGCAGCTAATTGTTCGTGTAGTCCTTGATAGGCAGTCAATCCTGTTAATGGCGCAGCAGCACCAGTCACAAAATCCAGATTAGCAGGTAAGTGCCCGATAGCATCTGCACTAATTGCCGCGTACTCAGCAAAAGCACCAATTTTGTGTAGCGGCAGGCGTGAATAAATGGCATCACCCACTTTAAATTCTTGGACGTTCTTACCAACCTTCTCAATAACACCCGTCAGCTCGTTACCGAGTACCAGGGGAAACTTATAATCCTGGATCAGCTTCACGCTTCCGGTGGCGATAAGCAATTCCAAATGATTAACCGCTGCTGCCTTCACCTTGACCAAGACTTCGTTATCACTTATTTCCGGGATTGGAATATCGTTGACTTCTACTTTGAACTTTTTCGAATATTTGGTAATCTGCGCTGCTTTCATATTTAATGGCCTCCTTTGCACTGAATAATAAGTAACATTTATTAGTTTTTGTAACTTGCACAACTAGCATAATACCAGAGGTTACAAAAGTCAACAATTGTTACTTGCTATTGTATATGCTAAAATACAGGCAGGTATATAAACGATGATTAAGGCATTTCATTGATGAAGGAAGGGTTGACAGCACAGTGGCTAAAATCACACAAGAGCTCATTATTGAAACAGCGGAGGCATTAATGGAGCGCACGGAAAAATCCGAAGTAACGCTCTCGCAAATTGCGGATGAATTAAGTATCACCCACGCAGCACTATATAAGCACTTCAAAAATAAACAAGAGCTCTGGGCAGCCGTCTCTAAGAGCTGGTTCAACCGGATGATCTCAGAACAAATCCAAATCGATATGACTAATTCGGCTAACCCCAAAGAATTGCTCCACGATTGGCTTTGGGCATTTGCTAATGCCAAAAAACTCGCCTATAACGAGAATCCCAAGATGTTTGCCTTGAATACGCAATACGTCGACAGCAATCCACTCGTATTACGCGACGTTCTCTGGGATTCCTACCAGATCATTGACGGCATCATGGATTATCATGATCCCCGCTTTGAACGGGCAGAGGCGATTCTCTCCGCGTTTGCAGTGTTCAGTCTCCCTTCTTTTAAAGAATCATGGAATTTCCCGGACTACCAGGACAGGTTTGAGCGTATCTGGCGTTTAATCAAACAGGGGCTTTGAAACCTAATTACTCCTAAACCTTTTTTGAAGCTTCGTCAAATTGGGGGTTCTCCTAAAAAAAAGCAACTTGTCCGGTAGACAAGTCGCTTTTTTAACAATTTATTTATAAGAAAATGTTAATCCTCAGATCCTTCGCAATCTCCCGCTGTGTCCGATTCTTATTCGTTCCCCATCGTGCTGATATCGATGACAAACCGGTAACGGACATCTGAAGCAAGTACACGCTCCCACGCTTCATCAATCTGGTCTGCAGAAATAACCTCGATCTCCGATGCAATATTGTGTTCAGCGCAGAAATCAAGCATTTCCTGCGTTTCACGGATGCCGCCAATCATGGATCCGGCGAAGGAGCGGCGTTGACCGATCAGTGAGAATACATTAACTGCCAGCGGATCAGCAGGCGCACCGACATTGACCAATGTACCATCCAGCGCCAGAAGCGAAAGATAGGCATCGATATTAATCTGCGCGCTTACAGTATTTACAATCAGGTCGAACGAACCGGCAAGCTGCTTGAATGTCTCCGGATCATTAGTCGCATAATAATGGTCCGCACCTAATTGCAAGCCATCTTCCTTCTTTTTCAGTGACTGTGATAGTACAGTAACCTCAGCTCCCATGGCATGAGCAATCTTCACAGCCATGTGTCCAAGTCCGCCAAGACCCACCACAGCTACTTTTTTGCCTGGAGCGGCTCCCCAATGGCGCAGCGGTGAGTAGGTAGTGATTCCGGCACACAAAAGTGGTGCAGCAGCGTCAAGCGGGATGGAATCAGGAATCCGGACCACGAAGTTCTCTGTTACCACGATGTGGGTCGAATATCCGCCTTGCGTATAGTGCCCGTACCGGTCGGTAGCTCCATAGGTGCCCGTATTTCCATGCAGGCAATACTGTTCCTCACCTTTATGGCAACTACTACACTCTCCGCAAGAATCAACCATACAGCCTACCCCTACCCGGTCACCAACGGAATACTTTGTAACTTCGGAACCGACCTGACTGACAATCCCGGCGATCTCATGTCCCGGAACGAGCGGATACTTGACCGGTCCCCACTCCCCGCGGGCTGTATGAATGTCCGAGTGGCAGATCCCGGCATATTTAATTTCAATAAGAATATCGTGCGGCTGAAGATTCCGGCGCTCAATGGTGGTTAGCTTGAACGGGCCCTCCTGGCTGAATGTAGCACGTGCATTTACTTTTATCATAGTGTTACCTCTCTTCTAGTTAAGTTATTAAAATCGCAATTCAGACTTTACAAGACATATGTTATTACTTAAAGTTAACTCTAAGTCAAGCACAAATTACAATCGAGACTGGAGATACAGGATGAAAACATACTCAATAACTGAAGTGGCAGAATACTTTAACATGACACCACATACCCTGCGTTACTATGACAAGGAAGGTCTTATGCCTTCAATAGAGAGGAGTTCCGGGGGAAAACGCGTTTTCAAAGAATCGGATATAGAAGCTTTAAAAGTAATTGAATGCCTGAAGTCATCCGGAATGCCGATTAAGGAAATTAAACATTTTATTGAGTGGTGCTCTGAAGGCGATTCCACCCTGCAGCAAAGATATGACATGTTCCTGGAGCGGAAAGCTTCCGTAGAAGCACAGATGGAAGAATTAAAAAGAACGATGGAAGTCATAGAATATAAATGTTTGTACTACCAGACTGCCTTGGATAGCGGTACGGAAGCTGTTCATAAAAATACTAAAATAAAAATTCATCCCCTCACTAATTTGTATAAATGATACATCTTCAGTTCAATAAAAAAGTCATCCTGCTAAATCATGTTCAGCAGATGACTTTTTTATCGAGCGTGTATACTCTTCCCCGCCGGTAACGAGTCCGAAACGCCCGCCCACGGCTTCTTTCTCACTCTCGTCCAAAATGTCGAGGATACGAGTATTGGTGATTACTTCTTTGAATTTCTCTTATATTCCTGAATGGAGACCCCCGTCACCTTCTTAAAGCGATGGCTGAAATAATAGGGATCCTTGATACCAACCTTATCCGCAATCTGATATGCTTTCCATTCGGTTTCATTCATTAACTTTACAGCCTCGTCAATTCGAAGCTTTAATAAATAATCTGTGAAGCTCTGACCTATTTCTTGTTTGAATATCCGGCTTAAGTAACTGGAGTTAAGATGAAATCTTTGAGATACAAATCCCAAAGTGAGTTCCGGGTTGCAGAAATCCTCCATTAGGTAAGTAAGGACTTCATCAATAATACTTCCTTTTTTTTGGGTTCTTTTGCCATGAATATATACTGAAATTTCCTCAGCTAATTTGGATAGCAGAACACTTAGTTCGCTAAATGTTTTACATTCAAATATACGATTAAACTGGCCGGTAATGGGTGCACCGCCAAGCAGGTCAGGGCGAATCTTGGTAATTCCTAACTCTGACATGGCGAATGTAAGCAGAGAAATGAAATGTACTCCTAGAGAATAGGCTTGTTCGATTGTCGCACCACGAGTCGAAGCTAACGATAAAAACAGGTTATCAATGGATCGCTTGGCTTCATCCTTCAGTCCTGTTCTAATATAGAAAATGACCTCTTCCATCTCGGTTAATTTCAAATCCTTGGGATCATCGACGAGCCGGATGTCCTCACCAAAGGAAATAACCTGGCCCCCACCGTATAAATTCCCATAACGCAGTGCTTCTAAAGCTTCTTTGTAACTCTCTCTTAACCGGTTAAGTTCATAGTAAGAATTTCCAACGCCTACAGTAGTCTGATATCCCATTTTATCTTTAATCACACGAATTGCCTGTTCACCGATCATCCCTAATTCGATCTCATTATTCCAGCCAATGATAACCACACGGCCGCCGTAATCATGAAACAAACTTACTCCTTCACGCTCTTGGACGATAATTTCCACAATTTTTTTGCAGCCCATACTGAGAATCAGTTTCTGTTCTTCGTCCACCTCCCCATCCGGGAAGACATCCAGAACAGCTACGGAACAACTTGCGGCAAATGATTCTCCGAAAAAGTATTCATATCTTTTATTTAATTGAGCAAGGTTAGAAGTACCAACTAGTAAGTCTAATAAAAATTTCCCCTTCATTTCAAACGTGTTTTCTAACAGTTCTGTCTTCATTTTGCGATATTCGTTCCAATGCGAGGTTTCCTTCTCGATCACATCTTTTAAATCCAATGCCAATTTTCGCAGTACATCCGGTTGAATAGGCTTCAATAAAAAGTCATGAACTTTGAATTTCACCCCCTGCTTGGCATACTCAAATTCCGGATAGGCTGTTAAAATCACTATTTTAATGAACGGGTCTTTTTCCTTCGCAAGTCTGGCAAGCTCCAAACCATCCATGTATGGCATATTAATATCTGTAAATACAATATTTGGTTTTAATACTTCAATCAAATCTAAGGCTTCGTTCCCGTTACTAGCCTCACCAATAAATTCAATACCCAAGGCACTCCAGTCCAGCAGAACCTGAAGAAGCTTTCTTGTATTTATCTCATCATCGACGGCAATCGCGGTTATCCTTCCTTTTTCCACTCTGAATCCTCCATATAAGGTATTTCAATCCTGATATTCATCCCGTTACCGGGTGAGCTGCTAACCGAATAAGATAGGCTATCCCCATAAAATAAGCGAAGCCGCGTAATCGTTCCACGTAAACCAAAGCTTGCGGCGTTGTGATCGAGTTCTTCCTCTTTAATAGAACTGAGCTTGTCTTCCGGAATTCCTATTCCATCATCCTCAATAGTCAAAACCACGTAACGACCTGCAAGTGTGGCTGAGATTATAATATTCCCGGTTTGTCCCATAGGACGAATCCCATGATATATGGAATTCTCAACTAGGGGCTGGAGAGTTAGCTTGGGAATCGGAAAGTTATATAGGTCGGCACTTATATCGTATACTACTGTAAATAATTCAGGATATCTCATGGATTGGATCGTCAAGTAGTTCTCGGCTATATCGAATTCTGCTTTCAAAGTGATGATCTCATTCCCTTTGCTTAAACTCAGGCGGTAATATTGAGCTAATGCAGAGATGAGCTGGTACGTTTGCTCCCTTTCCCCTGCTAAGGCCAAATACCCTGCTGACTCAAGGGCATTGTATAGAAAATGAGGTTTTATTTGTTGGTGCAGAATATGAAGTTCCAATTTCCTTCGCAGTCTTTGGGCCTCTTTTACGTTATCTATCGACTCTTGAACCGTAACAATCATACGATTATACCGATCTTGCAGCTGACGGATTTCGTTCGATTTCGGATTGAGTAAGACCTGCTGATAATCACCGGTCTCAGCTTTTCTCATCGATTTTAATAAGCTTAATATTGGATGAATAATGGACCTTGTAATCCAGATAAATCCGATAAATATAAAAATGAAGTTAAAGGCAACTATAGGGAAGAGAACACGGTTTACAGCATTATAAGGATTAGGCCACTCGCTCATGGAGAAAGCGGTTGCATAACGCCATCCGCCAACCTCAATCTTTTCAAAAATGTACCGTTTGCCGGCTATGGACTTAATAAAGGAACCTTGGGCATGGGATAGGAATTCATCCGTTTGTGCGAACCGGTTAAGTTGAGGGTTCTCAAATTGGATCAGGGGTGTATCCTCACGGTCCACCATAACATCATATTTCTTTCCCTCAATAGGGTGTTCATATAGCTTTTTGATTTGGACAACCGGAACATTAATCATGACAATACCAATATGTTCAGCCGTGTTTAGATCATTTACCAATCGGATAAATGAAAGATATTGCTCCCCTTCGGCCGACGGCTTTAATATTCCCCCTGCATTGATGTTCCAGATCAGACCGCCATTTTTTCGTACAACATCTGGATACCATGGTGCTGTCTTTATACTCGTCGCATTCAATTTGGACTCCTGTAATTCAAGGGAATAATATAAGTCGTCGTTGCGGAATAAATAGACAGAAGCCACATTGGATTCAGCCAGAAAAATCTCATTCAATACTTTGCGAATCATTGAGTTTGAGGATACGAACCCGTCATACGTAAATTCTGTCTTTAAAGTATCCTGAATAGTACTGCTGGCAATAACCCTTTGAGAATATTTCGAGGTGCTCTCGAACAGAGAGTTCATGCTGGATTGAATGGCATAGATACTTTGTTCGGAAACCTCCGCGATCTTTTCATCCACCAGCCCACGGTTAAACCTCTGGTATAAGACACTGCTAATCAGCAGAGAAATCAATAGCAGAAGTATATAATAGGTTATCATTTGCGTCCTTATCTTCGAAAACTTCACCAACGAAATCACCTTCTCCGGGGTATTCCTAGTAATCTTTCGTTTCCAGGCTTCATCTCGAGTATAGCATAGACAAGATTCTTCAAATGATTGAATCTAACCAAGCGAGCCCTCTGAAGAAGGCTCGCTTAAATTTTCTGACTATTATTAGCCCTTTACCGCCCCGGCAACGATACTCTTTTGTACTTTATCACTTAATAAAATATAGATGAGAATAGTAGGTATCGTTGCGATTACCATGCCTGCAGCAATCGGGCCGTACTCTGTGGTATGAAGCCCTCGAAGCGAGTTAATGGCAACCGTAATGGTCATCAGTTTGGTATTGCTGATAAAGGTGGTGGCGAACATCAACTCGTTCCATGCGGCCAGAAAAGTGAATATCGATACGGACACGATCGCCGGCTTAATTAAGGGCAGCATGATTTTAAAGAAGACTTGATAGATATTGCAACCGTCCACTACGCTGGCTTCCTCCAATTCACGGGGGAGACTGGAGAAGAACCCGACCATAATGAACATAGCCGCAGGAATAGCGTTTACCGTATATGGAATGATCAATGCCCAGGGGGTATTTAGCAAATGAGTTTGTTTTAGAATTTGAAAGATGGGCAGCAGCGTTGCATGAACCGGAATCATCAGACCGGACATAAAGACAGCAAGTACGACTTTACTAAGCTTCCATTGCATCCGGGTGATAGCAAAAGACACCATCGCCGACAGTAATCCCGAAGCAAGCACCGTTGCCCCGGTATAGAGCAAGCTGTTCAGGAAGTTTAATCCTAAATTAGAGCCTACGAATACATTTCTATAATTGGATAACAACCATTTCTCAGGGAATCCTATTACATTGCTTCCGGTTATTTCAATATTGGATTTGAACGATGTTAAAACCAACCAGACTAGAGGAGCGAACTGAATGATTGCAAACATGACAAGAAAAAGCTGAAGCCATGCAGTTTTGGAGTTCCATTTGAGTTTGACCATGCTAGCTGTCTCCTTCTTCGTAAGACTTGAAACCCCGCTGAAGTATATAATAAAAGACGAGACATTCCACTACCATAAAGACCGCCATTGCACTACCGTACCCGTACATATTTCTTTTGAAAATTGTGGCGTACATAAGGGTGCTTGGCACATCCGTCGCCGGTGCGGGATTACCATTCGTCATAATAAATGTCAGATCAAAAAATTTCAGAGAACCGATTACAGCAAATACGATACAGATTTTAATAATAGGACTGATTAAAGGGATTACGATGGAAAACATACTGCGTAGAGCGGACGCGCCATCAATTTTTACAGCATCAAATATCTCTTCGGAGATCCCTTTAATTGCTGCATATAACAAAAGCATATAATAGCCAATCCATTGCCAAACCGCCGGCAACATAATGCCTGATAATGCCGTTTTTTCTTCCGTTAGCCAATCATGCTGCCAGGAACCTAGTCCAACCTTATCCAAGAAAACATTTAGAACACCGTAATTGGGGTTAAGAACGGATAAGAACAAAAGTCCAATCACCGCTGATGAAATGGTTACCGGGATGAAGAATAAGGTGCGGTAGAATTTCTCTCCTCTTACCCCTCTTCCAAGAATGTATGCCAGGATGAAAGCGAAAGGAATCTGCAAACAAACTGATAAAAGAGCCAAGTAGAATGTATTCCATATCGAGTGAACAAACTGCATATCATAGCTGTCATCTACAAACAGATCTTTATACCACTTCAGCCCAACGAATTTGGCTTCTCCGATACCGTTCCAATCCAGCATACTGTAATAAAAGGATTGGACAATCGGGATAAAACCTACAAGTATGAACAGTATTAAAGCGGGCAGCACAAACACTGCAATGGCTTTCTTATTGCCAAATACCGCATGCATAATTTTTCTCTCCCCCTTAGTGAACTGGTGAAGCTTGCTTCACCAGTTCACTCTTTATGTGTATCTCTACTATTGGCCAGGATTGATTTTACTCTGCAGTTCTTTATTGAACTCTTCAGGAGAGCTTTTGCCAGCTGTAAATTTCATTAATGAACCGAACATAGACTCGGTCTCGTTACCGGACAACATCTGGTCCCACCAGTAGGAGAAAGCAGTTCCCGTAGAAGACAGTTCGCCAATCTTAACAGCAAGAGGATCTACCTTCGAGGTATCGCCCATCTCACCCTTCCAAGCAGAGGACCCGGAGCCAGCCAAATATACTTCTTTACCCATGGTCTCCATAAAGTACTTGTATACTTCCCACACCCGATCTTTATTTTCTACTTTGGCATTAATCATGAACGTTTCTCCGGATCCCCCGTGCCATTCATCAACGCTTCCTTTTCCTCCTGGGATCTCAGGGAATTTCACGACATCTATTTTACCCTTTACCTGGGAATCAGCTGCATCAATTTGCCCGTTCACCCATGCTCCCATATACAACATGGCCGCTTTACCAGTCAGGAACATACCGATGGAATCATCATAAGACGTCCCTAATGGGTTGGCACCGAATGCTTTTGCATCCAGAAGTTCTTTATATTTACGGCTGGCTTCCACAAACTCCGGAGTATCAAAAGAACCCTTTTTGGTCAAGGCAGCATTAACAGCTTCCACCCCACCCATCCGAATATCCAGAATAGAGTTCCAGAACATAGCAGGCCATCTATCCTTGGCACCAAGTGCGATTGGGGTAATCTTCTTCGCATTCAAAGCTTTAATGGCACTCATAAGCTCGTCCCAAGTGGTTGGGATTTTCGCGCCAGCGGCTTGAAATAATTCTGTATTAACATACAGGTTGGCTGTTGCAATATTGGTCGGAAGCCCGTAAAGCTTATTATCATAGGTGAAGTTAGCCGTGGTTCCAGGTACCAGCTTATCTAAAGTTCCATCTGCAGCCAGGTCATCAAGCGGGAGAGCTCTGCCGCCTGCGATAAACGGTTGGGCGAAACCTCCACCCCAAGAAAAGAAAATGTCAGGCAATTCATCCGCAGCAGACGCTGTCTTAATTTTGGTCTTGTACGCCTCTCCGCCAAATCCCGAATGTTCAATTACTACATCTGGGAACTTCGCCTTTGTTGCCTCTAGAGCCTTATAAAAACCGATAAATCCTCCGTCCTTGGAATTTGGGTCGGAAAATTGTGACCACATGGTAATTTTGATTTTCTCATTCTTATCTTTGGCAGAATCCGTATTTGAACTGTCGCTGCTGGTGTTGCTATTGTTGCTGCTGGTGCTGTTATTTCCACCGCAAGCTGCAAGCGATGATGTCATAAGAACGGCCAAGCTTAACCCCATGAACCTCTTCATCCATTGTTTCATTTTGTTTGCCTCCCTTTTTATAAACCGCTTACATCTCTAATGTTAAATGATTTCTTTCTTTTGAAACATGAAATCGCTTTACTAAAAGATAGAATCTTTTTACTTGATTTTTGTTTTGGAACTTACCAAAGCTTAATCAGATTTCCCCCTTTTTTCAGAAGACTGATCGGTCCAAGGACGCTTGTCCCGTCTTTGGGTTCATTTAAGAAATCCGTATCCAGGATCAGCTCGCCACCCTCCGGGTTATCAAACTCGGCGTCCACGATTCGTACCCGGGGCAAAGTGGCTGTCGTATGAACTTCACCCTCTAGGTTGTCGAAACTGTCAGGCAATTCAATGGATAGGAAACCCTCATCTCCAAGATCGATAATCTCAATGGATGGATCAAAGCTGCCCTCAACCAGCTTTACCTGCTCCCTTGCAAAAGGCTCGGCGCCATTTAAATATGCATTCCTGTTGATATATACAGGCTGCTCCACAAGCTCAAATTCTTCCAGATCTCCGTGAAGCTTGTGAACATTCTCGATATATTCGGTAAGCGAGGTGGTGTAGTTGTTATAATGGGAGGTTCCCGCCCCATCCAATCCTCTTTTTCCCACAAAAACGTTGTTATAAAAACGGTCATCCCCGCCGTAAGTAAGTGAGAAACCTGCAACTTTGGTGCTATGCGGAAGGTGGTATGGAGTGGAACGATTCAGTACCTTTCTGTGGATGATCTTGCCTGCGATCAGATTGTTAATATAAACCCCGCCCTGCGATACATTCTCGAAAGCATAATCCGAGGTTAGGATGTTGTGGTCGACGATGCATGGTCCATGGCTGACCTCCAGGAATAAATCGCGGTAATTCCGATAGAACAGGTTCTTGCTGATTCTGGTGCCTTGGATCTGCCAATCAAGCCACATCCCTAAGGTACAATCATGAATCCGATTATGGTGGATATGAACATCGATCGGGGCGTGAAACTTGATCCCGGCAATCTCATGGCCCCAAAACTCCCGTTTGATAGCAATGTTGTAGATATGATTATGATGAATTTCACTGAAGATACAGCCCAGATGTCCGACAATACCATTCTGCCCGCAATCATAAATGGTGTTATGCCGAATAAGGTGTGAACCGATCGTTTCCTTGCTCCAGCCCTGCCGCTCTGCGGTAAATACCGATTCCAGCTGGTATTGGTACCCAGGCTTATCCTTCCGGATGGAACGGTAGTGCTGACCGGTGGAGGCTTCTTTTCCGATGCTGATAGCGCTGCACTTGGCATCATGGATGATATTATGTTCGATAATCCAGCCTTTGCTCCAATTCGTACCAAGGAGACCAGGCTGATCGGCTGTCGGAGGTGCCCAAGGGGTTGCGGCATGTGCCATTTCAAAACCTCGGACCGTTATATAGTCCACACCTGTCATTTCAGGGTAGAAGCAAGACCGGCGAACATTCACCTCGACGAATTCCTCGTTAGGGTTGGCCCCTTGGAAATTGGCGAATATAATTGTTTGTTCTTCACCCACTTCCGCGTACCAAACGTAAGCAGACTGCTTTGGGTGATGTAGAGGGATGAGCTCCCCTGTCCATAGATCTTTCACCTCTGTACGAATGGTTGGAGCTTCCAGCTGGTCAAATCGGCTCACCTCAAAAAAAGACATGCCATTCAGATAAATATCCCCCAGATGTTTGGTCTCTTCAATAGTGACAAGCCAGTCTCCGAATATCTCTTCCCTATAAGGGTTAAAGGTGCCGAACATCGTGCTGGGCAGAATGGCTTTCCATATACTTCCGTTTACTTGCTGCCAATCCTGAATGTGTTCGGAGCCCTTAATAATGACCTTCTCACCCAGTGCGGCTTGATAGATGATTCTTCGTTTTTCGCTTAACCCTTTATGTCTCGGTCTGACCCATTCCCGGTACAATCCTTCATGGACCGTAACGGTATCACCCGCCACTGCGACGGAAGCGGCTTGGTTAATTGTGAGAAACGGGTCGTTCGGACTTCCTGTTCCCTGGTCCGATCCGTTCTTCGCTACATGATATTCAATCTTCCTATAACCTCCTGTTACTAGCCTATTCTGCCACATATGGACCTTTTCAAGGGCAAGTACGAAAATCATAAAGGATAGAAAAGTAGAAGACCATGTAAGCGTTTTTCTATTTTATTGTATTCTTTTTACTATTTTCACAGAGAGACTTGCTCTTTATTCATGATTCATTTTTTGAAAGACATGATATTTAACATGGATTGGGCATGTTTACAGTCACATCCGGAAAAAACTTAACTGTGATACGATTTATCTTATTACTCAAGAGGAGTTTTAATAATGTCAACAACTTGCGAAAGAGGTGTGTAATTGAAACTTCCAACAATTCGATTCGGACATATTAAATCGAGAGTTCCTGTTATCCAAGGTGGAATGGGTGTAGGCATATCCTTAAGTGGACTAGCCGCTGCAGTTGCCAGTGCAGGCGGGATCGGCACCATCTCTGGTACAGGAATCACTTCAGAAGAGCTGAGAATGCATATTCGCAAAACAAGAGAACTCTCTAATGGGGTTGGCTATATCGGTGTGAATGTACTATTCGCAGTGAAGGACTTTGCCGAAAAAATGAAGATTGCTTTGGAGGAAAAGGTTGACTTTATTATTTCCGGAGCCGGAATTTCTAGAGATATTTATGCTTGGGGCAAAGAATACGGTACTCCTGTCGTAACTATTGTTTCATCCGCCAAATTAGCCCGGATTTCCGAAAGACTCGGTGCCTCCGCAGTCGTTGTGGAAGGGTTCGAAGCTGGGGGCCATTTAGGTACAGACAGATCCATGTTTGATATCCTTCCTGAAGTCTTAGAGGCGGTTTCGATTCCGGTTATTGCTGCGGGTGGAATTCTGACGGGGGATGATATCGCAAAAGCCCTTCGGCTTGGTGCATCTGGTGTTCAAATGGGTACCCGTTTTGTGGCTAGCCATGAGTGTGATGCTCCCTTAGCCTTCAAGCAAAAGTATGTAGATGCTCAGCAAGGAGATACTGTTTTAATCAAGTCTACCGTGGGGCTGGAAGGTAGAGCGATTCGGAATGAATTTACGGACCGGATCAGCAATGATGCCAAATTAAAGATAGTCAAATGCTATGATTGTCTAAAGGTTTGCTCCCATCGCTTCTGTACAATGGAATCCCTGCTCACTTCCCTTAGAGGAGATGTTAAGAACGGATTGGTTTTTGCTGGGTCCAGAGTTCATGAGATTAAAGAGATTTTGTCCGTACAGCAGATTATCGATAATTTGATGAATGAGTATCAAGGGGCATTGAACCCGGCAACTTAAGGTTGATATACGAATCAAAAGCACGATTAAAGTGGTTAAATAATTATATTTTCCGTTCGAACGCTTCTTTTACACCTTGATAGAGCTTCATGAGCGCCCTGAGCCCTTTATTAAATTAAAGATCTCACCTTAACTTACTTTAAGATGAGATCTAAAGTTTATTATTGTGAAAACTCTTAAAGAGTTTCTATCTTGACCCGTTTAAATTCCGCTGTACCTTGACTAACGAATAGTGCAAGCTTTCCAAGCTGAACATCATATATTCTGGCACTCAAAGCCACTTCTCCTCCGACATAAATTTCACAAATCGTGCTGTCCACGAATACCTTCAACTCATACTCCTGATCCGGCAGCAGCTTAATCGGACGTTCCAGTTCCACATCGTAAGGAAAGGTTTTGCCCCCTTCTTCTGTTTGCATAATCGGTCCACGGAAGGTAATCCGGCTTCGTTCGGGTTCCAACGTGATATAGTAGGCAATATCCAGACCCTCGTCTGCCCTGAGCATGATCCCCAAACCTTGGGTCGAACCGGAGAAAGAAACGTCGGCTGAGATTTTGCACAAATCCGGCAATTCTTCCTCTGTGATGCAGCCGGCAAAGGAATAAGGGGAATCGCATCGGATCAAAGCTCCTGTAATCTCCCACTCTCCAGCAACTCCATTAAAATGAGCAGGTAACTGGTGGGTGAAAGCCGAGTCTATGGTTTCTGGAACTTTTACACCTAGTGTCCCGTCCAGGCGCTGTAGGATTTCATGCACAACCAAATTACCTCCCCAATCCCATGTATCATAATCTTTGCCAGAAGCTTCCGGCGGATTCCAGCCAAACAGATCGTCATTTTTTGTCGGATTCCAGCCGAACAAATAACGTTTCTGGCCATCGGATACTGACTTAGCCGCATAATAAGCCCGTCCATCAAAGGCCTCCTCCGGCGGTGTAATCCATGGTCCGTTCAAGGAACGACTCATCCGGTAAAAGGTACCGAATCGCCCAGTATAAGAAGAATAAATGAGGTACCACCAGTCCCCCATCTGGAATAAATCCGGGCACTCATGAGCTCCAACATGCAGGTTCGGCGCATACAGTGGCTCCCTGTATTCCCAATGTTTGAGATCCTTAGAGGACAACAAGCCTGTGCAGCCTTTCCGGTTCGTCGGTCCTTTGGCCAAAGCTGCAATCAGCATCCAGTATTGTCCTTCCTCTTCATTCCAGAAAACAAAGGGATCACGCCAGTCCGCCAGTTCATAAATTTCACCATCTGGACCAAAAGTGTCTTCAGGAATAGGCTCCCATGTTTGCAGATCCTTACTGACGGCATGACAGGCAAACTGTTTTCCATCAGGAAAAATACAATAGAACATATGATAGATATCATCAACCTTGAGGATGTGGCCAGTCCCACCTTCGATTTTACAAGCCCCATCTTCCCTGTAATTCACGAAATCCTTCGTTCCAAGTAAATGCCAGCCTTGCTCCAGACCTTCACGATAATTATCTCTCCAGCCATGCAGATAAAAGAGTTTAAACTCCCCATCTTCATAATAGGGGATTACATCTCCCACCCAGGCGTTCTCCGGACGATAGAAAAATTCCTTCATTAATCATACCTCCCGTTATTTTGAATGGCTAAGCGTTCATCCAACGAAACTGGTATATAAGCATCACTTGTGCCTTGTTCCTGATACCAGTAGACGGTGGCAGCGTACAAACATTGGTTACTCGGGCCCCACTGATTTCCTTTATACTTTTCAATATAGCCTTCGAAGGAATTCATGAAAGGAACATTGTCGCAAACTTGAAAACGGTTCACTGAGGTGTGTCCATTGGCATCTAATTCAACAAAGGGCTGACTGGCAAAGGCACTGTCGAACATAGGGAACGGCGGCTCTGCCGCCCAGGCATAGCCAATATAGTCCTCGCTGCCCGTTCCAAAGGTAGACGGAAAAGATTCGCCATCCACAAAAAATTTCTCGTCTCCTTCTCCCCACCACCAGTCAATGGTTTTCCGGTCTCCTATCCCGTACCACCAGGCCTCAGCTTCCTCATCCGGCTTCTCCCAAGTATTGTAAACGTGAAGATGGACACCGCAGAATCTTCCCCGGCCTTTTGTCAGCAGCAGCGGCCAATCCGGCCAGCGGTCACCACCTTCCATAAAGCGTTCGGTATCCAAATACAGATACTCGTCCCGATGCCATTTGGCATGAAAACGCAAGAGGTTATCTGTAATAGAACTCATTAAAGATGTATATTGAAATTCAGCCGTTATCTCACACGGCTCCGTACCGTCATTTACAATTTCAATCCTTGCACCATCTGAGAACGGCATGTACCAATAGCTGTACATTTCATGTTCATTCATTCCCAGAGGTAGGGAACGGTATGGCTTAATCCCTGGCGCGCTGCCGAAAAAATCACCCAATGGCGCCCATACAGAAGGATTCTCTTCATTATCCCATTTCATTGAAATGGCCAATTGTCGGACTAAGCTCCGCTGTCGTTCCTCGCTCTGCCTTCCAATATCAGTTCTTATGCGGATCATAGAAATAGCGCCAGCCCCTTGTTTATTAAACAGTACGGCTTTGCCGCCTGCCGGAACATTTACGGTTTCTGTAATGTTCTTGTAAGAGGTTTCTTCTGTTTTTTTAAAAGACCGGGTTCCCCTTTGCTGTAAAATCCGGTCCGCTTCAGCTAGCACAATAGCCGACATTTTATCTATGCTGCCGTTAAAGGAAGGCAAACGGATATTGGAAGGAAACGTAGTATAAGTAATGTGATAATAAGCGCCCCAGCCTTTGTCCAGAAGCACTTTGCAATGTTGCTGAAAAGGTATGGGGATAAAACAGTTTCTTCCTCGTGACAGCGTAGGTGCCAAATTGGGAAAGTTGGCCGGGGCATCCTCTCGATTAAATCTGTCAAAATAATCACGAAAGGGTTGATCGATCACTGGTGTATCAGAATGATCGATAAATATCCGGATGTGCCCTTCCTTGGGAAGAGCTGACCATACTCTCCAGATCACACCGGGTCCATCCAATTCCAAGGCCACAATACTCTCACCCTCCTGGCGGAGGAAACCTCCCCCGTCATCGTTAGCTCCCCAATCCTCGTATAGCCCCGTCTCGGTGTTATAAATGGATCTCCGATCATAACTGGAGAAACAACCCGACTTCTCACCGGCCTGCGGAGGAAACGCTAGTGCTTCAAGATCATATAGTCTTCTCACAAGGTCTCTATACGTATAAACGCTCTGTTCTGGCTCCACTTCAGTCATATTGTGTGAACTCCTTCTTCAGTAAGATGATACTCAGTATAAATTAGAGAAAGCCGGAGTCATGGCGAAGGCTGACATCACCTTGCTTCCCCCGGCTTTCCCTTAACCGTTATTTATTGACTTCATCCAGCAGCAGCGAGATGATTTGCGCGCTCTCCGCACGATTCACCATTTCATGAGGCATGAATACCTGATTGCCGCGCCCGTCAACTATCCCAAGCTCCTGTAAGGCTGCCACTGCACCTGAAGCCCAATCGCTTATCGAACTAGCATCCTTGAAATTGCTTTGACGATTAACATCAGCCTTCTGTCCTGTATGAAACAGATATGCTTTGTAAATCATGGACGCCATTTCTTCACGACTTATGGTGTCCTCCGGCGCAAAGGTATCTTTGCTTCTTCCAGTGACAATTCCCGCTTCGTATGCTTCTGCAATAGAGGAAGCATACCACTTCGTGGGTGCTACATCCTCGAATGTAGTTAAGTTCGTTCCTGTTAATCCGAGTGCACGAGTGATCAAGGAAGCGAACTCAGCTCTGCTTACATTTTGCTTTGGTGCGAATGCCGTTTCACTCACTCCCAGGACAATTTGCTTTGCAGCCATCCTTTTTATAACATCATAGGCCCAGTAGGAGGCATTCACATCTTTAAATGATTTATCATAAGTAAGGACGGCATACTTGCTGAAATGATTCACCTTTGCCGTCCATTTACCGTCCGCATAGGTTCCATCCCGATACTCCAGTCTGCCGTCATCTGCGATGTAATAAATGCCCGTGTGATTTTGGCGGGAGTTCTCCTGCGAACTCAAACTGATTGTTACGGGTTTGGAGAACTTTTCAATCGTCTGTTTCGTTCCATCAGGTTTTACAATGGATAACTTGAAGTCATAGATCTCTCCAGCCACGGAGATGGCTGCCTGATTCTTTTGTCCAGCTTTATCAACCAGCTCTTTGCGCTGCTCTGAAGATAAAGTATCCATTTCAAAAGAGATCTTCGCCTGCCCAAGCTCGCTGTCCGTAACCATTGCCTCCAGATCCTTTAATACCTCTGCAGGAACTTCAATCTCCACATCTGAGCTTTTAACCTTAAGTGTATTCTTGCCGTTATTTGCAGCCATTGTCACCGGAAACAGCACCTGCCGCTCACTCTTGGATATTTCGAAATTCAAGCTACTCTGACTGCTCTGACCATCAGGTTTGCTTCCAGGGAGCACAGGATTAGCCGGAGGACTGGTAGGGACAGGTGTAGTTGGATCTGTTGGATCTGTTGGATCTGTCGGATTGGTCGGATTCTGCACCTTAACCGGTACATTGAAATCATCGACATTAATATGTCCGAAACCGCCTGTAGATTGGTCAACCACCTTAATGTAAAGCTCCTGGCCGATATACTGTGATGCATCCCAAATCTTCCGTTGATACTCCTCATAGTTGGTGGCAGTTTCTTTAAATAGTTCTTTACCGTCCGATACCCGGACCAGCGCAACATACAGTTTATCGATATCACGCCCGCCACTGACCAGGAAGTTGATCTTGCCGTTCCCGCCAAGGACGAAATTCTGTGATTTCAGTGTTCCCGTTAAGCTGTCACCACCGGCTGCCTCGTTAAAACCCCACAAATGATATCCGCCCGGAATTTTATGCGACGGATTGAAGTAGATCGTGTTCCAGAAAAACTGAGCATCGGTCACATGAACATCCTGGAAGGCGTCTCCTTCAGTAATCCAGCCTGTTAAGTCTCCTGTAGCAAAATCATGGTTAGGCAGATCCGTAATATCGGTATACACCGAATTGTCCCAATTGTCAGGAACATCGACTGGAGCAGCCGGCTCACCCGTCAAGGCATTCATATTCCATACTTCCATCGACTTGACAGTTATATCGTTGTCGGCCCAAACCTGCAAGCCCAAGGAATCGTATCTTCCCACATAGACGCGGGTTGTCAGTTTTTTCTTGTAATTGGCAAAGGCTTCGACAACCGAGCGGTCCAGGAAAATATGCAGCTTCAGGTTCTCTCCGTCCAGATCCACGTACCCGCCTTGAATGCCGTCCACGCGCACATCCGGATCAATGCTGCTCTTGGTCCGGTCCACATTGAACGTCCCATTTGTCTTGTCATAGTAAATCAGCGTTTCCTCCTGGCCGTTATCGGAGCGCCGTACCTTAAGACCGAATTTCTGGGCTTCACCCGGATCAATCTCCATCATAATCTCCAGCATGTCGCCTTTGACATTGTGTATCAATTGATTGGCGGCAGCCAAATTTTTGTCCGAGAAATCAACCACCTTATCTCCCCGGAGACTCTGCAATTCTTGAATCGGTTCAATACGCAATTGATCATGCTCATCCAGGCTTAGGGAAACTGGCAGTGCCAGATTATGAGCCCAACCAGCCTGATATTCAGCCTGCGGCGTTCTTACATTCTGCACCATGGAGTATACGACCGTTCTTCCGTCGGGGGTAACCATACCGCTCTCTGCGGTCAAATAACCATCCCCCACATCCATTTTGGAGGGTGCGTCCTGATCAGGTATAAATTTGAAGTTATCTCGATCCCAGGATCCAATCCAGTAAAAGACTTCAACATCTCTTTGCACATCGTCAGCTGGAGGAACCTGCTCCGGCTTCTCATGGGGATTAACCATGAAAATGTATTTTTGTTTTCCTGCACTATCCTTGCCTAGCGGCAATAATACCGGCAGTTCCCATACTGTACCGAGCTCCGGATACAGATTTCTGTTACTAACATATAAAGGCCCCTTATATTCCCAGTTGTACATATCGTCAGACACGTACACCAAAGCTGTACCGCTGCTGAAGTCTTGAAGACCGGATGTCACCAGCTGATACCACTTATCTACCTCCTTGTCGTACCAAACGAATGGATCACGGAACTCGTTGTGAATGCCATTTCCATTCTGCTCGGTTACAGGCTCTGGATATTTCACCCACTTCTCTAGTTTAGGGTCTGACAAATCGGCCGGAGTTGCCAGCCCTGTTCTTTGATTCGGCGACAAAGAGTCATTGCCGGCGGTATAGAACAGAACAGGATTGCCGTCACGGTCATACGCTGCGCTACCTGACCATGTTCCGTCCGGATCAAGCGTGCCCGCTTCTGGTGCAAGTGCTGGCCTCACATTTTCCCAATGGACCATATCGTCACTCACCCAATGTCCCCAGTGGATTTGATGCCAGAATGGACCTTGCGGGTTATGCTGATAAAATAAATGATACTTGCCGTTATAATAAATCGGTGCATGCGCTTCATTCATCCAGTTTTGCGGAGGCATCGCATGGTACTGCGGACGGTGCTGATCACCGTCAAACACACTAGGATCCTCATCAATGTCACCATTTGGAATTTCCGGAACCACGCCGCCGTGGAGCGCCTTCACATTCTCATACTCAGCAAGGATCTCTTGACCCGTGAGCGCTTTGTTCTGCAGTTTCACTTCATCGATAAGTCCGCTGAACATATTGTAGGAGAACAATCCCGCAAACTCTGCAGATTTATTGTTTTTTCCGATAATCAGATTTTCCGTAGAAGGTGTAATTGGAACGTTGACAGGAGTCGCCTCAGAAGCTACTTCCTGACCATTTAAAAATAATTTAATGATTCCGTCCTTTTTGTCGAACGTAGCTGCTACGTAATTCCATTTGTATTTTTCGAGTGGATGGTCTTTAACCCATACCTGAATCCACTGTCCGCCAATGCCGACCTGCATTGACCATGTGCCGTGCCGGTACATCCCCAAAGCAAATCCTTCTGTCTTATCCTGATCAGACTGGTTCACGATAGCAGACAGCTTGTTTCCGTCTCCCCATTCGTAGCTGCGTGGAGCGACCCAAGCCTCAATCGTTAACGCGTCACTTACTGGAACGGCATCTTTTGCATTAACCTCGATATCATTTGAGTATCCATCGAATAGCAAAGCGCCACCTTTTACTCCGCGCGGAGTCCATCTTGGATCTTTGGAGTCCATATATCTGGCGTTATTAAATACGTAGTTTACATCATGATCAAGATTACTTACTTCCTCATGTGCCTTTTTTCCTACGCCTTCATCAAGGTTCATGTAGAAAATGGTTCCCGTATTATTCGCTTGAAAAGCATCAACGGAGATACGGGCTTGATTGGATTGATCGATAACTTTGACATAAAGCCTCTTATTATAGTGCTTCTGCATTTTCCAAGAAATCTTCTCATTCGCACTGACATCCCCGGTCTTCTCTAGCAACGTGTTCGTGCTGGCATCATATAATGCGACGTAGGCTTCCTGCGGGTTGACGATGTCTAAAACTGTGAAGTTAATTGTCCCGGTCCCTCGAAGCGTAAAGGTATTGGAGGTAATCGAGCCCTGTCCTTCCAAAGTGGACTTGGCATAATAGTTACCTTCTTTGCCAGCTTGGGCATCATTGCTCACTTGAAATGCGTTGCCCTGAGCGGTCCAGCTCTCTAAATTCCCGGTTTCAAAGCTGGGATTCTGGATTTCTGTCGGCATAATGTTGTCTACCATGACTCCTTCTTCGGGTACGAGTTCATTGAAGGTGTGGAAGGCGTCCGCAAAGATGACTCCCCAATCCGCATGCCCATTATCGACGATCTCCAAATACAGCTTCTTCCCGATATACTTGGAGAGGTCGGCTTTATACTGCTCCATATTCGCAAGTCTCAGGCCCTGTGCGGGATCGGGGAACCCGGATTCGTTAAATTCGGTGTTGCCGTACCTGGCAATCAGTTCACCTGTGTCCGCATTGATGACGTTCATGTACACTTGATCCGTATGCTTGCCTCCGCCCAGTCTGAAGGTAATCCAGCCTGTTCCGCCCAGCTCGAAGGTGCTGGACCGAAGCTTACCAGTCGCAGACTCGTTATACTTCAATCCGTTTAAATGATAAGTGCCTTCCTGGTTATACGGGATTTGTTCAACCCAATAGGTGGTTTCGTCCGACACGCTGTTCGGTCCAAACGCTTCGCCTTCTACAACCGTCCAGCCTGTCAAATCTCCGGTTTCAAAGCTTGGATTCTGGACTTGATAGCGTTTGAAATCCGGCTTAATATCTTTGGCAATAATGCCCTCGGCTGGCTCGGATTCATGGTACATCAGGAATGCGTCCGCAAAAATCAGTCCCCAATCGGAGGTTGCATTATCGACGATCTCCACATAAAGCTTCTTGCCCAAATATCCGGAGAGATCTGCCTTATACTGCTCCATATTGGCAAGCCGTAGACCCTGAGCGGGGTTCGGAAAGCCGACGTCGGCAAAAGCACTATTGCCATACCGGGCAACGACTTGTCCCGTCTGGGCTTCCACGATATTCACGTATACTTTGTTAGGATTTTTCGCACCGCCAAGCTTGAAGCTGATCCAGCCGCTGCCGCCCAGCTCGAAGGTGCTGGACCGAAGCACGCCGGTCGCAGCCTCGTCATGTTTCCAGCCGTTTAGATGATAAGTACCTTCCTGATTGTACGGGATTTTTTCTGCCCACCAAGTGGTTTCGTCAGATACACTATCCTGACCGAACGCTTGGCCCCTGACAACTGTCCAGCCTGACAAATCCCCAGTTTCGAAGCCTGGGTTTTCGACTTCATTGGGACTGTTTATTTCAATATCCGGCTTAATATCCGTGGCAACTGTGCCTTCCGCAGGCTCGGATTCATGGTACATGAAGAATGCATCCGCAAATACCACTCCCCAGTCCGTCGTTGCATTATCGACGATCTCCACGTACAGCTTCTTGCCTAGATATTCAGAAAGATTTGCCTTATATTGCTCCATATTAGCAAGCCGCATGCCCTGAGCGGGACTCGGAAAACCAACGTCAGCGAAGGCGCTATTGCCATACCGGGCTATCACTTGACCCGTCTGGGCCTCCACGATATTTATATAGGCCTTGTTTGGATTTTTCGCGCCACCAAGCTTGAAGCTGATCCAGCCGCTGCCGCCCAGCTCGAAGGTGCTGGACCGAAGCACACCGGTCGCAGCCTCGTCATGCTTCCAGCCGTTTAGATGATAAGTCCCTTCCTGATTGTACGGGATTTGTTCTGCCCACCAAGTGGTTTCGTCCGATACGCTGTCCGAACCGAACGCTTCACCATTGACAACTGTCCAGCCGGTCATATCGCCGGTTTCAAATCCAGGATTCTGGATTTGATAGACAGTATCCGTAACTGACACTCCCTCGTTAGCCTTGGGAATAGGATAGACTGCATCCGTAACCGACAATCCTGCGTCAGCCGTAGAGGTGAGCGCCTCCCGGGTACCCACTTTAACTTCGGCTGCGGCCGAGATTCCGGGAGCAACAAGCTGAAGAACCATCACCCCTATAACCATTCTGGAGATCCATACTTTGTTTCTTTTGACTTCTCTCATCAATGAGCCTCCTTCGTCATTTCTTATTCATGGCAAACATTCATACCTAATTATGAAATGGCTCTCCGTACACAAGGATGCATAGTCATGAAGTAAGAGAGGATTGAATGAAGCGTTTCCAAATCGAGGGGACAAAGCGGCTTAAGTGTTTTGTTGTATTATCCAAATAGTAAGGAGCGCCTAAGCGCTCACACTACCATATGGATTGCATTTCCCATATCTCCATGGATTTAACCAACAGTTCTCCAGTTCCCCAGATCTCAAGTCCCATAGCATCCTTACGGCTTGGATACACCCGGGTCGTCAGGCTTTTTAATCCGTTGGCATACGCTTCGACCATAGAGCGGTCCAAATAGATGTGCAGCTTCAGATTTTCTCCCAGTAGCTCCAGCTTACCACCCTGAACCCCACTGCATTTTTCTCCCGGATGTTGTGTCGTTTTTGTCCGGTCGGCCAAGAGCATGGTCTGATTGAGATCATAATACAACAGGGTTTCTTCTTCCCCATCCGGTGATTTCCGGATCTTGATTCCGAATTGCGCAGCACTGCCTGGCTCAATCTCCACTTGAATCTCAAGCATGTCGCCTTGAACATCCTTGAGAAGGTCATTAGCATCGGCCAAAGACTTATCCCGGAGCGATAACCGCTTCTCTCCTCGCAGCGATTGAAGCTCCTGAATCGGCTCGATTCCCAGCCGTCTATCCTCTCGCAAATACACGCTTAGCGGCAAGCCCCCGTTATGAGCCCAGCCCGATTTGTATTCCAGCTCGGACGTACGGTCACCTTGGGCAATTGTGAAAATAATATTTCTGCCTGTGTTCGGATCAACCATGCCACTCGGGCCTGTAAAATGGAAGTCACCAACATCAATCAATTGAGGTTCTTCTTGATCTGGAATGAATGATATCTTCTGCTTATCGAATTGTCCGATCCAATAGAACACCTCGACATCGGCGCCAGGTCCCACAGGGCTAACCAGTAAAAGATGTTTGTTTTCACCCTGCTTATCCATGCCAAGAGGAAGAAGCACAGGAAGCTCCCAGATAGGTCCAAGATAAGGGAATTGCTGAAGATCAGCCTGATAAAATGGTCCTTTGTAGGTCCAATTGAGCATATCCTCTGACATAAATGCAAGGGCTGCCCCGCCTCCACCTTCAATCCCCGATCCGACCAGGGCATACCAGACATCCTCATCCTTCCAAACGAACGGGTCACGGAAATCCCCGAATGCCCCCATTCCCTTCTGCTGTACAATAAGCGGCTCTGGATGTTTGATCCAATTAACCAGATCAGGGTCTCCATCTTCTGAGTAAGTGCTTCTTGCAAGTGCCACGCTCTGATTCGGCGAAGCACTATCATTCCCCGCGGTAAAGAACAGGACAGGAAGTCCGTCCGCATCGTAAGTTGCACTTCCTGACCAGATCCCGTCCGGTGCGAGCTGATCCTTCTCCGGTGCCAGAGCAATAGGAAGATCACGCCAATGCACCATATCCTTGCTCACCCAATGCCCCCAATGAATATGATGAAAGTATGGTCCTTGCGGGTTATGCTGATAGAACAAATGATAGTACCCGTCAAAATAAATCGGTGCATGCGGTTCATTCATCCAGTGAGCTGGCGGGCTGACATGATATTGCGGTCTATGCCGGTCTGCCAGCAGTGGTGTACGATCCAGCTTGATGTCATCATATTTCACTTGCGGCACGATGCCTCCGGGTACGGAATCCAACACCTCCTGATAAGAAGCTGCTACTTCCTCATTACTCAAGGCGCGGTTATAAATCTTCAGTTCATCCATGATTCCGCCGAACATATGAAGGCTGAACGCTTCTACAAGCTTGCTGCTGTGATTGTTTTTGCCGATTAGCAGATCTGTGTCCACCGCTGCAGCCATGCGGGAACCACGCGCAACAGTATCTGAAGCAATCTCACTGCCATTGAGAAACAACTTAATTTCTCCATCGTCCCCATTGAAGACAGCGTTTAGGTAAGACCACTCATTCTTTGGCAGTTCATAACCGTCCGGTGACCAGATTTCCTTCCAGTCTCCTCCCTCTAGTCCAATTTGGAAAGACCAGGAGCCATGGCGGAACATTCCCAGCAGAAATCCCTGTTTATTCTCCATATTGTGTTGGTTCACGATGGCGGCGAGCTTGCTGTCATATCCCCATTCATAGGTGCGCGGAGCAACCCATACTCCGATACTGAGAGCTGAGAGATATTCCGGTCTTCCATGCTGCCCTTCAAGGTGAGCGGAATGAGCAATGTATGACGAGTAACCATCGAAGAGAAGCCCATATCCCGACACCCCCTGTCTCCACGGCGGAGTACAAGATTCAGTGAACTCTGTTTGGTTAAAGACGTACTGGATATCATCCTGGGTTCCGGTTACACTCTCCAGAGCACTTGCTCCGGTTCCTTCATCAAAGGCCCAGTACATCATTAAACCTTGATTATCGATTAATCCGTTCATACATTCACCCTCCCTACTAACTGCTCTGTGCTGCCTTCAGTCTTATGAATGGAATTAAGAGTATGGATATGAAGCGAGTTCAGCTCTGCACTCCCTGCCACGGTACTTATCAACACTTTTTCAATTGGGTTAATCGGAAAAACTTGATCAGTTAACGCGACTATTCCACCATTTGCAAACACTTCAACCACACTACGATCCACCCAGATACGCAACTTGATGTTTCCTTTGTCCGGAACCAATCTAGCACCGTGCTTACATGCAAATGACGGGTTGAAATCAGTGAGTCCTGACTTAGAACGATCAATAAACAACCACTCTCGTTCAGGATCATAACCAATAATCGTTTCACACTCTTCGGAAGATTTTAATAGGATATGAACTTCGTCTCCGGAGTGGACAACAAGATCGACCTCAATCTCCAACAGATCTTCGTTCGTCTCGTGAATTAAAGGGTTCTCGCTCGTTACCGCTACATCGCTCCATGAGTGCGTCTCTTTCCGCAGCTTTTCTATCTCCTGAACAGGCATTTGCGATAGAATCACGTTCCCGTTCCGGTTGGTTAGTGATAGTAAGCGAGGGAGGGTCATGGCACCTCTCCAGGAAGCGGTTGGTACTTGATTGGCATATTTCCAGTTGTTCATCCATCCGATGATTATGCGCCGTCCGTCTTCCTCTGGAATATCAGACCAAGATACTGCGGCATAATTATCTCTTCCCTCATCCAACCACAGCACGGTATCCGGCGCATTCTCATTTACAAATTTGAAGCCATCGAAGCTTCCAATGAAATATTGGGTTTTAGAGCCTTCCGGACAGTCTGGATTGTCACCGATACTTACCAACAGGACCCATTTTTTCGAAGTGGACCCATCGATGGATAACTCAAATAGATCTGGACATTCCCATACACCGTAGTGTGCACCATCCGACTTTCCGAATTCGCTGGCAAACTCCCAATCCTTCAAGTTAGCAGATTGATAAAAGCGGATATGGTCTCCACATGCAAGAACCATAATCCAGAGGCCAGCTTCCTCCATCCAGAAGACCTTGGGATCACGAAAATCGGTGATCTCGATATCACTCAGAACCGGATTTCCGGAATAAAGTGTCCAGCTTCTGCCTTTATCCTTACTGTATGCCAGGCTTTGGCGCTGCCGCGGTCTATCTGAATCTGGGTATATATCAGCATGAGTGAATATTGAAACCAAGCCTGAACCGCCATCAAATAATCCGCTGGTATCGTTCCAATCCACAACTGCGCTACCAGAGAAGATGGCCCCATTATGATCCGGAGACAAGGCTACAGGAAGTGTTTCCCAGTTCACCAAATCCTTGCTTACCGCATGTCCCCAGTGCATAGGACCCCATACGGTGCTTCCGGGATGATGCTGAAACATCAAATGGTACTCTCCTTCAAAATAGACCATACCATTCGGATCATTTAGCCACATAGCAGGCGGAGAGTAATGGAATTGGGGCCTGTATGATTCTTGGGACAAATCAGTGCCGACAGATTGAACTAATTCAGCAGCCTGCCGATAGGTTGGAATTGCCGGAATGGCTCCTTTTTGTGTTGTAACCAAAGCACCCACTGCATTGGCGAAGCTTATAATCGGGACCCAGTCCTGATCTCTAATCTGCTCGATACTGCACCCTCTCTCCAGCAGCTGATAGAGGAACCCGCCTAGAAAAGCATCTCCCGCTCCGGTAGTGTCAACAGTATGAACTTTAAAACCTGGCACATCAGCAAATTTAAAACCAGAGCCAAACCGGACGAAGCACCCTTTTTCAGCCTTAGTCACCAGGACCACTTTCACCTTGAATTGTGACTGAATTTGACGGGTACCCTCTTCCAAATCAGTAAGACCCGTAATAAACTCAAGTTCTTCCTCAGAGATTTTAACAATATCCGCAAGAGCAAGTCCTTCCTTTATCCTGGACTTCGCTTCCTCCAGATTGCTCCAAAGTGCAGGTCTTAAATTTGGATCAAAAGAAATCAGAGCTCCATTCTCTTTTGCATATATACATGTTCTTAACGTTGCACTAGCAGAAGGTTCATGGGTCATCGATACAGATCCGAAATGAAAGATTTTTGAACCTTTGATATATTCCAGATCAATATCATCAATTCCGAGTAACATATCTGCACCTGGTTTACGGATAAAGCTAAAAGTGCGGTCGCCATCGTCTTTCAGATGAACAAAAGCTAGCGTTGTACTCGCATTCTTCTCCTTGACTAAACCCTCAGTATCTACACCATTTCCCTGCAAAACTTGGGTAAGATACTCTCCAAACTGGTCTTCACCCACTTTACCGATAAATGCCGTAGATTTTCCAAGCTTTGATAGAACAACAACCACATTCGCAGGAGCTCCGCCGGGATTACATTCAAATAGCTGCTCCCCCTTCTCGGACAAGCCTGCCGGAGTAAAATCAATCAGTACTTCACCTATTGCTGTAATGTCAACCATATGGTTCTCCACCCCTAATCCATCATATATATACGACTCTCTAATCCGAAAACATATGTAGCAAGCCTGAGTGAAGGCACCTCATTCAGGCTTGCTACATGCCTTAACTATCCTATTTTATTTTTGGGCTGCCAGATAACGGTCATACCCATCTTGGTATACCTTCATCAGCTCATCCAGGCCCATATCTTTAAGCGAAGCCAGGTAATCGCTCCACTCGGAGTCAGAGACCCCTTTCAACATAAATTTAGCGCGCATGGAGTTTGTATACGTTTGTATCTCCGGTTTCAGCTTATCGATAGTTTTCAATTCTTCTTCAGTAAAGAAGATATTGGGGTATTTCTCTTTCTGCATCTGCGGTACAAATAGATTTTTGATATCATTCAGTCTTTGCTGTGCCCGTGCTTCAGGAGGTGCAATGTTTTGGAAATCCTCACCAGTGAATACGCCGCCGCCACCTAGTGATACGGTTTGACGGAACTCTCCCGGATTACTGATATCCGACTTCTGAACCAGTTTGCCATCGGCAGATTTCTCAAACCATTCGCCAATAGGGCCCCAACGGACTTCGGCAGTGGTTTCCGGTTTGTAAATCAAATCCAGCCACGCAGCAATCAATGCTGGATTCTTTGCTTCTTTTGTGATTACCGATCCGCCTCTAGAAATCGCGGAACCACTGTTCCACTTAACAACCATATCTTTAAAAGGAGGTACGATCGGATAATGTTTGTCGCGTCCAGGACCGACTACATCTGTATGATCCCACCAGAGAAATGAGCCAAGAGTTTCCGGCTCCGTCTTCCCTTTTGCATAATATTGGGTATATTCTTGAGTAAAGGATTCTTGATCAACAAGTCCTTCTTTCACCCATTTCGCAATCTCGTTTACAGCGTCTTTATAGCCATCTTGAATTGCTGCGTAGGAAACCTTTCCGTTGTCCACATTCAAATGCTCAGCATAGGCGTTGTTACCAGGCTGGTATGTTTTATCCGGTACACCGAAGGCTCCAAACAGATAACCAATATCACCCGTCCAGAATGCATTGACGAAGGATAAAGGAATTTCATCCGCTTTACCGTTGCCGTTTGGATCTTTGGTCTTAAAGGCAAGCAGAACATCATGATATTCTTGAAGAGTGGTTGGCATTTTCAGCCCCAGCTTTTTCAGCCAATCCTCGTTAATATAGAGGAAATCCGGGTTCGACCCAATTTCTTCTTGACCCGTGCCTAACTCTTCACCTGCAGGAAGAGAATAAATTTTGCCGTCAGGTGCTGTGACCTCGGCTTTGATATCCGGTCTCTTGTCAAACAAAGCCTTCAAGTTAGGCATGTATTTGTCAATTAGATCATTTAGGGGTATAATAGTGCCGTCCGCACCATATTTCATCAGTTCTGTATCTGTAAATCCGGCTCCGAAGAACATTTCAGGCAAGTCGCCACTTGCAATGAGCAGGTTCTTCTTCTCGTTATAATCCGTCTCGACAATAGTATTCCAATCGATATGAACATTTGACATTTCTTCCAGTTTTTTAGCCATGGTCATTTCGTTATAATCGCTTGGTGCGAGCGGAGCTCTCTTAGCAACCACCTTTAAGGTGGTTTTTTCTTTTAGTGGAAACTGAATAGATGCACTGTCTTCTGTTTGATTTCCACTATTCTCTGTATTCGTACCTGTCTTACCATTGTTGCTACTGCTGTTATTGCTGTTGTTGCTGTTACAGGCCGTAGCAAACACGGAAACGGCCATCATTACTGCCAATAGACCCGCAGCTTTTTTGTTCATTCTTCTTAACCTCCCTATTAAATCTGCTCATTGTATACTTCTTTCATCCGGGATAAACCAGTCCCATTCTAGTCCAGTTTCGCAACACCTCCTTAACGATCATTGAGAGGCAAACTCTTACCCTTTTACTGAACCTACCATTACTCCTTTGACAAAATATCTTTGCAAGAACGGGTATAAGGCTAACAGCGGTACAGCAGAAACGATAATAACACCGAACTTAATTAATTCTGTCACACGCTGTTTGGCCAGCATGTTATCAATATCCATAAGCATATTACCGGACGGTTGACTTTGGATCAGAATGTTACGAAGAACCAACTGCAACGGGAACTTTTCACCATCACTCAGATAAATTAGAGCATCGAAGAATCCGTTCCATTGGCGTACGACCGCGAAGAGGACAAGAACTGCAATAATCGGTTTAGATAAAGGTAGAACAACACTCCATAAGTATCTGAGATTCCTCGCACCATCTATGGCCGCTGCCTCTCGCAACTCTTCAGGTAATTCCTCGAAAAAGGTTTTCGCTATGATAATCAGGAAAGCATCCATTGCACCGGGGAGAATAACTGCCCACATCGAGTTCATTAAATGCAGATCTTTTACAACCAGATAAGTAGGAATAATACCGCCATTAAAGAACATCGTGATAATAAAAAAGGTCATAATTACATTTCTTCCATAAAAATCTTTCCTCGAAAGTGGATATGCCGCCATAATGACAAGAGTCGTGCTGACAATTCCATTTAGTACCGCATAAAGAATAGAATTTTTATAGCCATTCCATATTGAACTGTCGCTAAAAATCCTTTTATATCCATCAAAGGTTATACTTTGTGGCAGTAGCCAAACATCACCCGAATAAATTTTGTTTGGATCACTGATGGAAGCGATCACTATAAAATATAAGGGATACAGAATCATTAACGTGAAGCAGCCTAGAAACAAATAATTGATTATATCAAAAACCAAATCGGATTTCGTTTTTCTCTTTAACATGGTTTTTCTCCCCCTTCTAACAGGCGTTTTCGCCTCTAAAACAAGCCCTTGCCGCTTATTTTCTTGGTTGTTTTATTCACAATGACCAGTAATATCAGGTTTATCACCGAGTTAAACAGTCCGATCGCTGCCGAAAAGCTGTATTCCGCTCGCTGAATCCCTACCTTGTACACATAAGTCGGAATAATCTCAGATGTAGCCACATTTAAATCAGTCTGCATAAGGAATGCTTTTTCAAACCCAACATTCATCAGATTGCCAACAGCCATAATGAACAAAACAATAATTGTAGGAGCAATACCTGGTAAATCAATGTGCCGAATCCGATGCCACTTGGATGCACCATCCATAACCGCTGCTTCATGTAAATGGGGGTCGATTCCAGCCAAGGCGGCCAAATAGATAACTGACGCAAATCCTGTTTCCTGCCATACGGATGAGAATATGTACAGAGGTCTGAACCATTTCTCCTCTCCCATAAACATAATCGGTTCATGACCGAAGGCGGTTACAATATGGTTAACCAAACCGCTGGTTGGGGACAGGAAGATGAACAGCATGCCGACCAATACGACGGTTGAAATGAAATACGGCGCGTAAATCGTAGTTTGAATGAACTTCTTCATCTTCTGCTGTCTCAATTGATTCAGCATAATTGCTACAATAATCGGAAAGGGAAAAGCTATAGCCAAATTGAGCAAACTTAGTAAAAGCGTATTCCCCACAATTTGCTTGAAATTGTACGATTCAAAAAAACGTTGAAAATGTTCTAGTCCTACCCATTCACTGCCCCAAACCCCTTTGGAAGCTACAAAGTCTTTAAAAGCGATTTGTACCCCATACATAGGCCAATATTTAAATATTGCAAAATAGGCCACTGGGATCAAAATCAATAAATACAATTCATAATTCTTTTTCATTTTCCCAAGCATGTATTTTCCTCCATCTCCAAGGTAAACGATTACGTAATAGACAAGAGCTATTTCTATAATTTTATAAGCTCCCCCGCTCCAAATGCCAAAGTTGACATGTGCTCCGATTATATTAAAAAATAAGAGTTTATTTTTTAATATAAATGCACTTGCCAAACCCTTGATTCCAAAGACAGGTAAACGTTTGCGTAATCGTTTTTATAAATTGATTTTATTTGTTTTTGAGAGCGTTGTCAATAAATTTTCCTTCCCCTTAAATTTCTTTTTCCAATTGCTCAAAATCCGGTTCATACAGTGGAAAACGGACAGAGAATCCCCCCTGTCCGTTTTTATTCATATAACGTTCCCCCGGTCCTCGAAAAGGCCGGTAGTTGGATTATATTTATTCCACAAGGACCGGCACATTCACATCGTCTACATTAATATGACCAAAACCGCCAGTCGCATTGTCGACAATCTTTATATAGCAAGCGGTTCCAACATAAGAAGCTGCACTCCAAGTAACGCGAGTATAAGCTTCATTGCTGCTGCCTGTTGCTTTTAGCAGCTCAGTGCCATCCGAGGCCCGAACCAAAGCAACGTATAAATTGTTGATATCATTCCCTCCGCCGATCAGAAAATCAATGGATCCGTTACCGCCCAGGGTAAATGCCGCAGATTTCAGCACACCTACCTGAGAGTCTCCCCCATCCTTAAACCCCCAGAGATGATACGCACCGCTTTGATTAAAGGGGCCGCCCCAGCCCCAGTTCGTATCCGCCACAACATCCGCATCACTGAACGCATTACCGCTTACAATCGTCCATCCGTTCAGATTTCCGCTCTCGAAGTCATGGTTTGTCAAACTGCCAGTCTGCTGCGCAGCTTGGGTGGTTACTGTGACACTGTTGCTTGCTGCCGAGATATTTCCTGCAGCATCCTTTGCTTTGAGCGTATAAACATAGGACGTACTTGCTGTCAGCCCGCTATCTGTATAGGTGGCAGTCGTACTCGTACCTACTTGTGCCCCATTCCGGTAAATCAGGTATCCGGTTACTCCCACATTATCCGTAGAAACCGTCCAACCCAGGGATACAGAATTCGTGGTTGTCCCGGTTGCTGCCAGATTTGCTGGAGCTGCCGGAGATTCTGTATCAACAGCTCCACCCTGGACCGGCACGTTTACATCATCCACATTAATATGGCCGAAGCCGCCAGTAGCATTGTCGACAATCTTAATATAGCAGGCAGTTCCAACATAAGAAGCGGCATTCCAAGTAATCCGGCTATAAGCTTCATTGCTGCTGCCTGTTGCTTTTAACAGCTCAGTACCATCCGAAGCCCGAACCAAAGCAACGTATAAATTATTGATATCATTCCCTCCGCCGATCAGAAAATCAATGGATCCGTTGCCGCCCAGAGTAAATGCCGCAGATTTTAGCACACCTACCTGAGAATCTCCCCCATCCTTAAACCCCCAGAGATGATACGCACCGCTTTGATTAAAGGGTCCGCCCCAGCCCCAGTTCGTATCCGCCACAACATCCGCATCACTGAACGCATTACCGCTTACAATCGTCCATCCATTCAGATTTCCGCTCTCGAAGTCATGGTTTATCAAACTGCCAGTCTGCTGCGCAGCTTGGGTGGTTGCTGTTACACTATTGCTTGCTACCGAGATATTTCCTGCAGCATCCTTGGCTTTGACCGTATAGGCATAGGACGTACTT
Source organism: Paenibacillus auburnensis (assembly GCF_927798115.1). Lineage (GTDB taxonomy): Bacteria > Bacillota > Bacilli > Paenibacillales > Paenibacillaceae > Paenibacillus_AQ > Paenibacillus_AQ auburnensis. The sequence goes on from NZ_CAKMMG010000003.1 coordinate 273,444, forward strand.
GCTGTCAGCCCGCTGTCTGTATAGGTGGTTGTCGTACTCGTACCTACTTGTACCCCATTCCGGTAAATCACGTATCCCGTTACTCCCACATTATCCGTAGAAACCGTCCAACCCAGAGAAACAGAATTCGCGGATGTCCCGGTCACTGCCAGATTCTGCGGAGCTGTCGGAGATTCTGCATCAATAGCTCCACCTTTGACAGGGACATTAAAATCATCAACATTAATATGGCCCCAATCATCCGTCCGCTCATCGACTATTTTAATATACATGGATGTGCCTATATATTGGGTAGCATCCCAGTATCTCTTCGTATACCCTTCCGTAACTCCTTTAGTACTTGGCCAATTCCAATAGCTTCCCGGTCCAGTTGATTTAAAGAGTTCTTTGCCGTCTGAAGCACGAACAAAGGACACATACAATTTATCAATATCAGAACCGCCACCGACCAGAAAACTAACCTGACCATTACCCCCGAGTGTAAAATTCTTAGATTTCAATACCCCTGTTGCAGAATTCCCACCACTCAAATTTCCCGAAAAATGGTATTCACCAGCTTGATTAAAGGGTTGGTTATTCCCGAATGTCGCTATATTTGTTACCCCCGAATTTGAAAAAGCTGTTCCGCTCTCTATGATCCACCCGTCTAAGTTACCGCTTTCAAATCCATTATTCGTAATATTCACGGATGCCGGCGGAGCAATTACATTAACTGTGCTTGAAGTTATTTTAGCACCGTCTCTTGTTTTGGCCGTAATAATTGCAGATCCCTCGGATTTTCCAGTTACTGCTCCATTAACCACCGACGCAACAGACGTGTTGCTGGAACTCCAGATTACATTTTTGTTCGTTGCATTTGCTGGTGCAACTGTGGCATTGAGCGTTTTTTTACCGCCTACCATTACCTCTAAACTGGCAGGACTCAGGCTGACACCGCTGACTGCCACAGGGGTATAGGCGGAATTCATTGCCCAGACTTTCAGTGATTTCACAACGATTGAACTGGTGTTTGCATCTCCCCACAGTTGAAGGCCTTTTGCATCTGTTCGGGTAGAATAAGTTCGTGTGGTGATGGATTTAAGTCCATTCAAGTAAGATTCCACCATAGATTTATCCAGGTATATGTGTAGTTTGACATTCTCACTACCGATATCTACAGTACCTTTTTGAATGCCTTTGTTTTGACCGGCAATGGTTTTGGTACGGTCAACACCATACTCTTTATTACTGTTTTTGTAATAGATTAATGTCTCTTCTTCACTGTTAGGAGATTTTCTGATTTTGATCCCCACACTGTCAGCAGAACCACGGCTCAATTCCATTTCGATCTCAACCGTATCGCTTTGAATGGAAGAAAGTGCAGCATTGGCAGACGCAAAGCTCGTATTTGTTGTAATATTTACAAGTTGCTGGCCTCTTAAGGACTGAAGCTCAGTAATTGGATTGATCCCCAGTTTACCGTCAGGACGCAGCGAAATTTCTACAGGCAGTCCTGCATTATGCGCCCATCCTGCGTCGGATTCTTCCTGGGAGTTTCTTTCCCCTTGAGCAATAGTGAACATAATATTACGACCTGTTTGCGGATCTTTAAACCCGCTTGGGCCTGTAAAATGAAAGTCTCCAAAATCCATTAATTGAGGCTTGGGATCATCAGGTGTGAACTTTGCAGTAGAAGCATTCCAAGTCCCAATCCAATAGTACACCTCCACATCCGCCCCGCTTCCGACAGGACTAATCGCCAGCAGATGCTTGCCGTTTCCCAGCGACATCATAACCGGTAATTCCCATACACCACCTAATTCCGGATAAGTTGACGGATTGGTTTGATAGATTGGCCCGCGATAGGTCCAATTCATCAGATTAGGATCCGTTGTAGAGTAAACAGCGGCTGATCCCCCCTGCCCATCGTAACCCGTACCTACCAGCATAAACCAGGTTGAACCATCTTTAAAAACATACGGGTCTCTGAATTCACCCAATTTCCCGTATTGCTGGGCTACAGCCAGTTTGGGCTCTTTTACCCATTTCTTCAAATCGTTATCCCCATCAGTCTGAACGGTGCTGCGGGCAACCCCTACGTTTTGATTGCTGTTAAGGTATGCTCTAGAATCGTTGCCGGCAGTGAAGAAAAGGGTAGGATTCCCTGTATCATCAATGACTGCGCTCCCAGTCCAATCCCCATCGGGATCTACCTGGAACAATTCCGGTGATAATGCAGGCTGCACGTCTCTCCAATGCACCATGTCATCGCTGACCCAGTGTCCCCATTGCATATTGTGCCAATACGGCCCATGCTGGTTATTCTGATAGAACAAATGGTATTGCCCATTATAGTACAACGGAGCATGGGGTTCGTTCATCCAGTGACCCGGTGCGATAGCATGATAAGTAGGGCGATAGCGGTCGCCGTCGTAGACACTCCGGTCAAAACTAAGGTCTGGTGTCGGCAGGTTTCCCCCCAGAGTTGACATGTAGCTCTGATAGGAGTTATCTGCTTCAGCATTTGTGTAGGCTCCGTTGTATATTTTCACTTCATCGATAAGTCCGTTAAACATGTTTAATGGAAATACGCCAAGCTGGGTGCTCTGATTGTTTTTACCGATCAAAAGCTGATTCCCTGAGGGTGTGATTGTGGAATTTGCCGGGATACTGCTCTTAGCCACTTGACGTCCGTTAAGGAACAGCTTCATGGTGCCAGCCGCTCCGTCAACTGTAGCAATAATATGAGACCATTCATTTCTGGGTATAGGCTCATAGGACCAAACCTCATACCATTGCCCACCCGAGCCGATTTGAAACGACCATGTTCCATGCCGGAACATCCCAAGGATAAATCCCTGTTTTCCGGATTTATCATTCTGGTTAACGATTGCTGAGAGAGTGCCGTTGTCACCCCATTCATAGGCTCTTGGGGCAACCCAAGCTTCAATCGTCATACTCTGAGAAGGAGTGGTGATCGGAGAGTGTGTCACCCAATTCGAGTATCCGTCAAATAGTAAGGCTTTACCAGTAATCCCGTCATTACGCCATACCGGATCACTGGAAGGCTTGTAAACTGCATTATTGAAAACATAGTTAATAGAATCATTCGAATTGCTGACGTTTTCTCTTGTCGTTTTTCCGCTTCCCTCATCAAAATTCCATTCTGCAACTTTAGTAGTCGCAGCTTCGGCTTTAGATTTATAGATCCCAAACGGCACCATTAACAAAGCAGCAAGCATACCAACCAATACTTTTTTCAACTGTACACTTTTTAACACAAGACACCCTCCCATTTTCACATATGTTCTCCTTCGTACCCGGCAATAATTTTAGACCGTCACCCTTCCAGCAACAAAAATTTTGAATTTCTAATACGCTATGCGGTATGCATCACCCCCTCTCAGAATAAGTTGCTGCAACCAAAGCACAGAATGATTACGCTTTCATTGTCTGTATAAAAAAACTCTTTACACTGAGGAGGAATTATGCATAAAAAATCCCTGATAGCGAAAGAGTTTAATCGTTTACGTAATCGATTACTTACAGAAGAAAAAAAGTCAGAGCGATTGTCTGACTATGAAATTTGCTTGTAAGCGATGTTCTTCTTTTCCGGAAATGCCTTCCTCAATCCTTTGCAATATCACTTCAGCAGTTTTTACTCCAAGCTGGAATGACGGCTGCTGAATAACCGTTAACGGCGGATGAGTTACCCTTGTCCACTGAACATCATCGAATCCAACAACCGCCAACTGGTCCGGTATACGAATCGAATGATCCTGCAAATATGTCATTGCGCCCATTGCCATCACATTATCCGTCACAAAAATAGCTGTTGGTTTCATCTCTAGCAAATCCCCCATGTTACTGTATCCGTTCTCAAAGCTCACCTCTCCAATACGAATCAACGAATCATCCAATTCAAGGCCTGCATTCATTAACGTTTCCGTATAACCTTCATATCGTTCAATCGTTGTCGTTACCGAAAGAGGGCCGGATAAAAAAGCAATTTTTTGGTGGCCTTTGTCTAGAATCTTCTGTACTGCTTCCTTAGTTGCAGTTTTGTTGTCAATAAGGACGGAATCCCGTTCACAATGATCAGGGACCCGATCAATATAAACCACAGGATAATCCCCGAATAACTGTTCATAATCACAATCCCTGCTGGCCGGAGCCACAATCAGTCCGTCAATCATTTGTGAATCAAACATACTGATTTCTTTGTTTTCCGCTTCAACATTATCACTGGAATCACTCAAAATAAGATGATAGCCCTTTTGTTTCAATACACTTTGAACTCCGGCTGCTACCGACATAAAATAAAAGTTGGAAGTTTCAGAAGCAAGTAGGGGTGCAAGAAACGCAATTATATATGACCTGCGGCTGCGTAGTGAACGCGCTACTGAATTGATTCGGAAGTTCAACTCATTCATTGCAGAATGCACCTTCTGTTTCGTCTCATTGGACACAAACCGAGTCCCGTTAATGACATGTGAAACAGTAGCTGTAGATACATTCGCCCTTGTAGCCACATCTTTAATACTGACATTCTTTTTTTCAGTCATCACACTACACCTGTCTCATTTCGCATTAAGCAGATCCGATACTTCAATTGTTATTCCCACTGTGTTCATTGAAGTAAACGATTACTTACTATATAATATATTTTCACTAGAAGCTTTTGTCAAATAATATTGTGATTGTATTTTTACTAAAAGTTTCTTGTTTCACGCGTCACGCACTCAATTGTCTATAGGCGCACCAAAAACCCGCCTGCATTAAACTGCAGGCGGGTTTTGATCATCATACAACTGCCAATTGCTTTGCTATGAGGTCATTACAGCTGCTCCAGCAGCTTGAAGATTACAACAGCAGCCTGTGCCCTAGAAGCAACCTGCTTCGGCATAAAGGTGCCGTCAGTCATCCCCTGAAGGATACCCGAACGGCGAACGGCATGAACAGCTTCCTTCGCGTAGGCACTTATGGATAGTTCATCCTTAAAGCCCGCTGTGTCCTTACTGCTCATTTGCACATCCAATGCCTCAGCTGCACGATAAATCATAACCGCCATTTCTTCCCGAGTAATCTTGTCATTAGCGCCAAAAGTACCGTCCATCTTCCCTTTGACAATCCCCAGCTTATGGGCTTTGAATACCGCCTGCGCATACCAGTCCGTACTCTTCACATCCGTAAAAGTTCTGTTTGCCGTATCCGTGTAATCCAGGGTATTCATCAGCATTTGAACGAAAGCGCCGCGGGTTACTGGGGCACCCGGTTCGAAGCGCTCTCCTCCTACTCCTTGAATGATTCCTCTTGCAGCAAGTCCTTCAATGCTGTCCACTGCCCATGGGGAGCGATCGAGATCGTTAAATGCAACCCCGGCATATGCAGCGGCATATTGGCTGAAGTGCACTGGATTAAAAATAACGCTGTCCGAAACGGCAGTGAATTCCCCCTTCTTTACAACCTCAAGCTGTCCTTGCTCTGTGATGAAATAAACGACAACTTGACTCGGTTTCTCGGAAGCAGCAATGGCATAAGGAATCGATACCTGAACTTGATTGTCTCTAAACTCTCCGATCTTGTTGCCGTCCGCGCTTAGACTGAACTCATATACAGGCCGGTTCCCAAGACGCGAGCGCAGATCGGCCGGTAATTGATCGGGATTCAACCTGGTCACTGAGAGCGTCAGATCCGATGACCCTGCCGCCTGCTCCCTGATCAGACTGCTTCTGAGTGTAACAGTCGCAAGTCCTGTATCTATATTCAAGTCTACATCCTTATTGCCCGATACAAGCGGCTGGGCCGGGACATTAAGTATAACCGCATCGGTTCCCTCAGCAGGCTTAATGGTGATGTTAGCGGCACCTCCCGAATTTTGCTCCAGAAGCTTCATAAGATCGGAAGCTCCAAGCGTTACAGTGGCCTTTCCTTCCCTGTTTACTACAGGGACTACGGTTAGTGTACCGCCCTCAACTGTCACTGTCTGGGATGGTGAAGTCGTTGGAACCGTTGAAACACTGCCCCCCGGAGCTGATGTAGGCGAAGGCGTTGGTGAAGGAGTAGCGCTCGGAACAGGCGACGGCTCTGCCGTACCGGCTGGCTTGTGAACTGTTACCGCTGCCACCGCAGTGAATCTACCGTCAACCGTTGTAACAGTAATCGTAGCAGTTCCTTCTTTTTTCGCTGTTATGCTTCCCGCATCGTTAACGGATACGATATCGGTATCGCTCGAGGTCCACGTCAGTTCTTTATTGGACGCATCCACTGGCAGCACCGTCGCTGTCAGCTTCCGGGTTTGCCCTACTGTAAGCTCCAGCTCCGTCTTGTCCAGTGTTACGCCTGTTACAGATACGGCGTTCTTGTACAGTTCGATTTGGTCCACATACAGAGATCCTGAATTGACCGGGGTATCGGACAGTTTATTAATGTAGAGATTGAATTGGATAATATCTTCAGGATCTAGGACACCCGACCCTCCATACCATGAAGGGTAGTCAAAATCGGCAAAAGGAAACTTCACATATTGTCCTTCCGTGCTTCCGTCCAGTATCACACTATGCTCCATATAAGCTTTTGAACCCAGCTGAACCTGAACCGTAAAGCTCAGTTTGGAGGAGTTAGGTTGAATCCACATTTTTACGCCATCATAATCCGTCCAATTGACATGGGGCAGATCAGTAACCACACCGGCATACCCGTCGGGATTCAAATCATAAGACAGCTTCAAGCCATAAGCGCCTTCATTTTTTACGTCCGGGTCCAGACTTGGCGTAAGTTTGCCGGCCGGGCGTGTATTACTGTATTTGGCAGTAAATTCATCGATATTCGCATATCCGTCGAAATTATCGATGCTCCGGGTCTGGATAAACCGGATATCATCCAGATAGATTGCCCCGTCAGCCGGGCCTTCTCCCTGTTTCACCATTAGTCCGAACGACTCAATATCCTGCATATTCAGATTAGTGAGCGGCAGGTTGACATAAGTAGCTTTTGAACCGGATAAGCTGATTTCCCGCTCCCAGGTCTCTCCGTTGGCTGTCGTAAGCTTTACAACAAGTGGCCGTACATGTCCATCAGGCTTAACCCAGAATTGCAGCGTATCATAAGCCGTACGGTCCGCTTTGATCAGGTCTTTTACAATAGATGCATAGGATGTCGAACCCATACTGAAGTTCAATTTCAGGCCGTAATCTCCGCCGTTCTTCTCACCCGCATGAAGTTCAATGGAAATTCCGCCACCAGCAGCATCAGCTGTGTAAGCTCTGTTTACGAGAAGAGATTCTCCGCCGTAATATTCGCCGTTATCGATAATAGATGCAGGTGCCGCTGACGGAAAAGAAACTGATCCGTTTCCTACCCCAATTTGAATTCTTCCAATCTGCGGAAAAGAAGACTCTGATGAGAAGACTGGAGGATAAACAATCTTAAGGAATTTTACCCCTGCCGGCATATCGGTAATTTCATAATTCGTCTTATACCAGTTTCCTCCGAGTGAGCGGATCGAGGCCTCAATTCGTGCGAATGTCTTCCCGTCCTCGGATCCATAGAACGTAAATTGCTGGCTAGGTCCGGGTTCAGCCGGTTGATAGCTTTCCAGTTTAACACTGTTCATGCTGCCGGTACTCCGGTACTGAATAAAGGCTTCATCTTCCCCGACGCGGATAAGTCTCGAAGCGTCCATACCCGCTAATTCCGCATCACCTTGTTCGAACCCGACATTGTTGCTGTAAAGCGCCATGTATGCCGCATCTTCTAGCTCATCCGTGATCACACCATCGGACAACAAGGGATGAACCGGAGTGAGCTTCCTTCCGTCACCTTCGAAATGAATAGAGACTTTCGTAACTTGTCCCAAAGATTTGTTTCCGTCAGGATAGCGGATTTTTAAATACGTTGTATAATCCGCATTACCCGAATAGTGGTAGGTGTTTCCGTTTTTCTCTGGAGAAACCTTGGAATATTGAATACCATCCTGTGACAGCAGGAACTCAAACTCCCCGCCTGAAACCGTCACGTCAAAAGTAAGGATGCTGCTCGGTGTCCGGTATACGACAGACTCATTATCTGAATAATACTGCTGGTTATTGTCAGCACTAGTATCCTCAAGAACATAATGGGCGGTTACCGGTCCAACGATGTTGGAGTAATCACTGCCGCCGCTAATGTTATCGCCTTTTACCCGGTAGTAGTAATCCGTTCCAGTAACCCCGGTCAGATCACTAAACATGTTCTCCCCAGGATTCACATCATCCAGAATGTTCTTGCCTATTACGGACCAAGGACCTCCGGGAGTTTCGGAGCGTTCAACTGTATAAGAGCTTGCACCAGTCGATCCTTTCCAACGCAGCTTGCTCACTGAGCTGGTTTCAAACAATTCCGGCGCCGGCTCAGGCGCGGGAAGCATCGGGGTGTTAATCCCGTCAATGGCATAAGCTTTTTCTCTCATCAGGCTCATCAGGTTACGTTCATCCTGATAATCGCCGGAAGGCAGTCCAGGCCAATGATAAGCTCTATATAAAATGCCGTCTCCCGGATCATACTCACTATGCTGGATAAAGCCTCCGTTATTGCTATGCGGCCGCAAACTCCAGATCAGTGCTCCGGATGCTCCGCTATTAATGACCTCATCCAGCATCGCTTCCACCTGACCTGTTTGAATCAATCCAAATTCCCCTACGACAAACGGCTTTTTGCCCTTGGAAAGCGCCTGATCCTCACGGACTCTTGTAGCAAAATTGCCGCTGTAGTAATGACTGGTTACAATATCGATATTCGGATCATTGAGCGCCGTATCGGTAATATTCTTGTAGGTATGGGATGAAGAATTAGGATCCGGATATACGATCAGGTTCCCGTCCATAAATAATTGATTTTGATTGATTTTTTTATAGTGTGCCGCACTTTCGGCTTCTACTACAGGCGAAACCATCAGTTCATTACCGGATTCCCACGCCAGAATAGCCGGATCGTCCTTGTAGCGGACGCCTGTATACGTATTAATGCGATTCAGAACTTTATCCATGATCAATTTATAATCGCTCAGAAGCAGAGGGTTGGAATAAAACGCTTTGTTTTTTGCATCCTTATCTGTAATGCCGCGGAAAGCAGCCAGGTCACTTACACCGCCAACTGCCCAATCCCAATGGTCGATGAATGGAATAATGACACGCAAACCATGTTTATTCGCCAATTCCAACAGCTTATCCATGGATTTAAACGCTTCTTCATTCAGAACACCCGGTCCCATAATATGTCTGACTGTGCCGGGAGCCTGATCACCTTTTTTGAAAGATAATGAATACGTCCGGAAGACCTTTCCCCCCATTTGCTTGATGCTGCGGATGGCATCCTCCTGTTCAAAAGCAGTCGGCATAATCCCGCCGGCTTCATCCTCATTGAACAGTGCTCCGGGATAATTGTATGAGTTAAAGCGGAACTCCTGCTCTCCGTCCATCAGCTTGTCTCCCGATTTGGTAATAAAATGAGTGAACACCGATGGTTTGGTTACACGGGCAAGATCAAACTCAGTCATAGCCGAAGAAAGCTTGGATTTACTTGCCGCAATGGTACTATTGTCTGATAACGGGTCAGCTGCCACTGCCTTAGCTTCACTGATCGCCTGGTTAAATGCACTGAACGCTTCTGCCGGGTATTGTCCAATGTCATTGCCTTCTACAGACTCGGAGCGGATCTTATCGGCCAGGCTGATTTGGTATAGCAGCTCATCTCCCGAACTCGCAGCGGATACCGGACCTGTAACATTACTTTCTGCTGCCATACCCAAGACACCCTCACTGTCGAGCGGCGTTACCTGAAATTTAATGTATTTTCCAATCTGTTCATCTGTCAGTACGAAGGTTGTCTCCGAATAACTGTCCTTAATTTGCGTGAACTCTCCGTCCGGAGAATCCGACTGCAGCCAGGAATAGATGGAATACCCTTCAGAAACACCGGAGGGATGTGAATATTCATAAGTCCCCGTCAAGGTTCCCGTTACTTTGGCCTCACCGCTGAGAGCTACCTGCTGTGCTTGAGGGGTGCCAGGGGCGTAAGGTTTAGTGATCGTGAAATCATCGAAATAAGCGTCGCCTGTTAAATCGGATACATAAATAATAACTGCCGACTGACTCCCGCTGTTAAAGGAAAGGCTGTATTTCTTCCAATCGGAAGACGCGGTCGTCTGTGCCTCGGCTAACGCCGCTTCACCAGAGCCTGCCAACACTTTAAAATACGATCCCCCGCCGCCCTTCATGTAGAAGGAAAATGTATAATCCCCAGCCGGCTCCACCTGAACTGTATTTTTAATCCCTTCGTAATCCTGGTTAGCGCTTGTAATCGCCAAGGCATGCTGGCCGCTGTGGTAAACGGTGTCCGTAACCGAGAACTTCGAAGGAACACTGGCGTTCCAGCCGGTGAGGTCTCCTGTTTCAAGACCGCCATTATTAACCAGATTATTTCCCGGTTCCGCCGGCTGTGCGTCCGATCCGGTAAGCACAAAATCATCGTAATACGCTTTTCCTCCGGCATCGGATACATACAGCTTCACGCTTGCGTTACTACCCGAGTTAAATGTAACCCTGTACTCAGACCACTCCGCCTTTTCCCCGGTATAATTCTCGGTAATGGTGGATTCATCGCTCCCTCCCAGTACCTTATAGGCCGCTCCTCCGGCTCCTTTTCCATAAAAGGATAAGGTATAGTCGGTATTAGGGATAACATCTACGCTGTATTTAATCCCATTCCAGTTCTGCGGCCCGCCAACCTCAAGGCTGTAAGTTCCCTCATGCCTTTCGGCATCCGTCACGATAAACTTGGCGTTCCCGCTGGTATCCCAGCCTGTTAAGTCCCCTGTCTCAAAGCCGCCGTTTACAATCAGATTTGCTTCGGCTGCGCTTACACTTTGCGGTGACCATAATCCTGCTCCTTGGAACATTGTAGCGATTAACACTACGACAGCTAAAAGTAATGATAGTTTACTGCGGAACTGTTGAAGCCTCATGCGGTTCTCCCTCCTCCTGATAGAAAGCGTTCTCATCATTGACAAAGTGACCCCCTTCAGAATACAAATCAATAGCTGCTCTTATTGTAATCATCGTAAATATTTATTTCAACATTTTACTATATTTTTATTAAAAAATATTTATACAATATAATGTAATGACATAAACTCATTTCAACAATATTGTCGTAAGAAAGACAACACCTCTTCCAGGCAAATCAATCTCTAAGCCTTTGTCCAGAAATGCAGTATCATGTATGCCCGAAGGTACAGGATAACCTTCTGAATCTGTCTTTTGCTCTTGTTCAAAATAACGGTATTCCCGCAAAGTGACGGCTTGATGAGCAATTCCATCCACGCGCAGCAATATTGTCCGGGGAGTAATCGAATTATTGACTATCGCATAGGACATCGCATAGCCATTATCGCTGTACATCCGCATTCCCGCACTTCTCAGTCCATGAAGCTCAAGACCTGCGGAGTGGAAGATTTGGGAGCCTGCCGGGAACAAGCGGGTCAACAGTGACCAGACATAATATACCGGCCGTAAATTCTCCTCTTCAGGAACGCCCATTTTTCCGCCCCAGGAATTCCATAAGCCCCATCGTTTTAACGATCTCGGGTCCATTTTCCCATAGCCGTTGTCCTGTCCATGCATGGCATCATCCAGATCCCAGAGCGCGATGCCGGACAATCCGCTTCTCATGCTCTGCACAGCCAGATCTACCATGCTGACCCCATACCAGAATTCCTTTACATTTGGCTGTGAATCTCCATCCGTTTTTCCTGTCAGCATACCAGCCTCGGTAAGATAGAAGTCTTTCTCTCTTCCCATTGGATCATTGGCGGCTGCATAATCTTTTTTGGCGGCAAACACCATCTCCATCTGTCCGCTAACCACCGTATGATAATCAGCATAAATATGGATGTCATAGGCTCCGAGTGAATCATGGAGCTGATCAACGGTAAGCTGAATCCAGTCCGGATCCCACACGGTATCAGGACCAATGATCTGGATCTGGTTATCCAGTCCACATGCCTGGAGTTCTTGTTTCAAAAATCCGATGCCCTTCTTCCACTTTTCAAAATCTGCGACCAGCGACCATGGCTGATTGGCTTCATTCACCAGATTATAATAACGGATCACACTGTACCTTTTTGTTATCAGAAGATGATGCAATAGTCCAACAATCATTTTTGCCCATTTGGGATTGTCTACATCGACTTCGCCTATAGCAGTTCCGGTAAATTTAACCGGAGGCTCCCACTCCCCGAACACAATCGGAATGCCGCGGCTCTGCGCGTAGTCCAGAAGCTGGTACAGAGGCCGCATAAACTCCGTATTATCCAGGTCATAGACGGGAGTTCCGTCATCTTCAAACCCAATACAGTAAAAGTTGGCATAGATCATCGTCCGCAAAAACGCAGGTTTCAGGTGGTCAAGCCGTTTCGCAAGCTTTTCCCATTGCGTCTCATCCAGCGGATAATCCGTGAAGGGATCCCACTGAATGCCCACACCCCGGTAATTGTTAATCTGAATGGCTGAAGCATCCAGCAGCAGCTCACCAGATTCCCGCTCAGGCAGCAGCGGATTAACCTCTGGCTGTATAATCACATCGTTAATAGTAAACGTCTCGGTATCAATAGATTGGCTTGGCTGCTGTTTGATAATGAACTGCAGCGTTGCCCTGGCTTCAATGGGAAAATCAATATAGAATTCATAGCTGTAATCTTGCAGGGCTTCACTTACAGTTATCTTTTGACGGGCCAAATATTTGATACCCGGATTCTCGGCATCTGCCACTTCAATGTCCACGGTTCCTGTAATGCTTGACTGTAAATGAAACCGGATATTGTAGTGCTTATAAGGCTGAAACTTAAGGCTTGGTTGAATAATCCGGGTTGTTATTATCTTACCGTTACGGGGAGCAGGAAGTTCAAGTGAAACATTTCCCATGCTGTTAGTCATCTAGAGTCTCCTCTTCACTATAATTTCGGGACAGCATCGCAGGGACGCGGATGTGAACCACGGTTCCTCCACCGGGGCTGCTGGAAATTGTGACTCCATAAGACTCCCCGAACTGCAGCTGAATTCTTTCGTTCACATTAATAATCCCGTAGCCTACCTTGCTGCTATTCGGATTGAAAATATCCTCAATTACTTCCTTGTCCATCCCAATGCCGTTATCCCGGATATAAAAGTGGATTTCATCGCCGATACGATGCGCCTCCACCTGTACGAACAGTTCCGTCATCTCTTCCATCCAGGCATGCTCGATACAATTCTCCACAAAAGGCTGTAGAATCAGTTTGACCGTTGTAAAAGCATAAACTTCAGGATCCACGTTCAGCTCATATTTCAGTAAATGCTCATGCTTGATTTGTTGAATCTGCAAATACTCCTTAACCTGGGCAAGCTCTTTTTCAATATCGATCACAAATTTGCCCTCATTTAACGTCAGCCGGTAAAATTTCGCCAGGCCCGAGAGCATCTGCTTCAGCTTTTCCTTCTCATTCATCGAAGCCAGTGTCTGAATGGCAGACAATGTATTATACAAAAAGTGGGGATTGATCTGGGCTTGCAGCGATCTCAGCTCTGCATCTTTAATCTGCAGCTTGCTGATATATAAATCCTGAATCAGCTGCTCCATATGCCCGCCCATCTGGTTCAGTGCCATGGAGATATCTGTGAACTCGTCTTTGCCGCTGATTTTTATTTTTCTGCTGAAGTCCCCGTCCTGAAAGGCATGGACTAATTTCAAGATACGGTGAACCTTCTTGGATAAAGAAAGCGTCACCAGATAGCCCAGAAAGGCCAGTACCAGAAAGCTGGCCAGACACACCCATAGCGTAGCCAGCTTAAGGCTGTTGATTTTACCGGACAGAGAGCCTTTGGAAACGTAGTTAATCAGAGTCCAATCTATGCCGGGAATGCCCTGTCTAAGGGTTACATATCCCTCCCGCTCTCCCCCTTTCGCTTCTGCAGCAGACGGCAGGTTCCCCGGGGTTGAATTCACTACGGATTTCTGCTGATTAAGCACGACATATTGGGCAATATGGGCCTGATCCTCCTCCAGACGGAATATATCCTCCACATGGGTGATGATCCGGACCAAGCCTATCGTGCGCATATTCATGAAATCTACTAGAGGAGATACATAGGAAATATTATTAAACGACACATCGTTGTCGACTTGAACCCACTGCTGCAACCGGGTGATATCCTGCACCTTTTCCTTGGGGTAATACCAGAGCAGATTAGATTTATCCAGCTTATCCGCGCTATAAATCTGATACGTCTTTCCCAGTCTCAGCGGGTCCAGCTCCGGTCCATACGCATCGTAAATTTCCGGAAGCATCTGATCTTCCACATATATCTGAATCTGAATATCCATCTGTTTGGTAACCATCACGTTATAGAGCTTCGGATGCAGATAATTTTTTACAATCTCGTAATTCGTATAGCCCGATTTTTCCATTTTCATATAGTTTTGCAGCGTCTGATCAAAAAGAATGAAATCCGAAATATTCTGGACTTCCTTCATCCGGTATTCCATGCCGTTGGAGATTAAATCCAAGGAGCGCTGCATGTCCAGCCTGTTCCGGTCATTAATCGTTTCCAGTGAAGTACGGTAGGAGTAGCTGCCTAGCAGAATAACAGGTAAAAGCACCAGCAGCAGAATAACGACAAGCAGCTTATAGTTGGATTCAATGAGATACTGTTGTAATTTAGGCATGCGCATCAGGGCCGGCTCCTGTATTCACTTGGAGACATTCCAAACTGCTCTTTAAACAGCTTGGTAAAATACGGAAGGTGGTTAAAACCGTTGGCATAAGCTGCTTCATAAATTTTCATGCCCGGGTTTTCCCGGAGTAGGACTGCCGTTTTAGCCAGTCGCATACGGGTGACATACTCGCTGAAGTTGTCCCCAGTCTCCTCCTTAAAGATATGCCCCACGTAATTAGGAGTGAAAGAGAAATGAGCAGCTACCTTCTTCAAGGTCACTTCTTCTCCCAAATGACGAACAATATACTCTTCAATCTCCTGCACGAGCCGGCGTTTTTTCCTGATTTTATTCACATTTAAATATTCAGAAATATGGAACAGGTTGTTCCGGAGCCAACGTTCTACATCATTCAGCGTCTCAAAGTGCAGCAGCAGCTCCAGTTGATTAAGTTCAATTTGCGGGATTTGAAAGAGCTTCACATTCATTTCATTCAAGAACCCGTCCAGTTTGGCTATAAGATACAGGGCAATATTCCGGGGAATGGCATAGGCCTGTAAGGAAGCGGCACAAGTGACAAACTCCTTTATTCCGTCGTAAATCCCCAGCACCTCATACTCGGATACATGATTCAGCAGCTTCACAATCAGTTCGTCCAGATCTTCAGTGCTGCTGAGCATCTCCTGCTTCACCTGGGGTGGAGTAATCACTTGACCTTTGCCCAAATATATTTTAGCCTGCAGACAACCTAATGCTTCCGTATAGGAGCGGCTTAAATGATCTATCGTCTGTACCGGATTGCCTACGCCCACGGTTATCGTGAACACTGTCTTGCGTCTGATCTGTTCAACCAGAGACTGCACGTGCTGAATCGCTTCCTTATTATCCAGAACAACAGCAACCTGCTGTTCGTTGAGCCGGCTGAAATAATGCAGGTTATGTTCTTGAAAAAAGCCCATCATCTCCCCGAAGACCTCCTTGGTAAGGTCGGCCTGCTGTTCGATTGCCGTCAGGTTTCTTTTGAGCGCCAGATCATCCATCTCCAGAATGCCAACACACAAGTCCTCCTCAGGCATCGCTAACGGTTGGGCATGTAGGAGATGCAGCAATTCGGCAGACAACTGATTATTTACAATCCATTGCCGGATCATTTCGTTTTTGGCGAGCGAAAACCATTCCATATAGCTGCTCTTCATCCGCTTTGTAGCCCGCTCTTCGTCAAGCTGGTCACTGATGGATTGCATGGTGTTCATTAATTCATGGTCATCTACCGGCTTGAGCAAATAATCCTTCACATGCAGCGCCATCGCCTGTTTGGCATATGAGAAGTCTTCATAACCGCTGATGATCACAATCTTGAGCCCGTCATTCCAGAGTCGGCATTGCCTGGCCAGCTCCAGGCCTGACATTAAAGGCATTCTTATATCTGTGAGCAGAATATCCACATGATGCGCTTTGACAAACTCCAGCGCCTGCAGGCCGCTGTTGAAGCTTCCCGCAATATGAATGTCCAGCTGCTCCCAGACAGGATGGTTTAGCAATCCCCGCAGAACCAGCGGCTCATCGTCAACAAGTACTGCAATATACAATAGTATCACTCCAGTTAATGCATGATAGTGCCATTATACCATCCCGTATACCCGGCACTTTTCACTGCCTGGCCTGGACTATCTTAGTGGAAAAAGGCCTCAGTGATGAACTGAGACCTTCATCTTTTATTTTCCCAGTTTTTCTTTATTTTCTTTCCATTTGGTCTGCAGATAATCCATCAGTTCCTGATGTCCTACTTTCATCGATTGCTCGTAGCCGGATTCAATAAGCTTGTCGATTTCCGCTTCACTTTTGGCAAACATAATCTTCCCGAAGGTTTCTGTGTAGATGTCATTGACACGCTGGGCAATGAGGCCTTCATTCGAATCCGATGGAGGAGTAATGCCTCCAAATTCAGTAGTATCCTGCGTTGTTTTCCAGGTTACATTCATCTGGGCAACTGCAGTCTGATTGCGTTTGTCTTCAGGCAGTGTCATTTCGATTTTCCCCTTGGAACTATCTACAAAAGAGCTATTCCCGACATAGTTCCAGTCAAACAGCTTGGCAGCTGTCTTTTCATCATCCGATACGGTCGTCCAATTTTCGTTGGCAATAGGAGAACCTTCGGCATCCACCTCATCCCACAGCCATCCCGGAGGCCCGAAGCAGAGCACATTTTGACCTTCTTCACTGGCCATCCAGTCATAAAAGGCGAATATAGCTTCTGGATCTTTAGCACTTTTCGTAATTAAGGAGACGTTCCAGCCCAAGGTACTATAAGGATTGTTAATGATCTTATTTTTATCCAAACCTGCCTTGTGAACCGGCCAAATCACCTCATAATCGGCTTCCGGGTCATTTTTCTTCCATTCCAGCTCATTGGTGTTTGAAGGCTCTGTCACATCATAAGCGACCAGCACCGCAATTTTTCCGGTATTTAGCTTCTCCTTGATTTGATCTTCCTTTTGGGTCAGCAGATCCTGTGAGATCAGCTTCTCCTGCACCAGCTTATTGATATATTTCACCGTCTCCGCATATACCGGATCTTTATAAATAGATTTGAAGGTATCCCCTTCAATATAGGCTTTTTGTTCCACATATGTTGGCAGACGCCCTTCCGCAAAGCCGGAATACATAAAGATGTTGCCTTCTGCGCCTTTGTTCAGGTCAAGCGGAGTGACATCCGGATATTTCTCCTTAACCAGCTTGAGGTAGCTGTAAAGATCGTCATAGGTCTCCAGTTTCGGGGAGCCCAGCGCCTTGTAAATCTTGTTGTTGATCATCCATCCCGCATTGCCAAGAGGCTTGTTGGAATACCAGTTAGGAATCTGATACAGCTTGCCATCCGAAGCCCGGAGCATGTTCAGCGTGCTTTCCCCGACCAGTCTTTTCAGATTCGGATATTTATCAAGATAATCATCCAGGGGAACCAACTGACCTGCTGCACGAAGGCGTTCATAATCCGTACCAAACTTGTCCGTCCAGATGACATCCGGCAGTGTATCTGAGGCTATCATCGTATTCAGCTTTTGTGCGGCCGCACCGTCAGAGGTAATGACCTCCATCGTCACTTTTTTGTTGTCGAGGATCCACTTGGAGGTCGCATCCTTTCCCCATTCTCCGGGAGCGGTATACCAGTCATAATTTCCGTAGAATGTATATTTGAAATCACTCTGACCTAGGACCACGGCCTGCCTCCCCTCCTGCGCTGAACTGTTCGTTGTCTCTACATTGGCCGTACCCTTGGTGTTATTGCCGGAACAAGCTGTTACGGTAAGAATAAGAGCGGAAGAAACAGCCAATACGTTGAACCACTTACCTGATCTCTTCAAATGAACCCCTCCATCTTTTTTATAGGAATAGCTGTCGCTACAATCCCCGGAATCTTGCCAGAGCAGTCTGATTACCCTTTAACAGCTCCAATCATTACACCTTTGACAAAATACTTCTGAAGAAAAGGATAGACACACACAATCGGAAGGGTAGCTACGATCATCGTGGTCATTGTAATAGATTTGTTGGTTACGGACCGGGTCCGCTGCATGAACTCCTGTGCCGATGCATTGGAATTTACCATCTGCTCCATCATTACTGTGGAACTTAAAACCTGCTGCAGGATGGTCTGAATGGGTTTCAGATTTTGATTGTTGATATAGATGCTGGCTGTAAACCAGTCATTCCAGTGATAGACGGCCGTAAAGAGGCCCAGTGTTGCAAATACCGGCTTGCTAAGCGGCAGAATCACCCGGAAAAATGTCCCGAAGTACCCGCAGCCGTCCATTTTTGCCGATTCCTCCATCTCCGGCGGCAGTTCTTCGAAAAACGTGCGGAAGACGATCATATTCCAGACACTTACAATGGACGGAATAATCATCACCCAGAAATTGTCCATCAGCCCCAGGTTACGGTTTACAATAAAAGCAGGAATTAAGCCCCCGCTGAACACCATGGTGAAAATACAATAAATCATTATGGCTTTGCGCCCGATCAGGATCTTCTTGGACATCGCGTAGGCAAACAGCCCAGTAAAAAACAGTGACAGTACTGTACCCGCTGCTACTCTTATAACAGAGATCATAAAACCGTGCAGTAGCGCATCATTTTTCAGTACAAAGAGGTAATTGTCAAACGTAAAGTCACGCGGCCAGAAGGTGACTCCTCCGTGCGCTGTATCTGTCCCTGAATTCAGGGAGATAGCCAGTGCATTCCAGAACGGATAAAATGCAGCAAACAGCAGCAAGATCAGAAAGAAATATATCAGGCTTATAAAAGTTTTGTCGCCTCTAGTCAGCTTCAAGCTTATCCCCCCTTACCACAGGCCGCCGCCGTATTTTCTTGCCATTTTATTAGCTCCGAATAGCAGCACAACGCTTATTGCCGATTTGAACAATCCCACTGCTGTGGCATAAGACAATCTGGAACTCTGTATGCCATATTTGTAGACATAGGTATCGATAACCTGAGCCACATCCTGCACCACCGGACTTGACCCCAGAAGCAGGATGTCTTCAAAGCCGGCGCTTAACAGATTCCCAATAGCGAGTACAAAAAACACCATAACAATAGGCATAATGCTCGGAATCGTGATAATGAACATCCGCTTAAATCTGCTTGCACCGTCAACGGCAGCCGCCTCATAAATTTGCGGATCAATAGAAGCGATGGCAGCCAGATAGACGATGCTAGAAAAGCCGATTTCCTTCCACACGTTAGCACTTGCGAGAATTACCCAGAAATACTTTGAAGTAGAGAGGAAATTGATCGGCTCGTCAATCAACCCTGTCTTCTCAAGCAGCAGATTCAGGCTGCCGTTATCCACAGCAAGAATAGAAGCAGCAAACCCTGAAATAATGACCCATGACATAAAATGAGGCAGATAGCTGACGGTCTGGGTCAACCTCTTAAACCACATCCGGTTTACTTCATTCAGAAATAAAGCAAGGATGATGGGAGCCGGAAAGCCGATACATAGTTTCAGCAGACTGATGACGATCGTATTGCGCATTACATTTGAGAATTCCGGAGACTGGAAGAACATTTCAAAATGCTTCAAGCCTACCCATGGACTGTTGGCCATTCCTTCAAAGATGTTATAATCCTGAAATGCCATTAGGACCCCGTACATCGGTAAATAACTGAATATAAAGATCAGAATAACGGCGGGGAGAACCATAACCTGAAGCTCCCACTGTCTGGACAACTCGTATAATTTCCCCCTTTCCCGTTTGTATATTGTACTTTTATTCGTTGCTGTTCTCATCTCTCATGCACCCCCCGCTGAATTCAGCTTGTTCTTTGCTTCTGTATTAAGTTTACAAGGACCTTCATAATCCCAGTAGAGAGCACAGCAATGATAAATTACAGGAATTACGGTTTGTTTATGAGCGTCAAATGCGTACAAGGATAGAAATTCGCCAGTTCATACCTTTACTAGTATAGAAATCAACGAAAAATAGCAGAAATTACGTCTGCTGAAGGTTTTCATTATAAAAAAGACCCTCAAAAGACAATATGTTCTTGTCTTTTGAAGGCTTTACTGCGTTAGGGATACTCAGCTTTTTAATTGACCGTTCAATGACGATACGCTCAGACCTTCAAGTGACACTGGCCGGCCCTGACGATCTGTGAATTCCACCACTTTGGACTCCCCAGGCAGCAGGTCAAAGTAATTGATACTGCAGCGGATGTGCTCGAGAGGTAATTCTAGTTTCACCATACGAACCAAACTGCCTACAGCTGTAACCGTGACTCTTCCGAACGTTTCTTCGATTTGAACTTCAAGCTCTGCGGCTTGTAGTTCAATGTCTTTGGGATCACACAGATAATAAGTATTCTCCGGCGCAGCGAAACCGGAAGCCGATAACCGGACAAAAGTCCTCGATACCGGATTTCCGTTTAACAGCTGTTCTTTGTTGAACACAGCCGCTTGAAGGGAGCTGTTCTCCGGAACGTCTACATCGGTATCCCGGGAATACAGCAGCCGTCCCGAAAAGTCGTAAGTCTCCAGCCTAACCTGCCCATTCATGGCTTCCAGTTTGTCATTAACGATCCAAATCTTCACATCATCCTCCTCATCATATACCAGACTAAGAAGAAGCGGATGAAAGAACGTACGGGCATAGTAATAAGAAGCCTTCGGCATCAGCTCATAATCAATCAACGACCAGCTTGTACCGGGCCATGAATCTCCCAGCTGCCAGATCAAAGCGCCGCTATTATGCGGTTTTAATCTTCTGTAATGCTCAATCCCATACTTTAGACCCTCGGCCTGTGTCAGCATGGAATAATTCAAATATTCCTCTATATTACGGGGTATTCCTGTGTAACCTTGCATTAACAGCAGACCTTTTTTATGATTGGTATCCTTATTCCGATAAGCCATTTCTTCGCTGCCCAAATAAAAATGGCCCTCTGGAATATACTTTTCCAATGTATAACGATTAGCAGAAGCATGGAGCCCGAATTCACTGCTGAACAAGGCCTGATCGTTTTTGAAATTTTTGAAGCTGACTCCCTCCACGGTGTAATCGATAACCGGCACTTCTCCCGCTTTGCGCGGATATACGGAACCATGCCATACCTGCCAGTTATGACGGTCACCCATCTCCGGATCATTGGCATCATTGCCTCCAAAAGGCGAGGAAGGCCAATAAGGCCTGCTGTCATCCCAAACGGAGAGCAGACTGGGCAGCAACTCATGATAGATCCGTCTGCCATAGAAAGGACAGTTAATATCTCCCGCCGATAATTTCATATCATACAGCCAGTCAATTTCGTTATTTCCGCACCAGAGCGCCAGGGAAGGATGATTACGCAAACGCTTGATATTATCGATCGCTTCCCGGGCTATATTCTCCATAAAATTGCGATTAAAGTCAGGGTACAGTGCATTGGCAAAAGGGAAGTCCTGCCATACCAATATACCTAGCCGGTCGCACTCCTTATAGAAAATATCCTTCTCATAGATGCCTCCAGCCCAGACACGTAGCATATTCATATGTGAAGAGACAGCGAGTTCGATTAAATCAGCATACTTATCATCCGGAATGGCTCCTATGAGGTGATCGGCAGGAATCCAGTTTGCACCTTTGGCATAGACCGGAACCTTGTTGAGTAAAAATGTAAATGACGGTTGTCCTTCTGCTGTTTGTGTCTGCAGCTCAATCGTTCTGATGCCAAAGCGTTCGCTACGCACGTCCAAAACCTTGTCTCCTGCGGACAGCTCTGTCTGCAGCTCATATAGAGCGGGAGTTCCCAGGTCATGGGTCCACCATAGCAGAGGATCCGGCACTGCCAGAACGGCCTCAAGCTTTAGCGAACGGTCTCGTATCTGGGCATTCATTGAAGCAGTTGCTGAAGCGGCTAACTTACCGGAAGGATCCACTAGTGTAAAACGGCAGGTATATTTGACACCCTCGTTCTTGTTGAAATAGTCTTCCCAGCTCCTTCTGCCCCCAATTTGAACCTCCGCTTCCAAGGCAATATCCGCACGGGTCTGATCAAATTGTAGTGTTTTGGCGTATACGTTCTCCAGTCTCGCTTTGTTCCAGACAGTGAGAACCACGGGTCCGCAAATACCGGCGGTTACCATCCTCGGGCCCCAATCCCAGCCAAAGTTCATAGCCGCTTTGCGTATCCAGGGACGTTCTTTCGTATAAGAGGACCACTGAAGCGGTTCGAATTTTTTGTAATAAGGAGCAAGCGGATCAAATCTTACAGCAATAGTATTCCGCCCCGGCTGAATAAGACCCGTGACATCGAAATTGTGGGACATCAGCATGTTGTCTGTTCTGCCGGCTTCCAAACCATTAATATACACAACAGCCAGAGTGTCTAATCCTTTGAAGGTTAACTCACTCCGCTCCTCTATACTCTGGGGCGAATACTCAAAAGAGGTTCTATACCACCACTCTTTATCTTCGATCCATCGCGAGGACTGGTCATTGTGTCCATAGTATGGCGAAGGAATAATCCCCCGCTTGATTAGTGTTGAATGCACATCCCCCGGCACCTCGGCAGCCATCCAGAAACGGTCATCAAACGAAAGGCGTGAGCAGTCGGCCGGTGCCGCTCCCGGCTCGAACCCCTGCATTCTCCAGCCACTCGCCAGCTCCAGTTGAACCACTTTAGCCTGGCTCATCAGATGTATTCTCCTGCGGCATTGAATTTGCGGATATGAGAGACCAATTGATCGTATGGCACCCAGGCGATGCCGACCTTTTGATCAGCAGCACCATAAGACATCATCAGCTCCCCATTCACAACAATCCCCCCGGTCGTGAACAGACAAGGTGTAGGATAATCCGAAGGCATTTCCCAGTCCCTTTCTGCATACATCAGCCGGTCCGGACAGCGGTGAACCACTACCGGAAAATCATTGGCTTGTTCTTTAATGATCATGAAAGATTGTGTATACCCAAACTCAACATTCTTTTTGCCGTGATAAGCTACAAGCCATTCATTATTATCGAGCTTCAGCGGCGGCCAGCTGGCACCAACCCGGTGTTCTTCCCAATCGAAAACAGGTGCAGCAAGCAGCCGGTGTGTAGCTTTGGGTGAGGCAAAATCTTCGATAGATTCAGCCGCAGCCAGATAAATTGAAGGCTTCTGCACCTCCTCGCCTTGATCAAACGGCAGCACATTCATCGGCCTGTGCAGCATCAGATACTGTTCTTTGCCTTCTATCATCATTTTGTCCGGAAATAAAAACACATCTCGGTTATCACTGACATGCCCTTCAGTAAGCGGCCCTACATATTGGAAGGACGCATCGTAATTCCCCTGCTTTAATTGTTCCAAATCGAGTTTATAAAGCACTGTTACCGTATCGTTCACACGTGCAGTCTGCAGGAAGGGATCCTCTTCACTGCCCTGCATAACCCAATCCGGAATATACTCGTAACGTGTCACTACTGGAGGGTCCTGATCACTAAGCCAGTAAGGACCGGGAGGAAACGGCCGGCAGGCAGCAGTTAAGTACAGCTCATTCTCTATTTCAAAGATCCGCGGATCCTCGATGCAGCCATTGGCATAATTCCATACTTTATTCCCTTTACTATCTGTGATATACAGTTCATCCTCTTCATACCCCAGTGCGGGAGCCAGCGCGGGTCTTGAGAAATCGGCATCCCAGGTTTCTCCTGCATCTTCACTTTTTGCATAACCCAGGAAGATTGGATAAGGATCATGACAGCCCTCCCTGCGTTTTTGCGGCCAAGGGCCGGTGGCACGGAACAGCATATGGATGGTGTCTGAGGCAGGGTCTTTAACGATCGCTGGGTTCAGTACCATCTTGTCGGCCCAGCTGCAGCCTGGAACAGGCTCCAGTACAGGTTTGTCTAAATAGCGGAATTGTGGTTTCATAGTGTCCTCCCAAGACGTTTTTTGGCAATGTATTCGCAAGTGCTATACGTAACTGTCTATCAGGCTGCGCACAACAAGCTGTTCTCTTAATTCTTCAGGGGTTAAACATGTAGAGAATCCTGCTTTGGATGCTGTAATTACCTTTTCTTCATGGGCAGACAAATGAAAGTAATTGTCACTGAAAACCGCATCCGCCGTTTTTAAATCCAGTTCCACAAACATGGCGAAGCCGGAAGAGGTCATTACAAATTCATAATATTCGTCTTGCTCGGAAATACGGACTTTCAGCTCAGCAGGAGCAAGGCTAAAATGCTTGGCGGGGACAAATATGTTAACACCCGAGCTTAGCACCTTTCCGCTTGCCTCCAGACTATATTCCAAGTAGTGCGAACGCAGTTGGGCGTCAGAGTCAAGCCGGCTGCTGAAGTCGAGAGTACAGCAAAGAGCAGTAGATAATGGTGCAGCAGACACTTCAAGCTCACCGGATAAAATAATGACCGAGCCGGCATCCCGCAGTTTCCAAACTAACTTGCCCTTTAATTCTGTGAATGTCTCGTTACTGACATGCAGAGATACCCGGCTTCCCTCTTCAGCAGCAGACACCAGAACCGGAGAATAAAACCGTTTCGCCATATAATGCAGTGCTTTCCACCGGCCGAAGGAATCCAGGCTTGCCCATGAAGCGACAGGCCAGGAGTCGTTCAGCTGCCAATACACAGCTCCCATGCATCTTCCCCTGTTTCTGCGCCAGTGCTCCACTCCATACCTTACCCCTTCAGCCTGTATCAGCTGGGAAGTGTACAGGAAAGAACCAAAATCTTTGGGATACTTGAAATATTGTGACATGTAGTGCAGCATAGGCGACAGGCCGTCCTCATGCTTCTGATGGTTCTCCATTACTGGAGAGAATACATTCCGGTCCCCGGGTAGCGTAAAGGTCTCGACGGTTTTTAGTGAAGGAAACGCCTGCAGCCCGAACTCGGACATGAACCGCGGATAGCGGTTGCGGAAATCCGTGAACGGTTTGCGGCCATGCCAGATACTCCAGTCATGCATATCCCCGAAATCCTGATTATTCGGGCGGTCAAATCCGCCGAACGAGGTTGGAGATGCCAGCCAATAGAATGTGCCCGGATCTACTTCCCTGGCGATTTTCGGAAGTACATATTCAAACTGCTTGATATAATCGGCTTTCAGCTTCAAAGACTGGTTAATGTCCCAATCCACCCAGGCCCATTCCATTTCGTTATTGCCGCACCACAGCGCGAGACAGGCATGATGACGGATCCGTTTCATGTTCTGGGTAATTTCCTCAGTAATATTGGCTTCGAATGCCTCTGTGAAATCATAGACGGCACAGGCGAATAGATGATCCTGCCAGACAAGCAGGCCATATTCATCGCATAAATCATAGAAATAATCGTCCGGATAATACCCCCCGCCCCACACGCGTATACAGTTGAAATTTGCGGCGATACAGTCCTGGATGATCCGTTCAGTCTTTTCACGGGTACCCCGTCTAATAATATTGTCTTCAGGCACATAATTGCCGCCCATTGCAAAAATGTCGTATCCGTTCACCTGAAAGGCGAACCCTTTGCCCCACTCGTCCTCCTGCTGGTTGACGGTAATCGTACGCAGGCCAATGCGAAGTTCTCTTTGATCCAGAATCTGATCACCACTGGTTAAAGCAACCTCAATTCGGTAAAGTGGCTGTCCGCCAAAACCGTTCGGCCACCATAGCTGGGGACTTGTTATCTCTGC
Source organism: Paenibacillus auburnensis (assembly GCF_927798115.1). Classification (GTDB taxonomy): domain Bacteria; phylum Bacillota; class Bacilli; order Paenibacillales; family Paenibacillaceae; genus Paenibacillus_AQ; species Paenibacillus_AQ auburnensis. Next base: position 299,307 of record NZ_CAKMMG010000003.1, read on the forward strand.
CACAAAATGTACAACCTGTTCCCCAGTTTCACATTGCTGCAGTTCGATACTCTTACCCTCCGGGGATAAAAGATTCATTCGGGCAACTACAGGGCGGGATGGTGCATATTCCAGGCCTACCCGGATATCCAGCTTTACAGTTTCAACCTCATGGTGCTGGGTTACATATACCTCGCCCAGCCTGACATCCGATAATCCGATTAAGGAGACTGGCCTCCAAATCCCCATATCCGGCAGTGTTGGCCCCCAATCCCAGCCAAACATGTAATGCGCTTTGCGCAGGTATTGAAATCCCTTAGTCCCGTTAGTGGACCAGATCGGATTATCGTTCTGCTTATCCCTTATATAGCTTAGCGGAGAATGGAAGATAATACGTAGAACGTTCTCGCCTTTCGATAAGAAAGGCTTTACGTCAAATTCATAGGACCGGTGCATATTGTCTGTAGAAGCAATCGCGATACCATTGAGGCTTATATCCGCCAGTGTATCCAGTCCCTCAAAACGTAAAATCAATCGTTCTTGCTCCAGAAATTCCCCGCTCAAGACGAACCGTTTCTCATATTCATAATCGTATTCTGATAACCGGACAGCCTCGCGGTCATTCTCCCGAAAGAACGGATCTTCCATTCTTCCGGCATTCAGCAAATCTAGATACATGGAGCCCGGCACATTGGCCCCGATCCATTCCGCTTCCCCGCAGGGCCTCATGGACCACTCGCCGCCTAAATCCAATATATTCATAGCTGTTCAAACACCATCCTCATTGTGTTATTACTTCTTGTCGTAGAATAGTGTAACAAGCTAATCCTTACATTACTTGTCTTGTGCCTTCATGTTTATTGTGGTATTTTAACATCATTCAAGAGGAGGAGAAGTTGATGAAAATCTTCAAATATACCGCGGAGTCTCATATGGGAACAGATACGGAGTCACATTTTTTTACCGTCTCTTCGCTCAAGCACGCCTCTCCCATCCACTCCCATGATTTTTTCGAGTTGTTTCTGGTGACCCGGGGACGGGCGCTCCACATCGTGAATGGGGCCTCCCTTCCCATTGCCGAAGGAACGCTGGTTTTCATCCGTCCTGATGATGTTCATTATTATGAGCAGGAGGGTGATTACGATATGGAGTTTATTAATATCTGCTGCACCAAGCAGGCCATGGATACTGTTTTTGCTTTTCTGGGAGACGCTATTCATCCAGATAGCCTGTTATCACCTTCGCTCCCTCCAAGCATTATTCTGTCCCCCATGGAAAAGGAGCAGCTGAAGGACCGCCTTGAACATATTGGCCTCGCCGGGGATAAGTCTCGGGGTTTGCTGCGCGCTGTGCTGGTTGAATTGCTGATTCATTATTTCTGGCAATTTCAGCATAAACAGGAGGACCCGCTTCCCTTGTGGCTGGAATCCCTGCTGATCCAAATGAAGCGCAAGGACAACTTCATCCAGGGCATTCCTCGAATGTACGAATTATCCGGACGCAGTCCGGGACACATCAATCGGGTCTTCAAAAACCGGCTCTCTACGACTCCCGTTGAATACATTAACGGACTCCGGCTGGAATACGCCAAACATCTGCTCGCGACCACCAATCTTAGCATTACGGAAATTTCCTTATCCTGCGGGTTTAACAACCTCAGCCATTACTATCATCTCTTTAAAAGCAGCTTTGGAGTTACGCCGCTGGAGTTCCGCGCCCGCCATTCCCCATAACAGTTATCCCTTGGACCGAACCGATTAGTGTAGGGCACAGCCGGGTCCCTAAATCGGTATGAATCGGTACGCTAAATCCTGTGACCAAAGCAGAGATAATAAATCCTCCCCCCCACGCCTACATACCCGGCATCAACCCCAACCCAAATATTGTGACTTCAACTCCAACTTGCATTCCCAGCCTTCTTTCCTGATCATCCTCATAATTTGCTCTATCTCCAAAGACCCTCTCTCAACTTTTTTTAATTATATATATAATAAATTATTATATTATTTGAATTTATTTAATTATTTAATTTATTTTTGTTGACTTAAAAATTTTCCGGAAATATAATCAAAGCGAAATGTAAGCGATATCAAGGAGGAGTGTTTAATGAGGATCCAGTCGAGTAAGTCGTTGATTATGCTAGTAATCGTGGCAATGGTTATGGCAGGGATTTCATTCGCGCCAGGGAATGTCTCAGCCGCTACAAATTTGGCGTACGGACGTCCGGTAACGGTCTCTTCCACCGAAAGCTCCAGTTACCCTGGAAGCAATGCGGTGGATGCCAACGGAAATACCCGCTGGTCATCAGCTTTTTCTGATCAGCAGCACATTATTGTCGATCTCGGCAGTTCGCAGCAGATTTCAAGTGTCGTCCTTAAGTGGGAAGCCTCCTATGCCAAGGGCTATCAGATTCAGGTATCCAATGACAATTCCAAGTGGCTTACCGTACACTCCAACTACAATGGCACCGGAGGCGTGTCCACCATTGACTTCACTCCGGTCAAAGCCCGCTATGTCAAAATGTACGCTTTCAGCAGAGCAACCGCCTATGGCTATTCTCTTTACGAATTCGAAGTGTACGGAAGCTCCTCCAAGGTTGGTGTACTGGATTATTTGAAGGGGATTTCCGGCAATAGTACCGTTCTCGGCATCCATAACCGCGAGCCCAACTCCAATCCGGCCCTTCAGACCAACCAGATGAATACGACTGCAGGACGCTATCCCGCACTCTGGAGCGGAGACTTCCTGTTCTCCTCAAACGATGTCGCCAATCGTTGGACAATGATTTACGAGGCCAAAAAACAGTGGGATAACGGAGCAATTGTCAATATTATGCTGCATGTCGTCCCTCCGATACAGTCCGAGCCCGGCAGCTGGGATGGCGGAGTGGTCAGCCACTTGAGCGATGCGCAGTGGAGTGATCTGATCACAAACGGCGGCACCTTGAACAAAGCGTGGAAAGCCCGCCTCGACAATTATGCCCAGTATCTGCAATATCTTAAGGACAACAATGTAACCGTCCTGTTCCGGCCCTTTCATGAGATGAACCAGGGTGTATTTTGGTGGGCAGGCAGACCAGGAACAAATGGAACAGCGGCCCTTTACCGGCTGACGCATGATTATCTGGTCAATACTAAAGGGCTGACCAATCTGGTGTGGGTATGGGATATGCAGGATCTTGACCTAAACTGGAGTACCTATAATCCTGGTAGCAGCTATTTTGATATTTTCGCGCTTGATGTCTATAATGCGGATGGTTTTACCACCGCAAAATACAATACAGCTCTAAGCATAGCAGGTGGTAAACCGATTGCAATCGGCGAATGCGACAAGCTACCGACCTCCGCGGTGCTTGCCTCACAGCCCCGCTGGGCATTTGCAATGAGCTGGGCGGAGCTTACCTTCAGCAGCAATACAACAGATCAGATAAAAAGTCTGTATAATGCCTCCAACACCGTAACCCGCGATCTACTGCCGGCATTGAAATAATAGTTGTTTCCTGATTACTTTCTGTAAGAAAAGCAAAGACGCCATTTCGGAGCGAACCGGAAATGGCGTCTTTATTATATGTTAGTTATACAGGTAATTCTTATTGTGCGGTAAAAGGTTTCACAGACGCACGCTGGATCAGCTGAGTGGACAATAGTACATGCTCAGGTGTAATATCCGGTTGCTCAATCCTGCGAAGCAGCACCTGGACTGATCGGATGCCGATATCACCCTTAGGAACACGAACCGTGGTCAGCTTCGGCTGCATCATTTCGCATAGCGTCAAATCATCAAATCCGATCACGGAAACATCATCCGGACAGCGTAGACCCAACCGGTCCATTACACTAAGTACTTCAAAAGCCGTCAAATCGTTGGCACAGAACAAGGCTGTGAGCGGACTTGTGCCTTTAAGGCTTTTCTCCAGACTGTCCGGCAATTCGGAGGATACATACATCCCCGTCCCGCTGACCCCGATTCCGGGGATCACCAATGATTCAACCTCAACCTCTTGCTTACGCCCAAAATCCTCGATTGCCTCAATGAATCCTCTGTACCGCTCCCGAAAACTCCACGATGTATTCTTGTCGCCGACAAAGCCAAGCCGTCGGTGACCGTTCTCCAGCAAATGTCCAGTTGCTCTGTATGCCCCCAAATAGTTATTCGCCAGGATATGATCGATTGTCGGGTCCATCAGATTTGCGTCCAGCATGACGAACGGAAAATGATTGAACTTCAACAGTTCAATATAGCTGTCCGGCAGATGACCCATCACGATCGCACCATCAACCTTTTTCTCAAGAATACTAGTCGGCAACGCATCCTTGGAACCTAGCGTGAGATCTATGCTGGAGAGAATCATGCTGAACTTATGCTGATTCAGCTCAAACTCAATGCCCTGAAGCACCTTTCCCCAATATTCTATATCATCCAGATAAGCGCGGGGCATCAGTACTGCGATATTCCCAGTCTGGGCTGCTGAGAATTTCATCCGCGTCTGTTTAACCCGGTAGCCCATTTCCTCCGCTTTCTTCCAGATATTCTCCTTGGTTACCTCATTGACACTCGGATCATTTGATAGCGCTTTAGAAATCAGCGCCTTAGAGACGTTCAACTCATCTGCAATCACCTGCAACGTTACTTTTTTCATAAAAAGCCTATCCCACTTTCCGGAATTAGTAAATTTTGAGTTTCTTCTGCTAGATATAGCATATCTCTTTAATAAACAAATTTCAACTTTTGTTTAACTGATTTTTAATATTATTAAAAATATAAACAATCGTTTCTAGTTAACGGGAATAAAATCATGCTTATGGTAAACCTGCGGATTTTTCTGAAGCCCGGTTCTAGTAATTCAATATAGCTATCTTCCACTAAATGGTTCAGGCTTCCGTATATTCTTTCCTTTTACTATAAAAATAGAGCAGCTATCCTCCTGAAGGAAGAATCGCTGCTCTGCTTCATTTCACTTTAAACGTGTCCCTTATCTGTTTAGAAGCCTGTATAAAAGTTGTACACTCTCTGCACGGGTGGCGCTGAGGTCAGGATGGAACCGGCTGTCGCCGTCTCCCTTCAGGATTCCCGCAGCTGTAAGCTTGGCAACCGCTCCGGCAGCCCATTCTGCTATCGCACTGCTATCCTTATAGGTCAAGGAGGACAAGCTCTCGGGAAAGGGTTTACCGCTGCTCTTCATAGCCCGGTCTACCATGACTGCCATTTCCTCCCGGGAAACCGGCGCATCCGGATCGAATTGATTGCTGCTTCTGCCGAGGACGACTCCCTGCTCAACCGCAGCGGCTACAGCATCGTGATACCAGGAATCTGGGCGGACATCCCTGAAGTCGGATGATGATGCATCTCCAGTCCAATGATAAGTTCTGGCGAGCATAGCCACAAATTCAGCCCGGGTTACGGCCCGCTGCGGACTAAACTGCAAATCTCCGGTCCCGTTAACCACATACTTGGCGCTTAAGGCTGTGATTGCCGGATAAGCCCAATGCGTATCAGGTACATCACTGTAGGATTTACGATATTCCAGGACAGCATAGCCGCTGAAATGATGTAGCTCTCCCGTAATCGTTGTGGTACCGGCACTGCCGCCGATGTACTCCGCGTGCCCATCCTGGGTGATGTAATAAATGCCGAGAAGCTCCTGGTTTATATCCTTTCCAAACGGAAGCTCGATCTGCACCGGCTGGCTAAACTGGCTTAAATTGCGCTTACTTCCGTCTGCTGCTTGAACCGACAGATTAAAGTCGTATTTCAGTCCCCTGGAGAGCAGTTGTTCTCCATTCGCCGGCTTAAGTGCCGGAACCGCTGAAGTACTGATAGACAAAGTAATTATCGCACCTTCCCTTGCCCCTTGTTCCAGCAGCTGGCTTGCCTGGCTGAGCACAGCTTGCGGCAGGGTCAGCTTCAGGCTTGGAGTCACAATCTGAATTCCCCGGCTGCCGAGCACTTCGGCCAAGCCGGCTGGAACCACAACTCCATAGTCACTACCTTCTATGACTACCGGACTTACCTTGTCCCCGGCAGCCTGTATTTTCCGTGTCAAATCCGTCAGGCTAAAAGACACAGGCCCTGTAGAAGGTGATGCACTTGCGGAAGGTGTGGATACGGGAACTCCAGCATTCTCATCCGGCACCGGCGATGGTGTTGGTGTTGGTGTCGGCGAAGCCGTTACTTCTGGTGTGACCGTTGGCGTCACTGTCGCCTCTGGTGTTGCCGTTGCCTCTGGTGTTGGTGTTGATTTTGGTGTCGGTGTCGGTGTCGGTGTTGGTGTCGGTGTTGCTGTCGGTTCCGATCCGCCCGGCAAGTCGCCGGTGCGGACCAGCTCGACATCCTCAACCGCAAGCCAATTGCCGCCAAGATCCTTGGAATGGAACCCGGCTGTAAGCATACCATCCTTCACTTCGATACCGGAAATTTTCACATAGACCCAAGTGCCAGTCCCTGTTGGAATGGCAATCTTTCTGATTTCATTCCCTGCAGCAGCGGTCATTTCTACAGTCTGCTGGCCGCCTTTGGATTTGGTCCAAGCCCGGAGTTCATAAATGCCGGCTGGAAGATTCGTCGCCGCTTGCGAGGTAGTTACCTCATAAGCTGCCGCATTCCAGTGCACCAGACGGTACGTACCGGTACGGATATCCGTCGCCTCAAGCTTGACTGTACCATCTGCAACGTTCGCACCATTAACATCGGTATGCGTCCAGTGCTGTGGAAGCAGCGGCCATGCGGAAGCATCAATGACTTCGTCAAAGCTCGGATTCAGGAGATAATTATGCAGCGCCGGTTGTGTGCCGCCCTCAGTATACGGATTATTTGGTACATTGACTTCCAGCTTATGGCTGTCGGTATGCACAGCCGTATCATTGTACAGCTCGATGGAAGCTTTAATCTCACGCGAGCCGTTTGCAATCTTTGAAGTAGAGTATGACCAGGTGCCATCGTTTTTGACAGCAGCATAGAACACTTGCTTACCCGCGCGGAGTGCAATATACTCCGCTCCAACTGCCGTTCCTTGGAATGTGTATGGCAGAGCAGTAATCACATTCTCCGTCTTGTCGATCGTTACATTGCCGTCCTGCAACCTGCCCGTAAAATCTGCTCCGTTAATATCATCGATATACATCGTACCGGAGGATGAAGCTGATTCAGCGGACGCGCCAAGATAGAAGGAAACGGTCGAAATATTGTTCGCAGCGTCCGGACGGGCAGTCTGGTCCGTGCTGTACCAGCTTGGATAGCGGAAATCATCAAATGGAACATACATAATCCGCGGATCAGTTCCTTTTACAATGGTTTTCGTCTCCCAGAACTTCCCGCTGGCATCCGAGAACTGGATCGCCAGTTCATTATTCGAGCCGTCCGGCTGGAGCCAGAAGCTAAAGCCGTCATGGCCCTTAAGATTCAAAAAGTCGGGACTGAAGCTGCCGCCGGCATAACCGGGACCGGAGAAATTGTAATCAATCTTCAGACCGTAGCCGCCTTCCGACTTATGCGCTGCATCAAGCGAGACCTCGAAGGCACCTCCCCCGGTATTCCGGGCAAATGCCTTTTGCAGCAATGCGTTATACCCGCCATAGCCTTCAAAATTATCCAGCTTGGCTGCATTGGCAAACTTGATGTCATCCACCGTTATTGTGCCAGCCGAAGGAGAGCCTGCTGTTTGCTCTATAATGATCGAGAAATGGACGATATCACTCCAGTCTGCAGAACCCTGACCGGCACTGCGTCTGACCTCAACCGTCCGGCCTTCCGTACCGCTAACCGGAACTTCGGCATCCCACACCTTGCCATCCTCCGCGGTTAACCGGAAGATGAGCTTGGCGGCAGATCCGTCGCCTTTTACCCAAGCATGCAGGGCATCGAATTGCGACAGATCCGCATGATCCAGCGCTCTGCCTGTACCTGCAGAACCATACTGCCCAAGATCATAGGACAGTTTAACACCATAGCTTCCGTCATTTTTATTAGTAGTATCCAGCGACACCGCTAATTGCCCGCCATCTGGAAGAGCGGCATAACGGGCCGCAATATTGCTGTCCAGGCCGTAATCATACTCTCCGTCTTCCATGACATTCACCGGAGGCTTGTCAGTCAGCGGGATACTGTTCACCCCATAACCGATCTCCACAAGTGCGATACCTGGTGTCTCTTCATTGGCAGAGGCCGGATAGACTGCCTTGATATAACGTGTGGAGGCCAGAACGGAAAAATCGGTATAGATGACTTTCTTCCATTCACCAGAGACCGTACTCTCGCTGACCGCAGGCGATACAGCTGTATAAGTCTCTCCATCAATGGAGGCATAGAAGGTCAGACGGTCTGACTTATTCGCATAGGTAGTAAATCTGTAGGCATTCACATCACCGCTCACTCCATAGATAACCGAGCCATCTCCGCTGCCGCTGCGGACCAGTACCGATTTTTGCTCCGTTTCAGCTGATCCATCCTTAAGCACAAGACTGCCGGACTTGACCGGAGAGCTGTCAAAGGTACTGTCTACCACAAACCCGTTGGTCTGAAGCGAAGGCAGTGTCGCATAACCGCTTCCGTCATAGCTATACGTTAATTGCACCTTATCGAGCTGAACCGTATTGCTGCCTGGAATACGGAATTTAACAAACCGGATACCTGCCGGTAATTGTCCCGCAGTATACTGGCTGCCGGAAACAGCTGGCTGAATTTCCTTATAGGTCACGCCGTCCTCCGAAATGAACCAGCCGATAGTTACGCTGCCGACAGCTGTAATGCTGATTGTACTCAGCGGTACAGGCGATCCGTAAACAAGGAATCCGGGTGCTGCCGTGGAGACATAAGCCTTGTAGCCTACTCCCAGTTCATTGCCGTCAGGCGAACTGGTCAGCACATTGGAAGAGCTGTCATACGTGTAAACCTTACGTTTCTCTTTGTCGTTATAGAGCAGGCTAAGCTCATCCGTAATTACATGCTCCGCAGCTGTCGAAACCGAGTTGGACCATTCCGAGGTTCCGGACTCATTAACGCCGCGGACACGGTAGAAATACGTCACTCCGCTAATCGCCTGCTCATCATGGAAGGATGGTGTTCCTGCCCGGCCACCGTCCGAGAAATCCCTTGTTACCGTGATCCAGTTTTGTCCGTCCTCCGAACGCTGAACCTCATATCCGGAAGCTCCGACCGAGCCCTGCCAGCGGATATCCGCAACGGAAGCAATCGGGAACAGGACAGGCGCATTGGCTGGAGCCGGAATAGCCGGAACAGCCGAAGTCTTATCCTTATCATCCGTCTTCATGTAGTGGGCGTATTTGAATACGGTCCGGATAATTGGCGTTTCGCTGTAATAATCGCCCGAAGAGAAGCCCGGCCAGTGATAGGAAGCCCAGTTGCCGGGATTTTCATCATGCCAGAAGAATCCCCCGTCTTCCTTATGCGGACGCAAGGACCAGATCATGATGCCGCTAGTTCCATTTTGCAGGGCCGCATTAAAAAGAGCTTCGACCGGAGCCTGAGTTGTATAAAGCCCGAATTCACCAAGAATGTACGGCTTCTTAGTCTTGGTCATTTCCCGATTAGCATTGATTTTATCCAGGAAGTTGCCGGTGTAGAAATGGTTGCCGACGATGTCGATATTGGCATCAGCCAGTGAGTCTGCATGTACCGCGAACCGTCCGTCCAGCAGAAGCTGTGAAGGCTGCTCTTCTTCCTTAATGTAACGCGCGATTTCGGTTGTCCACGATTGCGGGAATTTATCCTGGTTATAGCCCCCAAGCTCATTTCCCGTCTCCCAGGCGAGAATTGCCTTATCCTCTTTGTAAGGCACACCCGTGATGGTATTGACCCGGTTCATCATATAATGAATGACCTGCTTGAAATCCGAGATCACCAGCGGATCAGTATAGAATTTCCAGGCATCATCATCACTGGCGGCGTCACCGCTGATCGTCCCCGGATAACGGAAGTTAACATAGCTTTCAATGCCGCCTTCCCATTGCCATTGATCCACAAAAGGAATGATCAGCCGCACACCATACTGATTGGCAAGAGCCAGCAGATTGTCCAGCTTGCGGAATCCGGCTTCGTTAAACTGCATTACACCGCTTTCGTCCGGCCCCAGCACAAGCGCATAGCTTGCATTAGCATTGTCGTACCGTTTGACCGGAGGGACATAGGTACGGGTTACCTGACCGCCCATCTCGGACAATGTCCTGATCGCATCCTCCTGGGAGAATTCCGGATCACGCATACCGCCCGGATAGTTCAGAGAGGCGAATCTGAATACCTTATCACCTTCCATGAGCTGGTCTCCATTGACCGTAACAAAATCCGCGAATACCGAATCCGGTGTCCCTGCAGCGCCAATTTTGACCGGCGCACTCTGAACAGGACTGCCAAATTTGCCTCCAGCATCCACTGGTGTGACTTCAAACTTGATATAGGCGTTACTATGGGAACGCTGAAGAAGAAGTTGATTAGCCACCGCCCCGTCAATCGGCAGATAGGCTCCATTTTCTGTATCGCTCAGCAGCCAGCGGTAAGTGGATGCTCCTTCAGGAGTGCCGGACTCACTGCTGTATTGATAGCTGCCTGTCAGAGTCTTACCGATCTCCGGCGTTCCTTGGATCGTAACCTGTCCGGCCGTTATACCATCATCCTGTCCAAGAATTGCCGCCAGCTTGTCCGCCAGCTTCACATGGGCACTCTCGTTCGGATGGGTTCCATCGATATAATCTGCGTCGGAGAGCCAGCCTGTTGTATCAATATAATGAACCTTGCTGTCACCAGCAGCTTGACGGGCATTCACAGCGCCTTGCGTTTCCGCTGCATATACTCCGTTGAACAGGCGCTGGGCGTAAATATCTGCATTCGGATACTTGCTCCGGATATCAGCCAGGAACTGCGTGTAAGCCGTTTGATAGGTCTCGGAGGGTACATTAAACGTTTTATCGTTCGTCCCCACATTGATTACGACCATATCTGGCTCTGGACCAGAGAAGTCATAAGCTGTATCGTCGCCAGAATCCGCATTTTTGAGTTTGAAAAACTGCTTGCTGAGTCCCGCTTTATTGGCGATGTAGCTGCCGCCGGACCACTGGTCCACTAGGCCCATCCCCGACTGGGCAATCTGGGTATGCTCATAGCCGAGCTTCTCCGCCGCCAGCCAGCCATAGTCGGACAGCGCCAACTTCGGCAGCAGATACCCCGCGATAATGGAAGCGCCTGTGAATTCAATCGTTTTGGCTCCCACTTGCGGTGCAGCTACGGAAGCGCCTTCATCAATAATCAGACCTTTGAATTTCAGGGACTGGTCTGTATAAGGGGTAGCCACCATCAGAGTGTGTGTCCCCGGGGATAAAGGCACCGGCGTCAAATTGACAGTACCATTCACAGAAGTATAGCGGCTCTCCACTCCATCAATTTTTACATAGAGACTTACGCTGGATCCAACGTTAAGCTTTACCGTCGTTCCGGTAAAGTTCACTTTGAAGTAAGTGCCTCCCCATGAGGTGGAATAGGCCGAGGCATCGCGGGTATCCCACCGTCCGAAATAACGGATGCCCGGATCATCCGGTAGCACATTTACCATTTCAGAAACTCCACTCTTTACTTTTTCCAGAACCACATCATCAAAATACACAGTACCTGTAGCTTTGAGCACAACACGAATAGATGTATAATTACCGCTGTTAAAAGAAATATTATATTCTTTCCAGCCGCCGCTTGCGTCCGTCGCCGTCTGATCCTGAATAGCTGTGTTGGAGTTGTCAGCTGAAGCAATCCGGTATTGCAGGATAGCCGCTGCATTCTCCGTCTTCGCAAAGAAGCTCAAACGGTAGTCCGTGCCTGCCTCCACTACAATCGGGAGCTGCCGAACATACGGATAGCTGCTGTCTCCCTGAATTTTCAGCGAATGGCTTCCACTGTGATAGACATCGCTGGTTACAGTGGTCTTGGCCGCATTTCCCGACTCCCATGGGGCTAGTCCCCCGCTCTCAAAATCGCCTCCGACAATCAGATTACTGCCGGAACCCTCTGCTGCATATACATGATTATTCCTCACCGGTACAAATAAACTGGTCAGCATGGAGAAGATCATCAGCATGGTTATCCCACGCTGAATGACTTTTCTGCCCGAATAATGGATCATAGCCCAACTCCTCCTTTTAAAAAGCCTCCGACTCTACCGGTTCTGAATATGGCCCTTCCTCGCCGCCTAAACTCAGAGCTTTCATGCGGTAATAGGCTTTCACTGTCTTAACCCTGAGCGGGTCCTTCCAGCCTCCGCCATCATTGGCTGGTCTTCGCTCAATAATCGTTGTCCATGGCCCTTCCGGACCTTCTGTTGATTTTTCCAGGGTATAAAATGCTCCGCCGGATACGCCTCTGAAAGAAATTCTGCCTTCGGCTGCACTCAGCAGAAGCGGTGCGTCTGTTATTTCTTCCTCAGGAACTATTCTCCCTCTAATCTGGTAAGCATGACCGCGCAATAGTTGAATACGGTTAAGATGATCCTGGTTTAATCCGCTGCCCGGGTAGTGGACGGAAAAGCCGTCATAATGTTGGACATATCCGCCGTGATCATCATGACCGAACAGTGACCAGAAGCATGTCCCCGATATGTCTTCATTCAGCTCTGCCTCTTTCAGAAAAGCATGAAGTTCACCGTAGGACCAGCCGTATTCACCCGCAATGAATACTTTTCCCGCGCCGCTTACAACCTTAGCATCCGCCGACAACTCACCGGAATCTGCCGGATAGTAGTGCACATCCATAATATCCAGTTGTGGAATGTCCAGCTTATCTGTATCAATTTCGAACTGCTTACCGTGACTGACGAGGTGGTTCTGATCAATCCCTTTAATATAACTGCAGATATCTTCCACCCATGCGGCAGGTGCGCTATTCAGCTCGTTCCCCAGCTCCCAGGCCATAATCGACGGATCATCCTTATAGACCACACCGCTGATCGTATTTCTCCGGTTCAAGACCTGCTCAATATACCATTTGAAATCCGCAATCACTTCAGTATCTGTGTAAAAAGCATTCTCGTCTTCAAGGCCGCGCCACTCGGTAAAGGTGGACTTACCACCGTGATAATACCTCCAGTTGCAGACAAACGGAATGATTACCCGAAGGCCGCGCTTTGAAATCTCGTGAAGTGCAAAATCCACTTTAACAAAGGCATCTTCGTTCAATTCCCTTAACTGCGGCATCAGTGACTTCGGATGGCCTGCGGATACGCCGAGTGTGTGCGATCTGATAGCGTTGGCTCCCATCATGACAGCCGTATCCAGTGCATTAATTACTCGGAACGGAGTTGGCCAGTCAATTCCGCCTACATTCTCATCCAGACCCAACCAGTAAATGTTCGGGCCGGCAAAGCGATATGGCTCCTCTCCAATAAAAAGCCTGCTTCCCTTCTTTCTTACAAAATCTTGTTCTCCCATCACGTCTCATTCCTTATCTCTAAATAGTTAGGCATTTCTTAATGCAGATAGACCTGCGGCGGATTAGCCAGAAGGTCAATCCGCCGCAGTATTAGAATATTTCTTGTCCGCTGGGCCGGTTTACTTCGCTACATCCTTTTTCGCCTTGGCCCAGGCTTTGTTGTATTTATCCAGTATGGTTTGCGGATCTTTGGCGAGCACAAATTCCTGCACCAGCGCTTCTTTTGTGATCTGGGCTTTGTTCACGACATCGGTAACCTGAGCATCGTCGGGTACCGCTTCGAGCGTAACTGGGTTAAAACTTTTGAATTCCTGCAATTGCGGAACTGCTGCTTCCTTATCCTTGATGACCGGAATGAACCCTGCGAATTCGTCAAATCCGGAATCTTCAAGCATCCACTTTACAAATGCTTTAGCTGTCTCCAAATGTTTGCTGTCCTTGTTCACTCCGTAAGCCCAGTCAGGTGCCAGTGTTACGTTGACAGTACCCGTATTATCATACGGAAGCGGGAAGAAGCCTACGTTGTCAGATGTTGTACCGCTGGAAACCACTTGCGGGATGACCCAATTCCCGAGCATGAACATTGCGAATTTGCCGCTCGCTACATCCTTCTTGGACTGCTCCCAGTTCGTGGAGTTCACATCCGCTTCCAGATAGCCCTTCTCATACATTGTCCGGATGATACTCATCCCCTGCCCATAAGCATTGTCCATCTGGAAGGGCTCGTCACTGTTAATGCGCTCATTGTTTAGATTCGGGTTACCTGCAATACTGGTTGGAATCTCAGAAGCCCACGGGTACAGTGGCCATTGATCCTTGAAGTTAGAGGCAAGCGGTACAATTCCTTTCACCTTCAGCTTTTCGCAGGCAGCGTAGAATTCATCAAGTGTCTTCGGCAGCTCAGTAATTCCGGCATCTGCAAATGCTTTTTTGTTGTACACAATGCCTGTAGTTGTCGCACCGACCGATATACCGTACAGCTTGCCCTCATAGGACTTGAAATCCTTGAAATAGATATTATCTGTCAAACCCAGATCATCCAGCGGGGCAAAATAATTTGGCAGATCGGAGTTAGGAATCGTCGGAATCAGCACCACATCAGGAAAATCTCCGGAGGACATGCGAATCTTAGTCGTCTTGTCCAGATCGGTGATCGCTTCGAACTTTATTTCTGCGTTCGGATACTTCTCTTTGAACCGTTTCGCGTAATCATCGTACTCTTTGCCGATCATATCTGTACGGTTTGTAAGGAAGGTAATGGTTCCGCTGATATCCTTGTCTGCGGAAGTATTGCCGGCGGCTGGCGCCTCACTGGCAGGAGCATTGGTGCCGCCAGCATTGCTTGTTGTTTTGTTTCCGGTGTTCGCATTGTTATTATTGCCACAAGCCGCGAGCAGGACTGAGGCCATAATCATACTTACAACAGCGGTGGTGCTTTTCTTCATCTTGAATCCCCCTTGATTTGTGTTATCGCTTACAAAACGAATATTAACATTTTTAAAACTAATATTCAACAGTTTAATTTAAAATAATTAAACATATATAAATTTGTTTACAAAATGTTTAAATCAACATTGCAAATATAATAACAAGCCGGAACTACTAATTTTTCAAGTGTTCCGGCTTCTCAATCACTGATTGACCATCAACCCAGATTGCGTCCAATCAGCGCAGAGCGCTGCTGTACACAGGCATAGGACCGCATCGCATCTTCCGGCGTATTTTTGACGTAATCCACCAGTCTGTCAACAGTAGTAGCCGCAACATGGCAACGGGTATCTGAAGAAGCGTAATAGAGAAACAATTCCCCGCTCTCTGTAGCGATCATACCGTTACTGAAGACGACATTAGACACATCCCCGATGCGTTCCTCCCCTTCAGGAGCAATCAGATGCCCGCCGGGGCGGTAGGTCTGAATCCATGGCTTATCAAGATCGGTCATAAAGGCGTAGAGGACATAACGCAGCCCGGCAGCCGTATTGCGCACACCATGGGCGACATGCAACCAGCCGTCTGGAGTTTTGATCGGCGCGGGTCCCTGGCCGTTTTTCACTTCCTTAATGGTATGATAGGCCCGCTCGTCAATAACAATTTCCTCACCCACAACAGCCGGATTCATCGATTCTGACAACCCCCAGCCGATACCACCGCCGGAGCCAGTATCAATGAAACCGTCTTGTGGACGGGTATAAAAGGCATATTTACCGTCTACGAATTCCGGATGCAGCACAACATTACGCTGCTGAGCCGATTTGGTCTGCAGATCAGGCAGCCGCTCCCATGACTTCAGATCCGTTGTGCGCACAATACCGCACTGGGCAACTGCACTTGACAGATCGCCTGCAAGAGCAGCTGGATCTTTGCGTTCGGTGCAGAACAACCCGTAAATATAACCGTCCTCATGCTTAACCAGCCGCATATCATAGACATTGACATCCGGATTCTCCGTCTCCGGCAACACAATCGGGTAATCCCAGAAGGTAAAACCATCCACACCATTCTCGCTTTCAGCAATAGCAAAAAAAGATTTCCGGTCAGCGCCTTCCACCCGGGCAACAAGATAAAACTTTCCGTTCAGCTGAATGGCGCCAGGATTAAACACGCAGTTTACTCCCAGTCGTTCCATGAAATATGGATTGGTCTGCGGATTGAGATCATATCTCCAGGACAGCGGAATATGGCGGTTCGTCAGTACGGGATACTCATAACGTTCGTAAATGCCGTTCTCCGAGAAAAGAGGCTCATTTTTCCGCCCGACAACCTCCTCATACCGCGCCTTTACCTGCTCATAACGTTCCTGAAAATTAGAATTGATCATTATGTTCTTCCCCTTCCAGTCGTTCCAATATTTCAAAGCATGCTCGTCCGTTGTGATACGGACATTTCCATTCATTGACCTTCGGCTCCGGATAAGGCAAACCAGCCTCATTCACTTTCCAGAACCATTCGCCGTGCTCCCGGTCGAGCATATAGTTCTCGATGAAATCCCAGCTTGCTTCCGCCGCAGCATAATACTTGGATTCGCCAGTGAGCTGCCAGGCGTTAATGAAACCCACAGCCGCTTCCGCCTGCGGCCACCAATCCTTGTCCCTGTCGATAATGCCTTCCGGACCAGCCTCATTCCACAGACCTCCGTCGTGATCAATGCCTTCCGCCAGCACAGCATCTGCCATCGCCAGTACAACAGGCCTAATCCGCTCCACAATTTCCGGGTCACCCAGCACCTCTGCCGCCTCGTACAGCAACCAGCTTCCTTCAATATCATGTCCGCAGGAAATCCGGTCGGACTTAAGCCTCCAATCCTCATCGAAGAACAACCGGAAGTGCCCGGTTTGCGGATCCACAATTCGTTCAGCAGTCAGCAGGATCAGATTGCGCAGCCGTAGACGGAGAATATCCGCCGGCCAGACACGGTAAGCATTGGTGTAAGCCTCTAAAATATGCAGATGAGTGTTCATAGATTTCTTCTCATTGAGATCATGACTGCCGAGTCGCAAATCCTGCTCCAACTGCCATTCCCGGGTGTATGCCTCAAAATATCCGTTATGAATCGGGTCAAAGCTACGTTCTACAAGACTGACGATATGCTGAAGACGCGGTAGCAGCTCCCCGTTACTTGTTGCGAGCATATATTCCGACAAGGCATATAGCACAAAGGCTTGGCCATAAATTTGTTTTTTGGTATGCAAGGGCTGCCCTGTACTGTCCAGCATCCAATAATAACCACCATATTGCCGGTCCAAAAATTGTTCTTCAATCACATCCAGAGCCCGTTCGGCCAGACGCCGCCACTCTCTATCCCCGTCATACCTGTATGCCCTCGAGAAGGTCCACAGCAGCCTCGCGTTTAGCACCAGCCCCTTGGGCGCGCTTTCCACAACCTGAGAATTTCCGTCAAGTGCTCCATAAAAGCCCCCATGTTGTTCGTCCACCGTTTTACTGCTCCAGTAGGACAGAATACGCCTTAATTCCTGCCGGACTTCTCCGGTTAAACGTTGATTATCCATCATTGTCCACCTCCATTTCCTTCTTTATCCCTTAACTGCCCCGTTGGTTACACCGGCAAAAATGTAGCGCTGCAAGAACAGATACAGCAGCACTGTCGGCACCATGATAATCAGAATCGTGGCACATATATAGCTCCACTGGGCCTGATTGTTGCTGGCAAACCGCATGATCGAGGTCGAGACCATTACCAGCTTCTGCTTAGGCATATAAAGGAAAGGAATATACAACTCGTTATAGATATTAATCGTCTTCAGGATAACCAGCGTTACGGTTGCCGGACTGAGGAGCGGAAAAATAATCGAGCGGTAGATCCGGAACAGGCTAGCCCCGTCAATCATTGCACTCTCGTCCAGTTCTTCCGGAATATTGCGGATAAACTGCAGGTAAATCGTGATCTGCAGAACGTCTGCTCCGACAAACAGCAGAATCGGCGCAAACAGCGTGTTGAACACACCCAGAGATTGAATCAGCGAAAAGATAACCACCTGAGTCGTAATCGTCGGAATAATACTGGCAAACAGGAACAAACCTAGAATGAGTCCTTTTCCTTTAAATGCAATGCGTGCCAGCGCATAAGAGACCATTGTCCCAAAGACGATATTCCCTACCAACGAGACCGCAATGACCAGGAACGTGTTGCCGAACGCCTGCAGAATATCAGCCTTGTCGATGACAATGCGGAAATTCTCGAAGTTCAGAAAACTGGCCGGCAGCGCGAACGGACTGGAGCTCTCATCCGGTCCTTTGAATGCGTTCAGCACGACGACATACGGCGGAAATAATACAATAAGGCTGGCGATCCCCAGCAGCACATATTTGAGCCACTGCACGGGATCAATTTTTCTATTGGTAATCATTAGGCATCCCCCCTGCGTTTAAGCGCCACATTCTGTACCAGCAGGATGACCACCGTCAAAATAAGCAGCACTATGCTCATGGCAGAGGCAAGGCCATAGTTATTGAAGGTAAAGGCCGTCTCCGTTGTCTTCAGCAGGAAGGTCTCACTGGAGCCAACCGGTCCGCCTTTTGTAAGCACAAACGGCAAATCGAATACTGCCAGTGCCCCGCTCAAAGTCAGGAACATATTCAGTTGAATAACCTGAGTCAGACTCGGTAGCGTCAAATACCACAGTGACTGGAAGCGGTTCGCTCCATCGATGGTAGCGGCCTCATACATATCTCCGGGAATAGACTGCAGGGCGCCCAGATAGATGATCATCGTATAGCCCATATACCTCCAGAAGCTGACCGATGCGAGTGAGAAATTAACAAGTGAAGTATCTCCCAGCCAGCTGTGCTGAAGTGAAGACAAGCCAGCCATTCCGAGCAGCGCATTCAGCGAGCCATTGTTGGTATCGAATACATACTGGAACATAAAGGCGACCGCGACACCGTTCATAATATAAGGAACAAACAGCAGAACACGGAACAGATTGCGTCCTTTGATTCGCGAATTCAGAATCACTGCGAACAGAATCGCAACGATATTTTGAAGCACCCCGCCAAGCACATAAGGGATCTGATGAATAAATACACCAAACAAATCCGGATTGGTAAATACCTCCTTATAGTTGTCGAGTCCCAAGAAATTTACCGTCTTACTGATTCCGTCCCAATCCGTGAAGCTGAGATACAGCAGTCTTACCGCTGGATAATAAGTAAACAGCCCTAGCAAGCCAAGCGGAATAAAAAGAAATGTGATTAAAATGAGAATTCGTTGTCTGTTATAAGAGTTTCCCATCCGCCGCACCGTCCTTCTTGTTGTTCAATATCCAAAAGCACATGTCCAATCCCCCTGGTTCATTTTTGATATCGCTTACAGTAAGATTCTATCATGTTGAATTTTTTTCTTCAACAATTAATTAAACTTAATTCAAAATTATTAAAAACTATTTACATTAATTTCTTTTCGCATTCACTTTCTGGTGCAAGCTCCTTATTCACATTCATTAAACATCCTCAATCTTCCATTCCATAGCTTCTTCATTTTATACCCCCTATGTATACTTGGTTTCTTCTGCAATTCAAACTCTATCATAATCATTTTGTTTCTTCAACTATTTTATTTGTTTCATTAAACATATCGGTTTGTTTAAGTAAAAGGTATTATTATCTCTTTCGCAACACAAAAAGCATCTACTCCAAAATGGAATAGATGCTTCTCATTTTTATTCCCAAGCTATTCTCCGGCCAAATCCGCCGTTTCAAGAACTTTGACCGAAGAACGTTCGATTAATTTCGTTGCCAGCAATATTTGTTCCGGAACAGTCCCAGGATGCTTGATTCGTTCTAGAATAGTCTTAACTGCTCTTGAGCCCATATGTTCTTTCGGTACCTGGACCGTCGTCAGTTTGGGTATCATGAATTCAGACAGTGATAAATCATCGAAGCCAATGACCGAAAAATCTTCCGGACAACGGTATCCCCATTCCATCAAATAACGCAGTGACTCAATTGCCAGCATGTCATTGGCACAGAAGAATCCGGTAACCTGCTGCCCGGTTATAGACAAACGGAGCTTATCCATAAATTCGGAATTTATGTAATTCCCTCTGCCGCTGACGCCGACACCCCGTACCCAAGTTATACTGACCTGATCTTGACTAGCCGCATTATGATGCTTAACCGCCTCTTCGAATCCCCTGTCCCGTTCTTTAAAGCTCCACGCCGTTTCAACATCTCCCACAAAAGCAAGTCTGCGGTGCCCGCTTTCTATCAACCTCTTGGTGGCATTATAGGCTCCAATGTAATTATTCGCGAGAATATGGTCATGCTCTGCATTCTGGACATTCGAATCCACCAGCACAAACGGCAACTCTATTGCCTCCAGGGCTTTCATGTACGGTTCTGGAATATGCCCGAGCAGCAAGGCACCGTCAGACTTCGACTCGCTAATGCTGGATGGCAGCCCCTCTTCAGGGTCTAGTGAAATATTAATTCCGGACAAAATCATACTGAAATCATAAGCTGATAGCTCCTTGTCGATACCGCGTATGATTTTTCCCCAGTATTCAATATCATCTAAATAGGCTTCCGGCATCAGCACAGCGATATTGCCGGTCTTGGTAAATTGAGATGATTTACGCAGCTTGTCAAAACGGTATCCCATATCCTGAGCCATTCTCCATATTTCCTCACGGGTACTATTATTGACTGCAGGATCGTTAGAGAGCGCTTTGGACACAAGAGCTTTAGACACTCCGACCTGCTCGGCAATCATCTGTAAGGTGACCTTCTTCAATTGTCTTGCTCCTTACGAATTATTTTCTTAAGCATACTTTTTCTTTAAACTTTTTTCAACACAAAAACCCTTGAATGACCGGCAGCAAAATGCACGTGCCGGTTCATTTCAAGGGCGCTTATGACCTAACCTTAATTCAAGATAGAACCTTGATGAAGCTGTTTACCTTCCTTATCATACTGGCGGATATGGTTTACCAACTCCTCCAGGTTAACCCAGGCTATCCCTACTTTTTGATCTGCTGCACCATAAGACATAATTAATTCACCGTTTAGGATCACTCCCCCGGTAGTAAAGAGACATGGAGTCGGATAATCGGAAGGCATTTCCCATTCCCTTTCCGCGTACATAAGCCTGTCGGGACAGCGGTGAATTAAGACCGGATAGTCATTGTCCTGCTCTTTAATAATCATAAAAGATTGTGTGTACCCGAATTCCACATTTTTCTTCCCATGATAAGGGACAAGCCATTCCCCCTCTCCCACCTTAACAGGAGGCCAGCTCGCCCCTACCCGATTTTCCTCCCAATCAAAGATTGGCGAAGCAAGCAAACGGTGCTCTGCCTTAGGTGAGGCAAAATCCTCAATGGCTTCTGCCGCCGCCAAGTAAATAGATGGCTTCTTTATACGTTCTCCTTCCGGGAATGGCAGAACATTCATAGGCCTGTGAAGCATTAAGTACTGATGTTTACCGCCTATCTTCATTTTCTCAGGAAACAGAAACACATCCCGGTTATCACTGACATCGCCTTCTGTAAGCGGACCTATATAATCAAAGGCTTCTTCATAGTTTCCGTGCTTCAACTTCTGCAAATCCAATTTATACAGTACAGTTACTGTATCATTGGAACGGGCCGTTCTGATAAACGGGTCTTCATCGCTTGCTAGGGAAATCCAGTCTGGCACATACTCATACCGTGTTTCTACCGGCGGATCCTGATCACTAAGCCAGTAAGGCCCTGGAGGAAACACCCGGCAGGCAACCGTTACATAAAGTTCACCCTCAACCGGGAAAATACGCGGATCCTCAATGCAGCCGTTGGCATAGTTTCTAACCCTGTTCCCGTGAATATCTGTAATGTAAAGCTCATGCTCCTCGTAGCCAAGCACTGGTGCCAGAGCGGGTTTAGAGAAATCCGCATCCCATGTCTTGCCCAAGTCATCACTTTTGGCATATCCCAAAAATATAGGATAAGGATCATGACTGCCCTCTCTCCTCTTCTGCGGCCACGGTCCTGTCGCACGGAAGAGCATATGAATCGTATCCGAATCCGGGTCTTTGACAATCGCGGGATTCAGGACCATTTTGTCAGCCCATGCACAGCCAGGCACTGGCTCCAAGGCAGGTTTATCCAAGTAACGAAATTGTGGTTTCATAAGTTCCTCCTCAATAAAAATCGAATCCCTTCTGAGCATCTCACTATTTTGTTAGTGCACAACACTCACGAACCCACTTTATCACAGACATTCATTTCTTTCAATTAATTTTAACTGTTTAATGAAACTTTATGAAATTTAATTTAAGATATACGATTTTCATCTTTTCTATATGCCCTACTGTTTTGTGCCTTAATAACTTTGATTCTCAAGTTTCCTTACTCTAAAGCTTATATTGAAAACAAAAAGCAACTCATCCGCAGATAAGTCGCTAAGTAAAGGACCTTTTATTACCGAATATTACTCTGTAAATCGGTTACCGCTTCGCCTTATAAAACTCATGATAAAGCTTCATTAGCGCCCTTTTCTCTATCCGTGACACATAACTCCGCGAAATCCCCAACTCCTTCGCAATCTCCCGCTGCGTCCTTTCTTCCCCGCCGGTGTCGAGGCCAAACCGCCCAACCACCACTTCCTTCTCCCGGTCATCCAGAATATCGAGATTGCGGTAAATCTTGCTCTTCTCGATCTTCAGATCCACTTCTTTAACGATATCATCTGCGTCAGAACCGAGGATATCGATTAGTGTAATCTCATTGCCTTCCTTATCTGTCCCTATCGGATCATGCAGGGATACATCTTTTTTGGTCTTTTTAAGCGATCTCAAATGCATGAGGATTTCATTCTCGATACAACGGGCGGCAAAAGTGGCGAGCTTGGTACCTTTGTTGGGGCGGTAGCTCTCGATGGCTTTGATCAACCCGATGGTGCCGATGGAGATGAGGTCCTCCATGTCTTCGCCGGTGTTGTCGAATTTTTTGAGGTTATGGACACGATGCGATGTCAATCTGCACCTAAATGAATAAATGTTGTCGTATTTTTGTTGTCCGTAAGTTAATACATACCAAGCAATCCAATATTTCTATATAATTGATGCATCAATCGTAAATCAAAACAAACTTTCCGAAATGTGCTAAACCTTAATGAACAGGAGGTTTATTATGCTGGATATAACAGGAAATGATATTGCAGAACTGAATGACTCAGACCTTAGATCACTTATTGGTTTACTCTGTGAAGCAGAACTGCGAATTAAGGGATTACCAATTGCAGGAGTTACTTGGGGTGGAGACCAAAATGCCGGTGATGGTGGTATAGATGTTCGTGTAGAAGTATCTTCTGTCTTACATGATGACGGTTTCATTTCTAGATCGAATACGGGATTTCAAGTAAAAAAGCCCGATATGCCAAGAAATGCAATTATCGAGGAAATGCGACCAAAAAATCAACTTAGACAGGTTATTAAAGACTTGGCAGATAATAAAGGCGCCTACATTATTGTTAGCAGCCAAGGCTCCACTGCCGACTCAGCTTTAAGAAGCCGCAAGGCAGCTATGCAAAACGCTGTTGCTGACTACCCAAACGCAACTCAACTGAAGGTCGACTTCTTTGATCGTGGACGCATTGCCAGTTGGGTTCGTGCCCATCCTTCTATTATTTTGTGGGTACGTCAAAAAATAGGTCGTTCTATTCAAGGATGGAAATCATATGACAACTGGGCAAATTGTCCAGGGGGAAAGGAAGAAGCCTATATTACGGATGAGCAAGTTCGGTTATATAATTCCTCTGGTTTAAATTCCGAAGCCCTTTCCGTAACAGTAGGCATAAATCAAATACGGAATACTCTTAGTCGTCCAGGCTCCTCAGTTCGTTTAGTAGGATTATCAGGAGTCGGAAAAACACGCTTAGTGCAGTCTTTGTTTGACGAACGAATTGGTCAAAATCCACTTAATACTTCCCATGTATTTTATTCAGATATTAGTGACAGTCCCCTTCCCGATCCGAGAAATTTTGCAGAAATGCTAGGTGCTCTTCAAAAACGAATAATTCTAGTAATTGATAATTGTCCACCAGATTTACACAGGAGATTAACTTCCATATGTTCGGCAGCTGGAAGTCAGCTCAGCCTTCTCACGGTCGAATATGACGTAAGAGATGATCAACCTGAAGAAACTGAAGTCTATCGTTTAGATCCAGCTTCCCGTGATTTAATTGAAGAGGTCATCCTCAATCGTTTTGCTCATATAACTCAAATTGGTGCCAGAATGATCGCTGAATTTGCAGGCGGAAATGCACGTATTGCCATTGCGTTAGCAAAGACAATTGAAAGGGGGGAGGATATTTCTCAATTGAGAGATTCCGATCTTTTTGAAAGATTATTTCAGCAAAGGCATTTACCCGATAACAGACTTCTTAAGGCAGCGGAAGTTTGTTCACTCGTATACTCTTTTGACATGCGTACTGAAGCTGAAAATAATGAACTAAAATTACTAAGCACCTTGGCGAGTCTAGATATTCGTGAACTTTACGAAAACATCGTCGAACTCAAACGGCGTGAACTTGTTCAGCAGCGAAGTTACTGGCGGGCAGTGCTTCCTCAAGCGATTGCAAATAGACTTGCAGAAAGAGCGCTTCAGAATATACCTACTAATATTATTACTGACACTTTTTTAAACAGTGGATCCGAGAGACTGCTAATATCGTTCACAAGACGACTAGGCTTTCTGCATAATTCACAAACAGCGCTGCAAATATCTAGAGAGTGGCTTTCAGAAACGGGTTTGCTTGGAGATGTTATGAATTTAAATCAGCTTGGCATTACCTTACTAAGAAACATAGCTCCGGTAGAGCCTACTTCAATTTTATCTCTTCTTGAGAGATTAACTGATAAGGAGGAATGTCATCTATTTTTTTCGCGTGAAAATATTTATTTTGATGAATTCACTAGGCTCCTTAGGTCAATAGCATATGATCCACTTTTGTTCGAAAGAGCTTCTCATCTTCTATGCTGCTTCGCTTTGACAGAAACACCTGACGAAAATAATAATTCCATAAGGAGATTGCTAAAGTCTCTGTTCAATATTCACCTCTCGGGAACACATGCAACCCCTGAGCAGCGACTAAAAATAATCTCATCCCTACTAAATTCTGACTCAGAGAACCGAGTTGATTTAGGCTTATCACTGTTAGAAGCATCGCTGGAAGCATGGCACTTCACATCTTCTTATGGCTTTGAATTTGGGGCTAGAGCAAGAGATTATGGCTGGTTACCTAGAAGTAATGAGGATGTGAATCATTGGTACAAGACATTTCTTGATTACCTTTTACCCCTTGCTGGTTTTGAAAACGCATTAGCCTCTAAGCTTCGAGATCTCTTGGCTGTAAAATTTAGAGGGTTGTGGACTAAAGCTGCAATGTATGATGAGTTAGAAACGGTTATCAATTATATTTCTGCGAAGCATACATGGAATGATGGTTGGACAGCGGTTAAAAGCACTCTTCGGTTTGATGGAAAAGAAATGGCTCCAAATGTTGTAATCAGACTAAATAACTTAGCAGATATTCTTGCACCTATTACTCTGCTTGACAAAGCAAGATTATACATACTTTCTAGTCATAAAAATAGCATTGATCTAATTGATACAATTGATAAAGACTCAGATTTAATGGAGGGTGTAGCCACTTTACATGCAATCACCTGCGGTTTAGGAAAAAAAGTTGGGGGGAATACGGCGTGGGTAGATGAATTACTACCAGATCTTTTAAGCCATGAGGGGACAAGAATATTTGATTTTGGAAAAGGGCTTTCGGAAAGTACCTATAATTCCGAGAATTTATGGGCGAATATGCTGAAACAGTTATACTCTATACCTGAATCGAAGCGTAACTACCAACTACTTCGTGGTTTCTTGAATGGGCTTTCTAATACTAATAACGAGTTGTGTGAAAAATTATTGGATGAAGCTATAACTGATCAACTCTTATCTTCAGTTTTTCCTATTATTCAAATGAGTATAAATATTGATAAAAAAGGATTAAATCGGATAAAGAAAGCACTTGAGCTTGAACATACTCCAGTTTGGATGTATAGAAATTTAAAACTTGGAAGGACATTAGATGATGTAAGTGATAATGATTTTTGTGAATTAGTAGAAATCATTGCCTCAAAAAGTGAAGGCGATAATATTGCGATTGAAATTCTTCATATGAGAATTCATGGGATTGAAAAGGGAACGTTTAGTGAAAAGATTATGGAATTGGGACAAAAGCTACTCCTTCAATACTCCTTTACTCGTACTAATATGACTCACAAAGATTATGAGCTAGGTGTATTAGTAGAATACTGTTTCTACACCGCTGAAACTCAAGAGAATATGAGAGTAGTAGCCGACAAAATAGCTGCAGAGTTAGAAAATCATTATTTTTTCCCGACAGACTATGATCACATCTTAAAGGCGATTGCCTTAACACACCCATTAATTTTCCTCAATGTTTTTTTATTAAATAAAGAAGTAAACTATGGGCTAACTCGACTAATTTCTGATGATATTCATTCTTTTATTAACCCAATGTCTGTCATTGAAGACGATGTGGTTCTTTCTTGGTGTAATATTAATCCGGAAGTCAGATACCAACTAATCGCATCAGTTCTTTTGCCTTATAAGAATAATGAACACAGAATCGGGTGGACCCCTATCGCCACTACTTTGATTAAAGAATCATCTAATCCAATTTTAGTTTTGAAGCAGTTTAAGCGCCGTTTCAGACCTAACTCATGGAGTGGTTCTCGGGCAGATTTAATGGAAAGATTCATTCCTTTAATATCACAGCTAAAAGATCATGACGACGCCATTGTTTCACAATGGGCAATACAGGAAGAAAGAACATTCATCGAAGAAATTCGTACTGAGCGCGAATGGGAAATGGCTCAAGATCGAGAACACGACGAACGTTTTGAATAGCTAACGCCCACTTATTGTTGTTTTCTAAACGTTGACTTAATGGGATATGCTGAAAACAGACTGCCTGATCATTTGGCAGTCTGTTTCATTAAATCTGTTATTTCTTCACGATCTAGTTTACAAAACTTGCACTCCCCTCATGCGTGTTCTATTCTCGACCCTTGAAACGTACCATCACAAGCTGTCCAACCCACCATAAATTCACGCTGCTTCTGATCTACGCTGGTGGTGACGAGACTGAATCAGCCAATCATAAAATATTCTATTTCTAAACATCGAGGACATCCAGGTTGGGGAAGAGTCTTTAGATCCACTTCTTCAAGGACTTCAACAACCAACTAAACCTAGAAAATTTTTATTCTATGTGATCTTGATGCCCTATTTACTGAAACAAAAATTTATGCAGCTCGTATGTACAACATATAAATAAGGGAGCGAAGAAATTTTATGAACAATGCGTTAGCATGGGTGGCTATTTTTATCGGGTTAATTGTACCAATACTTTCTATACTATACTTACCAAAAACTAAGGGTGAATTATTCTTCTATTCATATTTGCCAAGTATTTTTATGTCCTTGATATTTATAACCATAGGACTGAGATACAGCACATGGGCACCTATTCATCAAAAAGTAGGAGTATATATCTTTACGATATATTTTCTTGAGTTATCCTTCTCCTCCTTTTTCTTTATTTTTTATGTCTGCAAAGAGATGCTTCGACAGCTTGTTTCTCCAAACCCTTGGGATGCAATAAACAAAAAAGCTTCATTATTTATTCGATTTTTTTTAGTGACTATCTTCATGCTTTTATCTAGTTTTATGTTTTCACCGTTGTATAGTCTATGGAATATCCTTTCAACCCACAACATAGAGCTTGGTATAGGTGATGCCTTCTATTATGGCATATCAGTTGTTTATTCAATACCTCAGACGGGATTGTTTCAGCAGTTTCAGCATGAAGTAAACAGCGATATAATGCTAAGGATCATTCAGGTGGTGCATATATTAACCACAAAGCTAATTGAATTCATAGTTTTAGGCTTCATTATTAGTCAAATTAAGGATCTATTGTTATCAAAAGAAACGCCTGAAGCAAGCTCTAACTGTGATGAACAACACCTCCTTAGAAATACGCGGAGCCGCAGGATACATAATTAAGTTCAGATAGCGAGTTTATTTAACTTAGAAGCAATACTTGGCTTTTACTAAAAAAGAGTGCCAGCAGTAACTGCGCACTCTTTTTACTATCGAAAAATGATGACTTACGATCGGAGGATCTTCCACCCACTACATATCTTTCGTCTTCCGGACCTTCATCTAAATTGATTTCGCTTTGGAATGGGCTTAGAACCTTCTCATTATCATCATAATTACGTAGCAGTTGGATAGCAGGTCATATATTTCCGGGTATACTATAACCGATGGCTCCTTCTTCTCGCTCTGCTCTGAGTTGATTTATGTAAAGAAAAAGCAACTCATCCTTAGATAAGTCGCTTTTTTTGGAGAATCGAAGTCTTACCTCTTCGCCTTATAAAACTCATGATACAGCTTCATCAGCGCCCTCTTCTCTATCCGCGACACATAACTCCGCGAAATCCCCAACTCCTTCGCAATCTCCCGCTGCGTCCTTTCTTCCCCGCCGGTGTCGAGGCCAAAGCGGCCCACCACGACTTCCTTCTCCCGGTCATCCAAAATATCCAGATTACGATATATCTTGCTCTTCTCGATCTTCAGATCCACTTCTTTAACAATATCATCTGCGTCCGAGCCGAGGATATCGATTAATGTGATCTCATTGCCTTCCTTATCCGTCCCGATCGGATCATGCAGGGATACGTCCTTTTTGGTCTTTTTAAGCGATCTCAAATGCATGAGGATTTCGTTTTCAATACAGCGGGCAGCAAAAGTAGCGAGCTTCGTGCCTTTGTTCGGGCGGTAGCTCTCAATGGCTTTGATCAATCCGATGGTGCCGATGGAGATCAGATCCTCCATGTCTTCGCCGGTGTTGTCGAATTTTTTGAGGTTGTGGACACGAGGCGATGTCATTTTCTCATACCTCATTACTTTCGTGTGTTCTTCAGTATCATTTTCCAGATTACCCTTTAGTGGTTGAGTCTTTTTAACTTTTCACAATATTTGTTATTGTTGACTGATAATGCATCCACCAAATTCTGACTCGGATTTTGCTTGTTGAGCTAGGATACAAGCCTAAAGAAATCAGAGACTTGCAGTTGAACACAGTTAAACCTAGGTATGCAAATGCCTGAATCTGAATCACGCCATTTCAACACATTAGACAGGGCTCGTATCTATGCAGCTCATGCTGGTTGCACGTAGCGCACGGATATGATATCAATGCTATTGGAGATTACGATAGATCGAGGATTGATGTTGTATTCAGCTTAAATAAGGAACGTAACCAACGGTTATGTTAATTACGATTGGTAAAGGAGCTAAGGAAGGTAATTAATCCTACCGCTTGTGATAGCCAGACATCTGAACTCTAGAGTGATTTGGTATAGGATTGGGGACGTTTATCGTGGAATTGCTACAGAGCACTTTAGTGTTCTTTATAATAGCTGGATAGTCTCACGCCATCTTCATCGGATGACGGAGGTATTCTCCACTAAATCATTTTCACGAAGATTGTCGTAGAACCTCAAATGAGATATTTAGCAATACAAAAAGCCTGTCTTTCGACAGGCCTTTAGCATTAACAGCTTGTGGCCGTTCTCATTCTTTCCCGGCTTTCCGCACCCTCCAGACCCTACTCCTGAAATCACCATGAAGATCAAACGGCACACGGATGCCTGCATACATCAGCTCGTCACCGCCATAAGTCATTTCACCGTCATCAACGATATACTTTGCATTCTCATCTAATCCCTGTAAACGCAAGCTGCGGAATCCCGGATTCGGCTCTGCCAGAACACGGCAATAGAACAAGAGCGCCTCGGTGCGGTCCTCAGAAACCACCATCCATGCGGCTTCATTCCCTTCAAACGGATTCAGAAGCCGGTATAAATCTCCTTTCATGACAAGCTCCCTTGCCTCTTTATAGAATTGAACCTGCTCTTTCACCAGACTCTGCTCGGATTCATTAAATGTGGTCAGATCCAATTCGTACCCGAACACACCGGTTAAAGCCACATGCCCCCTTGTTTCCAGCGGTGTGATACGTCCGACCTGATGGTTAGGCACATCCGATACATGCGCCCCGATTGAGCTGACGGGATACACAATGCTTGTTCCATATTGAATCTTCAGCCTGCTGATAGCGTCCGAGTTGTCGCTAGTCCAGGTTTGCGGCATGTAATACAACATCCCTGGATCAAAACGTCCGCCGCCGCTGGAACAACTTTCAAACAAAACATCCGGAAATGCCGTGGTAAGTTGTTCAAGGATTCTATACAGCCCTAAAATGTAGCGGTGGGCAGTTTCGCGCTGACGTTCTGCAGGCAAGCCTGCTGAACCTACCTCGGTCATATGGCGGTTCATATCCCATTTCACATAGGTAATCGGGGCGCTCTGCAGAATGCCGGAAATTTGCTGTACCAATTCATCGCATACCTCGGGGCGCGACAGATCCAGGATAAGCTGGCTTCGGCTCGTCGTGCGTGATCGGCCTTCTACATGGATGCACCAATCCGGGTGAGCTCTGTAGAGCTCGCTGTCTACCGATACCATCTCGGGCTCAAACCATAGTCCGAACTGCATGCCTTGGTGATTAATACGCGACACCAAGTCCTCAAGGCCATTTGGCAGCTTCTCCCGATTAACAAACCAATCCCCAAGCGAGCTAGAGTCATCGTTCCTTTTACCAAACCAACCGTCATCCAGTACGAATAATTCCATACCGAGTTCTTTGCCTTTGGCTGCAATCTGCACCAGTTTCTCTGCGGTGAAATCAAAATAGGTCGCTTCCCAGTTATTAATCAGAATCGGCCGGACTAGGTCACGGTACTTACCCCGGCATAAGCGCGAACGGTACAATCTGTGATACGTACGCGACATTCCCCCTAGTCCCGTTGACGAGAATACCATGACTGCCTCGGGAGTTTGGAAGCTTTCACCCGGTTCCAGCAGCCAGGCGAAGTCGAAAGGATTTATTCCGATGGACACTCTAGCCGTATCGTATGAGTCTACTTCCACATTGGCCAGAAAATTTCCGCTGTATACCAGATTAAAGCCATAGACGTCACCCTGCGACTCATCTGCACCCTTTCGCATCAATGCAATGAACGGGTTATGATGGGGGCTGCTCGCTCCCCTGCGGCTGTCGACAGATTGATTGCCCTGAAACAGCGGTCTTCTAATCATAGAACGTTCTTTAGCCCACGCTCCCGATAAATGAAGCAAATCAAAATTCGCATCGTTAAAGTCGATATTCATACTCGCGGCACGCAGCAAACGTACCTTCTCTCCGCACTTATTAATAAATCTGACGGATCGCGTAATTACATTCCATTGAGCCAGTACCGTGTAAGAAAGAATAGCGTAGAAATCCAGTAACTCATCCTTCATAGTGATCTCTAGCGTCTCCGCTTCGTCATCTTCTTCCATATAAACGGCAGGTAATTGCTCAAGCGCAGGTTTGCCCTTAATAATCCGATGGGTAACATATCGAAGATCGCTTGTTGTAGAACCGTTTATTTGTTCGATCTGATATGCTGGTGTGCGCAGATCGCTCCTGCCAAATCCGGGATACTCCTGAGGCAGCTCGTCTAATGAGAATGAACGGTCCTGCGGATCGGGGTTGGGGGATAGCGGCCTATGAGCGTGAATGAGCCTATTAGAGTCCCGAAATTCATGAATCCGTTTCCCCCAGTAGCGGTGTGCTAGATAACCGTCCCTAATAATTTGAATAATGTAGCTCGTTTCTGAAGTCGATAAATGAAAACTACGGTTCTGCTCGTCATATAAAATAGACATCTTGAATCCTCCTGTTGTCCTGCGCGCGAGCGCTTTTTCACTCACCTCCACCTTACATTTTGCAGCCTGATATGACAATACAGGTAGCTTGCACTTCCTTTACAGGTTTAAGTAACTTTTTTTACTGTTATGGCATTAAACACGGCGAAGTCAAAAAAGTAGAGGAAGGGCGTTAATAATGTTTATTCCCCTCCCCCATATTCTCGCTTAGAATTAATTGCAGGTTGATTGCACCACACCAACTATGATGATAAATGGGGGAAAAGGTATGACCAAGAAAAAAACTGCTTATTTTCTGTCATTATGTATGTCCATGGTATTACTTGCAGCATGCAGCAGCAACGGCAGCCCGGGGAATGGGGCTAACCCTACGGCAGCAGCCAACAACAATGCCACAACTGTTTCCAACGAGGTGGATTCATCCGATCCGGCATTCAGCGCTTATAAAGATCCAGTCACCATCCACACGGTAACTTCCGAATATCCCTCGGCTAAGTATCCTGAGGGCGACGATATTACCAACAACGTCTGGATAGACAGGTATAAAGAAAAATACAATATTAACGTCGTTACAGATTGGGTCAGCGATGAGTACGATACGAAGCTTAACTTGGCCATTTCATCAAATGAGCTTCCTGATGTTTTTAGAGTTAACGCTTCTCAACTGCAGCAGCTTACCGAAGCAAATATGATCCTGGATTTAACCGATGTCTTCGATAAGTACGCTTCCGATCGTTTGAAGGGCTATATGGAGGCTGACGCCGACAGCTACGAGTCCGGTAAGAAAGACGGGCAGCTTTACGGTATACCGCAGCTGCACTGGGGATTAATCGACCAACCGGATTTTATGTGGATACGCAACGACTGGAAGGAAGAATTGGGGATTAAAGATCCACAAACGGTCGAGGATCTGAAGAATACTGCGTTGAAATTTATGGAGAAACACGGGGGTTACGGTATTGCTGTCGACCAGACGCTGGATTACCTGAATCTTCTTGCTGTTTCCTGGAATGCCCATCCGGATATGTGGCTGGAGGATGGCAGCGGCAAGCTTGTGTATGGTTCCGTTCAGCCTGAGATGAAGGATGCCCTTAAGGAATGGGCAGAATGGTACAAGCTGGGGATCATCGACCCGGAATTTGCTATTAAAGATTTCAGCGCGATGAACGCCGATGTCGTTGCAGGCAAGGTAGGCATGCAGCCTTATTATCAATGGTGGGGATATAACCCTGGTGTCGATACCGTTTCCAATTTGGGCAAGGACGCGATTTTCTATCCTTACCAGCTCCCAAGCATCACTGGAGGGGAGGCGAAGCATTCCGTCTTCTTTGCAAACGGCAGCTACATCGTCGTCAATAAATCGTTCAAGAATCCTGAAGCGGTCATCAAGCTCCTTAACGATTACGCCTACATTGTTGATGAAGGTGTCGGAAAGGAATCAAAGGAAACGTTATCCAGCTTACTCGACAATGATTTGGCCCATGTGGTCGGCGCCTTCCGTGTCCTTAATCCAAACTCCGACTACGAGCAGTTTGAGGCCGTATCGGCAGCTTTGAAATCCGAAGATACAAGCGGCCTCACCACAGCGGGCATGTGGCAGAAATATAACAATAGTGTCGAATATATAAAGAATTCAACGCCGAGCGCCGTAGGCGATTATCTGCAGCAGGGTGCGCCGCGTTCTGCGTATAGTCTGTCAAAGCAGGTCCTCGACAGCGGGAACTATATCAAAACGGCGCTTTGGGGAGCGACACCCGAGGTGCTAGCGGGGTACGGCACGACTCTGGACGATATCCTGACCGAAGGGTTTACCAAGATTATTATGGGAGCCGAGAATATCGATTACTTCGATACGGTGGTCCAGAATTGGAAAACTGCAGGCGGAGACGATGCTACTGAGGCCGTGAACGCAGCCTTCGGAAAATAAATTCATTGACCCAAAGGGGATGCGGATTCTCGCTCCCCTTTGTTATTCCAAAGACATCAGAAACGGAGGATTAGGGATGCTAAAAAAGTTAAAACAGCAGAGCCCTTACCATCTCATGCTGCTCCCCAGTATTATCCTGGTATTCATCTTCAGCTATATTCCTTTTTACGGGCTGGTCATTGCATTTCAAAAATATAATCCCGGTCTGGGCTTCAACTCCCCTTGGGTTGGATGGGACAACTTTGAGCATGTATTTAACCAGCCAAACTTCGTCCGAACGATTTGGAATACGTTGTACATGTCCGCCTTCAAGATTATCGGTGGTATTGTTGTTCCGGTAGTCTTCGCTTTGCTACTGAACGAAGTTGCCCGCAGTGCCATCAAACGAACCTTTCAAACACTGGTGTATATTCCAAATTTTCTATCCTGGGTCATTATGGCTGGCATTCTGCTGGATATCCTTAGCTCAGACGGTATTGTCAACAGCTTTCTGAAGCTGTTCGGAATCGGTTCCATCCCCTTCCTGGGCAGTCCGTCGATCTTCCCGTGGACCATGATTGTCAGTGATATCTGGAAAGGCTTCGGCTTCGGTACAGTAGTATACCTGGCAGCCTTAACCAGCATCGATCCCGGGTTATATGAGGCTGCCGTCATCGACGGGGCCAAACGGTGGAAGCAAACCCTGTATATAACACTGCCGCTCCTGATGCCGACGATTGTCCTCATGTCCGTCTTATCCCTTGGCACCGTACTGAATGCCGGATTCGACCAAATATTCAATCTCTATTCTCCTGTTGTTTACCAGACCGGCGACATTATCGATACTTATGTTTACCGCCTTGGCATACAACAAGCCCAATATTCGATCAGCGCTGCCGTCGGGTTATTCAAATCCATAATTTCCTGTATCCTCGTCGGAGTGTCCTATATCCTTGCCTATAAAGTTGCCAACTACAAAATCTTCTAAGGAGGCTTTGTCATGATTCAAGACAAAAGCATAGGGAGACGCATATTCCACGCGGCAAACTATACAATATTAATCTTAACTTCTCTGCTCTGCATCTTGCCTTTCATTAATCTGCTGGCAGTCTCCTTCAGCAGCAGCGCCGCTGTGTCGGCGGGAAATGTGGCGTTCTGGCCGGTAGATTTCACCACGAAAGCCTATGAATTCGCGCTGACCGGCGGTAAGTTCTTCACTGCTCTTTGGATTTCTGTTCAACGGGTTGTGCTGGGGACGCTAATCAACCTGATATTAATAGTACTTACCGCGTACCCGCTGTCCAAATCCAACCTGAAGGTGACAGGACGCAATGTATATATGGCATTCTTTATCATAACCATTCTTTTCAATGGCGGGTTGATTCCGACTTACCTTGTCGTGGTCAAAACTGGACTCATTGATTCCATTTGGTCCCTGATTCTCCCCGGAGCCCTGCCGGTATTCAGCATGATTATTCTCATGAACTTCATACGCGGTTTGCCGGAAGAGATTGAGGAATCGGCGATCATTGACGGAGCGGGTCCCTTTCAAATTCTGACCCGTATCCTCCTTCCTCTCCTTAAACCGGCGCTTGCCACCGTAGGCTTATTCAGTATTGTAGGTCACTGGAATTCATGGTTTGATGGCATTATTTATATGAACAATCCGGTGAACTATCCGCTGCAGAGTTATTTGCAGACGCTTCTTCAGAGCTTTGAACAGATTATGCTGAAGTCAGGAACCGACTATACCCAGTTACTTTCCATGATGAACGCGCGGACGGGACGTGCAGCTCAAATGTTCCTGGGCGCCATTCCTATCTTATTGGTTTACCCTTTCCTGCAAAAGTACTTTACGAAAGGTCTAGTGCTCGGCAGCGTCAAAGGATAAAAATTATGGTTTGATCAAGGTCAGTTGGATTTACTAAAAGCAGCGCGTCCTGTACTTCAGGAACCGCTGCTTTCTTGTGGTTAATTATGATATACCGGGCAGCAGAAAGGTGAAGGTCGTGCCTTCCTGAACAACACTCTTTACTCTTAGTCCGTAAGACTCTCCAAAATGAAGTCTGATCCGGCGCTGCACATTAAACAGTCCGATCCCCCTCGCTTCTTCCTCCGTCTCTTTGGCCCAGCTGTCCAGCAATTCCTGAATCGTCGCTTCATCCATCCCTGCGCCGTTATCCTGAACTTCAATGACTACATCCGCCCCTCTTGAGTAAACCCTTATCGTAATATTCCCGTCCTCTTCCAGTTCAGCGAAGCCGTGAAAAATCGCATTTTCAATAATCGGCTGCAGAATCATCCTTGGAACCCGGTACCCCAGCAGCTTTTCCTCAATCTCATAACTCATATGAATACAGTCATAATATCTTACATTTTGAATCGTGATGTAATTAGAGACATTGTCCAGCTCCTCACGGATCGTAACGAGTACCCCGTCAAACCGGGCGGTGTAGCGGAGCATTGAAATTAACGCTTCAGTCATGTCAACGATCTTATCTGCCTTTTGCATGGAGGCGATCCATTTCACGGAACCCAGAGTATTGTATAAGAAGTGAGGATTAATCTGGGAATGAAGTGCCCTGATTTCAGCCTCGGCTTTTTCCATTTCCTCCTGCTGGACTCTTTCGACCAGTCTTTTCAGCTCGTACGACATCTTGTTGAAACGGTTGAACAAATGCCCGAACTCGTCACTTGAACCGATATGCTTGACTTTCTCGAACTGGCCTTGCTCGACCAGAACGATATTGTTCATGAGTTTTTTAATCGGCCGGGTAATAACATTGGAAAGAAAAATGGAAATAACTGCAGCGAACAGGGACATTACTACGGCAAGTGTAACGAGGCTCCGGCCCAAAATTTCACCTTCATCGGTCAGCTCATCCATAGGCATGTATAAATAGGTCGTCCAATCCTTTTGGCCGAGCGGGCTGGTCACAACAATATTCTTGGAATCATCCGGACGTACATTGTCCCGGAACAGCGTGCCAATCAGCCGGTCATCGACGTTATATACGATTTTATCTTCGCTGTCGACAATCATAAACCTTGAACGTAGTGCTTCCTGTAAATTACGATTGACAATCTCGATAAACTTTATATCTATACTGACAACGATTACACCTAATAGCCGGCCTGTCGCCGCATCGTATATTTTTCTGGCATGGGAAACCGTCAGCGTTTTACTTTCCATCTGCTCGTCGATTCGAGTCGACAGGGTAATCGTTCGATCCTTCGTGTGCATGAATTTCTTGAACCAGAGCTCGTTCGCTACTTTGAAATTGTCATTGATCGGGTGATTGGGACTGACAAACAGATCCGGACCGCCGTTTAAGTTATATAGGTATATAGAGAATACGCGGTCTTTCATCATAATATAGTTCATTAAACTGTTGTAGGCGGCGATTTCCTTTTGCTCTCCGCCATCCCGCAGAAAATCCTGGATCGGATAACTTCCCTCATGCGTCGCCGATAAGCTGCTGCTTAGACCATTGCTCGCCAGCAGTGATATTTTCTCGATTTCTTTTAAAAATTCATCTATACGTATGTTGGTTTGCTTGGCCAAATCCTCCATTAAGCTTCGATAGTTATGTTCCAATAATCGTTCCGAGGAATGATAGGATTTAAAGGTCATTACAACAACTGGAAATATGATCACCAGCAGGCAAATCAACATGATTTTTGTTTTAATACGAATGGGCTTACCTTTCCGCATGACGCACCTCTTCTTCATTTGGCATCAACTCGGTGTATAATGCTTCTCACGATATTCCTCCGGAGTGACCCCCACCGTCTTCTTGAAGATTTTGCTGAAATAGGTGTAATTGTGATAGCCGACTATGTCCGCAATCTCATATACCTTCATTGTTCCTTCGCTGAGGTACACCTTTGCCTTTTCAATCCGGACCCGGGTCAGGTAAGAGATGAAGTTCTCTCCCCTCTCCTGCTTGAAAATCCGGCTGAGGTAAGAGGGATGAACATTAATCTGACCGGCTATGCTTTGCAAGGAAATGTCTTCAGCGTAATATTTGTTTATAAGGCTGACTGCAAGTTCAGTATACGAGGTTTCACGCATAGTCCCCGAGTTGCTGTCCAGGCATTCCGTCATGTATTCCAGCATACGCTGATGCACCTCTACCCAGCTCTCCCCTTTTAAAACGGTTTCATAAGGCGAATGCCCAATGAAAGGAATGCATGGTCTTTTCCCGGAAGGTAATAAATGTGCATTTATCTTCTCTACCAGCAGAATATATTTTGTGCGGATACTGCTCTCGTCCGTTTGCAGGGTTTTAAGCTCGGTGCGTATCCCATCTAAAAAAACCTCGGCCTGTCTCTTATCCTTAGCAGCCCAAACCTTGAGCAGATCTTGTTCTTCCTTAGCACTAATCAGGGAGGCTACAGGTTTACGTACAGGCTGTTTAATCAGATCCTCATAGAAAAATACATGTTGGTCATCATTAAAGAAGCGGGCCTTCAATGCCTGTTCGGCTTCCTTATATGCAGCTTTTAAGTGCTTAAATCCCGGGACCTTTGTGCTTACCCCAACCGTGGCACTCAGGCTCATAAAATCCCTTAAGGAGGACAGGATCTTACCGCTTAGCCTTTCTATATCACCGCGCTCCGAGCGGCTCCCGGCTAGAGTATTCACAATAACCAGATACTCGGAAGAATTGCCGATGACGATTTCCTTCACCCATCTGGTTGGAATAACCTCCTCCATAATATTCAGGATAGAAAATCGCAGCAGCTTTTCATCTTTCTCGATATACTTCTTCTTTAAGGCTTCAAAATGATTGACTTTCATGATCAGGAAAATCAACTCGGAGGATTGAACCCGGATATGTAATTCCTCTGCCTTAGTCCGGGCTTCCTGTTCGCTGATGAACCCGCTAATCAGATCCTTAAAAAAGTTCTCTTTCAAATGGCTGAGACTGAGTGAATAATCATAAGGTTTGTTACCCGCGGCTCCCTGGCTGATGTGCTCTGCTTGCCATTTCTCTCTAAGTGAGCTGAGCAGTTCGGTAAGAGCAGCGGGGGTAATCTCACTTTTGATCAAATAATCCGCCGCCCCTAATTTAAGCGCTTCCTTAACATAATGAAACTCATCAAAATTGCTTAAAATCACATATTTACAAGCCTTAAGCTTATTCGAGGTTTCTCGTATAAACTGCAATCCGTCCATCACCGGCATCTTGATGTCGGTAATGATAAGGTCCGGTAAAACTTCCAGGGCGATATCCATTCCCTCTTTACCATTCCCCGCCTCGCCTACGACTTGAAATCCATGCTGTTCCCAATCTATCATGCTGCGGATCCCTACCCGCATTAATAACTCGTCATCTACAATCAGCAGCTTATACATGATCATCCCCCTGCGATCTGCTTGTTTTATATTCCGACAGGCGTTCACTCTTCCTTAATTATAAGCGATAATGCCGATATTGACCTAAAAAGATTAATAATGATCTAAAATAAACACATTTACTCATTCCCGTTTTTTCCTGCAAAAAAAACCTTTCGTTCATTAAGAACGAAAGGGACTGGCGTTTATTCGTTGGATTACCGCTTATCGGCTACACTATCAATAACAAGCTGAATTTCATGCAGGGTTTCTTCAAGACTCTGGCCCGCCAGATAACGGTTGACGGACTCCTGAATATGGGTCTGGAGCGATTCGGTTGAAACGGTATGGGGCCAAAACAAAATGGCGTTGTCACGCGTAACAGCCTGCGCAATTTGTGCTGCGACCGGGTCGTCTATCCGGGCCGAAACGACGGAGGGAACCGCCGAGGCTCCTGCAGCCAGCTTCTCCTGAGTTGCTCTTCCGGTCATAAATGTGACAAACCTCTTCGCTTCCTCCGGGTACTTGGTCTTTGAATTAATCACCCGATAGGTTCCTACATTAATATTGGGGACGGTCTTCATACGGCCCGGAACACTCATAAAACGAATATCATTGGAAGGGTTACGCTGTCTGATGCTCGGAATGTCCCAGGTGCCTGTCATAATCATCGCCGCCTGGCCATGTCCGATCAGATCCTTAGACTGCTCATGCTTTAAGCTCTGCCAATTGGAAGGAACGTAGCCCCGGTCTATGATTTCCTTGTGCATTTTGATGGACTCTACGAAGATAGGGTCAGTGATCTTGATCTCCCCGCTTTCCAGCTTCCGCGTCCACTCCTCGTCTGCACCTGCATTGGACATGATGGAGCCCCAGAAGAATTGGGCGGTCGACCACTCCGAATCCATGGCAATTGGAATCACTCCCTCACCCTTGAGTTGCTCACATACTTGAAGCAGTTGATCCCAAGTCCGGGGAAGCTCAAGTCCTAGCCTGTTAAACAGCGTCTGGTTGTACAGCAGACCGTCGCTGTGCATGACCTCAGGCGCACCGTATACTTTACCATCTATCGTAACGGGCTTTAACGAATTAGGATAGAAGTCATTCACAAAAGCCGTATCTGTAAGCTCCAGATACACGTCGCTGCGGAGTGCACGAAATTCTTCAAACAAGCTTGGGGACCAGGTGTCAAATATATCGAGCGGCTCGCCGCCTAGCAGCCGGATCTTAATTCCGGCCGTATAGTTGTTATTCTGGATAAAATCGGCTTCGATCTTAATCCCCGGATTCTGCTCCTCGAACTGCCTGATTGCATCGTAATATACTTTACCCGCTTGTGCCGTATCCAGCAGGTAGCTGGAATAGCGTAGCACGATCTGCTCACTGGAGGTTTCCGCGTTCTCGCCGATCATGGATACATTCGTCCTGCTGCCGGTACTGCTGCAGGCCGACAGACTGCATGCTAATAATATAATGCTGGCCACCCGTCCCCGGCTTGCAGCGTTCATAACACAAAGACCCCTTTGGTTGTCATTTTTCTTATCGTATCCGGCATCTTAATCTTGATCCTTCATCCTAAATCATACACTCCAGCTATGTGCATGTGGAAGCCATATTTAACATACTTCAATGAATTACCGCATCGGTTGCATCCTGCCTACAGTTTTCCGCCGGATGTTGCAACGCCTTCAATAAATTGCTTCTGGAAGATAATATATAATATCAGCATGGGAATAATCGCTAGGACGGAGGCTGCCATTAATTCGGGATAATCGACCGAATAGGCTCCCTGGATTTTTGCCAGTGCTGACGACAAGGTTGCCGCATCCGAGTTCGTATTAACAATCATTGGCCACATCAGATCCTTAAAGGCAAACAAAGCGGTGAATATACCAAGCGCCACCATACCCGAGCGGACGAGAGGAAGCATGATTCTTAAGAATGTTTGTCCGATATTGCAGCCGTCCAGTTTAGCGGCCTCCTCCAGTTCCTTCGGCAATCCCATAAAAAATTGGCGCAGCAGGAAGGTGCCGAATGCGCTCACAAGACCTGGAAACAACAGCGCGAATATTGTATTACGCATGCCTAACGAATCGACCATCAGGTATTGCGGGATAATGAAAATCTGGGTAGGCACCATCATTTGGAAGAGAACAAGTCCAAAGAAAAAGCCGCGTCCGGGAAACTTTAGACGGGCGAAGGCATAAGCGGCCATGGCGCTAAACACAATGGAGCAGATTACTCTCAGAACGACCATGGCAAAGGTGTTCCAATAGAGCCTGGGAAAGTTGTTTTGCCGCAGCACTTCAATATAGTTCCCCCACCTCCACTGCGTAGGAAAAAAGACAAACGGATTCATGGACGTAGATTCGGTTACGGATTTAAATGAAGTCAGGAGCATCCAGAAGAAAGGCAAAATCATAAGGATTGCCCCGATGACGAGCAATACATGAATCATTGAATGACGGGGGATTCGAATCTTTGTATCCACAGCACTAGTCCTCCTTACATGTAGTTGACCCATTTTTTTTGCCCCCTCACCTGAAGGAATGTAATTACCATGATAATAGCGAGCAGCAGAATAACAATTGCGGATCCGTAACCTTTGTTGGAATATTTAAAGGAGTTATTATAGAACAGATACACAAGGGAAACGGTATGCTCATAGGCCGGGCTGGTCACGTCAATCATCATATAAATGACATCGAATACCTGCATAGCCTGAATGACCGAAGTTACGACAACAAAAAATAATGTCGGCGATAAAAGTGGTAGCGTAATGACGAAAAATTGCCGAAGCTTAGATGCTCCGTCAATTTCGGAGGCTTCGTAGAAATCTTTAGGAATCTCCTGTAAACCCGCGAGAAGCAAAACCATATTGTATCCGATAACGCTCCAAATCCCTATGATGGCTATTGAAATCAATGAAACTTTTGGATTGCCTACCCAATCGACGGCATTAATGCCGATTCTGGACAGCACGTAGTTAAT
Source organism: Paenibacillus auburnensis (assembly GCF_927798115.1). GTDB lineage: Bacteria > Bacillota > Bacilli > Paenibacillales > Paenibacillaceae > Paenibacillus_AQ > Paenibacillus_AQ auburnensis. The sequence goes on from NZ_CAKMMG010000003.1 coordinate 341,305, forward strand.
TAACCCGAAATGTTCATTGTAGAGCCATCTCCATACCATGGTGACGGCAGCAGGAGCCGCAACCATCGGAATGAAGTAGATCGTACGGTAAAGCGACTTCCCCCGGATTTCTCCATTCAGAAGTACGGCTACGATCAGAGATAACGCGATGCTGATCGGAACGACAAGCACGGCATATAGCAGCGTATTACCGACAGCATGCCAGACCTGAACGTCATCAAACATCTTGCGGTAGTTATCCAGACCTACAAAGATATTTCCCCGGCCGAAATCTCCGCTCTTAAAGAAACTTAGATAGGCTGTTTGAATGATCGGGATGATATTCAGCACGATAAGTCCGATCATTGTCGGCGCAATCAGAAACCATCCCCAGGACCATTCGCTCCATGTCTGTCTGGAAATTCTTCTGGATACCACTTTACTCATGGATTCTCCCCCTCTCCTATCCCTAGGCAGCAGCCTTCCGGCTGCCGCCTAAAAGGATGATATATTTGAATAGTTCTTCTACGGCCTACTTCTCCTGAGACAAGCTTTCGTTCATCACCTTGGCCGCATTTAGTGCCGCTTCCTTAACCGGAATCTTCCCGGAAAAAGCTTGACCAAGGGCTTCATTGACCTTGTCTTCCCATACCGCCGTCGTGTTCGAGTATGGACGGATAACGCCATAATCGACCATATCTACAAATGCTTTGATGTTAAACGTCTTGTTTGAGGATATCCACAGATCCGCCGCACCGTTATATGCCGAGATGGCGACACCGAGTTCGGCTTGACGCTCTTGCCCCTCCTTAGAGCTGAGGAATTCGACGAATTGCCAAGCTTCTTCCGGATGCTTGGTATTGTAAGCAATAGCATGACCCAAACCGTTGTAAATAGAAGCCTGCTTCTCCTTCTTAGGCAGAACGGCCACATCGAAATTCTTAGCCATATATTCGTTTTCGGTAAATCCGGACAGATTCCAAGAACCGAAGTAACCCATGGCTACCTTGCCGTTTTTGATCAGCTCAGCACGTTCAGCATCGTCAAAGACTGCGGGAGAGAGACCTTCTTTGGCAAAATTAACATAATACTCAAGCGCTTCGATAGTCTTAGGATCGTCATAGCCCGATTGTTTATCATCCGTGATTACAGTGCCGCCATTCTGATAAATGAAATTATAGTAGCCTTCCTGATTGTGCAGCGGAGCAAGAAATCCGTAAACGCCGTCCTTCGTCAGTACCTTAGCCGCGCTGTACAAATCGTCCCAGGTCCATGTTTCGTCCGGGTGTTTCACACCTGCTGCGTCAAACATCGTCTTGTTGTACCACAAACCAATCGTATCGAAATCTTTAGGAATAGCATATTGCTTGTCTTGGAAGTTATAGATCTGGTTCAGTCCTTCCGGATAATTCTCCAGCTTGACCGATTGGCTGCTCTTAATTCTGTCACTCAGGTCGAGCAGCATTCCGTTGGAGGCATAACGGTAAATTTCGTTGGAATGCATCCAGAATACATCCGGCAGCGATCCCCCTGTTGCTCCTGCTTCAAGCATTGTCCAATATTCGGACCAGCCCGTGACTTCGATGTTGATCTTAATATCCGGATGATTATCCTCAAACTCGTCCGCCATCGTACGCAGCCCTTTTTCCTGATTAGAATCCCAAATCGCGTAAGTCAGGGTAACCGGATCTCCGCTCGGTTTTTGGCTGGCGGAAGCGGACGGAGCTGAAGACGCCGCCGGAGCTGAAGGCGAACTGGAAGTGTTATTGCCGCCGCATGCCGTAAGAGCAGACGCGGCAAGTCCGATCGCCATTAATACGGATAAACGTTTTTTCACTGAAAGACCCCCTAGATAGTTAAATGTCTTGGTACATTTATGATCTTAACGGGTCTTATCCGTGAGCTAAATCCACATTCTTTACGATCATACTTCCTTTCTTTACATCTTCTTTCCAGACTAAAAAAGCGCATAGATCCCTATGCACTTCTTTGACTATTGCTATTCTATTATTTACTTTTTCGTCCTTACACGGCGCTGGCCCGGTATTCTTCAGGACTTACTCCGGTCACCTTTTTAAACAGCTTACTGAAGTAAGCCGTATTAGGGTAGCCTACCCGATTAGCGACTTCATAAATACGGATGCTCTTTTCCTTTAGCAGGGCCTGAGCTTTTTCAATACGGATCTTGGTCAGGAAATTAACAAAGTTTTCGCCCGTTTCCTGTTTGAATACCCGGCTGAGATAGGATGAATTCACATTGATAGCATCGGCAACGGATTGCAGTGAAATATCTTCTGCATACCGCTGTAGCATTATAGTTTTGGCTTGTTCCGCATAACTCTGGGGGCGCTCTGGCAGGTCAAGGTTATGCTGCTCGCACTCCACTAAATACCGGCGGGCCAGCCGGTCCATCCCCTCTAAAGTCTCTTCCAGAAGAATTTGCTCGTACATGTTACGGCCATCATCATTTAAATTCGGCAGACTTGGGTAACAGGAGGAGATCAGGGATAGAACAGACAAATAAGCTTTCCGAGCGGCTTGTTCCGTATAACCTTCCTGGCGAAGCTTCTCATTCAGCTTCGTCATAAACCGGATAGCTCCTTCCGTGGAGCTCTCCACCTCCAGACGAAACTTTCTCTCATCCTCCGGGGTAATTGGAAAGATGTCTATATCTCTGTACCTTTGCGGAAGACAATCATAATACGCTATTCGCTCCGCACCATCAAAGAACAAACTCTTTAGCGCCATATCAGCTTCTCTGTATGCCTTTTTCAAAGTACCAAAGCCTAAGCCGACGGAGCTGATTCCTATTGTAACGGTAATGTTGAGAAAATCCTTTAACGTTTCCTGAATCCTGGCAAACATAGCGTTACAAAAAGCGAACTCCGTTCCCTTCAGCGCCTCCCCTTCCATATTCATAACGAGCAAATACTCCGCTGAATTCTCGACAATAATCTCGCGTTTTCTCTTTCGTGAAATAATCTCTTCCAGGATGTTAACTACGGAATATCTTAACAGTTTTGCGTCCTGTTCCACGTATTTTCTGCGGATATGTTCAAAACGGTCGATTCGCAGCTTTATCAGAACCATCGGACCCTGCTGAAGCGCAATATTCAGCGCATCGGCCTTCTCGATGACCTCGCCTTCCTCGCGGAACCCGCTAATTAATTCCTTGAACAAGGTTTCCTTCAGATAGCCGATCCCCTCCTTTACCTGTTCCTTTAACACAGCAGCGTCTTCCTCTTTAGAAGCCTTGGCGATGCGCTTCTGCACCTTATCCAGCACGTTCAGCAATTCTTGCGGCTTGATGTCGCTCTTGATGAGATAGTCCTCGGCTCCAAGCCTGATCGCTTCCTGCGCATAATGAAACTCGTCCAAACAGCTTAAAATAACATACCGGCAGCCCTCGTGTTTGCGGGAATGTTCTCTTATGAGTTCAAGTCCGTCCATTACTGGCATCTTGATGTCAGTAATGATGAGCCCCGGCTGATGGAGCTCCGCCAGCTCCAGTGCTTCTCTGCCGTTTGCCGCTTCGCCGACAATCCGGAAGCCATGCTTCTCCCAATCGATCATTGACTTCAGCCCGATTCGCATGAGCAGCTCATCATCGACGATAAGCACCTTGTTCATTTCCGGTCTCCCCCTTCTTAACTTTTGGTATCTTTATGGTGAACAGCGTTCCCTTTCCCTTTTCACTGCAGAATGTAATTCCGTAATGCTCACCGAATACTCTTTGTATGCGGTTGTGCACGTTGAATACCCCGATACTGCCAGGAATCCCTTCCGGATTATACAGCCTCTTCCTTAATTCGGCGGAAACGGCTTCATCCATTCCGGTTCCATTGTCACTTACCTGAATGGCGATATCATTTACACCGCTGGGCATCACCACTATCTTCAAGCTCCCATCTTCAATATCCGCGATTCCGTGAAAGATAGCGTTCTCCACAATTGGCTGGATGCTCAGCTTTAGAATTTCATAATCGAGAAGCTGTTCATCCAATTCATAATGTACCGTAATGCGATTAAAGTACCTCACCTTCTGAATCGTCAGATAGTGAGCGATGTTATCCATTTCTTCACGAATTGGAACCATCCGGTTCTCGGCCTTAGAGGAATAGCGTAGGATCGAGATAAGCGCCTCAGTCATCTCGACGATCTTATCCGCCCTCTGCATCGAAGCGATCCATTTGACCGAATTCAGCGTGTTATACAGAAAATGCGGGTTGATCTGAGCTTGAAGTGCCCGGATCTCTGCCTCTGCCTTCTCCTCCTGCTCTTGATAGATACGCTCAACCAGCTGCTTAAGTTCAGAAGACATCTGCTCGAAGCGCCTGGCGAGAAGTCCGATTTCATCGTTGGAACGGACGGAGGGCAAATTGTCAAACTTGCCCTGCTCAACGAGTGTCATATTTCTCATAAGCCGTTTAATCGGTCTCGTGACCAGGCCCGACAAATAGAACGAACTGATTACAGCGAACAATACCAGTCCAATGACGATCAGCCATAAATTTCGTATCAGTATATTTCCTTCTACAGCCAGTTCTTTAACCGGCATGTACAGATAGGTAGTCCAATTATGGGCTTCGAATGCCGAATGAATTAGAATATAGCTTTTGCCTCCGGATTTAACTACTTCTCTTGGGGTGTCTTTATGAATTTCAACAGCCGGGAGAAACATGTCACTGAAGGATCGGCCGATTCGTGAGTAATCGGTATTGAAAAGCACTCGGTTCTGTTCGTCAACGATTGTAAAGGCTGAACGGCTACTCTCCTGCAGCCGCCGGTTCACTTTGTTAATGAAATCGATATCAATGCTTATCACCATGACCCCCAGCAGCTTGCCGTCCTCCAGATCAAAGATTTTGCGCATATGATAGATCGCCCAATTGTTCTCTTGCTTTGTCTGCAAATCAATACGGGAAGGCAGGTCCCTGGTTATATCGTCTTCTTGCAGAAAGTTGGTGAACCACCTCTCGTTGCGGGGGTGATAAGTGTAATCGACTGGCTTATTTGTACTAACCAGCAGATCCTGGCCGCCATTCAAGTTATAAATATAGACCGAGAAGGCCCGTTCCTTCATCGTAATATAATTCATCAGCAGCTGCGTAGCCTGATTCTCATTGCTCTGTGACGGGCTCTTAAGATAATTCTGAACCGGGTAGTTCTCTTGGGAAACTGCCGACACATAGCTGTTGATTCCGTAAGAGGAGATTAGGGAGATCTGCTCGATATCCTCCAGGAATTCCTCGATCCGGATATTCGATTGCCGGGTGATGTCCTCCAACAGATCAGTGTACTTGCTCTCCAGCATTTGTTGCGAAGAAATATAAGAATTAATAAACAGAATGATGATAGGGATCAGGATCGAAAGGATAAACAGGAGCACCATCTTATTTTTAATGCTGATGAATTTAAATTTTTGGTACAAGAGAACAACCTCCATACCCCAGTATTACAACGACTCTATGATATTCTCTGATGCCAGAGGTTGGCTACCCTTAATTTTTGATTCCCGATCAAAAACGACCCGAATGTAAAAAAATGAATCGTATGTTGTCAAATTTGTACATTTCATCGTACAGGCCGTTTCATTAAGCTGAATATAAACCAGGATAGAAAGGAGAATGATAGAAGCCCCATTCAATCTACCCACCAAAGACAGGTTGCTAGTTGAACTCCGTGTATTATTCATTAAGGAGGAATGATGAAATGAAGAGATTCAAATGGATGTCCGCATTTCTTGGCGCTGCTCTTGCTTTGACCTTATTGCCCGCAAATACGGGACATGCAGCGAACTCACAATTCATTGTAGATTTATCGAAAGATACCGGGACTATCAGGTATGGTGCCAACGGTTTTCTCTATGGTCTCAGTGATCCGGGCATTCCAAGCGATAATATGCTCATCCCTCTCAAACCGCAAACAATTTCTCAAAAAGCCCCGAATGGACTGCAGCACCCGAATGGCGACGCACTCGTAGTGGCTCCCCAATTCATCCGGGCGGGCGGACGACAAATTTTGATTGAGATGCAAGATATCTACCAGAATTGGCCCTATGAAAATAACGGCCTGGCTGATTACTTAACGAAGGTAGATACGATAGTGAATAACGTACTAGCTGACCCAAATAAAGAGGTCTATGCCTTTATTCCATTCAACGAACCCGACTGGATTTGGTACAACCCCACGGACAAGCTGCAGAACTTTTTTAACGACTGGAAAACCGTCTATCAACGGATCCGTTCGATTTATCCTAACGCAAAAATTGCCGGACCAACATACTCGTACTATAATGCGAATGTTTACAGCCAGTTCATGACCTTTGCAAAAGAGAATAACGTACTGCCTGACATCATGCTATGGCATGAGCTGGACAATTCATTCTTCACAGATTGGTATACGCATTACAACCATTATCGCGGAGTTGAAGCTAGTCTCGGTATTGCTGCGCGGCCGATCGTCATTAATGAATACGGAAGAGCTTCAACCGACATCGGCGTCCCGGGAAATCTTGTTCAGTTTATCGCAAAATTTGAGAGCAGCAAGGTAGACGGCAATCTTGCCTATTGGACTACGGCAGGCTCTTTGAACGATCTGGTCACTCAGAATAACCGGCCGACAGGCGCATGGTGGCTTTATAAGTGGTACGCCGGGATGACGGGCAGAACGGTGCAGGTCACTCCTCCTTCCCAGAATGGTTCGCTTCAAGGCGTCGCATCTCTGGACAGCTCGAAGAAGCAGGCGCGTATTATTCTGGGAGGTTCACTTAACAGTACGGACGTTTTCGGCACCGATGTAGTCATCAAGGGCTTCGGTTCAGCTTCCTACTTTGGTAGCTCTGCTCACGTCACGGTATGGGGTACGGATAACACGGGAACAACCCCCGCAAATGTTCCGTATGTGGTGCAAGAGGGAGACTATCCGATTGTTAACGGGCAAATTACAGTACCGGTCAATGGGTTAAAAGCGCAATCAGCCTATCAGTTAATCGTTACCCCTGATAAGGACTTGTCCCCCGTTGGCAGCTCTACCCGTTATCAGGCCGAGTATGCCGATATCACAGGAACAGCTGCAATTACTTATGGATCAACAGGGGGTTACTCCGGCACTTCATTCGTTGAAGGGTACGGAGGAAGCAACAACGCCAGTACAAATTTTGTAGTAAATGCCACAGGGGATGGTTATTATAATGTCACGGTCCGATATGCAGCGGGGCCGTTAGGCAGTGCACCTGCTACACGCAACCTCCGTATGGATTTGAACGGCAGTACACTGACAGACTTATCCCTACCGGCTACGGCCAATTGGGAAACTTGGGACAGTTCTACCCTTCGTGTCTTCCTCACCGCCGGCATTAACCGTATTAATCTGAAAGCGTTCACAAATGATGAATCGGATGCCGTAAACATTGACTATATCGATGTCGTGCCAACATCGGGCAGTATCACGTCATACCAGGCGGAAGCATCCGCCAATAGTCTCGGCGGCAATGCTGCCATTTCCAGCAGTGCCAATGCAGCAGGTGGCAGTGTAGTAAAATGGATCGGAGCGGGATCCGGGAACTACTTACAATTCAATACCATCAATGTGCCGGTGACCGGGCTTTACCAGATGGTCGTTACGTATGCCAATGCCGAAGTTGTAGGAACACACGCTTACAACAACAATATCGTGAACCGTTATGCCGATATCAGCGTGAACGGCGGAACGGCGCAGCGTAAGTATTTCCGCAATACGCTGAACTGGTCAACCTTCTATACAACAGTCGTCGACGTACAGCTGAACGCCGGCAGCAATACGATTCGCTTCTCTAACGGCACAGCCTACGCTCCGGATATCGACCAGATTTCCGTAGCTGCTGCAAAGAACTGATGCTACTAAAAACTGTTTAGGCGACAAATTAAAATAAACATAGGATGGCCTTAGTCTTGAATCAGGGAGACTAAGGCCATTGCTATGATTGGCATGTGTCTATGTTTGAAAGCTAAAAATTCATTCTTTTTAGCATTGTACTAATTCCGCGCATAACATGGTGCTACGAAATTCCCAGCTATATCATTTCTTTCTGAATATAATCAAAATATTCAAAATGCGCAGGAGACCGGCTGATCTTTCCGTTTCCTGTTGCATACATTCCGAAGTATACCCCTGTGAAACCTCCTGCTACCTCTGTTGCCACATACGAGCATTCCCCGCTGCCGATTATAACCCACTCCTGTCCGGCTAAGGAATAGCTGAAGATATACTGTTGGGAATCCGATCGGATGCTCAAAACCACCTCGGTTGCCACCAGCTCATCCTCCCTTTCCACCTTCCACAGCGAACCGATACGCCGGCGCAAGAACAGTGTCCTGCGGCCGTTATCTTTTCTCATCCCAATCTCGTAATGGGCTCTTTCGTTCATATAGACGGTCAATCCAGCTTCTTCACCGTCATTAACCGGATCAAACAGCAGCAGAGCTGAGACCGCACAATCGAAATCCTGCTGCCTGCGGCCGACAAAGGCCAGCTGCTGTGAGTCGTCCAGTGTATATTCTGTTCCATATAGCGTTAGACAGCTTTTCCGGTCAGAAAGCGAGTAGCTCTGTTCAGGCGGATTCTTAAAAAAGTTCCACTGCAGGCCCAGAGCCCCGCCATCGAAGCCGTCCCTGCCAAAGCGGGATAACCCCGCGTCATAGCCTCCGAAAAACCCCGGAGCTTCCATCTCCAATCCGATTCGTCCGTTTTCGCCAATCAGCGGCCAGCCGTCCTCGGTCCAGGTTACAGGTGCTAGGTACGTTTCCCTGCCCAGATGGTGGTGAAAGGGATACCCGACCGGCCGGATGCCGAGCAGTACGGTCCACCATGTGCCGTCATGGGCCTGAACGAAATCAGCATGTCCGGTAGCCTGAACCGGATGGCTGATGCTTCTGTGAGTCAGAACGGGATTGTATGGACAGGTCTCAAAAGGCCCGTAAGGCTGGCGGCTTCTGGCAACTGTCACCATATGGCCGTACTCCGTGCCGCCTTCGGCTATAAGCAAATAATAGAAGTCATTTATACGGTACAAATGCGGGCCTTCCGGAAAGCTGCCGCCGGTCCCTTCCCAGATCAGCTGCCGTTCTGTCAGAATGTCACCTGTAGAGAGATCCATTTCCGCCTGATAAACCCCCGGAACAGCATCCTTGTAGCTCCCCGTACCTGTAATATATACTTTTCCGTCTTCGTCAAATAATAGTGACGGATCAATTCCTCCCCATTGGTCCAGATAAAGAGGCTCAGACCATGGACCCTCCGGCTTTTCCGCCTGGATGATAAAGTTCCGCCCGCCAACCGTGTTGGTGGTCACAATGTAGAACTGTCCGTTATGAAAACGGATTGTCGGCGCATAAATGCCCATATAGCTGAACAACGGGCCACCGTCTGCCCCCTCGCTGCTGAGCAAGGGCACCTGGCTCTCCCTGGTTAAGCCGTAGCCGATCTGCCGCCAGTTAATTAGATCCTTGCTGTGGAAAATAGGCAGCCCGGGGAAATAACCAAACGAGCTGTTAACCAGGTAATAGTCGTCATCCACCCGGCAGATGCTCGGGTCCGGATAGGCTCCGCTAACAATCGGATTGCTGAATTTCATCTCCATGCTCCTTCTCTCTTTTTATTTGACAGCGCCAATGGTGATACCCTTAACAAAATATTTCTGGAAGAACGGATACGCGATCAGGATCGGCAGAACTCCGATAGCCGCAATGGCCATCCGGACGGAAGTGCTTGGGAGCTCCGCTATCGCTGCTCCGGCGTTCACGCCAGCAGCATTGCTGTTGCTTGTCAGGAACTGAATGTCCATCACCATCTTGGTGAGAATCGTCTGAATCCCGAACATCCGGGTGTCGGTAATATAGATCAGGCCATTGAACCAGTCATTCCAGTAGGCGATAGCCTGAAACAGCCCGATCGTTGCCATAATAGGCATGGATAACGGAAGGATGATCCGGTAGAAAATTTTGATCTCCCCCGCCCCGTCTATACTTGCCGCATCAATCAGTGCAGGCGGAATCGAGGTCAGGAAGAACGTCCGGACCAGCAGGATATTAAAGCCGTTCATCAGCAGGCCTGGCAGGAGCAGGCCGAAGAGTGTATTTTTGATATCAAAAAGCTGTGTATACACCAGATAAGTCGGCACCAGACCGCCGTTAAACAGCATGGTAAAAAAGACGATGAAGGTCCAGAACCTGTTCAGCGGCATATCCCGGCGGGATAACGGATAAGCCAGCATCGAGGTGATAGCCAGACTTACTGCAGTTCCAACCGTTGTTATAAGAATTGTAATGCCGTAAGCCCGGCCCAGCTCCAGCTGATGCTGCCAGAGATACTCATAGGCCTTCAGGCTGAACGCCTCCGGGAAGAACGTATAGCCCTGCCGGACGATACTTTCTTCACTGCTGAACGACGCAATTATCAGCAGGGCAAAGGGAACAAGACACGCCGCGGCAAATAGCCCCAAGACCATATTAGAAATCCATTTCATTGCTTTACTCTCGTTAATCATAATCCGCTCACCCCGATTCTGTTTAGAATAACGCATTATCTTTGCTGAACCTGCGGACAAGCAGATTCGCCCCGAGCACCAGAATGAAGCCGACGATGGACTGATAGACGCCGGCCGCCGATGCCATCCCCATATCCCCTGATACCATCAGTCCCTTATAGACATAAGTATCAATCACGCTCGTCGTATCCGAAATAAATCCTGCATTCATTGGCACCTGATAGAACAGCCCGAAATCGGAGTAAAAGATCCTGCCGATACCCAGCAGTGTCAGCATGACAATAACCGGCGTAATCAGCGGAATCGTTATGGAGCGGATCTGCGCCCACTTGGAGGCTCCGTCCAGCGTTGCAGCTTCATAGTATTCCGTATCAATACTTATAATAGAAGCCAGAAAGATTATGCAGCTGAAGCCGATAGATTTCCATAGATGAATAATCGTCAGGATAAACGGCCAGTACTTCGGCTCGGTGTACCACGAAATCGGATCAATCCCCAGGAGCGGCAGGACGGTTTTGTTCATAAAGCCCGTCTCCAGGCTCAGTCCGGCATAGGCCAGGTAACCGACAACAACGAATGAAATCAGATGGGGCAGGACAATAACACTCTGATAGAACCGGGACAGCACCTTTTTCTTGATCTCATTGAGCAGAATGGCAAAGGCGATCGCGAATAGCGTTCCCAGCACGATGAACACCGCATTATATAAGATCGTATTTCGCGTGATGATATAAGCGTCACTTGTCTGGAACAAATATTTGAAATTCTGAAAGCCGATCCATTCGCTGCCGAATATGCCTTTGGTGAAATTAATATTTTTGAAAGCAATGAATATCCCCAGCATCGGGAAATAATTGTTGATCAGCAGATAGACGATTCCCGGAATCATCAGCAAGTATAAGGGGGCATATTTAAGCTTCTTGCTGCCTTGCTTTAAGCTCAGCTGCTTCATTTGGACTGCACTTCCTTTCCTTTTGGCAAAATAGCATTTTAAAAATACGATCCAACCAGCCTTCTGCTGATTGGATCGTAAGCCTTCCTATTTGGACGCGTTGCCGGCAGCCCATTCATCCAGCTGCTTCTGCTTTTCGGTGATGATGGTATTAATACCGGCATCATCGAGCTTCTTCAGGAATTCGGGAAGCGCTTTGTCCAGCTCAAGCACGCCGCTCTCGATAGCCCGGCGGTATTGGTCAAGCACCGCATTGCAGGCGGCAATTTCAGCCTTTACAGAATCACCGTTAAAGGTAAAGCCGAGGGCTTTGGATTTGGCGGCAGACTGGTTGAACTCGTTCATCTTCACATACACTTCAGGATCATCGCCCTCGAAGACATAGGAGAGGAACTGGTTGCCGTGCATCCAGCCGTCACTCTTGTATCCGACATTGTCACCTGTAACTCCATCCGGGTATTTGATCACATTATCCGCACCTTGGACTTTTACATAATGCTTGCCTTCAATCCCCCAGTCGATCAGGTTTACAATGTCCTTGTCGGTGTACATCAGGTTCAGAAACTGCAATGCTTTTTCCGGCTTCTCTGAAGTGGCTGCAACACCGATAGCAACGTTAGTCACCGTATCGGTCATGGCCACTGGCTTCTGCGTACGTGCAGCAGTCATTTCCACCCCGACATTGCGGCTTTCCTGTGTTTCAAAGCCCGGCTTCATCGCGGATAACCAGCTGGCTGCCTTGCCGGATTTCACCATCACATTGTTTAATTCCGGGCTGGTTGCGGCATCCTTGACCAGGTAGCCTGCCAGATACCACTCGCGGATCTTGGTTACAATCTGTTTATACTCCTCGGAAGCGAACAGGTTCACGACCTTCACATCATCAAGTCCATGATTTAGCAGGACACCCAGGTTGTTCCCGAGCGGATCCTGGATTCCGTAAGTACTGAGAATCGATCCGTTCGTCAGGTTGGTAGCACCGGCCATTCCCGGCTCATTTTCTTTTACTGCCTTAAAGACTAACTCGAAATCATCAAAGGTTTTCACATCATCTAGGTTGATGTTATTTTTGTCCACAATATCCTTGCGGACTACTATACCGAAATCCTGCGCCAAATCGCGGAGACTCGGTACACCGTAGCTGACGCCGCCAACCTTGGTAGCGTTATAGTAATCGACGCCAAGGGCATCGATTGTCCCTTGCGCATTGGCTTCCATGATATTGCCAATCGGGTACAAGGCTCCTTTGGCTACCTGATTGCTGTAGGTGCTGAGCATGGCGAACATATCCAGCTTTTCCCCGCTTGATAGCATCAGGTTGATCTGGTTGGTGAAAGCGCTGTTACTAATCGGCAGAAGCTTGACCTTTACATTGATTTTGTCCACCGAAATCTTGTTGATGGCCTCCTGTACCTCCTGTATGTCTGCCGGTACATTGGAGAACGCCGGATAAGCGTACACCACTTCATAAGGCTCCTCTTTACTCCCGGACGGATCGGCACTGCCTGCTTCTTTGTTCCCTCCGCCTGTATTGTTACCCCCGGAATTTCCTGAACAAGCGGTTACTGCAAGCATAAATACCAGTATGAGACTCAACCAGCCAAGCTTTTTCTTCATTTTTCATCCCCCTGTACCGTGTGTGAGTTGGAATCGAATTTGCATCGAATCTGTTTATAATGTTACAGCGGGCCACATTTCCTCACTACTCTGTTTTCGACCTCACATTTGCACATTTTCGACCTGTATGCTTTTTACTGCTTATGCTTGTTCCGGTAGTCCTTCGGGCTCATCCCAACCACCTGCTTGAATCTCCGGGAGAAGTGGGCCAGGTTGGTGTAGCCTGCGCGGGAGGCAATGGAGCTGACAGACTGATTGGTTGCCGTCAGCAAATCGCGGGCCAGTAGCATCCTTCTGGATACAATAAACTCTGTGACGGAATGGCCGGATTCCTTCTTAAAGAGCCTGTCCAGGTAATCCGGGTTCAGGAAAACATGGCTGGCTACAGCCTCGCGGGTCAAATCCTCCGATTCCAGCTCCTGCAGGATGAACTGCTCCGCATCCTTCATAATCGGCTGTGATTGCTGAACCGTTCCTTCATAACCTGTCGCCTTGGAGAGGGTATGCTTCATCCACTCCTTCATATCCGTCAGAGAGCGGGCGGCCCGCTGGAACAGCACGGAGGAGGTTTCATCGTTAAACAGGAGCTGGGCCTCAATGCCGCTTAGCTTCAGTACATAATAGACCATCTGCAGAAAGTTATGGTGAAACCGGTATAAGCTGTCTGCATCTATGGTCTCCGCACCGCTTAGGCCATGAAGGAACTTCTCCGCCTCTTCCAGCACTCTGTCCCCGTGTCCCTCCTTCAGCAGCACAGACCAGGTACTCATATCCGGCAGAACTATATTCTGCTGGCCATAGGGTTTATTCCGCCACAGCAGCACTCTATTGCCGTGGGCTACATTGTTCAGGTCCCATTCCGCCAGCCGGCCTACCATATCCGTCAGCTCATGACCAAGAACCTCATTGCCGATGTAGACAGATATGTCGCAATAGAAATAGGTGCTTGCTGTATCTATAAAAGCACGCCCGCTTGCCTGCAGCGTCTCCTGGATTTCAAGTGCATTCCGCTCCACAGGAATCAGCGCCAGCAACTTGCGCTCCGGCAAGCCGAATAGCAGGCCGCTGCCCTGAATACCCAGCAGCTCGGCGCCGGAGTTGATCAGGGCATATTCGATGATTTTTTCGTCGCGGGGCGAAAAGGATTTGTTGTAGCGCTGGATGGATATAAGGGCAGGCAGCAGCCTCATGTCCGTATCATACGGAATGTTGCGCACTTCTGCTTCCCTGCGGATCAGCTCCGGATTGGACGGAATCGTATGGTTAATGATGTCCAGCCAGAAGCGCTCCGCCAGCAGCGGCTGGTGCTTGGACCAGAACTCCCCGAACCGGCTGTATTGCTTGGTCTCCTTGTCTTTATTGATTTTCTCCGCTGCCCTGCGGGCGACATCACGCAACTCATCCTCAGCAACAGGTTTCAATAAATAGTCAAAGCTCCCAAGCTGCACCGCCCGCTGCGCATACCGGAAATCGGCATGGCAGGTCATGAACACAGATTCGGTGCGCGGATAATGCTCCCTTACCCAGGCCAGCAGCTCAAGTCCGCTCCCTTGCGGCATCTCAATATCGCATAGCATGAAATCCACCTGAGCGCTTGCATAGATTTCTTTGGCCTGGCGGGAATTATAAGCCGTATAGACGGGACCTATCCCTAGGGAGGCCCATTCTATTTCACTCTTCAGCGAATCCGCAAACAGTTTTTCATCATCTACAATCAGCATGGTTAACATGGTGCAGTACCTCCAGGGCTATGGTTTGAATGATTATCAGGAGCAAACGGAAGCGTAATTCCAACGCTTGCCCCGTGCGGCACAGCATTGCAGAGGGTAATTTCTCCCTGCCCGTGATAGAGGAGGCGGAGCCTCTGCTTCAGGTTCCGTATGCCGATATGCTCACCTTCTTCATCAACGATACGCTCCTCCTGATTTATCATGCGGATAATCTCATCCCGAAAGCCCGGACCGGTATCACGGATCTGGATCTGGATTCCCGCCTGCGGCTGTTCACTCATCTCAAGTTCGATATACAGGTATACCGGATCATCCAGGGTAATGGCATGCTTAACTGCGTTCTCCACAAAGGTCTGAAGGACAAGCGGAGGCACCGGCGTACTCAGCAGAAATTCGGGAGCCTTGATCTCGGGAATCAGCTGACCGGGAAACCGCAACTCCTGAATGCGCAAATAATTGCTCACATGCTGCAGCTCGTCCCTGAGCGTGACAAAGCTTAGATTACTCTGAAACATATAACGGAAATAACGGATCAGATACAGCGACAGCTCCTCCAGCAGCTTCACTTCCCTGGTCCGGGCCAGGGTATGCAGCAGGTT
Source organism: Paenibacillus auburnensis (assembly GCF_927798115.1). Lineage (GTDB taxonomy): Bacteria > Bacillota > Bacilli > Paenibacillales > Paenibacillaceae > Paenibacillus_AQ > Paenibacillus_AQ auburnensis. The sequence goes on from NZ_CAKMMG010000003.1 coordinate 356,707, forward strand.
TAACGTGTTGATATAAAAATGGGGCTTGATCTGCAACTGCAGATGCTGGAGCTCCGCCTTCTGCTTGTTCAGCTGCTCTTCGTAGACGTTAATGCGCAGGTTCTTGATCTGCTCCATCATATTGTTGAACGTATCGTTAACGGCCCTGAATTCAACGGACGTGGGAAATTGCTTAATCTGGGTATCCAGGTTCCCCTGCTGAATCCGGTTCATCGCTTTTAACAGGCGGTTCAGCGGAATAAGCAGTGTTTTGCGCAGCAGCACCAACCCCAGCAGCAGAATGAGTATTGAGGCAAAGGGCAGGATAAACGAGATCGCCCGCAGTGTCGGCAGCTGCTGCAATATTTTTTCCTCCGGTATAAACGCATACAGGCTGAAGTCTCCTTCGTGGGAACGTTCCCCTACCGTCAGATAACGCTCCGTAGCCCCCGTCAAATAATAGGACCCCTCATTCAGCTTGATCTCGGCCCCTGTATCACGGATAAAGCTCTGGTTAACCAGCGCATTTCCGCGGTCGTCCACGAGCAGAGCCGCTCCTTTGTCGCCGATCCCCAGAAGCTCCAGCGGGGTTTTAAAGGCATTCATATTGATCCATGCGCCTACCACCGATTGATTCGGCATTACAAAAAAGCGCATCAGGTACGTCTGGTCCCCGCTGCGCTGAACATACCAGCTCTTCATATGCTGACGCTGCAGGCTTTCGCTTTTGCTAACCTCACTGACAATATAGTCCTTCATGTACATCCTGTCGATATAGGTGGATCTGGTCTGAAAGGAATACAAAAAAGCATCATCCGAAGCCAGGTACACAAACAATCCGTCCAGCACAGAATAACGCAGAATAGAATTGGAGAGGTTGTTGTTAATTCGCTGTTTTACAAAGAGACGCTCATCCGCCGCGCTGTAAAAATCAAAATCCGACAGCTCCGGATCAAGCATCAGGCCGTTCAGATAATTATCGGCTTCCTGCAGCCGGGCATCAACCTGACTTCTGTACAGTGACAGAAGATCCTTGCTGGATTCCGCCACCTGGGTTCTTACCGTATGAATGGCATACACATTGGAATAGATCAGGAATGCAATCAGCGGAGTGACAATCAGAAATAAGCCGGCCAGCATTTTCACGCGGATGGACTGCCAGGTTAAAAAAGGATTGTGCCGGATACGAAGTGTACGGGGCATGGTGATCTTCCTCTCTGTGCTGAGAATACGTTATCTATTCTGACAGAACGATAATACATCACTAAGCCGGTATTGGCGATATGATTATTTTCTATATGCACTCCCTGATCTTAATCTTTGCATCCTGAGGCTATGCAGCAGTTATTGTGAAGCTTCTACCATTCCCTAAAACTGCCAACCACGCAGCAATCCCCGCTCCATTGGAACGGGGACTTTTTCTTATGGGGCCATATTGTATTTACAGGTATTTAATAGTAGACCACTCAGCCAGCTGATTATCACCGCAGCCTGTGCACGGTTTGCAGTCTCACTTTGCTTTACATCATAATTTCAGGTCAGGTTGTTTCATTAAAATCCCCGTTCTTATTCGCAACAATAACTTGTAAAGTAACCACCCGGTATTGCGAACTCAGCTCTTCTTCAGGCTTCATGCTTAAGACGATACGGCCGTCTAACGCAAAGTGTACCGGTTTGACACGAGCATGTCTTCCGGGATCACCCAGCCCGCCATTACCGGAGCCTTCTTTCTCTCCAGGTGTACGGGCATGGTAGATGATAACGGGATTGCCAAACTCATCGGTCGTAAAGGAATTATGTCCCGGCCCTTGCTGATCCAAGAGATCATCAGTGGTGAGCGCCGGATAGGTGTTTTTAGTCCAGTTGAGCGGGTTCAAGAGATCCGTGCCCTCGATTGCTGTCATAAGACCTATACAATAAGACCAATTAACAGAGGATGCAGAGAAGGCAACATATATCTTCCCGTCCTTCTTGATTACGGCCGGTCCCTCGTCAATCATGCCGACTCCGTCAGTCGCCTTCTCCCAGGCATATTGGGGCGAGGAAAGAATGACGGAAGGACTGGTCAGCTTCCACGGACACTCCGGATTGATGGAGGCGATCAGCAGGCAGGAATGACCGACGTATTGCGCCCATATGACATAATGCTTGCCTCCGGCTTCAAAGTAGGTCATATCCAGCGAAAAATTGCTGAAGGCGATTTTGTCTTCGGGAACAGGCTCGCAAAAGGTCGCTTCAGTTCCCCAGTTTTCCGGCTTGAAGGGATCCCCGTCGCCTCCACAACCAATGACAGCTGGACTAATCGCCCATACATCAGACTTCTTTCGGCTGGCTGTAAACAGGACATACCACTTGCCCTTAATCTGGTGAATTTCAGGTGCCCATATAAAGCGGTGATTGCTTGCTGCATTTTGTTCATCCCAAATGACGATTTCCTCCACGCCTTCTTCGGTATTGCCGTAAAGATCGACTGTTCCGCCGAGCCCCTCCAGCGTCCGGGAACGGCGCAGCACAATCCGGTCGTAGCCCTCGGGGTCCTGATCACCTTTGATAGGATAGCTCGCTGTGAAATAATAATAGCCGTCACCATTTCTGGTTATAAAAGGGTCAGCCCGGTATTTAATGAAGGGATCGGCATATACATGCTGCCTGATGGTTCCTTTGACCGTGTATTCTCCTGCGGTATGAATGTCCACCTTGGCTGCATCAGCCGCTTCCCATAGCACGCCCATCCGTTTGGATGACCCATCGCTGTACAGCACTTCAACACTCTCCGGCAACATCACAGATTGTCCAATCGCCACGGTTACGAATGGATAATTGACGCCAGTATTGATTATCCTTGAGAAGGCTTGGACCACCCGGTCATACTCCGCTTTGGTCAGCATAATTACCGAAACCGCACCCGCCGCTTCAGGTATAGAGATCGGAACCATCTGCCTGTCCAGTGAAGCAATCGGCTTAAAACAGCGTGTTGCCTCAAGGTCCGTAATCGTCTCGTAATGCTGGCCGTCACCGCCTGTCCAGCGGACACGGTAGGCTTTTATATTTTCGTCATATTCAGCAAAAGGGTCTTGAACCGCTATGCCATTGTCATTTAATATAAGCAGACGCTCATTGGTGAAGGCAGTTAAATCGTCCGTGTCAAATAGATAAACCCTGCTGTCGTCATTGCCGTTTGCGGCAATTAGACCGAAGGTACCATCCGGTTTTCGGAAGAGGCTCGGCGAAGCCATCTTGCCTGAACCGACCGGCTCGGCCGCATAGCTGCTCGTGGGAAAGAGGATCGGCCTGCCGTTGTTTAACAAGTCATATTCACTTGCTCCTCTCATTCTTACGGCCGCATACAATGCCGATTCGCGCTGGCCAGAAACATGGTTATCGTCGGCTCCCGTCCCCTTTGTATAAGTAAGTAGACTGGCATAATCTTCAGTTATTTCCCCCGTCTCCTGGACCAGTTCCGGACTGCCTGCGTTCTCCTTCACATGAATGGTTAGTACCGGATTTCGAAATTCCAGCTTCAACTCGCGTTCAGGTGTCATATAAAGAACGGGTGTACCGTCAAACGCCCAGTGGACACGCCGAAGACCTGCGCTCCGGATGCCGCCGTCCGGTCTGGCATGGAATACCAGCACGTCATTACCGTCCTCATCCTTGGTGAAGCCGTTATGGCCGGGGCCTAACTGACCCTCAACATGGTCGGATGCTAAAACGGGATAACCGGTCAGCTTCCAGCTTTCGGGATCTAGCAAATCGGAATTTGCTTTGGCTGACAGAAGCCCAACCGCATAGGTGTTGTCCGTGCTGCTTCCAGAGAAGGTGAGGAATACGTCGTTGCCACGGCGGAGCATATACGGCCCTTCATTCACCTCGCCTTGTCTGTCCCAGCCGTAGCGCGGCTTTGCAAGGAGAACCGGATCCCCAGCAAGCCGGGCGGGATAGACCGGGTCCATGGATGCAATCATCAGGTCGGCCGAATCAATCCCCCCTTCGATTTCGCGTTGCGACCACACGTAATAATGTGTGCCGTTCACCTCGAAATACGTCATATCAAGAGTTATTCCGGTGCTATCGTATAACGGGGTTATGCCGTCACTCTTCGTGACGCGCTGCGGTAGGCTCCAGTCTGCGGCCCGGCACGGGTCGGCACCTTCCAGACTCATGACCCGGCACTGCACGTGTTTCCACCAATCCGGCTTGCCGCTCTCAGTTGATCCAGCAAACAGGATATGTAGCTTGCCTCCTATAAGCTGCAGCTCAGGCGCCCAAAATAGCCCAGACAGATCACCTGTTTCACTCCGGTCCAGCAATAGATGATCCGGTGCATCAGCCAGTCCCTCCAGCGTATCAGCAACCCGGATGTACAAATGCTCCTGTAGCGCCTCATCTGTAGCAATGAAATAATATCGCTCCTCGTAACGGACGATATCTGGATCGGCGCGTTTTTCGATTAATGGCCAGGCATAGTCTTTGATAGCGGCCTTTCCGGTTATTCGGTACGTTCCAGGCTTGTCGAAATCTACGCCCTCGAACGCCACCCGGTCCCAGTGAACGATTTTGTCCGCTGTCGAGGAATCGCTGTAAAGCGCAGTGAGTCCAGGAAGCTCATCCATTCGTAACCTTGTACCAGCCGTTACACTCATTTCCGGAAGCGGATGAACACCGATATTTTCAACTTCCCCAAGCTTCCTGCGTAGGTAACACTCTTCTTGCTCGCTAATCGAGAGCACACAGGATACATAATCTTCGTTTATCTTCATGTCATTGCTCTGCCGATTTCTTACCGAAACCGACCCTGGAGTGAATTGTTTAAAATCGGTCGTGGTGCTCTCCATGATGTCACCGTCTGTAGACACCCAAGTTAAAACGTATAAACCGTTTTCATATGTCACTTGCGGTCTGGAAAGAATCATGCCTTCTGCTATCGTAATCAGGCCTTCGAAGAAGTATTCAACCAGATCCAACGTTGTCCAGAATAGCAATGAGCCAGGCGAGGCGGAGATGCTTGTTTCCTGTTCTCCTTGCAACATGCCCTCCCTACTCTCTGCGACAACACCGATTTTGCCGTCGGCCATGCGGAACAACCAGGGGTGAATTAAAGTCCTCGTAGCACCAGATTTGAAGCTGGACGTATTATCGTAATTAGCAGGCGCGAACAACACACCATACCCAAAATTTAGCGGCACAATTGAACCCTGCTCATAAATGGCTAAATGAAGGCTCTGCCCCAACTTCCACGTCTTCGAAGTATCTGTGTATGCAATTACCTTGTGAAGCTTTTCCTGTGGGATCTGCCTAAAGTAATTATCCATCGCATGCATACTGGTCCCCTCCTAATTCTTTTTATAACACTATTCGTTTGAGCGTTTACAATTAACGAATATCCTTATCTGGTAGACTGATCCACCAACAGCCGTTGAACTTGATAAATTGCTGACCTTTACATCCTTTACTGTTACCCAAAGTCCCTGCGATTCAAGTGTAGAGAACGACGTCCCATTCATCGTCGAGACGGCATGAAGAACTTCACCTTCAGTCCTTGTCAAACCTGGAGCTCCATAAGACCTGATAATTCCCTTTTCTTCATCAATAATAGCTACCGGCTCTCAGGAGCAACCCGCTTCCAGTTGACAAGTTCCAATCCCAGAATGACGAGCGAGCTGCTGCAGGCCATCACGGCTTAACGCGAATAAATTTGATTTTCCTCCTTCTCGCCCCCAATAAAATGACCAAATAATTACCCATCTAACAATGTATCCATCATCCCCTCATAATTAATATTTTCATTAACTAAATAACATTTATATTTATCTTTATATTACCATAGATATTTCTGACCGTCATCTTTAGCTGTCATACTGATTAAGGGTATGGCGGATTAAAGTCTTTCAACCACACTAGAGCCGTCAGATACTCCTGCCATGCTAGATGCCTTGAGCTGAGAGTAAATTATAACTCCTGTATCAACCCCGCTAACACTATACGTTGGAGCAGGGGACCTTACCAATTTGCTGATTTCTCCGCTCGCTAAATTGAACCACAGGACGATATATTTTGTGCCCCCGAAAACTGCCAACCATTGCAGTTCGACGCCTATCCTTTCTCATCCAGGAAATTGATATCGACATTTCATCGATCTCTACATTTGATTTCGCTTACATTCAAATAAAATACATAAGGTAGATAAAATGAGTAGAAAAAAAGCGCATGCCAGAAGGTCAATGCGCTTTTTTCTTTTACCTAAAACTCAAAGGTTATCTTGTCAAATACCTTTCGTAGGCATCTCTATGGATTTGCACGATCTGTTTAATACCCATTTTCTCAATAGTTTCTACGTATTTATCAAATTCGGTAAGCGGCACATTGCCCAGAATAAACTTGGTCATCATTTCATCGTGATAGGTGGTAATCGGCGTTAACACCGATGCCAGTTGACGTGATTCCTCATCGGTAAAGCGCAATCCAGGCAGTAAAAGCGAGTCATCCGCTTTCATCCATACCTGATTGGCTGCCTTCTGTCCGTCATAGGTCATAAGTGCATCAAGATAACGTCCATCCTGATCCATAGGACCGTCCATAATGGACATCGCATAGCTGGCCAGCGCCTGATCGTACGTCAAATTCGGATTGTTCATAATTTTGTCGGTAAACTTGACGGTATCTCCCTCCATGACATAGCTTTCACCTTCAATACCGAAGTTGAACAGCATATGTCCTTCTGGGCTATAATTAAAGTCCATCCATTGCACAATGGTCGGAATATCTGCTTCTTTTGCTGATGATGTAATCGCTTCCCCATATGCAAGAACTTTTGTATCCAGGGTCATGTTGTTATATGGCTTTCCAGCCGGGCCGATTGGCCATGGCGCACCGGTCAGGTCAAATTCAGGATTCGTATCCTTCATCAGATTGAAATATTTGCCCATCCCGCTGAATACCCCGGCATGATAAGCGCCCGCCAGATTATTCGTTATTTTGTAGTCAAAGGTTGTACCGTCGTTAGTCATAATTTCAGGGTCAATCAGACCTTCGGCATACCATTTCTTCATCGTTTCCAGGAACTCCTTGAATTCAGGCTGAATGTGCCCGTAAACAATATCGCCATCCTTCATCATGAATCCGGTTACACCAAAGGCAGGAGCAAAGAGACCCAGCGTTCCCAGATGGCCCGGTCCCCAGTTTCCAGTAAACGGAAGCTCGTCTTTCTTACCATTGCCGTTCGGGTCCTGTTCACGGAACGCCTTCAGAACGTTATACCATTCATCGATGGTCTCAGGGACCTCCAAATTGAGCTTATCGAGCCAGTCTTTGCGAATAATTAGGCCACTCGTAGCATTAAGCTTCAGTGCATCTGTACGAAGATACGGGAACATATAGATGGTACCGTCATCAAGCGAGATCTGCTTGCGGATATCGTCATCGCTTTCGATCAGTTTTTTTAAATTAGGCGCGTAGAGATCAATATATTCATTGAGCCGGATAATCTTACCGTCAGCAAGCATTTTCTCGGGTCCGCCAACCGCCTGCCCCCAATTGTAATAGATGACTTCAGGCATATCGTTGGTAGCCACTAGCAGATTAAACTGGTCTGCCTGCTGTCCAAGCGGCGGATGAATGAAATTTGCTTTAATGCCCGTCAGCTCTTCTTTCTTTTTATAAGCGGCCATCTCTCCGAAATTTTCCAGCGAAGCTGTCAATTTGGGATCATTCGGACGCCAGTAATCGATTTCAAAAGGCTTGTTCACAATAGGCAATGAAAGTTCTGTCAAAGGCTCTTTACCCGTCGCTTCCCCCGGAGCATTGCCCGGTGTGTTGTTCCCATTCTGACTCTCTGAATTATTGCCGGAACAAGCGCTCAGGACGCCAACTAGCAGAAGCATCAAGCACATAAACATAACGGCTGTCTTTCTTCTCATTTCTAAGACTCCTCCTTGTGATGGTTCTTTATAACAACACAGGACGATTAACTTTTACAATCTTTGTAAAGGCGACCTTCCTGTCGTTACTACAACAAAATCATTTTATTGTTTCACCGCACCCAGCAGCGAGCCTTGCACAAAATATTTTTGGATAAACGGATAGACAAGCATAATCGGCAGCGTGGAAACAATGATGGTCGCATACTTGAGGTTTTCGCTAAAGGCAAACCCGGTATCAGCGCCCGGTCCCATGGATTCCATACTGTTCGTCAGCAAGATATCTCTCAGCACAATCTGAATCGGATAAAGGTCCTGGCTTCGCAAATAAAGCAGTGGTCCCATATAGTCATTCCAATGATCCACCGCATAATAGAGCGTAATAACTGCTAGCACCGCCTTAGAAACCGGAATAAAAATACGAAATAGAATCTGAAAGTCATTCGCCCCGTCCAGCTTGGCTGATTCCACCATTTCCTTTGGAATACTCTCGAAGTTCGTTTTCATAATGATCAAGTAAAATGTGCTGATCAAGCCAGGTATTATGAGCGCCAGACGTGTATCCACCAGACCGAGATTTTGAACAAGCAGGAATGATGGAATCATCCCCCCGCCAAAAAGCATGGTAAAGATGATCAGCTTCATAAACAGACCTTTCCCGTATAAATCGGGCCGCGACAGTCCATAAGCTGCAATCGAGGTCATCAGTAAGTTGGCAAGTGTGCCGACAATAACATAAAACAACGTATTTAAGTAACCGGTAAATATTTTTTCATTGGTCAATACCTGTTTATAACCCTCAAGCGAAAACCCTTGGGGCCACAGCATAAAGCTACGGTTCATCAGCATCTGCTGGGGATCGCTAATTGAAGAATTGAATACATAGATCATGGGATATGCACAAATAGCCATAAAGATTGCCAACATAATAAAATTAGCTGTATCAAAAATGATTTCTCCTGTCGAGCGTCTTATCTTCATCCTCGGTCCCCCTACCACAAGCTGGTCTGATTAGCCTTCCGGCTGATCATGTTGGTGATAATAAGAAATATTAGGTTAATGATGCCGTTGAACAGCCCAACCGCTGCCGCATAGGAGAAGTTGGCCTGCTGAACCCCTACCCGGTAGACGAATGTTGCAATGATGTCGGACACCTCATAGGTGGGCGCCGTTTGCATAAGCAGCACCTTCTGCATATCGGCATTCATAATGCCACCCATACGAAGAATGAACAATACGATAATAGTGGGGATAATGCCAGGCAAGGTAACATGAAGGAATTGCTTCCATCTGCCTGCTCCATCAATTTTGGCCGCCTCATACAGCTGCGAATCGATACCGGCCAGCGCCGCCAGAAATATAATCGAGCTCCAGCCCGCTCCTTGCCATATATTTGACAAAATGTACATTGGCCTGAACATGTCCACTTCGGTAAAAAACATAACTGGCTCCAGACTGAAGAAGGAACGAACGATATTGAATAATCCGTTGTCCAGTGAAGAGAACGTTTTCAGAATACCGACCACAACGACGATGGAAATGAAGTGAGGCAGGTAGCTGACAGTCTGCACCACCCGTTTGAATTTGGAACTTCGGACTTCGTTCAGCAGTATAGCTAGAAGAATGGGGGCTGGAAAGCCCAAAATAATACTGTAAAAACTTAGAATAAGTGTGTTCTTTAACAGCCGTCCGAAATAATAACTGTCAAAAAACGTCCGGAAATGCTCAAAACCGATCCATTCGCCTCCCCAAATTCCATGAGACAAACTGTAGTTTTGCTGAAAAGCCATTAACAGACCGTACATCGGTCCATAATGAAAAATTCCGTAATAAGCCATGACCATCACAATCATTAGATAGACATATTTGTTTCGAACGATCTCTTTACGGATAAATTCAAGCTTACTGGGGCTGCGTGCGCCTGGGTCCAGGTGCAAAGTAACGGGTTCTTGCTTCGTCTTCACATCGATATCCTCCTGTATACAAAATGGGGCTTGGTTTGCTAAATCAATGTAGCATGGGGCAGATACACAAATATACAATCATTTCATATGACAATCGCAATGCACATGCCGTGAATATAAAAAGGCTTTCTTCATGGGGAAGAAAGCCTCTGTAATCATCAGAAATGATTATCGCTTTGCTATTACTGACCACGAATCCGTGTTCGAAATTCACCGGGTGTCATGCCATACATCTTCTTGAATACTCGGATGAAGTTCTGCGAATTGTTGTACCGTAGTTTGTCTGCTATATCCGAAATGCGTGCATCGCTGTCTCTCAACAGTTCTTTCGCCTTCTCCATCCGATACATAAGGACGTATTCCGAAAATGTCATCCCTACCTCCGCCTTGAATACATGGCTGAATTGGGAGACTGGCACCGATATAAAACCTGCAACCAACGGTATGGATAGATCATAGTCATAATTATCATGAATATAACTCAGCGCCTTTTGAATGGTGCTATGCGTCCTTTGCTGCAGGCGAAGACGGACATGCTCCGTCATACGCGGATACACCTCGTTCTTTAACCAGCCAATCATTTTTTCTGTTGTATTGAAGGAGAGGAGACGCTCGTATGGATTATACGGAAACATTTCAGTATTATCGCCATCAAGTTCCAGCATAGTACGCAAGCAAACGGCCAGCAACTGAATATAGGACTGCCGAATTTGTCCCGAATCTCCAGTTTCTGCACGTAGCGTTTCAGCAAATTCATCTAGTAGCTCCTGAATTTTCGACAGATTGCCAAGCTTCAGACTGGTAATGATTTGTTGTTCACATTCCGATGGATACTGCAATGAGGCGCTCTCCAACTGTACCTGACCGATATACAGAACCTTTCCACTGCCCTGAACCAGCTGATAATCAAGCGCTTCCATGGATTCACGAAAACTCCTTCTAATTTGCCCGAACCCTTTGCAACTCCGTCCAATTCCTATGGTCACCGTAATATTTAGCAATGATCCCACCGTATGACGGATTTCCTCGGCAATGCCAAAGACATGCGACGGAGCGACCTCCACTCCTTGATCCTCCTGATGATTTAGCAATACTACGATATGGCCGCTATGTGTCTGAATAACAAGTCCATCGGTTACCTTATTAATAATTTCCTTGGCAATATTCATGACGGCATAGTGAAATAGAATCCGGTCCTGCTCTGTCTTTCCACGCATATTATCCGGTTCAATGCACAAGATCGAATAATGCTCAGATCTAACCGGAATTTCGTAATACAAGGCCTGGTCTGCCATCTCCTCCCGGTAAGGCTCTGTCAATAACCGTTGAATGAAGTTGTTTTTCAGAATGGGCATCGATTCGTCAATTTGCTGTTTGAGCCTGACCTTGTCATGCTCCAAAAATTCGAAATATTGCCTAATCAACTCAAACTCATTTTGCTTGCCTTCTCCATTCGGGAGGTCCCCCTTATTTTTAATTGTTTCTACCAACGACTGAAGAGCATACAACCATCGTTTGGATACCACACCTGAAGCGACGATGCTTACTGATACCAAGATCAGACAAATCCCTACCGTCGTCTGTTCAATCCGTTTTAAGTGCATTGTAATATCGCTGTAGGGAACAAGTGTAATATATCTCCAGCCATTATGAGGCGATTCCAAATAATTGACCGAGACGCTGCGGCCTTCAATATTTTCGATCCACATCTTTTCCGATATATGCATATTCATGATCTCTCGAATAAATGGAGTCTCATCAAGTGGCGAATGAAATAGATGGTTAGATGAATCTGAGAATACATTATAGGAAGGGGTAACAATAAGCAACTCGCGATTTTTACCCAGTTTCATACTGGCAAATATGCGAAACAGTGTCGTTTCATCCAGATTGACAATTAAATATCCTTCTGAACTGTTGTCATGGGTAACAATTTTTCGGATATAGGTAATCTGATGGAGCACTTCACGATAAGCAGTCGACTCTACTTTATGATCCAGCCATAATTTCTCCGGTCTTTCACGATCAATGGCTTGCTTGATGTGATGTGCCAGTGTGTTATCATCTTTAATCCCCCGATCAGAGGATACGACCTTCTGTTTTTCTGGCAGATATAAATATACGGAGTCCACATCGTCAATCAAAGTCTGGATGGAGCTAAGCAGCGTCAGCGTCACCCCGTAAAGCTCGTAATTGCTATCTGGATCCGGCAACGATAGAAAACGCATGAGTGTCGGATTACTTGCATTTTGCAGCGCAATGTTTTCGAGTGTCATCAGCTTCTCATCGATTCGCTGCTGCACCTGCAGCATCATTTGGCTGTTCGCCGTCCTGACCTCGTTCATAATACTGCTGCTTGCGCTCCAATAAGCCATCGTTCCCATTACCAGCACAGGAATACTGGCCAGAAGCGACCCCATAATTAATACTTTTCTCTGCACTGATCCCCATTTAAACGTTTGGAGAATTTTCATCCACATCCGTTATAATCCTCCCGCCTATTATAATTCCGCACTTCGCTGAAAGGGTCCACTCTCTATTATCCCATGAACAGGCGGTCTATGAACATAATCATTTTATATGACCATCTTCAGACGCATAACAGATAGCTCCGAAAATCCATCAACGGGAGATCAGGCAATAGCTTAAATAAGCGACCAGATTGTAAAGCCCGTTATAATATGTAGACAGACAAATTTAAGTATACGTGCACCTAATACCTTATCTTCACAAAACATCTGAATATTTAATTATCGGTACGATATAAATCTTCGCACCTTTTTAAAATCCTAGCTTCAAAAAAATGCCCGTACACTCGGTCTGACCCAAATATACGGGCTGTACTATTGTTTAATTACTGGATTTCTCTAAATGTTGAATTTGCTAATGCATTTGAATTATTTACAAAATCGATTCTTAACTGAAAACTGCTGTCAATTTGGATATATCGATCAGGGAAGTTGTAGGAGCGGTATGATACCCATGAAGTATCTGCAAGTCCAGGTACTCTCATAAAGGATGAATCATTCTTAAACAGATCCGTTCCATCAGATTTTTTTAAGACAAGACTGTAATTACTGTGCCTTAAATAATAGCCCGGGTAGTTCACTGATTCAAAAGAGATTGTTCCACTTCCGGCAAGTCCTGAAACTATTCGGAATTTGGAATCATCGAGCGGACTTACATTCTGATCAACACGTACTTGAAAGTTGGTATGTCTAATAAAATTACTTTGGGAACTGTAGGATTCAATCCTTTTAATCTCTCCTCCAGCCCCACTGGCATCTCTGAATGCATCCATAGCAGGTGTCCACATCCCGTTTGTATCAAGTGCTCCCATATCATAACCGCCATTTGGACCAGGAGGTGGAGTCTCTGGGGCCCAATAAAAGACACCCGAGCCATTGCCTCCAATTCTCTTCATTAAGTTAATCCAGTTGGCAATCACAGTTTTTGTCTGTGCACCTTTGTACCACTTTCCACCGACTTCTGTCATCATTACTGGTTTGTTGTATTTGGCTTGTAATTCTTCTGCCCGGCTAGCTACACCTGCCTGAAGGTCGAGAGCCGCATAGGAGGAGAACCCAATCATATCCGTCTTACCGCCATTACTAAAGAATGGATCAAGGAATGCTTCCAGATTTCTTTGCGGACCCGCCAAATGAATCATAGCAATGGTCGAAGGAGACACAGACTTCACAGCGTCATAACCAGCATTGAACAGGCCTACCATCTGAGTCGGGTTCGACAAACCGCCAATCCATCCACACAGTCCTAGGTTCGTCTCATTACCGATTTGCACCCATGCTGGGGTTACACCCTGACCAACAAGATCTTGCATAAAATTATAAGTATAGTTATAAAGTGTCGTTTTAAGATCATTGTAGTTTAGACCTTGCCATGCTGCTGGACATATTTGGTAACCGACCGCATTCCATGAGTCTCCATAATGGAAATCAATCATGACATCCATTCCCTTGTCATGCGCACGTTTTGCCAATGCAATTGTACCTGCTTGGTTAGCATAGCTATCATTCTCATTCGGATTAACCCATGTTCTTAATCTGACTGCATTAATACCAAAATCCTTTTTTAAAATATCGAAATAATCCCCTTCAGTACCATCTCGATAGTAGAGTTTTCGGCCTTCTGCTTCTATTACTGGCAACATACTGACATCCGCTCCATAAGCAAATTGAGGAGCAACTGGAGCAGATGCTGCTGAAGCCGTCGGATCTCCGTGCAATGCTAGGAATATACTACTTAAGAAGAACATACTCAATAGCATTGAAATGGACCTCTTGAACCTACTCTTAAACATTTTATCAAACACCACTTTTCTTGTTAGTTTTCACAGAGTAAATAGAACTCTAATCCTTTATGTTTCCGATTTACTCTGTGATATTTCAAGCATATTATGTTAGCGCTTTCTTTCCAACTCGACAAACCTTCGATTTACTTTAAAAGTCTTATATTCTTAATTATACTTTCGATAATTAATGTTACAAATTAAACTCAAGTTAACAAAAACAGCCCCGCTATTAAGCAGAGGCTGTTAATGAATATTACTGCGCTGCTAAAAATGCATCAATCTGCGACTGCATTTCTTGCTGAACTTTTTCAAGTCCCGCCGTCTTCAATTGCTTAGCGAGCTGTGCGTACCCTTCATTAGTGTTCTCAATTGCTCCGTATTCCAAAGGAGCATTATAACGAATCATTACATTATTTATGTTTGAGATTTCATTCTTAACATTTGTATCATCAAATACAAATTTTTCAAGAGGATAATGATATACTCGAGATTTAAGCTCATTAAGCATATCTAAAGCTTCTTTCGGAGTATCTAAATTTTCGCGATTGATGTTCGAATTGAAACCCCAAGTCGAGTAACCGCCATAGTTAGCGGCCATTGGTCCAGCAGAGTATTTATCGTCACCTTCTGGTTTATAATGCTCACCAGCAATTCCTAACAGAACAAGATCATGAATTTCCTTGTTGTTTTGAAATAAGTCAAGAGCCATCAAAGCTCTTTCAGGGTTTTTACTGGTAGCATGAATACCCATACCATTTTGTGTTGCAATTGCAGCACTTGTTTTGGCATTTGGCGAAAGAGTTACGATCTTGAGATTTACGTTTGCATTTTCACGCTTTGCTTCCGCCATGTTACTTGCCAAAGTAAGAAGGTTTTGAGTAATCATTGAAACTTTGCCTGATTTTACTTGCGGCCAAATGTCAGCTTTATTATTGATAATATTTTTTGGCCAAACTCCATTGTCGGCCAAATCTTTATAATAATTCAATAAATCTTTATATTCAGGTGTTTCGATTACATTAAACAATTTACCAGTTGGGTCGTCAGCTTTGAATGCAATAGGTACCGCATAATTTAATAATCTCCAATTGTTAAGCTGGAATAAGGTTTGAAGATCCAGGTCATGCCAAACGACTCCGTTTCCGGCTGCGTCGCTATACGCAGTAACGCCCTTTTCATTTTTTGCGATTGTCTTTAAGTAAGTTGCAAACGATTCAAGGCTATTGACTTCAGGTAGGTTATATTTTTGGCGAAGATCCTCGCGAATGAGAGATAATTTATCAACAACTTCCATATGATTATTAGGAATCATATAGATTTTCCCGTTAACTTTAGCTTGATCCCAATTCACTTCTGGTATATTTGCTTTTGCCACCGGTGCATATTTCTTCAATAAATCCTCTGTCAGTTCTAAAAACCCCCCTTTAGTTGCTTGATCGTTATAAAATGCCCAGTTCGACGTATAAATTAAATCAAAGTCTTCATTTGCTGCGAATTTAATAGGATATTTCTGAGACCAATCAGCCCAATCCAGGTACTCAACTTCCACAGTAGCATTTATTTTTTCTTTCAACTTCTTGTTAATTTCGTCGTATACCTTTTGAGAATCGGCAGGCTTTGCACCAAGCATGACCATTTTCAATCTAACTTCTTTTGATGTATCGATATCCGTTTCTGTACCAGCAACATTTGTTTCAGCAGTAGCTGCTGAGTTGTTTGTCTTACCTGTACTTTCCGACTGATTACTCTTGCTGTTATTTCCACTGCAAGCACTGATCGCCATGGATAGCGTCAGTAAAAGAGTCAGTAGCAATAAAAACGACTTTTTCTTTGATACTTTCATTTTCTCAATTCCCCCTAAAGTATGCTACTTGATATTGATAACCAGGTCTCCCTGAGGTCATCCTTTCACGGAACCAATCGTTAGTCCTTGAACAAAAAATCGTTGAATGAATGGATAGGCTAACAGAATTGGTCCTATTGCCACAACCGTCATTGCATTCTTAAGGCTTTCAGTAGGAAGGCTGACATTAGTAACGACACCAGATAAAAGCATCGCTTTACGAATTCCCTCCATATTGCCGAGCATTTTATAAAGGTAATACTGAAGCGGCATTAAATTCTCGTTCGATATAAATAAAAGAGCGTTATACCAGTCATTCCAATAACCAAGCGCAATAAAAAGTCCGATAGTAGCCATTGCTGGCTTGGACAATGGAACAATAAGCTTGATATAAATCAAGAAGTCTCCCGCTCCATCAATTTTTGCCGATTCTGCGATTGCATCTGGAATGCTACTCATGAACGACTTCATGACGAGAATATTGAACACATTCAATAACATGGGCAGAATTAGAATAATCAACGTATCCTTTAAATGCAGATAATTGACGACTAAGAGGTACCAAGGTACAAGACCACCACTAAACAAAGTCGTGAAGAAAAAGAAAAACGCAAAACCACTTCTCCATATAAAATCTTTTCGTGTAAGAACATATGCCGTCATCGATGTTAAAAATAAGCCGACTGCAGTGCCAATTACGGTAACGCTAATTGTGACAGCATAAGCCCTAAGCATTTGATTCGGATATTTGAAAAGTAATCCGTAGGCTTCAGTGGAGAAATCTGAAGGAATTAGTTGAAACCCTTTATCGATAATGCTATTTTCTGACGTGAAAGAAGACGACAAAACAAGCAGGAATGGCACTAGACAAAACATAGCAATCAATGACAAACTAGTATATCCGATTACATTGAGCAGTAATCGATCCCTTCTTTTCACTCGTTTAGATAATAATTTCTGATGTTGTTTGGTTGTTATCAAAGGCGAGTTCAACAGATATCTCCTCCATTTCTAGAATAAAGCCCGATCCTTGTCGTACTTTCGAACAGCATAATTTGCTGCTAGAATTGTTACAAATCCGAGGATAGATTGATAGAATCCAGCTGCTGACGACATCCCAATATCACTGGTTAAAGTTAGTGCTCGGAACACAAATGTATCAATTACATTTGTCGACTCAAACAGAAGACCATTATTACCGACCATATTATAGAACAAACCGAAATCTCCCCGGAATACATTTCCAACTGCAAGCAATACTAGAATGATAACCGTTGGTAATAAATTCGGAATTGTTATTTTCCAAATACGTTGAAATACGTTAGCTCCGTCGATTTCTGCTGCTTCGTACATCTCCGTGTCGATTCCAGTGATTGCGGCTAAGTACATAATGGAGCCATAACCCACAGCCTTCCAAGCCGAAACGATGACCAGTATTGTAGGCCAGTATGCTGGGGTGTTATAAATATCGATTGGCTCCATTCCTACTCCTCTCAATAAACCGTTTACTAAGCCGAAGTCATAGTTGAATAGATTGTAAGCTATTGCACCAACAACAACCCATGATAAGAAATAGGGCAAAAACATCATTGTCTGGATCACCTTACGGAACCATTTTTTCGCAACTTCAAACAATAAGATTGCCATAATAATTGGGAGTAAATTGTTCACTATTATAAACGCTATGTTGTAGAGAACTGTATTTCGTGTAACATCCCAAGCATCACCCGATTGAAGAAAAAATTTAAAATTATCAAATCCATTCCAGGGACTTCCAAAAATTCCATCATTATAATTATACTTTTTGAAGGCTAACACTATACCAGCCATTGGAATATAGGCGACTAGGATAAAAAATAATACGCCCGGTAGTAACATAAGCAGAAGAGTATGGTATCTTACCAAGTTCCTCCAGAAATTATTGCGATTCAAAATGATCGTCTCCTCCTGACTAGAATATATAATTATTGTAGATATAAAGCGCTTTCGTTCATACGTGATAAACCTTTGTTATTCTTTGAATCTCTTATGAGATTAGGGGCAGTGGCGTACTTATGGCGGCAAAGGAAAAGGCATTACCATGAGCATGTCCCCGCAAGGGAACGCCCGCTGATAATGCCCCATTGAATCATTTCATTCCACTCTAAAGTCTGAAACGTTCTACTTCGAAAAGTTAACCTGCTATAACTCCATCCGGATTTAAACGAAACTAAATAACCAGTCGCCAATTGAATTCCGGCGACTGGCTGCCTAAGCCTAAAGGGTTTTGATCTCTGTCTCATAAACGGGGGTCGTCCCAGATTTTATTGTCCGGCTCTTAATTTCAACCAATTATGATCATGGCATTATTTATTTTTTTTATCTAAAAAAACGGCAGCCTGTTTTTGCACTTCTTTTTTCACCTTTTCAATTCCAGCCGCTTGTAATTTTAGTTTCAAGTGTTCGAAAGCCTGATCAATATTGTCAACCGCTCCAATATAGATGGGACGCGCATATTGAGCAGATACCTTGGACAGAGAGGAGATTTCACTTTTGACATGTTCAGGGTTAAAGCTAAATGAGGTATACGGCGTGGTTATAAAATTATCCTTAATGTTGTCAAGATGCTTAACATAAGCTTCCGGCCAGGAAGCCATAGGTTTAAGATACTCCTTGTTTACAAACCAGAATCCAGACCTATCAAGCGGATACGCGTTGGTTTCTGGCGTAACCCCCTCTGGTAAAGCAATCTTATCATCACTTGTTAACACATAATGCTTTCCTTCGATTCCATAGTACGTCAAATAAACGTAAGAAGGGTCCTCCATAATGAGATCGATTGCTTGGAGCGCTCGTTCAGCATTACGTGAGCCAGCCGCTATCGCCAAACCATTGATGAGCCAAGAGCTCATAGGTATTTTCCCATTTTCATCAGTAACCGATATAATGTCTACATCAATACCTTTTGATTCACATTCTTCAATCATTGGTTCTATATTATTGGAGTTTCCAAAAGCTACACCAGTCTTGCCAGCACAAAAATTATTTTGGGATGGAACATTATTCGCATAGGGGTTTTTATTAATATAGCCTTTATCATACCAATCCTTCATGATCCCAGCAGCATACTTCTGTACACTCAGAAAAGGTTCTTCTATCATTGAATATAACTTGCCGCTGGGATCATTATAGTTAAATGTAATTCCCTGATCGCTTGGATTTCCTGATTCAATGGTACCACCAGGAAAGGCAATCTTGTCATTCATGATGTAAATATAAGGAAATGCTAAATCATACTCCGCATCGATATTCATCGGTACCATCCCTGGTTCGTTCTGCTTGATTGCCTTAAGATATGGGCCTAATTCGGACAACCGTGTAATAGGAGGAATACCGTATTTCTCACGAAGATCTTTTCGTATTACGAAAACGCTGGCCATTTTTTCTGGTGTAGAGGTTGGAATCATATAAATCTCCCCATTGATCTCTGCCTCTTTCCAACCAGCAGGGTCCATTTTAGCATTATGTCTTGGGAGATATCGTTTTATTAACTCTTCGCTCAAAGGCAAAAAGGCATTCTTAGATGCCTCTTGCACGTAATAATTCCAATTGGAGGCATAAATAATATCTACATCTTGCCCTGCCGCCAATATGAGGGAGTATTTGGATCGTAGATCACCCCAACCAATATAATGCAAATCAATAGTTGCATTAATATCGTTTAATAGCTTTTTATTAAGCTCTCTTAGTACTTCGGGCATCCCTTGCGGCGCTTCTCCAATCAAATACATCTGAAGTGTCACTTTGCTTGAGTGATCGGGTTCTGTCAAAGTATTTCTCTCGCTATCCGACAAAGAAGATTTATTCGTGGAATGATCACAAGCACTACTGAGAACCGTTAAAGTAATTAGTATTACTTGAAGTATCATTAACTTTTTAACATTCTGATTCATTACAGATCCTCCTGGCGAATCTGAGGTAGTCGTAACGTTACGATGGTTCCATGGTTATGCATACTTTGAAAGGTCAGCCCGTAATTACCACCATATAATAGTTCAATTCGCTCCTGAATGTTCCTGATGCCAAATCCTCCAGTATTTTTACTTGCAAAACCGGTTCTTACTTTCTTGATCTTTTCTACATTCATTCCTACACCGTCATCTTCTACTCGCAAAATCAAATCAGACTCCTGTATTTCTGCAGCAATTTGAATCGTGCCTCCTACCACAGGCTTTTCTAGTATACCGTGAATAATAGCATTCTCAACCAAGGGTTGAAGAGTAATTTTGGGCACTTCTAAACCATACAGTTCATATGGAATGTTAAATATCAATTGAATACCTTGCCCAAACCGCATACTCTGAATTGCAGCATATGCTTCAATATGACGAATCTCACTCTCAAGTGTAACCTTCTCCTCACCGTTAGAAAGACTAAGTTTGTAGAAAACAGCTAACGTCTTCACCAGCTTGGAAACCTCGCCCGGTTGATTCTCAATAGCCATAATATTAATTAAATCTAACGTATTGTATAGAAAATGAGGATTAATTTGAGCCTGAAGTGCCATTAACTCTTTATTCTTCACTTCTTGTCCTAATCGATAGGTTTCTTCCATCAACTCAGAAATATCCTGAACCATTAAGTTGAAATTATGGGCGAGCTCTCCGATCTCGTCTTTACTATCTGATATCGACGTATAAACCTTAAAATCGCCTTTTCTTACTTTTCGAATATGGGCAATAAGTCTTCGAATACGCTTCGTCATCGAACCTACAGCAATATAGGTTAAAGGAATAGCTAGAGGAAATACGAAAAGAAACAGTTGGATCATCCTGTCTCGAGACTTATTACTAGCTGAAAGGATATCGGAATAAGGTACGATAATTGCAAGTTTCATGTCTGTATTCGAAATTGACTTTACCCCAAGGAGCATACGATTGCCATTGATGTATATCTCCTCGTTCCAATAACTATCAGAATCTGATACATGCAGCCGCTGTTTTAACATGTCGTGTAATTTACTGATTTCAAGTGAATATGAATCGGATGCACTTATAACTTCATCTCGCTCGTTGAATAATACGGCTGAAGCATTTGGCGTAATGACTGCATGATCCAATACCGAATCGAATGAGTCTTGTGCCACACTTGCTTTAACGATCCCATCAAATTGTTGCACATTGTTTGCCGAAGGAATTTTACGGATAATAAAGATTTGATCAGAATCAGTCGCTGACCCAAATACAGTAGAGGAAAGCCAAGAGATTTGAAAATTAGTATTAGAAAATTCAGGGAACCATTTGTATTGCTCAAGCTCCGTTAACTTTAGAAATTCTGAATTCCCCGGTTGTCCTGCAAGACCTGCCTTCATATAAAGTTGTATCTTTTCAATATCTTCATTGTACCGAAACTGGTTAATCACATCGGACAGCTTGTTCGCGTCTGAATCCCATAAATTAATGTCTTTGTATCTATTAGGATCGGTGAGGATCAAAGTATGAACGGTATCGTTAAGTGCGATGAAATTCAAAACTTCCGTAATCGCTTTTGACTTGTACTCCAAATAGGCTGTTGTTTCTTCAAGAACTTTATGTGCTGAAAAAACGGCTTGCTTTTCACTTTCTTTTTTGGTCTCACGCAAACTAATGGTTAGAAGCAAAAGGAAAGGTATAGTAAAAACGATTAAAATGGTTATAAGCATTTTGTATCGGATGCTAAGATCACGAAATGGTTTAAATATACGTTTCTTCACCTGTTAATTTTCTCCCGATATTCCGATGGTGTGCATCCCACAACTTTTTTAAAAAAACTTGTAAAGTAGTTGGAATCCGCAAAACCCAGTCGCATTGCTATTTCGTAAAGCTTCATCTGTTTACTTGCGAGCATGGACTTAGCTTCAACGATACGTAAATCATTGATGTATTCTTTAATCGTTTGGCCACGATATTTCTTGAAATAAACAGATAAATAGGTCTCATTAAATCCAACATGATCAGCTATCATTTGAATTGTAAACCTCTTCTCATGAAAATGGGCATTTATATATCGAAGGATGTCGCGAATTTTCCCATTATCCTCGATATCTTTCTCTTTGAACAAATCCAAAAATGAAAGAATGTATTCTTCAAGTTGTTTTAAGCTCATTAACCGGCCTATTTCTTTCCAAATATATCTGCGCCCCTCCACTTTTTCTCGGTCTGCGAAACCTTGATTAAATGCGGTTTCAAGAATTATAATCAAATATTGAAAATAAATATCTTGAACACGTACTATATCTGGATCTGCTAGTTCACGTATTCTTGTGGTAAGTAAATGTAATTCTCTTCTAGCCCCTTCCATGTTACCCTTGCGAAGTTCTTCTCGGAATTGCAGAATGTCCTCACGGCGATACTGAATTGAAGTTGATTCCTTTACCACATCTGCAAATGAAAGCTTCTTTTCATCTTCGTAAAACAACAATTTACAAGCTTTTACCGCGCTATTGTACCCGAGTGGTATTTCGGAAAGGCACCTAACCGGCTCTCCAATTCCTATTCGAAATGAAATAAGTGGATCCAGAATGCTTCCAAGTTCTTGAGCCAATTGTTCAACAATATATTTACCTTCTTGAAAGTTATTCCGATATACACCGGGCAGAATAATAATTAACAATTTCTTATAATCAAATCCGCTTATACCTTTTATACTTGAAAGTAAAGACATTTCGCCCAATTTTTGTAGCACATCTTCATGCACGGTCTCCCAGTCTTCTGGTATCAGAGACGGCTTCCAAAACAAGGCTACAGCCAATACCGTTAAGCTACTCTTAGATGGAAGCAAAAACGTTTCCTTGCTTTCTAGTGCCTTTTGTACATGCGCCGAGTTAGGATCTGATATTATCTTCCGTACCATTTCCTGGCGTAAGAAAGGAAGACTCCTGTCATATCCCACTTGCATCTGCCGTTCATAAGTTTTGGATTTTACAGCTGATGCAACCGTATCCATAACTTCTTTAATATCAATTGGCTTCTCAATATAGTTAAACGCTTTCATTTTTATTGCTGCTTTCAAATATTCTTTGTCAGAATATCCACTAAGATAAATTAATTCGCCATCTCCGCCATTCTCGCGGTAAAGACGAGCAAATTCTACCCCGTCCATTCTTGGCATACGAACATCACACAGAAGAATATCAGGCTCCCATATCGAAATTATATCTAAAGCTTCCAGTCCGTTAGCGGCAGTACGTACTTCTGTGATACCGATAAAAGTCCATGAGATTTTACGCTCTAGATGCTCTCTTGTTCGAATCTCGTCATCAATAACAAGAAGTCTCATACCTCTTCCTCCAAATCCTTTGACTAAGCTCACCTAATCCCAATTAATAATAATCTTTATTTTAGCAGTTTAGCTTTGTCGCTGACATAGTAAAATCTTATATTTTCTTT
Organism: Paenibacillus auburnensis; assembly: GCF_927798115.1. Classification (GTDB taxonomy): domain Bacteria; phylum Bacillota; class Bacilli; order Paenibacillales; family Paenibacillaceae; genus Paenibacillus_AQ; species Paenibacillus_AQ auburnensis. The sequence goes on from NZ_CAKMMG010000003.1 coordinate 380,127, forward strand.
GAAATCCTTTGATATTTCTAATTAAGTAGTGTATGCAAACTATAAATTGAAAAAAAGGGTAAGTGATGAGATGATACGAAATTCGTGACGACCAACGGGATAAGATTAAGGACTTGTTGCCGGCGGAACGAAAACCACAAGGAGGGAGACCCCGAAAGATCATCGCAAGATGTTGAACGCAATGCTGTGGCGGACAAGAGCGTCCTGGCGAAACATGCCGGAATATTATGGTTCTTGACAGACGATTTCGCTGCTGGCAGATTGCCGGGATTTAGGACCGCATCCTGGAACACGTTTCCGTGGAACCCGACTGGGAAAGTATGATTGATGCGACGATTGTTCGTGTCCACCAGCAAGAGCGGGCGCAAAAGGGGAGATCCCAAAACATGCGGTATTCGATGCCTTTTACAAACCTTATTGATTAATCGGGCGGCACCGAGGAAAATCGAAAACCATCGTCAATCGCGGCCTCCGTGAAGACGTCGTGCTCGGCACCGGCGTAAGGGATGGTATTATCACCGGAAAATCTCTGGTCGGATCAACAGGAATTCCCTGCTATTATCAACAAGAAATCCTTGGTTGGATCAGGGAAATTCCTTTGGTCTTTTAGGCTGGTGGTCATCCTACCCGATATACCTTCTTGAGAGTAGTCAAGGAGGAGAAAGGATGACGATGAGTATGGATCAAATCCACCGGATCATGCGTCTTCCCATAGCCTATCGTAGAGAATATGCATTTAAGTTCAATCACACCTGAAGACATTATTGTTTTATACCATAAAAAAGAAGCGGATTTTAATCCGCTTCCCCTCTAATTCTTCCACTATATTCCAAATTTTATACTCACCGCTTCGCCTTATAAAACTCATGATAAAGCTTCATCAGCGCTCTCTTCTCTATCCGCGACACATAACTCCGCGAAATCCCCAGCTCCTTCGCAATCTCCCGCTGCGTCCGCTCTTCTCCGCCAGTGTCGAGGCCAAAGCGGCCAACCACCACTTCCTTCTCCCGGTCATCCAAAATATCCAGATTGCGGTAAATCTTGCTCTTCTCAATCTTCAGATCGACTTCCTTCACAATATCATCTGCGTCGGAACCGAGGATATCGATCAGCGTGATCTCATTTCCTTCTTTGTCCGTCCCTATCGGATCATGCAGGGATACGTCCTTTTTGGTCTTTTTAAGCGATCTCAAATGCATGAGGATTTCATTCTCGATACAGCGGGCGGCAAAAGTGGCGAGCTTCGTGCCTTTGTTCGGGCGGTAGCTCTCGATGGCTTTGATCAGCCCGATGGTGCCGATGGAGATGAGGTCCTCCATGTCCTCCCCTGTATTGTCGAATTTTTTGAGGTTGTGGACACGAGATGATGTCACTTACTTGTCTGATCATCAGCTGGTTGCTCAACAATGCCTCCGAATCACCGCATCGTTCGTGCCTGGTCAACCTGTGCGATGAGTTCTTGGATTACCTCATCTGGCGAACGTTCGTTCATCCAGTTTTGACCGAACATCTGGAATATTTTCACCATAGGGAAGTCCTCCCAAAATCCGACGAATTCATCGTTAAGATATACCTTATCTGTGACGTATTCGTTCATTTCATTCAGGGAATGCTCTAATACAGCTTTCGCAGCGGGATCACTCAACCATTCACTCAGAAGGCTGAACTTGTGGAACGTGATTTCTTCCTTTCCGAAATCGCAATGCAAGCGCCCGGTGATTCGGATGTCTTTGGATGAGCTGCCCAATAAAATCTGGAAGAATCCCGTGTCAGCTGCCCAACGATTATACTTGGTGTTGTAGTAAGAGAAATCTCTCTCCTCCAACTCAAAGACGAGCTTCTGTGTTTCACCCGGATCAAGCTCGATTTTGGCAAAAGCCTTCAGCTCCTTCTCGGGACGCGTCCATTTGCACTCTTCATCATGCACGTACAGTTGAACGACTTCTTTTCCTCTTCGCTTGCCTGTGTTCTTCAGTTGAAGAGATACTGTGACTCCTGTCCCCCGCTGCTTCACTTCCAGGTCGGAATAGACAAATGTAGTGTACGACAAGCCGTGTCCGAAAGGAAATTGCGGCGCCAGCTCCTTGCGGTCATAGTAACGATAACCCACGAACAGTCCTTCGCGGTAATACAACTTGCCGTTCTCTCCCCGAATACGCATATGCGAAGGATTGTCCGACAGCTTCACGGGAAAGGTCTCCGACAGTTTGCCCGAAGGATTGGTGTGTCCGAACAATACCTCTGCGACCGCTCTGCCCAAGCCTTGACCCGATAGCCAGGAATGGATGACGCCCGGCACATGCTGCACCCATGGACTCATGACCAAGGCGGAACCGCTGCTTGTCACCACGATGCACTTAGGCTGAGCGGCTGCAACCGCTTGAATCAGCTTCACTTGATGCTCAGGAAGCTCAATGCCTTTAAGGTCATGCATTTCCGATTCGGCATATTCCGGTTGGCCTACGAACAGGACAGCCACATCGGAATTCGCTGCCAGTGAGACGCTTTCCTTGATCAGCTCATCATCGACGGAATCATCCTCCGGGTAACCTGCCGCATAATTCACGGTAACCAGGTCGCCTGCCAGCTGTAGTTTCAATATGAGAGGAAACTGCTCAAACAAGGGCTTATATCTGCGACGAACGTTATGTCAAATGCACGCACAAATACAGCAGCTAGGATCTTCATCCAAACTGCTGTATTTATCATAGCTTTTTAACCATTACCATTTCCCCATTAATATCCATTTCTCCATTGAATTCAAACCCTAATTTTTTGTATAAACTTAAAGCTCCAATATTGTCTTGGTATATACTTAAATAAATTTCACTACAATTAAACCGTTGTACCAAATATTCTATAAGTGTCGTTAGTAATATTCTCCCTAATCCACGTCCTTGATACTTCTTATCGATCAGATATCGATCAAACCACACCCTGCCTCCCTTATCCTCTTGAGGGAAAAAACCAAACATAGCAAATCCGACCAAGGCTTTATCTACATACAATCCAGCTGACTTATAATACGAACATTTTTTAGCATCCTCTAAACTTTCAAATGGAGTTTCAATATAAGCTTTTTGATGATCATGTACACGTAATGAAAGGATATCATTTAAATTTTCTTCATTCACTTCTCTAATCTCTATTTCCATATTTCCCCTCCTTTATCATGCTTGTTTTTCTTAAAAGAGAATCAACTAGATATACTTAATAACTAAGCAGGACAAATTTATCTTCTTTTTCAGGACCATCTCCTTGCCTAAGAGAAGCTATAAACTCAGTAAGCAGAAAGCTATTATTATCAATCAGGTTATTGCACCTAATATCTCCAACAGGTGCACATAATTAGGCTTTACATTTTTATAGTCTCAATATCAAACTTTCTGTTTTATGATCGATCAACCTCTAATATATCAAGTAAAAACAAGAATATTGGTATACCAATTATCAATCCCCAAACTCCGATATAGTGCTCAGAAAAAAATAAGATAATTAATGTAACAAACATCGGAAGATTCATTTTTGATGACATGAGCTTTGGATTTAAAAAGTATCCTTCAGCAAAATGTATGAGTGCGACCATAATTAATAAATAAAATGTTGTTTGCATACCTCCAATATTATACGCAATAATACTTAATGGTATCAGTGAAATGATAAATCCAAAAACGGGAATTAAACTTAGCAGAAACACCATAATGGCTAATGCGAGTAGATATGGAAAGCCAAGTAACCATAAACCAAGAACTGTAATAAGTGTATTAACCACTGCTATCAAAATTTGTGCTTCAATCACTTTGCCAAAAGAAGTAATAAATTTTCCGCTTAAGTATTCAACCTCTGTATAAATCCATCCCAAAGCACTATCTTTTAGCCTAAAAGTAAATTCAACTATTCTATTTTTTTCCAGAATATAAATAAAACTTAGTATAATGGATAAGAGAAAATTAGTACTCCAATTACTAATTTTCAAAATATATTCGACGCCACTGTTAAGATAAGATTGATAATTTAAACCTTTAAGAGAATCAAATATATAGAGTATTATTTGATTTTGCGGTAAGTCATCCATACTTATATTTGATAAATAAGTCGCTAATTGAATAATTTGTTCATAAACTAAAGGAAGGTATTTAATCAACAGAACTGTAAGTATAGCGACAAAAGATATGTACAGAACTATCACGATTACTTTACTATTGACTTTGATGAAGCGACTAATTAACTTACTGACTTGTCTCTGGAAACTACTCATAATGAATGCAATGAGTAGAGTCAGCAATATTAAATTTAACATATCTCTAATAAGATAAATGATGAATGCAATCAACACTAGAATTAAGAACCGCCGAAAATTCAAATTTGTATGAAGTTTTTCAATTAGATTCATATTGGACTCCTTTTATGTGTCTTATCATAACCAGCTACACTGCAGCACAATATGAAGGCTGGGGGGAAATTTTTGAACACTTTTTTATATCAACTTTTTTAAAGAACAATTTAAATAGTTTTTCGTTAAACAGTGAATGTTGGAAAGTAATAAAGCTACCACCCATCATTAATTGCTTTCTTGAACTATACAAGATGCTAATATACTCTCTACGCGTTGACTTGTTTAATGGGATGCTAGAGACTATATAATCAATCCAGGGTATATCATGAGCATTCATAAACTCCTCTAGTTTTATCGCATAATTCAGTATAAGAAGTGTCAATTTTTTATATCATAATATGTAATTGCACCGGTAATACCTAAAAGCAGAGCTATAGAAAGTAATCCGGCCAATAGTTTTGTTCCCACTGTAGTTCTCATATTCAATTCTTCCTTTCAAGTGTCTAACCTTTAGAAGGTTTAACGAAAGTAGCGGCGAACTATGACTATAATTATTAAGTCTAAGTTCGCCGCCGCTTCCATTAATACAACTTTTCAAATGAATACATCGAATCTGATTGACCTGGCATTATCCCCTTCTATCTCGGAATAATAGGTAAAACGACATTCGATGGATGTTCCTTGTCTCTGTGAATTGTAATAACAGGCACAATATTGTTAGGATCGTTGGGGTTGTTTGTCGGACTCAGTTCTGGCAGAATTTCAAACGTGGGCCAGTCTGCACCAGCAATAGAAACTCTAATGCTATGCCCTTCTTTGAATACCCAGGAAGTAGGCATTAAATCAACGGTTAGTTGCACAATTTTCCCGTTAGCAAAAACATCTTTGTTGTATTGTTTGTTTTCATAACCATGCCAAGGAAGTTCAGGTTTGACATCTATCCCCTTTTCTCCACCTAGTATCATCGTATTATTGTCATGTAGTTCATTAAAACCCGCACGTAAAAGTCCTTCAGTGACTAATACAGCTTCTCCATTCGGATCTACATCTTCGAGATAAATAAAGAAGTCTCCGTTACTTGCTGTGGAGGAGGCCCAAAAATCCACAATAGGATGCCCTGTAACCTCTGTATCTTGAGTCAATGGTAAGGTTGTATAGGTCAAACTTTTTTTATCCATCTCCGTGCGGACTGGCATCTCATCTGGACTCATCATTTGCCAGCGACTGGTTTGATAACTTTCCCCCCATCGTGCATCGTGCTTAAAATCAACTTGGTAGAGGTCTTTGCCAGGTGAAGCACTCCCAGTATCCAGTTCTCCATCCTTGGAAAAATAGTAGGTTTTTAACTGCTGCCTTGCTAGCGGCCATTCATTTTCGGAACGCCAGCCATCACCATTCATATTATAAATATAGATAGGCGGTTCCGTGTCTATCCCGTTTTGTATTCCTTTAAGATAGCGATCAAAGAAGCGCAACATTTCAATTCCGTACTTTGATAGTACTTTCTCTTCGTCCTCCCCGAAGTACTCCCAGTAAGGTGAAGTGCCTTCGTGATATCCTGCATCAATAACCATTTTGGAAGGATTGGTATCCTTCAGTGTTGAATACAGCTCAGTAGTACCGCGTATAAAAGGATCCATCCAGCCCCCATGATTATATATTGGGATACCACTCTCCATTACAGCAGCTAATGCACTGGCTGGCCCAACGTTATAGGCAGTCACTGTGTGTTTCTTGTTACCGTCTGTATATTCCCAATCATCGTCTATAAAAGCAGTGTTTGGTCCCAACTCACTGTATGGTGTGTTTTCAAGATGTTCATGTACCCCAAGATAATAGAGGTGTTCTCGTTCCTTTCCATCCTCGTATTGTGGTGGATCATTAGCATCAGCAGGGTAATTGTAATCGTCAATAAATGTGCCGTTACCGTTTAAGTCTAGCGGAATTTCATCAACGAGCTCACCATCACCATCCTCATCTACTACAGGCGCATTCGGGTAATAGCCTTCGTCTGGCAGATGATAGTTATGTTCAAGATATTTCTGCATATCAAGCTGTGAATAGGCCCATAAGAAAATCCCCCCCGGTCTTATCTCTCCCGTAAAACCGTCCATAGGTACAACTTCAGGGAAAATGGCTTTCAGTGCCTTAGGAGCCTGCCCAGCCGTTATAATCTGTGAATAACCAAGGTATGAACCGCCCAACATCCCAACGTTACCATCACTCCATGTTTGCTCTTCAATCCAGTCTACAAGCTCATAACCATCCTCAGCTAGCTTTGGCGAGAAATCTACTTTTGTTCCATAGCTTGCGCCTGAACCACGCATATCTACAACGACATAGGCGTACCCATGCGATAAAAATAGGTTTACTATCTCTTTCGTTGATCCATACACAGTACCGAAGCTATTAGCCCTATCTACAATCGGCCCCCATGTTCCAACAGCATTTTTAATAAATGGCTTTTCATACCACTTTATATCTGGCATAATGAACGACCGGCCATAAGGCGTATATTGGAATATGACAGGAAATTTCTGCTTATCTGGCCCGTCGGCAGGTATGTAAATATCAGCTGCAAGTTTTGTGCCATCCGTCATCTCCACATATTCCGATTTTTTTTCATAATCCTTGTACTCTGGGGAGGAAAAGCCAGCGTACTCAAATGGCTCGCTGACTTTTTTATTTGTATTGTTTTTACCGGAGCAGGCAGTAACCGTTAAAATTAAGATCAAGAGAACAATGGCCATTATATGTTTTAGCTTATTCTTCATTTTATAGTTCACCTTCTATCCATTTTTTGAGAAGCTCTACTTGTTGATTAGTTTTGGCTTAAATCTGTCAAGATACCATACAGCAAGACGATCCGATATAACCAATAGGATTGCAGCAATGAGCGTTCCTTGCCAAAAGAGTAGGCTATTTGACTTCAGAAAAACTTGAGTTACAATACCGAGCAGTCCGATAAGCGTCCAGTGAATGCAGTAAATAGTATTTATATTCTTGCTCAATCTCATCAAGGGTTGAAAAGACACTTTAGAGAATAGTTTTAGGATTGCATAGTTCAATCCAAAGAACGATAACGCTATTAGGATAAAAAACACTGCATCCAACAGTCCCAAAAAATAATAAGAACCCTCTGATGAAAACATTAAGCCGTATTGAAAAGTTAAAATGAGATATAGCACTCCCATTCCACCACAAAGCATTGACACTAATGAATAGAACTTCCCTTTATCTTTACATTTTTTTAGATATGAACCGAAAACAACACCAGCAATCGGGAATATAATCCAATTCAAGAAAGGGAAATATGTTTCGGTAGCTGTTCCCCAAAGAAAGCCAACAAATTGATCTTCTACATAATTTCCGGTCGATACCCGGCGTAAAAACATCCCAATTATTGACGCAGCCCCACCAATGAGTAATAAGATAGAGTGTTTTAGTTGCATCTTCTTTGCTAACGCTAGAAAGATAAAGGCTAAGCCTGCAAATTGGAGAATATCAACACTGAACAAAGAGAATGTATTTTGTAAATAAGAACTATTATGTGTTATCTCATATTTCAGAAGACTAGGTATGACAAACCGAAATATATTCAACAACAAACCAATACCCAATAGGCTTAAGCCACGTTTAAGTAAGTCAATTGGTGCATTCTTTCTGGAGTAGCTGATCCCTATTCCAAGACACATCATAAACACCGGGGCTGCAAAGGGACCACCAAGTACATTTCTGACTAACATAAATAAAACACCTTCAGATTTAGGAGAAAATTCCTCAAAAACATGGGTCCATATCATAAATAAGATCGCGAATGCTTTAGCCATATCCAATTCAGGTTGTCGGCCAGTATTTATGTTCTCATGGCCAAAGCAGTTTTTTATTGCCGTTAACATAATGATCACCTTTCTAATTCGAAGATCAGATCGATCTTAACTATTTATTTTATTTAACTTTACAAATATAATCATAATAGACACTGAGTCGTTTTAATATATTCAATATGGCACTCAAATATCTAGTAGACGACAATGTATAGCCAATATGTCGTATAGAAAGGATGGGTTTTATGAACAATGATGATAGGCGGATACGAAAAACAAAAAAAGCTTTGAGGGAAGCGCTTGCTGAACTGATGATGAATAAAGAGCTGCGCAGTATTACTATTCAGGAATTGAGTGATACGGCAGATGTACACAGAGCTACTTTTTATGCACATTATAGGGATATTTATGATCTGTATGAGCAACTTGAAGAAGCCATGGTTAATGAAATGGGGGCAATTATTATACATGACCCTACTCACACATACGATGAACTTTTTAAATCGGTCATTGATTATGTCATCGAGAACTCAAAAATGTGTCGCATGTTTCTAAAGAACCATACTTTTCATGAAAGGATCAGTGAATTTCTAGAAGAAAAATATTTTGATATTTGGAAATATGAAACCGGAGAAGTTATGGTCACAGATGAATGGGAATTTTTAGCGAATTACCATATTCAAGGCTGTCTTGCGATTGTCACCCGCTGGGCCGAAAATGACTATATTTATCCTAAAGAAAAAATTACAGATATGATTTTAAGAATAGATAATCACTTCGATGAAATCTTGACGTAGTTAAACCTGCTAATATGTTCACTACAATTCCTCGAGAAAACTCTTTAACTTGCTGACATAATTAAGCAGGAGCCGACGATTTGTAACTAGTTACAAATCATCGGCTCCTGCTCTGAAGCTTAATATTCACCTTGCAACACCTGTAATTCAATAGACGGATTTTCAAAATCATCGTATAATTCGCAAGCAATAATTAACTTAATTTCCTCTATATTCAGTTCTTTGATATGTCTCTGCAGTTGTTTAATCTGGTTATCTTTATTCTGTTTATTGTATGTAATACAGATAAACTCACCTTTGGGAATACTACTGACAATATAATCAGAATTTAAAAGTGTGGGCCTGTTTGAGTATTTCTCATTAATCGCTAAGTATGCTGAAGAGTATTTCTCCTCACCATCAATAATCAATGATGGAATGTCAACAAAGTAGCCACTTTCAAAAGCAAGTTCCACCCCAGTCCGGGAGGTCTCATTCTCAACTAATCTTCCGTTAACTTCAAAATTAATTACTTCTTGCTGTTTTATCAGATGAATAATTATACGTTCTTCTACCTTTCTAAAGTATGGGGCCTGATTTTGAACAACAGATAGACCATACTCAATCGCTTCAGCGATCCTGGAGAATCTTTCTTTAGCTACAATAAGTGATTGAATTTGTTCGTCCAGGGAGTGCTGAAAAATCCTGATCTTTTCAACGATCTCCTTCATATCACCCATTGCTAATGTAGGTTTTAACTCATGAAGAGGTATCCCATATGTTTTAGCATATTTAATGATATCTATATAAATAAACTGGTCGATACTGTAATATCGATACCCATTGTCCTTATTGATATAGGATGGTTTTAACAAACCCATTCGATCGTAAAGACGCAAAGCTTGGATCGATATATTGTTAATTTTTGCAGTTTCGCCAATTGAAAAAAATTTTTTCATCAAAACGCTCCTTTACTCTATACCAGGTATAGACTTTATACTCAGATTGTAAGCAAAATCCGAGACATGTTCAAGTACCGTAATATGATTAAAGGGGGATTCCTGTACAATGAACTTCAAACCTAATACAAAAATCAAACTAGATCACCTTGGACAGTTTTATGCCACAATTAATAGTGAGAACAATCCAGGGACATATAGTGTCTCTGCTCACCTAAAAGATCCAGTAGTTCCCGTAACACTTCAACAGGCAGTTAACGACCTTATGCAACGGTTACCGTTTATGAATGTCCGTAGTAAACGGGGATTCATGTGGTACTTCCATGAATTGCACGAAAACCCTCCAATAATTGTAAATGAGAAGGATTTTCCGGCATTGTGCAGTTCATTCAAAATGGGCACCGGCCATCTAATGAGAATTATTTACGGAGATCGTTCAGTTACGATTGAGGTATTACACACTGTATGTGACGGACGTAGTCTTGCAATGGTGGTTAGTTCTTTATTAGCCAGATATTTCGAACTCTTAGGTGAAGCAATTAAGAAAGAAGGTTTAATTGACTGCAATGAGACTGTGTGTATGGAGGAAGCAGAGGATGCATATGCTCGCTACGCAGATTTAAGGAAATCCAAGCCTGAAGGCAGCGTTAAAGACGTTTATGTACCTAAATTCCAGCCGACCACGATTCGAATTATTACTCATAAAATTAGACTTTCAGAAATAAAAGCTAGAGCAAAATCGCATGGCCTCACTATTAGCGAATATATATTGGTTCATATTTGCAGCGAATTTGCAAAACAGAGGGAACTAGAAGATTGTACAAGTGGAATTACGGTCAATGTCCCCATTGATTGCAGAGGGTTTTTCCCTAGTAAATCTTTACGCAATTTTGTATCTCATAAAACGATTACTATGCCTGAATCAATGAATTTTTCCGATATGGGACAAGATATAAGAAGACAATTTACAGGAATTACACAGGATTATATCCAGTCTAAAATTAGCGAGATGGAAAGAGCTATGAAAATAGCAAATTTTCTTCCTTTGTTTGTAAAAGAACAACTTATCAGGAAACTTGGTGAGGAGGAGAGCGCCGGGTATACTACCGGTTTCTCAAATTTGGGATTAATAAGACTTCCCAAAGAAATCCTGGACAAGCTTGATTCATTCTCTTTTACACTAGGGGCTGAACCGGCCATGCCTTATCAGTTTGCATGTGTCGCAGTTGGAGATACCCTTACTTTTACAACAACCACTATCGCAGAAGACGATACAATTATAGATCGTATCTTAGAGGTTTTGTAGCCATCTAGGGCTTAAAGGCCTAGATGAACTGGAGAGGTTAAACTGATAAACAATTTGTCTTTCTTGGTATATTTAAGTGAGGTCAATAAAAAAGACTGCATGCTCTTGATGAGTTGCAGTCTTTTTTGATCTTTCCGTGTCTGCTTAGTGTTACCTGAATTCGGCAACGATTGTTGCGAGTAGCTTCTAAACATGTCTATCTTATTTATCAATCCCATTTTTCTGCTTTGCTAACCAAAGAAACCAAGCTATTCATAGGGGAAACATCGCAAATACTACACTTTAAATTTATTTATTCTTTCTTGGAGCTCTTCGGCCATGTTGGAAAGTGAGTTTGCCGATGATGTAATCTCCTCCATCGATGCAAGTTGTTCCTCAGTTATAGCAGTGACATTATGTACTCCACCTGAAGCATCTTCAGCAACATTGGATATCTGCTGCATATAGCGGACCAATCCATTCGTACTTGAAGACATTTCTTGTGATCGTTCAGATACTTCCTGAATATCACCAGCAACCTTTTTCACTGCATCAGAAATCTGCTCGAACGCTTGTCCAGCCGCATTAACAATTTTAATCCCAGCTTCTGTTTCACTATTGTTGACTTTTACTGCCTGAATCGCATGATTCGTGTCATTCTGAATGATCTCTACTAGATCAGTAATTTTTTGAGCAAATTCCGAAGATTCTTTGGACAATTTACGCACTTCTGTGGCTACAACGGTGAATCCTTTGCCATGTTCACCTGCATGCGCAGCCTCAATAGCTGCATTCATTGCCAGAAGGTTCGTTTGATGAGCAATACTGTTGATTGTTTCAGTAATAATACCAATCTCTGCAGAACGTTCCCCCAGACCAATGACAAGTTCTGTCAGTGATGCTAATGAATTTCGAACAGTATCCATTTGTTCCACAGCATTATGAATAATTGAATTACCATTTTTTGATTGGTTTACAGTAGCAACTGCGGATGTGGATACACTTTTAGCTAGTTCTGAAATCTGTTTCGAATTGTTGGCCATCTGGGTCATCTCCTGTAAGGAACGATTAACCATATTAACTTGATCAGCTGTACCCACAGCTAGTTGCTCAATCGTTCTGGAGATTTTTCCTGATGCACTCTTATTTTGTTCTGCACTTGCTAATAGTTCTTCCGAGGAGGCTCCTACCTGTTCAGAAGTCTTAGAAACGGATTGAATCATTGCATGTAAGCTTACTTTCATCGTGTTAAAGGAAGCATTCAGCGTGCCGAGTTCGTCTCTACTTTTAAGCATAATCGGCTCACCAGTTAAGTCACCTTTTGCGATAAGGATGGCAGAAGCATTCAGCCTCTGTATAGGTTTTGAGAAAATATTAGCAATGAAGAACGCAATAAATACAGCAAGTAGTAAGGAAATTACCGTGACCAATAGAATGATAAGAAACGATTTATATGTAACTTCCAAAGATTTATCTGTAGCTTCTTCTGATAATTCATTAGTCCCCGATATAACCTTTGCAATCAATTCATTGGCTTTCAACCATAAGGGATAAGCTTCTGAATGTATCCTGCTGGCTTCCTCGTAATTATTCGCCAAACCGATTTCAATAAACTCTGGTATTTTATTGAGATAGGCCTCGTAGTTTGTGCTAAATTCATCATAAAGCTCCATTGCTTGTTCACTACTCTTAATTAAATGGATCAGCTGTTTACGTTCATCATCTATCTTGATTGTGAGTTGCTCCAAGTCCTCCTTTAATTCCATAATCCCATTCCCATCTCTCTACAATAATTGAGAGGGCTAAACGTTCTACGTTTGAGATATCACCATTCAAGGTTCCCAATAGAGTGATACCCGGCACCCAAACCTGATCAATTTCTTCAGCACTCTCAGACATAGTATTAATCTGATTTAGTGAATACATGCTTATAAAGGCAAGCAGTACAACCACAATTAAAAAACCAGACAACAATTTCATCCGAATGTTCAGTTTTAATCTTCTTAACAGAGCCTTCACCCACATGCTCACACATCCTTACTCCTCAGATTTGAACCTAAAATCATGTATTACATATCCTTATCCGTTGAAACACCTTTGCGATCTAAGATAATCTGTATAGCAAAGTTCATTCTCACAAATTCTTGTTAAATAGGAATTATTCAATAAATATTTCCCCGCTTTAAATTGACTGTGACTATTTTCTGATCAGCTATTTTAAAGACACCACTTAGGTAAAACTAGTTGACTGAACCGATCTGAATATAGATAGATTAACCCCCTTTTTTCCTTACTTTAAGCTTGAGCAGCAGTAAGTACCAATTTCCTTCTCTTTAATGTTTTTGGTGCTTTTAAGGACAAAACAGAGGCTCTGGATGCCTCTGTTTTCTGTAATGGATACTTAATAATGATTGAAATCTTGATAATGGAGAAAAATGATCTTATTACATTGCTCGTTAAGTTATTATTTCTGTCCACTACTAACTATTCTTGCTTTTGAATGATTCCAGAGCCACGCAATTCCTATACTACACAGTCCAATCAATATTCCCCCAGGAATGATCATCGGAGCTGGCAAACTACCCAATCCGATAACTTCTTTTGTCGCAATCGTATAAGTAATTAGTAACCATTGAATAACGTAGATCGTATTCAGATTCGATGAAAGATATTTGATTATGTTCTCCATTTTGCGCCTTACTGGTGTTGAAATGTAATAATAAACAGATATTGAAACACCTAAAATACATGAGATCCATAATGTACTAAACAGGTTCTGCTGATAGTAGGAAGCACCCTCACCCGTGAAATATCTCCCAACACTATAACCTACGGTAGTTGTCCCAATGGAAATCGCTGAAAGACCAATAGAACTGATTAAAAGAACCATTTTGTAGAACGCCTGCTTATCAGTTACCCTACGTAAAATGCTTGCAAAACAGATACCAAGTACCGGATAAACCAGCCACAATGTGGTTGGGAATGCAATATACTTATTAGTAAAGAATAGTAAGCCCAATACGTATTGAACCACTTTCGGAGCAGAGTCAAATAAGCCGATAAAAAGAGTCCCTATTCCCTGAAGTATTATAGCAATGCATAGCATCATCCATTTTTTAATAACTAGTTTTCTCATTAGAGCAACAGAAAGGAATGCCATTCCGGCAAAGTGTAAAATATCTACTGTTCCTATAGTATCAATCAAAGCCTTCTTATAATCGGTTTCGATTGATAACACATTTGAACCAATCATTAAAAACGTTTCACGGAAAAAGTTAAGTCCATAGCCAAGGACAATTAACTTAACACCCCGTTTGGCGAAATCCCCTGAAGAATTGTACCTTGTGTATACCATCCCTACACCCATCGCAAACATAAACATTGGTGCAGCCATAGGCCCTCCAATAAAATCAAGGAACCAATAATAGTATGGCATACCATTATGATCAAGCTGACTCATATTGTCTCCAACATGGATAATGACCATAAAGAATATTGCCAGTGCTTTCGCTACATCAAATTCCAGTTGTCTTCCTTTATTCACTTCTTCTCTTGCTAACAATTTGATTCACCTTACTTCTTTCTTATTTTTCTGTACTCTTTTTCTCTAAGCTGCGATCGTAATATTATTCTGTTCTTGACTGACAACCTTAGACCATTTCTCATCCTTGCAGTGAGGGACGGAGCTTCCTATATTTATACATCATTAAATCTCACAATTTAATACATAAACTGGAGGGAAATTACGTAATACTCGTACTATTTTTGTTTTGTTGAAGTATTGAGTAATAAGATCTTTTTTTCCAAAGGAATGCAAAACAGCAATAAACTTACCAGCACTGTTCAAATTTTTTTGAGACACATAAAGAATATGAGTAGACTCCCTTAAAGGTATACTTTCACTGGGAAGTCCTGAAATGATGAAATCTACCCATTGGATGCTGTATATTCTCATGTACCATTCTAGATTCTCTGCAGTATCGTTGATAATTAACAAATTATCTTCGTGCTTAAATTTATCTAGAAGTAGCTGGTAAAATTCTGTGTTGCGTTCGAATAGTAATAAAATCGTGTTTCTATTTCTTAGCTCCAAAATTCTCTTTGTAACTGCTCCTGTCCCTGGGCCAAATTCTACAATGTAATTAGCCTGATCAAATTCAATCCCCTCTACGACTTTGTTCACAAGATAATTTGAACTCGGTAAAATGGACCCTATATATCTGGGATCTATAATGAATTGCTCTGCGAATAAAAGAAATTTTTTTGACATACCATTTCCCCCACTGCTTTCATCAAATTGTATTTCAAACTCAATCATTCCAAAAACTTATTGATGAATAAGTCATTCAGGTCCGAACCACTACATATTTAATCGGTAGCCGGCTCCCCAAACTGTTTCGATAATTCTAGGTTTGGAGGGATTATCTTCGATTTTTTCTCTAATCCGATTAATATGAACTGTTACAGTAGCAGTGTCACCAATATAATCAAACCCCCAAATTTTTTCGAATAATTGCTCCTTAGAAAATAAAATATTTGGATTCATAGCGAGAAAATTCAAAAGTTCAAATTCTCTATTTGCAAATTTAATTTCTTGTCCATCACGATAGGCTTTCCAGCTTCGAGACATGATTTTAAGGTTCCCAACGACAATTGATTTTTCGTCTAAAGCATTTTGATTCATTGATATTGAACCAACCAAACGCTCATATCTTTTCAAATGAGATTTAACTCTTGCAACCAGTTCAGCTGGATCAAATGGCTTTGCAATGTAATCGTCTGCCCCTAGACCCAATCCGCGAATTTTATCTATAGATTCTGATTTTGCTGTAACCATAAGAATTGGAATATTTATCTGGTCTCGAATCACGCGGCAAATATCATACCCGTTACATCCTGGAAGCATCAAATCAAGAATTAAAAGGCTATAGTCACCTGTTAATACGGCTTGTATGACTTCATTTCCATTCTCAATGATTTGCGTTTCATATCCATTAATCTCCAAATAGTCTCTTTCAAGCATAGCTATTTCAGCATTATCTTCGGCAATCAATATCCTGTGCATTTTCTGGCCCCTTCCACTCACTTTAAGGTAATAATTATGGTTAGCCCATGATTATTCTTTGCTTCAACTGTCCCACCATGAGCTTCTACAATATGTTTAACAATATACAATCCCAAACCACTACCTTTAGAATCACTGCTACTTCTTGCTTCATCACAGCGATAAAATTGCTCAAATAGATAGGGTAATTTTATGGGGTCAACTCCACCTCCATTGTCAGAAAACCGAATGCACTCCATACCTTCACGGGATTCTACAGAAATTTTAATGACTAAGTCCTCTGTGTTTGCATATTTCATCGAATTATCCAAAAGATTTATAAATACCCGGTTCATTTGTTCGGTATCCATTTTAATGTTGTGAGGCCCTTCTGATTTTTCAAAGAAAACCTTAACATTTTTTTGTTTTAAATCTGCCTGCATATCAGAAATAAATGTTGTTATAAATGTCGTAAAATCCACTTTTACAAGATACAAGGGAAGATTACTTGTTTCAAGTTTTGAATAATAGAACAGCTGCTGTAATAAAACATCCATGTCACAAGCCTTTTTATATGCAATAGATAGATATTGTATTTGCTTATTCGGTGTATTAGCTATCCCGTCTAAGATACCTTTGATATAGCCCTTTACAGAAGTAAGAGGGGTCCGGAGATCATGCGAAATACCTGAGATCATATCAGTCCTCGCTTTCTCATAGCTCGCATTCTTAGACTGCTCCTTGATCAGATGATCTTGCATCTGATTAAATACTGTACATAGCGTTTCAAACTCATCTTCGCCTTTATAAACGATATGAGTAGACAGATTTCCTTCTTCAATTCTTTTGGCACTCTCAATGAGCTTATTTATCGGTAACATTATTCTTTTTACAAGCCGCTTGGTGAACAACAGGCTAATTAGTAATAGAATCAGAATGACGGTAATCCCAACAATAATGTAGGTTACAAGAAAATCCCCAAATTTATTTGGACTTGCTCCAAACCAACTATAATTGCAATTCCCATTGATAGCCCAAAGGACCTGCTGTTCTCCATTAGTTGTTATAATTTTGGAAACAGCAGTCGTATTTTCCCAATAGAAAATACCAACTTCCTCTGTAATGGTTTCAGTGGATTCCACATATTCTATTATGGCCGTTTGTCCATACCGCAAATTAGAGAATCGCTCTCCGACATTACCTTCCACATATAGCTGATAATTATACGGATTTAGCTCTTTGCCTAACTCTTTCCAAGAGGATTCATTGTATTGAAAATCTTCTATAATTGATTTGATGTTGAAAATGTTAGGCTCCACTCGAATACTGTTATAAACAGCATCATACTTGCTTTCCAGAGTGCTTATCATCCCCCCCACTACCCCCAGTAAGGTAAGTAGAGAAAGTAATACAATTGATGTATTAAGCATAAAAATCCTATTTCCAATCTTCACTACCATTCGTCCTGTCTTTATTAGATTTGGGTTCATTATATCTGTTAACTATAAATTATAAGAATGCAAATTATAAATTATTTCTAAACAAATTTGATAGAACGTTATCTTTAATTGTTTAGAAGTTGTTTATGAAAACTCCTCAGATAGTTTATGAATACTATCTAAAATAAGCAAGGAACATAAGTCTGGTTACCCCAATTCATCTTTTTGTAATGGAGGAGTAAAATGATTATCAAAAAAAAATCAAAGTTAAAACGTACGCCAATGATTCTAATTATCACCTTCAGCTTAGTTTTGGCTGGTTGCACAAAGAGCGCTGAACAGAGTAAAGAGAAAATTAGCAAACCGTTTGTATACTCAGGTTACACTGAAGAAGTGTATGACAATTACACCAAAAAATCTGAGTATGTTGAAATGTCAGATGGAGTAAAAATAGCTGTAGATATTTATCTGCCTGCTGACGGACCTAAGCAGGATTCATTTCCCGTCATACTTCAATACACTCCTTATGGAAGATCTTTTATCCTTCCAAAGATGACGTTGTTCGAAAAGATTGGAATGAAATATTCACTAGGTACATGGGGGCCTGTACTGGATAGAGCCAATTCAAAAGATACGGTCTATGGCTCCAATAAGGAAATGATTCAAAAATTCATTGCGAATGGATATGTTTATATCTGTGCTGATATTAGGGGTACAGGCGCATCTTTTGGTGTTAAAAGAGATTTCATGCCTGAAATAGCTACAGATGGGGCTGAATTAATAGATTGGATTGCTGATCAATCATGGTCAAATGGAAACGTAGGTATGTTCGGCGGCTCTTATCTAGGTTATTCACAGCTTGTGACTGCAGGTGAAAAGCCAGCAGCATTAAAAGCCATCTTCCCGGAAGTTGTTCCTCTTGACGGCTACACAGGAGAAATCCGACCTGGTGGTGTTTTCTTACAACAATATTCAAGACAGGATACACAAACTTATTTTGAACTTAATAATTATTTGCCAGATAAATACGTGTACCCCACTACACCCGTTATTGATGAAGATGGCGATGGTGAATACGATGATGAAATCCCGAGGGATTTAAACGGGAACGGCTCATTTCTTGATGACTACAAATTTCCCGAAGACCCAAATGATCCTCCACAATATGCTGACGGTGAAGTCCGGGATCATATCTACTATTTAGCTACATATGAACACAAACAGAATATTCCTTATAACAATGTCGGTCCTCAAACACAATTTATTGATTCAAAACATGATTATGGTGAAGGTGAAAAAGAGCTAACTGCGTATGATGTGGGGCCAGCTAATTCTGTAGCAGCTATCATGAAAAGTGATGTTGCTATATATAACCATGGCAGTTGGATGGATCCTTTTGTACGGGGAACGAACGAGCTCTATAGCACCCTTAAGGATACAAACCCTTCCAAGATGATTATTGATGTGGGCTATCATGAAACGTATTCACCATTCTGGAAGTACCTCGGCGAGGATGAAGACAGATCTATCGCTTTATATGCAACAGAGATGCTGAGGTTCTTTGATAGATATTTGAAAGGCATACAGAATGGAATTGATACAGAGCCCCCAATTTACATTTACAATATGAATGGTGATGGCTGGCGATTTGAAAATGAATTTCCACTTGCCAGAGAGGTGCTCACCGATTATTACTTTGGAGAGAATTCTACACTGTCTCCTTCCAAGGGTGCTGCGGGCTCCGATAAGTACTTAGTCAATTTTGAACATGATTCCAGTTGGCCTAGTCAGGATTCAGATAGCAACGTATCACGTTGGGTCATGACTGCTCCTGATGAAATGCCCATTAGAACTGAAATGGATAAGCTGGCACAATTGTATACAACCGCTCCGGTAACTGAAGATACAGAGGTTACGGGATACCCTATTGCAAATTTATCAGTCTCTTCTACAGCTCCTGATGGAGATTTTTACATCTATTTAGAGGATATTGATGAAACGGGCGAAGCCGTACTGGTAACAGAAGGTGTCCTTCGTGCAGGTTTCTCCAAACTATTTAATAACGACAATATGATTAATGGCGGAAAAGAAGGAATTAATGTTTTGCCTGAACTCCCTTGGCACGGATATGAGGAGAAACAGTATGACAAAGCGGTTTTTTCCAATAACAAAATTGTTAAGTTAACAATTGATCTATTCCCTACATCTTGGGTGTTTAAAAAGGGGCACAGCATCCGTGTTTCCATTGCAGCCTCCAACTCACCTACTTTTGAAATTTCTCCCACTCTAAGTTCTTCGAATGATCCGAAAGATTCATCAAATATTGTTCCAACCGTAACCATTTATCGGGATGCTGAGCATCAATCAATGATCACTTTACCCATCATTCCATCTGGAGGAAAAAAATAAATGAAGCACAATAAATTATTTCGTTGGTCATTAATAGTATTAGGCAGTATTATTGTTATTTTCGCGTTAATAATTGGAGGATTGTTGCTTAAAAGTTCCATGGAAATTAGTTCACTTTCAAAGCTAAAGCTTGAAGATTCTCCAACCGCTAAGTATACAAATCACATGCCAGAGAATGATGAAATATTCTCATGGGTCGAAAAATTAACAAAAATGGGTGTGCGTCTGCCTGGCACAAAAGCACATGAAGAAGCTGTCAACTTTGTAAAGAGCAAGTTTGAAGAATTTAAATTAGAGAATGTTCATACTGAAAGTGCAGACACCATACTATGGACAGCAAGTGAGTGGGGTCTGAAAGTGAGTGGAAAGACGATTGATTCGTACTTCATGACCCATTCATTCGATACTGGTAATATGGGCGCTTTTGCTACTCCTGACGGCGGGCTTAATTCAGAAATTGTGTATGTTGGGGAAGGAACAGAAAATGATTTCAAAAAAATAGATGTAAAAGGCAAAATTGTAGTAGCCGATGTAGAAATGGGAAGCGTCCCTACAGGACTTGCAAAATTAGCGGGGCATTTATACTACGATCCAAATAAAACCTTATCCCTTTTTTCATCAAGAATTGATCCTTACAGTGCAAATACCTACCCCGACAACTATTATAATGCTTTAAATAATGGAGCTGTTGGTTTTGTAGGAATTCTGTCAAACTATATCGAAAGCAATCAATTTAATAACGAAGATTATTCATACCTTAATGGTCCAATGAAGATACCAGGACTATGGATCAGCAAGTCCGCCGGGAAACAAGTAAAAGAAATGATCGCCAAAGGAAGCACTGACGCTTCAATAACCCTTGTTGGAGAACGCAAAACAGTTCAAGGAAGTGCAGTTGTAGCGTACCTTCCCGGAAAATCTAAAGAGACTATACTTGTCCACTCACACCATGATTCATCAACACCTGGAGGTGTAGAGGATGCTTCAGGAACATCTGTCGTACTTGCACTAGCAAAATTCTATTCGCAAATTCCTCAGGAAGATAGAGAAAAGACAATTATATTTACAACAATGGATACTCACTTCACCGGTTATCAAGTACATGATGAATTTATAGCCAATCATTTACAGGGACAGGATAACATTTTGGTAGACGTTGCTGTTGAGCATATTGCTAAAGAGGTCGTTGAAGACGAAAACGGGAATATAGAGTTCACAGGTGAGGTTGAACCGAGAGTCGTGTTTATAAGCGATGCTGATTCTCTAATAGATATTACAAAAGAAGAAATTGTCCGGCATCGATTGGACAGATCAATGATTCTACCTGCAACACTTTTAGGAGACGAGGTTCCAACAGATGCTGATTCATTCTATCATTCTGATGTTCCTATCATTAGTTTAGTCAGCGGACCGATTTATTTGTATGACAATATGGATACCTTAGACAAGGTAGCCAAAGAAGAGTTACAGCCTACAACAGAGACATTCGCAGATATTATTTGGAGACTATGCGGATTACCTGCTGAGAAGTTTAAATCAAACGATTAGGACAACTCAGTACTTAAATAACTGGTCTCTTATGCAATCTTGTGACCATACTACCGTTTGGTTTATCACGATTTAACCGCATTGAACAGTTATGTAAAAGCTCGTACTGTGCCTGGAAATCATATTTTCCAGTTGTACGAGCTTTTTATTTTGATGGAAAGCAGGCACCGGGTCTCGCCAATAACTTATACGAGAGTTTGCTTATTGGTAAGCCCAGCTGAATTGAAACGCGAGTTTCAACAGACAGAGGCGAAAAAAGTAGTCGTCAGTGATTTAACATACGTCAAAGTCAAAAACAAATGGCATTACGTATGTATCTTTGTCGATCTCTTTAACCGCGAAATTATTGCCTTCAGCACAGGATCCAACAAAGATGCAAGCCTTGTCGCACGGGCCTTTCTTCCATTCAAGGTGACCTGCGGGACATCCAGCTGTTCCACACCGACCGTGGCAGCGAGTTTAAAAATCAGCTAATTGATGAGACCTTAGCGACCTTACATATTGGCCGCTCTTTAAGCATGAAGGGCTGTCCATATGTTAATGCCGTGGCGGAAGCCACGTTTAAAATTATCAAAACAGAGTTTGTCAGCCAGTTGAAGTTTGACAGCCTGGAGCATCTCACGCTTGAATTCAGTGATTATGTTAACTGGTTTAACAAGCGGCGGATTCACGGAACACTAGGCTATGTAAGCCCGATTGAATATAAACGGTTGTCCCTTAAAAAGGCTGTCTAATTTTTTGAGATTGTGGACCGATATGTTCTAGGTTACTATTGCAGTGAAGAGTCTACATACAAACAAGTAACCGCTTTTCGGTACGCTCCCTATACTGATACTTTTTTTGGGATAACCTTATTTGAAGTATTCTTCAGAGCACCACTTAATAATTTGCTCCCTTCCCTTCTCATGTATTTTTATAAGTTGGTTTAATACAAAAATTCGCTGAACTATATCTTCTGTAAAGAAAAGTTGTCTCTTATAATAATTTATTTGATTCTGATATGGTCCTTGATACTTTTCGTTCTTTTCGTATATATGGAGCAGTTGAACATGAAGATCAAATATTTCTTTATATGTCGCCATATATCATAACACCCCTTAATTTCAATTTCGGCGATTTCTAAATCCTATTTCTAAAAAATCAAAAAATAAAAGCAACTCGTCCGTAGACAAGTCGCTTAATAAATGCTCTTTCGTTAACGGATGCTACTTTGTAATTTTGAACTACCGCTTCACCTTATAAAACTCATGATACAGCTTCATGAGTGCCCGTTTCTCAATCCGCGACACATAACTCCGCGAGATCCCCAGCTCCTTCGCAATCTCTCGCTGCGTCCGCTCTTCCCCGCCGGTGTCGAGGCCAAACCGCCCCACCACAACTTCCTTCTCCCGGTCATCGAGGATGTCCAGATTACGATATATCTTACTCTTCTCAATCTTAAGATCCACTTCTTTAACAATATCATCCGCGTCAGAGCCGAGGATATCGATCAGCGTAATCTCGTTGCCTTCCTTGTCCGTCCCGATCGGATCATGCAGGGATACATCCTTTTTGGTCTTTTTAAGCGATCTCAAATGCATCAGGATTTCGTTTTCAATGCAGCGGGCAGCAAAAGTAGCCAGCTTAGTTCCCTTATTCGGCCGATAGCTTTCTATGGCTTTAATCAGACCTATAGTGCCAATAGATATTAAATCCTCCATATCTTCCCCAGTATTATCGAATTTTTTGAGGTTGTGGACCGATATGTCACAGTGTATATGTTACTCTCACAGGAAAGAATCTACATCCAAACAAGCAACCGCTTCTCGATACGGCGGCTTCTATATTGACACAACTCTTTTGGAATCCTTATTCGAAATATTCTTCAGCACACCACTTAACATTTTCCTCTCTTCCCTTCTCATGGATCTTTATGAGTTGGTTCAACACAAAAATTCGCTGAACTATATCTTCTGTAAGAAGAAGTTGTTTCTTAAAATAATTAATTCGCTTCTGATTTGCTCCCTGATGCATTTCGTTCTTTTCGTATATATGGAGCAGTTGAACATGAAGATCAAATATTTCTTTGTATGTTGCCATAATAAAGCCCCCTAATTGCAATGCCTGTGACTTCTAAATCCCACTTCTAAAAAACAAAAGCAACTCGTCCGTAGACAAGTCGCTAAGTAAAGGGCCTTTTATTAACGAATGTTACTCTGTAAATCGGTTATCGCTTCGCTTTATAAAACTCATGATACAGCTTCATGAGCGCCCTTTTTTCAATCCGCGATACATAACTGCGGCTAATTCCTAGCTCCTTTGCAATCTCCCGCTGCGTCCGCTCTTCCCCGCCGGTGTCCAGGCCAAAGCGGCCAACCACGACTTCCTTCTCCCGGTCATCCAAGATGTCCAAATTACGATAAATCTTACTCTTCTCGATCTTTAGATCCACTTCCTTCACAATATCATCTGCATCTGAACCAAGGATGTCGATCAGCGTAATCTCGTTACCTTCCTTGTCCGTCCCGATCGGATCATGCAGGGATACATCTTTTTTGGTCTTTTTAAGCGATCTCAAATGCATGAGGATTTCATTTTCAATACAGCGGGCCGCAAAAGTTGCGAGCTTCGTACCCTTATTCGGGCGATAGCTCTCGATAGCTTTAATCAACCCAATAGTACCAATGGAGATCAGGTCCTCCATGTCTTCACCCGTATTATCGAATTTTTTTACTATATGAGCTACAAGTCTCAAGTTGTGTTCAATCAGCAAATTTCGTGCTTTAGCGTCTCCCTCGGCCATCATTCCTAAGTATTTACTCTCATCCTGCTCGGAGAGTGGTTGTGGAAAAGCATTGTTTCTTACATACGACACCAGCAGTGTTAACTCTTTAATCAGCAGCGCAATCGTGCTTATGATTCCAGGCAACTTGGCGACACCTCCCGCACATGTACAATGAAACCGATCAGCAATGAGAACTACGGGTTCATGGTCCTTTTATTCTATGTGGGTAAGTGCCTAGAAGTGCATGTACAGTCAAAACAGAATCATAAATAAACTACAACTACTGATTCCTAAGCTAACGTATGTGGATCACCAATCAGAAAGATCCAGTTCTCGTCCGCAAACATCACACTGCACCTTAACAACTAAACCAAGTCCTGTTGGTATGAACATATAAGCAAATTTTGCACCAGCCACATCCCTTGCGACACACGAATCCCAAGCTTTAATCTGTCGGTTCATCTCTTCAGTAATTTGAAAATTCAATTCAGTCATTTTATTTCTCCTCCAAAATTATTTTGCCAACGGTAATTTTTTAGTTAACGCCAATGGAATATCATTTTCCATTCCAACATCTAGAGTTTCGATAAGACCACTTAAGCTGCCAATTATACTGACATTCAGCACCTCTCCTTCTGACTTAAGGACAATCTCATCAATGAGAGTTTCAATAATAAAACGCTTTTCTTCATATACTAGCTCGGCTCCCTTGCTGTTAATGAATTCATTAATCCGTTCAACAGCTTTCAAATTCTCACCACGCGAAAAATGTTGTTCTCTATGCACTTTAATTTGTCCCTCGTACAAATCCAGCTGCGACTGTAGATCATTGATTTCTTTCAATAATTTATGGGATTCCCTCGTGAACTCATCTTCCGTAATTACATCTCTGCGGAACATGATTTTCAGTTTTTCTATTTCCTTTCTTTTATCATCCATTTGATTCTTAAAGATACCTGCTCCTATAAGCAACTCTTCAACAATCTCTTGAACTTGTCCACCTAACCGCTCAATATAATCCTCCGGGTTAGATAAAGCCTCCATGACCATATCCCAAATAAATTCCTCTAGTATTTCTGCTCTTATACTGTGCGTAGGACACGGTTGTACAATACCATAAACCTTTGGATAAACGTTCGGACAGCGATAGCACCTATACTTTAGCTTTATGCCCGTTGCTTTATTGCAACGTCCAGTATACGTTGTACCTGCCCACTTACGACCACAATGACCACAGCGGATTAGTGACTTTAATAAGTAATCAAATTGTACATTACCGGAACGAGTGTAGTTCTTAATACGTTGTTGCCTAGCCTGCTCGAATAATTCTTCAGAGACAATTGGCTCAATCTCAACTAAGATCCATTCACTTCGATCGCGAACTGTATATGTTTTTTTAGGCTTACCGGCTTGGGTACGTTGCCCTTTGAGTTTTTTCACTTTCCTACGATTGTAATAGTAACGACCGATGTATATTTCAGAACTAAGCATTCGTCCAATTGAACTTGCCCCCCAGTTCCCACTGGTTGAACGTTTTGGCGAAGCTCCAATGGCAAAAAGCTTCTCACCAATTTCACGCATCGTCATATTATCGTTCAAGTACCAGTCATAGACCTTTCTTACATACTCTGCTTCTGTCTGATTTATATTGAGCCTTCCTTCCACCCAATCATAGCCAAAAGGGGGGCATCGCATAGGCATGATCTTCTTATCTTTTTCAACAGCTGTAAGTCTTCCCCTGACTGTTCTTTTCTTAATTAATGATAGTTCGTATTGAGCAATGACACTCATCAGGTTGAAAAATAGCTGTCCTTCTGGAGTATTCTGATATTCCGTATCAACAAAAATAAGCTGGACATCTCGAGCCTCAAATTCACGGCAGAGATACAATTTGTCCGTCAAATCCCGTGACAAGCGATCCGGATGTGTAATGATGACCCGATCAATTAAGTGGTCATTGATTGCTTGACGCAACTCATTCATTGCCGGCCGCTCAATATCTTCGCCGCTAAAGCCCTCCTCTCGGTAAACCTTAATGGCTTCATTCTTAATGCCTAACTCTTTTGCTTTTTTCATACAGAGTTCTATTTGGTGCTCTAAACTGTACCCCTCTGCTACCTGCATACCTGTAGAGACTCGTGGATATATTGCTGTGAACATTGGTCTTCTCCTTTCCTTTCACTTCTTTTGATTTTTGTGTTGACGAAGCTGTTGAAGCTTTCGATAGTACTCTTCTGGATCAAACTGAGTATTATTATGCTCAATCACCTTACAGCAGACAAAAGATGTATTTATTAACAAAGCTATCTCCGTGTAGTCCATTGAATCAAAATAAACTTTTACATCCATAGGCCCTGTTGTACGAACGTGCTCAAACCATTGTTCCTTAATAGCCAATGGACATGAATAATGCTTATCATTGAATTTGATCCCTTGTGCTGTAATCAAGCCATGACTTTTATTGAGTGGCAAGCGGCATCTCTCCTCATAAGAACAAGTGTTCGTATAAAGTATTATGTCCGGTTTAAAGAAAAATAAACCGACTGTTGTCAGTCGGTTTTCTTAATTATTTTTTTCAGGATGTAATCGATAACTTTGCCTTTCTTTGATTGAGCATTTACCTTTATAGGTAAACATTCAGTTGTTTTATATTCTTTTAACTCTTCTTTAGTTCGAATCATTTTACTCATCTGCATTACGCTTATCATGAAAATCCTTATCTGCTTTATGATCTTCCTCCTTCATCCACTGCTCAATAATTTCAAGCGCCTTTTTTCTTTTCGGTTCATCTACTGGCCCTTTTTCATCCAAACAAAAAACCTCCTGATATTGTAATATCAAGAGGTTTTCCTGTATTAATTTATTATCACGTTCCTCACTCAATACAGTGAGGGGGGCTTAACAATGAATTCAATCGGATAACAAACTGGGCGCTTTGAAAGTACGTGTCTCATTACTACTGTATGATTGATTTGACTAGGGATAACTGTTGGCATCAAGCCGTAACAATAACGTTCTCCTTGAAACAATCCTATAAACATTTCATATTCTTGATTACTAGCATACGTATTACAAAGCTCAATACTTAAGGTACCAAAGAGATGCTCCACACGTAGATATAGTTTAGTTTTTGTAATTAAATCTGTTAGGGTAACTGCTCGTACATCATGAGTGTTATGGTCAAGTCCATTTAAGAAAGCACTAAATTCTTGCTTACTATAATGTAATGAGACATCATTCAAGTAAACAAAATGTTCGGTGTTCCAAGTTAGATCAGGCTCAGGTACTAAAAGCCATTGGAGCGGTAGCCTTGAGAGCAAGGAAATAAAGGCCAGGAACTCAATTGGATAATTAATATCGGCTACAATCTGCCGCTCTCCTGATAACTGTTGATATTGACTTGAAGCCTTTACCTCTTGTGCTTGAAGATTATCAACATTCGTAAAATTAGTCATTTGATCATTATTTATGCGAAATCGGGTATTTAACTCATATTTGTTGAAACCGAGTATTTCTTCTCGCATTATCACCACTCGCCTTGCGGCCACAAACTTTATATGCAAGAGAAAAGCCCTCACTTCATTAAGATCCATTCTCAAAAAGAGTAATTCCGTCCACTTATAGGTAAATCTACCTTTTAAATCTCTTTTATATTCAATTAAATTTTTAATAGCTGTAGGGTCAGTAGAGTCAGCTTTAGTAAAAAAGCTCCGTATTCGTGTAAGTGCTACAATAATATCGGATAATTCAATCTTGTTACGCTTTTTCCTCATTTTGATATCACCGGAAAAAGCATATTAAAAAATGGAGTTACTGGTCCTTGCTCACTTTATACAGTGAGTAAGGTCCAGTACTGATTTTTTGGGGTATCATGATTAACCAGTTCAAGGACAGATCTTAAAAGACAAGGAGTGAAATCGATAAATAATAAACAAACACACGCACAATCACTTTTAATTCCTTTTATCATTATAAGTCTGCACCTCCTTTAAGTGTTCATATTGATTAAAGATAACATGCATAAATTCTTCATATGCCAATTACGCTTTATCAAATTAAAGGATTTGAAACATAACAAAAATTATGGTTCAAATTTGGGATTAAATGTAAAAAAAGACATTCCTCCGTCTTGGAGGAAATGCCTTTTAGAAATTTTCGAATAGTACATAAATTAAACTACTTACCTTTAAAAAAGGGCTACGATTAGCCTTATTTCCAAAGGTTGTTCCATCCTCGTCAAGCAAAAATTCCTTTTAGAAATTTGCAAACGTTCATGGATACACTGCTTTTTCCGGCGAGTGATTTTCAATCACAATTGGCCGTCCGCTGTATGTCTCTAGTTTAATTCAGTCATCGCAATTCTTGCGTACACAGTTAAGAAACATACCCAAAGTGTGTCGATTTAAATACTTGTTGTTAGAATAACATATCTGTGTATTTTACACTATACCTTTTCATTCATTCTTTATAGTGAATACTACGATGTATATTACTCTTATATTGAGAAACACTATTAAAGAGGTGGAGAAAATGCAAATAATTAAGAACATACAAACTGAGGATGACCTCTTGTTAAAAAAAATTCAAGTTAAGACTTTAATAGAAATATTTAATAAAAATGAATTTAAAGATACAAGCGGATTTTTAGAGCAGATTTTCAATTCAATTATTAAAAAGAAGGAATCTAAAATTAAAGGCACACCGTTTGTTAGAACTTTAAGACCACGTAACAACAATATTCCAATTCTCGAAAATTATATTACGTATTATTCTAACCAAGGTTATGCAAAGAGTACACTTGATAATCAAACTGCAGCAATAAAGATGTTTCTATCCTTCTTGTGCAGGCTCCACCCCGAGATCTCACCTCTTATGTCGACCACAGATATGAACCGTTTAACCAAAACTATGGTAATAGCATACGAAACATATTTAGAAGAGCAACTTTATTCAGGGCACATCAAGAAGTGTACAGTTAACATATACTTGGATGCAATAAAAAAATTTCTAAAAATGCTATCTAACATCTCAAGTTTAAATATTTCTTATACGGTTCCAGACAGACTTAAAGCTCAAGGTAAACGAAATAACGATTATATTGAGGTTGAAGAAATAAAATCTTTTGTAGATACTCTCGTGTTAAGCAAAAATACAATGAAATTCAGAAACTTAAGTATAGTACTACTTGTTATGGAAACGGGATGCAGACCTATAGAAGTAAAACACATAAAAATTTCTGATTTTAAATCAACGGAAAGA
Source organism: Paenibacillus auburnensis (assembly GCF_927798115.1). Taxonomy (GTDB): domain Bacteria; phylum Bacillota; class Bacilli; order Paenibacillales; family Paenibacillaceae; genus Paenibacillus_AQ; species Paenibacillus_AQ auburnensis. Next base: position 409,773 of record NZ_CAKMMG010000003.1, read on the forward strand.
CAAATTCAGTTATATAGCAAAAAATCAGGTCACCGTACATTGAAAATTAGCAAAGATTTATGTGACTTGATTATGCGTCATTTAGAGATAAGGTTAACTTATAATACCGACAATGACTTTTTGTTTGTCAATATTTTTGGAGAGCAATTCAAAGATCCATCATCTATATTCAATGTGTATAGTACACATAAAATAGGAGGTAAGCATATTACGGCAAATGGACTTCGCCACACCTACGCAACTAACGCTTTAGACAACGGGAACGATTTTGATGAAGTATCTGCTTCTATGGGACATAAACATCGTTGTTCTACTGAATGGTATATCCATAGAAGTGTTAAAAAGCTATTAAATAAATCCTTGCCTCACAATCCAATAATTCGCTTTTCTAAGGAGGGGAAATAGGTGGAGTTTGATATTAATGTTACTATATCTCCAGAAAAAATTGCTCAGATGTATCAAATTGATCTTGATGACTTAATATTACTTATTGAAGGAAAAAAGAAAAAATTAGAACAAAGACTTTTATCTTCAGTTATTGATGAGTATTTAATAGCATTAAAAGTAAACAAAAGAAAATCGAAAGCCACTATCGATTTTTATATTATTATTCTCAACAAATTTTCTCGGTTCTTAACGTCTAAAACTCATAGTCTCTATATTTCTGATCTTAACGAGAATCTCTTCGATGAATTCCTTAATACTTGTACTCCTTTAAAAGGATCTAAACTAAAAGCCAAAACGCAGAATACTTATTCTGCGATTATCAGAAATATTTTGGTTTTTGCTTACACTAAAAACTACATTAATACAGATATAAAAAACCAATTCCAGTTTATCAAACATGAAGTTTTACCCAAGTATTTTCCAGATGAAGTCGTAGTCTCCTTATTAAATGAAGCAAAAAAAAGCAAATGGCCCTTTTTAAACTTTGCTTTAATCTATTTTATGTTAGGAACAGGTTGTCGAATTAGTGAGGTGGCAAATCTAAGGGTGTCAGATTTTAACATATACGAGGACCTTATTTTTATCAGAAGGGGGAAGGGACAAAAAGAAAGGTTCATTCCTCTATATCCAGAGGTCAAAAAACTAATCCTTGATTATCTATCACGTACTGGCCTTCACCAATGGGATATCCGGAATCATGAATATCTCTTTTCTAAAAGATGTTATTCACAGAGAGAGCCGCTATCTATAAGCAATATACAGTATATGTTAGTGCAGATTTTCGACAGGCTTGATATTAAGGGACAATATACTGTTCATAGCTTTAGGCACACATTTGCTGTAAATGCTTTAAAGGCAGGTATGGCAATATATGATTTGCAAGAAATTTTAGGTCATGAAAACATTGAAACAACTAGGTTATATACAAAGCGTCATCCTGTCGATCTAAAACATGCTGTTTTGAAATATCCATTTCCTCTGGAAAAGCTCTTAAATAACGTACTGGGTATTGGTGAGGAGGATTATAATGATCAATTTTTACATTGAAATGGAACATTACCGTCTTACTCAAAGGAATTCGGACTTAACTGTCGCTAAATATATAAAAGAGCTTTTAAAATTTTGCGACTTTTTAGCTCAGAAATTACATTGCCATCCTAGTGAAGTCTTACTAGACAGAATTTATACTATTAGAGATGTAAATAACTCAATCATCGCTTATAAACCTTTAGATGCACAAATTTTAGATGGCTACCTAATGAAGCTAAGCCAATCCTGTTTATATTCCCAATTGGCCTTGTCGACCCATGCTCTACGCAGTTTTTTTAAATACATTAAAAAAAATCGGGATTTTCCTGATATAATTTCCACCTCTAACTTCTCTTTAAGTCACTATAGACCCAATGAAGCTGACACCCGTGTGTTAAGTAGACATGAATTTTTGAAGTTCCTTCATAGCCTAGTTACTCATAGTGATAATCTTCCAAGAGATGCTCTTCTTTTTTGCTTATTATTTTCTACTGGCTGTCGTATAAATGAAATACTCACCTTAAAGATATCATCTATCAACCTAGTTGATGAAATGTTTATCCTTATAAAAACAAAAACGAAGGTTCAAAGAACCGTCGTTTTAAGAAAGGGATTCGGGAAAATTCTAAAGACATATTTAAAAAATTCAAACTTTAAAGAATCTGACCATCTTTTTGTTAACGAACATAATCAGGAACCGTTGAAAAGACAAGAGGTAGATCACCTATTTAAAAGTTACCTCCAAAAGGCAAACCTTCCACCAATGAAAATACATAGCATTAGGCATTCTTATGCAACTTTTATGAGAGATGCTGGAACTGATTTATTCACCATAATGGAACTTCTAGGCCATGAGAGTTTTCAGTCCACTCTTCGTTATACACAACACTACCTAAGAAACCCTAATATTAGGATCAAAGAACATGACGAAGTTTATGCGCATCTTCGTTCTTTGAAATAAATTTAAGATATAATAACTTATCGATAGAAATTTCATTTCAGTAGCATAAGAGATGCACAAAAACTAACATGTATCAGCTCTTTGTGCTCTACTTATCTACAAGTCACCTTTCGTTCTCGAATTCCCCGAACGGTCAACGTTTAAAGGATTTTCGCCTACTTCTTATGACAAAGGGCCAAAGTTGCTAACCATTCGCCCTTCTTCATTTTTTGCATATACTACAGAAAAGATTATAATGCTTCATCACCGTTTCTTCTGCTTAAGCTTTCCCCTACTTAAAGCTGAACTTGCATTATGCCCGTCAATTCACTAGGAACAATAGTATAATAAAATAGAACAAAATTATAAAGGTTATAGTCATTCGCGAGGAGTTTTGAAGATATTTGATTAATAAAACAAAGGGGCTAAAGAAATCATGAGCACCTTCGTTTTATTTTTAAAATAAGGGCAGCATCACTAATCCTGGGACAAACCCCACCCATTTCATTAATAGGATTTAACCCGAATATTTGACGATTGGCGTTTTCAGCAATAAATCGATTCAAGGTCATATTTTATTCTCTGGTAACAGTGTTCAATCTAGCTTTGTTTCCGACCTGAGTAAACAATCTAGGGCGTGTATGCAAACCTAAATAAGCCATATCATAATCGAAGCCAATGTCAAAAAAGCCATACAGGTACAGGCCAATTTGTCATAACGAGTTGCCAATCGGCGCTAATGTTTTACTTAGTTGAAAAAACATTCGATTAGATGGCGTTCTTTGTAGGAGATGCTCTAAAATGGGGTTCCAGATACCGGCGATTTGCCAGCGCCGAAACCGACTGTAGACGGGACCATGATCCGTAGTATTCCGGTAATCTCGCCAGGGTGCACCTATATGTGCCACCCAGCATGGCATCAGCATCTGGCGATAATCTTTCGGGGGTCTCCCTCCTTGTGGTTTTCATTCCCGCGGTAGTAGGTCCTTTATCTTATCCCATTGGTCGTTCACGAAGATCGTATCGTCTCATCATATCTATTCTTTACCCGATTTTTACAAAATCATAGTTCGAATACACACCCTAACAGGATACAGAAAAACTCCGGGAGTGATTCCCAGAGTTGTATTGTTTACAATTACATTAGTTTTATCTAATTGTATTGTCTACATATAGTCTTAAATTTAACAACTGATCTTGGGTTTATATACATACTACATCGTATCGTGTCCACAACCTTTTGACTCTTCTAATACTAAGACTATATCTTCATTTGAATTAGAAATCCTTTTTAGAATGAAGTAATATCTATTATTCCTCAGAAAGTAAATATAGATTTAAAATACGTTTCAAATACAAATCAAAGAAACTTCTATATTTAATTACTTTCTACTTTAGGAACCACTAGTTCAGTAAAGGAGAAAAGTTACTTTCCTCCATCTTCTTAAACGGAATACCTTTCCTATCTGCTAGCATTGATGTAAATTCATCAATATCAAATAAAATCTTTTTAACACTTATTCTTTAATAGGCTTAATTTGGTTTAGAGGGCTATCAATACTTTCAATTAATTTTTGAAGCTTCTTCTCCTCTTGCACCCAATATTTAGCATAACTTACTCTGCCAGATATATCGTAGACGTTTTTCATTGTTTCTAAAACTTCATACATACATGCTCTTGATTTTAAATAGGAATCACTAATAATCATTACAACAAAATCATGTTCATCTATGCTGTTCATGAAATCTCTAAAACTTTCCTTATACATAACGTCACGTTCATCTCTTGAAACATATACACCATGTGGCGTTAATATCTACTGTAGCTTTTTATCAACTATATCAGCTATTTTTTTTGATATAATGATAATTATGGTGTTTATTAGGAGGAAATGTTATGTACATACAAAGTCTAAAAATTAATGGTTATAAAAAATTCAAAGATTTCACCATTGATTTTAGTCCTCACATTAATGTTTTAATTGGCGAAAATGAAGCGGGAAAAAGTACGATATTAGAAGCAATAGATATTGTACTTAATCAAAAGACATTTATCTCACCTAACGCTAGTTTTGAACAATATTTTAATCAGGAAATTGTCCAGGAATATAAGTTTCAACCGTCTATTAAGAATCTCCCCAAGATAGAAATTGAATTATTTTTCAATGATGAAAAGGATATACGCTCTGAGTATTTTAATGGACTCCATTCGTCGTTTTCTCCTACCATGAAAACCGGTATAAAATTTACATATAAATTTGATGAGAGTCATCATGAACTATTGGATGTTTTATATGAAGGCAATTACGACGAAACTTTTATTCCGCTAGACTATTACATAGCTGAATGGAATACTTTTGCTGGACGGAAATACATAAACAAGAATTCTCCTCTCAAGAATGTTTTAATCGATAATTCAATAAGAAAAAACAACCTCTTTGATTCTTACTCCAGACGCATCTATATTAACAAGTTAGCTCCACCAGATAGACAAAATCTGTCACACCAATTTAGAAAAAACGTTCAACATTTTGTAAACAGCAATACGGAAAAATTAAATCTACAAGACTATAGTTTTGGCATTGATGAAGGAAAAACTGTATTAGAAAATTTACTGGATTTGAAAAGCGAAGGGGTTTCGATTCAAAACAAAGGGAAGGGAAAGGAGAACTTAATCAAAACTGAAATTGCATTAGAAGTTAAAAGTGATTTGATTTTACTTGAAGAACCTGAAAATCATTTAAGCTATTTAAATACACGAAAGCTCATTAAAGATATTCAAAATAAATGTGACGGTGCTCAAATTATCATTACTACACATGATCCCTTGATTGTAAGTAGGTTAGATTTAAGAAATACCATCTGGATCTGCAATAGAAGGTACTACTCTTTAAAAAATATACCTTTAGAAACAGCAGAATATTTCATGAAAACAGATAATATGCAGCTATTGAACTATATTTTAGCTCAAAGAGTTATTTTAGTAGAAGGAAATAGTGAGTATATTCTATTACCCCAGTTGACTATAAATACTTTCAATTATACTTTAGAAAAACATGTTGTTGAACTTTTATCAGGAGGGGGCATTACATACAAACATTATATAGAATTGTCAAAGATAGTTAAGAATCGACTTTTGGTAATCACAGATAACGATGGTGATCAAGAAACAATTAATTCAATCTCTGAAACTAATAAAGAAAACTCTAATGTCCTTATAAAGTGTTCGCCAGATATAAACGAATTCACTTTCGAAGTGTGTCTTTTCAACTCTAATCAATCAAAACTTCAAACCATTTCTGAAAAAAAACCTGGGACCACTGCTGAATATCGCAAGAAAGCTCTAAACCAAAATTTGGCATATATGCTTAAAAATAAAACCGAAGCAGCCTTAAGAATATCTGAAGAAGATGATTATAAAACTCATGTTCTACTACCTCAGTATATTCAGGAGGGAATTGAATGGCTCATTCAAAAATAATGCTTGCTGTGGCAGGCTCAGGAAAAACTCATTATATCGCTAATCATTTGAATCCATCTGCCAATAATCTGGTTATTACTTATACAAGACAAAATGTAGATAACCTAAAGAAAGAACTTAAAAAAGTTAACGGTGAGCTGCCAAAAAATACTCACGTATTAACCTTTTCAAGTTTCTTATATAGATGGATTCTTAAACCATTCGAGCCAATTTTAACAATTGGAAATAAAACGGCGTTTATTACCTCAGGAGTTGAAATTATTAAATCTCCGGAACCATTAAGTATTTTAGGTAAGCCAAATCCAAGATACATGAAAAAGGATGATTACAGACACTATCTTTATTTTGAAAAATATTACGTTTCAAGAATGTCTGAGTTGATTTTAGCACAATCAAAAGAAGTATTAAAAAAGATGTTTGAGCGTTTAAAGCATTTTTGTGACCATCTATATTTTGATGAACTTCAAGATTTCATGGGTAAAGATTTTGATCTTTTAAATCATTTTATTAGTGAACCTGATTTAGACGTTTTCGCTGTTGGTGACTTCCATCAGCATTCAGTTAGCAAGTCAGATTTCACAGCAAGTAAACCATATTTAAAAAAGGGTAAGGCTTATTTGTCTAAAGATGAATACAAACTCTTGTTCAAAGGAAAGGCACATATCGATGAGTCTACATTAATTAAAAGTAGACGTGTGCCAGTAAAAATATGCACATTCATCAGTAGTAAACTTGGTATATACATTGAATCAGCTAGTCTCATTCAGGGACATTACGAGTTATTAGAGGATGAACAAAAAATAATTCATACATTAGAGGATACTGATACTGTAAAGTTATTTTATAACAACAGTGCCCTGTACACTTGTTCACCCACAATAAATTGGGGATATTCCAAAGGTGATACATACAAAAAAGGCTGCATTATTCTTACAAAGACCTTTGACTCCTTATTTGATGAAAATTTCTCATGTACTCACTTATCGCCCGCCCAAGTAAATCCTCTATATGTGGCTATGACTAGATCTACACATGAACTGTTTTTCATTAAAGAGAAGGACTTCAGAAAATTCAAAACTAAGTACGCGGGTAGTTGATTACGGTTAATTTAATAAAATCTTTCTTGAATTTAAAGTATTAATAATCATAGTGACATCGTATCGTGTCCACAACCTTTTGACTATATGGGCAACAAGCCGCAGATTATGCTCAATCAGCAAATTTCGCGCTTTGGCGTCTCCCTCGGCCATCATTCCTAAGTATTTGCTCTCATCCTGTTCAGACAGGGGCTGGGGGAAAGCATTATTTCTTACGTAGGATACCAGCAATGTCAGTTCTTTGATCAGCAGCGCTATCGTGCTTATTATTCCTGGCAACTTGGCGACACCTCCCGTACATGTACAATGAAACCGGACAGTAGTGAGAACTACGGGTTCATGGTCCTTTTATTCTATGTGGGTAACCGCCTAGAAGTGCATGTACGGGGAAATTGGTACAACTTGAAAGGAGAAAGTTTATGGATATCTATCTATTCTCGCGCTGCGGAATGGACGGATTTTATGAAAAGCCAGTGAGTGAGCAGCAGCTATACTTTTTCGGGAAAGCGCTTTAATTTGGACACCTCCTCCTATGCTATACTTTGGGCAAAATCAACTACCAACACCTGGAGGCTGCGATGAAAATCTGCAAAGAAGGTTCCTTTTATACGCGTGAATACCGAAATCTGTTCAGTGAGCTTGGGTTTAGTGATGAGGAAATCAGCAACAGACTTGAGCATACGTGGACGGAATTGTTCTACGGTGCACCGGAGGTCCGTATTTACCATCCAATGGATGACGATAAGGGCTATATTGTGGATACGGGCAACTCGGATGTGCGGTCAGAGGGAATGTCCTATGGAATGATGATGGCTGTTCAGATGAACAAGAAAGAGGAATTCGACCGGCTGTGGAAGTTCGCCAAGGTCTTCATGCAGCATACGGATGGCCGCTACAAGGATTATTTTGCCTGGCACTGCAAACCTGACGGAACACGGCTCTCCCCGGGTCCGGCACCGGATGGAGAAGAATTCTTCGCGATGGCGCTGTTCTTTGCCTCAAGCCGCTGGGGGGACGGACCGGAGCCGTTCAATTATTCCGGGCAGGCCCGGACCATTCTCCGTGCTTGTGTGCATCAAGGGGAAGACGGTGAAGGGGACCCGATGTGGGACCCGAAGACCCGGCTGATTAAATTCATTCCCGAATCTCCTTTCAGCGATCCGTCTTACCATCTGCCGCATTTTTATGACTTGTTCGCCCTGCAGGCGGATGAACAGGATAGATCCTTCTGGACAGAAGCCGCAGCGGCCAGCCGTGCTTACTTGCACACCGCTTGTCATCCGGTAACCGGTCTGTCGCCAGAATACGCCAATTATGACGGATCACCGGCTGAACCCCAGCCGCATGGAGACTACCGTCACTTCTTCAGCGATGCCTACCGGGTGGCCGCCAACATCGGGCTCGATTACGAATGGTTCCGCAAGGATCCCTGGCAGGTGGAGCAGTCGAACCGGATCCAGGCCTTTTTCCGGGATATTGAGATTACAGATTACCGTCGGTATACTATTGACGGCCAGCCTTTCGATGAGCCGTCCCTGCATCCGGTTGGGCTGCTGGCCACGCTCGCCATGGCCTCACTCGCAGCTGACGGTCCCGATGCCGAGCCCTTCGTCAGACAATTCTGGAATACGCCGCTCCGTACCGGTGTAAGGCGGTATTATGATAACTGCCTGTATTTCTTCAGCCTGCTGGCCTTGAGCGGAAATTACCGGATTTATGGATAGGAACTAAAACGAGTTCAACTTGTATAGCGGTACAGAAAAAGGGTCTTGCCGGCTGATATTGCCGGCAGGACCCTTTTTCAAATTCAACATTCTTTACAATCGAATAATGCCAGGATTACCATTTCTCTGCCCACCATTTGCTGGTACGGTACATACTACTTGGCATTAAGCCTTCTCATGGATCACTTCCTGAAGGGCCGCCCTGTCACGGGGAGATGAGGTTGCAGGCATCAGACTGGACAGTTTTTTGTAATTCAGCGAAAAGAGAATTCCTAACGCAGCTTCCGAAAGAATGATTAACTCTGCATTGGAAATGAGCACGGGGATTGCTACAACGGCAAGAACGATAATAACCCAGGGCACCGGATGGTTCAGGTATGGATCTATGTATCGGTTAAGCCACATCAGGATTCGCATCGCTACATAAGTACAGCCCAAAACCAGCCCCCACATAAGGACAATATACAGACTGCCCAATCCGAGACGGTCAAAAGTTAGGATAAAGAACAGATGGGTGAATAAAAATAAAAACGAATGCTGTCCGAAAAATATAATGAAGTTGGATGGTGAATAGCTCGGTTTCCTTCTGAATATGAAAAAGGCCCCAAACAAAACGACCAGTGACAGCAGAAAATATTTCACGGACATATTATATTTAATAAAATCCGCCTCATGCAATCCTCCGTAAGAGAATATGCCCAATAATAGCGCTGCACCCAGAGCCAAAATAAGGTTCACCTTATTGCTGCATCTGTAAGCGAACACTCCAGCCACAAAAGCAAATATCCAGGGGAAATAAGTGAAGCCAATCGTCTCCGTAAACAGCATGGTTTTCAGTGGAAAGTCCGGCAACTGGTTCCCGATGAAATAATGTACGGAGAAAAGAAGAAGCGGTAAGAGGAGATACACAACGAGCGCGGGCTTCAAATATTTCTCCAGGAGAAATACACTGAGCACTCCGAGTGTGATGATCTGGGGAACATCCATTACTGAAAAGGCCTGAACATCCGGTCTCCACATGAGATTATACGAGAATCCGATGACAGCGAAAAGCACATAGAAGCTAAACAGCGACAGGAGGCTTTTTCTGCGGGCCTGGAAGGTGGTAGTAACACCCGAGACCGCAAAGAATAGTACAGGTGCCAAACTAGCGATAATCTGAAACACACGTTCATTACCATTAAAATAAATAGGAATATGAGCCCCAATCATCAAAATACAGCTAAACCCTTTGATAGCATCCAGCGAATAGTCATATTCCTTCAATTCTCTCACATCCTTTTCGGTTAGGTTTCTATTTTACACATAAAGTATAGAGTTTTGACGCCGATTTTCCATCCCTCAAAGGTGTAAGAATGCGAATAAATGCGCAGCGCAGACATGTAAAAAGACTGCAGATTCTCCCCTAGGGCAGATATCCGCAGTCCTCTACTTTGCAGTACACTATATTTTCATTCTATTTCCTGAAAGCTTACTCTGCATAAGGATCTATCGTTTGAATGGTTCCGTCGGCATTATATTTCAGCTCTGTATATTTCACGCAGCGTTTGTGGTTGACGCCTTCGGATAAGGAGCTGTCATGATAGAACAGATACCATTTATCCTCAAACTGGACGATAGAATGGTGGGTCGTCCATCCGATGACCGGAGTAAGGATGGTCCCTTTGAAGGTGAACGGTCCCATCGGATTCTTGCTGATGCCGTAAACCAGCTTGTGAGTAGTACCGGTTGAATATGACAGGTAGTAATAACCGTTGTATTTGTGAACCCATGGTCCTTCAAAATATCTCCGATCTTCGTCACCGGCGAGAATCGGATTGCCGTCTTCATCCACGATCGAAATTTCCTGCGGCTCTCCCGCAAATGACAGCATATCTTCACTCAGCAATGCTACACGCGGGCCGATCGCCGGCTTGTCTGCCGGTGGTCCCTCTGTCTGCGACGGCTCAAAGCTGCCGGTCTGCCATTTCTCCAGCTGTCCGCCCCAGAGCCCGCCGAAATAAATATAAGCTTGATCGTCCTCATCCACTAATACGGCAGGATCTATGCTGTAGCTGCCCTTGATATAATCCGGCTCTGCGTGGAAAGGTCCGGCAGGAGAATCTCCCGTTGCCACACCCAGCCTGAATATTCCGTCATGATCACGTGCAGGAAAGTACAGATAGTATTTATTGTTCTTGTAGGCAGCGTCCGGTGCCCACATCTGGGCAGAAGCCCATGGAACATCCCGCAGGTGCAGGGCTTCCCCATGATCCACGACAGAAGCATCGAAGTTATCCAGGGATAATACATGATAATCCTCCATCGCATATTGGTCCCCATTATCGTTATCCGGCCCGTCGTGATCCAGATCGTGTGAAGGGTAGATATAGATTTTATTCTCAAAAACATGGGCTGACGGATCAGCAGTATAGATGTGGGTAACAAGCGGTTGATTGGGTTTAATGTTCGTCATGATTTCAGACTCCTTATAATTTAATCACTGGATGGCTCTAACTCAGATAGCCTTTAATGAGGCCAAGCGGCAAAGGTCTTGGCTGTTCACAGCGGGAGGCAAGCTCCACATAACGTTTGGTGTCCGAGCTGGTATGGAAGGCATGCATAATTTCAAGGACATGATTGGCCAGCTCTCCAGCCGCCCGCGGCTTATTGCCGGACGCAATGCAGTCCGCGATGTCAGCGACACCGATCCCCCTGCTGTTATCGGCATAATTATGCACCAGCGGAATTTCCGTAAACGCGCTGCCATTCGCCGGCTTCAGCAGGATCGGCCCGCCGAAGGTATTGGGGTCCGGAACAATCAATGTCCCGCGGGACCCGTAAATCTCGATGCGGGGCAGCGTACTATCCCAGACATCGAAGCTAGTAACGACTGTGGCTACTGCACCGCTGACGAATTGCACCGTACCGGCAACATGGGTCGGCACCTCAACGTCAATCTTCTGCCCGAACTTCTTCGTGCTGGTAATCGTACGCTGCGGAAATGAAGTTTTGGTCATGCCGCATACCGTCGCAGCCGGTCCCAGCAGAGATACCAGCGCAGTAAGATAATAAGGCCCCATATCGAACATCGGACCTCCGCCAGCCTTGTAATAGAATTCCGGATCCGGATGCCAGCTCTCATGCCCATGACAGACCATGAACGCCGATGCCGCTACGGGTTCCCCGATAAACCCGTCATCGATTAATTTCCGGCAGGTCTGAAGCCCGGCTCCAAGGAAGGTATCCGGCGCACAGCCGATCATTAGGCCTTTTTCTTCCGCCAGTTTAACCAGTTCATTCCCATGCTCCAGCGAAAGCGATAGTGGCTTCTCCACATAGACATGCTTGCCTGCGAGCAAGGCCTGCTTGCATACCTCGAAATGCCCCGCCGGTGTAGTCAAATTGACAACAATTTGAATCTCATCAGAAGCGAGCAATTCTTCAGTAGTCCAGACATGCGGAATGCCATATTTCTCAGCGGCTTCCTCTGCCCGTTCTCTGAACACATCAGCACATGCGAATACCTCTGTATTTACAAACAGCTGTGTAAGATTCTCAAAATAGATCCCGCTGATATTGCCGCAGCCGACAATTCCGACCTTAACCTTATCCAAAACCGATCCCACCTTACGTTATATAGTAACTTGAGTTATTTGGCGGCCCAAACGAAGCCTCTGCGCATCAGTTCTTTTGCTTCCGGAATATCGAAGATGTCGGCATGATGGCCAAGGGAGTTATAGAACACTTTGCCCACGCCCCATTTTTTGGTATACACGACAGGCATCGTAATGGCCCCGTTCGCGGAATGAGGCCCTTCGCTTACTGGAAAAGTAGTGGTTGCCAGTACATTCACCGTAGGATCTACATGCAGATAATACTGCTCCGATTTCACTTTGAAATCCTTAATTCCTTCAACAATCGGACTGGAGCTGGAAGGCACCATGTTGACCTCATAATCCACGCCGTCGTTAAACGGATGGGCCACCCATTGCGATCCGGTCATAAATTGCCATTCTACACTGTTACGGAAGGAATCGCACATGCCGCCGTGGCAACCTGCCAGACCTACTCCTGATTCTACGGCCTTCAGTACAGGCTGAAGCTGCTCATTGCTGATCTCGCCCATCGTCCAGATTGGAACGATCAGATTCAGCCCCAGCAACTTCTCTTCATCCTTGAAGCTATCTAACGTATCGGAGATCTCAACTTCAAAGCTTTCTCCCCGCAGCAGTTCAGCAAAAACTTCAGATACCTGGACCGGTTCATGCCCATCCCATCCGCCTCTAACAATCAGTGCTTTTTTCGTCATGGATTACATGCTCCTTTGGATTAAAAAGAATGGATATTGTATACTCGACTCAGTTCAATTGTAATGCAAGCGCTCTATTACGGCTCGTCATTTTCATTGCCTGGATGGTCATTTTTTGCTATTATCCAAGAATAAATGGCTTGCTGTTTCTTAATAAATCAAAGGAGCTCGGTATGAAGGCCTATCATGAAAACCGCTTGTATCATTCCACCCTCCCGTTCAGCTGCGATTATTCGCATAATTTGAATTTTCTTGCCCATTGGCATAATGATCTTGAACTTATGTATGTGTGTGAGGGCTCCATCCGCATGGGGATTAATCTGGAGAGCCGGGTTCTCCACAAGGGAGATATGGCATTTTGCAGCAGCGGAGACATTCACTATTATGATAGCAGTGACTGCGAATCGACCATTCTGCTGCTGATTTTCAATCCCCAGCTGATCGGCAGCCCCGGAGGCTGGCCGAAGGACGTTCGCCTGACAAGCCCTTTTATCACCGCTGGTGACACAAACACAGCTGCCGGAATACAGCTTCTTTCCAGGGCGTCTCAGCTTATTCTCCAGTTAAATCAGGAGTCTGAAGCCCAGTTACCGCAGCATGAGCTGTTTATTACCGGAATGCTGTATGAGCTTTGCGGGATGATCCTGCGGCATCTCCCTTGTGAGCCCGCCGATCAGAAAAAGGACAAGCGGCGGATGACCAGCATGAAGATCATGCAGGCCGTACTCGATTATCTGGAGACCCACTATTCGAGCATGATCACCCTGGAGGATGCAGCCAAGCAGGCGGATATGAGCCTGTTCTACTTCTCCCGGTTCTTCAAGAGCACCACAGGCATGAGCTTTATCTCCTACCTGAACCATATCCGGGTGAACAAGGCGGAAGAGATGCTGCTGAATACGGATAAGTCGATCATCGATATTGCCCTCGACTGCGGATTTACGAATGTAAGAACCTTCAACCGGGTGTTCAAACAATTCAGACATAATACGCCGTCGAGCTTACGGTAGAAGATAAAACCACCCTAAAAAAGAAGCCTTCCCAAACGTCATGAATGACGTTCAGGAAGGCTCTTCTTCTTTCTTGGATTATTACGTAGTGGCCCGCTGAACCAGACAATACTGCAGAATCTGCTGCTCTTCTTCCACACCCTTCAGCTTGCTCAGCAGCAGATGAAAGGCGTTCTTCGCCTGGTCAGCAATGGGATTATACACGGAGGTGATCCCGAGCGTGTGGGCAAGCTCTGTATTGTCGAAGCCAACGACAGCCAAATCTTCCGGAATCCGCAGCTGCTGCCGGCGTGCTTCACTCACAATGCCTGCCGCTACCAGGTCATTGGCGCATAGAATGGCATTCGGCCGCTCCTCTGCGCCGCCCAGCAACTCCCGGACCAGCTGCTCTCCTTGACGGATAGAATATACACCGGTACGTGACCAGTGGGGGTATACAGGCAGCTCGTACTTTCTCATCATGTCCTCATAAGCGTTGATGCGGCTAAGGGTATTCATACTGCTGGGCCTGCCGAATGCATTAGCAATACGGGTGTATCCCCTTTGAATAACATGCTCAAGCCCCAGCATATAGCCGTCATATTGGTTCATCGCAACCGAAGCAATCTCCGGAAGCTCCATCCGCTGCCAGGAAACTATCGGACCATATTTGCAGTAGGAGCCTAACAGGGCCAGATCATTGACACAAGTACTGATAACCAGCGCATCCACTCTTTTTCTGCGCATATCCTCGAAGGCCTGGAGCTCTTTTTGGGGATCGCCGCCCGAAGTATATATAATCGTCTGGTATCCATGCTGGCTGGCCGTCTCGACGAAGCTGTTCAGGAACGGCAGCATCACTTCATTAATACCCTCCGTAACCATGCCGATCTGCTGGGTCTGTCCTTTGGATAAGGAGATCGCATTGCCGTTTGGGACATAATCCAGCTCCTCCATGATATTCGTAATTTTATCTCTCGTCGCCTGGCTCACATGGGGGGAATGATTCAGCACTCTCGACACGGTGGCTTTGGAAAATCCCGACAGCTTGGCAATTTGATCAAGATTCGACATGAGACTCTCCTTAACTTTTCAAAAAATATACTTGACATGTAACGCGTTACAACATTTAGCATGCAATTGTAGGACATATTATAAGCATACCATAACTCTCACAACATCAATAAAAAGGCGGGATATCAATGAGCGTACAATTTCCTGAAGGCTTCTTATGGGGCGGCGCAGTAGCGGCCAACCAATGTGAAGGCGCATATAATGAGGACGGCAAGGGCTGGTCCACCCAGGACGTGGCTCCGCAAGGCATCAAAGGACCTATCACCGAAGTGCCAACCGAAGATAATATGAAGCTGGTGGGGATTGATTTCTACCACCGGTATAAAGAGGATATCAAGCTGTTTGCCGAAATGGGCTTCAAGGTGTTCCGTACCTCCATTGCCTGGTCCCGGATCTTTCCGAACGGCGATGAGCTGGAGCCTAATGAGAAGGGTCTGCAATTCTATGACGATCTGTTCGACGAATGCCATAAATACGGGATTGAGCCGCTGGTAACCATCTCGCATTACGAAACCCCGCTGCACCTGTCCAAGCATTATAACGGCTGGGTCAACCGTGAGCTGGTCGGCTTCTACGAGCGTTACTCCAGAACCTTGTTCACACGCTACAAGGGTAAAGTGAAATATTGGCTGACCTTTAACGAGATCAACTCTATTCTGCATGAACCGTTCATGAGCGGAGGCATCTATACGCCGAAGGACAAGCTGAGCAAGCAGAATCTGTACCAGGCTATCCATCACGAACTGGTAGCCAGTGCGCTGGCCGTGAAGATTGGACATGAGATTGACCCTGAAGCCAAAATCGGCTGTATGATTCTCAGCATGCCGACCTATCCGCTCACTCCGAATCCGGATGATGTGATCGCTGCAATGCAGACGGAGCATTTGAACTATTTCTTCGGGGACGTTCATGCGAGAGGGATTTACCCCGGCTACATGAAACGTTATTTCAGAGAGCATGGCATCGAGATTCATATGGAACCTGGAGATGCTGAGATTCTGAAGCACACAGTGGACTTCATCTCCTTCAGCTACTACGTGAGCATCTGTGAGACCGGCGACGACAGCAGACGCAATCAAACTGAAGGCAACCTGTTCAGCGGTGCAGCGAATCCCTATCTGGAGGCCAGTGAATGGGGCTGGCAGATTGACCCGCAGGGTCTGCGCTATGTGCTGAACATGTTCTACGACCGCTATCAGAAGCCATTGTTCATCGTAGAGAACGGACTCGGCGCCAAGGATGTGCTGATCACAGGCGAAGACGGTGTGCCGACAGTTAATGACGACTACCGGATAAAATACTTGAATGATCACCTGGTTCAGGTGGGTGAAGCCATCGAAGACGGCATTGAAGTGATGGGCTATACCTCATGGGGTTGCATCGACCTGGTCAGCGCCTCTACCGCAGAGCTCAGCAAACGTTACGGCTTCATCTATGTAGACCGTCACGATGATAACACCGGTACGCTTGAGCGCTACCGCAAGAAATCCTTTTACTGGTACAAGGACGTTATTGCCACTAACGGCCAAAGCCTCCAGCGTTAAAACCTGCACCTGGGCATTCAAAAAACCGCAAGCCTCTCCAGCTCCTGGAGGCTTGCGGTTTTTTTGCTTTTAGCGGGCGGCTGCTGCGGATTTAACCGGTGAATGGCTGCCTGCACACAGGTTCACGTTTTTGTGACAACAGCATGAATTTACGCACATAAAAGGAAGATTTTGTTTCTTTGTTTATAGTAGAATAAAGCTATTAAGATAAAAAAGCCATTGGGGGCGCTTATGGAGCAGTTCAAAGATCGTCTTAGGGCCATAAAAGAGCAGCAGGATGTACTTCTGGGAGAGTATCAGGAGCTGATCAAAGCCTATGAAGGCAGTGATCTGGTGAATGAGAATGAAGCTTTGAAGAAGCGGGCGGCCGCGGTAGAACAGGCATTGGCCGAGACCGAGGCTCAGGGAATGAGGCTGAAGCAAGAGAATGCAGAGCTGCGTACGGCACTGACCGAGCAGATTCTGGATGAGAAGCTGGGGATACTGCGGTTGTCCCGCAGGAAGCTGCATACCTATTTTGCCGCGCAAAGCGCTGCCCAGCATGACCGGCTGACCGCTTTTGAGCTTCGGACAAAGCAGCGTATCGCAGAAATGTACCGCACGGCAGACCGTCTACTCGGGAAGGACAGTGAAGAGATCCGCACCAGCCTGGAGGCGCTGTCAGCCAGACTGAACGAGAGTATTCTTCTGCGCCGGGCGGAGCTGCTGGAAGCGGAACGGCCGCTCGCGGCAGAAGTGGATCACCGGCTGGATGAGCTGGCTTCGGAAGGGGTCAGCGAGGAGACAATCCGGCGGCGGCGCAGACAGAACCGGATCGAGATGAAGATCGGGCTGAACTGGATCAACCGGCTCGGTATCCTGCTGCTGATCCTGGCTGTCGGCGCTGGCTTCAAATACAGCTACTCCACCTGGTTCACAGGATATATGAAGGGCAGCGCCTTCTTCCTGCTTGGCGCCTTAATGCTGGGCGGCGGCGAGTGGCTGTTCCGCAGAGGCAGAGGCACCTTTGCGCTGGGGCTGCTCGGCGGCGGGGTTTCTGTGCTGTACGGCTCCATCTTTTACAGCTATTTCCTGCTTGAGATTATCGGGATCTATCCCGGCCTTGCACTCTCAGTCCTCGTTACGCTAACGGCGGTTCTGTTATCGCTCCGGTATGAGTCGCGGACCATCTGTTCCATGGGGCTGGTCGGAGGCTACCTGCCCTTGTTCTCCTATATATTCGCATTTGGCCTGGAGGGAGGCGCAGTATATGCAGCTATGGGTTATTTGTTCCTGCTGAATCTGCTGATTGTGCTCATTTCCCTGCGCAAACGCTGGATCGTTGTCAATTACATCAGCTTCCTGTTCAATACACCTTCGATGCTACTGCTGATTAATCTGTCGGACAGCTATGGCATAAATATGTTCTATTCCATTCTGACCTTCGCCATGTACCTGGGAATTACGCTGTGGTACCCGTTCAAGTACCGGACCAAGCTGTCCTGGTGGGATTTCGCGCTGCTCGCCTGCAACACAATGACCAGCTGTTTAATCCTGTATGTACTGTTCCTGGATGCGGGGCTTGGTGCGTACAAAGGAGCGCTTGCTCTCGCCTTTTGCCTGCTGTATCTGGGACTCGGCCGTCTGCTGGAGAAGATGATGGGACAGGAAAAAGAGAGTATGCTGCTCTTCTATGCCACTTCCCTCACCTTCGCCGTACTGATGATTCCGTTTCAGCTGGGTACCGTCTGGTGGTCTATCGGCTGGCTGGTTGAGGCAGTTGTACTGACGGTTTACGGCCATCTGCAGCGCTTCAAAGCGATCGAACGGATCGGCTGGGGCATCCTGCTGCTCTCTTTGGCCCTCTTCTTCTTTATCGATGTGCTAATGCAGTCTTCATCTGCCTACTCTGTGATCATCTACGACAATCCGTATTTTGCGCTAAAATACACCTTTATCACAGCAGGGATGCTAGTTGTCACTCTCGTTTACGCCATCCGCCATTCCCGGCGGGAGATTCTGCTTGCCAGTTCCCCTGCCGAGGTTCAGGCCGGTATCTGGTTCAAATATGCAGCGCTGGTGAACACCTATGCTTATATCCTCTATGAATCGCTGCATCTGTATAACCTGTATGTACCTGAGGAATTCACCCGCGCCACATTCTACAGAATGCTGCTATCGGCCGTGCTGACGTTAGGGCTGGCCTATGCGCTGCCGAAAATCAAAGTGCTCTATGATGCCACCGTGGCATACATGGTTTATTTTCTGTACGCGATCGGTTATGTCATCTGTCTCGCCCTCACTACCTGGCAGCATAGCCTTAAGGTTAATTTCTCCGATAATACGGCGGCGGATTATGCTGCACTCGGACTGCTAATCCTCTTCAATCTGTTCGTCTGGCAGAGCGGCGGGCGTCTGCTGAAGACACTGCTGAAGCGTGAATACAACAATGAGGAGCTGTATCCGGTGGTGATGGGCGTATATCTGCTGGCAATCGTTACGGCTTTCCTTGGGGTACAGCTGCGGCAGAACGATGGCGGTCTGATCTTCAGCCTCACTTATCTGCTGCTCGCGGTGCTGTTCATCATGTTCGGCTTCCGCCGCAGATATGTGTACATCCGGCGGTTCGGTCTGGCCCTGTCGCTGCTGGCTACCGGTAAGCTGCTGCTCTATGATCTGATGCTGCTGAATACCGGCAGCAAGATCATCGCCTATTTCAGCTTCGGCCTCTGCCTGCTGGGCATTTCGTATCTCTATCAGCGGGTATCGGCCAGAATGGAGGAAGTCTATGCAGAGGCGAAACAGGATTCTCCACAAGATTAGTATTATGCTTCTATTGTTCAGTTCTCTTAACCTGCTCTCCGCCGGACAGCCGTTGTCTGCCGCAGCTGAAGAGAGCGCCGGCGAGGCATGGCGGTACTCGAAGCAGATTGTAATCCCCGGGCAGGCAGCCTATTATGAACTTTACCTTGATCCTGAGGTATACAGGGGTGCGGCAGAGGATCTGCGCGATCTGCGGATCGTAGACAATACGGGCAAGTATGTTCCCTTCTACAGGGAGAGCGGAGAAGAGCGCCCGGAGGAACATAACATAACCTACTCCGCTACGCTGGTGCACAGCGCGAAGAAGGGCGGGAGTACCCTTTTCGATTACAGGATTACACCGCTGGCCGAGAACACCGATATCCAAGGCAACCGGCTGGAGTTTAAGCTTCCGGCTGAGAACTTCCTGCTTCACGTACAACTGCTTGGCAGCTATGACGGCGTTGCCTGGGAGCCTGTAGCCAAGGGTGATCTGTACGCCGTGGATGGGCGTGAACAGAATAGCATCGAGCTTGGCAGCACTTACAAATTCAGCTATTACCGGCTGGTGGCAGAGAAGAATGCGGCGGATCTGCAGTTTCCTGCCCTGACCCTGCAGCATAGCAACCGGGTAATCAAGGCTGAACTCTTTAAGCAGCAGCAGGAAGCAGCGTATGAGATTCAGGAAGAAGACAAACGCACCGAGATTATCATTCACAATGATGACCGGCTGAGAGTCTCCGGGCTGCAGCTGGAGAGCAGCGGTAGCTTCACCCGCAGGTATGAGCTTTATGACGGCGAAGGCAGAGTCATTCCCGTAACAGGCACCGGAGAACTATACCGGCTGGATTTCAAGGATACGGAGATTACCTCTACAGCTATTGTTCCTGTGAAGGCTTCATCCTCGCCCATCCTGCGGATCGTCATCCATAATCAGGATGATGCTCCAATAGCGCTGTCCGGGCTGAAGCTGGAATACCTGCTGGACCGGATCGTTTTTGCTGCTGACGGAGCCCAGCCTTACCGCTTGCTCTACGGGAATGCTGAGGCGGCTGCACCGCAGTATGACATTGTGAACTTCAAGGACTATATCGCCGGAGAAGATCGGCCGCTTGCCCGGCTTGGGGCGGCAGAACTCCAGCAGGTGCCGGAAGCGGCAATTACGGACACCAGCTGGTTTCAGGGCAGGCTGGGATTCAATATCGTGATTATTGCCGTTTCTTTAATCCTGATCCTCTTCCTTGCCCGGAAGCTAGGCCGGAAGTAGGCAAGGTCTATTGAGGGCGAATCCAGACGGGATAAATTCAATAATATTAAAAAGAACAGCGATCCTCCGCATTGAGGATCGCTGTTCTGCTTGTTTGGAATTGCACCCCTCCCCAAAAAATAAGTCGTACAAAAAAGCAGCAAATCCGGCTGGGCCGGGACTGCTGCTTTAAGTAACCTTTCGATAACCATTTGGCCAAAATTTCAGACAAACAAAAACGGATACCGCCCCAATCGGGCAAACATCCGTTTTTGCGTATAGAGAATCGAGGGTGTATTCAGGTGAAACATGCTAATCTCTCCATGTCAGCTGGCAGCAAGGAATGCCAGCAAACCGGTGACCCGCTCATCTTTCACACCAATAAGTGACGGCGGAGCCGGAACCAGCGGCTGTGCGACGGCCAGCCATGACACTATCTCTGCCAGGCTGATATCGGGATGATCCCCGAACCAGCCGGGGCTCAGAAAGGGCATGACCAGCTCCGCCTGATGCAGCTCTCCCCAGTACCAGGCTCCGGGATCACTCCTACGGATCAGCCCGATCAGTTCCGGCCACGGGATGCAACCGCTCCCGGCGGGGCATAAAGCCCGCGCCAAACCGCTGCCGCTCCACAGCAGCTGCGCGTCATCCACATGCACCTGGCCGATCCGCCCGGCCAGCCGCCGGGCCGCAGCCAGCGGACTCTCCATCCTCACAATCAGATTCACAGGATCAAAGGCAGCCGCAAATACCGTGGAATCCAGCTGATCCAGCAGGCGCGCAACCTCCCAGGAGGTGATCTCCTGGTGCGTCTTGATCAGAATTCGCGAGCCGATGGAGCGGACATCTCGCTGAATCCGGCGCAGCAGGTAGGCAACCGCACTAAGCTGCTCGCTCCACTCCAGCGAGCGGTTAAAGCGGTCGTATTCTGTACCGACGACCAGCATCACCTCTGGCTGGCCGACCCACCGGGCGGCTTCGATCAGCCTGAGCAGGCCTAGCGCCAGATCGCCGCCGCCCGCCTCCAGCGCCTCTGCCGAACGACCCGGCTGGTAAGGGTTGAGCATGCCTGCGGAGATACCCGGGACAATCCCAGCCCGCTTGGCAAACTGTCCTGCCTCTTCCAGCTCCTTCCGGTCCAGCTCCGGACTGATACTGGTGGGCGAACCCAGATACAGGCCGTTAAAGCCCCGTTCCGCCGCTCTCACAATCGCTTCTCTCACAGGGAGTTCAGGAGCAAACAGCTCTTTGGCAAAGATACCCCGGCGCCCGGCCAGAACCTCAGACATGGGACGGCGCCTGCTCCCGCTGAATACCCAGCTCCCGGCACAATCCGTCCAAATAACGCCGGGAGGCAATAACCGCCTGTACCGCTTCCTCTTCTTCAAACCGTTCTGCATTCAGTGCCCGCCAACCTTTGGCCTGACCGCTGCGTATCCGCTCCGAGTAATTCCGCGCCAGCTCATAATAAGCAGCCAAATCCTCACGCGTCAGATCCGGATGTCCCTGAATCCACTGCGGATCATACACCTCAATGACCATCGGTTCGCCGGGCGTCCGCCCGCCGTGCGGAACCTGCGCTTCGAATGATAACGTCAGCTCAGGATTATAGCGATTAAGCTCCTTCAGCACCTCACAGAAATCAATAGCACCTTCGCCTTTACACGGCATCGCCCGCTGATAGACGCCTCCATCGGTCAATTCTAGATAGGCATCCTTGATATGTGTCTGCCTTACATAAGGTGCCAGGCGCCGGGCGGCAAGCACCGGATGCTCGCCGCGAATCATCACATTGGCGGTGTCGAACACCACGCCCATCACATCGGCTCCGACCGCTTCTATCAGGCGGACGATTTCATAGGAAGTAATCTCCTCATGGGTCTCCATATTGAGATGCAGCCCCAGATCGATTGCCAGCGGCTTCAGCTTCAGCAGCAGCCGCTCTGTCGCCTCCAGCTGCTCCTCCCAGGTCACATCGGTGCGGAACCGGTCCGTGGCGAACATCCCCTTGTAGGGTTTGGCACCGCCAGTGGAGACCCAAAGCTCGCGGATACCGGCCTCCGCCGCGGCCTCCATCATGCGGCGGAAGCCGAGCAGCACATCGCCGCTGCCAATCGCCCGCAGCTCCGGGGTTTCTGGATTTGTGTATGGATTGACCCGGCCCAGCCCGGCCTCCAGATACATACCGAGCTCCTGCGCTTTCCGCTGTACAGCCTGAATCTCCGCACGGTCCAGATTGGGACTGATGTGCAGGATGGTGCGGAAGAACACCCCCTCCAGGCCCAGACTATGAGCATATTCCAGCTTCTCTACAGGACTTAGATTATGCCCTCCGGGCAAGTATTTCCCGTCGACACCAATACGCATAGCTTGTCTCCCCCTCAAATAAGATTATTGCCGTTCGCTTAACCTTCCGGTTGCCTTCAGGCTATGACAGATAATAGATTCCCCGCGGCGTCTTGGACAGCCAGCTTCCCTCGTCCTTCCCGGCAACGGCCGTATCCCCATGACACACATGCCCCAGCTCAGGCATTGTGAAGTTGGGATGCACTTCAAAGACCATATTTTCAGTTACCCTCGCCGAATCGCCATCCCTTGACTGATCTCTGCCTGCATTCAGGAAAGGGGCAACACCGGGATCGCTGTAGCTGTTGCTCATTCCGTGAATGGATTGGAACCGGAACGGATCTTCCGTCCTTGTATACGGGCAGTATTCATCGATCATGGACTCCAGCACATCCACGAGGACATGGACCGGCGTGCCTACCGCCATCTTGGCCAGCGCTGCATCCTGCATTTCAAGAATAGCTCCGGAAATACGCTGCAGCTCAGGAGAGGGCTCCTTGAACATCCCCATTCTCAACACCTGCGCGTAATAACCGTCCAGGCAGACAGTTGTGCCGATCTGCACACGTGAATCAGGACCTACAGGCTCCACCAGCTCGAACAGCTCAAAATACGTTTCCGGCGGGCGCTCACCAACCGCCAGCCAGCAGGAGGCAGAGTCCGCACCGAGCCGTCTGCCCATATACTCCACCTCGGCCATAATTTCCGCCCCGGTAATTCCCTTAACCGAGGCGATACCCATGGCGTGCGCCACCATTTTATCGGCAATTTCCGTTGCCTTCCGGTGTTTATCCACTTCATACGGCGTGCGCTCCAACCGCTGTACATTCACAATCTCGGTTCCCTCCAGCTTCTCGTAGGCATCCAGCAGGGCAAAGAACCTGGCCGACTGCGCGACTGTGAAATCATCAGCACCCGTATAGGCGAGTACTGATCCGGGCGGCACCAGCTTCGCCAGCACTTCCTGCAGCGAGCCGTACAGATCCGTTGTTTTCACAACCTCCCCCTCCCCGCCAAAACGCATAAGGAAGGCCCGTGCCCGGTTTTTATCCGCCGATACAATGACTGCACTTCCCTTCGCGGGAACGACCAGGAATACTTCCGAACTGAAGGGCATCCAGCCTGTCAGATACCGCACAGTGCCCGCTCCTTCACGCGCGCCATTGGCAAAAGCGACCAGGGCGGAAATTCCCCGCCCGGCCAATGTCGCCTGGAGTATTGCGATTCTTTGCTTCGTCTCATTGATTGTCATGGTCAAAGCCCCCTTCAGCTCACTTACTTAAGCGAATCATTGTACATTTTCTTCAGCTTACCGACGCCCATCGAGTCCATTTCCTTCACATAAGCATCCCAGTCCGTCTCAATCGATTTCGTCCCGTATACAAACTGTTCCGTCATCTTGGCAAAATAATCATTCACAGTCGCATAGACCAGATTTTCTTCCTCGCGCTGCCCCGCCGACAGGGAAGGCACCTTCGTAACATCCGCGAACCAGCCTTCCTCATTTGCCACTTCTGTCATTTTCTCAAAATCAGGGTCGCCCAGTACCGCCGCGAACCATTTGTACGGCCAGAGCATCACGTAGGAGCCGTTAGCAGCACCAATCTCCCACAGCGCCCGGTTCAGGTTATCCTTTTTCAGCATCTCATCACTGAACTTCTTCTCTCCGTCAACTATGTTATAGGTGTCGCCTTCAGTCCCCCAAGTCAGCAGATCAATGCCTTCGTCGGAGTACAGGTAATCAATGAAGCTCAGGAGCTGATCGAAATACGGTTTTTTCGCCGCAGACGCCGGGATGACCATGCCGTTTGAAATCCGGTCGCCGACCAGCATTTTTTTACCGGCAGGACCTGCTATTGGTTCCAGCATCGAGATTTCAAAATCCGGACCGCTGTTCTCCTTGCCCAGCAGATTTATAGCACTCTTATGCTCGCCATTCCAGAAATAATAGACAAAGCTTTTACCCGTAGACATTTTCTGCATCAGCTGGTCGGTGGTAGAGGTGAACATCTCGGGATCAGCCAGCCCCTCATCAATCAGCCGGTTGAGATAGATCAGATAGGCCTTATACTTGTCACTCGTAAATAAGTAGTCGTACTGCCCGGCGGTTTCATCATAGACAAAACCCTTGTAGTTCGCATCCACTCCCCAGGCGGTCCCGAACATCGTCCGCAGATTTTCCGCGCTGGTCCCGGTCAGCGGGTAGCTGTCCGGATACAGCTCCTTCAGCTTTTTCAAAAGGGTGTACAGCTCGTCCATATTTGCTGGCGCCTGCAGTCCGTTCTCCTTCAGAATATCGGAGCGGATCAGCGGTGCACGATTGTAGTTGGCATAATCCTTCATGAAGGGTACAACATACAGCTTGCCGTCCGTCCCCCGCCAGTTATCCAGCTCCTCCTCGATCTGGAACTCTTCAATCCGGCTCTTGAGATGCGGAAGCTTGTCCATATAGTCACTGATGGGAAGTAGCACACCGGTCTCGCTCATTTCCAGCACTGTAGGCTGCTCCACGCTCGTCACCATATCCGGAATCTTGTCGGAGCTCAGTACAATTTTCGCTTTGCTCTGATAATCAGAGGGAACTGCCTGTACATCTAGCTCCACATTCGTCCGTTTCTCCAGTTCCACCAGTGTGGGCCAATCCTTGCTGAACGGCACCCCGCCTTCGGCCAGCAGCATGGTCAGGGTAGCAGGTCCGCTGTCCGCCGCAGCTACCTCATTGCTGGAGACTTCCGCCGCACCTTTCCCGCCGGAACACGCACTTAGCAGTAGCATAGCCGATAGTATCACCCCTCCCGCCTTAATTTTGCTGCCGCTTCCTGACGACTTCATACTCTTTGTCATATATTTCTCTCCTTTTCCCTCTTAGCTCTTTGTGTGAACTTTAGCCTTTAACCGCACCGATTAAGGCGCCTTTGGTGAAATATTTCTGTGTAAAGGGCAGCAGGATAAAGATTGGAAGTGAGGTTACCATGATGGAAGCGGCTTTCAGCGAAGCAGTGGAGATGTACTTGGTTGTGTCCTGCCCCGCCATCCCGCTGTTCACAAGCTGCTGTCCATCCAGAATATTGCGCACGATCAGCATAATAGGATACATACTGGTTTTATTCAAATAGATCAGGGAGCTGAACCAGTTATTCCAGTAGAAGACAATCATGAACAGCGCCATTGTCACCAGAATCGGCTTCGATAAGGGAAGCACCATGCGAAACAGGATTTGAATCGGATTAAGTCCGTCGATCAGTGCCGCCTCCTCAATCGGTTCGGGGAACTCACGGAAGAAGTTCATCATCAGCATTAAATAATAAGGCGTAATACAGAACGGCAGAATTACCGCCCAGATCGAATCCAGCAGACCCAGACCCTTGATCATCATATAAGTAGGAATCATCCCGCCGTTGAACAGCATGGTCAGCATAATCATCCAGATGATAAAGGACTGGCCGGCGATTTTTTTGGACAAGGGATAGGCACACATCGTCATCAGCAGGAGACTTAGCACCGTGCCGATTGTCGTCTGGAGCACTGAATTCCGGAAACCGCTGAGAATATCCCGGTGGCTCAGGATGAACTGGTAGGCCTTAATATGGAACCCCACCGGCAGAAAGGCTACTTTCCCGCCGGCATTGGCCGCAGAGCTGCTGAAGGATACCGCAAGCAGATGTATAAACGGCAGCAGCACCGCACCGCATACGACGACGATGAACAGCGCGAGAACCAGCCTAAAGACCCATTCCTCATTTCTTCTAATGGTGCGCATGGCAGTCTCCTCTCTTCAGGATCAATATAAGGAATAGCGGGTATACTTCTTGGCCAGTGCATTGGCGGTGACTACAATTACGAGTCCAAGGAGGCCTCCAAACAAGCTGATTGCTGTAGAGTAGCTGTAGTTGGTGCTCTGTATGCCGATCCTGTAGACAAGCGTCTCAATCACATCGCTGCGCTCCGAGTTGCTTGGCGTGTACATCAGCAGCACCTTTTCAAAGGCAACTGTCATCAAATGGCCGAAGGACATAATGTAGACCACCACTATTGTCGGCATAATCTGCGGCAGCGTGACATGCCAGATTTTTTGCAGCCTCCCCGCTCCGTCCATATCCGCCGCCTCGTACAGCTGATGGTCAATGGAGGTAATGGCCGCAAAGAAAATAATCGAGTTCCAGCCCGTAAACTGCCAGATCTCCGATGAGATATACAGAGTCCGGAACCACGCTGCTTCATTCATAAAAAAGGTAGGCGGAATCCCAAGCATCCCCAGCAGCTCATTAACCAGCCCGTAGGTCGGTGATAGCAGCTCCGTCATCAGCCCGACAACAACAACAACAGAAATGAAATTCGGCAAATAAGAAACCGTCTGGACCAGATTCCGCATCTTGGCCGGTTTTATCTCATTTACAATCAAGGCAAACAGAATCGATACCGGCACAGTAAATACTAAATGATAGATATTCAGCAGCCAGGTGTTGTTGAACGCTCTCCAAAAGCTCGCCTCGCCAAGGAACATTTTGAAATACCTTAGCCCCGTCCACTCTTCACCATAAATCGATCCGCCGGGGACAAATTTGCGGAAGGCCAGAATGTTGCCGATAATCGGCCCGTAGCTGAATAACAGAATATACAGCAGCGGGATAAGCAGCAAAATATAATAATGAATATTTTTTCTGATGATCCTCCGCGTCCGGTTCATCCGCCCCTCCTTTCGTACCGCTCTGCTGTGCGCTTTACCCATGATCATCACACGATTCATCTACTCACCTCCTCGTAGTTCCTACGTCATATTTAAGGACATTTCGTTAGGATTAAAAAGAGACAGAATGCAATTCGTGTAATATATAATGACAAAAATAATTCAAATTCGAAATACATTTTTATTAATTGTCTCACTTTTAGCCTTTTATGTTATTATACCTGTCATAGGAGTAGTAATTTTTTGTACTCACCTACTATTATTGAACTTAAACCTATCTTCAGATTACAGAGGGGGAGACAATAGTGAGAAGGAGAGTTACTGCATTCGTCAAAGGTAAATTCCGGAGCATGATGTACCGCTTTTTCTTTTGCTTTCTCGTCCTGGCCTCGCTCATCCAGCTGGTGAGCTTCATCAATTACCGGGTCAACCTGGGTTATCTGGAGACGCAAATGAAGGAGAATTACAATACCGTGCTAAGCAATATTGCTGACGGGCTAAACAACGTGTTCACGGAAATTTACAGCCTGAATTATTTACTGTCACTGGATGAAGCGACGATGCAGGTCTTCTCCTCCAATTTCACTGTGGATTCACACGCCAAATATGCCCGCGTCTCCCAAAGCATCCGTTCGCTCGCTCGCATCCGCTTAATGAATGAATATATAGACAACGTCTTTATTTATAAGAAGCGGGACGGACTGGTCATCAGCGATCAGGGCACCTACCCTGCTGCTGACTTCTTTGGCCGGAGCCGGCAGCTCGAGCTCTACACCGAGGATTTCTGGAACGCCTACGGCTCCCAAAACAGGCCATTTCAGATTCTTCCTCCATCCAGGTCCGTTTCCCAAAACGGTGCCTACATTCTTCCTGTCGTCCAGACAGCCATCGCCGAATATAAATCCAACGATTTGTTTGTCATCAGCGTTAAGGTAGATTCACTCGTACAACTGCTAATGGACTCCAAGCTCACCCCCAACAGTAAGCTGTTTGTGTTGGGTGATGACCGCCAGGTGATCGCTTCCACGGAGATGGACACGCCCGATGTGGAAATCAGCCAGTTTCTAAAAACCTTTCAAGCGGGTGATCAGTCCCATCTCAAAACCGAAATCGGCGGAAATGCGATGCTGGCGATACAGATGAACACCCGCTTCGTATTCAAGAATCTGAACATGGTTGCCCTTGTGCCGGTCACCGACATCGAGGAGAGTATGAGTGTTATCAAATTCTGGGGCAATCTGCTGAATATACTCGCTCTGCTCCTCTCGGTCCTCATCTCGTTTCTGCTTAGCCGGAAGCTGTATGCCCCTCTTCAATCCCTGATCGTCAAGCTGCCTGCAGCAGGCTCAGGTCCGCCGGCCAACGAGTATAAGCTGCTGGACAGAGTGTTCCACAGGATGCTCGATGATGTCAGCAGGCTCAATGACAAATTAACCTTCATCTATCCGATGGCACTGGAGCAGTGGATGGTGAACCTTCTGCGTTTCAAGCGGCTTCCCGACCATCAGGAGACCGAAGCATTCCTTCAGAAAAGCGGTTTTTCCTTCGAGCACTCTTCCTTTGTCACAGCTCTGATCCGGGTCAAGTTTGCCGGGCCATTTCTTGGAGAATACAGCAAGAGCGAGCAAAATATAGCGCGCAACCGGATTCTCCAGCTGCTGAAGGAGCACATCCCGGCTGCCCGGCAGTGGATCGTTGTGGAAATAGAGGATAATGTGTATAGCCTGCTGGCCAATGTGCCGCAGCTTACCGGCCGTCATAAGGAGCTGAACACATATTTCACCCTCGTTCAGGACTCTCTACACATGGATCATGATGTTCAGGAGACATCCATTGGCGTGGGAGAGACCCATCCAGGATTCGCCGGGTTGCAAGAATCTTATCTTGAGGCCATGAAGGCCATCTGGCGCATCTCACCGCTGCAGCATGAGCGGATTCATTATTCCGTAAGAACGGAATCTGAGAAGGCAGAGGCATTATTAAGTGCGGGCGACAGCAGAAAGATCTTTAATGTGGTCTGCTCCGCTAAAAAAGACGAGCTGTCCGGGCTGCTAGAAACGGTTGTGCTCCCGCATCTGTCCGGGGGGCTGAATGAAATCGGACTTAAAGAGCTGTATCTGCAGATTTTTGTGATCGGTTCAGAGGTACTGAAGCATAAAGACACCACCCTGCCGGATGGCGCCTACCGGGAGTATTTCCATAGAATCCTCTCGGATAACCCTCTGTCTGTAGATGGAACGATGGAGTTTCTTACTGAGTTTCTGGAGGCAATTATGGAGGCGGTAAATCCGGAGACGGACGGGCCTCAGTCCGTGATCTTCAAACAATTTATAGACATGCATTATCAGGAGGAGATTCATCTCGACCTGCTGGCAGACAAATTTCATACAACGTCCAACTACATGTCCCGTCTGCTCAAAAAAGAGCTGGGCAAGCCGTTCCATCAGTATCTGCAGGAGCTGCGGATTGGAAAAGCCAAAGAGCTGCTCGCCCGCACCGATCTGCCAATTCAGGACATCTGGGCGGCAGTGGGGTTTAATAACCGTAATTCCTTCATCCGTTCGTTCCGAAAGCTGGAGGGCATCTCCCCGACCGATTACCGCAACCAGTTCCCGGCAGCAGGCGACGAGGATATCCGGAAACAAATGTAACGGATTTTCACGGACTTTTTTGTCTAGCCAAAAAACCCCCTTCTCTAACCGGTCTATGGAACCGAATTGTAGGGGGTTGTTTCTATATCTTCCTTATATACGAACTCCAGCTGTTCCAGCGCCTGGTACCGCCCGCCGCTCCTCCGTTCCAAAGTAACTCTGCCTGTCATCAGATGCTTTTCTTAGCAATAATATGCGTAAAAATGGCGACATCCCTGTAAGGACTCAGCTTGCCGAGTTCCAGCTCTAATTGCACCATGCGGTTATGCCAGTCTCCGTCCTGCTTGATTTCATTATCTGCGACATAGCCGTATAGATTATGTATCCCGAAGCGTTCTTCAATTTCATAGCCTGCAGCCTGAAGCCAGCCTGCCAGCTGCTCATAAGGATATACGGTAAACTCCGTCTGGATAAGTCCGCTGTATTCCTTGCTACTGCTCAGGCTGGCAAGCGCGCTGTCCGGATCTTTATTCAGGATGGCCTTCTTCATGACCTTCGCAGCCGGATTATGCGCAATTAGCGATACATAACCATTCTGCTGCTGACAGCCGCCAATACGCTGAACAAACTGCCCCGGATCCTCCGTATATTCCAGAATATTGTGGCAAAAGATCCAGTCGTGTGTTCCCAGATTACCCGCTACTCGCTCAAAGGAATCACCCAGGTAGCAGACGTTTAGAACTTCCTTTGCCGCAATCGCAATCATCTCCGGTGTCGGCTCAATACCCGTAACATCGTGGCCTCTCCGGCTGTATTCATTACTGGAAATACCGAAGCCGCAGCCAATATCCAAGATAGACTGGCTCTTATCAGGCATGAAAGTGCCGATTTGTTCCCAGGCCGTCAGATAAAACAATCTGCCCCAGGGCATTCGCGTGTAGTTCAAATACGGTTCTATTGATTTTGAAAAAGCGGTCGTTGCAGCCATCGGCTTCATCCTCTCTACGTCGTATCAAGTAACGATGAAACTTAGATCTTTTAAAAGGGGTATTATCGTAACTCCGGGGAACATTTGATTATAAACACTATAATATAACCCCGCTTCCGCTGGATGCATAATCCATCACTGTAACTCTATCACATTGTCCAATAGAAACAGCCCAAGCTGTACGCTTGAGCTAAGAGTTTTCTGAAATTCACGCCGAATCACTTATTGGCATCACTCGGCATTACCGCCGCATGCTCATTATAGTAACTCCAGGCAATAACGGTCGCACTGTCGCGGCCTTGCGCTTCATGTACTTCCAAGATTGCGGCCTCTACACAGGACTGCAAATTTTTTTCATTATAAAATGCTTGGTACAGCTTGCCCGGATCCTCAAAGGTCTGCCTGCCCTGCTCCAGACGCCCGTATTCCAAAAGGCCATCTGTGGTCATGACGATCACATTGCGTCCTTTTCTCAATTCCCTGACCCCAGAGGAGAAGCAGGCTACCGGCTGATCAAAGGTATTTACATATCCGATCCACTCATAATAGTTACGCTGATTCAGCAGGTATTGTCCCCTGGCAGCCAGTTCAGGATGCAGCAGATACACCGAGTTGTCGCCCACCGAAAACCACCACAAATAATTTTCCTTGCGCACGCATATGAGGCACGCTGTTTCACCTGTAACTTCCTTGCACTGGCTTCTGAAATCATCAGATCCCAGGGTCGTAAGCAACAGCGTCTCCAAATCCTTAAAGGCCACATGGATAGGCCGCGAAAGACACTGCTCAATCTCGCTGGAGATATGTTTGACTGTCCTGATCAGCAGCTCTGCACTTTCAGCCGTATTATGGGCATCCAACAGCATACTGAACTCCCAGGTCCCGCCCGGTCCAATTAGAATGAATAACCCGTCTTCATTTTTGTCCGCGCCTGCCAGCGAATTACCGCCATACCGGCCAATCACCATATTTTCAAAAGTTCCCGGCTTGAGATGATCCAGATACTTCTCCCCGCTGCCAACCCAGCTGAACTCGCCCTTTCTTGTTCTCTGACCCATGTTGCTTAGTTGCCCCCGGTGTCTTTTTTATCCAGTGACAGGGGGTTTACCTTCGCCTCGGGTGCTTGCGGGGCTTGGAGCGTTTGCGTAATCTTAGGCTCTTGCGGAGTTTGCGGAACCTGCGGTTCACGCGGAGCTTCGAAGATGTGCCCACAGTTCGGACAGAACCGCGCTTCCGCCGGCACACTGCTGCCGCAGTTTTTACAATGCTTCCCGTCCCCCAGCGCTTCAATCTGCTCCAGATTGGCTTCGATCTCGGATTTCAGTACGAGCACACGATTCATATTTACCGCAAAGGCTTCTTTAGGCAGGGTTAATTCATTTAGCGTAGCTTCAAACAGCATTTTGCCCATCACCTGATACTGCCTGTCAATTTCATTCTGCTTGCTGCTGTTTTGCAGCTTCAAACGGTTTACCTCGACGACGTTCATGGCCTTGTTCCCGGCTTCAGTCATACCCGCTTTAAATTTGTCAAAAAAACTCATCTGTATCCCTCATTTCCGGTTGATATCCCCTTTCAGCATACTATTCAATACCTTTCAAGGATAGCCCAGATGATGACGCCTTCCTTGCGGTATTTGTGGGGATAGACAAAGCTGGCTTTGATCCGGCTTTTTTTGTCGTAATATACTCTGGCTCTCAGCCCCTGATCGTAATCGTACATCCTCTATAGATCCAATCACTGCGCACTGCCCGCGGCTTCAATGTACAGTATGTGGTCCCGGTTAATGCAATAGATATGGGCTGCCTCCGAACGGTGAATATGGTCTCCGGCGATAATGTCACCTCTACCTGCATGATGCAAAAGATACATCCCCGGCAGGGTTTCACCGCTCACCAGCTTGATATTGACTCTGGGATGTATCCGGTAGTCCCCCGCATAAGAGTTATAGACCGGTTTCATATACAGCCTGCCGATTACAAAATATAAAACAATAAGCAGAATGAAGAATCCGTACACTACCGGCCGCTTCTGGTGATAGGCGAAATATAAGATATCGTAGTTGTCCGTCATATTCAGGTTAAGCGTGATTTTGAGCCTGTCCATTAGCTTCATCGCGAATAAGCCAAAAAAGCAAGCGCCCAGCAAACTATGTACAGCCATTAACCCTAAACGGGCAGATTCCCGGTACTTACGATTTCCTGAGCCCAAAATATATGTAATAATAATGCCGATCAGCACCAAAGACATCAGAAGTGAGCTGTCGAACGGATGAAGCACAAATACTACCACAGAGGATAGAATAACAAAGATAAGAACTTCTAACGTTACTTTGTGCCAAGAAGGTCTTCGGCTGGCGTACGCAAAAGGGGCTGCAGGGTAGTTCCTATAAAAATCAATACCGTACACAACGAACAACAGAATGCCAAACCATACCATCGCATTAAAAACCGGCAAGAAATGCAAATATTCCACAGACGAGGTCTCCCCTTCAAAAATTTTCCTTAATATTATCATATTTAAGCTGCTTTGGATTAAATCTCTCATTTTTGTTATTTTTATCATATATGTGCTGGCTGGTTAGCGGCTAAATTAGATTAGTCTGAGGAATGATCTGCAAAGGGGATTATGAAATGCTAATGTTAGGGGCTTTAATTGCTGCAGTGTTGATATCGTTCTCATTTAAAATTGTGGAATGGATAACCGGTCTATTTGACAAACGCTTCATGCGGTATACCATCTATATCTGGGGATTTCTGCTTATAGCAGCAAGCCTGTTTATCAAAGAGAATTATGTGTTTCATCTGCCCCGTAATATTCTGACAGTTCTACCGCTATGTCTGGTAATACTACCCATCAATTTGCTCATTTCAAGGCGCTCCGGCTATTCGCCCATAGGTCTTTTTAATCGTATTAATTTTGTTATCACCTATCCGGTATTTGAGGAAATCTCCTTTCGCGGTCTGATACTGCCTATACTTGTACGCCATCAAAGCCTGGGAGAAAAGTTCACGCTCGAGCTTGGGAATGGCCTCTTTCCGAATTTAAGTCTGGCAGTGATTATTACGGCCGTTCTATTTGCAGTTTCTCATTTGCAGTATTACAAGCTTAATGCAGAGAGCACCCGGTTTATGCTTTTTGCGGTGAGCGGAGGTCTGTTCTTCGGGGTGATTGCCCAGGCAACGGAATCTATTCTCCTGACCATTCTGCTGCATATTGCGTTCAACGGTTCAGCGGCCTTATATGCCTATTCTGCTGCCAAAAGACAGCGTACATAAATCAGAACTGGCAGATGCATAATTCGTCATTTCGCAATCCTCTCGAGCTGTACAGCTCTTTCACTTTCCAATGAACCCGCAAAAAAAAAGACGTCCCGGTGTACGATGCTCGCTTAGGAACAAAGTATCCGTATACGTCTTGGTCGTAGAATAAAAGTTTAGATCATCTTCAGAACGCTAAGCAAACGATAAATGAGTACAGCACTTTCAGCACGTGTTGTATTCTTATTTGCCTGAATCGGAAAAACATCACTGGTCTTGATGACCCCTGCCCGAATCAGCGCGTCAACAGCGGACTTCGACCAGGCTTTATATCCGGCAGAAGCCTCAAACTGCTGAAGTGTCACATCAGTTGCTGATTTGAATCCGCCATAGACTAACGCCTGATTTATAATGCTGATCATCTCCTGCTGAGTAATCGTCTGATTCGGCCGGAAGGTCTCATCCGGATATCCTTTAAACAGACCACTTTGGACAACTGTAGCCACAGCGCTGGCATACCAGGCTTCTTTTTTAACATCCTTGAAGTTCAAATCTGCAGATACTGGAGTTAAGCCGAGCGCCTTCACCAGCAGAGCAGCAGCCTCGGCTCGGGTAACTGTTCCTTCCGGTTTAAAGGTGCTATCCGTGTAACCGCTGATGATCCTCCGGGCACCCAGTTTCCCAATTGCCTCACTAGCAAAGTGAGTTGCAGATACATCTTTAAATCCCGCTTGCCCCGCGACAACCGTGTACATCGAATTGCCCTTACGATAAGCAGTTACCTTAATCTTGTCGCCTTCCTGAACAAACGTTGCAGGCACAGTAATGACTTGTTTTCCAGCTGTATCAATCATTACTGCTGATAGTATATCGGCACTCACTCCGGATGGCTGAGGAATATAAAATACATGGCCGATATACTGCTCTGTATCTTTAATTTCGTGTGAAGCCCCGCTGCCGTTGGTTACATTTATTGAGAATTCATAAGGAGTTCCGATTGCATTCAAGGACTGCAGGAGAAGCAGTTGTTTTGCTGATTCTACAGTTTCTTTGCTCGCCAGAGTTGCTTGGAGAATGACGGATGACTGCTCGTCGCTACCGGCAGCAGACTTTAGCACACTGCCCGGTATGATAAATCCTTTATCAATTCCCTGCACCTCAACTATAGCCGTGGCATCTTTGGCTATGATCTTAGCCAACTGTGCATTTGTAATTGACAATTCCACCTCGTCTGCCGCTTCTGGAATTTGAAACAACAACCTGCTGGCGCTGCCTGTCCATTTCGTCAATTCTGTTTCTAAAACACTGTCACTGATCTTCACCAGCACTTTCACAGTACCATCTGCATTTTTCACCGTTTCAGTTACAGCCAGCTTAGAGGCAGCCTGCGTTGCCGGAGTGACTACAGGCAAAACTGCGCCACCACCGCCACCGCC
>NZ_CAKMMG010000004.1:0-297388 GCF_927798115.1 Paenibacillus auburnensis
GCCTTTCATCCTCTTCTCATGAGAGAAAAGGAATTATCCGGTATTAGCTACCGTTTCCGGTAGTTATCCCAGTCTGAGGGGTAGGTTGCCTACGTGTTACTCACCCGTCCGCCGCTAAGCTCATCCCGAAGGATAAGCTCCGCTCGACTTGCATGTATTAGGCACGCCGCCAGCGTTCGTCCTGAGCCAGGATCAAACTCTCCAAATTGATATTTAGAAAGAGCGATTGCTCATTTTGAAACTGACGATTCATTAAATGAATCTTGTAAAAATTAACGCGTTCCATTTGTTCAGTTTTCAAAGAACTTGCTCCCGGCGTTTCAACTTTAGTCTCTCGCACAGGAATTAGATCATATCATGTTTCTTTATTACTTGTCAACTTATTTTTTTCTCAGCCAATCACTCGGCGTTGATGTCTCATAAGCACAAGAGATAATATATCATGCTGGGCTGATGTTTGCAAGCTTTTTTTGCAAAATAATAATCCGGTGTATATTTGGCCTATCCGGGGCACAAATTGAGTTCCATAACGCTTTAGTTGTGGCTAAAATAGGATTTATTGAATCCCCTCAGATTCGTTCCTATTAT
Source organism: Paenibacillus auburnensis (assembly GCF_927798115.1). GTDB lineage: Bacteria > Bacillota > Bacilli > Paenibacillales > Paenibacillaceae > Paenibacillus_AQ > Paenibacillus_AQ auburnensis. The sequence continues at coordinate 589 of NZ_CAKMMG010000004.1, forward strand.
TATCAGCTTGGAAAGGAGTTCAGATGAACAGTAATAGTAACTATCCCGCGGACACTCCCTCGCCTGTTTTGGAAGTCCAGGAGCAACGCAATCTGCAGCAGGCCACCATCTACAGGATTCTGCTGGCTGTCAGCTTTGTTCATTTATTCAATGATTCCATTCAGGCGCTTATTCCGGCAATGTTTCCTACGCTAAAGGATAATCTGCTGTTGTCCTTCAGCCAGGTGGGCTGGATTGCTTTTGCCTTAAACATCACCTCTTCGGTGATCCAGCCGGTGATCGGTTATGCGGCCGACCGCAAACCCCGCCCGATCCTCCTGCCGCTTGGCATGTGCTGTACGTTCGCCGGGGTGTTCCTTTTAGCTTTTGCAAACAATTATGCTCTGGTAATCTTCTCTGTCATGCTCGTAGGGTTCGGGTCGGCAGCCTTCCACCCGGAAGGGATGCGCGTCGCTCACATGGCGGCAGGCCAGCGCAAAGGACTCTCCCAGTCGATCTTCCAGGTAGGCGGTAACGCCGGACAATCGTTAGGACCTTTGCTCATGAAGTGGGTGTTCATTCCATTCGGACAGATTGGTGCGCTCGGGTTCACGGTTTTCGCCGCTGCCGGAATCGCCGTTCAGACCTATGTGGCCAGGTGGTACCGTGAAATGCTGAATGCCGGGTACACGTTCCGTAAAAAGTCCTCCGGAGGCACAATTGATCCCGCCCGCCGTAAAAGCATCCTGCTTGCCACAGTTATTCTCGTCTTTATCGTATTTGTCCGTTCCTGGTATGGCGCCTCCATCGGCGGATATTATGCTTTCTACTTAATGGATAATTACGGAATGAAGCTGGATGATGCCCAAGTCTACATCTTTATATATCTAGCAGCAGGAGCCGTTGGTACTTTTTTTGGCGGCCCGCTTGCTGACCGTTTCGGACGGCGTAATCTTATTCTGATCTCCATGGTAGGTACGGTGCCGTTTGCGCTTGCGCTGCCTTTTGTGAATCATTTCTGGGCTGCAGTTCTTCTCGTAATCTCCGGCTTTGTACTGCTGTCCAGCTTTTCGGTAACAGTAATCTATGCGCAGATGCTGTACCCTGGCAATATCGGCACAGTCTCAGGGCTTATTACCGGTCTGGCTTTTGGACTTGGCGGCATCGGCTCTGTAGTAATCGGTGAGCTCATTGACCGGATTGGCATCACAACAGTATTCGTAGCCTGCGGTTTCCTTCCGCTGCTCGGTCTACTTGCGCTCCTGCTGCCTGGTGATAAAAAGCTGGAGCAATGGGCGGCTGAATAGCTGCGAATCTTCTTTTTACAAGTTACCTTATAAGGCCCATCCTTCTCAAAACCGGGATTGATGGGCTTTTTGGCACATTCTAAATCGGCGGCAGGCCTGCTGAATAGGAAAATTATTCAACCGCTGTTTTTTGCGGTACAATTAATTCAAACTTGAAATAACCAATACAGCTCCGGAGGCTTGAGGAGGGATAACGCTTGAACAAGATATTGGGAAATATCCGCAAAGGGTACGGAAAAAAGCTGGTCTCGATTCATATGTGGAATGCATGGCTGGTGCTGTTTCTGGCTCTGAGCGGACTGCTGCTGGTGGGCGGCTTCTGGCGAGAATTGCTGGGCGAAGGCAGAGTGTGGCTAAAATGGGCTCATATCGCTTTTGGACTGGTTCTGCTTATTCCGGTCATTTATTATTTGCTGCTCGCCGCCAAGCATTGGAAGAGGCTCCAGGGAAAAACCGCCCAAAAGACAAACGTAATCTTCGTGCTCATTCTCCTTGTCGGCTGGATTGTATCCGGTATTGTGCTGTGGCAATTCAGACTTGCCGGACCTAGGGCCGCCAATATGGCGCTTTTGGTCCATGACCTCCTCACCTGGATTGGGCTTCCTGTGATTATCTATCACTCCATTACCCGGGTTAAATGGCTGAAGGAGCCTAAGAAGCGTTCTGTCGTCCCTGAACTGGATACTGGCAAGAATGGGGGCGCTTCGGGCGGGCAGCAACGTCCTGCGGCTACCGGTGGACCCCAGCCTGTGTATACGCGGCGCGGATTCATTAAGCTTGCAGTGGGAGCCGGTCTCGCGATAACGGTCGGCCCCACCTTTGTGAGGTGGATCGGCAAGTCGCTTCAGCTTCCCGGGTCTGCAGACTATGCCGCCAATAACGCCAATGCCCTGCTACCGGATCCCGTGCCGCTGGCTGACTCCTCCCCGCCGATAGGCGGCGGTGCCGAGGGGAACTTCCGGGTGTATACCGTAACGGACATTCCCGCCTTCGATAACTCCAACTGGTCGTTTACAATCAACGGTCTGGTAGATAAGACCTTCACCTGGAACTGGGAAGAGTTCGTCAAGCTGCAGCGTGAGGTGCAGGTCAGTGATTTTCACTGCGTCACCGGCTGGTCCGTCTATAAAAACACATGGGAGGGCCTCCCTCTCTACAAACTGCTCGATATGGCCGGCGTACAAAACAAAGCCTCTACAGTTAAGTTCTATTCCGGCGACGGTGTTTATACCGACTCTCTTACGCTTGCTCAAGCCCGGATGGAGGACGTGATGGTAGCGGTTATGCATGACGGGCAGCCCATCCCTAATCAGCTGGGTGGACCGGTACGCCTGATTACTCCGCAAATGTATGCTTACAAATCAGTCAAATGGCTGAACCGGATCGAGTTAATCGAAGAAGATCATGTCGGATACTGGGAACAGCGGGGTTATGATAAGGACGCCTGGGTGCCCGGTGCGAAACGGGTATAACTGCTGCGAGCTTCATTTGCGTAGTTTGAAATGCACAAAAGCCTTCTTTCCCGTCAGGGGCAAGAAGGCTTTTATAGTTTGAGTATTATAGGCTTTTAAAGGACGCATCGTACAGGCGGAACATGGTTTTGTAGCCTGACTCGTCAATCTTGATTCCGACATCCAGGCGTCCCGAAATTTCCAAAGGGCCCGAGGTATAGCGCAGCTTGCTTCCTTCAGGCACAAACACAATCATAATCTTGTTCCAGTAGGTCTCATCGCCGTTATCGAACGGGCATTCTGCACCCGGCTCCGGAATGAGCAGAAACCAGTTCTTCTCAAAGGAAAGGACTTCACCCATAAAGCCTTTTATCGTAACCTTGCTGCCGGTAAGATCCCAGAAACGCTCAGAGGGGCGGGTCTGGTCACTGCCGTCAAAAAAACCGTTCCAATCAATGTTTGTATTCCCTGCGGAAGATCCCACTTCTTGCTTCGGCACATTTGCAGGCTGGGACGGGCTCGCTACCGTGACGGAGCTAGCTTTCGCAGATTCCGTTTCGGTGCTGTCCTTCCCCGCATCCTTGGCCTCTGCCGAATTAGCACCATATGTAGGAGCAGAAGATGTAGCGCCAGGGATTGAGCCTGCAATCTTCTTGGCAGGCTTCTGTGTAACGGCCGCTGCAGATGTAAAAGGTTTAGCCGAAGGCTTGGACGTAGCCGGCACATTGTTTTCAGCGGCTGTAGCTGTGGCTTCGGATGGCACTGCAGCTTGAGCCTCAGCTTTGGCAGGGCCGGGAGTGACAGGCGCGGTTTCTACTGCCGGAGAGTTCTCCGCCGCAGGAGAGACTTCTGCAGAAGCTTGCGGAGCAGCAGTCTCCTTAGCAGCCGCCAATATGTCAGAGCCGCCTGAAGCTTCTGCCACGGCAGCAAAGGATTCTCCGCTGCCTTCATCTGCCTTGTCCTGACCGCATGCCTGAAGCAGCAGCATACAGATAACGGCTGCCGACATCAGGATCAGTCTTCCCTGTAATCGTATCAAGTGTATGTCCCTCCTATGATTTGAACAAAGCGAGCGGATGCATCCGGTACATCCGGAAGGCCGGTCCCAACGAGGACAGCAAACCTATGGAGAGCGCGCCTGCAACAATGAGCCAATGCTCCGGTGTCCAATGATAAGGCTCTATCTGGATACCTGCCTGTGCGAATAACGCATCCTTCAGCAGATAAGCTCCGAGATGGCCGAGCAGCAGACCGAATATGAGTCCGGCAGCCGTCACCAGAAGACCTTCGCTGGTTAATGTCAGCCATACATAAGCCCTGGATTTTCCGAGAAGACGTAAAAGTCCTACATCCTTGGTACGCTCCCCGACAGCTGCAATCAGAGACAACAAAATCGCAATGCCGGCCAGCAGCACACAGATAGCCGTCAGCACGCTTAGAAGCCTGGATCCCTGATCTACCGCATTCAGTACATCTGAGACCGCCTTGCTTGTATAAGCCGCCTGAACCCCATTGCTTCCATCGAGTGCCTGCTTCAGATCGTGTGCCCCCAACAGACTGGCCGGTTTGACCAGCACCGCCGTAATCTCCCGATCCTCAGGTGCAAGTTCATGTACGGCCCAGGCGTAGTCCACGGTTGTAAATACGGCACGGTCATCCGGGGTGTGGAGTTCAGGGAGAATGCCTGCTACGGTGTAGTGGAAGCTCTCATGGGCATGTTCTTCATCATGTTCTTCATCGTGCTCTCCAGCCACATGATTCTCTCCATGCTCTGCTTCTGCTGATTCGTGGGCCTCTTCCTGCACAAGCCCGTGCGCCCCCGAAAAGGTATCGCCTACCTTCAGTCCCAGAGACTCGGCGACATACGCGCCAACAATGGTTTCACCGGTACGGTTATACATAACACCTTCCTGCAGCTTGCTGTCCCCATAGCGGGTAAAGAAATAACCGGAATCCATCCCGACGATCGGGAACCCCTTGAAATTGTCACCTGTTGTCATGGCAAAGGCCTGATCGACGGATTTATCCTGCTTCGCCTGATCCAAAACGGCAAGCGGAATATTTCCGGTTGGCGCACCGATATGGTAAAAGGTATTTAGCACAAGCTGAGTCTCACTGCCTGCAGCGCCAATGACAAGGTCAAATGGACCATAGCCTTTTTTGGCACCCTGCTCCACGCTCTCACGGGACAAAGTCAGCAGAACAATAAAAGCAACCGTAATGGCAACCGCACATACGGTAAGCAAGGATAAGAACTGCCGGTGCAGCACGTTCCGGAGAGTCAGTCTGAACAGACTCATATCGTTACCTCTTCTCTTTTCACGCGGAGAACCCTCTGCTCAGGTGATGCCTCACGGCGCACTTGATTGATATCCTGAATGTTCAGACAGTGCGGAAAGCGGTCCGCCATGTTAAGGTCGTGAGTTACAACGATTAAGGTATGTCCATGGGCTTCGCTTAAATCCAGCAAAAGCGAGGAAATCTCGTCCGCTGTCTCCCAATCCAGACTGCCTGTAGGCTCATCCGCCAGCAGAAGCGGCGGCTGATTAACCAGTGCCCGTACAATCGCGACCCGCTGCTGCTGGCCGCGTGACAGCTGCGACGGCAGATGCTGGCCTCTATCGGAGAGCCCCACCTGCTCCAGCCAATAGTCAACCACCTGTTTTCTCTCCTTGCGCGAAAGCCGGGAATTCATCGCAATCTCAACATTCTGCCTGGCTGTCAGTGAAGGAATGAGATGAAAGTCTTGTAGCACATAGCCGATAGAGGAAGCACGGAAGGCATCGCGCTTCGCCTCTGCCAAACTGTGAAGCGGCTGGCCGTTCACCACTATTTCACCGCTGTCTGCCCGCAGGATTCCGCTAACCAGATGCAGAAGCGTGCTTTTACCGGACCCGCTGGGTCCGGTAATGGCTACACGCTCTCCTTTTTCTACTGTCCACTCGGGTATATCCAGGATCCGCACAACTCTTCCGTCGACTTTAAATTGTTTCTTCAAATCTCGAATTTGGAGCAATCAGGCCACTCCTATCTCAATATGATCCGTTCGGACAAAGCATCCCAGGTTAAGGTTGTGCCCTTCAGCTGACTGAATGCGTTGAGCGGGAGATACAGTACGCCATTATCAACATCAATTGTATAAGCTGCTGTTTTGCCGTTCAGCTTGGCTGTTTTGTCCGTCAGGTTAACCTCAATGGTATTCTTCGCAAGGCTCAGCTTCACAGTAGCTGTATCCCCTTTGTAAGTTCCCCCAAGTGCTTTGGCCAGTGCCCCGGCCGGATAGAGTACCTCGTTGTCACGGCTGACTTTAAACTTAGGATACAAATATTTGGACTGCAGCTCTGCTGAGCTCTTCTCCAAATTCAGACCCAGGATGCCTGCGCCCGCTTTTGCAATTTGCGTGTTGTCCACCTGACCCTTCACCTTGTCTGCGATTGGACCATACGCCCAGATTCCGACATCCACTGCAGAGTGCCCATGACCAGACCAGCCTACCAGGAGTCGCTTCGAAATCACTGCATTATACGCGCCTTCACGTTTATAAGAGGAACCGTCGCCATTCATAATCTGGGTAACTTCCTCATCGGAAAGATCTGTAATCCATGTATTCGCCGTTACGATACTGCGGATCTCTTCCGGTGTCTGCGCTGCCTCAAGACTTGCTGCTAGGCTTTCGGAGGAGTGCTTTTGCTTGTTCCACAAATCGATGTTGATTTCGTAGATATTGTCGCGGGAGAGGGACAGGCCGCCTGTTTCATGGTCTGCTGTAACTACCACGGAAGTGTTGCCGTTTTTCTTCGCAAATTCAATCGCCGTCTTAAATGCAGCATCAAAGTCGAGTGTCTCCTGAACAAGTGTAGGAAGATCGTTAGCATGACCGGCATGGTCGATACGACCGCCTTCAATCATCATGACAAAGCCGTCTTTATCCGTAGACAAAATATTCAGCGCTTTGGAGGTCATTGCCGCCAGGCTCGGAATTTCCGCCGTACGATCCGGAACATAGGCAACATGCGAGCTGCCGAACAGGCCCAGAACCTTGGTGTTTTTGGAGGTGAGCGCATTTAAGGCTGAAGTGTTCTCGACCACAGTGTATCCTTTGGCTTTAAAATCAGGGAGGATGTTCTTGTCTGTACGTTTGCCCTTCTCATCCTTGGTCACAAAAAACTGCTTGCCGCCGCCCATGAGGACATCTACGCCGCTCTCCAGATACTGCGAGGCAATCGCTGATTCATTATCGCGGCTGCGGACATGGGAAGCGTAAACGGCTGGTGTGGCATGGGTGATGCGAGCCGTAGTTACAAGCCCGGTTGCCTTGCCGCTGCTCTCTGCAGCTTCAATAATGGAGGCAAACGGTTTGGATACATCCTCGTTGGACACACTGATGCCGGCATTGTATGTTTTATGGCCTGTAGCAAATGCAGTACCTGCTGAAGCGGAGTCTGTGACGATCCCGGAAACGACTTTCCCGCCGTCCTCTCCACGGTCTGCATATGTAGTTGCTTGTCCTACATAATATGGATCGATGTTCAGATGATTGACACCCTTGGTGTATTGCTGAAAATATCTTGCCGCAGAAACTTGTGCCGGACCCATACCGTCGCCAATCAGAACTATGAGGTTTTGAGACTGTGCCTTGGCTGTTCCCCCTGCTTTCGTTGTGCTTTGTGCTGCTCCGGCAAGGGTTGCCCCCGAAACTACAGCTGCAGCCAATCCTCCAAAAACGATGCCCTTCATAAGCTTCTTCATTGTGTACCCCTTCCTGGTTATATTGATTCTTACCCAAGCTTACCTTGGAAAGGTTAACGAATTGTCAAAATAAGTAACGGGTTGTATTAAATTATCAGTTGCTCATATATTACTTCAACAATGAAAAAAAGCCCTGCAACCCTTCGCTGCATAGCGAAGGGATCACAGGACTCTGTCCGTGGATTTGTATATTTACTAATCCTAGCCAGCTTACAACTCAAGCAGCCGGATCAGTTCTTCTTCATCCTCAATAACTTGAATACCGAGCTGCTGTGCCTTGGCCAGCTTGCTGCCCGCCTTTTCCCCGGCAATGACCAGATCTGTTTTTTTGGAGACACTTCCGGACACCTTGGCCCCCAGAGCCTCCAGACGTTCCGCCGCTTCCTCCCGGGTCAGCTTCTGCAGCGAACCGGTTAAGACGACCGTTTTACCGCTGAAGAAGGAGTTGGTATTGACCTGGCGCGGGGCTTCAGGAGCCTTGGCCTCAACGCCTAGGCTCAGCATACGGTTGATGCTGGTAGCCACAAACGGATCCGCAAAAAAGTTCACGATGCTCTCGGCGACAATTCCGCCGATATCCGGCAGACCCGAGAGCTCCTCTGCTGTTGCGTTCATTACAGCTTCCAGACTGCGGTAGTGCTCGGCCAGCATCCGGGTTGTCGCTTTGCCGGTATTCGGGATACCCAGAGCGTATAGGAATGAAGCGAGATCACGCCCCTTGCTCTCCTCCAGCGCTCTGATCAGATTATCTGCCTTCTTCTCCCCGAAGCGGTCCAGCTTCACCAGCTGCTCGAAGGTCAGCTCATATAAATCAGCCGGCTCACGTACACCTAATTCCTCATGCAGCTGGCCGGCAGTCTTCTCGCTGAACGTCTCGATATCCATTGCATCACGGGAAGCAAAATGGGTAATCCGGCTGATAATCTGCGGTTTACAGTCCAGCTTGTTGTTGCAGAACAGATGCGCTCCGCGCATTTCCAGCGGAAACCCGCAGGCAGGACAATTTTCCGGGAAAATAATCTCCCCGCCGTCACTTTCTTCGGTTACCTTGCCGAGAATTTCCGGAATGACATCATTGGAACGACGGATGAAAACCCGGGTCCCCAGCGCATATTTAAGGTTTTTGCGTTCAATATCTCCTACATTGTTGAGCGTACAGTTCTGGACGGTAACACCTGCCAGCTCGACTGCTTCTACACGCGCCAGCGGAGTGACTTTGCCGGTACGGCCTACATTCCAGCTGACCGACTCCAAAATGGTTGTCGTTTCTTCCGCCTCGAACTTGTAAGCCACTGCCCAGCGCGGAAACTTATCGGTGTAACCCAGCGCTTCACGAATCCGGAAATCGGTCACCTTGATAACCGCACCGTCGATCAGATAATCAAGACCGGACCGGCTCGCTTCAATCTCGGCCAGCTGCTCGGTAACTTCATCGAACTGATCGAAATAGGTGAGGTAAGGGTTCACCTTGAAACGGTTGTTCCGCAGAAAAGCCATCATCTCCTGATGATCGGCAAACTGCACCCCTTCGGCATAACCCACATTATAAAAGAAAGCATTCAGCCTACGGTCTGCTGTCGTCTTCGGGTTCAGGTTGCGCAGTGCACCTGCAGCTCCGTTGCGGGCATTCTTCAGCGGCTCGGCTGCACGGGTATTGTAGTCAGCCAGCACGGACAAGTTCATGATTCCTTCACCCTGGACTTCAATCAGGCCTTCCTTGAAGGGAATGGTGAGCGGAACCGATTTGATGGTCTTCACCTGAGCGAGAATCCCTTCACCCGTTACCCCGTTACCTCTGGTTGCAGCCTGTACAAGCACGCCATCACGATAGGTCAGGTTAAGGGTCAACCCGTCGAATTTCAGTTCTACCGCATAGCAAGGCTCCGGCAGCGGCTTTTCAGGATTCTTCATATTATAATCGTTTACCAGCTTCAGTACCCGGGCATTCCAGCTCCGCAGCTGCTCGATGTTCTGCGCCTTATCCAGGCTCCATAAAGGCGCAAGATGCCGGTGGGGAGTAAATCCCTTCAGCAGCTCGCCTCCAACACGCTGGGTTGGTGAATCAGGGAGCACAATGCCGCTCTCCGCTTCAAGCTGAACCAGCTTATCATAGAGCACATCATATTCCTTGTCGCTGATCTGCGGCGCATCCAAGGTGTAATAGTGGTAATTGTACTGATTCAGCTCTGCCACGAGCTCTTCCATGGTATGCATAACGTCCATCCGGGCGTATCCCTCCGTCATAAGGATAATATCTACAAGATGAACTTAAGAATGAAGTAGTGAAGCTAGATCACATTCTTAAGTTCACGTTCTATAGCATGTGAATGACACATCTACTACTCTTTATATTCTAAAAATGCATTCGCTATCCCTGGCCGGATTATTCGACTTTGGTAATCGGGGCAAACCCGGCAAGCAGCCGCTTCACGCCGACCGGTGCCGGAAAAGCGATCTGCAGCTCCGTATCGTTGCCGCTGCCCTTAACGGACACAATGGTGCCTGTGCCCCATTTGCCGTGGGCAACCTTGTCGCCCGCCTTGTAGTCACCGGGCGCCGCGGCCGCACCTCCCATAGCGCGCTGCGCGCCTGCTCCGGTCGTCACGGTCACGCGTCCTGCGCCAGGCACAGCGGACGCGGTACTACCGCCTAGGCTGGTGCTCGGCCCGCCAGCCGGCGCATTCCCGGCAGCGCCAGTGCGGCTGCCGAAGTTCCCCCGGCCGCCGCCGCTGAAGCCGCGGCCGCCATAGGCACCGCCAACCTCCGCGCCTCCGCGCCGGAAGCGGTCCGACTCCTTAACGGTATCTTCCTTCAGCTCCTCCGGAATCTCCTCCAGGAAGCGGGACGGCGCATTGGCTGTCGTCCGTCCGAACAGCGTGCGCATTCTTGCGCAGCTGAGGAACAGCTGCTTCTCCGCACGTGTAATCCCTACATAGGCCAGCCGGCGTTCCTCTTCCAATTCATCATTGTCCTGGAAAGCACGGCTGTGCGGGAATACCCCCTCTTCCATCCCGATGATGAAGACTGTCGGGAACTCCAGACCCTTCGCGCTGTGCATCGTCATCAGCACCACGGCATCGCTGCGTTCCTCATCATCATTCACACTGTCGATATCCGCAATCAGCGCCAGATCAGTAAGGAAGGAGACCAGCGACTTGTCTTCATTATTTTTCTCAAACTCCATCGTCACCGACAGGAATTCATCGATATTCTCGAGGCGTGAGCGGGATTCGAGTGTATTCTCATTTTGCAGCTCCAGCCGGTATTGCGACAGCTCCAGAATTTTCTCGGTCAGCTCGGTTACCGACAGGAATTCCACCATCCGGTGCAGCGCTTCGATCATATCATAAAACTCCACAAGTGCATTCCGCGTCCGGCCGGCAAAGCCGAGATCGTCCACCGTCTGCAGTACCCGGAATATCGAAACACCGCGTTCTGCAGCCGCTACAGCAAGCTTGCCGATCGTCGTATCTCCCAGACCGCGCTTAGGTACATTGATAATCCGCGCCAAGCTGATGTCGTCATCGGGATTAGACAAGAGACGCAGATAAGCCAGAAGGTCTTTGATTTCTTTACGGTCATAGAACTTAATCCCGCCGACAATCTGATAAGGAATATCCGATTTGATCAGAATTTCTTCTATTACACGGGACTGGGCATTGGTACGGTACAGAATTGCATGATTCTGATAGGCTCGCCCCTGCTTAACGTTCTTGCTGATTTCACCGGTAACAAAATACCCCTCATCATGCTCGGAATCCCCGCGGAACACCTTGATCTTCGGGCCTTCGTCCGAATCCGTCCACAGCTTCTTCGGCTTACGGCCGGTGTTCAGCGCTATAACGCCATTGGCGGCGTTCAAAATATTGGAGGTCGAGCGGTAGTTCTGCTCCAGCAGAATGGTTTTGGCCTCCGGGTAATCCTCTTCAAAGTTTAGAATGTTGGTAATATCCGCTCCGCGCCAGCGATAGATGGACTGGTCACTGTCGCCGACGACGCAAATCCGGTGATGGCTGTCCGCAAGCATGCGGCAGAGCATATACTGCGCCCGGTTCGTATCCTGATACTCATCGACATGAATGTACTTGAATTTCTTCTGGTAGAAATCAAGCACCTCAGGCACTTCCTTGAATAGTTGAATCGTCTTCATAATCAAGTCGTCAAAATCCAGCGAGTTGTTGCTTCTTAGCCGCTGCTGGTACTTGGTATACACCTTAGCGACAAGCCCTTCAAAATAATCGCCGATCTTCTGCTCATACTGCGCCGGAGTGATCAGTTCATTCTTGTTGGTACTGATTACCGCCTGCACTGCTTTGGGCTCAAACTTCTTGGTGTCGATATTCAGATCCTTCATGCAGTTGCGGATAACAGACAATTGGTCCGTAGAATCAAGAATAGAAAAATTGGAGGTGAACCCGATCCGTTCAATATCCTTACGCAGAATCCGCACACACATCGAGTGGAAGGTGGATACCCAGATATCCCGCCCCTCCGGGCCAACCAGCTTGGAGACACGCTCCTGCATTTCGCGGGCTGCTTTATTCGTAAAGGTAATTGCCAGGATCGCCCAAGGCGGCGCTTTGCGGTTCGCAATCAGCCAGGCAATGCGGTGGGTAAGCACGCGTGTCTTACCACTGCCCGCTCCGGCCATAATCAGGAGAGGTCCTTCGGTGGTTTCTACAGCCTGCCGCTGTGGAGGATTCAGCCGGCTTACGGCATCCTGTATGTTAATAAGTTGCATGTGTGACATGCTCCTTTCCAATATAAGCTTAATATAGCTAATCCAATTGAATCTTCGGTGTCTGCTTAACAGCCCTCACGGTGAGCAGCGCCTGCTGCACATCCCGGTAAATAATATTGCCTACAACGACGGTATCACAAAGGGCAGCCGCCTGCTCCGCCTCAGCCTCGCCGGTAATTCCGCCTCCGTAAAAAAGCTGGCTGTTCTCCACCGTCTCTCTAACTTCCCGCACCGTCTCCATATGGCCGAATGTCCCGCTGTATTCCAGGTAAACGACCGGCAGCTGCATCAGCTTGTCCGCAATCTGCGCATAGGCCGCAGCCCCGCGCGCGCTTAAGCGGCTGTCCGCGCCCGTAAGACGGGCTACAGAAGAGTCCTCATTCAAGACAATATACCCTTCTGTCAGCACCAGCTCCCACGGGATCAGGCTGCCAAAGCGCTCTATCGCCTTGCGGTGGTGGCCGAGAATCCAGTCCGTGTCGGAAGTGTTCAGCACCATAGGAATCATATATAAATCAAATCCCGGCACGGCCGCTTCCAGATCTGAAACCTCCAGTGCACAGGGTAGCTCATACTGCCGTACTCTGGCGAGCAGCTTGGTTGTATTCTCATAAGTAACGCCAGTGGACCCGCCTACGAGAATGGCATCAGTACCGGAACAGCAAATGGCTTCCAGCTCCTGATCACCGAGCTCACGGTCCGGGTCCAACTTGAATACATGCCGCCACGGCTGTATTAATTGCCGCATTTCATTCATCCATCGTCCATCCTCATCAATTTATCTAGACATCCCCTGCGTTACATAGAGCATCGTCACAGGTTATTTATGCCAAGCCAAAAACACTCCCGCCACCGCAAAAACCGTAACTCTAGTCTATGCCAGCACAAAGGGGAGTGTCAATTTAAAGCAGAGAAAAATACGAACATTTTTTCGCGTTTTTAGGATCCTTTAGCGTAATCCCCGAATCCCATCCAAGTCATCCTCGGAGACAAAATCGGTATAAAATCCGTCCACACCCATCCGGGACAGCTTTGTAATCTCCTGTTCATCGTTGAGCGTATGCACATATACGCGGGCTCCGGCCTGTTTCAGCTTCCGGACAAAACTCTTGGAGGCTCTGGTAACCGGCATTGTAATCTCCACTCCCGTATCTTTAACGAAAGCAAGCACCTGCTCATCACTATCCTGGGATTGATACAAAGTATAAATCACCTCTGGAAAAGCATATACCTTATTTACTATGTCCAGCATATCACGGCTGTAAATTTGCGGAACAATCCGTTCCAGCAGCGAAGGATCTTTGCGCTTAGCAGCTTCAACAATAAGTCTAAACTGTCTGGTTACCAGCTCAGGATCATGCTCCTTTGTATCCGTCACAATATAAGCATCCGGGTAGGCAATCATCAGATCCATAATCTTATCAATGTCGAGCGGAGAATACAGTTCAAGGATAGGACTATCCATAACCTCATTGTAACTAAGTACCGTTCCTTGTTTGGCTGCAGGAAGCACATCAAGCTGACCCAGCAGCTTACTCATATTTCCAGTCCACTCATGACGGGCAATCAGCTTATTGTCTGTTGTGAGCAGTAAATCCGTTTCGAACAGCCTACTACCCTGCTCATAATTAGCAACAAAAGCATCGAGAGTATTCGTATACGTATGACCGTTAATCCCGCCCATCGCATGGGCAATGATCCGGTACGCTGTAAAGCCGGTTGCCGGTTCTTCTTCCTTAGGCCATAGGGTAATCACGAGTAAAAGTATAAGTGCAGCAACCATGATGACTGACGCTGTTAGCTTTCTTTTATCCATAATAGTGGGTTTCCTTTGCCGGGTGTAGTGTAGAAAAAGCAAAAACGGCTGTAGCCTTATAGAAGGATGGCAACCGTTTCTATGGAAGATATAAAATTAATAGGCATTTTTGAAGCCGTTGCGGATCGTTCTGACAATAATCCGGATATCAAACAGCAGCGACCAGTTTTCGATATAGAAAATATCATGCTTGATCCGCTCTTCAATCGAGGTATCGCCGCGCAGGCCGTTGCTCTGTGCCCAGCCGGTAATTCCCGGGCGCACATGATGCTTGACCATATATTTCGGGATCTCACCACGGAACTGCTCTACATAAAACGGACGTTCGGGCCGCGGGCCTACCACACTCATTTGCCCCAGCAGCACATTAAAGAACTGCGGGAGCTCATCCAGGCTGGTCCGGCGGATAAAGGTTCCGAACCGAGTGCGGCGGGGATCCTCCTTCGTGCTCCAACCGGTATCCTCTTCCCCATCCGTCTGCATCTTCATCGATCGGAATTTGTACATCATAAAGTTGCGCCGGTTGAGTCCTACCCGCTCCTGCTTGAAGATAACCGGTCCTGGCGAAGTAATCCGCACACCCAGTGCTACAATCAGCATTACAGGAGACATCATAATTATGGCGAACAGCGAGAATATAATATCAAACGCCCGTTTAGCCAGCTTATTACCCGTCATATCCAGCGGAATATCACGCACATTGATCATCGGCATTCCGGCAAAATTGTCAAAGTAAGGACGTGCCGGCAGATAGTCGAAGAAATCAGGGATGATTAGCGTCCGCACACCCGCTTTTTCGCAGGCGGCAATAATTGCCGGATATTTGGAGTGGGCATCCAGCGGAAGCGCCAGGATCACCTCATCCACAGGCAGCATCTCAAGCATTCCCGGAAGCTCATCGACCGTACCCAGAATCGGCTTAAAGCGCTGTTCTTCAATACCGTCCCATTTATGGTAGTCATCCAGGAAGCCGATCGTCTCATATCCCAGCTCCGGGTATTGCACGAGATTGTTATAGAATCTTTTACCCAGAGTACCGGCCCCTATAATCAGGACAAACTGGCGGTTGTAGCCTTTTTCCCGCAGCGACTTCAGCATTGACTTCAGCACATAACGGTACAGCATAATGGATAAAATATTGAAGCCCATATAAATGGCTAGATATTGACGTGAAATATTGATTTCCTTCAGGAAGAACATTACGCCTAGTAGGATAAAGATAGCCATCACATGCACTTGAAAAATCTTGAGGAATTCGTCGACAAAACGTTTCTTGCGCTTCGGCAGATATAGAGACAGCACAATCCCGATCAACACAGCAATCACGGCGTACATTATGCTCCAATAAGCATACGATTCTACCGGGAGCGTATTGTAGGACTCCAGCAAACCGCTCTTAAACTTTAGCCACCACGCTGCCAGAAAAGACAGCTGAATCACCAGAAAGTCGGTAACCATATACAGCTGGGTCAAAAACTTCTGATTACGGCGGATCATAATCTCACCTCAGCCTTCGATTCAATCTGTGGTCCGGCTTCTCCGGAAACCGTTAAGCTCTGTGCCGGAGAAGGGACCGCACGCGGGATAATCAGCGCATTACGCAGCAGCGACAACATAAATTTCACACCCACTCCGGCATACACCGTTCCATTAATTATACTGTTGTATTGCCTGCTATAATGCTTGCGGTGAAATAATATCATCGCTCTATGAAACTCATACACAATCTTAAACGGCCTGCGCTGCGCACTGCCGCCCTTCAGATGAATGATCGATGTCTGCGGATAGTAGTAGATTCCCCAGCCGGCTTCTTTAATCCGGTAGCACCAGTCCAAATCTTCACCATACATAAAAAACTCTTCATCCAGCCCGCCCACTTGGTCAATCGTCTTCCGCCTGAGCAGCATGAACGCCCCGACTAAACAATCAACGGGGTAGGCCTGATCGGGATCTAAGTAACCTAACTGATATCCATTAAATTTGGGGTTGTCCGGGAACAGCTTACTGAAGCCAAAGGCATAATAGAACGATGCGGAAGGCGTCGGAAACCCTCTCTTGCAGGCCTTATCCAGCGAACCATCCGGCAAAATCACCTTACAGCCCGAAGCCCCTAGATCCGGACGGCTGTCCATGAAGGAAACCATGGTCTCCAGCGTATCCCGGCGGATCACCGTATCGGAATTAAGCAGCAGCACATAACGTCCGGAAGCAACCTCCATCCCCTGGTTATTGCCGCGGGCGAATCCGACATTCTCTGAATTGGCGATCAACAGCACATCCGGAAATTCTGCGCTAATCTTCTCTACCGAATCATCATGGGAATGATTGTCTATCAAAATGATCTCATAGGAATAGTTCGTATCCGATTCATAAACCGACCTTATGCAGTCCAGCGTCAGGCGGCATGTGTTGTAATTGAGGATTAATATACTAACATCTACATTCACTGCACTACGCTCCTGACAAATATAGTAATCTATCGACAATTATTATAGCACAATCAAACTTACGCTAGTTAGATACTATACCTTAGAAACTAGCAGATTCTGATGCTATCATGCAGATTTATATCTGATATTTCATAAGAAATCATCTGATAGGTCTACTCACAACTATAAATATTATGATTTTCTATATCGTTTTAAGCATAGAATTCCAGTATTTCTTTTTTAGAATTAAAGTACGATTTTCTTATTATTTAGAGTTTGCATTTTTATTAAGAATACTCTTTCCAAATTTCATTAGAGGTCTCTCATAATAATGATATGAGCAGTAAGCTAACAGGAATGTCAAAATAAATGTGAGAATAAATGTTAATACATAAGATAGACTTTCGTGCTCAGAGAAGTGAACCCTCTGTAAAAAACCTGTCTGCATGTATAAAATCAGCACTATTGGATGTATTAAATACAAACCAAAACTGCTTAAGCCAACAGAAATAAAAAAACGATTAGTAAAAATTTTTGGTGGAAAACATGAAAAATAAAGTATCAAAAAGACAAAGCAGACAGCTATCAAAACATCACCAAATCTATTATTAATCATATCAGTAAAAAAGTATAACCATAAAAAAGGGATACTTACTATTGGAAAAACCAAGCGAAAACTCTTTTTATTAAAGTCTATCGCTTTATAAAGGTTATAGCTAACTATTCCCGCCGAAAAAAACATAAACTGATTAAAAAAATTCAAATCAAAAGCAGATTCAGATATTTTTTTTAGCTCATTACCAAAAAAACCAAACCGATAAAACACAAACGCCGATATAACAAATATAATTATGGTATTCATCAAAGATCTATTCAACATCACAATTAAAGGGAATACAAAATAGAATATCCATTCAACACCAATTGACCATCCAGCCCATACAATGCTCTCTTGTTTACCTGGTAACAAACCAAAGATAAATGTAACATCTGCTAAAATTTCAGTTTCTGCTACATCAGCATTAAATAGCAAAGGTAAAGCGAATAAATAAAAAACTATACATAAATAGAATAGAGGGGCAATTCTAAAAAATCGTCCCACATAGAAGTCTTTGATTGCGCCGTTCTTATCAATCTTCATTTCATAGCCATAAAATAAAGAGAATGCGCTCAATGCGTAAAATAAACGGACTCCTATATCCAGTTTAGATACCACTGGTGTTAATATTGTTTTCTCAGCATATCCTCCTAAATATAGAACATGAAAGAAAATAATCATCGTTGCTGCAATGCCTCTTAATGAATCTAAACCAACTAATCGTTTTCCAGCCACATTATTCAAAATTACTCCTCCAAACATTATAAAAAGCCCGAAAGATAAGTACTATATATTCTTTCGGGCAATGAATATTTTTAGAAATTCATTTTTATTTTTCTAATATCTCAAATAAAAACTCCCTTAACCCCTCTCGCCAAGGGCGAATGTCTTCAAATTTATTTGTACGGATAGACAAATGCTCCATCACCGAATACCGCGGGCGCGGAGCCGGACGTGGGAACTGCTCGGTACCACAAGGTTCAAGCTTAGCATTAAACTTAAGACCGAGAATATCTTCAGCCTCTTCAAAAATCGCTTGTGTAAACTCATACCATGTGCAAAACCCACTATTAGAAGCATGGTACACACCATATTTTTCAGTTTGGATCAGCTCTAGTAGGAAGTTAGCCAAATCCACGGTATAGGTGGGGGAGCCGGTTTGGTCATTCACCACTTGCAGCAGCGGCTTTTCCTGCCCCAGCTTCAGCATTGTTTTCACGAAGTTGTTACCATATTTACCATACACCCAAGAAGTGCGAACAATGAAATACTTCGAAGAAAGGGACTGCACCAGAATTTCTCCAGCCCGTTTCGACTTGCCGTAAATGCTCTTAGGATCAGTATTATCATATTCATGATAAGGCTGAGTGCCCATACCGTCAAAAACATAATCCGTACTAATGTACACCAGCTTAGCTCCTGCCCTTTCGGCAGCAAGGGCCACATTCCGGCTTCCGGTAGCATTGATCACATAAGCTGCATCAATATCGGTCTCCGCCGCATCCACAGCAGTATGAGCAGCGCAATGAATGACTGCATCCGGACGGAAGCCGGAGGTGACCTCTATACACTGATCCAGATCCGTAATGTCCATTTCCTGACGGTCACAGCCAAGCACCTCATGCCCCTGCTTTTGCAACAGCAGCACGAGGTCCTGCCCCAGCTGGCCGGCTGAACCTGTAACAAGTACTCTCATGTTAGACATTACAGCGAATCCCCCAAGCGGCTGCCGTATTGAAGCGCGGCATACTTCTGGTATTCTCCGGACTGGATACGGGTCCACCATTCCTTGTTATTCAAATACCACTGTATCGTTTCTTTAATCCCCGTTTCAAACGTATGCTTCGGCTTCCAGCCCAGTTCGTCTGTAATCTTGGTTGGATCAATGCCATAGCGGCGGTCATGACCAGGACGGTCCTGAACATAGGTAATCAGTGAATCTGGTTTACCCAGCTCCTGAAGCACTGTTTTTACAATATGCACATTGGTGCGCTCGTTATTGCCGCCTATGTTATAGACTTCGCCGTTTACCCCTTCATGAATAACCAGATCAATTGCACTGCAGTGGTCTTCAACATACAGCCAGTCACGGATGTTCATTCCATCGCCATACACCGGCAGCGCCTGATCAGCAAGCGCACGCGAGATCATCAGCGGAATCAGCTTCTCTGGGAATTGATACGGGCCATAGTTATTGGAACAGCGTGTAATATTAACCGGCAAGCCAAAGGTTTCATGGTAAGCACGCACCAGCAAATCCCCACCCGCTTTGCTCGCGGAATAAGGGCTGTTCGGAGTTAACGGCGTTTCTTCGGTGAAGAGACCAGTCGCGCCCAGTGTTCCGTATACTTCATCCGTAGAAACCTGAACGAACTTCGTTACGCTGTATTTTTTTGCTGCATCCAAAAGCACCTGCGTACCCAACACATTCGTCTTCACAAACACATCCGGCTCCAAAATACTCCGGTCCACATGCGATTCCGCCGCGAAATTGACCACTACGTCAACACCCTGGCTTAACAGCGCATCCATCGCCTGCACATCCGTAATGTCAGCTTTGGCAAATGTATAATTCGGGTTGCCTTCTACAGACCTCAAATTCTCCAGGTTCCCCGCATACGTCAGTGCATCCACGTTGACGATCTTGTATTCCGGATGCTGCTGCAGCATGTATATTACGAAGTTGCTGCCGATAAAGCCGGCCCCACCGGTAACGAGTAATTTCATAATTAATTTTACCCCCAGATATTTTTTTATTATTCTTATACTATTCACTACATTTGTCGAAGTGCTTCATTATGAATATAAGCCTTTTAACTCTTTCGAAATGTATAATATTTATGACCTACATAGTTAGATATTGTATAAAGACCTGATGCTACTAAAATA
The DNA here is from genome assembly GCF_927798115.1 of Paenibacillus auburnensis. Classification (GTDB taxonomy): domain Bacteria; phylum Bacillota; class Bacilli; order Paenibacillales; family Paenibacillaceae; genus Paenibacillus_AQ; species Paenibacillus_AQ auburnensis. The sequence continues at coordinate 20,548 of NZ_CAKMMG010000004.1, forward strand.
GAAACATTTTCAGTAAGTTTACCCTTTTCCAGCAATCCAGCATCATTCATGAGCATATTCAATATATGACCAAGATAATATGAAATTAGGTAGCAGAGTAATGAAATTAAGAAAAATCTCCAAACTGTTTTATTTGTACTTTTTTTAGATTGAAAAGTAAAGTTTTTATTTAATACATAACTGCAAATAATTCCGATAATATTCCCCAAACTGGTTGATACCCAATAGTTAAAATGCAAAGTATTAAATAGGATAAATATCGAACCTAATCCAACCAAGGTGTTTAAGACACCCACCAAGATAAACTTAAAAAACGTAATGTTCTCGTAAAACTTCTCTTTTAACCAGCCCATAACTGTCATACTAATTTTTCCTAGAAACTGATGAAGATGGGATATTTATTTCTTCTCTAACAAGAAATAGGGGTCGTCTTTTAGTTTCATTATAGATTCTTCCTATATACTCCCCAATAATTCCTAACGTGATTAATTGTATACCTCCAAAGAACAATATAGCCACCATTAGAGATGGATAACCTGCAACTGGATTACCAAAAAAGATAGTATTAAAAATGAGATAAATCATGTAGATAAAAGAAGTAATTGATACAAAAAATCCTAGGTAGGAAGAAAATTGCAACGGTGCAAAGCTGAATGAGGTAATACCTTCAATTGCAAAGTTCCACAACTTCCAGTAATTAAAACTAGTTTTCCCAGCGAATCGAGCCTCTCGTTCGTAAGTAATACTAGTTTGTTTATAGCCCACCCAACTGAAAAGTCCTTTCATAAATCGATGATGCTCAGGTAGTTGGTTCAAAGCGTCGACAACTTGCCTAGACATAAGCCGAAAATCACCTGTATCCTCAGGGATGTCGATTCTTGTTAGCTTAGCTATGACTCTATAGAACATGTGTGCAGTCATTTTTTTAAGTGCTGTTTCGCCTTCTCGCTTAGTGCGTGTTGCATACACAACATCATATCCCTCAGTCCACTTATTCACTAATAATGGAATAACATCAGGAGGATCTTGCAAGTCAGCATCAATTGGAATAATTGCATCTCCTGAAGCATATTTTAGACCTGCAGACATTGCAACCTCTTTACCAAAGTTTCTTGATAAATCAATTACTTTAATTCGTTCATCTTTGTGTGCCAGTTCTCTAAGCAACAAAAGAGTGTTGTCTTTACTCCCATCATTTATACATATAATTTCGAAGTTATATGAATTTTTCAACATAGTATCTTTGATACTTTTATAAAAAGTATCGATATTAGCCTCTTCATTGTACATAGGAACTATAAGTGACAACATAAACTCCATGCCCTTTTCATCCTCTTCACTTATTTATAGATTAGTATACTTATTCACTCGCAAGTATCGATTCCAAGTCATTAATTTGGAATGATGGGTCGTTGCCCTTTGTTATGAAGTAATCGATGTCACCTTTAACCTGTGACTTTTCCAATTGAATCAATGAAGAAGCTTTGCCAAAGATATCTTTAATTTCTATCGTTTTCGCAGCTTCAATATTAATTGTTTTTATACCTATAGAAACACCCTGTTTATTTCCCAAGTCGATTCTAAGGTCGTGTATATTTTTAGCAGGCAAATGAGCAACTAGTTTATTATCGTCATTCATTTCAATTTTAACTGAATTGTTTTCATTAAAACCTTTTCCTAAATCATAAAAAATTTGAATTTCTTCAGATAGTTTATCAGCAAAATCGATAGTGACTGACGTGCCTTTATCCGTATAATCATTAACAAATTCAAGCTGAGGATCACTACCACCAGTGATCAATTCCAAATAATCTACTTTATTTGTCACGGAATAAATATCATGTTGTGGAATTAACATTTCCTGTAGTTGGGCACCATCGTAATTCTTTATAATATTTTTATTTTGAATAGTAATTTTTAATATTCCAATTTTTTCATTCGCATGAATCCCTGGGTCAAATCTAAATCTATAAATCGGCTTATTAGGAAGTTTAAAGTAGATTCTTTTCCCGTCAGTTTGGTTATAAATCCCTGCGTAGGAAGTGTCTGTCTCGTTGTATCCTTTACCGGTATCATAATATAATTGATATTGATTGATAACAGGTTCCTTCAGTTCAACAACTAATACAGGAGTGTCAATCACAACTGAATCCAAACCGTAAAATTTTGCAAAATGCTCATTAGATGTATATTTAGGATTCATAGTGATATCAAAAATAAACACTCTGTCGCTCCCTTTTACAGAATATTCGGGAAGTCGCACATCATAATTCCCATTCTCTATACTTTCTGCAACTACCTTCTCCCTTTGGGCATTTTCATGTCCCACTGTCTGCATATCATTATAAAGATTAGTAACTGATAAAAAGAATGGTATTATAGCAACTATCATTATAGCAACTAGAAACTTTTGATTAAGGTGGGTCGATAATATCATTAATGAAATAATTATAAAGATAGCGCCTATAAACGTAGCCCGAGTAGGAAACTCAGGAGAAGCAATCATTGCAAGATACGAGGTGAATCCTGATAGGAAAAGTAGTAGAGCTAAGCCAATACTTTTTATTTTCAATTCAGATTTTATGAACAAAACAAAAATAAACATTACTAAAAACAAAATAAATAAGAATAACTGTTCGTGAAGCATAATATAATTCATTGATTGAATAAAGCCCTGAATCTGATCCTTTAAACTTAAATCGAAGTACATTTTTTCTTTTCTTACCCCATTACCAGGAGCCAGAAGGAGGAATACAGCTCCAATAATAAGACCTGCACTTCCACTTATAAACCAATAGGGAACCTTTTTGTACTTGTAAATTATAAATATAAAAGCAGTACCTACAAATACAACTGCCGTAACAGCAGCATTTTCTTGCGACCAGCCTGCCAGTAAACCTAAGAAGAACATTATTACTGCACTCGCTATGTTATTTTTAATAATATATTTATCTTCCAACAAATATCTATAAGGCAACAGAAACACCAAGACAAACACTGTAGACCATAAGTAGTTGATAGATCCTGCAAGCCAGAATGTTGTTTGCCCCATTACAGGCATCAAAAACCATAAAAGTAGAGTTACGATAATAAAATCCCGCAAATCCTCTTTATTATTAAATTTTCTAACCCGAACAAAAGAACATACCAAATATATTAATAACAAAAGAAATATCGAATTGAAAATATTAAAATAATCTTTGCCAACCAATAAAAAAATTTGAACTATACCATGTATGAGTATTCTGCCTGTCCAATTAAAATACAAATAATGTTGTGAACGGATAATATCATAAATGCTGCCTAACTTAGTATCGCCTCCACTAATAAAGCTGTAATAGAATTCATCATTCCAATAGGGAGTAAAGCCATTAAGTTTGAAAAAATACCCGAAAATAATAATAGATAAAAAAATTATTATCGCTCTATAAATGTTAATCGTTTTATCATCAACATTAATTTCAATTTTCATTTATAACATCCTTAGTTAATTATTATTATCGCCTTTTCCTAATTAATTTCATGATTTCTATAATTCAAATCCCTTATTTTCGATCATTAAACGATTGCCTTAACTGATAAAACAAGTTTAATGGTGTCAAAGAAAACAACCAGAATTTTTGAAGTGACATGTTTTGAATTCGTGGTAAAAACTCACTCTTCCAATTCTGGGGACTAGGGCATAAGCTATTAAGTAAATTTTTCTTCCTACACTTATAAAAAAACCATCCTAATACAGTTTTCACTTCTCTATCTACAACGTTATCCAACTGCAAATATGAATTATTTCCGTGCAGCCTATAGTAATAATTAGTTTCCGGTATATATAGGGGTTCTGTAAGTATTAAACTTTTCAGAATAAAGTCCCAATCATGGCAGTACTTTAAGTTCCTAAATCCCCCTACTTTATTATATATCTCTCGAGTAAATAACATATTCCCTGTAGATATAGCTGCATTGTGAGGAACAAGGGACCATCCTACTGTTGGAAAGTTTTGTATTGAATTTTGAACTGCAACAAACTTACCAGCTTCGCCATTGGTACTGTCTACCAACAGTCCTTCCCCATCAATCACACTTATCTTTGAGAAAGAAAATTTAGCATCCTGAGAATACATTGCTGCCATCATTACCTCAAACCGATCGACATCATATAGATCATCCGCATTTAGAATCGAGATATATTCACCCCTGGAAGCATTAATTCCCTCGTTTATAGAAAAATGAGCACCTCGATTCACTTCATGCTTTATAAATTGAATCTTCCCATCAAATCGTTGCTTTATCTTTTCCTGTGATATTAATTGGTTGATCAGTGCCACGCTATTATCTTTGGAAAAATCATCAACAATCACTAACTCTAAATTCTCATATGTCTGAGAAACTATAGACTCTAAGGATTGAACAATAAACTTCTCATAATTATAAGATGGAACAATAACACTAACTAAAGGGGGATTGGTCATGGCGTTCTCTCCTAGTTTATTAGCGAACATTTAATGCTCTTTGTGTAGCTTCCAGATATCCATGTCCATACTTGGTATCTGGCTCTAAATGAGTGCCTTCGGCCCATTCATTCCATGCATTTACAAAAACAACTTGATTATCTTTTCTGTTAAATTTCCTAGTATAGTCAATTAATCCAATCATCCACTTCTCATATTCAGCAGGTGAGGCATCAAAGAATATATTAGAAGATTTTTTTCTTCTCGCAGTATTATCCCAACTCAACATGGCACCACGAAACCATTTATAATCATTGGAATTCTTTTTCCGCAAATTCCGCTCTACAACCTCTCTATAATTATAAATGTTTCCATCAAATTCAGGATCCAACCCTTTAATCTGATTGGAAATCTCGGCTGCATAGACGCCATGTGGAGGGAATTCAACTGCAGAGTCACATCCATGAAGCTCTGGATCCTGCTGTCCAAATGATTGGACCATACACACATGTAAATCCTTAATCCCGTTTTCTCGACATTTTTCTTTCCAAAACTTCACTGTATTCTTCAAATCGGGAAACAGTTCTGCCCGGTAAATTAGAATTATCGGAACTCCATCTTCAATACAAATGTATCTACTATCTTTCAACATAGGAATAACCTCTTCAATAAACCTTTTGTCTGAATCCTCATCATGAATCTGCTGCATAAGCAATTCTTTTTCTTGACCATCCCATCTTCTAGACCAGCTTTCATTAGCCCAGCAAATACAAAAAGGAAAGTCTAATTCTTTATTTGCAATCATATCATTAAGCGGTTTCTCAAGAAGCCTCTTTCCATTAAACCAGTAGTAGTAATAGCAGAACCCAAAGATATTATATTTTCTAGCTAATTCTACTTGGCGTTCTCTTATATTTTTATCTTCTACTAAATTATAATAGCCTAAATCAGTTGGAATTTGAGGCTGATAATGGCCTTCATATAAAGGGGCAGCCTTTGTAACATTTGTCCATTCTGTAAAACCTTTTCCCCACCACTCATTATTCTCAGGAATTTCATGATATTGCGGAAGATAGAAGGGAATGATTTTGATTTTTTCTTTTTCCCCTTCCTCCCATTGGGACACAGATGCACGTTTATGATAAATAACATGTGGTATATGTTGAATAACCTTACTTTGTGTGATGAGATTATCTTTCAATAATGAATAATGGTTTAATCCAGAATTCCCCTTCATAATCTCTGATTTAACAAACACTGGACCAATAAATTCACATTTATTTTTGATATCCGAAAAAATAAATTCTCCCTTAAAAAGGGGCGCAAAGTGTTCTTCTCCCATAAACCTGTCTTCATCCATATAAATTAGATCACTATTTGTTTCCTTAATTGCTTGTGAAACATAATAAAGAGTATTAATAGATATGAAATCCTCCTCTTCAAGAACAAATGTATAGTCACCAGAAATATTAGGTAAAGCAGCATTAATATGGTCCATAAAATTATCACTAGCTACTTCAACTAGTTTAAGTTGAGACTTTTCAAAATAATTGGTAAGTCCAGCGATATTTTTTCCAACTACTATAATTTCATATTTAGTGAAAGACTGTCTTCTTACGGAATCCAAGCATGTATTTAAAAGCTGGAGATCACCGCTATGGAAGGGCAAAATAATGGAGAACAAAGGATCAATAGCAGACTCAATATATTTCATTGGTTCTTGTTCCACATACTTGTAGGATTCATAGCTTTGCTGCATTCCCGAGTCAGAAGAATGGTTAACCAACAGCGTCTCAGCTCTTGTAATGACCCATCTAAAGCCATGTTCTCTCCATTTTCGATATCCTTTTTTTATTAGCTGTAAGACGCTTTCATCACCATACAAATTTGTATATTTTTCAAAGGCAAGCCTGAAATATGAAACAAAGGATATTTTTTCGAAGCTTAGATTTTCAAATTTAAACTCACCTGGCATATCCCCTGGGTCTAACCTTAAATCCTTTACATTATTGTCAAATTTAACAATTTTAAAATGTGTGTTTTCTTTTTCATTCAGCACGCCTAGAAGTAATGAATTATCTTGACTATATCCTTCTCCATAATTTATATAGAGGCGTAAATATCTAGTGTCGTTAGATGCTCCTTGCCAAACTATTTTATAGAATCCCTTTACAAATGTTTCATTAAAGTACATCTGTGGATCATTATTGAGACTATTCCACTCATTAGAAGATTCGTTCATTGTTTTCATCTCTAAACCATATAAAGAGGAAACACTCATTGTTTTTTTCATTTGTTCTTTCCTTTCGCTTCACCTTTAATTTTCCTACCGAAACTATTTATTTTCTGCATAGTACGCCACCAAATAGTACTTTCGATTTCACTTATTATTTCTTTACTTATTTTCAAATCATTTGTTAAAATTTCTTTTTCGCTCATAAGTTGAGAATTTTCATAACGGAGATCATTATTCATCTTGTTTTGTTCTAAAAGTTCAGATTCTAGTCTTTTCGATTCAACCTCGAGATTAAGATTAATATCTTGAACAGTCTGGAGCAATAGCTGCTTCTCATCTATCCGTGATTGATAATCCAAGATTGTTTGTTGTGAAAACTCCCTCTCTTTTACAAGATTATCCTCCAATGAATTAAGAGACCTTGTTAATTCTTCATACCGCTTACCAACTTCAATAAAAAATTCCTCTTCTAAAAAATGAATATATTTCAAAGTGATTTCAATTTTAGTGGCTTGAAAATCAGGCTCAGTAAAAAAGTATACTTGAGGATCATCCGTAGCAAAAAAATGTGTGGAGTCCATTACAAAACTTGCATTTGTATCCATCAGGCTCAATTCAAGAGCCTTGTCGGAGGAGTCATATGCAATTACTTTTTCAATACAGATAACGCTACTCTTATCCGCTGGATCAAATCTAAAATTTTTCATATTGGCGTCAATTGAAAACTGGAGAATTGATGTTTGTGAATCAACACCAATCCTTATGCTGTCTTCCTCAGAAAATATATCTTCCTTCGAGTTCTTGTAGAATAATTGACTCGTGATTATTTCCGGCTCTTTAAACTCAAAAGGACTACTTTTTTTAAGGTAACCATTCTGTCTGAGTGTTGCTTGATTAGTTCCCACAAAGTCAGCAAATGCAATCGACATCTTCGTATAGTGCTCTATTCTCTCATCAGATATTTCAAAGACATTAAATAATTCGCTAATATCTACGAAATTAACTAATGATGAATAATGCGCGTAATAGAAAGTATTGATAGCTCTAAACGCTACAAACTCAACAGGCACTGGAAAATTCAAAACCCATTCGTAATCCAATACTTTAAATTCTTGATCCTCTAAAATGAAGATGTTATCAAAATTCAAATCTACGTTAGGGGTAATAAATGACTTCAAGCCTTCAAGGGGGTATTTCTTATTAAAAAAGCTAACGAATTGTTCCGTATTGCTAAAAGTCGTATAGTTAAGGCAGGCAACTTCATCAATAAATTGTTTGTATAATTCAATATAATAAAAGAAGTCTTTTTTCTTCTTGTTAAGAGCAGCCTCTAAAATCAACTCATCAAGACTATAAGCAGTTATGTATTCAAATATTATTGAATCATCTTGAAGTTGAGGCCGCAGCAAAACATCCTCCTTATAATGCATATTCAAATCTTTATAGTTCTGTATAATCTTTCGAATATGCGCCACACCAGACGGGGCAACAGCTTGTTTCATCACTTTCTTAAGACCGTCTTCTTCATAAATAACGGTTTTCATTTGAAAGTGAGGATGTCGGTCTTTACTATATCTCGCATATAGTATATTCAAGTACTTCTCACTCCTCAAAGTGGTTAATTAGCCTTTATCTTGAAAAGACAAGGAAAGAGTTTGAGAAAAACGGATATTCAGCTTCACTATGCAGAATGCTATTGTATACAGCTTGTTCGCTAAAAAGGATCGTTCTAGATTGGTCATAATTAACTAAATTATTTTGCAACTCTCCGATCTTCGGCAATCTTCCATCTGAATAAATTGAATTCGGTAGCTTGTAGTCAGGGTATGGATAGTAGAACCTATTTTCTTCAAATCCTGCATCAAGTAGTTTTGTGGTTAGTTCCGATTTAGAAAAAGTGGAAACTTGCCGGTTAGATGGATAGTTTTCCAAACCATCGAAAATCACTCCGGTATGATCCTCTTTACTTCCTGCCCAATATTTCAAACCAAATTTATTTTCGATTGCAATTATTAAGGTTCCATTTGGTTTAAGATTCTTCTTTATTTTTTTCAAAAAATCATTATAGGGTGAATTAGAGATAGTATACATTGCTGCGTATTCCAACACACCAATAAGAGTTATATAATCAAACTTCTTATCGAATTCAATATCATTCAAATTACCTACAATGATTTCTAAGTTTTGTTTATCTCTATTGCGGTGATAGTTTATTAACGATCTCTTTTTTGACAGTTCAACCGAAGTTACATGCTTACACTTGTCACAAAGAACTCCTGTAATAGCACCACAACCCGCCCCAATTTCTAAGACTTCAGCTTCCTTATCAAAGGGGTACCACTCCAGTAGGTTATGCCTTTTACTGGAAAAATGATATAGTATAGGCCAACGATTATCATTAGCAATGATATTATCAAAATTAGTATTATTCTTAGCGATTTCAAGCATTTCATCTTCTATTTCACCATCAGAGTACAGATCTTCTCCACTATAAAACGAAAAATTGAGCCGCTTGTCTTCATAACTGTCCACTTATTCCAATCCTCTCATTCTTTATAACTTTAATTTCAGAATCCATATCAAAGAATCCCACACTGTTTTTATTGGCGATTACATGAATATTAAATATATCGTATAATCGATTGTATACAACAAAATCATTATTTTCATACCCGGTGCAGCCGAAGGAGATCAAATAATCTCCACCTTGCAGTGAAATATCCTGAGTAAATTCAACTACATATATGTCATTTTTGCTTATTAAGCCTGTATTAATTGATTCAAGCATTGTATTAGTACCTGTAATTTCAGTACCTCTAATGTCCTTTATACTAAAGGCAAAAATGGGATCCACAATGTCTTCATTGAAAAGCACCTTAATCTTTAGCTTAAATTCTTTGCCCTTCATTATGACATTTGTTAAATCTCCAGTATGATCAAAGACTCCAAAATCGATAATTTGAGCCTTATTATTCCCATAATCACTAAAAGAAGGATTAATATTAATTCCCTTCTTCCATTCAGATTCAATATTTTCAATTTTTTTATTCTCTTTCTCCATTCCAGTGAATTGGTTTACTAATATTTTCTTATAAATATCAATCATAGGACCAGGCGAGCCTTCATCAACGATTACTCCTTCGTTCATCACAATGACCCTATCACAATATTTCATCACGCTACTCATATCATGAGTAACGAATATTATGGTCTTACCCTGCTCCTTAAATTCACTGAACTTCTTGAAACACTTAGCCTGAAAGAAAATATCACCTACTGACAAGGCTTCATCAACAATCAATATCTCAGGCTCAACATTAATTGCCACAGCAAATGCTAGCCTCACGAACATACCACTCGAATATGTTTTTACCGGCTGATGAATAAAATCTCCTATATCAGCAAAAGCAATAATATCATCAATTTTCTCATCAACGTCTTCCTTACTCATCCCCATCATAGTGCCATTTAAATACACATTCTCCAAACCGGAAAAATCAGGATTAAACCCTGCTCCCAGCTCTAATAAAGCTGATATTCTACCGTTAACGGATATCTCTCCTGAGGTTGGAGAAAGAACTCCCGTCATTATTTTCAGAAGAGTGGACTTCCCAGAACCATTTTTTCCGATAATCCCCAAAGCCTCTCCCTTTTGAACATGTAACGTCACATTGTTCAGGGCAAAAAAATCTTTGTGATAGTTCTTGCCAGTTATGCTTAAAGACTCCTTTAAACGATCCAGAGGATTTTTATACAATTTATATATCTTTGTAAGATTATTTATTATTATCACATTACTCATTTCTACTCTCCTTAATTCTACAAAACATCAGCGAAGTGAGGTTTTAATTTTTTATACATTAAGCCGCCTACCAGTAAAAATCCAAAAGTAATTATCCAAAAATACAAGGTTTCGAAAGGTTTTTCCCAAAACCAGACTTTATTCAAAAAACAATCACGATAACCTTCTGCAATATAATAGAAAGGATTAAGTTTAAATAAAAATTGATATTTAGCAGGTGTTATGTCCAAAGACCAAACGATAGGAGTTAACCAAAATCCAATCTGAACTATAATTGAAACAATCTGGTTCATATCCCTAAAGAATGGAACGATAGAGGATGTAATAAAACTAACACCAATTAACAATACCACCATACCAGCTAAGTAATATACTACCTGCAACCAAAATATGCTTGGATAGATTCCATAGATTATTAGGATAATAAGAAGGAATAACAAGAAAAATAAATGAATAAAAAAGGATGACAAGATTTTCACAAGCGGTAGTATACTAATTTTAAAAACCACTTTTTTCACCAAAAAACTATATTCAGTAAAACTCAAAGTTGCATTTGCAAAGGCCTCTGCAAAGTAAAACCACGGGATCATCCCACAAATAAGCCACACCACAAATGGAGCTCCACTCGTCGTCACCCCGGATCGAAACCCAACTTGAAAAACAAACCAATACAGTAGGATTGTAATTAAGGGGTTGGCGAAGGCCCAGAATATGCCGAAGTAAGATCCCTTAAATTTTTTCTTAAAATCATTTTGCGCCAAATTGTATATTAATTTGATCCTTGAGTTCATTTCTTGTGACATTAATAATTTTAACAATTCACTATCTCCTTCTACTAATAAATTGATCTCCTTTTAGAAAGTAACTACTTATGCTAAAATATCCACGTACCTACAGGAAAAGGAGATTAAAACGTGTCGAAACCAGTATACGGTAAAAATGCAGCTCAGTCGAGAAATGTTGAAAAAATATCCAGCCCAGTGTGGGCATTGGTTGCTGTTTTTATCCTGTTTTTGATCTGGACACCGTTCCAGGTGGGATTGTTTAATGGACAGCAACTGGACTTTGAAAAGCCGATTTATGTATCCTCCCTGCTTAGCGGCCTCATGCTGCTAGTCTGGATGGGCTTGTACTTTAAAAAGTTCAAGCTGGAGGAGCAGAGCGACCTGGTTGTTGTAGCATCACTGCTGCTACCAATCACGTATGCCTTGTCGCTCTTTGGCGCGGCTTCGCATTATATGGCGATGAATCTGCTGTTGGTTCAGAGCATGTATATAGCAATATTCATTATAGCGTTATATCTGCTCAAGCAAAAGCAACTAAATGTTGTCATTCAAAATGCAATTCTTGCGGTTTCTTATTTTATTATCGCTTTTGGGCTGATTAATTGGCTTGGCGGGGCGAAATTTGCCGGCGCTCTGGTTGGCTGGTTCTCTAACACTGTGCGCGACAGCAAATACTTGGATGCCGTGATGACAGACTCTAATGGTCTGCGTCTGACTTCTGTTTTCCAATATGCGAATACATATGCCGCCTTCCTGATGGCATTTCTGTTTGTTGCCGTCTTCGCCCTGGTCCGCTCCAAAAAGTGGTACGGGACGCTGACGCATGGTTTTATGCTGGTACCGGTCATCGTATCACTGCTGCTGACCTTGTCCCGCGGCGGACTTGTCATGCTTCCGGTGGTTTTCATCCTGCTATTGATTCTACTTAAGCCCGCTCAGCAGATTCTCTGGATAATTCATCTGGCACTGGCCGGTATTGCCGCTCTGGCGGTTACTAACCCGCTGACTACTCTCGGTACGGAGCTCAATACGGCCTTCACCTCTGGCGCTGCTGTTAAAGGCTGGGCTTACCTGATTGTTGCTTCTATTGTAGTAGCAGGACTAGGATGGGCGGTACAGCGGTTTGTAGCCCCTTGGCTGGAACAAAAGCTTGGTGCTTGGGGCTCCCGCAAGCTTACTGGGCTGTGGCTTCCGCTCGGTTCACTTGTCCTTGTCGGTATTGTTGCTTTCCTGCTGATTGGGACAAGCGTGCGCAGTATCCTGCCTGCCAACATCGAAACCCGGCTCGAGAACATCAACTTTAAGCAGCACAGTGTACTGGAACGCTTCACTTTTTATAAAGATGCCTTAAAGGTTGTTAAGGATTATCCGATACTCGGAGCCGGCGGCGGCGGCTGGGCATCACTATATGAGCACTATCAGAATAACCCTTACACAAGCCGCCAGGCGCATAACTTCTTCTTGCAGTATCTGATCGAGGTTGGGATTGTCGGTTTTATCGTGTTTATCGGCTTTATCGGATATATTTTCTACAAGTACATCCGCGGTTACCTGAAACGTGACAAGGATGACTTTGCGAATGGCTACTTCTTCTATATTATTGCGCTGTCCATTCTGGTACACAGCTTACTGGATTTCAACTTAAGTTACGCTTTTATGGGCATTCTGGTCTTCCTAAGCCTTGCCGGTATGAGTGTAGCGATGGACAGCAGAACCTTGCGCCGGAACTGGAATAAATCAAGCCTGCGGATTGGTTACTTCGCCATCCTTGCAGCTGGCACTCTGTTCCTGCTGTTCCTGACCATCGGCTACCTCGGATCAAGCAACGCTGCAATGAAGGCCAAGAACCTGATCGGTGTGAGCCAGTCTTACGAGGAGATCAAAGCACCTCTGGTTGAAGCGTTGAAAGACCGTCCTTTCCATCCGGAGTCTGCGCTTTACCTTTCCTCTATGGATCAGCAGGTATTTAATCAGACGAAGGATGATCAATACCTTGAGGAAGCCTATAGTGTTGTATCCCGTGCGCTTGAGGACGAACCGTATAATAAGGAGCTTTTGAAGCAATTGGTGGGTTACTATGATCTAAAGGGCCAAGGTGATCTCAGCTATACCGTATACCGCGATAATGCGGATAAGTTCAATTGGGATATCGACTGGTATGATGCTCTGATTAGCCGCTCCTCTGCACTAGCATATGCCGCCTATGATCAGAAGGACGATGCCAAGAAACAGGAGTATCTCACAGAAGGCCTTCAGGCTTACAAACATGTTGTTGATGGTGTTGAGCACTTAAAGACTCTGCCTCCTGAACAGCTGCAGGGACGTCCGTTCTCCGTTACCCCTAGCATCGCACTGAATGCCGGCAAACTCCAGCTGATGTCGGGCGATAACGAAGCTGCGGCTGCTACTCTGAAGATCGGCCTAGGCGAAGATTATAAAGACGCCACAAACCGCGAGATTGCCCGGTGGTACCTGGCTGCACTGAAACGCAGCGGAGGCCAGGATCAAGCTGTATACGATCTGCTGATTGCAGCTGATGCTGCGGAAGCAGCGCAGATTGATGCAATTGTTGCGCAGCAGTTCTAAGAGCTGCTCACACACTTTACCTGATACACTTAATCATAAAAGGGACAAGCTGCAGATGCAGCTTGTCCCTTTTGGGTATAAACCGGTATATTTTTAAGTATGAATGGATGTATGCCATGTATCTTCAGCCTTACAGCTTTGCTGCTTTGCCGGCTTCGCTGTCGATTACTTGTCTGAGATAATCCAGCAGACCTTCCTTAAGCTCCTCATGCTGCAGCGCATAATGAATGGTTGTCTGGATAAAGCCCATTTTCTCACCGACGTCATGGCGTTTGCCTTCGAAATCATACGCGATAATCCGTTCCACTTCACTAAGCCGTGCGATGGCATCTGTGAGCTGGATTTCTCCGCCTACCCCCACCTGCTGCTCTCCAAGCATATCAAAAATACGCGGGGTTAAGATATACCGTCCCAGTATGGCCAGGTTGGACGGTGCATCCTCACGTTTCGGCTTTTCTACCAGCCGGTTGGCTTTGTAGACACGGTCCGCCAGGGCAGCGCCGTCCACCAGACCGTACCTGGATACCTCTTCCCAAGGCACCGGCTGAACACCCACAATGGAGGATTTATACTGGTCATAGACCTCAATCATTTGTTTGAGGCATGGCTTGCCTGATTCAACGATATCGTCACCCAGCAGAACCGCAAACGGTTCATTGCCGATAAATTTACGGGCACACCAGATGGCATGTCCCAGACCGCGCGGTTCCTTTTGCCGGATGTAGTGGATGTCGGCCATCTCTGAGGATTTGCGTACAGACTCGAGCAGTTCCCACTTCTGTTTCTCCGCCAGGTTGAACTCCAGCTCAAAAGAATTATCGAAATGGTCCTCAATCGCACGCTTGCCCTTCCCGGTTACGATGATAATATCCTCAATTCCTGAGGCAACAGCCTCTTCGACAATATATTGAATCGTCGGTTTGTCTACAATCGGCAGCATTTCTTTGGGCATCGCTTTAGTAGCGGGCAAAAAGCGGGTACCCAGCCCGGCCGCGGGAATAATCGCCTTACGTATCTTCATGATATAGCTCCTTCTGTCTGCTTTTGTTCTTGGTGCCCCAGTTTCCCTAGAAACTTGGCATAATTAAATTTATTATAGCAGTTCAGGAAATCTTTTGGCAGTAATATTGTTATATATTAGGATCTGTTACTCTTTATACAAAAAGAGCCAGGGTGCCTTCAGGCGCAGCTAATATGCCCCTGAGTCACCCTGACTCTATATAATAATTTGTACTCTTTCAAAAAACTCTGGCGTGCTGCCAGACTTTACTTAGCATTCACCAATTGTCCGCGTGTAACACCAAGCTGGTTGGTGGCCTTGAGGCTCTTCCAGACTTGAGTGCCGGAGATTTCACCGCGCAGCGCACGGGTGTAGAGACTGATGACCTCAGCCACCTGCTCCGGTGTTTCTTCCAGAAACTCTACACGGAATGAAGATACACCCAGCTCACGGAAATTGTTCAGGTATTCCGCACCGGACTGTTCCACAGCATTATAAACAGTGTTGCGGCAGCCTTCGTCTACACGGACAGGATGGGACATCCCGATCCGGTCCTGCAGGGAAGCACGGTGCTCTTCACAAGGGCGCCCGCAGTTCGTGTAGTCGGTCCCTTCACTCATGAAGGTGCAGTACACACAATGCTCGGTATGGAACATCGGAAGATGCTGATGGATCACAACCTCCATGCGGGAGGTATCGCTGTGTTCAAGCAGATCAACCATTTGCTGAATGTTCAGGTCATAGGACGGTGTCACTGTGTCTAATCCGGAGTCCAGGAACAGCTCTACCGCCTTATGGTTGGCGATATTCAGCGAGAAGTCGCCGATCAGGCGCGGATGCACGGCATCCGGCTGCTCCATCCGGCGCTTGAGATAGTAATACAGCGCGCCCGTATTACGCACCAGCACCGCATCCGGCTCCAGGCGCAGGATGTTGGCGTGGTAGCCGTTCTCGCCCGGCATATGGATACGCGGCGTGGCCAGTGCAATACTGGCCCCCGCAGCCCGCACAGCGTCTACCGCTGCCGGGAACTGCTTGATGAACTCGAAGTCGGCGTAAATGTTTCTTACGCCGGCTTCGAGCGCAGCCTGCACCTGCGGCAGGCTGCGGCACAGCGCGGTGAGCTCCGCCTCACCGTGCGGGCTTGAGGCGCCCCTGCGGAAGGCGTCGCCGTAAACCTCTACCGCCCGTTTCACGTAGACGGGCGGCTTCGGGCGCTCGCCGGCAAGCAGCTCCACCGCTTGGCGGCGGATGCTGTTCAGCTCGCGCATAGGCACGATCACGTCGCCTTCCAGCTGCGACTCCAGCGCCTCAAGCTGGAACACGGTCCCGCCCAGGCGGCCGAATTGTTCTTCCAGCAGGGCGGCATCCATCGGACGCTTCTGCGCGGTTTCCAGCAGAAGCTCCGAATCCACGCGGACCGTGACGTTCTTCTGAACGTCGGTCCACCAGGTGGAGAGCGGCTCGCCTACGCGTCCTTCTACCTTCACCTGAACCGGGAAGACACGGTACGGCTTCTCGGTTTCGTAGGACTGGCGCAGCGCCTTGTCGAGCGCCGGGTCATTGGTCTTCCAGATGCGGTCGCCGACATGCAGGCGGCGCAGATCAACATCGTTGCGTCCCGGTACGATGTCTACGATCCAGCCTTCTCCGGCTTCGCCCTCAAGCTTTACGCCTTTGCGGCGCAGATCATACACGCGTCCGCCTTCTTCTTTTTTCGTCGGATCACCGGCATCGAACACTATACCGTCTCCGCGTTTGAGCGGAGCATGAATCCGGCAGACGACACCGTCACGCAGAATCTGCTCGACCGTTCCCATGTACACACCACGGCTTTTTGGAAAAGTACCATCTACCAGCTTCTTGTTATTCGTCCCTTCCAGGAAGCCATGCGTGAAGCCGCGGGAGAAGCTCTGCTGCAGCTCACGAATATCCTCCTTGGAGGTAGGAGACCAGTTCCCGTCAAAATAACGGTCAATCGCTTTGCGGTATTTACCCACCACATTAGCCACGTACTCCGGGCTTTTGAGCCGGCCTTCAATTTTGAAGGAGGTGACGCCCGCTTCGATCAGCTCCGGCATCAGGTCAATTGCGGCCAGATCCTTAGGAGACAGCAAATAAGTCACATCCCCCATCGGCTTCACTTCGCCATCCACCATCAGATCATACGGTAACCGGCAGGCTTGGGCACATTCACCGCGGTTCGCAGAACGTCCGCCCCACATTTCCGAAGTCAGGCATTGCCCCGAATAGGAGACACACAGCGCACCGTGCACGAACACCTCCATCGGCAGGCGGGCCTGATCCCCGATTGTACGGATTTGCTTCAGATTATTTTCCCGGCCGAGCACTACGCGCTCCATTCCCCAGGGCTTCGTGAACTCCACCGCTTCCGGCGAAGTAATTGTCATTTGCGTTGAACCATGGATCGGGAAATCCGGAGAAATCTCGCGGATCATTTTGACCAGCCCCAAATCCTGCACAATCACCGCATCCACACCCGCATCCACACAGGCATCGATCAGCTCCTTGGCATCAGCCAGCTCATTTTCAAACACCAGTATATTAAACGTCAGAAAGCCCTTCACGCCATAACTATGGAGGAATGCCATAATTTCCGGCAGCTCGTCCATACGGAAGTTGTTGGCTCTCGCCCGTGCATTAAACTTCTCTACGCCAAAAAAGACAGCATCTGCCCCGTTCGCCACTGCTGCACGCATACAATCCCAGTCACCGGCCGGAGCCAGCAGCTCCACGTCTTCTCTGCGTATTCCTTGCTCGTTCATTTATATCCTCCCAAACCGCTGTTTAGCGGATCTTTTCCAAATCTTTAACTTATTAATTGTATCAAATATCACAGTTATCCGCCACCAAAATAGAAACGCTTTAATTTATTTCTAACTTTGAGACATCTTAGCATATACATGTGTTCTTGCCCTGATAGACAAATGAGGAACTTACAGCGTAAAATATATTTTGAAAAGAATGAATACGAAAAAGATTACACTGTTCCCAAAATTTATATGCAGTATAAGGAGAGTCGAAAACGGTTATGAAAGGCATAATTCTTGCAGGAGGAAGCGGCACTCGCCTTTATCCTCTCACAATGGTGACCAGCAAACAGTTATTGCCGGTCTATGACAAGCCCATGATTTATTATCCTCTGTCCACGCTAATGCTGGCAGGCATCAAAGATATTCTAATCATCTCAACTGCTGAGGATACGCCCCGTTTTGAAAATTTGCTCGGCGATGGCTCCCAGTTCGGAATTTCTCTGCAATACATTGTTCAGCCAAGTCCAGACGGACTTGCACAGGCCTTTATTTTGGGCGAATCGTTTATTGGGGAAGATTCTGTGGCTATGATTCTTGGAGACAACATTTACTACGGCAACGGCATGACCAAGATGTTAAAACAAGCTGCCCGAAAAGAACGTGGTGCAACAGTTTTCGGCTATCATGTACCTGATCCTGAACGCTTTGGTGTAGTTGAATTTGACGAAGACGGCAAAGCTCTCAGTATCGAAGAAAAACCGGAGCACCCTAAATCGAATTATGCGGTTACCGGCCTGTATTTCTATGACAATCGAGTGGTTTCTTTAGCTAAGCAAGTGAAGCCGTCACACCGAGGGGAATTAGAAATCACGTCAATTAATGAAGCCTATTTGAAATTGGGAGAACTGGATGTTGCCTTGCTCGGACGCGGTTTCACCTGGTTGGATACCGGAACACACCAAAGTCTGGTCGACGCCACTAATTTCGTCAGAACGATTGAAGACCATCAAGGCATTAAAATTTCAGCCCCTGAAGAAATTGCTTATATCAATAACTGGATTTCAAAGGAACACCTGCTGGAATGCGGACATAAACTCAGTAAGACCGGATACGGTCAATATCTTATTAAGGTAGCTTACGGCAAAATCCAATTTTAAAATTGAAAGAGTGAATAAGATGAATTTTACCAAAACTAATCTGGAAGGCGTCCTCGTTGTCGAACCGGCAGTCTTTGGAGATCACCGAGGATGGTTTATGGAAACCTACAGCGAAGCAAAGTTTCAGGAACAAAATCTTGGCTATAAGTTCGTTCAGGACAATCAATCCTATTCGGCTGTTAAGGGGACATTACGCGGACTACATTACCAATTAAACCCAAAAGCACAAACCAAGCTCGTCCGCTGCACACGTGGATCCATTTATGATGTAGCGGTAGATATCCGTCAAGGCAGCCCATCTTACGGGAAGTGGTTCGGTATTGAGTTAACCGCTGAGAATAAAAAGCAACTACTCATTCCTAAAGGCTTCGCCCATGGTTTCATAACGCTGACCGAGGACGTGGAAGTTCAATACAAATGCGATGAGCTGTACGCACCAGAATGTGATGGCGGTATTTTGTGGAATGATCCTGACATCGGTATTGAATGGCCGATTAATGTAACTCCTGTGCTGTCTGCCAAAGATGAGAAAGCCCCTCTGCTTAAAGACGTCACACATAATTTCTTATATTAATAAATAATATGTTGTATTGATCACGGCGGATTATATAAGACAACCTCCGTCTTCTCAACAGACAGTTCCAGCACAAATAACGACCAAGGCCACAAGCGGCCATGGTCGTTATTTGCAATATACTACCTTTTTACCCCGCTAAGCAAAACGATTGAAGCACCCTTTGCAGTACCGCCTGCTAAACTTGTGTTAGATTGGCATCAGAGTCAGAAGGAGTTTGCCAATCAAGGAATTACACACAAAAAACGAATATAGTAAAAATGTCTTTTTGCTCAATTCCGATAGTTAATTCATCGACTGAATAATCTGGAAATATTTCCTGAATTCTTAAGACCACTCACACCTTCCTCTTTCAGTAAGATTATCAAGGTCTTCTAATATTCATTTAGTGGGCCTCGAATCTCCAGTTCTACTCAGCTTAGTTAAGAGGCAAGTGTAAATTCCCGGTCAGCTTAACCAGTTCATGATCATCGCATAATCGGAAACGGCAAATACCAGCAGGCTCACCACACCGAAGGCAATGGCAAACTTGTTCTTCTGGGGAGCTCGGAGCAGCCGGAAGACACCGACAAAGATCAGGATGGTGAACATAATCATAAAAAGATCGAAGGTATGAAATTTAGACGGTTCTTGCACAGCAGCTTCTGCAAGCAGCATGGCATTACCTCCTCAAAAGTGTTGTCAAGCAAGTTCCTCTAATCCATATCTCCTTCTATGTTATCGCTACCATTTGCCTGGCGCAATAGGAAATCCACAAAAAATCGGTAAATGTCACAAGAAATATTTTTCACAGCTGTTTTTAGCCTTCAAAATATGAATAACCTCATTGACGATAAGGAAAAAATCCATACCAAGTTGAAATCCTATCGAGTTGTCATGGAACTATCAGCAGAACCTAATGAAGCCATAAAGAATCGTTATATCGTTTGCTACAACTCTCACAGCCTATTCTTGGCGGGTTATGTTACCATCGAGCATAATATCTCAGGAATACTACCGGAATTCATGCAATATTACTGAAGGGGATATCCTGGCAGAGAGGAAGTTATACGATGGCTTATGAACCGGTTTGGAGTGCTGATCCAGAAAAGCTGAGCAAATTCGAATTTGTTAAACTGCAGAAAGACGGGCTCGACATCATCCGCACCATTATTGAAAAATACGCCCTGGAGGGCTTTGATTCCATCCCGGCTGAAGAGCTTGATCTTTTTAAGTGGGCAGGGGTTTATCAGCAAAAGCCGCGAAACGGCCATTTCATGATGCGTGTCCGCATTAATACCGGTATTATGACCTCGGATCAGGCGAGGGCTATTGCCGAAATCGCCCGATTGTACGGGCGGGGGCTGATTGATGTAACCACACGGCAGGCTGTCCAGTTTCACTGGCTGACGGTTGAGAACTTCCCTGACATTTTCCGGAGGCTGGAGGCTGCTTCGCTCTATTCCTATGAAGCCTGTGGTGATTGTCCGCGGACCATCGTGGGCAATCCGCTGGCGGGAATCGACAAGGACGAGCTGTTCGATACGACCGCCATTGTGGAGCAGCTGAATGATTTCTTCATGCTGAACCGGGATTTCTCCAACCTGCCGCGTAAATTCAAGTTGTCTGTCTCCGCCAATTACTATAACAATGGACAAGCTGAGATCAACGATCTGTCGTTTACCCCGGCTGTCAAAATCATTGACGGAAAAGAAACTGCCGGGTTCCATGTGATGGTGGGCGGCGGGCTCTCCGCAAAGCCGCATCTGGCACAAAAGCTCGATGTATTTGTCAAACCGAAAGAAGCGCTTAAGGTCGCAGCCGGAGTTGTGACGCTGTTCCGTGATTACGGGTACCGTGAAAAACGCCATCACGCCCGCCTTAAGTTTCTAGTTGCCGATTGGGGCGCTGAGAAATTCAAAGAAAAGCTGTTTGAGATTATTGGCGAGCTGCCTTCACGCGGTGAAGACAAGACGCTCGGCTGGCAGGCCGCTTATTTCGACGGTGTACATCCGCAGCGCCAGGAAGGGCTGAGCTATGTCGGGCTGAACGTTCCGGTTGGACGGCTGAACAGCGATGAGCTTATTCAATTAGCGGATTTGGCTGATTCCTATGGTGAGGGTAAAATCCGCACAACCATGTCGCAAAACATCATTCTCAGCGGCATCCGGGATGACAAGATCCCCGAGTTTCTCCAGGCACCTGTACTACAGAGATTGTCCCCAGAGGCCAAAAACTTCATCAGCCGCACCGTATCCTGTACCGGTAATGAATTTTGCAATCTGGCACTCGTGGAAACGAAAGAGCGCGCTGTGAGTGTAGCTGAATATCTTGATGAGCGGCTGCAGCTGGAAGAGAAGTTGCGGATTCATTTCATCGGCTGTCCGAACGGCTGCGGACAAAAGCATGTCGCAGATATCGGCCTTCAAGGCTCACTGATCAAAACACCGGAAGGCATGGTTGATGCCTTCGACATTGCGATCGGAGGAACCCTGGGCACTGGCGATCAAGGGCCGGCGGCCCAGTTTACCCGCCCGTTAAAAGGCCGGGTTAAGGGCGAACGGGTAGGTCCGGTTCTTGAGCAGCTGATTACTTATTACAGTGAGCAGCGGAGTGAGACGGAGAACTTCCACTCTTTTGTCGAACGTGTTGGTATTCCCGTAATTCAGGAGCAGTTCACGGCGATTTTGGCCGCTGAGGCTTGAAGTAAGCTGAATTAAATTAAATTAAGTTAAGTTAAGTTGATTTAAGTTAGAACACTTTAATTAATCCCTGTTGATTCATGAAAGTTCGACCGTGCATATTAGGACTTTCTTGTAGGACTGTACGGTAATCGTTGGACTGAACATATTGTAATGTGCACAATTATATGTACACAAAACACGCCGCATGCGGGATGACCGCGTGCGGCGTGTTCTGGTTTGGATGGCTGGTTGCTATTAAAGGGAATTTCTCCACTAATTTTGGCCTAATCTGGTTCCAGGCCGAAGTAGCGGGAAAAAGTCCAACTAAATCTTCCGGTTCAAACATATTTGGCAACTATAGGGTGAATTAAATGGAGCTTTTCCACCTAAAGCCTCCAAATCCGCGGAAATGAGTAATTTAGTTTGCTTTATTCCAACTACTCACCCTAACACTATTTATGGGGTCGCATCCTACCATTGCGCCCTAACAATAACCGCAATAGATTACTATACGGTTTCTGTCGTTTGCAGCTCCATGGCCTCCGTCCGCTCTGTATCGCGGATCAGGATGGGTTTCAGATATCTGCCGGTATAGGACTCTTCAACGGTAATCAGCTTCTCCGGGGTTCCTGTTGCCAGTACAGTTCCGCCGCCGCTACCGCCTTCTGGACCCATATCAATGATGTAATCTGCCGTTTTGATCACGTCTAGATTATGTTCAATGACTAGGACCGATTCGCCGGAGTCCACTAGACGATGCAGGACCTCCAGCAGACGGCCGATATCGTCGACATGCAGCCCAGTGGTCGGTTCATCCAGAATATAAAGCGTCTTACCTGTGCTCCGGCGGTACAGCTCTGAAGCCAGCTTCACGCGCTGGGCTTCGCCGCCGGACAATGTCGTTCCGGGCTGGCCAATATTGATATACCCAAGGCCCACATCCAGCAGTGTCTGCATTTTGCGGTGGATACGCGGAATGTTCTTGAAGAACTCGGTGGCATCCTCTACAGTCATCTCCAGCACATCCGCAATGCTCTTGCCTTTATATTTCACTTCCAGGGTCTCCCGGTTATAGCGTTTGCCTTTGCACACTTCACAAGGTACATAAACATCCGGCAGGAAATGCATTTCAATCTTTATGATTCCGTCTCCACGGCAAGCCTCACAGCGTCCGCCCTTCACGTTAAAGCTGAACCGGCCTTTTTGGAAGCCGCGTACCTTGGCTTCATTGGTTTTGGAGAATAGATCACGGATATCGTCGAATACCCCGGTATAGGTTGCCGGATTCGAGCGCGGAGTACGGCCAATCGGTGACTGGTCGATCTCAATGACCTTATCCAGGTTCTCCAGGCCGCGGATTTCCTTGTGCAGACCCGGACGGACCTTCACTGCTCTATTCAACTGCCGGGCCAGACTCTTATAGAGAATCTCGTTGACCAGGGAGGACTTGCCTGAACCGGAGACGCCGGTCACAGCCGTAAAGACACCCAGCGGGATCTTCACGTTGACGTTCTTCAGGTTGTTCTCCTTCGCTCCGCGGATCTCGATCCAGCGGTCATCGGTCGGCCGCCGCTTGGAGGTGACCGGAATGAACTTGCGTCCGCTCAAATATTCCCCGGTCAAGGAGTTCGGATCATTCATAATCTCCTGAGGTGTGCCTTGGGCAATCACGTTCCCGCCGTGAATCCCTGCACCCGGGCCGATATCTATAATATAGTCAGCAGCCATCATCGTATCCTCATCATGTTCAACCACGATTAGAGTATTTCCGAGATCGCGCATATGCGCCAGTGTGGAGATCAGACGGTCGTTGTCCCGTTGATGCAAGCCGATACTGGGCTCGTCCAGGATATACAGAACTCCCATCAGACTGGAGCCGATCTGGGTAGCTAGCCTGATCCGCTGGGCTTCACCGCCTGACAGCGATCCCGCCGCACGGCTGAGTGTCAGATAATTAAGACCTACATTGACCAGGAAGCCGAGCCGGCTGCTGATCTCTTTGAGGATGAGATGGGCAATGGCCGTTTCCTTCTCATTTAGTACAAGACCCGCAAAAAACTCTTGGCAGTCGCCAATAGAAAGATCCGTCACATCTGCCACATTGCGGTCATTGATCGTAACAGCGAGAATTTCCTTCTTCAGGCGTTTGCCCTTGCAGACATGACAAGGCTTGGCGCTCATGAAGCCTTCGATAAATTCACGGATCCCCTCGGAAGCAGTGTCCCGGTAACGCCGTTCCAGGTTAGGAATAATTCCTTCAAAGGCAACCAGCGCATCTTTCTTCTGGCCAAAGTCATTCTCATACCGGAAGCGGATCTTCTCACTGCCCGTTCCATGCAGCAGCTTATTCATCTGTTCAGGTGTCAGCGTGCTTACCGGAACATTCTGCGGAATCTTAAAATGCTCGCAGACCGACTTTAGAAACTGCGGATAATAATTAGAGGTACTGCCGGTCCAAGCCAGAAAGGCACCTTCTTCGATCGATTTCTCCGGGTCAGGAATCAGCAGATCCGGATCGACAACCATATTCATCCCCAGACCATCGCATTCCGGGCAGGCCCCGAAAGGACTGTTGAAGGAGAACATCCGCGGGGCCAGCTCCTCAATACTGAAGCCGCACACCGGGCAGGCAAAATTCGAACTGAACAGCAGCTCCTCCTGGCCGATAATATCCACCAGAATTTGACCGCCGGACAGCTTCAATGCCGTTTCCAGGGAGTCCGTCAGCCGGGTCTGCACATCGTCTTTAATGACGATACGGTCTACTACAACTTCTATGGTATGCTTCTTATTTTTCTCGAGCTCAATCTCTTCCGTAACTTCGCGCAGCTCTCCATCGACACGCACACGAACGAAGCCCTGCTTCGAGATGTCGCTGAACAGGCCTTTATGCTCGCCTTTGCGTCCGGAAATGACCGGTGCCAGAATCTGCAGCCGGGTCTTCTCGGGATACTGCATAATCCGGTCAACCATCTGCTCCACGGTCTGCGATGTAATTTCAATGCCGTGATCCGGGCAGTGCGGATGTCCGATTCGGGCAAACAGCAGGCGCAGATAATCGTAAATCTCCGTTACCGTTCCTACCGTCGAGCGCGGGTTACGGCTCGTAGTTTTCTGGTCAATCGAGATTGCCGGAGACAGGCCATCAATCGAATCGACATCCGGCTTCTCCATCTGACCCAGGAACTGGCGGGCATAAGCTGAGAGGGATTCCACATAACGCCGCTGTCCCTCGGCATAGATCGTGTCGAACGCAAGCGATGATTTGCCGGAGCCGCTAAGTCCCGTCAGCACAACGAAGCGGTCCCGCGGAATCGTTACGTCAATGTTCTTGAGATTGTGCGCCCTCGCGCCTTTGATTACTATGTTTTCGTTCGCCAACGGTAAAACCTCCAATTTAAAATGCGGAAATATTTTTGGAAAACATTTTCGATCCCTCCCAAACCCTCCCTTGCCAAGGGAGGGCCCCAAGGGCTGCGCCCTCTGGACACCCGCAAGGGTAGGCGAAGGAGTGTGGCGGGATGGACTTAGTTACCTTGGTGCTAAGAGCGCTTATCCCTACGGGACCGCTGGTATGCAGACGCTCCGGGGGCTGTCCCTTCGGGAGGTACCAACTAACAACTGCTAACTGCAGCTGTCCCTTCGGGATGCGCTAACTGCTAACTGCGGCCGTCCCTTCGGGAGGCGCCAACTGCGAACTGCAGCTGTCCCTTCGGGATACGCTAACTGCGAACTGCAGCTGTCCCTTCGGGATGCGCTAACTGCTAACTGCAGCTGTCCCTTCGGGATGCGCTAACTGCTTAACTACGGCTGTCCCTTCGGGATGCGCCAACTGACTAACTGCGGCTGTCCCTTCGGGATGCGCTAACTGCTTAACTGCGGCTGTCCCTTCGGGATACGCTAACTGACAACTGCCTGTCCCTTTGGGAGGCATAAGACACTTTATCTAAAAAGAACGGCCTGGGAAGCGCCGTTCCGGTTCGTACTTGAAAGTATTGCTTTATTCGGCACGCAGCTCCAGCAAAGCGTCACGCAGCTCGGCGGCGCGTTCGAATTGCAGGTTCTTGGCGGCATCCTTCATCTCAGCTTCCAGACGCTGCATCAGGCTTTGTTTGTCTTTCTTATTCATCTTGCCGCCCACACCAGTGAGATATTCGGCTTTGGACTCGGCCACCTTGGTGGCCTCGATGATTTCGCGGATCTTTTTATTGATTGTCGTCGGAGTGATGCCATGCTTCTCGTTATAGGCAATTTGAATCGCCCGGCGGCGTTCGGTCTCGCTGATCGCCTTCTCCATGGAGTCCGTGATGCGATCGCCGTACATAATAACACGGCCTTCCGAGTTACGGGCTGCACGGCCGATGGTCTGGATCAAAGAACGCTCCGAACGGAGGAAGCCTTCCTTATCCGCGTCGAGAATCGCGACTAAGGATACCTCCGGTAAATCCAGTCCTTCTCTTAACAAGTTAATACCCACCAGGACATGGAACGTACCGAGACGGAGGTCACGCAGAATTGCCATCCGCTCAAGCGTCTTAATGTCGGAGTGCATGTAGCGGACCTTGATGCCGATTTCCTTGAAGTAATCGGTCAAATCCTCTGACATCTTCTTCGTAAGTGTAGTCACCAGCACCCGTTCGTCCCGCTCTACGCGTTCACGGATCTCGCTGATCAGATCATCGATCTGCCCTTCTGTCGGGCGCACCTCGATAATCGGGTCCAGCAGACCGGTAGGCCGGATGATCTGCTGCACCATCGTGTCGCAATGTTCCATTTCGTAAGGGCCAGGGGTTGCTGACACATAGACGATCTGCTTCACTTTGTCTTCGAATTCTTCGAACTGCAGCGGCCGGTTATCCAGCGCAGACGGCAGGCGGAATCCATGCTCCACCAGCACAGTCTTGCGCGCCCGGTCACCGTTGTACATAGCCCGGATCTGCGGAAGTGTGACATGGGATTCATCAATGACAATCAGCATGTCATCCGGGAAATAGTCCATCAAGGTGTACGGGGTCGCTCCCGGTTCCCGGAAGGTCAGCGGTCCGGAATAGTTCTCAATCCCGGAGCAGAAGCCGACCTCCTTCATCATTTCGATATCATAGCGGGTCCGCTGCTCTAGACGCTGGGCTTCTAGCAGCTTGCCTGCTTCGCGGAGCACCGCCAGCCGTTCCTCCAGCTCGCGTTCAATATTGACCAGCGCAACCCGCATTGTCTCCTCTTGAGTAACAAAGTGAGAGGCCGGAAATATCGCTATATGATCGCGTTCACCGATAAGCTCTCCGGTCAGGACATCAATCTCGGTAATCCGCTCAATCTCATCACCGAACAGCTCGACCCGGATGGCATGTTCTCCCTGTGATGCCGGGAAAATCTCAATGACATCACCGCGCACACGGAACGTGCCGCGTACGAAATTGATGTCATTGCGCTGATACTGGATATCCACGAGCCGGCTAAGAATCTGATTGCGCGGCTTCTCCATGCCTACACGCAAAGAGAGCAGGAGACTTCCATATTCCTGCGGCGAACCGAGACCGTAAATACAGGATACGCTCGCCACAATAATAACGTCGCGCCGTTCAAACAAGGAGCTGGTTGCGGAGTGCCGCAGCTTATCTATCTCTTCATTAATGCTGGAATCTTTCTCGATGTAGGTGTCGGAGGAGGGAATGTAGGCTTCTGGCTGGTAGTAATCGTAGTAGCTGACGAAGTAGTCAACGGAATTGCTCGGAAAGAACTCCTTGAACTCGCTTGCCAGCTGTGCAGCCAGCGTCTTGTTGTGTGCGATAACCAATGTGGGCCGGTTTAGCTTGGATATCAGTTGTGCAATCGTAAAGGTCTTCCCTGTACCGGTTGCTCCCAGCAGCGTCTGGTGCTTCTTGCCCTGCCGGATGCCGTTCAATAACTCCTCTATGGCATGAGGCTGATCGCCCTGGGGTGTATACTCGGACTCCAGTTTAAAAGTCTTCGTACTGACGACAATGTCGCTCATTTGCCCGTCTCCCCTCTATCGTCTAAAATATACTAATATATTATAATTGTGGTCTGATTGTCCTGATCCCATACGATGCAAATAAATATGGAAGATAAGAATGCGTGTTCCCGTTTATTATACAGTGTTGCCTATCTTGATGCAAACCATAATATATTGAAAACTAAGGAGACTGATCCTATGGATATCACCTCAATTATCGGCCTCCTGGCTGGACTGGCCGCACTTGTCGGCGGTTTCTTCTGGGAAGGGGGCAACCTGTCCGGACTGCTGCAGCCCAACGCCGCCGTCATTGTATTCGGAGGAACGTTTGCCGCTGTTCTTATCAGCTTTCCTGCCTCCAAACTGCGTTCCATACCTTCTGCGCTGCGCATTGCTTTTGGCAGACAGCCGGATACCAGCTCTGTAAAAGCTGAAGAGTTAGTATCAATGGCTGCCATTACACGGCGGGGCGGTGTGCTCGCACTGGAGGAGCAGGCTGAGGAGCATCCCGATCCCTTTACCCGTGAGGGGTTGCTGCTCATCGTCGATGGAACTGATCCGGATCAGGTCCGTCAGATCCTGGAACTGGATATGGATGCCAAAGAACTGAAATATGAAAGCTATGCCAAAATCTTTGAAGCAGCCGGAGGTTACGCTCCGACGATGGGCATCATCGGCACCGTCATGGGACTTATTCATGTACTCAGCAATCTTTCCGACCCGTCCAATTTGGGTTCATCCATTGCCGTCGCATTTACAGCAACCTTATACGGTGTAGCGAGCGCTAATTTAATATTTTTACCCATCGCCTCCAAAATCAAATCCCGCAGTCAAACGGAGCTGAACAGCATGGAAATGCTTCTCGTCGGCATACTAGCCCTTCAGAACGGGGATCATCCTCAGCTCGTGCGCAAGAAGCTGAGCTCTTTTGTGACGGAATCAGCAGCGGATAAAGACAGCCCTACAAGAGGCCTGCTATGAGGCAGAGAAACCGACGCAGCCGCAGGGGAAGCGCACATGAACCCAGGGACCGCTGGATGATTACCTATGCGGATCTGATTACGCTGCTGCTTATTTTTTTCGTCATCATGTACGCTATGAGCAGCCTGGATACGGAAAAATATAAAATCGTCACCGGGTCGCTGTCCGAGACTTTTAAGGCCGGGAATCCTGTTCTTGAAGGCGGCAGCGGACTGCTGGACGGGGAAAACGGAAGTCAGAACAGCAACAGCCCCGCGAACGGTACGGAAGAAGAAAGCGGCAGCGGAAATGGCGGAAAGAGCGAGGGTCCGGAATCAGGGAACCCAAATGCAGACACCAGTACCTCCGGGGAGAGCCAGAATGTGCCGCCGTCGGCGCGGGAGCTGGCTTTTCGCGAGCAGGAAGCTAAGCTGGCTGCCCTAATGGGGGTTATCACTAAATATGTCGAAGATAATAATCTTGGCGACCAGATTTTTGTGGCGGACAAGCCGCAGGGCATAGCAATTACGCTGAGCGACCGCTTTCTGTTCGATGTCGGCAGAGCCGAGCTGAAGCCGCCTGCGCTTCCCGCCTTACGCCAGCTCTCCGGATTATTCCGCGGCATCGGGGCTTCCGTCAGCATCGAAGGGCATACGGACAATACACCGGTATCTGCCGGTTCGCGGTACAGTGACAACTGGGAGCTGTCGGGTGCCCGCGCCCTTTCGGTGCTGCGCTTTTTCCTGGACAGTGAGGGGCTGAGCCCCGCTACCTTCCAGTATGCAGGATATGCCGACACCAGACCCGCTTACGATAATTCGACCGCAGAGGGGCGCCAGAAGAACCGCCGGGTAGAACTGATTGTACTGCGCCAGCTGCAAGAGCAGTAGCATTTTCCAGCCGGAGATCCACAGATTTCAGCCCACAGCAACGCAAAAAGACAGACTCCGCACATAGTGTTTAATCATGTGTGAAGTCCGTCCTGTAAATAACGGTTGCCTGCTTCCTTCCGAAAAAGGAGCGGCAGCCATTTTTTTGTCTGAAAAATTTTATAAATCCAAGTATTATTCCCCGATCAATTCGCGGTAAGCAGCCGCATCCAGCAGTCCGGAAACCGCCTCGTCATACCCGCCGTCAAGCTCCAGTTCAAAGATCCATCCGCCGCTGTATGGCTCGTCATTGATTAATTCCGGGCTGGCCTCCAGCGCATCGTTGATTTTGGTCACCTTTCCTGAGACCGGTGAATATAATTCGGAAACCGTCTTTACAGACTCAATGCTGCCTACACTGTCGCCGGCAGAAATAGCTGAACCCACTTCCGGAAATTCCACAAATACGATATCGCCAAGCAAATGCTGGGCATGATCCGTAATCCCGACCCGTACTACGCGTCCTTCACCCTGCTGCGCCCATTCGTGCTCTTCGCTGTATCGCAGGTTGTCTAACACTTCACTCATTTCAAGCCGCCTCATTTCCGAATTTGGTGTTGTAAATTTAGTTATAGACTAAGTTATCGTCCTCCGCAATGTCAATATTACTGACAGGAAATTTAAATTTGTCATCTTTTTGACGTTTTTTTGTTGACAGCGCAGCTCGATACCCGGTTTAATGGAGACAGCAGAAAACATATGGTTGGCGAATGATGGCATAGGGAGAGACTGTCTCACGAAGACAGCGCCGAAGGAGTAAGCCCCAAAGCGGGTGAATCTCTCAGGCAAAAGGACCTTTGCCGGACGCATCTCTGGAGAGCATCAGGCCCTGCACACGCAGCGTACTGATCACCAACGGGGAAACCTGCCGGCTTTTGATGCTGTGCAGGGTAACTCTCAGGTACAAAGGACAGAGCGGATGGCTATTTATGCGCGCAGCGCGTATTTGGCCTCCGCTCTGTCCTTTTTTTATTGCACCGTAACCTTCCGGGAGCGGAATGGCCGCTTTTGCTTGCAAGTAATTAGACCAAGGGAGTGAGCACATGGATGCTTTGAAAAGAACGCCTTTTTACGACCTTTATTCCGCTTATGCAGAGGCCAGATGTATTGATTTCGGCGGCTGGGAGCTACCGGTGCAGTTCACTGGAATCATCAAGGAGCATGAAGCGGTCCGCCAGCAGGCTGGATTGTTCGATGTATCGCACATGGGGGAATTTATGGTCTCCGGCAACGGCTCGGAAGCCTTCCTGCAGCAAATGACGACCAATGATGTCAGCCGCCTCACTGACGGCGCGGCGCAGTATACCCTGATGCTCTACCCTAACGGCGGAGTTGTAGATGATCTCCTGGTCTACCGCCTCGGCGAAGAACGCTACATGCTCGTCGTCAATGCCTCCAACATCGACAAAGATTTCCAGTGGCTGCAGGAGCATCTCACTGCTGAATTCAGCGGAGTCAGCCTGAAGAATGTCTCGGACGAAACGTTGCTGCTGGCCCTCCAGGGCCCGCTGGCTGAGAGCATTCTCAGCGAAGTTACTTCGGCCCCGGTCGCTGAACTGAAGCCTTTTCACTTCATCGAGCACGCCATGGTCTGCGGCGTAGAGGTGCTCCTCTCCCGTACCGGTTACACCGGCGAGGACGGCTTCGAGCTGTATGCCCCGCAGGATACAGCGGCCGCCTTGTGGAACGGCCTGCTTGCAGCCGGAAGCAAGCACGGACTTACGCCGGCTGGTCTCGGCGCGCGTGACACGCTCCGCTTCGAAGCGAAGCTGCCGCTGTACGGCCAGGAGCTGTCGGCGGACATCACCCCGCTGGAAGCGGGCGTGCAGTTCTTCGTCAAGCTGGACAAAGCCGGCTTCATCGGCAAGGAAGCGCTGGTGAAGCAGAAGGAAGCCGGACTGCCCCGCCGCCTCGTGGGACTGGAAATGATCGACCGGGGTATCCCCCGCTCCCATTACCCCGTTTACGCGGATGGCGTGAAGATCGGGGAAGTGACCACCGGAACCCAGTCCCCTACACTGAAACGCAATCTCGGACTTGCGCTGCTGGATGCAGCCTACAGTGAAATCGGCACAGAAGTTTACGTGGAGATCCGCGGCAAGCAGCTGAAGGCTGCCGTCGTCAAAGCGCCGTTCTACAAAAAGAGCCAAGGAGTGAAGCCGCAATGAAACACCGCTATCTGCCGATGACTGAACAAGACCGCCAAGAGATGATGGAAGCGGTCGGAATCCAGTCCATGGAAGAATTGTTCTCCGATATTCCGCAGGCTGTCCGTTATCAGGGCACGATGCCGATGTCGGAAGCTCTGGATGAATACGCTTTGCTCCGCCATATGAAAGAGTTGGCCGACAAAAATGCCAATTTCGATACCCACACCAGCTTCCTCGGCGCCGGGCTCTATGACCACCATATCCCGGTTGTCATCAACCATGTCATTTCCCGTTCGGAATTCTATACAGCTTATACCCCATATCAGCCGGAGATCAGCCAGGGCGAGCTGCAGGCGATCTTCGAATTTCAATCCTACATTTGTGAGCTAACAGGCATGAAAGTAGCCAATGCCAGTATGTATGACGGCGCTACTGCTTTCTCGGAAGCGGCTGTCCTGGCGGCAGGTGCTACGAAACGCAAGAAACTGATTGTTTCCCGCACGGTTCACCCGGAGGCACGCCAGGTACTGCGCACTTCGGCCGGCGCCTGGGGTCTGGAAGTCGTGGAAATTGACTATAAAGACGGCGTAACCGATCAGGCTAAGCTGGCTGAAGCCATCGACGCTGATACTGCTGCATTATTGGTGCAGTCCCCGAACTTCTTCGGGGCGATTGAGGACCTCGGTGCCATCGAACCGCTGATCCATGCGGTTAAAGGCCTGTTCGTGGTCAGCGCCAACCCGCTGGCGCTGGGCGTTCTGGAAACGCCGGGCAAGCTCGGGGCCGACATCGTCGTCGGCGACGCGCAGCCGCTCGGCATTCCCGCTTCACTCGGCGGTCCAACCTGCGGCTTCTTCGCCGTAGCGGAGCCGCTGATGCGCCGCATGCCGGGCCGGATCGTCGGCCAGACGGTGGACCGTAACGGCAAACGCGGCTTCGTCCTAACCCTTCAGGCTCGCGAGCAGCATATCCGCCGCGAGAAGGCGACCTCGAACATTTGCTCCAACCAGGCGCTGCTGGCGTTGTGCGCTTCCGTATACTTGTCCGTGATGGGCAAAGAAGGCATGCGCGAGGTTGGCGGGCTGAATATCCGCAAGAGCCATTATGCTGCAGGCAAGCTTGGAGCATTGGCTGGTGCAGCCCCTGCGTTCACCTCGCCATTCTTCAATGAATTCGTCCTGAAGCTTCCGGAAGGAAGCAGCGTCAGCGAGATTAACTCGAAGCTGATTCAAGCAGGTTTTATTGGTGGCTATGATCTGGGCCGTGATTATCCGGAACTCGCCGGACATATGCTGGTTGCCGTCACCGAGAAACGAAGCAAGTCTGAAATCGACCAATTCGCTAAGCTATTGGAGGGCTGTATATGAAACCGGAACAAAGTCTGATCTTTGAGCTTAGCCGTCCCGGCCGCTCAGCCT
The DNA here is from genome assembly GCF_927798115.1 of Paenibacillus auburnensis. Lineage (GTDB taxonomy): Bacteria > Bacillota > Bacilli > Paenibacillales > Paenibacillaceae > Paenibacillus_AQ > Paenibacillus_AQ auburnensis. Next base: position 54,001 of record NZ_CAKMMG010000004.1, read on the forward strand.
ATTCCCTGCCGGTGTGCGATGTTCCTGAAGATGAGGCGATGGAGTCGCTGATTCCGGCCGGACTGCTGCGCAGCGAGCCAGTTGTACTGCCGGAAGTATCCGAAGTGGATGTCATCCGCCACTATACTGCACTCTCCCGCCGCAACTTCGGTGTCGACAACGGCTTCTATCCGCTCGGCTCCTGTACGATGAAATATAATCCGAAGATTAATGAAGATGTCGCCCGCTTCCCAGGTCTGGCCAAGATCCATCCTTACCAGCCGGAAGAAAGCATTCAGGGCGCACTTGAACTGATGTATACCCTGCAAAAGGATCTGGCCGCACTCACCGGTATGGATGCTGTGTCCCTCCAGCCTGCCGCCGGAGCCCATGGCGAATGGACTGGGCTGATGATGATCCGCGCCTACCACGAAAGCCGCGGCGAGACCCGCACGAAGGTCATCGTGCCGGATTCCTCGCATGGCACCAACCCGGCCAGCGCCGCAGCTGCGGGCCTTGCAACCGTAACGATTCCTTCCAATGCTAAAGGAATGGTTGATCTTGAAGCCTTGAAAGCAGCCGTCGGCAGCGACACCGCTGCGCTGATGCTGACGAATCCCAGCACGCTCGGCCTGTTTGAGACTCAGATCGTAGAAATCGCCGCGATTGTCCACGAAGCCGGCGGACTGCTCTATTACGATGGAGCGAACTCCAATGCGATCATGGGCATTACCCGCCCGGGCGATATGGGCTTCGACGTCGTGCATTTGAATCTCCACAAGACAATGAGCACCCCGCACGGCGGCGGCGGTCCGGGAGCAGGACCTGTCGGTGTGAAGGCGAAGCTGATTCCGTTCCTGCCGCAGCCCACTGTAGTCCAGAATGAAGACAACAGCTTCTCACTGAACTACGGCGGACCGGAATCGATTGGCCGGGTCAAAGCTTTTTACGGCAACTTCGGTATCCTTGTCCGCGCTTATGCCTATATTCGCACCTACGGACCAGACGGCCTGCGTGAGGTTTCCGAGAACGCCGTACTGAACGCCAACTATATGATGCACCGGCTGGCGCCATATTTTGAAATCCCGTATCCGGGTGTCTGCAAGCATGAATTCGTCATGTCCGGCCGGAATCTCAAGCAGTACGGCGTGCGTACACTGGACGTGGCCAAACGGCTGCTCGACTTCGGCTACCACCCGCCGACCGTCTACTTCCCGCTGACCGTCGAAGAGTGCATGATGATCGAGCCAACCGAAACCGAGAGCAAGGAAACGCTCGACGGCTTCATTGAAACGATGATCCAGATCGTCAAGGAAGCCCAGGAAACGCCGGAGATCGTGATCAACGCTCCGCACACTACGGAGATCAGCCGTCTGGATGAGACCCAGGCTGCGCGGAAGCCGGTATTGAACTGTTCCTGCGGCTAATTTATAAATAAGCCATAAACAAAGAAGCGGCTAATCCCGGGGCCTGATGGCCTCGCGGATAGCCGCTTTTTTTTCAATCTATATATGATTTCAAGCAGAAGCTCTTTCTCTTAACCGTAATCATTCATTAATGCATAAGTTTCTTGGTGAATTGCCAGCGGTCATTTACATTCATTTTGAAATAAATACTCTTAACCACATTGCGTACAGAACCTTCGCTAATGCCGAGTTCACTGGAGATATGCAGCGCGCTTTTTTCCGACAGCCACAGTGAAGCAACGTCTTTCTCCCTCGCAGTCAGCTTGTATTCGCCAAAACTCATATCCAATCTGTATTTCTGCAAGTCTATATTTTGGTTCATCCATTTATCCGTAACATTCTCCGCTAATTGCTGTACGAACGGGATGGCAAACTCGATCTGCTGCTCCACACCAAAGGAGATATCCACATAGCCCTGTATGCTGCCATCCACGAATAAAGGCGCGCATACACAATTCCATTTTTCAAAGGCTGGATCGGTATGCTCTTCCCCCCTGACTATCCCCATACAGTTCATTTCCATGGAGAGTGAGACTGCATTCAGGCCGGAAACAGACTTACCGAGATTCACGCCCGGGCATAGTCCAGCTTGCTGCATCTCTGACTCCAGCTTCTCCGAAGAACATATTAGATCAAGCACGCAGCCTTCTGCGTTCGCCAGAAACACAATGTAGGGGATGGGGATGTATTGGCCTATTTCACTCATCTCTGCACGTGTGGAGTACACCATAGCCTCATTGTAAACAGACATATTCTCTTTAACCTGAGAAAGTATGAATTCATTGTTAGCCGTTGCCTCTGAAAAGAGCCGTTGACGAAAAGATTCCAGCTGAGTTTCCTGCAGATCTTTAGGCTCACACCACTGTTTTATCTTGGGAGCAATCATAAATAACACCTCGCACAATTATCGCCTTACGTACAGATAAAGATATTAGAATTACCATAAATAGTTTGTGATTTAAATCACTTGATTGCAAAAACAGATAATATTTTGTTTATTTCAAAGAATTAGGAAGATATAATATCAAATCAGCTAAAAATAGTAAATATACAGCAAGGGATATTTTTCCAACATCGAAAAAGGTATATCGTTTGCTATGGAAATCAATAAGGGGTTTTATACTATACTACACAAGTCTAGTTTATAAGAAAAAAGGAGAGATTTTTTATGGAACTGGTACTAAGCTCTAATTTCACAACCCTTGGCATGGATGAATTGAATACTATCGACGGTGGGAAAAACTGGTTTGAAGTCGCTCTTGGTGTAGTTACAGCAGCAGGTAGTGTAGCGGCCCTGGTTACTGCACCTGAAATAACTATCCCTGTTGTGCTGTCCTATTACGGCGGATTGGGCGCTGCCGCAGATTATATTTATAACGGAATGAAATAAGAATCTAAAATCTTCAGACTTGTGTAGTTCAATTACATCTCTTTGTGTAGTATATTATAAAACTTACTTTTTAGATGAAACCGGGTGTAGCCTTATGAAAAGAATTTTACCTTATACCTTTGCCCTGGCCATACTATCCGTAGTATCAAACGTTCTGCTTATTGTTGATTTCATATACAAGCATTACGCTAAAGAAGCAGATTTCACCACTGCAGTAATGGTAATGTTCTTCATCTCTTTCCTACTCTTTATGTTCACCAGTTCAATTTATAACTATAATCTGACCCGTGGAGAACAAAGCGTACGCAAGCTTGCCCGAACGATAGTACTTCTAAGCTGGGTGGATTTGCTATTTGTTTCTTTTGCGCTTATCGAAGGAATCCATGCAGAACAAAATCCATTCACAAATTCTACAGTGTTGATTTCTTGGGCCTTGATCTCCATTCTTGTAACAGCAGTTTACTTTTGCGAAAAAAGATTCGGTAATCTATATAAGAGTTAGAACTAATGTTTTTCTGTTTTTCCATAATATCATAATTAAAATAAAACCGTGGGGAACATATCGCGGTTTTTCTTCTTTTTCATAATATTTTTATGTGATTAAACTTCTTATTATTAAGAGCTTAGGTGGGATCGCTTTGTTTAGGAAATATATACTCATCAAACAACATGATTTAAAAGATTGTGGGGCGGCCTGCCTTGCTATGATTTCCAAACATTATGGGCTTAAATATCCCATTTCTAAAATCCGGCAAATTTCCGGTACTGATCATCAGGGAACAAGCGCCTGGGGAGTAGTTCAAGCTGCTGAAAAATTGGGATTTACAGCAAAAGCCGTAAAGGGAAATCAAGAAGCTTTCTTTGATAACTTCCCTCTCCCCGCCATTGCTCATGTCGTTATTGACCAAACTTTATTGCATTATGTTGTCATTCATAAAATCTCAAAAAAAGAGGTCATCGTCGCCGATCCCGGAAAAGGTATTGTGAAATATACACCGGAGCAATTTTTTCAAATATGGACGGGGATTCTAATTTTGATGGTCCCCACTCCGCAATTTAAGAAGGGGGACCTGACCAAAGGGCTGTTTGCCCGTTTTTTCGGACTACTGATTCCACAGAAGCGAATGCTGCTGGGGATTTTTTTAACATCCATATTATATACCGTGTTAGGTATTCTTTCTGCGTTCTATTTTCAATTTTTAATAGATGAGATCCTTCCCTTTGGACTAAAAAAGACTCTAAATATCATCTCAGCCGGGGTGATAATCTTATATATCTTTAAAATTCTGCTGAATGCGTTCCGAAGCCACATCCTTCTTACCCTGAGTCAGAAGTTGGATATCTCACTCATACTCGGTTATTACCATCATGTCTTGAAACTGCCGATGAATTTTTTTGGTACCCGTAAGACTGGGGAAATCATCTCCAGGCTGATGGATGCCTCCAAAGTGCGTGATGCCATCTCCAGTGCCACCTTGACCTTAATGATCGACATTATAATGGTTATGGCAGGCGCAATAATTCTCTATTCACAAAGTGGCTTGCTCTTTGGGGTCACCCTGCTCATGGTCCCTTTATATCTGGCCTTAGTATGGGGTTTCCACAAACCGTTCGACCGATTAAACCGGGAGCAGATGGAGAAGAATGCCCAACTCACCTCCTATCTGGTGGAATCTATTGATGGGATAGAAACAGTCAAAGCATACAATGCCGAAAGAAATGTCGGGTTTGAAACGGAACAGAAATTCATTTCCTTCTTAAGGTCCGTATTCAGTTTTGGGATTTTTAATAATGTCCAGGGCTCACTTAAGGGATTTGTCCAATTAATCGGCGGTGTCGTCATTCTCTGGGTCGGAGCAAGCCAGGTCTTAGCCGGCAAAATGTCCATGGGGCAGCTTCTTACATATAACTCGCTATTGGCTTACTTCCTGGATCCTATACAAAACCTCATTAACCTGCAGCCTACGCTGCAAACAGCCGTTGTGGCAGCTGACAGACTGGGAGAGATTTTAGACCTAGAAGCAGAAAAACACGAAGATGAAGATCAAAAACTTCAGCCTGCTTCCCTAAAAGGTGATATCGAGTTCTGTAATGTCAGCTTCCGCTACGGGACACGTTCTATGGTGCTTCATGATATTGACCTCCATCTCCATGAAGGCGAAAAAATTGCCTTTGTCGGTGAAAGCGGCTCTGGGAAAACGACTCTGATCAAGCTAATCATGCAGTTTTATAAGCATGAGGCTGGTGAAATCTTAATTAATAACACCAATATTAAAGATATTCATCTCGACAGCCTAAGACAGAGAATTTCTTATATCTCTCAGGATACCTTCTTCTTCAGTGGAACGATCCGTGACAACCTCTGCCTAGGAATGGAGCATGAAACCGGACTGGAACAGATTATCCAGGCTTGCGAGACTGCCCAAGCGCATGATTTCATCAATCAGCTGCCACTCCGTTACAACACAATGCTCGAGGAAAATGCTGCCAATATATCCGGGGGACAGAAGCAGCGGCTGGCTATTGCCAGAGCAATTTTAAAGCACCCTGATATCCTCATCATGGATGAAGCCACAAGTAATCTGGACTCCACCACGGAAAAAGCGGTATCTGAGACGATTAATGCCTTTGAAAATATGACGACCATTATCATTGCCCACCGGTTAAGCACGATTATGCGCTGTGACCGAATTTATGTAATGGAGCACGGACGGATCATCGAACACGGAACGCATGGGGATTTGTTAAATAATCGTGGAAAATACTACGGGTTGTGGAAAGATCAGCTGCCTGGAATCGATAGCAAACAAGAACAGCAGATCCAGTATGCAGTAGGAATAGGTGAGGTATAAGCAGATGAGCGGAATCATTCACGATCTCTCGGAAATGTCAGACAGCAGGGAAATCATGGAGTCCAAAACCAACCCTGTGATATCTATCTTTATGTTCATTGTACTTATCTTACTGGCAGCCGCTTTCACCTGGTCCTTCTTCGGAAAGATGGATGTGGTCGCCAAAGCATCAGCCATTGTCAGACCGAACGAAAAGGTCAGTACAATTCAATCGGCGTTAACCGGCAAAGTCGAACAAGTCTATATCCGTGAAGGCATGAAGGTTCAGCGCGGCGAGAAGCTCCTGAGCTTTGAACATAAGGACTTAGATGTGGAATTGGCCCAGCAGCATGATCAGCTGAGTAAGCTAATCCGTAAAATCGAGTATCTGCAACGTTATAAGCAAAGCATACATGATCTGCACAATCTATTCTCTGCGGGCAAGACCGAAGAGGCTTATTACAGTGATATGGTGGAGCAGTTTCTTCTGGAATATAACGTTCAGCAACAGAGCTTTGAAGCGACAAATGATCAGCTTGCAGCGGCTGTTCATGAGAACATAGGCTCCCGGGAAACCCTTTCTGCCAACCTTAATGCCAGCGAGACAAAATCACTGCTGGATAAACAGGACCTGGAAAGAAAAAAAAACCTGCTGTATACCGAGCTGACTAATGAGAAGTTGCTTGAGCAGTCTATCCGGACCGGACGCAATCTGCTGCCCGTCTCAGATGCTAAGAGGACAGAACAATACAATACTTATCAGATCAAATATGAGCAATTAACAAATATTGCCGCAGACAAAAAAGCGGACTATGACCGCTCCGCGAGTCTCGGTGAACGTCTAATGTCTAAATCACAGATAGATACAGCTCATCAGCAGTATCAGAACGCTCAGCTACAGACCAGCCAATACCAGCAGGAGTCCTTGCTAGGGGCGCAAAGCAACATTACCGGTTACGCTCAAGAGTTAAAAGAATTACAAGTTAGCCTGGATTTGTTGAATGAAGGCAAGGATACGCCTTCATCCGAACGGGAGGCGATTAAATTGCAGGAGCAGCAGTTATCCGACAAGCAGGAAGATTTGAACAAGCAGCAGACCCTTAATCTAGCGACTGAAAAAACGGCTTTGGAGAAACTTAAGCTTGACCGTATCGTGCAGATACATGCCTTAATTGAAGAAGAGCAGAAGAACCTAACTGCCCTGCAGGAGAATGTGAAGCAGCTTGAACTCGGGCAGGAGAAGACTGTTCTTACCGCTCCGATAGCTGGTACCGTCAATATTTTGAAAGATACCACCATTGGAGATATGGTGCAAGCCGGGGAATCACTACTTACAATCATTCCTACCAATGAATCGAAATACAAGATGAGCCTTGCCGTTCCTAATGCAGAAGCCGGAAAAATATCTATAGGCGACAAGGTGGATTTAAGCTTTACAGCCTTCCCGAAACAAAGCTTCGGCTCCCTTCGGGGAACAATTACTTCTATTAGTACAGATTCAGTTGTTCAGCAGGACGGTTTAAGCTATTACCTGGCAGAAGCCACTATTCCCAATAGCCCACTCACTAACCGCCGGGGAGAACGTGGAGAGCTACGTATCGGGATGACGGCCAACGCTTCTGTGATTACCGATTCCAAAAAAATCATTGATTTCATTCTTGAGAAGATTAATCTTAAGGATTAGAGGAGAAAAACTGCTTATGATTAAGAAGACACTGCTATTTGTATTTGTTTGCTTAATTGTGATTACATCGGATCCCCGGGCAGTCTTTGCCGATTCTGCAGGGGCTGCCACCGTCAAGACTCTTTCTTTGGACGAAGCCATTAGGCTTGCGCTGGATCATTATTCCGATCTCAAGCTTTCCAATTGGAAGGTGGCCGAGAACGATGCCCATCTGTCTTATATTACTTCTGTGAAGAAAAAGCTGGAAGATAAGAACGTCACTGCAGCAAGCAGCCTACTGTCTGTCTCTTTTAATGATTTTCTGAAGAGTATTCCAAATTACGATCAACTAAGTGACGAGGATAAAGCTGGCGTTCAACAATCGATCACCCTGCAAATCATGATTAACACCTCCATTAATCAATGGATACAGGCACAAACCGTCAGCCAGAACAGCTACAACCAGGAGCTAAAGAACAGCCAGCTTTTAGAATACAGCGATCAGCTGCGCTCCTTGGAGAGTAACCAGACACTCAGCAGGTTAGAAATACAGAAATCAGAGGCGTTAGTCCGTTATGACACCATCCAGAAGTATTACCAGCTCTGCTCTTCACAAATGAATATTGAGTATCAGCAAAAGGACAAGCAATATTTGGACACGCAGGCGGATGATGCGCTTGTCCTATATAATGCCGGACTTCTCCCTAAAAAGGATTTGGAGGCCGCCCAGGTTAAGGCGCAGCAGCAGGAAACAGCAATTGAACGTAACTTGGGCAGTCTGAAGGCACAAAAGGAGCTTTTTAAGCAGGAACTTGGGTTGTCTGCGTTCAGCGAAATTATTTTCTCCCCTCCAGCTCTGCCTGCAATTCCAAAGCCGGGTAGCTTCAGTACGGTTATCAAGATCGAGGATAGTCTGGAGTTAAAAGAGCAGGATGCAAAAGTGAAGCTGGCCCAGGACAATTATGATGCCGTTCTGCCATCTGAGATTGAACTCAAAAATTACTATCATGTTCTCTGGTCCAGCCAGCTGGAACAGAGAACTATCCTCCAGCAGCAGCTGGAGTTGAAGCTCACGGGCTACAAAAGCGAAGCCAATGACCTCTGTCAGAGGAACGTTCAGTTATTAGAAGACTATAGCCGGATTGAGCAGGCCTTGAAGGATATCCGGACCTTAAACAGCATGGGTCTAGCCTCTTTGGCTGAAGTGGATAAGACTGTCCAACAGCTCAATCAATCCAACCAGCAAATGGACAGCCTGAAGTACGAATACCTGATTTTTCTGGAGAAGGTAAATTTAGCGGTAAAAGGCGTAGTTATATGAATCGTCTCTTTAGAGAACAACTTTTAACAGGAGTTTATACGATGAAAATCCAGTTATACGAAAAAATTCTAGGCTTGCTGTTAGCTCTACAGATCATCCAGCTCATCTATATAGCTGTCACAGAGCACAGATTGAACCGCCCCGCCTTGTATTTAAGTCTTTTTATTATTATCTTCTTCATCTACATGTATTTCACGCAAAAAAAGCAGCGCTAGACCGAACTATTGCGTATCCCCAACAATACACTCAGCGGCTATCCCGGTCTGCATTAAGGACCGCTGGAGAGCCGTTTTTTTTTCGCAGCATCCGCTAGGGTCTAATATTATTTTTCAGTTATCGATTTATTCTGATAGTTTTCGACATTTGCCTAATGCTATATTTATTGAACATGTCTTTTGAGAGATCCAAATCCAGGATGAAGGAGGATTCCCCTTGAGTATTATTGAAGCCAGAGGACTGTCGAAGTCCTTTCAGCAGGCGGTGAAGGAACCGGGCCTAAAGGGTGCGCTCAAGCATCTGCTTGTGCCGAAGAATATTACCAAAGTCGCGGTGCAGCCGCTGGACCTGAGCATTGAAGCCGGTGAGACTGTCGCCTACGTGGGGCCGAATGGTGCCGGCAAGTCCACCACGATCAAGATGCTGAGCGGCATACTGATGCCCTCTGCGGGCAGTATTTCTGTAAACGGTATCAATCCGTATAAAAAAAGAATGGAGAACGCCGCCCAAATCGGCGCCGTTTTCGGACAGCGCACCCAGCTGTGGTGGGATATTCCGATTGTGGAATCTTTTTCGCTGCTGAAGGATATTTACCAGATCCCCGAACCGGTGTACCGGGCAAATCTCGACCAGTTTATTGAACTGCTGGGTATGAATGAGTTCATTCACTTATCCGCCCGTAAGCTCTCCCTCGGTCAGCGTATGCGTGCGGATCTGGCCGCCGCCCTCTTACATAACCCGCCCATTGTCTATCTGGATGAGCCGACAATCGGCCTCGATGTCTCCGTGAAGCAGAAGATCCGCGAATTCATCAAAAAAATCAATCAGGAACAGCAGACTACCGTCATGCTAACCACCCATGATCTAGGTGACATTGAAGACCTGTGCAAACGGCTGATTATCATTGACCACGGCTCGATCATTTATGACGGCAGCCTGAGTGAGGTGAAATCGCGCTTTGCCAAAAGCCGGGTTATTTTCTTTCAGGTGGGCTCCCCGATGCCAGAGCTTTACGAACAGCTGGCGCAGACAGACGGGATGAAGCTGGAGCTGCAAAATGAACAGGAGTTCTCTGTTTCTTTTGACCGTTATGAATATACCGCCAGCGATGTGGTCAGCCGGGTAATGCGGCATGGGGAGGTCATTGACTTCCGGATGGAGGATGCCAACATCGAACAGGTGATTAAAGCTGTCTATGACGGAAATCTGGACCTGAACCAAAGCGGTCAATAAGGAGGTATAGCCACAGTCATGTCTGCCATTCAAATAAAGAAATACAGGAGCATTGCCAACCGCTCCCTGCAAAATGTGCTAGCCTACCGGACCTCTTACGTGATCAACTTTTTGGCGAATGCCGTGAATCTGCTGGCGATCTACTTTTTATGGCAGGGGATTTACAGCGGCCGTGCAGAGGTCGGAGGCTATAGCTGGGATCAGATGAAAACCTATCTGCTGGTCACCTTTCTTGCCAATTCCGTACTCTCCTGGTACTCCGAAACGTCCATCTCCGGTAAAATCCTTGACGGAAGCGTTGCCGTAGACTTGCTGAAGCCGATTGACTTTCAGACCGCCCGCTTCTCAGAGACCCTCGGTGCCAGCCTGCTCGAAGGCGGAATGAGCGCTATCCTCCTGATCCTTTTTGCCTCCTTTCTGTCCGGGATCACTCTTCCGCATTCGCTGTTCGTATATGTGCTATTCGCCTTAAGTCTGCTTGGGGCGATTCTGGTGAAATTCGGCGTTGTGTATCTGGCGGCACTGCTGTGCTTCTGGTCTACCGGCTCAATGGGCATTGTCTGGACCCGGATTGCCGTCACTAACCTGTTGTCCGGGGCGCTTGTGCCGCTGGCCTTTTTTCCGGACTGGCTGGAGCGGCTGGCGTTATGGCTGCCGTTTCAGAGTATCATTCACACGCCGACCATGATTTTTCTGCAGCAGACCGGTACCATGGAAAGCCTGAAGCTGATCGGGCTGCAAGCCTTCTGGGGGATTGCACTCTGGATCGCCGGCAAAGGCATGTGGAACTGGGCCGTCCGCCAGGTAACGATTCATGGGGGCTAAGACGAAAGGAGTGAAGACCGGTGCGGGTGTCACGAATGTTCTATCTGTACAGAAGGCTGTACGTGCAGCAGCTCAAAGCCATTCTCGAATATAATAAGGATTTCTACATCTTAATGTGCTCCGCAGCGCTAACACAGGTGCTGGGTTTTGTCTTCCTGTGGGTGATCTATGACCGGATTCCCGACATCAACGGCTGGCAGTTCTGGGAAGTGACGTTTATGTATGCGATGATTTTTGTGACCGAGGGAGTAGGTTCGTTGTTCTTTGAAGGCACCTGGAGAATGGGCAGACTGGTAAATATGGGAGAGATGGACCGCTATCTGCTGCGGCCGGTACCTGTAGTGCTGCAGGTCTTCTGTACGGGCATCGGAATCAATGGCCTTGGCAATCTGCTCATCGGCGGAGTGATCATCTGGCAATCGCTGGTTCACGGGCATATCCACTGGACCCTGGGCAAAATCTCGATCATCCTCCTGCTCCTCCTGACAGCGGTGATTATCCGGGTGTCGATCAATCTGGCAGCCAATTCCGCCGCCTTCTGGATCAAAAACGCCGGTAATGCTTTTCCGCTGATGGTGCATAATCTGGCTGATCTGGCCAAATATCCGCTCACGCTGTTCCCGCAGGCCATTCGCGTGTTCGTCTCGACTGTGCTCCCTTATGCCTTCATCAGCTTCTACCCGGCAACCTATGTTTTCGGCAAAAGCGAATGGTCCGGTTGGTGGATGCTCGCTCCTGTCGCGGCGCTGGGAAGTGCGGCGGCTGCGTATGGCATCTTCCGCTTCGGACTTTCCCGTTATGAGAGTACAGGAAACTAGACGGCCCAAGCAAGTATTTAGCAAAACAACGAAGAGCAGTGCGGAGATTCCGCACTGCTCTTCGAGTTATTGCGATATTTAGGAGTTACTGCACAGCCCTTGCCTAAGCGGCAGCTCCGGATTTGACAGCCCGCTTGCGTTCCTTGGCCGATTTGCGGAAATAGAGCAGCTCATAAATGGCTGGTACAACCAGCAGTGTGAGCAAGGTTGCTGCGGTTAAGCCGCCGATAACTACAATCGCCAGACTCTGTGAGACGATGCTTCCCTGCTCGGACTGTCCGAACAGGAGCGGCAGCATGGCGCAGACCGTGGCAATGGCCGTCATCAGAATCGGACGCATCCGTGTGCCGGCGGCTTCCAGAATGGCTGCGCGGATCGGCATATGCTCCTCGTTCTGCTTAATCCGGTCAATCAGGACGACCGCATTCGTGACTACGATCCCTATGAGCATCAGCGCACCGAACAAGGCGGTGAAGTCAGGAGTAACGCCTGAAATAATTAGCGCTACAATGGCACCGATGGCCGCAAGCGGCAGCGAGAACATGATAGCCAGCGGTGCACGCAGTGTCTTAAAGGTCAGCACCATAATCAGATACACCAGCCCGATGGAGATCAGTGCGGTCATTCCAAGATCGCTGAAGTCGCCGGCCTGATCGGCTGAAGCGCCTCCGGCGAACAGGTTTACCCCTTCCGGCAGCGTAATGCTGTCCGTCTGTTTTTTGATATCGGCTCCGATTGCCGACACTTTCTTCGGATCAACCTCTGCGGTAATGCGCACATAAGGCTTGCCGTCCTTATGATAGAGCATAGCCGGCTGATCTGTGACTTCCAGCGAAGCTACATCAGAGAGCTGCTTCGGACCGCCGGAGGTCATAATGGTGATCTTTTGGAGATCCTCCTGCGACTGTGGTTTCAATACCGGCTGCAATAAGACGGCCGCCGGAGAACCATCGAGCTCCATCTGGCCCAGCGGAACCGGGTTAAGCATTGCACTCAGCTGCATGGAGATTTCCTGGGCGTTGGCTACTGCGGGATCAACCTTGAAGGCAAATACCGGTTTGGTATCCTCCATATTGCTGCTGACCTTCTCCACGCCTTCGATACTTTCTATTTTGGACGCCGCCTCTTTCGCAACCTTATTAATTACGGCGAGATCATCGCCGACGATATCCACATATTCACTCGTTGAAGTAGAGCCCATCATGCTGGCTTCATTCGCCGTCAGTGTTGCCCCGGCATAGCTGTCCTGCAGACCACGGATATGGTCAAGGAAGGCCTGAGCATCAGCATCCTCCTTCATCATAACGGTATAATCCACCTGGGTCACCGAGGTTACACTGCCCCATCTGGCCGAATCCGCGCTGTTCCCGGATTGCATGATAACCGTCTCGGCCTGCGGCTGGCCCATCATTTCCTGCTCCAGCTGTTTGCCCTTCTCCAGCACTTCTGTTACCGGCACATCATTAGGATAGACGAGCTGAACGCTTACCATGCTGGCATCCGATGCATTAAGCGCACCTTTCGGCATATTGATATAAGCGGCAATCGAACCGACAAGCAGTACGAGACCCAGCGTTAGCGTAATCCACTTGCGGTGAAGATTCCATTCCAGAAAACGGCTGAACCACTTGGCAGGCTCATGCTCCTTCATCGACGAGCCGCGCAGCAGCCATGAGCTAAGAAGCGGCACTACGGTTAGCGCTACTACCAGCGAAGTGAGCAAGGAATAGGTTACCGTTAAGGCAAACGGCAGCAGGAAGGCCTGCAGGCCGCCGCGCAGCAGTCCCATCGGCAGGAAGACCGCAACCGTGGCAAGCGTCGAACTGGTAATCGCTCTGGCTACCTCACGGGTTGCACTGATCACCAGATCCTTCGAAAGGGGCTCCTTCTGCAGCCTCCGGTAAATATTCTCGATTACCACTATACTGTCATCAACCAGACGTCCGACCGCAACGGCCACCCCGCCCAGTGTAACAATGTTCAACGTAATTCCGGATACATTAAGCAGATACAGCGTCACGGCCAGAGACAGCGGAATCGAGACAGCCGTAATCAGCGTAGCCCGGATATTGCGCAGGAACAGCAGGATGACTACCGTTGCGAACAAAGCGCCGAGCAGAACCTCACGCATCATACTGTTAACCGAGGTGACCACCATATCTGAGGTGCTAAAGATTACGGAGAGCTCGGCATTTTTTACACTTTTATTAATACTGTCTGCAGTGTCACGTACCTTCTCACCCACATCAACCGCATTGGCACCTGCTTCTTTGGTGACTACGGCGAACAGCACATCCTTACCGTTCGAGCGGCTCACGCTCTCCTGGTCTACTTTTGCTTCCACGGCAGCAATATCCTGCAGGGTCACGCCGGCAGCTACAGGAAGCTTCTTGAGTGTATCGATGCTGTCAATCGAGGACACAACGTTCACATTGCCCGTCTGACCGCCAATGGTCTGCTCACCGATGGACGCCGACACGCTGCGGCCTTGAAGCAGTCCCAGCACTTGGGCGGTAGACACTCCCTTGGCTGCCATCGCCTGCGGATCAAGCTTTACATTGACCTGCGGGCTGGTTTTGCCATAGAGCGCTACACTGGCTACCCCGTCTATCTTCTGCAGCTCGGGAATGATCGTGTTCTCGGCAATCGCCAGATTATCCTTGGTGAGCCCCTCATCGAAAGACAGGGTCGCCTGGCTGACAGGAATCATCGAAGTGTTAAGCTGAACGATGAAGGGGTCCATGACTCCCTCCGGGAAATGCAGTGCGCCGACGGCTTTTTCAACCTCCTGCGCTGCTTCCTTCATATTGGTCTTTCCGTCAAAATAAATGTCCACCTGGGCATACCCGTCACCGGAAGTAGACATCTGCTCGGTTTTGCCCTTCACCGCTGAGGTTGCCGCCTCAATCGGCTTCGTCACATTACTCTCCATGGCATGAGCATCCTGGCCCGGGCCCAGTACGGTAACTGTCACCTGCGGATTATCAGCCTCCGGCATAAATTCCATCGGCAATGAAGTATAACTCAGCATTCCCACCACAAGCGCCATGACAACCAGAAGACCCACAGCCCCCTTATTGCCGAATGACCATTTTGTTAACCACGTCATTTTCTAAATCCCCTTCCACCCCAGTTTTTTAGCTTAGCTTCTTATGTCTGTATCCGTTATGTATGAACTGCCGCTTTCTTGCTTTAGTGTAGTACCTTTTGGTCAATGCCAAAACCGCCTGGCGGAGGGTTTCGTACTCCGTCTCAGGTCGGGGTTCTCCCCCCTCCCGGGACAGAGGTAAGTAAAATTCTAGGTGTCCTTACAAAAGAAAAGAAGAGCCCCGGTACAGGCTCCTCCTCGTAAAACATCTATTCGTTTAACACGATTGATTATACCGAAGTGTCTCCTACTCCAGATAAAATACCTCGCGAAGCGGCTCCATCGGCGTTTCTTCATTGAAATCAAATGACCCTTCCACCATCTTCGAGGTTATCGCGTTCCATCGGTTACAGGCTTCGCTCTGGGCTATGTAGGCAAAGGCCGCTTCCTTGTCGTCACATTCAAAGCAGTAGAAAAATTGATTGCCGTTCTGAAAAATCGAATAATTAGTAATGCCCGCCTTACTGTGCTCCTCCAGAATCTCCGGCCAAGGATTCAAATGCATCTGCACGTACTCCTCCAGACACTCTTCCTTTACCCGCCAGGTCCAAGCCAACTTATTGCTGTTCTCCATCTCATAACCTCCTAAAAGTATGGTGAGTATAGACTTTAATAAATAGCTAGTAGGCAAAACTCTCGAAAGTATCTGCATTGCTTTGCTTGGTGAGCCTGCACCCGGTTGACTTCATCTATGTATTCGCTGTTTGATATACCGTGGCGTAAATAATCCATCTTGGCGGCCCTCTCTTATGATACCGTTTACATTATAGCTTTAGCAACTATTTTACAGAATAAAAAAGCAGAGCCTGCTGTTCCCGGTGACTTGCGATCAGGAAGCAGTAGACTCTGCGAATAACAGTCACTACGATTTAGAACGACACTGACTGCTTAAGCGCTGATACCTGCCTCATTAGGCCGGAGCGTCGCGGATCCGAAAGCCAGCAGAATTGCCGCCATCAGGCCGAGCACCGCAAAGGGAAGCCACAGCTCATTCCAGCCTCCGCCGGTGGCAGCAATGTCCACCGCCTGGATAGCCCACTTCTGCGGAGTGAAATTGGCAGCCTTCTGCATATATTCCGGCATGATGGAGAGCGGCCAGAAGCATCCGCCCAGCATACAGGTCGGTGTAAGAATGAGCGCATTCAGCATTCCCGCATTCCGGGGATTGCGGATCAGGCCGGCTACGGTACCGGCGATGCCCATCGATACAAGCATAAATGCAGCCAGCACCAGGAAATACAGGTACATTGGTACTCCATAGTCATAACGCAGAACCCATTTGCCCAGCGACAGCACAACTGCTATCTGAATGACGCCAACCAGAAAGCTGCCGAGGAAGTTGCCCAGGGCAATTTCATATGCGCGAACCGGGGCACTGTACATTCGCATCATCGTCCGGCCTCTGCGGTCATCTATAATTAAGTTAACCGTACTGGTTACCAGGTTCATCAGGAACATCAGCGTCATGCCCGTTATAATTCCCAGTGTCTGCCGGGGATACAGATCATAATCGGTCCGTATACTTCCTACGTTATGCTGCTCCGCCTGCTGCAGAACCGCGGTAAACTGCGCCTCAGGCTCGCCCGCACCGGCAGCCCCCTTCACCGTCCCTGCAGTCACCAGCATTTCGCCAGCGATAGCGGCAGCTTTCATTTTGATCAAAACCGAATCCTCCGATGCTTTCAGCTCGTAGACGGTCAGCTGCGGCTGAGTCCCGTTCAGTAATTCCGTTGTGTAGTCAGCCGGAATCAGGAGTCCGGCCACTCCCTCCTGTCCGATTACACTTTCCTTCATCTTCTTTTCGTCACTGCTCTCCACCAGCTTGTAATCCCCGGCTTTCTCCAGTTCGGCCAGCAGATGTTTTCCCCCGGCACCGGTATCCATATTGGTGTAAAGTAAGGTTGCGTCAGAGCCATCAACTGCGCCTCCGGTAATCGAAACAATTCCTGCAACTACGATACTCGGCAACAAAATATACATGAGCATCCCTCTGCGGGTGCCGATGGTCCGTTTGACCATATTCCAGCCGATCGTAAAAATATTATTCATGGTAACCCACCTTTCGGTATGTGAACAGGACTGCGCTGAACAAAACGAGGCAAATAACCGACATTACAAGCAAATTCGGTAAAATCTGTCCTAACCCGGAATGCAGCATCATCCGGATCATGGCCTGTAGCTCCCAGTGGTTTACCGTAAATGTTCCGACGCTGTTCACCCATGCATCCGGAAGCGGGGCCATCCCCCCGCTGAGAAAGGTCATGACTACCGTAACAATGTTGATGATATTAATTGCACTTGTTCTTGTTTTGCTGAACATGCAGATAAGAATGGAGAATGTCATCGAGGCAATAATCATCAGCAGGCAGAACAGCATCAGCAGGCCCGGACGGTTGCCCCAATAGACACCGAACAGCAAATTGGTAAAGAAAATAATTGCTGCACACTGCAGCACCGTCACCACACCGACTCCCAGCATTTTGCCGATGAACAGCTGTGAGCCTTTTACCGGCATGGAGTTAATCCGGAAGAGGGTATGGCTGTCTTTCTCGCTGAACAGAGAGTGGGTAACCGTAAACCCGCTGTACAGCAGAAACATCAGCAGCATGGAGGCCGCATAGAACTGAGAGGCAGTGTAGGTTTTCCCGCCATTGTTAAGGTCCCCGAGCTTCACCGCAGACTGCTCAGCCGCTACCGGCAAAGCTGCCGTGATCGCTGCCGGTCCCAGCGTCATTGCTGCCGCCTGCCTGTAATTGATGGCGCTGAGGAAGTTGTCAAACACCGTGCCTGCAACAGTATTGTCACTATGGTTTTTGCCGAGAATGAACTCCAGCTCCGCCTTTCCGCCGCTTTGAACTTCGCTGTCAAAACCCTGCGGCACAATGACTGCGTATCCGTATTTGCCCGTGCGTAGCCCGCTCTCCGCTTCCTGACGGGTTGCTACTTCCACCGGAATAATGTAATCCTTAACCTCATCCGATTTTACAAAAGCCTCAAGCATTGCAGATTTCCCGGCATCCGCAGCCGAGGAGTACACTACAGCCGTCTTTACCGGATCCACCGATTCCGAGCCCTCAACCCCGACAACTCCCGAGAGTGAAGCCCCCAGCAGAAAAATCAGCACCAGCGGCAGCAGAAGCATATTCAGCAGCAACGTGCGTGAACGCAGCTGCCGGCGCAGCTCATAGGTCATAATCGTCCAAATATTCATTTCAGCTTCCCCCCTTCCTCAGTCCCGCAGGGTCCGTCCGGTCAGGCTGAGGAACAGCGTCTCCAGATCCGGCTCTTCAATATGCAGGGAGACAATGACCCCCT
Source organism: Paenibacillus auburnensis (assembly GCF_927798115.1). Taxonomy (GTDB): domain Bacteria; phylum Bacillota; class Bacilli; order Paenibacillales; family Paenibacillaceae; genus Paenibacillus_AQ; species Paenibacillus_AQ auburnensis. The sequence continues at coordinate 72,206 of NZ_CAKMMG010000004.1, forward strand.
CATGCTTGGCGAAAATAAACAGAATGTCCTGCAGCTCACTTTGCGAAGACGGCAGATAGAGCTCTATCGCATCCTGCACTACCTCAACACGGTTGATCCGCGGATGCTTGCCCAGTTCATTAATCAGCGCCGGTGTAATATTCTGAGCGTTTACGACAATTTTCTCTTCATGGGCGACCCGTTCGCGCAATTCCTTCTCCGTGCCGCAGGCAATGATATGCCCCTTGTCCATAATGGCCACCCGGTCGCAAATTGCCGCAACCTCCTCCATGTAATGGCTGGTATAAATAATCGTAGAACCAAGTTCATTCAAGGCTTTGACGGAATCCAGGATATGATTACGCGACTGCGGGTCAATGCCGACGGTCGGCTCATCCATAATGATCAGCTTTGGGCGGTGCATGATCGCACAAGCGATATTTAACCGCCGCTTCATCCCGCCCGAGAAGGTGGACGGCTTCTCCTTGGCCCGGTCACTCAGGCCGGTAAAAGCAAGCGCTTCTTCCGTCCGTTCTTTCAGCAGGCTGCCCCGCAAGCCGTATAGCTTGCCGAAGAAACGTACATTTTCCGCTGCCGTCAATGATTCATACAAGGCCAGCTCCTGGGGAACGAGGCCAATTCTTTTTTTGACCTCAATCGGCTGCTCTTTGACTGACAGTCCGTCTATCCGGATGTCGCCGGAGTCGTACTTGAGCAGACCGCATATCATGCTGATCGTTGTGCTTTTTCCCGCACCGTTCGGCCCCAGCAGTCCAAAGATTTCTCCCTCTTTAATATTGAAATTCACGTGGTCAACCGTCAGCTTCTGATCATACCGTTTCACTACATCACTGAGTACCGCAAGAGTCATCCGCACATCTCTCCTGTTCATATCGCTTCTATTGTTTCAATTGTAGCGCATACGGGGCGCATCCGAAGGTACGTAAAGTCATTTGCTTAGGTGACTAAAGTCATCTCCTGAACCGGGAGAGGAATATGCTAAGATGAATGTAGCTCCGCCAGCCTTATATTTTAATACAAAGGGTGAACCACTTGACCAGAGAACTGAAGTTAATCCGTTACGGTCTTATTGTTGTTCCGGCTATAATTTCAGTATATACATACGACTACTCCGATTATGGATTATTCACCTTCTATCTCCTGGTGCAGCTGCTGCTCGCAACGATCGGTGCCAGGCTGCCTAAACCGCTGCCCGTTCTGGCCGTTGCTCTTGAACTGCTGTACAGTGCCTGGATGTGTCAAACGTATGGCATGCTGATGATTTTCCCGGCGATTTCTGCGTTGCTCTGTTATTCCCGGTTTCAGCCGAAAAGCGTTCCAGTACTGCTCGCCTTGCTCCATCTGGCTGCTTTGAATGTAGCCTTCAGCTCCGCAGCACCGTACGAAAGAGCATACATGAACCTCACCTTTCTGCTTGCAGCTGCACTGAACGAGCTGCTGCGCAGGACAGGACGCGGCCGTGAATACACCCTGTTTCTTTATGACGAGCTGCGCAAAAAGCATTTCGAACTGGACGAGGCCCGCAACCGGCTGCTGGAGTTCACCGCACAGGTTGAGAATGCAGCTACAGCCGAGGAACGGATCCGGATCTCCCGCCAGCTGCATGATGATATCGGCCACCGCCTGATCCGGGTCAAAATGATGGTCGAAGCCGCGATCCATACCCTGCCGGTCGCTCCGGAGACGGGGATGGGCATGATGGTCCAGATCCGCGACCAGCTCGCCGCCAGCATGGATGATATGCGTGCCGCGATCAGGCAGGTGAACCCTTCTCCGCAGCTTGAGGGCGCTTATGCGTTGGATCAGCTGCTGGAGGAGACCGGCCGTGATACCGGCATTAAGACGTCCTATCAGGTGCATGGCTATCCCTTTTCCCTGTATCCCAGCATTCAGGTCGTACTCTATAAAAATGCCCGGGAGTCACTTACCAATGCCTTGAGGCATGGAAAAGCAACCGCCGTATGGATCTCCATATTCTACAGTGAGCATGAGGTTGTCATGGAGGTCAGTAACAACGGGGTTCTGCCCGAAGAAGATCAGCTGCGCAGGCTCCGGGCCGGTAGCAGCGGGATGGGCCTGGAAGGTATGCACGAGCGTACCCGTCTGATTGGCGGGACACTGGAGCTGCGCCCTGAAGCGCCATTCACTGTAATCACCCGGCTGCCGGTTTATCGGCAGGGGGACTATAAGCAGCCGAATATTCCATGACAAATCCAATCCAAGGAGCGCATTTCTAATGATAAAAGTAGTGATTGTTGACGACGATTCTTTTATCCGCGAGAGTCTGAAGGTACTGGTCGGACTCGATGCTGAGATTGAAGTCGTGGGCAGTGCGGGCGATGGACAGGAAGCACTCGCCCTGCTGCAGGTGCTGCCTCATGCTGATGTCGTACTGATGGATATCCGGATGCCGAACTGTGATGGCGTCGAAGGGACGCGCCGCATCAAATCGTCCTATCCGCAGATATCCGTACTGATGCTGACCACCTTTGACGATGATGAGTATATTATCGAAGCGCTGCGCAACGGGGCCAGCGGATATCTGCTGAAGAACATCCCGCCGGACCGGATTATTCAGGGCATCAAAACCGTCCATGAAGGCAACATGCTGATCCACCCCGACATCGCCCGCAAAATGGCCGGATTTCTGCAGCCGGCTTCACGGCCGGACGCAGCAGAGCAGCCCCGGCTTGACGATTACGGCCTGACCAAAGCTGAACTGGCCGTCGTATCCTCCATTGCCGAAGGGCTGACCAATAAAGAGATTGCCGGAAAGCTGTTCCTTAGCGAGGGAACGGTTAAAAACTACATCACCGATATTCTTAGCAAGCTCGGCCTGCGTGACCGGACACAGATCGCAATCTTTTATCTGAAAAGCCTGCGGGAGAGGTAAATAACATATAAAAAGGCCAGCCTCCTGCATGTTTCGCAGAAGCTGGCCTTTAGTGATAGATATGGAGTTGTTGCCCTGTGTCAGCCCTCCGCCGGTTCCTGCTTAGGCAGGTCCGGCTGTCTTGGCTGGCTTGGCTGGGCTGCTGCCGTATTGGCCCGCTGCAGCCCTCCTGCCGACAGCCCTCTGCGGCGTGTACGGGTTCCCGTCTTCATCCCGATAATCCCGAAGATGCTGGACGGCTTCGCCTCAGCAGTTACCGCCTCATCCGGCTCCGGCACAAGGATCATGCCGAGCTGGTGGTGGTCCCCGTCATAAATCGGCCGCTGCAGGTACTTGCTCTCGCCCTCACGGTTCTGCACCTCCAGCTTGCAGTACGCCGGGTTCATGCGCAGCGCTTCATGCAGCTGCGCCGCTTCGGTCAACAGGACACCGTTGACCTTCAGCAGCACTTCACCCGGCAGGATGCCCAGCTCCTCTGCCGGGCTGCCCGGCAGTACGGCCAGCACCTTGCGGCCGACGGGCGGATGCACGAAGCTGGGACTGCTGCTGCGCTCCTCCAGAGCGCTGTACCAGCTTAAGCCTTCGTGCAGGAGAAGCGCGAGCAGCGCCGCGACCAGCGTCAGCGGGCTCCACCAGGCGGCCAGCAGACTGACGCCCAGCAGAACGGTGCTGTACGCCAGCAGCCGTCCTGCCGTGCGGGCAGCCTTGCGCCCGGGCAGCAGGCTCTGGGTCATCTCGCTAAAGCCGATGATGACCGGTAAAGACACCAGGCCAAGCCCGCCGCCCAGCAGCGGCTGCCATGGCAGCTCGCTGATTCCCGTTCCGGAGGGAATCAGCAGGAAAAGCGGCAGCGGCCAGAAGGCCTCAAGCTGGTAGCCGCCGACGACCTTGCCGCGCTTGCCTGCGAGGAAAAGCGGCGTCGCCAGCCGCGCGCCCTGCCAGCGTGCGAGCAGCGCTTCCGCGAGATGAAGCAGCGCGGCCAGCACAAGCAGCGCCGGGATATCCATCTCCCGCAGCGCCGTTACCAGCCTGCCGGCCGTTCCGTCCTGAAGTAAATCCGGAAAGAAGGAGAGAATAAACTGCATAATTCCTAACAAGCCTATGGAGTAAGCAAAGCATAAATACCGCACACGGAATAACATCAGGATCAGACTGACGATCCAGATACAAATTACAGCATCAGGCGGGAGAGAGATCCCCAAGGCTACAGCAGCCAGTGAAACCAGCAGCCCCATCATCAGTCCGCTCCAGATCGTCCGCCAGGTTTCCGCGCCCCAGCTGTGCTGCTTCACATGAATCAGTTTGCGTTCCAGCGCAACCTGTCTGCGGTAGTAAAGGGCTATAAATAAAAGTGCAATATAGTAATAAGGCTGTATCAGCAGATGTATGACCGCTGTGCCCAAGCTTGTAAGCAGTTCTAGCATATCATTCAAACCGTCGTCACACTCCTTTATGCTGAAGATAGCGAGCTTTCTGCAGAAAGCTGTTAGCGGATGCTAATGCTCCGTGGTCTCAAATACCATCTGATTGCGTTATGATTGTACTTTGTACAGTAGAACGCTCAAGAATCATCGGCAAATCCCATTCTGCTGTACAAAGTGCAATAGCTTTTGTTTTCCGACTGAATTCGCGGCGATCTGCTGCACAAAATACACTAGAACATACCCGTACTTTTTTGGAATGAAATCTAGCCAGTACCATAACCTTTAATAGACTCTTCTCAACTTTTCAGTTCCAAAATATATTCATTCTAGAAAAAAAGAAGGCTGAATTCAGCCTTCTTACTTTTTCGACGCCGCTTCCTTAATTTCCTTCCGCACCTCTTCGATTCCCTTGTTGCGCTGGTTGTCATGGGCCGGGTCCTGAATGACCTTGATCAGGGCCAGCTCGAGTGATTCTGCAGTCTTGGCATCGATAATGCCTGTTGCCTGCAGCTTCGATGCGCTCTGGAATTTCTTCACCGCATTCTTTGTCCCGGTATCGAAGTATCCGTCTTTACGGCCCGGTTTGTAGCCCAGACCGTCCAGCATGGTCTGCGCGCTCTTCACATCCGAGCTGTTCATGTTATATTGCAGGGTCACACTTTTGTTAATCGGTGCAACTGAGAAGTAATCCGGCTGTGCTACCGCGATATCCGGCTTGATGCCCTTGCCGTGAATCCAGGTGCCGTCCGGTGTCAGCCACTTGGCGATGGTAATCTTGAGCAGGCTGCCATCCCCAAGCTCTTTTTCAAAGCTTGTCTGCACCGTGCCCTTGCCGAACGAATTCTCGCCGATCAGCTTGGCTCCGGCCGATTGCTGCAGAGCCCCGGCCAGAATCTCCGATGCGCTTGCGCTGCCTTTGTTCATCAGGACAACGACCGGATAATCCTTCCTTGAGCCATTCGATTTAATCACTTCGAGCGCTTTGCCCTTTTCGTCTATCTTAACGATTGCCTCGCCCTTAGGCACAAACAGCTCTGCCATCTCAACGACTCGCTGTAGTACACCGCCGGGATCATTGCGGACATCAATAACGAGTCCTTTCATGCCCTGCTTCTCCAGGTTAGCCAGCTCTTCCTTAAACCGCTCGGCAGTGTTCATGGAGAACTGGGTAACTTCGATTACGCCGACTCCGTCCTTTTCCATGGTGGCATAGACGGTTTCCAGCTTCACATCATCGCGGGTAATCACGAACTCCAGCGGCGCCGCAGAACCTGTACGCTGAACCTTGAGCGTTGCCTTGCTGCCCTTAGGACCCCGGATCTTGGCCACTGCAGCATTAAGCTCCAGCCCGTCCAGCGTTTCGCCGTTCACCGACAAGATGATATCCTTAGCCTGAATCCCGGCCTTTTCAGCCGGCGCTCCCTTGATCGGTGAGACAACGACGACCTTGCCGTTATCCGAGGATACCTCCGCACCGATTCCTGAGAAGGAACCTTCAATACTCTCTTCGAATTTCTCGGCGGTTTCTTTGCCCATATAATTGGAATAAGGGTCGCCCAGTGCTTCCATCATACCGTTGACAGCACCATCGATCAGCTTGTCCCGGTCTACTGCCTGGTAATAGTTCGATTCGATCAGGCTCAGCGCGGTACCCAGCTTCTGGGATTCCTTCTCCTGTAAGCCGCTGGTCTGCAAAACTGCAGCCACGCCTTCTCCGGCAGCTTGTCCGAAGACCTGCGCATAGCCGGTCACACCCAAGGTCAGGAGGCTGCCGCATAACAACGCAGCGACGATCATAAAGGCCGCCGTGCTTTTCTTTAACATGATGTTCCCACCGTCCCTTCATGTAGAGCTCGTGTATCCCGTAGCCGTCCTGAAAGGACGGTATCTCTTCCAGTATATGCCGCAGCGTGTATTAATATTTATTAGGACTAAAATTTAGAGATACGGCATCGGATCGACGGTTTTACCGTCAATCCGCACCTCGAAATGAAGATGCGGGCCTGTAGAACGCCCGGTCGATCCCGACTCGGCGATGACCTGGCCTCTGTCGACCTTCTCGCCGGCTTTGACTTTAATCCCGCCTTCACGGATATGGCCGTATAGCGTCCATACACCGCCGCCGTGATCGATGATCACGCAGTTTCCGTAGCCGTTCCACCATTCGGCAACCAGTACGGTGCCGGCATCAGCGGCATGAATGTCAGTCCCCTGGGGAACTGCAAAGTCTACGCCGGTATGCATTTTGCCGACTTCACCGGTTACCGGATGTGTCCGGTAACCGTACCCCGAGGAAATCCGTGCCGAGCCTACCGGGAGCAGGAACGGTCCGTTACCTCCCGCATATTCCGAGGAGGAACTAGAGCTGCTGACGCTTCTAGAGCTTTTGGCTTTAGCTGCTGCGGCGGCTCTGCGGGCCGCTTCCGCCTTGGCTGCAGCCGCTTTGCGTGCCGCTTCCTCTGCCTTTATTTTGTCCTTCTGCTCTTCAAGCGCCGAACGTTCGCTGGCCAGCTGCACCAGCTTAGCGTTCTGCTCTTCATTAACTTCATCCGCTTCATTAATCTCTTCATCATAATAAGCGATAAGTTCCTGCTTCTCGGCTTCCTTCTCCTTAAGCACCGTGCGCTGGGATTCCAGATCCGTATAGAGCTGCTTGGCCTGAGCGTATTGCCCCTCAAGCTCCTGCTTCTTCGCAATCACTGTCTGCTTGTCCAGCTTATGCTGCACCAGCAGGTCCTGATCCTGGTCTACAATCATCTTCAGCGAGTCGGCCCGGTCCAGGAAATCCGAGAAGCTCGTGGAAGACAGCAGTACGTCAAGATACGAAACTGCCCCATCTGTATACATCAGCCGGACGCGGGATTCCAGCAGTTTCTCGCGCGAAGCCACACGCGCCTCTGCTTCATCCAGCTCGGCCGCCGTCACATTCAGCGACTGCTCTGTGCTGGCGATTTTGCCGGAGATGGTCGTCATCTCGCCTTTCACCTGGGCAATCTGATCCAGTACATACTGGAGATTCAGCGTTGTTTTGTTCTTGTAGTGCTGGGCTACCTGATTACGGGAAGCAGCCTGCTCCTGTGCTGCCTTGGCAGCCTGCACCTCTTGCTGCAGCTTCTTCAGCTGCTTATCTATTTCCGAAACTGTTGTCTTCTTGGCATATCCGTCAGAGGGCCCTAATAAAGTGACAGCCAGCAGTGCTACGGCTAATCCGGCGGCAATCTTCTTCAACTCGCACTCCCCATCCTTTTACTCATTTATTTAAAGTTCCTTTTACAGTGAACAGTCCTATACTCTCAGGAATTTGCGGATTGACACGGTACTTCCCCAGACACCAATCAGTACACCCAGGCCGACCAGCAGCCCGCAGAGCAGTACCCAAATATCTTCAAACGGGATCAGCTGCAGTCCAAGCATCGGATCTCCCTGTACGGAATGCGTAAGACTGCTGTATCCGATATACAGCACTCCAGAGGTCACGAGTGAACCAATCAGCCCGATAAGCGCCCCCTCAATAAAGAACGGCCAGCGGATAAAATAATTCGTCGCCCCCACCAGCTTCATGATGCCAATCTCCTTGCGGCGGGCGAGAATGGTTACCCGAATCGTATTGGAGATCAGGAACATCGACATCAGGGCCAGACCTGCTACAAAAATAAAGCCTATATTGCGCACAGCGCGCGTAATCTTAAACAGCGTCTCCACGGAGCCTTTGCCGTAGTTTACTTTATATATCGGCTGTTCTTCATGCGTTTTGTTTAGTGCTTCTATCTTATCTGCTACAAAAGGAACTGTGGTTGGTTCAATGACCTCTACCAGCAGCTTATCCGGCAGCGGATTATTATCTTCGTCAAAGCCTTCCAGCAGCTCGGCGGCATCCGGTCCCATATCCTCACGGAATTCCTTAAGTCCCTGCTCTTTGGACACGAACTCTACCTTGCTGACTTCCGGCATGCTGCCGATTTCATTCTGCAGCGTTTCACGCAGCTTCTCGTCGGTATTCAGCGTCAGATGCACATTGATCTGCACCTGGCTGTCCGCCTTGTCTGCGATAGAATTAACATTAAGCACAAGCAGTATAAAGACACCAAGCACGAATAAGGAGACGACAATAGATGTGATGGAAGCCACCGACATCCAGCCGTTGCGGAATACGTTTTTGAAGCCTTCCCGCACATGCCGCAAGAAGGTTTTAAAACTCATAACCATATTCCCCTCTCACTTGGTCTCTGACAATATTCCCATTCTCGATCGCCAGCACCCGTTTGCGCATTTTGTTGACAATATCCCTGTTGTGGGTAGCCATCACAATCGTTGTGCCGCGAAAATTAATTTCGTCAAGGAGCTGCATAATTCCCCAGGAAGTCTCGGGGTCCAGGTTGCCGGTAGGCTCGTCCGCAATAATGACGGAAGGGTTATTGACAATCGCCCGGGCAATGGCAATCCGCTGCTGTTCCCCGCCTGAGAGCTGAGAAGGCTCGCGGTTCGCTTTGCTGCGCAGGCCGACTAATTCGAGCACTTCAGGGACACGTTTCCGGATAACCTTCTTCGGCGCTTCGATAACCTCCATCGCAAACGCAACATTCTCATAGGCCGTCAGCTTCGGCAGCAGGCGGAAATCCTGGAACACTACGCCGATATTACGCCGGACGTACGGGATTTTACGCGGTTTGAGCTTACCTATGTTGAATCCGCCTACCGAGATCTGCCCCTTCGTCGGAGTTTCTTCTCTATAAATTAATTTCATGAACGTTGATTTCCCTGCGCCGGAGGGTCCGACGACATACACAAACTCGTTGCGGTCAATCTTGACGGATATCCCCTGAAGCGCGTGGGTTCCGTTGGGGTAGGTCTTCCAGACATCCTGCATTTCGATCAAAATTATCACTTCCCGATTCTGACATATTCCGCCGGTTCTTCAGTTTCGACATCAAACCGCGGAAGCTTCCATAAACTGCACAAATTACCGCAGGCGTATCTATTGTAACAAATCTGTAACTGCTTGAGTACCCGAAAGTTTTACAGGCATCGCACATATAGATATATTACCGGCTCTTGTCCGGCTGTCTCAGAACATTATTACATTCGCTCCACCGCTGTTAAAATCCTGCCCGCCTGCAGCTTCTACTTCTATATATCTGCTTCAAAAACTGATCATTGCAAGCTCACTTTATCCGGCCGCGCTGCGGGGCAGCGCAAATCCGCCACCCTGAAGGAGTTTATCAGATGAAAAAAAAACACGCCGCCCTCATCACCGTAATCGGGCTGCTTCTGGCCGGATCACTTGTGGCCGGGGGACTTCATATATATGGAAATCAGCAGACGCTTCCCAAGGGCACCCGCCTCGCGGGCTGGGATATCGGCGGGATGGACATATCCGAAGTCCGCAGGGGAATAGCTGCAAGGCTAAGTGCTCTGGAGGCTGTCCCGTTGATTCTCAAAGCGGAGGGAAATACCGAGATGACCGTCACCTTGGCGCAGGCTGGAACCACGTATGAAGCAGAGGCATTTCTCCGGGGGCTGAAGGAGTTAACGGACGGAGGACTGCTCCATCGTGTCCAAGCCCGGCGGAGCTTTGCCAGCTCTTGGGGCCTCGGCATTCATCTGGAGATTAAGCAGCTGCAGAGCAGCTTAAGTCCGGCTTGGGAACGGGAATCGTTCGGCGTTCCGGTAGATGCCACCCGGCGGATTACCGGAGATGATCAAATCATCTATACTCCGGAAACCACCTCTTATGAGGTCGACTGGCATGGACTGGAGCTTGCCCTGCGGGCAGCCCTTCCTACCCGGCTCAGCAGCGCAGAGTTCCTGACGGGTAAGAGCATCACCCTTGAAGTGCCATTAACCGTTCAAGAACCGGCTGTAACCTTGAAGGCTTTGAAGGACCAGGGAATTGAGCGTAAGATTTCGCAGTTCAGCACCTCTCTGGGCTTAAGCGGTCCAGGCCGTACCTTCAACGTGGAGGCCGCAGCGAAAGCCGTCAACGGCACGATGCTGCCGCCGGGGGCTGTCTTTGATTACGGCAAGGCGATTGAAAAAGCCCAGGCAGAATATGGCTTCCGCGAAGCGCCAGTTATTGTGAACGGGAAGCTGCAGCCCGGCACCGGCGGGGGCATCTGCCAGGTCTCCAGCACGCTCTACAACGCAGCTCTCCGCTCCGGCCTGGAAATCGTGGAACGCCGGAATCACTCCCTGCCGGTCAGCTATCTGCCCAAAGGCCAGGATGCGACCTTTTCCCAAGGGTATATCAATTTCCGTTTCCGCAATAATACCGGTAAATATCTGATCATTAAGGCGGCTGTCCAAGGCCGGACGCTAACTGTAAAGCTGTTCGGCACCTTCCCGAGAAATGTCTACTATTCTGTTCAATCCCAAACAGTTGAGGTGCTGCAGCCCGCAGCTAAATATGTAGCAGATTCCTCTCTCCCCCGCGGCGGTACCCGTGTTCTGCAGAGCGGAAAGGCAGGCTATATCGTCGAGACCTATATCACACGTTTCGTTGACGGCAAAGCCGTAGAGAAGAAGAAGCTCTCCCGTGATGTATACCCGGCCCAGAAGCAGGTGATTGCCATCAACCGCGGCGGCATGAGCAATGCTGCCCGGCCGGAATCTCTGAGGAAGCCGCTGGTGGAAGACGGCGTGAGCAGCAGTGAATAATTAAATACGGACAGCGGAAAATAACCGCTATTCAGAGCGCACAGCAAAAAGACGGTTCAGAAACGTTCTGACCGTCATTTTGTGCAGCTTTGAAACACTGCTGAAATTTCCTGGCTTATTTTACACTTACCTTACTTTGGTAATTATTGGAGTTTACGCAGGCGCATTATACTGGGAGAATACCCGCAGCAGAAAGGATGAAGAAGGTTGAGCAACGTATTAATATCCGAATGGTCTACAGTGATCCGCAGCGCCCCTTCTGTTCCAGCTTCTCTCACCTGCCGTGAAACACTGCGCGTAATGTTCCAGCATCCGGAATCGAAATGCATCGTTGTCTGCAATGAGGTGGACGAGCCGGTGGGACTGCTGATGTGCGAACGCTTCTTTTTAAAAGCTACCGGACGCCTGGGTGCAGATCACTTCTACCGGGAATCCATAACCAGGCTGATGATCCGTAACCCCCTAATTGCCGATCTATCCGCCCCTGCCGTCTCCGTACTGGCCGAAGCCACGAACCGCCCCGAAATGATGAAAAATGATTGCATCATTATAACCTCCCAAGGCAAGCTCGCCGGTGTTGTCTACCCTTCAGACATGATGGAGAGTCCCTTAGAACAAGGTATCCGGTGACATATCGATTCTCCAGTAGCCGTTCACTTTTTTCAATTTGACGACTACCATTTCATTTGCCCCCTGACCGTCAGGCTGTGGCACACTCAATTCGAATACCGCAGTGGTTGCCGTTTTGGAGACCATAATGGCTGTAGCCTTATCGTACTGAAGCGCATTGCCCACATCGGCATTCACCTGTGCCATTCTTCCCTTATACTCCAGGAATTGTGTCTGCACATAAAAGGCAGCGGCATTGTGCGTGTATGCTCTTTTTATGTAATTCATCAGTTGTTGCTTGGTGCCAAGGTCGCTGGAAAGGTAACGGTAATTCATACCGTTGTATACGAATGTTTCCGGATTGTATACATTCCCGCTCCCGCTGGCGTAGGTATACAGTTTTTTGGCATGGACGACGAGCGGAATAATGCTTTTCACCGTCAGATTGTTAATCGTGGCCGGGCCCTCTTTACCCGGTAAAGAAACCGCCACGGTCTTTATGGCCGTGCTTCCGGTGTCCTGCGCGGCTGCCATTGCCCCGCTCCCTGCCGATACCAGCCCCAGTGCCAGGGCCAACGAACCTATCATCCACTTCTTGTTCATTCTCAATTCCTCCTTGTTGTTCTGCTTCACCCGGTAGATCGCAGTTACTTCCATTACAATGACCGTTACTTTATACTTTACGGCGGCTTGTAAGCTAAAATACCCAATTCATGTAGGAGTGAAAACGGATTTATTGGGGGGCTCATAAAAAAACCGGCCCGCTGAGGGACCGGAATATCAACATCTTTTTAAAGTAAGATTGGCCTATATTAGTTACCCTTAAACGCCGTCTGATTGGAGTCCTTAGCAGCCAGCGATGCATCGTTTCCTTCAGAGTCCTCTGCGTCTTCAAAATAGGCAGTAAATGAGACGTTTGCTGTGATAATCCCCGAGCTTCCCTGTGTTGATCCGCCTTCCGTAGACCGCTGGAATGATAACGAATCCACATTGACGATGCGGGGCAGCGACTGAAGCGCAAGCAGCCAGCTGCTGACCCCGTCATAGTCACCCTCGACTACTGCGGTCATATTAAGCTGCTTAACCGTGGGGTACACCGCTGTACTTGAGCCCGTCATTACCTGGATTGGATTCTGGTCGCCGACACTGAAGCTGACATCCTTTAGTCTCGTTCCGGTAACAGACCCGATTGCACGCAAATCCAGAATCAGCTGTTCACTGTTGTCACCTTTTGGAAGTTGGGCCAGCAGTGCCGCCTCTTCGGCATCTTGGGAGGTGTCGCTCTTCCGTTCGTCTATTTTACTCTGAAGCAGGTCATTCTGTTCATTCAGCTGGCTGAGCTCCGACTCCTGATCCCTGATTTCTTGATTGGCCGGCCGCACACCGAGCATAAAGAAAGCAAATAACAGCAAAAACAGGATCAGCAGACCCAATACAATGGGCGACCGGTATTTATTGATTTGTTCCACTATTATCCCCCTCTTCTGCGGCTGCCTGTCCGTCCGCTTCAGCGGCTCCCGCTTTTATTAAACTCACATGATACACGGCGGTATATGCGCCGTACGTTGAGATTGCAGCCTCCGTCGCCGTGTCCCCTTCTGTCAGCTTCTGGATCTCGATACTTGCAGCGAAGGACATCTTTCGAAGGTTAGCCAAATAAATGGATGCCGCCTCCATACTTGGCACTCTTACAGTGAGATCAATGGAGGTAAGATACGTATAGTTGATATTACGCAGCAGACTGCCTTGCGGTAAGCCGGAGGCCAGTTCGTTCAGCACGGACACAATATTCATTTTATAGGTGAGAATTTCATCCACTGCGGCTTTTCTGTTCAGCTGTCCTGATGTCCCATTCAGCTCAGCTAGCTGGGCTTGGAACATTAGAGACCGGTCTTGGGCACCCTGAATCTGTTGTTTATTATCTGCGATCTGCCCTTTATCAGTACTATAAAAAATACCCGTCCCAAGCGTCCCAAGCAGCCAAACACCGGCAAGTGCAACAGCAATGTAAGGAAAAAGTACTGCTTCCCGGTCTTCTCTAGGGAGAAGGTTGATCGTCAAAAATTCACCATCGCGCAGGGCAGCGCCGGCTGCTACGCGGTATTCATTCAACTCGGGATCTGAAGGTCCTCCGTCTGTAAGATCGTCTAGCCCGATCGGTGATACTTCCAGCTCAGTTAAGGATTGATTCAATTCCTCGTACAACTGGTTGCGGATATGCTGTGGACCTGCAATCAGCACGTTTTGAATTCTCGTGCTTCCGTCATGTAGGCTGTATTGATAAAAGTTTAACATTCGCGAAATTTCAGCGGTGATCTCCAGGATCTGTCCAGACGTAAGCAAATTACCAGCGAATTCAGACGCAGCTGCAGCTTCCTTGGCGTACTCCATTCCCGGTTGAAAAGCGGTTTGCACGCCACTGTTCAAGTCCATTTGATTTATGGTCCGGATAAATAAAGGATTGCCGTTGCGGAACATGTAGACGTCGAGAACAGTCTGCTCGATATTAATAAGCATGGTTTCCTCAAACTTAGCATTCTGGCCGAGAGCCAGGCTTCGGGCAAGAGCGGTAGCGGCGATTTCAACGGTGCTTACGCGCAGACCTGAGCCTTCCAGCACATCAATGTAGTCCTGAATCGGCTTACGGGGCGCAGCGAACACTAACAGATGGCTGCTATCCTCATCGACTTCGATGGTGACGTAATCGTAGACTGGGCTCTCAAAAGGCAGATGCAGCCCCGTTTCCACCTCCAGCTTCACAAGCTGCTCTACCTGTTTCGGGTTAGTGCTCGGGATGCTCATTTTACGGATGATGATCTGCGACGGAGGAATCGACAGAGAAACCCTTTTGCCGCGCAACCCCTCTTTTTTGACCCATTGCTTGACTCTTTCCAAGAGAGCTTCGCTATCGGCGACCTGATTCTCTACGATCATCCCCGGCGGAAGAGGTAGGTACCGCTTTTTGCGAACCTCCCATGACTTTTTATTCTTTAAGCTGATGTAGCGGATTCCCGTTTGCTCTATCGCAAGACCGGCCGCAGGATTCTGAAGTCCAAGCATATGAGCTATACTCCTCCTAATGAATAAGCGAGAGATACCCGCTGATAATCTGTGAGCCGTAACCGTAAGTAAGCATCGCTCCTACAGCCAGCCAAGGGCCGAACGGAACCGGCTGTCCGCGCTTGACGATACCCGTCAACTGCAGTGTACCGCCAACAAGCGTACCCAGCAGACAAGCTGCGAAAAAGGCAAGCAACACGCCGGGGAAGCCAATAACCAGCCCCAGTAGTGCAAATAACTTAAAGTCGCCCATGCCCATCCCGCCGAACCAGGCGAAAGGCAAGATAATCCCGCCTCCTAGAACAGCACCCAGCAGATATAACCATACCGGTCCTTCCGGGTTCAGCAGGGTGAGCATAAACAGGAGCGGTGTAAAAAAGAGAAGCACCTTATTCGGAATCAGCATATATTTGAGATCCGCAACTGTTACGATAACGGCTAAGCTCGATAACACGATCGCAGTTACTCCCCTGACGGTAAAGCCAAACTCTAAGTAGGACCAAAGGAATAAAAGCCCGGTCGCAAGCTCTCCTAGAGGATATAGTACAGACACCTTAGCCCCGCAATGCCTGCATCTCCCTTTGCTGGCCAACCAGCTGAGTACAGGTACCAGATCCCTCGCCGTCAGGCGTGTCCCGCACCCGGTGCAGTGCGAAGGCGGATGGCTGAGCGATTCCCCGGCAGGTACCCGCAGCGCAACCACATTATAGAAGGAGCCCAGAGTCATTCCGAGCAGCGTGATGTAAACAGCGATAATGATGGTCATGATTGGTTTCCTTTGTGTATGGGATGTTATTGCTGTCGGGATGATAACTTTTATTTAGACGGGATGTTGTAAAAAAGGAATCGGAATGGTCCGATTCCTTGAGTTGAATTCAAGAATATATTTACTACCTTTACTTTACGGAGCCGGAGTAGCCGCGGCGGACTTCAAAACCTGCGAAGCTGTAAAGCTGCCTCCAGCTGTCGTCGCTGTTCCTGTAGTTGGTACAGTATCTACCGCAGCAGAGCCAAGTGGCTTTGGAGCTATTTGTACAGAAGATAATTGCCCATCTTTAGTAAAATAAACCGCACCACCCGTTATAGTTGCTTTTGAACTTGGAAGACTTAAATCATTATCTAGATATCCTTTGGTCTTCATATCGGAAATCTTAATATTATATGCTGCATCCCTGTTAAACTTACCATCACCCTCACCAGCAATGTATAACCGTGCTGCATCATAAATTTGCCGAGCTGTAGCTACATCGGAGTCTTCTTTTGCATTTGAGATGATATTTCCGATCAACGGGATTGCAATAACCGCGATAATCCCCAGGATAACGATAACCGCCAATAGCTCAATCAGCGTAAAGCCCTTCTGTCCTTCTTCTTTGTTCAATCTCTTTTTAATTGCATTTGCTAACATATGATCTCCTCCTAAAAAAAATATAATGAGTGGATGAACTGCGTTTGTCTAAGCTCTTGTTTATCTAAAATCGTCAGTACGAAAGATATATTCTTTCGCCCGCGTCACCCCTCTCAATAAAATCCACCTACATATTGCTGTAAATACTAAACATCGGCAGCATTATCGCCGCCACAATCACACCGACAACCCCTGCCAAAAAGGCTATCAGCAGCGGCTCTAACAGCGATTTCAGCCGGTCAACGGTGTTCTCGACATCCATTTCGTAGAAATCGGCTATCTTAGACAGCATCTGATCAAGAGCCCCGGTTTCTTCACCGATAGCAATCATTTGTGTAACCAAAGGTGGGAAGACCCATGCCTTCTTCAGCGGCTCGGACAGGGGTTTCCCCTGTCTAAGCGAATCGCCCGCGCTTCGGATATATTTCCCGATCACTTTATTCCCCGCGATTTCTTCAACGATCGAAAGTGACTGCAGTATCGGTACCGAGCTGGCGTACAACGAGGAAAAGGTCCGTGTGAACTGGGCAATGGAGCCCTTCTGATTCAGCTTTCCGAACACCGGTACCTTCAGCTTGGCATAATCCAAGGCATAGGCGCCTTTTTCCGTACGTTTCGCAATCTGAAAAGCAGTGATGATCAGGATGATGCCAAGCCCCCAGAAATACCATTGTCCCTGGATACTTTTACTAAGCGCCAGCACCATTTTGGTGATTGCCGGGAGCTCCGCATCCATCGACTCGAACATTGTTACGAACTGAGGGACAATAGCCCACAGCAGATAGACAACTGCAGCTACTGCCATCACTGCGACTGTGATCGGATACATCAGTGCTGATTTGATTTTTTCTGTAGTCGTGTGCTGTTTCTCAAAATACATGGCCAGCCGTTCCAATGTCCCTTCCAGGTCACCGGATTCCTCACCCGCCCGCACCATACTGACGAACAAATGCGGAAAAATCTTAGTATGATCCTGAACGGCTTGAGAGAAAGCCACGCCGCGCAGAAGGTTCGAGCTGACGTCCTGCAAAGCTTTGGCCAGCGGCTTACTGTCCGTCTGTTCCGCTAAAATCCGGGTAGCATCGACAATTGAAACACCTGCCCGGATTAATGTTGCGAACTGCCGGCAGTAAATAATGAAATGAATTGTCTTAACCGGATTTCCGATGTAAATCTCCATCGACAGAATAGAGTTCTTTTGTTCATTCAGCGAGAAAACGGTAAGGCCCCGCTTGCGGAGCTCCTCCATCGCCGACGACTTGTCCATTGCAGTAAGCTTGCCTTTGAGTGGTTTCCCAGCTGACGTCTTGACCTGGTACTCAAATTGCGGCATCGGCTTTCACCTCCGCAAGATAAGTCTTGGCAGCTGCCTGATCGATGAGCCCTAGGGCCAAATAGTCGCGGATGCTCATATCCAGCGTGTGCATGCCCAGCGCTTTCCCGGTCTGCATCACATTTTTGATCTGGTGCGTCTTTTCGCTCCGGATCATGTTACCCACCGCAGGCGTATTGACCAAAATTTCGGTTGCACAGAGCCGCCCCTGTCCCTGTGACCGGGGGAATAACCGCTGTGATACGACTGCGAGCAGGACGGAAGCTAACTGTAAACGTATTTGGTTCTGCTGATGCCCGGGAAAAGCATCGATAATCCGGTCGATGGTCTGTGGCGCGTCGGAGGTATGCAGGGTTGCCATAACCAGGTGGCCCGTCTCTGCTGCGGTCACTGCTGCCGAGATCGTCTCCAGATCCCGCATTTCTCCGAGGAGAATCACGTCCGGGTCCTGACGGAGCGCGGCCCGTAAGCCATTCGAGAAGCTGGACGTATCGCTCCCGACCTCTCTCTGATTGATGATACAGGTTCCATGACTATGCAAAAATTCAATCGGATCTTCCAGCGTTACAATATGCTTCCGTTCACTTCGGTTAATATGATGGAGCATCGCAGCAAGCGTGGATGACTTCCCGCTCCCTGTTGGACCAGTTACCAGGATCAGCCCCTGCGGTTTCAGCGCCAGGGACGAAAGAACCGGCGGAAGTGCCAGCCGCTCCAAGGTTGGAATATCGGCTGGAATACTACGGGCGGCGATACTGATACCTCCCCTCTGACGGTATACATTCACACGGAACCGGACTCCTCCTTCCAGTGGATAGGAGAAGTCATACTCTCCCGTCGCACGAAATTCAGCTTCTCTTTCCGGTCCCAGCAAATCCAAAGCCATCTGTTCCGCTTCGCCGGGACCGACAATTTCGCCATCCGCGTTCTGTAGTCTGCCATCAATCCTTAGCACAGGAGGTGCACCTACTGAAATGTGCAAATCGGATGCTCGGGAGGAGTAAGCCATGTGCAGCAGCTGTGTAATATTTCTGGGTGAGATCGGCATTCGCGACTCCTCCTTTTGGTTAATGGGATACCGTCTCGCGCAGCACTTCCTGCAAGGTGGTCATCCCTTGCGAGACTTTAAGCAAACCGTCTTCCATCAGTTGGACCAGCCCGCCTTCTTTAGCTGCCAAGCGTAGCTCTTCCACCGACGCAGAATCCGTAATCAATTGACGAAGATGATCATTAATGGTTAACACTTCATGAATCGCGATCCGGCCACGATAGCCAGTAGAGTTACAGTTGCCGCAGCCCTTGCCCCTATGAAGCATCATGTCTGCCTGCAAACCATAGCGTTCTAACAAGATCGCCTCTTGTTGAGAGGGCTTATAGCTTTCCTTGCAATCACTGCATATTTTGCGTACAAGCCGCTGGGCGACCACACCTATTAGAGACGAAGCAATCAGGTACTGCTCCACACCCATATCGCGGAGTCTAGATACGCTGCTGACGGCATCATTGGTATGGAGCGTGGACAGCACCAAGTGACCGGTCAGTGACGCTCTGACCGCAATTTCGGCGGTTTCTGTATCCCGGATTTCCCCCACCATTACAATATTGGGGTCCTGACGGAGAATGGACCGCAGCCCTGCCGCAAACGTGAGACCAATGGCCGGATTAACGTGAACCTGATTGATTCCTTCGAGCTGATACTCAACCGGATCCTCAACAGTGATGATGTTGACGCTCTCCTGATTAAGCTGGTTGAGTGCAGAATATAGTGTAGTCGTTTTGCCGCTTCCCGTTGGTCCTGTAATCAGCAAAATTCCGTAAGGACGGCCAATCATGTCCTTAAACGACACCGCATTGCTGTCACTGAATCCAAGCGTATCAACGGATTTCACACCGGTACTGAGATCCAACAGCCGTAGCACGATCTTCTCCCCATGCATCGTTGGCAGTGAAGAGACACGAATGTCGATCATCTTATAGTCAAACTGCATCTTAATTCGTCCGTCCTGGGGAAGACGCCGTTCGGCGATGTTTAAGCGGGCCATAATCTTAAGTCTGGCCGTGATAAAGCCCTGCATCTGCTTCGGAATCAGCCGCTCCGTGCGAAGTGTACCATCGATCCGGTATCGTATCGCCAGGTTATTCTCACCCGGGTCAACATGAATATCTGATGCCCGCAGCTGAACCGCCTGCTGAATCATCTGGTTGACGAGTCTGACGATCGGTGAATCCTCATCAGTTATTTCTGTTTCTTCGATCTCTTCCTGGGTTGGAAGTTCTACCAGCATCTGGTTCATGGAGTCGCGCATGCCGTAATGGCGGGCAATAGCGCGCTGCAGTTCGTCCCTTGTCGAGATAGCAGGTTCGATGCGGAAACCCGTGCTCATCCGTAAATCCTCGATTGCAAAATAGTCCAGCGGATCCGCCATAGCCACCATCAGCTTCCCGCCCTCTTTCATAAAGGGGAGAACTTGGTACCGCTTGGCCATACTTTCCGGAATAATCTGTGTAATCGCCGGATCGATCTGATATTTAAACAAGCTTACATGTGGAATGCCTAATTGAAATTCAAGTACCTCGATCAGTTGCTGCTCTGTAATGTACCCTTGCGAAATTAGCAGGTCACCCAGCTTGCGTTTGGATTTACGCTGGTCTACCAATGCCTCCTGAAGCTGTTCCTGTGAAATGATTCCATTTTCTACCAGCAAGTCACCAAGTCTTTTTTTCACAATCGCCAACTTCAACTCATCTCCATGCCGTGTAGTGTATGTAAGTTCTATCGGAACAATATCTATTAAAATTAAGCTAATAACAGTGCGAAATGCCTACATTTTTCATAGAGTTTTGTCGATAAATTTCGTATGTATGCCAAGTTTAAACTATTAATTTTTTAATAGATTATTTTTAAAAAAATAATTCCCAGGTCTCAAATTTTTAGTTATATTTACACATTCGTTCATTGCCTAACTGTGAAATTTATCCTAGAATGATATATAGCATATTATAGGTAATCTTACAATGAATCTAGGCAAAAAATGCTATTTTTCAAGAGGATTTTTACCAATAAGACATTTTTTTCGGTAAACCGGGGAGTGATGGTGATGAAAATGTTCAATCGGAAGAAGCTTATGTTTTTTTCTGTAACCGCAGTATTGATAGTATTAACAGTTTTGTTGATTCAGCTGTTTAGCCCGGATGTTGAGGCATCGAATAATGACTATCCAATTCGCATTCTGGAGATAACAGATCCCACCAGTACCAGTCTGGGATCCGACGGCAGCGAACTGGACGAGCTTAAGACACTCTCCAATGTTACCGTTGATACGGTTACGATGAAGAAGTTCGTCTCACTACGCGAAGACTGGGACGGCAAGTACGATGCCATCTACATAAGCCAGGGGAGCTTCAGCAAAACGCTGGTTTCCAGCACTTCAGCGATGAACAGCACCGACCGGGACAAAGCCCATAACACGCTCGCTGTCCAGAACGACATTACTAATCTGAAGGCAAAAGAAATCATCGACTACTACATCAATAAAGGCCTGTATGTATTTCTTCCGGATGAAACCTTTAAAGCCCAGGAGAAAGACAAGAATCTGCAAGGAAAGCTTTACAATTCATTTAATATTTATCGCACCACAGCGGGCAGAAAAGCCAACGTTGTTTTTCTCACCGACACCGACAACATCCGTAGTAACTGGATTACCGGGATTAAGAACCGTACGCCACTATATATAGCCGGGCTTGTCCGGCGTCCGCTGCTTACAATTTCCAACAAATCGGAAATTAAAAGCTATTTAACTAATGCCACTGATACTTATAGGCCGGGCGATGCTATGACCTTCAAGATCAAACTTGATAACGTGCCTAACATCACAACCACCCCTGTCCGTGTCCGTTTGTACATGAGTGTAGATTCTTCGATTCCTATGACTGAGGATCATGTGGTCGCCTCGCTGGAAATGAATTCCACTGAGGGAACTCTTCGCTATACTCTGCCGGATACTTACTCAGGACTGCTTTACTGGAAGCTGGAGGTGACCGACACCTCAACCAATCTTAAGGCCTTTGATCGTGATGTCATCCGTTTCAATGGTGTTAAGCCGATTATTAAGGTGCTTCAGGTTATGCCTTCGAATCGTTCCGACAGTTCGCTCCTGAATAGTCTCAATATGAATCAGACCTATCTAAATACCAATAGTTATCAGCTTTCTATTTCTACGATGAACATGAATAATTTCAATACCTATATCAGTGAGAATGCCAACAGTCCACAACATGGTCTTAACGGCGTTTATGACATGATTGTCTTCGGCTTTCAGGATATGTATGACCGTGTGACTAGCCCGATGATTTCAAAAGAGGCCGCCCAGGCGGTTTATGATTTTGCCAACACAACCAAACAAAGCATCATGCTCACCCATGATACGATTTATATTGATGATCCTAACGATTTGAACTATTGGGGCGATTACTTCCGTACACTGGTTGGCCAGACTTCAAGAACTTACTTGGGAGGCAATGCTGTCAATCCATCCTCTAAGGTCGTTCCTGTCAACAACGGTCTACTGACTCAATACCCCTTCAATCTTAACAGTGCCGGCAGTACCTACTATC
The DNA here is from genome assembly GCF_927798115.1 of Paenibacillus auburnensis. GTDB lineage: Bacteria > Bacillota > Bacilli > Paenibacillales > Paenibacillaceae > Paenibacillus_AQ > Paenibacillus_AQ auburnensis. The sequence continues at coordinate 94,201 of NZ_CAKMMG010000004.1, forward strand.
CGGTAGCTGAAACGCACGACCAGTTTTTTATGCTGGATTTGGAGCGGGCCGATGTGGTGCCATGGTATAACGTTAAGAGCGAATCCGGCAAAACCCAGCGGGATGTCGATGACAGCTACAACCATTTCTATACGTATTCTGTAGGCAGCATTACCTTTTCCGGCACAGGGCATAGCAAAAAAGGGGATATCAATAATAATATTAAGTTCCCCGACTGGGAGCAGAAGCTCTTCGTTAATACAATGTACCGGGCTTTCGTCGGTGCCAACCACGCTCCGGAGATCACGGTAAACGCTCCTGCAGAGGGTAGCATCATCCCGTCTTATACACATGAGATCTTGGTTGATTACAGCGCAAGAGATTTCGATTTGAACGACCGCAACCTGACGACATCCATTCGCTTTAAATCTGGAGGAAACTATATTAACAATGCCGGTGTGGATGGATTGAGTCTCCAGTCGGGACAGACTATTAGCCGCTCCTTTGCTAACCCGCTTCCGAACGGCGGAGATTTACAGATCGAGATCAACGCTTGGGACAGCCATGGAGCACTGGCTACCAAAACGATCAATGTAACGATCAGACAAGCAACAGCCAGTCTAACCGCCACACGGGTATTGCCTGCAAGCATTGTCAATGGTGAAGTTATACGCGGGCAAGACGTCGCCGTAACATATACTATTACGCCAAGGTCAATTCCATTTACCCAAACGAATATTACAGCGAATGTCGGAGACAGCCAAATCATTTCCAACGTCGTCTTTACAGAACGAATCCCACCTGGGCTAGACATTACGGGATCGTCCACAGACATTACCAAATCCGGGACATCCGGCACTGGTTACAGCGTAACAAAGAAATTAAGTGATATCCGTTATACCCTAAAGACCGGAACAGATGGTGTCAAAACCTTCGTTCCCGATCCCGGCCAAGACGTTACATTCTCAATTACGGTATCCCCGCAAAGAGCCGGAGATTTCCTATTTAATACAGCCTCTTTGCAATATGATGAGATTCATGCTGTGACAGACGGGTCGCTACTTGGCGCCGGAAGTGATTATAATCTGGTAGTCGTAGGCATCCCAAACAATTCTAATACTGTGACAATTAGCAACCTTTCAATCCAGGGACGTGTCGCAGCTAGCGGAGATGTTGATTTCCGTAATATCGGTGGGGGAGCTTATATCAATCAGAGCGGTAACTCTTCTCAGAACGCCTTGGTTGCAGGCGGTAACCTTTACTATAATAACAATATCACTATAAACGGTAATGCCGTGTATGGCGGTAACTATTACTATAACGGGAATGCTGATACCCAATCCATCAGAGGACAGGTCGTGAAAGGTTCTCCGATCGACTTTGCCTCGCTGCGAGACAGGATGACGCACCTGACAACCCAACTGGCTGCTCTGACCGATAATGGTTCGGTGAACTCAGCCTATGGAACGATTACTTTAACAGGTACTGGCGGTGCCAAGCTGTATATATTTTCTGTTCCCGCTGAAATGACTTCTTCGGCAACCAGCTTGAATGTATCGGTCCCTCAAGGGTCTACTGTGCTGGTCAACATTGGAGCAGGAAGCAAGACTGTCAATATGGCCCTCAACACTAATCTTAGCGGAGTCGATGCCGGGCATATTCTATATAACTTTCCAACTGCTGAATCACTTGTGTTACGCAACACCTTAAACGGTACCTTTCTAGCTCCATTCGCTAATGTCAGCTTCGAGAATGGGCAGTTAACTGGTCAGGTTGTAGCAGGTTCTGTGACTAAGATGACAACTTTAATGTACTCACCGTTTAGTGGGACGATTCCGTTGAATGAAGACCCTGTACCTGGCTCGGTGCTATTTTCTCCGTTGCAGTTGATGATGCATGCAGTAATCAAGGTAGAGAGTATTACGTTGCCTAATACAGATATCCTGTTAAATGATAATCCGTTACGCATTATACCCACATCTATTTTACCTGCAGATGCCTCTAATAAAGTATTAAGCTGGAGCTCGGCAGATCCGTCAGCAGTATATATTGATTCCATAACCGGAGAGGTAACTGGCAAGAGAGTCAGTACAAGCCCCGTGGAAATAACTGCAACTGCTACTGATGGAAGCGGAATAACAGGAAAAGCCCTCATTACCGTCAAAGACCGCACACTGTGGATTGAGGGCGGGGATAACCCTGTTAAACCGAAAACTGATTTAGGATTGAAGGCCATCTATAACACGATTCTGGAGGAAAATATTACTTATGTTTGGAAGGTCCTCGATAAGGACGGAAACGATGTGAGCAGTTATATTACAGCCGCGGCTGAAAACGCAACATTTAATGCACCTGCATCCGGTGATTATACCGTTTATGTTTACGTATCCAGCAACAAGGCTACCAACGTCCCTGCCAGCAAGATCATTACTGTGAGCAATCCTCTTGAGGCCTTATCGATCTCAGGCAGCGGAAACTCGGTTCCGATAAGAGGGTCGCTGGATCTCACGGCTATTCTTAAACCGACTAACGCTGACGGAACCGCTTTGGAATGGTTATTCGTAAATCCAGATCACAGCCAATATGCCGAGCTGAAGCCAGTTACCGGAACGAACCTATGCCAGTTGGTAGCTAAGGATGCTCCCGGCAAGACGGTTCAGGTCATTGTCAAAGACAAGAATAGCGGAATTACCAGTCTGCCTTACGCAGTAAGCATTACAGGTCTTAATGGTCTTGAGTTCAGTCAGTTCAGCAAGACCATCTATGTCGGCGACCCTGCCTTTAATCTGATGAGTTTATTATGGACGATACCGCGTACCGTTTCCTTGGAATCTATCCAAAATGATTTAACCTGGACCAGCAGCCAACCGGATATTGCTTCTTTCGCCAACCCGAAACAAGGTGCCATAGCCGGGCATAAAAAGGGGTCTGTTACAGTTACTGTTACTTACTCTGTTCCAGGACTGCAGCCTGTAACTGCAACAATAGAAGTGATTGTCGTGAACCGCCCGTCTAACCTCAATGAGGGAGACCGTTACTGACAAACTTGTGGTTTCTGCTCAATAAAAAAGCTTTCCCGGATTCCGCTTCATACGGAAATATCCAGGAAAGCTTTTTTTATTAAGCTAATACTCTTGGTTCTTCTAATCAATTCGTAGTAGTCGCGTCAGGAGATTGTGGAGGAGCACTAATGAGCCTCATCGGACTCACAGAAATATTCACCTTCCGGACCCTTGGTAGACTGGATTGCTGATCGGAGTATACATTGTAATTATAAATCACCCGAAAACGCTCTCTTGCCCTTGGGCTGGTAATTTGCGGCTCTGAGAAGAGCAATTTATCGCCAATTACAGCTCCTGCCGGTTGATTCGCATTTCCTAACACTGCATTTACCGTCAAATCTCCTTTAGAGAAAAATCCGCCTCTCAGCCAAAAGATCGAACCGACACCATAAAGGTCAGCCTTGTCATCAGTATAAAAAAAAGCGTTCATTTCAGTCGGATCAACATTGGAAAAAGCGTCAATCCGGTTTACCAGCACCGGACCTTTAGAAATTAGCACTAATTCCTTTTGATCTGTGCCCGTACCTAGGCCACTGATTACTGCATCTTCCACTGTGGTGCTTCCAAGTACGAACATCGTAGAATCAAAAGATACGTTACCTTTGATTGTCACGTTACCAGTAACCAATATATTCGCTTTAATGGAAACAAAGTCGGGTTTATTATTGATAATATTTAAGTTACCGTCTATAACCAGCCATTTTGGAGCACTGCCTCTTTTGGCGGTATCGGTAAAAGTTATGCCAGAGTAGTCGATACCATCAATCGTAAGATTGCCATCAACCCGGTACGATTGATTCATATTCATAAAGAAACGATGGTACGACAAAAGTTCATTGTTATATTGGACAAGTCTTGTCTGGTATGCAGCATCGTTCTCCCCGTCGTTCTGTGAAGGCTTAACCGGAGGGGGTATTACCGGCTTTGCACTAATGAGATTGGCTGTCCGCAGCCAAGTAGTTAGTTCGCTTTTGTTTTTTTTGCCAAGCTGTTTTCGAAGCTCCTCCGCCGCAATAACATTAGCGGGCGAGGTAGCTTCAACCAGTTTGTCATTAAAAGATTCTTCCACATTAATCTGTACGAACTTCTTCTGATCTTTTATGTTAACCTTATCCAAATCAATATCCAATATACTCCTAATGGTTTGACCCATATCAGTACTTTCAGATAAAATTTCGGGTTCTCCCCCGCTCCCGGCTTGATCGAATGTATGATATTCGATATTTTCAAGCGATTGTACATAAACTTTTCCCGAATTTGCGGTATCTGTCCCATTAGGTTGGATTTGCGGGAACATTGTCACCTTCGTCAAACTGGAATCCCCGAGGTATGTATACTCGGCTCTGTTAGAGACAATCAGTTTGTTGCCCGCATATATATTTCCTTTTAACACTGGCGCTCCATTCAGGTAAACATTCTGCTCCGAACCAAAGGCATATTTCAGAAAGTCCGGGTAGCTGTCGATCGTAATTCTCTGCTGGAGAGTACGCTGAACACCGTTTACCAGTGCAGAGGCCTCTACATCGATGTAATACTGTCTCGTCTGCCCGCCGATATTCTTATTTTTGTATTCAATGTAGTCAATCATTCCACTGCTGCCGACACCAAGCTCTGTGGAAACATTGAGGCCTTCCTTGTCCAAACCGCGCAGAACATCTTCAAGCTTATCCGGATTGATATCCGTCATTTTAGCTAACCGTGCTTGGATATAGGCCGTAGACTCATCCAGACCCTTTTGTGCCAAATGCAGGCTCTGGACATCGTTTTCCCTAGTTTCCGTTCGTACTGCTCCGCCGATGGTTGCGCTGAGGACGCCCATCCCAAGGATCGTAAGCAGTAGTACTATAAACATGACCAGTACAAGAGCGGAGCCTTCTTCTGAACGAAGCCGCCGGCTTAGCTCTCCAGCACGCATCATTTTACCCTTAAAAACCAAATTGACTATCCACACTAAGGCCTTCCCCCTCCAATGCCCCACCATCATGGCTTAACACAAGCTGTATCTGCACCAGTCCTGATTCATACAATGCGTTGGGATTCGGTGTGCTTTCATCTACTTTAGTGACGGCTATAGTCGACCCCTCCAAAGCGGATTCTAAATGAAGTGCCGCTGTGCTTCCGGGTCCAATCCGTGTTTCGCCGATTACGATATCACTGCCGTCCACTTGAATTCGTACCGGATCACTATCTGACCTTTGCAGCATTATTCCTGAACTTGTGTTCCTTATCTCCTCCGGTCCGTAAGTATACAGCTCTGTAATAATTGAGGACATCACGAGGTCGGCTTCATCACGCAACTTATTCTCAACCGTAATTTTATGATAGCTTTTAAAACCGAACATGGTCACAGATCCGATAATACCGGCCACAATTGCAAACAGGCTAATGGCCGCGATCAATTCAATTAAAGTAAAACCGTTTTCGCTTTCTACACCATTAGCGAATTTCTTCATTACTGATATATCCCTCCACCTCTACTGGTGCGGACGGGCCGCTCTCAGAATCACGAGTAACCACAACCTTGACCGGAAGCAGATAGTCCCGGATATCCGCTTTATCTAACTCATCAACCGCCCCATCCTCTGAATCCGATTCCTCTAATAATCCCCTTTGATAAACAACATTGATGCTATAATCAATTCCGTTTACTTTGGGGTGGAGGACATGGGCCAGCGATTCCGTATTAAAAGCTTGTTGATATGCATTTCCTTCTGGACTACTATCATCATCACATGCATCTATGCGACATACATCGGCAGAAAGCGAATAATCTTGAGTCACGAAAAACTCCTGCACTTTCTCAAAATCCTGCTTCTCCATATAAAAAAGTGCATTCCGCGCCAGATTGACCATAATTGTCTTATTCTGGTTCGACTTAGAGTAAGTCAGGGCGTTGGTAAAATAAGAGGTTAGCACCAGTGACACTATCGACAAAATAACGATAGCCGCCAGCACTTCAATTAAAGTAAATCCCCCCTCTTCCTTGTTCCATAACGCTTTTTGGTTATCGCTTAAAGGCATCCGGTTCGCTCCTTATCCTGTTCTGCCTGTCATAAGTCCTATTTCCTGCACCGATCTGAATCTTTCTACCTATTCCCATTATATTCTTTCATTAGTTGCCCCAGCAATCCTATTAGACATAATTATTCTAGAGATTTCTACTATGTATATCGGTTTCGCGCTGTGCTATCATTTGTGCTAAAAGGAGGATGTATCCATGGCTTTAATAGAATGCAAATTTTATTCCGAAGTGCTCGGATTAAGCACCTCAATGACGGTTATTCTGCCGCAGCAGACGACTACGCAAATTGGTCTCAGCAATGTCAAAAGAGGAGATCTTCACCCGACACTCTACCTGCTGCACGGTTTATCGGATGACGACTCCATCTGGCTGCGCCGGACCTCGATTGAACGGTATGTGGCAGAGCTGGGTATCGCCGTGGTCATGCCGCAGGTGCACCGCAGCTTTTATACGGATATGGCGGACGGAGGCAATTACTGGACCTTTATCAGTGAGGAGCTGCCGGCACTCGCACGCTCGTTCTTCCCGCTGTCGCCAAAACGTGAGGATAACTTCGTAGCCGGTCTCTCCATGGGCGGGTATGGAGCGTTTAAGCTGGGTCTGCGCAAGCCGGAGACTTTCGCTGCTGCGGCAAGCCTTTCCGGGGCGCTGGATATGGCGCATGATTTCATCAACTGGGAAGACCCTTCCCAAAAGAGCCGGGAGTATGAGCTTATTTTCGGGAAAGAGGATATCGACGGTACTCCCAATGATCTACTGTGGTTGCTCAAGGAAGTGGACCGCTCCAAGGGGCCTAAACCGCTTCTCTATCAGTGCTGCGGCACGGAGGATTTCCTGTATGAGAATAATCAGAACTTCCGCAAAGCCTGTGCCAAGACTTCACTGTCTCTAACCTATGAAGAAGGTCCGGGCGCACATGAGTGGGGCTACTGGGATACCAAAATCCAAGATGTACTGAAATGGCTGCCGCTAGGTAAATAATCAGGCCGTTGCTGTAAAAAAGAGACTGTCCTTCCCGTAACCGATACGGTGAGGACAGTCTTTGGTTTAGGTCATGCTTAATGAAGATCAGCCTGACTGTTTATTCGGCACTGCTAGTATGCTGCGCTACCCATTTACCTGCTTCCTGCAGAGAAGCTTCAGCCCGTTCAATCGCCGCTTTAACCTGTACAGTGGCTGTGCCGCCGTAGACGTTACGGGCGTTCACTACAGCCTCAGGCTGCAGAACAGCATAAATCTGGTCATCGAATAGCGGTGAGAACTGCTTGAATTCATCCAGTGTCAGATCGAGTAGGAATTTACCTTCATTGATACAATACAGCACGGTTTTGCCGATCACCTCATGAGCCTGGCGGAAAGGGAGTCCCTTGCCGACCAGGAAGTCAGCGATATCGGTCGCATTGGAGAAGTCGGTATTAACCGCTTCACGCATCCGGGTTTTGTTCACCTTCATGGTGGAGATCATCGGTGCGAACAGCTGCAGCGCACCTGTCAGCGTGGCTACTGTATCAAACATGCCCTCTTTGTCTTCCTGCATATCCTTATTGTAAGCCAGCGGCAGCGATTTGAGAACGGTCAAGAGACCGATCAGATTGCCGTAGACACGGCCTGTTTTGCCGCGCACCAGTTCCGGTACGTCCGGGTTCTTCTTCTGCGGCATGATGCTGCTGCCGGTACAGAACGCATCATCAAGCTCTACGAAGCTGAATTCCGTGCTGCTCCACAGCACGAGCTCTTCGCTCAGCCGGGACAGGTGGGTCATAATAAGGGCTGCGTTCGCCAGGAATTCAACAATGAAGTCGCGGTCGCTGACTGCATCAAGACTATTCTCATACACGCTATCAAAACCAAGCTGCTCTGCCACAAAATGACGGTCAATCGGGAACGTCGTTCCGGCAAGCGCCCCGGCACCCAGCGGCAGCACATTGATCCGCTTGTAGCTGTCCGTCAGGCGCTCCGCATCGCGGCGGAACATGGACACGTAAGCCAGCAGGTGATGGGCGAACAGGATCGGCTGTGCGCGCTGCAAATGTGTGTATCCCGGCACAATCGTCTCCACATTATCCTTCGCCTGTTCAATCAGGGCTTCCTGCAGTTCATGCAGCAGACCTACGAACTCCACTACCCGGTTCCGGAGATACAAATGCATGTCTGTCGCTACCTGATCGTTACGGCTGCGCCCTGTATGCAGCTTGCCCCCGACCGGACCGACTTCCCCGATCAGATTCTTTTCGATATTCATATGAATATCTTCGTCCGCTACAGAGAACTCAATCTCGCCTGCCCGCACCTTATCCAGTACCTTGTTCAGCCCGGCCTTGATGGTTTCGACATCCTCCTGCGGCAGAATACCGCATTTGCCCAGCATCGTCACATGGGCCAGACTGCCCTGCACATCCTCTTCGGCCAGTGCCTTATCAAATCCGATGGATGCTGTGTATTCCTCCACCAGCTTGTTTGTTCCTTTGGTAAACCGTCCGCCCCAAAGCTTGCTCACCTGTTATGTCCTCCTCTGATGGACGATAGAAGGGCCGCTCCTGTCCTGACGGAGGAACGGCCTTCTAGTGTCCGCTTATATGATATGCTGCTATAAAACCGTCGAGCGGCTAAAATAATCTACTTATTCGATTCCGCCACACCGGCAGATACCTTCAAACGCAGTGCATTCAGGCGGATAAAGCCTGTTGCATCCCCCTGGTCATAGGCCTGAGTCGGATCTGCTTCCATTGTAGCGATATCCGGGTTGTACAGGCTGACAGGAGATTTCACGCCGGCACCGATAATGTTGCCTTTGTACAGCTTCACGCGCACCGTACCGGTTACGTTCTTCTGGCTCTCGTTCACCAGGGCCTGCAGCGCAAGACGCTCAGGAGCGAACCAGAAACCGTTATATACCAACGTACTGTAACGGGTAATCAGGCTGTCACGCAGGTTCATCACTTCACGGTCCATCGTGATGGATTCCATTTTGCGGTGAGCGGTGAACAGGATGGTTCCTCCTGGAGTCTCGTACACGCCGCGGCTCTTCATGCCGACAAAACGGTTCTCAACCATGTCTACGCGTCCGATACCGTGCTTGCCGCCCAGCTCATTCAGCTTCTCCATCACCTGCAGCGGAGTCAACGCTTCACCGTTCAGCGCCACACAGTTACCTTTCAGGAAGTCAAGCTCCAGGTATTCCGCTTCATCCGGAGCATCCTCCGGAGCATTACTGAGCAGGAACATCTCCTTGTTCTCCGGCGCGCTTGGATCAAACCACGGATCTTCCAGTACGCCGCTCTCATAACTGATGTGCAGCAGATTGCGGTCCATCGAATACGGCTTCGCTGCCGATGCCTGCACCGGAATGCCATTGGCTTCAGCGTAGGCAATCATTTCCGCACGGCCCGGGAACTGGTTGCGGAACTCTTCCAGCCGCCAAGGTGCAATCACCTTGACGCTTGGCGACAATGCTGCCGCATTCAGCTCGAAGCGGACCTGGTCATTCCCTTTGCCGGTTGCGCCATGGGCAATCGCTGTAGCGCCTTCGGCGATGGCAATGTCCACCATGCGCTTAGCGATCAGCGGACGGGCAATACTTGTTCCAAGCAGATATTGTCCTTCATACAGCGCACCCGACTGGAACATCGGATAGATGAAGTCATTCGCGAACTCGTCGCGCAAATCGTCGATGTAGACCTTCGATGCGCCGGTTGCCAGCGCTTTTTCCTCTAGGCCGTCAAGCTCTTCCTTCTGGCCGATATCGGCGGTGAATGCAATAATCTCCGCATCATAGGTTTCTTTGAGCCATTTCAGGATGACTGAGGTATCCAGTCCGCCGGAATAGGCGAGTACGATTTTTTCTTTTGCCATGGGGGTGCAACTTCCTTTCGGTGTGGGGGTATAGGATCAACATTGATAAAAAGAGTATAGCTCCGGTGCTCCGACGCAGGCTGCGTGAAGGTTTGGACTTCCGGCCGCTGTTATAATCGGATTTCTATGATTTAAGCCCGCAGACGGCGGGGGAAATCCGATTATAAAGGCGGACGCTGCCGCTCCTCCAGTTCCAAACTTCACTCCGCTGCTTAGCACTGGATCAACAACTTTAAAAGCCAAGTTCATCCTATATAGTGTTTTATATAGTATAAGACCAGACATATTAGTCGGAATTACTCCACCTAAATCCAGGTTTGACCGTCATATCTACGTTATAGGGGAATTTCTCCACTTATTTCCGTTTACATACCCCTTTGGTGTTACTTTCCGAAAAATTAAGTGGAGATTATCCAACTAGAATTTCAGTATAGGTGTATGAGAGGAAATTAAGCGGATAAATTCCAACTAAATAGAATTAGATAAGTATCAGAAAAAGAAGCAGATCTCAGCTTAGCCCATCAACGCAGCCATCAGCGCTTTTTGCGCATGGAGGCGGTTCTCAGCCTGGTCGAAGATGACCGAGTTCGGGCCGTCGATCACTCCCGTGCTGACCTCTTCCTCGCGGTGGGCCGGCAGACAGTGCAGGAACAGGTAGTCGCTCTTCGCGCCTTTTACCAGTTCTTCATTAACCTGATAGTCCTTGAATGCTGCTTCACGCGCCAGCTGCTCGGCTTCAAAGCCCATGCTCGCCCATACATCTGTGTAGATAACGTCAGCATCCTGCACCGCTTCCTGCGGACTGCGGGTAATCACGATGTTCGCACCGGTCTCCTTGCCAATCTCGCGTGCCTCGGCAACTACTGCAGCGTCAGGCTCGTAGCCTTCCGGTCCGGCAATCGAGACATGTACGCCCAGCTTGGCTCCGCCGATCAGCAGGGAATGCGCCATGTTGTTGCCGTCGCCGATGTAGGCGAGCTTGAGGCCTTTAAGCTTGCCTTTATGCTCATAGACCGTCTGGTAGTCGGCAAGCACCTGGCAGGGATGCGCCAGATCGCTTAGTCCGTTGATTACAGGAATCGAAGCGAAGCGGGCCAGCTCCTCCACCTTATCATGACCGAAGGTACGGATCATGATGCCGTCAAGGTAACGGGACATAACCTGTGCTGTGTCGCCAACCGTTTCTCCGCGTCCAAGCTGGATGTCATTTTTGCTGAGGAACAGCGCATGACCGCCAAGCTGAAACATTCCGACCTCGAAGGATACGCGTGTGCGGGTCGAGGATTTTTCAAAAATAAGTCCTATCGTCTTACCCTTCAGCGGCTGGTAGACCTCACCGTTCTTTTGCTTCTGCTTCAGCTCAATAGCCAGATCAATCAGATACGTGATTTCCTCCGGACTATAGTCGTTCAGCTCCAGCAAATCACGGCCTTTGAGCTGCTGTGCGATAGTCGCCTTATCGCTTTGTACTCCCTGGCTCATGAATGTGCCTCCCCGTTTCCTTTGTTAGCATAAGTATGAATGAGCTGGACAAGAATGTCCACCGCCTGGTGGATCTCATCCTTACTCACATATAGATTAGGCAGCAGCCGGATCACGTTCGGTCCAGCCTGCACGAATAACAGTCCCTGCTTCTGTCCGGCCAGTACAATATCCCCTACCGGCTCTGTACACTCGATCCCGATCAAGAGGCCTTTGCCCCGGATTTCCTTCACAAAAGGCGTATCCGCCAGCTGCTCTCTCAGCAGTCCGCGCAGATACTCGCCCATCTCCTCGGCACGCTGCGGCAGCTCGTCTTCCAGCATCGTCTCGATCGTCGCTTCCATCACTGCTGCAGCCAGCGGCGTTCCGCCGAAGGTGCTGGCGTGGCTGCCCGGGCTGAATGCTTCGCGCAGATATCCTTTGCCGAGCATTACGCCTGCCGGGAATCCGCTGGCTACCCCTTTGGCCAAGGTGAAGATATCCGGCTCAATGCCGTAATGCTGATGCGCAAACAACTTGCCTGTGCGGCCCATGCCGGTTTGCACTTCATCCACAATCAGCAGCAGGCCGTGCTCTTGGCAGAGCTCGACTACAGCATCCAGGAATTCCTGCTGGACTTCCAGCACGCCGCCTTCAGCCAGGATCATCTCCAGCATGATCGCTGCAGTATTCTCCGTAATGGCTGCTTTCAATGCCGGCAGATCGTGCAAAGGTACGGTCTTGAAGCCCTCAGGAAGCGGCAGAAAGCCTTCCTTGACCTTTTGCTGCCCGGTCGCCGTCAGCGTAGCCAAGGTACGTCCATGGAAGGACTGCTCAAATGTAATGATTTCATAGCGGCCCGTTCCCTTCACCTTCTGGTGATAACGGCGCGCCAGCTTAATCGCGGCTTCATTCGCCTCTGCCCCGCTGTTGCAAAAGAACACCTGATCCGCACAGCTGTTGCCCGTAAGCAGCGCAGCCACCCGGTCCTGCCCCGGAATATGGAACAGGTTCGATACATGCCACAGCGTATCAATCTGCGCCTTCAGCTTCGCGCCGACCTTCTCGGGAGCATGCCCCAGACTCGTCACAGCGAGTCCGCACATGAAGTCGAGGTACTTGTTGCCCTGATCATCCCAGACCCAGCTGCCTTTGCCCTTGACCAGACTCAGATCATATCTGGCATAGGACGGGAATACCGCACTCAGCTTGGCAGGAGCAGCCTCCTTAGCCTCCGGTTGCACTGAACGGTTATCCGCCGCCCCTGTCAAAGAATCCTTTTCCGCTTGTGTTAGCTCACTCATTCTTAGTCACTCTCCCACCATGCTGCTTCCGGTAAACCGGCAGCGCTCTAATTTTGATAATACCGCCATCCGACTTGTCTCGCCTTATCTTAACAAACTATGAACGGATAATTCTCGTGCCCAGCTTCTCCCCGCGCAGCACGCGGCTTAGTACCTGGGGCTCCTTGCCGTCTACGATAACCACTTCGGACACGCTGCCCTGGATGCAGTCCATAGCGGCACGCACTTTTGGAATCATCCCGCCGTAAATTTCGCCGCTGGCAATCAGTTCTTCGATCTCTGTCACTGTCACCGACGGAAGCACGACCTTCTGACCATCAATAGTCCGCATAACTCCCGGAACATCCGTAACCACAATCATGGAAGGCGACTCTACAAAAGAAGCCACCGCCCCTGCCGCCGTATCCGCATTAATATTGTAACGCTGCCCCCCGGCATCTACACCTATAGGTGCAATCACCGGGATATAGCCGAGTGCGAGAATGCCCTTTATGATCTCCGCTTTAACCTCGGTGACCTCTCCGACCTGTCCTACTTCATCGCTGTTGGCTACGGGCCGCGCTGTAATCAGATTACCGTCAACACCGGACAAGCCGAGGGCCTGCCCGCCACTTCCCTGGATTCTTCGGACAATTGCCTTATTGATGCTTCCCGCGAGCGTCATCTCTACTACATCCAGCACTTCTTCTGTCGTCACCCGCAGGCCGTTCACAAAGCTGCTCTCAATCCCAAGCTTCGCCAGATTGCCGGAAATCGCCGGCCCGCCGCCGTGAACGATAACAGGCTGAACCCCGCCGCCCTGCAGCTCTCTTAAATCCACGAAAAAAGAATCAGGCAGTGCAGCCAGCGTGCTCCCGCCGCATTTCATCACGAACAGCTTCTCAATCTTTTGATCCGTCATTATCTCGGTACCCTCCTTATAGACTTATGCCAGCTGCCCATCAGGTGCGGTATGCAGCATTAATGCGCACATAATCATAAGTGAGGTCGCAGCCCCAGGCTGTTGCCTTACCGCTGCCGTCAGACAGAGCTACGGTAATCAGCACCGTATCCGTCTTTTGCAAATAGTGAAGAGCCTTCTCTTCATCAAAAGCGACCGGCCGCGACTGGCGCAGCACCTCGATTCCGCCAAGCGAAATATCCACCTTCTCCGGCGATACCGGAACCCCGGCGCGTCCCACCGCAGCAATAATCCGCCCCCAGTTGGCATCCGCACCAAAAATCGCCGATTTCACCAGACTTGAGCCGACCACCGTCTTGGCAATTGCGGCTGCAGCTTCATCATGTACTGCACCGCTGATCTGCACCTCAATCAGTTTCGTCGCCCCTTCACCGTCACGGGCAATCGCCTTCGCCAGATGCTGGCATACATGCGTAAACGCAGCGGCAAAAGCATCCCAGTCCGGATGCAGCCGTGTCAGCTTCTCATTGCCGGCCAGCCCGCTGGCCATCGTCACCAGCATATCATTCGTGCTTGTATCTCCATCCACTGTAATCATATTAAAGGTTGTATTGGTAGCCGTTCGAAGCAGACTCAGCAGGTCTTCTCCCTCAATCACCGCATCCGTTGTCATGAAGCCCAGCATTGTTGCCATGTTCGGATGGATCATCCCCGAGCCTTTGGCCGCTCCGGCAATCGTCACTTCTTCTCCGCCGACAAGGACTTTGACGCAGCATTCTTTTTTCACCAGATCGGTTGTCAAAATCGCCTGGCAGAACTCCTCTGCGCCCGAAGCACCGCCATCCAGCTTCTCTGGCAGTCCGGCAATACCGCTGCGTACGCGGTCCATCTTCAGCAATTCGCCGATCACACCTGTCGAAGCGACAGCAACATCCTGCTCGTTCACACCTAAAGCTCTGGCCGCCGCAGCACGCATCTCGTATGCATCGGCTTCGCCTTGATCACCTGTACAGGCATTAGCATTCCCGCTATTCACGATGACAGCCTGAAGCGTACCATTCGCCAGACTTTCACGCGTTACTTTGAGCGGTGCCGCCTGAAATACATTGGTCGTATACACGGCTGCAGCCGTTGCCGGAACTTCGCACAGAATGGCCGCAAGGTCGTTGCGCTCGGTTTTTTTGAGACCGCAGTGCAGCCCTCCGGAGATGAAGCCCTTTGGTGCAGTAATACTTCCGCCTTCTACGACGGTATATGCTTTGTTCTCGCTCATTGTATGTTTAACCGCTGAACCTTAAGGATACACTGGTGTGTAACCAAGGCCGCGGGTTTCCTCCCATCCCATCATCAAATTCAGGTTCTGAATCGCTTGACCTGCTGCGCCCTTAACGATGTTGTCAATGACGGACACAATGGTTACCCGACCTGTACGGGCATCTGCGGAGAAGCCGATATCGCAATAGTTCGAGCCGCTGACTTCTTTTGTTGCTGGAAGCACTCCAGCCTCACGGATCCGCACAAACGGCCTGCCTGAATAATATTTACGGTATAATTCCACAAAATCCTGCTCGCTATAATTTCCGTTCATTCCCGCATACATCGTGCTCATAATCCCCCGGGTCATCGGTACCAGATGGGTAGTAAATGTCACGGTTACTTTTTCCCCTGATATATCAGTAAGTACCTGCTCAATCTCCGGAATATGCTGGTGTTTATTAACTTTATAAGCCTTGAAGTTCTCATTCACCTCGGCAAAATGAACCCCAAGATTCGCGCCACGGCCTGATCCGGATACTCCCGACTTTGCATCAATGATAATACTCTCCGGCTTAATCCAGCCTGCTTCTACCGCAGGAATCAGCCCAAGCAGCGTAGCAGTCGGATAACAGCCGGGATTGGAAATGAAATCGGCACCTGCCGCACGTTCACCATACACTTCGCATAACCCGTAGACCGCCTGCTCCAGATAAGCTTCGGGCGGAGCCGTGTGCTTATACCATTGTTCATATTCTGCGCCGTCCTTCAACCGGAAATCACCGGACAGATCGACGACCTTCAGACCCGCCTCCAGCAGCTGCGGCACCAGCTTACCACTGACACCTGACGGCGTTGCGGTGAAAACAACATCCGCTCTGCCGGCGATCTCTGCCGGATCTACACCATCCAGCTTGCGCTCCACGATCCCCGTCAAATGCGGAAACCCAAGTTCGATAGGCTCTCCCGCGCTTGAGGAGGAGATTACGGAGGTAATCTCTATATCCGGATGGTTCTGCAGCAGCCTGATCAGCTCTACGCCCCCATATCCTGTTGATCCAACAATCGCCGCTCTCAGCTTGCCTCCCACTGTCATCCCCGCTTTCTGACTATTTCTTCAATGCATACCGTCCTGCAAATATGTATTATTATACGACCGAATTAATATAAATACAACACGTTGCGTTAACTTTCTTGGAGAGCTTGATTGTAAAAAAAGAGAAGCGCAAGCCTCTCCTATGGAGATTCTACGCTTCTCTTTTAAACCCTTCACCCAATACCTCGTGAGCCTCAGTAATAATGACGAACGCACCCGGATCCACAGAGCGGACGATTGCTTTTAGGCGGGTAATCTCATTCTGGCCGACTACCACCATTAGCACCGTACGGTTGTCACCCGTATAACCGCCTTGCGCATTCAGCTTCGTCAGCCCGCGGTCCAGATCATTCAGAATCGCCTGCGAGATTTCCTCGGTCTGATCCGAAATAATATAGGCCACCTTGGTTACACTGAAGCCCACTTCCAGTGCATTAATTACTCTGCCGGTCACAAACAATCCTATCAGCGCGTACATAGCCTGCTCCATGCCCAGCACAAAGGCCGCCAGGGTGATGACCGTACCATCCAGCAGCACTACAGACAGCGAGAAGCTGAAGCCGGTGATTTTCTGAATAATCTGCGCCAAAATCGTCAGTCCGCCGGTTGATCCGCGCCCGCGGAACACCAGTCCCAGCCCCAATCCCACAGCAATCCCCCCATAAATGGAAGCCAGCAGCGGATTAGTAGTCGGAACCGGACCATCCTTGGTCAGGTAGATAAAGAGCGGCAGCACAAAGCTGCCCAGCAAGGAGCGCATGCCGTACTGCTTGCCGAGAAAAATGACGCCCAAGATGAATAGCGGAATATTAAGTGCCCACTGGGTAAAAGCCGGCTCCGCGTTAAACCAGGCCTCTGCGAGTACGGACAAGCCGGATACCCCGCCCGAAGCAATCCGGTTCGGCAGAAAAAAGAGATTGAACCCCAATCCGGTAATCAGCGAGCCGATTAGTATTAACGCTACATCCACCGTATGGCGCAGCGGCCCGTTCAGTGGAATCAGCGGGGGTTTGTTGCGTGAATTGACTTTTTGCATATCTAGCTTCTCCTTAAGGTGTAATTGGGGCATCATGGGGCTGATCCATTTCAAAAAAAATCCCTACACCTCCGAAGACGCGTAGGAATACAGTTTGCTTATTCAACTTCAGTCTTAATCTGGCTGCGCAGATATCCGTCAATAAACGGATTCAGATCGCCATCCATTACCGCTCCTGTGTTCCCGGTTTCCACGGAAGTACGGTGATCCTTTACCATGCTATAGGGATGGAACACATAGGAGCGAATCTGGCTGCCCCAGGCAATGTCAGATTGCTCGCCGCGAATCTCATCAAGCTGCTGCTGCTGTTCCTGCAATTTCCGCTCATACAGCTTTGAACGCAGCATTTTCATCGCCTGCTCCCGGTTCTTGATCTGCGAGCGTTCGTTCTGGCAGGTTACAACCACGCCTGACGGCAAGTGGGTAATCCGCACCGCTGAGTCTGTGGTATTAATGTGCTGACCGCCCGCGCCGCTGGCCCGGTATGTATCGATCTTCAGATCCTCTGTACGGATCTCCACATCGACATCATCGGTAATCTCCGGAACCACATCACAGGACACGAATGAGGTATGGCGTCTTCCGGAAGAGTCAAACGGCGAGATACGGACCAGCCGGTGTACACCTTTTTCAGCCTTCAAGTAACCGTAAGCGTTAAAGCCCTTGATCAGCAGCGTGACACTCTTGATGCCTGCTTCGTCGCCCGGCAAGTAGTCGAGCACCTCTACCTTGAAGCCGTTCTTTTCGGCCCAGCGGGTATACATGCGCAGCAGCATTTGTCCCCAGTCCTGGGACTCCGTTCCGCCCGCACCCGGATGCAGCTCCAGAATAGCATTCAGTTTGTCATACGGCTGATTAAGCAGCAGTTGCAGCTCAAAGTCATCGACTTTTCCGGCTACAGCGCGGATCGTTCCTGCAACCTCTGCTGCCAGCTCTTCGTCGCCTTCTTCATCAGCCAGCTCCGCCATCATTGCGGCATCATCATACTCCTGCTGCAGCTTCTCAAACTGGTCCACGGAGGATTTCACCGCATTCATTTCACCGATGACACCCTGCGCCTTCTCGGGATCATCCCAGAAGCCGGGCGCAGCCATCTTCTCTTCAAAGTTCGCAATCATCTCAAGCTTTAGGTCTAAGTCAAAGAGACCCCCTAAGGTTGGTTAGTTTCTTGCCTATTTCACGCAGATCCTGCTTTACGTTGGAATCGATCAATGGGATCACTTCACCTTTCATAATAAAATGCTGGGCCGGGCCGCTGGGTTGGGGCCTTTGTGGATCCGGTTCTATTGTGCCGCTTACGGAGTTGGCACTTCAAAACTGCAATCCCCGGTTAGAACGCAGCTCCAGGGAATGTTTGGACTTCCGGCCGCTGTTAGGTTTGGATTTCCTTATTTCTAACCGCTCTTCGCGGTAGAAATCCAAACCTAAAGGCGGACGCTGTCGCTCCTCCAGTTCCAAACTTCCCCTCCGTCACTCCCGCCCGGGCTTTGGTTTTCAGATCATCATCGCTTGTTGCGCTTAATGATCAGCTTAACACCCAAACTCCAAAAAAACGGCCGGGCCGCAAACGGGGTGTCCCCCGGGCCCAGCCGCTTTTTATTGTCATTATAAACCTAAAGAATTAACACAATTCTTATATCTTATGCGTTCTGGCCGTGGCAGTTCTTGTACTTCTTGCCGCTACCGCACGGGCAAGGGTCGTTGCGGCCGATAGCAGCCTCAACATGCACAGGACGTTTCTCAACCGGTTCGGCGTTGGTGGAGATTTTGTCCTCCTCCACTACCGACTGCCGCTCCTGATTCGTTTCGATGTGCGCCTTCATAATATAAGTAGCGACTTCTTCCTGAATGTTGGCAGTCATGGCGTTGAACATCTCAAAGCCCTCAAACTGATATTCACGAAGCGGATCGGTACCGCCGTAAGCGCGAAGGTGAATCCCTTGACGGAGCTGATCCATTGCGTCAATATGATCCATCCATTTGCTGTCTACGGAACGAAGCACGATAACCTTCTCGAATTCACGTACCAGCTCAGAGCCGAGACGCTCTTCGCGTTCGGAATACTTCTGCATCACACGGTCGAAAATGTATTCGACGATTTCTTCAACTTCCTTGCCCCAGAGATCAT
This sequence comes from Paenibacillus auburnensis, assembly GCF_927798115.1. Lineage (GTDB taxonomy): Bacteria > Bacillota > Bacilli > Paenibacillales > Paenibacillaceae > Paenibacillus_AQ > Paenibacillus_AQ auburnensis. The sequence goes on from NZ_CAKMMG010000004.1 coordinate 113,296, forward strand.
CACGGGTCAGGGCACCTTCATCCAGCAGCTTGCTGTTCACATAATCAGCAACCTCTTGAAGCTCCCAGTTTTCCGGAATATCATCACTGCAGTGTGCGCGTACCACACGGTCAATGACCGGCTGGATCATTTCTGTTACGACATCTTTGATATTATCGGATTCAAGAATTTCACGGCGCTGTTTGTAGATAATCTCGCGCTGCTGATTCATTACATCATCATATTGCAGTACGACTTTGCGGATATCAAAGTTATTGCCTTCCACGCGCTTCTGGGCAGATTCAACGGCACGGGTAATCATGCGGCTCTCAATCGGCTGATCTTCTTCAAAACCGAGACGGTCCATCATATTCAGGACATTGTCCGCGCCGAAACGCTTCATGAGCTCATCGCCGAGGGACAAATAGAACTGAGTCGAACCCGGGTCGCCCTGGCGTCCCGCACGCCCGCGCAGCTGGTTATCAATCCGGCGGGATTCATGGCGCTCCGTACCAATGATATGCAGACCGCCGAGATCCGTTACACCTTCACCCAGCACAATATCGGTACCGCGACCAGCCATGTTCGTAGCGATTGTTACAGTTCCCGGTTGTCCGGCATGCGAGATGATCTCTGCTTCGGATTCATGATGTTTAGCATTCAGCACTTGGTGTCTTACACCTTTGCGCTTCAGCATTTCCGATACGCGTTCGGAATTCTCAATCGATACGGTACCAACCAGCACCGGCTGATTTTTCTTGTGGCGTTCAACGATCTCTGCTACCACCGCGTTAAATTTGCCGTTCTCGCTCTTGTAGACCACGTCAGGCATATCAACACGCTGGTTCGGCTTGTTCGTAGGAACCTGCAGAACTTCCAGACCGTAGATTTTTTTGAATTCCTCTTCTTCCGTCTTCGCAGTACCTGTCATACCGCCAAGCTTGCGGTACATCCGGAAATAGTTCTGGAAGGTGATTGTAGCCAGCGTCATGCTCTCGTTCTGTACCTCGATCTCTTCCTTCGCTTCTATCGCCTGGTGCAGCCCGTCGCTGTAACGGCGTCCAGCCATCAACCGGCCCGTAAATTCATCAACGATGACAACCTCATCACCATTCACTACATAGTCTACATCACGGCGCATAATTACATTTGCCTTGAGTGCCTGGACGATATGATGGTTCAGTGTCACATGACTATGATCATAAAGGTTCTCAACACCAAAAGCGCGTTCAGCCGTAGCCACGCCCTTCTCTGTCAAAGCCACTGATTTCACTTTAATATCTACTGTATAGTCCTCTTCAGCAGTCAGCTTCTTCACGAAGCGGTCTGCAGCATAATACAGTTCTGTCGATTTCTCGGCTTGTCCGGAAATAATAAGCGGAGTCCGCGCTTCATCGATTAGAATGGAGTCAACTTCATCAATAATACAGAAATATAGCGGGCGCTGTACCATTTGCTCCTTATAGAGCACCATGTTGTCACGCAAGTAGTCAAAGCCGAATTCATTGTTGGTGCCGTACGTAATATCGCAGGCATAGGCTTGTTGTTTATCAGCATGGTCCATGCCGTTCAGGTTGACCCCAACCGTCATGCCCAGGAAGTTATAAATTTGTGCCATTTGCGCACTGTCGCGCTGCGCCAAATAATCATTTACCGTTACGACATGCACACCCTTACCGAGCAATGCATTCAAGTAGACCGGCAATGTTCCTACCAGTGTCTTACCTTCACCTGTCTTCATCTCGGAGATCCGGCCTTCATGCAGCGCCATACCTCCAACTAGCTGTACGTCAAAATGCCGCATGCCCAGCGTCCGTTTGGAAGCTTCGCGTACGGTTGCAAATGCCTCAGGAAGAATTTCCTCGAGGGTCTCGCCTTTTTCAATCCGGGCACGGAATTCTTCGGTCTTAGCCTTGAGCGCTTCATCCGAGAGCGCTACGAAATCCGGCTCGAGTCCATTAATCACTTCGACCGTCTTCATCAGACGTTTGACATCGCGTTCATTGGTGTCACCGAATATTTTCTTTACAAGTCCTAGCATGGTTAACCCCTTTCATGCAACACAGATGGTGGAATCGAGCCCATCCTCACTAATATTGAAAGGGCCATATATTATTTCGATTCCGCTGCTTCATAAATTGTAACAGTTTGTAAGAGAAGCCGCAATACGAGTAGCTGTAACCTTATTTGGCAAAATATAAGAAGCTGAGCTTTCTTCCCCTTTATATACGCACAAGAGCCCTATTCGCTTCAAGCGAATAGGGGCTCGGTTAATTGTCTTAGTCATACTGATGCGAAGAAAACATTCCCAGTATCTCTACATTTGAGTATATACAGGTCTAGTTCTGTTCGATCAGGCCGTACTTCCCATCATTCCGTTTGTAAACAACACTCACTTCAGAAGTGTCAATGTTGGAGAATACAAAGAAATTATGTCCAACCATGTTCATTTGCAGAATCGCTTCCTCGACATCCATAGGCTTCAAGGTGAAGCGCTTGTTCCGCACAACTTCCAAATCATCGTAATCTTGTTCCTCTACAGCAACAGCACTTGGGGATCCTTCCACAAACAGGGTCTTCAGACTGCCTTCCTGACGGAACTTACGATTGAGTTTGGTCTTATGCTTGCGAATTTGACGTTCCAGCTTGTCCACGACAGCATCAATAGAAGCATACATATCGTCGCTGCGATCCTCGGCACGAAGCGTAACACCCGCCAGTGGAATGGTTACTTCCACCGTATGAAGGCCACGAACAACGCCAAGCGTCACAAATCCTTCTGAGGTAGGGGGTGCATCGAAATACTTCTCAAGTCTGCTGAGCTTCTTATCAACATAGTCTCTCAAAGCGTCGGTCACTTCAATTTGTTGACCTCGAATGCTGAATTGCATGGGCACTCCTCCTTTGTTTACGTTCTCATTATACCAAATTGTCAGGCCTAAGTAAAAAGCAATTCATTACAGACTTTACATTTACCTTACATATGTCCAACTTTCTTTTATTTTACAAACAGAAAGTCCGGAAAGGGCAATCCTTTTTCCCTTATCCGGACCTAGTCTGGCTAAATATATTATTGCTGATACCCTTTAATTATAAAATCACTTTTACCGCGTATTCATTTCCTCACAGCCGCTATTTCTTATGGCTATTTGGTATGAATCCGCAGAATTTCTACGGGCGACCATGAGCTGCCGCTGCCTGTGATGACATATACCTTATAATCAGTGTGGGCAGTAAGTCCGCTTAACGTCAGCGTTTGTCTAACTCCTGGAGCTGGAGCCGGCGAAATAGTGCCTGTCCAAGGAGCACTCAACAGAACGCCATTGCTATTTTGACCGGCAGCAACCTGCGCTGCACTAGGATCGGCAGCATTAGCCGGTAATACAACATATCTTACCGGGGCAGATGCGCCTCCTGCCTGACCATAGGTTACATAGACATCGGCAGTAACAGTACCCATGGAGCCCGGACTAAGCTCTGTAATCGCCGTAGCACCACCTGAGGCTGTAGTCAAACGCAGAGTTGACACAGCCGACCAGCTTCCAACAGAATCCGAAAGCGCGATATAAGCCGTATACTCGGTGTTAGCCTGCAGACCATAGACGGAGAAGGCAACCGTCGTATTACCAGTTGCTGCTACTTTTCCATAGTTTACTCCTGCAGTTCCTGTACTGGTCAGGCCTTTTGTAATCTGCAGTGTGCTTGGCACTGCAGCAGTGCTGGTGTAAGGAGCGACCACATAATACACTGCCCCCGTCACTGACGGTGTCAGATACACATCTGCCGTAACCGAACCGACATGCCCATAAGTAACATTGCTAACCGATGGTGCAGTGGTACTTCCACCTCCACCTCCACCGCCGCTTCCTCCACCCGTTGTGCTTGTAGGCGTTGGTGTTGGGGTTGGCGTAGCTGTTGCTGATGGAGTAGGTGTAGGCGTCGCCGGATTACCTGAACCGCTCGGCTTGTTAGCCGCTGAGTTCCCAATAATACCTACCGCCTCAGCTCTGGTCAGTGGTCTCTTAGGCCCGAAGGTTCCATCCGGGTAACCGTTAATGATGTTCTTAGCGGCCGCGGCTGCGACTGCACCTTTAGCCCATGAAGCAATTTGGGCACTGTCCTTGAACGTAAGCGAGGTGTTGCTGGTATTCAAGCTAAGGAGCTTGGCAGTAATTACTGCAGCTTCCTGACGGGTAAGCGGACTGGACGAGCGGAATGTATTGTTCTCATATCCGCCGATGTATCCGGCTTTTACGGCTTTTGCCACTTCACTATAAGCCCAATTAGAGCTCTTTAGATCTTTGAACGCAATAGATGCCGTTTCCGTGAATCCAAACAGGCGATTCACCAGGGCAACATATTCCCCGCGGGTGATGGGCTTATTCGGCTTTACAGTGCCGTCAGCATACCCCTGCAAATAACCCTTGTTGAGCCAATCCTGCAATTGGTTTTGTGCCCAGTGCCCTTGAATGTCCTTGGCAGCCGGCGCTGCTGATACACTACCCAAAGCTCCGAACAACATGCTAACCCCAAGCAAACCAGTCATCAAACCGCGCAATGCTTTCTTCATCTTCATTCTGCTGTCCATCCTCCTAATAGTTTGTGAGCATAGCCTGCCGATTAGTATCGTACAAAAGCGACACTGGAAGCGTATGCTTAAAATTGGTGAGCCTCCGCTTTGTAAAAACACTTGTCCAAAACCTGCTTCGGAAGCATACTGTTAGTTCTGTCAGCTTAGGCAGTATGAATAACTCAGGAACGCTTATTTTGGAACCATTATCCGTAGTACATGGGCTTTAGCATCACTATACATCTATCGCTAATTACATCATTTTCAACTATACGCCTAAGCTGCGATTAGTCTGCATCGAGGCAAGAACGTAGGCCCAACGTCTTTTATTACCCAGATTTTGCATTACTCTAACAGAAATATGGAAATTCATGTTAGGTTTTCGCTTTACACACCTCTTTCCGCACAACAAAAAAAGACCTTGGGAAAATCCCAAGGTCTGTGCTAGCGTAGTCTCAATTGCTAACCATCTACCATATATGTAGGTCGGCTGCGCCGGATGATTATAATTTGATGACGTTAGCTGCTTGTGGTCCGCGTGCGCCTTCTACGATATCAAACTCAACGGATTGACCTTCATCCAAAGTCTTGAAACCGTCAGTTTGGATTGCGGAGAAGTGTACGAATACGTCGCCACCGTCGGCAGTTTCGATGAAACCATAACCCTTTTCTGCGTTAAACCATTTAACTTTACCTTCCATTGATTAAACATTCCCTTCGTCATCAGATGAACGTGAGTCTTGCTCACAACTCGACTATACCACCGCTGCTTCTCTATTGTCAATTGGAAAAGTAAATGTTTACTTTCAATAATTTACCATTCGTTAATTTAAAAATAAAGTAGCTTAAACTGTGATAATTTCATCAAAAAAGGAGCAGACGCTTTATAATACCCGTCTGCTCCTGAGATGAAACATCAGGAAATTATTTATTTTTTGCGGTCCATTAGGATGCTGTCGGGGGCGTATTTGGCTTCGTATGCGTTGCGCTGGGTCTTGGCTTGGTTACGCTTCATCAGCCAGTCTTGAGCCTCCACCCGCAAAGCATTCATCCGATCCAGCAGCACATTATCATGCTCTAGAATTCGATTGATTTCTTGCTTTTGTGCAGGTGAAGATGGGCGTAATTCGACTTGTTCTGCAATCGAATCGACAAGTTTCTGCCGTTCCTCCACAAAGCTCACAAGTTCCTCATAAGTTGCTTCCTGTAGCCTGCCCAACATTTCACGGGTAAGCTGATCCAGCGTGCGGATTAATTCATCCATTAGCAATCTCAGTTTGGCCTGCCGCAAGCTTGGAGGCTTGGAGCCAGGTTTCGCGGAGTTCGATCAGATAGCCTAAAGCCTCTTCGGCTTTTTCCCCACTTTTATGAATATTCGCTTCGATCAGGAGATGATTAGCATATTCATAAAGCGAGAACAAATTCTTAGATATTTCAATGGAATGATCCAATGTAGACATCAGTTCGCTTATAATGGTCTGAGCCTTTCCAAGATTAAGATTCGTTTTCTCATAATCTTGTTTACTTATTCCATCCATACCAGCCCGTATAAAACGGATTGCTCCGTCATACAACATAATTACCAATTGTGCAGGTGTAGACGTCTGTACTGAAGACTGACGGTATTTCTCATAAGGAGATTTTAGCAATTGTGTCACCCTCTATTATTAATTATCTTAGCTGGCCGTAGAGAAAAGACTGGAGGATTGGGACTGCATCTTGTTCATTGCAGTTTCCATTGCAGTAAATTGCTTATAATAACGCGTCTCAGCGTTCTCTAGATTCGTTAACATTGTACTAATTCGGCTGTTATATTCTTTAAGCTTCTTACTCATTACACTTTCTTCTTTAAAGCTGACAGTAAGGTCAGTGGAAAATTTACTTGTTCCGACTCTCTTTACCAGACTATCTAAAGTAACAGTTATTTTATCTGCTAATTTATCAAAAACTCCATTGGTTGAATCGCTTCCAGTCCCCTGGAACAGATCGATCGCATTTTGTGGATTATCAGTCAATGCCTTCTTTAATACAGTCTCATCCAGCACAATTTTACCACCGGAGTTATAAGCCCCCATAGTAATCCCAAGGTTGCCTAACTTAACGACCTCACCCGAAATAACGCTTCTCATTTGATTCAAAGCTGATCTAAGGATATCATCATTTTTAAGCAAGCCGCTTTTGGCCTTCTCCGTCCAGTTAGCTATATCTGTATCTTTCATCGCTGTCTTCTGCTCATCGGTTAGTGGTGCGAAGTCACGATATTTCGCCTCATCCACTTTGGTGTTTAACAGTCCCAGCAGGGTGTTGTAATCCTCTACAAACCCCTTAATTGTCTGCATTGCAGTTTCAGTGTCACTTGTTGTTGTGATACTAACAGGAGTGTCACCAGTTGTTGGTGCAACAGTAGGATCTGCTTGATCAACTGTCTTCTTCTGAAGGGTGAGCTGAACACCATTAACTGTAAAGGTATTGCTAGCCTGTGTGTACTGCTTACCATTAACATAAGCGTAGGAATCTTGACCATCAGTGGTAACATATTTAGTCGTCATGCTTGGATCCGCCGCATTATATTTTTGATTAAATAGATCAAGCAGGCTGTTATCATCTGTAGCTACAATCTCTGCTTTTCCACTCCCGGTCGTAGTATTGATTTTGCCGGTATCTTTCGCGCTTATGATTAATTTCCCGGTGATCTCATCATACTTCGCTGTAACGTTAGCTTTGGAATTTCCGTTAATTGTCGAAACAACTGTAGCAATTGAAGTAGTACCATTGAACAGAGATTTGCCATTACTGTCTACGAAACTCACACCGTTAATGGTAAATTTATATTCCTCTTCATTAAGAGCTTTCTTATCCGCATCTGTAAGAATAGCAGGATCTGGAACAGTATTAATAATCTTAATATCAGCAAGAGTTTTAGTACTGGCAACCGGATTGCTGGATCCGCGCGTTTCAACCGTTTTTTTGGTTGCTACCTGGGTGATGCTAACCTTCATATCAATCCCATTTGCTGTAGCACCAGCTTCTGCCTTAAGCGCATCTGTATTTCCACTAACTACAGCTTTCTGGGTATTTAGAGCAGCGCCTTTTCCATATTTATCTACAAGCTTATTATTACGAAAATCAACAAGCTTACTGTTGATTTCTCTGTAACTATCTCTGGTCCACTCCAGGGTCTGTTTCTGCTGATAAAGCTTATCAAGCGGAATACGCTTAGCAGTCATCAAGTTCTTAACCATTGTATCTACATCGATACCTGAAAATCCATTAACACGAGTTACCACATTACCCCTCCTGACATTATATTTTCTCGTCTACTAAGATTCCTGCGATTTCCATCATCTTGGCTACCAGATCCAAAGTTTTCTCAGGCGGGATCTCACGAATAAGCTCGCCTGTGTCTTTATTCATTACCTTCACCATGATGTCATGTGTCTTCTCATGTACGCTGATCTCTAATGTTGTCTGGGGGCCCTGAAGAGATTTCACAGCACGTTCGATCGTTCTTATCAATTGTTCATCGGCTACGGATACCTTGACACCTTGACTTTCCTTTACGCTCATATCCTTGTAATTTTTTATATCTGATACCGTATTAGTTGATTCTCCGCTGCCTTTCACCGTAACCGGTTCCGGTCTGGTCTGTCCACTTATTGGACCAGAAGCCGAAAGAGATAGCTGTACATTCATGAGCCCATCCTCCAACAACGCTTGATTTATTATATATATCGGCTTTCGTCAAGTCTTTTTTTAGCTATATACAAATAAAAAAAAGCTCCAGGATACCCTGGAGCTTTCGGTAGTACAGTAAATCTTAACGAAGCAATTGAAGAACGCCTTGTGGCTGTTGGTTAGCTTGAGCCAACATAGCTTGTGCAGCCTGTGCAAGGATGTTGTTCTTAGTTTGTTCCATCATTTCCTTAGCCATATCCACGTCACGTACACGGGATTCAGCTGCAGTCAAGTTCTCGGAAGATGTATTCAAGTTGTTGATGGTGTGTTCCAGACGGTTCTGAACCGCACCCAGTTTAGCGCGTTCGCTGGAAACGGAGCTGATAGCTTTGTCCAGGGAAGTGATGGAAGCAGAAGCTCCAGCAGTTGTGGAAATGTCTACACCAGCGATACCTAGAGCAGCAGAACGCATGTCGCTAACACCAAAAGTAATACTTTGGCCTTTGTTTGCACCAATTTGGAAAGTTACTCCACCGTTGCCTGAAGCATCAGTTTGGGCTTGTGTCAAGCCGAGATCTTTAATCGATGTTTCGCCCTCTTGCTCATTGAAAGTCAAAGCACCTGTTTCATTCGTGATCTCAAAACGACCATCTTGTGATGCAGTTACTTTTACATCTTCAATGTAACCAGCTTTACCAGTCAAGCCATTATCAGTGTTATATTTAGTGATAGCAGTTTGCAATGCTGTTTGAAGAGCCGTTGCTTGAGCATCCATATCAGCACCATTTGTAATGGTTACAGCAGCAGTTTGCAGTTTAACTCCATTAACTTCAAAGTCCAATTTCTTAGCAGTAACTGTCTGTCCACTATATTTCATAGTACCTGCATTAGCGGCGTAAGTTCCTGCTCCACCCGAAACGGCACCAGCAGTGTTAGAGAGGATAAGTGAACCTACGGAAGTTGCTGCTCCAGAAGTAAACAAACCAACGGTAGAAGTTTTACCTGTCGAGCTGCTTTCCAAAACGATCTTATTAGAGGCATCCAGATATCCATTAAGATGTCCAACCGTAGCGCCTGCAGCATTAGTAGAGTTATAGTTGTCAATGGCTGTATTTAGCGCACCAACAAGTGTATCCTTAATGTTTTTCAATGATGCAGCGCCAGCATTAGTTAAGTCTGTATCAATTGAATCTTTTTGCGCTTGCGTCAGTAGTGTATCCCAGTTCACATCAATGTGATGACCATCAATTTCAAAAGTGTCTTTTTCAAATGTGACTGTAGATTGGTTAGCTTTCAGTGAACCAGCACTAGTCATACTTCCTGAGGTTAATTTAGCTACAACAGAGCTAGTTGTACTATTAGCCCCTACTACTGCTCCAGCAGATTTCAAAGCACCGTTCAGCAATTTCTTTGTATTGAACTCAGTAGTGTTACCGATACGGTCGATTTCTTCCTTCAGCTGACCAACTTCGCTTTGCAGCGCTTTGCGGTCTTCTTCAGTGTTAGTGCCGTTAGCGGATTGTACGGAAAGCTCACGAACGCGTTGCAGAATGCTGTGAGTTTCGCTCAGCGCGCCTTCAGCTGTTTGAATCAAAGAGATACCGTCTTGAGCATTCTTGGAAGCCATATCCAAACCGCGGATTTGACCGCGCATTTTTTCGGAGATTGCCAGACCAGCGGCATCGTCACCTGCACGGTTGATGCGAAGACCGGAAGACAGCTTCTCGATGTTCTTGCTAGTTGCAGCAGAGTTGCTGGACAATTGACGGTGAGTGTTCAACGCTGTGATATTGTGGTTAATAATCATTTGATATTTCCTCCCTGAAATTAAGTTAGTTCCACATCCATGTGGTAAACGCCGAACCGTTAAGGTCGGCCGCCCTGCCGGATCAGCGTCTAATACATATATCGACGGCTTGTCGTCAACTGTTTATAGCTGTTTTATCTTTTTTCAAAAAAAGTTTCCTGAGAAGTTGCTTATAACAACAAAAAACCCGAGCTGCGTTAAGCAGACTCAGGTTAGGTGTTCTATACTTATGATTATTCGACAGAATTGGAGCCGCGCAGCCGATGAATCAATGCATTCAGATCAGCCTGCTGAGGAGCGACAGACTCACGGTTGGATTCCTGTATGGAGAGGTATACCTCTTTGCGGAAAATGTCCACATGCTTCGGTGCCGAGATTCCTACCTTCACAGTGTCACCCTCAACACTTAAGATTGTCAGCTCTATTTGATCCTGAATGACAATGGATTCCCCTTTCTTGCGGGACAATACGAGCATGTTATCCACCATCCTTTCCGTCTATAGCCGTCTGTTCCTGCAGCAGGCTATGCTTAGTGTGATATGGGGTTCTATGCAGAACGATCTGTTTGCCGGCCCGATTCTCAGGATTGAGTACAATTGGAGCGAGAAGATTAATCGTTGATTGTTCGGCCTGCTCCTTCAGCGTAATGATGCATCTGACAAGTACGTCTGAATGAATATTCAGTTCCTCCGCTTCATCATCCGGCAATTCAAATTCGTATGAAGGATAGAACACAAACGGATCACCCAGCAAGAAAGACAAGCCTTTTTCCTTGACGGACTGAAGTACCCAGAATGGGGTTTCAGCCATTGCTATCAGTGCAAAATCTGTTTCCTCATCAAAACCTGGCAGACCTTTAGAAAAATGGTACAACTCTTGCTCCTCTATTTCAAGTTTGCCCCAGGACAATGTTTCTATAATCAAGTTCTTCACTCCTCAAAAGTTCTGCATAGCAAAACTAACTTATAAGATAATAATAAAATTATCTACCGAAAAATAGAATAAAAGCTATAGAGGCGCTTATCTTGCACATCTATAGCTTAAGAGTTACATTTGGACATTTACTTCCGGCGGGATGTATTGAACGGAAGCATACTGCTGCATGTATATATTTAACTTACCTCTAGTATATTCAATTGTAGGATCATGTCTCTCTACCTGAATATCTACATGCGCCGCTTGATAATTGATCTGTGGAGCCCTTGTCTCAAAATGAATATCCACATTATCATAAGATGCCGGGCCGCACGGTTCAGGAAAAGAATTCGGTTCGGTATCCATCCCATATACTTCAGCAATGGTATTACCGGGCTTAAAGAATTCCGCCATTCGCGTCCCCTGCTCGACTCTGCGGGCAATCGCTTGAAGATACAGCTGCTGAATACCTGAATATATCCTTTTATTCATATCTAACACACTACCGCCATTATAGGCAGCACGTGCCCGGGTCTGATCAATGGTTAGCTCCGGACGTGTAGACTGAACAGTTAACTCTCCGGGAGTCGTCGTGATGTTAACCTCAGCCTTTGGCTGAGTAATGGAGAACGTGCCAAGATCAGCATCTATGCCAATCAGTGCAGGTGTCTGTCGAATTTGCAGAATAGGCTGCATCAACAAGTATCACCCCCCGTTATCTGATGAAATCCACTAATGTTGTAGAGATAATCTTAGCTCCAACTGAAAGAGAAGCATTATAAATATTCTCTTGGATTTTGGACTGCATAATCAGGCCTTCGTAATCAGCATCCTCAGTTTTGGCTTGCAGATCGGTTAGATTGATGTTCAAATCACTCAGACGATCCTGCATTAACTCTACACGGTTAGTCTTAGCGCCAATCTCGGAGCGGGCTGACAGAATCGTCTCATTTCGTGTATCGATTTTATCCAATTGGTTCGATATCTCTGTAATATTACCCGCCTTCAGGGCAGTGGAAAGACTGTTAATAATAGAGAACAGGTTATCTGCTTCTCCGGTCTTACCAAACACGTCGTTTCCAGTCATATTAATCGGCATCTGGACACCTTCGCCGACGATATACTGAATCTGGCCTGTATCTGTAGTAACAGCTTGAGATACATCGTAGGTACCATCAGCACCCTTGGGAAAATCATAAGGTTTCACATTGTACTGCTCGCCATTAAAAATATATTTACCATTAAGCTTGCTGTTGGAGATATCCACCAATTGTTCTTTGAGCTGTGCTACTTCTTCATTAATACTATCTAACGCCGACTGAGGATTACTGCCTGTGGAAGCCTTCACGGTGAGTTCACGCAATCGCTGAACCACATCTCCAGCCTGCCCTAGAACAGTATCATTATAATCAAGCCACGACAAAGCGCTGTCTACATTCTTGGTGTACTGCTCGTTGGATGACAGCTCGGCACGGTAACGCAGGGAATAAGTAATGCCTACTGGATCATCGGAGGGTTTGTTAATTTTGCGGCCGCTTGAGAGCTGAAGCTGCGTGTCGTTCATGGTACGCGCATTACGGTTTATGTTAAGCAGCAGCTGTGAATTCATCATATTGGAGGTGACCCTCAACATAATCTATTCCTCCTTTATCTGCCGACTGTGCCGGTAGAATTAATTAGTTTGTCGAGCATTTCGTCATAAGTTGTCATAAACCGCGCAGCAGCACTATAGGCATGCTGGAACACCAGCATATTCGACATTTCCTCATCCAGCGAAACCCCGCTTACCGATTGGCGTCTGGAATCCACCTGTTCCACCAAATAATCCGCATTGCTCGCCTGGCGTGCGGCTTCCTGCGACTGAATACCCAATTGACCGACCATAGAGCTTAAGTATGAACCGACCGTACCAGTCTTGGAGCCATCCGGTGTAGTGAATGTATTATTATCTTTCATATTGCTGAACAAAAGCGCTAGAGAGTTATTTCCTTTTATGACAGTTACATTTCCTGCAGTGTCCGTGGTAGCCCGAAGGGAAGTCGCGAACAAGGTAGGATCAGCGGCAATTTCCGGATTTAACCGGAGATTAGCAGCAGTGATCGTTTCACCGGCCATTAAAGGTGTAAAGAAATCTCTGCCCGAACTACCATCCATGGCATAACCCAGCTGGTGCAGTCCATTTAGACCTTTGACTGTAGTCTTCAAATCACCCTTAAGCGGTATCGGGACTGCTGCACCTGCCAGGAGTGTAGTTTTGGTTCCATCGGAATTAATGATTTCAGAATCCTTCAGGACTGTCGTCCCTGCAGGAAGAGTTGAGCCTGCCGGGATGGTAACCTGCACCTCGCCAGTGGCGATCGTATTGGCCATATCATCCAGCTGTTTTTTGTAATCCGCTACATACGTTTTGCGGGAAAAAATCATCCCGTACGCCTCACCGGCCTTCAAATCGCCCGAGGCATATGCACTATTGAGAAAAGCAGTGTCCACAGTTGCGGTTACTGCTGGCCCTTGAACAAGCTGCTGGCTGCCGAGAGAGATATTATAACCGGCATCCGTGTCCAAAACGGTGATGTTGGCAATCTTGGAGAGCTTGTCCGTCATCAGATCGCGTTGATCCCGCAAATCGTTGGCTCGGTCACCCATGCCTTCAATCTTGGCAATAGACTGGTTCAAATCGGCGATTGAACTGAGATAGCTCTGAATCTCTTTTCCCTTAACATCGATATTTGTATTGAGATCCCGGTCCAGGTTACTTAACTGGTTACTCATATAATTCATAGCATCCGTAAGTGACTGTGCGGTCTGCACTACAATCTTGCGGGCTGTAGGGTCTTCCGGATTTTTGCTCAGGTCCGACCAGGATTTCCAAAAGTTATCAAGCACAGTACGGATACCTGTATCGGAAGGTTCATTCACGATAGCCTCCAGTTTGTCCAGCGTATCCGATTGGATGCTCCAATTGCCGCTCGCCGAGCTCTCACCACGGTACTGATCATCCAGGAACATTTCCCGGATTCGCTCAATGGATGTGAATTCTACACCGGTCCCCATCTGACCCGGAACCGTAGAATTATTGAGACCATATGCCTCAATAGGCAATGCAGCTTTCATGTTCACCCGCTGACGGGTGTATCCTTCTGTATTCGCGTTAGCGATGTTATGCCCAGTTGTATTGAGTGCAGCGGTCTGAGTGAAAAGACTCCGTCTTGCCGTCTCAATTGAATGAAATGTGGATGTCATACTGCTAATTCCTCCCTATGAATGCTCCGGCAAAACGGAATGCAAGAAAGATCGATCTATCCGCGGGCGTCAAAAAGTCCTGGCCGAGTGCTGCTATATCCCTTATCGGATGGATGATGGTAGGTGAAATCCTGGTTTGGTCTACCGACAAGCAAATCCAGGGAATAATCTATAAAGGTAAGCGACTGCTCAATCAGCTTTTGATTTAGTTCGTTGGCTTTTTTCAAGCGGTGAAGTGTATTAGAAAGCTTCTGCTGAACTTGCTGCAGCCGCGATTTGTCTTCAGGGTCAAATACAAGCCGGGACAGCTCGGTCAGATTCAGGTTCAGATTCGAACGGATGCCTACACCCTGTAAAAAGGTAAACGCCGCCTCTGCACGCTGCTCCTCGAGCTGCCCAATCAGCTTCATCAGCTTGGACTCACGGTTCATGATGTCAATCAGACCATCCACCTTATTGTCCATAATTGTCTGTTTCTTGATGGCGGCCAGATCGAGCATTTGAAGATGCGTCTCGTCCAGCCGTTCAAGAAGTTCAAGTAATCTCGTTAATGCCATGGATGGGTTCACCTAATTCTCGGAGGATTGCTTAAAGTAAGGGGCGAGTGTCTCTGCGAGTTTGGCTGCGTCAACTTGGTAGGTACCTGCGGAAACTTGCTGTTTCAGGCTCTGGATCTTATCAGCACGTGCTGAGTCAATGGTGCCGCTTTTCTGTGCTTGAAGGAGCTTAATAGCTTCATCGGAAATCGAAACCTCATCCTTACGGGTGCTCTTCTTGGTTTGATCCTGGCGCTGCGCTTCCGCATTGCGTTGATACGGGTTAATTGGATTGATTCGTCCGGTCTCGTTAATTTTCATAACTTCCACCTTCCTTATAAAATAAAATAGCCGATAATCTTTACTAAGTTTATCGGCCTTTAATGAATCATTCTTTATAGCTGAAACCGTTTTTCCAGAATTTATTAGTCCCTGAATTTATCAACAGCCCGGTAGGCCGATTTATTGCCGCTGTTAGGAGGGGTTTTTGTAGCGGCACTTTCCTCAACAGCTCTAGTAAGATCTTTACTCAAACGGGCGCGGCAGCTGTCACACATATGCCCATCACGGATTAATGTTCCGCACACCTCACAGGGCAGCATCATGTTGGGTGCATTTGCTATTGAAATCCGGCCTTCACGGATAAAACGGGTGATTTCCTTAATGGAAATTTCCGTGGCGTCGGACAGCTCCTGGATATTAGTGCCTCTATTCTTCCGCAAATACTCCACGCAGATTTCATACTGATGCTCAAGCTCTTTGATGCAGGGCTGGCATAGATCCATAATGTTTTTGACATACAGACGGCCGCATCTTGGACAATTATCTACATTCATTTCAGCAGCGGCTCCTTTCCTTACATTTTGTGCAGCATAGAATTAACTTATGCTTAGATTACATGATTGCACAAGCATAGTCTATGATTAGTATCGGCTAGAGGAGGATTTTAGTTATATTATACGGACAAAATTGTCAGGAATCACATTCAAATAACTCATACACCGCCTATGACCGGGCCCAGGTCAGGCTGTATATTTCAGCCACCTTACCATAGTCGTTACAAAGTGTTCTTATAGTTTCCGCACAGGCTCGTATGGTGCTCCCTGTAGTATAAATATCATCTACTATAATAATCTGCAGAGGCCGCGTCCGTTTCCCCAAGGTTTCCAGCCACACCTCAAACTGCAATAGGACAGCTCCATCCGGATTTCCTGCAAAAGCATGCTTCATATCTGCGATTCGTTCCGCCCGGTGCTTAAAGCTTTGCTTGCCGGTATGGTGGGTACGGACCAAAAGCGGGAGCTGCGGAATCCCCCTGCGCCCGGATAGCACATCCGCCAGCCGCTCCGCCTGATTGAATCCCCGCTCAACAAACCGGGATTCTGAGACAGGCACCGGAACAAGCAGATCTGCCTGCCATCGACGGTTTCTAGCAGATTGAATGCCGGGGAAGAAGGGACCTGTAAATGCGCTCTCTGCTTTTTGAATTTCTGCAGTCCCCTGCTGTCCCCGTTCCCTTTCTGCTTTGAGCCGGATGTAGGCTCTGTCCAGCATCGAGCCTAACAGCGGAGCGAGCTGCTCGTTCCCCCGATATTTATATTGACCCAGCATTTCGCGCATCACACTTGTGTAAGCTACAGCACTCCGGTTGCAGACTATCGGTACGGCTTGCCCACTGCGGCTGCAGTCGGGACAGCCGACATGACGTCCGCATTTCTGGCAGCGGGGTTGCCGGATCCAAGGAATAGCTTCCTCACAGCCTGCACAAATACCGTGTAGACCTGCTGCCGGGCGGCTGGTTTTGCCGCAAATCAGGCAATGAAGCAAAGCAGGCGCCAGCAAGGAGCGGACTTTGGTAAGCCATGCGGTTAAAGTGTCCATGAAGGTTCCCTCCTGTTCAGATATCCCTGCTTGCGGGCAATCGAGTTCATGGTACGGACCTGCCCGATGGCTTTGCGCTGTGACTGGGTCCACTCTGGTGATAAGAAGTATACCCTGCCGGCGGGGTCATCTTTGGAGCGGCCTGCACGGCCAGCCATTTGAACCAGCGAAGCTTCATCAAACAGTTTACTGTCCGCATCCAAAATAAAAACATCGCTGCGGGGAACGGTAACACCCCTTTCCAGGATGGTTGTTGTGACCAGGATGGTAATTGCCCGGTTACGGAAGGCAGTAACCTTATCGGTTCTGTCCGGGTCTTTGGATGAAGTGCCTTCTATGCACACACCGGGGATTTTCCGGCGAAGAAGAGTCAGCAACCCTTCAATATGAGCGATCCTTGCCACAAAGATAAAAATTTGCGCTTCACGTGCAAGTGACCTGTGCAGGGCTTTCAGGAACACTGCCGGCAGAGCCCCGCGCTTCATGCACAACTGAACGGGATTCATCGTTAACAGGCGGGGCACAGGCAACGGATGTCCATGATACCGTACGGGCACTCTGGCATGAGGCAGCTTGCCAAAATGCGCCTGCCGCTGCAGCTTCTGCGGCGGTGTAGCCGACAAGAAGATAAACACGCCATCCGGCTTGCAGGCCTGTTCAGCAGCAAAAGCCAGCATGGGATTGTTATGGTAAGGAAAAGCATCCAGCTCATCGATAATGACCAGATCAAAACCATGATGAAACCTTAGCAGTTGATGCGTGGTTGCAATCGTCAGTTGACCCGCTACCCAGCGGTCCTGGCTGCCGCCGTACAGCACGGCCAGCGTCTCCGCCGGGAAAGCTCGGGCGAGCCGCGGGGCAAGCTCCAGCACGACGTCGCGGCGCGGCGTCGCCACCAGTGCCCGGCCTCCGGCAGCGAGCACTGTCTCCAGGAGCGGGAACGTGATCTCCGTTTTCCCCGCTCCCGTGACTGCCCAGAGCAGGAACCGCTCTGGGCCTGTGCCGGCGGCGTGCTGGCGCCGCGCCGTCAAGAACTGCAGTGCAGCGCCGGCGGCCCCCGCCTGAGCTGCACTAAGCCCCCACCGGCGTGCCGCTACGGTGGGGCTGATTCCGGCCGTGCCCCGCACGGCCGGAGACGCCGCGCTGCGCAGCAGCAGCGCGCAGGCCCGGCTGCGCCCGAGCGCGAGGCAGGCCTCGCAGTAGGCGCAGCCGGCCAGGCCGCACGCAGCGCATGGCGTGCGGCCCGTGGCCACGCTGCCGCAGCGCAGGCAGCGTTCTACCGCGCGGCGGCGGGCAGCGCCGCGCCTCCAGAGCAGCAGCGGCAAGCGGAGCGCCGCGGCTAAGCCTGCCCTGCTGAGGCAAACTCTGCCTCCTTCATCCCTCCTGCTACTAGAGTTGCTGTGATATTCCCTATCTCCTTCGCCCCTCCTGCTACTAGAGTTGCAGGGATACTCTCTATCTCCTTCAGCCCACTTGCTTCTGGAGTTACTAGGATACTCCCTATCTCCTTCCCCCCTCCTGCTACTAGAGTTGCTGTGATCACCTTTCTTACCCTCAGCCTTCTCGCTATTATTGTTGCTCCGTCCCTCCCCCTTGCCCCCTATCCCGGCACTAACGGCAGCTTGCAACTTCAATCGCCCTTGCAGATGGGCAAGCTGGGCAGCAGACCGCCAGTCCCGCTCCATTCCAGCGAGTTGCTCCGTCAGCAAGCCTTCAACCTCCGGCTGAAGCAGCGAGCGGCCGGAGAGCATCTCTACCAACCGGTCGGCTGCAATACCAAGTGATTCACTTCGATCCAGCAATCCATCCCCAGACCCGCTGCTGAAGTACGACTCTGATTCACCTTTATCACACCCTGAGTCTATCCTGGCCCAGCAATTCTGCTGCTCCTGATTCCTCAACGGCTCCGTGATTACCTCAACGCTATTCATCCATGTTCCTTGCTGCTTTCCCCCTGACTCTTCCTCTCTTCGCATCTCTTCCTGAAGAGAATCTCTCAGATAAGCTGCCCACTCCTCAGATGACCACCGGCACATCATTTTATGGAAACGAAAGCACTCCCGCAGCTTTACCGCCCAACCGAGGGGGAGTGAAGAGGAGAGAAGGACCAGTTTCTCTGCTGCTCTTCCACGCCAGCCACGTTCTCCTGCCGCACTCCACCACAAGAGGTCGATAGCCAGATTCAATGAAATCCATATTTTAAAGCGCCCGTCAATTTCAACTGCATACACGCTGACTCTCATCACAACACCTCCTGCTTGGCTATGTAACATACATCCACATATAAACTCTCTACTTTGAAATTGGCCATGACCATAGTAAATGTTCAACTTCCGGCCGCAGCTTGTCTGCTGAGTTACTCCATCCTTATGACCTTACAATCCCTCCTCCAACACAAAAAAGCACACTCCCCTATTGCTGGAGAGTGTGCTTCACCCGTTCCTTGCATATTTAGTCAGCATTCGCCGCGTCTTGATTGCGATCCCCCTCTTCCCGGCATCCGCAAATCGATAACGATCTCCCGCTGGTATTCATCCTCGCCCGCTATGGGGCGAAAATGCATCAATGGTGCAATATCAATTGCAGAACCGCTGTATGCCAACTTAGTGGCTACTGCTAATGTCTCATCCTTCGATTCATCATCCAGCACAGTCACCTGATGCAGTTTTCCAGTCCAAAAAGCATGAAAAGCCAGCATCCGAATGTACCCTTCAATAACTGCTTCATGATTGCGTGTGATCAAAAAATAATGAATCCGCTTACCGGACCGCATGACCCTTCGGGTCTGTTCCTGGTAATGCAGGATGTGAATGAGGATCACCGCAGATGCGTAAACAGCCACAATCCATATTAACTGGGCTACCATGGAGATGCACCTCCTCTTTATACCGACACTATATGCCGGTGTTACAAGGTCGGTGACTGCCCATGGTTTCTTGAAGCCGATAAAGCCCCGCCTGCTCTGTTCCCAGTGTGATAATTAATATCTTCCAGGCGCACACGGGGTCAAATTCTCTATAGCCGGGTACATAATTAAATCAGCATTTTGCAAAATTCGAATATATAAAACGCCCTAAGTTCATTTTATATAACTGCGACTGAAACAATACGTTGGCTTGAGCCAGACTGCAGCCCTTACGTTATGTAATGTTGTTCCGGATCAGTTGGATTCTCCAAAACGCTCAGTTAAAATTAAGCCGGTTACAGCGTGACCCAGCCATATTTGATCGAATTGATTACAGCCTGTGTACGGTCATCCACTTCCATTTTTTGCAGGATGCTGCTGACATGGTTCTTAACGGTTTTCTCGCTGATAAAGAGGTATTCCCCAATATTCTTATTGCTCTTGCCTTCGGCCATCAGCCGCAGAACCTCAGCTTCACGGCGGGTCAGCGGATTGTTGTCACCAGCGACAAATTTAACGCCCGCTTCCTTCACCGGGGTTTCGGCCATTGCCCCTGTCTCATTAAGATAGGTCATGCGGCGCAGCTGGTTAATCAGCTTGCCTGTAACCTTCGGATGAATGAAGGCATGACCCTCGCAGACAGAGCGTATGGCATTAATGAGCGACTCCGCCTCCATATCCTTGAGCAAATAGCCGTTGGCACCCTTGCGCAGCGTTTCGAACACATAACTCTCATCATCATGAATCGATAAAATAATGACCTTAACATCCGGGAACATCTCCCGCAGCTTTTGTGTAGCCTCTACACCGTTCTCGATAGGCATGTTGATATCCATCAGTACGATGTCAGGCTTATTGACGTTACAAAACTCCAGTACCTGGATGCCGTCTCCACATTCCCCGATGACTTCAATGTCATCCTCCATATTTAAAATTCGTTTAAGCCCTTCACGAAACAATTGATGATCATCGGCCAAAAGAACTTTTATAGGCGATTTACCAGAGATTTGGTTCTCCATCACATTACTCCTTCCCCTTTTCCACATTCGTCGGAATGTGAATTACGATTGTTGTGCCTTGATTTTCTGCAGACTCTATTTCCATTCTTCCTTCGAGTAACTCTACGCGCTCCCGCATACCTACCAGCCCAAAACTTTCACGGCTGCCCTGCTCACTTACCTTCTTCACATTAAACCCTACTCCGTTATCCTTCACCACAATTTTGATCAGCTGCGCCTGATAAGTGATTTCTACCAGCACATAACTCGGGTATGCGTGCTTGGCGGCATTCGACAAGCCTTCCTGAACAAGGCGATAGACTGCGGCTTCCATGGCTGAAGATAAACGATGCTCCTTACCTCTCGTTTCAAAGGCGGTTCGGATCTTCGTCTTCTCCTCATAATCATGCACATATTTCCGCAGCGTTGGAATCAAGCCAAGATCATCGAGCGCCATCGGACGCAAGTTGAAAATCACTTTACGCATTTCCTCCAGGCTGTAACGAACCTGCCCTTTTAAATCTATTATTTCGTCCTGCACTAGCCCAAATTCCTGCTTCACCAGCATTCTTTCTACAATTTCCGTCCTAAGGACTAAATTCGCCAGCATTTGAGCAGGACCGTCATGAATTTCCCGGGCAATTCTTTTCCGTTCCTCTTCTTGCGCCAAAATTATTTTAAGTCCGATCATTTGTCTATTCTTCGCAGTTTCGACAATTCTCGTCACTTGTCCCATTTCTCCGGACAGATATTCAATAACAACACTCATTTGCGAACCGATCGATTCTGCACGCTCTACCGAATTTTCGACACTGCGCACCCGCAGCTGCAGTTCGTCCCGCCTGCTTCGAAGATAGATTTCCCGTTCTCTTGTCATCATGAGTTCAAGCTGAAGCTCAGTGGCCTTCTCATAAGCAATCCGGATGTCTTTCTCCGAATAGCGGACAAAATCACGGCTGACTTCCGTCAGCCGGATCCGGGAGCGGTGGTATTGCAGCTCCAGCTTGTCCACCTTTTGCAATGTTTCATCCGTTTCTTCCATGACCCTCTGCAGTTCTTTGGTGAGTGCAACAAGCTCATCCCGTGCAACCTGCAATATTTCAAAAATCTGATACTTGCTGCTCTCCATCACGTCGATGGTATTCTTAATGACGCGATCTATCGCATCGGCTTGAAATTCCACGGATGCTTGCCCCATTTCTATCGGATCGTATTAAAGGCTTTCCTTTAATATTACCATATCACGATTCGATAGTTACGGTCTTCGTTTTCTGTTCCCATTTTACAGTCAATCCGAGCTGTTCTGAGACGAGGCGAAGAGGTACTAAAGTCCTGCCATCTAGGATTAAAGGAGCTACTTCAGCGCTTTGACGCTTCCCGTTTAGAATAAATTCCTTCTTATTTACTGTCAGATCAAGCGCCTTGGCACCACGCAGCACCATGATTTTCTTAGTGCTCTGATCCCAGGCGGCACTTCCGCCAAAAGCATCCAGCACATATTTTATCGGCACATATGTGGTATCATTCTTGACGATCGGAGCTACATCAATCGACTTCTTAGTCCCATTGACCATCATTGCTTTGGAGCCGATGATCATTGCTGCGGAGCCATTTGGAAGCCCGGCTTCGCTGGACAGCGAAGGCATCACGAAGGAAAGATTATCGAAAGCAACAGTACCTGTCTTAGCCCGTTCATCCTGTCCTTCTTCTACATTCACTACGTACACTCTTTTCAGCGACGCAGGGAATTTAATTCCTGATCCTGACAAATCAATGTTCAGGCTCTTCCAACCGTTCCAGTCAATGACTTTAGCAAGATCAATATAGGCTGTTGCTCCAGCGCTGTCCACAACTTCTGCCCGCAGCCAGTTAAGGCTCATATCCCCCATCACATCAAGTGACATCGAAGTGGCAGCTGCCGGAATGCTCTTGCCGGAGGATCCGTTAAGCTGGGCATAGGCATACATTTTACCGCTGCCGGCAGTCATGTCATAGCTGAGTGACAACACTTTGGAACCTGCCCGCTCCGCCGTTCCAGCCACGATTGCGGCCGTTCCAGTGACACTACTCACGTTCGAAGTAAAGGCGATCGGATAGGTTACATTATCAAAGTTCTCCCATGGTGTAGCCGCTGCAGTCGATAAAACAACCGCAGTACTGAACCCGTCGTACCGGGCAATCGCATACCCTGTGGTGACCCCGGCATTCACCGATTCAACCGTCAGCTTGCCATCCTGCACATTACCCTTGAACCCGACAAATTCCCATTTCAACGCTGAATTCGGCACAGCCAGTGTCGCACCGCTTTTAGCAGTTGCTGTTACGGGTACGGAGACCGAGGCACCAGCTGCCAGAGGAGCTGTAGCCGTCCCTGCCGTCAGGCTGGCAAGATCGTCGCCGCCTAAAACGGTAACCTTCGCAGAGGCACTTGCAGCGCCGCTGGTCGCGGTCAGTGTAACTGTTCCTGCTTTGACACCCGTAACTTCGCCTGCACTCACTGTAGCACTGCCACCGCTGGATACCCATGCCGGATTGGCCGACGCTAAATCTATCGGATTATAATACGTATCATAGCCTTTTAACGTAAAGGTTGCTTTTTGCCCGATCAGAAGTGCTGAGCTGCCGCTGATCTTTATTCCTTTTACCTCTCCCTGAGGAGCTAATGTGTAGACTCCCAGGCCGTTGACAATGCTGCGCTGCTCCGTGCCATATTCCGTATTAAAGGTAAGCTTAGTCGACGTTTCAGCCAGCGGACGGTCTACCATGGTCGTAGAGCCCCCTCCGTCCAGATTCAATCCTTTCCAGACACCGATGTTTGTCATGAATGATTGTAGTTCTGTCAGCGACATACCTGCACTATTGGCATTATCCTCCACTGCAATGACATATACGTAACGGCCATCCTGGGAATAACCAAGTGCTGTACGGGCCCGGTAGCCGCCGATACTGCTCGTCGACCGCGAGAAGGTGGCTGCTTTACCGTTGTTGACCAGGATGGTATGCCCGCCAATCATCATTTGCAGGCTTGCCGGATCAACAGTTTGCTGTGTCGTTTTTGATTTTAAGGAATACACACTGCTCAGTTTCTGACCTACTGCCAGATGAGCTTTGACGAACTGTGCTGCAAGCCCGTGTGTCCGCAGGATGTATGCCCCTTCTGGAACTGCCATCGGCAATGCTGCATCTAATGAGATTTGAGTGATCGTATCATTCTCTACCAGTACCTCCGTTGGTGTGGTAGAGCTATTCTTCGGCCGGGCCAGTGCGGTCCAGGCATCCGTATAGAGATAGGCAGCATTGGCGTGACTGTATGTAGAACTGCCGCCTTCAGGGCTGTAAGCCCCTTTATTAATACCTGACAGCGGAAACTGTGCACCGTCCTCAGCTGTGACCAGTCCTTCAAAAGTATACTCGTCGATCACCGGCTGGCGGTCTTTGGTCACTGCAAAAGCGTACATTCCATCAAGCTGTGAGGGTGTAGAAACCACAACCCCGCTTGAAATTTGTCCCCCTATCGGCGCACCTTCGCCGCCGGTGTTGAAATAATCACCGTTAACTGCAGCTACTGCCCCGGTTTCAGCTGCCATACCGCCAGTGCTTTGACGGGTAGTCAGGTTGCCGCCCTTTCCGGTCATTACATCAAGGGATACATAAGGATTACTCAAGTCTACACGGATGACATCAGCCAGCCCGGTAGCGTTTATGCCCGAACGTTGTGTTGTGAACTTATATTTCATCATCATCGCACCAGAAGTGATTACTTCTTCACCCAGCTTGGTCACTGTAAAAGAACTCGCTGCTGCCTGGGCTACTGGTATAGTAGTGGATCCCCATCCAGGCAGTCCTTCGCTTCCGATTACCGGCATGATCCAGAGTACACCGGCCAATGATGCCGCAATCCAGCGTTTGGCAGGTAACCTTCTTCCCCCCTGTGTATGCTCTTCGTTTCTCTTTTCCATGGAAACTTCATTCATTTCAGTGTAACTCTCCCATCTCTTTTTTTAATATAAGTTCTCTGATATCCGCATCTATTTTTCCAGTCAAAGAACAGGCTTCCATTTTTCCTTAACACTTTAATAGACTGAAATGAAGCCAAAAAGTTGCGAAGTTTGCTAGATTCCGCCCGATTTAATAGCCTGGTAAGTCTATGCAGATATAAGAAGAAACGGCTGTGCCATCCTATTAGGGAAGGTATCCGTTTCTGCTTGAAAGAGAAATAGAGTTTATTGGGCTAAACAAATAAGTGCTTATCTTAGCACAAAAAAAGCCCCGCAAAGCGGGGCTTTAGCTTGATATCTTGTTTTATCTATAGGAAACCTGCCATACCGAGCATACGCTGCAGCATCACCGCCGCCTGGGCCCTGGTAGCGTTACCTTGCGGCTGAAATTCAGTGGTAGTCATTCCCAGTATAATTCCTTCCTGTACAGCCTTGGCGACAAATTCAGCACTTGCATTCTGGATTTTACCTCTGTCTTTGAAGGCACTTAACGCAGATGAAGTAGAGCCGCTTAGTGTGATCGGATTCTTCGTATATTCCATAGCGCGGATAATCATGATTGCCAGCTGTTCACGGGTAATATTATCATTCGGCCGGAAGGTACCGTCTGTATTCCCTGTAATAATACCCGCTTTAGCCGCTGCCCCAATATAATCACCTGTCTGGGTGGAAGGCTGAACATCTCTGAATTGCTGTGCAGTCACCCTGTCCCCCAGCAGCCCCAGTCCCCTGCTGAGCATTACTGCAAATTCAGCGCGGGTTATCTTCAGTTCAGGCTTAAACGCGGTACCGTAACTGCTGTCGATAATATTTTTGGCAGCAAGTAAATCTACAGTCGACTTTGCCCAGTGCTTGCTCATATCGGTAAAGCTGCGTGTTGAGAGGAACGTGCCGACTACCTGATTGCCTGTTGTACTGGCCTTGATTACAGTATAACTTCCGGCGGTGCTGATCTTGGTAGGCAGATAAGCAGCATCATAATAGGCAAGATCTAATCGGGCCGCTGATACCTGGTCATTATTCAATGTTGAAGTCGTGCGCACTGAATACTCTCCCGGTACAGTAAGAACAGTACCATTGGAATAATTGCCGCTGACCACAGCGCTCAATCGGATATCGGTCAAGCTGGTTACAGGTTGCAATCCTTGTGTTCTAAGCTTTTGCTCGAAAGGCGTGTATGTGCCGGTTGGAACCTTCTCCAGCCGGAGTACAAGCGATATCGTGTTGCTGTCTGCGATAAGGTTTGCGGCAAGGCTGTTCATATTGATATCATCCAGCGCCAGCGTAAACATGCTGTCACCGTAGCGAACCCCGAATGTCGATTTACTGTTACGGTTTACGGCATCCAACAGCGGCTTGAGCGGTACTGACACATAGGCGGCTAGCTCTGTTGAAGGAACTTCAAATACTAAGGATGGCGTACCCAGCTTATTAAGATATTCATAGCTGGCAACCAGGCGATCCGTGGTTAGCGTATATCTTTTGAGCGACTGGCTGTAAACAGAACGATCATCTGCCGCAGAAGCGGAGTCGCTCTTGAGCAGCGGATATTCCTTCCCAAATTCACCTGCAGTGAGCGTACCCAGATAGGAAGGACGGCTACCCGTTGTGGTGGTTCCCCCAGTCAGGTTCTGAACGGAAAGTGCTGTAAATGACGCAAGAGCATTCCCGCTAACATCAAAAATGCCTCCAGCTCCTGTCATATAGGACAGGTCAACGGCTTGTCCGGTTTTAACTACTGTAGACAGCACCAATTTCAGGGTTGCTCCGGAAACATTGAAAGATTGTACCCCTACCATACTTCCGTCTACTCTGACTGCGAATTGCCCGGCATACAGTGACGTACTGGCCTGCATACTTTTACTGAAAGTAACGGTAAGCTCATCACCAGTGATGGTTGCTGAGCTGATATTCGGCACTGTCGTTACACTGCTTCCCGAGATAGAGACAGGTTGTAGATTAATGTAGGCTGCCCTGTTGCCATTGAGATCGCTGATTCCGGCAGTCCCCGGAACATAAGAGATTGTGGTATAACTGGTCGTGGTAAGCGTGCTCTCTACAGTAAGTGTTACTTGATTTCCGCTTACGGCTACGTTGGTTACATAGTTAGGCGTGCTTCCTACCAGCACTGAGAACTGACTGATCATCGGCAGATTGCCCGGGGATAATCCTTCATTATAAGTAAGTATAATCTGCTTGCCTGAACCGACTGCGCTCTGATATACCGGAGCGGTCGTGTCGCTGGTGTTGCGAATATAGAAATCGCTGAAGTTTGTTATATTCTGACCGTACTGATCCTGCAGCGGGTAAGAGCCGGCGATGTAGGTTATCCGGACTGCCTGACCGCTGGATGCTACATTGTTTACGCCTAAAGTAATTGAAGAACCACTAGAGCTAACAGAATTAACGCCCAATGAAACGCCGTCTGCATATACATAGAACTGGCCATAGCCAGCTGTAGAAGCAGTTCTCAGCGAATCATTAAAATTCAAAATTACAGTCTTTCCAGACAACGTTCCGTCTTTGGGTGTAGGCAATGCTGATTGAACCGAATTCGTTACCTGCCGCGATGAAAAACTGTTTGCCGTATTTCCGCTCAAGTCTTGAATCGTTCTCAAGCCGCCTGAATAGGAGATCTTAACAATTTGCCCTACAGCTACACCCGTGCTGAGCGTCACATATACGCTGTCTCCCTGAATGTAAATACCTTCGATCGCTCTTTTCTCATCATTGACCGTTACTGAAAAACTGCTCATAAGCAGTGCTACCGATGAATTCAGCGGTTCATCATATTTTAAACGGATTGTACGATTATTCTCGAGCACTGCTGAAGAGAGTACAGGAGCCGATTTATCCAAAGCAATCGTCTTGAAGCTCCATGCGTTTTTACCGTTAATGCCTTCGTATTGGTTATTGTTGCTGTCAACAAATGCCCCTTTGGCGATATCAATATAATAGGTAGTGTCATTCTCCAGTGTTGTGGAAGGTACTATCACATATTCCTTGGAATTAGTACCTGGAACTACCGATACAGCTGTTGTAAGTTTCGTTCCGCTGCTTTTATACAGAGCTACTCCACTCTCAGCGGTTAAAGTTGCCGCCTGATTGAATGCAATCTTAATGGGTTGACTCATACCTACAGACTCACTACGGTCAGCCGGACTAAGCGCTGTTACGCCAAATCCCGTAAGCGAAGTGGTCGTGAAGCTCCAGGTATAAGCTCCAGAGGCAGGGAAAATATTTCCGTCCTGATCATAAAAGGCCCCTTGCGGAATAGTCACCGTATACTGCGTATTGCTTAACAACGGACTCGCTGCAGAAGCAGCAGCCACAGTAATAAAACGGGTTCCCCCTCCCGTAACTGCAGAGGAGTTCACGTTGAAATACCTGGTACCGTCTGAACTACCTGGAGATAAACTGATTACTCCCGTAGCCGGCATCATCGGTTGGTCAAAGGTCAGCTGGAGATTGCCTGTTGTCGAGACGGCACCCGCTCCGTTAGCTGGAGATACATTTACAGATGAGACAGCCGATCCTTTGACTGAAAAACTCCAGACATTCCCTGTAGAAATCCCTGCAAAGGATTTGTTGTCATCATCTTTAAGTGCATATGGATCAACCAGCACGTAGTAGCTGCTGCCAGAGATCAGTTTACTTGCCAAAATCAAAGTCACCGTAGTTGAGGAGGCATCACTTTGTAAATTGACATAACCCTCTCCGTCTTTGAGCTTAAACTCCTGCACTACAGAGTTGTCAGCTGAGGCGATAAGCTTAATTGAACCTCCACCCCGCTGAAGTTTCTTGTTAAGCTTAAAGCTAAGCTGAGAAAGGTTGCTATCCACCCGTGAATAATTCGCAGGAGAATAATCACTTGCAGTGATCGCTGGGTTGATGGATGGCGCGGTCGTGAATGTCCAAGAGGCTGCCGCTGATTCCAGTCCCAGTCCGTCTTTAAACATGCCTTGGGGCACATTAACGGTATAGGTCTTATTGTACTCAAGGTCTTTACCTAATTTAAGCTGATATTGTGTTGAACTGCTGATTAGGCCTGAGCTCCCCACGGGGATAGTTACATAGGGTTGACTGGACCCTAGTGCTGTAACGGTGATGTCTCCGCTTTGCGGAGTTACCTGACGATCGAAGCTTAGTTTGATGGAAGACGCTACGCTCACATTCACCTCTCCCTGGACAGGGGATGTGGACATACTAAATTCATTTGCGGCATGCACTGCCGAGCTTCCGATTCCGATAGATGAATACCCTGTACCGAGCACCAGGTTTCCTGCCAGAATGAGTGCCGTCCATATTGAAATTTTCCTTTTCATGCGGTGATAGACTCCTCTCAAGCCATACTATCTCGTCTTTATACATATTCTTATATTTCGGCTAAAAGGCTTCCAAAGTTTAGAAGACTTCCCGGTTCAGATCACTCCCATATCTTCAACTTCTTCAGTAGAAAGCAAAAAAAAGCCCGAAGACTTCAGTCTTCTTATAAAAGAAGACCTGTCTGCAGGCTTGTCTATATTGATGTATAAATTAGATTCCAGCTTGAGCTTTAAGCATCTCTGCTTTATCCACACGTTCCCAAGGAAGATCGACATCGGTACGGCCAAAATGGCCGTAAGCCGCGGTCTGTCTGTAAATCGGTTTGCGCAGATCCAGCATGGAGATAATTCCGGCAGGACGAAGATCAAAATTACTGCTGATAAGGTCAGCCAGCTTTTCTTCACTGATCTTTCCTGTTCCGTATGTATCCACATTAATCGACACAGGATTAGCGACCCCAATTGCATAGGCCAATTGAATTTCACATTTGGAAGCAAGGCCGGCAGCCACCAGATTCTTCGCTACATAACGGGCTGCATAGGCAGCAGAGCGGTCGACTTTGGTTGGATCTTTTCCGGAGAATGCGCCTCCGCCATGACGGGCATATCCGCCATATGTATCTACAATAATCTTGCGTCCGGTTAATCCGGCATCCCCCTGCGGACCGCCAATGACAAAACGGCCTGTCGGGTTAATGAAGTATTTAGTTTTCTCGTCAAGCAATTCAGCGGGAACAACCGGCAGAATAACATGTTCTTTAATATCCGCCTGAATCTGCTCAAGTGAAATTTCCTCCGCATGTTGAGTCGATACTACAATTGTATCTACTCGTACCGGTTTATCATCCTGATACTCAATTGTTACCTGGGTTTTGCCATCCGGACGCAAATATTCCAAAGTGCCGTCTTTACGGACTTCAGACAAACGGCGGGCAATCCGGTGCGACAAAGCGATCGGCAAAGGCATTAATTCAGGTGTTTCATCTGTTGCAAAGCCAAACATTAGGCCTTGGTCACCAGCGCCAATATTTGCTGTTTCTTCAGCAACCTGTGCAGGATCACGATGCTCCAGAGCCGCATTTACACCCTGCGCGATATCAGCAGACTGCTCATTCAATGAGCTAAGTACAGCGCAAGTATTATAGTCAAAACCATATTTTGCGCGGGTATAGCCAATTTCTTTAATGGTATTGCGTACAATAGCAGGAATATCGACATACTCCGACTTAGTGCTAATCTCACCAATGACGAGCACAAGACCCGTTGCTACAGCTACCTCGCAGGCAACACGGGCATTTGGATCATTGGCCAGAAAAGCATCCAGCACTGCATCAGAAATCTGATCACAGATTTTATCCGGATGTCCCTCTGTTACGGACTCGGAAGTAAACAAATGACGTCCTTTAATAGACACGTACAACAACCTCCCATATTGTTAGTCTGACACTGTATAAGGGGGCTCCTTAGTAATAACAGGCCAAATAAAATAAGAATAATATCAAGAAATTATAGATGCCGGCTTCAAAAAATGAACCTTTTCCATATGGAAAAGGTTTAAGGCTTTCCTCAAAAGTCATATTATCTTATTTGCCGGATGGTGTCAATTAAAGGCAGTCTCAACCGGCACTTGCTAAGTTATGTGAAAAGAGACTGCTCAGCTTGTTTCACAAGCCTCTTGGTAATTTCTCCGCCAACAGAACCATTATCTCTGGAGCTTAAATGGCCAAGATACTGACTCCGTCCAATTCCTCCTACCCCACCAAGCGCTCCAAGTTCAGAAGCAAATTCAGTATCTGCTCCTCCACCATAGGAAGCACCATATAGACCGAATTCTGCTGCAATTTCATATTGCATTTGTTTTAGCATTGCCCGACTTTCCGGTACCACTGTGCGATTAGTACGTGCCATGTTACAGCACCTCCTGAAATTATTTTTAAAGATTACAGGAAGTATTCTGCGCCTGATCCATAGCTTTGAGTCCGTTTAATGTTTGTCAGCAGTGGGAAAGAGTTCCGGTGTATGAGGATCCCTCCCACAGGGTATCCTTAATATTAATAAAGTATTTTTTCTTTATTTCAATGTGTACGAACCTCGTACCATAACTACAAGCCCTAAGGTTTGACCTTCTTGAACAGTTATCCCCCGTCCATCACGGGGAAACGATAATAAATGATTGGAAGGTGCTGCAAGGCCATTGGTAAGATCGGTGCCATCCGTTAAATCAGCGACGCCATTACTGTCCTGTGAATAAATTACAGCTTTACCCGCCCGGACAATAAATTCAGCACCCGCTCCGGCAATTAAAGTCTGACCCGGTTTCACGTCAACAATTATAGCTTCATTATTGCTCGGAGCAGGTGATGATGATGGTGCAGCAGTTACGACAGGTGTTGCGGTTGCCGTTGGTGCCTGAGTAGCTATAGATCCGCCTTGAAGTGCCTTTTGAATTTGCTGATCCACATAACTTTTCGTTACAACGGGATCATCAGCTGTACCTGGCTGCGAGCCGACACTTGCGCCTTCAGCGGTGATATTCAGTACGGAACCAGCCCATACACTTCCAGCAAGCAGTACGGTTGCCATGGAAACTTTCCAAACGGTTTTCATCAGCTTCCTCCTCCAGAATTCGAAAAATGCTAAAAAAAAGAATAGCCTCCGAAGAGGCTATTCTGGGCTTCGGTAAAACCGAATTACTTAACTACGTTTACAGTTACGCTGTTGTCGATTGCGTTATCATCCATGTCAGTAACACCGGACTTGTCAGCGATCGTTACAGAGATTGCATTAACGAATGAAGAACTCAGATCAATCACACCAGTTTTAGCGGAAGTGTAAGCTACGATTTCACTAGCTTGAACTTTTCCATCTTTGTTGTTGTCGAAGTACAGTACATCAGCGCCGTTGTATTTATCTTGAATCGCACTAATTGTGATGAAGTACTTGCTTCCGGAAACAGATGCAATGGCCACTCCGTTTGTAGCTTCAACACCGTTCACTTTGACTACAAATTTAGTTGCGTCAATGCCTTTAACAGGCTCAGTGAAGTTAACAATCAACTTAGTAGCATCATCAGCTGAGATTGTTGCAGTAGCCAGCTTAGGAGCAACGCCATCAACCAAAGCAAGTTTTGCCAGCTGTGGAGTGATTGCGTTACCAGCTGCATCTTGGACTCCAGTGATCAAGAAGTCAAAGCCCTTGGATGCACTGATTCCGCTCGATGGAATGTAAACATTAACCACCAGGTTATCACTAGCCTTACCAGTATAGTTGGTTGTTACATAAGAACCAGCTGGCAGAGCCTTAGAATCCAGGGTGTAGTTATTGATATCACGAACAGTATTCAGATTCAAGCCGCTAGCATCTTGAATTGTGTAAGTAACTTGTTGGTCACTTGCACTCTTCGGAGTTGGAACAACTACAGGCGCACTAATGAATACAGGTGCTTTGGAATCTGTAGAGGTTGTAGCAGTGATTGTTACAGCTTGAACCGTTGCAGCACTCTTATTAGCAGATGAAGACAAGTCAACAACAAATCCGGCTGGCAGACGCAGAGTGTAGGTTCCTGTTGCAAGGCCTGTAACATTGTTGAATGTAACAACGCCATCTTCATTTTTGTAAGTAGCAACAGTTACCGGAGTTGGAACGCCTGTAGCATCATTAACCAACGTGAAGTTGCTTCCCTTAACTTCAACATTTTCGGAGAACTTCACAGCCAGACCAGTGGATGTGTAAGTCACGCTTGATACTGTAGGAGCTACGCTATCTTTAGTGAAAGTAACAGCTTGAGTTGAAGTAGCTGTTGTTACGTTGCCCAGAAGGTCTCTGATTCCAGCGCCGATTACTACAGTTCCGTTGAATACACCATTGGTGAATGCTGGAACAGCCGGAGTTTTCAGAGTGAAGGTTTTGCTATCACT
Organism: Paenibacillus auburnensis; assembly: GCF_927798115.1. GTDB lineage: Bacteria > Bacillota > Bacilli > Paenibacillales > Paenibacillaceae > Paenibacillus_AQ > Paenibacillus_AQ auburnensis. Next base: position 146,045 of record NZ_CAKMMG010000004.1, read on the forward strand.
ACCTTTGGAAGGAACCAGGGTACCTTGGCTAACACCGTTAGAATTCAACAATGTAAATACACCGTTCAGGGAGTTGATATCAACTGCTTTGCTGAATACAACTTTGATTGTGTCTTCACCGGATACGGCAAAGCTGGAGATTGTTGGCAGTTCAACGTCAGCTACAACAGTTACTGTAGTTTTAGTTGGGTTCGGCGTAATGTAGTTTCCAGCAAAGTCTTTAACGTTCAGGAATGAAACATCATAAGTTTTGCCAGTAACCAGAGTTGTCGAAGTTGTCAGGACTACTTCATCAAGTGAAGATCTTGCAGATCCAGTAGGCACTGTAGCGGATACACCGTCAACATAAGCAACAGCCCCATCTTGAACTGGCTCGCTGAATTTCACAACCACTTTGTTAGTAGTAGCTTTAGCTGTGGAAGTTACGGATACAATTGTTGGAGCAGTTGTATCAGCAACAGTCAGCAGAGTTGTGTAAGGAGTTACCTTAACACCTGTATCAGTCTTAACATCTGCAGTTACTGTTACAGTGTATTGACCTTTGAAGTATGCGCTACCCGCTGGAGTCAGTACCAGTTCTGTCTTGTCGGAAGACAGAGTAGCATTTGCATAACGAATATCAACAGGCTGAGCATCTGTCAACGTAGTAACAGCAATTGCTCCAGGAGCCAGTGTGTCTGTACCATAAGTTGTTCCAATAACCGTTTTGGAATCCAGAGCACGGTTGAATTTAACAACCAGTTGTTTGGAGTTCGGAGCAGTTACGGAAACTACTTTAGGAGCTGCCAAAGTCACTTTAACGCCTGCATAGTCAAAGCCTTTGTATTTGAACGTAGGAATTGTAGTTTCTACGCCTTCAACCAGGGCAGTTGTCAATGTCAGTGTAGTAGTTGTTTTGTCAGCGAAAGTTACCAACACAGTTGTTGGAGTCAATGCTTCTGCACTAGCAACAGCTACTTTAGTTGTCATGTTGTCAACTGCATAAGCTGCTTCTACTACCAAAGAGCGAGTAGCGTTAGCTTTGAAGTTGGTGCCTTGAGCAACCAGACCAGCGTTGATAACTGCTTGTGCATAGCCTTTAGCCCATGCAGATGCGGAGTTATCAGTTGTTGCCGGAGTTTCTAGTTTCAAAGCGCGGAACAATACAGCTGCTACTTCTTGAACTGTTACTTTACCGTTGTAGTCGAAGATACCTTTAACAGTATCTTTACCTTGCATCAAGTTTGCTGCAGTTACAGCTTCGATGTAAGGAACAGCCCAGTTAGTAGCTGTGTAACCTTTGTCTTTGTAAGACAATTTACCAGTTACTTCTGAAAGGCCGAACAATTTAGTAACGATCTTAGCGAACTCTGCACGAGTCAGATCTTTTTCAAGGTGAGCTTGACCATCTGGGTATCCGTTAAGAACACCTTTAGCTGCCAAAGCATCAAATTTTGCTTGTGGAGTTGTTGCAGTTTCACCAAACGCTACAGAGGCAAACATCGAGAATGCCATTGCTGTAGATAATGCTACGGATAAAATTTTCTTCATAACCTTTTTTTCTCCTCCTTGGACGTTCATGAACTGAGATTTTTCTTTAGTTGGGTAGCTCATGTCACTCATTAGCCGATGCACCCCCTTTCCCGAGTTGAGCATATTAAGTATAAATAATGTCTGTGACGGGTATCACAGAAACTTGTAAACAGGTTTAAGGCATAGTAATACTAGATTCCTAATTCTACCTAAGTATTATACAATGTGCCTCAAGTCACGTAAAGCTAATTTTTCCATTCGGCATTGCCCTAGCTATTAGTGTTAATCAGCAAATGCCTGGTGTAAATGACTCTACACCTTAAACGCAGGAGTTCCGGAAAAGTTGCGCTTTGTTCAAAAATAATTTTTAAACCGCTGTATCCCGCTCCCCGTTCCAATAGAAGATAGATATGTATGTTCTACTAACTATTGTTAATGTTGGGTTGCTACGGGAATTAGTATAGCATGGAGGTTTGGTATCGTCATTAAGCAATATTTGTTAAGTAAATAAACATAATTATCCTTTTTCAAACCTTTCCATTTCCTCATCCTGGAAAATAAAAAAGCGCCGGGATCGGCGCTTTTCTTATATAACATATAAACTAACGGATCTTCATCGATAGTTGAATCAATTCCTGGCGTTTCTCAGGACTGGCATTTACATTCTCGTACATGGCATCAATGGCCTCACGGTTCTCGCGGTAGGTCTTCTCATGTTTAATTGTAGTGTGGGACCATTCAATCAAGGCATTCTCAGCGATAACAAGATCATTGTATGCATCATGGAACCCTGTAGCTTGTACAAGCTCTTCCATTACCTCTTGTGTAATCTCCTGCAACGCCCGTTTTGCGGCGATCTCTCTTTCCAAAACTTTTGCTCTATTCTCAAACAAATTCTTTGCTTTCGTGTAATCCAATTGCGCTTTTGATAAAATCGGTTTCATCGATGGCTTTCACCTTTCAGAAAAAATTATTTTCTAAATTATTGTAACGTAAAACAGTGCAGATTACAAAGTTAATGTCGATAGCATGTATTTTCCATTAAAAAAACAGGTCCGCGAACAGTTTTCGCGGACCTGCCGTTCCATTGCTACATTAATTGAAGGTTTTCGGGAAGATGCTCGTGCTCTTCTGCAAGAGTGATACAGCAATCTTTCCGGCTTCCGCTCTAGTCAGCTTGCCCTTCGGATTGAAATTATATACGGGTTTAGTTTGGCCCGTAATCGTCACTGCACTGCCTGACATGATTTTGGCTTTAGATACCGCATCAATGGCTGGTCTGGAGTAAAAGTCCATACTTCCCGAATCCACAAACGACTTGGTAAGAGTGGTCAGAAGCTTGTCATCGTTGAGCGCCATTTTAAGCTTCAGAGCTCTTGCAATCATCACGGCCGCCTGTTCTCTTGTTAACGGCTGATCCGGGCCGAAGAACCCATCGCTTAAGCCTGTTATGATACCTGCTCTTGCAGCGGTCTCAATATGCTTGAAGTCCCATGTTGTCGAAACTGCCTCGGGCACAATATCAAAGAAGGTTTGCTGGCTATTATTGTAGCTTAAAGGGATATTCAGCCCTTTCACCAGCAGGGTAGCAAATTCACCACGTGTAGTCGTATCGTCGGCTCCAAATTGATCGAACCTAAGATTTTTCATAATACCCTTGGAATATAATCCGTTAAGGATATTTCTTGCCCATGGGTGATTCGTGATGTCTGTATATCCACGGCGGAGCTTCATTACTGTGTAATACCCAAATTGATCAAAAGCAACAGTGATCGTATGTTTCTTCGTATCGACCTCGCCGCCAATGTTCTCCCATTGTCCTGAGTCTGTATACCGGTACACTGTTATCGTTGATCCAACCTCATCCACAATATTGGGACTAAACGTAAGAGTCAGTTCCCCACGCTGTGAAGGAACAATTTTGCGTTCGGCTTCAATTTGTGTGAAATTACCTTCTACCGAATATGGCGCAATACCATTTGTAGCCGGTTTATAAAGCGCAGTGCCCTTAGTACCTTTTTCCCCAAGACCTCCACTGATCCAGTAAATGTCGGATACCCGGGAGAAGTTATTGGTTTCTACTGTCGAGTTAAACCGCAATACCAAATCAGAAGGAATTAGCAATGTGCTTTGACCTCCTGGTGTGCGTGCATCTGCATCTACGTTGATTGTGTTGCCATAATCATTTTTACGCTCAACAACACCATCTACCGGATCTGCAATCCCGAAAAGCAGTTTGGTATCAGGATAGTACTTTGCCGCGCCGGAACTAGTGTTTCCCTTCATTAATGTACCCTTTGGAAACGAAAGCTCAAGTCCCTTGTTAAATACACTATACTTAGCCGCAACCTTTTCAGCCATGAATTGTGTATCCACTTGTACGGCACTAGCGTAATAGACGGTGATTGTATCATTTATGGTTGCCGCAGCACGAACAATCTGGATTTTTATTGTTGTTGCTTTATCTGGTTTCAAACCTACATAATCCAGCGTAAATCTGTTCGGCAAATCTGTACGTGGCACAGCTTCAAATTTATCAATTATAACTTTTGTTGCCCCTTCAGCTTCAATATCAAAACGGACAAAGTTTTTATTGACGACAATCTGTTTTCCAACCGTTTCTACTGGAGATAAGATGCGGTATGGAGAGACTTCACGCTCTACCTCCAAACGTTGATTCGTGCGAGCACCGGTTTCATTGATTAACTCCAGGTTGTATACAATACTTCCCGCTGTTTCCGCAGGAATATCCATGATCCGCAGAATGAAATCTGTGCTGCTGCCCACAAAATCATAGTAATAGGTCTTTCCTCTGTAAGTGAATGATTCTGGTCCTTTTTTAACCGAGTCTGTACCCAGTGTTGCACTACCCAGGGAAAGGAACAGTTCAGAACCTTGATACAGGTTAAGCTTATTCGCTGCTCCTCCTCTGAGTACCAAATCGTAGCTGGTTTGGCTGGTGACATACTTTTCATCCTTATAGATGAACTCAGAAGTCAATCCAAGAATATCGTTAAGCTCTTTATCCGTATAGTCCTTAATATTCGTATGGTTAAGCGCAGCTCTTCCTTTAGGCAGCTTGGGATGGAACTGTGACAGGTTGGATACATTGGTATCTACAATATAGATTTTGAGTTCCTTGCGTATTTCTCTCTTATTCCCCACATTGTCCATGGAGGTTCCGGTGAATACAATTTTATTCTCTCCATATACGAGGGGGCCTGAAGCTGAAATATTAAGTACAAATGAGAATTTTGGATTCTTCGTCGGATCGAAAGTATCACTATCCTGTAGTCCTGGTTTCAGTTTGTCATTTGAAGTCCCGTTGACAAAAAATTGGGCATTGCTGATGTTCTCGAACCCGATATATTCACCTGATACTGACATAGTATTGGCAGCATTGGCTGAACTGAATGTGTAGGTCTGACCATCATTTAAGTTAGCTACATAAATATAGTTCTTGGAGACATAAGCAATATCTGCATTATAAAAGGATTGTGAACCTTTAAATTGAAATTTCACCTTCTGCTGTCCGTTGGAGAAACCAACAACCTTATAGACAGCCTCATTGGAGCCTAGATTATCGAGATTAGTTTGTTTCTCTAGCTCCAGCGATGCCCCCAAGGGGAGGTAAGAACCCAATAAATCCGAGGGTGCCGCGCTTGACTTCACCATAATGAAAAAGTCAGGTGTTTCGACTTCAGCTCCGTTTAATGGAAGCTTTGATAATTTTGAAGCGTCAATGTTACCTGTAGAAACTTCTTTATAACCTGAAAGGTAGTACATATCCGTAATGACGTTCTCACCCGCCAGGAACTTATAGGTTTCTTTGACCGATGTAGTATAAGTCCCGTACGTAATTCCTACGATTACGTTAGAAGTTCCCGCAGTAAGCGCGAATGAACCGTTAGTCCGAAAGGTGATTAAACGGTATTGAGGCGTCACCCCATCTGGGGCCGGGATAATGATTTCTTTCTGTGCTGTTGTACCAGTCTTTGTATTAAATGTACCGTCTGAGTTAATCGTATAGGACTCCAGCACATCGATTGGAACGACCAGATCGTTAATTTTCACTTCATGATTATCTTCAAAAGTCTTAGGGCTGGCGTTATAAGGAAGAAGTACCTGTCCCATAATCTCAGCTGTGGTATCTTTAGCTGTCAGGGTAGGGATATTGTCCAAAATACTATAAGCCTTGTAGACGGGTGTCGTCAGCGTAGAATCGCCGTGGGTAATGTACAGATCGGTAAACGGCTTGTTCTTGTCAAAATAATACACCGAACGTTTAATTGCAATGGAGTCAGCTGCATTCTGCACTATGATGTCCAGCGTATTTTCCCCAGATTTCAAAGTGAGCGCTGGTGTAAAAAAGGTTCCATCCTCAAGAAGCGAGGTTTGCAGCGAAGAACCACCATTTAGGGATACCCCTACCTTGGTTGCATTCGTTACATTACCTTGGAGCGTGATCTGCTGGTTAGGTACAACAACCTTGGTACCTTCATTTAAGTTAATGGCAGTGGGTCCTCCTCCAAGTACTTGAAGAGAAGAAATATAAGGGACCTTATCGTAAAGTACATAAAACGATTCGGAGCGTTGTAAGGAGCCTTGCATGCCTGAAAAAGTAATTTTATTATATCCTGCAAAGAGGGTTAGGCCACTTGCTATAAACCGGTTATCCGGATTTAGGGTGTCCGTAGTTACCGCACCAGTAGTAGTATGGGTATCATCTGTAACCCATTTCCCCCCACTCTGCGTCATCTGCTGCACAGTAACCTTCATAGTGGAAGCAGTTACCTGTGCATAGGTACCGGTTATGGAGAAGTTGGGAGCGCTTGTCTTATATACAGTATTTCTTGTGATTGCCATTGCACCAGTGGTCGCTGTCTGGTCAAGACTTGCTGTATTCCGCAGCGTGAGATCATCCGGACTGAAGTAGGTCGTGGTTGCTGCCGCTGCTTGCGGCGTGTATTTACCAGGAAACATGGAAACGATCAGAGCCGCCAGCAGCAGCCAAACGAATGCTCTCTTAAAGCGTAACATGTGTTATATCTCTCCTTTGAGTATATGTTCTCGATATTCTTCACTTTGTTCTTTATCGGTCATAGCGGCAGTTTTTTTTAGGAATACAATAAAAAAGCTCATCCTAAAAAGGATGAGCTTTGTAAATTAAAGGAATATAATAGCAGATCACAGTTTCTAGTGCCTTTATGACTTCGATCCGCGCTCCGGACTAACCTTCATTCGCATTCTTAGCAGAAAATCAATTAAAGGCCGTTTGGTCTTACTGATGACGCCGGTTATTTCAGCACCAATCTGCAGGAAGAACAGCATAACGCAAATCACTACGAAGGTTACCCAGTTCGCTTCATAGAGCGAAGCGGACGTTTGTATAACTGCCAGTATACCGAAGAAAGCAGCAATACCATAAATGATGAGAACCGTTTGACGATGGCTGAAACCAAGTTCGCGCAGGCAGTGATGCAGATGCCCTTTGTCAGGTGCAAAGATAGGTTTCTTTTGCAGCTTGCGGCGCACGATGGCGAAGAACGTATCTGATAAAGGAACGCCTATGATCAGGAGTGGAGTAATAAAAGATACCACCGCAATTTGTTTAAATCCTAGCAGCGCCAAGAGTGCCAGACAGAAACCTAAGAACAATGAGCCTGTATCGCCCATGAAGATTTTTGCCGGGTGAAAGTTGAAGAACAGAAAACCTAGTATACTGCCAAGCAACAGCAGGCACAGGAGCGCAACCATCGTATTACCCATCAAAAACGCCATTACAGCGATTGTAGCAATTGCAATTCCGGATACACCGGCTGCTAGCCCGTCCAACCCGTCAATCAGGTTAACGGCATTAGTGACACCGACAATCCAGAAGATCGTCAGCGGAACAGCGATCCAGCTTTCCAGTGAAGAATACGTATTGTTAAAAGGAATATTCACGAAATCAACAGTAATGCCAAAACCGAAAACTACGATGCAGGCTGCGGCAATTTGGCCCAGCAGCTTCACTTTAGCTGAAAGCTCGAACCGGTCATCAAATCCCCCGATAAGAACGATCAGTCCGCCGCCGCACAGCAGCGCTTTGATGAAGTTAGCCTCCCGCGGAGTAAAATCGTAAGGAATAATTGGCAATACGGCAAGCAGGCCTAACACAAACGCCAGAAATATACCTAGCCCACCAAGGCGGGGCATTATCTTCGTATGCACCTTACGGGCATTCGGCACATCTGTAGCACCAATCTTAATAGCGAATTTCTTCACCAGTGGCGTCAACAGGAGCGCAAGTCCCATGCACACAACAAATCCGGCGATGTATATAATTAACATTTGAAAAGTCGACCCCCATTTCTCTACCGCATTGAATTATACGCTGAACTAAAAGTAAATTCCAATTCCGTTTTTAGGCTGTTGTTCGGATTTTCCCGGTAAATTCACGCTTTTCACTAAACTTTTGTCACTTTATCTTTCTCGCGCACCACTTTTACTGCGAATTTCGGCAGCGCAAGCATTCTTTTGTATCGGGTCGGCTCTTTGAGAAGGCGATATAACCACTCTGCCCGGAGTTTTTGGAAAGCTTTAGGAGCCCGTTTGCTTTTGCCTGAGATCACATCAAAGCTCCCGCCCACCCCCATCATCACAGGTATATTCAGCCGGGACTTGTACTTGGCAATCCATGGTTCCTGGCTGTCTGCACCTCTGGCGACAAAAAGCAGGTCTGGCTGGGAGCGGGTAATATCCTCAATAATCTCCTCGTCTGCTTCGGGTCCAAAGTAACCATCCCGATAGCCGGATATTACGATACGCGGATATTGAGTTTGTAACCTTGAAGCGGTCTCCCGAATCACATCCGGTGCAGAACCGAGAAGATAGACCCTCCAGTTATAGACTTCGCCTTGGCGCAGCAATTCATGTAAAAGATCAAATCCTGCTACACGCTCAGCCACTGGCTCTTTGCAATATTCCGCTGCCCAGACAACACCCGTTCCGTCAGGGACGACCAATTCTGCTGACTTCATAATCTCCATATAGGCCGGATTATCCAGGGCAGTCATAACCATAATGGGATTGGCTGTAATCACTTGATGCGGCTCCCGGTTACGTACAGCCTCGGTCAAATAGGAAACCGTAGCTTTCATGTCGACTTTGGATACCCGTATACCAAAAATTGGCACAGTAGGCAAAACACTATCTGCTTTCACGTTCAATCATCCTTTGCGGCGGAAATATTCGGTAATCTGCCGGGCCGGAGCCTCGGCTGCTTCAACTAAGGCTGCGATTAACGGCTCCCGCTCCCGTTTCCATGCTTCCTCTTCTTGCAGAAGATGCAGAATTTCAGCTGCAACCATGTTGCCTTCCAATGTTTGAGTCGATCCTACCGGCGTGCAGCGGATTCGCTCCAGAAAATGATCAATCTTGGGATCGTAAGAGATACCCATTAGAGGTACACGTCTGCCGGCGGCGTAGATCAAGCTGTGCAGGCGCATACCGATCAGAGCGCCACACTCTGCAACTTCACGCAGCATCTGTTGGGGATGAAGCGCATCCTCACATAGACTAACCGCTCCTCCAAGCGCTGCTATCTTCTTCTCCAGCTTCTGCATTACATATCTTGAGGCTTCATTATCTAACGGATGGTGAAAAGGCAGGAACCGCAAGTGAAGCGGCGTTGTGCCACACGCCTGAACCAGCCCCTCAGCGATCGCATCCAGCTCCCGCCGCGATTCCTCCCAATACCGCACTGATACGCCTACAGTTTTCAGTCCAGAAGCTGAGTGATTAGGAGATTGAGGATCCAGGGCTAGCGTCCCGGGTGCCCCTGGAAGCTCCAGACCCATAACAGGATCGGGAACAACCTCAATCTTACTCTCGTCAAGTCCCATACTTTGCAGCAGCAGACGGGACTTCTCATCCCGCACAGACACATAGGCACATTTGCGGAATACGGATTTGATCAGCGGATGGAACAGCTTCCGGTTCACCGGACCGATGCCTTGGGCATAAATAAAGGTCGGCTTACCCAGCCACTGGGCCAGCTTGACTATACCCAGGTAATAAGGAACAGTCTTGCTGCTTGTTACATCCTGAAGCAGGCTGCCTCCCCCGCTGATAAGTCCGTCACTTTCCGAGATAGCACGCCGGACTTCGCCCAGCTTCATCCGGTGGACGGATTTCACCCCATAGGTGGCGGTCGTCCATTCCGGATCAATGGATAACACAATAGGTTCAATAGTGATCCCGGCAGCTTGAGACTGTTTCTGCAATGCGTTAAGAATAGACTGCAGCACCGCCTCGTCCCCGCTGTTACGGAAACCGTAGTAGCCGGAAATGATTATTTTCTGAGCAGTGGCGACCATCGTTTCCAACACCCTTCCGCAATCTGCCATACCAAGGCGGCGATAAGACCAATAATGAGGCCAAGTCCCAAGCCAAGCCCTCCGCGGATGACTGAGATTAATGCCGGAGTATGAATATGGGCGAAAGTATCCACCATCGATAGCTGGCCAATCACCGCGACAATCATGATAAAGGCAGCGTTCCGGTACTTATAGGCCATAAAGGCTCCCAGAATAAACAGCGGATGGGCAAGCAGGAATTCCTTATTCCGAGGCCGCACGCCAACAGTATTCTCCAGGAAGGTACGGAACGACATTTCAAGCGAGCTTACACTGCCGCCGTTGCCGGTACGGCTTAAGTAATACATTCCCATCACGCCAAGAACACCGGCTGCAATGACCCAGGCAAGCGTAATTGGGGTACGCAGTAGTTTGCCTGTTTTGTTAAACGCAAACTCTCCGCGATATAAGAGTACATAAAGCCCGGTCAGGGCAATTGGAGCCAGATGCAGCAGGCTGACGCCGCGGAACTGATTGAGCACCAGACTGTAGGTAATATTGTTTAGCAGTGCGATGACAAAAGGTACGGCACTCAGTGAGATAAGAGCAGTCTTTATATAAAGCACAAGACTGTGCGCCAACCGGCGCCCCGGGCTCATAACCACATAAGTTAGTGTACTCTTCCGCAGCGGCGGGCCTTGTTCATTGATTTTGCGGACGGCCAGCACTGTTGCAACCGTCGGGGCACTGATCGCCACTGCAAGTGCCAGCGCCTGTTCAAAGAGCTCCGGCTTCAGTAGCATCAGGCCTGCGCTTCCAACCAGACCCAGTGCCCAGGCCGCAAGGGTGAGCAAAGGAATGAAGTAGGAGACAAGAAGTGCAACCATGGATACTGCGCCAATCACAGCTCCTAGCTTAAAGTAACGTTGATAGGAGGAATCCACAACTTCAAAAGCCGTGGCCTGACCCAGAGTAAAGCCGTTGTCTTCGATTTTCTTCACTGCCCCATCCGGGCCGCTAAGGCTGGTTACCAGGTTGTCCAAGGTGTCGGTAACCTGAGCCTTGGTGGTATCCCGTGATGGAATGGTATTGAGATAGATCATCCGGATATTACGGTCCTTAGTGGCCAGCGCAAAGCGGTCAGCGATTACTTCCGGAGATAGTCCGGAATCCCCTTCACTGAGAGAATATAGCCGGGTCACATTATAATCGAGCAGATAAGCTAGTCTATTAAATCCTTTTTGCTGTACTTTAATGTTCTCAATTGCAGCAATTCCCATTCCGCGTTCCTTAAGAAGATCTGCGAATGCAGAGAGACTGCTTGAGGAAGCATCATCATTGAATCCCTTAACAGATTCCCCTTCAAAAAGAATCCGTTTAACTCCAAGCTCCTGATAACGATCCAGCAGCTTCGTAACAGCCTCCTGGTTGTAGGTTAAAGAATCAACTAGGCGGGGCACAATATTGAAGCCCTTCTCATGCAGCATTTCCAGATTAAACGGGTCCGGCTGCAGCGGCTTCAGTGTTGCGTCCTCCAATGGAGTTTTGATGATAAGCCCCTGCTGTCCGCGGAAGCTCCAGTTTTCAGTTGCGATATCAAGACGATTGAAGGCTTCCTGTATGATCGGCGCGAGCACCGAACTATTCTCCGTGCTCGTAAAGAGGACGTATGTATAGTTCTCATTTTCCGGAATCACCGTGTCTGTCAAATTTGCAATGTCAGCCGCGCCCCATAACATCAGACGGCGGGTTTTGCGGTAATCCTCAAGCGTGCTTTCATAAATGGCCATACTCTGCACACCGGCATCCTTCAAGCGGTCAAGCTGCTCAGATATATAATCCTTAGGATTTACACGGTAGCTGGCTACCTCTACGAGATCACGATAATCAAATACAAATTCAACCGTCTTGGAAGACTTCTCCGTCTGCAGGCGGTCGTAAACAACCGGGAGAGCGGCCAAAACACCAATCACCACGAGTATCCACAACCACTTTCGCGAAGCTATATTCCATCGTTGCCATTTCTGCTGCACCAAAAGTACCTCCTCTTTCACTTCAAAACCTCTAAACTCAAGCAGAAACGGACGTGCGTCCTGTGAGGAGCAGTATCCGTTTCTGTAGAAAACTTAATATCTTGTAGGATATATTATTTCCCGTCCACGCGGGACATAACCTGCTGCGTCAGCGCAGCTACCTTGTCTTTTGCATTCTGGAGCGATTCACCGCGAACGGCAAAATACACTTTGATTTTCGGCTCTGTGCCGGATGGGCGCAGGCAGAACCAGGATCCGTCAGACAGCAGGTACTTCAGAACATTTTCCTTCGGCAGGCCATTCAGGCCGAGCGAGTAATCAAGGACCTCGGTTACAGAGGCACCGGCAATTTCCTGCGGCGGGCTAGTGCGCCAGTCATTCATAATTTCCTGAATTTGCGCTACACCGTCTTTGCCCTTAAGCGTGCGGGACTCCAGGCTTTCCAGGAAGTAGCCAAACTGCTCATACAGCTCTTGGAGGACATCATACAGCGTCTTGCCCTGCGCCTTGTAATAGGCACCCGCTTCCGCAATGAGCATGGAGGCAAGCACGGCATCCTTGTCGCGGGCATAGTTGCCGGCAAGATAACCGTAGCTCTCTTCATATCCAAAGAGGTAGGTATACTCCCCGGACTGCTCGAATTGGGTCATTTTCTCCCCGATATATTTGAATCCGGTCAGTGTATTAAATACGGTAGCACCATAATGGGAAGCTACGGCCGCCCCCATTTCACTGGTAACAATGGTCTTAACCACTGCACCATTGCTTGGCAGCTTACCTTGTTCCTGCAGACGGCTCAAATAGTAATGGATCATCAGCGCACCGGACTGGTTACCGGACAGAACCACGAATTTGCCTTCATTGTCGCGCACAACTGCTCCCATACGGTCGGCATCCGGATCGGTACCGATCAGCAGATCAGCGCCCAGCTCCTCACCCAGCTTGATGGCAAGGGTGAATGCTTCGCGTTCTTCAGGATTCGGAGACTTCACGGTAGAAAACTCAGAATCCGGCTGCTCCTGCTCCGGTACAACATGAACCTCGGTAAATCCGATTTTTTTCAAAACGCTACGGACCGGCAGATTCCCCGTTCCATGAAGCGGAGTGTAGACAATTTTGAAATCACGGCCAAGTGTAGAAGTGATTTGCTCCCGGGCAACGCTGACAGCCGCCACCGTATCTGTGAAGGCCTCATCTTCCTGCTCTCCCAGCCAATGCAGCAAGCCTTGGCTCTCGGCCTCTTCACGGGAAATACGTTTTACACCATTGAAGGAATCAACCTCCAATATGTAGGAAATAACCTTTTCCGCTTCATGCGGAACCAGCTGTCCCCCTTCGGAATTATAAACTTTATAGCCGTTGTACTCCGGAGGGTTATGGCTTGCGGTAATTACTACGCCCCCAGTAGCCTTCAAGTGGCGTACAGTGAAGCTCAGCTGTGGTGTGGACCGCAGCGAAGGGAACAGATGCGCTTCAATACCGTTACCAGCCAGTACGAGTGCAGCCTCCAAAGTGAACTCCGGTGAGAAACGGCGGGAATCATGAGCGATTACGACGGATGGTCTGCCTTCCCCGATATGCTGTTCCAAAATATAATTAGCGAACCCTTGAGTGGCTCTGCCTACCGTGTAACGGTTAATCCTGTTGCTGCCGGCACCGATTACACCGCGCAAACCGCCTGTACCAAATTCCAAATCTCTGTAAAAGCGTTCTTCCAGCTCTTGCGGTTCATTCACAAGAAGGTTCAGTTCTGCCTTGGTGTTCTCGTCCACAGAAGGGTCCTGCAGCCAGCGTGATAAAGTTTCTTCGGCTTTCGGGCTTAATTGAGTCATATGAATCTCTCCTTCTCCATCTATGATATATGATTTTATAACACGTACTAGCTTAGTGCGAACATAATTTCTCCGGAAGCTACGATCTTGCCATCCACTTTGGCAGTAGCTTGGCCTTTTCCGATGCTGCCTTTAAGTCTGGTGATCTCCACTTCAAGCGTAAGCGTATCCCCCGGCACTACCTGACCACGGAAACGGAATCCGTCCAGACCTGCCAGGAAACCAATCTTCCCGCGGTTGGCTTCAACCCCTAGAATAGCCACAGCACCGACCTGAGCCAGCGCTTCCGTGATTAGTACACCCGGCATAACCGGATATCCCGGAAAATGGCCGGCGAAGAACGGTTCGTTCACCGTAACATTCTTGATGCCTACTGCCCGTTTGCCCATTTCTATTTCGATAATTTTGTCCACCAGCAGAAATGGAGGCCGGTGGGGGATTATTTCTTGAATTTCATTGATATTAAGCATGTTGGCAAAGCTCCTTTCGGATATAACCGCGTGTTCAAACAATCCTTGCTACAGGTTTCAGCATTATTCTTTGCTAATGGCTGCATAAATATGGACTGCTTCGGAAAAAACTATAATTATCCTTCACGACCTGCAGCAGTGGAGGTTGAGATAAGGGGCTTTCTCCGCCGCACGCGGCAGCATGGCGGAGAGGGCCCTTTTTGGACTTATCAGAAAGCATATATCCGGGCGCCCCCTTAGTCCCCAATCATTATACATTTTCCAGTATAAAAAAGAAAACTCCCCTGTACAACAAGGGAGTTCTAAAAAGGCTCTAAATTAAGGTGCGAACACCAGATCATATACATGCTTCCATGTGCTCCACTGGAGTACATCGCTTAATTCTCTTTTGCCCAGGATGACATATCCGGCAACTAACCCTCCTGCAAGTGCAGCTATCAGCAGCAGAGGAATCAGAAACCATTGAACGATCGTCCATTTGGATACACCGCGCCGTTTCACCGGTTGCTGGGTTTCCTCTTCGGGCTTATGTTTACTCTGAACACTCATTCCTTCACCTACCCGCGCATATTATTGGCCAGGCCAATCATCTGGTCACTGGAAGAAAGCGCCCGGGCGGCAAGCTGATAAGTACGCTGAATCTGCATCATTTCCGTCATTTCCTTGCTGAGATCCACATTGGACTGCTCCAGATAACCGGAACGCACGCCTACTGCCGAAGCTTCACCCGGTGCTCTTTGAAGAAAAGCCTGATCCGCCGTAACCCCTTCAGGAAGCACATAGAAATTACCATCCACAGCCTGCAGCGCAGTCTTGCTCAGCGGCTCCACAATCATGATTGTGCCCGCTAGCTGTACAGGATCGTTCTCACCGCTCTTAGTGAGTACCCGGCCCTTCTCATCGATTGCCGCACTTACATTGGCAGGCACAGTAAGCGGATTGCCTTCTGTATTCAGGACCGGATTCCCCGCATTGTCCACCAGCATCATACGTTTAGCGTCAGCCGGATCAGGAGTGAAGTGAAAATCGCCTTGGCGTGTAAAGGCAGTGCCCCCGTTGACTTGAACCCCAAACAATCCGTTCCCCTGCAGCGCCAGATCTGTCGGATTACCGGTCTCCTGCATGGTGCCTTCTTCCCAATTGCTTGTTACCGTAGCGACACGGACACCAAAACCCATATTAAAGCCGAGCGGCGTACTGCGGCCAGGCTGGTCGTACTCCTTGGACTGCTGCTGAACACGGGTCAGCACATCCTCAAAAGAACCTTCCTTGCTCTTGTAACCATTCGTGTTCATATTGGCAATATTATCTGCAATGATATCAAGCCGTGCCTGAAGACTGGACATCGAGACGGCTGCACCGATTGTTGAATTGTTCATAGATCAAACCTCCCAAAAGCTTAGTAAGCGTTGCTACTGCGGCCTATACTCTGCCCACTTCATTCACTGTCTTCTGCAGGCTGGTGTCATAAAATTGGATGACCTTCTGATTGGCCTCATAAGCCCGGTAGGCTGCGTTCAAATCAACCGTTACCTGGGTAGCATCGACGTTGGAGCCTTCCAGATAACCCTGGCGCACCTGCAGATTATCCCCGGCATCCGCATACCGGATTTCAGCAGCATCTGCATCGTCAGCGTGGAAAACACCATTCCCGTCACGCACCAGCTCCTGCGGTTTGGTGATTACACTGATGCCAAGCTTCGTTCCGGAAGGAAGACCTGTAGCCGGATCCAGCAGATTACCCTGCCCGTCCACTTTAAGATTATCCTGCGGCTCTGTCAATACCAGCGGGTTGCCGGCAGCGTCCAGTACCTTGAACCCTCCAGAGCTTAATACTTCTCCCGCTGCATTTACAGTGAAGCTGCCGTTTCTTGTATATAAATTGTTGCCTTCATTATCTTGAACAGTAAAGAATGCCTGAGGCCGGTAAATAACCTCACCGTCGGCATTTACATATTTACCCGAGCCGTCAAAAACAATATTCTCTCCGGTCGCAGGATCTTGCACCAGCAAGTCGGTGGATAACGCAAAATCATAGGGCTTGCCGCTTTCAATCAGATCGCCCTGCAAATATTGGGAAATCGACTGCTCGGCAAATACCCCCGTATTGAGGCGGCCGACCTGCTTCGTAGTGCCTCCGCTCATCGCTGAGATCAATACATCAGGAAAAGCGTGGCTGACGCTGTCGACCTGCTTGTACCCCGTTGTATTCATATTGGCAATGTTCTGCGTCGCCGTGTCATGTCTACGCTGCTGCGTAACCATACCGGCAGCGGCCGTATATAATCCTCTAATCATGAGGGCAATTCTCCTTCCTGAATCTGCTGTTATCCCTTATATCGGCAGCTTAGAACTTTTTCTTAACGACCTTGTCCAAATGATCCAGCATAATCCCGGTTCCCTTGACCACACAATGCATCGGATCTTCCGCCACCCAGACCGGAACATGCAGCTGCTCAGAGAGTAGCTCGTCCAGCCCGTTAAGCAGCGCGCCGCCGCCCGTCAGGACGACACCGCGGTCAATAATATCTGCCGACAGCTCAGGCGGTGTACGCTCCAATACCGATTTGGCCGCAGCCACAATCATCGAAACCGGGTCCCACAGCGCTTCCTTTACCTCGCCGGAAGAAATCGTGAGCGTCTGGGGTAGTCCGCTTACCATGTCCCGTCCTCTGATATCCATCTCGGCCTTCATGCCGCCGGGGCGGACCGAGCCGATGGAAACCTTGATATCCTCCGCGGTTCGTTCACCGATTAGCAGTTTGTACTTCTGCTTGATATATTTTAAAATGGCCTCGTCGAACTTGTCCCCTGCGACTTTAATCGAGGAGGCGGTAACGACGTCGCCCATGGACAGGACAGCTACATCCGTCGTTCCGCCGCCGATATCGACGACCATATTTCCGCTTGGTTGATAAATATCCATGCCCGCTCCAATGGCAGCGGCTTTAGGTTCTTCCTCCAGATAAACATCCTTGGCCCCGCTGCGTTCGGCTGCTTCCCGGATTGATTTCTGTTCAACTGATGTTATGTTCGTGGGGGCGCAGATCAATATGCGGGGCTTGGAGTACCAGGTACGTCCGCCAACGCGGTCGATGAAATACTTCAGCATCATTTCCGTTATGGCAAAATCAGCAATGACACCGTCCCGGAGAGGACGAATGGTAGTAATATTGCCAGGTGTACGTCCAACCATGCGACGTGCCTGTTCCCCAACCGCAAGGACCCGCTTCGTATCACTTTCAAGTGTGACCACGGAGGGTTCATCCAGAACGACTCCCCTCCCTTTGACATGAATGAGCACATTGGCAGTGCCGAGATCGATTCCGATATCCTTGCTAAGCATAATGAAAGAGCCCCCAAAGTGTTATTTTAAATGAGAATAGTTAGTTAGTACCAAATTTAAAAATACCATACTTTAGGGGAAGTATACAATGCGATAAAACTGAATAATAGCTTAAAAATCCAAAAATATCATGGCTTTGAGGCTACAGCAACCTCGCGTTTTTTACCGGTCGTTTTTTTATACTTAATTTTTGTCGCTTCTCCCCCCCGCAGATGACGAATCGATTTGTGATATTCGAGAATGTGCTTCACCTGATCCGCTAAATCCGGGTTAATTTCCGGCAAACGTTCGGTTAGATCTTTATGCACCGTGCTCTTTGATACGCCAAATTCCTTGGCTATGGTCCGGACCGTATGCCTGGTTTCCACGATGCAGCGTCCGATTTTGATCGTCCGTTCCTTGATGTAATCGTGCACGCTCCCGCCTCCCAACTGTGGATAGTTTGGTACATTATATGAGGGGCGGGCCTATATATTCGCGCTTTCAGGACGTGACAAGCCCGGGAAGGCTCATTTTATTTCGTGGACAACCGTAAAGAGCCCGGATTTCGCGGAATGGGACTAAAGATGTGTTTTTAGTAATAAGCTTAGAGTTACGCCACAGTGGAGCACACACAAAAAACAGGGGGCCTAAGCCCCCTGAGAAAAAATGCATTTTAGCGTTGTGTCAGCAGATCAGACGGATTTACAGGCTTTCCATCCTCGTACACTTCAAAGTGCACATGGTTGCCAAGATCCTTCTCAATTTCACTGCGTCCCGCTGTTGCCAGCGTATCGCCCTGCTTCACTTCATCGCCTTGCTTCACTTTGATATCGCCGAGGCTCTGATACACGGTCTTCAGATTGCCGGGATGGGTAATCTCAACAACCTTGCCGAATACCGCAACATCTTCCACCCGTGTCACTTCACCGCTGAGTGCAGCTTTGACATCAAACGTTTTGTTATCCTCACGGGCGATGTCGATGCCGTTATTGGTTACAAAGGTGTTGTCATACTGTACCATGGCTGCAACGTGATTTTCTTCGGTCCCGTTTTCATCGTAGAACGGTTTAACCACTTCCACATCACTTGGGCTGGCCACCGGCCAAGCCAGGTTTTCTGCCGATGCGACAACTTCGACTGCTGCAGGATCGCCAGCTGTACCGGCTTCATTGCCGGAACCAGCGGTGTCCTGTGAAACTACGGCGGCGGTGTCAGGATTCAGCGGCTTCTGGCCGGCATCCTGATAGAACCACACCAAGGTTAGTATAAGAGCCGCTGCCGCCGTGTAGACTGCCGGGAATACCCAGCGTCTCGATAATACTCTGTTCCATGAAGAAGGCTTAGCGCCTGAATCTCCCTGCTTGTTTTTGAGAGATTCATCATGGGTTTGCTTGTTTTTGTCTTGTTCATTCATAGTTTATCACCTCAGTAACCAGTGTTACCGGGCGATCCGCTTTTATACGTATCTTTTAAGTTATTTTTTCAGAAGAGTTGAGACTTGGGTAAAAGAGATGCCGCTGTAGTAGTGTTTGAGAATCTGGGTGGCCGTGCTGCCTTCCTTAGCCATCCCGTTCGCTCCCCACTGGCTCATTCCTACACCATGCCCGTTTCCGTAGGTTGTAATGAGAACTTTACTGCCTTGCCGCTTCCAGGTGAACTGGCTGGAGCGCAGCCCCAGCTTCTCGCGCACCTCACGTCCGGTAAACACGGTCCCCCCGATGGAAATCTCCTTGACCCGGTGCCCGTCAGTGAGCGACAGGACCACAGCGGGCAGCCCAGAGGAAGATGAGGATACCGGCTTCACCTTGCCGGTTGCGGACAAACCCGCGGAGGCTGGAAGGGCTTTGGACTCCAGGCCCAGCTTGCTGAGCAGCTCAGAGGTGCTGAAGCTGACTGTTACCGCGAGATTCGGTGTAATCGCTAGCTCCCACGGGCTGGCTACGCTGCGTAAATAAGGAACGGCAAAATTCCAGTAGTCTTCCGAATTTTCGGTATAGCCCCCGCTGGAGGCGAAGAAGGACGCCGTAATCGGCTGCCCCTTATAGGTCATGATCACTCCGCGCGTCTCCAGGACCGCGCGGCGGAGCTTGGCCAGCGCGGCGCTTTTGCCGCCGTGCTCCCAATCCCGTTCCAGCGTGGACAAGGATACGTAAGCCTGATGGCTTACCGTATCACTTACATCCGCCTCCGGAACGGGCACCCCGCTGTGGTCGCCGGCCATCAGGCGGCGGACAATGAACGTGCGTGCGGCCACGGCCTGCGCTTTGAGCGCTTCGAGCTCAAAGTCGGCAGGCATCTCGGCCGCCAGCACGCCGCTGACGTAGTCCTCCAGCGGCAGGGTCTCGATTTGTCCGCTCTGCGACAAATAGACGGAGACCTCCGGCTGCGGGGCTTCCGCAGCCGCTGCCGGCGCAGCCGGGGAGGCCGTGGCCTGCGGCACGGCCGGTGGCACCGGCTCATGTCCCCCGCGCAGCGGGACAAGAGCCAGCGGCAGCAGCAGCCCCACGAGCAGCGGGGCTGCCAGCCAGGCGGCGGGGGCCAGCCGCCGGAGCCGCGGTGCGCTGCCCGGCCGGCGCACCGAGCGGCGCTTTTGCATTTGGCGTTTCAGATAGCGAAAATCTCTCATTTCTATGCTCCTTCCGTAATTCACTGGTGATTCTTATAGATATGAATTTCCGGGTGCTGCTAGAACGCTATTCTGAGAGTGAGAGAGTTCAAAAAAACAGAACCTAAAAAAAGACTGCCCCGCAAATGCGGAGCAGTCTTCGTCGTTATTTACAATAATTATACCCAGGTCGGCTGAACCTGGAAGCGCGGCTTCAGCTCTTCACTTCTTGCCGTTTCAGGTTTGAGGACCTCTTCCTTTACAACCGGAGCAGGCGACTCTTCCATGGAAATCCGCCATATGTCCGCACCAAGTCCCGACAGCTTCTCGGCCAAATTCACATAACCGCGGTCAATGTGATGGGTTCCACTGACTTCTGTAGTCCCTTCGGCAACAAGCCCTGCCAAAATAAGTGCAGCACCTGCACGCAGGTCTGTAGCGCATACCTTAGCACCCACCAGCTGCGCATTTCCGGTCACAATGGCTGAACGTCCTTCGATCTTGATCTCAGCGTTCATGTTGTGGAATTCATCCACGTGCATGAAACGGTTCTCAAATACCGTCTCTGTTACAACTGCAGTGCCTTCCGAGCGGAGCAGCAGCGCCATCATCTGCGACTGCATATCAGTAGGGAAGCCGGGGTACGGCAATGTCTTCAAATCCACAGCCTTCAGCGGCTTGTCGCCGATAACCCGTATACCGTTCTCATCCGGGATGATAGTAACGCCCATTTCCTCCATCTTGGCAATAACAGGACCGAGGTGATCGGCAATTGCGCCTTCCACATACACGTCACCGCCTGTAATTGCTGCAGCCGCCATATAAGTACCAGCTTCGATCCGGTCAGGAATCACGTGATGCTTCACGCCATGCAGGCTTTCAACCCCTTCAATCCGGATAACGCCTGTTCCTGCACCGCGGACAATACCGCCCATGCCGTTCAGGTAATTGGCCAAATCGACAATTTCCGGTTCCTTAGCGGCATTCTCAATGACCGTAACACCTTCAGCGAGTGCTGCGGCCATCATTATATTTTCGGTCGCTCCTACGCTGGCTACATCCAAATACACTTTAGCCCCGCGCAGCCGTCCGTTTGATTTCGCTTCAATGTAGCCCTGACCCAGACTGATTTCAGCTCCTAGAGCTTCAAACCCTTTGAGATGCTGGTCAATTGGTCTTGTGCCGATGGCACAGCCTCCAGGCAGGGAAATACGCGTATGCCCCATACGGGACAACAATGGGCCCATTACTAAGAAGGATGCCCGCATTTTCCGCACCCATTCATAAGGCGCTTCACAGGAAGTAATGCTTCTAGCATCAACCTCGATGATAT
Organism: Paenibacillus auburnensis; assembly: GCF_927798115.1. Classification (GTDB taxonomy): domain Bacteria; phylum Bacillota; class Bacilli; order Paenibacillales; family Paenibacillaceae; genus Paenibacillus_AQ; species Paenibacillus_AQ auburnensis. The sequence goes on from NZ_CAKMMG010000004.1 coordinate 167,497, forward strand.
CGTTCTGGTATGTAACACCCGCACCCAGAGATTCCAGCACTTTGCTGATAGTCATTACATCGTCTAGCGGAGGAGCGTCCACAATGACGCTTACTCCTTCTTCTGCCAATAGAGAGGCGGCTATGATCGGTAGTACGGAATTTTTTGCGCCGCTTACTTTCACGCTCCCGGTCAATCTGTTGCCACCGCGGACGATAAATTTGCTCATTTCGGTTTCCCTCCGCGTCCATTATTTCTTAAATTAATTTTGAATGTAAGATGCAGCTGTTAAAATATCGGATATTCCGCCAGTGTGCCCGATGTGCGGGCACGTTCCTTAAACATCAGTGTTGACATAATAAAACCTTATTATTCGACATCATTTTCACTGGGTTGGCCTAAGACAGATATAACCAAACCCCTAGTCATTAAAACATGTTACGAATCTGTCCGCTCCAGCTCAAGTAATCCAGCAGGAAGCCCGCCACGAAGTGGCCGAGGACGATTGCCAGCAGTAAGTGCAGCAGTCTGCCCTGTGGGCTCTTGGGATATCTTATGACCAAATCGAGCTTAAGGTTCTGAAGTGCCCACCAAGATAATACTACACAGAGCAAAGAAACGATCATCGAGACCAAACCGCTGGTACTGATCGCGCTGGACAAATCATCATACAACATTTGATCCATCTAACCCCTCCGTGTATATGTTACTTGGAAATCGACTCTTATATCATACTTGCGTAGATGAAAAGAATCCAGTACTTTTGCAAATTTTTAAACATTACATGCTCAGATAGCTTGGGTTGTTACTAGATAGTCACATAATAATAGTTTTGCTCCAACCAAGAAGAAACGGTTTTACCGTCCTTTTTAAGGACTGTATCCGTTTCTGCGAGAAAGAGAAGGATAAGTAGAATCTGAAACATATGAATTCTTATCTTAAAAAAAAAGCAGCCAAGCCAGAGGCTTGACCGCTTATTTGATTACTGTTGTCCTTTTCCAGTAGACACTTTAATCCGTGTAACGGCGCGTTGAAGCGCCAGCTCCGCACGGCGGTGATCAATATCATCCTGTTTACTGCGGGACTGAAGACGGCGCTGAGCCCGTTCTTTAGCCGCTTCGGCACGTTCAACATCGATATCCTTAGGAAGCTCGGCACTTTCGGCCAGCACGGTCACCTTGTCTTTATGCACTTCCACGAACCCGCCATGAACAGCGATTATGGTCGTAACACCATCCGCCTTAACGAACATCGGAGCAACCTGAAGTGGAGTCACAAGCGGAATGTGTCCCGGTAAAATACCCAGGTCGCCATCGGCTCCCTTTACAGTCAGGCTATTAACCTGCTTGGAGTAAACGAGATGCTCCGGCGTGACAATTTCCAACAGAAAGGTATTCACTTTCATTCCTCCTAAAAGCTTAACTTCGTTAAGCTCGCATCGAAAGCATAGGCTTTAGCTTTACGAAGTAAAGCTCGCTATCGAAAGCATGATCTAAACAGAATTACATTGATTTCGCTTTTTCGACTGCTTCTTCAATCGTGCCTACAAAGAGGAAGGCTGCTTCCGGAAGATCATCATGCTTACCTTCCAGGATTTCCTTGAAGCTGCGAACTGTTTCCTTGATCGGTACATATTTACCTTTAAAGCCGGTGAATTGTTCCGCCACATGGAAAGGCTGGGACAGGAAGCGTTCAACTTTACGGGCACGGGCTACGATAACCTTATCTTCTTCGCTCAGCTCATCCATACCGAGGATGGCAATGATGTCCTGAAGCTCAGTATAGCGCTGCAGCAGCTGCTTAACGCCTTGTGCCACGTTGTAGTGCTCTTCGCCGACAATTTCCGGAGCCAGGATACGCGAGCTGGAAGCCAGTGGATCTACCGCTGGGAAAATCCCCTTCTCGGAAATCTTACGCTCAAGGTTGGTTGTTGCATCCAAGTGGGCAAAAGCAGTAGCCGGAGCCGGGTCAGTATAGTCATCCGCCGGTACGTAGATCGCCTGGATCGAGGTAACCGAGCCCTTCTTGGTAGAAGTGATGCGTTCCTGCAATTGACCCATTTCCGTAGCCAGTGTAGGCTGGTAACCTACCGCAGACGGCATACGGCCAAGCAGCGCCGATACTTCGGAACCCGCTTGGGTAAAGCGGAATATATTATCGATAAAGAGCAGCGTATCGCGGCCTTCCACATCACGGAAATACTCCGCCATGGTCAGACCGGTCAGAGCTACACGAAGACGTGCGCCCGGCGGCTCATTCATTTGTCCGAACACCATTGCCGTTTTCTTGATAACGCCGGAGTCCGTCATTTCATGATACAGGTCATTACCTTCACGGGTACGTTCACCAACACCGGCAAATACGGAGATACCGCCGTGTTCCTGTGCGATGTTGTTGATCAGTTCCTGGATGGTTACGGTTTTACCTACGCCGGCACCGCCGAAGAGGCCGATTTTACCGCCCTTAGCATAAGGGGCGAGCAAGTCGATAACCTTGATTCCTGTTTCCAGAATTTCTGCTTGCGTCGACAGTTCATCAAATGTCGGAGCAAGACGGTGAATCGGGTTGCGTTCTGCAACTACCTCAGCGCCGTTATCAATAGGATTGCCCAGCACGTTAAATACGCGGCCAAGTGTAGCTGCGCCAACCGGAACGGAAATCGGTCCGCCCTGGTCAACAACCTCAAGCCCGCGTACCAGTCCGTCTGTAGACGACATAGCGATACAACGAACCAGGTTGTCACCCAGGTGATTGGAAACCTCAAGGGTCAAATCAATAGTGCGGCCGTTTTCCAAGCTGGTTTCAATCTTGATAGCGTTGAAAATCTCGGGCAACTGGCCGCGTTCAAATTCAATATCGACAACCGGACCCATAATGCTTACAACGCGTCCTTTGTTCATCTTAATATTTCCCTCCTCGAAAGCTGTTGCATTGAGAAGAAACGGAAATGCCTTCTCTTCTGATCCGGCACCCGTTTCTTAATTCTTAAGACTGCGCGTTCGCTCCGGCCACAATCTCGGTAATTTCCTGTGTAATTGCCGCCTGACGGGCACGGTTATACGTAAGTCTGAGTTCACCGATCATTTTTGACGCATTCTTCGTGGCACTGCCCATCGCTGTCATCTTCGCTCCCAGCTCACTGGCCTTGCCGTCAAGAACTGCACTGTAAATCAGCGTTTCCGCATATTTTGGAAGCAGCACTCCGAGTACACCTTCCGGTGAAGGCTCGTATTCGTAGCTTGCGCTTGCTTCGTGGTGATCCGTTCCGCTTACAGCATCCATTGGCAGCAGACGGTCAACCGTCGGTACCTGGCTGATGGCATTAACGAAGCGGTTGTAGCAAATATACAGTTCATCATACACGCCTGTTTCGAACTGCTGAACCGCTGAGTAAGCAATCGACTTGATGTCGGAGAATTTCGGCGTATCGGACAGCTCGGTGATTTCCTCTACAATCGGGTATTCACGGCGGCGTAAAAAGTCACGGCCTTTCCGGCCGATTACGAACAAAGCATACTCATCTTTGGATGCATGCCGTTCTGCCAGCAGCAACGTGAGCTTCCGCAGAATATTGGCATTGTATCCGCCGGCGAGGCCTCTGTCAGAGGTAACAATTAGATAGGCGGTCTTCTTCACCGGACGGCTCACCAGCATCGGATGGGTAACACCCTGTGTACCGGCAGCAATGTTCGAGACGACCTCTTTCAGCTTCTGCGAGTAAGGACGGGCAGCTTCCGCTTTCTCCTGCGCTTTACGGAGTTTCGAGGCGGCTACCATCTCCATTGCCTTTGTGATCTGTCTGGTGTTTTGAACGCTCTTGATTTGACGTTTAATATCACGCATGCTTCTTGCCATGATTTCACCACCTTAGAGCTTTGACGAAGTCAAAGCTATCTTCGTAAGCATATCCCAAAGCTTTGGCAGCGCCAAAGCTCCGGTTCAGACTAACTTTGTATGTGTATAACGATTAGCTCGTCGCGAAGCCTTTTTTGAATTTATCAATAGCTTCTTTGAGGGCAGCTTCGTTATCTGCAGTCAAATCTTTAGTATCCGCGATGGATTTAACGATTCCGGCAGCGCTGGTGTCCACAAAAGCCAGGAATTCCTTCTCAAAACGTCTTACGTCTTTGACAGGGATATCATCCAGATGGCCTTTGACAGCTGTATACAAGCTGATTACCTGGTGTTCTACAGACAGCGGCTGGTTAACACCCTGCTTGAGAATTTCCATCATACGTGCACCGCGGTTCAGACGGGCTTGCGTAGATTTATCCAGATCGGAACCAAACTGGGAGAACGCCTGAAGTTCGCGGTATTGGGCCAAATCCAGACGGAGTGAGCCGGCAACCTTCTTCATTGCTTTGATCTGCGCAGAACCACCTACACGGGATACGGAGATACCAACGTTGATCGCCGGACGCTGACCGGAATAGAACAGGTCGGATTCCAGGAAGATCTGGCCGTCAGTAATCGAGATTACGTTCGTAGGAATGTAAGCTGATACGTCAGATGCCTGTGTTTCGATGAATGGCAGCGCGGTTAATGAACCTCCACCAAGCTCATCGCTAAGCTTAGCCGCACGCTCCAAAAGACGGGAGTGAAGATAGAATACGTCACCAGGGAACGCTTCGCGGCCCGGTGGACGGCGGAGCAGCAGGGACAATTCGCGGTAAGCGGAAGCTTGCTTCGAAAGGTCATCATAAATAACGAGGACATGCTCGCCTTTGTACATGAAGTATTCGCCCATTGCGCAGCCTGCGTATGGAGCGATATACAGCAGCGGAGACGGCTCGGAAGCCGAAGCTGTTACAACGATTGTGTACTCAAGCGCACCATGACGGCGAAGAGTTTCCACTACCTGTGCTACTGTAGATTGCTTTTGTCCGATGGCAACATAGATACATTTCATGCCGTTGCCTTTTTGGTTGATAATCGCATCGATTGCGATTGCGGTCTTACCCGTTTGACGGTCACCAATGATCAACTCACGTTGTCCGCGGCCGATTGGCACCATGGCGTCAATCGCTTTCAGACCCGTCTGCATTGGTTCATGAACTGATTTACGGTCGATAACACCGGGAGCATTATGTTCCACAGGACGGAATTCAGTGGTTGCAATTGGACCTTTGCCGTCAAGCGGCTGTCCCAGTGCATTTACTACACGGCCCAGCATAGCATCGCCAACCGGAACCTGCATAATTTGTCCTGTACGTTTTACTTGATCGCCTTCACGGATTTCCGTGTACTCACCCAGGATAACAACACCGACGTTGCTTTCTTCCAGGTTGAGCGCCATGCCTACTACGCCGTTGGAGAACTCCAGCAGTTCCCCTGCCATCGCGTTTTCCAGACCGTAGACACGGGCGATACCGTCTCCGACTTGAATGACGGTGCCAATTTCGGCCACTTCGATATCGGTTTTATATTGCTCAATTTGGCTTTTGATCAAAGTGCTGATCTCTTCAGGTCTGATGCCCAATACCCTCACCCCTATCTTCTATGCTTATCGTTAAAAGATTTCTCGAGACGCGCAAGCTTACCGGAAAGACTGCCGTCATACAGCGTATCGCCGATCACGACCTTCAATCCGCCCAGCAGGCTTTTATCAATCAGATTCGTAACCCGGATTTTGCGGTTCGTAAGCTGGCTGAATTCTGCAGCAACACTGTCCTGCTCTTCTTGACTCAGGGCATATGTGGAGTACACGGTTGCATCTCCAATGCCGAGGGCGTCTCCTTCTATTTTGATGTACGTTTCCAGCAGATCAGCAAAAATATCGGTTCTGCCCCGCTCTACCAGCAGCTCTACCGTGTTCATCACCGTCGGAGAGACTTTACCCTGAAGCGCTGTACGCAGTACATTCAGCTTATCGGATTGTGAGATCCGCGGTGCAAGAATGAACCGTCTCACTTCCAGGTCGAGATGAAGCACCTCAACTACCATTTTAAGCTGTTCTTCCACTTCAAGCGTAATGCCTTTTTCCACCGCTGCACTGTACAAAGCTTTGGCATATCGTTTGGCAACTACCGTATCGCGGCTCATGATCGGCCTCCTACCTCTTTGAGGTATTGATCAACAAGCTGTTCCTGTTCACCGTCAGCCTTAACTTCTTTTTCAAGCAGCTTGGAAGCGATTCGAACCGATGCTGTTCCCAGCTCGCTGCGCAGTGCTTCCACCGCCTTGTTTTTCTCGCTTTCAATATCGCGGACAGCCTCGTCCTTAAGACGGTTAGCTTCTGCCTTGGCCTGCTCCAGAATACGGTCAACCTGATTGCTACTCGTAGCCTGCGATTGTTGAATGATGTTGTGTGCCTCCTGGCGCGCCTGCTGCAGAGCCTGCTTCTGTTCTTCTACATAAGAAACAGCCTGTTCTCTGGTTTTGGACGCTTCATCCATTTGCTGCAGCACAAGTTCACGCCGTTTTTCCATAACGGAAAACAGCGGCCCGAAAGCGTACTTGTTCAGCAAAAAGTATAAAATCCCGAAGGCAATGATAGCCAACACGGAAGATTCCCATACAAAAGACAATGTTAGACACTCCTTTCCGTTGCACGTTCAAGGTGAAAACTTATACATTCTTATAGCCTAAAAAGAAGGCGCGGAGGGCTGTTGCCTTCCCCGCCAAACATTTGTAAATCTTAAGCTCCAATGTAGAACATGAAAGCAAGTACTACACCGATGATCGGCAGGGCTTCTACCAGTGCGACCCCGATGAACATTGTAGTCTGCAGAGTGGATTTCGCTTCCGGTTGACGGGCGATACCTTCTACTGTTTTGCTGACAATCAGACCGTTACCAATACCGGCACCAAGTGCTCCCAAACCTACTGCAATTGCAGCTGCCAAATAAGCCATAACTCCCATTGTGTAAATCCTCCTCAAAGATATGTTTTAGTGTGTATTAATGAGCCAAACCTGAAGTATGCTTCCGCCTTGGCATAAATCTTAACTCTTTGCGCCTCTCTAAGTTAGTGCTCGTCGTGGGTTTCCAGCATTTGCGAGAAATACACCATGGTCAGCATAACGAAGATGAACGCCTGAATAGTACCGATGAACAAACTGAAGCCTTGCCACACAATCAAGCCGAGCACAGAAGCAATCCAGCCTCCTACACCAAGCGCAGCCAATTTGAGGATAACCGATATCAGTACTTCTCCGGCAAAGATGTTACCGAATAGACGCATACCGTGTGTCAAAAGCTTCGACACCTGCTCAATCAGATTGATTGGGAAGAAGAACGGGTAAGGCTCGAAATAGTGTTTGAAGTAATTTTTGGTGTTGCGGGTAATCCCCAGAATGTGCGAGAGCAGGAAGATCATTACCGCAAGCCCCATAGCAACGGCTGGATCAGCTGTCGGTGATTTCCACCAGGCAACCCCCACTTCGATTTCTTCATGGGAAGCAGGATCTGCAGCTGCGTGAAGCCTGTCAAGCTCCTTCACGACCGGCTCGATTTGCTTGCCAAAAATCTTGGCGTGTTCCGCATCATGATAATCCGTAACCACACCTAGCGGAAGTCCGAGCAAGTTACCTACAAACAGGAACATAATCAGCGCAAGACCCAAAGAAAGAAAAGGTCTGCCCTTCTTCAAATCCATCGTGCTGGAAATCAGTCCTTGAACGAATTCAACTGCCCACTCCAGGAAATTCTGCAGCTTACCGGGATTCTCGACCGACAAGTTGCGCGTAGCTAAAAGTCCGAGTACTAAACAAATGGTACAAGTTACTAATAGCATGAGCACGATAGAAAGGTCGATATGTAAGCCGCCTAGCATAATAACTGGTGATTTATGCATGTTTCTCACCCCTTTCTCCGTTGCAGCCTTTATCTTTCTCTACGCGAAAACCCAATCCCTATTATAATAAGAAGAATTGGAGCCAAGAGCAAACCACCAGCCACCGCAATCATATTGAAAACCTGCGGCGCTTTAAAGGCTACCATTACACCTAAGAGACTCAGTGCAGCGCGGGTCATAAAACCCAGGCTTACACGCCTCTTGCCTTCGCCAGCCATGGTATCCGCCACTTGCCGGACTTTATAGCCGAGGTAGGTCACATTGATGCAGCCAATCGCTCCGCCAAGCGCCAAACCCAAAGCTATACTCCGGACATCCGGGGATAAAGCCGCAGCCAGAACGCAAACAACCACGAAGCAAAGTGTTGCCAACGCCAATACCTTACGGTACCGGGACAAATCATCCATCACTTTCCTCCATGACAGCTTTAATAATGAAGACGATACCTGTTATTCCACACAGAACACCCAAAACGACACCCAGCGCCACTCCAATTCCGGAGCTGTTCCACTTGCTGTCAAGCCATTTCCCCAAGAAAAAGCCCCCTAAAGTAAAGGCGGCCAAATCAATGCCGACGGCACTGACGAGACTCATGGCTTTGAGTGCTTTTCCCGTTTGTTTCTGCGGATCTGAGGGGGGTTCAGGACCCTTCATTTGAACACATCCTTAGAAGTCCCATTCATTTTACTGAATGTTACAAGAGTTTGTCAATCCAGCGAAAATCGGGGGTTTTTCGGATGAAAGTATGAAAATAATCACAGCAAAACATTCCAAAACCATATAAACCGTACAGTTTTACTGTATGTTGATTTTGGTCATTTCAAAATATCATTTCACAGCCTCAACGTTCACTTTGTGAACATTCTGTGAAATTCCTCCGGACGTTCTTCAACGGCTCCGAAATGGTGTAAAATCGCATTGACAATTCTCTCGGAGGCTTTGCCGTCTCCATACGGGTTGGCGGCCCGACTCATCGACTGATATAAATCCTGGTCAGTCAGCAGAGCATGTGTCCGTTGATACACCTTCTCCTCGTCCGTCCCCACCAGTTCCAATGTTCCGGCCTCGATCCCTTCCGGGCGCTCGGTTGTATCACGCAGCACAAGCACGGGAACTCCAAAGGAGGGAGCTTCCTCCTGCAGGCCGCCGGAATCGGTCAATATCAGATGGGTATGCGGATAAAAATTGTGCAGGTCAACAACATCCAGCGGATCAATCAGCTTAATTCTCGGATGCCCGCCCAGAATCTCATGAGCCGGTTCCTTAACTGCAGGACTAGGATGCACGGGATAAACAATGGCTACATCTTCAAATTCATCAGCGATTCTTTTGACAGCACGGAAAATATGACGGTGCGGTTCGCCTTGAGACTCTCTGCGGTGCGCCGTCATTAAAATGAGTCTTTTTCCTGCTGCAAAATCCAATACAGGATGCCGGTAATCCGGCTGTACGGTATATTGAAACACATCGGTTACGGTGTTGCCTGTGATATAGATACTTGACTCTTTTTTGTTCTCGTGTCTCAAATTGCCGGCTGACCAATCGGTTGGAGCAAAATGCAAATCTGCCAAAACTCCAGTCAGCTGGCGGTTCATTTCCTCAGGATATGGGGAAAGTTTGTTCCAGGTCCGAAGTCCTGCTTCTACATGTCCTACCTGAATTTGCTGCAGGAAGGAGGCATAGCTGGCCAGGAAAGTCGTCAGCGTATCCCCGTGCACCAGCACCAAATCAGGTTTAGCTTCACGAAGTACAGGTTCCAGCCCCTCCAGCACGCGTATCGAGATTTCATTCAGCGTCTGGCGGTCCTTCATCACGTCCAGATCATAGTCGGGAACGATCTTGAAAACTTCCAGCACCTGGTCCAGCAATTCACGGTGTTGCGCGGTTACGCATACCACGGATTCAATATGCTCAGGGTGTCTGTTCAGCTCGAGCACCAGCGGCGCCATTTTGATCGCCTCAGGGCGCACTCCGAAAATCGTCATCACTTTAATTTTGGACATAAACCCCTAACCTCTCTTCTACTAGATAAGCAATCTATCGCGTTTGTTCTATAAATACTATGTCGCTAATTACTTGGTTCCGTATAAACGGTCTCCTGCATCCCCAAGTCCCGGAACAATATATCCATGATCATTCAGATGATCATCGAGCGCAGCCACATAAATATCCACATCAGGGTGGGCAGCTTGTACAGCAGCAACACCTTCAGGAGCAGCTATCAGGTTCATCATCTTGATCTGGGTGCATCCGCGGTTCTTCAGCGAGGTGATTGCCGCAATGGCCGAGCCCCCGGTTGCCAGCATTGGATCGATGACGATCAGTTCACGCTCCTGCACATCCGTAGGAAGCTTAATGTAGTATTCTACCGGCTGCAGCGTATCCGGATCACGGAAAAGGCCGACATGTCCCACTTTGGCTGCAGGAAGCAATTTTAGAACCCCTTCAAGCATTCCAAGGCCGGCGCGGAGAATCGGAATCAGACCCAGCATTCTTCCCGAAATTACTTTGCTCTGTGTTTCAGCCACTGGCGTCTGTACAGTAATTGTCTCCAGCGGAATATCGCGTGTAATCTCATAGGCCATGAGTGTAGCCACTTCATCCACATGTTCTCTGAACTCTTTCGTGTTGGTCCGCACATCGCGGATAAATGTCAGTTTGTGCTGAATCAAAGGATGATCGCAAATCACCAATTTTCCCATTCTTGTCCCTCCGGTAATTATAAGTCTTGTTAGCTGTAGAAAGCGCTTTTGCTTCTTCCATGGCTAAATCTTGTCTATTATATCATCACCCGGTGCGTATTTCACCTCCGAAGGGAAAGTAACGCCTGGGAAAAGGCAACTTTAATCGAACAGGCCCTCATAGTAAATTTCAGGAAACCCATCCATCCCTCTGGTTATAAACTGCCTTTAGTTTGTACTGATTTGAACTTTTAATACTTTTCACACTTTTTTCACCGTTATTGATGAAAATTCCATGAACTTTCATGGATATTTCAAAATATTTCTCGACATTTTTTGTGCTTTAATTGTGAACATTATGCAACTTTTATGCACGGAAATTCCGGTGTACGGTGTAAAATCGGCTGCATCCTGCCCAGGGAATGCAGCACACCACACAGAAAAGCAAAAAGCCTCCGCAAAGACTGCCAGAAACAGTCTTTGCGGAGGCAGATACAGCTTCATTAAATGACGCAGGCAGAATTTTAGTACTGCAAGCCCGGGTAGATCGGATATTGCTCTGTTAACGCGGCTACCTCACGGGCAGCCTCAGCCAATTTCGCTTCATCCTTAGGATTCTTAAGAACATTTGCAATAATCCGGCCAATGGTTACCATGGCCTGCTCGTCCATACCGCGGGAAGTAACCGCAGGGGTTCCGATCCGGATGCCACTCGTTACAAATGGGCTGGTAGGATCAAATGGAATTGCGTTTTTGTTCACAGTGATGCCAATGGAATCGAGTACCTTTTCCGCATCTTTCCCTGTGATGTTCAGATTACGGGTATCGAGCAGCATCAGGTGGTTATCTGTACCGCCGGAAACAATGTTGACCCCTTCACCGATCAGTGTTTCTGCCAGCACCTTGGCATTCTTCACTACGTTTTGGGCATATGTCTTAAAGGACGGCTGCAGTGCCTCGCCAAACGATACTGCCTTGGACGCGATCACATGCATCAGCGGTCCGCCCTGCGAGCCCGGGAATACCGCTTTATCAATGGCAGCAGCCCAAGGCTGTCTGCACAGAATCATCCCTCCGCGCGGTCCGCGCAAAGTTTTGTGAGTCGTTGTGGTCACGAAATGGGCATGAGGCACCGGACTCGGATGAAGACCGGCAGCAACCAAACCGGCGATATGGGCCATGTCCACCATGAACAACGCACCAACATCATTAGCAATCGAACCCAGCGCTTCGAAATCAATGGTCCGCGGGTATGCACTTGCACCGGCAACAATCAGTTTAGGGCGATGTTTGAAGGCCGCTTTGCGCACTTCATCATAATCAATCAGGAATGTATCTTCTTGCACGCCGTAAGCAACGAAGTTATACAGCAGGCCGGAGGCATTTACCGGACTTCCGTGCGTTAAATGACCGCCATGAGCAAGGTTCATACCAAGAACAGTGTCGCCAGGATTGAGAGCGGCCAGATAAACGGCCATATTCGCCTGGGCACCGGAATGCGGCTGAACATTGGCATGTTCGGCGCCGAACAGCTGCTTGGCACGGTCACGGGCAAGGTTCTCTACGATATCAACATCTTCACAACCGCCATAGTAGCGTTTGCCCGGATAGCCTTCAGCATATTTATTCGTAAGAACAGAACCCATGGCTTCCATTACAGCTTCGCTGACGATATTCTCCGAAGCAATAAGCTCAATGTTAGCACGCTGACGGCTCAGCTCCAGCCCCATCGCTTCCAGTACTGCCGGGTCACTCTTGCGCAATTGTTCCATGATTTCTTATTTCCTCCCTGAGTAGCTCTTAGTTTTTATAATTCTTAACAATCTGAATTCCGCTATTTCCTTCAATCACACTGTCTGGAACCGCTTGTCTCTTGCGTCCGGTATACAGCGCGTTCTCCGCCGATCAGGGGCGGCCTGCTAAAGGCTGCATTCACTCTGGCGGAGCCGATGTAGCGCAGGCTCGGCCGGAAGGGTACTGCAACCCGGCGCAGATGCATGCCGATCAGCGTCTCGCCGATATCGATCCCGGCATGGGCCTCGATGGTCTCAGCCAGAACCGGATCAGCCATGAAGCTGTAGGCGGCAGCGGCCATCGAGCCCCCGGCACCCGGCACGGGTACAGCCGATACCTCTCTCAGTCCAAGGGACTCCAGCAGGGAACGTTCCATAACCAGCGAACGGTTCAAATGCTCGCAGCACTGGTACACCGTATGAAATCCCCGTTCCTCCGCAATCTGGCGTATCCCCTGCAGCAGCTGCTGTGCCACTTCCAGAGCGCCTCCGGTGCCGATGCGCACACCGGCAACCTCACTGGTACTGGCACCGACCACCAGAATTTTGCCGGGTCCGAGCTTACCGGCTTCAGCAAGCTCAGCCACTACAGCAGCGGTTGCCGCCGCCAAGGAAAGCTCCGCACCCGCCGGAGCCTCCGTTTGTTCCGGTATTCCACCGGCTGCACGTTCTTCCCAAGAGTCCTGCTTCATGACTTCTTCCATCACTTCCGCCTCCCTCAGCGCATACACACTCACATTTTAAACAAAAAAGAGCAGTCCGCAGCAAACTGCGGATGTGCTCTTTTGCCCAGGCGACCGGCCGTTTATTCCAGTGCTCCATCGTGGTTTCATCCACACTTGTCGCCAGTTACACTGGAACCGGGTAATATTTATTACATCTTAAAGGATAGCCCGTGAAAAATCAACCATCTTTACAAACGGCGTAAGGACTCCAGCTTGTCGAGCAGACTATATAATGCAGTACGGATCTCAGCCGCCGTAAGTTCATAATCTTCCCGGGAGCCGCCGAACGGATCCGAAATATCGAAGCTTGGAATCCGCTGCCGGATTTCGATGATCCGCTGCAAATCGGCCGACTTCGGCTCCTTGCCCAGTGCCAGGTTCAGCTCTGCTTCTGCATACAGGCTGTCCAGCTCCCTGATATCACCATTCACAGCTTCTTCATTATAGACATATTCTTTGAGCGTATGCGTCTTAGATACTGCGCTCGGGAAATACTGAAGCAGATGCCGTTTATGACCGCCAGTCAGCGTCAGCACCAGATCAGCCCAATTCACGATCTCCGCGCTAAGCTGGGTAGAACTCATATGATCATTGATTCCTTCGTCCCGCAGAATGGCTGCGGCATGTCTGGATACGGAAGTGCCGGAAATGGCTGAAACGCCTGCAGACCGCACTTCCAGCTCGATTCCCCGCTCCTTCGCGAGCTTCCGCAAGAGTCCCTCGGCCATAGGACTGCGGCACGTATTTCCGGTGCAGACGAATAAAATATGCAGCATGCTTTCCACCTCCATGAAAGGATGAATTAAAAAATCTTTTGCCGTTATTGTATCAGAAGATGAACAGCAAGCCAAACGCCAGAAGAATTGCCCCGCCCAGCGCTTCCCCGTAATCGCCCAGTCCGCGGCTGACCCGCCTTCCCAGCAATAGACCGGTAATGGACATAACGCCGCCGCATAACCCAAATGCTAATACAGTTAGAACTATGCTATTCACAAACATTCCAAGGGACACACCCACGGAGAAGGAATCCACACTCACACTAAGCGAAATGAGCAGCATTCCCCAGAACGTCCCGTGATCTATCGCCCTGCTGCTGTCCTCTCTCCGAAAAGAGTTAAACACCATATGTCCGCCCAACAGCAGAAGCAACCCGCCTGCGGCATACGTTGTGACTTGTCCAAGCAAGTGGCCTACATAACTGCCGGTAAACAAGCCAAGCAGCGGCATCAGCACATGAAAAAAAGCAATCAGCAGGCTGAGCTGCAGCACATGCAAAAGACGGATGCCTTTCATCCCGATCCCTACGCCGAGGGAAAATGCATCCATCCCCAGTGCGATTGCCATAATGGCAATTGTTACAATCTGGCCCCACCCAGCATAAACCCCCGCCATGCCCATACCCCCAAAGTCCGAAAGTCTTGTACAACAACGATATGCGGACAAGGGGACAATCATGACTGAACATGAGAGGATACGATGTCTTAGGGGCGCAACGTAAAAACGGCTCCACCAGGTGGAACCGCCACTCCCTTCTGCACCACAACTATATTAACGGTGACTCAAGCCCACAACCCGCTGATCCAGTTCCACAGATTCTGCAGCATCTCCCAGAGGAAGAATCGCACCTTAGGAGCTTCTGCTTCCCCGTCCGCAGCTTTTCCAGCGGCAGAAACGGTTTGGACAGTCCCTTTGTCTGAAGCAGCTATCTTTCCGCCTTTGCTGCCATCCTCTGCCGCTGCGGCAGAAGCAGTTTCCGTTCCCTTAGCAGCAGCATCACCGGATCCTGCATCGATGAAGCAGAGCGGCGGGAAAAGCACGCACCACCAATTCTGTCCTTGCCCTGCGCCGAGGGTAACGCGCACAGCCTCATAATCTCCTGCCGGATACACGGTTCCTCCGTACATCTTGGTCGGGAAAGGAACAACGCCCAGCTCAACTTTATAATCATACCCGATGCCTCTCTTCTGAAGTTCTCCGGCCACGAGTTCATTCAGCTCCGGCAGATGGCGTCTGATCAAGGCCCGTGCCTGCTCCAGGCTCTGAGGATCTTCAAGAGCGGAGACCCACTGGTTCATCTGTTCAACAATTTTGTCGCGGATCTGGCGTTTGACCAGCTGGTCTGCAGCTCCGTCCGAATTCGCCAGAATACGCAGGCGGATGGATTCCTGCGGAATCGTAACCTCCGCTACAGCAGCATCACTCTTTTGTCCTTCCCAAACCATCATAAGTACCATCAAAAAAGAAAATAAAATAGCAGTATACTTAAAAGTTACCCGTAAGGAATCCTGTCTCTCCTGCGATATGAATCTCATTTCCTGCAGCCCCTCTCCCTGAACCTCTTATGTCTTCAGTATGTCCGGAGAAGAGAGACTGCAAACCTAGCAATCTATTAAAAGTTTACTAAGGTGCCAGTGGACTTAGGGCCGGTTAGAAATGCAAGGCAGGTGCCGGCAGTTCCTCCTCAACATCCTGTCCGTAAAGCAGCACGCTCATGGCAATGCCCATGCTGGCCATATTAATGACAACCGAGGTGCCTCCGTAGCTGATGAACGGAAGTGTAATGCCAGTCAGCGGCATAAGTCCGATGTATGCGCCGATGTTCTCAAGGATCTGATACAGCAGCATGGCCACGATGCCGATAATCAGAAACGGGCCTGCCCAGTCTTTACACTCCAGGGCGATCAGAATCATCCGGTGAATCAGAATAAAAAACAGCAGCAGGAGCAGCGAGGCCCCGATGAACCCGAACTCTTCCGCAATCTGTGCAAAGATCGCATCCGAGTAGATCACCGGAATTTTATTCGACTGGACGGATCCACCCTGCAGATACCCTTCCCCGCTCATTCCGCCTGAGGCGATCGCTATTTTGGCATTGCGTGTCTGATAGCTGTCATCACTGCTTGCCAGCTCGGGCACGAGCCAAGGGTCAAAGCGTTTGATGAAATGCTCGCGGCCGATGGTTGTACTCATAAAATCAGTCACTTGCTCGTGATAATGGATATAGCTGTAGATGAAGCCCAAGAGTGCAAACCCGGCAATCATCAGGCCAATCAGCGCATGGGTCCATTTAATCCGGCCGATCCACAGCAGGCCCACCAGGATAACCATATAGCTAAGCGCATTGCCCAGGTCATTCTGGCTGATAACCACCGCGAATGGCAGCAGAGCCACCAGACTCAGCGGCACAACGTCGCGCCAAAAGAGGAGCTGGCTTTTATTTTTACGGACCAGCAGAGAGGCTAGCGCCAGAATGAGCACCAGCTTAAACAGTTCGGCAGGCTGAAAGCTGAAGGATCCCACACTAAGCCAGCCCTTCGCCCCATACTTCACCGTCCCAAAAAGACTCACAAGCACCAGAATCCCTACGCCTCCTATATAAATGTAGAGCGCAAGTTTAACAAGCAGGCGGTAATTAAACAAAGACAATCCGAAAAAAGCCACAAACCCCAGCCCGTACCACCGGATCATCTGCAGGTGCATCCCGTCTTCATCCCGCCCGTGCGTCACACTGTATATCGATAAGATACTGACAGCCATCAGCATAAGCAGCACAACAACAATCACACCGTCTATCTTTTTGACTCGCTGCAGCATGGGAAGAACTCCTGACTATATTGGGATTTGACTTGCCGCCTCTTTGCACCAAACCAGGATAAGCTGTTATTTTCCATTTTAAAGCAACTGGAGGGGCGAATACAATTTTTTATTCCCTCTCCAGAAATTCCCTCACGCAAAAGAAAAAACCGCCAGTCCCCATCCCTGATGGAGCCAGCGGTTTATTAACATTCATATCTCAGCCTTGTTTCGCAGCTGCGGGATAAGCCGCAGGAGCCGGCAGATTCTCTTCAACTTCCCGTCCGTGGAGTCGCACACTCATCACCAGCCCGATGCTGGCCATGTTGATCAGGAGCGAGGTCCCCCCGAAGCTGATGAACGGCAGCGTAATACCAGTAAGCGGCATCAGTCCAATGAACGCACCAATATTCTCAAAAATCTGGTACAGAATCATCGCCACGATGCCGACAATCAGGAACGGGCCGCCGCGGTCTTTACACTCCAGCGCAATCAGAATCATCCGGTGAATCAGGATAAAATACAGCAGCAGCAGCAGCGCAGAGCCGACAAATCCGAATTCCTCGGCAATCTGCACAAAAATCGAGTCGGAATACGTGTAAGGTACCCGGTCGGTCTGCACCGAGCTGCCCTCCATATAACCTTCCCCGCTCATGCCGCCTGAGGCAATGGCCAGCTTGGCGTTTTTGGTATGGTAACTGGCCTTGGCCGTCGCTTCGTCAGGAACCAGCCAGGGGTCAAACCGCTCCACCCAGTGGGAGCGCCCGATATCTGTAAGAAAGGTCTTGATCTGATCATGATAGTGTATATAGCTCATAATTCCGGCAGTCGCCGTACTGGCTATAATCAGCAGACCAATCAGCGCATGCGAAAATTTAATATTCCCGATCCACAGCAGCCCCACCAGAATTACGATATAGGAGAGCGCATTACCCAGGTCATTTTGACTGATGACAATCAGAAAAGGCAGTATGGTAAGCAAACCCAGCGGCACGACATCCTTCCAGAAGAGCAGCCTGTTCTTGTTCTTACGGACCAGCACAGCCGCCAGAAACAGGATCAAAATCAGCTTAAACAGTTCCGCCGGCTGAAGGCTGAATCCGCCGAACTTCAACCAGCCCTGGGCGCCGTTCTGCGTTTTACCGATAAAGCTGACCAGGACCAGTATCCCGATCCCGGTAATATAGATATAGAGCGCATATTTGACGATCAGCCGGTAATCAATGAACGTCAGTCCGAGAAAGGCAACCATGCCGAGGATATAGAATTTGATCATCTTGATGTGCATGCCATCCAGGTCTTTTCTTCCATGGGTCACACTGTATATAGAGAAAATGCTGATGACCATCAGCAGTAATAGGACAATTACGATAGCACCGTCAATCTTTTTAATCTTCTGAAGCATATTCTGTCTCCTTACTCAGTACTGGAGCTTCCAGTTCACGCTTAGTTAGAAGTCCCGTCAATTCTATTGTAAAGGAAGGGGCAGCAAAAATACAATTTCACCGCAGTCTGTTCGTCTAACACAGCGGCGGTATCGTACCGGGACCCGCTACCGGGCGATGCCCAGCACATGGCGGGGAATTCCCGCGAGATCGTCGATCGTGACGATCTCGTTCCAGTGGCCCGCCGCGCGCAGCAGCGCGGCCACCTGTCCGGCCTGGCCCTGGCCGAGCTCAAAGCCGACCAGGCGCGGGGCTGCCGGCAGCAGCGGCAGCTGGTCCATCATGCGGCGGTACGGGTCCAGCCCGTCATCGCCGCCATCCAGCGCCGTGCGCGGCTCATGGTCGCGCACCTCGCGCTGCAGCCCGGCGATGTCGCCGCCGGGAATATACGGCGGGTTGGAGACGAGAATATCCGTCTCCATCCCCGCAAACGGCTCGAGCAGGTCGCCGAGCCGCAGGTCCACCGCCGCGCCGTGCCACTGCGCGTTGCGGCCGGCCACGGCCAGCGCGCCCGGCGAAATGTCGCCTGCGCAGACACGCCACGCCGGCGCTTCCGCCGCCAGCGTGACGGAGATCGCACCGCTGCCGGCGCCGATATCGACGGCGGTCAGCGGTCTTGCCCCGCGCGCGTCGCCTGCGGCGGCGGGAACAAGCCCGTCCGGCCACAGCTCTGCGCCGTACTTCAGGATGGCCTCGACGAGCAGCTCCGTCTCCGGCCGCGGAATCAGCACGTCCGGCGTCACTTCGAACGCCCGGCCGTAAAATTCCTGCTCGCCGATGATATACTGCACCGGTTCGCCGGCCGCCCGGCGGTTCACTCCGGCCTCCCAGGCCGCCTTTAGCGCAGCCGGAAAAGGATCCGCCAGCGCCATATAATAGGCGGCACCGGACAAGCCCAGCACATGCTCCAGCAGGAGCTGGCTGCTGCGCTGCGGCTCATTGCACCCGCTTTTGTCCAAAAAAGAAGAAGCCTCCGCAAAGGCTTCCCGGATGCTTTGCAATTCCGACATGACATAGAAGTCGTGTTTCAAAGCATTATTCTCCTTTTTCCATCAATTCCGCTTGTTCCGCAATCGAAAGTGCCGAAATAATATCGGTGATTTCTCCGTTCATTACCTGCTCCAGACGGTGCAGGGTAAGGCCGATACGGTGATCCGTTACCCGGCTCTGCGGGAAGTTATAGGTGCGGATCCGCTCACTGCGGTCGCCTGTGCCGACTTTGCTCTTGCGTTCGCCGGCATATTTCGCTTCCTCTTCCTGACGCTTGAGGTCGGAGATACGGGCACGCAGTACCTGCAGCGCCTTCTCTTTGTTGGAGTTCTGTGATTTGCCGTCCTGACAGGTGGCTACAATCCCTGTAGGCACATGCGTTACACGGACTGCAGATTTGGTTGTATTAACGGACTGTCCGCCCGCTCCGCTGGAACAGAAGGTATCTACACGGATGTCTTTATCGTGAATTTCGATTTCGAATTCCTCCGCTTCCGGCATAACTGCTACGGTTGAAGTAGAGGTATGAATCCGTCCGCCGGATTCTGTGGCCGGAATACGCTGAACACGGTGTGCGCCGCTCTCGTATTTCATCTTGCTGTACGCACCGCGGCCGTTAATAAGGAAGATAACTTCCTTGAAGCCGCCCAGGTCATTCGTATTCACATCCATCAACTCAACGCGCCAGCCTTGGGCATCGGCATAACGGGTGTACATCCGGTACAGGTCAGAGGCAAACAAAGCTGCTTCATCTCCGCCGGCCGCGCCGCGGATTTCGACGATTACGTTCTTGTCGTCATTCGGGTCCTTCGGCAGCAGCAGGATGCGGATTTTCTCCTCCAACTCCACCTGGCGTGAGGAAAGATCGTCAATTTCCATTTTGACCATTTCCTTCATTTCATCATCAAGCTTCTCGGCCTGCATCATCTTGGCTGCCTCAAGCTCTTCCATTACATTTTTATATTCAGCATAAGCCTCAAAGGCAGGCTGCAGATCAGATTGTTCTTTGGAATAGTCCCTCAGTTTCTTACTGTCGTTTGCAACATCCGGGTCACAAAGCAGTTCACTGAGTTTCTCATAGCGGTCCGCCAATGATTGCAATCGGTCCAACAACAAGGGAATTCACCTCTCCTGGTTCAATATATTCGATAAAATACTTAAAATTATGGATTACAGTAACAATAGATATACGACTTTATATTATATCACCGATTCTGCTTATTGGCTACAGTGCATAGTCCATAGACAGCAAATCTTTTGATAAAAGGGTTCTTACCCCCCTGAACATACCGCCCTGTATTCTAGTATGCATACCTTTAGCGATGATATTCCATTCATCCTGTAAAAAAGAAGCCATTCCGGAGCGGAAACCCGCCACGAAATGGCCTCTCTATCTTCAAGCGTTATAAGCAGAAGTGTCTATACGTTGAAACGGAAATGCATAACATCGCCGTCCTGTACGAGATATTCCTTGCCTTCCAGACGGAGCTGTCCGCGTTCCTTGGCACCGTTCATGGAACCGGCAGCCAAAAGATCGGCATAAGCCACAACTTCCGCACGGATAAAGCCGCGTTCGAAGTCCGTATGAATAACACCGGCTGCTCCAGGCGCTTTGGTACCTTTGCGGATCGTCCAAGCGCGGACTTCCTGCACACCAGCAGTGAAGTAAGTGTACAAGCCCAGCAGCTTGTAGGCCGCTTTGATCAGGCGGTTAAGCCCGGATTCCTGCAGGCCCAGCTCTTCGAGGAACATGGCTTTGTCTTCGCCTTCCAGCTCAGCAATCTCCGCTTCCACTTTGGCGCTAATCGGCACCACTTCAGCGTTCTCGCCAGCTGCGAATTCGCGTACCTGCTGAACATAAGGGTTCTCTTCGGCACTGGCTACTTCATCCTCGCCCACATTGGCCGCATACAGCACCGGCTTCAGGGTAAGAAGGTGAAGATCACGCACAATCAGACGCTCGTCATCGGACAATTCCACGCTGCGCGCAGGCTGGTCTTGATAAAGAGCTTCCTTGACGCGCTCCAGAACTTCAACTTCCTGGGCGTATTTCTTGTCGCCACCCTTGATGTTTTTGCGGGAGCGTTCGATCCGTTTCTCGATGCTCTCCAGGTCAGCCAGAATGAGCTCCAGGTTAATCGTCTGGATGTCGCTGATCGGATTCACCTTACCGTCTACATGCGTTACGTTCTCGTCCACAAAGCAGCGTACAACGTGAACAATCGCATCAACCTCACGGATATGGGCCAGGAACTTGTTGCCAAGGCCCTCACCCTTGCTTGCGCCGCGTACGAGTCCGGCAATATCAACAAATTCAAAAGCGGTCGGAACCGTCTTGTTTGGCTGCACCAGCTCGGTCAGCTTGTCGAGACGTTCGTCCGGCACTTCCACGACACCGACGTTCGGGTCAATGGTGCAGAAGGGATAGTTAGCGGATTCCGCTCCCGCTTGGGTGATTGCATTAAATAATGTGGATTTACCCACGTTTGGCAGTCCAACGATACCAGCTTTCAAAGCCATTTATATGACAACTCCTATTTTCGGTTGTATTGATCCACCGCATAATTACCGACTTGATCTAAACCATTATATATTAGAACAAAACCTCCAGCAACAGCGGATGTCCCGATGGTGTGCCAAATAAAAGGCGGCCGCTGGCCGCGGGCTAATCAGAATCGGCCAGCTCCAAACACCAAAAAGACCCCCGAAGGAGTCTGATATGCCATTAGTACGGCGGTCATTCTACAGTTTTTTGGACATAGTGATGTCGGTGATCTGGAAGCCCATTTTTTGATACAGCTTAAAGGCCCGGTCATTGTCCCCAAAGACATGCAGACCAATCCGCGTCACATTCATTTTGCGGGCTTCTTCATCCAGGGCGGTCAGCGCCATAGATCCGTATCCCTTCCGTTGATAGGGCTCAAAGATATAGAAGTCATAGATGAAGGCTTCTTTGCCCTGGCGTCCTTCAATCACGTTGAACCAGATGTATCCGGCCTGGGCATCGCTCTCTGTCTCCACAATGGAGTATAAGTATGCACCTTCTGTGTAGAGACCGTGGGGCAGATAACGGGTCATTTCTTCCTGTGACAGCTTCATTGCCGTCTCTTTTTCCCATGCACCGATTCTGATTTTATCCTCCGCATAGTCACGGGTAGATTGTTGTAAAAAAAACTGAAATGTCGGTTCGTCCATTTGGACCAGTTTAATCATTAGCTTTCGCCCTCTTACTTCCTTAAAATGTCGTCTTGCTTCTATCGCCGGATCAGCCGCTGGCTGCCGCGCAAAGCCGCCAGATCCGGTGCGCCGATGCCGAACATTGCCGTCCGCAGCTCCAGCTCTACCTGGGCGAGCGCCCGGTCTAGCGCTTCCTCGGATTCCACAGCCGGTCCCAGCAGGTTCCGGCCGAAGCCGGCGAGATCCGCACCGAGCGCCAGTGCCTTGGCGGCATCTACGCCGTGCTTCAGCCCGCCGCTGCCGATCAGCGCGCCGTGCGGGGCCACGGCCCGCACCTCCCGGATGCATTCAGCGGTTGGGATGCCCCAGTCCGCGAAGGCCTCCGCCGCCGCCCGCCGCACCGGATCGGTGTTGCGGAACTTCTCGACCTGGCTCCAGGAGGTGCCGCCTGCACCGGCAACATCGATAAAGGCTGCACCGGCATTATACAGCCGGAGCGCTGTGTCGCCGTCGATCCCCCAGCCGACTTCCTTCACACCGACCGGGATTTCCAGCGCCCGGCACACTTTTTCGATCTGTGCGAGCAAGGAGGCAAACCCGGTATTGCCTTCGGGCTGAAAAATTTCCTGCAGCCCGTTCAGGTGCAGCACCAGCCAGTCCGCACCTGCGATGTCCACGGCTCTCCGGCATTCCTCCGCGCCGAAGCCGTAGGATAACTGCACGGCGCCGATATTGGCAATGACCGGAATTCCCGCAGCCTTGTCTCGTACATGGAAGGTCTCCGCCAGCTCCGTACGCTCTACCGCAGCCCGGACCGAGCCGACACCAAGCGCCCAGCCGCGGCGGCCCGCTGCGCTGGCCAGCCGGGCATTAATCGCTCCGGTCGCCTTGCTGCCGCCAGTCATCGAGCTGATCAGCAGCGGTGTCTGAAGCTCACGCCCCAGGAAAACGGTACGCAGTGAAATGTCCTCATAGTTCAGCTCCGGCAGCGCATTATGACGGAACCGGTACTGCTCGAATCCGGTGGTAATGCCGCTGCCGCCCACTTCTTCATTCAGGCAGAGGCGCACATGCTCAAGCTTGCGCTCCCCCGTGCCGGAGGCAGGCAGCAGCGGCGCAGACTGCGTATTGTCTTTGTCTGCAGCCTGCGGTATTGCGCTTTGACTTAAACCGCTAAATTCCTGTTTGCCCGGCGGCATCTGATTCATGCTCGTTCCTCCTGTTCCACACTCTCTATATACACGCGAAGGCCCCGGCAGCCTTCCCTATGGCCTCATCTTCACAAGCATTGCTTCATTATAGCATATCACCGCACGTCATTTTACCAGCCTTGCACCAGACCTGAATTATAGGCTCCTCGCAATGGTTTCACCAACGAGCCTACCTGAAAGTGATACAACCGGCGTACCTCCGCCGGGATGTGTTGTTCCACCAACATACCACAGTCCTTTGACATCCTTCGAACGGTTTCCCGGCCGGAAAAATGTCTGCCGCACGGAATTAGAGGAAATGCCGTAAATCGCTCCGCGGTGAGCTAAGGTATCATCAGCGATATCCTGCGGCGTATAATGCTGCAACACTTCTGCCTGACCAATGCCGGAAATTCCGTGTGCATCCAGCATCGCCAGTACCTTATTTCCGTAAACTGCGGTTTCTTCCTTCCAGTCACAGGCACTGCTTAAATAGGGGGCATTAGCGAGAATGAAGAGATTACTTGCACCTTCCGGTGCCATGCCCGGCTCAGAATAACCCGAGTGGCATACGTAGACTGCGGGCTGGACCGGAGGGCGCCTGCGTCTAAAGATATCCTTGAATTCCGGCTCATATTGTTCGGGAAAAAATACCGTATGATGCAGCAAAGCCTCATACTTACGCTGCACGCCT
Organism: Paenibacillus auburnensis; assembly: GCF_927798115.1. Taxonomy (GTDB): domain Bacteria; phylum Bacillota; class Bacilli; order Paenibacillales; family Paenibacillaceae; genus Paenibacillus_AQ; species Paenibacillus_AQ auburnensis. The sequence continues at coordinate 191,538 of NZ_CAKMMG010000004.1, forward strand.
GCCAGAGTAACCAGGCCGGACAGCGACGGTTCATAGGAAGCTATTTGGCGGTCACTCATTCCCCGGCGGCTGTGCCGGGGCAGCAGCATCCGGTTGATGCTGAGCACATCCCCGCCGGCAATTACGGTCTTTGCGGGATAGAAGCCGTTCACTGTCTCTACACCTTCCACCTCACCGTTCTTCACAGAGATTTCTGTAACCTCTGTCCCGGTTACCACCTGAACACCCAGCTTTTCAGCCAGGGAAACCAGTCCCTCTACCAGCTTATACGTTCCGCCGTGAACTCCATAGACCCCTTCCCGGCTCTCCAGATGTGCCAGCATGGCAAAAATCGCCGGTGATTGAAAGGGCGATGAGCCGACATAAGTAGCATAACGGCCCAGCATCGCCAGGGTGTGAGGATGGCTAAAGTACCGGCCCAGCAGGGAATGCAGAGAGAGAAAGGGACGTACACGCACGAGACCGCGCATAAGGGCGGGGGATAATTTGTCCTTCCAGGAGAGCAGCAGTCTGCCCAGAAACTGCTGTTCACTGAGGCGGTACAATGCGGCAGCTTCGCTCATAAACTCCGGATAACGGGCAGCATCGGCGGGACTGTAAGCTGCAATCTGTTCCTGCATAAACCCGGTATTCTTCGAGAAATCCACCACGGTGCCGTCGGCAAACACGTTGCGTGTCCGCGGCTCCAGCTCATAGAGCTGGACATAGTCTTCCATGGTTTCGCCGGCCAGCTCGTACAGGGAACGAAATACATGCGGCATCGTTATCGTACTGGGTCCCCTGTCGAAGGTATAACCTTGCTGCGTTATACGCTGCAGCTTGCCTCCGGGCTGGGGCTGGCGTTCCAGCACGGTCACTTTCCAGCCCTTTGCAGCCAGTGTCACCGCACAGGATAAGCTGCCGAATCCGGCACCGATAATGACTGCCTCCGGTTTCATCGGTATTTCCTCCCTTTCCATTCATAGCCCCGGCCGGAATAGCTGCCGCGCCAGGAGCTTACTGCGATTGCGCTCAGACTTAGGATGCTCGCAGGAATCAGGAAACAGAACCAGAGGGGCTGTCTGCCTGCGGAATCGCTGGTTCTTTTGACAGCTATGCCCGACGCGCACGCGCTAACAGACCAGAGAAGACCCTGCCCCTGTCCGGTCAGGCCAAAGTAAACGGCTGCCGCATAAGGCAGCACATATAGCAGCATATAGAGCAGCAACATGCCCAGCAGCAGCGAGGGTCTGCGGCCCAGGCCGGCATAGATGTTCTTACGGTAGCCATTCCATACCTCCGCTGCATTATGGTACATCCGCATTTCAGCATGTTCCGTAATGTCAGCCAGCAGCACCGGTTCACCCGCATGCTTAACGGCACGGGCCAGAGCCATATCATCTACAAGCTCGCCCCGGATTGCTGCATGCCCTCCGCACCGGGCGTAACTGTCCCGGCGTATCAGCATAAAGCCGCCGTGGGCGGCCACAAAGCGGGGATCTTGCGATCCCCGGACGAGCATAACCGGCAGATGGCTGATTACTGTGAAGCCCATTAGCGGAACAACCAGGCGCTCCAGCCAGGAGCCTGTAATCTGCCGGGGGAAGCCGGTGATCAGTCCGCTCCCCTGCTGTTCTGCTGCAGCAAGGGCTGCTTGCAGTGCTCCTGGACGCAGCCGAACATCGGCATCCAGGAACAGCAGCCATTCTCCGCCGGCAGCTTCCGCCAGCTGCGCACAGGCATGGGACTTGCCCAGCCAGCCCGCCGGCAGCTCACGGCCCGGGAGCACCCGGACGCGGCCCTGTCCGGCTGCAGCGGCAATCGCTCCCGTACCGTCACTGGAGCGGTCGTCCAGTAACAGGATTTCCGTCCGCCAGCCTGCTGAGGGATCGCAATCCAGCACGGAGGAGAGGCAGGCTGCAATCCCCTCTGCCTCATCACGTGCGGGGACCAGTACAGATACTGTTCGGACCGGCATAGCAGCTATATGCGGCATTTTTGATGGAGTCTTCCCCTTCAGCCTGCTTCCCAGCTTCGGAAGCTGCGCAGCATTCCATACTGCAAACAGCAGCTGTAACAGCAGGATGACGGTGATCCCTTGTAGGAGGCTTATCATCGTCTAGTCCTCCCTTTCAGGGCATCCAGCCACTCATTCGTGGATCTTCCGGTTTTCATCAGCGGCCTGAAGCTCTCCGGCATGTATCCTTTATGGTTAAGAATCTGGCCGCTGTGGGCCTCCAGCTGTGCTCCAAGCGCTGCCTCAAGTACCCGGGAAATACTGCGCCGGTCCATATCCCCCCAGGGATGCAGAAGCGGCAGCCCGGCCAGAAGAGTTGCCTCCGGTCTGGTATGGCGGAACAGGCCGTGGTAGAGGGTGACCGGAACGACGGCAGCCTGCGGACACATCCGCAGCACCAGCGCAGCCCCTTCCTTCAGAACCAGCGGGCGGTGTCCGAGCGGCAGAATCTCCCCTTCGGGGTAGATCCAGACACTGCCGCCTTCACGCAGCAGCCTTGCCGTATACCGTAGAGAGGCGCTGACATCCCCGGTACTGCTGCGGTTGATGGAATACGCTCCGAGCTTGCAGAAGAAGGCGTATTTACGCAGCTGCTCCTCTTCCATCATGAAATAATGCCGGGTACCACTCAGCCGGCCGGCAGCATGGTAAGCCAGAAGTCCGTCCCACCACGAGCTGTGATTCATCAGGTAGAGCACAGGCCGGCCGGCGGCAGCTGGCGGCTGCAGCTCCCCCGAGAGTCCAATGAAATGAAAATGCCGGCGGAGCAAATACAATGAATTGTAACGGTAAAACCATCGGTCAAAGCTTCTGGATTTGGCGGCTTCCAGCATAACGCAGACTCCCTTCCGCCAGACCGGCCCCGAGTACGGCTATACCCGTGCAGAGCATCAGTCCTTCACGCATTCCTATAAGCCCGAACATAATCAGAATCGCCTGGTATAAACGGGTCCCTCTGCGGGCTGCCCGCAAGGACAGCTGTACATTGGGCAGGAACAGAGACAACAGTCCTCCGACCACAAACCAGCCGGCAAAATTGCTCCATGGAACACTATATAATCCGCCGCCATCCTCCCAGTGCCAGAAATTCCTGGCATGAGCGACGGGATCAAGCACCAGATCGAGCAGCACGCTCCAGAAGCCGGTCTGAACTGCCTTTACCCCCCGCGAACGGAGCCCGGTTTGGCCAAAGTCATAGCTTAACAGCACAGCATTGCACACTACAGCTATCCAGGCAAAACCCAGCGTAACCGGCACGCCGTAGACAAGCGGTCCAAGGGCAGAGGAATATTCATAATTGCCAAACAGACGCCCGGTGTGAACCCCAAACCATTCCACAGCCATCCCGCCGGCCCAGATCAGAACAGCAGGAAGCCAGAGCGGGCGGTAGCTTTTCTCAGCTAAAAAAATGACTGACCGGTCGGACATAAAAGGGCGTACATGACCCCCGGCCATCAAATCCACGGCATAAACCGCATATAGAATCAGAAACAAACCACTGGAAAACTCCAGGCTCTTGGGAATACTGAACAGGATCAGCAGCAATGCCCCGATGGCATACCATATCCAGAATAGAGTCCTGATCATCAGTGCACCAAGGGATACCGCGCAGCCGTGCGCCGGAACATTAGAACCTTCGCCTCGTCGCTGACGTAAGCCCGCTTGTGGAACACATTATAATCTTGGGCTGCCACGGCATCGAGTATTGCGGCATAAAAGGCGGCAGCCAGCTCTACGGCCATTCCGCTCTGGGGAGGATACGTCCTGACATTATCCAGCCCCCGCCTAAAATAAGCTAATGCCTCTGTTTTCAATTCCTGAAGTACGGCAATAAAACGCTCATTGACTTCGCCCTGAGCCAGCTCTTGCTCGCTGTAACCGTTTCTCTGCAGCACTTCAAGGGGGAGATACCTGCGTCCGCGCCTTAAATCCTCACCGACATCACGTATAATGTTCACAAGCTGCATGCCCATTCCAAGCGATATCCCCGCTGACCGCGCCTCTTCATTATCGTCATCCCGCAGAACAGGAAGCAGCATCTCTCCAACGGTCCCCGCTACAAGATAACAATAAGATTCCAGCTGCTCCATCGTCTCATAATGCGTAAAGGTGAGATCTGTCAGCTGGCCTTCCATTTGCAGCAGAAACGGCTCCTGGCTCAATTGGGGAAAGCTGCTGAACAGCCAGCGCAAGGCCGGCCAGATGAAATGCCCCTCGGCCTCCTCCAGCTTCAAGAACATGCTGCGCAGCTCATGAATGGTGTACGGTGAATTCTCCGGCTCATCCACACTGTCATCAATGATCCGGCAAAACGCATAAATAACATGCACCGCTTCGCGGCGCGGGCTGGGCAGACCGTCAAACGCTTTATGGAAGGAAGAAGATCCTCTTCTCATCAGTTCCCCGCATTGCAGCAAAATCGTTTCATTCATGGATACTCATCTCCTTCATCATTTCATGTACAGCCAGCCTTGCTCCCTGCATGACAATCGGTACCCCGCCCCCGGGATGCACGGATGCGCCGGCTGCATATAATCCATGTAAAAGATAAGGCTTCGGCTGTGGCCGGAAGACGCCCGATTGCCCCAGCACAGGCGCTATCCCGAAGCTGCCTCCGCCGAAAAGGCCATCCTCCTGCGCGTCAGCGGGGGTACGGAGCTTACGCCACGTGATACTCCCGCGAAGCCCAGGAAATCCGCGGGCTTCCGCATCCGCGAGCACCCTGTCGGCCAGCGGTCCGGCCAGGCCCGCCCAATCCAGGTCCGGGTCTGCCGGAACAGGGATAAGAAAATACAATACGCTTTCGCCGGGAGGAGCCGCGTGTTCATCGAGTACCGCCGGATTAAATACATAATAAGAAGGGCTATGGGAGAGCTTCCCGTGATCGAACAATTCACGCAGATTGTCATTGAGACTCTCCGGCAGGAAAAACTGGTGCACCTGTGAATCAGGCCATCTTCTGGCCGCTCCCGCATAGATCAGCAGACAGCCCGAGGAAGGCTTGAACCTGCTGTTCCCCGATCTCCCGGTTCCTTCTGAAGCCCCACCCAGCAGCCCTTCCAGATGCGGGAAATCTCCGTTATACAATACAGCATCGTAAGGAATCGCTTCACCCTGAATAACAACTCCGCGGCAGCGTCCGCCGCTTACGGTCAACGCTTCAACCTCGGTATCTGTATGAATCTGTACGCCCCGCCTTACCAGCTCTCGTTCTATAATCTGCGGCAGACGGCCATATCCGCCCTTCAGCATCCAGATGCCAAAGGCATGCTCGGCGTAAGGCAGCATAGTGTAAATCCCCGGTGTCCGGAAAGGGGCCCCGCCGATGTATAAGCTTTGCAGTGAAAAGGCATCCTTCAGCTCTTCACTCTTGAAATATTGTCCCACTGCTGACCGCAGGCTCTTATAGGCGCGCAGCCGGGCCATCAGCGACAGGTTGCCCGGACTGAAAAAATCGCGTTTACGCCGAAAGCCCCGTTCTAGAAAGGAAGCCTTACCCCGCGGATACAGCTCCGACATCTCCTTCATGAAGCGGATAAACCCCGCGCCTTCTCCCGGGTAATTACGGTCAATCTCTGCAGCCTGCTCCTGAATATCGGCATACTTAGTCAGGACACGCCCGCTCTTGAAGTGAATCCGGCAGAGCGGATCACAGTGCAGCAGCTCCAGGCTCCCGGCCGGCAGCCCGCCTTCCTCCAGAATGCCCAGCAGCATCTCGGGAAGCAGCACGATCGTCGGTCCCTGGTCAATCCGGTACGGCCCCTTCTCTTCGAAGGCAACGCGCCCGCCCACCTGCGGGGCACGCTCATACAGCACAACCTCCTGCCCCTGACGGCTAAGCAGTAATGCGGCCGTCAGCCCGCCGATGCCGCCGCCGACAATGGCCAACCTGCTCACAGCGCAGCTCCCGTGCCGGCAACGCCGGTCTGGACTGCGGCTTTACTGCGGGCTGCGCGGTCATGCTCCTGCAGCAGGCGGGCGCTGATCTTAGCCGACTCGAAGATCGTCGGCAGCCCGCTGCCCGGATGGGTACCGCCGCCGACCAGCCAAATGCCGCGGACCTCCTGGAAGGTATTATGCGGGCGCAGATACATCATCTGCCCGAGGTTATGGGCCAGATTAAAGGTGGCCCCGTTATATACATCCAATTTGTTCTGCCAGTCGAGCGGCGAGAAGAACTGGCTCTCCTCCACTCTGGAGGACAATCCCCTAAGCTGCGGAATACTCTCTAGCCGTTCCATCATCTCTTCCTCAACGATGGCGCTCTCCTTGTTCCAGTCAATCCCGGCCTGAAGGTTGGGGACCGGCATCAGCACGTACAGTGAGGATTTTCCTGCAGGAGCCAGGGTTGGATCTATAACCGAAGGATTATGCACATAAATCGAAGGATCCTCCGACAACGTGCCAAGCCTTGTAATTTCATCTACATTTCTCCGGTAATCCTCCGCGAAATGAACGGAATGATGCCCAAGGTCTACAGCACCGTCCACCCCCAGATACAGCATCGCCGTCGAGCAGGAGTAACGCTTGCGCTCCAGCTTGGCAGGTGTGTATCTCTTGAGTACGCCCGGCTCAAACAGCCGGGTCATTGCCGAACCGAAGTCTGCCCCGATGACGATATAATCCGCGTCCACTCTCTCTCCGTTCTCCAGCAGCAGCCCCGCTGCATGGCCGTTCTTGACCAAGATTCGCTCTACTCCACAGGAAGTATGGATACGGCCGCCATGCTCCTTAATGACCTCCCCCATAGCCTGAAGCACCCGGTTAATGCCGCCAATCGGATGATAAAGGCCGTAGCGGTGCTCCAGATAAGACAATATGGTAAAGGTTCCGGGGCATTCCCATGGTGACATGCCGAGGTATTTGGCCTGGAAGGTAAAGGCATAGCGCAGCCGCTCATCATCAAAATAGCGGGATAAACGGTTATACACCGTATCCGTGGCATGAAGCTTAGGGAGCGCGTGCAGCACATCTTTTTTCACATAATCGCGGGGGGATTGAAAGGGGCGCTGCAGCAGCGGCATCACTCTGCCGAACTTATCATCTTCATCAGCCATAAACCGGCGGTAGCCTGCCCCATTCCCCGGGAACAGCCGCTCAATCTCCTCCGCAGTCTGGTCCTGGTTCGTCGAGGGCCGGAATACGGTGTCTCCGAAATGCAAGGAGTAGAGCGGATCCAGCTCTTGCAGAGATACATAGGAATGCAGGGAGCGCCCCGCTGAAGCGAACAGCTCCTCCAGCAGATGCGGCATCATCAGAAAGGTGGCCCCGCGGTCAAAGCGGTATTCCCCCAGCCGGAGTTCCCCCGACCTTCCGCCAACGACCTCCTGCTTCTCATAAACCTCTACCTCGTAGCCCTCGGCAGCCAGAAGCATAGCCGCGGCTAGACCTCCGGGGCCTGCACCGACTACAGCAACCTTTGCGGCGCTTTTTCCAATCATCTGCTCCACTCCCTCTTCTCTGCTCTGCTTCTATACGATTTCTATACGATAAGGACATCCCTTACAAACGTTATACAAAAACTATACATTGCTTATACAGATATCATACATACTTTATGGGTCTGTGTAAATAACTAAGAAGAAACGGCTTCGCCGTCCTCTCTGGGACGGTGATCGTTTCTGCGAAAAATAGAAGGATGATTGATAGCGTAAAACATATAAATCCTTATATTTCAAAAAAAAGAACCCTCCGATATCACCCGAAAGTGATACCTAAGGATTCTCTCTCCTGCCCGGTTCAGGGCCTGCTCTTTACTCCTGTAAACAGATAATCAAACCAGTCCTGCCAGCGCTCCGCAGGCTCATTTATAATAGCAACGGCTTCAGACGAGGGGAACTCAGCCCCCTCAAAACCTTTGCCTCCCAGAATAAACCGCACCCCCGGGCAGGCTTCACTCAAACGCTTAATGAGACCCTCGCAATAGGGCAGCAGCTCCTTGCCAGTAAGCGACAGGCAAATCGCCCCGATCCGGTTCTGGTTTTCCAGCATCGCCATGACCCCTTCTTCCGGCGTATTGGCCCCCAGATAAATGACCTCGGCTCCGTTCTTCCGCAGGAAAAGCGAGAACAGCAGCAGTCCTACCTGATGATGCTCCCCCTCCGGACAAAAAGCCAATACCTTCGGTAAATGGGCATGGACCGGAAACACATGGAAGAATTGATAGAAGCGGTTTGAGACCATGTGGGTCATATAATGCTCCTGTGCTACTGTTGCCGTACCCTCTTCCCAGGCATCACCCACCCTGACCAGCACTGGTACGAGCACCTGATGAAACATCGCCTCATACCCGTACATCGAGAAGCCAAAGTCGATCAGCGCATTCGCCCGTTCCCCCTGGAATTCGAGCAGAGCCGTGTAAATCTGCTGCTTCATCTTCTCAAAAGCTTCCTGGGGCGTACCGCCCGCTCCTGCATGCGGGTCCTCTATAGGCTTCTCTTTGCGGGCTCTCAGCAGCCGGACTGCATGCGAAATGCTGATGCCCTGCTTCTCGGTCTGCTCCTTCAGCCAGCGCAGATCTTCGATGTTCTCCTGGCTATACAGCCTGTAGCCGGATTCGGTCCGTTCAGGGGTAACTGCCTGATATCTGTTTTCCCAGGCCCTCAGCGTGACAGACGGAATATCCAGCATTTCGACGACCTGTTTGATAGAGTACACGTAGCATCCCACTCTCTTTCCCTATACCCGCTGCATGATTTTGAATATTTAAACCTTATACAAATTGTCTACACTCATTATACATATGCATAAGTATTATGTCATCAGAGGTTATAGGCTATCCCAACATGAGAGAGACAGGAATAACCTTATACTAATTCAGCAACACTATAGCATCAGATATTTGCCATCTATCTGCTTCACTTCTCCCTCCAGAGCGGTAATAGGTTGTTACAAAGCCGGAGCATACCCAGGAGGATCGCCCTATGAATTCAAGCAAACCACCCAGTCCGCAGGAACGGCTGTATCAATCCAGTAACTCCATGACCGGTTCATCCCTTGCCTCTAAAAAAAGGAAATTCCCGCGGCGGCGCCTATGGCTGGCTGCCGCTGTCCTGCTCATTCTGTGGCTGGTCGCCGTCATGATCTATCAGACCCATAAACCGCTGCCGCCAGGCATCTCCTATGAGAGCCCTGTTTATCATGCTGACAACGTGAGCTTCTTACACGATCTGACGTATCCGGCCGGCAATGGGAACGAAGAGCGTGAGGAGCAAATTTTGCCTAGAATTCTGCAGATTGTCGATGAGTCCCGGCAGTTTCTGGTAATTGATCTGTTCCTGTTCAACGACTACACCCATAAAGACCAGCAGTACCCTGCGGTCAGCCGGAAGCTTGCCGATAAGCTTATCGCCCACAAAGCCGCTTATCCTGCCATGGATATCGTCTTCATTACGGATGAGGTCAACACCAATTACGGCTCCGCCTCCAATCATCTGCTGGAAGAGCTGAAGTCGGCAGGCATCAAGGTAGTGATTACAGACGTAGATGCACTCCGCGATTCGACGCCTGCCTACTCCGCCATATGGCGCACCTTCATCCAGTGGTTCGGACAGTCCGGCAACGGCTGGATTCCGAATCTTATGGCCAGCGAAGGGCCGGATATTACAGCCCGTTCTTATTTAAAGCTGCTCAATGTAAAAGCCAATCACCGCAAAGTTGTGGTCAGTGAGAATACCGCACTCATCTCCTCCGGCAACGTGCATGATGCCAGCGCCTACCATTCCAATATAGCGCTGGAGGTACAGGGCCCGGTTATCGCCGATATCCTGCGGTCTGAGCAGGCTGCGGCCGACCTCTCGGATGCTGGCCCGCTGCTGGGCAAGACGCCTGAATTCACGCAGACGGCTGAAGCTGCCGGTGGTCCGCTGGAGGTGCGTTATTTAACAGAGGGCAAAGTATATAAGTACGCACTTGAAGGGATCCGCGGGGCTGAGCAGGGCGATGTCATCTGGATGGGAATGTTCTATCTTGCCGATGATGCCATTATCAATGCCCTTCTGGAGGCATCAGAGCGCGGCGCGGAGGTACGCCTCCTGCTGGACCCGAATCAGAATGCCTTCGGCCGGGAAAAGATCGGTATCCCGAACCGCCCGGTCGCCATGGACCTGAACCGGCGTTCAGACGGAAAAGTCGGTATCCGCTGGTACAATACCGGCAAAGAGCAATATCATACCAAGCTGATGTTTATTGACAAGGCCTCAGGCAAATCGGTTGTCCTTGGCGGTTCAACCAATTTCACGGCCCGCAACCTGGACGATTACAATCTGGAGAATGATCTCTGGGTGGCTGTCCCGCAGGATCAGCCGCTTTACACTGAGATATCCGGCTATTTCAACCGGCTGTGGACTAACGAGGGCGCAGAATACAGTCTGCCGCTTGAGGAATATCAGAGCGATGTGACCTGGCTGAAATATGTCATCTTCCGGATACAGGTAAGCCTTGGATTTACCACATTTTAAAACAGCAAAAAACCGCCGGAAGCTCCATAGCTTCCGGCGGTTTTCTTGTCTTACAGCAGCGGCGACATCAACCGTGCCGCTGATTCCAGCAGCCGCTCGAGCAGCCTTTTGTTCATGAAGGTCTCATGCACAATCTGGCGTGTCGACAGCAGGTCGCGCTCAAAATCAGCAACAATACGGGATACGCTCTCGGTCTGCAGCAGCAACGCGTTCACTTCAAAATTAAGATGGAAGCTGCGCATATCCATATTCGCCGTGCCGATGGTGGCGATCTCCCCGTCTGTAATCAGCAGCTTCGAGTGGATAAAGCCCTTCTCGTATTCGTAAATCTTCACTCCTGATTCCAGCAGCGCCGGAAAATAGGAGTGGGAAGCCAGAAACGGCAGCCATTTATCCGGTTTGGCCGGAAACAGAAGACGAACATCCAGGCCGGACATCGCGGCAACCCGCAGTGCGGTGAGGATATCCTCATCCGGGATAAAGTAGGGGCTGGCGATCCACACTGATTTTTCCGCGGAAGTAATCATGGAGAAGAAAATATTCTTGAGTGCCCGGCGCTCATTATCCGGTCCGCTGGCAATAATCTGTACTGCCCCGTCCCCATTTGTAAAACGCAGCTGCGGGGAGAGATAATCCTGCTCCAGTATTTTCTCCCCCGTCGTATGCATCCAGTCCTGCAGGAAAATAATCTGCATCGTCCGCACGGCCTCACCCCGGAGCAGCATATGCGTATCGCGCCAGAACCCGTACGTCTTGCTGCGGCTGAGGTACTCATCCCCAACGTTAAGTCCGCCCATAAAGCCGACATCGCCGTCAATGACCACGATCTTGCGGTGATTACGGTAATTCACCCGGCTGGAGAAAAAGGAAGTAGAATTGCCGTAAGCCGCAACCTGTACCCCTGCATCGGTCAATTCCTTGAGGAAGGCTTTGGAAAGCTGGATGCTGCCGACAGCGTCATACATAAATCTGACCGTGACGCCTGCCCGGGCCTTTTCAATCAGAATCTGCTGAATGCGTGTTCCGATGTGGTCTGCCCGAAAAATATAATATTCCATATGAATATGATGCTGTGCCTGCCGCAGCTCCAGCAGCAAGGTGCCGAATGTCTCTTCGCCGTTGGTCAGAATCCGCGTTTCCGAACTGAAGGAAACCGGTGTCCGGGCCAGCCTTTGTGACAGCCCCAACAGCTTTTGGCGGGAGGGTTCAAAAATAGACCAGTCCTGATGCGTACGCAGTGCATCATTCTCAATCCGCTCGTAAGCCATCAGATCGCGCTGTGCCTTCTTATCATATTTGCGCCGCTTGAACACGTTTTGTCCAAAGAGGAAATAAAATACAAGCCCGAGTACCGGAATCAGCGCTAGCAGCAGAATCCAGGCCATAGTTGTGGAGGGATTGCGGTTTTCCATGAAAATGCCAAGACCGATGGAGATGACGGTCAGCGTGGAGAAAATACTGATGATTGTCCCGGCGGTACTGCCGAAAATACCGAAACCAAAATAATAAAATGCCAGTAATGCAGCAATAATGACTATAGCCTGCAATCCTCTTCTCATTGGTAACCTACCTTCTCTTTCTACCTTCGATCACTAAAATGTCACATTTATATATTACCTGAAGAATACGTTTCTTCCTACTGTAAAGCACTGCAAAAATGAAATTACAACAATACTGTAACCTCTGCTGCAACGGGATTTGTATTGTTCCGGATTATATACTATAATCACTTTGACCTTAGAGTCAATAATAGAACCAACAAGTCAGAAAGGAGTCTAACTGTTTCGTGGCTGATAAAAATGCAAATAAAAAAGAGCAGATTATCAAGACAGCAATGCAGCTATTCGCTGTGAAAGGCTCGTCCTCCACGTCCATGCAGGAGATTGCCGAGCTTTGCGGAATATCGAAGGGCAGTCTATATCTGGTGTTCAAGTCCAAGGAAGAGCTGGAGCGCAGCATTTATATATATTGCTTCCGCATGATCCGTGATCCGTTGCAGCGTGAGGAGCAGCAGAGCCGCAGTACCCCAAAAGAAAAGCTGCGCAACCAGGTTGAAATCCTGCTCACCCATGTATACGAGCTGCGTGAATTTTTGCAGCGTCAATTCCAGGAAATCGCCGGAAAGGGCGGAACGGAGGTTCCGGAATGGATCCGCAAGTCCAGTGCTCCCCTGCTGCTCTGGTTCCAGAACAAGCTGGAGATTCTCTATGGCCGGGAGATCCTTCCGTACACCGGAGATTTATTCCTGTTCGCAGACGGGATGATTCATGCCTTCATACGGCTTATCTTCAATCAGGAGTCTCCGGTTGCCATTTCCCGGCTGGCCGATCATCTGGTGGACCTGCTCGACATCGTTGCAGCCGGCCTGCTCACCGGACGTAAGGAGCCGCTGATTCCCCCCGCCATTCTGGAGAATTGGATGAACGTGCAGGAGGACACCCAGCGCAGAAATCCGCTGCAGCTGATCAAAGAGATGAAGGCGCTGCTCGCAAGTGTTCCGGCAGCAGAGCAGCAGAGTGTGGAAGAAGGCCTGGAATCACTGGCTGTTTTGGAGAGTGAATTTCTCATGCCGAATCCCCGCAAAGTTATCATCCGCGGGATGCTGGCCAACCTTCAGGAACATCCTGTCCTACACGAGAAGCTGGCGGCCCTGCAAAAATTGATATCACCCTATATGCCAAATTCATGCGGGTTTCACTAACCGCGTAAGCAAATGGAAGTGGAAGCAGAGAGAAATAACGGATAGGCAGGCAGCACAACATTAATTCAGGGTTTTCCAGCAGGAAAGCCCGAGAGGAGCAGAATCATACTTATGAAAAGCTTGATTAATTTTTCCCTCAGAAACAAATTCGCGATTTGGCTTCTGACGATCATTATCGTGTTCGCGGGTCTATACAGCGGACTTACCATGAAGCAGGAGACACTGCCTAATATCAGCATCCCTTACCTCAGCGTGACTACAATCTATCCGGGTGCAGCGCCTGAGGGTGTCGTAAATGATGTCAGCAAACCGCTGGAACAAAAGCTGCGCAATGTAGACGGCGTCAAAATGATTACCTCCTCCTCACTCGAGAATGCTTCCAGCATTCAAATCGAGTTTGATTACGGCACGAATCTGGATAATGCCACAGCAGCGGTACGCGAGGCTCTCAATGACGTAACACTGCCGGATGAGGCCCAGAAGCCGACTATCTCCCGGTTCAGTCTCAGCTCACTTCCGGTCATCTCGCTCAGTTTGACGGATAACGGCTCAGCTGATTTGGAAGAAATGACTCGCATTGCCGAGAACGACATCCGTCCTGCCCTGGAAGATATCGAAGGCGTAGCTTCCGTATCCATCGCCGGGCAATATGTGAAGGAAGTCTCCCTTAAGTTTGATCAAGCCAAACTGAAACAATACGGCTTGACTGAAGATACGATCAAGGGTATTGTGCAGGCCTCCTCCCTCCGGGTGCCGCTCGGCTTATTCGAAATGGAAAAATCACAGAAGGCCGTAGTAGTGGATGGCAATATCACCACCGTAGATGACCTTAAGAATCTATCAATTCCGCTGGTGCCATCAGCTGGAAGTACAGCTCCCGGAACGGGTGCAGCCGGAGCAGCAGGTGCTGCAGGTGCCGGTGCGGCTGGCGCTGCAGCCGCTCCAGGACTGCCGACAGTGAAGCTGGGAGAACTGGCAGCCATTGAAGTTACCGGTAAATCAGAGTCCATCTCCCGCACAAACGGCAAAGAATCGATCGGAATTCAGATCGTAAAGGCCAATGACGCCAATACCGTTGAAGTTGTAAATGGCGTTAAGGACAAAACCGAAGAATTGAAGCAGCAATATAAGGACTTGGAACTGACTGTTCTGCTCGATCAAGGTAAGCCGATTGAGGATTCCGTGAACACTATGCTGTCCAAGGCCGCCTTCGGCGCCTTGTTCGCAGTGCTCATCATCCTGCTGTTCCTGCGTAACATCCGTTCAACCATTATTTCCATCATCTCCATCCCGTTGTCACTGCTCATCGCCGTTTTGTGCCTGCGCCAGATGGATATTACCCTTAACATGATGACCCTCGGGGCAATGACCGTCGCCATCGGCCGCGTCGTCGATGACTCCATCGTTGTTATTGAGAATATTTACCGGCGCATGACGCTGTCCGGTGAGAAGCTGCGCGGCAGAGAACTGATCAGCGCGGCTACACGTGAAATGTTCGTACCGATTATGTCCTCCACCATTGTTACGATCGCGGTGTTCCTGCCGCTTGCTTTTGTCAGCGGTATGGTAGGCGAGCTGTTCCTGCCTTTCGCACTGACCATGGTCTTCTCGCTTATCGCATCACTGGTTGTAGCCATTACCCTGGTGCCTGCACTGGCACACTCGCTATTCCGTAACGGCCTGAAGAAGGGCAAGAAGAATCATGTCGAGAAGCCGGGCAAAATGGCTGTAGGCTACCAAAAGATCCTGAACTGGTGTCTTTCCCACAAGCTGATTACATTTGGGGTTGCTGTTCTTTTACTTGTAGGCAGCCTGTTCCTGATCAAACCGATCGGCGTGAGCTTTATGCCATCCCAGGAAGATAAGAGTGTAATTATGACCTTCTCGCCAAAAGCCGGACAGACGGCTGAGGATGTGCAGCAGCAAGGCCTGAAGGCAGAAAAATTCATTTTGGCCCAAGAGCATGTAGTGAACATGCAGTATTCCATCGGGGGCAGCGGGTTCATGGGAATGGGCTCGAACAACTCCGGCCTTTTCTATATCACCTATGACAGCGATACGCCTGATTTCGAAACCGTCAAAGAAGAGCTGATTGAAAATCTGACGAAGGAAGTGCCGGATGGCGTGTGGGGCGATATGTCCGGCATGGCGGGCGGCGGGCTTGGCGGCAATACGCTGACTGTGAACATTTTTGGCGATACTCTGGATCAGTTGAAGCCAGTAGCCGATGAGATTGCCGGCATCGTGAATGCCGACACCAAAAACTTCAAGGATGGAGAGACCAGCCTCTCCGAATCGTATGAGCAATACACTGTTGTTGCCGATCAGGCGAAGCTTAGCTCGCTCGGTCTGACCGCAGGACAAATTGCCATGAAGCTGAGTCCGGTCAATACCCGTCCGGTACTGACAGAGGTGGCTGTTGACGGCAAGAACTACAATGTTTACATTGAAGCCGATACTAACAAATACAGCAGTATTCAGGAAATGGAAGCTGCCACGCTGACCTCCCCCCTCGGATTTACGGTACCGGTCAGCCAGGTGGCAACCATTGAAAAAGGCACATCGCCCGATACCATTACCCGCATTGACGGCAAGATGAGCGTTGATGTAACAGCCGATATTATCGCCAGCGATGTAAACAGCGCTTCGAACAGTGTGAAGGAGAAGGTTGAAGCACTGGATCTGCCGGATGGAGTAACGGTTTCCTTCGGCGGTGTGACAGAACAGATCAACGAAACCTTCGGCCAGCTCGGAATCGCTATGGCAGCCGCAATTGCCATCGTATACTTCGTGCTTGTCGTGACATTCGGCGGCGGTCTCGCACCGTTCGCGATCCTGTTCTCCCTGCCGTTCACAGTAATCGGAGCTCTCGTCGCTCTGCTCCTGGCCGGAGAAACGCTGAACGTCTCCGCGCTGATGGGCGCACTGATGCTGATCGGTATCGTCGTCACCAACGCGATCGTTCTGATCGACCGGGTTATTCACAAGGAAAAAGAAGGCCTGTCTACCCGCCAAGCGCTGCTTGAGGCCGGCGGTACCCGCCTTCGTCCGATTCTGATGACCGCACTCGCGACCATCGGGGCTCTGCTTCCGCTGGTAACCGGGCTGGAGAACAGCGCCGGCATTATCTCCAAGGGTCTGGGCGTGACCGTTATCGGCGGTCTGGTCAGCTCCACCCTGCTGACACTTGTTGTTGTGCCGGTGGTCTATGAATTCCTGATGAAATTCCGCAGCAAGCGGGTTGAGGAATAGCATTTAAAATTCTTATATTTTCAAAAAAGGCGCCTTTCCATAAATGGAAAGGCGCCTTTTAAGTTCTAGCAGAACTGTGCTTGCCAGCTTATTTATCTTCTCAGGCTTAGGCCATCGTTGCCGCGCTGCTCTCCAGTGAAGCTCTCCAGGCCCGCAGCATCTGCAGATCCTGCGGCAGGAATTCCTCAAGCATATGGCTGAGGCCCAGATAGAGCGGACTGTCCGTTGCCGCGTTAAAACGGCTGCAGAACTGCGGTGTCCATTTCAGCAAATGCTCTTCAAGGAACCGTTCCTGAATGTCCAGCAGCTCCATGGCGCTGCGGATGGAGAAGCTGTTAAACAGCATCCGCTCATGCATCACCGCCATGAATTCAAGCTCAATCGCAATATGGTCATCCGCTTCCCCGCTGCATTTCTTGAAGACAATCCCCGCCGAGGCATAGACATCGGAGAGTACATTGCAGAACTCCTGCTCACGGCCGAGCTCCGCTGCTTCGCGTGCAACAAATAGGCTTACCGGACGCTCATTCATCAGCCGGGTGTATTCAAGGGTCTCCTTCTCGCAGATCATCGGTAGCTCTGACGGGTTCTGGCTGCACAGGTAGCGTTTCAATTCCCGTCCACCCTCCGTCATTTCAGCAGCCACGGCCATTTGGCGGTTGGTACTCCACCGGGCAACGAGTGAAAGCGATGGTTTACGGCCGTAAAAATCAACTAAGATCTGATATATTAATCCCCGGCTCTCCAGCCAGCGGCTAAAAACCTCCGGAACGACAAGCGCTGGAACAGTTGGTATCGTCATTTGTAAAACCTCCCTATTGGTTTGACCGAGGCGCAAGCCTTTAAGGAGCTTAATAACTGCCGCGCTTCCGGTATCATAGCTGTATTCTTTCGCATAAGGTCAACATCATCGCCAAGCCCTAATTCTTGGGCACCTTTATTATATCGAAAATGTTAAGCGCTTTCAGTGAGCATTCTATGACCAATAACTTAAATTGTCGCACTTCTGTCAAAATTAGCCTGTGCCTTTCTGCTTCTGTCCCCTATTATTTAGATGGGTTATAGATTGACGGGAGCCATGGTAATCTTTAAAATTTAAATAAAAATGCAACAACTGAAGGGAGAGGCCTATGGAACCGCTGACGGACCCTTTTGGACGTTTACATGACTATATCCGCATTTCGGTTACCGACCGCTGCAACCTGCGCTGCATTTATTGTATGCCGGCGGAGGGAATGCAATTCCAGCCGCAGGACGAGATTTTGAGTTATGAGGAGATTACCGCTGTGGTGGAGGCGCTGGCGCCCCTCGGGCTGAGCAAGGTGCGGCTCACCGGCGGAGAACCGCTGGTCCGCAAGGATCTGGAGCAGCTTGTAGCCATGATTGCCGCCATACCGGGCATTGATGATATATCGCTGACCACCAATGGCCTGATGCTTCCCGCAAAAGCCCTACTTCTGAAGCAGGCAGGACTGTCACGGGTGAACATCAGCCTGGACTCTCTGAAGCAGGACCGCTTCTCGATGATTACGCGCGGAGGCGATGTCGCCAAGGTCCTGAAGGGCATCGAGGCTGCCGAGGCTGCCGGACTCTCTCCGATCAAGCTGAATGTCGTGCTGATGAAAGGCATTAATGATGATGAAATCAAGGATTTCATCTCACTCACCCTGAACAGCCCGCTGAACGTGCGCTTCATCGAGTACATGCCGATCGGCAGCGCAAGCGACTCCTGGCGGCAGACTTATCTGCCGCTGGAGACTGTCGTTGAGGCATGCACCGCTGCAGGCTGGGAGACCGAGGAAGCAGACATGCCTTCCGGGAACGGCCCTTCGCAGAACCGGCGTGTCGTCGGGGCACGCGGCACCTTCGGGCTGATCCATCCGGTCAGCGAGCATTTCTGCGACAACTGCAACCGGCTGCGGCTGACGGCTGACGGCCACATCAAGGCCTGCCTGTACTGGGCGGATGAATACAATGTCCGCCCACTCGTTCAGGATCCTGCCGCCGTGCAGGCATTATTCCGCAAGGCGCTCGGCAACAAGCCCCATAATCACGAGATGGCGCTGGCACTGGAGAAAAAGGCACAAAGCCATACTCCGACCGCGCGGCGCATGTCGCAGATCGGCGGATAACGCTGGTATATACGCAGAGCAAACAGATCCCCTCCTGCATCAGGAGGGGATCTGTTTTGATTATTTAATTACCCAAGTTACATCCACGCCTACAATGTTTTCCACAACTGAAGACTCATATAGATCGCAATGGCCCAGACCAGCAAAGCCGACCCCTGATTCATCAGCCGGATCAGCCTGCCTGAGGTATCCGCCCGTCCAAGCATCCTTCCCGCTCCCGCCAAGCCCAGGAACCATACCCAGGACACTCCGGCGGTTGCTGCGGCGAACCCCCAGCGCTCCACTCCCTCATAGCCGAGGGAGCCTGTACCGATGACACCCACTGTGTCCAGCAGGGCATGCGGGTTCAACAGAGATACGGACAAGGCATAGCCAATCTGCCCTTTAGGGGAGAGGCGTTTCATGTTCCCTGCAGCTGGAGCAGCCGACCATATCTGCCAGCCCATGAACATCAGGAAAAGAACCCCCGCACCATAAACAACAGGTGTCAGCCATTCCAGTGTCAGAAGCAGCAGTGAGACCCCTCCGACAGCAGCACCGATGAGCAGCGTATCACACAGAGCCGCGGTTATAACCACAGGGAGTACACTGCGAAACCGGGGATGCAATGCTCCCTGGTTGAAAACAAATATATTCTGCACACCCAGTGGTAAAATCAGTCCAAAGGCCAAGAGTATTCCGTGTACAATAGCATGTGTCATCCTTCCGGCTTCCTTTCATCTGCGCATACGCTTGACTGTGCGCGGTCAGCTTCAGCCTTCCGCGGCAGTACTGATCTTACACCCGCGCCTATACTCAGGTAACCATCCAAACTCCGAGGAAACACCCGACCAAATTCTGAAATGCCTTCAATGCATGATATACTCCGGTTATAAGTGTCCGGTCGCGGACCCGTTATTTATCTTACCAAAAAGGAGCCTGTTCATTGAGACCTGAACATCCGTCAAACCGTCCGGCTTCAACTTCCCCGCTTGCGGATACACAGAGAGAATGGGCGCCCGATCCGGCTTCGCCCCTGCCGCTGCACAGGCAAATTTCTGCCTTCTTCATGGCCAAAATCAGCAGCGGTGCCTGGCCTCCAGGCATGAGGCTGGCCCCGCAGCGCGAGCTCTGCCGCCAGCTTGGTGTCAACCGCAGCACTTTAGTAACTGCGCTGGGGGTACTGGCTGATCAGGGACTCATTGAAGGCAGACGCGGCGGCGGAACCCGGGTCACCGCTGTGCAGGCTGACGGGAAGGCTGAAGGCGCTAAGCTCTTCGGCAATTGGAATGACTACTTGGAGGAGGGCACCCACTACCCCAATCTGCCTGCAGTACAGGCCATCAACCGGCTGGAGTATGAGCCGGGACTGATCCGGCTCGGCACCGGCGAGCCTGCGCCCGGGCTGCTGCCCGGAGCGGCCATGACCCGGGTGCTGGCCGCCGGGCCACTGCCGCCGCTGTCCTATGAGGAGCCGCTGGGCAGCTCCTCCCTCCGCCGCGCCGTAAGCCGAGAGCTGCTCAAAAGCGGAATTACAGCGGACCCCGCCTCCATTCTGATTACCTCCGGCGCGCTCCAGGGCCTGCAGCTGATCGCGCTGGGCCTGCTGCCCCGCGGCTCAACCATCCTGCTGGAGAAGCCGTCCTACCTGTATTCCATTCATGCCTTTCAGTCTGCAGGCGTGAAATTCAGCGGCCTGCCTATGGATCAGGGCGGATTGCTTACCAGGCACATCGCAACGGAAGCCTTGCGTACTAAGGCGGCAATGCTCTATACCATTCCCAGCTTCCATAATCCTACAGGGATTGTCATGGATAGAGAGCGGCGGCAGTCGTTAATGGAGATAACAGGCGGGCTTGGACTGCCCATTCTCGAAGACGGAGCTTATCAGGAGCTGTGGCTTGATTCCCCGCCGCCACCGCCGCTGAAGGCACTCGACCGTGAAGGAAGAGTGCTGCATCTGGGCACACTCTCCAAAGCAGCCAGTCCGGGCCTGCGCATCGGCTGGATCGTCGGCCCGGAGCCGGTCATCCGCCGGCTCGCCGACATTAAGATGCAGACCGATTACGGCGCAAGCTCCCTGTCACAGCTCGCCGCTGCACGGTGGCTTGATGGGGGTTATCACGAGGAGCATCTGATGGTGCTGCGCGGCAAGCTGCGCGAGCGGCGCGAATTCATGCTGCAGCTGCTTCAGGCCCATTTCACAGAGCTGGCCACATGGAGCATTCCGGCCGGAGGCTTCTATATCTGGCTTTCGCTGCACCAGCCGATGCCGCTTCGCCGGCTCTTTACAGCAGCGCTTCAGGCCGGACTGCTGCTGAATACCGGGGATCTGTACGACCGTGGGGACAGCCGGCATCTCCGGCTGTCTTACGCCTATGCATCGCCTGAAGAGCTAAGCCGCGGCTTACCGGCTTTAGCAGGCATAATCAAACAAAACATCAACTGACAATCATAGGGCTGGCACTGCACCCTATGGGTCATTTGATGTCTTGTGACATACTATTTAAGCTGCTGCGGCAGCCGGACTACAAAAGCCGTCCCCTCACCGGGGCGGCTTGTTACATTAATGCTGCCTTCGTGGAGATCGACAATTTTCTTCACCAGTGACAGTCCCAGCCCGCTTCCGCCTCCGCTGACGCTCCTGGCTTTGTCTACCTTGTAGAAACGCTCAAAAATCCGCGGCAGCTCCTCCTCGGTGATGCCGATTCCGCTGTCCCGGATCTCAACCTCAATCCCTTGCTCCAGCGTCTTAAGCCGGACAGCAATCCGCCCGCCCTGCGGAGTGAATTTGATGCTGTTATGCAGCAGATTGGTCCACACCTGGCTCATGAGATCCTGAACGGCATAGACAACCGTCTCCTCAAGCTCAGCTTCCACTTCGATATCCTTGTCCAGCCACTGCGGCTCCGAGGCTAGAACCATCTCACGCAGCTGCTTGTCCAGCCGGTAGGGCTTTCCTTCGAACGGGAAGCTGCCCGCCTCAAGTAGAGACAGCTTCAGCAGGTTGTCGCTGAGTCCCGACAGGCGGCTGGCCTCCGCTTCGATAATGTCCAGATAATGCCGCCTGCTCTCTGCACTCAGCTCCTCATTCTGGAGCGCGCGGGCGAAGCCGCGGATGGAGGTCAGCGGTGACTGGATCTCATGCGAGACATTGGAGATGAAATCCTGGCGCATGATCTCCATCCGGCTCAGTTCGCTGGCCATCTCGTTAATTCCCTCCACGATGCTGCCGAACTGCCCGTAGCGTTTGCTGTTCTCCAGCTCCACCTTGAAATTTCCCTTGGAAATTTGCCGCATCGCGGTAATGATCGGGATATAAAAGGCTCTTTCGTCCCCTCTCAGGCGTCCGATCAGCGCTGCGGTTCCGGCCAGCAGGAACAGAATGAGCAGCTGCAGCACCATGGTCAGCAGCTGGGACTTATATGGCGTAAGGGACCAGTTAAAATGCTTCTCCAACAGCTTCAGCCCGAAATACCCGACGTTCCAGGAAAGATAGAAGCCTGTAAGCATCACGAGGATTCCCATAATCGCTTTTATAATCTCCCCGGCTCTGCTATCCCTCATCTATTTATCCACCTCCAGGCGGTAGCCCAGCCCGCGGAGCGTGCGGATGGTGAACCCGCAAGTTTCCCGGGGAAACCGCTCGCGCAGCCGTCCCACATGCACATCCAGCGTCCGTTCATTACCCTCAAAATCATACCCCCAGATTTCTTCGATCAGCCGGTCGCGCGTCAGCGTCTGGCCGGGATAGCTGGCCAATTTAAACAGCAGTTCGAATTCCTTAAGCGGCAGGGTGAGCTCGCCCGACTCCGAAGACACCTCATAGGTTTTGCGGTTCATCCGTAAGCGGCCGACCATGACGCTCTGCGCGGCGGAAATCTGATACCGCTTCAGCAGCGCCCTTACTCTGGCTATCAGCACCAGCGGCTCAAACGGTTTGACCAGATAATCATCCGTGCCCAGCTCAAAGCCTTTGACGATCTGCGAGGTCTCCCCTTTGGCCGTTAGCATCAGAATCGGAAAATCATAGCGTCTGCGCAGCTCGCGGCACAGCTCCCAGCCGTCCATCTTCGGCATCATTACATCAATAATGGCCAAATCTGCACTCTTGTCCTCTAGCAGCCTCATAGCCTCTACGCCATCAGAAGCACTGTATACTTCGTCGATTCCCTCAGCTCTCAGAAAGACTTCCACCAATTCGCGGATGTGCGGATCGTCGTCTACCACCAGTATTTTGGGCATGATCAGCTGATACCTCCTCTGCCAGGCCATTCTCCGGCTCCGGTGTGTTCATTTGCAGCTGCTGCGCCGCGAATTCACGGTACAGCTCATGACTGCGCAGCAGTTCTTCATGGGTGCCTCTGCCGGTAATCCGGCCTTTTTCCATAAAAACAATCTGATCCGCGTTCACGACCGTTGCCAGCCGGTGGGCAATGACAATCGTCGTCCGGCCTTTCATCAGATTCGACAGGGCCTTCTGTACCACTGCCTCGGACTGGCTGTCCAGACTGGAGGTCGCCTCATCCAGCATCAGAATCTGCGGATCACGCAGCAGCGCCCGGGCAATGGCAATCCGCTGGCGTTGACCTCCGGACAGCTTCACGCCGCGCTCGCCGACATCGGTCTGATATCCGTCCGGCAGCTCCTCAATGAACTTGTCGGCATAAGCCATCTCCGCCGCGCGGCGCATTTCCGCCTCACTAACCTCCCGGTCCAGCCCGTAGCCGAGATTATCAGCAATCGTGCCGGCGAGCAGCGGACTCTCCTGGGAGACGTACCCGATCAGCTTCCGCCAGGAACGCAGTGAGAACGTGGATACAGGCTTACTGCCCAGTTTAATACCACCATGATCCGGTTGATAGAACCGCTCCAGCAGTGAAAATAAAGTGGTTTTCCCGCCGCCGCTCGGGCCGACAATCGCTGTAACCTGGCCCGGCTGCATCGTAAAGCTGAGTTTATCCAGCACCTGCTCTCCTGACTTATATCCAAAGCTTAGGTCTTCTATAATAATAGGAGCTTCCACCTGAACGGCTTCCTCTGCCCCTTCATATACTTCTTCCTCCACTGTCAGCGTTTCAATGATCCGTTCCGAAGCGCCTTTGGCCTTCTGGATTTGGGTAAAGAACTGGGTCAGCTGGGTAAGCGGCATTACAATCTGGATCAGATACAGGATAAAAGCGACCAGTTCCCCTGCGGTCAAAGCGCCGGAAGATACCTGCATCCCCCCGTAGCCGATAATCACCACCAGCAGCATCATGAACACGAACGAGACTAGCGGACTGATCATCGCACTGATTTTACCTTCCCGGATGCCAAAAGAGAGCAGATTCATAATTCCGGTCCGTCCGGCCTCATATTCCCGCTGTTCCGCCCCGGAGGATTTCACCAGCCGGATTTCCGAGAGTACCCCGCTAAGCGTAGCGGTAAAAGAGGCCGTTTCGTCCTGCGTTCCTTTGGAAATCTTGTACATCTGCCGGCCCAGCGGGATAAGAATGAGTGCGGATAACGGAAGCACCGTGAACAGCACCAGCGTCATTTTCCAGTTCAGGTACAGCAGCACGGAAATCGAGCCGACAATCGAAATGACGCCGGTGAACAGGCTGGCCAGATGCTCTGAGATGAGCGTTTTGAGAATCCCGGTATCATTCGTCATCCGGCTGACGCTTTCGCCTGTGCGGTTATCGTTGAAATAGGACACCGGCAGGACGAGGAACTTGCGCCACAGCCGGTCGCGCAGCGCAGCTACAGTCTTCTGCCCCACATAGTTCAGCAAATAGATCGAGATACCCCCGGCAATCGTCTGGGCGATAAAAGCACCGGCGATTCCGGCAATCTGCAGCTTGCTGATCGACGAAATGGAGAAGCCGTCAACTAGATTCTTAGTAAACATAGGGATGACAAGGCCAACCAGGGTTGAGATCATACTGAGCAGCACAGCGAGCGTAAGCAGGCCGTAGGAAGGTTTCGTCTGATGCAGCAGCTTCAGGAACGGCTTCATCGCCGCACCCTGCCGTTTCTGCCGGGATTTAGTATTCTCCATCGGAATCCTCTTTTCTGGCGGATTAATCTTTGGGAGCCATTACACGCTTCTCCGCCTGGCCACTATAATAGGCTTGCAATTTAAACTGAAGTTAAACGGATATCCGAAAAATACTACCCGTTTGCAGGACGATGCGCCAGCAGGGCGGCGGCATAATCCTCCGGTGTGTTCATGTTGTACAAAGGGGAAGGTTCCTGCGGGGCTGACGAAAAGCCAGTTTCCGGCACATAGAGAACATCCAGCTTCTCAAGAAAATCCATCACCTTGAAATTCCCGGCGCTAAGCGCGGCTTCGAGTGCCGGAAGCGCCCGCTTATGGTACAGACCGAGCAGGGGCTGTACCCGGCCTTGGCAGGATACAGCAACAGCAGCATCTGCCCCGTGTCCGCCCGCTTTTCCGTTGTCCTGCGGATAAGCCTGTGCATGATAGCGGAGTATATACTGCAGGAACTCCGCAGAAGCAAACGGCAGATCACAGGCGGCGACCAGATTCCATTCACTCTGGGAATGGGTAAGCGCTGCATGTAATCCGGCCAGGGGGCCGCAGCCCTGATATTCATCGGCAATCTGCGGCAGCCCGAGGAAGCTGTACTCCCGCCGCTCCCAGGGGCCGCAGGCAATGACCGTGCTGCCGGCCAGGCTTGACAGCTCGTCTGCCAGCCTGGCAATCACGGGTCTTCCGGCAAGCTCAAGCAGCGCTTTGTCACTGCCCATCCGCCTCGAGGCCCCCCCTGTCAAAAGAATTCCCGTATACTGTGGCATCCTGTCCTGTCCTCCTGCTGGAATTTTTTATTTTTGTAGAACGGTCCAATCTTTAACAATCCCATTCCCATCTAGGGTTATCGTATCAGACTTTGCTGTGTGAAGACAGATCGTTGTCTAATGCCCTTTCGGGCGGACATCAAAGACTGCCGGGAGCTGTAATTCGACTATTAGACTCCCTCTCAGAAAAGCGTCCAAAAACTTGGTTTGTATCCCTTTTCAACAAATGTTACAGTGATAGAAGCGGCCTATTCTATAGCGCTGTCAATAAATGCAAGGCATCTGGCGGGAAAGGAGTGCCAAATTTGCGGGAGAATTTTAATAAGCAGCAATCGTTCACCTCTCTGAAATGGTTTAACTTCTTTGTGTACGGGACTGTTGTGCTCTTTACCAGCTTCTTTCCGCTCTACCTGCAGGATGTCGGAATGAACAAGGTCGAGATCGGAAGCCTGATGTCCGTAGGCGCGCTGGTTTCCATTGTGGCCAACCCGTTCTGGGGCATTTGGAGTGACAAGTATCAGAATATCCGGCGGATCGTCCTCGTCATGCTGACAGGAACGCTGGTCTTATCGCAGCTTGTGTTTCAAGCGCATACATATGAGATGATTTATATCTCCATTCTTTTCTTTTACTTCTTTCAGGGACCGCTGTTCGCCCAGAGCAACACGATGATTCTCAGCTATATCGAAGGCACCAGTCACCGTTTCAGCTCCTTCCGGCTGTGGGGATCGCTCGGCTGGGCGCTGACCGCGATTCTGGCTGGTCCGGTGATCGAATGGGCAGGTGTTTCCGTGCTGTCCTATCTGTTCGCGGCACTGCTATGTTTGGCCATGCTCGCACTGGTTTCGCTGCCGAGGCTGAACCACTCGATCGGGATTGCCCCGCTGCCGTTTAAGGGCTTCCGGCAAATTTTTTATAATCCGTTCTTTCTGTGCTTCATCTTCTTCGGCATCCTGGTGTCCATCCCCAATACAATGAACAACACCTTTGTGTCGCTGTACATCACCGAGCTTGGCGGTAGCAAAACCATGATCGGACTTGCCGTATTCCTCTCCGCCATACTTGAAATTGGGGTTCTGGTGCTGTGCGACCGCTTCCTGAAACGCCAAATTTCTGTACTGCTCGGCCTGCTGGCCGCGGTAAGCGCCTTGTTCCTTGTACGCTGGTGGCTGATGGCCGGGTCGACAACGCCGCTTCAGGTAGCCATGATCCAGATTCTGCACTGCATTACCTTCGGCGGATTCTTCTATGTCGGCACACAGCTCACGATGCTGCTCGTCCCGAAGCCGTACCGTTCTTCGGGACAGGCCCTTTACACCCTGACCTGGAGCGGGATTTCGGGCATTCTTGGCGGCGTGCTGGGCGGATGGCTGTACCAGAACCTCGGGGCGCAAAGCATGTATCAGTCCGGCGTATTCCTTACCTTCATCGGAACACTCGGCTTCGGCATAATGGGTCTATTCGTCAGCCGCGGGGGTTACCGGCCTCCGGCAGAGCACGAGGATGAATTATCGGATTTCGAGCATTGAGAGTCAACGGAGTGCGGCCGGCTGCAGTATAACAGCCTATATAGCGCTCATCCAGAGACATAATGCGGAGTGTAAAAACGTGGAATGGGAGAAGGTAGTACCCAAAGTTACTTAGGCGCTTAATCCCCCCTCACAATTAAGGGATTATTTCGTTGGCACGGATGAATATCTAGAGCAGCATGCTTGGCCGTATGTCATTGACGCCAGCAAATATTGCGACCTATAATCAAAAAAAACGGACGAAGAACGTCCCGTACTCCATGCTTCATTGGGGTGCGGGACTTTTTTGTGCCAGAGGAGGAAGATGCGCAATGGGGTTTACCGAAGAACATCAGAAATGGCTGGACCGCCATAAACGGCGGAGAACCGGGGAACGTCTGGACCGGCTGGAACGTGGGCATGGTCATGGTGAGCGAATGTTTGTGGAGCGGGTGTGGTGGCCCATTTTTGGTCATCTGGACGATCTGCACCCGGAGTATGAGGTTTCAGATTGGCGGGGGCGGCCATATTTTGTTGATTTGGTGTGGAAACCGGGTCAAGTGAAGTTTGCCATCGAGATAAAAGGCTATGGGCCCCATGTGCAGCACACGGACCGGACCCGGTACCGGCAGGAATTAAATCGAGAAACCTATCTGCAAATCGCCGGATATCGCGTTGTTTCGGTTCCATACGATGATCTGGAATCCATGCCGGAGCTGACGATATCCCTGTTTAAATCTTTGCTAATTCCATATTTGCTGAAAAATCCAGATGGTGAGAGGAGTCAGTATACAAGGCTGGAAAAGGACATTTTGCGCATGGCGGCACACTCTAACGGGCTGATCCGCCCTGTTGATCTGGTAAATGAGCTTGGAGTCAATCCGCGTACAATAAGAAAATTCATGAAGCAGCTGTGTAATAAGGGGAAATTCAGACCTCTACCAGCCGAGGGCAGTAATAGGATCTGCCGGTATGAGTATATTCACTCATTATTGGATAATGAGATATGGTAATTTGTAGCTAGTCGGCGGGTCAGAGGTACTAATACCTCTGATTTTACGAAAAGCGGGCCAGCTGGACGAATCAGAGGCACTTATACCTCTGATTTCGCGGAAAGTGGACCAGCTCGCCGAATCAGAGGTACTTATACCTCTGATTTTACGGAAAGTGAGCTGGGTGGACGAATCAGAGGTACTTATACCTCTGATTTTAAGGAAAGTGGGCTAGGGCGCCGAATCAGAGGCACTTATACCTCCGTTCCTACCCGCCGCCCCCTATCCGGCCGGATTCCGTGGCCCTTATACCGCCACTTCAGCCGCAGTTAGTGACCAGAACACGTGCTGAGAGCAAACAAAGAGGCTGTCCCCACCATTGATAAATGGGGAGACAGCCTCTAATAATTCAGCCTTATTTAGCGGGCTGGAACGAGCTTTTCAGCGAAACGACCAGATTGAACACGGGATGTCCAGGGGTCGAATATTTGCTGTCCACGTTGAAGTAACCGTGGCGGAAGAATTGGAACTTGTCCTGTGGTACGCTGTCCTTCAGCCCCGGTTCCACGAAGCCCTGCAGGATCTCGATGGATTTTGGGTTGAGCTGATCCAGGAAGCTTGGCTCCGGCTTGTCGGCGGATGGCTCAAGACCTTCAACTTCGGCCTCTGCATCGGCTTCTTCAGCGGAAATCAGCGGCTCGTAGAGGCGGAATTCCGCCGGAACGGCCTGGCTGGCATCCACCCAGTGCAGGGTACCCTTGACCTTACGGCCGGTAAATCCGCTGCCGCTCCGCGTCTCCGGATCATACGTGCAGTGCAGCTCCACAACTTCACCGTTCTCGTCTTTAATGAACTCGTTGCACTTGATGAAATAGGCATTCTTCAGGCGCACTTCGTTGCCCGGGAACAGGCGGAAATATTTGTTCGGCGGAATCTCCATGAAATCATCACGCTCAATATAGATTTCCCGGGAGAATGGAATCTGGCGGTTGCCCATTTCAGGGTTCTCCACATTATTCTCAATCTCAAAATATTCCGTCTGGCCTTCCGGATAATTCGTGATAACCACCTTCAGCGGCCGCAGCACGGCCATCGTCCGGGGCACGGTCAGCTTCAGATCCTCACGGATGAAATGCTCCAGCATCTGCAGGTCCACAAGGCCCTGGCTTTTGGAAATACCGGTCTCATGCACGAAGCTGCGGATGGCTTCCGGAGTATATCCCCGGCGGCGCAGTCCGGAAATGGTCGGCATGCGGGGATCATCCCAGCCGTCCACATGGCCTTCATCCACGAGCAGCTTCAGCTTGCGTTTGCTTGTTACCGTCTGGGCGAGGTTAAGGCGCCCGAATTCGTATTGATGCGGCACAGCCGGCATCTCACATTCTGCAATAACCCAGTCATAGAACGGGCGCTGATCCTCGAACTCCAGGGAACACAGGGAGTGGGTCACACTTTCAATGGCATCCTCCAGCGGATGTGCGAAGGTATACATTGGATAAATGCACCAGGTATCGCCTGTATTATGGTGGTGGGAGTGCGAAATCCGGTAAATCACCGGGTCACGCAGATTGATATTTGGCGAAGCCATGTCAATCTTGGCGCGCAGCACCTTCTCGCCGTCCTTGAACTCGCCTGCACGCATGCGCCGGAACAGATCCAGGCTCTCTTCGCTACTTCGCTCACGGTACGGGCTGTTCTTGCCGGGCTCCGTCAATGTGCCGCGAAGCTCACGGATTTGATCGGCCGAGAGGTCATCCACATAGGCTTTGCCCTTCCGGATCAGCAGTTCAGCGCGTTCGTACATTTCCCCGAAATAATCAGAGGCAAACCGCAGCTCATCCCATTCGTAACCGAGCCACTTCACGTCCTCCTGAATCGAATTTACATATTCCGTATCCTCTTTCAGCGGGTTCGTATCGTCGAAGCGCAAATTGGTCTTGCCGCCGAATTCATCAGCCAGTGTAAAGTTAATCCAGATCGCCTTGGCATGTCCGATATGTAAATAACCGTTCGGCTCCGGCGGAAAGCGGGTAACCACTTCCTTTACTTTACCTGAGCTCAAATCTTCGGTAATGACATTCTTGATGAAATTGGAGGGTGTTCCACGGTTCTCCACAGCTATCAACCTCTCGTTCTGTAATATTACTTCTACCTTGTATGAACATGTTTCCTATTAATATACCCGTTAACCGTAGAATGATCAATGAAATGGGGAATTAAGCCATCCCGGATAGCCCTTTGACTTCCCTCGAGGCGATGGAGTAGCATGGAAATCATAAAGCTTTGTCATTCATCTGCTCATTTATACTTTCTGATATTTAAAAAGGGGGACTTATCGCAATGAAGCCAATTAAGCTGCCTAAAGAGCAGCGCGACCTGATTACAGAAAATATCCGTGCCTACTTCGAAGCCGAACGCGGAGAGACGATCGGCCATCTCGCTGCGGATAACCTGCTCGAATTCTTCCTGAAAGAACTGGGACCGGCCATCTATAACGGCGCACTCAGCGACTGCCGCACCCTTGCAGTACAACGGATGCAGTCACTGGAGGAGGACATTTACGCCCTCGAATGGAAAAAGCGTTAAGCACCATACCGGCCTTGTGCCGTACAAGGAGGCAGCCGCATGTTTAATTATGTGATAGATGATGAGCTTGTGCTGAAGCTGCTGATGCCGGAGCATGCCCGCCAGATGTTCGCCCTGGTCGAACGCTCGCGGCTGCGGCTGCGGCAATGGCTGCCTTGGGTCGACGGAGTAACCGAACAAGCCCATATCGCATCATTTATTCAAAATGCCGTCAAGCAGGGCAGCGAAAATGGCGGCTTCACCGCCGGACTGTGGGTCCGGGATGAGCTGGCCGGCATTATCGGATATCATCAGATCGACTGGCAGAGCCGTTCAGTCGGCATCGGCTACTGGCTGGGCGAAGGCTACGAGGGTCACGGCTACATGACCAGCGCCTGCCGGGCCTTCATTGACTACGCCCTGCTGGAAATGGAGCTGAACCGGATCGAAATCCGCTGTGCGACCGGCAATAAAGCCAGCCGGGCGATCCCCGAACGGCTAGGCTTTGTGTTCGAAGGTGTCCTGCGCCAAGCTGAAAAGCTTCCGGGTGGCTATGTGAACCACGCCGTATATGGCCTGCTGCGTAGCGAGTGGAAGCTGCTCGGCTGAGCAGCGCACAAAAATGCCTGGAGGCTTTGTCACTCCAGGCATTTTTAATTATTTCCTGACAGACCTCAGGAATCAGCTACCTCTGACCTAACTCTCTTCTGTACCCAGCCATCTCCGGAACTTTTCCCGGGTTACCAAAGACAGAGTCTCCAGCTCCGAGAGTTCGGGCAAATCGGACCGGTCCGTGCGCCCGTGCTCCATCAGGTACAGTACCCGTCTGACCGGAAAGCTGCCTGCACCGAACTCCCGCTTAACGATCGCGTCACCTGCAGTAATCATGCCCTCACGCAGTACCCGGAAATAGAAGCCGCTGTACCCTGTAGCCAGCACCTGGGCCGGCATATCGGCCGGACCATGCTTCTGAGAGAGCTTGAAGCAGGGGAACCGGGGCTGGCTGACCTGCAGCAGACAGGAGCCGATCTCGTATACATCCCCGATGCAGACCTCCGTCTCCAGCAGTCCGCTGACTGTAAGATTCTCACCGAAGGCGGAATACTCCAGCTTCTTGCCCAGCTGCTCCTCCCAGTAAGCATAATGCTCAACCGGATACACACAAACCGCTTTGTCCGGACCGCCGTGGTTGACCAGATCAGCCTGTCCATCCCCGTCGAAACCCACGGTATGAAGACGAACCGGCCCCATCGCGGGCAGCTTGTAAATCCCCGTTTCCAGTGGCTTACCGCGGTAGTCCACCTTTACCGGCTTACCTACATTAAGCGAAATGACTTCCATCCTCATTCCCTCCAGTCAGCATACAGCACATAAAGACTTCATCCACATAATGTCCGCTGAGATAGAACTCATCCTTCAGCCGGCCCTCCTCGTGAAACCCGCATTTACGGTAAAAGACTAAGGCCGGCTCATTACTCGACAACACCCGCAGACGGAGCTTGCGGATTCCGTGCGCTGCCGCATGACGTTTGATAGCTTCGATCAGCATGCCGCCAATGCCCTGCCGCTGAAACCGCGGATGCACGGCGATATTCACCTCGCACACATGCCGGTTACTCTCCATGCCGCTCGGACAGCCAAAACCGACATACCCGCAAAGCTCCCCTCCCTGCAGGGCGACCAGCTGGGAGCCTGGCGGCGCATGCAGCAGATAATCCTCACGGGAGCGCCACATCAAAGGGCCCGGCGTCGTATCCTCCGTCCAGATCATGTTGTCCAGCACGATCAGCTCCCGGGCATCCTTGATTTCGGAGGGCCGGATCGTAAGCTGGCCTCCATTAATTTGTTGCATAGCTCTTCCACCCCTTGCCTTACCTTTAAAATATCTCTAGGTTCACCATTCCGCAGTTCATTCCCTTTGCATCCATTATACCGTATTTTGTTCCAGTGTACGGGCTGAACGGTTAACATATGCATGGATGATAAAGAAGCCTACCGCAAGTACTGCCATTCCGCAGGCGAGCCAGGCGGTGGGCGCAAGCCCGCCGGTATCATACAGGCTGCCCATTAGATACGGCCCGATAACTCTGCCGGCAGCACCGATGCCCCCGCTGAGGCCTAAATAGAAAGGGGCATTCCGTCCGGCATAATCCGAGATAAAGGCCGGGGTTGCCGGTGAAATCAGCATCTCGCCCAGCGTTGCCAGCACCATCGCCAGCACCATGCCGGGATAACTCGGCATTAACAGAATAACTGCGTATCCACTCAAATAGAATACGGCACTTGCCGTCATCTGGGCGGTTGAAGTTCGGGCAAACCAGCGTTTGATGAGGCTGACCAGCGGCTGTGCGGCAAAGATCAGGATACCGTTGAGCGTCCATAGAAAGCTGTACAGGCTTTTAGACCAGCCTTCCGAAATAATAAACGGCGATACGCCTGTATTCCAGACCGAGTTGCCAAGCAGGAGGAACATGGAGCCAAGCGCCATATACAAATAGATCCGGGTGTTCCCCATCAGCTTCCAGCCGGACTGGTCCCGGTGACGGGACCTCTGCTGCAGTTCATTATGAGCCGGAGCATTACCGATTTTCCGCAGATAGACCAGAAAAAACACAGCGAATATAGCCGAGGTTAGCCCGTTCATCACAAAGCTCAGCTTATAGGAAAGATCAGCCAGCACCCCGCTGAGCCCCGTGCCCAGCGCCACCCCGATATTATTCGCAACATAGATTACATTGAAGAGCTCCCCCCGCCGCTCTGCAAAGCGGAAGCCGACAAAGGCCTGAATCGCAGGCTGCGACATGGAGTTGAATAGCCCCACGAGACCCATAACCACCATGAACATATGCCAGTTTCCGCTTGCCGCAGGCAGGGCGAACAAAGCGAGGGCATTCATGGCCAGACCGCCGACAATCAGCTGTTTCACACCGACCTTATGATAGAGCGATCCGCCCAACAATTGTCCGGCGATTCCCCCGAGCGATTGAATAACAATAACGAGTGCAGCATCCTTCATGCTGCGCCCCAGCTCATCGAATACATACATCGTCACAAGCGGCCACATGAGTGCACTGCCGGTCGCATTGACGAGACTTGCGATCAAAAATACTTTGACTTCCTTCGGATAGTCTTGCAGAAACTTCATGACTTGTCTTTCATCCCCTGTTACATATATGTCTTAATTCCATCCAGTATCCGCCCAAAACAGGGTGAAGGGCAAGCTTATGCATTGACGTTCTGACGCGTCACACAAACACAGAATTATTGATGCCTCCTGATCTAAAGCTGCATAGGATCGGGTGAAGCCAAGGCCTGCTCCCGCTTCTTCACTTCAACGGTGGCCGAGAAAAAAGTCGCCCCGCCGTCCATGTCACTCAGCCGGTCCGGCGTAAGCACATTCACCCGCTGCCTTGTCCCCTGGCCTTCCCACCACAGCCCCTGACTGATCACTGTACCCGGCAGCATTTTCTCCGTCACCATAGCCGTGAGTTCTACTATACCTCTGCCGTTATACACGGTTATATCATCACCGTCCGCTATATCCCGTGCCGCCGCATCCTCCGGATGAATCTGCAGTGCCGGTTTTTTCTCCATCTTCTTATGCTTGCCCACATTGCCGAACGTCGAGTTCAGGAAATTATGGTTCGGCGGAGAGATGAACATCAGCGGATACGCTGCGCCCTGCTCGGGACGCCGCATCCCGTCATACCCTTCCTTCAGCGGGGTATACTGAGGCAGCGGAGGCAAGCCTGCCTGCTCCATCGCTTTGGAATAAAGCTCGATTTTGCCTGAAGGGGTGGGCAGGTTCTCCAAATAATGCTCTTTGGGTGTCATGTCCAGCTTGACGAACCGTTCCGCCATCAGCCGATCCAGCGTGACCCCGTTCATATACGGATTGCGGGGATGGTCAAGTGTCTCACGGATCATCTCAAGCTCGGACTGGCCGAAGATTTCCGGTTCAAAGCCCATGGCCTGTCCAAGCAGCGAGAAAAGCTCCACATTGCTTTTGCACTCGCCCTGCTTCTCCAGAACAGGCTCCTGAAGCTGCATATAATGATGCCAGTAAGAACCGAATAAATCCGTATTTTCAAAAGTGGAAGTTGCCGGCAGCACGATATCGGCGTACAGCGCCGTGTCGGTCATAAACAGATCATGCACAACCGTGAACAGATCCTCACGGGCAAAGCCTGCCTTTACCTTATCGGCATTAGGGGCAACCACAAGCGGATTGCTGCAGTAGACGAACAGGCTCATAACCGGCTGCTCTTTCTGCTCCAGCGCCTCGCCGATCCGGTTCATATTGATGCTACGCGCCCGCGGATTGCTCCGTAGATCGGGACGGGCCAGCGCCCGGCCGTTGGTCGAGGAATAGGCGCCGTTAGACTTGACCGCCCCTCCGCCCGGCTTCAGCCACGCGCCGACCAGCGCCGGCAGACAGGCGATGCTGCGGACATTCATCCCGCCATTGTCGTGATGCTGCAGACCGTTGCCGATATGGATATACGGCACCTTCGCTTCGCCGTACAGCTTGGCAAGCTGTTCGATATCCTGCACGGCCACGCCGGTAATCTGCGATACCAGTTCTGGCGGATAGCCCAGCGCCTGCTCACGCAGTTCCTTATGTCCTACGGTGTACTTTTCGAGAAAGGCATCGTCCGTCAGCCCGTCCCGGAACAGAATATGCATCAGTCCCAGCGCCAGTGCGGTATCTGTACCGGGGTAGAGCGGAAGGAACCAGTCCCCCCACTGGGCTGTCCGGTTGCGGTGCACATCAATGACTACTACCTTCGCTCCGCGCTTACGCGCCTGCTCCGCGAATACGACCTGATGCATGTTGGTACTCACAATATTGCCGCCCCAGACGATAATCAGATCGGCATTTACCGTATCCTCCGGGCTGGCTCCCCCGTCCATTCCCATAGTGTACACCCAGCCGGCCGTGCCGGCCGCGCTGCAGATTTTGGCATCCAGCTGGCTTGCGCCCAGTCTGTTAAAGAAGCGCCGGTCCATGCCGCCCACGCTGAGCACGCCCATATTGCCGTAAAAATAGTACGGGAGGATGCTCTCCGGCCCGTATTCCTGCGACAGCTGTTTGAAGCGTCCGGCAATTTCCGTGATTGCTTCATCCCAGCTGATCTGCTCGAAGGCTCCGCTGCCCTTCGGGCCGGTGCGGCGGAGGGGATGCATCAGACGCTCGGGATGGTGTACGCGCTCCGCCATGTTCCGCACTTTATTGCAGATGGCTCCCCGGGTCACCGGGTGCTCGGGATTACCTTCTACTTTTACAATTTTTCCGTCCTGTTTATGCACCAGCAGTCCGCAGGTGTCTGGGCAATCCAGTGGACATACCGCTGGAAATATACCGTCCTTGCTATGCTTCAAGGCTATAGTCCTCCCTTTTATCTTTGGTTTTGATATTCACTGAATTCATAAAATTGCTTGTTTTTTCATTGTAAGCCCAGCTCTTCCGGGCGTAAAGAAAATAGCTGTAAACGCCCTGTTTCGTTCTAAGAATCCCCGGGTAATAGAGCATATGAAACACTCCCTATTTATTCGCCGTGAGCCCGATTTCGTTCCCCCGAGTCGGATATGCACGGCGAATTTTGTGTTGTCCGTAGTTGATAAATCCCCATAATAAAAAGACATTCCCTAAGCGTTTATCCCCACATATCCGCATTAACCGGACTGGAGATAAACAAGCGTAAGGAATGTCTATGACAGTAAGTGTATCTTATAAGTTCATTTCAGGCTGCCTGAGTCTGTAACTTAAGCGTGTTTCTTCACACCGGAAGCAGCTACGCCTTCTACCGCTTGAACAGCCGCAGGCGCTTTGCGCAGGTAAGCCATATAATAGGCTGCCCCTACAAAAATGGCTCCCCCGGTAAGATTGCCGAGCCAGACCGGAGCAAAGTTGCCGAAATACTGGGCCCAGGTGAAATGTCCTTCGAATATTGCAGCAGGGATCAGGAACATGTTAGCTACAACGTGCTGGAAGCCGATAGCTACGAAGGCCATCGTCGGGAACCAGATCCCGAGAATTTTGCCGCTGAAATTATCTGCTCCGTAGGAGAGCCAAACTGCCAGTGCTACCAGCCAGTTACAGCCAATCCCCGAGACAAAAGCCTGCAGGAAGGTTGCATCAATCTTATGTCCGGCCATATCGACCAGTTTATCCAGGTATACTCCATCTGCCGTGAGACCGACCACGTGACCGAAGAAATAAGCAACGAACAATGCACCTGCCAGATTGCTAAGCGTAATCAGCACCAGGTTCTTGATCACTTCCCAGAACGAAATCTTCTTCGCCATGAACGCCAGCGGTACTGCCATCATATTGCCTGTCAGAAGTTCCCCTCCGGCCAGCAGCACCAGAATAAGCCCTACCGGGAAGACGGAAGCCCCGATAAAGTTAGCGATGGAGCCCCATTCCTTCGGAGCGCCGGCAATGACGCGAATATCCAGTAAAAATCCGAGCGCAATAAACGCTCCTCCCAGAAAACCGAGAATGAGTACGGCGGCAAGCGGGTTGTGGGCTTTCTTGATCCCGTTCTCTACCGTGACCTCGGCGATCTGCTGCGGTTTGTTATAAGCCATGATTCCTATCCCCTTCTATTTACTTAAAATTTGTTCCTTTATGCCATTGTAGCGTGATCCCAATCACATTTACGTGATAAATGTCACCTCAAGAAAGACTTCGTGAAAGTTTTCACTGACATGTCAAATTTACCTTAGTAAGGAGAAGGTGCATAGGATAAAAAACACACGGGGTCACTTTTTCGTGGCCTGTGCAGACAGCACAAAAAAACCGGAGCCTACCACTCCGGTTTTCAGCTTTTTATTATACTGTTACGGGTTCTTTACGTTCGATAGTTTTCGGCAAGGCCTGAAGGCCCGCTGTATTCAGGAAGTTCCAAGGCTTGTTGTAATGCGGCTGGAAGAAGAAATCAATGAAGGCCAGCTGGTCCACGGTCATGCGGTTCTGAATGCAGACCGATACGGTATTGATCGATTGGGTCAGATCCATCTTGGACATAATCTGCGCACCGAGAATCCGGCGGGTACCGCGGGCATAGACTACTTTCAACTGCACCTGTTCAAAGGTTGGCATAAATTCCGGACGGTAGTTGTCGGTAATCATTACACTTTCTACATCCATACCTTCATGCTTCGCTGCATCCTCAGTCAGGCCGGTGCCGGCGATGTTATCCTCATAGATCTTGATTCCCGAAGTTCCCTGTGTTCCCATGTAAGGAATAGTGTTCTCCACCAGATTGCGGGCAACCAGTGTTCCCATACGGACCGCATTCGTTGCAAGCGGAATATAGGCATGCTGTCCGGTCGGGTTATAATGGATTGCACAGCTGTCACCGGCAGCGAAGACATCCGGCAGGCTGGTCTGCATATAATCATTGACCATGATTGCGCCGTTAGGAAGCATATCAACCTGTCCCTTCAGCAGCTCTGTATTCGGACGGAAGCCGATGCAGAGGATAACCAGATCCGTCTCATGCTCGCCTTTGCTCGTAATCACTTTGGTTACTTTACCATTCTCTCCGGCAAACGAGCTGACCTTTTCACCGAGAGCCAGCTTAATACCATGATCCTCAAGCGACTTCTGGATCGGAGTGGTGAATTCCTCATCGAGGTATTTGCTCAGGATGCGGTCTTCGCCATCAATCAGCGTTACCTGCTTGCCGTTCATCTGGAAAGCTTCTACCAGCTCTACACCGATATATCCGGCACCAACAACCGTAATTCTGTTGACCTGCTGTGCTCTCTCAATAATGGTATTGGAATGGTTATAGTTCTTCGAGAGCAGAATGCCGTCCAGCTCCATGCCTTCCAGCTTCGGAACAATCGGCCATGAACCCGTCGTCATGATGAGCTTGTCATAAGAATCATTGAATTCCTCACCGGTCGCCAGATTGCGGGCGCGCAGTGTTTTGCCGGCTGTGTCTACCTTGATGACCTCATGGCGCATCTTAGTTGTAACACCGAGTTCAGCAAGCTTTTCCGGTGACGAATAGAACAGGCCTTGCGGATCTTTAATGACTCCGCCCACATATAGAGCAATACCGCACGACAAGAAGGAAATATTATCATTGCGTTCGTAAACCGTAATCTCGGCGTCCGGGTAAAGCTGTGCGGTATTAACAATTGCGGCGGTTCCGGCATGGGTACATCCAATGACTGCTACTTTCATGATTTCTTCCTCCTCCAAATTGACAAGCATATTTATTTGTTTTCGTTTGTGATTAATTTCACTTTATACACTGATTATATTGTGATTTTTATCACATTACAAGTATAATTGTGATTTTTCTCACATTGTTCACAAATAGGTTCGTCTGATGCCGCGTTAGCTGCAGCCTGTGCCCTGCTTCGATTGCCTTAGTTTCTCCGGATGGGCGCAGTTTATGTCCTTATGCAGCAGGGAGCAGGAGGAAGCGGAGGGGAATTCAGTTGTGAATAAAAACAGTGCCAAGCGGACTTCGCTTAGCACTGGGAATTTACAGGATATGCACTCTATAATAATAAGACTATTCCAGACCGTGAAGTACACCGTCTTCGTCCACCCGCAGCCCTTCAGCTGCCGGCTTGGCCGGAAGCCCCGGCATGGTGACGATATTGCCTGTAATCACAACAGCAAAGCCGGCACCCAGCGACAATGTAATATCCCGGATGCCCATTGTGAAGCCCTCAGGGGCGCCAAGCAGTCTCGGCTGGTCAGAGAAGGAATACGGGGTTTTGGCCATACATACTTGAAGCTGCTGCAGGCCAAGCTTCTCAATGACAGCCAGACTGCGTTTCGCCGCCGGTGAGAAGGCTACCCCTGAGCCGTGATAGATTTCGGTGACGATTTTGTTGATCTTGGACGGAATGTCCAGGTGATCCTCATACAGCGGAGCGAACTTTACGGCCTGATCCTGGCCCAGCAGCTTTTTCAGTTCGGCTGCCAGCTCCTGCCCGCCCGCACTGCCTTCGGCCCATACCTTAGAGACCGCAGCAGGTACACCCAAGCGGCGGCAGGCCTCCAGCACATCGCTCACTTCATCCGGCGCATCGCCCTCAAAGTGATTCAGCGCCACCAGTACCGGCACACCGAATTTACCAAGATTCTCAATATGGCGCTCCATGTTCGCAATTCCCGAGAGCAGCGCGGCCCGGTTGCCGGCATACAGCTCTTCCTTGCGCACACCGCCGTTGTACTTCAGCGATTTCACCGTAACAACGAGCACGGCTGCCGAAGGGGCAAGGCCCGCCTGGCGGCATTTGATATCCATGAATTTCTCTGCACCCAGATCTGCTCCAAAGCCGGCTTCCGTCACGACCACCTCGCCCAGCTTGAGTGCATAGCGGGTACCGATGACGCTGCTGCAGCCGTGGGCGATGTTGGCGAAAGGCCCGCCGTGGACAATCACCGGCGTTCCTTCCAGCGTCTGCACCAGATTAGGCTTCACCGCTTCTTTTAGCAGCGCAGTCATGGCCTCCACCGCGCCGATATCCTTGGCCGTCACCGGCTGGCCCTGCATGTCATAGCCGACCAGCATCCGGCTCAGCCGCTGCTTCAGGTCGGCAAGATCGTTGCACAGACAGAGCACGGCCATAATCTCAGAAGCCGTTGTAATCTGGAATCCGCTCTCGCGTACCGGACCATTGCCGTCTCCCAGCCCGGTCACAATGCTGCGCAGGCTCCGGTCATTCATGTCCAGGACACGTTTCCAGACGATGCGCTGCGGATCAAGCCCCAGACTGTTGCCCTGGAAAATATGGTTATCAATCATCGCCGACAGCAGATTATGCGCAGATGTAACCGCGTGGATATCGCCTGTAAAGTGAAGATTGATCTCATCGGCCGGAACAATCTGCGCTTTGCCGCCGCCGGTAGCTCCACCCTTCATCCCCAGGCATGGCCCGAGCGAAGGTTCGCGGAGCGCGGCTACCGTCTTAACTCCTGTCGCATTCATCGCCTGGGCCAGCCCGATGGTAGTTAACGTCTTGCCTTCCCCTGCGGGGGTAGGATTAACTGCGGTAACCAGGACCAGCTTGCCATCCGGCTTATGCTTGAGTTCCTCCCATAAGGACGGGGCGAGCTTGCTTTTATATTTACCGTATAGCTCCAAGTGCTCCTCATTGATCCCTGCTGCCGATGCCACCTCTGTAATTAACCTCATAACTTTTTAAAAACCCTCCTGCCGTTATTATCCTGTTCAGCTTCCCTGTTTATACCCGAATGTCATCCTAAGCGTTAATGTTCCTCTTTCAAAGAATACAGTGTCCCTGAAAAGTTTCAAGGACTATTTTCACTGTGTATCCTTAGTGTAGCCTTCAGATCCCCAAACAAAAAGAAACGGCATAGCCGTCCTTGTAGGACGGTATCCGTTTCTCCGGGAATTACCAGGATAAGCAGCAGGTTACAGCAAAGATTCAATAAGCCCCTTCATCGTTTCCGGTGACTCCTTCGGTTCCACCCGTGCTGTCACGTTACCGCTGCGGTCCACAAGAAACTT
The DNA here is from genome assembly GCF_927798115.1 of Paenibacillus auburnensis. Lineage (GTDB taxonomy): Bacteria > Bacillota > Bacilli > Paenibacillales > Paenibacillaceae > Paenibacillus_AQ > Paenibacillus_AQ auburnensis. The sequence continues at coordinate 232,437 of NZ_CAKMMG010000004.1, forward strand.
GGTGAAATTCCACTGGATGTCACTGCTTTCACCCTCACCCGGCTGCTGCCCCTTCAAATATTGAAACAGCGGGCTGGCTTCCGGTCCGTTCACATCAATTTTGGCGAAGATAGGGAATTTAACACCATAGTTGATCTGGCAGAATTCCTCTGCTTCCTCGCTCGTACCCGGCTCCTGGCCGGCGAATTGATTGCAGGGAAAGCCCAGAACCACAAGTCCTTGATCGCCATACTGTTCGTAAAGCTTCTGAAGATCGCCATACTGCGGTGTAAGTCCGCATTTGCTGGCCGTGTTGGCTATCAGCAGCACTTTACCTTCATAATCCTTAAGCGGCACTTCCTTACCCGAAGGGGTCACTCCGGCAAAACTGTAGATCGACATTCGCTCTTCATCCTTTCCATTGCCTCATGTGTCCACCACATCATACCGTAAGCAGGCACATGAATACAAAATCAGGCCATGCTTCACTGCTGCGCCAGCTTCACGAGCATGTGCGCCAGCCGGTGTCTTTCTTCTTTGCTGCCGACCTTCCACAGCTCCAGCAGGAGCTTCTCCTCACTATTGCGCGGCTCCTCGTGAGCGGCCAGATAATCAGCGATTTTTTCGGCTGCCACAGCGAGCTGTTCTTCGTCCAGTCCGATTTTTTGCGCCAGTTGAATGCGCTTACTCAAATAACCTTTAAAATCCTCAAAGTTATTCAAAATCCGCTCTTTCTGTTCCGGTTCAATCCGCTCCAGGGCATCATTCACCCGGTTAATGCTGACATTTCCGTCCTTGCTGACCACATGATTATGTTCGGACATATTGCCGCCTCCCGCTCTCCAAGAATAGGGTTTCCCACTACTTAACCAGCCGGTTCCGGGGTGAACCACCTGCAGATCCCCTTCAACCAGCTTCAGCGCCAGCTGTACACAAAAAAACAGGCGGCCCGTTATCCGGAACCGCCTGCCTGTTATTTCGATACCGGAACGGCATCGTAGTATTCTTCCAGGGTAATGCCTTTGGCAGCGATCTCTTTGGCAATCTCCTGACCTACATAACGGATGTGCCAAGGCTCGTACATATAACCGGTAATTCCCTGCTTGCCTTCCGGATAGCGGATAATAAAACCGTATTCGGCCGCATGGGCAGCCAGCCAGTCGGCTTCCTTCGTTCCCCCGAAGCAGCTCTCAGCGGCGCATTTGCCGTCACTGCCCGATACGTCAATCGCCAGACCTGTCTGATGCTCACTGTGTCCGGGCACTGCACTGTATGTGCGGGCCTTCTCTTCGCCGTCTCTGGCTACATAGTTGTTAAACAGCGTGGTCTGCGTCTTCTCGGAACGGTAGGCGGACACACCTGCCAGATAGACACCGTCCTTCTTCGCACCTGCGAACATCCGCTCCAGCGCCCCGGCTGCAGTCTTGCGCATCATCCGCTTCTCAATCTTTTCCGAGAAAATAAACGGCACATCCGGATACACCAGATCTGCAGGCTTGTACCCGTCCGGCAGCTGATACTGTTTGTTGACCATAACCGTCATACTGTCCGGTTCTGCGGCAGTCTGCTCCGCCGCAGGGTCGCCTGAACCGCTGCTGCCCGCGTCAGTGGGCTTAGCGGTTGCGGCCGGCGAAGGCTCCGCGCTAGCCTGACTGCCGGAATTGTCCGGCTTGTCCGATGGTGCAGCTGTAGGCTCGCTTCCTGTGCCGGGTGCCTCTGGAGCGTCCGAGGCTACAGCCGAAGGCTCAGGCGATAGCTCGGGCGATGGCTCGACGGATGGCTCGGACGATGACTTAGGCGGAGCCTGAAGATCACTTCCCGCCCCTGCGGACGCGCCTTCTTCTATGGAAGCCGATGGAGAGGGAGAGGTGTATTTACCGATCCCCCAGCCCACGGCAATCACGGCGATAAACAAGATAACGATTTTGACAGTCCTAGACATATGCTGTTGCTTCCTCTCAAGTAAGTTATGAATGCTTCATGCTGTACATTATAGACAAGCTTTGCGTCCAAAATGTTTCAAATTCTTAAAAACCTTCCCGCACCTGCTTAGCAGACGAAAAAAAATGTTACCACAGAACGTCAGCTGCAAGCAGACCGCCCTATGGTAACAAGTTTTAAAGATGAGATCCAGCGCCTTTATCTGGATGAGCCGCGTCCGCCGCGAGAGCCGCCAGCGTTCTTGCCGCGGCTGCCGCCACGGGACTGGCTGCCGCTTCCGCCGCTGCGTCCGCCGGAGCCGAAGCCGCCTTTGCCGCCCTTGGAGCCGCCGCGTGAACCGCCGCCTTTCGAAGCCGGTGCGGACGAGCTCCAGGCACCTGCTTCATTGCTGCGGGCCACGTTGGCTCTATGCTTAGGGCTGGCCTGAGCCCCGCCCGGGTTGTAGCCGCTGCCGGAGCCTGCACCTTTGGAAGCGCCGTAGCTGAAGCCGCCGGCTTCCGCGCCACGGGCTACATTGGTGCTGTAGCCGCTGCTCGGGCCGCCGCCTGAACCGGCGGCCCCTCTGCCGCCGCGCTGGCCGGCGGCTTTCGCTCCGGCTGCAGAGCCTGCAGCCGTGCTGTTACTGCGGGGGTCGAAGCTGCCGTAGCCGCCGCCCGGTCTTGGCTTCGCCGCGCCTTTGCCGGCGGATTCCCCGCCTCTAGGCGCAGCTGCGCCATAAGCGCTGCGCTTGCCCCCGGCCGCTTCCTTGCGGCCGCGGTTCTCAGCAGGCGCGTCCCAGCTGCCTGCTTCCTTGCCGCGTGCGCGTCCGCCCGGACGTGCACCGGCTTCCGCACGCGGCGCTCCGCCGCTGCGTCCCTGGCCGCGCCCGCCGCGGCCGGCACGCGCCGGTTCCGGCGCGCCGCTCCGGCGGCCGCCCCGCGGGGAGCCGCCGCCCTGCACAGCGGTGAATTCGCCTACGCCGAATTCATCCTTCTCGTAGCGGCGGCGGTCCAGCCGCTGGGAAATCCCGTGCTCGATCAGATCGAGCAGGTTGTATTCACGCGGCGAGGCGAGGGTGATCGCCAGGCCTTTGCCGCCGGCCCGGCCGGTCCGGCCGATCCGGTGGATATAGCTGTCCGCATCCAGCGGCAGGTCATAGTTGAAAACATGGGTAATGCCTTCCACGTCAAGGCCCCGGGCGGCAACGTCCGTTGCCACCAGCAGCTGCAGCTTGGCATCGCGGAACCGCTTCATGACCGCTTCGCGCTTGCCCTGGGACAGATCGCCATGCAGCTCGTCACAGTCATAGCCGGCTGCCTGCAGCGCTTCATTCAGCTTCGAGACCCGGCGCTTGGTCCGGCAGAAAATAATCGCGAGGTACGGACGGTCCCGCTCAATCAGTGCCTGCAGCGCTTCTTCCTTATTGCGGTCTGAGCATTCAACGACCTGCTGGCGGATATTGTCCAGCGGGATCGGCGAGCCGCTCTTGATGATGATATCAAGCGGCTCCTTCATATAATTCGCAGCCAGACGTTTGATCGGATCCGGCATCGTCGCAGAGAACAGCATCGTCTGACGGCGGTAAGGCACAGCCGTGATAATCGTCTCCACATCCTCCAGGAAGCCCATATGCAGCATTTGGTCTGCTTCATCGAGGACGAGCATCTTCACTCCGTTCAGATCCAGCGTCTCGCGGCGCATATGATCAAGCACTCTTCCCGGCGTACCAATAATCAGATGTCTGCCGCCTTCCAGCTTGCGCAGCTGCTTCTCTACATCCTGCCCGCCGTATACAGCCAGAATCTTCACACCCGTATGACGCGCCAGCTTGCGCGCCTCTTCGGTAATCTGCAGTGCCAGCTCGCGCGTCGGCGCGAGAATCAGCGCCTGCGGATAAGCCGCCTCTACGCGGATCTTGTCCATAATCGGCAGCAGGAAGGCCAGTGTCTTCCCTGTACCCGTCTTTGCTCTGGCAATGACATCCAGACCCTGCACCAGCGGCGGAATGGATTCTTCCTGGACCGGCGTCGGCTTGACGATGCCTTGTCCTTTTAGCAGATCAGTCAATACCTCAGAAACTCCTAATCCCTTAAAACCTGACAATTGCTCCACCTCACTAAATTCTTGGATTTATTCTGCTTACATAACTTATAGGCATCCATGTTCGGAGTAATGTACGTTCATATTCCCTCTTTAAGGGACAAACAAAAGCGGAAGAACCCGTCTACCCAGGTCCTTCCGTCCCTTTGCCGCCTCTTGCCCTGCAGGTGTGCGGTCAAAGTTCGGTTTCTAGGGCAGCAGCGATCCACCGGACATTCATGACGGCACTCCTTTTGCGTTCCATTACACTCTATACAATAGTCTGTCCGGCTTTTGGCGCACGGAAACAGTAAGCTTAGAAAGTTATCCTTCTTATTGTACTTGATATCAGGGCATTTGTGTGTAACTGCGCGAGAATAATTATTCCGGGACCTGCTGCATCTAGAATCTGCCTGATTTAAAAATCGACAGCAGCAGCCAGATCACCATCAGCAGCGCTATGACTGAACCGATCTCCACGGTGGGGAAATCCCACAGCACAGAAGGTTCGCCGCGCAGCGATGAGCCGATAATCAGCCCGGCCATAATGATGCTGAAGGCAAGCAGCACAATGCTGAACGACAGGCGGTTGCCGACCCGGCTGAACTTATGCTCCAGACCCTTCAGCTCGGGAACCACCACTTCCACCTTCAGCTTACCGCTGCTGATCAGCGCTGACAGCTGGCGGGCCTGTGAAGGCAGCTCCACCAGGCTTTCAGCCAGATCAGCGACACCGCCGAGCAGCTTGCGCTGCACCCGGCTGCTACTGAAGCGCTGCTTCACCAGCTGCCTGCCAAAGGGCTCAGCCATCTGCACAATACTGAAGGAAGGGTCCAGATTCGCCACAATCCCCTCCAGCGTCAGCATCGTTTTGCCCAGCATCGCCAGGTCCGGAGGAATGACCAGCCTGTGCTTACGGGCAATGCCGAACAAATCGTTCAACGCCTTGCCGATACTGACCTGATTGAACGGGATGTCATAATAGGACTCCCGCATCCGGTCCATATCGTCCCGCAGCGCGGCACGGTCGGCATCCTCGGGAATAACCCCGAGACGCAGAATCGCCCGTACCATCGAATCGGTATTCCTGCGCATCAGCGCAATGACCAGTGCAGACAGGCTGTCCTTCATCTCTTCACTGAGCCGCCCGACCATCCCGAAATCAATCAGTGCCAGCTTGCCATTCTCCAGCAGCATCACATTGCCGGGATGGGGATCGGCATGAAAAAAGCCGTGAATAAAAATCTGGTCCAGCATCATCTCTACCAGCTGCTGCGCAATGGTCTTCAGCTTCATCCCCCGTCCGAGCAGCTCATCCCGGCGGTTCAGTGTAATCCCGCTGACGAATTCCATTGTCAGCACCCTGGCCGAGCTGTAGTCCCAATAGATCGCGGGAATCACAACCTTGGCCTTAGCTTGCTCCGGCTGCTGGGCTGCAATACGCTCGGCATTACGGCCCTCCTGGGCGTAATCCAGCTCGGCCAGCAGTGAGCGTGAGAATTCCTCCACCATCCGGGTCAGTCCATATTGCTTCGCCCAGTCCAGCCGTCTTTCGGCCAAGGCACTCAAATCCTGAAGGATTTCCAGATCCCGGTTCATCGTGCGCGTCACACCCGGACGCTGTATCTTAACCGCTACGCTCTGGCCGCCATGCAGAATGGCCCGGTGCACCTGGCCAATCGAGGCCGCAGCGATAGGGGTATCCTCAAACCTTTCAAAAATTTCATGAAGCGGTTGATCCAGCTCCTGCTCCACAATACTCCGCGCGGTCTCCGCCGAAAACGGCGGCACATTGTCCTGCAGCTTGACCAGCTCCGCTATAATGGGCTCGGGCAGCAAATCAGAACGGGTACTGGCGAGCTGGCCCAATTTCACAAAGGTCGGTCCTAAATCCTCCAGCACGCGCCGTATGCGCTCCCCAACTGTCAGACTCGTATGGACCTCCTGCGTCATAATCCGGCGCGGCAATGACAGCAGATGGTAGAGCCCCAGCTCCTCCACCATATAGCCGAAGCCATGACGCATAAGCGCCATGGCAATGGTCCGGTACCGCCCGGCATGTCTGATTCGAACTGCCATTTAATCCGTAACGTTATCCGTCATAGTATCCTCCTGGGGAGAGGTGCCCTCCAGCTCGGCTACACGCCGCTCAAGTGCGGCAATCCGTGTTTCCAGTGCTGCAATATCGCTCTGTGCAGGAATCTTCAGCTCCTTGAGCACACGCTGAACCTGCTCCTGTACGGCGCTCTTGAACGCACCGCGTTCTTCTTCGCCGCGTTCCACCAGCCGGTCAACAAGCGCTTTGGATTCTGAGGGAGCGAGCTCCCCGCGTTTAACCAGCTCATCTACTGCCTTCTCGACCTTCTCTTTGCTGACAATGGTGAGGCCTACTCCTAAAGAGATTGCTTTTTTGAACAGATCACTCATGGCACTTTCCTCCCAAAGATTCCAGTTATGGATAAAGTATACCCCTTGTCGGCCTATTTCACAAAATTCAGGCTGCAAGGGGCAGGTTTAATGACAATATGAGATTATCTGGGAATGCGGGCTGCCCAAGTTGCCGCCCGTAGAATCAATTCACGGACTGCAGGATGGCGGAAGGAGGGCTCATGATGGCCGGGCATGAGGAACACTACGCGTCCCTGCCCGTAACTGTGACACCACGCTGCCGGGTGCGTTTCGCCGTCCGCTTCGTATTCAAGCAGGATGGTTTTTTCTGTAAAGGGGTCAAACTCGAAGCGGTACGGCTCCTCATCCAGCTGAAAGTCCTCAATGCCCTCGGTAATATCATGCTCGTGCACTTTAAAGTTCAGGGAAGTATACGGCGGATGGCCGGTAAATCTGCCGCCGATCAGCTGGGCCAACTCATAGCGTTTGGCTAATGATATGCCGGTATGCAGCACAATGAGTCCTCCCCCTCCGCTCACATAACTAAGCAGACCTGCGGTCTGCTGGGGAGAAACCGTCTCGTTCCACAACTCATTATAGGAAATACAGAGATCATAGCCGGCTAAATGCTCTCCGAGCAGCAGCTTTTTATTCTCTGAGCATTGTACGGTCAGCAGGTCATTCAGAATTTCGCTGATTTGTTTGTCCACGCCCTGCAGCGGGTGGAAACGGGGATGGGTATAATCGCCCAGCAGCAGGCATTTTCTCTTGTCCATAGGTATCCTCCTTCAAGGTTCTTCGGTTTAAAACGTCGCACATGTTGCTACTATTCTAAGTAAAACTGCTCAGGATGTCCATGCTCAGGCATAAAAACAAAACCCGCCCAGGGGCGGGAATGAATTTCTTCGCCTGACTCAGCGCCTCGCGGCTACATAACGCCCCAGTTCAACGAACATACTCCCCATCCGTTCATGTTCGGGCATCACGATCCTTTGCACGCCTTCCTCTAATAGGGCTTGGGAAGTAATCTTCCCTACAGAAACGGCCAGCACTCCATGTTCGAAGGCCTGTACCATTTCTTCCAGCTTGCCTTGCTCCCGTGCGTGCCCGGACAGGAACCGGAATTGCGGCGCACTGGTAAAAGCTACAGCATCTACTTTGCCCGCCAGAATGTCGGCCAGCAGCAGATCCAGCGCTCCCGGCTCCGGCGGGGTATGGCGGTAAGGCTGCACCTCACGGACCCTTGCTCCGGACGCTTCCAGCCAGGCTGTGAGCCTGGGGGCGGATTCGCCATGCAGCTGCAGCACGATCTCTTTGCCCTGCAAATCGAATTCCTGCAGCCCGCGGATCAGTCCGCTGGTGCTTCCGTCGTCGTCACGGACAGCCGGGACAAGTCCGCGCTTCTTCAGGGCATTGACCGTTTTGTAGCCCCGCGCAGCAATAGGTGATCCGGCCAGAATCTCCAGAAACCGGCTGGCGATTCCCATGTTCTCAGCCATGCCGAATATCGCATCCAGCCCCATTCCTGTTGTCAGAATGACCCAATCCGGTGGCTGTGAGGTCCAGGCGGTCAGCCCTTGACGCAGCGCCTCATCATCCAGAAACACCGTGCCCTGGGCCGGACGATACACTGCGGTGCCGCCCATATTCTCCACAAGCTTGGCCATTTCCTCTGATTTGCGCGGACCTGCCAGAGCGACAGTAATCCCCTTTAATTGCTCTGCCATGAACTCCTCTCCCCTCGTAACCCTGCATTATTGTTTATCAGTATACTTGCAAAGAGCGGGAAAAGAAAAGTGCCTGACGGGTTATTCCTGACCAGAAGCACTGCCGGTATTCTCAGACTTGACCTGAACTGCAGCGGAACCCCCCTGCTCAGGATAAAGCTTGAAGCGGCCTACCAGCTTCTGCAGCTCTTCCGCCAGATGGCTCAGGTTCATCGTCGAAGATGAAATTTCCTCTACGGCAGCGAGCTGTTCTTGAGCAGCGGCAGAGATCGTCTCTGTATTCCCGGCAGCCTCTCTGGAAATGCCGCCAATCTCGCCGATTGCCCGTTCCATGCTTACGGCTTCGGCCGTCAGGGAGCGTACGGCCCCGTCCATGGCTTCGATTTTTTCCGCAGCACCTTTAACTGCCCTGCGGATCCGCGAGAACGAACGGCCGGTGGTATCCACAGCCAGGATGCCGTCCGACACCTTGCTCTTCGCGCTTTCCATCGTCACTGTTGCCTGCTTCATCTCTTCGTTAATGGAGAAGATCTGCTCCGAGATCTGCCGGGCCGACTTCTCCGATTCTTCCGCCAGCTTGCGTACTTCAGAAGCGACCACTGCAAAACCGCGCCCCTGCTCACCCGCACGGGCGGCTTCGATGGAGGCATTCAGTGCCAGCAGATTGGTCTGACGCGAGATTCCCGTGATTACGCCGACAATACCGTGAATCTGCTCGGTGCGCTCATTCAGTTTATCGATTACCCCGCCCAGCTCCTCCACGGTCTCTTGAATGCCATTGATTTTATCCACCACACTGATTACCGAATCATTACCCTCGGAAGCAGACTGCGACGTCTTGTCCATCATTGCAGAGACCTGCTCCATGAAGCCGGAAATATTCTGAACCTCACCAGCTGTGGCTGCTGTACTCTCCATTCCTTTTTCCACACTGTCCGCCTGGCGTTCTGTGCCTGCCGCTACTTCCTGAATCGCCAGAGTAACATGCTCAATGGCTCTGGTTGTCTGCTCAGCGCCGGCTGCAAGCTCCTCAGCGGAAGAGGACACATCGTCGGTCATCTCCTGCACACCGATAATCATTTCACGTAGGCTCGCGACCATTGACCGGAAGTTGTCGGCGAGCATGCCGAGCTCATCCCGGCGGAATACTCCAATATCCTCTGAAAGATCTCCCTTCGCAATGACCGCGGTAGCTTTGCGGAGCCTGTTAAGCGGCCGCAGAATGGACTCCACATTGAGGTAGATTAGTACCATTGCCAGCAAGACCGAGATCCCGATTACAAGAATAGCGGTATTACGGATGTCGGCAGTCGCGCTGGATACCTCACTTTTACTGATGGTGCCCCCGATTCTCCAGCCGGTTAGATCATTCAGCTTATACGTCATTTTTTTAGGTAAATCCTTGTAGACATAATTAAAGGAGCCGCTTTCGGCTTCGAACATCTTCTTCACAAAATCCTCTGAGGATTCCTGTCCTAGCGTCTCTGTAGGATGTACAAGGTACTTTTTGCTGCTGTCGACAATGAAGATATACCCCTGCTCGCCCACTTTAATATTGGTCAGATCAGCCAGTGCCGACAGATCAAGGTCGAGCGCCACCACGCCGTTACCCCCTTCAAGCACAGCCGAGATAGCGATCGCTGTCACCTTATTTACGGTCTCAAACGCCGGTGAAATTACGATACCCTTGCCGTGCTTAAGGGCGCTGACATAGGAATTCTGCTTGCGCGGGTCATACCCGTCCGGCAGTTTAGCCTCAGATGCATGTAACGTACCGGCCCGGCTCGTTCCAACATAAATATCAAGTACGTCGGGGTGCAGCGCTGCGTATTCCTTCAACCGGGCAGTAATGTCAGCCGGGGCTCCTCCCGCTTCTGCATTGACTGCATCTGCAGTAAGCTGTGCAGCGAAATAATTGATATCGTTTATTTTAGACTGGATGTTGGCATTGATGATCTCATTGACCGCCGCTACGCTCTCCGCAGCATTATTCATCAGCTGTGCTTCTACCCTGCTGCTTGCGGATTGATAGGTCTGCCAGCCGATGATGATGCTGGGAACCAGCAGGACAAGCAGGTATGTAAGAATAAGCTTCATACGGATGTTTATGTTGAATTTTTTAGTCATGGGGATTCACGCTCTCTTTCCTCTGGGTCTTAAGTACGAGTGGTTTAGTATAGGATATATATAATTATATATCGCACGTGGAATCCCTTTTTTTGAGCATTATTTATTCTTATATTCCTATAATATCTGAGAATTTTGATAGAAAAGCAAAAAAAGACCGTTCATATGAAAACGGTCTTTTGTTATATATTAACCTTCCTGCGCACGTAATAAATTCTGCAGGTCCTGTTCCGCTCTTAATTCACCGTCTTGTTCTTGCAGGCCGGGCATACGCCTCCGAATACTACATGGGCATGGGATATCGTATACCCGGTTTCCTCAGCCACTGTATTCATCCATTCCTCCGGCACATGGGTCATTACTTCATCCACAGCACCGCAAACATCGCAAAGGATATGCTGGTGATCGTCCAGGCGGGCATCGTATCTGCTGGCGGCCTCACCCAGCTTCAGCTCACGGATCATCTGTTTATCGGTAAGATAACGCAGCGAGTTATACACCGTGCCGTAGGCCAGGTTATGTCCCTGCTCTACCAGCCGGTTCATCACTTCTGCGGCAGTCGGATGGTCATGCGAATTACGGACGATATCATAAACGGCTTGCCGCTGTGAGGTCAAATTCAGGTTTCTCATCTTTATCATCCTTTAACTTATTTTTAGATCAAGTATAAATCCTGAATACCCCAGCGTCAATCCATTCTACCGCCTATCTGATCATTCCGGAATATTTCACCCCCACGTCAGCTTCCACCTGAAACTTCAGCCGGGGATACAACCGCTCCCAATCCCTCATTTCTGTGCTGTTATTCCAGTGACGGGCTCCGTAGTGGATCCCCCAGCCGAAAGGGTCAAGTCCGCTGTCCCGTACTTTATACAGCAAGGCTCCGACTTCCTGATTCAGGGCTTCCGCCCCGGCGTCAGATATTTGCCGCAGCAGGCTGTGGGTGACGATCTCCTGCGTGCTGCTCTCCTCTAGAATGCCTTTGATTTTGATTTTGTAGCGGATAGCAGGCTCGCCTTCCTTAGTGGTGATAATCCGGTAGCTGGAGGAGCTGCTCTCTGTATAGTACTGGTATTTCCCGTCATCCACCGTAGCCGGAAAATTAGTACGCAGATTTGAGCGGGTGAGCAGATTAAACAGCCTGGTTTCATTTGCACTCAGCACCAGCCGGATTTTTTGTTTATCCAGCAGGGCGATTTTATTAATCAAAAACTGTTCTTTGCCCTGTGCTTCAATAACCGGCAGAATGGGGTTCTTCCCGTTCTCATAGATATCCCTCATCAGCTGATAGGCATATACACTGGCAATAAAGGGGGATTCTGTTCCTTGTCCGCTCATGGCCATGATCAGCGAATTGGAGGGAATCCGCTCTGACGGGGGTTTTACCTCAATGACCTGAAGTGCCTCCGGGCGGCCAACGGCAAAATTAAGAATAAGCTGGATATCCCTGCGGCGCACGGCCCAGTCCAGGACATGCCTAATATCCTCCGCCGCAAGTTTTTCCCCTACGATCAGTGATTTACAATGCACGTAGTCCAGTTCCTTCTCGACCTTGGATTTCATTCTGCGCAGCGCCTCGGAAATGCTGGAGGATTCCTCGGTGAGAATCTGCATCTTTTCGTCAATCTTGGTCACATCTCCCTGGGGGATCGCAAGCTTCAGGCTAACCTTGAAATTACCCGCCTTCTCCCCGGGATCAATGCCAATCGCCACCACAAATATCCGCCGGTCAATATCCTTGTATTCACAGCCTGTTGTCAGACACAATAGCAGGAGACCGATCCCTAACAGCAATCTCCTCACGGATTCCGCCTCCTCAGCACGGTGTAACAGTAGAACAGCAGCATAATCAGCAGTAACTCCCCTAACCAGCGGGCAAGCAGAAACCATATACCCAAAGCATTGAGCTGGTATTGATCAAGCCTCATTAAGATCAGAGTGACTGCACTGAACAAGCCAAGTATAGCTAGCTCCCTCCATACTTTCGCCTTGGACTTTGGGTTTTTGGGGGAGGGGAACAGCCCGGTCAGCAGTTCCTTGCCTACATGCCAATGGATAATCACACTGGTCAGCGACAGATTAAGATAAGCAAAATAAAAAATAAACAGCATCCGCTCAATTATAAAGGTATTAATCCCGATACTGTCGGCCGTAGAAAACCACGTATAGACATGCCTCTCCACCGCAACCGTGCCGAAATATCCTATTGGAACATAGAAGGTCAGCAGCAGCACTGCCAGTCCCTGAACCCCCAAGATCCAGCGGTGCTTCAGCCGAAGCTTGGGTAACACCCGGTTGAATACAGCCATATTGATGTAACCGCTGAAGGAAAAAGTGGCTGCGGCCATGCTTTTGACATCCGGTGCATGAGGAAAATAAGTGATGATCTGCAGAACCGCATCCCAGCTGAAATCCGGATTAGTCACCGCTTTGAAAAGCGTATATAAAATTAACGGCACGCTGATTCCCAGCATCACCTCCAGCCCGTACAGCAGGGACAGAGAATCCATGCGGGCGCAAAAAAAGACAACCACCAGAAAGCCGAGCACTACCAGATACGGGCCGGTATCCGGACTGATAAAACGCAGCGTAATATCGATAAACGACAGGATCGTAATCAGTCCGGCTGCACACCATAGAGCAGCAAAAATAACCATCAGCGGAATAATGAACACTCTGGAAAAGGCGGTGTCCAGGATCTCCTGAATGCCTTTGCCCGGAAACTTTGCCATGAGTGCGGTGAAAAGATAGACAAACGCTGTTCCCAGCACTACTGCCGCAAGGATCGAGGTTTGTGCTCCCTTAAAGCGTGTATCCATTAGTTCTCTCGGGACAAAATTGATAATATTGATCAGGCTGTTCATTATAAAAAGCCAGTAAAAATAGCGGTTCTGAGTCATCAGCGCCCGCCGCCCTTCTGCTTGCCTGAGTTTCCGAGGCTGTCCAGGAAGAACATTTTGAAATACGGCTGGCCGAAGCTACGCTGGCTGCACAGATACATCGTGAATCCGACCAGGCAGACCACGACGCCGACCAGGCCGAGAGCAGCTGCGGCTATGATAAATAAATATTTCAGCACACGGATCGAAAAGCTCATCATATTCAGGGGAATCATAAAATTGGAGATCGCCACCACAGACACCAGAATGATCATAATATTACCGACCAGTCCTGCCGCCGTTGCGGCCTGCCCAAGAATCAGACCGCCGACTGTCGTTGCCGTCGGTCCGATCGCACGGGGCAGCCGCAGGCTCGCCTCTGTCAGAAACTCCATCATGACCAGCATAATCAGCACTTCCACAAAGGAAGGATAAGGGACGGTTGCCCGGCTCCCGGCAATCAGCAGCGCAATCTGCACACGTACAATTTCCGGATTATAGGAGGTAAAGGCTACATACAGCGCCGGCAGCCACAACGTCATGGCTACGCCTGTGATCCGCAGCAGCTTCAAGAACCGTCCTACAAAAGGAAGCTGGATCTTATCATCCATCGCCACAAAAAAATCATTGAAGATTACCGGCAACAGGATCGCGTAGCCTGTAGTATCCAGCATCACCGCAATTTTCCCCTCGGCCAGATTGAATACAACCCGGTCCGGTCTTTCAGTCACTATTGTTTTTGGGAAGATACGCAGCTTGTCGCTTCTGATATATTTCTCAAGTTCTCCTGAAGCCTGCAGAATATCTATTCTCAGAGTCCCGAGCCTCTCCCGCAGCTCGTCCAGCACCTGATGGTTCACCCGGCTGTCATCGTAGAGGATCGCTACCTTTGTTCTTGAAATGTTTCCGATCAGCATCGACTCCATTTTAAGTTCGGTGGATTGATAGCGCCGGCGGATCAGATTCAGGTTCACAGCCAGGTTTTCGGTCAGCGCATCGGATGGACCCTGTGTTACACTTTCCGTCATGTTCTCACTGACACTTCTGGTCTCCGCCTTCAGCGCATCGAAGAAGCATAATTTCCCCTCGATGTGGACACAGGCATAACCGCCCAGCATCAGCTCCAGTGCATGCTGCCCTGTCTTTCCCTCTTCGCTGCCGGGATAGGAGCTCAGATAATCTGAATAGACCTGCGTGTTATCTATCTCGTAAAATGGCGCGATAATACTGCGGTTAATGATCTGCGGGTCGGTGATGCTTTTGATATACAGTAAGCCCGCCTTCCCCGAAGGCGCCGTCAGCATTCTTTCCTCCAGGTCCGCAAAATGGTCCAGCTGCTCTTTGATCCATTGTACGGATACTTCCTCCACGATCTGCTGCGCAGGCATCATTATCCTCCTCTGCCTAATTCTCCGGAAGCTAAACCTTATTTTGGCACAGCAGTTCTTATTTCATGCACCTGGCGCTGCCAGGTTTCTTTTACCAGTAATGTGGTAATAAATGAAATGAAATATTGCATATGGAGGGATCGGATAATGAATACATCGAATATTAACTCACAAGGTCTTCCCCAATTTCCGGAATCGTTATGGAGAGGTACGACTGAACTGCCTTCCTTTCCGAGGCTTGCGGAAGACCATGTTACAGATGTGGCAATCGTGGGTGCGGGAATAACGGGGATTACGGCGGCCTATCTCCTTAGTAATGCTGGCTATAAGGTCACGCTGCTGGAAGCAGGAGAGATTCTTACCGGAACTACCGGATTTACCACGGCCAAGATCACTGCACAGCACGGAATGATTTATGATGATCTGCTGAGTCATTTCGGTGAGGAGCAGGCGCGGGCTTACTTCCAATCTCATAGTGAATCGCTGGAGTGGATCCTTGCTACAGCCGGAGAGCTGGATATTTCCTGCGGAATTCATCATGAGTCCGCCTATCTTTATGCCGATCAGGGAGACGAAAAAACGCTGAAGCAGCTGGAAAAGGAGTTCAAGGCTTACGAGAAGCTCGGTCTGCCAGGGGAATGGCTGGACCATGTCCCGCTCCCGCTGATGGCCGGAGGAGCCATCAAACTGGCAGGGCAAGCACGTTTCCATCCTCTGGAATACCTTAAGGGGATGCTGCAGGCTGTCCTCGACAAAGGCGGCGTTGTTTACGAGCACACCACGATCGGCGAAAAGGTGGACAAAGGCGACCGCCTCACGCTGTACACCGAAGGCAGCGAGCATCAAATCCGCTGCCGTCACGCCATCTCCGCCTCCCATTTCCCGTTCTATGACGGAGGCGGGCTATACTTCACACGCCTGCATGCTGACCGTTCCTACGCTCTGGCAATCGAGCCGGAAACGGACTTTGAGGGCGGCATGTACCTCAGCGCCGGAAATCCTAAACGTTCTCTGCGTGCCGTGGAATGGGGCGACAAGAGACTTGTGATTGTAGGCGGAGAGAACCACAAGACCGGACAGGGGATCTGCACCTTTGGCCACTATGAGAAGCTGGAGCTATTCGCTGGAGAATTGCTGGGGATTAAGCAAATCCCCTTCCGCTGGTCAGCACAGGACCTCGTTACACTGGATAGAGTCCCTTACATCGGGCGGGCAGCAGAAGATGAAGAAATCTATATCGCCACCGGCTACGGTAAATGGGGTATGACCAGCGGGACGCTGGCTGCACGTATGATCGCGGATCAGATTCAGGGGAAGACGAATCCATACAGCAGCCTGTACGATCCTTCCCACTTCAAAGCGAACCCAGGTATCAAAAACTTCATTGTTCAGAACGCCAATGTCGCCAAAGAGCTGGTAGCCGGCAAGGTGGAGATTATCCACAAAAAGACAAGCGAGCTTGAACCGGATGAGGGCGCGGTTGTCTTTCATGACGGCAAACGCGTCGGGGCTTACCGTGACCCTGAAGGACAGCTGCATCTGGTCGACCGGACCTGCACCCATATGGGCTGTGAATGCGAGTGGAATAACGCCGAACGTTCCTGGGACTGCCCTTGTCACGGCTCCCGCTTCTCCTATGAGGGTAAGGTGCTGGAGGGCCCGGCTACAGTGGCGCTTACGAAGCTTACGCCGGAAAAGTGATTGTCCGCTTCCGCTCAGGTATAATAAGGTTGTAAAGGAACCTCAATAATAGAGCGAATGGGAGCGTGAAGAACAGTCATGGATTTAAGAGGAAAAAGCATTGTGATCACAGGTGCCGGCAAAGGAATCGGCAAAGCATTAGCGATGGCATTAGCCAAGGAGGGTGCAAACCTGGGCCTGATCTCCAGAACATCTGCGGATCTGGAGGCACTGAAATCAGCCTTGACCGAAGTCTATGATGTTAAGGTAAGCATTGCTGTAGCCGATATTTCTGTACGTGAAGAGGCGGAGCGGGCCGTTGTCTCGCTGCAGCATGAGCTTGGCGCCTTCGATGCGCTGATTAATAATGCCGGGATCGCCAAATTCGGCACCTTCCTGGAGATGGATCCGGCTGACTGGGAGAAGCACATGGAGGTCAATCTGTTCGGTACCTATTATGTAACCCGTGCAGCTCTGCCGGCCATGATTGAGCGCAGCAGCGGTAACATCATCAACATTTCCTCTACGGCCGGTGAACGCGGCTTTGCCACCGGTTCGGCCTACTGTGCCTCCAAGTTTGCCCTCATGGGCATGACTGAAGCGCTCGCCCAGGAGGTGCGTAAGCACAATATCCGGGTCGTAGCGCTGACGCCAAGCACGGTTAATACAGGTCTGGCCGAAAATGCCGGCCTCAAGATCGGCGATGAAGACCGGATGATGCAGCCGGAGGATGTAGCCGAGCTGACCTTAGCGGCACTGAAGCTGCCGGATCGCGTATTCCTGAAAACCGCAGGCATCTGGACGACTAATCCGCAATAAATGAGCTTAGCCTTAGCTGATACTTTACGATACTTTGACTTTGAGGGGGAACTGCTATTATGCTGGTCGTCACCAATACAATAAAGGTCAAGGAAGGCCACGGGGCAACCCTGGCCCAACGTTTTGGCGGGGCAAACGGTGTACAGGCCATGCCCGGCTTTGTCCGGCTGGAAGTATGGCATAGTGCCGCCAAGGAAGGCGTGGAAGAGCTGAAAGTCTGCACCGTATGGGAGAACGAGGAAGCGTTCAAGGGCTGGACAGCCAGCCCCGCCTTCCGCGAATCGCACCGCGGGGCAGGCGGAAATGAGGTCATCCTGGGCGCTTCGCTCGACAAATACGAGCTTGTGATCAGCCGCCAGCCGGAGCAATAAATTCCCCCCTGCATACCGCAGCGGGAATACAGAAACAGGGATGCCAGCCTTAGACCTTAAAGGTCTAAGCGAAGGCATCCCTGTTTTGTTGTTCAGGCTTAAGCTGCAGCCTTAATAATGTTCATCGGCGCCCGCAGGCAGCGGTTTCTCCAGCTCCTGATGCTTGCCGGGCCAGAATGCCAGGCGGCCAAAGAGCACGGTAATTGCCGGCACGAGAAACGGCCGGACAATGAAGGTGTCTAGCAGCACCCCGATCGCGGTAATGATGCCAAACTGCACCAGCACTTGAATCGGCAGGCTGGCAAGGACAGCGAAGGTTCCTGCCAGGATAAGCCCGGCGGAGGTAATGACCGATCCGGTTTCATTGACCCCTTCGGCAATCGCCTGCTTCAGCGGCATCCGTTTGCGCTTCTTCCAGATGTTAGAGATCATGAAGATATTATAATCTTCACCGAGTGCAACCAGGAAGACGAAGGAATACAGCGGAATCGATCCCTGAATCGCATCGGCGCCCATTACATAGTGAATGATAATCCAGCCGAGCCCAAGGGCCGAGAAGAAGGACAGAATGACGGTTGCCACCAGGTAGACGGTTGCCGTCACCGACCGCAGATAGATCAGCAGCAGCAGGGTAATCATTCCGATGACCACCGGTATGATCAGGTCGGTATCGCGTTCACCCAGCTCTTTGGTGTCATACTGGGTTGCCGTCTGCCCGCTGATCCATACACTGTCTTCCGCATGATCCAGGCCTGATTCAGCCAGCGCCTGCTCAGCTGTTTTCAGCAGCGCCGGAATATGGCTCATTGCCTCAAGGGAATACGGATTGCTCTTGAACTCAATATCAAAGCCTACAATATCCTTATTAACCGCACCCTGCTGCGGGTCGGATACCGTATCTATATAGGATATCCCGCCCAAAACAGACTTGAAATCCTCTCCGCTTACTTTTCCTTGTGTATCAATGATCAGTTTGGCCGGTGCCAGCTCTCCGGGGGAGAATTGCGTGCCGATCAGATCAAAGCCTTGCCGGGATTCCATATCCTCCGGAAAAGAAGACAGAATATCATAGGTGAACTTAATCCCGCTGGAGAAGGAGGCCAGAATGCCAAGACCGATAATGGTTACCGCCACAATCGTCCATGGACGGGAGACCACCAGGCCGCCGATCCCCTTTTTGCGGGTTTTGGGCTTTGGAGCCGGTTTGCCTTTGGCTTTTGCGCGCTCTGCCTCCATCTGCGGTGTACGCGGCACAAACGGGAAGAACGACATCCGCCCGAAGATCGCCAGCAGTGCCGGAACCAGTGTCAGGCTAGCGATACCCATGATAAGAATCGATACACTGAACGGAATCGCAAAGCGGTGATAGGCTCCATACTTCGCCAGCAGCAATGCAAACAGCGCAAGCACGACCGTGAAGCCGCTCATCGCAATCGCTCCGGAAGAATGGGTGATCGCGCTAAGCAGTGCGCGCCCTTTGTTCTCTTCCACTTTAAGCATCTGACGGAACCGCGAGATCAGGAAGAGGCAATAGTCGGTTCCCGCGCCGAACAGCAGCACCGTCATAATCGACACGGCCTGGGAGTCGACCGTAATCCAGCCCTCCCGGGCCATAAGTCCAAGCAGCGGACTGGTAACACCATAGGCAAATCCTACCGCTATAAGCGGAATCAGCGCCAGAATCGGCGAACGGTAGATTAGCAGCAGGAATACAAGCACAAGAACGACTGTCGCAATCAATAAGGAGACATCCGCGTCCTTGAACAGACCGGTTGCATCAATGGAGATTCCTACAGGTCCGGACACCCGGAGGCTGAGTTCACTGCCGTCCACCTTGGCCGCCGCCGGGTCACCACCGGTCTCCGTATGAATAACTGACTTCATTTCCTTAATAGCTTCACCAAGCTGATCACTGTCTGCGGACTTGTCAAAGAGCACCGGTGTGACCAGGGTACTGCGGTCCTCCGACAGTGAAGCCTGCAGCGCCTGCGGCGGCAGCTGTCCGAGCGGCGGCACATAATTCTGATGCGGAAGCGGCTGCTGCTCCAGCTTGCCGTATACCGCGATGATATGTACTAAATCCTCCTCTGATAATCCGCCTTCCCGGTGCCACACCAGCAGTGCCGGCACACCGCTACCGCCTGGAAACTCCTGCTCTGCAACAGCAGCTGCCCGCACGGACTGAGCGGTTTCGGGAAGATTTTGCGCATTGTTCAGCACCTGTGAATTTACGGAAGGCCACAGAACTGTAAGTATCCCCACCAGCACAATCCATATCAGCAGAGTGATCCATTTGGTAGTACGGCCTGCCACCCATTTCCCGTAGCCCGACATTTAATCAATCCTCTCTTTACCCCGGCCCCTCAAAAATGAGCCGTGGGTCATTTTACTAACCTTATCATATATACCCTAAAATTTTTAAGCAAATCTTTTTTATTCTGATACAAGAAACGCCCCTCTGTTCTTAGTAGTATAAGTCTACTGTAAACAGAAGGGCGTTCGTCCTTTGTGATAACTATTCTAATTAATCGGGTTAGGCATCTCTATCTTTAGCCTGCATCCGGCAGGTCATCGCCTGAGAATTGGCTGTTATAGAGATCGGCATAGAATCCGCCCTGTTCCAGCAGCTCGACATGCGTACCTTTTTCAATCACACTGCCCTGATTCATCACCAGAATGAGATCAGCGTCGCGGATGGTTGACAGACGGTGGGCAATAACAAAGCTTGTTCTGCCGGTCATCAGCGTCTTCATCGCTTTCTGAATCTGCACTTCAGTCCGGGTATCTACGCTGCTGGTCGCTTCATCCAGAATCAGAATCGAAGGATCGGCCAAAATTGCCCGGGCAATGGTCAGCAGCTGCTTCTGTCCTTGTGAGATATTGGAGGCTTCCTCATTCAGGATCGTGTTGTAGCCGAGCGGAAGTGTCCGGATAAAGTGATCCGCGTGCGCAGCTTTGGCAGCCCGGATAACATCGGCTTCGGTCGCGCCTTCCCGGCCATAAGCGATATTGTCGCGGATGGTACCATTAAACAGCCAGGTATCCTGCAGCACCATACCGAATTTACTGCGCAGCTCACTGCGCTTCATGTCGGTAATATTCACGCCGTCGATGATAATCTCTCCGCCGCTAATTTCATAGAACCGCATCAGCAGGTTGATCAGCGTCGTTTTACCGGCACCGGTCGGTCCTACAATTGCAATCGTCTGTCCGGGACTGACATCAATGTTCATATCCTCGATCAGAATCGCATCCGGTTTGTATCCAAATTTCACATGGCGGAACTCCACAGCACCTTCTTCTGCACCTTTAGCCTGCTTTGCCAGAGAGACTGAGGTTTCCGGCACTTCTTCTTCTTCATCCAGCAGTTCAAAGACACGCTCTGCTGAAGCAATCGTGGATTGTATTATGTTGGCTATATTCGCTGTTTGGGTAATCGGCATTGTAAACTGGCGCGAATATTGAATGAAGGCCTGAATATCACCGACTTCAATAACCTTCTTGGTAACAAAAATCCCGCCGACCACACAGACCAGCACATACCCCAGATTACCGATGAACATCATTAGCGGCATGATCATTCCGGACATGAACTGGGAGCGCCAGCCGGAGTTATAAAGATCATCATTAATTTTGTTGAACTCGTTAAGCGACTGCTGCTCACGGCCGAAGGCTTTTACAATCCGGTGACCGGTATACATTTCCTCCACGTGACCGTTTAACTGGCCGAGCGATTTCTGCTGGCCGATGAAATATCCCTGGGAACGTTTGGTGATCGCCATAATAACTACAAAGCTAAGCGGCAGGGTAACTATGGTGATCAGAGTCAGCCAAGGGCTGATCGTCAGCATCATGATGATAACGCCAATAATGGTCACGATGGACGTAATCAGCTGGGTTAAGCTCTGCTGCAGCGTTGTACTGATGTTGTCCACATCATTGGTTGCGCGGCTGAGAATTTCCCCATGGGTCCGGGAATCGAAGTATTTCAGCGGCAGGCGCTCCAGCTTGCTGTTGATCTGCTCACGCATATCGAACACGACCTTCTGGGCAACGTCAGCCATCACATACTGCTGGATATAGCTGAACAAAGCGCTGAACAGGTAGAGGCCGCCCAGAATGAGCAGAATTTTATTCACATAATCAAAATCAATCGCAGCACCCGGGACCCCCATCAGCAGCCCGTAAGCTCCTTCGAACAGCTTGGTTGTAGCTTTACCCATGACCTTCGGGCTGAAAATGCTGAATACCGTACTGGCTATGGCCGTAATAAACACGATTAGCAGCTGTACCTGGCGTGGCCGCAAATAGCGGATCAGCCGGCGGAGCGTGCCTTTGAAATCCTTGGCTTTCTCTGCAGGCATTCTCATACCGGGTCCGCCAGGACCGGGGCCCATGCCGCCATGGCGGCGGGCCGGAGGCTTCATTTGCCGATTTTGCTCACTCATGCTATTTCCTCCTCTGACAACTGCGAGGATACGATCTCGCGGTACACTTCACTATTCTCCATCAGTTCGCGATGAGTGCCGATTCCGGCAATGGTGCCTTCATCCAGAACAATAATCCGGTCGGCATCCATAACCGTGCTGACCCGCTGGGCGACAATCAGCACCGTTGATTCCGTTGTCTCCTCTTTAAGTGCAGCCCGCAGCTTAGCGTCCGTCTTAAAGTCGAGTGCGGAGAAGCTGTCGTCAAACAAATATACTTCCGGTTTTCTTACCAGAGCCCGGGCAATGGAGAGCCGCTGCTTCTGGCCGCCGGAGACGTTGCTGCCGCCTTGGGCGATCTCCGAGCCAAAGCCTTCCTTCATCGCCGAGACGAAGTCATACGCCTGCGCTACCTTAGCTGCATGAATAACCTCTTCATCGGTAGCGTCATCTTTACCGTAGCGGATATTCTCGCTGATCGTTCCGGTGAACAACACCGCCTTTTGCGGGATATAACCGATCTTGCTGCGCAGATCCTCCTGTGTCATCTCACGGACATCCACACCATCCACCCGTACGGCGCCTTCAATGACATCATAGAAGCGCGGAATCATGCTGAGCAGCGTAGATTTACCCGATCCGGTACCGCCGATAATGGCTGTGATCTCGCCGGGGCGGGCACTGAAGCTGATACCAGACAGCGCCGGCTGCTCGGCTCCCGGATAGGAGAAGGACACGTTGTCGAATTCGACAAAGCCATGCATTCCATCGCGTCCGTCTTTTTTGGTGGCTGTAGCTGTAGTCTGAAGCTCTCCTCTAGTCGGATCATTGATTTCAGGCTGCATATCGAGCACTTCGTTGATCCGCAGTGCGGAAGCGGAAGCTCTGGGAATCAGCACGAACATCATGGATACCATGATCAGGGAGAACATAATTTGCATCGCATATTGAATAAACGCCATCAGCGAACCGACCTGCAGGTCGCCGTCGCCAATCCGGATACCGCCGTAGTACAGAATGCCGATCATTGAGAAGTTCATGACAAGCATCATTACAGGCATTAGACCAGCCATGATCTTGTTAACCTTAATGGCAGTTCCCGTCAGATCCTGGTTGGCTGCAGTGAACCTTCTGTTCTCATGATCGATCCGGTTAAATGAACGGATGACACGGATACCGGTCAAATGCTCGCGCAGCACACGGTTCAAGGTATCCAGCTTGACCTGAATCGCTTTGAACAGCGGCAGCCCCTTCATTCCGATGAAGAAAATCGCTCCTACGAGCACCGGAATTACAACTACAAAGATCAGGGACAGCTTGGCATCCTCCGACACCGCCATAATAATCCCCCCGATCATCATCATCGGAGCACCGACCATCATGCGGAGCATCATCGTCAATACGGTTTGTACCTGTGTAATATCGTTAGTTGTGCGTGTAATCAGTGAAGCTGTACCGATTTTGTCAAATTCATGCAGCGTAAAATTCTCTACATGTTTGAACATTTTCGAGCGGGTGTTTTTCCCGAAGCCTGCGGCTACCTTCGCCGACAAATAACTGGCAATCACGGAGCAAAGCGCACCGCCGCCTGCCACAAGCAGCATATAGGCACCGATCCGCCAGATATAGTCGCGGTCGCCATGTACGATTCCTTTATCCACGATGTCGGACATCAGGGTTGGAAGATACAAATCGCCCATGGATTGCAGAAAGATTAGAATTAATACAGCTGCAACGCCCCACCGAAAGGGCTTAAGTCCTTTTAACAATTTAATCAAGTTTCTCATCTCCGTTCATTTGTAACCGGTCTAAGTCAGGCCGCGGATTATTTTCTATAAACCCATGTACCTTCAGCAAGAGATCCGCCAGAAGGGTGCTCTCTTCTTCACCCAAATACTCCACCAGCTTGTTCAGGGAAGCATCCATATGCTCTCTCGCTTTTCTTGTGATCACTCTGCCCTGCTCCGTCAGCCGGATGCGCACCACTCTCCGGTCAGAAGGATCCGGCTGTCTCTCGACCATGTCCTTGGCCTCAAGGCTGTTGATAAGCTGCGTAACTGTGGGAGGCGTTATCCCCAGCAAACGGCTGATTTCGGATACTTTGAGCCCTTCCTCGGCAGAACGCGATTTTCTTGCAAGGCATATCAGTAAAGTCATTTCACTTGGCTTATGCCCCTCAACAGCCTGATGCACATGTGCTTTTCGCAGCTGCCGCAGAGCCATAAATAGCTTTTGTGCGACTGGATTTTCATTGTTTATCCCAATGCTTCCCATCCCCTTATTTTACTTAGGTTAACTAATAATTAAATACAATATTAATTAGGCAACCTAATTATATTTTCAATACAAATCTTTGTCAAACATTGAATGCGCTATCAAATATTACGGAATGACGAACAAATCAGCAGCGCTGCAGCACGCCAAAACTCCCCCGCCGGGGGCGGAGGAGCGCTTTGTTTCATATAAGAGACCCGCTTAGAAGGAACGCTCCGCCATGGCAGAACGCCGCTCCCTGTTCGCAGCCAGCTCCTGATTTTTTCTTAGTCCTTTAAGGAGTTCACCGTACCGCAGCAGCTGCTGTCCGCCCGCACTCTCACGGCTCTCTTCAAATAACGTTACACACTCGAGGATGTCTTTGGCGCTGTTAAGCTGAATTGCTGCCTTGAGACATTGCAAAATATAATCGATACCCCGCGTATATTGTCCGCGTTCTGAATAATATAAAGCCAGCTGATACCCGAGCCGGTAGATCCGTTCGATGTTGAGGGGATCCTGAAGCTGTTCAAACCGGGGCATTTCCGCCGAAAACTGTTCCAGTACATGATCTACAGAAAAACCGAAACGGTTGGCAGCCTCCAGAATACTCACCAGGCCGGGCAGAATCTCACTGGGCAGCTTCGCCATATATGCTGTATACTCCGGCAGAACCGCAAAATTCCCCACCTGCATTTCCAGGGTAAAGCTATTGCCAACGGCAAAGGAACGGAAGGCATCGACAATGCGCAGCCCCTCTTCATCCAGGAGTTCAAACCAGCCCAGGTCAGCATACATAGCCGTAAACTTTTGGGCTTCTTCATATTTCCCCTGTTTGGTGAGCGCTGTCGCCTTCATCAAATGTCCATGGGCGTAATACAGCACGAGCGGCCGCAGCAGATGTAACTCTTCCGTACGTCTGCCCGTCTTCTTCCGCAGCTGCTCCCGGTAAATCCCGTCGGCCAGTGCCCTCAGCTCATCAGTGTATCTCTCCATATCTGACCACCGGTGCAGCGTGAAGCAGACACTTGCCAGCTTAAGCAGCCCGTCCAGCTGCAGATGATCTGGAATACGGCCACGGAACGGCTCAAAGGTGATGACCGCCCGCAGCATTTCCTCCATATCCACAACAGACTCCAGCGATTTAAAGATACGGTACTGGCTGATGGCCAGACGTTCGGAAGAGCTGTCCTGCTCATGTTCAACAATGATTTTATAAAAGGCCTTTGCTTCCTGAATCTTCCCGCCGGCAAATAATTTCTCCGCTACCGAGTAGACCACATCCAGCGGTTTGGGAAATTCCATGATTCTGTTTATAATTTCATCGACACACTGCTGTTTACCGGTCTCCACACAACGAATTAAAAAGGGCTCCACCCTGCGGCGCGAGACCTTGTCTTCACTGAAGCATTCATCTACATAAAGTGTATAGAACCATCCCTCCGGGAATCCAAAGGCCTTCGTGAGCGCATCCAGTTGTCCCAGGGAAACCGGCTTAGGCGGATTACCGTGAAGAATGGCGCTCAGACTCCCCCGGTTGAGGCCGGATACTTTCGCAAATGAGGCGAGGTTATACCCGGAGCGGAACAGATTATTCTCGATTTCGGAGCGTAATGTTGTCAGTTTCATCTCCACCCGGCACCTTCCTCAGCAGCTTAAATAGACTCTTCTATTAATTGCCATTATAGGGGATGACTATAGAAAGCACAACAAAAGGGCCCTGCGGCAGCAGGACCTTAATTATAAAAACTCAATTAAATTTAATGGTTTATCCTGGTAAAGCAGTGAAGGAATGGCACCTTATATCTCTATTACAGAATTAAGGCTGCAGCTGCAGTAAGCACTACTGCTGGAAGGCTGCTTTGCTTCTAACCCGCTTGCTTTTGGTGATTTTCCCGTACGGGGCGTCTTCATTTTGACGGCTCCGCAGACTCTCCATCATTTTGTTCTGGGCCAGGACAATGTATCCGTCCAGCCGTTGGCTGAGCTCCACAACCGTATGGTCGCTGAGGCTGCGTTCCTGCGCTACCTCCAGCAGCTCGCTTCTAAGGCTCTCTATAGTAATAAATAACTCATCTTCTCTATAATCTCTTCTAGGCTCTTCATGGGAAGTCCGGTAAAAATTCACGTTTAGTCACCTGCCCTCTATCAACTTCTCCACTATCATAAGGCATGATGCCAAAAAACATATTTTGAAAAAAAAGAAAAAATTGTCGAAGATATTACAAGTGTAAATTTACATTTATTCATTTTTTCCCGCTTGTTCCGGGGGAAGGTAACGTTCCCCAAGCACGCGCATCGCAAAAGCAATCCATTCCTTCGCTGCGAAGGACAAATAGCGGTCTCTGCGCCAGATCATGCCAAGCTGCCAGGGAATGACCGGCTCTGTCAACGGAATAACCGCAATCCGTGTACGGTCCATATCCCGGCAGATCGTCTCCGGCAGCAAGGCAATCCCCATTCCGGCTGCCACCATCCGGCTGATTAAGTCCCATTGCGAGCTCTCATATACGACCTTCGGCTGAAAACCAGCCTTCACGCATTCGGTGATTATCCGGTCATGCAGGGCAAAATCCTCACGGAACAGCACAAACTCCTCCGCCTCCAGCTCCTTCAGGGCAACAAAGTCTGCACCTGCCAGACGGTGCCCTACCGGCACCAGAAGCTCCAGCTTCTCTTCCACAAAAGTAAAGCAGTGAAATTTAGCCGTATTTACAGGAAGCACAATGGCCCCGATATCCAACAGGCCCGTCTCCACGTCATCTTCTACTTTTTTGGCTCCGTCTTCATGCAGCCGGATGGTCACGTCGGGATAACGCCGGTGAAACTCCCCGATGACCGCAGGGAAAAAGCTTGCCCCCACCATGGGCGGCAGACCGATACGGATATGGCCGCGCTGCAGATTGCGCAGACCGTCCAACTCGGAAGAGAGGCTGACGAAGGACTCTACAATATTTTGCGCTTTTGCCAGCAGGATTTCACCCGCATCGGTTAATCTTATGCTTTTGCCTTCACGGTAAAAAAGGTCTGCCCCAAGCTCTTCCTCCAGATTGCGGATCATTTTGCTGATCGTTGGCTGGGTAATAAACAAGGATTCCGCCGCTCTGGAGAAGCTGTTCAACCTTGCCGCCTGCACAAAATACTGCAGCTGTCTGATTTCCATATCCTCACCTCATGTATAGACAAAAGGAATGTCACTTATTCGTTATATTCATTTTACCTATGAAAATAATTGTTGTAAACTTTCATTAGAATGAAAGGAGCGAAGCCTTATGAAAAAAATAACTCTAGGCTTGCTGCAGGTTGCCGGACTTACGGCCTTCTCCATGCTTATTAATACCCTAACTCCTATGCTGCATATTCCCATTCCCGGAAGTATCATCGGGATGATCATTTTGTTCCTGCTGCTGGAATCCGGTACGGTCCGCTTGAACTGGGTCGAGGTCGGTGCCTCCTGGCTGCTTGCCGAACTGCTGCTGTTTTTTATTCCCTCCGCTGTGGGAGTAATGAAATATTCAAGACTGCTTGAGGCGGACGGCCTTCAGGTGCTGGCGGTGGTCCTTGTCGGAACCTTTGCCGTCATGGCTGGCTCCGGACTGCTTACCGGCGCAATTTATAAAGTAAAGGAGCGTAGAGACTCATGATTACAGGAATGCTTCTGCTCGGCCTCACGCTGCTGGTCTATCTGCTGGCGAAACGGATTTATACTTCCAGCGGCAAAATGTATTTCTCTCCGCTCATCATCACCCCGCTGATTATTATCAGCATTCTGCTGGTGATGGGAATTCCTTATGACTCTTACAATGCGGGGGGCCAGTGGCTGACTAAGCTGCTGCAGCCGGCGACTATCGCCTTTGCGATCCCACTACATAAAAACTTCAAGGTGCTCAAAAAGCACGCCGCCGAAATTGCGGCTGGCGTGCTGTCAGGTACGGTAATTGCCGTTCTTTCTTCCATGATGCTGGCCAAATGGCTGCATTTAAGCGGTGAACTGGCTACCAGTCTTGTGCCCCGGTCGGTAACTACACCGATCGCCATGAGCATCTCGCAAAGCATCGGCGGCGTCCCGAGCATCACGGCTGTTTTTGTCATCCTGACCGGTGTACTGGGAACGATGATGGGACCTTCCGTACTTCGCCTCTTCCGCATTGACAATGAAATTGCGCGCGGTGTATCGCTGGGAACCGCTGCGCACGGTACCGGTACATCCAAGGCCTTCGAGTTCAGCTCCCTGACCGGCACCATCTCAAGTATCGCTATGATTCTAACAGCGCTGTTCTCCATCGGCCTTGCGCCTGCGCTGCTCTCTGTTTTCCTCCACTAGGCCGACCCCGCTTGGGCCACAGCCCTGCTGATCCGTAATACGGATTAGCAGGGCTTTTTTCTAAATATAAGAAAGTATACGTTACCGTCTTTAAAGGACGGTATAGCCGTTTCGGCTCGGTTACAGCTTAACCGGCAGCCCGCTCTGCGCTGAATCAAAAGCTGCGCAGGTCACTTTCAGCGTCTTATAGCCGTCCTCATAATCACTCAGAATACGCGAACGGTCTCCGGTCCGTACCGCATGCAGGAACGCTTCGCTCTCCGTAAGGTAAGGATTCCCTGTGCTCGCATATTCTTTACTGTCACCGCTACGCGTTTCCAGCAGACGCTCGGGATTCCAGTCCAGCAGCCCGTTGTCATTGTAGAAGCTGATGCCGCAGTGGCCCACCCCGCCCGGTAGCACGCAGGTATTGGAGATGTTCGCGATAATACCGCTTGCCAGCTTCAGCGATACTGTGCCCACATCGGACACGGTCACTCCTTCATGCCGCTCATGCATGATCCGGTTGCCGAACAGCCCGTAGACCTCCGTTACTTCACCGGCCAGATACCGCAGCAGGTCCACGATATGAGTGGTCTGTTCCGTAAATTGTCCGCCGGACTGCTCCTGATTGCGCCACCAGGCTACGCCCGGCATATCGCCCATCCATTGTCCGACGATCATGCCTACCTTATCGCCTTCCAGCGCCGCCTTCAGCCGCTGGATATTCTCCTGATAGCGGAAGTGATAGCCCACCGAGGTCAGCAGATTATGCTCCTTGATATCCTGCAAAAGGCTGGCCGGAATTTCCGTGCTCGAGCCCAGCGGCTTCTCGATGAAGAAAGGAATCCCCCGTCTAATCAGCGCCCGCTCTATCGCCCCGTGCGATTGCGGAGGCACACAAATATAGACTGCGTCCAGCTTCTGGGCATCCAGCATGTCCGTAATTTCCCCATAGCCTTCAGCCCCGTAAGGGCGGGCCATCTCTTCCCCCTTGGCCTGGCTGCTGCCGCATACGGCTTTGAGCGTCACATCCTCCATTCCCGCCAGCAAATCCGCATGTACTTTGGAGAACCAGCCGGTGCCTACGATTCCGATATTAAGTGTCATATTATTCCCTCCTGGGTTCTATATAAGGTGGTTTGAAAATCTAATGAATAGGCTTCAGTCGAAACTGCGGGGAATGTTTGGACTTTCGGCCGCTGACGCTCCTACAGTTCCAAACTTCCCCTCCGTTTCTGCTGCCCATTCAGGTGAATTTCAAAAGCCCAGTTTATATAGCCGATTTTTTTCTGCCTCTTTTACAGCCTATTATAGTTTGCGTTTCCTATAATTATATAAACAATTATAAGCGCTTACGTTATGACAAGGTAGTCCCGCCATTCCTCAGGAAGCAGCGCCCGGTAGGGATGCTGGAGGAACCGGTCATCCGCCAGTATAATCGTTCCGTTGTCGCTCTCGCTGCGGATCAACCGGCCTCCCGCCTGCAGCACCTTGCACATGCCCGGGTAGACATAGGCATAATCGAAGCCGTTCTTACCCTGGGATTGGAAATACGCACGCAGCAGGTTACGCTCAAGCCCCACCTGCGGCAACCCGACGCCCACGACCATTACACCGTTCAGGCGGTCGCCCGGCAAATCAACCCCCTCCGAGAAAATCCCGCCCAGCACGGCGAAGCCAAGCAGGGTCTGCGGATTATCCGGGCGGAAGGCGGCGAGGAAGCTCTCCCTGTCCGGTTCGCTCATACCGGTGCTTTGCACAAGCGTGGGGACCTCCGGATATTTCTCGGCAAACAGCGCATATATATTTTGCAGATAAGCATAGGAAGGAAAAAACACGAGATAGTTGCCTTTACGGGCTGTCATTCCCTTCAGCGCATCACAGAGCGGGAACAGGGAATCCTCCCGGTCACGGTAACGGGTGGACACCGGAAGCACGGATACCTGCCATTGTTCCTTATGAAAAGGCGAAGGAACCATTAGGCTGTAATCCTCCTCCCGCGCCCCCAGCATGTCCCTGTAATACGAGAGGGGAGACAGCGTTGCCGAGAACAGAATCTGGCTGCGGAAGCTTTTGCCCATTTGCTGCAGCAGGTAGGAAGGGTCCAGATTGAACAGCTTCAGATATACATCCCCGCGCTGAACCTCGGCATAGGTAATGTACCGCTCATCGTAGGTTTTAAATGTGCGCAGCATGCCCTGTACCGCATAATACGTATCCAGCAGCCCGTCTCCGTCTTCGTCTTCCCCGGGCGGTGCCATAAGCGGCGGAGAGGGGGATAGTAGCTCCGCTTCCGCTTCCAGAGCAAAGGTCTCCAGTAAGGCCGGTAGCTCCTCCGGATAGGTGCTCCATTCCCCTTCGCCTGCTTCACTGCAGCTTTTGCGCAAGGCGATGAAGAAGGCATTGACGGCTTTGGCCGCTGTGCTGAGGGCTTTATTGCCCGATTTATACTGCCGCTGCAGCGCAAGAAACGGCGCCTTGGACAGGCTGGCTGAATACATCTCACGCCCGCGGTCTACCAGATTATGCGCTTCATCCACCAGCAGGACCGTTTTCTTCTTCCGTTCCTCCGGCAGCCGCTTAAGGCTGATCCTGGGATCATAGATATAGTTGTAATCACAAATGACAGCATCGCAGGCATAGGCTGCATCGAGCGAGAACTCGAACGGGCAGACTTCATGCTTCCTGGCATACGAAGCAATAACCTCCTGTGTCATCAGGGTCTCATGCTCCAGCATATCCAGCAGCGCCGTATTAATCCGGTCATAATAACCTTCTCTATAGGGGCAGAATTCCTTGCTGCAGAGGCCCTCCTCACGGAAACAGGCCTTGTCCTTGGCGGTAAGTGTAATGGCATGCAGATGCAGCCCCTGATCGACCAGCATAGCTATCGCCGCTTGGGCAGCCAGCCGGTTCACCGTCTTGGCCGTCAGATAGAACAGCCCGGCCGCTTTGCCTTCCCCCAGCGCTTTCAGCGCCGGAAAGAGCGTAGACATGGTTTTGCCGATGCCCGTCGGTGCCTGTGCAAACAGATTGACGCCCTCCGAAACCGACTTATAGACTGCAGCAGCGAAATGCCGCTGTCCCTCCCGGTAAGCGGGAAAAGGAAACGACAACTGCCGGATGCTGATATCCTTCTTGTTCCCGTGGCGGACCATCAGCTCTGCATAAGGAGCGTACTTGGCAACTGTATCCGCAGCGAAAGCGACCAGTTCCTCCCGCGTAACATTCCTGTACAGGCTCTGCTGCTCCTCACCGCCGCGCCGGACATAGGTAAGCTTCACTTCTATACCGGATAGCTCCTGCTCAAGACAAATCATGTAGGCATACATAAGCGCCTGCGCCCAGTGAACATCCCGTCCTGCGAAATCCGGCTCCAGCAGTTCGGCCGTAGATTTAATCTCCTCCACCGTAATGGCCCCATTCTCTCCGGTTAACAGGCCGTCACACCGCCCATCGATGACGAATAGAAGCCCTTCATGGGGAATCTCCGTCTTAAGGTAGACCTCCTTGCGGTCTCCTTCCTTATATTGCTTCTGGATATGCTGATGAATACGTGTCCCTTCTGCCATGGCCGCACCGCTGCGGAATCCCGGCTCCAGGCTGCCGCTGCTGAACACATATTCCACCAAAGTCCTTACCGAAAGGGAAAACACCGCGTATTGCATATATAGAGTCCACCTCCATTATCCGCCTTGCCCTTTTTGGCGCAGGCAGTCATTTTCATGCTTTTTCCCCTGTATACCCTCATTTGAGTACGATAATCTCCGCTGCATAGATGCGCATCTGATCTTACGCATTCCACGGGGCTTATACGGCAATTCTGTTTTTTGACATTCAACGACCAGCGCTGCATAATAAGTTCTATTAATATGGAATTTTCTTGTCTTTACGCTGCATCCTCCCAGCCGGGAAGCGGCGTTTCATCCCGTAGAAAGAAGGCGAAGCTGTGTCATCTTTAACAATTAGACGGTGGTTGGTCAAACCATTCATCTTTTTCACGATCATCTTTATCCTCAAAAGTTTCCTGGCCTGGGGCGTTATTTTCGGCGATTTGCTGTCCTGGAAATCTATAATTACTGAAATCCCTTTTGTCTGGGCCCTTTTTTGTCTTATTGAGGCCTTCGCCTCCAAACGGAAGCTCGGGTATTACATGCTGGTGAACCTGCTAGTTACCGCTATCTTTTTTGCAGCCATTATGTATTTCAAATATTATGGTGTCATTGTCACATACCATGCAGCCGAGCAGGTGAATCAGGTCACCGCTGTGCGCAACAGTGTATTTTCATTAATGGACCCGTATTATCTGCTGATTTTTGCCGATATCATTCTTCTTGGCGTGTACTTCTTCTTTAATAAAAAAGGCCGTGACTATAAAAAGGAAAACATCAATCGCCGCACCGGAACCTCAAAGTTCTCGTACAGCCTGCTGTTCGCGGTGTCATTCGGGCTGTGCCTGTTCAATATTCTGCCCAATAAGGCCAGCATGAATGAAATCAAGAAAGCCCAGGAAATGGGTCTCCTCAATTATGAGGCTTATACCATTTTTGCTCAAGACAAACCGGAACTGGTGAAGGCCAGCGAGATTACCCAGGATGTCATTAACCAGGTCAAGGGCATCGATACGGCTGCGGTCTCCCCGTTCCAGGGTACGGCCAAAGGCAAGAACCTGATTATTATCCAGTTGGAATCCTTCCAGAGCTTTTTGCTGGGGCTCACGATCGACGGTAAGGAAATTACACCGAACCTGAACAGCCTGATGAAAGACAGCCTGTATTTCC
Organism: Paenibacillus auburnensis; assembly: GCF_927798115.1. Lineage (GTDB taxonomy): Bacteria > Bacillota > Bacilli > Paenibacillales > Paenibacillaceae > Paenibacillus_AQ > Paenibacillus_AQ auburnensis. The sequence continues at coordinate 265,561 of NZ_CAKMMG010000004.1, forward strand.
CTAACTTCTATCAGATGGTAGGCCAGGGGAATACATCCGATGCTGAATTCGTAGTCAACTCTTCCTTCTATATTCCGCCGCAAGGTGCGGCAACGATGTCTTATGTCGATAAAGAGCTGCCGAGTCTGCCCCGTCTCCTGCAGGCAAACGGTTATCAGACAGCAACCTTCCATACGAATGATGTGGAATTCTGGAACCGCGGCGAGCTATACAGTGCGCTGGGCTGGGAGCATTATTATGACCATAAGTTCTTCGGTAATGAGGATACCTTCTTCTTCGGGGCATCCGATGAAGTACTCTACCGCAAAACGGCTGATAAGCTCAAAGAAATGGAAGGGGACGGCAAACCGTTCTACGCTCAAGTGATTTCGATGTCTGCCCACCATCCGTTTACGATTCCTGCAGAGAAATACCAGATGAAGCTGCCGGAGCGTTATGAAGGCACTTTTGTCGGTGACTATGTCCGGTCCCAAAATTATGCCGACTATGCCTTTGGACAATTTGTTGAGGAGCTCAAAGCCAACGGCCTCTGGGATAACAGTCTGATCATGGTATATGGAGACCATATGGGGCTGCCGATATATTCACTGGATCATGACGACAAGCAATTAATGGAGGAAATTTACGGGCATGAATACGGGTATGCCGACATGCTTAACATTCCGCTCATTATCCATGAACAGGGCAGCCTTACACCGCAGACACTCGAACAAGTCGGCGGAGAAGTCGATATTATGCCGACAGCAGCCAGCCTCCTGGGTGTACCAATGGCTGACACCATTCATTTTGGCCAGGATATCACCGCCCAGACATACAATCTGCTGCCGCAACGTTACTATCTGCCAACCGGGTCCTTTATCGCCAGTTCCGCACTGCTCATCCCCGGCAACAGCTTTGAGGACAACACGCAGTACACCCTGGCAGCCGGAGGGAAATCCCCTGCCGGAACCGAAGATGAATACACCCGTGCGCTGAGATTACGCCAGCTGTCGGACAGCTATGTTACACAGCTGCCGGATAAAGCGCCGGACAAAGAATAAGCTTAGGTAATAATTACACAAACAGCCACGCTCCTTTGTTGGAGCGTGGCTGTTTATCATTTCAACGGGTATAAGCCGGCCGGTTATCGTTCCTGCTTCTCCAGCAAGGTATAATACTCGGCAAAATTCTTCAATTCCTCCGGCTTTAAAATCGATAAGTGTTCGGTCAAGAGAAGCAGCGACCGGTATTGTGCTTCTTTGAGCAGTTCCTCGCCCTTCGTGGTAAGCGTCACACTGACGGCTCTGCGGTCATTCTCATCCGGAACACGGGCGATAAGCTCCAGCAGCTCCAGACGATCCAGCATGACGGTAACCGCGCTCGATTTCACCTCAAGCTTCTCGGCAAGCTGGATGACCCTCGCCTGCTTCTCTTGTGCAATGATATGCAGCAGGTGAAACTGCGGAACAGTAAGACCTATTTCTTTATGCAAAGACATCTGTGATGTGATTCTGCGTTGTACTCTCCACATGGATAATCCCAAGGATTCTACCAACGGATCAATTTGCTGCGGCATTCCTTTCACTCCCAGTCCGTTTGTCCTGCATCTAGCGTATCATTTTTACAGGTTATGATTCAATGCTTTTTGTCTTTGGTATGACAAGTATCATTGCAAGGCTGCTTTTTTCAGACAAATCCGTTCTTTTTCGACACAAAAAAACTACATTCTATGGGCCCAGCGATGCGCTATAATCTTAGCAGTGATAGCAATTATCACATAAAATTAACTATAGTCAGGGTTGGTGGTGCTAAAAATGAAATTGGCAACAAAATTAACTTGGATGATGCTCATTGTATTACTTCTTGTCGGATCATCCATCGGGTTCTTCGGATACCGCGCTGCGTACAATCAATTAGATGAAGCCGCCGGTATTGAATTGGTAGGCTGCGCCAATATCACAACCGGCCTCGTTGACCCCGTTGACATAGCGGCTCTTGCCGCAGGAGACAACAGTAAACTTTCCGCCATCGAGGATCGTATTGGCTGGATTAATGCGCATAAACCGATTTTCAAGGAAGCATTCATCCTCTCCTTGGACGGCAAAGTTCTTGCCGCAGATGCTAATTTCAAAAAGAGGGGATATAAAGCAGGAGACTCCTTTTACTTCTCACAAAAAGATAAAGATATGATTACTACCATGAAGCATTCCGCATACTCCGAAGTTTATACATATCAAGGTACCTCTCTTAAAACCGGTTACGGCCCCATCTACCAGGATCACGACCCAACCAAACCTATCATTGCACTCATGGCTATCAATTTCGACGGTTCTCTAATTCAGGAACGGACACAGGATATCATTGTTCAGCCCTTCATTATCGGTATATCTATTCTGGCCGTGGCGATCCTTGCCGCATACCTGTTCATCCGCCGCCTGGTAAGTCCGCTGACTAAGCTCTCCAGCTCCGTAAACACCGTAGCTAAGGGTGATCTTTCCCATGATCCGCTCCTGTTTGACAGCAAGGACGAAATTGGCACACTGGCCCGTGATTTCAATGAGATGACAACGAGCCTGCGCACTCTTATCACTCAGGTCAACGACACTTCCATGCTGGTAGCCTCTTCATCACAGGAGCTGTCCGCCAGTGCACAGGAGACGAACCGCGCCGGTGAGCATAGTGTCAATGTAACCCTCGAATTAGCCGACGGGGCTCATACCCAGCTGCGGAATTTGGAGGGAAGCTACCGGTCCGTTCAGGAGATGTCCCGGTTCATCACTGAGATCGCCAATAATGCGGACAGCGCAATGAATACGGCTGCCAGCAATGCCCTTAAGGCTCGTTCAGGCCGGGAATCTATGGATTCCACCACCTCGCAGATGCAGGTTGTCAGTGACAGCATCACTGACCTGTCCGAAATCATCGAATCCCTCGGCAGTCACTCCAAGGAGATCGAGAACATTGTGGGCACGATCGCCGGCATCGCGGAAGAGACGAATCTATTGTCTCTGAACGCAGCCATCGAAGCTGCCCGTGCCGGAGAAGAAGGCAGAGGCTTTGCCGTAGTTGCCGGATCCGTACGCAAGCTGGCAGAACGCTCCGCTCAGTCCGCCGGCCAGATCGGCCAATTGGTCAGCCTCATTGTCACCCAAATGGACAAGGCCGGAGAGACGATGAAACGGTCTACCGGTGAAATGGTGGAAGGCAGAGAAATGATTATGGCCGCTGGACAGTCATTCTCCGAGATTGAAGACTCTGTATCGGATATGTCCTCGCAGAGCCGGCAGATCTCGGAAACCGTACGCGAGCTGGCGCTGATCTCCGAGGGCCTCGTAGAAGCGATCCAGAGCATTGTGGCCGTCTCCAACCAAACCGCCGAGGGTGCAGAGACATTGTCCGCCTCCTCGCAGGAACAGCTTGCAGCGATGCAGGAAGTGGAGTCCTCCGCAGCCTTTCTCTCTTCGCTTGCGGAGAAGCTGCAGGTTCTTGTCGAGAACTTTAAAATTTAGGATTTGTTATAAAAATACTTAAAAACAATTTCAGGTGAAGGACGCAGCTGCGGGGAATGTTTGGACTTCCGGCCGCTGTTGTCCCCCCATTTCTTTCATTATACCGCTGAGCGGTAGAAATCCGGGGACAAAGGCGGACGCTACCGCTCCTACAGTTCCAAACTCCCCCTCCTCCGCTACCACCAATGATTTTTTTTAGTATAAGATTTATAAAGAATCCCCCTTTTTAAAGAGGGGGAACACCAAAGCAGCAAGTCCTATTTCATCGGACTTGGCTGCTTTTTTAGTGCTTATAAACAACAAAGCTGCCCCGCGCATGAATGGATCACGCACGGGGCAGCCTCAGATTAAAGATTAGAGGGACAGCTTGAAGGTGAATGATCCACCCCAAACCGTCCCTTATCCTAATGTCCAAAGACAAAAACAGGAATATTAATAGTTTAGTCTAAGCCGTATTCTCAATAAACCACTGGCCCAGCTCATTCACCGGCATCGGACGGCCGTAGTAGAAGCCCTGCATGACCCGGCAGCCCAAGGACTGCAGCAGCTCGATCTGCTCCGGTGTCTCCACACCCTCGGCCACGACCTCCATATTGAGGTTGCTGGCTATGGCGATTATATTGCTGATAATCGCTTTTTTGGAGTGCATCTTGCTCTTGCGGATGAAGACCTGATCAATCTTCAGCGTATTAACCGGAATCTCATCCAGATTGCCGAGTGACGAGAAGCCGGTACCAAAGTCATCCAGCGAGACCCGTACCCCAAGGGCCCGGAGTTTGGAGAGCTGGGCAACCGTCTCTTCCATATTGTTCATGGCAATCGATTCGGTGATCTCCAGCTCCAGGAAATGCGGCTCCAGCCCTGAGCGGATGAGCGCCTCTTCTACTACATCATATAGGCTGCCGCCCTCAAACATCCGCGCCGACATGTTGATGGATACAGGCACGTTCGCTACCTCTGCCCGGTGCCACAGCATATTCTGGCCGCATACTTCGTGCAGCATCCAGTAAGTGATCGGCACGATCAGTCCCGTCTCCTCGGCAATCGGAATGAATTCCGCCGGCGAGATAATTCCATGCTCCGGATGTCTCCAGCGCAGCAGTGCCTCAAGACCGACAGTGACATTCATGAGTGAATCCCACTTAGGCTGGTAGACTACCATAAATTCAGAACGGGCAAGTGCCCTGCGCAGATCCTTCTCCAGTGACATCCGCCGCACCTGATGACGGTTCATCTCCTGGTCGAATACACTGAATTTATTCTTGCCGGAGTCTTTGGAAGTGTACAGTGCCGTGTCAGCGGCTTTCATAAGCGCAGATCGGTCCGTGCCGTGCACCGGAGCCATGCTGATCCCGATGCTGGCTGTCACATACAGCTCGTTGCCCTCGACGCTGTAGGATTTCTTAATCTCCCGCAGAATATGTTGTGCTGCCTCCTGGGCATCCTCCATATCGCAATCGGGCAGAGCAATCAGAAATTCGTCACCGCCGAGCCGGAAGACCTTGCCTTTCAGGGAGACACATTTTCTTAACCGGTCTGCGACCTCCTGCAGCAGCAAATCACCGATATCATGTCCGAGCGTATCATTAATCGACTTAAAGCGGTCCAGATCCACAAAAAACACCGCACCTGAATTCACCCCGAAAAACTCATCCTTGAAATAACGCTCCAGGCCATGCCGGTTCGGCAGCTCCGTCAGCGGATCATTATAGGCCATAATTTCCAGCACATGACGATCGAGGAAAACAGCCCCTCCGGAGATAGCAAGCATAAACAGGGCAACCAGTGAAACTCCGGTCAGCAGGATAACATTCTCCATGGCAAATGGCTTTGTTCCAAGCCAGCTGTCAAGCTCCAAACTGCTCGCTCTTAGACTGATAAAATGCATGCCTGTAACAGCGAATCCGATGAACAATGCGGAGCCAAGCTTCCAGAAATTAAAACTCCCTTGTCCCCTGAATTTCCTGAATAAAAATATACCGACATAAGATGCCAGCAGGGTGACGATTACGGAGATACCTTGGGCAACAGGATCATAATGGAAATCGCCTTCTGTCTCCAGAGCGGAAATGCCGGCATAGTGCATCGCCCAAAGCCCGGCCCCAAGCACAACTGCACCCAATGCAAGCCAGAACCTGCGGATTTTACGGTTGGAATGGGAAACCTGAGAAATCAGGTTAAGCGCTGAATAAGCCGCTATTACAGCAAGTGCAAAAGATAGTAAAACAATCCATGTGTTATAGTGGGTTCCCATCTGATCCATAGTTGACCTCTTCACCGGTTATATTATCATTATCGCCGCAGCTCATTCTCAAGTATAAAAACCTATTTACGAATATCAGATAAATGGAAGAGTGTAGAAAGATTATAGAGTTCCATAAGAAGTGACTTTAGCTGTATTCTACCTTGTATTTGCTATACTGTCTAAGTAAATACTGGAACTTTGACCCTTTTTTTGCCGAAGGCAATAATTGTCCATATTTGTCCAGGTCCTACAAGCGCAAGGTTGGAATCTGCCGCGGCTCCGAGACTGCATCCGAGAAAGAAACACTCCAGATCCACCAGTTGGCGATCACCAGAATTGGAGCATAGATGTAAATTCCGAACGGTATCAGGGTGACCAGATAATGCAGTCCTGCAAAAAGTATCAATATAAACAGCTGCAAAAACGCGCTCCCTGTAAAATCCTTCTGTCTGGCCGCACTGTACTTTTCCGAGAAAGGAAGTGCCTTCGGTAAAAGACGGAAGCACAGTACAGAGTACACAAGCAGGGAGAGCAGCACAATAATCAGATGCGGCACCAGCCGTACTCCGAACAGCCACAGGAATATTGCTGACTCTATAACAAAAAGCGGCAGCAGCAGACGGAGAACAGCAGCCTTAAGCATGCCGCGGTAGACCGGAGCCGTCTCACGTATAGGAATAGCCTTATAAATCCAGGCGGCTTTGTAGCTTGTTGAATATCGCAGCATTTGCACAGCGGTCATCATCAGCAGAGCACTGAAATAGATGAACAAAAAGGCTCTGGAGTTGCGGACGGCATCCATTTTCCCGCTGCTCAGCGAGTTAAAGATGAAGATGAACGGCAGAATTAGGGACAGCCCAAAGGTGGGATATACCTTGAGCTTGAAATCCCGCTCATTACGCATCATCGACCAGGTGAAGCGGAAGAACATGGCCTCCTCCTTACTCCGGCAGACGATTTCTGACAACCGGCGCGGCAGGCGCCCGCTGTCTTTTCCGCCAACCCCCTGTTCCGCCAGCTTCTGCAGGCTTCGCTCAAACAGCGGCATCAGCTTAATGTAAACCGCAAGCAGCAGTACCGGAATCACAAGCGCCAGAACCGCCATTACCGTGAGGTTGGATGAACGGGTCTCGCCCAGCAAACGTTCGAACGGGGACGCAAACCAGACAGGTGCAAGGAAATACTGCCACCAGGCCGGTTTAAAGGAAATGCTGAGATCCGCCATATCGAACAGCCGGGAGATCAGCTGGTACCCCACCGTAATCCCGATGGACAGAATGATCTGTACATAATTAATGATGTCCTTCAGCTTTTCCCCGTCAAATACCCGTAGAATCAGCAGATAAATGAGGCCCGTAAACACCAGTATCAGGCAGTCCATCAGGATAACTTCTGCGGCATAGATGAGAAAAAAGAGCACCCCCTGCCTGAACAAGGAGACTAAGAGCGAAGGCCCCATGATGGTCAGCGTTAACGTAAACAGATAGATCATTATATGTAAGCTTTTGGCCATATTTAATGTCCGGCGGTTCACCGGTCTTACAAACAGGATATTTTTATCCCGTAAATCCAGCATGACCGACGAGAAATCCGAGATTAGCGTAGTGGATATCATAAACATTGCAATCCCGAAGGCGATGCTCATTGAAAATAGATAATTACCCTCCGGCACCACAAAGGCGATCAGCGCCAGCCCGAGCAGCAAATAGATCCACTGTATCCGAAAAGGAGATCCGTCCGTATTCTGCTTACTCTCCTTCCCCCCTGCAAGCACGGTTGGTGTCCGCCTGCCGTCCATCGTCAGTTTAAGCTGGAGAATACTGCGTAGTACCGGGTAGTCGACTCCCATTCTCCGAAAGCCGCCCTGCAGCCGGTCCAACAGCCTCAGCACGAAAAAATCATTCATGCCGGGCACCTTCTCCGATGACCGCAACAAACTCACCGGCAATATCCCGGTATTTATCAAATCCGGTCAGTTCATTGAAAATCCCTTCAAGTGACCCTTCCTTACTCTGTTCCTTGAGTTCAGCAAAACTTCCGTCCGCCACAATATCACCGCCGTCAATCAGAATAATCCGGCTGCTGATCTTCTCAACGACATCCATAATATGCGAGGAGTAAAAGATCGTTTTGCCCCTTGCAGCAAGGGAGGCAAAAATCTCCTTAACGATCATTACACTGTTGGCATCCAACCCGCTCAGCGGCTCATCCAGAAACAAAATATCAGGATCATGCAGCATACTGGAGATCAGCAGCACCTTCTGCTTCATTCCCTTGGAAAAGGAAGCGATCCGCATATCGTATGCCCTCTCCAGGTTCAGCAGTCCCATCAGCTTCTCCGCCTTGGCATCTGCCTCAGCCCGCTTCATTCCATAGAGCTCGCCGATAAAGGTCAGATACTCTCTGGCGGTCAGGCTGTCGTACATCTCGGCAACTTCAGGGACGTAACCGATCCGTTTTTTGTAAGCAGCATCACCGTCTGCGATATCCCTGCCAAAAATACTCACCGTGCCGGTGTACCCTTCTACCAGGCCGAGCATAATTTTGACGGTCGTGCTTTTGCCTGCCCCGTTGGGACCGATATACCCGATAATTTGTCCGGGGTAGACCGCAAGATCGATGCCCCGCAGCACCATCCTGTCACTGTAGTTCATCCATAGGCCGGCAATCGATATCACCGGTTCTTCCGCAAGGCTCATTAGAGAAGCTCCTCTCAGAATCTGTAATAGGAAACTTTATAGAAATTTCTTCAATAGTATTACTATATTATCAAAATTTAACTCTATATATCTATTAGGTTTTATACCTTATAAGGCAGAATACAAAAAACCTCCATACCCGCAAGCACATGCGGAGATGGAGGTTTTGTAGTGACAATACCCTACAGCAGGCTGATCCGCTCGCGGCGGCGGGCAGATTCTAGACAGGCTTCAATCAATTTCATACTCTGCACCGGGTCATCATCGGCAACTAGAGGCTTGTCCCCGAAGACGGCAGCGGCAAAATTATCAGCCTGACGGACATACGGGTTGGCTCCGGTAGTCGCAAAACGGCTCACTTCCCCACCGGTATGCACGAAGAACTCGGCGTCTTCGAATCTGGCATTGAACGGCATAGGAATCTCAATCCGCCCCTCTGTGCCGAGGACCTCCAGCAGCTGGCGGTTATAGGCCCACATGCCGCAATCGAAGATCAAGCTCACTCCGCCGGGAAATTCGACCAGGCCCGAGGCCATCATATCCACATTGTCATGCTCTGGTGAAAAAATCGCCTGCACTGTTACCGCTTCCGGCTCTGCACCAAACAGTAAGCGCGCCGCGCTGAGCGGATAGCAGCCGACATCGTACAGCGAGCCTCCGCCCCATGCCGACTTGAAGCGGATATTCGAAGTATCTCCGGCATCATTATAGGTGAATGTTCCGCGGATCGACCGCAGCTCACCTATATCCCCCCGCGATATGATCTCCCGCAGTTCGGCAATCCGCGGATGATGCCGGTACATATAAGCTTCTGCCAAATGCACACCCGCTTTGCGGCAGGCTTCTACCATCTCCGCGGCTTCGGTGCTGTTCAGGGCAATCGGCTTCTCGCAGAGCACATGCTTGCCCGCCTCCGCCGCACGGATCACCCACTGCCGGTGAAGATGATTCGGAAGCGGAATATAGACCGCGTCAATCTCTTCATCGGCCAGCAGCTCCTCATAGCTGCCGTAGGCCTTCCCGATGCCAAACTCCGCGGCTACAGCACTGCTTTTTTCAAGTCCCCGGCTCGCCACCGCTGCGATAATACCGGTTTCTGATTCCTGAATGGCCGGCATGACAGAACCCGTCGCAATCTGGGCACATCCGATAATTCCCCACCGGAGTTTCTGCGTCATAGATATACACCTTCCTTATATAAGATTGTCATTATATCTATTGACACCATATCACAGAAAACGCCGCTACTCTATTTTTTGATGCCGCCGGTGATAACCCAAAAAAGCAGCGCCTGGGCTTCTTTCCGTCAGGGCGCTGCTAATATACTTAGAGGATTATGCGTTTACGTCAAAAGATCCAGGCTGCTCAGTACAACGGCAATACCCAGCACAACAATTCGCGCCGTGCTCATCAGTACGAAGTTTTTGACCGCCAGAATAAAGGTTACAGCCTTCTCCTGCTTCTCATAGAACAGGGAAATATTGCGGCGCAGCGGAACCAGCGTAATCAGCAGCAGCGCTACCAGCACCGGATTCACACCTATAATCAGCAGAACAATCAAATCAAGATATGAGACATAATAGAGCATTCTAAACAGGAGAAGCGCATTCTTGCGCCCGATGTAGACCGGCAGGGTATACCTGCGGTTCTCCAGATCATCTTCGATGTCGCAAATGTTGTTGGCCAGCATAATTCCCGCAATCCCCAGAATGGCCGGTACGGAGAACCAGAAGATATACAGAACCTCAATGAAGTTAATGTGCAGATCGATCCAGCCGTCCCGCAGCAGCAGTGTGACCAAGCTCTGATCCGAGTGAATATAGGCGGAGATAAAGATAATCACAAAGCCCATAAAGAGACCCGAGAACAGTTCGCCCAGCGGCATCCGCGAGATCGGAATCGGCCCGAATGAATACAGAATGCCGATCAGAAACGACAGTCCGCCCAGCAAAAAGATAATCAGCCCGGTCTGGGCCACGAGAGCAATTCCGCACCCGACAGCCAGAAGGAGCAGAACTGCAATGGTCGCTACCACGGTGCTTTCTTTCAGCTTATAGTGAACGATCGCATTATGAGTCTCATAGCCGTAGCCATGCTTCTTGGCCGCTTTTTTGAAATCGTAATAGTTGTTAATGGCCGTTGTCGCCATATCGAAGCTCAGCAGGGACACGAACATCAGGATCGAACGCAGAACATAAAAATCCTCAAACCGGTATAAGGCATACAGCGTCCCCAGCAGAAACGGGATAACACTGGCCACCTTGGTCGGCAGCTCGACAAACCTCAGGAAGCTCCTTACATTCACCGCAAATCACCCTTATTCATCAAATATGCACCTTATTTTGCGGTGGTTGTTACGGTCATCGGTGACCATTCGGCGATCACCGTCTGCCCATGTGCCGATACGCTGCCCTCCGGAGTCAGATCCTTCTCTGTCATAATGCCGAGGGCAATGGTGAAGCTGTTAAACTTGATTGGCACATTCTGCTCGCGGCGCACCTCCTGGCCGTTTACGTAGAACACAGCTTCGTCCTTGCCGCGGTGATACGTGATTTTATACGTGTTGAACTCCCGCGGTTTGAAATCGGCAGCCTCTTTAAAAATACAGAAATATTTCGTACCGCCTGTCTCAGGAACCGTAACGCCAGGGAAGGGAAGCACACCGTACACACTGGCATACTTGTCATTCCCGGCAAAAAAATCAAGCGCCGCACCTGTCGTGAAATCGAGCAGATTCAGCGAGACGTATCCGTCATACAGATCCCCCGGCGCTGTCCCCTGTGTACGGGCGCGGATCTGCAGCTCGAAGCTGATCTCCCCATCCTCCGGCACCTCTACCGGCTTAGCCGAATAATACATATGCTTCGCATTGTCGAGAATCTGGACATGGTTATGCTGGCGGCTTAGCTGTGCCCGGACATACAGGAAGCCGTTCCGCACAATCACTACAGCCTCAGGCTCACGGTAAGCCCAGAAAGAGCCGTCAGGCAACGTGAATCCGCCGGTCTTCCACACTTTCCCTTCCGTCAGAATGGTATGGAAATCTCCAATTACAGTTTGACCGTTTAAGATAGGCTGTACTTCTCCGGTTATTTCTTTGTTCTTGTCCATAATCGCGCTCTCTTTCTGTATTTATTAGGATATGCTAAGCGGTTAAATGTTAGATGAAGCCCTGAATCAGCAGAGCCAGCGCCATGATCGCACCGCAGCGCACGGAAGCCTGCTGTGAAGCTCCCATAAGCGGCAGGTATGCCGGTGAAGCATTCTGCGGCTGCAGTCCGCGGTACACATGCACCGGTGCAACTGCGGTAAGCAGCGCAAGCAGGCCATAGACCGGCAGCACGCCAAACATCACGCATACAATCAGTGATACATAGGAAATAAGCAGCAGGATCTGCGAGAACACCAGCGCCCTGCGTTCGCCCCAGACTACAACCAAGGTACGTTTTCCGGCCTGCTTGTCCGCTCTCCAGTGCAGGAAATGATGATTGAATAAGAGCAGGGTCGTAAGTAGGCCTACAGGCACCGACAGCAGCACGGGCTTCAGACTGAACTCACCGGTCTGCACGAAATAAGAGCCCAGCACAGGCATAATGCCAAAGGCGACGAAGATCGCAAACTCACTGTAGCCCTTGCCCCGGTATCCGAAGCGAAGCGGCGGAGCGACATAGAAATAGGCAATCAGTGCGCCGGCTGCGACGAACCAGAGTGTCTCCCAGCCGCTGGAAATGCTGAGAAACAGGCCGCAGGCCACAGCTACAGCTAGGAGCCCCCACGTCAATGAAGCAAAAAGGGATTCCGACATCAGCCCACCTGATAAAAAGCCGGAATTCGTCGATATCATTCCCGGCGTATTCTTCGCTTCAGTATCGGTTCCATTACGGAAGTCCCATAAATCATTCACCATATTCGAGAACAAATGGGCTGCAACTGCACCGATAATTGTGATAACAAACAAAAAAGGATGGAAACTCCCTTCCCATACATATGCCCCAACCGTTCCCAAAACAACCGGAATGAGCATCACGGGAATCGTTCCAAACCGTGTGATCTTCTTAAATAATTTCCAATTATCCATGCCGAGAGATATCCCCTTCTCTATATTCCTGTGATTAATATTATTGCACAACTATTATACATCAAAATTCGACACTTTGGAGAGAAATCCGCTGCAAAATATTACCTAATCATGGTACACTGGATTAGGTGGTACTTATTTCCCATAAAAGTCTATAACTACTAAAAGGGGAGCATCATGAAGCTGAGCAGAAAAATAATGATCTTCATAAGTGTTGTAGCCCTGCTCGGATTAGGAGTCACCTATCTCCTCCTGCACCTCATTCTGTTGAACCGTTTCGAGAAGCTGGATCAAGAAGCATTAAGGGACAAGATGGATGATGTAGTCTCTTCTTATCAGAGCGAGCTGATGAATATGAAGACAGGCCTGCTAAAATATTCGATCTGGGATGAAACCTATCAGTTCATGGAATCGGCTGCGCCAGCTGGGCGTGCGGATCCAATCGGCCAAGCCTATCTAAACCGAAATTTCAGCCCGGTAACCTATGAAATTAATCATTTCGATATAATGGCCCTGCTGAATTCATCCGGACTTCCGCTATATGGCGGCGAATATCATCCGGACTCCGGCAAGGTATCTCCGCTAAAATCTGAATACCTCACCCTATTTAATCTTATCAACCGCAGGCTCCCGGAGTTTTCGGGCGCAGAGGACAGCAAGGCCGGCGTAGTCCTTCTGGATAAAGGCCCCATGCTGATTACCCTTACTCCTATAGTTAACAACAACAAAGACAAGCCTGTAATCGGGACGGCAATCGCCGGAAGAATGCTGCAGCAGGAGGAAGTGACCCGTATCTGGGACGAAACGACCTCTTCACTCCAGATGACCCGCATCACCTCAGGCACAATTGCCGAAAGCCAGGGCCAGCCAGTCTGGATGAGCTCCGGCTCCAGCCGGATGATGTCGATTCACACCGTGATCTACGACCTGTTCGGCGATCCCGGAGTGATGATTACCCTTAAGCATCCGCGGCAGATTTATGAGAGCGGAATGGAGTCGATTCTAAACTTCAGGCGCTTCTTCTTTGCCTTCACGCTGGTATTGTGCATAGCCAGCCTTCTTTTTGTCAGACGGTTCATTCTGGGAAGAATGTATGCACTCATGAGGAATATCCGCGCTATCGGCAACAGCAAAGATTTATCCATAAGAATCAGAAGTTCAAGCAGGGATGAATTCGGCGATGTCGAGCATGAATTCAACCGGATGATAGATTCCCTGCAGCAGGCTCAGGCAGAGCTGCAGCAGCAGGCGATGCTCGATCCGCTGACCCAGCTGCCAAACCGCTCGCTTTTTTTCAACAGGCTCAATGAAGCCATAGCCTCCGCATCAGGCGCCGGCAAACAGATTGTACTGGTCTTTATTGATTTGGATCATTTCAAGACCGTTAACGATACACTGGGGCATGATTTCGGGGATGATATGCTCAAAGAAATTGCCTTACGGATCTCCAGGGTTATCGGCAGGAATGATGTGGTGTCCCGGCTAGGCGGTGACGAATTCACCATTCTGCTATCCGACGTTCCCGATGCCGCCAGTATGTCAATGCAGCTGTCACAAATACAGGAGGCTCTCTCGCTGCCGCATCGTATTCAGGGGCATTTACTCTATAATACCGCAAGCATCGGCGTCAGCATTTATCCGGAGAACGGCGGAGACGCAGATTATCTGGTCAAGCAGGCCGATCTGGCGATGTTTCATGTGAAGGAGTCGGGCCGCAACAGTATCCTTCACTACTCGGAGGCTCTGGAGGAAAGCATCCGACGCAGAAAAACTTTGTCCCAGCAGCTGCTGTCCGCCGCAGACAATGATGAATTCGAGGTTCATTACCAGCCGATTCTAAGTTCAGACAACCTGAAGGTCTCGAAGCTTGAAGCCTTGCTGCGCTGGACCAGCCCCACTTACGGCCCTGTCTCTCCCGCTGAGTTCATCCCGCTCGCCGAAACCAGCGGCTCCATTATAAACATCGGCAGCTGGGTGCTGAGGCAGGTCTGCTCCGACCTGCAGGGCTTCCGTGAGAACGGCCTTGAGCTGACGGCAGCGGTCAATATCTCTGCTGTGCAGCTGATGCAGTCAGACCTGCGCGGGCTGCTGCTCGGGCTGCTTGAAGAGTATAAGCTGCCAAGCTCCAGCCTGGAGCTGGAAATAACGGAGAGCGTGCTGGTCTCAGGGGACAACATTCTCTTATCCTTACAGGAGTTGGGGAACTGCGGGTTCCGCATTTCCCTCGATGATTTCGGTACAGGCTTCTCTTCCCTAAGCTACCTTCGCCGCTTCCCGGTAGATGTGATTAAGATCGACCGTTCCTTTATCTCCGAGATGACCTTGGAGCCGCAGGGCGACGTACTCGTTAATTCCATTATTGAGCTGAGCCATAACCTCGGATTGAAGGTGGTTTCCGAAGGTATAGAGCTTCAGGAGCAGTTTGACCTGCTCCGCCGGCTCGGCAGTGATGAGCTGCAGGGCTACTTCATCAGCAAGCCGATCCGGGCCATCCATATCCCTACTTTTTTATCACAAAATTATCTGTTTAACGACAAAAAATGACTACTTCTTTTATAGGCAAGCTCTTGACGATATGATATGATAGGCAAGCTGATAACAGCACCCGCTCCGGGTGCTGTTATCCTATGCGAACACTTTTGAAAATTGGAGGCATTTATTGCTATGTCAGCGCAACCGCAAACAACGCAATCCGTCAAAATCGTCACTGCCGACCCCAGCGCCATCGGCTTATTCGGACTTGCTATCGTCACCTTGGTCGCTTCTTCACAAAAGCTCGAAATTACAACAGGTCTCAGCTACTGTATTCCTTGGGCCATCTTCCTCGGAGCCTTCGCCCAGCTGTTCGCTTCCATTCAGGATGCCAAACACAACAACACGTTCGGCATGACTGCTTTTGGCGCATATGCCTTCTTCTGGTTCGGCATGGGTGCAAGCTGGCTGATCAAGCTCGGCGTATTCGGTACAGTTCTGGCCGAAGGCGTGGATCCCAAGCAGCTTGGATTTGTTTTTCTGGGATATCTGGTATTCACCTTATTTATGACCCTCGGTGCTGTCGAAGCCAACCGGGTACTGCTGATCATCTTTACCTTGATTGACTTCCTCTTCCTCGGCTTGTCTATGGATGCTTTCGGCGTCGCTGCTGAGTTCTTCCACAAGCTGGCTGCCGTTTCGGAAATGGCCATCGGTATCGTTTCACTCTATGGCTGCGGTGCTTCTGTGCTTAACGCTCACTTCGGACGCACCTTCCTGCCGATCGGCGCACCACTGCGTATTTTCAAGAAATAAACCTACGCAACCTATGTAAAAATCCATAAAGCAACACCTGCAAGAGCAACGGATAAACACAAGCTGCCCTTTGGCGGAATGTGTCTATCCGTTTTTCTTTTTTTCACGCCCGCTATAAGGTTTTCCCTTGCGCAATGACGCTAAAAATGACATGCTATAGAGACACCTACGACATATCTCGACATTTTTCGGTGGGCAGGAACCACTTTTGGTCAAATTGCTAATATAATGTTGAATTTTTTGATATCGGAGGCACTTCATGGCTTTCATTAATAAAAAGCCTTTAACGATCATCCTCGGCTTCTTAGTCGCGCTGCAACTCTCTCTGTTCTATTACTACTCCTTATCGGTAGACCGGGAATACCGGGCTGAAAAAGCCGATCTGTCCTCACATGCAGTCACACTCACATCGAACCTTGAAGAGAAAGTATCGATTGTCAAAGGCGTAAGTTCCTTTATTCAAACAGTAGGGTTTGATGCAACGCCCTCTATTATTAACCAGTACCTGATCACCGCCTATAACAACTCAAGTCAAACGGTTATGAATATCATGATCGCGCCGGGCGGAACCATCCGTTATCTCTATCCGCTCACCGGCAATACTTCCATTCTCAATAAAAGCCTGCTGCTCGATCCTGTTCTGTCCTCACCCGGGATGATTCAAGAAACGATCCGCTCACGCGGCATTACCATTGACGGTCCCAAGACACTCGCCCAGGGCGATTACGGGATGGTGATCAGACAGGCTATTTATAACGGAAACACTTTTGCCGGCATTGTCTCGGTTACCGTTCGGGCGGATGACATCGCAGAGCAGTTGCAGCTTCAGGATTCCCCGGTCTATGTAATGACTCAGGACCACACGCTGCTGTTCAGCAATCATACAAAAATAGCAGGCGAGCAGGTTACCGCTCCCATTGAAGTGTATAATCAGCACTGGCTGATGGGGACCCCTTTTCCGGTACAAAAAAAGTGGGAAGTGTTCCGCAGCGTCCTTTGGATTGACATTGCATTTTTACTTATTTTCGCCTTTATTCTATATTACTTCTGGCACCAGGGCCGGTTTAACATTGAACTCGAGCGTGTGGTTAATATCCGCACCCGTGATCTTCGTGTCTCCAAGCGGCTGTACGAGAAGCTCGCTCATTATGATAGCCTGACTGAAATCCCAAACCGGCTGTACTTTATGGATGAATTTGAGCGCCTCCTGCAAAGTTCAGATCCGGCGCAGACCTATACATTGTTCTTTTTCGACTTGAACCGGTTTAAGGAAATCAATGATACACTCGGCCATTCTACAGGCGATCAGGTTATCAAAATACTGGCGGGCAGGCTCAAAAACAGCCCTCTGCCCTTCAAGCTGTTCGCACGTACCGGCGGCGACGAGTTCGTCATGATATTCTCCGATCTGGCCCAGGAGGAGATTCCGAAGCTGGCCGGACAAATCAGCGCATTGATCTCTGAGACCCTGCTGATTGCCGGTGCCCACCTCAGCTTGTCTACAAGCATTGGAGTCTCGCTGTATCCCGAACACTCTCTCAATAAAGACGATCTGCTGAAATTTGCTGATATGTCGATGTACCAGGCGAAATCCCAGGAGGACCGCAATTACTTTATATTCGACTGGGAGCTGCGCGAGAAGCTGGAACAGAAGACGATGATCGCCAAGTATCTGCACTCTGCGCTGGAGCGTGAGGAGTTCGTGCTTCATTACCAGCCGCAAATTAACGCCGTTACCGGCAAAATGATCGGGATGGAGGCGCTGATCCGCTGGAACCATCCGGAGAAGGGGCTGATCGGGCCCGGTACCTTCATCGCCGCCGTAGAGGAAGCTGGCCTGATGATTCAGCTGACAGACTGGGTGCTCCGCGAGGTCTGCCGGCAGCTCTGCGAATGGAGAAATATGGGTATACCGCTGCTGCGTACTTCCATCAACATCTCCAACAGCTGGTTCTATAACCGCAACCTGATCGAGAATCTGCTGTCTGTGCTTGATCATTACGGGCTGGGCACGAATGTGCTAGAGTTCGAGATCACGGAAAGCACGGCACTGCTGGAAGAACATTATCCGCTGCTTCAGCAGATGCGCGACCATGGAATTATCGTTTCTATTGATGATTTCGGTACTAAATATTCATCGCTCAATTACCTGAAGCATTTCCCTGTCAACAAGATCAAGATTGACCGAACCTTCATTACCGGCATCGGCATCAGCTCGATTGACGAGACGATTATCAAGTCGATTGTGTTTGTCGCTTCGCAGCTGGGCTATGATCTGATTGCAGAAGGCGTCGAGACCGTCGAACAGCTGGAGTTCCTGGTCAAACACGATTGCCCGCATATTCAGGGCTTCTACTTCTTCCCTCCGCTGCCGGCAGAGGAGATCATCAAGCTGGCTTCCTGAGCAGCTCCCGGCTATCCTGAACTTTGATTCTCAAAAATGCGGCCCGCGCTTGGTAAAACTGCTGCGGACCGCTATAATAAACAAGAACATGATGTTAAACCGAAAGGATTTCGAGAAAATGAATGCGTTTTCCACCTCAGAATTAATCGGAACAGCCGTCTTTGCGCTGATTCTTGCTATTCTCGCCTACCGGATTATCCGCGGCATGCCGAAGATGGAAGGAAATATTACCGCTTTCCGTAAAAGAACTCTGGTGTGGACTCAGGTTGCACTGGTGCTGACCGTCCTCCAATTGAATTTCAAGGCCGGCGACTGGCGGTTTGCAATCATCCTGGGGCTGATCGTGCTGTTTACCGGCAGTGTCTGGTGGGCTGCCCGGTATTATGACATGCGCCGTCCGCCTGAAGCAGATTCCTCCGGGCAGGATACCCCGGGCGAATAAACCGCATGGCCCAGGCCTTAGACCACACCATCTCAAGCTCCCTTAGGGGAGCTTTTTTACTAATCAGGGACGACCGTCAGGAGGGGTATCGTGAAACATGACCACAGTTACGGGGTCTACGGGTTCCGTTTCAATGAGCCTGAGCGGCTGCCGCTGCTCAGCCTCTTCGCCGTGGGACATCAATTGGAGACGAGTCCGGCGTATTCCTGGAACGGAATGGAGCGCAGTGACGGACCGCTGCTGCTTTTTCAATATACGACAGAGGGCACAGGCATATTCGATACGGAACGCGAGAGCTTCAGGATCGGCCCCGGAAGAGGCTTCCTGGCTGAAATTCCCGGCAACCACCGGTACTACCATCCCGGCGGAGCGGTGCCCTGGGAGTTCTACTTCATCCTGTTCCGGCCGCAGCTGGCCCTGCCGCTGTGGGAAGACATCAAGTCCAAGCTCGGCCCTGCTCCGGCCATTGACCCGGGAAGTATTCCGATCCGCCTGCTGCGCGACATCGCCCGTGAAGCTCATGACGGCAAAATAACCGACCCGTATATCGCTTCTTCACTGCTCTACCAGTTCTTGATGGAGCTGGGCCGGCTGGCCGCAAGCGGACCGCATCATACGGCGGAATGGCCGCCGGCAGTCCGGCAATCCGTCAGCTTCATCGAAGCACACTACCATTCGATGATTGGCCAGGAACAGCTGGCCGAGCAGGTGGGACTATCTAAATTCCATCTGCTCCGCATCTTTAGCAAACATGTCGGTGTGACCCCGAATGAATATTTAAACCGGGTGCGGACCCGGCATGCGGTAGAACTGCTGAGAACCACCGACCGGAGCATTGAAGCCATTGCTGCCGAGCTCGGATACTCCTCAGGCAGCTATTTCATTAAGGTCTTTCAGAAGCTGACCGGACAAACACCTGGCGCTTTCCGTTCCGGGAGCGGCAGTCTGCACTATAACCGCCTGTTTTTTGATTAGAACCTGTGCAAACAGCAATTTAGTGCTATTCATATGCCTATATTACTGTAGAACTGTATGTACAAAGGAATTATGATGTCTCTATAACAGCAACTTTATTTTATCGCTCCGGTTAAGGGGCTTTAAGGAGACGACATCTTAATGAATCATTTACAGTATGCCAAGACACCGCCGATGGGCTGGAACAGCTGGGACTGCTACGGGGCAGCCGTTACCGAGCAGGAAATCCGCGGGAATGCCGAATATATGGCGGCGAATTTACAGCAATTCGGCTGGGAATATGTCGTTGTAGATATTCAGTGGTATGAGCCGGGAGCCGTTTCCTCACAGTACCGGGCCTTTGTTCCGCTGGAGATGGATGAATACTCCCGGCTGATGCCGGCCGTGAACCGCTTCCCCTCAGCTGAAGGCGGGCAGGGCTTCCGCCCGTTATCGGATTACGTGCATAGCCTGGGCCTGAAATTCGGGATTCACATTATGCGCGGCATTCCAAGGCAAGCCGCTCATGCGGCATCCGCTATCAAAGGCTCCCAGGCTACCGCCCGCGATATTGCCCATCAGAACTCGATCTGTCCCTGGAATACGGATATGTACGGGGTTGATGCCGCTGCGGAAGGCGCACAGGCTTATTACAACTCGCTGTTCGAGCTGTACGCCGAGTGGGGTGTAGACTTCGTGAAAGTCGATGATATCGCAGCGTCAAGACTATACGATACCCACCAGCCGGAGATCGCACTGATCCATAACGCGATTGAGCATTGCGGCCGCCCGATGGTGCTCAGCCTCTCGCCCGGACCGGCACCGGTAGAGTACGCCGACTTCTTCGGCGGGCACGCCAATATGTGGCGGATCACCGATGACTTCTGGGATCACTGGGAGCTGCTGCTGGATATGTTCGACCGCTGCGAGCGCTGGCAGGGCAAAGCCGGGGACGGTAGCTGGCCGGACTGCGATATGCTGCCGCTCGGCCATATCGGCATCCGCTCGGTAGACGGCGGCGGGGCAGACCGCTGGACGCGGTTTACACGAGACGAACAGACTACGATGATGACCTTGTGGAGCATCTTCCGTTCTCCACTGTTCTTCGGCGGGGAGCTGCGCGACAATGACGAATGGACCCTGGGCTTGCTGACTAACAGTGATGTATTGGATATGCACAGCAACAGCACCGGCGCCCGGCTCGTCAGCCGTGAGAACGACCGGGTTGTATGGTCGGCGGAGGGTACCGGCGGCGTGAAGTACATTGCGCTGTTCAATACAGGCGAAGCGGCGCAAACAGTCTCCGTGCAGCTGGCAGTGCTGAATCTGGAAGGCCCGCTGTCCGTCAAGGAGCTGTGGAGCGGAGAAGAAGTGCCGCTTACCGGGGACGGTTTGGCTAGCGTAGTTGCTCCGCACGGCGCGGTGTTATACCGCCTGCAGCCGTGTTAGATTAGGTTTACGTAAGCGGCAAGCTTCCCGTGAAGAGGAAGCTTGCCTTTTTTTATATCAACGATAAGTTAATGTATTAAGCCGCCCGTTCTCTCCCGGTACATCTTTGTGACAGCAGGCATACTTCTCGCCGCCACAACCATACTAATTACATTCTACGAGATGACGGAGGAATGCAGAGATGGCTAAGAAATTGAACCTGCTGATGTTCAGCGGTGAATACGACAAGGCGATGGCGGGGCTGATTCTGGCCAATGCGGCACGGGATATTGAGGTGGAGGTTACGATGTTTTTCGCCTTCTGGGGATTATTTCTGGTTCGGGATCCAGAAAAAATGACGCTGGAGGACAAAACGATCTATGAGAAGCTGATGGACGTCATTACCCCGAAAGGCCCGCAGCAGCTGCCGCTCTCACGGATGAATTTCAGCGGCCTGGGACGGATGATGCTGGAGGAAATGATGGAGGACAATAACGCGCCGAAGCTGATTCATTTTCTTAAGGGCGCCCGCAAAAAGAACATCAAATTCTACGCCTGCAAGCTGTCTGTAGAGATTATGGGGTTCAAGCCGGAGGAATTCCTGCCGGAGGTTGAGATTATAGATGCCTCCGCTTATCTGAAGGATGCGCTGGAAAGTGATATGCAGCTGTTCATATAAGAGCTGATGGGCTTTAACCTATTCCCTCCGCCGGGCATATACTGAGCCAGGAAGACACCGCTGTGTGAAAAAGGATGCGGCGATACTCCTTATCGCCTGTTTTCTTCGTTACCAGTACCCGTGTCTGCGAGAACTAACCGGCTGGAGGGATTGTCTGTGCTAAGCATCAACCATGCCTTTTCAGAAGAGGCGCCGGCTTCACTTGAGGCACATTTCGCTGCTTTCCGGGAGCACACCATCGGCATCCGGCATCAAATCACTACGCCTTATGGACGGCAACCGCTGCTTTATGCCGACTGGACAGCCAGCGGCCGCTTATACGAGCCGATTGAACGAACCGTACAGGAGGTATTCGGCCCTTATGTGAGCAATCCGCATACCGAGTCGAATACTACCGGGCTGACCATGACCCTGGCCTATACCGAGGCACGAAATATTATAAGAAAGCATGTACACGCGGGACCGGAAGATGTCCTGCTCTTCTGCGGTAACGGCACGACCGGTGCGATCAACAAGCTGCAGCGGCTGATGGGCCTGAAGCTGCCGGAATGGCAGCGCCGGAATTTCCGCTGTACCCCGGAGGAACGTCCGGTGATCTTCACCAGCCATATGGAGCATCACTCTAATCTGCTGCCTTGGCAGGAGGGGATAGGCGATGTGGTTACGGTACCGGCCGGAGCGGACGGCAACATCGATTTGCATGCGCTTGAGGATCTGCTCCGTCTCCACCGGAACCGCCGCTATAAGATCGGCTCCTTCACCGCCTGCTCCAACGTAACGGGGATTCAGACCCCCTACGCTAAGCTTGCTGCCGCCATGCACCGCCACGGCGGAGTATGCTTTGTGGATTTTGCCGCCAGCGCCCCTTATGAGGATATCGATATGCACCCCTCCTCTCCGCTGGAGAAGCTCGATGCTGTTTTTTTCTCCCCTCACAAATTTCTCGGCGGCCCCGGCACGAATGGAGTGCTGCTGTTCGATGCTGCGCTCTGCAGCGGCAGACTGCCCGATGAACCGGGCGGGGGCACCGTTGTCTGGGTCGACCCATGGGGAGGACGCCGTTACATAGATGAGGTAGAGGTCCGTGAGGACGGGGGCACACCAGGGTTCCTCCAGGCTTTTCGTACAGCGCTATGCCTGAAGCTGAAGGAGCAGATGAACGGCTTCGGGGGGTTGATGAGGCTGCGGGAACAGGAGCTGTGCCGCCAGCTCTTGTCCGGACTCGCACGGATTCCCGGCTGCTCCATACTGGCCGGCGAGCAGACGGAGCGCCATGGTATCGTGTCGTTTACACTGCAGGATATCCATTACAATCTGGCCGTCCAGCTGCTGAATGACCGCTTTGGGATTCAGGCCCGCGGGGGCTGTTCCTGTGCCGGCCCTTATGGACACTATCTGCTGGGACTTGGCCACAATCAGTCCGAGCAGATCATTCAGGCACTCCATGCCGGTGACCAGTCTTCGAAGCCCGGCTGGGTCCGCCTCTCCCTGCATCCCATTATGACTGCCCGCGAGGTGGACCGGATGATAACGGCAGTGCAGGGCATTGTCAGCCATATCGCGGAATGGAGCCTTGATTACTGCTATAACGCCGCTACGAACAGCTGGCTCCATAACTCCGGACAATTAGAGACAGAACAAGCGGTCAGCCGGCTGTTTAGGGTATAGCGGGTCACTCGCTTAGGCTGCCCCGTCCTCTTTCGCCGCCCGGGCAAACCGGGCCTCTATCGCCTTGACACACCATAAGGAGACACCGATGAATAGCAGCACATAGATAACTTCCCATGGATTGCGGATAAACCGGTCTACATCATTCCCGATATAGGAGACTGCGAATACCATAATCGCTTTGCCGGCACAGAGCGCAAGCAGATAAGAACGCAGACGCATGCCGGCAAGTCCGGCGGCCATATTAATGACCACAAACGGGCCGACCGGAAACAGACTAAGCAGAAAAACATAGCTGAATCCGCTCTGCCGGACCCAGGTCATGCTCTTGGCTACTTTCGGCCGCCCGGCCCACTTCTGCAGATACGGGTGGGAAGCGATTTTGCGGATAATCAGGAAGGTCGTCACACAGCCCGCCACCAGCCCGATCCATGAATATAAAAAGCCAAGCCATAAACCGTAAACCGCCCCGTTTAAACCTACTATTGCAATAGTAGGCAGCGGCGGAACGAATGATTTCATAAACGTCAGCCCGATTCCGGGCAGCGGCCCGAGTGTGCGGTATTGTTCCAGCAACAGCCGGAGCCGCTCCTCTGTCAGCCATGACATCACGTCCAGCAAGTACATCGATTACTCTCTCCTCATCACACTCCGAATTTCACCCATCCTACTCTTCTCAATTATACAATAATTCTGTTAAGCCACGCTGAAAAGACCCCGCCAGAACATACCCGGCGGAAACGGGCCAGCTCGGGCCTCCTTTCATTCCAATATCCGGACGCCGGAGTGTCTTTTAGGGTTGCCAGTTCTATTTCCCTCATGTACCGTGTTTTATATTGACTGACAACAAAGGGGGAAAATTGGATGTTCATACAATCAGAGCTGATCGATTTACGGCTGACCACCGGGCAGGATCTCGACTTCGTGCTGGCTGCGGAGCAGGATGAAAACAACCGCCGCTACATTGGACAATGGACGAGGGACAAGCACGCTGCAGCCATCACGGATGAAGATATGATGCATCTGATCCTTCAGGAGAAGTCCGGCCAACCGGCTGGCTACGTGATTATCACGGGACTGCAGGATCCCAATTTGACCGTCTGCATTATGCGGATTGTCGTTCATGTCCAGGGCCGCGGATACGGCAAAAGGTTACTCGCACTGCTCACAGAATGGATCTTCACGCATACAGAGACGCACCGGCTATGGCTGGACGTTAATGAGCTGAATTCCAGAGCACGGCATGTGTATGAAGGGGCAGGCTTCAAGGTGGACGGTGCACTCCGCGAATCCATTAAACGGGGTGACATTTTTGAGACGCTGCTGATTATGTCGGTTCTGCACCAGGAGTATATGGAGCGCAGGCAGAAGCTGGTATAAATAAAAAACTGCCGGCTGCGTCCACGCATCAGCGCGTCCGCAACCGGCAGTCTGCCTATATTTGAACTTTAAAATGCCGGAACTACAGCCACGCCGTATTTGTCCTCAATGAATTGCTTCACATCCGGACTGGTCAGCGCTTCATCCAGTTTCTTAATCTCATCCCGGTTCTCATCTCCGCTGCGGACGACAATGACATTGGCATACGGTGAATTGGCGTCCTCACGGAACAGGGCCGACTTCGGATCAATCCCAGATTCCAGCACTATATTGGTATTGATGACTGCACCATCCAAATCAGGCAGCGCTCGCGGGAGAGTAGCAGAATCGGCCTCAACGAACTCCAAATTATGCGGGTTCTCAGCAATATCCTTAGGCGTGGCCTCATAGGTAGTTAAACCATCCTTCAGTTTAATCAGTCCCTGCTGCTGCAGCAGTACAAGTGCTCTGTATTCATTCGAAGGATTGTTCGGGATGCCGATTTTGGCCCCATCCGGCAGCTCTTCTGCGGATTTCAGCTTCTCGGAGTAGAATCCGATGGGCTCTACATGCACCTTGGCCGTTACGGCGAAATCATACCCCTTTTCCTCCTTGATCGAATCCAGATAAGGCACATGCTGAAAATAATTGGCATCTATCTGCTTCTCCTGTAATGCCGGGTTTAGCTGGCCCTCGTCATCCAGTGTGACAATCTCCAGGTTAATGCCCTCTTCCTTCAGCTTCGGTTTGATGAACTCCAGAATCTCCGCATGCGGCACAGCAGCCGCCCCCACCTTAAGTGTAATCTCCTTGCCGGCATTTCCGCTGGAATTCCCTTCTGCAGCCGCCTTTGCCTCATCATTGTTCTTGTCTGCACCGCAGCCTGACAGCACCCCCGCCAGAACAATCATCACTGCGACAAGCAGGCTCCCCTGTTTCTTCATCCTCATCCCTACCCCTTCTTAGAATCTATATTTTTTAAAACATCGTTACCCTGTATAGCGTTATTACCCATGTTATATGAATTATGTAATTCTGCTCACTAATGCCCCATCCGTCTTATTCGCTCTTACAGCGCTTCCTGTCGATAGCCCGGGAAACATAGTCGCCCGTCCACTGCAGGATCTGAACAATCAGTATAATTAGCAGTACGGTACCGATTAGAATATCTGTCCGGAAACGCTGGTAACCAAAGCGGATCGCCAGACTGCCCAGCCCACCGGCACCGATGGCCCCGGCCACCGCCGTAAATTCCGTGATCGAGATGACTGCTATAGTCATGCCGCGCACCAGTGCAGGCAGCGCCTCAGGAATGATGACCTGCGCAATAATTGTAAAGGGATGTGCACCCACGGACTTGGCTGCTTCAATCTTACCCGGCTCCACCTCCCGCAGCGAGCTCTCGATAATTCTGCCAAGGAACGGTGCCGCCCCGATGGACAGGGAGACAATCGCTGCCGTAGGTCCAAGCGAGGTGCCGACAATCAGCCGCGACAGCGGGAGCAGCAGTACGATCAGAATAATGAAAGGAATAGAGCGGACTCCGTTAATCGCCGTACTGAGCAACCCGTTAACCCGGGGAGCGGGCAGGACACCTCCCTTCTCAGTGACCACCAGAGTCACACCCAGCAGCGAACCGAGCAAAAGTGCAAATACAGAGGACCAGGCCACCATATACAAGGTCTGCTGCAGCCCGGTCCACAGCAGTTCAACCATATCTTCCTTCATCGCATAATTACCGCCTTCTCCTGAGTGTTTCCGTCTTTGTAGTAATTGAATATATTCACAAACTGCTTCGCCGTCTCACTCTCCGGCCGGTAGAACAACTGCTCTACCGGTCCGCTCTCCACGATCCGCCCGCCTTCAATTACCGCAGCATTGTCGCAGATATGCCGCAGCACATCCATTTCATGTGTGATTAAGACGATAGTAATCTGCAGCTTACGGTTAATATCCTGCAGCAATTCCAGAATTGAATGCGTCGTCTGCGGGTCCAGCGCCGAGGTGGCTTCATCGGAGAGCAGCACAGCCGGCTCCACGGCAAGCGCGCGTGCAATTCCAACCCGCTGTTTCTGGCCGCCGCTGAGCTGCGACGGATACACATCCGCTTTGTCGCTTAACCCTACCAGCTCCAGAATTTCTGCCACACGCCGCTTCGTTTCAGGCTTGGAGAACCCGGCTACCCGGAGCGGGAACGCCACATTCCCGTATACCGTCTTGGCTTCCAGCAGATTAAACTGCTGAAAGATCATGCCGATTCGGCGGCGGGCCAGCCGCAGCTGCTTGCCCTTCAGATCCGTAATCGCTACTCCTCCCACCTCAACACTGCCCGTATCAGGCCGCTCCAGAAGGTTGAGACAGCGGATCAGCGTGGATTTCCCAGCGCCACTTGCTCCGATAATGCCGAAGATCTCACCTTTTTCGATATGAAGATTAATATCCTGCAGTGCAGACACCTGCCCGGCACGCGTCGCATAGCTTTTATTCAAATGCTTCACTGCAATCATCGATCCATTCGCCCCCTACTCCAGCCAAGATGAACAACAAAAAAAGATCAAGCCGCTACCGCATAGACGGTAAAGCCTGATCTCCAGTTTACTGGTCGACCCTGTTATATTCCGATTAAATCCATGGGATTAATATAGTACACCCTTAAAAAACTGTCAATCCTAATCTTTACATCCCAGTCATGCCAAAGGGCCGCGATCCGAAGATCACAGCCCTTTGGTTTGGTAGGATTCACTTAAATAACCGTTTCTATCGGCGCAGCCGGCTTTCTCCCGGCAAAAACTACCGTTGTCACATGCTTGCGCGCATCTGCTGTCAGCAGCAGCAGCTCCACCGGGCTTTGTCCCGGACCGCCGTGAGTGAAGGTAACTCTGGCCCCGTCCAGGTCCTCCGCGATACGGATCACTTGGTAGCCTTGTTCCAGCAGCGTGTCAATTGCCCGCCGCTCTTGGTCGAACTCTTCGAATGCTGACATGCTAGACCACTCCTCCGCTGATTTCCGCTTTGACCGGACGTGCCGCTTCCGCTTCGAACCGTTTACGGTGCAGGTATTTACCGGAGCCTGCCTGGCCGACGAACTGTTTGTCACGGATAACATATTCGCCGCGGCTGAGTACAGAGACCGGCTCGCCCTTAATTTCGAAGCCTTCAAACGCATTATAATCGACGTTCATATGATGGGTTTCAGCTGAGATGGTTCTTTCCACGGATGGATCGAAAATGACAATATCGGCGTCGCTGCCGATGGCGATCGTTCCCTTTTGCGGGAATAAACCGAACAGCTTGGCGCTGGAGGTGGAGATGATATCCACGAATTTATTGAGCGAGATCCGGCCCTTCTGCACGCCTTCGGAGTAGAGCAGGCTGAAGCGGTCCTCAATGGTCGGCCCGCCGTTCGGGATCTTGGAGAAATCGCCGAGGCCAAGGTCCTTCTGTCCCTTGAAATCGAACGAGCACTGGTCGGAGCCGATGGTTTGCAGCGTGCCGCTCCACAGCGCATCCCACAGCACATCCTGGTTCCACTGCTCGCGCAGCGGCGGAGACCAGACATATTTGGCACCTTCGAAATCCGGTTTTTCTAGTGCTGTCTGATCCAGCACCAGATACTGCGGACAGGTCTCTCCGTAGACGCGCAGCCCCTTTTTGCGGGCTTCGGCGATTTTCCAGGCAGCTTCGGCACAGGTCACGTGCACGACATAGAGCTGGGAATCGGTCAACTCTGTCAAATAAGCAGCCCGGCCGGTCGCTTCACCCTCCAGCTCCGGAGGCCGGGTCAGCGCATGGTAGATCGGATCCGTGTTGCCGGCTGCGAGAGCCTGCTCCACCAGATATTCAATCACATCACCGTTCTCCGCATGAACCATGACGAGCGCGCCTTCCCGCTTGGCGGCCTGCAGCGTCTTGAACAGCACGCCGTCATCAGCCTGGAAGGTGTTCTTGTACGCCATGAATACCTTCAGCGAGGTAATGCCCTCGTCTTCAATAATCTGCGGCAGCTCTGCGAGCACCTTGTCGTTCAGCTCCGAGACCATCAGGTGGAAGCTGTAGTCAATGACCGCCTTATCCTGCGATTTGTTATGCCAGGTATCCACGGCGTTCTGCAGCGGCTGGCCCTTGGTGGTCAGGCAGAAATCAATAATGGTTGTCGTGCCGCCGTAGGCGGCCGCAATCGTTCCGCTCTCAAAATCATCTGCGGTGACAGTTCCGCCAAAGGGCATGTCGAGATGGGTGTGGGGATCAATTCCCCCGGGAAATACATAACAGCCGGAGGCGTCTACGATTTCAGCATCCGGGGCTTCCAGATTCAAGCCGATTCCGGCCACAATCCCGTCCTCGATCAGAACGTCTGCTGCATAAGTGTCCGCTGCGGTAACGATAATGCCGTTTTTGATGATCTTTTTCATCCTAAACTACCTCCGCTTCCGAATATGAGCCGTTCAAGCCGCTGATCACTTGATTCCGCTGATTCCAGGTCATCGGCGCCACGCCGCTATCCAGGGCGACCATATCAATGGCGCCGTCCGCCGGACAGACAATGGAGCACAGATTACAGCCTACGCAGTCTTCCTCACGCACCTGCAGAATCGCCTTACCATCGGAATTGGTCAACATATCGATACACTGATGCGAGGCATCCTCGCAGGCAATATGGCATTTATTACAGTTAATGCAGTTGTCTTCGTTAATCCGGGCAACCACCTTATAGTTAAGGTCCAGATCACCCCAGTTGGAGTATTTAGGCACTGATTTACCAATCAGCTCCGTTACCGAAGCCAGACCCTTGTCATCCAGATAATTGTTCAGGCCGTCGATCATTTCTTCAACGATCCGGAAGCCGTGATGCATTACCGCCGTACAGACCTGAATGCCGGTGGAACCCATCAGCATGAATTCGACCACGTCCTGCCAGGTGGAAATGCCGCCGATCCCGGAGATAGGGACACCTACGCCGCGGTCCCGGGCGCATTCGGCCACCATGCTCAGGGCAATCGGCTTCACCGCCGGACCGCAATAACCGCCATGCGCGCCTTGGCCGCCGACATTTGGAATCGTGTTCCAGCTGTGAATATCCACTCCTGCCAGACTGTTAATCGTATTGATCAGGCTGATCGCGTCCGCACCGCCTTTAACCGCATGCCGGGCAACGACCGTAATGTCGGTAATATTCGGGGTCAGCTTCACGATAACCGGCGTGGTCGCCACTTCCTTCACCCAGGTCGTCTGCGCCTGCACCAGATCAGGCTGCTGTCCGGAGGCCGCACCCATTCCGCGCTCGGCCATGCCGTGCGGACAGCCGAAGTTGAGCTCCAGCCCGTCTACACCGACCGCTTCCACCCGTTTGACGATCTCATGCCACTTTTCCTGCTTCGGTTCTACCATCAGGGAGGCAATAATCGCATGATTCGGAAATCTCTTCTTCGTCTCATAGATTTCCTTCAGGTTCACTTCCAGCGGACGGTCCGTAATCAGCTCTATGTTGTTAAAGCCCGCTACCCGTTGTCCATTAAAGTGCACTGCTGCAAACCGGGACGAGGTGTTAATGACCGGTTCGCCCAGCGTCTTCCAGACCGCCCCTCCCCAGCCGGCCTCGAAGGCCCGCTGCACTTGATAACCTGTATTGGTAGGCGGCGCAGAGGCCAGCCAGAACGGATTGGGTGACTTAATTCCTGCAAGATCAATACTCAAATCTGCCATTGATATTCCCTCCCTGTCATATGAAGTCCGCCTAAACCAGCCGGGCCCGTGCTGCTCACATACTCCCGGTTATACCGCGGAGCCTACTACGCTGTCCTGCAGCCCCGATAATTGCTTCACAATCGCATAGGCCGCATCCTTGCCCTGCTGTGCCGCGGACACCACCATCGCTTCACCTTTGCCAGAGCCGAATACAATATCCCCAGCCGCAAAAATCAGCGGATCAGACGTCCGGCCGGTCTTCTCATCAATCTTCACTACACCCCAATTGTGCTCCAGACCCAGCGCCTCGATCAGATCAATGCGCCGTTTCTGCCCGATCGCCACAACTACGGCATCGACCGGCATTACGAATTCCGAGCCTTCAATTGGCATTGGCGTCAGGCGCCCGTCTTTGCCGGTCTCGCCGGTCAGCTTCATCTGCACACATTCCAGCCCAGTCACATTGCCAAGCTCATCGCCGACAATCCGCTTCGGCAGCGTCAGCCAATTGAACTCCACGCCCTCCTGCTTGGCGAATTCATATTCAAAGTCGTAGGCCGTCATCTCGCTCCGGGTGCGGCGGTAGACCATCTTCACATTCGCTGCCCCCAGCCGCATGGAGCAGGTCGCAGCATCGATCGCGGTGTTCCCTGCACCAATGACCGCAACACGCTGGCCCATCAGCTCCAGTGTCGGGATACCCGTCTTCGTGGTCTCCACGAGCTCTATAGCATCGTATACACCGGACAGCTTCTCGCCTTCGATCCCCAGCGGAGGAACATACCCCATTCCTGCTGCCAGTACAATCGCATCGTACTCCGCTTTGAGCTCCTCTACCGCAACGTCAACCCCAACCTTTACCCCGGTACGGATCTCAACGCCCAGCTTCTCTACCTGCTCTACTTCCCACAGCGAGATGGACTGCGGCAGCCGGAATGAAACGATCCCGTGTGTATCCAGTCCTCCGGCAAGCTGCTTGGCCTCATAGATCACTACAGCAAAGCCTTCGCGCGCCAGCTCTCTGGCTGCGGACAAGCCTGCAGGACCGCCGCCGATTACAGCGACCTTTTTGCCGTTCGGCACACCGGCCTTAAACAACTGGACTCCGCTGTTAATCGCCCAGTCGGTAGCATAACGCTGCAGCAGTCCGATTTGA
This sequence comes from Paenibacillus auburnensis, assembly GCF_927798115.1. Lineage (GTDB taxonomy): Bacteria > Bacillota > Bacilli > Paenibacillales > Paenibacillaceae > Paenibacillus_AQ > Paenibacillus_AQ auburnensis. The sequence continues at coordinate 297,134 of NZ_CAKMMG010000004.1, forward strand.
ATCGGCGCCGAAGCATCGTTCAGCACACAGGCGCCTTCGCATAGCTCCTCGGTCGGGCAGACACGTGCGCAGCTGGCCCCCACAGGGTTGGAATCCATGATGGTCTGGGCCGAGCCCTTCAGATTATCGGTGGCAATCCGCTTAATAAAGGAAGGAATATTGATGCTGGTCGGGCAGGCTTTAATGCAGGGCGCATCATAACAATAGAGGCAGCGGTTGGATTCCTCAATTGCACCTTTGCGGCTGAGCCCGGGC
>NZ_CAKMMG010000004.1:297398-419540 GCF_927798115.1 Paenibacillus auburnensis
TTTCCTCACCGTGGATCAGACTTTCGAAGCTGGCGCTCTCCAGCACATGCACCCAGCGGATGGCCCGGTTCAGTCCGTGTTTGCCACCGATGATCTCAGCCTCGGCGAAGTTTCGCATGAACATGTCAGGCGTGAATGCAGTTAACGGAGAAGTGTGCTCCATCAGTTATCCCTCCCTTTGGACAATTGGTGTTTTTAGGCGTTGCAGAAAATCCTTATTCCCGGCTTCTAAATCATATTTGTGTTATATAATATAACATTATTACGATAATTGCCTTAATATTTTGCTTACATATAAGGAGTGATGTAGTAAAATATATCTTAAATCATAAAAAATGTCCTTTTTCTATCTGATCAGGTTATATATCCTAACATATTATAATCAAACTATAGTCATTTCGATTTTTCGTTACATTAGACACATTGTCTAATTTCAAAAGTGTATTTTTTACGTGAACGCAAGTGACAGGGCAAAAGAGCGAGGGGGAAAGCATATGGATTGGGAACTTGTATTTACCATCCGCGATGCGCTGAAAAGACCGCTGTTCGCAGAGGCTGAGATCATCGGTGGCAAACACGGACTGAACCGGGCCATCCGCTGGGTGCATGTGCTGGAGAGCGCCAGCTTCGAAAGTCTGATCCACGGTGAGGAAATGATTCTGACAACAGGCATGGGTGCGTGTGCAGATATTGCTTCTTCCTTATCCTTTATGCAGAATCTGATTGATAAGAACGCCGCCTGCTTATGTATCGAGCTGGGAACATACTTCAGCAGCATCCCGCAGGAGATGATCGAGCTGGCCAACCGCCACGATTTTCCGCTGATCATCTTTACCCGTACCGTACGCTTCGTAGATATCACACTCGACCTGCATTCCCTCATCATTAACCGTCATCACCGGATGCTCCAGGAGCTGGAGAGCATCTCCCGCGAATTCCACCGTCTGACACTGACTTCCCAGGGCACCCTGAAGGTGCTGCAGTTATTATGCAAAAGCACCCGCACCCAGATTGTTTATATGCAGCTGCAGGGTAAACCTTTGTTCTTCCCGGCGCTTTCGCCGGATGAGCAGGCTCCGCTGCTGAGCTTCTTCGAAGCCTTCAGCGAGGAGATGGAGGGGGTGCAGCCCGATGCCGCCCCATATATCCGCGAATACGGCCATAAGATGATTGCGGTTAAGCCGGTGGGCGCACTCGACCAGACCTGGGCCTATATCCTGATGGTCTGCAATCACAAGCCGCAGGAATTCGACTGTCTGCTGCTGGATTCCGCCTCCCTCTCGATTGCCCAGGAGCTGCTGCGCACCCGTTATATGGAAGAGCGCAAGCTGTTCTCCGAGAATCTGTGGGTCGATGAGCTGATCAGCGGGCGCACCCAGGACGACAACCGGCTTAAAGGGCTGGTCGGCCCCGATTTCAATGTTGTGAACGAACTGCCCTACCGCGTCTGCCTGATTGAAATCGAGAATCCGCGCGACGTCAAATGGAACAGCTCAGAAAATGACTGGGAATCGATCACCTTCCACCTGTCGCTCATTCTGCGCTCCCTCTTCGAGAAATACTCCCTGCGGCCGCTGATCACACTCAAGAACAACCGCCTGACTGTCATTGCACTCGATATCCAGTCGAAGCTTCCCGGTAAGCTGCGGCTGCAGCAGGCACTGGATGCCCTGCAGCATATCCGGGCAGACGAGAAGCTGAAGGACCTGCAGCTCGTCATCGGAGTCAGCAAGTCCCATAAGGGCCTGAAGCACGCCTATGCCGGATATCAGGAATCCGTACAAGCCCTGTCACTCTATTCGTGCTACCAGAAATCCGTACTGTTCTACGAGGAGCTCGGGGTGTTCCAGCTCCTGCTCAACCTGAATGACGGCAAGACCCTGGAGAACTTCATCCGCAGCTATCTCGGCCCGCTGATTGACCATGACCAGTCCAAGGGCAGTGAGCTGCTGCTGACACTCCGCGTATTCCTTGATCATGACGGCTCGAAGCAAATTGCGGCCCGCAATCTGTTCATCGTCAGACAATCGCTCTACTACCGGCTGGACAAAATCACCGAGCTGCTCGGCGAGGACTTCATGCTCCCGGAGAACCGCATATCGATTCAGGTTGCCCTGCGCGCCTATCAGCTTCTATATCCGGAGAAGCTCACTCTGCCCAGCTCCCGTTCAGCACAGCTGTGAGTGTCTCCACAATGAACTGGATGTCCTCATCGGTAGAGGAAAGCGGAGGAGCAATAGTCAGCACATTGTTGAAGCCTGCCACCGTATCCCCGTTTTTGCCGATGATAAGGCCTTTAACTTTGCACCCGGCAATAATACCTTTGACAGTGTCCAGATCGGCCGGCTGCTTAGTGGATTTGTCGGCCACCAGTTCAATGCCGAGAACCAGCCCGAAGCTGCGGATATCGCCGACCAGCTTGTGCTCCAGCAGCCCGGAAAGCCCGCTGTACAGCCTTTGCCCCAGAATGTCTGCACGTTCCACCAGATTCTCCTGCTCCAGCACCTCCAGATTGCGCAGTGCCAGAGCACACGCAGCCGGATTGCCGCCGAAGGTGTTGACGTGGCGGAAATGGCCGTAACTGTCACTGTTATCCTTGAAGGCTTCATAAATATCCTTGCGCACTGCTGTTGCCGAGAGCGGAAGGTAAGCACTGGTCAAGCCTTTGGCCATGGTGACGATATCCGGCTTGATCCCGAAATTCTGATGGCCGAATTTACGCCCGGACCGCCCAAAACCACAGATCACCTCGTCAATAATCAGCAGCACACCATGCTTCCGGCAGATTTCCTGCACCCGGTCCAGATACACCTGGTGCGGCACGATCACACCGCCGCCGGTAATGACCGGCTCCATAATCACGGCTGCAACCGTCTCAACGCCTTCCCAGACGATCGTATCCTCAATCGCCTGCGCACACTGCAGGTTGAATTCCTCCACGGTCATGCCTGCAGGACGGCGGTAGCTGTCCGGCGGAGCAACATGCAGGAACCCGGCCACCAGCGGCTCATATTTATATTTGCGCTGCGCCTGGCCTGTCGCCGACAGCGCCCCGAGCGAGCTGCCGTGGTAGCCGCGGTAGCGGGCAATGAATTTATGCCGGTAATGCTGGCCGATCTGCTGCTGGTACTGGCGCGCTATTTTGAAGGCCGCCTCGTTCGCTTCCGACCCGCTGTTGGAGAAGAAGATCACATAATCGCCCTCCAGCCATTCGTTCAGCTTCTCGGCGAGCGCGATAGCCGGCATATGGCTCTGGGTCAGCGGAAAATACGGCAGGCTGAGCAGCTGATTGTAGGCCGCCTCGGCCAGCTCCTTGCGTCCATATCCGACATTTACACACCACAGTCCGGACATACCGTCCAAAAATTTGTTTCCATTGATATCGGTAACCCAGGATCCGCTGGCTGAAGCTGCGATCATCGGCGGATTCGCCTCGCTGTACGGTGTAATGTTATGCCATAAATACTGCTGATCCTTCTTGACGGCCGCTTCGCTCTCTTTGCCCAGGCTCTGCATGGCAACTCTCTCCTCTCGATACTCCAGTTTATTTAACATGTATTTGATGGAGCTAATAACGTGCAGTAATCATCTTCTTGCGGGTATAGAATTCAACACCGTCACGGCCGTTCGCGTGCAGGTCTCCATAGAACGATTTCTTGTAACCGGAGAAGGGGAAAAAGGCCATTGGTGCCGGCACCCCGAGATTCACGCCCAGCATTCCCGCATCAATGTCTTCCCGGAACTCACGGATCGCCCGGGCACTGTCTGTATACAGGCAGGCACCATTGGCAAACGGCGAACGGTTCGTAACCTCAATCGCTTCGGCGAGATCTTTGACACGCACCACCGACAGCAGCGGAGCAAAAATCTCATCCTGCCAGATCGTCATCCCCGGCTGTACACGGTCAAAGATGGTCGGGCCAAGGAAATAACCTGCACCAGACACCGCGCTGTCCTTCCGGCCGTCACGCACCAGCTCCGCCTGCTCCTTGATCCCCGTTTCGATGTAGGCAATCGTCCGTTCCTTGTTCGACTGGCGGATGACCGGACCGAGGAAGACACCGTCCTCCTTGCCGTTCCCGATCTTAAGTCCGTCAGCAGCCTCTACCAAGCGGCTTACCAGTTCATCAGCGACCGCCTCATGCACAACTACAACGGCGCAGGCCATGCAGCGCTCACCCGCCGAGCCGAAAGCCGCGGCAATAATGTTCTTGACCGCGTTATCGAGGTCTGCGTCAGGGAGCACAATCGAGTGATTCTTGGCTCCGGCCAGAGCCTGCACCCGCTTGCCGTGGGTCGTTCCCTGCTTATATACATATTCCGCCACCGGCTGCGAGCCGACGAAGGAAATCGCCTTCACTTCTTCATGCTCCAGCAGCCCGTTTACCACCTCATGTGCTCCGTGCACCACATTCAGTACACCCGGCGGAAACCCGGCTTCGGCAAACAGCTCAGCCAGCCGGTTGACCAGCAGCGGCGTCCGCTCGGAAGGCTTCAGGACAAAGTTATGCCGCAGGCGATGGCCAGCGGAAACATCCAGCAGGGTACCATCATCGGAAAGTTGAATGGCGCAATCCCGCCGACAACCCCCAGCGGATAGCGGTACATCCCCGATTCAATTCCGGTAGCAATGTCCGGCAGCTGGCTGCCCATCATCAGTGTCGGAATGCCGGAGGCAAATTCCACACACTCGATGCCGCGTTGCACTTCACCCATAGCCTCCTCCAGGCTTTTGCCGTTCTCCAGTGTGATTAGCTCGGCCAGCTCATTCCAGTGGTGTACCAGCAGCTGCTGGTACTGGAAGAAATAGCGGGCCCGCCGCGGAACGGCCACCTTTTTCCACGATTTAAAAGCCAGCGCCGCTACCTGTACCGCATCATCCAGCTCTTCCTTACTCGAAATTGGAACGTAAGCGATTACCTCACCGGTCGCCGGATTATACACTTCCTCCTCTTTCCCGGAGCGCGATTCCACCCAAGTGCCGTTTACATAATTCTTAACTTTTCCGGCCTGCCCTACTAGCAAGGACATCCCTTTCACCTCTTTCATCATCTGAGTTGCCGATTATAATAGATGACCGCCACATCCGGCGGTCATCTATTAGGAATATGAGCGAAAACCTTTATTTTGCCGCCATCTCTACAATTTCGTTCGTATAGGCTTCATCCACTTTGGAGGCTTCTTTGATTACACCGAACTTAAGTGCGATATCCGCGGTCTGCTGAAAGGCTGCAGCATCGGTATAACCCATTTTTGCAGCATCGAAGCCTTCCGGCTGAATCAGCTTGGCAACCTCAGTCATCATCGTCAGCTGATGCTCACGGGTGGTACTACCTTCCTCTGCCAGCTTCATCACACTGTCTACTGCCGCTTCAGGGTCAGCGATAGCGTCTTTCCAGCCCTTGAGGGAAGCGCGGACGAACTTGGCTGCCGTCTCCTTGTTCTCTGCAAGCCATTCTTTGTTGGCAAACAGATTATCTTCCAGCATAGCCACACCCTCGTCATTCATGTCGATAACATTCAGGTCTTCCGCCTTAATGCCCGACTCCAGCACCACCTGATATTCGTTGTAGGTCATCGCCGAAGCGGCGTCGATCTCACCGCCGAGGAACTGGTCCATCGTGAAGCCTTGCTTCGTGAAGTTCAGATCCTTATTGGAATCCAGTTTGTACTTATCAAACAGTGCCAGAATCTCAAACTCATTGCCGCCCATCCAGTTGCCGACCTTCTTGCCCTTCAGGTCCGCCGGCCCGCTGATTCCCGCATCCTTCTTAGAGACCAGAACAAGTCCGCTCTTCTGGAAGATTTGCGCGATCTGCACCAGCGGCATTTCCTGCTCCTGGCTGGTCAAAAGGCTCGCTACCCAGTCCACACCGATATCCGCCGATCCGCCGGCCACCTGCTGCTCCGGTACGATATCCGGTCCGCCCGGCAGAATCTCCACCTTAAGCCCTTCCTCTGCGTAATATCCTTTATCCTGTGCCAGGAAGTAACCGGCGAACTGTGCCTGAGGCACCCATTTCAGCTGCAGCTTCACTGTTACCGGGTCTGCAGCCGGTTCTGTTGTTGCCGCCGTCTCCGGTGATGCAGATGCCTCTGTTCCTGCCGTCGACTCTGCCGCAGACGTATTATTATTGTTGTTCCCGCCACAGCCTGCCAGCAAAGAGATGACCATGATCATTACCGCCAGCAGCAGCCCACCACGAAATTTGCCTTTTTTCCCGTTCATCAAATGCAACTCCCCCTACCAATTTGAGTTTGTAGTCCTGCAAAAGCACAGCATGGTTACCGTCGTGGTGACTGTATGCATACGGCCCGCGGTCAGGTTCTCTATTTCCCCTCACGCGATAGTCCGGATGTAATGGGATAAGGGTGTTACGAACGCTGGGAGCTATGCCACTTGATGAATACCTTCTCCAGCCGTTCAACAATCAGGTAAAAGAGGACTCCGGCAATCGCCGCAAGCACAATACACGACCAGCCCAGCGGCATCTTCGCCACCTTGATCGAATTGGAGAGCAGATAGCCGAGCCCCCTTGAGGAGAAGAAGAACTCTCCCACTATCGCTCCGATCATACTGGCAGTAGCGTTGATCTTCAGTGCCGTGAACACATACGGCAGACTGTTCTGGATCCGCAGATAGCGGAACACTGCGGGCTTGCCGGCTGCATATGAATGCATCAGATCCAGCGCCAGCGGGTCTACAGCCGCCATACCCTTATAGGCATTGATCGCCATCGCCGCCATCGTGGTCGCGGTAACAATCGCGGCCCGAGAGCCGATGCCGTCACCGAACCACAGATTCATAATCGGAGCGAGTGCCACAATCGGCACCGCGTTGAGCGCAGCCACAAGGGTCAGGCTGCCGCCGCCCCAGCGGGGCCAGGCGGTTGCCGCCAGGGCAATCAGGAAGCCGCAGGCCGAACCGATCAGCATTCCCACTACCGCCTCGGTCAAGGTATAGCCGGTATAAGACAGCAGCAGGCTGTAATTCTCCCGCATCGCTTCCCAAATGGCTGAAGGCAGCGGGAGCTGATACTTTTTCAGGTCAAACAGCTTATGAAACACCTGAAACTCCCAGAGGAGCAGGAACAGCACTCCGGCAAGCAGAGGGAGAATCACACCAGGATTAAGCCATTTCAAAAGCCGGCGTTTGCCTTTTTGCTTCTGCGGACCGGACGATACACTATTTCTCGTTGTTATCAGAGAGGGTGATGCCTCCTCGGTTCCGGCAGCAGTAATATAGGAAGGTTCGCGTACAGAGTTAGTTCCCATCAGCGGTCCCCTCCCTTCGGACGAAACTCCGGCTGCCATGGCGCTACCAGCCGTTCAATCAGAGTCATCAGCCAATAGCTGGCGATGCCAAGCAGCGCCCCGACCAGCACCGTAGACCAGAACATATAGGTATGGGACGGGCCGTAATAAAGATTACGCAGCATAATCACGCCGATGCCGTGCTGGGCTCCCATCAGCTCCACCAGAATCGCTCCGGTTACAGCCAGGGGGGCAGCGATTTTGAGGCCGCTGAACAGTCCGGGCAGTGCAGCCGGAAAACGCAGCTTCCAGTACACGGCCCAAGGCTTGGCGGCGTAGGAGTGCATCAATTCAACGGCCGAAAGATCAACACTGCGCAGACCGCGCAGCATATTCAGGGCAACCGGAAAAAAGGTAATGTAGCCGGAGATAATAATCCGTGACACCTGTTCATCCCGCACAATCCCATAGATGATCGGGGCAAGCCCTAGAATCGGAATCATCTGTGAGGCAACGGCATAAGGGAAGGCGAGCTGTTCAATCGTCCTGGACAAGCTCATCAGCACAGCGAGGAGCACGCCGGCTGCGGCACCAATCAGAAATCCGATACCGGCATTACCGAAGGTCGCTCCCCCTTCCTTCAGCAGCGTGCCGCTGTACTTCCACAAGGTTGCAGCCACTTCATGCACATATGGCAGCTTGGATTGGGCCAGCGGCGTTTTGGCCACATGAAGCAGCATCCAGGAGACTGCCTCCCATACAACCAGCAGGCCGAAGATCCAGACGAACAGCGGCAGAACGCGGCTGCGCATAATCGGGCTGTTCCCCTTCATTCGCTACACCCCTTCGAAACTGTCGCGGATACGGGCGATCAGTTCAAAAAACTGCGGGCTGTTTCTCATCTCGGCTGTGCGCGGACGCGGCAGCGGGATATCAACGACGGCGGACAGCCTGCCCGGATGCGGGGAGAGGACAAAGACCCGGTCAGAGAGGAAAATCGATTCGGGGATACTATGGGTTACAAAAACGATCGTGCTCTGCACCTTACTCCAGACGGACAGCAGCTCCTCATTCAGGCGCTCACGGGTAAACTCATCCAACGCGGAGAACGGCTCATCCATCAGCAGAATCTCCGGCTCCATCGAAAGTGCACGGGCGATGGCGACGCGCTGCTGCATACCGCCGCTGAGCTGCCAGGGATATTTATCGGCGAACCCCTGCAGACCTACAAGATCCAGCAGCTCCAGCGCCTTATCCTCGCGGACCGATTTCTTGACACCCATCAGCTCAAGCGGCAATGTAATATTATGTTTCACCTTACGCCAGTCATAAAGCACAGGGCTTTGAAAAACAATTCCATATTTTTGCGCCAGTCTGGCTTCCTTGGCACTCTTACCTGCCACCGTGACGTTGCCGGCCGTTGGTGTCAAGAGATCTGCCATCAGTCTGAGCAGTGTCGTTTTGCCGCATCCGGAAGGACCCAGTAAAGAAACGAACTCACCTTTGGCAATATCCAGGCTTACCTGATGCAGTGCGAGCACATCCGCAGTCTCCGTCTGATAGCGCATTTCGACATTTTCCAGTAGTATTTCAGGAATTTTCGTCGCTACAAGTGACATGTCCAGCTCCCCCTTCATCCCTGAATCGGATTATTGTATGTTAAATAACATAACATATTTTGGTTTAAAACGATGATAATATTTTTATCATGTAGGATTAACTAACATGTTACACTTTGCTCCCCGGACACTCACTAGACAAAAAGTAAAATTGCACCTGCTAAATTCCGTCACTTTGTCTAGCCACCGGCTATTATTGTTACGGATCGCTTCAAAACTGTGATACTATTTACTCATATATCCTTGCTAAAACAGGAGACCCTTTACCGATGCTAAATGCACATAATAATGCCCCATGGTTATCTAAGGCGCAGTTTGCGGCCCCGGACCCTGCATCTGATGATCATCCTGCATGGAGGAACATCGCATGGGCTCTTTAATTTCAAATTATATTGTCATCGTCTCCATATCCGGTGTACTGAGCGCGCTCCTCGCCCTGTTTGCTTACTATAAGAAGACCGATTTCGCGGGAAACAAGCCGTTTATTTACAGCTCCTTCTTTTCAGCGGTCTATACGTTCGGCTTCGCACTGGAGCTGTCGGGGAGCACCATGGAGGAAATCGGGTTCTGGATCAAAGTAGAGTATCTGGGCATGCCTTTTATCGCGCCTTCCAGCCTGATTATGATTATGTACTTCGTGGGATTGGAGCGTTTAATTAATAAAAAGCTGCTGACTCTGCTGTATTCCATTCCCTGCATCTCTGTACTGCTCGTATGGACCAATGAGTCTCATCATTTGTTCTACCAGTCGATGCTATTCCGGGAGAATGCCCCCACTCCGCTGGTTGATGTTGTGATGGGCCCCTGGTATATCGTGCAGGGCAGCATGACTTTTGGATGTATGCTGGCCGGAATGTGCCTGATTCTCTGGCAGTGGAACCGGATGAAGCGGGTCTACCGGAGGCAGATGATTACGATCTTTATCGGGCAGTTCCTCCCGGCTCTGGGTGCATTCCTCTACCTGATAGACAAGACTCCCTACGGCATGGATCCCGTGCCGATTATCATGAGCATAACTTCAACGCTGTACATTTGGGCCATTCTCTCCCGGGGGATGCTGACTGCGGCTCCCATTGCCCGAGAGAATCTGTTCGAGAGCATGCGTGACGGGGTACTGGTCACCGACCGTTCCGATATGCTGATCGACTACAACCGGGCCGCTACCGAAATGCTGGAGGGCCTGGACTCCTCGGCTATCGGGCATCCTTTGGCCAAGCTGTTTCTGCCTGCCGGCAAAGAAGCCGTGGATTATGTAATGAATGCGGACCCGCTGTTGAGTGAGGAGCGGGAGCTGGCCTGGAATTTTGGCGGCAGTACTTGTTATTACCAGGTCCGCTCCTCTCCGGTACTGAAAAAGGATGGCAATCTGGCCGGGCGGATGATTATGCTGATCGACGTGACCGAACGGACCCTGCTCCAGGAGAAGCTGCAGCAGCTTGCCACCATCGACAGCTTGACCGGCATTTACAACCGTACCTATTTCATGGAACGAAGCCGCACGCTGCTGGAAGAGGCCTCCATGAATCAGATCCCGGTCTCGATCATTTTGCTGGACATCGACTTTTTCAAAAATATCAATGACCGTTATGGTCATCAGTATGGTGACATGGCGCTCCAGCACATTGTGGGGGTATGCCGCAGACATACCCGCGAAGGGGATGTATTCGGTCGTTACGGAGGCGAGGAATTCGTGATGTGTCTGCCTGACACATCACTCCAGCAAGCGGCTTTATTGTCGGAGGCGATCCGTAAGGATATTGAACGCAGCGCATTTTATACACTTTCAGGACCTATCAATGTAACGGCCAGCTTCGGGGTGGCCGAGGCTGGCCGGGAGAATATCTCCCTGGAAGAGCTGCTCTCCGAAGCCGATCATGCCCTGTACACTTCCAAGCGCAACGGCCGCAATGCTGTCCACATGTCCAGCGGGGCAGCTATTACCCATTTCACTCCGCTCTAGCAAATACTGCATTACGCCAGACAGCCCCGTTCCATTGGAAACGGGGCTGTCTGTTTACTATCTGTTTGTATGCAATAAGGCTTGAATCTGTTTATTTCGGTCCGGCCATGAAATAGTCTACGCCCTTCAGCAAATCTCCGGGCAGTTCTTCAAGCTTCAGGTAGTCTTTCATTTCCAGCACTACCCGCTCCCGGTTGTGTCCGAACACATCCACCACCCGGGCCAAACGTTCCCATGGCGCCAGATCAGCGCGGAAATCCTGGTCATTCATCGGAACACCATGAGACTCTACATACCATTCCGCACCGAATCCGTACGCCATTTCAAGCAGTCTGAGGAAGCCGGTGCTGCTGTACTTATACGGGCCGCCATAAACGGAAGGACCCAGCGCATCCCCCAGGAATAGAACCTTGTCCTCTTGAACATAGAGCACGCAGGAGTCTGCCGAGTGATCACCGCCGACATGAATCAGCTCACAAGTCACTCCCCCAAGATCAAAAGTGATCCTGCCGGTGAATATAATATCTGGCTGCCTAATGGTAACCGCCCCGGAATCACCGTATTCCAGACGGATATGCTGCACGCTTGCTTCACTGATTGTACCTGCTTGTACCAGTTCAGCCATTTCTTCCTCTGACCAGCCGCGTCCGCTTAAAGCAGCCAGAGCCTCTGCGGTTTCCTCATGGGCAACCGCCGGAATATCCCACCCACTCATACCGAAGCTGTGATCCCAGTGCCAGTGCGTCAGCACCAGCATATCCGGCAGCCGGCAGCCACGCCGCTCCAGCTCCTCGCGGAATTGCCCGGCATGGGCAGGCGAAGCGCCCGCATCCATCAAAAGCGTCCGCCGCTCTCCCGTAATTGCCGCCAGCACCGGACGGTCGGTTGCATGCTCCGCGTGCATGATCAGAATATGTGGACTAATCTGCTCGAATTTATGCTCCATTCCCAGCTTCCTCCTGTGCAATCAATCAAGATAAATAAAGGCAGACCCGCAAAGTATATCCCGTCATTCTTTTGGCGATAACAGCACCCATAGCGATATCTCCGGACCGGGCATATTTACAGCGCTTTATCCCTTCATGTTGCATCAAATGGACGTTTTAATCAACTGCAGTTGTTTGCGACAGCAGGGTTTAAGTTTAATAGAGGTTAGTTAATCTAAATCGGCCCTGTGAACGGGACAGCCGATAAGGAGGATTTTGCGATGATCAAAATCGGGCTAACCGGTTTCGGGGACCATGAAGAGCTATACGGCAAAATCAAACCGGCCGAACGCCTGCCTGCATACAGCGCACATTTTCCCATCGTGGAAATCGACAGTTCCTTTTATGCTGTGCAGCCGGTCAAAAATTACGTGAAATGGGTCAGCCAGACCCCCGATGAGTTCAAGTTTATCGTTAAAGCCTACCAGGGGATGACTGGGCACCTGCGCAGAAAAAAGAATTATTACGATACGCCAGGAGAAATGTACGAGGCCTTTCACACCTCCATTGCCCCGGTAAAAGCAGCCGGGAAGCTGGCGATGGCGCTCTTCCAATTCCCTCCATGGTTCGATTGCACCAAGGAAAACGTGGAATTCCTCCGCGAGGCCAAGGAACGGATGCTGGATGTCCCGGCTGCAGTCGAATTCCGCAATGAATCCTGGTACAGTCCGGAAATGCGCGATAAAACGCTGAGTTTTCTTACCCAGGAAGGCTGGATTCATACCGTAGCCGACGAGCCTCAGGCAGGATCGGGCTCCATTCCGGTTGTGCCTGTAGCGACAACACCGGATATAACCTATGTCCGGCTGCACGGCCGCAATACCCAAGGCTGGAATCAGAGCAGCCACCCCGACTGGCGTAAGCTGCGTTATTTGTACCGCTACAGCACAGAAGAACTGACAGAGTGGCGTGATCGGCTGCGGGAGCTTGAAAAAACATGCCGGGAGCTGTATGTAGTCTTCAATAATAATTCCGCCGGCGATGCCACACCCAATGCGAAAGAATTACAGGCATTACTGGGAATTGACGGCGGCCTGGCACCGCTTCAGCTAGACTTATTCAACTAGGCCCCGCTAGCACCAAGTTCTACATATATCTCTTTTACTCCTTGGCAGCGCATTGAACTACCAAAAATCACTATTCAGCACTTGAATTTATAAGGAGGCAAAAAGGGAATGAAGAGAAATCATACGATGATGCAGTTTTTCGAATGGCATGTTGCGGCAGACGGGCAGCACTGGAAGAGGCTGGCGGAGATGGCACCGGAGCTGAAGGCCGGTTTTATTGACTCCGTCTGGGTTCCGCCTGTAACGAAGGCCATTACGCCGGAAGACACGGGTTATGGTGTGTATGATTTGTACGATCTGGGTGAGTTTGATCAAAAAGGAACGGTCCGCACGAAATACGGCACGAAACAGGAGCTGGTTGAGGCCATTGCCGAGTGCTTAAAGAACGGCATTGCCGTATACGTTGATCTCGTTATGAATCATAAAGCGGGTGCAGACGAGACAGAAGTCTTTGAAGTTATTGAGGTTGACCCGAACGACCGCAACAAGGAGATCTCTGCCCCCTTCGAGATCGAAGGCTGGACCAAGTTCACCTTTCCGGGGCGCGGTGATGAGTATTCCTCTTTCAAATGGGATCATACCCATTTCAACGGTACCGATTTCGATGCGAAGGAAGGCCGGACCGGAGTATTCCGGATCAACGGGGAGAACAAGGCCTGGAACCCGAACGTCGACGACGAGTTCGGCAACTATGATTACCTGATGTTCGCCAATATCGATTACAGCCATGAGGATGTCAAACGCGAGATGCTGGAATGGGGGAAATGGCTGGTCGATACACTGCAGTGCAGCGGCTACCGCCTCGATGCCATCAAGCATATCAACCATGAGTTCATTAAGGAATTCGCCCTGGAAATGGGCAAAAAACGGGGAGAGGACTTCTACATCGTCGGCGAATTCTGGAACGACAATCTGGAAGCCTGCCGGGAATTCCTGAATACGGTGGATTATCAGATCGACCTGTTCGATGTGTCGCTGCATTATAAGCTCTACGCAGCCGCGCTGGGCGGCAGGGATTTCGATTTGACGCATATTTTTGATGACACGCTTGTCCAGACTCACCCCGGCAATGCCGTAACCTTCGTGGATAACCATGATTCACAGCCCCACGAGGCGCTGGAGTCCTGGGTTGGCGACTGGTTTAAGCAGAGCGCCTACGCCCTGATCCTCCTGCGACGGGACGGGTATCCGGTGGTCTTCTACGGTGACTATTACGGAATCGGCGGGCCGGTTCCGGTGGACGGCAAAAAGGCGGCCATCGATCCGCTGCTGTACACCCGCTATCACAAAGCCTACGGGGAACAGGATGATTACTTCGACCATCCCAACACGATCGGCTGGGTGCGGCGCGGCGTGGAGGAGCTTCCGGGCTCAGGCTGTGCGGTGATCATCTCCAATGGAGACAACGGCGAGAAACGGATGTTCGTGGGTGAAGAGCGTGCGGGGGAAGTCTGGGAGGATTTCACCCATAACCGCGAAGAGCAGGTGACGATTGGCGAGGATGGCTGGGCTGTGTTCCCGGTGAACGGCGGCAGTGTATCCGTCTGGGCTCTGCCTGATGAGGAGAATACGGACCCGGAAGAGGCTCCCGCAAGCGGTGAGGACGCGTCATAAGCAAGAAGAAACGGCTTGGCCGTTACGTAAATCATATTACAAAAAAAAGAGGGGAGCCTCTGCCGCGCAGGCAGGGTTCCCCTCTTTGCTGTTGCCGGGATCAGCGGCTGAGCGGCGGATGCTCGCCTTCGGCCCATCCCCCGTTATCACTGTTCAGAATACGTTCCATCGGATATACCTGACGCACAGCGGTTACGACACCTGCGCATAAAACGGCTTTGATCAGATCCCCCGGAATGAACGGCCACATGCCCGCGGTTAACGCTTTATTGAGCGAGTCCATGCCTGTGGAATGCGCCAGCCACCATACCCCTCCGGGATAGACAAGCAGCGCGCCAAACAGGAAATTGGCGGTAAGCAGCTTAGGAAACGTATATTTATTCTGCTGTGTGCGCTCGGCGCACAGGCCAATCAGGAAAGCAGCAAACGGCCAGGATAAAATATAGCCTGCTGTCGGCCCGACCAGCACGGCCATCCCTCCGCTGCCGCCCATCACCGGGAATCCGGCTGCGGCAAGACCAATGACAATCAGCACAGCCAAGGTGCCGTAGCGTGCTCCAAGAATAGCACCTGCCAGCATGACAGCCAGTGTCTGCAGCGTAATCGGCACAGCCGAAAAAGGCAGGTAAATTTTAAAAAAGCTGAGTGCGATCATGACTCCGGCAAACAATGCGCTGAATATCAGGCCGCGAGTCGTCCACTTTTTCATTTGTAGCAGTCCCCCCTTTTTTTTAGGAACACTATACCATCCCGCTCCTTATACATCAATCTCTAATCTCTGATATAATCAAGAGCAATTGTGCATTAACACTGTCAGGGAAGCAGGTAGGATTGATGATTACGGCCCAAAATTTATCTTTGTTCTTCCGGGACGGCCAGTACAGGCTGCCGGTATTGCAGGGAATTTCCATTCCTATCGAACGCGGCGAATGGGTCGCGCTTACCGGGGCAAACGGCTGCGGCAAATCGTCTCTGATCCGTCTGTTCAACGGCCTGAATATTCCGGCCGGAGGCAGCTTAACCGCAGCCGGACTTAATCTGCGTTCACCGGAGAACCGCACTGCGGTCAAGCAGCATATTCAGCTTGTATTCCAGAATCCCGAGGCCCAGAATGTAGGCTCTACCCCTTACGAGGACGTAGCCTTCGGTCTGGAGAACCGGGGGTTATCCCCAGGCGAGATGGAGAAGCGGATCACCCGGGTCCTGCAGCAGGTGGGGCTGGCGCATAAATCGGAAACCGATATCTCCGCCCTGTCCGGCGGGGAACGCCAGCGCCTGGCGGTAGCCTGCTGTCTCGCGCTTCAGGCAGAGATGATTATCTTCGATGAGGCTACATCTATGCTGGACCCCGCCGGACGCAGCGACATTCTGGATCTGGCCCGGAATCTATGGCGCCAGGGAACGACCATTCTCTGGGTCACCCAGCGGGTAGAGGAGCTTGCAGAGAGTCCAAGAGTAGCGGTTATGGGGCAGGGAACGATGCTGTATGACGGCGATCCCCGTACCCTGTTCTACAGCTCGGAGCTGCCCGGGCAGCTGGGCTGGGAGCCTGCACCGGTGATCTCCATCGGAAGGCTCCTGCAGGCGAAGGGCTGGCCCCTCAGGCTGCTGCCGCTGACCGAGCAGGAACTGGAGGCAATCCTATGAGCATGAGCATCCGGGCGGAGAAGATCTCCTTCTTCTACGATACTGCAGCCGCCCTCCAGGACATCAATCTGGAGATCAGCCAGGGAACACTGACCGTCCTCTGCGGTGTGACCGGAAGCGGCAAGTCCACTCTGCTGCGGGTGCTTGCAGGACTTGCCGCCCCTGCTGCGGGAAGGGTTGTTTATGCTGCTGGCCCAGGGGACGAGCCTAACGTATCCATAGTATTTCAACAGCCGGAGACCCAGCTGTTTGCAGGCAATGTGCATAAGGAAATTGAGTATGGCCTGGAGCAGCACGGAGTGCCGAAGGCGCAGCGGGCGGAGCGGATCCGCAGCGCCCTGTCCAAGGTAGGACTGCCTTATGAGAGCTTCGCCGGACGTTCTCCTTTCCTCCTCAGCGGAGGAGAGAAGCGGCGGCTGTGTATCGCTGCCGCTATTGCTACACAGCCCGGGCTGCTGATTCTCGACGAGCCGACCGCCGGATTGGATCCGCAGGCGGCGCAGGCGCTGCTCACGCTGGTGCAGGAACTGCGGGCGGGCGGCATCACCCTGATCATCGGTACGCATGATCTGGACAGCTTCCTTCCGCTGGCCGACCAAGCGGTCGTGATGTCCCAGGGCTCCGTCCATTATGACGGGCCCGCCGCACCGCTGGCGGCCGACCACCTGCTGCTCCGTTCAGCCGGGCTGGAGCCGCCCGCCTACTCGCGCATCGGGCACAGACTCCGCCGGCAGGGACTGCTGGCGGAGCAGCCGGACAGCCTGGATGCGCTGCTGGCCGGGCTGAGCTTGCAGCTGCCTCCCGCACCTGCGGAAGCTGGCAGGCCCCAGACACCTGAGGAAGCGCAGCTGGAGGCTCCGCCTGCCAACGACAACCCGGAAGCTCCCGTCAGGGAGCATAGCCAAACAGCCCCGCGCCGGAGGTTCTGGCAGGGGCTTGACCCCCGCGTGAAATGGCTGGGGATGGTGCTGGGTTCACTGGTTGTACTGGGCATGAACAGCTTGACTCCGCTGCTGCTCACCGCTGCCCTTGTTGCCGGATTAATCGGAACTGCGGGAATTTCCTGGAGCCGGACGGCAAGGTTCTTCCGTCCGTTCCTGCTGATGTTCCTGTTCCTCTGGCTGCTGTCTGCGCTTGACTGGGCATCCCCGGACATTACCCTCGGGTTCCTGGGCTTCAGCTCGGCAGGCATCCTGCGCGGGGGGCTGAACGTGCTGCGCTTCCTGCTGCTCATTGCCCTTGGCTTCCTGTTCACGGAGACAACCACCGGCGCACCGCTGCGCGAAGCGCTGGAGTGGGCCATTGCCCCGCTGAAGAAGCTGGGCATCCGTACCCGGGGCTGGTCGCTGGCCGTATCCGTCACGCTGCAGTTCGTGCCCTGGATTCTCGGCAAGCTGAGCCAGCTGCAGCTGGCGCTGAAGTCGCGTGGGAGACTTCAGCGCGGTCCCGCGCGCTGGAGTCCCCGGCAGATTAGCTTACTTATTGTGCCGCTTCTGATTCTTGTCATCGGCATGGGGGATGAGCTGGCTACAGCCGTTGAATCCCGCGGTTATGACCCGCAGAAAGCACGGACTCCTTCGTATCAGCTGAACTGGCAGCCTAAGGACACGCTGGCGCTGGCCAGTGTTATGCTTATGGCGGCTTTGCTGTGGTGGGTCTCCCGGATCAGCTGAGCTTATAGCTCAGCATGTATTCCGTATACCCGTCGATTACGCCGAGCTGCGGATCGTTCACGATCCATCCACCGGGAATGTCCATCTCCCGGCAGGCCAGCTCGAAATTGCAGGCTGCAATGCCGAGATCGATCCGCTGCATTTCAAAGCCCAGCTTGTTCCCGCTATAATTCGGCGTATGCTGCAGATAGAAATGCGCCTGCCGCCGGTCAGCGGACAGCACGATCCGCCAGGGCTGCTTGTTGGAAGCCGAGGGGCCGAGCCGGACCATCTCCAGCGGTGCGGCCAGCCTGCCGGCGGACTCCGGAGCCAGCAGTCTTTCGAATCCCGAATCGAAATACAACTCGCGCCACGGCTTCTTCTGATCCGCCTTGACAATATAACGCATAGTTGTGTCCAGCAGCCGCTGCTTCTCCCGTGCATAGCCAAGCGGTGTAATGCAGGGAATGATCTCTCCGGGCGCAAGCTCAAGCTCACGGGCAAAGGAATTGCGGTTAAAGGTTCCCCCAATCCAGCAGGTACCCAGGCCAAGGCCGGTAGCATAAAGAATAAGCTTATGAAAAATATATCCGAACTCCAGCAGCGCCGTCTGATCGTTGCGCACCACGCCCACCAGATAGGCCTGCGGATTCTGAATAATCCCGTATGCGCCGAGCTTGATGCCCTTGCCGTCTTCGCCCCCGCTTTTGGCCCAGATCCACTCCATCCTTGCCCTCCCCCCGAAGGGTCCGAGCAGATTTTCCTCCTGATGCAGATAGTCCATAATAGAAGCGTGAACCTCTTCCCCAATCGGTGTCGTCTCATAGGTGCGTACTGATTTCCGCTTCTCGATGATATCCATAACGGCGATACCCATTATTTCAGCCCCTTCCTCTACTCTCCCTGCTGCAGAAATTGCACGTTACCACTGGCCGGTTTGTAAAAGCTACGCCGAACGTAACTTTTTTCACATACTAATATTAACATCTATAGATGTTTATGCATAGCTTAAGGCCCAGAATGGAAGTTCCCGCAGACATGATCATTCTAAAAAATAGGCAAAGCCTGGGGAGCATCCTCAGGCTTTGCCTTCTTCCGTTCTATTCCTTCTCCTGCGGATGACGGGAAACCAGCCGGACCAGATCCATAGTCAATATCGGCAGAATCAGCGAGGCGGGATAAGCCAGATATCTGGGCTCCCACTGCGGATTGAATTTCTCCTTATAGCGGCGCAGACCGGCAAACCCGTACCAGTGTCCCCCCCGTACAAAGACAAGCCGCGCTACCTTCTCCTCCCGCAATGCGCCGGAATTCTGCCCTACACTGGATAGGGGGGCATTGCCGAGATTAAACCACGCATAGCCTTGCGACTTCGCCCACTCCAGCAGATGGACAAACAGGTAGTCCATAGTGCCGTTCGGAGTATCCTTCCGGTGGCGCATTAAATCAATCGAAATGGTTGTTCCGCTATCATAGCAAGGTGCAATAGAGGCAAAAGCGGCGATTCTGCCTTCCGCCCCGCGCAGCAGCGCTATAGGTGCAAGCTGCATATAGGACGCTTTGAACCAGCCCAGGGAATATCCCTTTTCAGTGCGTCCGTCCAGCCACTCCTCCGATACAGCCTGGAGCTCCTGCAGCAGCGTCCCGGAATGCGGGGCTTCCGAAACCTCAAAGGTATAGCCTTCGCGTTCGAACCGGTTGCAGACGCTGCGCAGGTCGGAATTTTTTTTGCCGCTGAGTGTAAAGCCGGCGAGCGGTACTAGGGCTTCTTCGCCCAGCTTGAAGAAATGGTAGCCCTGCTCATGGTAGACCGGCAGAAACTCAGGCGTCGCCTGGTAAAATACAACGGATAGCCCGTATATATCCGCCGCCCGCCGGAATTCGCTGATCGCCTCGTTCATCAGCGCTCTGGGGCCAAGCGGATCGCCCAGCACGACAAGCTTGTCCCTGGTTCTGGCAAAGGCGAACAGCACTTTTCCCTTCTGGGCCCAGTAGAAGCTTTTGTCCCCCAGAAACAGCATATGTGTCAAGGCATTCCCCTTCGTTCCGGCAAGGAAGTGCTCCAGCCGCTCCATATCTTTATCCGCTAAGATCTCCTCCGCCTTCCGCTGCGGACGGAGGACCGCCAGCATCGTCACAATGAGCCAGGACACCGCCAGGCTACCGGCCGCTGCCACCGCTACATTACTGTGCTGCTGCAGCCACTCCGGCCGGATGCCAGGCGGCAGATGCTTCATAAATCCGCGATGCGCGTAGCTGCCCAGCAGGTAATAACCAAGCGCGATAAGTGAGGTCAGCAGCAGCCACCACAGGGTACTCTGCTTGCTGACCGGTACGCTGATCCGGTAGAACCTTGATCTAGAAATCCACAGAATCAGGGCAACCAGCAGCAGAAACACCGCTTCCTCATAATCAAATCCCTTGGTGAACGCAAATATGGCCCCGCCGAACAACAGCACGCTGGTCCAGAGATACGCTCTCCTGACCCGCAGGGAGATGCCTCTGGACAGCAGGATCAGCAGAAATCCGATCAGCACCGATAAATGATGAGAAATTTGCATGACCGGCAGAGACAGCAGCTCCTCCGTCATCCGCAGCCGGTATAGCAGCCCAGGGGTTGCAGCAGACAGCAGCAGAATGAGCCCGCTCGCCAAAACCAGCTTACCAAGCGCCCAGAAGCCGAGATCACTCAGAAAAGTATACTGTCCGGGCCAGCCCCAGATTTTCTGCCAGATATTGAGCGAGGGCTCGAGCATTTCCCCGCTCTGGTCTGTGTTTTTTCTTCCCTGCAGTCCGATTTCCAGGGCAGCCAGTACAAGGCCGATCAGCCAGGGCACTACATAATAAAACAGCCGGTAGATCACCAGCACAGCCATAGCCTGGTCACTGTTATGTCCGAGCTGTGTGAGACCGAGCAGCGCAATGAGATCGAATGCGCCGATGCCCCCGGGGGCCATGCTCAGAATCCCTGCCACCGCAGCAACCAGATAGATGCTGAACAGCGTAACGAATTCTGCGCCGCCAAGCAGGTGGCTGCCGATTGTCCAGAACGTAATTCCGGCAAACAGCCATTCCAGAAAAGAGGCCCCTACTGAAGCCGCTACTGTAAACCAGGGGGTTCTACCCTGTCCCCGGTTAATCCACTTGGCAAACAGCGAGGAACGCTGGATAATCACAAAAAACGGTAAATAGAGCGCCATGCCCCAGACCGCGAAGATCAGCCATTTATGCTCGCGCATCAGTCCGTGGGCAGGAAGCAGGCCGGTCAGATTGCCCCAGGACAGCAGTGACAGGCCGGTAATCATCAAGGGGGAGAGAAATACGAGCGCAGGAGCTAAGGCCGCAGCGGGCACACCGCTTTTCTTATAGAGCAGCGAGCGCAGGCCTATGCCGGCAAGTCCGGCAAACCCAATCAGATTGTTAAAGGTATTGGCAATCCAGGCGTAGCGGAAGGTGCTCCAGGCTCCGATCCTGAAACGGAAATGCTGCCGGATCAAATAATCATAGGCGCTCATAACTGCCACCGAGAGCAGCGCAACCCCCATCATCTCCATAACGGCAGAAGCCGGCACATGCCGGAGTTCTCTTATCGTAAGCCCCAGGTGCACCTGCTTCAGCTCGTGCTGGCCTTCCCAATATACCAAGGCTATAATGGCCACCGGAAAGAGCATTCTTACCGCCCTTATCCGGTAGATGGACAACAGCAGCCGTACAATCCGAAAACGTTCTAATGTCTGTTTAATTGAATGCATGATTTCTCCCTGCCTTATTATGGGCGCATGCCTCTGATTCAGACATTTCAGCCGTTTCTATCTCCCCATTATACCAATTTCAGGGGAAGAAGGCTCATCCAGAGCAGCACCAAAAAGAGGACCCCTTCACGGCAAAGGTTGTCCTCTTTTTGGTGCTGCTCACTGCGTTGCGATTTTAAACCCGAATGTCAAATCTGCCTTCACTGTCAGTGGTAGCGTTAGCGATTTGCTCTGCACTTGCTGCTGTAAGCGAATTGCTGTTAGCAGGTTTTTCAGGAGGTGCGCTTTGAGCTGCCGCAGAGGAACTGCTGCTCTTGGACTTCTGGGCAATCTGCGTCTCGATCTGCTTAATCTGCTGCTCTAGCTGTTTGGTTTTGGTTTCCTTGGTTTTTTCGTCGTCCTTACTGGACTGTACCTTCTCCAAGTCGGCCTCCAGCTTCGCTTTTTGTTTTTCCAGCGAGCTGGTATCAGTTGCACTTAAAGAGGTATAAGAAGTCGAAGCGGCGGTGGATGTAGCGGATGAAATATTCATGCTTGTCCCTCCTTTCACCACTTCAATATAACCCCTGTACCCGAACCTAACGTTAAAATGGGCTGAAAGTTTGCTGAAAGTGCCTGAAGGAGGGAACTGCAGCTATCCCTGCTTCCCTGCGCCGGAATCAACGCCTGTGCTGCCTTTAGCCCTGGATTTGCGGTTGACCAGCATTACGCTCAGCAGGATAATGGCCAGTCCCGCCACCGTATTGGCATAGACCGGCTCGTTCAGGAAGATAACCCCCCACATCAGCCCGAATACCGGAACCAGGAAAGTTACACTGACGGTTTTTACCGCACCCACACTCTGAATCAGGTAAAAATATAGTAAATAGGCGACAGCCGTACAAATGATAGATAAGCCGAGCACAGAGTAGACCGCTGCCGCTGACGGCAGATGCCGGGGAGCAAAAATGACCGCGAGCGGAAGCAGCGCTACGGCTGCTCCAAGCTGCTGGCCGGCGGCAAGCGTAAGTGGTGCAAGGCCACGGCCGACACGGGCGGCATACAACCCTCCGAAGCTGTAAGAAAGCGCAGCCCCGAGGGAAAAGAAGACCGACAGCAGCACCCTTCCCTCAAGCGGCACCGGACTCCACCCGACCAGCACAGCCACGCCCAAAAGTCCGATAATTAAGCCGATGGATTTCGATATTCCCGGCTTCTCGCCAAGGGTTCCCCAGGCGGCAAGCGCTGCGAACATCGGAGTAGTCGCGTTAAGAATGGCTGCCAGTGAGGCGTTCAGCTCCAGTTCAGCCATGCAGATCAGTGTAAAAGGCAGTGCGGCGTTCAGCGCCCCAAGCAGCAGAAACTGCTTCCAGTGCCGCCCCATCCCAAGCGTCTTCCGTGTAATCCTGGCGTAGAGCAGTAAAGCAGCAGCAGCCAGCGTTACGCGGAGTTCTGTGGTAAACACCGGCCCCAGCTCAGGAGAGGCGATTCTCATAAACAGAAATGAAGCTCCCCAGGCAAATGCCAGCAGCAGCAGGACCGTAAAGTCTTTCCGGCTCATCTATGATCCCCCTTCCTGCAGAGGAGCAAATAGGACAGGATGGAACAAAGGCCGGCACCGGCGATGACTACCGCCATCGGAATTGCCGTTTCGTCGCCGCCAAGGCCGACCAGCGGAGCCACGCAGCCGCCCAGCAGCAGCGGCAATAGTCCGAGCAGCGCCGAGGCGCTTCCTGCCGATTCACCCTGGTCCTGCATGGCCAGTGAGAAGCTGGTCGTGCCGACCAATCCGACACTGGAGACCACAGCGAACAGGCAGAGCAGGATCGGCAGCAGGCCGCCTCCGGCCAGAACCGCGGCCAGCAGCAGTACTCCGCCGAGCGTGCAGAGTGCAAGACCGCTGGCGAGCAGATTCCGTTCGCCAAGTCTCCCGGACAATCTGCCGGCAATCTGTCCGGAGAGGATAATGCCGAACCCGTTGACGGCAAAGATCAGACTGTACATTTGCGGAGAGATCCCGAACATATTCTGCAGGACAAATGAAGAACCCGAAATATACGCGAACATCGCTGCAGTAACAAAACCCTGGGAAAGGGCATAACCCATAAACCGTCCGTTGCCGAGCAGCCCGCGAAAGGTAAGCAGTGTTCCTCTAAGCCCGTTTCTCACGCGCCGCTCCTTCGGCAGCGTCTCCGGCAGCCGCAGCAGAATCATCGCGCAGAAGAGCAGCCCGGCGCAAAAGAGCACAATGAACACCCCCTGCCAGGAGGTTACTCTCAGCAGCTGCCCCCCGATAATCGGTGCAAAAATCGGCCCCAGCCCGTTGACAATCATCAGGAGTGAGAAGAACCTCGTTAATTCTGAGCCGCTGTACAGGTCACGGACTGCCGCCCGTGAGATGACCACTCCTACAGAGCCGGCAAAGCCCTGAATAAAGCGCAGCACGACCAGCAGGCCGATGGAGGGGCTGAATGCGCACAGCAATGAAGATACGGTATAGATCAGCATGCCAATCAGCAGCGGGCGGCGGCGTCCATGGACATCGCTGAGCGGTCCGGCCACCAGCTGACCGGAGGCCAGTCCCAGCAGAAAGAAGGTCAGACTAAGCTGCACCAGCGCAGCACTGGTTCCGAAATGCATACCGAGCTCAGGCAGGGCAGGCAGATACATATCAATCGACAAAGGGCCAATCGTCGCAACGGCCCCCAGAATAAGTGCCAGCTGCAGCCTCTGTTTCCGTGACGGCCCTTCTGCCGAGAGCACGCGGTTATCCATTTTTTCTCTGATCATGATACAATGACGCCTACCTTTCTGCAGAAACCCTCAGGCCTGTTTTTAGTAATCTTCATACTACCTGATCGGGGACAGAATGTTCAATGCTTTTTCCCTAATCCAAAAAACCGCCCGCAGGAGCTTTTAAGAGGTTGTCAGCACTCTTAGCAGCGGCCCCACAGGCGGTTGCGGTGATACTATTTTTCAGACTTGAACTTAATTGATGTGCTGACCCAGCCAATTCCGGGCGGCCTCCACCTCGGCTGTACTGAGGCGATGGCCTTGATTCCCCCAGTGGGCAGTAACGTCCGCTCCCGCTCCCTGCAGCAGCTGCTCCAGTTCCCGGGTTTCCTCTGCCTTGATCAGCGGGTCATTGGTTCCCGCCCCGATGAATACGGAGACACCGGCAAGGGAAGGCAATGTCAGACCCCGCAGCGGAACCATCGGATGCAGCAGTACCGCAGAGCGGAAGATGCTTCCGTAATGGAAGAGCAGGCTGCCGGCAATGTTGGCTCCGTTGGAGTAGCCGACGGCGACGAGATTGTTGCTGTCGAAGCCGTACTGGGCAGCGGCACTGTCCAGGAACTGCTTCACCTCATGGGTACGGAAGATCAGATCCTCCTCATCGAATACCCCTTCAGCGAGACGGCGGAAGTAACGCGGCATGCCATTCTCCAGCACATTTCCCCGGATACCCAGCACCGAGGAGCCGGGAGACAGCATTTCCGCCAGCGGGAGCAGATCATGTTCATTGCCGCCGGTGCCATGGAATAATACGAGGGTCGGCAGGGTGGCATCCGTACCTTTTTTAAAGACATGAATCATAGCTGGTTCACCTCCACTTCACGGATTTCAAACGGGCTCAGATTAGCTTCGATCACCGCACGATTGGGTTCAAACCATACTGGCAGCATCAGCTTCTGCCCCAGTTTATCCGGGTCCTCATCACGGGCAAAGCCTGGAGGATCGGTAGCAATCTCGAACAGGATGCCGCCTTCCTCGCGGAAGTAGATGGCGTTAAAGTACTGGCGGTCCTGTACTGGCGTCGGCTGGTAACCATGACTCTGCACGGTCCGGCCCCACTGGAGCTGTTCGGCATCATCTTTGGCACGCCACGCGATATGATGCACCGTACCTGTTCCTCCGCCGCCCTGAGGCACCGGCGCTGCTTTCAGGTCAATAATATTGCCAAGATCACCTGTAGAGCGGAAACGGATATAACCGTCGCCTTCGGCGATCTGCTCAAGACCCAGCGTACGGGTCAGTGTATCCGCCGTTTTGTCAGGGTCCGTGCTGTACAGGACCGCGCCTCCAAAGCCCTTAACCGCATGCTCGGTAGGTACTCCCCCGAAGGACCAGGTGCTGAGCGGACCCGCTTCGCGTTCTACCAGCTCGATCCGCAGGCCGTCATAATCGGCGAAAGACAGGTAGGACTCCGAAATCCGGGTTACTTTGGTCACCGGAATCTGGTAAGCAGCCAGCCGCTCCTCCCAGAATCCCAGCGATCCGGCCGGCACAGCGTAGGTGGTTACCCCAACCTGGCCGCCGCCGATTCTGCCTTTACGACCGGTCGCCCAAGGGAAAAAGGTGATGATCGTACCGGGAGCACCCTGCTCATTCCCGAAATAGAGATGGTAGACCTCCGGAGCGTCAAAGTTAATTGTCTTCTTTACCAGTCTCAGCCCGAGAATCCCGGCATAGAAATCGGCGTTGCGCTGCGCGTCCTTAACAAAAGCGGTAATATGGTGAATTCCTGCAGTTTGAAGTGTCATCTTAATCCATCTCCTTAAAAGTTTTTGTGAGGGTAAACCCCTTTGTATTTTCATCGTACAAAACTTACTTTGGAAGCCTATGCTTAGGTTTTGTGAGCATTAGTTAAAGAACAGTGCATCCAGCGAAATCGAACCCGGACCGGTCAGCGCCACTGCGACTGCTACTACAAGTACTGTCAGCGGGAACTCTATCCCGTTAGCTGTTGACCAGAAGCCGTTAGGAGCATGAACCTTGATAATCGCGCCCAGCATCGTTGCCGCAATCAGCACAGCTGCCACCGGTGTCAGCAGGCCGGCTGTAAACAATACGCCTCCGACCAGTTCCATCAGTCCCGCCATTACTGCCATCGCTACCCCTGGCTTAATTCCGACAGATTCCATCCAACCTCCGGTTCCCTTCGGGCCGTAACCTCCAAACCAGCCAAACAGCTTCTGCGCCCCATGTCCGATAAAAGCAACCCCGATCACAAGTCTCAATAACAATAATCCTACACTTACCATAATAAACACTCTCCATTCTCTTCGATTTAATTATCTTAACCTTAAGATATATGTTAAAAATTTTTTGACTACCCTAATCTTCAAACCGCTTCGCGGCTTGGCAAAAGCAAATGCGGAACCGTCAGGGACACTTCCATCCCGGCATTACTGGTTCTACACGCCTTTGCCAAGCTTCTTCAGCAGCCCAATCGCCTGATCCTTCTCTTCCTGATTCAGTCCGCCCATCAGAGCATGAATGGAAGCCACGTGGCGGGGAAAAATGTCATCGAACAGCTCGCGTCCCGCTTCTGTAATCTCGGCATAAGTCACGCGGCGGTCTTCATCGCATGGAACCCGTTTCAGCAGCCCCCGCTTCTCCAGCTTATCGATGTTATAAGTGATGCTGCCGCTGGTGACGAGAATCTTCTCCCCGATCTGCTGCAGCGGAATTCTTGTTCTATGGTAGAGCACTTCCAGCACCATGAATTCAGCCGATGCCAGCCCATGACTCTTCATATCCTTAACCGCATGGTCCATCAGGCTTTTGTATGCCTTGGATAAAACCACGAACAGTTTCAGCGATGACGCCTGCTCCTCATCCGAGCTGCCTGTCGTTTTGCTTATAAGTTCATTGTAGTCGCTCATCATGTACACCTCCTGTCAACTGTGCTGTCTGCCCGCTCTGCGGATTGCTGAAGCACTTATCTTTAAGTTAATTATCTTTAAGTTAAGATAAATATACGCTATCTATTCTCTATTGTCAACAGTTGTTCTAAAAATAATCCCGCGCGGTTTGACCTCACTTTCAAAACGGCGTATCCTTTTTGTTGCGGCGCCGGAGAATTCAGCAACAAAGAAGTTAACACCCCGGTAGATTAGCGGACGATTACGAATATACCTGATCCCAACCTAGGATGCAGCCGGAACATCCCTGTTAGTGAAACTGAAGCCGTACAGCTCGTGAACCGGTGCATATAACTGTATTCCGTGCAATTATATACGGTAGAATCCCCCGTTCCTGAAATTTAAATGTATTCTATACAATTAAAATGGCTGAGCCAGCCTTTTTCAGTGCAAACCGGGATTTTTAGTTGTAAGAAATGCAGCTATCTCCTCCCATGCTCTGAAAAGACTGACGATAACTGTACAGAATACAGTTATCAATCATCATTGCCGGTTATTGCAAAGTTGCCATCGCATCTGCGGTCACTTCACATGGAGCAGACTGGCAGCTGGTCAACAGCTGAACCGGGTGATGGCCGAATATATTTATAACTATTTATTACGTCGTTACTTATATAGAAGGAGGCTCATTATGGAAGCGAAGATTAATCCACATGCGGAGGCTGCCGCGGGCATAGCTGCGGCAGAGGAAGCCCGTGCACCGCGCGTGCTAATCGTGACGGCAGTCGCGGCCGAGCGAGAAGCCGTCCTGCGCGGCCTGGCAGGCAGCAGCAGGTTCGAGGTGATTGCTGCGGGCGCCGGCACCGCAGCCGCTGCGGCGGGTACCGCCGCTGCTCTGGCAGCCGACCCGTACGGCTGCGTCATCAGCGCCGGGATCGGCGGCGGCTTTCCCGGGCGGGCGCCCTTAGGCTCGCTGGCCGTCGCCAGCGAGATGATCGCCGCCGACCTGGGGGCCGAGACGCCGGAGGGCTTCCGCAGCGCTGCCGAGCTCGGCTTCGGCAGCGTATCCGTGCCGGCAGACAGCGGCACGGCTAAGGCCCTTGCGGCCGCGCTGGCAGCGGCCGGGCTTGTCGTCAGCACAGGACCTGTGCTGACGGTGTCGACGGCGACCGGCACCGCCGGAACGGCCGCCGCCCTGGCCGCGCGGCATCCCGGTGCCGTCGCGGAGGCGATGGAAGGCCACGGGGTTGCCGTGGCCGCCCAGCGCTTCGGGATCGCGGCGCTGGAGCTGCGCGCGATCTCGAACCCGGTCGGCCCGCGCGACCGGGCCGCGTGGAAGATCCCTGAAGCGCTCGATGCGCTAGCGGCAGCGGCCGCTATACTACTGGAGGTGCTGTAATGACAACTGAACTCAATATTGCCTTTTCTCCTTGTCCCAATGATACCTTTGTCTTTCATGCCTGGGCCCACGGGCTGGTAGAAGGCGCGCCCAAGCTGAATGTGACCTTTGCCGATATCGACATTACCAATGGACTGGCCGCAGACGGTGCCGGACCGGAAGTACTCAAAATCTCCTACGCCGCACTCCCCTGGGTGCTGGAACGATACAAGCTGCTGCCTTGCGGCGGCGCGCTTGGCCGGGGCTGCGGCCCGCTGGTCCTGACCCGCAAAGGCCCGGGCGCGATCAAGCGCCCGCAGGAGCTGTCCGGCCGCCGGATTGCCGTACCGAGCGAGCGCTCCACCGCGTATCTTCTGTTCCGCCTATGGGCAGCCCAGCAGGTGCCGGACGGCCCTGCTGAGATTGTGGTCATGCCGTTTGATGAGATTATGCCTGCTGTGCGCGACGGTCAAATCGACGCCGGCCTGGTCATTCACGAAGCACGTTTCACCTATCCTTCCTATGGCCTGAACCTGCTGACCGATCTGGGCAGCTGGTGGGAGAGCGATACTGGCCTGCCGATCCCGCTCGGGGCGATCATCGCCCGCCGCGACCTGGACCACGAAGCCATTGCCGGCTGGATCCGCAGTTCCCTTCAATACGCCTGGGATCATCCCTCTGACAGCAGAGAGTACGTGCTGAGCCATGCCCAGGAGCTGTCGCCGGAGGTCGCCAAATCACATATTGATCTTTACGTGAATGAGTTCTCGATGAACCTCGGGGACGACGGTTACGCCGCCATTTCAGCGCTGCTAAATCGCGCAGCCGCCGAAGGGCTTGTGCCTGCCGTTGATCCGGCACTGCTGCGTTAAGATACCCGTACAGTTCCTATCCGCCAGTGCGTTGAAGCTTGATCATCAATGATGGGAGAGGATTCTATGATACCAGCAGGCAACAGCAAGGAGAATATTGACCGGTTCTTGGGATATCAGAACGAATACGACCGTTACCGCCCGGAGGCTCCGCCAATGGTTACCAGTCTGCTAAGTAATTACTTGGGCGGACGCCCTTCCGTGGTTGCCGATATCGGCTGCGGGACGGGCTTATCCACCTTCCTATGGAAGAATGCCGCCGATTCCGTAATTGGCATCGAACCCAACCCCGACATGCTGGGTAAAGCGGTCGAAAAGCTCAACCTTGAGGATGAGGCACAGTCACTATCCTTCATCCAGGGCTATTCAAACCAGCTTCCGCTTGATTCCGGCAGCGTTGATATCATTACCTGCTCCCAGTCCTTTCACTGGATGGAGCCGCTGAGCACTCTGCAGGAAATTGCCCGCTGTCTGCGGCCCGGCGGCGTCTTCGCCGCCTACGACTGCGACTGGCCGCTGGTGCTTCAGGCAGATATTGAAGCCAGGTATAATCTTCTGATTACGGCTGCCGATAATCTGCTCGCTGAGCTGCAGCCCGAATCCCAGCGGGCACATAAATGGGATAAAGAGGGCCACCTGGCCCGGATTCAGGCCAGCGGCCATTTCTCGTTTGCACGGGAAGTAGTATTCCATAATACCGAAACCTGCGATGCCGAGCGGTACGTAGGGCTTATGCTCAGCCAAGGCGGCATCCAAACGGTACTAAAGACCGGTTCTATTGCTCTGGACGTCGACATATCCGAGTTCACCGCCGCGGTAGAAGCCTACTTCGACGGCCGGACTTTGCCGGTTCTGATCAGCTACCGGATGAGGATCGGGATTAAGTAATTGCCTGCCTGAGCGTTTACGCGAGTTAGCGATTTAGACGATTTGCCTGTTCACCCATGCAAGTTTAGCTTATACTTATTGCAAAGAGACGAAGAACGTCCCGGCTGCCCTCCTTGAGGGAAGCCGGGACGTTTTCTATTTTGGCGGGGAGTGTGAGTGTTTATGTCATTTGAAAACGCACATCAGCAGTTTATTGCAGGACATCTTGCAGGCAGACCGGCCGGAGAACGGCGGGGGCGGCTGGAAAGAGGACATCAGCATGCGGAGGTGCTATTCTTGCGCAATGTCTGGTGGCCGCTGCGGGGTGATTTGACCAAACTTCATCCTGAATATGAGGTGATAGACTGGCGCGGCAGATCCTATTTTGCCGACTTCGCCTGGCTTCCGGGCCACATCAGACTGCTTATTGAAATTAAAGGCTATGCCTCCCACGTCCGCGATATGGACCGGCGTAAATTCTGCAGTGAGCTGAACCGCGAAACCTTCCTGCAGGCGATGGGATACCGTGTTATCTCTTTTGCCTACGATGATGTTGAGCGGCGCCCCGAGCTTTGCATAAGTTTACTTCGACTGATTATGGGCAGATATCAGGCTGCCGAGGCTCCTGTATCACGGCTGCAGCTTATGGAGCAGGAGGTCATCCGTCTGGCCATCCGGTTAACCGGGACTGTCCGTCCCCAGGATGTTAAGCAGCACTTCGGCATTGACTACAAAACAGAAGTCCGCACACTGCGCAGTTTGTCTGATAAGGGCTGGCTGCTCCCCTCCTGCCGGGGCAATCAAGAAAGAGTCGTCCGGTATGAACTGGCGCATGGCGTGCTGGATTATTTCAATTAGGTTAGCCTCTAAGGAATAGCGTTACACCTGTCATTGCTGTTAGAGGATTGCATCCCATAGTCTAGAAAACAGCTAAGTGGAAAAAGGCAATCTATTGGGCTCCTTAAAGCGGTTTTTGAATGATTAGTTGGAAAAAAGCAATTAATTTGTCCCATTCAGCCCATTTCTCCTGATGATGGCTAGATTAAGTGGACTTTTTCCTACTAGCCTCCCGCTAAGCTCGATTGATGAGCATTTAACTGGAGAAGTGCAACTAGAATCAAAAGTGGACACTTCTTATTGGTACAAGGGATAATAAACCTACCAAAACTAAGAGGTGTCAAAAGATGAGCCAAAAACGCCAACGGTTTAACGAGACGTTCAAACGTGAAGCAGCTAAATATGTGCAAGAGCAGACGAAGTCTCTGGGGCAGATCGCCGAAGAATTGAACATTCATCCAGAGACCCTACGGCAATGGGTCGCAAAATACCGTGATTTCGAGAACGAACCGGTAAATCATGGTGAAGCCCTACGTCAGCAGTCCCAAGTCATTGACGAACAGAAACGAGAAATCGATGACCTCAAAGAAGAGATTGCCATCTTAAAAAAGGCTATGCACATCTTCAGCAAAGAAAGGAACTAAGGTTCCAGTTTATCGAAATTCATCGCTCCGAGTTTCGATTAGAGAAGATGTGTGAAGTGCTTCAGGTATCCCGGAGTGGCTATTATAAGTGGCGGAGTGCCCTACCCTCGGAACAACAGAAACGCAAAGCCAAGCTAACCGAGCGCATTCAGTGGCACTATGAGGATTCCGACAAGCGCTACGGCAGTCCAAGAATCCAGCAAGAGCTTGTTAAAGAAGGCTGGAGCGTCTCTGAACGTACGGTAGGCCTCATTATGCGCGAACACGGTCTACGTTCCTGCATGTCTCGGAAGTTCCGGCCAGCCACGACCGATTCGAAGCATGACCTGCCTATCGCCGACAATGCACTGCAGCAAGACTTTTCGGCCACCAAACCGAATGAAAAATGGGTGGCCGACATCACGTACATCCCTTGCCGCCAAGGAAAACTCTACCTGGCCAGCATTCTGGATTTGTACACGAAGCAAATTGTAGGTTGGACACTCAGTGACCGGATGACTACAGATTTGGTTTTGGATGCGCTAAAGCAAGCGTACGCGGCCAAGAAGCCAGGCAAGGGACTCCTGCACCATTCGGATCGTGGATCCCAGTATGCGTCCAAAGACTACCGGGCACAGCTTAAGCAATACTATATGAAGGCGAGTATGAGTCGCAAAGGAAATTGCTATGACAACGCCTGTATGGAGGCATTTCATAGTATTTTGAAGCGTGAATTGATCTACTGCGCCCCCAAATTTAAAACCAAACAAGAAGCTAAAGACAAGCTGTACCGGTATATTGAGTTTTTTTACAACCGCAAACGCTCGAACAGCACGCTTGGCTACATTTCACCTGCCCGATTTGAGCAATTGTACTATGAGAACATTAGCTAGTTAGTGGTGTCCACTTTATTGACAGATGAGCAAAGTTCCCACTAAGCATACGGAGCCGGGAAATTATTGAACTAGAAGCCTGACATGAGATACAAATCGTCTAAGGACTCACCAGCCCCGCCTCTATCCAAAAAAAAGCGCCCAACCGCGATAACTCCGCGGTTGGGCACTTGTCCGTCCGGCATATAACCTGCCTACTTCTTATTCATCTTAAACTTCAGGAATAGCTCGTTGTAATGGGCGAGCATCCGCTTGCCAAGGTTGTCGTATACCTCCAGCCGGTCGGTAATCGCGGCGGGCGGGTAGAAACGTTCATCGCCGGAAATATCTTCGGGCAGCAGCTTGAGTGCGGGAACGTTAGGGGTAGAGTACCCTACGTATTCGGCATTCTGTGCTGCAACCTCAGGACGGAGCATGAAGTCGATGAACTTATGCGCACCCTCCACGTTGGCTGCCGTCTTCGGGATGACCATGTTGTCGAACCATTTGTTCGAGCCTTCCTCCGGAACTACATAGTCGAGCTTGTCGTTCTCGTCCAAAATCTCCGAAGCATCGCCGGACCAGACAATCCCGACGGCTGCTTCCTCATTAGCCAGCAGCATCTTGATTTCGTCACCGACAATCGCCTTCACGTTAGGCGAGAGCTTGTTCAGCTTAGACAGCGCCTCCTGCAGGTGGTCTTCATTGGTATCATTAACCGAATAGTGCAGGCTGTTCAGCGCCATGCCCATGACCTCGCGGGCTCCGTCGACCAGGAAGATATTATTGTTCAATCTCTTGTCCCAGAGGGAATCCCAGCTGCTGAAATCAATATCCCCGGTCATCTCAGGATTGTAGATAATCCCTACCGTTCCCCAAAAATAAGGCACCGAATACTTGTTGCCCGGATCGAAGGACAGGTCCATGAATCTGGAATCGATATTAGCCAGATTCGGAATTTTGCTGTGATCCAGCGGCAGCAGCAGGTTCTCCTCCCGCATCTTGGCGATGGCATAGTCGGAAGGCACCACCACATCGAAGACCGTTCCGCCCTGCTCCACCTTGGTCAGCATCGCTTCATTCGAATCAAAGGTCTGGTAGATAACTGTAATCCCGGTCTCCTTCTCGAACTGCTCCAGGAGATCAGGATCAATGTAGTCGCCCCAGTTATAAATCGTCAGCGTATTACCGCCTGTGTATCCTTCCGCCGAGTTCAGCCTGGAGCCAAGGAACATCAGACCAAAGGCAACGAGCAGAATCGCCAGAAATGCATTAACCAGCTGTTTCATCTAGGCACCCCCGCTTCTGCAACCGGCTCCGCTATTATGGCGGACGGCTTATTCTTCCGCTGGTTCAGGAAGTAATAGCCGATAACGAGCAGGATCGTAAAGAGGAAGATCAGTGTCGAAAGTGCATTGATCGACAGCGATACCCCTTGCCGCGCCCGGGAATAAATCTCCACCGAGAGTGTGGAATAGCCGTTCCCGGTTACGAAGAAAGTCACCGCGAAATCATCCAGTGAATAGGTCAGCGCCATGAAGAAACCGCTGAAGATCCCGGGCTTGATGATCGGCAGAATCACCTTGGTCAGGACATTAAGCCTGCTGGCCCCGAGGTCGCGGGCGGCATCGGTCAGCGTCGGGCTCATCTCCTGCAGATGCGGCAGAATCATCAGCACGGCAATTGGCACGCTGAACGCCACATGGGAGAGCAACACGGAGGTGAAGCCAAGCTTGATGCCGGCAATGGTGAACAGGATCAGAAAGGAAGCCCCTATAATAACGTCTGGACTGACGATCAGCACATTGTTCAGCGAGAGCAGTGCGTTCTTTGACCGGCGGCTGCGGCTGCGCTGAATAGCAAGCGCACCAATGATCGCCAGCAGCGTGGCAATCGCCGAAGACAGGAGCGCGATCACCAGCGTGTTGATCACAATAATGATCAAGCGCGTATCCTGCAGCACTTCCCGGTAATAATCGAGCGTAAAGCCCTCGAATTTATGCATCGTGCCGCCGCTGTTAAACGAGTAGTACATCAGATAGAAAATCGGCGCGTACAGTACGACAAACACCAGCACCAGATACAGGTTACCAATCCCGTTTTTATTTTTCATGCCGCACCCCTTTCCGCGAGCTGCCCGTAAGGATCATGAACAGCGCCATGATGGCGATCAGGAAGACGGCAACCGTCGAGCCCATGCCCCAGTCCTGCGTAACCAGGAAGTGCTGTTCAATCGCGGTACCCAGCGTAATCACCCGGTTGCCGGCGATCAGACGCGTAATCATAAACAGCGACAGCGCAGGAATGAATACAGCCATACACCCAGAGCGTACTCCGGAGACCGTCAGCGGAAAAATAACCCGCCGGAACGTCGTCCATCCGGAAGCGCCCAAATCGCGCGCGGCATCCACGAGAGACAGGTTCAGTTCCTCCAGGGCACTGAAGATCGGCAGAATCATGAACGGAATAAAAATATACACCGAGACAAACACAAAGCTGAAACCGGTAAAGAGAATTTGCTGCTCCCCGAGCCCCAAGAGATCGAAGAAGCTGTTCACCGGCCCGAAGGTGCCGAAGATCCCGATAAACGCATACGTCTTCAGCAGCAGATTGATCCAGGTCGGCAGAATAATCAGCAGCAGCCACAGCTGCTTATGCTTCGTGCGGGTCAGCAGATAAGCGGCTGGATACGCTACAAGCAGCGAAAACAGCGTGATCAGGAACGCATACCAGAAGGAGTTCAGCATCATTCTCATATATACCGGCGTAAAGAAATTCACATAATTGTCCAGTGTCAGATGCCCGTCCAGGTCAAACAGGGAGTAGTAAATAACCAGCAGCACCGGCGCGATTACAAACAGGGCGATCCATAAATAATAAGGGATGAGATAGTACGACCGGCCCTTATTGTTCATGGCTCTCCACCTCGCCGTAAGCTTCCAGACGTCTGTCGAATTCTTCCTCCGTTTCACCAAAACGCATAACATGAATCGCTTCCGGATCAAAATAGAGTCCGATCTCGCTGCCTACCTCAGCCTTGCGTGTAGAGTGGACCAGCCATTCATGGCCGGATTCATCGTAACAGCTGATCTCATAGTGTACTCCCCGGAACAGCTGGGAATCGACGCGCACCTTCAGTTTGCCCTGCTCCAGTGTTGCGATTTCCAGATCCTCCGGACGGATCACGATTTCAACCGATTCGTTCGGCTTCAGCCCCGCATCCACGCATTCAAAACGGTGGCCGCCCCATTCCACCAGATAATCCTCGATCATAACACCGGGTACGATATTTGACTCTCCTATGAAATCAGCAACGAAACGGTTGATCGGCTCATCATAAATATCGTTCGGTGTGCCGCTCTGCTCGATTTTCCCTTTATTCATGACAAAGATCCAGTCGGACATCGCCAGCGCTTCCTCCTGGTCATGGGTAACGAAGATGAACGTGATGCCGAGCCGCTGCTGCATTTCCCGCAGGATATACTGCATCTCCGTACGCAGCTTCAGGTCTAGCGCGGACAACGGCTCGTCCAGCAGCAGTACCTGCGGCTCGTTGACGATCGCGCGGGCAATCGCTACACGCTGTCTTTGTCCGCCGGACATTTCGTTGATCGCGCGCTGTTCGTAGCCGACAAGGTTGACGAACCGCAGTGCTTCCTGCACCTTTTGGGTAATGACATCCTTCTTGAGCTTCTTAATGCGCAGTCCGAAAGCCACATTCTCGAATACGTTCAGGTGGGGAAACAGGGCATAATCCTGAAACACCGTGTTCACCTGACGCTCATTGGCGGGAATGTGGTTGATCATTTTACCGTTTAGATAAATAGAGCCTTCAGTCGGTTCGGCAAAACCCGCGATCAGACGCAGAATGGTCGTCTTGCCGCAGCCGGACGGTCCCAGCAGTGTATAAAATTTGCCGCGTTCGATTTCGAAGCTGACACCTTTTAACACGGCCTCCTCATCATCATATTGCTTAGTAACCTGGTCAAAAGAAATAATAGTGCCTTCCGGGGTAGCGATAGCTAACGACCTCCCTTACCTTATGTATTACAAACCATTTACCCTCATCTTACAGCGCACAATCGGCTTGTTGGGCTCAGTACTGCCTAAGCGACAATTCTGCCTCCGCTTCGACAACATTTCATATTATATAGCATATAGGATGTATCCCATATATGCGATAGCCAACAACACTTATAGCCTTGCAGAATCTTAACAAGTTCGTAAAAAATAGCCCTCTTTACGCTGCGTATGAGGTGCTATAATGAAACCGTCTGAAAATACTTTGAAAATTCCTCTTTTTATGAAAGAAGATGACTGAAAATGAACGAGGGGTTACAAGACCGCCTTGAGAAATTTGGATTATCCCTTTATATGATACGGATCACACTGGCTGCTTCGCTCTCCTGGGTGGCAGTTCATAGCCTGTACGGTGACCATTACTTATATTTTGCCCCGCTTGCAGCTATTCTGATTACACAAGGAACGGTTAAAGCCTCGCTTGAAAAAGGCTTCTACCGCCTGCTCGGCATTGTGCTCGGCGGAACGGTCAGCCTCATTGTCGGCCGCTTCCTGGATATCGGCATTCTCTCGATCCTGCTGATCCTGCTGCTGGGCATCGGTATTGCCACCGCGTGCCGGATTAATATTCAGGCCGTCTCACAGGTTGGCGTGACCTCTGTTCTCGCGCTTACCTTCTACCATGATCACTATATTGTGTGGAGGGTTGCCGAGACCCTGATCGGCGTACTGATAGCCTTATTGATCAATATGATTATCGTCCCGCCCAAAGGCTTCGTCAAGGTGAAAAGCCTGGCACTCGAAGGAAGCCTGCTGCTGGCGGATTCCCTGAGCGGAATGGCTACTGGCGGCAGAGACGCAGCAAAGGCCCAAAAGGCGCTGACACGCTCCGGGGAACTGCTCGCGAAGAGTGTCCGGCTGCGCCAGGAAATGCAATTCACCTTATCGCACTACCCCTGCCGCAGCGGACTTCGCGGGTTGACACAGGCTACGGCCCATCTGCAGAAGGTTCACTTCTATGTCAAAGAGATTGCCGATGAGCTCTCTCTCCTGCCTGCGCATTATGCTGCCGCAGACTGGATGGTGGAGGTGGCCGGCGCAACAGCCGACTGCATCGCTCTGTACGGGACCAAGACATTGTCGGACGCCGAAGTCCAGCGCTCACTGCAGGAGTCACTCCGGCATGCCCGTGATCTGCAGCTGGCCTGGTTCTCCGAGCTGCAGGGAATATGCCCGCTGACGGCTATCCGCGATCTCGGAGCTGTTTTCTCTCATCTTAACCGGGTGCTGGAGGTCATCGAACAGGCCGATTATGCGGCAGTTTCAGCCGCACCTCTGCCGGCAAGAGCCGAAGCTGCACGCAGTATCCATCTTGTAAATAATGGACTCTCCCACAAGCTTTAAGCTTGGGAGTGTCCTTTTTTTTGCTGCTACAAAATCTATATATTTCAGGTGAAATTACAGTTGAAAACCGGCTCATACAGGAATAAAATTAGGATTGTTTAAAAGAATTTGTCGAAATTCAGTACTATAGTACCAGGTATGATCATTTTATTGTCGAACACTTCATTAAATGACCTCATGCTGAGTGTTTATCATGTTTCATGTATAAAGGCAAACTGCCCGAAAGGGCGGGACGCAAAGCAATGGGCCTAACAATGCCGCTGTGCATTCATGGCTGCCAGGCTGCCGGTTTGATAATACGAAAAGCGAGGTTATACCTATGCCGCAGCGCACCCTTGACCATTCCCGGCATGTGTTCAGTAAAACAATGCCGGCCTTTAGCACTACTTTTCCTATGGAGTCCTCTACCCCGTCCTATCCGGTCAGCGGAATGGGCGGAAATGAAGATAAAGATGGAATAATCATTGTACAGAATGATCAGATTTTCATCACCCCCCCTTTACGCGGCGGCAAGGCTGCCCTGATTTCTGCTGTTCACCCTGTCGTCCTGAAGATGAACGGAGGGAAGGTAACTGAACCTATCAGGGTCACTTCAGCCAATCATTTGAGCTGGGAGATCAGTGAGAAGCCGCAGTACCAGATTACGATTTCCGAGGATAAGCTGAGAGCCTACTTTACCCTCTACCGTGTGGAGAAGTATGCCTGGAAGCTTGTGAATTGCCCCGCCTCCGCCGAAGTCTCTGTCCGGGCAGAGCCGGACTATGATCTGCTGCTGTCTAAGCTGACTGTAGACCAGATTCTGGCCGGCTTTCCGAAGAGCTCCTTCATCCCTAATCTCAACATCCCTGCCCTTTACGCCGAATTGAATAATCCGACCTATCTTCCGGTCTGCATTGCTGTGGGCAAAGCCCCGGTTCCCGGTACCAATGGCAGGCTAGAGCCCTTGCTGCAACCGGATATGACCGGAGAATTCAGCAGCTCCAAAGCTCCCGACCCTTTGAATTATCTCGGTTATCCAGGGATTGCATCTGTCCAGCCGGGAGAAGTCCTGGCCCGCAAATTGCCTCCGCGGGAAGGATTGCCCGGCTTTGACGTGTATGGCGGCATTCTGCCGTCACCCCAGCCGGAAGATATCTGCCTGATACACGCCGCCGATACCTCGCTGCTTCCAGGCGGAGAGATTATCGCGCTGCGTGAAGGAAGACCCCGGATCACAGGCATTGGAACACCGGTGGTGAGCATTGATTTCCCGTCTGCCTATATTATGCCGCAGGGAATGGACACAGGAGACGGGGCCTTTATGTTCGCAGGGGATGTGGTTGCACCGGAAGGAATCAGGGACCAATCCATCATTGAGGCTTTAGGCAATGTCTACATATACGGTGATGTCCAGGGGGCTGTGATTGCCGCTACAGGCAGCATTGTTATCCGTGGAACGGTAACAGACTGCCAATTATATTCCGGCTGTTACGGAGTGAGACAAGGGCGGCTGCACCTGCATCCCGCTCACCTGATTGAGGAAATAACAGCACTGAGAAAAGCAGCCAGGCTGCTGGAGCAGAATCTTCAGTCACGTCAGCAGACGGTGAAATACGGACTGGTAGTTATGCTGCTGCTGGAAAGTAAATGCAGCCATATACCGGGTCTGCTCACCGGATTTCAGAAACTGCTTTTGGACAATGAGTCAGCCTGTCCTATGGACATAGAGCAAATTAAACATATGCTGGAGGTCTTCCTGCACCCGGGGCAGTTCACCGACTTCATAACGGATTCTGTGATTGGGACGTTGTTGAAGCTGCTTGAGGCGTTCTGTGAGCGGATTGAAGGCCTGCAGGAGGAGAATGCCCGGATTGATGTTTCAGAGGCAGAAGGCTGCATGATTCAGGCCGGCGGAGACCTCTATATACATAAAGAAGGCGTCAGAAACTGCACGCTGCAGGCATCCGGAAATGTTCAATTCCTCATGGAACAATCGGTATGCAGCGGATCCATAGTCGAAGCGGGCGGAGCGATCACCTTGCAGAGCGCCTGTGCAGAAGCAGGCCAGCAATCAGTCCTTACAGCAGGGAGTACAATTAGTGCCCGCCGGATTTCCGTTACCCGCTTGAGTATTGGCGAATATACTACGGAGATTGATGATTTGCTGGAGGATGCGGTATTCACAGCCCAGAATCTGCGGACGGCTAATCAGAGATAGTGCAATCTGTTTACGCTTACATACAGTTTTTCAACCCAATTAAAGAGCCTGCCGGACCTCATACAGTATCCGGCAGGCTCTTTTTATCTTATCCGTGCGTCCGCCCCAGCTTAACATTGACCAGAATAATGCTAGCCACGATCAGCAGCATACCCACAATCAGATTGGTCGTAATCTGCTCATGCAGCAGCACCACGCTTGAACCTATGGAGATCAGAGGGATCAGGAAGGTAAACGAACCGACCTTACCGGCCTCCCCTTCATTGATCAGCTTAAAGTACACCATCCAGCCGAGCGCGATGACGAACACCGCAATGAACAGTGTGTTAACAATAAAAGCACTGTTCCAGGTAATTGCTGACCAGCTTTCCGTGGCCGAACCGGCTGCCAGCAGAATCACTCCGCCGATCATGATCTGCATCGCCGTCATCCACAGCATATCTACCCGAGCCGCATTCCGTTTCGTATAAATGGTAGCGAATGCCCAGCTGAGTGCGCTGGCCAGCGCAAGCAGAACGCCGACAGGAGAGATGCTTCCGTTGAACCCGCCGATGCTTAGGGCGGCTACCCCCAGAAAGCCGAGCAGCAGGCCGAATATTTTGAGCCCGTACATGCTCTCCCCTAGCCAGACCCAGGCAAAGATGCCCAGCAGCACCGGCTGCAGAAACACAATGGCCGAGAACAGCCCGGAAGGCACATACTGCAGGCCTATCGTCTGGAAGCCGTAATAAAAGACGATACTGAGTATCGCCGATGTCAGATAGACCGGCCACAGCCGCCTGAACTGAAGCTGCTTCCATTTCGGCAGGGCAGCGAAGATCAGGATGATACCGGCAATCACCGTCCGGATGCCGGCAAACAGCAGCGGAGGAGCATAGGATAAGGCGATTTTGGACAGGGGCCAATTGATCCCCCAGACAATCACCAAAAAAGTAAGCAGAGCTATCGTTTTATTACGTCCGGACATTCATTCACCTCTTGTTTCATTTTCATTCCAAATGATACAATAATCCCAGTCATAATTGAAATGAATTATAATCATGAGGGGCATACCAAATCCGATATGAACAACAATCAGATTCGCCTGTTTGTCAAAATTGCCGAAACCGGAAGCTTCACCAAAGCCGGCCTGGAGCTAAATATGACCCAGCCGGCGGTCAGCCGCGCTATTTCCGCGCTCGAAACGGAAATGGACGTCAAGCTGCTGCTTCGCGACCGCCGCAGCGGGTTGATGCTCACAGAGGTGGGCAAACGTGTCCTGATTCTTTTCCGGGAAATTCTCAGCGGGTTCAATAAGGTCGAGCAGGAGATTTCCGCAGAGAAAGGACTGGAGAAGGGGCTGATCCGGATCGGAGCCTTTCCGGTGGCCGCCGCTTACTTTGTGCCCAAGATGATCCGCTCGATTAAGAACAGGTATCCGGGGATCGAAATCTCCGTCCATGAAGGCTCGGTGGCCGAGGTAAAGGAATGGCTGGAAACGCGCCAGATTGATGTCGGGCTGATTATTCCGCCGCATGAGGAGTTTGAGACCCTTCCGCTTTTTCGGGAGAAGCTGTATGCGGTGCTGCCCGGCGGCCATCCGCTGGGACAACACCAGGTTATTGATGTGAAAGACCTGGAGCACGAGCCGATGATGATCTGCAGAGCGGGCTATGAGCCTCCAGTGCTTGATTTATTCGAGAGAGCCGGCAGTGAGCTGAACGTGAAATATGTTGTCAACAGCTACAATACAGCGCTGAACATGATCCAGGAGGGTCTGGCCGTAGGCGTGCTGTCCCAGCTGTCGCTGCTAGCGCCGCCTGATGATGTGATCATCCGGGAGCTTTCCCCTGATGCTTACCGGGATGTCCATCTTGCTGTCCATTCGCTGGAGGAGGCGTCCATCGCCGTCAGATTGCTCATTGATACTGCGCTCGAATTATTCACGGAAGCCGGAAATCTAAGTCCTGCTGCAAACACTGTAAAGGAGTGAATACTATGAAAACCAACCGTCTGGGAAACAGCGGGCTGCAGGTATCGGCATTGGGCCTTGGAACGAATGCTTTTGGCAAACGGGCCGATCAGCAGACCTCGATTGAGATTATTCATACCGCACTGGATCAAGGGATCAACTTCATCGATACCGCCAATATTTATGCCGGTACCGAATCGGAAAGAATCATCGGGCTGGCTCTGGAAGGCAGGCGGGATCATGCAGTTCTGGCCACCAAGGCAGGTCTGCCGAGGGCCGAAGGCCCGAATGGGAGCGGTTCCTCCCGCCATCACCTGATGCTGGAGCTGGAAGGCAGTTTGCGCCGCCTGAAGACGGATTATGTGGATCTGTATCAGATCCATACCTTCGATCCTTATACCCCGCTGGAGGAAACGCTGCGCACCCTGGATGATATGGTAACTGCAGGGAAGGTCCGTTATATCGGCGCCTCTAATTACGCGGCCTGGGAACTGATGAAGGCGCTTGGGATCAGCGAAGCGCGGAATCTGATCAAGTACAGCTCGATTCAGTGCAGCTATTCGCTGGCCGACCGGACTCCCGAGAACGAGCTGCTCCCGCTCTGCCTGGATCAGGGATTGGGGATCATCCCTTATTTCCCGCTGGCCGGGGGGATACTGACCGGCAAATACAGCGGCAATGGCGCCGCGCCTGCCGGATCGCGTGCTGAAACCGATCCGAACTTTAACCGTTTCCTTACTCCTGAGCGGATTTCGCTGGGGAATGAGGTCAGCCGGGTCGCCGCGGATATCGGAACCTCTCCCACAGCCTTATCCTTAGCCTGGCTGATGAGCAGGCCCGCTGTCTCCACGGTTATCGTAGGGGCTACACGGGTGGAGCAGGTGCAGCAGAATCTGCAGAGCACCGCTCTTGAGCTGGACGCGGAGACCCTGGACAAGCTGGAAGAAGCCAGCCGCCCGTTCCGCAGCGGCGAGCCGTTCGCCGTCTACCGTTTGCCTTAACTGCAAAACGCCAAGAAGCCTATAGCTCCTCTCCCTGCCGGTATCGGCGGGCTGAGCTATAGGCTTTTTTTAACGGAATATTATTGCTTATTTATACGGCTGCGATGAATCGCTCCATATCTTCTTCTACGGTTGTAATGCCGCCGATTCCAAAGTTATCGACCAGTACTTTAGCCACATTCGGCGATAGGAAGGCCGGCAGTGTCGGGCCGAGATGAATATTTTTGACCCCCAGGTGCAGCAGCGCCAGCAGTACAATTACCGCCTTCTGCTCATACCAGGCAATATTGTAGGCAATCGGCAGGTCGTTGATATCGTCCAGTCCGAACACTTCCTTCAGCTTCAGGGCAATGACTACAAGGGAATAGGAATCATTGCATTGTCCGGCATCCAGCACTCGCGGAATTCCGCCGATATCGCCGAGGTCGAGCTTGTTGTATTTGTACTTCGCACAGCCTGCGGTAAGAATGACAGTATCCCCTGGCAGTTCAGCAGCAAAGTCAGTGTAGTAATTGCGGCTCTTCATCCGGCCGTCGCAGCCTGCCATCACGAAGAATTGCTTAATCGCACCGTTCTGGACCGCTTCTACCACCTGATCGGCCACATTCATAACCGCCGCATGGGCGAATCCGCCGACAATCTCTCCAGTCTCAATCTCGGTCGGAGCTTCACAGCCCTTGGCCTGCGCAATAATCGCGGAGAAATCCTTAACTCCATTAGCATCTGCCGGAATATGCTGCACGCCCGGGAAGCCGGTGTTGCCTGTCGTGTATAACCGGTCAATATAGCTATCCTTAGGCGGCACGATGCAGTTCGTGGTCATCAGAATCGGACCGTTGAAGCTGGCAAATTCCTCATTCTGCTTCCACCAGGCATTGCCGTAATTGCCTACAAAGTGGCTATACTTCTTGAAGGCCGGATAATAGTGGGCCGGCAGCATCTCACTGTGCGTATACACATCCACTCCAGTTCCCTCTGTCTGCTTCAGCAGCTCTTCCATATCCTTCAGGTCATGTCCGCTGATCAGAATCCCCGGATTCTGTCCTACACCGATGTTCACTTTGGTAATTTCCGGGTTTCCATAAGTGGTTGTGTTAGCCTGGTCGAGCAGTGCCATTACATCTACGCCGAACTTGCCGCACTCCAGCACAAGCGCAGTCAGTTCGTCCGCACTCAGACTATCATCCAGCACCGATGCCAGACCTTTTTCCATAAAAGTATGGGTTCCTTCATCCGCAAATCCCAGCACGGACGC
This sequence comes from Paenibacillus auburnensis, assembly GCF_927798115.1. Taxonomy (GTDB): domain Bacteria; phylum Bacillota; class Bacilli; order Paenibacillales; family Paenibacillaceae; genus Paenibacillus_AQ; species Paenibacillus_AQ auburnensis. The sequence continues at coordinate 341,854 of NZ_CAKMMG010000004.1, forward strand.
ATGTTCCATATAGGCAGCCATTCCCTTGAGCCCGTAAGTCAGCAGCTCGCGCAGGGAACGGACATCTTCATTCTCCGTCGACAGAACGCCAACCGTCTCTGACTTGGCCAGCAGTTCCTCTTCGGTATCCGCTGTCCAAAGTGCGGCATCATGATTCCCGAGTGGAACCACTGCTCCAGCCTCCTTCAGCCTGCTGCTCCACTGGTCACGCAAGGTAAGCCCTGTTCTTATTCTGTCAATAAAAGCTTCCGGGACAAAATTCGCATTGGTTATCGTAGCAAACATACTCTCTATAATGAACTTATCTGTGGCAGAGTCGGTGATGCCTAATTCCCGGCCTCGGCGTGCAAAGATGGAAATGCCTTTCAGTGTGTAGATCATCAAGTCCTGAAGATTAGCGACTTCACTCGTCTTACCGCATACTCCCTGGATGGTACAGCCCGTTCCTTTGGCCGCTTCCTGGCATTGAAAACAAAACATGCTGCTCATAGCGTGTTCACTCCTTAAATGGGTATCGTTACACGGGGCAGAGACTGTTCCTCCGCCTTTACAGTTACTGCTTATTGTAGTAGACTTTCGCCATACTATCGGTAACGGATGTTACCGAATAAATTTAAATTTGGAGGAAAATGATGAAGCCGGACCCTGCCGTACTGCAGTCCTGTCTGCTGTTCCGGGGCAAGTCTGTGGACGAGATAGAAGCACTGCTGCAAAAGATGCTGTACTCCGTTTCTTCCTACCAGAAGAACATGCTGATCTTCGCCGAGGGCGACACTGCGGACCGGATCGGAATCATTCTCTCCGGGCGGGTCGAGGTCCAGAAAACCCATCCCACCGGCAGCAGCGTAACTATCGCCCATTTAAATGTCGGACAGACGATCGGGGAAGCCGTACTGTTCCGCAGAGAAAATATAGTCCCGGCTACTGCCACGGCTACAGGCCCCTGCTCTATCCTGTTTATTGGCAAGCAGGAGCTGCTGAGGCTGTTCACCACAGATACAGATATGCTGACCCGCTTCATTGAGAATCTGTCTGAACGGCTGGTACTGGTGAACCGCAAAATCGAGATGCTGTCCGCAGGCCCGCTGCGGAGGCGGATGATTTACTTTCTGCTGGAGCAGGCGATGCAGCAGTCTTCAGACGTCATCTCACTGCCGTTCAGCCGCAAAGAGTGGGCGGAGCATTTGAATACTGCGCGTCCTTCACTATCCCGTGAAATGGGCTACTTGCGCGACATCGGCTGGATTGAGTTTAAAGGCAGCCGGATTGCCCTGCTGAACCGTGAAGCTATGAATGACTACATCCGCACCGACAGTACGATTTCCGGCAAAGAGAAATAACCATTCGTTTCATCCCATTGGAGGGTTCAGTAATGCCTGAAGTTAGCGAGCAAAGCATCGGCCTTATGCTGGCCGAGCATAGACAATTTTTTGACAGCGGGGTGACCAAGGAGACAGCCTTCCGGCTCCGTCAGCTGCAGAAGCTGGGAGACGCCATCCGCAGGCACGAATCCCGGATCATCAAGGCACTGCATCAGGATCTGCGCAAAAGCGAGTTCGAAGCCTACGCCACGGAAATCGGCTTCACGCTGGACAGCATCGGCTATATGATGAAGCATCTCAAGCGGTGGATGAAGCCCGTTAAGGTCCAATCTCCGCTGCACATGTTTCCGTCGAAAAGCCTGATCATCAGTGAGCCTTACGGCACCGTACTCATTATCGGGCCATTCAATTACCCGTTCCAGCTGCTGATCGAGCCGCTGATCGGGGCTATCGCCGCCGGCAACTGTGCAGTTCTGAAGCCGTCGGAGAGCACTCCGGCCGTTTCAGCTGTGATCGAGGAATTGATCAAGGAGACCTTCGAGCCCGGCTATATCCGGGTAGTGCAAGGCGAGAAGGAAACGACCAATCTGCTGATCCACGCCAAGTTTGACTATATTTTCTTCACCGGCAGCGTGCCCGTCGGCAAAATTGTCATGGCAGCCGCCGCCAAGCAGCTTGTTCCCGTCACCCTGGAGCTGGGCGGCAAAAGCCCGGTCATTGTCGATAAAACGGCCAATCTGGAGACGGCTGCCAAGCGGATCGTGTGGGGGAAGCTAATCAATGTCGGGCAAACCTGCATCGCGCCGGATTACCTGCTGGTCCACAAGGAGGTTGCCGCGGAGCTGATCTCCCTGATGAAGCAATCCATCAGGGCCTTTTACGGAGAGAATCCCCGCAGTAATCCGGATTACGGGCGGATCGTGAATGAACGCCAGCTGCAGAGAATCGCCGGAATGATTGAAGGGGACCGCTCCAAGATTATTACTGGGGGCACCGTTCTACCGGAGGATCTGTACATTGAGCCTACCTTGCTCTACCCGGCCACTTGGAGTGATGCCGCGATGGAGGATGAAATCTTTGGGCCCGTGCTGCCGATTATCGAATTTGGCCGGCTGGAGGAAGCGATCAGCAGCATCAATCAGCATCCGAAGCCGCTGGCCCTCTATCTGTTCACCGAGGACAAGCAGGTGGAGCAGCAGGTACTGGGCAGTGTATCCTTCGGGGGAGGCTGCGTGAATGATACCATCAGCCATGTTGCCAGCTCCCGCCTGCCGTTCGGCGGTGTCGGCAATTCCGGCATCGGCGGGTATCACGGCAAGCACAGCTTTGACCTGTTCTCCCACCGCAAGAGCATCGTCAAAAGAAGCTCAAGGGTCGATTTCGGCATTGTGTACCCGCCTTACGGCAATAAGATTAAGCTGGTTCGCAAGCTATTGAAGTAAGCTGTTGCACAGTAAAACAAGGAACACCAAAAAGCGGCTATCCTGATTCGGAATAGCCGCTTTTTGCTATGTTCAAAGTTTGCCCATGTATAGAATTCTCCCGGAATTCCCGCCTCAGCCAGCCCGTCTCCCCTTTACCCAGTCGGCAACGTCATGCTGCGGAATCGGCTTGCTGATGAAGTAGCCCTGGATTTTGTCACAGCTGGTCCGTTCCAGAAAGGCGAGCTGTTCCGGAGTTTCCACGCCTTCGGCAGTGACGTTCAGCCCCATGTCATGTCCGATCGTGACGATGGACCGGGCAAGTGACATGTTGTTAGGGGTATCGATACTGTCGATGAACGACTTGTCGATCTTCAGAGTCGTGATCGGCAGCTGCTTCAAATAACTGAGTGAGGAATAGCCTGTCCCGAAATCATCCAGGGCGATGCCGATTCCCATCTCCTTCAGCGACTCCAGCTTCGTGCTGATTGCTTCAAAGGATTCCATGAAGATGGACTCCGTAATCTCCAGCTCCAGGTATTCCGGAGGCAGGCCGGTTTCCTGCAGAATCCCCAGTACCATATCCGTGAAATCATCCAGCATCAGCTGAATCACCGAAATGTTCACCGAGATATGATAGCCCTCATAGCCCTGTCCATGCAGATCCTTAATGAACTGGCAGGCCGTACGGAGCACCCATTCCCCGATCGGCACAATGAGCCGGCAGTCTTCGGCGATCTTAATGAACGATAGCGGGGAAACAAAACCAAGCACCGGACTGTTCCAGCGGATCAGTGCCTCGAACCCCCAGATTCCGCCTGAAGCGGTATCCACCAGCGGCTGATAGTGCAGCGACAGCTCATGATTGGCAATTGCATTTCGGAGATGCGATTCAATCACCATGCGTTCATCAAAATGCTGCTGCATATCCCGTCCGTAGATGACATACGTCCCTTTACCTGCTTCTTTTGCTTTATACATCGCAATATCCGCATTCTTCAGCAATTCCTCTGCATTGACCCCATTGTCCGGATATTGGGCAATTCCGATACTTGTGGAAATATGTACAATGCTGTCATCAAGCTGGAACGGCTCCCTAAAACCCTGCACCAGGGAATCCGCGTAGGCAGTCACTTCTGCAAAACCCTTGCTGTCCTGGAACAGAATGACGAATTCATCACCGCCAAACCGGAAATGCCTGCTGCGGCTATCTGACAGTTCCAGCAGCCGCTCGCCGACCTTCACCAGCAATTCATCCCCAAAGGTATGTCCCATCGTATCATTGATATATTTGAAATTATCGATGTCGAGGAAGAACAGCGCCGCGTGGCCGCCCGAATGATCCCTGATAAACTGCTCCAGCGCTTCAGTCAGGGACAGGCGGTTCGGCAAGCCGCTGAGCACATCGTTATAGGCCAGCTGCCGGTACTTCTCTTCACTGGTCTGCAGCAGTTCCTGGTTCTCCACCACTTTGTTGTACTGCTCCATCAGCTCATCCTGCAGTGCCGTAAGCTCCTCGTAGGTAGACTCCAGCTCCTGATAACTCATCTGCAGCTTGCTCTCGTATGCTTTGCGGTCCGTGACATCAACCATGGAGCCGGCAAAACGGACGAAGCCGCCGCTGTTGTTGCGCAGTACCTTGCCCCGGGCCTGGAACCACTTATATTCGCCCGATTTGCTCCGCATCCGGAATTCACTGTAGTAATAAGAGGTTCGGCCCTCCAGATGCTGGGTGCGCTGGCGGTTCTCCTGGTCTGCATCCTCGGGATGGATGAGATCTCTCCATCCGCCATGACTTTCACCTACTTCATCCCGCTCATATCCGAGCAACTCGTACCAGCTGTCAGAGAAATAGTAGACCATGGTCGACATATCGACATCCCAGATTACCGCATCTGAGGCATAGGTCGCCAGATCGAAGCGCTCGTTGCTTTTCTCCAGATTATTTCGTATCCGTTTGACAAGCTGTACGTAAAACAACAGGATTAAAATAAAGGCCAGCAAGACCGCAAACGCGGCGATGATACTGAGCACTAGCTCCTTATACGTCTCATAGAAGGAAAAGGGCTTGTTAATGACTTCGCTGCCCTCCGGCAGCTTTTTCAGGGACACATGGAACCGCTGCAGTTCATTGTAATCAAAAACATTGCGCACGCTGCTGTCATTGACGACCGGGATATTGTCCGGGCGCTCCCCCTGCAGAATCCGCACAGCCAGGTCGGCTGCCGTCTGCCCCTGGATGATTCCGCTAATCAGACTTCCGCCAAAAGCTCCGTGATTTAAGCCGAAATCATAGATATGGTATACCGGAACACTGCTGCTTTTGCCGAGCTCACTTGAGAACCGGTCAAATTCAGCCGTTCTTCCGGTCGAGTCACTAAAGTATGTAGTCATAAGCACAATACTGTCTGATGGAAGGAACGAGACTTGATCTATAATCTGTTGTCTGGAGAGGCGATTCATCGGATATAGCTGCAGCTCCGGATGAAGTGACGAAATCTGTTCCATCACCATTTGGCCGGTGGAGAGTCCGCTTTCCGTATTGTCATACAAGACATATACTTTACGGAGAGACGGATTGATTTCCAGCGCCATTTGAACCGTATGGGCAGGGTTAATCTTTTCGATGACACCGGTAATGTTATTCAAATCATGTAAACCTTCCACACCCAGCTCGTTAATGCCGCTGAATATGACCGGTGCATTATCCAGAATTTCTTGGCGGTATTTAATTGCGAAGTTCAGTGCAGCATCATCCGTCGTAATAATGGCATCAATATGCATGGATTGATACTTGAGCTTGATCGTCTGATAGAACTGCTTGAGGTTGTCTTTGCCGGGGTAACGTTTCCAATCCATGTACTCACTGTAGATCACAGGCTGTTCGGGTGCATTCTTGAGCGTTTCTTCAATGCCGGCCCCCTGATCGTCTGTCCAGGCAAACCCTTTATGATAGGAATGCAGTACAAGCACATTCTTAGGCGGCAGTTCCTCTGCACTGACAGACGCCGGCTGATAAAGGAACCCATACAGCATAAGAAATAACAGGAAGCCCTTGAATACCTTGAGATGAGTTTTTCTTAAGCCCATAAGTACACTCCCATTCATCGATCCCAAAGTAAAAACCGGAAGATTTCGACAATAATTAATTCGTTGAAACCCTTTTTCCATCCTCTTTTGCTTGAAAAAAGCGTTAACATTCACTGTGACTGGGCTATGCTACCTATTAATAGGACTGTCTGCTTTAATTATATGGGCAAACGCTGATTTTTGAAATCATTAATAGGATGAATAAGGCTAGCCCTGGATAGACACTGCGCCGGCATCCACGTTAGAATTAATTTTGTTAAGATCCGCTTAGGGACAGGAGGCTGATATTATGCCTACAATTAAAGATGTAGCACTAAAGGCAGGTGTTTCGGTTACCACCGTATCCCGGGTGCTCAACAACAGGGGGTATCTAAGCGAGGAACTGAAGAAAAAGGTTCTGCTGGCGATGGATGAACTGAACTACCGGCCTAATGAGCTTGCCCGTTCGCTCAGCCGTTCAAGGTCCAATATTATCGGCCTGATCATCCCCCATGTCTCGCATCCCTTCTTCGGTGAGCTTACTGGCTATATTGAGGAGCATGCCTATCGTAACGGCTGCAAACTCCTGCTCTGTAATTCCTGGCAGGATAAACATAAAGAACTGGAATATATCGATATGCTGCGATCCAGCCGGGTGGACGGGATCATTATGGGCAGCCATACGCTGGAGGTGGAGGCCTACCAGCAGATGAATCTGCCCCTGGTCACCTTTGACCGGCAGATCTCACCCGATATTCCTTATGTGTGTTCAGATAACTACCTTGGCGGCCAATTGGCTACGACTTTATTAATTGAAAAAGGTTGCCGCAATATCGCCCATATCGGCGGGCATCCCGGCCTGAATATATTATCAGGGCTCCGTGCGGAGGCTTTTGCCGATACCGCAGCTGCACATCAGGTTCAGCATACTTTGCTGCATACGGATGATAACAGCTTTGATGTCGCAGCGTATGAGCGGCTGCTTGCGCAATTGTTCCGTGAACAGCCCGGCATTGACGGGATCTTTGCCGGCAGCGATATGATCGCCGCTTATGCCCTTAAGGCCTGCATGGAGCGCGGCAGACGGGTTCCCGGGGATGTGCGGATTGTCGGCTATGACGGCATTGCGCTGCGCAATATGCTCGGACTTCCGCTCAGCACGATCCGCCAGCCGATTGAAGCGATGGGCAAGCTGGCCGTGGAGTTAATTATCCGGCAAGTGCATGGAGAGAGCGTCTCCGCCGAGTACATACTGCCTGTTGAACTGGAAGAAGGCGCTACGACATAATAACTGCCTGGCCGATTATATTAGGAGCTGCTGTGTCCCACACTGCAGCCTGTTTCGACAAAATATGAGCTTTAGTCGTCTGCCAGGCAACCACTCCTATTTACTGGGAGCAATACGACATCACATGGAGAGGTAGTGAGGATTCATGATTCAGGCTATTTCAGAACTGACGCGGCTGTTGACCGCTGTCCCCGAGGCCTTTGCCCAGGTCGATGCCGCAGATGCAGCCGCACCCCGTCCGGGGGGCAAATGGTCCAAGCTGCAGCTCCTCGGCCATCTATGCGACTCGGCGCTCAACAATCTGTCCCGTTTTATCAAAGTGCAATACGAGCCTCAGCCGCTCAGCCTTGCCCTCTATGACCAGAATGAATGGGTAGCCGCCCAGCAGTATGCAGGCACCCCCAGGGAAGAGATCCTATCGCTCTGGATCAGTCTCAACCAGTCCGTCCTTCGGGTGATATCCGGTCTTTCCCCTGCCCAGCTTGAGCTTGTGTTCCGGCTTGAAACTGGAGAAACGGTTACCCTGCAGTGGCTGATTGACGATTATCTGAACCATATGAAGCATCATCTGGGACAGATTTTTCCTGATACGGAGTTATAGGCAGTGCTTTTATACATCTAAATCATGCTAGATAACAGCAAAGCCGCGGCTTCTCCCTTAAGGAGAACCGCGGCTTTTGGTTTGTTGTGTAACAGCTCCGTTATTTCCTGAGCAGCTCCAGGAGCCTCTCCAGGGTCAGCTCTGAGGTTGAAGACAGCAGGAGATCAGCTTCGCCCAGCAGCTCCGCGCTGCCGATGCCCACAGCTGTCATACCGGCAGCCTTGATGGCAGCTATCCCCGCCGATGCATCCTCCACACCAATGCAATTTCGTGGTGTTACTCCAAGCAACTCCGCTGCGGTCAGGAAGATTTCCGGGTCGGGCTTGCCCCTGCGCAGCCCGGCCGGATCGGCTATCGCCTGAAATCGTCGGGCAATGCCGAGCCGCTCCAGAATCAGCGGAGCATTCAGGCTGGCCGAGGCCAGTGCGGCATCAATGCCCCGCTGCGCCAGGGAATCCAGCAGCTCCGGGATACCCGGCAGCAGATGTTCTGGCGTGATGCTGCCGATCATCTGCTTATAGTGATCGTTCTTCTTCTCTGCCAGCCGAAGCCGCTCTGCTTCCGTTAACTTAAGACCGCTGCCTTCCAGCACAATATCCAGCGATTCCATGCGGCTGACCCCCTTCAGCCGTTCATTCTTCTCACGGTTGAAGGGGATGCCCAGCTCATCGGCCAGGGCTTGCCATGCCTGGTAGTGGAACTCGGCAGAGTCGGTGATCACGCCGTCCAGATCGAAGATTACTGCCTCGAGCTGCCGGGCAAGCGGGATACTCACCGGTTCCTGCGATAGCAGCGTTAAGATCCGGTCTCTGTGTTTGATCTGAAGGCTGGTGCCTTCCAGCAGTGTATAGACGGCTGCCCCGCTGTCCACGTAGATGTCCAGCAGCTGGCCGCGGACTGTAATCTTGAAGCGGTAGCTCTCCCACTGCTCCGGCAGTACTGGAGCAAAGCACAGCATCCCATTATACTGCCGCAATCCGCCGAACCCGTTCACAATGGACATCCAGGAACCAGCCATGGCGGCCATGTGCAGCCCGTCCTTGGCGTTGCGGTTAATGTCATCCAGATCCATCCGTACGGTGCGGTCGAAGTAGGCATACGCCCCGGCCAAATCGCCGATTTCCGCCGAGACGATGCTGTGAATGCAGGGCGACAAAGAGGAGTCATGTGTCGTCAGCGGCTCGTAGTAGTTATAATTGCGGATTTTGTCAGCCAGGCTGAACTTGTCTCCAAGCAGGAACATCGCCATTACCAGATCCGCCTGCTTGAGCACCTGGTGGCGGTAGATCACCAGCGGATGATAATTCAGCAGCAGCGGGTATTTGTCAGCAGGCGTATTCTCGAAATCCCATTTCCGCTTCGTCAGGAATGTATCATCCTGTGCATAGATGCCCAGTTCCTCGTCAAACGGAATAAACATCTTGCCGGCAGCTTCCTTCCAGCTCTCCGCCTCTTTCATGGACAGCCCAATTGCCTGCCGGAGCCGCTCGTAATCCTCCGGATAGTGCTGCTCCAGCAGCCGGGCGGTCTCATAGGCATAGAGGAACTGGTCCTGGACCATCAGATTGGTATAGGCATTATTATTCACAATTGCCGTGTATTCATCAGGCCCCGTTACCGCATCGATACAGAAGGCTCCACCGCGCGCCGGATTGAAATGCCCGAGATCCAGCCAGAAGCGTGAGGTTTCAAAGAGAATCTCCGCCCCTTTTCGGACCAGAAAATCAAGGTCTCCCGTCGCCTGCACATATTGCTTGAGCCCATAGGCGATATCTGCGTTGATATGTGCCTGGGCCGTCCCCGCCGGGAAATAGGCGGAGTTCTCTTCGCCGTCTATCGTACGCCAGGGATACAGTGCCCCCTTCTGCGACATCACGGCGGCCCGTTCCCGCGCCTTGCCGAGTGTGGCATAACGGAATTCCAGGAGCGCCCGGCTGACAGCCGGCTGTGTGTACGTAAAGAACGGCAGCATGTACATTTCCGTATCCCAAAAGTAGTGGCCTTCGTACCCTTCGCCGGTCAGTCCTTTGGCGGCAATGTTGGTTACACCATCCTTGCCGGTGGACTGCAGCAGCTGAAACATATTGAAGCGGATGCCCTGCTGCAGTGCGGGATCGCCCTTGATCTCCACATCGGTATGTCCCCAGAACTGGCCGAGATACGACTGCTGTTCATCCGCCAAGCTGCTGAAGCCACAGGTTTCAGCCATGCTGAGCACCTTAACACTACGGCTCTGCAGCTCCTCTTCCGGATAGTCCTTCGAGGTATGGTACGTGATATATTTGGTCAATGTCACGGATTCCCCGCTCTGCACTGCAGCTCCGTAACAGACCCAGATCCGCTGGCCGATCAGCTGCCGGCTCAGCTCACGGCCGGACTCCGCCTGCAGCCCATGGCTTACAGCCGTCAGCAGGGCAAACCGGGTATGCCGCGTCCGCTGCCGCATCCAGAGGATGTCCGCCGCTTCGTCATAGCCGGCATCTTCCAGCAGCAGGCTGGGTTCGGCACTGCCCGATCCGAGCCGCGGGTCATCGCTGGCCTCGGTGCGGGTAATCTGCCCGTCCAGCGCAGAGACAAACTGCAGCGTGCCGGAGAAATTCAGCGCCGTCACCTTGTATTCGATTGCAGCCAGGTGCTTGTGCTGCAGGGATACCATCCGCCGGATCATTAGCAGCACACGGTGTCCCGCCGGTGATTCCCATTCCACCTCGCGGTGCAGTATACCGCTCTTCATATCCAGCCACCGCCGGTAGCGGTGAACGGTCCCGCTGTCCAGCCGGAAGGTATGCCCTTCAATACTCAGCTCTATGATCCGCGCATCGGTCACATTCAGCATCGACTGGTTCCGCGCCGGGAGCCCGAAGGCCCCCTCGGGATACACAATCGGCTCAGAGTCATAGAACCCGTTCAGGTAGTTCCCGGCAACCGAGGTGCCGGTCGTTCCATGGTAGCCTTCCTCGAAGTTGCCGCGCATGCCGATATACCCGTTGCCGAGCGCAAACACACTCTCGCTCCGCTGATTGTTCTCATCCTCAAAGGCATCCTCGCCGAGACTCCATTCCCGGTAAGGGTACAACGCCGGCGGATGCTCATATGGCTTCATCTTCATGGTAGTCATTCTCCTCCATTCGCTGCTAACCTTTGACGGATCCGCCCATCAGCCCTCTGACGAAATACTTTTGCAGCAGGAAGAAAATCGCCAGCGGCATCAGCATCGAGATGAATGCAGCGGAAGTCAGCAGATGCCAGTCATTGCCCCGTGAGCCGACCAGATCCGCAATCTTCATCGACATGACCTGAACGGAAGGCTGGTTGCCGATAAAGATCAGTGACACCAGATAATCATTCCATACCCAGAGGAACTGGAAGATGCCGATGGAGGCCAGTGCAGGCACGGACAGCGGCAGAATCAGTCTGCTGAATATCGTGAAGTGGCTTGCCCCGTCGATAAACGCCGACTCGAACAAATCCTTGGGCAGCTGGCTGATAAAGTTATACATAAAATAGGTAACCAGCGGCAGGCCGAAGGCGGTATGCGCCAGCCAGATGCCCAGATAGCTGCCGTTCAGCCCGAGCGCCGTATAATCCTTCAGCACCGGAATCAGTGCCACCTGAATCGGAATGACCAGCATGGCTATGATGATTACGAATAATGTTTTGCGGCCCGGAAAGCGCAGCCAGGCAAAGGCATAGGCGGCAAAAGAGGCAATCAGCACCGGAATGACCGTGGCCGGAACTGCTATCGTCAGCGTATTCCAGAACGCCTGCGATAAGCCTGTGCCCTTCTGCATCGTTTCACTGCCATCAGCTTCCTTGAGTTTATACTCCTTACCGGACAGCACATTGTTATAATTGTCGAGCGTCAGATCAGGAACTGTTTTCCACCCCTGCTCCTGCACATTGATTGTGCGTGCCCGGCGGTTCTCCCAGATCAGGCGGCTGTCGTCCGCCTTCACACCCGCTTTTAACTGGTCATCGCTGTAGGTCTTGCCGTTCACCTCAATCGGCTCCCGCAGATCCACATCCTTGGACAGCTTCAAGGTCTCGCCTGCCGTCCATTCCTGATGGGGGAATACCTTCCACCAGCCGGTCTGCAGAATATCCGCTGCCGGACGGAAGGAGGAAATAAAGAGCCCCAGTGTCGGAAGCAGCCAAATGAAGCAGATGACGCCGAGTATAAGGTTAACTACCGTTTTGCTGCCTTTTCTTTTCTTTTTGCCGACCATTAGAATCCCCCCTGCTTGCGGAACTGGCGCAGATTAATCAGAATGACAGGCAATACCGCGATCAGGAGCACAATAGCCAGCGTCGAGCCGTACCCGAAATTACGGTACATGAAGAACTGCCGGTAGAACTGCGTCGCTACTACTTCTGTATCGTATTGACCTCCCGTCATCACCATGACGACGTCAAATATTTTCAATGTAAAGACGATGATCGTTGTAGTCACAGTGAGGATGGTGGAAGAGATGAACGGAATCATAATTCCGAAGAAAATCTTCACCTCACCGGCGCCGTCGACGCGTGCTGCTTCGAGAATATCGTCAGGAACGCCTTTGATTGCTGCGGAAAAGATAACCATGGCAAACCCCGTCTGCATCCAGATCAGGATGATAATGAGGAAAAAATTATTCCAGGGCTGCAGCATACTCGTCCAGGCCTGCGGTTCACCGCCAAAATAAGTGACCATCGCGTTCAGCAGTCCGATCTGCTCATCACCCGGCTGATAATAATAGACAAACTTCCAGATAACGCCTGCGGCGACAAACGAAATGGCCATTGGCATGAAAATGATCGATTTGGCGATTTTCTCGTAGCTGCTGCGGTCAGCCAGAATGGCAATGAGCAGCCCGAAGCAGACACAGGCCAGCGTGCCGACAAACACCCACAGCAGATTGTTGCGCAGTGCCGTAGCCATCAAGTGGTCGCTGAAAATCGCTGCATAGTTGCTGAGTCCCACGAATTTCTCTGAAGAAGCGTTGAAAAAGCTTAAGTACAGTGTCCGCAGCGCCGGCAGGATTAGCAGCCAGCCGAGAATAATGACCGCAGGTCCGATAAAAATATAGGGAAGCACTTTTCTGCGGATATGATCAGGGTACTGTTCAACAGCCCAGGTCAGGGTGTAGTAGATCAGATAAACACCCAGCACGCCCCACAGCACCGCCAGAACGGCAGTCAGGAGCGGATTAAGCGTGGAATCACGGAAAAACATGAAGATCAGCCCGTTAACAACGATGTTCGCGAGCAGCACACCGAGTGATAACAGCACCGCCCTGGCACTGATTCTCTGCTTGGCCTGCGTACCCGTAACCCCGGGCTTCGCCTTTATTTGTGCATCCATAGTAGCTCCTCCTATAAGTTTTGCGCAGCAAAACTTGCCTCGTAAGCATACGCTTGGTTTTGCGCAGCAAAACTGCTTCGTAAGCATACGCTTGGTTTTGCGCCGCAAAACTCTTTTCGTAAGCGGTCAAACAAATAAAAAGAGGGGCAGGATGTCATTCACAGCAGTCTGCCCCTCTTCCAATCCATGGTGTTCCTGAGATTTGCCTGCTTTACCTCTTACTCTTAGTTGTTCCAGCCGGACTGAATCTGTTCCAGCGCCTGATCCAGCGTAGCTGTACCGCTCACGTAATCCGTCATGCCTTTCCAGAACGTTCCCGCGCCCACCTTACCCGGCATGAGGTCGGAGCCGTCGAACCGCAGGGTCGAAGCATCCTGTACCAGCTTCGCCATCCGGCGGTCGGACTCGGATTGGTACCAGTCGAGCGAAGCGTCATTCATTGGAGCGATTACGCCGCCTGATTGTACCCAGCTCTTGATCGATTCGCCTGTGGTGAAGAATTCCATAACCGCACGCACTTCCGGACGGTCATTGAACATTGCATAGATGTCACCGGCTACGAGGACCGGTTTGCCGTACTGCTCATCAATCGGCGGCAGGTAGAACCAGTCGTAGTCTTCATCAACCTTGGCTGTTTCCGGGAAGAAGCTCGTAATAAAGTTTCCGATCAGGTTGAACCAGGCCTTTGGCGGATTCTCGAACATTGGCTTCGGCGCGTCACCGAAGGCTGTAGTTACAATCGATTTGGTGCCGCCGTATACATAATCTTTGTTAAGCCAGATCTTAGACATAATTTCCACAGCGTTTTTCACTTCTGGAGAAGTAAACGGCAGCTCGCCGCTGACCCACTTGTCATAATTCTCCGGTGTTGTCGTACGCAGCATGATATTTTCGATCCAGTCCGTTGCCGGCCAGCCTGTAGCTGCACCGCTCTCAATACCGATCGCCCATGCCGGATCGCCATCCTTGGCAATCTGCTCCGTGAGCGCCATCAGCTCATCCCAGGTCTGTGGAACAGTATAACCCGCTTCATCAAATTGCTTCTTCGGATACCAGACCAGACTCTTCACATTGCTGCGGTTCCAGATCCCGGCCATGATCTTGCCGTCTTTGCCGTCCATAGTGGACATATCAAGCCAGCTCTGATTGTAATTGCCCTTGAGCTTCTCCTGATCAAGCACACCGTTCAGGTCAACCACCTTGCCGGTTTTGGCAATGGAGGCGAGCAGGCCCGGCTGCGGGAAATCGGCGATATCCGGCGCGTTGCCGCCATCAACCCGGATGTTGATTGTAGCTTCAAACTCTTTCGAGCCTTCATATTGAATATCAATACCGGTTTTTTCTTCGAATTCTTTGATACTGCTCTCAAACTTCACTTGGTCGGCGTCCACGAATGGCCCGAACATCGTTACTTTGGTTCCTTTATATTCACCCTTCATCGCTAATTCCAGCGGGCTTCCGGTTGCTGTGCCTCCTGCATTATTTGTCGATGTCTGGTTGTTATCAGTAGATGGTGCTTCCGTTGCGGCCTGCGGATCGGTTGGTGCGGCAGCATTATTGTTGTTATTTCCGCCGCATCCGCTCAGCATCATGGTGAAGGATAAACACAGCACCATAGCGAGTGACAGTTTACGTCCTGGAGCTTTCTTCATGTTTTCATACATCCCCTTATAATTGTATTAGAGACTGCATTTTGTCTGCTGTTTCCGGGAATCTCCCTCGTCCGCCCGCTGAACCACCTCCTTGCAAAGCTTTTCAAAAACGGGTTCATAACCTGGTTTACACCTAAATATGATCTTCACCGAGACTACAATATAACGCTTACATTTCCATATTATCATATAATGTATGCGTTTCCAACTATCACCCCGCATAATTTTCCCTTTTTTTTATTTCAATATTTAAATTTAGTAGTGAACTGTAGAAAATCCCCTTAAGGTGTCGAAACAAACCGGCATTAAATACTGTTAAATCAGGCTTTATTGCGGTAATCCTTACGGGTGGGACATCTGAAAAGCTTTTCATAATAGAATAGAAACGTCCTTGCTATCCTTATGCAAAGACAGGGGCGTTTCATCATACAGACCGGCATCAGCTTATTTCTCCCGGGAGGATTCTCTCACAATTAGCTTATGCTCCATTTTTTCTTTCATTACAGCAACACTGCCGGTAGTCAGCAATTCATGCAGCTTCTCCGCGGCACGGTAACCCAGCTGGTAGATTGGTTGGGCGATGGTTGTCAGTTTGGGAATAAACATGCCGGACATCCGCAAATTATCAAATCCGATTACGGATACCTGCCCCGGCACCAGGATATTACGGTCTTTGAGATACGAGATCGTCCCCATGGCGAACTCATCAGCCACACAGAAGACAGCAGTGAGCTCCGGGTAATCGCTGAACAGCTCATGCGATGCCTGATAGGCATGCTCAAAACGGTGGTTGGCGTACTTGATCTTCTCCACATTCCGCTCCAGCCCAGATTCCGTAAGCGCTCTGACAAACCCGGCAACACGCGGCGGCCCGGATACCGAATTATCGTGATTAAAGCCGATCATGCCGATTTCCTTGTGTCCCAGCTCGATAAGGAACTTCACAGCCTCGTAAGCCGCCAGCTCATCATCAACCTCTACAGATGGAACCTCGTATTCATCAGAATGCGAAGACACCAGCACAAAAGGAATTCTGCAATCCACCAGCTTCTCATAATACTCTGGATAGAGCACATCACTGGCGAACACGATCCCATCCACCTGCTTCTCATGGAAAGTATCGATATAGGACAGCATTCGCTCCTTGTCACGGTCGGTATTGCAGATCATGAGACTGTAACCGAGCTTAATGCAGGCATCCTGCATCCCGCGGATCACTCCTGCAAAATACAGGTTCTCAATATCGGGAATGAGCAGGCCAAGTGTAAAAGACTTCTTGTAAATTAACCCGCGCGCAAACGCATTGGGCTGATACTTCAGTTCCTTAATGGCCTCAATGACCCTGTTGCGCTTGCCTGGTACTACCGTCTCCGGTGCATTCATAACCCGGGAAACGGTACTGATCGACACCTCCGCTAATCTGGCGACATCTTTAATTGTTGGTTTCATAGACGTAACTTCCTTTTTTAGAAAAGCTTTTCAAAACGATTATAGCAAGGCCTCCGTAAATTGACAACAGATTTAATTAACCGCTTACATTTTATTTTTTTGAGGCTATTAAAGCTATTTCAGTACCCATTCTATTGAGTAGAGCTACAACTTTATGGGCCAAGTCCATCATCTCTGAAAAGCTTCTCAATAGTAGCATCTGCGCTGTTCTAACCCCTTCTGGACGAAAAAGTCCCTTATTGGGGGAAGCTTTCTGCAGTTCCTGAGGCTGAGCAGTGCGACTGGCTGAAAGATCGGTTTGGCGTGCCGTGGCTTGCTTGGATGAGCTGGCTGATGCTTAGCTAACCTTTCCTTGATCTCAGTAGTTGGAATTTCTCCATCTACTTTTCTCTCGTCGGGCCCCGGGCAAGACTTAATTGGATTTTCTCCAACTATTTTCTTCTCTATGGATCAAAGTCAGCAGATTACAGGCATTTAGCTGGAGGAATTCCACCTATATTCTGCTTTTAGGCGAAAATGGATGAATTAGTTGGAGGTTTTCCCACTAGGTTTTTGCGGGTAAGTCCAGTCATACTGATAAGTCAGTCCATCAGGCGGTGGACCATCCATAGAGCATACGCCGTAACCAAAACAGTATTATAGACCTCCATCCTCCTCGCCTCCTCGCTTCTCATTCCTTACTCACTTCCCCACAGACACAAACTTACTTAAAGTGTGTAAATAGTATTATTTCATGTTATAATTACCGGGTAGATCAATTCATAGCTGCAAATACTGCTGTAAGATGTTAAGCCTATAACTTGGAGGGATTATTGTGAAACAACTGCGGGACATTCCCATTTCCGTGCTGGATCTCGCTCCGATTGTGGAGGGCGGAACAGCTGCGGATTCACTGCATAACACATTAGATTTAGCACGCCATGCCGAAGGTTGGGGGTATCACCGCTATTGGCTGGCGGAACATCATAATATGACCGGTATTGCCAGCTCGGCTACCTCTGTCGTTATCGGGCATGTGGCTGCCGGAACCAAGAGCATTCGTGTAGGTTCCGGGGGCATCATGCTCAGCAACCATGCGCCGCTCATGATTGCTGAGCAGTTCGGAACCCTGGAGTCCCTGTTTCCGGGACGCATTGATCTCGGTCTTGGCCGGGCACCCGGCTCCGACCAGGCGGCTGCAAGAGCACTGCGGCGCGGCCTCGGCAGTGACGGCAGCGAATTTCCTGAGCAGCTGAGCGAACTCAGAGCCTACTTCGATCCGAACGGCGCGGGTTCACGTCCGCTCGGAGTGCGCGCTACACCGGGCGAAGGCTTGAACGTACCGATCTGGCTGCTCGGATCAAGCGGGTTCAGCGCCCAGCTTGCGGGTCAGCTGGGCTTGCCGTTTGCTTTTGCCAGCCACTTTGCACCGGATTATCTGCTGCCTGCACTCCATCTATACCGCAGCAGCTTCAAGCCGTCAGCTTCACTCGACAAGCCGCATGTCATGGTTGGCCTCGGCATTACCGCCGCCGACACCACTGGAGCAGCACGCTGGCTGGCCACTTCGCAGCAGCAGCAGTTCCTGAACATTATCCGCGGCCGCACCGGCAAGCTCCAGCCACCGGTTGATGACATGGAGAGCCTATGGTCTCCCCAGGAAAAAGCGCTCCTGCTCGATAAGCAGAAATATTCCATTGCCGGAGACAAAGCATATATCAAGGAGCGTCTTCTGCAGGTGCTGGAGGAAACCGGGGCGGATGAATGGATTATTGCCTCGCAGATTTATGATCATACAGCACGGTTACGTTCCTACGAGCTGGTAGCGGAGCTAATCAAGGACAATTAAAAACGAATTTCCGTTTGAATCATTAGCAAGGAGATTACCCGGGGATAGGGAACTACCACTTCCTTCCGGTTGATCTCCTTGTTTTTTTGTGTTTTGTTCTTAATAAAAAACCTTGGTTTTCGATATAACCAAAGAAATAGTTAGAAAACTGAAGCTATTACCTGATATTGACCATAAATTATCTATATATTACTCATTTTCAATGAATTAAGGCGCTCCTATCGTTTTTGTTTATTTAAATTATTGATTATACTGTAATTATTCGTTATAACGAACATACATATGACCATACTATCTATAAGTACTGTTTCAATAGGCTGTAGTACCTCAAACATAGTAGTCCTCCAAAATACCACTTATATCGACAAGCGGTGGGGAAACAGCACAGATCCGGCGGATTCTTGTCGGGCTGTGCGGGGGCAGCGTTGCTTTCCAGTAGAAAGGGGCGGAGGAAAGTGAAGAAAAGATACCATATGACCATAATTGGCGCCTACATTCTAATTGTGCTGATCGGTGTTATCTGGCATGCCGGAGGTGTAAGTGCAGAGGACACGATTAAACTCACGGTCAATTCGCATACTAAAAGTACCGCCATTATGAGTAATATGCAGCCGGGGGACAAGAGTGCCTCAGAATATACGGTTATTAACGAAGGGTCAGAGCCGTTTGATTACTTTGTAGATTTCGAATTTCTCTCCGGAGACGTGGATTTGTACAATATTCTGCAAATGACCCTGCAAAAAGAGGGAGTAATTCTCTATTCCGGAGTGATGAGCCAGGCGGAGGGCCGTGTCGCCATAGGATCACTCCCCGGTGGCGGAACGGAAGCAATTCAAATGGATGTGGTTTTTCCCGCTGAGGCAGGCAATGAGTTTCAGGGGAAAAAGGTTGGCGTTGCCTTTAACTTCACCGCCTCCGCTTCACCGCAGCCGTCAACGGAACCTAGCCCTACACCTTCGGCTTCTGCTTCACCGGGGCCATCTGATGGAGCCAGCCCTACGCCTTCCAGTACTGTTTCACCGAATCCGTCAAGCAGCCCTAGCCCTGCACCGACATTCACCTCCATCCCTGGGGGTTCGCAACCACCGTCATCATCGCCTGCTCCGTCAGCAACTTCGGCTGTGACAGCTACACCGGGGACAGATGAAGTTACTGTAACTGATGCACCTGTTCCACTCGGTGGCGGCGACAATGCTCAAGCAACACCTTCTCCGGACTCAGGAAGCATAGCTACCGGCAGTTCGCCTACTCCGTCTGCCGATCCCGGGGTGACGGTGGACGATGACGAGCTCCCGCTCTCCCCGCAGGATGGCGGCGATAAACTGCCTGATACGGCAGAACCGTGGTATAACCTGATCTTAATCAGTATGGCGGTAGCGATCCTCAGCATCATCGTGCTGCGCAGACTGAATTCGAAGAAATAAGCCTAAGGGCCGAAGGTTGGAGGAGAGAGTATGAGGATACGTTCCGGGGTAGCTTTTGCCGTGAAGCTGATCTTCCTGCTCTCTCTCTGTGTACTGGTGTATTCTGCCGTGCAAATCTTCAAAGCGCCCGTGGAAGCCCGTCATGCCCTGGAGGATTGGGCGAAAAAGAGGGAGGAAGCTCCCCGGCTTACCGTCCCGGAAGACGAAACTCCGCTTCCCGCCGGTATGATCAACCTTCCCGCACAACCGGATGATTCCAGCGCCAGCACCAACACCAGCATCAGCCAATCCGGCACCACCTACACGGAGGGCGAGGTCATCGGAGAGATCTATTTTCCATCGCTGAACAAAAGAGTGGCCATCCTCGAAGGAACACAGCGTCCGCAGCTGAAAAGAGGGGCCGGGCACTACACGGGAAGCGCAGTAGTGGGCACAAGCGGCAACAGCGTGCTGGCCGGTCATCGCGATACAGTATTCCGCAGTCTCGGCAGCCTCAAAAAACATGATCTTATCGAGGTAGAGACGGTAGACGGCAAGTTCGTATATGAGGTTACAGGCAGTACGATTGTAGATGGCGAAGAGCGGGGGGCGATTAAAGAGAGCGATACCCCCATCCTTACGCTGATCACCTGCTATCCGTTCAGCTATGTCGGCTCAGCGCCGGAACGCTATTTGCTCTCCGCCTCGCTGATCGGCCGGGAGCCGCTGCTTCAGGAACAGCATTGAGATTTTTCTTAAGCAGATGGACCTGCAAAAGATGAGTCCCCGCACAGAACATGCTAATATAGAACTGCGGCACAAAGAAGCGGCTGTACCGGCTATCAGCCGGACGGCCTGTTTCTGCGGGAAGGTTCTGGCTTACGGATAGAGAATTCTATACTTAGATGTTGTTAGATGAAGAGGAGATGACTTGAATTGAAGGATGAACTGATTAAGCGGTTCGTTTCGTATGCGGTAATAGATACCCAGTCTAATGAAGAGAGCGATACCTGCCCCTCCACCCCCGGTCAGATGGAGCTGGCCCGCAAGCTGGTTTCTGAATTGCAGGAGCTGGGTCTTACGGAAGTAACGGTGGACGAGCATGCCTATGTTATGGCTACCCTGCCTGCGAACAGTGACAAGGATGTTCCAACCATCGGTTTCCTAGCCCACCTGGATACGGCGACTGATTTCACCGGAGCGAATGTGAAGCCGCAAATCATTGAGAACTATGACGGCGGGGATATTGTGCTGAACCCGGAGCTAAATATCGTCCTGTCAACGGACAGCTTCCCGGAGCTGCCTGAATACAAAGGGCATACGCTGATTACAACCGATGGCACCACACTTCTGGGCGCAGACAACAAAGCCGGAATCGCCGAGATCATGACTGCCATGGCCTATCTGCAGGCCCACCCTGAAATCAAACACGGCAAAATCAGAGTCGCCTTTACTCCCGATGAGGAAATTGGACGCGGGCCGCATAAGTTCGATGTTGCCGCCTTCGGCGCCTCTTATGCCTACACTGTAGACGGCGGGCCGCTCGGTGAGCTGGAATACGAGAGCTTCAATGCTGCTGCCGCCAAAATCAGCTTCAAGGGCGTGAACGTTCACCCCGGAACCGCCAAAGGTAAAATGGTCCATTCCTCGAAAATCGCCATGGCCTTCCATCTCAGACTGCCTACGGGTGAAGCACCTGAATTTACAGATGGTTATGAGGGCTTCTACCATCTGATCTCCATGCAGGGCTCGGCGGAGCACAGCAAGCTGGCATATATTATCCGTGACTTTGACCGCGCGAACTTCGAGAAACGCAAAGCGAATATCGCCGCTATCGTCGATGAATTCAAATCCACCTACGGCGATGACAATGTTGTGCTGGAAATGAATGATCAGTACTATAATATGCGTGAAAAAATCGAGCCGGTCCGCCATATCGTCGACATCGCCCACGAAGCGATGGTGAACCTCGGCATCTCCCCGGTGATCCTCCCGATCCGCGGCGGTACAGATGGTTCACAGCTGTCCTATATGGGGCTGCCGACGCCGAACATTTTTACCGGGGGAGAAAACTTCCACGGCAAGTTTGAATACGCCTCAGTCGATGTGATGCTGAAGGCCGTAAACGTCATTATTGAAATTGCCAGACTGTTTGAGCAAAGAGCCTAGCTGAAGGCTTCTTCTCGCAGCAGAAATGGTACAATGCCAACTGTTTAGAAAATGACAAATCCCCTCTATCCTCCTGCGAAGCAGCGGAAGGATAGAGGGGATTTGTTTGTATATTATGAAACGGCTGCCGGATGGCCATAACTGCAATACTGTCCGTAGCCGGGTTGTGCTATAGAACGCTCAATTGAAGCCAACTTAAGCCTTAACCGGCACCCAGCCCGGTGTATTGGTGATCGCGCCCCAAAGCGGGTCAGGGATCACAAGCTCACCTTGCGCTGCAGGGTCCAGTTCCGTCTTAATTTCACTGGCGCGTCCTTCCGCCACCTTCTGCACCCAGTCCGGTTCCATCAGCAGCGGGCGGCCCAGAGCCACCAGGTCAATGCCGGTGTCCAGACTCTTCAGCGCATCTTCCGCCGTGTACAGTGAACCGACGCCGATGACCGGTACGGCACCGGCACGATCAACAATCTGCTCAATTCTCGGCCGGCTGTCTTCCGTGCCGCGGCGCGGCAGCGACCACAGCTCCATGAGCGATGCATGCAGATAATCCAGTCCTTCCCCTTTGAGCGCATCAATCAGCGCAAAGGTCTCAGCCATCGTAATTCCCGGTGTTTCCGGTTCCTCCGGGGAGAAGCGGTAGCCAACTAGAAACGGGGAGGACGCATATTCACTCACGACCCGTTTCACTTCGCGCAGAACGGCGAGCGGGAAGGTCAGGCGTTTCTCCAGGCTTCCGCCCCAGCGGTCTTCGCGGAGATTGGAATGTGGGGAGAAGAACTGCTGAACCAGATAACCGTTTGCTCCATGAATTTCCACACCATCGAAGCCAGCGGTAATCGCCCGGCGGGTAGCCGCCCCGAAATCGGCGATGATGACTTGAATTTCTTCATCGGTCAGCGTACGCGGCACCGGTCCTTGCCCGCCGCCCGGCAGCTCCGCTGGAACACTGCTTGCACTGACGGTCTGGCCATCCGGCAGCAGATCCGGCGGGCACTGGCGTCCGCCGTGGAAAATCTGCAGCACAGCCTTGGCTCCCTGGCCCTTAATAGCATCCGCCAGCTCGCGCAGGCTTGGAATCAACTCGTCACTGTCGGCACCGAATTCACCGGGGAAGCCTTTCCCGCTCCGGCTCACATACACACAGGCCGTGATGACCATGCCAACGCCTTTGGAGCGGCGAATATAATAATCGATTTCCGGCTTGGAAACCGTGCCATCCTCATTGGAGGAGAAGTTGGTCATCGGGGCCATAACCACCCGGTTTTTCAGTGTAATTCCATTTTTGAAGCCGTAGTCGTCCAGCAGCTGACTGTAATTGGTTTGCGTCATGTCTTATTCCCTCCATTAATATAATCTATATAAGTATCACGGCAGGCGGTGATCAGCGGTGAACACATCACAGAATACCGCTATCCCTCCGCCTTAGCCTTAGCCGTATCCTTCCAGATCACTTTGTTTCCGTAATTTTTGCCCCAGTCATACATCATGCGCAGGACAGGCAGCAGGCTCTGCCCGTATTCTGTCAAAGAATATTCTACTCTCGGAGGGACCTCGGCATACACCTTTCTCAGCACAAGCTGGTCTTCCTCCAGCTCACGAAGCTGATTGGTCAGCATTTTTTGCGTAATATGGGGAATCAGCTTCTTCAGCTCACTGAAACGTTTGGTTCCTTCCAGGCCAAGATGCCACAGGATAATCAGCTTCCATTTCCCGCCGATGACGGCGAGTGTAAGCTCCTTCTCACAATTAATTTCCTGCAAATTAATACGGTCTTTAATATCCGTTGCCAAGATATGCGTCCTCCTTTCGTTCTCCACCATCATACTACAAAACACCCGGGGGCCGCACATCGCCGGCGGGAGCGCCGGACCAGAGAATCTATTACACATAAAGAACCGCAGGCTCGGCCTGCGGTCTTTATAGAAATATTGGTTTACTTACAGGTGCGGTTTATTCGCTGACTAAGCTTCCCTGCAGATTAGCTGCACTGAAGTCCGGCTGTGCTTCAATTGTAGTATCCCCTGCAGCTTTGGCTTTTTCGAGTGCGGCATTATAACGGGTATTCAGATCCTGAATCTCCTTGTCCAGATCTCCGCCGGTAAAGATATATCTGTTGAATACGTCCATCTTCTTGGTTCCCTCCAGGCGTCCTTCCGTAGCCCCGAATGGAGTGGCCGGATAGATTCCGTCAAATTTCGTCGGCAGGAAGTATTCGATTCCCGGGATATCCGGAGCTTTCGCTGCAGCAGCAACAGAAGGAATAACCGAAACGCCGTATCCGCCTTCCTGGTATGCAGTCTGCACCTCATCGCTGTACATCCACTCGATGAATTTCCAGGCTGCTTCCTTCTGCCCGGAATCCTTGCTCATCGCCAGATAGCTGCCGGAAATAACCTGGCTGGCACCGTTCTGCTTGCCGTCCACGGTTGGAGGCAGCGCTGCAGCCCAGCGGATATCCGTCGGAAATTGGGTTTTGTATACGCTAGGTTCAACAGAGTGGTTGAAGTACATCCCGATTTTGCCTTGGGCGAACTGTGCCCGCAGCGGGTCAATATCGAGCGATTCCGAACCCGGCATCATGCTGCCGTCCTCCACAATCTGGCGCAGCGCCTCAAGCGTCTCTTTATACATACCGAAGTCAAACTGGCCGGTCTGGAAGTTGAAGCCTTCCGTCCCTACTGTCTTGCTTAGAGTCGTAATCGGATGGGCAATACGCTCAAACCCGCTTCCGCTCTTGAAGTTACCGGCCAGGCCATAAGCGCCGATGTCTTTACCCGCTGCGGTAATCTTCTTGGCATCCTCCACCATTTCAGCCAGTGTGGTCGGCGGCGCGGCAATACCGGCCTTCTCGAACAGGTCGACGTTATAGATCAGGCGCCAGAACTGGCCGATATTCGGCAGGGTGTAGATTTTGCCGTCAATGGTATTCTTCTCATTAATAAGTACGTTCTCGAACCGGCTCTTCATTTCCGGCGTAATGTATTCATCAAAAGATTCCAGATAACCCTTCTTCACCCAAGTCGGCACGTTTCCTGTATCCACCCGCAGAATGTCCGGCGCCTGTTTACTGGAGAAGGCGATGTCCACGGACTGGGCATAGTTATCGGCCATCACCTTAAATTCAATATCCACACCCGGATTAAGCCCTTCGTATTCACTTATCTTTTGCTCAATGAAATCAGAATCATGACGGTCAATCGACCAGTAGACCAGCTTTGTTTGCTCAGCGGGTTTATCACTGCCGCCCTCTGCCTCTGTTGTTGCATTATTGTTCGAAGAGCATGCAGCCAGTGATCCTGCCAGCAGCAGCGAAGCTCCAGCCAGCATCCATTGATTTTTTTTCATCTAAAAACCCTCCCTTTTCTTTTTGTAATCGCATTCATTTGATATAAAAATTATAGAATGCCTGCCGGGTTGTAAGTGAAGGAGAAAACAACTATTCAGGGGAGACGAAATCACTGTTTCCGCGCGGGCCGGCTGCAGTGTACTTGGAACGGAAGTCCGTCGGCGTCATACCGGTATATTTTTTGAACAGCTCAGTGAAATAAGGACGGTCCTCATAGCCCAGGGAGACAGCGATATCCTGCACCTGCATACCCTCCAGCACCATTTCCTTGGCCTTCTCCATCCGGCGGCTGATAATATATTGGGCCAGCGTCATGCCCATCTCTTTTTTGAACAGATTCGAGAAATAACTCGGGCTGAGATGCACCTCTCTGGCACAATCGGCCACAGAAAGGTTGCGGTGCAGATTTCCGTTGATATGGGCGATAGCCCGCTCCACCAGCACCCGCGCATCACTGGACTGGCGGATCTGCACATAGGTACAGCCCTGGCGGCAAAACTCACGGATCTGCCTGCGCAGCTCCTCAAAGGAAGCCGCCCCGTTCATGTCGGCCAGCTTCTTCTCCAGCATTTTGACCTCCGTATCCGAGGCCTTGTCAGAGAACACACGGTGAATCGAATGGGCCAGCTCCAGACACATCGTCTTGACGATGGCCGGGTCAGGCAGGGCGGGAGCATTCAGCCACTCACTCCATATATGATCCAGCTCTTCCTCCGCCTTGGCCAGATTAGCCGAACGCAGGCAGTAGAGCAGTTCCTTCTCTTTATCAAAAGAGTATCTGGGCAGCACAGCCTCTCTCTCCGGCGAATCGGCATAGCGGTACACGCTGTTCCCGCCGGTCAGAAACGTATTGGTCAGTGCAGATAGCGCCTGGGCATAGGATACCGAAAGCTGCCCGGCCTCCTCCACCTCCCCGCCGAGTCCGATGGAAACGGTCTGGTACGTATGCCGGCAGACGTTCTCCCGGCATTTCTCGGCAATCTGCTCCGCATCCAGCTCCGAAGGGGGATTCATCACGATAACAAACTGATTAACGTGCTCGCGGAAGACAATCCCCTGCGTATACCCGTCAATCGTCTCCTCCAGAATGTTCTGCACCGCAAAGCGGATCAGCTCCACCTCAGACACCGGCATGGCCGCTGTGCGCTCGGCAAAAAAGTCAATTTCCGCCGCCATCACGCAAAAGCCGCTGCTTTTCATCGTAATCGCATAGAAATCCCACTGCTGGCTGAGATGCTGCTGCCTGCTGCCGTAACGGATGAGCAGACGCATATACTCCTGGCGCAGATACGGCATGCTCTCCCGCAGCTTCTGCTCCATCCCCCGCATCTGCTCGGCCTGCGAGCGCTCCCGCTCCAGTACTTCTTTCGCCTTCAGCACGGATTCAAGCACCTGCGGCTTGGTAAAGGGCTTGACGATTAGGTCAAAGGCCCCGAGCTTCACTGCCTCCTGGGCATAGGTGAAATCGGAATAGCCGGTAAGAAAGATCAGCTTGATATCCGGCTGCTCGGACTGAATGATCCGCATCATCTCCAGCCCGTCGGTAAAGGGCATGCGGATGTCGGTGAGTACAATATCCGGCCGGTGCCTGCGGATCTGCATCAGCCCTTCTTCCCCGTTGCCCGCCGTTGCCGCAACTACAATACCATGCTCCTCCCAGGGAATCCTCTGCGACAAGCCGCGCACAACGGCCGGAATATCGTCAACAATGCATATTTTAATAGGCTCAGCGTGGCTCAGGATAAACTCCACCTTCCATCGGTATTGAGAGTATGGCTTCTGTTTCGATATATGGGCGGCTGCGGAAGGATAATGCCGCCTCCTTGCCGTAATACAGCTGCAGACGGCTGCAGATATTGGACAGCGCATAGCCTCCGCTGGAGACAGGCTCCCTCAGGCTTGCATTCAGCTTCTCCGCGTCCATACCCGACCCGTTGTCGGCCGCACGGATCACTAGCTGCTGCGCTTCGAGTGTCACAGAGATCGTGATCCTTCCGCCGCCCCGCATCTCCTTCAGCCCGTGCAGAATGGAATTTTCCACAAGCGGCTGGATAATAATCTTCAGCACAGGCAGCTCCAGCAGCTCCTGTCCGGCCGTTATCGTATACTCGAACAGCCCCTCGTAACATTGCTGCTGAAGGTTCAGGTACTGGCGGACATGCTCCAGCTCCTTACCCAGGGTCGTAATCTCCTGCCCGTTGTTCAGGCCGAGCCGGAACAGCGCGGACAGCGAAATGACCATCTGCTTCACATCTTCATATTCATCCATTTCACATTTCCAGAGGATTGTATTCAGTGTGTTATATAAAAAATGGGGCTCAATCTGCGCCTGCAGCGCTTTGATCTCCGCTTTCCGTTTTTCTTTCTCCGTATCCCGGACCTCAAGAATCAGTTCGCCGATCCGGTCCAGCATCTGGTTGAATTTGCGTCCCGCTTCTCCGATTTCATCCTGGAACGGGCTCTGGAAACGGGCATCCAGATCCTCGTGCTCCACCCGCGACATCGTCTTCTGCAGCTTCAGCAGCGGCCCGAGCAATAGGGCCGACAGGAATCTCGCCAGCAGCAGCGCAATTACGATACACACGGCAATGATCATCAGCACCAGCCACTGAATACTGCGTACAGGCTGGAGCAGCTCCTTCTTCGACTGGTAGCTGACGAGCAGCCAGTCACCGGCATATCTGGATTCGGCATAGCTGACCAGCATCGTCCCGCCACCGGCCGAATATTCAAAATTTCCGCTGTCTGCTTCAAGCAGCCTGTCCATAAATACTGCAGACCGCGACCAGTCCGGCCGGGTCTTGTCTCCGAAGACACTTACTCCGGCCTTGTTGATCAGCAGAAACTTGGCGCTGCCAAGGCTTGCCCCTCCGCTGACGGTATCCTCCAGAATATCCTCTTTTACATTAACGGCCAGAAAAACATCCGGCACATAATTCTCCGTCAGCGGCTGCAGCAGCAGCGATATTACCTGATGGTTCCCTGCGAACAGCTCATCCTCATGGCTCTCCACCCAGCTGGATTCGGGATTGGCCTTGATCCGCTGATACAGCAAAGACTCCATAAATGGAGTCGGTGTTCTGCGCAGATTGCCGGCGGAGTAGAAATCCCCGTCCGGCGTACTGATCAGAATCGATTCGATGGAGTTCTCCGTCAGCTCGGCCTGTGTAAAGGGGACCTGCAGCTGGGAGAAGTTTGCAAAGAACCGGTCTGTATTATGCGCTTGTATATCCCTTATCGTCTGTTTATACGCTTCGCTCAGCATCATGGTGGAGGATGCCACAATGATCTGCTTGAGCTTCTGGTCCAGCACGTTGACGGACTGGTTCAGCACATTGCGGTTCAGGTCAACCGAGTTCCGTTCCATCGCCCGCGAAGCAATCGAGTAGGCCCAGGAGCCGGTAATTGAGATACAAAAGATAGTTAGTGCGGTAAAAGACAGCCATATTCTTTTCTTAAGCGAGGTCCGGTACAGCCAGGCCTTCAGCATGATTCCACATCCTTCGTTGACTGGCTGCCGGAAAAACTGCCGCGCTATTCGCTTAGCCCTTCACGGAGCCAGCTGTCATCTGCATGAATGTTTTATTGGCAAAAATGTAGACAATGATCATCGGCAGCATAGACACACATGCACCGGCAAGCATTAATTGCGGCTGGGCCGCATCCCCCACGCCGTATTTCAGCCCGGCGAGACCCACGGTAAGTGTCTGCAGGGCAGGCTGTGTCATCGTAAATACCAGCGGCAGAATATATTCATTCCATGCACCGCGGAAGGTCCAAAGCGCTGTGACTCCCAGTGCGGGCGTCAGAAGCGGCAAGATAACACGAAAGTATACGCTATAGAAGTTGCAGCCGTCAATAAAGGCCGCTTCGTCCAGTTCCTTCGAAATGGCTCTTACAAAGCCGATCAGCATGAAGAATGCAGTCGCATGGGCGCTGATCAGGATGATGATGACGCCCCAGAGCGATTTTTGCAGATGAAGGGCGACCATAAGGTCGAACTGGGGACGCAGGACAACCGCACCGATCGAGATGAACAGGGTACAGGACTGGATGACCACGTACAGCCGTTTCCCGTAGAAATCAACCCGCGCAACCGCATACGCGGCCATTGTTCCTATCAATAGAGTTCCTATCGTTGTAAAGGTACTGATAAATACGCTGTTCCAGGTAAAGCGTGCGAAATTGGCCGACGTCCAGGCCTGCGCGTAGTTTGAGAACTTCCATTCCTTCGGCAGCAGCGACGTGCCGGTGGTCAGCTCCAGATTCGATTTCAGCGACCCGAAAAAAGCCAATATAAGCGGGAATAACGCCAACGCCGCTACCAGGAGCAGGAAAATCCACAGCAGTATCCGGGACAGCAGTGCCTTCGTCTTTATCGAACCGGCGGTCTGCGCCGAGGCTATTTTCGTTTCCGCGTGTAATGTGCTCACTGTTCATTCTCCTCTCTTTTAATAGATGTCATTCAGTTTCTTGGATACATAGAAGTAAATCAGTGTGATCAGGCCGACGATAACTGCCGTTGTGAATCCGACCGCACTGCCGTAACCGAACTGCTGGATGCTCGATCCTCCGCTCGATACCGGGAAGAACAGTTTATAGAGATAGAGATACATAACTTCCGTTTTGCCGTAAGGCCCGCCTTCGGTCAGTACCATAATGCTCTCGTAGCCCTTCAGAGAGACGGTGATCGCCAGCATGATGATCATCTGCAGCACAGGCCCCAGCATCGGAACGGTAATACTCCACATCTTCCGCAGCGGCCCCGCCCCGTCCAGGGAAGCGGCTTCATAAAGATCCTCCGGAATATTCTGCAGCCCGGCAATAAAGAGCAGCATATAGTTGCCGACCGCACCCCAGATCGCGATGATAATTGCCGTTACTAAAGCATGCTTGGCGCCCAGCCAGTCTATGGGAGCGGATACAATTCCGGCGCCCATCAGCAGCTGATTCACCATTCCGTTGTAAGAGTTGAAAATAACGTAGAACACGATCGCCATGACCGAAGCACTGATTACGGTAGGCATGAAATAGATCGCCCGCAGCAGCTGGCGTCCTTTCAGGGCGCGGTTGAGCACCACAGCCAATACAAACGAGAGCGGGATGGTGATCACCAGCTTGCCGCCTGCATAGATGAAGGTGTTGACCACGGACTTCCAGAAATCCTTATCCCGCAGCAGCCGCTCGAAATTATCGAGGCCGACGAAGAGCGGCGTGCCGAAGCCCTGATAATCATAGAACATGTACTTCAAAGCCCAGAAGACGGGGTACACCCCAAAAATCAGCGTCAGAATGAGGCTGGGCGCTACAAAGGTCCAGGCGTTTATTTGACGTTTCGTTCCATTCATTGATTGTTCCTCCTGTCTATTCGGCTTACGCTTCTTGCCTTAATCATAAGTCCCCAGGCACATACACAGTTAGGGAGAAAGCGACTGCGGTAAGGGGGAGAATTTCACTTTTTCATCGAAAATAAGTCGCTTTGTCCCCTCTCCTTCCTGAGTTTATCCATCCCGGTCCCATTCACGGGGCAGCTATACTTATAGAAGAAAGCAGGTAACGCAGCAGGAATATATCTTCACAGGGAGGCTTGAACTTACCAATGAATTCAGCATACAACGGCGCGGCCGGGGCCCGTCCCTTCGGCTGTTATGACCGGGAGCAGCTGGGGGAAATCCGCAGCAGAATAGAGCAGATTCCTGCGGTTGCGCAGGAGTACGCGAGACAGCGGCAGCTGTCCGGGGAATTCGCCGCCCGGGAGGCAGCCGCTCCGCTTCACCGGCTTGGTGTATTCCGGGTAGAACCGTTCGTCTTCAAGGTTCCTGCCGGGGCTGCCTACCTGAAGCTGGCTATACAGGTCCAGGGCAGGGGCATTGCCCGGATCGGCGGCGTACGGCTGACGCACTCCCAGCTTGGGCTGCCGGTGGTGCTGCTGAACGGCGGATTCGGGCAGGGGCTGGCCGGCTGGGCCCAAGAGCCGGGAAGCGGCAGTACGATCCAGCTGGAGCAACTGGCCGGTGGCGGGAGCGGACTGCAGCCTTCCGGTGTGACGCCATCCGGAGGTGCAGCGAAGGAGAATGTGCAGTGCGTGCGGATCAGTAATCCCACGGAGGAGGTACGGACGACTCTAGGTTATGAGGAGCACCTGCCGGTACAAGCAGGCGATTATTACGGCATCCAGACCGAACTCAGCCTGGAAGCTCCGCTTGCCGGCGGCGGCGTATGCACCGGGGTTATCTTCCTGGATGCCGCAGGCCGGCTGCTCGGACCGGTTCAGCTCTCGCCGCTCTTCAACCGGCGTACGTTGACCAACTGGGCGTATCTGCTGGAGGCTGCCGGTACCGATGCCAACCTGTATATGGTCTCAGGCGAAGATCTGTATGCCGGACTGGCGAAGCGCAAGCTGCAGTACATACTGGCTGATATGCGGCAGGGCATGGATATTTTCCGCCGGGACGGCTGGCATGATGATGATACGTATGGTGCTGTGCATATCGGCCGCGGACTGGCTGCCGTCTCGGTCATCTATGACCAGATTGCAGGCAGCGGAGTGTTCGCTGATCGGGAAACGGCGGCACTGCTGGCCGATTTCCGCTATATCGCGGCAATGATGATGGATACTGCCTACTACCGGTTCGACCTTACGACCTTCCCGGATGAGAAGGGCGGCAAACGCAGCAACTGGAATGCCGACCGGGCGACCGGGCTAGGGGTGTATGCCCTGCTCTTCCCGCACGAACCTGAGAGCGGAGATTATCTGGAGCACGCCTGCTCCGTAATCGACTGGCAGCTGGCGGAAGTGGTTGATCCGGATGGCGCCTGGCCGGAGAATGTGCGTTATCACGGCGCTGTGCTGCACCGTTATTTTCTGTTCTTTGCCCTGCTTAAGCGGCTGAAGGGCGTCGATTATTTCCGGCATCCCAAGGTCAAGGCGATGTACCGTTTCCTGATGGGAATCGTGACCGCGAAGGACCGGATTCAAAGCGGCCCGGCCGGCGCATCTGTTCTGCTCACCCCGGCCGTCGGTGATGCCAATGTGCAGGAGCAATGGTTCCGCCTGCTCGGCTACGCGGCTCTGTTCTATGCCGGGGAAGATCCGCAGCTGGCGGGAGAAATGATCTGGACCTGGAGAAACGGCGGCGCGCCGGTCCAGGATACCGGAGCATTTCCGCTGCCGCTGGTCCCGCTGCTGTATCCGCAGCCGGAGCTTCCGGAGCGGCAGCCCGCTCTCCGCTCTGCGCATTATCCCGGCATCGGCTATGTCATCTTCCGCAGCGGGGCTGAGAACCTGCAGAACTACGCTATTTTCGAGGCTTCACCGCTGACCTATCACGCCCATCATGATGAAGGCCATTTCTCCATCTGGGCAGACGGGGTTCCCCTGACGCTGGACGCCGGAACCGGCGGCTATTACAACGGGGACCGGCACTGGTATGTGTCAGGGGCGGCACATAATACCGTCCAGTTCAAAGATGAAGCCGGGGGCTTCGCCGACGGACCGCTGCAAAGCGTCTGCCGGGAAGTCCGCTTCTCAGAGGAGCTTGATTATGCCAGAAGCCTTATTCCGGATGTCCGCGCCGGGGAATATGAGCGGCATTTCCTGTATATCAAAGCAGGATTTGACGCTTACCTGGTCTGGGACCGGATCGGGGACGGGGCTGACAGCGTCTGGAATCTGCATACGCTGAGTACCGAAGCCGAAGTCGCGGCGCAGACCATTGATGCTGCCTGCTTAGGCGGCATGCGGCTGGGCATCCATATCGCCGAACCCGCCCTTCCGGTCATCACGACCGGAAAGGGTGCGGCAGGCGGGGCTTACCCGCTGGCTGCGCAGCAGCATTTCCGCGTGCATGCCCACGCCGGAGAAGACTACGTGGTGCTGCTGCATCCGCGGGCAGCAGGGGCGCCTGCGCTCCTGCTGGAGCAGCTGGAGTGCGAAGACGCCGGTGATGGCGTCCGCCTGTATAAGCTTTGCCGCGCGGACGGTTCCTGGTGTGTCGCCGCCCTCAACGGCTCCGGACAGGCCCGCCGTGTCCGCATCCCCGGCGGCACCCCGCTCCGGCTGCTGGGCACAGCAGAGACGGCTATGGCCGACTTCACTGAAGACCGAGCAAGGAAAGCCGGGACTACGGAGCCGGGATCCGAGATTCGCGGGAATGTGGAATCTGAACCAGTCATTCGCGGGAATGCAGCTTCCGGTATCCTGAACCTTGAACCTGGAACCATTCAAATTGCCGTGCCGTTATAAGCGTGTTTGAGACAGATCTCTAAGCGATGGCAGCGCCGGTTATCCGATTCCCGGTATGAAAACCTGGGAGCATCAAATGAACTGGAGCGGGAAAAGTTCCCGCTAATTCACCAGTTTTCGCCTGACACCCAGATATAGCGGGAAAACGTCCCGCTAATTTCCAAGAAAACGCTCATTTCAAGCACATCGGGAGCATTTAGACGGAGGAAATCCCGCTAACACTACTCTTCACCAAGTACGGAAATAATTAGATGGAGAAAATCCCGCTACCGCACCAAGTACAGTTACTTTTCGACCGGAATGCTGGGACACCCGAATAGCAGCACAGCTAACAAATGCAGTTAATACAAGGAGGAAATAGCATATGAGTAATCTTGGAGTATGGGAACCTGCAGAGCCTGGGGTCAAACGCTGCATTCTGAACGCGGCAGCGAGCCTGATGATGATGGAGGTTCATTTCGAGGAAGGTGCCGAGGGTTATGAGCACAGCCACCCGCATGAGCAGATGAGCTATTGCCTGCGCGGAAGCTTCGTATTCCGCATCGACGGCAAGGAGTATGCCGTATCGGCTGGCGAGAGCATTGCCATTCCGCCCAATGCCAAACACGGGGTCACGG
Organism: Paenibacillus auburnensis; assembly: GCF_927798115.1. GTDB lineage: Bacteria > Bacillota > Bacilli > Paenibacillales > Paenibacillaceae > Paenibacillus_AQ > Paenibacillus_AQ auburnensis. Next base: position 375,605 of record NZ_CAKMMG010000004.1, read on the forward strand.
CTCTTGAGGCTGATTCAGCACTGCTGGATGCCTTTACTCCCATCCGTGAGGATTTGCTTAAGCGATAGGCGTTAAGCCGGTTGATAGCCATCACCCCCAATCGTACCTGGTGCGGGGAGCCATACACTTGTAAAATTACCCTCACTTGAGCCATTCCCCGCATCGTAAAACAGCCTGCCCGGAAACCCGGACAGGCTGTTTCGTTATGTTATTCCAGATTAGCATGCTTGCCGAGCATCTGGCTGGTTGTCTGGCCGGTCCATTCCATCAGCCGCAGAATGACTGCATCATAGAACAGCAGCAGTGTCTGTTCGAACAGGGACGCCATGGGCTGGATGGTGGCCCGCTCCCCGCCGGCCTCCTTGGCAACACCCGGCAGCTTCACCGTGTAATTGGCCAGACTGCCGAGAGCAGATTCCGGCGCTATCGTTACCAGGACAACCGCAGCGCCGAGCGCCCGGGCTTTCTCTGCCATGGCGATCAGGCTTTTCGTTTCCCCGGAGCCGGAGCCGAGGACCAGTACATCTCCGGCCTCAATACCCGGGGTCACAGTTTCACCGACCACATAAGCCGCCCGGCCAGCATGCATCAGCCGCATGGCGAACGCCCGGCCCATCAGCCCGGAGCGGCCTGCGCCAGCCACAAAAATCTTACCGGAACGCTGCAGCAGCCCGGCGAACGCCTCTGCCGCGTCGGCATCCAGCTGCCCAGCCGAACGCTCCAGCTCCTTCACGATCTCCTGCGCGTAGCTCACTGTATCCATAAGAGGATTAGGCCTGGCTGACGAGACGCTTCATTTCGGCTGCCGCTGACCTTTGATCGCTTTCACCAGTAATGCCCCCGCCGACAATGACAAGATCAGGACCGGCTGCAATGACTTCCGGCAGTGTGCTCAGCTTGATGCCGCCGGCAATCGCCGTCTTCGCCTGTTTGACGACACCCTTAATCGCCTGCAAATCAGCAAAGGAATTTTTGCCCTCAGCCTGATGGTCATAACCGGAGTGAACACAGACATAATCTACACCAAGAGCGTCTACCTCAGCAGCCCGGCCGGCAATATCCTTCACATTGATCAGGTCGACCAGAATTTCACGTCCGCTTTTTTTCGCTTCCTCAACAGCGCCTTTAATAGTGGAGTCATCCGAAACGCCAAGTACAGTCACGATGTCCGCTCCCGCTTCAGCCGCCTTCATGACTTCATACCCGCCTGCATCCATGATTTTCAGATCCGCAAGCACAGTCAGTGTAGGAAAAGCGTCCTTAATCGCTTTAACTGCATGCAATCCTTCATTAATGACAATCGGCGTACCGATTTCCACCACATCAATAAATTCTGCCACCTCCGAGACAATTTCCTTGGCTCCGGCGATATCGACAAGATCGAGCGCTAACTGCAATTTCATATATAAATGCTCCTTTTCAATATATTTTTGTAAGTGCTGCACTAAGTGTAAGTTCATGTATCCCAAAAAGGAAGTAGGCACTTTCCCGTATTGTAGTTACCCGGAGGATACTATTGGACTCTATAGGGCTACGAACAGTGGCAGCTCTGAAAGAAAAACGCATAAATTTTTCACTATTTTCGTAAAAATACTGCAATTTCATAAAAGCTGTGCTAACATACACTGGATTCGAAATAAAGCTTAATGACCAGCAATCATTCAAAGAGGTGCATAGATGAAAGAAACGAAAGCGCAAGAGTTCAATCTGATGAAGCTGACCTGGCCGATATTCCTGGAATTATTCCTGTTCATGCTGATGGGCAGCGTGGATACGTTCATGATCAGCTCGGTATCAGACGATGCCGTTTCCGGTGTCGGGGCAGCAAATCAGATTATTGCTATGGCTATACTTGTCCTCAGTGTAATCGGCAATGGCGCGGCTATCGTCGTCTCCCAGTATCTCGGCTCCCGGAAGCCCCAGGAAGCGGCCAATGTGACCGGGAATGCCATCACGCTGAATCTTGCGGTAGGACTTGTCCTCAGCACAATCCTGCTGCTGTTCGGCGGCAATCTGCTGGCTGCCCTAAATGTAACAGGTGATATCCTTGTGCATGCCAAAGTGTATATGAATATCGTCGGGGGCGGGATCTTCGTGCAGGCACTGCTTAATGCCCTGGCGACCACTATCCGTACACACGGCTTCACCAAGCAGACGATGATGGTCTCCCTGCTGATGAATGTGATCCATGTGGTCGGCAACTACCTCCTGATCTTCGGACATTTCGGCTTGCCTGCACTCGGTGTGCAAGGAGCTGCAATCTCCACAGTAACAAGCCGGCTTATCTGCCTAGTGCTATTCTTCCTGCTGCTCTACCGGATTATGGACGTAAAAGTCAAATGGGCGTATTACACCCGCCTGTCCAAAAAGTATGTGCTGCAAATTCTCAAAATCGGCATTCCGTCCGCTTTTGAATCGATTACCTACCAGTCCTGCCAGCTTGTATTTACTCTGTACATTACTTACCTTGGTGCTGAAGCCATGGCTACCCGCCAATATGCCCTGAATATCTCCAGCTATATTTTCCTGTTCAGCGTAGCGGTGTCGATGGGAACTTCCATTATTGTCGGCCATCTTGTCGGTGCCAAACGGCCGCAGGAAGCCTACTCGCGAGTATTTACAAGTGTGAAGTGGGCACTGCTCGTCACCATAATTATGGATGCTGTTGTCATACTGTTCCGCGTCCCCCTGTTCGGACTGTTTACCGATAATGAGTCGATTATTATGATGGGTGCGCAGGTGATTCTGCTCAGCTTCTTCCTGGAAACGGGCCGCACCTGCAATCTTGTAATTATCAACTCCCTGCGGGCCTCGGGCGATGCCAAGTTCCCGGTATACATGGGCCTGATCTCGATGGTATGCATGAGCCTGCCGCTCGGCTATGTACTAGTATTCCAGCTTCACCTTGGCCTTGCCGGCGTATGGATCGCCACCGCCTTTGACGAATGGGTGAGGGCTGTTATTATGTATTTCCGCTGGAAGAGCAGAGCCTGGGAGAAGCATGGTCTGATCCAGCACGACACCGAGGCGCAGCCGGTGAATTCTTCTGCTGCCGCAGCGCATTAAACTTGTACACCAAAACCAAAAAGCGGTCCGTCAGGTCTATAGACCTGACGGACCGCTTTTTACTCTATAACATTGTCTATACACCGGGATGTCCACCTTCAAATGCCCTTCTCAGCAGCTTCCTTATGCTTCGTAGCGAATTCTTCGGGCGTTATCGCCTTGGCAAACAGCGCCTGGATCATATCCAGATGAACCTGGGCGGCACCCGGCTTCATTTGCACATCGGCGAACAAAGTAATGCTGCTGGCATTATTCAGTTCATTGAGCAGATCCACATAGAGCTGGGGCAGACTGCTGTTCGCCGTATCCACCTTGGTTGCCGGTATCACACCGGCAGTAGTCACGGAATCCTCGCCCCACTTCGATACGAAGTATTCCACGAATGCTTTGGCTTCTTCCTTCACCTTGGACGCTTCGGAAACGAACAGCCCGACACCGGGGCCGCCAACCCAGCTGTTAATATTACCTTTGCCGCCAGCAACAGTCGGGAATTTGAAGAAGCCGACCTTGTCCTTGAACTCCTGCGGAATATCCGGGTTGGTCGTGAAATTCGGCAGCTCCCAGGTTCCCGTCAGGTATAGGGCCGCCTTTTCGTCTACAAATTCGGACTTGCCTTCATCGTTGGACAAGCCGTTAAAGCCTTTGTTAAAGGCGTCCATATCGACCAGCGTCTGCACTTCGGCAGCCGCCCGGATCAGGCCAGGATCTTCGAAGGAGCCTGTGCCATTGGTGGCCTTCTTGAGGGTATCGCTGCCGGCAATCCGGTCAGCCAGATACATGTACCACAGGGATCCGGTCCAGCGGTCCTTGTTCCCAAGCGCAATCGGAGCTACACCGTTATCGGCCAGTGTTTGTATAACCTGCTTCAATTGTTCATAGGTGGTCGGAACCTGTAAATTATATTTTGCAAAAATATCCTTGTTGTAGTAGATCGGCGAGATGTTCAGCTCGATGGGCAGCGCATAGGTTTTGCCGCCCACCATGTAGGCTTCCGTCGTACCGGCAACAAATTTATCCTTCAGCTGGTCACCGCTCAGAATATCATCCAGCGGGGCGAACAATCCGCCTTTGACATAAGGCTCCATGAAGCCTGCAGCCCAAGTAATTCCTACATCCGGAAGCTCGTTGGAAGCGGAGAGCACCTTGAGCTTATTCTTATACTGTTCATTCTCGAGCACTTCCTGTTTAACGGTAATGTTCGGATGCTCGTTCTCGTATTCATCTATAATCTGCTCTACCAGCTTATTCTGCTGTGCCGAGCTGGCCGCCGGCCATAAGTGCATCATAGTGAGCGTAACTTTTGGTTCAGGAGCGCCATTGACTGTATCCTTACTTCCGTTATTGCTCTTACCGCCGCAGCCAGCAAGCACGAGCGCAAGCAGGAGACACCAAATCAGGCCTATAGTCAACTTGTCCCTTGGCATTGCTCTAACCTCCATTGTTTTCGGCTGCGCCATCTGTAAACGTTATCAATTAAATTCTAGCATTCTGCTTGGAGGCTTATAAGACCAAATATATTGGCAAAACTTCCACTTTTATTGGATTTCCGTCTGATTGTCCTCTATGTGCTGGTTCCGGTAACGGCTCGGACTGATGCCCTCCAGGGACTTAAACACCTTGATAAAATATTTGTCTGTCTTATAGCCTACACGTTCACCAATCTCGCCGATGGACAGCCGTGACTGCAGCAGCATCTCTTTAGCCCGCTGAATCCTCAGGCGCGACAGATATTCACTGAAGGGCACCCCGGCCTGTTCCTTGAACAGGACACTGAAGTAGCTGGCATTCAAGTGAATGCGCGCGGCAACCTCAGCCATCGTCAGCTGCTCATGCAGATGCTGTTCCACATAAGCGATCGCCTCCCTTACCGGCTCCCCCATTCCGCTTCCGTCCGGATCAATCTGGAACAGCTTCGGATCGACGAGCTTCTCCAGCTTCTCGCGCCGCTGCACCTCTTCCTCCTGCTTCAGGGCAGCCTCCACCACCTGAAGCAGCTCCGCCTTATCCAGAGGCTTCAGCAGATAATTAAAAGCCCCAAGCCGCATGGCCTGCTGCACATAATCAAACTCGGCATACCCTGAAATCACGATAACGACCGGCTGGCGGGGCCGCTCCTTCAATGAGCGGATCAGATCAATTCCGCTGACCTCCGGCATCCGCACATCAGTAATCAGCAGATGCACCTGCTCGTGCAGCAGCCGCTCACGGGCCTCAACCCCGTTATCGGCGGTTTCCACCACGTATCTGCCACCGGCCCATACCTCCAGTGTCTGCTTAATGCCCTGCCGCGTCCGCGGCTCATCATCCACGATCAGAATTTTTTTGCTGCCCAGGCTCATACATATCCCCCCCATGATTCGGTATTTCAAAAGTAATAACCGTCCCTACAGACGGCTCACTGCCGATAACCAGTCCTTCATGCTCTGCGTCTTTCCCGCCATAATAAAGCTTAAGCCGCCGCAGGACATTCACAAGACCTACCCCTGTCCCCTTAGAGGAGATAGACGGGCCGCCCTCCAGTGCACTGCGAAGTGCACTTAACCTCTCTGCATCCATTCCGGGTCCATTATCGGACACTGTAACCCGTGTCCATCCTGAACGCCCGGAAGGCGTGATCAGGATACTGACAGTGCCGCTGCCGACACGGCTCTCCACTCCATGCAGAATGGCATTTTCGACAATCGGCTGAATCAGCAGCTTCGGTACCGGCACAGCAGCTTCCGGCTGTTCCAGTTCAATCGTCCAGGTCAGCCGCTCGCCCATACGCATCTCCATGATCTGCAGATACCGCCGCACCTGCTCCAGCTCTTCCCCGAGGGTAACCCATTCATCCATATTCGGACTTCCGATAATATAGCGGAACAACCGCGACATGACAACTACCAGCCCTGCCAGCTCTTCTTCCCCCTTCTCCTCCAGCGACCAATTGAACGCCTCCAGGGTATTGAACAAAAAATGGGGATTGATTTGCGCCTGCAGTGCCTTCAACTCCGTACGGCTTTGCAGCATTTCTTTTTCATAGACTACCCGGATCAGATCATTCATATTTGCAATCATTCCGTTGTACGTGTTATTCAGCTCCCGGAGCTCCATCGTGGAGACCGGCTCCGGATTAGGGGTCAGCACCCCAAGCCTCGTCTTGCGCATCGCCCGGATCAGATGAATGATCGGCCTGGTAATCATCGTAGAGAGCAGGAACGAGAGTGACAGAAACAGCAGTGTTCCAATTCCGCCGGAGAACAGCAGCACTGTCCTGAGTACGGAGATGCCTTTAGTAACATAGCTGACAGGTGTAAGCACCAAAAGCGTCCAGTTTGCCTTGTCCGAACGCTGCTTGACCTGCACATACTCCTTGCCCCGGAAGCTCACGGTCTGATCGTCAGTCCAAAGGAGCGGCAGGAGATTAGGCTCCGGCGTTTCACTGCTGCCAAGCAGATGCCCCTCATCACTGACCAGCAGGATCGATTCTCCGCTGTCACTGCCGGATAGCGGATCATTCAGCTGAAAGTAGCTGCGCTGGATCTTGGCCATCAGGTAGCCGCCCCGCGAGAACCAGCGGTCCATCAGACTGACCTGACGGATGGCCAGCAGACTCTGGTCATCATTCGGATCGACGCCGATCCAGACCAGCCGGCCTTTCTGCTTATTGGCTTCAGCGATATAACGGTTGTCGATGCGGGTGCTGAGGGTGCCGTCTTTAATTGGGAACAGCAGCCGGTAATCGGCAGTATACAACTCCAGTGAGCCGACACTCGGCATGTAGGCCTGATAGCTGGATACGATCTGCAGCAGCGATTGGCGCTGGTTGAAGGACACCTCTTTACCGTTAAGCTCCTCCAGCAGCAGCTGCTGGACCGTCGGGTGGTTGGCCACCTGCTCCATCAGGCTGTCTATCTGGCCGATCAGCGCATCCAGCCTGCCGTTAGCCTGAACTGCGGTCTGCTGAATGTGCCGTTCTGCATTATCTTTAAGGAGCGAAGAAACCCTGTCATACACGAACGCACCTGAAACTGCGATAATAACCAGCATGACACCCAGAAATCCCAGGAATATTTGATTACGCAGTGTATTCATTTCTCTAAATCTGCTGAACACATAGCCTCCCCCTCACTGACAGCGTTTCCAACTCTATTTTCCAGAAGTCAGCCTGATTGTCAAGGACATTCATCTGCCAACACAGCAAAAAGCCCGTTCCTCAGAGGGAACCGGCGGGTCTGCTTCAAGCTGCTTATCGGATCGAAATCCCTTTTTTCATTTCCTTCATCTCATGATTCGTGTTCACGAGCATGGGCAGGATCTTCATGCTTCGGGTCATCGGCGAATTGCACTGCCAGCAGGTAGGTACATATTGAAACGCGAAATTGTCACGCATCCATCCGGTGCAGCCCTCTTTGGTGCAGGACCAAATGGCAGTATCCTCCTGTGGAAGATCCTCCAGTGCTTTTTTACGAAAATACATAAGTACCCCTCCCTCTAGTTCAAATCTGACGATTGGTATAACCTCTACAGGAACTTAGGACAGGCGGCTCTCTCTACATAAAAAAAGCTGCCCTCAACTGATGTTAAGGGCAGCTTAGTTTTCATACTACAGTTTTACAACGTTTTCGGCTTGTGGTCCACGAGCGCCTTGAGTTACGTTGAACTCAACGCGTTGGCCTTCGTCCAAAGATTTGAAGCCTTCGCCAGTGATTGCGGAGAAGTGTACGAATACGTCGCTTCCACCTTCAACCTCGATAAAACCGAAACCTTTGTCTGCATTGAACCATTTAACTGTACCTGTTTGCATTTGTATTACCTCCAATAGATTATTTAACACATGTCCTTTTATTCCTACGTATTGTACGAACAAATAAAAATTCACACATTGGAAAAGGATTCATACGCACAAATGATAACCTTTTACAATATGTGAATTAAGGGTTAAATTTATGATTAATTTCATTGTAGCACACACAAAGACCGAAAGCAAAGAATTTAAGAAATTAATTTCAGGGAACTAAGATAGACTGGAGCGGTTTATGCTCCCTTACAGATCATAAACCGCTTCGCAGCAGGCCTTAATCAATATATCCGGCCAGGCCCTTATCCATAAGATAATCCATTTCCGCATCGAGAATGGTTTCCACTGTCAGCTCGTCCAGCTTCACATCACGCTGGCCTGTTACATAATCAACCAGATCATCATTATCAATATCAACGTCGCCTTTGCTGTCCGCTTTGGCATTGTTGATGAAGGTCTGCTCATGCTTAAGGACCCGCTTAATCAGCTCGGGATCCACCTTAGTCTTTGCAGCCAATACGGCCAGCAGCTCCTGCTCGTTTACTTTATCGCTCATAATTGTTATTCACTCCTCTCCCGTTACTGCACAACTATTGTAGCATAGGTCCGGCCTGCACCACCCTTTCTTCATCATCTCCACCACGGTGACGATGGATACGTCTCGGCACCCACATGAACCGGCTCGCCGATTCTCGGTGTAGCCAGCCGCAAGCCATGCTCTTTCGCCGCACGCAGCACCCGCTCCACAGGATCAGTCCAGTCATGCATGGCTAATGTAAAGGCCCCCCAATGAATCGGGATCATCAGCTTGCCCTGCAGATCAATCTGGGCCTGGATCGTCTGTTCCGGCATCATATGAATATCTGACCAGCGCAGGTCATACTGCCCGCATTCCATCAGCGTCAGATCAAACGGGCCGTATTTCTGCCCGATTTCTGCAAAATGCGGCCCATAGCCGCTATCCCCGCTGAAGAAGATCTTGGCATTCGCTCCCTGGATGATCCAGGAGCACCACAGCGTGGTGTTACGGTCCAGCAGGCTGCGTCCCGAGAAATGCCGCGCGGGTGCGCTTGTGAGCGTCAATCCGTTAAAGGTGATTTCATCCCACCAGTCAAACTCACGGATACGCTCCCCGCTGATGCCCCACCGCTTCAAGTGGGCGCCGACACCGAGCGGTACGATGAACATGGAGGCTTTTTGCTGCAGCTGTCTGATCGTTCCATAATCGAGATGGTCATAATGATCATGAGAGAGCAGCACGGCATCAATAGGCGGAAGATCAGCCAGCTCTATCGGCAGCTGCCTGCTGTAGCGCTTGCCGCCGATGGCTGGAAAAGGGGAAGGCGTACGCCCCAGCATCGGATCCAGAAACAGGGTGACTCCTTCGATCTCCAGCAATACTGCCGAATGTCCGAACCAGGTCGCCTTAGTTTCCCTGTTCTGCTGAATAGAACTGGTAAGCAGCGGCTGGGGCAGCAGCGGTGTCTTAGGCCTGGAGTTCGGGTTGCCTTTGACGAAATCCTTCAGGATCGAAAGGCCGCCTCCCAGAGGGCTCTCTATATCCGCCACCGGAAAGGGATAAACAAATTTGCCCTGCTGGTATTGAGGTGAGCGGCTGATCGCCGCCCGCTCTGCCTTGGAGGCCCGTGCGCCAAATGCGGGGTATAAGGTCATTACGAAATAAACAGCGGCAATCAGCGCCAGGATCACCGCCGCGATAAGAATAAAGGTCATACAGTCGTCCTTCTCTCCTGCCAAATTAAGATCATGGACATATTATAAGGCGCTGCATTGGGCCGGGCAAACTTTCTGCCTGTCCCCTACGGCTAAAGGTTCCAGCCGGGGATTTGCCGCAAGTCTCCATCCCAGATCTGCACCGTGCTGTTGACCGGGACACCCCGGGGTGACGAGGCCGTCTGAATATAGCAGGAAGCAATCCCGGCTGCATTTGCACCGGCGATGTCTGTACGCGGATCATTGCCGATCATGATCGCCGAGCTCAGATTTGCGCCGTAATTTTCCGTCAAATAGCGGTAAAACAACGGATCAGGCTTGCTCACACCAGCCTCCGAGGAAATGGCGATCCCGTCGAATAAATGCAGGATGCCCAGCATGGTCAGCTCTGCCTCAATGAAGGTTTTCTGGCCGTTGGAGAGCAGGAAGACCTTTTTGCCGCCGCTTCTTAACCGGCCGAGTATCTCGGCCACACCGTCATACAGGGAAATATGAATCATAGATAAGGTCCGCAGCCACCTAACTGTTTCATGGAGCCAGGCCTGTCCGGGTTCACCGCCCAGATCACGGGCCACTTCCCGGAACACCTCTTCCATTACGAAATCAGGAAACTGGCAGTGGCGGGCAGCAGCCTCCAGCTGCCGGTCCCGTTCGGCGAGGAACCGCTTCTGCAGCTCTTCCCCTGTAATATTCAGACCATGATAACTGAAATGCAGCGACAGACGTTCCCAGACCTCAGCCTGCTCTTCATCCGTCTCAATATCGATCAGCGTGCCGTACAAATCAAAGATATACGTATCATACATTTATTTTTCCTCCCCGTTCTTGACGAATCGTTTGTAAATATTTTCATACTACTATAGTTATTTCAGTATATTCAATGGCTGTGACTACAGAAAATGTTTTAAGACACCCAGTCACTGTTGTCTAAAAACCCCTTGAATTCATAACAGTGTTAGCGATGGAACTTCATAACTTCAAGTTCAAACTAAATAAAGCAATTGCCAAAGGGACAATGCTAGTAGTCAACCAATACTTAACTATTCTAAACCATAGAACACAAGAAAAAGGCCGCTTCGCTTCGGATGTTTGTAATCTTACAAACATTTGAAACGAGTGGCCTCTTATAACATATTATTCCGATATCAAGCGTTGCCGATAATAATTAATCCAAAGCCCTATATACCATTTACGACAAAAAGAAGGGGTTCCATAGATCCTGTTTGCAGCCGAAATTTAAAAGTCCTTTTTCACGTTTAATAATAGTTATGATTCTTTAGATCCTTTTTAAACAGATCAAGATTAACAGCATCGATATTTTTTCGCAAACTTCAAGATGAACTAATTATTGATATTTAAAATAACGTATAAACACATATTGAGGCGTATCGACTTGCAATTGTTTTTGATCTAGCCTTCCAACAGGAAGGAAATAGGAATATGTTTTATTAGGTTCAAGTTTATCAATTAACCGAATACCAGATCGATCGCTATTTGTTATGCCATTTATCCCTTCTTCAATAAAACTATCAGGAGAAATATAGACTAGTAGGTGATCTTGGATTTCTCTATTGGTATACGTATTCTTAGAAATATTTTTAAATGAGATTTTCAGCTGTTCTTCGCCTTCGTTAGCACCATATCCAATTTCAATCGGTACAATTTGCGGATCAAAAGAGGTTACTTTATGCTCCTCATTATTCATCCGTTCTAATGGCCCTTTTTGAAAAAATTGTTCCCCGTCCATCGACAGTACTTTGCTATTAGCATCCCATATCAAAGAAACCCCCAAGCCTTCAGCAATCCATTTAGCGGGTACCAAAACAGTACCATTTTTATTTATCATGGATGTATCAGAATTTATCTTTTTATTATTAATAGTTGCTCCTTTTTCATTAAGAGCAGCACTTAATTTGAAGTTTTCAGCTTCAATCTGAACAACTTTTGTCTTTTGGTCCCAAGTGATCCTTCCATTTATTGCATCAGAAATAACCCTTAATGGAATCAGCGTTCTGTAGTTGGCATCAACGTAAGGCATTTCTCCCTTGGAGTAAATTAGATACGCATCATTTAGTTTTAATAAGAGTCCATTCTTGCCCAATGAATTTGCTGATACAGATGATGCCGTTATCATCATGGTTAATAAAGCCAGCGTCAAGCAGAGCATTTTTTTCATAAGTTAACCCCCATAGCAGAATCATAGAATTTTTCTTGACGTATAGTAAATCCAAAATATATTTTTAATCATTTAAGTATTTATTTGGAAAAAGTTGCTGCCAGATTTATTTTATATGAATTATTTTTCTAAAGTGATGACATCGGTCACGTTAAATTGGAATAAATCCCTTTATTTGGTTTATTATTCACAGCTAAATAATACACCATAGAGATATTGCAACAAAATTGAGCTCCCCGGCGTTTAGTAAACGATACACACCTGACTAACTCACCTAAAGGAGCTTACACACATGAGACCATCCCTGAAAACAAGCGCAGTCCTCCTAACCTTATCCCTGGCCCTTTCTACCGGAGCCGTTTCCGCCGCTCCTATGGTCACTTCATTGAATGCGGACACAGCGCCGCAGGCAGCCAGCACTACTACCTCTAACACATTCACTATTGAGCTGAACGGCTCGGCCATTTCCGGGAAGGGCTTCCAGCCTTCTGGTGCCAAAGAGCCTCTGATTCCGCTACGCATCGTCGCAGAGGCCCTGGGCTTCACCGTCACCTGGAATACAGCTACCAAAGCCGTTGATTTGAACAAAGGGAATATCTTTACAACGGTTAAGAGCGGTGAGAACCGTTATGCCGTCAACAAAATGAACACTACACTCAGTACAGCACCGCTGACGAAGGAGAACAAGCTGTATGTGCCGGCTTCTTTTGTAAGTAAGGTGCTGCGCCAGACCATTTCCGTGGAGGGACAGCAAATCGTGATTGCCCCGGCCGCAGAACATATGAAGGAGAGCGGCGTCATCACCGCCATCAACACTGACGGGAAATATCCATCCGTGCAGATAAAAGGTACAGGCACCTCCGGCATCGTACTAAATGTAGGCGAAGATACCCTCTTCCAGATGGCTGACGGTAGCATGCTGACACTGGCTGACCTGCAAATCGGTATGACCGTTGAAGCAGAACATGCCCTGTTCTCAACCAGAAGCCTTCCGCCGCAGACACCAGTTTATCAGATAACGGTGCAGGACACGGAGAAGCCAGCCATGCTGCTCGGTACGGAAGGGACTATTGAGAGTGTAACCACCTCCGAAGACGGCACCCGCATGATCCGCATTAAGGGTACCGGCCTTAGCGAAACGTCACAAAGCGAGATTGTACTCCGCTTATCCGCCAATACTGCGCTGGTTAAGGAAACCGGAGAGGCAGTGGATGCCGCAGCTATCGTACAAGGTGCGAAAGTGATCGGCTTCTATGGCCCGATGCTGACCAAGAGCCTGCCGGCAATCGGAACGGCCTGGAAAGTGGTTGTTGTAACCCCGCAGTCCTAATAATAAAAAAACGAACCACTTTCCACACCGCAGGGATGTGGACAGCCGGGTTCGTTTTTTATTTGCGGACCTGCATCAGAACCGGCCGCCGTCCCAGCGTAACCCTGTTTTTGCCGGCGGTCTTGGATATATACAGGGCCTCGTCGGCCTCACGGTAAAAATCCTCAAAGGTTGCATCACAGCGCTCCGTGAACGCAATGCCGATGCTGACCGTAAGCCTGATCTGAAGTCCGCCTTCCAGCCTGACGATATGTTTCTGCACCTCGGCACGAAAGGTCTCCGCTTCCCTGAGCGCGGCCTCTTCGCTGTCTGCAAAGAAGCATACAGCGAACTCCTCGCCTCCAATCCTGCCGGCGATTCCGTTATTCCCGTATAGCTTAAGTACCTTTTTGGAGAAATCGACCAGTGCCTGGTCTCCGGCCATATGACCGTATGTATCATTTATTAACTTGAAATCATCAATGTCAAACAGCAGCAGCGCCTTTCCTGACCCGTCCTGCATGGCATAGTTCTGCACCAGACGCATGAAGTGCCTCCGGTTGTAGAGGCCCGTGAGATCATCTACAGTCGCCTGGTACAGCAGCTCGCGCTCATACCGCTTTTTCTCACTGAGATCACGGATCACGATCAGCATGCCTACAGCCTGCCCGTAATTGTTCTCGGTGGCAATCAGAGACAGCCCGTAACAGACGTCGGCCGTGCCGGGAACCTCAATTTCGAACTGCCCTTCAATCTGCTGGTAGTAATACACCGCCACTTCCCCGTACTGCTCCAGCAGCATGAAGATATTTTTGCCCACCCATGAGCTGACCTGCCGCTCTGCCAAGGCCGAGAGCATAAGCTCCCCCGCTTCGTTCACATCAATAATATTGTTGTAGCGGTCTGTCAGCACGATGCCATCCTTCATTTTCTCGACAATTTGCTTCTTCGCCCGGGGGTATAAGGAGAGCTCTGGATCCCTAAACAAAGAGAAATAGGTTATGAATACAGGCGGCAAATAGGTAAATGCGGTAAATCCGACAACGGTTATCTTGAGCAGCGGAAGTAAAAAGATAGAGGCGACTGGAATGAAGAGACTGGCCAGCAGCAGCACATTCCATTTGAAATAATATTTCGATGAGCTCTGCAGGGAAACCGCAAGCAGAAAAACAGCATACACGCCAAAAAGCTGGTCATAGGCAATCAAGGCCATGTTCAGCACGGTCGGGTGCACTACGATTCCGCTCACGCCCGCCACTGTATTCATGCCCACGCTGCTACGCATCAGATGATGGTAAGAGTCTGTAAAGATCAGCAGCACATCCAAAACTACAGGAATACAAATCACTGCAAGCCGCCTGTTCAGCCCCGCCGAAGAACGCGATACGTAATCTTTGATAACAGCATAAGTAAATATGGTGCTGAGCAGCAGCGGGACCTGCTGAATGTTTCTAAACCACAGCTTGGCCTGAAAGGAAGCGGAGAGGATCTCTCCGGCCGTAGCCGCAAATATTACGCTGACCAGCAGCATTAAGATCCATAAATAGCGTCTTCCTGGTGTGTTGTGATGCTTATAAGAGTTGACGCCCATGTAGAGACTTAGAACACTGCCCATAATTAAATAATAGGGATAACCCTGCATCCACGGCATGTCATATTTCTCCTATTTTTGTGATAGCCCTGCCTTATTATATCCTACTCTTTTGCACAATTGAACCATTCAGAACAAATGTGTCTTATTTTGGAAGCAGAAAATGTCTAGAATATGCCAGGGATACACACGAAGACCCTACAGGCAGCCTGTAGAGTCTTCAAAAAGGTGAGAAGTGTTTATTTAGTTATGCCAGTTTCCAATTGCTAGGGGGCTTTTCCTGAAAACAACCGTCGCCACCCTCGGTTTCGTTTCCATTTCAGATAGTACATGGGTGAATCAACTACCTTTCGGAATACACATTACATGCCGTTCCATCCGTTAATTGATAATTCCACTTCCCACCTGCTTATTATTACCCGTAAAATACATTGCTTAAACAAAAAAAAAGGATACTGCACCGTCATCACATGACTGCGCAAGTATCCCTTTTCTGCTGACTGGATCCCTTATTTCTTCTGGGCCAACCGTTGTTTGAACTTGTCCACACGGCCGCCAGTTTCTGCATCTCTCTGTTTGCCTGTATAGAAAGGGTGCGATGCGGAGCTTGCGTCCACACGGATCACCGGATACGTGTTGCCGTCTTCCCATTCCATTGTTTCGCCGGATGACTTAGTGGATGAGCTCAAGAACTTGAAGCCCACGCTGGCATCCAGGAAAATGACCTGGTTCACTCTTGGGTGTATTCCTTCTTTCATAGTGATAACCTCCTTCCCGAAAACATTGTCTATATTCATATGAAGCCATCTCTAGGTCTATTGATACTAAGCTTTAGACGAAGGGAAATGCGTAAATCTTACGATTTTCCACACCTCTTCATCATACGCGCTCTCCTCCCGGGAGTCAACCTAAGCCCGATTTTAGGGAATGCGTATATTCTTTACTAATAAATCTGCTCCTATTCACTAGGGCAGCTTACACATCATACTCCAATTGTTTTTTAGTCTGCACAATGAAATCCAGCGGATTCTCGATCGTCTCGGCCTCATACTGTACAGCTCCGATCTTCAGCCCCAGATTCACCTTGTATTTGCCGGAGAATTCATGCTCATTCAATTCCTGGAGCTTGTATTTAATCCGTTCGATCACGATTTTGGCTCCCTCACGGTCCGTAAAGAGCAGCAGCCCCCAGGTAGCCTCCTCCTTATCCAGCAAGTACAGCGCATCATTAGTGCGGATGCTGGACTGGCTGAGCTGGGAGACGTCATAAATCGCGTCAGACAGCTGATCCTCTGGAATCAGACGGCGGATCTCGCTCCAATACTTCACCTTGATGACGAGCAGTGTGAGGGGAATCCCGTAGCGGGTGGAAATCCCCGTAAACAGGCTGGCATCCTTCTGAAAAGAAATGCTGTTCCGCAGGTCGGTGTTCTCATCAACGGTAGCGAGATTAGCCGTCGTCTTCTTCAGACGTTCATTCTCGGCCTCCAGCTCCCGTGAGCTGGACGTGAAGATCCACAGCACCACCGTAATCAGCGGAACCATGATCAGCCAGAAATACGTGCTGATGCCAATCGTCTCTCCCCGCGACACGGTCTGATAGACGATGAAGAAGCCATAACCGAAGATAAAGGCGAGATTCAGCGCCAGACCGGCAGTCACCGTGGTGAAATAGGTTACGAGCGCCAGAATAAACGCGATATTCAGAATGATAATATTCTGGATATAATCATTGCCCGAGCCGGCGATAAACACAATACAGATGAACACCAGCACAAGAAATCCAAGGAACCCCAGATCGGAGACCAGACTGCTGCGGTTACGTCTCATGTCTATCACCACGTTTCTTCATATGTTTGCGGAGTAGCAGAAGCAGCGCTACAAGAACGAGGGCAACCACAAGCACCACGGCAATGACGAAACCAAGCACATCACTACGCTCCACGATTTGCGATAGTGCGGAGTCTGGTTCTGCCCCCGTAACTTTCTTGAACCGGTACGCGCTGACGTTTCCGTCCTTATCCGCTACCACACCGTCACCATAGACCTTCCACTTGTCCTTTTCGCTGGCAATCAGCTTGGAAGCCAGGTAATAATCCCCGGAGTTCACCGCTGTTACCGCCATAAGTCCGCGGCCGCTTTCGTAGGGGGAATCCACCAGCTGCAAAGTTCCAATCTCTGCCCCGTACTGCTCTTCAATGCTCATTTTTTCATTGGAAACTAGCGTTGCTCCATCCTTGCTGTACCTGAAATACAGCTTGTCGTTGCTGTCCCGGATGACCTTGTTGTTCTTATAAGAGCCGATGGCCAGGATATTGTTGTTCTTCAGATTGTCCGCGCTGACCTCATCCGTGTAATAATGAATGTCTCCGGTATTCCCACTCGTATATTGACCCAGCAGATTAAAAACATTCGCCAGACTCTGATACGTATAGTCATCCATCTCCTGCGGAAGAACTACGGCTACATGGTTATAGATTCCATCACGCAGGAACGGGTACGGGTAATTGTTAAACAGCAGATCCGTACGATCCTTAGTATTCAGATGCAGCAGCGATTCCTTGCCGATATACGCCCAGGGCATCTGCTCTGTATTCGGCGTGCAGACTGCACTCTGCATTTCCAGATCAAAGGCTACCTTCACCGAGAAGTTCCCGGAAATCCCCAGGTTCTGCGGCACCGTCAAGGTTAGTGTGTCGCCATTCGCCAGCTCCTTCGTCAGCTTTTTGCTGCCGATCGGCGTATCATTGATGCTTACCGTAACGAGTGAACGGGCAAAATCTAGATTCTCCGCATAGCGGAAATCGAGACTGATTTTCCCGGAATCGGCAATCGAACGGTTGGACGGCAAAGAGACAAAATACGTCTGCTCCCGGTGGTTCGGCCCAGATAACTTATCGCCGGTCTCCGTGAGCGCCACATCCGAACTGATGACATAAGCCGGCTCGTTCACTTCTGTGGCATCATCAATCACCTTCAAATCACTATTCATCTGACTCATCAGTCCGGTGCTTGCAGCCATTCTCCCAGCCTTGATGAGCAGATTCTCGTCCTTCGAGGTTACTACCAGCGTAGGCAGGGTATCCTTGTTCACCAGCTGGATCAGCGCATGTGTCGCCAGATCCTCCGTCCCGCTTAGCAGCTGCTTCAGTTCACCCGGCACATGGTCGTACATGGCGACCAGCACCACCGCATTCTTGTCTTGCACGGAATCCTCCCGGTAAGGCAGCATTCCGATCGTCTTATCCGTCAGGGCATTCTCTTTGGCAAATCCCGACAGGGCATAGGTGGCTGATTCCAGCTCAGCACTGCTGGCATTCTCCGGCACCGTCATCAGACTCTTATTGCTCTTTACGGTATCTATTCCGGAGAACCGTTCACTGAAATCACGGATGCCCCCGGTCAGTGCTTTGGAAGTATAGGTCACGGCAATACCCGAAGTATTGAAAAAGTGCAGCCAGTTATCTGGCGAGTTGTCCACATAACACACCTGATTATTGTCCCCGGCCGTCTTGAGATCGCCCTGCAGGGTGAGTGTGTTGCTGTCTTCTTTCAGAAAAGCCTTAGGCGCAGGAATACTCAATATCTGCTCCCCGTTATTGCTTGGAGAAGGACGGAACGAGTAAAAGGGCGTGCCGTTTAGCGACAGGGTTATACTTGACTGCTGGTCCTTCGTAATCTGCGAGACTTGAAAATGCAGATTGATCTTCACACTGTTCACATTCCAGTAATCCATTACCGAAAAATACTGCTGCTGCACCTCTCCGCCCGAGAGCGAAGTGTCGGTGCCTGTAAAGGAGGTCTCATACGTCAGTTTGCCAGCTCCGGGAGGTGCAGCGGCGGCAGCGGCTGCCGGAAGCTGAATCAGGACAAGGGAGAGGCAGAGCGCCCATATCATCATCTGTTTTTTTATCATCTTCTGTATCTCCTGTATGTCTTATTTCTCTTCCTCCGGCCTTTAATAGCGCTCGGTTTTATACCATTTCGCTTCCCGTTTGAAGATGACATCCTTGAGGTAGTTGTACATTCCATAGGCGGCGACAACCATCCACAGCTGGCAGTACGAGACATACATCAGCAGAATGATCCAAAAGTTCGACAGGCTCATCTCGCCCTTCTCTGTGGTAAGCGTGACGAAGATCCCCACTACGAACAGCACAATGGCCAGCAGCCATAGAAAACTGCTTAGTCCGGCAATCGTCGTATGAACATATCCCATCGCATGCAGCACAAGCAGCAGATCGGAGGTGATCAGCGAGATTAGCAGCAGGAAGTAGATCGACACGTAATAAAGAATATCAAACCGGATCTTGGACGCCGTCCGGTCGAACAGCAGCGGCAGGTTTTTGACAATGACATAGACATTCCCCTTCGCCCAGCGGGTCCGCTGCTTGAACCAGACCTTCACGGTCTGCGGCTCCTGCTCCCAGGTGACTGACTTCGGCTGGAACTTGATCCGGTAGCCCATCATATAGATCCGGAAGCTGATTTCGGTATCCTCGGCAATTGCTTTGACGTCCCAGCCGCCGATGGCTTCCACAATCGATCTGCGCATAATAAAGTTCGTTCCGGGAATCGTGCATAGCTTGAACAGCTTCCACCGCCCCGCCTGCGCCATCCATTGAAACGAGAGCGTCTCTATATTAATAAACCGTGTGAGCAGACTGGCATCACGATTGCGGGTTCTGAACTTGCCGATAACGGCGCCGAGGCTTGAATCTGACACAATCTCAGCAACCAGATATTTCAGTGCCGTCCGCTCCGGCGTATTATCGGCATCATAAATGGCAATCAGCTCGCCTCTGCTGCGGGCAAATCCGATGTTGAGCGCATTGGACTTTCCTTTGCCGCCAGTGACAGAATCGGTGTTGATGACCAGCAGATTACGCTGAGGGTTCCGTTCCTGTATATTTCCCAGCAGCTGGGCGCTGTTATCCGAAGAGTTATCATTAATGACGATGATCTCATAACGGTCATGCGGGTAATCAAGCGCCAGCAGGGATTCCACGGTTTTGCTGATGACCACACCCTCATTGTGCGCGGGAACCATGATGGTCACGAACGGATACTCGCCCTTAATCTCAGGGACACCCTCATTCTCCGTTTGAATGTAATACAAATATCCGGCTATAATCAGGGCCACATTTACCAGCAGCAGCGACCAGATACAGATCACCGCAATCACCATCAGCACGTCTGAGATCGTCATGTTGTTCTCCTTATGCGTAAAAATTGTTCATTTCAGGTATTTCTTCCGGTACAGCCTGTAGCCGACCGTGAGCAGTCCCCCGAAGAGCAGAAGCGCGACGGTAATCACTACGATGAAAAATTTGCTTTGCACACTGAACAATGTCTTGAAGCTTTTGAACTGCTCTTCTTTGTATTGATAATCACTGCTGACAATTTCCGGTACATAGTCAATATTGAGCGTGCTGCCGTTCACTTTAACAACGCCATCCGCGGAGCTTACAGTGTTCGTATCCGTAGCTACCGTATGGCCAGCCTGCTTATAATCGGCAAAGGTAATCCATAAGTCGTCCAAAGTCTGCAGCAATAGCGAAAGTCCAGCCTCATCCTCCGGAAGATTCACTGTCACCGCAGCATCCATCGGCAGCTGCGGCATGGCCTTCCCCTCGTGCTTCAGGCTCTGCAGAAACTCCGGCGTTATGCTGTACAGCGAGGAGGCAAAGCTTGCGGAGACGTTGGTCTCTTCCATATGAATAACGTTCTCGTCCGGAAACAGCACCACGGAGTCAAAATAACCCATGCCAGCTGCAGCATATTCCTTGTCGTAGGTCCAGAAGGCTTCCGCACCCATGCCGAGCGGTGCTACGCCGTTCTCGGCCAGCAGATTAATGAACCCGCTCATCTTGCCGCCGAGCGTATGATCACTGCTGTTAATGGAGGGCATCAGGGCCGGAGCATTGACCAGAATGCTTCCGTTCTTCGCCTGAACCACCTTGAGCGCCTTCAAATACCGCTGCATGGCTGGAAAATCCGTGTTGCTGAATACCGGACGCACACTGGCGGTGAAGGGGATACCCGCCTCATACAGACGGCCGGCCAGTTCTTCCAGCAGCGCCAGATCGGAGAACGGATAAATTTCCTTAATAACGAGAAAAGGTCCGGCTGCGGGAGCAGCCCTCAGCCAATCCTTCAGCACAGCAGCTGCCGCCAGCCTACTAACATTGCCTTCCTCCAGGTAAGGAATATATGTGAAGTTGCCGGAGCTAACAGCATACGGAACCACGCGGCCGCTGCTCTTCAAGAACAGGCTGCCATATTCCCGCTCTGCCTTACTGGAAGTAATATAAGGCACCTGAAGCAGCTTAAGATCCTCAGAGCGGAACGCCCCGGCCGTAAGCGTTGCACTCTCCTCCTCCGCCAGTCCGGTGGACAGCTGCAAGGCCTGCTCCAGCCTGGCCGGAGGCTGATAGCCAATATGCAAATATTGTCCGTTGTACTGCTCTAAGTCTTCCATATACGGCTTATTCTGAGACAGCATCAGATCAGGCGCATTGATAACGGTTATGACGCTTGGGAACACTGTCATCATTCCCTGCTCATAGCGGTCCAGCGCGGCCACTGTGACCTGCACATGATACGCGGCCAGCTGGCGCTGCACTTCCCGCACATTGCCTTCCCGCGGGGTTCCCGCTGCCAGGCTGTCATACAGCAGCAGAACCTTGGGCTGCTGCACGGCGGACTGCGCTTCGGCGGCAGCGTGAGCCGGGACAGCCGGCTGGACGAATACAGCTATAATCAGCAGCAGCGCCACCAGCAGCGTGAGCCCGGCATCCTTATGCCGGCTCATGCGCTGACGCCCTCCTGCACATTCGGAATTTTGCCGGCTCTGTCCGCTGCCGGTTCGCGGCTGCCCGAGACTCTCCGCCCGACCACACCGGATACTGCCAGAAGTGAGACCAGATCAAAGGCCAGGGTGAACAAAAATTCATGCTTCGAGATGTCCGCATCCCCCGCTCCGATGACGGAAACCAGAATCCCGGACAATCCTATCGCCATGCTGGCCACAATCAGCACCATCCGCTGCATGCCTCTGGGATCCCGTGCCTTCAACGCTTTTACAAAGGAGGGCATATATAAACCGATAACCAGCACCATCCAGAGCAGGATGAACCCGAAGGTTTTGGGGGCCAGAATCCCCTTCAACAGACTATAGAGTGTAAAAAAATGGCTCTGGGCCCGGAATTCCTTACCCGCCGCTTCCTCATAATTGCCCATAGCCGCCGGCTTGATCGAAAAAGCGCTCTGGGCAGCCACATTGAGCATCGAGCTGAGCTGGCTAGGGTTACTGACATAATATTTTAGAATAGAGACAAAACCGTATTTGCTGTAGAAATCCTTCTCCAGAAGCGGCGAATTCACATCGACCGTCCCGTATTGCTCATAGTAAATATTGCTTTTTAGAATCGCATACTGCCCATTGATCCCGAAGGATTCCAGCGAAGTCTCCGGATTGGCAGAATCCTGCAGTACGCCGCGGGTCATCGCATGATACTGGTTGATGTTTACGAATTCCTTGGAGATATTAAGATAGGTTCCAATTCCGGCAGCCAGCAACAGAAGCAGCGAGACCACCGTAAGACTGCGGAAAATCCGGTCTCTCCTTACCCACAGAAGCGAGATACCCAGCACGGATAAAATAATACCTACAGGAGCATTCTGTTGTTTGGAGGTCGTCAGAATCAGCCCGCTGATTACAAACAGCACCAGCAAAAAATAATCATTGTACTGCTTGCGGTACAGGAGCAGCCATGCGGCAAAGATGAACAGCATCATGATCAGCACAAGGCTCTCACTGTAAAAAGAATTGAAATACGCGGTGTATCCCGTATCGCCAAAAATGAAAACCGCAAGCACCGCCACGATCATCCCCTGCTTCCGGGTCATCCGGCACGTGATCGCTTCCACCAGCAAATAAATAGCGGCTACATAAAGAATCGTATAGACGGCCGCCTGGAACCGGATATCGAACACCGTGCTGTTGAACAGCAGTTTATTCAGGCCTATAGCCAGCTTGATGAACAGAGACTGGGAAGAATCAAGGGTCGCCCCATTCTCGTTATAGTATTGATAGATTCCAAAATGCTTCACGAAATAGCCAAAATACTGGCTGTCATAATCCGGCTGGCTGAAATAGAGTCCATTGCTGTAAATATTGCGGAAAAAGTCGCCGTTATCAGCCATCCCGATATAAGGAGCCGTAAACAGGGCGACCACCGTAATCAGCAGTACTCCGAAGGCCGCAATAAAGGCGGGGGATGCACGGAAGCCGGCAAGCATGACGCCCTGCCGCAGGGTTGTTTTCACAGTGTTGTAGATCATGCGGATTCACCTTCGTTATTGTTCGTTTTTGGGCTGATAGGAATAGGCTAATAAAGCCATCAGATTGTCAAAAGAGTACGCCTGGCCGGTATTCGGATCACCAAACCCGCCGTACAGCGGACTTGCAGGATCTGTAATTCTGAACTCGTTCATCCGCCCGATACCTGCTTCATAGAGGGCAGCATCACCGGCCACCGCACCGATCATCGCCGTCAGCGCATAGATTGCCGTGGAGCGGACATCATTCGCGGGTTTTCCTTCACGGGTATATTGTCCGTACAGCGTACCTGCCTCGACCTGCTGCTTGATGAAGCGGATGCTCTCCGGACGCTGGCGGCCCGCCTCTGCCAAATTCAGAATGCTCAGCAGCGATTCCACTGTATTGATATGTTCTGATCCGTACGCTCCGGACTTATAATCAAATCTCGTTTCATAGAAAGGAAATGAGTCTGACAGATAGCCCTGCTCAAGAATTTTGCTCATATTATCCAACAAAATACCTAAAGATTCGCTATCAATCGACAATTTTCGCAACACACTCAGATTAATATAACACAAAGTAATAAACCCGTTATTTTGTTGGTATAAATTGTCATATAGATCATACATTTTTCCGTCTTTAACATTACTAGAATAGAATCTCCTGGAATATTGCTCAGCTTCCTCTGTATACTGCTGATTCCCGAAAACCTCTCCCGCAGCAAATAAGGCACCGATCATCCGCAGGTCGTCCACCGCCGCATTAACCGTGTACTGTTTCTGCAGCTTCGGGCTGTACCGGTAGCTGAATCCGCCTTCCACGTCGAAGGTCTGTTTGCCGAGCGCCCATTGCCGGGCAAAAAGCTGTGCATCACCGCTGCGGACAGCACTTAACATCATCAGGGAGGCTGACTCGCTTAATACCTCATGACCGGTGGCGGCTTCTGCCGACTGATCCGTATCCAGTAAATTGGTATACACCCCAAAGGGGCCGGTAAGTTTCGTATTTATGAAAGTATATAGTTCCTGCTTTTCTTTTACATGCTCTTCTGACGGCTGTCCCGGTCCCGCTGATGAGCTGGGCGAGACTACTGCACTTGCTGAAGGTACCGGCTGCGCCCCGTTGCTGTAGGCGGCCAAGAAGGCAAGAGACATCAGACAAGCAAGAACTGTGCTGCGTCCTCTACCCAAATCATCACTCTCCATGAAGGGCGTATTTTGTCGATAACTATATTACGGTAATATTAGTCACAAAGTTGACTGTTTTACCAATTATTTTGTGTCAAAGCAACAAAATGATTCGTTTTTCCTACTATTTTTTGTAAAAAAACAGACTTGTAACACAAAAAGAGCTACCCTCAGGTCAAAAACAACCTTAGGCAGCTCTATTGGCTCTATTGGTATGAAGAATAAATTAGATCATTCCGTGCCTATCCTTTGATTCTGCGATAAGTTTCTTCATCGGTGACAATATATAATCGTGCATCGGCCGGGATCGGCTGGTCTAGCTTACGGTTAATGCCCATATCGCTATGGTCGGAAATTAGGGTAGCCCCCTGAAGGAGCAGATCCTGAAAGGCTTCCCCGTAGGTTCGCCAAGCTGGGTTCCGCGGCACTTCATAGATGTCGTCGCCATGCTGGCGGCTGAGCAGCTGGCTGATCACCTCAGAATTCCCTTCCTGCAGAGCCGACCTCACGGCCAGCCTGGAGATGGCATCATGCGAAAGTACGAACTCATTCACATGAACATGCCGGAAGTTCTTAATATTCTTCTCCTGCATAATCTCGACTGTAGTATGTACCTGCGGGGCGATCCGCTCAATGCTTGAGACGATCAGCAGCGATTTGCCGTCAATCAGCGAGGCTTCGTCTATGCGGTTGTCGCCAAATACAATGGCCGCTCTTGCTTCCCCGATGCCGGCCTTCAGCAGAATATCATCGCTTGAGGCATCGCCGCTGATGAAATGCACCTGCTCCATTTGCTCCAGCGGATGCTGACCTATTTCGTCAATGATGACAATCCGGCACTTCGGGTCATAACATAGAATCTCATCTACGGCCGCCTGCGTTTTCCGGCTCCAGTTAATCAGCAGCACATGATTTTTCCCGTGAAAGCTCAAGGTTCCAGCCCCTCTCCTCCTCTGTATCTCCCCCATGGCCTCAACCACTTTACCGATGACCAAGCTTAACAGACCGATGCCAAAGATGTATAGAAAAATAGTGAACAGCTTACCGGAAAACGTCTTGGCAAAAAAGTCGCCATAGCCGACGGTAGACATCGTTGTCATTACCCAGTAGAACGCGTTGAACCAGTTGTTAAAGGTACCGGGCTCCAGTGTGTAGGCAATGGTGGCGCTCAGAACAACAAAACAAAGAATCATAAGTGCAATGGTCTTCTTCTTAAGAGCCATCAGCTTTCCTGATATCCTGAGGAGAAAATGCATCCGCCCGCCCCTCTTCCCTAATTAATATGGTGCCCCGCACGGATAACACCGTGCGGGGCAGCCCCAGAAGCTTAAATGATCAGACTGCTGACGGCAAAGGAGGTTCCGATGAAAACCAGACAGAGCATGGTGCCCACGGCTACATTACCCTTCTGCAGCTGTTCGGATATTCTGAAGCCAGGGGTAAACAGCTCAAATATCCAGTACGCCGCGATCAGGCAGACATACCCTACAGCGAACCACAGCATCATGTGCCAGATCGACGTATTCGTATAGGCCGCTACCCCCAGGATAATCGCCGTAGCCAGGAATTTTCCGCCGAGCGCCAATGCTACAGCGACATTGCCCTTCTTAATCTCGTCCATATCCTTAAATGGAGTCATCAGGGTAAAGACGACCATGCCGAGCACTTGCAGCAGAATGATCGTTAAAACACTTACTACCAGATTAATAACTATCGTCATTTTGCCCACCCCCGAAATTTCGCATAAGCCGAATCATAATCGGCGAAATCATGCACTTCCTCCAGCACTACAGAGGCTGTTTTTGCTTTCTCCAGTGCCGTGTAGCGCTTATCGTCTATCGGCTGCTTGATCCGGTTGCCGGAGGGCAGCTCAAGCACGGCGAAGTTTCTCGTCTTCTCCTGATACTTGGTCTTATATACCCCGACAAGGTCAACATCGGTGGTAATCGATACTTTCAGATTCTTCAGATCTTCCGCTGCCGCTTCTTGCGTCCCGTACGATTTGATCGTAGTCCAGGCAGACAGGCGGACCTCATTCTTCTGATCGGCATCTGTAGTCATCTCGGCATCCATGAACTGCAGCGTCCAAATCTTGTCGCCCGTAGCATAATTGCCGTCATTGGGCAGAAGCTCATTATCAGGCAATACAGTCATGTCGCTACCGACCAAATCGCCCACTGTACTCTCCACTACCCGGTAATCCCAGGGTACACGCGATACACTGGCCGTTGTTTCTGCTGGAGTCCCGGTATGAAATACGCTGTCTTCGTTGCTGGAGCATGCACTCAGCAGCACCGCAAGCAGCAGCATACCCAACACTGCACTCAGCCGGATCCTCGCCCTTCCGTTGATCCGCTTCTCTATCCGTTGGTTCCTATTCAAGCTCCCTCACTCCTAGCGCGATAAAATGACTGGCATTGCCTGTAATTGGCCCGCCTGCCCGCCCGAGCAGCCCGCAGGGCTTCCCGTTGATCACGAACATGCCGGTCAGCAGATGAAGCTCACCCTCCGCCGTTTGAATCCGGGCCAGTTGCGCCCGCTTCTGGTACACGGTTGGAAATAATACACTGCTGTCAAAGCCTTCCTCATCCTCAAGCTCAAGTTCCCCGGTGTCGCCATACAGGCGTACAGAACCGCCTTCACGTCCGAACACCGATTTGGATACAAAGCTTCCGGAGAATACCGGCTTATTGTAGGTCGGCAGGATGTAGCTGGAAATGGCCCCGCGTTCTTCTTCGGTAAACAGCAGCCCCAGTTCATACATGCCCCATACCGCGGCAATCAATCCCTTGGACTGCAGCAGAATGCTGTGCGGGCCGTTGAACAGCTGCAGGCGCCCGGTCTCTATGGCATAAGCAAGGGCATCTCCGCCTTCGTCAACCGCCATCCATTCCTTCGGGTACAGGGCGAACATCCGCTCAATTCTCCGGTTCTCCCCGTCATACACCGTTCCGTTATCAATCCATAAATCCAGACAATCCACACATTTAATGTCCTGGCCGCTATGGCGGACCAGCGCCTCAATCGTGCCGGAATCCTCCTGATGAGAGCCGTAGGCCACACAGGCTGCCGTGTCCGGGCGTTCCTCACCCCAGGCTCCGGCCAGCTGCTCCTTCATCCCAGCATTCGGGCTGGATATTCCGGCCTGCCCGCAGATCCATGGTGTCGCGATGGAAGCTTCCACATAACCTGTAGGTGTATCCGCATTCAGCTCCAGCAGCTTAATAGTGCCGTCATCCGCCACGGCAAAATCAAACCGGGCATAACGGCTGATCAGGCCCGGTTCCGGCAGCGGCATGTCATCCAGCATCTGCCACAGTACAGGAGGGATACCAAGTAGATCATACAGATCATGCCTGCGGTGGACGTACCGTACCGCCTTGTCGAGGATCATCCATAACTTCCCGGAAGCCTCCTCCAGCTCCCGGTAGAGCTCTCCCGGCATGACCGCAATTGCATCCAGCCAGTACTCTTCCTCCCCAAGATCAGCCCAGGTAAAGCCCAGCTCACGCAGCTGTTCTACCCGGGGCGCCCGTTCCAGCGCTGACTGATCCAGTAATTGAAAGACACTCTCTACCTTGGTCATCCGCCAAAACCGCTCTTGCTGGAGCCGGATCGGGATGACGAACCGGACTTGCTGGAGCTTGAACTTTTGGAAGAGCCCAGGCCGCTTGATGTGCCTCCGACCCCGCCGGCCTTGGAAGAACCTCTTCGGGTGATGGAACCCGTGGAAGAGGTGGATGTCCTAGGCTTAACCACTGATCCGGCGACCGGCTTATTCTGAAAGCTGCCGCTGTTGTAAGACGGCGGTCTATAGGTAGTCCGTGTACCGCCGTAATAGGTTGGCCGGTCATTGTACCAGCCTCTGGACGAATAGAAGGAACCGCTGTTGAACAGCATGTGGTAGAGCAGCAGATCGTCCCAGCCAAACCCGGAGTTGTAGCCGCCGTAGTTATTGATGACTGTCGTTCCGCCTGAGGTAACCACTCCCGTCCCCTCCTGGACCGTCTCTCCAGCGTTCTCTTCCGGATAGGGAATGTTCCAGTCTACATTTTTGTCAAAATAAGCTTTGACCTCTTCGGTCGACCAGGAGACCAACTGCGGTTCTTCTCCGCTGCCGCTCCCGGTTGCATGAACGCCTCCCGGAATGAACATCGCATTGGCCAGCAGCGCAATGCCCAGCGAGGTGGACAATACACGCAGCGGTTTGCCTTCCGCATTAAACAATTTAGAACCGACTGATTCCCTGTCCGGTCCCTTCGGTTTTTGCTCATCGTTCTCCAACCTTATTGCCTCCTTTCCTGAAACCTACATTTAGTCTTCGGTCCGCATCGGGATGAGCAGAAGCTCCAGCTTCCCCTGGTCCACATTCAGCCGCCCTTCAACCGCTTCAAACTCCCGGTTGCCGACCACAATGTAATTGACATGCTCCAGCGCGGTAATCATATTCATGCTCCACGTGCGCTCCTCAATGACGCGAAGGTCGCCCTCCGGCATCTTTTCCAGCAAAATGACACCCATTCCATTATCCACTTATTACACTTCCTTCCTGTTAACTATTACGCTTCTGATACGCAATTATCCTCTTTTCGTTTCATCCTGAACAGGAACAGAAGGAAGGGAAAGGGTACTAAAAGACCTTTTGCACCCAGTTATCCATAATGCTGCCGGGATGAATACCCAGTTCGCTTTGCAACAGCGTTTTGTAGTTTTCGTAGTGGTTTCTGAATCCAAGAAAATCACCCAAATCCGCATAACTGCGCAGTACCAGCCTGCAAATATCCTCCGAATAGGGATCTACCTCCTGCAGTGCAGTCAGCCGTGTGAGTGCCTGCTGCGGACGCTGGGAGCCCAGTTCATACTCTGCCGAACGGAGTGCCATCTGGAGATACTTGGCCCGCAGCTCCTTGCGCTTCGTCTCGGCCCAGTCATAAGGATGCTCGCCTAAATAATCCCCGCGGTATAAGGCCAGCACAGCCTCCCGGCGCTCCCATTCCTGTTCGCTCTCCACAGGGCCGCCCAGCCAGCCTCGTACGAATTGCTCCACATCCAGCGCCACCTTCCCTAGAACCAGGCGGTAGCGTTCCTGCGAAAACTCCACAACCACGTCCATCCCCCAAGTCTTCAGGAGCTTGCGGATATGATACACCGTTGTGTGCAGATTGGTAACCGCCTTCTCCGGCTGGAAATCCGGCCAGACCAGATCCACGATCATATCCTTCAGGATCCATTGCCCGTGGTAATGAAGCATTAACGCGAAAACCTCCTGCGCCTTGCTTGTTCTCCACTGTGTTTTCCGCCCGGGGTCATTCTGATCCATGAACTCAAGCCGTTTGAAGCTGCGGATATAGGGATTGTCTTCGGCTGCCGGGGATACGGAAGCTTCCTCTGCCGGTTCTTCGCGGCCCACCAGCCGCTCCAGCGTTTTGTTCAGCCGCTGGGCAGTAACCGGTTTTAACAAATAATCTACCGCATTTAGTTCAAACGCATCAATGGCATAGTCAGTGTATGCCGTAATGTAAACAATCCGGATACTGCGGTCCACTCCCATAATATGCTCGGCTGCTTCCAGGCCATTCATCTCCGGCATTCCGATATCCAGAAAGACGATATCGGCCTTCTCCTGTTGCAGATGCTGGAGCCCCATTTTCCCCGAAGTGTATTTGCCGGTAATTTGCAGCCGCCCGTCTCTGGCCAGCAGGCGTTCAAGGTGCTGCAGCGCAGGTTTTTCATCATCTATCAATATTGCCTTCATAGGCCGGGTTCACCTCTTATTTGTCATTCTAAAGCTGCATCCGTTCGGGGAATGGCGAAGGAAATACGGGTTCCCGTGCCGGGAACACTCTCAATCATTAGACCCGTTCCATATATTTTGAGCAGCCGCCGCTGAATATTTCTCAGACCAATGCCGCCTCCGGTACGTTCTTCCGACAGCACCTCACCAATCCGCTCATGGGACATACCGATTCCGTCATCAGAGACTGCAACCACCAGCTGGCGCGGCAGAAGCCTGATCGTCAACGTGACCGTTCCTCCGGCTTCCTTTTGCATCAGTCCATGATTTACGGCATTTTCGACTATCGGCTGAATGCTGAGCGGCGGGACCAGCTCCCTGATTCCCTCGGGCACATCGATTTCAATGTTCAGCCGTTCGTCAAACCTTGCCTTCTCCAGAGCGAGATAAGAGCGCACCAGCTCCAGCTCCTTCCCGATCGGTATGGTTTGTCCGCGGTTCTGAAAGTCAAAGCTGCTGCGCAGATATTGGCTGAGATCCAGTAGCAGATCGGTTGCCTTCTCCGGATCATCCGGACAAACCGAGATAATAGCATTAAGCGCATTATATAGAAAATGGGGCTTAATCTGCGCCTGCAAAAAAGCGATTTCCGTCTCAACAGACATGCGGATCGATTTGCGCATATCAAGCAGGGTCTGCGCACGCGCCCTGAATTCTCTCAGCTCTACAGGTTGGCTCAAATAATCATTGGCGCCTGCCTCCAATACGGCCTGAATATCCTCCGGGCGGTTCCCGGCGGTTAGAACGAGTATCGGCAGCTCCGATAAGATGAACCGCTCACGAATGGCCTGGCATAAGGCCAATGCCGGCATTCCCGGTATAGCCCAATCCATGACAACCAGGTCAAGGTCAGGCTGCTCCTGCATAATCATTAGTGCTTCAGGGCCGCTGACAGCCGTAATTACCTGATGCTTCTCCAGCCGGAGCGAATTAGAAAGCACCTGCAGATTAACAGGATCATTATCAACAACAAGGATTGTGCAGCATTCCCCTTCTAAAATCCGTCCAAGCGGATCTTCTTCCAGCTGCGCCGTGGCTGCAGTTTCCCAGACTTCTTTTTCCAGATGCTGCTCCGGGACGGCCCTCCATTCTTTTAGAACCGGCAAGGTAAAGCGGAACACTGTCCCTTGTCCCAGCCTAGAGTGCACCTCAATCTTTCCGCCGTTAAGCTCCACCAGCTTCTGGGTAATACTGAGGCCCAGACCGTTTTCACGGTACAGTTTCTGGGCTCCTGTGACTTGCGGGTCATAGGCATCAAAAAGCGTCCTTAAACGCTCTGGTGCATGTCCCGCTCCGGTATCAGCCACTTGAACAGCCACATAATCTTCTTTAACCTCTGCCGACACGGTTATCACACCCGTTTGGGTATTATTTACGGCATTTTCCAATAAATTGAACAGAATCTGGGCCAGCCGCTGCTCATCCGTTTCAATCAACGGCAGCTCCTCCGGCAGATTCAATCTGAAACTCAGGCCGGGGTTGCCGGTGACATGACGGGTAACCTCGACAACAGAGGAAGCTACGCTACGGAGATCTACAGCCTGCCGCTGCAGAAACAGATCCCCATGGTTCAGCTTAGCGAAATCGGACATATCATTGATCAGGGCGGACAATCGTTTACCGGTGGAGGCAACCATCGACAGCTGTCCGTTCTGCTGAGCATTTAATGGGCCTGCTGCCCCCTCTGCCAGCGTCTGCGCAATGTTCACAATCCCCTGCAAGGGACTGCGCAATTCACGGGAGGTAGCAGCCATGAAGTCATCCTTCAACCCGTCCAGCGTGATCAGCCTGCGGGAGAGCTGCTCCACTTCAAGGAAAGAAGCGGCATATTGGCGGGCCATCACAATGGCCTGGAAGAATCCGAACAGAATAATTTCATAGGACAGCACGTAATAATGAAAGGTCAGATTCCAGACGCTGGTCAGATAGTAAATGATGACTACACTAAGGCTTTCTATGCTGACCATCATCAGGAACATATTCTTCGGATTTTGCCTTGTCCCGGCAACCATAGAGTAGAGCACAAAGCTTATAGCCACAACGCCCCAGGTTAAAAGCATCCCCTCCAGATAACTGAAATACTGCGCCGGAACGAAGACTGCGATCAGCAGCAGCACTGAAGTGATCGCTTTGGAGGCTTTCATAACCGCTTCAGGCATCGGGTAGTTGATCGAGTTAGCCACGTATCTGAGCAGGTAGTAGTAAACAAGTGTGGAAGAGGCGAGCTGCAGCTTCAGCACAATTTCGTAGGGCAGACCGGGCAGCACAGCGGAAATCAGCTTCTCCCCGTGCGTCAGTATATACACAAGTGCCGAGAGGCTGAACAATCCCAGGTACAGCGTAATCCCCCGGCTCACCCTTACTCTAGAGAACATCAGCAGAAACAAGGCAAGCGCGAAAAATCCGAACAGCGATGCCCCGTCCACAAACAGGGCAAATTCCCGGTGCTTCAGAATAGCTGACTGCCCGCCGATAAGGATCGGCTGTACAATGCCGCCGGAGGAATAAATATAGTTCGACACCTGTACGATAATCTCCAGCTTATCGCCGTCCACTGCGGCGAATCCCATGTATGGAATATTGTTAGATTTGCCCCCGGATGAAGTGGCCGCGGGGAAACCGCTGCTCCCGATCTCCTGACCGTTCATAAATATCCGGCTTGCTGACCGGATATTAAGCGTCCGCAGGCCGTATACAACATCCTGACCGCCGGTAACCTTCGCCTGCAGACGGTAGGTAGCGTATCCCTTGGCCTGACTTTTTCCTGTAGGCGATATGTAGGTATTCCATTTCTCCGGCACGTTGATCATCGTAGACACTGCCGGAGCCGCCCGGCCGGACTCCCGTGAATGAAAATCCTCCGGCGTCAGCAGCCTGTCACGGTAAAGCTCCCATTCCCCGTTCAGCTTCACGACCCCGTCCTGCTGGAAATCCCAATTCCGCAAATCGATCATGCCTTGCCTGGAAACCGGCATATCCTGTTTCACCACAAGGTTCTGAAGGATGGAGAACAACGGCACTATGCATACCAGCAGCACGCTGCACACTATGCTTAGCCAATATTTCTTCATATTCTCTGCCCCTTTCTGGCTGCTGTGAAAATTATACATTGGAATACTTTCGTAAATAAAGAAAAAAACCGATTCCACTTATTTCGGAATCGGCAGTCAAACTTATTATAGATTAAATTTGGAAGATTTTATTTCATCTCTTGGGCAGGCGCTGGAGAAGCTGCAGCAACGGTATGATCCTGAGTCTTGGATAAGAAGATGTTCAGAATAATCGCTGTCAGTGATCCCGAAACGATACCGTTTTGCAGCAGCATTCTTGCGAATTCCGGCAGCTGGTCAAACATGGAAGGCAGTACTGCAGAGCCTAAGCCAACGGCAATGCTGCAGGCGGCAATCAGCAGATTGCCGTCCTTGCGCAGATCCACCTCGGACAGGATAGACATCCCGGAAGCGGCAACGGACCCGAACATCACGATCATTGCCCCGCCCAGCACCGCATTCGGCACAACGGTTGTCAGCGCAGCCAGTTTAGGCAGCAGACCCAGCACAACCATAATTCCGCCTGCTGCGAAGATCACATTGCGTGTCTTGACACGGGTCAGGGACAACAGGCCGACATTCTGGGAGAACGCCGTATACGGAAAAGCGTTGAACAGCCCGCCCAGCATAATCGCCAGCCCTTCAGAGCGCAGGCCGTTTACGATCTGCTTCTCCTCCACCTTCTGATCCGTAGCCTTGCCGACCGCGAAATACACACCTGTCGATTCGACCATTGAAACGATATTGACGATAATCATCGTGAAAATTGCCGTCACACTAAACTGCGGCCAGCCGAAATAGAAAGGCTGGGCGATACTGATGTAAGAGGCCGTACCAACGGCAGAGAAATCTACCAGACCGAAGAAGTAGCCAATTGCCGTACCGGCAGCGAGGCCTACCAGCACCGAAACAGAACGCAGGAAGCCTGTAGCCATCCGGTTCACCACAAGGATAACCAGCAGCGTGATCAAGGCCAGCAGCAGATTGCGGGGCTGTCCAAAATCGGGGCTGCCCTGACCGCCAGCCACATTGTTCATCGCTACCGGAATAAGCGAGAGGCCGATGATCGTTACCACAGATCCGGTGACTACCGTAGGGAAGAACTTCAGCAGCTTCCCGTAAACCGGGGCTGCCAGCACTACAAAAAGACCGGATATAATAATCGCACCATAAGCGGTTGCCAGGTTAGATCCCGAGGCAATGGCAATGATCGGGCTGACCGCAGTAAATGTGCAGCCCAGCACGACCGGAAGGCCGCTGCCGAAGTGCTTGCTGCCGATGACCTGCAGCAAAGTGGCCAATCCGCAGGTGAATAAATCGGCGGCGATCAGATAAGCCATCTGCGCTGCGCTCAAATTCAGTGCGCCCCCTACAACCAGCGGTACAATGACCGCCCCTGCATACATCGCCAGCACATGCTGCAATCCCAGGGCAAATACCTTTTGCTTACTTAACATCCTGCACTCTCCTTAATCTGCTCTTCATTAGCGATAAAATGGACTTCTCCCGGAGCCATGGAAGAGATGCGTGCCAGTGCATGCACCGGAATGCCTCTCTTTTCCAGCAGGCTCCGCCCCTCCTGAAAGCTCTTCTCAATCACACAACCCACACCCAGCAGCTGTGCCCCTGATTCCTCAACGATGTCAGCCAGTCCGACCAGCGCAGCCCCGGTAGCGAGGAAATCATCAACGATCAGCACCTTGTCTTCCGGCCCCAGATATTTCTGTGAAATGCTGATCACGTAGTCTTCCTGACGGGTAAACGAATGAACCGGTGCGGAATAGACCCCTTCTGACAAGGTAACAGCCTTCTTTTTCTTGGCATAAATAAAGGGAACTCCCAGCGCAATCCCCGCTGCCATGGCGAACTGGATTCCGCTGGCCTCCACGGTTAAGATTTTTGTAACCGGCAGATGACCAAAGACCGTCTTGAACTCCTGCCCGATTTGCAGGGCAAGCTCCGTATCCACTTGATGGTTCAGAAAGGAGTCCACCTTCAGTACGGTCTCTGACAGGATTAGGCCTTCTTCTCTAATACGTTCCTCTAATACTCTCATAACAGCAGCTTCTCTCCTTCAAGGTTCTTCCTGCCCAATTCTTTAGCGAAACAAAAAAAGGACAGATTCACTTGAGCGTTTCTCTCAAGTGAATCTGTCCTTCTGGGCTTTTGTCCCTAAGTGGTGTAACACATCGCAGTGTCCGCATCGCTCGGACCAGCCTTCCTATGCCGCTGCACGGCATAGAAAACGGAACCCTAGATGCGCTATTTCACTCATAGTCGGACAATTACGATGGTTATCCGGTAGAAACTTATGGGCCATATTCCCAAGATTATATGAGTTGTTATATGAATAATCGGATTAAAACCTTTGTATATCTTACACGCTCTGTACACTCCTTACAAGCATAATTTCGTGAAAAATTTCAGCATTTAATGACAATTTTTCATGAGATACATATATTTTCTTTCAGAACCAGCGGTCTGACAATAATAAAGCAGTAGAATATCGCTGTTAATGCCTGAAAACCATACTAATTTATGGTTAAACTGGCCTTTTACCCTTGTTTGCCCTATCACCGCTTCTCTATTAAAAGTATAATTAGTAAAACTAGCGACATAAAGGCGGAATAGCATGAAAATAAAACAACAGATTTGGTTAGCGGCACTCGCTTCTATACTGCTGCTTGGCAGTATGATTACTATAGCTATTATCAATCTGGAAGGAGTTCCGCTCTACCTGTCTTTAGGGGCGGGTACAGCAGGTATTTTGCTTAGCTCTTTCTTCCTGGCTGGCATTCACCGCAGCTTAACCCGCGGTATCGGCAGAATCCTTACAATATCGCAGGATATTGCCCAAGGCACACTTGATTCCCCGGGAAAGGCCGCTGCCGGTAGTGATGAATTGGGACAGCTGGCACAGTCCTTTTATACCCTTGGAATTGATCTGCACCACAAGACGGAAGAAGAACGCGGCCTGCGGCTGAAGGCTGAAGAACAGGCCTGGATCAATACCGAGGTGTCGGAAATGGCCCTGATGCTTCAGGGCTCCGTGCATTTGCAGACGGCGGCGCGCATCTTCATCGGCAGGCTGGCGTCCGCTGTCGGCGGAAGCTACGGAGCTGTGTACCTGGTGCAGCATAACCAGCTGCAATTCACGGCCGGCTATGCTTTTGATGAAGCCTCCGTGAACCGTGAACCGTTCGGACTGGGCAGCGGACTGGTTGGTCAATGCGCAGTTGACGGGAAAATGATCGTGATGCACAATCTGCCGGAGAATTACGTCAGGGTTCACTCCGGACTAGGCGAAGCAGCCCCCTCTACACTGATTTTGCTGCCGGTACTTTATGAGACCGAGATAGTCGCCGTGGTTGAGCTGGCCCTGATGAAAGAACTGGCCGACAAGGAGCTGCAACTCATCGAGCGGACCGGCCAGAACATGGGGGTTCTGATCAACACACTGGCCGATGTTGCCCGTATTGAGGAACTGCTCAGCGAAACTCAACTGCAGAAGGATGAACTTGAGGCGCAGACCGAGGAGCTGCAGGCCCAGACCCAGGAGCTGGAGGCGCAGACAGATGAACTGCTGGCGCAAACCGAGGAGCTGCAGGCACAGACCGAGGAATTGGCTACCTCCAATAATAATCTGCAGCAGCAGATGGAGCTGACCGCACGGCAGAAAGAGGAGATCCAGGAGCAGGCCGACGAGCTATTGGCCCAGACGAATGAGCTCCAGGACCAAAAGGAAGAGCTGCAGGCACAGACCCAGGAGCTGCTGGCGCAAACCGAAGAATTAGCCGTCTCCAACAGTCATCTGCAGCAGCAGATGATGCTTACCGAACAGCAGAAAGCCGAGATCAAATCACAGGCGGAAGAGATCTTCATGGCCGCGCAATACAAGTCGGAGTTTCTCGCCAACGTCTCGCATGAACTGCGTACACCACTGAACAGCCTGCTGATCCTGTCACAGATTCTAGCTGAGAACAAGGAAGGCAATCTTGGTGTAAAACAGCTTGAATACGTGCATACCATCTTCTCGGCCGGCAAGGATCTGCTGCAGCTGATCGATGAGATTCTCGATCTGGCGAAGCTCGAGGTCGGCAAAATGACGCCTGTGCTGGAGCCCGTCGCGCTGCATGATGTCAGTACTCATCTGTTCCGACGGTTCGAGCAGCAGGCGAAGAAAAAGAATATCCGCTTTGACGTCCATTGTGACAGCAGACTGCCGGAGCATCTGATGACCGACGGCCACCGGCTCCAGCAGATCATTAACAATCTGCTGTCAAACGCTGTGAAGTTCACTCCCGAGCAGGGTTCTGTCTCACTGTCCATTCGTCCAAGCAGTGACGAAGTGATCTTCTCGGTCAGCGACACCGGGATCGGCATTGCTCCGTCCAAGCTGGACAGCATCTTCGAAGCTTTCCAGCAGGCCGACGGCACAACCAGCCGCAAGTACGGCGGCACGGGCCTGGGCCTCACCATCTGCCGTGAACTGGCTACCCTGCTCGGCGGAAGAATCGAGGTCGATTCCCTGGAAGGCAAGGGCAGCACCTTCTCACTGACCATCCCCGCTGCGCTGCCTGATGAAGATGCCCTTGCCCAGGTAGCCGCCTCCTTCGCAGCTGCGGCCACTATGGAGAACATTGACCAAGAACCTGCGGTCAAGGAACAATCTGCTTTCCGCGAATCCTTTGTACCGGACATTTCGATTTC
The DNA here is from genome assembly GCF_927798115.1 of Paenibacillus auburnensis. Taxonomy (GTDB): domain Bacteria; phylum Bacillota; class Bacilli; order Paenibacillales; family Paenibacillaceae; genus Paenibacillus_AQ; species Paenibacillus_AQ auburnensis. The sequence goes on from NZ_CAKMMG010000004.1 coordinate 413,328, forward strand.
CAATCCGAAGCTGCTGCAGTTCGCTGAAATGGACGATGACCGGAATAATCTCGTTAGCGGTGACACCCTGCTTCTGATTATCGAAGAAGATGCTGAATTCGCGGCGATCCTGCTGCAGCTGGCCCGCAGCAGAGGCTTCAAGGCGATTGTGGCCTTCCAGGGCGACCAGGGTCTCGCTTTGGCCCATGCCTACAAGCCGGATGCGATACTACTCGACCTGCATCTCCCCGTTCTTGACGGCTGGTCGATCATCAGCCGGCTGAAGAGCCGGCCGGAGCTGCGCCACATTCCGGTGCACGTCATCTCAACCACGGAAGAGAACCAGCAGAGCCTGGCGATGGGCGCCCTCTCCTTCTGGAAGAAGCCGAGCGATCAGGCCGAGCTGGAGGCTTCCTTCCTGCAGATTGAGACGTATATCCGGCGTCCGGTCAAAAGCCTGCTGATCGTAGAGGACAACCAGCTGCTGCGCGGCAGCCTTGTGGAGTTCATCGCTCATCCCGATGTGCGCATCGTCGCTGTCGGTACCGGGCGGGAAGCCATGGAGCAGCTGAGCAGTCACCATTTTGACTGCATGGTGCTGGATCTGGGCCTATCCGACATCAGCGGCTTTGATCTGCTCGAGCAGGTCAAGACCAACCGCAAGCTGCAAACCCTGCCGGTCATTATCTATACCGGAAAAGATCTCAGCAAATCCGACGAACAGCGGCTGAAGCATTACGCCGAGAGCATCGTGATCAAGAATGTGCGGTCGATGGAGCGGCTCTTCGATGAAACTGCGCTGTACCTGCACCGCAAGCATGCTGACCTGCCGCCCGACAAACAGCTGCTGATCGAGAAGCTGCATAATCCGGAGGCCGCCTTTGCCGGGAAAAGCATTCTGCTCGTGGATGATGATATGCGTAATATCTTTGCGCTCTCGAGTGTGCTTGAAGGCTATAATATGGATATCAGCTTTGCCCAGAACGGCCGGGAAGCGCTTGAGCATCTGGAACAGCATCCGGAAACCCAGCTTGTATTCATGGATATTATGATGCCGGAAATGGACGGGTACGAGACGATGAAGCATATACGCCTAAGGCCCGAGTATGACCAGATGGTAATTATAGCCCTGACCGCGCGTGCCTTGGAGGAGGACCGGATCAAATGCCTGCAGGCCGGTGCCTCCGACTACATCTCCAAGCCGATTAACACCACACAGCTGGTTACTGTGCTCAAGGTATGGTTAATTCAGTAACTGCCGGAGCTCAGCAACAGAACTACAGATTAATTTTGACTCGGTGGGAGGAACTATGGAATATCCTGTTAATATTTTACTCGTAGACGACCGGCCGGATGAATTTCTCTCCATTCAGGCCCTGCTCGCTGACACACCCTATCAGCTGGTTGGTGCAACCTCCGGGATGGATGCCCTGAAATGCCTGCTGGAGCAGGAATTTGCGCTGATCATTATGGACGTGCTGATGCCGGACATGGATGGCTTCGAAACGGCCAAACGGATAAAAATGCGCAAGAAATCGCGGGATATCCCGATTATTTTTCTAACCGCACTTACCTCCGAGCTGGAGAACCATATGATGGCCTATTCAGCCGGAGCTATTGATTTTCTGACGAAGCCCTTCCATCCCCTTGTCCTGAAAAGCAAGATCGATGGCTTCGTCCGCCTGTACCAGACCCGCAAGGAGCTGCAGATTAAATCGCAGGAGCTGGAATCGGCTAATATCGTGCTCACGGAACTGAAGGAGACGGCTGAGCTTGCCCTAAGGATCAAAAGCGGCTTTCTCGCCATGATGAGCCATGAAATCCGTACCCCGCTCAACGGCATTATCGCCATGTCGGATGTGCTGAGAACCTCGCAGCTGACGCCGGATGATCTGGAGATGGCTGAGATCATTCATACCAGCGGTCATGCGCTGCTGTCTGTCATCAACCATATTCTCGATTTCACGAAGATTGAATCCGGCAAAATGGAGCTGGACTACGAGCTGTTCAACTTCCGCTCCTGCCTCAAGGAAACGATCGACCTATTCAGAGCGCTGGCTATGGAACGCGGTCTGCAGCTGGAAATGTTCATTGACCCGAATATTCCCGACCTACTGGTCGGTGACCCCAACCGGCTTAGACAGGTACTCAACAATCTGATCGGTAACGCAATTAAATTTACCTCCAGCGGAAGTGTGAAGGTCCATGCGGGCCTCAGACAAGTGCTGGATGGCGTGCTGCAGCTGGAATTCGTCATTGAGGACACAGGCATCGGGATCCCCGCTGACAAAATGAAATATCTGTTCCAGCCCTTCACCCAGATCGGCGCGACCATTGACCGCAAGTTCAAAGGGACGGGCCTTGGCCTCTCCATCTGCAAAATGCTGGTGGAGCTGATGGGCGGTACCATCTACGCCCGGCCAGATATGGAGCAGGGCGCCGCGTTTGTCTTCACGATTCAGGTCACCGAAGGCAGCCCGGATTAAGATCCGCTCTCCAAAAAACATAAAAACCGCAAGTCTCCGGGATATGGAGCGCTTGCGGTTTTTGTATGTGTACCGGCTTCTGCCGGCAGGAGAGACGACCGGAGCCTATTCGCCGGTCATTCCCGCCGGAGCAGGGTGCGCAGCAATGTACTCCAGAGCGTTATAGACCATTTCCGCAGCTTCCGCACGGGTAATATCAGCGGCCGGATGGAACTTGCCGCTGCTGTCTAGAGCGGCGATGCCCAGCACCAGCGCCAGCTGAACGGAACCATCAGAGCCGCCTGTAAACTCCGTGCTGTCGGCGATATCTACCGGCATAATTTTGATCATCGGGAGATTGCTATGCTTTTGGATAGCCAGCATCAGCTGATGGGTGAACTCCTCACGCGTCCAGCTCTTGCCGGGGTCAAGGTTGGACGGCAGGCCGATGTCGTTATTGGCCGCGATGATCAGTGCCTCTGCATACCAGGCATCATTGCTGGCATTGGGGAAGTAGTCGGTCGCAAGCGGCGCTTTGAAGAACCGCAGCAGGTCAATGTTCAGATCCAAAGCATTGACGAACATCTGAATCCCCTGCGCTGCAGTCACCGGAGCATCCGGAAGGAATTTAGTATCGCTGACGCCATGAATGACGCCCTGCTCCTGCAGCGAGATGATTTTATCTTTAACTGGTGTAGCGCTAATGTCATCGAAGGATACAGCGGCCGCAAAGCTTTGTCCGGCAAAAGCCAGAGTCAGCACGGATGCTGCTGTCAGAGCCAGCCGTTTAAAGGCAGTAGTCTTCATGATAGGTCACCTCATAGTAGTTTAGTTTGCAGAAGCTCTGCTTCTTTCTTCCAGACGGGCGGGATGCAGAAAGGTTGCAGCGGCTCTCCGCTGGACCGCATAACGCAACAAAACGGCTCCCTGCGTCTGTCCGCAAGGAGCCGTTTTTTTCGGGAGATCATTATAATTTATGGCGTTGTCTGGGCCTCAAGCTTCTTATGGTTCAGCACATTATCCTCCAGCACGGCGAACTTGTCGCCGTATTCTCTGATAATATGCTGCTCTCCCCAGGCGCATAAGGAATCCAGAATGGAGCGCAGTGATTTTCCATAATCACTTAGCTCATATTCTACTTTGGGCGGTACCTGATTATAACTCATCCGGTTGACAATGCCGTCCTGCTCCAGCTCCCGGAGCTGCTGGGTAAGCATTTTCTGTGTAATGTTGGGCATATGGCGCTTCAAATCACTGGTCCGCATCTTGCCATGCGTCAGATGGCAGAGGATCACGCACTTCCACTTGCCGCCGATAACCTCCAGCGTCGCTTCAACAGATATATTATATTTTTTGGACATAGAATCCTCCTGAAAGTGATGTTATGGGTACTTTTTAGTACCTATATTACTTCAAAGTACGTACTATCCATTATTGCATGCATAATTCATAATAGCACTCACCGGCCGGTGATTACCATACTGTAGGAGTGAAAAACATGTCCTTAGAACAAAGAAGAAGCACCCTCGCGCTGCTGGCTCTGGCAGTCAGCGCTTTTGCTATCGGAACAACCGAGTTTATCAGTGTAGGCCTGCTGCCGCTCATTGCTGATGACCTGCATATATCCGTAACTGCGGCTGGTCTGACCGTCACATTGTATGCCCTGGGCGTCACCTTCGGCGCCCCCGTGCTGACTTCGCTGACTACAGCGGTATCCCGCAAAACGCTGCTGCTGTCACTGATGGTGCTGTTCATTCTCGGCAATAGCCTGGCAGCCGCTGCTGGCGAGTTTACCCTGCTGCTGATTGCCCGGGTGATCTCCGCCCTGTCGCACGGCCTGTTCATGTCAATCGCCTCGACGATTGCTGCCGATCTTGTTCCTGAGAACCGCAGGGCCAGCGCGATCTCTATTATGTTCACCGGCCTGACGGTCGCCACCGTCACGGGTGTACCGCTCGGTACGTTTCTCGGCCAGCAGCTGGGCTGGCGGGCCACCTTTGTCGCCATTGTAGTCACCGGCGTTGTCGCGCTGGCTGCCAATCTTATTCTCATTCCTTCAGGATTGCGCAAAGGGACCCGCACACCGATTAGCGAGCAGGTGAAGCTCGTGACGAACGGCCGTCTGCTGCTTGCTTTTGCCATCACCGCTTTGGGGTACGGCGGAACCTTTGTCGTCTTCACCTACCTGTCTCCGCTGCTCCATGAGATCAGCGGCTTCAAGGAACAGACTGTCGCGGTTATTCTGCTCGTCTACGGCGTTGCCATTGCCATCGGCAACATGATCGGCGGCAGGGCAGCCAACCATAAGCCGATGAACGCCTTGTTCTATATGTTTGCCCTGCAGGCGGTTGTTCTGCTGGTCCTAACCTTTACGGCCCCGTTCAAAGCCGCAGCCTTGATTACGATCTTCTTCATGGGGCTGCTCGCCTTTATGAATGTGCCCGGGCTTCAGGCTTATGTGGTAATCCTGGCGGACCGGTATGCGCCCAGTGCCAGAGATATCGCCTCTGCTGTTAATATCGCTGCCTTTAATGCAGGCATTGCCATCGGCGCTTATCTCGGAGGACTGGTTACGGATCACATGGGTCTGATTCATACCGCCTGGGCCGGAGCGGTTATGGTGCTCGGGGCAGTGTTTCTTACTGCCTGGAGCCGTGCGCTGGAGCGGAAGGATGAACGGACACTGGAGCATAAGGCCGCTTAATCAATCAAATATTCAATCCAGCTTAATTCAGAGCACTAATTATATTTCGGAGGTTATTGATAATGACACAGCATACAGCACAGCATCTGCAAGATTGGACAGCACTACAGAACGGAGTGAATATGCCGTGGTTCGGCCTTGGGGTATTCCAGGTTGCCGACGGAGCCGAACTGGTAAAGGCGGTGAAGTCCGCCATTGCCCACGGCTACCGCAGCATCGATACTGCGGCAATCTACCAGAATGAACGGGGAGTAGGGCAAGCATTGGCGGAGGCATTAGCCGAGAACAAGCTCTCCCGGGAAGATCTCTTTATCACCTCAAAGGTGTGGAATGCCGACCTCGGCTATGAAGCGACAATTGCCGCCTATGAAGCCAGCCTGGAGAAGCTGGGCCTGGACTATCTTGATCTATACCTCATTCATTGGCCGGTGGAGGGCAAGTACAAGGAAGCTTGGAGAGCGCTCGAAACGCTCTATAAAGCAGGCCGCATCAAAGCGATTGGAGTCAGTAATTTTCAGATTCATCATCTGGAGGATCTGCTGAAGGATGCCGAAATCCGGCCGATGGTCAACCAAGTCGAGCTGCATCCCTACCTGTCTCAGCAGGCACTGCGAACCTTCTGTAGGGAGCAGGGCATTCAGATCGAAGCCTGGTCGCCGCTGATGCAGGGCGGGCTGCTGGATCAGCCTGACCTGCAGGAGATTGCTGCCGGATACGGCAAATCGGTTGCCCAGGTCATCCTGCGCTGGGATTTGCAGCATGGCATAGTGACGATTCCGAAGTCGACCAGGGAACAGCGGATTACCGAAAATGCCGCCATCTTTGATTTTGTCCTGAGCGCTGAGGATATGGCACGGATTGACGGGCTGAACCGCGATCAGCGGGTCGGTCCGGACCCCGACAATTTTAATTTCTGACGCGCAGAAAGCCCCTCTTTCTCTCAGTGGTCAAGCCCCTGTTTTATAGACACTGAAAAAAGACCCTAGGCTATAAGCTGCTTCCGGTACTCTACCGGAGGCAGCTTATTTAGTCTTCGTTGCGGTCGATGTTCGTTATAAAATTGAA
>NZ_CAKMMG010000005.1 GCF_927798115.1 Paenibacillus auburnensis
TGAATTTGTTCATAACACTATTATAACGAACTATAAATTCATCTTTTTTTCTCAAATTAAATTTATATACTAAAAGTATAATACCATCTGATAGAAACATAATTATTAGACTAAGTAATTCAACATTTTTTGATTGAACTAGCTTGAATTCTAAATCAAATAATTTTATCATTGTAAACGGCAATAAAATAAATAAATTTTGTCCAAGCAAATACCAATGAAAATTATTTAACATTTCTTTTGATCTGATCATTTTATAAAAATATATAAATGATATAGCAAGACAACATATATATAAATATAGGATAATTCATCCCCCCACCAATACATTTAATTACTAAGAAACAAAATTTCAAATTTCATTTTTCACAAAAAAAGTCGAGTTAAGCAGAATGTTTTTTTGAGATTCATCAAAATACACTTTGCCCCAAGGCCTTTCAATAATAAATAATATTAAAGTTTCCGCAAGTGTAAAGACTTAAAATCTATACAATTCCCAGTTAATACTTTATAACTTCCATTCAAATTTATAACTTATTCACTTAAAAAGTTATATTAATATTAACTACGTTCATCTTTTCAGTTAATGGTTCATAAATTCGATTCATTTCTAACATTACATTAATTAAAGAATATTTATTAACATCAATTAAATTATTTTTAGAAAAATCATCTCTGAGAGTTTTAGATTCCCTTACTTTCACAATAGCTTCTGCAAATCCTTTAATATCTTTCAAGCTTATGATATAACCATTTCTACTATTAGTTATAAGATCGCGTTGTCCTCTACAATCTGTAGCAATAAGAGGAAGTCCTGTTGCCATAGCCTCCATAATATTTACTGGAAGACCTTCTCTTTTAGATGAAGCCACTGCTATATCAGAAATTTTTAACAATTGAGAAATATCATTTCTATATCCTAGGAGTGTGACGTTGTCAGATAAACCTAAATCTAAAATCTTCTGTTCGAGTTTATCTCTTAATGGGCCTTCGCCTGCAAGTAATAACAGTAAATCAGGATATTTTTCCTTTAGTAAATAAACTGCATTTATTAGAAGTTCTTGATTTTTATTATCGTTTAATTCCGCAGCATAGAACAAAATAAATCGATTCATTTTATAGTCATACTCTTTTCGCAATTTACTTTTTTCTTCAAAACTAGGAATTGAGTATTTATCCAGGTCTAATCCTACGCCAGATGTTTTGAATACAGCATTCTTTCTTCTCAATCTCAGCTTTTTTGCAGCTAAACAATCTTCATCGTTAATTACAATTATTCCATCAGTCCACTTGCTAGCTAAAAGTTCAATTGGATAGTATATTATCCAATTTTTAATTGGAGCACCCTTATAAAAATGAAATCCGTGGGCGGTGTACAATATTTTTAAATTCTTTTTCTTTCTGCATGCAAGTCTAGTAAAGAACGAGGCGATTGGAGTATGCAAATGAATCATTTCATATTTCCCTAGAGCAACTAATTTATTTATCATACTCATTGCAATAAGATTCCCCTTTTGAAATGGGGAACGATGAAAAGGCACATTATACACTTTGCAACCAAAATCCAACAATTCTGAATCAATATCTTTATTTATATTGCATGCTATATCTACTTCATGACCTTGTTCGATCAACATTTTAATGTGTGGCACCAAAAATGCATTAATTGTATTTGATATTGTGGTCACATATAATATTTTCATATCTTTACCCCTTACATTTCGCATAAACAAAATCAGAAAATCAGCTATGACACCTTACTTTAAAATGAATCAAATAATTCTTTAATTATTTTAATGATAGTATTTTGCTGTGATTCATTCATTGAAGATCCTGAAGGTAGACACACACCTAGTTTGAATAAATTTTCACCAACTATTTCCACATCATTATGACTGAAGAAAGGATAATCACTAAACAGTTCTTGCATATGCATTGGTTTCCATAAAGGACGAGATTCAATATTTTTTGCTTCAAGGCATTCAATAATATTTAAAGGAGTATATTCGTTTAATTTATCTATCGTAAATACTGATAACCAGTAATTAGGAGAACCTGATTTATTAATAGGCATCGAAGCTAGCGGAAGACCCGTAAACTTCGCTGTATATTGTTCAAATAAATATTTTCTACTATCGATGAACTTATTTATGTTTTGTAACTGTGCCCTTCCAATTCCCGCACAAATATTAGACATTCGATAATTATAACCAACTTCTTTATGTTCATAATGCTTAGCATTCTCTCTGGATTGGGTAGCCCAAAACCGCATTTTCTTAATTGCATCTTCGTCATTAGAGACAACCATTCCGCCACCTGAGGTAGTTATAATCTTGTTACCATTAAAAGAAAAAATACTAATATCACCAAACGTTCCACACTTTTTCCCTTTATATGTTGCACCAAGAGCCTCAGCAGCGTCCTCAATTACCGGCACCCCATATTTTTTGCATATAGGCAATAGTTGATCGTAATCAGCGCTTTGTCCATATAGATCAACAATAATAACAGCTTTAGGCATCTTGTTCACATTTTTAGCCCATTCAAAGGCCTTTTCTAATGCTAGCGGAGACATATTCCAGGTGTTCGGTTCCGAATCAATAAATACCGGGTTTGCATATTGATACATTATGGGATTACAACTACCTGCAAAAGTTAAATCTGAACAGAAGACATAGTCTTCCGGGCCCACCCCGTAATACTTCAATGCCAAATGGATTCCGGCTGTTCCAGAGGAAAGTGCAAGGGCATGATTCACCCCCACATATTCACAGATTTCTTCTTCAAATTTATCCACATTTATACCTAATGGAGCAATCCAATTAGTATCAAATGCTTCTTGTATGTATTTCATTTCATTGCCGCTCATGTGAGGGGGCGATAGAAATATTCTCTCACTGTTCATTAACTTTCCCAACTTTCTAATATTGTCTTTAATTCCTCTAAGCTTTGAATCGAAATATTAGCGAAATAATCTGGATCTTCTACTTCTTGTGAATATAACCCTTTTCCATTTACTAACATAATCGTTTTCATCCCCAGATTATTACATGCTACAAAATCTTTGGTTGGATTATCTCCGAGATAAATTGCTTCATCCGGTTTAATTTTAAAATGTGTCAGCATATTGATAAACCCAATCTTATTAGGTTTTCTAAATTCAATACCACCTAATTCATCGGTCACAATGACATGATTACAATAATCATATAACCCTAAAGCTTCAATTTTGTTTTTCTGTCCTTCTGGGCGCCCATCTGTGATAATTCCAATCATAAATCCTTGATTTTTTAACCATTGAAGAATTTCGATATTTTCAGGCAATAAAGAAATTGATGGCTTATGATGTCTGTACTCTTGGATAATTAGAGACTCTAATTCAGCATCAGTTATTTCTTGCAATTCTAAAAATCGATTAAACACTCTGCTTTTATCATTTTCGAAAAGAAGGAGCAATTGATCATATACATAATCTGCTCCTAAAGCAGTTTTAAGTTCAATTAAGTTTGAAACATATTTAAATCCACTTTTAACGTAGTCTTCTTCTTGATAGAGTGTATCGTCTAGATCAAATATAATGGCTTTAATATTGTGCATAAAAACCTTCTTCATTTTTTTTAATAGAAATATTTTGGTCAAATCTTAAAAACACAAGTTCAGCGGTAGCAGCTTTCTCATTGAATTCTAAGTCCTTACCTTGTACTAAGTCGTATAAAGCAGTTGCAGCATCAGCGCCCGCCAACATACTTAATGGTGCTCCTCCACCAAAACGAGCATTAATTTCAATAAAATAATAGTTTCCATCACTTTGATTTTTAATAGCTTGTATAGTTAAAGGCCCATTAGGCTTTAATTTCTTAATTATATTTAGAATGTGTTGAGTCAGGATTGGATCTTCAACAATTTTTGTTTTTAAAACCTCCCCACTACGGGTGGCGATTCTTAATCGAGGAGTAATGTATATTGGATTTCCATGGAAATCACAGAATACATCAACGGTAAATTCATCACCAATTATCAAATCCTGAATAATATAGTCCTCTATATAGTACTGAAAAAACTCTAATTCCTTGGAGTTTCTAACTTTAAAAGCATTAATACTGGAACTCCCAGAAAGTGGTTTGATGAAGCATGGTACTTCTCCAGTGTACTCCATTCCTTTTATATAACTTTTAGGAGAATGTAGGTCTAAAGATTTAAAAAATCTATATGTTTCCATTTTATCTTGAGAGATTCTAATCGTACTACTATCAGAGATTAATATATCAATATTGTTTTCTTTGAATAAGTTGATATTTTTGACCAGAACATCAAGTTCAGTATCAATTGTTGGAATAATCAGATTTATCTTTTCTTCGATGCAAGCTTTCAACAATTCCGGTATATATTGAGCATCTTTAATCTCAGGCAAGCTAATAGATCCATCGGCAAAATACAATGCAGGTGCAAGCTCACTTAAATCAGCACAAACTATTCGCCCACTCATTCCCTTAGCTGCTTTTGCTTTAATGAATTGTTGCACTAGTTCAACCCTTCTACCGGCGCTCGTAAAAAGAATATTATACATGTTAAATCCTCTTTCTTTAACTTAATATATTCTATATGCTTTTTGAATTGGTAAATAAAGGCATTGTATCAGTTTGAGAGTTATTGATACCTTCTCTCTCCAATACATTTTTAATTGTTTTATATACTATTTTCAAATCTAATAAAAGACACATATGATCAACATACCAAACATCATACTTAAACTTCTCTTCCCAGCTAATCGCATTTCGCCCGTTAACTTGAGCCCAACCAGAAATTCCTGGAGTAACATCATGTCTCCTAGCTTGTTCAGGTGTATAGTATTCGAGATATTGGACTAATAAAGGGCGAGGTCCTATAAAACTCATATTACCTTTAATAACATTTATCAGTTGAGGCAACTCATCAATACTACTTTTTCTCAAAAAGGATCCTACTTTAGTCATTCTCTCTATATCGGGCAGTAGGTTTCCCTTCGAATCTTTTTCTAATGACATTGTACGGAATTTAAAAACTGTAAAAACCTTACCATTAAGTCCCGGCCGTTCCTGCCTGAATAATACAGGCCCATGAGAATCCTTCTTGATAGCAATGATTGCTGCTAACATAATGGGGGAAGCTATAACTAGAAGTATACTTGCAAAAAAACAATCAAATATTCTCTTTACTATTAAATACGGCTTCATGATATCTCAACCTCTTTTGTATAAAATAAGAGGCGGAGTTTAGTCCGCCATGCCTGCAACTGCATTCAATCCATTTTGAATTTCCGACTCAAAGGCACTTCGATACTGACTAATAATATCCGTACTATATCCATTTGCCTTCAACTGTTGCTCAGCATCAGCCACAATACTATTAAAGCTTGCTGTGAATGACGCTAGTTGTTGTTTACCCTTGGCAATAATGTTTGCTTTGCTAGTATCATCTTGGGCTGCCAAATATTCCACAGCCGTGTTAAATAAGGTTGATTGACTTTGTGACTTCAGGCTATTAAGCTTAGCTTCTGTTGCGCTGGTAATGTCTTCATAGGATACCTTACTCGCAGCACCTGAACCTGCAGATGGAGAAGGACTTGTTGTTGGAGAAGAAGTTTGTCCCACAGTACCCGCTGTATCTCCTTCTTTATCCAATTGTTCAAGATAACTTTTAGAACTTGCTGTAATAGTTTTTGTCTTTTGATCCCACTTAATTCCATTTCCCGTTGATTCCGAAAGGAAACGAAGCGGCACATATAATGAACCATTAAGTATATAACTGGATTGACCTGCTGGGAGAGTCTTGGTACTTCCATTAAAAACAAATTTAGCTTTCACATCGCTTAAAGATACACTCTTGGAAATAAAAGCATTCTGAGTATTCGTTACATTCATTAAATATTCTTTAATTCCCACTAACTCTGAGGAGTTAGGTTCGTTTACTGTAACCTTAAGATTCTTTGCGTCCCATGCTACAGTTTTTTGAAGTGCATAAGACATAAAACGTAGCGGAACATAGGTCGAATTATTATAAATAAAGACCATTTGCCCGGAAGGCGGAACCAGCTTAACACCATCAAAGGTCATTTTAACATCTATGGTATTTACTTTAGTAACACTTGTTTTCACATTGACAGTAGTAGCTACTACCTTTTCACTCGATGCTGCTGATGCGGATAAAGGAGCTGATGCCGTTAAAGGTGCCGCACCCACAGACAAAAGTAGCAATAGAGCTGCTGCTGGTAATTTTATTTTATTCATCATTGACCACTTCCTTCTTTCAAAGCTTCTTCTTCCGCTATTACCTGAGCTTGCGTTTTCCCTTCACTTACACCATACTTCTTCGCAATTTGTGAAAGTTCATTATATTGTTCCTCTGAAACTTTACCAAGGATAATACTGCGTGCTTCGCGTTTCTCATCAATGGTTAGTCCCCCAGAAGCCAACTCCTGCAAACGCTTGATATCCGATACACTTAATTGACCCATTACAATAGATGCTACATCTGCTTTTTCCTTAACCGTAACATTTTCTTGTATTTGCTTAGCTTTATCCGTTGAGACCTGTGCAGTATATCCGCCGATACCCGCATCCTTGTCTGAAGTTGGACTACTGGATGGTTGTGGTTTTGCCGAAGGAGAAGCAATACTTCCACTATTCTCAGCTGTCTTCTGTGCCGTGACAGGCTGACTAGTTGCAGTCTCTGAAGCAGGCGCTGATACAGCTGAGGGAGTTGCCGTTGGGGTATTTGAATTGCTAACCGGGTTATCTGTAACAGCTTCATTTGGCTTTACCGTTCCAGCAGGTGCTATAGTCGGTTCCACGATTACGCTCCCGTTATTTGATACATTGTTAGATTCTAAATCCAAGCCTCCGGCCATGGAGGTCATTAATTTATCAACCGCATAATTCGCAGCGAACAATCCACCAATTGCTAATACTATAATTATAGACAGAGACCACGCTAGTACTTTCTTCCATCTCTTGTTGAACATAGTAATCCCTTCTTTCAAGATAGTTAGCTAATAGCGGCATGCGCAACAGGCTGCATGGGAACAATCTGATTAATCACTTCGCGGATTGCACTTGGTTCCTCCGTTAATACACGTTCCAGCCGCTTAAATTCCAGCTCTAGCTGATTCTGACTGATTACATTTGGTTTACCTATAAATATACGATCATGTTGAGTCGAACCCAGATTCTCTTCATCTGTTAAGAGCTCTTCATAGAGCTTCTCACCTTCGCGGATACCAGAGAACGTAATATTGATATCCCTATAAGGTTCGTATCCTGACAAGGTTATCAAATCCTCGGCCAAGGTAAGAATCTTCACAGGTTCACCCATATCCAGTACAAAGACTTCTCCGCCTTTGGCGAAAGAACCGGATTGGATGACCAACTGTACAGCTTCAGGAATCGTCATGAAGTAGCGAACCATCTCCGGATGGGTAACGGTCACAGGTCCACCAGCTGCAATTTGCTGTTTGAAGGCTGGTATTACACTACCCCGGGAACCTAAGACATTACCGAATCGCACTGCAGAGAACTTAGTGTGGCTTGTAGTATTCAGACTCTGTACGTACATTTCTGCAATGCGCTTGGTTGCTCCCATTACGCTAGTAGGGTTGACCGCCTTATCAGATGAAATCATCACAAATCGCTCTGCTCCGAATCGGTCCGCACAATCCGCCACATTCCTTGTTCCGAAAACATTATTCTTAATCGCTTCCGATGGATTGCGCTCCATCAGAGGAACGTGTTTATGCGCTGCCGCATGAAAGACAACATGCGGTCTGAACGTGCGGAATACATCCATCATTCGGTTGCGATCTTGTACATCTGCAATGACCGTAACAATCTCAAGATCAGGAAATTTCTTACGCAGTTCCATTTCAATGGTATAGATACTATTTTCTCCATGACCCAGTAATAGAAGCTTCTCTGGAGCAAAGGGAGATACCTGACGGCATAACTCCGAGCCAATAGACCCGCCAGCACCTGTTACCATAACCGTCTTATTATGAACATAGCCAAGAATACCATTTAAATCTGCGATAATCGGCTCACGTCCAAGTAAATCTTCCACGCTAACATCACGAAGCTTCTTCACAGATATTTTCCCGGCAATCAGATCATTAAGTGCGGGAATAATTTTAAGCTTAGCACCCGTAGTTTTGGCTAGATTGATAATCTCTGAGATCTCGGTTCTCGATACCGATGGCATCGCAATAATGATCTCATGAATATCTTTTTCTTTGACAAGCCTCGGCAGATCATATCGATTCCCTAGCACCGGCAAGCCTAAGATTGACATGTGATATTTGTTGTGATCATCGTCTATAAACCCTATCATTCTCGTATCAGCAAAGGAAGGCCCCATCATTTCCTTCGCGATCAGCATGCCGCAATCCCCTGCTCCAACAATCAGTGCATGGGTTTCCGTTTCTTTATTGGTTATCCGCTCATTACGAAAAACTCTCCATAAGAACCGAACTCCGCCAACCAAAACTAGAATCGTTTCCATTGAGCGAATTTCCACTCCAAATGGTATACGTCCCGGAAGGAGCAGCAGTGCAATCACATAGGAGCTAATGGAACCAATTACAATCGCCTTAAGAATGGAGACAATCTCTCCAATACTGGCATATTGCCACATCCGCCGGTAAAGACCAAAATAGATTAAGCTTCCCCCAATAACAATCGTTGAGATCATGCCAAATTGCAGCATCTGGACCACATAATCATGTGGGATACCATCATAGAACCGGAACCAATACGAGGTAGCAATGCTGAACCAAATGATGGCCAGATCAATGAAGAACAATACGAACACTCTAGATTTTGCTGTCATTTTTAGTGCCTCCAAAAATAACATTTTCCCTACCGAACACTGTCAATTCCCGTAGTAGTAATAATAGTATCCTTCGCTAGCTTTGCGCTTGACATTATTAAGTACTACCCCCAGCATCTTCGCCCCTACACGATCAAGATTGGCCTTAGCCTTAACAGCTATATCACGTTTCACTTTGCCATAGCTGACTACCATAATAACACCATCACTCTTGGAAGCCACAATCTGTGCATCCGTAACCGCTAAGAGCGGCGGGGTATCGAATAGAATCACATCAAACTGCTGACGAAGCTCCTGCAGGACTGTACTCATCCGGTTCGAAGCCATCATCTCCGCCGGATTCGGAGGAATCGGGCCAGAAGTCATAAGGTAGAGGTTAGGAACTCCAGATTCCTGTATAACCTCGTTTAAATCTGCCTGCTGTGACAACAAAGAAGATAACCCGTAACGGTTGCTTAAAGAAAAGGTTTTGTGCGCCGTAGGCTTCCGTAAGTCCCCATCAATCAAAAGCACTTTCTTATCTGCTTGTGCATAGGCGGCCGCAAGGTTCGCAGTCACTGTGGATTTCCCTTCCTCAGGTCCGGAGGAGGTGACCATAATGATCTGAATCTGCTCATCAATCGAAGAAAAGTCAATATTAGTCCGCAAAGCCCGGAATGCTTCCGATACAGGCGAACGCGGATTCGTCACGGTAATCAGATGGCGTTGTTTATTTGGCTGCTGTGACATGTTCAAGATCCCCTGCCTTTCTGGATAGCTTCTGTGCTTGCGTTTCTGTAGACTTGGTTTCTTCTTGTCCGAGTCTGGTTATCATTGCTATCGTCGGCAGACCCAGGTATTTCTCAATATCCTCTTCCGTCTTCAGGGTGTCATCCATGTACTCCAGCAGGAAGGCAATCCCCAGGCCGATCATCAGTGAAACGATAAAGGCAATTACCAGGTTCATCACTACATTAGGTTCAACCGGTCCTGGTGCAACAGTAGGATTAAGCTTAGCTTCATTCAAAATGGATACGTTCTGTACATTGAACAGGGAGGGAATTTCCTGCTTGAACACAAGTGAAATGGCATTCACGATTTCTGCTGCTCTCTGATAAGAATTATCTCGAACGACAAGTGTCATCACCTGCGTATTATTTACCGAACTCACATTAACCTTCTTCAGCAACTCTTCTGCAGTAGTATTAAATTGCGGATAGTCTTTGGCTACAACATCCAGAATGGCTGGTGTCTTAATAATTTCCTTGTACGTGTTAATTAATTGAATATTAGTATTAATCTGATTCAAATCCAGCTGTGATGCTGTTGACTGCACTTGCTGTGTCTGATTAACAATAATCTTCGTTGACGCTTCATATACCGGATTCTTAATGTACAGGCTATACACACCGGCAAGAAGACAGACGACGATAACAATACTTACAATCATCCACAGTCTCTTTCTTACAATCTGAAAATAATCGCGAAGATCCAATTCTTGTGCTGACAAGTGAATTTCCCTCCAAGCTGTTTCTGTAATATTTCAATTCACGCTAAAAAAGTGCCCCCTCTCACATTAACGAGAGGAGGCTCTCCACTTGCTTATTTCACTTCTTACTTGAAGTTCATTGTACGATAGATGATTACAGCTGCTTCTGCACGGGTAGCAGTAGCATTCGGGTTGAACTTGCCTGCATTACCGATAACCAGGTTATTGCTGGCTGCAAAGGCTACGCCGTCTTTCAGGGAAGCACTGATCTTCGCTGCATCCGAGAATTTGCTTAGTGCTGTTGCATCAGCAGTTGCAGAAGGTTTGAGTGCTTTCACTGCACGGGAGATCATTGTAGCCATCTCAGCACGTGTGATTGTCGCATTCGGATCAAAGGTTGAAGCATTGCGTCCAGTGATAATGCCCTTCTCAGCTGCAACAGCAACGTATGGAGCATACCAAGCAGTAGAGCTTACATCGCTGAAGCTTTCTGTTGCCGTGCTGTTCTCGAGGTTCAGTGCACGAATCAGCATCTTAGCGAATTCAGCGCGGGTAACATTGCTCTTAGGAGCAAACTTGCCGGAGCCGATACCTTCAATTGCGCCTTTAGCGGCTACAACCTGAATCTGTCTTCCAGCCCAAGCTTGTACGCTGGCAACATCGCTGAAGCTTACTTTGTTCTCAACTACTGCGTAGGAAGAGAAGGTGTCTCGCGGCTCAACGATGAAATCACCATCAACAACGCCGCCTTGGAACTGCAGTTTGCCGTAAACAATCTTCGATACAGACAGAAGCTCTTTATCAAGCGATGCTGCACCAACCAGAGGAAGCTTAATTGTCAGCGGTTGTTTGAAGGTTGTTGTGGCTACTCCACCAACTGTCAGGTCGAAGGAATAAACTTTTGAAGCCAATTTCAGGCTAGTGATAGAAGTTACTGTGGTGTCAGCTTCTGTAGTTACTGCCAAAGTTACTGCTTCGCTGAATTGGGTTACAGGAATTGTAACAGTCAGCCCGTTGAAGGTAACCGCGATATTCGCAATACCTTTAGCTTTAGCAGCTTCAATAATCGCTTTGGACAGTGGAACTTCTACAGTCGTTGCGTTCACTGTACCCAAGTTCAATGTTAGTGTAAGACCAGTTTTACCTGGGTTAGCTGCCAACAGTGCATCAAAGGCTTTGAGTACATCAGCGTCTACCAGCTTCAATGTTGCTTTACCGTTAACAACACTTACCAAAGCCGATACATCATAAACGCCAGGAGTTGCACCTGGAGTAGTAACTGTTGTACCGCCTCCAGTACCGCCTCCAGTACCACCACCAGAAACAAGCGGATAAGTACGGATGTAGGCGAGAGCAAGTGCCTGTGCAGCAGGTTTTGCGGATTTGATCTGTGTATTCACATTATCAAATGTCTGCACGAGATCATCTGCTGTGATACCCAAGTTGTATACTGCATCACTTACAGTCAGTGCACCTGCGCCAGTCTTGTGCTCAAGCACTTTGTAAACAGCATCCTTAACCAAGGTCTTCTGGGACTCTGGATTACCGATGAGGTTGATCATATCTGCAGTAGACTTACTTCCCAGCAATGCACGAAGTTCTGCCTCTACGCCGTTAGTAGCGAAGAAGAAATCAAGAATATCGTCGAAGCTTAGGCTGTCCACTTTCGCTTTGGCTGCAATGTTGTTAAACAGCTTAACATTGTCAACATCATAACGGATGCCTTTAAGAACATCGAAATCACTTGCATATACATCATATACTACGCTGGATACGCTCTTGAAGAGTTTCAGGGAAGTCGCTGTATCTGCATCACTGAGTTTAAGTTTGCCGAGTACTGGTGCAAAAATATCTTCGAACTTTGCCTTATCAATTCCAGCAACTTCTTTGGAATAGTTCTGCAAATAAGTTACTTCTGTTGCAGTCAGGTTACTGTAGATCGCCTTAATCTTGGTTTTTACTGCGTTGTGATCGACTGCTGCTGCAGATGCTACGCCAGTCAGATGTTTAGCCAATCCTTCACTGCTGAACGGAAACCCTGCTACGGATGCTGCTGCCATGCTTACTGCTAGTGTTGATACTGCCAGTTTCTTCTTCAAAGACACTTTTCATCCACCTCTTTGTATGTAGTTATGTTTCTTATACTGCTGCGCTATCAGAGAAGTTCTGCCCTAACTCAAACTAATCTGATAAAATATAACAATAATCCAGTAATACCCATTCTACCATCAATTGAGAGGTTGGTCACCCTTTACGAGAAAAAAATCCGAACATTCTATGAAGTCTCTTGCCGGAATTAGTATAAATGACCCGGATTAGCTCCTCATTTGCGATGATTCTCTGCGAATTTTGACGGAAATTGTCGAACGCCACAGTCCCCAGCTCTTTCTCCACAACCTTGAAAGCTTCACTTAATCCAAACGGACGATGACTACTGTCATGCGCATCCGATGCAATAATATGGACAGCGTTCCTGCGGCACAGATCAAGCGACAGTTTCTGCAGTTTGCTTCCAAAGGTTCCGGCCAGACTCTGGGCGGTAACCTGACCCACGGCTCCCAGTTCTATTAATCTTTCTAATTTGGCGGGATTAGCGGCAACCTCAGCATTGCGCTCCGGGTGGGCGATGACCGGAACGAAGCCTTGAATAACCAGCTCGTGGCAGGTCTCCTCCATTGTGCGCGGCACACGTGAAGAAGGCATTTCCAGCAGGATATAATTCGAACCCGCCAGGGTCAGCAACTGACTCTGCTCCAAATCATTCAGCAGATCCCCGTAAATACGGATCTCCTGGCCGGGAAGCACAAGCAAAGGAAGTCCAGCCTGCTGAATTCTCTCATTGAGCAGCTGCACGGCTTGTCCAATAGTTGGGGCGGGGTTCATATATATTCCATTAGCATGATGTGGTGTGGCAACAACAGTGGAAATGCCATCTTGTACGGCATCCTGTGCCATGGAGAGGGCCGCTTCCCAGTCGGTGGCTCCGTCATCCATAAAAGGCAAAATGTGGCTGTGAATATCTATCATATACTTTTTATCGGTCCTTTTCCAGTAAAATTATATAGATTCTCAAAAAAATACAACCATTTCACTGGGAAATGATTGTCAAGTATATAGCTATTGTATCGTTAAGCCTCTAAAAATAGCAATCTATGAGCTATGAATGCAAGCTCCCCATCAATATCATCGGGATTCATGGCAGATTTGAGGGCGTTGCGCCGATCCAATAAACGGTCAACATTCCGGCGCAGTTCTTCTATCTCTCGCTCTATAGCTTCTGACTTATACAGATTCATCATTTCTGAAAGAGAGTGCTTATGCTGATAGATCAGCTTGCTGCCAGAGGACGTCAATTCTGAGATCCGGCGGACAGAACCTCTCTCATAATAATAGATCATGGTAAACCCATGATAGATTCTATTCACAGTCCCCGTTCCTTTATAGGTGACGAATAGTTTGCGGACGGCATTATTCAGATGGGGATTAACCACCCGGCAGGAAAGTGTGCACCAATGGATATCGCCTTTACGCTCTACCGACAGGCACACCTCCTCACCCCCGGCTTCCTCGAGAACAATCATCTGTTCCCCACCTCCAAGTACCTTCACCCGATGGCTGATATAGCAGGTATCGGCTGTGAGCAGAAACTGGTTCATCTGAAATTCTGTCAATTGCATTGTCGCATTTACATATTCTGTAGCCAATCGCTGAGCCATAACCATCCCTCTATTCTTTGTAAGGCCTTTACAATGATTATACATCGATGAGTGTGGGTTTTCTCATGAGCGGAAACAGACTGTAAGCTGATAATTCAACCTAAACCTCGAGAATAGGAGGAGAGTCAAAGGATTGCGCTCTATTGCTAACTTATACACAGGATAAAGCCTTGTTTCAGGATTCCTGCTCTTCTTCAGGCGCAACTTCATTTCCAGCTATCTGCTCAGCTCCATCATTCAGATTATCCGAATCAGACAGTTCATCCGAATCTTCTTCTGAAGACTGAAGACTGTAACCTTCAATTAACGCCCACAGCTCATCCTTGCCAAGACCGATTTCCGACGAAAATGGAATGAAGTTATCCCCCGGCAGCACACCAAGCTCCTGCTTCATCACTTTGATATGTTTGGGCCAACGCGTCTTAGGAATTTTATCGGCCTTAGTAGCCACCACGCACAACGGCAGGTCATAATGCTTGAGCCAGTCAAACATCATCTTGTCATTGCCGGTCGGCGGATGGCGCAGATCCACAACAAGCAGGATAAGCTTCAGCGTGTCACGCTCCGCCATGTACTTTTCAACCATTTTGCCCCATGAGGCCCGCTGGGTTTTGGATACCTTCGCATAACCATATCCGGGAAAATCGACAAAATACATATCTTCATTAACACGGTAATAGTTCATATGCTGGGTTTTGCCCGGGGTGGAGCTGGTACGTGCCAGGTTCTTGCGGTTAATCATACGGTTAATCAAAGAGGACTTCCCGACGTTGGAGCGCCCTGCCAGAGCAATCTCTGGCAAGGCGTCCGTTGGGTATTGATCAGGGCCTACGGCACTGATGATAAATTCGGCATTGTTAACTTTCATAGGACTTCCTTTCTAATGCACACTACTCGGCGCTTCACTGCTTATTTCTGTATGATGATGATCTACCAGCGCATGCTGCAGTACTTGATCCATGTGGGATACAGGTACGAACTCCACATCATTACGCACACTCTCCGGAATATCCTTAAGGTCGCGTTCATTATCCTTCGGAAGAAGGATTTTTTTGTAGCCGGCCCGGTGGGCTGCCAGCGATTTCTCCTTAAGTCCGCCAATTGGCAGGACACGTCCGCGGAGTGTAATCTCACCCGTCATTGCTACATCCTTCGAGACATACCGTTTCGTGAGTGCAGAGATTAGCGCAGTTGCAATTGTAATCCCAGCAGACGGGCCATCCTTCGGTATCGCACCTTCAGGGATATGAATGTGAATGTCATTCTTCTCATGGAAATCAGGCGCCAGACCCAGTTCTTCCGCTTTGGAGCGGGTGTAGCTGAAGGCGGCCTGTGCCGATTCCTTCATTACATCGCCCAGCTGTCCGGTTAGCGTCAGCTTGCCGGTGCCCTGTACCACCGTTACTTCGATCAGCAGTGTATCACCGCCAACTTCCGTCCAGGCCAGCCCGGTAACCGTACCGATCTGATCCTCCAGCTCCGCCATTCCATAGCGGTATTTCGAGACACCAAGATAATCCTTGATCTCTCCTGGAAGAATACTGACTTCTTCCTTCTCTCCGGAGACAATCTGCTTCGCGGCCTTCCGGCACAGCGCAGCAATCTGCTGCTCCAGATTACGCACCCCGGATTCCCGTGTATATTCACGGACGATTTTCAGCAGCGAATCATCTTCAATCGTCAGCTGTGAATCCTCAAGCCCGTGGTTCTTACGTTGCTTCGGCAGCAGGTACCGGCTGGCAATCTGCAGCTTCTCAAGCTCCGTATAGCCGGGAATGAACAGCATCTCCATCCGGTCTAGCAGCGGACGCGGAATGTTATGCACGGCATTCGCCGTTGTCACGAACATTACGTTCGACAAATCGAACGGCAACTCTACAAAGTGGTCGCTAAAAGTATTGTTCTGTTCCGGGTCCAGCACTTCAAGCAATGCTGCCGACGGATCGCCGCGGAAGTCAGCCGCCATCTTATCGATTTCGTCGAGCAGGAAGACCGGATTAATGCTTCCGGCTGTCTTCATCCCTTGGATGATCCGGCCCGGCATCGCACCCACATAGGTGCGGCGGTGCCCGCGGATCTCAGCTTCATCACGCACGCCGCCGAGCGAGATACGGACGAACTTGCGGTTCAGGGAACGGGCGATGGAGCGCGCCAGTGAGGTTTTGCCGACGCCCGGAGGGCCTACGAGGCAGAGAATCGGACCCTTCAGCTTCTTGACCAGCTTTTGCACAGCCAAGTATTCCAACACGCGTTCCTTCGGCTTCTCAAGACCGTAGTGATCGGCATCCAGCACCTGTTCCGCTTTCAGAATATCCAGATCATCTTCCGTAGATTCGCTCCAAGGCAGACCGAGCAGCCAATCGACGTAGTTGCGGATGACACTGCCTTCAGCCGAACTCGCAGGCATTTTCTCCAGACGGTCGATTTCTTTCTCAATCTTCTCCTGCACCCGCTCCGGCAGATTCTTCTCCTGCATCTGTGAGCGCAGCTCATCAGCTTCACCAGCCCGGCCTTCTTTCTCCCCGAGCTCCTTCTGGATCGCTTTCATCTGCTCACGCAGATAATATTCCTTCTGGGTCTTCTCCATCTGCTTCTTCACCCGCTGGTTGATCTTACGCTCCAGCTCAAGCACTTCGCGTTCATTATTGAGAATATCGAGCAGCTTCTCCAGACGTTTGCTGACGTCAATGGTCTCTAAGATCTCTTGCTTATCCTTAATCTTCAGTGCCAGGTGGCTCGTAATGACATCTGCCAGACGGCCAGGCTCTTCAATATCGGACACGGCAGCAAGCGTCTCTGGGGTGACCTTTTTGGATAAGGTGATGTAATGCTCGAACTGGCTCAACACCGTCCGCATCAAGGCGTCGCTCTCCTGATCGACATCCTCCTGCTCCGGCAGCTCGCGTGCCATAACCTCGTAATACTCCTCATTATCCGTATAATGAATAATTTCGGCCCGTTCCACTCCCTCTACCAGCACACGGATCGTGCCGTTCGGAAGCTTCAGCATCTGCCGCACATTCGCAACGGTGCCGACCCGAAAAATATCTTCTTGTCCAGGCTCCTCAATATTCACTTCTGACTGGGAGCAGAGGAGAATCAGGTTATCTTCAACCATAGCTTTTTCCAGCGCACGAACAGATTTCTCGCGTCCTACGTCAAGGTGAAGAACCATGCTAGGGTACACAAGAAGACCTCTAAGCGGCAATAAAGGAAAACGACGACCTTTGGATTTGTTTGGTATCATCGCTTTCGCACCTCCCATGGTTCTCAAGTTATGTCATATGCATTCATTCTAACAAAAGCGGGGTCAAAACACCAACTGGCGGCATGCGATATAGAAAGGTTGTTTGTCTGTTAGAGGACATTTGAAGGGCTAAGTTGCCCAAAACAGATTTTTGGCACAGTCTTTAGTATTTGTGGTTCTTCTGCAGAATATGTTTTGACCTGGATTTTTTGGCGGCTGGGAAGGATGATTTAACAATAAAAAAAGAGCAGAGGTTATTCACCTCCAGCTCCTGGATGAACACACCTTTTAAGAGTTAAACACCCTAATAAGTAGAGGGCAAAAATAAACCATGGTTTAAAGTGCATTTTCATTTGTGATTATGATTTTATTTCCCGGACGATCCGCCCAAAATATATATGTACCAAATCTTTCAACTCCTTGACCAGACCCATATGTAGGAGGTTTAATTCTTTCAATGAATTTAAAAGAACACCCATCGAACCTGTAATGATCTAACCCTTGGGCGTACGCCTTCCCGTATTCATTCGATCCGTGAAGGTTTCCATAAAGATCATCATTTTTGAAAAAGATTCCTTGATACCCTCCCTCTCCACCAAATTGTGCAGACAGCGGGTAAGCAGCCTGAAATCTAAATTTGCTATCATACCGCCTGATTTCATTCCTATCATGGTACACCACCCAAAAGGAACCTTTGTAAATAGCCAGGGATTCAGCTGTACCTTGTCCTATATCGTATTGCGCTACCTGCCTTAGATCAGGAAGCTTATATTTCACAACCCGGCTAATACGCTCTTTTTCAGGCGGGCCTGAGTTGAAATTATAGACCGTAGCATACAGAAATCCTTTGGCAGCAAAACAATCTCCAAATGACATGAAGCGTTTTTTTCTATCCTTACCGGTGTAGGCCCTCCTTTTCTCTGATAAATATTTACCGGAAATTCCATAGACCGATATTGTATTCGAAAGTGAAAAATCCACATCTCGATCTGAAGTCACATATATTTTTTCCTTATCTGCAGCTACTCCTTGCCATCCCCGGTAGGCCTTGTTCATTTGTATGTACTTAGGGCTTACACCTTCACTATAAGCACTTGCAGAAAAAGAAAGCATAGATGCAACTATAATTTTTAAGATTAATAGTCTTTTCAAAATCCAACTCTCCCCCGATAAAGATTATCACACTATTGAATTGTATATAATATCCATGTTTTCATCAATAATCCACGGTATTACAGACGATCCCATTGTAAAATAGTTGCATTTTTTTCGTATAAAAAAGCGCCCCCTCAAATTGTTAATGAGGGGGCGCTTTTAAATTTCCTACTTCACCTTTCACACTCACATAATACGGTTCAAAAACCTCACAAGCAGCCCTTACCCCTGCGCACTTTCCCCCGAAGCATCCGCCTTAAGCAGCGAAGGCCCGGTAGAAAAGGTCTCGCCCGAGACTGCCGGCAGCCGCACATCGGCGGTCTCGGCTCCGAACAGGTGGCGGAATACCTCTTCAACGGTGTCTACAGGAATGACCTGCAGCGGTGCAAGGTCGGCGAAGAGAGACTGCCAGTTGTCCTTGGGAATGAGCACGGTTGTCGCGCCGGCCTGGAAGGCCGCCTCGACCTTGGCGATCACGCCGCCGACCGGCTTCACCCGGCCATGAATGCCGATCTCCCCGGTGATGGCTACGGTGTTGTCCACTGGCAGGTGGCGGATCGCCGAGACAATAGCCACGGCCATGGCAACCCCGGCAGAGGGGCCGTCTATTGGCGTGCCGCCGGGGAAGTTCACATGGATGTCATAGCGATCCGGCTCCAGGTTCATCATCCGCAGAACGGTCAGTACATTCTCTACGGAACCCTTAGCCATGCTCTTGCGGCGGATCGTCCGCGAACCGCCGCGGGTCTCCTCTTCGTCAACAACGCCGGTGACATTCAGCCGGCCCTGGCCGTTCTGCGCAGGTGCCGCGGATACTTCGATTTCTAGCAAGGTACCCATCCCCGGTCCATAAACAGCCAGTCCATTGACTAGTCCGATCTGCGGGGCAGTCGGAATTTTG
Organism: Paenibacillus auburnensis; assembly: GCF_927798115.1. Lineage (GTDB taxonomy): Bacteria > Bacillota > Bacilli > Paenibacillales > Paenibacillaceae > Paenibacillus_AQ > Paenibacillus_AQ auburnensis. Next base: position 19,344 of record NZ_CAKMMG010000005.1, read on the forward strand.
CGTTCCGTACGCAGCGGCAGCTGACTGCTGCCGGCTACCCACTCTACTTCTGCCGCACTCAAGGTATCGCGCTGTTCTGTCAGTGCGAGCCCCGCAGCAAGCTGAATCATGTTCACTGCCTCACGGCCATTCGTGGCATATTGTTGTACCACTGTCACGGCTTCTGGGCTCGGCTTCAGGCCAATCTTCTGAATGGCATCCCGGGCAATAACGGCAATCTCATCAGGCAGCAGCGGACGGAAATAAATCTCCATGCAGCGTGAACGCAGTGCAGGCGATATTTCCTCGGGCGAACGCGTAGTGGCTCCAACCAGCCGGAAATCAGCCGGAAGGCCATTTTGAAAAATATCATGGATATAAGCAGGCGTATTGCTGTCCTCGGAGTTATAGTACGCACTCTCCAGCAGCACCTTCCGGTCCTCCAGCACCTTTAGCAGCTTGTTCATCTGAATCGGATGAAGTTCTCCGATCTCATCCAGAAACAATATTCCGCCATGTGCCTTCGTCACTGCTCCCGGCTTCGGCTGCGGCACACCAGCCACCCCCATTGCTCCTGCTCCCTGGTATATCGGGTCATGCACAGAGCCGATCAGCGGATCGGCAATCCCGCGTTCATCAAAGCGTGCTGTAGTTGCATCTATTTCTGTAAACTTGGCATCACTCTTAAAAGGGGAAAGTGAATTCTTCTTAGCTTCCTCCATCACAACACGGGCCGCTGCCGTCTTACCGACTCCCGGCGGACCATAGATGATCACATGCTGGGGATTCGCGCTGCACAGTGCGGCCTTTAAGGCACGCAGCCCGTCCTTTTGCCCAACGATATCGCTAATGGAGGCTGGCCGTGTCTTTTCCGAGAGCGGTTTCGTTAGAGAGATCATCCGCATTTTCCGCAGCTTGTCCAGCTCCTTACGAGATTCCCGGTCCACCGCCGTCTTATTCGTCTTCTGTCCCCGCAGCAGATTCCAAAAATAAACGCCGATAACCAGCGCGAAAAAGAGCTGCACGATCATCAGCAATATTCCTAATTGCATAGGTCACCCTCCTGTTTCATTCAGTCTATCTGTCCTGCCCTTTTGGCTACTACTAGGTAGTATAGCCGTTTCGTTCATTCATAAACGCTCCGGGACAGGAATAATGAAAGATCGGCCTGAAACTTTGAATATAAACCGGGGGTAAGTCCACTGACCGGACGACAGGTAGGCAGCGAGGATAGAGAGCACTGGGAGCAAGGACAGCAGCGTGAACATACCATTCAGGGAATTTACGATCGCCCCTTAGTCCCAGTAGCTAAGAACATTACGAGCCAGCTCATACCTCACCTTTCGAATTCCCTCGCCACGTTTTACCGGATTCAGCCACCCTTTTTCACACAGCTTGTATAATAGTTGCCGCGCAGTCTTAGCATCGATTGAAAAATAATCAGAAACATCCTGTGGACGCACGGATCCGGACTGACGCATGACGAAACGCATGATTTCTCTTTCTCCGAGCAATAATTTATCAACCGGAACAACTGCCGCCATATATCTGCTGAGCACCATGCGGAGCAAAGTTATGCATAATTCCGGACGTTGCTCTACATCATCATAGGCAAAGGAAATCACTTGGAAGCCCATGGCACACAGAAAAGTTTCTCGATTTAGTTCATTGCTATACCTCTGTCTATCCATATCCTTAACATGTGCTGTGTAGCCTTTGATCTCCAGCAGCAATCTGATTGTTCCCGGCAAAAAGGCAAAGTCAGCAAAATAAGAGCGGCCACGCCAGTCCAGAACCTCATACTCAGGATGAAGATCACAGAAATCACCACGCAGCGGCCACCACACATTCTGAAGAAATAACGTTTCGGCGTGCCGGTGACCCCTCTCCAGTCTCCCCTTGCGTTCACCGGTTCTGGCATCCAGATGATACTGGATAAAGTCATCGATAAGCTGTTTGTGATTCATATCTGCATATCCCCTTGGTTATAAAAATAAAAAACGTCCCATTCACCGCCGGATCACCCGTGGCATAATGGGACGTTCATCGTCACCTTGCTTCATGCTATGAAAATCGGAGCCTCTATCTACAACTAAAGGGAAATACACCCGCTATAATACCAATTAAGCATGTTTCTCGAGCAATAAAGGGAATATCGCCCTTTAATTCATTCTATATCTTCGAATCGTTCTACGTTGATTGGATTAAAGGGAGGAAACCCCTCTATAATCTTCATTTCCCTGAAACGAGCCAAATTAACGGGAGTGTTTCCCTTTAGTTAAATTCAGCACTTCAGCAATTCAGAACTTCAGCACTGCTGATCAACCCGGTGTAACTATCATAAGGTACTATGGCTTTTATAAATATAGAATAAGTTCTACTATTCCGCCGGATTACCCACGCTTACAGCCGGAGCCAATCCGGCATGCTTACGGCCTGGAATCTCACCGGTCTCTTCAAAAGCGACAACAATGGCGTCAATTTCCTTCTTAAGCTCGGATACGAGCTCCGCTTCAGGAACTTTGCGGATCATTTGACCGTAGCGGAACAGCAACCCTTCACCGCGGGCGCCTGCGATACCAATATCCGCTTCACGCGCTTCTCCGGGGCCATTAACAGCACAGCCCAGTACTGAGACTTTGATCGGCACCTTCAGCTTGGAGATATACTCTTCTACTTCATTGGCGATGGAGAAGAGGTCAATGTCCAAACGTCCGCAGGTCGGGCAGGAGATCAGTGTAGGTGCGTTAGAGATCAGGCCAAAGGTCTTAAGCAGCTCACGCGCCACCTTAACCTCCTCGACAGGGTCGGCGCTCAGGGAGATGCGCACGGTGCTGCCGATCCCCATGGAGAGCAGTGCACCGATCCCGGCGGAGCTCTTCACGGTTCCGGCAAACAGCGTACCGGACTCGGTAATACCGAGGTGCAGCGGATAAGGAATGACTTCGGCTGCTTTGCGGTAAGCTTCGATGGCCATCGGCACATCCGAGGCTTTGAGCGATACGATAATATCATGGAAGTCCAGTTCCTCAAGAATCCCGATATGATAAAGGGCGCTCTCAACCATCGCTTCCGGAGTCGGATAACCGTATTTCTCCAGGAGATGAGACTCCAGGGAACCGGCATTTACTCCGATGCGGATGGGAATTCCTTTGTCCTTACAGGCTTTGACTACCGCTTCTACCTTGTCGCGGCGGCCAATATTGCCGGGATTAATCCGCACCTTATCGATTCCGTTCTCAATCGCCAGCAGTGCCAGTTTATAATTAAAGTGAATGTCCGCCACCAGCGGAATGTGGATTTGCTTCTTGATTTCTTTGATCGCTGCAGCCGCCTCTTCATTGTTGACGGTAACACGCACAAGCTGACAGCCCGCTTCTTCTAACCGCAGAATTTCAGCCACTGTAGCTTCCACGTCAGCGGTCTTGGTCGTACACATGCTTTGAATAGCAACCTCGTTGTTACCCCCGATAATAACTCCGCCGACATTGACGGGCCGGGTCTGGTGTCTCAAGAACATGGTTTTCTCCCCCATAACGATCAAAGCTCCACCCCTTCCGCCCACCTGTATGAAGCGGGATCAGCGGAAACGGTGGAGACTATGACTTGTATTATTGTAAGGTCAGCGTGTCTTAGGCGCTTTCCTCTTTTTTCTTATCTTTCTTAAGTCCCAGCTCAGGCAGAGCCTTCTCTTGCACAACCTGTTCTGTAATCACGCAGTCTTTAATATCATCGCGTGAAGGAACCTCATACATCACATCAAGCATAATGCTCTCAATGATGGCACGCAGACCGCGGGCACCTGTGTTGCGTTTGATCGCTTCCTTGGCAATAGCTTCAAGGGCCAGCGGTTCAAACTTCAGCGCCACATTGTCCATTTCAAGAAGCTTGATGTACTGCTTGGTCAATGCATTCTTCGGTTCAGACAGAATGCGGACCAGTGTATTCTCATCAAGCGGCTCGAGTGTGGAGATTACTGGCAAACGGCCGACAAACTCAGGAATGAGACCGAATTTGAGCAGATCCTCAGGCAATACCATGGAGAGGTATTCTCCGGCTTTCAGATCCTTCTGGCCTTCAACTGCTGCATTGAAGCCGATGACCTTTTTGCCGATACGGCGTTTGATCATTTGCTCCAGACCGTCAAAAGCACCGCCTACAATGAACAGAATGTTCGTTGTATCGATTTGGATGAACTCCTGATGAGGATGCTTGCGTCCGCCCTGCGGAGGTACAGAAGCAACTGTGCCTTCCAGGATCTTCAGCAGCGCCTGCTGTACACCTTCACCGGAAACGTCACGGGTAATGGACGGATTCTCGGATTTGCGTGCTACTTTATCAATTTCGTCAATATAGATAATGCCGCGTTCGGCTTTTTCCACATCATAGTCAGCAGCCTGGATCAGCTTCAGCAGAATGTTCTCAACATCTTCGCCGACGTAGCCCGCTTCCGTAAGGGAGGTTGCATCCGCAATAGCAAAAGGAACGTTGATAATCTTCGCCATCGTCTGGGCCAGCAGGGTTTTACCGGAGCCGGTTGGTCCGAGCAGCAGAATGTTGCTCTTCGTCAATTCGACATCTTCAATCTTACTCTGGCTGTTGACGCGCTTATAGTGATTGTATACGGCAACGGAGAGCGATTTCTTCGCCTGCTCCTGGCCGATTACGTATTGATCGAGAATATCACGGATTTCCTTCGGTTTCGGAATATCCTTCAGATCCAGCTCTTCTTCATGACCGAGCTCTTCCTCCACGATTTCCGTGCACAGCTCGATGCATTCGTCACATATATAAACACCAGGTCCAGCTACAAGCTTACGAACCTGCTCTTGTGATTTACCGCAAAAGGAACATTTCAGCTGCCCTTTTTCATCGTTAAATTTAAACATCTTACCACCCCTTTAAGATATGATCGGTGAAGAGAGTACCTGGTCAATAAGCCCGTATTCCTTCGCTTCTTCCGCGCTCATGAAATTGTCGCGGTCCGTATCCCGTTCGATTTTTTCAAGGGGTTGACCCGTGCGATCCACATAAATTTGATTCAACTTCTGTCTCGTTTTGAGAATCCAGTCCGTATGAATCCAAATATCGGATGCCTGCCCCTGAACACCGCCGAGCGGTTGATGAATCATGACTTCACTGTTGGTCAGCGCATATCTTTTGCCTGGTGCTCCAGCGGTAAGCAACAGCGAACCCATACTGGCTGCCATCCCTACGCAAATCGTTGAAACATCCGGTTTAATATATTGCATCGTATCATATATACCCATGCCCGCTGTTACAGAACCACCGGGAGAGTTGATGTACAGGTGAATGTCTTTTTCTGGGTCATCTGCTGCCAGGAACAACAACTGGGCAATAATCAGATTGGCGACATCATCGTCAATCGCATTGCTCAGGAAGATGATGCGGTCCTTAAGCAATCTGGAATAGATATCGTATGAGCGTTCTCCACGACTTGTTGATTCCACAACCATAGGTACCAAACTCATGCCACCAACCTCTTTTCTCTATACAGATTAGTCTTTCCGTTTCAGAAATATTTTAACACGTTCGGGGCGGGATGTCATTTTTTCACTGGTTCGAAAATAACGTAATACCCCGCGTGCCTGCCATTATAGCGTACTTCCAGACAGAATGCCAACCCGCTTCCGGTTATGTACACCCAAACGTCCAGCCGCCGATAAAAAATAAGGCACGTAACAGAACTTACGTGCCTTATTGATTACTATTTATGGAGGCCGACTTGCTTGGCCGTTCTAGGTAAAATGGACTTATGAAACAGTATTACTCAGCGCTTGCTTCTTCTGCTGCTGGAGCTTCTTCTGCTGCTTCAACTTCCACACTGCTTGCAATCAGCAGGTCGATGGTTTTGCGCAGAGAAATTTCCTCGCTCAAGCTGCTCAGGGAGCCGTTGGCTGCCAGGATGCTGCGGATTTCTTCAGGTGAACGTTTGAAGGATTCAGCCATAGTCGCAAGCTCTTGGTTTACTTCTTCTTCGGAAACTTCGATGTTCTCTTCCTTCGCGATCACTTCAAGCACCAGGTTGTTGCGAACGCGCTTCTCGGCATCGCTCTTCATCTGGCCTTCAAGATCTTCACGGGTTTGGCCGGAGAAGCTGAGGAACATGTCCATGTTCATGCCTTGCTGACGAAGACGGTTGTCGAAATCGCGAACCATGTTCTGAACTTCGCTTTTGATCATTGCCTCAGGAATTTCAACTTCTGCATTAGCAGCCGCTTTGTCAACTACTGCAGTTTCGCGAACTCCCTTCAGCTCATCCTGTTTGCGGGATTCCAGCTGTGCCTTCAGGTCTGCTTTGTATTCTTCCAGCGTATCGAATTCACTTACATCTTTAGCGAACTCATCATCCAGTTCAGGAAGCTGTTTGCGTTTGATTTCATGCAGCTTCACTTTGAATACTGCTGCTTTACCGGCAAGGTTCTCTGCATGGTAAGCCTCAGGGAAAGTAACTTCAACATCCTTGAAATCGCCAGTAGCCATGCCTACAACCTGCTCTTCAAATCCAGGAATGAACGAGTTGCTGCCAAGCTCCAGGGAATGACGCTCAGCCGCGCCGCCTTCGAATGGCACTCCGTCAACAGAACCGTCGAAGTCGATAACAGCGATATCGCCGTTAGCTGCTGCTCCTTCTTCAACTACAACCAGCTCAGCATGACGCTCCTGCAGGCGTTTCAGTTCAGCATTCAGCTCGTCTTCGGTAACTTCTGCCTTTTGAACCGGAACTTCAAGACCTTTGTACTGGCCCAGTTTCACTTCAGGCTTAACAGTGATCTTCGCTTTGAAGATGAAGGCTTGGCCTTTTGCGAATTGCTCGATGTCCACTTCCGGGCGGTCTACAGGGAAGATATCTGTTTGTTCAACAGCTTCGCCGTATACTTCTGGAAGAAGGATGTCGATTGCATCCTGGTAGAGGCTTTCTACACCAAAACGGGATTCAAAAATCGGCCGTGGCACTTTACCTTTACGGAAACCAGGTACGTTTGCTTTCTTAACTACTTTGTTAAATGCTTTGTCGAGTGCTGCAGCTACGCGTTCTGCTTCTACTTCGACTTCAAGAACGCCAAGGTTCTTCTCTATTTTTTCCCAAGTTGCTTTCATAATATACTTTTCCCTCCAAAATAGGTTACATGTTTACTTCAAATAATTACGCAAAATAATCACGCAATTCACGCACAGAATAACCATTATATTATATACAACATCGCTTTATTTATCAAGTATGGAACTCTTAACAAATCCTTTGAGAGACCGATAGGCTCCTTCAAATTGAAAGCGCATGCCGTCTGTGATCCCGTACATTACACGCGTTTCTTCCTCCTGGCGGTTCCCGTTCAGGCTCTCCGAAACCATCTGATGCAGCGCACCCGCCCAAATATCCAGCAGGGCATCCTCACCTTCCAGCAATTTGTGATATTCAGAGGACCCATAAATCGACATAATAAACTGTCCCCAAAGTTCCTGCGCAAAATAATACAGGGTGGGCTCATGCACCTCAGCCTGCTCCGCCACCCGTTCCATCACCTGGCTTACCTGGGGCGGAAACTCGTCGTTCTGCAGCGGGACGGTTTCGATCTCAATCTGCGCCACCTCATGACCGCGGCCCAGCTTCACAATGCCTTGCGCCCCGCGTTTCTTCAGTGTCTGGAGTGTTCGGAATTGCAGCAGCGGATGCACCGCTGTCTTTTGCAGCCAGGCAGTCAGCTGTTCATCCACTTGCCCGCCCTCCAGATAAGAAAGCTGTTCCAGCGCCAGAATGGTCGCTTCCGACAACGGTTCATTCATCACCTTCCGCAGCAGCTTGTCGGGATAATCCGCATCCTCTTCCAGCTTCGACCTTGCCAAAATCCGGGCCATATCCTCTTCCTTAAGATCCTGTTCCGTACCGGAAGCGTTATGATCACTGTCTGCGTTCTCGGCGGCTTCCGGAAAGGCCGCTTCCAGCCAGCCCAGCAGCGACTGCCATTCCTCGTAGTGCCGCTCTTCCTGACCCTGGCATTGCAGCAGGAACCGCAGCAATTCCATCGCTTCCCCGTAGCGTTCACTTTCCAGCATTACCGTAAGCTGAATCTGATAGTAATCCAGCGTTTTCGGAAACAGCACGATATTCTCTTTGGCGGGGGAATTGAATTGATTAATGAGGGCACCTCCTTTTTCTCCGAACCATGATTAATTGTAGATTATAGCATAACCTATTAAGGTTTCAAAAAAACAAGTTGAAAAAATTATTCAACTATGATAACATAATTTTTGCTTGCTTTTCACTGTTATCTCATGTCCCGGTAGCTCAGCCGGATAGAGCATGCGCCTTCTAAGCGCACGGTCGGGGGTTCGAATCCCTTCCGGGACGTCCTTCAGAAATAGCCTTCCTTTGGGGAGGCTGTTTTTGCGTTCCGGGGGATGAGAACCCCTCTTGTGGGGGACGTTGGAGCATTATCTTCGGTAGGACCGCTTCGCAATCAGCCCGAATGGGCTGCATCCCTTCCGGGACGTCCTTCAGAAACAGCCTTCCTTTGGGGAGGCTGTTTTTGCGTTCCGGGGGGATGAGAACCCCCTTTAGTTTTAATTCGACTCCATCCGTAGCTGAATGGTGCGGATATTGTCGATGTTGAACACCATATTCTCCACGGGCTCCGTGATATCTGCCGTGTAGCGGTCAATCGTGACCTTTTCCAGATACATTTTGTGGACAGAGATGCTTTGTTTCGCCTTCAGATAAGACTGCGCACCGCTCTCTCCGCCTACATAAAAGGCTGAAATGCTGCCTCCCGCCTCCAGCTTGGAGCCGCGGCACATCGAAAACGTTTTGCGAAACGAGATATTGCCGGAGGAGAACAGCTCACTTTGCACTATGCCGTCTCTATGGATCATAATGTCGCCATTGGATTTAAGCGTGCTATTCTGGCATTTTCCGATATTGACCTCCACCTTGATCTCCTGTAATCGGGCCACGCCCGTATGCAGCTCTTCCAGCATGCTGATCACTCCGCTCAAAGCGGCCTCATTCATGAAGTCAACCAGCTGGGCCGGCTTCAACAGCAGATTCAGGAAATGCAGTGTTTGCTGAAGATCCTGATGGTACGAAGCCTGGACCGTCGCAAGCACGGAGAGCAGTTCCTTAGTGAGCTGCGGGATTTTGTGAAATTTACTCTCCAGCAGCAGGACCACCGCCTGTCCGTATTTCACGCTCTGTTTGCGGGCTTGGACCGCCTGGATCAGCAGCCTGACGGCAGTTTTCAGTAGCTGGGCCTCTTCAATCAACAGCTTGGAGCAATTGAAAATTCGGTTGTACAGCACACCAAAATAACCGGAATAGAGCTTGCTGTTCACCACATTTCCTTTGACGAGAATACTGCCGGTTGCGGTTATCGTGGAATTGTAAATGCTTCCGTCCACATATACATTCCCCAGCGATTCTATAATCATATTGTCTTCCACGTTGCCGCGGACAATCACGTCGCCGGAAAAAAGAATATTGCCTGTCTTGATATTCACATTGCCGGGAACGATATAGGTCGTAGTAATGTCAAAATATTTGATTTTGTCACCGGTTACCCGGGGACGGCCTTCACGCAGCGCCCGGATCTCATTATTGATCAGCACCACGGTGTTATTTTTGGCAATGATATTCACATCGTTTGGCAGCGGCGGATATAATATCTCCCCGTATACATCACAGCCGGGAATCCCCTCCACAAAGGGAATTTTACGGGCAATGACCTCTCCTCTGATCACTGAAGGAATGCGGAGATGGCTGCGGAAATCGACTTGCCCCTCAATTTCACTGAACTCATTCTCTATCGTTTCTGAGAAAAACAGCTCCAGCTGCGCATTCTCTCCCGGAACAGCAGCCCGTCCCTTAGCAGCGGTTATCGGCTGATAGGTAGGATTCTGCAGCTCGGCATGAATTCCGGATATATTCAGGTTCTGTATAATTCCCCGATGCTCGAAATCAGTAATGATTCGGTTCAGACCCAGCTGTTCAACCACAGTCTCCGTATCCAATGCAGCCTCAACTTCTACCATGCTGGCTGAGTAATAGTCATTCAATTTCCATTGATAGCGTTTTGGTGAATGTAAGGTGAAAAAAGCCTGCAGACGATCCTCGGAGACCGTAATCGTATACAGCGGCGGCTCTAGGATCTCCCACTCAATCATATCCTGTGAGGTCACTTTAGCTGGGCCTGAAACAGGCTGGCCGTTGACAAGGATTACCACTGGAGGAGCGGCCGAAATCACCGCAGGTGTTCCGCCTGGCAGCGGGTCCTGAACAAATATTTTGCCCGCACGGACAAGAACACGTCCGCCGAGGTCATTCTCAAAATACTCAGGCTCCATAAAGGTCTGCAGGGCGTCATCGTCACTTTGCGAAAGTTCCAGCATATTAATCAGCTTGTTCAGTTCCTGTTCGGACATATGATCAGGCATCTCGCTGCACCTCCTGGTTAATATACAACGGTAGAAAGGCTGCGCTCTGTACGTAACTGCTTTCATTCTATTATTAATACTAATTTTAAGCAATTACGAATCATGGCAGGATTAGGAAATCCCAGCTTACCACCATCCCGTTGCTGCCGCCTCCTCCACAATCGCTGCAACACCGGTGGCAATATGTTCCGGACGGGCACGTGAAATGCTGATGCGCAGGAATTTCTCCCGCTCCAAATAGCCGGATAAATAGAATCCCTTACCTGAGACCACGCGGATCTTGCGCTTGTGAAGACGCTTCTCTAGCTGCTCCAGATTTACAGTCTGGGGCAGCTTCATTTGCATATATATCCCGGAGTCTACGCGCGGCGCCTCTATCAGCCCGGCAGAATTATAACGCAGCAGGGCTTCATTCAGCCGGGCCATCCGCTCCGCGTACAGGCTGCGGATCTTATGCTTGTGGCGCTCATACATACCGTTTTTGATATAGATATCAAGCGCAGCCTGCGACAGAAGCGAGGTGTCCATATAACTCTTATGCGCCTTGAAGACTGGCAGCAGCGGCTCCGGCAGGACAGCAGCTCCAAGGCTGAGACCCGGGAAAATGATTTTGGAGAAGCTTTTTAGATAGATCACATGCCCGGAACGGTCAAAGGCCGCAATGGGATCGAAAGGTCTACTGTCCCCGAGATCAGCCATGTAGTCATCCTCCACCACATATACATCATATTTGCCGGCCAGCCGGGCTATCGCCTGGCGCTCCTCTTTCGTGTAAGAGGTTCCCAGCGGATTATGGTATCTCGACATCGTATAGAAAAACTTTATCCCCCCTGTGCGGAAATACTCCTCCAGCAGCTGCAGATCAATCCCGCCCCCTGAGCGGGGAATACCGCAGACCGGAATCCCCTCCGCTTCCAAAAATCTCAGGTAAATATCATAACTCGGCTGTTCCACAAGCACCGTCTCTTTTCCGTTAGGAAAAGGCATCTTCGCAAGTATCCCCAGCGCCTGCTGCACCCCTGAGGTAATGAAGATCCGCCCGGGGGCGGCAAATACCTGTGCATCTGCCAAATGCGGTACCAGCGTCTGCCGCAAGGCTGCCAGCCCCTGAGTCTCCCCATAAGTGAACAAATGGTATTTGTAGGTGTCGATCGCTTTGTTCAGGCAGTGCTGAAAGTCCAGATATGGAAACACATTCAAGTCGGGCGATGCCGATCCGAAATCGATAATTCCGTCCTCTGCCTCCAGGCTGCCCTCCCCCGGCTGCTCTACGACATAATATCCGCTCTGCGGAATGGAATAAATTACATGCTTCTGCTCCAGTTCCCGGTAGGCCCGGATTACCGTGCTGACACTGCAGCCGTAGCGGGCAGCGGCACTGCGGACTGACGGGAGCTTATGGCCGGAACGGTAGGACCCGCCGCTAATTTGCTGCTCCATCTCCATCAGGACTTTATCATACTTGCGCATACCCTTCCCCTCCTCCGATATCACCATTATAACTTATGCAACCTAACTGTACCGGTACAGTTAAGATAATCTCCCGTTGTGGCTGAGTACGAATCCCTTTAAATTAAAATTAACAGATTGGGGGCGGCGCGGGTTCCCGTGATCTCGAACTGCACAGACAGAAAGGAAGTTGCCATCATGAAACAACAACCAGGGGTTAAGACTGCCTATATGCTTGCCGTACTGAATGCGGCGATTATCGGATTTTCATTTCTTTTTACCAAAATGGCGCTGGAGTTCTCCGGCCCGCTTGATACACTGGCCTTCCGGTTTGCCGGGTCGTTCATTGTCATGTCTGTTCCCGTGGCCTGCGGCTGGGTCAAGCTGAGCTACCGGGGCAAGCCGCTATATAAAGTGCTGCTACTGGCAGCCATGTACCCGCTGGGCTTCTTCACCCTTCAGGTGTTCGGTCTGCAGCATGCAACTTCTGCCGAGGGAGGTATTCTGTATTCGTTCACCCCCGTGGTGACGCTGATTATTGCCTCTCTGTTCCTCAAGGAAGCCACATCATTCCTGCAGAAGCTGTCCATCTTCCTGTCGGTCTTCGGCGTAGTGTTCATCTTCATCATGAAAGGCAGCAGCATTGACCTGTCAAACATGGCCGGAATCCTGATGCTGTTCCTGACCTGTGTCGCTTTTGCCGGGTACACTGTATTGGCACGTTCCCTTGCAAAGCAGTTCACCCCGTCCGAAATCAGCTACCTGATGATGGCGGTCGGCTTCATCGTATTCTTCGGCATATCGCTCATCAGCCATACAGCGGATAGAACTCTGGGGGACTTGTTTACCCCGCTTAAGAGCGCCACCTTCACGCTGGCAATCCTATACTTAGGCGTAATTTCATCGCTGCTGACCACCTGGACGTCCAATTATATTTTGTCCAAAATCGAAGCTTCGCGGATGAGTGTCTTCACGAATCTCTCGACTCTGGTCTCGATCGCAGCCGGAGCCTTGTTCCTGGGAGAAGAGGTTACCCTGTACCACTGGATCGGATCCGCGCTGATTATTGCCGGGGTGCTGGGGGCGAATATGTTCGGGCGGGGGCAGACAGGGAAGGCAATGGAGATTACGGAGCCTGCCCAGAGGGGTTCGGTCCATAACGGTTAACAAGGCTTGAAGGAAGCAGCACAAAGGAATCTCCGATAAACCAAATTGTGTCGTTTTTCTTCATCGTAAGCTGTTCATTTCCGTTTCTGTCCGTATGGCATCAAAAAGCGGACGGCCGGAAATCCGGCCGCCCGCAAGTGGCGTCATGCTATTCAATTACAACCCTTTTTTCTTGAGGTCCTCCAGATGGCGCTGGTACATCACTTTTTCTACTTTTTCCGCGCCGACCTGATCCATTTGCTTCACGAATTCATTGTAGGCGGAATCGAACTCTGCATCGGATTTGGACAGGATCAGCTTCGGAATGGTTTTGTTCCACAGATCCTTAACCTTCGCATTGATCGTGCCTTCGGCGGTTGCACCGTCGGGCTCAAGATTTTCCATACCGAGTGAATAGTTGTCGAAGTTATATTTCTCCAGCATCTTCATCGCTTCATATTGTACCGGCTGGCTTTCCTTCAAATCACGGGCAGAAGCGTCATCCCACAGCTTGCCGGCTCTGAAGAGCAGCGTGGAGTCATTGAACCCGTATTTGGAGTTAAAGGTGGCGTTGTCTTTTACCGACATGTCCAGAATATCCTGTTTGTACTTCGGAAGACCGTCAACCATATCATAGGTCTCGCCCTCGGTGCCGTATCTCATATCCATTTGCCCTTCATCCGACCAGGCGTATTCGGCGAACTGGATGATGCGTTCCGGATTTTTGGCATTTTTGGTGATGAACAGACCTTGCCAGCCCATCAGGCGGGAAGCCGGATAACGCGGGTCTTGACCGTTAACCTTCAGGCCGTCCAGAATCGTGTATGCTTGTTCCTTGCCGAGTGTGCTTTCGATCTTCGGGTTATATTGCGTATACATGTTGTTCATGAACTGGGAAGCGACTGCATATTGCGCGCCGTACAGCTTTTCTTCATATTGCTCCTGCTTGTAAATCAGCAGCTGCGGATCAAACAGGCCTTCGAGACTTAGCTTGTTCAAGAAGCGGAAGGCATCGATGAATCCTTTGTTGCGCATCGGGTATTCCACGATTTGCTGGTCGTCCTTCACTCGTTCTTCAAGCAGATGCGGGGAGAAGGAATAGATCAAATAGTCCATAGAGTTGCTACCGTGGAAGCCATTCTTCGCCACATCGAAAAATTCTACGCCCACCGGACTGACATCCGGGAATTTCTCTTTGGCCAGCTTAAGCGCATTCTCTAAATCATCCGGTGTTTGAATGGCCGGGCTGCCGATCGCCGCATAAATATCGGAGCGGATAAACCAAGGCCGGATCGGGGTAATCGGCACGCCGCTGGTCAGACGGTCTGCGGTTTCGTACAGGTTCGGCAGATACCAGAGCTTGCCGTCGATGGAATGGTATTTGACCATATCCGGGTCCAGCTGAGCTTTGAAGTCAGGCGCATATTTCTCCATCAGCTCATCCATGGAATAGACCATGCCATTCTTGATCAGCTTCGTTACGGCCGGGTTGTTCCAGTCCAGCATGATGGTATCGGGAAGGTCTCCCGAAGCGATCATCGTGTTCAGGTAGTCGTCATCGCTGCCGGTTGCAAGCTTGCGGTCAATGGTAACACCTGTTTTTTGGGTAGCTAGCTTCATGGCAAACTGGTCTTTCCACAGATAATTGGACGCCCAGTTGCCATAGAAATATTGGGTGAATGTGAACGGAGATGTATCCTTCTGCCACGATGGGCCGTTACTCTCTGCCGGTGCAGATGCCTGCGCATTCCCGTTATTCGCCGCAGCGGTTTCCGCCGGTGCATTTGTGTTGTTATTCGCGTTGTTGCCGGAACCACAGCCTGCAAGCATACTCATAGCCAGAATGGCCAGCGCGCTTATCTTTAAGCCTTTCCCTTTCATACTCTAACCCCCTTGATATTTGGTCTTGCTCTATACATGAACGCCCGGCCCGGAAATCTTCCGGCTTACCCTTTCACCGAGCCAATCATGACCCCTTGGACAAAATACTTCTGGACGAAAGGATACGTAAATACGATCGGAAGCGTCGTAATTACCATCGTCGCCAGTTTCAGCGAGGCCGCCGAGACGGCACCGTAGCCGAGCTGGCTGGCCAGCTGGCTGACATTGCTGTTGGAGCTGATAATCTGCATCAGAATCTGCTGCAGCGTCAGCAGCTTGTCGCCGCCGAACAGCATCGCATCGTACCAGGAATTCCAGTGGAACACGGCGTTATACAGCGCAATCGTCGCCAGCACCGGCTTGGATACCGGGAGCACCAGCTGGAAGAATATCCGCAGATCATTGGCCCCGTCAATTTTGGCCGACTCCTCAATTTCTTTGGGCAAGGCCTTGAAGAAGGTGAGCATGATGATCGCATTAAACACATTAAAAAGATTAGGGATAATATAGACAAGGAAATGACCTTTTAGATGAAGGTATTTCGCCACTACTAAATAGTAGGGAATAATTCCGCCGCTGAAATACATGGTAACAATCGCCATGATCAGGAAAACCCGCCGGCCGACCAGCTCCGTCTTCGAGATTCCGTAAGCGAAGGCGCCGGTGAACAACACGGCAGTTGCCGTGCCGAGAATGGTCCGGGCCAGCGTAACAATGAAGGCTCGCAGCATGTTCTCATCCTGGAACACAATCCGGTAGTTGTCGATGGAGAACACCCGCGGCCAGAAGGTAATGCCGCCCCGCGCCGCGTCCGCCGGATCATTGAACGACGTAATCAGGATGTTATAAAACGGATACAGGGTGATCAGGCACAGGGCGAGCATCAGAATGATGTTGAACACATCAAAGGCTCTGCTGCCTAAGCTTCGTGAATGGGTTAGCATGCTTCCTCCTCCTATCCTAGAACAGGCTTTCTTTCGTGATTTTGTTTGATGTGAAGTTGGCGATGTACATTAGGACAAAGGCGACAATGGACTGGAATAGTCCGATGGCGGTTCCGTATGAGAAGCGTCCGGCCACTAGCCCCATTTTATAGGAATAGACAGACAGCACATTGGCCGCATCCTGCGTCAGGGAATTCTGCATCATGAACATTTGATCGAAGTTGGAGTTCACCAGCCCGCCGATGGACAGGATGAGCAATATAATAATGGTCGGCTTGAGCGCAGGCAGTGTTATATGCCAGACCCGCCGGAAGCGGTTCGCTCCGTCCACAACAGCCGCTTCATAAAGCTGCGGATCGATGCCGGCGATGGCTGCCAGATAGATGATGGAGTTCCAGCCGATATTTTTCCAGATTTCCGTAAATACCACGAGCACGAGGAAGGAATGCGAATCCCCCATCAGCATGGTATCGCTTCCAATAATACCGAGATTGACCAGCAGCTTGCTGATTACGCCGGTATCCGGATCAAGCAGGGTATACATAAAGCCTACAACGAGCACCCATGAAACAAAGTACGGGAGATAGGTGAGTGACTGAACGATACGCTTGAAGCGTTTGAAGACGAGTTCATTTAACAGCAAGGCTAGAATAATCGGGGCCGGAAAGCCGAACACCAGTTTAGCGATGCTGATCTTAAATGTATTGTAGAGCGAGTCTCTGAAGGTCGGGTCGGCGAAAAGCTCACGGAAATTGCCGAACCCGAGCCACGGGCTGTGAATAAAACCCTGGAACGGCGTGTATTCCTGAAAGGCGATGATCAGGCCGTACATCGGAATGTAATTGAACACAATCATCCATAAAACGACAGGCAATGTCAAAATCAATAAATAGCGCTGCTGCCAGATCCGGTTTCTCAGCCTGTGCTTGGCGGGTATGCTGCTCATGGTCCTACTTCCTTTCCTGCAGTGTGGTTTCTTTTGTCTATACATTTATTATAAAAACGGTTTCAACGCCGAGATATACAAAAAATACACGCAGGTATCAAAAACGAACGATGTTTGAAAGCGTTATCTTTCCACTGGCCGGATTGTGTCTTCTGACGCAAAAACCCCATCCGCTAAGCGGACAGGGTAAAAGGCAGCGTCACATTAACAGTTATGCAAAAAGCTTAGCGCTGTGAAACGATCTGATATTCTCCCGGCGTCATGCCGTAGGCCTGCTTAAACAGGGTCCCGAAATAGGAGGTATTGGGGATACCGACCTTCTCGGCGATCAAGGATACCCGCTGCTTCGTCGTCCGCAGCAGCTCCTCTGCCCGAGCCAGCCGGTAATCCTGAATATATTCAATCGGGGTTCGGCCTGTATTCTTCTTGAAGAGCATGCCAAGATGATTCGGGGAGACGAATACCTCTGCAGCCAGATAGGCCAGGCTGAGCTCCGGGTTGCCATAACGCTCTTCCACCAGCCGGATGACGCGGTGAATCACATATTCCTCTTTGTTCTCTCGCTTCTCCTGAAGCCTGGAAGCAATATCTTGAAGCTTGGACAGCATCTGCTGCTTCATCTGCTCCCGGCTCTCGCAGGCCAGCAGCTCTTCCAGGCTGCCTGGCGCTTTATCCGGTTGGCCGACCGGATGACCCGGGGCGGCCAGCACCTGCAGATGATCGATCAGCCCGCTCAGCAGGCCCCCGACATAGGCCCGGCCCGCTCCGGGATAAGCGGCAAACAGGTCAAACACTTCACCGGTTACAGCTCCAGCCTCCTGTAACTGACCGCTTCCCAGAGCGGAGCGGATACGCTTCTCCAGCTCCTTGAATCCGCGGCTCAGCCCTTCCGGATCCCGGGCGAATTCCATGCGCGCTGCTTCCTCTTCTCCGGCGGCGAGAATGCCCGACAGGCTGTTCCATACCGCATGTCTTAGTGAGCGGGCGGCCTGTGCGCAGGCCGCGGGCAACTGCATCAGCGCCTGTGCGGAGTACCCGCACACCAT
This sequence comes from Paenibacillus auburnensis, assembly GCF_927798115.1. Taxonomy (GTDB): domain Bacteria; phylum Bacillota; class Bacilli; order Paenibacillales; family Paenibacillaceae; genus Paenibacillus_AQ; species Paenibacillus_AQ auburnensis. Next base: position 37,184 of record NZ_CAKMMG010000005.1, read on the forward strand.
GATCCAGTCTCCGTCCGCACTGTTCTCCAGCGCTTGCGGGTCTGTCCCCTCCGTCCCGGCCAGCCCGCTCAAAAGCAGGTGTGCCAGCTCCTGCTGCCGCTTCTCTTCCCCTGCTTCCAGCGCGTACAGCAGCGTGAAGTCGGCATTCCCGCCTTCTGGAAGAGGTACTAGCAGTACCGGCCGGCCCAACACCTCTTCTGCCTGGCGTTCAAACGGGTCATTAGCGGTGCGCGCCGGAGCGTGCATCACAACAAGCGCATAGGCTGCTGGTTCCAGCTCCCCATACCGGGTAAGGTGAAGCTCCAGTTCAGGCGCCGCCCCCAGTCCCTCTGCCCGGCCTGAGAGCAGATCGCTCAGTGCATGGCGGAGAAACGCCACATGTCCGGCTTCCAGCAGGTCCAGCTTATGCGCTTCTTCAAGCCGCAGCAGCCGTTCTTCCTGACATCTGGCGACTACCCGTGTCATCACAGCGAGCATCTCCTGCTCTTCTACCGGCTTAAGCAGATATTCCGCGGCATGAAAACGAATCGCCTCGCGGGCGTATTCGAAGTCGTCATAGCCGGTCAAAATGACGATATGCACCTGGGGCAGCTTGTCCCGGACCTGCTTCGCCATATCCAAACCGTTCATTCCGGGCATCTGGATATCCGTAACGATGATATCAGGCTGCAGCAGAAGCGCTTTTTCCAGTCCGTCGATACCGTCAAAGGCAGTCTCTACGGTCCCTATTCCAAGTGCGGGCCAGTCCAGAAATTCTACCAGCCCTTCACGCTCCCAGCGTTCATCCTCAACAATCAGCATTGTAAACATTAGATTAACCTCCTGGCTTTGAAGGAGATGGTAATGACTGTACCGATTCCCGGCCTGCTGAACAGCTCCAGCCGGTATTCTTCCCCGTAATGCGAGCGCAGCCGGCTCGTAATATTCGCGAGCGCATACCCGCTGCCGGCTGATTCAAGCGGCCGTTCTTCCCTGACAGCAGCCAGTCGCTGCCGCGCCATGCCCACACCGTCGTCGATAATCCGCAGCACGACCCAGCCGTCTTCCACGCCCGCTTTAATAATGATGGTGCCGTGGGAGCGTTTCGGTTCGATGCCGTGGACGAGCGCATTTTCCACCAGCGGCTGCAAAATATTTTTCAGCGTGACAAACTCCAGGACGGCGTCCTCAATTTCGAATACCGCATCAAAGCGCTCTTCGAAGCGGAATTTCTGAATCACCAGATAGGCCTTGACCATCTCCAGCTCACCCGCGACCAGCGTCTCCGAGCTCCCCTTATTCAGCACCAGCCGGTAAAATTTAGCCAGCGAATCCGAAATCCGGGTAACATCTGGAGCGTTCGCCTTGCGTGCCGCCCAGGAGATCGTTGCCAGCGTGTTGTACAAAAAATGCGGATTAATCTGCGCTTCCAGTGCCTTTACCTCCGCCTCTCTTTCCAGCAGCTCGGATTTGTACACCCGTTCGACCAGATCGTGAATCCGCTGCGTCATATGATTGAAGCTGTGGGTCATCTGTGAAAATTCATCATTGCCCGTGACCGGAACCGACACGCTAAGCGAATCCTCACGTACCTGCTTCATGGCCTTCAGCAACAGCTTCATCCGGGACAGCAGCTTAACGGTAACAAAATAAACGAGCAGGCTCAGCAGCAGCAGCGCTGCAGCCAGCACAATCAAGGTAGTGTACAGCGAATCCTGTACCTTATCCACGACATGGCTGACCGGAAACACACCGATAATCCGCAGCTCGGGCCCGGTAAGCGGAAGGGAGATGACAATCGACCGGGTCCCGTTCACGTCAGCAAGCCGGTTGATGGATCCGCCTGAGGTCCAAGCGCCCAGACCCATCTGTTCAGCGTTTGCGCCGTACGCTCCCGCGATATTATCCGAGACGATCCGATCGTCACCGTCCACAATGTATACGTTACCAATAGTGCCTGAGACGGCATCCCGCATCGACTTAAACAGCTCGCTCTCCGTAATTTCAATTTCGACCATCCCGGCGATGCCGAAGTCATGGAACGAATAGATTTTCCGGTTAAAAGAAAGTACATCAGCCACCGGCGATACATCCGGTCGCTTAAGCAGCAGCTTCTCCTTGTGCATACTCCGCCATTCGGATTTGGTGCTGTTATCGTTCAGCAGGAAGCGGTAATTGTCATCTTCTGCGATCCGGCGAATACTGAAAAACCCGTCATACCCTCCATACAGCTCGGGAATTTGCGGATTGCTCATATAGACATGAATGGAGTGAATATAAGGATTCTGCCTCATAATATTGTCAATGGTCGGCGCGACATTGTCGCGGTAATCCTGTAATTGAAAGCTCTCATTGATAAAATCACTGTCAAGCAGCGTCTGAATCCGCGAGTCAAAGGCGATGATCTGCGAAATATTCTCCGTCATCTTGACCTTCTCCTCAATGCTGCTCCTGGTCTGCAGCAGGTTCTGCTCCATAATGGTCTGAGCCTGCTCAATCGCCGACTCCGCCGCCTGCCGGTAGAGGGTATAGCCGGTCAGCAGCAGCGACACAAACAATATGGAAACAAAAATAATGACAAATTTCGAGGTCACGCTCCAATGCTGATAAAAACGTACAAATCGTACCATGCCGGTCCACCCTCCTGTTACGTTCACCGCCCTCCCATTGTACAACTCCCTATGTGCTTCCGCTAGCACCTTTCCAAACACAAAAAATGCCGCCGGATGAGCCCGGCGGCCTGTAAATCGGTACAGCTAGCAGGTTCGCTGCGACATTACCGCCCCTTGCGGCGGTTTCCCAGCCACAGCGGGAACCTGAAAATGAAATTGATCAGCAGGACTACAAAGACAAGCACTGCCGCCGACTTGTCGGCAATTTGCCGCGCATCCTCGACGATCGCCTCGGATTGCACATACCACAGATGTACCGCCAGCGTCTCACCCGGCGAGAACAGATTGAAGTCCCACATTTCGCCGGAGGTACTGAGGCCTGCGGTCAGGATTATGACCGCAGACTCCCCGAACGCGCGTCCGGCCACCAGACAGATGCCTGTGACAATGGCAGACATTGCCACGGGCAGTACCACCTTGCGGATGACGTGGAATTTAGTCATCCCCAGTGCGTAGCCGGCTTCGCGGATGTCGCCGGGAACCGCGCGCACGGCTTCTTCCGTAACGCGGGCCAGCATCGGCAGGTTAAGCAACGCCAGGGAGACGCCGCCGCCGAGAATGGTCAGGCCGATATTGAAATATTCGGCGAAGATTGCCAGCCCCAGCATCCCGAATACAATCGAAGGGACGGAGGACAGCGACTCCACACAAATACGCAGCGCACCGGTAAAACGGTTGTCCGGCGCGTATTCTGCCATATAAATTCCGGCCCCTACGCCGATCGGAATCGAAATCAGCAGGGAAATAAACAGAATGTAGAAGGAATTGAATAATACCGGGCCAATCCCGCCTCCGGGATCAATCTCCTCCGGCTGCTTAATCAGGAAATCGGGTCTAAGCGCGGGCAGACCTTTGCTTAGAATGGTAAAGAGCAGCCAAAAAATCAGCAGCATGACCAGCGCTCCCAGCGTATAGAAGCCGATGGTTGCAATTTTGTTGCGCCGCTGCGCACGTGCAGTATAACGTGTACGGGTAAAACCGGTCATTATGCATCCCCCCGTTTCCGGCCCAGCACGCGGATGACAAAGATCAGCACAAACGAAATCAGCAGCAGCAGGAAGGCCATCATATGCAGCGCATAGTTCCAGGAGGAGTCAAACTCCACATTGGAGATCTGCATGACAATGTTGCTGGTCAGCACTGAGGACGGTGTGAATAGGGTTTTGGCCAGCTGCGGTGTATTGCCGATAACCATGACAACCGCCATCGTCTCACCGACTGCACGGGTCATGCCAAGGATAATGGCCGAGATAATTCCCCGTTTAGCCGCGGGCAGCACCACACGCATAATCACCTGCAGGCGGGTAGAACCCAGGGCGTAGGCGGCGTCACGGTATTTGCGCGGAACGGCAATAATGGCATCGTCGCTGATCCGGCAGATCGTCGGCAGTACCATTAACGCTAGCACCAGCGCAGCCGCCAGCAGTCCGTCGCCAAGTCCTTCTCCGCTGACTCTGCGCAGAAATGGAAGCAGTACAGTGAGGCCCAGATAGCCGTATACAATAGAAGGTATGCCGACGAGCAGATCAAGCACCGGACGGATAAAGCTCTTCAGCCACTTCGGAGCGATCTCGGCGCAGAGCACGGCCATCCCGACCGAGACCGGCACCGCAATCAGCAGGGTTAGTGCGGTCAGGGACAATGTATTTACGATAAAGGCGGCAGCTCCAAAGGCATCCTCCTCCGGAGTCCAGTTGAAGGACAAGAAGAATTCAGCTGGCGAGACGTGTGCGAACAGAAGCAGCGCCGTTTTTCCGATGAATACAACTACTAGTCCAAGCACAAAACAAAGTGCAAGGATGCTGAATAAGAAATAAAAGCGGGATAATTTATTACCGAGCAGATGTCTACGGTGGCGCTTTTCGTTTACGCTACTTTGCATTTGAGCTGCACGCTTAGGTGTTTTTGATGCCAGGCTTTGGACTGGTGCCCCCATACTTTCCCTCCTGTAAGCGGCCACCCCCGTACATTCCGGAGCTGGCCGCAGTTACCGTTCAATATAATGAAGCTGCTTGGTTTAGCCTTTCATTGCTGCAATCGGAATGAACTTAAGCTTTTTCAGCGATCCGTTCTGGAATTTCTTGCTCTGTACATATTCGATGAATTCTTTGGTTGCGCCGGTCGGCTGGCCTTTGGTCATGTAGTAGCCGTATGCCCAAATCTTGTACGAGCCATTGATTACGTTATCCGTAGTAGCGGCCACACCGTTGAATTTCACAGCCTTGATGTCGCTGCCGGTTACATAAACGAGGTCGATGTAGCCAATGGAGTTAGGTGTAGTTGCAACCGCTGTTTTCATGTCACCGCTGGAGCCGGTTTCCTTATAGTTTTTCTCTTTTTTCACGATATCTCCGCCGCCCAGTGCCTTAGCCTGGTAGTTAACGCGTGTACCGGAACCGAATGAACGTGTAATCACTACGATGTTGGCATCCGATCCGCCGACATCCTTCCAGTTGGTGATTTTACCGGAGAAAATGCCTGCCAGCTGTTCGGTAGTCAGGTTGTCTACACCGACATTTTTGTTCACGATGGTGGCAAAAGGAATAACCGCTACCTTGTTCGCTACCTGTCCGTCAAATGCTTTGAAGCCTGGTACGTCAATACTGGCATCCCAGTCGCAGGCGCCGATATCGGCGATGCCTTTCTTCACGGCCTGTGGTCCGGTAACCGAACCTTTGCCGGAAGCGGCGATTTTCACTTTTGGATGCAGCTTCTGGAATTCTTTGGCTGCCTGCAGCGTGAGCGGAAGCAGTGCTGTGGAGCCGTTGACTGTAATTTTACCCTTGAGGCTGTCTGCCGCTGCAGCAATCCCTGCAAAAGATGCTGTTACCGCGATGACCGCTGTCAGTGCTGTTACCGTTAATTTTTTGAAAACCTTCATGAAATAATTCTCCTCCCGGCGTTTGCGCCGTTATATTGTGTGGGTGTGGGTGGACTTGCTTATTTGGTGAGCTGAAGTGCCTGGCCGTTCTGGATCAGGAGCACTTTGCCGTCACTTACGATAGCCAGCTTGCTGCCGTCATGGGAAACCGCTACTTCCGAAACATCTTCGGTAGTGTGGAAGAGCGAAGTTTTGCTGCCGTTTGCATCGATCGAATAAATCGTGGTGCTTCCGTCAGCTGCCGTACCGGACACGATAAGTCCCGTGGTTACGCCGGTAGTCCAGGAAGGCTCTACATCAAGCGCGATGTTGGTAATGGCACCATCCGCTCCAATGGATTTCAGGGTGTTCGCCGCATTTCCGTCCGGATCTGCGCTCAGGTAGGCTACAGTACCATTTGCCAAAATTTCAGGATACAGTTTGTTATCCAACGCTGTAGTCAGAGCTGCCGGCTTCGCGTCTTTAGTGGAGAGGTCCAGCTTGTACAATTGCTCTCCGGCTTTGCTGAAGTCTACGGTCAATGAATCTTCGGTGCTGTCAGCATCATTCTTGGCAACACCGGTTACATTGACAATGTAGACCACGCTTTTCGCATCAGCAGACAGCCGAAGCTCCGATTTGTTCTCGACTTTATCTTCAAGAAGGGTTTTGACGGCTCCTGTATCTACAGAGATTTGGCCAATCTTCTCCTGCTTGTCGCCCTGGATGAAGTAGATCGTTTTGCCGTCCTGCGACCAGACCAGATCCATCTTCACGCTCGTATCCGTACCCAGTGGGGAAATCGCACCGCTCGACAGGTTGATCAGATTCAGCTGGCCTTTATCATCTGTGAATGCGCCCCATTTCTGATCTGGGGATACCGCGAAATCCAGTGCACTTTCATTGGAAGAGAAAATATCATATACGCCAGGGAAGGCACTGAATTTGAGCAGCTGGGCGGTTTCGGAATCGCTCCGGTTCGCAATGATGCTTCCATCGGCGTTCCAGTGCAGCGTATCGAACTGGCCTTCCGGACGGGCAAAGCTCAGAATCGACTGGTCTTCAGCCGTGAGCTCACCGCCAAGGGCAGTAACCAGCTTGGTCAGCTCTACGTATACTTTTCCGTTATAGAGTACAGGCGCTACTGTGAACTGCTGCGATACTCCGTCCACCAGATAGCTTTTGGCATCCGCTTGAAGCTGTACGGTATGTAATCCTTTACTGTCATTCAATTCAAAACCGTTGCTGCTGAGGATCACTTTGGCTCCTAGCTCCCCGGCAACTTCACTAAGGGAATACAGTTTGTAGCCGCTGCTGTCTATTGTGCTGAACGCAACCGGCAGGCTGTTGACTTTCCATGTCGCCTTCGCTGTTTTGACTGCTGATGTATTGACGGCGGCGGCGCTCACGTTGCTGCTAGTTGCCACAATGCTGCCTGCCCCCCCTGTTACGAGAAGTGCTGAAGCCAAAGCCGCGCCGAACCATTTACTATTTCTCAATTAGATTCACCCTTTTCCTATAGGTAACTGCTAATGTTATTTTCATCTACCAGTGTGAATTCTGTTCAAGAGGAATGTTATGGAAATATTAAGTAAATAAAAAGACCGGCCCCGAAATGCTTCGAGGTCGGCCTGTGAGTAAACTCAGTGTAAAAACCGGAGTAAAATGTTTAAAAAAGTCCTGTTAATGTTAATTTTCAATCCAAGTGACTATAATCTCAGCACCGCCGGGTCTTGCTTCAGAGCTGCTGCCTATAATGGAATATGAGTAGCTGCCCGGGGCTTTTCCGCTAATAATCAGATTGTTCCGCTCCACAATTTCCGTATTACTAACTAATTCCTTGTCTTGAATATACTTTATATATGTAGTGCCCAGCTTAGCCATACTTTCCTCAGTCTCATAGATTAGCATGGATGATTTCTTGCCGCCGACAAGTTCCCCTTCCGTAAAAGTGATGCCCGCCCCCTCAGGGATCGGCAAATCACCGGGAAAATACTGCGGATCACGAATCTGCTCCTGAGCCAGCGTATGGAAATTCTCATCCCCTGTTTCCGTGCGGTTGCAAGCAACTAGCGAAGCAGCGGCGGCTAGCAGGATCAGCAGGGAAAAAACAGGTTTCTTGGCCAACCTCATACAGAAACCTCCTCTATGGTATAAACGGAGATATGAGCAAAGTTTGATTTAAAGAGAGATACAAGCTGAGTTTGATAAAAACAAAGATATAAGCAGAGTTTGATATAAACAGAGCATACGGTGATTGCAACATATACCCTTATTTAACCAGTTTGGCCAGGGTGCAAACAGAATAGTGAAAATTTTAGGTTTCCTTGTTCGATTTAATAGGGAAAATAGAGTGGGGGCGTTGCCAATTCGCGATAATCAAGCGCATAGGTGCGCTTGATTCGGCGCTGGCGGGCTGAATGAGGCGAAATCAACGGGATTTTTCCCTTTGTTTCTGCGATATTGCGCCGAAGTGGCGAAATCAACGGGATTTTTCCCTTTGTTTCTGCGATATTGCGCCGGAGTGGCGAAATCAACGGGATTTTTCCCTTTTTCCCTTTGTTTCTGCCGTGTTGCGCCGCAGTGGCGGAATCAACAGGATTTTTCCCTTTGTTTCTGCGGTATTGCGCCGGAATGGCGAAATTAGGGTTGTTGTGAAGTGAATGAACTTCAGTCTGGGAGTTGCATCACTCACTTGGAGAATTCCATTGGTGCTTTACGTTTTAAATTCCCATGGTGAACGAGAGTCGCTGTAAAAATCCATATACTGGTCTAAAGAGCGCCGCGCTAACACCCCCACCTTGATACTGGAGAGCACTTCTGAAATACGATTTCCTCATAGGCTCGATGCTTCATGGTACTTGTCTCTGCTTCATGGTGCACGTCTCTGCTTCATAGTACTCGTCTCTACTTCATGGTGCTCGCCGCCCTCTTCTTACTTTGTAGTAAATTGGCGGCTACTCTCCAGTTTGATTAAGGGGCCTAGCCTAAGATCCTTTACTTTTGTTCCTCGCTGCCCCCGATTATGCCTGCCCTTTATTCACGATCAATTCCAGAATAGAAAAACCATAAGTTTGATCTAGTTAAGATTTATATCACAGCAATAAATAACGGTTTACTTTTCCAAAAGATTATTTTATATTATGAGTGAGTACTCACTCATATTGATGAGAATCGAGGAGATCGACATGAATCAGGACACTCCGGTTATTACAGTAACCCATGTCAGCAGAGCTTTTGGCAGCAAGGAGGTGCTTCGGAATATTAATCTTCAGGTAAATAAGGCAGAAACCTTTGGACTTCTGGGTCCATCCGGCTCCGGTAAAACTACACTTGTGAAGCTTCTTACCGGCATTGATGAGGTCAGCTCAGGTGAAGTGCAGGTCTTGGGGGTAAAGATTCCCTCACTGCCGATGCTGCAGCAAATCGGATATATGGCCCAGTCTGATGCCTTATACACGGAGCTGAGCGCGAAGGAAAATCTGGAGTTTTTCGCCGCCCTTTATGGTCTTAAAGGCGGAAACCGCACACGGCGGATAGCCGATGTCATGGAACTGGTAAACCTGCAGGAGCATCTGCGCAAACGCGTCGATCAATATTCCGGAGGCATGAAGCGGCGCTTGTCGCTGGCCATCGCTCTCCTGCATGAGCCCCCGCTGCTCATTCTTGATGAGCCTACCGTTGGCATTGACCCGGTGCTGCGCCAGTCCATCTGGCGGGAGCTGCGGGAGCTGAACCGTCAGGGCACTACCATTGTGCTGACAACTCACGTAATGGACGAGGCCGAGAAATGCGACCGGCTGGGGATGATCCGGGACGGTGAGCTGCTGGCTGTAGATACTCCGGCCGGGCTGATGCAGGCGAGCGGCTCTGCTACGATTGAGGAAGCTTTTCTATACTATGGAGGTGCCCGCAAATGAGAATCCGGGCAATTACAATTCGAATTCTACGGCAGTTTATTCATGATAAACGGACAATGGCGCTGATGTTCATCGCGCCCCTGATCGTGCTCAGCTTAATGAGCCTGGTGTTCAACGGCGACACTTATAAACCAAATATCGGCGTTACCGCAGGAACGGCTGTCTTTACCCCCGCCCTGGAAGCGCAGGAGGCTGAAGTTACCGCATTCGCTACAACTGAGCTGGGGAACGCTGCACTGAAGGACGGCGAGATTGATGCGCTAATCACAATGGACGGAACCACTCCCGGGGTTATGCTGGAAGGCAGCAACCCTACGGCCAACCGAGCTGTCATGCAGGTATTGCAGGAAGCCATGCAGCGGCTGCAGCCTTCAGGCTCCGGACAGGTTCAGCCGGCCATCAGCTATCTGTACGGCGCTGAGGACATGACCACAATCGACCGTTTCGGTCCGATTATGATCGGGGTCTTCATCTTCTTCTTCGTCTTCCTGATCGCCGGCGTCTCCTTCCTGCGCGAACGGACTACCGGAACACTGGAGCGCCTGCTCTCCACGCCGCTGAAGCGCTGGGAGATTGTACTCGGTTATGTCTGCGGCTTCGGCATCTTCACCGTCATTCAGGCGCTGCTGATCTCCTGGTTCTCCATCCAGGTGCTCGGCATTATGATGGCTGGCAGCTTCGGCTATGTGCTGCTGATGACGCTGCTGCTGGCGGTAACAGCACTTACTCTGGGGACGCTGCTCTCCGCATTTGCCGCCAATGAGCTGCAGATGATCCAGTTCATCCCGCTGGTCATTGTGCCGCAGATTTTCTTAAGCGGGCTGTTCCCGCTTGATACCCTTCCCCTGTGGCTGCAGCGGATCGGGCTGGCCACACCGATCTATTACGGCGCACAGGCGCTGATGGATATCATGATCCGCGGCAAAGGCTGGAGCGCTATTGCACTGGAGGTATATGTGCTGATCGGGTTCTCCCTCCTGTTCATGGCACTGAATGTTCTGGCCCTGCGCAAGCACCGGAAGATGTAGCTTGGTGTAATTTGTCCGGCGCCCGTGATACTATTAACGGATAGCATAAATTTGGAGGGCATCAACATGAAGAAGGACAGTGCTGAGCAGCACGAAATTGAGCAATGGATGGAGGAGCTGCTGGCGATAGGCGGAGACAAGCAAATGACGCCGAAGCAGATTTCTATTTTGGAGGCGGCGGTCGAAATCTTCTCCGACAAAGGCTTCTCGGCAGCGTCTACCAGTGAAATTGCCCAAAAGGCCGGAGTAGCTGAAGGGACGATTTTCCGCTATTACAAGACGAAAAAGGATCTGCTGCTGTCTATTGTAGGGCCGACCATGAGCCGTATGATCGCTCCCTTCGTGATGCGCAATTTTAACGGTGTGCTGGATATGCCTTTTGAGAGCTATGAAGCGTTTCTGCGGGCCTTTATCCTTAACCGCCTGGAATTTGCCCGCAATAACTTTAAAATTATACGGATTCTAATTCAAGAGATCCCCTTCCAGCCTATACTGCGCAAGCATTTTTCCGAGAACATCCTCAACCAGGTGCTGGAGCGCGTAACCGCTATCACCGAGCATTTCAAGGCTAAAGGTGAAATTATCGAGGCACCTACGCCAGCGATTATCCGCTTCACGGTCTCCTCGGTGATCGGTTATCTGGTGACCCGCCTGCTGCTGATGCCCGAGAAGGACTGGAATGATGAGGAAGAGATCAACCTGATCCTGAGCTTTATGCTCCACGGAATTGGCGGACCGGGACAGCAAGCAGAACAGTAAAAAGCGTTCGGGCGGCGGGGATTGCGGCTTTCGCGGCAGGACTTATAGCATCAGCGGCGGGGCTTGCAGTTCAGCGGCGGAGTGAGCATATGATAGACCTTGGGGTAGCCCGGAAGTGAATTCTTCCGGGCTGCTTTTTTGTGCAGACTGTCAGACTGTTCGGGGGGATTCCCCGCTGATTCACTCCGCACTTTGAGGCGTACGCTTGTTCTGCTATTATAAGAGAAACGAACGGCGGCATTAAAGCGATTAAGGATGTGATGTAAGTATGGGATTTTATGTGCCGGAACGGGTGATCAAGCTGCTGTGCGGCAGCGCATCCTTGGACAAAGGAATAGCCTACCACGAATCAGACATGGTCCGGTTAACTTATATAGAGAATGACGACACTCTTGAATATTCTAAGTACCGCGCTGAGGTCCAAGGCCTGGAAAATTACAACGTAGCGCTTACGGTCGACAGCGACGGTGATGTGAATGCGGAATGCACCTGTCCTGCTTACTATCCCGGCGGAGCATTCTGTCAGCATATTGCAGCTGTACTGGTGAGCATTCTCCGGCTTGAAGAGGGCCGGGGCCCCGGCGGACGGACGACCGCTTCCAGTATTCAGGCCCAGGGAGAATTGCCGGAAGCGGCCGGTGTTATTCCCCCCCGCTATCCGGGCGGCTCGGTGGAGCGCTCCGGTGACCGTCAGCTCGTGAACAGCATGCTAGGCGTGTTCGAGGGCAGCAGCCGTCCGCGCCCAAGCGGTACGGGAACCTATATCGATCTCAGAACACCACTGCAGGTAGAATTCATCTGCAAGCCGGTTTCACTCAGCTATGGCGCACCTATGCTTGGCATCGAACTCAAGGTCGGGCCGAAACGCCTCTATATTGTGCAAAAAATCAGAATGTTCCTGGACCATCTTCAACGCGGTGAGCCGTTTGAGTTCTCCAGACATTTCATCTACGATCCCGCTTTGCACTCCTTTCATAAAGAAGACAATACAGTTCTGCAGAAGCTGATTGAGATTTTTCAGAATGAACAGATCTACCGAACCGCCGTTAACCCCTATGCAGCGCTATCGGGAGGAATCGGCGGGGAACGGCTGCTGGCGGTTCCGCCTTACTTCTGGGAGTCTGTGCTTCCGGCGCTCACCGCTGCCCCCTCTGCCTACTTACAGCAGGGCAACCTGTCCATGGAGAGACTTCAGATCTCCACAGAGGCGCCGCCGCTAAGCTTCCAGTTCGACCAGGCGTCAGAGGATGGCTATCGGCTGGATATTCAGGGGATGGCGCAGATTATGGTGCTGGAGGATTACGGGCTGGTACTGTCCGAAGGCAGGCTGCTGAAGCTGCCGGCTGAGGAATGCCGCAGGCTCGCCGAGCTGAAGCGGATGCTGGCAGCCGCCCGTAAAGACGGAATTGCGATCGCCCCGGAGCAGATGGAGCCTTTTATGGACAAGGTCATTCCCGGTCTGAAAAAGCTGGGGCATGTGCATATTGCCGAAGCGATTGCGGACCGCATTGTCCAGACACAGCTGCAGGCCAGGCTATATTTGGACCGGGTCAGAGACCGGCTGCTGGCCGGCCTTGAATTTCAATACGGCGGCATTGTGATTAATCCGCTTGATGAACAGAGCCGTCAGCGGGGCAGCGAGGTCATTCTGATGCGTGACGGGGAGGCCGAACGGCGGATTCTCGAGCTGATGGAGCATGAGTCTTTTGCCCGGACGGAAGGCGGTTATATCATGAACGATGAAGAGGGGGAATACGATTTCCTCTACCACACGATTCCGCTGCTGGAGCCGCTGCTTCAGGTGTATGCCACCACTGCCGTCAAAGGACGCATTGCTGCCGTTACCTTCACGCCGAAGGCCGTTTTGACCTGGAACGAGAAGACCGATTGGCTGGAATTCAAATTCGGGATGCAGGGAATACCGGAGGGTGAAATTGTACTGGTCCTCAAAGCGCTGCAGGAAAAGCGCAGATATTACCGGCTGCCGGACGGGGCGCTGCTGCCGCTGGAGAGTGCAGAATTCTTAGAAGTGATAGCGTTTATGAACGAGATGGGGGTACATAGCGTTCCTTTCAACAAGCCCCAGTTCTCCCTGCCTCTTGTTCATGGCCTGCAGCTGAATCCAGACGCAAAGTATGGAGATGCCGTGACGATCGGACGCTCCTTCCGCCGGCTGATGGCCAATATGGCAAGCCCCGAGAATCTGGACTTTCCTGTGCCGGACAGTTTGGCTCCCATACTCCGCGATTATCAGCAGTTCGGGTTCCAGTGGCTGAAGACCTTGGCCCACTACCGCTTCGGCGGCATTCTGGCTGATGATATGGGACTCGGCAAAACACTGCAAGCAATCGCCTTTCTGCTCTCGGAGCTGGCGGATATCCGCGAAGGGGGCAAGCCTGCCCTGATCGTTGCTCCGGCTTCCCTGCTCTACAACTGGCAGAATGAGCTGAAGAAGTTCGCCCCCGGAATTAAGGCGGCCATCGCCGACGGGAACCTGAACGAGCGGAGCAAGGCCGTGCGGAATGCCGCAGGCGCTGACGTGATCATTACGTCTTACCCGCTGCTGCGCCGGGATATTGAACTGTATGCCCGGCTCTCCTTCCATACGCTGATTCTGGATGAAGCCCAGATGATCAAGAACCATGCCACCCAGACTGCGCAAGCGGTCAAAATATTGCAGGCGCGCTACCGCTTCGCCCTTACCGGAACGCCGGTGGAGAATGCGCTGGAGGATCTGTGGTCCATTTTCAGTGTCGTATTCCCCGGGTTGTTCCCCGGCAAAAAAGCGTTTCATGACCTGCCCAGGGAAACAGTCGCGAAGCGGTCTCGGCCTTTTCTACTGCGCCGCCTAAAAAGCGACGTGCTTAAGGAGCTGCCGGATAAAATCGAATCGCTGCAGGCCTCCGAGCTGCTGCCGGAGCAGAAGAAGCTGTACGTTGCTTATCTCGCGAGACTGCGGAAAGAAGCACTGAAGCATCTGGATAACGAAGGCTTCGGCCATGGCCGGATCAAGGTGCTGGCGGGGATTACAAGACTGCGCCAGCTCTGCTGCCACCCTGCACTTTTCGTTGAAGGCTATGACGGGGGTTCCGCCAAGTTTGAGCAGCTGCTCGAAATTATTGAGGAATGCCGCAGCTCCGGCAAACGGATGCTGGTCTTCTCCCAATTCACCGAGATGCTCGGTATGATCGGACGTGAGCTTGCCCTGCAGGGCATCCAGCATTTCTATCTGGACGGTAAGACGCCTGCTTCGCAGCGCGTTGAACTCTGCAACAGGTTCAATGAAGGAGAACGGGACCTGTTCCTGGTATCCCTCAAAGCAGGCGGAACCGGCCTGAACCTGACTGGAGCAGACACGGTGATCCTGTATGACCTGTGGTGGAATCCCGCTGTCGAGCAGCAGGCTGCTGACCGGGCCCACCGGATCGGGCAGAAAAAAGTGGTCCAGGTGATCCGCCTCGTTGCCCAAGGCACGGTGGAGGATAAAATGTATGAGCTGCAGCAGAAGAAAAAGAATCTGATCGACGAAGTCATCCAGCCCGGGGAAGAAGCGTTATCCACGCTGAGCGAGCAGGACATCCGCGAGATTCTTATGATCTGATAGACTGCTGGTTCGGGAGTATGCGGCCTGTGAGCTGGTATAGAATCGTTTTATCAAAAAGAGGGACTACCACAGCCAAGCGGCTTTGGAGTCCCTCTTGCTCATTTTCATACTAGACCAATTTCTGCAAAACTTTGACTCTATCGGCGCTTTAATGAATCGCACAATAAACTTATATTCGAAGACTGTACTGTCGTTGTGGACATAAGGCAGCTCATTCACCGATACCTCTAAATACGCATATGGTGTTCAAAGGAGAGCACGCTTAGGGAGCTGCTACTTTCCTAAAAGAATGTAAACGGAAGAAGGGAGTTCCATGCCCCCTCCTGGAAAAGGAAAGAAAACGGGTGTTAAAAAACAACCGGCGAACCCCAAAGCACAAAGCCCGAAAGGGCTGGAATTTGCGGTCGCTGCGCTCCTTTTGACAGGCAAGCTGAAGGTAGACTCCATTCAGATGTTTAGAGACGCATCTCTGGTCGTGAGCCTGGTCGGGAAATATACAACCTTGAATCCTTTGAGCGAGAGCAATGTAGATAAGCTGGTCAGCTTTCTCGATGATAACAGCAGCCTGACATTAAATGAAATTATGACCGCCTTAAAGAAAAAAGCCGATCTCTCATAAAAAATGATGATCAAGGGGGCAAAAGAGCTTATGGGAAATTTGGATTTTGACGGGGAGAATTTTGCCGGTGCCCTGCTGCTGGTAATCGTAATTGCCCTGCTGATTTATGGTTCCACGGATATTAAAGATCTGACCGCTGCCCCCGCCTCGGATTAAGGCCTCTCTGCCCCCAGTTGGCCGGAGGGGTTACGGAAGACAAGCTATTTTTCAAAAAAAGGAAATAAATAAGGGATAGCCTCTTGCTTTCTCCCAAAAATTCGCTATACTGAAAAAAATCAATATGCAATCGATGAACGGGATAGTAGTGTTTTGGATCTAGTCCTCAGCGAGCCGGGAGAGTGGAAACCGGTACAGACCAACCCATGAAGCGCACCCGGGAGATGGACTTCTGAACTGATAGTAGGAAGCCCCGGCTGAAGACCGTTAACTTATGAGTGGCTAAACCGGCGGTTTAGCAACAAGAGTGGTACCGCGAGCGCAATAAGCCTTCGTCTCTTTTTAGAGATGAGGGCTTTTTCTTATGCATATATCACTGAATCAACATTTCAGGAGGTCATACCCATGTTAAGTCAGCTTATCAAAGACAGTTTGGAAAAGAGCGTAAGTCATGTATTTACAGCCCTCGGCGCTGGAGGTGCAGAACAGGTAACGATTGTGCTTGAACAGCCCGCTAATCCCGATTTCGGCGACTACTCCAGCAACATCGCCATGCAGCTGGCTAAAGTACTGCGCAAAGCCCCTATGGCCATTGCAGAGCTGATAACAACTGAGCTACGCCAGTCTGAGAGTCTAGGGAGACTATTTCATAAAATCGACATCGCGGCACCGGGGTTCATTAATCTGTATATTGACTGGCGGGAATGGGCCGGACGCAGGTTTGAACTGCCCACATCTGCAGGAGAAAAAGTCATCATCGAGCATACCTCTGTCAATCCCAATAAATCGATGCATATAGGCCATCTGAGAAACTCGTGTATCGGGGACGCACTGGTCAGAATTTTGCGTAGAACCGGGCACAACGTAGAGGTCCATAATTATGTGGACGATCTAGGCAATCAGCTGGCGGATACGGTGGTTGGGCTATTGAATGTGCCGCTTGCGGGTGAACATGTGCGTTTTGGTGATTATTGCTGGGATATTTATGCCGGTGTGAACAAAGAATACGCGCTGCATCCTGAGACGGTGCACAAACGGACAGAGATTCTCCATGCTTTGGAAGAAGGGAACGGCAATACAGCCTGGCTGGGTAAACTGGTTGCGGAGCGGATTGTCAAAGAGCATGTGGAGGAGATGAAGGGGTTCGGCATCCGCTATGATTTGCTCGTCTGGGAGAGCAGCATTCTGAAAGAGGGCTTCTGGGCTTCTGCATTTGCGCTGCTGGAACAGACGGAAGTGTTTGTGCAGGAGAAAGAGGGCAAGCTTGCGGGCTGCTGGATATTGAAGCAACCTGCGGTGGATGAAGAAGGGGCAGATTCTGAAGAGCATCACAAAGATAAGGTGCTGGTACGCTCCAATGGAATTTTGACCTATACCGCCAAAGATATTGCCTATCATCTCTGGAAGTTTGGACTTTTGGATAAGGATTTCGCCTACAGCGAGTTTAATGCCGGACTTTGGACGACGGGATTAACCGGGGAGCAGCTGCCTTTTGGCGGGGCGGACCGGGTGGTCAATGTTATTGACTACAGACAGGAATATCCGCAGGCGATGGTCAAGCAGGCCCTGGAGGTGCTGGGGTACAAGAAGCAGGCTGAGAAGCTGCATCATGTGAGCTATGGCGTTGTTTCACTTAGTCCCGCCTCCGCTGCGGAGCTTGGAATTGACACCACAGAGGGCAAAACCTCTTACGCCATGTCCGGCCGCCAGGGCATCGGCATCAAGGTCACCGAGCTGGTGCAGCTGATGGAGCATACCATTGAAGCCACCCGCTCCGACAAAAATGGCCTCTCCAGCCGGCTCATCGCCACCGCAGCCATCCGATATTATCTGCTGCGCTTCAATCTGGGAACAGAGATTATTTTTGATTTCAAGCAGGCCACAGAGATTTCCGGCAATACGGGAGTTTACCTGATGTACACCTACGCGCGTGCAGGCAGTGTGCTCTGTAAGGCTGTTGTTCCTGTTAATGTTGAACAAGCGGACGCTCTCCCGGAATTCCCGCCGTCACTGGAAAAGGCGGAGCTTGCGCTGCTGAGACATCTCAGCACCTGGCAGGATACTCTCTACAGTGCAAGCGTTCTGCTGACGCCAAATTCAATCTGCAACTATGCGCATACTCTGGCTTCGCTGTTTAACAACTTCTACTCAGCCTGCCCGATTCTAAAAGGTGAAGCTGCCTCGGTCTCCTTCCGCCTCTGGCTAACGTACAAATTCCAGGAGACGCTGAGGGATGTGCTGGACGTACTGGGACTGCCTAAGCCGGAACGGATGTAGCGCGTATCACGCACCTTTGCAGCCCCTTTCCTAAGCTGCAACAGGCGCTGAATAATAGAAGCAGCTCTCTGGTCATTTGCTGTGATTGTGATAGCGTACAAGTCCGGTATTACAGAAAATTTGTTACCTGATTGTACTTTGTACAACAGAATTCTTATAAATTAGTAAAAATCGCTCTCTACTGTATTTCGTGCAATAGAATTCAGGTATATGGATGAAAAAGGCCGAAATCACAGTATTCTGCTGTACAAAATACAATAGATTCATTTTTCGGGCCGATTATAGCAGTAACTGCTGTAGAAAGTGCAATAGAATTCGCTCGCACCCTTATTTTCGATGCTTATGCTCCAACGTCCCCCCATCCAGGGCTTCTCATCCCCTGAACGCACAAACAGCCTTCCCGAAGGAAGGCTGTTTGTAGTGACGTCCCGGAAGGGATTCGAACCCCCGACCGTGCGCTTAGAAGGCGCATGCTCTATCCAACTGAGCTACCGGGACATGTCGATGACAGGACTGATTATTAACACTATGTATTAACGCAACGTTATTTATTATACCTCATTGAGATAATTTTTCAAGACTGGAGACGAAGAAAAACAATTTCTGCCCCCGGCAGCGGATGAAACGGAGCAGAGCGCCGCTCACTTCCCGCCTTTCCGCCGCCGGAGCAGAGGCAGCAGCATCTCTTGCTGCTGCCCTTAATGCCGTCCTGGCGTAACTTGCCGGAAGTGCTCCTCCAGCTGTTTTTTCAGATGGCCGAAGATGAGCAGCTCGCGCTGGAACTTGGAACGTTCATCCTCCGGACTCATGACAATGCTGCCGGTAAACGCGCTGACTGTCACATCCTGGAAGGCATCATGCATATTGTTATCAAACCAATCGGTTTCGGTGTCCGCATCATTCGTCAGAATGCGCACAATTTCGTACCCTTCCTCACGCTGGTCTTCAACAATGTACACCAAAAGCGCGGAATCGCCTACAGCTCCCGGCAATACCCCTACTTCGGCACAAGGCGCACCGTCATATTCGGTCATTCTGCGGATTTTGGCGTCTTTAATGTAATACACTTGTCATCATCCCTCCTGGCAAATTTCCCTCTCCCTAGTGTTCGGATAAGGACATACATTTTATCCCTTCAATCGGCATATATCTGTATTACTTGGCAAAAAAGAAACAAGTGGAACCGGCTGCGCCGTCTCCAAAGGACCACAACCGTTTCAGCGAGAATATAAGGATCATTTTTTGCGTAAAGCATATCCATTCTTATATTTGGACAACAATCGCACAAAAAGAGAGGATGAAACGACATGTGCGGAATAACCGGATTTATCCAGTGGCGCGGCGACCTTACACAGCACTCGCAGCTGCTCGTAAAAATGACTGAAACTTTATCCAACCGCGGACCGGATGCGGCCGGAACGTGGATATCAGGGCCTTGTGCCCTTGGACACCGCAGACTCAGCGTTATTGACCCCGAGAATGGCGCACAGCCGATGATCGCCCGCCATGACGAACAGGTCTATGCCCTTGTGTATAACGGCGAATTGTATAATGCGGGCGAGCTCAAAAGCGAACTCAAACAGCGCGGGCACCGCTTCCTGACCCAGTGTGACACTGAGGTTCTGCTCCACGCCTACATGGAATGGGGGCCAGACTGTACTGAGAAGCTGAACGGAATCTTTGCCTTTGCGGTCTGGGACAGCGTACGCGAGCATCTGTTTCTGGCACGTGACCGGCTTGGCGTCAAACCCTTGTTCTATAGCCAGGTGGACGATGTGTTTGTCTTTGGCTCTGAACCCAAAGCGCTGCTGCAGCATCCCAAGGTTCAGCCGAAGGTCGGACCGGAAGGTCTGGCAGAAATCTTCATCATCGGTCCGGCCCGCACACCGGGACAGGGTGTATACAAAGATATATTCGAGCTTCGCCCGGGTCATGCCATGATTTATAACCGGAATGGAATTCGTAAGTACGCTTACTGGGAACTGGAGAGCTACAATCACACCGATAATGTCGATGAAACAGCCGCCAAGGTTCGCGAACTGCTGCAGGATACGCTGGAGCGCCAGCTCGTCTCCGACGTTCCGGTCTGCTCCCTGCTGTCCGGCGGCCTTGATTCCAGCGCCCTCACCGCGCTCGCAGTTGACTATTACAACCGCAGCGGCCAAGGACAGGTTGACACTTATTCCGTCGATTATGTTGATAACGATAAGCATTTCAAAAGCCATACCTTCCAGCCCGGAGCAGACGGGCCGTGGATTAAGCGGATGGTCGATGAGCTGAACACCAATCACCACTATGTCGCTTTTGATACCCCGGAGCTGGTGTCGGCGCTGGATAATGCCCTCTACTCGCGCGATTTACCGGGGATGACCGATGTGGATTCGTCGCTGTATTTATTTTGCCGGGAAATTAAAAAGAATGCGACCGTAGCCATTTCCGGCGAAGCGGCTGACGAAATTTTTGGCGGATATCCCTGGTTCCACCGGGAAGAGATGCTGTCCTCCGGGACGTTCCCCTGGTCCGTGGCTCCCAAAATGCGCGCAGAACTATTGTCGCCCGAAGTCAGGGAATGGATACGTCCACTGGAATATTTGGGCGACCGTTACAGCGATGCCGTGGCTGAGGTTCCGAAGCTTGACGGGGAGACCGGCAAACAGGCGCAAATGCGCGTGATGTCCTACCTCAATATTACCCGGTTCATGCCTACGCTGCTGGACCGCAAGGACCGGATGAGTATGGGTGTAGGGCTTGAAGTCCGTGTCCCTTACTGCGATCACCGGCTGGTGCAGTATGTGTTCAACATTCCCTGGGAAATTAAAACCGTCGGCAACCGCGAAAAAGGCATTCTGCGCAAAGCGCTGGAGGGCGTACTGCCGGATGATGTCCTCTACCGCAAAAAAAGCCCTTATCCCAAAACGCATAATCCCGCTTATTTAAACGCCGTACGTACACAGATGCTGAACATTCTCGATGATTCCTCCTCTCCGATCCTGCCGTTCATCGATCCGGTCAAAATCCGCGAAATCGCAGCATCGCCGGAATCGTCGAGCAATCTGCCCTGGTTCGGCCAGCTGATGTCTGGACCGCAGTTGTTTGCTTATCTGGCTCAGGTAAATCTCTGGCTGAAAACGTACAACGTTTCGATCGGATAAATGCGGCTGCCCGTGATTATTCCCACAGCCGGATAGGATAAAAACCTCTACAACTATAGATAAACATATCTTCGTAAAAGGGGTATTGTCCTTGATGCAAACCTCTGTAAAACCGGCTGCTCTGCCCGCAAAAAAACTGCTTCCCTTCATTCTTGTCTCCTTTGGATTCACCTGGCTGTGCTGGCTGCCGCTCCTGCTAAATAAGCAGTTCGCAGCCGGTATGCCGGTGCTGCCCGGACAGTTCTATCTGGGCTCCTTCGGGCCGCTGCTCGGCACCCTGATCAGCCTGCGGCTGCCGGGTGGAGGAGGAATTGCCACCTGGAGCAAAACCGCATTTTCTCTCGCTTTCCCCAAAAAGTGGCTGGCTATTGCCGCAGGTCTGCCGCTTGCTTACGGGGCGGTCGCCGTGCTGGCCCATACGCTAATCACGGGGAGTATGCCGGATATGCACAGGTTCGGCCTGACGTCCGATCTGCCGCCGCAGTTTAACATCTGGATGACATCAGGGATATGGATGCTGACCTTCGGTATCGGTGAGGAGAGCGGCTGGCGCGGTTATTTGCTGCCCGCGCTGCATAAGCGCTACTCCCTGTTCACCTCTGCTCTCCTGGTGGCACTGATCTGGATGGCCTGGCATTTGCCTGCCTTCTGGTTCAACGAAAGCTACCTAGGAATGGGCTTTGGGATTATCGGCTGGGCGATCAGCCTGACTTATGGCTCCGTCGTGCTGGCCTGGATCTGTGCGGGAAGCCGCTGGAGCATTCTTCCTGTCATCGTGTGGCACGGCATTTTCGATCTGCTGACCGCCAGCGACCAGGCTGCTGAGATTATGGCGATGGTCTGCAGCATGCTGGTCATCCTCCATGGTGTCCTGCTGATGCGGACCCTCGGCAGACGCCGCAGCCAACCGCCTAAGCTGTAAACGGCATAGGGACAGGATCGAACCAGTTGCTGCACTTATCCGGGCAAGACAAAAATAAAGAGCAAGTCACATTCCTGTGACTTGCTCTTTGTCTTTCCTTACAGCCTACAGCCGCGATTGATCCGGTTTAGAAATTAAAGTTATCCGGATCCGGACCGAAGCGGTGATTCTGGTTCAAATCCTCAATCGCCTTGACGTCATCGTCACTCAGGGTAAAGTCAAAGAATCCGGCATTTTCGACAATCCGCTCGGCATGCACCGATTTCGGAATCGTGATCACACCCTGCTGCAAATCCAAGCGGAGCACAATTTGTGCGACAGTTTTACCGTATCTTTCCGCCAATTCTTTCAGCAGCGGCACATCCAGATTACCCTGCATCAGGGGACTCCAGGCCTCTACCTGAATATCATGCGCCTTCGCAAATTTCAGCACTTCACGCTGGGTCAGCAGCGGATGGAATTCGATCTGGTCGACTACAGGCACCACTCCGGTGTCATCAATAATATCCTGCAGATGATGCGTCTGAAAGTTGCTGACGCCAATCGATTTGACCAGCCCCTCCTTCTGCAGATGGATCAGCGCTTTCCACGTATCCCGGTATTTGCCGGCCACCGGCCAGTGGATCAGGTACAGATCAATCCTATCCAGCCCCAGCTTCTTCCGGCTCACCTCGAAGGCCTTCAGCGTGGATTCGTAGCCCTGATCGGGATTGCGCACCTTGGTTGTGATGAACAGCTCTTCCCGGGGCACCCCGCATTCCCGGATAGCTTGTCCGACACCTTCTTCATTATTATATCCGGCCGCTGTATCAATACTGCGGTAGCCTGTTTCAATAGCCGTCTTCACTGCATGGATGACTTCTTCGCCGTCTTTGGTCTGCCATACCCCAAGACCCAGCCATGGCATCGTTACTCCGTCATTCAATGTAGGCCCACCTGTAAACGGTCCGTTCATTTCGCTCATGGTTCACCCTCCAAGCTTGAATAGTTTGATCAAACTTCCTTAACCTTAATAGAGACTGTGTAATCAGCCGGATGCAAACAACAGTATAGCAGATTGCTGCGGTACCGCCAAAACCGCGGATCGCCCCCCAAAAAAAAGAGCGCCACTGCAATCACAGTAGACGCTCCACCCAACTTATTTACTTCTCGATCAGCTTGAAATCGTCGAAATGAAACTCCGGCGATACGATGCAGGAGACCAGCACCGGCTCATCGCCAAGCGGCCGTGCCGCCTGCCAGACACCTGCCGGAATAACCACCTGCGGCTGCTGGCCGGCTGCGACGTCAATGCCGAGAACGACCTCGGTAACGTTCTCCGGCTGTTCACCGCTGCCGCCGAGGCTGAGCACAATCGGGCTGCCGGAATGCCACAGCCAGATTTCGTCGGAGAGCACGGTGTGCCATTCCGAGGCTTCGCCCGGGTGAAGCAGGAAGTAAATGGACGACGCTGAAGCTCTTGGCCCCGAGTAGCTGCCGCCAAGGGTTTCGTGCGGGATTTCGAAGGAAGAATTCCAAAGTCTTTTGTACCATCCGCCTTCAACGTGAGGCTGCAGCCCCAGCGCTTCCACCAGCGGAGAAATTTCTTTTTGCGTCACAGTATCTTCTCCTTAAAGTTGTGCTGCATAAGCATCCACAGTTAATTTACGTTTGCTTTTACTTTAACGGAATGTGCCGCGATTGTAAAACCTCCCGCTTATTTACTCTCCTTGCTGGCCTTGAACACCTCAGCGATGGCACCGAGTGTACCCAGCGTTTCGATGGCACTGCTTGGCAGGAACACTTTATTGGCTGCACCTTTGGAGATTTCCGTCAACGCATCGAAGGATTGATAGGCCAGTACCCGCTCATCCAGTCCGGCGCTGCTGATCAGCTGGATACGCGATTTCTCGGCTTCCGCCACTGCCTGAATCGCCTTGGCCTGACCGAGCGCTTCCAGCTCCTGCGCCTGGCGCATGCCTTCCGCCTGACGGATACGCGCTTCCTTGTCACCTTCAGCCTTCAGGATTTTACTCTGCTTGTCGCCTTCTGCGCGCAGGATCATATCCTGCTTGGCGGCTTCCGCCTCAAGGACAATCGCACGTTTGCTGCGTTCTGCCTTCATCTGCTTATCCATCGCTTCCTGGATATCAAGCGGCGGCTTAATATCAATGACCTCCACGCGTTCGATCCGCACTCCCCATTTTTCCGTCGCTTCATCCAGGGCGAGCCGGATATCCGAGGAGATTTTTTCACGGCCGGACAGGGTTTCATCCAGCTCCAGCTTCCCGATAATCTGGCGCATTGTTGCCGTGGAGATGTTGCGTACCCCATATACATAATCGGAGATCCCATAAGTCGCTTCTTCGGGGCCAACCACCTGATAAAAGATGATCGTATCAATCTGCACCTGCACGTTGTCCTTCGTAATCACTGTTTGCGGCGGCACATTGGCCTGCTGAATCCGCAAATCATGATAGGTCCGTACCTGGTCGATAACCGGAATAAGGATGTTCAGACCCGGTGTAAGCAGGCGGTTAAATTTCCCGAGCCTTTCGACTACGCCTACCCTTTGCTGCGGAACGATTTTGATCGTCAGTGCGATAAATACTACGACAACGACTACGATAATTCCTAAAATGGCTAATTGCATCAGTACGTGTCCCCCCATCGTTCTACTTCAATAATCGTGGTACCTCTTTTAACAACGATAACCTTCTGATCTTTGCCCAGCGCTTCTGTGGACGTTGCACTCCACGTATCACCGCCTACTTTGACCTGCCCGTAACGCCCCGGCACAATCGGTTCCACGACCAGCCCCTGTCTGCCGACGATCTCTGTCCCGGTATCCTTGAACCCCCGGGAGCTCCGGAGTCTGGCGGCCAGAGGTTTGGTAAATACCGTCAGACCCAAAGCTACCAGTGAACCGACCACTACCTGCAGGAATATAGCCTCCGGAAACAAGATTGCTGCCACACCGCCCGCCAAAGCTCCGATACTGAGCCATAACAAATAAAATGTAAACGTAAACATCTCTACGACAAACAAGACGCCGGCTATAATTAACCATAACGCCCAAACATCCATCGGTGACCCACCACCTTCCGCTATATACTACTATAACGAAATCAAAGGCACTTACGTTCCATAAATGTTAAAAACCGGGGCAGGCATCATCATTATATTTCAGCTTGTGGAAGCTTATGAATACAGAACAACACTTCTGCAAAAATACCGGGCTTGAGAGCAAGGGGGATGATCACGCTATACGTGAAGCACAACAAAAAGCCTGCAGAGAAGCCTTTCCTTCTCCGCAAGCTTTTTTGCAGTTTGAATAATAATTATATACCCAGCGGATGCGGGGTAAGCAGGATTAGTTCAGTTTCCAGAGAGCCGGTGTGGTCGCCGGTTCCCAGCCCGCCAGTGAGGTGTGCGCCTGAAGGCAAATATAAGATGCTCCATTGTAGGTAACCACATCACCTGCTTTATACGCGATGCCTGCCGTCCATGCACCAGCTCCAGGTGTTGCCGTTGCAATTGCCGTTGGTTTCACCGTTGCAGTCGGCGTACTGGTTGGTACAGGCGTGGCGCTTGCGGAAGGGGACGGTGTCGGGGAAGCAGCAGTATTGCCGCAGGTTCCTATCGCCTTCCACACCCCATAAGCACCGCTCTGATCAGGACGGTCGCCCTGTGTCCACCACTGGGCTTCGTATAATATGCCGCCGTAAGAGGCCTGCTGGCCTTTCGTGTATATGGCGGTAGAGCTCCAGGCCGCTGCTGTACATTGCCCCGGTGTTGGGGTTGGTGTCACTGTAGAACTTGGCGTTGGCGTCGCTGTAACGCCAGGAGTTGCGCTTGCGGTCGGTGTTGCCGTGGCACTTGGTTTTGGAGTTGCCGTAGCTGTTGGTGTCGGAGCCACCGTTGTAGTCGGTGTTGGGGTTGGTGTAACCACAGTACCGCCTAGCTCGGCGCTCAGTTTGTTCTGAAGGGTTTTGTTGCGGTCGCCGCTCGTCTCCCAGAACATTGCCCCGGCCAGGCCTTTGGCCTTCAGATAGCTGATCTTATAGCCGATGGATTCCACATCGTCGTAGCTGATATAGGTTTGTGTCGAAGGATTATAGAGATAAGGCACTTTGGACGTATTATTCCAGTAACGGGTGTAGCCGTTTTTGTTAATGTAGTTCGCTTCCAGATCGTTGAAATCGTAGTTTCCCTTCTCCCAGGTGCCGGTTGAGGAAATACCGGCCGATACCTGATACTGCCCATTGTTCGTACTCGGCGCTCCGCCCCAGCCGCGTCCGTAGAATGGCATGCCGAGCACCAGTTTGCCTGCCGGAACCCCTGCAGAAAGGTAGCTGGTAACAGCTTTGTCGATATTATAATTTGCCGGCTCAGTTAGCCCGGAAGACGCTGCAGCAGGGTCATAATAAAGCGGTGCGTTGTGTCCGGTCGTGGTATTCCAGCTTCCGTTAAAGTCATAGGTCATAATGTTAATCCAGTCCACAACCGCAGCGATGCCACTGAGATTATTGTTCTGGATATAGGCTGGACCTGCGCCGGAGGCGATGGTCAGCAGATAGGTTTTGCCGTCGGCGGTGCCCGCCGCATTAAGCTTTTCTCGTATTTTCTGCAGCAGCAATACGTAATTCTGCTTGTCTTCCGCACGGTAGCTGTTGCCTGCCAGCCCCCCGCTCACCGGATATTCCCAGTCGAGGTCAACACCATCCATCTGGTATTTGCGGATGAAGTCAACCGCAGAATTAGCAAACACCTCACGGGTCGCAGCCGTAGCCGCCACATCGGAGAAGCGGTTCGACCAGGTCCAGCCGCCGACGGAGATTACAGTCTTGAGGTTCGGATTTTTTTCCTTGAGCTTCCACAGCTGCTTCAGATTGCCTTTGATCGGATCGTCCCATTTGTCATCCCCAAAGCTTTTCTGGGCATCAATCCAGGGATCACCCAGCACAATCGTACCGTTCGGTACGCTGATGGTCTGGCCCTGCTCATTCTGGCAGCTCCAGGTAACCGGGTTCGGTCCGGTCGGGTCGGGATTCCCGTGTACACCATTCCAGCAGATGTCTGCGAAGGCATAGTTAATGACATTCATTTTGGTAGGATCAATATCCGTTACGTTAAAAGCCCGTCCATAGGCAGCCCATGATGCATAGTACCCGACCACCTTGTAATTTCCTTCGGCATTTGCGGTTTTGACACTGCCGCCCAGTCCGGCGGCCAGTGTAATGATCAGAGCAGCAACAAGCCCCAACAGCGCAGCTTTCCTCGATTTCTGTTTCTTCAGCATTGAAGTGTTTACCTCCTCGGTTGAATGCGTAGCACAATTCTGTTCAGGTACAAGAAACGGCGACGGCGTTCGGACTAGAATGGTAATGCTTATGCCTGCATGCTCAGAAAAGAAGACTCGGCGCTCACCCCCAGGAATTGGATTCACCCTCACTTGCCTTTCTATTAAATTAGCGGCAGCCAAATAGAAGATTACATGTTAAAAAAGCGCATGAAGCTTCTCCGCTGCCTGTGGTGCCGGAGTCTTTTACCTCACTAAGTTGAACTCGCCAAAGAAAAGGTGCTGTCAGGTGTGTGAACGGGTAGGAAGGATGGAGTGAATGCTAGTGGAGGATGTTTACATGAAAAGGTGTGAAGGCACTTCTAATTTTCAAGCATTGCAGCTCAAAGAGCTAGGGGGAAATTCCCATACTGGAGGGATAAGATCATCTTATGCTAAAAAAGTGCCACTGCGTAATATTGCATTTCCAATTTATTTTGTAGCCGCACAGCACAAAAAGGCCCCACCCGCAAAGACTGCGGACAGGGCCTCGAAGGGTACCATTTGAATTATGCTGCATCACTACTGTAGTTTTGCCGCCAGCCGTGCCAACCCGCTATTTCCGCTGCTTCGCGGCCAGCTTATCCGTCAGCAGCCTAAGCGCCATTCCCCGGTGACTGATCATCTGCTTCTCTTCCAGCGTCAGCTCAGCCATCGTCTTCTCATACTCGGGAAGGTAAAAGAGCGGGTCATAGCCGAATCCCCCGCCGCCCGCCGGCTCGGAGGTAATCCAGCCCTCCACTGTGCCTTCCGCCGTCAGCTCCATGCCGTCCGCCGGATCATAAAGCGACAAGGCACAGACGAAACGGGCGGGACTGAGCAGCGGCTGGCCGGTATCCTCGCCCTGCTTCAGCCCTTCCAGCTCGCTCAGCAACTTGAGGTTATTGTCCTGATCCCGGGCGTTTTCTCCGGCATAACGCGCCGAGTAGACCCCCGGGCGGCCGTCCAGAGCGTCGACACAAAGACCGGAATCATCGGCCAGCACAGGCAACCCGAGGGCCTCGCCGACCGCTTTGGATTTTTTGAATGCATTCTCGGCAAAGGTTGTCCCGTCTTCCACTACATCCGGCAGCTGCGGGTAGTCGAACATACTCTTCACGGTCAGTCCAAGCGGCGCAAAAGCATGCTGGAACTCACGGACCTTGCCTTTATTTTTGGTTGCGACAATCAGAATTCCACCGCCGGTGTTCATCCTACACCTCTTGGCCAGGCTGGCCGGAAGGGATTTTGAGCGCGATCGGACCGAGCACTTCCTTCTGCACGGCGATCAGCTCGTAGATGCCCTTCTCCCCAAGACCGAGCAGCTGGTCAAGCTCCTGGCGGGTGAACGGCCGCTCTTCGCCGGTGCCTTGCACTTCTACAAATGCCCCGCCGCCGGTCATGACTACGTTCATATCGACTTTTGCTTTGGAATCCTCTTCATAGTTCAAATCAAGCAGCGTTTTGTCGCCAACCACACCGACGCTGATCGCGGCCAGATAATCTGTAATCGGGAAAACGCTCAGTTTATGCTGCAGCGCAATTTTGTTAATGGCAAACGCCATCGCTACAAAAGCACCTGTAATCGAAGCTGTACGTGTGCCGCCGTCCGCCTGGATAACGTCACAGTCCAGTGTAATGCTGCGCTCGCCGAGCGCCTGCAGATTGACTACGGAACGAAGCGCCCGGCCGATCAGCCGCTGGATCTCCATCGTCCGTCCGGTCAGCTTGCCACGTGCCGCTTCACGCTGGTTGCGCGTCTGGGTCGCCCGGGGAAGCATGGAATATTCAGCAGTTACCCAGCCTTTGCCTTGTCCTTTCAGAAACGGCGGGACCTTCTCGTCCACTGTCGCGGTGACGATAACCTTCGTGTCTCCCATTTCAATCAGAACTGAACCCTCAGCATATTTATTCGTTTGGGTGGTTATTGTCAGCGGCCGGAGCTGGTCGTCGTTACGTCCGTTTGATCTCATGTTTTCTTCCTCCTGCATCTTGAATAGCTAAAGTTGTGATGTAGTTTCCGCCTAGCGGGATGTATATTCTCTACTTTGCGCGAGAAACGGATAACATCCAGGGAAGGACGTTATCCGTTTTTCGCTTAGCAAACTTTATTCTATCAAAGAGCAGGCACAAAAGCATCTTTTAGCCCTGAGAAAATCTTTTACAGCGGCAGCGCGTTCACATATTCCGGAGCAGAGACCGGCTTGCCATAGTCCACGTTGTTGGTTCCGGTGACCGTTTCAAGTCCGTTCAGACGGATTTGGACCGGAGCATCCTCGGCATTTTGCGCTACCGTCAGCACCACGGATTCCAGCATTTCCTCCGGCACATTTTTGCCGTCTGTGAACATATCGTCAGTCAGGGATACGGTAACTACCCCATTTTGCCCGGCTTCCACGGAATTTAACACCGTTCCCCCGGTCATTGCAGTCTCCAGGCCGTTAGTAGACTCCGGTCCGGCGATCAGCTCACCCAGTGCCGCTTTCACCTTGTCCTCTCCGGCGGGTACAAAGCGTGTGACCGGAACATAATACTGGTGGGCACCGTCAGGCGTAGCAGCGGAAAAATATACCGTGACCGCGCTCAGGTTCATCTGCATCGGGCCATTCTTCGGCAGGTTTATCCCGAAGGCGCGTGACAGTGGATGATCCAGCGGTGTGCCCAGAAGCGGCATTTCTGTGAGCTTTTTGCCGTCTACCCAGAGCTGTACACCCTGTATACCTTCCTGTCCGGTCAATGTCCAGGTGATAGCTTCCAGGACCTTGCGTTCGTCGGCAGCCTTGTAGTCGTTAAACGCCGAGTTAAATTCAACTACGGCCAGTTTGTCTTTATCCACGGAGACATTCTTCACTTCCGTCCCTGCCGGGAGCACGCCCTGGAAGCCTTCTGGCAATGCGGATGCATACGGCCCTTTGCTGACCAGCGCAGTAAGTGAATCCTTCAGCATTGCTGTACTATCACCGTCCGGAAGGGCAAGAGATACCGGAGCCAGCAGACCATTAGCGTCCTTGAGAAACACGGTAGTCCGTTCCCCGGGCGCGGCAGCTTCCGCTTTATCCGTAGTACTGTCCGCTGCGGTTCCTTCACCGGCAACAGGCCCAAACACCCCGGTATCGAGCGTTGTGCTGTCACTGACTTCCAGCATTTGCGCCTCAATCTCTCCCGGCGGCGGATCAACCGATGCCGATTCCGAGCCGAACAGGCCGCAGCCGGACAAAAGAATGGGAACCGTGAGCAGACAAGCCGCTGACAACCCGCGGACTGTGTTCATATGCTTCATGAATCATTACCCCTTTCAATGCTAAGATCAGTTTGTACTGCTATGTATACGAGCCCTGTGCCCAAAAAATAACAACGGCTTATCCTAAATTGTTGGACAATACGGATCCTATAATCCGGACAAGCTTCAAAAAAATCAAAAGGCTCCAAGACTAACGCAATGTCCGCAGACGCACGTAGGCTTCCGGCAGTTTAGACAACCGCAGCAGCAGCCGTTATAATAGTGGCAATTCAAATAATCAACCTATCCTTCCGATGAGGTGACTGATGACGATGGCGAATATCAAAAACCCTTACAGTCTTAACAGCAAAGCGGTTGCAGAGGCAACCAAGTATTGGCTGCATAAGCGCGGCGTGACGTTAGAAGAGATCGCTGAGCTTGTTCTGTTTCTGCAGCAAAAATACTATCCGAATCTGACGATCGAGGAATGTGTCCATAACGTAGAAATGGTGCTGAGTAAACGCGAAGTGCAGAACGCGGTACTGACCGGGATTCAGCTGGATGTGCTGGCTGAGGAAGGCAAGCTGTTCACTCCGCTGCAGGAGATGATCGAGAATGATGAGAGTTTATACGGGGTGGACGAGATCCTTGCCTTCTCGATTGTGAACGTATACGGCAGCATCGGCTTCACCAACTATGGTTACGTGGACAAGCTGAAGCCCGGTGTGCTGGAGCGGCTGAACGATAAAACCACCGGGCAGATCCACACCTACCTCGACGACATCGTCGGCGCAGTGGCCGCTGCCGCCAGCAGCCGCATTGCCCACCGCAAACAAGCGGAACGCGAGCAGGAACTCGGCCTCCCGCATGCGCCGGAGGATACCGAAGAAGCCGCCAGAAAGCTGGCGGCTGAGGATGGGCTGGAGTAATCCTGCAAAAGAGCGCAGGAGCGGGGAGCCGGGGTAAGCGCTATGGCAGGACCAGACTGCAGGACTGATTTTACCTTTTCCTGACTGATCACGAATGCGCTGTGGTACCGTGTCTGAAATAGAACAACCTCAGTTAGTTGTACTTTGTGCAATTAAATCAAGCAAATAAGGCTGTAAATCAGCTTTAATTGTACTTCGTACAACTAAAAATGTGTATTTACTCCGTATGAGCCCCTTTTCCGCATAGTAATTGCACAGAATGCAGTTACAGTGAGTTGTATGTAATGAATAGCAGATTTCACTGTACGAAGTGCAGTTAAAAGGACAGACGGAGCCAACTAAAAAGCCATGCCAACAGAGCAGCGGGAGCATCCCGGCTCCTTCCATGTTGGCATGGCTTTTTGTGGTGCAATTGCAAGCGGCCGGGCAAAGCGCGACGGGTAGAGTGCCGACGGGCTGAGCGCGACTGGGTGAGCACGACGAGCAAAGCGCGACGGGCTGAGCGTCACTGGCAAGGTGCGACAGGCGGAGCGCGACGGGCTGAGCGCGACGGGGCTGAGCGCCACTGGCAAAGTGCGACGGGCTGAGCGCGGACGGGCTGAGCCCAGCGAAGCCCTACCTGTCCGCAGCCGCGAACAGGACCGGCCCGCCGGGCATAGGCGCAAACTCCGCTGCCCGCCCCCGGCGCACCAGCTCGGCCAGATGCGCCAGCGCCTCGCTCATGGCGAAGCGCATCTGATGCGCGCTGGACACGCGGCTGCGGAACAGCGCTTCGCAGACCGCGAACCCGCTGAGCGGTCCGCCGTCCAGCAGCTGAGCGGCGGTATCCAGCCGCTCCTCATGGTGCCGGAGCAGGCTGTCCGCCCGCTCCGTCCACGCCGTGAACGGTTCCCGGTGGCCCGGGAACGCACGGCTCACCCGGAGGCTGCGCAGCGCGCGCAGCCCCTCCAGGAACGTCTGCAGCGGCTGCGGATCGCTGCCCGGCTGCAGGCCGACATTGGGCGAGATCTGCGGCAGAATCGCATCGCCGCAGAACACAAGCCCGCTGCCGGCCTCATACAAAGACACGTGACCCGGCGCATGCCCGCCGGTCAGAACCGGCGTCCACTCCCGGCCGCCCATTACAAGCGGCACCGCAGGGTCAATATAACTGACCTCTGCCTGCGGGGTAACCTGGGGCAGGAAGCTCACCAGATGCTCCCGGATCCCCACGATCCAATCCTCCGGCATGCCGTGCCGGAGGAACAGCAGCGGCAGCTGCTCGTTCAGGCTCGCCGCTGCGCCCCAGGACATCCGCGCCTCGGCGTGGGCCCGCTCCGACATCCATACCCGGCTCCCGCTGCGGGACTGCAGCCATCCCGCCAGGCCGTAATGGTCAGGGTGATGATGGGTAACCACAATTTTCTGTATATGGTCCCAGGATAAATCCAGCTCGTCCAGCACGCCCTGCCAGGCCAGCTCCGCCTCCTGCGTATGCGGGCCGGGGTCAATCACCGTGATGCCGCCCTCCGGTTCTGTCACAAAATAACTGTTCACCTGACGCAGCGGCGGATCCATCGGCACGGATACCTGAAGGATTCCGCTCTCCCAAGCCTTGATCTGTGCCTTCCGCATAGCTCCTTCACCGCCTTCTTTGAGTCTTCTGCCTGAAACCATCTAAGGGCGGGCCCCAATGAAGATCATTCGTTTCGAATGCTCCTCATCGTACTCCTCTTCGTCGTAGCTGCCATGCACATTTTCGATCTGCAGCCCTGCAGCCGCAATCATACTGCGGAACGTTTCCAGCGGATAGAGCTTCACGCGCTCGTGATATTGGCGGGGCGTATCATCCCCCGGGGAGGTAAGAATGATGTCCTTCTTCACATAACCGTCTTCAATCCGGCGGGACTCGTCAATCAGATTATCCCCGTCCTCACGTGAGGAATGCGGTACGAGATGGCGGATGACATACGCCGGATTCAGAAAATCTATAATGAACCTGCCGCCAGGCTTCAGCATCCGGTAAATTTCACGCAGCACCTTCACTTGTTCTTCATCCTCCTCAAAGTAACCGAAGGATGTAAACAAATTAACTACTGCATCAAAACCGCCGGGGAGCGGCAGGCTGCGCATATCGGACTGCACCCAGGTCACCGCCCCGGCACCGGCCTGGGCCCGGGCTTCACGGAGCAGGGTATCGGACAGATCGACGCCTGTGACCTCATAACCCGCTTCGGCAAGGGCCAGCGAATGGCGGCCCATACCGCAGCACAAATCCAGGACCTTTGCTCCCCGCGGCAGCTCCAGCCAGCCAATCATCTGCTCCACCTCATGCCGGGCTCCGCAGAAATCCCTGTGCCGGTATACAATCAAATAATCTTCCCCGAAGCTTTTCTCAAACCATTCACTCATCTTCCTTCTCCTCCCGCACTCCTGCAATAATCTCTCTATGTACAATATGGTTTCGATTGTACCCCCTTTTCCCTGTAAACTCAAAGAAGAGTCGCCTTTCCGCCATATTTCACACGGTAGGGTAACTCTTCTGAATTGAACTTATCTATGCCGCTCTAAGTACACCCTGGCTTCATAAGGTCGAAGCTTCAGCCGGGTCAGATCCTCTTCTTTGACAGGAGGGTAGTTGGAGATCAGCAGCTCCTGCTTCCCGGCCGCAAAATCCGCAGGGAGTTCGAATACCGGCTCATGCTCATAGAAATTCAGAATGACCAGGAGACGCTGATCCTCCAGCGTCCGGGTATAAGCATAAATCTCCGGATGGTCCTCCAGCAGCAGGGCGTATTCACCGTAGACAATGACCGGATGCTTTTTCCGCAGCTGGATCAGCTTTTTATAGTAGTTGTAGATCGAATCAGGGTCCTTTACCGCACTGGCCACATTGATTTCGCGGAAGTTCGAATTCACGCGGATCCACGGTACGCCTGTGGTGAAGCCGCCATCCTCGCTGGCGTCCCACTGCATCGGTGTGCGGGCGTTATCCCGGCTTTTTTTGTGAATAGCCGCCATGATGTCAGCCTCAGGGACGCCTTGGGTACGCTTTTCCTCATAGTAATTGAGCGTTTCCACATCCCGGTAATCATCGATGGACTCGAAGGCCACATTCGTCATGCCGATTTCTTCACCCTGGTAAATATACGGCGTCCCTTCCAGCATGTGAATGAAGGTCGCCAGCATTTTGGCTGAAGGAATACGGTAGTAGAGGTCATTGCCGAACCGTGATACGGACCGCGGCTGGTCATGGTTGCACAAATAATTGGCGTTCCACCCCCGGTCATGGAGAACGGTCTGCCAGTTGCTCATGATTTTTTTGAGGTCTCGCAGACTCCAGGGGATAGTATCCCATCTTCCTCCGCCCGGAGCCGCACAATCCAGATTCATATGTTCAAACTGGAAGGTCATATTCAGCTCGCGGCGTCCGTCGCCGACATAATCCAGCGCCTGCTCCGGTCCGAGGCCCGACGTCTCTCCGACGGTCATAATATCGTAGAAGTACAGCACCTTGTCATGCAGATTCTGTAGCAGCGTGTGCACATGCGCAAGATTCGAGAACATGTCATAGGCGCGCACAGTAGCCGTTCCGCCGGGATTCAGCGCATCAGGGTAGCCCTCCGCCTTCACGATATGGGCAATCGCGTCAAACCGGAAGCCGTCGACGCCTTTTTTGAGCCACCACTGTACCATTTCATGCAGCTTGTCGATCACCGCAGGGTTCTCCCAGTTCAGATCGGGCTGATATTTGGAGTACAGATGCAGGTAATACTCATCCGTCTGCGGATCAAGCTCCCACACCGACCCGCTGAAATAGGATTCCCAGTTGTTCGGGGGGCCGCCGTTTTTGCCTTTCCGCCATATATAGTAATCCCGCTTAGGATTATCTTTCGAGCTTCGCGACTCTATGAACCAGGGATGCTGATGGGAAGTGTGGTTCAGCACGAGGTCCATCATCAGCTTCATCCCCCGGGAATGCATCTCCCGCAGCATCACGTCAAAATCCTCCATCGTCCCGAATTCCTTCATAATGTCGCAGTAATCACTGATATCATAGCCGTTGTCATGGTTCGGCGACTTATAAATAGGGC
Organism: Paenibacillus auburnensis; assembly: GCF_927798115.1. Classification (GTDB taxonomy): domain Bacteria; phylum Bacillota; class Bacilli; order Paenibacillales; family Paenibacillaceae; genus Paenibacillus_AQ; species Paenibacillus_AQ auburnensis. The sequence goes on from NZ_CAKMMG010000005.1 coordinate 72,653, forward strand.
ATACCCAGATGACATCCACACCCAGGTCCTGCAAATAATCGAGCTTCGAAATAATCCCGCGCAAATCTCCGATCCCGTCACCGTTACTGTCCATGAAGCTGATCGGATAAATCTGGTACGCGACGCTTTCTTTCCACCATTTTGGATTCACTTGGACTCTCCTCCGCTTCTCCGGCACCTGCCCGTGTTAGATATATTAATATATCTTAACCACCCTGAAGGAAGACAATCACACGCCCCTTTCAAAAAATAAGGTTCTCGGGCGGTCAGGCTCCGCTCTCCTTAAGCTCAAGCAGTCCTGGAATTACTTTCTCAACCCGCCTGTACAGCTCCTGGCCGACCACACCTTCATCATGGATATAAAAAACCAGCAGCGACTGTTCCTGATAAGCTTTATAGGGCACCAGATCCGCTGTAGCTGTATGTTGTTCAAAATCAGCCCAGCCCGCTTCGCGTTCCCCGGCCGTGGCAAACTGATAAATGACCAATTCTTGCTCATCCAGCAGGAAAACCAGCGGTTTCCTCCCGTTTAGCTCCCTCTGAAACACATTCTCCGGCCGCACTTCCACGCTGTGCAATTCCAGACCCTGCCTGGCAAAATAAGCAGAAACCTCATCTGTGCTAAGCTCCCTAGCCTCAACTGTGACCGGATCATTTCCCTGGCTGCAGCCGGTAAGCAGCCCTAAACCCAGGAACAGCATCAGCAACATCATTCTTTGCATATTCATCCCCCTGTGTAGTTCCCATCTTCTCCAATAGACGGGACCTCTACTGCCTAAGTTGCGCAAATTTCTTCTATATGTCAAAACAAAAAGAGCGGGCAGCTCCTTCCGGAGTCGTTCCCGCTCTTATATTAGATCAGCTCAAATACCTGATTTCATCAAAAGCTAGCCCAATTGTTTGATCACAATCGATGCATTCACATTAGCCTGCGTACCGCCAGCCAAAGTCTGTAAGGTAACTGCAGCAGCCGAGCTGTGGTTCCGCAGTGTCAGCACATCACCGGAGGATAAGGCAAAAATGGCCTGACCCGTATTCTGCTGGGTACCGGCACCCGATCCGTAAACCGTGCCTGGAACTAAGGCACCATTTACGAATAAGGCGAATTGACTCGGTTCTACGCCCGATACAGAGAAGTTAACCTCATAAATACCGGCATTGGTAACCGAAATCGTTGTAGTCCCGGGAGCATGCGTAATTCCAGGTGTAAGCAGGCCATTGGTATCAAAAGAAACATCGGCTTCGATCGGAACGACCTGTGCTCCGAGGTTATAGACATACCCAAACTGGGCTATTCCGCCTGGGGCTCCAGTAGCCCCGGTAGCTCCGGCAGGACCAGCTGCGCCAGTTGCACCAGTTGCACCGGTTGCGCCTGTTGCTCCTGCCGGCCCCGCTGCGCCGGTCGGTCCTGCTGCCCCCGTTGGTCCGGCAGCTCCTGCCGGGCCGACGGGTCCTGCCGGGCCAGCTGTTCCCGTTGCACCTGCAGCTCCCGCAGGTCCTGGAGGTCCGGCGGGTCCTACTGCTCCGGCGGGTCCTGCCGGACCAGCCAAGCCTGTAATACCAGCCGGACCGATGGCGCCCAATGCTCCAGCCTCACCGGCTGCCCCAGCGGCTCCCAGTGCGCCTGCCACTCCGGCGGCTCCAAGCGCACCGGTTGCTCCTACCGCGCCTAAGGCACCAGCTGCACCGGCTGCACCCAAAAGTCCGGCGGCGCCTGCAGCACCTAACCCCCCGGTAGCGCCTCGCGCCCCTAACGCTCCTGCCGCTCCAACAGCTCCTAGTGCTCCTGCTGCGCCGACAGCTCCCAACGCTCCAGCTGCGCCGGGAGCACCCAAAGCACCTCCAGCTCCTGCTGCTCCCAGTGCTCCAGCTGCCCCAGCCGCACCAGCGGCACCCAGCGCTTCTACAGCTCCGGCAGCGCTAAGCGCTCCGGCTGCTCCCGCTGCGCCTAATGCTCCCAGCGGAATATTGACACGGACAATCTGCTTTTTAACAATAATCTGTTTGCAGCGGAATTTTTTCTTTACTGCACACTTACTCTTCCGTGGTTTTTTTCTTGGCAGGGGGCAGTAAACAGGCTCTTCCTTAGGTTTCCGTTCTTTCTTCTTAAGACGTGCATTCCCCATGTTCAACACCTCCAACAGACTTGATGGTGTATAGTACTCCATTTACCTATGAAGGGCATGGTCATTCATCTTGTAGACATTATATTTATTTTTCCGGAACTTAGGTTAATTTACTAGCTGGACAAGCTGAATTCACCTATACCTGCGGCAAATGATTGATCCGCCTTGTCACGTCTAGTCCACAAAACCGCATATAGTATAGGTGGACAAATCCCTTTGATAGATATATGGTTCGCAGTCGTATGGGCTACAGCAGCCCCACCAGCTTCAGCCCTTCATAAATTCCGTTCTCGCTGACATGACTGGTTACGTAAGACGCGGCCGCCTTTACCTCATCCTCCGCATTGCCCATTGCGATTCCGTGACCGACAAAGCTGAGCATCTCCACATCATTGAGCCCGTCGCCAAACGCATAGACATCTTCTTTCGAGACGCCGAGCGCTTTGATCATCTGGGCAATGCCATTAGCCTTGGAGCCGTTGCCGGGCAGCACATCCATGCACAGCGGATGCCACCGGACAAATTTAAACCCGGGATAAGCTTCAGCATACATCGCCTGGTTCTCCTGCGGACAAAAGATCATCGCCTGATAAATCTCGTTCTGCAGGAAATACTCCGCATCATGCGTGGGAAAAGCCAGCTTCAGTGAGCCGATACTCGTGTGGATGTACTCATGATCTGCGACATTCACCTTCATATCCAGCGCATCGATGTAGGCAACAGGATGGTCGTTTTTTTCGGCGAACAGTGTAATTTCCTTCAGGGCTCCGGTATCCAGCGGATTCAGGTAGAGCTCCTTCCCTTCAAAAACAACATACTGCCCGTTGAGTGAGACATACGAGTCGATTCCCAGCTCTTCACGCAGCTCCTTAAACATATAAGAGGCTCTTCCGGTCGCAATGGCGACATTATGGCCCAGCCGTTTCAGTTCGGCAATGGCTTCCTTCGTGGAAGCAGGCACTACCTTATCTTCATCATAAATTGTACCGTCAATATCAAAAAAGATCGTCTTCTTCATCATGGCTCTCCATTCTCCTTGCTGTCTCTTTGAATTCATCCTGCCAAAATTGTAGATGCTTGCTGCAAGCTATGCAAGTTTTCATTTCCGGTTACGTCAATTTTCTGAAAAAAAGCAGCGGCGAGTCTCCATAAACGGAAACTGCCGCTGCTTAACCTGTAAGACCTCATCATCCTTCTGAATCTTCAGCCTTTAGTCATCTTCACTTCATTCATACCACATTCTGCGCCCGCTGCTGCTCTTCCATCAGCCACTGAATCAGCATGACCTCCGGAACATTGCTTTTTCGGGCCTCAGCATATTCACGGACCTTCTCCAGCAGGCGTCCCGCCGTATCGGCGCTGACTTCAAGGCCGCGCTGCTCCAGCACATGCGCGACACCGCCGCTGCCGGAATGCTTGCCCAGCACAAAGCGGTGAGCCCGGCCGACCTCCGCAGGATCAAACGTCTGATACGTAGCCCTCTCCTTCATCAGCCCGTCCACATGAATGCCCGACTCATGGGTAAACGCCAGCTGTCCCACAATCGGCTTGGCATCACCGACATTGCGGCCGGAGGCGGCAATGACCTTATCCGCCAGCCCCTTGAGCAGCTCCAGCCGCACGCCGCATTCGCCGCCGTACAAATGACGCCAGGCCATGGCGACTTCCTCCATGGCCGCATTGCCGGTCCGTTCGCCGATACCGGCTACTGTGGTGCTGGCCCAGACCGCACCGGCGGCAATCCCGCTCAGTGTGTTGGCAACAGCCAGCCCGAAATCATTATGACAGTGCACCTCCAGCTCCACATCGGCGGGAACCTCGCCGAGCAGCGTATGAACCCGCTCGGCCATCTGCCCCGGATGAAGAGCGGATACCGTATCCGCATAACGGAACCTGCGGATACCCTCTTTATATAAAGCATTCACCAGCTGAACCAAAAAACTCATATCCGCCCTGGAGGAATCCTCCATCCCTACCGACACCGTCATGCCCAGCCTGAGCCCGTATTCCGCCGCATGAAGCAGCTTATTCAGCCCTTCCAGCGGCGACAGCCCAAGCTTGCCCTGTAGCTGAATTTCCGAGACCGGAATGGACACATGGCTCCAGTTCACCCCGGTGCTCCGCGCCTTGTCGATATCGCCAAGGGCCGAACGGTTCCAGGTCATCAGCTTCATGGGAAGCCCCAGTTCCGCGACCGCCGCGATGTCCTCCTGCTCCCGCTTGCCCATGGCAGGAATCCCTACCTCTGCCTGCTCTACTCCGCACTCCGACAGCAACTTTGCGATTTCCAGCTTTTCTGCCCGCGTGAATGAAACTCCAGCCGCCTGTTCACCATCCCTAAGTGTCGTGTCACATAGCTTGAGACTTTTCACGGTATACCTCCTTCTCCGCAGCAAGCGCAATTCGGATTACGGGAAATACGGACGCTATAACAGGCGAAGTCGAGTGAGCTGAAGCGATGCATTACGCCCGCATAAGTTGTCCCTACCCCTGTAATCCATTTTACGGCTTCCAGCGCTGCCAGACAACCCGCAATCCCGGAGGTGGCACCCAAAACTGGAAATCCGAACGGCTCCCACTGCGGCTGCACATCCGGGTAGAGGCATTCGAGGCAAGGGGTCAGGCCGGGGATCATTGTCGTAAGTGAAATTTCGAAGCCGTACATTGCCGCTTCCACCATCGGTGTAGCGGTATCTACACAGAGACGGTTCAAGGCATAACGCTCGGGGAAATCGTATCGGGCGTCGATCACAATATCTGCACTCTCCACCCAAGGTTTAGCAAGATCATATTCAATTTTGGCATTGTAACCCTCGATTTCCACATGTGGATTCAGACGTTTCAGCTGCGCTGTTGCCGTGCTGATCCGCTCCATCCCCAAGGAATCGCTATCCATCAGAATCTGCCGGTTCAAATCAGGCCGGAGGATGATTCCTTCATGAGCCAAAATTAGCTTTCCAACACCAGCCGCTGCCAGGTACAATGCAGCCGTGCCTCCCAACCCGCCAATGCCGGCCACCATCACCGTGGCTTCCTTCAGCGCCTGCTGTCCGCTCTCTCCGAGCAGCTTCAGCTGCCGGGCATACCGTTCCATCTCCAACCCTCCGGCAAGCTGCTCCATACCTGTCGCCCCCTGTGACTGATTAGTTGTTTACCGCCTAACCCTCCAGGCTAAGCAAGCCGTGCAGAGCGGTCACTTCCTTGTATTTAGCCAGGAAGGCCAAACCTTCCTCCACACATTCCACCCCGTATCGGATCACCTTCTCCTCCGAAGTGAACGGAAAGGGAAAACCGGCCCGCAGGCTTTTCAGAACCAGAATGACACGCCCGCTGTAGAGCAGCCCCCGGCCGAAGCCTTCATGGTTAATCTCGGCCGTACTCTGGATCATAGTGCCGCTTCTTTCTTCCATCACGCCGGCAATGGCCTGAAAAAGCAGCGGAACCTGCTGGCGTACTTTCGGAGAGACAGCGCAGTTGAAATCGGACTGGCTTTTGTCCTCAGAGGAAGCGAGAAACTGCTGCACAATCTTTTCCTGCGGCGACAGCGCGGCATAGCGGCCAAAGAAATCTTCCGTATCGAGCAGATTGCATAACCGGCGGACAAAAGAATCCGCCATCTCCTGATCCAGCTCCTTCCGACCGGTACGGCTGCGGCGTTTCTGTAGCGCTCTGCCCTCAAGAGCCCCCACTACCTGGGCTGAATGCTCCTTAGCCATGGGTTCCATCTGCTTCCTCCCCTTCCCCTGTGCCTTCTTCTTCCGCCCGCAGTACCTTAGCCAGCCACATCGGTGGCTTGCCCTGCAGCATCTCGACCAGACGTTTCACCTGCTCATCAATGGGGCTTCCGAACGGAACCTTTACCGGCATGATCTTGCGCCGTGTTACCCGCGCCGCTGCCGAAGCGCCAATCTGCATAATAAAGATTAGGGTACAGTCGCCCACGGCCTCCAGACGGCTTTCGATTTTCCCGGCTTCATCCTGGTTCAGAACCACCGGCAGCCTGCGCAGCTCTACAAGATCGCCGCCATTTTTGGTCACATTATATACAGCAAACATCGGACTCTGCCCGAAGTGGGCATTTACCCGGCTTCCATCATCTGTGGCGAACGCTACTTTCACGGTGTTTAGCCTCCCTTTGCATTAACAAATTCCCTGCCTTATTACTCCACTCCATTGCTCCTCTGTAGCCTACTGAAACGGACATATAAGCTCCAAGCTCGTTCCAGACAGGAAATCCTGCAGGCATAAACGCGGCTCCAATCCGCTGCGCTCCGGCAATTCCGTGCGAATTGCTGATCCACAGGTCTGCACCTTTGCCCAGTACCTCGGCATCATCCATGTCGCCTATCCAGACCTCGCGCTCCATACCGGACACGACCTGCGTCTCATAAGAGGCAATCAGTGCCTTCTGCTCCACACCCAATTCCTCCAGCCATGCGGATATGGAGTACAGATGATCCGGCTCAAGTGCAGACACTACAGACATCCCGGCGAACTGGAAGTGCGCGTCAAGCATGCTGTCGAGCAGATTTTCCCTTTGCCAGCAGTAGCGCAGAGGTACCGGTTCACCGCTGATCTGATGCAGGAAATGCAGCATTTCATCCGAAGCCTTAAGGCCCATCGCTCCGTTAAAAACTTTGTAAGGCGTACCCAGCGCATTGTGCAGCCGTCTCGCCGGCCGCTCCATGCTGGCTCCAACGGCGATAGTCAATCCAGACTGCAGGCTCTGCAGCATCGAATCCAGCGGAACCCCGCCCCGGGTCAGCGGGGAAAAGCCGGTGAGCAGATGTCCGGATAATGAAGTGGAAATATCGGGCACCGCAATGACCTCAAACCCGAAGGCAGAGATCATTTCCTTAAGCTCCATTACATCCGCAGGGGTGAGAAAAGATCCCGGCAGCAGAGTGATCTGGCGGGTGTTTACCGTTCTTGAGCCCCGGTGCCCTACCTGCTGGATCATTTCGTCAATCATCGCTTCGACGGTCGCACTGAATCCCGATTCGAGCGAACCGCGAAAGTCGGGCAGCACTACGGAGAAAGCTAGCCCTCCCCGCATGTTTCGCTCCCGCTTGTAGCTCTTGAGCATCGTTGCATAATCCACTCCGGCAACATCGGTCAATTCCGTGCCGATAATGCCGATAATGTCGGGCCGGTGTTTGCTCAGCACGATATTGAGCGCTTCTTCCAGATTGCGGTTCGCGTCAAAAATAACATCCATCTCCTGAAGCGCAGAGGTCTGCACGGCAATCGGCTCACGAAAATGCCGGGTCAGCAGCGCCTTAGGAAAAGCTGAACAGCCTTGCGAGCCATGAATCAGCGGCATGGCCCGGTAACAGCCCTGAAGGGCAAGTACGGCACCGAGTGACTGGCCGATCTTTATCGGATTAACTGACGCCGGCTTGTTCCGTCTGTTAACGGTCATAAGGTACCTCCTTATCCCAGGGAGCCGGGCTCGCTGCAAGCTTCCAGATCGGATTAGCGAGTGAATAGGTCAGCTCCTTGGCCAGGCGCAGCAGACCTTCATAGCCAGCATAAGCTTTATGTCTTTCCTGGTTGATATCAATGAACGGGATCTGTTCTTTCATGGCTACATACATATTGCGGCCGCCGGCGATCATGATGTCGGCCTTGCGTTCCCGGACGGTTTTGAGAATCCGAGTTGCCCCGCCTTCCGGAATATATTCGGTGTCGTCCCCTACCCGGTCGGCAATCCGCCGCACATCATCCTCTGTGCTTTTGTTCGTACCGACCCCAACCACCTGCACACCAAGTTCCTTCAGAGCGGAAATGACGGACCAGCTCTTGACCCCGCCGGTATACAGCACGGCTCTTTTTCCTTTCAGAATCTTGCGGTACGGGCGTAAATCCTGTATCAGACGGCTCTCCTCACGCTCAGTCAGACGGTCAACCCGCCGCTCCATATCGCGGTCATTCATCAGATACGCCATCTGCCGCAAGGAGTATGTTGTCTCCTTGGCCCCATAGAAGGAACCCTCGAAATACGGAATTCCGTATCTGGATTCCATCTCCTTGGCCAGACCCAGCAAGGCGCGGCTGCAGACGACCATATTCACCTTGGCATGGTGCGCCCAGGTGATCTCCTTATATCTGGCATCGCCCGTAATGCGTGACGTTACTGCGATACCCGCGCTGTTCATCAGCTTCTCAATGTCCCACATCTCACCGGCGATATTGTATTCACCGATCAGATTGACACCCGGCGGTAACTCCGGCTCCGGCTCACCCGTACCGATCACATACTGCAGGAGGGCATCGCCCGCCAGCCGGTTGCCCAGATTCTTGCTGCCGACAAAGCCGGGGCTGTTGACCGGAATAACCGGTATCCCGAGCCGGTCGCCTGCTTCCTTGCATACGGCATCCATGTCTTCGCCTATGAGTGCAGTCACGCAAGTTGAATATACAAATATTGCCGGAGGCGCAAAGCGCCCGGCAATGTAGTCAATGCTCTCTTTTAGTTTCTTTTCTCCGCCAAAAATAATATCGGAATCGTTCAGATCCGTGGCAAAACCGTATTGAGAAAGCGAGGGGCCGCTTGAAAGCGTACCTCTGCTCTCCCAGCTGTTCCCGGCACAGGCAATTGGACCATGGACAAGGTGGGCAGCGTCCATAATCGGCAGCAGTGTGATTTGGGCTCCGTCGAAGGAGCAGCCTCCGGCCGCTTCACCGGGCTTAGGCCGCGGACAAGGCTTGGATTTGGGGGCCATGCTCCCGCAAGCCTCGGAATCAAACTCGTCTTTTCGAATAGGGTCCATTGGCTTTCATCTCCTTCTTTAAAGGTGGATGCTGACTCTATGCTAACCTGCATCAGAAACGGCAATTACACATCACTAGCAAGAATCCCGGCCTACTCTATTCCCGCATTTCGCTTGTGAGAAACTGTGGGCGAAAGTACGGGTATAGAGAACGCCGGGCTTAATATTTCTTTTTACATTTATTCAAAATGATGTATTTTAAGCATAAAATATCATTACAGAAAATTTCAGTAATTTTCATCACTTATCCATTCAGTCAATCTGTAAAAAATTACAGTTATTCCGTTTACCGCACCAGATCATAGTTGAAGCCGGAATTGTTGCGGTCCAGTTCATCCAGAACGGTATTAACGATCTGACTGAGCAGATTCAGCGCCCCCTGGTATCCGAGGATCGGATACCGGTGCATATGATGACGGTCAAAGATCGGGAACCCTACACGGATCAGCGGAACATTCGCATCCTTGGCCGCGAATTTCAGATGCGAGCTGCCGATAGCCAGATCAACCGGGTCTGTCAGCAGCAGCGAGCGCATATGCCAAAGGTCATTTCCGACATACAGGGTGGCTTCCGATCCGTACGGGCTGGAGGCGAGCAGCGCTTCGGCTTCTTCCTTGAATTTCACATCATTGAAATCCACATCCCCGTTGGAGCAGACGATATGCACAGGCTCCATACCTACTTCCATACAGAATCCGATAAGTCCGATCAGCAGGTCCGGATCGCCTACCAGTGCTACCCGCTTCCCGTGAAGATAAGGATGGCTGTCGGTAAGTGCATCCACTACCCGGCCGCGTTCTTCCAGGAGCGAAGCCGGAACCGGCAGGCCTGTGAGTTCACTTATCGCTTCCAGCAGCTTGTCGGTTCCCCTAATGCCAAGTGGTGTGGACAGTGCGGAGACCTGCTGCTTCCAGGTTTCACTGATGAATTCCTGCGTTTTCTTCAGTGTGTACTTCTGGAGCGATAGCGTACCAAGCGCGTTCGCGGCCAGAGGCACATCAGCCAGCTTCGTTCCGCCATAGTAGTATTCGTATTCACCGGTAGCCGGCGAGTCATAGTTGCCGCTGTGATCACCGAGAAGAGTATACTTGGTATCAAAAGCATCCAGGATTTTGCGGATCTCCGTAAAGTTGCCGGTGTAAGGCTCAAATCCGAGCATCACATTCAGCTTCTCCCCTGTTTCTTCACCGCTGCCCGGGGCTGCCTTCAGGCCGGAACGTTCATAGAGATAACTCAGGATACCTTTCAGCATCGAGTCATAGCCGGTAATATGCGAACCGACGAAGCTAGGCGTATTGCAGAACGCCACCGGGAAATCTTCGGAGATTACGCCTTTTTGGCGGGCATTGCCGATAAAGGAGGACAAGTCATCCCCGATAACCTCAGCCATACAGGTGGTACAGAGCGCAACCATCTCTGGTTTATAGAGCGCGATACTGTTCTCCAGACCGTCAATCAGATTGCTCATGCCGCCGAATACGGCTGCATCCTCGGTCATGGAAGATGAAACGGCCGGTGTAGGCTCTTTAAAATGGCGGCTCAAGTGGCTGCGGAAATACGAGTTGCAGCCTTGCGAGCCGTGAACAAAGGGCAGGGTTTTCTCGAAGCCGAGCGCTGCCATAATCGAGCCGAGCGGCTGGCACGCCTTATGAGGATTAATGACAACCGCTTTACGGTTAAAGTTCTTCTCCATATACTCGGCAGATTGGGAGTAAGCGAGCGCTTCTGCGGTTTCCTGCTCACTGCAGGGGGCTTCGAATTGCTGCTTGTTCAGCCGTTGCTCCACGAACCGGTGCTCCGAGAACAGAGTGTTGTAATCCGGAATGTCCAGTCTGTCCTTACTCATATGCTCGCCTCCTCTTTTTGGACGGTTTCCTTCTTCTGGATCAGATTCCATACCGGGCTGTTTACAGTCATATCCATGTCCTTGGCAAAAATCTTAAACCCGTCGAAGCCATGGTAAGGACCGCTGTAATCCCAGGAGTGCATCTGGCGGAACGGAACACCCATTTTGTGATACACGTATTTTTCCTTAACTCCCGAACCTACCAGATCGACATTCATTTTCTGGGCGAGCTCTTCCAGCTCATAGGCGGTCGGATCATCCATAATGATCGTCCCTTCCTTCATCATCGGGAAGGTCTTCTCATAATCGTCTTTATGGGCAAATTCGTAACCGGAAGCCACGATGTCCATACCGAGATCCTCATAAGCACCGATCGTGTGGCGGGAACGCAGACCGCCGATCATCAGCAGCACTTTTTTATTTTCAAGTCGCGGTTTGTATTTATTAATAATGGCATCCATTGCCGGCTTGTGCTTCGCGATCATCTTCTCGCAATTCTCCTGGATCGTTTCGTCAAACAAAGCGGCAATCGCGCGCAGGCTCTCATACGTTTTGGAAGGCCCGAAGAAGTTGTATTCCATCCACGGAATACCGTAAGCCTTCTCCATATGCTCAACCATGTAGTTCATGGAACGGTGGCAGTGAATCAGGTTCAGCTTCGCCTTATGGGCAATTTCCAGCTCATTCAGGGTACCGTCGCCGGACCACTGGGCAATGACACGTAGGCCCATTTCTTCGAGCAGGATACGGGATGCCCAGGCATCGCCGCCGATGTTGTAGTCACCGATAATATTGACATCGTAAGGTCCGGTTTCGGCCAGCTCCGCTTTGCCGAGCACGAAATCACGGATGGCATCATTGGCGATATGGTGGCCCAGCGATTGGCTGACTCCGCGGAACCCTTCACAGCGTACCGGAACAATCGGCATTTCCAGCTCTTTGGACATCTTCTTGGATACCGCTTCAATATCATCGCCGATCAGACCGACCGGACATTCGGATTGAACGGAAATCCCTTTGGCCAGCGGGAACATTTCGGTAATTTCCCGCATAATGACTTCAAGCTTCTTGTCACCGCCGAAGACGATATCCGTCTCCTGGAAATCACTCGTAATCTGCATGGCGGTAAAATTATCGATCCCGAGCGTACCGCTCGCATAGTTGCGGCGGGTACCCCAGCTGTATTGGCCGCAGCCGATCGGCCCGTGGCTGATATGAACCATATCCTTGATCGGGCCCCAGACCACACCTTTAGAGCCTGCATATGAACATCCACGCGGCGTCATGACACCGGGGCGTGATTTGATATTGGACTTTAGGGCACATGTGCCGCAGGTTTGCGCTTCTTCCGTATTGATCTGAAAGTGCTTTTCCCGGTCTTTCTTCGCTTTTTTGGGGTAGGCTTCCAGCACTTCTTCAACCAGCTTCTTGTTCGCTTCAATATCCAGTCCCATTATTGACCCTCCTTTTCATGGTGCAGACTGCCTAAGCCGCCCGCGTGGCTACTGTGCCATTGTGAGCTATACCGGTGAACCTTCGTCTCTCCACTCCCGTTCACCGGTAATTGCCCGCCGAACTCCAGCTTACTGCTTATTGTCCGGAAGCCTGCAGCTTCTGGATGGCAGCTTCTTCATCTTCGATGATACCGAATTCCATCAGCAGTTCTTCCAGCTCTTCCATGGAAATCGGGGTCGGGATGGTCAGCATTTTATTGTTCAGAATTTTTTCAGCCAGAATTTCGTATTCCTTGGCTTGCTTATGCTCCGGATTGTACTGGGCAACGGTCATTCTGCGCAGCTCGGCATGCTGAACCACATTGTCACGCGGCACAAAGTGAATCATTTGTGTATTCAGCCGGCGGGCAAGCTCCATAATCAGCTCATCTTCACGGTCCGTGTTACGGCTGTTGCAGATCAGACCCCCCAATCTGACACCGCCGCTGGTGGCATATTTCAGAATCCCGCGGGCAATGTTGTTGGCTGCATACATCGCCATCATTTCACCGGAACAGACGATGTAGATCTCCTGCGCTTTGTTCTCACGGATCGGCATGGCGAACCCGCCGCATACAACGTCGCCGAGTACGTCATAGGATACGAAGTCCAGATCGGTATAAGCGCCTTCCTGCTCCAGGAAGTTGATGGCGGTAATGATCCCGCGTCCTGCGCAGCCTACGCCCGGTTCAGGTCCGCCGCACTCTACATTGATGATGTCGCCAAATCCGGTCTGCAGCACATCATCCAGTTCCAGATCCTCTACCGAGCCAAGTTCTGCAGCCAGATGAAGCACGGTTTGTTGAGCTTTAGTATTCAGGATCAGGCGGGTGGAGTCTGCTTTCGGGTCGCAGCCAACGATCATAATGCGTTGTCCGAACTTTGTAGCTAACTGAGCCAGGGTGTTTTGAGAAGTTGTCGATTTACCGATACCGCCTTTACCGTAGAAAGCTATTTGTCTCATAATTCATCATCCCTTCGAAATGTTTATATTTTCAAAATATGAACTGTACTTCACGCTTTCGAGAATGGCTTCCTGTATCCCGCCTTTGCGGACTAGCGGCAATACACCGATTTTGTTCAGGCTGGCCCGCGGGCCGTCTCCGATACCGGAGCAGAGAAGTATACGGCAGTCATTTAAAATAGTTATGATTTCCTGCAGTGTAGCGGCTTTATCGCCGTTGCAATCCGCCTTGCCGTGACAATAAGCCTGGATCTTGCGGACACCGACCAGCTTGACATCCGCTCCGTCAGTATCATAAATCAGGAACTCCGTCGCATGGCCGAAATGCTGATTGACCTTGTCGCCGCCTCTGGTGGCCACTGCAACTCTTGTTCTCGGTGTTTCCTCCCATCGCCCTTTGGCTCTGGCCTGCTTGGCGCTGACACGTTCGCGGATCTTGGAATCCAGATCACTTTGGAACTGTGCCCGCGCTTCCTGATTGATCACCGGATCGGCTTCCATCGCCTCCAGCGGAAAGTCCTGGTTGCGGTCCTGGCCCAGCAGTCCGATGGCATCCGCCCGGCATTGCCGGCAGTGGCGCATGACCTTCATCTCGTCCCGCCCCAGCAGCTCCTGCAGATTGTGCAATTCCTTCGGACGGGGCGCTTTGCGGCCGTCCATTTCATACTGGCTGCCCGGTGCGATAATCAGCGGTGTTACGTTGTGCAGTGTGGCCCCGAGCTCTTTTACTCTTTTGGACACTGCAGGAAGATGATGATCGTTGACCCCCGGAATCATGATGGAGTTGACCTTGACGAGAATCCCCAGCTTCGCCAGCATCTCAAGCCCTGCCAGCTGACGGCTGATCAGCAGCTCCGCCGCTTCCCTTCCTTCGTACCGCACCCCTTCATCAAACACCCAGGGATAAATTTCACGGCCGATATCAGGATCAATGGCGTTAATCGTGATGGTAACATGACGGATGCCAAGCTCTACAATCTCATCCACATGCCTGTAAAGCATAAGTCCATTCGTGCTGAGGCAGAGGCTGACATCAGGCACATGCCGCTTCACCCTTGCGAAGGTGTCGAAGGTCTGCTCCGGATTCGCCAGCGGATCGCCGGGACCGGCTACACCAACCACCGACAGCTGCATGAGCTGCGCCGCAACGCCTTTTACCTTGCGTTCTGCCTGCTCCGGCGACAACACTTCACTAACCACGCCCGGCCTGCTCTCATTAACACAGTCGAATTTGCGGTTGCAGTAATTGCACTGGATGTTACAGGCGGGAGCAACCGGGATGTGCATCCTGGCATAGAACCGGTGGGCTTCCTCGCTGTAGCAAGGGTGGCGGCTGATCTCCTCCTCAGCTTCCTTTGATATACACGACGACGGCTGCATCATTTCCCACCTCCTGAAAGTTTTACGGAGCTCAACTTCTTTGAAACCTCTTCGCAGTAAAACTCGCTTCGGAAGCATATGCTTAGTTTTACGAGCGTTACATCCTAGATCCAGCTTCGAGTAAAACTCGCTTCGGAAGCATCTGCTCAGTTTTACGGAGCTCAACTTCTTTGAAACCTCTTCGCAGTAAAACTCGCTTCGGAAGCATATACTTGGTTTTACTAGCCTCCGCTTTCTTGAATCGACTAGACGACAGTTGAGCTAAGGGCAATCTCACTTGTGTTAGCTAATCTAACAACAACCTCGCTTGACCGCTTGAATTACTTTCATCATATTTTCAACACCCGGCATCGTCAATTACATCCAAGCTTAAAAAGCCCTCATTTCCCTCATGTTTGCATTATCGCCATAACGTATGTTAACTTTCATAACCTATATGTATCATGTTTCCGTTTCCATTTACTCCAATCTTCTAATGATATTTATTCTCATATCCATTGACAATCGCCCGCTGCTCATATATGATACTTTTAAGTCAATATCAGAAATTATAAAATTTAATATATCCCGTAAAGGGGAGTAGCTGTTCGAGCAGATAACGGTTGCCGTCTTCTTATGAAGATGTGTGCGTTTCTGTGAGAAATATAAGATTGTAGTATAGGTGAGAGACCTGTACTTGCTTATATATCAGATATAGTCGTCAGTACGAGAATATGAGGATATTCTCCGGCTCTATCGGCAATGAATTATTGTTAGCGAGACCTTTACCAATCAGGTTAGACCTTTATTCCAAAGGCTGATCTGTTTGGTAAAGGTCTTTTTTATATATATTTTGGTCAAAATAAGGCAATGTAGGTATTTTTTTGATGATATTTACATCCAAATGAGGAGGAAACAGCAATGGATTGGGGATTATTATTGGAATACGGATGGGTATTGCTCGTTCTCGTAGCACTGGAAGGGCTGCTCGCCGCAGACAACGCACTCGTACTGGCAATTATGGTAAAACATCTTCCTGATGAGGAGCGTAAAAAAGCACTGTTTTATGGATTGGCCGGGGCGTTTGTCTTCAGATTCGGGTCACTTTTTGTCATCTCTTATCTGGTGGACATCTGGCAAGTACAAGCTATCGGCGCGATTTACCTGCTATTTATAGCGGGGAACCACATATTCCGGAAGGTGCTATTTAAGAAGCCCGTTACAGATGAAGCCAATGAGAGCGGTACTTCTCAGGCTGTCGATAAAAAGAAGTCCAGCTTCTGGTTCACTGTTCTGAAGGTAGAAGTAGCAGACATTGCGTTTGCGGTCGATTCGATCCTGGCAGCAGTAGCCCTTGCGGTTGCGCTTCCGGAAAGCGGCATTCGCAACATCGGCGGACTTGACGGCGGACAGTTCCTTGTTATTTTTGCCGGCGGCTTCATCGGTCTGGTTATTATGCGGTTCGCGGCTTCCTTCTTCGTTAAACTGCTGCATTCCCGTCCCGGTCTTGAAGTTGCCGCATTCTTCATCGTCGGCTGGGTCGGCGTGAAGCTGGCTGTTATTACACTGGCTCACCCTTCCCTGGGTGTTCTGTCCGAGGATTTCGCCCACAGCACCTGGTGGAAAGCAACCTTCTATGTCGTGCTTATTATCATCGCAGCTACAGGCTGGTTCATGAGTAACCACAAAGTTGAAGAGCATGAAGGCGAGAACCCGGTTAAAGAGGTCGATCAACAGCTTGGTAAATAAAAAGATATACCGTTAAAACAATAACCCGGAAGATACACACCAGCAGTGGTGTAATCTTCCGGGTTATTTGCTTACCGCTTCAATTGGCTGTCCTTGACCGGCACTCCGAAATTCGGAGTTCCGTCCGCGTTCCAGCGGAAGACCTGGGCCCGCGTATGGCGGTTCGGATCATACAGCGGATCGCCGGTAATCTCCTTATAGTTCCGGGCATGGTAGATAAGCACATCTTCCCCGTGCTCATTGACAGTAAAGCTGTTATGCCCCGGCCCGTATTGCCCGTTCTCTTCGGATGTGCAGAATACCGGCTCCGGTGATTTTGACCAGGATGCTGCATCCAGAAGATCGCTGTCTTCATCGGCTGCCAGCAGCCCCATACAATAATTGTAATCGGTAGCGCTGGCCGAATAGCTGATAAAGATTCGCCCGTTACGCTTGATGACCGCAGCCCCTTCATTGACGCTGAAGCCGATAACCTCCCAGGGATACTGCGGCGTGGAAATCATCGTCTGCTTCCCCTGCAAGGTCCACGGATTACTCATTTCAGAGATATAGAGATTAGAATTCCCCGGAATCTCCGGATCCTTCTGCGCCCAGACATAATACAATACACCCTTGTGCTGAAAGGTCGTCGCATCCAGAGCGAACGATTCCCACGCAGTTTTCACTTGGCCCTTCTCAATCCATTCGCCTTCCAGCGGGTTCGCGGCATCGTTCTCCAGCACATACATGCGGTGATCGAACAGCCCTTCCTTCGTCTCCGTTGTATGCGCTGCAGCAAAGTAAATATACCATTTGCCGGAGATGTAATGAATTTCGGGCGCCCAGATATTGGCACTAAGCATCCCTGTCTCATACTTGCGCCAGGCTACTGCCGGCACCGCATCAGCCAATCCCTCAAGCGTCAGCGATCTCCTTACCTCAATCCGGTCATACTCCGGTACCGAAGCCGTGAAATAATAATAACCGTCTGAATGCTTATACACCCAAGGATCAGCGCGTTGCTCTACCAGCGGATTGACATACTCTTGGTTCCTAGGCATGATCAGTTCTCCTTTTCAATAGCGGCTCTTAAGCTTGCCTCTGTTTCCGTCCTCAAGGTATCATAACGTTTATTTCTTGTAAATATAAATTTATTAATAATTTTATAAACACAATCTAAAAATAGGCCATTAACTACTGTAAGAGGTAGATATTCACGCTATAAAAGGCTCTAATATAGATTTATATGTTCCATTATTTTATATATGAATGAAATATATCAAATAAATGTATACAATCTTTAATTTTCATTCATCTAACTTTTTTACATTCACACTTTTCCGATTCAGTATACCTATTTCACAACACCCTGTCCCCGATTTACTCATAATTCTAACCTTTTCACACAAATTCGAACGTTGCACTATTTACCACTGATCGTATGAAAATATAAGCTAAGTTATGAGCATGAAGACGAGTCTACTTAACAGACTGACAGCTCAATAATTCAACAGGCAGGAGCCAAAATAATGACTATAAACAACATTGTCTCAATAACGAAAGACCCTTCTTGGCTGAACGATTTCCGGATGGATCAGGTCCAGGTTACCGATCCCTATTTCGTTAACGCCTTCTCCAAAGAGGTGCTTTATCTCAAAAGCTATGACCTTGACCGGCTGATTGCCGGCTTCCGTGAGAACCGGGGTCTGCCAACCACAAGCGAAAAGTATCCCGGCTGGGAAAGCACAGAAATCCGCGGCCATACACTGGGCCATTATCTGACTGCACTGTCACAAGCCTATCAGACCACCCGTAACGACAACCTTCTTGGGCGGCTGGAGTATGTCGTAAGCGAGCTTGCGCTCTGCCAATTTGAGAGCGGTTACCTGTCAGCTTTTCCGGAGCAATTATTTGATAATGTTGAGAACAAACAGCCTGCCTGGGTACCTTGGTACACGATGCACAAGATCATCGCCGGATTGACAGCTGTATATAATGCCACCGGAAGCAAAACTGCCTATCAGATTGTCACCGGCCTTGGCAACTGGGTGCATCAGCGCAGCTCTGGCTGGTCGCCGGAAATTCAGGAGCGGGTGTTATCTGTAGAATATGGCGGTATGAATGATTGCCTCTATGAGCTGTACAAAATCTCAGGGGATGAGCGCCACTTACAGGCGGCCCATATGTTCGATGAGCTGAGTCTGTTCACTCCGGTTCATGAGGGCCGGGATATTCTGAAGGGCAAGCATGCCAATACCACCATCCCAAAATTCCTCGGGGCGCTGAACCGTTACCGGGTGCTGGGCGACAGTGAGCGCTTTTACCTGGAGGCCGTGCAGCAGTTCTGGGATATGGTTGTCTTCCATCACAGCTATATTACAGGCGGCAACAGTGAATGGGAGCATTTCGGCGACCCGGACATTCTGGATGCGGAACGCTCGAACTTCACGGCCGAGACCTGCAACACTTATAATATGCTGAAGCTTAGCCGGGAATTGTTCAAGATTACTGGGGAAGCCAAGTATATGGATTTCTATGAAAATACGTTCATTAACGCGATTCTTTCCTCGCAGAACCCGCATACCGGCATGACGATGTATTTTCAGCCGATGGCTACGGGGTATTTCAAAGTGTACAGCTCCCCCTTCGACCATTTCTGGTGCTGCACCGGAACAGGCATGGAGAGCTTCACCAAGCTGAACGACAGCATCTATTTCTATGGCGGCAGCAGTATTTATGTGAACCAATATATTAGCTCCGAGCTGATCTCTGAGGAATACGGCATTGAGCTGACTCAAACAGCAAATCTTCCATATAAGGACACCGTTGAATTTAAAATCCGCACGCTTAAGAGCCGGGAGCAGTCCTTCGCTTTGCATCTGCGTTTGCCGGACTGGACCGCCGGTGATATTGAGATCACACTGAACGGGCAGCCCCAAGCTCTAACTTTGTCGGGTCGTTATATGGTTCTGGACAGATTGTGGACCGACGGAGATACGCTCAGTATCCGCCTGCCGATGAAGCCGTCGTACCATACCTTGCCGGATGCGCCTAATGTGGTGGCCTTCAAGTATGGCCCGGTTGTACTGAGCGCCGCTCTGGGAACCGAAGATCTTGCAGAATCCGCTACCGGTGTGGCCGTCAGTGTGCCAACCCGCAACATGCTGGTGAAGGACTTCATCACCCCTGCACAGCAAAGTGTAAGCAGTTGGCTGGATAAGTTCGCAGAGAACTTTGTCCAGAAGGGCGGGGAGCTGGCCTTTGTTCTCCGCAATACCGATGAAGATAACCGGCTGGAATTCACTCCGCATTACAAGCAGCATGCTGAGCGGTACGGGATTTACTGGAATCTGGTCGAAACCGATTCAACCGAGCTTCAGGAGCATATTCTGCAGAGCAAGCAGCGTCAGCGCGTACAGGAAGCTACGATTGACAGCCTGCCTGTAGGCAACGACCAGTACGAGCTGGAGCACAAAATCAAAGGTGAGAACACCTCGGTCGCTACCTGGGACGGATATAACATCAGACAGGCGGAGAACAACGGCTGGTTCAGCTATCAGCTTAAAGTTCTTCCGCACAGGGATAACTTCTTGGCGGTCACTTACTTCTCCGGCAGCAACGGCAGAACCATCGACATTTATGTACAGGGCGAACTGCTGGTAAGCGACACGCTGATGACCGATAAGGCGCGGTCTTTCTATACGAAAAGCTATCTGATTCCTGCAGATACTATCAAAGACAGCACCGAGCTTGAGGTCAAATTTGTCATTCCGGGCGAGATGAACGGAATATTTGACCTGCTGCGGACGATGACAGACTTCGATCACAGTGCAGCGCTCCACAGTCTGAGCTTTGATACAGGATCACTTGATCAGCCGTTCGCAACGGATCTTAACAGTTATATATTGACGGTTCCGTCCGGTACACAAACCGTAGAGCTGAGAGCCGTACCGGCACACAAAAATGCCTTACTCTACTGCGCAGGCATCCTAATCGAAGACACACAGCCAAGGATCGTCTCCCTGCAGGACGACAGCACACAGGTCAACCTGACCGTCAAAGCTGAAGACCATGTAACCGAGCAGGAATACAGCATCACCATCCTTAAAGCTCCGGCAATCCAGTAACAAAGGGCAACCATTTCAGCTATAACTAAAAAAGATCGTTCTGCATGCGCTGCTGTATAGGCGCTCAGAACGATCTTTTTATGTGGATGCGGGCTCGGGCTTAGGCTTGAACCTTCCTGTGCTCCCGGTATTCCTGCGGTGTACAGCCGACGGTTTTTTTGAAAAAGCGGAAGAAATAGTGCTGGTCACTGAAACCCAGCTGGCCGGATATTTCATGCATTTTCAGCGCTGTTCCCAGCAGCAGCTCCTTGCTGAGTTCCACCTTCTTATCCAGGATGTAATCAGAAATGCCCTTGCCGGTAGTCCGCTTATACCAGCGGGATAGATAGGAAGGATTAAGGGATACCTCCTGGGCAATCCGGGTCAGCGACAAATCATCCCCGAGATGAGATTTGATATACTGGTGGATCATCGACAGGATGCTGGATTCGTCATGTCTGTACGAGGCGCTGCGTTTGGAAATTACCCATTCGAAGAATGCATGGTAGAAAGTGATGATCTCGGCCCACCGGGTATGAATATTGAAATGCAGCAGCTTCGACAGATCCATTTCGCCCAGGGCATCCTCAGTCAAGCCCAGCTCCTGCAGCGTCTGGAGCAAAGCACTGCTGATCCCGGACAGCAGTCTCAGCCTGAAAAAAGGATCCTCCGGCCCTTCGTCTCCGCACAGCTCTGCCCATTTACGGAAGAAGCCGCTCCATTCGGCATCCCCTTCAAGCAGCCGCTGCTTCAAATAATCGAGCAGCAGATCAGCAGCCGCATAGCGGTTGATTACCCCGCCTGGGCTCGCACCAGCTTCGGTAACATTGACCCTCAGCAGCTTCTCCATTCCCAGCCCGGGCTGATCATAGACCGCCAGCCGCAGGCGGTTCAGGGTATAATTCAGTTCAGGCCAGGCTACCGCCTCTTCACTGGCAATAACGGATACGGACATTTGCAGACAATTAACACATGCCTGCTGAACCGACTCCATGGTGCCGTGTACGAAACGGAGTGTTTTTATCCATTGCTCGGCTTCTGTCACAGGCAAGTGATGATCACGCTCAGGCTGAACAAAACAAGCAATCGTTCCCGGGTCAAGATCCACGGCCTTCACTTCAGACTTACCCTTGAACAGCTCCTCTGCGATGTTGGCGACAGCATAACGGATCAGACTCCGGTCTGAAGCCGTCTCTACATTCCTCCAGGCTTCAATCCGCAAAATAACCGGCAGCACCTGCTGTTCCGCCCGGAACGGCAGCTGAATCGCATCGAATTCATCCTGCAGAACCTGACGGTCAATTCCGTCGGTGCGCCTTAGAATATCCAGCAGCAGCTGCTGCTGCAATTGGGGAAGGGCCCGGGGAAGCTTATCGCGGAGCCACTGGGTCTGATACTGCTCCACATCCTCCAAGGCAATCATCTCCAGGGTCCGGGTTACCGCGGAACGGATTTTATCCATTCCTTCCGTCTTGAGCAGATAATCCACTACACAGGGATTGCGGATTGCCTGATGGGCGTAATTAAATTCATCGTGGCCCGTTAACAGAATTACTTTGCAGCGCGGCCAGCGGCCGACAATTTCCTGAATCAGCTCCATGCCGTCCATACCGGGCATACAAATATCGCTAAGCACAATATCGATTTTGACTGCATTCAGCCATTCTATAGCATAATCAGCGGAATGCACCTTGATAATCTCCAGATCGGGAAGATCCGCCTTCATAAAAAACTCATACAGTCCGTCCAGAATAACCGGCTCGTCATCTACTATCATCATCCGCTGCATTTCCGGCGCCTCCTTTTATTGAGATGTTAACCCGTATGCAAAGCCCGCCGAGCGTACTTCGTTCCGCCTGCAGCCCAAAGCCTGAACCGAACTTAATGCGGAGCCGCTGATTTACATTCAGCAGTCCGGTAATTTCGCCCTGGGCACTCTCCCCAGAGCCGAATTGCCGCTGGAGCTGTATAAGCTTCTCCTCGCTAAGACTGTCGCCGTTGTCTTCGATTATAATCGACAGCCGGTCCTCTACCTGCTCATAACTCATCTTAAGCAGGCCGTTTTTACTTTTATGCTGAAGCCCATGCTCGAACACATTTTCAATAATCGGCTGCAGCAGCACGCGGGGAACCTGAATCCCGCGCCAGCCCGGCTCTATATCGTCGACTTCGGCCCTGATTCTTGATCCGAAGCGGATTCTCTGGATCGCCAGATACACAAGCGCATGGTCCAGCTCCTGCTGCAAAGTAACCTCCTGGGCAGAATCACGGGTGATATAACGGAAATATTGACCGAGATAATCGGAAAATTCCTTAATCAGCTCCACATTCTCCACTTCAGCCATCTGTTTGATACTGAACAGGCTGTTATACAGGAAGTGCGGTGTAATCTGTGACTGCAGATGCTTCAGTTCAGCTTCCCCCGTACGGATCTGCTGCACGTAATTCTCCTGGATTAAGGTGTGCAGATGTCTCAGCATCTCATTAAACTGTGAATACATATACCCGAATTCATCCTTGCGGGAATGGGTGATATAGATGCCTGTCTGTCCCTGCTCCGCTTTGCGGAAGCCACGGATAAGTACGGCCATAGGCCGGTGTATGGTCCGGTAGGTCCAGAAAGAGAAGAGAACGATGATTCCAACCGAGACAACTGTTAATAGCCGCAGCAGCTGCGAATAAATGTGAATCGGCTTCATTAGAACCGTATTCGGGATATCTGCGGTCAGTGTAAAATTGTTTGCTTGATCATAGAGCGAATAATAAAAGGAATCCTCAATCCGGTACCGCTGAACGCTAACCGCCTCCTTGCCGGCCACGGGGATGCTTCCCTGCAGGAGCTTCGGCAGTTCTTCTGCGGAAGAAACGACATATTCATTACGGCTGCCAAACGCCAGCGTAATATCACTTCCGCCCGAGGCGGCGAATTCTTTCAGCCGCAGCTTGAGCTCCGCCGAGGAGAGCTTGATCCCCAGCAGAAAATTCGGCGGGACATTACTGTCCAGATTAAACGGATTGCTGCGCAGCAGATACAGCTCGTCTTGATATTTGGATAATGCTCCGTTCAGATTACCCATCGTACCTAGCAGGCTCTGCCACTCTCTGTCCGTAACTTCCCTGATACCGTCCACGGCGCTGACCCGCTTGTTGATCTGCGGAACATAATAGACGACGTCACTAATGTAAGGACTGGTTTCTTTTACCTGCAGAAGCTTAGTGAGAATATCATTCAAATTGGAATCGATTTCATAACGGCTCATGATTGGAATACGTGTGCTGAAGGTCGACAGCGCATCGTCAAGGGAATATTCCGTAACCAGCGCAGTCATACGCTGCAGCTCGAATTCCAGGTGGCTGTAGTAAAAATGAAGCTTCGATTCATTGGCCCGTTCGACTTCAGCCTGCATCTGGTTAGAGCTGTAGTAGGTTATCGAGATACTAAGCACGCAGAGCGGCAGCATAACCAGTAAAAAGGCGCCGATCAGTTTAATTACGATGGAATTCGGATTCCAGCGGATTGCGAATGGTTTCATCGGGAAATGTTCCTCTCCTGCAAAACTGGCACAAAGCAGGAACCGCAATACGCGGCTCCTGCTTTTGGCTTATTACAGTTTACCCCTTCACACTTCCAACGACCAGACCGTGCACGAAATATCTTTGCAGAAACGGATAGATCGCCAGGATCGGAAGGATAGATAAAAAGATCTGGCTGGCCTGTGTCGTCCGGTCGGAGATTTCATTCAGCAGCGCAGCCTGCTCAAAGGTAACATTCTCATTCTGCACCGACACCTGCTGAAGAATCGACTGCAGGTAAGTTGCCAGCGGATAATGCTCGGGACTGCGCATATAGATCATTCCGTCAAACCAGGCGTTCCAATGGCCGACCAGTGAGAACAGTGTTACCGTGGCAATACTCGGCAGCGAGACCGGGAGATAGACGCTCCATAAGGTGCGCAGATGACCGGCTCCGTCCATCCAGGCTGCTTCCTCCAATTCTTTGGGCAGCCCGCGGAAAAAGTTCAGCATCAGCAGCACGTTGAAGATTGGCACCGCCCCAGGCAGAACAAGCGCCCATACGCTGTCCAAAAGCCCCATTTCCTTAACGACCAGGTATCCGGGAATCAGCCCGCCGCCGAACAGCATCGTAAACACAAAAATCCAGGCGTATGCTGTACGTGAACGGAAGGTAGCCGCTTCCTTGGAGAGCGGGTAGGCAACCAGGATAGTGAACAGCAGGTTGACGGATACGCCCAGGACAACACGGAGGAGGCTGGTTCCGAACGAATGAATGAACTGGTTATTCTCCAGCATGTAGCGGTAGGAGGACAAGGTAAAGTCAACCGGCCAAAGGGTCACACTCCCGGCATTCACCGCCGCACTTGAACTGAAGGAGATGGCCAGAATATTGACAATCGGAAAGAGACAGAGCAGTGCAATCACAGTAAGAATCACATAATTAAAGCGGAGAAACCAGCGGTAAGCGCTAGAGGTATGATGCATTCAGCACAAGTCCTTTCTCTAAAAAATCCGGTATTTAGCAAAACGGTAGGCCAGATAATAGCCAAGACCGATAAACACAAAGGATACAACCGATTTAATCAAACCAAGTGCCGTGGAAACCGAATATTGTGCTTCCTGCAAACCAATCCGGTAAATCATCGTATCCAGAATATCGCCTGATTCGTATACCAGCGGATTGTACAGATTGAATACTTGGTCAAAACCGCCGTTCAGTACATTGCCCAGACTAAGCGTCAGCATCAGAATCATAATCGGGCGGATTCCCGGCAGGGTAATATGCCAGGTCTGCTTCCAGCGTCCGGCACCGTCGATGATCGAAGCTTCGTAGAGCGACTGGTCAATACTGGTCAGAGCGGCCAGATAAATAATCGTTCCGAAGCCGAATTCCTTCCATTGGTCGGTAATGACCAGAACATACCGGAACCAGTTATTATCGGCCAGAAATTGAATGGGCTGGATGCCCAGTGATTTCAGGAGCATGTTGACGATCCCGCTGCTCGGAGACAGCACATCGACAATGATTCCGCCGAGGATGACCCAGGAAAAAAAGTGGGGCATGTAAATGATCGTCTGGATGGATCTTTTAAAGCCGTTCGCACGGACTTCATTCAGCAGCAGTGCTGCAATCACGGGGATGGTCAGTCCGGCAATGATTTTGAGTACGGAGATAATAACGGTGTTCCATACCACCTGTCTAAACCCCGGAAGATCGAATAAATAACGGAAGTTCTCCAGTCCCGTCCAGGTCATATCGCGAAATCCTGAAATGGGGGAAAAATCCTGAAAGGCGATCACAAGTCCCGCCATCGGGATATAACTGAAAATAATGATCAGCAATAAGGCTGGAAGAATCATTAAGTGCAGCGGAATATTACGCATAAACTGCCTGGGATTAAAGTGCATATGCTGTCTCCTCCTTGTTACCTTGATTATAAGACAGCCCTAAATCGGCTTTATAGTGTAGCGTGTTGACTTTGGGTATCTTCTATTGACCTGTTGACTTGGATGCAAAATAGGACCGCCAGCGGTCAGTATTACGCCGCCGGACAGTCCTATAGTAGATTTGAAACTCTATTGTCCCTTCACAACCTCGTTTACTTCTTTAGTGATCTCATCTCCGCCAAGCTTTTTCCAGTTGGTTACGAACTTATCGAAATCATCAACCGGCAGGCTGCCGTAAATGATCTTCACAAAGGTCTCCGACCGGAGCTTATCCAGTGTGGCTGATTTGCTGTTCATAGTCTTGGTAGGCGCATAAATGAACTCATTCATCACGATCAGATCATTATCCCGGTAATACTTGATAACCCCTTGTGAGCTGAGCGGCCCGAAAATCCGCTCCATATGCCATTTATCCAGATCGCCGCCGCGGTAAGCCTGAATATCATCATAGAACAATTTGGCTTCCAGCCCCATCTTGGAGGTATCGCCTGTTTTCAGCGCTTGCTCTACTTCATCCTGTGCCTTCACATTTTTGTTCGGCGGCAGGTTGGATACTACGGCATTCTGGAATCCGAGTCCTGTATCCCCGTTCAGGTATTTGGCCCGCTCTGTAGCTGCCGACTCGCCGAACATTTTCTCTGCCTGGAAATTAAGCAGCTTGATCAATGCTTCAGGATGCTCGTAGCCCTTGCGTACAGCGAATACACCGCCGAGGGACAAATGGTTCTGTGTCTTAGCCGGCTGGTCGTCAATAGACTGTACCGGATAAGGAACCCAGTTGACAGTCGGGTCCTTCTTGATCATATCCTTGACCTGGAAAGGCGCCCATTGCGGCAGGAAGAACATCCCCGCTTTGCCTGCATTGACATCCTCCATCTGCTTGGCGAAATCTTTTACCCCAAACTCAGGATCTATTACTCCCTCTTTATACAGGCGCTGCAATTCAGCAAGCCCTTCTTTTACCTCAGGCTGAATCGTCCCGTTCACAATCTCCCCCTGATCGTTCTTGATCCAAGTCTCCAGATAAGCATGGTAACCCAGCAGGAAGCCGTTGATTGGCAGATCCTTGCTCAGTGAAATCCCGTAAGTATCCTTCTTGCCATTGCCGTCCGGATCGTTAAATGCAAAAGCCTCAGCGATCTTGATGATATCCTGCATCGACTTCGGTTCAGCTAATCCGAGTTTGTCCAGCCAGTCCTTGCGGATCCAGACCATATCCGAGGAATCAAGCGAGCCCCCGTAGCTCACCATGGCGTACTTCTTGCCGTCCTTCGTCACAGGCTTAAGGGCAGCACCGTCCTCTTCACTGTAATACTCTTTGACCAGGTCAGAAGCGTATTGATCATAGACCTCAGTCAGATCCTGGAGCATACCAGCTTTGTACAGCTGTTCAAACTGAACCATATTAACCTTCAGCACATCCGGCAAATCTCCGCTGGCCAGGGTAACGTTCATTTTATCGTTATAGTTGGCATCGGCTACGATCCAGTCGTAAGTTACTTTGATGCCCAGCTCGTCCTCATATCCCCGGGTCCATACATTATTGGCGTGGGTATCACCCTCTGCCAGGGTCTCCTTGCCGGTTTCATTCATGGTTGAGGTCAGTGTAATCGGCGGATCGTATTTGGTAAGCGGTCCCCCCTGCACCTCTGCATTGGCCGTAGCCGGGGCCGGGGCCGCGTTAGCCTCCTTGTCAGCCGTGCTGTTATTTCCGCCATTGTTCGAACAGCCGCTAAATGCTATGGATAAAACCAGAGCTGCTGCCATTACAGGAAACTTTCTGTTTTTGCTTTTCATCTCATGAACCTCCCTTTTATTCTACATTCCCATTGTATAAAGAAAGCGTTAACAGCTCGAGTGGTATGCATTTACATTCGGTATCTTCTCTTTACCTTTTTCAGAAATACGCTTTTCATCATAACATGAGATTCAGCCGCCAAAAAGAAAAAGCAAGACAGGCACCTTTGGGGAAAGTGTCTGTCTTGCTTTATAAAATACATTAACTGCTACTTAACTACTCCGGCAGCTTCTGCCTGGAGTTTACTGCTGGCCAATCGGCTGGTCGGTTTTGCCTTGCAGTTCTACCAGCTTCATAATTACGGACGCCGCTTGTGCTTTTGTAATATGCTGCTGCGGATTGAACTTGCCGTTCTCACCCTGCAGCAATCCCAGCCGGACAACAAGCGCTACAGCACCTTTATTAGTGATGCTGGCACTGTCGCTGAAGCTGGTTACCGTATTATCATTGCCAAGGAAGGCCGCAAGCTTACTATATTTCAAGAAAGAGGATACCAGAACCGCAAGCTCCTCGCGGGTGAGTTTATCCTCCGGCTTAATTACAGCATCCTTGTCCAGCCAGCTGCGGGAAACCGCAAAGTTCACAGCATCGTAGTACGGGCTATCCGCACTTACACCGGCTATGGTCTTACGATCCTGCATATTGGAGTATTGTGAAAAATACGGCGTTGAGGCTTTTGCAATATAGTTAATCCATTCTACTACAGTAATCTCCTGGTCCGGATACACTTTTCCGTCAGCGTCCGGTGTAATGACCCCATATTTCAGCAGCTCGGTTAATTGTTGTTCCGCTGCATGCCCCTTCACGTCGACCGCGCTTGCTGAAGTATTCACCTGTCCGTACATCTCGTAGACCGAAACCCAGTTACCCGTCTGTGCATTCAGCACCTCATAAGGCTTACTGGTATCTGCCGGCTGCGGCATATAGACCAGTTTGACTTTAGGCTCCACGTACATGTTCATTCCATAAGATCCGCCTATGAGGTTGTATTGCAGCTTCAGGATATAGGTGTTCAGATATTTTTGCAGCGCCTCTTCTTTGGTGACTACTGGAGCCGGCTGCTTGGTAATCAGGGCAAAGTCAGCAAATCCATAGTTCGTATATGTCCGGAGCCTGCCGTAGCTGTCGAGTTCAAGTGAAACAATATTGTTGCTTACCGGTATGCCATCGAAATAACGGATAAATTGATAACGGTATCCATTCCCTTCCGGCAGAACACTCCAGGTTCCCCCATGCTCGGCAAGCTTCAGATTGCTGCCCGCTCCGTTATACAAGCGGTTGATCAGCTGAATCGCCTGCTTCTTCGCTTCAGCCTGGCTCAGCTTTTTCGTTCCGGCGGCCACTGGCTGCTGCGTCTTGATGTCTGCCGGATTGGCATATTGCTCAATCTGGAACTGAATCACCTCGCCGGTAGTCGCGTTCACTTCCGCATACGTACGTCCCTGCATTCCTGAATACGCAGCTTCTGCAGTATCACTCCAGCCCAGCGACCAGACTTTCTGTTTACCATTCTGATAATTAGAGTTTAGCGTCTGCCAGACCAGCTTTCGGTTAGCCGGAATTGTGGCTACCTGTTTAACCCGTTTGACTGCTTCCTCCACGGTAAGCTCTTTACCGGTGTTTACCGGCTGGAAAACTTCTTTACCGGTAGGGATTGCCTCGTAGACAACCGGTGTGGGAGCGGCTTCTTTACCTTCATAGTCTATCCGTTTGCCGGTTTGAGCATCGATTGTATATAAAGCTTCCTCCTGCGCTCTCCAGCCGAGCACCCAGCTGTCTACTACGCCTTTCTTATAGACAGGGGTATAGTACAGCCCGATATCAAAACCCTCTTTAAATTTCTTCTCCGCCTGTTCTTTGGAAACAGCAGGTTTCGCGGACGGATACTCCCGCCCAAAGAAAGACTTATTGAATTGAATGATATTTCCGTTGCCGTCTACGGTAACCCGGACAGAGTCACTGTTTGAAGGCAGACCATTGGTCAGCAGCATAAAACTAAACGAATATTGAACCGGGCCAAAGAGTGCCGATTCATTCATCCATGTATTCTCTTCCAGTTCCAGCTCACTGTTCTTCAGCGAAGGGGCTGCTGCGGCAATAAAACTCCGGGCCTTCTCTAAAGCTTCTGCCCGTGACACTTTAGGCGGATAATAATTGTCGGCTTGCATAAACGGGAAGTAAAGATATGTAGAGATCACGTCACCTGTAATGGCATCGACCTCACTGGAAAATCCATATCCTGTACTGCCGATTTGATATTCCCATTGAATGTTCCAAACCAGCTGGTTAGGATTTGGCGGATAAGAATTCCCTGTGCCGATTTGGGCATTGGAAATCTTGGCATCCTTCAGAGCAGGGAACAACTCCCGCAGCTTCGCCACAGCCTGCTCCTGAGTCACCTTGGCTTTAGCCGGATCTGCTGTTGCTGTTGCTGCTGCCGCTCCTAGCCCTGCCGATGCTGATACTACTATGGACTGCGAAGAGTAACTGGCATCCGCTGCGGCTAACCCGCCCGGGAGCATCAAGGCGAGCGCCACGGTAGTAATCAAAGCAGCTTTGGTAGTCTGATGAATGAACTGATTCCTGTCATTTTTCAAAATTTCATCCTCCTAAAGTTTTGTAGAGTATACTTCCTGGTAGCGCTTCGGTATAACTTACTCCGGAAGCATACGCTTACTTTTCCAAATATATGAAAAAATCCGATCCTTCTAAATTATAATTAAATATGCATATCTTTACCATATTTTATTTGCGACAGGAAATTACAGGGATGTGCAAAAGCTGAATTTCATCTTGTGCAGCTGCTAAAAAGGAACACTAACTGCCCGCACTGGCAGCGGGAAATGATTTTTCCCGTTCACATTTTGGTTCAACTTCGCTTTATCACTTTATTGCATTAAAGTTAAAACCGGATTATAGTGGATAGAGATTAGAACCCGTTTAGGAGGATTGGATGAGATGAGCATCTTTTGGAGTTCCACTGCTGCAGCCCTAACTCCCTATGTTCCCGGAGAACAGCCTGCAGAGGGAAGTATGATTAAATTAAACACTAATGAGAATCCGTATCCGCCCTCACCGGTTGTGCTGGAAGCAATTCGCCGCGCGGTGGACGGCAATCTGCGGCTATATCCGGACCCTAACGCAAGCCGGTTGACTGCAGCTATTGCAGCGCGGTTCGCTTTGACCCCGGGTGAGGTATTCGTCGGCAACGGATCAGATGAAATCCTGGCGTTTGCGTTCCAGGCATTTTTTGACCGCGATCAGCCGGTGCTGTTCCCTGACGTTACCTACAGCTTCTACAGCGTGTATGCTAATTTATTTAATCTTCCCTTTACTACCGTCCCGCTGGACGGGCAGTTCCGGATTCTTCCTGCAGATTATCAAAGGCCGAACAGCGGCATCATCCTGCCGAATCCGAATGCCCCCACTGCTATAGGTCTGCCTCTCCGGCAGATTCGGGAGCTGCTGGAAGGAAATGCGGGCCATGTAGTGATAGTGGACGAAGCCTACATTGATTTCGGCGGCGAATCTGCCGTCCCGCTGATCGCTGAATATCCCAATCTGCTGGTTATTCATACCTTGTCCAAATCCCGTTCGCTGGCGGGACTCAGAGTCGGTTATGCACTCGGGCAGCCGGAACTGATCGAGGGGCTTAACCGGGTGAAGAACTCATTCAACTCCTACACGCTGGACCGCCTGGCTCTGGTAGGAGCGGAGGCAAGCTTCATGGATGAGGCTTACACCCGCAGCAATATCACCAGAATTGTACAGACAAGAGAGAACACCCGGTCTGCGCTGGAACGTCTGGGCTTCAGCGTAACGGATTCCGAGGCCAATTTCCTGTTTGTCTCCCATCCTGCTATGCCTGCACCTGTGATCTTCCGCAAGCTGCGGGAGCAGGGCATTCTGGTCCGCTATTTTGACAAACCGCGTATTGATGATTATCTGCGAATTACTGTAGGCACCGATACGGAAATGGCGGCGCTGCTAAAAGCTATGGTGGAAATACTGCCGGATACGGATAGCCTGTGAGTATAGCAGCATTTATGGTAATAACACCAGCCTCGCCGCTAAGTTCGGCTATAGGCTCAAGGCAAACAGCCCCTCTTTTGATAAAGAGGGGCTATCAATTTTTGAGTACCTGTCTAAATTCAAAGGTATTTTTCCCTCTGATCCCACTCATTTTCTCCGATAACGCCAAAATCAAAGGTATTTCTCCCTCTAATTCCACTCTTTTTCCCGATAATGCCAAATTCAAAGGTACTTTTCTCTTTAATTCCACTCTTTTTCCCGATAATGCCGGATTCAACGGGAGTTTTCCCGCTCCTCCTACGTGTATTAAACAAAAAAGACGGCTCATCACTGAGCCGCCTCCACAATTCACTTATAAATCTCTCCCTCACCGCCGCCACTTCATAAACTTGTAGTCCAGCAGATCGACCAGCAGGAACAACACAAAGCCCACTAAGCTGAACAGCATGATACCTGCGTACATTTCCGGGTAATCCAGCCGCAGCCAGGCATCCATGATGAAGTAGCCCATGCCATGCTCGGTGCCGTAGATCTCGGTGAAGAACAGCACAGAAATCGCCGTACCGAGCGAAATCCGGATCGTGCTGAGAATGACTGACAGTGCGCCGGGCAGCGTCACATTCCAGAATTTCTGGACCGTGCCGGCACCGATACTGGTCAGTACATCATAGGTGTTCTCGGGAATTGCCTTGACCCCGTCACGTACGGAAATGATAATCTGGAACAGCAGAATGAGCATGATCATCAGCACCTTGGAGGTTTCTCCAAGCCCGAAGAACAGCATGACCACCGGCAGCAAGGCTATCTTCGGAATCGGATAGGTCAGATAAACGACCGGATCGAGCAATTTGTTCCACAGCGGTGAGCGCCCCATCAGCAGTCCAATCAGAAGACCGATGACCAGCGCCAGCAGAACGCCTTCAAGAATCCGCAGCAGGCTGTAGCCGACGTTGAGCAGAACTTCCCGGCCTTCCAGCTGGAACATCGCCTTGTAGACCGAACCCGGACTGGGCAGAATCGGATGATTCATCAGCAGGTAGACGATATACCAGACCAGATTCATGCATAAAAAGACAAACAACAACCGCAGCACGCGGGTAATCCGCTTGTTCATCACCATTTCTCCTGCATTACCTTTCTGATCCGTTTCGTCTGCTCAAAGAACTCATTACTTCCCCGTTTCTCCTCATGCTTCATCCCGAACACTGCGGCATTATCCAGAACCTCTATCGAATCCGCCTTGCCTGCAGGCAGGATGATAATCCGCTGGCCCAGCAGGATAGCCTCGTCCACATCATGCGTGACAAACAGCGCCGTTGCAGGATGAGCAAGCCAATTGTCGAGAAAAATCTGCTGCAGCGCTTCACGCGTCACGGCGTCCAAGGCCGAAAACGGCTCATCCAGCAGCATAATCTGCGGTAAAATGGCAAAGGCCCGGGCAATCGCTACCCGCTGCTGCTGTCCTCCGCTCAGTGAGAGCGGATAACGGTCCGCCAGATCGGCTATTCCCATGGAGCTAAGCCAGTGAGTAATCCGCGCCTCCCGCTCCGCTTTGTCCCCGCCGGCAGCCCCGGTAATTTTCATCGCGACTTGGATATTTCCATGAACGGTCTTCCAGGGCAATAGTCCGTAGTTCTGCGGAACAAGCCCGACCAGGATATCTTTGTCATGAACGGGTTTGCCGTTAAACAGCAGCTCTCCTGTATAATTCGGCAGCAAGCCGGCAATCGCCCGCAGAAGCGTTGATTTCCCGCTGCCGGAAGGCCCGATAATCGTATAAATCCCGTGCTCTGGCAGGGTCAGATTGACCTGACCCAGTGCCACCTGGCCGCTCTTGTACTCAACCTGGAGTTCTTGGATGCAAAGTCCGCTAATTCTTGAACTGGACATCGGAGATCACATCTTCAGCCGATATATTTTTAGTCAGCAGTCCTGTCTCCCGTGCCCAGGCAAAGGCTGCTTCTACTTCCTTCACATCCACTTGGTTCGCTGGCTGGTATTCCGGTACCTTAATCTCGTCTTTCAATGTTTCCGGGTAGCCTACTTCTTTAATGATCAGATCAATATATTCCGATTGATCATGAGATTTCATATACTCTACCGCCTCATTATAAGCGGCATACATGTCGCGGATTGCCTGCGGTTTGGCATCAATTACGCTTTGCGGGAAGGCGAGCACAAACGGGTTGACACCAGCGGAATGTGTAGAACTAAGCACGCGCAGGCCGGCAGATTCCCCCATGGTCACGAAAGGCTCCGGCAGCACAGCGGCATCGGCTTTCTTGTTCTTAAGCAGCTCCAGACGGGTCGGGATCTGCGGCACTTCACTCACGGTGATATCCGCTTCGCTCAGGCCCGCCTGCTTCAGCATCATCGCTACTGTATATTGGGTGGACGTGTTCTTGGACAAAATAACGGTTTTACCCTTCAGATCCTTCACATCCTGGATCTCATCGTTACCGGTCAGTAGGTCAAATTCACCAGTTGTTGTACTTGTGATCTTCACGTCCAGACCGGCTTCGTTATAGATCGAGATGGCCACCAGATCGGCGCTGATACCGTCTACTTTGCCTGCCTGGAACGCCACATCGCGGTCCTTGGCACTCTTGAAGGTCTGAATATCCAGATTGACGTTATGCTCCTTGTCGAAGCCTTGCTCATGGGCGATGATAAAAGGAATGGCGTCGATCGAAGGCAGCAGGCCCAGTGTTACAACTGCTGCTTCCGCCGGAGCCTCAGTAGCAGCCGCTCCATTGGCCGAGCCTGTATTGCTGCCGCCGCTTGCTGTATTGTTATTGCCGCAGCCTGCCGCAACCATGCCTACCGCAGCGACCAGCATAAACAGCATCATCAGGTGTTTCCAGTTCTTTCTTTTCATGAATCTTCCTGCCTCCATCTCTTCTCTAGTATATTTTGCTTGCGCATTTATTCACATAAGGGCATAGAGAATCCTTTATGCTCCCCCGGGAAGCGTAAGTAATGCAATTTTACACCCATTGCCCTATTTTGTATATTTATAAATTTAAATAATAACGGCTGCATATAAAAAAACGATAGTGTTCCAGCGCCTCCACCGGCTCTGCACTATCGTTATATTAGTGTGTATGAGATATAAC
This sequence comes from Paenibacillus auburnensis, assembly GCF_927798115.1. Classification (GTDB taxonomy): domain Bacteria; phylum Bacillota; class Bacilli; order Paenibacillales; family Paenibacillaceae; genus Paenibacillus_AQ; species Paenibacillus_AQ auburnensis. The sequence goes on from NZ_CAKMMG010000005.1 coordinate 107,457, forward strand.
CAGCATCTACCTTCAGCTATATTTGCCATAGTCTTTGATGAGTACTTTGGTATGACACTTTACTTCTATCTCAGGATACACTTCTTTCCAATTTAAACTAGTCCATTCCTTGTAGTTCAGCCCGTTCCGCACATAAGATCCGATTCCCAGGCTGTCTACGTTATGCTCCTGCATCTGCTCCACCATCTTATCTGCCTTGGCCGTGATATATTCGGATATCTTCTGTTCTAATTCATGACGTGCCTTGCTCTCATTAATCTTTTCTTCTCCGGTGTATTCAAGTACTGAGCCTTGGATGGAAGCATAGATGTCCACCTTAAAGCGCCCGCCCGCCAGTTGATGCACTTTGATCTTGCGTTTATTTAACAGGGAGCTTAACATGACGACCACAGGTCTGCCATCCTTCTCCCCTAAATTAATCGCAGCTTCCCCCTGCCTGAGATCATCGCGGAACAGGGCAAAGATAATCCCGTCCTCCGCCGGAATCCTCATCACATACCGGTCCTCCTGAAACATGGCAACGCCTTCAATGACCACCTTGTCTCCCCCGTCTTTTACAATCGGAGCTACAGGGTCAATGCCGTCATCGTTGAAATCCCTGGAGAACTCATATAGCGTGGTTGCCGGGACACTATTGCCGTAAGATTCCTTATCCAGCAAATGGGTGATATAGCGCCCTGTATCGTTATGCGACTTGAACGTCTTGGACAGCAGATCTCCTGCATCCCCTTCAACTACGGTTACTCTGACTCCCAGCGCGATAGAGGGATCTCGCAGGAGTGTATCGATATAATCGCCTAAGCCCTCCTTTGCCAGCTTTATTCCGTATAAGGTCTCTCTTACCTGCCCGCTGACCACCTTCAGATCGGTTTGCAGGGAGAACTGCAGCCGCGCTGATTTTAGGCTGTCGCTTACAGTCGTCATGAGTTCACGGCGGACCTTAGATGTGGGATCTGTAACCGGAACGCAATAGGTCACCTTGAGCCGTTTATCGTCCATGAGATCATAGCTTGCCGTCTGGACCATCCCCAGCTTTTCAAGTATCCGCTCATCACTTTTGCAGCCGGCTAACAGCAGCAGAAGAAGAATCGCAGGAATTAGCCGCAGCTTAAACATGGGAAGCCCCTCCTTTCCGTTGAATAAGCAGGATCATGATCAATAACAGGGGGAGAACAAAGGCAATACCCGTCACCACATAGCCCAAGTTAGTAATCCAGACATTGACCTGATCCAGAGTCTTGGGAACAAAAGAGATACAATAGGAGATGCCTAGCAAAATGACCAGTAGTACCGGTGTTTTCACCTTTGGCACGATTCTTTGTATACTCAATTGCGCAGCCCACCAATACATCACAACCGTGACCAGGACTAAAAACAGAAAAAAACCGTAAAGCAGGTTTTCAAGCCGTTCAATAAACGGCAACTGGATATAGGCCAGTAGGTCCAGCACGGGATACAGCAGCTTTTTTAACTGACCCGGGCCGAAGAAGCCGAAACAGATCAGCGACAGACAGATGTAGACGAAGGATAAAAAAGCATTTCCGGCATAGATAGCGGCCATCGACTTTTTACTTTTATTCTTATTTACATAGGGTAATAGCAGAATGGACAGCTCATATCCTAAATAAGCGGCATACACTTCCATCGCCCCTTTCACCTGGTCATGCCCGCCATGAAGAATGAACGGAGTAAACCTCGCCCAGCGAAAAGAAGGGAAGAACCACAGCAGCAGTCCAAACATCCAAATAGTCATCCAAAAGAAGAGGGTTACCGCATTGGACATCTTGTAGATTCCTTTGATCAGCATCATAAAGGCGAGCACGTCGATAGCCAGCTTAAACAGCATCGGATTGGTTGTCGGGAAAGCAAGCATTTGAAAGAGCAGCACATATTTTTTGCCGATCATACAGCCAAAAACAAGCCAAACTGCTGTTAACCCCAGATAAAATGGATACAAAATCACCTTTGTAACCGACTGTTCCATAATTTCAAAGATTGAGCGCCCCTTCCCCAGCTGAAAAACCAAGGTGATCAAATAAATATTAAATGACGACAGCAGCAGACACGGGATTAACACAAGCCATCCGTTCGTTCCGAAATAATCCGCAAGACTGCGCGGCAGGGTAAAGATAACGATTCCCGACTGAGTCATGTATACAAGAACGGCAATATGAAAGGGACTAAGCTTTTCTGGCATATCTACCATTCCTACTTTCTGTTTTTTTGCCTTACCCGGTTGGAGGTTCCCACCTGTGAGGGCCGGGTTCTGAGCATGGAAAAGGGTGCCCGGATGAATACATCCTTCCAATCCCCTGACTTCATCGGTGCAACGGGCATGACATAGGACGTACCCAGACTGGTAAGACCGGATAGATGAATCACAACAGCTGCAATTCCCATCACCAGCCCCATATTGCCCCAGACTCCGGACAAAATGATGATCCCGAACCGGATCAGCCGGATAGAAGCGCTCATCATATAGCTGGGAATGACAAAGGACGCGATGGCGGAGGAAGCCACGGCAATAATCAGCACATTACTGGTCAGACCGGCCTGTACCGCCGCCTGTCCGATTACAATACCGCCTACGATCCCTATGGTCTGGCCGATCTTGGTAGGCAGACGGGCGCCCGCCTCACGCAGCAGCTCAATCATGATCTCCATGAGCAGCGCCTCATAGACCGGAGGGAAAGGGACTCTGTTGCGTGATTCGGCCAGCGTTCTCAGCAGTGCTTCTGGAATCATCTCGTAATGAAAAGTGGTCACGGAGACATACATCGCCGTAAAGGTTACGGTAATTATCAATGCCAGAAATCTAAGCAGCCGCAAGGCCGTACCGAGTGCCCAACGCTGGTAGTAATCATCGGGAGAAGAGAAAAATTCAAAAAATGCAGCAGGTGCGCTGATCGCTGTAGGGCTGTTGTCAACAATGGCAACAATCCGTCCGGCAGCGAGCTTGGATGCGACAACATCCGGCCTTTCTGTAATGAGGAATTGGGGAAACACCGAATTCGGCATGTCCTCAATAAATTGGGTCAGCATTCCCCCGTCGTTAAGTGTATCCGTCTCAATGCTTTGAATCCGCCGCCCCATATCTTCAACAAACACCGGATTGGCAACATCCTTGATATAGAGCAAATAAACAGCTGTTTTGGATATTTCACCGACAGCGAATTTTCTGATTTTGAGATGGGGACTTTTGAGTCTACCCCGGATTAAGGATATGTTCGTAAGCGCCGACTCAACAAAAGCATCATGAGGGCCTGCAATAATCGTTTCGGTCTCCGACTGCTGCACACTGCGTGCCTCGGGGCCATATACATCCAGTAAATAGACCATCCCCCGGTGAAAAATGGCAACATTGCCTTCCAGGATGCCGACAACTGCCTGTTTGGGATCACTTACGGGGGTGAATTGCGACTGCAGCAGCAGCTGGTCAACCTCATCCAGTCCGATTTTGGAAAAGGGCTCCTGAATCTCTTTGATGAATGAAGTCGTGTCCACCAGATGCGAAAAATACACAATATCAGTCTCAATTTCCGGATAGGACCGATGGTTCAAATCGGCGCATTGATCGAACTCTTCAAGAATATGTCCAAGCGAAAGCGGATTGTGCGCCATCGAACTCATTGAACACCCTCCCTGCAACTACTATTTTCGGGTAGTATTCCCAAAAACCGCATGGATATTTATAGCAAAAAAACCTCCGTTACCCGGTAAGGGTAACGGAGGTTCTGCCAGATCTTATAGGACTTCGCCGGTAACGGCTGAACCGCAACGGTCCGTTCGCGGAGCGTCAAACAGAACTTTAGGAGCGGTTAGGTTACGTCCTCAGCTTCCAAAGTCAGCCGGTATCCGCTTTTCTCCTCCTGGACAGCAAGTCCCCAGGCTTCAGCCGCTCTCCAGGCCGGATCACTGCCCAGCCGGACCTTAAAGGCCTGACAGGCTTCGGCCCGCCCTCTTAATTCATCATTGCTTCCGGGTCCGGCCGTCCCGCTCCCGGTTCCGGTCACCTTCCGCCGTACCGCTCTCCACAGCTCTACATCCGCCAGGGCTCTGTCCAGCCAAGGTCCTGCTTCTTCCTTAAATTTGCTGTTGTCCCATTGAATTAACCGGGAGACGGTGCTCTCCAGACGGCCGAAATATACATCGAGCCTGCCCATATCTTTGGTCTTCAAAGCCTCGTTCAGTTCCTCATATCCGCCATTATAGAGCTGGCTGTTCAGATTCTGTCGGCAGAAGAACATCATATCCTCTGCGAGCTCTCCGGCAAATTCCCGGACCGACAGCTCCCAGGACAGCTCCGGCATATAACGTTCACTGTTCCACATGTAGTGGGCCAATGTATTGAGCGTAATTTTGGAGCATTCCCATTGAACCATCGGATTCGCTACCACCGCCTGATGCCCGGTCCGGCCAAGCTGTGAATAACGCCCGCGGACCGGGTCCAGAAACAGCCGGTCGTAGTCGGCATCATTAACCGGTATGTTATCCCACAGCCACAGCTCATGCCCGTAATAACGGTGATTATCCTGTGCATGCCTGCTTCCGATTTGCCGGGCAAAGACGGCGGAACCCGTCCAGAATACCTTGATGTCAGCATGCAGCTTCTCGCGGATATCCCTTTTATATTCAGTATCCCAATAGGACCAGTATTCCGAGGGGCACATCGCCAGTGTAAACCCCGGCAATTGAGAGCTTAAATAGGTATGGACGCAGTTTGCCACATAGGCGTGAGCCAGCCCGGAGCGTTCCAGGTAATGAAGGTTATCCCCCGACAGTGCATAGTTGATATCATCCATCAGCAGGGCAAAATGCCGGACACCGATGGAGATCATCGCTGCCAGCTTCGCTTCCAGACTGGCAAAATCCGTCCTGCTGCGAAACTGCAGATCGTTCCCCGGACTAATGCAATAATAGAAGTCCACCAGATGATCATCACATTCCTGCTTCAGCTCTGCAATCCGGGCAAAAACATCCTCAGGATAAGGCTCACGCCACAGCTCGCGGTGATAAGCATCATCCTTCGGGGCATACATAAAGGCGTTCATCCGGTGATCCGCTATATAGTGTACAGCATCCATCCGGTCTTCAAAGCTCCACGGCGTGCCGTAGAAGCCCTCAATAATGCCGCGGACCGGAAAAGAGGGCTCATCGTGAATGGTTGCCACCGGCAGCTGGCACTTGCCGTCTTCCATGCTCAGCAGCCGGGTGAGCGCATCCATCCCAAACTTTAGTCCTCTTTTATTGGAGGCAGCTATTATTATCTTACCGTCCTTGCTAATCTCCAGCTGATAACCGTCCGGCTTAAGCGCTCCGTCATATTCAAGCTCGAGAGTGATATTGGCAGGCTCGGTAGCCTCCTCTCCTTCTGATTCTTCAATCATTACAATCCGGTTATCAGCAGCAAGCGGACTTTCGTATTTCTGGATCATGGAAAATTTGGAAGACAGCCTGCATCGCAGCTGCTGCCCTTCCAGCACCAGTACCTCGCCCTGATCATAATAGTCACGGAAGTAATACTGCCTTTCCCTTAGCGGCATAGCCATATTCACGCCTCCATTGCGCTGCACTTAGTTCGTAATCTTCACATTTCCAAACACGGCCTTATTCCGCGAGTCATCTCCGGGATTGCTGAGCGCCAGGCCGATATACACCTTGCTGGTCATCGGAACCTGAACTGATCCTACCGTCTGCCAGCTTGTTCCGTTGGATGAAATGGCCCCAGTAAAGGTATTTCCGCTCCGGGTCAGCTTCAGCCACTTGGGAGCCGTTGCAGCCGCAGTATGGTCGGCGGTAACACCGGTGGTCGCTGCACGGTACTGGAAGCTTGCACCATTCTCAGGGGTAAGCATCATATCTACATGCTTCGCATCATGATTAAGCGTCTCGCGGATCATCACTCCGGCTTTGGCCCAGCCGTCCAGGCGGCTGAAGGACTGTACCTTAACAATAATCTCGGCATTGCCTCTCAGGGATTGATAGATATAATTCAGCTGATCGCCATTTCCCCAGATGTCCGTAGAGCTGCTGCTCACCATAAATTGCTTATTTGAGGAGCTGTACGTAACCGTCCCTGGCTGGGAGCCGATATTCCGCGCCTTCCATCCGGCCGGCAATTGGGCAGGATAGTCCTGATCCTCCGGGGACGTCCAGTCCGGCGTCGGCCAGGTTTCACGTTCATGGATTTTGATCAGCTCGGATTCCGGCCACGCCCCGTAAGCAAAGAAGGACAGCCGCTTTACGCCCGGGTAATTCTGGCGGATTCCCTGGTATATCTCCTGGTATTGATCGTCTGTCCAGTCATTATCCAGCGTCGCCACAATTTCCGCCTGGCTGCCGTTGATTCGGTCGCTTGTATCCTTCAGGATTCCGTAAGACGTGCTGTACACCCAGTCGCTGTTGAAATCCCAGTCGTCGAAATAGGCCATAGGGGCAACAAAATCAATATCATCCTTAAATTTGGCTACATTCTGTCCGACTTCCGTAAATTCAGGCGGCAAAATATACACCCCGAGCTGCACATCCGGGTTCGCTGACTGGTTAATGTCTTCGCGGATATCGCCCACGTACTCGCCAATCTGTTCGGTTCTCCATTCATTCCACTGCTGCCGCTTCGCCGAATCGGTATTGAAATTAATGGTCAGCGGTGAATAACCGAACTGTGCCTGGTATTTCGCCACCGTGTAATCGCTGACGTCCATGTTGTAATTGTCGAAGCGGATCCAGTCCAGCACGACGCCGTCAACATCATAATTATCGATTACTTCCTGAATAATGGAGCGTTCATACTCCTGCACTTCCTGGCGGATCGGATTAACGAAATATTCGTTGCCGTTCGAACCCTTAAACGGCGTCCGCACCCCGTTCACCAGCGCCTGCATCTGCCATTCCGGGTGTTTCAGGAAGGCCTCCTGATCATGAAACTGCGGAATCCAGGCATGAACCTTGATCCCAGCGGCATGGGCGGCCGTGACAACCTCCTGCAGGGCATCGAAATTCTCATAGCCCTGGGCAATTGGAGCGATATCACTCTGATAGAACACACGACCGGACGGAACCTCGTCATCCTCATCCTGCTTCACGTTCATGCTGATGACATCAACGCCGTAGGTCTTGGACAGTGCGATAAAATTCGTGACATCCGTCTTATTCTTGAACTGATTAACGGTCCGGACAATAACCTCCGTCTCAAAAGGAGTATTGCTCTCCCCCGCAGCCTTAACAGGAGCAGAAGTGCCTATGACCGGAATAACCAATAAGAAGCTCAGCGCCGCAATGAATCTCTTTTTGAATGTAAATGTCATAATCCCGCCTCCGTATAATTAGTCTCATTCAGCCTTCAGACAAGAATTATTTCGTCGCGTTGATTTTCTGCACATTCTCCTGCCATTTTTCAGTCTTGAACGCAAGCAGCTTATCCAGTCCGGCTTTATTGGCATTCTTCCTGGCCGTCTCCAATGCAGACAGCACTTCTTCATCCGACTTCGCCTGAACCATCTGGGCAAAGGCAAGCGTATGAATATCCTGAATATTCTGGGCGATGATGCCGGTCTCTGTCTCCGGAACCGGGTCGGTATTCACGAACTCCGTAATATCCAGCGCCGTCTTCCAGGTGACTGTCGATTGCGCCACTGTCTCCCATGATTTCTGATTGGCAGACAGTGAGGCTTCGAGGCTCATTTTTGCCGTATCAATAAAGGTTGTATTGCCCGCCCAGTTGAAATCCTCGAATTTGCGCATCGTTTCCGTACGCTCATTGGCCGGCGTAGTCTTGTATTTCTCGTTCGGAACCGGTGCACCGTCAGCATCCTCCTCATCCCAGTACAAGCCTTTCGGACCGAAGAACAGCACCTTCTGTCCCTCCGGACCCGTGATCCAGTCAAAATAAGCGAAGATCGCCTCCGGGTCCTCGGCCCTCGTCGTAATGACGTTCACATTCCAGCCCAGTGTCTCAAAGCCGCTTACAAAAACTTTGTTTTTGTCCAATCCCGCTTTGTGGACAGGCCAGATGATTTCATAACCGCTGTCCGGATTGTTCGCTGTCAGCGCCCGATGGCCTTCCGCCCCGTAGGTCGTGATGTTCGATTCAACCATGACCGCCACCCGGCCTGTATTTACCTTTTCTTTAACCGCATCCTGGGTCTGCTGCAGCGCATCCTGAGTAATCAGGCGTTCCCGGAACAGCTTGTTGATATAGAGCATCATTTCTTCATAGGAAGGATCATCATAGATCGGGAGCAGCTTGTCGCCTTCCGGATAACCCATAAGGGAGATGAATTTGCTGGTGGCATTCTCCCTGAACCCTCCATACATGATATCAAGGCCTGCCCCCTTCTCACCAACCTCCAGAGGCACTACATCCGGGTATTTGTCACGTACCTGGAGCAGATACTGATACAGGTCGTCAAAGGTTTCCAGCGCCGGTCTGCCGAGCGCGTTATAGATATCTTTATTGACCATCCAGCCGCCGTTGCCGAATTGCCCGGAGGTGTACCAGTTAGGAATCTGATAGATCTTGCCGTCCTCAGAGCGAAGCAGGTTCAGGGTGGACTCTTTTACATATTTCTTGAAGTTTGGATACTTCTCATAATAATCATCCAGCGCAACGAGTCTTCCGGCCTGCACCAGCCGTTCCACTGTGGAGCCCCGGTCGGTGAAGATGACATCCGGCAAATCGCCGCTGACGATCATAGTGTTAAGCTTTTCAGCGGAGGCTCCCCCTGACTGTATCGGCTCAACGGTAACCTTCCTGTTCGCCTGAATCCATCGGGTCGCCTCATTCTCTCCCCAGGGCGCTGTCGTCAGCCAGTCATAGTTACCATAAAAGCTGAAGGCTACGGGTTTAATTCCGGTGCCGTCATCCGCCGCGGCCGCGGTATTCGAATTTTCCCCGCCCGAATTCTGTGCAGCGCCGGAATTTCCGCCTCCGCTACAGGCCGTGAGCAGCAGCAGCAGAGTGACCGTCACAAGTGATACCCCTTTCAAGCGATTGCGCATTCGTTTTCCTTCTTTCTTCATGAAATGGAGACTGCTATTCTTTCAATGAACCGATCAGCACACCCTTAACGAAATACTTTTGGAGAAAAGGGTACGTTAAAATAATTGGAATCGTCGCGATCATCATCGTCGCCATGGTCAGCGACTTGGTGGTAACCGTCCGGTTACGGTTCATATGATCCAGAGCAATGGCATTGGAGGACCCGATTTCGGTCATAATGTTGGAGTTCATAATCTGCCGCAGCAGGGTCTGAATGGGAAGCAGATGATCCTTGGTAATGTAGATCGCTCCGGTAAACCAGTCATTCCAGTAACCCACAGCCGTAAATAAAGCAATGGTAGCGAGCACCGGGCCGGAGACGGGGATGACAATCCGGAAAAAGATACCATAGTTGCTGCAGCCGTCAATCTTGGCCGATTCCTCTAGCCCATCGGGCAGAGCAGCGAAAAAGGTACGGATGACAATCATGTTATAGACGCTGATGATTCCCGGAATTACCAGCACCCAAAAGGTGTCCAGCATCCCCAGTGAACGGATCAGCATATACGAAGGGATCAGCCCCCCGCTAAAAAACATCGTGATCATGAAAAATACCATATATTGCTTGCGGAACAGCAAAGTCTTCTTGGACATTCCATAGGCTAACAGTGCCGTAAAAAAGACGGATAATGCCGTACCGCTCAAGGTCCGCAGAATCGTAATCATGAAGGAATTCAGCAGCCGGTGATCCTGAAACACAATATAATAGTTCTCAAGTGTATATATTCTCGGCCACAAGGTCACACCGCCGAGTGCCGTATCACTCCCCTGATTAAAAGAGATGACCAGCGCGTTCCAGAACGGATATAGCATGATCACCGACATCAGTGCCAAGAGAAGATAAATCGTCCGCTGCATCATTTTGTCGCCCAGGCTTAGTCTCATTGTTCACCCTCCTATAGGTTGCAGGTCTACCAGAGACTGACATCGGCCCGGCGGGCGATTTTGTTGGCTGTCACCAGCAGAATTACACTGATTACCGCTTTGAACAGCCCTACCGCTGTCGCATAAGAGAATCTGGCATTGAGTATTCCAACACGGTACACATAGGTGTCGATAACATCGGAGTAAGGCCGCAGGATTGGATTGGTTGCCAGCAGCAAAATGTCCTCAAAGCCCGCACTGAGCAGATTGCCGATGGCCAGAATCATAAAGATGATAATGACAGGAGAAATGCTGGGGAGTGTAATGGTAAAAATCTGCTTAAACCGGCTTGCGCCGTCGATCGAAGCGGCCTCATACATGGCCGGGTCAACGCCGGCGATCGCGGCCAGGTAGACGATGCTCCCGAACCCGATCTCCTTCCACACATTGACGCTCACCAGAATCGACCAGAAGTACTCCGGTACCGCCAGAAAGTTCACCGGCTCATGGGTCAGGTTCAGCCGTTCCAGCACAAAATTCACAGTTCCGTTATCAACGGACAGCAGCGAGAACACGAAGCCGGATACGATGACCCAGGACAGGAAGTAGGGCAGGTAGCTGACTGTCTGGACAAGCCGTTTAAAGCCCATGCTCCCGACCTCGTTCAGCATCAGGGCAAGCAGTATCGGAGCAGGGAAGGTAATCACCAGCTTGAGCAAGCTGATTACAATCGTATTTCGCATCACATTCCAGAACTCGGGGGCTTCAAAAAACATTCTGAAATGCATGAATCCCACCCATGGGCTTTCCAGAATACCGTTAAAAATATCGTACTGCTGAAAGGCCATTACCACGCCATACATCGGAATGTAGCTGAATATGGCAACAAAAATAATTCCCGGCCAAACCATGGACTGTAAATCCAACTGATTGGTCAATTTTTTCCATACACCCGGTTTAACGGCCGCCTTCATCCGCTTTTCCTCCTCTGGCGCCTTTTAGTAAAATAACGGCAGGTACGGTTTGTTCTTCTCCAGCATTTCATCCAGCAGTTGCTCCGCTACAGTGACCGAAGGCATCAGCGGATGATGGACGAGTGCCTGCAGGGCAATATCACGGTCTCCGCGCACGGCGGCTTCAATGGTCAGGCTCTCATATTGCTTGACCGCAGCCAGCAGACCTTTGACGGACTGTGGAACCTTGCGCAGTGGAACCGGCAGCGGACCTTGTCTGGTCACCAGACAGTTCACCTCAATCGAAGCATCATCCGGCAGGAAGTCAATAATGCCGTTGTTGCGTACATTTAGCGTCTGGATATCGCGTGCATCATTGTAAATGGACCGCATCAGCAGTACGGCTGCCTCTGAATAATAGGCCCCCCCGCGCTGCTCCAGCTGCTTCGGCTTCTCCTTCAGCTCCACGTTCCGGTACAGCTCGAACAGTTCCTCCTCTACCTTCTTCACGACCTCTGCGCGCGATCCGGTCGTTGCCGCCGCTTCCTTCTGCTCCTCCAGCATGGCGTCCGTCATATAGTAATAGCTCAAATAATAGGAAGGGATGGCTTTGAGCCCGTTCAGGAACCGGTGGTCCCAGGCATCAAACGGCACATTGTTGGCCTTATAGCTCTGGGGATAATCTATAAGTTCTTGCAGCTTGCTCTCTCCGCCCACCACAACATCGGATACCCAATGCAGATGGTTGATGCCGACAAATTCGGAGTAAATTTTTTCTATCGGCAGGCCGAAGAAGCCGGAGAGCCATTTTTGAAACCCAATCGGCGAGTTGCACAGGCCTACACTCTTGACCGAAGAATATTTGTGCACCGCCTCGGTTACCATGCCTGCCGGATTCGTAAAATTAAGCAGCCAGGCATCCGGCGCAAGCTCCTCAATATCCCTGCAGATCTCCAGAATGACCGGAATGGTCCGCAGGCCCTTCATCATTCCGCCGGGGCCGGTCGTTTCCTGGCCGATGACATTGTACTTAAGCGGAATGAGCTCATCCCATTTGCGCGCCTCAAGCATCCCTACCCGGATCTGCGTGCAGACAAAGTCTGCTCCGGATATCGCCTCCCGGCGGTTCAGCGTCTCCACCACCGTGACCGGCAGTCCGGCTTCAGCAACCATGCGCTTGCTCAGCTCCGCAATCGTATGCAGCTTCTCTCTCCCTTCTTCAATATCTACAAGCCATACTTCGCCGACGGGGAGCTCTTTATGATGCATAATGATGCCTTCCATAAGCTCGGGTGTATAGGATGACCCCGCCCCGATGACAACCAGCTTCAATGATTCCTTCATGAGAATAGCCCCTCCTTGCCCAGTGATAGATGATGAATAACTTCCTGGCTTACACGCATACCGCTGCTTTCCATCGCCAGAATGACCGAGCCTACAACCGGCTCACGGGTTAGAATGCTTAAGGTGCCATTTGGAGCCGCATGCTTCACTCTCTGCTCAATGGCCCGCCGGATGATGCCGGAGCGGTCCCCCTTGGTAAGGAGACTGCCTGCAAGAACAATGTCAAAGGTGTCGTTGTCCATGCCCAGATTACGGATCGTCGCTGCCGCGGCTAAACCCAGCTCATCGCCTTGCCTAAGCAGCAGTCCGGCCGCAACCCGGTCCCCTTCATCTGCCGCCTGAAACAGCAGCTCGGCAATGCGGGGAGGCAGGTCCCTGGAATGATCCAGGTAATCTTCCCTTAGCTCCGAAACACTGGAATATCCCAGCAGATCAATTAATCGTTCGCTTAAAACCGTACTATACTCTCTCCCTTCATCCGCCCGCAGAACACTGCGGAACACCTCTACGCTCAAATCATAGCCGCCGCCAAAATCACCAAACCGGTAGCCGAACCCGCCGCACTGGTATGTAGCTCCTGAGGAATTCTTCCCGGCACAGTTGACACCCGACCCGCAGATCAGCACGATCCCGTAGCTTTTCTCAGTCCCCGAGCGCAGCGCATTCCAGGTATCGCAGGAAATCTCCGACCGCGGAAGCTCAAGCCGGCCGATGATAGGCCGCAAAATCTGAAAGTCCGGCTCCCGGTCCGCTCCTGCCAGACCAAACCAGGAGTACTCCAGCTGGTCCTTGGTTAGGCCTGATGATTTAAGCGCTTCCGATACGGCCTGCTGCAGACTGTCCTCGGCCTCCCTGCGGTTCTTCTGGTGATTCCCGTTTCCTCCTCTGCCTGCACCGATGACCTTGCCCTGTTCATTTGCGATCATCGCATAGGTTTTACTGCCCCCTGCATCCACTCCCAAGTAATACTTCACTGATCGTTTCACTCCTAAAATTCAGGTTAATCTTACAGATGCGGTTGATTCACGTACGAGAAGCTGAGGAGCGAGCTTCGTTTCAGCCGGCGGCAGCACCTCCCCGTTGATCAGCTTCATCAGCAGCTCTACGCCGATGCTGCCCATTTGCGCCTCAGGCTGCCTGACCGTCGTCAACCGGGGGTAGAATTCACCCACGAACTGCTGATCATCAAAGCCGACTACCGAAATATCATGCGGGACCCGGATTCCCTCTTCGCGCAGCGCCTGAACAAGCCCCAGGGCAATAAAGTCATCCCCGCAAAAGAAAGCCGTCGGCAGCTTATCCTCACGCGCCCATCTTTTGGCCACTTCATAACCGCCGCTTACCGTAAATCCGCAGGAATCTGTGCCGAAGGGCGCCAGCCCCGCCTCATCCAGCGCCTGCAGATAACCCCGCTTGCGTTCCGCCACACTCAGAAACACCGAGGGTCCGCCGATATAAGCAATCTTCGTATGTCCAAGGCCAATCAGGTGCCGGGTAGCCTCATATCCGCCCAGATAGTTATCGACGACGACGCTGGGAACATCCTCATGCCGGAACTGGTTATCCAGTAGAACGAACGGAATGTTTCTTCTTTTCAGCTCCTCCACGTATTCCTTTTCCTCAAGCGGAGACAGCAGAATGATTCCGTCAACACGGTCCTTCTGGAACAGAAAGTTAACCCCTTCTTCCTCATTCTCGGCTATGGACAGAGCCAGGAAGTAGCCTTGCTCGGCCAGCTTCCGGTTCACTACGCGAATCACCCGGTCATAGAAGGAGTCGTTAAAGTTGGTAATCGACATCCCTATAACTCCGGTTTTGCCGCGCACAAGACTCCGGGCTGCCGAATTGGGCGAATAATTTAATTCCTCCATGGCACTTAGCACTTTCTGCCGGTTGCCTTCACGTACAGAAGGTGAATTGTTAAGAACTCTGGATACAGTCACTACAGAGAGTCCCGATTTTTTGGCTACATCATGAATATTCATCTAAGGTTCCATACCTCCAAAACAAAAGTTTAAACGATTTAACTTTTGGAATAAAAAAATATGTCCACTGAAATATGGCTATCACTGAGTATCGACTAAAACCGCACATTTCGTGTCAGTTACGCCTTTTCTTGCAATTTTAAATCTTTACTAAAGTTAAAAGGTTTTTACTTTGAGATGATTTTACAACCATTCCCAATGTTCGTCAATCCATAAATTGCAAAAAAACCTTCCATCACCCTGACGGATGAACAAAGGCTTGAAAGCGTTACCTTTTAAGCAAGGCAAATTTAATTCAGTCCCTGAGCTCGACTAGCCGGAAACTGCCTGCAACAGTTGAGCTTTTGCGGTTTAGTCTTGCATAAGGTTAGAGATATGGCAGACCCGCCTCCCCCTACACCGTCCCCCGCTCAATAATCTCATAATCGAGCTTGCGGTGTACGGGCACGCGGCTGCCGGTCCTGATCTGCTCATGGATGATGCGGAAGGCAGCGGCGCCCATGTCATAGAGGTGGTTGTCGATGGTGGTGATATCGAGCAGCCGGCCGATCGGCTGGTTGTCGAAGCCCATGACCGCCAGATCCTCCGGGATGCGCAGCCCGTGCTTGCGGGCCTCGATGATCAGGCCGGCGGCGACATGGTCACCGGTAATGATCAGCACCTCGGGCCGGTCCTGCATGTCCAGCAGCGATAGCGCCACTCCCGCTCCATCCTCCTCCGTCATACAGTCGTAGACCATCCACTCCTCCCGGAAGGGGAGGTTACGCTCGGATAGAAATGCACGGAACGCGGACTGCCGGATCGAGGCGCTGCTGCCGTTCTGCCGGCCTTCACAGTAGCCGATTTTACGGTAGCCTTTGCTGCTCAAATACTGCAGGCCATCCCAGAAAGCCTCATAATGCTCAATATAAACCGAGGAGAAACGCCGTTCGCCGCTGTCCTGGCAGGTAATAACCGGACCGTAGTCCGTATATTCCTCGATCACCTCCGGCTGGAGCGCCGTAGAGACGATGACCACGCCGTCAATCTCCTTATTGCGCAGCATCTCAAGCACCTTCAGCTCCTCCTCGGCAGCATAGTTGCTCTGGCAGAGAATTAGCCGGTACTGTGCATTCAGCGCTTCATGGGCCAGCCCGTCCATCACAATCGAGAAGTAGTATAAATTGATATATGGCAGAATTACCGCAATAGCTCCGGTCCGCCCGGTAATCAGATGCACGGCATTCATATTCCGGGAGTAGTTTAATTGCTCTATGGTATTAAGCACGGCGGCTCTTTTTATGTCGCTGACATAAGGATGATTATTAAGCACACGGGATACAGTCGTTACAGAAACACCGGCGATGCGGGCGATTTCTTTAATGTTGGCCATCAGCAAGCTTCCTCCTGAATAGGATGATACTGGTTTTATTTTACCACATCGGCCTTCAATACCTTCTCATAAAAAAAGCTTGCTATGGAATCCATTTCATATATTACACTGGTTCTGCAACAGCTTACCGGACTAAACTGGCGTGACCGAAAGGGCGTGACAGACCGGTACAGTACTCGTCTTTGCCGCCGGGAGGGCGGTTTTTTTTACGTTCTTAGGAATACACTTCAGCTTGTCTGCTTCCCCGCCCATTTTAGGGCAATGACCGCACAATTAACATTGCGCATACATAATATGATTTGACTGTATCCCTTTACCTTGTTATACCAAACAAACCCGAGCAAGGAGGGGTGACACCATTGAAAGGGAACGAACATCACAGCAAATTTCTGTTGACGCACCGCGAGCGCGAAGTATTCGAGCTTCTTGTGCAAGACAAAACTACACGGGATATTGCCGGATTGTTATTCATCAGTGAAAAAACCGTCCGCAACCATATCTCCAAGGAGATGTGGTTTGAAGTACCGTTTCCATCATTGAGAGGTGATGTATTTGATACAGTCTCTTCTAAGAGTTTTAATCATAAGTATTGGATTATACAACCCGCTCGATAGCACTTAAAAAATCACTTGAAAATTTAATATTTAAGGTTTTGTTTTTTTGATTCAATCGATTATATTTATTGAAGTGATACGTGTCAGGCAAAACAGCAAAAAAACTAGGTCCATTGGGATAATACTCAAAAAATGTTACATAACTTGAATTACAACCGGAATCATTTTGTGATTGTTGAATTGACCAATGTTATATGTTGTTTCCTCACTAGAATTTTCTTTACCAGTTCGATCACGTTTATATGCTACCAAGAAATTTTTTTCATTCCCCTTCTTAGCAATAATCTCTAATCTTTGTTTATTAATCGCCTTTGACAACACAACAAATCCATTATTAAATAACCAATTTTCTGTGAGTTTGATAGAATTATTAACAACAGGATCAATACTTATTGATTCCATCAATACAACCTCCATTTAATAACTATTCCCAGATGATTTTAATCATTTCATAAAGTAATTTGTGTCTTTCTTCAAGTTCATCTGGACTAAATGTATCCATTGGTCGAAAATTGAGTTTATGTGTGGACATCATATTATTAAAGTCCAATTTATATTTATAGCTATCCTGTTTAAAGTTTCATTCCAATAAAGAGTGTAAGCATAGGTCTTTAATTTCTTTGTATATACTTCATTATTACAGGAAATATTCTCTCTACCCTTTAACATTAGAAGCCCACCAAGGCGGTTTCGCTCACGTTCAAACCTTTCTTTATCGTTATTGAATTGTTCTAGGTTTTCTTTATTAACCGATAATATATGCTCAATGTGGAACCCACTGACGGACCCAGTTTTTTGGACAAGATCAGAAACAGAATGTTTCATATTCATTTTAGTGCCTGTAGCAATAAAATGCTCAATCCGAGCAAAAAAGTAACGTTTAAACGTTTTTTCAAATCAAGCCCCTACCTCCATTTATTTTACTTATTTACGGGAAAGACATTTTATGACATAATTCTCATTGGATCGCCCCCATCTTGTTTATCAAGAGATTCCCAACGGAATATGACTAATTAACAGGGACTAAACTCTCTACTTTTGACCTAGAGCTATCTGGGTAATAATGTAACGCCAATTGGGGGCTTTCTACTAATACTTGTGTCGGGGGAAAATGAGTCATGTCAGAAAGTGTAATTAAAAGTAGACTTGATAGTTTGTCGAATAAAATATGGATAACTAGAAAAGCTAGAATAAACGCTGAAGAACGATTAGAAAAATTTGATTTCCTCACTCAGATGCTAATTAATTACTATACTCTTGTGATTGTAGGATTAAGTATATGGACACTTTATGATGAATCTAATGCGAAATTAATTTCCGTAATCACTATAATTGCTTCGGTACTTCTCTTCGGTCTATCTATATTTGTCAACGCTAGAAATTTTAAGATTAGAGCGATCACATTTAAAAGTTGCTACATAAAACTTGATGAAATATATAATGAATGTGAATTACTTAAAGACTCTCCTGATAACTTGAGAGCAGAGGACATTACAAAAATACAAAATAAATATAATAAGGTCATGAACAGTATTGAAAATCATACACCTATGGACTATTTAAGGGTACTTAATAACACAAGTGATATCAGTAAAAGTCAGTTGTGGTATTTTAATTTTAAAAGAGTTTTATTTATTATATCAATATTCATAATTATACTTTTCCCTCTAATATTGTCATATCTTGTAACAAAGGCGTGATAAAATGTCAGCTTCAAAATTATTTACACGTAAATTTCAGGTTAAAAATATAAAAAAAAACTACTTTGAAAAAATAGTCTACAAGTGCACTCCTGGAATTGATAAAATAAACAGAACTTCATTTGAAAACCGTATTGATGAATATGTAACTATTATTTCAATGAAAGCTTTAAACGGTAACTATAAATTTATTCCTTACAAAGAAAAACTTATTTCAAAAGGTTACGACAAGCCTCCTAGACAGATATCTATCCCAACCATCAGAGATAAGGTTACTCTCAGTTTGCTTAATGAATTTTTATCAAAAGTATTTGAAAACAATATAAATAATAAAATAATTCAAACTCTAGTTAATGAATTAAAACAATCTATTCTTTCAGGTCATTTTGATTATTTCATCAAAATTGATATTAAAAACTTTTTCCCTTCAATTCCTCATGATAAATTAATGAAACTAATACGTAAAAAGATACGCAAAAAGGAAATATTAACTCTAATTGAGGATTCTTTAAAGACACCAACTATTCCATTTCCAACAAAAATTCATTCTCCAAATACAGTTGGAATTCCTCAAGGTATCTCTATTTCAAGCATCCTTGCAAATATATATTTATCAGATATTGACAATAGTTTTTCAGTTTCTAACACTGATTTCAAATATTTTCGATACGTAGATGATATTCTAATTCTTTGTAAAAATACTAATGTAACATATATCAAAAATGATATTCTGACTAAATTAAAAAATTTAGATCTTGAAACAAGTCCCAATAAATATAAAGAGGCAGAAATTTCTGAAGGTTTCTCTTACTTAGGATATTTCTACAAGGAAATAGGAAATGAATTTGGCTTTTCCGTTCGGGATGAATCTATTAAAAGATTTGAAGAATCAATAATTAAAATATTCTCTGAATATAAGTTCAACAATAAAAATGGAACTGAAAAGTTTATCTGGAAGCTAAACAAAAAAATAACAGGCTGTGTTTTCGAACATAAAAAATATGGTTGGTTATTTTTCTATTCTCAAATTGATGACCAGAAGTTACTTTACCACCTTGACTGGTTTATACAAAAATTATGTAAACAAATAGATTTAGATTCAAATGTCAAAAAAAGAATCAAACGTTTTGTAAGAACATATCATGAAATAGTATTCAATCTCAAAAACACAAATTATATCCCAAATTTCGATGATTTTGATTTAGATGCACAAAGGTCTGTTCTAAGAGATGTTTTTGATGTTCGTGATGTATTAAAACTAACTGAAAATGAAGTATCAAAGAAATTCAAGAAAAACATTTTTAAGTTTATTAAAGAACTTGAGAAGGATGTGCAAAATATTTCTTAATGGTTTCTACCACATTGAAAAAAAGTTTTTAATAATAATCACAAAAGATAACCATATATTGTTATTAAAAAGTAGGGAATATTGGAGGGAGAATTGTTTTTTCTCAGATAATTCCCTCTTTTAATAGTCTGTGCTATGGTCAGCCTATTTAAATACTTTGTATGAATCCAACATTGTTCTCATACTCTAATTTAGAAAAGGAGACTCGATTACCTCGGTATTAACAATCTTTACTGGTGAAAATTTATATTGTTAGACCAAATGTTGTTATCATCTTCACATTCCCTTTCTCATCAACCGTAATACGCTTAATCAATTTCAATAAAATAAGTCTTAACTCCTCAAAATCATCTTCATCTTCATAGTTGAGATTAATCAGGTCATCAAGGGCGTCCTTCACCTCATCATAAAGATTCCTCAAGTCCTTTTTGTGTTCAACATTTATGTTTATTTCATCAATCTGTGAGTTTAAACGCATAAGTTCTTGTTCATATTGTTGTTTCTCAAATTGGTATTGTCCATCGTCCATACCAGTTGACATCTTTTCTTTCCGTAATTCAAAAAGCATCTTTCGGTTTGATTCAATTTGCTTTTGGATAGCTTTCTGTTGTCCTTCACTTTCTACGTTCTTATTTTGAATTGACCCTATATGTTTATTAAACAAATCATCTACCGACAATTTAGTTATTTCCTTTGTTAGACACTCAATTGCATCATCCTTAAAGGAATGATAAGGTAACCAATAGTTATTACTACATCCCGCATTTCCCTGTCTTCTTCTTCGGGAGCATATTAGATATCTGTATTCCAGGCCAAATTTATTTGTATTTTTACTCTTTGTTTTCATGGAGACCATTGCTGAGTTACAATGCTCACATTTGATAATGCCTGCAAAAATGTTTTTTCTATTCCTTACACCACCTCTTTTGCCTCCACCTCGCTGAAGTCTTATTTCTTGAGCCAAATCAAAAAGTTTTTTATCAATAAGAGTTTCGTGAGTCAGTGCTAAATTTGGTCTTTCCCACGTTGAAGGATTCTTTTGTACTAATACTTTTTTTCGATCTGAAAGGTCTTCAATGTTATTGTATTTCACTCTTGTTTCATATTTACCGAACACATTGACCCCAGTATATGCCTCATTTTGTAAGATTCTCTGAATAGAGGTTATTCCCCAGTTCCCTCCTTTTGGAGAAGGGATTTTTTTTTCGTTATTTAGATAATTAACAATTTGTTTTTCTCCCATTTTATGTGCAGTGTATAACGTGAATATTAGTAAAATAATATCCTTTGTTTGCTCATCAGGAATAAGTGTTTTCCTTCCGTTAACTATGGTTTTTTTATATCCAAAGGGGGGGATACTCCCGATAAAATTACCTTTTAGTGCAGATTGTCTAATGCCACGTTTAGAGCTCAAACTAGTTTGTTCGCTCATTTTCTGGTTAACAGCAGAGATAATTTGAAATTTCAATTCATCTTTATCGATATAAGAATCGTAACCCTCATCAAGCGAAATCAATCTCATCCCAAGGCTATCCACTAAGATCCGTTTTAAAGTAAGAGAATCCATGGTGTCTCTTGAGAAACGAGATAACGATGCGAATATCACGTTATTGAATAAACGTCGCTGTGCATCTTTAATGAGTTGTTGTATTGCTGGTCTTCCAACAATATTTGTACCAGAATCTCTATCCTCATAAATGTGATTATGGTCTACTTCAAACTCCAATTGACGAGCTTTCTCCCTACAAACTCCCTCTTGATGCTCAGGACTATCTTTTTGACTAGACTTTTTTGTACTGACCCGTACATAAATCGCAGTATATTTATCTTTATTTATTATTGTGTAGTTCATACGCTTTCCCCCATGACTTTATAAGGCGTAGACGATCAAAGTGCTTGTCTGAGAATAAGATTTTTTTTAACTCTAGGGTTACTTGAATAAAAATTATTCGAACACTTCTGGATGGTTTGAACTGCTAATTGATCAATAATTCCACCTAAATCAGAGTCACCATATTGAATTGAAATTCGGTATGTTCTTTCCTGACGTGGATTCCGCATTTTTGACACTCCTCTTCATATCTTTATTTATAAGTTTATTTTTGAAGTGACTTGTACTATTCGCTTATAAGAAAAACTAAATTTCCTATGATTTAAATTTTTTGAAATTCCATCAAATAGTATAGAGAGACAATCTGAAACAACAAAGTGTATTCATTTGTAATAGCATGCTATGATAGAGTGCCATACTATTCAGTTCACAAAATGTTCACAAATATTTTATACTCTGTGTTGTCTAGCTCTTCGCGTTTTGTTTTTCTGGATAACCCAAATAACCTATGGGAGTTCAATAAAAAATAAGAGGAGTGTAAACAATGAATAATCGAAAGGATTTTTTAAGATGGGAATCAACCACTATGGACACGGTCGATTTCAAAAGAATTTATGTTGACATGGCTAATGGGGATTTGTTAGCTGGACTATTTCTTAGTCAAATCGTATTTTGGTATCTCCCAGATCAATTTGGTAAGAGTAAGCTTCGTGTCAGCAAGAAGGGTCATTATTGGATTGCTAAAAGTACCGAGGATTGGAAAAAGGAGCTTCGGTTTTCTCGTAGTAATTTGGATACCGTATTGAGAAAACTTACTGATCTAAGCATTATAGAAGAGAAAATATTTAAATTTAATGGCGCCCCAACCAAACACATTAGGCTAATAGAAGGAAATTTTCTGAAATCTTGGGAAATTGCACTTAGTAATTCAGAATATAAAGATGAATCGATAACTCCTATGTTGAATTTGCCTGAAGTTGAAAAATCTAATCGTAGTAATAAAGAAAATGGATTTGTGCAAAAAGCGCAAAACTATAACATAAAGAACTTCAAAGATTACAAAACAGAGAACCAAAAGAAAAAGGAAGAGGAAGAAGAGGGTTATGGAAATGTGCAATACCCGCAATTCTTAAACATTCTTGGTTTATTTAAGCAACATAACTTAGGGTTTCAACACCTTACCGACATTCAAATTCTTTACCTTGAAAAAATGTGTGAATATAACTTCGATTCCACTGTAGCAAACGATATACTCCAGGAAATTGGTGACCTTAATCAATATCATCCAAAAGCTTTGGAGGAAGCTTTGCTTAAAATGATAAATCGAATAAGAACTGGAAACATAACAGATAATCCAATTGCTTGGTTAAAAAAAGTGCTTAAAAACAAGAACCTTTTATATACTCAAAAGCATTCTAACGATGATCCTTTTTCAAAGGATTACACTCACTTTGGTAAATAGTTAGCGAGGAGAAAAGTCACCTAATACCCGTTTAGCTATGACTCCAATATGAAATAACTTTTCATTTTAAACAAACCAAAATAAAGACAGCACTTCTTCCATTCTTTTAGAAGTGCTGTCTTTATATTTTTTTCATTTATTTTCTTGTTTCCTAGGAAAAGCTGGGTATCCTAATTTTGTAGATACTTTAACAATTTATATTGGGAGGAACTAAAAATGATAATTACTCAACAGAACAATTTCATCGAATCATTAAGAAAAGAAAGGACGAAAAAAAGAATAAATTTTCTAACATTTTTTCGGTACAGCAAATTAGCTTAATGAAAAGATTTTTAATAAATATTAAATTGAAAGACCTTATATGGTTTTCTGCTACCTTTCACTGGGTCTAAAAAAGGTGATAAAAGTGTGCTTCGGCTTTAACTGTCAGTTTTTATTTTTCTTCAAAATTAAATAGTGTTTTTCTGAAATGCAACACCTTACGACGGAGTCGTAAGGTGTTTAGTTTTGAATAAATATCTAGTGTTTCTAGTATTAGAAATATTGAATTTACAGAGATATACAGGGAAGGGTTTCAGACATATTTGGTTAAGATATTAAATATTCCCTTGGAAATTATAACCTCATACTATTGAAAATATATTAGGGATCGGCGTAGGCTAAGGCGTTTTTCTTGGTACCAAAATCGGGTTTCTAATATATACAAAATGTATATATTCTATATTTCTTGTATGCTTTATATACAACATGTATCGATGAAAATCTTGTTTAACTTATACATTTCCACCTAATTCAATATTAATGAAAGCCTTGTCCAACATTATTCCTATCAGCAAAGGTTTGATCAACTCTAGAAATAGTGCGACCAAGATAATAATTTTGATCTTTTGTTGATTTGATCTTCGTATATTTATGCTGATATGAACCAAAGTCTGAATTCCCTCTTTGAAGCGAATGATATCGTGATATGCTCAATGTCATCTCTGGAGCATTTTCTAGCGAATCTATTACTCTGGGGACAAAATTAATAAAGGCATCCAGTACACCTAAGTAGATTCGATCAATAAAGCAAAAATAAAATAATATTAACGAATCTTTGGGAATTGATTCCAAATACTTGGTCATTCTACTATAACTAATTTGATAAATACTATCATTCACTTCAGCTAACTCATCATCAAACAAAAAATGATCAAATTCCACCCTTTTATTATCCTCGTAGATTGTCCCCGCAACAAGCGGGGTGGTTGTTAATGAATAACTGTTCATATGATCACTCATTTCATTTTGATGAATATATATAATGAGATGTATATATTTTTTCAAGTTTGATAAAAATCAATATACATCGCAATATGAGATGTATACATCTCAATTATACTTTGATTTAATCAATATAGATACCTTCAATATAACTCTTTATTTCCATAAACTCATCCATAAGAGGTGTTGAGATGCGGGAGAATATATTGAAGCAAACTGGTGCAGCTATTAGGAGTTTAAGAACAGAACGGGGATTATCACAAGAAGAATTAGGTGAAAGGGCAGATTTTCATTTCTCTTATATTGGTAAAGTTGAACGTGGTGAGGTAAATATCACTTTGGTTAATCTGGAGCGGATAGCCAATTCCTTAGAAGTTGGCTTGCATCAGTTATTTCCTTTTTCTATTGCTTTAGAAGGCTTAACTGACAAGGAACGCCATATTGAATCAATCGTAGAGTTGCTGAAGAACCAGGATTTAAATAAGGTTCTTAAAGCTGAGAATATAATCGAAGAGCTGCTTAGGTAACACTGTTATTTCAGAAGGTTAAATTGATATAGAAGAATAAATTAACGAAATAAAACCGCCATTTAGGCGGTTTTATTTCGTTATAGAATCCTCATTGGACTTTTTTCATTTGGCTCTAACAGTAACTTCTCTCTCAATTTCTTTTTTTCAGAGGGGAACCTGTGGGGGGGCCCCCCTGCACCCCTTTACTCAACGTCTAGGAGGCCCAGCAAAGGCTTACTGGGCGATCAGATGCTTCATAGTATGGGAAACACCCGTCAAAACCATTTGAACGCTACGCAGCCTTGAGGGGGGCACAGCCTGTTCAAGTTTCCAGCTATTTCCGTATCGTATAGCCCATCCTATCAATTTTTGATCATTATGTAGCAGCAGAAACACTTATTAGCGTAAATCGAATCACTCATTCCCTCTAAGTACTCCCTAATACTAATATTAGTAAGGAATATTTAACACTCAACATTATTATTATATTATGTAATATTAGTAAAATATAGGTTAAATATTCCTCTACTAAGTATAAGTTATTGAGCATGAACGTTTTTTCTTGATTTTTACAATTAGTTAAGTAAAGTATTTTTACTACTAATTTAGGAGGGTCATTTCATGGCCAGTATAAAATATCAGATAACCAGTGCCCTTAAAGAAATCAATCAGATTGATTCTTCAAAGCTTGAATTCAGGAAGAATAATGACTTTGACAATATTCATTCTATTAAGTATTTCAAAGATGCCCTGGACACTGGAGTAAAATTCGGAGAATATTGCAAAAGCACTTTCGGTATCAATAAACTGTTCGATATTAAGCCTGAACATTATGCATCATTCATGAAATTTAATGAGCAAAAAGGTTGCACAGTCGGACATTTAATAAATCTAGAAAGTCACTTGTCCAAACTTCAGTCAGGTATGAACAAACTCTCTAAATCAGATAAGATTAAAGCAACCTTTACGCCTTTTGTTAATAGCCGGGTTTATTCTTCTTCTGAACGCGAACGTCCCACAGATAGAAGCTATTCTATTGCAGAAATTGAAACACTCGCTAAAACATTCTCTCCTACTGTATTGAATGCTATGCAAATGAGTCTTAACTTAGGTCTTAGAATCCGGGAGGTTTGCAATATTAGGGTAGAACATATTGTCGAAAAAAATGGTTACCTGCATCTTTTGATTCCGAAAGGACAGGGAAAAGGGATAACAAAGGGAGGGCGATACAGGGAGGTTGCTGTCCCTGGCTCCTATGAGGCCGTCTTAAGGGGTTTACTAAATGGTAAAGATCCTAAAAGCAAGATTTTAATTGTAAGCTCAGGAACATTAAGGAGCGCCTTAAAACGCGGATGTGATAAGACCCACGTAAAATCTAAAGGGTGGCATGGATTTCGTCATACTTATGCAAGAAACAGATTGTTAGATTTACTTGGGGATAAAAGAGAGGTTGGAAAAGAGTTGATAAGAAAGATGCTTCATAACAGAAATAAGCATCTTTCAATAGAAAAAAACGTAAATGATCATCCGGATTTCACATTTATTGTCGAAAAAATAAATCAGGTCCACTCCGAATTAGGACATGGACCCAATCGATGGGGGTTAATGGAAGTTTATTTGTCTTTTTAATTCAACAAATGGCTTGAGTAATCATAAAATAGAACTTAAGTACGGAAGACCTTAAATGCTAATTCCAAAAATAATGTTTTATCACTCCATGGAGTCAGTCTTGTATTTATTTTAATGATGTTAGAATAATCAAATGCCGCACTCCTAAAGATTTTGCCATTTGCGTTTAGCTTAAAACATTGATGATAAATTAAATTAAATGAATTAGTTCATCAATTCAGTTAGTGATATTCAGATGTCTTCGGTAGTTTCATTTAGTATAAATTCTTTTTTTTCAATCAGTTCAAAGAACCATATAAGATGATACAATCCAGGAAGAATTAGAATCAGGATCCAATCCTGTTTAAATAAATTAAAAATAATAGTAAATTAAATATTAATGTTAGGATCTCTTTTTTTATTAAATAATTTATTCGATAAAGAGAAATTGATCTTTTCAATAGATAACAACATACTACGAAAAGGTATAAAACTGATATCAGGTAAATTGCGAACCTCTTATCATTTCCGCAAATTTCAACATAATAGGAGGATAATTCCGTTAGAAAGATTCCTGCTTTTCCTCCTAAATTAAAAGTAATGTAAGTTCCTATAGCACAAATCATAAACACGGATACTATCAAGAATCGAAAAATCCCTTGCTTATAGGAGATTTTAGTAAATATCTCTAAATGTAAATTCAACCACCAACTTTTTAAATCAGATTGTATATTATATTTCTCGATTTTCATCTTTAGTTTAAAATATTTAAACAACTGACTTATTTGTTTTATTTTTATGTTGAACCATCCAGATTCAACTGATTTCTTCTTTGATAAATAAAAAACTAGTTTACTAAATAAATAATGACCTAATATGATATTCCGTGCATTGCCTCCTCCATAATAAAGAGCCTTTCTCAACAACATAACTTTTTTATCAGAAGTCAAAATATTGTTCGAAGAAACTTCTGAAATAATAGAATTCATTTTATTTTTCGAGTTGCTCTCTCTATATTTAAATATTAATATTGCCATTGAAGAACAAAACGAGTAAGGCAACAAAATCATTTTTAAGCACCTCTCGTAAAAAACTTTGAATTCCCCAATATCAGAAATACTTGCATAGTGAAAGAATTCGTTACCAAAGCTTTTTGTATTTGTCAAATAGACAAATAGTAATTTTGAAGCTTCATTTGAATATGTAAGGCCTAATATAGAAATCGCGCCAAAAATTACTGCTACCGTTTCTAACGCAATTCGACTCTTTTCCAGCTTATATGCTGGTTGTACCCCCACAAATATGAGTTGTAATATTAATGAATAAATAAGACTCTTCCCAATAAAGTCTTCATTCAACCCAGCTTCTACAAATATATATAGAGCCCCATCGAACCTCCCTGAAAAAAAAAGCTGAGACTGTTGTTCCATCATACTTCCAACAATACTCACTAAGTTCATAATAATTGTTAATGAAATAATGGGGTTTGATAGTACAAGTAATATAATAAGTCCTAAAATATTGGATGTTCTTATGTATAGTGGACAAAAAAAATACAAACTTATAAAAAAAACTAATATAATGTTTAGAATAGTCGGTAGATCTTGAGTAATGATTGATAATTCACTAAACTTTGTTCCACTTACTAAGATAAATATGATCGAAGAAAATATTAAAAACCATCTAAAAGCTAAATACAAGTATTGTTTAAATAATTTCACTCTCTCTTGTAAATCTCTTTTATTATTACTTAAACTAATCAAAAAATAAGTTGCTAATCTCCTTTTACGTTTTAGTGCACTTTGACTCTTTAATAAAGTAACTCTTATATATGGTGTAATTAAAACCGCAGCTAGTGGGACTTTAATTGCAAAAGGTAGAACTGAAATTAAAATAATAAAAAGTAAAAAAATATCATATTTTAAAAATTTCGAAAGAAACCCGCTACGAATATTATTACGCCACATCCATTTCAATAAAGCTTTATCAATATATCGAATTTGATTAAAAAATATAGATATACTCATATAATCCCTCCAAACCTAACATGTATAAATTCTCTTTAATATTATATCGACAAAAAAATCCATAATGTACACTCCTTCTATTACGAAGGTGGAATAATTGAGAACAATATGTTAGTTATAATTTTCAAAACAAAAAAGACACCCATAAGGTGTCATTCTGGGTTAAAAAGTCGCATCTCGTTTTACTCAGGAATGTATTCTTTATATTTAGTTCTCAGATATTGTAAACCTTCTTCATTATCCTTGACTTCTAGCTCCAGTCTTTCCTTTAAAAACTGATGTTTGCCTTTTGCTTCTTGAATAACTTCATTCCATTCTTTCAACCAAACTTCCATATTCCCCGTTTTATTCTTGTAGATTAACCCCGCTTCTCTATCACCTTGTGATGACTCGAAGCGAGCTTCATCATCAAGCTTAATTCCAATTAAAACAACCTTCCATTTAGTTTTTGTTTTGTCAAAGTGAACATTCTTCTCAATTGCATGAGCATATCTCTTGACTTGACTTATTTCTTCAGTCCCAACTACACAACTTGGACGCTTAAGTTCAATTATAAGGTTTTCATAGCAATCTTCTCTTCCATACTTATACTGTCTATATAGCCCAATATCCGGAATATCATCTAGAGTTGTTATCTTTTTATAATCAATTTCAGGTGAAATCTCATCTCTTTTCAAAATTGACAAATGCTTCTTCAAGACATTTTTTAGAGATATATCGTCATAACCATAAGAATATTGTTCGCCAAAGAGCCAAAGTTCCCTAAGTAATATTTTATGCAACTGGCTTCTTTCTTTTAGCTTTTTATGAAAATCTTCTCCATACAGAATCTGCTCAATGCCATTCAAGAACAATAACCTATTTGAGATAAGTTTTGTTGTATTAATAATAGACTCTAAACTAGTTTTACCAAGAATTGATGCCAATTCATCTTGTTGTTCCGGAGGTAGTTTCAAGACTTCCTTCAATATCAACCTAAGACTGTCAGGATTAGATTGTAAAGCTTCCTTCATCAATCTATATGTAAACTCTCTTGAGCTTTTCGCCACCTTGTTAAAATCTGGTAAATATTGATTTATTTTAACTGCACAAATATCAAAAACTTGCCTCTCCGCTTCCTCGACAACCGTTTGAGCTTCACCTTTATACGGATAAATCCTATCATTCTTTAATATCTTGATTTCGTGAGATGCCTCATTAACTAGCTTTTGTCTATATAAATCTCTTAGAGTAGTTTCTGCTGTCTCTCTTAAAACTATATAATCAGGATGCAGTGTCCTGACATCAATTTGATTTGTTTCCCATAGATCATCGATAACATTGCTAATTAAATATGCAGTATGAGAAAAAGATCCTGATTTGATACCTGTTGTTTCTTCCTCAAAAGCTATTCCAGTTTGTCCGCAGAGATACAAATTTCTATGACTACCTAATTTCCACTCAATTACTTTCAAAGAACCCCTTACTAGCTCACTTTCTTTGTTCTGTTGAAACAAAGGAAAATCATGTGTAGTTACAATTTGCTTCTCTGGCTCAAGTTTGAGACCCTCCACTGTAATTGAAATATCTTTATAAGCAAGTAAATAAGGTGCAAATACCATAGTTAGATCTTGCGCTAGAATCAGTTTATTTGAAATTTTACAAGCACTATCATCAATTAGTTCTGTTATTGAAACTATTGTCCCAGTAAATGGACTTATTGCTTTTGTTAGCGATGTTTTTCCAAATACTTTAAGATTTCTATCATGACCTGAAATTGAAAATTCGTATAACTCGCCTTCCTGCTCAATTACACTTACCCATTCAACACTTCTACCTAAAACAAATCCACTATACCTTCCTTGCCCTAACTTACCATGATATTTCCTACCATTAGGACTAGCTTTATCTTTAACCTTATGTGAATCACCTAGTTTACCAAAGAATTGATCTACAAAATCAAACTGAATACCATGTCCATTATCTTTAATAATAATATGTTCTAATCCTTCTAATAAGTTTCGTTCGAATACTATGTCAATCATAGTAGCATCAGCATCAAGCGCATTCCATATTAATTCAGAAATCGCCCTAATAGGTTTAAGCTTCAACATTTTATTTAAATGATCGTTTGTAATTTGCACTTCTAAGTTTGATAATGCTGACATTATAACACCACCTATCAATTAGGTAATAATACCCAATTATAGCATGTACCATCAAAGTTACAATAAGAAGATAAACGATATATATGCTTGCTCTTTAATCAAATTCAAATTCAAATTCAACCGTCTCACGGAAATTTAAATATATATGTAAAAGTTCACCGTGCTGGCTTGACTAATAAGGCAGTAAAAATAAGAAAGGGAGCCTAAGTAGGCTCCTGCTCCTATGCGATCTTATATATATAAATCATCTCAATATCAACATCTCTTTCAAAGTTAAAGATATTATAATTTACATACATTGGATCCTTTACTGATGTGTACGCTAATCCATTAAATCCTATTCGTTTGCAAATCATCTCTATGATATTTGTTAATACATACTTTTTAGACATTTGTCCTTTATAGTTACCGTTATCGTAAATAAACTCACCAAAATCTTCAAAGATCGTGTCAATAGGCATCAGAGTTAAGGTACGTAATACCCGAAATTCCGCATAATTATATTCCTCATTATTGCCTAGAGGAAGCTCTTTTTTTAAAACCCCCTCATCATTTGAGCAGTATAAAGTAGTCTGTCCGTGGGAGTTGTACCTGCCTTGACTTGGCAAGTAATCTGGAGCATTCCACATTCTTTCTTCAGAATATAACTCATTTCCAAGAGTATTAATTTGGGCTCTAAAGAATCTTTTACTTCTGTATAACTCTAAGCATTGTTTTTTGCTAAACAACATCTCTATCTTTTGATATAAGATATCAAACACTTCATGCTCACGAATAAATATTGGATTTCTTACATATTGGTCTCTAAAATCGATCAATTTTTCAATACTGATACTTTCGTCAATAAATCGTACGTGGCTTTTAATCTCATCGAAATCCTCACCATAGAATTCATAATTAAAACTATGAACCTCATTCTTTGTATAAACTTCTGTATCTCTATTAAACTTTTCATCATACATAGTATCTTTTGAGCGTGCCCCTCCACCATTTCCACAGTGTGGGCACCGCAAGCAGTCTATAATATCATCATAGTATCTATCCTCAACTATAGTAAATTCAGTAATTAGGTTTTCTAAAGTCGTATATATGTGATAGCTATCGAATTTAGATTCCCACTCATCGTTTTCTTTAAAGTGGACTTGTAAGCTTGCCTGTAAATCTTTCATGTCCAGTCCATGTCCACAATTCGAACAAGAATCTATCTGTTTTGAAATCTCAATTGCTAGTCTATCACAAAGATCAAATTCAACATCCTCTTTCTCATTCTCATCTTCAAAATAATAATCGTTCAACATTATATCCTTGAAGCATTTTTCACACTTATTTATATCTTCTTCATTAACCTGAAGCCCATAATCACTCTCAGGGTTAAACTGAATTAATAAGTTATCCATAGCAAACAAGATTTGTGAACAATTAAGACAAATCATATTAACCTCCATAATAAAAGATTATTTATGAATATGAGTATTCTTAATATCTAGTTGGATTGGAACAAAGGGAATTTGCATTTTATCCTATTCAATTCGATTTTCCTTAACCAGATCCCTTTCTAAAGATTAGTTGTACAATCCACTCTAGAACCTCGGTAATTGAATATGTAAAACAAAGTTGCAGTTTAATGAAAAGATATATACACTTTATGGTACTTCTCCATGTTAACCTTATCATAATCCGATTCATCCAAAAAATCTAATAAGTTATTGGGTCTAACCTTTTTCTGCATGAGTGTACTTCAAACCACATCTCCAACGTCATGCAAAAATTAAACGTAAAAGGCCGTTCGCAAGCGGTTGTCGAGCTGATCAAGCTTGGGGAGCTGAAAATATAGCTGCCGTGCTTCAGAAGTGACACGTTTAAGCCTTCTTTTATCCTATGGGATGAAAGGAGGTTTTTTGTTTGCTCACCAAAAGAGCCGATAGTGAGTTCGATCACCGTGAAAAATTCCTGACATGATACATTAAAGCTATTAAGGCAACTCAGGAGGATTTGTGATGACAAGATACGGGCAGCAAAGACAATTTCTAAAATCTAATTTCCATGAATTCAAACATATAAAAACAGATAAGATCAAGGGAATAACACAACCGCCAATTGTTAAGCCCTTTGATCCGAACTCAGTACTTATTGATTTGCCAAAGGTCAGCAAAGACGTTGTTAGCAACGACAACATTTTTGATTGTATAGATCAAAGAAGAAGTACCCGGTTTTATTCGGCGGACACTTTAAGTCTTGAGGAGTTATCCTATTTATTATGGGCAACCCAAGGGATTACGGGTATGAATAAGAACGGGCTTACAATGCGGACAGTACCCTGCAGCGGGGCGACACATACTTTTGAAACCTATTTAATGATTATGCGGGTAGAAGGCATTCAGCAGGGAATTTACAGATATCTTCCGGTGGAACACAAGCTTCTATTTATGTTTGAATTGGACGAGCTTGAACAAAAGATTGATGCGGTTACTTTGGATCAGCCCTTTGTCCCTAACTTTGCCAAAAAGGCTGCTGTACTGTTTGCATGGAGTACAACACCCTACCGGTCCGAATGGAAGTATGATATTTCAGCCCACAAAAAAATCCTCATTGATGTTGGACATGTATGCCAAAACCTTTATTTATCCAGTGAATCCATCGGTGCAGGTGCTTGCGCAATTGGAATCTATGATCAAAAGCTGATTGATGAGATTTTGGCATTAGACGGTGATGAAGAATTTGTGATCTATATGGGAGCAGTCGGGAAGAAACGGGAATAGCGGCCCGCAGCTGCTTCAGAAGTGACATCTTTATGCCTTCCTTTATCCTCCGGGATGAGGGGAGGTTTTTTTGTTGCGGGAAATTACTGGTACAGGAATATTTCACTTTAACAATAATAATATATTTATTATCATCACTTTTTTATTGTAAAACGATATATTTTGTGTTAAATTCGAATTAATCACAAGAATAAGCGGGGGATTTTTTATGGAACGTGGAACTACACTCTTTTTAAGGGCGGCTGTTATTCTGATTGGCATTCCGGTACTTGCTATTTGCATTTTTCTGGTACCCGGGATTGGGGAATTTGCCGCTGAATTGTATCCGGATTATCGTTTTTTGAAGGTGCTCGTTTGGATCGATCTGTATGCAACGGCATTGCCGTTCTACTTCGCCCTGTATCAGGCCTTTAAGCTGTTAGGCTACATTGACAAGCAAAAAGCGTTCTCGGAATTATCGGTAGAGGCTCTGAAGCGTATAAAATACTCTGCGCTTGCCATCAGCGGCTTGTTTGTACTGGGGATGCCGCTCTTCTACCTTATGGCGGAGAAAGACGATGCGCCCGGGATCATAGTCATCGGACTGATTCTGATTTTTGCCTCCATGGTAATCGCCGTGTTTGCGGCAGTGCTCCAAAGGCTTTTAAAAGAGGCCATCGAACTAAAATCCGAAATTGATCTGACGGTCTGAGGTGAAGATAATGGCGATTATAATCAATATTGATGTGATGCTGGCAAAACGGAAAATGAGCGTAACCGAGCTCTCGGAGCGGGTTGGAATCACGATGGCTAACCTTTCCATTCTGAAAAACGGCAAGGCAAAGGCGGTCCGGTTATCCACTTTGGAGGCGATATGTAAGGCTTTAGAGTGCCAGCCCGGAGATATTCTGGAATACAAAAGCGACGACGGCAGTGAGTAATCTGAAAATAAGCAAATAAAAGGCCGCAGCTCCGGAGCATCCTCCGGGCCTGCGGCCTTTGGTTACAGGTTAAGTTATTCATTCCTTCTTATCTGAAGCCACTAAGATTAATGGTATTTGACCGACTTAATCCGGGCCTGTTCCTCATATGTGAGCGGGCTTGGGGATTGTGGCGTATGCAGATGCCGCTGTACGGTGTATTCCATATTCAGATAGTCTTCCTCTCCGGAAGTCATCCCCGGCTGCCAAATTCCTACTACCCAGTTTTTAAGTTCCTTAAGTCCTTCCAGCATTACGTTCATCCTCCTTGAGCGATGAAATCTATAGTCAACAGCTCTTTTGGTTACGCTTTCATTATAGCATAACCAACGGATTTTGAAAGAGGTGTCCACAGGAAAAAGACAATATTTTGTGACCATTGTATGATAACATCATATTCTTTAAGGGTTTTGTATTCTTCTGGAGGAACCTTGTGTTTATACAGGAGACACTTTAGGCAAATCTTGATTTCGGCCCTATGTCCGCAAATTTAGTGCATCCAAATTACCTAATATCTCCCTTTTTGGGAGAGGACAGGATTGTATTTGTGATATACGTCACATTTTTTTGTTGACAGCCCCTATGCAGGGATTTATGATAAATCCAGCATAAATGATAACGATTATCATTTACACATGAGGACGTTGCTCTACTATTTTTTACATAAACAAAGGGGTGTTCTAAATGAAATTTAATTACGCTATTCCCACCGGGCTGCTCGTTGCCTCCATTCTGTTCACCGGTTGTGCAAGCAATGACAACAACAATAACAATAATTCGGGAAATGAGGCCGCTGCTGCAAGCAGCAGTAATGCAGCCAATGCACCCGCTTCAACCACCGCACCGGCTGCTGCCGATTTAACCTCAGCTATTGAACAATACCGCAATTATGTAATCGAGCAATGCGATGCGTTCGTCAAAATGACCGAAAGCTTCACCACGGCTGTAAAAGCCGGACAGCTTGAGGAAGCCAAAGCACTATACGCACCTTCACGCATGCACTATGAACGGATCGAACCGATTGCCGAAGCGCTGGGGGATCTGGATCCGAATATCGATGCCCGGGAAAATGATGTAGATCCGGCTGACTGGCGCGGCTTCCATAAGATTGAACAGGCCCTCTGGCAAAACGGGACGACTGACGGGATGTCTGAAGTCGCCGATCAGCTGCTGAAGGATGCGCAGCTGCTGCGCGCCAAGGTAGAAACCACCGATATCGACGCCACGCTGCTCGTTACCGGAGCCGTCGGCCTGCTGAACGAGGTTTCCTCCTCCAAAGTTACCGGTGAAGAGGAACGTTACTCCCATACGGACCTGTATGATTTTGTAGCCAATGTTGAGGGGGCACAGAAAATCTACGAGCTGCTGAAACCGGAGCTGGCGAAGAAAGACCCTGCACTGGACCAGACGATCGGCGAACGTTTCACCGCGCTCCTGAACGAACTGGCTCCTTTCAAATCCGGTGATGGTTATGTCTCCTATGAAACCCTGAAGGAAGACGAGATCCGCAAGCTGAGCCAGAATCTGGACGCTTTGGCCGAACCGCTGTCCAATATGGGTACTATTCTAGGAGTGTGACCGGTATGAAAAAGGATAAATCCGCAAAACCCGTGGCGAAGCCGAGTGAAGGATTAATGGACCAAAAATTAAGCCGGCGCGATATGCTACGGCTTACCGGCGTCGGCGGCCTGGGGCTGCTGCTGGGCGGGACCGGTGCAGGCAGCATCATCGCTGCCCGTAAGGCGTCCGAGCCGGCCCCCGCAGCACTGGCTGCGAATGCTGACACCATCCCGTTCTACGGGAGTCATCAGAGCGGAATTTTGACGCCTGCGCAGAATTTCATCGTTTTTGCGGCCTTTGATCTGACGACAACCAAGCTCGCCGAGGTGAAGCAGCTGCTGGAAGCATGGACCACTGCAGCCGCCGCGCTCACTTCAGGCAGCCTGATCGGCAACGTCAATGACAACCCCAACCTGCCTCCGTCCGATACCGGAGAAGCCGACGGGCTCTCCCCCTCCAAATGTACACTTACCTTTGGGGTTGGGCCTGCCTTTTTTGACGGACGTTTCGGGCTGGCTTCGAAGCGTCCGTCTACGTTTGCGGATCTTCCGGCTTTTGCGGGAGATGCGCTGGAGCCGCAGTGGTGCGGCGGCGATCTCTGCGTGCAGGCCTGCGCCGACGATCTACAGGTGGCGTTCCACGCCATCCGCAATCTGGCGCGTATCGCCCGCGGCACAGCTGTGCTGCGCTGGACGCAGGAGGGCTTCCAGCGGACCGGCGGCGCCGATCCCAAAGGCGGCACGCCGCGCAATCTGCTGGGCTTCAAGGACGGGACCGGCAATCCGGATGTGACGGATGCAGCCGCGATGCAGGAAATCGTCTGGAGCGGCAGCGGCGACGGTCCCGCCTGGATGAACGGCGGCACCTACATGGCCGTACGGCGCGTACAGCTGCGCGTTGAGGTATGGGACCGCTCCCCGCTGAGCGATCAGGAAAATACCTTCGGTCGGTACCGGCAGAGCGGTGCGCCGATCGGTGCCAAGGACGAATTCGCCGACCTTAATCTGGAGGCGAAGGACGCAGCCGGACGGCCCGTTGTTCCACCGAATTCCCACAGTGCGCTGTCGCACGGCGACGGATCGGTCAAGATTCTCCGCCGCTCCTACTCGTACTCCAGCGGAATGAATCTCAAAACAGGCCAGCTCGATGCCGGTCTGCTGTTCATCAGCTTCCAAAAGGACCTGGTGAAGCAGTTCGTCAGCATCCAGCAGCGCCTCGCCAAAAGCGACATGCTGAATGAATACATTCTCCATACCGGCAGTGCCGTCTTTGCCTGCTTCCCGGGTGTCCGCGAAGGCGGATATATCGGGGAGACGCTGCTTGGCTGAAGCATATGATCACGAATATCATGGAACGGAAGGGGTTACCCCTATGGGATGGTTGTTACATAACAATTGGCGCCGTATACTGGCCGCCGCGCTCTTAGGCGGCCTGCTCCTGCTGCTGCCCGGCAGGCCGGCAGCCTTCGCCGCGGCGGCGGAGCCGGCGCTGGACGAGCTGCTGCCGCCGGTCGGCAGCGCGCTCGTCGAAGCCGGCCAGGGCCGCTGGGACGCGGCCGCCGCCGATGTGGAATCGTTCGCAGCGCTGTGGCGCACCGCGAACGAAGGCACGCCGGACCCGGCACTCGCCGGTCCGGCTGCCGAGGTAGACGCCGCACTCGCAGCTGCGGCGTTCGCCTTAGATGCGGGCGAAGAGACGCCCGCATCTAAGGCACTGTCCACGCTCGCGAGAAGCGTGGACGCGTACGTCACTGCCGCGTCAGGCGGCAGTGACGCCAGCGCCGCCGGGCGCAGCGCGGCGGCGAAGCTGCTGCCCGCGGCCCAGGCGACGCGGGATGCGGCGCTTCGCGCCGACTGGACGGCGGCGGCTGAGGCGTACCGCACCGTCGTGAACAGCTGGGCGCCTGCGGAGCGCGGCATCCGGGTCGACAATCCGGCGGTCTACGCCCAGCTGGAGACGAAGATCAGCCTGCTGCGGATCGCGCTGCAGGCCGAGCCGCTCCGTGAAGAAGCGGCCAAATCCGAAGCGGAGGCGCTTTATACGCTGCTCTCCGATTACAGCGAAGGCAAAGCCATTGCTGCGGGAGATTCGTCAGCGGAGCCTGCTTCCATCGAGGGGCTGATCAGCTACCTGAACAAAGCATCCGCTGCCGCTACAGCCGGGGATAGCTCCGGTGCTGCCGGTATCATGGAGCAGTTCATCGTCGCCTGGCCATCGGCTGAAGGCCAGGTACAAATTGCCTCGCCCAAAACGTACACCAATATCGAGAATGAAAGTGCAGACGTCACCGGCAAGCTGCTCTCCGATCCGCCCAAGCTTGAAGAAGCACTGAAAGTGATCGATAACATGCTGGCGGAGCTGACGCCCCTGGCCGGTGAGACAACCTACACCGCCTGGGATGCTGCCCTGATTCTGCTGCGTGAAGGGCTCGAAGCGATTCTGGTACTGTCTGCCCTGCTGTCCTATCTCAAAAGAGAAGGCGGTCCAAAAACTCAGCGCTGGGTCTGGTCAGGTGCTGCATCCGGTCTTATCCTCAGTATAGGTCTTGCCTTCCTCCTTACGCTTACGATATCCCAAGCGGCTTCCGGAGGAGCACGGGAGCTCATAGAAGGAATTACCGGACTTGTTGCCGTAGTAATGATGCTCACCATCGGACGCTGGATGCACAACAAATCGAACACTGCCGCCTGGAACCGGTACGTTGGACGGCAGGTGGATGGCGCGCTGGCCAAAGGCAGTCTGTGGTCTCTGTTTTTCGTAGCGGCCCTGGCCGTTCTGCGGGAAGGCGCGGAGACAACGATTTTTTATGCCGGGATGGCTTCCTCCATTACAACCCCGCAGCTGCTGCTCGGGATTGGGTCCGCACTGGCCGTACTGATTATCGTGGGGTATGCTATTATCGCTCTGAGCGCCAAGCTGCCGATTGCTGCGTTCTTCCGCGTAGCCACCCTGCTGATCTATTATCTGGTCTTCCGTTTCCTTGGCGAGAGCCTTCATTCGCTCCAGGTGGCCGGCAAGCTACCCGCGCATGTGGAGAACACATTACCTGCCGTAAGCTGGCTCGGGCTGTTTCCGACCTGGGAAACACTGCTGCCTCAGCTTGTGGTCCTGGTGTTCATCCTCTGGGAGATGCTGCGCGGCAGAACTAACAGGAAAACGCGTCCGGCTAACTAATATCATAACTAGCTGAATCCCCGATAATCAGGGGTTATAAGAGCGGAGAATCATGCCCGAAGGTTTGGGAGGTTCTCCGCTTTTTTGGGCTGTTTATCCGTTCTTCTATCCCCCAATCCCCTCTCTACCCTTCTGCCGATCCGCACATCTGTCCCACATCTACCTATCTGTCTCCCACTCTCCCATCCAGCGTATCCAACATCCATCCGTGCATTTTCCACTAACTTTTATCTGTTAATCCAACTTTCATTACCCTAGCTACTTGGAATGAGGACTCTAAATGAGGAACGCTCGCTTTAACTGGATGAAGGCACAGTAATGGGATTTTCTCCATCTAATTTCCTCTCCACGGGACGGTGACAGACGCTAGTCGGATTTTCTCCATCTAATATCTTACGTATGGCTCAATGTCAGTATTTTTTGGAGTGTTAGCGGGAGATTTTCCACCTAAATTACCTTGTTAGGTGAAATAAGAGAGATTAGTTGGAGGTTTCCCACTAATATCTCATCCGTTGATCCTTCGTTTCTTACACTTAGTTAGCTGTCAACACATCTATATCCACTTTATATCTACTTTATATTTACTTTGTATCCTTTTAATATCCGCTCGTATCCGCAAAAACTCTTGCTTGCATCCGGCAGGAATATGTTTTATTCTGATTATGAAAATAATTTTCTCTAATATACACATAATAATAA
Source organism: Paenibacillus auburnensis (assembly GCF_927798115.1). GTDB lineage: Bacteria > Bacillota > Bacilli > Paenibacillales > Paenibacillaceae > Paenibacillus_AQ > Paenibacillus_AQ auburnensis. The sequence continues at coordinate 146,675 of NZ_CAKMMG010000005.1, forward strand.
AAATAATTTCAATTATGAAGTTGTTGTACGTTCATCATGAAGAAAAGAAGGTGGAGAAATGTCTCCTATCCTACATGCCCTGGAGCATGAGCAGGCAAGCTTCTCCCAGATGGAACGCAAGCTGGCGGAGCGCATCCTGTCCTCCCCCGGAGAAGTGGTTCATATGGGAATCACAGAGCTGGCCGAGCAGTGCGGGATCAGCCCGGCTACAATTACACGTTTTTGCAAAGTCCTGCATTTCAAAGGCTTCCCTGATTTCAAGGTCAAGCTGGCGGCAGAGCTTGCGCATAGCGATGCCTCTCCGCAGGAGGGCGGATCCTCCTATCAGGACATTGTCGCCGGAAATCCGTTATCGGTCATTGTTGAAGCAATGCAGGCCAATCACCTGACCTCCATCCGGGATACCACCTCGCTGCTTGACCTGGAGCGGCTGCAAAGTGCGATTGATCTGTTGTGCAACGCCCGCCGGGTCGATCTTTACGGGATGGCGACCTCGTCGATCGTCGCTCAGGACTTCTACCAGAAGCTGATCCGCATTGGTGTGAACTGCACTGCTTTTGCTGACTCACATATGCAGATCACTTCCGCTTCCTCACTCTCCAAGGGTGATGTAGCCTTTGCCGTCTCTTATTCGGGCGAAACCCCGGAAACCATTGATGCGTTAGCCTGTGCCGGAGCCAGCGGCGCTTCCACCATTTCGCTCACCTCATACGGAAGCAGCACACTGGCTACGCTGGCCGGCATCCCCTTATTCTCCTCCTCACTGGAGCAGGGAATGCGCCGGGGGGATATGGCTTCGCGGATCGCACAGCTGCATATCATTGATATCCTGTTTACCGGGATGGTCAGTACCCGGTTCGGGGATTTCATCCCTAAGCTTGAACAGTCTTATCTGAATGTCCAACATTACCGTCATAAACGGGGAGGCCAATCCTAATGAACATTCTTAAATTCAATAATGAAGAAGATTTCACAGAAACCGGTGCGAACCTGATCGTCAGCCTGCTGCAGAGCAATCCCAAAGCCGTGCTCGGCCTGGCTACCGGAAGCTCTCCGGTCGGCGTATATGCCCGGCTGGTTGAAATGCACCGCAAAGGCATTGTCAGCTTTGCCAAAGCCTCATCTTATAACCTGGATGAATACGTTGGCTTGCCGGAGGATCATCCCCAGAGCTACCGCAGCTTCATGAACGGCCATCTGTTCAATCATGTGGACATCGACCTTGCCCGTACTCATGTCCCTAACGGCAATGCACCCGATCTTACTGCCGAGTGTCTGGCCTACGACCAAATGCTGGAGGAGAACGGTCCGGTGGATCTGCAGATTCTCGGCATCGGCAGCAACGGCCATATCGGCTTCAATGAACCGGACGCGAGTCTTAGCAGCGGAACTCATGTGGTCGACCTACTGGAAGAAACCCGGGAAGCTAATGCCCGCTTCTTCGACAAGCTGGATGATGTACCCCGCCAGGCGGTGACAATGGGCATCGGAGGTATCCTCAAAGCACGGCAGATAGTCCTGCTGGTGCGTGGTGAAGAGAAGGCGGAAGCAGTTAAAAATGCGCTGGAAGGTCCGATTACCACCCAATGCCCCGCCTCGCTGCTGCAGAGCCATCCCAATGTTGTCGTGCTGCTGGATAAAGGAGCTGCAAAATGGCTGAAATAACCCCTTCCGGTGAGCTGCTCTACGGAAAAGTGCTGACCCCTTCAGGGCTGGTAGAACAGGGGGTGCTCGCTGTCTCCAGCGGAGTCATCCAGTATGCGGGAGAAGCTGCCTGGCTGCCCGAGGCTTATGCCCACTGGCCGGTTGGATGTAAAGAGAACAGCGGCCTGTTGATTCCCGGCTTTGTCGACGTGCATGTGCATGGCGGAGCCGGTTACGATTTCATGTACAGCGACAGCGATTCCCTGGAGACCATCACCCGGTTTCACGCTTCGCATGGAACCACCACCATGCTGGCCACGACCATGACCGCTGCCAAAGCGGATATTGACCGGGTGCTGGCCGAAGTGAATGCTTACCGGGCGGCAGAAATGCCTTATGCGCAGCTAGCCGGAGTGCATCTGGAAGGGCCGTTTATCAGTCCCAAATGGCCTGGTGCACAGAATCCCGGGCATATTGTCCCTGCCAACATTGAATGGCTGGAAGCGTGGGAGCAGCAGTACCCGGGAATGATCCGCCAGGTTACCTTAGCACCGGAACGTGAAGGTGCGCTGGAGGCAATCTCCTGGCTGCGGAAGCACGGGATTACAGCTGCTCTGGGACATACCAACGCTACCTTCGAGGAAGTTACCGCTGCGGCGGATGCCGGGCTGAATCAGGCTGTGCATATGTTCAATGCCATGACCCCGCTCCATCACCGCAAGCCGGGAGCTGCCGGTGCAGTACTGTTCGACGAACGGATCCGTGCTGAGGTCATTGCTGACGGTATTCATGTGCATCCGGCGGCAATCGGAATTGTCGCCCGGCTCAAGAAGAGTGCTAATCTGCTGCTGATTACCGACGCGATGTCCGCAACCGGACTGGACGACGGAGAATATACGATTGGCGATCTGCCCGTGCTTGTTAAAGGTGGTGTTGCCACGTTGAAGGATAATCCCGAGGCACTGGCCGGAAGCACGCTCACGATGATCCGCGGCTTCCGCTTTCTTATTCAGGAAGTGGGCCTCAGTCTCGAAGAAGCTTCAAGAGCGGCCAGCTTTACACCTGCCGTTTCCCTTGGCCTTCAGCGGACCATCGGATCCCTGGAAGCCGGCAAACGGGGCGATATTCTGCTGCTGGATGAAGCACTGAATCTGAGCGGAGTATGGATTAACGGCCGCAAAGTCGCGGTCCGGTAACCGGCACCATGCCGCTTATAACCGCTTATAAACCTAAGGAAGCAGCCATCACAGGATGGCTGCTTTTTATTGTGGCGCAGGGCCGCACGTAAAGAATAGCCCAAACCGTTTATAGGCATACTAGCTCCAGCCATTTTTATGCGGCTGAAGCTTTTATTTTCCGCTGTTGGCAGGGAAAATACGTTCAACCATGGTGCCGAATTCCTTGGCAAAGCCTTTGAGCGGATGGCCAGCACGGAATTCTTGAGCATAATAATCGGCCCGTTCCACAAAGTCAGGATTAGCCGAAACGTAGACATTCCTGATGCCCGTATTTTGCTTTCTCACTACGGAAGCGATTCTATCCTTCATATCCGTAGTCAGGTCATTGTTATCATTCATCTGATAGCTGTTATTTGGAGCGACACTGCGAGTGCCGATCCCGGTTCCCATACTATCATCGATATCCCGCTTCATACGGGTTCCATCGGTATAATTGCTGCCGGATAGTATCCCGTTTCCGCCGTTGCCCGGATAGGCTCCCGGATTCGCGGTCCCGGCTCCTCCTACCGTCCCTGTCCCGGTATTGCTCTGCGGTATGCCATTCATGGATCCGCCCATGCCGGTCATGCCGGGAGTGCCGTTAACCGTTCCTCTTCCGCCAGTTCCATTCCCTGCACCCATTCCGTTAGTCATCGGTCCGCCGGTGCCGGAAAGCATGCCGGAAGTATTGTTCTGGAATCTGTTGCCATTGTTATAAGTACGGTTATTAGTGCCCAAAGTATTCGGCTTCCCGTTTGTTTCGTCAAGCTTTACGGCAACATAAGCGCTTGTTCCGACCACCATAACATTTGCAGTGCTTACCTCTGGCATTGCGGCGACACGGTCGGCAAGCTCCTGACTCATCTCCATTTTGTCATAGGAATTATTATTATTCTTAACCGAATTCACTTGAATCCGTCCGTCATGTGTTCCCCGGACACTGTTCGGTTGCACATCCGTGCTGTTTGCCGAATTGTTGGTTCCGCAGCCTGTAAGGCTGACCATCCCCAGGAGCAGCGCGGCTGTAACTGACGTGCTAAGCTTTGATCGCAACATGAATTCATCCTCCATCTCTAGACTGTGATGTGCAGCGTAACAAGGCTTAGCATAGCCTGCAGTAGGCAGGGCTATCCTGAAAGGATTTGGCACATCCTCCGGTTCACTGTCACGCGCTGAGAAAGATTCGCGTATCCTATAGACAGTAGGGCTCCGCAAGGTGAACTCAGGAGGGGTGAGCATGAAGGTTCTATTTACGTTTTATGTACCCAGCGGCGGGGTGGAGACCCTGAACACGCTGAGGTGTGAGAGTCTGCAGCGCGAGGGCATTGAGTGCCACGTTCTGTATCTCATGCCGGGTTCCTCAAACCAAAACCAGCCGAACTATCCCATATACATCGCTTCAGGGGATGAAGAAATCCGCACGCTGCTTGAAAAAGAGCGTTTCGACGCCATTATTGTAACCTCCGATTACTTATTGATGGAACGCCTGCGCCTGCTGGGCTATAGAGGCATTCTGATATACGAATCCCAGGGACTCGGAAGACGCAGTGATGCGAAGGATATGATTATAGATGCCGTTCCTTATCTGCGTTCCTATTGTAATGCCGTGCTGATTCCGCCTACTGATCATCTGCTGGAACTATTCATCTCTATCTGCCCCTGGCTGCAGCGTTATGTCATTCCTAATATTGTCGATGTCCAGTCCTTCAGGTTCCGCCCCGGCGAACCCCCGTGTGACCCGGTAATCGCCTGGGTAGGACGCCTGGAAACCAACAAGAACTGGAGTGAATATCTGAAGATTGCCCATCAGATCCGCCGCCACAAACCCAATCTGCATCTCTGGATGTTCCATGATCCCGAACTTGCCAGCGAGGAACAGAAGCAGCTGTTCCATGAAGAACTGCATGCCTTGGGACTGAATGACCGGCTTGTGGTGTTCACCAACATTCCCAACCATATTATGCCCCTTTATTATTCTTCTATTGCCAGCTCCGGCGGTTTCCTGCTGTCAACGTCGATCACGGAGGGTTTCGGTTATGCAGTTGCGGAAGCCGTCTGCTGTACCTGCCCCGTACTTAGCACCGACTCCGACGGTGTCCGGTCCTTTATAGTCCATAATTATTCCGGCAAGTTTTATCCGCTGGGCAATGTTGAGGCCGCTGTCACTGAAGGTCTGGAGCTCATGAATAATCTGGAGCTGCGCAGCAGTATCCAGAGCCAGGGCAGAATGCATATGGTTTCACGTTTCGGCTCTGAGCGTTATGCCCAATCCTTCCGTGAAATGCTGAATTCCTTCGCTATTTTCTAATCCTTATCAGCAAAAAAGCCTTCAAGCCTGCCGGGTCACGCATTACCGGGGTTGAAGGTTCTTTTTTTGCATGTGATTGGCCAGGTTCATCCTTGCTTCGAGACCATCTCAAACAGCTCAGACTGGAAAATCTGCACGCTTCTGTCCCAGGTGAACTGTAAGGAATCATTCTCCCCTTTGCGGGCAAGACGTTCGCGCAGCTCCTTGTCGCGGATTAATGAAATAATATCCTGGCCAAGCCTGTTCTCGTACCGGTAGGACATCAGACAGTTATGGCCGTGCCTGCAGTACTCCATATTGCCTCCTGAATAGACCGTAACCAGCGCTGCCCCGCAGCGCATCGCCTCAAGGCCAGGCAGAGAGCCGGAATCGAAGGTGCTGGAGCTGACAAAAATGTCGCTTTCATTATAGTGATAGCTCAATTCCGTATCATTAGAGGGCGTGCGTAAATGGTAGCGGTGATCATTCAGCATCATCTTCAATGCAGCTGACTCAGCATATTCACCCGGAGGTGTAATCAGATAAATATCCACCTCGGGGTGCAGTTCCTTAACCCTATTTAGCTGCTCCAGCAGATACTCCTGCTCCCGGTGGCCGGAGAATCCGCCTTCCGGCTTGCGCAGGATTGCGGATACGACAAGACTTTTGCCCGCTGCCTCGCGCATATGCATATTAGTGAAGTCAGCGTTTACGCCAACCGGCACAATTCTCCCTTTGATGCCATGGTTGAGCCGGATAATTTCCTGCTGCCAGCGTGACAGCACCATCAGATTGCGGGTAATGCTGTAGGAAGCAAAAGACTGGTTATTATGAGGCAGAAAGGTTGGTTCATAGCAAAGCGCAAGCCTTATGTGCAGCCCCTTTCCCTGCTCGCTCGCCCTCTGGGCTGCTGGTACAGTGGTATAGTAATTCGAGATGATGACATCACCGTAGGGAAAATCATCCTCTGACAGTTTTTCTATCTCCCGGCCGAATTCTACCCTGCATTTCATCTCATACTCCACATTGCCTCCGCTGGGCATAAGGATCACCACTTCATGGCCGATGTCGCTCAGCCGGTTGGCTAATTCCGCCAGCATCCGCTGCGCGCCTCCCCTGGACAACGTCAGAATCGGGAATGTCAGCCTCATTGCCCTCTCTCCTTTCTCAGCAGCTGGGCGAGAACCCCGTTGTGTCTTGCCTGTACGACTTCAATCTCCCGGATTTGCGCTTCATTGTGAATGACTGAACCCATCTCCTTGTGGACACGGTAATCCAGCAGCGGCTCCCCGATATAGGACCATTCGTAGTACGGCAGAATACGCAGCCACAGGTCATAATCCTGGGTATACAGGAAACTTTCATTGAACAGTCCTACTTTGCGGAAAATATCCATATCGAACAGAACAGAGCTGCCGTTAACCGGACAGCCCTTCATCATTGTCGCGATCATTTCGGTCCGGCCGGATAGCAGGACACGAATCACCTCGGAGACCCGCTCCCCGTGTTCATTAATGTAGTAATAAGCCGTATGATTAAAGGAGGTGCCTGTCTGGGTGAGGGCTATCATCTGCCGCTCTATTTTATCCGGGTGAAACACGTCGTCCGCGCTTAACCAGGCAAAATATGCTCCGCTGGCGGCCATTACTCCCCGGTTGAGTGCCGAGGCTGTGCCGCCGTTTGCCTTGTGTATATATCTGATTCTGTCCATGAATGGAGCGAGCTTCTCGGCATGCTGGGTTGAACCGTCATCCACCACAATGAGCTCAATATCCGGATAAGTCTGGGCAAGCACGCTTTCCACCGCAAGATGAACATAAGGACAATTATAAAACGGGATGACCACCGAAACCTTGGATTGCTGATTCATGTGCTCACCTCCTTCCCGAATTCGTAGGCTAGACTGTTTTGCAGGCGAGTAAAGCATCCAGCGGCTGGTGGTCTGGCCCGAACGCTTCCCGGAAGGCCGGATTCTCGGCATGGTGAAACCCTTTAAGCACCGTAACCGAATACCCCAGCTTGAGAAAATCCTCCGGCTCCCAGCCGCTCCAGTGCCTCTGATAATACTCGCCCTGCAAATGAAAGTGATCCGTTCCTTCCTGCGGAAAAAAGCCGCGCGGTGTAAACACGACTACACGGTTAGAGGCAATCATCTCTGCTTTTCTCAGAAGCTCCATTCCTTCATCCATGGTGAAATGCTCCAGGGAATCTATCAGTGTAACCGCCGAAAAGGTTCCCGGCAGAAACAGCTTATCAATATGGCCGGCATCTGCGTGAAGCGGAATAATATGCGGTGATTTGTATTTGCGGTGCAGCAGATAAGGCCTGTGAATGTCCAGGCCAATCACCAGAGTAGCCTCATAACGTTCAAGCAGTGTACCTGTGCCGCTGCCGATATCCAGAATACTCTCGGAGAATTTCAGCTGCTCCAGCAGAACCGGCAGGAAGTCATACACTTCAATTTCCCGGTACATAGGCTCTCCTCCCCCAAATGATATACATGTACTCATCCGCCCATAGAAGCAATTAGTCCGCGCAGCATTCCCTGATAGCGGCTGTTCGTCGCGGCGGCTTCCGCCATAATGACGTCATAATGCTTGAGTGTGCCCATTCCGCTATGCCGCCGATAGGCCGTTAAGGACTGGTTCAGCATAACCGGCGGGTAACCATTAAGAATCGCCCGGAACCACAAATCATAATCATGCGTGTAAGGCAGTGACTCATTAAATAAGCCGATAGCTCCGAACAGCTCACGCTTGAACATCACCGTACAGCCGTTGATGGGATTGCCTTGCAGGAAGCAGCGTAAAAATTCCAGCTGGTCCGGAAATACAAGTGAAGCGTTCATATCGGTCAATTGCGATTCCCCGTTAATATAGTTGAAGTTCGTATACGAAATCAGGAGCCCGTTTTGTTCCATAAACTTTACCTGATTGTTGATCTTGTCATGGTAGAACATATCATCCGAGCTGAGCCAGGCAATATAGTCCCCCGTAGCATGGATAATCCCGTGATTCAGTGCAGAGGCTGTTCCCCCGTTGGCTTTGCCGAGGTAATGAATATGGTTCAGATACGGAGCAATCCGGTCCGCATGAGCCGTAGATCCGTCATCGACTACGATGATCTCATAAGGCTGCCAGGATTGGGATAAGGCGCTTTGCAGCGCCTGTTCAATATAGGGGCAATTATAAAACGGAATAATAACCGAGACCTTCGGAACATTCATGTTCATGACAAACTTCCTCCCCTGCCGGAACGGTAATAGTCGACAATATCCTGAATGGAATGCTCAAGGCTGATTTCCGGTTTCCAGCCAAGGATAGCGGCATTCTTTTCCGGGCCGTCGGCAGCATCCGGTTCACCGTATGCTGCCGGCTTCACCGGCTGTTCTTCCACAGTATCCGCCCCCCAGTCCATTAAGACCGGTGCCTCCGCATGAGCCAGCAGCTTCCCGGCAATATCCCCCAGACTCCGCTGAGTTCCCGAATCAATGCGGTAGACGGTCCCGGCCTTGCCCTGGCGCAGAATGTAGTCGTAAGCCCGCACGGCGTCACGCACATCCAAAAAATCCCGCAGCACATGCCTTGAAGAGAGCTTGAACGTCTGCGGCTCTGTATTCCTTCCTGCCGCAGCTTCTTCACTGCGCACGACATGCTGCGCCAGCAAAGAACAGAAGCCGGTCGAAGGGCCGGGGCCGATCAGGTTGCAGGGCTCTGCCAGCAGCACAGGCTGTTTGAACAGCGTCCCCCAGGCCAGTGACACCAGCTCCTCCAGCGTTTTGCTGAAGCTGTACGGATGGGGCGGCCCGTCGGCTGTTCCGGGTCTGTATTTGAGCCTGGAGCCGGCTACCAGAATCCGGCCTGCCGGCCGGGCACGGAGCGCTTCAAGCAAATACAGGGTAGCCATTACATTGGTCTCCATATAGAGCAGCGGATCCCGCCAGGATTCCGGAACGGAGTTCTTGCCCGCCAGGTGCAGCACCTCGTCCGGCGCGGCCTCAGCTATCATTGCGGCAACAGCCTTCCGGTCGCTGAGGTCGCATTCCTGCATCCTGACACCCTCCGGAAAGCCCGCAGATAAGGCGGCCTGACGGCGTACCACAGCCGTTACCTCCGCTCCTGCAGCATGGAAATAAGCTACAGCATGCCGTCCGGTAAAGCCGGCGGCTCCGGTAATCAGCAGCCTCCGCCCCTTCATGTGGACATCGCTGACTGGTTCATCCACTCCGCCAGCTCTGAGAGCATTACGGGATAGGAAGGAAGTTCGAAATGAACATCGCTTCTCGTACTCACAAGTGTACGATCCTGAACATGAACAGAATCCGGCACGATCTCGACATCCTGTTTGTGGAATGCATGCTGCATATGAAGCAGCAGCTCGTATTTGCTGAGCGGTTCAGGGTGGGCCAGATGAATCAGGCCGGATACCTGTGAATCCAGCATCTTGTCAACCGCTTTGGCCAGCTCCAGCGTGGTCACTCCATTCCACATGACCCGTTCATAACCGGGGACCGGGCCTTTCTGGGCCAAAAACCATTCCATCAGCCCGATGCCGCCGCTCCGGATCTCCGGACCGATGATGGAGGTGCGGATCGTCAGATGGCCGGGTGCTCTGACTTCACCCAGGCTTTTGGTAATGGCATAGACGGAAGTGCCGTCGGCCGTATCCTCTTCCGTATAACCGCCGCGTGTTCCTTCGAACACGCAGTCGGTACTGATATGAATCAGCCGGGCATGCACCGCGTCCGCAACGCGGCGCAGCCGGTGAGGCAGAAATCCATTCACATGATAAGCGCCGATCCGGTCACGTTCGGCAAATTGATTAAGGACCCCAAGTGCATTGATAATGCAATGAGGGGAGACCATTTCGACCAGCTTCTCTACGCCGGCAACATCATCGGCATCCACATACAGCCCGCCAAGATCGCTCTTATCCCGGGTTGTATGGAAGACGTGATGTTTGCCCTGGCGGCGAAAATACGCCGCCAGCATATGACCCGCCATACCGTTTCCGCCGAGGATAAGCAGTTTCACTCTAGGAACCCTCCCCGGATCAGGATGCTCTTGATCTCCTCCTGATCCATCAGATTATTCTCCGAGCTGAAGCTGTTGAAGGACACATGCGGATAATTCCGGTAATGGGCTTTCAGTTCAGGCATATCCAGCGTCGGGAGAATGACCAGGTACTGCTCATCGTAAACGACCGTAGTCAGGCTCTCGAAATCACTCATCAGAATTTCATGAATCTTCTCCCCGGGACGGATGCCGGCTTCAATAATGCTGACATCGTTTCTCCCGGAGGCTTCGATCAGCACCTCGGCCAGATCAACAATCCGGCATGTCGGCATCGTCATGACGAAGATTTCCCCGCCGATGCTGACCTCGGAAGCTTTGAACAGCAGGGTGATCGCATCGCGGAGCGTGAAGAAGAACCGGGTCATTTTCATATCGGTAATGCGTACCTGGCCCTTATCCTTGATCTGCTTCATGAACAGATGCACCACACTGCCGTTGGTTCCCAACACATTACCGCCGCGCACCGTTACGAACCGGGTGCCTGAGCCGAGCAGATTGGCATACACGAACAGCTTTTCGCCGATGGCTTTGGTCATGCCGTAGAAGTTAGACGGGTTCGCAGCTTTGTCGGTGGAAATGTAGATCGCTTTCTCTACGTTGTTGGCAATTGCCGCTTCAATCACATTCTGGGTGCCGACCACATTCGTTTTGAGGGCTTCGTACGGCTGATCCTCGCATACCGGAACATGCTTCAGCGCAGCCAGATGGAACACATAATCCACCCCGCGACAGGCAGCCACCAGCGCATCCTTGTCTCGGATATCTCCGATAATGAAGCTGAGGCGGTTATCTTCGAATTCCCTGCTCATCGCTACCTGGGCAGACTCGCTGCGGGAGAAGATAATGATTTCTTTAGGATTTTGCGGCAGAAGCTGCCGGATAAGTTCATGCCCCCAGGAACCCGTTCCGCCGGTGACCATAATCCGTTTATTATTAAACATGCAGGTTCCCTCCAAGCAAAAATTTAACTACTTTAGCCGAGACATCCGGTGTCAAATATCCTTCCGGTGCCTCCCATTCTGGACTTAGCGACGTCATCAGCCGGGTACAGCGCAGAATGCTGTTCTGCTCCACGCCCGACACTACATTGCTCCCGCAATCCACCGTCTCTGGACGTTCAGTCGTCCTGCGGATCGTTACGGTTGGCACACCCATCAGACAGCATTCCTCCTGGACGGTTCCGCTGTCGGTAATCGCACAGAGGGCATACTGTTCCAGATGGACAAAATCAAAAAATCCGAAAGGCTCATGGAATTCCACCAGCGGGTTCATAGTCAGCGTGAATTGCTCTGTCAGCTTGGAGCGGGTGCGGGGGTGTATACTGCAGATCAGGCGGAGTCCAAAATGCTCAGCCACCAGATTGAGCCCTGACATAATCTGCAGCAGCGCTTTAGGATCATCCACATTCTCCGCCCTGTGGGCGGTCACGAGAAAATACTGGCCTGCCGTCAGGTTCAGGCGGGATAGAATATCACTGCTGCTGATTTGCGCCTGATAATGTGTAATGACTTCATGAATCGGGTTGCCGGTGAGCACGATACGCTGGCTGGGGAACCCTTCGCTGACCAGATGCCGCTTGCTCTGCTGCGTATAAGGCATATTAATGGTGGAAACGGCATCTATGACACGGCGGTTTTTCTCTTCCGGCACTTTTAAATCGTAGCAGCGGTTGCCCGCCTCCATATGCACTACCGGAATGCCCATCCGCTCCGCGAGAATGGCACACAGCGCACTGTTCGTATCCCCCAGGAGCAGAATGCGGTCCGGCTGCTCCTGCAGCAGGATGCTCTCCAGACTTCCGAACATGGCAGCCAGCTGCCCGCCCAGTCCCGCCTGCTTATCCTGCAGCACATAGTCCGGTGCCCGCAGCCCCAGCTCCGCGAAGAAAATCCCGCTGAGGCTGGCCGTGAAGTTCTGGCCCGTATGCACCAGCACATGCCGCTCCGCATGCTCGTCGAGCAGCGGAATGATCACGCTGAGGCGGATAATCTCGGGCCGTGTGCCCAAAATCGTCATGATCTTCATGGGTTCACTCCCCTTTGAGGTTGACCTGCCTTACAAATAGGGCAGGGTGAATTGATGTCTGTTGCTGCTACAGCAGCCCGGCTGCCGGCCGCGCCTTGCCTGTGGCGCGGCTACCGGCGGCTATGCGCGCGCCGCCCGGTCCGCTTGCCGCGGTGCCTGCGGCCGCGGCTGCTTTTGCGGCGCGCGGTGCCTCCTGCGCGCCGGCCCGTTCCCCGGCGCTTGCTGCGGCGCGCCCGGGCTTTGGCGCGGCTCAGCTTGCCGCGCCGGAGCTTCGCGCGCCGCAGCCGTGCCGCGCGGCGTGCCTTGCGCGGCGGCTTCGCAGCGGCCGCCGCCGGTTCGACGCCCCCCGGTGCCGGAGGCACGGGTGGGGCGGGTTCGGCGCCGCCGGACTCAGGCGGCGCGGAGCAGTAGCGGAGCTGCCAGCGCTCCGCGAGCCCCTGCAGGCGCGTGCGGTAAGCCGCCGGTCCGTAGACGGCGTCGATGCGCTCCCGCGCCTGACTGCCGATGGCGGCGGCCAGGTTCGGCTCCGCCAGCAGGCTGTTTACGCGCTCGGCCAGTGCGCCGATGTCCGCCGCCGGGGCGAGCAGCCCGCCGCAGCCGGCGGAATGCAGCACTTCGTACAGTCCGCCGGAGTCATAGGCGACAACCGGCTTGCCAAAGGCCATTCCTTCCAGCGCCGTCATGCCGAAGCCTTCGCGGATCAGGCTGGGGACAACCAGCAGATCCATGGCGCAATAGGCGGAAGGAAGCGATTCTTCATAGCCGTAGAATTTAAACCGGGAGGTCAGCCCCTCGAGCTTCACCTTGCGGACGCAGCGTTCATAATAGCTTTTGTCTCCCGGAGTGCCGATGACCAGAAACTTGGCATCCGGATGCTGCGCGCTCACCAGGACCGCCATTTTGACGAAATGCTCCAGTCCTTTTTCTTTATTAATGAAAGAAGAAATATAGCCGATGAGCGGTTCTCCGGGCGCTACCCGCAGTTCCCGCCGCCGTTCACTCCGGAGCGTACTCCAGGCTTCCACCATCATTTCCTGGTCATTCCAGGACGGCGGAATCTGTGTCACCTTGCCTTCACGGATATCCTCCGGAAAACAAGCCGCTGCCGTATGGGAAATGGCCAGTATCTCATCGCTGTTCCTGTGGATCAGCTCCACGCTGATTCCGGTGTAATCGTTGTCGGTGATCGTCTCGGAGATCTTCCATACGACTGGAATGCCCAGAGACTTCGCCGCCATCGCCGGCAAAGCATGCACACAGGTACTTGAAATAATGAATGCCGGCCGGAGCGCGGCAAGCCAGTCTGTCAGCTCGCGGTATTCCCGGCTCTCCTGAAGCTTGCGGATATCCGCCTCCAGTCCGGCATAAGGGGTATACATTCCGTAAACCAGAGGAATCGGGATCACCTGTACACTCAGCCCGGAGCTGCGGGCCTTACGGGTAAGCTTCCCATCCTGGGGGGCTACGAGAATACAGTTGAAATAGGAAGACAGCTCCCGGGCGAAGAACAGCAGCAGCTTCTCTGCACCCGTTATACTGCGTGTATTGGAAACGTGGGAAAAGAGGACAATTGTAGCTTTGTCGGCCATGGTGTTTCGGCGCTCCCTGGCAAGGGGCCTCGAGCGACCATTCACCTCCTTCAAAGTTTTACGAAGCTTAGGCTACGAAGCACTTCTTCGCAGTAAAACTCGCTTCGGAAGCATTCGCTTAGTTTTACGAAGCTTAGGCTACGAAGCACTTCTCCGCAGTAAAACTCGCTTCGGAAGCCTTCGCTTAGTTTTATGAAGCATCAGCTACAGGATTAATTCTTCGCAGTAAAACCCGCTTCGAAAGCATCCGCTTTGTTTTCCTTGCCACTTGTTTCAGTTGAAGCTGACCCTGGCTGCGTCTGGTAAGGGGGCGAACGCCAAGGTCAGTACTCAGTATATTTAGGGGGAACAGATGCCGGCACGACACCTGTCCCCTGGTAAGCGCACATTTTCACATTTTGCCCGCCGCTGCCAGTTAGCCGTAGATTATGGTTAACAGCTGGTTCAGGCGCTTGGTGTAGGTATGATCCTTCAACGTCCGTTCAAAGGCGCGCAGTGCCATATCCCGCCGCTGCTCCTCATGGGTCAGGTAATAACGGATTTTATCCATCATCTCCTGCGGGCTTGAGAAGGTATCAATTTCTTCACCGACCTTGTAGAAGGTGCCCATATCATCTCTGGCATCGCTCAGCTGCAGCGTACCGCTGGCTGCGATTTCGAAGGTGCGGGGATTGGGTGAGGCCGCCGGAATATACAGCTTATTGTTATTATCCAATTCATCCACATGGGCACGGTGAAGATTAATAACAATCTTGGAGCCGCTATAGGTGACTGCAGTCTCCTGCGGGGTCATCCACTTGCCGATTTCAATACGCTCCCCGTACAGCGGAGCCTCAGGCAGACGGTCCCACCAAATGCCGTTAATGACAGTGTTGTAGCTCATCAGCTCCGGCATAATGTCACGGAAGAAATTGATCCGGTTCCAGTAGGCGGAGCCGATGAAGCTGACATCCCGCTGTACCGGTGAACGTCCTGTCGTCGGGCGATAGTGCTCCCGATGGGCGGCAAAAGGCAGGTAATGTACCTCAGTGCAGCCAAGGCCGCGGTATATTTCCACACAATTGCGCTCCAGTGTGAACACATAGTCGTAATGGGCTACGATATTAATCGTGAAATCTGTATAATACGGATCATCCGTCAGCCAGATCGCGGTCTTAATGCCCCTGCCCCGCAGCTCGGCAACCTGATCAAGCGGCAATTCAAGACCGTCCAGCACCAGCACCAGATCAGGCCGCTGCGCGTCTGCGAGCCCCACCAGATTCTGGCGGACATCGGTAATAGTGACTTGGGTCGTCAGTTTTTGCAGCGCATAAAGAACGGCTTCATCCAGCGGTGAATAAGGATAGCCTTTGCCCGAGGCTACATACATCACATGAAGGTTCCGCACCGGAATCGGCTCCTCCGGACGGCCGTCCAGAATGGCGAGCCTGCCCCGTAAATATCCCTCATCGTAGCCTATCTTGAAGCCGGTCAGGCGTCCGCGCAGCTTTTCTTCTTCCGCCGGTGTCCGCGGCAGCGGAGGTGCGGGCATTATAAATTCATTGTTCATGAGTAATCGCTCCTTCATCCCATTCTGATTTCACAGTTGTGAAGTAATCACATTCAACAATTGAGGCAGCCTTGCGGTGAATGTATGATGACGCAGTGTTGTCTGCAGCCCCCGTAGGGCAAACTTCCGGCGCTCTTTCTCATGCTTCAGGTAATAGTCGATTTTGCGTTTCAGCTCTTCGGTGGAGGCGAAGGTCTCTAAGTCATGGCCCGGGCGGTAATAGCTTCCTAAATCCTCGCGGATATCTGTCAGCTGCATGGTTCCGCAGGCACTGATTTCATAGGTTCGGGGATTAATAGAGCGTGACGGCAGCTGAAAGGTGTTGCGGTTATCCTGCCCGCCCTCCCACGGCCGGTGGATATTAATGACCAGCTTAGCACCGCTGTAATAATTCGCCGTTTCCTCCGGCGGGATAAAGCCGCTTCTAATGAAAGGCGACAGCTCTTCGAACTGGCTCAGCCGCTCCCAGAAGCCGCCGGCGATCAGCACTTTCTTGCCCTTAAGATAGGGCGCCAGCTCGTCGAACAGTGCAGTACGGTTGCGGAAGGCGTTGCCGATGAACACAATATCAAACTGATGCTGCGGTCCAGTCCTGCGCGGATAGAACATTTGGGGATTCACGCAGAGCGGAAGGTAATGAACAGAGCCCGCCCCGAGCGAGCGGTAAAACTCCACACATCCCAGCTCATGCGTAAATACGTGATCATAATGCAGGCAGATGACGGAGGTATCTTCGGTAAAGTAAGGGTCATCCGCAAACCAGATTGCCGTAGGAATCCCAAGCTTTTTGATTTCATCAATTTGTTCCAGATGGTTCTCCGGAAACACATGCAGTCCGTTCATGACGAGAACTGCTCCCGGCATTTCCCGCGCCGCAACCTCCAGCATCGTCTCAGGTGTGCTGAGCACCAGCTCACTCACCAGCAGCCTGAGTGCTTCTGCGATCCCTGTATCTATCGCCTCAAAGCCCTGGGGCACATACATCAGCTTAAACGGCCGGCATGCTGCCACCTCCGGAGAATTCAGGCGTTTCACAGCTTCACATAAGCCGAGACGGTATCCTTCCTGATAGCCGTCCCGATAATCCCGCGGACGCGTTCTTCTCTTTTTTGCTTTCACGGCTTTCACCCTGCCCCGTCATATTCTCAAGACAGTAGTACTATATGCGGAGTCAGCATCCGCCTCATGGACATCTGCCACGACCGACGAGAAATTGGCAGATGCCCCCTGTCGATCACCCGGGTTGCCCGAACCTTTGCCGATTCCTTCCACTGGGATACACTTGTACCGTGTCACATTGCCCCTCTGGAAAGTTTTAAAAATACCTTTGTTTCTGCCCTTTCCGCCCGCCAGCGCGAAATCAAAGGTAAAAATACCTTTGTTTCCGTCCATTCCGCCTGCCAACGGGAAATCAAAGGTAAAAATACCTTTGTTTCCGTCCATTCCGCCCGCCAGCGCGAAATCAAAGGTAAAAATACCTTTGTTTCCGTCCATTCCACCCGCCAGCGCGAAATCAAAGGGAAAAACACCTTTGTTGCCAACCTTTCCAACTTTTCCACCCTGCCCACCCTGCCCATACCGCCAACAAACACAAAAAAAGACATCCGGACGGGATAACCGTCCAGATGTCTAAGTTATAAAGCTCCCTATTCTATTATTTTCCTAATAAGGCACATCGTCTTTGTCCGTGAGGCAGTCGGTATATTCATTCAGCAGTGCATCCAGCTTCACGGATTGGCGGAGTACTCTTATATCCTGCATTCCAAATTCCAGGGCAAGCCTGTTCAGCTCCTGCCTTGCCTGCTCAATTCGATCCCTGTGATCATCATTCCCCATAGCGGCCCCCTAACTCAGATGAGGCTGTACAGCCATTTGTTAAACTTTTACTAAAGTTCCAAACACATTGTATTCGATATTTAACAGTGGGTCAATTCCCCAAAGTCCCATAAATACGTCTGCCCATGCTTACGGCAATGTGCACAAGTCCGCCGAACATGATCACGGCCATCAGATCAAAACTCACGTTGAACAAAAACAGATGCTTGCCGATATCCGCCCTGCCGTCACCGAGGACCGGCACCAGGAAAGAGAACAGTCCGATCAGCCCGATCAGCAGCAGCAGTTCACCGGCGATCCGGCCCGCCAGCTCTTTTGTACGGAAATAATGGAACAACACTCCGGCGTAATACACCAGATAGAATAGGATAAGGAAGCCGAGGGTATGCGGGATATGCTTGTCTTTAAACTGGCTCCAGACGCTGTAGGTCTGACTCAATGCACCAGCCGGCTTTCCCTCCGACTTCTCATAGTTTCCAAGATATTGCGGGCGGATGTCCATACTGTTCTTGGCCGCATACTTCATATGCTCTATCAGCCGTACGGGATGCTTAATATAGAAGAAGAGCACATCCTTATGGGAGACCCGGTCATAAAAGTCCGGCGTAAGCGACGGATCATCCTGCTTGATGGCGGTATCCTTCTGGAAATAATTCGTTCCCGCCAGCACCTCAAGGTGTTCCGGCAGTCCCAGATCACGCAGATCCCCGCGTACATCCGGTGAATCATTCAGAATCCCGAAAAACACAGTCTGGTACAGATTGATATGCTTGAGTTCCTTGGGAGCCGCCATATACAGAACTACCGAGACCAGCGCCACTGCCACCGCGAACCGGCGGGCCAGCCTCCGGAAGTTCCCCTCCCCGGGAAGTGCGCCAAGCCGCAAAAAAATCAATGAGAAGACGAGCCCGACCGGAGCATTCTGGATTTTGGAGCAGATCAGGAACAATACAGCTATAAAAAACAGTGTCAGCCCTTTCCGGGTTGGCCTTTCCTGTACCGTCAGCCTCAGACCCAGCGCAAACGTAAGCAGCATCGATACCATCGACACCGGTTCGCCGAAGAGCGAATTGAAATACGCCAAATATCCGATATCATAAAAGACAAACAACATTCCGGCTCCCAGCAGCAATCCTGTCACCGCAGAGTACTTAGCCCCGAGCTTCACAATCAGCCAGGTCGCGGCAAGCAGCAGCAGCCCATACACCGCTCCCAGCAGGCGGATATCAAAATAGCTGCCATGAAATACGCCGGAGAGGAGTCTCGGAACCAGTACCAGCAGAATCTGCGAGGAAGGGTAGAAGCCTTGAAACAGATTTTCATAGGAAAACCTTGCATGGCTGAAGCTGAAAAAACGGTCAGCATAGCTTTCAGCAGCATTATAGTAATTCAGCCCGACGGTATCCATCATCCGCTTGAAATCCCCGTTATCAGCTACCCCGACAAAAGGCTGCAGGAACAGCAGGTAGAGAATTAGGCCGCAGCCGGCAAGAGCCACCAGGTACTCGGGTTTCAATATTCTTTTTTTCATAGCTCCCCCTAGCGCTGCGGCAGCAGCTTCACGTATTCATCGGACAGACCCATCAGCTGCAGAATATAGTTGTAGTCATCCTCATATGGGCTGAAATCTGCTACCGGCTGGAGCGTATCCAGCGAAACGGCTGTACCGTCAGCGAATCCTTTGCCCGGAACGAACATAATCTCATCATTAAAAAAGGAACCCGTAGGCAAATAATAGCGCATGCCCACGACATTGCGGCCGATATTCAGCAGATCATGCCCGAATGCTGTAAACCCTTCATCCTTGAGCGAGACACCCAGCAGATTAGCCACTGTCGGGAGAATGTCCAGCTGGCCTCCGGTGCGTTCCACCGTCTGCCCCTGGGTCATGCCCGGCACATGCACGATCAGCGGGATATTGAAGCGGCTGATCCGGGAATCATACGGCGTACCGAGTGCTTCCTCCACCTGCTCAGGCGGCACATCCTGCGGCTGCAGCCCGAAATGGTCGCCATACAGCACAAGTACCGTGTTATCCCATAGTCCCTGTTGCTTCAGCCCGTCAATCAGAGTGCCGACAGCATAGTCCGTATAGTTAATCGCCGTCAGATAATCGCCAAGCATCGTATCCTGCAGATTATCCGGCAGTGTAATTCTTTTGTAGTTATCCGGAATCTTGAACGGGTGATGGCTGGAGGCCGTCACCAGCTGGGCATAGAATGGCGTGCCTTTCTGCTTCAGCTCCGCGAGCTTCTCAACAGCGGTGATATATAGCTGCTCGTCCGAGGCGCCGAAGGCGTTGAAATGATCATTTTTGAAGGAACCTTTATCATAATAGCCGTTAAAGCCCAGTGCCGGATACAGCTCATTGCGGTTCCAGAAGCCAACCTTATTCACATGAAACGTGTAGGCCTCATAGCCTTTATCCCGCAAAAGCCGCGGCAGGCTCGGCAGCTCCCGGTCTCCAAAGCCGGTGGACATGGCCAGCGTGCCGATCGGATAGATCGAAGTATTGCTCATAAATTCGGCATCGGAAGTATTACCCGGACCAATCTGCTGGTATACATGAGGAAAATAAAAGCCTTCTCCGGCCAGGCTGTTCAGCACCGGTGTCAGCTCCTGCCCGTCAAGCGATTGATGCAACGGGAAGTTCTGGAAGGCCTCCATTTGAATCACGATTACATTTTTGCCCTTTTGCGAACCGAAATACTCCGGCATTGTACCGGCAGGCTGATCACTGTACGGGTAGCCAGCCTCCAGCTGCTCTACCTTGGCAATCGTTTCCTTAATATCGCCCGTGCCGATTAAGCCATTATCCTCCTGCGCCTTAATCGCCGCAACCACTTCATAATTCAGGAACCCGGCGCTCTCCGCCTGTACCAGCTCGTTCGTAATGCTGCGCGCTGCATGAACGGAGTAGGCTGACAAGGAGGCGCCGCCCAGAATCGCCACCAGAATGACAATCAGCTGGGCTCTTGTCGCCCGGCCGGCGGTATAGCTGCGGACCGGGTTCACCGGCCCCCGTTGCCATCTGCGGATCAGTGCATACAGCATCATCACCACAAGATCAGCGAAGAACAGGTAATCAATGGCTTGAATCGTTGATTCCACACTCTCTTTAACCTGAAAGACCTGATTCAACTCATAGAAGGCCAGATAGGTCGGAACCGAACCGAAATGATTGAAATACACACTGGCTGCGAACAGCAGCAGCGATAAGATCGTATTGAAGATCCAATAAGCACCCGTCTTCATGCGCCGCGGAAGAATAACGGTCAGAATCCCCATAATCAGCAGCACCGGTGCCAGATCGGCGGCAATCCACTCCCAGGCGATCCGGTCAAAAAACAGTCCTCTCAACAGCAGCAGCTTCAGCCAGATGAATCCGGCTACAATATAGAACTGCACCGGCAGCAGCTTGGCTTTTTTCTCGTTCATCTTATCCCCTCTTACTTCTATTCCGTATTTTTCTGTAAAATAACTTCCACTTTTCTGTAAAATATCAGATTTCTCTAGTATAGCAATACTTGTTTTGTTAATCAAAAAGAGACGCCGCCCGGTATTGGCGTACGTCTCATGTATTGCTGCTAATTTTTCTTCATTAATATAACAGCGTATTACTCTCCCGCTTCACACTGAAGCTGTACATTACACCATCCAGATTATAGGAGGCTTCAATGGCCGGCGCCTCCCCGCGGCTCTCAAAGGTAATGACCCCCGGCCTTGGTCCGTTCTTGTCCAGCATATAATCCTCCAGCCGGATACCGTACAGCTTATCGGCGATAGCAGCGGCTGCGCTCTGCAGCTTGGCATTATCCATCTCCAGCAGCTGCCTGTCATACTCAGCAAGCTTCTCAGGATCGGTAGATGGAATAACGTTCAGAGAATAATCGGACGCATCCAGGACAGCATTCGTAGCATAATCCAAAGTAACAGATATGGGTGAACCTGCAGCCGTGCCATAGATCAGAGTAATTTCATCGCCTGCGCCTTCTATGGTGAAACGGAGGACTTTGGTCAACGCCTCTTCCCCGCCGCTTCTAAGCAGCCTGATCGCCTGTAATCCGGCTTCCTTTAATTCCTCACTAACCTCGTTCTGGTCCATATCGAAGCCTGCCCGGACATATGCTCCGTTTGTAAAGTTAATGTCCGCATCTTCTGCATGCACAACATTCTGAATCTCAACAGTCTTATTGGCCGTACGTCCATATACGGCGTAACGCGTTAATCCCGTAGCCTGAAATTCCCGCTTATACCCGAGCTCCTGCAATTTTTGCCGGGCATCATCGATCAGCTTGCTGCCGATTTCTCCCGGCCCATACGAAGCACACATGCTGTACATAGTAACTTCCCCCGTTTCCTTGCTAATTTGGAAAAATGCGTAGGAGTCCGATTGTTCGCTCTCTCTGTAAACGAGCTGTACGTAGTCCTTATTTCCCTCCCGCACCATCTTTTCAAAAGGAAGCTTCTTGCCAAGCTGCTTTTGCATCAGCTGCTCCGCATTCTTTTTTAGCGCTTCATCGGTAAGCACAGGATTATCCTCTGCCGGCCGGGTAATGCCTGCTGAGGTTCCCTCTTTTGCGGGCATACTGTTCAAGTACAGCGCTCCGGCTCCTGCCAGCACCAGGACAACGGCAGCTGCTGCCAGCAAGCCCCGGAACCTGTATCCGGCTTTGGCTTGGCCCGGCCTGCCCTGCTGTACACGCCGGATCACCTTTTCAGCAGAGGAATCCGTAAATTTCGGCTCCTGGAACGGCCCTTTGCGTGCCTGTTCATACCACTGCGGCTCATGCTCCTCCATCACTTCATCCCCCTTAGTTTGTCCTGGACTTTATGCCGCGCACGGTGCAGCCTTGACTTGACGGTTCCCGGAGGCAGCCCGGTCAGACCGGCGATTTCATTAACCGACAGCTCTGCCTTCAGGTCAAGCACCAGCACCTCGCGCAGCTTCTCCGGCAGCTTCATGATGATGTCCCAGATGTCCCTCGTCTGCTGGTTACCCAGATATTCCATCTCCGCCGAACGCGAAGTGCCAAGCTTTTGTTCCACCAAGGTGCCATGCTGTCCAGCTTCTGCCCCTTGCCGCTCCTCGTACACAGGCGTAAGGCTCTGAATCCCGCCGCCCCACAGGCTTGTGCGGAAAAACCGTGATTTCCGGTACGAGAAAACCGTGTTGCGTGCGATCGTAAACAGCCAGGCTTTCAAGCTGGAAGTTCCCTTATACGTGCCAATCCGGTAAAAGCATTTCACGAATACTTCCTGCGTGAGGTCATCCGCCTGCCCGGCATTTTTGGTCAGATAGTAGATATAGTTCCAGATATCATTTCCGTACAGGCCCATTACCTGCCGCAGCTGATCTTCATTCATGGTCTCGGCATCCTTCAGCTCATCCGGCGTATCCCGTTCATCCCGTTTTTCCCGTTCAGCCCACTTATTCAGCTCCAGGTCCAATTGCACCACCTCACTTTATACGACCCCGTTATCAGGCAAAAGGTTCCCTTTATTTTCTATTTTATGGTTTGGTCTTAGAGCCAGTTAGAGCCAATATAACAGAAAAAAATGACCTCCGTATCTCCGGAGATCATTTCGAGGGCTCATAAATAATTCTTAGATATCCTTGGCAGCAAACACACGCAGCGAAATCAGATAGGAGCAGAACAGAACCAGCACATAGCCGAGACCCGCAATAACCGGAAGCAGAATGCTGTCCGTCTTGCCTGTACTCACCCAATGCGACAGGCCAGGCAACCACTCTACCAGCTTAGAAGCCGCGCTAACACTAAGCATAATCAGCATGATGAAGACAAAATTGACCACCTGCGTCCCCTTCCGGCCCAGCCAATAATAGAGAGGGAGGTAGAATGATGCAAGCAGCGGAAAAGCGGCAAGGCATAGGGCAAGCTCTCTCCAGGCAAGAGGGCCGGTTGTCCGGCCGGACAGGAACGCGACCAGGTATAGCAGCATCGTACATACCAAGCTGACCAGTCCGTAAGGCAGAATTGCCAAATATTTGGCCAGCACCAGCTGCTGTCTGGGAACCGGAAGGCTGATCAGAAATTTTTGATTATTCTGCTGCACGTCGAGTGTACAGGAATTGATAAGCAGAATCATGGCAGGGAACAGGGCGAACAGTGTATAGCCGTCAAAATTCGTATAGCCCATAACCAGGTAATACGGGATAAGCAGCAGCATAAACTTTTGCACGAGGATGAGGTCTTTACGGATCAGATACAGGGAATTATACACGTATATCACTTCCTTTTACCGAAAAATACATAATTTCCTCCAAGCTGGGCGTCTCGCAAATAGCCGTTTCCTTTAAGTAACGCTCTCCCTCACTCCGGTTCTGGATCAACCCCTCGAAGCCGTGCGCACTCTCCCGGATACCGAGAAATAAGCGGCGGACGTCGCGGTCGAGCAGTTCCTTACCGCCTTTGACCAGCAGATATTTCTCGGCCAGCGCCTCCTTCATCTCATGGAACACGATCCGCCCGTCGTTAATGAACACAATATAATCGGCAATCCGGTCCAGATCTGTTGTGTTATGCGTTGAGAAAATAATCGACTTCCGCTCGTCCTGAATATGCTCCGTAAGCAAATCCAGCAGCTCTCTGCGGAACACCGGATCAAGCCCTGAAGTAGGTTCGTCCATAATGAGCAAATCTGCCCCATGCGACAAAGCTATTGCCAGTGAAAACTTAACTTTCATCCCCTTGGACAGATCTTTGATCTTCTTGCCCGGGGACAGCTTGAACAGCTCCTGATATTTTCCGTATGTATCCTCATCCCAGCGGCTGTAGAACGGGGCAATCACCTTTTTCATCTGCTTAACCGTAAGCTGCTCGTAGTATATATTCTCGTCGGATACGTAGCCGATCCGGTCTTTATTCGCCGGCAGATGCTCCTTGTGATCCAGCCCAAACAACTGAATCTCTCCCTGGTCGGGATGAACCATGCCCATGATCATCTTGATCAGCGTTGTTTTGCCTGCCCCGTTTGGGCCGATCAGTCCGGTAATATACCCTTCCTTCACACCCAGTGAGATATCCTGCAGCTGAAAATGTCCATAGCTCTTGTGCAGGTGATCCAGTCTGATGCAATCACTCATTCCTGTTCCTCCTCGTATAGCAGCTTCAGCATATCTGTAAGCTCAGCATAATTGAGACCCAGCATTCTGCTCTCGTCAATGATCTCCTTCAGCTTCAGCTCCAGCATCCTTAGACGCTGCTCTTTGATAAATTCCTGATCCGCCCCGGACACAAAGGAACCCTTGCCGACGATGGAGTTGATCAGCCCTTCCCGCTCCAGTTCCTCGTAAGCCCGCTTCGTCGTGATCACACTGATCTGCAGCTCCTTGGCCAGCTGGCGGATGGAGGGCAGAGGCGTTCCCGATACAAGCTCCCCCTGCAGAATCAGCTGACGGATCTGGGCCACAATCTGGGCATATATCGGCTCCCCCGATGTACTTGAAATCAATATGTTCATGCTGCGGCACCATCATCCTTACGTTAATTGTATTTAGTGTATATATGTAATATATACATTATATGAGGACGTGTCAATTCCAAAAAAATAAGGGCTGCGAAAGCTCGCACCCCTTGATCTCTATTCAAAATAAATACGCTAAAATCCCTATTCCTCCCACCCCAAAAATCATATCTTTCCGATTGTGAGGTTATTCCATCTTTATGTCAACACAGAAAAAAGGCCCACACAATCGTTAATCGTGGGCATAATTCGTACATTCATATATTCGTATACACTATAATGTTTTAGCTAATCTTCGAATGAACCAGCAGCCGTTTGATCGAGCGGTTAGCCTCTTGCAGCACGGTGTCTTTATCCACGGTCTTTAACAGTCCTTTATCCATCAGGATTTTACCATCGACAATCGTCGTCTCCACATCCGCGCGGGTGGCGGAATAGACGATGCGGGAGATCGGGTCGATATCATAGGAAGGGAAGGTGTGGAAGTTGTAGAGGTTCAGGATGGCCAGGTCGGCTTTTTTGCCTACCTCGATGCTGCCGATCTTGTCTTC
Organism: Paenibacillus auburnensis; assembly: GCF_927798115.1. Taxonomy (GTDB): domain Bacteria; phylum Bacillota; class Bacilli; order Paenibacillales; family Paenibacillaceae; genus Paenibacillus_AQ; species Paenibacillus_AQ auburnensis. The sequence goes on from NZ_CAKMMG010000005.1 coordinate 171,936, forward strand.
CATACCTACTGCCTTGGCGCCGCCGATGGTTGCCATCCGGAACACGCTGCGTGCATCCATGGTCGTCGGGCCATGATGCGGTTTCTGGATGATCGCCGCCAGCCGCATTTCGTTGAACATATCCAGGTTATTGTTGCACGGCGCGCCGTCAGCTCCCAGACTGAGGTGAACGTGGTCATGTAGCATACCCGGCGTATCCGCAATACCTGAAGCCAGCTTCAGATTGGAGCCCGGGCAGTGGCTGACATGCACTCCGCGGTCCCGCAAAATCCGCTTCTCCTCCGCATCCAGCCACACGCAGTGTGCCAGAATCAGGCGTTCATTCGCCAGCCCTAAGTGATCCAGATACACAACGTTGCGCATGCCGGTCATCGCCTGGACGATTTCGATTTCCCCCTGGTTCTCGGAGGCATGAGTGTGTACTTTGACGTTATAACGCGCCGACAGGTCACGCACCTCCTTCAACAGCGGCTCGGTGCAGGAGATGACAAAACGCGGCGAGAACGCGTACTGAATCCGCCCGTTGTCATAACCGTTCCATTTCTCCAGCAGATCCACACTCTCCTGAAGGGATGCCGCTGTATCCTCCTGCAGCGCTTCTGGAACATCGCCGCCCTTCTGATCCATCATCACCTTGCCGGAGAGGGCGCGAATGCCGCTTTTGGCTATCGCTTGAAACGCAAAATCCGTATGGTTGACCGTCTCCATATCAACAATCGTCGTCGTACCGCTGGAGATCAGCTCTCCAATCCCCAGCATGGCGGAATAGTACAGCGAATCCTCATCATGCGCCGCCTCCAGCGGCCAGATCCGTTTACGCAGCCAGTCCATCAGCTCTAAGTCATCACCTTTGCCGCGGAAGAGCGTCTGGCAGAGATGGATGTGCGTCTGTACAAAGCCGGGAATGACCGTACGGTTCGTCGCGTCAATTACCCGTTCATCCCCCTGCGCCGTAAGGCCGCTGCCGATTTCAACAATCAGGCTGTCTTTAATCCGAATATCTCCATGAAAGATCTCTTCCTGTTTGTTCATCGTAATAATCTCTGCGTTTTTGATCAGAATGTTCGCCATAACCCGATTCCCCCTCGTTCAATTCACAGTTTGCTTCATGCAGATAACACAAAAAGGCTACAAAAATATGCCGCAGCATATTTTCGTAGCCAGAAATTTACGGTTCCCGGTAGAGACCCTTAAACCAATTATTAAGGATATACGAAAAAAAGGATTATTCAATTGCCCTTGAATAACCCCATGATAAACGAAAGACAAACTATATGTCAATATTATTAACATCAATTAGGTGTTAAATGAGAGAAAAATGCGTTTTGTTTCTCAAAATCCAAGTAATATGTAATGTTTATTAACATAATCTACCCATTTACTTCCAAATACACCCTCTTCAAATAAGTCTACGGTTTGAATGAGTGTATTTACTGCAATAGATTGGCTCAGTATCTGCGGTAAATCTCTTTCTATTGTATTTTGTACATCAGATTTCCGGGATTCAGGTCAAAACCACCTTTTTCACCGAGTTCTGTTGTATAAAGTGCAGTAGATTCAGTTTTACACATGATTTTGAGGGAATCTGCTGCAGGAAGTGCAACAGATTCCATCTTAACCTATATGAACGGAATTCGGAGGGAAGCACAATCTTTGTAGCGGTTAACAGTACATATCCTATGCCCCTTCTACAATCAGCACCTTCTCAAACACGGGAAAACTCACTGCCCGGTGCGGAAAAAACACTTCGCCCCTGCGTTCATAGCCGAGACTCGGATATAAAGCCAGCGCCCGGGTATTCTTCGAATAGGTATCCAGCCGGATGCTGCTGTAGCCTTCCCTGCGTGCATGCTCTTCGGAAAAAGCGATCAGCTTGCGTGCAATGCCCTTGCCCTGCACCTCGGGATGAACCGCCAGCCGGTGCATGATCAGATGCCGCCCCTGCTCCTGGGACCACTGAATGCTCTGATAGAGCTCACTCGGATGCTCGTCCAGCACAATAATGCCGGCAATGGCTTCATTATCTATGTAGGCGTATAATGTCCCCCGTTCAATATCCTGTGCGATGACTTCCCGGTTAGGATAGCTGTCATCCCATTGGTCACTTCCGCCTGCCTGCATGGCTTGTACGCATTTGGCAATCAGCTCCATAATCTCCCCGGTTTCCTCTGCCAGTGCCTTGCGGATCTCGTTATTGCTCATGGTATCCCTGCTTTCCTGCCTAAAGTTTTGAACCCGTCAAAGATTCTTTAGAGAAGTCTATCATATCCGGGAGCAAATTCAATAGAGGGCCTGGTATCTTAGCACGGCAAGGCTCTTATTTGTTTAGCAGGCACAAAGGAAGGCGGGGAGCTTAGCAGCCTATAGAGGAAGTAGGGGAAATCGCAGGCTAAGCTCCCTCTATAGACTATTTCTCACCCTTCTTACCGTTGTCCTCCTGCCTTATCAGCCCAGCTCCAGCTTATGCCCGTCCTCGAAGCCCTTGGCGAAACCGGCGTCGAATCCCACGTTGTATGCTTCGGTGTAGCCCTGCTGAAAGGCGTCTCCCGGCGGCGTTTCCGGAGGGACGCCCAGGTCCGGGGGGAGCGGAACTACCTGCGGTACCGGCGGAGCCTCGATGACCGGCACGACCTGTACCGGCGGCTGCACCACTACCTGCACTCTCCGGGCAAGCCGGCGGCGGAGTCTTCTTTTCTTGCGCAGCAGAAGTCCTCTCTTAGTAGTTTTGCCATAACGGAGCTTACGGGTTTTACGGCCGGCACCTCTGCGGATTTTGGCCTTCCTGGTCAACAGCAGGACTCGTCTGCGGGCTGCCCTGCCTGAACGCTTGATCGCTTTCTTTCTCTTCATCCTTCTACTCCTCCTGTACTCCATGTACTTTGGAGGTTCCGTTTGCGCATGCCGTGCTTAGCCATGGCGCAGCAGGAATTCCCCGTTTGGGCTGATGCAGCGAAATACCGGACATCATCCGGCACATGGCGCTTTGATATTGGCTTAGGATTCTGATATTGTCACTCAGCTTGCGGGCCGTCAGCTCCGATTGCCCCGTAATTTCGGCGATACTCTCCAGAATCGCAGCGAGTGCGGCCTGGCTGCGGGCGATGGAGCGGATCATCTCCAGCTTGACGGCGTGTTCGGAGAGAAGCCCGCCGCTCATTTGCTGTCGTCCCCGAAATTGAAGCCGTCACCGGACATGCCGCCGAAGCCTTCGCCGCTTTCCTCTTCACCGCTGCCCAGTACTGCTTTTAAGTTGCTGTACAGCCCATTTTCCAGCTTGGTCAGCCCCTCTACCATTTCCACAATCACCTCATGGATGGAGAGGGATTCCTTCAACTGCTCTTCATGGCTGTCGAACGATCTAGCATGGATATGATGCTGTGTCCACTGCTTTACCTTTTCCGCTTCCACCGCTTTGGCCTCGAGAATCATCGCGATGTTCCACTGGATCGTAGCGGTTGACTCCAGCATTTGCAGAAAAGCCTTTTCTCTGCTCATTTTCCGCCTCCTGCCTGCTTAAGCGCTACTCTTCTTCCTGACCGCTTAATTCTTTGATTACCCGGCCTACCCCTTCGGCCATAGCTTCTTCCAGATCAGCAATAGCATTCAAATAGGCAATGATATTCTTGTTGACCTGACCGTGACTTTCGACCAGTCCGCTGAATCCGCCGAAATCAGGCTCCGCATCCGGCAGATCATGGACTATTTGTGACATACGGACGGCTACGTGGCGTTCGGCGTCAAGAATCCGCGCCATTTGTTCGTGCGTATGGGCCATGTGCTGCAGCACCTTGGTTATTTTATTCTGCACCTTCATGTCTCCTTTGCTCAAACGCCCTGCTACAGCATATGCGGCAGAAGCCCTGACGGTGCGAGGAACCGCTATGCTTGCAGACCGGATCGTACAGCGCAGATATTGACAGGTCATAGCGGTCAGGAATATGCTGAATGCTGAAATTGAACTTTTTTCCAGCTGGACATCCGGCGGTAAGAGTTATATGGATCGGGGGAATTTGAATATATGATACTTTCCGGCAAGCGTTTGGATTTGCAGCCTTTAACCGCCGCAGAGCTGTCCGCAAGCGTAGGTCGCTATACTGCGGCCGCACTGGAACAGTCGCTTGGGTTAAAGCTTGCAGCTTCTATACTTGATGAAGAAATGCTATATGCGATGAAGGTCCGCTATTCCAAAGTGCTGCAGAATGAAGACAATTATTTGTGGTTTACTTGCTGGGCAGTGATCCACCGCGGGGAGCAGCAGGTGATTGGATTCCTAATCCTGAAAGGACAGCCCAATGAACGGGGCGAGGTTATCATCGGCTACATCATAGACGAGAGTCACCGGGGCCAAGGATATGCGACAGAAGCGGTGGAGTGTGTGAACGAATGGATCTTCAGCCACCCTGAAGCCTGCTGGGTCATCGCCGATACGGAGCCGGATAATTTCGCATCCCACAAAGTGCTAAAACATCTGGGAGCCGAGCAATACCGTGAAACAGAAGAGCTTCTCTGGTGGCGGATCGCCCGGCCGCAAACGCAAAGATGACTTCCGGCTATTCCGGAAGCCATCTGGTATTCCATCTTATTCCATACAAAAATCATTAATTCCCCCAGCCGCTAAGCATTCGCTCAAACCACCCGGTTCAGCAGTTGTGCTCCGGCCTTCGCCTGATAAACCATCGCACCCAGCCGCTGTTTTGTTTCCGGCGGCAGCTCTGCGTAATCGGTGGTGAAGGTACGGCATTGCAACAGCGTACTGCGTAGCCCCTCCGAAGTGGAGACGATTAGTGCTGTAATCTCCTGAATTTCCTTACGGGTTGCCTCTATCGCCCGAAGATGGGCGCGGATTGCAGCAGCTTCCGTACTCGCCTGCTCAGCGATCTTCCTATTCTTGCGGCTTTTCAGTAAGCTGGTGGTCAGAATCGTCCCTCCGCCACTGGCCCGCCCTTCCGGCCCGGCTAATCCCGGCACCGTGGCTGCTGCTGTTCCACCGGAGGCAATATTGGCTCTGCTGATCTCATTTTCCAGTGTATGAAGCAGGCCAGAGAACTTTTTGGATTCAATCTTGATGACCTTTAGATCCGTATCCAGAGCCGCGGGCTTATTCCGCAAATTATTAACAAACTCCCAGGACTCATCAACGATGGACTTAAGCACCCTGCGCTTGTCCAGCAGCAGCTCTGCAGCTTCCGCGAGCCGCTTATTTTCCGACTCATATCTGGACTGTTCCACCCTCAGATTCCCGAGAGCTTCTTTACACAGATCCTTGTTAAACATATGTATGCCTCCCGTAGCAGCCAATAATTATGTAGTTCCAAAGACGTAAGACTAAATCTCTACATACGCAGTATACCTAAATTTTGGGTAAGGGTCACTAGCGGGGGAGATTAGTCGTCGTAAAAGGGTTGCAGTAAAAAAACACGCCGCCCTAAGGCAGCGTGTTCTTCAGCTTTTCTCCGGCCTCCTGCAGCGACTGGAAGGTACCGGCATCGCTCCACCATTCCTTAAGCACATCATAGGTAAGCTTGCGCTCTCCGGCATAAATGTTGTTTACATCGGTAATTTCCAGCTCCCCTCTTCGCGAGGGGGCAATGCGGCGGATAATATCAAAAACGGCTTCATCATACATATAAATTCCGGTTACACAGAACTTGGTCTTCGGCTGCTCCGGCTTTTCTTCGATGTAGGCGATCAAGGAAGCATCCTCACTGTCGAATACGGGAACCCCGTATCTCCGTGCATCTTCCACCGGCTTCAGCAATACTTTTGCCGTCCCTTGTGGCTGCTCCTGATATTTCTCCATGTAGGCGCCCAGATCATCCATAAACAGATTGTCACCCAATAGTACGACAAACCGTTCGCCCGGGAGAATGAATCCTTCCGCCAGTTCCAGCGCTTCCGCAATCCCTCCTGCTTCTTCCTGGATTTTATAGGTCAGAGATACGCCGAATTCTGCACCGCTGCCCAAAAAATCCGTATACTGCCCCGCAGACTGCTTGCTGATAACCAGGAGAATATCGGTGATCCCGCCCCGGCGCAACCGGTCTATACCGTAACACACCATAGGATATTTGCCGACCGGAAGCAAATGTTTGTTCATAAGCCGGGTCAGCGGATAAAGCCTGGTTCCTTTTCCGCCCGCCAGTATGACTCCTTTCACTTACTTTCCTCCCTTTTATCTGTGTCTTTAGCCTTCGAGTCAGCATTTCAGATGAAATGTGCCGGATCCAAATGCCATTTACTCATAAAAAGCTTACGGTTACGCTCCACCAGCTCCTGAAGCTCAGTGGGATACACTTGCTTGAAGCTGGCGCTTCCTTCATGATGCACCAGACAATCGCCGGCAATCAGCAGCCTGAAACCCTTCAGACGGGCGCGATAGCAGTAGTCATCATCCTCGTAATGGCCGGGTGAATACCGCTCATCGAGCAGGCCGACGGTATCAAGCACCGTTCGTTTGAACAAGAAGCACAGTCCTACAAGCCGCACCGTTTCCATCCATTTCATAGGATTCCGGATATTCGCCGCCAACGCCTCACTATGAAAACCGGGCATATCTGTATAAGCAGTCCTTACCTTCTGCCGCCCGCTGGCATAATTCGTCACAGGGCCAACGATGCCGATATCCGACGAACTATACAGGGCGGCTTTCAAATTGGAGAGCCAGTTATGCGAGACGATCACGTCGTTATTCAGCAGCAGGAGCTCATCGCCTGAGGCCAGCTGCAGCCCCATATTGCAGGCAAGCGGAAAGCCGCGGTTCTCCGGAAGAGAAATAAACATCAGCTGCTGATTGCGGCAGTAAGCATCCGTGCCGTCGGTCGAAGCATTGTCGACAACAATAATTTCATAGGGCGTATCTGTGTACTGCCTGATCGATTCGACACAGGCCTGCAGCAGATGCCGCCCGTTATAAGTCGGAATAATAATGCTGGTGAGCGTCATATGCCATTCCTCCAGGCCGCCAGCTGGCGCCGCTGCTCCTGCAGACTCTCACCGGAATGCATCCGGCGCTGGGCAAGAACCTCAAGCAGCGCTTCTGCATGATCACCGGCAATCAGCTGCTCCACCCTATTCCCTGCGCCTGTATTGCCTTGCCGCAGCCGGTTCTGCTTGAACACATTGACTGTCCCCGCCTTTTCCACCCGCAGCTGCTTCATCAGCGAGATCGCCTGCGCTTTGGGCGGAACCATCAGTTCACGGTAGCCGATCACTTCCAGCGCACGCCGCGACAAAGCATGGGGCACCGCGGTCATGGAGCTGACTCCGAGATCGCTCCGGCCAAGAACGGCATTCAGGTACAGCTTGCAGCGGGTAACATCATCACTGAGTCCAAATGGCGGCAGCAGATGATCCAGATCATTCAGCGCCACATCCACTCCACCGTCTACAGCAGAAGCGAACCCGGCCAGCAGCGGAGCCGGTATAACCATATCTCCATCCAAGAACAGCAGGATATCCCCGCGGCTAAGCTTGGCACCAAGCGCCCGCCCCACATCATGCCCCGCCGTTTCCGGACAATGCACGATCATCGCCTGCGGACACAACCTGGTGCGCTGAAAGCTGTTGTCAGTGCACCCGTTAAGCACAACGATGATTTCCAGCGGATGCAGGCGCATTACCTGCTTCAGCAGCGGCGGAAGGGTACGTGCTTCATTCCTTGCCGAGATGATCACTGACAGCGATCCGCGAAGCCCCCTGAGCAGCCGCTGCGGCTGACGGCCTGCAGGCTTGCGGCTGGTTGATCGTGCTGTACCGGCTGCGTTCCGGCGGATGGAAGTGCTGGCGGGACTCCGCCGTTTCTGATTCAGGCGGATTACCGCCTTAGTGCTGGTGGCCTTCATCTCACCATCTCCCTTCGCCGTCCGGCATCGCCATATCCAGCCCGTTTGCCCCTGCGTTCAAGCAGCAGAGCGACAGCCTCCAGGTGATCCCTGAGGATAATCTCCTGCAAGGGATCTTTACCTTCCGCCTTACGGCGGACAGCGTTCATCCGGCCGACAGGTACCTTGTGTACCGCCTTCACCTTCAGCCCATCCAGTATGGCACGGGCGTAGGCCAGCGGCGGTCTGGACAGCGAAGCGCTCCCCAGAGCCGTAAGCGCCGCCCGGCTGAGCGCATGGGGAACCGCTGTCAGGGAATATCCCTGCAGATCCGGCCGTCCAAGCATAATATTGAGTGCATACTTGGAGAGCACTACGGGATGCGGCAGCCTGCGTCGCACCGGACCGGAATAATTATTCAAAGCTACATCCTCCCCGCCGCTGACCGCTTCCACGAACGGGCGCAGATCCGCAGCGGGAATAACCAGATCCCCGTCAGTAAACAGCAGGATTTCACCCCTGGCTGCTTCCGCTCCAACAGTTCGGCCTACGTCGTGCCCGAGCGGCTGTGTGAAGGAGATGACCTTCGCACCCATGCTGTACGCAATTTCTGCCGTATTATCGGCAGAGCCGTTGACAATCACTATAACCTCACAGCGCGGATGAACCCCTCTGGCTTCAGCAATGACTGCGGCAATCGTCCGTGCTTCATTCATCGCCGGAATAATCACCGACACATAAGGCTCCGGATGATTCACGGCAGGCAGTACTGCCGCGGGCCGCGGCCGCGGCCGGGAGTTTCTTCGCGCTGCTTGAGAAGCCCGCCGCCCCGAGCGGCGGGCAGATGTTCGTCTATGCTGTTTCAAGCTCATCCACCTTCCTTCGGAGGGCATACTCCCGGGCTGAGGGTTACACCACAGTCTATGTAATCCGCTGTCCCTCGCAACGGCACATGTCTCCCTTCGCACAGAAAATTGGACAAATGCCATCCCTCCCTGCTGCAGATGAACCCCTAATTTTCCGCAAACAAAAAAACCACGGATCAATGAATGACCCGTGGTTTGTATGTACATTTTTTTCAAGACCTTATTCAACATCATACCAAAATAATTATTATAAGTCTATATTTTTCCAGGGGGTTCATTTACTCTATGGATATAAGCCGATGCTTGGAGCCGCCGGCCTCCACAGAATAAATAGGATGGGCAGCCGGAAAGAAAAGCAAGAAAACTTCTTATAACAAGAACAAAAGTACATGTAATCAAGGGGTGAAGTCATCGTGAATGAAATAATTGCAGTGAATAACGTTTCAAAGGTTTACCAAACCACAAAAAAGGAGCCCGGATTGTTAGCCGGCATTAAAAATTTATTCTTGAGACAATTTGAGAACAAGGTGGCTGTCGATCACATTAATTTCTCCATCCAAGAAGGGGAGTTTGTTGGTTTCATCGGTCCTAATGGTGCAGGAAAAACGACAACCATAAAAATGCTGTCAGGAATCATACATCCTACAGAAGGTGCGATTAGCGTAATGGGATATATCCCGCATCGGTTAGAGCATGGCTTTAAGAAGAACTTTTCGATCACGATGGGTCAAAAAAATCAGCTGTGGTGGGACCTTCCGGCCATAGACTCCTTTCAGTTGATTAAAGAAATTTACGAAATCACGGAGCCTGATTATACCCGAACGCTTCAGGAATTAACGGAACTATTAGAGGTACAATCTATCCTTAATACTCCTTTAAGAAATCTGTCTTTAGGCGAACGCATGAAATTCGAACTCATCGGCGCTTTCTTGCATGGCCCAAAAGTATTATTTTTAGATGAGCCTACGATTGGGCTGGACGTTTCATCCAGGCGCAGGATCAGGGATTTTTTAAAGTATATAAATGTTGAAAAGAAGGTTACGGTCATTTTGACCAGTCATTATCTGGAGGATATAGAAGAGCTGTGTAACCGCATTATTGCTATCTCACACGGAAAAATCATTTACGATGGGTCTTTAAGTGATATAACGACCGGTGAGCTGCCGATCAATGATATTTTCGAGAGCTTATTCAATAAATAACGGATGGGTGTATACGATGAGAAAATATGTCCAGGTGCTGAAACTTAATCTGCAGACCTCCCTTGCCTATAAAGGGAATTTTATATTCACCTCATTAATGGATGTATTCAGGGTCATAGCGGAAATTGCTTTCTGGAAGGTGTTATTCGACAATGCTCAGGGCCGTAAGATTAACGGGTACAATTTCAATTCAATCATCACCTACTACATTTTCATGTTTATTATTGCTTCCTTCACGAATGTTGGGAGTATCGGTTATAAGGTCGCTAATGAGATCAAAGACGGAGCTTTAAATAATTTACTGGTCAGGCCCATCCATTATTTTGGGTATTACTTCACTGAAACCTTATCCCAGAAGCTGCTTAACCTGCTCATTGCCCTATTGATGTTCATACCGGTGATCGTTTTTCGTTTTGGGGATTTACAGGCGGAAATTCCTGCGGCGCAATTCTGTTTACTCCCGGTAGTGGTACTATGCTCTCTGATCTTGAGCTTTTTGATCAATATCCTAATCAGTTTGTTTGTGTTTTGGATGACAGAGGTGGCCTCCTTATTCCTTCTAAAAGATATTCTTCTTGATCTTGCCTCAGGCAGAGTGTTTCCGTTAGATCTGTTCCCGGGACCCTTGCTTAACGCATTTTCGGTGCTTCCCTTTATGTATTGCACGTATTTTCCAGCCGTTATGATTACGAAAGGCTTGTCAGCGGAGGCATTATACCGGGGTCTGTGGATACAGCTGGTGTGGATTCTGGTGCTATACGGCTTGATAAAAATCATTTGGAGAATGGGCCTAAAAAAATATACGGGAACAGGCGCGTGAGGCTGATATGAGATACGTGAGATTATACCGGATATTTATCGAGCAGAGTCTTATGAAAATGGCGGCATACAAAATTAATTTTGGATTAGTGTTCGTTACGAATGCCGCATTTTTTTCTGTACAGCTAATCTTTATGCATCTTGTTTTCACGAATGTAGATACACTGGCCGGCTGGACAAAATACGAAATGTTTTTCTATATCGGCACTTTTAATATTATCGATTCGCTGTGGACGTTTGGCCCATTTTTTAACCTTTTGGCGATTCCGGGCATGATCAGGAGCGGTGCACTGGATTATTATATAACCAAGCCGGTAAACTCCCAGTTTCTGATCAGTCTGAGAAATGTAGATCCCGGTTCATTAATAAGCGCACTGACTGGCGTTATACTGATTACATTTGCGCTTATCCAGGGAGGGATGGAGTTAACCTTTGGAAAAGCTGTACTCTACGTTGTTTCCATTTTTCACGCTTTAATGATTCAGTACTCCGTCTATTTTATCCTTACGTGCTCATCGTTTTGGCTGGTAAAAGCAGACTTTGTAGACTCCATACACGGAATTCTATGTTACTTTTCAACGCGGCCGGTAGATATTTATAAAGGCTTTATCCGGTTTATACTCAGCTATGTATTGCCGTATGGATTAGCCTTAACCGTTGCCTCAAAAGCTGTGGTGAAAACCATCCACTTTGCGGAGTACACTTTGTTTCTTATACTCAGCTGGTCCATTTTCGCAGTTTCGGTTGGCGTTTGGAGGTTTTCATTGAAGCACTATAGTTCTGCGAGCTCCTAGGGACTGAATTATTGCCTGAATCTCTCAAAATAACGCCACAAAGAGGGGCTTCTGCTTCGGGGATTACATACAAAATATTATCCTTCAAAAAAGCGCAGCCATCGGCTGCGCTTTTCCCCCTTCTATTCCGTTGTTCCTCTATTTAATCAAAGGCCCGATGCTCTACAGCCGGTTTAGCCGGCGGGGAACCAAGGGCGATCCAAGATAACACACCGTAGAAATGCGGAGTTTCGCGCAAACGGTCTACGGTTACAACCGCTTCTCCGCTGGCTCTGCTCTTCAGTGAGGCATGGAAGAAAGGCTGGTTGGTCATCGCCACGAGCACATAACCGGTATGGCCAAAGGCTTCATCGAACGGTACAGTCACATCCACGCTCTCTGCGTTACCGTTGAACATGAATGCCGTCATTCCGAACTGCTGCAGCACTTCCCGGTTTCCGGCACTCTGTACCGGACTGAAGGAGAGATGCTCTATACCGACTGAGCCGTGGGCCAGATGGTCTCCATTAACTGCGCCGGATGCGATATGGTAGCTCTGCACACTCTCTTCTTCCAGGTGCCGGGATTGAATTGCGAAGGAAGCCAGTTTAGAAGCGTCCACCGCTTCGTCCTGAAGCGCGGAGGCGCCAACGGCACCCTCGGCCAGATGCTCCTCTCCAATACTGCCGGAAGCCAGTTTGGCAGCGGTAATGCTGCCGTCCGGGAGCAGCTCTGCACTGCGGACTTCTTCTGCCAGATGCGTCAGTTTTATGATTTCCGGAAGCAAATGCCGCTCTTCCAGAATTCCGTCAGCCAGATGCTCACTGCAGACACTTTCCTGCTGCAGATGGTGTGAATGCACTGCTCCGGCCGCAAGCTTCTCCGAACCGATGCTGCCGTCGGACAGCATCTCGGATTTCACTGCCCCTTCAGCGAGATGATCGGCCGTTATGCTGCCACTCTGGATGTGCCGGCTTTCCACCGCGTCTGCAGCCAAGTGGCCTCCATATACACTGCCCGGAGCCAGCTGGAAGGAACCTACTGCGCCCTCAGCCAGTTTCGCAGAGCCGATACTGCCATCAGGCAGCAATTCAGAGGTCAGCGTATCCTCGGACAGATGTTTCAAGGTAATGCTGCCGCTCCGGATATGGCGGCTATCCACCGCCTCTGATGCTATGTGGCCTCCATATATACTGCCGGGGGCCAGCTGGAAGGAGCCGATAGAGCCTTCTGCCAGCTTCTTCGAGGTTATGCTGCCATCAGGCAGCAGCTCAGAAGTCAGCACCTCCTTGGACAGATGCTTCATGGTAATGCTGCTGTTACGGATATGGCGGCTATCCACTGCTTCCGGAGCTAAGTGACCTCCATATACGCTCCCGGCTGCCAGCTTCCGTGAGCCGACAGAACCGTCTGCCAGCTTAGCTGCACCGATGCTGCCGTCCGGCAGAATGTCCGCGCTGCGGACTTCTTCAGCCAGATGGGCCAGCGTAATCTCGCCTTCGCCGATATGCCGGCTCTCCACTGCGGCTTCCGCCAGATGGCTGCCGTCAATGCTGCCCGGCGACAAATGGCGGGACGCTATGGCAGCATCAGCCAGTTTGGAGCCGCCGACACTGCCGTCAGGCAGCAGCTCGGAAGTCAGTGCCTCCTCGGACAGATGCCTCAAGGTAATACTGCCGACCCGGATATGGCGGCTATCGACAGCTTCCGGTGTAATATGGTTTCCATATATACTGCCGGGAGCCAGCTGGGAAGAACCAATTGAACCGTCTGCCAGCTTATCTGCACCGATGCTGCCGTCCGGCAGAATGTCCGCGCTGCGGACTTCTTCCGCCAGATGGGCCAGCGTAATCCCGCCTTCGCCGATATGCCGGCTCTCCACTGCGGCTTCTGCCAGATGGGTGCCGTCAATGCTTCCAGCCGACAAATGGCGGGATGCTATAGCAGCATCAGCCAGTTTAGCTCCGCCGACACTGCCGTCCGGCAGCAGCTCGGAAGTCAGTGTCTCCTCGGACAGATGCCTCAAGGTAATGCTGCCGCTCCGGATATGGCGGCCATCCACCGCTTCCGGTTTAATATGGCTAGCATATACACTGCCGGGAGCCAGCTGGGAAGAACCCACAGAGCCGTCTGCCAGCTTATCTGCACCGATGCTGCCGTCCGGCAGAATGTCCGTGCTGCGGACTTCTTCGGCCAGATGGGCCAGCGTAATCTCGCCTTCGCCGATATGCCGGCTCTCCACTGCGGCTTCCGCCAGATGGCTGCCGTCAATGCTGCCTGGGGACAGGTGGCGGGAGGTTATGGCTTCGTCAGCCAGTTTGGAGCCGCCAACACTACCGTCCGGCAGTAGCTCTGAAGTCAGTGTCTCCTCGGACAGATGCTTCAGCGTAATGCTGCCGCTCCGGATATGACGGCTATCCACCGCTTCCGGTGTAATGTGGCCTCCATATACACTGCCGGGAGCCAGCTGGGATGAGCCAACGGAGCCGTCTGCCAGCTTATCTGCACTGATGCTGCCGTCCGGCAGAATGTCTTCGCTGCGGACTTCCTCTGCCAGATGGGCCAGCGTAATCTCGCCTTCGCCGATATGCCGGCTCTGCACTGCGGCTTCCGCCAAATGGCTGCCGTCAATGCTGCCCGGCGACAGATGCTGGGAGCCTATAGAAGCGTCAGCCAGTTTAGCACCGCCGACACTGCCGTCCGGCAGCAGCTCGGAAGTCAGTGCCTCCTTGGACAGATGCTTCAAGGTAATGCTGCCGCTCCGGATATGGCGGCTATCCACCGCTTCCGGTGTAATGTGGCCTCCATATACACTGCCGGGAGCCAGCTGGGATGAGCCAACAGAGCTGTCTGCCAGCTTATCTGCACTGATGCTGCCATCCGGCAGAATTTCTGCGCTGCGGACTTCCTCTGCCAGATGGGCCAACGTAATCTCGCCTTCGCCGATGTGCCGGCTCTCCACCGCGGCTTCCGCCAAAATGCTACCGTCAATGCTGCCGGGGGACAGGTGGCGGGAGGTTATAGCTTCATCTGCCAGCTTGGAGCTGACAATACTGCCGTCCTGCACTTGTATAGCAGAGACTGAACTAGGGAGGATATGCCCGTTACCGATCGACATCGGGCGGATATGCGCCCCGCCGATGCTTCCCGGCGACAGATGTCGTCCCTGCACTGCTGTATCACTGATAGAGGCAGGAACGACAGCTCCCGGCGCTAAGTGCTCGGCTGTCACCGCAGCAGACGCCAGCTTGGGAGAACTCACACTGCCATCAGCCAGCTTAATGGACGTAACAGACAAATCGCTGAGCTTATCGGTCGAGATGCTTTCTGGCGATATCTTTAATGAAGTCACAGCATGATCTGCCAGATGATGCGGCTGCACCGCCCCTGCAGCCAGGTGAACTTCCTTCACCGCACCTGAGGCCAGCTTCTCACCGATCACCGCTCCGGCCTGCAGAGCTGTGCTGCTGACACTGTTCTCGGCGAGATGCTTGCGCTCAACGGCACCCGGAGCCAGGTGTTCGGTATCTACCACCGCACCCTGCAGCACCCGGCCGCTGACGCTGGCATCTGCCAGATGTTTCTCCTCCACCGCACAGAAAGCGATATGCTCCCCGCTCACAGCTTCCCGGACAATGGTATTGCTGCTCACGGAACCGGGAGCCAGTTTCGCGCCGGTCACCGCCCCTTCTGCCAATTTGGCAGTAGTTACACTATGCGGAAGGAGATGGTCCGCCGTGACGGACTCATGCGCCAGCTGTTTGCCGGTTACCGCACCGGAAGCCAGGTGTGTATTCAGCACCGCACCCGCCTGTAGCTGTTGTGAACCTACAGATTCAGTGCTCAAGTGGGACTGATCCACCGCTTCACGCTGGATGTGAGCGGAGGTAACTGCCTGCATGGCAATCTGCGGACTGCGGACTGCAGACTTCGCCAGATGGCGGGTCGTCACCGCTTCATCGGCCAGCTTATGCGTCAGGATGCTTTGGTCGGCGATTTTGGAGGAGGTCACCGCCTGCTCGACAATCTGCGCCGTCCCCACAGCCCCTTCCGCCAGCTTCACAAAAGAAATACTCCGGTCAGCCAGATGATTCCCCTTAATTTCCCCGTCGCCGATATGGGTCCCGTTTATGCTCTCCGGACTCAGGTGCTGGCTGCGTACAGCCTTCTCCCCGAGCTGCCGTGAGCCCACTGCACCATCGGCCAGATGCCCGCTCTCGATCACGGCGGAACCCAGCTGCTCTTTGCCGATCAGCTTGCTGGCCAGCTGCTCCCGACCGATTGCACCCGGGGCCAGATGCTTCGCGGTCACAGCCCCTTCCTTCAGATGAAGGCTGCCGATGCTGCCCTCAGCCAGCTTGGCACCGGTGATTTCGCCATCGGCAATTTTGTCACTGGATACCGCTTCATCCGCCAGCTTGGAGCGGTCTATAATGCCGTTCGCCAGGTGGCGGCTGACAATGCTGCTGCTTAGAATTTTCTCGCCGCTAACAGCACCGTCCTCCAGCAGCTCGGAGGTGATCAGCAGCTCGCTCAAATGGCGGCCGGCGATCGAGCGGTCGGCGATCTGCTCTCCTCCGATCGTGCGGTCAGCCAGCTTTTCCGGCCCGATACTTCCGTTTTTCAGCTTCTCGCCGCCGATTGAATAATCCAGCAGCTTGCCTCCGCTGACACTTCCTTCGGCCAAATGCTCGCCCGATACCGACTCGGGGGCCAGTTTGGACGAGGTAATCGCCTTATCCGCGATATTAATACTCTGTACTGCATAATCCTGCAGCCACGGCGTGCCGATAATGCCGAATTTCAGCTTGGACCCGTCGATCGTCCGAGGAGCGATTTTCGGGCCGGTCACTGCGGCTTCCGAAATATCATCGGTGTACACCTTCTGCAGTCGTTCCTTCTCCGTCATAAGCGGCGCCGCCGGCACCTTTACTGGAGGAACCGCCTCAATCTCAAGCGCTTCTACCACTGCCGGCTTCAGCAGCTGATTCGTTTCCAGGACGGCCGGCTGTGCCGGAAGCTCCGCTGTGCCGACGCCGCTAACCTGCAGAGTCTGGTCTGGCAGAGTCTGGTCTGGCACACTTACCTCCGCCACCGTATCCGTACCTCCGGCTGACGTATTATTCCCCTCCTGTACTCTTGGACCGCTTCGCAGCATGCTCAGTTCTGTTTTATTGGGATTATCTACATAATAGAGTCGTTTTTTAGCGCCGTTATGCCGGTTCTTTCTGGAGCCCTTCACAAGCAGTCTCCTCCTTCCATCGAATGTTTCTCCTAGGCATCATATGCAGTAAGGTAGGCGGATGACACCCTTTTGCAGCATGCCTGCCATTCTTTAAACCCGTAAGATCCTGGTTCAAAAAAAGGGCATCTGCCGCCGCGCATTCGTCCATCCCCCGAGGCCCCGTACAAACATACAATGCTAAAGAAGGGGAACCGCCGTAATTACAGAAGATAACGGGAGGAACGAACATGGGGCAAAAGCTCGTGGGAATACTGCTAAATGCCGCTATGCACCGGGGCGTTCCCCGGTTAAAAACGGGACAGGAGTCGCTGGAAAGCTATGAGGAGGCTGCCGCCGCCTACGGAATGATCCCCTGCTTTCTGCAGCTCTCTGACATCAATCCGGAATCAGGATTCAGCATCGCTTACGTGAAGGGAAGGCAGGGATACGTCAGAACCGTCATCCCGACACCGGGCGTGATTCATAACAGGGCGATCTACAGCCAGGGCAGCACCGGGATCGACCGGCTGCTGGGGCAGGGCCTCCTGATATTTAATACATGTAACCGCTACGGAAAAGATCAGATTCACGGGCTGCTGGAGCAGAATGAAGCACTGCAGTGCTTTTTGCCTGACTCTAGGACCGGAATGTCCGGGCTGAAGGAAATGATGAACCGCTATTCTGATCTCATTCTCAAACCATGCCGCGGCAGTGTCGGCAAGGGCGTCATGCGCCTGTCCCGGATCAGTGCGCGCCGCTGGACCTGGAGCTATCTCCCTTCCGGCTCGCGGCGCTGGCTGAGCAGTACGGTGGACCCGCAGGCTTTGCCCAGGGCGCTGCGGTTACGCTTCGCATCGGTACCCTATCTGGTACAGGAACGCATTCCGCTGGCTGAGCTCAGCGGCCGCCCCTTTGATCTTCGGGTCACCGTGCAACGCGGCTGGGGCGGAGAGTGGCAGGTAACCGGCATGTTCGCCAAACTTGCGGCACCCGGCGGTTTTGTATCGAATATTGCCAGAGGCGGCGAAGCGCTAAGCGCCTCCGCTGTTCTGGATCAGGTATTCACCGGTAGTGCAGCGGCATGCATCCGCATGTCTGTCACATCCCTCAGTCTCTCCATCGCTCACCAGCTGGAGAGAAGCCTGCCCGGCCTGGCCGATATCGGGCTGGATATCGGAATCACCAGGGACCAGCGTCTGTATTTCATCGAATGCAACGGGCGCGACCAGCGCTATGGATTCCAGAAAGCCGGACTTAGCGGAACCTGGAAAGACAGCTACCGCAGGCCTATGGGCTATGCCCGTTTCCTGCTTGAAGAGCCCGCAAGGTATATCCGTTATTGATTTGTCTCTTATTCTATGTCAATATAATGCAGAGCGGTAACGGTCCCGGAAGCGGGACCGTTACTCTGCATGATGGAAGGGAGATAATCATGGTTAAACAATTGCTGCGGCTGATGACCGAGTTGTCCTCACACCGATGGCTTTCCCGGTTAATGGGAGCTTTTTCCCATAGCAGACTCAGCCGTTTTTTGATCCCGGTATTTATTCGGACTTATCATATTCCTGCCGCCGAAGCGGAGAAGCCGTCCGGGGAATACCACACGCTAAATGAATTTTTCAGCCGCCGGCTGAAGCCTGGAATGCGCATAGTAGCGGATGGGGCTGATGTCGTTGCCAGTCCGGTAGACGCTTTGATAACTGCCATGGGTGAGATTCATTCCGGAACCATTATGAATGTAAAAGGCCAGGATTACCTGCTGGAGGAATTGCTTAATCATTCTCCGCATATGGAGCTGTACAAAAAGGGGTTCTTCTTCGTACTGTACTTAAGCCCGACGGATTATCACCGGATTCACTCACCGCTTACCGGACGCAAGATAGAAAGCGACTATATCCGCGGCCGGGCCTATCCTGTCAATGAATTCGGCATGAGACATATGAAGAGTGTGCTGAGCCGCAATGAACGGCTCATTACTTATATTGCCGGAGCAAACGGGGAAGCCGCCGTTGTGAAGGTTGGTGCGATGAATGTCAGCAGCATCCATTATTCGGATGCTGAAGCGGATCAGTGGCAGATCGGAGAGGACCTCGCTTATTTCGAATTCGGTTCTACTGTGGTGCTGCTGCTTGAGAACGGCACCTTTACTCCGCGGCCCGGACTAACGAGCGAGACCAAGGTTAAGATGGGGGAACTGCTGGGGACACTGCGGCGCCCTACTTAAACCGCCAAGACATACTTCAAAGCCCCGTCCAAGGGAGCGCAGGCAATCCCTTGGACGGGGCTTTGATTATTATACATATACTCATTCACGGCTGAGGCTTATTCCGTCACCTTGCTCGGGTTCGCCACCTCACGGGCTTTCTCTTGCACTTCTTCAGGGACCCCGAGATAAAAGCGGCTGATCGGCTTAACGTCATCATCCAGCTTATAAACAAGCGGTACGCCAGTGGGAACGTTCAGCTCCAGCAGCGTCGGTTCATCCAAATCCTCCATGAATTTGATCAGCGCCCGCAGCGTATTCCCGTGCGCCGAGATCAGCACCCGCTCCTTCTTGCGGATCAGCGGCACAATCCGTTTGCCCCAGAAATCGCCGACTCGGGCGACCGTATCCTCCAGGCTCTCCCCGCGCGGAATATCGCCGGGGCGCACCTCCTTGTAGCGGATGTCGTTTCTGGCATAGCGCGGGTCATCCGGCTCCAGCAGAGGGGGGCGGACCGACAGGCTGCGCCGCCAGATATGCAGCTGCTCTTCCCCGTACTTAACGGCGGTTTCGCTTTTGCTCAGCCCTTGCAGCGCCCCGTAATGGCGCTCATTCAGCTTCCAGGATTTCTGGACAGGAATCCACAGGAGGTCCATCTCCTCCAGCACGTAGTTCAGCGTCTTGATCGAACGCTTCAGCACAGAAGCAAAGGCCAGATCGAAGGAGTAGCCTGCTTCTTTCAACAGCTTGCCGGCGGCATTGGCTTCCTGAACCCCTTTTTCCGTCAGATCGGGATCACTCCAGCCTGTAAACAGATTCTGACGGTTGTATTCACTCTCTCCATGCCGGATCAACACAACTTCGTACATATCCTCTCACCTCTAACCTTTGATTTCAGTTCTTCTGCTCCGCTTAAGTATATGTCATCTCGGGCCGCTCATCCTCTTTATCCTTATACCCCGGCAGGTCCTTGCGGATACGCCTGAAGCTCAGAGGCTGGCCCGTCTCACACAAATTTTAAAAAACCGGATGCCTACCGGCCCCGGTTCTCTTACATCTATCGCTGTATCCTTGCGTCTTAGTATGCTTGCTTTAGAACCACTGGTCTGTGGTCATGCCGCTATTCTGCTTCAAGCGTCTCCAGCGGTTCCGGCATAATCCGGCGCTCCCGCACTTGAGTGCATTATTTGAAATCCGGCGTCCTCTTGTCATACCTGTGTTCTCCCCTTCCAGGCTGTATGTAAATCTTCTGTAAACCAGGTTGCAACGTATTTACCCCTGGAGTAAAAAGCTGAAACAAAGCAGCCGGAAGAGGGAGGACGGGACAAAGGTCAGCGGATCTCGGACGGGCTTTTCCCCGTGTGCTGCTTGAATTGGCGGCTGAAAAAGAAAATATCACGGTAGCCCAGCGCATCTGCCACCTCGGTGACATTCATTCCGGCGTACAGCAGCAGATGCTGGGCCCGTTCAATCCGGGCACGGATCACATACGACTGGACCGAGGAGCCGGTAATTTCCTTGAATTTGATGGAGAAGTAACGCGGAGATAATCCCGCCCGGGCCGCCAGGTCCTCCACACGATGTGCAGCACCCGGATGCTGGCTGACATAATTGGCTACCTCATGGATAATTTCAGTCAGATGGTTGCTTACATGCCGCTCCACCGGCATCATCCGGTCCTCACGCAGCAGATGGATCATCAGCTGCTTCAGAATCAGCTGCCCTTCCTCCTCGGCAGCGAAGGTTTTGACCAGAAATAAACGCACATAACGGGCAAGCAGATGCTCGAATTCCACCGTCTCTGTCAGCTCACGGTATGGCTCTGGGATCTCTGTCACCTCTTCGGCAACATCAAAGTGAATGTATGTAATCACCAGCGGCTTTTGCGGATTATGTGTCGCATAAGTAGAATCACCCGGGCGGAACAGGAAGCAGCTTCCCTTGCCCACCTGAAAAGGCACACCGCTGCGTACAACCGTACCTTCCCCGCTCCAGACATAAAATAGATCATAATTTTGCAGCGGCTTCTCTCTTTTCTGCCATCTCCAGCCCGGTTCACAGACAATCTTCGCCAGGGCCGGCAGAATTACAAAAGAGGACGGCGATGCATGCAGCATAATATTCCCTCCTAAAAGTTTTGTTCAGCGTAAATCTTCTATGAAATCACTTCGTGAACAAAACTATCTTCGTAAGCATAGGCTTAGTTTTGTTCAGGTTATACTTCTTCGAAATGCTTCTTGAACAAAACTATCTTCGTAAGCATAGGCTTAGTTTTGTTCAGCATAATCCTCTATGAAATTACCTCGTGAACAAAACTGTCTTCGTAAGCATACGTTTTCCTTACAATACATAATACCTTGTCACGTTCGATTTTGCACATCGTTCCAGGCTAACAGCAGGCGGTTCACGCCCTCCTCCAGCGCCGCAGCATCGAGGTGGGCAAAAGAAAAGCAGGCCGCCGCGCTCCCCGGCCTAATCCGGTACAGCGCTGCGTCACGGAAGTCCGTGCCGTGCCGCCGTGCCGCCGCCCGGAAGGCAGCGAACTCCGCATCTGTGCGCAGCCAGCGCGCATAGATATTCAGGCCTGCATCGCCAGGCAGCGCCTGGAAGACCGTCCCGAGCCGCGCGGCCAGCAAGGCGCGAAAGATCCGTGCACGCTCGCCGTAGATGCGCGTCATGCGCCGTAGGTGGCGGCTGTACCCGCCGGTGCCCATGAACCGGGCCAAGGCCCGCTGTTCCAGCTGGCCTGCCGGGAGCGGCTCGTACAACGCCTTGGCCGCAGTGACCGGCTCTGCCAGCGAAGACGGCAGCACGGCGAAGCCAAGCCGCAGCCCGAAGAACATGCTGTTAGAGAAGGAGCCGACATAGACGACCCGCTCCTCCCGGTCAAGCGCTTTGAGCGGCTCTATAGGCCGGCCGCCCCAACGGAACTCGCTGTCATAATCATCCTCGATGATGACAGCCTGGTGCCGCCGTGCCCATTCCAGCAGGCTGCGGCGCCGGTCCAGCGGCAGCACCGCGCCGGTGGGGAACTGGCGGCTCGGTGTGACGAACAGCAGCCGTGCCTCCCAGTCCTCGGGGACAAGTCCAGCCTCGTCTACCCGGCCCGGCAGCAGCCTGCCGCCGCCAATCTCCACTGCCCTCCGGATGCCGTGAAATCCGGGATCCTCGACCACAGCGCTGCTCCCCTGTTCCAGCAGAAGCTGCGTCAGGATAACGATGCCCTGCATCGAGCCGCTGAACAACACGATCTGCCCCGCATCGGTGCGGATTCCCCGGGTAATCCGCAAATGGGCGGCAATCGCCCGCCGCAGGCCTTCATCCCCCTGGGGAGGACAATAGCTCTCCAGCAGTCCGCCTTGTTTGCCTCCCGCATAGTTGAGTGCGCTCCGCCATTCGGCATACGGAAAATGCTCCATCTGCATTCCGCTGCTGCGGAAGCTGATGAAGTCCGCACCGGCCCGTTCATAAACAGAGAGCTTCCGCTCCATCAGGCGTTCACCCCAAGCTGTGAGCATAATCGGCGCTGGAGCCGGAGATGCTGGACGGGATGTCCTGTTTACACCGGCTGCATTCCCGCTGTATCTCCCGTCGGCAGCTTTTTCCTCATGTTCTGGTGATACAGCCAGAAGGCTACCGGAACCATCGCCCGCTGCACCCGGTTCACCGGTTTCCGGCTTACTAGCTCCAGATCCGCTGCTTCCTCCCGTTCCGGTAAAGAAGCCGTCAACCGAAACAAACGTGCCGCGCCCCCGCTCCGTCTTGATATATCCGTCTGCCAGCAGCATATCGTATACCTGCGAGGCCGACCCCCGTGATAGCAGATACAGCCCGGCCAGCTTCCTTGTGGATGGTAGCCGGGCCCCTCCCGGCAGGGTTCCGTCAAGAATCGCTGCACGGAGCGCATGATATAACGCCAGATATTTGTAGCGGTACATTTCCAGATACTGGTCATACGGCAGCGTAAAATTCATGTTTTTCCCTCATTTCAAAAGTGGACCATTAAAATTAATGTAAACCGGTACTTTTTCATTGTCAATTCCTCCTCTATGCTAAATAAAATTCCATGGAGCACACGCTTCACATCAGGAGAGAGGATGAGCAGGATGCGCAGAAAAGAGTTTAAGATTGAGCAGGAAGAGGAAATCAGAGAATTTTTGCAGGGGATGAGCTTTGGGTTTCTGGGAACCAGTGACGAACAAGGAGCCCCTAGGGTAACCCCGCTGAACTTTGTCTATGATCAGGGTAATTTTTATTTCCACGGCAGTCATGCCGGCGGCAAAATGGAGAGCATCCGGCAGCAGCAGCAGGTCTGCTTCACAGTAGCGGATGAATATGCACTCATTCCCTCCTACTTCAGCGACCCCGAGTTGGCCTGCCCTGCCACCGCTTACTTCAAAAGCGTTACCGCCTACGGACAAGCCGAAATTGTTGAGGATAGTACGGAGAAGGCCGCTGTATTGTCGCTTTTCATGCAGAAGCTTCAGCCGCAGGGCGGCTATGCGCCAATTGTTGCTGATGACCCAAAGTACCGTTCACGGTTGAAGGGGGTTGCCGTCGTTCGGATCGTACCTGAAGAATTAACGGCCAAATTTAAATTCGGCCAGAATCTGAAAGAGGATGAGCGGGCGGGGGTCACCAAAGGGCTTGCCGAGCGGAATGGGGAGCGCGATGCTGAAACGCTGGAAATGATGAAAAAATATTGCCCTTACCACAGTTAAGGTGGTTTGCAAAATGCTTTTCTAAGTTGAGTCAGTAAGATTCCCTAAAATCCATTCCAAAAATCGCTTCGCCGATTCCTCGAAAATTTTCGAAAAGTATTCAAAAAAAGCGGCTTTCTTAAGTGACGACAGCAAACCGCGGTGATATAATGTTAGGCAATGTTAACGTATATCCCAGAAGAATACCGGAAGGATGAAACTGATGAATCCACTGGCTGGACAATTGAACGAAAGCATCAAGGCAGGCAATGAACATGTGTACGATATGCTCTCGGGTCTTGGCAAAGCAATCTATTTCCCGAAAGAGGGCATCCTGAGCCAATCCGCTGAAGCGACGGCTCATGCCAAGAAATACAATGCAACCATCGGTATCGCGACGGAGAAGGGCATGCCTATGCACCTTGCTGTCATCCAGGATAAGCTGTCCGCTTACAGTCCCAAAGACCTGTACGGCTATGCCCCACCTGCCGGCAAACCGGAGCTGCGCACCGTATGGCGGGAAAAGATGCTGCGCGAGAATCCGTCGCTGGAAGGCAAATCCTTCAGCAACCCTATCGTGACCAATGCCCTGACACACGGGCTTAGTATTGTTGCCGACCTGTTCGCAGAAGAAGGCGATGCGATCATCTATCCGGATAAGAACTGGGAGAATTACGAGCTGACCTTCGGCATCCGCCGTCTCAGCGAAATCGTCAATTATCCGCTTTTTACTGAAGATATGAAGTTCAACAGCGAAGGCTTGCTGGATGCGCTGCTGGCCCAGAAGGACCGCGGCAAAGCCATCGTACTGCTGAACTTCCCTAATAATCCTACCGGTTATACGCCTGGCCTTGAAGAAGGGGAAGCCATCGTTGCCGCCATTCTCCGCGCGGCTGAGGAAGGTATTAATGTCGTCGTCGTCAGCGATGATGCCTATTTTGGCCTCTTTTTCGAAAACTCACTCAAGGAATCCCTATTCGGGCGTCTGGCCAATCTGCATCCGCGCGTGCTTGCCATCAAGATTGACGGAGCTACCAAAGAAGAATTCGTATGGGGCTTCCGTGTCGGCTTCATTACTTATGCTTCCGAGGATAAAGATCTCTTGGCCGCTCTCGAGCAGAAGACGCTGGGCATTATCCGTGCTACGATTTCCAGCGGGGCGCACCCGTCGCAGACGTTTGTGCTGGATGCCTTGAAATCACCACAGTTCTTAGAGCAGAAGGAAGAGAAGTTCCAGATTATGAAAGGCCGTGCCAACAAAGTGAAGGCGCTGCTGGACAGCGGTAAATACGGCAATGACGTCTGGACCTATTATCCATTCAATTCCGGTTATTTCATGTGCCTGAAGCTGCACACTGTGTCAGCTGAAGACCTGCGGCTCCATCTGATCCATCAATATGGCCTGGGTACCATTGCCCTGGGCGAGACTGATCTGCGCGTGGCCTTCTCCTGTATAGAAGAAGAACAGCTTGAGGATCTGTTTGATCTGGTATATGCAGGCATCCGTGACTTGGAAAAAGCCGAATAACAAATTAGAGTACAGCGGACAGCTCCGGGATAACCGGAGCTGTTTTTTTGACGGCTCTCACGGCATTGGCCTATACACGTTCTTCCCCCGGCACATACAATACGATGTACACAAGTACAACACACATTCGAAAGGGGAATGAACATGAGCGAAGAAGTAAGAGGCGGCGGATACGGATACCCTGGATTTACAAGCACTGGTGCAATTCTTGTTCTCTTTATCCTGCTGGTTATCATCAGCCGTTCACTCTTTGTCTAACCGGGAATGATGATCCCGGGAGGGAGCCCACGGCTCTCTCCCCTCTCCCGTGTTACACGCCATTTCCTATCAGTCGGAAGCTATGAGGGTATGTGAAACACCTTGATATACAGCAAAGAGGCCTTAAGGAGAGCTGATGCTCTTCTTAAGGCCTCCTGCTGTTATAAATCGTCGTCCGGATCCAATGCTTTGCGCTTCATATAGACCTTGAAGAAATAAGCCAGCAGCGCACCGGCCAGTAAGCTGCCGATTGCCGGCAGCGGACGTTCTCCCAAAGTAAACAGAAAAGGCCATCCCAGTACCAATACCAACACCAACTGGGTACGGAAAATAAATTGTGTAGTATTGTCCCCTTTGCTGCCGGCAGGCAGCGGATACACGGTCAGCCAGAACGATTCACTGTGCAGCTTGCGCAGCGCCGACAACTGGATACCGGTAAGGAACAGAAAGAATAAATAGATACCGCTGCCGGCATAGCTTGCGCGGTTCCACCAGACCAGTAGCAGCGCCAGGACAGCCATCCGCATAACAATACCGAAGATATCGCCCCTGGCAAAGCTCTTAGTCAGCAAAAAGCGGTATGCGCTGTCCCTGCGCCAGGCGATGCCGCCGCCCCAACGGGACAGATAGCGCCGGCCATAGACCCGCTGCTCACGCCCCGGAACATCCACGAACCAGCCGAGCATCATCAGGGCTCTTGTCCCCTGATTCCGCTCTGTGGCAATCAGCCGCTCCCACGGTACGCCATGACGGTTCGGAACGCTGAGCGCTGCCAGATAAGCTGCCGCCAGAATGACGATGAAGATTAATGCCCGCAGTGATGGCTGCCACAGCCATGCTCCGATCATCAGCCCGCCAACCGCCCAGCGCAGCAGTCTAAGTCCGGCCGCAGCAGGACGGGAGAGCATGGCGATTTCCCGCCATAGCCCGTAGCTCGACAGCAGCTTCACCGCAATCAGCACCACGGCTGTAAGCAGCAGCTGCTTCGGAGAATCGTCCGTACGTATGTACAAAGGCCAGAGTGTAATGAGGATAAAAGCCAACCGCAGAATTTTCCATACATTCCCGCTCACCCATGCCGGAGCGAAGTACTCTCTCATCCGGTGGCCTTGCGGGAGCAGAAAGACCGTATCCGGGCTCTGCAGATAGGTCCGGAAGCTGCTGTGCACTGCTGCAGGCAGCAGCAGAATCAGCATAATCCAGCGGATCGGCAGATCTGCCGGGGTATCGCGGAGCAGTGCGGTGTACCAGGCGGAGAAGACTATCAGTACCAGCAGCAGCAGCATCGCTACACCGCTCTTAATGACATAGCCCACATACGGGAGCATGCTTCCCATGAACCGGCTGCGCCGCTGCCGGCGCAGCTCTTTCAAATCCATATTATTTCCCTCCCTGCACCAGTTCGTAGAACAGCTGCTCCAGGTTAAGGCCGCGCAGTCCAGCGGCTTCGGTCATTTCCGCAAGAGTACCCTGGGCAATGACCTTGCCGCGGTGCAGCACAATGAAGCGGTCGCAGTAATTCTCGATGGTAGAAAGAATATGAGAGCTAAGCAGGATGGAAGCCCCTGATTTCTTCAGATCCAGCATAAAATCGAGCAGGGAACGGATACCGAGCGGGTCAAGTCCCAAAAAAGGCTCATCAATAACATAGAGCGCCGGCCGTGCCACGAAGGCACACATAATCATTACCTTCTGCTTCATGCCCTTGGACAAATGGGAGGACAATGTATCCATCTTGTCCTCCATATTGAACAGTGCTGCCAGCTGCCCGGTGCGCGATTCATAGTCGCTGCGCTCCACGCCATAAGCCCTGGCCGTAAATTCGACATGCTCCCGAACCGTCATTTCCTCATACAGCAGAGGCGACTCCGGCACGAATGTCAGCGCACTGTGATACCCTTCCGGGTCGCTGCTTCGGGTCTTGCCCTGTACGGTAATTTCACCTTTGTGGGGCGACATAAGCCCCAGAATATGCTTCATGGTCGTACTTTTACCTGCTCCATTGAGTCCGATCAGTCCAACCATTTCACCGGGCTGTACCTGAAGGCCGATATCATGAAGCACCGGCTTGTTTAGACTATATCCTCCGCTTAAGCCCGTAATTTGCAGTACGGGGGCAGTATTCATTGACCGTCACCTCTCGGGGTTTTGTCCTTGAGCCATTTCGGAGCTCCCTTATTCTTACGGTTCTTCTCACGCTCGCTACTGCTGATGCGTGCTTTGCCCGCTGGAGCGGCCGGGCTGCGTCCGCCTGCGGCTTGGCCTGCACCATGATGCGGCTCACGCCGTACCTCTCCGCCGGCACTTGGGCCGCCCGCCAGTCCCTGACGTGCTGGCGCCGGCCGGGCACCCGCAGCGTCCGGCTGAACGGCTGCCGTCCGTACCGGCTTGCTGCTGCCCGGTGCAGTACTTTCCCGGCTGCTGCCTGCAGGTCTGCGGACTTCATCCGCCGGCCTCGCCTTGCCGGCGGACATCGCCCGCTCATCCAGCTGAATGTCCAGCTCCCGGGCAAACTTGCGCATGATGAAGGTCTGCTGCTCGGTAACAATCGTAACCGACAGGCCGCGCTTGCCCATACGTCCTGTACGTCCGGCCCGGTGCACATAGTGCTCGGAATCAAATGCCGGGTCGTAGCTGACCACAAGTGTCAGATTCTCAATGTCCAGACCCCGGGCTGCTACATCACTGGCTACTAGTACCCGGAACTTCCCGCTCCTGAACTTAGCCAGCACATTACTGCGCGTAACCTTGTCGGCATCGCCGTAGAGCGCCGCTGCGCTCAGGCCGAGATGGTTCAGCTTCGCCTGCACTTCGGCTATGTCCTCAGTGGCGTTAACGAACACAATCGCCCGTTCCGGGTTGTAATGGCGGATGACGCGGCGCAGCATATCCATCTTGTTGCGCTCCTCGGCCACCACGTAGTGATGTTCCAGCGACTGCGCGGTCATAACCCCCGGATCAATCCCGACTTCAGCCGGGTTCTTCATTTCCCGGGCAGCCAATGCTTTGGTTTCCGGCCCGATGGTTGCCGACAGCATGATGAGCTGGCGTGTGCGCAAGGCGCTGCTGACGATCTTGGCTACCTCGCCGGCTCCGCTAAGCTGGAACATCTGGTCAGCCTCATCGATGACAATCGTGGTGACTTCGTGCATTTTCAGCTTGCGCAGGCCAATCAGCTCCCGGATGCGGCCCGGGGTGCCGACCACAAGCTGCGGGTGTTCACGCAGCTTGTCGATCTGGCGTTTGATCGCAGCACCGCCGATCAGTCCCATCACCTTGATGCCGCGGTGATCTCCGTACCGCTCCGCCTCGCGGAGAATTTGCATCGCCAGTTCCTGGGTTGGGGCCAGCACCAGCTTCTGCACCACTCTCTGCTCCGGATTAATCCCTTGAAGCAGCGGCAGCAGGTATGCCAGAGTCTTGCCTGTTCCTGTCTGGGAAGCGGCCAGCACATCCCTTCCCTCCAGCAGAAGCGGGATCGTCTGCTCCTGAACAGGGGATGGGGCGGTAATGCCGAATTCCGACAATCTGGCAACAAGGTCTTCCTGGATGCCGATGGCCGCAAAAGATGCGTTAGTCATAATTGTATTTCATCCTTTTCGCTTGAGTTAATATCATCATTATATGCCAAAAAGGCCTCTCCACCAAATGGAAGGCCGTATCTCTAGAGAGGGGCTGATATCAGCTTAGCTCAGCCCGCAGAAAAGAGGATGATCCGCCGGATAACAACGGGCCTCTTCTTCCCTGCATATCTATTTACGGTTCATTGCGTTATAAGTCAGCTTATCCGCCAGGCGGGGGAATAAGGCATACAGGCGGATACCGAAAGCTGCAAGCCCCGGAAGATCCACTTCTTCTTTGCCCTTCTCCATCAGCTTCACGATCTTGGCGGAGACATGCTGCGGAGTCATCATCATTCTGGCTACACTTTTCTCGTAGTTGCCGGAAGGATCCGCCGTTTTGAAGAAATCGGTAGCAATCGGTCCCGGATTGACAGCCGAAACGATAATACCGCTCTTACGAAGCTCCTGGCGCAGGGCATTCGTAAAGCCCAGTACCGCATGTTTGGTAGCCGTATAGGCAACCGCCCGGGCTGTGCCGATTTTGCCGGCCATGGAGGCCACGTTCACAATCTGCCCGCTTCCCCGCTGAAGCATATGCGGAACAACGGCTTTGGTGCAGCGGACGATCCCCATATAGTTCACGTCCATCATATCGGCGAATTCCTGCGGCTCCATCTCGGTAAATCCGGCAAATTTGCCGTAACCGGCATTGTTCAGCAGGATATCGATTCTGCCGTAAACGTCAAGAATTTCAGCGAACACCCGCTCAACCTCGGCTTCATTAGTAACATCGCAGGTGTACAGTCCAAAAACGCCCGGAATACCGGCCGCCGTTTCTTTCAGCTTATCTTCCGAACGGGCCAGCAAAATGGGAACAGCTCCCCGCTTGCTGAGCATCTGCGCCGTGATTGCACCGATCCCGCTCGAAGCTCCTGTAATAACCACAATTTTATCTTTAAGTTGCATGAATATCCATCAGCTCCTAATGATCACCCTAAGAAATCATCACTTGAATATCCAGTTCCCCGATTCCTTCCATCAGAAGCGGGATGCTCAGTGCTCTGCGCGGAAATACCGACATGCTTTCGAGCTTCATCAGCTTCGGCGGGGTAATATCCACGGATACTCCCTGATTGGACAGAATCGTACTGGCATTGCCGCTGATCATATTGCCCAGCTCTGAAATTGCGCTCTGCCCCATTTCGTCCATCTCTGCAATCGGATAGCCGCCCATCATTGCCGATACAATCTTGAGTGCCACCTGCTCAGCAATTCCAAAGACGATATCTCCGCTTAACTGACCTGTCATTCCCACTTGAATCCATATATGATTATCGATCAGTTCAATATCCTTAATTCCCAGATTACCGGTGGATGGCGAGACTTGAATCACCTGCTCAATTACAATTCGTGCAGACTCTAGAAACGGATTAATTACTTCTGCTTTCATGAAAGTGCTGTCCCCCCTCTACCAGGCTTTAGTCATATACCAAAAGTCCCAAGTAATAATGTTTTATTATACTTCATATATCGGCATTATTCACCAAAAATTAATGGTCTTGTCGAATGATTTCTCAAGATAGTTTTTGCGGCGACGTTGCCCTGCAGGTTGTAATCTCCTATAATTTAATCAAATACCAACATTCCGCGTAAGATACACCTGATTATTCCGGCAAAGTATGCTCTGAAACCCTGCACACTGCGTCGGTTCAGTACTGCCTCGAATAAGAAGAAAACAAGAAAAAAGTCTTATTTTCCTAAGTAAAGTCAGCTCAGCCATCCTGTGAAAACGCCCGGTTTTCACATTATACAAATAACCAGCGACACGATTCGGTAGGCCAAAGGGGGCAAGTCCATGAACATTAGCCAGCTGGAGACACTGATCACAATCTCCAAAACCATGAGCTTTCGCAAGGCGGGCGAACTGCTTAATCTGACCCAGCCGGCAGTTTCGGCACAAATTAAAAGCCTCGAGGAAGAGTTCAAAACGCAGCTTGTTGACCGGAATCAGCCGGTTACCTTAACCGACAGAGGCAAAGTATTCCTTACGCATGCGGAGCAGATTGTAAGTATTGTGGAGGAATTGAAGCAGCGTCTGGCAGATTTGGAGGAGAATCCCCAGGGACATATTATTCTCGGTACAACAACCTCCATTGCCATTCAGATTTTGCCGCGCATCCTATCTTATTTCCAGGACCAGTTCCCGCATATCAAAACTTCGATTTCATCGATGTCCTCATCGCAGATTTATCAGCATGTGGAGAATGGTCTGGTGGATGTCGGCATCGGCTATCTAATCGGGCAAAGTCCGGGTATGACTACCTCCGTCCTTTATTACGACACCTTTGAACTAGTAGTATCACCTAGGCATCCGCTGGCCCAAGTCAAATCTGCAGGCATTGAAGCCCTGGGCAAAACACCGCTCATTCTGCTGTCGCCGGACACCGTCGGCCGCAAATTTGTCGATGAGGTGCTCGCTAAGCACGGCATCCAGCCGCAGGTCATCATGGAGCTGACGAGCAGTGAGGAAGTCAAGCGGATGGTGGAGCTGGATCTTGGCGCAGCGGTAATCTCCAAGCAGTCCGTTACGGCCGAAGTCCGGAGCGGCACCCTCAAAATCGTCCCGATTATCGAGCTTGAGGTCACGCATCCTGTCGGGGTCATTACCAAATCAGGCAAATACGTCAATTCCGCCATGCGGCAGTTCCTGAGCGATCTGAAGGGCATGCCGGAGACCCAGTTTATCGGTTCTGAGTAAACAGCATCATTTGCTGCTATCGTACACACACTATGGCCAAAGGAGATGTTCCACTCATGAAGTTTGATCTGCATACCCATCATTTCCGCTGCGGCCATGCCGACGGAAGTATCAGGGATTATATAGAGGCGGGTATCGCCGCGGGTCTTAGCGTCATCGGTATTTCCGATCATACGCCTTATTTTGCCAGCCCTTCCGAGCAGGCATTTCCCCGCATCGCGATGGCCAAATCCGAAATAGCGAACTACGTAGAAGAAGTATTGTCTCTGCAAAAAGAATACGCCGGCAAAATTGATGTCCTGCTTGGCATCGAATCAGACTATTTCCCCCAGCATGCTGAACTGTACCGGACCACGCTGGCCGCCTATCCCTTTGACTATATCATTGGTTCGGTGCATAACGTCGAGGGTGACAGCATCTTCAACAAGAGCCGCTGGAAAAAGCTCGGGCCGAAGCAAATGCATGCGGTCAAAGCAGAGTACTACCGGCTGATCACCGAATCCGCCCGCAGCGGCATGTTCCAGATTCTCGGCCACATTGATGCCATGAAGGGAAACTATCCGAACTTCTCCCAGATCCCGGCAGCCGCTGAGATTGACGAGTGCCTCCGTGTCATCGGCGAATGCGGTGTAGCGATTGAGATCAATACCTCAGGCGGTACCAAGCTGTGCGGCGGCTGGTATCCGTCGGATGACATTCTGGAGCGTGCGCTGCACTTCGGCGTAGAGGTCAGCTTCGGCTCCGATGCGCATAAGCCTTCCAGGGTCGCGGATCAGCAGGGGGCTGTAGCCGCCCGCCTCAAGGAAATCGGGTTTACACACTGGGTCTACTATAAGCAAAAAGAGAAACAGACTGTAGCACTATAGATGGAAAATTACAAAAGCCTCCGCCTGCAAGGAACTTGCAGATGGAGGCTTTTGTTGAGAAGACTTATTGATTTCAACCAACTACAGTTCTCTCCTCTTCATGTATGTAGTCACGGCTCCAAGCAAACTTACCGCAAGGATAAAGTACAGCATAATATTAACGAACTGCTCCGAAGTGAACACATCAATCAATTCAAGAACAAGCAGAATGATAATCCCATTACTTAGCAACAGGTACATGCGGTTACCTGCTATATTACGAATCATCGTGCCCCGCTCATCCTTTCCCTCTCTACTGCCCTGAAACGAAAAAAAATAAAGCTGTGAAACTGCTGCAATGATGCAAAGAAGGAACAACAACATTGATGTTATATCCATATCTCTTTCCTCTCTTTCTGAGTTGGTTGTATGAAAACACTTAAGTCTGCTTATAATCAAAAACGTCTATTATGGATTTGCCAAACACACTGGAAATCTTGAAAGCTAATATTAACGACGGATTATATTTATTTTTCTCAATGGACGCGATAGTCTGCCGACTGACATCTACTAGTTCTGCCAATTCTTGCTGAGTCCACCCCTTTTCCGCCCGGCATACCACAACCTTATTAGTCAGCAATAAATCCACCTCCTAATATATGTATATACTATTTCTGGAAATATGTAAACTAATTTTAACAAAATGTTATATTTACTATGCAATTAGCTGCAAAAAAAGCACCGCACGATCTTAAACCTTCCATTTATCTTGGAATGCGGCAGTTTAACCATTGCGGTGCTTATTGTTATTTCTGCAGATTGTCGCAGGTAAAGCCCTGCTGCGGGAGTGTCCGCCCGGCGTCACCGTACTGCGGATTCATGGCATAGAAATGAGCGATCGTGGCACTCCAGTCCCGCTCCGTCAGTCCCAGGTCTTTATGGTACTCCCGGTATGCCTTGTTGTATTCCTGGATGCTCCCCCGCAGGTCCGGATTGTAGCACTCCTCATGATACACCGCCTCCAGCGGAAGACGCGGCTTCTTGGGCAGCTCTTCACCAGGGTATCCGACGCACAGGCCGACTACCGGAAATACATACTCCGGCAGCTGCAGAAGCTCAATCACGCCTGCCGTATTGCGGCGGATTCCGCCGATGGGAATGATGCCGAGGCCCAGGGATTCGGCAGCGGCAACCGCACTCTCCAGCGCGATTCCCACATCCACTGCCCCGACGAGCAGCGCATCCACATCACCGGATGACTCGAACGGCTGCCCCTCCAGCTCGGCGGCTAGTTTAGTACGGTAAAAATCCATACAGAACACCAAAAATACCGGTGCATCAGCCACGTGCTTCTGATTCCCGCTCAGCACCGACAGCTGTTGTTTGCGCTGCTCATTCTGCACGGCAATAACCGTTACCTGCTGCCCGTTGACCCAGGATGGGGCCGATTGCGCAGCTTCGATGATCAGCCTCAGCTTATCCGCTTCCACCGGCCGCTGCTCATATTTGCGGAACGAACGATGATTGTTCAAGGTCCTTAGCACTTCATTCAAAGTATGATACCTCCCGAATGTATAATAAACCTACAACATGTCCATTTATCATACCCCAACAAACTCGGGCACCGCCAGTCTCCGGGGATATACGCAAAAAAATGGACCCGATTCCTCGGGTCCCAGCAGCAGTTATATTTTCAAAAGGGGGTCATGTACTTAGTTTAACCGGACACTGTTAGAGTTTGATAACGGCTTTATTTCAATTGTGTAACAAAGTGAATACTTTCATTACATCGCCGGAGCCATCGGCCATCGGCAGGATACGCTCCAGCGCCAGACCGTTTTTGAGCATGACCCGTTCGCTTCTCAGGTTGTCGCCGCGGCAGCGTCCCTCTACCTTAGCCAGTCCAAGCTCCTGGCGTGCATAGTTCAGCAGCAGTCCGACTGCTTCTGTAGCGAGCCCCGCTCCCCACCAGTCGGGATGCAGCATATAGCCGAGCACGGCTTTGCCTTCATGCCGGTTCCAGTTCTGCAGGGAGACCGTTCCAATCAGCTCCTCCCCGCCTCTCGGATAGATGCCGGCATGCAAAGCGCACGGATCATATGCATAGATCATCCGGTGCACCAGTTTGTCCAGCACAGCCTTCTGGGAGCCGGCTCCGCAGCGCAGCACAATATGCGGCTGTACCTCCGGGTGCGAGAGAAGGGCCAGCAGCCTGCCGGCTTCGGCGGGCTGCATCGGCCTCAGTTCAACCGCTGTTCCTTGTTGGGCGATCAATGATATGGTTTCGTAAGTAATCATATTTTCCCCTCTTCTCTGCAGCTGATGGTTAAAGTTCCTGAGCCCATTCCGTCATTAAGCAGCGGACAGCGGATATGCTGTCACCTTCCGCTAAGCCCGGCGCAGGGTGAATACGGTAAGCTCCGGCCTGCACAGCAGCCTGAAAGGCATATAGGTTTCGCCGAAACCTCTGTTCACATAAACCGGCATTGCTTTTTTCGCGGTATAATATAATCCGTTTATGTATTTCTGTGAGCCGTAAGGCGTGTATGCTGCCCCGACAAAAGGCAGGCGGATCTGGCCGCCATGGCTGTGTCCGGACAATTGCAGATGGAAGGGGTAGCTTTCCGCCGTATCCGCATAATCCGGCTCATGCATAAGCAGCACCGTGAACGTATCATCCGGTATACCTTTCAGCGCAGCTTCCGGATCAGGAGCACTCTTCAGCATGTCTTCAAGGCCCGCAACCGCGATTCTCGCGCCGCCCTTCCGGATCAGATAGGACTGATTCCTAAGCACGACAAAACCGGCGGTTTGCAATAAGCGGGTTAACAGCTCGGTATTTTTATAATCATGATTGCCAAAAATCGCGTATTTGCCCAGCGGGGCCGTCAACTCTGCAAGCAAAGCCACGGAATCCTCCAGGTCTTCGGCATTGCTGTCCACAATATCCCCGGTGAAGCAGATGATATCCGGCTGTACTTCCTTTATATGCTTCACGAGGCGTTTCACATCATGAGCATCCTTATTGAAGCCCAGATGAACATCGCTGAAATGCACCAGCCGGGTCCCGGAAAAAGCGGAAGGAAGCTGCTTGAGGGCCAGCTCCCGCTTCGTAACCTCAAGCCAGTTGGGCTCTCCCTGCCAGACATAACCGCTTGTAAGCAGCCCTGCACCAAACACTGTGGCCGCTCCTCTGGCCAGAAACTGGCGGCGGGATATTTTGCGTCCTTTTTCCGGTACAGGAGCGCTATAACGGCCGCTTCCGTCTGCCGGATTTATTTCATGATTGGGAGAAGTCCCGGGCGATCCTGTATTCATGGGGAGATTCTCCTTTCTTAACTTGATTATTAGTTTGTTGGATCACGCTGTGCAGACTTCTCTTCCTCATTCTCTTTCTCTTTCTCTTCCTCATTCTCTTTCTCTTTCTCTTTCTCTTTCTCTTTCTCTTTCTCTTCCTCTACCTCCTCCTGCTTATCTTCAACGGCATTCTCTATATTTACTTCAATCGCAGCCTCAATCTCTTCCTCCGTGCCCGAACCGAGGATTTTACGGAACAATCCCAGCATGGACAGGGCATAAGCTACCGTAATGAAGCTGAAGCTGATCTGCATAACGACCACCAGCCGCGAGGTATTATCCGTCGGAGCTACATCCCCGTACCCTACGGTTGTAAAGGTAGCCACACTAAAGTATAGAAAGGTAATCAGCTGGCTGAGCAGATCAGCACCGAGCCCCTGGCCTTGAAAGGAGGACTGTCCAAACAGCTTATATATGGATGTATATACAACCGTAAAAAAAATAATGCAGGTAAAGGCAGCGATGCTGATACGGACCAGCGTTTGCTGCATTCTCACTTCTTTGCTGTTCGACTGCTTAATTTCATGGAAGATAAACAGGATATAGAAAAGCACAGAGGCCAATACAAAAAGTAAAATCAGCCCCCGCAGCCCACGGTTGCCCGGCACAATCGCCCCGAGGTCAATCCAGTTCAGCAAATCCTCGACCGAAATCAGCACGTAAATTAGGATTGGCGCGAGCAGCACCGCTTTGCCCATCCAGCTCAGCTTCATCCGGTAAAACCACAACGACAGCAGGATAATAATTACAGCTGCATTAAAGGTCCATATCCACCCACCCATCGCTTTACACTCCTGTCCGTGTGGCCTGCGGGCTCACTTCTCATTCTCTCCGTTTGTCCCGCCGCTTGTTATACAGCCTCTTCCGGACGGGGGGATACGGTGATACTGCATTCTTCATCCGGTGTCTCATGATACGCGCGCGCAATACCTTTATCCTCAATATCACTAAGGCTAACCCGGCGCAGACTGAAGGTTACCTCAACCTCCCGGGTGAACGGGAAGGGTTCAAGCAGCAGTGTAGATGCATCCTGCCATTCTGCCGTAATTACGCGTCCTGATGTAAAGCTGAAATCCTCGCTGCCCGAAAAACCGTCTGTCCACCAGGGATGCTCCTCGGATTTGGGACTTCCCGGCTCATTCAGTCCCAGATAAAGCGACAGATCGTCACAGAACTGCAGCAGCCTGGCGTCGTAATACAGCTCTGCCTCGCCAATCGGATCAGCGTTCTGTTCCAGCTCCCGGTGAATGCGCGCTCTGCGCTCCGCTTCATCCTTCAGATAGTTGTTCAACTCCGGATTTTCCTCGCCTGATACCTCAATCAGCCGTTCGAAATGCAGGCTGCATAGCAGGGCACCATACTGAGTATCCGCTTCTATCTCATTAAGGCCGCGTCTATAGAACGTAAGTTTCGGCACAACCGGAAAATCGATGAAACTGTAAGGGGCACCTTCCGCATCATTCCAGAAAGGCGTTTCGTCCAGATCGATCCAGCCCCGGTCATGATTGCTGATTGCCCTCAGCACTTCCGCACGGCGTCTGGGTACCGGCACTTGCTCTTCCTTGAAGTTTGCTGCAAATTCTCCGGCCAGCCGCCCGTGCTCATGCTGCTTAATCATCACAAATGCCCCGTCCTGCTCCCGACAAATCACTGTAATTCCTCCTTGATTCTCCATGGCCTGAAAGCCTCATTAGCTACGGAGATTATAACATATCCATCTATAATTGTTTAAGTTTGGCTTTTCCGGGCTGTTCCTATGTATTCACGGAATGTATACCATGTACCCATTTCCCCGGCGAAAAGAAACACATTACTTTGATAATATCATCCCATGCAAAAAGCCGCCCCCTGCGGCAAAATATGCCTTGAGGGACGGCCCGTGACTGATTTAGAGTATGAATGCTGCGTTACACACCCAGCCAGCGTTTGAACATATGCTTGGTGGTCTGTTTGTTGATCTCAGCAATAGAGGTAGTGAGCGGGATGCCTTTTGGACAAGCACGTACGCAGTTCTGTGAGTTGCCGCAGCCGTCGATGCCGCCATCCTCCATCAATGCCTCCAGACGTTCGTCGGCGTTCATTTCGCCCGTAGGATGGGCGTTGAACAGGCGTACCTGAGAGATGGCTGCCGGACCGATGAAGTTCGTCTTTTCATTAACATTCGGACAGGCCTCGAGGCAGACGCCGCAGGTCATGCATTTGGACAATTCATAAGCCCATTGGCGTTTCTTCTCCGCCATCCGCGGACCGGGACCCAGATCATACGTACCATCAATCGGAATCCATGCTTTGACACGCTTGAGCGCATTAAACATCCGGCTGCGGTCGATGACGAGGTCACGCACCACAGGGAACGTCTTCATGGGTTCAATCCGCACCGGCTGCTCCAGATTATCGATCAGCGCAGCGCAGGCCTGGCGCGGCTTGCCGTTGATTACCATTGAACAAGCGCCGCACACTTCCTCCAGACAGTTGGATTCCCAGCAGACCGGAACTGTACTATCGCCCGTAGCGTTGACCGGATTACGCTGGATTTCCATCAGCGCGCTGATTACATTCATCCCCGGCCGGTAGGCCAGTTCAAATTCCTCGGTATAGGGCGAGCTCTCTGGTTCGTCCTGGCGGGTAATGATAAACTTTACGTTTTTGGGAGCTGCAACAGTTTCCGCCATATCGGTTACCTCCTAAAAGTTTTGTGAGCAAAGCTTCTCCGACTATCCTTCGTACAAAACTCGCATCGGAAGCATAAGCTAAGTTTTGTGAGCAATGCTTCTTCATTTTTTCGTCGTACAACATTATGCTGATCTTCCGGTTCCAGAGCTTCTTAGTCCTTCGAGTAGTCGCGTACCCGCGGAGGAATCAGCGAGACATCGACCTCTTCATAGGAGATTTCAGGGCCATTCGGTGTCCAGGTCGCTTTAGTCGTCTTGAGGAATTCCTCGTCATTCCGCTGTGGGAACTCCGGTTTGTAATGGGCTCCGCGGCTCTCATTCCGCAGCAATGCGCCAAGCGTCATCGCCTCGGACAGCTCCAGCATATTCCACAGCTGGCGGGTGAAGGCAACGCCCTGATTATTCCAGCGCGAGGTATCACTCATATTGATTCTGCCGTACCGCTCTTTGAGTTCCTTGATTTTGCCGATGGTGGCCTCAAGCTTCTTGTTCTCACGCACCACCGTCATGTTCGCGGTCATCCACTCGCCCAGCTCTTTGTGGATCACATAGGCATTCTCCGTACCGGACATCGCCAGCAGAGATTCGTATTTGTCTGTCTGTTTCTTGTGGAAGCTGTCGAAC
This sequence comes from Paenibacillus auburnensis, assembly GCF_927798115.1. Lineage (GTDB taxonomy): Bacteria > Bacillota > Bacilli > Paenibacillales > Paenibacillaceae > Paenibacillus_AQ > Paenibacillus_AQ auburnensis. The sequence continues at coordinate 211,148 of NZ_CAKMMG010000005.1, forward strand.
ACGCTGGACGGGATGTCCTGCACCGACTTCTTCAGTCCCTTAATATATTCTACGGCTTTGGGGCCTGCGACCATCCCGCCGTAAATCGCTGACACCAGCGAGTTCGCGCCGAGCCGGTTTGCGCCGTGATACTGGTATTCACATTCCCCTGCTGCGAACAGTCCGGGGATATTCGTCATCTGGTTATAATCGACCCACATACCGCCCATGGAGTAATGGACAGCCGGGAAGATTTTCATCGGAATCTTGCGGGGATCATCCCCCATGAATTTCTCGTAAATCTCGATAATACCGCCAAGCTTGACATCAAGCTCCTTCGGATCCTTATGCGACAGGTCCAGGTAAACCATGTTCTCGCCGTTAATACCGAGCCCCTGGTCCACACACACATTGAAAATCTCCCGGGTAGCGATATCGCGCGGCACCAGGTTTCCGTACGACGGATATTTCTCCTCAAGGAAATACCACGGCTTGCCGTCCTTATAGGTCCAGATGCGTCCGCCTTCCCCGCGGGCCGATTCCGACATCAGGCGCAGCTTGTCATCACCGGGAATTGCCGTCGGATGAATCTGAATGAATTCCCCGTTGGCATAATGCACACCCTGCTGGTATACGGCACTGGCTGCAGTTCCTGTATTAATAACCGAGTTCGTCGTTTTGCCGAAAATAATCCCCGGACCGCCGCTGGCCAGAATTACCGCATCTGCCGGGAAGGTATGAATTTCCATGGTCTTCAGGTTCTGAGCGCTAATACCACGGCAGACGCCGGCATCGTCAAGTATCACTGAGAGGAACTCCCAGTTCTCGCTTTTGGTAACCAGCCCTTCCGATTCCCAGCGCCGTACCTGCTCATCCAGCGCATACAGCAGCTGCTGGCCGGTCGTAGCTCCGGCAAATGCCGTACGGTGACGTTTAGTCCCGCCGAACCGGCGGAAGTCTAACAGCCCCTCCGGGGTGCGGTTGAACATGACGCCCATCCGGTCCATCAGATGGATGATGCCCGGCGCGGCCTCGCACATTGCTTTGACCGGAGGCTGGTTCGCCAGGAAGTCACCGCCGTAGACGGTGTCGTCGAAATGCTCCCAGGGTGAGTCGCCCTCACCCTTTGTATTAACGGCTCCGTTGATGCCGCCTTGTGCACAGACGGAGTGCGATCTTTTGACAGGGACCAGAGAGAATAGATGAACATGCGCGCCGGATTCTGCCGCCTTGATGGTAGCCATCAGGCCGGCCAGCCCGCCGCCCACGATAATGATATCGGCTGATGCCATGATTGTTCACTCCTAAAGTTTTGTGAGCATATGCTCCCTGATAGGCTTCATACAAAACTCGCTCCGGAAGCATACACTTAAGTTTTGTTAGGATAGCTTCCTGAATTTGCTTCGACAAAACTCGCTCCGGAAGCATACGCTTAAGTTTTGTCGTACCGCTAATATAAAATGTTTGCTGTGCAGTCCAGCTTCTAGATTGAATGCTGCGGCGGATAAGGGCAGCGTGTCAAATTCCACACCCCGCTTAAGAGAATGACCGGAGGATCTGTGCAGCAGAAGCTGCAGCCTGGAACTCGTTGTCACGGAACGTGAACAGCGACAGCAGGAACATGGAAGTAACAATTACGAAAAGGCCGAGACAGAGTACAGAGGACACTTTTTGCGAGCGTGGTCCGACGGTAACTCCCCAGCTGATCAGGAAAGACCAGAGGCCGTTGGAGAAATGGAAGCAGGCAGCCACAACACCGATTACATATACGGCTAGCAGCAGCGGCTGGGTTGCGATGTCATGCATTACGCCGCCAAGCTCTTCATGCTTTACATTCCCGACTGCCACCTGGACGCGGGTCTGGAACAGATGCCACACGATAAAGATGAAGGTAATAATACCGCTGATGCGCTGCAGCGTATAACGCCAGTTCCGTTCCAGGTTGAAGCGGTTCAGGTTCGGCTTGGATTGGTAGGCGATATACAGCCCGTAGACTCCATGGTATAGCAGTGGAAGCCAGATGCCGAACAATTCCAGGAAGAAGACCAGCGGCAGACTGTTCAGCCATAGCACACTGTCGGTGAAACCGGAAGCGCCACCCTCTACTGCCGCGAAATTCGTCATCATATGTTCGATGAAGAAGAATGCGAGCGGGATAACGCCGAGCAAGGAATGAATCTTTCTGGAATAAAATCCTCTCATGCAAAGTGTCCCCTTTCCAATTAAAACAGCGTTTTCATTAATGAGCATACACCGCCGGGAGTACAGTTGAAACAGGGGAACGAAGGCCGCAGAAGCTCGCCAAATCTTTATTTTCACCATTATCCATTGTTTTCCCGGACATTGCTCTATTATTCACAATATGTGAATATCTTGTGTCACTTTTCATGTTACTCCTTTTTCGCTTATAAGGGAATTGCAATCTAATTATTAAACGTTATACAATAATCGCATAAGAATATTTTTAATATGATAATAATTCTCATTTACAGCAAGCATTTCCCAACACAGCAGCCTTTTTTCTATATAGAGCAAACATTCTTTAGTGATTCGGCTATGCCTTTTATCACTTTCATCCATATCCCTTCAAGCGTAAAGTAGCAGCATTACTACAGACTTCCTCAAAGGAGAACTCCGTTATGTTTGATGATTTGGACATTTTCGCCGCGGTCGTGGAGCATTCCAGCCTCAACCGGGCATCGCGCCAGCTCAATCTGTCCCAGCCTGCCCTCTCCCGTAAAATCTCCAAGCTGGAGGAGCGCCTTGGCGTTTCGTTATTCAACCGCTTCGGCAAACGGCTGGAGCTGACTGAGGTGGGCCGCCTTACCTACACCTATGCCCTGGAGCAGCGGCAGCAGCGTTCCAAATTTCTTGAGGCCCTGTCCAAATTCAAGGAAGGCGAGCCGCAGCTCGTCACCCTGGGGGCCAGCCTGACGACGCTTCAGACAACATTGCCCCCGCTTGTAAATGCTTATATGAATAAATATCCGGCTGCGGAGCTAAAGCTGATCACCGGTAAAACGCATGAAATCGTCTCCGCCGTCAATGAGGGCAAATGCGATGTCGGCATCATCGCCTCCTCGATCCAGGAACCGGGCCTGCGCTGCATCCCCTTGTTCGAGGACCAGCTCAGGCTGGTCGTCTCCGAGCATCATCCCCTGACCTTAACCGCGAAGCTGACGATGGAGCATCTGTCCCGGCTGCCGATGATCCTCTTCTCCAAAGGCACCTGGTACCGCCGTATGACGGATGAGCTGTTCCAGCGCTGCGGGGTCGATCCGGACGTGCGGATGGAGATCGACTCCTTCGAAGCGATCGTCCGCCTGCTGCCGACGATCAAGGCTGCTGCGCTGCTGCCGAAGTCGTACCTTCGTCCGGAGCTGCTGAACGGCGGCGGGCTCGTCTCTCTGCACATCAAGGAGCTGGAGCAGACCCAGCGCACTACCTGCCTGATCTATCAGGGCAGCGGGGGGCTAAGTACAGCGGCACGCTGTCTCGTGCAGGTAACGGAGGAAGTATTCCTCGACGGACGCGAATAGTACACGTGAACAACACAATCCCCGGCAGGCCTCCATATATAAGATATGGATCGGCCCGCCGGGGATTGTTCTTCTGTGCGGTTATTCAGTTATTTCGGGCGAAGCGGAATTAACGGAACTTGCCTGCGTCAATGGCCGCCTGCTTCTCATCAAGGATTTCCTGATAACCCGCTTCCAGGTAAGTTTTCTTAGCTGCTTCATAGGTTGCATCAAACTCAGCTTCCGGAGCAAGTGCGATCTTCACGTACAATTCCTGGAACAGGGTATCCAGGTCTGTCTTATACTCGTTTACCTTATCAAGCACAACGGTGAACAGCGCATCAGGTGTACGGAATTCCGCAGTCTCATCATAATATTTCACCAAATCATCGGCGAGAGCCTCATAGCCGGCCGGTGCCCAGTTGCGGAGATTCGCCTTACGGGTTTTTGCTTCATCCTGATACTGTGCAATTTCAGTCACAAGGCCCCAATAGTCTTTGTTGTTGTTCTGTGACAGAACGGATTCGCCTTTATAATCCGGATTCTTCAGAGCGATACCTTCAGCATCAAGTGTGTAGTTCTCCCCTTCAATACCGTTCTGGAACTTGAACAGATTCTCCGGCTGGCTGAGCCATTCGAGATACATCCAGACTGCTGCACGTTCCTCAGGTGTAGATTCGTAGTTGATCCCCATGATGAAGCCAAACGGCCAGTAAGCGCGTCCCTGAGGCTTAAGGCCTTCCGGAACACCTGCAAATGGAGGAACTACTGCAAATTCAGCATCCGGGTTGTTCACAAGAGTAGCTGCAAAAACATCCGTATTGTTTGTCAGATAGAATCCGTAGCTTCCTGTCTTGCCGGCAACGAATTCAGATTTAACCTTATTCTCGTCATTACGCAGATAGAACTCTTTATCAATGAGGCCGTTATTGTATTGATAGTTCAGGTTACGCAGGTAGCGCTCGGTTTCAACGGTGGTCAAGTCACCAACGCTAAGATCGGAATAAAGTGCACGGTATTTCGCGTCAACCGGCCAATCGCGGAAGGCGTAGTTAAAGTTGAAGCTGTGTTGAATCAGGCTGCCGCCGGTTACACCGAGTCCGGCTTCCTTCCATTTCACCAGCATCTCATTGTATTTCTCAAGCGAAGTCAAGTCTTCAACCTTCATGCCCACCTTCTCAACCCAGTCCTTGCGGATAACGTTGACGAAGTTGTCGGCTTGAGGGCGTGCGGCAAAGAAGAAGATATTCTTGTCGTCAACAACACCATATTGCTTGATCGTCTCACCCATGTTTTTCCAGTAAGTCGGAGCATATTTCTCGATTTCAGCATAATCCAGCGGCTGCATAACATCCTCGCCGTAATAAGTAAGTGCCTGCGGCATATCGTAGTGGAAAATAATATCCGGAGCTTTATGCGACGCCAGCAGCTGCTCGAAATCAGTTACTTCACCCTTGCGGGTAATTGGCACATAATTGACTTGGATATTGTATTTGTCACCGAATTCCTTCTGAACCCAGCGGGTGTAATAGTTATCGCTTACATTCCAGCCCTCGAAAGCACGCTCATAGACCGGAATATCCAGACTGACCCTTTCCTTAAAGCCCTTTGAAAAGTCGTTAGAGCTTCCTTCACTCTGATTATTGGCGGCTGCAGTCTCAGCAGGCTTGTTAGACTCAGCATTCTTATTGTTGTTATTTCCCCCGGAGCATCCGGCCAGCATGCCGGCCGTCATGACAGTTGCCATCATTAACGAAACAAATCTTTTTTTGTTCATCGCAATTCCCCCAATTTTAATTTTCGGACTGTAGAATTACTATTCTGGAACATAAGATTACTCCTTGACTGCTCCGAGCATAACACCCTGAACGAAGTATTTCTGAACAAAGGGATACACGCAGAGAATAGGCAGAGTGGCAAATACAACGACTGATGCTTTTAGTACTTCGGGATTACTAAGCGATACCTGGGTTGCTTCCAATTGGAAGCTTTCACTTGCCTGAATGACCAGATAATACAGCTTGAGCTGCAGCGGCCGCAGGTCAGTTTCATGCTTAATGTAGAACAATGCATCCTGGTAAGCATTCCAGCGTCCAACCGCATAGAAGAGTGCCAGTGTCGCCATAATCGGTTTGGACAACGGGAGAACAATACTAATCAGGATTCGGAAATGCCCGGCACCGTCGATCCGCGCAGATTCTTCCAGACTTACGGGAATACTGCTCGTTAGAGAAGTCTTCATGATCAGCAGATTGAAGGCACTGAACGACAACGGTAAAACCAGTGACCATATCGTATCCATCAGTCCCAGATTGTTAATGTTCATGTAGTCCGGGATGATACCTCCACTAAAGTACATCGTGAACAGGAAGATGAAGGTGATTACTCTACGGCCTTTAAACTGTGTTCTGGACAGCGGGTACGCGGCGCAGATGGTCAGGACCATCCCCAGAATGGTGAATAATACGGTCACTATAACCGAGATGTACAGTGAACGAAGGATGCTGGCATCTGCAAATATTTTCTTGTACGCTTCTATGGTGATTCCCTCAGGCCAAAGAAAGACCTTGTTGGCAATGACAAATGAGTCAGAACTCAGGGATTTGGACACAACATGCAGAAACGGCAACAAGCACGCTAGTGAAGCAATAATTAGAACGAGGCGGATCAGCAATTCCCAGATGTCCAAACGCCCTTTACGTGGTGCGGCAGGGTTGCCGGTTGATGCTCTCATGGTTTCTCTCCTTTCTTATAATATTCCATCCTCGCCAAGCTTCTTAGCTACGCGGTCAGCCGTTATTACAAGGATAATACCGATGACGGACTGGAATAGCCCGAGCGCTGTCGCACGGCTGAAATTGCCGCTCTCGATCCCCCAACGGTACACCAGCACCGGTATGGTTGTTGTGAACTCCGTGGTGGCCTTGTTCTGCAGAGCGAAGATACGCTCGAATGAGCCCTCCATGACTTTCCCCAGGTTCATAATCAGCAAGGTTACAATGGTCGCACGAATGGAAGGAACGGTAATATTCCATACCTTTCTCCAGCGTCCTGCTCCATCGACGGTAGCTGCTTCATACATCTCCGGGTTAATTCCGCTCATGGCTGCCAAGTAGATAATGGTTCCCCATCCCATACTCTGCCACACACCGATTGCCAGATAGCTGATCAGCCAATGGGTGTCTTCCTGCAGGAACGGAATACGATTCCCGCCCATGAGTTCAATTAAATTGTTAACAACACCGCTTCCCTCACTTAGGAGCTGATAACCGATGGCCCCGATAATGACCCAGGAAAGGAAATGCGGCAAGTACAGCAGCGTCTGATTTACGCGTTTGAATCTTACACTTTTGACCTCATTCAGCAGGATCGCCAGCACAATCGGCATCGTAAAGCTGAAGCAGAGATCCAGAATGTTGAGCAGCAGCGTATTGCGGACGGCACGGGCAAAATCAGGTTTGGAGAAGATCTCCTGGAATATCTGAAACCCTACCCACTCACTGCCCCAAAAGCCCCTTGCAATTTTGTAGTCTTTAAAAGCGATTACAAGTCCGGTCATCGGCAGATATTTGAAAACGATTACAAAAGCCAGTGGAAATAATACGAGTAAATATAGCTGCCAGTCACGCTGCAAATAATACCCGATTCCCTGTTTCTTACTTAATAGAGCCGTATGATTTGTTTTTGAAGCGCTTGCAACTTTCAAAGTTTCACCTCCTACACCAAGTTATTACCTTGCCAGTCAGGTCAACCGGCTCGAGTTCTATGCTATTCCCTTTGCCCTGTTTTGAAAATCATGAGTATTGATGATCCCCATCAAATTTGATCGAAGCGCGGTTTTATCAGCTTCTGCAGCGTCATTATGATCAAATATGATAGGCATTCCCAAAAATAAAACGCTTTCATTTACACACAAAGGCCGCCGCCAAGCGGCCAAGAGGAAGCTCCTAGGAGCTTTTACTCTTGGCTGACTTGTAGCTGCTTGGCGGCATGCCCTCATATTTGCGGAAGAACCTGTTGAAGCTCTGGACATTGAAGTAACCAACCTCAGCGGCGATTTGCTTAATCGTCAATTCCGTATCCATCAGTAGCTCTTTGGCCTTCTCAATGCGTAGCTGGTTCACAAAATCTATCATGCTTTTTCCGGTTTGCTCATACACGATCTTGCGCATATAGGAGTAACTAATGCCGATTTCCTTCGCCATATCCTCGAATACAATTTCTTCACGGTAATTTCCCTTCAAATATTGAATGATCCGCTCTCCATGGTTGGTGTCATCGGTGCTTCGGTCCAGGCTCTGCACAATTTCACGGAAAAATTCATGCAAATACTCCTCCAGCTCATCAAGCGTATCCATCGCAGCCAGAATGGAGTAAATATTGCCTTTACCCATAATCATTCTTCCGGTGCCGATATGATTCTCACGGAGATGCTTGATGGTCGCACCGATCATTTGGTGATAGATGAACATGATATTGTCATAAGAAATATTCTCTTCTGAGCTAATCTGGCAGCGGATGATCTGAAGCTCTTTGATAATCCCGTCCAGATTGCCTGCATCCAGGAAGTTAAGAATCCGCCGTTCGCTGCTTTCGGAATCCATATATTTTCGGCTGTTCTCCTCTTCCTCCTGCCAGTACATGATGCTTCCGGCACCATTGATGATCCGTTGCTTAATCAGTTCCATCGCTTCAAACAACCGCTGGGTGACCATTTCAGGCGCATCAGCCAAATCGCTTACGCCTATCGTCACCGAATGTCCCAGCAGCTCTGATGACTGATCGCGGATCGTTTCCAGCGCCTGATGGATCTGGCCGCCGCATTGCTCGTGCTCATCCGGGCTAAAGTTCATTACAATAACTATACAGCCGTCGTTATGATAGACAGAGCGGGCCAGAATTCCCTCCGGAAAAAGACTTTCGTATTTCGTATTGAGCAGATACCGGTGGTAGCTGCGTGTCTCCACATTGGTATTGCCCACATATCGTCTATACTGGTCGATGGAGACAACGGCGATTCTGTAACATGCTTCCGGAAAAACCTCCGTGATCCGGGGCGTAATCTCCCCGCGCAAAAGACGGTGAACAGCAAGACTCCGGGTATCCTGTTCGCGTTCCTGCAGCAGTTGGAACAGACCCTCCTCTTCCTCCTGCATTCGTTTGAACGCCAGATCCAGGAAGGCTAGTTCATTCTTGTTGACCACACCCAGGTCACTTTTCGCCCGGATCGTCTGCACCAATTGCCGGAGCGGTCTGGACAACCATGTCGCCAGAAAGACAGCCAGTACAGTTCCCAGCAAAATAATAGCGCCGGTAAGTAAAATGATATTCCCCTGCATGTCACGGGATTTGGTCATCAGCTCATCCATGGAGCTCCAGCTTACATTCCACCACCCGGACACATCTGAGCGGCTCCACGCATAAACCATCCGTTTGCCGTCAAGCTCATGGAACGTATACCCTTCTTTCGCTTCCTCGGTCAGCATTTCCCGGAGAAAGGGCAGCTCAAAGCCGTCCGTAAGCAGCAGCGACTTGTCATTATAGGAAATCACTTTGCCGTCAGATGCCAGGAGCAGGGTGGTATTATCCCCCACCTCTGTAGCATGCAGGTAATTGCCGATCTGGCTCTCACGCATATTGACAACGATTAACCCGCGCGTGGTGGAAGAGAGACGGTTAAGGGGATATACATAAGACACCACATTGACGCCGGAGTCCAGCTTGCGGGGAACCCACACACCGCTGATCCCTCTCCGCCCTTCAAGGGCTTTTGTAGTCCAATCAAGTGACTCATAGTGCTCCAGCTTCGTGATACTGCTATCTGTAGAAATCACATAATCCGAGCCATCCAAGTGAAAATAAGAGGAGTATACACCGTCTACCCGGCGGTTCAAATTGAGCAGCTCTTTAAATACAGATAACGCCCGGCTCACGTTGTTGTAATTGGAGTTAAGCTCGCTGTACGTATCCACACTGCGGATAGGTTCAAAAATATTGGTTGCTGCCAGCCTCGATGTATCCTGCGCCAGATTAGCAAGGGCATTCTCATTTAATTTGCGGTTGGCATTCAGCCCGGCAAGTGTCGATTCCCCGATGGCTGCTTCGGAGTTCTCTATAATCTGTGATCCGCTGTACCAGGTCAGGATGGCTGTCGGAATGGCCATGATACAGAATAGAATCAATGCCAGCTGCAGCATCATCGGTATTTTTTTCATGTTTGATCCCCCTATGATCTCTATATAAGATTACGTTAGGCTATTTGAGAAACATGATCAGCTTTTGCAGGCCCAGCTCCCTTATTCCTTGAACGACTAATTCCGCAATCCGCAGACTGCCCCGCTCCTGAAAGTGGGTATTGTCAATAATACCGCCCGGATGGTTCATCCATTCTCCAGGGGCGCCCCAGAGGAAGATCGACTTAGTCTCTTCTGGCCCGGCCTCTTCAAATAAGTGTTTGCTCTTCCCGGCAAGATCTATGAGCGGGACCTCTTCTTCAGCTGCGAGCTGCCTTACAGCTTCCAGATAGTCGCCATGTGTATCCGTCAGCTGTCCGCCCGCATCATAATACCTCCGGTGTACAGAAGTTATTAGCACCGGAATAGCCTGTTTGGCGCGTGCTCCGGCAATATACTGGCGAAGATACTCCGGATAGGTTGTGTGCGGATCTGTATGACGGGCCTCGTCCCATTTTTGATCGTTATGTCCGAATTGGATAAATAAATAATCGCCTTCCTTGATTTCTTCCATGATCGTATCCAGACGTCCTTCTTCAATAAAACTCTTGGAGCTGCGCCCCCCGACGGCATGATTGGCAACGGCAACATCATGTTTGAAATAGAACTGCAGCATCTGACCCCAGCCGGAGAACGGAAATCCCTTCTCATCACCTGCCTCCGTCACCGTAGAATCACCCGCCAGAAAAAGCGTAATCTGTTCATCCGAACGCATGATTTCAAGCGCATTGATCCGGGGAGCCGCCCCGCCGAAGCGAAGCTTAATCTGACCCCCGCGGACATTCACACCAAACATCTGACGGGCGGTTTGTCCGGCAACGGTAGAGAAATTTTTCAGCACAAGCCTTTCTCCATTGGTTTTCAGCGTCGTGCAGGTGGGTGCCTCCTCATCTCCGATCAGAACCGAGACTATGTAATTCCCGTCCTCCACGTCCACCAGAAACGCTGTATCAAACGGAATGATGAAATCCCCGCTGAGCGGCTTCTTTCCACGGATATGCCCTGTAACGCGGGATGAGTCAACAAAGCCATACCCTTGCTCACTAGTATATGTATCAGATGAAGAAACCTTGGTATATCCTGCTGCTGCATCCCCGAAGGGTCCAAAATCAAAACGCAAAGTCATGTTTATTCCCCCTGTTAAGTAAAATACTGGTTTACAAGGCAACACAAAGCAGCATGAGGACTGTTTAGCCGGTAGAAATAGAAGCGCTTACAATAAGCGTTTACATAATTTCTTATCATGGTTACCCCGATTACTGTTATTTTATCATTTAAAGAAACGTTTTATATATATGTCTAGGAATTTTTTTAGAAAAAACAAAAAATTAATGACCTTATAAGCAGAAACCAGCGATGCTGATATTAAAACCATTGTAGTGAAGGCAGCGGTCATCTATTATTATAAATAACATATTTTCTATTATTTACAAGAAGAAGCCTCGTTCTGCACCGGCATGATTCAGGTTCAGGTTCGATGCTCATAATCACATCTCATCATAAGGAGTTTTAACGTGAAATCTTTCTATTTGCTCCTGATCGTGGCAGCCCTTCTTTTGACGGGGTGTACTATTACTTTTGATACCAAAAAGGATTCTGTAGACACACCACCATACACAGGAAAGGCGCTGCACCTGGCCGTTATCGGCGAAGCCCCGACCGTCAGAGAAGAGCAGGTGAGGTTCTCGGCAATTACTTTTGAGGACCTGCTGGACAGCCAATCCCTGAAAGCGGACTATGATGCTGTGTTCATTATGAAAGAGCATTTATCGGAAGCTGCGGAGGACAGGTACGCGGAGGTGTACAGAACCGCCGGCATCCCGTTCTTTTTTATCGAGTCGAAGAAATCCTATATACCGTTTATCCTTGAAGATGTTGATTATGAGGATATCAAAGACACTAATGACGGTATATACGCCACTGGATATTTTAACTCTGAGGGAAAATGGGAATTCTGGGGAACCGGACTATATAACGATAAAGTCAACAGCAGGAACATCCAATCCGCCTATTCGCTGGTATTCGAAACCATCCATAATTGGCCGCTAAAATAACAAAAGCCCGGACTGTTGTCCGGGCTTTGCCGTGTCTGTACTATGATTCCACATTCACAGCCTGATCCTCAAACTCTTCAATGCTCTCATTGGAGCCGATGACAACCATAATGTCTCCCTGGCTCACATGGTCATGGGCTGTAGGTGCAACGATAATCCCGTCCTTCCGGTTGAGGGCAATAATGCTGCAGCCGTACTTGCCGCGGGTATTCAGCTCTGAGAGGCTTTTTCCGTCCATGCAGGAGGGCACATTCAGCTCGACAATTTTGTAATCCTTAGAGATTTCGATGTAATCCAGCAAGTGAGGAGTCACCAGCTGATGCGCTACACGGATTCCCATATCCCGTTCAGGAAAAATAACCCGGTCCACGCCCAGCTTCGACAGCGCACGCCCGTGCAGGATCGAGATCGCCTTCGCCACTACCTGCTTGATTCCCAGTTCTTTCAGCAGAATTGCCGCCAAAATGCTCCGTTCCATATTGTCCCCGATGGCAACAATGCCACAGTCGAAATTGCGCACGCCCAGAGAACGCATAATGCCCTCATCCGTAGCATCAGCCATCACCGCGTGAGTCAGCTGACCGCTCATTTCCTCCACCCGCTCTTCCAAGTGGTCGATTCCGAGCACTTCATAACCCATAGCCATCAGCTCAAGCGCCAGACTTGATCCGAAGCGGCCAAGGCCGATCACCACAAACTGTTGTGCTTTCATAGTTTCATTAACCCCTTATCCAATTATCATTTTGCCTTCCGGATACTTATACAATGCTTTACCCTGTTTCGGGCCTAGTGCATAGGCCAGTGTCAACAGTCCCAAACGTCCGGCGAACATGGTCAGGCAGATCAGAATTTTGCCGGCCTCCGACAATTCCGGGGTCAGTCCCATACTGAGACCTACGGTAGCGAAGGCTGAAGTGGTCTCAAATAAAATCATCAGGAACGGCCGCCCCTCCGTCGTGGAGAGTACCATAGATACGGCAACAACGAGCAGCAGGGCAAGCAAGGTAATTGTCAGCGCCTTGAAGACGCGTTCCTGGGCCAGCCGATAGCGGAACAGCACAATGTCCTCACGTCCGCGCAGCATCGAGACAACCGCACCGATCATTAGTGTGAAGGTTGTTGTCTTGATCCCCCCGCCCGTAGAACCCGGCGAAGCGCCGATAAACATCAGAATCACCATAAAAAACTGCGTAGCCTGGCGAAGGCCGGCAATATCTACGGTATTGGCTCCTGCCGTACGCGGCGTTACCGATTGAAAGAATGCGGCCCATATTTTACTGCCGAGGTTAAGCTGGCCGAACGTATTCGGATTCGTGAACTCGAAAATAAAGATTACTACCGTTCCAATCAGAATCAGTGCTGCCGTCATCGACAGAACTACCTTGCTGTGGAGCATCAGCCTACGGCTTTTACGGTAATCAATCAGGTCGGCCATGACGATGAACCCGATGCCCCCGGAAATAATCAGGAACATGACGACAATATTGACTACAGGATCGCCGGCATATCCGGTCAGACTGCGGTAGTCTCCGAAGATGTCAAATCCGGCATTATTAAACATAGACACGGCATGAAAGACACCGAAATATAAAGCGCGTCCAACATTCATATCCGCCGCCCAGCGCAGCGACAGCAAAACCGCAGCGCTTGCTTCTATAACCAGTGAATACACCAGCACCTTGCGGATCAGCCGTACAATGCCCTCCATTGAGCTTTGATTCATAGCTTCCTGGAGGATCAGCCGGTCCCGCAGCGAAATTTTGCGTTTCAGCAGGAGTGCAAACAAAGTCGCCATCGTCATAAAGCCGAGGCCTCCGACCTGAATCAGCACCAGGATAACGATTTGTCCGAAAGTACTGAAATAGGTACCGGTATCCACCACGACAAGTCCGGTTACACAGGTCGCGGATGTTGCAGTGAAGAGCGCATCTATAAATCTTAGGGAATGACCAGATGCACTGGAATAGGGCAGCATTAACAGCAGTGTCCCGATCAGAATAGCCGTAGCAAAGCCAAGCACCAGAATTTGGGGCGGAGACAGCTTCAGGAATCTGAATTCCTTAAAATTGGGAATCGTTGAAGCCAAATTATTCATCCTCTCGCAAGTTTCTTGTCTGTATAAGCAAATGTAATATGGATCAGATAAACATACAAATTATAAACGTTATTGTCCAGCAGCACAAAGACTGATTTGCAGCTGTGAGGAATCTCTCTTGAAATTGTATGGTGGGTAATGGTACACTCCAGTCACAGATTGTATGGTGCCTATCCATACACACTACAACATGAAGCTAGTACTCCATTCGGAAGGAGCACCCTATGGATCAGCCCTATGAGCTTTTGCCGGAGCAGTTTCAAATCAATCCCTCGCTGCCGATCTATGAACAATTTGTAGAGGCCATTCAGAGGAGAATCATCAGTGGCCTCATTCCGCCCGGCTCGCGGCTGCCTTCAGTCAGAGATCTGGCTGCGGGGAGAGGTGTCAATCCTACTACCGCGGCCAGAACCTATCAGGAGCTGGAGCGTATGGGGCTGATCGTCACCTACCGCGGGCAGGGAACGTTTGTCACCAGGGAAGATGCTGTAATCGGCGAGGCACGCAAGGTTATCATGCGCAAGGCAATAAAGGAATTTAAAGCTGCAGCGGATACACTTGGCATCACCGCTGAGCAATTGCTGGAATTCGATAAGGAGGATTCAAATGACATCTTATAAGCTCAACACTGAAGCGGCAGAACCTGCGGCGGTAGAGTGCCGCGGCCTAAACCTTAAAATAAAGAAAAAAATCATTCTGGACGATATCAGCTTCGATATTCCGCAAGGCAGCCTGACCGGTCTGCTCGGACCTAACGGCGCAGGCAAGTCCTCCCTGCTGCGTATCATCTCCGGGCTGGCCTCTCCAGATGCCGGGGCGGTGCAAATTTTCGGTAAGCCTGCAGGTGTGAAGCAGCTCGGCAGCCTCTCGCTGCTACCCGACCGCAGCAGTCTCCCCGGCTGGCTGAGCGTTAAGGAATGGCTGGAATTTGCCTGCGGGATCTACCCGGACTGGGATCAGGCCAAAGCGCAGGAACTACAGCAGCAGCTATCCGTTTCCGGGGAGTCACTGATCTCGGCAATGTCCCGCGGGGAGGAAGCTCGGCTTCAGCTCCTGACCTGCCTGTCCCGCAAGGCTCCGCTGATTATTCTGGATGAACCATTCACCGGCGTTGATCTGATCTCCAGAGAACGGATCGCCTCGGCTGTAGTGGGCGAACTCGCTGACGGTGCGCGGACCTTCCTCATCGCGACCCATGATATCCGCGAAATGGAGCTGCTCTTCGACCGGCTGATTCTGATCGGCGATGGCAGGGTTCGCGGTATCGAGGATGTAGAACAGCTCCGCCGTTCCGGGAAATCGGTGGAATCACGTTACCGGGAAGTGTTCGCATGACCGGGCTGAAGACGCTTGTCCAGCTGGAATACAGCCGTTACAGCCTGTCCAGGCAGGGGAAGTATCGCCCTATAGTACTGGCCTTGTCACTTATCGTTCTGCTGCTGGCTGCCGGAGTCTTCCTACCGGGCCCAAGAGCATCGGAGCGTTCACCGTTTATTTATGCTGTTTTCCTGCTCTGGACAGCTGCTATTGCAATCTCTTCTCTTCATATGCTGATGTTCATGAACCAGAGCCACCGGGATTGGATGCTGTCTTTCCCGCATTCCAGACTGAAGCTGCTGTATGCCAAGGGAATCAGCCTTCTCCGCCATAACCTGAATCTCACGTTTCCCGTCCTGGCTGCCTCCGTTTCCCTCTACTTCATTTCTGTCCAGGCGGGCTGGTATCAGCCGCTGCCGGCTGGCGGTCTGCTGTACATGATTGCAGCTTACACCCTATTCATAATCGTCTCTCTGCCGGTAGCAGTTACCTTAGGGCTGGCGGTCAGCCTGCTTTTGCGGGCAGGCAAAACAGCACTGCTGCTGATGATGATCCCATACACTTTACTATGGATACTTCCGGCCATGATTGGCAGTATTCTAAGTATCAGCTACTCCGGCACGCAGTCTCTGAAGTTCACCGCTCCAGGTTATGTACTGTGTGCTGCACTCGCACTGTGTCTAATCGGTTGGCCGCTATGCTATCAGTTAATGCGGCTAATTGCCGCAAAAGGACTTAGCGTACCTAGCGGAACCGGCCGTTCTTCTGCCGCCCTCACTTCAGGCCGCCCGGGCTTCGCATCCAAACGGAGCAACCGGAGCAGCAGCCTTACCGGCCGAACTGCACCTTTTATTATCCTGTACCGGCTCTGTATCCGCCGGGTTCACCGGATAGAGAGGCATCCGGCTATAGTCATCCTCAAGCTGGCCCTTCCGTTCATCATTGCGGCTGCCGCATATTTTGGCTCCTCTTATGAAGCCGGGAGCTTGGCCATCGCAAGATCCCTCTTTATGCTGCCGGTTCTGTTCGGCAGTGTATGGATGATCAGCCGCAGCAGCATCGAACGCAAGCATCAGTCCTGGTGGCTGAGCTTCCCGCAGAGCCGGCTGGTTCTGCTGCTGTCCGGAGTTGCCATGGTTTGGGTCACGGCTATGCGGATCATTACCGTTCTGGCCGTCTCTGCTATTGCAGGGAGCATTACCGGACTGATTACCGGCAGAACCACCACTCAGGAGCTGTCCTACGCCCTGACCTGGCTGCTCTTTTCCTTCCTGCTCTTTACATTGTCACTGACCGTTATCCTCTGTCTGCTGCAGGCCGAATATTATCTGCTGAAATCACCAGCACTGACCATTCTGATGCTCCCTCTGGCACTGCTTGGGCCTTTGCACAGTATATTGATTAACAAATTTATGATCCCTGACAGCTTGCCCGGGGGAGCTCTGCCCGACTGGAGTCTGCTCGGCTGGATCTCGGTAATCGCTTTGCCCCTCGCGCTGTGCTGTCTTCCGGCGGGTGCCAAGTATTATCATCTCAGCTTAATGCAGCCAAAGAGTAAAGCCTCGCAAACAAAACAAGCATAAGCCTGGCCTCACTTACGTAAATGTAAAGGAAGAACAGGGAATTTTTTGTAACTCCCCGGCCCGTGCTATTATAATAAGTAAGGTGCGGGCACAACAGACATCCATTCCGCTCAGTTGCGGTACTTAAGGGGATGAAAATTCAGATTAATCCATTACTAGGAGGCGTTTCATGAATTCCGTCGGCCAGCCTTTACAGCAGCGGCCTCTTACCACCAGAGTCATTCTCGCGGGTGTGCTTGGTCTTATCGTATTCATTATGTTTCAGGTGGCCCCTCAGCTCCTCTCCGGTTCGGGCGAGGAAGATACTACCGTCATCAGCAAGACCGAGGCACGTACGAAAGCTGCCGCATTCGCAGCACAGCAGCTCGGCCATTCACAGACTGCCCAGGATGAATGGATGGTCAGCTACCAGACCGACTCCTCCTTTTACGGCTATATGTCCCGGGAGAAGCTTCTGGAGGACTATAGCAAAAAGAAGCTTGATCAACGGTATCCGTTCGATGTCTTTCATGCCGTGCTCTATACTTCCGGTACATCTGATCCGCTTCTTGCTGTTGATCTCAATATGTATACAGGCGAGGTTGCAGCCTTTGCACTGGGCGCGAATGCTAATTCCGGCGAGGGACTGAATTACGGAAGTATTCCCCCCGCAGGAACTTCGAAGGGAATATACCCTGAAGGCAGTGAAGACGGCGGCCTGACGCTGGAACAAAAAGAAAATCTGGCCCGCCCATGGCTTAAACTATGGGGAGCGAACCCGGCCAAGCTGCAGATTGAAGCTGATAACGCAGGCTACGGGCTTGTCTATTCGGACAGCTCGGTTAAAGTGGGCGAGTCACCGCTGAGTTATCAGTTTAGTTTTCTGGACGGGGATGTCTCCTACTTCAGAGCCGGCTTTACCGCTCCAGCCTGGCACGACACCTATGTAGAGGATCAGACCTCTCTGGCTAAAAAGCTGACCCTTTACGGGTATGGCCTGCCAACCCTGGCCCTGGGTATTCTCGCGCTAATCTTCAGTATCCTAAGAAGGGGACATACCTCTTTTGTACGGGGGATCTTTCTAAGCTCGGTGCATTTTGTGATCATGATGATCAGCACTTACAATATGCTGCCGGAATCAAGCGCCGACAACGCTGAGGCCCACATAACCGCAGTAGTCATGTTCATCATCTACGCTCTCTACAGCCTGCTGATGTCTTCACTGCTCTACTTCTCACTGGTTGGAGGCAACGGCCTGTGGCGTCAAGAGGAAGGCATGAATCCCTGGCCGCGTGCCAAAGAGCCCGGTTACGGCAAGTATGTGCTGGACAGTATTCGTGCCGGCTATGTATGGGCGCTAATTCTGCTGGGTGTGCAGACGGTTATGTTCATTATTCTATCGTATACCCTCCACAACTGGTCCACCACGGACGCCAGCCAGTCTCCTTATAATATGAGATATGCCTGGCTGCTACCGATCGTCGCCTGGCTTGCCGGTTTGTCCGAGGAGGCCGTCTACCGCCTGTTCGGCATCCGGATGCTCAAAAAGCTCGTCAAGAATACCTTTATCGCTTCACTGATCACCACCTTGATCTGGGCTTTCGGCCATACGCTGTATCCGATTTACCCGGTCAGCTCACGGCCGATAGAACTGACGGTCATTGGGCTACTGTTCAGTTATATCTTCCTCCGTTACGGCTTCATTGCCGTAATGTTCGCCCATGTCGTATTTGACAGCATCCTGATGGGCGCGACACTGATCTTCATGCAGGAGAGTGTAAATATCGGTGCCGGCATCGTCACGATCATCATGCCGTTTGTGGTCGGCTATATCGTGTACCGGTTTAATCCGCCGAACAAGTCAGGTCATCCGCAGCCAAAAGGGCCGGAGGAGCCGTTTCAGCCCTCAGGCATTTAAACTAACCACTCCGTAAGAGAAGACGACTTAGTCCTTATATTTCATAAAAAGGAGGTGTTCCGAGCGCTGCCATGCAGCCTGCGAAACACCTCCTTTTGTTTTCTTTTGAAGAACCGGTCAAAGATCACCAGTGCAACTACTATCGTAAATACCTGAATTAGAAACTGTGGAAGCAGAAAAATATAACCCATAAAGGACCCCCTATATAATATTAAATATTGTAATTATATAGTATTTATGCATAGGTATTGGTTATCCTTAATTATCCTCCTTGGACATCAGGCACGTGTGACCGAGTTTCTGCTAAATCAAAAGTATTTATACCTCTGTTTTCGCCGTGTGAGCAGGTTTCTGCGAGTTCAGAGGTATTTATACCCCAGATTTCGCCGTGTGACCGGGTTTCTGCGAGTTCAGAGGTATTTATACCTCTGATTTCGCCGTGTGGCCAGGTTTCTGTCAGATCAGAGGTATTTATACCTCTGTTTTCGCCGTTTGACCGAGTTCCTGCTAGTTCGGAGGTATTTATACCTCTGTTTTCGCCATGGGGCAGGTTGGAGGCACTTAGGTGTATTAAAAATATAAAAGGCCAACCCGTAAGGGTCAGCCTGTTAAGAATTCACTAGTATAGAATTCAAACACTTCTAATTAAGACAGCTCCTCATCGTTAAGCGCCGCAAGGATTTGCCCTGCCAGCTTTTCTCCGATGGAAAGCGGACGGAAATCCTCGATAGAGGCTTCCTTGATTTTCTTCAGTGAACCAAAATGCTTCAGCAACAGCTTCCGCCGCTTCTCACCGATCCCCGGAATAGAATCCAGCTTCGAGGTTACCATCGATTTGCCGCGCTGCTCGCGGTGGAAGGTGATCGCGAAGCGGTGAACCTCATCCTGGATGCGTTGCAGCAGATAGAATTCCTGGCTGTCCCGTGCCAGCGGTACTGGTTCGGCGGAATCTCCGATCAGCAGCTGGGCTGTCTTATGCTTATCGTCCTTAACCAGACCGCAGACCGGAATGTATAGCCCCAGCTCATTCTGCAATATATCAATCGCCGAGGAAATCTGCCCTTTGCCGCCGTCCACGACAATCAGATCCGGCTGCGGCAGATCCTCCTTCAGCACCCGTTCATACCGGCGGCGGATCACCTCACGCATCGTTTCATAATCATCCGGCCCTTGCACCGTGCGGACCTTATATTTGCGGTATTCCTTGCGTGCAGGTTTGCCGTCAATGAAGACGACCATGGCTGAGACCGGATTGGTTCCCTGGATATTCGAGTTATCGAATGCTTCAATCCGGTTCAGGGATTCCAGACCCAGGCTCTGGCCGAGGCCGAATGCCGCTCCGGAAGTACGCTCCTCATCACGTTCAATGAGCCGGAACTTCTCGTCAAGCGCCACACGGCTGTTCTGGCAGGCCATGCCGACCATCTGCTTCTTCAGCCCGCGCTGCGGTACAAGCACCTTAACGCCCAGCCACTCCTGCAGGGCAGCAGCACCGCCGGCTGCGTCTACCGTGCCGACCGCGGCTGCTTCGGCGGCCGCAGCTTCGTGTTCCGCGTCCTGCTCTGCCGGCTCCAGCTCTCCGCCGGCATCTTCACCGTCCATCGCCGCGGCTAGTCTGCCGGCCGTCACCGCAGCAGCGGCCGTTGCTCCGGACGGCTTCTCCGTGCCCTCGCTTACCGCCTCAGGCAGCAAGATTTCCTGCGGCAGCGCCGGGTTATCACTGTAATATTGCGTGACATATGACATGAAGTCACTGTAAGCTTCCCCGTAAAACGGAAAAGCGGACGAGTGGCGCTGGATCATTTTGCCCTGGCGCATGTACAGAATCTGCACGCACATCCAGCCCTTGTCCACGGCATAGCCGAACACATCGCGGTCTTTTGTATCCGCAGTATTAATCTTCTGCTTCTCCATCAGGGCATCGATGTGGATAATCTGGTCACGCAGCTCCTTGGCGCGCTCGAAGTACAGCTCCTCGGCAGCCTCCTGCATTTTCTGCTGCAGGTCCTTTTTGACCGCTTCATGCCCTCCCCCAAGGAAAGACGCGATATCACGCGTTATTTCATCATACGCTGACTTTGGGACTTCCTTCTCGCAAGGGGCCAAACATTGACCCATGTGGTAATACAGGCATACTTCTTTCGGCATCACACCGCATTTACGCAGCGGATACATCCGGTCCAGCAGCTTTTTGGTCTGCTGTGCGGCATAGCTATTCGGATAAGGTCCGAAATATTTAGCTTTATCTTTAAGCACCCGGCGTGTCACTTCCAGACGCGGATGCGCTTCATTCGTTATTTTCAGATACGGAAACGTCTTGTCATCCTTCAGGAGCACGTTATACCGCGGCATATGCTTTTTAATCAGATTACACTCCAGGATGAGCGCTTCCATATTGCTGGAGGTAACAATATATTCAAAATCAACAATATTGGCGACAAGCCGCTGGGTTTTCCCGTTATGGCTGCCTGTAAAATAAGACCGGACACGGTTCTTCAGCACTTTGGCCTTGCCTACATAAATAATGGTGCCTTCTTCATTCTTCATCAGATAGCACCCGGGCAGGTCGGGCAGCAGTGCCAGCTTATTGCGGATATTATCGCTATAGTCCATAATTTCTCCCCCACCTAATACTGCACAGTCATGAAACAGCCCCGCACAGCAGAGCTTACTTAATAATTAAATGATAAGGTAAGTTTAACACACAAAGCGCCTCCGGATAAACCGAAGGCGCCTGTGTTCAGAGCCGCTAGGCCCCGGATTCAGCAGTTATAATCATACTTATTGATGTTTAGCTACAATATTCTTAAGGGAATCCTTGGAGTTCAATCCAACAACTTTATCTACGGGTTGACCGTCTTTGAAGAAGATCAGTGTAGGAATGCTCATTACTCCAAAGCGGGAAGCCGTTTCCGGATTCTCGTCTACATTTAATTTGGCAATTTTCACGCCGTCTCCCAGCTCGGTGGACAATTCCTCCAGAATAGGGGCAAGCATTTTGCAAGGGCCGCACCAAGGAGCCCAGAAGTCTACTACTACAGTACCTTGACCTTCCACTTCACCAACGAAGGATTGGTCAGACACGTTCACGATAGCCATGATATTGTTCCTCCTTTAAGTTTTGCGAAGCAATATCCGCTTCCATAGCGTGCGCTAGCTTAAGCGAATTCACTCCGTAATGTTAGCTGGAAAAATGCTTCATGTAATATGATAACCAGATTACCATTTACCGACACATTCACAGTATAACATATATACAACGCTTTTGGGAAATGTTTTAGACAATTACATTGTATAAAATCAATTATTTTAACGTCTTCCGCTTCTTTACAACTTCCCGGAGACTCCGTATACTTGAGGAAAGCGCATTATTTGTCAATGACTTCTCTCACATGTATAACTGTAACCTAATGCAGTACAGACTTGCAAGCCGCAAGGAGGAAGAAGCTATGGATGTCAATGCTAAGGTACGGGACCCGCGGGAGCATATCAACGAAGAGCCACGCAACGATCTGGGCGATTTAATGACCGGGTTTTTCGGAATGACCGGATTCATGACTGTCGTATTCTTCGGTATGGTCATCGTCAAGTTCATTTTTTCCGAGTAACGGCTAATGTATCCAAAATAAACAGCGGAGCTGAGGACTTATTTGTCCCCGGCCCCGCTGTTTATTTATATTTCGGCGCGGATACCCCGGTAGCCGATTTATCGGTTTGTTCCGCGCTGATTCTCACCATGCAGAGGAATAACATCAACAAACGGAGCGATCCGGTCCATCAGCCGCTGGCCTTTGTAGACCTCTTCGCCGTCCTTGCTGGTGAAGCTGAGATGCTTCTCCAGGCCATCCAGCGGATAATTCGAGGTATAGAAAGTCGGCTTGCGGTTCATCCGGTAATTCAGAATGGCCCCCAGCACATGGTCACGCGCCCAGGGATTCAAATTCTCCGCACCAATATCATCAAAAATCAGCAGATCACAGTTCTTCAGTGTATCTACCGTTTCCTTCAGCTTCTGGCCGTCCAGCATAATCGACTTCAGATCCTCGATAAAATCAGGCATGTACACAATCACGCCGCTGTACCCGGCAACCGCCAGCTCGTGGAGCAGGTAGCACATCAGGAAGGTTTTGCCTGTCCCGAAGGTACCATGCAGATAGATCCCCTGCGAAGTCAGCCCGTCTTCTTTAACTCCGGTAATATAATCAAATATTTTGTTCACGGCTGAGGCCCTGCGCGGGTCCTTGCCCATAATATCCATTTCATCATAGCCGCCGTTCAGCACGCGCTCATCCACATAGAAGCTGCGGATCCGTTTGCGGATGCTATCCTGGTTGTCTTGGGCTACCTTCAGATTGCAGGCTGTCTTACGTTCATATAAATCCGGTGAGCCGTTTACCGTCTCAACCGTTAACTTGCTGTAATGGCCCTGAAAATCATTCGGGCAGTTGTCTAGACCCGGACAGTTCGCGCAGTTGCGGCTCTCCTGTACATACTGGTACAGCCGGCTCAGATGAAGCCGCAGCCGCGGCTCATCCAGCTCGGGATGCTCGGCCTGAAGCTGCTTAACCAAAGGATGGCTCAGCAAATTCTGCTCAAGATCACGAGAACGCTGGCGCAGAGCCGGATTGTTCATCGAACGCAGCACTTCGCCCATAGACTCCATTGCTGCACCTCGCTTTCTTTACGGCGTCCTAAGAGCGCCCTTCTTCTTGCCGGCCTTAATCTCGGCCGCTTTCTTCATCATCGCCGCGAATTCTTCATCCGATACGGTTCCTGCACTGCCATCATCGAGCACAATCGGAATCTCCGGCTTGCCTGACCGTCCGCCGCTCTTGGCATACGAACGCTGGCGTGTTCCGGACGCGGCTCCGGAAGACCCGGAGGCTGCACCTTTGCCCTTGACCTTGGACTGGTCGCGGATGTAACGCACGGCTTTCTCGTAGGTGTTCACTTGCTTCACCAGCATATTGGAGGCAATGGCTTCGACGAAATTGCGGTTCATCCGCTGATCGCCGCCAGAAGCCACCATTGTCATCAAATAATGGATCAGGACATTAATAACTTCCCCGCTCAGCTTATAATTGAGATCTATTTTCTCAAAAATATCCATTAGCTGGCCCGGAACTGCACCCGGAAAAAAGGTTTGCAGCAGCCGGGTATAAGGCTCGTTACGAAGCATCATATTATATTGGTGGATATCGCATTTGGTCAGGAATTGCGGAGGCACCTCCACATAATACTCCATCTCTACCGGCTGCTCCTGCAGGATATTGGAATCATCCGTTTCCCCGGCGACAGCCGAGCGCAGTGAAACCACCTTCGCGGCAGCAATTTCCCGTTTCTCCTGGCGTTTCATATCCTGGCGGAAATGCTGGCTCGCTTTATGCTGCAGCGTATCCAGTATGACTTCGCCGTCCGGTGTGAATACGTCATCCTCATCGAGCAAGCGGCATAAATCCTGCGGACCCAGCTCGTACTTGCGGGCTACGTAGTTAATCACACCCATCTGGGTATGGTCAAAGCGCAGCTTCTCGACATGAACCCGGTTCACTGACTCCCGCGGAAACCGTAAAATGATATCGCTGTACCCGATCGCCGGCTCACCGTTTTCGCTGAATCCGGGCTGACGCACCGTAGCCACTTCGGCCAGGGCCTGTTCCAGCTCATAATCAATCACATGCGTATTTAATTGGAAAATATCATAAAATGGCAGGGATATATTCTCTTTGCCGATCGAACGACGGCTCCATTCTTCCGGTTCCCGGTTCCAGAACTGCTCACGCAGCGACAGCACGGCGAACTTGCCGATCTTGTCACGCAGCAGCAGCGTCAGATGCTGGGTTGCAAAAAAATCAGCCGGTGACAGCGGCGGCATCAGCTCGTATTCATACATATAATCATCATTCTCCGGCATGTAAATCCGGCAGGTTGCAAGCAGCCCCACCGCCTCCAGCCTGGAAGCCTGATCCACTAAATATTTACGGCCCTTCTCGTTCGGTTCAACACCCAGCGTCATAAACAGCCTGCGCTGCTGCTCCACTGCGGAGTAGCCGATCGCTTCTGCCGGAATATGCTCGAACAGCAGCCTGTAGAGGCTGATTGCAAAGGCTCCAACCATCGGCTGATAAACCGAGCCCAGCATACGTGAATCCACATGGCTTAGACCGAATTCGCGGGAAACGCAGTACCGATGATGTTCGGTGAAATGATGCAAGTTACTCATGCGCATCTGCGGAAACCTCCCCCTCTTCTACACGAATTCATATAGATTTCTATTCTATCACAAAACACCCGGCCGGAAATGTAAAAAAAGAACCAAATAACCTCCTTTTCAGCGTAAAATCGACATCTTTTGAACGCTTGCTGGCGATAGCGAAAAATAATAGAAATCGGCACGAGAAAAAACAGCCATGGCTTTCACAAAGAAAAAAACGGCATCACCGTCCCTTTGCAGAGATAGCCGCCGTTTCGGTGCTGTATAAATTTCATTAAAACATCTTGTATCCGCCAAGCCGCAGCTTCTGGATGGTCCAGCCGCTTAGTACTGCACCAGCCAATCCGGCAATGCCGGTAAGATAATCAACGACGTGGAAGGTGCTCAGGTGCTCCCAGAGCGACATTGCATTCCGGTCCCAGATGGAATAGACGACTACAGGCAGAATTACGATCACGAACAGATATGCGGGGAACCAGGTTGTCTTCATTAACATGTTAAGGATAAAGCCGATGCCAAACATCATGACAAAGAATAAAACGGCCAGAACAAATACAGGAATAAACCCCATCGTACCGCCATCCCCTCTCTCTATAAAGAACCGCACACAAAACCTTATTTAATAGTAAGTTTACTAGAAAAAATGTAGCGAAGCAATGAACATTATTGCCGTTCCAGTTCCGAACCCGGCAAATGCCGGTGCGGGGGTTTGCTCTTGGCCGCCCGCTTGCGATACAATGCTAATAGATCAATCGGATCATACATAGAAGCGTATGCTTTCGAACTAAGTTTTAAAACTTTTAAGGAGTGAGAACATGAACGAAGCTGCTTTGACACTGGAAGGCTGGTATGCACTGCATGACTTCCGCTCTCTGGACTGGACAGCCTGGACAGCTGCCGATGACGAGGAACGCGCTGTTGCCCTCGAGGAGCTGCATGCTTTTATGGAAGAATGGGGTCCGGTGGAGGAAGCAAAGGAAGGAAGCTCTGCAGTATATGCTATCGTCGGCCAGAAGGCTGATTTCGTGATGATGTTTCTGCGGGAAAGCCTTGAAGCCCTGAATGCTCTTGAAACTGCCTTTAACAAAATCGCCTTTGCCCAATATACCACCAAGTCTTATTCCTATGTCAGTATTGTTGAACTAAGCAACTATGCTGCCGGCGGCAATGCCGGGGATGGAAGCGATCCGATGCAGAATCCGCATGTTGCTGCCCGTTTGAAGCCGATTTTGCCGCAAGCGAAGCATATCTGCTTCTACCCGATGAATAAGAAGCGCGAACTTGCTGACAACTGGTACATGCTCGATATGGACAAACGCCGTGAGCTGATGCATTCACACGGACTGATCGGACGCGGTTATGCCGGCAAGGTGAAGCAGATTATTACCGGCTCCGTCGGTTTTGACGACTGGGAATGGGGCGTGACCCTCTTCGCTGAGGATGCGCTGCAATTCAAGAAGCTGGTGTATGAAATGCGCTTTGACGAGGTCAGTGCCCGCTATGGCGAGTTCGGCCCGTTCTATGTCGGCAACCTGCTGACTCCGGAGACCTTTGAAGACATGCTTAAACTGTAAAATAATAAAGGGTGTGCTTCCGCTTCCTGCGGAGTCACACCCTTTATTTATATAATGAACCATACTTGCAGAGGACTAACGGACCTGCTCTATGTCAGAATCTCCGTCTTCATCGTCCTCTTCGCGCAGACTCTCCAAATATTCAGCCGTTGCCCGGTCGCGGGCCCGGCTCTTATCCTTTAGCCGCTCAATCGCCGGCAGGATAAGTAGATCAATTTCCTTCTGGATATTATAAGCCAGATCATACCGGCTCTGGTCCTCAAGGAAGGATCCGACCTCAATCAGACCGTTGTAACGGTCCAGCTCCTCACGAGTCAACAGCCCACGAACTTGCACGCTGCAGTGACGCATCTAGAAGAATCTTCCTTTCTTAAGCACCAGCGGAATGCCCCCGATAATGAACAGGTAGCGCATATCAACAACCTTCTTGAGTTGTGCAGCTGTCCAGCCCCTATACTTCTTGTCGCCGACTACGGCGATGCCTTGGCCTTTACCCAGCGAAGCTACAGTACCCTTGTTGCTGAAAGCAAACTTTTTCGGCTGCTGGCTGCGGATGGCGGCCACCAGATTAAAGGCACAGCATTCACCCTGTTGCATCGCGATTTGTGCGGTTGGCGGGTACGGACGCCCTTCAGGGTTAATCATCAGGGAGCCGTCACCAATGATAAAGATATTCTCGTGGCCCGGTACGCGCAGGTATTCATCAACCTTCACCCGTCCGCGCATCGCTTCAAAGCCGGCCGCTTCAATCAGACGGTTACCACGGATACCGCCGGTCCAGACAATTGTCGAGGCTTTAATCTCTTCACCGGTTGCGAGAATGACACCATTCGGCAGGCACTCCTTGATGGCTACACCGATTTTGAAAGTAACACCCTTCTTCGTCAGCACAGTCATTGCATGCTCCACAAGCTCAGGGGCAAACCCCGGAAGTGCCGTAGGCGCAGCTTCCACATTGTAGATGTTCACCATGCTTGGATCAACGTCATATTCCTTGCACAGGGCAGGGATGCGGTCGGCAAGCTCCGCTACAAATTCAATACCGCTGAAGCCGGCTCCTCCTACCACAAAATTAATATGCTCCTGGGCATTATTTTCATTTTTATATTTGGCAAACTGATATTCGATATGCTCCCGGATCAGCCGCACGGAATTTATGCTGCGGATCGTGAGCGCATATTTATCAAGTCCCGGGATACCGAATGTTTCAGGCTCGCCCCCGAGAGCAATCACCAGATAATCGTAAGACAGCGTGCCGTCCTCAAGAATGACTTTTTTCTGTTGGGTGCGGATTTCCTGCACGGAAGATTTCACGAGGTCAATCTTAAATTCGTCTATCAATTTGGAAATAGATACACGTGTATGTTCAATGCTGTCCGTTCCCGCAGCTGGCATATGCAGATGGGTGGTGAAATAATGATACTCATGGCGGTTTACCAGCGTCACATCTGCTTCATTATAGTTCAAAGCTTTCTGCAGCCGTTGGGCGGTCAAAATACCTCCATATCCCGCGCCTAGGATGACAATTTTGGGAATACTGCTCATGTTCCGGCTCCTTCCAACAGGTGAATCTGTCTATGTGTTATTTTTTGTCAAATAATTCAGGTTCTTTTGTGAATTTATACACTTAAATTCAGAAGAATTTCCAATCAAACTTAAAGGATTTCTAAAATAACCATATCCATTGTAAACCTTAGTATCGTTTTAATCAAATATAATCATACAAAAAAACGTCACAATTTTCAGTTCATTCAAAGCCTTTGCAGGCAGTGCCACAATGATTATAATGAGTAAGTACGCTAAGTATGGCATTTTGAAACTATCAACTCGGAGGTGTAATATTACGTGACACTAGAGCAATCCGGCGTTCCTATGAGCGACCTCTTAATTATAGGCGGCGGTCCTGCCGGCATGTTTGCTGCCTTCTACGGCGGTATGCGCCAGGCGTCGGTAACCCTTATTGAAAGCATGCCCCAGCTGGGGGGGCAGCTCGCTGCCCTTTATCCTGAAAAATATATTTATGATGTGGCTGGTTTCCCGAAAATCACCGCACAGGAGCTGGTAGACAACCTGTCCCGGCAAATGGAGCTGTTCCAGTCCAATATCTGCCTGGAGGAGAAAGTGGTGTCGGTCGAGAAGCGGGATGAACGCCATTTCGTAACGACTACCGATAAAGCCGAGTACCACAGCAAGGCGGTTATCATTACTGCCGGTGTAGGCGCTTTTGAACCACGGCGTCTGGAGCTTCCGGGAGCGCAGCGGTTTGAGAAAGCTAATCTGCATTATTTTGTAAGCGATTTGAATGCCTTCAAAGGCAAGAAGGTCCTGATCAGCGGCGGCGGAGACTCCGCAGTCGACTGGGCACTCATGCTTGAACCGATCGCGGAGCAGGTCACGCTGATTCACCGCCGCGATAAATTCCGCGCTCATGAACACAGTGTGGAGAATCTGATGGCCTCCAAGGTTAATGTGATTACCCCTTCGGAGATCACTGAACTGCACGGGGAAGAATTCATAACCAAGGTTACCCTGTCCCATATCAAAACCAAGGAAACACAGGAGATTGAAGTAGACAGTGTCATTGTCAATTTCGGCTTCGTATCTTCGCTTGGTCCGATTGCTGAGTGGGGCATTGAAATTGAGAGCAATTCGATCGTTGTAGACTCACGTATGGAGACGAACATTCCGGGGATCTTTGCCGCCGGCGATATTACTACTTACCCAGGCAAGCTGAAGCTGATTGCAGTCGGATTCGGAGAAGCGCCTACAGCGGTTAACAATGCTAAGGTATACCTTGATCCGGATGCCAAGCTATCCCCGGGACACAGCAGTAATCTTAAGCTCTAGAAGGCAGCTTACAAGCTAGCCTAATCCACAAATAAAAGGGTATCCTTTCAGGTTGATTCCACTCCAACTTGAAAAGATACCCTATTTTGTGCCGCTTGCGGTTTTGACTAAGCAGCTGCTGCAAAAATGAAGCTATGTGTTTTAATGTAGAACCGCATGTGCTGGAGAGTGTAAGTTCCGTTTGCGAATTTCAGCGAGCAAAAGAGCGATGAAATCATGCTCTAATTGGAGCTCTATCGCTCTTTGGTAAGAGTCCAACAGCATCTCATCCGACAATTCAACCATAACGTTCACCTACCTTTCCTTTATTTGGATCTGAATCTATCATAGCAAACTATCTTTTTTCGAACAAGCGTTCTTACTATCCACAAGGTTCTGTGGAAATCCTGTGCATAATATGTTAATAAGGGTTACAAAGGCGTTAACTCCGCAGTGGAATATGGGGATAATAGTTATGCACAGGAGCTTTCCACGCTGTTAGGCGTAAAAAATATTTTGGAATGTTCATAATATAGAAATTAATACCACATATTACCTCGGAAAATGCACGACTAAACGCAATTCTATCCTATTATTATCTTTATCGTCAATTCTTAAAAATTTATTAGTTACTTAGGTCTTGTATTCACTTCGAGGATCCAAATTTTTCCACGCTGGTCGACGGCGTAGTCAAAACCCAGCTCACCGATACCCGGAAAGTGTCTTTCCAGCAGTTCAATACAGACATGCGTCAGACGGCGCATTTCCGCTTTTTTGGCCGAAGTGCTGATTCGCGGCAGCGATCTGCGCAGACCGTGCCGGCAGCTCATCATCGTACCGCCTTTGCATAGATTCGTTACAAACAGTCCCGGCCGCGCTAATCTCCCCACCATAGAACGGAATTCCCAATGCGCGCCGTTCTTCACAACCTTCACTCTGTAATCAATGGGACGGCCGGCAATCCGGGCAAGCGAAATCCCCTGCTGAATCATATACCGCCGTCTAACCTTTACTCTGTCGAGCGCATGTTTCATAGATGTGAAATCACGATATACACGGGTTCTATGCATATAAGTGAAACCATACCCCCGGTGGTTCCGGAATACCTTGATGACTCCGTATCCCCCGCCGCCTACAATCGGCTTAATCACTACGTTCCCGTATCTTCTCAGCATAGCTGACAGTCCGGCTGCACTATATTCCTTCGTTCGTGGAATGTAACCGGCAACCCGTGAATCGCTAAGCAGCGCCTCGGTTTTCAGCCACTTGCTGGCCAGTTCTCTTCCTGCCATGTTCCCCTCTCCTTTCGCAATCCCAGCCTACCCTATAGATTACTCAGAAAAGGTCCCGCCCTCCTGTATGATTGTCCGTGTAAGAAGCTCCCCACAGCAAAAAAGGGCATATGGCAGCGGGGCCGTATGTCCTGGGGGCTATCACCCGAATTTTGCGAAGATTGCGGAAACTGTTGATTTTTCTGCGGTGCCTTCGACGATCCTCGGCAATTACTGCCCGTTGTCGAATTTCCCGCACTGGAAAAATCTTAAAATTCATTGTATTATAACCGTGTGAGGGGGCTTCCTAATGGCACAATTCTTCGAGGTATTGTATTGGTTTGCGATGATCGGGATGTCTGTTGTCTTGGCAGGTACCACAATTCTTGTCTGTGCGCTCGGGTTCAAGTTTATTAAGGACCGCCGCAGAATCCTCGGTGCGGGCTGCATCGCTTTTTCCCTGGGGGCCGCTGCCCTGATTGTATTTATGATTAACTTCAAATTCATCGTCCCCGCTTGATGCCTGCTGTGAGGAATACTATACTCTATGAAAAATAGAGCAAACAGCTTGTGCACATAGTCTGGTTGATCCGCTGAAATTCTTTTTCTTCTATAGTAATTATAGTGAGGACGCTCCGCGAACAAGCTCTCTAAAAAATCATAAAAAAGAAACCACACTTTTGATAAAAATGGAAGTGCAACTCACCATTTCAAAAGAGTGGTTTTCTTTTGTACATACCCTATGCAATGGACCAACTTAAGGACTCAAGCTTATTTAGAGAGCTCCCTTAGTTGTGTTATTCGGCTAATCAACTCTTCGAAATACGGCTTCAGCCCGGTTGCCTGTCCCAGATGATTCAACCCCCACTCCGCAAACTTCAACGAAGAGTCCAAATCTCCGACGAATTCATGGGTTCTGGCAATAATAAGCGCAAGACGCAAATTCTGCGGAGCCCCCATGCTTATTTGCTGTTTGCCCCTTTCAGCCTTTAATTGTTCCAAGGTTATGGACAGAATAGGATCAGGAAAACCCCTGAATTGGTCATAATATTCCAGACCACCTACCTTGAATACCTTGTACATTCTATTAATCGTCCTAATAGCGTCGGCTTCACTTTCCCCGTATTCAAACCATCGGGCTTGGGGGTGTCTGGAACCAAATATTCGCTGAGACCAGGGGATTCCGGCTTCTATTCGCTGTCTAAATTCACAGTCGTAGACGGTTAGGTTATTGATGTCCGCTTTTCCATTCAATCCGATGGGCAAGAAATCCAAATGTACCCCCAGCTCCATGATACACGATCCACCGTACCGGTTTCCTTGTATAGCCAAGGTATAGATAAAATGCTCATCCGAATTCTTGCGGAAGTGGTGGTCCGAGCCCATGAATCCCAGCTGATTCAACCGCGGTTTCAGATGTAACTGCAGTAGTTTTCTAAACTCCATTGTAAGCATGCTGTAATTCTCCTGCCTATTTTCCGGCTGCTTGTTTCGTTGAAGCTTAGAGTTACCTTATGTATTCATTTAGCTCCGCTTCCCTTTTTTTCAGGTGAAGATAACGCTCTGCCCGCTCAAAGATCTGCAAGTACAGAAACATAAGGGTCAAAATACGTTCCGAATCACCATCGGCCAGCATCTTTTCCATAATCGCTATCTTATCCCTGAAATAACTCGTATCGACAAGCTGGCCATAGTCCGCAATCGCCTGCTTAAATACCACCAGCTGCCCGGGAATTTCCGTGTAGATTTCAGTAAAAAACTCAGCTTCGATTTCGTACCGGTTCGTTTGTTTCGACCATATGTAATTCCACTTTTCCGTAAACCACAGATGAAACGGGCCGATTAGCGGATACAAAGGCTCATAGAAGGTGAGCTCGTCCCGCAATTTAATCAGCTCTTTCCGGGCTATTCTTCGTCTTATGTATTTAATCATGTACACCCCTCCTGAGTGATGGTGCAAGTCTGCATTTTTTACACCTTAAAAAGGATTTCATCACCGGTCTTATTCTTGTTAAATGGACCTTTGTAATGGATGAATCTAAATTCAATTCCTGACAGTTCATCAGGCAGTGTCGGAGACACTACATATTTGTAAAACGCATGGTCAGAACGGCTTCCCCCGCTCATCATCCGGCAATCATAATGTTCGCTTATGAATAACTCGAAATGGTTATGTTCATGAGCATGCAATAGAGGCTCCGGGTCCCCATCCCAATCTACGTTAAGCACAAGGACACTTGCGTTACAGTATTGCCTTATTGACGTTAGCGTATAAAAGCGTCCTCCTTTCTCAGCTGCCTTTAGGAGGGATATGTGCTTTCTGAACGCCGCCGGCTCAACCATGGGCTTAAATTGTTCTTCATTCATCATGGTCCCGAAAAGCGCTTTCAGGAAATCCTCATAGACTCCAAAACCTGCTGACCATTCCGAAATCAGCTCAAACGGCGGAAAGCCCGGATCATTCCCCGAGATATCCTTCCTCTGCTTAATTAAGGAACATATAAAAAAACCTCCTGAAAAGTGCAGTACATCATACACCATTCAAGAGGTTCAAAACGGTTACCTAACCGACATTAGCACGGCTCAGCGCTCGGCTGACCCGCATCTTCCTTCGTACGGAACGATGAACCACATCCACATGTAGCGGTAGCATTCGGATTATTAATGGTGAAGCCTCCGGTCATGCCGGATTCCTCAAAATCAATCTCCAGACCGTCCAGGTAACGGATATCATCTTTACTTACGACTACTTTGAGGCCTTCAATATCCATATATACATCCTGATCGGTTTCGTTATCGTCAAATCCCATAGCGTAAGAGAACCCGCTGCAGCCGCCCGGAGTTACGCCAAGGCGAAGGAACATATTCGGTACTTCCTGTTCAGCCAGCATCGACTTGAGTTGTCCCGCTGCCGTTTCACTGATTGTAATCATGTTCTCTAGCCTCCTCAAAAATACTCTATATAAAGCTAAGTATACTCCACTATTCCCCTTCCCTCAAGTCATAACTGTGCCGTCGCAGAGCTGGGGCTGAACCGGATATGCGAACTTTCTCCACTGGTTGCTCACCCTTGGAGAGAGGTTTATAATAGGGAAAGCGATGCGCTGCAAAATTCGGAAATTTGTCACGAGGCTATTGTCGCCTCTATTTTTATGCTTAATAGCACCGGCTAGGTATTCCGGTATTAATTCTGCGGGTGCTTTCGCCTCGCCAACCTTCAGGAGGAAATCATATGTCTACACTTATAACACCACACACGGATGCAAGAATGGCGGGCATTATTGAGAAAGTTCGCGGCGGAGAACGATTAAACTTGGAAGATGGCGTTTATTTATATGAAAGTGATGATTTGCTCACGATCGGCCAGCTTGCCAACGAGGTCAATCTGCGCAAAAACGGGAATAAGGTCTATTTTATAGAAAATATGAGTCTATACTTCACCAATGTTTGCGAATCCCGCTGCGCATTCTGCAATTTCCGCAAAGATGACGGCGAAGAAGGTGCATACACCCTTTCCGGTCAGGAAATGGTGCAATATGTCGAACAGCATATTCATCCCGGGGTACGCGAGTTCCATATTGTCGGAGGCCACAATGATAAGGTGCCCTTCCAGTATTACGTTGATTCACTGAAAGCTCTGAATGAACGTTTTCCTGAGGTAACTCTCAAAGCCTACACGGCAGCTGAAATTGATTTTTTCACCCGCATCAGCGGACTCAGCATCCGCGAGGTCCTGGAAGAGCTGCGGGCGGCCGGGCTTAAATCGCTAACTGGCGGCGGAGCGGAAATTCTGTCCGACCAGTACCGTAAAAAAATGCGGGTTGATAAAGCAAATGTAGAGGAATATCTTCAGGTTCACCGGACGGCACATCAAATCGGCATGAAGACCCACACCACCATGCTGTATGGTTCGATCGAATCCCGCGAAGACCGGATCCGCCATATGCTGCAAATCCGCGAGCTGCAGGATGAGACGAACGGTTTCATGGTGTTCATTCCGCTGTCCATGCAGCCTAAGAACCGGAATGCTGGAATTATGCGCCGCAACTCGGCGTATGAGGATCTTAAGACCATTGCGGTCAGCCGGTTAATGCTGGACAATTTCGACCACATCAAAGCCTACTTCATTAATATTGGCGTGCAGCTGACTCAGGTTGCCCTTAGCTTCGGGGCATCCGATGTACACGGAACGATTCTGAAGGAACGGATCAGCCACGCGGCAGGGGCCTTGACTCCTGAAGGCATTACCCGCGAAGAACTGATCTGGCTCGTAAAAGGCGCCGGTCGTATTCCGGTGGAACGGGACACCTTCTATAACGAGATTAAGGTATACGAATAGCGCCAGCAATGATCCATAATTGAAAGGAAGATCGGTCCGCATGAGAACATTACTCGTCCTAGGCGGCGGCTACGGCGGCCTTGCCCTGATCCAGGAATTACTCGACCACCATCTCCCGCACGATGTTGAGATCGTCTTGATTGACCGGATGCCCTATCAGGGAATCAAGACTGAATATTATGCCCTTGCCGCAGGTACGGTGAACGACTATCATCTGCGCATCCAGTTTCCGGTTCACCCGCGTTTAACGGTACGCTACGGCGAGGTCGGTTCCATTGACCTGGACAGCAGGATCGTCATCCTGGAATCCGGTGAGCCGGTTTCCTATGATATTCTGGCGATTGCTTTGGGCTGCACGGATAATTATCACGGAATTCCGGGGGCGGAGGAATATACCTGCAGTATCCAGAGCTTCTCCGGCACCCGTGAAACCTACCGCCGGCTGAACGATATTAAGCCTTACGGAACAGTCAATATCGTGGGCGGGGGCCTAAGCGGAGTAGAGATGGCCGCAGAGCTGCGTGAAAGCCGTCCGGACCTCAATATCTCGATCTTGGACCGTGGAGAACGTGTCTTATCGGCTTTTCCGGCCAAGCTGTCGCAGTACGTAGAGGAATGGTTCAGTGAACATCAGGTGCAGACGCTGGGGCGTGTCTCGGTTTCCCATGTCGAAAAGGATGCCATTTTTAACGGCACCCAGGAAATTCCTGCCGATGTAACAGTATGGACAGCGGGTATCCAGCCAGTGAAAGTTGTGCAGCAGCTGGAGCTGTCCAAAGACCGCGGCGGTCGGATTATTGTCGGACCGCATTATAATGTAGCCGACTATCCGGAAGTATACGTGATCGGGGACTGTGCCAGCCTGCCCTTTGCACCAAGCGCACAGGCCGCCGGTGCCCAAGGCGAACAGGTTGCACAGGTCCTGCAGGCACTATGGCGCGGCGATACTCCGAAGCTGGGCAGGATCAAGCTGAAGGGGACCCTGGGCTCGCTCGGCAAAAATGCCGGCTTCGGCCTGATGGGCCGCCGGTCTGTAATGGGGCGTGTTCCCCGCCTGCTCAAAAGCGGTGTGCTCTGGATGTCCAAGCGGCATTTCGGTTAATTAGACTTTTTCGGACTAATCCAATTCTAGGCTATCCCAAGCTTCCTGCTCTTTGATGGCAGTCTCGATGGCTTCCTCCAGCTCTGCCGGAGAGTCCGCCTCGATGATTTCGCCGTTGACCATGGCGAACGGTCTCAGGTAACATTCGCCGCAGTTATTCAGGCAACCATATTCAATAACATCATATTCGGGATTCAGCTCCAGCTTGTCTTTAAGCGCCTGGGTCCCGTGTCCGATATTGCTGGCACAAAATTCAATAATTGGTCTCATGTTGTTCTCCTTATTCTGCCCTAACCATTTTATTTTTTAACTTTTTGTACTATAATGAACATACGAAAGGAGTGATTGAGAAATGAGTGAGAATGCACAAAGCACCACCATGTATGATGAGGTTCTGGAAGTGCTCGATAAACTTCGTCCGTTCCTGCAGCGCGATGGCGGTGACGTGGAACTGATTGATGTGGAAGACGGCATTGTTAAGCTGAAGCTTATGGGTGCCTGCGGCAGCTGCCCAAGCTCCACGATCACGCTGAAAGCCGGGATCGAACGTGCCCTACTTGAAGAAGTAGAAGGCGTAGAAGAAGTTGTCCAAGTATTCTAATCCCGTTTTATACGTCCCGGCCTCTCTTATTGGAGAGCCGGGATTTTTTATATTATAGAGGATTTCTCCAGGAGCCACAACCCGGAGCAGCTTTCTGGCATGTAAAAAAAGACGTCCCAAGCAGTCATTGGCATGACTTGGGACGTCTTTTCATTATTCATCTAGCCGCGTAAGGCGCTGCTTAAAATGCCGGGATGATCGAACCTTGGTATTTCTCTTCGATGAAGGCTTTGGCTTCTGCAGAGTTTAGTGCTGCAGCAAGCTTCTGGATCGCATCGGAATCTTTATTGTCCGGACGTGCCACCAGAATGTTGGCGTAAGGAGAATCTGTACCTTCGATGAACAGGGCATCCTTCGTTGGCACAAGACCTGCTTCTAGCGCGAAGTTAGTGTTGATCAGGGCCAGGTCGACTTCATCCAGCTGGCGCGGCAGCATAGCTGCATCCAGTTCGATGATGTCAAGGTTCTTTTTATTTTCAGTAATATCAGCTTTTGTGGATGTGATGTTGGTGTCGTCCTTCAGGGTGATCAGACCATTTTTGGCCAGCAGGATCAAAGCGCGTCCGCCGTTGGTAGCATCGTTTGGAATCGCTACTTTTGCACCATCAGCCAGTTCGTCGATCGATTTGATCTTTTTGGAATAGGCGCCGAATGGCTCTACGTGTACAGGTGTTACAGCTACTAGATCCGTACCGTTCTTGCTGTTTTGGTCATCCAGGTAAGGCTGGTGCTGGAAGAAGTTCGCATCCAGTGCTTTCTCGGCCAGCTGTGTATTCGGCAGGATATAATCCGTGAATTCTTTGATTTCCAGTTTAATGCCTTGTGCTTCAAGCAGCGGAGCGATAGCCTTCAGAATTTCTGCATGCGGTACAGGAGACGCACCGACAACAAGTGTTACCGGCTCTGCTGCAGGTTCAGTGGTAGGTTCTGCGGAAGCATCTGCTGCCGGTGCATTCGTTGCCGCGGAGTTCGCTGCATTATTGGCATTGTTATTGTTGCCGCAAGCTGCCAGCACGAGTACTAAGGTCAAGCTAAACAACGTCAAAAGAACTTTTTTCATCAGTAAATCCCCCTCTAGTATGTGTGTATGAATAAGGCTATATCTGGAAGTACCTTATTTCCGGGTAAAATATTGGACCAGCCGGTCACCGGCCATCTGCAGCAGCTGCACTAGTATAACCATCAGCACTACAGAGATAATCATTACTTCTTTCTCATATCGGTAGTAGCCATAACGGATTGCCAGGTCACCAAGACCGCCGCCGCCGATCATCCCCGACATGGCTGTATAGGAGACGAGGGTTACGAGTGTAATCGTCACGCCGGCTAGTAAACCCGGACGGGCCTCCGGCAAAAGCACGCGCAGCACAATCTGCCCCGTAGAGGCTCCCATGCCTTGTGCCGCTTCAATTACCCCCCGGTCAACCTCACGCAGTGCCGTCTCCACCAGTCTGGCAAAAAATGGAGCCGCACCGATGACTAGTGCCGGAATTGTTCCCAGTACACCAATCGAGGTGCCCATGATCGTCTTGCTCAGCGGAATCAGGGCTACCATCAGAATCAGGAATGGAACGGACCGCAAAATATTAACGAGCAGCGATAATACCGAGTAAACAGCTCTGATAATATTGTTTTTCGACTTCCCCCATAAATATAACACAATTCCGAGTGGTAAACCAAGAATAATTGTGAATATTCCGGAATAGGCTAACATTTTTAGTGTGGCTACGGATGCATCCAGCATTTCTTCCCAATTAATATCATTAAAATTCAGGCCGCCCATTACGAAATCACCTCCACATCAAGACCTTGTGCCGCAAGCTCCGCTAGGGTAGCATCAATCGCTTCAAGCGATCCTTCAAAGCGGACAATCAGCTGGCCGTAAGGCACATCTTTAATCGTCGAGATCGTACCCTGAAGAATAGCAAAGCTGACGCCGGTGCCGCGCACAACGTGAGATAACGTGGATTCGTAGGTTTTTTGTCCGAGAAAAGTGATCTTGACCGCTTTGGTGTTCTCTCCGTTTACTGCCTCTATAGCAGCTCTTAACGGACCATCCTGCTGGGTTTCACTGCGGATAAAGTCCTTGGTCACCTCATGCTTCGGCTTCAGGAACACCTCAGCCACCTCGCCCTGTTCCACAATTCCTCCGCCATGTATAACGGCTACCCGGTCGCAGATACTCTGAATGACATGCATCTCGTGGGTAATCAGCACAATAGTCAGATGAAACTTGCGGTTAATATCGAGCAGCAGCCGCAAAATAGAGTCAGTGGTCTGCGGATCCAGCGCCGAGGTCGCTTCGTCGCAGAGCAGCACATCCGGATCACTGGCCAGCGCACGGGCCACGCCAACCCGCTGTTTTTGTCCGCCTGAGAGCTGGGCCGGATATTTATTCCGGTGCTGCTCAAGGCCGACCAGAACCAGCAGATCCTTGACCTTGCGTTCAATGTCCGCCTTCGGCGTGCCGGCCAGACGCAGCGGAAAAGCGATATTGTCATATACTGTAGCGGAAGACAGCAGATTGAAGTGCTGAAAAATCATCCCGATCTTACGCCGCTTCTCCTGCAGCTGGCCCTGGCTGAGGCTGGTCAGCTCGACGCCATCCACCCAAACCTCACCCTTTGTCGGGCGCTCCAGCAGATTGATACAGCGGATCAGCGTGCTTTTCCCTGCACCGGAATGACCAATTACACCGAATATCTCACCTTTTTGAATGGACAGATTTAGGCCCGAGAGCGCTGTAGCTGCCTTACTGCCTTTTCCGTATACCTTAGTCAACTCTTTTAACTCTATCAATTTCTGTCGTTCCCCCTTAATGCATATTTCCATGTATCAAAAAAGCCCCTTACGATCGGTTGCAGATCGCAAGAGGCCCTGTGTGTTTAGTTACAATGCCTTCTCATCTGCCAACGGCGGTTACCCGCGCCATTGTAGGAATTAGCACCATGACACTTGTACTCAGTACGGTTTCTTTACTGGATACAAATCGGTTGCCGGGCTTCATCGGGCCTATCCCTCCGCCGCTCTCGATAAGATTATGATATGAAATTAGTGCCGTATAGTTATCTTAGAATGTAAGAGTATAATGCAAGCCTAAGTATAGTGAGTTTCAGGTTTTTTGTCAAAGGAAGATTTTTACGCTTTAACGTAAGTCTGTCCTTACACCCGCTTTTGGCTGGAGGCGTTCTTATGCCACTGCTCATTACTGTACCGGAAGGCGGCACATAAAGATTTGCAGACCATCTCCAAACCCTGCTTCAAATCCTCCAGATGACTGTCCAGATCCTCAAGCTGAATTTTGTCGTGCAGCCCCTGATGCCGCTGCCAGAGATCATCCTGCATTTCGGCATTCATATAATGGATTTCTGCATTGCGGCGTTTGCGCAGATTCTGCAGCGGCTCCCGGTAAGAGTTCTTAATATTCTCCAGTTCGTCCGCCAGCGGGGTATGCTCTTTGAGCAGCTGGAACTGCCGCAGTACCGTGAAATAGGAGAAGTGGGCTTTGGTCTGGCTTGTATTCAGATTATACAGGCTGTTCAGCACTGTCCCCAGCTTGTCCAACAGGGAGAAGACACGGATAAACCCATTTTTATAAAAATAAACATAACGGGCATATTCGCCCTGCTCCGTTACCGACATATCATCCATATACCCGGCAACCACCGATTTGCGGTAAAAGGCGGCCGCGAACCAGCTCTGCTCCAGTTCATCCAGCGAGGAGATCAGCCCGCGTGTCCAGACTTCCAGCTTACGGTATTCATGGTTGCGGTCTTCATGTGCGTTCATCTCCTTGCGCAGCATGGATGCCACCTTTGCCATGTTATCCATCGCATCAGCGAGCACGCCGCTATTCTGACGCGGAGGTTCTCCCAGTAATACCCGCAGCATGTCTTGTCCCCCCTCAAAATGAAGAAAAATGTGGTACTATCCCTGCCGGAAATAGCTGTTCCAGTTACGGTCCACCAAATCCAGCGTACTCCTGCATGGCGACTGCTCTTCATCATCACCAGACTTCATGCGCGCATCGATCACAATTGGCAGCTTGTAGCCGATGTGGTGCTGCTTCACTTCGGCTTCTGCGTAGATATCGTCGGCCGGATTGAACTGGGTGAACACTGTCCAGAGAAAAGAAGTCTGTGTACGGATTGCCTCAGCAGCGTGATCCACCATAATCACCAGCGGCCAGGCTGTATTCCGCTCGCGCAGCGCCGTTTTCAGCCGGACCGGAAGCTCAGGGTCTTCTTCATAGGATGCACCGGAAACGATTAAACATCCGCCGCAATACGGAATGGCCTCTGTAATTCCTGGCAGCAGACCTTCCGTGTAAGTACGGGGAAGCTCCCGCACCACATGTCCGGTACCGATAATCACAGCTTGACTGTCCGGGCCGGGTGCACGTTCTGAAGAGTCCGGCCTCACTCGTGCTGTGCTTCCAAATACATGCAGATCGGTGCCCGGGTTGAACCGTTCCAGCACAGTTTCCAGTAATTTAGGAAAATCGGAAAAAGCGGCCGGCTCGCTTGTCAGCAGCAAGAACCGGCTAACAGACAGCTGCCGCTCCCCCAAAATGCGGAAAGCAGTACCCAGAGCATCCTGCGGTGAACTATCCTGTACAACCGCAGCAGCCA
This sequence comes from Paenibacillus auburnensis, assembly GCF_927798115.1. GTDB lineage: Bacteria > Bacillota > Bacilli > Paenibacillales > Paenibacillaceae > Paenibacillus_AQ > Paenibacillus_AQ auburnensis. The sequence continues at coordinate 252,382 of NZ_CAKMMG010000005.1, forward strand.
CTCCATCCGGACCAGATTCAGAATAAGTCCAGAACGAATGTACCGACGGCATAGCCAAATGATGGACAGGAGATAGCACCTGCTGGAGAAAATCCACTAAATAGTAATTCTCTTCACGCGGAGTGACGGCAATTGTCGCGGGGTAAATCGCATCCTTGCGGTGCCACATCCGCTGCACATGCATCACGGGGGCAGTATGCTGCGGGAAATTATACTTATCATAATCGGCCAAAGCGCCCGCCTGACTCTGCCCATACGGAGAGACCAGTCCGCGGAGCGCAAATTCCGCTTCAGCCGGGATTGAGTGTCCGCCGAGCGGATCTTTGACCATGGGCAGTTTTCCGCCCAGGACAATCGACGCGAATACCAGATCTGGCAGCCATGCCGGTCCGGGAGCGCTCGCTGCAGCAATCAGCGCCGGGGGGCCTCCGATAAATACGGACACCGGCAGCGCCTCACCCTGAGTCTCGGCCTCCTGATGATACAACCCGGCTCCTTTATGCTTTTGCCAGTGGATACCTGCCGTACTGTCATCAATGATTTGAATCCGGTGCATACCGAGGTTATGCTTCTGCGGATTACTTAAGCTTTCTGTGTAAACAAGCGGAAGGGTAATATAAGGGCCTCCCGCTTCCTGCCAGCTTGTTACACGCGGCAGCTCACGGAGCGGATCGGAAGTACGGCATACCCCAAGCACCGCAGCCTCACCCTGCGGCACATGTTTAGTCCCCACTTTCAGCAGGTCGAAGATCAGTGCTTTTTCTTTCCACAGGCTGGAGAGGGTAGGCGGAAGCAGCGTTTCAGCTGCACCCATCAGCGCTTTCACTAGCTGCTCCGGACGGTTGCCAAACGCTCTCTCGACCCGCTGGGCGGTCCCGAATAGATTAGTCGCTACGGGAAACGGCGTTCCTTTTACATTGGTAAATAACAGCGCCGGCCCTCCCTCCCGTGCCACACGCCGGTGAATCTCCGGAAGCTCCAGATAAGGGTCCACCTGAGTTTCAATTACGGCAAGATCCTTGTCTTTGCGAAGCTGCTCGGTCCACTGGCGCAAATTTCCGTATCCCACTATATCGTTCCTCCTCAAACATGGCAGATTACTATTTCAATTTATTAAGCTGCCACACACGTACACTCATGTAGCAAAGTACACCAAACAATCCGGCAATCAGCAGGATGTGGGCCAATGCAGCAAATATGTACAATCTCTCGTTATACAGCGTATGAACCACAGCCGCACCGCTCAATACCTGCAGCAGGCAGAGTGTAACGGCACTAACGCCAAGCGCTCTCAGCTCAGGCAGTCCTTTGTACCTCCAGAACGCCAAGTGGCCTAGTAAAGCCACCAGAAGAAACAGCAGTGCCGCCGCGATCCGGTGCATAAACACGATGCCCACGCCGCCTGTAAGCTCGGGAACCCATTCCCCGTTACAGAGCGGCCAGCCGGAGCAGCCTCCCTGTGAATCTGTATGGCTGACATAAGCCCCGATATAGACAACAATATAAGAATATAACGCTGTAATCCACGTTAAGTTGCGGAAGCCCCGGCTGACTCCCGGCCCCCGGCTATCGTTTTCTCCCCCTGATTCAAGACTTCGTTTCGTACCCAGTGCCAGCATTAATGAGCTTGCAAACGCAATCAAAGAGAAACCCATATGCAGTGCCATTACCGCAGCAGACTGGGATTTGATTACCGCAAGCGCTCCCATTCCACCCTGCACAACGACGAACAGGAGCGTTAACAAGGCATAGACCAATAAATCCTTCTGCTTCCGTCCATAACGCCAGAAGGCATACACGGAGGCCAGCGACAATAGTCCCGCCAGTCCGCTGAACAGACGGTGGGTGTATTCAATCAGCGAGCCGATGGTATAAGCCGGAATCAGCTTACCGTGGCATAGCGGCCATTCATTTCCGCATTCCAGCCCTGAGCCAGTCTTGGTTACTACGGCGCCTCCGAACAAGGCGAGGAACATAATGAGGCAGGTTATGTAGCTGAGCCATTTCAAATGTGTTGTCGTCAATTGGATCACCCGCATTTGTAGGAATGGATGGAAGAATTCATGAAGAGATTGAAAAAAACACCGCTTCTGCTCTGGTAGGGCGAAAGCGGTGCTTCAGGCTTCATTACTTGTGAATGCTCAGATAAACCTCGAGGGCTCTGTTGAGGAAATTCTCGATTTCCTCACGGGATTTGCGCAGCTTGTTCACGAAGCGCACAAGTTCCCGGCCATCGCTGTAAGCGACAAAGCTTGGAATGCCCAGAATATTCTGTTCCTGGCTGACATCACCGACTGCGTCTACATCGACTTCAACCAGCGTGAGGCGGTCTTCATACTTCTGTTCAACCTCCGGCATAAACGGGTCGATAAATTTGCAGTCGGAGCACCAGTCGGCTTTGAACACGGCAACTGTTAAGCGTGGCGATTGAATCGCAACCTGAAATTCCGCAGGGGAAGAGATTTTATCCATTAAGGTTCAATCCTTTCTGGGTTAAACTGTATACTGCCTTTCTCTCTAAGTGAAGCAAATTGTGCTCAGGAAGTCAATTGAAAAGGACAAAATAAAACAAATATCATAGCATTATTCGTTTATGCGCACCCGTGCAGGCTGCAGTTTCATCAGCGGGTTCAGCACTTTCTGCAGAACTCGCGGATAACCGGCAATCTCCTGCCGGCTGAGCACACCCAGAACAATCAGCAGTACCAGATAAATGATTACAACCGCCACACCCACAACCAGACAGGTAATAAGGAAGGCAATGCGTGCAGGCATGAAGTGGGTCAGCATAATACCTGCTTCGTTCAGGCCGTAGCCGATCCCGCCGGACGCGAGCACGGCAACGGTGAAGCCGCCCCAGCGTTTACCCATAATCTCAAAGGGCACAATCGATTTAAGCATGCGCAGATTCAACAAAGTAATAACGATAAAGCAGAGTGCGGTTGCGCCGATAATACCGTAAATACCGAATACCTTGCTGAGCAGGAAACTGCCCGCAAGCTTCACGAGAATCCCGGCAAGCACATAATACATGGAGATCCGCGATTTCCCCATCCCCAGCAGGATCGAGTTGGTCGTCATCATCGTAATCTGGAAAATCGTCCCGATCGTCAGCATAGCGACGATTCCGCTGCCGTCTAGACTACTGAACAACAAGCCGTTAACAGAATACGCAGCTGCAACCAACGAAATTACTATCGGCGTGCCAGTAAGAATCGAAATGCGAAGCGCCAGCGTCACCTGACGCTGCAGATGCTGCTCGTCCTTCCGTGCATAAGCAGCAGAAATGATTGGAATCAGCGAGGTACTAAGTGCAATCGAGAGCACCGGAGGAATACCTGCTACACTTTGCGCCCGGCTTCCGAAGATCCCCAGCGCACGCGTGGCATCACTTAGCCCGATCTGTCCGCTGAGCAGTGGAACAATCAACGAGTTATCAATGAAGTTCACGACCGGCACAGTCACCGAAGATAGTACAATCGGAATAGATAACTTAAAAATATCTTTATAAATCCCGAGCAGCGGAAGTCTGGCTACACTGGATTCATACAATGCCGCCTTTTCTTCGGTGCGGCGCATTTTCATCGCATAATACAGCATGATCCCAAAAGCGCCGATGCTACCGAGCACACTGCCGAACGATGCGCCCGCCGCCATCCAGGTATTGTCGTAACCCTGGCGCAGCAGGATGTAAGCAAGCAGAATCGCAGTAGACACCCGAGCGATTTGCTCGACGATCTGCGAAATCCCTCCAGCCATCATATTATTCCGTCCCTGGAAATATCCTCGCATCATCGCGATCGTAGGGAAGAGCAGCAGTGCCGGGGCTATCGCCCGGATGGCCAGCGTACTCTCGGGAACCTTGGCATAGTCGGCATAATAAGGAGCAGCTATGTAAAGGATGGTGCTCATCAACACCCCTATGATAGCGGCAAAAATCAGCGCAGCCCGGTACACCTGCTGGGCTTCATGCGGGCGGTTTAAGGCATAGCGTTCAGATACCATCTTACTTAAGGTGCTTGGTATTCCCGCCGTAGCTAGCGGCAGCAGCATCAGATATACAGTGTTTGCAAGGTTAAACGAAGCATTACCCGTATCATTGAACAAGTGTTCCAGCGGAACCCGCTGGGCAAGACCCAGCACGCGGGCCACCAGTGCCGCTGCGGCCAGTATAAGCGTACCTTTGACAAAAGACTCTTTCTTGGACAAACTGTTTCGCCTTCTTCGCTGTTAATTTAATACACACTGATCCAGATAAAGAACAGGACCACCATCATGATTTGCAGAATTACTTTAACTACGGTGCTGCTGAACAAACCTAGCAAGGAACCCATGCTGACTTTGAGCGCTTTGCCCGGATTCGAGCCAGCAATCAACTCACCAATGAACGCGCCTGCAAACGGGCCGATGATTAGTCCAATGGCATTAAGTACAAGCGGACCAATAATTATGCCGATGGTACTGCCAATGATTGAGGCACGTGAACCTCCAAATTTCTTGACACCCCAGGCACCGACGACATAGTCGGCCACAAATAATACGGCTACAATCAGTGTCTGAATGCTCCAGAACCAAACACCGAAGGAGTGGAAGGAGAAGAACCATCCGTACACAAAAAAGGCCAGATAAATCGCCAGCGCACCGGGCAGTATCGGATATACCGCCCCGGCCAGCCCTACCGCAAACAAAGCAATGATCAGAACCCAACCCAGGATTGCCATTCCTTCATCTCCTAAAGTTATGATGGTAGAATATATTTCTCAATGACTTCCGCGATGCCGTCCTCGTTGTTCGTGGCGACCACAGCGTCCGCCTCCTGCTGTACAGTCTTCTGGGCGTTGCCCATGGCGACGCCCAGCCCGGCCTGCTGGATAGCCGCCAGATCATTCAGACTGTCGCCAACCGCAACCACCTCGGACATCTCGATGCCGAGAAGTTTGCAGACTTCGCCGATCCCGTAAGCCTTGTTCACTCCAAGCGGATTAATCTCCAGATTATGTGGGGTGGAATTGGTGATTTCCAGTCCTCCCAGATCCTGAAGCTGCATCAGCAGTTTATGGCGGATCTCATCATCTTCAGTAGAATAGCCAAATTTAAGCCATTCTCTGCCCATAATGTCCCCATCCCAATTCTTGCGGTTGTAGACCTGCTCGGTGGAGTAAGCCCAGAACCAGATGCCGTACTCCTCTGCAATATGGTACAGCTGTTCAATCAACGCCGGATCCATCAGGGAGCGGCGGTATAACTCATAGGGCTCACGCCAGATCTCACTGCCGTTAACGGTGATCATTGGCGTCTTAAGGCCAAGCTGCTCCGCGTAAGGCATGGCGCTTCTGAACGCCCGCCCGGTAGAGAGGCAGACGTGAACGCCGGCATCGACCGCTTTTGTAATCCATTCCACCGTTTTCGGGGTAATCACTTGGTCATCATTCAGTAAGGTTCCATCCATATCCAGTGCAAGCAGGCGGTATTTGGCAGTCATTTGCCACCCCTCCATTCTTGTGTGCCCTATATATATTGAAGGGCTGATTTGTATTTCCTTAGTTCGTTGTATCCGCTGCTCCTGTTGTGTCTGCTTCCGTTCCCTGTGTGGCAGCATTGGCCCCATCAGCAGCGGAATCTGCTGATTTCACATTCTTCTTCGGCACCCCGTCGAGACCATATTCCCAGTCATAAGCATCAAAAATTTTACGGGCAATCGGCGCCGCGCTGTTGGAACCGAAGCCGCCCTCAGGAATAACAACAGCCACAGCAAGCTTGGGATTTTCGCGCGGAGCAAAAGCGATAAATACCCCGTTATCGCGGTTTTTGTTGGTTCTGTCTGTTTGCTGTGAGGTCCCTGTTTTGCGGGCAAAATCATAAGGGAAATCAGTGAACGCAGTAACGTCACTGTTCATGCCCTTTTTGATCTCATTCCAGAAAGACTTATCGAAGGTCGTTACCTCATCCAGCACCTGACGGCCGAATTCTTTAACCGTGTTGCCTTCGGAGTCTGTAATTTTGCTTACCAGCTGCGGTTTAATCCGCACGCCTTCATTCGCCAGCGTCGAAGCATATTGGGCAAGCTGAAGCACCGTATAGCGCCCCTGCTGGCCAAACGAAGCATAGATCAATGCGGCTTGCGCACTGCCGGCTGCTTCAGTATTGGTATAGTTGATCTGTCCCAGATACTCTCTTGGCAATCCGCTTTGCGTCGAGACGCCCAGACCGAATTCCTTCATATACTTATCCCATACTTCGATCCCGCTGTTATGGTATTTCTCCCACAGCTTCTTACCGACCATATCGACCATGAAAACGTTGGAGGATTTCTCAATCGCTCTCGCCGGATCCATTGAACCGTAGACGTGACCGGAAGCGTTCCGTACTGAAGCATTATCATTTTTACCGAAATAAGCAATACCCTTATCGTTATAAACCGTTGAAGTGGAAAAGAAACCTTCATTCAGACCAATCAGCACACTCAGCGGCTTGATCGTGGAGCCGAGCAGCACCGTAGAACCAAATTCATGGCCAGACATCCCCGAAGAATAGGGAGTAATGGTTCCGTTCTGATAGTTGCCCATGATTTTATTCCACACATCGGTGTCCATCTTTTCAGCTGTCCATACATTGGTATCGTAGTCCGGCATACTCGCCATAGCAACGATATTTCCGGTATCTACCTCCATCGCAACCGCGTAGCCGGTCAGTGCATCCGGATGGGTCTGCCCTTGGACAGAATGGGAATGCAGCCAGCTGATTTGATCCGTAATGGCCTGTTCCGTTTTCAGCTGTATGTTTTTATTGATCGTGGTCCAAATATCGTTTCCTTTGACAGGTGGCACAACCTCTTCAACTTTTTCAGCCATATTCTGAGGATTAACCGAAATGACCTGATAGCCGTTCTTGCCGCGGAGCTCGCGCTGATACTGCAGTTCAAGCCCGTCGAACCCGACAAATTCATCATCTTTATAGCTCAGTCCGGGATCCGCATCAATCTTCTTCATGGCCGATTGAATATTCTTATAAATATCCAGACTGCTTGAGGATTTAAACGGCTTGATATAGCCGATCGTCTGCACTGCTACCGTATCCTTGTCATAGTGGCGGCTGCTCTCCTCGACAATTTCCAGACCCGGATATTCGCTTTTATGCTCCATAAAATAGGCTACTTCATCTGAAGTCAGTCCTGCCTTAATCCGCCGCGCCATAAATCCTGAATACTTTTTGAAATACAGATCCAGTGAATCGATGATATCCTCCTGCGTCAGCTGTACTGCATTCGGATCACCGTATTTATGAAAATCCTCGACCAGCCTGGCGGCAAGCGCCTCCCCTTTGGCTTTGGCTTCCGGGGTCAGTGTTGTTTTACCAGTTGCTTTGTCAGTGGTTTTGGCAGTGTATTCTTTGGTTAGCGTAATGTACAGAGACTGCACCGAGGTCGAATAAGCGAGTTCTTCGCCTCCCGCTGCATGAATAACGCCCCGGATAGCCGCAAGCGGAACATTTTTGGTATCACGGCTGGTCTCTACCTCAGTCAAGGTAGGGCCTTCCACAAACTGCAAGACTGCAAGACGAATGATGATGACACAAAAAATAATAAACGTGCTGAAGAAAAACACGTTAATCCGCAGGCCAAGTGAACTCTTGCTGGTGGTTTCGTCTGGCGGAGAGGCCTGCTTACGGAAAAAACTCACAATTTTTCACTCCTTTACATCCTAAATAACCCTTTATAGCATCCAGGGTATGATCCCTCTCGAATTGTACCATAGATTCACGGCGTACCGCCTCTTTGTCACAGTACATCCTCTTTCATGTGGGTTTTATCAAAGTCTTTGACGTTAAACCAGTTTCCGCTGGAGGCCCAGGTGGAATCCAACGGGATCCAGGCCTGCTTGAGAGGGATGTACACTTCATTCCAGGCATGAGGACCATATCCGCCTTGTCCATCGTAACCCCGTCCGGTCACGACCCGCACCTGAAGTCCCTGCGAGCGGGCCATTACCGCATACAGCCGGGCATAGTCTATACAGACACCAAGCCGGGTATCAAACGTATCTTGCGGCGTCTGCTCATGCCAGATCCGGTTCTGCTCATAGTTCTCCGCCTTGGCATAGTCATAAGAAATCCGCGAGCCTATCCAATCATATAGCAGCTTGGCTTTTTGCTCCTCATCCTTGCCCGGACCGGCTATTTCCGCAGCGGCCTCCGCGATATTCGCAGAAATATCATGATCGATGACCTCATATTTCCGCCGGAGAATATCATTCATCTCAGCGGCCACCGCTTTGGTCAGAACCGGCAGCTTGCTGCGCACCTTCTCACCGGCTAGCGGTTCGAACACGGCAGCCGCGCTCTGGCTGTAGATTGGAGAGGCTTCCACATAGCGGCTAAAGCTGCTGTCCGGATTCAGTCCCACTCCAATATATAGGGCAAAAACCAGCACCAGCCCGCGGACCAGCCCAATCGCAAGCCCAATGACTGCTCCGCTTAACCGGCTAGCCTGGGTAATCTTCCTGTCGTGCGGCTTGGCTGTCCGTCTAGGCAACCGGAAAGGCAGCAGCAGGAAGAGCAGACCCAGCAGCGGGCGGATGAGACTGTAGCATAAAAGGAGCAGCAGAAAAAAGCGCACCAGCGGAGAGCCTTCCAGCACCGATACTGCGGTGTAGTATAACTGCTGCCAGCCGCTTAGCTGACTATCTGGAAGCACAACTCCCGCAGCCCAGACCTGGGCACGGGGAGATAAGTAGAGCGCTGCGGGAACAGCGATCACCAGAGCTGCCGCAGCAAGCAATCCCGTTCCCAGAAGACCGAACAAACCGCCTGCTGCCCGGCTGAACCCCCGGCTCCAGCCCTGCAAAAGAGAAAAAAGTACAATTAGCAGTAATATAATTGAGATGACATTGGCCTCACTAAGGCTTTCGATCCAGCTGTTCAGCATACCCTGACCTCCTTTCTGTCGCCCGCTGCCCATGTAAGCGTTGATATGGCAAACTTATTTTTAATTCCCGGCTTAGTTACCGTTCTTCCGGGCTTCTTCGATAAAGGTTTTGGTTGTATCGGTTACACTCCATTTGCCAAGGCTAACTCCGCGGAAGGTCACTTCGACCTTGTCCTCTCCTGCTGTTCCCTTCACTTCCAGATTCGGCGTTGTAATTGTAAACGTGCCGTCACCGCCTGAAGTATATTTCGCTTCTTTGGCTTCGCTCAGCATGACTTCCTGTGCTTCGCTCTTCAGCGTGCTTACAGTACTGTCTGCAACCTTATTCACAGCGTTGCCGAGCTGATCCATCGTAACTCCGCTGTAAATGAATAGACCCGCTACGATTACAATAACAATTGCCCATTTAAGTACTGTTTTGACCAGATTAATTACAGCAAACAGCAGGACAAGCGCTATAACAATAACAAGCCAGTTCTCTCTAATAAATTGTGACCACACTGCCGGATCCATCAATTTTACAACACCCCTATCACAAATTTCGTCCTATCAGGGAGCAAGTCCCTCAAGATCTTCATTAATATTAATTATTATACATGAATGCCTCTTATAATTCATGGTTGCCTGGCTGTATGTGCTACAGAAGAACAAATTGGTATAAGCCCCCGGGGTCTCACGTAAAGTACAAGTAGGCCTTATCCCATCCCTATCATTGAAAAAGCCGGCTGTGCCCTCCGGTGCAGGACCGGCCCTTTAGGAGGTGTATTCCGTGAAAACCGCACTGTGGCTTTATTTGTTTTTGTTTCTGGCCTTCTTTGATCTGCACGCCCAGTATCCCATCCTGACTCCGTTTGCGATCTCACTCGGCGCGGGGCCGGCCTTCATCGGCTGGATGATGGGCATGTATTCGCTGACTCACCTTCCCGGCAACCTGCTAGCCGGCGTGCTGGTTGACCGCAATGGCAGCCGCCGCTATATCGTCTTCAGCCTGACGGCGGCCGGTGCGATTCTGCTGCTGCAGGCACATGCACAGCTCCCTTGGCATCTGCTGATGCTGCGGGCGGCCAGCGGCTTTGCGCTGGCGTTCCTCTCGCCTGCCTGTATGACGCTGCTGGCCTCCCTATCGTCTGATGCGGAGACCCAGGGCAAATACATGTCCGGGCATGGCATCATCCACACCCTGGCCTCGGTCGTGTCTCCGGCAGCCGGAGCCTACATCGTCCACAAAGCAGGCTACTCCGGGACGTTCAGCACACTGGGCTGGCTATTGATCGCTACCGGGCTCATGGCCTTGTTCAGCGTACCGAAGCATTCTCCTGCGTTGTCCCCAGTTTCAATACCCCAAGCTTCACAGGATAAACCGGACCGCCCGGCCGCTGTTCAGTCCAAAACAACAAAGCGCTATTATCTCCTGCCCTTCTTCGTTTCCTGTTCCCAAGGTGTGCTGTTCTTCGAGCTGCCACTTTCCCAGGGAAAGGACGGAATGGTCTCCACAGGCATCCTTCTTTCTCTGCTGAGTCTCGGGGCGCTGGCTACGCTCAGCCTGCTTTTTCTGAATCGCCTCTCCCCGGCTACCCGGATTGCAGTCGCGCTACTCGGTATGGCTCTATGCTTCTTTACCCTGGCTGCATTTACCAGCATTCCTCCGGGTGTCGTTCTCTTCCTGCTTGGAGCAGCAAAAGGCGTGCTGTTTCCGGCCATGGCTTCGCTGTTCATCAGTCTGGGCAGCGGCGGTCATTTGGGCCGCACGTTCTCGCTGCAGTCGATTGCAATGTCTCTTGGCGCTTTTGCCGGACCGGTTGCAGCCGGACAGCTGCGCGATTACGTATCCCCATATTTCATTGCCTTTGTACTGCTGATGACTGCTATTCTCCTGCTTCCGCCTAGAGGTGATAACAAGCCTGCGCCTTACCGCACTGGCCTGAACAGTCATGCTGCTTAGGTAAGCTCAGCTCTTTATATTACGATCAGGTAATTTAGGGGATCACCCGGCTGCGGCCGGGTGATCTTTCTTTTACGACATTTCCCGGGGAATGAACCCCTCTTACGCGCTGCCCTGTTAAAAATGACGAACCTTAGGTAAAATATAATTAAGCACAGGCACGTAATAATTACTTTACTTACGGGGGCGATCGCATATGTCCATTACCATCATTGTCGAAGGCAAAAACGACCGGAGCCGATTACGCCGTCTGCTAGATCCGGAAGTCGACATTTTGTGCACCTTCGGTACACTGAGCACCCTCAAGTTGGAGTCACTGCGGCATAAAATCGGTGATGGAGATGTCTATCTCTACATGGATAACGACAGCTCAGGCAAAAAAATTCGCGGAATTCTGCGCGACGCCTTTCCGGATGCTGTTCATATTTACACCCGCAGGGGATATGCAGGTGTGGAGGGCACCCCGGATGAATACAGCATTACCCAGCTCGAAAAAGCCGGGCTTGAGGAATATATCATCTATCCGCAGCCGCTTCCTTTTATGGAATCATAGCCGCACAAGAAAAGCCTTGCCGGGTCTGCCGCGTTAGAAGCGGAGCCTAGCAAGGCTTTTTAATGTAGGAATTATTTAATTGCGGGCCAGCTTGTTCAATGCATCTGCAAGAAACTCAGGCGTTACGTTCTCCGAATCTCCCGCATCGTAGAGCCCGCGGAGCTGATTGTCCCGGTCCACCAGTCCAATGAGATTGGCGTGGGCGAAATTATCCTTGTTGTCCCCATAGATGAGAACTTTGAAGGAATCCGCCGCAAGCTTACGGACTTGCTCCTGATCTCCGCGCAGAAAATACCAGCCGTCATAATTAACATGGAAGCGGTCAGCGAATGTTTTGATAGCCTCACGCGTATCATTCTTCGGGTCAAACGATATGGAGATGAACTCCACGTCCTTACCGAAGCTGCCTTCCTTTTCCAGCAAATCCTGGGTTTCGGACAGCATATACGTCGTTATCGGACAGACATCGGGACATTCCGTAAAAAAGAAATAGACCAGCCGCGCCTTCCCCTGTGTATCGGCCAGCGTGACCTGCTTTCCGTCCACATTCTCCAGAGAGAAATCCTGTACCTCCCCGATCACCGGCAGTTTACTTTTGGCAAAGCTCAGCGAATTGACTGCTAAATAAACCGCCAGACCCAGCGCAATCAGCAGCAGTAGCCAGGTCCATTTGTAGCGTTTCAAGGTATGCACAGGCGCCTCTCCCCCTCTTAACCGTGAATCGTATTCAGCACAAGCACGATCAGACTGACTGTCAGGTAATTAATGGAGAAAAAGAAATTTTTCTTGGCCCAGGCATCATCATCCTTCGCCTTGAAACCGGTCAGCGTTAAATACAGCCAAACCAAGGACAAGCCAGCAGATATAATGAGGTAAAAAATTCCGGCATAATCATACATGTACATCAGCACCGGAATAGGCAGCAGCAGCGCGACATAAGGAATCATCTGGAACTTGGTCCGCCGGACTCCCTTAACTACAGGCAGCAGTGGAAAACCTGCCGCTCTGTATTCTTCCTTGCGGCGGATGCCAAGCGCCCAGAAATGGGGCGGCTGCCACAGGAACAGCATGGCGAAGAGCAGCCAGGCCCCGAGATCCACTTTACCTGTAACCGCTACATATCCGATCACTGGAGGCATTGCTCCGGATATGGCTCCTACCGAGGTACTCCATGTAGATGTTCTTTTCAGCCAAAGCGTGTAAACTACTACATAAACAAGCATGCCGACAATGCCAAACAGCCCGGCGAGCACTCCGCAGAAAGCAAACAGCACAGCCAGACCTGCAATACCAAGCCCGATGGCATAGAGCAGTACTGTGTTTGGCTTAAGTCTGCCGGTCGGCAATCCGCGTTCGCGGGTCCGCTCCATCTTCATATCCAGGTCGCGGTCAAAATAATTATTGAACACACAGGCCGAAGCCATGACTAGCATTGTTCCAAGCAATGTCAGTATTAATTTACCGTATTGCACATCCCAGCCCGAAGCCACCCAGTATCCTGCAAAAGCAGCGATCAGGTTAGAGCGGATAATGCCCGGCTTCGTTACCGTAATGAAATCACGCCAGCTGGCGCCTTCCCGGGGCGATTTGGCGGAAGCAGCTGCGGAATCGGAATATCTCAATTGATTGTCCACGTATAGTGTTCCTCCTTCTAAGGGACTTCTAAGCGATCCGTCGGAGTTTAAGAATGGTTGTTTCGTTCTTAATTGAGAATGTTATCCACCCCGCTGTTAACTTTATCATAACAAACCGGGAAAGACTTTGACAATCATTGACCAAGATGTTCATCAATTTGACAATTGCGTGACTAAATTTATTCTCTTCCCTTAAATAAGTCGGTGTAAAATTGGGTAGTTATTAATAGGGAACTTCCGTACAAAGGAGATCTGACCAATGGATACTGCAACACATTTTGTAATGGGCCTCGGACTCGCCGGACTCTCTTTCGTTGACCCTGCCGTTGCCTCACAGCCGACGCTGGCTGGTGCTGTTATGATCGCCACAGTACTGGCTTCTCAAGCCCCGGATGCCGACACTGCACTGCGTCTGAAGAACAACGCCCTGTACATCCGCAACCACCGGGGAATCACCCATTCTCTGCCCTTTCTGCTGCTCTGGCCGGCTTTGATTACGCTTGTTATCGGACCGATATTCGGATTTACAGATCTTCATAACCTGAGTCATATTGCCCTCTGGAGCTTCATCGGAGTTGCCGTTCATGTGTTCTCAGATCTGTTCAATACCTATGGAACTCAAGCTGCACGCCCATTTACGGAGAAATGGATCGCCTGGAACATCATCCATATCTTTGATCCATTTATCTTCGGCAGCCATGCTGCTGCGATCATTCTCTGGATCAGCGGGATTATTCCTCCGGCCCCCTTGTTTATCATTCTGTATATCTGCGTGGCCGTGTACTACATTTGGCGGACGCTTGTGCACGCTCGAATAACACGCAATATCAAAAACAAGGATGTGCACCACGATCCGGGCGACCGCTACTTCGTCATCCCTACGATCTCGCCTTCACGCTGGAATGTTGTTAAAGCCAAACCGGATGGCAGCTATAATGTCGGTTTACTGAATGGCGGACGGCTCGAATGGTTCAAGCATGCGGTGTGCTCCACTCACCCCGCTGTAGAGCATTCCAAGTCACATCCGGATATTCAGGCATTTCTTTATTTTACCTCTTACGCCGTAGCCGAGGTTGAAGAACTGACCTCTGGTTATATTGTACGCTGGGGGGATGTGCGTTATTTACACCGCAAGCAATTCCCTTTCGTGGCGGTGCTCGTGATGGACAGCCAGTTTCATCCGCTTAACACCTATGTGGGCTGGCTCAGCAGCGAAAAGCTGGACGAGCGGTTTGCAATCGATCCCGGCTCAATGAAGCTGTAGCTATGGAGTAAGTAAAACAGCCGTCAAAGCAGTGGTCCTTCCAAAACAGGAGGATCACTGCTTTGTTTTATCCCCTCTTGACGCCTGGCACAGCTTAAGGCACAATCACCATAAAGCGTTTTCACCTATTGATCACTTCAAACAAAACCCGCAGCGCGGGAGCGCTGCGGGTTCATTCACTTGCTATTATAGAAAGGAAGGCTGCATGTATGGGTAAAGGTCTGTCACTCTGGTTCGCAACCTCTTCAATATTGATTCTTACAGCCGCCTCCATCTGTATCAGCTATAATATCTGGCTGGCACTGCTGCTGGGCATTCTGTGTGTTCTCAACATCGGCTGGGGATTTATCCTGAAGGCCCGGCTGAGACGCAAGCAGGAGAACAGTAGACAGCAATCCTCTTAACGGTAAGGCAGGAAGCCCATCCGCTCCTTCACTCCGGCCAGGGTCTGGGAAGCCACATTGCGGGCGCGTTCCGCCCCCTCAGCAAGGATGTCACTAAGTGTGCCGGAGCTGCGGATTTCATGATACCGCTGCTGCAGCGGCTCAAGCGTCGCTACCAGGACCTCACCAAGATCCTTCTTGAAGCCTCCGTACATTTGGCCTTCATACTTATCGGCAATCTGCTGCAGACTCATGCCGGAGCACTCGGCATAAATGCTCATCAGATTGCTGATTTCCGGCTTGTTCGCCGGATCGAACACAACCTCACGGCCCGAGTCGGTTGTCGCCCGGCTGATTTTTTTGCGGATGATATCCGGTGTATCCAGCAATGCGATATAGCTGCCGGCGTTCGGATTGCTTTTGCTCATTTTTTTACTGGCGTCATCCAGCGACATGATCCGGGCACCCACTTCTGGAATATAAGGCTCAGGAACCGTGAAGAAATCTCCAAACCGGTGATTGAAGCGGCCCGCCAAATCACGGGTTAATTCCAGATGCTGCTTCTGGTCTTCCCCAACCGGTACCAGATCTGCATTATAGATCAGGATATCCGCGGCCATCAGTGACGGATACACGAAGAGTCCCGCGCCGACAGAGTCTTTGCCGGAGGATTTGTCCTTGAACTGTGTCATGCGCTCCAGCTCACCCATGGCGGTCAGAGTAGTTAAAATCCAGCCCAGCTCTGCGTGCTGAGGCACATGCGACTGCATGTAGACATTCGAGATTTTCGGATCAATGCCGGCAGCCAGATAAAGCGCCGCTACCGATTCCGAATTCTCGCGTAGCGCAGCAGGATCCTGGGCGACCGTGATGGCATGCAGATCCACCACCATGAAGAAACATTCGTGCTCATTTTGCAGTTTTACGAAATTCTTAATTGCACCGATATAATTGCCCAGTGTCAGTGAACCGCTGGGCTGAATGCCTGACAATACTTTTTTAGCCATAATAGTACCTACCTCCATCAATTTATTCCGCTTTCCGTGAACGCAAAAAGGTCCCACATCCGCAAGGGACGTGAGACCGTGGTGCCACCCTTATTCGCCGTTTGGACCTTTCTCAAAAAAACCTCCAAACAGCCTTAGCTTCCGTTAACGGGGAAGAACCGTCCGGTCTACTTAGGCCTGCTGCCTGTTCAAACACGGCGCTCGAGGGTCCATTCAGTCAGGAGTGTCCCACCGGTTCGCATCAACCACCGGCTTTCTGAAGGTGCACTTTCCGCTTACTTGTCCCTGTCATCACATTGTCATCATATCTTAATGCATTCATCATAGAGCGATACAGAGAAGTTGTCAAATCGCCTAACCACGGGTACATAAATCTGTTATGATAAGGATATTCGTGTTCTTTGCGATCAAGTTAAGTTAAAGGAGCAAATCTCTCATGAAACAGGTGACCAAAGGGCAGTGGGGCGGTTATGACACTTATATTTTGCATAGCCGCGAGCTGGAAGTCACGCTTTTGCCGCGGCTTGGAAACAACGTTATTTCCTTATGGGACCACAAGGAACAGCGGCAAATCCTGCGTAGACCTGATGAAAGCGACTTAGCTTATTATATGCAGAAGCCATATCATTTCGGCATCCCGCTTTTAGTTCCCCCCGGGCGCATACGCAAAGGACAATTTGAGTTCGAAGGCATCCGGTACCAGTTCGATCAGAATACAGCTGGTGACAACCATATTCACGGCCTGCACCGGACGCAGTCCTGGTGTGTAAGCGATATCGAAGAGGATGAAGAAGGCTGCGCAGTAACGACAGAATTCAATACTGCGGACGATGCCCACTGGATGGAGCAATTCCCTGAGCCGCTGCGGCTTGAAATGACATTCCGGCTTCAGGATGCCCGGCTTCAGCAGACGCTGAAGGTTACTCATTTGGGGTCTAACAGCATTCCTTTCGGGATTGGATATCATACCTGGTTCATGATCGATGGTGAACCGGAGCGCTGGAACCTGAGACTGCCGGTTGAAAGCATCTACGAACTGAACCCTGAGCTGCTGCCCAGCGGCAAACTGCTACCTCTAGGGGCACTAGAATCTTTACACCAGGGAATGAACCTGGAAGGTACGGATTTGGACACTGTACTGAGGATTGGAGATAGTCAGCCGGCAGAAGCTCTGCTGATGCGCGAGGACGGGTACGGGATTCGCTATACTGCGGACAAAGCCCATTTCCGCCACTGGGTGGTTTACACCAAAGGCCAGGCGGAACAGTATTTATGTGCCGAACCGTATACCTGGCTGCCCGACGCGCCAAACCTTCAGCAGGATGATTCCTTCACAGGATTAATTACACTAAAGCCTGGTGAGACGCTGACTTTGCCGTGCACCCTTGAAATGATCTATCCTAAGCTCTAAACTTCATATAATTACCATCCTTAAAACCTTCTGATCTCGTGCATGAATTCTTCTCCTTGCGCCCATACTATCTTCACAACGGACGAAGGAGGTGAACAAACATGGGTCAAGCAGGTCAACAAGGTCGTGGAAGCCGTTCCAATAACCTGGTCGTTCCACAAGCGAATGCAGCGCTGCAGCAGTTGAAATATGAAGCAGCACAGGAGCTTGGTGTTACGATTCCTCAAGACGGTTACTACGGTAACTATACTTCCCGCGAAACAGGTTCTTTGGGAGGATATATCACCAAACGTCTGGTACAACTGGCAGAACAACAACTGTCTGGTCGTTCGTAGTAGCCTTATTTTAAGTGGATTTATCCGGCAGGCTAATACCTGATACGGAGTAGTTTTTCGGCCCGTCTACCGCTTCTTGCCGAAGCGTAGGCGGGCTTTTTGCTAAGGTGATCTATGTATAGCTCAGCCGAAATATTGATCGGAAGCATCCCCGGAATGTGGGCCTTTCGGTGCGCGGATCATCAGATTGGCCATATTGTAATTCGACTCCAGAATAGCATCGACAACCACCATTCCCTGGCGGACCGCAAATTCATAGCTGATCTCGCCGTGTGTCCAGCGCCGTTTGTATTTGAGGCTCTCCAGCGCCATAAGGCGGAATGACGATTGCTGGCCGGAGCTGAGTCCGTCATGCTCTGCTGTAATGGCACCACCGCGGCCGGACAGCGGATTATGGCGGATACCAAACTTGCCGATGACATTATTCCTGATTTGCATAAAAACCGTACCGGAAGTTAGCCCTGACAATTCCTCTTGCAGTTCCTTAAACACTAAATCCACCTGTCTCGCCAGCGAGAGTTGTTCTGTCCGTAGCATATTGTTCCTCCTAAAAGTTTTGTTAGCAGAAGCATAAACTTAAGTTTTCTGACCATTGCTTCTTCGCTTATTCAGTTTTTGCAGAAAAACACCTTCGCATTTATGTCTAGCAGGCCTTATATAAGGCTTTAGGCTCATTATAGGATACTAAATACAGTGCTTACAACATTATTCAACATAATTGGGTTAAAGTCCCTATAAATGCGCAATTTTCATTATCGATAAATAGAATTACCATTAAATAACGACTATTTTCGACAAATAAGCCATCAAAAAAAGCCCCTAAGCAGGGGCTTTTGCGCGTTCACACATAATTTTAGCATTATAAACCATTATTCAAAAATATGAATTGTCTAACTTTTGACAAACATTTAAGCAAATTGCTCGGTCATCCGCAGGAACTCGTTAATATCTTCGACAATCAAATCGACAGCTCCCTGCCAGAAGTCCGGCTTCTTAAGATCAACGCCAAGATGTCTCAAGACCAGATCCTCCAGTGTCATCACACCGGTATCCCGCAGCAGGCTATCATATTTATCAGCAAACGATGGACCTTCTTGCAGGGCTAACCGGTACAGCCCCGTACTGAACATGTACCCGACAGTATACGGGAAGTTGTAGAACGGTACATCCGTGATGTAGAAATGCAGCTTGGACGCCCAGAAATGCGGATGATATTCAGACAGGACTCCGCAGAAGGCTTCCTTCTGGGCTTCTTCCATCAGTGCCGACAGTTCTTCGGCGTTAACCAGACCTTCCTTGCGCTTCTCATAAAAACGGGTCTCAAACAGGAAGCGGGCATGGATATTCATGAAAAAGGCAACGCTGTTCTGAATTTTCGCTTCAAGCAATGCAAGCTTCTCATCGGCTTCAGTGGATGCCTTCACCTGGGCATCGGCTACAATCACTTCGGCAAAAGTCGAGGCAGTCTCCGCGACATTCATCGCATAGTTCTGATTGAACAGCGGCAGGTCATCGAGCAGGAAAGAGTGATAAGCATGGCCCAGCTCATGCGCCAGCGTCGAAACATTGGAAGGCGTGCCGCTATAGGTCATAAAAATGCGTGATTCCTTGCTCTCGGGGAAAGATACACAGAAGCCGCCTGGACGCTTAGCCGGACGGTCTTCGACCTCAATCCAGTTATTGTCGAAAGCATGCTCGGCAAAATCCGCCATCCTCGGACTGAATTTGCGGAATTGCGTAACAATGTCTGCTGCTGCTGCTTCATAAGGGATTTTGCCGGAGGATTTGCCGACCGGTGCATCAACATCCACCCAGGACAATGCATCCTTGCCGAGAACCTTGGCTTTCCGCTGCAAATACAATACAAGCGCCGGCTTGTTTCTGGTAATCACATCCCACATCATATCCAAGGTGGCACGTGACATCCGGTTGATGCCAAGCGGTTCCTTGAGCACATCGTCCCAGCCTCTTCCCTTGTACAGCTTCAGGCGGAAGCCTGCCAGATGATTGAGGGTGTCGGCACTGTAATCTGCAGCAGCAGCCCAGGCCTCTTCCCATTTCCGGAACATGGTCTCACGTACATTCGCGTCATCATCGCTCAGCTTGTTGAACGCTTGGCCGACAGACAGCAGCTTCGTCCCGTCTTTGTCTTCAAAGGGAATCTGGATCGAGCCTACAATCGTCTCATAATGCTCGCTCCAGCCATGGTAGCCGTCTACAGCAAGCTCCAGCGCAAGGCTCTCCAGCTCCGGGCTCATCTTCTCACGGGCCAGGTCACGGCTTTCACTTAGTACGAAAGAGAGCGGTGCGATTTCAGGACGGGTCATCCACTGTGCCCACACTGCGTCTGATGTCTGGCGAAGTACACTGTCGAACTGCGAGCTGATCCCCTCGAACCCGGCGCGCAGCCCTGTTACTTTGGACGAAAGGCGGACAGCTCCTTTGTCCTGCTGATTCTGGGCACCCAGACAGCCGGTAAATTCAGCTGCCTGAGTCAGGCGGCCGGCACAGCTCTGCAGCAGCTCGATTACGCCATCCAGCGTTGCGGTAGCGTCTGCGTCAGCAGGAGATTCAGCGACAGCAACCTGCTTGCGCAAAGACTCAATATCCGCTTCGAGCTTCTTAAGAAAGTCCTCAAACTGGGGAGAGGAAGAGCCTCCCGGGAAAATAGAATCCAAATCCCAGGTTAACGATATCGGTTGTTTCATTGGTTTCCACCATTCCTTTGCTATCATCTGGTTTTCTTTGTATTTGGCCTGAAGCCATGGTAAAGTGAATTACGAAAAGCGTGGCGCCAGCGGCTCCACAGCTAACATTAAACTTAGGAGGGCTGCAACATGAAGCCACTGCAAATTTCACCGGAAACAGCGATCACCCTATCCAAACAGCTGGGCGTTCCCCTGGAACACTTGATGCATATGCCTCAACATATTTTGCTGCAAAAAATCGCCGAATTATCCAAGAAGCAGAGTGAAGGTACCAGCGGGACAGAGGCATCACCTGAGAAGGGAACCGAATGATTCCTTTCAGCCATACCTGGCCTTATGACATTATTTATGGTGACCTGTATGTACAATATTGTCCGTTCTGCAACGAGGAAAATGTGCTTTTGCCGATGAAGCCGAAGGAATTGCAGCTCGTGCGCGACGGCAAAAAAAAGCTGCTGGTTTTCCCCTGCTGCAGTACAAGCCCGACGGTCATTGATAATGACGCCGACTATCTGCTGTTTGACCGTGTTGTCCGCTGAGTAACCGGAGTAAACAACCCAATATACCGCTGTTACCATGACAGCTGCTATAAAGCGCAAAAGAGGGCTATCTCTTTTTGCGCTTTTTTTGATTGCACACACCTGCACTACGCTACTTAACGGCTATAGATTGGGAATGCTGTCCGGATCAACATTTTCACCGCGCATCTGTTCGCGCAGCAGCGTCCATTGCTCACGGGCCGCCCGAATCATCGCAGCGTCCATAATCCTCTGGTCATTAATCAGACGCGAGAACCATTTCACTGCGTTCAAATATTCCCCTATTCGTCTGTTCAGCTCACCAATCAGAAACATCAGGCGGGCATCATTGCCGCCCATTCCGTCATTCTCAAATACCTTGATATACTCATCCAGGGAATACCGCAGGAAACGCTGCTCCAGCGCCGTCTCCCCCTTATAACGGTACATCCAGGCGATATGGTGCAGATGGCTGGCAATAATCCGTTCCTTATCCTGGATACATTGAGCGCATATCAGTGCAAGTTTGTAGGTTTCAAGAGCGGTTTCCCAGTTGCGTTTCCCGCCGAAATCCCGGTTTTTCCACCGGCTTCCAACCTGTTCGTTAAAAGCCTTGCGCTGCCAGTCGGCCAGCTTGTCGGCTGAATTCTCCGTGGAGGCGAACCCGCATTTGGGGCAGACGCGCACAACATAATAATCGGGATTCTCATCTTTGTAATAGGAGCAGAAATCTGCATCACGGCGTATAGCTCTTTTAAGGCTTGGGCGCACACGCGAGGTCGAAAATTCATGTTCACAGTTGCTGCAAATTACGTTAATTGAATACAGGGGGACTAACTCTGTCAAATGCCCTCATCCTTTCGCGATCAACTACTCCTTACTCCTCAGGCATGTTGACAAAATGATGTGCGGGTCCAGCAAGCCGGCTCAAAACAAATGAACGGAGCGGTTCCTCTACACCGGTTTCCTCCAGTGCCTCTTTCATACAGTCCAGCCATTCGTCGGCACGCTCCGGTGTAATTGGAACATGCATATGTCTTGCTCTCATCATCGGATGGCCATGCTGCTGTGAGAATAGTGCAGGCCCGCCAAAAAACTGACTGAGAAATTGATACTGCTTTTCCATAACAGGAGTAATATCGGCAGGGAATAACGGGCTTAGCTGCGGATGAAGCTGCACCTTGGCATAAAACACTTCCACAAGACGGTGAAGTCCCTCAGCGCCCCCCAGGTTGTCATATAGACTAGCGTTTGGATTCATCGGAGGTTACCAGCTTTCTTCCATATTAATGTACGGCTAAATTTATTATACCAAAAAAAAAGGCGCTAAACTTAAGTTTAGCACCTTGGGAGTTATTTAATAGGTCCTAAATTCCTCATCACCAGGAGGGACGAGCGAGACCCGGATAACATATACAAAAGCACAAACCAGAACTCCGGCAACTACACTCATCACCATCACTCCATCCCTAATTATTAATATAAAAAAGGTGTGCATTAATTAATTTTATAATACCATAATTCAAGCTGAAAATCACAGGAAAATGTAATCGCTTTCCCAACTTTTTTGTGCTGTTTGTCCTACTTTCTGCATACATCTAACCATAGACCGGGAGGCGTTGCTTATGACTTTGAAAAAGCTGGGCGGACCGCTGCTGGGCCTGCTCCTGGCCGGCTGTATGCTGCTGGTGCTGCTGCACCCGGCAAATACGCTTGCCGCAGCACTGCGCGGGCTGGCCATCTGGTGGGACGTACTGTTCCCTTCGCTGTTTCCATTCTTCGTCATTTCCGAAATGCTGCTTGGCTTCGGGGTAGTGCATCTTTTCGGTGCTCTGCTCGATCCGCTCATGCGCCCGCTGTTTAATATCCCCGGCAGCGGCGGTTTTGTGGCGGCCATGGGATATGTATCAGGATATCCAGTTGGTGCCAAATTAACCGCAAAGCTGCGCGAGCAGCAACTGATCAGCCGGGTGGAAGGCGAGCGGCTGGTGGCCTTTACGACCTCCTCGGACCCGATTTTTCTGCTGGGCGCGGTATCGGTCGGTTTTTTTCACGATGCCTCCTTAGGGCTTGTGCTGGCACTATCGCACTACGGCGGCGGATTGATTGTGGGTCTTCTGATGTCCTTTCACGGACGCCAGGACAAACCCACTGCCATGTCTAAGCACCCTGGCGGGTCGCCCGGTCTGCCACAGGCTGCGGAGGGACAGCGCGAAGGAAGGCTCCGCTTGGCGCTGAACTCCATGGCAGAGGCCCGGCGCAGGGACGGACGGAGTTTGGGCGAGCTGCTCAAAAGCGCAGTACAGTCCTCACTCCAGCTTATTATTGTCGTCGGAGGGCTGGTTGTATTCTTCAACGTGCTAATGGAGCTGCTCACCCGTGCCGGAATTATGTCGGCCCTGTTCAGCGTCCTTGGCAGCCTGCTGTCCTTCGCGGGCTTCCCGCCCGGGCTGTCGGCGGCGCTGGCCAGCGGCTTCTTCGAGGTGACGATAGGCGCCCGTTCAGCCGGTGAAGCCGTTGCCTCTGTACCCCTGCAGTTCAAAGCAGCGACGGCAGCTTTCATCCTCTCTTGGGGTGGATTATCTGTTCACGCCCAGGTAGCAAGCATTCTGAACGGCACAGGCCTGCGCTATCTGCCCTTTATGGCAGCAAGGCTGGTGCACGCCTTCCTGTCGGCGGTCTTACTGCTGCTTCTCTGGAAACCCGTTGTTGGTTCCAGGCTGTCTGCAGGCTTCAGCTCTTTACCTGCTTTTACCGGATTCTCTGCTTCACCGGTCTCCGGCTTGGCCGCCAGCCTCGGTCTGCTGGGCGTGCTGCTGGGAGCAGCCCTGCTGCTGTCGCTGCTGGTCTGGCTGCTGCGACAAACTCCGCTGCGCCGGCCGCGGCCATAAGTCAGACTATGAGTCTCCCCTCAGGAATTCTGCACACCGCCGCGGCGATTCTTTACAGGTTCAAATATTGTGTTCCAGGTCAAGATTGATTATGATCGTTGTATGACTGAAACATACAAAGGAGCCTGTACATCTTGAGATATTATGTTCTGGACCGCGGAGACGAGTTGTCCATTAAACTTGCGGAGCAGTTTCACAAGCTGGCGGCGGAGCGTAACCTGGAGCTGGATGCAGAGTCCCCGGAAATCGTCATCTCCATTGGCGGAGACGGGACCATGCTGCACGCATTTCATACGTTTATCGATCAGATTCCCAATCTTGCTTTTGTCGGTGTACACACCGGCCATCTGGGCTTTTATGCAGATTGGAAGGCAGAGGAGCTGCCTGCCCTGATCGACCATATGTGCGGAACAACCGATTTAGCGCCACATCAGCCTCGCATCGTGCGCTATCCGCTGCTTGAGCTGGAAATACACAAGAAATCCGGTTCCACTTCCCACATTGCGCTTAATGAGTTCACTCTAAAGGGTGTAGACGGAACAGTGGTCATCCAGATGGATATCAATGATGTTACCTTCGAAATGTTCCGCGGGGACGGACTGTGCATTTCTACACCGTCAGGCAGTACAGCCTATAACAAGAGCCTTGGCGGTGCAATGGTGCATCCTTCGATAGAAGCGCTGCAGATTGCCGAGATAGCTTCCATTAATAATCGGGTATTCCGTACGATGGGTTCGCCCCTTATGCTGCCCAAGCATCATCACTGCGACATTTTTTCGCGCAAGGATCAGCGTCTTTTGCTGACGGTTGACCATAACAATATTCCTGTGGATGATCTAATTTCTGTCCGCTGCCAAGTATCCGACAAAAAAATAAGCTTTGCCCGGTACCGCCCGTTCCCTTTCTGGAACCGTGTCCGCGAAGCTTTTCTGATCTAAGGATCAGACTCAACTATGATTCACTAGCCGGGAAATGCAAGCAATCCCGGCTCTTTTATGCGCAGGTAAATTTTACAAACTTTTCTATTCTATCTGACATGAATTGATAGACAGAGCGAAAAATCAAATGGTATAATGAACCTATTTTACATAGTGTTGCTACTTAAAGGAGAGAGAAACTGTTGAAAAAACTATTGTCCTTAATTGGAGTAAGCCTACTGGCTCTCGTGCTTGCGGTCCCCGCTTTTGCAGCCGCTAAACCGATCTCCGTCTATGTCAACGGCAGCAGTCTTACATTCCCTGCCGGCGCCCCTTATCTTGATAATAACTCCGTGCTGGTACCTTTCCGGGTTGTTTTTGAAAAGCTTGGAATGCAGGTGTTATGGGATGCCAAGACTGGAACGGTTACCGGTACCAGCGCTAATCTTACAATCAGCCTCAAAATCGGCAGCAACCGTGCTTCCGTCAACGGTACAGTTAAGAAACTGACCGTAGCCCCTATTTCCAGCAAAGGCACCACCTACGTCCCGCTCCGTTTTGTAGCTGAGGCTACCGGCGGCACTGCGGTCTGGGATGCTGCTAAAAGAAGTGTGAAGATCACCACTGCTGCCTCAACAGCAGCAAGCGACGAGAAAGCAATTACAGCACTCATCAAGCAGGCCATTCAATACTATAATGAGGAAAAAGCCGTCAGCTACTACTCCCTTGTGGATGACGGGGACAGCTATACGGATGAAGTCTCTTCCTTGAACGACTTTTTCAAGAATTATGATATGAAAACTACCATTGAGACTCTTAAAATCCTAAGTATTCAAGGCGATGAAGCCACTGTCTACACCGTCGAGAATGAGATCCGGACCGGCGGATATTATATCCCGGATGAGAAGGTCGAATACCTGTACAATCTCGTCCGCGTCAATGGTGTATGGAAAATTTCCGAAATCAATACACAGGAAAAGACCGTTCTGCTGACACGTGAACAAGGCATGAAATCCGCCGATATTCCGCAAGGCTATGCAACCACCATCAAGGACAATCTCAACAAGTATTTCCAGGCAATGACGAGTGAGAACATCGACGGAACGATGGCTCAGATGAGCTCATACGGGGAAGAGTACGATGCATCGAGCAAGGCGGATTTGCAGGATATTTTCGACAATTACGATCTTCAATATACACTGAATACCTCGAATATCTACTACTATGCTTCGGATGAAGCCGCTGTTTATGCTGAAGTTACCGTAAAAGATGCCGAAACAGGGGAAACCTACGAACAGCCAATGGCCTTTCTGTTCTATCAATCGGAGAGCGGCACTTGGACGATCGATGATTTCTACTATCTCGATTAGGCTGGCAGCAGGCTCGGAAGCATTGCAATCGCATCACCAAATAAACTCAAAGGGTGCATCCACTAATGAAATCAGCTAAAGTGATCACTGCTGTTCTCAGCGGCTGTCTGGCGCTGTCTGTTATGTTCTCGCCGGCAGCTCTGGCAGCCGACAACACGCAGACCTCTTCGAATACCGATCTGATTAATGAAATCATGCAGTATTTAGAAAACTATAATGTAGAAGGCGTTGATCAGGATACATTGATCCGCGGCGCGATTGATGGAATGGTTAACACACTGGAGGATCCTTACAGCACCTACTTTACCAAAGAAGAAGCCGCTGAGTTTGAGAGTATGGTCGATCTTGAATATGTAGGCATTGGTGTCAGACTGGTATACACTCCTGTAACTAAAGAGCTATATATTGAAGAGGTTATTGCGGGTTCACCTGCTGAGCAGGCCGGTTTGAAACGCGGGGACACCATCCTCAAAATCAATGGCGTTGCGGTAAGTGACACTGCAGGTGATGAACTCGCCGGCACCGCGGGAACGAAGGTTTCCCTGCTTATCAGCAGAAACGGCGCCAACAAAACCATCAGCGTGACCAGAAATGATATCACTTCGGCCTCAGTCACCGGACAAATCATTGGTGATCATACCGCCTATATCACGATTACCGGTTTCAGCCAGAATGCTGATGAAGAATTCTCCACAGTTCTTGACAGCATGCGGGCAGCCGGTATGCAATCAATGGTTCTGGATTTACGCGATAATACAGGCGGTTATATGGATTCGGCCTATAATATTGCTTCTAAATTCATAGATTCAGGGATCATGATGTACACCTCCGATCAAAGCGGTGCACTGACTCCGGTAACGATTACTGCCGGCAGCAAAATTGGCGTACCGGTGGTTGTACTCACCAATGAATTCACTGCCAGCGCTTCTGAAGCGTTGACAGGCGCCTTGCGGGACAACAAGCTTGCAACCATTGTCGGTACCCGTTCTTACGGCAAAGCTCGGATCCAGAGCCTCCTTCCGGTCTCCAATGGTGACATGCTGAAGCTGACCACCATGAAGTATCTGACGCCGAATAAAGAAGACTTCAACCATATCGGACTGGCTCCGGATATTGAAGTAGAGGGCTCCACAGCTCAGCTGATCACCGCCTTGCAGATTGCAGGTCTGACCAGCATCACTCTGGCTGGTGATAACCATATCCTGGACGTCAATGGTCATGCATTTGCCGGAAACCTGGGGTTGGTGAAGCAGGGAAA
The DNA here is from genome assembly GCF_927798115.1 of Paenibacillus auburnensis. Taxonomy (GTDB): domain Bacteria; phylum Bacillota; class Bacilli; order Paenibacillales; family Paenibacillaceae; genus Paenibacillus_AQ; species Paenibacillus_AQ auburnensis. The sequence goes on from NZ_CAKMMG010000005.1 coordinate 279,496, forward strand.
TAAGGTATATGCTTCGGCACGCGTGCTCGCAGCGCTTGTGGAAAGTGACATTACTTGGGATGCCAAGAACAAGAAGGTATTGCTCACGAACGGAGCCGGCAAAGCATTCGGCTTCACGCTGGCCTCCAAAGAAGCCATTTCCAAGGACTATGAAACATTGATTGAACTTGGTGCTTTCGCAAAGAAGTTTCCCGCATTCACTTGGAGCTACGATGCTTCAACTAAACAATTGAAATTATCTGTTAAATAACATTTGCATCACACCGTAAGACAAAAAGAGCACCTCATCACACCATTTAAATGGCTGATGAGGTGCTCTTTTTGATAGACCGCCGTTAACTTGATGGGTTTTGCGGCGGATTCGGAGCCTGGTTGTGCGAGTGATTCGAACGTTGGTTGTGCTGTCTGCCTTGGGACTCTTTATGGTTCTTCTTGCCCTGTGAGTCCTTATTCCGGTGATTCCGACTCTGATGCTCGCGTACTGGTCTATCCTTGCTGGTATGCTCTCTGGAGGGAGCCCCTCCATTCGTTGAGGATTTGGCTGGAGCCTCCCGCTGTTCTCCGACGGTTGCCGCCGGATCTGCGGATTCCTCTAAGGACTCCTCTTCCGAGCCGGGTTCAGGAATTTCTTTGATCAGAATATCCTTAAAGGTACCCTCTTTCGGCAGTTCCTTCAGCTTATGCAGCACAAAATAGGCACAGCCAAAGTTGCAATACTCATTAATATAATCCACCATGCCGGAAATCGCTGTATCCCGGTTCACCTTAGGGTGATTGTCCCGGTAAAAGCCCTTTAAGCGCAACTGGCTGTAGCCCCAGTCACCGATTATATAATCGTAACGGTCCAGGACCTCGCTGTAACGCCCGCGAAATGCCTCCGGGTTCCAGCCGTCTTTATGATCGAGCATCAGCTCGTAACCTTTTCCACCTATAACGATCAAGCGTGTGTCGCCTGCCTTTCATTTTATCTGAGGGGGAGCGTTGATGGAGCCTGTCTTTCCGATGGATTTTGGATTTCCTGCCGCTCCTCCAATTCCAAAATCCCTCTCCATGACTCCCATCAACGCGGGTGGTGTAGCAAACCCGAAGGTTAGTTGATCGCTCGCGCTCCAACCCCCACCTTTATTACCTTAAACCTTAAAATTCCGCAAGCCTTACAGGCTTACAGAACGCTCCTCACGGGTCTTAGCAGCGGACTTGACCTGATCATGCGCATGGTACGAGCTGCGGACCAGCGGTCCTGCTTCCACATGACTGAAGCCGCGTTGCAGTCCCTCTTGCTTAAGCGCAGCGAATTCTTCCGGCGGATAGTATTTCACCACGTCCAGATGTTTGTCGGAAGGCTGCAGGTATTGCCCTAATGTCAATATATCACAATCTACTGCCCGCAGATCATCCATGGCCTGCAGGATCTCGTCCCATTCCTCGCCTACGCCAAGCATGATGCTCGATTTGGTCGGAATATCCGGCTTCATCTCCTTGGCCCGGCGCAGCAGCTCCAGGGACCGGCGGTACTTGGCTTTCGCCCGTACACGGTCAGACATCCGCTCTACGGTTTCGATATTATGATTCAGAATATCCGGGCGGCTGTTCATGACAATCTCCAGACTCTCCCGGTCTCCGAGAAAATCAGGAATCAGCACTTCCACACTGCATAGCGGAAGCCGCTTGCGGATAGCCGCCACGGTCTCGGCAAAGATGCTGGCGCCTCCATCCTTCAGATCATCACGGGCTACACTGGTTACTACACAGTGCTTAAGCTTCATACCTTCTGCGGCCTCCGCAACGCGTTCCGGCTCGAGAAGATCAAGCTCCGTGGGCTGGCCTGTGTTAACAGCACAGAACCGGCAGGCACGTGTACAAATATCGCCAAGAATCATAAAGGTAGCCGTGCGGTTCGCCCAGCATTCATAAATATTCGGGCAGCGCGCTTCCTCACATACGGTATGTAAAGTTTTGGACCGCATCATGCCTTTAATATCCTGATAATTATCACCGGTCGTTAACTTGATTCTAATCCAGTCTGGCTTGGGCTGTTTGGCTGTTCGGTTAGTCAAAATAATAAACCCCGCTTTCACCTGAATATAAGTCTCATGGTTAAAAGTTGCTGCCTCATATTATAGCATGTGCAATAGGCAATTGCCTGTTTTTGTGAAATTTGCCTGACTAAATTTTATCTCTTCATTCAGGAGCTTTGGCAAAAACGGATAAAAAACAGCATTTTGCTTCAATCTATAACAAAAGCATCCGGCAGCTGCCTAAGCTAAGGCCGTTGCCGCCATTCCACGCCCGGATTATAGGAGGTAGTTATCATGCTGGCCTTATTCAAAAAGACCCTACCATGGAGAACCGTATTGTGCCTGTCCGCAGCCGCAATGCTGTGGGGCGCAAGCCAGGCTGCCGCCGCTGAAGCCGCCCGGAGGGTCAACCTTCCTGCAGTCCAGTCCGGCAGCTCTTCCGCAGCAGGCGTAGCAGACCCTGCGGCAGCGCGAAAAGAATTGTATGAGCAGATGAGTGCAGCCACCGGCATTCCCTGGTTCCGCTTCGCTGCGATTGATCAATACGAACGGACCATCGCCAAGAAAAAAGTACCCGCAGATGCTCTAGCATCCTCCCGCATTACCGCCATTAGCATTCCGGGTCCGGTATGGTCCGGCCCGTTGAATCCGGACCAGGCGGATACTTCTCCGGACTCGATCAGTTTCTTTGGCGGAATGGGGTATGACGGTTCTGGAGATGGCCTAGCTGATTCTTCTAACGATGCCGATCTGCTCTACAGCATGGCAAGACATCTGCTGAAATACGGCAATTCTGCCAATGACTTCAGTATCGGCGTCTGGGAGTATTATCATAACGGCCGTGCCGCCCAGAGGGTGGCCCAGTTTGCCAAGCTGTATGAACATTTCGGACGGCTCGATTTATCCGGCAGCGCCTTTCCGCTGCCCCTCGGAAATAACTATGCTTACCGCAGCACCTGGGGCACAGGCCGAAGCTGGGGAGGCGCCCGCATTCATGAGGGAACGGATCTTTTTGCCCCTCAAGGCCTGCCTGTACGCAGCACCTGCTTCGGCATCGTTGAGACTAAAGGGTGGAACCGCTACGGCGGCTGGCGGATCGGCATACGGGATATTGAGAACCGCTACCACTATTACGCGCACTTATCCGGTTATGATAAGTCGGTCACACGCGGAGATATTGTAACACCAGGCCAGATTATCGGCTGGGTAGGCAGCTCCGGCTACGGAAGCCCCGGCACTCAGGGCAAATTCCCTCCGCATCTGCATTACGGCATTTATCGTGACCGCGGCATCACGGAATGGGCCTTTGATCCATATCCGCTGCTGAAGCAGTGGGAGAATCAGGAGTACCGGGCTCTGAGGAAAAATAAGAGGAGCAAATAAGCATTCGTCGACCTGGCGGGTTTCAGTACAGCAGTAAACAGCCGAAGGGTTCAATCTCCACGAGAATCCGACCAGAATTCCGGATGGTTGCCCCGCTGAGCAAGTCAGTCAGCACATTTTTGTCAGAACGGAGGCTGCATAGCTCAAGCTGGTAGGCATTCGGAGAATTATTAATGATCACGCCGATCTTATCCTGTTCCCAGCGCCGGACAAAACCAAGTACACCCCGCACTTCGTCTGTGAACCAGGGGCGGAAACTACCCTTTTGCAGGATGGTATGCTGTTTTCTCAGGGCAATCAGCGTCTTGTACCATTCATGCAGCTCCGCATTCTGCTCCTGCGCCTGCCAGAGCATGGGTTTCCGGCAGTGCGGATCGGTCGCTCCCTCCATGCCAACCTCGTCTCCGTAATAAATCATCGGAATACCGATATAGGTCAACTGAAAAAAAACAGCCAGCTTCATCCGCTTAAGCGCCGTGCCTTCCCGGTCCCAGCCGCGTCCATTCTCCTTGCAGGCTGTCAGGAAACGCTCTGTATCATGGCTTCCAAGCAGCTGGAACATGGCCGAGTTGGCCTGATCGTTGCATAGGGCTTCGGCATGAAGCAGCTGCTCCATAAAGCGCGCCGGTCCGCCCGACTGCAGTGCAAAAAACTCCAGCACCGCCTCCCGCAGAACATAATTCATACCGCCGTCAAACTGGTCTCCCCTTAACCATGGGCCGGATGCATGCATAATTTCCCCGATCAGCAGCAGTTCAGGGAACTCCGCTTTCAGCTCCCGGCGCAGCCGTGTCCAGAACTGCGGATTCACTTCATTTGCCACATCCAGACGCCAACCGTCGATTCCCGCCTCCCGCACCCAGTATTGGGCCACGGCAAGCATATAATCAGCTGTCGCGGGGTTATCCATATTCAGCTTAGGCATAGTGACTTCTGCTTTAGCGAAGGTCTCATAGTTAGGTGAGGGAAGCTGCCGGACCGGGTAGGAACGGATAAAGAACCAGTCTTTATAGCGTGAATGCTCACCATGCTCCAGGACATCCTTGAACGCAAAAAACGTATCTCCCGCATGGTTGAACACCGCATCCAGCAATACTTTAATGCCATGGCGGTGCGCTTCTTCAACGAGTGCCTTAAGGTCGTCTATGCTGCCAAAGGCCGGATCAATCCGGTAATAATCCGAAGTATTGTATTTATGTTCAGAAGGTGACTCGAAGATAGGGGTCATGTATATAGCCGTTACTCCCAGCTCCTGGAGATACGGTATTTTCTCAGTGATACCCTGCAGGGTTCCGTGGTTGAAGCTGCTGGGGTATATCTGATAGACAACAGCCCCGGTGCTCCATGACGGCAGCTTCAGCGCCTCGGGCCTGTGCATATAAGCATACTGAAAAGACCCGGCATGCTCTCTGTTTCCAGCCACTCCCCTCTCTCCGAACCATACATACTCACCTGCCGGGTTCTGGGCATGAAACAAATATCTGCATTTACCGGTTTCCGTTAAAATGACGGCCTCATGAATCTCATAAGCACCGGCAGAACCGATCCGCTCCATCAGCAGCGGCTGTTCACTGCCGGGTGAATCATAACGGTCAGAATGAATTACGGTACAGCATAACTGCTGGCCGCCTTGCACGAATAACCGCAGCTTCAATGCACCCGGGCCGGCGGGAAAAGCAAACGGGTCTTCGGCCGTATGATAGAAAAACCAGTGTGTCGGCATGTTTATACAGTCTCCTTTTGAAGGGATGATTAATCCGGTTCTGTTGATATAAAATGAACTATTTCCCGATTCTAGGAAACCGGTTTCCCTCAATCGAAATTAACATGTGCTGGATATGTTGTCAATGTAATTCAGACGTATGCCATACAACAAAAGCCTATTCCACAGACTGTTGTGAAATAGGCTCTACCTGGAGTATACCGTTGTACTTAGGTTCCATCTTCGTCATGAAGCTCCCGAGCTTTCAATGAATTGCAGTACTTCGTTCATTACCCGCTTACTGTCGTTGCAATGGCAGAGCATATGGCCGCTTTTTTCTATCATGAGCACCTGCTTATGCTCGGAGGGAATGGTCTGCTGAAGAAAGCCTGCGCTTTTGGTCTTGACCAGGTGGTCCCTTTTGCCCTGCACGATCAGGGTGGGAATTGTTATTTGCGGATAGATGTCAAAGCTTTCACGGACGAGCCGCTGAAATTCCCGGGTGGCCTTTGCGGGTGTGGAGCCGAATTTGCTGAAGTAATTCTTAAGCATGGTGAGGCTGCCCAGCGTTCTCAGAATCTCCAGCGGATTCAGCGGGAATACAGGCGTTGACAGCAGTGTGAGTGATTTGATACAGGCCGGATATTGCACAGACAGATGGGAGGCGATCAGCGCACCAGTGGAAAAACCGATAAGATGAACCGCCTCATAATCATCAAGCAGCTTATTCAATTCATCTTCAGCACTTTTCTGCCAGTCAAACCGGTCTGACTGCAGCAGATCCTGTCTGCTGCCGCCATGGCCCTTCAATGTAAACGTCCGGGAGTGGTAATTATGCTGCTCCATAAACTGTGACAACGGGGAGATTTCATATTCGCCGCCGGTGAAGCCGTGAATGAACAAACAGCCGTTCATGACCTGTCCTCTTTTCCTATAGGGGATTTACCGCAGACTTCGGGTTTTACGGCTTATTTTATCCATTTATTGAAAATTAAACCTTAACGGTGTAATCGTCAAGGTTTAATTCATGGTTACTCCCCTCCGCCTGCATCTGTGCTGCTGTCCACTGCCTTCCCCGCGTTCCCTGAATCCCCGCCGCCGGAAGCCGGTGTGACTGCAGCACCATTGTGATTATCCGCACCTGTTCCACTTTCCCCGGCATCTGCCCCGCTATCCGTTTCCCCGGTCTTGGCACCGGACTGTTCAGGAGCTGGAATCGCAATCCCCGGCGCGTTGCTGCCATTCTCTCCGACAGGCCTGCCCTGGTTATCGTAATAATACATTGGCACGTCTCCCACAACCATCAGATAGGACACAGGAATTTCTGTATCCACCACCTGCGGCTCCATATCAAATGGAACGACGACGGCGACTTCGGTAACGATATGAATGTAGACCTCGACCAGAATCATATTAATGCCCGCATTTTTCTGGCGGGTATTCAGTTCTACCTTCACCGCTCCCTGCGGTTCAATCTTAATTGGAACATCAGGGCCAAAGGAGGCGATGAGCGGACTGTCCAGCGCCTGGCCGAGCGGAATATGCTCTGTCCGGTTATGCAGCTCCTGCAGTGTGGACTGGATGACCTCTGCCGCCTGTGAGGTGATCCGCATATGCTCTCTGTAATTAAGCATGAAGCCTGATATTTTGCCGTTCTTATCCGTTTTCCAGTCAATGAGCGCCTCCGCGTTGCCCCCATCGGCAACCTGGGAGGTAATCGCCTTGTTAATCGATTCCGTGGCGATTTGCTTCACCCGGATCTGGGCCAGGTGGATAATCGGCGGGCGCAGATGCTTCTCCACATAACGCAGGCCCTGCAGCATGCCCAGTACCAGCACCAGGCTCAGAATGAGCCAGAAGCGCCCCCGCCTGCGCGGCCGTGGTGCAGCTCCGGCGCTGCCCCCATTCCTGCTGCCGCCGCTGCTCGGCAGCCTGAACAGCTTCCCGCCGCCCCGGAGTCCGCCGGTCATACCCTGTCCGGACAGCCGGCTTGCGGAGCTCCGCGGTCTTGCCTTAAAAGCCGGACTGCGCCCTGCCGGACGCGGAATTCCGGCTTTCGACGGCTTCGCCTTGAATGCCGGGCTGCGCCCTGCCGGTCTCGGCAAGCCGTGCAAGCTCACCTTCGGCAGCCGCAGGCGGCCCAGGTTCGGCATCACGGCTCTCCGGCTTCCCCATTTTCGAATTCTGCCCATGCTTTATTCGTCCCTCCCGGTATCCCTGCGGTCAAGCCGCCTCTAATTACTATAGGGTATTCAGACAGGGGGCAAAAAAGAAGAACGTCCCTCCAGTGCAGGCACTGTTAGAAACGTTCTTGTACGATGATCATATAATGTTACTCCATCCGTTTCCGCTTATCCTCCTGCAAATGTCCCCAGTGGAAACGAACAAAGATTCCGAGCAAAACCGCGATGAATACCGCATACCAGAGCAGGAACCCGTTCCATTCCTCCCGCGGGACAATAAGGGATGAACCAATCGTTCCAAACAGCCAGATATAAGACAGGTTGCCAAGTACCGTGCCCCAGATATAAGACCGGGCTTTAATCGGCGAAACCGCGGACATTAAATTAATAATATTGCTGGGCATAATGGGCACGGTGCGCAGCAGAACCAGCGTCCATATCCCGTACCGGTCTAGATAACGCTGCCACTTGTCATAACGCTTCAGTTTGGAGCGCCATTTCCGGTCGAACCAGCCGAACAGGTATCTGCGGAACAGGAAATAAACAAGCACCGAGCCTAAATTGCAGGCCATCCAGCTGACCAGCATTCCGCCAATGATATTAAATTCGGATACATGCAGAACAATCAGTACCGCCAGCGGAAAAAATCCGAATAAACTCTGCAGCAGGGTAAGCGGAATCGTCGCCAGCAAAATATAGGGTCCGCTCAGGCCCAGACTTTGCAGCAGCCAATCAATCCAGGTGTTTATGGTCTCTGTCATGGAGCTGTCTCCTTTCTCGGCTATTGCTTCATCAGCTCCGCTGAGTACTTATATATGGTTTATTTTTCAAGAAAAACACCCCTTACGGGGTGTTTATTGAAAAGAGTTTATAAAGTGCATATGAAGATGTATGTAAAGAACAAACACCGGCTAAAATGAGACGTCTTAGCCGTCACCTCAGAGATGGTTACAGTTTTGTAGCCATCTGTTCTTTTCATCATAGCATACATCTTCATCTGCTGCAAAAGCGGACAAGCCGCATCTTTATGCTATTCTTGTGCCTGAACGGTCCAGCTATTCACCTGATCGGCATGCTCTTCCACCCAGCTCTTGGCTGCATCCTCAGGGGATTGTCCATTTGCAATATCAACCATAACCTGTTCCATATCTTCAGGGGTCCAGTTGAATTGATCCAGGAATTGATACACTTCCGGCATATCCGCCGCTAGGCCTTTACGCACCATAGTATGGATCTGCTCGGCTCCCCCGTATACACCTTTAGGATCTTCCAGATATTTCAGGTCCATATTGGCGAACATCCAGTGCGGTGTCCATCCGGTCACGACAATCGGTTCATTGTTCCGGTAAGCCTTTTCCAGCTCCTGAACCATTGCCGCCGATGAGCTTTCAAGCAGCGTATAGTCACTCAGACCGTAGTCTGCAATGGCCTGCTCCGTTGCCATCATAATCCCGGCCCCCGGCTCGATGCCGACAATCCGGTTATTCAGCGTTCCCGCCAAATCACTGCTCTTCAAATCTTCAATCGAGCTGATATCCATATACGCCGGAACGGCAAGGCCTGTCTTCGTGCCATCCAGATTCGGTCCTAAATCCTCAATTTTATCGCCGTACTGCTCCAGATAAGAGGCATGTGTGCCAGGCAGCCAAGCGGCAACCATCGCATCCGCGCTTCCGTCAGCAGTGCCTGCCCACATCGGGCCGGCATCCACCTGCAGCATTTCTACAGTCATCCCAAGCTTAGATTCCAGCACTTCTTTGACGATATAAGTACTGGCAATTTCCGAGTCCCAGGCCACATACGCCAGCTTCACCGTCTTGCCTCCGCCGCTCACCTTGGACGAGCATCCGGCTATGACAGCCACCAGCAGTACGGCGAGCAGTAATCCTATGCTTTTCTTCTTCATCAATCTCATCACACTCCTATGATTGTTTAGCTTTGAACAGCTTTTGGGTCAGGCGGTCGAGCAGAATCGCAATAATGACGATCGCAATCCCCGCTTCAAAGCCCGCTCCGGTCTTCGCCTGTGATACCGCGCGGTATACGTAGGCTCCCACGCCCTGCGCACCGATCATCGACGAGATCACGACCATCGACAGCGACAGCATAATTGTCTGGTTAATGCCGGCCATTATGGTCGGCAGGGCAATCGGCAGCTGCAGCTTGAACAGCTTCTGGCCTGCCGTAGATCCGAAGGCATCCGCTGCTTCGACCAGCTCAGGCGATACCTGGCGAATCCCCAGATTCGTCAGCCGGATTGTTGGCGGAATCGCAAATATAATAGAAGCAATAACTCCGGGAACGACGCCCAGCGAGAAAAAGGATACCGCGGGCAGCAGGTATACAAACGCAGGCATGGTCTGCATAAAATCGAGCACCGGAGTTACAATATTCTGCACCGTCTTGCTCTGGGCACAAAGTACGCCGACCGGAACACCGATCAGTACAGCCAGCACTGAAGCGGTCAATACCAGCGCCAGTGACTGCATAGACGGGTTCCACAAGCCGAGATTATCAATCAGCAGCAGCCCGATTACCGCAAACAGCGCCATACGCCATTTGCCGATCCAGTAGGCCAGAGCAGTAATAATTAGAGTAAGAACAAGGGCCGGAAGGAAGGTTAATGCGGCTTCAATTCCGCTTACCATTCCGCCGATCACAGCATGAATGAGGTCAAAGAAAGGGCCAAAATAGGTCATCAGGCATTTCTCAAGCCACTCGATGCCTTTCCCGATTGGTAATTTAGGGATGTTCATGAGCCGTAGCCTCCTTCCGGAACCGCATTACCGGCTAGTGCGGACAATACGGCTCCTTTGATGACAATCCCCTTGAGCTTATCGGCTTCGTCTACGACCGCAACGGGCAGATGGGTCTCCGACATAAGCTCAAACAGATCATTCAGCAGGGTATCCGGGCTGACACGGGGAATTTCCCGCTGCAGCACCTCAAGAATGCTTTTATTTTCTTTCAGTGCTCTTGAAGCATCATCAGCTGTAAGTACACCCTGCAGCTTCATTTCATTATTCGCCACATACAGGCTGGACACGCCGCTGTCCCGCATGAGCTGCAGCGCAACCCGAGGCCCGCGCTCCGGCCGGATCATTTCCGGCTGGCGCATGATGTGGGAAGCGGTCAGCACTTTGGACAGATCCACGTCCTCGACAAACCGCTCTACATATTTGTTGGCCGGCTGAATGAGAATTTCTTCCGGTGTACCGATCTGCACGATCACCCCATCCTTCATCAGGGCAATCCGGTCGCCGATCCGCAGCGCCTCGTCCAGATCATGGGTAATGAAGACGATCGTCTTCTTCACCCGGGCCTGCAGCTCCAGCAGCTCCTGCTGCATATCCTTGCGGATCAGCGGATCCAGCGCACTAAAGGCTTCATCCATCAGCAGAATGTCAGGATCATTAGCAAGTCCTCTGGCAAGGCCGACCCGCTGCTGCATACCGCCGCTCAGCTGATCCGGGCGGTGGTTCTCCCAGCCTTTAAGGCCTACGAGCTCCAGCGCCTCCATCGCAAGTCGGGTCCGCTCTCTTTTATCTACACCCTGCACTTCAAGGCCGTATTCGGCGTTGGCCAGCACGCTGCGGTGCGGGAACAGGCCAAACTTCTGAAATACCATACCGATATTTTTACGCCGGAACGTACGCAGCTCTTCGGAATTCATCTTAACTACATCCTTGCCTTTGAAAAAAACCTGGCCCCCGGTGGGCTCAATCAAACGGTTCAATAAACGGACTAGCGTCGATTTGCCGCTGCCCGACAAGCCCATAATGACAAATATTTCTCCTTCGTCGATGCTGAACTCGGCCTTATTGACCCCTACAGTCAGCTTGGCCTCCCGGGCAATTTTCTCTTTGGACCAGCCTTGTTCCAGTAATGGAAGGGCACGTCCTGCATCGTTACCGAATACTTTGGTAAGTTGCTTCACCTCTATAATTGCCATGGTGACCTCCTTCTCCCCTTATGTTATTCAGGTAGTTGCTCCTCACTAAGTGTAGCGGAGTTGTGAAAAGAGACGCAAAGCGCGTATACGCTAAAAATTTAGTGTACAGTTTTAACTTTACGTACTTTACATAAAGAATACTCTGTTTTACGCCATATTCCGTTCTGCATGAATTCTTTACTTATCGCTAAGGATTTGATTACAATACATTTGAGAGGTTTGCAGTCTATCAGCCTATTCCTCAGGAGGGACATCATGAACGATTTAGAAGGGCTTCCGCCCGAGCAGATACAGCGAATCATCAAGGCCCGCGAGCGGGTGATTGATTCCATCGGTAAAAATATGGATTTGTACGGAATTACGCTGTCCATCGGGCATTTATATGGATATATGTATTTTAATGAGGGACCCGTAACGCTGGATGATTTAAGCCGCACCATGGGGATGAGCAAGACCTCCATGAGCACAGGCGTCCGCACACTGCTTGATCTGAAGATGATTGACAAAGTGTGGGGAAAAGGTACGCGCAAGGATCTGTTCGAGGTCGTGCCTGACTGGCATCAGAATTTCAGCGACTATTTCTCTATCAAGTGGCGCAAAGCCGTGGAGGGCAATATGACTGCACTGGCCAAGTCACTGGCCGAAATCAAAGCGATGCAGACCGAATACGCGGAGGATACGGAGGTGCTGCGGCTGCTGACGAATGATGAAGCCAAAATTGAGGAAGCCATCAAATACTACCGCTGGCTGCTGAAGCTGATCGAGGCGCTGGAAACCGGCAAGATTTTTGAACTTATTCCCAAGGAAACCTAATTGTATATCACAAGAAAGAACGGCTTTGCCGCCCTGCTTAGGACGGTCTCCGTTTCTGCGAGAAATAGAAGGATAATTTATTACGTAAAACAAATTAATTCTTATATTTTCAAAAATAGCCGTGTCCCCATATAAGGGGCCACGGCCATTTGTTGTTCTGGCAGCTTTTCTTTTTTCCGCTTAAGGAATCTCCACGAGTGTTACGTTATCAATCACAATTTGATTGCCCGCTTTAACCGCTTGATTCGTTTCCGCGCTGTTGCCTGCGATAAGTCCCATGAGAAACACCAGATGCACCAAGGAATCCGTTGCCCCATCCATAGTAAAGGTATAGCTGTATTCGCTCATTTCGTCCGTCAGGGCAACCTGCCGGGCCGGCAGATATTTGGTGTAATCCCCGCCTTTATGCTCTACAGCCACTTCGATCAGCCGGTCAATGTCGGAGCGGGCCTGAAACGTCAGCTTATACGTCTTGCCCTGTTCAAGCTTCAGCTCCGCGTAATCCACCTGCGCACTGAAATTGGCTCCGCCGGTTCCCGTCAGGCTGACAGCCAATTCCCCGTTCAGGGCCTGGGCGGAGCCGGTTCCGTCGAAATACTGCGTCCAGCCGGTCAACCCTTTTGCCGCATCAAAGGTTCCGTTATCCAGTGTGCCGCTAGCCGGCTCCACCGGTGTGCTTCCGGTTACTTCTGAGATGACAATATCGTCCAGAGACAGCGTATGCGGCGTGCTGTCTGCCGTTTTATCGTCACCCGCGCTGGCACCGATCAGAACATTCAGCTTCAGCGGACTGCCGTCGGCCACTGTAAACTGTGCCTTGTAGGTCGCCCAAGTGGCCGTAATGTTAAACCGCGCCTGCGCAGAAGCGGCCGAGGTTCCGCTGTATTCCACGATAATCTGCCGGGGTACCGTCGATTTGGCTTTGAAGCTCAGCTCATAGGTTTTGCCGGCCTGAAGCTGGATGCCTTCCTGGAAAAACTGGTTGGCCCAGGTCTGGCTGCCGGCGGCGCTGATCGCGATATTAGCCACACCCTCATCTGCACTAAATACCGCAGCCCCGCCTTCCCCGGACCATGTAGACCAGCCGGTGCGGCCGCTGCTGAATGACCCGTTAACCACCAGATTATGGTCATTCGCCAGAATGGCCTGCGTGACAGCCGCATTCACATAACCACCGGCTTCCACAGTGACCGTGTAGCTTCCTTCAGTAGGGAAGGCTGCGGCAGCGATAGTGATAACACCGGGCTGAACCGTATATTGCCCGTCTGCTACTGCAGTTCCATTCACCTTGACCGCGCCAATCTTGCTGCGCCAGGCGGCATTGTCTATGAATGTCAGCTCAATCGGCTGCCCGACTCTGTTATTGCTGCTGTCACCCTGCAGCTCCTGCGGCTTGGCGGGGGCATTCTTAATCTCAAACTTCACATTATCAATGGTAATATCATGGGATCCGGGAATGCTGACGCCATCCACCTTGCCCATCAGGAATTTCAGCGACAGTGTATCCTTCTCACCCTGGCGGAATTCGAACCTGTAATGGGCGCCAGCCGGCGATACATCAATGGTCTGGCTAAACGAAGGCTTATACGACGCATTCTCTGCGTTGACGCTGATTTTGCGGGCAACGCTGGATTTGGCATCGAACTCAATGATGTATTCTGTTCCACTAGCCACCTTCAGCCCGTTCTGGAACAGCATGACTGAATAATTCTGGCTGCCGGTATTCGAAATGCTGAATTTGGCGGCCCCATCCGTTACGGCTGCCGTGCTCTGTCCGCCCTGCTCGGTCAATAGGCGTTCCCAGCTGCTCCAGCCAAAGCTGAAATCTCCGTTGACCAGCGGGTAATAGACTAGAGACGGATCATAATAGGTACTTGTGCGAAGCAGGACGAAATTGTCCAGCCGGACGGTGCCCGGCGAGCCGCCGAGCCGCAGAACGAATTGCCCTTCATGATCCGTTGCTCCGGCAAGTCCCGGGAATTCGGCAGTGATGCTATGCGCCCCTGCAGGTAGCTGCACCTCCTGTGAGGCATAAAGCGTTCCGTCCTTGCCTCGCAGTTCTACTACCGCTGTACGGGCGGAAGAGACAGCCGCGTCAAAGGTCAGCTTGTAATCCTGGCCCTGCACCAGGAAAATCCCCTTCTGCAGCAGGATGACATCGGCTCCTGCTGCACCGCTGCCTGTAATCTGCAGCTGCAGCTGTCCCTCACCGTCAACGTGGCTGCTGACCTCTGCCCCGCTGGAAGCTACGGTATGCCAGTAGCTTAGCCGGTCTGTCTCCCCAAGGTCAAAGGTGCCGTTGTACAGATGGTTGCCGCTGCCCAGCGGCATCTTGGCGCTGTCATGTTCGAACGGAATGCTGTCAATCTCCTCCAGCCGGGCATTGCCCAGCCACACCGGTGAGCTGTTTGTACCCAGGTTGAATTCAACCCGTGCTGCAATATCGGAATTCTCCTTCATCTGGAACATCATTTCATAGTGGCCCAGTGTTCCGGTCAGCTCCGCCTTGAGTCCTGGCGAATACGCCTGATAACCCCGCGATGCTCCACCGGTCAATCTGGCATTTATGCTCCGCGCGGAATCGGTTTTCGCATCAAAGCTGAGCTTGTAGAATCTTCCCTTGGCCAGTGACACGATCGCCTGCGGCTGGATCGAATAGGAATTCCCGCCCGCGCTGCTGATGTTCACCTTAAGGAAATTCTGTCCGTTAACCGGTTCGAGCGATACTGTTGCACCAGCTCCGTCTTCCTTGTACAGCACCCAGTGCGCTGTATTCGGAATACCCATACCGGCATCACCCTCCACCTGCTCCGTGAATCCGTTGTTGTGAATAAAGTTGCCGTCTGCAAGAGGTGCAAGTGAACCCTCCAGATAAGGTTCCTTCGGAAGTGTTACCGGCACCGGCTCACGGTAAGCTCTGCCCGTCAACTCATATACCCGGACATAATCAACTTCCATCGACTGAGGGAACACCGTCTCAGCTGTCGGGTTGCCGTCAAAGTTGCCGCCTACCGCCAGATTCAGCAGGAGATGAAACTCCTGGTTAAACGGTGCCGGATAAGCATTGTTAGCCGGCTGGCCGCTGCTGAGGCTGTACCAGTCATTTTTGGTCGAGTAGAGAACACCGTCCACATACCAGCGGATTTCCCCTGGCTCCCATTCGATCGAATAGGTATGGTACTGTCCGATGGTTCCGTTATCCGGGAACACATATTCCTTGCCGGAGTAGACATTATCCGGCCACTGGGCCCCGTAATGAATGGTACCGGCAACAGTGTTCGGACGGCTGCCCCAGCCTTCCATAATATCAATTTCGCCGGATGCGGCCCATGATCCGTAGACATAGTCCTCCGGCAGCATCCAGATTGCCGGCCATAAGCCTTTGCCGGTCGGAGCTTTCGCGCGGATCTCAAATTTGCCGTACTTCTTGCCGAACAGCCCGTTCGTCTTAATCCGCGAGGAGGTATATTCTTTACCGTTCTGCGCCTCTTTGCGTGCGGTAATAATGAGATTGCCGTTTGCTTCTTTTACATTCTTCTCGTCATTCGTATACCATTCCAGCTCATTGTTGCCCCAGCCGGGGTTGCCGACAGCCGAACCGTCTCCAAGATCATAAGTCCACTTCGCGGGATCGATGACACCGTCATTAAATTCATCATTCCACACCAGCGTCCATGGGTCCGCCGAAGGTGTTGGTGTTGCTGTTGGTTTTGGTGTTGGCGTTGCTGTTGGTGTTGCCGTTGGTGTTGGTGTTGGCGTTGCTGTTGGTTTTGGTGTTGCTGTTGGTGCAGCCGTTGGGGCTGCTGTAGCGCCAGAACCGGAGGAGCCGCCGCTCGCCGGTGACGGGCTGGAGGCTGGTGCAACCACCTTCAGCTCACTGCTGCTGCCTTTAGTTAGCGCCGCACCTCCGCTGGTGACGCCCTCGGCGTTATTCGTGACAGCACCAAAGGTCCCGTTACCCAGCAGCGCTGTGCCAGCGGCATTCGCGGAAATCAGCAGCTCTGCGACCCGGGCATTGCCGACAAGCAGAACCTGGCTTGGGGTATTCAAGGTAAGCTTCCCCAGCTTGCCGGAGAGGCTCAGCGCTAAGCTGCCTGTTCGGTTGTCGGCTGTACTGGCATTGCTGAACTCACCCTTCAATGTCACCGCCTTGGCTCCTGGGCGGATTTCAACATCTGTAAATCCAGCCCCGGTCAGCTTTCCTTCCTCCAGTGTTGCCCCGGAGTCAAGCTGTACCGTTCCCACGGCGGTTCCGCCGCTGGCCTGAATACGCACATTGCCGCCGGGTCTGGCCACCACTACCTTTCCGAGCTTGCTGTTCTCCAGGCTCACGCTATGTTCTCCGCCTCCGCGGATGAAGGTTGTACCCGTCACTTGCACCCCTTGAAGCATGACGTTACCTTCACCGATCCCTTCCGTAAGGTAGAGATTGCCTTCGATTACCGTGTCCTTTAAAAGAATATCCGTACTGTTCAGCACTACGTTGCCTTTTACAGTTCCCAAAGAAACCTCTCCCGGCGACGTAACGAGACCGGGAACCATCAGATCCACGATCCGGGCCAGCTCAGCGCGGCTGATTGCTCCACCCGGCTTAAATAAGCCTCCGGGATAGCCTTGTAAATAATCGGCTGCCGTTAGTGCCGTAATGGCATCGGTCAGTTCACTGCCGGCGCCTGCCAAATCCGTGTAAACCGCCTGCGGTTTAATGGCTTCCAGCCGGAAAATCTTCTGCAGCGCCACCGCTGCCTCGGCACGCGAGAGCATCGCAGAAGGATGAATGAGGTTAGCCGGGTCCACGCTTAAATATCCTGCGGCAATGCCTTTGGCGATATCTTTGCTGAACCAGAGATGCCCTGCAGCATCGGCAGGAAGCACAGCTGCCTCGGCCTTGTAATTAAAGATCCGGTTCATAATGACGGCGAACTCCGCCTTCGTCACCTGGTTATTCGGACGAAAGGTGCCGTCTCCGTACCCTCCGATGATGCCAGTGTCACTCCAGCGCTGCACCGACCGGGCAGCCCAATGGTCCGCTTTCACATCAGTAAACGCTTTCATATTACTGGCTGCAGCAGACTGCTGTGTACTTGACGCTGGCGCTGCAGTAACGGCCCCGCTGCCCAAAGGCGACAACAGTCCGGTTACTAGGGCCACGGCAGCAAGCGCCGCCGAAATATTCTTTTTCATCCAGTGTATTCCTCCTCAATGTACAGTAACGTTTCCTCTTGCGAATATCGAAATCGGTTTCGATTTATCCGACAAGAATTGTTTGACTTGTTTCGGGAAGTTGAATAGACTTAAATGTGATTATTTTTTGTACCGGATATAAGCCTAAAATTCATAAAATAACGGCATTATAGCAGTCTTCTCAGTTCTTGCTCATTATTAAGCGGAGGGTGGACAATCGTACCAATGAACATCAAAAAAATTGCCGAAATGGCCGGTGTATCTGTCTCTACCGTTTCGAAAATCATGAATAATTACAGTGATGTTTCCGAAAAAACGAAACAAAGGGTACTGGAGATTATTGAACAAACCGGATATTCCCCCTCTAACTCCGCTAAAACGCTGGCCACCAAGAAGTCCAATCTGATCGGTGTTATTTTTGCCGGTGAGCTTAATGTGGAAATTACGCATCCTTTTTTTGTGGAGGTACTGAACTCCTT
This sequence comes from Paenibacillus auburnensis, assembly GCF_927798115.1. Taxonomy (GTDB): domain Bacteria; phylum Bacillota; class Bacilli; order Paenibacillales; family Paenibacillaceae; genus Paenibacillus_AQ; species Paenibacillus_AQ auburnensis. Next base: position 297,210 of record NZ_CAKMMG010000005.1, read on the forward strand.
CAAGAAGCAGATGGGCGTGCTGGGTTACGACCTAATCTTTTTCTCCAATGAGAAGTTCATCAGCGGCGGAGATTACTTATCCCGTTGCGTACATTTCCATGTGGACGGCTGTGTGATCATCTCAGGGGAAAAGATGGAGCCGGCCATCCATGATCTGGATATGAGCAGCATTCCCTGCATCGGCGTAGACCTGGAGCTTAAGGGCAGAAAGTCCGGATACGTGATGTCGGATAATTTTCAGATCGCCTCCAAGGTTGTGGAGCATTTCTATCTGCTGGGCTACAGGGAGCTGGGCTTCATCGGCAGCACGGGCGACTCGGATATCTCTAATCAGCGGGAAGCAGGATATATCAAGGCGATCGAAAGCTTCGGTCTGACGCTTAATCCCAATTGGTTCGCGCATGGTGATGATTTCTTTGAGCCTAGCGGCTACGCGGCGATGCAGCGTCTGCTTGAGAGCGGCAGTCTGCCCCGGGCCATTTTTGCCGCATCTGATTTACTGGCTCTCGGGGCGATCCGTGCCCTGAAGGAGCATGGACTTCGCATTCCTGAGGATGTTGCCGTAATCGGCTGTGATGATATCGAAGCCTGCAAATACACCAGCCCTACGCTGACCACGATCCGCCAGAACAAGGAACGCCTCGGGGTGCTTGCCGCCCACATGCTGTTTGACCTCATCAACAACCAGTCAGAAGGCGGCTCCTTTGTCGTTGAGCCCGCCCTGATCATCCGCGAATCCTGCGGCAGCGGCTTGAACCGCTGACAACGAATTCCGGCGGCGCCATTCTCGAAGACTGAGCTTACGAACCGCGGATTCGGAAACAATTCCGAATTTAATTGCACTTTGTACAGTAGAAAAAGGCCATAAAGCGACCCGCAGCGATTCTATTGTACTCTGTACAGTTAAAATGGTCTGAATCGCAAAATCCATCCCATTTCCGCAAATTCAGTTGTACAGAATACAATTAAACCCGGTTTCCGGCCCATACTGAGCGATTCTATTGCACAAAATGCAATTATAACGAATACGGCCTTGAACTCTACCCGATATTCCTCCAGGCAGACCGCCAAGTAAACCATGAAATGAACTCCGCAAATGACACCTCTGAGATTCCAACGCTGTGAATAAGAAAGCTCATGAAGAACAGGCGCTACGCGATCCCCCCTCACCGAAAACGTTTTCGATAATATAATCTCTCATTTCAAGTTAGCCTTCAAGGCACGGTTTTTCTGATTTCAGGGTCCATTTTTCGGATATGAGGGGGAGAGAACCCCAATCAGCCTCTCCCCCCGCAGCTGGTTACGCAGCTCTATAAAACAGCAGGCGGCATAACCTGCTCATCCAGCCTAAGCTCAACCAGCAGGCCGGCTTGCGCCAGACCGGCACCGAATCCGTAGAGCAGTGCACGCTGGCCGCTCTGCACCTTGCCTTCGCGGATGCCGAGGTCCAGCGCAAGCGGAATACTGGCGGCAGAGGTATTGCCGAAGTATTCGAGGCTATACAGCGCCTGCTCAAACGGATACTCCAGGCGCTCACAAATCGGCTCAATCATCCGCAGATTGGCGCTGTGCGGGATGAACCAGTCCACCTGCGCAAGCGTTGCTCCGGCGTTGTCCAGTACCTGCCGCACCCCTTGCGGAACCGTACGCACCGCCCATTTGAACACCTCCCGGCCGTTCTGCACCAGCTTCCCGGTATCCGAAAGCGCTACGCCGTTAACTCTACTTGCCAGTCCCGTGCGGTAGACATGATGCGCCCCGCCGCCGTCACTGCTGAGATGGAAGCCCAGAAAACGGTCCTGCTGCTCATCCGCCTCCACGAGCACTGCACCGGCCCCGTCGCCAAACAGGATGCAGGTACTGCGGTCACTATAGTCCGTGATTTTGGACAGTGTATCAGCTCCGAGCACGAGCACCTTACGGTGCAGGCCGGAAGCCACATAGGCGTGGGCGGTGTGCAGCGCATAGACAAAGCCGGCACAGGCAGCGCTCATATCGACCGCTCCGGCAGTCAGCGGAATGCCGAGACGGTGCTGGATGATGGAGGCTACCGAGGGAAAGGAAAAGTCAGCGGTGCTCGTAGCCACGATAACCATGTCCACATCCGCAGCAGTTTTTCCGTAACGTGTCAGCAAATCCCGGACAGCAGCAACGCATAAATCACTGGTATATTCATCCTCACGGCTGATTCTGCGTTCACGGATACCCGTCCGCTGCACAATCCACTCATCATTCGTCTCCACCATTTGCTCCAAATCGCTGTTAATCAGCCTGCGGGCAGGGACATATGATCCGATGGCTGTAATTTTCGCACCCTTCATTTTTCACTCACCTCGTATAGTTTATAGTATCTGGTATTAGTACTTGGTACTAATTATATCCGGACGCACGGTAAATTGCAAAATAAGAATACTGGAAAGCCGACAAAAAAGAGCCATGACCTCAAGTGAGGCCACAGCTCCATTTAAAATTACTTATAATGCTAATGCTTGCTAAATAGCAAACCTGTTTACGTGGTTTCCTTCAGGCGTTTTCTTTCATGTATTCGCCGGCATAACTTCAACCTGTTCAACAAGCTTTTCCGGCTTGGCGGTGTTTCTGGATACACAACTGATGACCTGAACATTCTCACCATTCTCCACATAAAAAGCAGGACCTTCATGGTTCTCGACCGTCACCTGGTGAAACTGGACATCACGCACATTCCCCAGAAAAAATCCGCGGTTATTCATGTTATCGATGCCTGTCATCATATCCGGGTGGCCGGGAACCGCATTTTGGGCCATTGAGATATCGACACTCGTGAAGCTGATTTCCGAAACATACTGCTCTGCCAGCCCATACAGAAAACCTGCGGCGGCATGGACGTTGCGGGCGGTGATATTGGCGAAATGAATCCGCCTTACAGCCGGCGTCTCCACGGTCACCGGATAGGGATTTTTATCCCAGACATACTTCTCTTTGCCCTTGGGCCCGCAGAAATAATACAGGTTGATCGTAAACGGGCAGATAACACCGTCCATCACGATATTGCTGACCCGGATATCTTCAATGATCCCGCCGCGTCCCCGCCGTGATTTCATGCGGATTCCGCGGTCCGTCTCCTTGAATACACAGTTGCTGATCGTCACATTGCGGATATCTCCGCTCATCTCACTGCCCAGCACCACCGCTCCGTGCCCGTGGATCATCGTGCAGTTCATGATCGAAATATTCTCGCAAGGGATACGCTCTGCTGTATCTTCGGTTCCCGCTTTGATCGCAATGCAATCATCGCCGACATCGATGTTACAATTACTGATCCGTACGCCTGAACAGGACTCCGGATTGATCCCGTCCGTATTCGGCGAATCCGCCGGGTTCAGGATCGAGATATTATCGATGGTCACATTGCTGCACTGAATCGGATTGACCGTCCAGCTCGGTGAATTCAGCAGCGTCACGTCTTTGATCGTAACCCTGCGGCAGTTGTTCAGGCCGATCAGCGTCGGCCGGGGATACTCCAGCGCCTCCGGATGATTCCGGTGCTTGTTCCACCAGGGTGCGCCGTTACCTTCCAAGGTCCCGCTTCCGGTAATAGATACATTCACTGCATTCTCAGCGTAAATACAGGGGGAATGAACTTGGCGCTTCACTCCCTCCCAGCGTGCCTCTACCGCCGGATAGTCTGCCGGATCTGTGCTGAAGCTCAGCACCGCCCCGGGGCTTAAGCGCAGCTCAATGTTGCTCCCCAGCCGCACCGCTCCGGTAATGAAGGTTCCTGCGGGAACATAAACTATTCCCCCTCCATGATTACCGGCTACTTCAATAGCGGCCGCAATAGCACCGGTCGCGGGGACCGGGCTATCTTTGAGCGCACCGTAATCTACAATGTTATACAACTGCAGCTCTCTCCTTTCGCGTACTTTTGAACCGCATTTCCGTTAATCCGCAGGATACAGAGACTGCATCTCCACGCAAGCCATCACCAGCGCCCCAACGCCGTGAAGGTCATTGCTTACTTTAGGGCGGGTGACGTAGTTCTCGTAATCACCCGCAGAAGTGCCGATGCAGATGTCCGGGAGAATCAGCCGGCCCTGTTCATCCTGCTGCAGCACCCTGATCAGCCCCTCGTAGCCTTTCCGGGCCGCAGCCATTGCTCCTGCTTCATCCGTAGCAAGGCCCAGCTTCACCGCTTTGGCAATGGTATACACGAACAGGCATGAGCCGGAAGTCTCCAGCCAATTGTCCGGCTCAGCGCCTTTGTCAACAACCTGATACCACAGACCGCTCACCGGGTCCTGATAACGGATCAGCGCCTGCACGAATTCACTCAGTGCAGCGGCCAGCTCCGGCTGTCCTGGCTCTTCTGCCGGCAGCAGGTCCAGGAACTGTGACAAGGCCAGACCGTACCAGCCGAGCGAGCGGCTCCAGAATTCAGGGGAGCAGCCCGTATCCTTATCGGCCCAAGGCATACGCCGGCTCTCATCCCAGGCATGATAGAGCAGGCCCGTCGCTTCATCCTTCATATATTTGCGCATCAGCTTCTCCTGATGCAGTACACTTTGACGAAGCTCTTCTTCGCCATAGACATTCGCATATTTCAGCGAGAAGACTCCAGCCATATACAGACCGTCGAGCCACATCTGATACGGATATTTATCCTTATGCCAATAGCCGCCTTCGGACGTCCGGTTGACCGTCCGCAGCAGATTCCGCAGCTTCTCTGCAGCAATCTTATACTTCTCTTTGCCTGTCCGCTCATGCAGCGAGAACAGCAGCAGCCCCGCCTGTACCGCATCCAGCTCATCCCGGGCAAAATAGAAATTACCGTATTCATCCACAAGATCATCTACATACGCCTGAATATATTCGATATAACGCTCTTCCCCGGCAGCTTGCCACAGCAGCTCCATTCCGCACAGAAACACGCCTTGATGGTAGTGCCAGCGGTGGGCAGGAGGAAGCTCTCCCGCCTGATAAGTATCCATTAAAGAATCACAGGCCTTGCGGGCCCATTCCATGGGCGTTTTTGGCAGACTGCCTATCATCTCTCTTCCTACCCCTTCCATATCAGTATCAGAGTCTCTGTATCGCAACTATCCCTTCATAGAACCCAGCATGGCCCCTTTGGCAAAATGCTTCTGCAGGAATGGATACACCATCAGAATCGGCAGGGTTGCCACGACGATAACCGCCATCTTGATCGCCTGATCCGGCGGCGGAACAGCCGCATCGAGGGTGGCGCTGTGATCCATCCCGCTGGCCAGGACAACAATCTGCCGCAGCAGCACCTGAATCGGCCACTTGGCGCTGTCATCCAGATACAGAATCGCACTCATATAAGTGTTCCAATAGGTAACCGCATAGAACAGCGAAATGGTCGCGATCGCCGGCATGGACAGGGGCAGCACGATCCGGAACAGGATGCCGAAGTCGTTGCAGCCGTCGATTTTGGCGGATTCCTCAAGACCCTCCGGAATGTTCTGGAAAAAGTTTTTGAGAATAATCATGTTGAACGCACTGATCGCAGACGGAAGAATAAGCGCCGCATAGGAATCGATCAGCCCCAGCTCCTTCACTACAAGGAATGTAGGAATCATTCCGCCATGGAACAGCATCGTGAACACAACCAGGAAATTGACCACATTCCGTCCGTCCAGATCTCTTCTGGAGAGGCCGTAAGCCATCAGCGCCGTGATGAACATACTGAACAAAGTACCGATCAGCGTAACCCCAATCGACACACCCATCGCTTTAAAAATCGTATCCGTGGAAAAAATAAACTTATACGCTTCGAAGCTCCACACTTTCGGGATCAGTACAAATTTGCTCGCTGCGATTTCCGCACTCGTTGTGAAGGAGCCGGCCACCACGTGAATAAAAGGCAGCACCGTCACGAGCGCAATGAGGGCCAGCAGCGTAAAGTTAACCGCAGCAAAAATTCTGCCGCCTATGGATCTGTCTTCTACCATTTTCAATTCCTCCCGCAGTCTCTCAATAAACGCCTTCTTCGCCCATTTTTTTGGACAGCTTGTTGACCGACATGACCATAATCAGCCCAATAACCGATTTGAAGAATCCGATAGCTGTACTGTAACTGAACTGCCCTTGTCTCAACCCAGCAGTATAGACATACGTATCAATAATTTCCGCAACCTCTCGATTCATGGAGTTCAGCATCAGGTAGACATGCTCAAATCCAAGATCCAGCACGGAACCAATTTTCAGAATGAGCAGGGTAATGATGACGCTGCGGATCGCCGGCAGGGTAATATGCCAAATCTGTCTCAGCCGTCCGGCACCATCCATACGTGCAGCTTCATACAACCCGGGATCGATAGCGGCAATAGAGGCCAGATAAATGATCGTTCCCCAGCCCGCTTCCCTCCAGATGATCTGAATGATGTACATCGGCCTGAACCAGCCCGGATTCAGCAGAAAGTTAATCGGCTCGAAGCCAAAATAAATCAGCAGCTCGTTGATAATCCCTCCGTCCATCGTGACCATAACATAGGTGATGGAGACGACAATAACCCAGGACATGAAGTGGGGCAGGTAAACGAGAGTCTGAAAAAACCGTTTGAAGAATGTGCCCCTGAGCTCATTCAGCATCAGAGCGAGGATAATCGGCACCGGAAAATAAAAAATAATATTCATTCCGAACAATATGAGCGTGTTACCCAGGATCTTGAGGAAATCCGGCTCGGTGAACAGGCGTTTGAAATGCTCCATGCCGACCCATTCGCTGCCGGTGATGCCTTGATAAGGCTTGTAATCCTGAAAGGAAATAATCAGTCCGTACATCGGCAGATATTTAAAAAGAACGAAAAACAGCACTCCCGGTATCAGCATGACGTACAGATATTTATTTCTCCACAGCCGCTTTTTGAGCTCACTGCTGCTCTTATAGCTTACGGGCTTCAGCTCGGGAACCCTACTAGCCTGAGCGGTGACTTCCTGCATAATCCTCTTCCTTTCTGCTTCCTAAATTTCCAGCCTGACTGTGGGTTTGGTGTGGTAAAAGAAGGCTGCCGAAGCTGCTTCGCCAGCCTTCTGTACACTGGACTATCTGCGATACATGTTCACAAGTGGCATTCTATTTTTTGTATACAGCGTTGTATTCCTCGATAATGGCCGCTCCGCCGCGGCTCTTCCAGGCTTCCACTTGTTTTTCAAACCCGGCTTTGTCCAGCTGTCCGTAAATATAGTTGTAGGTGGCATCCGTAATAATCTGCTGGAGCTCAACACCCTTAGAAGTATAGGTCGGCGAATCCAGAGCAGCTGTCGGGTCTGCTACACCCACTTTGACATTCTCAAGCACCAGCTCTTCGGCATGAATCCGTCCAGGCAGTACGTTCAAGCTTTGGTACATGCCATTGGTTTCGTATTCACCGATCACGCTGTCCTTATAGCCTTTGACCTCGCGTTCAATCAGTTCTTTGTCGTCTGCCGGTTTTGCTTTGCCGTCTACAACGGTGTAGTGCTTGCCTTCAATCCCCCAGTACATCAGGTTGGCCACTTCCGGAGTCATCATCTTGTCAAAGAAGGCCAGAATCTTCTTCAGCTCGGCTTCATCCTTAACCGCAGATTTCGGGAACAGCACAACGTTGTTATAGCCTGGAATCATCCATTGGGCGAATTTGCCGTCAGGTCCGGCTACCATACTATGCGTATCCAGTACAGCATCCGGGAAGTTTTTGATCAGGTCCTTATTAAGGGTATCGATATCCTGCATGGAGCCGCCGATGTACAGCCCTGCTTTGCCGCTGACGAACATGTTTACGGCATCCGTCTTACTGGTGGCTGCGAAATCCTTGTTCATGTATCCGCCGTCACGCAGCTTTTTGAAGAAATCCATCGTGTCGATGTATTGCGGGAAGGTGAATTCCGGTGCAAGCTGGCCATCCTTCTCGCCCCAGTTGTTCGGCGTACCGAACCAGGAGGAGACGGTTTTGAAGGCCCCGTACACCAGCTCATTGCGGTCCACGAGTCCGATCGTGTCCTTTTTACCGTTGCCGTCCGGGTCCTTCTCCGTGAAGGCTTGGGCCATAGCGAACAGTTCATCAAGATTGGCCGGAGCCTTCAGTCCGAGTTTATCCGCCCAGTCTTTGCGGTAGATGATCCCCTGACGGGCCAGCGGACGGCCGATATACAGCGAGTACAGCTTGCCTTCCACTTTGGTATTGTTGAGGATTTCCGGTTTCAGCTTGTTGAGGTTCGGGAACTCCGGCAAGTAAGGTCCAATTTCCCAGAACTGTCCGTCCTTGATCGATTCTTTCATCTGGATGAACGTGGTCTGGTTCTTCAAATATGTCACTTGCGGTAGGGAGTCTGTGGCGAAGGAAGAATTCAGCTTTTCTTCATAGGTATCCGCCGGGAAAAATTGATAAGTCAGCTTGGTATTAGTCAATTTCTCCACTTCGGCCTTAATTGTATCGGGCGGGGTCTCTGCCGTGTTCAGTGGAAGCATAATCTTAATTTCTGTCGGTTTCTCCGGCTCTGGCGCCGGCTCTGTGGTTGCGGTATTGGTTCCGCCGCTGGTGCCGGGATCTGTGGTGGCCGCTGCTTCATTATTGCCGTTGTTGTTGCCGCACGCCGCAGTCAGCATACTGAATGTTAACAGCGAGCTAAGAAGCAGGGTAAAGGATTTTTTCGTCATACCTTTTTGACCTCCGTTTGACTTGTATTGGTTACAAGCCTCACACTACAGCCTCGGCCAGGTTACGAAAACAATCATTTACTCATAGTTGGGGGTTTGCAGCGGGTTTCGGGCGGGGGTCTGATCAAATGATTATTGGGTGATAAGGTGAAAGGAAACTTGAGGGGATACTGGAGAAGGTGCTTGCGAGGTGGGAGTCGTAACTCCGAGGAATGTTTGGACTTCCGGCCGCTGTTAGGTTTGGATTTCCTCATTTCAAACCGCTAATCGCGGTAGAAATCCAAACCTAGACTATGCTTCCGATGCTAGCTTTCCTACGGAAAGCTTTAAGGCGGACGCTTCCGCTCCTACAGTTCCAAACTTCCCCTCCGTTACTTCTCACCTCTCTGAGGGGTTCCTTTCAACTTATCCGGTTGAAAGGGGCAAGGAGGCCCGCCGCTCCACTTGCGGCGGGGGTATACGGTAGTGGATGCAAAGGTGTTAACGATAATAGTTAGTTAGAGCGGAGCTCAATTTCGGCGTTGATGGAGGAGTTTCGGCGAACTGCAGGCCGTTAACCAATTATTACGGACTTAGATGACTCTATTTGCGGGATTCCGGGCACAGGTGCGACTTAGCGGACTGCTGTGCCGTTATTTACTGTGGATTTGGGCAGATCAGCGCGTTTCGGCTTACTTAACTGCAGCTGTGTCCGTAAGGGAACCAAAATGCGGCAAAATCAACAATTAGCGGCTCCTGTGTCCGTTAGTAGTAGCCACAGCAAAAAAAGCAGAGCCGTGCTCCTCCTGATAGGAGAGGCACCTGCTCTGCTTTTCTGTAGCAAGGGTATGCTTCCGCTTTGCTAGCTTATCCTAGCTGCATAGTAGTTACACAAGTATCATTTTTCTCAAAAGTAGAAATGTCAGACTCGGCTTTTTTGCCATTTTGTTCAATGGTAACATGATACGTCTTATCGCGCGGGAGCCACAGATCGATAAATCCGTTAGGCTGGGATTTTACCGTTTCGTTGTCCATTACCAGATTACCTTCGGTGTCTTGGACCGATACGTTAAACTCTTGTTCCACCATCTCGCCCTGACAACCGGTCAAGCTATGGGTTGCGCATGGATGGGTTTGGTTGACGTAGGGTGCAATGGAGACAAAAAACTCGTCGTCCGGCAAGCTATAGGTAGCAGATTTGCCGCCACTCTCCTTGACGATCAGCTGAGTTGATGAAATGGAAGCCGATTCAGCGGTGATACTGCGGCTGCTGTAATCGTGTACCAGCTGTTTAAGGGTTTGCGTATCCGCCGGGCTTGGGCCTGCACTTTCCCGGGCGTTATTTTCTGCATACAGGTATGTTCCTAAGCCAATGACTACGGCAAATCCGGCAGTCAGCAAGACTTGTTTTCTCATAGAATGTCATCCTCCAGTCTCTCTACTATTATTATAGTCCAGGGAGTACTGCTGCAAACAAGACGAATCTATGACAATATGCCCTCCTACTGCCCGCTCCCCGCTCTGGCCTCGGCCTCAGCGTACTCCTGCATGATCAGGTCGCCGCCGCTGGATTTCCATTTCTCAACTTCCTTATTAAACTCTGCAGCATTGATATTGCCGATAATATAATTATAAGTAGCATCCACAATGATCGTTGAGAGCTCGACATTCTTTTCATCAAAGGTCGGAGAGCTTAGCGTGAGTGTCGGATCGTTCACGAGGAACTGTTCGTTGTCTTCGCTCAGCTGGTCCGCCAGGGCGGTCAGCTGCTCTTTTTGCGCCACCTCCATGACGTTCTTGTTACTGATATCGGCGATCATCAGGGAATAGAGCGGGCTGACCTCATTCACCCGCAGCTGCGAGGTTTCCTCCGGCAGAATGACCTTCCCGTTCTCCAGCTTGTAATGGCGGCCTTCGATCCCGTACCTCATCAGATTGGCTACATCTTTATCCATCGTCCGGTCAAAAAAACGCAGCACCTGCTTCAGTTCATCTTCCGTCGCAATCGCTTTTTTTGAGAACAGATACAGCCCGTTGTAATTGGGGATCGACCATACTTTGTAGCCGTCCGGCCCTTTAATCCGGTTGATCAGGGTGAGTTCGGCCAGCGGATTAATCGTTTGCGCTTCAATAGAGAGCCGCTGCACATCCGTCATGCTTCCAATGAAGACCCCTGCAGTCCCGCGGATGAATTTATCCCGCTGCACTTCCTTGCTGGTCAGGGCGAAGTCCTGATTGATGATTTTTTCATTATATAGCTTGCGCATGAAGTTCATCGTGTCCATATATTCGGGCGTCGCGAATTCCGGGATGAACTGCCCGTTCTCCAGCTTCCAGTTATTCGGCGTGCCGAAATAAGAGCTGAGCGTTTTGAATACGCCATAGACCAGATCATTGCGGTCAACCAGGCCGATTGTGTCCTGCTTGCCGTTGCCGTCCGGATCCTTATAGGTAAACTGCTTCATGACCTCATACAGCTCATCCAGTGTTTGCGGTTTGCTTAGCTTAAGATGATCCAGCCAATCCTTACGGATGATGATGCCCTGCCGGGAAGAAGGCCGTTCGGTATACAGGCCGTAAATTTTGCCGTCCACAGCGGACTGGCTGAGTATCGCAGGATCAAGCTGCTTCAGATTCGGAAATTCCTTAAGATAAGGGCCGATTTCCCAAAAAGCGTCCGAACGGATCGCCGGTTTCACCAGATTATAATCGGTAAATTTAACAAACGTAACCTTCCCCAGCGAATTGGTCGTCAGGGCGGTGTTCATTTTATCCGTATAGACGCCTTCAGGTACCCAGGTAATATTAAGCCTCACGCCGGTGAGCTTCTCAATTTCCGTCACGATTTCCTTCGAAGGTGTTTGCGGAAAATGCAGCGGAGCCAGAATCGAGATCGACGGCGGAGTCTGGCTGGGACGCGGCTGAACAGAATTCACATTACTGCAAGCGCTTAATAAAAAGGACGGGAGTAAGACAAGCAGACAGAAATACCGGACTGCCGTTCTCCGTGCGAGGTCTCTAAGCATTCCTAGTTCCTCCTAAATAGAAATAATCTTAAGTAATATGTATTGATATAACTGCTAATTATTGAATATTCTTCAAACTGTAGTCATTATTAGAGATAATGATTATTGCGGCACCAGATGATTATTGTTATTATCCTTCGTGATGCATACACTTAAAGCAGGCTGTTTCTACCTAAAGTAAAGGTGCTGAATCCAGTGAAACACTTAAGCTTCCTGAGTAAATTAACCTTATTCACCTTTGTAATCAGTACGCTTCCTGTGCTGTTCATCGGTTCTTTCTCTTACCTCACATCCTCCAGCGAAATTCAAAAAAATGTTAACAAAAGCAAAAAGGAACTCATTTTACAAATTAACTCAAATGTAGAGCATAAGCTGACTACTGTCAACCAGACCCTGAACCAGGTCGTTAATTCTTCTGTACTCAAAAAAGCTTTGAATAACCCGTTAAATGTAAACGATTTCATTTTATATAACGACCTGAGAAACGAAATCCGTAATATGCAGTCCTTTGACACGAAGCTGGAAGATGTGATTTTGCTGAATCAGCGGGAAAACTGGATGATCAAGAACTCCGGGCTCTACCGCCTGAATGAATACCAGAATTATGAGCAGCTAGCCAATCTGATGAATGTGCCCGACTCCACCTCCTGGGTATTGAACCCCTCTTCCCTGTTCTACAGCGAGGAGAGCATCAACGTTACCGGCTGTGATTACAGCATCAGTCTGATCAAGAAGCTGCCCACCTCCAAGCTGCAAAAATACGGTCTGGCCCTTGCCAATATCCCGGCCTGCAGCCTTCAGGATTTCATCAACTCTGAGATAGATCCGCTGGACAGTATTATTGTCCTCGATGAATCCGGCAGAATATTGCTGCACCCGGATAAGACGCTGATCGGCCAGCCTGCCGTTGCCAGCGGATTTACGGATTTCCCGCTCGTTTCCGGCAAAGTTAAGCCTACAGGACAATTCAAGACGGTCATCGGTAAACAGGATTACTCTGTTACTTATTTGCGCTCGCAGCTGAACGGCTGGACCTATCTGTCGGTAACCTCCATTGAAGGATTAACCAAGGAATCGGGCAAAATCGGGACCTACACAATCATTGTCTGTGCCATGATGCTGCTGCTGTCCATTCTGCTCGCCTGGCTCGGTTCCCGCCGCATGTACACTCCGATCGAGCGGCTGCTGAATCAGATGGGGCTGCGTAGACCGGGAGTCAAAGCAAAATTCACGGATGAGTTCCAGTCGATCGGCGAGCAGATGCATCATTTATTCCAGTCCAAATCGCAGCTCGAAAAGGAGCTGAACCAGCATCTCCGGCAGGTGCGCACCTTTTTCCTGACAAAAGCCTTTCAGGGCAATATCAGAAAGCGCGAGCTGCTTGAGGAGCTGGAACAATACGGCTACCAGCCCTTAGTTGAAGAATGGAGAACAATGGCCGTCATTACGCTTAGCATCGACTTCTCTGCTGAGAACAGCTATGACAAAAAGGATCTCCACCTGCTGCTGTTTGCCGCCCATAATATGATTGAAGAGCTCGTTCCGCCGGAAGGCAGACTTGCCCCGGTGATCATCGACCACGCTGTTGTCACGCTGATTGGAAGCACGGAAGATAACGCGGAATCTTTTCACCAGACACTGTATGCCTTGACGGAGAATCTGCAGCAGGAAATTAACAATTACCTGAAGCTGCAGGTCAGTATCGGTTTGAGTCTGCCTTTTCACAACATCGATAAACTGTCTATTGCCTATAAGGAAAGTCTCGAAGCCTTGAAATACCGGATCACACTCGGCAAAGGCATCATCATCCAGTATGAGAATATCAACTCCGGCAAGCATTATCTCAACTTAAACTATCCGACACATACTGAAAATGACCTGATGGATGCTATTAAACTGGCCGATACCGAAAAGGCGAAGGAGCTGCTGCATAAACTGTTTGCCTGTATTTTTAAGCTGGGGCTGTCACCGCAGGAATATCAGATTCCGCTGACCCGTCTGCTGGGCAATATTCTCATTATGATGCAGGAGTCGGGGATTAGCCTGAATCAGATCTATCATGCGAACGGTTCGTTATTCGAGGAGCTGACTGATCTGCATATTGTCGCCGAAATCGAGGACTGGTTCTGGAGTATCGTGATTCTGCCGATGATCAGGATTTTCCACAGCCGGCAAAATGCCCAGTACCATAACATTTCCGAGAAGATTATCGACATCGTGCAGCATGATTATGATAAGGATCTGACGCTGGAGGAATGCGCTTCACGCCTTCATTATAATGCCAACTATATCAGCAGTGTCTTCCGCAAGGAGACGCAGTATTATTTCAGTGAATATCTTGCGATGTACCGGTTCAAAATGGCCAAAAAATGGCTGGAGGAAACCGATATGCCGATTAAAGACATTGCTGCGAAGCTCAGATACAACAATTCACAGAATTTCATCCGCTCCTTCCGCAAGCAGGAAGGGATGACGCCTGGCCAATACCGTGACAACGCAAGCTCCCGGCCCAAAGCGGTACCGGATGATTACTGAGTATAGCTCATAACGCAAAGACCGCCGGTATGACAGCAGGAGCGCTGAGGCCGGCGGCTTGAAATGAGTTACTTCGGATGCGCTATGATAATAATGAAGATTACCTTACCTTTCAATAGCTTTGGGGTTACGCGGCTTCCTTGATCTTATAAACCAAATAATAGCAGCAGCGGCAAGCAGCACAACACCACCGCCCGCAATAGCGATGTTCTTGATATCAGGCACATATACCACCAGACGGAGCGGCTCGGAATCAGCCAGCGTAATACGCCAGGATAAGGTGTTGCCCTCTTGGGAGACTGCATTATTCGCTCCATATAAGTCATAAGGCAGCGTTAATTTAAAATTGACTGCCAGGCTCTGCATCAGCAGCCTTGCCAGTGATTTCGGCATATTCAGCTTCCCAAGGCCGTCCGCGATCTCGTCCGAATAGGCGTTCAGCTTCGGCCGGGCTTCAACATCATATTTGGTATACAGCCATCTGTCCGTTGTAACCACCTGCGTGTCCACAATGTCGATATTTCCCGCAGTCGCCTGCATATCCTCCAAGGAATCATACGTCTTCATAAACTGATAATTCGTGGATTTGCCGCTTTGGCTCTTATGCAATTGAATGTCTGCAGCCGCAAGCCGGGTTACCAGTACTTCCTCCAGCTTCCCTCCGATTAGCGACTCTGTGCGGGCATCCAGCAGAATACTGAAGGCGAGGTCTAGACTCCCGTCCTTCTTCACCGTCATATGCGCTGTACCGCTGGCACAGCCGGCCAGGAGAAGCAATGTGGACAGGATTAGCATGGCTAAACATAATCTTATCCTTTTCAATCTCATCCCTCCAGTTGCTTCATTTCTCTTTTCATTATACATAATTTACGGAGCCTTTGATTTTGCGGATCAGCGGACACCGAACATAACAAAGACCGCAAGCCACCGGTAATCCCGGATGCCTGCGGTCGTTTGACTATACAGCGTTTATTTTTTCAAATGATAGGGAACTGTAGTAATAATTACATTTCTCCGGTACAGCAGATGGGCCCGGATCAGCAGGCTGGACTGGTTATGGAGAATGTTATGCCAGCCCTTCTTGGGAATGAACTGCGGTACGATTACAGTCACCTGATAATTGGACTCACTTGCCTTGCGCTGAACCGTATCGATAAACTTGGTCAGCGGATGGATGATGCTGCGGTAAGGTGAATACAGCGTCACGAGCCTGATCTCGGGGTGGAACTTCTTCCACTTCTCTTCAAATATATTCTCATCATCCCGTTCAAACGGGACATGGACGGCAATAATCTGATCGGCGGACAATGATTGCGCATAGCGTAGCGAGTTCTCCACCACATGGGTAATCCCGGCAACTGGCAGGATGATAATATTGCCTTCAATCGCCAGAGGCTCTTCTTCACAGGTTGAAATCCGCAGCTGGTCAGCCACTGCCTCGTAATGCTTGCGGATCCGGTAAAAGAGCAGGATGATCAGCGGCAGGAAAACCAGCACCGGCCACACCTGCGGGAATTTAGTCAGGAAGAACATAATAGTAACGATGAAGCTGATTAATGCGCCAGTCGTGTTGATAATCAGCTTGCTGACCCAGCCTTCCGGCTTCTGGCGGATCCATTTAATCATCATGCCGGTCTGGGACAGCGTAAAGGGAATGAACACCCCCACCGCATACAGCGGAATCAGATGCTCAGTGCGTCCTTCGAAGGCGATGATCAGAATAATGGAGAGGATTCCAAGGCTGAGTATACCGTTTGAATACCCTAGCCGGTCACCGCGGACCGTGAACATTCTCGGGATAAATTTATCCTTAGCCAGATTAACCGCCAGCAGCGGAAATGCGGAATACCCCGTATTCGCCGCCAGAATCAGAATCAGAGCCGTGGTCCCTTGGACAAAGAAATACATGAAGTTCCGTCCAAAAACCTGTTCAGCAATCTCTGAAACGACGGTAACCTTTTCATTCGGCGTTATTCCATAATAGTATGCCAAGAACACAATTCCTGAAAATAAAAAAGCCAGCAGTACACCCATGGCAGCGAGCGTTTTGGCCGCATTGTTCGGCGCCGGTGCCTTGAAGTTGGGAATGGCGTTGGAAATTGCCTCGACCCCGGTCAAGGCCGAGCTGCCCGACGAGAACGCTTTTAGCAGCAGAAACAGGCTGATCCCTGCTACCGGTGTGCCTATAGGGGTATGAAGATCTGAAGGTACATCTCCGGACATAATCCGGAACAGCCCCATTCCAAGCATTACAAAGATTGCAAGCACAAACAGATACACCGGGTAGGCCAGGAATGACGCAGACTCCGTCACTCCCCGTAAATTCAGGGTCGTTATCAGCAGAACAAATATGACGGCGATAATGACATTGTACGAATGCAGGCTGGGAAAAGCGGAAGTAATCGCATCCGTACCCGCAGATACACTTACGGCAACCGTTAATATATAGTCCACGAGCAGTGAGCCTCCGGCCACCAGACCGGGATATTTGCCCAGATTCTCTTTGGACACAACGTAAGCTCCCCCGCCATGAGGGTAAGCAAAAATAATTTGCCGGTAGGATAAAATCAGGGCCGTCAGCAGTACAAGAACTCCAATGGCTATAGGAATCGAATACCAGAACGCAGCCGTGCTGAGCGTAATCAGAACCAGCAGAATCTGCTCAGGACCATAAGCAACCGAGGATAATGCATCTGATGATAGAATGGCTAGCGCTTTTGTTTTGTTTAGTTTCTGGTCGCCCAATTGATCTGATTTCAGCGGCCGTCCAATCAGGAATCTTTTTACCGAAATCATCATCTGCCTCACCCGACTTTTTTTAAAGTTATATTACCCAGAAAAGTATTGATTAAATTCAATCCATAATATACATTTCACCAGGCGATTGCGCAACAGATTTAATTTGGGGCAACTTAAAGCCAGTCCTCGGTAAGCAGCTGTTTCAGCAGCTGCACCTGCTCCGCGCCGATCCGCGCAGCTATCTCCTGCTCAATCCCCTGCTTGATCTCCAGCATCCTCCGGCACACTTCGGTTCCTTTTGACGTCAGAACGATATATTTATCACGGCTGTTCCCTTCCACCTGAACGGTCTCCACATAGCCCTCGTCCAGCAGCACATTGATCGTTTTTTGTGCTCCCTGGCGGGAAATACTGATTTGCCGGCTGATTTCGGAGATGGACAGTCTGCCGTACAGCTCCAGCTTCGCCAGAATATGTGTTTCAGTGTGATTCAGCGGATCACCGCTTCGTCCGGTTACCTGTTCCCGTAGAACCTTATGCTTCTCACTAACCAGGTCAATCAGATTTAAATCGCGGATATACTCCTTCATAATAAAGGCCCTCCAGTAATGGGATACGGATTCAGTTTGAAGGAATGCTTTCACTTTTGTCAACTCGGTTGACAATATTTCATCCTCCTGATACTATGAGTGAAGCTTAACAACTTAACTTTAAGGGAGTTTGAACGATGGGTAAAAATAAAAAAGAAGCACTGATTTTCACCAGTATGATGTGCTTTTTAATGGTCGTCGGAATGAGCTTTTATAACGTAATTCTATTCAACGGTGCAACCAATAGAGTATTCCTTGAAGTTGCCGCCGGACTGCTTCCGGCACTGATTGTTGCCTTATTCCTGGACATTGTTGTCATCAGCAAAATCGCCAAAGGGCTGGCCTTCAAGCTGGTTAAGCCTTCCGATCCGATGATCAAAAAAGTGCTGACCATTTCCGTCTTTATGGTTTGCGGTATGGTTATCTGCATGTCCCTATATGGCACACTAGCACACTACGGATTCGGAGACAACTTCCTCCGTCACTATCTGTCTACCCTCGGATTTAATTTCATCTGTGCCCTACCGCTGCAGCTGCTGGTGGTTGGACCCCTGACCCGCTTCCTGTTCACCAGAATTTTTCCGGTGAACACTGCGGTGCAAAGCGCATAAGCATTGCTTGATCCTGCAGATTCCTGGGTAATAATGGATACAATCTGCCAGGAAAGGATGTTGTGCCGTGCTTACCAAAAAGGATGGTATCTCACTCTTCGTTCTAGTCGCAGCTCTTGTACTCATTAATATATTCGGCTCATCCCTGGATTCGCTGATGTGGGACAAATTCACTTTGCTCGTCAACTGTTTTCTGGCCCAAGGCGTGTTCATCACGCTGTTGAATCTGTTCAGGCCAAGTGTTAACCGTAAACCGTCCATCGGTCTGATCCTGCTGTCACTGCTTACCGGGCTCATCGCTCTCGTGATTATTATCGCTTCCGAGATGAGTCTGCTGAATCAGATTTTACTCACTTTTCTCCAGGCCATGGTTACCTACGCCGAATCCCTGCTGCTGCGCAAGGAGCTTAAGGGAGAGGATGGGCGGCAGATTTAAGTTCTATATCCATCGCAAAAATAAACAGTCCCGTGTGCATTAGATCTGCACCGGGACTGTTTGTCGGATTACAATAAATACTTCTGCTGTACAGAATTCATATTCAAAACTTCGGAGAAATCTAGAAATCCAGAGACCATTTCTGAGCGTCAGCACCGGGTTGAACGGCCGCCAGGGTCAGGCTCAATCCGTCCTCAGAGACAGCCAGCGCCAGATGATTATGAACAGAGAGGATGGCCGCTGAGCCGTCCATATTCTTTTGGATGATCCAGCGCTGGTTGTTGTAACCTAAGTAGGAATAGAGTTGGATTACGTTCCGCTCCGTGTTCAGATCAAGAGCCTGGCCGGAAGCCGTACGGATGGAGTACGAGCCTGCTTCATCGCCCGTCGGCACGAACGTCCACTTTTGATCTGTCGCTTCATGAGTATCGCTGACCGTGACGGGTTCACCATTTACCTGGTTAGCCGTATACAGGGCTTTCCGGAATCCTTCGTTTACCACGCTTGAGGTTATCAGGTTCGCCGGAACCGCTCCGCTTATATTTACGTTCTGAAAAGAAGCAGCCCCCCCGAATACATGCAGTCCAAAATGGCCTGCCGCAAAGGTTCCGTCCTGCACATCCATGATTCGCTCTCCTCCCAGGTACACTGCAATATGCGGTCCCTCCGCTTGTATCTTTAAACGATACGTCCGGTCTGGAAGAATAAAGGCTGGAACCTTGGCCAACACCTGCCGTTCTTCAAAACGCCCATTTATTTTGTAGAACAGACGGACCGACTTCATATTCGGGTCCAGATTGAGGTAATAACCGCTGCGCCCGTCCGGGCTTGCCCGGAACAGGAGGGAGCCCGCTCCTCCGGCCGTGCCGAGCTTCATCTCAGCTTCATAAGTGAAATCCCCCGCCTGCTCCCCGGCAATATAATTCGCATCGCCACCGGTGTAATTCCCGCGGATGCCATCTTCACTGAGCAGCCATGAAGCCACGGACCGATCTTGGGTCCAACCGCTGAGGTTGGTACGGAACTCCCCTCCGGAGACATTCACTCGAACACTTGCAGATATCTTTCCATTTGGTGTGGATACTGAAATGACGGCTGCCCCAACTTTTAGCGCATCAATCACCGCCTGGGAATGTTCTGCAGCCTTAATGTTGACGGCTTCCGGATTGCTGGACTTCCATTTCAGCGGCTCTGTACCGATGCCGGGTCCATTTTCCAGGACCGCCTGCAGCGTTTCAATATGCCCTACACCCAGTTCACGGTTACGGGTATCCATGACAATCCGGGGGGAGAGAACCGGCTCAGAATTCCAAACCGACGCCAGTTTATACACTTTCAAGGAGACCATCTTCACATTGCCGCCCTTGGTATAGAAGCTCATCCCCCGGCTGGCCGGGTCCGGAAAAATGACATCCGAGAACACGGACTTCCCGCCATTCACAAACACCTCTACCGAAGATTCATCCACCAGAATGCGCAGTTTGATCCGGCCGCTCTCCGTTAATGCCTGCGTTTCATGTCTGGTACTGAACAGGCTGGAGAAATCGGTTATTCCCGAAAGAGAGCGGTCCACAAATACCGTGCTCACGCCCGGCTTGTAGCCCACAACCGTCTTCTGGGCGGCACCCTCACGCAAGTTAAATCCGAATTCCGATACACTGCTGCCGGCGGGAATCTCCACCTCAGCTTCGATTTCGTAGGCACCGGAAGTCATGCCTTTCAGCAGATTTTGCGAAGAGGGACTGATATCCTTGTTAGACGCCGAATAAAGGGCGCTGCGCAGCGATTCCAGCTCTTTGACCGGACTCTGGGCAAGCCGTATCCCGTCGCTCGTCTTCACCAGGGTCACTTCTCTCGGGATCGTCAATTCCCCCTTCCAGCCCAGTGTCGGAAAGGCAAACGGATAATCCCAGTTCGACATCCAGGCCAGCATCACTCTGCGTCCATCCTGCATGTCAGAGAAGGACATGGAGGCATAGAACTCTTTTCCAAAATCGGTTCTCAGCACGGTTCCAGCCGGATTATCATTCACGAATTTTCCTTCAGCCGTCAGACTCCCCACGAAATATTCCGCATCCGAACCGCCCGTTGCCTGATTCGCACCCGTACTGATCATGAGTACCCATTTCTTCTCTGCCGTCCCCTGAACCGTAAGCGGGAACAGGTCAGGACATTCCCACACACCGCCGCGGACATAAGTGCCATAACCCCAATTGTCGGTCAACGTCCAGTCGAGCAGATTCGTTGAGGTAAAAAACCGGATATGATCGCCGCCCGATACAACCATGACCCAGCGGTTATTCCCCTCATCACGCACTACCTTAGGATCACGGAAATCCCAGCCTCCAGGGTCCTCTCCGCTTCTTCCGGGGTTCTCAATAACAATAGGACGATCCTTGGCATATGCCCACGTACGCCCCTGATCCTTGCTGTAAGCCAGACCAATCCGCTGGTTGCCATTAAAGGCATCCGGATTAAAGGAAGTATAGTAGGCGATAAGCCCCTGGCCGCCCGAATCCGTGAACAGGCCTGAGGCATTATTCAAATCCGCTACAGCCGATCCGGACCAGACATGCCCGTAATCATTCCAGGGAAGGGCGATAGGAAGACGCTTCCAATTCAGCATATCTTTGCTGACTGCGTGAGCCCATGTACCTCCATCCTGATGGAAGAGATGATACTCTCCGGCAAAATAGACCAACCCGTTCGGATCACTCACAGAACCGCGCATCGGCGTGTAATGATACTGCGGCCGGTATTTTTCATTATTATAGCTGGAAGCTTCTGTAACATAGGTGTTCTGAAAATAGGCGGTCCCGCTGTTTACAACAAGCCCTGCATTCCCATTTGTGTACGAACTATCCGTAACATCAATGGCCGCCGGAGTATATCCATCCACAAAAATTTGGATTCTTTCCCCCTTCGCCTGGACTTCTACCGCATGCTTTGCCCCCGCCCGGCTCGGATAAGTACGTGCTGAGCTTGCGATGACCTTGCCGTTTGCTTGGGTTAGACGGACGCGAAGCTGATCGCCCTCCTTCACAAGAGAAGCTTCATATCCGCTTAATCCGTCAGCAGAGGAGCGGAAGGCGAGGCCTGCAGTCCCATCGTCAGGAAATGAAATCTGTCCCTCGTACACCAGATCAGCAGCCGGCTTGTTATAGATCAGCAGCGCCTTGCTCTGATTGGCAGAGATCCCTTTTTTACCGCTGAGATCAGGCTGCCACTGACCTGTACTTGCCAGCACTGTCTCCAGGTTCCCCTTCAGATCACTTACGGTTATGTTCTGGAACAACGCAGCCCCATCCCAGACTTGCAGCCCGAGCTGCCCGGAGTGATAAGCGCTGTCCTCCATATCAATCACAGGCTTATATTGATTTCCCCAATATACCCTTAGTGAGGAGCCCTCTGCCTTCACCTTAAGATGATAGATTTCACCCTGGACTAAAGGAACCTGGCGCTCCTCCTTCAGTCTGCCTTCCCCACCGTCCGCGTCCCGTAAACGGATTATGCCGGCCTGAGGTATGATTTGCAGCATGTATGCCTGCTGTCCATCCTTACTTGAACGGAATAGCAGCGTAGCGTCAGGCTCTCCCTCCTTAATCATTACGTCAGCTTCATAGATAAAATCATCCGCAGTGGTCTGCGATAACGCCAGTACATTTTCCTGCGGGTCCGATGTCAGCAGTAGCCCTTCCGCTGTGTTCTCCATCCTGCCTTTTCCGGCTACATACCATCCCGTCAGGTTGCTGTTTAGATTGGTAGCGGTTTCAGAAATAGATATTCCCTCCTTTTTTTCTTTGGCGAACGCCTCATCTGCAGCCAGGGCCCGGTCTGTCTCACGATTAACTGTAATCATCGAAGTCACCAAGATTCCCGCAGTGAGCAGAAGGCTTAGTGTGAATTTTGCTTTCCGGTTCATCCTTTTCCCTCTTTTCCTGTAAATGATTAGTCCTTTTGAAGAAAAAGGCCGGCTTGCTGCATCTGCATAACCGGCCGGCCTTATCTGTTTTTTTATATAGAAGAAACCTTATTGCTTATCGCTGATAGTCCCAAGGCCAGAGCGCCGCATAATCCCGCCTGCTGGCCAAGCCCCGGTGCAACAATGTACTCCTCCATGTGATCCAGAATCGAATTAGAACTGACATATCCGTTCAGATTCCGGCGTACGGCCTCCCGGATGAGGGGAAACAGCTGCGGCTGCTGCATCACACCGCCGCCCAATATTATTTTCTGCGGAGAAAGAAGTAAAATAGTATCAGTCAAAGCTCCTGCAATATAGAAGGCCTCCATCTCCCATGCCTGATGATCCTCCGGAAGCTCATGCCCCTTTTTCCCCCATCTGGCTTCAATCGCAGGACCCGCCGCCATTCCTTCGAGACAATCCCCGTGATAAGGACAGATACCGGCAAAATCATCTTCCGGATGGCGCCTCGTCAGCACATGCCCGCCCTCAGGATGTACAAGACCATGGACTAACCGGCCTTCTGCATATACCCCGACACCAATCCCCGTGCCTACGGTAATGTACAAGCAATTGGACATACCCTGAGCAGCCCCCCATTTGACCTCACCATATACAGCTGCGTTAACATCCGTATCCCAGCCGAACGGAACAGGGAAGACTTGCTTTAGAGTCCCGAGCAGATTATAATTCGCCCATCCCGGTTTAGGTGTTGTTGTCACGTAGCCGTAAGTCGGACTGCCATGAGCGATGTCGATCGGACCAAATGATCCAATGCCGATGGCTTCTACTTCTTTACCTTGAAAATAATCAATCACTTTGGGCATCGTCTGATCCGGATGTCCGGTCGGGAAGCTGATCTGATCCTCAATCCGCCCGCTTTCATCACCAATCCCGCAGACAAATTTCGTTCCGCCTGCCTCAATTGCTCCTATGCGCATGTAAGTTCCTCCTCCCGGTTACTGGTTGCTGCCGTCTGCAGCAGATGAGGCCAGCTCATAGATATCCAGCGAAAGGAATACATCCTCTTCATGCTCTGCAAAAGCAGCAAGACTGGCGGATTCAGGCTCAGGGAAAATCAGATCCGTAATGACTGCCTGCCCCCCGCCTGCAAACATCTCAACCGAGGAACGATCCACATAAATACACAGCTCATTGGCAGCATCCGATGCCGCAAGCTTTGCAGAATGCAGCCCCGGGAACAACTCATGGAAGTCACTCTTCCCGGAAGCTGTGCGATCTATATACAGCTCTTCCGTTTGCGCGTTTATCCCGGCAACGGTCTGCTGCTTGGCACCTGCCTTTACCCGGAAGCCGGCAGACGTACCAGGTGTGAGCTTCGCCTCAATAACGTAAGCATCCAGCTGAAGGCTGGCACAAGCCGCATTGATCTCTTGTACTGAAACATTGGTAAGGGACAGAACCGGGATACGCGCTGCTTCCAGCTCTTTAACAGGCTTTTGAATGAGTGTCGCTTCCCCGTTTCTCGTTTCCAGCGTAAGCTCTCGGGGAATGGTCATCGAACCACGGAATCCTTCCGTCGGTGTCTGCTGAGCATACATCCAGTTGCTCATCCAGCCGATAAACAAGCGTCTTCCGTCTTCCTCAGGAAGATCGGACCAGCTCACTCCGGCATAATTATCCCTGCCGTAATCCACCCAGCGGATGCTCCGGGATGCTTCGTCAGGAGTGAATACCGCTCCGTCGAAATCACCTGTGAAATACTGCGTTCTCGAGCCTTCCTCAAAGGCCGGATCTGCGCCGATGCTCACGAGCATCACCCATTTGGTGTTATCCTTATCTCCATCTACAGCGAGCGGGAATAGGTCCGGGCACTCCCATACCCCGTCATGCGAACCGATCCCGGCTCCGAATTCGCTGGCAAAGGTCCAGTGAATCAGATCAGGCGAGTGATACAGGCATACCGTCTGGCCGCAAGCCACGATCATCACCCACCGGCTCTGCTGTTTATCCCAGAACACCTTGGGATCACGGAAATCAATGAAGCTATCATGCTCAAGCACCGGATTTCCGGCGTATTTCGTCCACGTTCTGCCGTTATCCTTGCTGTACGCAATACTTTGGTACTGTACCGGAGGCTCTCCTTCCGGCCTATTCAGGTGGTGCGTGAAGATTGCAACCAGCCCCGGCTTATCCTCAAAAAATCCCGTTGTATTCTTCCAGTCAACAACGGCACTGCCCGAGAAGATCATGCCCAGTTCATCTGGTTCCAGTGCAATCGGCATCTCCTCCCAAGCTACCAGATCCCTGCTCACCGCATGGCCCCAATGCATCTCTCCCATAGTCATTCCATCGGGGTGATGTTGGAAGAACAGATGGTATTCGCCCTCAAAATAGACCAGCCCGTTCGGATCATTCATCCAATTTTGCTGAGGTGAAAAATGATAGACACCCCGGTAGTTTTGTTTAGTTATCGCTGACATTATGATTTCTCCTTTACTCCTGGATAGATTGAACCGGGAAGTTTAGAGCAAAGGTCAGTCGCAGCTGCGGGGAATGTTTGGACTTCCGGCTGCTGACAGGATTGGACTTAGAGTGAACTTGTGATTTTTATTTCCGGGAATGGTGTGACTACAGAGAATGTTTGGACTTTCGGCCGCTGTTGTCTGCAGATTTCTTGATTTAACCGCTATTAGCGGTGGAAATCCGCAGACAAAGGCGGACGCTATCGCTCCTACAGTTCCAAAATTCCCCTCCGCCACTTTTCCCCTATTTCTGTTTTTCAAGTTCAATCAATGTGACCTATCCTTCCGATGCCGGCTTTCAGTTCCAAGCTTTCCCTCCGCCGCTTCGCTCCCTTTCCTCAAGACTCCAGTTCAATCTATAATATTTTTTATATTTATATTATTTTTGCGTTGCTCTGTCGTAGCCGCCCTGCTTGATCTTCAGCCATTCCTGCAGGCCCAGGCGGTCCAGCTCCTTGAGATAATCATTCCACTCTGCATCGATTTTGCCGTTCTGGTACCATTCGGTGCGCATTCTAAGCACATAGGCGAACAGGTCGGTTTCAATGGTCGTCAGGCGGTCCAACTCGTCAATGGAGTGGAATACGCTCGGCATGACGTTCTCAGCCTTCATTTTTGGAGCCATGATGTTCTTGATGATATCCATTCTGCCCTTGGCATCATCCGGCATGGTTGTATATTTATTATAGTAGGAATCCAGAATTGCCAGCGGTCCGCCGATGCTTGTTTTCTCGCGCAGCTCAACCGGAGCCGTACCATCCAGCGGCAAATGCTTCAGCATGCCCTTGGCTTCATCAAATTCGAAGATGTTCTGCTGGGTATCATCCCCGTAGGTTCCCCAGTTGTTCTGGACAGACTGGATTGGGTCATACAGCTGATCCACCCACTTCGCTGTGGTTTCCAGGTTTTTATTCGCGCTGGTCACGACCATTTTGCCGCGTCCAAGACCGAGACCGTTCGTACGGGTTACGTTGATTTCACCGTCCGGTCCAGCCAGCGGCGGCATAACTTCATAAGCATCGTTCGCTCCTGAGATGTTCGCTTTATCCCAGGAGAAATAGAGGCCGTACTTCTGATCCTTCCCCTTGGCCAGGTAAGTACTCCAGTCTTGGGTATACGCTTCGATATCAATGAGGCCTTCTGTATACAGCTCGTGGATATACGATACCGCATTTTTATAGTCTTCTTGCGCAGCCGTAAAGATCACCTTGCCGTCATTGCTTACAACCGCATGGTCAGGGTTCTCACCAAGTCCGAAAGAACCAAACAGGAAGGCTAAGTCCTCCGCTCCCGGCTTATTAATGAAGGACAGAGGGATTTCATCAGCCTGACCGTTGCCGTTCGGATCCTTTGTCTTGAAGGCAATGAGCACCTGCTTCAATTCTTCCGTCGTTGTCGGCATCTTGAGGCCCAGCTTCTTCAGCCATTCCACGTTGATCCAAGGCATACTGTCCACCGCCTGGATTCTTTCTTTGCCGTTCCCAAGCTCTTCGATCCAAGGAAACGCGTAGATGTTGCCGTCAGGCGCCGTAATCATGCTTTTGTATTCAGGGGCTTCTTCCAGCACTTTTTTAAAGTTAGGCATATTCTTCTCGATCAGATCATTCAGCGGAATGATGGTGCCGTCCTTGGCAAGCTTCAGCAGCTCATAGTCACTGTAGTCGGCATTAAAAATCGCATCCGGAAGATCGCCGCTGGCGACGGCCAGATTTCTTTTTTCCACAAACACATCTCTGGTGAAGTTTTTCCAGTTGATATGCACATTCGTTTTTTCTTCGAGACGTTTATTGATCAGCTTGTCATTCGGGTCGGACGGGGCCAGCGGGGAGCTTTGGGTAATGAAGTTCAGGGTCACTTTCCCGTTTGGATCCTGTTTTTCACTGGCAGCGTTACCTCCCCCGCCCCCGCCGCCGCATGCGGCAAGGAACATGAAGGAAGCAAGGACTGAGGCAGAAGCTGCTTTTGACAAAACCTTTGATCTTTTTGATCTTTTCATCGGATATGACCTCCAAAGTAATAATGAATGAAGAACCTTATCTATGTGCAGTCCGCTTCCTATTTGATGGAGCCGACCATGACACCTTTCTCAAAGTACTTCTGGAAAAACGGATACATAATGATCAGCGGCAGGCTGGAGACAACGATCGCGGCATATTTGATGATTTCAGACAACCGTTTCATTTCTGCTGCAGCCAGCTGATCACTGATCATGCTGGGGTCTACCTGATTCTGGATCAGGATGGAGCGCAGAACGAGCTGCAGCGGGTGAAGATTCGGATTATCGAGATAGATCATGGCATCAAAGTACGAATTCCACTGGCCGACGAAGGCATACAGCGCAAGCACAAAGATGATCGGTTTAGAGAGCGGCAATACGATGCTGAAAAAAATCCTCATCTCCGAAGCCCCGTCCACATTGGACGCCTCCTTCAGTTCGTTCGGTACACCTTTGAAGAAGGTTCTGGACAAAATAATATTCCATACATTGACGGCCCCCGGGATAATGACAGCCCACACAGTATCCAGCAGTCCCAGATTCTTAACCAGCAGGTAAGTCGGGACAAGCCCGCCGCCGAAGAACATTGTGAACAGGAACAGGGTCATGAAAAAGCCTTTCCCCTTCATCCGGTCATCTGACAGGGCATACCCGGCGCAGACAGAGACCATTACAGTCAGAACAGCAAAGGCGGAGGCATAAAAAACAGCGTTTGCAAATCCCCGCAGCATTGCCGGATTGGTGAGGATCATCTTATAGCCTTCAGTGGACCAGTCGGAGATTCGGAACGAGATTCCTTGGCTGAGCAGAACGGACGGGTCCATGAAGGAGGCGATCACCACATAAATGAGCGGAAGAATCACAATCAGCACGGCTAGTGTTAAAAAGGCGGCGTTCAGTGCGAGCATAAAACGGTCCAGCCGCGAATGTTTTACAAACATGACTTGTTGCTCCTTTCTTAATAAAGACCTTCGCCCTCATTCAGCTTCTTCACTGTGAAGTTCACCGTTAGGAGCAGGATGACGTTGATGATTGAGTTAAACAGCCCCACTGCAGCTGAGTAAGCATAGTCGCCTGACTGCAGGCCGATTTTGTAAACATAGGTCGGGATAATCTCCGAGGTTGGCAGGTTCGTGGCCGTCTGCATCAGATAAGCCTTTTCAAATCCGATCGACATGATACCGCCCGCGGCAAGGATGAATACAATGGCCATAATCGGCCGGATGGTCGGAAGATCGATATGACGGATTCTTTGCAGAAGGTTCGCGCCGTCTAAGTTTGCTGCATTATGTAACTCAGGGTCCACATTGGCCAGCGCCGCGACATAGATGATGGAAGCCCAGCCCGCACCCGTCCATATATCAGACAGAATATAAATCCAGCGGAAATATTCCGGCCGCGACATAAACATTACCGGTTCACCTGTTATCCAGCTAAACAGCTGGTTAATCGGTCCTGTCGGAGATAAGAAAATGAACAGCATACCCACCACGACAACGACGGATATGAAGTTAGGGGCATACAGGAACAGCTGGATGTTCTTTTTCACTCCGGCCCGGCGGACCTGATTGAGCATTAGCGCAAGCAGAATAGGAACAGGGAAGCTCAGAATCAGTCCGAAAAAACTCAATTTAAGCGTATTCATAAAAATAACTTCGAAGTTCGGGGAAGACAGGAATTTCTCAAAGTTGTACAACCCCACCCATTCACTGCCCAGAATACCTTTGATCGGGCTGAAATCCTTAAAGGCGATAATCGCACCATACATAGGACCATATTTAAAAATTAAGGTCAGGATCAGCGCCGGTGACAGCATTAAATACAGGAAATAATGCTTCTTGAAATATTCCATCAGGGAACTCTTCCGTCCCGCCGCCAGTTTTCTGTGATTCACTTGTATTGAGTTTTGCAATGCCTTTACCTCCATTCTTTACATGGTTTATAGTTCACTGCTTCAGGGACACCACTAAAAAGGCTTACATTTTGGCGCATATGCCCTCTGGTTCTTTTACAATTTAACAAAGACCGCTAGATCAGTCAATACATTTTGTAAAAATAAATTTGTTCATTTGACTATTAATTTGTTTGTAAATGGCTTGATTAGTTTGTCAAAACTCATGAAAACCTTATTCATAGTACAAAAAGGCCCTTGTTTCAACCTAATACACTCATAATAACTGCTATTCAAGATAGTACTAGCAAACATTAACAATAAATAATGTAAACTAAATTGTGCATTTGTAAAATTGAGATTGCTATTTTGAGAAAACTATTATACATTTAAGGGAGTAAAACGAAGAGAATCAATATTATAGAGGTGAACCTACATATATGGCACGGGGAAAAGTAACGATACAAGATATCGCCGATGCGCTGGGGATCTCCAGAAACACGGCCTCCAAAGCTTTGAACGGAACCGAAGGCCTGCCTGAAGAAACCCGAAACAAAGTCATCAAGAAGGCGATTGAGTTAAAGTATAAACAATTTTCTTTGATAGAACCGGAAACGGTTCTGCCAAAGAGCTCCCGCAATATCGCTTTATTAACTGAAAATCTGCCCAACACCTCCCACTTTGGATCAACGTTGATCAGCGGCCTGGAGAAGCGGATCAGTGCTGAGGGATATAATCTATCCATTCATATCATCCGGGAGATCGACCAGAAATCGCTGTCTCTTCCGAATAATTTCGACGTTTCCAATGTAGACGGGATTATATGTATCGAGCTGTTTAACTTGGCCTACAGTAATCTCATAACTAGTCTTGGGATTCCGACGATTTTCATCGACTGCTCTGCACATGTCTGTTACCCTGAATTCCAGGCGGATGTCCTGTTAATGGAGAACGAAAACAGTACGTATCAGGTTACCAAGAAGCTAATTGATGGCGGTTACACTACATTGGGGTTCATTGGGGATTACAATCATTGCCGGAGCTTTAATGAGCGGTGGGTGGGGTTTAACCGCGCGCTGACCGAGGCCGGAATCCGGCTTGATCCTGCACAGTGTGTTCTGGATGAGGATGATCTTTTTTTCGCCAGCCAAGGCTGGGCGGAAGAGAAGCTGAACGGCATCGCGGAGCTCCCGTCCGCTTTTGTATGCGCGAACGATTTTATCGCTGTGAATTTTATGAAATCGCTTAAGAATCTGAATCATTCTATTCCCGGCGATATTGTCGTTTGCGGATTTGATAATGGTCCGGAATCGAAAATTATTGAGCCGCACCTGACCACCGTTCATATCTACAGCAATGAAATGGGTGTCAAAGCTGCCGAAATGCTGCTGTCCCGGATCAATACTCCAGACCAGCCATATCAGGTCTCTCATATCTATACGAAACCGGTCTACAGAGCATCTACAGCGGATCTTAAGTAAGAGCTGGAATGGATGATAACCTGCTTTCGAGATGAGGGGGATTGTGATGAGAGTTATTTTCTGCCGGGACCCGCTGGATGCTAAACGGGTGGATATGGATTACGAAGCTGAATGGCACGGGGCGCAGGCTGCCGGCTTCAAGACGGAGCTGCTGTCGCTGGAAGACCTGCTGGAGGGCGAGGCTGTCCGGTCAATCCGGCAGATTGCGCCGGCACTTCCCAGGGAATCTGCCGTCTACCGGGGCTGGATGATGAAGCCGGAGCATTATGAGCAACTCTACTATGCACTCCTATCGAAGAATATTGAACTCATTAATGATCCTTCTGCTTATGCTCACTGCCATTACCTGCCCTATTCCTATTCGTTAATCGCCTCCATGACCCCGCGTACGGTTTGGCGCACAAGTCCGGGTGAGCCGGAAGGCTGGACGGAGCTGTTCGCACAAATTGCCGTCTTCGGCCAATCTCCTTTAATTGTTAAGGACTATGTGAAGTCCAGAAAACATGAATGGTCTGATGCATGCTATATTCCTGATGCTTCAGACCACGAAAACGTACGGCGTGTAGTATCCAACTTCGTGGAGAGACAGGGGGACGGGCTGAGCGAAGGCATCGTTCTCCGTGAATTCGTACCTTTGGAGTACTTGCAGACACACGATAAAAGTGGGATGCCGCTTTCCAAGGAGTACCGGATATTTTTCCTGGATCAGCAGATCATAGCTTTTCTGAATTACTGGGATGATGCGGCATATGACGAGGAGCAGCCGGAGCTGACCCCCTTCAGGGACATCGCCCGGACGATTACAAGCCGCTTCTTCACCATGGACATCGCCAAAACATCAGAGGGCCGCTGGATTATTGTTGAACTGGGGGACGGTGGAGTTTCCGGTCTGCCTGTGCAAATGGATGTCAGCGCATTTTATGAGAAGTTAATGGATGCTACTAACGGCTGATCCCGCCCTATATAATAGTAATACTCATGCCCGCCTTGGCTTAGCCACAGGCGGTTTCCGCATTTATATAGTGCGCCATCTCTACCCTTTCAATCTCCAATTAACCAGCTATCCTCCTATCATATCAGCCGCGGCAAGGCTTCGCCTTTACCATTTTGCAACTACTTTGCCGGCAGGTTGGGATATACTAGCCACAGATGAACCAAAGGAGATTATAACTTATGAATAAATCTGCTTTAAGCGCCCTTCTCTTCTTAACCTTAATAGCCTCAGGCTGCGGTGCCCCCAAGGCTCCCAGTGATTTGCTCCGGGCCCCCTCACAGGGCAGCGCCGATGGGACCATTACCAGTGTCGTGAAATCTTTTCTCCCGGCGAATGCCCACCTGACAGTCCCCGTCCATTCCGAATCCGGCAGCGCCATCCAGCTCCAGGATCTCGACAAAGACGGCCAGAATGAGATTCTGGCCTTTTATAAAACAGACAAAACCGATTATGAGATCAATACGCTTGTCCTTAAGCAAACCGGCGGGGACTGGAACAAGCTGACCACAATTACCGGGGTGGGCAGCCAGCTGGATTATGTACAGTTTGCTGATGTTACTGCAGATGGGCAGACGGATATGCTGCTGGGTTTCAGCGGCGGCCAGGGACTCAGCAACGAGCTGTCTGTCTACAGTCTGAATAGCGGCGTGCTGACCGAAGTACTTAAGCAGGCGTATGACTATTTGGTGGTCGGCGATCTGACAGGGGAGAGAAAGACTGATATCGCCCTGTTCCAGACAACCTTTACAACGGACATGCAGCCGGTTGCCCGCCTGCAATTATTCCGGCTGGGCGGGGGCAAGCAGCAGATCCTTGCCGACCAGACGCTTGACGGGGCTGTGATTCAGGCTGTATTCGCTAAGGCGGCGCCAGCCGCCAGCGCATTGTTCGTAGATATGGCTATTGGTGCACATTCTTCCTATACCCTGCTGCTGACTTGGGAAAATGGTAAATTTATTGATATACTGGCAGCAGATGATTATCATCATGCAGAGCTTGCGGACAGCAAAGATATTACACTGACACCCTTTACTCCCGGCCCAGGCGGTAAACTGGGCGAGAACAATATGGCGATCAAGGATTACCCGCTGTACAGCTCGGACGCGAACGGTGACGGTATTGTTGAGGTCGGATTCCTTGTTCCGCCTGCCGGAACAGAGAGCATGGCTCCGCTGGCCACCCCGTTTATCACCAAATATTATCAGTGGGACGGACAATCGGGTCTGAAGTTCACGGAAGAGAAGTTCGACAGATGGGGCTTCAATTTCTCTATCCCGCAGAACTGGAGAGGGAAATACACGCTTGAGATTGCCGGGGAATCTCCTGCCCCATGGGAGAGTATCAGCTTTATCTACCATGATCACGCATCCGGAAAAGAAGCTGCACTGCTCGAACTGCGCCTGCTCACTAAGCAGAACTGGCAGGCCGCAGAAGCCGTACTGAAGGCGAAGAACAGATCCTATCAGCTGCTCTATGAGCTTCAGAATACAGAGGATACTACGGCACCGACGGTGCTCGTTGCAGTGCTGCCGCCGGCGGATGTCGCCGGTAAGCTGAGCGGTGCTTCCCTTACGGAGTATAACCAGCTTAAGTTATCGGTTACGAAAGTCCGGCAGCTGGCCGGCACACCGCAGCAGCCTTTGCAATAACAAGGAGGGTCTCCATGAAGGTGCTGGTATTGGAAGATGAAAAGCCTATACGTGATTTTCTTCAGGTGAATCTGAAGCGTGCAGGCTTTGAGGTTGCCGAAGCAGCCACTGGCGAAGCCGCCTTGGCTGCCGCCCGGGAGCAGCGGGATTTTGACATCGCTATTCTGGATCTGATGCTTCCCGGGATCAGCGGATTTGAGGTATGCGCACACCTGCGCAGGGAATTCCCCCGGCTCGGAATTATTATGCTGACTGCCAAGAGCCAGGAAATCGATAAAGTAATGGGGCTGGATTCCGGTGCCGATGATTATGTAATCAAGCCCTTCAGCCCGGTTGAATTGCTGGCCCGGGTCCGGTCATTATACCGGCGGATGTATCCGGGGGAAGAGGTACTTCAGGAGAACAGCATCCAGCTCCCCCCCTTTACCCTTATGCTTGATGAACGGAAATTACTGAAGAATACGGTTGAGATTCCTTTAACCCCTACAGAATTCTCCATTGTCCGGCTGCTCATGGAGCAGCCTAACAAGGCGATGAACCGGGATGATATTCTGACCTCGGTCTGGGGGCAGTATTTCATGGGGGAGCTTAAGATCGTTGATGTAAATATCAGCCGGATCCGGCAAAAGATCGGCCAAGACGCCTCCGGGCCGCAATATCTGGAGACGGTGTGGGGATTCGGCTATCTATGGAGGGTACAACATTGCTGAAAGGTATCAGGTCCCGGCTTATACTCTATATTACTATTGTCCTGCTCCTGATCGTTCTGCTGCTGGAAGGGGTGTTTATTGTGGCTGTCCACTACTTTTATCTGGGCAGTGCGATGGAGACACTCTCCTCACGGGCCACGACCTCCGCTACCTTTTTCAATAAGTATCTGGAAGGCTATTCGATCAATGAGCGGGCCCGGTATATTCTGGAGAATCTCTCCCCTGAAGAGAGCAGCAAGGTTGAGGTGCTTAACACTGCCGGGAATGTCATAATCAACTCTTTCGGCTTCTCCAGCTCGGAGCTGATCGAAACACCTGACGTCAAATCTGCTCTAGCCGGCGGTAAAGGAAGCTACCAGAGCCTCACGCCGGTGAACGGTGAACGGATAATGGCTGTGTCCATCCCCTTAAAGGAATCCGGAATGAATATCGGTGTGCTTCGCTACTCTATTTCTGCAGAGCCTCTATACCACGTGATCCTCAAAATCGTGCTGAATGCGGTATGGGTTGGGCTGCTTGTCATCCTGTTCGGCTTCGTGCTCAGCCTGCTTATCGCCAAGCGCATCGTAGGCCCGATTCAGCAGCTAACCTCAGTAGCCAAAGAAATGGCTACCGGGAACTTTGCAGCCAAGGCGGCGAAGCAGCATGACGATGAGATCGGCACGCTTGCGGTCACACTCAATTACATGTCTGAGGAAATCCTCAAGAGCGAAAAAATCAAATACGACTTCATCTCTTCCGTCACGCATGAGCTTCGTACTCCCCTAACCTCAATTAAAGGTTGGGGCGAGACACTGCTAATGGGTGATTTGTCCGATAAAAAAGAGACCCTGCAGGGTCTCGAGGTAATGACTGGAGAAACGGACCGGCTAATCGGCCTGGTGGAGGATCTGCTCGATTTCTCCAAATTCCAGGCCGGCGAGATTACTGTTGAGCTTCAGCCGTATGATCTTAGAGGACTGCTTGAGGATCTGCTGCTGCAGTTCAGATACCGCGGGCAGACGAAGCAAATCCGGCTCTACGCGGATATTCCCGATCAGCCCTTGCCGGTCGACGGCGACTTCAACCGGCTGAAGCAGGTATTTGTCAATCTGCTGGACAATGCCTTCAAGTTCACTCCGGCAGAGGGAGCAGTGCGTATTAAAGCGATCAGCCAGGATGCGCTGATTGTTATCACGGTATCGGATAACGGTGAGGGTATTGAGTCGGCTGATCTGGACAAGCTGGGCACTAAATTCTTCAAAGGGAAATCACGCCAGTCGGGAAGCGGTCTGGGTCTGGCGATCTGCAAGGAAATCATCGGACTGCATGGCGGCAGTCTGCGCATCGAGAGTGAATTCACCAAAGGAACTTCCGTCATTGTAGAGCTGCCGCGTTATCAGGTTTAGCAGCGGACAGCTCTAGGCACAGCATTTAAACAGGCCGTTCAATCGTAAAAATCTCACCAATGGCAGCATAGTTATTACCCGCTAAACGGCTTACCGCCGCTAATTGAACCGGGTCGATTCTGCCCTGGTCGTAGATGGCCTCGTCAATGTGAAATTGAACGACCTTGCCGATGATCAGCTCAAACCCGGGGAATTCCACCGCCTGTTCCAGTCTGCACTCCATACGGACTTTGGCTTCCCTGACCCCTGGTACGGCAATCACGGAGCTGTCCACCGGCGTTAAACCGGCTAATGAAATCTCACTTTGATCGGGTGCAAGGGGAGCGGCGGTCATATTGACCTGCTCCACATTTTGCCGGTCCACGATGTGTACAACAAATTCCTTGGTGTCCAATATGTTTCTTGCCGTATCCTTCGGTTTGCCCGCTGAATGCTGGATAGATAATGAAATCATCGGCGGATTCGAAGAGACAATATTGAAATAGCTGAATGGCGCACCGTTCAGAACCCCCTCCTCCGACACGGTCGTTACAAAAGCAATCGGTCTCGGGATAATAGTTCCCACCAGCAGTTTATAGTTGTCTCTCTCCGTATTCGTTAACGGATCAATTGCAATCACGTCGATCATCCCTTTCTTAATAGCGGTTTAGTCCAGCTCTCTTACTTGGAACGGAAGCAGGATCTGTTCAATCTTGTCTCTGTGCGGCTCATACTGTGCAGGCAGCATCAGGCGGGAGCCCATCGTTTCCGGCGATTCATCGTGAGCAAAGCCTGGAGGATCGGTGGCGATTTCGAACAATATCTCTCCGTGCTCTCTAAAGTAAATCGCGTTAAAATAATTCCGGTCCTGCACCGGGGTTACTCCATATCCATTATCGTGCACATAGTTCTGCCATTCCAGCTGATCCTGGTCGTCTTTGGCTCTCCAGGCGATATGATGCACCGTTCCGACACCCATTTCTCCACGCTCTACCGCAGTCAGTTTGAGATCAATCACGTTCCCGAGATCGGCTGCAGATTGATAACGTGCGATATCATCCTCTTTGCCGATGAACGTCAGTCCCAGTACCTTCTCTAACAGCTCAGCTGTTGCATCCGGTTGAGTGGACAACAGTGTGGCACCACCGAAGCCTTTGATCGCAACCTCTGGCGTAACTCCCCCAAAATTCCAGGAGTTGAGGTCACCGGCCTCCCGTTCCACCAATTCTAAATGCAGCCCGTGCGGGTCGTCAAATTCAAGCACCTGTTCCCCAAAGCGTTCCATTTCCGTAAAAGCAACCTTAAACTTCGCAAGTCTCTCTTTCCAAAAAGCCATGGCCCCCACCGGAATGCTGTAAGTCGTTACGCCGACTTGGCCTCCGCCGATCTTTCCCGGATAAGCATCCGGCCAAGGGAAGAACGTAATAATCGTGCCCGGCTTCCCGCCGTCATTGCCGAAATAAAAGTGATACGTACCCGGATCATCAAAATTAACCGTTTGTTTGACCAGACGCAGTCCAAGTACCCCCGCGTAAAAATCCATATTTTCCTGAGGGTGCCCGACAATCGCCGTAATATGATGAATCCCCATCGTTTGCTTAGTCATTAGAATCGACTCCTTTATGTTATTAGTTTGGTTTAAGAAAAAGATGTTAAACAATACTATTCTTTAAAGATTCTTAACATTAAGATATTAGCTTCAAAATTATCTTTAAATTAAGATATTTCCTGATATCAATGTACTAACTTTTCGGAAGAAAGTCAAGGCTTATCAGAATAAAAAAGTTCAAACATACTAAAAGTCCTGATAATCAAGGGGTTCTTGATTATCAGGACTGCATGTTTAACCTTTAATCTGATACATACTCCCTCTTTTTTTGAGCCAGCCAATCACCATGGCATCTATGAATCCTGCATATGCACCTTTCAGAACACCATATTTAGATACTCCGTATTTCCGCTCATGATGGGTAACTGATACCTCAATGACAGAGAATCCATTCATCTTGGCCAGAGTCGGCAGGAAACGGTGCATTCCGTTGTATAGATGGAAGCTGTCGGCCACCTCCCTGGTAAAGAGCTTTAGGGGACAACCTGCGTCATATACCGCTTCTCCAGTGATCCAATTGCGGACTCTATCTCCGGTACGTGAGGATATTACCTTAAGTCTGGTATCTTTACGCACCAAGCGTCTTCCGTTTACAAAATCAATCTTTCCGATAAACGGCATCAGTTTGAAGATATCACGGGGATCTGTCTGCAGGTCGGCATCCATTAAGGCGATCAGTTCGCCCTTGGAACTCTTTATTCCAGCTGAAATTGCCGCTGTCTGCCCGTAATTTTTTTTGAAATGAATAACTCTTACCGCTGAATCCATCCGGACAATCTCGTTCAGCAGTAGAGAACTCCGGTCCTTGCTTCCGTCATTCACCAGCACGATTTCGTAATTTTCAATCTTTCCTTTCAAGGCGTCAGTGACACTCAAGTAAAGATTATATATATTTCCCTCTTCGTTATAGACAGGCACGACGACTGAAAGACGGATCATAGGAAACACCTCAATTTCTAGAAATCTCCGTTCCGTTACCCAGCTCGAATTTTCAGCCGAGACGTCTAACTTTGGTGTCATTCTTTATTTCCAGCCGCTTCTTCTCCACTTCCTCCATCACTCCCTCACCTTCCACATCGAGATTCGGGAGCAAGCGGTCCAGCCACTTCGGAAAATACCAGGCTGATTTCCCGAGCAGCGTCATCACGCCAGGAACAATGAGCATCCGGACGACAAAAGCGTCAAACAGAACACCAAAGGCGAGCGCCAGCCCCATAACCTTAACCATAGGCTCCTCTGCCAGAACAAATCCTGTAAACACGGCAACCATGATTAGTCCTGCTGCCGTTACCACTCCACCGCTGTGGTGTATACCGGCAAGAACCGACTTTTTGGCATCTCCGCTCTTCCTGAACTCCTCACGCATCCGGCTGACCAGGAAGACTTCGTAGTCCATCGCCAGACCGAACAGTACACCGACTACAATGATCGGCAGGAAATTAAAGACCGGTGCTTTCGCATAAAAGTGGAACAGATTCTGAAAATGCCCGTCTTGAACAACATAGGTAACGAATCCTAAGGTTGCACCGAGCGACAGGATAAATCCGAGCACTGCCTTGATTGGAACCAGAATCGAACGGAACACCAGCATAAGCAGCACAAAGGCCAGGCCGACAATGATCAGGCAGAACTTAGGCAAGGCCTGATTCAGTTTCTGGGTAATATCGATATTGACAGCAGTGCTGCCGGTTACACCAATCTTGACGTGATCCTGCTGCTCTATTTCCGGTGCCTTATCACGAATCAGATGGACTAGGTCTATCGTTTCGGAATCATTGGGTCCTGTTGCCGGCATGACGGTAATCAGCGGTACTTTTCCAGATGGGCCAGTGACCGCCGGGTTTACCGCAATAACGTTGGGATAGGTTTTCACTTCATTAATTACTTTTGTGAGATTAGCCGCAGCTTCCTGGCCGCCATCCGTTTCAGCTAGAATGACTAGCGGTCCGTGGTAACCCTCCCCGTAAGCTTCGGACAGAAGATCATAGGCCCGGCGTTCGGTCTTATCCGGTGATTTATGCCCGTCATTTCCAAGTCCCGTCTCCATGTGGAAGAACGGCAGGGCAATGGTCCCTAGCAGTGCTACACCCAGTACAACAGCCACTAAAGGTTGACCGGTAACAAATCTTCCCCATACATTGCCGCGTTTTGCCGCCTTTTGATTACTTCCTGTGCCTTTGGCACGCTTGGCTGGCGCTTTAATCTTGCCCCCCAGCAACTCCAGAATCGCCGGAACGACGAATATGGTTAGGAGTATTGCGGTGAAGACAGTAAGCGCACCTGCTATACCCATCGCGGTAAGAAACGGTACTCCAACAAAAGAAAATCCGATTAGCGCGATGATAACGGTCACTCCTGCAAACACTACTGCACTCCCGGCCGTTCCGTTCGCGATGGCAATCGCTTCCCGTCTTTCATAACCTTCAGCAAGCTGCTGGCGGTATCTGGCGATAATGAACAGTGCATAATCGATACCTACAGCCAGTCCAAGCATACCGGCCAGCGATAAAGCAAATGAAGGAATATCGAACAGGCTTGTTCCGATGATAATCAGCATGATCCCAAAGCCAATGCCCAATGCCGCCGTCAGGATCGGAAGAACGCCGGTAAGGATAGAACCCAGTGCAACCGCAAGGATGACCAGTGCCAGCAGTACCCCGAGCCCTTCGGTCGGGCTGCTGGTTGCCATTTTCACAAAGCCGTCCCCGATCAGTTCGGCCTGCCACCCGGCATCCCGTAGGGTGTCCGCAACCTGAATTACTGTGTCTTTCGAAGCCTCGGTGACATCTGCACCCGGCACTTTATAATTGATGGTGGCATAGCCAATCGTGCTGTCTGCATTGAGTGAATGGTTATCATACGGGCTGACAACCGAAGCCACCTCCGGATCTGCTGCCACCTTTTTAAGCTGCGTGCCAATTAGCTGCTGAGCTGCGTCGGAAGCTAATGTTTCATTATCCGGAGCTTTCAGTACAAGCTGGGTAGTACCGAGGTCACCCTGCGGGTTGGGAAATTCCTTCTCCATAACCTCCAGTGTTTTTTGCGAGGCCAGCCCGGGAATGCTGGTCTCCTCTCCAAAATGGATTCCCATAGACAGTGCCACAATAGCTGCTACTACTAACAGAGTAAAGCTTCCTATTAGGACCTTAATCCGGTTCTTTGCCGACCAGAATCCCAGCCGGTACAATAATTTTGACATCTCAGTATCGTCTCCTCTTTATTGTGTTTTCTATGCCTTTATCTTATAGAACCGGGGGCCTGCCGCCATCGTCCGAACGGGCGGGGCATCTTTGCCCTTTCGGGCAGCCCTTTAGACACAAAAAAAAGAGCCCCACAATGTAGGGCCCTGCATCAATGCTTATTCTATAGCTCCTTGTTACAGCTTCTGTCCTCCCTGATAGGCGGTTTCATCCTGACGTACCTTCCAGCCCGCGGCCTTCGCCTGTTCAAGCAGCTCAGTTCCGTCATCCAGCGGCTTATATCCGATCAATGCTTCCAAATAATCGATATTGTAGTAATTGTCACTATTGGCTGACGTGCCATACAGATTCAAATACGGCATTCGCTCATCTGCTTCGATACAGCAAATAACCAGCTGCAGCATGTCTCGCTCCGAGATCCAAATATGCCCTGCACGCTCCGAATGAGGACGGTCATCTCCCGGAAAGTTGCCGATGCGGATATTGAAGGACGAGATTTTGCCCTGATCCGCATATAGACGGCCAAGCAACTCGATATAGCATTTACTCAGCCCGTAAAAGCTATCCGGACGGTAAGGGTCCAGCGGATCTGGCTTCTCATCCGTCTTGTAGAATCCAGTCGCATGGTTGGAGCTGGCGAATACAATGCGTTTCACCCCGTTTTGCACCGCAGCTTCGAATAGCTTGTACGCACCGCTCACATTTCCCGGCAGCACCTTGCCGAGAAAATCCTCCTCATCCTTAATCGAGGAAAAATGGAGCACGGTATCAACATTCTGCGTCAGCTCAGCCAGCCTTGCATCATCCGTAATGTCCAATTCCAGGATCTCTTGCCTGTCGTCCGCCTGAATATCCGCCCCGCTAACCTCATAGCGTCCATCTTCTTTAAGACCCTGATAGATCACATTGCCTATTCTGCCAGCCGCACCTGTTATAAGCAGTTTGCGTTTCATTATCGCAAGCTCCTTCCCCGTCCGTGGATTAATCGCAATGTTAGTTATTACCCGGTTACATCTGTATAATCCCACGCTCCATAGCAGCAGCCACTGCCTGTGACCGGGAATCCACTCCAAGTTTATTATAAATACTTGTTAGATGAGCTTTTACCGTCCGTTCTGAAATCCCTATGTCATAGGCAATTTCTTTACTCTTGAATCCCCGGGCGACGCTCTGCAGAATTTGCACCTCTTTATCGCTCAACAGGGAACTCGCCCCCTTAACCGGTATAGGGCTCCTCTGGTACTCACGGGCGGCAATTACCTTTTCCATGATCTCTGCTGACAGTAAAGTCTCCCCTCTCACTGCCGATTCAATATTTCTGAACAGATTCTCCCGGCTTGTATCCTTCAGCAGATAACCTCTCGCCCCCAAGGCAAGACCATTAATCATTAATTCATCCTCATTATAGGTCGTCAAAATAATTACCGGTACAGATATATCCCTCTCTCTCAGTATCTGCATCGCTTCCAGTCCGCTCATCACCGGCATATTTAAATCCATCAGGATCACATCCGGCTGCACCTCATCAATCAGACTTAGCGCCTGCTGTCCATTCTCTGCTTCCCCGGCAATCTGAAACTGTTCACTTGTCTCCAGGATCAGCTTTAAGCCTTGCCGGACAACGAAATGATCGTCTACGATCAGGATTCTATATTGGGTCATCGTTTATTCTCCCTCGGTGAATAATGCTTCGATTGTAATGCTTGTCCCTTCCTGGCTACTGTCAACCTCCATTTTGCCTCCAATCAGCCGGACCCGTTCCTGAAGCCCCAAAAGACCATAATGTCCGGGCTCCTTCCCAATAGCATTCGCGCTGAACCCGATTCCATTGTCTCTGATCACTATCCTCAACCGGCCGTTCTGGTCAGACACACTCACCCACACCTTGTCCGCCTGGGCATGCCGGGCAATATTGGTAAGGCACTCCTTAACCATGTGCAGACCGTGTTCCATTAACATCCTGGACAAGCGTTTCGTGAGCTGCAGCTGAGTTACTGCGTCGATACCGGTCGCGTCTTTAAAATGCTGCACTTCAGCCTCAACGGATTCCCTGAAATCCAGTTCAAAGGCCGACTTCAACCGCAGATTATCAATGGCCAGCCGTGCTTCCGCCAGCGTCCGGCGGGCCTGCTTCATCGACAGTCTGATGATTTCCTGCGTTCGCTCCGTACGGCCTTGCGTCAAATGGGCATCCGCAGCTTCAAGCTGCATAATCAGCCCTGCTACTCCCTGTGCCAGCGTATCATGCAGATCGCGGGCCATACGTTGACGTTCACCCGCAAGGGTCAGCTCCTCTACCTTCATATGCGCTTCCTTAAGATCACGCAGGAAATTCTGAATCCGGAGCCGTTCCTGAACCTGCTGAAAGAACAATAGGGCATAGGCCACTACAACAATCAGCATCAATGCAAAAAAGGGAAGGATGAAGACCACTTCATCCGTATCGCTTAAAGTAAGAGCAGCATCAAAAAACAGCACCAAACATATCACTGACACAAAAAAAACATTTCTGATCCGGTACGAAAAGGCTAAGCTTTGCGCAACTAATACCGGAAGTAGCCCGATTAATACAGCCTGATAACCATCCGGCAGCAGAATTGCACATAGATAGATTAGAACACCCTGCACAGCAAAGTGCAGCCAGAATTGTTTATTGGATATCCGGTAAAAATTCCAGTGCAGCAGAACATGGACCGTAAATAAACCGGTGAACACTAAACTTCTCAATATTTGAGGCTCATGAATGAACTGCATCAGTATGGCCGCTACATAAACGACCGACACCCAGATCAGAACGGTCACTCTGGATTCGAATAATTCATTCATTAACACCAGTCCGTCTTTTTTTTCTTTCACTTGGCCGCCCTCCTTATGTTCTATTATAAGGATTTATGCTCTGTGTTCATATGTACGAAGGTACATGTACCTTCGTACATCCAGGGCTGTCATCCATCAGTTAAGTTCCGGCATTTCGGCAAAAAAACAGCAAAAAGCCGGCATTCAAAGAATACCGGCTTAGTTTGAATCAGACTCTATTTTCAATAATCACATAAACAATAGTCCTGTTCAATCTGTTGAATTACCATGGAAGCTCATTATCCATATAAAAGAAACCGCCTGTTGGACCGTCCGCTGGCAGAGTTGCATACTGAACAGCTGTCCGTGCACCTTCTTCAGGTGACAATTCAGCCTTCTCTCCGCCCATACGGGTCTTTACCAAACCTGGATGTACAGTATTAATCTTCAGATTCGTCCCCTCGTACTTCTTCGCCCAATAGACAGTCAGCATATTGAGTGCCGCCTTGGACGCTGCATAAGCAGGCGTAGCAAGCCGTTGTGCGAGCTCATTGCTCAGCAGGAACTGAATCGACCCT
This sequence comes from Paenibacillus auburnensis, assembly GCF_927798115.1. GTDB lineage: Bacteria > Bacillota > Bacilli > Paenibacillales > Paenibacillaceae > Paenibacillus_AQ > Paenibacillus_AQ auburnensis. Next base: position 340,488 of record NZ_CAKMMG010000005.1, read on the forward strand.
AAGGCACTGCTCTGGTTTACAATTCTGCCTGCATCGCTCTCCAACAGCAGCGGCAGCAAAGCTTCGGTGATGTGATACGGCGCAAATGTATTGACCTCGAAAGTAGTTTCAAAAGCACCCTCGACTTTCGACGGCTCCGCCCAGATCCCAGCGTTATTTACCAGAATATCAAGCTTACCGTATTCCTCGCCGATCCATTTAGCCAAGGCGGCGATATGCTCACCATTGGTCACCTCAAGCTCTACACCTAAGGCATCAATCCCCAGTTCCTTCAACTGGCCGGCTGCTGAATCAGCATCAGCCTTAGTACGTGCCGACACCAATACCGTAATTCCCTGTTCTCCTAATTGTTTTGCGACTTCAAAACCGATCCCTTTGCTGGCTCCTGTTACTAATGCGATTTTTTTACTCATCATAATTCCTCCTTATTTTTGAGACCGACCATTCTAATTACTTCAAAAAAATAACCTATTGTCAGCGGAACTCCCTGATATTTGTGAACGATCGTTCTAGTATTACCATCCTTCTGTTCACTTTCCTGACTATGGTGAAAGCTTAACATAATGAGAACGATCAGTAAAGTATTATTTTACCGATCGTTCTCATTATATAATTCCTGCTTGTTCAATGTTTTCAATCAATATACGACACAGAAACAAAAAAAGCATCCCCTAGGGGATGCTCTCAAAGTGCTTGGCGGCGTCCTACTCTCCCAGGACCCTTCGGTCCAAGTACCATCGGCGCTGGAAGGCTTAACGGTCGTGTTCGGGATGGGTACGCGTGGAACCCTTCCGCTATCGCCACCAAA
>NZ_CAKMMG010000006.1 GCF_927798115.1 Paenibacillus auburnensis
ATCTCATATGAATACGTTGTGAACTTTTGTCCTTTTTTCACCATAAAAAATGCACCCCTTAGATTTCATCGGATAAACCAGGGGTTTATTCCAATGTCTATTCTAAGGGGTGCACTTCACATTTGTTCTGTGGAAAGGGGCTTTGTCTGCAGGTGAGTCTGTCCTGTATTATACAGGAACCTCCCGCGTACTTTTCGCCATGGGCGAGCTGCACAGCGGGCAGGGCTTGGAGGCCAGATGATCCTCGGCCCCGCCTGCCTTCATCCGGGTCCAACCCGGGCAGCTTGTACCGGTACAGTTCCAGACCGGAACGGTATGCATCCGTACATTCGCTCCGCTGCCGGAGGAATACGATCTGGTCACGCCGGTTCTGCTTACCGCCACAGAGGCGGGCGCAGGCCGGGAAGGGGCGGCTGCTGCACGGAAGGCGGACAGCATAAAGCGGGAGACTTCCGCTTTCTTCCCCCGGTGTCTGGCCGGTGAGCTGATGAACAGCTCCTCCCGGGCCCGGGTGACGGCTACGTAGGCGAGCCGCCGCTCTTCTTCCAGTGCGGCAATGCCGGATTCGCTGCCGGTCTTGAAGGTGCCGGCTGCCGGGGGCTTGGTAGTCTTCCGGTCCTTCAGCCGCTCGCCTTCGAGCGCCGAGCTGTGGGGAAGGATGCCTTCCGATGCGCCGATCAGGAAGACAACAGGGAACTCCAGCCCCTTGGACTTGTGAATGGTCATCAGCGCAATCCGGTTGCCCTGCTCCTTCAGGCCGGGCTGGCGGCTCTGCTCATTCCGCTCGGTAATATTAGCAATGAATTCGAGGAAGACCGGGATGCTGTCGAACCGTTCAGCAGAGGACTCCAGCTCGTCTAGCATTTCCTTGAGCGTCTCACGGTGCAGTGTAGCCTGGTGCCGTTCATTGGCTTCAATGAAATAGTCATAGAAGTTCGTGCGGATCTGGCGGATCGCCTGCACCGGTGTTAACGCCGACAGCCCGCGTATCAGCTCCAGCCGGTCCCGCAGCTTAGCACCTTTGAAATCCTCCATGCCCGGCAGCGACAGGAGATGGATCAGCGGTCCTTGCTTGGGCTGGACAGCCTCCATCCGGCGGATATGGTCCATGCCTTTTTCCCGGCTCATATAGAGGGTCGGCAGGATGTTCTCCATCGCTGCGAAGTTGCGCCGGTTCAGTGACAACCGCAGATGATCCAGCACCGGGGAGATCAGCCAGTGCTCGTAGAGCAGCTGGCCTTCCCCGTAATCCACATAGGGGATATCCCGCAGGAGCAGCAGCTCCAGCACCGCCCGGTTGCTGCTGGAGGCGCGGTAGAGCAGGGCGAAATCACGGTATTCCCTGTTTCCGCTGTCCACTTGGCTGACAATATGTTCAACAATCTGCTCGGCTTCCTCATCCGCGGTCTGCGGGCGCAGATACCGGGGCTGGCTGCCGCTGTTTTTGGCGGCCTGCAGCGTTTTGGAGCGCCGCCGCAGGTTATGGCGGATGATGCCGTTGCCAAGGCCGACAATAGCCGGGCCGGAGCGGTAGTTAATATCCAGCGTGATTACCTTGGCGCCCGGGTAAAGCTTCTCGAATTCGAGGATGAACTCACTGCGCGCGCCGTTGAAAGAATAGATCGTCTGGTCATCATCGCCGACAACCATCAGATTGTGCTGCGGATGGGCAATCATTTTGACCAGCTCATACTGCAGCGCGTTCGTATCCTGAAATTCGTCGACCATGACATACTGGAATTTCTGCTGCAATTCATGGAGCAGCGCGGGCTGCTCCCGCAGCATTTTGTATGCGATCAGCAGCACATCGTCGAAATCGATTTTGAAATTATCGGTTTTCCATTGCTCGTACAGGACCAGGATCGCCTTCATTTCCTGTTCTGCGGTTGTGCTCTCCGGCAGATTCTCCGCCTCGCCCATATTCATCTTGCAGGAAGAGAGCAGGGCGAGCAGTGTTTCCGGCGGATAGGCATCCTTCGGCAGCCCCAGCTCCCGCATAATCTGCTTCAGCAGGATATGCTGGCGGCGCGTCTCATGAAAGATGTCCTGCCGCAGTCCTTGTCTTCTCAGGAAATAGAGAAAAAAGGAGTGGAATGTGCGGGCCTGAAGACGGGCGGCATCGCTTTCCTCCACACCCGGGAGCAAGGCGATGCGCTCACGCATTTCAGCAGCCGCCTTGCTCGAGAAGGTCAGCAGCAGCAGCCGGCTGGGCGAGATGCCCCGCACCGACAGCAAATAGCCGGTCCTGCAGATCAGCACCGAGGTTTTGCCGGAGCCTGCACCGGCCAGTGTCAGCAGCGGCCCCTGATGATGCCGTACTGCCGCGATCTGCGGCTGATTGAGCAGAATGCCCCCTTCTTCCAGCCTGCGGAAATAAGCGGCATCACTTTCCTCCGGCTTCACCATCTCGCGGCTGGTCCGGGCTGAAGCGATGGCCGCCTGGGGAATGCGCTCACCGGTTGCACCCAGCGGTATATTATGAAATAAGAGCTTGTTCATTAGATTCACCTTCATTTAAGTCCACTAACGGGTTGATTTTTGCCAACTTACACTATACCACGTATCTGTTTTGGCGAAATGTTATTTTTATGCCAGAGGATGGGGCGCGTATGGGGAACCGGTGCTACAGAGGGGGAAATGCCGAAATGAGATAAATTGCAGGGTGGGCCCATCCAGGGCATTTTAAGCAGTGGCCCTTTTTAACGGCAGCCTTCCGGGTTTCGGGCCACCGTCACTTTATCTTTCCAAGCACATAGTTCACTTTGCGCTCGTACCCGCGGGGTTTGTTCTCCCGGATCTCTTCGAGCAGAAAAGCCAGTGCCCGCTTCACCCTTGGAGGCATGCCTTTAGCTATAGCGGCATATTCCTTCAGGAACATATCGTCGCTCAAGATCCGCTCGTTCAGCACGATGGCCCAGCCCCGGGCAGGCTCGAGCATCTCAGGCAGCGATTCCAGCAGCTGGGTCAGGTACATCTCCATGTGGCAGCTTTCCACAAAATGAACGAGGCTGAACATCATTTCCTCGTGCTCCGTCTCGTCATCGAATACCTTGAAAATCTGCTGGATCACAGCATCCTCGGTATCACCTGCCAGTCCTTCGAGCGCCTGTTCAAACCGTTCGCACTCCAGCTCCGTCCGCAGCAGGCGGTTGTTGTACAGCTGGGCGATGCCCGGATACATATTCATCATGAGTGGCCTCCTACTTCCGGTCCAAAAGATGGCGGATTCCGGCGGCAACACCATGCTCTACATTACTCAGTGTGATGAAATCAGCGGTTTCCTTTAGCAGGGCAGCGGCATTCGCCATGGCAATTTTATAGCCGGCCTTCTCAAACATCGGAAGATCATTATAGCTGTCGCCCATCACAGCAACCTGCTCAGCCGGAATTCCGTAGTGGGCAGCCAGCAGGCTTACGCCGTTACCTTTGTTGGCCTCCTTGTGGTTGATCTCAATATTGCTCTCATGGGAAGCGGTGATAATGAGGCCGGGAATCGCGGCAAACCGGGTAGATGCTTCTTTGAGCACTTCAGGGTTCAACGAGAAGGCCAGAGCTTTATAGATATGGTTGTCTTCTTTGCTCCACACGTCTTCCATGCTCTCTACGTAAGTTACCGCAGCCTGCTGAAACTGCTTGGCGATCATCGCCTTCAACAGCCAGCCTACTCCGTCGGGGATGTCTTCGTCTTTCAGCTCCGATAATTTTTCCAGGCGGACACGCTTGTCCAGCTCTACATATACATTGTCCTTGGTGTACACTTCGTAATAAAGTTCGTTAATTTCGTTCATCCAGCGCAGCGCAGGAATAATATCCTCTTTGTCGAGCGGCCGGCTTGCCGCAATGGATCCGTCAGGCAGTGTCAGCACTGCTCCGTTCAGGCTGACCACCGGGCACTCCAGCTCGGCCAGCCGCAGCTGCCGCTCCGCATCCATGTACGAACGTCCGGTGGCGATTGCCACAATATGGCCCAGACTTTGAGCGTTTGCAATAGCCTCACGGTTCTCCGGGCTAATCTTGCCGTCCTCATTCAGCAGCGTTCCATCCATATCAAGTGCAATCAGCATGGCAGTGTTCTCCTTTTTCGCTTCGTAAAGTTGTCCCTACCTGGGACAGTGAAATGATTCTTTGTATTTTATCATTAATTCTTTGTAATTAAAAAATCCATTTTCAAGTAAGTGGAGGATTTTCAGAAAGGACTCCGGTCGTGTTACAATGAGAGGTAGACCAACAAGCTGGCATCCAGAGCGCTTTTAAGCTTACATTGCCCATTGTGAATTGTTTTTAGGTAAGGGGGATAAGGAATGAAATCCAGAAATTTAGCTACGATATCGCTTGCCGTGATGGCCTGCGGTTTTCTGATTACGCTGTTTTTACCGGAAAATATAGGGACCGAGCTGTTAAGAGGCGGCTTTGAGGCCGGCCTTGTCGGCGGGATTGCTGACTGGTTCGCAGTTACCGCGCTGTTCCGGCACCCGCTGGGCCTGCGGATTCCGCATACCTCACTGCTGCTCAAGAACCGGGACAAAATCGTGCAGTCACTGATCTCGGCCATGGAGAATGAACTGCTGAACAAGGCAAGTATTGAGAACAAGCTGCGCAAGGTCCGCATTGTCTCTCTGGGCAGCGGGCTGTTGACGAAATTTATGTCCAGAAAAAAAGCAAGAACCGAAATTCTCGGACAGCTTAGCGCGCTCGTGCAGCGCCTTCCGGTGGAACATGCGGTGCCTTATCTTCAAACGGCTCTCGCGGACTATCTCCGGGATGCAGAACTAGGTGTTGCTGCTGACCGGATCGCGACCAGGCTGATGAATGACGGAAAGGATACCGCAGCCCTTGATTATGCGCTGGAGGGGATTTCCGGCTGGAGCGGGCGTCCGGAGACGCGTGCCATGCTGGGCAAGATCGCCAGTGAAAAGCTGGCTGAAGTTAAGCTTGGCGGGCTGAAGGGGATGGCCTTTCAGGCCTTTGTAGGATTTATGGACGCAGACATGCTGGGAGAAATGCTGCAGGGCATGCTGCAGTCGGGTATCCGCGATTTCCGCGAAGCAGACAGTCCATACCGGGAAGAAATGATCCGCGAAATCCGCGTCGCCATATTCCAGCTTGTAAATGACGAAGCGAAGATCACTGCGCTGAAAGACTGGGCGCAAAAAGAGCTGCAGGGCGAAGAAGCAGCTGCGTTTCTGCGCCAGCAGCTGGAGGTTTTCCGTGGCAAGGCAGCTGCAATGCTGGAGGAGGACCGCAGTTCCGGCGGGCGCAGGCTGTTCGCGCTCTATGCCATGCTGATCCGCCGTATCAGCGGGGAGAAGGAGTGGATTCAGGGCTGGGAAGAACGGATTCGGGCTTCATTGATTAATATCGTAGAGGCTAATCATTTCCGGCTTGGTGTATTGGTCAAAGAAAACCTGGATCAAATGGACGATGCTAGCCTCGTTAACATGCTGGAGGATAAAGTGGGCAAGGATTTGCAGTGGATCCGGGTCAACGGCGCCGTATGCGGCTTTGTCGTGGGTCTGGTGCTGACAGTCATCCAGATGATTTGAGGATAAGGCAATTGGAAGAGGCAGCAGAACGTTTCCTGGAGCGGGATTTCCGTCCAGGCGACGCTTTGCTGCCTCTTTAATATGGAGATATGACTTAGGAAGATAAGCGGCTACAGTTGGTTTTTACCGTTGCTGATCGTGAAGGTCTCCAGCACAGGCAGGACAAAGATCTTGCCGTCACCGAAGGAGCCTTGTTCGCCGGTTCTTGCCGTTCTCATAATAATGCTGATGACATCGTCCTTCTCATCATCATTGATGACAATCATCAGGAGCTTTTTGGAGATTTGATTGTAGTAGTTGGTTCCAACTTGAATTCCTTTTTGTTTGCCGCGGCCCAGCAAATCCATTTTACTGATGGAGGGGAAGCCGGCCAGCATTAATTCAGCCATGACCGCATCCGCTTTCTCGGGTCTTACAATGGCTTTGATCATTAACATAACGATGCACCCTTTCTACAGCGAATAGTTGTTGTAGGGGGTTGCCAGCATCTTGATAGCGGTATAAACTAACACAGTTTGTTATTGGCAACGCTTACAATATGAGTATAATAGCTACAGCTGCCTATATCCTGCGAGGATGATCACAATTCCTTTGTTACACATTGTCGCAAAGGAAGAGGAGCGCCTGTTAGGTAGACTCCTCGGTTACGGCTTGAGTAGCAGGCCGTACAGCTCCTCTAAATGCGCTGCAGTATGTTGCCATTCGAAAGTCCGCAGCGCATCGCTGCGGCCCTGCATTCCGATCTTTGCCGCTAGTTTGGGATCTCGGCCTACCCTGAGCATAAGCCTTGCAAAAGGCAATGCTTCCTGGTACCGGTTCACCAGATAGCCGTTATGACCTGAAGTGATGATTTCCCGGATACCGCCATTGTTCGAAGCGATGACCGGCAGGCCTGAAGCCATAGCTTCCACATTCACTAATCCGAAGGATTCATGCCGCTGGGAAGGGCAGACGAAACAGTCAGCAGCCTGATACAAGCCGTGTATATGTTCGTGGGGGATAGTGCCAAGGAAGGTCACAGATACGCCGAGCCGGCTGGCCAGGCTCCTGAGCTTACGGATATATAACGGTTTGCCCGGGCCTGCGATGATCAGATGGGCGGGCAGGCGTTTGTTCAGATGCTGCATGGCCCGGATCAGCACAGGTACTCCTTTACGAGGAATAACCCTGCCCACGAACAATACAGTAAACTTCGGTGGAAGCCGGTATTTTCTGCGCAGAAGCAGACGCTCCGGCAATTCAACAGGGGTGAAGCGAGATAAGTCGGCTCCCAGCGGAACGACACTGAGCTTACTGGAAAGCCCCGAAAAACGCCTGGAAAGCCGCTTCTGCAAAGACCGGCTGTTGACCGCAACGGTATTGGCGTATGCAAGGCTGCGGGCAATTCTTGCTTCTGCCGGTACAAAGGTCAGGGAATGGAGATACAGCAGTACAGGGGTCTCCGGATGCTGCTGCTTCACGGCGGCCATCAGCAGCGGACGATTATCGACCTGAATCACATCGAAGGATTCCCCCTCCAGAAAGTGAAGCACGGAAGCCCGATAACGGGCGGGAGTTCCTGAAGCCAGCCGGATGATCCGTACCTGCTCCAGTTCCTCTGATTCAGGCAGAAGGGCTGTTGTACGGCTTAGAATTGTTACGTTATGTCTCCGGGCGAGCTGTTTGGCGATGGCCCAAATACAGATCTCCACAGATCCGTCTCCAGGTACCGGGAACTGCTCCGGGGCAATAATACAGATATGCATAGCTCCAGCCTCCTCAAGGCCCATTAACGGATGTTTTCTCTTTCCTACCATATGCGGACTGACAGGCGGAAGACACCCCGGGGTTAGTTCAGGCGGCGATTTGCTTCGTTGTCGCTGCAATCACTGCAGCAATCTTTTGTTCCAGCTCGATGATTTTCTGTTTACTGGCGGCGATCTGCTTGTATCCGGAAAGGAGTGAGGTCAGGGATTGTCCGGCAAGAACCGGATTCTGCTTGCGGATGGCGGACTTAAAGTCGCCGAAATCTGCAGTTATCCGCTGGTTTAGTGCGGTCGCCACACTTTTCTGGGACTTGATGGTGGTCTGGGGGCTGTCGATGCCGGCTAAGGTTTTGCGTGCTGCAGCAATCTTTCGGGTGCGCTCCTCTTTGGCAGCCTTTAGCAGGGTTTCTTTGTCCCGGATCTCCTGGCGGGCGATTTGGACGGCAAACTTCATGGCCTCCGCCTGTGTACGCAGTACGGAATTCAGCGTCTTGTCTTTAAGTCCCTTCAACAGGGTGATCCGGTTATTAAGCGCACTATATTGATCAAAGAGAGGCTGATAATGCTCTTTGGCGCTGCTGACCGCAGAGGTGAGCTTGGCCACAACAGCCTGATCGATCTCCTTAATCTGGTTACGGACCACAAGCAGTGCTTGTGCGTTGCTCTCATGCAGGAGACGGATCTGTTCTTCACGGCTCTCATACTGTGCAGTCTGGGCAGAGAGTTCACTGTACTGGCTCTTCAGCTTGACTCTGGCTGAGGATTCAGCGGCGGCGGCAGTCAGCTCAAAAGCGGCCTGAATCGAGGGTGTCAGCACAGCAGCAGCTGCGCTTGCTGCACCGGCTGAGGTGAATAAGGACACCATAAGCATAAGTGCTGCAGGGAATGTCTTCATAAGCTTGTTCAACTTTGGATTCTCCTCCTGTCTTCACTATTGTCCGCAAACGGCAAAAAGCACCCGTAAGTAAAAGGCCAATAAGCCTTTATTACGGGTGCTTCCATCGTAATTGGTTAAATATGTGATATTAACCAACACTCTAAATGAACCGCAGAGAGCCGTCAATATTTAAAATTTTTAATTTATGTTCCGAAGTCGCGCTGTACATTTCTTCCGGCTTCCTCTTATCGTATACTGGTAGAAGTACAACTGAGAGTCTGCACAGAGCTGGCTCATGAGAAGGGGGCCCCTATAAAATGAATTACTTGGCAGAGAACTGCAGTATTCTGGATCAAGCATTCATGATGTCTCCAGTAGGAATGGCTGTATGGGCCATAGAGGCGGACAAGTGGATTAAGGTTAACTCCGCGCTTTGCAATATTCTGGGCTGTAGTGAGTCTGACTTTCTTGAAGGAACTTTGTGCAGCGGGGATCATGCATCGCTGGCGGAACTGGAAGGATTGTCTCTGGCAGGGCGCATTGATGGGAAAGCTTTCCCGCCGGGTGCTTCTGTAGTAAAAGAATTGAGATTCCACAACCGTGCCGGGCGCTCTGTATGGCTGTCTCTTACGCTTGTCCGTGCAGAAGAGGGACAGGCCTCCCCGCATATTATAGTTTATGCCATAGATATTACCGACAGGAAAATCGCAGATCAGCTGACCGTAGACAGCCGCGATTTATACGATTTATTTATAAAAGATGATCAAAGCATTATTTCCTTTACCCAGCCGGACGGCATCCTGAGCTTTATTTCACCTTCTGCGAAGAAGCTGCTCGGCTATGAGCCTGAAGAGCTCATCGGCAGGAACCGCCTGGAATTCTATCATCCGGATGATGTCGCAGGCCTGGACAAGTCGTTCGAGGGACTTCTGCAGAATGATACGTATACCCGCCGTCTCCGCCACAAGGAAGGGCATTATATCTGGTTAGAAACCTCTTTTCATGCTATCCGGAATGAGCAGAATGAAATCACGAGAATTATGGGCATTGGCCGGAATGTGACCAGCCGCAAACAGAATGAAGAAGCGCTCGCCGCGGCACAGCGGGTTGCCAGAATCGGCTCCTGGACCTGGGATTTAGTCAAAAGCAAGCTGGCCTTCTCGGAGGAGCTGCGGCGTATTCTGCATTATAGTGTAGGTCCAACCGGTGTGGATTACCAGACGTTCGCAAAGCTGGTCCATCCGGAGGACCTGGGCTATTTGTATGAGAATGTAGAGCTGGCAATCAACCATGGAGAGTCCAGCGAAGCTACCTACCGGCTGGTCCTCCCTGATAATACCCTGCTGGCGGTAAATATTCAGTCGGATGTGATCTATAGTCCGGAAGGACAGCCTATCAAGCTAATCGGCATGATGCAGGATATTACCGAGCGGCAGCAGATGGAGCAGCAGCTCAGGGAGAGCGAGCGCAATTTCCGGCTGATGTCCGAAAACTCACTGGATCTGATTTCACGCCTTACAGTCGACGATGTCGTCTTTTTGTATTGCTCCCCGGCTAGCCGTACTTTACTTGGTTACGAGCCTGAGGAGATGGTCGGTACCAGCGCCTATGACTATCTGCATCCCGACGACCTGCCCCTGATACAGGAAAAGATGATGCAGAACAAGGCAGCCGGTTTCATTTCGCCGATCTCTTACCGGTACCGCCACAAAAACGGCAGCTATATCTGGTTCGAGACGAACAGTCGTTACATTTTTGATGAGCAGGGACAGCTGGTGGAGATTATTGCCGTCGCCAGAGATATTACGGAGCGCAAACAATTCGAGTCGAGGCTGCAGGAGAATGAGCAGCGATACAAATCGCTGTTCGAGTACAATCCGTCAGCGGTATATTCGATGAACCTGCAGGGGGATTACTTAACTGCAAATGCTATTTTGGAGAAATTGTCCGGCTACTCCATGGAAGAGCTGATCGGTAATTACTACGGGCCGCTTGTGCATGAAAAGGACATTGAGAAGACAAATTATCACTTTTCTTTGGCCTGCCAGGGATTCCCGCAAAGCTATGAACTCACGCTGATTCATAAAGATGGGCATCTGGTGGAGATCAATACGGTCAATATTCCGATTATCGTCGATGACGAGGTTGTCGGTGTCTACGGGATTTCCCGTGACATTACCGAGCGCATCCGGTATACCGAGCAGATTGAGAAGTTGAGCAATGATTATACCCTGATCCTTAATGCAGTCTCCGAGGGCATATTTGGCCTTGATACGGAAGGCAGGATAACCTTTATCAACCCTGCCGGTGCAGATATGCTGGGCTTTGCCTATGGCGAGATTATGGGACGTCCTTATCTTGGCCACATTCAGCAGACAGCACGGGACGGCATCTATTCCCGGCCTGAGGAATCCCCGCTGATCCGGGCTGTCCAGACCGGGGAGTCCCTTTCCAGCAAGGATGCGGTGTTATGGCGGAAAGACGGATCGAGCTTTTTGGCTGAATACCAGGTTACCCCTCTGTTTGATAAAGGAGAGCGCATAGGTGCGGTTGTCGTCTTTCGGGACAACACCAATGAGAAGGAGATTATCCGCGCTAAAGAATCCGCAGAGAAGGCGGATCAGGCCAAATCGGAATTTCTGGCCATCATGAGTCATGAGCTGCGGACACCGATGAATGGCATTATGGGCATGACAGACCTGCTCGCTGAGACAGAGCTTGACGAGGAGCAGCGCGGATACGCCAATATTATCAGTGAGAGCAGTGCTTCCCTGCTGTATATTCTGAATGAAATTCTGGATTTCAGTAAAATTGAAGCCGGGAAAATGACGCTGGTGCATGAGCCGCTTAGCCTGGAAAACGTCATGGATAGTGTCACCGAGCTGTTCCTGCCCAAAGCCAGGGAAAAAAACATCGAGCTGAGCTGCCGGATAGACCCCGATGTACCGGAGCTGATTATGGGGGATGCAGCCCGGCTGCGCCAGGTTTTGGTTAACCTGGTCAGCAATGCTGTTAAGTTTACCGATACGGGGCATGTTTCTATTGTTGTAGGGACGCAATTCTGTCCTAACCGCCGCAAGCTGACCCTGAAATTCAGTGTCCAGGATACAGGGATTGGCATTCCGTCCGAGAAGCAGTCCCTGTTATTTCAATCCTTTTCCCAGCTGCATCCGGCAATTAACCGTAAATATGGAGGTACCGGACTTGGACTTTCGATCTGCAAGCGGCTGGTTGAGCTGATGGGCGGGGCAATTACCGTGGACAGCAGGGAAGGGGAGGGCTCCAATTTCTACTTCACCCTGCCTATCGATATTGACAGTGATCCGGATGAATCTGCTGAGGAAATGGTAAGGCCGGAGGACAAGGAACCGGCAGGCCAAAGCGGAATGGGTGCGGACAGCATCCCGTACGCCTTGCCGGAGCCGGCGGAGGAAACGCTGCGGAATGCCGGGGCTCTGCCGCATGCAGAACCGAAATACGGTCCGCTGCGGATACTGGTTGCCGAAGACCATCCCATCAACCAAAAGCTGCTCCTGACCATGCTGCAGAAAAGAGGCTACAACGCCGATCTCGTAGAAAATGGGCAACAGGCGCTCCAAGCGGTGCAGCAGCAGGACTATGATCTTATCTTTATGGATGTGCAGATGCCAATAATGAGCGGGCTAAGTGCAGCAGCCCGGATTAGTAGGCTGCCTGTAACCGGCAGCCGCCCCTATATGGTAGCTGTAACTGCCTACGCCAGACCGGAGGATCGGGAGAAATGCCTGGCCGTAGGTATGAAGGATTTTATCAGCAAGCCTTTTCTCGCTTCTGACATTGAACGTATACTGCGGGAGCGGCAGGAGAAGATATCCTTATGACACAGTCACTGCTAAGCCGCCGGATTCCTGCAGAACCCTATACACAGTGGGAGCCGGGCGTTCGTTCACCCGGCTCGGCCTGCGGGCCTGCCACTATGGCAGCGTTAATGGAATATTGGCACACGCGGCAGGGAGTAGCCTTTATTCCTGGAATGAGGCATTTTGACACCAAAGCAGCACATATAAATAACATATACAGCCGTCACGGCGGAAGGCCCTGGGGCATGAGTGTGCGCAGCTTCACCCGAGGCCTCCATGCATATCTCAGGTTAGCTGCCGGGAAGGATGGCCATGACGGATGGCAGCACACTGTAACCGTCTTTAATGATATGGAGCGGTATACAGCGGAGATTGATGCAGCCAGGCCGGTAGCACTCAAGTTTGATAAATGGTGCAGCTTCCGCTGGCAAGGGGATTTTGCCTACAATTATCACTGGGTTCTGGGGATCGGCTATGAAAAGCCTGCTGGCGGAAAAGGGCCGGTGCTCCTTGTTCACGATAATGGACTCCGCCTTAAGGACGGCGGCTACCGCCCGGGGCAGGAGCGGCGCATCCCTTATCTTCCCAATCGGAATATCATCACAATGGTAGCACTGGACATCACCCGGGTTTAGTCCTGAAGTCTAAGCGGGAACCGCTCCTTTAACTTGTAAAGGGAGGAGCGGGCGAAAAGTTTGTACAAACGTTTGCGCAAAATGGATAATGGCGCTATAATTCCAGTTATTAAAGGGTAAAGGAGACAGGTTGCCTTGTCCGTACAAAAAGAAATGAAAGAACCTATTTATTATGGTGATCCGGCGGCCACGGACGGAATCTCCGTGTTCGACCAGGATTTTGATGATCTTTTCAGTTATGATGGCGATGATCTTGGCTTAAGCTACACTCCTGCTCAATCTGCCTTTTGCCTATGGGCACCCACTGCCTTTGAGGCTGAGGTTGTGCTCTATGAGTCATGGCAGGAAGCTGAAGGAGAGCATTTACCGATGACCCGGGATGTGCGGGGGGTCTGGAGGCTGATGGTAGCCGGAGACTTGGACGGCAAGTTCTATACATACCGGGTGCGTGTCGGGGAGCAGTGGAATGAAGCGGCAGATCCCTATGCCCGGGCTGTTGGCGTCAACGGAGACCGGGGCGCAATTTTGGATTTACGTAAAACTGACCCTGAGCGTTGGACTGACGAGAAGCCACTTCTGGTCGATCCGGTCGATGCTGTAATCTACGAGCTTCATTTGCGTGACTTATCTGTCCATCCGGCGAGCGGCATTACCCATAAGGGACAATATCTTGGTCTGGCGGAAGAGGGCACCCGCGGTCCGGGTGGAATTCTTACCGGACTTGATCATATTGCCGGCCTCGGAGTAACGCATGTGCAACTGCTGCCTATCTACGACTATGCTACAGAAAGCGTTGATGAGACCAGGCTCAGCCAGCCCCATTATAACTGGGGATATGATCCGAAGAATTACAATGCGCCGGAGGGCTCTTATGCCACCGATCCTTATGTACCGAGCGTACGCATCCGCGAATTGAAGACTATGATCCAAGCGCTGCATGACCGCGGTCTGCGGGTGATTATGGATGTGGTCTACAATCATGTATATGACGGGTTCCGGGTCAATTTCACCAAGCTGGTTCCCGGCTATTATCTGCGCTATAAGCCGGATGGCAGTCTGTCAAACGGGTCGGGCTGCGGCAATGATGTCGCCAGTGAACGGCTGATGATGTCCCGTTTTATTGTAGAATCCGTCCTCTACTGGGCTAGGGAGTATCATATCGACGGTTTCCGCTTTGATCTGATGGGACTTATTGATATTGAGACGATGCAGGAAGTCCGCCGCAGATTGGATGAGATCGATCCTTCGATCCTAACGATTGGCGAGGGCTGGATTATGGACACGGAGCTTTCCCCTTCGCGGCTGGCCAGCCAGAGTAACGCGGATGTGCTGCCGGGCATCGGGCACTTCAACGACGGCTTCCGCGATGCAGTGAAGGGTAACATCTTCCGGTATGAAGAGCCGGGATTTATCGGCGGCAAGGGTGGTCTTGAACAGGCTGTAAAGACAGGCATTACCGGCGGAGTAGTGTACGGTCAAGCTACAGGACAGTTTGCTGACGAGCCGCAGCAGTGTGTGAACTTCATGGAATGCCATGATAACCATACGCTGTGGGATAAAATCGTGCTGTCCTCGGAGGGGGTAAGCGATTCCCGCCGCGAAGCGATGCACCGCCTGGCCTCGGCCATGGTGCTGACGAGCCAAGGGATTCCGTTTGTTCACGCCGGACAGGAGTTCATGCGTACAAAGGACGGGGTTGAGAACAGCTATAAGTCGCCCGTTGAGATCAACCGCATGGATTGGGAACGCTGCGCTGCGCATACCAGTGATGTCGCTTATATGAAACGGCTTATCGCTTTGCGCAAGGCGCATCCGGCCTTCCGTCTGCGCACGGCGGAAGAAATCCGCACCCGCCTTATCTTTGAGCGGTCGCCGGCCGGTACGGTCGCCTACACGTTGCGTGATCATGCCGGAGGAGATTCCGCTAAGCACTTGTATGTGCTCTATAATGCGAATCCGGACGGAGCTTCGCTGAGCCTGCCTGCCCTTGGAGAATGGAGCATCCTGTTCGGGGATGAGCTGGTCACGGGTGTTGCCGGAGGTAAGCTGGCAGTCCGGGGACTTGGAATGGTTGTGCTGGCTGTGCAGCCTTAGGCAGCATCACTTGCTATATGCTTTGCTGGAAAAGAAACGGATACCGCCCCGAAAGGGGAGGGTACCCGTTTCTTTTCCATTTTATCGGCCAATATGTGTAAAAAAGTACTTCACCTGTCGTAGTAGATGTGCTACACTTCAGTTACTACGACAGATGAAGTAATAATTGACCGCGTGAATGCTTACGAAGTGAGTTTTGCGAAGTAATCCAGTGAAGCTTATGCTACAAAACTTTTAGCTTATGCTTACGAAGTAAGTTTTGCGAAGTCATTCAATGAAGCCTATGCTACAAAACTTTTAGGAGGGTGAATTTTGATCAGCAGTGATGTCATTCGGGGATACAACGATACGCTTATCCTTTACATGCTCCTCGATGGCGAATCCTACGGATATGAAATATCCAAGAACATCAGGAAGCTGTCGGACGAGAAATACATTATGAAGGAGACCACGCTATATTCGGCATTCACCCGGCTGGAGAAGAACGGATATATCGATTCCTTTTTTTTGGATGAGACGTTTGGCAAAAGGCGGACCTATTACCGGATTACTCCGCTGGGTCTGGCCTATTACCGTGAGAAATGCGAGGAATGGAAGGTTACGCAGGAGGTCGTCAATAAATTCATAAAGGAGCTGTAATGAGATGGATACCATTACCGGATATTTGAACAATATGTTCGCCTCTTTGCCCAGAACTGAGCAGACCTACAAGCTGAAGCAGGATCTGCTGTTGAGTATGGAAGACAAGTATTACGAACTGAAGCAGGACGGGAAATCGGAGAATGAGGCGGTAGGCATTGTCATTTCCGAATTCGGCAATATCGATGAACTGATTGAGGAGCTCGGCATCGCTGTAGAGGGAACAGATTCACCGCTTCCGCAGCTGGCTCCGGAAGATACCTGGAGCTATATGGCTGCCAAGAAGAGAGCCGGATTCATGGTGGGACTTGGCGTGATGCTGTGCATCGTTGGCCCTGCTTTACTGATTCTGCTTAGTACACTTGCAGAATATGGTTTCCTGCAAGGGGTTATTTCCGAGGATACAGCCGGAATCCTTGGGGTGGTCATCCTGCTTGTACTGGTGGCTCCAGCTGTCGGACTATTTATTTACAGTGGTACGGTGTCGGAGAAATATAAATATTTGCAAAAGGGCTTTACCCTGCCGCATTTTTTACGCACCGAAATTGAGCAGCGCAGCAGAGCATTTACTCCCACCTATACCCTTTCTCTGACTATGGGGGTATGCCTGTGTGTGCTGAGTCCGGTTCCGGTCATTACCTGGTCGATGATTAATGACGACGCTACCGCTTATGGTGTGGTCATTCTGCTGGCGCTGGTGGCACTTGCAGTCTTTCTGTTCATTTACTACGGAAGTATCAAGGATAGCTTCAAGTTCCTGCTCAAGGAAGAAGAGTATACTTATAATGCGTTTAGAGCCCAATAAGACATCCTCAGACCGCTTTACCCATCCCCGGAATTTTAATTAAAAAAGTGACATTACTCATTTAGGTCAAAGAGGATCAATGATAATATAAAGGCATTTCAATCCAAGAAAGATCCTAACAGGGACTGTGAAGTGGCGGAACACCGTTACCTCACAGCTTCTTACTTTGTTGCTTTACAGTGACAAATAACTAGTCGGTGACGGAGAGTAACGGCCAATCAGAGAAACTCGGAGGATGACAGGAATGGGTAAAACAACCGGATTTTTAGAGTATCAGCGGCAGGCTCCTGCGGAGTGCGAGCCTTTAGAACGCATTAAGAACTGGGATGAATTTTTAATACCAATGGATGAAGAGAAGCTGAAGGAGCAAGGGGCCCGATGTATGGACTGCGGAACACCGTTCTGTCATGTGGGGCGGCTGCTTTCCGGGATGGCATCCGGCTGTCCGCTGCATAATCTGATTCCCGAGTGGAATGACTTAGTATACCGCGGCAATTGGCAGGTTGCATTGAAGCGCCTGCATAAGACCAATAACTTTCCGGAGTTTACAGGACGTGTCTGTCCCTCGCCTTGCGAAGGGGCTTGCACCGTAGGACTGAACGGCAAGCCGGTAACCATCAAATCCATTGAGCGGTCGATTGTAGATAGAGGTTTTGCTGAGGGCTGGATCGTTCCTGAGCCTCCTTTGGTCCGTACAGGTAAGAAGGTAGCCGTAGTCGGCTCCGGTCCTGCAGGACTCGCCTGTGCGGCGCAGCTCAACAAGGCCGGACATACCGTAACTGTATATGAACGGGCAGACCGGATCGGTGGATTGCTGACGTACGGGATTCCCAACATGAAGCTGGATAAGCAAACCGTTCAGCGGCGGGTGGATCTTCTGGCTGCCGAAGGGATTACCTTTGTGACCCGGACCGAAATCGGCAAAGATATTACGGCTTCACAGCTCCAGGAAGAACATGATGCCGTTGTGCTATGCGGCGGCTCGACGCAGGCGCGCGACCTGCCGATTGAGGGGCGTGATCTCCGCGGTATACACCAGGCGATGGAGTTTTTGACGCTGAACACGAAGAGCCTGCTTGATTCCGGACTGGCAGACGGAGAATATCTCTCTGCTGCAGGCAAAGATGTAGTAGTTATCGGCGGCGGCGACACGGGTACCGACTGCGTGGCGACTTCCATCCGCCATGGCTGCCGCAGTGTAATCCAGCTCGAAATTATGCCGCAGTCTCCGCTGACCCGTCAGGCCAGCAACCCTTGGCCGGAATGGCCAAAGGTATTGAAGGTGGATTACGGCCAGCAGGAGGCAGCTTCCTTGTACCAGGAAGATCCGCGCCGCTATCTCGTTTCTTCGAAACGTTTTGTCGGAGATGATGGCGGACATGTCCAGGAACTGCATACTGTACGGATAGAGTGGACCCGTAATGAGCAGGGGCGAATGATTCCAGTGGAAGTGCCGGGCAGCGAAGAAATAATTAAGACACAGCTCGTGCTGCTGGCCCTTGGCTTCACGGGACCTGAAGATACAGTGCTGGATCAGCTTGGAGTAGAGCGTGATGAGCGTTCTAATGCCAAAGCGGAGTTCGGTACGCAAACCACCAATATCGAGGGCGTATTTGCGGCTGGAGACATGCGCCGTGGACAGAGCCTAGTAGTATGGGCGATTGATGAAGGACGTCAGACCGCGCGTGAAGTGGACCGCTATTTGATGGGTGCCTCCAATCTGCCTTAATTAATCCGGGAATATTAAAGTATGCGACAGGACGCCAGCGGCGTCCTGTTTTGCGCTCCGGGTACAAGAGGAAGTAAGATTAATAGGAAAGCGAATAAGGGAAGGGAA
This sequence comes from Paenibacillus auburnensis, assembly GCF_927798115.1. GTDB lineage: Bacteria > Bacillota > Bacilli > Paenibacillales > Paenibacillaceae > Paenibacillus_AQ > Paenibacillus_AQ auburnensis. Next base: position 18,015 of record NZ_CAKMMG010000006.1, read on the forward strand.
GATCACCTGATGAAACTAATGTTTATCTCCGATATTCATGGCTCACTGTTTTGGCTGGAACGGGCTTTAGAAAAGGCTGAGCAGGAACAGCCGCATACCCTTGTGATCTTGGGGGATTTCTTGTATCACGGGCCGAGGAATCCGCTGCCGGAGGGGTACGACCCGCAAGGTGTCGCTGCCCGGCTGAATGCCTACGGCAAATCGCTTGTGGCTGTGCGCGGTAATTGTGATGCCGAGGTGGATCAGATGCTGCTGCAGTTTCCGATGATGGGCGATTATGTGCTGATCCTTCATGAAGGCAGGAAAATCTACGCCACTCACGGTCATGGCTTCAGCATCGACCAATTGCCTCCACTCGTTCCGGGCGATGTCTTTATCCAGGGGCATACGCATCTTCCGGTAGCTGACGTTAAGGAAGGTATTTATGTACTTAATCCGGGTTCGATCTCTTTGCCTAAAGAGAATAACCCGCATTCTTACGGGATTATGGTTGACGGGAAATTCACCATTAAGGACTTTGAAGGCAATGTGGTGAAAGACATACGATTGTAAAGATAAGGTGAGCGAGGCAATACTAATGTGTAGGCTTATCATAGGGGTACTGGTTTAAGAGCTCGTCCAGGATCACAGACTGCTCAATGACCTTGGGATGAGTAAAGCACCCGTATATTTTCTCCGTCTGATAAAGCTTCGTCCGGGCGTTTTCCACCTGAAGTAATAATAAATCAAGATTATTCTGCATAAAACCCCCTCCTTAAGAGTATGTTAGTACATGCTGTCAAAAAGCAGAATGGTAAAAAATATGCGGAAACCAAAGAAGAAGCTGCGCCATTGGCGCAGCTTCTTCTTTGGTTCTATTTTAGAATAATCCTACCTGTAGTTGCTAAAAAGACTGCGCAAAACTCTTAACCCCCGGCACCATGGGTCATAGGCTGAAATACATTAGCTTGAATTGAATCGCTGCTGCTGGCATACGCAGGTACGGCAAGGAGAAGCACAATACTAGCTACTGACAGTAATAATGCCATCTTTCTCTTCATTGATCTTTTGCACCTCGCTAATGGAATTTGTGTACCTCTGAATTACTTCCGGGGATGCAGATACCCGGTGTTTCTCGAATAACCCCACACATTTAACAATGTTGGTGTCATTTCTTATAGTAACAGATGATTCCAAACTCTCTAGTAAGTAATGGAAGCCAAATTCGAATTTATTTCGACTAAGATGGTAAATCGCTAACTCGGTCAGAAACCGGGTATATCGGTCACCCGTTAATTGCTGATTGAATTTACCTAAGCGGCTGTGCTGTTCTCTGTAGGACAAATGGTCCTTAAAGCGCTCAAGAATATCATCAACATTAAACCCGTAACGGTTAGCAGCCTGCATAATTTTGAATAAGGCCGGGAAGATCTCAGCTTCCTTGGTTTCAACATAATGTATATATTCAGGCAGCACCTCGACTTGACCGGCCATTAAGCGGTACAAATACATATTGGCCATCGCCCATTCCTGAAACTGCTCCATAACCCGCTGTTCTTCTTGGCTGTATGGAGTATTTACCCAGCTCATATCGGAGTATAAGGAAGCATGATACAGGGCGTTGTCATAATTGCCGAGTTCATCGGAAACCAGTGACCGCAATAAATGTGCATACAATATATAGTAAATAAGCGGTCGTGCAGGCTGCTTCTGGGTGCTTTCTTTCTTTGTCTTTTGCTTATACTGCAGGCTGGCTTTTTGGCCTAAAAGCTCGGCTAGCTCATCAACCTTTTCCCAGCGGTGCATGGAAGCAAATACATCGGCCAGATGCTTAAGCGCATCGAGCTGATCGGCTTCGTCCAGGCGCTCTACATAGGGTTCGAATTGATTGGCGGCATGCAGGTTCGCATCCTGGCTCTCACTGAGCCCGATTGTAAACAGTCTATAACGGCAGAGGGCGAGCCGTTCGGAATGCTGGAAACGTTCACCTTCTGCGACACTTTCGTATATCAGTGCAGCAGCGGCATGGCTGCCCTGTTTGAACAGCTCTTCGGCCGTATCAAACAGCATGGGGGAGTAAATCAGCTTGTCCATAATGTGCTGGACTACACGGTGGATGCAGTCGAGTTTATTCAGTTCTGCGCACCGCTGGAGGAGAGGTCCGATCCGCCGCCAGTCCGGAGCGCCGTTAATAATGTAATTATCGACATACAGTTCATAAAAATAGCCCTCAGGCAGGTCCATGGCTGTGGTGATCCGGTCAAGCTGCTGCATTGCAATCGGACGATGTCCCTGGATCACATTGCTGAGTGTACCGGAATTCATTCCCGAGCGCGCGGCAAATTTTGAAATCGTCAAAGCTTCTCTTTTCATGTAATCTTCGAGCTCTGTTAGGATCGTTGATGCAGGTTCCAAGTCATGACCACCTTTCACGCTGTAGGTCCGGTAATTATAATTGTACATCTTCCAGTATTATACAAAATCTAACGATGGTCAATATTAGAGATACGTCTTATATGTGAACATGCTGTTTTCTGGCAATTGAGCGTGTCACCAGTTTATTGTATGATGGGTAAGGAGCTTTTTAGTAGTGATAACCCGCTCCAAATTTAACCAGTAGAGGTAGCTAACGAATGTATCCTAAAGACTTGAACTATACAATGCCCGCGGAATGGGACAAGCACGAACGGACCTTCATCTCCTGGCCGGTGCAGGCGTCGATGGTATTTCCGGATAACTATAAAGCTGTAAGCGAAGGCTATACTGAGATTATACAGGCGATTGCCGAGTTTGAGCCAGTAACAGTTATAGTAAATCCTGAAGAACTGGCAGCGGTGGAGGCTCTGGGTCTTGGATCCAATGTAACGCTTTTGCCGATCCGGCATAATGATGCCTGGCTGCGTGATAACGGGCCGACGTTTGTTGCGGCCGGGGACGGGAAGCTCGCCGGTGTGAACTGGAAGTTCAATGCCTGGGGCGGCAAATATATGCCTTGGGACCTCGATGATGAGGTGGCACCGCAGATCCTGGAGCAGCTGCAGGTTGAACGGTTTGATGCACCGCTCGTCATGGAGGGAGGCTCGATCCACACCGATGGTGAAGGAACACTGATTACCACGGAGGAGTGCCTGCTTAATACCAACCGCAATCCCGAGCTTAGCCGCGAAGAGATTGAGGATTATGTGCGCAAATTCACTGGTGCAGAGTCGATCATCTGGCTGAAACGCGGTCTCAGCGGCGACGAGACTGACGGACATGTCGATAATATTGCTTGTTTTGCCGCACCGGGCAAAGTAATTATCCAGGTATGTGACGATCCGAAGGACGAGAATTATGAGATTACCCGGGAGAATCTGCGTATTCTGGAGAGTGCAGTAGATGCTAAAGGCCGGAAGCTGGAGATTATCCAGATTGCCCAGCCTCCGCGGGTTGATTATGAGGACAGCCGCCTGACGCTCAGCTACCTAAATTTTTATTTTGTCAACGGCGGCATCATCCTGCCGGTATTCGGCGGTACGGCTGCTGAGACAGATAAGCTGGCCGAGCAGCAGCTGGGCGGGCTGTTCCCTGACCGCAGAATCCGCACGGTGAACGGTATGGCCGTGATTGGTGAGGGCGGCAATGTGCACTGCACTACCCAGCAAATGCCGGCAAGGAAATAAATGAATTTTGGCAAGGAGGACTAACAACGTGAGAAAAGTAAAGGTAGCCGCAACACAAATGAGCTGTTCCGGCGACATTGATGAGAATATCCGCAAGGCTGAAGTCCTGGTTAGAGAGGCGGCGGCACAGGGAGCGCAGATAATTTTGCTGCAGGAGCTGTTCGAAACACCGTATTTCTGCCAGAAGGAAAAGTCCGATTATTATGCGTATGCTACTGAGCTTGAGCACAACAAAGCCGTGAACCATTTCAAGGCGATCGCCAAAGAGCTGCAAGTAGTGCTGCCCATCAGCTTTTATGAGAAGAAAAACTATGCTCGCTACAATTCGCTGGCGGTCATTGATGCCGACGGAACCGTAATGGGCAAGTACCGCAAGAGTCATATTCCGGATGGTCCCGGTTATGAGGAGAAGTTCTACTTCAATCCCGGTGATACCGGCTTCAAGGTATGGAATACCCGCTATGCCAAAATCGGCGTGGGCGTCTGCTGGGACCAGTGGTATCCAGAAGCGGCCAGAGTGATGAGCCTGATGGGGGCAGAAATTCTGTTCTACCCTACAGCTATCGGTTCAGAGCCGCAGGACGGCTCCATCGATTCTAAGGACCACTGGCAGACCTGCATGCTGGGTCATGCGGCGGCGAACCTGATCCCCGTCGTGGCTTCCAACCGGATTGGTGAAGAAACTGACGAGGAATCCAGCATTAACTTCTACGGCTCCTCGTTCATCGCCGGCCCGCAGGGCAACAAGGTTGTTGAAGCCGGACGAGATGAGCAGGCGGTGCTAGTCAGTGAATTCGATCTGGATGCCCTTGAGGTCGGCCGGATTGAATGGGGGATTTTCCGCGACCGCCGTCCCGAGCTGTACCGGATGATTGCTTCCTATGACGGCGATCTGACGTTTTAAAGGATAAGAATCTATAAGCTTCACCCTTAAATCGGCCGTCTCTATGGGTCGGCAATGATGTTATAAGGCTATCTCCGTGGAGATAGCCTTTTTTGTGTACCGGGAGCGTCAGAGGCGGAGAGGACGGCAGTAAATGTTATAATCTATTGATGATATGTTATGTAATCTAACGCAAGTGAGAAAAGTTAATTGTCACCACTGCTTTAATCTGATAAAATCTCCTTAAGTATTTTACAAAAACAGTAGGGGGATTGGGATATGGGGATCGGAAAAAAGTGGGCAATGTCAGCTTTAGTTTCATGCTTCGTGCTTACAATGGTGGGCTGCGGCTCGAATAACAATGCGGCAGGCAATGGTACAGCGGGTGAAATGATCAAATTCGCCAGTGACGCCAGCTACGCACCGATGGAGTATATGGATACGGATACCATCAAGGGTTTTGACATTGATTTCATCAAAGCGGTTATGGAAGAAGCGGGGATCAAATATTCGGTAACCAATACGGGCTGGGATACGATGCTTTCAAGCGTGAAGCAGGGGACGGAATATCAGGCTGGTCTTTCTTCCGTATCCATCACGGATGAACGCAAGGAAACCTATGACTACTCCATCCCTTATTTTGAATCGACGAACATGATCATGGTCAAAGAAGGCAGTGACATCAAGAACGCTCTGGACCTGAAGGATAAAGTGGTAGCGGTTCAGGGGGCTACGACAGCCGATGACCTAATGAGCGGAATCATGGGTGTCGACAACGCCAACCTGAAACGCTTTGACAGCAATGCAGTGGCGCTGATGGAGCTGAACAGCGGCGGAGCCGATGCGGTTGTAGCGGATATTGCCATCGTGAATGAATATATCAAGAACAATCCGAAAGAGAAACTGACCGGAATTATTGATAAGGAAAACTTCGGTTCCGAGTACTACGGTATCCTCTATCCTAAAGGTAGCGAATGGAAAGCTAAGCTGGACCCGGCGATCAAGGCGATCATCGAGAACGGAAAGTATGCGGAAATCTACAAAACATGGTTCGGGGAAGAGCCGGATACGGCCACTCTTCTGAGCGCGGAGTAAGGCAGGGAAACAACAATGCATGCGTAATGATTGCTATTGCGCATGCTTCTTTTTTTGAAGAGAGCAATAGAGAAAGATAGACGCAGAAGAGAAGGGGAGAGTTCTATGGATTTCAGATTCGACATCATCGTTCATTATTTACCGGTTTTATTGCGAGGAACACTGTTTACGATCGGTGTATCCATCGTCTCGATTCTGTTCGGCTCTATTCTAGGGCTGGGCATCGGATTCGGCAAAATGGCGCCAAAAGCCATCTTCCGCTGGCCCTTTCATTCTTACATTAACTTTTTCCGGGGGACGCCGCTGTATGTGCAGATTCTGATCGTACACTTTGGGGTGATTCCTGCTTTTTACGGAACGACTAATGTGCTGCTGACTTCGTTTGTGGCGCTTTCGCTGAACTCGGCCGCTTACTCCGCTGAGATTTTCCGTGCAGGCATCCAGTCCATCGATCCCGGTCAGCGTGAAGCGGCCTTATCGCTTGGAATGACCAAATGGCAGGCGATGCGATTTATTATTTTGCCGCAGGCGATCAAACGGATGGTTCCGGCGTTCGGAAATGAATTTATTGTGCTGGTCAAGGATTCCTCGCTGCTGGCGCTGGTGGCTGCCCCTGAAATCATGTACTGGAGCAACACAATGAAAGGCCAATATTTGCGGATCTGGGAACCGTATCTGACCGCTGCACTGATCTATTTCATCCTAACCTATTCCCTCAGCAAGCTGCTCAATTATATCGAACGGAAGGTGTAAGTTCATATGGAGCCTATTATTTCAGTGAGACATTTGCATAAATCCTTCGGAGCCCACCGGGTACTGACGGATATTAACGTGGATATTCACAGCCGGGAGGTTGTCGTGGTCATCGGGCCTTCAGGTTCGGGGAAATCGACCTTTTTGCGCTGTCTCAATTTGCTGGAGCAGCCGCAGGACGGCGATATAATTATTGAAGGCACTTCCTTGATGGCCAAAAGCACAAGGATTAACGATATCCGCACAGAGGTTGGCATGGTGTTCCAGCAGTTCAATCTGTTTCCGCACAAAAAGGTGATCGAGAATATCATGCTGGCACCGGTGCAGGTCCGTAAATGGCCGGAGGACAAGGCGCGGGAGAAGGCGCTGGAGCTGCTGCAAAAGGTAGGTTTAAGCGAAAAGGCAGAGATGTACCCCGCTTCTCTCTCCGGCGGGCAGTCACAGCGTGTAGCGATCGCCCGTGCGCTTGCCATGGAGCCGAAGATTATGCTATTTGACGAGCCGACGTCGGCGCTGGATCCGGAAATGGTCGGTGAGGTGCTTGCCGTAATGAAGGATTTGGCCCGTGAGGGAATGACCATGGTTGTGGTTACCCATGAGATGGGCTTTGCCCGCGAAGTAGGGGACCGAGTGCTGTTTATGGAGCAGGGGGTTGTCGTAGAGGAAGGGGCTCCAGAGCAGCTGTTTGGTAATCCGTCTCATGAGCGCACCCAGGAGTTTTTGTCAAAGGTTCTGTGAGAATCTGGAAAACTAGAATAATACTTTTCAATCGGTTATATTAGAAGAGTAGGCGGGAGTACCGATGAATACGCCAGATATCTGTCGAAATGACGGAGGGGAGGCTCTCTAATATCTTTAGTTATCATAACTTATAATGATAGAAGGAGAATACGATGAGCACATTTAAAAATTGGCTGAACACAACTAAAAGCGGACTGACTGAACAGGTTAAGAAATTTAAAAATAAAGATTTCATGAATGCGGTCGTTGCGGGCTGTGCCTTAGTGGCTGCTGCAGACGGTAAGATTGAAGAGGCTGAGAAGAACAAAATGGCCGGATATATGAACCTCAGTAACGAGCTTAAGGTATTTGATATGAGAGATGTCATTACCCAGTTTAACTTCTATGTCAGCAATTTCGAATTCACCCCGGAGATCGGCAAACAGGAAGCGCTCAAGTCCATCGCCAAATTTAGCGGCAAACCGGAAGTCGGCCGTGTAATTGTAGGTGTATGCTCTGCTATCGGGGCGGCTGACGGTGATTTTGATGAGCAGGAAAAGGCTGTTGTACGGAATATCTGCAGTGTGCTGGGACTCAGTCCAAACGAATTCAGCCTCTAAAGGCTGCTGGATATTTGCCATTAATTCGATGAAACGAAACAGGTTCTTGACCGTATCACTGATATAACATCCTCATGCTAGACTTACAGGCTGTGATTCTTTTCGGAAACGGAGGTACTTGAAATTGGCTGGAATTAATCTGGTAAAAGGTCAGAAGATTGATTTAACTAAAGGTAATGCCGGGCTGTCAAATGTCATTGTAGGTTTGGGCTGGGACCCCGCCGAGCCTGCCCGCGGGTTCTTCGGTGTGAAGAAACAGGCCAATGTGGACTGCGATGCCTCAGCACTGCTGCTTAGTGAGAATGGCAAGCTGGTCAATAAAACGAATCTTGTATGCTTCCACAACAAACAGAATCCGAACAATTCGGTTGTTCACTCCGGGGACAACCTGACCGGTGACGGAGATGGAGACGACGAACAGATCATGGTCAATCTGAAGGCGATCCCTTCCGATGTGCACAAGGTTCTGGTTGTGGTTAATATTTATGATGCCGTCAACCGCAAACAGGATTTCGGAATGATCAAATCCGCGTACATCCGAATCATGAATGCATCGGGCAATACGGAGCTGGTCAAGTTTAATCTGACGGACAATTACACAGGCTTTACGGCGCTTATCTGCGGGGAGTTGTACCGCTACGGCGAGGAATGGAAATTCGCGGCGATCGGTGAAGGCGCCCATGCAGCACATATTAATCAGCTGGCTGAACGATACATCTAAATCTAATAGAAGAGAGGTTTATACTCATGGCGATTAATTTATCTAAGGGACAAAAGATTGATTTGACGAAATCCAATCCGGGCTTGACCAAGATTACGGTCGGCCTCGGCTGGGATACCAACAAATATGACGGCGGCAAGGATTTTGACCTTGACGTGTCCGTATTTTTGACCAATGCAAGCGGCAAGGTTGCTAAAGAGACCAACTTCATCTTCTTTAACAATAAGCAGAATGAGAATGGTTCGGTAATTCATACCGGAGATAATCGTACTGGCGAAGGTGACGGAGACGATGAGCAGATTCAAGTGGATCTTCCTAATATTCCGGCTGACGTGGAGAAGATTGCCTTCACGATCACCATCTATGAAGCTGAGCAAAGAAGCCAGAACTTCGGACAGGTATCCCGCTCATACGTGCGCATCCTGAACGAAGCCAACGGTGAGGAATTGATCCGGTTCGACCTCGGGGAAGACTTCTCCATTGAAACCGGTGTAGTTGTCGGCGAATTGTACCGCAATGCCGGCGAATGGAAATTCAGTGCAATTGGTAGCGGCTACAAGGACGGCCTGGCTGGCCTTACCCGTGATTACGGATTGCAATAAATCAGGAAAGAAGGTATTAGCCAGTGACAATCAGTCTTTCCAAAGGACAACGGATTGATCTTACCAAGACCAATCCGGGTCTGACGAGAGTGGTAGTAGGGCTAGGCTGGGATACGAACAAATATAGCGGAGGCAAAGACTTTGACCTGGATGCTTCAGCATTCCTGCTGCATGAGGACGGCAAGGCTAAGGGTGAGGATGACTTCGTATTTTATAACAACCCGAACGGTGGCACAGGCTCCGTAACGCATACAGGAGATAACCGTACAGGTGAAGGTGACGGGGATGACGAGCAGGTCCTTGTTGATTTCAGCAAAGTTCCCGCGCATATTCAGCGTATTGGGATTACGGTGACCATTTATGATTACGAATCGCGCGGCCAGAATTTCGGACAGGTATCCAATGCGTTCGTGCGTGTAGTCGATGCCGGTAATGATCGCGAAATTCTGCGTTATGATCTCGGCGAGGACTTTTCAACCGAGACGGCAGTTGTATTCTGCGAGTTTTACCGTCATGGTGCGGACTGGAAATTCCAGGCGGTGGGCAGCGGTTTTACCGGCGGTCTCAGCGCATTATGCAGAAACTACGGGCTGGATGCGCAATAGCAGCATTAGTCGGTTTCAAAGGCGGGATCCTCAGTGATCCTGCCCTTTTTATACAGTAAAAGCTATTAGTTAAAGGTTAAAGGTGGCTTAACCAATGAACGTAGAAGCAGTGAAAGGTCAGAAGGTTGATCTGACCCGCGGGAACCCCGGACTTAAATCTCTGATCGTAGAGATCGGCTGGCGTGCTCCGGCATCAATGGAAATTGATGCTTCTGCTTTTTTACTGGGAGCACAGGCAAAAGTAAGCAGCGACGAGGATCTGATCTTTTATAATAATCCTGTTACGCCTTATATCAGCTATAAGGATATACCGGTTGCCGGATCAAGCGGCCTAAAGCACTTCGAAATCGAACTGGACAAGGTCCCCACTGAAACAATGAGGATCGCATTTGCAATTACACTTTATAACGGTGAGAGCCGAAATCAGATGTTCGGGCAAATGGGAGATGCTCATTGCCGGATTCTGAACCGGGTAACCGGGGAAGAAATCATGCGATGTAATCTTGGAAATCATTTCTCTGTGGAAACGGCTGTTGTAGTAGGAGAATTATATAGATATAACAGTGATTGGAAATTCAGCGCCATTGTAGCTGGTTTTGACGGTGGGCTTAAGGCGTTATGCGGGAACTATGGCATTGAGGTGGAGGACGAGCCTGCTGCCTCTGGCCCAAAGGGTCTGGGAACATCTCCTGAGCCGAAGCTGGCTCCCAGGGCAGATATTATTCCACCGCCTCCGGCAGCACCCGTACCGCCGGCCCCGGCGGACAGTGCTCCCTCGCCAGTGCTGAATCTCAATCTGAAGAAGATTGAACTGAAGAAAAAAGGCGATTCGATTAATCTGAAGAAATCTGCCGCCGGTCTCGGGGAAGTGCTTATTAATCTGAACTGGAACCAGCGGCAAGGCGGAGGATTGTTCGGCCGCAAGGGCGGCGTAGATTTAGATCTCGCTTGCCTGTATGAATTGAAGGATGGAAGAAAAGGTGTTGTTCAGGCACTGGGTAATGCTTTTGGCAATCTTCAGCAGCCGCCTTATGTGATGCTGGATGGCGATGACCGCACCGGCTCCGTGAAATCAGGTGAGAATCTGCGGATCAACGGCAGCAGGGTTGCCGAGATCAGGCGGGTCCTGATCTTTGCTTTTATCTATCAGGGAGTGACCCATTGGTCTGAAGCAGATGGTGTTGTAACGATTCATCAAGGCGATGGACCGGATATTATCGTGAATCTGGACGAGCATAACAACCGCAAAGGGATGTGTGCAATTGCGCTTATACAGAACGTCGGTGATGAAACATTCAGTATTGAGCGGCTCGTGCAGTATTTCAGCGGCCATAGGGATATGGATCAGGCCTATGGATGGGGATTGCGCTGGGTAGCGGGCAGCAAATAATTTTATTTTTCCGGAGGCGCAAAGCGAGATGGATTGGTTTAGTGATTTTTTTAGAAGCATCAGTGATAATTATGGACATTTCTTTTCCTGGAGTGATATAGCCGGAACGCTTTCTGACCCGGTGAGCTGGGGAATTATCGGCAGTCTGGTTCTGCTGGAAGGGCTGCTCTCCGCCGATAACGCGCTTGTGCTTGCGGTCATGGTCCGGCATTTGCCGAAGGAGCAGCAGAAGAAGGCGTTGTTTTACGGGATCTTGGGAGCTTATTTATTCAGATTCCTGGCCATTGGCCTGGGGACGTATTTAATTGAATTTACACTCGTCAAAGTTCTGGGCGCCCTGTACCTCTTTTACATCGCTTATAAAGGATTATTTAAAGGCGGCGGAGAAGACGGGCATACGGAGAACAAAGGCACCTCTTTCTGGAAGACGGTACTCCTTGTTGAATTAATGGATATTGCTTTTAGTATTGACAGTGTTATTGCAGCCTTCGGTCTGAGCAGTGAAGTATGGGTGCTCTTCCTGGGCGGTATTCTCGGCGTACTGATGATGCGTGGCGTAGCTCAAGTGTTCCTGAAGCTGATTGCCAGGTTCCCTGAGCTGGAGCAGGCCGCATTCCTGCTCATTGCCATTATTGCCGCTAAGATGCTTGCTGGAGCCTTTGGATTTGAAATGCCGCATGTGGTGTTCTTTACCATTCTGATTGCGGTCTTTGTGGGAACCATTCTGTACAGTTCCGCGAAGAAAAAGAAGGAAATCGATAAAGAAGCCTAATAGTCATAGTAGTAGTTTCATAAGGAGGGGACCTTCACAGGGAAGGTGGAGTGCTCCCTCCCGGGTAATCGTATATGTAGTAGCTTGGCCTTTGCTTGTATTGGAGAAAGCCGGAAGCCGTCCCCGATAGGACGGCTTAACCGGTTCTGCAGCTCTCTATAAGGAGAGGCTATTCTTTTTTTGAAATAGAAGGATTATTTGCCTCACTTTGTACAACTATTAGGGGGAACGGCCTTTGAAATACTTCGATTACCTGACCAAGGAACAAGAGACGTCATTATTCTACTCTCCGCCTGTTACATTTAACCATAGAACGAATAAGGAACTGCTAGCCTATGCCGTTGGCGCAGCTCTTTATATGCCGGCTACCCGCGCCAGCGTTGCGGAAGATATTTTGAAGCTCAGAGGGGCGGGTCTGGTCACGGTAATCATCGATCTGGAGGATGCCATTGGCGATGGAGAGGTCTGTTTTGCTGAGGAGTCGGTGTTTAGGCATCTTTCTTTTCTGTCCGCCTATACCGAGAATGAGCCTGAACCTGAGAACAGCCTTCCGCTGATTTTTATCCGTGTCCGAAGCCCCGAACAGCTGCAGCAGCTGATTTTCCGGTTGGGTTCCCTGATTACGATGCTGACCGGCTTTGTCTTCCCCAAATTCTCGGCAGAGAACGGTGTGGATTTCTTTGAAGCCATTGCCGATTATAACAGCTCGCGCAGCTATTCTGCACCCGTGCTGTACGGCATGCCGATTCTGGAGAGCGCCCCGATTATTTACCGGGAGAGCCGGATTGACAACCTGCTGGCGATCCGCAATCTGCTCGGTGATTACCGCGATTATGTGCTGAATGTCCGAATCGGGGCAACCGATTTCTCCAGCCTGTTCGGGCTGCGCCGCAGTCCGGATATCAGTATCTATGACCTTACCCCCATCCGTGACTGCATGTCGGATATCATCAATGTATTCGGAAGGATGGAAGAGGGCTATGTCATTTCAGGCCCCGTGTGGGAATATTTCGGCAATAAGGGACATAGGGGACTCCGTCCGCAGAGCCAGCAGATCTCTTTTGAGGATGCCTACGGCAGGCTGAATTATTTCTCCAGAGCGATGGAGGGCCTGATCCGTGAAGTCACTTTGGATAAAGAGAACGGCATCATTGGCAAAACGATTATTCATCCTTCCCAGCTTAGACCCGTCCAGGCTTTGTACACGGTTCAGCATGAGGAGTACGTGGATGCGTTAAGTATTGTGGAGAGTAATGACGGCAGCCGTGGTGTATTTAAAAGTGAATATTTTAACAAAATGAACGAAATTAAGCCGCACTTGAACTGGGCGAAACGTATTTTACTACGATCTCAAGTATACGGGGTGTTACATGAACAACAGCATTTTACCTTCTTACTACCCGAGAACGAATATTCACACGTTTAATATTGTTGAAAATCTGCAGGTTACGGTAACCGAAACATCCAACCCCTTTCATATGCCGGTGGAATCGTTATTTTCAATGGCTGCCCGGATTAATAAAAAACGTTCGTTCCTCTTTGTCAGCAAAGTGCTTGGCAAGCATATTCCGGTGAACCCCTATACCCCGCTGCTTAGCGGAGCTGCACTGGGACTGCTGCTGTACCGCGAAATGGGCGGTGAAGCGGGCAGTGATACGATGGACGAGCTGCTGGACCAGGCGGTTCACGGCCTGATCCACTCGCTCTATGCGGAAGAGGCTTACCGCAAACTGCTGGCGGCACGGCTTACGCTTCCGCGTCCCGTTGTCTTTATCGGTTTTGCTGAGACGGCTACCGCTCTGGGGCATAGTATGTACAACATGTTTGCCGGCGGAGCGTCATATATTCATACTACCCGTGAGGATATTCCAGAAATGGAATCGGTCGTCAGCTTTGAAGAAGAGCATTCCCATGCGGTTGACCATCTCTGCTATGCGCTGAATGCTGGCCTGCTGTCAGGGGAAGAGCCGGTTATACTGGTGGATGATGAGATTACGACCGGGAATACGGCCATTAACACCATTCGTGATATCCAGTCTAAATTCCCGCGCAGGGAATATGTAGTGGCCTCGCTGCTGGACTGGAGAAGTGATGCTAATATTCAAGCTTACCGGGACCTGGAGCAGGAGCTGGGCATTAAGATCAGGGCCTTATCGCTGCTGCAGGGAACGATTGATGTAAAAGGTGTGCCTCTCTTAGAGGCGGACGGACGCAAAGGCCGAGTCGATGCTGACACGGGAGTGCCAGTAGTGACTACTTACGTAAGAGACAGGCTGGAGCGGCTGATGGTCAGCTCCACTGATTCCTGCGGTGAGATCAATCGCTCGCCTTACCTGAAGCTGAGCGGACGTTTCGGCCTCGAATCGGCCGATAATGTGGCAATAGATCAGGAGGTTGCACGGGTGGTGGAACAGCTGCGCAACCTGCGCGAAGGAAGCCGCACACTGGTGATGGGCGTAGGCGAATTCATGTATCTGCCGATGCGGATTGCTGCAGAGATGGGGGAGGGGGTATCCTACCAGTCCTCTACCCGCAGCCCGATTCATCCCGAGCGCAGGCCGGACTACGGGGTGCACAACGCGTACGCCTATCCGTCAGCCGGTGATCCTGCAATCACAAACTACATCTATAATGTGGATCACGGCCAGTATGATGATATTTTTATCCTCCTTGAACGTGAGGTGCCGGCTCAGCGCATTAAGCCGATGACAGATATTCTTAAGGGACTGGCGGGCAGTAAAGTGCATCTGATCGTACTGGCTCCTGAACAAGAAGGGGAGGCCGCGGCAGATGAAGGGGACAGATAGTCAGGAGCGTGTGATGCGCCATAGAATAGCACCTCCGGTTCCTATGGGCAGCTACCCCCCGTCAGACGTAACTTTCCTGCTGAAGGATCTCAGCGACATTTCACTGGAGCTGGGGACGGCGGAGCGGGAGAAGGCAATCCAGTCTGGAGTGAGTTATTCCGAGATGCTGCCGGTGGAATATCAGCCAACGGAGCAGTATATTGAGTTGTTCCAGGAGACGCTGCGGGAATCTGCAGCGAAGGTGGCCCTGGCGGTTGCGGTAGTCTCCGAGCGGATTGTGGCTCAGCGGGGAACGGAGGGTACCGTGCTTGTCTCCCTAGCCCGGGCCGGAACGCCCGTAGGCGTGCTGATCAAACGCTATATCGCCGAAACCTATGGAGCTGAACTGCCGCACTACAGCGTCTCGATTATCCGCGGCAAAGGGCTGGACGAAAATGCCATTCTCTACATCCTGCAGCAGCATGGGGCAGGGGCCAAGCTGCAGTTCGTGGATGGATGGACAGGCAAAGGCGCGATTACCCGTGTTCTTATGGAATCCTGCGCCGGATTCCACAAGAAGTATGGCATTGCCTTGAACAATGATCTCGCTGTATTGGCTGATCCCGGACATTGTTCCGGCACCTATGGAACCAGAGAAGATTATCTGATTCCCAGCGCTTGCCTCAATTCGACGGTGTCAGGCCTGCTGAGCCGTACGGTACAGCGGGATGATCTGATTGGCCCGGGAGACTTTCATGGAGCCAAATTCTACAGAGAATGGCTGGATAACGATTATTCCAATGTATTCATCGGGGCAATTACTCCTTATTTTGCTTCTGTAAGGAAGCAGGCGGTTGCCGTTGCTGAGGAGATGCAGGCCTCTCCGCCAGAAGTGTCCTGGCGGGGAATGCGTGATATACAGACCCTTCAGGAGAAGTTCGGAATGGACAATATCAATCTGATCAAACCTGGTGTAGGTGAAACAACCCGGGTATTGCTGCGCAGAGTGCCGTGGAAGATTATTGTCGATACTAAGAGCAATCCGAATCTGCGCCATATTCTGCTGCTTGCAGAAGAGCGTGGGGTCCCGGTAGAAGAATACCCGGGGCTGGCCTATTCCTGCTGCGGCATCATCAGGCCGCTTAAGGGAGGTGAAGCCGAATGATCTATGCCAGCGATTTGGACCGAACGCTGATTTATTCGCTTGGCGCGCTCTGCGTCCCCGAGGATACCCCGGGGCTTGTGCCTGCCGAGATTATTGATGGCAAGACAACTGCGTATATTTCCCGCAAGGCTCTGGAGCTGCTTCAGGAGCTTACGGCGAACGTTATTTTCATGCCGGTAACTACACGCACTATAGCGGAATACAAGCGGATTAACCTGTTCCAGGAGACGCTTATCCCGGATTATGCGGTCACGAGCAACGGCGGCAATATCCTTGTGGGCGGAGTGGTAGATCAAGAGTGGCGGAGTCATATCGGCAGGCTGGTGGAGCAGAATTCTGCTGCGGCAGCAGAAGTAAGGGAGATTGTCCGGTCTGTAGTGCGAACAGATTGGATTATCAGCGAGCGTTACTGTGATGAGCTGTTCTTTACGTATATGGTATACCGGGATCTTCTGCCGTTGGATGAGATTAACCATATGTCCGAGCGTTTGCACGGACTGGGCTGGAGAGTTTCTCTACAGGGCCGCAAGCTATACATAGTGCCTGAGGCTGTGAATAAAAGCGATGCCATCATCCATGTGCGGCGAACTGTCCGTTCAGAGCCCATGGTAGCTTCGGGCGATTCGCTGCTGGATAAGAGTCTGCTGGAAAGTGCTGACTATGCCATAGCTCCATGCCACGGAGAAATATTTGCCGAGCAGCAGGTGACTCAAGTAAAATTAAACTATCCTTTTACGCAGCAGAAAGGTGTTTTTGCCGGGGATGAGATCATGTTATATGTAAGGGAGATTTATAACAATCTATCGACATTGGGAGTTGGGCTGAAGTGAAGAAGGTAAATATTTATTTCAACCGCTGGTTTTCCGTGGCTTATCATTATATGAATCTCATCCGTAATAACGAGGATGGTGTTCCCGTACAAATTTTTGCTACCCACCCCGATATCAGGCATATGTCGCTGCAAGGCGCCGATGTCGCCGGTACCGAACCGGCTGTTACAGGCATCGAATACGTCCAGTTCTGTATCGATTTTTGCCGCAGTAATGAGATTGATATTTTCATTCCCCGCCTGCATATGATGGATATCGCCCTGCATGCGGCGCAGTTTGATGCGATCGGTACGAAGGTGCTGGTATGCCGTGATCTGGACCTGCTGGAAATGATGCTGGACAAAGGCAAGTTCTATGAAAAGGTTAAAGATAGCGGAATTATGGAAATTCCTGAATACCATGTAGTCAATACTGCGGAACAGTTCAAGACGGCATATGAGGATCTTGTAGCCAAGGGGCTCCGGGTCTGCTTCAAGCCGACCGAAACCGAAGGGGGGTTAGGTTTCCGGATAATCAACAATAGCCGTAGTCCTCTGCAGGAGCTGTTCGGCTATGTGACGCAGCATATTTCCTTCGATGAAGCCTACCGCGTTCTATCCGGCGCAGAAACCTTCCCCGACCTGATGGTAATGGAGCTGCTCGAAGGATATGAGTACAGTATAGATTGTCTGGCCGATGAGAATGGCAGGCTGCTGGCGGCAGTGCCGCGCCGTAAGGATACCGGACGCCTGCGGGTGATGGAGCATATTCCTGAGCTGGAGCTTATCGCTGAACGGGTAGCTGAAACGTACCGGATTCCGTTCAATTTTAATATTCAGATGAAGTATGGCGGTTCCGTTCCTAAGCTGCTGGAGATCAACCCCCGCATGTCGGGAGGTCTGCATGTCTCCTGTCTGTCGGGCATTAACTTCCCATATCTGGCGGTCAAAAGCGCGCTCGGCGGTGAGGTCCAGCCTGTAAGCTTCGGTGAGGATGTACTGGCAAGCCATGTGGAACAGCCGATGATTATGAAAATATTTGCTGAATCTACTATTCAAGACGCTGTGAATTAAGCAAACTGCAGGAAGCCTGCAAGAGGTGAGAATAATGAATTCAAAATCAAAAGTACTACTATACGCGGCTGCCGGATATGTAGTGGCGGTATTAACCAGCAGTTTCCTGCCGGAGCTGCTCTCCCTGCTGCTGCCGGTAGCCGGAGCCGCGGCCGGCCTTTGGGGCGGCAAGCGCACACGGGTTAACCTCCCTGCGGAGGTTCTTCCTGCCGGACAAGCCCCCGCAGCGGCTCTGCCGGCATCTGCGGCCAGTCGCCCTGTAACGCGGGAAGCGGCAGCCGGAGGCGCGGATACAGCTGGACAAGCTGATGCAGCCGCCAGAGGGCACGCCGAGATTAAGATCGGAGCAGAGTTTGCTCCGGTTGTAGAGTATCTGGTCATTCTGGAGGATATGATTATTTCGGAAGGCCAGAAGGACACCCTGGACAATGAGATCGTCGAGAAATCACTGGCGCTCTTCGCAAGAATCCAGCGTGTTCTTCCGCTGCTGCAAGAGCTGGGCAACGGTGAGATTAACCATACCGTCCGCAGACTGGTTCTGAAGGATCTGAACGGGGTGATCAATCCGTTCCTGCGGCTGGGCGGCGAAGCGAAGACGAAAAACCGGAGAATGCTGCTGAACGGTCTGAGGGATGTTGATTCCAAAATATCGGATATCGCCTCAACGATCGAACATAAAGACCTGATGGAACTTCAGACCAAGGCGGAACTGATTCATCAGCGCTACAGCAGTTCCGAATTATAGGAGGGAAACCCATGTCCACGCAGTTAATGCAGCTCAAGCAAGAAGATGAGCAGAAGGTAGTCGAGGAAGCCTCGCAATTAATCGAAAAAGTAGCAAAAACGGATACTGTAGCTCTCGATTCCTTAATGGACGATATCGGCAAGCTGGGGGTAAAGACTCAGGAAAAGGCTGGCCAGACCCTGAAGCTGCTGGATCGCCCGGTGAATGATCTGATGTCCGGCAAACGCGTCGAAGTGCCGAATATGATTATGAAGCTGCGCAATGAATGCGAAACGCTGCAGCAGAGCAAGAATGTTAGCTTTTTTGGCAAAGTGCTCCGTAAAAGCCCGCTAAAGAATTATGTCTACAAATATCAGTCCGTCCGCACGAATATTGACGCCATCGTTACCGGTCTGCGTGACGGCCGCGACACGCTCGAAGAGAGCATCGTCAATATGCGGCAGCTGAAGCGCACCTCCATGGAGGAGATTTACAATCTGCAGACCAAAATCGCCTTCGGCAACAAGCTGAAGGAATTGTTCGAGGTTGAGATCGCCAAACCGGAGAATGAGTTCCGCAAAGCCTATCTGGAGCGCGGCCTGCGCAAGGTCATGGTCCGGATTCAGTCGATGACCGAGATGATTCTGCTCTACAATCAGGCAATTGCCGCTACAGACATCATCAACGACAATAATGACAAACTCATCGATTCCGTTAACAACGCGATTGATAAAACCTCCAACCTGATCACCGTGTCAGCGATGATTGCCATGTCACTGGCGGATCAGGAGAATGTCATTTCCGCTGTAGAAGCGACGAACAAAACGATTGAGGACCAGTTCAAGGAGAATGCGCGTCTGCTGCGCACTACAACCGAGAAGACCACAGAGCTGCTGTCCAAGCCTTCGATGTCTCTAGAAGCAGTGAATCAGGCTATCGGCGATCTGCTCAGTGCCCTTGATACGTCTGAGCAGTCCAACCGCCGGATTATCGAGAGCTGCCAGGATTATACGTCCAAAATGACGACTATCAATACGCAGCTGAACAACCGGCTCGGACTGAACGAAGGTTCCCAGCCGCAGGCGCTGAGGCAAGCGGGTTCAGATAGCGAGCTTAGCAGCTTTTTGAACTAACAGAGCAAGCAGCATTGATATGAAGTTAAGTCCGCCGGACCATCCGGCGGACTTATTTGCGTATATTCTGTTATTAATTTGAGAATATATCTAATTTACTAATATTTTCATATAGGATATTATGGTAATGCTTTATCTGTATTGATTGTGAGATAAGTATAGTAGAGCAGGTATAATTTAAGGCTGTTCCAGGGTGAGCGGCATATAGGAGGCTTGTTAATGGGCAGGAAGTTCAGGGGGATAATGGCGGGGGTACTTGGGATTAGTATGCTCTTAGGATCTATGGGTGCAGCAGGTGCGCAGAGCAGCGGCAAGGATTACGAAGGCCACTGGGCACAGAAGACGATTGAAAGCTGGCTGGAGAAGGGTGACCTGAAAGGTTTTCAGGATGGATCGGTGAAGCCCAACCAGACGATTACGAGAGCGGAATTTATGACACTGGTCAATCGTTCCTTCGGGTTCACTTCGGAAAGCAAGATCAGCTTTACCGATGTGGCTTCAACCAATTGGGCTTACAGTGAAATTGCGAAAGCGGTTGCAGCCGGGTACATACAAGGCTATAACAATGACATCCGTCCCGGTGATCCCATTAACCGCCAAGAGGCGGCGGTAGTCGTAGGCAAGCTCCTGAAGCTTGCTGGCGGAAATATAAATGATCTGAAGATGTTCAGCGATGCCGGGCAAATTGCCGAGTGGGGCAAAGCCAGCGTTGCAGCAGCGGTTGCAGCTGGAATTCTTAAAGGTTACCCGAACGGCACGTTTGCACCTCAGCAGGCACTGACCCGGGCAGAATCCCTGACACTGATTGATAGTGCAGCTGCTCAATACACAGCCGATCAGCCAACGGCAACTCCGGCGGCATCAGCTACGCCGTCCGCAAGTCCGACGCCAACCGCAACTGCGGCAGCAGCGGTAGGCGGTGGAGGAGGCGGGGGCGGCGGGGGCGGTTCAGTTACAGCAACGCCAACGCCAACAGCAACACCAGTAGTGACGCCAACAGCAACGCCAGTAGTGACTCCGGAGCCTACGCTGCCGGTCAGCGATATTCCACTGCTTGATATTCATGTTGCTTCGGTTACGAATACTTCCGTAACGAATGGCGTCTACTTGAACTTTGACTATAGTGCATTGCCTGCCTCCATGTTTGGGAACGGAACATATGCTACTTATTATGTAACTACAACCCCGATAAACTCCAGAGACCTGAAATGGGTGCTGCAGAACAGACGGGCGCTTACTACTTCTCCTACGTATTCATATCCGAATAATTCACATGTCAAGGTTGATGTGCCTAGCGCATTTGTACCGGCGGCAGGTGATTATTATGTATCGGTTATATTAAATGCGCATGACCAAACACTAGGCTACTATTCGCAAAAGGTTAATCTGCAGCCGGCGTTTGTCTCCGTTTCAAAGAATTTTGTAAAGCTGGAGACCGGTGTAACCATTAAGCTGGAGAAGCAGGTAGTTCAGTCTACACCTGATATTATGGGAGGAACATACTATTCTGATGTCGTTGATGTGACCTATGCTCTGAAAGATCAACCAGGTAACGCTGTGTATTACAGCATTACTCCCAAGTATTACATGGATGTTGATTATAAGTGGGCAGTCGGAGATCTCCTCAAGAGTTCACATAGTCTGTACTCCGATAAGATCATCCGGGTGACCGATCACTATTATCCGAAGAGTATCAGCGATATTCCACTGGTATATGAAACCTTGGGGAATAATAAAACCTATAATGAGCAAGAGTATACAATCATTTTCTATAACAAGGATTTGCAGGCGCTCAGTTATTACCAGGGCAAAGTAACGCAGAGTGATGAACTAGCGGTAGAGACTGCAGAGAAAAAAATTGATGAGATTTCGGGCAAACCCGCGCTGGAAGAAGAGAGTGTCATTATGAGAGCTTCGCGAGCGTATTCGCTGCTTAATGATTCCCTCAAAGCTCAGATCAGCCAGAGCCGGAGAACAACGCTGGAGAATGCCTTAAGTCAGCTTGAAATGAAGAAAAGCTCAGGTCCGCTGGGCAGCAGCCTGCCTTTGGCATCGACGAAACTCACCCCACAGCGCACTACGTTCAATGGCTTAATTCTAACCGCTTATACTGTGGATACCATTAGTGAGGCCGAAAGTATCTCTCTGTATATCACTGACAGTCCTTTCACTGCCGCAGATCTGGCTGTTCCAAGTGTGTACGGCAAGCAGAAATTCCGCGGCTATGATTCTCTTTCTGTAACAGGTGTGCAAGGAAATCACTATGCTACGGTTGTGATATACGATAAGAACGGCCAGCCTATACGATACGCGACGCAACTGATTGATTTCACTGTTACCGCTCCGGTATGGGACGGATCAGCGGTGCAGATTCAGGATGGAGTAAGTTTGGAACGGGATTATAGTAATGGCAGCCGCGCAGACTACGTCATTTTTGAGGATTATAAAAAAGCCCATCCTGAGGCGGTATATGCTACAACGACATCCAGATCAGAACTTGGGACAGTCCAGGATTTTAACCCGGAAAATGTAGTAAAGCATTTGAATGCGTACAACTTTACAAGCAGCTATCCATTTATCCGATTATCGTATGAGACCGAAGAAGCTTTAACCGGATTAACCGAGGATTACATTATCATTTTCTATGATCAGAATTTCAAAGCCATTAGCTATTACATTGGTACTCTGGCTGACTAACAGCTATCGCCGCAAACAAACACCACTCATAATCCCCTGCCCCAAGGCATAAGTTGACTACTAAGCCGACATATGAAGGAAGTGAGGGTGCAGCGGATGATTCTGGGATGCCTGATACTTGTGCTCATCGTCGTAGCCAGCAGCGAAAAGGCAGAGGCGATTGCCAAGCTGAATGACCCGGCAGATGACACCTAACGAAAGAGTGTGGGTTCTCTCCAAATAGAATGTAATTTAATTGGGCTTCCGTGGTTCAAGTAAATTCCAGCGGTTTATTGGGTATAATAACCCAAAGGCTGCAGTGCAGCCGCAACTATTGCTGAAAATATGGACGTAAGCGGAGGTCATATGGAGAATGAGGCACTGCTGCAGGTTGAAAAACTGGCACTTAAGAAACAGAAGATTTATCGGCAAAGTGTTTTACGCTATATCGCCAGGGCGATGCTGGCCAGTATGTTCATCGGATTCGGTGTCATTGTAGCGTTTAAAACAGGGAACTTCTTCTACATGGAGCAATCGCCGATGACGTACCCGATGGCCGCGATCACATTCGGGGCAGCGATCATCCTGATCTCCTATGGTGGAGGGGATCTGTTCACAGGGGACACCTTTTATTACACGTACGCGGCATTAAGGCGCAAAATGCAGTGGACAGAGGTTGTCCGGATGTGGGTAATCAGCTATATCGGGAATATCCTCGGGGCTACGGCGTTTGCGCTGCTGATTTTTTTGACCGGGCTGTTCTATGATTCCAGCGTAAACGGATTTCTGCTGAATGTCGTAGCCCATAAGATGGAGGCTCCGGCGCTTCAGCTGTTTTTCCGGGCCATTCTTTGTAACTGGCTGGTTTGTCTGGCGTTTTTTGTTCCGATGTCCATGAAAAGCGATGGAGCTAAAATGTTCGCTATGGTTCTGTTCGTCTTCTGCTTTTTCATCTCCGGATATGAACACAGCATTGCCAATATGTGTACATTCGCTATAGCGCTCGTGCTGGATCATCCCGGTACGATCTCATGGGGCGGTGTAGTCCATAATCTGGTTCCGGTTACCCTCGGAAATCTGATCGGCGGCGGCGTTCTGATGGGCGTCATGTACTATTATGTGAACAAGCCGTTTCTGGACGAGGAGCACGGGGATCCTCATTAAAGAGTGTGTATAGAAAAAGACTTTGCTCCGTCAGGAGCAAAGTCTTTTTGCTATACTCTGGATTTATACCAGCGGCATAGCGTAGTAAAGAGGCGCTTCTTCACGCAGACTGCCCTCCAGAGCTCCTCCTTCCTTCCGCCAATACTCGATTCCTCCGAGCATCTCCTTGACCTGGTAGCCTTGGCCGGCAAGTCTGGCAGCCGCTTTGCTGGCCCCGTTGCAGGCAGGCCCCCAGCAGTAGACCACCAGCACCTCCTCGCGGGAAAAGGGAGGAGGGGTATTACTGTGTATCCGGCCGGAGGGCAGTGAAACAGCACCCGGCAGATGGGCAGCTTCATAAGCGAGAGAATCGCGGACATCAACGAGCGTAAAACCGGTTATGCCTTCGCGCAGATCGTAGGCGACATCGGCTACATCGGTTTCAAATAAGCCTTTGGCAGAGAAATAACTCGCCGCCTCAGCGGGGGTGGCTGCCGGAGTAGACAGAACCTGTGATTTTGCTTTGATATTCATTAAACGTCCTCCTTAACTTAGCTGGGCTTTGCTTTATTGTATTACGGATTTATAATTGTAGTTATCTATAGTTATTCATAATAAATATCGAAAATATTGATAGTTGGGGGATGGCATGGAACTCACGTATTTGCGGACCTTTTGTGAAGTAGTGTCCTGTGGAAGCTATACCCGGGCAGCAGAAAAGCTGGGATATGCCCAATCCAGTGTAACGGCCCAGATTAGCAAGCTCGAGGAGCTTTACGGAGCGGTCCTTCTGGAACGCTCCGGCCGGGGCATGATCCCCACCTTTGCCGGGAACAGCCTGCTTCCCTATGCGCGGCAGATGCTGGAGCTGAGCGGAGAAGCGAAGGGCGTGGTGTCCAGCGGAAACAGCGGCATACTGAATATCGGTTCGATCGAGACGCTGGCTGCCTATTATCTGCCGCACCGTCTGCACCGCTATAGGGAGCAGCATCCCAGGGTACAGTTGCGTGTTCAGCCCGGTTCGGAGGTTCAGATTATTGCGGATGTCAAAGAGAAGGCAGCTGATTTCGGGCTGATTTTTGATGTCCCTTATGAATCAGAAGAGCTTGTCTCGCTGCCGCTGCGTCAGGAGCAGCTGTTCGTGGTTGTCCATCCGGAGCACCCGCTGGCAGCTGAACCGGCAATTGCCCCGTCCGCACTGTCGGCAGAACCGCTGGTGCTGACGGAGGAGACCTGCACATACCGCAGGCAGCTGCTGCAGGAGCTGCGGCATTCCGGTATTACGCCAAGAATTGATATGGAATTCGGAAATCTGGAAGGCATTAAGCAGGCGGTGAAACACCGTTGGGGGACGGCCTTTTTACCCTGGTATGCCGCCCAGGAGGAGCTTGACTCCGGGGCATTAATCGGAATTCCTCTAGCCGGGGAGCAGGAGAAATTCTACATCCAGCTGATCTACCGTAAGGAACGGGGGCTGTCTGCGGCTTTTGGTGATTTCATTGCGGCGATGCAGCAGCAATAGACGCTTAACGCAAGGAACCCTCCTGCCAACATTTTGGTAGGAGGGTTCTTCGGCTATGTGAGGTTTAAATTCCTGCGGAGCGTTACCACTTGGAGCCGCCGGAACTCCGGCCTGATTTGCCGCCGCCGCCCCAGGAGGAACCTCCGGATGAGCGTCCGCCGCTCCAGGAGGAGCCGCCGGAGGAACGCCCTCCGCCGAATCCGCCAGAGGAGGGCGGACCGGACGACATCCGTTTGCGGGCCTGCTCTCTCAGCTGGCGCTCGCGCATCATGGCCAGCTGGGCCTGGCGCTCGGCTTCTTCCTTTTGCCGCACAAGCCGGTTCGCCTCTTCGGCAAACGAAGAGATCTGCGCAGCATAAGAGCGTCCAAGGGCTTCTAAATCATCGAGATTGTATGGACGGGCGGCCAGCTGTGACTCAAGCTGGCCATATTCCGGCAGCAGACTCACCTCGAAACGGCTGCGGCCAGCTAATCCCCGGCTCTCCAGCAGCCGCTGCGCCGAATCTGCCTGCCCCTGGCCCTCGAGGAAGATCCGCTTTACGGCCTCTAGCCGTTCATTCAGTTCATCGAGGCTTTGCGAGACACTGTTAAACTGGCGGGAGGTTTCCTCCTGCAGGGTAAGTAGGCGGTCCAGCCCGCTGCGGGCATTGTCATATTCGCCGCGCTCATCACTGGTCCAGGTTTCGATCTGCGGAACTTCGCCCGCTCCCTGCCGCAGGCGTGCGCCGGTTGTATCCAGTATCTCAGCCAGACTGCTCAGATGCTGCTCTGCGAACCGGGATCTTGCTTCGGCCAGCCGGCTTTGCAGTTCGTTGCGCCGCCGGGTCAGCCCATCCCAGCTGCTGCGGACCGTCTCCAGATCGCGCAGGTTATTCTGGCGGATCAGTGCCTGTCGTTCCGTCATGGCGATAGCCTCGGCAAGCAGTGTGTCCATGTTAGCGGCAATGCTGCGAACCTGATCCATGTCTCCAAGACGCAGCGGCGCTTCCAGCGTCTCTGCTGCCTTGCGCGCCTGCTCCAGGCTGTCGTAAGGCTTGACCTTCATATTATGCAGGGAGTTCTGTTCAATCAATCCGTCAAGCTTCGTGCGTGCAGCAGCCACAGCGGAGGGGAAGCCCTCCAGTTTGTCGTCGTAGAGGTCAACATCACGCAGATCCTGCTCGATGTGCTCCTGATGCTCCTGTGCCTCCTTTGTAATGTCCTGGGCGGCAATCGGATCGAAGAGCTCGAGCTGATCCGCCTTGGCCGTTGCTTCGGCAAGCTCTTTCAGATCCTCGGTAATTTCCTGCAGCTCATAACCGGTCTCTTTAACCGCATCCTGCAGCTGGCCCTCAAGCCCGGGAGCATCCTTCTTGAGCTCGGTAATCTGCTGCTTAACATTACGGTCGGCATCACTGATCACGGCAATTTGCCGCTCTTCTTCGGCAAGCGAGTTGCTTAGCATGTTTGCTGTCTGCTCAGCCTGAGCAATCGCCGTCTTAAGCGCAGTCAGCTGATAAAACGCCGGGTGTGATGAACCGGTGTTTTGCAGCGCGGAGATGTTCACGAGCTGGGCATCCAGGCGTTTGGAGATGCCGTCAACCATTTCTCCGGTTTTGCCTTGAACGATACCCTGGAACGGCTGCAGTGACTCCATGGCGCGGTTGGTCCGCACGAGCAAATCAGCCAGCTGCTCCTGCTGGGCTGCAAGCTGCTTACGGCGGCGCAGTCCGGTAAAGAGCACGAACAATACGAATGCCAGCAGCGCTGCGCCTGCAACAATTGCAGCGATTGTCAGCAGCGGAAGGCCGCCGCTCTGGCCCTTATTACCGGCTGCAGTCCCGGTGTCCGTGCCAGGTCCGGGTCCGGCAGTCCCTGCGGTGCTGCCGCTGGAGGTTCCGCCCGTACTTCCGGCTCCAGCGCCTCCATTACCTGGCGCGCTGCCCAGAGACTGCAGCTCAGTGATTAGAGCGCGGATCCCTTCTGCAAAGTCGCCTGCTCTGGCGGAAGGGATGAAATAGGAGTCGATAACACTGGTAATAGCCGAGCTTCCGGTGCCCCCGCGCTGGCTCATCGACCAGCTGTCCAGCGCATTCTGCAGCCCGGGATTAATGAAATTCAGCTCCACCTGCTGGTCTCCTGCGGAGATCAGCAGCAGAATATCCCGGCTGGTTAGCGCCCAGGCATCGTAGACATCACTGGCATAACGGGTGGAATCAGCCCCCTCCAACGAATCGATGGTCAAGATGTGGAAGGTGTAAGGCTCTCCGGCAGCAGTGTTGGCAATTGCGGCCGCCTCCTGTGCAGTAAGCAATCCGGCTTCATCGGTAACCAGCCCCTGCTGTGCAGGAAGGGCAGCGGCTTGGACTCCATTCATCCACAGCATGCTGAATATCAGGAACAAGGCGATATATTTTTTCAAATAGGGCACTCTCCGTTCTAGAGGACTATGGTACAGCTGATTAAGCTGATTATATATTATTACACATCCGAAGTCCCGCCGATGCAGAGGGCGGCGATCCGTTTGATAAGCGAGCAATAAAAAAGCCGCATCCCCGTGTACCGGGGATGCGGCAATCTGCATGTCAGCTATCTGGTTTGCAGGCAGAGTATATATTGAAGTCTGGATTTGATTTCCTTTTGCCATTTCAAATCTCCAACTTTTACTGCAAGATTGAGCAGATCCAAATAATCGTCAACCTGTAATGCCGTCCGGGTAGTGGCTGCGTTCATGGGCGTTCAGTCTCCTTTAACTCAATATAGTGAAGTGGATTAAATGTTGGATACAATAATGATAATCATTATCAATTGTTATTGCTATTATCCACATTTTATCGGTAAAAAGCAATATAAAATTATAGGTTCTTACTTTATTTCTGTTATACCAGCTTCAGGACAGCGGAATGTTTGCACATTTTATCACAATCGAAGAGGGGAGAAGCAGGAATGCTACCATTTTTTGTCGAATACAGGGTGTTATAAAGGCTGTTAGCTGATTTTTTTGGAAAAAGGAGAATTGCGATGAAGCGGTGTAAACTCTTGCTTCTGATTAGCATTGTGTTCATGCTTGCACCCCCTGCTGCCGCTCACGCTGAAAGACAGGACATAAGATACCAGGCAGAATTAGATTATCCGCCTTATAAGTACATAGAGAATGGATATCTGACCGGCTTTGATATTGACCTGACCAGCATGATTTTTGAGAAGCATAAGTATCTTGTTCATTACAGTACAGGTGATTGGGAGAAGACCTATAAACTGCTGAGGAACGGGAGGATCCACACAACCGGACTTATGGCTGTGACGGAGCAAAGAAAAAAGGACATATTATTCTCAACTCCTGTATTTAAGAGCTATGTCTCCGTGTACTCACGCTCAGCGCTTAAAGAAAAGGTTACACTAAGCACGCTGGGGAAATATAAGATCGGCGTAGGTAAGGATCAGTACCCGGAAACTGTGCTGCAGAGCAAAGCTCAAGTATCACAATACATAGAATATGCAACCGTACCGGACGCGCTGGAAGCTCTCCAGAATGGTGATATTGATCTCCTGTTTGAGAATCAGGGAGTTGTCGATTATTTAATTGTGGAGCGGGGAATGACGGGTAAAATCATCCGCAAAATGAGCAATTTATACCCTGTAGAAGTTGCTTATGGCGTGAGTAAATCAATGCCCGGGCTTGTCCCGTATATCAATGCGAGGCTTGAGCGGCTCCGGCGTTCCGGGGCTTTTGAAGAATTGTATCAGCAATATTTCTTTGCTCATTCGGACAGCTACACTGCAATGATTTATGGCCGGATTATTTCCGGCATTGTTATTGGTGCGTCTGTACTTTTATTTGGAGTTATTTGCATCAGGCTGTATATCCGGCGGCTCCGGCGGAAGATTCATTCGGAGCAAGAGTTTTTTGAAGATGTCATCGAACATACCGGTATGATGGTGTGGGCAGTACAAGGCGATAAGAGGGTTGTGCGCTTTAATCAGTATGCGGAAAAAATGACCGGGCTAAAAGAGAAGGAAGTGCTGGGCAAAAGGCTTGATGAGCTCCCTGATCTAAAAGGCGGAGTTGCTCTGCTTCAGGATTTGCTGACCAGAGCGGTCAACCGGGATTACGTTAATAATGTGGAATTGAAGCTGCCTGATCATTCACCGGAAGCGCGATTTTTTTCTTTCCGGACTACATTAATCAAGGGAATGGACGAGCAGGATGAGGATGTCTATCTTCTCGTGGGGCTGGATATCGATGACTGCAAACAGAGCGGGCTTAAGCTGCAGCTTAGCTATGAGGAACTGGAGTCTACCTACGAAGAGCTGTCGGCAACAGAGGCTGAATTGCAAGAACAGCTGCACAAGCTGAGTGTAAGCGAACGCCGCTTCCGCCTGACTTCCGAAGGATCCGGAGCCTATATATGGGAGCTGGACTCCCATACCGTGGGCTACAAGCTGTCAGACCGCTGGTATGAGGTTATGGGCTATACAGAGGAAGAGATTAACTCGTTCGAGAACGGGGTTCTCAGTATTATTCACCCTAATGACCAGCAGGCTGCGAACAAAGCCAGGCAGGATCATCTTAACGGACTGACCCCGATCTACGAAACCGAATACCGCATGCGCACCAAGGACAATAATTATATCTGGTTTGAGGTCAGAGGCAAAGCTATGATTAACCCTGCAGACGGGGCAGTGCTGTTCCATGGCTCCCTGATCGATATAAGCAGACGTAAGCAGGCGGAGCTCAACCTGAATAACAGCTACCAGGAGCTGGAAGCGACCTATGAACAGCTCACAGCGACACAGCAGGAGCTTGTAGAGCAATACGACATGCTGCTTGAGAATCAAAAGAACATCCACCGCCTGGCCTATATGGATTCGCTCAGTAATCTGCCGAACCGTATCTCCCTGCTGGAGACGATGGAGAAATACTTCCGTCGGCCGGGCAGCAAAGCTGCGCTATTGTTCGTGGATACAGATAATTTTAAATATATTAACGATACGCTGGGTCATAAATCAGGGGATATTCTAATCCGTAAGGCCAGTGAGAGATTAGAGTCGCTTGTCCAGAATGAGGCGATGCTCTCCAGGCTCGGAGGCGACGAGTTTGTGATATTTATCGAAGACGCTGTCGACCGTGATAAAGTGCTTAGCTTAGCAGATAATATTCTGCGCGCCTTCCGTAAATCTTTTCTTATCGGAGAGAGCAATCTGTATGTATCCGTCAGCATCGGCATTTCGTTCTACCCGGAAGACGGGGAAACTACAGAGGAGATCCTTAAGAATGCCGACGTAGCGATGTACCGGGCCAAAGAGGAAGGAAAGGGCACCTACGTCGTCTATGACAAATCGATGCATACCCCGTTCAATGAACGGATGAATATTGAGAAGCATCTGCGCAGTGCAATGAACAACAACGAATTTGAGCTGCACTATCAGCCTCAAGTGGATATTAAGACAGGTTTGATCTCCGGTTTTGAAGCTTTGATCCGCTGGAATAGCCCGGTGCTCGGATTTGTATCTCCGCTCTCTTTCATAAAAATTGCTGAAGATTCCAGGCTGATTATTTATATTGGGGAATGGGTGCTGAGAGAAGCCTGCAGTTTTATGAAAAGCATCCATGACCGCACCGGCCTGCTTCACAAAATATCCGTCAACATCTCGATTATCCAGCTGCTGCAGGAGGATTTCGTGGAAATGGTCTTGGAAAGCCTGGAGGAAAGCGGTCTTGAACCAAGCTGTCTGGAGCTTGAGATTACGGAGTCCATCTTTATGGAATCCTTCGAAAATACGGTCAGCAAGCTGGAGTTCCTCAAGTCGCGCGGAATCCGCATTGCCCTGGATGATTTCGGAACTGGTTATTCTTCCTTGAGTTATTTGCAGCATCTCCCGATTTCTACGCTCAAAATGGATAAGATCTTTATCGATTCCCTGGCTGATGACTCGTACAGCCAAACATTTGTCCACACCATTATTGTGCTTGGCCATAAAATGGGGCTTGAAGTTGTAGCTGAAGGAGTAGAGGATGTCAGTCAGCTGGCATTCCTGAACGAATCTGACTGTGACAAGGTTCAAGGCTATCTGGTAAGTAAGCCTGTGCCTCAGCGGGGCGTCTGGGAACTGCTTGAACATCAGAATTTTTATTGATTGTATAAAAAACGGACCTGCGAATGTACGCGGATCCGTTTTTTTTTCGTGATTAGAAATCAAAGGGAAGCTTGCCTACAGCAAAACAATTTTATTTTTACCGGTTTTCTTTGCTTCGTAGAGGGCATCATCCGCCTGCTGGAAGGTGAAGCTTTTCGAGTCGGTGACTGAAAACTCATGCATTCCGATGCTTACGGTAACGGAGCTGCCCTCCATTTCCGCGACCGGCATGCCTGCGATTCCTGTAAGGATCCGCTCCATAATTTCATTGGCCTCATTCAGAGGCTTGGCGGTCAGGATAACTACGAATTCCTCTCCCCCGTACCGGGCGGCAAAATCATCAGTGCCAATGTGTTTCAGCACCATAGCAGCTACTTGCTTAAGAACGATATCTCCTACCCAGTGCCCGTACTGGTCATTCACTTTTTTGAAATTGTCGATATCCAGGACCGCCAGCTGCATCGGAAAGGGGTTGCTCTGCTGATGCTCAATGAGCCAGCCCAGATATTCATGAAAGGTCTTATGG
This sequence comes from Paenibacillus auburnensis, assembly GCF_927798115.1. Classification (GTDB taxonomy): domain Bacteria; phylum Bacillota; class Bacilli; order Paenibacillales; family Paenibacillaceae; genus Paenibacillus_AQ; species Paenibacillus_AQ auburnensis. The sequence goes on from NZ_CAKMMG010000006.1 coordinate 49,491, forward strand.
TTATACAAGTCGGTCAAAGGGTCGATTTTGGAGAGCCGGTCCATAATGATATTCTGGATCCGCAGATCCTGCTCCGACTTCACAGACTCCTCCAGTGAACGCATAAGGTCTTTTCCCCGGCAAATGACTCCAAATCCGGCCAGCGCAGTAGCGGCGAAGATCAGAGCGATAATAACATGCTGGATCCGCAGCGTATATTCGTAGGACGGTGTACCAATAAACAACATAACGATGTAGATCAGACAAATGGCTGAGGATATTTTCATATAACTGCTTTTCAGATATATCATTGATACAAGCAGGGGCGAAAGCATGATAAGCGGCTTCACCGGATACTCTTCACTAAGATTCGTGATGATTAGGATAGCGTAGATATGACTTGCAAAGACAATCGAGAGTTCTGAGTACATAGGCTTCCATTTGCGGATCGATTCCAGGATGAGAATAAGGACAAGGATAATGGAATCGGGAATGAACACATGGGTAACGAAATATTGACGGTCCGTAAATTCAGGTCTAAGGCCCCACATAGATAGTGAAATAAAAAGCTGGCTTGCCAAATATACAAGCAGAACCAGCCAAAATGTATTCAGAAGTACCCGGTTCCAGTGATTTTGGCGAGGAGTTGGGGGTGGGATATGCATGAACAGTTCCTCATTTCCAGTGGCAAGATATCTATATATTCGACAAATGTTTCTGTAATCCTCCCAAAGCCTGTAAGTTTTATAATGTTCGTGTTTGGAGGATATATTGGAATGTTTAGGTGATGTTAGTTCATTATTCAGGATATAAACACGAATTATCTATTGTATATGTCCTTGACACATTCGTCTGTTTTCTGTAAAATCGCAATTGGCTCATATAATAATTGATGCTGTTCGTATATCCCCGAAGATAGGGTTTGGGGGTTTCTACAGGGAACCGTAAATTCCTGGCTACGAATAGGGTGCATTTTGCATACCTATGAAGGGGCCGGGATTTTTTGTGTTGCGTATACAGAAATCTATAGATATCGCGGAAACGAGAGACTATGCCCGCATAATATAGGCAGAGAAGATCGTTTCTTCCTGGGAGGAACTGAGAACAGATGAGTAAATATGATGTGATTGTCGTGGGTGCCGGTCCGGCTGGAATATTCGCTTGTTATGAATTGACGCGTAAAGCGCCTGAGTTGAAGGTGCTGCTTGTGGACAAGGGACATGATATATACCGCCGTAGCTGCCCGATCCTGGAGGAGAAAATCAAGCTGTGTCCGCCCGCCTCGGGGCGTAAAGAATTCGCAGGCTGTCTGCCTGCCTGTTCGATCACTGCCGGTTTCGGGGGAGCGGGAGCTTACAGTGACGGCAAATTTAACATTACAACAGAGTTCGGCGGCTGGATGACCGATTACCTGGCGCCATCGAAGGTGCTGGAACTGATCGAATACGTGGATTCCATCAATCTTGAGCATGGGGCGACACCGGTAATTACCGATCCGACCACGGACAGCATCCGTAATATTGAGCAGCGCGGATACGCCGCCGGACTCAAGCTCTTGCGGGCGCAGGTGCGGCATCTCGGCACGGAGCAGAACCTGGAGATTCTTAAATCGATCTATGAATATTTGAAAACACGCATTGATATGTTATTCAAAACCGAGGTTCAGGATATTGTTACTGTTAAGGAGGACGGCTCCCACCGGATTACGGGAATTATACTCAAAAACGGTGAGAGCTACGAGGCGGATAACGTGATGATTGCTCCCGGCCGTGACGGCTCTGCCTGGATGACAGAGGTGCTGAAGAAGCGCCGGCTGAAAATGTATAATAATCAGGTCGATGTAGGCGTAAGGGTTGAGACGTCGGATGTGGTAATGCGCGAGATTAATGAACACCTGTATGAAGGCAAATTTATTTTCAATACGTCGGTAGGTACCCGTGTCCGCACGTTCTGCAGCAACCCTTCGGGTCATGTTGTGGTAGAAAATCACAGCGGTGTAATGGCGGCGAACGGCCACTCGTATAAAGATCCGAAGCTTGGCTCAAAAAACACGAACTTTGCCTTGCTGGTGTCACATACCTTTACAGAGCCTTTTGACAAGCCGAATGAATATGCCCGGGAAATTTGCAAACGGGCCAATGATCTGTCAAGTGGCGGCGTAATTGTGCAGAAATACGGCGACATTCTGCGCGGACGCCGTTCTACAGAGACACGGATCAAGGAAGGGTTCCTCGAGCCTACACTGAAAGAGGCAGTACCAGGCGATCTGGGCCTGGTCCTGCCGTACATCACCATGAAGAGCCTGATTGAAATGGTAGAGGCACTGGAAAAGGTGACGCCGGGCATTGCGTCGGAACACACGCTGTTCTACGGTGTGGAAGCGAAGTTCTATTCTGCCCGGCCGAAGCTGACAGACAGGCTGGAGACGGAAATCTCCGGGCTCTATTGCGGCGGGGATGGTGCAGGAGTAACCCGGGGATTGGCTCAGGCGGGTGCAGCCGGAGTCTGGATCGCGCGGGGGATTCTAGAGCGGGCAGCCGTTACTGCCTAAAATATAGATACAATAAAGCGGGCTGTCTCTTAGTGCAAAGTGTTTGCACTAGGGGATGGCTCTTTTTGTCGAATAAGTATTTCCTTTATTTAACTCTGTTGATATAATGTTAGAATACATAACATGATTGGAGTGGAAGTTGGAAATGTCAGTTCGCCGGAGTAAGAATGTCCTAGTCACACTGTTGCTGCTGCTGGTTGGTCTGTATGGGTTATGGATTGATATGCTTTGGGTCCATAAGCTGGTGTTCCTGGTGTTGATGGCGGCACTCGGCGGGTTCGCATGGAATGCTTACCGCAGCGGACTACAGAGGGAAGAGCTTCTGAAGCAAACCCGGGACCAAGTCGAAAGTCTCAGCAATGAAATTGTCGTTACCTCGGACAGGCTGCACGGGGCGCTTGAGGAAATCAGCCGCCATACGGAAGGGCTGCAGCAGACAGCCGATTATTCACATGCCTATGAAGTAGATCTGCAGACCCGCAGCACTGAGGCTAAGGCTAATATCGATGGCGCGTTTGCGACAATGGGCGGAGTGGCGGATGTAACCGCACATATTAAGGAACTGACCGAACGGCTGGGGGCAAATATGCTGGATGCCCGTCAGGAGATGACGGGCATGCTCGGCTCCCTCCGGAACACGGATGCAGTGATGGCGGAATTGCAGGAGCAGAGCGCGGATATGCTGAGTAAGTTCACAGCACTGAGCGGTCATCTTGCCCTGGTAGAGGAGATTAATTCGCTGATTGTCGGGATTGTGAATGAGACCTCGCTGCTGGCGTTGAATGCTTCGATAGAAGCGGCACGGGCCGGGGAGCAGGGACGGGGATTTGCCGTGGTTGCCGGCCGCATCAGGCAGCTGGCCGATCAGAGCCGGAGCTCGGTGGAACGGTCTTCAGCTGTGCTGTCGGATATCAATAACGGTGTCCGGCAGGTGCTGGAGTCAGTAACTAAAGAGCAGAATGCGGTCTCCCATGGGGTGAATGAAGTAGCAGCTGTGAAGCTGCGACTGTCCGATATGTCGGCAAGGATCGAAGAGGTAGGGGCCGCCGTTGCGGATACCGTTACCGCCGCCTCGCGGCAGAGCGGACTGATCGGTATAGTGACAGGGGAACTGAGCGGTGCGGTGGCCATTGTGAATGAGACCATTGCCGGTGTAGATCTGACCCTGGAGCAGGTAACACGCCAGCGGTCGCAAATTGGCCAGCTGAATGAAATCAGCGCCAGTCTGCTTGGCGAGTCGCAGGCTTTGCAGCAGTCGGTGAACCAGATCGCCGGACGGGAGGCGGTTGAAATGAGCCAGTACGCTGCCCGGCTGCAGGAAATGCAGAGCCTGCTGCAGGAAATTTCAGCGAAGCAGGAGCTGTGTGCACCGGACGCTGTCAGCCACGGCAATGTGCTCACTGCCTGTATGAAAAGGGTACCTGATGTTCAGGCGATCTGGTCCAACCGCACAGACGGCACCTTTATCTACTCCGAACCGGCGGCCGGGCTGATGAACGCCAAACGCCGCGACTGGTGGAACGGGGCAATGAGCGAAGGTGAATATGTCTCCCGGCCGTATGTCTCGGCGATTACCAAGCGCTCCTGTATCACATTGTCCCGGGCCATTAAGAACGGGCAGGGGGAGACAGTAGGTGTGGTGGGGATTGATCTAGCAGTTTAGGATGAAGTAACTCATATGTAGAGTGACGGTATCCAATAAGGATTATGCGGACAGCAGGCACTGTGAAATACAGGAGCCTGCTGTTTAGATTTTTACGGAGCATAGAACATTCTTTAGTTACGCTTATACAGTTGTCGTACAGAAATTTATATGCGCGATCAGGATTCCACTACAGAAACGATCTGCAGCTGATTCCAGACCGCCTGCCAGTTCTTTTTCGCTACCCGTTCTTCGTAGATGCTCTGGAGCCGGGGGATGGTACTGAATAGCGGAGAGGGCCTCACGACCATGTCCAGCACATCTCTGAGCCCATGCGGTGCAGATAAGATGGCCTCGCCCTGTCCGGTAAGTGCAAGACCAAGGGCAGTCGCCGTTTCAGGGAATTTGGACATGCCGTCTGTGGCCGATGAATAGGGCTCCAGATCGTTAATAACATGCATTCTTGCCTGGTTTTTGACCGACCAGGGGACCGATGGATCGGCCTCCCGTAGCCGGGCTTCCCAGGTTTTCTCGACTTCCTCACGGATATCGGAAGGGTCGTAATAAATGACATCTACATCCGCAAGTGGTGTTCTGCTGCTAAAACCATGCTGGACATCCCACACTTTAGAGCGCACAAATCCGGCGCAGACCCAGCAGTCCGGTAGCTCCAGACCTCTGGCAACGGCCAGAACATCCATCATCCAGCGGTCTTCCGCAACTAGACGCAGCAGCTCTTCTTCATTATGTATCCGCAAATGACTATACCTCCGTTATACTAATTAGACTCACTGAAAACTCCTCTTCAATTCTTGCAGGGCTTACTGAATTTGTAAAGTTAAACAGGCCCGGTAGGTGATTAGCCGAAACAGCAAAACGAACCCGATTTCCACATTATGCGGAGAAAGGGTTCGTTTGGTTTAACTGTCCGGAGATTCACAGCCGGGGGTATCCTGATGCGGATTCTCCGCCAGCTCGCGAAAGTGGCTCAGCTTATATTGGATCACGTTTTGCGTTTCTTGCAGCCTTGCGATTTCACGTGCGATTCTGTCGTTATGCGCCTCCAGCAGGGTATAGCGCTCGGACAATGAACTGTCACCCTGGCGGGTCAGCTCCAGATAACGCCGCATTTCTTCCAGGGTCATGCCGGTTGCTTTCAGGCGCATCAGGAAGCGGATGCCGAGAATCTGATCCTTACTGTAGTGCCTGTGCCCGTTTGGTTTGCGGTCGGCATAGGGCAATAATCCAATCCGCTCATAATAACGTATCGTATCTTCGGTTAAACCGGTCAACTCCGCAGCTTCACGGATGGAAGTGACCGTCTCCGGAATTCCCTCTGTAATGAAATTCACTTCAAGCCTCCTTCAGTAGCATTGACTTACCAAGGAACTTCTCCATTCTCATCAAAGAATCCTCCTGTCGGGCCGTCTGCATCCAAGGTAGCCAGCCGTACGGCAATTCCGGCTCCCTGCTCTACAGATTTTTGGCCGGTGAAGCCATTGAGATCGGTCGCTGTAAAACCGGGATCTCCTGAATTAATCTTAAGCGGAGTATCTTTGAATTCTTTGGCAAACGAAATCGTAGCCATGTTAACTGCTGCTTTGGAGCTGTTGTAGGCCAGCAGGTTGAAGCTGGCGAACTCGTAGCCGGGATCGCTGTTGTAAGCTAAGGAGCCGAGGCCGCTGGACATATTGACGATCCGGGGGGCCGGGGATTGCAGCAGCAGCGGCAGCATGGCCCGGGTAACGGCGACCGTACCGAAGAAATTGGTGTCAAAGGTGGCCCGGATGTCTTCCATCGAAAGTTGACTTGGCGCAGCACCGCCCCCCAAGGATATACCGGCGTTGTTAATCAGAATATCAAGCCGGGAGTATTCCCCGGCAATTGTCTGTGCTGCGGCTGCAATACTATTCTGATCCTGCAGATCAAGCTGGACAAAGCAGGCATCGACGCCTTCTCTTGCTAAAGCGGCTGCCGCTTCGCTTCCCCGCTGTTCATCCCGTGAGCCTATCAGTATTCTATGGCCGAGGGCTCCAAGCTGCCGGGCCGTTTCATAGCCAATCCCTTTATTTGCACCAGTGATCAGAACGGTTGCTGGTTGTGTCATCGCTAATTTCCCCTTTTCATCATCCAAGATACGGTGGCCACCTGTCATGAATGTACTACTTGGAGTATGCTCAAAGTCAAGCAGCAAAAAAAGAGGGATACGAGGACGATGCTGCTGTCTTCGTATCCCTCTTACTATATCATTGGACTGGTGACGGGTAGCGGGCTCCTGAAGCGGGGTTACCCCTCCAGCAGCAGCGCTTCCGGATCCTCTAGCAATTCCTTGACCTTGACGAGGAAGCTTACCGCCTCCGAGCCGTCCACGATTCGGTGATCGTAGGACAGGGCGATATACATCATCGGCCGGTTGACGGTTCTTTCCTCATCCAGCGCGATCGGACGCAGCTGGATCTTGTGCATGCCGAGAATGCCGACCTGCGGGGTATTCAGGATCGGTGTAGAGAGCAGGGAGCCGAATACGCCGCCGTTAGTAATCGTGAAGGTGCCGCCCTGCAGTTCTGGAAGACTAAGCGTGTTAGCACGGGCTTTGCCGGCCAGTTCGCCGATCTGCCGCTCGATTTCCGGGAAGCTGAGCCGGTCCGCATCACGGACAACCGGCACAACCAGTCCTTCCTTGGCGGAAACAGCGATGCCGATATCATAGAATTTCTTAATCAGCAGCTCCTCGCCGTCAATCTCTGCGTTCAGCAGCGGATAGGCTTTGAGTGCGCCGATGACAGCCTTGGTGAAGAAGGACATGAAGCCGAGTCCGACCTCATGCTTCTCTTTGAAGGCATCCTTGCGCCGTTTGCGGATGTCGAGGATGGCGGTCATGTCCACCTCGTTGAAGGTGGTCAGCATGGCCGCGGTCTGCTGCGCTTCGACCAGGCGGCTGGCAATCGTCAGCCGTCTGCGCGACATGCGCTTGCGCTCCACGGCCTTGCCGTCCTGCTGCGGCGCTGCATTAGCCGCAGCGGGCTTCGCTGCCGCAGGTGCAGCCTGCGGCGCCGGAGCGGACGGCGCAGCGGCCCCCTGGCCGGCTGCGCCATGGCCGTTCACATCGGCCTGGCCAATCCGGCCGATGGGGTCGCGGGCACTGACCTCGCCGAGGTCGATGCCCCGCTCCCGGGCCAGCTTGCGCGCCCCCGGCGAAGCCAGGGCCGCAGTGCCGGCAGCCGCGCCTTCGGGAGCGGCTGGTGCCTGGGCAGCGGCGGCCGGAGCCTCCGCTGCCGCTGGCGCAGCAGCAGGCGAAGCGCTGCTGCTCTCAGCTGCGGCGCGGCTCTCAGGCGCCGCCTCAGCCTGCGGCGCTGCGGACGCGCCGGCGCTGCCGATCACGCCGATCGCCTCGCCTACGGCGACGTTCTCGCCGGCCTGGCGGAGGATGGCGGAGATAACGCCATCCTCCTCGGCACTAATCTCAAGATTGACCTTGTCAGTTTCAAGCTCGGCCAGCACATCGCCCTGACCGACGGTGTCGCCTTCTTTTACCAGCCATTTGTAGATCGTTCCTTCGGAAATCGATTCGCCCAGATCGGGTACTTTAATTTCGGACACAGGCCGATACCTCCCCAAACTTAATAGTTTTCATTATCGTGACACCGCCCTCCGGATTAGGAAGACGGTACAGGCGCTTGTACTTGCGAGTTCGATTTTAGGGCTTCCGTAACGATGCGACGCTGTTCGAAGCTGTGAACATCGGCATACCCGCTGGCCGGACTGGAACGTTCCGGACGGCCGATATACTGTACCGTGACATTCTGAGGGGCGATATTCCGCAGCCGGGGCTCGGTATAACTCCAGCCGCCCATGTTCTTCGGCTCTTCCTGTACCCAGATAATCTCCTGCAGCGAGCGGAAGGAGTTCAGGTGGGCCGCCAGCTCCCGTTCCGGGAACGGGTAGAGCTGCTCCAGCCGGAGAATATGAAGCCAGGACCAATCCCGGTCCCCGGCGGCTTCAAGCTCGGTTTGCAGATCAATGGCTACCTTGCCACTGCAGACCACCAGGCGTTTCACCTCAGCGGGCTTGCTGCCCAGCAGCGGCTCCGGCAATACAGCCTGGAAGCCTCCGGAGGCAAGCTCGGATCCCGGAGAGGTGCTGCGTGTGTTACGGATCAGACTCTTCGGCGCCATGATTACCAGCGGCTTAGCGTCAGGTTGCCCGCACAGAGCCGCTTGGCGGCGCAGCAGATGGAAATACTGCGCAGCAGTGGTCAGGTTCGCTACGGTCCAGTTCTCTTCGGCGGAGAGCTGCAAAAACCGCTCCAGACGGCCGCTGGAATGCTCCGGCCCCTGTCCTTCATAGCCATGCGGGAGCAGGATGGCCAGGTTGCTGCGCTGTGTCCATTTGGCCCGTCCGGCGGAGATGAACTGATCGATAATGACCTGCGCGGCATTGGCGAAATCACCGTACTGGGCTTCCCAGAGGACGAAGGTCTCCGGGGCGAACACATTATAGCCATATTCATAGCCGAGCACCGACGCTTCCGAGAGCGGGCTGTTATATACCCCGAAGGAAGCGGAAGAGGATGTGAGCTGATGCAGCGGAGAGAAGAGGGCCCCTGTCTCGCTGTCATGCAGTACAAGGTGGCGGTGGGCAAATGTGCCGCGCTGTGAATCCTGTCCGCTGAGGCGGATCGGGGTGCCGTCCTTCAGGATAGTTGCGAAGGCCAGCGTTTCGGCCAACGCCCAATCTACCCGCTCACCATCCTTGAGAGCATCCTTGCGCCGCTGGAGAATCCGCTCCAGCTTAGGATATACCTTGAAGCCGCGGGGTGCGGTCAATAGCTCCTGGTTGATCTCCTGCAGGCTGCTGAGCGGAACCGCTGTAGTACGCGGAGCCTTGGATTCCACATCAAGCGCCACTGCGGTTTTGGACTCTGCATTTTTGTGCTTGCCTTCTTTCATAGACTCAAAGGCTGCCTGCAGTACGCTTTCTGCCTCGGCATTCATCCGCTGCACATCTTCCGCCGAAATGATCTTCTCGCTCTGCAGCCGTTCGGCGTACACTTTGTAGACCGTCGGGTGATTCCGGACCTTGCTGTAGACAATCGGCTGAGTGGTATCAGGGTCGTCCATCTCGTTATGGCCGTGACGGCGGTAGCCGATCAGGTCAATCACGAAATCTTTTTTGAACAGATTGCGGTAGGCACTTGCCAGACGGACGGCTGAGATACAAGCTTCCGGATCATCAGCGTTGACATGCACAATCGGAATTTCATAGCCCTTAGCCAGGTCGCTGGCATAGTGGGTAGATCTGGAGTCCTCGCTTTCGGTCGTAAAGCCAATCCGGTTATTGACGATAATATGCAGGGTGCCGCCGTTCTGATAACCTTTCAATTTGCCGATATTAAGTGTTTCCGCAACGATGCCCTCGCCCGGAAAAGCGGCATCCCCGTGCATAAGAACAGCCATAGCTTTACTCGTGTCGAGCTTCGGCAATCCCGGTGTGCTCCGGTCCTCCTGCGCGGCACGGGTGAAGCCTTCAACCACGGGATTCACGAATTCCAAATGGCTCGGGTTGTTGGCCAGCGTGATCCGTGTACGCACGGTTTCTCCCTGTCTAACTGCACGGTCTGCACCGAGGTGGTACTTAACATCGCCGGTCCAGCCGTAGTTGATGCCCATGGAGCCTTCGGATGGAAACAGCTCTTTATTCGGGGAGTGATGGAACTCTGAGAAAATAATATCATACGGTTTGCCCAGAATGTGAGCCAATACATTCAGGCGTCCGCGGTGAGCCATCCCCATCAGGATATGCTCTGCACCGTCATGGGCGGCCGCACGCACGACTTCATCCAGCATCGGTACCAGGGCGTCATTGCCTTCCAGACTGAAGCGTTTCTGGCCGACAAAGGTCTTGTGCAGGAAGGTCTCGAACTGTTCCACCTGAATCAGCCGGTTCAGCAGCTCCTTACGTTCACTGTTGTTCAGGGGAGCAGGGGAGCTAGTGGATTCTGCCTGACTGTTCAGCCAGCGCAGCTCCTTCTCGTCATGCACATGCCCGAATTCATAGGCAATAGTCCGGGTATAGGCCTGAAGCATGCGCTGAACGGCATCCCATGCGGTCTTGACATCTCCCGGAGCGTTCTCCCAGATCAGCGAAGCAGGCAACGCCAGCAGATCTTCACGGGTCAAATCATAGGTTTTATAATCCAGCCACTGGGCCATAGGGTTTTCCCCACGGTCCAGCGGATCAATGTTGGCGGCCCGATGGCCATGTATGCGAATATTAGCGATCAGCTTCGAGGCTCTTACAGCCTTTTTCAGCCACTCTGCATCCCCTGATATGGAAGGCTGCGGTACCTGTGTCGTATCCAGATCCAGTGGAGGAGGGCCGGAGGTGGTAAAAAGATCGCGGTAATTAGGTTCTACTGAAGATGGATCATTGACGAACTGCTCATATTTCTCTTGAATATAACCTAAATTCGGTCCGTAATAATTGCTCCAAACGGATTCATTATAAGGTCCTTTGGCTGCCATGAATACATCCTCCTAACGGATGAACCCCACATGCGCCCAAACAGCACCGGCGTTAGGTGGAGCCTCGATGTTTGCGGTTTCATTCCTTATCCTATTGTGCTACTTTAAGGGCGGCTAATCAATTCATACTTTGCTCTATTCCGTTCGCAAAACGGCATGATTCAGCCCATGATTGATGCGGAACGATCATATATTTTTTTAGTGTTTAAAATTCTAAAAATTGGGTATATGGTTTAATAAATATATAGGTAAATAGTTTCAGGCTGGTTTGGGTCCTAAGGGGTAGAATTGGGCGAATACCTATTTAATTTACACAAATTGTTACAAATTCAAGCTGGTTTTTTCAAATTCTTTTCATTGAAAGTTTCCACAAAGCGACACATTTTTTGAGCAAGGCATTATATAATGTTATTGCGGATAACGGTTTCATGAATTCTAGCCAGATCCTTTCATGTGAAGGATCCAGTAAAGGGTAAACCTCGCCGAAAGGCAGGGACACAAAGTCTCGGGTCTAATGTAGAAATACTACGACGGCCGGACTGCCTGGGGACGCAAAATCTTAGGAGGAGATTTCTTGGATATGTCCAACCAGGGGAATGATGGGGAACTGCAGGCAGTAGATCTGGATTTAGAATGGGTATATTTGATGATGTCGGCCAAGAAGGCCGGCCTCAAGGTGGATGAGATTCGCCAGTTTTTAAGTCAAAAAACGTTGCAGGTAATGTGAGATGGAGCTGACCGGACGATACATACAGAAAAGGGCACAGCGATAGAGATGCTGTGCCCTTTTCTGTATGGCCGGGGAGGGTGGCGTCACTTTAATCCTTTTGCTCCAGCCGCCATTTCTGATAATCCAGAAATTCCTTGAATTCCCGTTTGCTTATCCCTGAAGCCATAGCCTCCTGTACGAGCCGGAACCATTCTCCGTCGAGTGAAGCCTCCTGTGACTCCTGGGGTTCGCCATACAGCAGTGCATGAATAGATACCTGAAGCGCATCAGCGATCTTTTCGATGAATTGGATAGAGGGGTTGGATTGAATATTTCTTTCCACATTGCTTAGGTATGATTTCGCCACGTCAGCCTTGTCCGCCAGCTCAGATAAAGACAAACCCTTTTCCAAACGGAGATGGTGGATGCGACTTCCCATATTATCTGGCACGATTAAAACGCCCCTCCGTTACTTTTTGTTAACAGTATAGCAAATTTTCTCATAGCGGACAAAAATCATTGTTTGATTGTCATGGGCTGCGGTCCGTGTATTTAAAAAGGCATATCCCGCCCGGGTTAGGGAAGGATATGCCTTTTTGGTGAGTTTACCTCGACTATTTAAGTTCTCCTAAACCTTGTTTAGCATTGAAGGTCCAGGTAAGGTCCAGTTTATCTCCCTGGAATACGTTCTGATCCTGACCGTTGTCTACAAAGACGAAGGCTACCTTGAAGACCTTGGATTGTCCGGCTGCGATACCGCCAGGCAGTGCGCCGGTGCTGATCAAATCATAGTTAGCCGTGTTCTTCAGATCCTTAAGGGAGATTTCACCGATGACAAAATTGGTGATGTCGCCGCTGACATAAGTATCTTTGAGAAGTTTGACTTTGAAATGGTCACCCAGATCCTGTCCTGCGTTATTCAGGCCGGCATCGGTTACCGTGTAAGCGCTAGCCAGTTTCAGCTCCTTGATATCGAGTGTGCCGCTGTTTTGCAGAGTGAAGTTGCGGACGGCGATGTCACCAGGCTTGAGGTTGCTGAGGTTAACGATTTCCGACGGGCTGGTGTTCAGATCCAGTGTTCCTGCTGCGAAGGTGGCTGTGCTCTGTGCAGTATCGCTGAAGTAAGCGAACGTTCCTCCTCCGATTAAAGACAATCCCAGTGCCGCCGATGCAATACCCAGACCCAGTGTTTTTTTGATACCCATAATATAAATTCCTCCTCGGTTATGTTTTTATTATTGAAATGCAGGGTTTACTTAAATTCGCCGGCTCCCTGGCTGGCTTCGAAGTTCCAGGTAAGCTTCAGCTTGTCGCCCTGGTAGTAGTTTTGCGGCTGGAAGGTTTCTTTGAAGGCAAATTGAACGGTGAGCTTATCCTCCGTACCCGCTTTAATGCCTGATTTTTCGCCTCCAAGCACGGTGCCCAGTAATTTTCTGGCTACGAGATCCGGGCTCTGGCTCTCCAGATCGGCGAGCGAAATGACAAGAACCTCCGGCTGTTTTTTGTCGTTGTTATTCAGGAAAGTAACAATAATATCATCCTTCAGATTATGGCTGCCGTTGTTGTTGTTCGTGTCCGTCACTGCGGATGAAGTCTTCAGCAAGACCTTAGGAATGTCGAGGGAGCCGTCATTTTTCAGTTTGAAATCTCTGGTGATCAGATCGCCAGGCTTCAGATTGCTGAGATCAACAATGACAGCAGGGTCAGAGGTGAGGCTTAGAGTTCCGTTGTTAAATGCAGCCGTACTCTGTGCGGAATCGCTAAAGTAAGCGAAAGTGCCTCCGCCGACAAGTGTCAGGCCAAGCGCTGCGGAAGCAACGCCGAGGCCTAGTGTTTTTTTAATATTCATTAGTTCATCCCTCTCTCATAGATCTTTTTGACAACAGGTGTACCGTTAATTATTGTGACTCCGCGTTTCGTAAACGGGAGATAACAATCGGTTATTGAAGCGGCATGGTTTCGGGGCCAGCCGGCGCGGCTGCGGCGCTTTTCTTTTCAAGTGCGGAAACGGCCTTCCAGGAACTGTAGAGTGCATAGAGCAGCAGCAGGAGACCCGGTATAATCATCAGCATGACACTGCCTGCTTTCGAAACCGCGAAATTCATCGCGTATCCCACATAAGGAACCGTTACTCCTGTATATTTCCCTACGACATTCGTTGAGCTGACCGCAGCAGAATCCGCAGCATCATTGTTATCGCCTTTGGTTGTGTAGGTAGCTTCACCCGTGGCAGTGTTTACAGTGGCATCGATGACCCGGTGGGTGATCAGAATATTCTCGGGATTCATAAATGTGATGACGTCGCCCTTTTGGAACCGGGTCATATCGCCGCCAGGCTTGATAGCAACGATGGAGCCGGTATGGATGCCGGGTTCCATGGAGCCGGACAGGACGGTTTTGATCTGATAGCCGAAGAAAGCCGGTTCGCCGCCGGAAGCTTTGGAGATCACAACGGCAACAACCACAAGCAGGAAAACAAGGGACATTAGCAGGGTCAGTGCTGTGCTGACTATTTTTTTAATACGCATTATTCATCGCCGCCTTTACTGGGTTCTGTGACCGGAACAGGAGAAGCTGCGGGAAGTTCCGGTACGGTATTGTCATTTTCGGTTATGTCCTGAACAGGCACTGCTGCCGGTGTTGGAGACGGATCGGGTGTATCCACGCCTGAAGCAGGGGCGTCTGGGGCGACAGTGTCTGGAGCGGCGCTGGTGTCTGGCGCCGGCTTATCCTCTACAGGCTTATCTTCTGCCGGCTTGCCGTTGTCCGGCACCGCAGGGACGGTTATCTCTGGGTTTCCTTCTCCCGCTTTAACAACCGGGGTCTTGTCATCTGCAGGATCTTTACCGTCCTGCTTGTCGTCATCAGCTTTGTCCGCCAATGCTTCTTCCTGAAGCTTTGCCTTGGCATCGGTGATTTCCAGCTGCTGATTTTGCAGATTGCTTACTGCCGAGGACAGGCTGCTCCGGGTAGAGGTTAGATCAGCATTCAGCTGCTCATAGGCCGCCTGCAATTCGGCAGAAATATCAGGCTGTGCTTCATATGCTTTGGCCACGAAGTCAAGCAGCTCGCTGCCGCCGGAAAAGCGGGAGTGTTCCTGCCCGAGTAATCCGCGGTCAGGATTGCCTGGCGGCAGCGCACTGCCGGTTGTATGAATGGAGCTCAGATAACCCACAATTTCGTTGTAAGTATTCTTGAGCGGTTCGGACAATACTCCGCTTTGGGCAGAATCCAGTTGCATTTGCCCGAAAATCTGTGCATCGCGGATTTCCAGACAATTGGGTTCAAGATGGAGCATATAGCCCCAGGCCTGATGCAGAATAGATGCCGCACTGCTGGCCTCCTGCAGAATCTGCTGCCAGATCCCGAGGTTGGTGTTGAGCTGTGCATCTATTGCCGCAATGGCGGAAATCGCAGAGGAAATCTGTGCTGCTACAAGCTCTGCGGCCTGATCCAGCTCATCCGGAGACAGTGCTGAGAGGTCCGCGGGACCTGTGAACTCTCCGGCCGGGCTGTGGCTGGCAAGAGAAGACTTAAGTTCGATGATTCTGTGGATGTGCCCTGACAGCTCCGAGAGCAGCTGTTCAATCTGTCCCGGGAAGACGGAGCAAAGCTCTATGCTGCTGGGTTGCTGCAGCGAGGTGTTGTACTCTCCGTAGGTACTGCCGATCTGACCGGAGGTGTACAGGACAAGAACGGATACAGCCATACCGGATTGCAGAATACGAAGCCCGGTTTTACTTGGTTTTTTTTTACGCCGTCTGGCGGATCTGGGGTACAAAGGCCAGCCCCCTCTCATGGCTTTACAATCATTCATTCGTTATATTCGTTCTTTATTAAGAACAATTTGATAAGGAAATCATACACCGTCTGCCGGGGAAAAGAAAAATGTGAATTAAGCCTAAAAGTTCTTAATAACGCACAATAATGGAGTATTATCTTTGAATTACTGCTATTATCGCTGTTTTACGCAAAATATTCTTTATAAAGAACAATTATTTGCACCTGGCGGATCGCCAATAACGCAAAGCAGCGGTTCTCCAATGCCTGGAGAACCGCTGCTTAGTTTCAGTAGATAAGTGTATACGTCCGGATTTGTTTAAAACGTAGAAACATTCTGCCTCAGGCCGGCTGGGCGGTTAGGGAAGCTTTTCTCCGCGTGAGCTTACATACAGGTCATACCATTCCTTGCGGGTCAGCTCCAGCTGGTCCGCACCTGCGCAGGCGGCAATCCGCTGCGGATTCACCGTTCCGATGACCGGCTGAATGGCCGCCGGATGGGTCATCAGCCAGGACAGGACGATGGCCTCAGGCGTCGTATTCTTCTGCCGGGCAAGCTCTTTGACCAGCGCGGCCGTATTCACGACATTCTCCGGCTGGCCTTCAAGTGAACGCCCGCTGAAGCTTCCTTGCGCCAGCGGCCCCCAGGCCTGCAGCTGGATGTTCTCCATGCGGCAGTATTCTATGGTACCCTCCGGAAAGGTAATATCCTTCCAAGGCTCGCGGTTTACGCTGACCATGGCATCAAGCCAGCTGATTTTGGCCAGACTCATATGCAGCTGGTTGACGATAAAGGGTTCGTCACAGTAATGCTGGAGCAGCCTGATCTGAGCGGCGCTCATATTGGAGACGCCGAAGTGGCGCACTTTTCCTGACACTTTGAGCTGATGCAGCGCTTCAGCTACTTCTTCGGGGTCCATCAGCGGATCAGGACGATGCAGCAGCAGGATATCAATATAGTCTGTCCCGAGGCGGGATAAGGTTCCGTCGACACTCTTTAGAATATGCTCCCTGGAAATATCGAATGTATTGGTGGTGTCTCCCGGTTCAATCAGCTTGATGCCGCATTTGGATTGTATAATGATCTCCTCGCGCAGTCCCGGCCGGTCCCTAAAAATCTCCCCGAATACCTTCTCCGCTTTACCGCGGGTATAAATATCGGCATGATCAAAAAAATTGATGCCGATCGACAGAGCAGCTTCAACGGCTTCATGTCCTTGTTTGATATTCTCAGCTGTAATCGGTTCATGGTCCCAGCCTCCGCCCAGCCCCATACATCCTAAGGCTATGCGGCTGGCGGGAATCCCGCGTTTGTTAAGTGGCAGCGTTCTCAGCAAGAAGTATCCCTCCGTCACAATGAATTGAAGAATCAGGGAATATTGTACACCTTTAGAAGCCGGTGTGGTATTTTTTGTCGCTGGAGGAACGGTGCTTCGTGCCTTCCTTATCCTTCTCCTCCTGCTTTTCCAGTGTTAAATCCTCCATCGGAATCGGATCGACGTTTTGCTCGCTTTCATGCATGTCGAACAGGCTGGGCTTGTCTGTCGGGTATTGCTCCGGATGGTCGCGCTTGTCTCCCTGCAGCTTTTTTTCCTCGTGCGGCTTCTTGTTTTCGTTCATGCTTGTTCCCTCGCTCTCATTTTGCAGTTTTGTTCGTTAATACACGCAATAGGCTGCGGTTAAACAGCAAAGAGGCCCCGGGGGCCTCTTCTATTCCTTGCTTATAACGACAGCGGGGTTCCGAAGTCGTTCAATTTGCGTGCCGCCACATCCTGGTAGAGACGTTTCAGCCAATTCAGTTCAGTAAGACTGTGCTCATATCTGCCGTACATCAGATGAAGCGCCGAACGGGGGACGACAGAAATATGGTCTTCGTACACCTGGTAGGCATAGTTAACCTGATGTTCAATTTCCCGGATCCGTTCCTCCAGTACCTTCTCGACTTTATCCTGATTGATATAGCGTGAGAGGGCCAGGGCCATATAGAGGGGATGAAAGACCAGATCGACTTTCTTAATCTGCTGCAGAATAAGCTGCTCGAACAAGGCCTTGCCCTTATCGGTAATGCGGTAAATCGTCTTGTCTGGACGGTCATTGCTGCGGATCGTCTCTACAGCTTCAATATAATCATCCTCAGCCAGCTTATCGACAGCGTAGTAGAGGGAGCCCATCTGCAGCTTCATCATCTGATCATACATTCGTTCCTTCATAATGAGTGTGATCTCATAAGGATGCATATCCTTCTCCTGAAGCAGACCGAGGATCACCAGTTTCATGGACATCGCCCGTTACCCGCGTTCAGTGGAGGGCTGAGCAGCCTTGGGCTGAACTGTAAGGCGGTCTTTCGGCATCAGGAATACAAAGACTACGCCCAGCACTGCAGGAATCAGCGCCCACATAAAGGTATGGGAGATGGAATCGGATAATGCCCCTGTAATCTTATCCAGTACGGCAGCCGGAATCTTGGCTCTTGCCTCCGGTGTCAGAGCTGCGCGCGAATCGCCAAACGAAGCGGATTCTGCACTGCCGCCAAAGGCATCACTAAGGCTGTTCGTGAAGCCGTTGCGCTGGATAATTCCGAAGATCGTAATACCGAGCGTCATGCCAAGCGAGCGCATGAAGGTGCTGGTGGATGTAGCTGATCCGCGCTGGCGCATATCGAAATGATGAATGGAGGACATGCTGAGCACGGAAAAGGAGAAGCCTACACCAAATCCGGTCAGCGCCATGAAGATATTTAGCATCAGTCGTGAAGTGTCAGGCGACAAGGTGCTTAAGCAGAAGACGCCTGCCAGGAAGCAGACAGCCGACAAAATCATAATATTACGGAAGCTGGTTTTGGTGGTGAGCAGTCCTCCGGTCTGGCTGCCGAGGACGGTGCCGATCATCATCGGCATCAGGATCAACCCTGAATTAGTAGCCGAGCCGCCGTAAACACCCTGTACAAAGATAGGAATATATACTGTGGCCACGATAAAGGTCGAGCCGTAGAACAAACCGATTACGCTGCTCGTTGCGAACAGGCGTTTACCAAACATGGCGAAGGAGATGACCGGTTCAGAAGCGAAACGCTCGATGAAGATGAAGGCAATCAGCAGGACCGCGAAGCCGGCAAACAAGCCGAGGATAGCCGCAGAATCCCAGGCATATTGATTGCCGCCCAGCTCCAATGCGAACATCAGGCAGATAATGGATCCAACAAGCGTAAAGGCTCCGCCCCAGTCAATGCGCTGTTTGGCATGGGAGACGGATTCCTTATAGGATGTCATAATCAAGGCAAACGCTACGATGCCGATCGGCAGGTTGATGTAGAATACCCACTGCCAGCTTAAGTAATCGGTAATATACGCACCGAGAAGCGGGCCGATGACGCTCGAAATGCCGAAGACGGCGCCGAAGAGACCGGTCAGCTTGCCTCTTTTTTGCGGCGGGTAGATATCGAAGACAATAGTGAAGGCAATCGGCATCAGTGCCCCGCCGCCGATGCCTTGGATGGCCCGGTAGATGCTGAGCTGTGTAATGCTGGTTGCCGTTCCGCACAGGGCCGAACCCGCCAGGAAGACGATAAGGCCAAAAATGAAGAACCGTTTGCGTCCGTACATATCGGACAGTTTACCGAAGATTGGCGTCCCGGCCATGACCATGACCATATAAGCAGAGGTTACCCAGACGATTTTGTCGAGTCCGCCAAGTTCGGATACAATGGTGCCCATAGCTGAAGCTACAATGGTATTATCCATAGCGGACATTAGAATACCAAGCAGCAGGCCGACAACTACGAGTTTAAGATTGCTTTCTTTAGTATGCATGCGTAGCAGGCTCCTTTTCCGTTGATTCTCGAAACAGTTTTTATTATATTCAAATTTGAATAGGGTAGCAATCATTATTTTTAAGGTATTTTAGTAGTGAGTATAGACTTAACACCAGGGTTGTATGCGGAAGGGAACTGGAAAGAGAAAGAGTGGATCGGGCCGGGGCAAAAAAAGAGCACCGCCGGGAGTCGGCGATGCTTTATACTGCAGTGTCTCCGGTGCGGTGCTCCCGGGTTTCGATGTATTCAATGAAAAATTCAGTGAGCTCCGGATCAAACTGGCTTCCAGCACAGGCCCGCAGCTCAATAATCGCTTCTTCAAAGGACTTGGTGGGCTGGTATGGCCTTTCGGTAGTCATCGCATCAAAGGAGTCGATAATGGTCAGCATCCGGCAGAGGCGGGGAATTTCTTCGCCCTTGAAGCCGTAAGGGTACCCTTTGCCGTCATAACGTTCATGGTGGAGCTCGATATAGGGGGCGAGTTCCTTGAATTTGTCATTGGTAAGCGCCATTTTTTTGCCCCAGGTGACATGCCACTTGACCATCTCCCATTCCTCGGGCGCCAGCTTGTCTTTCTTGTTAAGAATGTTCCAGGGGATTTCCAGCTTGCCGATATCATGAATAAGCGCGCCTAAGGTGAAATTCCTTTTAGATATGGGGTCGATGTCCAGCAATTCGCTGATATCCATAGCATAACGGAAGACGCGCTTGGAATGGCGGAAGGTCTCCATGTCCTTATACATGAACAGATTCAGCTGCTGCTCGATATCGCGCACATCCTGGCTGAAATCAAGCTCCTGCTCCAGCGGTGAATGCATCCCGTAGGTATGCACAGTATTTTTTCCTTGGCGTTTGGAATAATAGAGGGCCTGATCGGCCTGATCCACAAGCTGTGATTTATCATGGATGTCTAAGCTGCAGGCCGCAATGCCGGCTGAAAATGCAAGGCAGCCGAGCGGGAAAATTTCAACGCCATGGAAGCTGCTGTTGTTGAGTTTTTTGCGCAGCTGGTCAATATAATCCCGGGCTTGCAGGCTATCATATCCGGGCATAAGCAGGGTGAACTCTTCGCCTCCGTAGCGTGCGGCAACCGTTCCTGATTTCTGGGACTCGGTTTTGAGCATTTCTCCGACGAAGGAGATCAGCTTGTCCCCTTGAAGATGGCCGAAATGATCGTTATATTTCTTGAAGTCGTCAAGGTCAATCATCGCAAGCGACAGCGGCGCACCGGAGGACCTTGATTTCTGAATTTCCTGCTCCAAAACTTCCTCAAAGTAGCTGTGATTATATAATCCGGTCCGCTGGTCTGTATTAGCCCGGTCTTCGATGCTGCGGTACATGGCGAACAGTTTCTTGAAGGATTGGCTGAGCAGCACAGCGAGGCACATAAAGAGCATCAAGCCTAGGATCTGATTGTGATAGACCAGAACGGTCAACACAAGGGAAAGCGCTAAAGTGCAAAGAAAGACAAACACTGAATCTTTGATAATATCTTTGATCGTCTCGAAAAGTGTACCTCTGTATAAAATATAATAATACAAGCCGACCAGCAGGGTATTAGCAGCGAAATAAACCGTCAACACAGTGAGATACATAAATAACTGAGTGTTTACCAGTGCTCCAGGACTTCCTCCAAGGTATTGGAACAAAGCGGATGTTGCGGCGATCATGATGCAGTATATGGAAAAATTAGTAAGATGCTTCCACCAGCTCGTCTTGCGGTCGATGATAGAGAAGAATAAACAATTCATCAGGAGTACGGTCAGGGCAAAGCTGGTTCCAAAAGTGAAAATGCAGGCTAGATATACCGAGGAGTCCATCGACAACTCGTTGCCTTCCGGCGGGAGTTGTATCATAAAAAAGTTGAGAATAAGACAGGCGCCAGTCATTGCATAAATCCATACCCAGGTAGATGTTTCGTAATGGATAAACTCAAAACGGTTGGTATAAGAAAAGAGACTCATACCGATCAGGCATATGGAAAGTGCATACATGTGGCCTGAATCCAATGTTGCAGCATGAGATTTGAGTTTAGACATGATGACCCCTCTTTACATTTATCAGAATATTCCTTTTTACATAATAAAGCTTTTAGGAATAAATGAATAGCCGTATTGTAATGTAAAGAAAAGAAATAGGCGGGAAGCCCGCCTATTTCGCATTGTAGAATATTAGTTTCCGCCAATCTTGAAACCTGAAGTAAGAGCGATAATTACGGAAGCTACGATAATAGCATTGATCGCAAGACGGGAATAGCGGATGCCTTCCAGTTTCTTTTTCATGGGAGTCCCTCCTTATTTTATTTATTTTTGGGTTTTAGCGGCTTATCCCTGCACTTTGGGCTGCGATTTCAGGTCAACTGCGGCAGGTGTCATAATGTTCAGGAGGTATAGAAAAATTCCGAGATTCATTACAACATCTCCAATACTGATGGCCTGCGTCCGCGGATAAGGGCTGGATAGGGGGATAATGTCGCCGAGAAAAGGCAAACGGGTTGAAGCATCAAGCAGAAAGTGCTTGGTGACAGCATCGCCGCTTTTTAACATCTGCAGGTAAATCGGATCCAGTACAGACGCGGCCTCGACAGATACCGGCATTCTCCCCCCGTTGACAAGCATAACCAGAAAATTGAGGAATACGCCCGTCAAGATCAGCCAGAATCCTTTGTTGTGCCGGTTTAACCATAAAAAAATCAGCCCAACCACATACACAGCGATATAAATATACCCGCTGGCTGCGGCTACAGTGGACGACCGCTCCTGAATATCAAACATCAAAAATTGGAATACCAGCAGCAGGGGGAAAATCCAGCCTGCTTTGAGCCGGATGTTGCTGAACTGAACGAGGCCGTGTCTTAATCCGCCCCGGAAAAACCCTACTATCAGTCCGAAGATGATGCCATCGTACACCATTAAGCCTACCCGCCTCTGTTCAAGATTAGAAAATATGTAAATAATGGTTGTTCTTATGAATCTTTGATTCGCTGTTCTTCGCTATAAATCCTTTTTTTGTGCAGACAAAATTTTCTTGACATACCCCCACGGGGTATAATAAGATAAACCTGTAGCCAGGATAGAGGAGGTAATTTCGAATGGCACCGAACGAAGATAAGCAATCCTCTGCATCATGCGATAGCGGCTGTCATACTCCAGGTGAACGGAAGAGTCATCATTCGGCGGAATTTAAGAATGGACTTGCTACCCGCCTGAACCGGATAGAGGGTCAGATTCGCGGTATTAAAGGCATGATTGAACGGGATACTTACTGCGATGATGTACTGAATCAGCTCGCGGCAGTACAGGCTGCGCTCGGCGGAGTCGGAAAGCTGCTGCTGGAAGGGCATATGAGAAGCTGCATTATCGAGCGGATCGAAGCCGGAGAGCATGAGGTTATCGACGAGCTGCTGATTACGGTCAACAAGCTTATAAAATAGGGCGATAAAGGTTAACAGCCACCACTACATTTATAGGAGGGTTTATCATGTCAAATGTAACATTAACTGTAGAAGGAATGTCCTGCGGACACTGTGTCAGTGCTGTAGAGAAAGCCGTAAGCGGCCTGGGTGCTGCTGCTAAAGTTGACCTGCAGGCCAAGAAGGTAGCGGTCGAGTACGATGAGAGCAGCGTAAGTCTGAACGATATTAAAGCTGCTATTGAAGATCAGGGATACGACGTAGTGTAAGCCGGTTTCCGGCGTTTAAGGCTTGGAGCCGGGATCTTCATGTGATCCGGTGGCGTCCACGCCTTTTCTTTTTCACATTATTATACCCCATAGGGGTACCTGGAGGTGCGAAGACTATGGAAAAAACGGCAGAATCCGGCCTGCAGCAGGCGACCCTGCAGATTACAGGCATGACCTGCTCCGCCTGCGCGGCCCGGATTGAGAAAGGGCTGTCGCGCATGGAGGGGGTATCGCGGGCCAATGTAAATCTTGCACTGGAGCAGGCGACGGTGGGCTTTGACCCTGCGGTTGCAGGTCTTCCGCAAATTGAAGAGAAAATCCGCTCACTTGGCTATGATACGCTTAAGGAATCGGCGGATTTTGATATCACCGGCATGACTTGTGCGGCCTGCTCGGCCCGGATCGAGAAAGTGCTCGGACGGATGCCCGGCATTGCGGCGGTGAACGTGAATCTGGCGCTGGAGACGGCGCATGTGGAGTATACTCCCGGCAATATCAGCACCGCAGATATTATGGAGAAAGTCAGCAGCATCGGCTATAAAGCGTCATTGAAACAGGACCGCAAAGAGACAGCCGACCAGCGGGGCCAGGAAATTATACGCAAGCGCAACAAGTGGATGATCTCGGCGGTTCTGTCCTTTCCGCTGCTATGGGCAATGGCCGGCCACTTCGCCTTCACCTCATGGATTCCGGCGCCGGAGCTGCTGATGAATCCCTGGTTTCAGCTTGCACTTGCTACCCCGGTACAGTTCATTATCGGCTGGCAATTTTATGTGAGCGCGTATAAAGCGCTGAAGAACGGCAGCGCCAACATGGATGTGCTTGTGGTGCTGGGAACCTCGGCGGCGTATTTTTACAGCTTGTACTTGACGATAGCCTCCCTCCGGATGAGCGGGATGAGCCATACGGTAGATATGTATTATGAGACCAGCGCGATTCTAATTACACTGATTCTGGTAGGCAAATGGTTCGAGGCCTTGGCGAAGGGACGTTCCTCTGATGCGATCAAAAGCTTAATGGGTCTGCAGGCTAAGACTGCACTTGTTATCCGTAACGGGGCTGAGATCAGCATCTCTGTTGAAGAGGTGATACCAGGGGATATTGTGCTGGTGAAGCCGGGAACCAAGATCCCGGTCGACGGTGAGGTTATAGAGGGACTCTCCTCGGTTGATGAATCTATGCTGACTGGTGAGAGTATCCCTGTGGAGAAGAAGCCTGGTGATACGGTGATCGGTGCCACTGTGAACAAGAACGGGATGCTGAAGATTAAGGCCAACAAGGTAGGGCGTGATACTGCACTGGCCCAGATTATCCGAGTAGTGGAGGAAGCGCAGGGCTCCAAAGCGCCGATTCAGAGGATTGCCGATGTCATCTCCGGTATTTTCGTACCGATTGTTGTCGCCATTGCGGCGCTGACGTTTGTAATCTGGTATGTGTGGGGAGCGCCAGGCCAATTCGCCGATGCGCTGGAAAAAGCCATAGCAGTACTTGTTATTGCCTGCCCTTGTGCTTTGGGCTTGGCGACCCCGACTTCAATTATGGCAGGGTCCGGCCGAGCTGCTGAATTCGGAATTCTGTTCAAAGGCGGTGAGCATCTGGAAGCTGCACAGGGTATCCAAACCGTCGTGCTGGATAAGACAGGAACTGTGACCAGCGGAAAACCGGTGCTCACAGATATTATTACCACTACCGGAATCCCGGCCCACGGTAAAGTGCTGGCTGAGAACCGCCTGCTCTCCATTACGGCGGCAGCCGAGAAGCTGTCGGAGCATCCGCTGGCGGATGCCATCGTAGCCGGTGCTGCCGGGCGGAGCCTTGAGCTGCCGGTAGCTGAGCAGTTTCAGGCCGTACCCGGCAGAGGAATCTCTGCGGTGGTTGACGGGATGGCAGTGCAGGTCGGGACGCGCCGGATGATGGAGGAGAGCGGTGCAGAGACCGGGCAATGGACCCCTCTAATGAAGCAGCTGGAGCAGGAGGGCAAGACGGCGATGCTGGTGTCGGTGGATGGCGGTATTGCCGGCATTGTAGCAGTTGCTGATACGATCAAGGAGACCTCGAAGGCGGCTGTGGCAAAACTGCATGAAATGGGTATTGAAGTGGTGATGATTACCGGCGACAACAAACTGACCGCCGAAGCTATTGCCAAGCAGGCAGGGATCCGCTCGGTGCTTGCTGAGGTGCTTCCCGAAGGCAAAGCGGCCGAAATCCGCCGGCTGCAGAGCCGCGGTAACAAGGTGGCAATGGTCGGTGACGGAATCAATGATGCGCCGGCGCTGGCCACGGCAGATACCGGGATGGCTATCGGCACTGGAACCGATGTGGCCATGGAAGCTGCGGATATTACCCTGATGCGGGGCGATCTGATGAGCATTCCCGATGCGATTCTGATGAGCCGCAAGACCATGGCCAATATTAAGCAGAATTTGTTCTGGGCACTGGCTTACAATACAATTGGGATACCGATTGCTGCACTGGGCTTTCTGGCTCCATGGCTTGCCGGGGCTGCGATGGCATTCAGCTCTGTATCGGTTGTACTCAACGCGCTGCGGCTGCAGCGGGTAAAGCTGTAGCCAGAGGCCGTACTTAAGGAGCGATATTTATGAGTGAAGAACAACAATTGACCGGGGGGAGTGTCAGTAATGATACACTCTCTCTATTAATGAAGCATGCCTCCGTCCGCCAGTTCCTGGACACACCTGTAAGCGAGGAACAACTGGCTGCCATTATCGGAGCCGCGCAGATGGCTTCAACCTCAAGCAATGTTCAGGCCTATAGTGTTATTGCGGTTACCAATCCCGATCTAAAGGCACAGCTCTCCGGTTACTCCGGCAACCAGGCTTATATTGAGCAGTGTCCGGTGTTTCTGGTCTGGTGCGCCGATCTGTACAGGCTGCATGAAACAGCTGGGCCGCATCTGGGAGATACCCCTTCTTACGAGGACACCACGGAGAATCTGATTGTGGCCACTGTCGATGTTGCCCTTGCCGCACAGAATGCGGCCATTGCGGCCGAATCACTGGGCCTCGGAATTGTCTATATCGGCGGTATCCGCAACAATAGCGCTGCAGTGTCTGAGCTGCTGGGCCTCCCGGAGCTGGTCTATCCTGTGTTCGGCATGTGTCTGGGTACTCCCGCCGGAGCGTCCGGCCTGCGTCCTCGGCTGCCGCTGGCGGCCGTGCTGCACCATAACGGCTACGATAAAGAACAGACCAAGGAACAGGTCAAGCTGTATGACAAGGTATCCAGCCAGTATATGCTGGAGCGGACCGGCGGGCAGAGTGATATCCCTTGGTCGGCGATGATGGCGAAGCGGCTTGCCGAGCCTGCCCGGCTGCATATGAAGGAATTTCTGCAGGATAAGGGATTTATGAAGCGGTAAGTGCTCTCCGGGAATTCCTTATTGGAAGAGCATATATTATTGGAAAATATAAATAGCACAGGCAAGCATGGCATATCCGGAACCGGAAGCCATGCTTTTTTGTGCTGTTTGGTGGCCAATTCCCGGGAGGCGCCCGTTTTCCGCGAGAACAAAGGTGAAAATCCCGTTGATTCCCGGGGAACGCCCTTTTTTTCAACCGGAGGTGACAACTGTCAGTTTGAAGAAATGACAGTCCTTACTAATGTCATATCGCCGCTCCATATATTATTGGGATATGAAGATTAAGGACACGGGGGGATCGGATATGGAGCATGTAATTGAGATGGAGCAGGTCAGTAAAGTATTTCACGGGAAAAGAGCAGTTGACGGCATCAGCTTCACCATCGGCAAGGGCTCGGTTACGGCAATTCTTGGGCCCAACGGAGCGGGCAAAACCACGATGCTGTCGATGCTGCTAGGCTTGGCCGAACCAACGGAAGGGCAGGTCCGTATATTCGGCTTACCACCCAAACATGACGCGGTCCGGGAGCGAAGCGGAGCGATGCTGCAGGAGGTAAGCGTTATGGACCGGCTCAAGGTACATGAGATTATTTCGCTGATCCGCAGCTACTATCCGCAGCCGCTGGCGGAAGAAGCACTGTATGCAGCGACAGGGCTGGAAGCGGCTGATCTGAAGCGGTATGCCGAGAAGCTGTCAGGCGGGCAGAAGCGCAGTCTTGGCTTTGCTTTGGCGCTGGCAGGAAATCCAGATCTGCTGTTTCTGGATGAGCCGACGGTAGGGCTGGATACGACAGCACGGCGGCGGTTCTGGGAGACGGTACGCGGACTTGCCGCGCAAGGTAAGACCATTCTGTTTACCACGCACTATCTGCAGGAGGCTGAGGATATTGCCGACCGGATTCTGCTGTTCAGCAGGGGGGCGCTGGTCGCTGACGGCAGCCCCGAGGAGATTAAATCGCGGCTGGTGCAGCGTTCATTGTCTTTCCTGCCGGAGGGAGATGCCGGGGAGCTGAGAAGGCATCTTGAGCAGCTGGCAGTGATTAAGGAAATCAGCGATCGGGACGGCCGGATTCATGTGACAACAGACAATACGGATGAAGCGCTCAGGGTTATTTATACCGGCGGGTTTGCGGTGAAGGATGTGCGGATAGATCAGGGAAGGCTCGATGCAGCTTTTGAACAATTAACCTTAGAACCGGAGGCGGTACAGCCATGAAGATGAAATTACTGATGAACCAATGTAAGGCGGAACTGCTGCGGATCCTGCGCAATCCCTATTACGTGTTCTGGTCCCTGATCATGCCGATTATGTTCTACTTTATCTTCACCAAAGTCGTGAATACGGGAGTAGAGGATGCCGGGCAGTGGCAGGCGCACTACCTGATGTCCATGTCGGCGTTCAGCGTGATGGGTTCATCCATTATGACACTCGGCATCCGGCTGGTTCAGGAACGCACCCAGGGCTGGAATACCTTCATCCGGATCACGCCGCTGCCGTCCTCTGTTTATTTCTTCGGCAAAATGTTCGGGCAGACGATCATGCATCTCTTCTCGGTTCTTTGTATTTTTGCAGCTGGTTACCTGATGAACGGAGTGTCGCTTAGTCCGGCGGAGTGGCTGCTTAGCGGCCTTTGGATTGTAGCCGGCGCACTGCCGTTTATGGCTTTGGGGACATTGATCGGATTCATGAAGCGGGTCGATACAGCCAGCGGTGTCAGCAATGTCTTATATATGGCGCTGGCGCTGTTAGGCGGGATGTGGATGCCGCTGGATATTCTGCCGCAGACGGTTCAGCGGATTGGAAAATGGCTGCCCTCTTATAACTATGGGGACGGGGCGTGGAGAGTGGTACAGGGAGGTCATCCGCAGTGGGGCGGGGTGCTGATTTTACTCGGCTATCTGGCAATATTTATGCTACTATCTGGATATATCCGAAAAAAACAGGAAGCGGTGTAATCCACGATGGCACGAAAACAGTTTCATATGTTTCCCCAACGATTCGGTTTTTTCCCGTACGTATGGCTGCTCTATCTGCTGATGCCGGCGTTTAACCTGCAGATGGAGCACGGAGTTAAGCTGCTGCTCGGGGTTCTCATGCTGGTGCTCTTCGCCGTTACTTACCGCCAGTTGTACTGGGCAGGCGGCGGGAGAGTTTTTCATCTATGGCTGGGGCTTCAATTGCTGCTAGTCGTCGTGCTGAGCGTATTCTACACCCCTTATAATTTTTATCTCGGCTTTTATGCCGCGAACTTTATCGGCTGGTATACAGATAAGACATTATTCCGGCGTGCCTACACAATGTTCGCCCTGTCTGTTCTGCTTCCGCTGCTCCTCTCTATGCGAAGCATGGAGCTGAGCAGTCTGGTATTCCTGTTCCCGTTTCTGCTGATTATGCTGGTCTTTCCCTTCGGCGCCCGTTCTCTGACCAGCAACCGGCTGCTGGAAAGAAAGCTGGATCAGGCGAACGAGGTAATCAAAGAAATGGTAAAACGCGAGGAACGGATGCGGATTGCCCGTGATCTGCATGATACGATGGGCCATACCCTGTCACTGATTACGCTGAAGAGCCAGCTCGTCGAAAAGCTGGCTGCGAAGGACCCTGAACGTGCGCAGGCGGAGGCGCGCGAGATTCAGCGTACCTCCCGCGCCGCGCTGCGCCAGGTGCGGGAGCTGGTGTCCGAGATGCGTGCCGTATCCGTAGCGGAAGAGCTGGCGGAAGCCGGGGAGATGCTGCGTTCGGCAGAGATTGCTCTTGAAGTAGAAGGCGATGTATCCCTGGAGGGAATATCTGACCTGACGCAGAATATTCTGAGCCTCTGCATCAAGGAGGCGGTGACGAATATTGTGAAACACAGCGGAGCGGACCGGTGCAGGATCATTATTGGAATTACGGAAGGCGACGTACGGATTACCATTGAAGACAATGGGATCGGCCTGCGTCAGGCCGGTGAAGCTGGCGGAGCCTACCGCGCGGGTAACGGGCTAAAAGGGATGGCAGAGCGGTTGTCGCTGATGGACGGTTCTTTGACGCTTAGCCCAGGCGGCACCAGAGGCACCTCGTTGTCCGTGGTAATCCCAAGAATCGTGAAAGAAGGAAAGGAAGGGGTAACTGCATGATACGTATCGTTATTGCCGAGGATCAGCGTCTCCTTCGCGGCGCAATGGCCTCGCTCTTGGAGCTGGAGGATGATATTGAAGTTGCAGGCGAGGCTGGTGATGGAGCCGAGGCGCTTGCCTTAATTGAAAGAATCCAGCCCGAAGTCTGCCTCATGGACATTGAAATGCCGCTAATGAGCGGGCTTGAGGTAGCGGAGCTTCTGCGAGAAAGGGGGGTTCCCACCAAAATCATCATCCTGACCACCTTTGCGCGGCCGGGGTATTTCGAACGGGGTGTGAAGGCCGGGATTCAGGGGTATCTGCTGAAGGATGAGCCGGTAGACAAGCTGGCCGACGCGATCCGCCGCGTAATGCAGGGGCATCGTGAAGTCTCCCCTGAGCTGGTCTTCGGCAGCCTGCGGGAGGAGAACCCGCTGTCGGAGCGCGAACGCGAAATTCTGAAGCTGGCCGGCAAAGGCCAGTCTGCGGGTGACATTGCCAGCGGGCTGCATCTCTCCTATGGCACTGTACGCAACTACATCTCGGAGATCCTCAGCAAGCTGGAGGTCAAAAGCCGGATCGAAGCGGTGCGGTTGGCGGAGGAGAAGGGCTGGATTTAACGGTTATCATCCGGCCACTCCAGGCAAATACCGGGATTTATTTACATAACAAAAGCACTGCCGTCAGGTTAAATTGGACGGCAGTGCTTTTGTTCATAGGGGCAATTGCGGCGGGCTGATCAAGCATGAAGTATGCAGCCGGATTACTTCCTATCCTTTGACTGTTCCTCCCGCATCCACTGCGCCAGCTGGCGCTTCAGCTGCAGGAATTCCGGCGAATCGGTAATCTCCTCGCGCCGCGGCCGCGGAAAGGGGATATCCACGGTGTGCAGGACCGAGCCGGGACGCCCGGAGAACACGTAGATGCGGCTCGAGAGCAGCAGTGCTTCTTCGATGTTGTGGGTGATGAACAGCACGGAGCGGCGGTTCTCCTCCCACAGCTCCAGCAGCCAGCGCTGCATGTCGCTGCGCGTCAGCGCATCCAGTGCGCTGAACGGCTCGTCGAGCAGCATTAGTTCCTGCGGTGCGAGCAGCGCCCGCAGGAAGGCGGCCCGCTGCTGCATGCCGCCTGACAGCATGTGCGGGTAGGCCTTCTCGAAGCCGCCGAGGCCAACCTTGGCCAGCCAGCGGCGGGCGTTGTCCCGCGCTGCAGCCTGCGGCTCGCCCTTCAGTTCCCCGGCGAGCAGGACGTTGTCCAGGGTGCTGCGCCAAGGGAACAGTGCGGGCTGCTGCGGCATGTAGCTGATCTCGCCGCGCTGTCCCGTCACGCTGCGCCCATTCATGCTGACGGTTCCGGCATCCGGTGCCTCAAGACCGCCGATAATGTGGAACAGGGTGCTTTTTCCGCAGCCGGAGGGTCCAAGGATGGAGACGAATTCCTGCGGCTCCACCGTCAGGGACACATTGTCCAGCACCCGGGTGCTGCTGCGACCCCGGGTGAACGTCTTGGAGATGCCGCTGACCTCAAGGGCTGGCGGCAGCTTCTGGACGGCAGTGCGGTCTACCGGACTTGCTGGACCCGAAGGGCTTGCGGCCCCCGCCTGTGTTATTCCGGCATCTATTTGGTGAGACATGGAGTATGTCTCCTTTCCGGTAAATTCTGCAATGCGATACAAGCTGGTGGTGTGCGGAAAGAGCGTTTCTCGGGCTTCTTCCGCCAGCCTCCCCCTCATTCAGGGGGTCTTACGCGGCTTCCAGCGCACGAGCCATTTCTCCAGCAGGGCGATAATAGCGAACAATACAAGACTTAATAGTACAATAATAGCAATAGCAACAAACACATTGTCCGTATGATAGGCCGACTTCTGGAGCAGCATGTAATAACCAAGCCCCTTGTCCGCGCCGATCCACTCGGCGACGACTGCGCCCATTACGGCGTAGGTGGCAGAGATTTTAAGGCCGGAGAACAGGGCTGGCAGGGAGCCAGGCAGCTCCAGCTTGGTGAAGATCTGCCACTGGCTTGCGCCGGCCATCTTCATATAGTTCATCATCGTCCGGTCACTCTGCGCCAGGCCGCCCATCGCGGCGACTGCAACCGGGAAGAAGCAGACGAGTGTGATTAACACGATCTTCGGCAGCAGTCCGAAGCCGAACCAGATGACCAGCAGCGGTGCCAGGGCAATCGAAGGTACATTCTGGCTGAGGATCAGCAGCGGGTAGAGCGCCCGCTTGAGCCAAGGCAACAGATGCAGGAGCAAGGCTACGATCAGGCCGACGCCGGTGCCGATCGGGAAGCCGATTAGGGTAAGGCGCAGGGTTGCCGCGGTATGCGACCAGATGCTGGCAGCGTTCTCCGCAGAAGCGCGGAATATTGCGTCCGGGCCCGGCAGAAAATAGGCCTCGACCTGAAATGCAGATACGGCCATCTGCCAGATCCCCAAAAACAAGACGACCGCCACTAAGGGCGGCCAAATCTGCTTGAAGTACGATCTCACCGGTATTTCTCCGTCAGCTTATCCATGCTGATGCCATTCGGGTTATGGGCGATTTTAATCTGTGAAATGATGCTTGGGCTTCCGGCTTCAACAAGCGCTTCATGCATTTGGCGGACGACTTCAAGAAGCTCAGTGATCTCGCCTTCCATCGTAGTATCCAGCGCGTTCACCTGATGCTTCACACCTGACTTTTGAATAACCTCAATGGCTTTATCGACGTAAGGAATGGAATCCTCGCCGTTTGGTGTTTTTGGAATGACCTGAATGCTAAGCAGTGTATTTGCCACAATAATCAATCCTCTCAGTGTATTGGTATATCCAATTAATTCTCCGGCAAAAATTCATTAGTAAACGTGCTGTTTACATCCAGCTTCTGATCCAGCAGCTTCAGGCCGTACATCCAGTCGGCATAGTTCTGCCAGACCTCAGCCTTCTGCTCACCCCAGCGGGCAGCGTCATCCTTATATTTCGGGCTGAGCCATTTCTGGCTGGCCAGGACAAGCTTGGGATCCAGATCCGGTACAGCTTTGGTCAGGATGGCGGCCGCTTCTTCCGGCTTATCGATGGCGTACTGGTAACCTTTCGACGTCGCCTTGAGGAAAGCCTTCACCAGTTCAGGCTGCTCGGCGATTTCCTTCTCGCTTGTGGTCAGCACCGGCGTGTAATAATCAAGCTGAGGCGCATAATCCTTGAGGTACAGCATATCCAGCGGCTCTCCGCGCAGCTCGGCTTCAATACCGGTCCAGGCGTAGAAGATCCAGGCGAAATCAATATCGCGTTTCACGGCGGTGAAATAATCAGCTTCCCCGATATTCACCAGCTTGACCTTCTTTACATCTCCGCCTTCGGGGTCCATGATCGCCTTCATCGCAGCTTCTTCAGCAGGTGAACCCCAGCCTCCGTAGGTTTTGCCTTCGAAATCCTTCGGCGAAGTAATCTTACGGTCCTTCGGTGCTGCGAAACCGGATGTATTATGCTGAATGATAGCGGCAATAGATACGATTGGCACATTCTGCAGACGGGCCAGTGTCAGGGCTTCCTGGGCGCTGATGCCAAAAGCGGCTTCACCCGAGGTCACCATGGTATCGGCACCGGCTGCACCGGGCTGCACGATCTCCACATCAAGCCCCTCTTCCTCATAGTAGCCCAGTTCCTTGGCCGCATACAGGCCGGTGTGATTCGTGTTCGGCGTCCAGTCCAGGGCGACCTTGATTTTGGTCAGCGGTTTGGGCGCATCGGTTGCCGCAGCGGCGCTTGATTCCGGGGCAGTGGTACTGTCTGCTGCGGAGCTGCCTCCGTTGTTTCCGTTGTTGCTGCCGCATCCGGCAATGGACAGACTCAGGATGCAGGTAAGGCAGAGCATTAAGCTTTTTTTGACTCCCATTGTTCTTCTCGACTCCTTCCAGCAATCCCTAGTCTTCCAGTTTCTGAATAGATCCATTCTGATATGCCAAAAAAAGCGCCCCGAAGATCGGGACGCCATGTATTTGCGCAAGGTTGCAGGCTCCGGCCGCAGGGGGCCGGGAAGCATTTAAGATTCCTACGCTGGCATTATCCAGATCAGGTGTAAGGGTCAGTATCTTGCGGGATACAATCTCAGCCGGCCAATTCCAGCACCCCTGATTCTATGAAGTTTGCGGGTATTGCTTGTTCTACGCTGTATTATAGCGGCCTGCCCCGGGGTTGTCTAGTAGCGTTCCCTTCAATCCTTGGAAAAGAACCGCTTCCTGCGGCGGCTGCGGAACCCGTTCCACAGCTCCTTGAGGGTCAGGAAGATGCTGACGGCAATCCCTGTAAAAGTGACGAACAACGCCAAATATTCAAAGGGGGAGTAGCTCAGCATTTTGCTCCAGTCGATCCTGCCCTTTAAATCTTCGATCACCTGATTCATGCCGTAGATGCCGCTTACGACCGTAAATACAGTAAGGATCATCAGCAGCGTATCCCGGCGTTTGGCCTGGAATTTATCCTGGTATTGGAACAGATCATTCAAGGTCATCTTCACTTCCTCGAACAATGCGTCATTGCCGTAGACCTTGCGCAGCTGGAAGAAAATCTCCCGGCCCTGTGACTGCGAGATCAGCTCGAGGAAATAGAATTTAGCCGAAAATTTGTTGATCAGAAAGATCAGATTCTCAATTTCATCATAGTCGTGGTTGATACGCAGACGGGAGTGCAGATTAGCCAGCTTGAGCAGAACGATTTTATGAAAAATGCTCAGCAACAGCCCGTAATAATATTGGCCGTACATCTGGTTGATGAGCTGGGTAGCGATCTCAGGCTCCGCCCGGCTTAAGCAGCAGAAGGTCTGTTC
The DNA here is from genome assembly GCF_927798115.1 of Paenibacillus auburnensis. Lineage (GTDB taxonomy): Bacteria > Bacillota > Bacilli > Paenibacillales > Paenibacillaceae > Paenibacillus_AQ > Paenibacillus_AQ auburnensis. Next base: position 83,451 of record NZ_CAKMMG010000006.1, read on the forward strand.
ATTGGTCATGTAGTAGGTGTCTGGACCCCAGCGGTTATACGAATGTTCCCGGACGTAGTTCTCTATGTACTCCGGATCGCTGGCGCTAATGTAAGGATTGCCGCTCAGATCCAGTCCGTCCAGCTGGGATGCACGGTAGCGTATCTCCGCACTGAGCTCATCCTGGCTGTCCTGGCGGTTGAAGCCGTAAAAGGCCTGAACCATCATCCGCTCATCGACAAAAAAAGGCAAGGTTTCAAAATAAGCGCCGTCGATTTCCGTTTGATCGAGAAACGGCTCCAGGCCGGGCGTCAGATTCCTGAACACAAAATCCTCTACCTGCTGAAAGGACTTGTTGTCACAGTGAATATGCGTCTGCTTGTCCTGAAAGGAGGAATCCTCCAGAGTGCGGAACCGGTCGGCGAATTCCAGCGCCGTGCTGAACGGCAGCGTCTCTTCTTCAATGCGGACCCGCACGGTTAAGAATCCTAGCTGAAACGGGCAGATGAATACATCCGTCGACAGCACCCTGAAATGGACGGATTGCTGGGGCATCTCCAGCCGACAGGGCAGGTCGTTGACCTTTGAGAATCGGCGGAAGGAATCCTCATCCTTCTCGCGCGGGAATAGTACGTGGGCTGCGAACGGCAGGTAGCTGCGCTCCATTTTTTCATGGGACACGCAGTAGCCTTCTCCGTAATAAGCATCCTCGAGATCTTTGTTATCCAGAAAAAATCGTGTAAAGCCATCCTGCAGAAGCTGCCCGGCCAGCGTGTTATCCTCCCCGTCTTTGATAGAGAAGGGGAATATAAATTGCATTAGTGCGGTATGTAATGCCGGTTCGGCAGACACGGTCAAAAGCTTAGTCATGAAGGTTCCACCTTGTACACAGGATATCGGTATGTTCTATATTACCCTAACTTCCACACAGCAAAGCTTAGCGGAAACAATTGCCGGTATAAAGAGGCAGTAATCTGTCTGGTGCCGGGTGCCGCTTCCTGCCGTTCATGGATTTGTCCCGGATTCAATACGAAGGGAGCGGGTACACTATAGTGAGTACGGTTTTATCATAATCCAAACTGCGGAAGTGGATATATACATTTATATCTGCATGATTTTTGAAAGGAGCTGTTTCGTCAATGGATAACAAAGAGCTGGAGCAGACAATTATCAAGGCGCTGGATGACAATAAGTTCGGTTCCTTCGGTACGATCGAAGCCGGTAACAAGCCTAAGGTGCGTTATATGGCGGTATTTCATGACGGATTAAATATTTATCTGGCAACTAACCGCAAAACGCATAAAGTAGAGGAGCTTAAGGATAATCCGAATGCTTTTCTGCTGCTTGGTTATGAAAAGGGCGGCGGCAAGGATGTGCTGGAGATTGAGGCAAGGGTTGCGGTTACGAAAGACGACAGTCTGCGCTCGAAGATCTGGAATAAATCGCTGGAGGAATGGTTTAAGGGACCGGATGATCCGGACTATGTAGTTCTTGAGCTTGAGCCTACACGGATAGAGTATATGGGCAAGAATAAGGAGCATGGTGTTTGGCAGGCTGGCGCCTCGGTCAGCCAATAACAGCCGGACAGCTGTTTTTCTATAAAAGAAAGGTCACAGCCACCCGCAGACTCTGGTTTGCAGGTGGTTTTTTGTATAACCTTGTCATCCTGTGCCTGCACGTGGTTGAAAATTGGTAAATCATGATATAATGACTTGACCTCAGTTTGTCATTTGATGCGAAGGAGGATGTCTATGAACTGTAAGGACTGCTCTGCAATTGAGCCGGTGGAGGATGAAGGAGAAATCCGGTTTCGGCCTTTTACCTTCGTACTTGCCTCCGCTTTACGGGCTGCAGGAGTAGAGTTTGCAGGCACGAAGAATACGGGGAAAATTACGTATACATCCCGGGAGGCGCTTTTTGACCTGTTAAAGCTGCTGAATTTACTCCAGAAACAACTGGATACCTCGCTGGATTTATGTATAAACAGCAAGACGGGTAAAGGATCGGCAGAACGTTGGGTTTCCTTGGATCAATTAGAAATAAGGTTCGCCAATGACAATCTGATTTCCATCATTTCCAACCATGATTTTACCAGTCATATGCAGCCTATTGTGAATTTTAATGAAGAGATTGTAGGTTTTGAGCTGCTGCTGCGGCCGCTGCCGCAAGGAAGTGTATTTCAGCCGTATGAGCTGTTCGAACTTGCCCGCCAAACCGGCTTTCACTCCTTTTTGGACCGGGCTGCGCGGATCTCGGCTATTGAGACCAGTGCAAGACTGCTGCCCAAAGGCATCAAGCGGTTTATTAATTTTCTGCCTTCTTCTATTTATAATCCCAGTTTTTGTCTTACACATACCTTTGAAGCTATATCGAGACTTGACCAGAACCCGGAGGATTTCGTATTTGAAGTTGTCGAGACAGAACGTATTCATGACATGAGTCATCTGCAGGCGATTTTTAGCGAATACCGGAAACAAGGCATGCGGGTTGCCCTCGATGACGTCGGTGCCGGCTATTCTACGGTAGAGGTCATGTCCAGTCTCCAGCCGGATTATGTTAAGATTGACCGGGCTCTGATTAGCTATTGTGATCAAGATACAGTGAAACAGAAGGCCATCAACGATATCCTAAACCGGGCTTCAGCTTTCGGAGCCGAAATACTCGCCGAAGGTATTGAGCGGCGTGAAGAGTTCCTGTACTGCCGGGATATCGGCATTCAGCTGGGCCAGGGGTATCTATTCGGTAAACCGGAGGACAAGCCCCCGGCGAATTTCGGATTTATTGCATAAGGTCATCATTTACATACTCCCCGGAGCGCAGACGCTTTATCGCCCGCCCCGGGGGTTATTTGCTGAAGAAACGGATACCGTCCTTAGGGGAAGGGAACTCCGTTTCTTCTTGTTTGGGCATTTTCTTAAGGAAAGGATCTGAAGCTGTATGAGCGTTACACTGCTGTATGTGGAGGATGACCGGGAGATTGGCAGTGCAGTCTCTGCGGATCTGCGGGAACGGGAATATGCTGTCCGCTGGCTGGAAAGCGGTGAGGGTGCAGTGGAGGCGGCTGCCGGCTGCCAACTGGCGGTTCTGGATGTGATGCTTCCCGGACTCGACGGGTTCACAGTGGGACAGCGGCTGAAACGGGCGTATCCCGGCTTGCCGATCCTGATGTTATCCGCCCGTGCTTCGATCGACGACAAGCTGCAGGGACTGGAATTCGCCGACGATTATCTGACAAAGCCTTTTCATCCTGATGAATTGGCTGCACGGATAGAGGTCCTGCTGAGACGGACCGGCGCTGCCGAGCCTTCGCCGCTGGTACTTAAGCATCTTATTGTATATGAAGGAAATAATGTCATTCAGGAGGCTGCAACCGGCCGGGAGATTCTGCTGACCGGCAAGCAGTTCCAGATATTCACCTATCTGCTGCGTCATCTCGGCCAGATTCTGACCAAGGAACAGATTTATGAAGCGGTCTGGGGCGAAGCCTATATGGAGGGTGACAAAACACTGATGGTTCATATCCGCTATTTGCGTGAGAAGCTGGAGCTTGATCCGGCAGCCCCGGAGATTATTGAGACCGTACGGGGCATCGGCTACCGGGTGAGAGCATGAGAAGAACCGGGCAGCTGCGCAAGCTCCAAAGCTCATTGCTCACCCGCTATTTACTGATTATTATCGTTGCCTTGCTGTTTATACCTGTCGTGCTGCCTTTGTCTTTGGCGGGGTACGATATGTACAACAGCTGGGCGGGTGAAAAACCGCCGGAGGAATATGCGTTGTATTCCAACATCGCCGGGCTTGAGGAGATGTGGCATAAGGAAGCGCTGGAGCTTCACGGGCAAATACCGGAAGCGATCAGCAGCCGGCTGCAGAAACTTGGCCGCAGCTACCCGCTGGCTAGGATGTTCTGGGTGGACGGGCAGGGCAAAACCCGGCTTACACTTACACCGGATGATCCCCGGATGCGGGAGGAGCTCAGCACCGGTATGATTCCGCCGCAATGGAGCGCGGCGGAAGCGATCGCCTTCATGAAAGAGAGCGCGAAGCAGGACCCGCTGGCGATAGTCGCGTTTGTGGGTGATGAGATGGATGCTGGTGAAGGTTTTATGGTCATGCAGATTCCGGCTGTTGTTACGAAGGCTTATCAATTTAAGAGTGTAGGTTCAAGGTACGTTATTGTTCTGCTGGTATTTTTCGCCCTGTTTGTTGCCGTTTCCTGGCTCTTCTTCATCGGCATCCGCAAGCGGCTGCTCCGGCTGCAAACCGCCATGAGCTTTACGGGAGGTGCAGGCATTCCGCAGCCGATAGCTTCCGGCAGGGCAGATGAGATCGGCCGCCTTGAGGAGGCTTTTAACTCTATGGTAGCCGAGCTTTCCGCCAGCCGTCAGCGCGAGATGGAGGAGGAAGGGCTGCGCAAACGGCTGGTATCGGATCTGTCCCATGATTTGCGCACCCCGCTGACTGTAATCCGCAGTCATCTTCATGTTCTCGGTAAGGAAGCTCTGTCTCAGCGCGGACAGGAATCACTGCAGCTGATGGATGTCAGAATTGACAGCCTTAGCGGCCTGATCGAGAATCTGCTGTCATACAATCTGCTCAGCAGCGGCCGGATGACCCTGAAGCTGGAGCAGAAGGATGTGCTGCGGGTGCTTCGGGAGAGTGCTGCTGCCTGGTACCCGCTATGGGAGAAGGAAGGCTTTGAGGCGGCGGTTGATCTGGAGGCTGAGCCGCTGTATTGGGTCATTGATGAAAGCTGGTTCCGCCGGATTCTCGATAACCTCTTCCAGAATATTGTGCGCCACGCACATGACGGGCAGTATGTCGGGGTCCGGGCGGATGTCCGGGAGGGAAAACGTGTGATTGTGATTTCGGATCACGGCAAGGGGATGGATAGCGCTTCAGAATCCAAAGGTGCAGGACTCGGCCTGTCCATTGTCGACTTACTGCTGAAACGAATGGAGCTGGAGTGGAGAATGGACAGCTCACCGCAGGGGACCTCCATTGTGATCGGCCAGGCTCCGGAGCGAAATTTAAACAAAATTTAAACTTGCACCAGCCGCTGCTTTAACCTCGGGACGCTATGCTAGATACCGGGGTGAAGAACAATGAAGCAAACAGTGATCAAAACAAGTGATTTATTGAAAATCTACCGCGGCCGGGCCGCGGTGGAGCATCTGGACCTGAATATAGGGAAAGGGGAAATCTACGGGTTCCTCGGACCGAACGGCGCCGGCAAAACAACGACCATCCGCATGCTGTTAGGGCTGATCAAGCCGACCTCCGGCCGGATTGAGATCTTCGGCCAGGAACTGCGGAAGCATAAGTTGCAGATCCTGCGCAAGGTGGGCTCACTCGTAGAGTCTCCTTCCTACTATGGGCATCTGAGTGCGGTGGACAATCTGGAAGCGATCCGCCGGATTCTGGACGTGCCCAAAAGCCGGATTGCCGAGGTGCTGGACATTGTGTCCTTAACCGGTGAAGAGAAGCGTCCGGTCAAGGGGTTCTCGCTCGGGATGAAGCAGCGGCTGGGCATAGCAGCCGCACTGCTGGGCAGCCCGGAGCTGCTGATTCTTGACGAGCCGACGAATGGCCTCGATCCTTCAGGGATCCAGGAGATCCGTTCGCTGATTAAACGGCTTCCCGGAGAGCAGGGAATTACCGTGCTGGTATCGAGCCACCTGCTGAGTGAAATCGAGCAGATGGCCGATACTGTCGGCATTATCCGCCAAGGCAAGATGGTCTATCAGGACACGATTGCCCATCTCCAGGAACAGGCGGCCGGGGAGCTTAGGCTGGCTGTGTCCGAACCCGAAGCTGCGCTGGAGCTGGCGAAGCGCAGAGGCTGCGGCGGCTCCCTGCAGGAGAGCCGGGTGGTGCTGCCCCGGATGAGCGATGCCAGAGTGGCGCTCCTGATTAAGGAACTGGTGGAGAACGGACATGCGGTTTACCGGGTGGAAGAACACCGGCAGTCACTGGAGCAGTTCTTCCTGCAGGTGGTTGAGGGAGGCGCATCATGATGTGGCGGGCATTGTCAGCGGACTGGCTGAAGATACGCGGCAAGGGGCTGTGGTTTCTGGTCTTTCTGGGCCCGCTTGGGCTTACTCTGATGCAGGGGCTGAACTTCGGGATACGCTATGATTATTTGAAGGACCAGTATCGTGCAGACCTATGGGGCGGACTGCTAAGCAATGTGGCCGATTTCGTGCCAGTGGCCCTGTATCTGGGAGGAACGCTGATCTGTTCACTGGTCGCGAATGTTGAGCATCAGATGAGTTCGTGGAAACAGCTGCTGGCTTTGCCAATCTCACGGATTTCGGTCTTTATGGCCAAGCTGCTGCTCTGTCTGCTGCTCCTGGCCTGTTCCTGTCTGCTGCTGTCAGCAGGAACCCTGGCCTTAGGACTGATCCTCGGGTTCGGCTCACAGGCGATCCCCTATCCGGATATTCTGCGGATCGGTTTATCTTCTTATGCTGCCGCACTGCCTGTGATTGCGCTGCAGCTGTGGTTCTCGCTGTCGAGCCGCAATCAGACCCTTCCGGTAGCCCTCGGCATTACCTTGTCGCTGTTCAGCCTGTTCGCAATGTTCCTGTCTGAATGGGTACCTTTGACATGGCCTGCCTTGGCTTGGAGTGCGGCTTCACCGTGGCAGTTCATCGTATCCGGTCTGCTCCTTGGCCTGCTGGTGATGATGTCCGGAGCCCTTCATTTTGTGCGAAAGGATGTGGACTAACGATGCAGAGCTTCCTACGAATTCTCTCGGCGGAGAGATTGAAGATGTCGAAGTCCTACGTCTGGCTGCTGGTTCTCGTCAGTCCGGCGGTTGCACTGCTTGTCGGAGCGATGGCCAATATACAGCAGGATGGGGAGGTAATTACCTGGCAGTTGCTGCTCAATGTCATGTCCTTAGTCCATGCTTTATTGTTTCTGCCGGTACTTTCAGGGATCTTCGCCGCGTTGATCTGCCGTGCCGAGCATAGCGATGGCGGCTGGAAAATGCTGCTCTCGCTTCCCGTAACAAGGAATTCTGTCTACCTGGCTAAATTCACTTTAATTATGCTGCTGCTGGCGTCCGTACAATTGGTCTTTCTTGCAGCGCTGCTGGGAATGGGTATATACCGCGGGGCTGAAGGGGCTGTACCCTGGGCGATGTTGTTCTCCAGCCTGGCCGGAGGCTGGTTTGCCTGTTTGCCGCTTGCGGCACTGCAGCTGGGAGTATCTCAAGGCTGGAGTAGCTTCGGTGCACCGCTGGCGGTGAACGTAAGCCTGACCATACCGAATATGCTGATCGCTAACTCGTCGACTTATGGTCCGTACTATCCATGGGTCCAGCCTTTACTGGCCATGTCACTGTATGGGGAAGACAAATTTGGCGCCTTTAGTCTGCCGGGGGAGACGCTGATGCTCGTAGTGTCGGGCAGTCTGCTTTTATTTTTGACCGCAGGCCTTCTCTTCTTCCGGCGTAAGGCTGTCTAACCGCCCATTCCCTGCAGCCGCTGTGCTTTTTGCTCCGGAAGCCTTCTCCATGGACATCGTGTAAAGTTTTTTCTATAATTAATCGTAGAAGATCTTATTAACGACCGGTGTAACCGGAGAAGCATAACTAGGAGGGCGAGAGCATGGAGCCGGCGGCACTTGAAGAATGCGACAACACATGCAGTGGTTCGGAGCTGGGGCCTGAGACTGCGGCGCTCATTCTGCCTGACCGGGGAACCACGGATAAAATGGCGGAGATGTTCAAAGCGCTGGGCGACCCTACAAGGGTAAGGCTCATCTACGCATTGTCGCAGAGAGAGCTGTGTGTCCACGATTTGTCCTCCATCCTGGACATGGGGCAATCGGCGGTATCCCATCAGCTCCGCTATTTGCGTAATCTGCGGATTGTGAAGCGCCGCAAAGAAGGCAAAACGGTATATTATTCGCTGAACGATGCGCATGTCGAGCAGATTTTTCTGCAGACGCATGAGCACATCCGGCACGAATAGATGGGCTAGACGGAAGAAACCGTCCCTAACGGCTAATAAGCCTGAGGGACGGTTTCTTTTTGGTATGAATCAGGCAGGCCTATACTTTCAAATGGTCATGCTGTAGGGAAGAGTTCTCCACTTGCAGGGTGGCATGCTGAATGCCGAACCTCTTCTCTACGAGGCGGACGGCTTGCTGCAGAATGTCCTGCTGGCTGCTGTGATCCTCTATCCGCAGATGGGCGCTCAGTGCATCAAGTCCTGATGTGATACTCCAGATATGCAGATCATGAACATCAATGACGCCATTGATATTCAGCAGCTCTCTTCTGACATCATCGGAATTCACGGTAAGCGGGGTGCCCTCCATCAGGATATGGAATGCCTGCCTGATTACGCTCCAGGCGCTCCGCAGAATGAGCAGCGCCACAATTACGCTGATTATGGGATCAGCAATGTACCAGGAGAATACATTCATGACAAGCCCGGCAAGCAGTGCCCCTACAGAGCCAAGGGCATCGCTGACAATATGAAGATAAGCGCTGCGGATGTTGATATTCGCGGTTCCGCTGCTTTTGCGCATTAGCGACCAAGCGCTGAGGAGGTTGGCCAGCAATCCGACTGCGGCGATGATTATCATGGTGCCGCTGGCAACCTCCGGAGGCGCATTGAAGCGCTGGAATGCTTCCCACAGAATAAAGCCGGCAATGACAAACAAGGTAACCCCGTTGAACAGGGCGGCCATAATTTCGAATCTGTGAAACCCGTAGGAATTCTTCGCGGTTGGCGGCTTGGCGGCAAAGATCATGGCAACAAGACTTAAGGCCAGGGATGCGGTATCGCTCAGCATATGCCCGGAGTCTGATAGCAGAGCAAGGCTGTCTGTAACAAGTCCCCCGAAAAATTCGAGCAGCATAATACCGCCGGTAATAAGTAATGCGATCAGCAGACCGTTCCGGTCACCGGGCGAATGAGAGTGTGCATGACCATGCCCGTGACTATGCCCGTGACTATGACCATGACCATGATCATGACTGTGGTCGGCATGTGTATGATCATGATCATGAATAGGATGATTCATAGAAATACCCCTTCCTCGAATAACATATGAATGATTGCTCATATATTAATATTATCCTTGTTGAGCCGTATTTACAAGGCTAAACTTTCCAGTTGAGAACGGATGCCTGTTCTGGTTATGAAGAGCATAGGCGATTTCATTAGCATCCTAAAATAATGGAGAAACTATACAAATCCTGCGTTGACACTGCAAGTTTAACAGGAATATAATGTGTTTAAGTTAACATATGAACAAATACTCATATATAGTTTTATCCAAGGGAGATGAGTCATTTGAGTACGGCAGAGGGGCAAGTGAAACGCCAGTGGATGCTCGAAGGGCTGGACTGCGCAAATTGCGCCATGAAAATTGAGAATAAGGTTAAAAAAATCGAGGGCGTATCCTCCTGCTCCGTCAACTTCACAATGAAAATGATGACCCTGGAGACCGCCGCCTCCGAGGCTGAGACGATCTCAGAGCAGGCGCGGCAGACGGTACTATCTCTAGAACCGCATGTGAAGCTCAGGGAAATGAAGACCGGAGCTATCCGGAAGCCGCTGCAGTCCGGCAGCTTCCGTACTGGCCATCCCGGCGAAGCAGGCGGTCATGCCCATGATGCCCATGATGATCATGATCACAGTCAGGGGAGTGCGCATCAGCATGAGGATACTTCTGGGGAAGCCCATGGCCACAGTCATGATCACGGGGCAGGCGATACACGCCGTATCCTGCTGCGGCTGGCCGGGGGCGGTCTCCTGGCTGCCGCGGGAATGTTCCTGCCAGTCGACGGAATTCCGGAGCTGCTGCTCTTCCTGGCCGCTTATCTTATTGTCGGCGGTGAGGTTGTGCTGTCAGCAGCCCGCAATATTGTCCGGGGCCAGGTGTTTGATGAGAATTTCCTGATGGCGCTGGCAACGATTGGGGCCTTTGCCATTGGTGAATATCCCGAAGGCGTCGCCGTTATGCTCTTTTATCAGGTTGGCGAGCTGTTCCAGGGAATGGCGGTTAACCGTTCGCGCCGCTCCATAACGGCCCTGATGGATATCCGGCCGGAATTCGCCTATCTCAAGGAAGGCGGCAATCTGCGCCGGGTTTCGCCGGAGGAAGTGGGGATCGGCGATGTGATCGTCGTGAAGCCGGGCGAGAAGGTTCCGCTGGACGGAACCATTCTGGAAGGCAGGGCGATGATGGACACCTCGGCACTTACGGGCGAGTCGGTGCCGCGTTCGGCTGAACCGGGTAGTCAGGTGCTGAGCGGGTTCATTAACCAGAGTGGTGTAATTACAGTGGAAGTTACGCAGACCTTTGGGGATTCGGCAGTCTCCAAAATTCTTGAGCTGGTGCAGAATGCAGCCGGAAACAAAGCAAAAACAGAAAATTTCATTACCAAATTCGCCCGTGCCTACACACCAGTAGTTGTGATTACAGCCTTGCTTCTGGCAGTCCTTCCTCCACTGGTGCTGAGCGGGGCAACCTTCTCAGATTGGATTTACCGTGCGCTGGTCTTTCTCGTCATTTCATGTCCCTGTGCGCTGGTCGTTTCCATTCCGCTCGGCTTCTTCGGAGGGATTGGAGCCGCTTCACGCAGCGGCATCCTGGTCAAGGGCAGTAATTTCCTGGAGGCGCTGAACGATGTGAAGATTGTCGTGTTCGATAAGACAGGTACGCTGACTAAAGGTCAGTTCACTGTCACGGGAATCTACCCTTCGGAAGGTTTCACCGAAGAAGAGCTGCTGCGGACGGCTGCCTATGCGGAGAGCCACTCCAGCCATCCGATTGCCGCATCCATCCGCGCGGCATATGGCAAGGAGATTTCCGGAGAAGCTACTGCCGACTACAATGAAATCTCCGGTCACGGGATTGAGGTTACAGTAGAAGGCAGAGCAGTTCTCGCCGGAAATACAAGGCTGATGAAACGTGAAGGGATTGCCTCAAGTACCCCGGCGCAGACGGGGACCATTGTTCATCTGGCCGTGGATCAGAAATACGCCGGGTATCTTGTAATTGCTGATGAGCTGAAGGAAGACTCGTTGTCAGCAATTCAAGCGCTTGAGGCGCTCGGTATCCGCAAAACCGTTATGCTGACAGGTGACACTACTGCAGTAGCTGAGGCCGTTGGTCGGCAGCTGGGAATCAGCGAGGTTCATGCCGGACTTCTGCCACAGCATAAGGTAGAGGCTATCGAGCGTTTGGAGCGCGGGAAAAGCCAGCGTGAGAAGATTATTTTTGTGGGCGACGGCATTAACGATACACCGGTGCTGGCGAGAGCGGATGTCGGGATAGCGATGGGCGGACTTGGCTCGGATGCAGCCATTGAAGCGGCGGATATAGTGATTATGACGGACGAACCGTCGAAAATTGCGGCGGCGATTGGTATTGCCAAGCGTACACGGAGTATTGTCTGGCAGAACATTATTTTCGCCCTGGCTGTCAAAGCGGTATTCCTGCTACTTGGCGCCTTCGGAATTGCAACGATGTGGGAAGCGGTATTCTCGGATGTGGGTGTCACAGTGCTTGCCGTGCTTAACAGTGTCCGGGCATTGCAGGTTCCGAATAAATTGGCATAAGCCTAAATGCAGCCGATTCGATGGAGAAGAGTATTACTGAAATCGGCGAGGGATATGCTGACAATTGCCAGAAATTCGTCGGAAAATGCCCAAATGGTTGCCGAGGCTTCCGAAGAGCAAAAGGAACTTATGAAGAAAGTGGTGACTTCAGCACAATCCCTGACGCTGATGATGTCTGAGCTGAAGATTGAAATCGAGAGATACCGGTAACTAGCAAGAATAGAAGGAAGAGCTGCAGCAGCAAGCCCCCCTATAGAATTAGGGGGGCTTGCTGTGTAGCAATCAGCCTATATTTTTTGTTCCAGGTTCAGGCTTTCGATACCGGAACGTATGATGCCGCAGGAGGCATCGAACTTCGCGAACTCCTGATCACTGAGGTTCAGCTCCAGCAGCTCCTGGATACCGCCTCCGCCGATAATTGCCGGTACACCGGCACATACATCCCGTTGCCCGTACTCGCCGTCAAGAATCGCCGAGACCGCAATGATTTTGTGCTCGTCATTCAGAATCGAGCGGGTAATATAGGCCAGCGCACTGCCGATGCCGAAATGGGTCGACCCTTTGCGGGTGAAGATTTCCCAGCCTGCGTCTTTGGTCTTGCGGGCAATATCATCCAGATCGAGGCTGCGGAACCGTTCACGGTGCTGCTCCATAATCTGTAGCAGCGGTTTGCCGCCGATCGTGACATGAGACCAGGCGACGAATTGGGACTCGCCATGCTCGCCGAGCGCGTAGCCGTTAACGCTGCGCGGATCAATCGAGAACACTTCGGAGAGCAGTGTCTTTAGGCGTGAAGAGTCAATGGAAGTACCGGTTCCGATAATCCGGTGGCGCGGCAGGCCGGAAATTTTCCATACCATATAAGTAACTATATCGACCGGATTGGCAGCCACCACAAAGATGCCGTCGAATCCGCTGGCCATTATTTCCGTAATAATTTCCCTGGTTATGACAGCAGCGTCGTCCAGAACATCCAGTCTGGTCTGGCCAGGCTTGGGATTAGCTCCGGCGGTCAGAATGACAACATCCATATGGCCGCAATCACTGGCGGTGCCAGCATATACTTTGGTCCGTGTACCTGTGAAATCCATGCAATGCGAGAGGTCAAGCGCTTGTGCCATGGCGCGGTCATAGGTGCGGTCGACCATCATGATCTCATCGCATATCGCCTGATTGACCATGGAATAGGCACAGCTGGAACCTACATTGCCGGAGCCGACGATCGCCACTTTTCTCGATTTTGTTTTCAATTGCCTTGCCCTCACTCTCTAAATGTAATACCTGGCCCTCTTCTTCCCGAGATGGCAGCCATTTGGGTTGCGCCTCTAATGAAGCCTGTGGTTAAGTATGCCTACATTTTACCTTATCTTACCGCAAGTTACCTGACATCAGAATGAAAAATACCGTGCCGGCCTTCCGGTTTTTGTCACAACTAACATAGGGAGTCATCATTTTCCGGGCGGTCTATATAAATATTGTATGCAGAAAATGTGATTACGGGATAAAAGTTGACAAACATATGCTAAATTATATTGGTTGTGTGACAAGAAATAGCGGGCAAGGACGAAAAGAGCATTCATGCGCCCGTCGGGTCGATGGAATGCTCTCTTTTGTGAATAATGCAGTGCGGCTTACCCCCGTGTCTGCGGAATACGGGCCTCTGGGGGAGCCATAAGAGTGTAGCGCTTATACATGAACACCCGCCAGTGAAGGATCATACCGAAGGCCAGGATGAAGAACAGGCCGCCGGATTGCGGAACCGATACATATTGGTTGATGAACTCATGCAGTACGGTGCGGATCAGCAGCAGACCCAGCAGAATGAAGGCGAAGCTCTTGGAGCGCTGGGCGTAAATCTGGCCCTCCCGTTCCTCGAATTTGGTACTGCGCATCAGCGGATAGGCAAAAATAAACCAGCCGATCAGGAAAGCCAGCACCGCCCACCACCAGGGGAAGCGCACCTCAGGTACTACGAACATGGCAAAGCCTGTTGACATGCCGAGCGGCGGAATCCATATTTTGCGGATGGTCACCGGGCGTGAGCTTGCCTTCAGACGGATAAAAATAACCATCAGCGCCATAAACACGGCTCCCAGAGTAGAGCCCACATGCAGAAGCGAGGGGTTAATATTGCCCATGATACACGTTCCTCTCTGTGATTTGTGTCACTTATTTTTTCATTATAGCAGAAATTTCTATATATACAGAATGGGGCCGCCCAGCAATAATGAACACAATAAACCCGCCAGGGGGTCCTGACGGGTTTATTATGCAAGTATAAGTTTTAACAGGTTCAGGGTCGCTCATAACCATGCAGATTAAGAGCGGCTGCGTCCGCCGACCGAACGAAGGATCAGGCTGACGATAAAGATCAGGACGATCGCACCGATAAGTGAAGGGAAGACATAGAAATCACTGATCTTAGGTCCCCAGCTTCCCAGCAGCATACCGCCGAGCCATGAACCAAGAATACCGGCAATGATGTTACCGATAATACCTCCCGGAATATCTCTGCCCATAATCAGGCCTGCCAACCAACCAATCACGCCACCGACAATCAACATCCATAATAAACTCATGATGCTTCAGCTCCTTTGTATGTGTTTGTGTTTCTTCGATGGTTACTATTAACCCTCGACTCGTACGTTTAAACCATGTGAGAAATTTTGTAGTGATGCATATTTTGTATATTAGTATGCCCTAAAAATGGCTGTTTAACACGGTTCATGTGCCGGGTATATAAACATGTTATAGTGAAAAAGGAACGCGGATGTGAGTGAACACTCCACTGTAGAGGGTATACATAAGTAAAGGGAAATAAGCCTATGCGCTACTTACTATAAAAGGGGATACTGCCATGCACCAGCCTAATGAAGTATTGTTTTACATTGGAACCTACAACTCTAAAGAAGAAGATGCTATCCTGCTGGGGGCCCTGGACAAGGAAACAGGGGAAATGCGGGTACTGAACGGTACAAAGGGCATCGAGAATCCGTCGTATCTGGCTTTAAACCGTTCGGGCTCCGTACTCTATGCGGTAAGCGAGCAGGATGAGGGAGAGGTTCATGCCTTTGCCGTGGAAGAAGGTACCGGGGCGCTGAATCCGCTGGGCGGCAGACGAACGGAAGGCGGAGCACCTTGCTATGTCTCCATAAGTCCGCAAGGCGATTACATATTCGTAGCCAATTACATGGGAGGCAATGTGAATGCCTTTCCGGTGAATACCGATGGTTCACTTGGAGAGATGTCTGCCCAGGTAAGGCATGAGGGTTCAGGAATCCGCCAGGACCGGCAGGAAGCGCCGCATCCCCATTCGGTTATTCCTGACAGTACCGGCGGGCGTGTGCTGGTCTGCGATCTTGGCATTGATCAGGTGCTGTTCTACCGTGTCGAGGACGGCAAGCTGATTACGCACCGTGAGGTGAATCTGCCGCCGGGCGCGGGACCGCGGCACTTGGCCGTGCATCCGTCGAAGCAGTGGATCTATCTGATAAATGAACTGGACAGCACCATTACTGTCTTTGCCAATGATGAACAGAACGGGGACCTCAAAGTATTGCAAAGCCTCAGTTCATTGCCGGAAAATTATACTGCCGGCAGCGATGATACTGCTGCGGATATCCATGTCTCTCCATGCGGACGGTTCCTTTATGCGTCTAACCGCGGCCATGACAGTGTGGGTTTATTCTATATAGACGCTAAGACAGGGCTGCTGGAGTCTGGCGATTGGGTGATATCCGGCGGGCGGACCCCGCGTAATTTCACAATTATCGGCGGCATGCTGCTTGCGGCCAACCAGAACAGCAACAATATCGTATCGTTCAGAATCGACAGGGAGAGCGGACGGCTGATTCCTACCGGCAACGAACTGGAAGTTACTGCACCGGTCTGCCTGACCCCCGTGCAGCTGATATAGAATAAGGGTCTCCCTTAGCAGCCTTTGCGGCTGTTAGAGAGACCCTTAATTTATAATTTGCACAGACAGCTATTTCACTCCGCCATCTATATTCTCTTCTCCAGTATAAAATCCGATATCATCGAGCATAATTTTATCGCCTGCTTCCTGCAGATAGAAGGTTATTCCGGCCAGCTCATCCGGGTTCAGGCGGGGTTCTTCCTCAAGGAAGCTTTCGAATGGCAGCTCATAGGTCTGGAAGATTGCCTCCGAAAGGTCCCCGTATTTACCGTTACTAACCCGTTCCTCAAGCCAAGGGCTTAGTGTAAACTCTGTCTGCGGCAGCGGCAGAATATCCATCACTTTGTCCAGCGGCAGGCGCGCACTTATATGATTGCTGTCAGTCAATTCAACTTCTACAGCAGGAGCCGGCGGGATATCCGCTGCTAAGACTTGAGTGCTGTCGTCTTCCAGATCATCGGCATTACGGTTCGCCATGGAGAAAGTCAGGCCGGACGCACCCGACCCGGCGACCTCCCTGGTGAGGCTGTCTTTAAGCTTGATAGCATAGGCAGCTACTTTGTTGTCTTCTCCAGCCTTGTGTTCCAGAAGGATGCCGTAGGTTGCTTTGCTCTTGGATTCCCGGTCCTTGGCGGTTTCCTCCGACCAGTCCAGACCCATAGCCGTCGCTGTGCCGCCTGTCACCGTGTTCTTATTGCGGTCCTCGTCAAAGGTAGCCACCGGGATATAGTTACCGCTCTGGAACCGGCTATAGTAAGCCGTATCCGGCAGCCACTGTGCACCGCTGCGGTAATCGCGGAACAAGTCCTGATATTCACTTTGCCCGTGCAAAGTGGCCTCCAGAAATGCCGAGACGTATACTTTGGCAATTTGCCGCTGCTTGTTACCGTCCATGATCTGCGCGCGGCTTAGGAATAAGCCGGCTGGAAGCGACTGGTCGTAGAGTCCCCAGCTTGTGTTGAACTGGCTGTGGTTGGCATCGGCGATGTAGAGCGAGCTTTTGAAGGCTGCGGAGCCGCTGGAGAAGCTGGAACGTATATACTGCCGGTCTCCGTAGAAATCGTGAACATCGCCGTCGCGTGCACCCTGCAGCGTCAGATAATTGACATCCTTCAGCCGTGCCTGCTGATCGTCGATGGCTTTATCCGTAGGAGCCAAAGCGATGACCGAAACAATATTGAACGGTTTGGTTGCTGCCAGTACAGGATCGTCCTTGAACCAGCGTGCGGCATCGGCAGCCATGGCAACTGCCTGCCCGCCGCGGCTGTGGCCCAGCAGGGCTGTATGACTGTAATCGACCTTCTGGTAGAAGAGATTTCCGGGCTGCTGCGCGAAATTCCCGATTTGCTGCAGATGCTTCAGGATCAACCAGGTCCGCACTTTGAAATCATTGTCCGGAATGCCGGACCAGGCCGAGTAATTCAGAAAGTTCTCGTCCAGAGAGACGGCGATGAACCCCCGGCTGGCCAGCTGCTCGCCTAAGTAGGCGTAACCGCCTTCTGAATAGTCCTCCATCATGTGATTGCCATGCACCATCAGCAACAGCGGAAAGGGGCCCTCCCCGTCAGGCATCCACACCTTTGCATTGACAGGAAGCGCACGGTAGTCGAATCCCCAAAAGATCGTACGGAGCTTAGGCCAATTCTTGATAAAGGCTGATGCATCGGCAGAAGCTGAGGTCAGAGTGACATCTGCGCCATACTCCTTACGGTGCAAATCTTCACCGCTGCCGTAAGTGAAATACTGATAGCTATAATCTCCCGGACTGCCGGGATTGGCTGCTTCAATAGGAACAGCATTTCCGTTTGATACAGCCGATGTATCCCGGGCGGACTCGCTGTGTCCGGTGCCGTATAACGGCAGCGGAGCCAGCAGGACGGCTATAGCCAGCAGCGTTCCGGCGATCGTCCGTCTGCTGCGCAGCAGACCGATGGACAGACCGGCTGCTCCGCCGAGCAGGGCGGCGATACCGGCCATTACGGCAGCGGCTTCAATCTCAATATCCGCATAATACAGGACTAACAGTACAGCTCCCATGGAACTCAGGAAGGTACCGGCAAACAGCCGCGGAAAGCGCAGGCCCGTTAAAGACAGCAGCAGGGCCAGAATATTGCCGGCCAGCGCCAGCACGAGAGTTCCCGCACCGGCAGCAAGTATGATATCCGCTGCGGTTCCGAGTCCTGTAGGAATGCCCAGAACAGCAAGGATAAAGGCAAGGGTCCCTATCATCCATGGACCGGCCAGTGCTGTCCTCCATAATCTTGTGTCATATACATAGGTGTCTTTGATGCGTCTTGCCATTTCCCCAAGTATGCGTTTAGGCAGCCGCGTTCGCTGCGGCTGCGGCTGCGGAACATACTCCAAATCCATCCCCATGATTCTCTCCCCCGGCAGTTGCGGTGATTTCTGTTTTTTGGCCTATAAGATGTAGCAATAATATTACTTTACAGCTTTAATAACAAGTGGGTCTTACAGGAACAGCAGCCACCTGCTTCCCGGCCGGTCTCCCAAAATACCTTGCTGCCATTTTGAAAAAAAGATTTGACAGGGTGCGGAGATTTCAGTATTATGTGTATAACCTACTAAATGGGTAGGAATAATTGAATAAATTGTTCTTACCGTACAGACGGAGGAGCGCCCGCTTGACGCAAGCAGACACGTGTCTTATTGACCGGTTTGACCTGCCATACGTGGGCCTTCTGCGTCTTTTTCTGCTACCGGAATTTCAAAGGAAGTACGGAATCATTCATTATTATTATGAGAAAACATGGGGGAGTGGTTTGGGATGAAGAAAGGGATCAAGAAGGGGCTTATCGCCGGGTTCACCTTATTACTGACGGCAGGGCTTACTGCTTGCGGAAACAATAACAATGCGAATAACAGTGCAAATGCTGCGGCAGATGCTCCGGAAGCCACCACTTCCGCAACCAATGCGGCTGCTACAGCTGAAGCGACTAAGGCGCCGGCGAAAGATCCGGTAGAGCTGCTGAATGTATCCTATGACCCAACACGCGAGCTTTATGAGAATTATAACAAGGCTTTTGCTGCTTATTGGGAGCAGGAAACCGGCCAGAAGGTAACAATTAAGCAGTCCCATGGCGGTTCCGGCAAACAAAGCCGCGCTGTCATTGACGGTCTGGAGGCCGATGTCGTTACGCTGGCACTTGGCTATGACATTGATGCGCTGCAGGAAACGGGCCTAATTAATGAAGGCTGGCAAAATAAATATGAGCATAACAGCTCACCGTACACTTCGACGATCGTATTCCTCGTTAGAAAAGGCAATCCGAAGGGAATTAAGGACTGGCCGGATCTGCTCAAGGAAGGCGTAGAGGTGATTACCCCGAATCCCAAAACCTCCGGCGGTGCCCGCTGGAACTATCTGGCGGCCTGGGGTTATGCGCTCGACCATAACAACAACGATGAAGCTAAGGCACAGGAATTTGTACAGGAATTGTTCAAGCATGTACCTGTACTGGATACCGGAGCGCGCGGCTCCACTACCACCTTTGTTGAACGGGGAATCGGCGATGTGCTGATTGCCTGGGAAAATGAGGCTTACCTGTCGATTAAGGAGCTGGGTCCGGACAAATTCGAAATTGTAAATCCTTCTGAGAGCATTTTGGCTGAGCCGCCGGTTGCGGTGGTTGACAAGATTGTCGACAAAAGAGATACACGTGAAGTGTCCGAAGCCTATCTGAAGTATCTCTACTCCGAAGAGGGGCAGACCATCGCTGCAGAGAACTATTACCGGCCTACGCTTGAGAGTGTGAAAGAGAAGGTCAAGGATCAATTCCCTGAGATCAAGCTGTTCACCCTGGCTGATAAATTCGGAACC
The DNA here is from genome assembly GCF_927798115.1 of Paenibacillus auburnensis. GTDB lineage: Bacteria > Bacillota > Bacilli > Paenibacillales > Paenibacillaceae > Paenibacillus_AQ > Paenibacillus_AQ auburnensis. The sequence continues at coordinate 102,772 of NZ_CAKMMG010000006.1, forward strand.
TGGAAAGAAACACAGGAGAAGCATTTCAATGACGGCGGAATCTTTGACAAGATTTATGTGCCGGGCAGCTAAGGAAAGAACCTGCGGGGAAGGAATCCGTCAGGGGTGCTGATCGGCATAAGAGCCGAAGGCAGGAAAGGATGAATGCGTAAATGAAGGTCTCTACTACGGCTGCAGCGCAGCGCAAGGTGCTTCCGGGCTTCGGGCTTACAATGGGCTACAGCGTGCTCTACCTGAGTCTCGTTGTTCTGCTGCCGCTATCTGCGCTGCTCATAAATTCCACCGGACTGACCTGGGCTAAATTCTGGGACGTGGCCACAGACGCGCGTGTTCTGGCCTCTTACCGTGTCAGCCTTAGCACTGCGGCAGCAGCAGCTTTAACAGATGCTTTTTTGGGTCTGCTGATGGCATGGGTGCTAGTACGCTATGAGTTTCCGGGCAAACGGATTTTTGATGCCCTGATCGATCTTCCGTTCGCGCTGCCGACCGCCGTAGCGGGTGTATCACTTACGGCACTTTATTCCCAGAATGGCTGGATCGGCTCCCTGGTGGAGCCGCTCGGGCTGAAGGTGGCATTCACGCCGCTCGGCATTACGCTGGCGCTGATGTTTATCGGTATTCCATTCGTGGTCCGTACCGTTCAACCGGTGCTGGAGGATCTGGACCGGGATATGGAGGAGGCTTCGGCGACGCTGGGCGCCGGACGGTGGCGGACGTTTCTGCGGATCATCCTGCCTGAATTGCTGCCTGCGCTGCTTACCGGGTTCGCTTTGGCTTTTGCCAGAGGGATCGGTGAATACGGGTCCGTGGTCTTTATCTCCGGCAACATGCCGATGCGGACGGAAATTGCCCCGCTGCTGATCATGACCAAGCTGGAACAATTCGACTATGCCGGCGCTACGTCGGTAGCACTGTTGCTTCTGCTGATCTCCTTCCTGATGCTGCTGGTGATCAACACCCTTCAGCGCTGGGCACGCAAGAGTTCCCGGTAGGTTGTACACTTCCTTAGCGGACTCAAGCTATTACACATATTAGGGGGAATAAACATGGCAGGTACTGTGCCCATGTATGCTCCAAAGCAGAAAAGCGGTGTATCTTCGCCCGCCACTAATGAATCCTCTGTGGTGAAATGGGTGCTGATCGCTGCCGCCGGGCTGGTACTGCTCTGGCTGATTGCCCTGCCGCTGATCGTTGTGCTGACGGAGGCGCTTAAGCGGGGCTGGGATGTCTACATTGCTGCCCTGACCGATCCGGATGCTGCCTCGGCATTGCGGCTGACCCTGCTTGTGGCGGCGATTACCGTTCCGCTCAATACGGTCTTCGGCGTGGCAGCGGCTTGGGCCGTTACTAAGTTCCGCTTCCGCGGCAAGGGGTTCCTGATTACACTGATTGATCTGCCGTTTGCTGTATCGCCGGTTATCGGGGGACTGATTTTTATCCTCGTGTTCGGCTCGCACGGATGGTTCGGCTCCTGGCTGAGCGATCATGATATCAAAATCGTCTTTGCGCTTCCCGGCATTGTGCTGGCGACTTTATTTGTAACCTTCCCTTTTGTGGCCCGGGAGCTGATTCCGCTAATGGAAGATCAGGGGACACAGGAGGAAGAAGCGGCGATTACACTGGGCGCACGCGGCTGGCAGATTTTTTTTCGTGTGACATTGCCCAATATTAAATGGGGCCTGCTCTACGGGATCATTCTCTGTAATGCGCGGGCAATGGGAGAATTCGGCGCGGTGTCCGTAGTATCCGGGCATATCCGCGGAGAGACGAATACACTGCCGCTTCATGTCGAGATTCTGTATAACGAGTACCAGTTCTCCGCATCTTTTGCGGTCGCTTCACTGCTCCTGATGCTGGCCCTGGTCACGATGATCATCAAAAGCTGGCTTTTACGCAAAAATGCTCATTGACAGCTCTTTTGGTTCCATGCTAAGTTAAAGCTCAGTATACAAGTTGGATATTACGGAATTGAGCGGAAATCACCCCTGTCCGGGGAAAGGGAGGCTGGAGAATGGCTAAGCCACTGAAGGTGGATGAGGTATGGCTAACACGGATTGCAGAACTTCTGGACAACATGGAATTTGGTTCACTGCATATTGTGGTGCATGAAGGCCAAATCGTTCAGATGGAGCGCACGGAACGCAAACGTTTCGAGAACAGCGCTGCTAACCCGCGGTATAGTGTAGAAACCGGAAGCCGGCGCACCGACACCCGTTCCGCGGGACGGGGATAGAAGCTATACCCTACCAATGGACTTACTTTTTCTGCAGCAGGAATGATTGCCCCTGTCAGTATAGCGGCTTCCGGCGGGATACGATACAGAAACCAAACAGAGCAGTGATCCTCCAATGCTGGAAGAATCACTGCTCTGTTTCATTTTGTAACGCCCAGACAGGTTAATACCGCGGTCTCTGCCGGGAAGCAAAGATACCTTCAAACAGCAGGATAACGGCAGTGATGACATGCATGATCCAGCCGACGAATGGAATAAAGGCGACTATCGAAGTGACAATCCCGACGATGTTGCCGATAAATGGCCCGCGTTCCCTCATCAATATGATTACCGCAGCCGCGTGGAGCAGGAAGGCGATGCCGAGCGGTACCCAGCCATTGGCTACCACAAAGGCACCCCCGATAAACGGCAATGCCAGGAAACCTTCGTATGCAAAAGTCCCCCATTTAAATAATTTTCCTAATGATGACATGACTCCTCACCGTTCCTTTTCAGCTTAATAATGTTAGCTTTGTCTGTTATTAGTTACCCGTCTTTATGGACTGAGAATTATGCAGGTACAGTGTAGCGGATTTCTCTATAGTTTACGTCAAGATAAGCTTTACGTTTCAATTTCAGTCCTGGGTTAATCGGCCCTGCTTGATGCGGCTGCTGCTGTCGTATATATTGGTAACAGTGTGGATGCCTGCAAGCAGGCTTCTTCAGAGAACGGGGGAGAAGAGCGTGGGGATGACAGGAAAACCGGAGATACGCTATGTACCTCCCGCAGTAGAGCAGTATCTGGCCCTGCGGGTGGAAGCAGGGCTAAGTCCGATGAGTGCCGAGGGTGCAGAGGCCGGGCTTCCGCGTTCTTGTTTTGCGATAACGCTCTACGACGGGGAACTGCTTATCGGAATGGGGCGTGTGATCGGGGACGGAGGCTGTTTTTTTCAAGTTACCGATATCGCTGTCAAACCTTCCTATCAAGGGCAAGGATTAGGCAAAGTCATTGTGCGTGAAATCAGGGATTTCCTGGACACCATTCCCGCACAATCCTATGTCAGTCTTATCGCTGACGGGGAGGCCTCGAAGCTGTACGAGCAGTATGGCTTTGTTCCGGTAATGCCGTATTCGCAGGGGATGTTTCTTCGGCGGTGAGGTTAATAATTATGATAGATGACAGGCAGAGGCAGACCCCACATTGTGGGGTTATTTTTACCTGATTACAGGTTCAGGAAGGTGAGGAAGCAGGAATGGATGTTGTGGTGTTTGGTGCTTCAGGAAGAATAGGGAAAGCGATTGTACAGGAAGCATTAAAAAGAAAACACGAGGTGACCGCTGCTGTCCGCAATCCGGAATCCATAGATCTGCAGCATGAGCGTCTGCAGATTGTGTCCGCAAATATTCTGGATCCGGCATCGGTGGCTGCAGCGGTAACGGGCCACGGGGAAATTATCAGCGCCTTCGGACCCGGCCCCGGGCAGGAGAATGATCTGCTCAGGGCGGCAGAATCACTGCTGGAGGGGATGCAGCAGGCCGGTGTAGCACGCCTGATTATTGTTGGCGGGGCAGGCAGCCTTAAGACGGAGTCTGGTGAATGGCTGATGGATACGCCCGGGTTCCCGGAGGAATTCCGGCCGCTGGCTGCTGCCCATGCGCATGCCTATGAAATCTATAGGGGCTCAGAGCTGGATTATACGTACATCAGTCCGCCCGCTGCCATTATCTCCGGCCGCCGGACCGGCATGTTCCGGATTGGCCTAGACCGGCTGATTACGGATGAGGACGGGAAGAGCAGCATCAGTGTGGAGGATTTTGCGGTAGCTGTGGTGGATGAGCTGGAGGAAGGCAATTTCAGCCGTGAACGGTTTACTGTAGCTTATTAAGCTCGGCGGACCGGGGAAGATATAACAAGGAATGGTTTGGATAGGCAGGGATTCTGTCCCGGCGGATAGGGGTAAGGCTTATTGCATAATATGCTGTAAGGCTTACCCTTTTATTTAAAGTGGGGTTGCATGTTGATTAATGGATAAGAGTAAGACGAAGTACCGTGCGGCTGGCACAAGGGAGCTCTCTGCAAATCACTGAAACGAGAACAATCTACGGAAAAGTGGGAGTGGAAGGGCTGAGGTGAAGTAGTGGGCTACAGAGTCCTACCACTAATTTTTTCCGGGCAACGGGGAGAGAACGTAGTAGATTTTCTCCCACTAATTTCTTCTAGGGGGGATGGGGAGAGGACCGTATTTGATTTCCTCCCACTAATTTCTCCCCTTTGGATCAAAATCAGCGTTACTTGGGAAATTAGTTTGAGGTTTTCCATTTGAAGTCCGATCTAAGTCGAAAACGAGTGAATTAGTTGGAGTTTTTCCACTATAGCTGGACACAGTCCTTCAGGGCGATGAACCGCTGCACGCCAATACTCGCTTTGATTATTTTTCTATTGTTTTGATTCTTGTGTGTGTTTTAGTTCATCTTTAAGCTAATCAACAGGTCTGCACATTGTGCAGCGGAAGGGATGGGAACAATGGATCTAGTCACTGCGGAGCAAATGCGGCAGCTGGACCGCATGACGATAGAGAAGCTGGGCATTCCGGCAATTGCGCTTATGGAGAACGCCGGACGGGCGATTGCCGAGGAAGTGATTGCGCTCTGCCGGCGCGGAGGAAGTGCACATGGTGAGCGGGCTGGCCGGAGCGGGAGCGGAGGAGTAGGCGGAAGCGGCCGGAGCGGCTGGAGCGGAAGCGGCGATGGCAGTGAGGATGGCGGTTCGAGCGAAAGCGGCTGGAGTGGCTGGAGCAGGAGCGGCGAGAGCCGTGAGGACGGTGGTGCGAGCGGAAACAGCGGCGAGGATGGAGCTGGGCGGAGAGGTGAGTGCGGGCCTGGAGCTGAGCGGATCAGGGGCGGGAACGGTGGCGTGGGCGGTCCGGCGGTCCTGCCGCCGGGCTTTGCGGTCAGCGGCGACCGGGCGCTGACCCTGGACGCTTCCGGCGAGCATTGGCTGATCCTCGCCGGCAAAGGCAACAACGGCGGCGACGGCCTCGCCGCCGCCAGGTACCTGCGTGAGGCGGGGATCGCCGTCACGCTGGTGTACGCGGCCGCGCCGGAGTCGCTGGCCGGCGAAGCGGCCGTGCAGCGGGACGCCGCAGCGGCCATGGGGCTGCCGGCCGTAGTCTACGGCCGGGACGTCATTGACTTTGCCGCCTGCAGCGGCATCGTCGATGCGCTGCTCGGCACCGGCAGCGCAGGCGCCCCGCGCGGTGCCTATGCGGCCCTGATTGCCGCCGCGAACAGCAGCGGCAAACGAATTGTGTCCGCGGACATCCCGAGCGGGCTGAACGCGGACACGGGCGAGCTGCATGAGCCGTGCATTCATGCAGCAGTGACAGTATGCCTCGCGTTTCTCAAGCGGGGCCTGGTGCAGTATCCCGGCGCGGGAGCCGCCGGGCAGGTCGTGGTCCGCTCCATCGGCATCCCTGCTGCCTCGGCCCGGGAGGCCGGGGTGCAGGCCAGCCTGCTGACCCCGGAAGTGCTGCGGACACGTCTGGGGGTCGACGTGTCGCGCCGCCGCTCGCCCGAAGGCCACAAGGGCACTTACGGGCATGTCCTGCTGGCGGCGGGAAGCCTTGCGATGAGCGGCGCGGGTCTGCTCGCGGCCCGGGCCGCGCTGCGGGCGGGCTGCGGTCTGGTGACCTGGGCGCTGCCGGACAAGCTGCTGCCTTATGTAATCGGTGCCGCACCGGAGATCATGCTGGCCGCGGCCGGCGGCCGGGAGGACGGCACCTGGAATGCGGGAACCGCTGCGGAGGTGCTGCGGCTCGGCGCAGTACGTGATGTGACCGCCACCGGTCCCGGCCTGGGCCGGTTCGAAGGGGACGGGGAATGGCTCCGCATGCTGTGGGAAGGTACCCAGGGACCGCTGGTACTGGATGCCGATGCCCTTAACATCCTGGCGGACTGTGACTATTCGGCCTGGTCCTGCCCCGGCCGGCCCGTCATTCTTACGCCGCATCCAGGGGAGATGGCACGGCTTGCCGGACTGACTACAGCGGAGGTGCAGCGTGACCGGATCGGTCTGGCACTGGCTTATGCCACGCAGCACGGTGTAGTGCTCGTGCTGAAAGGAGCGCATTCTGTCATTGCCACACCTGACGGAGAAGCCTATGTGAATATCACAGGCCATCCGGGAATGGGTACAGGCGGAGCGGGCGATGTTCTGACAGGGATTATTTCTGGCCTGTTGGCGCAAGGCCTCAATGCCGTTCAGGCAGCGGTCTTCGGTGTGTATCTGCACGGACTGGCAGGGGAACGGGCGGCAGGCGCGAGAACCCATCCGGCGGGTTTAATCGCCGGGGATATCATCGAAGCGCTTTAAGCAGCGGCTTACACCAGCACAAGGCAGAGCAGCGGTACGAACAGCGCGAATACGGGCAGCAGCAGCGGATAACGTTCGCCGGACAGCTGGGCAAGCCGGAACAGCAGCAGCACCCCTATACCGTAGAGGGCACAGGTCTGTGCGTCTCCGCCTTGCTCTGAAGCCAACCATAAGCCGGCGCCGAATCCGGCAGCAGCATACATTACAAGGGAAGGGCCGAGGGATGAGGAGCGGAACATGCGCAGGAGGGCGTCTGCAATGAGCGCGGCCGGCAGCCCGTAGGCATAAACGGCGTAGGGCACGGAAACCGGCCAACCCTTCGGCACCCCGTCTGTATGCGGCAAACCAAGCAGTACAAGCGACACCAGCATGAAAGTCAATCCGGCAGCGGATAACTTGGACAGTGCATACATACCTGCAGACAGCCGGACAGAGGGTAGATCGTACTCTTTGATTTTGTTCATCTGATAACGTCCTTTCAGGTTAGGTGAACGGCGCTGCCGGACTCAGCAGAGTACCCGGCGGTTTTTTTAATGTGCAGATTCAAACGGTCTAAACCGCCCTCCCACGGATCAGCTGGTGACCATGTCCCCGCCGTTAACATGAATGCAGGTGCCGGTTACATAGGTAGAATCCGGTCCGGCCAGATAGACATAGGCTCCGGCAAGCTCATAGGGTTGTGCGGCCCGCCCCAGCGGGGTATCTGTTCCGAATATGCTGACTTCGGCAGCGGAATAGCTGGAAGGGATGAGCGGGGTCCACACCGGACCTGGAGCAACGCTGTTGACCCGGATTCCGGTATCTGCAAGCGACAGGGCTAGAGAGCGTGTGAAGGTGACGACTGCACCTTTGGTGGACGAATAGTCAATCAGCTTCTTATTGCCCTGGTAAGCGGTAATGGAGGCGGTGTTGATGATGGACGCTCCCTTGTTCAGATGCGGCAGTGCAGCCTGAGTCAGGAAAAAGTAAGGAAAAACATTGGTCTGATAGGTCTGGTACAGCTGCTCTTCGGTGATATCCAGAATGCTCTCCTGCGGATACTGCACAGCAAGATTGTTGACCAGAATATCCAGCCGGCCAAAGGTCCGTACCGTCTGCTCCACCGCCTGGAAGCAGTTTTGCCTATACCGTAAATCGGTTTCAATCCGCAGGCAGCGGCGGCCAAGCTGTTCAATACGCTGTGCTGTGACCTCGGCGTCCGAGGCTTCATACAGATAGGCAATGGCCACATCCGCCCCTTCTTTGGCAAAAGCGATAGCCGCCGCCTTGCCGATCCCGCTGTCTCCGCCGCTGATAAAAGCAACCTTGCCCTGCAGCTTGCCGCTACCGCGGCTGTCCGGGTCTTCACTGATGGGTCGGGGATTCATCAGGCTCTCCAGGCCGGGCTGGCGGTCCTGGTGCTGGGGCGGGAAGGCGATCGGCTGCTTGCGGCATACCGTCTGTTCCCCGTAATAGGGGTAAGTAGGATTCATTGCGTGATACTCCTCCTTGCGCACTGTCTGGTTTGTATATTTTTATGCATACGCCCAGAGAAGCGTGCGCTCACTGCCGGTGCAGGCTTATGGAAGCAGTGGCCGGAGCAGCACTCTTGTTGCCTTAAATCTCGTAGCCTAAAGTTGAACTGAAGAATGATAATTTGGAAAGCGGGGAACAAAAAGATGCGTTACAGAGCAATGATTGCAGATGATTATGAGGCTGCCTATCAGCTATGGGAGAATACAGCAGGGATGAACCTCAGCCAGGCAGATTCCCGGGAAGAAATTTTGCGGTATCTGGAGCGGAATCCCGGCATGAGCCAGGTATGCGAGGATAAGGACGGCCAACTTGCCGGGACTGTGATGTGCGGACATGACGGGCGGAGAGGATATATGTATCATGTAGCTGTCAGCGGTGCCTGCCGGGGCAAGGGAGCCGGCCGTGAAATGGTGTCGCGTTCGCTTAAAGCATTGCGGGAAGCGGGCATTGCGAAATGCCATCTGCTGGTCATTGAAGGCAATACGCTGGGACGCAGCTTCTGGTCGGGCACCGGCTGGCAGGAGCGGGACGGCCTTGTGCTCTTTTCGCAGAATACCGATCTCTAAAAAACGTATTACAGCGCTTTTAGTGACAACTAATGTAATGGTGTAGGTTCTGCATTCGTGCAGTATAATATATAGGCAAGTAAATGGCGAAATTGAATAGCAGGTGATCTGACAATGCGTTTTAAAGATGTGTTCTCTATTATCGGTCCGGCGATGGTCGGGCCTTCCAGTTCACATACCGCAGGAGCGGCACGGATCGGCCGAGCGGCCCGGCAGGTGCTCGGCGAAGTGCCGCGTGAGGCGGAGGTCATTTTTTTTGGATCGTTTGCTGCAACGTATCAGGGACATGGAACCGACCGGGCTATCGTCGGCGGATTGCTGGACTTTGCTACAGACGACCCCCGTTTGCCGGATTCCATTGAGCTGGCCGCTGAAGCCGGAATGGAGGTTTCCTTCCGGCAGGGGGCGGGATTGTTCCCCCATCCGAATACCGTGAAGCTGCGTCTGGTCGGCCGTGACACAGGCACAGAATTGACGCTGACGGGGATCTCGATTGGCGGGGGAAATATAGAGATCGTTGATATTGACGGGTTCGGGGTTAAGCTGACCGGAATGTATCCGACGGTACTTATCAACCACATGGATTATCTCGGGGTATTGGCCAGTGTTACGGATGTAATGCGCCAGGGCCAGTTTAACATCGGGCATATGTCCCTTGACCGCAAGAACCGCAGCGGGGCGGCGCTGACCGTGCTGGAGCTGGACGAACCGGCAACTGCAGAACTGCTTCAGGGGCTGCGCGCTCTGCCTGCTGTGAAATCAGTCAAAGTGGTGGATCTTAACGAGGATACGCGAGCACAGAAAGGGAAGGAAAGTACAACATGAATTTTCAAACTTTAAGCCAGCTGGCTGTATTATGCGGGGAGCGGGGCCTTGGCATCGGTGCACTGATGCTGGAGGAGCAGAGTGCGGAATCCGGACGCTCGAAGGAGCAGGAATTCGCTACGATGAGCCAGTATTATGGCGTGATGAAAGAGGCGGTACAACGCGGCCTGACGGAGAATACGACCTCGCGCAGCGGCCTGACAGGCTTGGATGCCCAGCGGGTTGCCGCCTACAATGCTGCGGAGGAGCCATGTCTTGGGGGGCCTGCCGGACAGGCGATGGCCTACGCGTTAGCCGTATCGGAAGTGAATGCCTCCATGGGGCGGATTATCGCTACTCCGACAGCAGGCTCCTGCGGAATTATTCCCGGCGTATTTCTCAGCTGCCAGGAGCGTTTCGGCTGGGATGATGATTATATGGTGTCTGGATTGTTTGCTGCAGGCGCAATCGGATATGTTATTGCCAATAACTCTTTTGTATCCGGGGCAGAGGGCGGCTGTCAGGCGGAAGTCGGTTCCGCGATCGGGATGGCTGCAGGAGCGCTGACGGAGCTGCGAGGCGGTACACCGGCACAGGCGGTTCATGCCGTGGGGCTGGCGCTTAAGAACACACTTGGCCTGATTTGCGATCCGGTGGGCGGGCTTGTAGAGATTCCCTGCATCGTGCGCAACGGCTTCGGTGCTGTTACCGCACTGGCTGCAGCGGATATGGCGCTTGCAGGTGTACGCAGTGTGATCCCTTCTGATGAAGTAATCAAGGTGATGCTTGAGGTTGGCTCAGCCATGCCGGAGAAGCACCGTGAGACGGCCGGGGGCGGGCTGGCCCAGACGCCTACCGGGCGCCAGATTATGAAAGATTTGCAAAGCAAGAAGTAACCGGCTTATATTTCCCGGGTAGGCATTATGATCTTATAACATATGGAAACGTTCAAGCTGCTCCCACATGCCCTCCTGCCGGAGAATTTCCGGCTGCTTCGGTCCAAGCAGATCGAAGTGGGGGAAGGGTTTGCGGTTATGGATATATTGCGGCGGAAGACCGTTCTGCAGACACCAGCGGCGGAGACGGGGCAGGTCGCTGCAGCCGACTTTGGTTACGGTGGTGATTCCGGGAAACCGCGGATCAAGCCAGTAATGGGTCAAAAAAGCGATCTCCCCCCGGGAGACCGCCTGTTTCCACCGGTTCAATTCTTCTCTGTTAATTCCGAAGGCCATAGCTGTCTCATCCTTATCCTTATCAGTAATTGTTGAATCCATTACATCTCTTGAAAGGGGAATACATCATGAACGGACAAGTTAGAGCGGATATCCGTCCCGGACTTGAGGTGGATATTGTGCTGAAGCAGGATCAGGCTACAGGCAAACTCACCCATGGTACAGTAAAAGATATTCTGACCAACTCACCCCGCCATCCGCACGGCATCAAGGTGCGGCTGAGCGACGGTCAAGTCGGACGGGTCAAGAATATTACGGGCTGAATGCACAGCCCGCATCATTATAGTTCCGAAAGCGCTCCGCCTGATGCTATTTTGCCGGTTAATCGGCTAGTATCAGGCGGACGCTTTTTTTTCTGCTCAGCAGCACGGCTCCTAACGCCCCATGAATTCCTCGACATACTGATCCGCTTTGGTCTGGTTGCACAGATTGCAGGCACAGACACAGTTATCGGGAGTGGTATGGCCGCCCTTGGCCCGGGGCAGAAGATGGTCGATGGTATCCCCATACAAGCCGCAAAAATGACAGGTATAGTTATCCCTTGTCAGAATTAAAGCACGGAAATCCTTGTTGCTGTACAGGCGGCGGATGGTACGGCGGTTTACAACCACTGCGGCATGCTCCCGGACGAGCGTAACAGCCAGCTCAAGGTCGATTTCCTGATGCCAGCGCCGCCCTTTATCGCTGTGACCGCGCATGAGGATCATCCCCTTGGCAGAGGGGATAAGTGCGGAATAGTCGCCGGGTTCCGGCCTGAATCCCGCGGTCTGAGGGGGCCTCCGCCGTTGTTCGCCCTGGCGCGGCCGCGCTTTTGCCCGGCTGCCTGCGGCAGCCGCAGGATGCTTGCCTTCCTTGGAGCGCTCCGGCAGGGAATGCTGATGCACCTTAGGTGCGGTTGCCTTGTGGCCCGGCAGACTTGCCGGGACTGCTGCTGTTGATTGCACCGGCTGTCTGGCAGCAGAGGCTGTAGCCGCAGGTGCGGAAGCCCGCGCCAAAACAGAGGCCTCCGCACCCTGGACTTGCAGAAGCCCCTTGGCTGAACCGCTCTCGCGGGCCTTGCGGCATTCGCGGCAGGCCCCGCGGCGGGACTGGCCCTTGGACCGCTTGCCGGTCCGCCTGCGGAATTCGGAGAGCGGTTTATGCTGATGGCAATATGCGCATTGTTTAGATAAAGGCAGGCTGATATCGGTCATAAGTATGTTTGGAAGGACGCTGCAGCAGCGCCTGTCCATTCCCCTCATTTTTAAGATAACTTTAGTATAGCGTAAAGCGCGGCCATTCACACGGCAGGCAAAAAAAGCTGCGAATTTTCTAATTTGTGACATCTGTCTTGGCGGCAATTAGGGAAAACCTGTAAAATCAATAAAAAATACGAAAGCGGGGAAGTGGGTATGAGGCTAAGCAACAGAAGGCCGGCTGCTGTTATTGTACTGTATATTCTTCAGGCTTTTCTGGGGGTAGGAGCGATTGCCGGCGGGGTGATGCTGCTGATTGACCCGAGCGGAGAAATGATGGGAATGCCGGTCTCCGTGCTGGAAAGATCCCCTTTTCCTAATTTTATTATTCCGGGTATCCTGTTGTTCCTTGTTTTTGGCGTTCTGCCGCTGGTGGTGCTTTACGGTCTGGTTAAGAAGCCTGACTGGGGGTGGGCTACGCCGTTGAATCCCTTCAGGGCACTGCATAGTGCCTGGGCATTGTCCCTTTATATCGGGTTTGGGCAGATCATCTGGATTATGGTTGAAACGTACATGATGAATGCTGTCTCTATGGTGCATGTATTCTATACAAGTCTTGGGCTGCTCATTCAGGCAGTCACCCTTCTGCCGCCGGTGCAGAGATATTTTGTGCTGGACGGCCGGCAGGAAAGAAGTTAGAATGGCATTGAACAAAAAAGGGCTTTCATTTGACCCTGGAGGTGAACCGGAATGACTACAATATACGATATCGCCAAAAAAACCGGTTACTCTCCGACTACGGTATCTAAGGCGTTTAATAACTATTCCGATGTGCGGGAAAAGACGCGGGAGGAAATTCTGCGTACAGCCCGGGAGATGGGTTACCTGCCTAACGCGCATGCCCGGACACTGACCACGAAGAAGTCCTGGACCCTCGGCGTATTGTTTGTGGAGGGCACGGGGGTAGGCATCCGCCATCCTTTTTTCGGTGCGGTTATTGAGAGCTTCAAACAGGTGGCTGTAGCCAAAGGATATGCCCTGATGTTCATCTCGAAGGATGTCGGCGGCAAGCAGAGCGGATATTTGGAGAATTGCCGGATTCACGGTGTCGACGGTGTGGTGGTGTTCCTGTCCGACTATGAAGACCCGTATTTCCTGGAGCTGCTGGAGAGCGATATTCCGACAGTGATTCTGGATTATGAGACAGCTCAGTCTCATACGGTCTGCTCGGATAATACAGCCGGAGCAATGCTGGCGGTAGAGTATCTGACTTCTCTCGGACATAGCAGAATTGCTCATATCTCCGGCGGTCTGAACACGATTCCCGGCAGAAGGCGTGAGGAAGGCTATGTGGCGGCGATGAAGACGCACGGTCTGGAGCTTCGTAAGGATTACATCGTGGAAGGCGCATTCTATGCACTGGAGAATGGGTATGCCGCCATGCAGAGGCTGCTGGAATTGCCTGACCGTCCAACTGCTGTATTCGCTTCAGGCGACTTGCTGGCACTGGGTGCCGTAATGGCGGCCAGGGACAGCGGCTTGTCCGTACCGGAAGACATCTCCGTTATGGGCTATGACGATATCGAGCTTGCCAGATACGTTACACCTGCATTAACGACAGTCCGGCAGGATACGGCCAGTCTTGGCACAAGGGCAGCGGAAATTTTACTTGCTTCGATTGACCGCAAGGGGACAGGAATGGAAGCCATCGTACTTCCTGTGGAAGTGGTTGTGCGGGAATCCTGTGCGCCGCCTGGCGAGGTTTAACAGCGTTTCGCCGGGACGCGCTTTTTTTTCGAAACAAATCGAAACCGGTTTCGATTTGGAGTTAAGCTTTTAAATTAACTAAGGAGATGGATTCATAATGGCAGCAACCCGCTCGGTCGTAACAGCAAAAGAAACAGGGGAACGTTTAAGTCCACGGGAAGGTTTGCAGTTTAAGACCTGTACCGCCGGCCAGCCGGCTGATATTCAGCTGCAGCCGGAGAAGGAGTTCCAAAAGGTGATTGGTTTCGGCGGCGCTTTTACAGAAGCGGCGGCTTATACCTTATCGCGGATGAGCCCGGGGAAGCGGGCGGAGGTGATCCGCAGTTATTTTCACCCCGAGGAAGGCTTAAGCTACAGCATGGGACGCGTGCATATTCATAGCTGTGACTTCGCGCTCGGCAACTATACGTACGTGCAGGATGGGGATACAGAGCTGGCTACCTTTGATATTTCCCATGATCATCAATGGGTGCTGCCGCTGATTAAGGATGCCATGGAAGTCAAAGGCGGCACCTTTACCATGCTGGCTTCGCCCTGGAGCCCGCCGGCCTGGATGAAGACGAACGGAGAGATGAATAATGGCGGATCGCTGAAGCCGGAGTATGCCGCTGTCTGGGCACGGTATTACACAAAGTTCATTGAAGCCTACCGTAAAGAGGGAATTCCAGTCTGGGCCGTATCCGTACAGAATGAGCCTGCAGCGGTGCAAACCTGGGATTCCTGTGTATACAGCGCTGAGGAAGAGCGGGATTTCGTCAAAAATCATCTCGGCCCGGCTATGCACGAAGCCGGAATGGCGGATGTAAATATCGTCATTTGGGATCACAACCGCGACATTATGGTAGAGCGCGTAACTCCTATTTTGTCAGACCCTGAAGCTGCGAAGTATGTATGGGGAACCGGCATCCACTGGTACGGCGGTGAGGAATTCGACAAGGTAGCCAAGGTGCATGAGCTTTTCCCGGATAAGCATGTGCTGTTCACGGAAGGCTGCCAGGAAGGCGGAGTCCGTCTGGGAGAATGGTTCACCGGAGAACGTTACGGACGCAATATGATCGGTGATCTGAATGCCTGGACGGAAGGGTATCTGGACTGGAATCTGGTGCTGGATGAGACCGGAGGGCCTAACCATGTGGGCAATTTCTGCGATGCGCCGATTATCGCCGACACGGTTACGGATGAGGTTCATTACAACAGTTCCTATTATTACATCGGGCATTTCAGCAAATTCATCGCTCCCGGCACTGTACGGATCGGATTGGAATCCACGGCAGAAGGCATTCTGTCTACGGCATTCCGCAACCCGGATGGCAGCATAGCCGTTGTGCTGATGAATGAGAGCGGGGAAGCGCGCAGCGTGACGCTTGGGCTGGGGGATGAGCAGGCCGGCTGCCTGCTGCCGCCGCACTCTATTGCCACACATGTGATTTCGTAATTGCGGCGGGAACAACACTGGAAGCAGGCTTCCGTTGCGGGTTGTATTTGAAGGAGATTCGATGAAGTATAGGCTCATAAAACTGAGCATATGCTTCCGATGCCAGTTTTGTACGAAGCTAAGTCCAAGATGTAACGCTAACAAAACCGAGCGTATGCTTTCGAAGCGAGTTTTATTCGAAGGAGAATCGATGAAGTATAGGCTAACAAAACTTTTAGGAGGTCATCAGCATGAGCAATTATTATTTTGATTCCGGCAAATTTGTAATGGAGCAGTTTCATGAGAGCAAGCCGTTTGCCAGCTTTCTGCCCGGGCTTGCGGGGCTTAAGGGGATTCCGATGTGGACCTTTTATGTCAACCGCGGGCAGGGAGTGTGCAGCTTTGGGGTGCGTGACAAAAACTCGCCGATCATGGAGTTCTCACCGGCGAACATTTCCCACAAGAATGTAGCGTCCTCCGGGTTCCGGACGTTCATCAAATTGGGCCATACTCCGGAGGTCTATGAGCCGTTCCAGTCATCCCGGCCCGATCCGGCGGCCAAGCGTAAGATGACGATTCTGCCAAACGGGCTGACGATCGAGGAGTCACATGCCGTTCATGGCCTGAAGACGACCGTACATTATTTCAATCTGCCGAATGACGACTATGCCGCTCTAGTGCGGCGGGTGGAGATTGAGAATACCGGCAGTGGAGTGCTTGAGCTCGAGCTGCTGGATGGTCTGCCGGAGATTCTCCCGTACGGGTCTGCCAACAGCGGATACAAGGAAATGGGTAACCTGCTGCGCAGCTGGATGGAAGTCTACAATCTGGAGAATGGCATTCCCTTCTACAAGCTGCGCTCCAGCACGAACGATGATGCGCAGATCAGTGAAATCCAGAACGGCCATTTCTATCTGTCCTTTACCGGGGAAGGGGAAAGGCTGAAGCCGGTTGTCGATTTCGAGCTGATCTTTGGCGGCAACACCTCTCTTGCTTATCCGGACCGGTTCGCCGGCCTGTCCCTGGCTGAGCTGCTGGAGCAGCCGCAGTATCCGGTGAATAAGGTGCCTTGCGGCTTCAGCGGCCATGCGCGGACACTGGCTCCGGGCAGCAAGCTGACGCTGAACACGATTATCGGGCATGTCAGCGACATCGATAAAATCAACCGGAAGGCGGATCAGCTCTGCCGCGATGAATATATTACCGGCAAGGCGCAGGAAGCGGCTGAACTGACCGAGAATCTGACCGCAGACATCGCCACCCATACATCCTCGGCTTTGTTCGATGCCTATTGCCGCCAGTCATATCTCGACAACTTCCTGCGCGGCGGGTATCCGTTTATTTTTGACAATGGAAAAGACGGCTTTGTGGTCCATCTGTACTCACGCAAGCACGGCGATATGGAGCGGGATTATAATTTCTTCTCGCTGGCTCCGGAATACTATTCACAGGGCAACGGGAACTTCCGCGATATGAATCAGAACCGGCGGAATGATGTGTTTTTCCATCCAAAGGTCGGCAGCTTCAACATCAAAATGTTCTACAGCCTGATTCAGGCCGACGGCTATAATCCGCTCAGTGTGCAGGGCACCAGCTTTGAAGTCCGGCCTGAACATGCCGCGCAGCTCAAAGAATGGATTGCAGCTTCCGCAGCGGATCACCAGGCTGAGCTTGAAGCAATGTGCTTAGGCAAATTCACACCGGGCCGGCTGATCAACTACATCGCTGATCATGATGCGGTGCTGAAGGTGGATGAACAGGAGTTTCTCCGCGGCGTGCTTGCCCTGTCGCAGCAGAATATTGAGGCCGCGTTCGGCGAAGGTTTTTGGAGCGATCACTGGACCTATAATCTGGATCTGGTCGAAGGTTACCTGGATGTTTTCCCGGATAAGCTGGAAGAGCTTTTGTTCGGGGATGAGACCTACACCTTCTATGACAGCCCGGCTTATGTGCTTCCGCGCAGCGAGAAGTATGTAATCAGCGGGGGCAAGGTCCGGCAGTATGGTGCACTGCTGGAAGATGAAGAGAAGCTGCATAAGCTGCAGCGCAAAGCCGGAGATACCCAGTGGCTGCGCACGGAAGGCGGATTCGGGGAGATTTACCGCACGAGCCTGTTCGTCAAAATGCTGTCCCTGACATTGAGCAAGTTTGCTACCCTTGATCCGTACGGCATGGGAGTAGAGATGGAAGGCAACAAGCCAGGCTGGAACGATGCCATGAACGGTCTTCCGGGCTTGTTCGGCTCAGGGATGAGCGAAACGTTTGAGCTGAAGCGGATGATTCTCTTCCTGCTGGAGTCGCTGGAGAGCGGAGAAACCGGTGACAGAGCGGTGGCGCTTCCGGTAGAGATGGCTCAGCTGCTGGAGCAGGTGAATCATGCTGCAGCCACAGTGCTTGCCGGCGGGCTCACTGAGTTCGGCTATTGGGATACTGTAGCTACAGCGCGCGAGACTTATCGTGAGAGTATCCGTTTTGGAATCTCCGGTGAAGAGGCTGATGTTAGCCTTGCAGTGATCCGGGAAGCCCTGAGCAAGTTCCTGCACAAAATTAACGCCGGGATTGACCGGGCTGTTGAGATGGGCGGAGGACTGGTTCCGACGTACTTCCGCTTTGAAGCTGTGCGTTACCAGGCGGTAACGGATGAGGCGGGCAAACCGATGATCAGCGGCTATGGCCTGCCGAAGGCTACCGTGGAGGAATTCGAGGCGATCGCCCTGCCGTATTTCCTGGAAGGCCCGGCCCGCTGGCTTAAAACGCTGGAAAGCACCGGCCAGGCCAAGGAAATCTACAGCAAGGTTAAGGGAAGCGGATTATTCGATCCGGTAACCTCGATGTACCGGACCTCTGTATCCCTGGAGGAGGAGTCGCATGAAATCGGGCGGATACGGGCCTTCACACCGGGCTGGCAGGAGCGGGAGTCGAATTTCCTGCATATGTCCTATAAGTATTTGCTGGAGCTGCTGAAGGCGGGGCTATATGAGGAATTCTTCAGTGAAATGAAAACCTCGCTGATCCCATTCCTTGATCCGGAGGTCTACGGGCGCAGCACGCTGGAGAATTCCTCCTTCATCAGCACAGGCGGCAACCCGGATCCGGGAACCCATGGCCGTGGCTTCGTAGCCAGACTCAGCGGCTCCACTGCAGAGTTCCTGAGCATGTGGAGAACGATGATGGCGGGCAGCCGGATGTTCTCGGTAGAGAGTGGCGAGTTAACGCTGGAACTGGCACCGGCGCTGCCGGGCTGGCTGTTTGACGAGCGGGGCAATCTGTCGTTTACGTTCCTTGGAGGGACGGAAGTAACCTATCATAACCCGCGGCATGCGGATACTTACGGTACGGAGCGTGCAGTCATCAAGCAGCTCACACTGGTCTACAGTGACGGCACTGTCCGGCAGATTGCCGGATCGCAGGTGCGCGGTGAGGACGCCGAGGCGCTGCGCCGGGGAGAGATAACATCGATCCGGGCAGAGATGGTGTAGAGGGAATTACGGGGGGCTGATGAAGCCTCCCTTTTTTATTGCTGTAAGGGTGCGGCTAGTGGAAATGAGGCGGCAGGCGGAAAACAGAGGGAAAAATCCCTCTGATTTCGCGGAAAGTCGGGTAGTCGGCGGAATGAGAGGCACTAATACCTCTGATTTCGTAGAAAGTGTGATATCCGGTGAAATGAAAGGTACTAATACCTCTGATTTCGTAGAAAGTGTGATATCCGGTGAAATGAAAGGCACTAATACCTCTGATTTCGCAGAAAGTGGGGTAGCCGGCGGAATGAAAGGCACTAATACCTCTGATTTCGCAGAAAGTCGGATAGCCGGCGGAATGAGAGGCACTAATACCATCGTCACCCGAAAAATGAGCCCCTAAAACGGAAATTCGCTACCTTACCCTCCGCCGTGAAGACGGTTACAATAAGCACATAGAGCTGCAAGCGCTTTAAATATAGAAAAAGATTGTTCTTGGAGGTCCATACGATGGAGAATAAAACAAGCGGCGGCGTAAGTCCGATGAAAAAGCAGCTGATTCCGGCTGTTATCGAAACCGGTTCAGGTCGCAAAAGCTCACTTTGGAAAAGGCTGCTTGCCCAAAAGCATCTGCAGACAATGGCTCTGCTCGGCGTGGTCTGGATGATTATTTTTAACTACATTCCGATGTACGGGCTGATCATTTCCTTCAAGGATTATAACATCGTCAAGTCGATCGCTGAGGCTCCCTGGGTAGGACTTGACCACTTCAGAGAATTCTTGGATGATGAGGACTTGCGGAACGTGATTAAGAATACACTCGGCATCAGCTTGATCAAGCTGCTCATCGGGTTCCCGCTGCCGATTATCTTCGCCCTGTTTCTTAATGAGGTCCGTTCCCTCCGCTATAAAAAGACGATTCAGACCATTTCCTATCTGCCGCATTTCCTGTCCTGGGTTGTCCTGGGCGGAATCCTTGCTACCTGGCTGGCGGATGTGGGAATTATCAACAATATCCTGCTGGCGCTGAATGTGATTGACAAGCCGATTACCTATTTGGCTGAACCGGGCTACTTCTGGACCATTATTATTACCTCCGACATTTGGAAGGAGCTTGGCTGGTCGGCCATTATTTATCTGGCGGCTATCTCCGGGGTATCGCCTGAAATGTATGAAGCGGCTACGATTGACGGGGCCGGGCGTTTTCAGAAAATGTGGTTTGTAACGCTGCCGTCCATCCGCTCGACAATCAGCATCCTGTTCATCTTGGCGGTCAGCGGTGTGCTGAACTCCAACTTTGATCAGATCCTGGTGCTCCGCAACTCACTGAACGACAGTGCCAGTAATGTAATTGATTACTATATCTACTATACAGGGATTGTATCCAACCGCTTCTCCTATTCTGCGGCGGTCACCTTGATAAAAGCGGTCATAGCATTGATTCTGCTGCTGATTGCCAACCAGGTATCCAAAAAAATCAACGACACGTCGCTGTTCTAGAAGAAGGAGGATCTATACCATGTTTTCTCTCAAACGTAAAACGACAGGTGAGGCGCTATTCGATATCGCCAACAATCTGGTGATGCTGTGCATCTGCTTCATTACTTTATATCCTATCTGGTACGTGCTGATCAATGCCTTCAACGACGGAAACGACGCTATGCTGGGCGGGATTTACTGGTGGCCCCGCATGTTTACCCTGAAGAACTTCGATGCGGTATTCGCCAGTCCCGGCATTATGACGGCCATGGGTATTACGGTGGCCAAGACGGTCCTGGGCGTACTCGTGCACGTGTTCTTCACAGCGATGGTAGCTTACGCGCTGTCCCGCAAAGGCCTGATCGGCGGCAAGCTCTACATTCTGCTCGGTACGATTACGCTGTTCTTCAACGGGGGACTGATTCCGACGTTTCTGCTGAACCGGGATCTTCACCTGCTCGATAATTTCCTGGTCTATATTATTCCGGTAATGTTCAGCTTCTTCGATCTGATTATCTTCATGACCTTCTTCCGGGAAATTCCCGAGGGACTTGAGGAAGCGGCGCGGATTGACGGCGCTAACGACTGGTCGATTTTCCTCCGGGTAGTGCTGCCGGTGTCCATGCCGGTCATTGCGACGATTGCCCTCTTCCACGGGGTGTATCAATGGAATGATTATTTTGCCGGGATTATCTATATCAATAACCCGGACCTGCAGCCGATCCAGACCTATCTGTTCCGGGTAGTGGCCCAGTCCAGCTCCAACCAGATGATGGTTGCTCTGCAGGGCAGCAGTGTTACAAAGACCGTAACCTCGCAGTCCATCAAGCTGGCCACGATGGTGGTGACTACGCTGCCGATTGTGTTCGTCTATCCGTTCCTTCAGCGTTACTTCGTAAAAGGCATGATGATCGGCTCGATCAAAGGCTGATTAGCAGCCGTCTAACACAGGGTAACTCCTTCGGAGTCAGCATAGGGCCGGTTCCGGGGTTGAGCTTATAATTAACATTTTAGAAAAGGGGTAAATAAGCATGGGCATGAAACGCAAGCCGAAATCAATGGTGCTGCTGCTCTTGGGGCTAATGCTGGCTTTCTCGGCGTCAGGCTGTTCAAGCAACAACAATGCCGGTGGCAATGCCAACGAAAATAAGGGGAACAGCAATACGCCGGCTGCAACAGCGGAGGCTTCGACAGCACCTACAGCCGCAGCCGTATCCGCAGATGAGCCGGGCTGGAAAAGCGACACTTCACCAATTACCTTCGACTGGTATCTGAATTTCTCCTGGTTTCCTAATAAATGGGGTGTAGATCCTACTTCGCAATATGTAACGAAAAAGACCGGCGTTAACATTAACTTTATCGTGCCAGCCGGCAATGAGAATGAAAAGCTGAATACCATGATTGCTTCCGGACAGCTGCCTGACTTCATTACACTCGGCTTCTGGGAAGATGCGATCAAGAAAATGATTGAAGGCGACATGGTGCTTCCGCTCAACAAGCTGGCGGATGAATATGATCCGTACTTCTACAAGGTTTCCGATAAAGATAAGCTCGGCTGGTATACTCAGGAGGACGGCAATGTATATGGCTATCCTAACTCTTCTTCCTCACCGGCAGACTATGAAAAATACGGCAAGAACTATGTATCCAACCAGACCTTCGTCGTTCGTAAGGATATTTATGAAGCGATCGGCAGCCCGGATATGCGTACACCGGAAGGCTTCCTGAACGCGCTGAAAATGGCTCAGGAGAAATTCCCTGAAGTGAACGGCCAGCCGCTGATTCCACTCGGTTTGCATGAGTTCACAGAGAACGGTAATGACTCGCTGGAAGGCTACCTGCAGAACTTCCTGGCGATCCCATGGCAAAAAGACGGCAAGGTGTATGAGCGCGAAACCGATCCTGAATTTGTCCGCTGGATGAAGACACTCCGCCAGGCGAATGAAGACGGCCTGCTGGCCAAAGACATCTTTATCGACAAACGTGCACAGATGGAAGAAAAAATTGCGCAAGGCCGCTACTTTGCAATGCTGTACCAACGTACTGACTTTGCTTCCCAGCTCGGTACGATTTTCCAGAAGAATCCTGAACAGACCTATATTGCTGTAGACGGACCTTCCAATGCGGCGCTGGATCAGCCGACACTGAACGGCCCTGGGATCTCCGGCTGGACCGTAACACTGATCTCCAAGAATGTAAAAGATAAAGCACGCGCAATCAAATTCCTCAGCTATCTGAACAGTGAGGAAGGAAATAAAGACTTGTATCTGGGCGAAAAAGGCGTCAGCTATGATACAATTGACGGAAAGGACCAGTTCCTTCCTGAGGCATTTGCTCTGATGAACAGTGACCGTGCGGCATTTGATAAGAAATACGGATCTTCCTTCACTTTCTGGATGATGCAGAACACGAATATTACCGATCAATGGGCACCTAAATCAGTAGAACCGTTCAAACAGCTGGAAGACTGGACACGCGGTAAAGCAATCAACACCTCCGAGTTCCAGTTGATTGACCCTACCGGCAACTCACCGGAAGGTATTATCGCTACCAAGCTGAAGAACCTTCGCGGCAAAACGTTCCCGAAACTGCTGATGGCCTCCTCTGATGCCGAATTCGACAAGATCTGGACTGATTATCTCGCGAAGAAAGACAAGGAAGGCTTTGCTACCTTCGATGCATACAGACAAAACAAATATCAGGAAAACAAAAAGAAACTCGGCATGGAATAATATAGATTAAGCCCAATTGCCCGCTGACCGCGGGCTTTTGGGTTGTTTTCTTCTATATATGTAATTGCAGGACCGATGCAATAACGGGAGAGTGCGTATGCGTAAACGGATTAGAGAGCTTTGGAGTTCCTTCAGCTACTGGTGGGGGCGCAGATCGCTGCAGAGCAGGCTGGTGGCCGCGTATATTTTTATCATCCTCGGTCCGAGTCTGCTCGTCTCCGTGTATTCCTTCAGGACGATCAACAATACGTATGTCCGTGATGCCGTGGACAAGAACAACTACCTCCTGCAGATGGAGAAGCTGCACATCGTCAATCAGATTGAAGTGATGGAGCGTGCGGCCCAGATGGCCGATTCTGATAAAGTGGTTCAGAATTACCTGATGAATGAAGTCGATCCTCCGCTGGGCGAGCTGATTGACTTTAATAATACAACCTATATGAATTTAAACCGTATCCAGGTCATTAATCCGAGTATTGAGCATTTGCGCCTATATTCTCCAAGCCCCAATATGTATGAAATCTGGCCGATTATTTTTCGCGAAAGCCGGGTTTCTGCAGAACCATGGTTCCAGGAAGCCTTGGAGCTGAAGGGACGGGAGCTATGGGTATTCCAGAATAATGACCCGGATCTCATGGAGCGCTCTGCGAATCTGATGACCGAAGAGCGGCCAAAGGTATCTTTGGTCAGGGAAATCAATGTTCCGGCCGGTCACCATATAGGTATGATTCAAGTCGATATGATGCTGAATAACTTCACCCCCAAAACCTATACAAATGTAAGGGACAATCAGTCGCAGATGTTCATTGCAGACAGCGAGCTGAAGCTATTTACACGTACAGACCATTCGTTCACCGAGAATAGTCCGCAGCTGGAGAGTGCCATTGCTGAGCGGCTGAAGAACTATCAGGAAACCGGTGAGTGGAATATTGATTATAAAGAGGGCGGAAAATCTTTTCTGCTGATTCATGCTCCACTGGACCGGATCGGTGCCTCGCTGCTTAATGTCGTATCTATGGAAGATGTAATGAAGCGTATCTCTCATACCCGCAACCTGCTGATCGGCGCCAACATCGGTTTTATTTTTCTGCTCACCGCTATTGCTTATGTAATGAATGCATTCATCCTGAAAAATCTGCGCCGTTTAACCGAAACGATGAAGAAGGTGCGCAAGGGCGAGGCATACACAGGGATCACGATCCGCGGAGGCGGAGAGGTGGGAGAGCTGGCGCATCATTTCTCCAAGCTGATGAATACCATTAATACCTTGGTAGCTCAGGCTGTCTACAAGCAGGCGCTTTCGAAGGAAGCCGAGCTGCGCACGCTGCATAATCAGATTGATGCCCATTTTCTATACAATACGCTGGAGAATATCAAGATGCTTGCGGAGATTGAGGACCAGCGGACCATCTCGGATGCCTTGACCTGGCTAGGCGGCATGATGCGTTATAACTTCAAATGGTCCGGCGAATATGTGAAGCTGCGGGATGAAATCCGCCATATTCAAAATTATATTGAAATAATGAATATCCGCTTTGAACACCCCATCCGTCTGGAGTTAAATATAGAGAATACGTACCTGGAAGTGGAAGTGCTGAAAATGTCGCTGCAGCCGATCGTTGAGAACAGTGTGAAGCATGCCTGGAATACCGGCGGAGAGGAGCTCTCCGGCCGCACCATCCGTATCGATGTGACAGAGGCAGAGGGAGAACTGTTTATCCTGATCCGTGATAATGGCCTGGGGCTAACACCGGAACGGCTGGCCGCTCTGCATGAGGCGATTTACGCCAGGGAAGAGGAAAGTCAGGAGTTCTCCGGTTCCGGAACCGGGGGTTATAAGGCCGGGGGGATCGGTCTCAGAAATGTCCATCAGCGGCTGCAGCTGTTCTATGGCGAGGCATACGGACTGGAGCTGCAAAGTGAGCCGGGGCAATGGACTACGGTATTCATGACGCTGCCTAAAGTACTTTTGACGGGGGATAAAACTTCATGAAGAAACTTCTGATTGTAGATGATGAGAGAATGATCCGCCAAGGTCTGAAGGCGATGATTGAAAGGGAATATCCTTCCCTCTACAGCATTGCCCTGGCCGGCAACGGCGCGGAGGCGCTGGAGCTGTTCCGGCAGGAGCCCAAAGATATCATCATTACAGATATCCGTATGCCGGTCATGGATGGCATTACCCTGCTGGAGCATCTGTCGGCGGAGTCCGCACCCGGTAAAGGCCCGGCTGTGGTTATTCTGAGCGGCCATGATGATTTTGAATATGCCAAAAGCGCGATCCGCCACCGGGTCAAGGATTATCTGCTGAAGCCGATCCGCCGTGAAGAGCTGTTCGAAACGCTGGAGCAGATTAACCTGGAGCGCAGTGGTAAAGAGCAGGAGTCCGGTGTACAGCAGCTGGAGCAGGAAACAGAGGGGTACCTCAGGGAGCTGCGTGCCACGCGTCTTCAGCGGCTGCTGTTGCAGCAGGAGGTACAGCCGTCACCGGAACAGCAGGAGGAGCTGGGCCGTCTGCAGCTGCCTTTTACGGTGGGCGTACTGAATTATTATTATAACGACGGTACACGGATGAAGCCGGGTGAAGTTCAGGGGTTGCTTGAACGGCTGTCCGGGCCGCTGGAGGAGCATTTCAGCGAAATTTTGACGGATTGGGAAGGGAAGCTGGTTCTGGTCAGCGGCGGCAGGGATCCTTTTCGAAACCTTTACCGGCTGGCGGAAACTAAGGAAATTAAGGGTCTGCTTATTGGAGTTGCTGAGGCAGGACACAGCCCCGGGGAGTTCCAGAGCTGCTATAAGCAAGCCTGCCGCGCGCTGCAGTATACCTTCCTGTCGCCGCAGGCGAGCTTTATGGATTATGCCAGTATCCGGTCGGACCGGCTCAGCTTCCCCTCACCGGATGAGGAGCTGCGCAAGCTGCTCAATATGCTGGGTACCGAGCGTGAGAAGGAGCTCAAAAGCCTGCTGGGCACCATTTTTCATACGGAGCATTTGCCGCACCTGGATTTGTCTTACCTGGAGAGTGTCGCGCGGAGCATGAACGAACGAGTGCTGGATGAGGTGTTCCGGGTACACGGGGAGGCTTCCGTAGAGGTGCTTAAGCTGTATCGTACCGTCGGCGACTTGTACAATTACCGCCATTTTCATGACTATTACCGCGCCCTGGAGCATTTGCTCATTAGTGTGAACGATTATATTATTGGGATAAGATCCGCACATACCGAGCATGCCGATATGGAAGCGGCACTGGCTTATATTGAAGAGCATTATGCCCGCCCGCTGAATATGGCGATGGTCAGTAATTATGTGTCGCTTAGCTACTCCTATTTCAGTGAGGCTTTTAAGGCCTATACCGGGGAGAGCTTTGTCGTATATTTGAAAAAAGTGCGCATCCGCCATGCGAAAGAGCTGCTGTCGTCCAGCCGTATGAAGCTGTCGGGAGTATCGGAAGCCGTCGGATTCGAGAACAGCAAGCAGTTTACCCGTGTGTTCAAGGAATTGGAGGGAATCTCTCCGGGAGAGTACCGGGCGAAGCTGCTGGATCCTGGGTCGATTCGTCCGGAAGATAAGGAATTCTATTGATTAAGGCTTGAACGTTTGGGGGATGGAAAGTGGAAGAAGTGCAGGGTAATTTGATTACGGTAGAGACCTTAGCGGCTGATTTCCGCAGGTTAGGGGTGCAGGCGGGCATGACGCTGCTGCTGCATTCCTCGTTTAAATCGCTTGGCCAGTGGGTGGCCGGTGGTCCGGTGGCAGTAATTCTGGCGCTGGAGGAGGTGCTCGGCGCAGAGGGGACGCTGGTTATGCCGACACACTCCTCCGATTTGACCGATCCGGCAGGCTGGAGCAATCCTCCGGTGCCGGAGGCCTGGTGGCAGACCATCCGGGAACAGATGCCGGCCTATGATCCGGATATGACCCTGCTGCGGGGAATGGGCGTTATTCCCGATACCTTCCGCAAGCAGCAGGGGGTTAGACGAAGCAGCCATCCGGTCCATTCTTTTGCCGCCTGGGGGAAGCACCGGGATAAGATTACCAGCGGGCATGAGCTGGAGTTCGCCTTAGGGGAGCAATCCCCGCTGGCCAGGATCTATGATCTGAACGGAAGCGTACTGCTGCTTGGCGTGAATAGTCTGAACAACACCTCTCTTCATCTGGCGGAGTACCGGGCTGATTATGCGGGGAAGCAGGCAGTGACTGCCGGTGCGCCAATGCTGGTGGGAGGAGCCAGGGAGTGGGTGCAGTTCAGGGACCTGAACTGGAATTCCGATGACTTTGCGGAGATTGGTGAAGACTTTGACCGGGAGACAGGCCGGATAACCCATGGTAACGTTGCAGCTTCAGAGGCACAGCTGATCCCGCAGCGGGAGATCGTGGATTATGCGGCAGGCTGGCTGGCGCGGAAGCGGAAATAGCGAAAGACCTGACAAGGAGAGAGCTGAGTTATGGGGACAACAACAGTATATTTGACACGGCATGGCCAGACAGAGTGGAATGTGCAGCAGCGTATGCAGGGACACCAGGACTCGGCGCTTACTCCGCTAGGGGTGCAGCAGGCGCAGTGGCTCGGCCGGGGGCTGCAGGAGGTGCAGCTGGATGCGGTGTATGCAAGCTCCAGTCCGCGCACACTACGTACCGCGGAGCTGATTCTCGGAGAGCGGAAGATTCCTGTAACGGCTTGCGATGAATTCAAGGAGCTGTGCATGGGCGGCTGGGAAGGCCGTGAGTCCTCCGCTATTAAGCTGAGTGATCCGGAGCAGTACCGTTATTTCTGGGAAGATCCCGGGAAATTCGCTGTAGAGGGCAGCGAAACCTTCGCAGAGGTGCAGGAGCGGGCGCTGAATAGGCTTCGGGAGATTGTGGACAGGCATGAAGGACAGACACTACTTATAGTGACGCACACGGTGGTGATCAAGGTGCTGATGGCGTACTTTGAAGCCAGGGCTATGGATAAGCTGTGGGAGCTACCTTACATTTATCCGGCTTGCCTGTGCAGAATCGATATTACAGATGGTGTGCCGGAAATCCTGCTGCATGGGGACATCAGCCATTATGAAATTATCGAAGCCGGAATGGAATCCTAAATTTTTGGTGGACGATGTACCAGCGACTTTCCTATAGCTATAGACGGCAGGCGATGACCTCTGAAAGCGGGCATCGCCTATTAATGCTGCTCATTTTGGGCTGCTTAACCAGCGTCCGGGCAATGCTGAACGGACGGAGGATTTCGGCTGGAGGCGCGAAAGATCGCCATCCAGCGCTTTAAGAGCGGGCAGCAGTGCAGCTAAGCCGGCGCAAACGGCGGAGAGCAGTCCAGCCGCCAGGAATAGAGCGGGTACGCCATAGTGCTCTGCAAGGATCCCGCCGGCAAAAGCACCGAGCGGCTGCAGGGCGCCACCGATTAGGAAACGGATCGAGTTCACCCGGCCCTGTAAGCTGCCGGGAACCAGCCGCCCATGCAGGGAGGAGCTCAACGAGCCAAAGAAGGGGCCCAAGACTCCTGCCGTAAAGACGGCGGTGAGGGCAAACGGATAACTTGGAATAAGCCCCCACAGCGCTGTGATCAGCCCTATTCCCATCAGACTGCCAAGTAAGAAGGGGCGTCGGCGTCTAATCTCCCCGATCAGCGAGACAATACTGATCCCGGTTAAGTAGCCCAGTGCAGATGCCGTAGACAGAGCGCCCAGTACTGACGCATCGCGGTGCAGCACTTCACGGACATAAGGGACCATCATGGTCCAGACGGCAATCGAGCTTAAATTGCTGACCGAAGCCAGGATCATAATGATTAGCATGGCCGGAAACTGCTTATAGAAGCTGAGTCCTTCGGCAATTTCCCGCAGGTATGCCGGGACGGAGAAGCTGACGGCAGCTTCACGGGGCTTGGCTGGCTTCGGAAGGTACAGCAGGGTAGCGATGGCGGCTGCATAGCACAGCGCATTGATGCCGAGCGCCGGCAGAGCACCGCTGCTGGCGGTCAGTACGCCGGCCAGGGCCGGGCCGAGCAGGGCGGCGGCGCCTTTGCAGCCGTCAATGACGGCAAAGGCGCGCATCAGCTTGCGTTCGCCGGCCACGCCCGGAACGATGGCCATGGCCGTCGGCAGGAATAGCGCGGAGCAGGCACCGCTGAGCGCTGCAGCAGCGAAGAGATGCCAGAGCTGCAGCTGGCCGGCCAGGCCCATCCCGAGCGGCAGGACGATGGCCAGCAGACGGATGGCAGCCAGGAAGGCCATGAGTCGCACTCGGTTCAGCCTGTCGGACAGCGGCGAGCCCAGCAGGCGGATCAGCAGCTCCGGAATGCCGGAGCAGAGTACAAGCGCACCCATGGCCAGCTTGGAGCCGGTCAGCTCATAGACCATCCACTCCATGGCCAGGAGTCCAAAAGTATCACCGAAGGTGCTTAAGGATATGGTGGACAGCAGTCCGAAATAGCTGCGTTTTAACATGGGAAGGCTCACCTCTATCTTTGGATTGATTCTGGTTTAGCTCTCCAGATACGTCCCGATTTGATGAGGCAGTTCATTCAGAGCCTCTAATCGCAGGCTGTAGGAGATGCTCTTGCCGTTGTAATGGACGATGACCAGACCCGCCGCACGCAGTGCGATCAGATGGTAGTGGATTGTGCTTTTGGAAAGGCCGACCAGCTTAACAATCTCAGTGAAATTCAGCTGCTTCCCGGTAAGCAGGCGAAGAATGTACAGCCGCGTCTCATCTGAAAGTGCCCGGGTAAGCCGCAGCAGCGCCGGTGCTGGGCGTCCCGCCTCCGGCGGAAGGACATCACAGGAGTAGCTGGTGAACACAAATTCATCATAAAAAGCCGAAGTAACCAGCGGCCGGGGATGATACTGCGGGATAAGGATGACCTGTTTCAGCTGTCCGGCAGGATACAACCTCATGCCTGCCGTGGCCTGCTCGTAGACCTCCATGTCATTGCCGCCGGTTAGCATGTCTTTTCTGGCATCCGCCTCTTGCTGCAGCCCTTCAAGAATCTGCGGATCAATCCCGCTGAAATAGCCGGCATCCCAAACGCGCAGAATTTCAATGGCGGCACTTCGCAGCTCAGCCAAATTCGAGGGGACGGATTGGCCGAAACGGCCAGAGATCTCGTACAGCTCACCCGTGCTCAGTTCATCGAACCAATTCAGGAACCCGCTGACGGTGCGCTGCCCCGGGCAGGTCCAAATATATGGAGCTAAGCTGAAATCCTCGGCTATGGTGATAATCTCCCGCATTCTCTGCAGCTGCACCGGAGCGAACTGCTCCTGTACCTCGCGGACCCAGAGTTTCCCGGCGTCCATGGCGTTATGATTCTGTTTGTAAAGAAAAGCATTCAGGCTGGCGATACATTCATACATTGGCGCAAAATCTACTTGAACCGTATAGCTCATAGGGGATTCCTCATTTCGGTTGTTGTGATGCTAATGAATATATTGTTCTATAAATATAGAACCACTTGTTGGTTTTATTATATGCGAACAAAATTTAGATTTCAAGATAAAGGAAAAATAATATTCAGCTGAGCTGGAAATGACTGCGCCAGTTATGGCAGTAGTAGCATAACCGGAGGGGATTTGCGGGGGGAATTACACGATCAAAAAAAAGGCGGTCCCCGGTGGACGTTATTCACGTCCCGGGAACCGCCTTTTCAAGTGAGGTTAAACGTTAGTTGATAAATCCTAGTGTCTTCAGGGTTTTCTCCAGCATCGTGGCGGCTTCCGCGCGGGTAGCCGATTTCTGCGGAGCGAACGAGCCGTCCGGCTGCCCCTGAATGATGCCCTCAGCGGCAATCTCAGCTACGGCCGTCTGAGACCAGGCAGGGAGGGCTGCTGCGTCACTGAATTTCTTCAGCGCCGAGAGATCCCCATTTAATGTTTTGCCGGTGAATTTCATGGCCTTGGACAAGATCGCTGCCATCTCCTGGCGGGTGATCGGACTGCTTGGCTTGAAGCTGCCGTCAGTATAACCGGTGATCAGTCCTGCTGCAGCTGCCGTCTGCACAGCATCTGCATACCATGCACCCGCACTGACATCACTGAAGGTGGTGCCGCTGCTTGCCTTTGCCAGACCCAGCGAGCGGGTAATCAGGGCCGCGAATTCTGCCCGGGTCACCTGCTGCGAAGGCGAGAATGCTGTGGCACTGGTTCCGGTAATAATCAGCTTGGATGCGAGGAGATCAATTGCTGATTTGGCCCAGTGGCCAGTAATATCTTCGAACGTCTTAGTAGACTGGACAACGGTGTAATAGCTGTTGCTGTTGCGTTTGATCGCAACCTCGGTAGTTCCATCTGCCTTCGTGGTGAATACGGAAGGTACGAAGGAGATTTTTCCGGTTACCGGGTCAAAGGATACGGCTGTTGCCGACCCCGGATTCAAAATGGATGGAGCTGTAAGCGTCCGTTTCACATAGATGCTGCCGAAGCTGTTCAGCGGTACGCTGGCAGTTCCCGATTTCGCAGTGATGCTGAACTCAATTACCGGCGCTGCCAGGGTGCCGGAACCCGCTTGTGCAGCAATAGCCTGGTTCACACTGCTCAGTGTGGCCGTGCTGGCTGACAGAATAGAGACGGTGATCGTGAAGTCACTGCTGCCAAGCTGTGCTGCAAGTGCCGTTCCGTTCACGAGGCTGAGCGGAAGTGAATAAGAGCTTCCGTTCGTTGTAGTAAAGGTAAGCACTGTTGCCGGATTGGCCGCAGCCTGCTGGATCAGCACACTGCCTGGAAGCACAATCTGCGCTCCGCCGCCTGAGGCGGTAACCGGAATGACGAGTTCGCTGCTTCCGGTCGGCAGAGCTGCCAATTTCGCAGTCAGATCAGCTGCGGTAATTGTAGTCACTTGCGGTGTTGCTGATGCGCTGGCGGTAGGGGAAGGTGTTACGGTTATTACGCCTCCGCCAGGAGCACTGGTAGCTGATGGAGTCGGTGTAGGTGTAGCTGTTGGAGCCGGAGTGGTTCCTTTCAGGTCGGTGATCCGGCCTTGGACAGCGACGTCTACGGGATTGTGTTTTCTCAAATAGGACAACAGAACTTCAAAATCCGGAAGACCGAGCTCATAATAACGTCCGTCCGCCTTGGCTGCAGCCAGCGCCCGGTAGAAGTCGCCGCCGCCTGCCATGAAGGAGTTCGTGGACAGAATATAGTAAGCGTTCGGATCAACCGGCACATAGGAGCCGTTAGCCTGCTGAATCTCAACAGATACAATGCGTTGTCCGGCTTGTGTGACATTGCCGGTTAACGGATCGACAATTTCCGGCGTCTTCGTAGAGTCAAACGTATATTTCATGCCGGATACCTGTGCGAACCGGCCCTGGTCGGAGCTAAGGCCGCTGACGGAGTTCTCCAGTGAGGAGATGATTTCCGCACCGGTAACCTTGAGGGCAACCAGGCTGTTGCCGAAAGGCAGAGTGGTCAGCACTTCACCCATTGTGATGTCGCCCTTGTCGATGGCTGCACGGATACCGCCGCCGTTCTGGATAGCAACAACACCCTTAATCGAAGCGAGGTCACTTGCCGATACGAAGTTCGGCAGCAGCTCTTTAACTTTCTCCGAGATACTGTCGGCAATCATGTTGCCGATCGGTGTTTCTTCCTGACGTACAACCCGTACCGATTTTCCGTCGATCGTGCGGTTGACGTAAAGATCAACATTTGAGGAGCCTATGACCGCGCTGCGTACTGTAGCCAGTTCGGCATCATATGGAGCAAGCAGTGCTTTGGCAGTTGCATCTTCCCCAAAGCGGTTAACATCCAGCAGTGCACCGCTGTAACCGAGAATTTCGCCATTCTTATCAAAGGTAACATCCAGCTCACCGAGGAATTGGCTGTATTCACCGGTCTGTACGATGAGTACCTTTTTGCCGGTTCCTACATTCACAATCGGAGACGGAGGATTATCGATCTTCGTATGCGAGTGGCCGCCGACGATAATGTCGATGCCCGGAACGGCTTTGGCCAGCTCCTGGTCAACGGTGTAGCCCAGATGGGTAACGGCGATGATTTTGTTTATGCCCTGGGCTTCCAGCATCGCTACCGTATTCTTAGCACTTTCTACATGATCCTTGAAGCTGATCTTGTCTCCTGGCGAGGACAGCCCTACCGTATCCTCAGTAGTCAGGCCGAAGATCCCGATCTTCTCGCCGTATACATCTTTGATGACCGAAGGATAGATGTTTCCATCCTTTGCTGTGCTCTTGGTCTCATCAGTTTCGAGCGTTCCGGTGGTATTGTGATAGAGCTCCGCAAGCTCGCTGTTCTTCGTTGTGAAGTCAATGTTGGCGCTGGCGAATGGGAATTTGGCCGCCGTCACGAAGTTTTTCAGCACTTCCGGCTGCTCCTTATTCAAGTCAAACTCATGGTTACCGAACGTCATCGCGTCATAGCCGATGTTGTTCATGAATTTGATGTCTGCCTGTCCCTTGAACTGGGTGAAGTACAGGGTGCCGGAGAAAACGTCACCTGCATCGAGCAATACGGAGTTGCCTGTCCGTTCACTGCTGATCGCCGAGGTGCGCTTCGTTACATTTTCCAGATGGCTGTGTGTATCATTCGTATGCAGGACACGCAGGTTAAAGTCAGCTGGGGCAAAATCAATCTGTGCAACCAGCGGGTCATGGTCACTTACCCGGATATCCTCAGGGAAGGTAACGCTGCTGCCGTAATCGCCTGGATCGGCGAAATCAGCATTGAGATGCACGATATCCAGCTTGCTGCCGGATGCCAGCCTGTTGTTAACGAGAATGTGATCGAGCGTTTGTGAATTGCCCTGATATACGTAGGAATAGCGCTCGTTTAGCGGCAGGGTGTTTACGAGATTCGTAAGTGCACTGCCTTTTAACAGATTCAGAGTGTTTGAGAACTGGAAGTCATTCAAATCACCGAGCACGACGACATTGGCATCGGCGTTCTGCTTAAGCACATTTGCAACGAATCCATTGACTGCCTTGGCGATATTCGCCCGCTGGACTTCGCTGCTGAAGGCTGGCGGCTGAGTGGCGCCGAACAGATAGCTATCGCCGCCCTTGGAGTTAAAGTGGTTTGCGATGACGATGACATCATTACCCTGGAAAGTAAATTCGGCTGCCAGCGGTTTGCGCGAATCGTTAAAAGCCCCATTCAGCGGATCAATCCGTCCGGGATTTAGACTAAGGCCCGAAGCTGCGCTGTAGCTTACCGCTTGCGTTGCAGTTCCTTTGGTACCTGCTTTAAGTTCGACGCGGTTCTTATTGTAGAGGAAGCCGGAACGGATGTTGCCGCCCGGAGCACCGCCGTCTTTGTTATTCTCCGGAGCGATATCCGTATAGGCATAATCTGTGCCGCTGCTGCCGGGAAGTGCATTGATGGCGTCGATCAGCGCCTGGAAGCTCTCGCTGGCATCGGTCACGCCTGAATTGGCGGCACCGTCATTGTCCTGCACCTCTGTGAGGCCGACAATATCGGGAGTCTTCAGGTTGACCACAATATCCTTGGCTACATTGGTTATCTTTTTGTTGTCATTGAGCTTGGAGAAATTCTCAATGTTAAAAGAGGCAACCGTCAGCTTGCCTTCATCGTAGGCGAGGGTAGTGGTTTCTCTTTGCAGGGTGCTGGCGCTTACTCCAGGGAGTGTTCCTGATTCCGTGGAGATGATGAATTTACCGTAATCGTAAGACAGAATACCGGTGATATTCTCGGTGAACTTCTGCCCTGTGGTGAGAATAGGCGCGGTCTTCACAGAGAGCATCAGGCGCTGCGGATTGAAGTCGGCACCGGTCAGCACCAGGCCGCCTGCAGCGGAATAGACTTCGTTTGTATTGGCCGTGCCATTATCCGTAATGACCGGAA
The DNA here is from genome assembly GCF_927798115.1 of Paenibacillus auburnensis. Lineage (GTDB taxonomy): Bacteria > Bacillota > Bacilli > Paenibacillales > Paenibacillaceae > Paenibacillus_AQ > Paenibacillus_AQ auburnensis. Next base: position 137,314 of record NZ_CAKMMG010000006.1, read on the forward strand.
TTTCAAACGTGCTGCTGGATGCGTAATAGACAGCCGGACCGACGGTAGTCGGCTTGTTGAGCTGCAGGCGCATGCCCTCCAGACTCTCGTAGAAGTCGATGGCATCCGTAGCCGGCTCAAATTTGGTCAGCTTGTCATCATCGATGACTGCCGTAGGAATCACTCGCCCGCCTGTACCTGCTACAATTGCAGCCGGCAGGGCATTGCCACTGCTGAGCACAGCAATTTTGGTGGCGGCGATTTCCGTTGTGGTCAATTGGCCGCTGAAGCCGTATTCCTGAACGGTTCCGTCAACGGCAACGGAGTCGCCTGCCTTGACAGCGCTGCTGCCGCCTTTTTGATAGATCATCACCGCTTCGGAGGTTTTGATATCACTATCCGCATCCGCATCGGATGATTGAATATAGAAGGTGTCTGCATCCTTTATATAGGTGACAATTCCTTTCACATTCGTAACCAGACTGTCGGCATACGGTGAAGTATGTGCGGCTCCCTGGATTTGATTAATCTTCAAATTATCGAGTACAGATACGGCTTTGTAGGTAAAAGTAGCTAGAGGGCTGTCTGTAAGCCCCGGTGAAGTGGAGTAGGCTTTAATGGTAAGGGTATTATAGCTAGCGTCAACTGCAATGGGCGCCTGATACCATACATTGGCGAGATCTGCGGTGGTACTACCGTTGGCATATACACTGTAATACACGCTTGCTGTGACCGATGAAGTACTTAAAGCAATGGTGGAACCTTTGCCTACCGTGGAACCGGAGGCCGGGGAAGCTGAAACAGGAGGGGTGGTGCTGAACATTTCTACCTTGGAAACACTCTTAATGCCGGGTACTAAAAAGTAGGCTTCTGTCTTTCCTGTGATCACAATCTGTGTGCCCAGGAGCGAAGGGTTGGTCTTCAAACCAAACTGTTTGCGGATATAATCGGGTGAAGCTGGAAGCTGGACCGGCATGATTTTGGCGGGGTCCGTCTCTGCGGGGTTGTCTGCGATGGCAAGATTAGAGTCATTGGCGAAGCTGGACGGGTTTTGGGAATATGCACCTGTACCCGTGGTATACCCGACAATATAACCTAAGACTGTAACGTTCTCGATTGCCGTCTTGGCTAAAGCGGCTTCCACCGTTATCGGCGCGTCTGCTGAAGCCTTGCCGGTGCCAGGAGAAATTCCCGGGAGGCCCCCGGTAAGAAGTAGGACTAACACCAGAAGAAGACTGAGTGTTTTCCTGCTTGGTGAAGACAATTTCATGTAAGTATACCTCCCCATAAAATATCTTTCGCACTCTATTATAATAGTAATAAAATAATAGCGAAGCAATTTTTCGTTAATATTTGTTAATTATGCATAAATTAATAGGATAATATTACGAAAATGGATAAAATTTTTGATTAAATTTGGGATGAGAACGGTTGGTTTTGAAGCTTGTGTTAATTGAGTGTTAGGGGAGTGTTAGCGGGAGGGATACCGGAGGTCATGACTATGACACGGCACGGCTAAACCGGTGCAGACAACCACAACGGCAGCGCCTAAAAATAATACAACTACAACAAAGCCGGCAGCATCCGGCGGATCATCAAAGAATAACTCAGGCTCAGGTAAAGCAAACGGTACAACAAATACAACAAAAAATTCAGTGTCATCGAAGAATAATGCCCCTGCTTCCAATTCCGCTTCTTCCAAAGCGCTGCAAACTGCGTCAGCTGCGATGAGCAAGCTGGAAAATCAAAATCAGCAGTTGGCGAAGCAATTGAACCAGGAAAAGAAAAAGGAGCAGGCAGCCACAGCGAAAGCCAAGCAAAACGATCCTGGTGATAAGGGGATTTCTACGGCTAAGCCAGCGGCTACTTCAAGCAACAGCTCGAAACCGAATAACTCGAAATCAAACAACTCCATCCTGAACACTGTTGCAAACGGGGCTAAGAAAGCGGCAGTGGGCACCTTTAATTTCTTGATTGGTGATGATCTCAAAGCAACATTTGGGAAAAATTCGACTGTGGCCGAAAGACTCATTGGAGGAGCATCCTTAACCTTATTCGTGGCGACCTTTGGTGAGGGCAAGGTTCTCACATCCGGAGTCAAAGCGCTCGTTCAGGGAGCAGATAAGCTGCTGATGAAGAACTTGGCCGAGACAGCCATCGTAAAGGAAGGCGTACAGGTAGCCAAGAGTAATGCTGTCAGCCAAAGTGCCAAGGCAATTGAAAAATCTGCAGCCAATGAAGCCAAGCAAGTTGCTGGCTCGACAACCAAGCAACTTTCGAAAAGCCGATGGCTGGAGATAATCTTAGTAGCATGCTGCGGTCTGGGGGGAAGACAGAGGGCACAGGAAATCCTGTTTTTGAGGTTTCAAAAGAAAAATATCCCAATCATACGACGATGTTAGAAAATGCACAAGAAAAGGGCCATTCTTTAGAAAATCTTGAGAGGGGGGAGGGGACACGGGCGGCACAAAAAAATCGTTATGAAGCACAGAAACAGATTAGAAAAGAACAAGGCCCTCCACCACAAGGATATGATTATGATGAGTTTCCTTATGCTTCCACCAAGCAAGGCGGTGCTGGTGCACATGTAGAGCCAGTTCTAAATAATGAAAACCAAGCAGTCGGAAGAGATTTAGGACAGTTTTATAGAATAAATGGTATTGCTAAAAATGGTAAATTTGATGTTAAAATTATAGATTGATACATTTTATCTTTCATGAGGATTATATATTAAACTCTATTAGAGTGAAAATAAGTGAGGTGCAAAATGTTAAAGAAATTATTCAATGAGTTCATAGAGTATTCAGGCGGATTAAGGACTGATTATCCAGAGAGTTTAGGAAAGGCTACAGAAAATTGGACAAAGGCATTTGATGAGCTTGCTGAAATACCAGAATTGTTCGAAGTAGTGTACAGTTCTGTGCAGGGAACGAAAAGGGACATGAAAGATCAGAGATTAATGGATTTCATTCCGGGATACCGTTTAATACACATTGAGGAGTTAGCTCAAGAGAAGAACAATCTAGATATCTTGGGTTCTTGGCCCAAAGATTCTACAGTTTTACCTCTACTAGTTAACTATTCTAGTGATTACTTTTGTTATGTGGAGAATTTTAAATGTAATTCTGGCATCTGTTTATTTATGCACGACGAGGGCGTTCTAAATTTAGTATATCGCTCGGCAGAAAAATTTCTAAATACAGTCATTGAATTGTATAAGCAACATATCTACTACTTAGATGATGATGGTTACCTTGATTATGATTTTCAAAAAGAAGGCACCATAGGCCATAGTCTGAACCCAGACGTGGATTACTGGAACAATTAAGGGGCTGTTACCTTGAGAGGCCTCAAGCATTTCAAGGCTTTTTTGGTGGAAGAATCCATTAACTATGGTGAGACACCTTATGCTTTCTTCATACATTCTCATTTATCAAAAAATGCACTTAGGTTTCATAGATTACTCTGATAGCTTCAAGTGCCTGATGTAAACATTGTCCCAGAAAACATTTATGGGGAAAGTAAAAAGTTTAAGAAACATGTTGGCAAAACAGCAAAGAGGCGTCTCCAAAGACGCCTCTCTGCCGTTTTTTATTTATTTCCCTGCGGCACTTCAAGCCGCTCCAACCCGTTCATATATTTACGCAGCGCTGCCGGAATATAAATCGACCCGTCCTCCTGCTGGTGGTTCTCCAGCAGCGGTATTAAAATCCGCGGCGTAGCCACTGCGGTGTTGTTGAGCGTATGACAATACTGCAGCCGCCCGTGCTCGTCGCGGTAGCGGATGTTCGAGCGTCGGGCCTGGAAGTCATGCAGGTTGGACGCCGAGTGGGTCTCGCCGAAGGCATCCCGGCTGGGCATCCAGGTCTCCACATCATATTGCTTATGTGTCTTCAGCGACATATCGCCGCTGCAGACCGCAACGATGCGGTAAGGCAGCTCCAGCAGCTGCAGGATATGCTCGGCGTTGCCCAGAATCTCTTGCAGCATCTGCTCCGAAGTCTCCGGGTCGTTCTTGCATAACACAACCTGCTCGATCTTCGAGAACTGGTGCACCCGGTAGAGGCCGCGTACATCGCGCCCTGCCGAGCCGACCTCCCGGCGGAAGCAGGCCGACATGCCGGCGAGTCGCATCGGTTCATCAAGCTCTACGATCTCATCGCTGTACAGCGAGACCAGCGAAACTTCCGAGGTGCCAGCCAGCCAGCGGTTCTCCCCGTTCAGCTCATAGGTCTGATCCTTGCCTCCGGGGAAAAACCCGGTCCGCTCCAGCGCTTCCGGACGGACAATCACCGGCACATCCATGGCCGTGAAGCCGCGCTCTGCGAGTACATCCAGGGCCAGCCGCTGCACGGCCAGATGCAGATAGAGGCCGGCATTCTTCAACACATAGCTGCGCGGTCCGCCGGCTTTAACTCCGCGCGGGATGTCGAGGATGCCGTGCAGCTCGCCCAGCTCCACGTGATCGCGCGGCGCGAAGCTGAATTCCGGCAGGGTTCCGGTCCGCCGCAGCTCCACGTTCTCGCTGTCGTCCCTGCCGATCGGCGTATCCGCCGATACGGGATTCGGCGCAAGCAGCTGAAGCTCCCCGCAGTGGCGGTCGGCCTCGGCCAGATCCGCTTCCAGAACTGCCAGCCGGCTGTTCAGCTTCCGGACCTGCTCCTTAGCCTGCTCTCCGGCAGCGGCTTCGCCCTGGCGCAGCAGCCGCTCTACCTCTTTGGTCAGCCCGTTGCGCTCTGCCCGGTGCTGCTCCGTTTCCCGGCGCAGCAGGCGCCGCTTGTCGTCCCACGCCAGCAGCTCATCCAGCGGGAATTCTACTCTTTTCCACACCGCCGTATTTCTCACAAGTTCTTCGTTCTCCCTAATCCAGTTCATGTCCAGCATGCCGCATTCGCTCCTTTTTGTCTTAAAAAAATACAAAAAACGCCCTCATCCATGGGACGAGGAGCGTCAGCTCGCGGTGCCACCCAGGTTGACCGAACTCCATAAAAATAGCTTAACAGCGGAATCCGATCCTCTTTGGTCTTCGCGGTAACGGGCGAAACCCGGTAAACTTAGGGAACAAAGCATTGCTCCGGTCGCAGACGCCTCACGGTTGGATGCCGGTCATTGGCCTGATTGAGATGTAGGTTTGCCGCTCATTATATCCCAGAAATCTGACATATGCAAGGGCTCCGAATCTGCCAGCAGCGTAGATCAAGTTTGACAATAATCCGTCTTTTTTGATAGGATTATTACTAATTTAAAGTAATTAAGCCTGCATTAAATGGCATATTCTATTCATAACCAGAAGCGGAAGAGGTGTAGAAGTGGCCAAAATAGTTGTAATTAACGGAACGCCATCCCTGGTATCACGGATTAACGCGGTCATCGAATATGCAGAGGGGGATCTGCGCGGGCGCGGTTTCGAGGTGGAGCGGATTAATGTTGCCGAGCTGCCAGCGGAGGATTTGATTCATACCAAGTTTGAGAGCGAAGCCATTGTCAAAGCCAATGGGCTTGTAGCTGAGGCCGACGCGGTAATCGTGGTTAGCCCGGTATATAAGGCTTCTTACACTGGTGTGCTGAAGACCTTCCTCGATCTGGTTCCGCAAAAAGGCCTCGCCGGCAAAATCGTGCTTCCGCTCTTCATGGGCGGCAGTCTCGCGCATCTGCTGGCAATTGACTACTCGCTGAAGCCGGTGCTGTCCGTACTCGGGGCGCGTCATATCCTGGGCGGCGTATATGCGGTGGACTCCCAGGCGGTGCGTAACGATCAGGGTGTTGTTGAGCTGGCCGAGGAGCTCAAGCTGCGCCTGAACAGCGTGCTGGAGGAGCTGGCGGAAGAAACCGCGCATAAATCGGCGCGGAAAGCCGGAGAGTAGCTAACTCAGTAACATAGACGCACACTAGAACAGTCAAAAGCCCCAACCTGCCGGAAATCCGGCGGGTTGGGGCTTTTTTACATTTTTACAAATCATCGAATCCGTTGTCGTCGCCGACCTTACCGTAATTGCGCGATTTGGCTTCGAAGAAGTCGGTTTTGGTCGCATTCAGCGCTTCGTCCGAGAAAGGTTTGATCCATGGCATGCAGTTGACGTCGACGCCCTGGTAGGCCTTGTCCAGCCCCATCAGGGTCAGGCGTTTATTGGCAATATATTTGATATAGTCGCTCAGCTCGTTCATGTCGATGCCGCGTACATTGGTCAGCGTGTAGTGCCCCCAGTTGGTTTCCAGCTCTACAGCGCGGTCAATCGTACGGTAGACGTAGTCCATGTTCTCTTTCGTGTTCAGCTCAGGGAAGTCGACCAGCAGCTGCTTGAACACTTCGGCAAAGAAGTAGCAGTGCTGATTCTCGTCACGCTGGATGTAGGAGATCATCTGGCTGGTCGCCATCATTTTCTGGTCACGGGCCAGATTGTAGAAGAAGGCAAACGTGCTGTAGAAGAAAATCCCTTCCAGAATGAGATCGGCCACCAATGCGCGGAAAAAAGTTTCCTTCGATGGTGCATCACGGAACTCCTGATAGATGTCGGAGATGAACTGGTTGCGCTCCAGCAGCACCGGATCATGCTTCCAATATTCAAAAATCTCCTTCTGCTCACTGTCAGAGACGATCGAAGAGAGGACGTAGGAGTAGGACTGGTTGTGTACAACCTCCTGCTGTCCGATGATCGCCGAAATCGCTTCAAGCGAAGAGTCGGTAAAATAACGCTTCACGTCACCGACGAACATCGTCTGCATCGAGTCCAGCACCGCCAGCAGCGAGATGTTGATCTTGAACACACGCTGTTCCTCAGCCTCCAGCTGCGGGAACTGCTGGGCATCCTTGGACATCGGGATCTCGTCAGCGATCCAGTGGTTAAGCAGCAGTACCTTGTACAGCTTGTACATATGCGGCATGCGGATATCGTTCCAGTTCAGAATCCCCGAGCATTCCCCGTCGATGATGCGGGTTGATTGGTTCGGTGCTTCTGTATTAAAAATCTTTTGTAATTGCATTTTGGTTCCCTCCTGTATTTGCCTGAGCTAAGTGGTCACTTTAAAAACGGCACTTTATTTGTCACTACGAGGAATGTTTGGACTTCCGGCCGCTGTTGTCTCCAGATTTTTTGATTTATACCGCTATAGTGGATAAAATCCGGAGACAGTCTATGCTTTCGATGTGAGCTTTCCTGCAGAAAGCTTTCAGGCGAACGCTAACGCTCCTACAGTTCCAAACTTCCTCTCCGTGACTCCAAGTGCCCCATGTTAAAGTTAGTTTTTAGCTCGCGCAAGATTCACACTCTTCTATGGTCAGGGCACGGCTCCGCACATAATACGTTGACTTCAGTCCGCCCTTCCAGGCGTTCAAATGCAGCTGCAGGAAATCGGTCGCCTTGATGTCCGGCGTCACGTACAGGTTGAAGCTCTGGCCCTGGTCAACGTGGCGCTGGCGGGCCGAAGCCATACGGATGGACCAGTTCTGGTCAATCAGGAACGCTGTCTTGTAGTACCAGATGGTTTTCTCGGACAGATCCGGTGCCGGGTTAGCGATCTTGTAGGTCGTCTTCTCCTCGTAGGAGAGCAGCTCATAGAGCGGATCGATGCTGGCGGTGGAGCCGGCAATGATCGATGTCGAGCCGTTCGGTGCAATCGCGAACAGCCAGGCGTTGCGCACGCCGTCCGCCGCCACTTCCTGCTGGAGCTGGCGCCACTGCTCTGCTGTCACGTACTTGCCTTCCTGTTCGCCGCTGGTATAGCCGCGTTTCGTGAAGTATTCGCCGGTCTCCCAGTCAGAGCCTGCGAACTTCGGATAGCGGCCCTTTTCACGGGCCAGCTCCATGCTGGAGCGCACAAGCAGATAGTTGATGTGCTCATACAGATGGTCGTTGTATTCGATGGCTTCCTCGGACTCCCAGCGGATGCCTTCCAGGGCCAGCAGATGGTGCAGGCCGAAGGTGCCGAGGCCGACAGCGCGGTATTGGCTGTTCGTGTACTGCGCCTGCAGCACTTCAATATTGTTAATGTCGATGACATTGTCGAGCATGCGGACCTGAATCGGCACCAGTCTTTCCAGCACACCCGCCGGAACTGCGCGGGCCAGGTGGATGGAGTTCAGGTTGCAGACTACGAAGTCGCCGGGGATTTTGGAGATGACGATCCGGGTCTGGCCGTCTTTGGTAACCAGTTCTTCCTGCTCGATCACGGTCGCCGACTGGTTCTGCATAATTTCCGTGCACAGGTTGGAAGAGAAAACCATGCCCTGATTGCGGTTTGGATTGGTGCGGTTGACGGTATCGCGGTAGAACATATACGGCGTACCGGTCTCCAGCTGCGACTTCATAATCCGCTTCATGATGTCGATGGCCGGCACCGTGATGCGGGAGAGCTCCAGATTAGCCGTGGCTTCAGCGTATTTCTCGCGGAAAGCGCCCTGGCCAAGCTCTTCGTCATAGAAATCCTCAAGGCCGAGCGCGCGGCCGTTCGCGTCTTTCCAGCCCATGACCTTCTTCACTTCATGCGGGCAGAACAGGTTCCAGTGGCCGCGTGCTTCTACGGCTTCCATGAACAGATCGGGCAGGCAGACGCCGTGGAACACGTCATGGGCGCGCATCCGCTCATCGCCGTTGTTTAGCTTCAGGTCGAGGAAGGCGAGAATATCCTTGTGGAACACGTCAAGATAGACCGCAACCGCGCCTTTGCGCGTGCCGAGCTGGTCGACGCTGACAGCGGTATTGTTCAGCTGGCGGATCCAAGGGATAACGCCGGAGCTGGTGTTTTTGTGGCCGCGGATATCGGACCCGCGGGCCCGGACTTTACCTAGGTAGACGCCGATGCCTCCGCCCATTTTGCTGAGCCGGGCTACGTCAGTGTTGGAGTCGAAAATGCCTTCCAGCGAGTCGTCCACAGTGTCGATGAAGCAGCTGGAGAGCTGCCCGGCGACTTTTTTACCGGCGTTAGACATGGTTGGCGTGGCAGCGGTCATATAAATGTTGCTCATAGCCCAGTAGGCTTCTTTTACCAGCTCAAGGCGCTTCTCTTCCGGCTCACGGTGCATCAGGAACATCGCAATAATCATGTAACGCTCCTGCGGCAGCTCCATCACGCGTCCATCAAAATCATGGGCCAGATAGCGGTCGGACAGTGTCAGCAGCCCGATATAATCGAACAGCAGGTCACGGGTGTAATCGATACATTCGCCAAGCTCGGCAATCTGCGCCTTAGTGTAGTGAGTCAGCAGCTCTTCGCGGTAGATGCCTTTTTTGACCAGATCGGTAATCAGTGGGTAGAGCTCACCGTAGGGCTCCTCCGGATAGGCTTTATAGCGGCGGTTGACGGCGGCTTTCTTATAGAGGGAAGTCAAAAGTGAACGGGCGGCGGCAAACTTCCAGTCGGGTTCTTCCTTCGTCACGAGTTCAAGGGCGCTCATCGTAAAAGCATTGCTGATTTCTTCTCCGCTGACCTCTTCACGGCGCAGCTTGGACTGCACTCCGCGTAGCAGCGTTTCTTTGCTTAACTGTTCCAGGCCGTTTAGGATACGGTCGGCATATACGGAAAGGCGCATTTCATCAAAAGCCAGCTGGCGGTTATCGGGTTTCACTACGAGTTGTGGCATAAATTAATCATCCTTTCGCATTTGAGTTTAATTTTGACTATCAAAATTTTATCTATAGGGGCGAAAAAAGCGGCCTGCAAGGCCAGTGAAAAGCGTATTACCGTCCTATGCAGGACGGCACCGCTTCAATAAAAAACACAAGAGTAGATTATAGCATGTATTGTGAAGCAATATCGCTTAATTAACAGTTACAGCACTGCTGGCTGCCAAAGCACGACTTCGCTGCCTGCCAGACTGGCCGGAATATCAATGATCCGCTGGTTGCTGCTTCCCCTGTAGGGGAGAGTAGTGTCTTTAAGCTCTTCTACAAAACGTCCGTCAATGACCACCTGGCACTGGGCCAGCAGGTTCCATTCCGGTGAGCCGGGAGCAGCAGTGAGCTCCTCGTACGTGTAGCCGGTATAAATCCAGATCGGAAAGTCCGGCAGGACGGCACGCAGCTCTTGGATAAAGCCTGAGGCCTCCTCTGCCGAGAAAAAAGGATCGCCGCCCGCCAGCGTCAGTCCATCCAGCAGCGGGTTGGCGGCCATTTCGGCGATGATCTCCCTCTGGCGCTCCAGGGTGAAAGGTTCACCGAAATTGAAATTCCAGGTCTTCGGGTTGAAGCAGCCCGGGCAGCGGTGCCGGCAGCCGCTGAGGAAGAGGACGGCCCGCATGCCTTCTCCCTCGTTAATCGATTCCGGGTAGTAGCCGCAAATATTCATAGATGCTTAATGCGGTCTCTTACTTCTGCCTGCTTGGCGGCATTGAAGCGGGTCTGATAGTCGCCAGTCAGATATCCGGTTACCCGGCGTAGCCGGCGGATATGCACGTCATGCTCATGTGCATCGCAGGAAGGGCAGTTCGTGCCGATTACGCCTTCATAGCCGCAACCGGAGCAGCGGTCAATCGGATGGTTGATGCTGAAATAGCTAATCTCTTGCTCCAGCGCGTACTTGATGATTTTGACAAAAGCCGACGGATTGCTGCGGGCATTGCCGTTCAGCTCGACGTAGGAGATGGCTCCGGCGTTGCAGTATTCATGGAAAGGAGCTTCCAGGCTGATTTTCTGCGCAGCGCCGAGCTCATGGTATACAGGGATATGGAAAGAGTTCGTATAGTATTCACGGTCAGTTACGCCCGGAATGGAGCCTAGTACCTTGCGGTCCACTTTAGTGAACTTGCCGGACAGGCCTTCAGCCGGTGTGGCGAACAGCGTAATGTTAAGATTCAGCTCGTCGCTCTTGCGGTCGCAGTATTCACGCATGTGGCGGACGATGGCCAGCGCTTTGGCGTGAACTTCCATATCTTCGCCGTGGTGCTTGCCGTACATGGCCTTCATGCACTCCGCCATACCGATGAAGCCGATGGACAGACTTCCGTGCTTGAGCAGCTCGCCTACGTTGTCGTCAGGCGCAAGCTGTTCGCCGCCCTCCCAGACGCCTTCGCGCATCATGAAGTCCGAGGCTTTGGCTTTCTGGGAAGCCTGGATGCGGAAGCGGTGCAGCAGACCTTCCAGCGCGATGTCCATATAATGATTCAGGTCATCGTAGAAGCCTTCCTCATCGGCGGTAAGACGGCGGCCGGTTACAGTCCCATGGGCGAGGCCCAGACGGACAAGGTTCAGTGTGTTGAAGGAAAGATTGCCCTTGCCGGAGCAGTGATTGCGTCCGAAGCGGTCGCTAAGCACCCGGGTGCGGCAGCCCATGGTGGCAAATTCCGTGTCCGGATCGGCCGGATCGTAATATTGCAGGTTGAGCGGCGCATCCAGATTGGCGAAGTTCGGATACAGTCTGCGGGCCGAGCATTCAGCCGCTTTAAGGAACAGCTCATAGTTCGGATCGCCCTGCTGCTGGTTGACGCCTTGCTTGCACTTGAAGATTTGAATCGGGAACACCGGTGTTTCCCCGCTGCCGAGGCCGTTCATCGTTGCAGTCAGCAGAGAACTGATGACCAACTGGCCTTCCGGAGAAGTGCAGGTGCCGTAGTTAATGCTCGTAAAAGGAATCTGCCCGCCGGAGCGGCTGGACATCGTATTTAGATTATGTATCATGCTCTCAGCGGCCTGAAGAGTTTCGCTCTCTGTTTCTTTCTGCGCAAAGCGGAAAGCCCGCGGATACTGCTCAGCCAGATCGGTGCGGCTCATAGAGATGTCGCCAAGATGCTCGCCGGCTTGTCCTTCTTCGAAATACTCCAGTCCCTTGCGGAACAGCTTAGCAAAGGATTTGGTTACATAAGGCGCAAGATCGTAGTCAATCTTATTGGCCGATACCCCGCCGTACTGGGCATTCTGTTGAGACTGAAAAATAATCGCAACTAGTGACATCGCGGTCATAATTGAGTTCGGAGGACGGACGCTGCCGTTGCCGGTGTTGAAGCCTTCACGGAGCAGGCGTTCAAACGGGATGAAGATACAGTTGGTGGTTCCGATGGCGTATTGGTCCAGATCGTGGACGTACACGACATTATCGAGCGTCGCTTGCACCAGCTGCGGCGGCATCGTGAAATTGCGGGCGTACCACTTGGAATACTCACTGCCGAATTTGCTCATTTTACCGGAGAAGCTCTCCCCGTTCAAATTGGCATTCTCGCGCAGCAGGTCGAGGTCCCGGCTCTCGATAATATCCCGTCCCAGATGTATGACTTCTTCCAAAAGAACCTCCTGTGCAGCTTGTCCACCATTGTACCGTTTCTCCAGCAGCGTCATGTATAGCTCTCTCCTCTCGGTATAGTCGCTCTAGTAATAACTTTCCTGTAATTCCCTCTATCTGAACTCAGTAAAAAGGCATCTCCCGCCTTGGAGGCGGAAAATGCCCGGATGCGTCATAAATATCCGCCAAGCGGATATTTCCAGTGGTCTGGATGTAAAAGACAAGCGGGCATAGCTTAGCCCTCTTGCCTTTTTGCAGAAGCCGATACCTGAAGGCGATAAGGGTTATCGCCTTCAGGTATCGGCAGCCCTGTGCTCCCATATCCCGGGTAGGCTATTTCTGCTGCTGCAGGCCGCATACGGACACCTCTCCTGTTCCTCGCAGGCATGAATACGGTGCCCGGAAACAGGCAGGTCTCCTGGCTTCCGGTACATCTTCCGTGCCTTCCCAAGGGCTTCATGCCCTCAGTGGCTCTTATGCTGGAAGATGCTGGCGGGCAGGCCCTGTTAGGCCTCCCGCATCCGGTTACAGTGGCGGGACCGCAGCGGATTTGCACCGCGTTTCCCTATTAAGCTTCAGCTCCCTATTTAAGAGCAAAGCACCTGTTTCCACTATATTTTGTTGTCGTTAGTTAAAAATAACCCAATATATTGTGTTTGTAAACCACTTTTTAAAAACCCGCTCCCGGCGCGGGTTCGGCCCGCTTACTCACAAGTGATCCACAGTTAGTCCACAGGTAATCCACAACTTGAGCATAAAAAACAGCGTTCCGGGTCATAAATTGTCCGAAAAAATGCCACAAAGACTCCATAAATATTGTGATTGTGACACTGTAATTGTGACTCGCGGATAAACCTATTAATAGATTCGAATAAAAGGGGTCTGGAGAAGATCCTCCGGGTAATTTGTAGGAGCGCAGCGGAGTTGCTACAATAAGAAGAGACTAGCGTGATTTAACGGATTCGATAACGGGAAGGCTCACCAAATCTTGTTCAGGAGGGATTTAGAGATGGCTATTGGCGAAGTTACGGTAATTCCGATCGGTACAGGCAGCACCAGTCTCAGCAGCTATGTGGCCGACATGCAGCGGGTATTGCAGACGGTGGAGGGGATCACCTTTGAGCTTACTTCTATGGGAACGATTATTGAGGGGCCGGTATCACGGATTCTGGCTGCGGTAGAAGCACTGCATGAATCTCCGTTCACCGCCGGGGCCCAGCGTGTATCCACCTCGCTCAAAATCGATGACCGCCGCGACAAGCCTTCCACCAGCCGCAGCAAGCTGCAATCGGTAGAACGCAAGCTGCAGGATAACTAGTATCCAGGCACAAAAAGTGTTGCGTTTTTAGCTGGAAGTTGTATAATATTTTTTGTTTGACGGCAAACCTGCTTCAAGCTGGTGTAGCTCAGGGGTAGAGCAACGCACTCGTAATGCGTAGGCCGGGGGTTCAATTCCCTTCACCAGCATCCCGATAAACTATGTATGGCGCGGATTCTTGAGTTTTCAAGGGCCGCGCCTTTTTATTCTTCTAACACTCTTCTACCGAAAGCATTAGCAAATTGGGGAGAACATGTGAATAATAACTAGACCCAAATCTAGTTCCAAACTTAAATTACGCCTTCTCCTCCAATAGCAGTTGCTGTGAATGATATAGGGCCAAATAGATTTATAGGCAGGATGCTATCATTTTGAATGACCAACTCATAGTTATGGGTTCCAAGATAAGGACCATCGACCCACAGAACATTTAATTGAATATCAGTGATTGTAGTAAACCGGAAAAAGGATCTATAAATATCGGCTCCCGCACGCCGGATTATAATATAAAATTGACTATTAGCAAGTGCAGTAAGACTTAAGCTGCCATTTAACTCTACTCTACTGGAGTAAGAGGCAGGATTAGCCGGACTAATATTTACTTGCGCTGTGGCCAGACCCGCTCCAGCTCCGGGAATCCCCGCAACCGTTATTGCAGGAGTAAGCGGGTCTAACGGGATTTTTGCCTGCGAACCATAACTTATTATTGATGCCATTGGTCATCACTCCAATTCAAGGTTATAGATTAATATATTGTGAATCTGCAATTATAGTTTGGACTTACTTCCTGATGATTATATACATTTAGCTGTACTTTGCTTGATCATATAAACCTAGATACTAGAAATATACAAACAAGGTTTGGCTTTGCGGCATTTGACAAATAATCAGTATGCTCTATATTTAAGTAAGTAAGATCTATATTAATGGAGTCTTGCTTTGAAAAGAAATCAACCGTTTAAGTGGTATGTATCGGGTACCTGGCGGGTATCTTCTTAATAGAGGTTTTATAGATGTTCAGGAAGGAGCGTATGCATAGGAAATGGGCAGTATTCTTATTGCGTGGCTTTGCATGCTTTGTCTGTTTTTTGCATTTAAAGATAAGGTCAGCCGGAGAATTCTTTATCCGGTAGCACTGGTTGTGGTTTTCGGCACGTTGGGCTATTGGACAGTTTTAATGTAATCTTTAGATAACTATCAGCTTATTTTCAGGTAGATCATTTATATTGAAGATACCAAACACCCCCCAGTGTTATATGGTACCCTGCAGGTCTTGCCAACTCCCATGGCAAGGCCTTTTTGTTTCCCGGGAGGGAAGGCGTAGTTGTGGTTTAAACAATTATATAAAAAATAATTAATTATATTTCTTAACAACCAGGTTTATGTGACTTTTTTCACAATAAAATATCTTGAATTGATTTATATTGAATTTGAAATACTAAAGATGAAAATAAAGCTTAGGGAAAGAAGGAAAAATGATGATGAATCATGAAGGAAGTCTCCGCCGCGGTTTGATCTTTGGTTTGGTTTTAAGTGTTCCTTTGTGGATGTCCATGATCGGCTGGATGCAGCTGCTATAAATATACTGGTGTTTGCTTTACTGAAGCTGTTGCCGGAGTAAATCGGGCGACAGTTTTTTTGGTGTTTTCAGAAGCTGCAGGCGGCATGTTATACTATGCTGAAATCAGTATCTTAAGGAGACAGGATGTATGTGGACGATTATTTTACTTGCAGTTATAGTTATCGCCGCCGCAGGGCTGGTTTATGCGGGCTTCTATTTTTACGGGGTGGCGATCAAGCGGGCGCCAAAGGATTTTTTGGCGAAAACGCCTGATTTGAAGGTGGATCCGCCGGTTGCCGGAGCTTCCTGGGGAGAAGGGGCCGAATGGATTTCCCGGCAGCATTTCCGTGAGGTTGAGCTGCGCTCGGACGACGGTTTGAAATTGAAAGGCTACTTTTTACCGTCTGAGAGGGCTGAAGGCCGGACTGCGATCATTGCACACGGTTATTCCGGGAAAGGCAAGGATATGGGCGCAACCGCCAAGATTTATTATGAGCATTCCGGCTACAATGTGCTGATTCCGGATGCGAGAGGGCATGGGCAGAGTGAAGGGGATTACATCGGCTTCGGCTGGCCGGAGCGCAGGGATTACCTGAAATGGATAGAGTTTGTTCTTCAGGAGACCGGGCCACAGGCCCAGATTGTACTGCATGGGGTATCAATGGGAGGCGCAACGGTGCTGATGGCTTCAGGGGAAGAGCTTCCGCCGCAGGTCAAAGCGGTGGTTGCCGACTGCGGGTATAGCTCAGTAAAGGCACAATTATCCTACCAGCTCCGCCGGATGTATCATTTGCCGGGGTTTCCCTTCATCCATTTCGCCAGTCTGATTACCCGGATCAAAGCAGGTTATTTCTTCGGTGAAGCCTCCGCGCTGAAGCAGGTACGCAAAGCGAAGGTGCCGATCCTCTTTATTCATGGAGATGCCGACAAGTTCGTGCCCTTCTTTATGATGGAGGAGTTATATCAGGCCTGCAGTGCTCCCAAGGACAAGCTGGTGGTGCACGGAGCCGGACATGGGCTTGCCTATGACACAGATAAATCGAAATATATCGCCAGAGTAGATAATTTCATTGCGCGGTATGTTCACTAATCCGTGAATATACCCCCAGAAAGTAGACGTGCCCGATACCCGCAAGCAGCGGTTATCGGGCACTTATATGTTCCACACATGGATGTGCTCTCTGCAACAAGAAAGCAGCTAAGCCATGTCTTCTCGGTATATTTCATCCCCCGCCGTTCGTGAGCGTAACGGGTATCGTAATTCCTTGTTATTTCCAGCAGCCGTGTGGCGAGAATAATCCTTCCAAAACGACAAAAGCCCTACCTCTCTCTTGTCCTTGCGGCTCCGTGGCCGCGCCAGTGTGAATCGGAATGCTATGTTCGAATTTAGTCTCATAAAAAGGAAGAGTCATGCAAGAAAACGTAAGATTTTGTGTCCAAAATGCCGATAATAAAAGGAAGCAAAGCAATCGGCCCGACATCTTCTTGATGGGGATATATAATACACCTAAACAAATATTATTTTATTATATCACGGAATATATGTTATTGCAAATATAAAAAAGCGCTCGGTAAGACTGGGGATGGGGGAGCAAATGAATATATACGGGGCTTTTTTAAAGAAACAGATCGGAAATTATTTGTTCGGCTCCGTTCTTGCTGTAATGGCGGTGGGAAGTCTGATATTGCTGTCTTCTTTGGAGATCAGCGTCGTGGAGTATGGCCGCTTGTTAATTGTATTGGTGCTTTCATTCATGATTATGGCGGTTGCAGAGGTCAGCATATTCCTGAAGCAAATCAGGCCGGTCCGCACCGCTTTAATGGAACCAAAACCAACGCTGGCTGTGCTGGAAGAAGCTTATCTGCATACGCATCAGCTGCCAAGGCATGCCGTCCTGCGGATTCTTGGTCCTCACCTGCTTGGTTTGTCTGTGCCAGCAACCCTGATGACATTATGGATGATTCACAGCGGGCTGCTCAGCATTCCCTATTTTTATCTGCTGCTCGCGGTAATTGGGGCGGTTCTTGTTGCCAGCATGCATGCACTGATTGAGTTCTATCTGACCTGCTCGGCGATTATTCCGCTGATTAAGGAATTCAGAAACCGGGCGCTTGAGATGTACAATGTAGATTTCTCGCTGGAGGGGCATGTCTTCGTGCCGATCCGTCCCAAATTTTTGATCAGCTGCATGCTGATCGGGACGTTTCCGCTGTTTCTTTTTATTATGGCCACGCAGATACGTATGAACAATACCGGAAGCGGGCTGATTGGCCTGCAGAGCTATTGGGCCTGGGCAGGTATGGTGCTGCTGATCGGCACTTTTTTCTCCTCCGTAGCGGCACTCCTCTTGACCAACAGTGTGCAGCATCCGATCAATGAGCTATACAACGCGATGAATCACGTAAAGGATGGACACCTCCAGCAGGTGCAGGATGAATATTCCGATGAATTCTCTAAGCTGGTCGCCGGATTTAATATGATGGTACGGGGGCTGCAGGAACGCGAGCAGCAGAACCGGCAGCTGCTGGACAGCTACTTTACAACTCTCGCCGTTGCTCTGGATGCCCGCGATTCCTACACTGCCGGTCATTCGCTTCGGGTGGCGGAATACTCTGTCATCATCGGGCAATTAGCAGGTCTGTCCGGACAAAGTCTGGATGATTTGCGGAAATCAGCACTGCTGCATGATATCGGAAAAATTGGCGTGCCGGATAATGTGTTGTTCAAAGAGGCGAATCTTACAGATGAAGAGTTTGACCAAATCAAAAGCCATCCGGTGCTCGGAGAAAATATTTTGCGCCAGATCGAACCGGTGGAGAAAATGGCCCCGTATTTAAGCGGGGTGCGCTCGCATCATGAACGCTATGACGGCAAAGGTTATCCTGATGGGCTGGCGGGAGATGATATTCCGCTGCACGGCAGGATTATTGCGGTGGCGGATGCTTATGACGCTATGACCTCGGACCGCCCGTACCGGAAAGGGATGGACCATGAACGGGCCCTAATTATTCTTGAACAAGGCCGGGGCAGCCAGTGGGATCCTGAGTTCGCCGGACTATTCCTGGCCTACTTCGGGAAAGCTGTAAAATCTGGCGAAAGACAGTATCCGGGACGGACGGGGTAATCCAAGCACTATGCTGTGAATGCAGATGCCCCTAATATTTCTAGCGAAAGCGGATACTTCCATTTTGTGGAGGTGTCCGCTTCTCCTTGCGTGCCTATTTTGTGAACAGCTCTGTAAAACCGACAATTAACGACTACATTCATTGAAGGATTGAGGGTAGACCGTTATAATTATTAAGTCTGGATTTTAATTAAAAAATAAGGGAGAATTTTATGAAACGCGCAGATGTACTGCTAATTTCCATCGTGCTGATTGCTGCGCTTGCTTTTCTCGTGCCAAGATGGCTGGGCGATGATAAGGGCGGGCCGGGCAAGAATCTCGTGGCCAATATAACGGTGGACGGCAAGCTGTTTAAGACAGTACAACTTACAAAAGAAGAGCAGACGATTGAAATCCGTACAGACCGGGGTTATAACATTTTGAAGGTTCATGATTACGGAATCGAAATGTATGATGCGGACTGCCCGGATAAGGTATGTCTGGGGTTTGGAAAGATCACTCAACCAAAACAGACCATCGTATGTCTGCCGCACCGGGTACTGGTAGAAATTGCAGGGACATCGGGAGGAGATGAGATCGATGGCTATGTCCAGTAAGGAATCAGCAACGGCTCTGAAAAGAACGGTGATTATTGCGATTTTTGCTGCGGTTGCCGTGGTGCTGAGTATTGTGGAAGCCCAGATTCCACTCGCTGGTATGGGCCTGATGCCCGGGGCGAAGCTGGGATTTGCTAACATAATGATTTTGACCTGTATTTTCTTTTTACGCGGACGTGACGCTTTTGTGCTGGTCATTCTGAAGACTTTGCTTACCGCATTTTTGCTCGGTACTTTCTCAAGTTTGCTCTTCAGCCTGTTTGGTTCACTGCTCAGTTTTGTAGTCATGTTCCTGCTGGTCCGCTTTGGCCGCAAGAAGCTCAGTGTCATCGGAATCAGCATCGCCGGGGGACTCGCCCACAATACCGGGCAGCTGCTGGCTGCATCTATGGTATTTAACTCTACGAGTATTTTATACTATCTGCCTGTATTGCTGGTTACAGGTATTGTGACGGGGATTCTTGTCGGCTTTGCGGTGCGTTATCTGGTGGCTTCACTGTCGAAGATTTCGCTGTTTGAAGAGTTTCTGAACTGACCGGGTCAGTAGCTGCGGAAGGATGACTAACATGAATGAATCTTACAAGGAAACGGAAACCGGAGAGGAAGCAGCAGTCATCTCTCTGGAGGGAGTGGCGTTCGGATATGATCCGGAGCACCCCATTCTGCAAAATATTACGCTGTCCATTCCTAAGGGACAATGGGTGAGCGTAGTGGGCCCGAACGGCAGCGGCAAGTCGACGCTGGTCAAGCTGCTGAATGACCTGCTTCCCAAAAGCGCAGGAGAAATCATAGTCTGCGGACACCGATTAGAAGAGGCTAACATCGGAGCCATTCGCGGCTGTATCGGCATGGTCTTTCAGAACCCCGATAATCAGTTTATCGGTGCAACGGTAGAGGAAGACATCCTGTTCGGCCTGGAAGGGCTGTGTTTATCCTACACAGAGATGGACGAACGCCTTAAATTCTATACAGAGAAGCTGGGGATCGGCCATTTGCTGTCCAAACACCCGGGTGAGCTGTCCGGCGGTCAGAAACAGCGGGTTGCCATCGCCTCCATTCTTGCCATGAAGCCAGGCATCGTCATCTTTGACGAGGCCTCTTCCATGTTGGACGAGGGGAGCCGGGATGAGCTGCTGGATATCCTCCGGGGGTTGCGGGATGAAGGGTACACCATTCTGATGATTACGCATGATGCCGATGAGATTCTGGCTTCTGACCGTGTGCTGGCGCTCCATGGAGGCACTCTGGCCGCAGACGTTCTGCCGGAGGAGCTGTTCCAGGATCAGGAGCTGCTTACGAAGTGTCATCTGCGCGAGCCTTATCCCTGGAGGCTGGCCCGTGAACTAGAGCGCTTAGGGATCCAGGTGGATGTTCCCGCCAGTGAAAAGGAGCTTATAGATACAATATGGCCATACAACTACAGCAAGTAAGCTATACCTACGCTGACCGGAGCCTATGGAAGCAGACGGCGCTGCATGATATTAATCTGAATATTTCAAAAGGGTCCATGGTGGGGATTGCCGGTGCAACAGGCTCCGGCAAGTCTACGCTGCTTCAGCTGTTCAACGGGATTCTGAAGCCGTCGGAAGGAACAGTAAGCGTGCTTGATGTGACCATCCGGGCCGGTGAAAAATCACCGAAGCTGCTGCCGCTCCGCCGCAGGGTGGGCCTTGTCTTTCAATTTCCGGAGCAGCAGATGTTTGAGGAGACCGTAGAGAAGGATTTGATTTTTGGACCGCTTAATTTCGGCATGAGTCCCGAGGAAGCCAAAATACGTGCCCGCCAGGCCATGACGGATATGGGCCTGGACCTTAGTCTGCTGGAGCGCAATCCGTTCCGCTTAAGCGGAGGGCAGATGCGCAAAGCGGCCATTGCTTCGGTGCTGGCCATGGACCCGGATATCGTTGTGCTGGATGAGCCGACAGCAACGCTCGATCCTGTCAGCCGTGCAGAACTGATCAGCCTTCTCGAACGTCTCTGCCGGGAACAGGGACGGACGATTATCATCGTAACCCACCGGATGGACGAACTGCTGCCTTATGCCGACCACTGGGCCCTGCTTAAGGAAGGGCGGATTGCCTTTCAGGGGAGCGGGCAGGCGCTTGCTGCAGATCCTGGCCTTCTGGAGAGCTGCGGATTGACAGTCCCGCACTCACTCCGGTACTGGCGGGCGGTTGCCGAGCGGTTCGGTCTGGAAGGCGAGAAGCCTTGCCTGACTGCTGAGAGTCTTGCCGCGCGTATCGCCTTACTGCATGGAGAAGCGGAGAGCAGCGGGCCTGCGGGAAAGAGGGATGGCTATGAATGAACGGCTGCTGCTTGGACGCAGCATTGAGACCGGCTCCTGGGTGCATAAGCTGGATGCCCGCTCCAAAATAACCGGAATGTTATTGTATTTAGTCATTATTCTGCTGTCGCATTCCTGGGCAGCGATGGGGCTGCTGGCTGTATTCTCGATTGCGGTGATGGCGTCGACACGCATTCCGCTCAAATATTTCATTAAGGCTGCCAAGCCTTTGCGGTTTTTGATGTTATTTATTTTCATTGTACAGATCCTGTCGGTGAAGGAAGGCGATGTATGGTTCTCACTGGGGTCGTTTTCGCTGTACGAGGGCGGACTGCGTCTGGGATCCTTTTCGGTCATCCGCATGCTGTTTCTAATCACCTTCACGGCACTGCTGACCTTCACGACGACACCGGGCAAGCTGAATCAGGGCCTCGAAGGCATTCTTTCTCCGTTCAAGAAGCTGGGGTTATCACCCGACCGGCTCACGATGATGATTGGCATCGCCCTGCGCTTCATTCCGACGATTCTCGATGAAGCGCAGATCATTATGAAAGCCCAGGCCTCACGCGGAGCGGATCTCAAGGAGCTGCCGCTGAAGGAAAAAGGGCGGATGCTCGTATCGCTGCTTGTACCGGTAATCACCAGCGCCTTCCGGCGCGCCCAGGATCTTGTCTATTCCATGGAAGCACGCGGCTTCCGCATGGATGCCCCGCGCAGCCAGTATCACCGCCTGAGGTGGGGCATGGCTGATACTTTGTTCGTCGTTATGTTCATCATCATGGGAGTTGCAGTAGCATTATTGTAATAGTTTAGGGGGAAACAAGCATGGCACGTTATTTTAACGGCAGAGAAATTGAATTATTGGCACCGGCAGGGACGTTTGAGATTTTCAAGGATGTGGTTCAGTCGGCCTGTGACGCGGTTTATTTTGGCGGACCGGTTCTTAATATGAGAATGATGCGCAAAGGCTACAATCTGTCACACGAGGAAATTGCCCAGGCGCTGGTGATTGCCCACAGTCTTGATAAAAAAGTGTATGTTACCGTCAATAACCTGTTTAGTGAAGAAGATGTGGAAGAAGCCAGAGAATACCTGCGGTTCCTCGACGAGGTTCAGCCCGATGCGCTGATTGTACAGGATAT
Organism: Paenibacillus auburnensis; assembly: GCF_927798115.1. Lineage (GTDB taxonomy): Bacteria > Bacillota > Bacilli > Paenibacillales > Paenibacillaceae > Paenibacillus_AQ > Paenibacillus_AQ auburnensis. The sequence goes on from NZ_CAKMMG010000006.1 coordinate 159,526, forward strand.
GGCCGTGCTGGAGTTAATCCGCGAGATGGGGCTTACGGTCCCGGTTCACGCTTCCGTAATGATGAACGTCCACAACCTGGAGATGATCTACGCGCTGCGCGAGCTTGGGGTAAGCCGGGTAGTAACCTCGCGTGAGATGGATTTACAGACGGCGAAGCTGCTGGGACAGAGAAGCGGAATGGAGCTGGAGTATTTCATTCACGGCGATATGTGTTCAGTGCATGGGGCCAACTGTTATTTCAGTTCCCAGGTGTTTGGAATGAGCAGCAACCGGGGGAAATGCATGAAGCCTTGCCGCTGGGATTACCGGATCAAGAAAGACGGCTATGTCTTCCCGGCAGAATACCCGCTGGCTGTCAAAGATATGTTCATGTATGAGCATCTTCCGGAGCTGATCGAGTCGGGGATTACTTCCTTTAAGATCGAAGGCCGGATGCGTGACAAAGAATTTATGGTTATGCTTGCGAACAGCTACGGTGAAGCCATTGACCGCTACATCGATGATCCGGTCGGCTTTGACCGTACCGTAGACTCCAAAGAGCTGTACAAAAACCGCAAACGCGATTTTTCCACTGCTTATGCTTTTGGCAAACCGGGGTTGTCGAATATTAACCGCCGTTATGAAGGTACAGGCAAATTTTACAGCACAGGCAAGGTATTCAGCACACCTACTGCAGAACGGGAGTTGTCAGAGGACCGGGTAATGCAGCTGCGGGAACGGTTTGCGGAAGGTAAAAAAGCAAAATCAGCCAAACCTGAGCTTGCGGTACGTGTAAATAATATGGAGCAGGCAAAGCTGGTGCTTGAACTGGGTGTAGACCACCTGTATCTCCCGGGGGATGTATTCGAGCCGGATCTGCCGTTCACCAAACAGGATATTAAAGAACTTGGGGCGCTGAAAGGCCGGACGAAGCTGTACTTAGGAATGCCGCGGATGATGACGGAGCTGCATTTTGATCAGTTCAGTCAATTGCTGAGCGGGGAATGCCTGCCGGTTGACGGACTTCTGGTTACCAATTTAGGGGCGATTCACCGCTTCAGGGATATGGGATATCCCATGATCGGAGACAGTAATCTTAACGTTTATAATCATCTTTCCGCTGGTTTATATACAGGCCTGGGTCTCCAGAAGCTGACGGTTTCACCGGAAATGACCATGGAGCATTTTGCCTCCTTTACCTCCCGATGCGATCTGCCGCTTGAAGTTGTGGTTCACGGTACACCGGCACTGATGTATATGGAACATGATCTGTTTGAGAACACGGAGGTTATGGAGCCGATTGGCGAGGAAGATAATCTGCATGTCAGCAACAAGGTGCTCGTGCTTAAGACAGACAAAGGCGAAAACCCGGTCTATCGTGACCAGTACGGCCGCTGCCACCTGCTCTTCTCCAAAGAACTGTGTTTCCTGCCGATGCTTGGTGAAATGAGTGATCTAGGGATTGCCAGCTTCCGGATTGAAGGAGCGACTTATAGCACCACTGAACTGCGGACCATCATTACAGCTTATCAGGCCGCTATTAACGGCACTAGTGATACAGAAGATCTGCTGGGCGGATTGCAGCCTGTGTATGCAGGATATACCCTGGGTTCACTGCAATTTAATTAAAGCCTAAAATTTAAAATACTGAGTAACAGTGTTTACTAGAGATAGATTATAGACTGGAAAGTTATATTTTTCACAAACAATACGAATGGCTAGGGTTAGGCACGGACGATATAATAAGTAAAAAGTGACATGGACCATTCCTGCAGGCCATACCATTTCATAGATGAAAGAGAGGGATCTTCATGGAGCAATCACCATTCATCGGCAGAGAGGCTGTAGCCGCCAAACGCAAGCAATATTTCTATCCTTGTACAGCGCACTTTTATCGTGATGCCCCGCAAATAGTCCGGGGAAGCATGCAATACGTCTATGATGAGAACGGCAAGGAATACACGGATTTCTTCGCCGGTGTTTCTGTGGTGGCCTGCGGCCACTGCAACCCGGCTATCACGGCCCGCACCATTGAGCAGCTGCAGCAGCTGCAGCATACATCAACGGTGTATTTGACACAGCCGAACGTGGATCTTGCAGAACGGCTGGAAGCGGTGCTGCCGGGCAGGCTGCGACGGAGCTTTTTTGTGAACAGCGGCTCCGAAGCTAATGAGGGGGCATTGCTGCTGGCTAGAATGCATACCGGACGCAAGGGTTTTATTGCGCTGGAGAGCGGTCTGCACGGGCGGACCAATCTTACAATGAGCGTAACCGGCCTGCAAATGTGGCGGACGGACAAGTATCTGGATGAGGATGTTACCTTTATTGAACGGCCGTATCATCCTGAGCTGTCGCTGGAGGAGGCTGCAGCACGCTCGGTTCAGAGCCTGAAGCGTGTTCTGGAAGAGAAGGGTGACAGCATTGCCGCAATGATCGTTGAACCGATTCAGGGCAATGGCGGCATGATTATGCCGGCACCCTCTTATTTCCGCGAGGTTAAAACGCTGCTTGAGCAATACGGTGTACTCTTGATTGACGACGAAATTCAAACCGGCTATGGGCGTACGGGTGCCATGTTTGCGATTGAGCATTTCGGAGTCGTTCCGGATATCATCAGTATGGCAAAAGCGCTCGGCAACGGTGTTCCGGTGGCGGCCTTTGCAACCACTGATGAAATTGCTGCTTCCTTGAACCGTCCATCGGCATCTACCTTTGGAGGTAATCCGGTGTCTGCGGCGACGGCACTGGCTGTCCTTGATTATATCGAGAATGAGAGGCTGCCGGAGCGTGCTGCAGAGCTGGGTGGACATCTGAAACGCGGCTTGCAGCAGCTTCAGGCAAGTTATCCTGCACTTATCTCTGATGTACGGGGCACCGGCTTCATGCTTGGCGCCGAATTAACCGGCAATGCAGCAGTCACTGCTGCTGAGCTGACGGATGATGTGCTGGAAGAGATGAAGGACCGCGGGTACCTGATCGGCAAAAACGGTGTGAACCGCAATGTTCTTGCCTTCCAGCCGCCGCTTGTCGTTACAGCGGAGAATATTGAGGGTATGCTTACAGTACTGAATGATGTGCTGCTTCAAGCATCACAAAAGCTATCTGCGGCCGTGCCGGCCGAGTAGACAAGCAGACACAGGAATCGAAGGTAAAGGACGAATGATATGGTTATATTAAATGCTTTCAAAACAACGGCGCTTAAGCTGAAAATGTTCAGCGAGCTGGTCATGTTCTCACATACGCTCTTCTCCCTGCCGTTTGCCATCATTTCGATGGTCTGGGCGGCAGGCGGATGGCCTTCGGGGCATATGATGCTGTGGGGGCTTATCGCACTGATCGGGGCGCGCAATGGTGCCAATGCCTTTAACCGGCTGGTGGACCGTACCTTTGATCAACAGAATCCGCGAACCGCACACCGGCATCTGCCGCAGCGGCTGCTGGCGGAGAAGGAAGTTGTTCTGTTTATCGTCATCAACTATGCACTGTTTATTGTTGCCGCCGGTATGCTGAATTTGCTCTGCCTGGTATTGTCGCCTGTGGCGATTGTCCTGATCTCTACCTACTCTTATACTAAACGCTTTACCTTTCTCAGCCACTTGTACCTGGGATTTGTAATTGCTTCGGCACCGATAGGTGCCTGGTTCGCTGTAACCGGGAATATCGCGTTTACGCCGTTCGTCATTGGCACGGTCGTTATGCTGTGGATTGCCGGCTTTGACATTATCTACGGCACGCAGGACATCGATTTTGACCGGCGGCATGGCCTTTGGTCCATCCCGAGCTTCTTCGGGCTGGAGAACGCCCTGCGCATCTCTAAGGGCCTGCATTTCATCATGGTGCTGCTGCTGCTCTTTCTGTACCTCTGGCGCGATCTGGGCTGGATGTACCTGGTGGGCATCGGCATAGCTACGCTGCTCCTGATGACGGAGCACAGGATTATTAAACCTTCGAACCGTAAGCTGATGAAGGTGGCTTCGTATAATTTGAATCAGGTGATCAGTATGGTGATATTGCTGTGTACGCTGATTGATTATTTTTATGTTAGCTAGGGGCAGGCTCGGTTAGGGTGCTCTGCTGCGAGGAATGTTTGGACTTCCGGCCGCTGTTATGTTTGGATTCCCTGATTGGAAACCGCTGTTCGCGGTAGGAATCCAAACATAAAGGCGGACGCTATCGCTCCTACAGTTCCAAAATTCCTCTCCGCTCGCCTATACCTCGCCTGGGCTAACAACAAAAGACAACATGCCTACCCAGCAGGGGGGCGGCAGAAAGGCGCGTAAAAGGCTGACTACGGCGCCTTTTTTGCTATTTCTAAAAAACCAAAAACCAAAAACAAAAACAAAAACCCCACCCCCCCCATGCTAAACTCACTCACGGGCGCTTCGCTGCGTTCGGCTAGTTTAGCGGATGGAAAGAATTGGACGCAAAAAAAAGAGCCCGGAGGCTCTTTTTTGCGTTTGAGGGGAGGCTTCAAGTGTTTAAAGATAGATTACATAAGTGATTAGTGATCGCGCCCTGCAAAATACTGCAGCAGAGTGTCCAGATCAGCATGGGCCGGATAATCGGAGAGCTGCTGCACGATGGCTGCGGCTTGATCCAGGTAGCTCTGGCTGACTGCCTCGGTACGAGCTAGGGCATCACTGCTGATGATGAGATCCAGTACATATGACACCTCTTCTTCGGAAGAGGCGGGGCCAATCGTACGAATCGCCGGAGCGAGCTTAGGGTCCTGAAGAGCAAAGAGCACGGGAAGGGTTACCTGGCCATGCCGCAGGTCGCTGCCGGCTGGCTTGCCCAGCACATCTGCGGACTGGGTGAAGTCAAGCAGGTCATCCTGTATCTGAAAGGACATGCCCAGGGCCTCTCCAAAAGCGTAAAGGAGCTGCGCGACTTCTTCTGAGCTCTCTGTAGACAATGCGCCGACCCGGAGGCAGGTAGCCATTAGCATGGCTGTCTTGTTACGGGATTTCTCCAGGTATTGCTCAAGTGTCAGATTATAATCGAAGGCATGCTCCATCTGCTGGTATTCACCGAGGCAGAGCTGAGCGGTTGCTACGGCAGAGAGATCATGAACGTAACGGTTTTTGTCTCCGGTATACTTGCTTAACAGCTCGATTACCCTGGCAGACATGTAATTGCCGATATGAACAGCGGATAGAACACCGGTCTTCACGTGCAGGGCGGCTCCGCCGCGCCGCAGTTCGGCATCGTCGATAATATCATCATGAATTAAAGAGGCTGCGTGTATAAATTCTGCAGCTGCGGACAGCTGCAGGGTTCTGCGTCCTGAAGGCTTGCGTCCAAACCGTCCGCCGACGATGACCATAAGCGGGCGGAGACGTTTGCCACCGGAGCCGACCAGCTCAAGAATGCTCTGGGCCAGCTGCGATTTTTTGGGAACATCCTTATCACGGGCCACGAGATTTTCGATTTCACGGTTAATTTCATTCAGATCTATATTCAAGGCTTCGTGCAGCTTCATGTTTAGGATCCCCACCTGTCAAATGGCTTTGCTTGTGCGGCTTCGCTGGCTGCGCTCTTGGAGAAGGAACTCTTCGATTCCAGCCGCCGGATTTTGCTCTGTGAAGTCTCCATTTGAACGTCTGATCTGCAATTTTTTAATGGATGGAGCCAAATAAGCAACGAGGTCCAGCTCACGGCATTTCACTGCAAACTGCAGATAAAAGCTATACAAGTAATCTCCGTCCAAAATGTTGCGGGTAAGTTCGGGATGATGTGGGACACATTCCATATGGCGCTGTGCCGCCACGGTAAGAATGGTATAAATACCTAGCAAATGGACTTTGCGGTCATATTCCAGATCATGGCGTTCCAATACCGCGAGCAGCTGCTCACATTCCGCCGGAGAGAGATACAATTGAATACCGGCGATAGGGGACATTTCAGTCTGCAAAAGCCGGAAGGTATCTTCAATGAGTTGTCTGTTCATTAAGCTCCTCTCCTTCATGTCGGTTTTGACGGAAGCAACCATTGCCCTGATTATCCCTACAAAACCATTCTTTAAAACCTTGTTAAATAAGGAGAGTAATGTGTCCTAGGGACACATTACTCTTAAGAATATCTTATTCAACTGTAGCACACATAAATCACATAATAATATGGTTAAATGAATTATGACTTATAAATGGTGGAGAAAGTAGTGATATACATCAGTCCGTAAACAGATACCAACGCCGGACGAGCGGAATTCTCTTCCATTGCTTCTTGAGCCAAGGCAGGACGTAGTAGTCCAGACCGAAGACGCTGCCCGATCCGCCGATGCATGCAATAGCTGCTCCAACGTACCAGAGCATTTCTGTTGATGCCATCTTGGTAGACCAGATCATAACGGCCATACCTATGGTCGCTATGGAAGCAATTGCTGTAAACAGACCGACGATAAGCATCACACCGAAGACGATTTCGGCACAAACCATGCCGATTTGGAACCATTTAGCCAGGGCTGTATAATCTGTTCCGCCACTGTTATAGAACATCAAGTTCATAAACCAGTGGGTAATATCATAAATCCATCCTGGAACCCACAAAGCTTCAACCGCTTCCTTGGCAGTTGTAACTGCGGAAGCTGCGGATTGGGCGTCCACTGTATCCTTGACGGCATCAACGGCAACGCTGGCCGAGGAGGCTGCATCTGTAAGATGCGCAGGGGCAGGGATCAAGAAAATCTTATTCGGATCTTCCCAGATCTTCTTAAACTTATCGATACCTTCATAGAGCCACATACCGCCGAGAAGCATACGCAGCGGAACGAGCCAGAAGTTCGGTGAACGTTTGGAGAAGTACCCGCCCACGAAACTCTTGCGGTTCTCTACATGGAAGAACTCGTGCATCATATAAGTCCATACTTTATTGAAGCCGACTACCTGTGACAGGTAGAACATGTTAATGAAATGCTTGGAGAGCATAGCCATGAAGCCGGTCAGCATGAACAGTTTGCCTGGAAGGCCAACGTTCGCTACACCGTAGCGGCTGCCGATGGAAACCATCGTACCGTGGAATCCCGGTTTGTAGGCTTTCTTAGCAGTACCTTTGATATCCGCTGTAATGTTTCCGGCAATGATTGGAGCCGCTTGTTCAGCGTTCTCAACCATTTGCGGAACAGGGCGTTTTTCACCTTCAGGGATGAAGAAGATGTTATCCCCAACAACATAAACGTTCTTGTGGTCAACACTTTCCAGATGTTCGTTAGTAACAATACGCTTGCGTCCTTGTTGTTGAACATCAAGATTTCCTACGATTTCAGAACCTTCAACACCGGCTGTCCAGACAATAGTCTGTGCTTCCACAATGTTCTTCTCGCCGAGTGCAACACTGCCAGCTCCAACTTCGGTGATTTTCGCGCTGGTAACAATTTCTACATTCAGCTTGCGAAGACGGGCTTCAGCTTTTTGAATCAGTTTGTCCGGAAGGATAGGCAGAACCTTCGGAGCCATATTAGCAACGATAAGACGTACTTCGGAAGGATCAATAAAGAACTCTCTGCACAGCTCTTCGCGTTGCTCGGCCATTTCTCCGACCAGCTCGACACCTGTAAAGCCGGCGCCAATGATAACGAAGGTCAGCATGGAACGGCGGACAGCCGGATTCTTTTCTTTAGCCGCTTTGGTGTACATATCGCGGATTTGACGTTTCAGCGCAACGGCGTCGTCATAGGACCAGAAAGAGAAGGTGTTCTCTTCAGCTCCGGGAATACCAAAGAAGGTTGGTTTGCTTCCTGTACCGATAACCAGGTAATCATATGCATAAGTAGCTTTATCGGATTTAAGCTTTTTGCCTTTGAAATCAATATTGCTGATTTCATCAAGCGCTACATCTACTTTAAGACCTGCAAAGATTTTCTTCAGATCAATCTTAATTGAATCCTCAGGCGCGCGGTTCGCTGAAACCTCATGCAGCTCAGTCAATAGAGTGTGATAGGGATTCCGGTCGATTAGTTTGATTTCTACATCTTTGTCGTTCTTAAATTTCTTTGCCAGTTTCTTAGCCGTGAGTACGCCGCCGTAGCCGCCGCCCAAAATGACTATTTTCTTCAAGAGAAATTCACCTCATTCGTCTGATTAGCTGCAAGAGGTAAGCGAATTATTATTTCGCGCCTTCGAGTGCTTTTTCTGCAAGTGTAAAGTATTCGCCTACGTTGATGGATACGCCGGAAATTGCATCGGTTTTGCCTTCAGCATCCATAGTAGGTGCGGCACCTTTATTGTCAAGGAAATACTTCTCAGCCAATGCGATTTCTTCATGCCATTCAGCAGAAGCACCGCCGGCTTTCATGCCGTATTTGCCATCTACAGAATATTGTTTCTTGTCATCACCTGCAGCATTCACGCCGCTGAATTTAGCAGCTACGATGTTACCGTTAGCGATAGTGAGGTCAACAGTGGATTTGAAGCCGTTGTTGGCATCGAATTCTGCGCCTTCTGCATGGTACCCACCGTCTTTGTAAGGACCAGCTTCAGTAGGGCCGGCAGCAAGAGCGGCTTGTGCTGCTACTACGAAGTCGCTGACACCAACGGATACGCCGGAGATTGCATCAGTTTTACCTTCAGCATTTACTACAACTGCTGCTGGATCCTGCTTTTCAACCAAGAAGGCTTCAGCCTTAGCAGCCTGCTCATGCCATTCCGCTTGGCCGCCGCCTTTGGATACCAGACCGTATTTGCCGTCTTCAGAAACTTTTTTCTTCAGGTCGCCGGCGTTCTTAACGTTGAAAGCATCCCAATCCGCTTTAGTGATTTTTCCGCCTTCAACAGTCAGCAATACGAAGGATTCCCAGCCTGTTTTTTCGTCAGCAGGTGCTGTTCCGTAGTAAGTTCCATCTTGATATTGTCCAGCCTCAGCTGTGGCATTACCGGAGTTTGTTGCTGCAGGAGCAGTTGTTTCAGCCGGAGCGTTGGTAGCGGCAGTGTTAGCAGCGTTGTTATTGTTGTTGCCACACCCTGCGAGCAGGGTACCAAGTACCAGTGCGCTCGACAAAATTACAGAAGCTTTTTTCATTTGTGATGACCTCCAAATTAGTTTAAAATATATATATTAAAATGTAAAACATTTTAATAGACATGGAAGTGATAAATATCACTTTATAAATGACAAATGTCACTCTTATTATCGGCACGAAACCCTTTTTGTTGCAGTACTTTGACATATATCAGTAAACATTCGATAAAATTTTAAACATCTTGTTTCTGCTCCGAAGGCATTTTAGCACAATAAACAGATCATACATGTGAAAAAAATCACTAAACCTAAAATAATTTATCTTTATCTAATTTATCTATAGTTGGATTATATCAAATTTTAAAAGATTTGAATACTCATTAAAGAGACTATTATGTGACAAAATACGACTTTGGCCATTAAGCGCCTGCTTCTCCCGATTCAGTTCCTATGGCAGGGGGTAATACATCCTAAGCACGTGAAACTCTGAATATACCTTAAATTTAGGGAAACTAAGGAGATGAACTTGTAATGGATAGCAATGTATTTAAAGGGAAATGGATGCAGGTTAAAGGTGAGGCCAAGAAGCAGTGGGGCCAGCTTACTGATGATGACCTAGATGTAATTGATGGTGAAAAAGATAAATTAATCGGCAAGTTGCAGGAGCGGTACGGCCATACCAAGGATCAGGCAGAGGCGGAGTACCGCAATTGGGAGCAATCGGTCCGCAGCTAATTAAAATGAAGCTTTGGATGATAGGGTAGTCACATTTGCATGAAGAGGCGGTGTTCTATGTACAAACCGACCGTCGTCACCGGCAGGATTATTGAAGTAAATGCTGATCGCGTGCTTACACAGCAGGGAGACATGTTCTGTACCTATCATCCCCGGTATTATACATTTCCGGATGCAGAGATTTGGACACACGCCGAATGTGACCTGGAAGAAAAGACTGAACAGGATTTTGCAACAGCAGAAGGTATGCAGGTGACCAAGAGGCGCTGGAATCCGATGTGGCTCTGGTTTTTGCCTCAGAAAAAGAGCGCAAATCGAATTTGATTTGCGCTCTTTTTTGGTTTTCAATCCAGAAGTAACTGCAAGACCCAATTATTCCTATACATAGTACTAGAACTGTGGTTTCATGAATTTAAATTATTATTATGATAGTATGAGTTAGGAAAAGTTATTAACTTATAAAAGCTGCAGGAGTGAGGCTATGGAGTATCTGAAAATCTTTTTTATCAACACCGCCCTGCTGATTACTTTGGCCTATCTGGGCAATTTAATATATAAACATACCATTACATATGCACCTGAGCGGATTAAGAAGATAAGCTGGGTCATTCTGGCGATCTTTGCCGGTTGGATTAGTACGGTTTTCGGATATCGGCTGGGCGAGCATGCCATCTTTGATTTGCGGTATGTACCGCTGATCATTTCCACTCTAGCCTACCCGCAGCCTTTCATTCTTATATTAATTGGTGCGGGCATCGGGATTACCCGGCTTACCTTCGGAATTAACGAGGCGACAGTGGCGGGCGTACTTAACTTGTCCATTCTGGGGTTTGTCTGTGCCGCCCTCAGCTTATGGGTGCGCCGCTCGAATATGGCCTATTGGATCAAAAGACTGGTCGTGATTCTCGTGGTGAACTTAATGAATGCAGTGAATATTATCGCCTTTGGCGTGGTGCCGGACCGGATGTATATCACGGATATAATGCCTATCACCTTATCTGCCGGGCTGGTGCTCAGTCTGCTGTTCGCGATGATTATCCGCGATTTCCAGCTGGATCTGCTGCGCAACGGACAAATTATAAGAGCGAATGAGCTCCTCTCCGCCCAGACCGAAGAATTGCATAAGAACAAAATTATCCTGGAGGAAAGAGCGAAACAGCTGACGCTGGCTTCCCAATACAAATCAGAGTTTCTGGCCACGATGTCACATGAGTTGAGGACGCCGCTCAACAGTGTTATTAATCTGTCTCAATTAATAGAAGAAAATAATGATTCCCTGAATGGGGAGGAGACAAAGGAATATGCGGGGATCATTCACCGCTCAGGTGAGGATCTGCTGATGCTTATTAACGATATTCTGGACTTATCTAAGGTAGAGGCCGGTAAGCTTGATATTAACAAGGAGGATTTGAACGTCAGTGAAATTCCGGAACTGCTGACGTTGCAGTTCAGTGTTGCAGCCAGGCTTAAGGGGCTGGAATTCACAGTTACGCTGGACAGCCAGGTGCCGGAGGTTATTCATTCCGACCCCCAGCGTGTGCAGCAGATTCTTCGTAACCTGCTCTCCAATGCCTTTAAGTTTACAATGGAAGGACATATCTCACTGAATATCCGGACGTTTGAGCAGAAGGAGGGGGCCCTTCAGCGGCGCTGGATTGTATTTGATGTGCAAGATACCGGCATCGGAATTGCCGCGGAGAAGCATGACATCATCTTCGAAGCTTTTCAGCAGGCAGACGCAACGATCGGCCGCAAATATGGCGGAACCGGACTGGGCCTGTCGATCAGCAATGATCTCGCCAGACTTCTGGGCGGATTTATCACGCTTCACAGTGAAGAAAAGCAGGGAAGCAGGTTCTCTCTTTATTTACCTTTATAGCTGATAGGGGGAAGGATCTTCCGGCTCCAACATAATTTGTGATTTTGCTGTATTGACAGCAGGGTGATGCTGAGTAGAATGGAGCCAATGCCGCATCAAAGGAGTGTTATCACCCCCATGAACATCATGAGAAACAGGCTGCCGGGTATTCGTCCCAAACGTGTCCGCAAAGCTTCGGTTCACCGCAACAATCTTAGAGTCGCAACGTTTGAAGGGATACCATCGACTATTTTCCAGGTGCTGCTGCAAGGGCAGTTTTTAACTGGATTTCTGCTATATTTGGGGGCGAGTTCCAGCCAGATAGGGTTTGTACTGGCGCTTACCACGCTGGTCAACGTAGCGCAGATTGGTGTTGCTTTTCTGATCCAAAAGCTGCCAAGCCGCAAATGGGCGATGGTGACTTTTATTGGCCTGCATAGAGTGCTCTGGGCGGCGACTGGGCTTGTGCCTTTTGTCTTTCCCAAGGAACACTGGGTTACAGCTTTTATCATTATGTATACTATTGCGTTCATTGCCAATACGGCGGGAGGTATGCTATGGACCTCGGTTATTAGCGACCTGGTTCCTGCACGTGTAAGAGGCCGTTATTTCGGCATCCGCAATACATTTCTGAACGCGTTGGGAAGTCTCGTGATGTACGGCGGAGGTGTTGTGCTGGACCGGTATCCGGGCGGGCACGGATTTCTGATTTTGTATATCGTTGTATGGATCTTCTCAGTCTCTAACATTATTGTGTTCTGCTTTTATCCGGATGTTCCGTTTGAGAAGTCGGAGGAAAAAGAATTTCTGCCGATGTTTAAGAAACCGCTTCACGATAAGCTGTTTATGAAATCAACATTGTTTCTTGCCGCCTGGCTGCTGCTGCAGAACCTTACCGTTCCGCTCTATTCCTATGTCATGCTGCAGCTTATGCATATTAACTATCAGACTTTATCGCTGCTGAATGTGTCGCAGACGATCTTTATGATGGCCAGCTTCTACGTCTGGGGCAATCTGAATGCCAGATACAGCAACAAACGGCTGCTGCTCTGGACACTGCCGATTATCGCGCTATCCTCACTGATGTGGGGAATGCTGTCCATATTGCCGGTGCTGCCAGTCCTGTTTGCGGCGCATATTATGTTTGGCCTGGGCGTAGGGGGATTCAATCAGCTGGCGTTCAATTTTATTATCGGGGACACCCCCAAGAAGGAGCGGCCGATGTACATGGCGATGTATGCGGCGCTCACCGGGCTGGCAGCTTTTTTCGGTCCGCTGATCGGGGGCAAGATTTACGAATGGATTATCCGCTGGCCGGAGTGGACGCAAATCTACGGGATGCAGGTAGTCGTCGGATTACTGATGCTTGCGCTGGCGCTGCTGCTTGGCCGCCGGATTCTCAGGGATGAATAGAGATGAAGCCAGGGCATATGGCAACGCAAAGGGAGAGGTCTAAATGACAAGGGTAGCGGTAGTGCTTGGAGCTACAGGACTTATAGGCAAGGCGGTTACCCGGGAATTGCTTACCGGTGAATGGGATGAGGTGCGCGTGCTCGTCCGCCGTCCGCTCGAGCTGAACCATCCCAAGCTGAAGCAGATCCATATGGACTGGGAGCAGCTAGGGCAATATAAAGACCAATTCGCCGGGGTGAATGCCGTCTTCTGCTGCCTGGGCACAACGATTAAGAAAGCCGGTTCGCAGAAACAATTTGAGCGGGTCGATCTGGAATACCCCCTTGAAGCTGCCACGATAGCCAAAGCTTCCGGTGTGAAGCAGTTTTTGGTGGTCTCCTCTATGGGTGCAAGTTCCAAATCGCGCAACTTCTATAGCCGAACCAAAGGGCGGACTGAGGACGGGCTGACAGCCGTCGGTTTTCATGGCCTGCACATCTTTCGGCCGTCGCTGCTGCTGGGGGAGCGGGCTGAACACAGGCTCGGAGAACAAGTGGCTGCCGTTATCATGAAGGCTCTGGATTTCGCGATGGTCGGTAAGCTGGCCCGGTACCGGGCGATTCCGGGGGATAAGGTAGCAAAAGCGATGGTGAATATTGCCCTTGCCAATACGGGCGGGGTACATATCTACACGAACGAGGTTATCCATGTAATCGGCAGCCGGTAAAGCGTATGTGCGGTTTGCAATATACCGAGTCAAGGACGTACAATGGGACATAAATCATCTGTACATAATGACATGGATGTCGTGTACACCTTAGGAGGAGCTTATTATGAGTAAAAAGCAGATAGCAACCACCCAGGCGCCAGGAGCAATCGGGCCCTACAGTCAGGCTATTGCAGCCGGCAATTGGGTGTACACCTCTGGACAGCTGGGTCTGAACCCGGAAACCGGAGAATTGGCAGAAGGGGTGCAGGAACAGGCCCGGCAGTCACTTAACAATGTAAAGGCTATCCTTGAGGAAGCCGGCGCTTCGATGGACCAGGTCGTGAAGACCACAGTCTATTTGAAGGACATGAATGATTTTGCTGCTGTTAATGAAGTGTACAGCACATTCTTCACTGAGCCTTATCCGGCCCGCAGTGCAGTAGAGGTGGCTCGGCTGCCTAAAGACGGACTGGTGGAAATTGAAGCGGTCGCACGCAAGAAATAAACGGTCCTTATAATCCTTATGGCAATATCCCTCAATGACTCTGTGTGAACAGGGACGTCGGGGGATTTTTTTTGTGGAAAACAAATCGTCAAAGAGGCTGCCTTCAGTCCATGAGCAATCATGAACGGGCGGCCTCTATTCATACATGCCTGTCTATCCGCAGGGATCGTTAGTATCTCCGGCGGTGCGGTGTGAGCAGCAGCCATAGGCTATAGAGCAGCAGTAGGCCCGCCGTGACCGCTCCGGTTACGAATATGCTGCTGGTCTCCCGCTGCTCAAGAGCAATGGCGATGAACGCCCATACGAAAACCAGCGGATAGATAGGATCACGATGAGGGAAACTGACAATTACTGCGAGTAAGGTGCCCACACAGAGCATAATCACAGCCCAGGCAGGATCGCTCAGGCCAAAGCCGTCCCAATTATTTTTCTCTAGCACGACACTGACATTGACGATGGTTGCAACAGAAATCCAGCCGAGATAAATGCTGAAGGGCAGTCGGATCAGCCATTGTTCACCAGTAGTCGGGTGATCAATAGCTCGGGTCTTCCGGTAGATCACGATCAGCGAGACCAAAATCAGAACCATAGCGACCAGCGAAAGCTCGATGTATAAATAATGCCAGAGAAACAGCCAGCTCATATTAAAGATGCAATTCAGCACGAACCAGATACCGATAGATTGAACGGAGTCCCGCGACCCGGTATTTGGGCGGAACTGATAAATAACGAACCCGGCCAGCAGAAGATAAATAACCGACCAGATGGAGAACGCATAGCCTGCCGGTGTGAGGTAGGTATGGTACTTGTCAGAGATTTCACCGGTGCTGTTGCCCCCCAGCGGCAGAACTACAGACAATGTGTTGACTATGATGACACCCAGGAAAAACAGCAGGTTCCACCACTTATAAGGATTGTTTCGCAGCATAATCAATTCACTCCCTAAGCTTTATAGTGAAGACGTGACGGGCTTGACCTAATAGAATATACCCGCTTTGCCGGCAATTAAGACTATCTTTAGTAAAAAAATGACTTGCAGGTCATGAAGTTGGCGGATAGCCGTCAAGCAAGTCGGGGTAATATGTATTTAATGCAAGAAAGATGATGGCAGGAGGGGAAAGCGAAGATGGAGAGCAGTGAAGCAATACGCCCTGAAAAGATGGGGCCTCTGGTGATGACGGAGACATGGAATACCCCGGGAAGAATCGTGTCCTGGGAACGTTCAGAGAACATCTACATTGTCCGCGGGGAATGCGGGGGAATGGTGTTTGTATTTTTAAGTGATGATATGTTCCGGATGAAGGTCTTCCGGGGCGAGGTGCCGGATCTGACGACAACTGAGGCGGTGCTGGCCGAACGCTGCATTCCCCATTTATTCCCGGTTGAGGAGACGGAGGAGCAGCTGATTTTTACGACGGGTGTCATTACAGTGGTCATTGAAAAAACGACTTTCCTGCTCCGGGTAGAGAATAGGGACGGCAAAGTTATTATGCAGCAAAATATGACGAGCTGGAATCCGCGCGGCGCCAGCCATGCGGAGTATGACATGCAGCCGGACTCGCATTTTTATGGTCTGGGGGAAAAATCCAGCTTTCTGGATAAGCGCGGGGAGCATTATACCAACTGGAATACGGATGTTTTTGCGCCGCACCTGCCTGAAATTGAAGCACTGTACGAATCCATTCCGCTGATTATTCATATGCACGGCGAGCTTACCTACGGATTGTTTCTGGACAATACCGGACGGAGTGATTTTGATATGCGCTCACACGGGGTTGCCTTCACGATTGGCTGCTCCACGGGGGCTTATGATATTTATTTTATTAACGGGCCAGAGATGAAGGATGTGGTCAAAAGATACACCACACTGACCGGACGGATTGCGCTTCCGCCCAAATGGGCGATCGGTTATCATCAGTCGCGTTACAGCTATATGAATCAGCAGGAGGTGCTGCAGCTGGCCCGGACCTTCCGCGACAAGAATATTCCCTGCGATGTGATTTATCTGGATATTCATTATATGGACGAGTACCGGGTATTCACCTTCGATCCTGTAAACTTCCCGGAGCCGGAGAAGATGATTGCCGAGCTTGGCGAGATTGGGGTGCGCATCGTGCCGATTGTAGATCCCGGTGTCAAAAAAGACCCCAAATACGAGGTATATAAGGAAGGGGTGCTGAATAAGCATTTCTGCCGCAGGCTGGAAGGTGACATCTTCTTCGGTGAGGTCTGGCCGGGCATCAGCGCATTCCCGGATTTCAGCGACAGCCGGACGGCCGAATGGTGGGGGGATCTGCATAAATATTACACTGACCTTGGTATTCAGGGGATCTGGAATGATATGAATGAACCGGCGGTATTCAATGAATCCAAAACGATGGATCTTGATGTCATGCATTTTAACAACGGGCGTCCGGTGACTCATGAGGAATACCATAATTTGTACGGGATGATGATGTCCAAGGCGACCTATGAGGGGCTGGTAGAGCATATGGCGGGTGAACGTCCTTTTGTGCTGACCAGAGCGGGTTATGCAGGCATCCAGCGGTATGCGGCTGTGTGGACCGGGGACAACCGCAGCTTCTGGGAGCATATGGCGATGGCCATTCCGATGGTGCTTAATATGGGTCTGTCCGGGCTGGCTTTTGCCGGTCCGGATATCGGCGGCTTCGCCCATCATACCTCAGCACAGCTGCTGGTGCGCTGGACACAGATGGGAGTCTTTTTCCCGTACTGCCGCAACCATTCCTCTATAGGTACGCTGCGCCAGGAGCCGTGGTCCTTCGGCGAGGAAGTGGAGGGCATTCTCCGCGAGTTCATCGGCCTGCGGTACCGCTGGATGCCGCATATCTATAATTTGTTTCGTGAAGCGGAAATCAGCGGCCTGCCGGTAATCCGCCCGCTAATTCTGGAGTACCCGCGTGATCCGCGTGTAACCAATCTGTGTGACCAGTTCCTGCTCGGTGAGAACGTGCTGATTGCCCCCGTCTACCGTCCGGATACGGATCACCGCTCGGTATATTTGCCGGAAGGCTGCTGGCTGGATTACTGGGATGGAGAGATTCATGAGGGCGGGCGTCATATCCTTGCGGCAGCACCGCTGCACATCATGCCGATGTATGTGAAGGCGGGCACCTTTGTGGCTGAAGGTCCGCTGAAGCAGTATGCGCTGGAGGAAGTGCAGGAGACGGTTACCTTCCACTTGTATGGTGCGGAGCAAGGGGAAGAGTTCTCTGCCTTGTTCAACTTGTATGAGGATGACGGACACAGCTTTGGCTACCGCAGGGGTGAGTATTCGCAGCTTATCGTCCAGGCTGAAGGGACAGGAGACGGGCTGCTGCTCAACTGGTCCTATACAGCCGATGCCTATAAGCCGGTGCGGGAAATGCTGCGGTTTGCCCTGTGCTATCCTTTTTTCAAGGCTGATGCTGTAGACGGTCTGCCCGAGATCAGTCTCGAAGAGCTGGAGCAAGGCCGGAAGGGCTGGACACGCAACGGTAAGAACGGAGCGATTATTATTCAGACCCCGGATGAACGGAGCGGCGGGGGACTGCGGATCAGAGCGGCAGAATAACCTGTGAGCAAGGAGGAATGGGCTGCCCTTAGCGGGCGGCTTTTTTCTTGAAAAGTAATTACTGATTTTACCAAATTATCAAATCATCCCTATACAGCGCCGCTAGAAGGCAGGATTAACTGCTACTTCTACATAAAATTACAGAAAAAATGCAGAAACGTTTTTAAATCGCGGCTTTTTCGTATAAGATGAAGGGATGAAGAATTTGTTCCGGTTCAAAATATATTTCTCGCGGAGAAGGATACGGTCCCCCAAATGGAACGGGCTGGCTCTTTCTGTTTGCTTAAAGACAGGAGATCACCAATGATTAAGCATCTGTATGCAATATGGTTAGGGGATGTTTTATTTTGCTTCTCCGGTGAAACCTCAGAACCTAAGGTCGACGCATGGACACGCGTGATCAAGAAGCTGGAGTTCCGGGGAGGAGGGCGTCCTTTTGCGGGTGCTGCGCTGCGGCTGGCAGAAGTGAAATATCCGGTTGCCGCTCCGACGGAAGGGAGGACGGCGCGGCGCGGATTGCCTGGGCGTACGCTTGAAGGGCTTGCCCTCACGCCGAAGGATGCGTTTGAGCTGCTGCTGGCCTGGGATGAAGAGGTATGCCGTGCCCAGGGAGTGGAAGCAGGCGGTGAACTGCGCTACTGGGCGGCTGCGGCCAGGTTTGCGCTGGAGCTGATGGGCACAGGCGGGATTGTGCCTGGTGCAATGCCGCCACGCCCTATGGGTTCCCGCCGCCGCGGCGGAGAGCAGGCAGCTTCCGCCTGCTGGTCCCCTGCTTTCCGGAATGAGGCGGACAAGGAGTATTTTCTGCAGATGGCAGCCTCCATGCCAGTGCTGGCGCTCGGGACTCATGTTGCCGAGGAGGGTGATATGTCTTCGCGTGAAGATGCCGGCGGCTATGTGCTGTATTCCTTTTTGCAGGCAGTAATGACTGCGGAAATCAAAAAAATTGTTGCGGGGATAGAAAGTGAGCTCGGCCCCTATAAGGCGAATTACCGCCGCGGATACTCGCCCCTGACAGAGCTGTGGTGGAACAGTCTGCTTACAGGCAGCAGGGATATTCCGGTTCAGGGGACGCCCGCTGAGGTGACTGAACTGCTCTCAGCGGTAAACGGGACCGCAGGGAGCGAAGTGCCGCATGCCGAGGCAGAGGAGGAGCATACCGGGCAGCTTAGTCTGGGACTGCGTTTGGAGCCGCCTGCAGAGGAGAGCGAGCTGTGGCACTTGAGCTTCTGGGCAGAAAGCCGGGAGGAAGGGGAAGTCTGGCTCCCGGCTGCGGCAATCTGGAGCAGTCCCGAGCGCGAGTTCACCTTGTGGGGCAAGCGGTACCGCAATATCCAGCAGCAGCTGCTGGCTGCGCTGGGGCGGGCGGCAAGAATATCGCCGGACATTCAGCGTGCGCTGACTGTTCCGGCCCCGACGGGCGCCACACTTGAGCCGGAGCGCCTCTACTTCTTCCTGAAGGAGAGCGTGCAGCAGCTGCGTGAGTGGGGCATCACCATACAGATGCCCTCACGCTGGAGCCGTGAAGGGCGGCGGCGGATCGGGATGAGAATGAAGATGCAGCCCCCTCAAGGCACAATGGACGGCCCTGCACAACCGTCGCTGGGTATGGAGGAGCTGATCTCCTTCCGTATCGAAGCCTCGCTTGGCGACAATCCAATCACTGAAGAAGAGTTGAATGCCCTGGTGGAGGCGGGAGTGCCGTTCGTGCGCTTCCGTGGAGAGTGGATCGAAGTGGATCCCAAGGAGATCCGCCAGGTGCTTAGATATATGAAACGCCATGAAAGCGGAGAAATGTCGGCAGCGGACTGGATGCGTCTGGAGGCCGAGGATGGGGAAGAACGGCTCTGGAAAGGCATGTCCGTTACAGGCATGGAAACGTACGGGCTGCTGTCCTCACTTATGCACGGTGATATTCTGCGCAGTCTTCCGGTACGCACAGTGCCGCCTAGCCTGCATGGGACATTGCGGCCTTATCAGGAGCGGGGGTTTCAATGGCTGGCTGCACTCAGCGGACTGGGCTTTGGTGTATGCCTGGCTGACGATATGGGGCTTGGGAAGACTATTCAGGTCATTACCTGCCTGCTGGACCGGGCTTTAACAGCCCCGCCTGAAGGGAAGCGGGAGCCGGTGCTGATTCTGTGTCCGACCTCACTGCTCGGGAACTGGCAGCGTGAGCTGCAGCGCTTTGCGCCGTCGCTGAGTGTGCATATTCATCACGGGGGAAGACGGGTACGGGGTGAAGGATTCATAGAGCTTGCCGCCAGTCATGAGATCGTGCTGACTACCTATCACTTAGCCGGCCGGGATAGTGAAGATCTGGCGGGGGTGCGCTGGTCTACGGTCGTTCTGGATGAAGCCCAGTATATTAAGAATCACCGCACGAAGCAGGCGCAGAGCGTGATGAAGCTGTCGGCTCCGCACCGGATTGCCATGACGGGCACCCCGGTGGAGAACCGGCTCGGTGAGCTGTGGTCCATTTTTCACTTTCTCAATCCGGGCTATCTGGGATCGTATCACTCTTTCCGCCAGCGGTATGTTTCCGGTGAAGGCGGGGAGCGGCTGCAGGAGCTGCACCGCCTGGTTTCGCCATTCCTGCTCCGGCGGCTCAAGAGTGATCCGGATATTTCTAAGGATCTGCCGGAGAAGCTGGAGCTGAAATCCTATTGTCCGCTGACGGAGACACAGGCGGCACTGTACCAGGGCGTAGTCGACGAAATGCTTGGGGTGATCGGCGAACGTTCCGGCATGGCCCGCCGCGGGCTGGTCCTGTCATCTCTGACCAAGCTGAAGCAAATCTGTGACCACCCGCAGCTGTTCCGTAAGGAAGAAGGGCGGGGCCTGCGCAGCGAACAATCCGGCAAAATGGAAGTGATGTTCGAGGTGCTGGACAGCATCGCCGAACTTGGGGAGTCTGCGCTCATCTTCACCCAGTATGTGGCGATGGGTGAGCTGCTCGTCAGCAGATTGGCCAAAAGATACGGCAAAGCGCCGCTGTTCCTTCATGGCGGCATTCCCAAACGGGAGCGCGATGAGATGGTTCATGAGTTCCAGGAAGGCGAGGGTCCGGCATTCTTCGTGCTCTCGCTTAAAGCGGGTGGTGTCGGGCTGAACCTGACACGGGCCAATCATGTGGTGCATTATGACCGCTGGTGGAATCCGGCCGTAGAGAATCAGGCGACCGACAGGGCTTTCCGTATCGGGCAGCACAAGAATGTTCAGGTGCATAAGCTGATTTGCCAAGGCACGCTGGAGGAACGGATTGATGAACTGATCGAACGCAAGAAAAACCTCTCCGAGCAGGTTGTCGGTTCCGGGGAGAATTGGCTGACAGAAATGTCCAACCATGAGCTGCAGGAGCTTATTGAGCTTCAAGGCCAGGACTGGATGTAAATAAAGGTGATACAGAGGGTTCAGTAAAAGGAGGATTATCCATGAGTGAACAGCCGGAACTGCGGCTAGTCATCGAGCCGGGCGTTATAAAAGTGCTGGAGATGCAGGGGCTGCTCCAAGCAGCGGAAGCACCGGGGACAAGATCCGGCGGCGCAGCGGCCGCCATTCAGGAGCAAGCGGTAAAGCCGGTTCTCTCTTTGGAAGTTCCGCAGTGGTCTGCTGAACGGAAAGAGGAAGTGCTGCAGCAGCTTGCCGGACATCCGGGTGAACTCTATGAACTCCTGCAAGGCAAAGTGACTGGCGGCGTGGCCGGGCTTCAGCTGTTGCCGGCTGAACTGGATCCGGCGGGTGACGGCAGGAACCCCGAAGCACAGCAGCCGGGGGGGCTCCTGGGCTGGGTTAAGAAGCGGCTTGCTGAGGAGCCGCTGCTGATGTTTCTGCTGCGCGGAATGAGCAAGGAGGAGCTGTTGGGCGCTGTATTTGCTCTCTGGACTGAGGAGGAAACAGCCCCTCAGGATGAGGGCCGCACGGCACCGGGTGGTGTACTTGCGGCAGAGCTTGCCCGGCTGGAGCGGAAAGGCCCTGCTGTACCCACCGGGGAATGGCTGGCAGAGGCGGCAGCCGAAGGCTCGCTACACCAGCCGGGGCCTTTGTTTCATGAGATTGCCTCCCGTCCTTTTCCTGCCTCGCCGGTCGTGGCAAAAGTGACTGAGAACTGGGAGTCATTATTGCCGAATACGCCCAGGGCAAGCGAAGGGCTTACTCTGATCATGCGGCATGTGGCAGAATCCGCCGCCCGCCGGGCGGCGGGGCTGGGTAAGCTGTAACGTTAATTGTACACAGGTCCGTATCTCTAAAGGGATACGGATCTTTTTTATAAGAATACCTATGGACCACGGCAGAAGAACCAGCGGTGAAGCAGCAATAATGGAATAAATGCAGCAAGGCAGTGCCTTAAGCAGCATAGCTGCTCCGGCACTGCCTTGTTTGACTTCCGTTCTGCTATCCCCGCAGGGACGGGACTATTCTCCGGCGGGACTGTCTGCGGGGCGGCTTCCTCCGGATAGCTCAAGAATTTCGCTGCGCAGGCGGAGCATCTTCTGATCCAGCTCGTCTGCGGCACGCGCCGCTTCTTTCAGCTCCTCGGCCACATGCGGAGGCAGCTGCTTGTCGAATTTATAGTAGAGGATATGCTCCATACTGGCCCAGAAATCCATGGCGAGTGTGCGCAGCTGAATCTCTGCCTTCACCCACCGGGTTCCATCAAGCAGTACGAGCGGGATGGCTATAATGACATGAAGACTCTGATAACCGTTCGGTTTAGGCTGGGCGATGTAATCTTTGATCTCCAGTACCCTGATATCCTCGCGGACACACAAATGATCTACCAGCCGGTAGATGTCCTTTACAAAGGCGCAGACAATCCGCATGCCGGCGATATCATGAATGTGCAGCTCCATATTCTCCAGGGTGAACTCATGCCCTTTGCGTTGCATCTTTTTCAGGATGCTCTTGGGTTCCTTAATCCGTGACTTGATATGCTCGATCGGACAGTAGCCGTCGCGCACCTGCCATTCCGTTTTGATCACATCAATTTTGTTCTCAAGCTCATTCAAAGCATGGCGGTAAAGTGCCGGCAGGGTCTTGAAATCCTCAACCTGTCTGGCGAAATCCTCACTGTTCTGCCACGTCTGCAGATCCTTGACATGCACCTGCAGCTGATTCAGTGTAACTTGTGTACTATCGTCTTCTTTCACTGAGACTCTCCCGGGTTTCATTATTTGTGACTATTCCAGTTTAACCGATTTTAGGCCCTGGAAGCAAAATAACATACGGCATCCCAAGCGGGTTGCCGAAAGAACCGGACGAATTAGCACTTGAAACAGCCCGCACCAAAAAAGCGGAAACATTCTTTCCACAACGGCGTATTAGCACACATAAAGAATGATTATCCGGCGTAATTATTTGTTCGTAGGTGATCCATCACCATATCCTTTGTCCTCATACCCTGTATTTTCCAGTTTAGACAGCACACCCAGCTGCTCAATGGTTTGCTGTGTCTTAGCACTTCCAACGCGGTGCAGATACCTGTATAGCCGGATGGTTCCATCATCAAACTGTTCGGCAGCATCATCATGATCGGCGGATTTATAGGGCACGGCAGCGCGGCGGAAGGCATAATTATCTTCTTGTCCCAGATTCTGAAGCAGATCTTGAAGCACTGTCAGCTCATCCTTGGACAACAGCACCTCAAATTCGTTGGAGTCACCGGGTACATCCCGGATAATTCCGTGATTCACAGAAACGAAATAACTTGTTTTGGGTCCGTCCGGCAAAGTGAATCCCTCCCTCTTTGTTTCGGTAAGGTTCGCGTGCGGGTTATGTTTACTAATTTACACAGAACGACAAATAATGAATCTATTCGAGACTTTTGGTATGATAGAAGCACGTTTCCGGTAATGCGCGAAGCGGTAAGGGTTCATCTGATCTTTTTTGGCTAATTATCAGCCCTATTCTCACTCTGGAGAAGGAGGAAATACAATGAATATTCTGCAACGCATTAAAGACGGTGCCAGCCGGGTGAGTGAAAAAGCGCAAAGCTCGGTGGAAATAGGTAAGCTGAACGGGCATATTTCCGATATTGAACGCGAGATGGAACTTGAATTTATGAAAATGGGGAAGCTTTTCTATGACGGGTACCGTGCGAGGGATCTCTCGGTGGCTGAAGGGAAAATGGTGGAGCTGTCTAAGCTCTGTCTAAAACACCAGGAGCAGATTGATGAACTTCGCTTCAAGATCGCTGAGCTCAAAAATGAGCGGCTGTGCGTATGCGGCAATGTGGTCGCGCTGGATGCGAACTTCTGTCCGAAATGCGGACATAGGCTCGAGGCCCCGGCTCCCAAAAAAGAAGCGCCGGCCGTAACGATCCGTACGATTCATGAAGATGAGGAAGATCAATACTATGGTGAAGATGAACTGACTGAGGAAGAAAAAGAATTAGCACTGAGAACAGAACAGCGGCCAGAGCACCGGACCGTGTACACCGAAGTGCTGCATGACGACGAGGAGCTTGAGGCGGGGTATGCCGGCCAGATCCATGACAGTGAGCGGGGGCGCCGGGAAGCTGACGAGCTGGAGCGGGAGCGGGAAAGACAGCTTGAGCTGGACCGCCGCATCCGGGATTGGAAGGCCGGTGAGCACTCGGAGGAAGCGGCTGCAGTCAGCGAAGGAACCGTCCGGGACATCGTCAAATGCCAAATTTGCCGGGCGGACCTGCCTAAAGGCTCGATGTGGTGCCCGCGCTGCGGTTCAGAACAAATTTAGCAACAGAATACTTAGATTTACCGATTAAAGCTTGTAGCGTATTAGGAGGACAACATAGATGGAACAGTTGCTGCTGCATCTGCGCAATTTGGGATTCACGGAAATGGAATCCAAAATTATGGTCGAGCTGGCTACCAAAGGCGAGGCTTCGGGCTACGAAGTGGCAAAGCAGCTAGGAGTATCAAGATCAAATGTATACGCGGCGCTTCAGCGTCTGACGCAGCAAGGATATGTAAGATGCGGAGAAGGAGAGCCTGCACGTTACAGCGTGCTGGATCCGGAAGAGCTGGCGACCATGATCTCCGGCCGGGTACAGGCTTCACTGGCCTATATGGAGAGCGAAATGCCGCGCGGTGGTCCGGTCAGCCCTTCGTTCTATAATATCGAGGGTGACCGTAACATGCTGGGGGCGCTGATCCGCCAGCTGAATTTGGCCGAGAAGGAAATTGTGGTGGATGTGTGGCGGGAGGAAGCCTCCCTGCTGCGCAATGAGCTGGAACAGGCGGAGCTGCGCGGAGTGAAGCTGCTGTGGGCCTTTGACGGTGGCAATGCGGCTCCGGCTCCGTATCCGGTCTGGCCGCCGCTCGGCGGGAAGCCGCGCAGGGGCGGAGGGCGGAAATTCTCGTTCGTCATTGACCGGAGCTGGTGCATGCTGGGCATGCGTTATGAGGACGGTACGGCTCAGGCGGTAGTGACCGAGCATGAGGTGCTGATTGAGCTGCTCCTGAACCACTTCTCACAGGAAATGGTGCTGTTCGAGCTGGAAGAAGATATGGGACCTGAGCTGACCAAACGCTATGGTGAGCGTTACAGCCGCATTTACAGCAAATATGTGATGCATGATAAGGATACGGATGAGCCCGGGAAGGATCAGGCAGAATAGCTCCGGGCGGGCGCAGACGACACTAAGCTGGGAGGTGAAAAGCGTGGAATGTATTGTTCATTTTGATGTGCAGCATCCCGAAGGCTCCAAGTCACTGCGGGGTCTGCTGTTTCTGGAGGAAGGTCAAACCCCGGGGGAAAAAGAGCTGATCGACATGTTCAAGGATATGAAATTCGATGTGCGGCTGGAAGACCGTGAGAAGCTGATCTTCAAGCCGGTGAATCCGGGCGAGAAGTATTCGGAAATCCGGATTACAGGCTATGACGGGGGCAAGGCAGGCAGCAAAGAGGATCATGATCTGAAGTCTATTGTTGGTAATCTGCTTCCGCAGAAGCCAACCGGACTGTAAAAGAAGGGACGCCAGGGTCCATTTGAATCTGAGGAGAAAAGAGGGAGCACGAATGGAATTATTGAGACAGAAGGTCATTAATGAAGGTATTGTTCTCGGTCAAGGTGTGCTCAAGGTGGATTCTTTTCTGAATCACCAGATGGACCCTTTTCTGATGCGTGAGGTCGGCCGCGAATTTACCCGCCGCTTTGCCGGAGAAGAAGTGACCAAGGTGCTGACCATTGAATCCTCCGGGATCGCTCCCGGGATTATGACGGCGCTGGAGCTTGAGGTTCCGCTGATTTTTGCCCGCAAGCAGAAGTCCCTGACGCTGACGGAGGATATTTACGTGGAGACCGTCTATTCTTTTACGAAAAAAGAAAGCAATGATATTACTGTTTCCAAAAAGTTTATCGCCCCCGGCGAACGTGTGCTGATTGTGGATGATTTTCTCGCAAACGGGGAAGCGGCGTTCGGATTGGCCCGGATTGTCGAGCAGGCAGGCGGCACAGTCATCGGCATCGGCATCGTGATCGAAAAAGCCTTCCAGCCGGGCAACCGGCTGCTGAAGGAAGCGGGCTACCGTGTAGAATCGCTGGTGCGCATCGCTTCGCTGGAGGATGGGCGTATTTCGTTTGTGGAGGAAGAGGGAGAGCAGGCGGGCTGAGTTTTATACAGCTCGGGAAGCCCTCTAATCTAAAAAGTGTACACATAGTTAGTTAAAAGCCCAAGGAGGGAACATCAGCCGTTGCTGGAGTTCCTCCTTGGGCTTATTTATTTATCTGGTGCGGCTGCCATGGAGCGGCATGAATGTCTATTGCACTTTATGCAGCAGAATACGCATGTCCGGGCTGAAAATTGAATTCTATTGCATTTCATGCATTAGAATCAGGAAAATAGCAGTCAAAAGTAGATGTTATGGCAAATCTACTGTACAACCTGCAATAGAATGACCTTTGAGCTGCTGGATTGCTGCTTGTGATTGTACTAAGTGCAGCAGATTTCCATGGAGAATATCTTGCCGCCATGAGGAGGCCGGATCAGCCGCTCGCCTGGCAGGAGCCGGCTTCAGCGGCTCCGACCTGCGCCGCGGCGGCCAGCGGTGTCAGCACGCGCAGCGCGCCCGGCTCGCAGCGCACCGCCAGCGGCGCCGTGCCCAGCGGCTCGCCGTCGCCGATGGCGTGGCGGGGCTGCGCGAAGTGGACGGCTACGCTGCGTCCGCGCAGCATGGACACGAAGGGCAGCGCCACATGCGTGCCCTTCAGCAGCGTCGGGAACAGCCGCAGCACCTGCCCGCGGCTGCACCCGTGGACGACGCAGACGTCGAGCAGGCCGTCACCGGCCTCCGCCTGCGGGCAGATCAGCAGCCCGCCGCCATAGCTTGGCAGGTTGCACACCGAGACGAGCCAGGCTTGCTCGAAGGCCTGCTCTTTGCCGTCCAGGGTGACGCTGACGCGGCAGGGCTTGAAGGTCAGCAGCGTATGCAGGATGCCGATGATATAGGCCAGCTGCCCTGCACCGATGGCGTTGCACAGCCGCTTGTAGCGGCTGTTGTTCACGTTCACGGCCACCTGGGCATCGAAGCCGCTGGCGACAGCGGTCAGGGTTAGCCCGCCGCTGCCGCTGAGCAGATCCGCTTCCAGGCAGCGGTCCTGCAGCGCGGCGTCTAGCGCGGCCTCGATCGTCAGCGGGATGCCGAAGCCGCGGGCCGTGTCATTGCCCGAGCCGGCGGGGATGACCGCCAGCGGGACGCCTCTGCGCCGCAGCGCACCGAGGACGCTGTGGATCGTACCGTCGCCGCCGATAACGATCGCGGCGCGCCAGTCCTCACGGCGGGCCAGGGCATGAAGCACCTGCGCCTCCGCCTGCTCCAGGCTCCGGGTGAACAGAGCCTCATGAGCGATGCCGCGCGACTTCAGCAGGCCCTCCACCGTCTGCCAGGTCCGCTGTCCCGCACCGCCGCCGGAAGCGGGATTTATGATCAATAAATACATGGATGTTCCTCCAGCCTGTAGATTCCTGTATGTCCTGATTCCATTGTACGGAGTAGACAGGCAAAAGGGAATCTCAAAAACATGGATCTCCGCAGGTGTGCGCAATCACAGATGGCGGAGCTGGCTTTCTGCCAGATCTCCCGCCCAGGGAAGCTTATACCATCTTCCGCCCAAGGTGTGATAAATCATGAGCAGCCAGATGGCGAAGCTGCATAACGAGAGAATAGCACCGATCAGCGCACCGAGCAGGGGAATGAATCCGCTCATCACATGAATGATCATCAGCAGGCCGAACGTTATCAGCGACTGCAGTGCATGAAAGAGCACGAAGCGGCTGCGTTTCTCCAGAGCAAGAAACACGATCCCGCCGATAAAAGGGAAGAAGTAGCATACGCAAGCGGCAATATTTTCGGGTAGTCCTGTAGAAGATTTGAAAGGGGACATAGCGCTCACTCTCCTTGTACTTGGAGAAGAAGGGGGGAGCCTGGCTATAACATCGTTAGCCAGATAAGTTGCCCTGCTCCTTCTTCACTATATAGATTAAACCTGGGAAATAGGGATTAAGGGGGGAGTGGCGAAAGAGAAGTTTGGAACTGTAGGAGCGATAGCGACCGCCTTTGTCTACAGATTTTTACTACGAGCAGTGGGGATAATCAAGAAATCTGTAGACAACAGCGGCCGAAAGTCCAAACATTCTCTGTAGTCACGACCTAACCCGAAATAGAAAATCACAAGTTGAATCTATATAGGAGCCTATGATTTGCCCGTACAAAGTATGTAACCGGTTTTAGGGTTTCATTGCCGGAATGACATACTGCTCAATCAGTCTGCGCGGATTCTTCCACCGGTTTACTGCACTTTCTGCGGTGAAAATGACAGCGGCATCAAGGTCCGGCAGCAGCCAGATCTGCTGGCCCCCGTGGCCGTGGGCGAGCCGGTAGGGTTCACCGCTCATGCGTCCGTTCCAGAACTGATAGCCGTAATCCCCGTAAGCTGGATAGCCGGCAGCCTGTGCCGTGAAGGCCGCTTCCAGCCAATTCTGCGGGATGAGCTGCCGTCCTCCGTGCTTGCCGCCGTCCAGGAGGCAGATGGCGATTTTGGCGAGATCACGTGATGTGAGATATAGTCCGATGTGTCCCATGCTGTGGCCCTCCGGGCTGGGCAGCCATGCAGTATGGCTAATGTCCAGCGGCTCAAACAGATGCTGCCTGGCATAGGTGAACGCATCCTGTCCGGTGAATTCGCTGAGCATGACGGAGAGGAGATGCGAATCGCTGCTGCGGTATTGGAAACAGCCGATATTTTCGGCATCTATGGGTAAACTTAGAATATAGGACACCCAGCGGCGGCTGCGCTGCAGATTCCGGACAAGCGGCTCACCAAGCTTATTGCCAGTAATCCAGCGGAAGCCCGAGGTCATGGTCAGCAGATGATGAAGTGTAAGCTGTTCCAGCTGTGGTGCAGGGGGAGCCGCAAGATATTTACGCAGCGTATCCAGGACTTGGACATCGGTTCCCGGGATTTCTCCTCTGCCGATGGCAATGCCAGTGAGCATGGAGACGAAGCTTTTGGTGGCAGAGCGCAGATCATTCAGCATTCCCGCATGATGATTTCCGTAATACCGTTCAAATATCAGTTTCCCGTGGCGTACGACAAGCATACTATGCATCTTAGGAAATGCTTTGGTGATTTCCTTGTCAGCCTGCTCCAGCTGCCTGCTGCCGGTTCCGGTATCCTCCGGGTCAGTCTGCGGTACTGGGGGGGCCGCGCTATAAGGCGTGCTTAGCAGGGATAGCCGGTTATCCATAACGTTCTCCTTCCTGCGTTAGTGTCTATTTAAAGGATTTTGGATGTGCTGATAGTGTATTTTAACCATAAGTTTGCCCTCTCCCCTGCTGTGGAAGACATAAATTTTTTAAAAAATCCATACGCATATTTTACAAGGAAAGGTGGAACTTGGCCTTGAATATGATACAATATAACGATAAGGCCCGAAAGGAGTGATTCAGCTAGTGGCTCTTCGGGTAAGTAAAGTGTCAAGATGTCCTGCCTCAAGGCGTCTTACTCTCAGCCCAAATCACGACGAACCTGCTTCACCGGCAAGGCGGACCTCCAGAACTCTGGAATGATAGTCTAGGCGGATAATGCAAGCCACGTATGTGTTACGGTTTCTGAACTTGCATTTCGAAGGTACGGCGGACTTTTCATCATGCATTCTCTACAACGGAGCATTCATTTTCAATGTTTTGGGAGGGAACTGATCATGGCAAGCAAAGGTCATAACGAAGTCAAGGAAAGTCTACGGGAAATGACACGCATTTTCCGGCCCAAAGATCCCAAGAAATTTGTAAAGGAGTACGTCCGGAAGTATCGGATCACGGGAGGCTATGAAGAAGAGCTGACCATGGTCGTGGAGCATGAGCTGGGAAGAATCAACTCATCCGTCTCCTGATACACACAGGATAGTGTTCTGATTTTGACGGCAGTAAAGTTGTAATTACATCCATGAGGATTCTCATAAACCGTACCCGGGTGAAACGCTGCCTCTGGATGCGGTTTTTTTTGCTTACTTTTTTTTGAAAAATGGTTCAAAGGCTTTCTAATTAGTCAAATGAATTAATAGACATAATTACATATGTATGCGTTTTACTATGGAAAGGGACTGTTTGCAAAATTTTTGTAAGCGCTATTAAATACTGTAATGACAAGCCTTCTGATCAACAAAAAAGACTTTGTGAACTTGTTGTGAACGATTGACAAAACACCCCCTTAAACTTATATTAATAGTGATTGTTATAATTGACAGGAAAATACTCTACTCTACGAAATCGGGAAAAGCGGGGTTGATCTATGATGAAAACGTGGCAGGCTGGAAAGCGGCTTCTTCCCTTGACCGCAACACTTGGACTCATTCTTGCCGGATGCGGACGGGAGGACCTGTCGGTACTCAGACCGCAGGGACCTGCAGCCGAAAGCTCGTTCGATTTGATGAAGCTGGCGATCACCATCATGATTGTCGTACTGCTGATCGTCTTTTCCATTGCGGCTTATGTGCTTATCCGTTTCCGCAGAAAACCGGGGCAGCGCGAGATTCCCGAGCAGGTAGAGGGTAATTTCAAGCTGGAAGTGCTCTGGACAGTCATTCCGCTGATCCTGGTGGTTGTACTTGCCGTTCCTACGGTCAAAGCGGTATTTGCTGCCGGGAATGATCACTCGGATGATAAAAATGCGATTAAGGTTAAAGTAACCGGCCACCAGTACTGGTGGGAGTTCGAGTATACCGATTATGGCGTGAAGACGGCGCAGGATCTGGTGATCCCAGCCGGTAAGGATATTGCTTTTGAGCTGAGTACTGCGGATGTACTGCATTCGTTCTGGGTACCCTCCCTCGCGGGAAAAATGGATACCAACCCTGACGGCACGATTAACCGTTTCAGCTTCAGTGCGCCAAATGAAGGCGTTTACCGCGGCAAATGCGCGGAGCTGTGCGGGCCGTCCCACGGATTCATGGAATTCAAGGTGAAATCGGTCAGCGATGCCGAGTTTGAGCAGTGGCTGGCTTCGATGAAGTCCCCGGCTGTCCTGCCGGAAGATCCGGAGCTTGCCAAGAAATTCAGATCTGCCTGCCTGACCTGCCATGCCGTTGGGGACCAGGGTGTTGCGATGGGTCCCAACCTGACCGGGCTCGGCTCACGTGAGTCGGTAGCGGGCATTCTGCTGAATGACGATACGGGTGTAGACGGAGCCCCAATTCTGGATAATCTCAAAACCTGGCTGCATGATCCGCAAAGCGTCAAGCCCGGCAATAGAATGCCGGATCCGAAGAAGGATCTCGGATTGACCGATGAAGAGATTGACGGAATCGCAGAGTATCTGGCCGGTTACACGCTGGACTAAAAGCCTGCAGCGACAAGCGGAAGCAGCATATTTGAAAAGGGGGTAGGAACCTTGGCTCAAACAGCGCAATCTTTGAATCACGCCCGGCCGCCTGAGGCGGGTCACAGCGTCAAACGCCATACGGGGCTAATGGACTGGATCACCACCGTCGATCATAAAAAAATCGCGATTCTGTACCTGTGGGCCGGAGGTTTGTTTTTCGGGATCGGCGGGCTTGAGGCTATTCTGATCCGCATCCAGCTGATTAAGCCGATGAATACCTTTCTGGATGCCCAGACGTTCAATGAATTAATCACGATGCACGGTACAACGATGATTTTTCTCGGGGTCATGCCCGTAATCTTCGCACTGATGAATGCGGTTATTCCGCTGCAGATCGGCGCACGCGACGTTGCCTTCCCTTTTCTGAATGCGCTCGGCTTCTGGACCTTTCTGTTCGGCGGCCTTCTGCTCAATCTCAGCTGGATCATGGGCGGTGCGCCCGATGCCGGCTGGACATCATATACCCCGCTATCTACTTCAACCTACAGCGCCACTCACGGGGTGGATTTCTATACGATAGGCCTACAGATTGCCGGACTCGGCACACTGATCGGCGGCATTAACTTTCTGGCGACCATCATCACGATGCGTGCACCGGGGATGTCCTATATGCGGATGCCGATGTTTGCCTGGACCACTTTTATCACTTCCGCTATTATCCTATTTGCTTTTCCCGCCATTACCGTAGGACTTGTACTGCTTACCTTTGACCGGATACTCGGAGCGAATTTCTTCGAGGTTGGCGCGGGAGGCAATCCGGTGCTCTGGCAGCATATTTTCTGGATCTTCGGCCATCCCGAAGTCTATATTCTCATTCTGCCGGCTTTCGGCATTATTTCTGAAGTCATTCCGACCTTTGCGCGCAAAAGATTATTCGGCTACAGCTCAATGGTCTTCGCCACGATTCTGATTGCCTTCCTGGGCTTCATGGTCTGGGCGCATCATATGTTTACCACCGGCCTCGGCCCGGTAGCAAACGCGCTATTCTCCGTGTCTACGATGCTGATTGCCGTTCCGACCGGGATCAAAATCTTCAACTGGTTGTTTACGATGTGGGGCGGACAGGTGCGCTTCACCACCCCGAATCTGTTTGCAGTAGGCTTCATCCCTACCTTCACGATGGGCGGGGTAACAGGGGTCATGCTGGCTTCGGCTCCTGCTGATTTCCAGTTTCATGACACTTATTTCGTCGTCGCTCATTTTCACTATGTCATTGTCGGCGGTCTGGTGCTCGGCCTGTTCGCCGGGCTGCATTACTGGTGGCCGAAAATGTTCGGACGGATGCTGGACGAGGGCCTGGGCAAATGGACCTTCTGGACCTTTATTATCGGGTTCCATATGACCTTCTTCGTGCAGCACTTCCTTGGTCTGATGGGTATGCAGCGCCGCGTGTTCACGTATCTGCCTAACCAACAATTTGATCTCTTGAATCTGATTAGTACGATCGGCGCGGGGCTCATGGGTGTGGGAATGCTGTTTTTCCTGACGAATATCTTCCTCACTTCCAGAAAGCCTGCCGATGCGGCGGATGATCCGTGGGAAGACGGACGAACGCTCGAATGGACGATTCCCTCACCGCCGCCGGAGTATAACTTCAAGCAGACACCGCTGGTGCGCGGTATCGATGCCTTCTGGAAGGAAAAAACCGCCGGACACAAAGGCATGACGCCATCTGAGCCTGTCGGATCGATTCATATGCCGTCGGCGACGATCCTGCCGTTCCTGATGTCCGTAGGGATTTTTATTGCCGGACTTGGATTTATGTTCAGCCGCGATACATTCAGCAGTGACGCTTTAAGCTTTCTCTTTAACAATTATATTGTTACCGGACTTGGACTTCTCATAACCTTCGGATCGATGCTGATGCGTTCGCTGTTTGACGATCACGGCTGGCATATCGAGCCCGAAGAGCTGGAAGGAAGGTGAATCAGCCAATGACAACCGCACATGCTGAAGCAGTGAAGGGAACGCTGCCGCACGAACCGGAAAAAGCGACACTGGAAGGCCGCAACAAGGTGCTTGCCTTCTGGCTGTTTCTCGGCGGGGAGGCTGTACTCTTCGGTACACTGTTCGCCACATTCCTGGCACTGCGCAATCAGACGAACGATGGCCCGTCCGCGAATGAGCTGTTCCACCTGCCGCTGGTGGCAGCCGCGACGTTCCTGCTCCTGGTCAGCAGTCTGACCAGTGTGTTCGCTATCCAGGCGATGCACCGGAACCGCCCGGCTCTGCTGCGCTCCTGGCTGCTCGTTACTGTTGTGCTGGGTGCAGCCTTTCTCGGCCTGGAGATTTACGAGTTCAGTGAATATGTGAGACATGAGAAATTCGGCATGACCACCAGTGCGTTCAGCTCGGCCTTCTATACGCTGGTCGGCTTCCACGGTGCACACGTTGCCTTCGGGATACTCTGGATCTCCGTACTGATCGGCCAGCTGGTCCGCAAAGGGCTAACGGTGGTAACTGCGCCTAAAATTTATGTCTCGGCAATGTACTGGCATTTTATCGATGTGGTGTGGGTGTTTATCTTCACCGTTGTATACCTGCTTGGAAAGGTGGGCTGAAGCCATGGTAACGGAACAGCATCCGCAAGAGGGCAGTGTGAAGCACCGCCACCGGCAGGAGGGCCCTCAGCGGCATATCGTAGTGTTTATTTTCTCCGTCGTGCTGACCCTGATCGCGTTCGCGGCGGTAGCCGCGGGAGGCGTCAACGCTTCCTTTGCCGTCATTCTGCTGCTGGTCATGGCTGTCCTGCAGGTGTTTTTGCAGATGGGCTTCTGGATGCATCTGAAGGACAAGGGACATCTGATGCCAATCATATTCATGCTGGGCGGCTTTTTTATCGCCGGTACCTGTATCGTGATGGCACTTTACTGGGTCTGGTGGGATTAAGGCGGCGATGAGAAGGGGCCGGCGGCAGCCGTCGCCTCTTTTTTGATTTACGGGGAGTGGGGCGGCCGGATGGCTTCTGGATTCAGCTTCGTTTCTTCAGCGCTTTAACTAGTGGGAAATTGTCCAGTTAATTGGCGTGTTTCTGCCCAAAAATGCAGATTAGGTGGAAATACTCCACCTACTTCTCCTGGAAAGCAGTGACTTGGCCAAAATGGAGCAAATTAGTTGGAGGTAATCACACTAACTGCCTGTAGATCTAGATCAACCCAATAACTCTGCACAAGGGAGGAATTGTACGATGCTGGGATTACAATACTTTAGCTTTGCCGACCTGTGGAGCCCGCTGATACTGGCAGCAACGCTGCTGCTGGCCGCCGGGTATCTGCTGCTGGTCGGTCCGCTGGCGCAGCGTTTTCCCGGTTCTGCTATAGTTCCGGTCCGGCAGAGAGTGCTGTTTATGGGCGGGCTGCTGGCGCTTTATCTGGCCCAGGGGGGACCGGTGAGTCTGCTTGGGCATATCCTGTTTTCCTTCCATATGGTCAGCATGGCCTTATCCTATCTTATTGCGGTTCCGCTGATGATGCTGGGCATCCCGGACTGGTGCTGGCGCACCTTGCTGAAGGTTAATTCGCTGCGGCGGCTCTCCTTCCTTGCCCATCCCGTCGTGGCGGCGCTGCTGTTCAACGGATTATTCTCGCTGTATCATCTGCCGGTGATTCATGATTATGTGATGCTGCATTTTGCGGTCCACCGCCTGTATTATGGTGTGCTGTTCCTGACAGCCGCGCTGATGTGGTGGACGCTGATTAATCCGCTGCCGGAGCGCCGGAAGGTCGGGAGCCTCGGCCAGATCGGCTTCATCTTTTTGAATATGGTGCTGCTGACTCCGGCCTGCGGGCTGATTATTTTTGCCGGGGCTCCGCTTTATGCAACTTATAGTGATCCGAGTGCCTGGGCACGGGCGATGGGGTACTGTGTATCCGGTGATCCGGCCGCGCTGCTGCGGACTTTCGGCGGACCGGCGTTCTTCGGCGGACTGTCGCCCAAGGTGGATCAGCAGGTGGGCGGCATCGCCATGAAGTTCATTCAGGAATTTATTTTTGCCTCGATGCTTGCTTATGTGTTCTATCATTGGTATAAAAAAGAGAACAGGCAAGACGACGCGGACACTTCCGCGCCATCCGGCGAGTTGGGGGATGGTTTCTTGACCCGGGTATAGCAGGTAGAGCACCGAGGAGGATAATCATGGATATCTTTACAGTGTTTCCAACGATCAGTACATCTTTCATCGTCATCAGTGCGGTGCTGGTGGCTATCGGCTGGAGACAGATCATCAAGGGCAAACGTGAAGCACACAAGAAGACAATGATCGCTGCCGCAGTGGCTGCTACCCTGTTCTTCATTGTGTACATGTCAAGAACTGTGTTTGTAGGGAATACATCCTGGGGCGGACCGGATAATCTGTCGCTCTTGTACCACATTTTTCTGATTTTTCATATCGTACTGGCAACGGTGGCAGCCGTGTTCGGGATTACGACACTCACGCTGGGCTTCAAAGCCCAGTATGCGAAGCACCGCAAATGGGGCAGAGTGACTGCTGTGATCTGGTTCATTACGGCCATTACAGGGGTTGCTGTATACGTGCTGCTCTACATATTTTATCCGGGCGGGCATACCAAACCGGTCTGGGATGCAATCTGGGGTTTTTAACTGGTCTTAAAATCGGTCTGTGTACCAGCATCTTCCGTAAGGAGAGTGCTGATGCGCAGGCCTTTTTTTATGTGTGCTTGAACGAGGTGAGCGGGAAGCGCAGAGTCCTCCAAATCCGATGGAATATGAGGTATAAATACCTCCGAATCC
Organism: Paenibacillus auburnensis; assembly: GCF_927798115.1. Classification (GTDB taxonomy): domain Bacteria; phylum Bacillota; class Bacilli; order Paenibacillales; family Paenibacillaceae; genus Paenibacillus_AQ; species Paenibacillus_AQ auburnensis. The sequence continues at coordinate 195,844 of NZ_CAKMMG010000006.1, forward strand.
GTAGGTATGCGGCGATTGTGCGGAATGGGAGGTATAAATGCCTCCGAATTCGCGGAAATGGGGCAGTGGCGCGGAATGAGAGGTATAAGTACTTCCGAATTCGCGGGAATGGGGCAGTGGCGCGGAATGAGAGGTATAAATACCTCTGAATTCGAAGAAAGTGTGCTACGTGGCTGAGTTAGTGGGATAAATCCCGTAGAATTTGCCGAAAACGTGCTGCGTGGCGAAATTAATGGGATAAATCCCATAGAATTTGCTGGAAACGTGCTGCGTGGCGGAATTAATGGGATAAATCCCGTGGAATTTGCCGAAAACGTGCTGCGTGGTGAAAATAATAGGATAAATCCCATAGAATTTGCTGGAAACGTGCTGCATGGCGAAAATAGTGGGATAAATCCGTTAGAATTCGCAAACAGCGCTCTGTAATAGGTACAAAAGTTAATATATTCTCCCCTGTCGCCGCTTAGCGCATCTATAAGGAATTGAACTAACTTCTAGTTAATAAGCTAACGAACAAAGGAACACACTTTCCAACCCCAACCCCGTTCATAAATTAGGTATTCCTGACGCCTCCTCCACAGAAGATTAGAATCGAATGCTGAACCCCTTAAAGGCATGGATGCCGGTACCGAACCGGATCAGCTCCCTCTCACGCAAAAAATGAACCGCAAGCTTCACTTCATCCAGAATCTCTGGCTTTAGCCCCAGCGTATTATGCGAGCCGAATACCCTCGTGACCCCCGAAATTCCGGCTATCCGTTCCAGAGAGTTGACCAGATCCGCAGGATTGGTAGAAGGATAAAAGGCATAAACAGGCGTTTGATCATACAGCAGATCACCCGTGAATAAATAACCCGAGGGCTCCTCCAAAAAGCATAAATGGCCCGGCGAATGGCCCGGAGTATGGTACACTTTCAGGCTTCGGCCTCCCAAATCAATAACATCGCCATCTTTAAGCAGTCCGGCCGGTATACCTTGAAAAGGTGTGTAGGTCTCCGGATTGAATCCTTCCGGCAATGGCTTACTCAAATCCCTTCCAATATCTTTTCGGATCTGTTCAATCGTTAAGCCTTGAATGCCGTATACGAGCCAATCCCGGTCCTCCTGATGAACATAAATATCTGCGAACATTCCGTGGCCCCCGATATGATCGGTATGAACATGGGTGGTGAACACGTCTATTGGCAAAGAAGTCAGCTCGTCGGTAACCCTCCGGATATTGCCGATTCCGAGGCCGGTGTCAATCAGGACGGCTCTCTTCTGCCCGAGCAGCAGAAAGGAATGAACCTTCTCCCAATGCCCGTATTCACTGATGGCGAAGGTGTGCTCATCAATACTCTGAACCGTAAACCAAGGATCCGTACTCATATATACCTCCCCAAGTGACTTATCTCAAGACTAGCATAACGGGCCACAAGTAACAGTTTCAAGATTTATCCAAACCAAACCTTGACACTGGAAAATACAGGACATATACTGTGTATATAGATATATACAGTAAGCACAGAGCTATACACACTGAATCGGTATATCCTCTGAATTAAAGTGAGGTTGAGACAGCATGACAACAATCAAACAGGCCTGGATCATTGTGAGGAGTGACTTCCGCGGCGACAGACTGAAGCTGGTGTGGGCATTTCTTGGGGCAGTCGTATTAATGGGGTACATGGGGACGATGACCGGAATGGTCACAGATGATGTGCTGGGCGAAGGGGAGGCTAAGGTTCTTGCCGACTTCATGCTCGTTACCGTCATCCCTATGCTGGGCTTTACCTTCTCCAGACGGACGATGAAGTATGTGATGGAAGATTCCTATACCCGGATGCTGGCCTATATGCGCAGTTTACCGGTTCCATCTGCAGTGATCCTCTGCAAAAGAAAGCTTCATACAGTGTTCTCTTTTTCGCTGAACGGAGTATTGTTCTTCGGCCTAATCTATACCCTTAGCGGGAGTATGCGGCATGAGCTCCCACTGCCGGCCTATCTGACCTTCGCCCTGACCTGGGTCGGCTATGGGCTGATCGTTGCGGGGGTGTTCATTTTCATCGAACTCCTGACCAGTGGCAAAGCCTACTGCGGATTGCTCTTTCTTTTTATGCTGCTGTCCATCATTGCTGCTCTGCTCATTAGTCTGGCTGGTGGAAACCTGTTTCTGTACACAGTGAACTACTCTAAGGAGTGGGGGCTGTTGTCTCCGCTGATGTGGGGAACGCTGCTGCTGGGAACTGCATCGGTGCAACTATTCTCTGCGTGGACAATTCAACGGCTTAAGAGCCGCGATCTCGTATGAGAGGGCGGTGGTAAAGATGTGGATACCCATTCAGATTAACGAGAATAGCGCTGAGCCGCTGTACCATCAGATTGAAACACAGCTGCGGTCACTCATTATCAGCGGCGGAATAACAGAAGGGACCCTGCTTCCTTCGATCCGCGAATTTGCCGGAGATCTGAAATGCAGTGTCATTACGGTCCGCCGGGTCTATCAGGATCTGGAGAATGAAGGGCTGCTGCGGACCCGGCAGGGTACTGGCACATTCGTCTCCCATGTGGGGGAAGGTGCCATGGAGGAATACAAGCTGGAAGCCGTCATCAAAGCATTGGAAAGCGCAGTTGATGTCGGGTTGTCCGTGCAATGCAGTGCAGAAGAGCTGACCCGAATATTTACAGACATAGTGAAGAGCAAATATAACAAACAGGGATGAAGGGTGGAGTCATTGCATGGTACAACAGGCCATAGAACTGCGGAATGTAAGCAAAAAACGGCGTAACCGGATGATCGGACCGCTTAATCTGAATCTCCCGCAGGGCTATATAACCGCACTAGTGGGCCAGAATGGCTCCGGCAAAAGCACACTGCTGCACATGCTGATGCAGCTGAGCTTCCCTGAAGTGGGCGAGATCCGCTGGTTTGAAGAGGCGCACGGGAAGGAAATGCCGCTCTCCCTGCGGCAAACCATTGCCCATGTCCCGGAGAACTCGCAGAGCGAGGAGAATCTATGGACAGCGGAAGAGGCGGCTGAGTTTCGCCGCCAGTGGTACCCGGCATGGGATCAGAAGTATTTCGAAGAATTGCTGGGCAAATTCGAGGTGCCGCAAGGAGCAAGACTCGGCAAGATGTCAAAGGGTGAGCGCCGCAAGTTCGAGATTGCCGCTGCGCTGGCAGCACGGCCCAAGCTGCTGCTGCTGGATGAGCCGTCTTCCGGTCTTGATCCTTTTGCCTGGAAGATCCTGATAGAAGCGCTGCGAAAATATATGGATGAGACTAACGCAACGGTGCTGATCTGTACCCACATCATCGAGGAAGTACGGAGGCTGGCTGATTATATTGTGCTTATGCACCATGGGCAGCTGCTCGGCATGGCCGAGAAAGACAGCCTGTTCGGCTCCTGGAATGAGGTCTGGGTAAATGCGGCAGATGAGGAAGAACTGCAGGAATTGGCGGCAGAATTGCCGGATGCCCTGAATTTCACCTGGGAGCCATCTGGAATGGTTTCATTTATTACCCAGAAATTTCATCAAAATGAGAAACGCATCCAGCAATTGGGCGTAAAGGTTATTAAGAGCCGGGCACTTGAACTGGATGAAATACTCAGCTTATGGACACAAGGGCATCATCCGATCCTGATCGACCAGAAGAGAGGGGACTAACGAATGGAAGCTTTGAAGCTGGAACAGGTAGTGAAGCAATATGGTGACAAAACGGCAGTAAACAGAATTAACCTGAAGGTGGAGCAAGGCGAAATTTATGGGCTGCTGGGGGCCAACGGCGCCGGCAAAACCACAACAATGCGCATGGTGCTTGGTCTGATTTATCCCGATGAGGGGAAGATTCTATATAACGGCAAGCCGTTCAGCAACGAGCTGCAGCATCTGATGGGCTATCTGCCGGAAGAGCGCGGCCTGTACCCGAAGGTGAAGGTCAGCGAGCAGATCATCTATCTGGCCCGGCTGCGCGGCATGGCTGCTGGCGATGCGGAGAAGAGCCTGCGTTACTGGCTGGACCGCTTTGAAGTGCCGGAATATTACAACAAGAAAATTGAGGAGCTCTCCAAGGGCAATCAGCAGAAAATGGGCTTTATCGCTGCCGTCGTACATAAGCCGCAAATTCTTATCCTCGATGAAGCCTTCAGCGGACTGGACCCGGTAAATGTGGAGCTCTTAAAGGACACCGTCAGAGAGATGCGAGATCAGGGGACGAGTATCCTGTTCTCTACCCACCGCATGGAGCATGTCGAAGAGCTGTGCCGGAATATTACAATCCTTGACCGTTCCAACACAGTCGTTCAAGGCGATATCCGCGAGATTAAAAAGGGCTATCCGCGTGAGGAGGTATTCCTGCGGACGGTTGGAGAAGTCTCCGGGCTGGAGGGCATCGCCGGGGTAACTGCAGTGCAGCGGCAGGAGCGGGGCTATGTGCTGGCGATCAGTGAAATTGGAGCAGCGCAGCGGATTTTGCAGCACGCCGTTCTTGCCGGTGAAGTTGAACATTTCGAAATCAAGGAACCGACGCTAAACCAAATCTTTATTAGAGCGGTGGGTGAATCCAATGAATAAGCTGGGACCGATTATCGCATTTACCTTCAAAAATAAGGCACGGACTAAATCCTTTACGATCACAACGCTGATCATCGTGCTGCTGATTACCATCGGTATGAACATTCCTTATTTTATCGACAAGTTTAACGGGGACGATGAAGCCGGTGCTGCACGCATCGGAGTTGTTACGGAAGCCGGAAATCCTGTATCGGAACTGCTGCTGGCTTATACGGCGCCCGAAGATTCCGAGACCCAGGTAACGCTGGAGTCCTATGCGTCTGCAGAGGACGCGGCCCTTCAAAAGGGACTCAAGGAAGGCGACATTAAGGGTTATCTCACCTTCGGAACTGCTGCTGGCGGAGGCGTACCTCCGGTCACTTACCACAGCAATAAAGGAGAGCTGGACGGAGATATCCAGAGCTATCTGCAAGCTGCCCTGCAGCAAGTCAATACGCAGCTGATTACGGAAGGAAAGCTGACGCAGCAGGAGGTGTCCGCCATATTCACGCCGGTCACGATAGCTACGCAGCAGATCGGCGGAGGAAGTGGGACTGACGGCGGCGGTCAGGATGAATCTGCACCTACGATCAATTATGTGATTGTCTATGTACTGCTGATGCTCTTCTTCTTATCGATTATGCTGACCGGTAATATGATTGCCGCTGAGGTCACAGCAGAGAAGAGTTCGCGCATTATGGAAATTCTGATTACGAGCGCTTCACCGCTGAGCCAGATGTTCGGCAAGGTGCTGGGGGTGTTCCTGGTCGGGCTGCTGCAGATTGCGATCATTGCCGCGAGTATTGCGGCGAACCTGCTGCTGCCGTATAACTCGGGTATTCTGACGGATTTCGATCTTGACTTGAGTCAATTGAATGTAGGCATTCTGGTTTACGGCCTCATCCTTTATATTCTGGGCTTCTTCCTGTATGCGCTGATGTACGCCGCTGTAGGCTCGATCGTGAGCCGTACCGAGGAGCTGGGTCAGGCAAGCATGCCGGTGATGATGCTGGGTTTTGTGAACTACTATATTCCGACCTTCAGCGTTTCTGCACCGGACACACTGCTGGTTAAGATCGCCAGCTTCGTACCGTTCACTTCACCGCTCAGCATGCTGCTGCGGATCGGTGTCGGAGATGTGGCCGTATGGGAAATCGCAGTTTCACTGGTTATTCTGCTGGTCACTATCTTCCTGTTAGGCTGGCTGGCGGCCAAAATCTACCGCACAGGTGTCCTGATGTATGGTAAACGTCCTAGTATCAAAGAGATTAGAAAAGCTATGAAGGCTTACAAAATTTAAGGAGTGGGAATTATGGATAAAAAACAACAACAAAACTTAGCGCTGTTGTTTATGTCATCTTTCTTCTCGCTGACGTCAAGCAGACTTATTCCAGATAGCGGGTCGAATCTGATGGATTTTACGCAAGGGCTTCTAACAGGTATAGGCATTACCGGAATGCTGATGGCGATCGTATATTTTGGCAAGTATCATAAGCGCAGCCATTAGGTTAGAAAGTCTTTTCAGGGGCAACGATTTAAAGGCACCTCCGCACTTAATGCGGAGGTGCCTTTTTGGATACAGCGGCTAAGGAGCTCACTAAAACTGGTGATCCGGCCGTTTATAGTGTACCTTAATAGTAAGGAGTGGTGATTTTGAAATTAAACATAAAAACCCCCGTGCTGGTCACGGTTTCTATTGTACTGATCATAGTGAGCGGTATGCTTAGGCCTGAAGGCTCAACATTGCTGGGGGCGCTGCAGACTTTGCTGCTTGGTCTTGGAATCCTGGGATGCCTGATGGCTTTTTTACGGTTTGCCAAAAGTGGCAACAGTAAGGGCAAAGACATAAACAAAGGCAAGGGCAAGAGTAAAGGCAACAGTAAGGGCAAGTAAGCCAATAAAGCCGCAGCGGATTGCTGCGGCTTTATTGGTGCATGAATCAGAAGAACAGACAGACCATTTACACAATAGACAAATTAGCCTGTGATCTCAGCGGCTTCAGCCCAGCCGTGTGCTCACGAACCCGCCGTAGTTGAGCTTTCAGCGCTGGCAGGCTCTTGCCGAGAATTGTGCCGATTTCGGGCAGCGGTAGCAGCAGTCCATACCATAGCGCTTTTACGAGCTGATCGTCCCAGGACAACTCTTTTGAGGTGCGCAGATTCCGGCTCTTTGCGGATTTTGTACATTGCAGGATGCACTCCCGGTAGGCTTCTACCGAAAAGTCGGCTGCTTTGAGCTTTCCTTTGCAATACAGCACATATAGCTTGTTGAAGGTTCCGGCCGTCACCCGCTCAGCTTCACTGCCCTTCCCGAGCAGAATGGAGCTGAGCGCAAGGACACCTCCGCTGTACTCCCGGATATATTGCTCAAATCCGGCGGCAGCGGCCGGCTGCGGGGATAAAAGGTCAGGCATGTCAGCACGTTCCTTCCTGGATTAAGAGATGGATTAAGGTATAGCGGTGCGCAAAAAACCGCAGGCAGAGGAGAACCTCTGCTGCGGTCTGGATACAGGCTGAAACAGGCCTGACGCCAAAACGTGGCGGATCAAGGGGCTCTCTCTATACGCTTACGAGGTTAGCTGCAGGATTCGGGCGGTGAGAGTCGCCCTACCTGGTAAGAATGCGGGAGCCGCAGTCTCCTCAGGATTCACCCCATGGCCGTATCAGCCGGATGGTTCCCCCGTTTCCCGCTGGGCGGGAATTCAGCGTTCGAATATCATCATTTTTGCGAATCGATTCAACACGAATCATACTCTTTCCGGCATGTCTTTGTAAAAAAGCAAAGGGATTCTCTAATTGCGGATTAGCAGGGAATTGCGGCGGGAACAAGGCTGCGCTAGTCGAAAAGACTATTTATCAGCGATTATCAGGTCATTTTCTCGCTCAGGCGTCATCTTTTGATTTTTACTGGAAAAAAGCAAGGAATGCTGTAAATCCCGCGGAAGATACACGGACCGGCATTCTTTATCTGTTTTTGCTAACCCCTCAGAAAAGCGGGGAAATAAGAGGATTAGGGAGAATAAGGCTTAAGTAAGCGTTATCTGGCCGGTAATCATCCCTTTTAATGCATTATTTTGGCGCTATTAGGGTTTTACAAGCGATCATCACAGAAGGTATGATTACATCTGTTTAAGCGCAATTGAATAAGTAATCCGCTTAATCTCCGTTTACGGAGAGCGGGGGAACCAAACAACCGGAGGCCGATCGTGAGAGGCGGAGCCGGTTATGGGGTGAATCCTGGAAAACTGCGAGAGCTGATAAAAGTCTCGTATGGATAACAGGTAGGGCGACTCTCAACGCCCGAATCCGGCAGCTAACCTCGTAAGCGTAGTGTAGAGAGGATAGGCGCATTGTGACCGATTATTGGACCACAAAGGGAATCCTTTGTGGTTTTTTGCTGCGTTCGTATAGATGAATGCCGGCTATAACGCGGAACAGGAGGGGGGAGACATAGATGGACAGCCAGGAGGATTATGTGCTCATTAGCGCTCCGACGAAGGCAGGGGAACAGTTTGTTAGAATGCTCCAAATAAAAGGCTGCCGGATAGCAGGGCTTGCCAACAATCCGGCTGAGCACGCGCGGCTCCGGGAGCTGGGGGTTGAGGTTATTTTTGAGGTGGATACCCGGCATTTGAACACTTGGCTCAGGCCGCCGTTTGCCGTAGGCAGAATTTATCTATTCGAGAGCAGTGTGGCATTATGCTGCCGTTATGTGCAGATGTGCCGGACGTGGACCACGAAGCCGATCTTTGTCATTACCACCTCCATGAATCCGAGATTGGTATACAAAGGGCTTGGGGCGGACCATGTCATTTATACCCATAGCGGGAATGTGGGTCATCTGGCAGCAGAGTGCGAATATTGAACCAGAAAGTTATAGGTTTATAGGGGGATAAAAAACGCCGGTGACCCTAAGCAGGTGACCGGCGTTTTCATATTAGCGTTTCGGCATTTTGCTCTCATCCATGTACAGTAGGTTCCAGCGGTGACCGTCCAGGTCGGCAAAGCCGGCGCCGTACATCCAGCCGTCCACTTCACTCGGCTTGCCAAAGATACTTCCTCCGGCAAACTCTACCTTTTGAATAAAGGCATCTACTTCTTCTCTGCTGTTAGCACCAATGGAAAAGATGACTTCTGCGCTATGGGAAGTATCAGCGATTTTTGAACCTGTGAATTTCTCAAACGCCGCATCCGGGAACAGCAGAATCGTCGTTTGCCCTATGGCAAGCTTGGATCTCTCGTTACCGACGCTCACCGCATGGAATCCAATCTCGTTGAAAAAGGCAGTTGACCTCTCAACATCTTTAACCGGCAGGTTAATCCAGATTTCCTGTGACATGGCTGTAGCCTCCTGGAATCATTCATGAATTTATTTCGCTGCAGCAATAAGTTCCTTAAGCTCAGGAAGGTTGAAGCCTTTGACGGCATATTCTCCCGATACAGTGACAGGTACGCCCATGAAGCCGAGCTTCTCTACTTCCTCCTGATAGACTGTACTGGTCATAACATCGCGTACCTCGAACGGAATGCCTTGTTCTGTGAGCAGCTGTTTTACCTGATTGCAGTCGCTGCAGCCGGATGTAGAGTAGACAATTACAGACTGGCTCATTTGCTTACTGCCTCCTTGATGGCATCGCGAGTGATTTTCCAGTGGGAGGTATTCCAGCGGACTTCGCCGTCTTCAAGCAGGAAAATTTGCGGAGATTCGTGTTTGATGCCGAATTCTTCAGCAATCTGGTTCGAGACCGGACGGTCTTCAATCACATGGACAATGGCTGCCGGCGTATCGGAGCTCTGTGCAAAGGCCAGAAACTCTTCGTTGGCTTTGGCGCTGATGGGGCAGGTTGTGCTGTGCTTGAAAAGCAGTTTCTTGCCGGGTTGCCCGACATATTGGTGCAGTTCATCCAGAGTATGGAGTTGTTGAATAGACATCGGTAAATCACCCTCCTGGGATTCTATATTTTTGTAATTAAGATTGTAGCATAGTTCAAAATTAAAGCAAAAGATACGGCGGAAATAAAAGCCTTGACCCTGACACTGGTGTCAGGGTTTATACTGGAGGCAGACCATTTCTCATGAACCCCGGGGAGAATGCCATGAAAATAGGTGAACTTGCAGCGCGGACAGGTGTCAGTGTCCGTTCCCTGCGATATTATGAGCGTCAAGGATTGCTTACACCGCTCCGGGAGGCCAACGGCTACCGTGAGTATTCGCCGCTGGCCGTCGAAACGGTAGAGACGATTAAGCTGTATTTGAATCTGGGGCTGTCGACAGAGGAGATTGCCGGATTTCTGCATTGTGTACTGAAGAATAAAGAGGCCTTCTGTGCAGAGGTGATGCCGCTCTACCGCAGCAAGCTGGAGGAGATTGAGCGCCAGATTGTAGAACTGAGCCAGATCAGGCTTAATCTCCAGCAGCGGATGGCTGCAATGCAGCAGGAGCAGATGGAGAGCGGGACTACTGAGCGCGGAACTGCTGAATTGGAAAATAGTTAAGCGTACGGTCATAGAGTCACGGGAGGGAAGAATAATGGCAATTATGAATGTGGAGCATGCGGAAACCCTGCGGGCGGAATTAAACCGCAGCGGAACGGTGCTGGTTGATTATGGTGCGCCAAGGTGCGGGCCCTGCAGAACGCTGCTGCCGATTCTGGAGGAACTGGATGATGAGTATGACAGCGTGTCTATCGTTAAGGTGAACTGTGATGAGCTGCCTGAGTTGGCGTCAGAGGCTGGCGTCATGGGCCTGCCTACTGTGGTCGTGTACAGCGGAGGACAGCCGGTGGAGAAGCTGGTCGGTCTGCGTCCGAAATCCGTCTATCAAGGCGTATTGCGAAAGTATGCCGCGGTGAGCAGCAGTACCAGTTAACGCATAGAGGCGGGAAGCAGCATGCCAGGCATGCGCTTCCCGCCTTTTTTACATATCAGAAAGTAGCTATTTGGGGTTTACAAGAGTTATAAGGGCTTATTGTTCATTCGGCACTGCTGTAGGCCGTTCGGCAAAAGCGGCCGGAACCGGGACAACCTCGTTCTGGTGCAGGGCATCCAGTATCTCATCTCTGAGACTGCCGGTAAATGCGCTCCAGGCCTTTTTGCCGACGCCAAGCTCATCGCGTCCAATGGACTGCAGGGTGTCCAGCCAGACCCGCTTGTCATTAATTACTCCCAGCTGCTCCTGAATGTTCTTATAGATTTCTTCATGCGCATGAAATTTCTGATTAAGTGCAAAACTTGCGGCGCTCGCGGTATACCGCAGCTCCTTAGCCGATATTCTTAGCTCATGCAGGGCTTCGAAGGCGGCCTTGGACTCCGCTTCAGGATCTTTAAACAACGTTTTGCAGGCCTTTTTCTTCTGTTCGAAGGCTACCTCCAGCTCACGCATGACGACGTTTGCGTCCCGTTTGGCGATCAGGGCTTCCAGGGGTCCGGCGAGAAAGGCCGTCCAGAGCCTGTCCAATTCCTTGCCGGTCAGCTGAGCAAGCCCGCTTTCCAGCTTCTTGCGGTGCTCCTTCCGCTTCTCCTTCTGATGCTTAATGACGGCCTTCAGCAGCTCCGCTGTCTTGGCATCGCCGTCTTCCTTCGCCAGTTTGCGCCGCTCTTTGAAGGAATTAATCAGTACATCTGCATCCCTTACCTTGCCGAGCATCTTCTGGGCTTGTTTAAAAGTGCTATATAGCTCTGCGGTGGAGGAATGATCGGGATCAAGAATCGACAGCAGTGTCAGCAGCTTGCGGCTGTTTACCCTTGCCTGATGAATATCCTCATCTCCGAAATCCTTCAGCGCGTCCTTGCTGTAATCACGGAAATTGACATAGAGCTTAATCATCGCCTGTTCCCATTGACGGGTCTTGTTGGTTTGCTTGTCCTTCGTTAGCTGTTCGACGGTCATGCGGCATCACTCCTAAAGGTTGTGTGTGTATTGCATGAACTTCAGCACATTCTGTCTAGCACGGGGAGTATCTTCTTTAGTATAAGGATAACGCTTGGATGAAGCGATTTCAAATGCTTTAGGTGTCCTTGCCTTCGCGCCGGGAGGGGAATGGGTTACAATAGGAGCAGTATATATTTCACGGAAATGAAGAGCGGGCTGCCGGGTAGGCGGACAGTCCATTATTCATCTTAGAGGAAGAGGGTAATCATCAGTGGTTTCTCATGAGGGCTTGGGGCTATTAAGTAGACTCTTTGACGGGCAGGAGCAGAGAACGGCCAGCGTTCTTCCTGCGGAAATGGCAGTTTTTGAGCATTTTGCCGGAGAACAGCTGGGCGCGGAAGCGGAGGATATGCTAATTCCGTTCGCTTATGAAGAGACGCTGTGCCGGGACATCGGAGCGGGAGCGGTTCCTCCGTCTCTGCATCTTTGGAGTCATCCCGGAGGGGTTGCGCTGGGTCTGCGGGACAGCAAGCTGCCTCTGGCCGCTGCAGCGATGGCGGAGCTTGAAGGGGCGGGAATCCGCACGGCAGTCCGGCACTCCGGCGGTGCAGCCGTGCCGCTTGACGCGGGGATTGTCAATGTATCCCTGATTCTTCCGAAAGCTCCGGGCAAGCTGGACTTTCACGATGATTTCCGGCTGCTGGCTTCGCTGATTGCCGAAGCTGCAGCCGTAAGCCATCCGCAGGCCGCGGCAAGGATCAGGGCCGGAGAAATCGCCGGCTCGTACTGCCCGGGCGATTTCGATCTGGCGATCGGCGGCCGCAAGTTCTGCGGCATTGCCCAGCGCAGGCAGAGCAGCGCGTACTTCGTGCACGCGTTTGTGGTCGTCTCCGGCTCCGGACAGGAGCGCGGGGAGCTGATCCGCGGATTCTATGAGACTGCGTCCGGAGGGGACGAGTCTCTGGTCTATCCGCGGGTCCGCCCGGAGACGATTGCCGCGCTTGGCGAGCTTGGCGGGCCGGATGCAGCGGCGGTGTTTGCTGCAGGCATCCGGCAGGCGGCCGCCAGCCGGGGTGTGCAGCTGACCTCCGCCGCGCAGCTGCGGCAGGAGACGGGGTATGATCTCCAGTACAGCGATCACCGTGTGCTGGAGGCGGCGGAGATCCTGCGGGAGCGGTACGCCCGCTGAATGAGCTTGTAGCATTAAGCTATAGATCCATAAACCTTGATGAGTTAGGCACGATTGTGCCCTAAGCAAATAAGCGCAACGAGAAGAGCAGTGATTCTCCCGTGACGGGAGGATCACTGCTCTTCTTCTGCCAGGCCTAGCCGCTTAGTCCGAACATTTTCACTTGCTGATAACAGCAGCTTCTTGGCTACAAGTACAGCTCAGGCCGCCGGTCAGTGAAGATAGGAATCTGCTGGCGCACTTCGCGGACCTTTTGCAGATCAATGCTTCCGCTCAGAATCATCTCGCTCTCTGCAGCTTCACCTATTACGTCCCCCCAAGGATCAATAATCATCGAATGTCCGGCAAAGACGTTCGCCGGATCGGCTCCGGCACGGTTGCAGGCGATCACGTAGCATTGATTCTCGATCGCCCGGCTGATCAGCAGGGCACGCCAGTGGGAAAGCCGCGGCATCGGCCATTCGGCACTGACGAATAGCACCTCGGCACCAAGCGCTGTGTGGGCGCGGACCCATTCCGGAAAGCGGATATCGTAGCAGATCAGCCCGGCACATAAAGCCCCGTCCAGGGTGAACAGCCCCTTGGCTTCCCCCGGCTGCAGATACAGATGTTCATCCATCAGCCGGAACAGATGCAGCTTGCTGTATTCGCCGGCCAGCCCGCCTTCACGGTTGAAGACGAACATGCTGTTGGTAATCCCGGCAGGCTGCTTGCTGGCAACAGAACCGGCCACAATGTTGATGCTGTATTCCCGCGCGAGTGCAGAGATCATGGCCTTTGTCTGTGCGCCGTGAGGATCAGCAATCTGTTCCAGCCGGGTCAAATCGTACCCGGTCGTCCATAGCTCAGGCAGGATGAGGCAATCGGGCTTAGCTGCGGCAGCCCTGCGGATAAGCTGTTCCGCCGCAGCATAATTTGCCCCGGGATTGCCAAATGCTATATCGAGCTGAATCAGGGATATTTTCATGCGTCAGCCTCCTTTATAGTATGAAATTATAGTGTAATCTGCCGGTAAAGCAATCCGAAGGAGGCACTAAAAAGGAATATAAAACAAATGGTTGACGGGTCAATTAAATTGGAGTAAACTAATTTTCGTCAAGAAGATTTTGCACAATCTATTTATTTAATCATTAAAGCTCACTACATTTTAAGGAGGTTAACATTGACGGGACATCAGCCTGACGAAGAACGCATATTTGAACTGCTGCAGGCGCTGAACAAGGGAATAAGCCCGAAGTTCGAACGATGTGCCGGCATCAGCCCCACAAGGCTCCGCCTGCTCCATGAGCTGTTCCAGGTTGAAGAGATCAGCCAGATTGCGCTGCAGAAGGAAATCGATATCGATGCCGCAGCCATTACCCGACATTTGAAGGGTCTGGAAGAGAGCGGAATGGTCAACCGCCGTAATAACCCTGTAGACAATAGAGTTACCTTGGTCTCGCTGACCCAGCAAGGGCGCGATAAGGTGCATTCCTACAAGGAAGAGAAGAAACGTTTTATCAGCAGTTTACTTACCGGATTTGACGAGCAGGACCGCAAGTCACTCGTGGATAAGCTTGCCCGGCTACAGCATAATATCAATCTACTGTAGCCTTCACCCATATACCAACCCTCAAAGGAGATTATTTCAGATGAATGCAACGAAAACAAATGATTTCACATCGATTATTACAGGCCGCCGCTCCGTGCGCCAATATGATCCAAGTGTCAAAATCAGCAAAGAAGAAATGACCGAAATTCTTACAGAAGCTACCCTGGCTCCATCCTCAGTAAACATGCAGCCTTGGCGCTTCCTGATCATAGAAAGTGCCGAAGCTAAAGCCAAGCTGGCGACGATCGCCAAGTTTAACCAGCAGCAGGTTGAAACCTCTGCCGCTATGATCGCTGTGTTCGGCGATTTGAACAACTTCGAGTATGCTGAAGAAATCTATGGTACTGCAGTGGAGCGCGGCTTGATGCCGAAGGAAGTGAAAGAAGGCCAGCTGTCCCGTCTGGCAGTACATTTCGCCAATCTGCCTGCGGATATCAACAGAGAAACCGTAATGATTGACAGTGGTCTGGTCTCCATGCAGCTGATGCTGGCTGCCCGTGCCCATGGATATGACACCAATGCTATCGGCGGATTCGAAAAGGACCAGATTGCCGAATTGTTCGGTATGGACAAAGAACGTTACATTCCGGTAATGCTGATCTCCATCGGGAAAGCTGCAACCGAAGGCTACCAATCCGTACGTTTGCCGATCGATAAGATTGCGGAGTGGAAATAATCTACTAACCAGGAGGAATGAACAATGATTATTATTCATGCAACACTTCAAGTAAATCCCGAACGCGAGGAGCAGTTTCTGGCAGAAGCCGAGACGCTGCTGAATGCTACACATGAGGAAGAAGGCAATATTTCTTATGAGCTGTACAAGCATGTCTCCCGGAGCAATGTCTATATTATGGTGGAGGAATGGCGTGATGCCGAAGCTGTTGCCGGTCATAATGCAAGTCCGCACTTCACCGGCTTCGCAGCCAAAGCAGGCGAATTTCTGACAGCACCGCTGGATGTTAAGGTATATAACGGAGAACTGTTCAGCAAGTAAGAGCAAGTTGTTGTGAAAAAAGCTCGCAGGAGCCTGTGTTTACATCACGCCGCCATGGCTAGGGTAGTTACCCTTCATGGGTTGGCGGTGTAAGCAGGCTTCTGCGAGCTTATTTGTGCTAGAGAAGGATGGGGCCCGGTGTGGCCCGTTTGGCAGCATTGGTTTCTGCCCCGGATCGCCAGCCTCCTCAGCTGGTTTCGAATTTTCTGCGCAGGGAATGGGTGAGCTCCTGGAGGTCGATGATTTTGTCGTTGACCTGTTGGGAGGAGGTCATTTGATTTTCACTGCCTGCAGACAGCTGCTCCATGGAAGCCACATTCTCCTCGATTACAGCGGAGATATTCGTCATATCATTGGATATTTCCTGTGAGGCGGCCTCAATAGTCTGAATGGATCCATTAAGATCGTTAATAGCTGTCACCAGCTGGCTGATGGTTTGATACACCAGGTCAAAATCTGACATGAATTCTTTGGCAGAGTTAACAGACTCCTCTGAGGTCTGTTTTCCGGTCTCCATTTGCGATACAGAAGTGGCACTTTCTTCCCGTACTTTATTGAGAATGAGCCTGATTTCTTCGGTGGAATTATTGCTCCGCTCGGCCAGTTTTCGGATTTCACTTGCTACCACGGCAAACCCCTTACCGTGTTCACCGGCTCTTGCGGCCTCGATCGAAGCATTAAGGGCCAACAAATTGGTCTGGGTAGCCACGTCCTGAATTAATGAAATGATGCCTTCGATTTTTTGAGTGGACTCATTCAGGGATACAATGGTTTCAGTAGCTGTCGTAATCGTTTCAGATACGAGGGAAACCTGATCGTACAAAATTCTCGTATTATGCTGGTTATCCGCCAGGGCCTGCTCGGTAGCTGCCGTTCTTTTTTGCATGGTTGAAGAGGTCTGTGAGGTCTGTTCGATCATCTTAGTGATAGATTGCACGGAATTCTCCATGCTGACCAGTGACTCGCTTTGATCATTCAGACCGGTGGATACCTCCCTGAACGATTGCAGCATCTCTGTATTTACGCGGATGTTGCCTTCCGACAGCTGAGAGACGGCAGAAGAGGTGTGGTCTAGCTCATCCGAGAGCTGCTTCACTGTCTCTAAGAGCACGATAACTTCGTTCTGCTTTTTGGTCTTCTCCCCTTCAAGCTGTAAGGTGATTTTTTGCTTAGAGTTGATCTGCAGGATGGTAGCCGCTGAGGTCATAAGCAGGAACAAGGCATGAATAAGCATCATTGTAAAAGGATAACTGGACACTCCGAACACCAGCTCCGGGACGAGCAGGAAACCAAGGATATGCTGCAGCGCAAACAAAACGGTCATTATCAGAGTAAGCATGATATTTTCGTAGTAGGCAACAATTGCAATCGCCATGAAAATGGAAAAGTGAAACTCTACCGTTCCGCCCCCGCCAGCGATCATGGAGAAGCTCCCGAAGGTTATGGCCAGAGTATTAAATAAAGGGATGTACTTATTTTCCCTGTTCTTGCTGTATAACCAAATGTTAATAACCAGGAAGATGACCGGAAGGGCCAGCAGCACATTCATAGAAAAAGCAAAGTCCCGGGCAATCGTTAAGGCTTCCTCTTCGTTGTGGCTCATGCCCAGGCTCAGTAAATCAAATTGCCTATGCAGCAGGTGAATCAAAATACTGATGGCAATCGTTGCGGCTGACATCCAAATCATTAATCTGTTTTTTTGCTGGATCATGGTTCATCATCCCCTCATATGCAAAGCAAGTATAGATCCTATGAACCTTCTAAACTACTAATCATTTAGTACATATTCGCCAAAACGCATAGTTTTCTTGGTTCGATTAATAGGTCTATACTGCTATATAACGGTCTTTTGGCATCATATTTTTATAACATCCTATGTGAAATTATGAATCGGCTGGCTTTGGGTTTCCTGAACCGCTAGAATAAATACAATATGTAATGCTATTAACGAGAGGGTGACCCGGCAATGAATATTTTCGAACCTTCCCAAGTGCTCAATGCTTTGCCTAACCAGTTCTTTGCTGCGCTTGTTGCCAGAGCCGGCCAGGTAGCGGCTGAAGGACATGATGTCATTAATCTCGGGCAAGGCAATCCTGATATGCCTACCCCGTCTCATATTGTAGAAGCCTTGCAGAGGGCGGCGGTAGACCCTCTGAATCATAAGTACCCGCCTTTTCGCGGGCACGGCTATCTTAAAGAAGCTGCGGCAGCTTTTTACAAACGGGAGTATGGTGTAGAGCTGGACCCGCAGCGGGAGATCGCAATTCTGTTCGGCGGGAAAACCGGACTGGTTGAGGTAGTGCAGTGCCTGCTGAATCCGGGGGATACCGCACTCGTGCCGGACCCGGGTTATCCGGATTACTGGTCTGGTATTGAGCTGGCCCGGGCTGTTATGGAGATGATGCCGCTCAAGGAGGAGCACGGGTTCCTGCCTGACTATGCGGCTATTCCCCCGGAAACGGCGGCCAAGGTGAAGCTGATGTTTCTTAACTACCCGAACAATCCAACCGGAGCGGTGGCTGACGGTGAGTTCTTTTTGGAGACGGTCAGGTTTGCGGAGAAGCATAACATATGTGTGGTGCATGATTTTGCCTATGCTGCGATTGGCTATGAGGGGCAGCGGCCGGTCAGCTTCCTCCAGACACCAGGGGCTAAGGAGACCGGCATCGAAATTTATACCTTGTCGAAGACCTATAATATGGCCGGCTGGCGGGTGGCCTTTGCCGCAGGAAATGCCAGTGTGATCGAGAGCCTGAATCTGCTGCAGGATCATATGTATGTCAGCTTGTTCGGGGCCGTACAGGAAGCGGCTGCTGCTGCGCTGCTGGGTCCGCAGGATTGTGTCCGCGAGAACGTAGACCGCTATGAAGCCCGGCGCAACACGTTGATCAGCGGCCTGCAGCAAATCGGCTGGCAGGTGGAGGCTCCGCGCGGCTCCTTCTTCGCCTGGCTTCCTGTTCCGGAAGGCTATACCTCACAGAGCTTTGCGGACCTGCTGCTGGAGCAGGCACATGTGGTCGTCGCTCCAGGCATTGGCTTCGGTGCTTATGGCGAAGGCTATGTGCGGATTGGTCTGGTAAGTGATGAAGCCCGGCTGGCGGAAGCTGTGCAGCGGATCGCGGGATTGAAGCTGTTTACTGTGGAAGAAAGCTGTAATTAGCATAAGTGATATTAAGAAGAGGCGGAGCACAGAGATGAAGATAACCCTATTGAAGCATGGGATCAGGAAGAATGAGGTGTGGTTTTCTGCCGACTGCGGTGAGGGCAGGGGAATCTGGGGCGGCGGGTCTTTGCCAGAGCCCGGAGCTGTGCTTGAGGCAGAATTTGAGCTGCCCGCTCTTATTATGCGCTGGGTAGATCTGGTGCTGGTCAATAGCAGTGACTGCGGGATACGCATAGACGGGGAACAGGTGATATTAACCGGTATACTGGAGAATATTGAGGCAGACGGAACGGGGTATCTGCGGATTGGGCCGGAACTGATCATGTTCGAATGCCTGGGTGAACCAATGGCACTGGGCGGCTGGGTGGAGATACGGACCCGGGAGCTGGCGGTCTATCCGGCAATTTAATAAGCGGAGCGAAAGTGGCGTTAATCCTATAATTATTGCATCTGCATAGCCACTCCTGAGAAAATAGGCTAAGATAAAACAACAGGTTTGAAGTACAGCTATGTATGCTGAACTAAAGAACTACATAGAGGTAAAAGCAGCGGAGGGGAAATTTGGAACTGTAGGAGTGACAGCGTCCGCCTTTAGGTTTGGATTCTACCGCGAAAAGCGGGTTAAATCAGGGAATCCAAACCTAACAGCGGCCGGAAGTCCAAATATTCCTCGCAGCAGCGTACAATGCCGATTGGGTTAATCTAAAGTTCAACATATATATAAGGAGCAGAAGTCCAATGAACAGCGATATTCAACAATTTAAGACGGAGTTTTTCAAGGCGCTGGCTCATCCGATGCGGATCCGCATCCTGGAACTGCTGAGCGAAGGCGAGAAGAATGTGAATGAGCTGCAGGCGATTCTCGGTTCGGAAGGCTCTGCGGTATCCCAGCAGCTGGCCGTCCTCCGTGCCAAGAATGTGGTAGCCAGCGTCAAGGAAGGGACTACGGTTATCTACTCTCTGCGTGATCCCCTGATTAAGGACCTGCTGGCGGTGGCCAGACAGATTTTCGATAACCATCTCGTGAATGCAATATCCCTCCTGGAGGGCATCCGCAGCGAATAAAATCCGCCCTCAGCAGGGTGGATTTTCCGTTGACAAGAACGGCAGGCAGGAGTATTGTTGCTCATATATTCAAATAATCAGATATTTAAAGAAAAGAAGGTTAGATGATGACAGGGTGGGGCCGTTTTCAAGGCTACAACATTGCTTCTCTGCGGAAGGATATCATTTCAGGGACAATCGTCGGCGTTATTGCCATCCCGCTCGGGATGGCATTTGCTATTGCATCCGGTGTAAAACCGGAGTATGGGATTTATACGACCATAGTAGCCGGGATACTGATCTCCTTATTCGGCGGCTCGAAATTTCAGATTGGCGGACCGACAGGCGCGTTCATTCCGATTCTATTCGCGATTGCCATGGAATACGGCTATGAGAATCTGCTGATTGCAGGGATGATGGCCGGAGTTATTCTTGTGGTTATGGGCCTCTTAAGGCTTGGTGTTCTGATAAAATTTATTCCGAAGCCGGTAACCATCGGCTTTACAGCCGGGATTGCCGTCATTATCTTTACCGGGCAGATCGGGAATTTCCTCGGGCTTAAGGGAATTAAACGCCATGAAGCCTTCATCGACAATATGAAGGAACTTGGCATGCATATCTCGACGGTGAACCTGTATAGTGTGCTGACCGCTGCAATATGCTTTGCGGTAGTTGTGCTGGGGCTACGCTTTGCCCCCAAGATACCGGGATCACTGGTCGGGCTGCTGTGCGCCAGCGTGGTTGCGGCGTTGTTCTTCAGCGGTAAAGTCACTACCATTGGCTCCGCTTACGGCGATATTCCGAACACGCTGCCGAGCTTTCACTTTCCGGTGATTACCTGGGAGCGGATCAGGCATCTGCTCCGCCCGGCGTTTGTGATCGCCATGCTGGGTGCGATTGAATCGCTGCTGTCAGCGGTGGTTGCTGACGGAATGTCCGGCAGCCGCCATAACAGCAACCGGGAACTGATCGGTCAGGGCATTGCGAATATTGCCGCGCCGATGTTCGGGGGAATCCCGGCAACAGGCGCGATTGCCAGAACGGCAACGAATATCCGCAGCGGGGCGGCTTCTCCGCTGTCTGGTGTGATTCACGGAGTTGTTGTATTCCTTATTCTGCTGTTGTTTGCACCGTATGCTTCCAGCATTCCGCTTGCGGCCATGGCGCCGATTCTGATGGTGGTTGCCTGGAATATGAGCGAGCGCAAGCAGTTCCTGCAGCTGCTGAAGCTGGGAACCGGCGATTCTCTTGTACTGGCCATTACCTTCCTCTTAACGGTATTCGCGGATTTAACGGTAGCCGTGGAAGTAGGGCTGGTACTAGCCGTAATCCTGTTCGTCAAACGGATGGGTGAGACCCATCTGGTCGCCAAGGTACTGCCTGATCCTGCATCGGTCAAGGTAGCGGCGCATATGGTGACAGACAGCCATGATTGCCCGCAGATCGGAATTTATAATGTGGAGGGTCCATTATTTTTCGGGGCTGCTTACAGGTTTAATGATACGATGCCGGAGCTTGGCCCCGGCCAGGCGAAGCTTATTATCCTTCGTATGGGCAAGGTGCCGTTTATCGACACCACAGGTGAGGCCAATCTGGCGGAGCTTGTGAAACAGCTGCAGGCAGATGGGGGCAAGCTGATGATTACCGGTGCCCAGCCTCAGCCGTATGATCTATTGAAGAGAACAGGCCTGTACGACAAAATCGGAGCCGAGCATTTCTTCGATCACACTGGAGATGCCATCAATGCAGCACTCGGAATGATCCATACAGACCGCTGCGCAGGCTGCAGACATGCCGCGTTCCGGGAATGCGCAGCGTTGTCCGGAATTGAGGAAGTGCCGGGCAGAGGCGTCTTCAAAGGCAGAAAGCCGGCAGTGTCGGGAAAGCTCAGCAGCGGAATCCAGTAGGGCAGATCTTCCATAATTTCAAATAAGTATAACAGCCTGGGTGCATCCTGTTGCCCGGGCTGTTATATTTATAATGGACTGGTGAATACCCTATTTGTACATAACTAACTGTACTCTATGTAATCTGGATAAGGAGATTGTACCCTGATGAAGGAACTTAATTATGGCAAGGTGTTTATGCTACTCGCTGGACTGTCCCTGGCTACTCTGGGTGTATACCGCGTAGTTTCGCTGCGGACCGATACATTTTATGATTTTTTGCTCTGGAATTTTTTCCTGGCCTGGATTCCTTTTTTGTTCTCAAGTGCCGCATATATGCTGGATAAGCGGAAGGTCGGCGGGCTCCTGCTGCTGCCGCTGGGGATTGCCTGGCTGCTGTTTTTTCCAAACGCGCCGTATCTGATGACAGATCTCCTGCACCTAACCGCGAGAAAAAGCATCTATATCGTCGGCGGAGAAGTGCAAAGCCGGTTCTGGTATGATCTGGTTACCCTGCTTCTGTTCACTTGGAGCGGCTGGCTGACGGGATTCTTCTCACTATACCAGTTTCAGAACGTGATCTGCCGCAAAAGCAATCTTGTGTTTTCCTGGATTTTTGTATTCGCCGCATGTGCACTAGGGGGATATGGTGTGCTGCTTGGCCGGGTATACCGGCTGAACAGCTGGGATGTACTCACAGACCGCCATCAGCTGTATCAGCTGGTCGAAGACAGTCTGAACCGGCAATCGCTGTTCTTCAGCCTGTTTGTGGCGGTTGTTCTGCTCGTGATTTATACTACACTGTACTTCCTGCTGAACGGGCTGGGCAGCGGCGGCAGCCGGAGGGCTTATGCCAGAGGCGGCAAAAGCTGATCCTCCGGATCAGGCTGCGGACGAAACTGGAACCTCTCCAGGTCGATCCCGCCATTGACCTCAAAGTGCACCCCTTCACCAAGCAGATATAGCTTCTGTAGGGAGCCGGATTCATCGTCCAGAGCGATTCTTCCTTTGGCGTTGACGACCCTATGCCAGGGCAGCTTGTATTTCCGGCTCATGGAATGCAGAATCCGCACAACCTGTCTGGCAGCCCTAGGGCTTCCGGCAGCACGGGCCACTCCTCCGTAGGTCATTACTTTTCCCTCGGGTATGGCTTGAATAATGGCAATAACCCTCGCAGTAAATGGTGTCATAGGTTCTCCTTTAAGTTTCAGTAGCTGTAGTAACTCATTAACTAATTATATCAAAGGATGTGTATGCTTTGGGAAAGCTTATCCCCGGACAACAAGGGATGAGACTGTCGCCTGATCACCCGAAAGGGCTTGGCGGCTGGCTGGTGCTTGTGCAAATCGGGCTGTACCTTACGCTTATCAGCACCGTTTTAACGATTTTTCAATTTTTCACCACTACATTTGGCAGTGAGACCTGGGATAAGCTGACTACTCCCGGAGAGGGGGATTATCATACCCTGTGGAGGCCTACGCTGTTGTTTGAAGTGATCGCTAACATCGTGATAGTCCTGCTTGTAGCTTACCTGCTTATTCTGCTGTATAACAAAAAATCTGTGTTTCCGCGTTGGCTGATTTTCTTCTACCTCGGTAATCTGCTTGTGCTAATCGTTGATGCTGTGCTGCTCTCGAATATTCCTTCCTCAGACGAGTGGGTCAGCGGCAACAGAGTCCAGGACATTGCGCGGACCCTGCTAACCTGTTTAATCTGGATCACCTATGTTTTACGCTCCAAGAGAGTCCGTAATACGTTTGTCGAATAGATAGGCCGTTATCATTCTTTCGTAAGAGAGCCGCAGCTGCGGCTTTTTTTGCTTTTTCGGAAGCCTCCCGGAAGGTTTTCCTCAAGTGCAAAATATTGGCGAATAGGAGTGAGGATAGCAGGGGATAATCAGGACAAAAGCATGGACAGGAGTGACGGCTGTGGCAAAAACAGAAATTACGGAAAACAGCGACCGTTCTGCCCTGAAAATAGATTCTTCGCAGCCCCTCAGCCGCTCACTGGATGACACGATTGCGCTGTTCCGGCGGATATTCAGTAGTGACGGCACACTTAGAATACGAGTGATAGAGAATGCCCATGATAAGCGTATCCGCTGCGGAATCATCTATGTTGACGGAATGATTGACAGAGACCTGATTCAGAACGGGATTACGAAGCCGATCATGACCTATGAGTTCACCGATGAGGATGGAAGCAATCCGGCAGAGCTCATGGAAACGATCCGTACCCGGGTGATTAACATCTGCGACATTATCGCTTCGACGAAGCTGGATGAACTCATTGGCGCCGTGGTAGGCGGTAAAACAATCTTTTTCCTGGATGGCTATGCCGGTGCGCTGAATATTAATGCTCAGGGCTGGGAGACGCGGGCAATAGAAGAACCATCTACCGATAAAGCGATCCGGGGGCCAAGGGAGGGCTTTAATGAGTCGCTGCTGACCAATCTGACCCTGATCCGACGCAGAGTGCAGAATTCCGATCTGAAGTTTGTGTTTACCGATATCGGTACGCGGTCGAAAACCCAAACCTGCATTTGTTATCTGGAGAGCCTGGCCTCCCCGGATATTCTTAAGGAGCTGCAGGGACGGCTGGCACGGGTGGAGATAGACCATCTGCTGGATACCGGGTATCTGGCCGAGCTAATCCGGGATGAGCCCTACTCCCCTTTTGAGATGATTGGAAGTACGGAACGGCCGGATTCGGTTGTCAGTAAAATTATGGAGGGGCGGATTGCCCTGCTGATTGAAGGCAGTCCGTTTGCTTTGACCCTGCCGTATGTATTTGTGGAGAATTTCCAGGCCAGTGAGGATTACTATATCAATTATTCCTTCGCCACGTTTAACCGGCTGCTCCGGGTAATCGGTGCCTTTATGTCGATCAGTATTCCTGCCGTTTATGTTGCCCTTGTGACGTACAGTCAGGAGATGGTACCTACGCTCCTGCTGCTCAGTATAGCGACTGCTCGGCTGTCGGTTCCTTTTCCGACCATTGTCGAGGCCTTTCTCATGCTGACCATCTTTGAGATTCTGCGTGAAGCAGGCGCACGGATTCCCAATTCGATCGGCCAGGCGGTCAGCATTGTTGGAGCGCTTGTACTGGGCCAGGCTGCTGTAGATGCGCGGATCGTTAGCGCCCCGATGGTCATAGTTGTCGGCCTGACCGGGATCACGACTCTGCTCAACCCCCGGCTCACCGGGCCTTTGATTATCGTGCGGATTCTGCTGCTGCTGGCGTCATTTTTCTTCGGAATCTACGGGTATTTCTTCGGGCTGCTGGGACTGGTAATTCATCTGATGAGCCTGCGCTCGTTCGGTGTATCCTATATGCTTGGCGTAGGCTCCATCCGGCCACAGGACATCAAAGATACGGCCGTCCGTGCACCGTGGTGGGACATGTATCTGCGTCCGGCGGTTATCGGTGCGAGAAACATGAGACGGAAGCAGCCTAAGAGACAGGCCAAACGATGATGAAGACCTTGTCCAAAGTCTTGTCTGCCCTGCTCTCTGCCGTTATGCTGATCAGCCTGTCCGGCTGCTGGAACTATTCGGAGATCGATGATATGAACATTGTCGCCGGTGTGGCAATCGATAAGAATAAAAAGGAGAACAACCTGCAGCTAACCGTGGAAATGGTCGATACCCAGGAAGGGATGCAGCAGAGTCAGGCCAGCTTCAAAATGATCAGCCTCAGCGGTAATACGATATTTGATATTGCCCGCAACATGATCTCTTTGACCGGCAAAAAGCTGTTGTGGAGTCATGCCAAAGTCATTATCCTCAGCGAGGAGGTAGCCCGGGAGGGCTTGATTAAGGTCATTGACTGGTACAGCAGGGATACGGAGACCCGGGCGGATGTATTTCTTTTTGTATCGAGTGAAAAGAATGCCCACGAGGTGCTGAATCTGAACAGCGAGACAAAAACGATTATTTCCTATGAACTGGCCCAGATGATGAATGACGAGACGTTTACCAGTACTGCACCAGTTGTGCAAATCTGGGATTTCATCGACAAGCTGGAGTCATCTGGGGACAATGCGATAGCGCCGCTGATCTATATGTATGAGAAGAACGGCCAAAAAAATGAGCACGTAAACGGAACCGCGGTATTCGTGAGGGACCGGATGGTCGGAAAATTAAATGGAGATGAAACCAAATATGCTCTTTTTGCCAAAAATAAAATCAAAGGAGGTGTCCTGGAGGTGGAAAACGCAAAAGGTACGCCCACCTACTCTCTGGAGATTTTATCGAGCAGAACGAAGGTAAAGCCCAAATGGGTGGACGGCAGGTTAGAAATGCAGATCCATACGGTCACACATACTGGACTGGACGAGGCGATGAGCGCTGAAGGCTTTGCCGGCGAAGAAACGATCCAGGCCATTGCGGAACGTGCGGGCGAGTCCTTGCAGCAAAATATTCTCTCCGTCATCCGTAAGATGCAGCGGGAATATCATGCCGATATTTTTGGCTTTGGCGAAATTGTACATGAAGAGATGCCTAGAACCTGGCGCAAGCTTAAGGACAAGTGGCCCGAGGAATTTACCGGTCTGGACGTGAAGGTCCGTTCGGAAATCATCATCCAGAGCACAGCCAAATCTTCCAGAACAATTAAGTTAGGAGATTAATACAATTGCCCATTTACATCGTGCTCATTTATGCGGTTATCGTGTTATTCGATCCTTACGGGCTGCTGAAGCAAGGGAACAAGCGGGATTTCTATGTATGCTCTGCATTATGCCTGGTTTCCTTTTCCCTAGCCTTTGCGTTATCGATGCACTGGGAGATTCCAAGTCCCTCACCGCTGATTGTTCATGTAGTTAAAATGTTATTCTAGTGTGGTCTGAGAGGAGGGGGAGCGGGCGTGGGCAAAGAGATTATACCCGCTGGACAATCGACCAGCATCGTCATTCTGTTCATTATCGGCAGCTCCCTGTTTATGGGGGCCTCCGGGCAATCGGGCAACAGCAGCTGGATCGCTTTGATCATTGCTATGGCACTGGCGGTCCCTCTTATACTCGTCTATGCGAGACTGCATGTGCTTTTCCCGGGAAAAGATCTCTACGATATGCTGATCTCCGTATTCGGGGCATATTTCGGCAGGGGGCTCTCCTGCCTTTACATTTGGTATACCTTGCATTTGGGGGCACTGGTGCTGCGTAATTTTGGGGAATTCAGCAAAACGGTTGCTTTGACGTCCACGCCAATGATCGCACCGATGCTGATTATCGGTCTGCTCTGTATTTGGGTAGTGAATGCGGGAATGGAGGTGCTTGGACGAAGCGCCAAATTTCTGCTGTTGTTCACCCTGGCGGTTATTTTTGTTGTCCAGCTGCTCTCCGTTCCCAAATATGAAATTCATCATTTGAAGCCGCTTTTGGACAGCGGGTGGGGACCGGTCTTTGCAGATGCCGGCGGTACGGTTACCTTCCCGTTTGCGGAGATTGTGGTTTTTCTGGGAGCATTCACCGTTCTTCCCAAAAAAGGCTCGGCGGCCCGGGTTCTGCTCCGCGGCGTACTCGTCGCGGGGACCATAATAACAGGGATCTCTGTGCGGAATTTGCTTGTGCTGGGTCCTGATATTGTATCCTCCCTGTATTTTCCTTCCTATGTGGCGGTCAGCCGAATCAATGTAGGTGATTTCCTGACCCGGATTGAAGGTTCGGCGGCCATTGTATTTGTAACGGCGCTGTTCATCAAAGTGAGTCTCTGTCTGTATGTATCCTGCAATGGGATAGCGAAAGTGTTCAAGCTGAAGAGCTACCGCTCCGTGGTGCTGCAGATGGGGCTGATCATGGTCTACCTGTCTGATTTCATCTACATGGACATTATGCAGATGCAGTATTTTGCCTATCATATCTATAAAATTTACGCACTTCCATTTCAGGTGTTCATTCCGCTGACGTTGTGGGCTTCGGCTGAGGTTATGGCTAAAAGGTCCAGCCGGAAGGCGGAGGCCTCTCAGCAATAAATATGCGTAAGAAGAACTACAACTTCCTGGTGCAGTACTTACAGGGAGTTTTTTTGACATTTCCAACCTTTGCCGAAGATCGCTATAATGGTAAACATAGCAGATGCCTTCGCAGGCGGTTTGCAGCATGAACGTTGGAAAGGAGGAAGCCTAGTGAGCGTTTCCAGTATCATGATGTCCTCCCACTGGGGCAGAGAGGTCAGACATAAGTATCTTGTTCAGGAATCCAAGGTGCTGGCTGTTGTCTTTCCGGGGCAGAATTATTCCGCCGAGCGCTCCCTGCTTGATTACGCCGGCAAAGTAGCGGCGGAATACGGCTGTGATCTTCTGATCCTGGAGTATGGTTATCAGAGTGCGCGGGCAGGATTCAAACGGGAAGAGCTGGATATTGTCGTAGAGGAATGCAAGGCTGCGCTTGCCGCAGTTCCGGAGTATGAGCAGCTGCTGTTCATCAGTAAAAGCATGGGGACGGTCATCGCCGGACGGCTGGCGGCTGAGATGGGCGTGCAGCAGAAGACATCACATCTGTATTTGACCCCGATCGCCGAGACTCTTCCATGGATCCAGCAGAGCCGGGGCAGTGTCATCTATGGCGGCAGCGATCCGATGTTCAGCGGACAGTATGCTGCCGAGATCAGCGGACTGCATAATATCAGGGTGTACCGGATTGACGATGCCAATCACGCATTGGAAGTGGGCAGTGTGAATGAGTCGCTGGCGGTCCTGCTGGTGATTATCAATTTCTATCATGAGTTTTTTCGCGATGCACTCCAGGGTTAAATGGGCCGTGGGGAAAAATATAAGTTACTAGGAGTGGATCAGATGGTATTGGAAGCAGCCATGCTGCAGGTAAAGCCGGGGCTTACCGCAGCGTTTGAAGCCAGTTTTAAGGAAGCGTCTCCGCTGATCGCCTCGATAGAAGGCTACCTGGGACATGAACTCCAGCACTGTCTGGAGGATGACCACAAATATCTACTGCTAGTAAAGTGGCGTACTCTTGAGGATCATACGGTAGGCTTCAGAGGATCAGCACAGTATCAGGAATGGAAGGCCTTGCTGCACTCCTACTACAGCCCATTCCCGGTGGTAGAGCATTTCACCAGTATCAATCTGGATTAAACGGGAGGAAGGTTATGCAGGGGAACCGAATTGGAGTTGGACGGACAGCAGAGGTATGGGAACATGGGGATGGCACCATTTTGAAGCTTTATCTGGAGGACTTTCCCGCTGCGGCTGTGGAACAGGAATTCAAGGTTAGTACATATGTCTATGCCCAGGGTATCCGGACTCCCCGGCCGCTTGAGCTGATTGAGTCAGAGGGGAGAAGTGGGATTGTATTTCAGCAGATTCATGGCCGTTCCCTGCTGAGCATGATTAGCGAGAAGCCTTGGAAGTTGGCTGAATATTCTAAGAAACTGGCTGCCCTGCATTACAATTTGCATCAGCTGGAGGGCAATCCGGAACTTGGACTGTATAAGGAGCAGCTGCGAAAACATATCATTTCCGCACCCATGCTCACGATGGAGGAGAAATCGGCAGTTCTGGAGCAGCTGGAGAAGCTGCCGGAGGGCAGCAGACTGTGTCATGGCGACTTCCATCCCGACAATGTGCTGCTGGATAAGGAAGCATGGATTATCGACTGGATGACAGGTATTACGGGGAATCCTGCGGCAGATACGGCACGGTCGGTGCTGATGTTAAGTATAGGGGCGATGCCTCCGGGAACCTCTCTGCTTACCAGAGTGGTCACAGGCTTTATCAGGCAGAGGCTGACAAAAGGTTATATCCGGGAGTATCTCAGCCTATCGGGGGGAAGCTACGCCGAAATCAATGCCTGGATACTGCCGGTAGCCGCAGCGCGCTTAATCGAAGGCGTTCCGGTAGCAGAGAAGGAGCAGCTTGCCAAGGAAGTCCGCAAACGTCTGAGATCTGTCCGCAAGGCCTAACCTGTTCGGGAAAGAGGTGCATCATGCCCACATATATTGCGCTGCTGCGCGGCATTAATGTCGGAGGCCATAAAATTATTAAAATGCAGGATCTAAAGGCGATGTTTGAATCGCTCGGGTGTGGGAATGTCCGCACCTATATCCAGAGCGGTAACGTTGTGTTCGAGAGTGGGGAACCCTCAGAGGAAGGCCTGGTCCCGATAATTGAAAAGCGGATCAGAGAGACCTTCGGCTTTGAGGTTCCCGTAATCCTTCGTACTGCGGAAGAGCTGGAGTCAGCTATCAAGGCGAGCCCTTTTCAGCTGGAGACGGAGGAGGATTACAAGCGGCTGTATGTTTCATTTCTCGATCAGGCGCCGTCTGCCGGCTCTCTGGAGAAGCTTATTCCCTATGGGGACGGAGCTGATAAGCTGCAGGTAGTCGGTAAAGAATTGTACATATTGTATGAGGTAAGCGTCAGCCAATCGCCGCTGTTTAAGGTTTCCCTGGACAAGCTGCTCGGTGTGCAGCTCACTGCCCGTAACTGGAACACGGTGAACAAGCTGGCTGCACTTTGCCGGAAAGCCTAAGTCTTAAGGAAATGGGCACGCTATAAAAGCCACTCTTCAAGAATCACAGGTCATAGCATGTAGTACAGGCCCCGCCATGCGGGGCTTTTTTGCGCGCGGTTGTCCTGGTGGCTGTAAGGATTCGCTGAACTACATTCTCCGGAATTCCTTAGATTTGAGCATTCAGCTAACATTCAGCTTGATTTCATTATCCGTTAAGGTAAGGGTGCCATAATACACCTAGGCAAAGATTGACACTGGGGATAGAGCACTGCCGGATTAAAGGATAATTGAACGATGGGAGTGGGGGACAATGAGTTTCATTAAAAAGCTGAGTTCTGACGTAGTATTGCTGATCATACTGCTGCTCGCTGCATTTTTATACGGCTACGGAATTTGGAATGACCACTATGTAAATACGTACTATACAACAGCGGTGGGGAGCATGATGCAGAGCTTCCATAATTTCTTCTTCGCCTCACTGGATTCTGCCGGTTCGGTAACGGTGGATAAACCGCCGGTGACGTTCTGGATTCAGACGCTGAGCGCCATAATCTTCGGTCTGCACGGCTGGAGCGTGATTCTGCCGCAGGCCCTCGGCGGCGTGGGTTCGGTGTTGATTGTATATCTACTGGTAAAGCCCGGCTTTGGCAGAACTGCAGCACGCCTGGCCGCACTGGCAATGGCTTCTACACCCGTAGCTGCAGCAGTCAGCCGTACGAACAATATCGATGCCATGCTGGTGTTTACGCTTTTGCTGGCCGCATGGTTTTTATTCAGGGGAACTAAACAGCATACCATCGGCAGTCTTCTCATCGCCTTCGGGCTGATCGGGGTCGCCTTTAATGAGAAGATGCTGCAGGCATATATGGTTGTACCAGCCTTTTATCTGTTCTATATTCTAGCGGCAAAAGTGAATTGGAAGAAGAAAACCGGTGTACTGGCAGCCTGCACTGCTGTGCTGCTGGTGATCTCACTCTCCTGGGCGGTCATCGTTGACTCCATCCCGGCAAGCAAGCGGCCTTACATGGGGAGCAGCGGCACCAACTCTGTGCTTAATCTGGCATTCGGCTACAACGGGGTATCCCGGTTGACGGGTGACCGCAGCACTGGCGGCAGCGGGGGAGGAATGCCCGGATTTGGCGGCGGCAATTTCGGGAATGAAGGGCAGATGCCGGGAATGAATGGCGGAATGCCGGGCATGAGTGGCGGACAAATGCCGGGCATGAACGGAGAGAGGCATGTGATGGGCAGCACAGGGAGACCGGCGGGCGATGACGGCGGAATGCCTGGACAAGGTGCGGGAGGCAGAGCGGACGGAGAAGGCCGGCAGTTCGGCGATACTGATGGCGCCCAAGGCCGCGGCATTATGGACGGTGGTATGAACGGCGGCGGGATGAACGGCGGTGGCATGTTCAATACGGGTACAGCCGGACCGCTTAGGCTGTTCCAGTCGGCATTGTCCGGGCAAGCCAGCTGGCTGCTGCCCTTTGTATTATTCGGCGTAATCGGAATCTTTGCCGGCCTGCGCCGGAAGAACTTCACTATGAAGCATAAGGAGGCTTTGTTCTGGCTCGCCTGGCTGGTGCCGGCTATGGGATTCTTCAGCATCGCCGGATTCTTCCATCAATATTATCTGATCATGATGGCTCCGCCGGTTGCGGCGTTAGCCGGTGCGGGCTGGTCACAGCTCTGGAACTATTATAAGGAACGTTCAAGCTGGCTCTCCTGGCTGCTGCCTGTAGCCGTGTTGGCTACAGCAGCCTTCCAGTGGTACATTATTCATCCTTATGACGATACGATTGGCAGCGGATGGTCGGCGGGGGTTCTGGCGGCAGGTATTGCCGCGGCGCTTCTTCTGATTATCGTTAGAATCATTAAAGGCCGAGAGAAGAGAGTCTTTGCCCATGCAGCAGCGGTAATGGGGCTGCTGGTGCTTATGATTGGGCCGCTCTACTGGGCGTTTACGCCGATCACCTACGGGCTGAACAGCATGACTCCGGCAGCCGGACCCGACAGCAGCGAAAGCGGCGGCTTCGGAGGCGGGGGCAGAAATAACCCTACCGGAGTGAATGAGAATCTGCTGGCTTACCTGAAGGAGCATAACACCGGTGAACAATATCTGTTCGCTGCAATGGATTACGGAACAGCAGGTCCATATATCATTGACGAAGGCGAGCAGGTAGTCATTCTGAACGGGTTCAACAACTCAGATGTACCCTATACGACGGATACCCTAAAGGCACTCGTTGAGAGCGGCAAAGTGAAGTATTTCCTCGTTACCAGCGGCGGTATGGGCGGCGGAAGGGGTGGCGGAAACTCTGAAATTACCAGCTGGATCACCGAGAATGGTACAGCGGTGCCTACAGCGGATTGGCAGGGAACCGAAACAGGCGTGAATGGCGGAACATTGTATGAAATTACCCTTAAGTAAGGGATGAACCTAAGAACAAACATTCAGTACAAAACTTTGTAGGAGGAGCTGCTCATGAGTACCAACGTGCGCTATTCCGTAATAATACCGATGTTTAACGAAGAGGCAGTGATTCAGGAGACCTACCGGCGGATCAAAAAAGTGATGGGAACGACAGGCGAATCCTATGAATTACTCTTTGTTAATGATGGCAGCACAGACAACTGTGCACAAATGATAGAGGAATACAGCTACTGGGATGAGTGCGTGAAGCTTATTGATCTGTCCCGCAATTTCGGGCATCAAATCGCGATTACGGCCGGCATGGACTATTCCCTGGGCGATGCGGTGATCATTATCGATGCCGATCTTCAGGATCCGCCCGAGCTGATCCTGAAGATGATTGAGGAATGGAAAAAGGGTTACGAGGTCGTATACGCCAAACGCATCAAACGCAACGGAGAGTCACTGTTCAAAAAATGGACAGCCAGCGTCTTCTACCGGATACTCAGGTATTCTACGGATATTTCCATTCCGGTCGATACCGGTGATTTCCGGCTGATTGACCGCAAGGTCTGCGATGAGCTCAAACGTCTGCCGGAGAAAAACCGGTTTGTACGCGGCCTGGTCAGCTGGGTAGGGTTCCGCCAGAAGGCGATCGAATATGAGCGTGACGAACGGCTGGCTGGAGAGACCAAATACCCGCTCAAGCGCATGATTAAGCTGTCCCTGGACGGCATCACCTCTTTCTCGTACAAACCGCTAAAGCTTGCGGGTTACCTGGGAGGTCTGCTGTCAGCCGGAGGTTTTCTCTACCTTATGTATGTGCTCTACCTGGCGCTCTTTACGGACGCGGCCGTTAAGGGCTGGGCGTCGATGATCGGCATTACCTTAACCTTCAACGGGTTCGTCCTGATCATGCTGGGCATTCTGGGCGAATATGTAGGCCGGATCTATGACGAGACCAAAGGCCGTCCGCTGTACATTGTACAAGAGTTTTATGGAGGCAGGGTGCAAAATACCGGGCCGGAGCCCCGGGTAGCCCAATTAAACAAATAACGGCGGAAGGAGCTGCTGAGGTGAAGACGTGACAGGTTAGACATAACCGAAAGGGCTATTCTGAAGGACTGGCTTATTATAGTGGGAAAACCTCCCTCAAATTCTTTTATTTTCGCCTAACAACCTAGTTTAGGTGGAATTCCTCCTGCTAAGTTTATTGGAAACGCCGGTTTTACTCCGAATGGGAGGAATTAGATGGAGAAAATCCCGCTATAGACAGACTTCGTTTCGCTCGCAGGAAATTAGGTGGGGAAAATCCCTCTACTGCGCCTCCGTCCCGTCAAAGCAATTGTCGTTCATGTAGTTCCCTACCTAATAAAGGGTACCGGCCGCATGCTGAATAACCTTCCCTCATGGTACAAAAAAGGCCAGCCGGTAATTCCCGGCTGGCCTCTTACTGCGCAAACAGCAGCAAACGTAATGAATTATGCCTTCAGCAAATCGTGGTCCACATATCGGGTACCGTTCAGCTCGCTGATGATGTTAATGGCCACCTTCGCGCCGTCACCGGCAGTGATAATCGCATGTACACTGACTCCGGCCACGGTTCCCGCTGCCCAAATGCCTTCGATATTGGTTTTGCCCTCCGCATTCACGGCAACCACAGTTTTGATTCTCGGCTCCGTGCCGTCTTTGGTCTCCACGCCCGCCTTAGCAGCGAGATCTGTCAGTACACCTGTAGCCAGGATCACATGCTTCGCTTCATAGGTAGCTCCGCTTTCGCTCTCAATGACTACACCCTCGCTGCCCGCAGTGAGATTCACGGCCTGATCGTTCACAAGCTCAGCTCCGAATTTGACGGCTTGCTTATGTCCGGTTTCTACGAGGTCTGGGCCGCCGATTTCAGCGATTCCGTAGAAGTTCTCATACCAGCCTCTGCGGGTCATGCCCTTGTCATTATCGATCAACAGCGTTTTTTTGCCCGCCTTGGCGGCGAACAGGGCAGCACTTGCACCGGCAGGACCGGCTCCGATAATTGCAATTTCATACATGGATTGCGACCTCCTAAAAGTTTTGTGAGCATAGCTTCCTTGAATAGTCTTCGTACAAAACTCGCTTCGAAAGCATATGCTTAAGTTTTGTGAGCATAGCTTCCTTGAATAGTCTTCGTACAAAACTCGCTTCGAAAGCATACGCTTAAGTTTTGTGAGCATAGCTTCCTGCTTACTATTATAGCGTTGATTACAGCTTATTATCTACTAATCCAATAGACACGGTAAGGTAATAATGAAGCTTGTGCCTTCACCCGGTGTGCTCTCGACGCTGATTGCTCCGTTATGCGCCTCGATAATCGATTTGGTGATCGACAAGCCTAGGCCAGATCCGCCGTATTTCCGTGTGCGCGACGAATCGCTGCGGTAGAACCGCTCAAAAACATGGGGGATATGCTCGGCTGAGATGCCGCTTCCGTTATCACGAACGGCAAGTTTCGCTTCCGTATTCCGGGCGTGCAGCGAAATATGGATACTGCCTTTTTCGGTATCCGTATGCTGCACGGCATTATGGAATAGATTAAGAATGACTTGTTTGATTTTGTCGGAGTCAACCATTCCGTTGATCCCGTATGAAAGATCAAAAGTAACCTTGCGGTTGCCGGCAAGCACCAGCAGCTGCGGCTTCATTTCGTCGATGACTTCGTCCAGCGGCAGCTGGCTGACCCTGAGCTGGGGGGCTCCATCCATTCGGGCCAGCAGCAGGAGATCCTCAACCAGCTTGTTGATCCGCTTCGATTCCCCGTGCATGCTCTTCAGCGCATTGTAGAGCTGCTCTTTGTTATCGGCAGCTCCTCGCAGCAGCACCTCCAGGAAACCGTGAATCGAGGTGAGCGGTGTCCGCAGCTCGTGGGAGGCATCGGCGGCGAACCGCCGCATCTGTTCTTTGGCTTCACGCTCATTATGAAAGGAGATTTCCAGCCGCTCGAGCATCCCGTTGAAGGATTGGGAAAGCTTGTCGATCTCCATTTGTCCCTGATCAACGGGAAAGCGGACGTCCAGATTACCGGCATCGATACGCTGCGCCGCCTCGCCCATATTGGATAAAGGCACTAATGTTGTGCGCAGCGCAGGCAAATAGAGGAATAAACCGGCAAGCAAAGCCACTACCGACAAGGCAGCAAAGATAAGCAGCTGCTGCAGGATTACATCCTTCAGCGGTCCCGTCTCCACACTCATCTGCAGCAGGATTCTATTTCCGCCGGGTCTCCCCAGATCCATGAAAACAGCCAGATGATGGCTTCCGTCCGCGGAGGTGATCAGCTTGTATTTTCCGTTTGCCTTAGCTGTAGTATGGCTCAGCAGCTCATCGTATTCCTCATTGCTCAGCCGCGGGGCAGCAGACTCGGACAGGGTGTCCTGCTGCAGATCCTTAAACGTGCCGTCTGAGCTGTATACAGCGATGGTGGTATGGGCGTCAAGCAGCAGCGGGCGTCCGTTCTCTCCCGTCCGCTGCTTTCCCGGATTTACGCCCGGCAGTCCGCCGAGATTGCCTCCCCCGTTCTCCTCCGGCATAAGCGAGCCTTGGCTGCTGCCCGCCAGGCCATTCTGCCCGGAGTTATTGCTGTGTCCGGAGCTGCTGTCTGCTCCGCTGCCGGATGCACTGCCGGAGGCGGAGGTGTCAGCGCTTGGCTGACTTTTCTCCTGTCCTGCATTGTTAATATTCTCAGGATTAATCCCCGCATTCCGGGAATATAGCGCATAAAAAAAATCGCGCGGCACGGAATGCAGCTGGGTTTCCATGGATTCAGCCCTGTTGCTGTAGATGAAATTGCGCATCAGCACATATTGCAGTACTCCGATGAGCAGGAGGAGTACGGATAGAATAAGCAGTGAAGTGGCAAGCAGCTGCTTACGCAGGGAGCGTGGTGCGGAATGTCTGCGTAAGAGGCCAGACAGGCGGGCAATCATAACAGGTCCACCCGGTACCCTGCACCGCGCAGCGTGCGGATAATCCGGTGCTCCTTATCGCCGAGCTTCTCACGGAGGGAACGGATATAGACCTCGACGATATTTTCTTCGCCACCGAAATCATAGCCCCATACCTTGTCCAGAATCATCGGCTTGCTCAGCACGAGGCCATGGTTGATGACCAGATATTGCAGCAGCTCATATTCGGTAGGGGAAAGCTCCAGGACCTCGTCCCTGTGGCGGATTTCTTTGCGTCTGCCGTCAATCCGGAACGGGCCGCAGCGGACTTCCCCGAGCAGTCCGGGAAACTGATTCCGCAGCCGGGCCTGTATCCGGGCCAGCAGCTCATCGAAGCTGAACGGCTTAACCATGTAATCGTCGGCACCGATGGACAGACCCTTGACGCGGTCATCCACTTCGTCTTTGGCCGTGAGCATGATCACGGCTATTTCCGTTTCTTCTGACCGGAGGTAGCGGCAGACCTCGAATCCGTCCATTCCCGGCATCATCACATCCAGGATCGCCACATGAGGCTTGAAATCAGCAGCAATGGCGATTGCACTCGCCCCGTCTGGGGCGGTTTTTACTTCAAAGCCTTCGTTGATTAATCCCAGTTCCAGGAACTGGAGTATATGAGGCTCGTCATCAACGAGCAAGAGTCGTACACCTTGGGCAGCTTTCATCATAAGTTCCTCCATTTACAGTAAGCGGTAGCTACATTATTACACATCAGGTTGAAGGTTTGCTGAAGACTTCTTTTTAAATCAAAGATTAGAAAATCTCGTTCATGGTTAATCATAATGGTTAAATCTATTTATAAGGATTATGAATGTCAATATTAAGGAAAATAGTTGGAAATTTAACTTTTTGAGCCTGTAATAAAGGGTTTTGACGGCGGGCCTAGAACAATTTACAATAGGGATACTACCCGGATTGTTTAAGACTTTTTAACCAGTCCGGTAACTTGTTCCGATTCCGTTTGTTTTCCCCCGTTTGTTAATCTTATCAAATTTCCTATCAAACACATTTCTTTCATTTGACTTCTTTCTGATACACTTCTTTCTGGAATTCCGCGTTTGAGTCTGATCTGCAACATATGATTTTTTCAACCCATTTATTTACATGCTTCAATACCCATATGTCAAGGAGGCTCTTCCATGAAGAAAAAAGAAATGGTAGCCATGCTATTGGCGGGAGGCCAAGGGAAAAGGTTGAAGGGATTGACTAAATCTCTCGCCAAACCCGCTGTATATTTTGGAGGAACCTATCGGATTATCGATTTCCCGCTAAGTAATTGCTCTAACTCGGGTATTGATACGGTTGGTGTGCTGACGCAATATGAGCCGCTTGTTCTCCACTCATACATCGGGGTAGGCAGCGACTGGGATTTAAACCGTAAAGATGGCGGTGTGTTCGTCCTGCCGCCGCATGAACGGGAGAACGGAAGCAGCTGGTATCGGGGAACGGCGGATGCAATTTACCGTAATCTCAAATTTGTAGACCAGTTTGACCCGGAGCATGTGCTTATCCTGTCCGGGGATCATATTTACAAAATGGACTATAACGCAATGCTGCAATACCACAAAGCAAGAAACGCCGACTGCACCATCTCGGTCATTGACGTTTCGCTGGAGGAAGCAAGCCGCTTCGGGATCCTAAATACGGATGAAGACCTCAAGATATACGAATTTGATGAAAAACCCGCCAAGCCGAAGAGCACACTGGCTTCCATGGGTGTATATATTTTTAAATGGGATGTTCTGCGCAAGCATCTGCTGGAGGACGGCGAGAAGGTAAGCTCCTCCCATGACTTCGGCAAAGATATCATTCCTTTGATGCTCGAGGACGGCAACTCCCTGTACGCTTATCCTTATGTAGGCTATTGGAGGGACGTTGGTACGGTTGCCAGCCTGTGGGAAGCTAATATGGACCTGCTCAGCGACCATCCTCCGCTGAACCTGAATGATCCGAACTGGCGGATCTTCACCCGTAATCCGAATCAGGCTGCGCAATATGTGGCGCCTGAAGCGAAGGTGTCGAGCTGCATTATTAATGAAGGCTGCATTGTGCATGGTGAGGTTAAGCATTCAGTGCTGTTTTACGGTGTGGAAGTGGGCGAAGGCAGTGTCATTACCGACTCCGTCATTATGCCTAAGGTGAAGATTGGAAAGAATGTAAAAATTCATAAAGCCATCATTAGTGAGAATACAGTCATCGAGGATTATATGGAGATCGGTATCGAACGGGAGAATGAGGATGAAATTCTGCTGATCGACAATCGCAGTAAGAAACGGAAATCAGTCGCAGCCAAAACCATATAATCATAAAGGACGGTGACCCGCGATGAAAGAGCTTTTGGGCGTAATCAATCTTGACCATGAACTGGACAAATTGAATGAGTTAACTTATTTCCGCTGCGGTGCGGCCGTACCTTTTGCCAGCCGTTACCGGCTGATCGACTTCGTTCTGTCCAATATGATGCGGGCGGATCTGGAGAGTGTCGGGCTGTTTGTCCGCCGCAAATACCGTTCGCTGATGGACCATCTCGGTGACGGCAAGTCCTGGGATATGAACCGCAAGCACGGGGGATTGTTCATTCTTCCGCCAGACTGGAATGATCCGACGGATACATCGATCGGAGATTTGCAGCATTACCACAACAACCTGGATTTTTTCAAGCGGGCCTCAGCCAAATATATTGTATTCTCCGGCAGCCAGCATATTAACACCGTTGATCTGCAGGATGTGTTCCAGTACCACTTGGAAAAGGGAGCTGATGTCACGCTTGTCTATAAAGCGATCGACCAGCTTCAGCCGGAGCATGATCCGTGTCTGCGGCTTGAATTGAATGACGATAACCTCGTTACCGAGATTCACCAGGAGAAACATCATCCGAACGTGTACCTGGACATTTTCATCATGGAGAAGAAAGTATTCCTGGAGCAGGTTGAATACTGCATTGCGCACGGAGAGAGCTTCTTTTTCCGCGATGTTATTCAGAAGAACCGGGCTAACTTTAAAATTGCAGGCTATGAATATAAGGGTTATCATGCGGTAATCAATTCACTGGAGAGCTATTATAAGAATAGCCTTGAGTTGCTTAAGCAGGAGAATTACCGGGATCTGTTCCTGGAGAATCCGGTGCAGACAAAGATCAAGTATGAAGCGCCTACCCGTTATCTCGACAGCGCGAATGTCAGCAATTCCCTGGTCGCTAACGGCTGTATTATCGGCGGAACAGTAGAGAATAGCGTGATTTTCCGGGGTGTGCAGGTTCGTGAAGGTGCGAGGATTATTAACTCTGTCATCATGCAAAAGTGTATTATTGAAGAGAACGCTGTGATCGAGAATGTCATTATGGATAAAGATGTGCATTTAAGCAAGGAACGGATTCTCGTCGGGGATAGCAAACGGCCGTTTGTCATCGCCAAGAGCAGCAAAATTTAACCCCAGGATCAGCTGGACTGTGCACTATAGCAGTCTGGCTGGTCCTGAGTTTCAATAGAGGCCAGGTATTTCATACAAATTATGCATCTGACAGGAGGAACCTGCTGTTGTTCAACGACAAAGAAACCTTTAAAAAAGTGTTCCGCGAGACCCTCATCGGGAAGCTGGGCAAGCCGCTGGAAGAAGCATCGAATGGTGAAGTGTACAATATCATCGGTAATATGATCCGTGAGAATGCGGGGAAGAACTGGGCAGAGACGAATCAGAAGTATAAGAATAATCAGGATAAGCAGGTCTACTATTTCTCCATGGAGTTTCTGATCGGCCGGCTGCTTGGCAATAATCTGCTGAATATGGGTGTGCTTGAGGTTGTGCGCGATGGCCTTGCGGAGCTTGGGTTCGATCTGCGGGAGGTGGAGGAGGAAGAATCGGATGCAGGGCTTGGCAATGGCGGCCTTGGCCGATTGGCTGCCTGCTTCCTGGATTCCCTGGCTTCCCTGCAGTATGCGGGGCATGGCTGCGGCATCCGTTACAAATATGGCTTGTTCGAGCAGAAGATTGTGGACGGTTACCAGGTAGAATTGCCTGACTATTGGCTGCAAAATGATAATGTGTGGGAAGTGCGCCGGGAAGACAAGCAGGTAGAAGTCCGGTTCTGGGGGCGCATCGAAACCCGTGAAGAGAACGGCGAATTGGTCTTTGACCACAAGGATTATGAAGCGGTACGCGCGGTCCCTTATGATGTTCCGATTATTGGTGCCGACCGCAAGCATGTGAATACACTCCGCAACTGGAGCGCGGAGTCGATTACTCTGGCTTCCCGGATGTCCGGATCACTGACGGGCTCGGATTATCATAAGTTTCTGGAATACAAACGTTCGGTGGAATCCATCTCAGAATTCCTGTATCCGGATGATTCGCAGTACGAAGGCAAGCTGCTCCGGCTGAAGCAGCAGTACTTCCTGTGTAGTGCAGGTCTGCAAAGTATACTGCGGACATTCAGCAAGACCGGAGCTCCGATTGAATCCTTGCCGGACAAAGTGGCGCTGCATATCAACGATACCCATCCTACCCTGGTTATCCCTGAGCTCATGCGGATTCTGATGGATGTGCACGGTATCGGCTGGGATCAGGCCTGGAGCATGACGACACGGATGGTGTCTTATACGAACCATACCATTCTGAGCGAAGCACTTGAGAAATGGCCGATGGGCATGGTTAAGGAGCTGCTGCCGCGCATCTTCCTGATCATTGAAGAAATCAATGCCCGGTTCTGCGGCGAACTGATGAGCAAATATCCTGGTGATCAGAACCGGATCAATCAAATGGCGATCATTCATGATGATCAGGTCCGCATGGCTCATCTGGCAATTGTAGCGAGCCATAGTGTAAACGGAGTAGCGGCGCTGCATACCGAGATTCTGCAGAAGCGGGAGATGCGGTTATTCAATGAAATGTACCCGCACCGGTTCAATAACAAGACGAACGGGATTACGCACCGGCGCTGGCTGCTGCATGCCAATCCCGAGCTGGCCGGACTCATCAATGAATCCATCGGTACCCGCTGGATCCATCAGCCGCAGGAGATGATCGGGCTGATCAAATACTGTGAGGATGCGTCATTCCAGGAGCAGGTGGCTGCGATCAAACGCCGCAATAAGCTGCGCCTGTCTGAATACATCACCAAGAAGCATGGCATCCCGGTGGATCCTGATTCGATCTTTGATGTTCAGGTCAAACGGCTGCATGCCTACAAGCGCCAGCTGCTGAATATTCTGCATATTATGCACTTGTACAATCAGCTTAAGGATAACCCTTCCATGGATATGGTACCGCGCACCTTTATTTTCGGGGCTAAGGCAGCGCCAAGCTATCATTTGGCCAAGCGGATTATCAAGCTGATTAACACTGTCGCTGATGTTGTCAACAAAGATCCGGATATTAAGGGCAAGATCCGTATCTTTTTCCTGGAGAATTATTCGGTATCCCTGGCAGAGAAGATTATCCCTGCTGCCGATGTGAGCGAACAGATCTCTACGGCTAGCAAAGAAGCCTCCGGTACGGGCAACATGAAGTTTATGATGAACGGCGCGCTGACGATCGGCACCATGGACGGGGCGAATGTAGAAATGCATGAAATGGTCGGGGACAACAATATGTTCCTATTCGGTCTGCGGGCGGAGCAGGTGCTAGATTACTACCAGTTCGGGGGATATCACTCCCGCGATATCTATAATGGCGACGGGCGCGTCAAAGAAGTGCTGGACCAGCTGGTGACACCGGGACCCATTTGCTGCAATACCCAGGAATTCGATACGCTGTACCAATCACTGGTTGACAATAATGATGAGTTCTTTGTGCTCAGGGATTTTGCCGGCTATGTGGAGACTCATGTCAAAATCGATCTTGCTTACCGTAATCAGAAGGAATGGCTGAAAAAGTCTGTCATCAATATTGGCCACTCTGGTAAATTCTCCAGTGACAATACGATCAGCCGCTATGCCACTGAAATTTGGAACATTAATCCGGTTAAATAATGAGGTAACAGATCAGTACCAGAGCAAAGAGGCCGTCACGGGCGCAGATCATTCCTGCATCAGTGACGGCCTTATGTTGTTCGCGGTACCTACAGAACTTCGGCAACCATCTCTGCGAACCGTTCCAGAAAGCGCCGTTCCTCATCGTCAAAACGGTGTTTAAGCGGACTGTCTATATCGAGCACACCAAGCAGCCGGCCCTCTTTCAGGAGGGGAACGACGATTTCGCTGTTCGATGCGGCATCGCAGGCAATGTGTCCGGGAAAGGCATGGACATCGTCTACGACAAGCGTGCGGCGTTCCTCCGCCGATGTTCCGCAGACCCCGCGGCCCAGCGGAATGCGAATGCATGCGGGCAGTCCCTGAAAAGGTCC
Organism: Paenibacillus auburnensis; assembly: GCF_927798115.1. Taxonomy (GTDB): domain Bacteria; phylum Bacillota; class Bacilli; order Paenibacillales; family Paenibacillaceae; genus Paenibacillus_AQ; species Paenibacillus_AQ auburnensis. The sequence continues at coordinate 238,316 of NZ_CAKMMG010000006.1, forward strand.
GAGTACAAGCTCCTTGCCGTCAAATAAATAGAAACCGGTCCAGTTGGTATCCGGTAGAGAGAATTTGAGCAATGCCGAAGCATTTGCCAGATTGGCAATAGCATTCGGTTCGCCTTCCATCAGCGCCGCAAGCTGCGTCAGCACTGCTTCAAAGCGCTCGCTGCGTGTCCCGTCGTAGGGCATCGCCTGAAACATGAAGCATCACCTTCCTGTACATGGGGTCAGTAATGAAACCATAACTGTACCTAACAACATAGTACAGCAAGACTCGATACGTCAAGTATTACCGGATTTTTGCAGAAGGTACAATGGATACCTTAAATGGAGCGGGAGCAGTGTTTCCCCATGCGCTTCCCAGGGTAATTGCTTAATATATCGAAGGCTCTTGGCCGGAAGGAGTGGAATATGCGCGCCGATGTACAGAACTTGTTCATAGGGATCCATATGCTTTATATTGCACGTGAGAGGGACTTAACATTGTCGGAGATGCTGCCGGAACTTGAGGAACTGGGGTACCGGGTAGCGGAACGGGAAGTGAAGCAGGAACTGGAACGGCTCACTCAGGAGAATTTCCTGACAGCCCATGGCGATGCGTTCAGTATCACCGGTACGGGCATCGAAGAATTCAAGGATATTCAGGTGAAGCTGCAGGTACTGTGCTCTGAGGTGCTTACACCGGCCAAAGCGGCGAAAGCCTCAGGTTAGGTCATATCAGGCTAGGAAATGAAACAGCGTCAGCATCAGGGGAGATCATTGCCTGGTGCAGGCGCTTTTTTTGTGAGAGAGGAATGCAGAAAATCCTTACTGATGAAGTATACTTATAAAGATGAAAGGGGACGAGGGTATTGTATCTAAGCCGTGGGGTAGCACCGACACTGAGCGGAACAAGAATAGAGCTGCAGCCGATTGCTGCGGACCATGCTTCTGCGCTGTTTGAGATATGGACTCATCCTGCTGTCGCCCCCTGGCTGGATACCCCGCCGCTGGCATCCGTCAGGGATGCGGAGCAGCTGATCACTCTCCTGCTGCAAATGGGCAAAGAGGAGGAGAGCCTGCGCTGGAGCATTACCCTGCCGGATGGTGAGATTATCGGCAGCTGCGGCTATAACCAATGGCAGCTGCCGGGAGCCTACCGTGGAGAAATCGGCTGCGAGCTGTCACCCTCCTGCTGGGGACAAGGGTATATGCGCGAAGCACTGGGGCTTGTGCTGGACTTCGGCTTTGGCACGATGGGCCTGAACCGGATTGAAGCCTTATGCCACCCCGGCAATATCCGTGCGCACGGGCTGTTTAAGGCGCTGAACTTTTCGCAGGAAGGCCTGCTGCGCCAATACCGCCATACTGCTTCAGGTTTTCAGGACGTGAGCCTTTACGCTCTGCTGCGTAATGAGAAGTAATAATGTTAATCGAGATATCATGAGTCGTAGGCGGATCATATAAAGAAACGGCTGCACAGTCCTGAGGGGACCGTGCAGCCGTTTCTGTATTATCAGGAATTAAGTCTTCAAAAGATAGTGAATAGATTCACAACATCTGCTCTGCCAATCCTACTTGCGGGGCAGCGGCGAGAGCTTCTCCGCTTGGAGACCCATCTTCTTCAGCAGAATAATCATCTGTTCTTTCTCATCATCGTTCAGACCGCTGAAAGCCAGGTGCAGGCGTTCTGAATATTTCGGGTACATCTCGCTCATCAACTGTTCGCCTTCTGCTGTCAGCTCAGCGAAAATAACACGCCGGTCATTCGCACAAGGTTTGCGGTGCAGGTATCCGCGTTCTTCGAGCTTGTCAATCACGTAAGTAACGTTGCCGCTCTGCAGCAGCAGTTTGGCACCGATCTGCTGAATCGGCTGAGGTCCCTTATAGTAGAGAACCTCCATCACAGCGAATGCTGTCGGATTGAAGCCTTCAATCTTGCTTCCGGTAACGGCATGCTCGTTGATGCTTTTGAAAGACTTGGCAAAAACCCGGTACAAATGCAGCGTTAATTGAGTATCGCGTTCATAGGATTGTATCATGCTTCTCCACCCTCTATCGTTATCGTTAATTGTGTGGGTTTCCCCGCAAATTTGGAATCATTGCCCGTATGCACGCTTCGTAGGTGCAGTAAAACTTAAGATAACTTTACAATACGTCAAACAATGGATGAAGAACATGTGATTTGTCACAATGAGCACACTTTTAATTATTAAAAATCAAACAATTTTTTGACGGTGCTTAAATTTTGTGAAAAAAGAAGGCCATTTTGGCTATCCGCCTGCAGATTGAAGAGTTTTTCAGTCTCTGGCACCGCACATAGTTACAACCGGGGATTGATGAAGGGAGCCGCGAGTTCCTTTACTATAAATTACAAATAAGGAATAGTGGCAGGGAGTGGTGAAAAGGATGAAGAAATCTAACAACGATGTGGTGCAGGCAGAGAAGCTGACGGCAAACCGGCCGTTTATGCTGCTGATGTCCGCGCAGCTTATTTCCAATGTAGGGGATTGGCTGCATCTGCTTGCGCTGCTGACGATGGTCGGCCTGAAGTGGCAGGCTACACCTTGGGAGATTACAGCAATCTCACTGTGCATGGCCGTGCCTATGCTGCTCGGCGGTCCGCTGGCCGGATATTTAAGTGACAAAATGGACCACAAAGCGATCATGATCGGCTCGGATCTTGCGCGTGCGGGGATTGTAGCCTGCCTCGTATTTGCCGGTTCGTTGTGGCAGGTCTACCTTTTGCTGATCGCCAAAGGGATCCTGGATGTACTGTTCTCCCCGGCCAAAAGCGGGAAGCTCAAAGAACTGGTGCCTTCCGGGCAAATGGATCAAGCCATTGCCCTCAGCTCATCTATTGAGCAAATTACCAAAATCATCGGCCCCGCGCTTGGCGGTCTGCTTGTTGCGGCTTTTGGGATCTCGGCCTGCTATGTGCTGGACTCGGCTACCTATCTGGTTTCTGCAGTCATTCTGCTGGCGGTGCCGCAAGCCGGGAAATACCGGACGGACAGAGGAACAGATACGTCAGAGAAACTTCAGGGCCGCAACTCCTTCCGCAGGGAAGTGAGCAGCGGACTTCGGATAATTACCGGAATGCCTGCGGTGCTGGGCGGGGTGGTCATGCTTGTAACGGTACTGCTGGTACTGCAGATTGCGGATTCCCAGACGGTGACTCTGTTCCGGGGTATTCCCGGAATCAGCGGGGATTTGCTGGGCTGGTGCCTGGCGGCGAGCGGTTTGGGAACGCTGCTCTCAGCCCTTGCCTCCAGCCGGATGGGCAAGCGGCCGCTGCTTTTTATGAGTGCCGGTGCGATCCTTATGGGTTCAGTATTTACAGCCGCAGCGCTGGTAACGGCATACGGAGAAGCAGGTCTGTGGATGAATATCATGCTGTTCAGTTCGTTTACGGCCGCGGGAGCGGGGGCAGGCCTGGTCTTTATCCCGTTTTACGCGATGCTGCAGCGGAGAACACCGGAAGCGTACACGGGACGGGTATTTGGGACGGTCAACAGCCTGACCAGCGCAGCGGTTATTCTTGGCCCTGTAGCCGGTGGCGCACTTGTGACAGCCTCGGGACCGGTTTCCGCATTCATTCTTTCGGGTGTACTGGCCGCGCTGCTAGGCCTTGCAATGCTGATGCTGCGCAGCAGAATCGAGAACAGGGACAATGCGGGAAGGCTGGACACACAAGTAATGTTTGAAGTATCTCAGCCATAGTTCGTATAATGGTAGAAAGCCCAGATTCGATTCGGGACAATGGGTATTCAACATTAGGAGATGGAAAGCTGTATGGAAGAGATAGATGAGTTGGAGGACGAACGGGGAATCGTATTGGAGGTTCTCATTGATGAGGCCGGTTACGAAGCAGGAGATAACAGGATATCGGGAATATCCTTCCAGGTACGCCAGGGTGAGCTGCTGGGCTTGATCGGCCCGAATGGAGCCGGGAAAAGCACGACGATCAAAACGCTGCTCGGTCTGCTCAAGCATGCCAAAGCAAAGGTAACGATTGGCGGAGAGAACAAGTCCTACGCCTATGTGCCGGAACAGCCTGTGTTTTATGAGGATCTGACACTCTGGGAGCATCTGGATCTGGCAGCTGCGGCGTACGGACTGCCCTATGATAAGTTCGAGGCAACCGCAGGGAAGCTTCTGGTGCAATTCGGGATGGACAATGTGCGCGACGACCTGCCGGCAGGCTTCTCCAAGGGCATGAAGCAAAAGATGATGCTGATGCTCGGGTTTCTGGTCCAGCCGGATGTGTACATCGTGGATGAGCCGTTTATCGGACTTGACCCCCGGGCCACGAAGGATTTCCTTCGGCTGCTGGAGGCGGAGCGGCAACGCGGTGCAGGCGTGCTCATGTCTACACATGTGCTGGATACCGCTGAGAAAATCTGCGACAGCTTCGTGCTGATTTCCGGAGGGAGAATGACAGCAACAGGCACATTGGAGGAGATCCGGGACATCGCGGATTTGCCGGAGGGGTCGTTGTTTGATTGCTTCGACGAATTAACATGAGCGGACGGAATAATGCGGTAATACACAGTAATCCTCCGAAAAGCAGATCGGCCTACGCGTTCCCTACGGGTCCGCGTCTGTTCCGGCGGCGGCTGTTCTCGCATTGGCGCGAGCAGTCTGCGATTATCCGGACCGCAGCGGACTGGACAGTGCTGCTCTATATCATCATCCCTGGCGGCCTGCTGGGAGGGCGCTTCTATTACGGATTCTGGAAAGGGGACATGCCTGCCTGGACCTCGTTCCTCCCCTTTATGATGATTCCTCTGCTGTTTGCCATATTGCTTGTAACCGGGGGAATGGTACTGCTGTTGCAGGAAGGCGATTTGCTGTTTCTCAGGCAGCGGCAAAACTGGATTAATAGCATCCTGCTCCGCGGAATAATCTATAGTCTTATTGTTACCACGCTGAAAATTGCTGCTGTCTTCGCCGTTCTGCTGCCCTTTATAATCCGCGGCTACGGCCTAAGCCCTGGAGCAGCCGGATCGCTGCTGCTGCTTACCATAACCGCCGGCTGGAGCGTCAAGCTGCTAGGACATGTCGTCAAAGTGCAGCGCCAGGGCTTCCGCCGCTGGCTGTGGCTGATTCCCGCAGTCACTGTACCTTCCGGAATCTATATCCGGCTGGCTCTCCTCTGGGAGAACAGCCCGCTACTGCTGCTCGCTGCCGCAGCTGTGTACGCGGCGGTGACCGTATGGGCGGTCCGGTACCGTCTTCGCTTGCGCGGGACCTTTCTCAGCGATGTGCGTGAAGACTATAAGCAGCGCATGAGAATCGCAGGGCTCCTGCTGCGGGGAGTACTTGATAAGCCTCGTCCCACCCGGTACAGACCCTGGATCTTCCGCAAATCGCAGCCGCTGTTGTCCTCGACGCTGCCCGAAAGCCGCTTCACGGCGGCGGGAATCAAAGCGCTTGTACGCAATCCGGCGCATTTGAAGCTGTATTTTGCATTCACAGGGGTATCCATGGGGGCGTTATTTATTGCTCCGGCCTTTCTGAGGTGGATCCTGCTCATAGTGTTGACTTTATTAATGTGCTACTGGCTGAGTTCCTTCTGGCTGCTCTTTGCCGGAGATGACTACATCGGCATCCTGCCGTTTACTAAGTCACAAAAGGCTGAAGCCGGCTCAAAGGCGATTAAAATTCTGATCCTTCCCTATACTGTGGTGTGTTCCGCAGTGGTGTTTATTCCTTTGTATGGATGGCTAGGACTGTTGCTGTTTGTACCCTTGGGCTATGGCCTGGGAGTCTTCATTTCACGAATATATAGCACTATCCGCCTGACAGAGCATTAAGCTGTCTCATCTAAAAAGCGTTGCCTGCGATCCTGCGCAAGCAACGCTTTTTTTTGTTGAAAAATTACAGGGGCAGTCAAGCCTGAACGGCTACAAATGTCCGGCAGCATGCTTGCCTGCAGTATAGCCTGTGGAGAAGGCGGCGGTAATGTTGTAGCCGCCGGTGTATCCGTGAATATCCAGTACTTCCCCGCAGAAGTAGAGGCCTTGGGTGAGTTTCGATTCCATGGTTTTTGGATCGATTTCTTTCAGGTTGACGCCTCCGCCAGTTACAAAGGCCTCGGCCAGAGAACGGGTACCGTGTGCAATAACAGGCATCCGCTTCAGCAGGGCTGCTAGAGACTGCAGTCCGCTTTTGGGCAGATGATGGCCGGTAAGATCCCCGTCCAGCCCGGCTTTGGACAGCAGAAGCGGTATCAGGCGCTCGGGAAGCAGCCCCTTCAGTGAGTTGCGGATCGCTTTTTTAGGCTCAAGCTCGAGTTTGTGCAGCAGTTGTGACTCTACTTCCTGCGGCTGGTGGTCGGGAAACAGGTCAATGGACAACTCCACGGCATCGGTTCCCGTTTTACGCTGGACCTGGCGCAGAAACTGGCTGCAGCGCAGGGCAATCGGACCGGACAGCCCGAAGTGGGTAAAGATCATATCTCCGCGGTGGGAGATGAGCTTTTTGCCTTTGGGATTCCAGACGGAAAGTGTCACATCGCGCAGGGATAGCCCCTGCAGATCCCCAGACTTGATCCACTCCTCGCGTGACACGATGGGTACTTCTGTCGGGAAAAGCTCCGTAATCGTGTGTCCCGCTGCCTCAGCCCACGGATAGCCGTCTCCAGTGGAGCCCGTCTGTGGTACAGATTTACCGCCGGTGGCAATAATCACGGCCGCAGCGCCGAAGGCTTGTCCTGATTCCAGCCGTACCCCCTGCACGGCACCTTCCGTATAGAGCACTTCCCGCACCGGACTGTTGGTCATTATCTGTACGCCGAGACTCCGGACCTTGCCAATGAGTGCAGAGACGACGCTTGAGGCTTTATCGGATACAGGGAACATCCGTCCGTTGTCTTCCTCCTTAAGGGCAATCCCCAGGTTCTCAAAAAACTCGATAATATCACGGTTATTAAAATGATCGAATGCGCTGTACAAAAACCGGCCGTTGCCGGGAATATGGGCGATCAGCTCTGCGGTTTCCTTAACGTTGGTGACGTTGCAGCGCCCGCCGCCCGAGATTCCCAGCTTCCGGCCCAGCTTGCCCCCTTTATCAATCAGCAGCACGGAGGCGCCGTGCTCTGCTGCGGCTACGCTGGCCATCAGCCCGGAGGGGCCGCCTCCAATGACGATTACATCATAGTTGCTCATGAATCTTCTCCTTTATATGCTTGAGGTTGTGCGGACTTCTATCTCTGCTAACGGAATCATACCACCTACGGCAGGGCGTATCCAGAGCAGCTGCCCCGTCTTGCAGTTATCGTTGTCAGAAATGTCTGGCTGTGTTTTAATCTTAAAGGAAAGGAAAAATGTCACACTCTGGGAGGGATTGCAATTATTAATGCGGTAAAGGATATCTTATTGCAAATATCGGCAGCCTGCTCCTTTTTATTTCTGTTTCAATGGTGGATGGATAAAGGCCTGACGGCCCGCAGAAACCGGCGTTTTCCCGATGATCAGGCATTTTTGATTATTGGCTGTGCATTTAGTATTACCTTCAGTACAATCCTCTCAACGACATTAGTCGGGGAAGTTTATTTGAATTTGGCGATCTTACCGGCATACATAGGTATTCTATATGGCAACAGCCGTTCCGGATTATGCTTGGCCGGATATTTTTTGCTGAGCACGGCTTTGTTCTCGGAGCCATCCGGACTCAGCTATATGGTCATTGATACAGGCATCCTGATGTATCCGCTGCTTTTCGGCTTAGCGCGCCTCTTTAAAGAAGTTAAGCTTATGGAGAAAATAATTATACTATGGGTCGTGTTGTTCCCTAGTATGCTATTCATAGTCCTGGTTCCCAAAATGAAGGGGGTTCGTGCATTTGAGACCTATTCACCCGAATCCATTCTGGTTACGCTTTATCTGTTCACTACGCTTTTGATCGGCGGTCTTTTGGTTTACTTTATCGAAACCGCTTGGGATAAGGTTCAGATTAAGGAAAAGATGAAAGGGATCTCTGAGAGATTCATGTGGGAATCGAAGAAGCTGGAGCAGGTTACTGATATCGTACAGCTGAATATAATGTCAATGAACGAACGTGGATATATAACAGAGCTTAATGAATTCATGCTGAAGCTGGTCCGACGGCATTATCCCCATTTCACCAGAGAGATGATTCTTTCCCGGCCGGCTTCGGTGTTGTTCGGGGACAGCGTGGACAAGCAGACCTATGGCCAGCTTCAGGAAATCTTCTACAACAAACAGCGCTCCAATGCCAAAATAAAGTGCGGCAGCTATACTTATCAAATCTATATCGCCCCGCTCCAGCAAGGTGCAGAACCTCCGGACGGAGTAGTAATGATTGTTCAGGACGTGACGGAGGAAGAGAATATCCGCACCGAGCTGGGCCATGTGGAGCGTCTGACTCTGGTAGGGCAGATGGCGGCCGGTATCACTCATGAGATCCGCAATCCCATGGCGGTGGTGTGCGGGTTCTTACAGCTCATGAGAGAGAAAAGCCCCGGGGAGCTTGATTCCTATTATCAGATCGTAATGGATGAACTGGACCGGGCCAACGGAATTATTAATGATTTTCTGTCACTGGCTCAAAGCCGGATCTCGGATAAAGAAGAGGTGCAGCTTCATCTTATAATAGAAGAACTTGGTCCTCTCATCTGGGCGGACGCCAATCTGCGCGGCCAGAGTGTTGAGCTTAGCTTAAATCCTTCGCTGCCGCTGCTTAAGCTGAATGTCAGGGAAATCAAGCAGCTGATCCTTAATCTGGCCCGCAACGGAATGGAAGCGATGGAGGCCAAGGGAGTACTCACATTGGAGACACGAATGAATGGCAATAAGGTTGAATTGATGATTAAGGATACAGGAAGCGGTATTCCGCAAGATAAACTCGGAAATTTATTTGCCCCTTTTTTTACAACTAAAAGTCATGGTACAGGCCTTGGCCTGCCTCTCTGCTTAAGTATTGCCGAGCGCCATAACGGCACAATCAAGGTAGATTCGGTGTCTGGCAGAGGTACTGTTTTTACAGTTGCTTTTCCTTTTGAAGCGGAAGAGAACCGGGCGGGATAGTGACGCGGAATTAGCCGCCATTCCTTGCTTTCACAGGGTATGTATGTATAATAAAGTTAGTAAGTGCTGCGGTAATGCAGCCTGAACAAACACTTTATAAGGCAAAGGAGAGTGCAGAAGAATGTCCATGTCATTTAATCAATATATGCGGGATTCGATTCAGCCTATGCGTGACGACCTGACTAGTATCGGGTTTCAGGAGTTGTTAACTCCAGAAGAGGTGGAAGCCACTCTTCCAACCGCAAAGGGAACGTCGCTTGTTGTTATCAATTCTGTCTGTGGCTGTGCAGCCGGCCAGTGCCGTCCCGGTGTAGCCCAAGCTTTGCAGAATGAAATTTTGCCGGATCACCTGTTCACAGTGTTCGCGGGCCAGGAGAAGGAAGCCACGGCCAAAGCACGTGAATACTTCGCTCCATATCCGCCTTCTTCGCCTTCCATCGCTTTGATGAAGGACGGGGAGCTCGTTCATTTTATTGAGCGTCATGGGGTCGAAGACCGCTCGGCTGCTGAAATCGCTGCTGAATTGAAAGAAGTGTTTAATCGTCTGTGCCAGTAAATAATCAGTAAGTTTACGTGATCTCGCGGCGGCCGGCAGTCCGGCTGCAGGCGGGATTTTTTTCGACATAGAAGAATTTATATGTTTTACGCTATAAATACTCCTTCTATTTTTCGCAGAAACGATTACCGTCCCTGAGAGGACGGCGAAGCCGTTTCTTCTTAACATAGAAGCAAAAACCAGAAACGGGGGATGGTTGTGAGTTTGCAAGAAGAGATTATTGCTGCCTTGGGCGTAAAGCCGGCTATTAATATAGAAGCAGAGGTTGAGCGGCGGGTAGACTTCCTGAAAGCCTATGTACGGCAGGCTGGTGCAAAAGGGCTGCTGATTGCAATCAGCGGCGGTGTAGACAGTGCGGTGGCTGCAGGACTGTGCAAACGGGCAACGGACGAGCTGACCGCCGAGGAAGGCAAAGAATATATTACACTCGGTGTTTTCCAGCCTTACGGGGAACAGGAGGATATTGAGCACAGCTATGCGGTGGCTGAAGCGTTTGGGCTGACCCACAAGGTAGAGACCAATATTGAGGAAGCCGTTAATGAGATCGCGCTTGAAGTAGAGCATAGCCTGAAGGCGCTGGGACAGCACCGCCATATTACGCATCAGGGCAAGGGCAATGTGAAGGCTAGAACACGGATGGTGATGCAGTATGCGCTCGCCTTTGAGAATAATCTGCTGGTGGTAGGAACCGATCATGCTTCTGAAGCCATTACCGGATTCTATACAAAGTGGGGCGACGGTGCCGTTGATATTACTCCGCTGAGTTCGCTTAATAAGCGGCAGGTACGTCAGCTTGCTGCCTATCTGGGTGTGCCGGAAGAGATCGTGACCAAGGCGCCGACAGCGGGGCTTTGGCCGGGTCAGACGGATGAGACGGAGCTGGGTATCACCTATGATGAGAACAGCGACTATCTGGAAGGCAAGCAGATCAGCCCGGAGGCTGCAGAAAAGCTGGAGAACTATTACCGGAGAAGCGCGCATAAGCGAAATGTCATCCCGGGTATTTAGCCAATGATAAAGAAGATATAGTGAGAAAGAACACTTTTGTTAGTCGCAAAAACCGCCGAAGTGCGCAACAGCTCACTTTACGGCGGTTTTGTTTGGTTGGCGGCTTCTGAGAGCGGGTTATAAAGTGCTGTTCCGGGATGCCAGCGTATGTTGGATAAAAGCCTCCGAAGCAGCAATGGCCTGCTCCAGCTGCGGAGTTGGTCCGTTAAACGGGTGGACCGTGCAAAAGGTATGATTGCCTCCGGTGATTTGCACCCACTCGATATCTGGGCGGAGCTTAATTAACTGCTCTGATCCCTGCCGCAGCCGCTCGCCGTCTTCAGTCCCCTGGATAAGGACGGCCGGAAAGCTGGCTGACTTCATCCGCTCTAGGATATCGTAGCGGTCGGCCTGGCGCTCCAGATCTTCTATGAGTACAGCATCAAGCGGCATCTGCTGCCCTGTGCGGCCGTTCAGCACATGACTCCGGCCCAGCGTTTTCATTTCGTATTTTTGTTCATCTGTGAACAAATCAAGGTTCGTGAGTCCGTTCCAGGAGATCACTCCGGCAATCTCATCCGGATGGTCCAGTGCGTACAGCAGACTGTCGCCGCCGCCGCGGCTGTGTCCCAGCAGGAACAGAGGCAGAGCACCGAATTTATGATGCTGGCTCAGATATGAGAGGAGAATTTCCATATCTTTAATTTCACGGCTATAAGTATTGCGGGCGAATTTCTCGAGCTCGGTGAAATTCTGCAGATCCCCGCCGATTCCGGCATGGGAGAAATTAAAGGAGATTACTTCATGCTCCTTGCTGAGCGAAGCTGCAACGTAGGGAAACATTCCCCAATCCTTGAACCCCTTGTAGCCGTGTGCGATGATAATCAGGCTTCGGGCCTTATTCTGGGCAGGGAAATGCGAGCAGCGCAAAACAGCATCTTCTCCGGCGGGCAATTCGAAATTGCGGTTCATCGGGCGAACCCCCTCTTTTCTATCGAATTAAGATTCCTCGGTGAAGGTCATGATGCGGGGAAGAAGCCAGGCCGATAGACTTTGGCGGCTTTTTCTTTTAAGATAGCAGAAAGAATCTCAGACTATAATCTATTCTATATACCAAGAATATACATGAAGATCATACCATTAATAAAGCTTTAAAGGATAGATATCAGATTGAGGCGGTTGAGGACAAACGTCATAAGGAGCGGAGATTGTGATTTACGGAATCGGGCATGATGTGGCGGAAATCCAGCGGATCAGTGCTGTAATGACAAGAGAATCAGGAGCAAGGCTCATCCGGCGCATTCTCACACCGGGGGAACGGGTACTGGCAGAGGGGCGAAAGAGCAACCTCGCTGAATTCGTTGCCGGCCGGTTTGCAGCTAAAGAGGCTATTGTTAAGGCACTGGGCTGCGGCATCGGACGCGAGGTGGGCTTCCAGGATATTCAGATTCTGCCGGATGCCTCCGGCAAGCCGAGTGTGTCGCTCTCGGGAGAAGCCTGGTCCAGGCTGGGCATGAAGGAACAGGAGTATAGGATCCATCTTACAATTACCCACAGCCGCGAGCTGGCTTCCACGTTTGCAGTGGTAGAGTGGACTATAGAGGATGCTAAAGAACGGTCTATATAGATTGAGCTAGAAAATATTGATACACAGAGAATACAGAAGCAAGGAGAAAAACGATGACAACGCATGAACAACAGGAGCAGCAGGAGCAGAACGTAAAGTTGTTTTTCAGCTCGCATCTGCTGGAATGGTATCATGGGCAGAAGCGGGACTTGCCTTGGCGGCGCCACCGCAATCCGTATTATATCTGGATCTCGGAAATTATGCTGCAGCAGACGAGAGTAGACACGGTCATTCCTTATTTCAACCGGTTTATCGAGCGTTTCCCGACGGTGGAGTCTTTGGCGGATGCGCCGGAAGAAGAAGTGCTTAAATGCTGGGAGGGACTGGGCTATTATTCGCGTGCCCGGAATTTGCAGCATGCGGCGCAGCAGGTTAAGGAGCTGTACGGGGGACAAGTCCCGGATGACCGCGATGCGGTATTCGGGCTTAAGGGCGTGGGCCCCTATACGGCCGGAGCTATTCTCAGCATTGCCTTCAACCGGCCTGAGCCTGCGGTAGACGGCAATGTGATGCGGGTCTTGTCCCGCTACTTCCTCCTGGAGGACGACATTGCCAAGGGACCGACCCGCGTAAAGATGGAGCGCCTGGCGGCAGAGCTGATCCCGGAGGGGGAGGCTTCGCATTTCAATCAGGCGCTGATGGAGCTGGGTGCGCTGGTCTGCACACCAAAATCACCGCGCTGCCTGCTCTGCCCGGTGATGGAGCACTGCGCTGCGCGCCTGGCGGGCTGCGAGACCTCGCTGCCCGTCAAGACCAAGGCCAAGCCGCCGCGCCCCGAGGAGCGGCTGGCGGCCCTGGTGACCGGCAGCGGCGAGCACGCCGGCCGGGTGCTGATCCGGCAGCGGCCACAGAGCGGGCTGTTAGCCCGCATGTGGGAGCTGCCGCATTGGCCGGCGCCGCCTGCGGAGGGCGGCGCTGCTGGCGCGCTGCTGCCGGAAGCGGCAGCGCTGGACCGGCTGCGCCGGTCCCTGCGTCAGGCCGGGATCTTCGCCCGGCCTGAAGGGCACTGGACGGCTGCGGAGCATACGTTCAGCCATATTGTGTGGACTCTGCAGGTGTACACCTGCAGAGAAGAGGACGCCCTTGCGCTGCCGCTGGCGGCAGAAGCGCGGGCGCCCTATGCGGCGGCTGCGGAGCCGCCTGTGGAGCTCTTTGCCGATGGCAGCGAGCATCCGGAGGACGGCGGCGCAGTGCGCTGGATCAACCGTGAGGATATGGAGAGTTATGCCTTTCCGAATGTGTTCCTTAAGCTGCTGAACCGTTACTTTGATGAGGCAGAGCAGCAACAGTAGCCTGAACAAAAAGAGGGCCTTGCCGGGAACTAATGCCGGCAAGGCCCTTGTCAGAGGCAGGGAACCGATCTCTTTTCTGACCCTCATGACTGCACTTTGTACAACAGATTTCACATTAATCTATTACGAACTGCATTCTGTTGTATTTGGTGCAACAGATTTCGGGATTAGGGGGCAAAAAAACCTGGATTACATGTTTCTAATGTACAAAGTGCAATAGAAACAGTTTATCGGACGATTAAAGGGATATCTGCTGCAGAAAGTGCAACAGATCGGCACGCACCTTAATTAGACTATGCTTCTGGACTGGCCATTTGAAATTTAATTTATGAATTAACACAAAAACGGCTGCATCCTGTCCTCAGCGGACGGTGCAGCCGTTATGCTTAAGCTATGAAATATCAGGCGCCCAGAAAAGGCGGCAGCTGTTTAGGCTGCGGAACCTTATTTTGCGCTTTCGTAACGTTTGCCGACTTCTTCCCAGTTGACTACATTCCAGAAAGCTTTGATGTAATCAGGGCGTTTGTTTTGGTAGTTCAGGTAGTAGGCATGCTCCCAAACATCAAGGCCGAGGATCGGTGTTGCGCCTTCGCTGATCGGGTTGTCCTGGTTAGGTGTGCTTGTTACAGCCAGCTTGCCGTCTTTAACAACGAGCCAGGCCCAGCCGCTGCCGAAACGGGTAGTTGCTGCAGTAGCGAAATCTTCTTTGAATTTATCGAAGCCGCCTAGTTCGCTGTCAATAGCTGCTGCGAGTGCGCCTGTTGGTGCGCCGCCGCCGTTCGGTCCGATAACTTCCCAGAACAGGGTGTGGTTAGCGTGTCCGCCGCCGTTGTTGCGGACTGCAGTGCGGATCGCTTCAGGTACTGCATTCAGGTCAGTGAGGAGTTCCTCGATGCTCTTGTCTTGCAGTTCAGGCGCCTTTTCCAAAGCAGCGTTCAGGTTCGTCACATAGGTGTTATGGTGTCTGTCGTGGTGAATTTCCATCGTTAATGCGTCGATGTGCGGTTCGAGAGCGTTGTTCGGATAAGGAAGTGCCGGTAATTGAAATGCCATGGAAAAATCCCTCCTGAGTTTATTAGAATTTGTATGATAAAGAATTTTGGCGGTCTTGACGTCAAAACCCCTTATGTCCGATGCGTCTTATAGGGTATGTAACCAATAAGATACTATTATTAAACCGTATCTGGAACAATAATGCAACATTAAACAAACATAAATGTTTGTAAAGTAAATCCCTCTATTACCTGACCGGAAGTGTTAACGCTATGTTAAAAATATAGATTCTCCCGGAGTGTGAACGTTTATACACGAAAAGTTACCTTTATAAAGAAATTGTGTAAAGTTGTTCAATGAAAGCGCTTGATATAAAGCGCTTTCTAAAGAAAAATGGTGATATCACCAGAAAAGTATGCTTTAATAGAGATAAAAGCAGGTATTCCTCGATTTTTGAACATTGAAGATGTTTCGGGCCGCTTAACATTCGGTTAATAATTCTTTAACCAGGAGAAAAATCTCTTCAGACGATGGATCCGTTAACTTCTTCGAAATCATCCATTGGGTTTTTCTTATGCTTTTTTTTCTTTGTTTACTGTTACGGGAACTCCTTCTTTTTGTTAAATTCTAAGCCATAGAAAAGGGAGATTTTAAAGAATGCACGTTCGTTCCTTTCAATTAAGCGACGTTACCCCTGTGACTGAATTGCTGCAGACCGCATTATCGGAAGAATGTTTCGAGAGCACGATCGAGCCCTTCTCCAGGCAGCTTTCTTGGGATTCCGATCTCATTGTAGTTGCTGAGGAAGAAGGAGAAATTGTTGGTGCGCTGATTGGTACGATCGAGAAGAACCATGGCTGTTATTTCCGTATTGCCATTCATCCCGATTACCGCCGCAGAGGAATTGGCAGAAGTTTGGTATCGGCGATGGAGAACAGGTTCCAGGCACGCAAGGTTAGCGGTATTTTTGTAGCCGTTGATGAGCATAACGCCTTTGCACTGCCGCTGTATGAAGCAATGGGTTATAACGAGGATCAAATCTTCAAATCAGTACGTAAGCTCAGCATCGTCGGATAACTTTCTTTGATTTCGGCGCGGCGAAAGCGGAAACATTTACTAGAATAGAGAACTATGACGACTTGCATAGTCTGTTCCATTATACTAAAGCATATCTTCCCGGTGTCCATTGCAAATGGCAGGGAGATATGCTTTTCTATTGTTACGGGCAAAAGTTTCAGCAGGGCCTTATTTATCATTTGAGGCAAGAGGGTGGCATATGAACGGGGAAATTGAAGGGGAATTCAAGCGTGGCCGCAAGCATAGATACCGCTCTGTCACCCATACCGGCTCCAGAAAAGGGCAGGGGCCCAAATGGATTATCGAACTAAGGAACTGGCTCATCACAGCCGTAATTATATTTGCAGTCATGTCCCTGCTTAATATATTTGTGTTCAATGTCTCCACTGTAATAGGTCACTCCATGCAGCCTACGCTGTATGAAGGGGAGAAGCTGGTCATTAATAAGATTACCCTTAGCTTTGCAGCCCCCGGACGGGGGGATGTAATTGTACTCCATGACCCCAGTACCGGGCCGGACCGGAAGGAATATCTGGTGAAGCGGGTGATCGGGATCCCGGGAGATATTATAGAAGTAAAAGAGCATCAGCTATATGTAAACGGTGAACTGGCGGATGAACCTTATATTGATACGCAGATTGAGGATTCCGATTTCCCGGCGCTGACGGTTGAGAAGGGGAACTATTTTGTTATGGGGGACAACCGCCATGCCGGAGCCAGCAAGGACAGCCGCTTTTTTGGCTCTGTCCCGCTGTCATCCATCGTTGGAAAGGCCGAGTATATCTGGTGGCCTCTGTCTAAGCTGGGCACATTGTAAGAACGGATAGTTAGGCCGTATAAATAAGAAGCGAGTAAAGGAGAAGGCGGAAATGAACAACAAAGCGCAGTCAGCATATGCCCCGCCGCTATCCAAGTGGGAACATCTGAAGGCTGAAATTAAGGCGGCGGCACCGCAGCTTGGCATCGACGATATCGGGTTTGCTGCAGCCGACCCTTTTCTATATTTGAAAAACATTCTTCAGGAGCACCGGGATAAGGGGTATGAATCCGGTTTTGAAGAACCGGATCTGGATAAGCGGACAGTCCCGGCGCTGAAGTCCGGTGAACCATTGTCTATTCTCGCAATTGCTGTAGCTTATCCCTCCAAAATGGAGAATCCGCCAAAGTCGGAACCCGGGGCGCGGCGGGGCATACTCGCCCGGGCTTCCTGGGGCCGTGATTATCATCATGTGCTGCGTGAAGCGCTGGAGAAGCTCGAAGGCTTCATCCGGGAACGCGTACCTGATGCGGTAATGGAAAGCATGGTCGATACCGGCGTGCTGGTGGACCGGGCTGTAGCAGAACGGGCGGGAATCGGCTTCAGCGGTAAGAACTGTGCGATTATTTCTCCGAAATGGGGATCATGGATCTATCTGGGGGAGATGGTGACGAACATTCCTTTCCCTCCCGATGCCGCGGTTGAGGATGGCTGCGGAGAGTGCACCAAATGTATTGATGCCTGTCCTACGGGTGCTCTGGTTGGACCTGGACAGCTTAACGCCCAGGCCTGCATCTCCTTTTTAACCCAGACCAAGGGGTTCCTGAGCGAGGAATACATGACGAAGATCGGCAACCGCTTGTACGGCTGCGATACCTGCCAGATTGTCTGCCCCAAAAACCGGGGCAAGAGCTGGAATCACCGTCCCGAGCTGCAGCCGGATCCGGAGGTTGTAAAGCCGCTGCTCCTGCCGATTCTTGATCTCAGTAACCGTGAATTCAAAGAGAAATTCGGCATGAGCTCGGCGGCCTGGCGCGGTAAGAAGCCGATCCAGCGGAATGCGGTTATTGCCCTTGGAAACTTCAAGGAAGCTGGCGCCGTTCCGAAGCTTACGGAGATTGTCCTGCGGGAAACCCGTCCGGAGATGCGCGGAACCGCAGCCTGGGCGCTGGGAAAGATCGGCGGCAAGGAGGCGCTGGGAGCTGTGGAACAGGCGCTGCAGAGTGAAGAGGTTGCCGAGGTGCGGGAGATGCTGGTCTGGGCCCAGGATAAGCTGCTGAACCGGGGGGAGGAAGCCGATGAATAAGCTTGCAGAGGCTGGGGCCAGCAACCGGACGGCGGTTTATTACGGTGAGCTGGAATCGCCGATTGGCCCCTTGACGTTATGTGCAACAGACCTGGGGCTCTGCCTGATCAAGTTCGGGTCACTCGCAGAGACCCGGGAGAGTATGAATAAATGGCTCAAGCTGCAGGTCGGGGCAGTGGAATTAAGGCCTGATGAAGAGAAGCTTGCCGAAGCCAAACATCAGCTTACGGCGTATTTTGCCGGAGCGCTGCGGGAATTCACGCTGCCGCTGGATATGCGCGGAACGCCGTTCCAGCGGCAGGTATGGGGAGCGCTGCTTACGATTCCTTACGGTGAATCGGCTTCCTATAAAGAGATTGCGCTGGCGGTCGGGAATCAGCAGGCGGTGCGCGCAGTCGGCGGAGCCAATAACCGTAATCCCGTGCCGGTAATCGTGCCCTGCCACCGGGTAATCGGAGCCGCAGGTGCGCTTGTGGGATATGCCGGAGGCCTGGCTGTTAAGAGCCGCCTGCTGGAGCTGGAAGCCGGGCAATCGGCACAGGACCAGACCGGAATATATCTCTTTTAACTCATGGGATTTACCAATTGCTGTCCGGTTGTTGAAATGCTATGATAGAATCGCGTGCCCAATCGGGCAATGCCGACAAAAGAGTGCAGAGGTGGACTTTAGATGAATATTGCATTACCTATTATTACGCTTGTCGTAGGTCTGATCGGCGGATTTGCCATTGGTGTTTTCTATCTGCGCAGACAAATGACAACGATGCAGAATGATCCTGAAATGCTGCAAAAGGTTGCAAAACAAATGGGCTATAACCTGAATGGTAAGCAAATGCAGCGTGCCCAGCAAATGCTCAAAAACAATAATCAGCCTGGACGTGCTCCTGCTGCTAAATCAAAACAGGGCCGCAAAGGCAGATAAACGGTTCCGGATAAATGAGATAAGGATAACCGGACGGAAGGGGGAGGCTTCATGGGAGGCATCAAGGAATACGTGAACGGCAAAGTTTCGGCGAACCGTGAGCAGATCGAGTACCACGTTGCGAAAATATTGGAATTAATCGGAGAAGACACCAGCCGTGAAGGATTGCTGGAAACGCCGGCACGAGTCACGCGGATGTACGAGGAGATATTTGGCGGTTATTCAATAGATCCCCGCGAGGCGCTCGGTGTAACATTTGATGAGTCTCATGAAGAACTGGTCATTGTAAAAGATATCGTCTATTACAGCCAGTGTGAGCATCACATGGCCCCTTTCTTCGGCAAGGTGCATATCGGCTATGTTCCAAGCGGACATATTGCCGGGCTTAGCAAGCTGGCCCGGCTGGTGGAGGCTGTAAGCCGGCGCCTGCAGGTGCAGGAACGCATTACAGCACAAATCGCGGACATTATGGTAGAGGTGCTGGGCCCGCATGGTGTGATGGTAGTTGTGGAGGGGGAACATCTGTGCATGTGCTCCCGCGGGGTGAAGAAACCTGGCAGCAAGACGGTAACCATGGCGACCAGAGGTTCTTTCCGTGAAGATGCTTCTGCACGCGCAGAGTTTCTGGCCTTGATTAAAGAATAGAGCGGAGAAGGCATAAACCCGATCCGCATCAGTCCAAGAAGCCCGCCCGACACTACGGTGTTGGACGGGCTTTTTGGGTTCCGCCGGGGAAGCGGAGCTCTTTCAGGCAGCTACAACGGAGACGGCGGCACGGTCAGTTTAATAAGGCTGCCACACCAGCTTGCGGGCTGCGGCATAACGTTCAGAGACGTAAGGCCAATTGACGACTTTCCACCAGTCTTTAATATAGCCCGCCCGATCACTCTGGTGCTTAAGGTAATAGGCATGCTCCCAGACATCCAGAGCCAGCAGCGGAACCACATCCCATTGCGACAGATTCTGGTGCTTCTCTGCGGTCAGGATTTCCAGCCTGCGGCTGCGCGGGCTCCAGACGAGAATCGCCCAGCCGCCGCCTTCAACCTTAGCCGCCGCTTCGCTGAACTGCGTCTTGAAGGCATCATAGCTGCCAAAGCTGCGTTCAATGCCATCAAGCAGCGCTCCGGTGGGGCGTCCGCCGCCTTGAGGCGACATGACATTCCAGAAGATCGTATGCAGATAATGACCGGCACCGTTGAAGGCCAGCTCCCGTTCCCAATGCTTAACGAGGTCAAAATCACCGCTTTTGCGGGCTTCTGCCAGCTTAATTTCCGCTTTGTTCAGTCCGTCTACATAGCTTTTGTGGTGTTTGTCATGATGTATAGTCATTGTCTTTTCATCAATGTACGGCTCCAGTGCATTATAGGCATAGGGAAGCGGAGGCAAGGTGTGACCGCCGATAGGTACACTGCCCGTTTCCCGGGCTTCGGGCAGCGAAGCATTGAGCCCTGCCTGCCCCTGCTCGCCCGGGCTGTCCGTCCTGTTATCCGAGGGGAGGGGAACTGGCTGATCCACGGCTGCATTCCGCATGAGTCCGGTGACCTGACCCGGGGTGCCCAGCGTTCCCAGCACAGCCAGGAAATACTCCGACTCGCGGATAATATGCAGGAGCACTGTTCCGGCAAGCGGCTGGGCCTTTACAGCTTTGCTTGCTTCCCGTAGGGCGTTCAGCTGGCGGATGAACTCGCGGGATTGGGCGCAGGAGGTGTGCACCAGCTGTTCCGTTTCGGCGGCAAGTCCTGCGTGTCCCGCAGGTGAGGGGCCGAGCGAGGCTTCCAGTAGCCGCCGTGCGGCCTGCTCTGTAGCTCCAAAGACCACAGCCCATTCGTCCAGCAATCTGACGTAAGGCTCCTCCAGGTTCGGAACAATCGCTTTGATGACCTCGGTATGCTCCTTCTCCTGGGTTTTCCAGAAAATAATTTCCTCGAGAATGCGCACAGGCAGCAGCGGCCCGTAGATATATAGCATTGCTGGCAGACCTCCCGTCATGATTCATTAACGCTTAAGTATATGAGCATAAAAGGGAGGTTATGAGAGTTAAAGGGTACGGCGGGAGCGCCAGCTGACAAAAAAGAATAACAAAAACGCACAGAGCCGTATTTTTTAATACACTCTGTGCGCTATTTTGCCTAAAGGTCCAGCGATTATTTGCTTGCGGTCGAAGTCTGGCTGTTCTCCTGAGACTTGGCCAGCTGGACATTGCCGAGAAAGGCGGAGACACGCCGCAGATACTCGCGGGGATGCTCACGGAAGAGCAGCTCATGGTGGCTGTCTTTTATAATCCATGAATCGGAGTACGGATTGCTCTGGTTTGCCGCCAGCTCCTCCGCAATCGGATAAGGTGCCTTATCATCCAGGGTGCCGTGCATGAACAGAATCGGGAAGGCATAGTCCTGTTTTTTTACCTTGGAGTAGGGAATCTGATTCAGCCCTGTACCGTTCAGCACGGGAAACAGCATTTCCATAATCTCAAGAGAAGGCTGGCGGGGAAGGTTGATATTCTGCTTGATATTATGGTAGAGCGTGTCCGGCTCCAGCAGGAAGGTGCTGTCCAGAATCATCGCATCGACATCCTTCGTCACAAGTCCCGCCTGGAGTGCAGTTCCTGCACCCATCGAGAAGCCCCAGACGACGATTTCGCTGGCTCCCCTCTCTTTGGCGAACTTGATGGCACCGAGCAGCTGCTGGGATTCTTTTTTACCGCCGGTGGCGATGTCCTTGTTAGTCTGGGAAGCAAAGCCGTAGTCGAACATGACGACATTGAAATTCAGGCTGTGCGCATAGTGTGCCAGGTCATACATCGGAACCCAGGTTTCTTCGCGGTTGGCCCCATACCCATGGCTGAAGACGATAGTCTTGGTAGAGCCTTTGGACGGAATGTACCAGCCCTGCATCGTACGGCTTCCATCCAGTGCAGAGAAGGCCACATCCTCATATTCCAGCCCTTTAGCGAGCATAGGTGTGGAATAAAGAGGGGCTACCGTCGGATTGGACAGCACCCAGGCGATGTAGGCATGGAGTGCAATGAAGCAGAAAACAAAAAAGAAAAATATCGACAATAAAAGTGCTACAACAATATGTTTAACTCGAATCATCCGCAGAGAAAGCTGGTGTGCTGCACCTGGCTTTTGCTTATCAGGCTTACGGGAGACCGGGGTGCCAGTTCGTGTAGTTGCCAGATCCATAACGTCCACTCCTAGAAAATAGTTCATATGTTTAATCGTAGGGTCATGACCCGGTAAAGTCAATGAATTCGCTCGTTTTGTAATCTAACTGTAAACTGGAACCCAAGCTTTTCCGGACCTGTGAATATGCTGGACTTTCTTTGGACTTTTGCTCTAAGATAGAGTTGATTATGTAGAATAATGTAACCGGGTTTCATTTAATGAAACAGGTAAGGGGAGAACGCTGTGGAGGACCGTAAATTGACTGTTCGCGCCGTAGAACGTGCGCTGGATATATTGCTTTGCTTTACACAGGAGAGCGATTTAAGCCTGACGGAAATTGCCGCCAAAATCAGTCTGCATAAAAGCACAGTACACCGGCTGCTGACGACACTGGAGGAGAAGGGCTTTCTGCTGCGCAATGAAGCGACGGATAAATACCGGCTCGGCATCCGCATCTGGGAACTGTCCACCCACCTGCCGACACTGGATGAACCGGCGGCACTGCTGCTCCCGGCAATGGAGCGGCTGCGTGACCGGCTCGGGGAGACGGTCAGCCTGTACTTGCGCGATGACCTGGAGCGCGTACGCATCCAGGCGGTTCAGAGCCGTCAGGCAATCCGGCGCGTAGCGCAGATTGGGGCCCGGCTGCCGCTGTCCGTAGGCGCCTCCAGCAAGGTGCTGGCTGCCTACGCGCCGCCTGAAGTGCAGGTGCGTCTGCTGGCTGACTCCTCCTGGCCGGAGGCGGTCGACCGAAGCCTCTATCTGGAGCAGCTGAAGGAAATTACACGCTGCGGCTATGCGACCAGCTTCGAGGAACGGGAACCCGGAGCGGCTGCAGTGGCCGTACCGATCGTCGGACGCAGCGGCAAGGTGGTGGCAGCCCTGTCACTATCGGGGCCGGTCAGTCGGCTGTCCCGGGAGACGCTGGAGCAATATGCGGCCATTCTGACAGAAAATGCAGCCGAAATGGGCCTGATGATCGATTAAACAAGACTATCCGTTATAGGAACGTAAGATGAGGGTAAATAAAAGTAAAGCAAAGGTAAAGTGGGAGTAAATTGGAAATGAAGAATTTGTCTATCTATGAGTTTTCGGTTGATTTTGGGTATGGGGTGATTCTATGAATATGAAAGTGGGAATACCCGATTCTTTGATGGAGGAGATTCAGCAGCTTCAAGACACGTTTGGTGCTGTGATGAGTCAGGCTATTGTGCTTACCGATCAGGAAGGGGACATGATCACCCGTCCCACAATCACCGGAAAGTTCTACGGGGAAATGCTGGCTTCACTGCAGGGATTCGAGCGGCCCTTTGGACCGCCGCTGCACCGGCTGGGCCCGATCTCACACCCTACCGTCTTGGAGGAGTGGATTCCGGGGTTGAAGTACGTTGTCAGTCCGCTGGTTTCGGGGTATGGCCAGACTTACTATTTATGGTCAGGACTTTACATGGAGCAGGGAGCCAAGGAACAGGTGCTGGAACTTTTCGGGGCCCGAATGAAGCATTACCCCGAATATAAGCAGCTACATGCTGAGCTTCTTGCTATGCCTGAATATAGCCAGGAACAGATAGCGGAAATCAGGGAGAAATTAACGGTTCTGGGCAGTCTGCTGTGTAAGTTGTTTGCCGGCTGGGTGGTTAAACCGCAGGAAGAACGAAGCAGTATGATTATGACCCGGCTTCTGGGCAATCTGGAAGAAGATTTTCTGAATATTGAAGCAGTACTGCAGATGCTGGCCGAGACGGCAGCGGGAGATTTGTATGCCTTGGCCATAGAAACGGACGAAGGCCAATTCAAGGTGAAGTATGCTGCGGGAAAGGATGCCCGTCTGCTGCTGAATGCGGTTTTTCAGCAAGGGGACGGCTTTTTGGGTCAGGCTGCGCTAGGTAAAGAGCCTCGTCATTGGCAGGCAGTTTCCAAAGATCCGAGAGCGCTCTTTTTCACTCAACTGGGACTGGAAATGCCCGAATATCTATCTTGTTATCCTGTTCGGATTAACAAGGGCAAAAGAGCCCTTATGTTCACAGCCGGCACAGGAAGAAACAGTTTGGAGAGCGGTAGCGGGCACCAGGAGAGAATGATTGCTTCGCTTCTGGGTATCTCAGAGCGGGGAGAAGAGCTGCTGCGCCAGGCGCAGCTATGCAAGGAAGGTACACTATGGCTTAAGGAAGCGGCGGCATTGCTTCCGCAGAGTGGATCTTTGCAAGAGCTGGGAGCACAGATACTTAATGTAGTGATGGGACTGCCATTTTATCCGTCTTCTGTACTGGTATACTTCCAGGATAAAGGATATCCTGCTAATACATATTTCGCCAGAGGATGGACGCCTGAGTCTGAAGCCTACTATATTCAGGAGCTGGAAGCCCGCTATTCACCGCAATCTTTTCTGTCGTCAGCCATTTTCCACGAGACTGCCATGGGGTCCCTCCTGCTTGAATGTCCATTGATGTCCGGGAATGAATTCAGGGGAGTGTTATCCGTTGGATTCAGGCAGCGGGAAGAAGCAGAGCGGTGGATGCCCCTGTTGGAGACTGTTGCCGCCCTGGCCGTGACGTCCATATGTCTTATCGAGAAGGACGCCAGATATTTGAAGCAGTCAGAATTGTTTCTGAGAAATTTACGCGAGTTTCTTCAGAGCAATCATTCCTTATTACAGAATCTCTCGCTGGATGTATCGGACATGGCCTGTACCTTTGCCCGCTTCCTCGGCCTTTCAGAAGCTGAATCGGAACAAGTGAAGCTGGCGGGTCTGCTGGCTCCGTTCCGGATTGAGCTTGTCGCGGAATACGGCTTTTTCAAGCCTGAGCTTATGGTGCTTAAACAGGTGGACCAATTGCCAGCCTGCCATTCAGAAATGGAGAAACCGGTCTTGCCGCCAGTTGTTCAGGTGCTGGCGCTTGTGCTTCACCATATCGGAGGACAGGCCGAGCCAGAACAGCTTGAAGGTTCTCCGCAAAAATGGATCGATCCGTCCAGGTTCCGCCTGAACTCTGCGGTGACTGCTATGGTGGGGGATCAGCTGCTGTCTTCGTTTCAGTCTTTTCTGCGGATTCATGAGGATTCACCGCCGAAGAAAAGGGTGATTGCCGGCAAAAGGCTGCTGGACAGTGCGGCCTTGACGCTGCCAAAGGAAGAATGGGGCATATCTCCGCGTGAGGAAGAAGTGCTGGAGCTGATTGTGCACGGGAAGACGAACAAAGAAATCGCCAGCGCCCTATTCATTAGTGAGCATACCGTCAAGAACCATTTGAGCCGTATCTTTACTAAAATGAATGTGACTGACCGATCACAAATTATCGCCTTGGTCTACAAGCGGATTTTGAGCTCGGAACGGATTGAGATTTAATATAGAAACAGCCCCCGGTGCTCACAGAGGAGCGCCGGGGGCTGTTTCTATATTTCTGATTCTATTGCGGTTAAGGCAGGTTTATTCCACCGGCAGTGCTGTTTCCGAAGCTGTAGCATCAGCCAGCATCTGGCGGAGCACTGTCTGCAGTATGCCGCCGTTGCGGTAGTAATCAATGTCAACGGTACTGTCCAGCCGCGCAATGACCGGGAAGTCGAACTGTGTGCCGTCTTCACGGGTGGCAGTGACGGTCAATTCCTGGCCCGGCAGCACGTTGTTGTCGAGACCGGTGATGTTGAAGGTCTCGCGTCCGGTCAGCCCCATGCTGCTCCAGCCGTGGCCTTCCTGGAACTGCAGCGGAAGTACGCCCATACCGACTAGGTTGCTGCGGTGAATCCGCTCGAAGCTCTCAGCGATGACGGCTTTGACACCAAGCAGCAGCGTGCCTTTGGCTGCCCAGTCGCGTGAGCTGCCTGTGCCGTACTCCTTACCGGCAATAACGACCAGGTTCTGTCCAGCCGACTGGTACAGCATGGAAGCGTCGTAGATGGACATGACTTCTTCACTTGGCAGGAAGGTGGTCACGCCGCCTTCTGTACCCGGAGCAACTGCATTGCGGATCCGGATGTTAGCGAATGTACCGCGCATCATGACCTCATGGTTTCCGCGGCGGGAACCATAGGAGTTGAAGTCGGCGCGTTCTACACCGTGACCGCGCAGATATTCCCCGGCAGGGCCGGAAGTGGAAATATTGCCTGCAGGCGAGATGTGGTCAGTTGTAACGGAATCACCCAGCAGCGCCAGCACACGTGCATTGCTGATGTCCTTGATATCGCCGATGCCGTCAGCCAGATTCTCAAAGAATGGCGGGTTCTGAATGTAGGTAGAGTTATCATCCCACTCATACAGCTCGCCTTCCGGAACAGGAATCGAATTCCAGCGTTCGTTAGCGGTGAAGACATTCTCATATTTGCGGCGGAACATTTCCGGACTCAGGGAGAGACCGATTGCTTCGCGGATTTCAGCGGAAGTTGGCCAGATATCCTTCAGGAAGACAGGCTCTCCCTGCGGGTCATAGCCGAGCGGCTCGGTCTGCAGGTCAATGTTAACCGTACCAGCCAGGGCGTAAGCGACAACGAGCGGCGGTGAAGCCAGATAGTTGGCTTTAACCTGGGCATGCACGCGGCCTTCAAAGTTACGGTTACCGGAGATCACAGCGGCTACTGTCATATCATGCTCTGAGATGGCCTGACTCACTTCGTCCGGCAGCGGACCAGAGTTACCGATACAGGTCGCGCAGCCGTATCCGGCCAGGTAGAAGCCCAGGGCTTCCAGCGGCTTCAGCAGATCAGCCTTCTGCAGATATTCGGTAACCACAAGGGAACCCGGAGTCAAGCTGCTTTTCACGTATCCCGGTTTGGTGAGTCCGCGTTCTACAGCCTTTTTGGCGAGCAGCCCCGCTCCGAGCATAACGCTTGGGTTGGAGGTGTTCGTGCAGCTGGTGATCGCGGCAATAACAACGGCTCCCGTGCCCATCTTGCTGGTGGTTCCGTTCTTATGCTGTACCTCAACAACCTCGGCAATCTTCTCATCGCTGAGGCCATATCCGCCTTTATCAACCGGTGTGCGGATAATACCTTCGAAATTCTCCTTCATGTGTGTCAGCTCTACCCGGTCCTGCGGACGTTTCGGTCCGGCAAGGCTCGGAACAACGGAGGCCAGGTCAAGCTCGATAATGTCGCTGAACTGCGGATCAGGAGTATCAGCAGTGCGGAACATGCCCTGTGCCTTATAGTAATCCCCGACTAGTTCAACCAGTTCATCCGGACGGCCGGTGCTGCGCAGGTAAGCCAGTGTCTCATCATCAACAGGGAAGAATCCGATTGTTGCACCATACTCAGGAGCCATATTAGCGACGGTTGCGCGGTCAGCCAGACTGATGTTGGCCAGACCCGGACCGTAGAATTCTACGAATTTGCCGACTACGCCCTTTTTACGGAGCATTTGGGTAACGGTCAATGCCAGATCGGTTGCTGTAGCACCTTCTACCAGACTGCCGGTAAGCTTGAAGCCCACAACATCCGGTGTCACAAAATACAGCGGCTGCCCCAGCATTCCGGCTTCGGCTTCGATACCGCCTACACCCCAGCCGACGACGCCAAGGCCGTTGATCATGGTGGTATGGGAATCGGTGCCGACGAGGGAATCCGGATAGACTACCGTTTCACCGTCGACGGTTTTGGTTGTTGCAACCGAAGCC
The DNA here is from genome assembly GCF_927798115.1 of Paenibacillus auburnensis. Taxonomy (GTDB): domain Bacteria; phylum Bacillota; class Bacilli; order Paenibacillales; family Paenibacillaceae; genus Paenibacillus_AQ; species Paenibacillus_AQ auburnensis. The sequence goes on from NZ_CAKMMG010000006.1 coordinate 265,632, forward strand.
AGATACTCCAGGTTAACCTGATGCACGATTCCAGTTGCCGGCGGAACAGCGCGGAAGTTGTTGAACGCAGTCTGTGCCCAGCGCAGGAAGCGGTAACGTTCTTCATTCCGTTCGAATTCAACGTTCATATTATAATCGAGTGCATCGGCAGTCCCGAAAGCATCAACCATTACGGAGTGGTCAATAACAAGGTCTACAGGCACCAGCGGATTGATCTTCTTGGGATCGCCGCCTGCCTTCTTAACGGTGTCTCGCATGGCTGCCAGATCGACAACGACCGGAACACCGGTGAAGTCCTGCAGAACGATACGGGCTGGGATAAACGGAATTTCTTTATTGCGGTCGATGCCGCCGGACCAGCCGGCCAGCTGCTTAACATGTTCTTCGGTAATCGCCCGGCCGTCATATTGGCGGACAGCGGCTTCAAGTAGTACTTTGATCGAAAAAGGCAGGGAGGAAATGTCGCCTGCACCTTGCTCTTCGAGGGAATTAAGATGATAGTAGCGATAAGTTTTGCCGCCTGACACCAGGCTCTTGGATAGCGAAAAATGGTCCTTGCTTGGCATAAATGCGCCTCCTTGTTTCATCTAATGAAACTCCATTTCATATTGCGTATATCTAAAGTATAACGGTTACATAGAGGAGAGTAAAGTTTTTTTTGCGGATTATTCGGCCTAGTTTTCCCCTGCTGCGGGCCGTTCCACACAGGCTTTTCCGTCATATGGAAATAGAAGGAGGATTGAAGAAGGGGCTATTTTCCACCCGAATTAAACACTGCTGCAGGGAGTCCGTGCCCAATCCCAGTTCCTGCCTGTTTCCGGCTGTATAGCTGCAGAGCTTCGCTCATATACATAGGACAGCAGCCAAATAGCGAAAGGCGGTCGTGAAATGGAGCAGGAGTGGAAACAGAGTCTCTATGTTTATGTGGATCAGGAGAATAAGGGGCGGGTCGCTCCGGGGATTATGCCGGTTCATCACTCGGTCAAGGACAGCCGGTTTCTCAAAGCCCATGGCGAACGGTCCCGCCGCCTTGCGGAGTGGTATGACCGCCGGGGAATTACACCGCTGCGCGGGGAGACCGGTGTCCGCACACTGCGGACCGTCCGGCAGAGCTCTGGTGAGGTTGTGGCCGATGTAGCCCTGCACAGCGCGTTTTATTATGAGAAGGGCGGAATCACGCACCGCGAGGATAAAATTGAATCGGAACGCCTGACCTTCGTCCGGACAGGGAAGAACTGGGATATTGTGAACATTGAGCGTAGTGTGCCCGAGAGGAACCTCCTGCGAAGAGCGGTTGAAACGGAGCCGGCACTGCGGATGTCCAAATGGGGGGAAGTTCTCCCTGACCCGCGTCCGTCACAGCCGCTGCTGAACCGCAAGGTGCAGCGCAGCATCAGCGGCGCAAAAGAGGTGCGTTACCGCCGGGAGGAGGCGGCTGCCTATGCCGACCGCTGGTGGAAAGACGGCAATCCGGAGTTTGAGGTTTTCGAGGTGGATTGCACGAATTACGTCTCCCAATGTCTCTTTGCAGGGGGAGCGCCTATCAACTATACTGGTAAAAGAGAAACGGGCTGGTGGTACAAAGGCTATAATGGAGCCCAGGAATGGTGGAGCTTCAGCTGGGCCGTGTCGGACAGCCTAGAGCGTTATTTGAGCGGCCACCGGAGCAGCGGTCTTCGCGCTGAAGCCATGGAGCGTCCGGACCAGCTTAGCCTCGGCGATATTATCCAGTATGACTGGGACGGCAACGGCCATTACCAGCACAGTACCATTGTTACTGCTTTTGACGCGGAAGGTATGCCGCTGGTGAATGCCCGGACCGTCAGCAGCCGCCATCGCTACTGGGATTACCGTGATTCCTATGCATGGACCGACAGAACGGCCTACCGTTTTTTTCATATCAATGACTACTTATAATTCAGAAAGAGGTTAGGGCATGGGGAATACGAAATGTACCGTAGGACTGGTGTACGGAGGCAAATCCGGAGAGCATGAGGTATCGCTGCAGACGGCTTTTGCAGTCATGAACGCTTTTGACTACGATAAATATGAAATTATTCCATTCTATATTTCCAAGCAGGGGTTGTGGAAAGTGGGGGAGAAGCTGACAGCCCCGTATAGCGGGATAGAGCAGCTGAAGCTCTCTGATGCAGCAGGAGATATGGGAACAGCACTGAACGCCGTATTCAGCGGGCTAAGCGGGGGCGCGCAGGCGGTTGACGTCATGTTCCCGCTGCTGCATGGAACGAACGGGGAAGACGGTACGATTCAGGGATTATTTGAAATGGCGAATATCCCTTATATCGGTGCAGGTGTTCTGGCTTCATCCGCAGGGATGGATAAGGTTGTGATGAAGAAGCTGTTCGGCGAAGCGGGACTGGAGCAATGCGAGTATTGCTATTTCAGCGCCGGTGCATGGAAGCGTAAAAGCCATGAGCTAATCGTCGGTGTGGAGGATAAACTCGGTTATCCGGTATTCGTCAAGCCGGCCAATCTGGGCTCGAGCGTCGGCATTTCCAAAGCTGTAGACAAAGAGAGTCTGGTTAAGGCTGTCGAATTTGCCCTCCGTTATGATACCAAGGTTATTATTGAGGAATTTGTTGATGCCCGTGAGGTAGAAGTTGCCGTTCTGGGGAATGAGGAGCCTGAAGCTTCGGTTCCGGGTGAAATCGTATCTTCTGGAGAATATTATGACTATGCGGCAAAATATATCGACGGCAAGTCGCAGATGCTGATCCCCGCCCCGCTGGATTCTGAAGTCGCCGACCGCCTGCGTGAAGCGGCACTGCAGGCTTTCCGGGCGATTGAGGGCAGCGGCATTACACGGGCAGACTTCTTCCTGCGCAAATCAGACGGCAAAATTCTGATCAATGAAGTAAATACGATGCCGGGCTTTACGCCTTTCAGTATGTATCCGCTCCTGTGGCGCGAAACCGGTGTGTCCTACCAGACGCTGCTGGACCGCATGATCGAGCTGGCGCTGGAGCGGTATCAGTTTAGACAGGGCCTCAAATACGACAACGAATAATATCAAAGCTGAGCGGCGGATTTCATCCGGCCGGGAAGGAGAATCGAAGCTATGGGATTTCAATCGGAATTCAATTCAGTCTGCAAATTCAAGAATGAGCAGGAGCTATACGAACTGCTGGAGTACGGGCGTACCAAAATGGTAAAGCAAGGCTTCCGCGTGTATCCTACCGGCCAGAAGGTCATTGCCTACACCCCTGAGAATGTAGCGGTGGCGATTGTCAAGATTTCCGCCTCGATTGCAGAGATTAATTTTCAGGGCAATGAAGTAACAGCGGTTGAGATGGACCTGGTACGCAAGCTGAATGAGGAAGAGTCACGGGTGCAGACTGCGCTTGCCTATGAAATGTTCTTCGGGGAAGAAGGATGATTGTCCGCTTCGGTTATGTGGCCATGTCAACAGTCATCAAAGATTGCTCTCCCTCCAAGACCATGACCATGTCCAGCTTCAACAAGCTGGGTGACCGCGAAGCTGCGCTGCGGCGTCTGGAGCAGCTGGCAAAGATGAACCTGCATAATACGCTGCGGCTCTTGAAGCATAACGTCGGCTCGGATATTAAGGTGTACCGGTTGACGTCCAAGCTGATCCCGCTCGCGACGCATCCCGACTTGCAGGACTGGAACCCTTTTGCGGCGCTGGCCGAGGAGTTTGCTGAGGTCGGTGAATATATTAAAAAACACGGCCTCCGGGTTTCCTTTCACCCGGATCACTTCACCGTCCTGAGTACGCCCCGCCCCGAGGTGCTGGCCAGTTCCGTCCGTGATTTACAGCATCATACCGATATGCTGGATGCGCTGGGACTTGCTGCAACCGCCAAGAACAATATCCATATCGGCGGGGCTTACGGGGACAAGCCTGCAGCATCGGCGCGGTTCAGAGAAAATTTTGCAGCGCTGCCGGCAAGGCTGCAGGAGCGGATGACGCTCGAGAATGACGATAAGACGTTCAACGCGCCCGAGACGCTGGAAGTCAGCCGCAGTCTGGGGCTGCCGATGGTGCTGGATATTCATCACCAGTGGGTCAACAATGAGGGCGAGCTGCCCTGGGAGCTGTGGCCGGATATCATGAAGACCTGGAAGAGTGAGCTTGCCCTGACGGATGTCCGGCCCGGTGAACTGCTTCCGCCCAAAATTCATGTCTCCAGCCCCCGCAGCCCCTCTGATCCCCGCAGCCATGCGGACGGGGTTGAGCCTGCGCCACTGCTTGCTTTTCTGAAGCGGATTGCGGCGGATACGCCTGCTGTCGATGTTATGATTGAAGCCAAATTAAAGGACGGTGCACTGTTCGGGCTGATGGATGCCATGAAGGAGCTGGCGGAAGCCGGTAACGGAATTACAGTGCTGGATGGAGCAAGTGTAAATATTGAACCCTAGACAAGACAAACCGGATCTCCGGCAACAAGATCTTAGACAAGGTTTGACTTGATAAGTATTCTGAAATAGGGTACGTTGAATGAAACTTAAGCAGCAGGAAGTGCGCTTAATAGAAGTGTTTCACGGGAGAGCGATCAAGTTCAAGAAAGCGGAGTGAAGAGATGAATCCTTTAAATCCTGATAACCGGAACGAACGGGAGCCCTACGTAGTAACGAGCAAGGGGTATACGGCAGCGGCAATCAACGCTGCGGCCAAGGCGGGGGAATGGATCAAGAGCAGACAGGGACAAGTGAAGGAACTGGGCAGCAAGACGTCGGCGCAGGATCTGGTTACTGAAGTAGATAAAGGTGTGGAGCAGATGATCCGGCGGCTGATCCTGACCCATTATCCCGACCATGCCATTCTTGGTGAAGAGGGTGTTATGCCGGGTGCGGACGCAGTTACAGCCGCTCTGGAGGAAGGGCGGAAGCATGAATACCTGTGGATTGTAGACCCGATTGACGGAACGACCAATTTCGTACACGGCTTTCCCTTCTACTGTGTTTCCATTGCACTTGCGATCAAGGGAGAACTGTCTGTAGGGGTTATTTATGACCCGATCCGTGACGAGATGTTTGTCGCCGAGAAGGGCAAAGGGGCTTACATGCACGGGATTCCTACCTCCGTGTCCAGTGAGACGGAGCCGGGAAGCAGCCTTATCGCTATGGGCTTTCCGCCGGACCGGACCTTCGCCCAGCCGGCGAACATGGCGGGCCTGCAGAATATTCTGCCGCAGGTTCGCGGAATCCGCGCCGGAGGATCGGCGGCACTGCATCTGGCCTATGTCGCAGCAGGCCGGGTAGACGGCTACTGGGAGGTCGGCCTAAGCCCATGGGATTGCGCCGCAGGTGTACTGCTGGTGCTTGAATCCGGAGGCAAAGTGACCGATACGCTGGGCAGTCCTTATGATATTGGTACACGCCATGTAGTGGCGAGCAACGGATATATTCATGATTTCCTGGTTTCAGCGCTGAAGGAAGCGGAAGCAACGGGACATAAGGCTTAAGGAGGCAGCCAAGGCATGGGCGATAATGATGATTTGGAGCGTAAGCTGAGCGAATTGCTGCAGGAAGGCGAAATGGAACAGGGTGACCGGAAGGCTAAGGAAATCCGCCAGATTTCGCCCAAATACGAGATCAGGATCCAGACTATGCTTGATCCTATCGTGGAAGAAACCCTGCGGTACCGCAAGATGGCTTATGAGCTGGATGACCGTTACGACAAATATCTGGAGCGTTCGGGTAAGAGCCTTAACCCGCAGCAGGAGAAGGCCAAAGGACAGACTGCTGAGCCCGGAAATGAACAACAATAGATCGTTGATTGGTAAAGGAGCGGTTTCTCAAATAATGGGAAGCCGCTTCTTTGCGGGAGGCGGGTCAAATGTTAGAATGGAATTATATTAATGTAGGAGGGATACGATGCTGATGGCATGGAAAAAGATTATGGCTGCCGGAACAAGCGGCATGCTTCTGTTCGCGCTGCTTCTTATTACATTGACAGGATCAGTTAGTGCTGCTGATGCGGCGGCAGTACAAGGAGCGGAGCAGGATGTCTTTCGCATCGTGGCGTTGGGGGATTCCGTCACTGCCGGATATGAACCAGGAATGACGGACCCGAACACCAAACCTTACGGCTATGCTGAAAGACTGCTGGAACAAGGCTGGTATCACGGAAGAAGCGCATTGAGCAATTACGGAATACTGGGGCTGACTTCAGCAGGCCTGCTTAATTATACCGCAGCCATTAAGGACGGTACGGCCACTACCCCGGATGGCATACAGGCCGGACTGCGTGATCCGCGGATCAGCCAGTTTGCCGCGCTGACGCCGCAAATCAAGACGGAGCTTGCAGCAGCGGACCTGATTACAATTACAATCGGAGGAAATGATGTCAGCAGCCTCTTTCTGAATGTCAAGGAAATGGCCACTGCGGATTTTGATGCTCAGCTGGAACAGCGTTTGGCAGCTTATGGCACGAACGTGAAGACTGCGCTGGAGAATATACGTGCTGTCAATCCGGCTGCGACCATTCTGCTGGCTGATCAATATCAGCCTGCTCCCAAAATTGCGCTCGGCGCGAACTATACTACACTGATGAGCGCTGCGGAGCGCTTTACCGGAGTAGTGGATAGCATCACGGCAAGCCTGAATAAGGCAGAGGCTCCTGTGCTGACCGCCCATGTTGCCGCACAATTCGCGGGAGTGGAGGCCTCGCTGACCCATATTATCGGCGCGGGGGCAGCGGATTTTCATCCAACCCAGCTGGGGTATGAGAAGATTGCCCGGGTCTTTGCCGAGCTGGTGTGGGGCGAGTACCGGACACCTGCTGTCCCTGCAATGACAACTGCTAACGCTGCTGCACCAATGTCTATTGTCGTAAAGGGTATAGAGCTCAATACACCGAATAAGCCGATCCTGAAGAACGGACAGAACTTTTTGGCGCTCAAGGATATTCTGAATGCCGTAGGCGCTAACGGGAAATGGGACAATAAAACCTCCAGCGCTACAATTGTATATGGCGGTCGTACGGTGGTCATTACCATCGGCTCCAAGTTTATTAAGGTCAATGGTGTGAATCAGGCGATCGATACACCGGCATTTCTGCAAAAAGTCGGCAAAGAGGATAAAACCTATCTGCCGCTCGCTGCGCTCGCTACCGGACTTGGTTTTGATGTGAATTACAGCAGCAAACTGCGGACTGCATTTATAAATCCATAATCTTTATAGTTGTAATTAATAATTAACCATATTGGCAAAGGTGGATGAAATTCGTTGTCTAATGCAAAATATAAGGCGGAATATCTCATTACGATGGATGATATTGTGCGGGAAGGCGACCCCGTGCTCCGCACTGTAACAGAGCCGGTAAAGCTGCCCCTGGGAATCCAGGACCGGGAGGCGCTGCAGTGCATGCTGCAGTTTCTCAAAAACAGCCAGGACGCTGAGCTTTCCGCCAAATATAAACTTCGCTCCGGTGTAGGCTTATCCGCCAACCAGATTGGCCTTACGCAGCGGATGTTCGTGATGTATCTGAAGGATGAGAACGGGAAAACGGTGGAGCATGCCTGGGTTAACCCGAAGATCATCAGCCATTCAGTGGCGATGGTGTATCTGCCTGAGAGCGAAGGCTGCCTGTCCGTTGACCGCCCGGTGCACGGGTTTGTACCACGTTATGAGTCGGTGAAGGTAAAAGGCTATAACCTGGACGGCCAGGAGGTTGTCATGAAATTCAAGGGGTATCAGGCGATCATCATCCAGCATGAAATGGACCATCTGGACGGCGTTATGTTCTACGACCGGATCAACCAGGAGAATCCGTTCAAGCTGCCGCAGGGTGTTGAAATCCGCAGCCTCTATGATCTAAACAGTAAATAACGCATCAGCAGAGGCCGCTGTCCGGATAAGGATGGCGGTTTTTTAGCCTGCCATTAGTTGACTGACTATTTCTTAAATTTGGGAGAATGGTATAATATTTGGTGAATAATAGAATGGTTGCTGGCTATGAACAAATAGCAAATAAAACTGTAGTGACCGTTAAACTGGGTATTGGAGGGATCAGAACGAATGTGGACGACAGTACGGGCAATACCGAATGATTACAACGATGAGGCGAAGCGGATTGATGAAAAGATTCTCGGACTGGTGAAACAGCGCAGAATCCTTGCAGGGGGACAACGGTTTTTTCCGGATCAGGAGACTGTAGAGAAGTGGGCTGCACAGTTTGAAATGGCAAAGGATCAGGTCAATTCGCTGTTGCATAATCTCAATGACGTTTTGCCGATGCGGCAGATCCGTGATGATCCCGGACGGCTCCTTGGAGTCCTGCCAATCATGAAGCGTACGGTCAGTGAAGACTGTGAATTTATCCTCAGCCATGCTATGCAGCATGAAAATGCCAGTATTGTTACTCTGGAGGTAAAATATCAGAAAGAAAATGCCGGGAACATCCATTTAAGGCCTGCGCTGCAGCTGATTATTCTTGGCGGGGAAGAGTATATCATCCGCAGAACCAGTGGCCGTGGCGGGGGAGAACGCTTTGAAATGCGGTTCCGGGTTGAGCCGGCTCTACCTGACGATCTAACGGCTCTAGAGTTTTCATTGATTCCCGGGAATGAGGAGTTCATCAATATCCAGGCGCTTGAAATCAAATTGGACAAGCAGGTCGATTTTTATTAAGGCTGCCAGTTGAGCCCGTTGTATCGGCTAGGCAACGCCAACAGCCCGCTGCATAGCTGCAGCGGGCTGTTGATTTGATTGCTGCCGATGAAGCGGCAACAGGTGCGGTCTTACTGATGGAACAGCTTACTTCTCAGCAGCCATGGCCTGGAAGGAGGCCTCAGCCGCTTCCAGTGTCGCATCAATATCAGCATCGGTATGGGCTGTAGTCAGGAACCAGGCCTCATATTTAGACGGGGCAAGGTTGATGCCGCGGTCCAGCATATGGCGGAAGAAGCTGGCGAACATTTCGCCGTCCGTATCCTGAGCTTCTTCATAGTTCGTAATCGGATGAGCGCAGAAGTGGGTAGAGAATGAGCCGCGGATCCGGTTGATCGTCAGCGGAATGCCGTGACGGTCTGCGGAAGCCTGCAGGCCTTCGGTCAGGCGGATTGCTAGCCGCTCCATTTCCTCGTACACCCCTGCGCCTTGTAGTACTTCAAGACAGGCAATTCCGGCCGAGATGGAGGCCGGGTTGCCGGCCATGGTTCCGGCCTGATAAGCCGGTCCCAGCGGAGCGACCTGCTCCATGACATGCTTGCGGCCGCCGTAAGCACCGATGGGCAGACCGCCGCCGATGATTTTGCCAAGCGCAGTCAGATCCGGGGTGATGTCTTCGTGATTATCAAGACCCGCATAGGTCTGGGTGGAGCCGTAGTGGAAGCGGAAAGCAGTGATCACCTCGTCGTAAATGACGAGAGAGCCGTTGTCATGCGCCAGCTTGCACAGTCCTTCGAGAAAACCCGCTTTAGGCATAACCATGCCGAAATTGCCGACAATCGGCTCAACCATGACTGCGGCAACATCCTCGCCCCATTTCTCCAGTGCCGCGCGGAGGCTGTCCAGATCGTTGAACGGAACCGTAATGACTTCCTGGGCGATGCTGCCCGGTACACCGGCGCTGTCCGGGATGCCGAGAGTGGAAGGGCCGGAACCTGCGGCTACCAGTATCAGATCGGAATGTCCGTGATAGCAGCCGGCGAATTTAACGATCTTGCTGCGCTTCGTATAAGCGCGGGCTACACGGATTGTGGTCATAACGGCTTCTGTACCGGAGTTGACGAAGCGTACTTTATCCATCGAAGGGATGGCTTCCTTGAGCATCTTGGCCAGCTTGATTTCAAGCTGGGTAGGCGTTCCGTAGAGGATGCCATTCTGTGCAGCTTCCGTAATCGCTGCTGTGATATGCGGATGGGCATGGCCGGTAATAATCGGGCCGTATGCCGCGAGGTAATCGATGTACTCGTTGCCGTCCTCATCCCAGAAGCGTGAGCCTCCGGCACGTTTCATGAATACCGGGGCGCCTCCGCCAACGGCTTTGAAGGAACGGGAGGGACTGTTGACGCCCCCGACAATATGCTGAAGAGCTTCCTCGTATAATTGCGCTGATGTGCTGCGGTTCATAATAGATCATCCTTTCATTTGTCCTCAGGGCAAGGGAACGGGCGAACAGCGATGGATATCGTTGTCCGCCCGTCCTTAGGCCGAGTAGGTGTAGTGCTTCACTAGTTTCCGCTTGTGGCTGATGGACTGCTCTCTGGAGAGGCTTCCGGGGATGCCGTTGGCTCGGGTGCAGTCATGGTATCCTGTACGAACTCCTTAAGCTCATCCTCGCTGCTGATGCCGATGACAGATGCGCCGCCGCTGGTCTTTTCTTCAGTCAGCAGTTCCATTGGCGGAATCTGTTCGCTGCCGCCCATCGAGCTGTCATAACCTACGCTAGCCAGCTTCCACATATCGTCAACGGACAGGTTCGTATCGATATACGGGGTAACCTGTGAGAGAATGCTTGGCAGCTTGATAATCGAAGTGGTACTGATTACCTTGTCCGCTACGGCTTTCAGGAAGCCGCGCTGGCGTTCTGTCCGGGTGAAATCGGAGGTAGCGTCATGACGGAAACGCACATATTGCAGTGCCATATTACCGTCGAGATGCTGGAAGCCCTGTTTGAGATCAATGTCGTATTCAGGCCCGTCGGCTATGGTCTTGTAAACCATGTCCTTCTCGACCTCATAATCAATTCCGCCGACCGCATCCACTAGCTTAATGAAGCCTTGGAAATCGGTGTAGACATAGTATTGAATCGGGATACCGAGCAGGTCGCTGACCGTCTGCATCGCCGTGTTGGGACCGTGGGTGATCGCTGTATTAATGCGCTCCTTGTCATATCCGGGAATATCCACGTAGGTATCACGAAGAATGGAGAATACATAGAATTTCTTCTTTACCGGATCAAGAGAGGCAACCAGCATCGTATCCGAGCGTGGGACTTCGCCTTTCTTCACTCCGCGCGCATCGACACCCATGAGGAGGATGTTTACGGGCTCGGTACCTTCCCATTTCGGAGGCTGAACAGCTTCAGCTGAAGGAGAGGGGACGGCTGCAAAAGGGGAAGCAGAACCGGTTTTGTGTAAATTGTCCAGCTGGTTGTAGATAGAGGTGAAGTAAAAGATCGTCCCGCCGACAACTAGGAGAAGTATAATTGCCAGAGTCCAGAGCAGCGGTTTCTTCTTTGATTTGCCGGCTTTTGTTTGCCGGTTCTTTCTTGGTGGCATTTCGTTCTTCCTTTCGCATTCACATTGACTACATTATAATTTCTTTTAGGAATACAAGCAATTTCGGAATATTCCGCCAAATTTTTTAGAAAAATTATAATGAAGAAGGTAAGGAGTGGATACATATGACGAATATTATCGAAATTGGGCAGCAGGTACCGGATTTTACGCTTCCAGCATCAACAGGCGGGGTGATGAGCTTAAGCCAGTTCCGCGGACGCAAGGTGCTGCTTTATTTTTATCCGAAAAATATGACGCCCGCCTGTACCCAGGAGGCCTGTGAATTCCGTGACGCCCATGATGAAATCACCGCCCAGGGGGCCGTAGTGCTGGGAATCAGCCCGGACAGTCTGGCTTCGCATGCCAAGTTCATCAGCAAGAATGGTCTGCCGTTCCCGTTATTGTCGGATGAAGATCATCTGGTAAGCGAAATGTTCGGGGTCTGGCAGCTGAAAAAACTGTATGGCAGAGAATTTATGGGCATCGTACGCTCCACTTTTCTTATCGATGAGCAGGGGATACTTACGGCGGAATGGAAAAAAGTCCGCGTAAAAGGCCATGTGGAAAAGGCCGTAGAAGAAATCATGAAATAATTAAGTATGATGGTAATGATTTCTAAATGTCTATAACATTTTTAACAGCTTTCCTAAGGCGCTCTCATGATATAGTTGCCTCATATTACTTCAAATTTGGGGAATGGCAAGGGGATGGCATGATGATGCGTATTGGGCTTGATGTCGGATCAACTACGGCCAAATTGGTTGTTATAGAGCGGAATACAATTGTTTATCAAGATTATGTTAGACACTATAGCGATATAAAAAAAGCTGCCCTATCCCTTCTGTCTGATGTCCGGGACAGATTTCCGGATAGGAAAGCAGCATTAACTGTAAGCGGTTCCTCGGGCCTGTCTTTATCGAAGCTTGGCGGGGTCCCCTTTGTTCAAGAGGTTATTGCCTGTACCAAAGCGATTAGCGAGCTGATCCCGCAGTGTGATACGGCAATTGAACTTGGCGGGGAAGACGCCAAGATTATTTATTTAAACGGCGGCATCGAGCAGCGGATGAACACCGCCTGTGCAGGCGGCACAGGCGCTTTCATTGATCAGATGGCTTCGCTGCTGCAGACAGATCCTGCCGGCCTGAACACGCTTGCGGAGAAGCATGAGCGGATTTATCCCATCGCTTCGCGCTGCGGCGTATTTGCCAAAAGTGATGTGCAGCCCCTGCTTAATGAAGGGGCGCGGCGTGAGGATGTCGCCGCCTCGATCTTTCAGAGCATCGTGAATCAGACCATCAGCGGTCTGGCCTGCGGGCGTCCGATCCGTGGCCGGGTGGCTTTTTTGGGCGGTCCGCTGACCTTTCTGCCTGCGCTGCGGGAGCGGTTTGCACAGACGCTGGGACTTAAGGAGGGCGAGATGCTGTTCCCGGAACGCTCCCAGTATTTCGTAGCGATTGGTTCAGCGCTGTCGCAATCGGAGCCGCTCGTCCTGCCGCTGGCAGACTGGATTGCACGGATTGCCGCGGTCGATTTCAAGACCGACCGAGCCGAAGACGCCGAACTGCCGCCGCTGTTCGAAACGGCTGCGGATTTGGCTGACTTCCGGCTGCGCCACGTCAAAGCTTCGGTTGCCCGTGCAGAGCTGGCCGACTACAGCGGCCCGTGCTATCTCGGAATCGACGCCGGTTCAACCACAACAAAGCTGGTGCTCACAGGTGCAGACGATGAAATTCTGTATACCTCATATGGAAGTAATAAGGGAAATCCGCTGCAGTCTGTTAGTGATGCCCTGAAGGAAATCTACCGGATTCTGCCGCAGGACTGCTATATTGCCGGCTCCTATGCGACCGGTTACGGAGAAGGCCTGATTAAGGCTGCACTGCGCACGGACGGCGGGGAAGTGGAGACGGTAGCCCATTATAAGGCAGCCTCCAAGTTCATGCCGGAGGTTGATTTTATTCTCGATATCGGCGGCCAGGATATGAAGTGCATCAAAATCCGCGGAGGAGCGATCGACAGTCTGATGCTCAACGAAGCCTGCTCGGCGGGCTGCGGTTCGTTTCTGGAGAGTTTTGCCTCTGCCCTGGAGCTTGGTATTGAGGAATTCGCCAAATCCGCGCTGGAATCGAGCAAGCCGGTTAATTTGGGCTCACGCTGTACTGTATTTATGAATTCCAAGGTGAAGCAGGTTCAGAAGGAAGGCGCCTCCCTGGCCGACCTGTCGGCAGGACTCGCCTACTCCGTCATTAAGAATGCACTGCAAAAGGTCATCAAAATCCGCAACCCTGAGGATCTAGGACGCAATATTATTGTCCAGGGCGGGACCTTCTATAATGAAGCGGTTTTACGGGCATTTGAGCAGCTGACCGGCAGAACGGTGGTAAGACCGGATATTGCCGGTGTTATGGGAGCGTACGGCTGTGCGCTGATTGCCAAGGAGAATGCCGGCGCCGGCGGATTCAGCACACTGCTTGGTCCGGAAGAGCTGGATGCATTCACCTATGAAGTTTCCCCGGGCCGCTGCGGCCTGTGCGCCAACAACTGTGCACTGACCATTAGCCGTTTCCCCGACAAGAGCTTCCACGTCACCGGGAACCGCTGTGAGCGGGGGGCGGGCGGCAAAAAGAAGAAGAACACACTGCCTAATCTGATGCAGTATAAATATGAGCGCTTTTTTGATTATGAAGGGCTGCCTGAGGAGCAGGCGGAGCGGGGAACCGTCGGGATTCCGCGGACAATGAACATGTTCGAAAATTATCCGTTCTGGCATACATTCTTTACCGCCTTGCGCTACCGGACTGTGCTATCTCCCAAATCCAGTAAAAAGCTCTACGAGAGCGGAATGGATACCATTCCCTCCGAATCGATTTGCTATCCGGCCAAAATGGCCCACGGGCATGTGCAAAGCCTCGTCAGCAAAGGTGTTGACTTCATTTTTTATCCGGCAATTGTGTACGAAAAGAAGGAGGATGACGCGGCAACGAATCATTTTAATTGCCCGGTGGTCGCTTCCTATCCCGAGGTTATCCGCAACAATATGGATAGTCTGAAGGAGGGGGGAGTTCCGCTCGTCAGCCCGTTCCTGACCTTTGACGATATTGCTGCCCTGACCAAAGGGCTGATCAAGACGTTCACAGACATTCCGAAGGAAGAAATATTCGCAGCAGTACAGGCGGGACTGGCCGAAGCGGAGCATGCCAAAAAGGATGTGCGTACGAAAGGTGAGGAGACGCTGGATTTCCTGAGCACCACAGGCACGAAAGGGATTCTGCTCTGCGGACATCCCTATCACGCCGATCCTGAGATCAACCATGGGATTGCCGATATGATCACCGGGATGGGGCTCGCTGTACTGACCGAGGATTCGGTCTGCCATCTGGACCGCAGTGAAGGCGATGTCGCAGTGGTCAACCAATGGACCTACCATGCCCGGATGTACCGGGCCGCGCGACTGGCGGCTTCCAGAAACGATCTGGAGCTGGTTCAGCTGACCTCCTTCGGCTGCGGCATAGATGCGATTACCTGTGATGCCGTCCAGGAGATTATGGAGCGGCACAACAAAGTGTACACCTTGATTAAAATCGATGAGATCAGTAATCTCGGTGCAGCCCGAATCCGCCTGCGCTCGCTTCAGGCAGCCATGCGTGAGCGGGAGAGAAGTGATGTGCAGCCCCAGCTGCTGTATAAAACCCAGGCCAATGTTCCGTTTACCAAGGAAATGAAGGAGACATATACGATTCTGGCGCCGCAGATGTCCCCTGTCCACTTCGAATTGTTCGAACGCGTCTTCCGTGATGCCGGATACCGTCTTAAGGTGCTGGAAACCACCGGGCCGCAGGAGACGGAGGAAGGCCTCAGATTTGTTAACAATGATGCCTGCTATCCAGCCATAGTCACTATCGGGCAGATTCTGTCGGCGCTTAAGAGCGGAGATTATGATCCGAACCGGACCGCAGTCATCATGTCACAGACGGGCGGAGGGTGCCGGGCTACCAACTATATTTCGCTACTGCGCAAGGCGCTCAAAGACTCCGATCTGGGGCAAATCCCGGTAATCTCCCTGAATGCCTCGGGGATGGAGAATCAGCCCGGCTTCCGCATTAGCCTGAAGCTGGCCAACCGGCTGGTCGCAGCGGCCTGCTACGGCGATCTGATGATGCGGCTCCTGCACCGGTTCAGACCGTACGAGCGGATACCGGGAAGCGCGGAACTGCTGTACCGTAAAGGGATGGAACGCTGCAAGAGCAGCCTGTCGAACTTCTCGTTCCGTGAGTACAAACGGGTGATCCGGGGGATTGTCGCCGAGTTCAGCCGTCTGCCGGTCCACTCGGCCTTGAAATCGAAAGTCGGTATTGTCGGCGAAATTCTGATCAAGTTCCACCCGGACGCCAACAACCGGATCATTGAGATGATCGAAGCGGAGGGCGGCGAAGCGGTGATGCCGGATTTCCTGGACTTTATCTTCTATTGCATCTATAACCCGATCTACAAGGCGGAGCAATTCGGCAAGAGCAAGAGGCTGGGATACATTAATCCGATGCTGATCTCTTATCTGGAAATTTACCGCAAGCCGGTCAAAGTAGCGCTGGAGGAAGCGGGCCTGGCTAAGAGCAGAGAGAACATTTACGGCCTGGCTGAGAAGGCAAGCCGCCTTGTCTCTGTCGGTAATCAGATGGGCGAAGGCTGGTTCCTGACAGCTGAGATGATGGACCTGCTGGACAACGGAGTGAATAATATTGTCTGTATTCAGCCGTTCGCCTGCCTGCCGAACCATATCACAGGGCGTGGCATGATTAAGGGGCTGAAGGAACTGTATCCCGGCGCCAACATTGCTGCCATTGACTACGATGCGGGAGTCAGTGTGGTGAATCAGGCAAACCGGATTAAGCTGATGATGTCCATCGCCAGCGAACTGGTAAGCGGCACGCATGCTAAACCGGCGGCAGCCAGTCTGATACAGCCGGCGATGCTGGGGACCTTCGGAAGCGGAGTATAGTCTTGGGCACATATATAAGCAAGCGGACCGGGGGTTCTCCCCGGTCCGTTTTTTTGTTGCTATGTACTGCGGGCAAGTGATTTCTGCAGCTTAAGCTTTACTTGCATCGCTTTGTTCAGATGGAGGAAGTTATGCCGGGTAGCCGGCATCAGCACCAGGCCGGCCAGGGTTTTGCCGCCCCAGTAATCAAGCAGCCATTGCTCGGAGGCTTTTACAGCCCCTTGCGCGCTGACTTGCCTAATCCGTTCAGGGTTTACCTTGTCCTTCAATTGATCCGGACGTAATCCCGGAATAATGGAACGGGTCCGCTTAGCGACCGCCTGCCGGTAATCTGATAACGCATCGATGGAGATAGATGCGCTTAGCTCGGCGATTTCCCCCTCGTCCATCCCGTTACCGGTATGGATGAAGCGGGTTTGCAGCTTACTTGCATAATCCTCACTGTGAAGGAGCTGCTCCTGCCCTGAGATTAGGACGTTCATCGTGAGGTCTTCGATCCGTGCACAATGCCAAAGATGCCAGGCGATGGAGTTTTGACTGTTGGAAGTCCGGACCGGATAAGCACGGAAAGTCTGCTCCCGTAACCCGCTGAGAATGGCGTCCTCATAGGTTGGCTGCACGGAAGGTTCCCGGCCGGAGGCATACAGCCATCTGTGCTGTTCCAGGAAAAGGGCAATGGCGTTAGGATACTCCTCAGGCTTGGATAGTATCCCGGTTAATATTTTGTGATTGGCATTCCAATGTTTTCGCTGCTCAAGATTCATCAGAAGTTCCCCGCTTTCCTCTAAATGATCCTCACAGCTTAATTATAAATAAAATCCAAATTTGAGCGTATTTTAGAAGTGTCTATTTTACGGCGGCAGTCCAAACTAAGCAAAGAAAGATCGTTCTTTCATACAAATGTTAGTGAGAGAAAGCAGAAAGATTGATTTTCAGAAATTTTCAGCAAGCTATTGACGAGGAAATATGTAAAGAGTAAAATAGTTCGCATGCGAAGTAATTATTATTCAAGCGAACGGGGCGATAAATGTGGAGGAAAAGGAAAAGCAGCTGGATGATATTCTCTCTTCTTTCCGTTGCATCACCCATAATTTCCAGCAGCTTTTGTGGAAAGACGCAGAAGAGCTGAATATTACATCAACCCAGTTGATGGTGCTGCGCAAGTTGGCGATGCACCCCGATATTGGAATCACTGAGCTTGCCGATCTGCTTCATTTGGGGAACAGTGCAGCAAGCGGAGTAGTGGACCGGATGGTAAAGGCTGGACTGATTACCCGGCAACGCTCGCAGAGCGACAGACGCATATTTAACCTGGCAGTAACCGACAAGGGAAAAGAAATAAGGGAGCTTAGCAAGCAATCCCTTAGGAAGCACCTGCAGCCCCTCACTGAAATACCTGCTGAGGATGCCCAGGAGCTGCTGCGGCTGCACGGCGAAATTCTGAAAATTTTAGTGCAAGGGAGAGAAAACAAGAAACTATGAGTACAATAACTGCAAACGCTGGCGGAGAAGCCAAGGCCATCCGCAGAGGCCCGATTATCGCAGCGCTTCTGATCGGTGCTTTCGTCGCATTGCTCAATCAGACGCTGATGAATGTGGCACTGCCGAAGATGATGGAGGATTTGAACATTGCCGCCAATACGGCGCAATGGCTGACTACCGGTTTTATGCTGGTGAACGGGGTGCTGATCCCGATCAGTGCCTACCTGGTGGAGAAGTTTACTACCCGCCAGCTGTTTATTACCGCAATGATATTATTTTCTATTGGTACATTAATTTGTGCAGTCGGAACGGGTTTTGAAATGATTATGGTCGGCCGTGTGGTTCAGGCTGTCGGCGCCGGCATTCTGATGCCGCTGATGAACATCGTGTTCCTCCGCATCTTCCCGATCGAAGAACGCGGCAAAGCAATGGGGCTTATGGCTGTAGCCATGATCTTTGCCCCGGCCGTTGGACCGACACTGTCCGGCTGGGTAGTACAGAATTATTCGTGGCGTGTGCTGTTCTACATCGTACTGCCGCTTGCCATTTTCTCCACACTGCTTGGGATGAAGGCGATGCAGAATGTCGGGAAGCTTACTTCTCCCAAGCTGGATAAGTTGGGTATTGTGTTATCAACCCTTGGATTTGGCGGACTGCTGTACGGCTTCAGTGATGCAGGAACCGACGGCTGGAAGAGCGCAACCGTAATTTCTTGCCTGATCTTAGGGGTGGTATCGCTGATCCTGTTCGTATGGCGTGAGCTTACAACGGATAAACCGCTGCTGGAGTTCCGTATTTTCCGGTACAACATGTACTCTCTGACTACAGTAATCAACATTATCGTTACCATGGCTATGTATGCCGGTATGATCCTGCTGCCGATTTACCTGCAGACCATCCGCGGCTTTACACCGATGGAATCAGGTCTGATGCTGCTGCCAGGTGCTATCCTGATGGGGATTATGTCCCCGATCACAGGGATTATTTTTGATAAAATCGGTGCGAGATGGCTGGCCGTTATCGGTTTGCTGATTACCACCATTACGACCTGGGAATTCAGTCAGATTTCTGACTCCACCACTTACACGCACTTAATTTTGACTTATACTGCCCGGATGTTCGGGATGTCCATGCTGATGATGCCGATTGTGACGGCCGGACTTAACCAGCTGCCACAGCGCCTCAGCTCGCATGGTACTGCAATGTCGAATACACTGCGTACCGTAGGCGGAGCACTGGGGATGGCACTCTTTGTCAGCCTTATGACCAACCGTACGAAGAGCAATATCACGGAGGCCCTGACAAGCGGGGCGGTATCACAGAGTGATAAAGCTGCAATGCTCAAGCTTACACAGGAAGCAACCATCAACGGGATCACACATGCGTTTACAGTGGCTACATGGGTGACGGTTGTGGCTCTGGTCCTGGCTCTGTTCATCAAGAAAACATCGCCGCAGGCCGACTTCCTGAAGTCAGAGGAAGCAGAACCGGCAGCGCCTAATACGGTGAAATCTCAACAAGCGCAGACTGTAAAATAAATCATAAGAAAACGGGACATTCCGGCGGCTGGGCTGCGGATTGTCCCGTTTTTTCTTTATTCAGCCAGAACCCTGAGCGGATGCTTTCAGGGTTCTTTGGTTTGTGGAGGGCCATTATATTTAGCGGCGACCCCTGCCGCAATCTCACCCAGCTTAAGCCGGATATGTTCCGGCTCCAGTACTTCTGCTACGGTTCCGAACCCCAGCAGGAAACCGTACAGCCAGTGATCCTCCGGGTAGTAGACAGTCACGGTGTATCCCCCGTTCCCGTCCGGCTGAAGCTCGCTGTAATCAAAATAGTCTTCCGCAAGATGTCTGCCTTCAGCGGAAAAGTGCAGCACAACGGGTGTCGTGTCCGAGGGGGTTGACCATCCGCTGCTCCAGGGCAGCTCCTTCAAGGGGAGCTCCTGCCGGACATAGCTGCGCTTTTCCTTGATCAGCGACTTCATGCGCAGCAGCTTAAACAGCCGGAAATCCTCGCGCTCAGCACAGAATCCGTACAAGTACCATGCCCGTCCCTTGAGTACAAGCGTGTAGGGATCTACAGAACGATGGCTTATTTTACCGTCAGCTGCCACATATTCGAAGGATACGGCGGCCGTTTCCTCCAGAGCTTCTCTGAGCAGAGTGAGCCGTTCCTCCAGCGGCCTCTGCAATCCCCAGGGGGAGAAATCGACGATCAGCTGGGTGGTTTTACTCCGGAAGGCGGCGGTTTGGGAGGGAGGGATGACGCTGCTGATTTTTTCCATGAGCAAGCTGTGCTCGCCCCCTCCGGCGGAGGATACACTTTGCAGCGCGGTGAAAATGTCTGCGAGCTCGTGCTCCGTCAGCACATTGCGGTCGAGGCGGTAGCCCTCCATCAGCCCGATTCCGCCGCCAGCTCCCTGATAAGTCACGACGGGAATGCCGGCGCCGTTGATGCTGTCAATGTCCCGGTAAATGGTGCGTACCGATACCTCAAACATCTCGGCGAGCTCCTTAGCCTGGATCAGGGGGCGGTTCATCAGCAGAATGACGATGGAGAGCAGACGGTCTATTTTCACGGGAGGGCACCTTCTTTATCAGTGAATTTCCATAAGGCAATCAACAATCATTCTATAATTTTCGCTAGTGAAAGAAAAGAAAGCATTGCCATAACGATATAATTCGATTACTATCTAATTAGATGTTTATATAAATTGAATTGTGAGGGTATTTCAATGGTTAACGGGATTACGGTTCCGGCCGAAAAGCGGCTGAAGGGCTATCCAAGGCTTTTCGCTGCCGGACTGATTAACGGAATAGGAGACCGTTTCAGCAGTGTTGCCATGCTGGCACTGGTCCTTCAGCTGACCGGGTCGGGCATGGCGGTAGGCATTTCACTCGGGGTACGGGTGCTGCCCTATCTTTTTATGGCTCCACTGGGGGGGATGCTGGCTACCAGGCTGCCGCGCAAAGCCATTATGATTGTGGTAGATTTGCTGCGTATCCCTGTCGCATTGTCATTTCTGCTGGTTAATGGGGAAAGCAGACTCTGGGTGCTTTATGCCGGCAGTTTCTTAATGGCTGCTGGGGAAGCGGTATATAGCCCGGTACGCAAATCGTCGATTCCTTTACTGGCCGATGCCTCTGCACTTCTTAGAATCAACGGCCTGGAACAGCTGATGAACGGCTGTGTGCTTATTCTTGGCGCGTTTATCGGCGGTATCGTCTCGCTCTGGTTCGGTCCGGACATGGCGTTTATTGTGAATGCAGCATCCTTTTTAGTGGCGGCATTGCTGCTATGGGGGCTTCGTTTCCCGCAGCCTGACGGGAGGTCAACTGTGCAGGCAGAAGAGGAAATGTTTCAGGAACCTGCAGCGGGGGGTCAAGGAACGGCAGGACGTTTTCAGACCCTTAAAGTTGTGGCCCGGGGCAGTCTGGCGCTGCAGATTGTGATCGGGTATGAACTGCTGGTACCGGTTATTAACGGCTGGGACAATGTATTGATCAGTGTATATGCTGTTCAGGAGTTTCACGCTGGGGATGCCGGGGTTGGCGCTTTTTATGCGGCGCTCGGGATTGGACTCAGCCTTAGCTTTTTTGCAGGCCGGCTGCTTCAGAAGCGGCTGCTGACCATAGCGCTCTCGGGTCTCCTGCTGGAAGGGTTGCTGCATATGACAATCAGCGCAAGCAGTCATTTCATTCATGTCTTCTTCTTGTATATTTTGCTGTCTCTGGCGGGAGGACTCGGCAACGCCTGTCTGGACACCCTTGTCATGCGGGAGACGCCGGTTCAGCTGCAGCCAGTAATTTTTGGAATGCTGTCGGCGGCGGGCGGGACACTCGTAGGAATATCGATGCTCGGCGCCGGCTGGCTGCTTGAATACGTTGAGCCGCGCATGCTCGGGTTCGCCGGCGGGGCGGGATTCGCAGGAATTGCGCTGCTGCTGGCAGGATACGCTTTAATGAGAAGCAGGCAGAAGAAGGTATCGTCTGAACACTAAAGTTCAGGGCGTATTAAAAAAGCAGCCAGGGCGGCCTTTTCGAAAATCATTCGAAAGGCGCCTGGCTGCTTTTTTCGATATTGCAAATGTAAGGCCTCAGCGGCCCTTGGAAGTCTCCTTCAGTTTGGCTTTCAGT
This sequence comes from Paenibacillus auburnensis, assembly GCF_927798115.1. Lineage (GTDB taxonomy): Bacteria > Bacillota > Bacilli > Paenibacillales > Paenibacillaceae > Paenibacillus_AQ > Paenibacillus_AQ auburnensis. The sequence goes on from NZ_CAKMMG010000006.1 coordinate 287,459, forward strand.
TCAAGATCCGGTTTGCGCCGGAGCAGACGGATGGCCAGTGTGCGGCGGTAGCGGTAGATGATGATCAGCCCTGCAAGGGCCGCAAGACCGGAGATGATCCAAGGTGCATACAGCTCGAACAGGTGGAAAATGCCCATCCATTGCGGTCCGAATATTTTTCCGATGCCCAAGAACAGCAGCACCCAGAGCAGGGCTCCACCGTAAGCGTACATGGCAAACTTGCGGAAGGGCAAAGCGATAATGCCGGAAAAGTAACCGGTAAAGTGGCGGACTCCAGGGATAAAATAGCCGATGGAAATCAGAAGGCTCCCGTACCGCTCGAACCAGCGCTGCGTCTTCTCCAGCTTGGCCGGAGAGAACAGAAACCATTTGCCGTAGCGCTGAATGAAGGGAAGCCCCGCTTTTAGGCCGATGAGATAGGTTATGGTCATTCCGGCAGTAGTGCCTGCAAAAGCCACAGCAACCAGCGCCGGGAAATCCAGCCTCCCGGTATAAGAAAGGAAGCCTGCAAAGGCCATTGTTGTCTCCCCTGGAAAAGGCAAGGCTACAAACTCCAGCAAAAGTCCAAAGAACAGTACATTATATCCGTAATTGGCGAATAACTCCTGAATCCATTTTAGCATTTCCATAACCAAGTCACTCTCCAAGGGCAGCATGCCTAATTCTATTTTGAAGCTTGTCTTCATACAATCTACCAATAAGTTTGAAGCGCCAATAGAATGCTGGAGGTAGAGAAGATGAAGGTTAGCAAAAGAACACTGATCCGCCGGACAATCATCCGCGGGTTGCTTGCTATGGCAATAATAGTAAGTGTAATATCTGTACTCTCTAAGAATAATCTTCCGGCTGCCGCGACGCAAGATTTGCCCGAGCCGGCTGTGAGCCCGGTTAAGGCATCCCCGGTTCCTGCCCAGGCTGTGACGCCGCCTTTCGTCCCGATAAGCCGCAGCACACCAGGGAATGACGCAGCCAAGGTATCCGCTGTAACCGGGAAACCTGCAGCAGCTATTGTGCCCTTGGTACAGAAGAAGGAGCAGCAGAAAGAGCAGAAGAAGGAGCAAAAGACGGTCTACCTCACTTTTGACGACGGCCCCAGTAATGTGACGCCTACAGTGCTGGAAACCCTGCGCAAGCAGGGGGTAAAGGCAACCTTTTTTGTGCTGGGAGAACAGGCCAAGAGCCGCCCTGAGCTGATCAATGCCATCTGGGAGCAGGGGCATGCCATCGGTAATCATACCTATAATCATAATTACCATGATTTATATAGCGGATTCACGGAATTCTGGAATCAGATCAAGCAGACAGAAGAAGTGGTGCGCGAGATAACAGGTCTCCGGCCGCAGCTTGTCCGTGCACCGGGGGGGACCTACGGCCATTTTGATGCGACTTACTTTGAATTGCTGAAGGAAGCTGGATATACCGTCACGGATTGGACTGTGGACAGCGGGGACTCGAAGCGTAAAGGAGTGCCTGCAGCGGAGATCCTGCGTCAATCGGTGGCCTCGATGAAGGCTTCCAGCGTGATTCTGCTGCTCCATGACGGGGCAGGCCATTCCGAAAGCGCGAAGGCGCTGCCGGAGATTATCGCCAGATACAAGGCTGCCGGATATGCGTTTGGTGTACTGGATGCAGGGCAGGAACCGGTGCAGTTCAGAGTGTCCGCTGCGGCTGCAGCGTCAGGCCGCACTAAACCGTCCAAAGCCTGGATTGCCTCGAATATTCTGCCGAATGCCGGACTGTTTGCACCGGGCAAGCCGCTGGCCTTGGAAGTGGGGATGCTGGAAGCGAAGCTTGAACCGGGAGAATTCCGGATCATTGAAGGGCAGTATATGGTTCCGCTCCGGGCCGTTGTTGAAAGGCTGGGCGGACAGGTGGGCTGGAATGCAGCCAGCCGCAGCGGGAGTATCAGCTGGAACGGACGTTATGTCAGCGCTGATGCGGTGAAGAAACGCCTGACGATGACCTCTGACGATGGAACTACCGTGTACAGACAATCCAATGTAGAAATGATGGGCGATTCCTTGTGGCTCCCTTTGCGCGAGTTGCTTGAGGTTACGGGACATCCGCTGCTGGAGGCCCGGGTGACGGGGGGAGAGCGCCGGGTCAAAGCGGGCTGATCGCAGGAATCCATAGTACAGAAGGGGATTTGCGGGGTTTGGGTACCCTTTTTCGTGGGAAGAATAGACAATAGTAGGCTTCTTAGTACTGTTTCCATCGATCTCTGGAGACATACTGCGGAGCTAGTCTATGACCGCAAAGGAAGGTTGTCCCATTGTCCTATTCATCACTAATAGAGCAGACCCAAAACAAGCAGCAGGGCCAGTTATCCGCCGCTGCAGGAAGTCTTCTTCCATACAGGCGTAGCATGGCGTGGCAGTGGCTGCGTATGCTTGCTGTCACTGCAGTGCTTGCCGCGTTATATGTCTGGCGGGGCGGAGCCTCCCTGTTGTTCCTCCTGACAGCCAGCGGACTTTTGATGTTAGGAGGCTTCCTGCTGCAGGCTTGCGGGCCGCGCAGCGTAAAGATCGTCCGCAGCATCTCCCCTGCCCGCCCGGCAGCCGGAGATCATGTGAACGTTGAGGTGCAGGTCAGCTTCACCACCTGGCTCCCGATCCCGTGGATGATCATCACTGATTATTGGAGCGGCGGCTGGCATCAGGAATTGCTGTTTCCGGGCTTTCGGCGCTCCTTCCACTATGTCTATAAGCTTCATGAGATGCCGCGCGGCATCCATCAGCTTCACGGCTGCAGAATGAGCTGGGGGGATCTGCCCGGATTGTTCACAGGCGGGTGCTGCCCCGAAGGGAAGGCAGGCTTCAAAGTCCTTCCAAGGCCGCTCTATATCGGCGGAACTTTGCCGGAGAGCATCCTCATGCCTGGAGATACGCTGTCGCTGAAGCGGGGCCGGAACGGCGGTGAAGCAGCAGATATCCGTGATTATGCACCGGGTGATCCGCTCAGCCGGATCCACTGGAAGAACAGCGCCCGTAAGGGCTCGCTGCAGAGCCGGGTGCCGGAGCGGGAAGAAGGGCGCATGACCTGCATTGTTCTGGCCAACAGCCCGGAGAACTACGAGGTTCCTTATAGCGCCCTGACCCCGCGCAGCCAGCGGGGTACGGCAGCCCCTGCCTTCGAACGGGCTGTATCCACAGCAATGGGGCTGATGCTGTCAGCGGAGCGCAGCGGAGCCTATGTCCAGCTGTTCAGCGGCGGCTGGCCGGAAGGGATGGCCAGACATGAGGGGCTTGGGAAGCTTCCCGGCAGAGTGCAGGATATGCTGACCGAAATTACGCCTAACGGCACGCGCAGCCTCAGCCGGCTGCTGGAGGATGCATCGAAGGGCTGGATTCCCGGCATGACAGTGGCCGTCATTACCGGACGGCTGGAGGAAGAGGCAGCCCGGACGCTTGCCCGGTTCCTTGTACAAGGTGTGAGAGTAGAGCTGTATTATGTATGGGATCAGCCAGCTCCCGCTACTTCGGACATGTTGCGGAATCCGGCCGTTCTAAGTGGCCCGGCAGTGGAATATAAGCAGCATACTGCAGGAACGATAGGGAGCAGCCTGGCCCGGCTCGGAGCCAAGATGTACTGCCTGCATCCGGTTCCGCCAGACGGGCATAAGGAGGCGGAGCTTCATGAATTTCCGGGGAGACCGACTCTGGGATAGGCCGCTAACAGATGCCGCGCAAATGACGGACGCTTCACTAGGGAGACGTAAACGAAACGGGCAGAGTGTACAGGTAATGCCCGAGCCTGCACAGCAGCCTGTTCTGGAACAACAAGCGGAGAACAGTCAGACGGGAAACGGAGGCAGCATTCCTCTGTCTTACCGTTTGTTGTTCTCTTTGGCTATTCTCGGAATGTTTCTGGAGTGGCTGATGCCTTTGCACCGGTCGGTAAAAACGGCGGACACGGCGGAGCTGCTGGAGATTCTGATGCTTGCGGCAGGTGCGCTGCTCCTGTGGGGCAGCTTCCGGGTTCCCGGTGTACTGCAATTTTCAGTCCAGTCTGTGGTGATCATCCTGACCTGGTACTGGGCATGTGCCAAAAATGAGGGTCCCGGATGGCTGGGAGCTTACGCGGCAGGAATTCCGGAGGACACGGTTTTGTTCTTCACGGGTCAGGTGTCGGAGCTAAGCGAGGACAGCAGGCTGCTTATTCTGGTACTGGGCTGGGGCCTGCTGGTTGCTTCCGTGCAGCAGCTGGCGCTGTACAGGGGAAGTACGTCCCTGTTCACGATAGTAACTGTAGTTTATCTGCTTGTACTGGATATGGCCTTCGGCTTGAATACCACAGGCAATGTACTGGTCACGGCAGGGCTGATCCTCTGGATTCGGGGCCTGAGCGGACTGCTGCGACTTAAGGAGCGGACGGAGAAACACGAGCTTCCTTATATCCGCTGGGGAGGCTGTGCCCTGATAACCGCCACACTGCTGACAGCAGCGGCCTGGACAGGGGGACAGCTGTATGGCCCGCGTCCGGCTGCACCCGTTACACTGCACACGGTGATGACGCAATTGCAGCAATGGGGCGAAAGCCGGGTCTTGAATCAGACGAAGGATCTGCAGCCTTCAGAGGGAGCTACAGGATACGGCACAGGGGAAGGGGAGCTTGGAGCGCCGCTGACTTCCAGCAAAACGCCCGTATTTACGGCCATTACCAGCCGCCCGGTCTACTGGCGGGGAGAGAGCCTTGCCTATTATGACGGCCGCCGCTGGATAAGGGAAGGCACATTGTATGCACCGCTTAATTTAAGAGAACTTCCTTCCCGGGAGCTGTCAGCATCCGGATTCGGAGACAATGCGATGCTGGTCCAGCGGATTGAGTATGCCGTGCCCTCTTCGGGTGGTCTCCCGCTGTTCAGTGCCGGAACGGTAGCGGATGTGGAACGGGTGGAGCTGAAGGACGGAAGCGGGCTGGGTTATGTGCTGGCTAACCGGGAGAGGGACCGCTTCCGTCTGCCGAAAGTTTCCGGTTCTGCCCGAATTACCGGGTACACAGTGAAGTCACTGCTGCCCGAGAGTGATCCGGCAGTGCTGCGCAAGCTGGACACAGCGGACCCTCAGGCTGTAACGAATTTATATTTACAGCTGCCGGCAGACCTGCCCGGACGGATTGCCGTACTCTCCAGACAGCTAACTGCCTCTGCGGATAACCGTTATGATGCGGTCACTGCAATCCGGAATTATTTGCAGAACGGCTACACCTATACGCTGGAGACAAGGATTCCGCCGGCCGGTGCGGATTTCGTGGATGACTTCCTGTTCACCACGGAGCAGGGCTATTGTGTCCATTTCGCATCGGCGATGACAGTGCTGCTGCGCAGCAGCGGTATCCCGGCCCGGTATGTCCAGGGCTACGGGCCGGGGACGCTTGAAGCCGGCGGCAGCGGGCAGCCGCGCTATCATGTTACCCAGGCTGATGCCCATGCCTGGGTGGAGGTGTATTTCCCCGGCGCGGGCTGGGTACCCTTCGATCCTACGCCTGGGACTGCTTTTGCCGCCCGGGAGCCGGCGGCACTCCCCGCTGCGGCGCCTGCCGCCGCGCCGCAGAAGACGTCCGCTGCGCTGCGCGCGGACGCCCTGCCCGCCCTGCCGCCGGCGGGCGGGAACCCGGCGCCGCCCGCTGCGGCGGCGCTGGTGCTCGCCGCCGCCTGGCGCTGGCGGCGGAGCCTGGCCCTGCTGCCGGCGGCACGGCGCGCCGGCAGGGCCAGCCGCGAGCGGCAGCTGCGCGCAGCCGCGCTGGCCTGGAGCGGCCTTGCGGCGCGGTACGGCCCGCCGCCGCAAGGCTTGACCGCCAGGGAGTACGCAGCCTCCCTGGCGATCGAGGACGCGCGGCTGCGCGCCGCGGTCCGGCAGTTCGTACGCCAGTGGGAATCACTGGCGTACAGTCCGGCCGGGGCGGCGCCCCCCGGCCGGGCAGGGCCGCAGGACGGCGTTGAAGCCGCCGCCTTTATCGGCCACTGCCTGACCATTACCTTCCGTCTGGCCTAAGCAGAAGCGGGCAGTTTTACCAAAAGAGCCGCCCGGCTTTTTTCCTCCGGCTCCGATCCTTGCACTGCCGGACTTTACGGGCAAAAAGCTTATGGATTACGTGCCTCCCTTTCCTTGACGGTAAGAATTAACCATGAGTATAATGAATCCAATAATCAAGGGAGGCACGTAATGAATAAGCCAAATGAAATTATCGTCGTTCTCGATTTTGGAGGACAGTATAACCAACTTATCGCGCGCAGAATTCGGGACCTGGGGGTATACAGCGAGCTTCTGCCGTACAATACGCCAATTGAGAAGATCAAAGCACTTTCACCGAAGGGGATTGTTTTCTCCGGGGGACCAAGCAGTGTTTACGCTGAGGATGCACCTCACGTGGATCCGGCTATTTATGATTTGGGCCTGCCGATTTTTGGCATTTGCTATGGTATGCAGCTTATGGCCCACCAGCAAGGCGGAAAGGTTGAACGTGCGGACAAGCGGGAATACGGCAAAGCTAACGTTGACTTTGAAATGGGTGCTGTACTGGCTACCGGACTGGAGAGCGGTCAGACTGTTTGGATGAGCCACGGCGATCATGTAGTGGAGCTTCCAACCGGATTCAAGCTCGATGCCGGCACAGAGAGTGCTCCAATCGCGGCAATGAGTCATGTAGACCGCAAATTCTTCGCGGTGCAGTTCCATCCTGAGGTACGCCACTCCGTGAACGGAAATGAGATGATCTCGAACTTCCTGTACGAGGTTTGCGGCTGTGAAGGCAAATGGACGATGGAATCCTTTATTGAGGATGCCGTTAAGGATATCCAAGATAAAGTCGGCGACAAAAAAGTGCTCTGTGCCCTCAGCGGCGGTGTAGACTCCTCGGTTGTAGCGATGCTGATTCACCGGGCGATCGGTGATCAATTGACCTGTATGTTTATTGACCACGGCCTGCTCCGCAAAGGCGAAGCGGAGAGCGTAATGGAAACCTTTGTCGGCAAATTTGATATTCATGTGGTGAAGATTGATGCACGGGAGCGTTTCATGAGCAAGCTGGCCGGTGTCTCCGACCCTGAGCAGAAGCGCAAGATTATCGGCAATGAATTTATCTATTGCTTCGACGAAGAATCGGCCAAGCTGGGCGATTTCTCATTCCTGGCCCAAGGTACGCTGTATACCGATATCGTAGAGAGCGGAACAGCAACCGCACAGACCATCAAATCCCATCACAATGTCGGCGGCCTGCCGGAAGACATGAAGTTCAGCCTGATTGAACCGCTGAATACACTGTTCAAGGATGAAGTCCGCAAGCTGGGTGAAGAGCTGGGCATGCCAAGTGCGATTGTCTGGCGTCAGCCGTTCCCGGGTCCGGGACTGGCTATCCGTGTGCTGGGTGAAGTTACGGAAGAGAAGCTGCAGATCGTCCGTGATTCCGACTATATTCTGCGTGAGGAAATTGCCAAGGCCGGTCTGGACCGGGAAATTTGGCAGTATTTTACCGCATTGCCGAACATGAAGAGTGTTGGCGTTATGGGAGATGAACGTACGTATTCCTACACCGTAGGTATTCGTGCAGTTACTTCCATCGACGGAATGACGGCCGACTGGGCGCGTATTCCATGGGATGTGCTGGAGAAAATCTCCGTCCGCATCGTCAACGAAGTAGACAACGTCAACCGTATCGTCTACGACGTAACTTCCAAGCCGCCTGCAACAATTGAGTGGGAATAGGCTGAAATCTAAATGTTATAAAACACAGAGCTGGAGTGCCGTTTACGGCACCTCCGGCTCTTTTTAATATATGAATCATGCCGGTAGTACAGAGTGGACTTCTCTAGCCCAGCCGAAATGAAAGGTATAAATCTCTCTGAATGTACGAAAACCGGCTAAGATAACGAAATGAAAGGTATATATCCCTCTGAATGTGCGAAAACCGGCTAAGGTAGCGAAATGAAGGGTATTAATCCCTCTGAATGTGCGAAAACCGGCTGAGGTAGCGAAATGAAGGGTATAAATCCCTCTGAATGTGCAAAAACCAGCTTTAACGGCGAAAAGAGAGTTACAAATACCTCTGAACGTTACGACTTTCAGTCAACCTTCCAACCCAACCCGTCTCATTTCAATTCATCTCGACTCATCTCATCTTGTCTCATTTGATTTCATCTCATCGTACACTTGCTCATCCGTAAGGGTAATAGTTCTCCAATGCATTCCTCTTATCAATCCTTCACTTTTCTCCCCCAATACCGCTACACCCCATCTGCAACTCCTGCATAACCCCGAAGATTTAGGGCATTTCTAGAGCAGAAGGGAATTTCAGGGCGGGAGCATGCGGGAATCCGATCCATTCATTGCATGACTCAGCCGTTTTCTGGAAGTTTTGGGGCCTGATCGGCCTGACGGATTCATGGAAATGTCTTATTTACGAACAATAACAAAAACATTACGTGCAATGTTCGTATTTCCCATTGACAAGTCATGTCATGTACACCTAAAATAAAAAAGCGTTGAGCAACATACTATTCGTATAATTCTGGGGATCGGCCCGGAAGTTTCTACGAGGTCACCGTAATGACCTGGCTACGATTAAGAAGAGCGATTCCATTAGGACCTTTGGCCTTTCCGGCTGTGGGGAGATAAGGGACCTTCTCTTTTTTCGGGCCGGTGTCTAATCAGATACCGGCTTTTCTATGGGCTCAGAAACAACATATACCTTAGGGGGAGAACCATTTGAACCGCTTTTTCAAACTGAAAGAAAACGGCACTACAGTACGCACAGAGATTATGGCCGGATTGACTACGTTTATGGCTATGGCTTATATCCTGTCGGTTAACCCTGGCACGCTTACCGCCTTCGGCCGCATTGATATGGGCTGGTATTCTGTATTTCTGGCTACAGCACTTGCAGCAGGTATTTTTACAATTGCCATGGGACTGTTCATTAATTTCCCGGTAGCTCTGGCACCTGGTATGGGCCTTAATGCATATTTTGCTTCCGTAGTTTTAGCTTCGCAAACGACTGATCATCCTTTCAGCTGGCAGATGGGTCTGACTGCAGTATTTATTTCCGGTTTGATCTTTATCCTGCTGACCGTCACCAGGGTACGGCAAATATTGCTCACCGCTATTCCAGACAGTTTGAAACATGCGATTACAGTCGGTATCGGCTTGTTCATTACGATTATCGGTCTTAAGAACAGCGGACTTATGACTGTCGGCGTTGAATCCGGCAGCGACATTGCTGCCAACAAGTTTACAGATGTTCTTTCCTTCGAAACGGTTATTCATATGGGCAGCCTGGAAAACACGAACGTTCAGCTCGTAATTATCGGTCTGCTGCTGATTGCCGTCCTGATGGTGCTGCAGGTACGCGGTGCTATTCTGTTCGGTATTCTGGGTACTACTTTGGTCGCCATTCTTATGGGCGCAGTTGATTTCGGCACACTTAACAGTCCGCAAACCCCTTGGGTTCCAGATTTCACACAGCTAAACTTCATGGAATTTGACTGGGACGGCATCATGCACACCGGTATTGTTTCGGCGATTGCCACGTTTACCTTTGTTGAACTGTTTGATACTTTTGGCACGCTGGTAGGTACTGCTGAACGTGCGGGAATTATGAAGGATAAAGAAGAAGGCAAGAGACGCGTCGGAAACGCGATGTTCGTAGACGCAATTGCTGTTACAGGCGGAGCTATGCTCGGTACTTCCACTACAACGGCTTATGTTGAAAGTGCTGCCGGTGTTGCCGAAGGCGGCCGTACAGGTTTGACTGCTGTAACGACCGGTGTCTGCTTCCTGCTTGCATTGTTCCTCGCTCCGGTAGTCGCGCTGATTCCTGGTTCAGCTACTGCAGCGGCCCTGATTATTGTAGGTGTGCTTATGGCTCAATCGATCCGTGAAATTGACTTTCAGGATATGGTTTATGCAATTCCGGCTTTCCTGACCTTCGCGATTATGCCGTTTACTTACAACATTGCCAACGGGATCTCGTTCGGGATTGTTACTTATGTAATCCTTGCTGGTGTAGCCAATCTGGCCGGCAAGAAAAAATATGATATCCACTGGATGATGTGGGTACTGGCAGTTCTGATTATTCTGCGTTATGTTCTGATCGGCAGCCAAGGCTAAGCCTCACAACTTATTGATTCAGATTGTTAACGGCTCCTTCAGAGATGAAGGGGCTGTTTTTTTTGTATCCCTATCTTTCCCTTGCTTACTGCTTCAGGAAAAGACGAAGAGCTGTTCCGGACTTTTCATCATCCGGTATTTAGATTATATTGTTGAAGAGGTGATGAAAGTTGTCCGGCTTCCTTAATAGGACATATAACTCCTGCAAGAGAAACCCATGGCCGATGCTGCTTTTTGTGCTGGGGGCGGTCATCCGGCTGGTTTACATTGGATCGGTTCCTCCGGGATTGAATCAGGATGAGGCGTCTATCGGCTATGACGCGTACGCTATCCTCCATTACGGGATAGACCGCAGCGGTGTTCATTTGCCAATTCACCTAACAGCCTGGGGCAGTGGACAAAATGCCCTGTATGCGTACTTGTCGATGCCGTTCCTGCTGCTGTTCGGACTGACCCCGCTGTCGGTGCGGGCTCTGAGTGCTGTGATGGGACTTATCGGAATGCTCTTCTTCTATTTAATTATGAAGCAGCTGTTTACTACAAGAACGGCCGGCATAGCCGCCATGTTTTTTATTGTCATCAATCCGTGGCATATCATGATGTCGAGATGGGCGCTGGAATCCAATTTGTTTCCAACCCTGATTTTGATAGCTGTATATTGTATTCTGAAATCCTTTCATTCCCCAAAATGGATATATGCTTTTACAGCTGTACTGGCTTTATCGCTATATGCTTATGGTACAGCCTATTTTTTTGTTCCCGTGTTTGCCTTAGGGACTGCAATTCTTCTATTGTATAGTCAAGTTCTGAAAGTCCGTACGCTGCTGTGGAATGGGCTGCTGTTTGTATTGCTGGCCCTGCCCATATTATTATTTATAGTAATTAATCATTATGACCTGCATGCAATAATAACTCCGCTGCTGTCTGTTCCGAAGCTGACGATGCCGCGGGTGGAGCAGATCTCTTCTGTATTCAGCGGGCAGCTGCTGCAGACAGCCTCGGATAATTTCCGGGAATTTATTAAAATCATGCTGAGCGGAAGCGACGGATTGCCCTGGAACTCTATATCCTGGTATGGCTATGCCTATCCGGTTGCATTGCCCTTTGCACTCATTGGACTTATTGTAATGATACGGGCGCTGAGGCAGCGGGGACGGAATGAAGCGGGGATGGCGGTAATTCTGCTCTGGCTTCTGACCGCTGTGCTGATGGCTTTTATCACCACTGTGAACATTAACCGGATTAACGTTGTTTTTTATCCGCTAATTATGCTGGTTGCGGCGGGATTCAACTGGCTATACCAAAAGTTAAAAATCGCCGGCATTTTATCAGCTGCTGCTTTTACAGTGATGTTCGCTTCGTTTGCAGTAGTATATTTCCGTGAATTTCCCGATAGGATCGGCCCGGCGTTTTTTGATTCCCTTGGTGAGGCAATACATTATGCCTCTGAGCACAGTACCGGAGAAGTCTACGTTACAGATGAAGTCAATATGCCCTACATTTATGTGTTGTTCTATGAGCAAATCAATCCACATGTTTTTGGTGAATCCGTCGTTTACTCCAATCCTGGGGATGCCTTTCAGCAGGTCTCTGCGTTTGGCAGATACAGGTTTGGTAAGCCGGAGGTGTTAACCGGGAACTCAGCCTATGTCTTCAGCAATAATTCTACTTTGCCTGCAACTGTGGAGGGAGTGTATACGGTAAAACAATTTGCCAATTACAGTGTAATGCTCACCACAGAGGATGAAGACGGGGGCACCCCGCTCGATACTTCAGCGTATCAAGGTTTTCTTAACGGAGGATTTGAAGAGGGTGCCGCCGGCTGGAGCTTTTCGGAGGGGACAGGGGTGGCAAGTAACAATCCCGGATCCGGTACATATCTGGCTTACCTTGATGCGGGCGTGGACAAAACAATTACGCAGGCCTTCACAGCACAAGCACCGCCGGGAGAATACAAGCTGTCTGCCCTGGTGAGCGCCGGCGGCGGAGGCGGAAAGATCGGGCTGCGCGTGAATGGTATCTTGCAGGCTGAAGCGGATCTGACAGCAGGAGAAGATTATCATCAGATTACACTGCCGGCGGTTGCCCTTCATCAGGGCGATCAGGCGAAGGTTTTTATAACCGGCGGAAACGGCTGGATTAACATTGATGAGGTGAGGTTGGAACGATGATCAAGAATACACGCGCGGCTGCAATCCTTGTATTAATGCTGCTGATGTTCGTACTTCCTGTAACAAGTATTTATGCGGAAGGCAATCTGCTGCAGAATCCGGGTTTTGAAGAAGGGGAAGAAGGAGTGCCAGCCGGCTGGACGAAGGATGCCTGGATTGCCGGAGACAGCTCTGGTCTCCTGTCGGTTCAATCTGAGGAAGTTCATTCCGGCAGTAAAGCGGCAGTCATTGAGAATCTTGAACCGAATCATCTGAAATGGGTCCAGAATATTACGGTCACGCCGGACAGCTATTACAAGATTTCCGGTTATATCAAAATTGCCAGCACTGCCGGCCAAGGCTTAGGCGCGAATATTTTCCCGGTTGGTATTGGCGGCGGGTACCCGGCTACAACGGATACCGGCGGGGACTGGCAGTATCTGGAGTTTATCGGCCAGACCGGGAAAGAGCAGACTGAGCTCGGCATAGGTGCGGCTCTGGGCGGGTACTCCAGTCTGATTCAGGGCAAAGCCTATTTTGATGACTTGTCTGTGGAACAATTGGATGCTGCTCCTGAAGGAGCAAGTGTTATTTCGCTGGATAGCGGGGCGGCGGCCCAGGCGGGAGGCAGCGAGGCTGAAGCGCCTCCGCACAAAGTATCACCTGCTAAGCTTTTGCTGATCTCGGCAGTATTCAGCGTATTTTTTGCTCTTCTATATAATAGGGCTTTGCGCAGCAACAAGCTGCTTCAGCAGCAGGATATCGTCTATACGAGATGGCTGTATGTTGTGTTCGCTGCTGCTTTTATTTTACGTGTTTGGATTGGCCTAACTGCTAAGGGTTATCAGAATGATATGAATACCTTTATTGCCTGGGGCCAGCGCCTAGTCGACAGAGGTCCGGGCGGATTCTATGAGGAGGGCTACTTCGCAGATTACCCGCCGGGTTATTTGTACATATTGTATCTGCTGAGTGCAATCCGCAGCCTGTTCGGCTTCACGCATGGCTCGGGCGGGGAGACGCTGCTCTTTAAGCTGCCGGCCATTGTGTCGGATCTGGTACTGGGCGGTCTCATTTACCGTATTGGACGTAAGAAGCTCGGGTCTGGTGTGGCTCTGGGTTTAATGCTGCTGTTCCTGTTCAATCCGGCGGTATTGATGGACTCTGCAGCCTGGGGCCAGGCGGATTCCTTCTTTATGGTGTTTCTGCTGCTTAGTATTATGGGCGCTGCGGATAAAGCCTTTGTCCGCTCTGCCATCTGGTTTGCGATCGCTGTGCTTGTTAAGCCGCAGGCACTGATTTTTACGCCTGTGCTGCTGCTTGCGTTCTATCATCACCGGGCCTGGAAACAGTTGGCAGTGGGTGCCCTTTACGGGCTGGGAATATTCGTCCTGCTGGCAGCCCCGTTCTTCTGGAATAACGGCGGGTTAGTCGGGCTGATTGATTTATACAAGAGCACTTTATCTTCCTATCCTTATTCTACAGTGAATGCCTTTAATCTTTATGCGCTGACCGATCCCATGTGGTCGTCCATGGATCTGATCTGGCTTGGAATTACTTATCGCGTGTGGGGCTTTATTTTCATTCTTGCAGCAGTAGCTGCGGCGGTTTATTTTTCCTTCAAAAAAGACCGCAAAGAGCTGTCCAAATCCTACTTTATCGGTATGGTGCTGATCGTCATTATGTTCGTGCTGGGCACCAAAATGCATGAGCGTTATATCTATCCGGCCCTGATTCTCTGTTTGTTCAGCTATATAGAGAGCCGGGATCGGCGGTTCCTGACCTTGTTTCTGGGTTTCACCTTAACGCAGTACATCAATGTTGGTTATACACTGGCCCATCTCAATGCCGGGAATAATCCCCCGTCGGACGGAATCGTGCTGGTTACTGCGATTGCCAATCTTGCTTTGCTGGTATATACGCTGTACACGGGGTATATGGTTTATGTCCGCAAACAGACGAAGCTTCTCGCGCCTCCGGCTACGGACGCAGAGAAGCATGCTGCTGATTTAGCACTTGCCGAAGGCATCCGTCCGCTGGAGCAGAAGAGCAAAGCTAAGTTCAAGCTGCTGCGTAAAGACTGGGTGTGGATGCTTTCCATTACTGCCGTCTATGCAGTGCTTGCGCTAATTAATCTGGGGTCAACCAAAGCGCCGGAAACCTTATGGGAGCCTGCGGCCAGCGGCGAGAGCTTCTATGTTGATCTGGGCCAGAGCAGACAGCTGGAACGCGTAAATGTATTCGGCGGTGTAGGCACCGGCAAATTCAAGCTGGAATTCAGCGAGACTCCGGATGCCTGGAGCAGTCCGCTGGATGTGAATGAGGAAGTGGGGAACGTCTTTATCTGGAAAAGCCAGCCTTTGAACGTAGCGGCAAGGTATGTGAAGCTGACCGTTACTTCGCCTGGCTTTACCCTGAATGAAATGGCTTTCTATGAACAAGGCGGAGGCAAAACTCCGCTTCCTGTAACCAGTGTCACTCCGGATGCCGCAGCAGCTGCCAAAAGAGGTGAGCCTGCCAATCTGTTCGACGAACAGTCCATCATCCCGGTTAACTCCAATTTTATGAACAGTACGTATTTTGATGAAATTTATCATGCGCGCACAGCATACGAATACTTCCACGGTATTGTGGCCTATGAGAATACCCATCCGCCGCTTGGCAAAATTCTGATCGGAGTCGGGATGGAGCTGTTTGGTGTGAATCCGTTTGGCTGGCGGATTGTCGGCACCCTGTTTGGGGTTGCCATGCTGCCGCTTATCTATATTATGGCTCTACGTTTGTTCCGGAAAAGCCGTTACGCCGCGCTTGCCGCCGGACTGTTCGCACTTGATTTCATGCACTTTACACAGACACGCATCTCCACAATAGATGTGTACGGCGTATTCTTCATTATGTTAATGTTCTATTTCATGCAGCGCTATTTCACAATGAACTTTTACCGCGAACCGTTGCGCCGGACACTGGTCCCGCTGTTCTGGTCCGGTCTTTTCTTCGGCATCGGCGTCGCCTCTAAATGGATTGTGCTGTACGGCGGTGCCGGACTGGCGGTTATGCTGGCTCTCTCGCTGTTCGAACGTTATAAGGAACATACAGCGGCAGGGCGTGTGCTCGCGGAAGGCAAACTGGGTGATCAGGAGCTCAAGACCGCCTGTCTTACAGCAGACAGATCCTTCTGGAAAAATACCATCATTACACTGGCCAGCTGCATTGTGTTCTTTGTTGTCATTCCTGCGGTTATCTACGGGCTGTCCTTTATCCCGGTACTGTCGGTTACGGCGGAGGGTTACACGATTAAAGGGCTGATCGAGGCCCAGAAAAACATGTATGACTACCACAGCCAGCTGGTAGCTACCCATCCGTTTGCCTCCTCCTGGTGGGAATGGCCGTTTATGAAGCGTCCGGTATGGTTCTTTAGCGGCGGCGAAGGCTTGCCTGAAGGTCAAGTAAGCAGTATTGTCACTATAGGCAATCCGCTGATCTGGTGGTCCGGAATTTTCGCGATGCTTGGTACGGTTTATCTTACTGTGAAGCGTAAAGACAAGAGCCTGTACATGCTCTGGATCGCCTTTTTCTCGCAATACGTGCCTTGGATGCTCGTTCCGCGTGAGACGTTCCTGTACCATTATTTCGCAATGGTGCCGTTTATGATTCTTGCCATTGTATATGTAATGAAGCTCCTGGACAGCAAATATCCCGAAGCCAAGTATATCCGTTATGCTTATGTTGCTCTTGCAGGACTGCTCTTTATCCTGTTCTATCCGGTGCTGTCGGGTATGCAGGTGAGCGGCGATTATGTCAACACTGTGCTGCGCTGGTTCCCTTCCTGGGTATTCTAGGAGCCAGCCGGTTTTATAATTACCAAACTTTTAGGAGGAACAAGGGTGAAAGCCAGATACAGTGTAATTGTCCCGATGTACAATGAGGAGGAGGTCATTCAGCATACGTATGAACGTCTCCGAAAAGTAATGGACGAATGCGGCGATTCCTATGAACTGGTCTTCGTCAATGACGGCAGCCGGGACCGTACAGCTGAAATAATGCGCGGAATCAGCAGCCGGGACGAACATGTCAAACTGATTGACTTCTCGCGTAATTTCGGCCATCAGGTCGCGATTACGGCCGGGATGGATTATGCCGAGGGGCAGGCGGTGGTTGTAATCGATGCGGATCTTCAGGACCCGCCTGAGGTCATTTTGCAGATGATCGCCAAGTGGAAAGAGGGCTATGAGGTAGTTTACGCCAAGCGGCTTAAACGCCATGGGGAGACGCTGTTCAAAAAAGTGACCGCCAAGCTCTTCTACCGTTTGCTCAGCAGCATGACGAGTGTGGAGATTCCTACGGACACCGGCGACTTCCGGCTGATTGACCGCAAAGTATGCGATGTGCTGCGGGGGCTGAAGGAGAAAAACCGTTATGTCAGAGGTCTGGTGAGCTGGGTGGGCTTCCGGCAGACGATGGTTGAATATGTACGGGAGGAGCGGTTTGCCGGAGAGACTAAGTACCCGCTTAAGAAAATGATCCGGTTTGCGCTCGACGGCATCACATCCTTTTCACATAAGCCGCTTAAAATAGCTTCATATGTTGGATTTTTCCTGTCCTTTACCAGCTTTCTATATCTGTTTTTTGTATTGTTCCAGAAGTTATTTACTTCCTGGACGGTTCCCGGCTGGGCTTCTATAGTAGGTGTCAATTTACTATTTAACGGTATTGTGCTGATGCTTCTTGGGGTAATCGGAGAATATATCGGACGTATTTATGATGAATCCAAGAATAGACCGCTCTATATCGTGCGCGAAACCAAAGGCTACCGTGACGGAGAGCATGATGAATTGCGAGAGGACAATGACGATGGCAGATAAGAAGCTGAACGCGGGGGTTATCCAGTTTTTAAAATTCAATGCCGTAGGGCTGCTGAATACGCTGATTGATTTTGCAGTATTCACCCTGCTGCATTCCCTGGGCATGATCAATACCCCGGCGCAGATCATTTCTTATAGTGCAGGTACAGCAAACAGCTTCGTTTGGAATAAAAAAGTGACTTTTCGTGACCGCAACGTCGGCAAGAATGGGTCTGACCGGCTGCAGCTGGTGAAGTTTATCGTACTCAATCTGGTGGTGCTTGGGATTTCAGTGCTGCTGATGCATCTTCTGACTGACAGCTTCGGGCTTCAGGTATTGAATGCAAAGGTGCTCGTTACGTTCGTCACTGTGATTATCAATTTCTTCGGAAGCCGCATGTGGGTATTTTAAAACAAATATTAGAACAGGGCTTGCCCGGTTCCAGACTAACGGGGTGATGTATATGCGGAAGTTTTCCTACTTGATTATACTGGCCGGAATCCTTGTCATGCTGTATCCGAGAGCGAACGAGTGGTATAACGACAGACAACAGGATAAATTGCTGAAAGAGGCTGAACAGGCTTATAGTGAGATGGTCCCGACCTCCCAGCCGGATCTGGAAAAACCGTACGCCGAGGTGACTCAGCTGCTTACAGAAGAATCAGCTGATGAGGAACCGGTGCATCCATCAGCACAGCCCTCCCCGGAGATTAAGGTGGGCGGCAAGATTATCGGAATTATCCAGATCGACCGGATTGACTTGAAGCTGCCTGTCTTAGAGGGGGCGACTAAGTCTAATATGAAGCATGCTGCTGCTCATATGAAGGAGACGGCTCCGCTCGGCGAGGTCGGAAATGCAGCCATTGCCGCTCACCGGTCAAGAACTACGGGAAGGCTATTCAACCGGTTAAATGAAGTGAAGATTGGAGACACAATCTCGATCAAAACGAGTACAGAAGAATACCAATACAAGGTTTATGATATTTCCGTAGTAGAGCCGACGGATGTATCGGTGTTGAACGGGGATAACATGAATAAAATCCTTACTCTGATTACTTGTGATCCGCTGGTAAATCCTACGCACCGCTTGATAATCCACGCCAAATTATCCTGAATTTGAGGCTGGGGAAATTTGACCCGAATGATGAAAGGTTTTAGCAGAAAATGTTAGGAATCTAGCTATTTGGGGCTTGTATATAGATGACAATATGATACTATATAACTATAAAAGCTATACACGATAACGGCAAACCTATCGAAAGGTAGGGACGCAAAGCTAGAGGGCCTTCCCGAAAGGATGGCAGCCAGCTACCGAATGAAGGGCTTTTTTTGTTTGCTTTTTTGAGATTAATCTAGCATTTATTGGTAGATGAGAGAACAGATAAAGCTGCAACGATAACGGCAAACCTATCGAAAGGTAGGGACGCAAAGCTAAAGGGCCTTCCCGAAAGGATGGCAGCCAGCTACCGAAAGGGGTTTTATCCAATGAAAAAGTTCTATTTTATGTTATTAACGTTGTTTGTCGTAGTCACTTCCGTTCAGACAAGCTCAGCTTCAGCTGCAACAGCAACTACGGGCTGGTTAGATACAGCGAAACTGGATCAGGGCGTTGTCACAGTTTCCTATGATGTACCTGCAGACAAGCGTATCAAAGTCATGATCACTAAGGATGGCAACAGCTACAACTACAACTTATATGCTTCTCAATCCACAGAATCCTTTCCGCTCCAACAAGGGAATGGCACTTATAAAGTATCTATTCTTGAGAATACAAGCGGCAACAAATATAAAGTGATTTCTTCCGAGAATGTTGAACTTAACTTGAGCAATGCCAACCTCGTATACTTGAGTTCCGTACAGAATGTGAAATGGAGCTCTTCTGATAAATCCGTATTAAAAGCTAAGCAGCTTACACAAGGGCTTACTACTGATGAAGCCAAGGTAAAAGCTATTTATAACTACATCGTTGCAAATGTGAAGTATGATAATCTGCTGGCTGCAACTGTAACGCAAGATTATATCCCCAAGAACGACAACACACTGCTCACCAAAAAAGGGATCTGCTACGATTATGCTTCGCTATTTGCAACCATGCTTCGCAGTGAAGGGATTCCGACTAAATTAGTAATGGGTAATACCAGTTATGTTTCAACGTACCATGCTTGGAATGAAGTACTGCTTAACGGTAAATGGGTAACAATCGATACAACAGTAGATGCTGGATTGAGTAAGAACAATAAAGAAACAGCATTGATCAAAGTAGCAAGCAAATATAGCGCTGCTAAGTTCTATTAATAATTCATTATATAAACCCTATACAATACGTAAGATAACCTGCTTAAGGATTAAGCAGGTTATCTTTTTTAGTTAAGGGGGTTGCTTTTCGATAGGCATCTGCGGTATTATAGGTAAGCGTTGTTAGAGCGCACCAAAGTTTGACTGAAATGACTGAATAAGAAATTTCAAAAAAAGCTTGCGTTTCTAAATCAAACGTGATATATTATAAGAGTTGCTGGTGACGAGCTAATCATCACTGACAACGAGCTTGATCTTTGAAAACTGAACAACGAGTGAGTACCTGGAAATCACTTCGGTGAGATCCAAAATTAGAGAATGCAAATTCTCGTCAGATGTTTCAAAATGAGCAATCGCTCTTTCTAAATACCAATTTGGAGAGTTTGATCCTGGCTCAGGACGAACGCTGGCGGCGTGCCTAATACATGCAAGTCGAGCGGAGCTTATCCTTCGGGGTAAGCTTAGCGGCGGACGGGTGAGTAACACGTAGGCAACCTACCCCTCAGACTGGGATAACTACCGGAAACGGTAGCTAATACCGGATAATTCCTTTCTTCTCATGAGGAGAGGATGAAAGGCGGAGCAATCTGCTACTGAGGGATGGGCCTGCGGCGCATTAGCTAGTTGGTGAGGTAACGGCTCACCAAGGCGACGATGCGTAGCCGACCTGAGAGGGTGAACGGCCACACTGGGACTGAGACACGGCCCAGACTCCTA
>NZ_CAKMMG010000007.1 GCF_927798115.1 Paenibacillus auburnensis
ATAAAATACAATAATAAAATTCATAATCTATGAATCATAAAGAAAGCCTGAAAGCCCACATTGAAGATTGCGGGCTTTCAGGCTTGTTTTAATGCTGTAGAAAATCATTTGAGAAGACATTTTATTACACGGCGGGACGGAAGCCTTCTTCCGCCAGATACTCGTGGGCTTCTTCGAGGGTTTCGAAGGCCATTTCCAGCTGGAGTCCGGCATAGAGATACCACAAGTCTTCTTCGAATCTCAGGCTAAGGCTGTTGCCGTCCTCATTCACCCAAAGGGTCTCAGCCGAATCTGCCGCCGGTTTCTTCTTGCGCTTACTTGGCGCAGGAGCTTCCGGAATGTACATAGTCAAAGAGGCAATGGATGCCTCAATCAGCTCCCGCAGTCCGGCTTCGGAATAATCGCGGATATTTACAAGACCCTTGTTATCCGTTTCATAGCCCCGCAGCAGCCCTGCGTATACAAAGCCGTTGCCGTTAGGATGCAGATGGGAAGCAACGGTTTTTTTGTCATGCCGGCTGCCTTCGTAATGATAGTTCACCCGGCCAAGCGAGACATTCCTCCGCTCAAGCTCCGGATAGGAATCAAATATCGCTAATTTCTGTTCAAAAGTAAGCATATACAGCCTCCGGTTCACGGTTCTTCTAAGGTTATTGTTATGTCGGTGCAAGTGATTATACCACGTTGACGGCCCGCGGTACTACAGCTGCCGCCTCGTCACTGTATTAAGCGTAGAGCGGCAAAATCAGCTCGAAGGTGGAGCCTTGGGCAAGACTGCTCCCCAGCACCAGGCTTCCGCCCATCGCCTCAGCCAGCAGGCGGCTGAAGGTCAGGCCCAGCCCCAGCCCGCGAAGTGTGCTCTGCTTGTCGCTGCTGCGGAAGAACGCTTCGAAAATTCTGCCGCTGATGTCCGAAGGGATGCCCGGCCCGTTATCGGTGACGGTAATTTCAGCATATCCTTGCGGAATGGCGGTCAGACTGATGATTAGCTGGAGATTTTGTCCAGGCAGTGTAGCCTGCACACTGTTGTTCAGCAGATTCACGATGATCTGCTGGATGCGCAGGGGGTCTCCCCGCACATAGAGCGGCTTCTCCGGCAGCTGAAGCACCGGTTCATTGACCGATTCACACTGCGTAAGCTTCCATTGGTAGACGATCTCCGCCAGCAGCGGAGCGGCATCCAGCCGGTCATGCCGGACGGCCACGATGCCTGCGGTCAGGGCATTGTAATCCAGCAGATCGGCCACCATGCGCTGCAGCCGGCCCGCTTCCTGCAGGGCGATGTCGAGGAATTCTTCGGCTTCTTCGCCTTCAACGACACCCTCACGGACGGCATGAACCAGTCCTTTGATCGAGGTGACCGGTGTTTTCAGCTCATGGGAAACCCCGGCCAGCATAACCGCCCGGGACTGCTCGAACTGCTGCAGCTTGCCCGACATCTCCTGAAAGGAGAGCAGCAGCTCATGGATTTCCCGCTCCTTGGCCCCTGTGTCCAGAATGATATTGTACTCCCCGCTGCTAATCTGTGCCGCTGCGGCAGCTACCCGCTGAATCGGCTTTGCCAGCTTGCTCGACAAGAGGTAGATGGTCAGCCAGCTCAGGATGATCAGGAACAGAATCAGAATGGAGAAGAACGTAATCTCCTCCCGGGGAATATGGCGCAGTGAACGTTTGGACTGGAGTACGATTACCTGCCCCAGGGTTTCACCGCCATGTTGAATTTGGGCCACCGCAGCCTTGAATTCCGGACTGCGCGAGTCGGACAGCGTGTCATTAAGCTTGTGGTTCATCTCTTCCTGGGTCAAGGACGGCTCAGAGAAGAGCAGCTTACCCTCCGGGTCTGTAATAATCACGCACATTTCCAGCGTTAATTTGAAGAAGCGTTTGCGGTCTTCGACCAGTTTAGCCAAGGTTGGACTGATCTGCATATTTCCATCGCTGCTGACGCTGCGGTCAGCAATTTCCTGGGCGAGCAGGGCGGTGGTCTGCATGCGGTTGTTCATCGCTTCCTGCTGAATCCACCAGAAGGTCACCAGTGCGGTGAGCAGAAGCCCGATGCTGATAATAATAAGATAGCGGAGCGTCCAGTAGGAGAGGATGGAGGTACGCCTTGGCGGCTGCTTCATACGGTCCATAACTGGTACCCCGTCCCGCGCAGGGTGCGGATCTCCCCTTCTTCCGCCGGCCAGTGTGAGAGGGCCTGGCGCAGCCTCTTGATCGACAGGTCGACAGCCCGGTCACTGCCCTCATAGTCCATTTCCCACACCTGCTCGATCAGCTGGTCTCGGGTGCAGATCTGGTTCGGGCGTTCCGCGAGGAACAACAGGACTGACATGTCACGCGGGCTCAGACTGACCTCGGCGTTATTCAGGAAGACGCTGCGGGCGCTGAAATCGACAAACAGGCTGCCGAAATGGCGTTTGCCGCTTCCATCCGACCACTGGGAAGGACGGCGCAGCACGGCGTTCACCCGGGCGACGACCTCTTCGGGGATGAACGGCTTGGACATATAGTCATCGGCACCGCCGTCGAGTCCGGCCAGCCGGTCTTTAATGCCATCCCGAGCGGTGAGCATGATGACGGGGCAGCTGCTGATTTTGCGGATCTGGCCCAGCAGTTCAAAGCCGTCCATGTTCGGCAGCATAATGTCGAGCAATATAAGAGAAGGAGGCGATGCCTCGAACACTTCAAGTGCGGCTATGCCGTCGGCGGCATGGGTAACCTGGAAGCCGGCTTTTTTCAGATAGGCACCCAGCACACGGGCAATTGCTGCCTCATCTTCAACAATCAGAATGGATTTCATGAGAAACAAGCCTCCTTTAGCGGACATTTTACCACAGAACACCGGGCGGCGCTTTGACTTATTCCCGACATATTGCTTTGTTAGAATGGGAGCTAGCCGGACAAGGCAGAGAAAAATTTCTAGATGGAGGGAATCAGGATGAAGAAGAAAACATGGGTGTTGGCAGCCACAGGTGTTGTAATCGTGGGGGCAATCACAGCATTTACGTTACTGAACAACAGCTTGGGCAATAACGTGGAAATCGAGTCCGTCATTCCTGCACAGGAACAGGGAACGAATAACTCTGGAACGGCGGTAGCGAATGCGGCGGCGGCAACAGGCGCTGCAGTTACAGCAGAACAATTAAATGGTGCCTGGAGTATTGCCGACACTTCGAAAGTATACTGGTCGGTTACGACCTCCAAAGAAACGGTCAACTTCGTAAATGCCTCCGTTCAAGGGACATGGAATGTCAATCTGGATGACACAGCCTCTATGACTGGCGAAGGTTCGATTGAGATGAGCGCGCTGGATTCCGGAGAAGGAAAACGGGACGAGCACGTAAAAAGCGCGGATTTCCTAAGCGTAGAAGAGTTCCCGCAGTCGACATTTACGGTGAGCTCCTTCTCTGAGCTGCCGGCAGAATGGACGGAGGGTACTGCGGTGCCGGTTCAGATGACAGGTACGCTTACCGTAAAAGGAATTGAGAAAGAGGTTACCTTCGATTCGCAGGCGGTGTACAGCGGTGGACAGCTCATGCTGTCGGGGACGACAACCGTGACCTTTGCAGACTTTGGCATGAAGAACCCGCACTCGATCGTGCTGGATACTGAGAATGATCTTGAAGTGCGTCTGGAGCTTGTGCTAAGCAAGTAATATAGTTGGCAGGCCAAGTATCATAAAAAGAGTATTTACCCACCATATATTCGCTATTATCAGCAAAACAAGCTCATTCCGTCTATGGAATGAGCTTGTTTTTGTTCTTGTATAAGCGTGCGTAAGCTTGAGGTTTTTGGAGAAAAACCTTTCTCCAAATCAACGAAAGAGAGCTGAGGAGCGAAATGTGCGGTTCAAAATCTATTGAATTTGAATTCGCAGAATTTCGCTCAGCGCACGCTATTAACACCTTTTGAAATTTACGAAAGCTAAGCCTAGTCTCAAGAGAGTATATACGGAAACCGGCTAATGCGTCGATTCTACAGCCGCCCCATCACCGGCAGTCTGCTCAGCTTTATCCTTCACAGGCGGGATATTCTTCTTCGGTGTTCCGTCCAGCCCGTATTCCCAATCATAAGCGTCAAAAATTTTGCGGGCAACGGGCGCGGCGCTGTTGGAACCGAATCCCCCTTCGGGGATAACGACGGCGACGGCCAGCTTGGGATTCTCGCGCGGGGCGAAGGCGATAAACACGCCGTTGTCGGCCAGGTAACTGTTCTTTTTAACCGTATATTGCTGCTGGGAAGTACCGGTTTTACGTGCAAAATCATAAGGGAAATCCTCAAATGCACTCACAGAGGTGTTCATACCCTTGATGACTTCACGCCAGTACGCTTTGTCGAACTTCACTTCGTTCAGCACTTCTCTGCTGAAGGTCTTGACGGTATTTCCGGACTGATCTGTGACTTTGCTGACAAGCTGTGGCTTGATCCGGACTCCCTGGTTCGCCAGAGTAGAGGCATACTGGGCCAGCTGCAGCGCCGTGTAACGGCCTTGCTGCCCGAATGATGCAAAGACCAGCGCGGACTGGGCGCTACCGCTTTTTGCCTCTTTAACATAGTTGATAAGGCCTTTATGCTCATTCGGCAGTCCGCTGCCCGGCCGCTCACCCAGCCCGAACTCCCTCATGTATTTATCCCAGACATTGACTCCTTCAGAGCCGTACTTCTCATAGAGTTTTTTGCCGACCATATCGATCATGAAGACGTTGGAGGATTTCTCAATGGCCATGGCCGGAGATTTGAAGTATCCGTAGGCATGGCCGCCTGCGTTGCGGACGGTAGTTTCATAACCGGCTCGGCCGAAGGTTGTGCTGCCTTTGTCGGTATAGGTTGTATGTGTGGTAATGAACCCTTCGTTCAGACCGATCAATACGGTCAGCGGCTTGATCACTGACCCGAGGAATACAGCGGAATCGAAATTGTGCCCGGAACGTCCGGAGGAAATGGGTGTGACGGTACCGTTCTGATAATTCAGTTGAATCTCGTTATATACCTCTGTTGGCAGAGTGCCTGAAGTCCATATATTGGTGTCATAATCCTCCATGCTGGCCATTGCCACAATATTGCCGGTATCGACTTCCATGGCAACGGCATACCCGGTTTTGGCATCAGGGTGAACCTTTCCCTGCACAGGATTGCTGTGGACCCATTTAATCTGATCCCGAATCGCCTGCTCCGTCTTCAGCTGAATGTTCTTATCGATGGTGGTCCATACATCATTGCCTTTAACAGGAGGTACAATGGCTTCAATACCCTCGGCCATATTCTTGGCATTAACGCCTACGGTCAGGTAGCCGTTGCGCCCGCGCAGCTCCCGCTGATACTGCAGCTCAAGGCCGTCGAAACCGACGAATTCATCATCCCTGTAGGCCAGACCGGGGTCAGCGTCCTTTCGCATAGCAGCCTGAATGTTCAGATAGATATCAAGGCTCTCTTTGGATTTCTTGAATGGCTTGATATATCCGACCGTCTGTACAGCTACTGTGTCCGGATCATAGTGACGTTCATCCTCCTCGCTGACGGTGAGATTCGGATACTTGTCCTTATGCTCCATGAAGTAGGCGATTTCCTCTTTAATCAGACCGCGTTTGATCGGCCGCAGCATGAAACCCGAATAGACTTTGGAGTCAAGGTCCATGGCTTTCAGCACGGCATCCTTTGTAATCACTTCATCTTCCGGTACTTTGGCCCCGTATTTGGCGAAATCGGCAGCGAGGTTGGCGGCAAGCTGATTAGCTTTGGCGGTAGCTTCGGGGGACCGTGAGGTTAATTTGGTTTTTTTGTCCGTAACGGTTTCCGTATAGTCACTGGTTAAGGAGAAATAAAGCGTTTGCACCGAGGTGGAATAGGCCAGCTTTTCTCCGCCCTTTGCAAGAATACTTCCGCGTATCGAAGCAAGCGGTACGTTTTTGGTATCCCGGCTCGTTTCGACCTCGGTGAGCGTGGGCCCCTGAACAAACTGTACAATGGCAAGACGGACAATAATAATACAGAATATAATAAAAGTACCGAAGAAAAATATATTGATGCGCAGACTAAGCGACGGGTTCGCTCTTTGATCCTCATTCCTGTCATCCGGCCTGAAAATAGATTTCACGTTTAGCCTCCCCGAAAGATACATTTACTCCATGAAGCCAGTGAACAGTTAATTAGTATGCAATTCATATTTTACCATATAAAACCACAATATGGCATCTCTCGTAAATGTTGAGTGCCGGTCCGGAGGAGCAAAAAATGAGGATTGAAGTAGCGGCGGCGATTATCCATAATAAAGAAGGACAGCTGCTGATCGCCCGGCGGAAACCAGGCAAAGCGCAGGCAGGGCTGTGGGAATTCCCCGGCGGCAAGCTGGAAGCCGGCGAAGATGCCGTGCAGTGTCTGCGCAGAGAGTTAATGGAGGAAATGAGGATCGCCATCCGGCCTTATGAAGCATTTGGACGCCATGAGCATGATTATGGCAGCGTACAGATTACGCTGATAGCCTGGAAGGCAGAGTATCTGGGCGGGGAGATTGCGATGAGTGATCATGATGCCTGCATATGGGTGAAACGGGACGAGCTGGTAGAATACGAATTTGCCCCGGCGGATATTCCTTTTGTGGAGCGCCTGAGGAAGGAGCTTGGCTGAAGGGTAGCCGATTATAGAATGAAAGGCGGCTGATTGATTTTGACCGAGTATTTCAAGCTTGTAAGAGATGGCATTCCGGCGCTGATTGCATCGCAGGGGAAGACCTGTGCCACCAGAATACTGGACACTGAGGAATACATAGAGGCACTGCGTGCGAAGCTGCGCGAGGAAGCAGAGGAATACTTCCGGGAAGAGGAGGACGGGCATGCCCTCGAGGAGCTGGCAGATATGCTTGAGGTCATCCGGGCATTAGCTGTAATCCATGGCGGAGACAGTGAGGTGCTGGAGAGGATCCGTGCTGAGAAGGCAGAGCGCCGCGGCGGATTCAAGGACCGTATTCTGCTGCTTCAGACAGAAGGGGCTGCAGCTGATGTTCAAAAATAAAATAACGCTCACCCTAAGCAGTATCGCTGCCATCATTCCTGTATTGCTATATATGTATCTCTACCGGCAGATGCCCGATTTTGTACCTATTCATTACAATGGTGAGGTGGCGGACCGGTTTGTGGACAAAGGGAGCTACGAGGTCCTATTAGTAAGTTTATTCGGCTGGCTCAGCTTTGGGTTCATCCGGCTGCTTCAGCTGCTGCTGCGAAGGCTGTTTCTCCGCAGCTATATTGAGAATCTCGCGCTGAACCACCAGATCTGGAACGCCGCAACGCTGCTGGTGACGGTTGGATTTTCTGTAATAAGCGTGTTTGCGCTACTGGCTATGGTCTAAGCTTAGCGGCGATTCTTTTACACAAGAAGCACAGTTTGATAGAATCAAATAGACTGAAACTATTGCAGGAGGAGACTTTGATGCCAATGGATAACGCTTACAAGGTGAAATGGGGAATTCTCAGCACCGGCTGGATTGCCCACCAGTTCGCAACGGATCTGGCCCATGCCAGTAACGGTATTGCTTACGCTGTCGGATCACGCACCCAGGAAAGCGCGGATGAATTCGCCAAGAATCACGGTATTCCCGTCGCCTATGCTACTTACGAAGAACTGGTGAACGACCCGGAGGTGGATGCCATCTATATCGGGACTCCGCATCCGTTCCATAAAGAGAACGCACTGCTGGCCCTGCGCGCCGGCAAGGCTGTACTGTGTGAGAAGCCGTTTACGGTGAACAGCGGGGAACTGGAGGAAGTCGTGGCCTATGCCCGCGAGCATAAGCTGTTCCTGATGGAGGCCATGTGGAGCCGCTATATCCCGGCTAACGTCAAAGTCAGAGAGTGGATTGCTGCTGGTAAGATTGGGGACGTCCGTCTGGTTCAGGCAGACCTGGGCTTCCGCGCAGACTGGAATCCGGAAGGCCGTCTGCTGAATCCGGCGCTGGGCGGCGGAGCGCTGCTGGATGTCGGGATCTATCCGATTTCCTTCGCTTCCATGGTTTTAGGGCCTCATCCTGAGTCCGTATCCAGTACGGTACATATCGGTGAGACCGGGGTGGATGAGCACTTCTCACTGCTGTTGTCCTATGGCGGCGGAAAAAGCGCTATGCTTAACGGGGGAATCCGGCTCAAGCTGCTGGAGGAAGCTCACGTATTCGGAACCGAGGGCCATATTATTGTGAAAGGCACACTGGTGAATCCGCGGGCGGCCGAGCTGTATATCGGCGGTGAACTGGCGGAGACCTTTGAGGATGATCGTGCTTCTGTCGGCTATTCGTTTGAGGCGGAGGAAGTAGGCCGCTGTCTGCAGGCCGGTCTGACGGAAAGTCCGGTCATGACGCTGGATGAATCCGTAGCGATTCTGAAGCTGCTGGATCAGGTCCGGGCACAGTGGGGACTTAAATATCCTGGCGAACAATAAGTAAATGCTTCTGAAGAAACCGGCAGCCCCCAGAGAATGTTGTTTATAGCTCTGGGGGCCGCTGTGTATAAGGAGGATGCAGGTATGACATTGAATGCCGATCGTTATCAGGGGTGTCTGCATGGGCTGGCGGTTGGAGATGCGCTAGGAACTACGGCCGAATTCAAGGCTCCAGGCACCTTTGCACCGCTGGAGGATATCATAGGGGGCGGCGTCTTCGGCTTGCAGCCGGGGCAGTGGACAGATGACACATCCATGGCGCTCTGCCTGGCGGAGAGCCTGCTCTCGAAGCAGGGCTTTGACGCTGCTGACCAGATGCAGCGTTATTTGAAATGGTTCCGTGAGGGGCATCTGAGCAGCACCGGGGAATGCTTTGACATCGGCAATGCTACGCGGGCAGCGCTGCTTCATTATGAAGCGAGCGGAGAGGCCTACAGCGGTTCGGCCGATCCGTTCGCTGCGGGGAATGGCTCGATTATGCGGCTGGCTCCTGTCGTCATGTATTACGCTGCTCATCCGGCCGATGCCATACGATATGCGGCCGACAGCTCCAGAACAACACATGCCGCAGCGGAATGTGTCAGCGCCTGCCGCCTGCTGGCTGCTTATATTCTTGCCGGACTGCACGGGTGGAGCAAACAGGAGATGCTGGCTCCGGAGGCCTTCGGCGGCTGGCTGCAGGAGGATCAGCTGACACCGCATATTCTGGGCATAATGAATGGTTCTTACAAGCTAAAGGAGCCGCCTGAAATCCAAGGCTCCGGGTACGTGGTGGAATCGCTGGAAGCGGCGCTGTGGGCGTTTCATAACTCCGACAGCTTCGCCGAAGGCGCGCTGCTCGCAGTCAATCTGGGCAATGACGCCGATACGACCGGGGCGGTCTACGGCCAGATTGCCGGAGCTTTTTACGGATTGAGCGGAATCCCGGAGCACTGGATCTCTATACTTGCTATGCGTGAGCTGATTGCCGACTATGCGGGAAGACTGTTTGCGGATGAAACAAGGGACCTTGGGGAAAAGTAAAGGAAAGACACCAAGGGAGTGATCTGGATGGCAAGAAGAAACCGGAAATATGCAGTACCGGGAGCAGCACAGGGAATGCAGACCTTCAAAGCGGATGTAATGAGGCGCGAAGGGTACACCGTTGATCCGAACCACCCGGACGATGTGAAATATGAAGTCGCCAAAGAGCTGGGCATCCCCCTTCAGCCGGGTAATAATGGCGGTCTGACTACGGAATCTGCCGGCCATATCGGCGGTAAAATCGGCGGCTCCATGGTCCGCGAAATGATCCGCCTTGCCCAGGAGCAGCTCGCGGAGAAGGGGCAGTCTTAGGACTTTTCCGGTCTTGCCGTTGTAGTTCTAAGAAAGAGTCGGAGTTCAACTGTGATCTACAGAATCCCGCCAGATCTAACAATTATATAGTTGTTCTACACAAAAAGGAGCTTCCCCGCACGGGAAGCTCCTTTTGCCATCTATACCCGCTGATCAGCGCGGATTTAACTTCACCTTCGAGCCTTTGCCGCCGGTCTGGAGGCCGGTTTCCTTGACTCCGGCTTCCTTCAGGTCGGTGACCAGTCGCTCAAGTACAGCCTTGGCCGCAGCTGCCTCCTTGGCGCCGGAGGCCTGCACAACCAGCTGCACCGGCTTGCCGGAGCGCAGATGCTTGTCCGCCTGGCGCAGCTTCGTCTCGTAATCATGCTCCTCGATATGGGCAGTGAAGCGCAGCTCCTTGACCTTCTCCTTGCTCCCGCTCTTTCCGGCTGCCTGGCCGGGGGCTGCTTTGCGTGCCGAAGCGGCTTCCTTTTGCGCGGCTGCCTTTGCTTTGCCTTTGGCCATCAGGCTGCAGGGTGGGGGGCTGCTCATCAGCGAGGTGCAGACCAGATCCGCCCCTTGGGACCGGGCCATCGCCAGCGCCTCCTCACGGGAGACAACCCCGAGCTTCTCGCCTCTTAGTCCGGTGAGCACGACCTCGGATGCTCTTATTTGTTCATTCATGAATACTGCCATTCCTATGAAACCTCCTGCTTAAGCCATGATACTGATATCATAACGGGAAGTGGCCTGCTGTTCAATCGGGAAGCAGCTGCAAGTCCTGTATAATAAAAAAGAACCCGGCAGACTCTGCCGGGTTCGGTCTATAAAATAAATTGCATACAAAAAGACGGTATGATATAGTTAAATCTGTATCGGTTTTTTATTTAGAAAACTTCATAGTTATTGCATCTTATTTACATCTTAATCTTACCATGCGGATTAAGGATTTGTCAAACCTATTTTTTGAAATCCGGGTCAGACTGAAAAGGAGCGTGTTGAGGAGAATGGTTAACGCGAACGATTGGCAGCAGGAACAGGAACGGCTGGAACGGGTTGAAGAAAGCCTGCGGGCGGCAATCAGCGGGTTGGAGCCGGAGGTAACCGGACTGCACGAGCAGGCGGCGGATATCCGCAAGCGGTTCTGGGAGGAAGTTACGGTCAATACCAGCACCCACGAGGATTTCGAAGAGACGTTCTATAGTATCAGGCAGCAGGAGGCGATGCTGTCTGAACGGGAACGGAGTCACCGGCTGCGGCTGCAGCGCTACAGAAGCATGCAGCGGCTGCTGCCGTCCCCCTATTTCGGACGGATTGATTTTCGGGAGGATGGCTTCAGCGGCAGTGAGCAAATATATATCGGCGTAGCCTCTTTTGCCGATGACGACGGTATGAGCTTTCTGGTATACGACTGGCGGACGCCTATTGCAAGCATGTACTACGATTACTCTCCCGGTGCAGCCGCTTACGAAACGCCGGGCGGATCAATTGCGGGCGAGATGACGTTGAAGCGGCAGTATCAGATCCGCGGCGCACAGCTCCACAATGTGTTCGATACGAGCCTTACGATCGGCGATGAATTGCTTCAACAGGTGCTCGGTAAAGGTGCAGACTCACAAATGAAGAGCATCGTGGCGACGATTCAGAAGGAGCAAAATACGATTATCCGTGACGACACGAGCCGAATGCTCATCGTGCAGGGGGCAGCCGGCAGCGGCAAGACATCTGCTGCTCTGCAGCGGGTAGCCTACTTGCTGTATAAGCACCGCGGGCGGATCCGGGCCGATCAGATCGTGCTTTTCTCGCCGAATCCGATGTTTAACAGCTATGTATCCACGGTGCTTCCCGAACTGGGTGAGGAAAACATGCAGCAGACGACCTTTCAGGAATATCTTGCTCACTGGCTGGGCTCGGCGTTCCGGCTGGAAGACCCGTTCGAGCAGATCGAATATGCCATGAATCCGGCGTCTGCCTCCGGGTATGAAGCACGGATGAGCGGGATGCGGTACAAAGCTTCGGAAGATTTCCTGCAGGCTCTCCAGCACTACGCGTTGTGGCTCGGAAATGAAGGGATGTTATTCCGCAGTATCTCTTTCCGGGACCGTGAGCTGATTACTGCAGAGAAGATGAAATTGCAGTTTTACAGCTATGACAGATCCATCCGACTGGCTAACCGAGTTGCACTGCTGCAGGAATGGCTGCTGCGGGAGCTGGCTTCGCTTGAGCTTAAGGAGCAAGAAGAGCCATGGGTTCAGGATGAGCTTGATTATCTCGACAACGAGCAATATGCCGAAGCTTACAGCGCCCTGCTCAAGAAGGTTCAGCGGGAGACCGTCGTCTTTGATTTTACTCAGGAGTATGTGGAGCAATATGGAGACCTTCGCGGACAAGAGCAGGGAGAAGAAAATGTCTTCGACTTCGGCCTTCAGCAAGAAGAACTGCTGCAGCGGATGATTGTGAAGGAACATTTCAAACCGCTGAAACGGGAAATAAAACGGTTCATGTTCATAGATGTGATAGGGCTCTATAGCCAGTTGTTTGGAGAGGAGGCTGCTTACCGGACAATGGCGGATGAGGCCGGGGTGCCTGATCATTGGACTGAAATCTGCAGGCAGACGAAAGAAAAGCTGGAGCGCAGCGAGCTTTTCTATGAGGATGCAACCCCGTTCCTGTATTTAAAAGAACTCTTAGAGGGTGTACGGACGAACACAGTGGTAAGGCATTTGTTTGTCGATGAAGGCCAGGATTATTCGCCGTTCCAATATGCCTATCTCAAACGGCTGTTTCCCCGCGCGCGAATGACCGTGCTGGGCGATTTCGGCCAGGCGATTTTTCCCCAGGCCACGAATCTGCATGAGGCGGATTCCTCGCTGATCCGGCTGCATGGCGAAGAAGACACAAGACTGATCCGGCTTGTCCGGAGCTACCGCTCAACACGGGAAATTGTTGAATTCACGAAATCCATGCTGCCGGGCGAAGAGATCGTGCCGTTCGACAGACTCGGCAGTAAGCCGTTTCTCACGCAGACTGGTGGGAGCGCCGCGCGGGCGGAACGGATC
Source organism: Paenibacillus auburnensis (assembly GCF_927798115.1). Taxonomy (GTDB): domain Bacteria; phylum Bacillota; class Bacilli; order Paenibacillales; family Paenibacillaceae; genus Paenibacillus_AQ; species Paenibacillus_AQ auburnensis. The sequence goes on from NZ_CAKMMG010000007.1 coordinate 12,804, forward strand.
CTTGAAGATGTCGCAGCACTCCAGGCAGAGGGCTACGACTCCATCGCCATCATTACGAAGACCGCTGCGGAGAGCTGTGAGGCTTATGAAGCATTAACGGCGCAAGGCCCAGGGGCTCTGCGGCTTATTACGAAGGAGACCCTTACCTTTGAAAAAGGGACACTGGTTATCCCAGCTTATCTTGCCAAGGGAGTGGAATTCGACGCTGTGCTCATCTATGATGCTTCTTCGCAGACGTATCACCGGGAGAGCGAGCGGAAGCTGTTTTACACAGCATGCACGCGGGCAATGCACCGTTTAATGTTGTACACCACAGCGGACTGGACACCTTATCTCCAGGCAACGGATGCTTCGTTGTATGAAGTAGGTTCTTTGGAACCGTCATAGATTTAAGCCCGATGACGCTCCATCCAGGCTGTTGCCCAGTCGACGAGCGGACGCTGTTCCAGCAGCCTGACCTCAGCGTTGCCGATGCGATGAACCGGAACCCTCATTTCCTCCTCGTATGCGGTTCCTAACCGGACAAAGTCGCTGTCGTCCACGGCCTGGGTGGGATAGGTAATCCACTCCCGCTTGCCGTCTACCATAACTGCACTGCTCTCATAGACCGTTTGTTTGCTTGGGAAGGAAGCCCTGGTCTCTGCTAAATGCAGTGAAGTGTTCTTGTCATGGCCGACACCGACCAGGAGCACAGAACCATTCAAGCGGTAGAGTTTATCCAAGGGAGAGCCCTCGCCAAAAATATTGCTCAGATCGTGATTCTCCGTAAGGTAGGATGCATATTTGCCGACCGCTGCGACAGAACGGGCAGGATGATCCGATCTTCGGGCCCCCGGCCATTTGCGGAGCATTTCGGCGGCAACGCCCATGCCGATAGCCGGGGTCACCTCTTTGTCATACGCCGGCCAATGCTCCCGGATGACGGGCCACCATTCTGCCGGCGCTTCCCAATGCACACCGGTGGCGGGATCGAGATTCTTCCACGTCTGCGAAGGCATCATTAGGGTGCCCTCAGGCCCGACGATTTCCAGAAGCGCCCGGATAAGAGTCTCGGCTCCACCAACGACAAACCCCAGCTTGCTGAGCGAGGTATGCACAAGCAGGTGCTGTCCTTCTTTGACTCCGCAGCTTTTGAATTGACTGATTAACTCATCCCTGGTGAAAATTGTTCTTGGTTCCTGCTCCATACTCATCTTTACCTCCACCTTTCATAACCCCGAAATATCTATATAAAAAAAGACAACCCCGCAGCAGTCTGCGGGGTTGTCTTCGGATAATCTGAAGAACATTGCCCTTCGGTTAATAAGGATTAGTGTATACCACTTTAGCTCAGTTAGGGATTACAAAAAGTTCATTTTTCTGCATGTTATTTCCAAAGCGAATTGATCTCAGCGCAAGGAAATATTAAGGCGGACTTAGCGGGAGAACAGTTCTTCAATGACCTCCAATGGATTAAGCTTCTACACTTATTCACCCGCCAGGGTTAAATTACCTGCAATATCATGATTTGTCATAACCTGTTCAGATTTAGCATGGTATAATTTTCCTGTGTATTCCTGTTGCGATATGGGATATAGCATAGTTTTTATCCGTGACTGGAGTGATTGATTATGCTGCTCAGACAAATGGCCGTGGCCTTTTTATTTAATGAAGCGGGGGAATTATTATTTCTGCAAAAAAAAGTCCGCAAGCCGGTTTCTTGGCGGATATCTAGTCCCTATCGGAGGGCATCTGGAGGACGGGGAATACAATGATCCGAAGCGTGCCTGCATAAGAGAGATTGAGGAAGAGACAGGATTAACGGAGCGGGCAGTCCAGGGACTGACGCTTCGATACATTGTTAACCGGAACAAGGGGAATCAGGAAATCCGTGTACAATACGTGTTTATAGGAAGTGTATCTGCAGACTACGGACTGGTGGAAAGTGAGGAAGGAGAGCTGCTATGGATAGATAACAGCAAGCTTGCCGGGCTGGAAATGACTGCGTCAACTAGAGCTATTATGGAGCATTATCTGGAGACAGGAATACATAACAAGCAGATCTATACGGGAACGATGTACCCGCTGCAGGGAGAACCTGCGGTGGGCTGGAATGTGCTTGAAGACTGGGAGGACAGGTGATTATGAGGAATTCTGTTTCGATTTTGGGCGTGCCGTTTTCCAAGCTGACGCTTGAGGAGACGACACTGTATCTGGCTGAGCAGATCCGCAAGGAGCGCTCCGGCCTGTTTCATTTGATCACAGCCAATCCGGAAATAACGCTCGCCAGCCAGTCCGATGAGCTGCTGCAGGAAATTATCCGCTCTGCGGATCTCGTGGTTCCTGACGGCATTGGCATTGTGCTGGCAGCCAAAAGAAAAGGTGAACCCATCCCTGAACGGGTGACCGGGTATGATCTTTTACTGCGGCTGTTGGAGAAGGGGAACGAGCGGGGCTGGAGTTTTTATTTTCTGGGAACAGACGAGCAGACGAGCAGACAAGCTGCAGAGAAGATTTCCTGGACTTATCCGGAGGTAAAGCTTGCCGGCAGGCATCATGGATTTTTCAGTCCAGAGGAAGAGCCGGGAATTATTGCGGAGATTCAGCGCAGCAAACCGGATGTGCTCATTCTCGCCATGGGTGCGCCTTATTCGGATAAGTGGCTGCACAGGCACAGACAGGAGCTGTCCGGGGTTAAGCTGGTGTTTGGTGTCGGCGGCAGTCTGGATGTCATCTCAGGCAAAGTGAAGCCTGCTCCTGCGATGTGGAAAAAGCTTAATCTTGAGTGGGCCCACCGGCTGCTGTTCGCTCCTGTTGCCAAAGGCCAGAAATCCCGCTGGCGCAGACAAGCTGCGCTGCCTAAATTTGTCTACCGGACGATCATCAGAAAATAACGGATAAGGGGCAAACGGAGTGATGGAAGAACGTAATAACCGGATTTTGCAGCTAATTTCGCTGATTTCCACCGGGGCTGTGGAATATGTCCGGTCCGCTTTTGGAAGAGAGGCCGTTTCGGTGCTGTATTATGGGGATTCTGGCACCAATCAGGGCGTATTCTGTGTGGCGGAGGATGAAGGCTGTGTGATTGCCTACGCGGCATTCAGGAAGTGTGATGAGCCGGATGTGCTGCTGGAAGTAATGGAGCAGACGATTACCCCTTATTTACAGGCAAGGGAGCAGCGGGAGATCTGCTTCAATGTATATGGAAGCAATACGGAAATTGTTCTATTTGTGCGGGAGTTAGGCTTTGTGTCTGATTTGGAAGGTTATCAGCTGCAGTATGTGAATGACCGGCCTGTTCCTGCCGAAGAGGCCTCCTTGCTCCAGGAACAGGGCTTTACGCCGGATATGCTGGAGCCGTTCATTGCTTTGTTTGATACAGCCTACGAGCAGCTGAACCTTGAGAACGGCTGGAGGACGGATAGATACCGGAGCGAGCCTGAACTGTTTTTGCGGATGCTGGAGGGGTTTGAAGCTTCTGGACAGGTACGCTCCTTTTGGCTGCAGGACAGCTTGTTAGGCGCGTATATTACAGATGGAGTGTATATCCGCGATCTTGTCGTTGCTCCGGAATTTCAGAATTGCGGGTATGGCAGGACCATCCTGCACCGCTGTGTGAATCAGATGTGGAGCAGGACGGAGAGAGGGAATATCTATTTGCGGGTAGCGGGCAGTAATACGGGAGCCAAAAGATTTTACGAACGAAATCAGTTTGTACCTATAGCAAGGTTTGCAGAACATACCTACCGCCGGCAGGAGCAGTAAGCACAATTTAAATAAGGAAGAGCGCCTTATGGATATGAGCAATGGCAGAAGGTTTGACTTGATTAAAGATACCGTGTATTGCTTCGTTTGTCCTGAAGCGGAGGTGCTTAGTGTAGAGAGCGTACCGATGCATGCAGGGACTCGGGCCGTTGAGCTGATACGCAACAAGGTAAGGCTGCAGCGAAGAGCGGGAATAAAGACGGGCCCGGATGCAGCTGAAGAGGTCTCGCTTGTTACGAAACAGGCTACTTTTGTGGAGCGTTCGGCACTTTCGCGGCTGTTCTCACAGGCTGCCAATGTTCCTTTCAGCCTGTCCGGCCAGCCGCTGCATGAAGGGCGAAGCCTGCTGTGCATTGAGGACGTGGACTACCGGACGGATTACGGCACGCTGGATATAGCTGCGCTCCAGGATAAAGAGTTGCGGGCGCTGGCTTATATTCATTATGCCAATCTGGGCTGTACTTGTGACCTGCCCTGGCTGCCGAAGGTGGATGAAGACTACATTGCCAAAAGCATTAATGAATGGTGGAGACCTTCCTGGGAGCGCGCCAAGGAGAACCCGGTCTTTGCTGAAACGTTCGGGACGGAGATCATCTCCAGGATTGAGGATATTGCCGGACGGATCGTGGAAGACATGGCACCTGTGATTCATGATGAAAGCACCTATACGATGATCCATAATGATCTGAATCCGGGCAACGTTCTGGTGAAGGGCAATGATGAAGTGTATTTCATTGACTGGGAAGAGGCGCGGTATGGTTCGCTGTTCATGGACATCCCCATGCGCTGCGGGACCCTGCAGCAAGCGGAGGATTACCGCAGGTACCTTGGTTTTTTCGGCTGCGACATTCCGGATCAGCATTTTGCCAAGCTGTTCCCTATAGCTTCCCGTTACCTTGGGCTCCGATTCATGGGCTGGAACTTAGGCGTATGGCAGCAGAATGAACAGGCTAAAAGCGGACTGATCAAATACATGGATATGGTAACGCATCCTTTATTCAGCTGATATTTTAAAAGACCTCTGACCGGTAGATATCCGGTAGAGGTCTGTTTTTGAATGATGAAACGGATGCTGTTTTAAATAGTATATGGTGTTGCTTCCATCGTTTCCGCCAGGGCCACCGCTGCTTCCAGCGTCATGCCGGCAAAGGCTTGGGCGTGGAGAAAACGTCCGCTTTTCTTGTCGTCCACAAAGGCGCCGACAGCAATTCCCGGAATAACGCTTTCGACCGGACTGGTGGCATTCGGGCCGCCGAGATCGGTCCGGCACCAGCCCGGATCCGTTAAGCTGAGGATGACATCGGTTCCATCCAGCCGGGAAGCCAAATCTTTGGTGAATTTATCTAGCGCCGCTTTGCTGGCTGCATAACCCGCCTGCTCCGGCTCATTTTTAATGCCGCTGGTTGTATTGATGACCCGTCCGAAGCCGCGCCCGATCATCTGAGGAATAAAACGGTTACATATCGTTGCGACGGAAATGAAGTTAATCCGGAAGCTCTGCTCAAAATCCTCCACCGGCGTATTCCAGTAATCGGTTCTGTAGGCGATCTGTACAGCCGCATTATTAAAGACAATATCTACGGGGGTGCCTTTGCCTTCAATTTCATCCAGCATGGCGACCACTTCTTCGTGATTGGCCAGCTCGGCCTGCACACAGTAGACATCAACACCGAGTGCCCGTACCTCTTGTTCCACTTTTGCCGTATGGGTTAGTTCCCTGCTATGGAGAATAAGATTACAGCCTTGTCCGGCCATAAAAAGTGCAGTCTGGTAACCGACGCCTCTACTTGCCCCTGTAATCAGGGCCCATTTGCCTTGTACATTTACCACGAGTATCTCTCCTTATATTGACAGATTAAATGAATATATAAGAATCAATGGCCTTGCAAATCCAGTGTTCCAAAAGCAAGTGTAGCATATTATACGGCGCTATGGATCTATCAAAAAATAGACTAAATGTGGAAAAGGAGTTTTTGCCATGTCCCAACGTTTCCAGGTTGAACTGAAAAAGCTAGTCGACAACTCTTACGAAATTGAGATCGGCGAAAGGCTGTTCCCGTCGTTGATCCGTGATTTACAGGAGGGACTTGTGCCGGGTGTGAGCAAATTCGCAATTATTACGGATTCTTCGGTTGAGCCGCTGTATGGCCAGCCCCTGCTCAAGCTGATGCGGCAGAACGGCTTTGCGGCTGAGCTGTTTGCGTTTCCGGCCGGGGAGCCATCCAAAACCCGTGAAACCAAGGCGCTCCTGGAGGATCAGCTGCTGAGCCATTCCTACGGAAGGGATTGCTGCATCATAGCAGTCGGTGGTGGTGCCGTAACAGATCTGGCCGGCTTCCTGGCAGGGACGTTTGGCCGGGGAGTGCCGAGCCTGAACTATGCAACAACGCTGCTGGCCGCAGCCGATGCTTCTGTTGGCGGCAAAACAGGCGTGAATACGCCGGTCGCCACCAATCTGATCGGTGTATTTCATCAGCCGCGCAAAGTGTACATTGAACTCGCAGCCTGGCGAACGCTCCCTGTCCGTGAGTTCAGAAGCGGCCTGGCGGAAACGATCAAGCATGCCTGTCTGGCTGATGCGAAGTTTTTTTTTGAGTATCTGGAGAATAATATCGGCAAAATTGTTACGCCGGACGGAGAACTAATCCTTGATCCGGAGACTTGCGAACAGATTGCGCTGCACAACTGCCGGATCAAATACGAAGTAGTGGAGCAGGACGAGCATGAGAGTAATCTCCGCCAGATCCTGAACCTCGGTCATACGGCGGGCAGGGCGCTGGAAGCGGTCAGTGGTTATACGCTGCTGCATGGGGAAGCCGTTGCGGTCGGTCTGGTGATCCAGGCGAAGCTGGGAGTGAAGCTGGGGTATATGACTGGAGAACAGGCTGAACGTGTCGCAGCACTCCTGCGCAGAGCGGGGCTCCCGACCGAGATTCCGGACGCCATTACAAACCGGATGCTGATGGATAAAATGTACACAGATAAAAAAGTGCGCAGCGGCCGGATCCGCTTCGTCTTCCAGGACGGAATCGGGGCGATGAAGCGTTTTGCAGATGGTTCCTATTCTACTCCGGTGGAAGAAGCGACGATTATGGAGCTGCTGGAAGAGATCCGCGGCTAAGCGGTTGGTTGTAATCCGGTGAATCCGCCTCCGCTTATCCGGGTAAGTATAGGTAAAGGATAAGTATATAAGCTGAACGAGGCGCCACCCAAAGGCGAAAGCAACGGAGGGGAAGTTTGGAACTGTAGGAGCGAATGCGTCCGGAAGTCCAAACATTCCCCGTAGTCGCATATTACGCCGGATTGGTTAATCCAATGTTCAGTTTATAAAGGAGGAGATACGCATGGGCAACCCGATTAAGGAATTTAAGAACAGTATCGACGGATTGAAGCAGTCGCTAGAAGGCGTGAAGCAGTCTGTAGACGGCCTGAAGGAACCGGTGGATGAAGTGAAAGCCAATATTCAGGAGACAGTAGATGAGGCGAAATCCCGTTCGGATCGCGTGAAGCTGCAGGTTAGACGGATGAAGGCCTCCATGCAGGAGACTAAGGCGGTGCTGGGCGAGGTCAGGGAGACGATTTCGGCGGCTGGTGAAGTTCTCTACACACAGAAGCGCCATAGAAGATTGCTCAGCCGCAGGAAGAAAGCGAAAACGATCGGATAAAGCCATTAGTCATCACTCAAAGTCATCAACCACATATAGCCTGAAAACGCAGAGCAGCGATTCCCCGGTAACGCAAGAATCGCTGCTCTATTCTTTTTGCCCATGATAAGTCAGCTGCGGCAGCCAATGCTTCAATCCGTAGCCGCTTCTTCGTTGAGATTTGCACTCAGGCTTCCCAGTGAATCAACGACAAAGACAGGAACATACTGCTCACCGATCTCTGTCTCTACATATTCATAGCTGTTTTGATACTGGCCGCTGACGACAGCGGGTCCCGTAATGGAGCCGACATTTCCTTGCAGGGAGATATAACGGCCATCAGAGCTGCCGACGCTTCTGCCTGCGGAATCGATATAGATTTCGCAGTTCAGGGTGACCTTCTCGAACGGGTGAAGCTCCAGCTCGGAAGCAGGGATGAGCGGGGAATCCTGCTGAATTTCAGCCAACTGGTAACTACCATCCTCACTTAGGCGGTACACTCCCGTCTCGCCAAGCACATCATCCCCGGTATCCGCGTTGGTTACGAGGATTAAGTTATCGTCCAGCTGCAGTTCATAACTGTCACCGGCAAAGGAGAACAGCAGGGAAATGCCCTCCGGCTTAATTTGATAGGCGGAAAAAGCGGTCCGCCCGTTCTCCTGGCTTCCTATAGCTAACACGACCGGCACTCCGGACACAGCAGACAGCTGATCGTCAAAGGCCAGCCCGCTTAGCCGTTCGAAGCCGGGAAGGATATCCCCGGTCCGTGTAGAGACTCTGCCGTCATCACTTAAATCGGCGTAATATAGCCTGCCGGTGTTATCCGTGCCGGCTACAACGGCCTTGGCGCCGTAGCGTCCGGAGGCTGTGGCCACATGGATATATCTGCCGGCTTCATCCCCTCCCGGCAGCAGACGGACGGGTTCAGCGGTGTTCCAGGCGAGCTGTGCGGCGGCAATCTCGGCTGAGGTATCCTGCAGCTGGGCGAGGCCGCTGTACAGCTGAATGGCCTCGGCATATTGGCCTCCCCGGATCAGCCGGGCGGCGCTCTTCAGCAGCTTCGCTGCGCTGCTGTCGATGAATGCCAGCACTTTGGACGAATCAGGAGCAAGTGCTGCAGATGCGGCGTAAGTGCGGTAGGCGGCAGCGTGTCCGGCGAAGGCGGATATATTATCGCCTTCCAGATCCTTGTCCAGAATAACCTGGGCACTATCCTCCGCCTGCTTCTGCACCCACGGCGCCTGATAGCTATGATTGCTGTAAGCTTCTATCATTGATAGGGAGCTGTCGAGCATAGGGCCAAAGTTGCCTCCAGCGGCCAGAACCTTCAGTCTGGCTGTATCATGCGCCTTGAACCCCGTGGCCAGCAGCTCATTCTTGGCGTCTGTTCCTCCATAATAAGCATCCGGAATCTGCAGCAGATTCCATTTGAAGAGATCTCCGTTCTCTTCACTGCCGCTGCTTTGGCTTGCAGCAAGTTCGTCGAGAAACTGGCTTTTAAACTGCCCGAAGCCTGCCGTCAGCTGTGCGGAAATGCCTGAATCCTCAGACAGCTGGCGATAATAGGATGCATAGGGTCCTCCGCTGATGAAATACTTGGACTTTAGGCTGAGCAGGGAAGCATAGCTCTCCATAAATTCGGCAAAATCCCTGGTTACAAGCTGGTCCGTTACCTTCTTCACCAGCGTGTTTAGTCCGCTGCGGATGGCTGAAATCGGCGCCAGTTCTTCCAGGCGTGCAGCAATCTGCTCCTCTTTATAATGAATGGCCGGGTTATCCGCTGCCTGGCGGTACAGATTCTCGGCCGCGATCAGATCCCCGGCGGCATAGAGCCGCTCTGCATCCTGCACCTCACGGATCTTGTCTCCGATCCGCAGAGCCTTGAGTCCGAGCAGCACCAGCATACATATACACAGAATAATCATAATATTCCGCAGGGATATGGCTTGTTTGAACGTCATAGTATAGTAGCCCCTTTTTCTAAATTAAAGTATGCCTCCAGCTTGCGGCATCCATTTAAAATTCGGGGTCCCAGCGGTACTTGGCTTCCCGCACTTCTGCTACCTTGAGATCCAGGCCGTTCCACGGCTCATAAGGACTGGCGGAGATCAGCCTGGACAAGCGCAGAAAGCGGTCCTTAGGCAGATCCTGTATGTATCTTCCGATCAACCCGGAGTAGAGCAGCGCATACCGCTTCAAGCGGACTGCTGCCCCGGCAACACTGATCAGGATGGTTTCGCCTTTGTCCATTTCAAGAATTTGCGCCTCATAATTCTTAACATAGCGAAGCGTACGGTCTTTGATCAGCTCGGGACGGATCTTGGCAATCTCGCCGATATACTCGGCGAGCAGCGGCTCGAAATCCTTCAGCAGCAGCTGCTCAAGCTCCAGGTTCATATCCTTGCGCAGCTGGAAGCCGTGCAGCAGGGCGACGCGCTGGCGGGAGATCCGGTCACCGCGCAGCAGGATAGAGATTTCGCGCAGCTTCTCATAAGCCAGCACATCGTCCTCGCGAAGCACAGCTACAGCCTCCTGGCGGTTGATCTCCAGGCCTTCCTTGATGCTGTCGATGTTCCGGCCCAGCAGCTCGTTCAGCGCAAAGAGATTCTCATTCTGCCGGACCTTCCGCTGCATATAATAGAGGGCCCCGGCCAGGACAGCTCCTCCTGCACCGCACAGTGCCATTTGCTGCAGGCTCTGGCCGAAGTAGACTGCAGCCAGGGTGAGCAGCACGATAAGCAGCAGGCGGGTATGCATTTTGCGTCCGGCGATAGCCGTGGCCTGCTTCTCGAGCGAAGTTAAGGTAGCGCGTCCGCACCCGCTGCAGCGTTCTTCGCCGAGTGCGGTAAAACGGCCGCAGCGGCGGCAGATCCGCAGCTTGTCATAAGCATAACGCGGGACTTTGAACGGCCGGAAGGTCACGGGTCTTTTCTTATTCACGGGTGCCAGTCCCTCCATTCAGTGCGGCCAGCAGCCTCTCGTCAATATCGTCACGGGTAAGCGGCTTCCGCCGCCTTGATGCATAAATAGAGATCTGGATTACGGCATATAGAAACGTAATACCGAGAATAACGTATGAAATCATGGAACTCTTCCTTTCACTGGGAAGTAGGGCTGCCTTGAAAGGCTCATAGAATGACGATTCTACCCTTGTCGGCAGCTGTCAGACGGGCACAAAGTTGAAGTTTACAATGTTTAATTATATCATAATGGCATGCTATTTACAGATTTTAGCTAACTGATAACCCCGTCTCTATTACCGAATATAACACAAGAGGAGCCATCTTTATGCTTCGTACACAGCTTTGCCCTAGAACAACCAAGAATATGCTTAAGCGGCTAATCCCTGTACTATTTCTGATTCTGTGCCTGTCCGCCTCTCCGTTTGCTGTATTGCGGGCCTCGGCAGCCTCGGCGGCTCCATCCCGTATTGATGCGGTGCTGCTGATTGATGTCAGCAACTCGATGAATAAGAGTGACAAGAACAATATCGCCGGTGAGGCGATGAAGATGTTTATAGATATGCTGTCCACGCAAGGTGATAAGGTCGGCATTGTAGCCTATACCGACAAGGTCCAGCGCGAGAAGGCCCTGCTGCAGATCGGCTCAGCCGGTGACAAGCAGGATTTGAAGGATTTCATCGACGGGCTGGACCGCGGCCCTTATACGGATATTGCCGTCGGTGTGGAAGAAGCCGTCAAAGTACTGGAGAACGGCAGCGATCCCGGCCATGAGCCGATGATCGTCATGCTGGCCGACGGCAACAATGATCTCAACGAGTCGGGCAGCCGGACCCAGAGCCAGTCTGACCAGGAGCTGTTCGCTGCTGTGGATGCCGCCAAGCAGAAAGGCTATCCGATTTATACTATAGGCCTGAATGCTGATGGCAAGCTGAATAAAAACATTCTGGCCGGACTGTCGGATGAGACAGGCGGTAAAGCATTTACTACGGATTCAGCGGATGATCTGCCGCAGATTCTCAGCGAGATTTTTGCCAGTCATTTGAAGCTGAAGGTTGTGCCTGTACAATCGATTACGGCGAACGGCAGCTACCAGGATGTTACGGTGGGCGTGCCCAACAGCAGTGTGCTGGAAGCGAATATCTCCATTATGTCGTCACAGCCGGTGACCGCGAAGCTTACCGATCCGTCGGGCAAGGAAGTCGCGATTCCGTCAAATGATGTGCTGCTGTCCAAATCGTCCTCGTATAGCTTGATCAAGCTGCTCTCACCGGAGCAGGGTGACTGGAAGCTGCAGGTAAAGGGTGTTCCCAAGGACAAGATCGACATCAATCTCGTATTTAACTATGATCTGGAGCTCAAGATAGATGCGCTGCCGTCAGCATCCTACAAGAAGGGTGACACTATCGATATCGTCTCCTATCTGTACAGCAACGGTGCTCAGGTAACACTCAGCAATTTGTATCAAGATATGAAGGCGGTGCTGCTTGCCACGGATACTGATACAGGCGCTGTACAGGAGATTCCGCTGGACAATTCGGGCGCGGAATTTAAAGGAAGCTTTAAAATTAAGGAGAGCCATAACTATGAGCTCAAGGTCCGTGCGGAGGAGAGCAGCTTCTACCGCGAGAGCGATGTGCTCAAAATCGATGCCAAGACTGGGGCTGTAAGCACAGCGCCAGCTGCGACAAGCAGACCTGCCGGCGAAGAGCCTGTTCAGGACAAAGAATCCTCGAACACCCTGTACTTTATCATCGGCGGCGTACTCCTGCTGATCATTGCGGCGGTGGCAGTGTGGATGATGCGCAAACAGGCGAACCGCGGCTTTGTCGGGCAGATGGTCGTAGAGGTGCTGGATGGCAACACCGGGGAGAAGACGTATCCGCAGTACAAGAAGCTGTCCGGGTTCCGCGGCAAATTCACGCTGCACCAGCTGCTTCAGCTGGCTCCTGAACTGAAGGAGAGTGAAAAGGTCGTATTCACACCCGGTAAAAATGACCGGCTGCTCCTGCGCAGCAGCGAAGGCATCACAGTAGAGAGATCCGGGCGGGCGGCTGACACCTCGCACGGGCTGGAGTTAAAGAGCGGGGACCGCATTTCGGTGCCGCTGCAGACAGTAGACAAAACGATTCTGCTTGAGTTTTTAATATAGAGGGGGAGAACCTATGAAACCGGTAGTAAGAGAGCATATACAGCAACTCGATGTATCACTTGGCGGGGGGATCGTCAGCGACAAAATCAGAGTAGACACGATCGATAACCCGATCCTGATCATCGGACTCGGCGGTACGGGTATCGATGCCCTGCTGCGGCTGAAATACCAGATTAACCGCCGCTTTAAGCTGCCCGAAGATCCGCTCTCCAAGAAGAAGCGCGATAAGCCGGACAACGTGGAATTCCTGGCTTTTGAGACGAATGAACAGGACCGCGGCAAAAAATACAAAGGTATCGGCCTTGATCCGCAGAACGAGTTCGTGCTGCTGGCAAACGCGGAAATCGGCGGCCTGCTGCAAAACAGAAGCATTCTCGACCCCTACATTACCGAATGGCTGTCGCCGGAGCTGAGCATTACCGATGGCATGAACGGTGCCGCCGGTGTACGTCAGGCCGGACGCCTGCTGTTGTTCACCAAGATCAATCAGGTCGTGGGTGCAATTGACAAGAAGATCAAGACGCTGTCCGTCGGCACCAGCAAGAAGCTGATGGTGTTCCTGCTCACCGGCCTCTCCGGAGGTACGGGAAGCGGAGCTTTTCTGGATATTGCTTATATCGTGCGCGGCATTATTGAACGCGACTACGGCGCGGCGGGCATTGACCGGGTCAATACACTGGGCTACCTGTTCACACCGGACGTCAATCTGGCGAATAAAAGCCTCAGCGAGCATACCCGCGAGTATATCCGTAAGAATGGCTATGCGGCGCTCAAAGAGCTGGATTACTGGATGAATGTGGACAGCCGGGGCGAGCGGTTCCGTCAGCAGTACGGAAATATTCTCACCGTGAATTCGCCGCTGCCGCCGTTCAACCTGTGTCATCTGATCTCCGCGACCAATACGGAGGGCAAGCTGCTGGAGAATGCCTATGATTACTGTATGAACGTCACGGCAGAGAACATCACCAACTTTATGGCCAGCGAAGAAAAAGCATCGGGCGAGGAATTCGCCATCCACGACTATATCAGCAACATCCGTACGAACATTGCGCAGATGAATAAGACGTACCCTGCCAATTATGAATACAACATTATCGGGGCTTCGTCGGCTGTGCTGCCGATTGAGGAAATGACCACCTATCTCGCCTACCGCCTGTTCGACAAAATGGACAAGATGTTCCAGCAGGCACCCGGCCAGGAGGATGTGGAGAAGTTCGCGCGCAAGCTTGGAATCGACCTCGATACCATGGTCAAAACCTTTGAATCCCGCGTACCCGAACCGCTGCCCGGCTATCAGAACAGCGAGCGGCTCAGCCACGCCAATGTTATCAAAAATCAGGTCGTGGATATGGACACCGAGCTGGAGCAGAACTTCCTGTCCCGGGCGCGTGAGGAATATATCAAATCCAAAAAACAGCTCCCCGGCGAAATCACCGGACGTTTCAGTGAGGAGCTGGAACGCATCTTCCTGCATCCTGAGCAGGGACCGTTCTATGTCTCGCGGCTGCTCTATACCGAAAAGGGCTTCTGCATCCTGAAGCTGATCCAGTCTTATATCGAAGCGCTGCGTGAAAGTCTTCTGCGCCTGCCGCGTGATATTGAGACAGCGCAGGACAGCGCGGAAGAGAAACTGGGCGATGCGCGCAGCGCTTTTGTCTCCAAGGAGAAGAAGAAAAACGCTTATATCGAAGCCAAGATCAACGAGTACTGGCTGCATGCCGATGTGGAGCGCACAGAGCAGATGATCCAGTTCTACGAGGATCTGTTTGAGCTGCTGAATGAGGAGAATAACCGGATTTACGGCGTGTTTACAGAGATTCTTAGTGCGCTGAGCTCGATTTTCGAGAAGAACGGGGATATTCTGCTGAGCGGTGAAGAGCAGGCGGATCACAAGGGCAACAAAACCTACTATTGGAATATCGTCAACGTGCCGGATATTTCCGCGACGATCTCTAAGGTGATGGACCAGAAGGACGGCGATGACCTGATCCGTGACTTTACTCGTGAAATGCTTAAGCATTCCGGACGCTGGGTCAGAGAGCAGGAGATCGATATTGTCCGTTCTATTTCCGAGTTCCTGAGCGATAAATTCGGGGATCTGATTACCCGTTCCATGGAAGATTTCCTGGTGATGAAATACGGCCGCGAGGAGCCGCTGGACAAATTCGTGGAGCGGATTATCGCCGGCCGGCTGGATGAGGATGCGGTTCCGATTTTCCATCTCAGCAACAGCTCGGGCAGCCTGCACTTCCCGTCATGGGGCTTCGTGTCTGTGCCGGTCAAAGCGCCTGGCATCCTGAAGGGGATCCGCAATTACCAGAATAACGCGCTCGGCAAGTCACAGTTTACAGTTAAGGAGAGCGAGGTCAAGAACCGGATTTTCTGGCTCAATACCCGCAACGGGGTGCCGCTCTTCGTCTATACGCCGCTCCGGGTGTTCGAGGAGAATTATGAACGGACGATCCTCGACAAGGAAGGCATCGGCCGCCATCTGGTAATGACCGACAAGAATAACTGGACCTACCTGCCGTCTCCGATTCCGGAGAAGTCATGGGGTGACACCTATGTTAACCCGCGTGTCCGTGAATACAACGCCAGAGTGCGGGCAGATTTCGCCCGGGCGCTGGCGAGCGGCGTTATCATCGAGAAGGGCCCCGACGAAAATACGAGCAGCCGTTTCTCGGTCATCTTCACCAAGCCGTTTGATCTGGAGAAGCTGCTCGGCGGCTATGATCTGCAGCTGGGCTCGTCCCGTCCGAATCTCGGAGAAGTGAAAAAGGCAGCCGACGAGCTGCGGACGCTGCGTGAGAACGGGCTGGAACGCGAAGGGGTCAAGGATATTTTCGGGAGCATCAACATGGAGCTGGCCCAGGAGAACCTGATCCGCTCCCCGCAGCTGATCACCCGTGTCCGCGAGGAGCTGCTCAAATATGACGCGCTGACAGCCAAAGCAGCTGAGCTGGACGCTCTACTCCGACAGTATCTCGACGAAGATAAGTGGCTGGACCAGTTCATCGAGGCGCTTTATACCGATACCATCGTCAAAAAAGGCGCACTGTATGTCTATGACCGTGACGAGGAAGAAGAGGCCTGGGAGCCGTTCGCTAATTTAATGAAAGAACGCAGCTATGTGGAATATGCCGTATACCGCCATTTCCGCGAACTGGATGAGAAGAGCCGTAGTGTGCTGCTGCGCAAAGCGGCGCGCCGCTCCGGGGAAATGACAGCAGCTGAAGATGTGACCCCGCTGCTGTATAAGCTGGAGGGACTGTATGTTTCCTTCCTGGAGGCACGCGACAGTCTGGAATACGAGCGGGTAGAGCATGCCAATGGTGATGAAATGTATGGCTTCTACAAGAGTCTGACCGGCAAGCTCGGCAGTATCCGCAGGAAGCTGAAGTAAGCCTATGATTAGAACAGAAGCGCTTGGATATGCCGAACAATACGCGGCGCAGGAAGAGGCGCAGCACAGCAAGGGGGATGGGCGCAGCAGCATCCATTACCCTGCGCTGTTCCTGTTCCTGGGCGACAAAGTAACCCCGGCCATCGGCCCGGTGCTGGAGCGCTGTGAGCGGAAGTGGGACAATGCCGCTGGCGTTCTGGCGCTGCATGCGGCCGCTCAAGGCAGCAGCGGGCAGGGCAGCGGCAAAGGATATGGCGTTAAGGTGCAGGAGACGGGTAAGGATTATACCGATGATAGCAGCAGGGAACGGGTGATGACCATGGGTCTGCCGGACACGGCAGGCCGTGACCCCCGCACGGTTCGCCAAGATGTCTACCGTGAGTTCCACGAAGACAGCCGTTATCTGGCCGGGATGAACCGGACGCTCCGGCGTCTTGGCAACAGCATAGCGGACTATGGACGGCTGTACTCTTCCTTCGACGTTATCCATCTCTCCATCATTACGCGGGTCGATGACCCGCTTAATGTGCTGCTGCCGGAAGTTGCCCTGCTGGCCCGCGCGGTGCTCGGACAGTCGTTCAAGTCGGTGCAGACCGACCTGTACGTTCTGATCAACGAGCGGGAGCAGGGGGACAACTTCGGATATTCCAGCTCGGTAGGGCTGGCTTTTCTGCGTGAGCTGGACGGAATGCAGCTGCCTGGCTACAAGTTTAATGCTCCGCTTCTGGTTACAGAGGAGGGGTTATCCATTCCGGTAGCCCATGGTCCATCTGCGATGTTTGATCTCGTCTATCTGCTCTCGGATAAAAACGAGCGCGGCATGATGTCTGCGGGCGGCATGGAAGACAACTATGAGATTATCGCACATATTAGTCTGCTCAAGAACCGAGTGCGGCCATTGTCGGACCAGGCCACCGGACACGGCGGCTATAACAATATGACGTTCAAAAGTGGGATCCGCGGCAGCACGGGCAGAGAAGGGTATGCTTCCGCCGGCTTCTCCGCGGTGCGCAGGCCGAGCAAGCCGATTGCTTTAGCGGTGCTGTACCATGCTTTTCATTACCTTGCCGCAGAGCTGCGCGGCGGGGGCAGCAGCTGGAGTCTGCGCGAGCGGCAGGCACTGCTAGGCCTCACTCCCGAAGCGCTGCGCGAGCGGGCCGCCGGCCTCTTGCCGGATGAGGCGGGAATCGCCGAGATGACCGGGCTGATGAGCCACGGCCGCCCGTCCTTTAGCGAGCTGAAGCCGCTGACGCTGCGCGAGGCGGAAGAGCTGCTGTTCGGGGGCGGCGGTGAGGCGTATTTCCGCAGCAACTTTGCGGATGTATCCGCCGCGCGGGCTGCGGCCCTTGACCCTGCCCGCGAGTGGGGCGCCGTGCTGGCGGCTCAGGAGCAGTCCGCTGCGCCGGTGACGTTCTACCAGCTGGCGGAATGGACGGCCGAGCAGGGCGAGGCCGGAGGCAGCGTGCTGAACGCGCTGCGCCAGCACATGGGCGGCCTCCGCTCGGCGATTGCCTCCGCCGAGGAGGAGCTGGACCGGCTCTACAGTGAAACTGTAGACCGCCAGTCCTTCCAGCGGGTGCCGCTGCTCGACAAGCGGACCGTGCGTAATTTCATTCATTATTTATTTGATAGTATATACACCAGGAAATACGAGATTCTGCGTCTTAAGCTGGAGCTTAACTTAGCGGTAAGCTATGACACTGCGCTGGAGCAGCTACATGCGGAGAGCAAAGCCAAAGTGCAGACGATGGAGGCGCTGGATGAAGAGCTGCGCAGTCTGGCGCTGGCCAGCACCCTGCGCTCGAGTGAAGCGGTAGACCAGAATATCATGGAGTACTACCGCACCGTGACCGCGGAAGTCATGCAGGATATTCAGACCCGGCGCGGCGCAAATATCTTTGCAAGCGACCGGTTCATGGGCAGCATCTCAGAGCTGCTCCGCCAGGGCGGCACCGCTGTCATCCGCCGCCTGATCGACGTATGCAGGAAAGAGCTGCTGACGGCGGAGCCGTTCGCACTGCCCTTCGAAGAAGAGCTGCTGCGGCGGGCGAATGTCGCAGCTGCGTATGAGAACCGCGAGATTGTGTCCAAGGAGGAGCTGTTCAAGCGGCTCTATCTCAGTCTCGAGGATGGGGCCAGCATCAATGTCCGCCTGTTCGAATATACACAGGAACACCGCCATGAAGAGAAATATTTCTTCGGCGACAGTGCCTCCGAATTTCTGCGCTATGCCCTGACTGTTGACGAGACTACCCGGATCTACCGGCTGGGTGTTGTTCACGAGCAGCGCAGAAGTGGAGTCGAGAAGCTGAACCTGATGGGCGGCTTCCATCTGGAGGATCTGCTCTATTACCGCAACGGCAAGGTTTATTATGAAACCTATGTCCAGAACGGTTACCGGCTGCATGGCGTGGATGAGGAGCAGCTGCCGGTGCTTAGATAAGTAGGATAGATGAAGTATGGGGATGAAGTATATGTAAACTTATTTCAGGGCAGGGCTGGGGGAATCCCCCGCCCTTCTGCTTCTATTGCTTAAAGTACACTTGAATAAAGCGATAATCCTTCAACTGAGGTTTCTATTGCATTTTGTACAGCAGAATCAGGCCAAACCCGTTTTTCAGAGCATTTATTCAATTTTCTGTTGTAGAGAATGCAGTAGAATTGAATTTGAACCATCCCGGAAGGCATTCTGTTGCACTAAATGCAGCAGAGTGGCTTTTGCCAGTTTCTCCGCCGCCTCCGCTAAGCAACAGACGTCAAGAGCATGACTGGCTGGCTGCACTCCGGCAGCAGTATGATTATAAATTCTAAGTTTCTTCCGGAAAGGATGAGTAACGATGCAGCGAAAAATCAATCTGCTCTTATTGTGCTTCAGCCTGCTGGGCGGCGGAGTGGCTTATATCCTCGGCGAGCTGCTGCTCGGCCGCAGGCCTTATGACCTGCCGTTTATCTTGATTGTCGGCATCTATTTCGCCATCGTGGCCCTTGGTATCGGGCTGGGTGCCCTGCTTGCCGAGATGATCTCGCCGAGACTAAACGGCTTATCATGGAAGCAGCGTTATCTTGGCATGTCGTGGAAGCTGCTGCCGCTGACAGTGGTACTGCTGTTTGGCGTCGGTGCGCTGACGGAGTTTGTGTATGAGCTGAATTTTGGCGGCATCAAACCCATCAAAAATGTGGTCATGGTCATCGACGACTCTGGCAGCATGCAGCAGAGTGATCCGGACAACAGCCGGTACGCAGCAGCCGAGGCGCTGGTCCAGCAGATGGACAAGGATAACCAGGTGGCTGTAGTGACGTTTAGCCAGGATGCCTCAGTCGTTCAGCCGCTAATCTCACTCAAAAGTCCCGAAAACCGCGAGAAGGTATCAGAGGTAATCCGCAGTCTGCAGACAACGGATGGCGGAACAAATATCAGCGGCGCCCTTACTGAGGCGATGAACGTGATTAACAGTGACGGCCAGACCAGCCGGGGAGCTATGGTAATTATGCTGTCCGACGGCTTCAGTGAGTTTGATACGTCCAGAGAGCTGATCGAGTATGTGAGCCGCGGGATTGCGGTGAACACCGTCGGTCTTGCCCTGGATGACCAGTCCGGTTCCCGCCTGCTGCAGGACATTGCTGCCACAACAGGCGGGCAATATTACGATGTTACAGATGCGGGCCGGCTGGGCGATGTGTTCCAGCAGATTTATGACCGGCTGGGTGACCGTACGCTGCTAACAGAACGCAGTGATGCTACAGCAGACAGCCCTTATTACGCGGCAGTACGGATCTTGGCGCTGATTCTGATCGGTACCGCTCTCGGTGTCGGACTGGGTATTGTGTTTGACAACCGTCATTTGGCCAAAAGCTTCGGATTCGGCGGATGGGTTGCCGGACTTTGTGCCGGTCTGATTCTTGAATTCGGACTCAGCGGCCAATCCTTCGGCGATGCGCTGATCCGCCTGATTGCTCTGCTGGTGCTGGCGGCAATCATCTCACTCTTTACCTATGTGGTGCCGGTAGGCGAAGGCCGCCTGTCCCGCAGGGGGAGAAGAGAGGCAGCCGCTGCTGCGCCTTCTTCGTCGGAGGGTTTCCATTCCCCCCGCAGGAACCGGGGCAGCAAAGGCTTTTAACCGGAGTTTGGAACGTGAATGTGAATGTGAAAGGAGCTTACAGACATGAGGTACGCCGAAGATAGTGCCTCCGCACCGGCAATTACAGATGTGACTGCCCGGGTGGAGGACCGGTTCTGTACGCTTAGATGGCGCTGGCCGGACGGCGTACAGGCGGTCTATGTCCATAAGGCATCAGCAGAAGTGCCGGATCATGGAGAGTTTCCGCCTTCCGGCATGAAGCTGTACACCCGCGAGGAGTATAAGGCGAATAACGGATACCGGGACCGGATGGATGACATCGGCCTGATTGTCTATACCATATATGCCCGGCTGGAAGGCAACGGGGAGATTATGCTGGTACGCCAGCGGGACGGTGCTAATCAAACGACTGTCAGCGCTGGCAAGGCAAGGATTTATTACTCTATAGTCCAGAAAAAAGCATTATTCGGCAAACAAAAAACGGTACATATGACGATTACCGCGGAAGCGCCTGTGCCGAAGGATGTGCTCTGCTACGTCAAAAAAAGAGGCGGTTATCCGGCCTCCAGGGAGGACGGGGTCCTCTTCCATTTCGTGCAGGACTTTGCTGCCGGACGAAATGCGCTTCCGCCGATTGAGATCGGCAAAGAGGACTTTGTACGAATCTTTTTTACTGACGGCCGCAAATACGGACTGTATTACGAGCTGGTGCCGGAGTAGGCCGGGGCAGAGGGCTGTTGATGAGCGCGTTTTAGCGACCCGGTTGGGTTATCGAAACTTAAGTTTATGCTTCACTAGCGAGTTTTGTCCGGAGCATTTCAATGGAGGTTACGCTCACAAAACTTTTAGGAGGATGAGAAATGTCGTTTTTCAGCCGCTTTATGAAGAAAAACCAGCCGCAGCCGCGGCCGCTTTTTTATGATATTGTGTGCCCTTACTGCTTCACGAAGTTTCAGCCGGAGGATGTGGTCTTCCGGGCGATGCACAGCCGTGAAGATGATGAGAACTATGCGCTGGGCGAAGATGATGCGCTGAACAAATACCGCGAGCGCTTCGGCCTCGATACGGTGGATGATATGGAAGCGATTCTGAATCCGGCGGATATTCCGGAAGAATACCATCATTACACCGACCATGTGCTGACCGGCATCACTGACCGCTACGGGGTGCTGACGCGCAGACGGCTCTGCCCGGCCTGCCATAACGAGCTGCCTGTAACAGCCGGCAAGGTACCGAGCAACATTATTTCGATCATCGGCGCTTCCCAAGTCGGGAAGTCGGTCTACATGACCTCGCTGATTCATACGCTGCAGCATACGACGGCCGGGCATTTTGACGCGGCCTGCATGCCGCTGAATGCCGAGATCAGCCGCAAGTTCCGCACGCTGTACGAGGAGCCGCTGTTTGAGCGCGGGGATCTGCTGGCCTCGACCCAGAAGGAAAAGATGCAGGAGCCGTTTATCTTCCAGTTTGTGTTCAAGGATGAGAGCAAGCCGCCGCTGACGCTGGTATTCTTCGATGTGGCCGGTGAAGGTATGGTCGATCAGGACTATCTGGGGCTGCACGGCCAGCATATTAAGAACTCCGCAGGGATCCTATTTATGGTCGATCCGCTGCAGATCCGCTCCATCCGCGAGAAGATTCGGATTAATTACGGGGACCGTCCCGGTGAATGGGTCTCGCAGTATGACGAGCCACGCGATGTGGTGCTGACGATGTTCGGCGATTTCATCGCCTATCAGGAGAAGAGCAAAACGGATATTCCGACGGCGGTCGTGCTGGCCAAAAGCGACATGCTGCATTCGCTCAAGGATGAGGATGGCGACTACATTAAATCCAACAGCAACGTCTTCAACAACTACGTGCACCGCAAGACACTGAATCTGGATGAATTCCACAACATTGACGGAGAAATCCGCCGGTTTATCGAGAAGGTGGACCGTCCGTTTAAGGATACAATGGATGTGTATTTTGCCAATACTGGTTATTTCGCCGTTTCTGCGCTGGGCAGTAACCCCGTGAACCAGAGGATAGAGGGTGTGGTCAGCCCGATCCGGGTGGACGAGCCGTTTATCTGGCTGCTGCACAAGCTGAACTATATTGAGGGGAGCGACGGGCCGTGAACAGATTTTCAGGGTCCCGGATTACCCAACAGATGTACACCCGTGAACGGCGCGGGGTTTACCGGGCAACCGAGGGCTTCGATACAGTAGCTAAGTCAGAGAGTCTCGACAACAATTTTGTCAAAAAAATGCTGCATCCCTTCTGCCTCTACGATGCTCCGGCTGAGCTCGCGGCACGCGGCGAAAAGAATGAGGACATGTATCCGGCCGCGCTGCATCTGTTCCATACGGAAGCGAACGAGACGGTCATTGGACAAAGCCGCTATCTGGCGGCTGATTTTACCGGGCAGCGCAGCGCTTTTTTTGCCCATAACTTTATCGTTCCCCCGATTCGTTCGGAGGAGATCGTGGAGCATTATGGGGATTGGCTGCATGCGGACTTTGCCGTGAGCTATGAAGGAGAACCCGGAGGGACGCTGCCGGAACTTGAGGACATTCCTGTAACGCCTCGTGAACGGCGGCCGGAGCCGCTGGCGGTACTGCGGTCACTTGGGTTTGGTGAAGAGCCATTCAAGGCGCTGCTGCAGGCGGTCATGCTCTCGGTGGCAGGAAAGAAAAAAATATACATTGCCCTGGACGTGCCGGTCTCCGAGCTGTCGCGGCGCGCTGCCGAACTGACGGAAGTCATCTACAGTGTGCTGCCGTATGATTTCCGCCGCAGGCTGGGCGTGATTACTTATGCAAGTGAGCCGCAGAACCGGAAGTTCATTCACCTGACTTATGTGGAAAAAGGCTCGCTGCGCCCGGGGGACCGGAATATCGAGAAGGATTACGTGTTTGATCTGGTCTCCGGCCGGATGTTGAATGCCGATTTCGGCGGGACGCCGCAACCCTTTGCCGACCTGGCCTGGAGGACGCTAAGCCAAAAGGGGAGCCTTGAGGACTTTGCCCGTTTTGCCGATGCGCTGCTGCTGGGCGAAGGGGTGGAACGCAAGCTCCAGCTTGCGCTATACAATGAGCTGGCGGTATTTTATGAGATTGAGCAGGGTAATGAGCCGCTGTATACCGGGAACAAAAATGCGGTGCTGGCAGGATTGCTGTCCTACCTGAAGCCGGAGGGTGCGCTTGCGTCACGGGTCCGGCTGAACGATATGTTCCTGGAGCGGTTCGACCGCGAATATGATGTGATCCGTCAACGGGGGATTCCCCAGCCGGAGATTATGGAGCAGTTTAAGGAGTATTTTGCGCTGCAGGGCCATCATTACCGGGGCAAAATCGTCGATTACTTCATAAACGGCATGTACAATTGTACAACTGCAGGCCGGGAGGATGTGCTGGCAGAGGCGTATAGCATTATCGAGAGCAATGATGAGCTTAGTGAGGCCTTCTTCCAAAAAGTGCTGGGACAGGCTGTGTTCCGCAAAGCATTATTGGAGCCCTACATGGAATCCAGGCTGGCTGCAGCGGTGAAGCCGGCGGATGTGCTGCGCTTTGCCGCCCACTGGGGCCGGTTTCTGCCTGAAATGCTCCAGCAGCCCTTTGTCCGTGATGGCGCTAAGGAATATTTGCTGGAGAAGCTTCAGCATGACGATAATCCGGTTGGGGCTGTAGCGGCAATTCATGAATTTGTCGAGAAGGCGGAAAAAGAGCGGCGCAGAGGCAGCGGCCTCTATCCTGAGGCGCTGACGCTGCTCCAGGAGCTGGCAGCTGCCGCTGACCGTTCCCTGCTGAACCGGGTATCGCTCGAGGAACTGACGCAGGAGCAGCTGCTGGATATTTCGTTCCTGCGCTACCGGGATACGGGAGAGTGGCAGCCGCCGCTGGATGCCATCAATAAACGCAAGGCCAATGCGCTCCGCGCCGCCTACCGCTGGTTCGGTGAGGAGAATCCGGATGAGGACATCTTTGCCGGCCTGGCCCCGAGAGAGCTGGACGACGTGCAGCTGCTCGGACGCCGCTGGCTGAAGGAAGCGCGCAGTGTGGAGCCGTTTGACCGGCTGCCGCTGGCCTTTTATCACAGCAGTGAACGTGAGGACGGACCGCTGGATTATGATGCGCTGCTGGAGATGGTCGCACGCAAGGCGGGCGGGGATAAAGAGGCGGTGTACCGCTTTTTCGCCTGGTCACAGGGCAGCCGGTTGTTCACCGTTTCGAATAAGAAGCTGTGGCCGGGGTACCGCAGAGCGATTCTGAAATATTTTCAGAACAGTGACCGCGAAGCGTTCAAGAACCGGGAATTCCGCAAAACCTATGCCGCCTCCGCAGGACCGGCGCTGCAAAATGTCTATAACGAAGCCCGGGGCAAGCTGGCTTCGCCGCTGGCGCGGTGGATCAGCCGCAGCCGATTTCAACTCCTGATCACCGGCTCCGTGCTGGGGATCACGGTGATTGCGGTGATCATCGCAATCAGCCTGCTGCGGCCGGACCCGGCAGATACCGTGCTGCCGGAGAGTAGTGCCGGGGCAGGCGGCAGCCAGCCGCCTGTCACTGTAGCACTCAGCGGCAGCGGAACAGCGGCGGGCAGCCGGCTGGTGTTCACCTTCGCCGATGCGGCGGAGTGCTCCGCCTTCAAACCGGCGGAGATTGGGGTGATGTCCGGCGGGGACGTGACGGACACGTACAAGGTCACGGCGACGGCGGGTACTTGCCTCGTGCCGTCGCCTTCGCCGGAGCCGGACGCCGCTGCTACTGATGGCGGCGCGTCAGCGGCTGCGAGCGATGCAGCCGCGGGAACAGACGGCGGCGCGAACGCGGCTGCCGGAACGAACGACGGCGCAGCGGGTAACGCAAGCGCCGGAACAGACAGTGGCGCGGCGGGTAACGCAGGTGCCGGCACAGACGGTGGCGCAGCGGGTAACGCTAGCGCCGGAACGGGCAGCGGGGACCAGGACGTCTCGTCCCCGCCGTCAACCGGCCAGCCCGGCGCAGCGGCTTATCAGGTCACGGTTGATCTGGAACCGGGAGCTGAGCTGGCCGCGGGCAGCATGATTGTCGCCGGTGACTACAAGCTGATTGTCCAGTCTGCCCCGGACACCGCACCTGTTCCGTCGCAGGCGGTTCAGCCTTCGGCGACAGCTGAGGCAACAACTGGTGCTGACGCTGAGACTGGCGCTAATGCCGACGGTAGAGCTAATACTGCTAACGACACTAACACTTCGGAAAATGCTAATGCTACTAACGGTTCTAATTGAACTAACGTAAGTTACGGAACCAAAGTATTTTCAGAACCGGCAATACTAACGCTCGGAGTCAGCAGACACTGTTGTGCGCCGAGTAACAAGAGTAAGCAAAGTTACACAGAACTACATCCTGAACAGCACATGTTGCCGCAAACAATACGGCAGGTGCGTTCAGGATTTTTTTATGCTGATGAGTTGGATTTCCTCCCGCTAACACCGGCTGAAAAGGGGAACATCCACAACTAGTTGGAAATAATCCCGCTAATTATCTTCTTTTCTGCCGCCTATCCTCGAAACAGCCGAATATAGTGGAGGAATTCCACTTAGTTCCCCTAGTAAGTCTATTTTCGCAGGATTAGCGGTAGTTTATCCAACTAATAGGGTTCCTTTCGTGTTTCTCTCAGAATCTGAAACATAGGCACACAGTACATAGAGTAAACCAGATACAGTCTGCGGTCATCGCGCCCACGGCAAGCCGAAGCTGTATTGAAGCAGCTTTTCTATAGACATACAGGGGAATACTAGATATGATTATGAATATTAAAATTTCATAGGCTTTTGAAAAAGGTGCGGATTCTATATCCATTGATAGAACCGCTTAAAAGGGAAGGCCGGTGTAAATCCGGCGCGGTCCCGCCACTGTGATGCGGAGCAACTCCTGCTTGAAGCCACTGTCCAGCCAATAACACGGACGGGAAGGCCGGGAGAAGCGATGAGGCATAAGCCAGGAGACCTGCCTTTTTCGCGAACGTTTCTATTCTTCGTGGGGTAAGAATGCGGAACATATGCAGATGGACGGTGGCTTGCAGGAATCAATTAGCCTCGGCCCTGAATTTGTATGCTTCCCGGACCGCCCTTAAGAGGGCGGTTTTTATGTTGTCTGCTGGACTGCAAGACTATTTTATCTATGGAAAGAGGTTAACGATGAAGAGGATGTTCCCCGTCAAGTTTTTTAGACTAGGCCTGGCTTTATTGCTGGTTATCTCGATTATAGGAGCTGCTATCGTTCCTTCCGGGCAGGCGGCAGTTGCAGCCGAATCCTCCCCGGCTGTACTGGGTACAGATACTGTTACAGATACGGTGTATGCGGCAGCGGGCCAAATTAGCGCGACAGAAGCCACTTACAAGACTGCCGAATATATTTTAGACAGCGGCGTGACGTCTGAATGGCAAGCCATCGGACTTGCCCAGGCTGGCTACAGGGTGCCGGACAGCTATGTCCAGTCCCTGACTCAGCAAGTGCAGACTGCCGGCGGCAGCTACTCCAGCGTCACCGAGTATGCACGTATTGTGCTTGCGGTGAAGGCTGTAGGTGCTGATCCGGCGGATTTTGCCGGCAACGGTTCAACCGCAGGCTACAATCTGCTCGAACGTATCTATAACAATGAGAAAATCAGCGGCCAGACGCTGAACTATCCCGTGTATGCGCTGCTGGCACTGGATTCCGGGAATTACACCCTTCCGGGGAATGCCAAGTGGACCAAGGCGGCGCTCTTAACCGAAATTCTGTCTAAGCAAAATGCAGACGGCGGCTTTGCCCTGAATTCTGGTGCAAGCGAGCCGGATATAACGGCGATGGCCTTAACGGCCCTGTCCGCATACAAAAGCGATCCGGCGGTAGTGACAGCCGGACAAAAAGCGGTAGCCTGGCTCTCGGCAACACAGGACAGTAAAGGCGGCTATGGCGATAACAGCGAAAGCGCCGCCCAGGTCATCATCGGGCTGACCTCTTTTGGGATTGACCCTGCGGGCGCCCAGTTTACCAAAAACGGAGCGGATCTGGTCGGAAGACTGCTGAGCTTCCAAACCTCATCCGGCGGATTCATTCATAACAGTGGCGGCAGCATTAACCCGTTTGCAACCGAGCAGGGACTGCAGGCGCTGGTCGCTTATAACCTGTTCAGCGGCGGCAGCAACGGTAAGCTGTACGACTTTACGAAACCTGCGGCGCAGAATCCACTGGTATATGTTCCGCTTGTCATAGAAGGGCCTCAGGGCACACTGGGCCAGGGAAATGCTTATGCAGCAAACGCGCTCGAAGCGCTGGAGAAAGTGGCGGCCCAGAAGGGGCTGGCGATTAAGAATCCGTCCGGCAGCTATGTTACGGGGATCGGCAATGTATTCGCCGGAACCTACGGCGGCTGGGACGGCTGGATGTATGCTGTGGTCCGCGGCGGACAGTGGCTGAATCCCGATGTAGGGATGAAGGACTTCAAGCTGAAGGACTCGGACCGGGTAATCGTTTATTACGCGGGCAGCGATACACAGCTTGTGGAATCCGTGACCTTATCCAAGGCGCAGCCTGGGGAAGAGGAGCCTTTTACCGTCACGGTTAATCAGATTAAATGGGTCTGGGATAACACAACCTTTACGTCCAGTCCGGTAATCTCAAAGGCAGCCGGGGTAGAGGTCGCGATCGGGGATCAGAAGGCTGTTACGGATAAAGACGGCAAAGCCGAATTCACCACAGGGGTAGCGGCAGGCGATTATACGCTGACTGTTACCGGTTATGTGGCGGGGGCTGCGCCAAAAGTTGCAAAATACACGCAGGCTATAACCGTAATCTCGAAAAATGTATCCGCCTATCTGGCGGTTGAAGGACCGGATAAAACGGTTGCAGAGGGCACGATAAAAGCAGCCAATGTGCTGGCAGCACTGAAGAAGCTGACAGCATCGCAGAGTATTCCGCTGCAAATTACGGATTCTGCCTATGGCAGCTATGTTTCCGGCATTGCCGGAATAGCGAATGGAACCCGTGATGCCTACTGGAATTTTGTTGTTTTGCGCAGCGGGGAATGGATATACCCAAGTGTGGGTATGGGGGATTTTGAACTGCAGGCAGCCGATAAGGTGCTTGTCTACTTTGGCGGAACAACTACGCAGATCGTGGATAAGGTTGAGACTTCTCCGCTGCAACCGAAACCGGGTGAGCCGTTCACCATTAAGGTTACGCAGAAAAAGTGGGTATGGAACAAAACCACTTCTACCAGTGATCCGGTGGTTTCACCTGCGGCAGGTGTACAGGTTACTCTTGCCGGTACAACCTTAACAACGGATAACCAAGGCCAGGCTGTTGTCGAAAAAGGACTGTCCAGCAAAATCTATACAGTGGCTGTTACTGGTTATGTCGGAGGTGCAGCTCCCAAAGTTGTCCGCTACACGCAGTCACTGAAGGTGGCTCCGGGCAATGTTTCGGCCGAACTGTCTATTGAAGGACCGCAGGGTCCACTGGCCGAAGGCACGCTTGATGCCTACAATGCGTTCGATGCGCTGCAGCAGCTCGCTGCTTCCAGCGGCATTCCGCTGCAAAGCACAGAGTCCTCATATGGTATTTTTGTCTGGGGCATAGGCGGAATAGAGAATGGAACTTACAGTCCTGCGGACTATTGGGGCTTCGCAGTTTCTCGCGGCGGGAAATGGATTTATCCGGATGTAGGCTTGAATGATTTTGTACTGCAGCCATCCGACAAGGTGCTTGTCTACTATACAGGAGCCAACACGCAGGTGGTCAATTCACTGGCCGTCTCCACTGCGCAGCCGAAGTCAGGCGAGGCGTTCACCGTTACGGTGGAACAGATAAAATGGGTATGGAATAATGAGACCTATACGTCAGACCCGGTAATCTCCAAGGCAGCGGGTGTACAGGTAAGCGCCGGGGAAGTAACCGTAACAACGAACGCTGAGGGTGTGGCTTCCTTCCAGCAGGGCTTGCCTGCCGGTTCATACACGCTGGCTGTAACCGGGTATGTAGAAGGGAAGACGCCTAATATCGCCCGCTACACACAGCGGCTTACGGTAATCGATCCGCCAACGGCGACCATCTCTGTCATCGGTGACAGTGTAAAGGGAACTATTCTGCCGGGTACCACAGTCATCCTGAATGACGGTGAAACCGCCTATAGTCTGCTGGTCCGCCAGCTTGGAAGCAAGGTGGTCAGCAGCGGTACAGGCAGTGACATCTACATCCGCTCCATCGACGGTCTGGGAGAAGGAGACCGCGGGCCGGAGAGCGGCTGGATGTACTCCGTAAATGGAGAATTTCCAAATTACAGCGCAGCAAGTTATAAGCTAAGTAACGGGGATACAGTGGCTTGGCGTTATACCGTCAAGAATGGAGACTTAGGAGGTAACGTTAGCGGTTCAGGCAGCGCAGGTACAATTACTGGCGTTGATATCACTGCAGACAACACGCTCCCATTGAATCAGGTTGGCCAGACAACAATTGTATCAGGTACTGTCATGACTGCGGCAGAAGCAGCGGCGCTTAAGCAGCAGCTTGCATCTAATCTGGTCTCCCTGAATCAGGATGTGACTCCGGCTGCAGCAGCATCCTTGAAAGACAGCGGCGGTGAAGTAGAGCTGAAGCTGCCTGCCGGAGCCGTGTCCGGTACGGTAAAAATCAATGTGCGGGAGAGCAGCTCAAACCGTCCTGAACTGGTATCGGGATTGTATGATTTCAAGCCTGACGGCACGAAATTCCTGAAACCAGCGAATCTCTTGATCAAGATTCCTGTTACAGCAGCTAATCCGACCAATCTGGCCCTGGCTTGGCTGGACGAGACCACAGGCAGCTGGATACCGGTTCCTGCGTCACTTGACCTCAAGACAGGGATCATTACCGGTCAAGTCAGCCATTTTACAACATATGCGGTAGTGGATCGCAGCAAATTTGAGCCTAAGCAGGACCAACTGAGGAGCGATATTGCAGCTACAGCTGCAAAGGTTGCGGCAGCCGGAGAACTCAGTGACTGGCAGGCGCTTGGCCTGGCCCGTTCCGGCCACACCGTACCGGCCGGTTACCTTAGTGGGGTGAAAGAGCAGCTTGCCGCAAGCCAGGGCGAGTTCCGCAAAGTTACGGATTATGAGCGGCTGGTACTGGCCGTGGCCGCTGCAGGTGGAGATCCGCAGAGCATCGGCGGCGGAGGCTACAATCTGATCGAGAAAATCTACAACAATGACAAAATGGCCAGCCAGGGCAGCAACGGTTTGATTTTTGGCCTGATTGCCCTGGACATCGGTTCCTACAGTGTTCCGGCAGGTGCGCTGTGGACCAAAGAACGGCTTATCCAGTCCATTCTGGGATTGCAAAGTAAAGATGGAGGCTTCCCGCTGACTGCGGGCGGAACCGATGATGTGGATCTGACCGCGATGGCGGTAACCGCACTATCCTCCCATACAGCGCAGACGGCTGTGCAGACTGCGCTGGATAAAGCGGTCACGTGGCTGTCACAGCAGCAGTTAGAGAACGGCGGCTATAAGCTGTCCGGGGTAGAGAACAGCGAGAGCACCGCACAGGTGATTATCGCTCTTAGTGCAGCGGGTGTAGGCCCGGGAGATGCACGCTTCGTCAAAGCGAAGGGCGGACTGCTAAGCCATCTGGCCTCATTCAGACAAGCGGACGGCGGTTATGCCCATGCCGCCGGCCAGCCGGAGAATAGTCTGGCTACCGAGCAGGCACTGCTGGCCCTGACTGCGTATAACCGTTTCCTGACAGGAGACAGCAAACTATTCAGTATCTCGCCTGCGTCTGACAGAAGTATCGTGTTTATAGACGAGGACCGCATTTCCTCCTGGGCGCGGGATGCCGTTTACGCCGCCTATGACCAAGGATTGATGAAGGGCGTCAGTGAAACCCATCTGGTCTTCGCGCCACAGCAGCAGCTTACCCGCGCTGAGTTCGCAGCCCTTCTGCTGAGGCTGATGAATCAGGAACCTTCCGCAGCTGCTGCAGCACCAGTATTCAGCGATGTGAAGCAGGGTGCGTGGTATTATGGAGCAGTGCTGAAGGCGAAGGAACTGGGCATAATCAGCGGTGTAACGGATGCTCTCTTTAATCCGAACGAAGTGGTTACCCGTCAGGATATGGCAGTCATGATCTCCAGAGCCTTCAAGCTGGAGACCGGAGCTGCAGCTCCGGTGCAGGCCGGGGCTTTCACGGACGAGAGCCGGATCAGCAGCTATGCGCTGTCCGCAGTGCGTGCCGTTGTTGAACGGGGGTATATGACAGGCTTTAATGGGGCCTTTGATCCGAAGACAGAAGTGTCGAGAGAAATGGCCGCAGTTGTAGCGGTTAGATTGCCTTAACAAAAGATTACCGCTGTAGGGGCAGATTTGCAGCCCGTTTTAAGATAGAATGATAACAGACATATTGGATAGGGATGGAACGGGGGAGCAGCAGGAAGCCCTCGTTCTTTCCCTTTTTTACGGAGGTGTGAACGTTAATGTTGAAATCAGCCATTCGCAGGTTGTTATATCCTATGCTCATCCTGCTGGCGCTGCTGCTGACAGCCTGCGCCTCAGATCAGCCTGCCGCCGGTACAGACGGCGGCAATGCCAACGCAACGGCTGCGGCACAAGAAGCGCAGCCGGAAGGCACCGCGTCTCCGCAGGCCGGAGACGCTGTGGTCACAGTCCCGCCGTCCGCTCCGGCGGGCCCTAGCGCTTCGCCGTCTCCCTCTGCGGAGACGGCTGCGCCGGCTGGCGCGGCCTCCACTGCCGCGCCAACCGCCGTTCCGGCGCCTGCGGGCAGCAGCCCCGCAGCCGTCGGAACGGCCCCGCGGGCTTCGGCGCCGCCAGAGACAGGCGCCGGCGCAGCCACGGCCGCAGCTGGCGGCAAGCCCGCTGCGGCAAGCCCTTCTGCCGGTGCGAAGCCACCGGCAGCCACCGCGACCGCGCGGCCGGCAGCCACGCCGCAGGCCACGGCAACAGCTTCCGCAGCAGCTAAGCCTGCTGCCGAGGCTGCCACAGCGGTCATCTCCATTACGGGAGATGAGGAGCATGGTGTGATTTTGGCGCCTGCCGCTTATGAAATCAAGGAAGGCGAGACTGCGCTGGAGCTGCTGAAGCGGATTACCCGTTCATCCAAAATCCAGATGGAATATCAGGGCGCCAAGGCTTTCGCCTATGTGGAAGGCATCGATAATCTCTATGAATTCGACCATGGGGCGGAGAGCGGCTGGATGTATAAGGTCAATGGAGCTTTCCCGGATAAAGGTGCGGGAAGCTATACCGTAAACCCCGGCGATACCATCGAGTGGCTGTATACGCTGGATCTCGGCAAGGATCTGGGAGCCAAAGCGCCATGAGCAGCGGCTTCCGCGCCATGCATCCGGCGGTCGCGCTGCTCTATTACGGCGGGCTGATGCTGTTCGCCGCGCTGCTGTTTCATCCGCTGTTCCTCGTAACGGAGATTGCAGGTCTCGCGGGCCTTCTGCTGCTGCAGGGACAGGGAAGGCAGCTGCTGCGCGGGCTGCCCTTCTATCTGCTGATGGCCGGTTCCGTGGCTGTGCTGAACCCTTTGTTCTCCCACAGGGGAGCGCACATCCTGTTCTATTTCTGGGATCAGCCGGTTACGCTGGAGGCTGTGCTGTACGGGCTGATGATGATGCTGGTGCTGCTCACGATTTTTATCATATTCATCTCTTACAATTACACGGTAACGACAGATAAATTTATGTATTTATTCGCTGCGGCTGCACCCAAAACAGCCCTGTTGACGCTGATGGCACTGCGGTTTGTGCCCTTGTTCCAAAGAAGGCTGCGGCAGATTACCCTCATCCAGCGCCTCCGGGGCATAGATGCGGGTCAAGGCAGCTTGCGCAAAAGAATGCAGGACGGCATGACGCTGCTGAAGGTGCTGCTGACCTGGTCGCTGGAGGAAGCGCTCCAGACCGGCGATTCGATGAAGGCGCGCGGCTATGGCATCCGCAAACGCAGTACTTACAGTATCTTTAAGCTGGATCGGCTGGATAAGGGAATCCTTCTGGTGCTTACCGTCAGTGGTCTGATCCCGCTGCTCGGCTGGCTGCAGGGATATGGAATCCTGGAGATTTATCCGCGTATGAAGCCTATGGAGTTCGGCGGGGGCGAAGTGGTGATGTATATAAGCTTCTGCCTGTTCGTGCTGACACCCCTGGGCCTGGAAGGAAAGGAGAAATGGTTATGGAGATCATCACGGCAGAGCGCTTATCCTTCCGTTATCCCGGAGAAGAGCGGGACTCGCTCCATGAGCTCTCATTCACAGTAGAAGAAGGGGAGTTCGTTGTGCTGCTTGGCCCGTCGGGATGTGGAAAAACAACACTGCTACGCCATCTGAAGCGTGAGCTTACCCCGGTGGGTACAGGCAGCGGCATGATCTGTTATAAAGGTCAGCCGCTGGCGGAGCTGCCGGCGGAGAAGGCAGCCGGGGATATCGGGATGGTCTTTCAGAACCCGGATGCGCAGATTGTAATGGATACGGTCTGGCATGAACTGGCCTTCGCCATGGAGAACCTGGGCTATCCGCCTTCTGTCATGCGGAGCAGACTGGCAGAGATGGCCGGGCTGTTCGGTCTGGAACCGCTGCTATACAAATCGGTGCATGAGCTCTCCGGAGGCCAGAAGCAGCTGCTTAATCTGGCCTCCGTGCTGCTGCTTCAACCGAAGCTGCTGCTGCTGGATGAGCCGACCTCACAGCTGGACCCTGTCGCGGCACGCGAGTTCATCCAGACTCTTCACCGACTGAATGAGGAAATGTCGATGACCATCATTATTAGTGAGCACCGCCTGGAGGAGGTACTGCCGCTGGCAGACCGTGTCCTGCTGCTGGAAGACGGTGTGCTACAGGCTTCGGGCAGTCCCCGCGAGTTCGTGCGGGGAGCCGGTGACGTGCGGCAAGCTGCGCGCCGGGCCTACTTGCCGACTGCATCACGGCTGTTCCTTGCCTTGTCACCGGAGGAGGAGCTGCCGCTGGAAGCCATTCCGCTGACGGTCCGCGAAGGCAAACGCTGGCTGCAGGCCTATGCGGCCAGCGGACAGGAGGTGCCTGCCGCCGGTAACCTGCAGCATGCCGCAGCAGTAGGCCAAGCAAATTCCTCTGTACCGGCTGCACCGCTGCTTGGCGCCAGGGAAGTCACCTTCCGCTATGAGAAGGATGGGCCGGAGGTGCTGCGCAAGCTGAACCTGTCACTGTATCAAGGCGAGCTGCTGGCGATCCTGGGCGGCAACGGTGCAGGCAAGTCCACCCTGCTGCAGGTACTGAGCGGTCTGGCCAAGCCGCAGCGCGGCAAGGTAGACCTCGCTAAAGGGATAACTACCGGATACCTGGCCCAGAATCCGCTGCTGTATTTCAGCTTCGACACCGTTATAGAGGAGCTGAGGCATATGGCCTCCGTTGCCGGTTTACACAGCGAAACGGCACAACCGGAGATTGACCGTCTGCTGGAGGTGTTTCAGCTTCAGCAGGTGCTGGAGAGCCATCCGCATGATCTTAGCGGCGGCCAGCAGCAGAAGCTGGCGCTGGCGATGATTATGCTGCTGAAGCCGGCGGTGCTGCTGCTGGACGAGCCGACCAAGGGGTTGGACCCTGAGGCCAAGTCCCGGTTTGCGGGCTTGCTCGGGCAGCTGCTGGACCAGGGGATCAGTATTGGGATCGTGACCCATGATGTAGAGTTTGCCGCACGGTACGCATCCCGCTGCGCACTGCTGTTTGACGGGAGCATTACCGCAGAGGGAAGGCCGTCAGAGTTTTTCAGCAGCAATTATTTCTATACTACGGCGGTAAACCGCATGGTCCGGGATATCCTTCCGCAGGCATTGACCATAGAGGATGTGATGGCCGCTTGGCACGTTTCCGCATTCCGCTTATAATTGCCATAGTCCTTTTTATCTCCGGCCTGGCGCTTACGGCAGCCTTGAAGGACCGTCATTATATGCTGCTCAGCCTTGTGCTGCTTCTCGCTGCGCTGCTGCCGGTTTTTATCCGCCTGGAACGGCGGCCGCTGGAATCCAGAGAGCTGGTGCTGCTCGCCGTGCTGTCGGCTATTGCGGCAGTCAGCCGGATTCCGTTCGCTGCACTGCCCAGTGTGAAGCCTGTGTCAGCGATCGTGATTCTGTCGGCCTATGTGTTTGGAGCAGAAGCAGGCTTCATTATCGGGGCTGTGGCCGCGCTTGTCTCTAATATCTATTTCGGGCAGGGTCCCTGGACACCTTGGCAGATGTTTGCCTGGGGGATGGTTGGCCTTAGTGCAGGCTGGCTACGGAATGCCTGGTGGATGAAGAAACGCAGCGGTATGCTGATCTTCGGCTTTGTGTGGGGGTTCTTATTCGGCTGGATTATGAATATCTGGTATATCATCAGCCTTCCGGACGCGTCCAGCTGGGGACTAGTGGCCGCTGCATATGCCTCCAGCTTTTATTTTGATTTAGCGCATGCGTTGTCCAATGTTTTTTTCCTGGCCATTCTTGCCGGCGGGTGGACCAAAGTACTGGAGCGTTTCCGCAAAAAGTACGGCTTGCTGCAGGAATAGCGGGTTTACATTGTGTAAAGTTGAATTGGCGAAAATTTTAAATAGATTATTCGACAAAATTTTTAATAAAGTATCATTTTTCGACCTTTTTCGCCGATAAATAGAATACAGCAAGTAGGGAAAAGGCGGGAACAAGGACGATGAGAGATCTAAAGGTGAAATACAAAATGGCCGTGCTTGCGGCTGTTGCAGTAATCATGGTGATCGGTATCGGGATGAATGGTATTCTGTTCACTAACAAATTAGCTGACCGGTCACAAGAGACTTACAATCTGAATCTGGTGCCTATTCATTTAGTTACAGAGATACGCGCTAATAACCGGGCCATCGAGTCCTTTCTGCTGGAAGACCTGCTTACGAAAGAGGCGGACAAGAGCCAGACGCTCACTGCCGGGATTCAGGAGAAGATTAAGCAGAATAATGAACTGATGAACCAGCTGAAATCCATCGACTTTAAGAATACTGAAGTCAGAAACAAAATTAATGAATATATGTCTCTCCTGCAGGATTACCGGGCACAGCGCGATAATATTATTCAGCTTGCCGATAAGAACCTCAATGAAGAGGGCTACCAGGTTTTCTCGGGCAGTACGTTTAGCGAGTCCCGAACGAAGATGGTGGGCCTTCTGGACGATGCGTCAGCGCTGCTGTTGGCGGATGCCAAGACGCATAATGAGCTCACGCTAAATAATGCACAGACCTCCTCGACGGTAAGCAGCATACTTATTACCGCAGCCTGGGTATTATGCATTGTAATCAGCATCGTCATCACCCGCTTGATTACGAAGCCGCTCAAAGAATTGCAGGCGCTTATGCGGCGTGCCGAAGAGGGGGATCTGACTGTAACGGCAGCTTACCAGTCGAAGGATGAAATCGGCCAGATCAATACTTCATTCAACAGTATGCTTGATAGCTTGAAGCGAATGATGCAGGGTGTGTCAGAGAGCGCAGAGGTGTTGTCAGCCTCCTCCCAGGAAATGAGTGCAAGTGCTGAGCAGACAGGACGCGCCTCCCGGCTGATTGCTGAGACCTCAAGTGAGATAGCCACAGGCTTCGAAACCCAGGTGAATAGCATTGAACGCACGGCGTTATCTGTGCTGACGATGACGGAGGACATTGCCGCTGTTGAGCATAGAAGTAATGAAATGGCGGACCTTATGGCCGGTGCAGCAGTTTCAACGGATCATGGTGCTGCGGCTGTAGATAGAATTATCGGACAGATGAAAGATATTAATGCCAGTGTATCCGCCACTCAGTCCATTGTCCGCAATTTGGGCAGTTTATCCGCAGAGATCAACACCATTATTACGACCATCAATGAAATTGCTGCCCAGACCAATCTGCTCTCGCTGAATGCGTCGATTGAAGCATCCAGAGCCGGTGAGCATGGCCTTGGTTTTGCCGTGGTTGCCGGTGAGATCCGTAAGCTGGCCGAGGCAACCGGCAGAAGCTCGCTGCAGATTACAGAGATTATTACCGACATTCAGCAGCAGACCGGCAATGCCGTGGAGTCCATGGAACTTGGCTCTGAGCTTGTAGCGCTTGGAGTGGAGCAGAGTGGAGTGGTCTCCGAGGCATTTGCCAAAATTCAGGCTTCCATAAAGGCTGCCGCCTTGCAGACAGAAGGAATCAGGGGTGCGGTCGGGCAAGTCTCACAAGAGTCGCGGGCCGTCTCAGAGGCGATGGAACAGGTAAGTGATATTTCCCGTAAAGGTGTGGAAGAAGTTCAGGATACCAGTGCTGCCAGTGAGGAGCAGCTGTCGGCGATGGAAGAAATGATGGCTTCGGCTCAGTACCTGGCGACATTGGCAGAGGATTTGCAGAAGGAAATGGCGCGGTTCAAGCTCTAACATATCTCAAACCAACAAGACCCTGGGACGAATAGATTCCAGGGTCTTGTTTATTTTAGTGCAGCAAAGATTAGTTAACCGCCGGAGTCAAGAGGCCGCCGTTGGCTAGATAGTAGGTCTGGCCGCCAAGCCAGCTGTTGGCGCTTGCGGAAGCATCATAATAAATGTCGTATCCGTTATCCTTGATATTGGAGAAGTCGGCAACGCTGCTGATCAGCGCGCTTAAGTAGGAGTCGCCAGTGACATTCCAGGTGCTGTTAGCATCCAGGGTAAGCGAAGCAGACTTCGCCGTATTCGCATTGTCAATCGCACCGCTCAGGGAGCTTCCGTTCGATAGAACCACTGCAACGCTGCTGATGCTGTCAGCGGTCACATCACCGGTCAGCGGCTGGGCATTGGCATTCAGGGTCACGCTTGCGCCGTTTGCACCTGTCGTGCCCCATTGATCTGCAGCTGCATTCAATAGGATTCCTGAGGCAGCGGTTAAACCTGCGTTTTTCAAGTTAATCACAGCCTCGGTATTGGTAGCATAGAACAAGGGTCCGGTATAAGCAGCAAGCGAGCCGCCACTCATATTGAAGGTGCTTGTACCGACCTCGGCATCACCCGAGAAGCTCTGATAGAGCATTACGCCGCTCTTTTTAGCTCCCGACAGGTTGGTGTTATTCAAGGTGATGGAATTTTTACCTTCAATGACGGCTGCCTCTGATCCGGTTGCGGTGAGCAAAGCATTGGTAACTGTAATGTTGCCGGTAGAGTAGATCCCCGGGGAGTCGGTGCCGGTTGTATTCATGGTGCCTCCGGTAACATTGACTGTTCCGTTGCCGCGATCTGTAGCGATGCTGGCAGAATGTGTACCTGAGGTAGTGATATTGGTGTTCACTGCATTAACTGTACCGGAATAGGTTGCATCCAGTCCCCGTGAAGAATCAGCGGTGGTGTTGATCGTTACGCCGGATACATTGACCGTGGAGCCTACACCCGTTGCAAATACGGCATTTGAACCGGTGGCTGCTGTTGAAATCGTAGAATCATTCAACGTAATGGTGCTGCCTGCCGTTGCCAGGAGTGCTGCGTTCAGTCCGTAAAAGTTGCTGTTGTCCTCGGAGGAAGTATTCCCTGTCTTGTTCAGGGTCACACCGTTTAGGGTCAGGCTGCCGCTGTTCGTTACTTTAACGGCCGAGGCGCCCATCGCTGTGGCGGAAATGGTATCCCCTGTTTTGGATGCTGTACTGCCGCTTAGCAGATAGGTTGCACTGCCGAGGCTGCTGGCATCAACCGTGCTGTCTGTACTGCCTGTACCTGTTGGAGGTGTTCCTTCAGGCGGAGTGCCTGTCTTGCCGTCTGTAGACACGGATTCACCGCTGGAGGTCAGGCTGACCGTCTTCGTGGTCTTGTCATAGCTCGCGCTCAATCCGACGGCTTCGGATATGGCTCTTGCCGGCAGGTAGACAGTGCCGTTATAGATGAAAGGCTCTACCGTTGCACCCGTAGCATCCTTAAGGGCCGTTTCCTGGCCGTTTAGCTTCACGATAATATCATCATAGGTGACGGCGATCTGTTTTTGAATCGTGTCGGCATAAGCGGACATGGACATCGCCAGTGAGGCGGTTACTGCGGCTCCAACGACAAAACCCTTCATCGTACTTTTTTTACTCATTCTCAATCTCATCCTTTACAAGTTGTATTGGCACTGCTATGTAGAACATGTTTCTGTGCTGTGAATGTCTACATTGTAGAACCATAAACTGAAAAGGATCTGAGGCTGCGCTGAATGTTGGTTGAATATGGGCTGAATGTTTGTTGAAAATAAAGACAATTTGCGAAGCAGTACAAAAAAAGCCCGATCCGGCCAATTACCGGAAGCGGGCTTGCTTAATCGAAGAACGTTTATATGCCTGTCTTAGGAATACCAGCCCCATACGAAGATGAAGAGAGTACCGAAGATGGTTACCAGCCCTACGAACAAGGCATAAGCAATGTTGAGATAAAGTTCTTTTTTGGTGTCTGCCGATTCCCCGATGTGCATGAACACAAAGAGCTGCAGGGATGCCTGGATAAGCGCAGTGATGAGCAGAACCGTCATATTAGCCGTTTGGGAGAGGTCTCCATAGATCACAATCAGCGCAGCGGCAGAAAGGACCAGAGAGGCCAGATAACCCATAACATGGCGAATTGGAAACAGTTGCTTTATCATATCACATCAGTCCTTTCAGGTAGACGAAGCTGAAGATGAAGATCCAGACAACGTCTAAGAAATGCCAGAACAGTGAGAAGATAAAGGCTTTATTGGCAGTAGCCGGAGTAATTCCCTGCCGCCACAGCTGGATCATGATCCCTGCGCCCCACAGGAAGCCGAAGCTGACGTGGGCACCGTGGGTTCCGAGCAGTACGAAGAGACTGGACAGGAAACCGCTGGTTTGGAGTGTGGCGCCTTCATGGACATAGGTGAAGAATTCATTGATCTCAATGCCGATAAAGCCAAGACCCATCAGGAGCGTGATGCCCATAAAGAACATCATCGCTTTCTTGTAGCCGTGCCGCATAGCATGAATGGCGAGGCCGATTGTGAACGAGCTTGTAAGCAGCAGGAAGGTTTCGATCAGCACCGGGCCGATTTCAAACAGCTCTTTGCCGCTTGGACCGTTAGCAAAGCGGTTAACCATTACGA
This sequence comes from Paenibacillus auburnensis, assembly GCF_927798115.1. Classification (GTDB taxonomy): domain Bacteria; phylum Bacillota; class Bacilli; order Paenibacillales; family Paenibacillaceae; genus Paenibacillus_AQ; species Paenibacillus_AQ auburnensis. The sequence continues at coordinate 52,835 of NZ_CAKMMG010000007.1, forward strand.
AGTATACGGTAAACAGTGTAGCGAAGAGCGGTATTTCAGCCCCGAGAAAAACCCAAAAGCCGAAGATTTTATTACTGTTCTCTTCTGTTGAATATTCCAGCGGCTTGGACGCATCTATTTTCATACAGTCTCACCCCGCAATTTCTTTTCAGTAGCAATAACTTCTTCAGCCGGTACGTAGAAGCCGTGATCCCGGTCAAAGGACATTGCCGCCAGCATAATGATTACGCCGACTCCGGCAACGATCGCTGGAATCCACATGCTGAATACGAGGAAGAAGCCCAGGAAGAAAAAGATGACACCCAGGATAAACGGCTTCCCGGTATTGTTCGGCAAGTGAATCTTAGTGATTTTATCCTCGAACAGTGGTACATTATCCTGCTTGGCTGCCCAGAAGGCATCGCGGGTTTTTACGTTTGGCACTACAGCGAAGTTGTAAGCCGGAATCGGACTTGGTGTAGCCCATTCCAGGGTACGTCCATCCCAAGGATCGCTTGTTGTATCTCTTGGCATGTAGCGTGTACTCCAGTAAATGTTGTAGACCAGGATGACAAAACCGATTGCGAGACCCACTGCTCCGGCGAATGACAGCATATTCAGCGGACCGAAGCCGCTCTCCTCTGAATAGGTGTACATACGGCGGGTCATTCCCATCAGTCCCAGGAAGAAGAGCGGGAAGAAGGTCACGTTAAAGGAAATAATAATCCACCAGAAAGCATGTTTGCCCAGGCGTTCATTAAGACGGAAGCCGAATACTTTCGGGAACCAGTAATGGAAGCCGGCGATAACCGCAAACACTGCGCCTGGAATCAGAACGTAGTGGAAATGGGCTACCAGGAACATAGTATTGTGATACTGGTAATCCGCACTGGCCATCGCCAGCATAACGCCGGTTACACCACCGATTGTGAAGATCGGAATAAAGGCCAGGGTGTATAGCATCGGTGTCGTGAAGGTGATTCGCCCTTTACGAAGGGTGAACAGCCAGTTGAATATTTTGACCCCGGTTGGTACGGCAATCGCCATCGTAGTGATGGAGAAGAAGCTGTTGACCATAACGCCTTGACCCATGGTGTAGAAATGGTGAGCCCATACCAGGAAGGACAAGAGCGAAATGATGACCATACTGAATACCATTGAGGTATAGCCGTACAGGTTCTTTTTGGAGAAGGTGGCGATAATTTCACTATAAATCCCGAATGCCGGCAATATAACAATGTAAACCTCCGGATGTCCCCATACCCAGAAGAGGTTGGCCCAGAGCATATCCATCCCGCCGTTGGCCATCGTGAAGAATTGCGAGCCGAACAGACGGTCAAACATCATCAGGGCAAGTGCTACGGTCAGCACCGGGAAGGCGAAGACGATAATGACGTTGGTGATCAGCACGGACCAGGTAAACATCGGCATTTTCATCAGCGTCATGCCTGGTGCACGCATTTTGAGAATGGTAACAATGAAGTTAACCCCTGTGATCAGTGTTCCGATACCGGAAATCTGCAGTGCCAGGGAGTAGTAGTTGTTACCAACAGTCGGGCTGAATTCCAGACTCGCCAGCGGGAAGTACGCGGACCAGCCTGCATCCGGTGATCCCCCGATAACGAAGGAAATGTTAAGCAGCATGGCTCCCATGAAGAAAAGCCAGAAGCTGACAGCGTTGAGGCGCGGAAATGCAACGTCTCTTGCGCCGATTTGCAGCGGAATGATTACGTTCATCAGACCGATGATAAAAGGCATGGCCATGAAGAGAATCATAATCAGGCCGTGGGTGGTAAATACCTCGTTATAATGCTGCGCATCGAGGAATTTCATTTCCGGAGCTGCGGTTTGCAGACGCATCATCATTGCGTCCACGCCGCCGCGGAACAGCATCAGAAGTGCCGCGAGAATATACATAACCCCGATTTTCTTGTGATCCACGGTAGTAAGCCATTCGCGCCACAGGTATCCCCATTTCTTAAAATAGGTCAACCCGACGAGAATCCCGATGGTAGCGAGTGCGATACTGACCATGGCTCCGTAAATCAAGGGTTCGCCGTGAACCTTAAATTTGTCTAAATCCATTAGGGTGGCTCCTTTCAGGTTGTTGCTATTGCATCATTAGTTCGTGGTTTCTTCAACAGGCGAACTTGGCAGCGGTTCATCGACTTCCGGATTAGGCACACTGTCAAACTCTGTCTGGCTGGATGGCTCCGGCGAAGGATGGATTTCCTTGTTGTCCTCATGTTCCATACCGCCGTTCTCCATATCCATTTCCGAGCCGTTTCCGCTCATATGCTCGCTATGGTCACCCGGAGGAGGGCTAAACGTCAGATGCGTGGAGGAGTAGGTTTTGCGTCCAAGTACCTCGGCGGCGAGCAGACCTTTAAATTCCTCTTCGGTAAGCGCAGGTGCAGTTTCTTTAACTTCCTTCACCCAATCCTGGTAATCTTTATCGGTCATTACAAGGGTCTCGAATTCCATATGGGCAAAGCCCTTACCGCTGAAGTTCGAGTTCTTTCCGATATAAGAGCCCACAGTATCGGCCGAGAGGTTAAGCTCGGTAAGCATATCGCTCATCGCGTATTTTTGACCGGCAAGCTGGGGAACCCAGAAGCTCGTGATTGTCCCGAAGGAGTACAGTCTGAATTCTACCGCACGGTGAACGGGAATGTTGACGTAGTTAACTGTTTCAATGCCTTCCTCAGGATAGCTGAAATGCCATTTCCAGTTGGAGGACGAAGCATAAATGACCAGGGGATCCTGATCCTTGTACTCAGAGGCGACATTCTCGACTGCATGAGTGGACTTAACCGTCACAACAGACAGAAAGGCTACGATGATGATCGGGATGATAATCCAGATGGCCTCAAGAACCTTGTTGCCCTCCTCATGTTCAGGAATGTATCCTTCATTGCTCTTCTTTGCCCGATATTTCACCAGGACGAAGATGTATAAGATGTAGACAACTGCTAGGACACCGGCCATCACCAGAATGGAGAGGATGATCGTGTCAGATAAAGTTCGGGCAGCCGGCCCCTTCGGGTTCAGTACGGAAAGTGAACTGCATCCCGGCAGAATGAAGAGCAGGCTCAGAAACAAAGCGTATAACGGTCCCTTTTTTTTCATATAGAACTCCTTCCTTCAATACTTCTTTTCATTAGCCGTTCGATGGCTGGTAAAGCTTAACCTGTATCTATAGTAAGAATTACTTACCCTAATTGCAAAATACATATTTTAACATAATATCTATTATCGACCTTAATAATGGCGATAAAGTTAAATATCTGTGATCAATTTGTTACAAGTGCGGTTAGGTATGACAAAGATCACTGTAGCAACGGGCTTTAAGCTGATTTTAAGGTAGTTCAAAATTTGTTCAAACATTCACAAATGTTGCTAATTTCGTCACAATTATAATGTGTAAAAAGGATGCCGTTTAACCGCTTTTTTTGTTGATACGACAGCATTCGACGAAATATAAGGAATCACTGCCTTTTTGTATAAGAAGGGTTTGCTATGTCTTATGTCACAGCCCGAAAAAGTAACAATAATTTATGGATTGGGTTACAATCTCTCAAATTACGTTATATCTATGTATGGTAGAGTTAGAGGTAAATATACATAGATTGGAGATTCGGCTTGTGCATATGAAAAAAGTAGTGGCTTTATTGATGTCTTTATTCTTATGTTTTGGGATTCTGCAAACCACAGCTAAGGCTGCGGGGGTAGATTCAGTCTTGAAGCTGGGTGTCAACGATACCTTGACTGAAATCGAAGCTGTATCCGTCAAGGATACCTATTATGTTCCGCTCCGTGAGCTATCAGCAGAACTGAAGTGGACCATCACCGGTCTGCAGGAAGGAATTGCAGTTGCGGCCGGAGATCATTCGGTACGGCTGCTTAACAATGACGGAGGACTTCAGCTTCCGGACGGAACCGTTGCTGCGATGAGCACCTTCCTGAAGGACGGCAAGCTGATGGTGCCTCTGCGGATCAGCACCTACCTCGGGTATAGCTTAACCTTTCAGCCGGATAAATATTTACTTCGGGTACGGGATGCCGGGGCGCTGCTGAGCGATGAGGACTTCATTGTTCAATATAAAGACAAGCTGAAACCGCAGGCCGCCAGCGGAACTGCATCTGCGGGAACGTCAGTGGCCAAGGGACGGACCCTGTATCTTACGTTTGATGACGGACCGTCGGCCACGACCTCTGAGCTGCTGGGTATACTGGATAAATATGATGCGAAGGCGACCTTCTTTATGCTGGGGATCAACATGAACCGTTATCCTTCCCAGGTAAAACAGATTGTGAAGGCAGGCTACGGGCTTGGACTGCACGGAATGACTCACCGCAAGGAGAAATTCTATGCATCTCCGGCCGCTGCACTGGCAGAGATGGCGGGAGATAATGCGGTGCTGAAGAAAATCAGCGGAGCGGAAACGTCACTGATCCGGCCGCCATACGGAAGCAAACCCTATTTCACTCAAGCCTTCAGGGACAAGGTATTGACCCAGGGCTATCATTTATGGGACTGGAATGTCGACTCGGAGGACTGGAGGTACAAAGAAGACAGCGGCAAAATCTATGCTTCCGTCATGAGCCAGGTGCACAAACTGCAGAAATCGCAGACGAATCCGGTCATATTGATGCATGACCAGAAGGCGACGCTTAAAGTGCTGCCGCGCCTTTTGGAGACCTTCAAGAAGGAAGGATACAGCTTTGCGATTATCACGAAGGATATTAAACCGCTGAATTTCTGGAAGGATGAGCGTTGAGCGGGAGAAGACTGTGCTTGAGGCAGAAAGCTCAGCTATTTGAGCGCATACACCAGTAGCAGCAGCCTGTTTATCCGCATAGAATTCTATTAGGATTCTATAGCCGGGGTGAATACTGATGCCACACACAATAGGAAGATCGCCGAGAGAAGACGGTTATCGTATGCCGGGTGAATATGAGCCTCATGCCGGCACCTGGATGCTCTGGCCTACCCGCACCGACACCTGGAGGCTGGGGGCTAAGCCGGCACAGGATGCTTTTGTAGCTGTAGCATCGGCAATTGCCGAATTTGAGCCGGTGACGATAGGCGTTGTTTCCGGCCAGTTTGAGCATGTACGCTCACGGATGCCGGAGTCCGTCCGGGTCGTTGAGATTTCTTCCAACGATGCCTGGATGCGGGATATCGGCCCAACCTTTGTAGTGAACCGTGAGGGTGGCGTAAGGGGAATTGACTGGGGTTTTAACGCTTGGGGCGGACTAAACGGAGGGCTGTATTTTCCGTGGGATCAGGACCTGCTGGTGAAACAAAAAGTGCTGGAGATCGAGCGTCTGGACCGCTATGATCTTCAGCATTTTATTTTGGAGGGCGGATCGGTTCATGTGGACGGAGAAGGTACGCTTATCACTACAGAGCAGTGTCTGCTGCACAAAAACCGCAACCCGCAGCTGACGAAGGGGCAAATCGAAGCTGTGCTGCGTGATTCCCTGAATATCGACAAGATTATCTGGCTCCCGCGCGGCATGCTTCATGATGAAACGGATGGGCATATCGACGAGGTTGCAGCGTTCGTAAGACCCGGCGTCGTTGTCATGAGCTGGACGGACAACCGGCGGGATCAGCAGTATGAGGTGCTGAATGAGGCCTATAAACACTTGACCCGGGCAAGGGATGCACAGGGACGCAGGCTTGAAATCCATAAGCTGCACCTCCCGCAGCCCCTGGCAATTACCGGTGAGGAAGCAGGCCGGATTGACCGGGCCAGTCATAGCTACAGCCGCAGAGCGGGAACCCTTTTAGCTGCTACTTATGTGAATTTCTATATCTGCAACGGGGGGGTTATTATACCCGGCTTCGGGGACAGCAATGACGCCGGGGCTTGTGCCATGCTTAGCAGGCTGTTTCCGGAGCGGAATGTCGTGCAGATCAATACAAGGGAAATCGCGCTCGCCGGCGGCAATATTCATTGCATTACCCAGCAGCAGCCCAAAGGGCAGCGGATTAAATATAACCTGGGCCGATAAAAGGCCACCGAAACGAAACGGCTCTCCGGCAGAGGAGGAAGGCCGTTTCTTTATGTTGACAATAGCATTTAACTGTACTAATAATAGTAGTACAGTTAATACACCTAAGAGCACTGCTATGCAATATGGAAAGGAGGATGCTTATGTTCGAATTGGACGTTCGCAGCCGCAAGCCGATTTACGAGCAGCTGACGGGCAAGATCAAAGAGATGATTATGCATGGGATTCTCCGGGCGGATGAACAGCTTCCGTCGGTAAGAACGTTGTCTTCACAGCTCACGGTCAATCCCAATACGATTCAGAAGGCTTACCGGGAGCTGGAGCGTGAAGAGTACATCTATTCCCTGCCGGGCAAAGGAAGCTTCGTGGCTCCGCTGCGGCAGGAACGGAATGAGAGCAAACGGACGGAGCTGCGCGGGGAGCTGCTGCGGCTGATGGCGGAAGCCGTATATCTTGGATTCACCGAAAATGAGATCAGCACATTGTACCGCCAGGTTCTGGAGCAGAGAGAGGGGGAGAAGCATGATTGAGATCCGCGGAGTAAGCAAGATTTTTCAAGGGGAAAAGGCCGTTGACGGCATCTCGCTGACTGTACATAAAGGGGCAATCTACGGATTGCTCGGTTCGAACGGTGCGGGTAAAACGACACTGCTAAAGACACTCGCCGGTATTTACAGGCCCGAGGAGGGAACGGTTACGATCGGAGGCAAGCCGGTGTTTGAGGCGCCGGAAGTGAAGCAGCGGATTATTTTCATGCCGGACAGCCCTTATTTTTTCCCGCAGGCGTCGATCCGGAGCATGGCTGCCTTTTACCGGTCGGTCTATCCTTCATGGAGCGAGGAGCGTTTCAAGGAACTGGCTGCCGTATTTCGGCTGGATCAGGGCCGGAAGCTCAGCAGATTCTCTAAAGGGATGCAGCGGCAGGCTGCTTTTTGGCTTGCATTGAGCTGTGCGCCGGAGGTGTTGATTATGGATGAGCCGATTGACGGGCTTGATCCGGTTATGCGGCGGCAGATCAAGAATCTGCTGTTCCAGGAAGTGGCCGAACGCGGACTGACTGTACTGATCTCCTCGCATAATCTGCGTGAAATAGAGGATTTATGTGATCATGTCGGCATTATGCATGGCGGTAAAATGCTGGTCGAGAAGGATCTGGATGATCTGAAGGCGGACACGCATAAAATTCAAGTGGCTTTCCGTGATGAACGCCACGCCGGCGCACTTACCGCCAAGCTGCAGATTCTCCATCAGGAGCAGCGGGGCAGCGTTAACCTGTATATCGTAAAAGGCGACCGTGAGCGGATCTCCCGGGCTTTTCATGTCTATGAGCCGTATGTGTTTGATCTGCTGCCGCTGACGCTGGAAGAAATCTTTATTTATGAAATGGGGGATGCCGGTTATGACGCGCAGCCGATTCTTCTTTAACAGCAGCGTGATCCGCCAGAATTTGCGCCAGCACGGCTGGATCGGAATTATATATACTCTTGCTCTTCTATTCGCACTGCCGTTGCAGATGTTCATGAACGGTGACCCGAATGCCAAGCCGCAGACTGTACAGAATCTGTTCTTCGTCGGCGGAGAGATTCAGATGTTGTTCGCCGTTACGGTTCCTGTAGCTGCCGGTTTATTCCTATTCCGTTATCTCCAGGCCAAAATGCCGTCTGATCTGTGGCACAGCCTGCCGCTGCGCCGGGAGCATCTGCTGGTGTCCCATACGGTGAGCGGTCTGATTCTGCTGATGGTCCCCATCTGGCTAACGGGTGCTATTGCCGCCATGGTGCAGCCGCTGGACAGCAATATGTACATTTATACTGGATCGGATGTCTTGGAATGGTGCCTGACGCTGAGTGTTCTAACGCTGTTCCTGTTTATCTTCAGCATGTTTATCGGCATCTGTACCGGACAAACGGTGCTTCAGGGGGCGGTGATCTACATCCTGCTGCTTCTGCCTGTAGTCTTGCTCCAATTAATCAATGAACATCTGGGGATGTACCTGTACGGTTATCCCAGATGGTTTGGGATAAGAGCGCATATCGAAGTATGGTCGCCTATACTTCATATGGTCTATGTGAATACCAATGCATTCAGCGCCGGTGATCTGTGGATGTATTCGGCCTTGTCTGTCCTGTTGTTTGCGCTGTCTGTCCTGCTGTACCGCAGACGCCACGGGGAAAAGGCTGGCCAGGCGATTGCCTTTACGTATTTCAATCCGCTGTTCAAAGCGGGGGTCATGTTCTGTGCAATGCTGATCTCTGGTACCTATTTCGCCCAGCTTAAGCAGCAGCAGCTTGGCTGGACTATCGCGGGCAACCTGGCCGGGGCGCTGATCGGCTACATTGCGGCGGAGATGATCATCCGCAAAACCTGGCAGATTCTAACCCGCCGGGTACCGCTGGAATTTGCCGGTTATGCGTTGCTGCTGGGTCTGCTGCTGTATATTCCGGTCTCCGGAATCTCCGGCTATGAGAACCGGGTGCCTGCTCTTGAGAAGATTGAAGCTGTTTATGCCGGAAGTGATTATGCGGCTAATGATGCGTATTGGAATACCAACAATCCGAATACCAGCAAGGAGGATCCGTTCACTGAGGACCGGAACTATATCGAGGCGGTACGCAAGCTGCATCTTGCCGTGGCAGCTGCACGGCCGGAGGCTCCGGCGAATTATTCCTATTCGGATTACCGGCAATTCTATCTGTCCTACCGGCTGGAGAACGGGCGGATTGTACAGCGTTCCTACATGATTCCTTCTGCCGGATTTGAACCGGAACTCAAGGCAGTGATGGAGAGCGAGGGATACAAGCGCAAAGCGTATAGGCTGTCCCGGCTTGAGACAGACACTGAGAGTTTCCGCTTAAACAACTATAATAAAGCGCTTAGCCTCTCGGACCCGCAGGAGGTTAAGGAGTTCAAAGAAATCCTGAAACGGGAAATTCTGAATATGACCTACGAAGACCAGAACCTGACACGTGTCCAGCCGTCATATGCTTCGATCCAAACTATGGGTAAGCCGGATGCTACCGGGTATCAGCTCTACTACGCCTACGAATGGCAGTCCTCCTTCCATGAGCTTGGAGCCTGGCTGGAGAAGAAGGGATACGCCGATAAAATCCGCACTAAACCTGGAGATATAGCATCTGCCGAGATTATTCAGGATAACTACAATGACCGGCTTCCTGCTGCTGAGCGACATGACCCTGAGCGCCATCTGGAACTGGCCCGCAGCGAGAAGCGTTCGGCTGTGATCCAAGAGGCAGCGCCAATCGCCGACATCCTGGAGCATCAGCGCTATTATTCTGCGAAGGATGGCGATTACCTGGTGAAGCTGGTCTATAAAGAGGGCAGAACGGACTATATGACGCTGCGTGAACAAGACTTAACGCCAGCGGTCAAAGCCATCCTACCTTAGCTCAGGAATACACTAGCGCAGCCGGTTGCTCCAATGCAGGTTGACAGAAACTGGACTATTGCTTTATGCTTTTGGGAAATGATGACAACAAAACAATAAAACTTATAGGAGGTCAGAACAGATGAATTATATGGAGAAGCATTTCAGCCCGGAGAATACCAATTCCAATCTCCATCTGATTCAATCCGTCCAACTGTCCTCCCTGGTTCATAGCGTAGTCTCAGCAGCAGTATATGTATCGCCGGAACGGTAATTTAGCGTTGCGGCATACGTAGCTGGAAGTCTGCTATAGACGGAGCGGGGCCATGGATGATAGAATCCATGGCCTTTTTGTATTGTTTTGGAGCTGAAGGGAGCGTTGAATGATGTCTGAAATTCATAAAGAGATTGTGCGCCAGCTGCGTTCGATTGAAGCGGAAGAGGATGTGCGTATTCTGTATGCCTGTGAGTCGGGCAGCCGGGCCTGGGGTTTTCCGTCCAAGGACAGCGATTACGATGTCCGGTTCCTGTACTTGCGGCGGCCGGAGGCTTATCTGTCGATCCAGGAGCCGAGAGATGTGATCGAACGGCCGATCAGTGACCTGCTGGACATTAACGGATGGGATTTGAAGAAGGGGCTGACGTTGTTCCACAAATCCAATCCGCCGCTGCTGGAGTGGCTGCAGTCTGATATCCGTTATGAAGAAAATTACACGGTTGCAGAGAGCATCCGCAAGCTTTCGCCGCTGGGCTTCTCGCCTAAGTCATGCATCTATCACTATCTGAACATGGCCCGGGGCAACTATCGTACCTATCTGCAGGGCAGCGAGGTCAAAATCAAAAAATATTTCTATGTGCTCCGTCCGCTGCTGGCCTGTGCCTGGATTGAGAAATACAATGAGGTTCCGCCATTGGAATTTTCCGTACTGGTAGAGGAGTTGATTCCGGCTGGCACCCTCCTGAGAGAGACTGTGAACAACCTGCTGATCCGCAAAATGTCCGGCGATGAATTGAACCTGGAGCCGCGCCTTGAAGTGATAAATACATATCTGGAGCAGCAAATCGCCTATTTTGAAGAGGCGGCTTCCCGGTTTGGTCCGGGGAACGGCGTATCGTATGAAGTGCTGGATGAGCTGTTCCGCGCAGCGCTGGCAGAGGTATGGGGAGAAGGTAGCTTATGGACCGCAGGTGTAAGCCGGCGAAGCGGCAATTAGGGGAGGAAACGGCTGCTACCCATGTGCTTCTTACAGTAGACACGGTTAAGGCTGCGGCTTCCGGTGTAACCTTCTATTATGCGGGCAATGAAGTGTGGCTGGCGGAGCTGGTTCCAGCGGACTGTATAGCTGTGCTGGCAGAGCCGGAAATATAACTAGAAGAGCGGAGGGCTGTTCATGGAGGAAGTGCCGGATCACCTGGATCACGGTCTGCAGATTGTCTTTATCGGCTTCAACCCGAGCATCCGCTCAGGGGAGCTGGGACATCATTATGCGAACCCTCGTAATAACTTCTGGAGGATTCTCCATCAGTCGGGTCTGACGCCGCGCCTGTACGAGGCCTCTGAGGATGGAGAGCTGCTGAAGCTGGGTTATGGCTTTACGAACATTGTTGCCCGTCCGACGGTAGGGGCGGAGGATATCACCCGTGAAGAATATGCTGCGGGGAGGGAACTGCTGAGAACCAAGCTCGCCCTTTACCGGCCGGAGATTGCCTGTTTTGTAGGGAAAGGCGTCTACACTGAATTCAGCCGCAGAACCAAGGCGCAGTGGGGTTTCCAGCAGGAAGCGCCGGTCGTTGACGGTGTACGCGAGTTTGTTGCCCCGTCCTCCAGCGGCCTGGTCCGTATGCCGATGCAGGAGATCGTGGATATCTACCGCAGATTATACGACTTTACCCATGAGGGTATTTGAATGAAGCAACGGATTCATAGCAAAAAAACCACCCTTACCAAGCAAGGGTGGTTTTGCTTATCTCAGCAGCCGAAATAACCGGCATGCTTGAATATCAGGTCTCGATTAACAGCAGGATGATCGAGGACAGCGACAGACAGACACTGACCAGATACAGGACGGCAACAACCTGCTTCTGGTTCAGTCCGGCTTTGAGCAGCCGGTAGTGTACCTGGCTGGCATCGGCCTGATAGATTGCTTTGCCTTGAATGAACCGTTTGATTACGACAAAAATATTGTCGAAGATCGGCACGCCCATCGCCAGAATCGGGATGAACAGCGACAGCACCGTGGCCTGCTTGAAGGCTCCATCCAGGGCGATTACCGCCAGGATAAAGCCGAGAAAGGTAGCGCCGGCGTCGCCCATGAAGATTTTGGCGGGTGCTTTGTTGAAGCGCAAGTAAGCCAGGGTAACACCGACCAGGGAAATAGCCATGATGGCGGATGCGGACTGGCCCATTGTCAGTGCGACAATGAACAGCGTGATTGCTGAGATCGCCGTAAGTCCTCCCGCCAGGCCGTCCATGCCGTCGGAGAAATTAATGACCGTAGTGACACCGAAGATCCAGACGATTGTCAGTACGAACTGCAGAATAAACGGCAGGGAAATGTAGTCCCCGGAGAACGGGTTGATGAACCCGGTAAAAGCATTGCCGGACAGGAACACAAGAATGGCCGCCGCAATCTGTACGATAAACTTGGGAAGCGCCGGGAAATCTTTGCCTTTTGTCTTGTACCAGTCATCAATAGTACCTATAGTGAGCAGAAGTACCCCGCCGATGAAGAGGGCGAGCGTCTCCAGCGAGAAATCCCGGGCAAACACCAGGTATGTAATGAAAAAACCGATAAAAATCGCATAGCTGGCTGTCAGAGGAATAGGCTCCCTATGGATTTTACGTTCGACATCCTGCCGGGGCCTGTCCACAAAATCAAGCCGGAACGCAAGCTTGCCTAGCGGAGGGATGAGCAGGTAAACGATGAAAAATGACACCAGGAACGATAAAACGTATAAAATGACAATCACCACCGTTGATTTTTTTAAGCAGGTCTGTCTAAATTATATCGCAGAGCATGTTATCTTGTCGATTGTACGTAAATTTGGAGGCGAATCATGAAATACGATGTGATTTTATTTGATGCGGACGATACCCTGTTTGATTATGGAATGGCAGAGGGGCAGGCTTTTATGAATGTGTTTGCTCATTTCGGGCTGCCGACCGGAGCTGAGGAGTATGCGGCCAGCTACCAGACCATCAACCGGGCGCTGTGGGCAGATCTGGAGGCGGGACGCATTACGTCTGCTGCGCTGCGGGTGGAACGGTTTAATCGGCTGTTTGCCGCCCATCAGCTCGATTTGAACCCGGAGGAATTCAGTGAGGCCTATTTGCGGTTTCTGGGGGAAGGCACGTTTCTGATTCAAGGCGCGGTAGAGCTATGCGAGGAGCTGGCGGCCTTTAGACTGTCGATTATTACCAATGGAATCAAAGAGGTGCAGCTGTCCAGAATCAAGGGGTCGCCGCTTGCGGACACTTTTGAGCAGATTATTATCTCAGAAGAAGCAGGTTATCAAAAGCCGGCTACCGGCATTTTCGACTATGCTTTTGAGAAGCTGGGGATTACGGATAAGCGCAGGGTGCTGATTGTCGGGGACTCACTGACCTCGGATATCCAGGGCGGAATCAACTACGGCATTGATACCTGCTGGTTCAATCCGCTGGGGAAGGCTAACGTTGCAGGGATTCTGCCGACCTATGAAATCCGTGAGCTGGCTGCACTGCTGGAGATTGTCCGTGAATAGCTGCAAGCGGGCCTCTTATAAGGCGTTTTTCCATTAGAAAAAGGTTGGCGGGGTTCTCCTGGTGGTAAATATATGAAGACGAAACATTCATTTCTACATCATTCTAATACACGGGAGAGGATAGCGATGAACTTGAATAAAAAATGGCTGATTGCCGCGGTCGTTACAGGCATGGCAGTGACCGGCTCCGCAGGGGTCTATGCCGGAGCGAAATTACAGCAGATCAAAGCGTATTTAAACCACAGCATTGGAGTGGTCGTTGACGGTACGCCCTACTGGCTCAAGGACGGCAATGGCAAAACCTTAACGCCGATTACCTATGAAGGTCTTACGTATCTGCCGATCCGCTCGGTTGCAGATGCTCTGGATGTGCCTATCACGTATGATTCCGTAAATTATAAAGTCAGAATTGGTAGCGGTGCGGACACGGCTGAAACGCCGGGAACTTCCGGAAGCACTCCGGTGGAGAGCACGTTGCGGCCGGTTAACCTGCCGAAGGATTTCCCGATCCCAGGAGATGCCATTATTGCGACTACGGTGGATACGGATGCGGACGGTGTGAAGAAGGCTGCGTTCAGCTATTCGACGCAGGAATCGCTGGATACCATGGGCTTCGTGTACAGTGAGTATGTCCGGATTAAACGGCTGGAGAATGCCTCGCAGACTGTGACTTCAACAACGGTCAAAATTACCGGCCTTTTGGGCGGCACAAGTCCGGTTTCGATTACAGGCAAACCGTCCACTGCCCGTCCCGGCTTCACTATTTTTACGATCACCTGGTCAGAGAGCTGATCTTAACTTTGCCTGCTGAATAGGGAATGACATACAAACAGCTGCATTCCAGGGCCGGAATGCAGCTGTTTGTGTTGCTATTTGAAGAGGCAGGCCGGGACTCAAGCCTGCTGACGGGTATCCAACGGCTTGAGATGGGCTTCAATCTGGGCGCGTTTGTCTTCCAGAAACGGCGGAAGGGCAAGGGATTCGCCGAGATGCTCCATAGGCTCGTCAGTGGCAAACCCGGGTCCGTCTGTAGCCAGCTCGAACAGAATGCCATTGGGTTCGCGGAAGTACAGGGAACGGAAGTAGAAACGGTCAACGAAGCCGGAATTGGGCAGCTGGACGGTGCGGATGCGCTCAATCCACAGCTTGAGTTCCTCCTCATTGTCGACCCGGAAGGCGACATGATGCACGCCGCCCCGGCCGAGCCGCTCCTGCGGCAGATCGGTGCGCTCTTCCAGATGTACTTCAGCGCCGGAGCCGCCTTCGCCGGTTTCAAATACCATTACATCCGGCTGTCCGGCTACGGGTGATGGATAGCTTCCTTTGCGGCGGAAGCCCAAGAGATCCTCCAGGATGAGCGCGGTATGTTCAGCATTCTCGACGGTGAGATGAGCGGGGCCGAGCCCGATAATGCCGTATTCGGCCGGTACCGGGCTGCCCGCCCATGACTTGCCTCCGGCAACGCCCTGATTATTCTGATCGGATACGAGCAGGAACCGCTGCCCCTCATGATCACGGAAGCCCAGCGTCCGGCGTCCGCCGCGTTCAGTGATGGTCTCATGCTCTACGCTAAGGTCTGTAAACCGCTGCTTCCAATAGTCCAGTGCCTGATCATCCGGCACGCGCAGCGACAGTGCGGAGATGCTGTTGTTGCCGTCACGGTTGCGTCCGGCGTTCGGAAGCTCGAAGAAGGTCAACTCTGTGCCGGGATTGCCTGCTTCGTCGCCGTAGAACAGGTGATAGACCGAGATGTCATCTTGATTCACCGTTTTTTTGATCAGCCGCAGTCCAAGTATTTCGGTGTAGAATTTGTAATTCTCCGGCGCTCTGGCTGTAATCGCAGATACGTGGTGAAGGCCTTTTAATGATAAACTCATGATGTACCCTCCTTGAAAGTGTATTTACAAATAAAACTGTATGGAAATGTAGGAATAAGTCAGTTACTGTTCCATCGGAAGTTTAGTGAATAATATTAAGTTACTATAATTTTATAAGTAAAGTATGAGGATTGCAAGTAGAGTTTTTAACCTATCCAGATAAGGAGAGAAATGTAATGCATACCAAAGCCAGCCTGCTGAAGCAGCTAAAGGAGCTTGGAATTAATCAGCGGGGGACACTGCTGGTTCATTCTTCATTCAAAAGCATCGGACCCGTGCAGGGTGGTGCAGATACGGTGCTGGATGTGCTGTCAGAGTATATGAAGGATGGACTGCTCGTCCTGCCTACGCATACCTGGTCGTATATTGATGCTGATCATCCGCGGTTTTCTGTGGAGGAATCGCCTGTCTGTGTCGGCATTCTGCCGGAGCTGTTCCGGCGGCGCCCGGGTGTCATCCGCTCCTGGCATCCGACTCATTCCGTGGCTGCCCTCGGCCGGGATGCAGAGGTTTTCACTTCCGGAGATCACCGCTGGGATACCCCATGCGCCCGGGGTTCGGTCTACGGGAAGCTGCTCGACCGGAGCGCGGAGATTATGCTGCTCGGCGTGGATCTGCGGCGCAATACGTTCATTCACGGCATTGAGGAATGGGTAGACATTCCCGGCAGAATGACCGATGAGCCTGAGCTACTGTACACAATCACTCCCGACGGCACGGAAATTGCCGTGCCGTCACGCAGACATTGCGGTCTGTCGTGGTCCCAGCATTTCTGGAAGGTGGAGCAGGTTCTGGAGGATGGGGGAGCCTTGCGCAAAGGCTGCTTTGGCGATGCGGCTGTTATGATCTGCGGTGCTGTAGAAACTACGGAAATCCTAAGCAGGATGCTGGCGGAGAACCCTGATCTGTTCGGCGACAACGAGCCGTTACAAGGCCAGGATGTACCGGAGCCGCTGCCCAAGACGAAACGGGGACTCCCGGAATAACCTGCAGGGCCGGGATGCGCTCCACTATTGGAGTCACACGCTGGATCTATACTAGGATCTCCTAAATAAGGTTGACACTTTCTGGGAATCCATGGTAAGCTGGCTACAAATTTACGGGCCGGCATATGGCTGAGGGAGGCGAAGGATCAATGAATAAGGTGAACGGATATGAGCAGAAGCTCCAGCACGGCTGGAATGAGCAAGTTTTACTATCCAACCAACCGTCATTTGATTCCTATATAGAGGATACCCAGGTATCACGCAGCGCTCCCTTCCCTCCCGGTGTGCAGGTCTAACCCTGCAACGCTGATATGGCTAGACTGGGATCTCAGGCTGCGTGCACCGCAGTCTTTTTCTTTGCCCTTGGATAAGGGCAGGGAGGAAGGCGGCGGGACGCAGCCTTTTTATTGTCCGGCAGATGAATCCCTCTGATTCCACCGCACGCGGGTGAAACGAGCAAATTAGAGGTATAAATCCCTCTGATTTCGCCGCATTCGGGCAAAACGGGCGAATCAGAGGTATAAATCCCTCTGATTCCACCGCACGCGGGTGAAACGAGCAAATTAGAGGTATAAATCCCTTTGATTCCGCCGCACGCGGGCGAAACGTACGAATCAGAGGTATAAATCCCTCTGATTCCACCGCACGCCCATCTCGGGAGACTTATGTACGATTCCCGTCAACTGAAATTCTTAAAATAACTTAAGCCCACCCTGAAAGGAGAGAGAAGCATGAATACAAAGACGAATTGGCAAAAGCGGGAGGATATGCAGACCCTATCCCAATACCTATCTGTTTCCCCTGATTACTCCACTATATCCATGGAGCGCGTACAACACGATGAGCGAGAGCCTTATCGGTCCGTCTGTCTCAAGTATCCCGCTTCCTCTCCCGTAAGGCAGAGGCACAGGGATTTCCCGGGGCTATAGCACAGCCGTGCTACAGCAACGAGAAGAAATGAGGCTGCCGGATTGCGCAAGTCTTCGCTGCACCTGGATACAGGCGGAGGTGGAGATGAACGCGGACCGGCAGTTTTTTTGAAATATAAGAATGTATATGTTTTACGCTATAAATTATCCTTCTATTTTTCGCAGAAACGGATACCGTCCCTAATAGGACGGTGAAGCCGTTTCTTCTTATATAAATAACAACAACCAGGAGGAGAAGCAATGAACCGGAACACCAAGGCACACGGCAGCAACCATTATGAGATTGAACTCCCGCATGGAGCGCTGCACGTGTTTGCCAATCAGGAGATTTACGAGTCGTTTGAGGATAAGGTGTTTGAGATGGCTGACAACAATCTGCGGATCCCGCGCAATAAATACATGGCTTATACACCGGATGCGCATGTCGGCATCGGGACCTGCATCGGCACAACAGCGGTGTGGAATATGAAAGACGGTATGGTGTCACCTTCGATTGTTGGCGTGGACATCGGCTGCGGGATGCGCGTACACACGACGCCGCTGCATAAGCGGGATTTGCAGGACAAGGAGGTCCGCCGCAAGCTGATCGAAACCATTGAGAAATATGTACCGACCAACGAACGCGTCAACAGCAATTATGCTGACATCGATATTATGGAGGTTGTGCGCAGCGGGCTGAAGGGACTGCCGGACAAATACATTCCTTCGCCCCAGTGGATTACGCATGTGGAGGAAAGTAATTTCCGTTATGATCATTCGGCTCTAGAGATGCTTCCGCCTAAGATCCGCAAGAACGCACATGGCCAGCTTGGGACGCTGGGGAGCGGCAATCATTTTTGTGAGATTCAATACTTGGAGATTGCTGAAGAGTATAAAGAACTGGCGGCGCAGTGGGGGCTGGTTGACGGAGGGGTTGTCGTAATGATTCATTCCGGCTCGCGCGCCTGGGGAGCGATGGTGGGAAGGGAGCATACCAAAACAATTAAAGAAGCCATGCATTTGTGGGGAGTAAGCAACCCTGACCCGAACCTGAATTACGCGCCGATCAGCAGCCGTGAAGGGCAGACTTATCTGAATCTGATGTACTCAGCACTTAATTTTGCTGTAACGAACCGGCATATGATTGCGTTCGGGGTGCAGGAAGCCTTCCGTGAGCTGTATGGTCCGCAGTTTCAGATGCCGGTGCTGTATGATCTGATGCACAACTACGCGCTGAAGGAATTCCACCGCGGCCAGCCGATGCTGGTACATCGTAAAGGAGCGACCCGGGCGCTGCCGCCGGGGCATTTTCTTAATACGCCGGTATATAAGGCAACGGGGCATCCGGCCCTGATTCCCGGCTCGATGGGTACCTCTTCGTACATTATGCTGGGCCGGGATGAAGGCGTGAAGAACTTCTACTCTATCTGCCATGGTGCAGGACGGCTGCGTTCCAGAAGAGCCACCCGTCTTGCGGTAACAGTAGATGAATTCAGCCAATCCCTGCGCGTAGGTACGGATGATGAGATCGTCGTCAATCACCGGTCCCTGGACACCATTCTCGATGAATGCCCGCAGGCGTATAAGGATGTGGACCAGATTATCGACAGTATCACGGGTGCCGGACTGGCAGATGTTGTGGCGAAGTGTAAGCCGATGGCCGTCATCAAAGGAATTTAGCTGTACGGAACAAGAGTTTACAAATTATAATAGTTTTGGGTATTTAAACGTTCTGCCTGCCTGGCGGTGATTTCGGAATGATCACGCAGTGCCCGCCATCCTATGGCCGGGTATGCTGCAGCAGACGGGGACTTATCCAAACATTCGGGGTTCGATTCCCCAATCGCCTGTCAAGCGAATTGTGGCTCAACTGTGAAATCTGATATGGAAAGACCTCCGGCCGGGGTTTCTTGTCCAGGAGCGCTGCTATGCAGCCGTTGGATACCGGAGTGCCGGAACAGGCGTTCAAGCGGGTAAACATGCCATCTGCGTGACAGTTAGGCTGCAGTCTGAGCCTGTGTTGTCAGCCCTTGGCGTTTGCCGTCATGACGCTTCAGTCCCGCTCCTCAAAATGGGCTCCGCAGCCGCTTACGGCTGAAGCCTCTTCCGGAGGTCGTACATCAGAAGGACCGCCGCACGGCGGATTAAGGAGAACAGTATGTTCAAGAAGATTACGATTGCCGCTGATGAACGCGGGCTTTTGTTTAAGCAGGGCAGCTATGATAAATATTTGGAGCCTGGTACATATTGGTTGACAGGATTTACGGATAAGGAGATCCTCAAGCTGAAACTTAGCGAGCCTTTTGAGGTACCCGGCAAGAAATTGAATATTTTTTTGCAGGATGAAGCGCTGGTGCGCGAGCTTGAGATTGTCACCGTAGCCGATCATGAATACGTGCTGCATTATGAGGACGGCAGCTTTAGTGAGCTGCTTCCCCCGGGGCAGCATGCATTCTGGTCTAAGCTTACGAATCATCAGTTCATCCGGGCGGACAGCCGTGAACCGGAAATTCCGGCGGAGATTGACCGGTCCATACTTGTCCGTATCCCGTTTGCTGTCCAGAGCTTTGGAGTCGCCATCCACGAGACGGGGATACTGTATTTTAATAATGTGTTTCAGCGTGAGCTGCCGCCGGGTAAATACGATTTCTGGAGAGGGCCGGTTACAGTGGTTGTGAAGACCGTTGACCTGCGTCAGCAGCAGCTGGATATGACCGGACAGGAGATGCTGACCGAGGATAAAGTGAGCTTGCGGCTTAATTTTGTCTGCCAGTATTCGGTTGTCAATCCTCAGCGGACGCTGGCGATCAAATCGGTGGAAGAGCAGATTTACGTCACCCTGCAGCTGGTACTCCGGGAATATGTCGGGACGATGAAGCTGGATGATCTGCTGCGGATGAAGCAGGAGGTGGGTGCCTTTGTGCTGTCACGGCTGCAGGAGCTGAGTGAGGGTTATGGCGTCATCTTCCATTCCGCTGGAGTGAAGGATATTATTTTGCCGGGAGAAATCAAAGATATACTCAACACGGTGCTGCTGGCTGAGAAGAAGGCCCAGGCCAATCTGATCACCCGGCGGGAGGAAACTGCCTCCACCCGCAGCTTGCTGAACACCGCGAAATTAATGGACGAGAACAAAACTCTATACCGTCTAAAAGAGCTGGAGTTCCTCGAAAAGATCAGCGAACGGATCGGCAATGTCTCCCTGGTCGGCGGTGGAACGCTCACGGAAAGGCTGGGCCAGCTGCTTATCCATGAAGGCGACGGAAAGCAGTAACCTAAAGAAGCAATGAGGCCATATCCATGCTTGTTAAAATAACCTGCTTGCGGAGTTTTTTCGTGAGCGGGTTATTATTTTTATAGGCTACAGCCGGAGACGGGCGACAACTTCCTGCTCCAATCTGGCTTGTCCCTATCAATGTATGGTATATTATTCTCACAAAAAACAAAGTAAGGAGATTGGAAATGGAAAAAACTTTGATCTTTGGACACAAAAATCCGGATACGGATACAATTTGTTCGGCAATTGCCTATGCTGCACTTAAGAAGGAACTGGGATGGGATGCTGAACCGGTTCGTCTGGGAGAGGTGAGCGGTGAAACCCAGTTTGCGCTGGATCAATTCGGCGTGGCTGCACCTAGACTGGTTGAGAATGTTGCAGGGGAAGCTAAACAGGTCATTCTCGTTGACCATAATGAACGCCAGCAGAGTGCGAATGATATCGATCAGGTGCGTGTTGTTGAGGTTATTGACCATCACCGGATCGCTAACTTTGAAACGGCTCACCCGCTGTACTACCGTGCCGAGCCAGTAGGCTGCACAGCGACAATCCTGAACAAGCTGTACAAAGAGAATGGAGTAGCCATTCCTAAGGAGATCGCCGGCCTGATGCTGTCTGCTATCATTTCCGATTCCTTGCTGTTCAAATCGCCTACCTGCACTGAAGAGGATGTAGCAGCTGCACGCGAACTGGCTGAAATTGCCGGTGTAGATGCCGAAAGCTACGGCCTGTCCATGCTTAAAGCCGGAGCTGACCTCAGCGACAAGAGCATTGCCCAGCTCATCTCCCTGGATGCCAAAGAGTTCAAAATGGGCGACTACAAAGTGGAAATTGCCCAAGTGAACGCGGTTGACGTGAACGATGTGCTCTCCAAGCAGGCGGAGCTGGAAACGGCCCTTACTGCAATCATTGATGAAAAAGGATTGGATCTGTTCCTGTTCGTAGTGACAGATATCCTGAACAATGATTCCGTGGGTCTAGCACTGGGCCGTGTTGCCGGTGCAGTTGAGCAGGCTTACAATGTGAAGCTGGATGACAATAAAGCAATTCTTAAGGGTGTTGTATCCCGCAAATCGCAAATCGTACCGGTTCTGACAGAAACGATTGCTAAGCTGTAATTAATATTAATCTGTCAGTCTTGAACGGCTGACGCCTAATTATGCGTAACAAGCCTCTGCAAGGGAATGAAGTGGATTCCTGGCAGAGGCTTTGTTTTGCCAAAATGGGGTTTGCGTTCTATACTTAGCATACAACATTGAATTAGGAAGGAGCCGGAACAATGGCAAAAACAAGGAACAGCGGGGCTCTTCAATATAAATCCTTCGGGCTTGTCCTGCAGGCGCTTGTGCTGCTGGCCCGCAAAGGCAATACCTGCTCCAGCTGCGAACTGGCGGAATTGCTCTCTTCGGAGGCGACCCTGCTGAGGAAGACGATGGCTAAGCTGACGCGTGAGCAGATTTTGACTACCAAAGAAGGACGCGATGGCGGCTATGCTCTGAACCGTGTCCCGGAAGAACTGACGCTTGCAGAGATTTATCAGGCACTGGAAGATGAATCGCGCTGCCAGGCAGGGAATGATACGATGTGCAGCACTGTGCTGGGGGGACAGCTGAAGGAAGCGTGCTTCGATATTTTTGAGGAAATGGACCGGAGCATGATGACGGTATTGGAGAAATATACGCTGGCGGATATGGTTCGCAAATCGGGATGTTGACAGGAGGCTTTTTTGTGGATTATACTGTGCATAAATAATTACAGTTAAACGCCGCAAGAAGCCGGGCAACAACGAATATTTTTTTGCGGTTAACTGTGCTTTTATACACACAGAATACAAATCAACTGGATTAGGAAGAGGAGGAGCATGGCAATGACAACAGAACTGAAATTGGAAGTGGAATTTAATAAGGTGATCCGTGAACGGCATTCGGTACGGAAATACGATCCATCCTGGAAAATTTCCGATGCGGAAATTAAGGAGATTCTGGGTGATGCGATTCTGGCGCCATCCTCATCCAATCTGCAGCCCTGGCGGTTTCTTGTGATTACGGATCAGGCCCTGAAGGAGAAAGTACTGCCGATTGCTCACAACCAGCAGCAGATCGTCGATGCTTCAGCTACAATTGCCGTGATTGGTGACATCGAAGCTTACCGCAATGCGGACAAAATTTATGAATACGCTGAAGCAGCTGGTTATGTAACGGCGGAAGTAGGCGCGGCGATGGCTAAACGCAGTAAGGACGGCTACTCCAGCATGCCGCAAGAGAAGCTGAAGGAGATTGCCCTGGTCGATGGCGGTCTGGTCTCCATGCAGCTGATGCTGGCTGCCAAAGCGAAGGGTTACGATACCGTGCCGATGGGCGGATTCAATCCCGAGCAATTCCGCGAGCTGTTCAATATCCCGGAACGGTATGTAACCGTGATGCTGATCGCGCTGGGCAAAGCCGCTGCCGAAGGACGCTCAACGGCCAGACTGCCGCTGAATGAAGTTACCCAGTGGAACGGTTTTCAGGGTTAACAGGCATATCCAATGATTTTATAGAAGAATAAGGGGCGGCCGGCGTATGCTGGCTGTCCCTTTTTTAATAGTAGAAAGCGGATGCTTTACGTTACAGGTATGGCTGCAGTTTTTTTGTTTTCCTGCTCTTTCTGCTAAACTATGGTTAGATGAGGATGCTCACGAATCTTTCAGGAGGGGATCACATGATAAAGGTCTATTCTGCAGAATCCGCTCACCAATTTGATCATGGCTGGCTGAAAGGCAGTCACAGCTTCTCGTTCGGGGATTTCTACGATCCGGAGAATACAGCCTTCGGCCCAATGCGGGTCTGTAATGATGATACGATTTCTCCGGGCAGAGGCTTTGGTGCCCATCCGCACAGTGACATGGAGATCGTCTCCATCGTGCTCTCCGGAAGGCTGCGCCATGAAGATAATTTAGGTAATGTGGCGGAAACAACTTTTGGCGGCATTCAGCGGATGTCGGCGGGGACGGGCGCCATTCATACAGAGCATAATCCTTCTGATTCAGAGCCGGTCCGGCTGCTTCAGCTATGGTTCATGCCGCGCACCCGCGGCACCGCTCCCTCCTATACCACAGGGCGCTTTGATCCCGCTAAGCTTGAAGGCAGGCTGCTGGCTGTGGTGGCTACAGAGCGTACGGCGGAAATTGTGGATATCGCCCAGGATATGACGATCTATCTTGGCCGGGCAGGAGCCGGGCAGGAGCTGAACTTTCAGCAAGCGCCGGGGCGGCGGGTCTTCATTTATCTGATTGAGGGACAGCTCAAACTGCCGGATAATCAGGTTCTGTTGCCAGGGGATTCCGCGCGGATTGAGGATTACAGCGAATTATTGCTTGCTGCTGAAGTAGATACCCTGGTGATGGCGATCGATTTGCCTTAAGCGGTCCCACCCAAGCACAACATTAAGGGAGGAACGAATGATGATGCAGCAGGAGAGAGTGCTGGTGAAGCATTCCGTAACCGGGCGCATGCTCGTCAGCAGTACCGACGGGCTGACATATAGTTTTGATCCGCAGGGCGATCTTACATTAATTACGATTTGCGGAGTGGGGGTTGAGCAAGGTGCGGCAGTAGTGGAGCTGCGGTCCGAGTTGAATGTATTCCGCTTTGAGGAGCCGGCAGGCGGTCCGGTCATCAAGCATTGGTATTACGTCGGAGACAATCCTG
Source organism: Paenibacillus auburnensis (assembly GCF_927798115.1). Taxonomy (GTDB): domain Bacteria; phylum Bacillota; class Bacilli; order Paenibacillales; family Paenibacillaceae; genus Paenibacillus_AQ; species Paenibacillus_AQ auburnensis. The sequence continues at coordinate 76,704 of NZ_CAKMMG010000007.1, forward strand.
TGGAGTATGATGCTGCTTCACGATGCCTGAAGATCACTGCACAATCGGAAATTCAATACCGCCCGGATGAGTACTGGGAATAGAGGCGTGATTACGCTCGCCTTACTTTCTTCTAACATTTTGCGTTAAGTTCATGTTTGCTATGTGTGTTTATTTCATGATTTTTCCTTGAAAAAGGACAAATGATCTTGACAATAATCTTTGAGTGTACTAGCTTTGTTATGAAACGTAACACGTTATAAAGAGATGAGACAGGAGAAATGGACAAAATGGAATTGTTTGCAGCAATGGAGCGGGATGATTACGAGGAACTGTTGTTTTGTCAGGATAAGGCATCGGGCTTAAAGGCAATCATTGCTATTCATGACACAACCCTGGGACCCGCCCTGGGTGGAACGAGAATGTGGACGTATGCGTCGGAAGAAGCGGCAGTAGTCGATGCGCTCCGGCTGGCTAAGGGCATGACTTATAAGAATGCGGTTGCCGGGCTGAATTTGGGCGGCGGCAAAACAGTCATTATCGGTGATCCTAAAAAAGATAAAAATGAGGCGATGTTCCGCGCCTTTGGCAGATACATACAAGGACTTAACGGCCGTTACATTACAGCCGAGGATGTAGGGACGACGGAAGCAGACATGGACATTATTCATCAGGAGACCGATTTTGTAACCGGGATTTCAGCGACTTACGGTTCTTCGGGCAATCCTTCCCCGGCTACGGCATTCGGAGTGTATCAAGGCATGAAAGCTGCAGCCAAAGCAGCCTTCGGCAGCGATTCACTGGCCGGCAAGACGGTTGCCGTGCAGGGTGTCGGAAATGTCTCGTTTACGCTATGCAAGTATCTACATGAAGAAGGCGCTGAGCTGATTGTAACGGATATCAACAAAGAGGCCGTGGCCCGGGCAGTTGATGCTTACGGCGCTAAGGCCGTAGATCCTGCTGACATTCTCGGCGTGAAATGTGATATTTACGCACCGTGTGCCCTCGGCGCAACCATTAATGACGAGTCGCTGAAGGTGCTCCAGGCGAAGGTGGTTGCAGGTGCAGCTAACAACCAGCTTAAGGAGCCCCGCCACGGGGATGCCCTGCATGAGATGGGTATCGTCTATGCTCCGGATTATGTTATTAATGCCGGAGGTGTAATCAACATTGCCGATGAGCTGAATGGCTATAATAAGGAACGCGCCTTTAAACAGATCGGCAAAATTTATGACAGCATTACCCGCGTGCTGGAGATTTCGCGGACCAGCGGCATTCCTGCCTATGTAGCCGCGGACCGCCTTGCGGAAGAACGCATCGCGCTATTGCGGAATAGCCGCAGCACCTTCCTGCGCAATCCGCATCACGCGATTAGCAGAAGATAGCAGCGCATCACTCCAGCTGCCCGGCGGTAATCGAGCATCGCGGCCGGATGCATAAGCAAAAGCCCATTTCCTTATTTAAGGAAATGGGCTTTTTTTAAATATAAGAATTTATATGTTTTACGCTATAAATTATCCTTCTATTTTTCGCAGAAACGGATACCGTCCCTAATAGGACGGCGAAGCCGTTTCTTCTTAGCTTTGGTCTGCGGATAAGTGAATCTCTATTGAACCTTTTCCGGCTCCGGATATGCAACACCGAGTGTATCTACAGTGACCTTAGTCATTACCGGCGGGGTTTCCGGCCGGTCTGAGCTGTCGCGCGGCAGATTGACAATGGCCTGCACCACATCCAGCCCTTCCGTTACTTTTCCGAAGGCGGCATAGCTGCCATCCAGGCTAGGATAAGCGGCAGCCATAATGAAGAACTGGGATCCGCCGGAATTCATATCCTGGCTTCTGGCCATGGAGAGTACGCCTTCGGTATGCAGAAGGTTGTTTGTGAATCCGTTCGCGGAGAATTCACCTGCAATGCTATATCCTGGGCCGCCCATGCCGGTGCCGTCAGGATCTCCGCCCTGAATCATAAAGCCGGGAATCACGCGGTGGAAAATCGTCCCGTTGTAGAAGCCCTTTTGAATCAGGGAGATGAAGTTGTTTACGGTGTTGGGAGCAACCTCGGGATAGAGCTCGGCTTTGATAATACCGCCGTTATCCATCTCAATGGTAACAACCGGATGGCTGGCCGTGGCAGAGGGAACGCCTTCAGTAGGGGCTGCAGCACTTTCCTGCGGAGCCGGACTGGCTTCGCTGCCGGTGTTGCTCCCTGTGACGGCATTGCCTGCCGAATTGTTGCCTCCTGGTTTATTGCCGCATCCTGCGGCAATGAGCAGCAGGAGTGTCATCATCAGCAACAGGATGACAGGGGTTCTTTTGGTGCGCTTCACGTTTGAATCTCTCCTTTTGTTTGTGAGTATTCTGGTTCCGACATCCTTCATCATACATGGTTTGTCCCGCTTCTTGCAAAGCCTTAAGACTTACCAGGGATTGGCACACCGGGAAAAGAGGTTTAGAATGGTAGGATACTTCACGGAAAAACAGAAAAGGTGGTGAGAGCATGCCATTTTCATGGAAGCGGAATCTGATCGTGCTTTGGGTAGGCGTATTTTTCTGCAGTACGGCCTATTCGATTTCGATTCCGTTCCTCTCGATTTTTTTGAGTGACCAGCTTGGGGTTTCGAATCATTTGGAGATCTGGTCCGGGGTCAGCTTCGGAATAACCTTTCTGGCCAGTGCGCTGATTTCTCCTTACTGGGGGTCCCTGGCTGACAAATATGGACGGAAGCCTATGCTGATCCGCTCGGGCTTCAGCCTGGCTGCACTATATTTGATTAATTTCTTTGTTCATGATCCTTATGTTTTCCTGATTGTGCGGATTCTGCAAGGACTGCTGGCCGGGTTTGTTCCGGCAGCCATTGCGATGGTCGCGACGAATACCCCGGAAGAGAAGACCGGCTACGCGCTCAGCATCATGTCTACGGCTGGAGCTACAGGGAGTATAATCGGCCCGCTCATCGGCGGAGTGGTCAGTTATTATTCGAGCAACCGCAGCGCTTTTCTGTTCTCGGCGGCGATCGTGCTGGTATCTGCGCTGATAGCAACCTTTTTCGCCAAAGAAGAGAACTTTGACCGTTCTGCCAAGAGATCCCGTGTCCGGGATGACATCCGTGAGGCGAGGAGCAACCGCGCCTTTATTACTTTGCTGCTGCTTACCGGCATCAGCACCTTTTCCGTGATGATTCTGGAGCCGCTGCTGCCGATATATCTGCTGGATATGGGAATTGCGAAGAACAGTGCTTCTTTAAGCTCCGGCATTGTATTCTCCGCTGTAGGCATAGCAACCGTTATTATGGCCCCGCAGTGGGGGCGGATCGGCAGCCGCAAAGGCTTCGGATTTATTTTATTCATCGGCCTCATCGGGGGCGGGATCGGGAACATTCTGCAGTATTTTGTATCGGGTTATGTGGAGTTTGCCATCCTGAGATTTGCCTACGGTCTGTTTTATGCCGGGGTGCTGCCTTCGGTCAATGCCATGATTGTACAGACCATCGAGCCGGGCTTCCGCGGCAGGGCATTCGGCTTGAATCAGGCATCTACACAATTAGCAACGATGGCCGGGCCGATTATCGGCGGGCTGCTGGGTGCATTCATCCCGATTCGCTGGGTATTTGTGATTAATGGGGTAATGCTGCTTGTAGCAGCCCTGCTGGTGAAGGCCGCTAAACTGGAGGTCAAGGTCGGGGAAGCGCGTTCCCATGGAGAAGGAACGGAGGCGGGAGCTGGGATCAAGATGTAAGCATTTATAATAGAAGGAACTGCTCAAAATGCAGCCAAAAAAGCACCACCGGAATAGAATCCGGTGATGCGCTCAGCCTAATTAATCCTCTTCGCCGGTGGAGCCGTTAAGCACATCGGTTCCAGGCATCACATCAAGCGGCGGGGCCGCGGGATCGACCGCGGTGCCTGGCTGCAATTCGTCAGCGTCAGGTATATCCTCTAGCGGTAAGTCTTCTTCATCGTCGGTGAGATTATCTGCAGGGACATCCTCATCATCGGCATAATCAATTACACTGCCGGTTAATCCTGCTGCCCCGGCGGCGAAGATCGCATCCGACTCCAGCAGCTCGTCCCGTTCCGGGGCAGGTGTTGCTGCGATGCGGCCGTTGCGGTCGGCTCTTGGGCCAAGGGTGGTTTCCGGAGTATTCAGGCCGATATCGGCAGCCAGAATCGGATCCCCCTCCAGCACCGGGTCAGAGCCTTCATCCACTACACCGTCCACATAATCGACAGGCGCTTCATGGGTGCCAGGCAGCCGCAGCTCCTCAGGAGGGAAGTCTTCTTCGGAAGTAATACTCCCCATTTTCTGATAACGCTCATATGCTAAATCGGCTTCAGTTTTGTTGAATTCATTACCCATAGCCGTTCAACTCCTTTAGGCTTTAGTCTGATCCTCTTTAGGAACAGCATGATTAATGGCTGCCTTCTGGTCTTCATCCGGCAGCGCACCGGGATAGGAATCTTCCTGAAACAGGCCGAACTCCTCATCGATATCCCGCTCGGTCACAAGTCCATCCTCGGCCGGAGAACCGCTTGCGGCGGATTTCTCTTTGTCGTTCATTGCCCATCCTCCTCCACGAACATCTATAATCATTCTTTACCCGATAATTCGGCGGCGAATCTAATCCTCGAGTCCATTATTTTTTGCCTTCCTTAATATATTCATTTTTGTGTACGATTAACCGCCTGAAGTAGAAAACTACTTATTTCGTGTATTTTTGCAGGATTAGCAGGGATAGTGCGAAGGTTGTCGAAAGTAAGAATCATATGAACTACAAAAATCCAACTAATGATTTATTGAGGTGTCAAGATGAAGTTGCCATCACCAAAAAGAGTGGCTGCTATTCTCATGCTTCTGCTCTTGATAGCTTTAGTACCTTTAGGGATTGCTATGGAGTGGAGCGGTAAGACAGACCCCCTACTTCCGGAATGGGAGATGAAATGGGAACAGGCGGACGCTAATTCTTTAAAAGAAGCGGCAGCAGCTCCAGACCAGGAATGGATAAAGGTGTCCGCGAATGCAGCCAGACCGCTGCCCCCGGCCGGAGTAAGTGCAGCCTGGCTGCGTTTTACAATACCTAAGGTGACTACCAACTCGGCACTGCTTATAGATAAAGTATATGGAAATACAATCAAAGCTTACTGGAATAACGAGATCGTATATGATTCAAGTCAACTGGTTAATTTTAATGGCAGCAAGGTGCTGATTCCTTTATCCCCGAAAGACGGAAATGGACCGATGTATCTATGGAGCAGTGGGGGCGGCAAAGGCTTCGGCGTAGAAGGCGGGGTCAGAACAGGGAATTATGATAAGCTGATCGCCCTTTATGTCAAACAGGATTTAGTGGATATGGTGCTCGGTGCAGCGCTGATCTTTATGGCGGCCGTATTGATGACGTGCCTGCTTTTTGTCAGGGCGGAGCTTTTCTCAGGCGGACTTTGGCTGGTGCTGGTTATTTTATCTTTTGGCGTTCTGTTTATCACATACTCACCGTTTCTGCCGCTTATTCTGCACAATCAGGGAAGGCTAATTGAAACCTTTTTTGATCTGGCGTTATTTACACTTCTGCCGGCCTTTACCTTTTATTTCGAACGGATTTTTGGCCCCGGCAGGGGGAAGAGGCTTGTACGTTTCCGTAATTTTCAGCTCGGCTATTCCATCTTCTGCTTCGGCTTTCTCCTTCTGAATACACTGCTGTCTTACCGGCTGGATCACCTGTATAGGATCATGACTGTAGAGGTTATGGGAATACTAATGATTATCCAGCTCACTTATTTGCTTGGCCTGGCGGTGAGTTATGCTTACAAAGGCAATAAGGATGCCGTTATTTTCTCGCTCGGATTCGCTGTATTTGCTGTTATCTCCCTTGGTGAGCTGCTGCTGTACTTCAGTTCGGCAGAACGCTACCATTTGTATTGGTGGAAGTGGGGAGTGATTGCTTTTGTTATTTCGCTGATCGTTATTCTTGGACGGGGCTTTGCCAGAAACTATGAACAGGCGGTTAGCTATTCCCGGGATCTGGAGAAATTCAACAATGAAGTGCAGCGTTCGGAGAAAATGGAGATTATCAGTGAACTGGCTGCGTCCGTTGCCCATGAGGTGCGCAATCCGCTGCAGGTTACGCGGGGGTTCCTGCAAATTTTAGGAGAACGCTCAGGCTCAAAAGAGAAGGAATATCTCGATATGGCAATGCAGGAGCTGGATAGAGCTTCCGTCATCATTACGGACTTTCTCACCTTTGCCAAACCGGGGCTGGATCAGGAAGATATCCTGGAGGTTTCCGGGGAGCTGAAGCATGTGTCCGGGATTCTGGTGCCGCTGGCTAATCTGCAGGGCGGAGCTATTCAGCTTCAGCTGCAGGACGGGCTTCAAGTGCTTGGCAGCTCCTCTAAATTTAAACAAGCTTTTATTAATCTGATCAAGAACAGTGTGGAATCCTTACAGGAGAATGGTCTGATCAAGGTATCCGCCTGGAAGTCAGGATCACATATAATGGTCAGTGTCAAGGATAACGGTGAAGGCATGAAGGTCAGTGAGCTGGCCCGCCTGGGCGAACCTTATTACTCCAATAAGACAAAGGGAACAGGGCTCGGCCTGATGGTTACCTTCCGGATCATTGAGGCGATGAACGGTTCTATTCAGTTTCACAGTAAAAAGGGCGAGGGGACCGAAGTAATTGTGAAACTCCCAGCCTACCGCAATAAATAGCAATTTTTTTGGATAATACCGTTTTTTTGAAGGGATAAGGGACATTTAGGGCGAAATACTAGCTTGTATAACATTGCTTCTAAAACTTTATTCTGGGGTGCTTGCATGCGCTTGATCGGTAAAAGTTTACATATAACAGCAGTGTTTTTTCTGCTTTTAATGACCTGCAGTTCGCTATTGGCTTCAGCAGATAGTCATTATGCCTCTAAGGAAATCAAGGAATGGCAGATCAAATGGGGACATGATCCGGGAGATAACGGCTTTAACGTACCTGCTCTGGATCAGGGGGAGTGGATCAGCAGCGGGGCAGACCCGGGCATAACGGAGCTTCCTGATGGCGTATCCTCGGCCTGGACACGTATTGAGCTACCGGCATTCAAATATGTGGCACCTGCAGTCTACATCAAAACCTTATACGCCCTGCATGTTAAGGTGTATGTCGAAGACCGCCTGGTATTTGAAGATGACCGGAGCTATATTAAAGACAATTTCTCGCTGCTTGTCCCTCTAAGCATAGATGATAACGGCAAAACGATGTATATCTGGACGTCAACGCTGCAGGAACGGATTGGAATTAAAGAACCTGCAGTCATCGGCGAGTATAGTGACCTGAGCAGAGGTTATATAAAAAATGGGCTTATCGATGTGATCCTTGGCGGTGCTTTTGTTTTTGTAGCGATGGTCCTGTTTGTATGCGGGTTTTTCCTGGACAGGGAACATTTCCGCATAGCATCCTCTTTAGCAGTTGTTATCGCAGCTACCGGGGTTTTATCGATCACGTATTCTCCATTTATTTATACCTTTTACAGCTCTCTTGGAGCGCTCAGCATTATCTTTCTGGATCTGGGGCTGCTGTCGCTGCTTCCGGCACTTACCTATCTGTTCGAGAACATATTCGGCAGCGGGCGCTTCTCGATTATCCGGCGGTTCCGGATCTTCCAGACAGCATACTCCTTGTTCTGCATCCTGTGTCTGATCGTGAATACAGTGTCCGGCAACCGGTTTGTAGAATTTTATTATTTTGTATCCGCTACGGTCATCGGCTTTATTATGATTATCCAATTTATTCTGCTCATTGCTTATGTCATTGCCTTCTCGATAAAAGGGAATAAAGACGCGATCATTTTTGCTGTGGGCTTTGGTACAGCTGCATTAACAGGGGTCTCCGAATTAATCTGGTACTACATCAAGAGCGGTAATTATGATCTGTTTTACTGGAAATGGGCGCTCGTTGTCTTCATTCTCTCGCTCATTATTATCCTCGGCCGCAGGCTGGCCCTGAACCACCGGCAGGTGGTCAAATATTCCCGGGAGCTGGAGCTGTTTAACAATGAACTGCAGCGTTCGGAGAAAATGGAGATTATCAGTGAGCTTGCTGCATCGGTGGCCCATGAGGTGCGCAATCCGCTGCAGGTGACCAGAGGGTTCCTCCAGCTCCTCAGCGAGAAGGCAAGCGGCAGTGAAGAACAGTACTTATCTATGGCATTAAGCGAACTGGACCGTGCCGCCAACATTATTACGGATTTTCTGACCTTTGCCAAACCGGAATTTGAGCAGATTTCAATCCTTAACGTTCAGGATGAGTTTAAACATATTGAGAGTATTATGCTGCCGCTCTGTCATCTGAACGGAGGCCGAATGATCATGGAAGCCGGAGAAGGGTTATGGGTAAGGGGCAACTCCTCCAAATTCAAGCAGGCATTCATCAATATCATTAAGAATAGTATCGAGTCGCTGGGTGATGAAGGGACTATACATATGATAGCCTACGGTGTCGGTGATAAGGTGTATATTCATATCAAGGATGATGGCGAGGGAATGGATCAGGAGGTTTTGAACCGGCTTGGGGAGCCGTATTTCTCCAATAAGACGAAGGGGACAGGGCTTGGACTGATGGTTACCTTCCGGATTATTGAATCCATGCAGGGCGAAATCCATTTTGAGAGCCAAAAAGGAGCCGGAACCGAGTCCGTCACTATGCTGCCGCTGGCAGACGCTCCGGAAGGTTCGGGCTCCCTATGAAGTTAGACTAGGGTGATTTACCAGGAACTAAGTGGGGAGACATTCGTCTTCACGATGCCCGAGGATGGGCTGGGTGGAATAACGAGATAAAACTCATTAGAGCCTTCCTCCACGGTTTTGAGTGTAATATTGTCCGGCAGATGAATACCTAGTGCTTCTCTGAGGGCTTCTTTCGGATTTGTAAGCAGCTTCTGTTTGAAACTTGGATCTTCCCATGCCTTCTGAATCACTTGATTCATAAGAATTGCTTCTGACATTACAATCACCCTTCCCGGAAATGGTAAATGCTTACCTCGTAATAATAACATAGCATTATTTTTGAATCTATTACTTTTTTTGGTTGTTATCTGCATTTTTGAAGGTATTAAAGATTCATATTTTTGGATAACCAGTACCCGAGGCCGCCTCCCTGTAATAGTGCTTTCTCCGCTTCAATCGCTTCAGCAATTTGCAGGAGATTGTCCACCAGCATTTGATGAAAGGCGGTTAGCCCGGGGATAGATAAGCGGCCCGATAACAGCTTTTCGTGATTCCCGGCTGCCGTTGCCGTATACTGTGCGAGCCCGCCTGTGGTGAAAATGAAATCTTTGACGGCAGCCGGAGTAAGAATGGCAGTATCCTGCTGCAGATGATGACGGACCAGAGACAGCAGGCAGTTATAGCTGCCTTCAGCCAGGTCCTCCTCCCAATCCTCATAATCATCGAGCATTTGCAGGGTGAGCAGCACGGTTTCAAGCATTTCTTCCGAATCGGCAATGAAGGATGGCTTGTCTGAGAGCAGCAGGGCGGCAGTACTGGAGAGCTTAAGGGGACTGGCTTTGCGGGCAACCCTGCTGCGGTCATTCCAATAATAATCGCCGGCGGCTTCTCCGGCCACACTGTCTGCCCATTCGGTGATATAACGCCTGAAGTAAGACCAGAAGAAGGATTCCGGAGGGAAGAGCGGACGATAAAGATCCAGAAACTCCACATACAGCAGATTGGCAAGCGGTAGCACTTCAGCAGGTGCCGAATGCCTGTTGTCCATCAAATCATCCTGCAGGAAAAAAAAGAGCATCAGCACGACGTTGCCTGCAGACATCCGGCGCGTCTCCCCGGCGGTTAATCCGCACTCGCGGCTTAACCAGTACGGCAGCAGATAGCAAATGTAGTTCTTCTTGCTGTGAACCTGAAATACATCAAATTGCTCCAGATAGGCCAGTCCCTGCGAACGGAGCGGTTCCGGAAATCCGGAGATGATCGTTCTGCAATCTTGAAATACGGTGTGAAGCTCCTCCTTATAATCCTCCAGCCAATTCATAGTAGGCTTGTCTCCTGTCAAAAAAGTATTTTAAAAGGAAAAATGTGGGTTTTTACCATGATTATATGCTGCAGTGCGGTCTATTTCAATTAGAACTTATGGGGTGGTTTGCAGATGAAATGGTATACTTTCGGCCAAATGCTGATGCAGATCCGGATCGGGCAAAAAGCCGCCACTCCCGATGGGCGCACCGTAATGCGCACCTCCAAAGGATTGCTTTGGCAGAACGGGAGATCGGCCGGGGCAGCGGTTGAGATTAAAGATTATCTCTTCTCGGACATCTGGAACATCTTCGAAGATGACGAAAGCTTGCGGGAAAGCGCGGGCCGGGAAGAGCTGGAGCAACGAGAGCGTGAAATGCTGGCGAATCAATATGAGGAAATCCGCGGGGAATTTCTTCAGGCAAAGAGACCGGCAGAGCGTGAATGAGATAAAGGTCTGGCAGACCCAGTGGAATCCAATCCGCTCTGCCGGGCCTTTGATTTGGTACATAGGTCTTAGATCTTAGATCAGGGCTTCATATTCACTTCGGAGGCGGAGAAGCTTACTGATACTCTGCTCAAGACCGCCAGCCCGGTTGCGCCGGGTCCACAATTGGCGGTAGCTGTGCAGCAGCAGGTCGAGATCCTTAATCAGACCTTTAACCCGAGCAAGATCAACTTGATCCGGGGATGCTGAAAGCTGCAGCTTGAGCCGTCCGAGGTATAACGCATGTTTCACAAAATGGATACCGTTCGCAAGCTCCTGCCGGACAAGCTCCGCATCATCGCAAGCCAGATCCAGCTCCTCCAGTTGCTCCTCTATCGTACTGACGTACGCTTCAAGCTGATCAAAATGAACCGGTGTAAGCTTCTTAACGATTCCCATATTGTCCAGCCGGCTGCGCAGCAGCATTGACAGCTCTGAATCGTTGGGACGTAACGTTCCGGATTCCAGCTTGTAATAGTTGCCAAGGTCAAGCAGCAATTGTCCAATTGTTTCTGAATGGTCCTTGAACACGGAACGGTTCAAATATCCTGCAACATCAGCTTCGAGATTGTTCTCCACATTCCAGGATAAGGCGGCACCGTATATGAAGCCGGCATAGCTGACAGGCAGATGCTGCCAATGGCCGAAGTCTCCCCAATCTGTAATGAGGTAGCCGACCGCCCCGTTGGTTTTGCCGTGAACAGCAGCATTGCGAAGATTGGCCAGCATATTGTCGGTCCGTCCGGTCAGGGAATTCCAGGAGCTGGTGCCGGGGCAGACATAGAACGGGATTCCCGCTTCACGGAATTTTAGTGTATCTGCCTCGAACGGATGCCCGGCGCTGTAACCCCATTCCATGGCAATGATATCTTTAGGCAGGTGCGGGATCAGCTCCGGATGCTGGATAATGATATCCCCCCAGAATTGCATCGTTTTGCCGCGGGCGGTAACAAGCTCATGAATCTTTTGCAGGAAGGACAAGTAGAGCTGCCCTTTGCCTGCAGAGCCGGCCAGTGCTTTGCTTTTGCCAAGCCCAAGCTCATAGGTCTCATCACACCCGACATTAAACTGCGATGAAGTGAAATAGGGAAGAAGATCATCGTACATTCTGCCCAGCAGGCTAAGTACTTCAGGGTCTTCCGTATGGAAGGTCCCAGGCTGCATAAACAGACCGTCCGGATACAGATCACTGTCATACATTGTATCCGGGAGCATAAAGCCCTCTGGAATTTCAGCCAGGTGATTGAACTCCGATCGGCTCAGCCAATGCTCCATGTGGCCGAAGCTGTTCTGGTTCGGTACCAGCTCGATAAAACGCTCACGGCAATAGGCATCAATCCGCAGAATTTCTTCGCCGGTTACCGGGGTTTCCAGCTCCCAGACCTGGGGAAAAGACTCATAGGCAAAAGGAGAACCTTCTATATATAACTGCAGCTGGTTGAACTTCAAATCTGACATCAGATCAATGATCCGGTAAAGCGTTTCAAGCTTCGGGATTTTGTTGCGGCTGATATCAATCATCAGGCCTCTGGCTGCAAAGTCCGGTTGATCGCAGATGGACAGATAAGGCACGTCTCTTCCGCATTGCTCCAGGATTTGTTTTAGCGTAGCGACTGCGTAGTAAGCGCCTTCCGGAGAACTGTAGCTTATCACGATTCCGTCCGCTCCGGCTGTAATCTCATAGGCCTGTGCCGGAAGCAGCTGGTTATAACTAAAGTTATAGGCAGACAGGCGGGAGGGACGGGGACCTATAGACAGGGGCAGCTCCAGCCGAAGGGCTTGTGAAGTCACCTGTTGAAGCTTGCGGGCTGCGGGCAGAATGTCACGGTTCTCTGCGTCGTTAAGAACGATACTTCCTTTGGCCGGGATCCGGAATAGTCCTCCGGTCACTGTAAGTGACCGCGGGCGGGGCAACAAATGTAAAACAGGAATTTCTGACATGGCGTGGACACCTCTTATTCATGTAGAATATGATCATCTTCAGATTAACCATATCACTCCTAAACAGAGGGAGGAATGCAATGTATGCCCAAGGTCATGGATTATATGATCAGTCCGTATCCCATTAGGGTTATTGATCCGAAGGTGGATAGCTCTATGCTTAGACTGGGCGGCATCCGGATAGGGCAAGCAGGTCATCTGCCAGGCAGAACATTATTCCGCAGGGATGTAGTGTTTGAGCATTGGGCGCTGGTCTATATTGTATCCGGCTCCGGTACCTTTGCGGAGAACGGGGGGGAGGTTCAACCGGTCCGGGGAGGCAGCCTGTTCTTCTTTCGCCCGGGCTGCAGCTATAGCTTTGGTCCGCCGCCTGGAGGGAGCTGGGATGAATATTATATTAATTTTGACGGGAAGCGGGTAGATGAGTGGCTGGAGTCGGGACTAATCGCAGCGGGAATGATATTTCAGGGAAATGCACTGGCCGAACTTGCGGCTTCGTTCGAGGAGGTCCTGGGTCTGATGGACGGGGGCGCACCTGCTGATGCCGACCGGGCGGCACTTCGTCTGGAGGCGATCCTGCTGGAATGTTCGTTTGTGACCCGGGACAACGCGCGGTTCTGGCAGCATGAAGCTATGCCACAGATTCGCCGGGACTTGAATTCCTGTGTGTATGAGCAGCCTGACTTACCGCAGATTGCCGCAAAACACCATATTTCCATGTCCACGCTGCGCCGTCTGGTCCGCAGCAGCAGCGGATATCCGCTGCATGAATATATCCACCGGCTCAAAATGGCGGAAGCAAAGCATTTGCTGCTGAATACCTCCCTGCAGGTCAAGGAGATTTCAGGCATGCTGCAGTACAGCGATCCGTTTTATTTTTCAAGGCTATTTAAGAAATATATGGGAATTTCACCCCAGCATTGCCGCAGTAACGTTCATTAGCCGACATAATTCTGCTTCATCTGTGGATTGTTGTCGGAATATGATGATTCATGTTGACACTGATAAAAACGGGATGTTATTATTTAGATAATATTAGCAGTTTTTATTAGTTCTTATTGACTATGTTATGCCGGAGATGAAACCATGAGAGAGTTTTACTGCATTAGTTGCCGTAGTCTCCATAAGGTGGATGTGCGTAATAATCATACTATACGTATTCTGTCCACCGGGTATCATATCGTTGGCGAGCAGCGTTATCAGATTTGTATTTGTGATCCTAACAAGTTGCATCTATCTTTGCCTGTAGTAGCCGAATAAGCTGCCCGGATGATGCCCTATGACCGATAGTATTCAGAGAATTAGCCTGTCCACCTGGTGGAGAGGCTAATTTGCTGTTCCTCAAACTTTTATTTGAGATTGATAGCGCTATCTTTGGCTTATATGGATAAAATTAAGTTAAACTTAGGAAAAAAAGGTGGACATTCTGTTATTTTTTTTGAAAAGAAAACGCTATCAGTAAATGTTGAAACTTGTTATTGTGATTTTTCTCATGTATGATGCTTTTAAACAAAGCTTTGATAAGCTCGCATTTTCCAAAAAAGGTGGAGAATAGGGTGGTGGGATGAAAATTAAAACAACCGCGGAAGACAGAATGATTGCTTTTTACAGATATTTCTCTTTGTCCCTCACATCGCTTATGTACCTCCTGGACCACACGGGGCCTTCCGTACTTCATAAATCCCTATTAATCATTGCACTCTTTATGATTGCTCAAGTGTTCACGATCTACTACCGGAGGCTCCGGGCCAGACCACGGGTTCTTATGCTGGTAGTTAGTATAGAGATGGCGGGCGTTATTGCATTGACTTTACTGACTGGCGGCTTTGAGAGCTCCTTCAAGCTCTATGTACTGAATCCTGTTTTAATTGCGGCGGGCTCATTGTCATTTTATTTCAGGTGGAGCCTGCTTCTGAGTTATATTGGCATAGTGACTACATTTTGTTACGTTTTTTTTGAACTCTGAGGGCAAATCTTTAGCAGATGCGGTGCTTCAGAACGGAAACCTGTTTCTAGCCCTGGTACTTACGGTTATAGTTATGCAAATGGTTAACAGGATCAAGCGGCAGCGGGAAGAAGCAAACGCGCGGACCAACGAAACCATGGAGCATATTAAATCGCTCTATCATATCGTGGAAACCTCCAGCCAGCATGACTTCATGAACATCGGGCAGGTCATCACAGACTATGTGGTGAAGCTTACCAAGTTGGATAAGGCCTTGTTCTGGTTCGCCAAAAAAAGTGGTGAACCCGCTCCCCAGAGCCGGCAGACCGGCTGGCAGCATGAAGAAGAACGTTTTTTGTTCACAGAGCTGGAAAAGCATGAGCACGAGTGGAGACTGCAGCGTGAGCCGGTGTTCAAGAGTCTGCCTGGCCTTGGCGATTTTTTGCTGATGCCGGTAAGAATGAGCACCCGATTTGTCGGCATGATCGGCGTGAAGCTGGAATCGTCGGAGGGTCTTGAGGGCCGCAGATGGTATATTCAGCAGCTTATGTTTCTGTCGGAGCTTAGCGCAATTATTCTTGAGCGCCATGAACTGGGTGTCATCGAAAATCGGCTGATCATCACGAATGAACAGAACCGGATAGCGGATGAAATGCATGACAGCGTGTCGCAGAGCCTTTTCGGCATTGTGTACGCAACCCACTCCCTGAAACAGACCTGGCGTAAAATGTCCGAGTCCGAACTGGAAGAGCAGATTGACCTCATTCATGATTCAGCGACCAAGGTTGCCAAAGAGCTGCGGATTACGATCTACAGTCTCAGCTCCAAGAAAAGCGGCGGACCTACGTGGCTGGGCATGGTGAGATCGCATCTTAAGAGCTTATCCAGGTTAAACGATGTGGAAATTGAATTAAAAATAACGGGTGATGATTTCAGTCTCCCTTATCCTTACCACAAGGCTCTCTTCCGGATTATTTCTGAAGCGACAGGCAATGCCATACGTCATGGTGCGGCCAGCAGGGTGGATGTCGAACTGTCCCTCAAGCCCAAATGGATCAGACTTTCGATTGTGGACGATGGCGTCGGTTTTGATACTGATCTGCTGTGGACAACGTCTGAGGATACTACCAGCGGACTTGGCATGAAGAATATGCAGTATCTGGCTCAGTCTCTAGGCGGAGATTTCCAGTTATCGAGCAGCGAGAATGCAGGAACCAAGATTTTAATTTCAATACCTGTCGGTGTGGCTGAATTAAAAAATGCATAAACTTTAGGCAGGAGGTCGTTCAAGTGAATATCGTCATTGTTGATGATCACCCTTTGGTGAGAAGAGGATTGGCAGCAGTCATTTCCATGCAGCCTAATCTGCATTTTGCAGGCGAAGCAACGAATGGCCAGGAAGCTCTTCTTGTGATTGAGGAGACACAGCCTGATCTTGTGCTGATTGATCTGAGGCTAGCTGATGAGTCGGGTCTGGATGTGATCAAGGCTGCACGGGCCCGCGGGCTGAGCAGCAAATTTATTCTGCTGACCTCTTCGGCAAGCAGAGAGGACTTCCTCAAAGCGGAAGAAGTCCTGGTTGACGGCTATGTGCTGAAGGAAGCATTGCCGGAAGAATTGCTGTTCGCGATCCAGCTGGTCCATAAGGGCCGGAAGTATTATGATCCCGGATTAATGGAAGATAAGATGCGGATGAGCGGCAGCAGCCCGACGGACGAATTGACTCCGAAGGAGAAGGAAGTGCTGATTGAACTTGGCCAAGGTGCCTGCAATAAGGATATTGCTTCGCGCCTGTTCATCAGTGAATTTACGGTCAAGAAGCATGTGAGCCAGATTCTCGCAAAGCTGCAGGTGGCTGACCGGACGCAGGCGGCGCTGTACGCTAACGCGGTAGGGCTGACCAAGTACGAAATGTCTTATGATTAACAGGACTTTATAATTTTTCATGAAATGTTGGAACACGGACACGGATGTCCGTGTTTTTTTGTGTCCAAATCTCCCTGAATCTAACACGGTAATGTATAGGGATTTAAAGGTTTTACTAATGAAATAACGGACTGCGTCGGCTTAGCTTCCATCTATTGATAATATTTACCAGCGGTATGGTACAAAAGTATACCATGACGCCCCACTTACGGACCAAACCGACTCACACGAAAGTGAAGATTAAAGTAATGGTAGGAGCCATGTGGCAACTCGTACCGCTTGATAGAATTAAAGCAAGATATCTGAAACTTTCATGATTGCTTTCAGAATGCAACTAATGCGGAAGGAGGGTTACTGTGGAAAAGACGATTTTAGATTACATTAACCTGATTAAGAAGAGGTTGTGGTTGATAACGGTGTTTGTATTAATCTCCTGTGCTACCACCTTCTACATCAGCAAGAACTTCGTTGTACCCGTCTACTCCGCCTCCGGACAACTGCTGGTCAACAATACTGCAAATGTACCCGAGAGCAATAATCTCAACAACTTAAACTTCAGCCTTAACCTCATCGAGAGCTACAAGGAAATTATGAAGTCCCCGACGATTATGAAGAGTGTTGTAGCCGACCATCCGGAGTTTGGCCTTACGGAAGATCAGCTGGCTGCGAAGCTTCAGGTAAAGACCTCCGAAAAAAGCCAGGTCATCAATCTCAGTGTAGAAGATGAAAGTTACAGCAAGGCGGCAAACATTGTAAACGCGGTTTCGCAAAGCTTCATCCGCAGCCTGCCATCACTCATGAAGCTGGACAATGTAACATTCCTGACTCCGGCTGATCCGGCTGATGTACCTGCGGCAACAAACGGCAGTTTTGCAATGAATCTGATTATCAGCTTTGTTGTCTCATTGATGGCCGCAATCGGGATTATCCTGCTGCTGGAAACACTCAATGGAACACTCCGCACCGAGAAGGAAGCCGAATTCGATCTGGGACTGCCGGTCATTGCCAGCATCCCGACGATCCGTAAACGCGATCTCGGCAAAGCGGCAAACGCTAATGCAAGAGTAGGGGAGGGCGCTTATGTTACGGCCGAATAAAAGTTTAATTGCGGACCTGAACCCGTCTTCGCATATCTCTGAATCCTTCCGCTCGCTTCGTACCTATATCCGCCAGCTTGGTCTGGCTGGAGGGAGCGGCGGACAGGTGCTTCTCTTCACCTCCGCCGAAGGAGGAGAAGGCAAGACGACGATCCTGTCCAACCTCGCTGTTTCTTTTGTCCAGGACGGCAAAAGAGTCGCTGTTGTTGACTGCAACCTGCGCCATCCCGGACTTCATAATGTGTTCGAGGTGGAAGGCAGCCAGGGGCTTGCCGCTTACTTAAGCGGACAGGAGGAAGCTAAGGATATTGCCGTCTACGGGAACCTTGCCAATCTGGCGGTTATTCCAGCCGGTATTACCCGGGTCAGTCCTCCGGATCTGCTCGGCAGCGACAAAATGACCGCTCTGCTGGATGAGCTGAAGGCAAGCTTCGATCTGATCCTGCTTGACTCTCCGCCGGCGGTAGAATTCAGTGATGCACGGATTCTGGCTCCGCTATCCGATGGTGTAATCCTTGTGGCAAGACACGGAAAGACCAAACGTGAAGCAGTCCGCAAGCTGAAGGTGCTGATGGAACAGACCGGTTCCAAAATTCTTGGCATTGCCATGAATCAGGCCAAATAGAGTTTTCAAACATATCCCACCAAACTTTATAGGAGGTAAGTGCGATGAAAAAGGTAAAGAAGGTAATTATCCCTGCAGCAGGGTTAGGAACGCGCTTCCTGCCTGCAACAAAGGCCATGCCTAAGGAAATGCTTCCAATCATCAACAAACCGACCATTCAGTATATCGTGGAAGAAGCTATTGCTTCCGGTATCGAGGACATCATTATCGTTACTGGTAAAGGAAAGCGGGCGATCGAGGATCACTTCGACAACGCCTTCGAACTGGAGTCCCGCCTGCTGGAAGACGGCAAGCTGGAGCTGCTTAAAGAAGTTCAACGTTCCTCTAAAGTAGAAATACACTATATCCGGCAAAAAGAACCAAAGGGTCTCGGACATGCGGTTTGGTGTGCAAGACGGTTTATCGGAGACGAACCTTTCGGCGTAATGCTGGGGGACGATATCGTAACCGGAAAAACACCATGCCTCAAGCAGCTGATCGATCAATACGAAGAAACACAAAATTCGGTGATCGGGGTTCAGGAGATTCCGGATGAATTCACTAACCGCTACGGGATTATCGAACCGGATCTTCAGGACGGACGGCTCTACCGGGTAAACAATTTTGTTGAGAAGCCGGCGCTGGGTACAGCACCATCCAATCTGGCGATCATGGGACGCTACGTATTTACTCCAAAAATCTTTAAATATCTGGACCTGCAGGAAAAGGGTGCCGGAGGCGAAATCCAGCTCACGGATGCAATCCAGAAGCTGAATCAGAGTGAACGGGTATATGCCTACAACTTTGATGGTACGAGATACGATGTCGGCGAACGGCTCGGTTACATTTTGACTACGCTGGAATTTGCACTTCAGAGCGACGACCTGCGCTATCCGGTGATGGATGCGATGGCGGAATGGCTCAGCAAAGCCGGACAAATCACTCTTAGCAGCTAATCCATCTTGCGTTTGTTTTACCAAGTAAATTTGTACCTAAACATTTAGGAGGAATGAGGAGAAATGAGCATGCAAAAACTGCCGGAAGACTATGAGGCCGTCCTGCCGAAACTTTACATGCTGCATGCCAAAGAAGGAAGTAAAGAAATGGATTCCTATCTGGTGATGAAGCGGATTATCGACGTTTTTTTCTCCGCTCTTGGCCTTCTCGTACTACTGCCGCTCTTCGCTCTTGTGGCCATCCTGATCAAGCTGGAAGACCCCAAAGGCAAAGTGTTCTTCCGGCAAAACCGGGTTGGCAAAGACGAAAAGCTGTTTCCCATGTATAAGTTCAGATCCATGGTCTCCAATGCCGAGGAGCTGAAAGCGAATCTGATGGCCTATAACGAAGTGAGCGGTGCTATGTTCAAGATCAAAAATGATCCCCGCATCACACGGATCGGAAGATTTCTGCGCAAGACTAGTATCGATGAACTGCCTCAGCTCTGGAACGTGCTGATGGGCCATATGAGTCTTGTTGGTCCCCGTCCTCCGCTCGTTGAAGAGGTGGCGCAGTATACGGATTACGACAAGCAGCGGCTGCTGGTTACACCGGGATGCACAGGATACTGGCAGGTTAACGCCAGAAACAGTGTCGGTTTCGACGAAATGGTGCAGCTGGATCTGACTTATATCCATATCCGCAGCACGATGCTGGACCTCAAGATCATTTTTAAAACCGGCCTGATGCTGCTCGGTTCCAAAGACGCTTATTAAAATTATGGGAATTGGGTGATAGCCGATGACTGAGTACGGACACGTCCCTAAGATTTCCATTATTATCTGCACTTATAACAGGTCGGCTTTACTGGTTAAGACGCTCCAGTCCCTAATCACACTGGAGAACCTGCAGGAGGCTGAGATCATTGTGGTGGATAACAGCTCCACGGATGACTCGGCAGCCGCCATTAAAGGCTTTATTGAGGCTCATGGTGCAAAAATGGATATCCGTTATCTTCTGGAGCCGGTACAGGGATTGTCGGCGGCCCGGAATGCAGGGATTCTGGCTTCCAAATCGCAAATCATTGCCTTTCTCGATGATGACGCGATACCTTGCCGGAATTGGATTACCACAATCATCAGTACATTTGATGAAAGGCCGGAAGTCATGGCCATGGGCGGAAAAGTCGCCCCCATCTTCGAAAGCAAGCGCCCGGACTGGCTGATTAAGCCGTTCGAGCTGCCGTACACTATCGTTGATCTGGGCGGCAAGGTCAGGGAATATCCGAAGCGGTTGCATCCTTGCGGAGCCAATATGGCGATGCGCAAACCCGCGTTCAATATCAGCCTGTTCCCGCTGGATCTCGGAAGAAAAGGGGATTCCCTTATCTCCGGTGAAGAGACGTGGCTGTTCGGCCAACTGCAGAAAGAAGGGCACACCATCCTTTATCATCCGCAGATGGCTGTTGAGCATTTCGTAGCGGCAGGGCGCCTGACGGAAGATTGGATTATGAAAAGGTATTACAGTCAAGGCATCTCCAACGCCATGAAAAGCGAAGGGGTAAAAGGAAATCTGCTCCTGCTCGGAAAGACAGCCGCCAAAGTAGTGTATATCCTGGCGGACTCGGTACTATCCAGAAGCCAGGGCAGAAAACTTTTGAACAAGTGCCGGCTGGAGAGTATTCGTGGAACTCTTCATATGTTCTGGAACCGGAAGAGGGAATCTGCAGCGGGGTGAGGGAAGACAATGACTAATTTTGAGTGGGGCTCCAAAATGAACGCTTTGCCATACGGAATGCTCTACCTCGTGTCCGCACTGTTCCTGGGGACAGCGGTCATTTACCAGCCGGCAATTGCGGTAGCGGCCGTACTCCTGATTATTTTGCTGGTTGTCTCCATTTCACGACCCGAACTGATCAGTTATTTCGTTCTGCTGACGACGGCCATCTCCATCAATTTCCTGTACGACGGCAGCATGTTCGGAATTGAAATCCTCTCGCTCTACAAGCTGGTGATCCTGGTACTTCTGGTGCCCTGCATTCTGGTAAACGGACTGAAGTTCAAGCTTAGTCCTCCCCTATGGGCCATGCTGGGACTGGTATTTATCACCTTCGGCTTCTCCATCTGGCTGCCGGAGATGAGCTCCTCGATTGCCGCAAAAGCCTTCATCGGATTATCGCTTCCCTTCGTATTTCTCCTGATCAACTGGAAGAAAGAGGTGGCTGAGAAGCAAATCCGCATCATCGCCATGCTGCCGCTGGTAAGTGTGCTTGCGGGAGTGCTGCTGCAGGTGGCTCACCTGCATGCTTTTCTCGACATCGAGTTCACGGGCGCTGTACGGATACAGGGGGCGAACATTCCGGCGCATTTGGCGATGCTGGCCTTCATGGGTATAGGCATTTCATTTATTGAGATTAAACGCAGTCCGCAGCATATCCGTTATTTCTACATCATGCTGGCGCTGAACTTTCTGATTCTGATCGGAACAGGAACGCGCGGACCTATATTAGCCCTGGTGCTGATGATTCTCTATTATTTCTACGACATCTCACGCCAGTACTTAAAAGGCAAAACGCAGTATCTGATTCCACTGCTATGTTCAGTGATGTTGATCTTCTCGGCAGTTTATCTGCAGCTGGATAACATCAAGAAGCGTTCCTTTGAACGGACAACTGAAACGGGGGTTGACCTGTCGGGGCGGGCGGAGGCCTGGGAGTACTTCCTGAATAAAGTGGCAGATTCCCCTTGGTCAGGAAGAGGACTGGGAGCAGTTACGGTCGCGAATGACGGGACGCTCTATAAAGGCTTTGTTGTTCCGCATAATGAGTACATCCGGTTTTACTTCGATGGAGGGTATATCGGCGCTATACTGCTGCTGCTTTCCTTATTGGCTGTGTTTCTTCTGGTTTACAGAGCTTTGGCACCGCCGGTCAAACCTTACTATCTGCTCTTTATAGCAGCGTTTCTTATTTATTCTTTCTCCGACAACACGCTGTCGACGGTCCAATCCATTATTCCGTTCTGTTGGTACCTGAACTGCCTGTATCGATCTTCACAGTAGGCCGACTCCCCACAAAAAGAAGTGATACGATGAACCAAGTTAACATGTTCGATGTCAATTTCGATAATTATGATTTCATGGATTTGCTTGAATATATCGACAAAACGATTCAGGAAAGGAATCAGTCCTACATCCTGACCTGCAACGTCGATCATGTGATCAAGCTCCGTAAGGACAAAGAGTTCCAGACTGTTTATTCCGAAGCAGGCGCTGTAGTCGCAGACGGAATGCCGCTGATCTGGGCTTCCAAAATGCTCGGCAAACCGCTGAAGCAGAAAGTATCCGGCGCGGATCTCTTCAGCCGTCTGGGCAATGCCTTCGAGCAGAGGAAATACCGCCTGTTCTTCCTGGGCTCAGCAGAAGGTGTACCGGAGCGGGCTACTCAGAATCTAAAAGCGTCTTATCCGGATATGAACATCGTCGGCTGCTATTCCCCTTCTTATGGCTTCGAGCATAACGAAGAGGAGAACCGGCGTATTATCCAGATGCTGACCGACAGCCGGCCGGATATCGTATTTGTCGGTGTGGGTGCGCCGAAGCAGGAGAAATGGATTTACCGCCATTACACCTCTTATCAGGCGCCGATCTCGATCGGCGTGGGCGCTACCTTCGACTTTCTCTCCGGTTCGGTAAAGCGGGCGCCGAACTTTATGCAAAAGACAGGGCTCGAATGGTTCTGGCGGCTTAGCCAGGAGCCGGGACGGCTCTGGAAAAGATATCTTGTAGACGATGCCCAATTCCTAGTCCTGCTGCTCAAAGAGCTGCGCAAGAAGGATAAAGTGAAGGGCAGCAGTCTTGAATGAATGACCGGAGCGGAGGTGGGAAAAGAAGATGACGGACCAGAATGAAAGCAGCTTGACGCTGCCATCCCTGACAGCGGTAAGATCGGGAGCGGTGATGGCGCTGATATGTGCCATATGCCTTGGCCTTCCGCTGATGATCGGGTTCGCCAGTGCGAAACTCAGTGCTTCCAACAGCCTGCAGGGCGTGGTTCTGGCGGGGATTCTCTTTCCCGCCTTCCTGCTGGCGCTGGTGAAGCCGAAGCAGCTGCTCACCTACACACTGCTCGTATGGGCGGTGGCTCCGGAGCTGAGGCGTATCGCTGACTGGTCGGAGGGCGTGTACCATTCCGTATCACTGCTCAGTCTGGCACCGCTGCTGACGGGTGCACTGCTTGCGGTTCCGGTGCTCAGGGAGATTCACCGGATCCGCAAATCCTCCACCCGGATCATCCTGCTGTTCTCGGTTGCCCTGGCCTACGGTGCACTGATCGGCCTGGCCAAGAACGGCATAGGTTCAGTGTACGATCTGGCGAATTACATCGTACCGCTACTGCTGATTCCATTCTTTGCAGTCACGCGGTTCAATCCAAAAGATATTGACCGGCTGCTGTACTCTTTTGCCAACATAGCAGTGCTGGTCGCCGTTTACGGTATCGTTCAATATCTGACCGTTCCGCCATGGGATGCCTTCTGGATGCGGAACGCCGATATGATGTCCATCGGAACTCCGTATCCTTTGGAAATCCGGGTCTTCTCCACACTGAATTCACCCGGGCCGGCTGCAACCTTCCTGGTGTTCGCACTGGTGCCGATGATTCTGGAGAAGAGATGGCAAGGCACACTGCGCTGGATCGGCGTACTGCTCGTAGTGATCTGCCTGCTGACCACTCTGGTCCGCTCCGCCTGGCTGGTGATGCTGGTGATGCTGCTGGTCTACATCGGCTCCTCGCCTTCGAAGGGCAAGTGGAAGGCACTGCTCCAGCTGGCCTTTGTAGCAGCAGCACTGTTCTGGATCGTGCCGAAGCTTCCGGGTGCAGAGGGGCTGGTCGCCCGGATGGAGACACTGACCTCTGTGCAGGAAGACCACTCCTATAACGAACGGCTCAGCCTCTGGCAGAACATGCTGCCGATGGTCGCATCCAACCCGGTGGGTCAGGGAATCGGCAGTGTAGGGCAAGGAACCAAGATAGGCAACGGAGGAGAACTCGGGGAATACGGCAATATGGATAACGGGTTTATCGCATTGCTGCTTACCTTTGGAGTGTTGGGTGCTTTGTTCTTCTTCGGTGCACTCGGCGCAGTTATTAAACAAATTGTCAGCCGGGTAACGAGCAAGGACAGTCTCCAGCCTTATGCCAGGCTGTCGCTGGCCGCATGGACGGGAGCGGTAGTCAGCCTGGTATCGGACAACGGCTTCCCAGGACTTAAAGGATATCTGATCTGGATGCTGATTGGCCTGGGCCTTGGCGCTAAAGAGATTATTGAGAGCAGAAAGAAGGGGACACCACATGCAGCAGTTGAACGCGAAATCACTTCCCACTAGCACAGTCTGGTCCTCGCTCAAGAGCTTTACGAAGAGCAAGAACAACAGCTCTGCCGCCGTAAAAACGATGATGGTCAGCGTACTGATCCTGCTGGTCAATATGCTGACCGGTGTGCTGACCGCCCGCTACTTAGGCCCGACAGGCCGCGGGGAACAGACGGCTATGGTGAACTGGTCGCAGTTTCTGGCGTTCAGTATGAGTTTTGGTATTCCCTCGGCACTGATCTACAACGCTAAGAAGAACCCGGATGAAGCCGGAGTGCTGTACCGGGTGGCGCTGTTAATCGGGCTCGGGTTCGGGGTGGCAGCAACGACGGTAGGTATTCTGGTCTTGCCGTACTGGCTGAAATCCTTTAGCCCGGACGTGGTCCTGTTTGCACAGGTGTCCATGATTCTATGCCCACTGATTGTGCTCTCACAGGTCAATAATGCAGCCTTTCAATTCAGAGGGGATTACAAAACCTTCAACCTGCTGCGTTATCTGATTCCGCTTCTGACGCTTGCAGCGATCGGGATCCTGATCCTTACCGGCAGCATGAATCCATTTACTACCGCACTGGCCTATCTGGTTCCGTCGGTTCCGCTGTTCATCTGGATGACGATCTCGCTGCTCCGTACCTACAAGGTAAAGATGAAAGATACTTACCTGAATTTCAAAAGATTGTTCACCTACGGGCTCGGCTCTTACGGCAATGACCTGCTCGGCCAGTTCTCCTACTATATTGACCAGATCATTATCGCCGGCCTGCTGCGGCCAGCCGATCTGGGGCTGTATGCGGTCGCGGTGAGCCTGTCGCGGATGGTCAACTTCTTCTCAAATTCGATCACAGTGGTGCTGTTCCCGAAAGCTTCCGAGCTATCGAAGGATGAGGCGATTGCGCTGACCTTCAAAGCTTTCCGGATCAGCACCACCTGCACCCTGCTCGGTGCGCTGTTCCTGATGCTGGTGGCCCCTTTCGTAATTCCGCTGCTGTACGGCAAAGATTTTAACACAGCACTGACTGTGTTCCGCCTGCTGTTGCTGGAAGTAACGATCAGCGGAGGCACACTGATTCTGGCTCAGGTGTTTATGGCGCTCGGCAAACCGAAGTTTGTTTCCATCCTTCAGGGGGTGGGCCTGATCCTGGTGATCCCGCTGCTCTTCCTGCTGGTGCCGAAGTTCGGATTGTTCGGAGCAGGGGTAGCGATGCTCTCCTCTTCAGTGCTTCGCTTCTTGTTCATCATTCTTAATATCAGATATAACCTGAAAGTCAAGCTGCCCCGCCTGTTGATCAACGGGGATGACATTCAGTGGATGAAGACGACGATGAATTCCTATATTCGCAAAAAACCTATGGATACGAGCAGTTGAGAATTTTTACAGCGAGCAGAGGACACGATGCGAGCTACTAACTGCTAAACAAAACAAGGGACGGTGCCAGAGGAGCGAAGAGAAAGTTTGGAGCTGTAGAAGCGTTAGCGTTCGCCTTTGTCTTCTGATTTCAACCGCAGCCGCGGTTCAATCAGGAAATCAGAAGACAACAGCGATCGAAAGCCCAAATCTTTCTCGCAGCGACGACAGACACCGGACCAAACCAGCAAAGGAGGAGACCTTCATGGATTCAGTGACAAGCGTGCTTGGCGGCCCGGGCAGTTACCCGATTTCGGCTGTCATCATTGCTCAGGATGACGAAGTTCGCATATCCAAAGCAATTCAGTCCTGCCGACTATTCGCCGATGAGGTGGTTGTAATCGACGGAGGGAGTAAAGACGGGACGGTGCAGCTGGCCGAAAGCCTGGACTGCCGGGTGTACGTCAACCCATGGCCCGGATATGCCAAACAAAGGGAATTCGGGGTGGAACGCGCCGTCCATGATTGGGTCTTCCTGATTGATACCGATGAAGTGGTCAGCGATGAGCTGGCCCAGGATATTCTGCAGCGTAAGCCGGCCCTGACGGACAGGGCTGTGGCGTACTCGCTATACCGGATCGGAGATTTCCTGGGCAGATGGCTGGACAAAGGAGAATACCTGGTGCGTCTGTACAACCGCAAGGAGTACGGCATCCGCAACTCCCTGGTGCATGAAATGCCGGAGGTTGAAGAAGAGCGGACAGTCCGCCTGAATGGAATTCTCTGGCACCAGGGCTTTCGGAGCATCAATGACCACGTGGCCCGCTTTAACAAATACACCGATCTGGAGGCTCAAAGCGCTTTTGCCAGCGGTAAGCCGTTTAAGATGAGAAATCTGCTGCTGCGGCCGCCGGCACGGTTCCTGCAGAAATATTTCCTGCACGGTTTGTTCAAAAAAGGCATTTCGGGATTCGCGGTATCCGTATTCTGGGTGATGTATGAATTCATGGTCGGCTTCAAGCATTACGAATTAACAAGCTCCAGCAAGCTGGCCCGGCACAACGCACAGGGTCAGGCGGAGAAAGAAAAGAAAGGGGAGCGAAGCTATGCCGTACAGTGACGGACTCAATATTATGACGACCGGCCTCAGTTGGCCATCGCTCCAGCCCGGCGGGCTTAACACGTATTTCAAATCCGTATGTGAGCAGCTCTCCTCACGCAATCAGGTGCATGCGCTGATCTGCAGCCAGGAGACGCCCTCCACCCCCAAAGAGCTGATTATCCATAACGCCGGCGACCCCAAAGAGACCATCTGGAAGCGCAAGGATGCATTCCAGCGTAAAGCAGCAGATCTGATGGGAAACGGCAGCGGGCGTATTGATATCCTATATTCGCATTTTGCACCATACGGCATTGGGCCGGCAATAGAAGCTAAGAAGCGAGGCATTCCGGTAATCATGACCTTTCACGGTCCGTGGAATGAAGAGATGAAGATCGAGGGGCAAGGCATCAAGCACCGGGTCAAGACGACCATTGCCAAATCGATTGAACGCAAAGCCTATAAGCTGGCGGATAAATTCATCGTACTCAGCGAGTACTTCCGTGACATGCTACACACGCTGCACGGTGTACCGCTGCACAAGATCATCGTCATCCCGGGCGCAGCGAATGTGGAACGCTTTGTTCCGGCAAGCAACCGGCTGGCCGTACGGCGGACGCTGAATCTGCCGGAGGGGGCAACGACAGTCCTGACCGTACGGCGGCTGATGAACCGTATGGGGCTGCTCCAGCTGTTGGATGCCTGGAAGCAGGTCACTGAACGCTTCCCGAATGCGATTCTGCTGATTGGCGGCAAAGGCCCGCTGCGCGCGGAGCTGGAAGAAAAAATCGCCGATTACGGCCTTGCTAACAAGGTCCGGCTGCTCGGATACATTCCCGATCATCAGCTGGCCTCCTACTATCAGGCAGCCGATATGTTCGTGGTTCCCTCGCAGGCGCTTGAAGGCTTCGGCCTGATCACCGTTGAAGCCCTTGCTTCCGGTCTCCCCGTGATGGCTACGCCGGTAGGCGGCAACAAAGAAATTCTCCAGGGCTTCCGCCCGGAGCTGCTGTTCAAGAGTGCGGCCAGCGATGATATGGCGGAAGGCATGATTCATATGCTAAGCAACCGCAAGCTGCTGCCGAGCCGCGACGAATGCCGGGATCATGTACTGGAGAAGTACACCTGGGAGCATGTTGGTGACCGAGTGGAATCCGTATTCCTTGAAACTTTGGGAAAGGGTGTGGCAGCAGGATGCTAAAAGTCGCTTATATTGATCACACCGCGAAGTGGAGCGGCGGAGAGGTTGCTCTTTTCAACATTCTTACCAATATCGGTGAACAGATTGAACCGCTGGTAATCCTGGCGGAAGAAGGAACACTTGCTGAACGGCTCCGCGAGAAAGGGATCGATGTCCGCATTATTCCGCTGGATGAGAGCATCCGCAGCCGCGGCAGAAACGCCGTCAACCTCGGCGCTCCGGCAGCAGCCATTAAGCTACTGGCTTACGGACGCAAGCTGGCGCCGCTGCTCAAGCAGGAGAAAGTGGATTGTGTGCATACCAATTCCCTGAAGTCGGCCTTTTACGGCGCCGTTGCCGCCAAAAAAGCAGGAGTGCCGCTGATCTGGCATATCCGGGATCATATCGGAGCCCCGTATCTGAAGCCGGTTGTTGCCAAGGCTATCCGGCTCCTGTCACGCCTGCTCCCGAACGGCGTTATCGCCAACTCCCACTCTACGCTGAATGCGCTGGAGCTGCCCCGCACAAAAAAAACCCTCGTCGTGTATTCCGCTTTTGCCAAAGCGATCGGCGAAGGAATCGGCAAACGGGATCAGAAGGATTTCAACGTGCTCCTGGTAGGGCGGCTGGCACACTGGAAAGGCCAACATGTCGTGCTGGAAGCAGCGAAGGCTTTTAAACAGGATAGCCGGGTTAAGTTCTGGCTGGCCGGCGACGCGCTTTTCGGAGAAGAAGAATACAAACAGGAATTAATCCGCAAGATGCAGCAGGATGATCTGAGCAATGTCAGTCTGCTGGGACATGTGGATGACATACAAGGCCTGATGAATAAAGCAGATTTGCTGATACACACGTCGATCACCCCCGAGCCGTTTGGCCAGGTTATCGTCGAAGGTATGGCGGCTGGACTGCCGGTGATCGCCTCCAATGAAGGCGGACCGGTAGAGATCGTAGTACCCGGTGTAACGGGACTGCTGATCCAGCCAGGAGACGCTAAGGTACTCGCAGATTCAATCACCTGGATGCTGGACCATCCCGAAGAGCGCAGACGGATGGCGGATAGTGGAATGAAGCGGGTGAAAGAGCACTTCGTCATCGAGAATACAGTCAAGGACATCGTTGACTACTACAAAGGTTTGCTGGCAGCGACCTAATAGATTCCCGAACTCAAGCCAAAGCGTAAACAACAACCGCCTGCATCCATACAATCACTACTTGATGATGCTGCTCCATAAAACTTTGAGGATGATTCACATGAAAATTGCGATAGCGCACGATTACTTAATCCAAATGGGCGGGGCGGAAAGGGTAGTGGAAGTTTTCCACCACATGTATCCGGATGCTCCGATCTTCACGACGGTTTTTAACGGAAGCCGCCTAACCGACAACCTCAAAGATGCGGATATCCGGGCCTCCTGGCTGCAAAAAATTCCGGGAGTGAAGACCAATTTCAAAGGGGTGCTGCCGCTTTATCCCATGGCCATCCGAGATCTGGACTTTCGCGGATATGATATTGTCCTGAGTTCCAGCAGTGCTTTTATGAAAAGCATTCAGGTGCCCGAATCGACGTTTCATCTATGCTACTGCCATACGCCAATGCGCTTCGCCTGGGATTATGACACATACATGGAGCGGCAATCGAACTCCGGACTGTTCAAAAGACTGCTGAAGGTCTACATGCAGCGGCTCAAGTCCTGGGACCAGCGGACATCCAAAAATGTGAACCAGTTCGTAGCCAACTCTTCCGTAGTGAAGAAGCGGATCCAGAACTATTATCACCGGGATGCCGATGTGATTTTCCCGCCGATCAACACCGCCCGGTTCACAAGCTCCAGTTCCATCGGCGATTATTACCTGATCGTCTCCCGGCTTGTTTCCTACAAGCGGATCGATCTCGCCGTGGAGGCCTTCAACCGCAATGGTCTTAAGCTCTATATCGTCGGTGACGGACCGGACCGCAAACGGCTGGAGGGCATGGCCAAAGATAATGTATCCTTCCTCGGACGGCTGGAAGATGGAGAGGTAACAGGCCTGATGTCACAGTGCCGGGCATTTATTTTTCCGGGAGAAGAGGATTTCGGGATTACGCCGCTGGAGGCGAATGCCGCAGGCAGACCGGTCATCGCTTATCAGGCCGGAGGCGCACTGGATACTATCGTTCCATACGTCAACGGTGTGTTTTTTCAGAACCAGGAAGTTGACGATTTACTTAAGGCCATCCACGAAGTGGAGTCCTACCCATGGGATATCGGCCAAATTATGGGCCATGCCCGCAAATTCGACGAGCAGGCGTTTATGGTGCAGTTCAAGCAATATGTAGAGCAAGCCTACATTAATTTCCTAAAAGGAGGATGATTGTATGAAGCTGGCAGTTATCGGTACCGGCTATGTCGGTCTAGTATCTGGCGTATGTTTTACACTTAACGGGAATCATGTCATCTGCGTCGATAAGGATGAGGAAAAAATCAACAAGCTTAACCGGATGGAATCCCCCATCTATGAACCGGGGATCGAGGCATTGATTGAGATGAATCTCCGGGAGGGCAGATTATCCTTCTCTTCGGATCTTCAGGAATCGGTGCGCCGCTCAGATATCGTCATTCTGGCTGTGGGTACACCTTCTTTGCCGGGTGGCGAAGCGGATTTAAGGTATATCGAAGGAGCCGCTACAGAAATTGCCCAGGCGATGGAAGGCTACAAAATCATCATGACCAAGTCGACTGTTCCGGTTGGCACGAATGAGAAAATCCGCAACCTCATCGCTTCCCACACGAATCATCCCTTCGATATTGTCTCCGCTCCCGAGTTCCTGCGTGAAGGCTCAGCAATCCGCGACACCCTTCATCCGGACCGGATCGTTATCGGCCTCGATAATCCGCAGCTTGAGCCGACCATGCGCCAGCTTCATCAGGGCTTCACAGAAAATGTTTTCGTAACAGATATCCGCAGTGCGGAAATGATTAAATATGCTTCAAACGCATTCCTGGCAACCAAAATTTCTTTTATTAATGAGATTGCCAACATATGCGAAAAAGTGGGAGCTGATGTAACCATGGTAGCGGAAGGCATGGGAATGGACCGTAGAATTGGTTCCTCATTCCTGCAGGCCGGCATCGGTTATGGAGGCTCCTGTTTCCCGAAAGATACCAATGCGCTTATCCAGATCGCCGGTAATGTCGATTACGAATTCAAGCTGCTGAAATCGGTAGTTGAGGTGAACAAGGACCAGCGGTTCATGATCATCTCGAAGCTCCATGAATCGCTAGGCAGCCTGCGCGGCGCAGTCATCGGTATTTGGGGGCTGGCCTTTAAGCCGAATACCGATGATGTCCGCGAAGCTCCAGCACGTGAAATCGTCGAAGCACTGGTAGCGGAAGGTGCAACAGTGAAGCTGTATGACCCGATTGCTGCTGATAACTTCAGAGCAGGGTATGATCATTCGCAGCTGCGTTGGTGCGGCCTTCCGGAAGAGGCGGCAGAAGGCAGCGACGCCATTTGCCTGCTGACTGACTGGGCCCAGTTCAAGGATATCGATCTGCATCAGCTGGCAGGCAGCATGCGCCGCCAGATTCTGATCGACGGCCGCAACGTTTACTCCAAGGAGCAGATCGAAGGCACCGGGCTGGAGTACCACTCGGTCGGTCGCCCGCAAATGGGCGGATTGAGCGGATATTCCCCAAGCGTCGCCGGGGCGATCTAATCCAGAGTTGCTCTTGAGCGCAGCTTTAGCTGCCGCTCCGCTCCTTGCCTTATAGCTGCAACTCCTTGCCCTTAAATTGCCGCCTACCAAGCGGCAATGCCGGATCTTTAGCAGGGAGCTAGCCTGCGGGCAAAGTAAGCAAAAGCTGCGATTCTTCCAGAACGCTCAGTCAAGCAGGAGTTCTTAACCGTAAGCTGTTATGGAATGGAACGGAGAGGAATTTTGGAACTGTAGGAGCGATATGCGTCCGCCTTTGTCTGCGGATTTCAACCGCGAAGAGCGGTTCAATCAGGAAATCTGCAGACAACAGCGGCCGAAAGTCCAAACATTCCTTGCAGTGACTCTCATAACAGTGTGATTTTTAACAATCCGATATTTTCGCGACAACACATAAATAGGAGGGTTCACTTATGAAACTGGTACTTCTATCAGGCGGTTCTGGTAAACGGCTCTGGCCTTTGTCCAACGATTCACGTTCGAAGCAATTTCTGAAGGTACTGGAAAGCCCGACGGGTGAACCGGAATCTATGGTACAGCGTGTCTGGAGACAGCTTGAGGAAGCGGGCATGACAGGTTCGTCTTATCTGGCAACGGGCCGCAGCCAGGTGGAATCGATTCAGAGCCAGCTTGGCAGCGAGGTTCCGATCATCGTTGAGCCTGAGCGCCGTGATACCTTCCCGGCCATAGCGCTGACAGCAGCTTACCTGTATTCGATGGCCGGTGTTTCTCCGGACGAAACAGTCGCTATCCTGCCTGTTGATCCCTATGTGGAAGCTTCATTTTTCGATACCGTAGTCCAGCTTGAGCAGACAATGGAGGAAAGCGGCGCAAATCTGGCGCTGATGGGCGTAGTTCCTGAACATGCGTCAGAGAAATACGGATATATCATTCCTACCACTGCTGAGGCGGGAACAAGCGGATATCTGCAGGTGAGCCATTTCCAGGAAAAACCTGACCGTGTACAAGCCGAAGGTCTGATCAGCAAAGGTGCCCTTTGGAATTGCGGGGTGTTCGCTTTCCGCTTGGGTTATCTGCTTGATATTCTGCAACGCAAAGGGCTGCCGCTTAACTACGAGGAACTGCAGAAGCAGTATAAACTGCTTGCCTCTATCAGCTTTGATTACGAAGTGGTGGAAAAAGAGGAGAATATCGTGGTTCAGCCTTATGCAGGATTCTGGAAGGACCTGGGTACCTGGAACACGCTGACTGAAGAAATGAGCAGCAATCTGGTAGGAAAAGGTGTTGTCACAGCCGATTCTGAGGGGACTTGCCTGATCAATGAGCTGGATATTCCGATTACAGTCATCGGGGCGAAGGATTTAATTATTGCCGCCAGCCCGGATGGCATCTTGGTTACACATAAAGCGGAAAGCCCACGGATCAAAGAAGTGCTGAAGTCTTACGAGCAAAGACCGATGTTCGAGGAACGCCGCTGGGGCCATTACAAGGTCATTGATTATGTGAAGTACGATGAGGGCAATGAAGTTCTGACTAAACGGATTTTTATTGAAGAGGGCAAGAACATCAGCTACCAGCTGCACCGCAAACGCAGTGAAATCTGGACCTTTGTAAGCGGGGAAGCCAGCATTGTGATTAACGAAAAAATGCATAATGTGAAGGCGGGCGATGTGGTTCGCATCCCTGAAGGCACCAAACATGCGATCCTTGCGCTGACGGATGTGGAGTTTATCGAAGTGCAGACCGGCTCCGAATTGGTGGAAGAGGATAATATCCGAATCACCTTGGACTGGAAGGATATAGCATTACAACAGTTCATTTCGTAGGCCTAAATAATCTATTTAACCAATTGTTACAAATCCAAAACAGGTATTAAGAACCATTTATTAAGAAATCTTAATTTTTGCTATAAACCTACAACTAAATAGAGTCGATACTTACGGTAAGAAGGAGAAATCCTTCCAAAACGACAAAGGCAAACCTAATCGAAAGATAGGGACGCAAAGCTATAGGGCCTCTTAAAAGTGGCAGCCTGGCTACCGAAAGGAAGATCATTTTGAAAACTTACCGTAAGTTTCGTTTGTTGTCCGCCGTGTTGTCACTGGCTGTGTTTTTGTCCGCAGTACCGCTTGGACTAGGACTTGCACCTTCCCCGGCTAAAGCAGCTTCAAGTACAGCTGTGCCAGTTAATCCGGACGCTTCAGCTGAAGCCGTCAAGCTCCTCGGTAACCTGTATTCTATTTCCGGAAAAGGTATTATTTCAGGTCAGCATGATTATCTGGAGAGCCCGGATGAATTTAGCAACAAGCTGAAAGGAACAAGCGGACAATATGCCGCACTTCACGGATATGAGCTTGGAGTTATCAGCGGACAATCCGAAAGCACCGCCGCAACGCAACGGAAGAATGTAGTCAATAGTGCGATCAACTGGGCTAAATCTGGTGGTATCGTAGCAATGACTTTTCATGAGAATCTGCCGGGCACTACGTATGATTGGGCTAATGTGCAGAAATCATTAACACAAGCAGAGTTCAACAAATATATAACACCAGGTACGGCACAGTATAATGCACTGATTGCTGATCTCGATAAGGTTGCAGTTTCACTCAAAAGCCTGCGGGATGCAGGAGTCCCCGTACTTTGGAGACCTTATCATGAGATGAACGGAGACTGGTTCTGGTGGGGAAAGAAGACCAACTTCGCCTCACTTTGGAATATTATGTATGACCGGTTTGTTAACTATCATAAACTTAACAATCTGCTGTGGGTATGGAATCCGAATGCTCCGAATGCCTGGTCTGATCCCTATGAGCTGACCTATCCTGGTGCAGATAAGGTCGATGTACTTGCAGCTGATATATATAATAATGATTATATGAATAAATATTATGACAGCTTGGTTAGTCTGGCTGCCGGTAAACCGGTCGGCATCGGTGAGAATGGTGAAATGCCAAGCACAGCTAAGCTGCAGCTCTACCAGAAGAATTACGTTTATATGATGAACTGGGGAAAAATGCTCTATGATAACAACAGCACGACTACAATCACAAGCTTTATGAATGACAGTTACACCCTGACCCGGGATGAATATAAGGCATTCACAGTCCCGGGAGCAACGGCAACGCCGACAGCTACGCCAACGGCAACACCGACCGCGACACCAACGGCAACGCCGACAGCGACACCAACGGCAACGCCGACAGCTACGCCAACGGCAACGCCGACAGCTACGCCAACGGCAACGCCGACAGCTACACCAACGGCAACGCCAACAGCTACACCAACGCCGACTCCTGTACCTGAAAATACATTGCAGGCACCGGTACCGCTGGTAAACGGGCTTACAGGCGAATATTTTAAGAATATGACGCTGTCCGGCACGCCTGTGCTGGTACGCAATGATAGTTTGCTTAATTTCAACTGGCGTCAGGCATCACCGGATGCTTCATTGCCCGTAGATATTTTTTCCGTACGCTGGACCGGCCTGATTAAGCCTTCTTATAGTGAAACTTATCAATTCTATACAACGTCTGATGATGGTATCCGTGTCTATGTGAATGGAACGGCCGTCATCGACAGCTGGATGAAGCAGAGCGGTACCGAGCGTACCGGAAGCATTGCTCTGAAAGCCGGACAGTATTATGACATTAAAGTAGAATATTATGAAAATGCCGGTGATGCCAATATCCGGATGATGTGGCAGAGCCCAAGTCAGGCCAAAGTAACCGTTCCTTCAAGCGCATTGTTCCTGAAAAGCTCCACATCATCTATAAGTGCTGTAGAATCGTCATTAATGACCAATTCGCTGGCTATGGTACAGACAGTAACAGTGTCACCAACGCCAACAGCAACACCAACGCCGACAGTGGCACCAACACCGGCACCAACGCCGACAGCGGTACCGACGCCGACAGCAGCACCAACGCCAACGCCAACGCCAACGCCAACGCCAACGCCGACACCAACGCCAACGCCAACGCCGACAGCGGTACCGACGCCGACAGCAGCACCAACGCCAACAGCAACACCAGCACCTGCGGCCAACGGGCTGCAAGGGGAGTATTTCAACAACATGCAGCTGGCGGGAACTCCCGCTGTAGTACGTACCGACGCGGTTCTTGACCTCAACTGGCGGCTTGGCTCGCCGGATGCGGCAATTGGAGTGGATTTCTTCTCCGTACGCTGGAGCGGTAAAATTAAGCCGCTGTATAGTGAGACGTACCAAATCTATACCTCTTCAGATGACGGTGTCCGTGTCTGGGTCAATGGCAGTCTCATCATCGACAGCTGGGTGAAGCAGAGTGGAACCGAACGCATGGGAAGCATAAACCTGCAGGCAGGACAGTTATATGATATCAAAGTGGAATATTATGAGAACCAAGGGGATGCAAGAGCGAAGCTGATGTGGGAAAGCCCGAGTCAGTTAAAGGGAACTGTCCCGTCAAGCGCCTTGTTCCTACCTTCCGCTTCCTAAAATAAGCGATTCGCAGTCTGTTATATCACCGCCGTCACTGATGCTGGTTAAGCCGTTACAATACTAAATCCTCAAAAGTCCACCCATTAGGGCCCTGCTTACCAGCAGGGCTACTAAGCTATAGGCCTTAGTTGGCTGCAAAATGACTGCCCTGCTAAGGGAAATGTCACTTGCTCCATGGAAGGTTTTACGGCTGGAGAAAGGAGTTAACATTGAACACTAACCGCAAGTTCCGGCTATTTACGACGATTTTGCCAATTATCTTCATTCTCTCTTTACTGCCCTGGTCGGAGGTACGCAGCCTTCCGGTTACCCGGACTGTGGATACCCCGGCAGCAGTGATTACTCCGATCAATCCTAACGCTTCCCAGGAGGCGGCCGATCTGCTGACCTATCTTTCGAATCTCAGCGGCAACGGCATGATTTCAGGACAGCATGACTATCTGGAGAGTCCTGATGAATTCAACAATAAGCTGAAAAAGGCCACCGGGCAATCTGCGGTTTTACACGGCTATGAGCTTGGAGCAATCAATAATCAGTCGGAATCTGCCATTAAGCGTCAGCGTAAGGCTGTGGTGAACAGTGCAATCAAATGGCATAAGGGTGGAGGCATCGTAGCGATGACCTTTCATCAGAACCTGCCCGGCACTTCTCCGGAATGGGCCAATGTGCATATGAGTCTCAGCCAGGAGGATTTTGATGCCTATGTGACCCCGGGAACAGCACAATATAAGAATCTGATTGCCGATATTGACGAGATTGCCGGGTATCTGGAAGATCTTCAGGATGCCGGAGTACCAGTTTTGTGGCGTCCCTATCATGAAATGAACGGAGACTGGTTCTGGTGGGGGAATAAAGACAACTTCACTAAACTCTGGGACATCATGTACAACCGTTTAACAAACACGCACAAGCTGAACAATCTGCTATGGGTATGGAACCCGAATGCACCTAATGAATGGTCGTATGACTTTGAGCCGTATTTCCCCGGTTCTGGAAAAGCAGACATTCTGGCGGCAGATATTTATAACAATGACTTCAAACAGTCCTATTATGAGAATCTGCTGAAGCTGGCAGACGGAAAGCCTATTGGCATCGGGGAAAGCGGAGAGCTGCCAGACCCTGTCATATTGTCTCAAACCCAAAGTAAATGGGTATATACCATGACATGGGGTAAAATGCTGACTGAAAAAAATGATGTGCAGAAAATCAAAAATTTTATGAATGATAATTATATCGTTTCCCGTGATGATTATATTATTATGCTCGCTAGTAAACCGAACACGAAGCCTTCCGCTTCGACCAAGGGATTAAGGGCGCAATATTTCAATAATATTGACCTGTCCGGCGGAGCACAGCTGATCCGTAATGACAACAAGATTGACTTCAACTGGCATGGGGACTCTCCGGCAGTCGGCCTCGGGAAGGATCTCTTCTCGGTTCGCTGGACCGGATTGATCATGCCGATCTATAGTGAGAAATATACGTTTACGGCCTCTTCGGATGACGGAGTGCGGCTCTGGATTGACGGTAAACTGGTGATTGACAGCTGGAAGAAGCAGAGCGGCGTCGGACGCGAGGGAAGTATCGACCTTACTGCCGGAACCTCATATGATATTAAAGTGGAGTACTATGAGAATCGCGGGGACGCCAACATCCGTTTATTGTGGAAGAGTGCCAGCCAGAAGCAGGGAATTATCCCCAAAAGTGCATTGACCCTCCCTAAGTAACCTAATCGATTCTTATACGACTTATGAGCAGACACCCCGGAAGAAAGCGAGGACAAAGGAATGAGGACTAAGAAAAAAACAACCAGACCTCTAAAGTTACTACTAAAATTTGCGGCTTTAACCATCTTGTTTCTTATGTCTGTTTCTGTCTTCGGAGATGATGGGACGAAGCGGGGCGAAGTGGAGGTAGATATGACTAAGTTGTCCTCAGCGGCTGATGCAGGTCCGGCTTTGCCGGACGGCAATGTACTGTGGCAGCTGGGGCAGCGTGATGGATCTGCCGGAGAATTTGCAGCTTCCGGTTCCTCAGACGCTAAAAAGATTTATAATGCTGTCTCTACCGTTGCCAAGGCCGCTGAGCTGAAAAGCGTTCCCTCGGGCCTGAGGGGAGACACTAACCCTGAATTGATTATTACGTATAATTTGAATAAGATCCCGGCGAACGGGGTCTTATTTCGCGTAAGTATTCTAGATGCATACAAATCCGTTCCGCAAATGAGTATTTTCTCTAATCATCAGCTGTCAGGCATGATACAGATTGCCGGTGTTGCCGGTACGGACAGCAAATACACCTTCCGCAAAACGTATGAACTCTATATCCCGAAGGAACAGCTGGTGCTGGGCAGTAACGAGCTGAAGCTGCGGACCACACGCGGTATTTATTCCTCAAGTATGGAAGATAAATACGACTGGTGGACCTGGGATTCCTTAAGTCTCGAATCGCTGAATGCTCCTATTAAGGAGCCGATTCACGGCAGCTATACACTGACCGGCACAATGGTCAACAACAAGCAGTTTTATTTTGATGAAGGTGCGGTTACTCATTTGCCTTACGTCATGAAATGGCTTGGCGTGGCCTACAGCGGCAACATTATGCGCACCAGCTGTGCCAGCGATGTCGGCCGCTCCTGCTCCAACATGGAGGATTATTACAAAGTACTTAGGGATTACAATATGCAGTCAGTTGCTCTGTATCTGTATACGGGAGATATTAAGCTCAAAGCTGACGGCTCGCTGCCGGAAGAGGCAGAGAAGAAGCTGACGGATTACTTTAAGCAGTACGGCTCTTACTTTCAGTATTATGAAGTGGATAATGAGCCAGGCTTGTTCAATCGTTCAAAAGCTGTCAATCTGGCGATCGCCAATTGGCTGAACAAGAAGGGTAAGAGTATTGCACCCCATTTGCAGACAGTGGCACCGGGCTGGGCTTACTGGCCGAACTACAGCGCAGATTCCTGCGGCAATCAAAGGGGGACGGTCAAACAGTGCGGTGATCCTGACGGGTGGGAACGTGATCCGGAGCAGCGCAATGAGCTCGAAGAGGTAACCGATTTGACCAACGGGCATTCCTATGGGGAATCCTATATTTTCAGCAACGGAGGCAGCTTTACTGAGAATCTCAAAACCTTCGGCGGAGCTGCAGACGGCCTGGGTAAAAAAATGCTGACGACTGAATTCGGTACTTCGGATAGCCACGTGGATGCTTACCAGTACGGGGCTTCCGAGCCTACGGCAGCAGTGTTTGACCGGATTATGCGCGCCCATATCGGTTATGCGGATATGTTTGTGCAGCATGCTGCCTTTTTCAAAAATTTCAGTTTGTTTAAGTATGGATTCAATCTGGAGGAGTATGATCCGGCCAAGACAGAGATTTACTATACAAAAACCAACGAGGATTCCCGTGTCAGCATCATGAGAAGACTTAGTCTCACTTATGCAACGCACGGTACACCGTTAACCTATCAGATCAGTAATAAGGATCAGTTGGCAGACAAACTTGTATACGTCCGTGCTGTAGACACTTCTACCCTTACGCCGCTGGCAGGCAGCGGTGCAACCTCCAATAAACTGCTGATTAACTTTGTGAACTTTGAAGAGACAACGCAAAAGGTCTCCGTGAAGGTAACGATGCCGAAAAAAACAGTTTACGAAGGAGAACGGTTTGGCAACGGAGATACTTATGAGGAAGCCCGCAGTTATATTTCAGGCAGAAGTGCAACACCTGTACTGGAATTTAACGAGACCCTCGCCCCGGGGGAGGCAGTGCAGTATATTCTGCAGCCCTCCTCAGAGGTAGCGGATTCTGCGCCGCAAGGCTTCAAAGCCGCAGCGATCAAAGGATTATCCATGAAACTGAGCTGGCTGGAGGCCCCCGGAGCAAGTTATGAAGTGCTCCGGGCCGACGGCTCCGGCGGGGATCTGAAGGTTATTGCAACGGGAGTTCAAGAAACCGGATACATCGACAGCAAGCTGGAGGAAGGCACGCTTTACACTTATGCGGTAAGAGTTGCAGGTTCAGGTGTTATGTCTGAGAAAGTGCAGATTACGGCTACTGGCCTGGTTCCGCTTGATCGGACAGAATGGAAAGTGTCGTCTAATGTCAATACCGAAGCCTCGAATCCGGCAAGTGCCATAGACGGGGACCGGCGTACACGCTGGGATACCGGCAAACATCAGGCCTCGGGAGAATACTTTCAGATTGACCTTGGCAAAGAACATTCGGTGGAGGCTGTAGAGTTGGACTATTCCTTGTCCTCCTACGATTATCCGCGTGGTTATGAGCTTTATGTATCTAATGATGCGGCGAATTGGAAGCTGGCGGTTAGAGGAAAAGGGCAGCTGAACAGCACCAAGATTAGCTTTTCTCCAGTAAAGGCCCGCTACATCAGGATTTTGCAGACGGGTTCCGGCGGCAACTACTGGTCCATTCAGGAGATGCAGGTTTACTCAAGAGAATAATACGCTTGATGGGCAGAGAAACGCTGCTTAATAAGGGAGACCCAGCTATATTTATGGCCGGGTTTTTTGCGTTGGGTGGAACTCCTCTGTCTTAAGGAAGTTCAATACACGATAGGATGTATGAGGCTACACAGTTTGTGCATTCTAAATGCAGTGTGGACCGGTTGTCTCAAAAAAAGCATTTTAGGGTTAATAACGTAAATAACGCTGGAACAGGGGGGAGATGCGGAAAATGACTCATTTAGCGGACAGTGTTATCTTATTACTCGCGGTTCTGCTGCTGATTGGAGTGCTATCCACCAAGTTCTCGACACGATTCGGGATGCCGGCGCTGGTGCTTTTTATCTTGGTAGGGATGGTGCTCAGTCATTTTGTATATTTTAATAATGTATCTTTAACTCAAATTGCCGGGATATTTGCGCTTGTGGTCATTTTATTCGAAGGAGGAATGCAGACCAGCATAAAGGATATCCGGCCGGTTATGGCATCCGCATTATCCCTGGCTACGATCGGGGTACTGCTGACGGCTGCCATTGTAGGAGTGTTCGCCAGGTTCGTGCTCGGAGTGCCGTGGGCAGAAAGCCTTTTGTTCGGGGCAATCGTCGGTTCAACGGATGCAGCCGCTGTTTTTTCCGTACTTGGCGGTAAAAATATTGACAAGCGCCTCACCTCCACACTGGAAGCAGAGTCGGGAAGCAATGATCCGATGGCTGTTTTTCTGACAGTTTCGCTGATTGAATGGATTGAACATCCAGAAACGGCCATATGGAGCATGCTGCTGTCCTTTGTCTGGGAGATGGGGATCGGTCTCTTGATGGGGATTCTGATTGGCAAGCTGGCTGTATATTTAATCAATAGAATCAATCTGGATTCCACCGGACTGTATCCGGTGCTGGCGATAGGATTTGCTGTATTGACCTACGGCGTTTCGACGCTTGTGCATAGCAGTGGACTGCTCGCTGTTTTTGTGATGGGATTGACACTTGGCAATTCAGAACTGATGTACCACCGGACCATTATGAATTTCAATCACGGGTTCGCCTGGATGATGCAGATTGCTATGTTTATCCTGCTCGGTCTGCTGGTTTTCCCTCAGGAGCTCTCTGAGATAGCCTGGCAGGGGCTGCTGCTGTCTGTAATTCTGATGGTCGTCGCCCGGCCCGTCGGGGTTTTTATAAGTCTGCTCTTTGCCAAATTTTCAGTCCGTGAGAAGACACTGTTATCCTGGGCGGGGCTGCGGGGAGCGGTGCCGATAGTACTGGCTACCTACCCGCTTCTGGCTGGGCTTCCTGAGGGGCGGATGTTTTTTAATGTAGTTTTTTTCGTAGTCCTGACATCGGCTGTTATTCAGGGAACAACGATCTCCCCGCTGGCCTCCAGGTTAAAGCTGGTGGGGAGTGACGAAGCAGCACAGCCGTCGCTTATGGAACTGGTTGCACTTGGAAAAACAGATTCCGAATTCAACCATATCGGGATTGAGTCCAGTATGCCGATTGCCGGAATGCAGATTGCGCAGCTGAATTTGCCGGATGATATTCTCTTTACGGCGATCATCCGCAATAAGGGAATCGTTACGCCGCACGGCAGCACCGTGATCCTCCCCGGAGATACCGTTTATGTGCTGAGTCCTAAGGCTAAACGCGAGGAGATGCGGGCGGTATTCCGGAGCGGAAAAGGCAAAGCAGCGGAAACATATATTCCTCCGGTGTAACAAATATGCCAATAATGTTATCTTTTATTCCACAGTCAGGTGATTTGTGTCAATATAGGTGCGTTTGGATTTATGTGACACAGATAACAGGTTTCTAAAAGGAGGTATGCTAGAATTTGCAGCAACAAAATCGTAAAGCGCCTTGCGGGAAAGCAATATTTATGTTATATTGTAGATAGATTTAGAACAAGTCTAAATACAATAAACAAAATATAATTAAACCATAGGAGGTTATTTAGAATGAGTACTCACGTTAAGAACCAGACAGAACTGCACGCAGCATTGAATCGCCAAACCGCGAACTGGAGCCTGCTTGGGGTGAAATTGCATCACTACCACTGGTATGTGAGCGGAGCACAATTTTTCACTCTGCATGCCAAATTCGAAGAACTCTACACTGAAGCAGCCACATATGTGGATGATCTGGCTGAACGGTTGCTCGCAATCGGCGGTAAGCCGGCCTCTACGATGACACAATATTTGGCCCTTTCAGAGCTGAAGGAAGCTGCCGGCGGCGAAAGCCCCAAAGAAATGGTTGCCCAGCTCGTTAAAGACTTTGCGCTTGTCTCCGAAGAGCTGAAGAGCGCCATCACGGCTGCGGAAGAACTTAGTGATCAACCGACTGCTGATCTGCTGATTGGCATCAGAAGCAGTGTTGAGAAGCATGCATGGATGCTGAATGCTTATCTGGCGTAAGGCGATACTATAACTGAAGGCTAGGACTGTAGTCCGGTGTACGGATTGCAACAGCAAAGAGTGCCCGTGCGATGTCCGCACGGGCACTCTTTGTTCAAACGATTCTCTGACAAGCCGTCTATTTGATAAATACACCACCAAACGGTAGCGCCTCGCGCAGAAACCGTTTAATAATACCGTCCTCGTTATTATCCCGCTCAAAGCGGCGGCTCTGGCGTCCGGCTTGAAACAGCACAGGTCCATGGCCTGTCATTTTCCAGTGATAGCTCATATGTTGGCTGGCCAGATGATTGCCGTAAACGGTCAGCTCAAGCTTGGCATTCTCCGGATACGCAATAATACTGCCTGCATCGAC
This sequence comes from Paenibacillus auburnensis, assembly GCF_927798115.1. Taxonomy (GTDB): domain Bacteria; phylum Bacillota; class Bacilli; order Paenibacillales; family Paenibacillaceae; genus Paenibacillus_AQ; species Paenibacillus_AQ auburnensis. The sequence continues at coordinate 119,987 of NZ_CAKMMG010000007.1, forward strand.
GTAGAGCGGATCGGAGGGATGAAGCTCGGCTTCGCACACCGTTCCTTCCGTCAGTATACCGATGCTCCCGTTGCCGGCAAATTTGACTTTGACAATATCCCGGGTAACCAGCATATTCTTCATGCTCAGCACCCGCGTATGCATCGTGATTCCTTTACTGTAGAAGAAGAGATGCCTGAAATCATAGAGCAGATCGCTTTTACCGTTCAGCTGCAAGGTTTTGACCCGGTAGCCGGGAGGCAGCGCAGCCACAAACCGGCAGGGGCCGGACATATCCGAACGGATCAGCTTGCGCTTGCGGTACATGCCTTTGACGTCCATCAGCCGGTCTGCCCGTCCTGATGAGGGGCCCTGATAGGCGATAATTTGCTGGGGATGCAGTACATGCACCTCTTCATTCTCCCCGACAGTGAAAGCAACGGCCTGTCCGCTGCCGCTGTCGCCTTCATCTTGGACATCGACGTTCATCGTACACACTCCTTCATATTAGAGAGATGGCAGGCTGCTAGCGCAACCGGTCCCCTCTTCTTGAGCGGTGGCGCATGGTAAAGCGCAGCAGCCGGATAATCAGGAAATAACCAAGAATAAGGGCGAACCCGGTAATCACTGTAACCTTTATCCGGTTATAGTAGTTCTCACGCGCAGTGCGGTCATTTTTCAGCTCGTCAACCACCAGGCTTAACTGGCGGTTCTGCTCCTGGAGGGCCTCGTTCTGGGAACGGTACGCTTCCATTTGCTCCTGGGTCTGTCCCAGTGCGTCTACTGTCTCACTGAGTTCATCTTTGGTCTGCTGAAGCTCCTCAACCGTCTCCTGGTAGTTTTCCTGCAATTGATTCACTTCACCGGGCAGCTCTGAGAAGTTCTGCAAGCCTTTATATAAATCACTGAAATAATTGGCTTCTGCTGCCGGAGCGGGGACGCAAGCGAAAATTCCAAGCAGCAGCAGAGCCGAACCAAACAGCTTCATCCATAAGTTTGATAAGTGCCTTTTTCTGTTCATCTTATTCACCGCCTGTATAGGTTCACCTGCTCTTATTTTAACATAGAGCTGCATTTATAAGCATTAATCAACGAGGTTTGACATCATTTGGCGCCTAGTGGAAAATCACCGCATAACTTGCAGCCGCCGGAACTTAAGCATTTTTACCCTGCCGCTGACGGCAGTAACCATAGAGTAATACAGCACTGCGGACTGGCAGGTTTCATTTTGGCTACCTTGCAGCAGGAATATAACGTATACTTTGAACGGGAAGGGGCTGAGGATATTGAATAAATGGCTGAAAACGCTGCTGTTTCTGGTCGGGTCAGCGCTATTGACACGCTTAATTCCATTTTCATCGCTATTCCGCAATCTGGATACGATGTTCCATGAATTCGGGCATGCGCTGATGACCCTGCTTCTCTCAGGTGATGTACTGAGAATCGAGCTGTATGCGGATCACAGCGGTGTGACGTATTCTGCGGTTGAAGCCGGTCTAAGACCGGTGCTGGTGTCGCTGTCAGGATATCCATTTGCCTCCTTAATTGCCCTGCTGCTGTTTTATTTGTACAGCAGGGGACGTGTACGGTGGGGGCTGTTGCTGTCTGCTGCCGTGGCGCTGATTATGCTGGTGCTGTATGTCAGGGGCACTTTCGGTATACTGTGGCTCAGCGGTTTGATCGCCCTCAATCTGGCAATGGTGTTCCTGTGGCCCAAGGCAAGCAAATATTACTATTTGTTTCTGGCCTTTTTGACTCTGGAGGAATCTGTAATGGGCACGCTGTATCTCCTGTCAGCTTCACTGTTGACCCCGTCCCGTGCAGGTGATGCTGCTAATTTAGCCGGATTAACACCTTTGCCTGCTATATTCTGGGCGTTGATCTTTTTTCTATTTTCATTCCTTTGCGCGAAGTGGTCTCTGGGATATTTTTTCAAGAAGGAACGTTTACAGAAACAAAGAGGCGTCAGATAGAATCATCTATTTCGTCACGTTTAGACAAAAAGTCATATTTAGCAAAGAGGCAATCCACTTTTAAAGTAGATTGCCTCTTTTTTTGTCGATATTATAGATACGAACATACATTCCATGACAAGGAGTTGTCCGCCATTATTGGTACATTAATAGAAGAACCAAAAAAAGAAAGAGGTGGAAATATGCAAGCAAGTATCCAGCCCATATTTACATGGAGCCGCAACCGTGTTTTTGCAGGAGTTTCTCAGAGTTTAGTGTTGCTTGTGGAATGGAAAGGCCTTAACCAGCGTGAGGAGCTGCGCAAGAAAAGCCGCAAACTGCTTGCCCGGGAAATCGAGCTGCGCATATGGCTTGAAGCCCACATGACATTTACAGGAGCTTATGGCTGCATCACTGAAGCAGGAGAAGGCAGATCGCTGCTGCTGAAGCTGGGTAAGATCCATTCCGGGTCACGTAAATTCATCTGTCTTGAATTTAAAACCGAAGCCATGCCTGCCGGAATTCATGAAGCACTCTGGCTGCAATGGCAGTACAGACAACCTCCTGTGGAGCGGATAAGAGAGCTTCCGCTGCAAAAGCTGGGACTGGAATATACGCATCATACCGATGTGCTGGGTGATGGCAGCAGCTTTCATGTTGAGAAGCATATGGAGCTGCTGAGAACGGTGAAAGTACTGGAGGAAGCAGCATTGCTGCGTACGCGTAACGCGGACCCGTCACTGTCCGAGAAATTGCGGAGACAGGCAGATAAACTGCTGCTGCTTGCGGCGCGCTCTGGTGATATGCAGCTGGTAAAGGAGGCGGAGATGGTGTACAGACAGCTTGAAGCTTAACTCAGCTGCATATTTTGAAGGGATCGAACGAAGCAGAATATCTGATGGAATGAACTGAAACATACATAATAGCACAACCCGAACTCTCTTTCTCGATCATTTAACAGCTCATGTAATATATATGTGTGGTAATGTAGTAAAATAGTTCTATTATATTATCTTAATTCGGTTATTACATTATTAGTTGTAGATATATATAACTAATTCATTTAAAATAATGGGTCTATTTTACCATATATCAAGGGGAACTGAACAATGACAGACCGATTAATCCGGCTGATGCGCATTATCACACTAGTGCAAGCTAAACCTGGAATCCTGGCACGTGAGCTGGCGGAACGCTGCGGCAACAGTGAAAGAACGATATATCGGGATATGGACGCGCTAAGCGCAATGCATATCCCGATTACCCATATGGGACATGGAAAGGGATATGCCTTTATCGGTAATTTTGCATTGTACCCTTTAGATCTGGCGGATAGTGAGGCGGCAGCATTTTCCCAGCTGCGCAATGTGATGAAAGACATCAAGCCTTTGCTGCCGGCTGAATTTGAAAATGCCTATGAAAAAATAATGGCTGCACAATATAAACAGAATGCAGAAAGGGAAGAAAAAATGGAAAGCGTCACAAAAGAAGCCGGGCTTTGGACGGAACGGAGTACAATGGCGCTCGAGCAATCGGCTTCTTTAACGGAAATATTGTCCGCTGTGATGAAACAAAAAAGCTTCCAGGCGGACTACTGCGAAAATGCAAATGAGGAAAGAGGGATACAGATTGATCCGTACTGCCTTGTTCCGCTGGAGAACCGGATCTATGTGATCGGCTTATGCCACAGGTTCGGGAGGATCCGAGCTTTTCATGTTAACGGTTTTTCCAATATCACCCTGCTGAATAACTGGTTTTCAAAAGAGCGGTTTGATTTGCAGTCCTTTATGTCGCAGAAATGGAGCCTTGATCCGGACAGCCTGCAGATAGAGTTCAGAATCAGATTTTCCGAACGGATGATGGACAAAATCAAATACGAAGAGCTGATGGTAAAACCAAGTAAAGTTGACCGCCAGAACTGCTGCCTGCACTTCAAAGTAGCCATCGAACAAGATATCGGTTTTGTCCGCTGGATTATGAGGTTCGAGGAGGAAGCGGAGATTTTGGAGCCGTTTTATTACCGGGACGTGTTGAAATATCATATGGAAAGATGGCTGATGTTATACAAATAACATAGGTTGTTACAGGAATTATTCCTGTTTCACCATGATTAAACCCCCTAAATTCATCAGGTTAGTTATGCGTACAAATTTTTCTTGTCTACGGTAGATTTCTATAGTAATGTTATACATTAAATAACAACTATGTTGATTAAACCCGAAAATAATATCATAACATGTCAGGTTTAGGTTATAATATCTTACTTTTTAAGGATTTTTTATCCTCCCATTTGACCTTTGTTCAATTTTTAATAGAAAGAAGGTTCATCATGATTCAGCCAATTCTGAAAATTGAGGATTTGCATACCCATTTTTTTACCGACCGCGGTGAAGTGCCTGCTGTTGACGGCGTTGACCTGTACATCAATCCCGGAGAGGTCCTCGGCGTGGTTGGTGAATCCGGTTGCGGTAAAAGTGTGACCTCATTGTCCATCCTGAAGCTGGTTCCGAATCCGCCTGGGAAGATTGTTGGCGGCCGTATCCTATTAAAAGGACGGGATATCGTTCCGCTTAAGGAAAAAGAGATGCGTAAAATCCGTGGTGATTCCGTATCGATGATTTTTCAGGAGCCGATGACCTCGCTCAATCCGTTGTTTACAGTGGGTCAGCAAATTATCGAAACAGTGCGGCTGCACCGCGGCTTGTCCAAAAAAGAAGCGCGGGAGCATGCGGTCGAGATGCTGCGCAAAGTCGGCATTCCGCGTCCAGAGGCTATTATTGATGAGTATCCGCATCAATTATCAGGGGGCATGCGCCAGCGGGTGATGATCGCGATGTCGATATCCTGCAGTCCGGAGCTGCTGATTGCTGATGAGCCGACCACGGCGCTGGATGTAACCATTCAAGCGCAGATTCTGGATCTGATCCGTCGTCTGAACGAAGAACAGGGAACAGCTGTGATGCTAATTACCCATGATCTTGGCGTCGTTGCAGAAATGTGCCACCGGGTTGCCGTAATGTATGCAGGCAAGGTGGTCGAAGAGGGCAGCGTACGTGATATTTTCAAGAATCCGCTGCATCCGTACACTCGCGGCCTGATAGAGTCGGTGCCGCGGATGAATGAGACCCGGGAACGGCTGTATTCCATCCCCGGCAATGTGCCGATTCTCAGCACGGAGATGCGGGGCTGCCGGTTCGCTCCCCGTTGTGCGAATGTTATGGATGTCTGCCGAGAGTCGCTTCCGCAGCTAACCCTGCAGGAGGAGCAGCATAGCTGCAGATGCTGGCTGCATGAAGTCAGTCAGGAGGAGGCCGTGGTATGAGCGAAAGCCTGCTTGAGGTTAAGAACCTCAAAAAGTATTATCCGATCAACAAGGGATTCTTCAATAAAACGCAGGGCTTCATCAAAGCTGTAGATGATATCTCGTTCTCGGTAAACAAAGGCGAAACCTTTGGTCTGGTAGGGGAGAGCGGCTGCGGCAAATCCACAACCGGGCGTTCGCTGCTGCGGCTGATAGAGCCGACAGCAGGCGAAGTCTGGTTTGAAGGGCAGGACATCACGAAGCTGTCGATGGAAGAAATGCGCAGGCGCCGCCGGGAAATGCAGATTGTGTTTCAGGATCCGTTTTCCTCACTGGATCCGCGAAATACGGTGCAGCGGATTCTGGAAGAGCCGATGATCGTTCACGGTGTAGGCGATGCTAAGCAGCGGAGGGCTGCTGTGGAGCGGCTGGCTGATGTTGTTGGTCTTGCCAAAGCGCACCTGCAGCGGTATCCGCATCAATTCTCAGGCGGACAACGCCAGCGGATCGGGATTGCCAGGGCACTGGCTCTGCAGCCAAAACTGATTATCGCCGACGAACCGGTGTCTGCACTGGATGTTTCCATCCAGTCACAGGTGATCAATCTGATGCAGGATTTACAGCGGGAATTCGGATTGACCTACATATTTATTGCTCATGATCTTAGCGTAGTGAAGCACATCTGCGACCGGGTTGCTGTAATGTACCTGGGACGGATCGTGGAGGTTACGGATAAGTATAAGCTGTACGACGAACCGCAGCATCCTTATACACAGGCACTGCTCTCGGCGGTTCCCGAACCGGATCCCGATATCCGCAAGGAACGGGTAATTCTGCAGGGCGAAGTGCCGAGTCCGGCCAATGCGCCGGTCGGCTGTGCTTTTAATACCCGGTGTCCGCGGGTGATGGATGTATGCCGGAATGTAAGGCCGCCGCTGCTAGAGACCGGAGCAGGACATTTAACTGCCTGCCATCTGTATGATGGAGAAGCTGACGTCCGGCTGGCTTAGAAGATTAACAACCACATCAATATAAGATGAACGGTAGTTATGATTGGAGGCAAAAGCAGCGGAGGGGAAGTTTGGAACTGTAGGAGCGAATGCGTCCGCCTTTAGGTTTGGATTTCTACCGCGAAATGCGGTTAAAATCGGGAAATCCAAACCTAACAGCGGCCGGAAGTCCAAACATTCCCCGCAGCTTGCGTATGATGCCGGAAGGATGAAGCTAGAGTTCATTTTATACAGAAAACTCCACCCAGAATGATCCTTCGTATTCATCGTGAACGGTAATGCCCGTGAGTAAAGGAAGTGGATTTGGTATATGGCTGCACTTTGCTGCAGCTCCATATAAACGCTTTAATACATTCAATGATAGAAGGGAGCTTTTCTAGAGATGAAGAAATGGAGTAGTCTTGCACTGGCAGTAACTCTTGGGGCTGTTTTGACACTAAGTGGCTGCGGAGGTAATAACAACAATGCCGGCACAGAAGCAACTGCGGGTTCCAATGCAGCGGCAACCACCGCACCGGAAAGCTCTCCGGATGCAGCGGCATCCACACAGGACACATTGATTCTGGGACGCGGCGGCGACTCTGCCTCGCTGGACCCGGCGATCGTAACTGACGGCGAATCGCTTAAGATTGCCCATCAGGTATTTGATTCCCTGCTGGAATACAAGCCGGGAACTTCCGAAGTACAGCCCTCGCTTGCTGACAGCTGGGAAGTTTCAGCAGACGGTCTGACCTACACCTTCAAGCTGCATCCGGGTGTAAAGTTCCATGACGGAACGGATTTTGATGCTGAAGCGGTTGTGTTCAACTTTACCCGCTGGAGTGATCCTGCAAGTGAATTCAAGTTCGAAGGCGATTCCTTTGATTACTACGATTCCATGTTCGGTCCGGACGGCAGCCGTGTAATCAAAGAAGTGAAGGCTGTGGATGCCACAACCGTACAATTTACACTCAACCAGCCGCAGGCTCCGTTCCTGCAGAATATCGCAATGACCTCGTTCGGCATTGCCAGCCCTACCGCTATTAAAGAGAAGAAAGAGAACTTCAAGAATGAGCCTGTGGGTACCGGGCCGTTTGTCTTCAAAGAATGGAAGCATAATGATTCCATTACGCTCGACAAAAACCCGAACTACTGGAAAGAAGGGCTTCCTAAGCTGAACAAGGTGATCGTCCGTTCGATTCCTGACAACTCTGCACGCTTCAATGCGCTGCAGAATGGTGAAATCGACCTGATGGAAGATCTTAGTCCGGATGACCTGTCGACCCTTGAGGGCAACACGGAGCTGCAGAAGATTGAGCGTCCACCGTTCAATGTCTCTTACCTGGGCTTCAACTTTAACAAGAAACCTTTTGATAATGTGAAAGTAAGACAAGCGCTGAACTATGCTGTAAATAAACAGGCTATTATCGATGCTTTCTTCTCAGGCCAGGCTACTGCCGCTGTGAACCCTATGCCTCCATCACTGTGGGGCTATAACGATGCTGTGAAGGATTATGAATACGATCTGGACAAAGCAAAGGCACTGCTGGCTGAAGCCGGTTATCCTGATGGTCTTCCGGATACTGTAACCCTGTACGCTATGCCGGTATCCCGCCCTTATATGCCTGACGGCAAAAAGGTTGCGGAAGCCATTCAAGCCGACTGGGAGAAGATCGGTGTGAAAACCGTCATTGAATCCCCGGAATGGGCGACATACCTTGATGACACCAAAGCCGGTGAAAAAGATGATATCTACATGCTCGGCTGGACCGGTGATAATGGAGATCCGGATAACTTCCTGTACACGCTTCTCGACAAGGATGCTATTCCTGGTAACAACCGCAGCTTCTATGTAAATGAAGAACTGCACACCATTCTGATCAATGCCCAGAAGGAAACAGATCAGACCAAACGCTCCGACCTGTACAAAAAAGCTCAGGAAATCATCAAAGCGGATGCGCCTTGGATTCCGCTGGTCCACACTACTCCGCTTCTGGCTGCCAAAGCCAATTTGAAAGGCTATGTTCCAGGTCCGACAGGTACGGAATATTACAGCGAAATTTACTTCGAATAGTATGATCCATCAGCATTTTCTTGCCGCCGCGCTTGTAACGGCGGCAAGTTATGTTGCGGATCGCTGGAAGGTGAGCCGACTTGAACTCCTACCTATTAAAACGTGTTATGGTATTAATCCCGGTTCTGATCGGGATGACGATTATTGTGTTCTCGATTATCCATGCAATTCCGGGTGATCCGGCAGAGACAATCCTCGGGCAAAAGGCAACTGAGCAGTCCAAACAGGCGCTGCGTGAACAGCTCGGCCTCGACAAGCCGTGGCTGCAGCAGTATTTCAATTATATGGGGGATTTGCTGCAAGGAGATCTCGGGACTTCCATCCGTACTAAAACGCCGATTGCCAAAGAAATTATGCCTTATCTCGCAGCTACACTGGAGCTTACGGCGGCAAGTATGCTGTTCGCCACAATTGTAGGTGTGAATGCAGGGATTCTAAGCGCTTGGCGTCAAAATTCATGGTTTGACTATACCGCAATGATCATTGCACTCATTGGCGTATCTATGCCGATCTTTTGGCTGGGGCTGATGGAGCAGCTGTTATTCGCACTGAAACTGCATTGGCTACCTTCTATAGGAAGGATGGATCAGCGCAATCCGGTAGAGAGCATCACTAATCTCTATATTATTGATACGATTATTGCTGGACAGTGGGGTCAGCTGTGGACGGTTATTAAGCATTTAATCCTGCCAAGCATAGCGCTCGGCACCATTCCGATGGCGATTATCGCCCGGATGACCCGTTCCAGTATGCTGGAGGTTATGAACTCCGACTATATCCGTACGGCTAAAGCTAAAGGAATGTCGCAATTCCTGGTCGTGTACAAGCATGCGCTGAAAAATGCCCTGATCCCAGTATTAACGGTGGTGGGGCTGCAGACAGGCGCTCTGCTCGGCGGTGCCGTTTTGACCGAGACGATTTTTGCTTGGCCTGGCGTGGGAAGGTATATATTTGAAGCGATAAGTGCCCGTGATTACCCTGTCATTCAGACTGGAATCCTGATTATTGCTTTTATTTTCGTTGTTATTAATCTGCTTGTGGATCTGCTCTATGCGGCCGTTGATCCGCGCATTAACTACAAGTGAGGGGTGAACCGATGGGACAAGCAACAGTTAACGTAACACCCCCGAATGTACAGGCCGAGAAGGTTTCCGGACCTTGGCGCGATGCGTGGAAGGCTTTCCGCAAGAATAAGACGGCGATGCTCGGGCTTTGTATTATTTTGTTTTTTGTGCTGATAGCGCTGCTGGCGCCATTTATTGCGCCTTATGGCTATAAGGAGCAGGAGCTGGTCAACCGGCTGAAGCCGCCTTCTGCCGCTCATTGGTTCGGCACAGATGATCTGGGAAGAGATTTGTTCACCCGTATACTTTACGGCGCCCGCATTTCGCTGTGGGTGGGGTTCTTCTCGGTCATCGGTTCCATCGTCGTAGGGACTTTTCTGGGGGTGCTGGCCGGCTTTTACGGCAAATGGATAGATATGCTCATTTCCCGGATGTTTGATATTCTGCTGGCGTTTCCGAGCATCCTGCTGGCGATTGCTATTGTGGCCATTCTCGGGCCTTCGCTGCAAAATGCGCTTTATGCCATTGCAATCGTTAATATTCCTACGTATGGACGGCTGGTGCGGGCGAAGGTCCTTTCCCTGAAATCGGAGGAATACATTACGGCAGCCCGGGCGATTGGAATGAAGAACTCCCGGATTCTGCTGACCCACATTCTGCCTAACAGTCTGACGCCTATTATTGTACAGGGCACGCTGGGAATCGCTACTGCAATTATCGAGGCGGCTGCACTCGGCTTCCTGGGGCTTGGCGCCCAGCCGCCGGACCCTGAATGGGGGAAGATGCTTTCCGATTCCCGGCAGTTCATTCAGAAAGCGCCGTGGACGGTGATTTTTCCCGGCCTGTCCATTATGCTGACTGTGCTGGGCTTCAACCTGATGGGGGACGGCCTGCGTGATGTGCTCGACCCGCGGATGAAAAACTAGCAAATGTGAGCAGCCCTTTAAGCGGATAACGCTTAAAGGGCTGTTTTGTTTTTCTGAGTATGATGTTTATGAATGATCAATCTATACTATACATAACTAAATATAATTAAACATAATCAAACGTATAGTAAAACAAAAAAGGATATGCTAGAATATCACCTAATATATAAGATGAGGGTACGGGAGGGATAGGGATGTTCAAGAAATTAGCAATAGGGGTTATGTCTGTCTTGCTGGTTTCGGGCCTGGTGGCAGTGTTCGGAGGCCAGCTGGAGGCCGCTACGAAGAAGACGGAAATTATTGTATCGGCTGCAGCGAGTCTGCAGGACAGTCTGGATAAGATCGCTGTGCTCTATGAGAAGCAGCATCCGGATATTGATCTTGTCTTCAACTACGGCGCTTCGGGCACTTTGCAGAAGCAAATTGAACAAGGTGCTCCCGCTGATCTATTCTTCTCTGCAGGGGATAAGCAAATGAAGGCGCTGGTGGATAAAGGGCTCATTTCTGTTAGTAAGGAATTGCTGAAGAATCAGCTGGTGCTGGTGGTGCCTTCCGATTCCACAGCCCGCATCACCACAATTACACAGCTTACGGATAAATCCTTTAAAAAGGTAGCTGTCGGCCAGCCGGAATCGGTACCAGCTGGTCAATATGCGCAGCAGTCATTGACAGCCAAGAGGGTGTGGGATACACTGCAAAGCAAACTGGTTTTTGCCAAGGATGTTCGCCAGGTGCTCTCCTATGTAGAGACAGGAAATGCGGATGCCGGTTTTGTCTATAAGACAGATGCCCTGACTTCCCAGAAAGTGAAGATCGCGCTTACGGTTGGTGCAAATGTGCACGCTGCGATTAATTATCCGGCTGGAGTTGTCAAAGAGTCGGATCACCTTACGGAGGCTAAAGCCTTTTACAATTACGTGCAGACCAAAGAAGCCGGCAGCATCTTCACCGGCTACGGATTTACGCTGGCTAAATAATCTAGAATGATAATAAACGGGGTGAAGCGGATGGAGATTAACTGGACTGACTTTTTCGCCCCGGTCTGGCTTTCGGTCAAGATCTCTGTAATTACCAGTATAGTCGTATTCATCCTGGCGACTTATGCGGCCAAGCTGATGGCGGGCCGGAAGTTTCCCGGACACAGTCTAATTGAAACTGTGCTGCTGCTGCCGCTTGTCCTGCCGCCTACTGTAGTGGGATTCGTGCTTCTCGTGATCTTGGGGCGCAGGAGCTGGGTTGGCAGGCTGTATGAGCAGTTTACGCAACATACCATCCTGTTCACTTGGGGAGCGGCCGTTATCGCAGCGGTAGTTGTAGCTTTTCCGCTCGTATACAGAACCGTTAAAGCGGGGTTCGAAGGTGTGGAGAAGGATCTCGAAGATGCCGCCCGCGCCCAGGGGGCCAGTGAGCTTCAGGTTCTGCGCTATGTGACGCTTCCGCTGGCCAGCCGCTCGCTGGCTGCGGGTTATGTGCTGGGCTTCGCCCGCGGGATTGGGGAATTTGGCGCCACGATCATGGTGGCGGGGAACATTCCCGGCCGCACCCAGACCGTGCCGACCGCGATTTATGTAGCGGTTGACGGCGGGAATATGACGCTTGCCTGGATGTGGGTCTGCTCGATTATTGTCATTTCCGCCCTTATGCTGATGTTCGTAAACCGCCGTTCCTGAAGCATTGAATGTCAAAACTCCGGCTATGCCTGTGTAACCAGGAAAGCCGGAGTTTTTGTGTGCAGCTTAACTCTTATTTAACTCTCATAAATGATCCTGCCTGTATCCGAAAGATCATAGCTGTGGATGGAGCTAAGCTCGCTCTTAAAGGCAGAGGAGCGTAAAATATCGAGCACTGCACTGATCCACTGCTCATTTCCCGGCTTCTTGAGCATGACCAGATCGTACCGTTCCTTGATCAGCGGAATGAATTCAAGTCCATCGACAATTTTGGCCGCCTTCTCGGTGCCGATGCCGACATCGGCTTCGCCCCGGGACACCCTTCCGGCAACAGCTAAATGGCTGTTCTCCTCAGTGTCATATCCGATTAGCTCTGCAGCGCGGATGCTGTGCAGGCGCAGCTGCTCGTCCAGCAGGACCCGTGCGCCGGAGCCACGCTCCCGGTTAATTAGCTTCAGCTCTTTCTGCTGCAAATCCGACCAGCTCCGGATGTTCTTCGGGTTGCCCTTCTGTACATAGAACCCTGCACTGCGTGCCAGCAAATGGACTACGATATAAGAGGAGCCGACCAGAAGCCTGCGGATATAAGGAAGGTTATATTCGCCTGTATCGCCATCCAGCAAATGAGTGCTGACGATGTCGGATTCGCCATGATACATGGCAATCAGGCTGTCCAGACTGCCTGCATAAGAACGGAGCGGGCGGGTGGACGGGAGGCTGCGTTCCAGATGGCTGGCCAGAATATCCAACGACATGTCCTGTCCGGTAATGACAACGTTTATTCCCGCAGCCTTGTTGGAATACCCCGCAGGCTGGGCGAGATGAAGCGGCACCGAGAATGTGGCTGGAGGCAGCACGAATGGGGTGGCAGGCTGCGTGGCGGAGGATGCATTTGTACCTCCCTGCGGGCCAGTGTTAGAACTGCTGCGCGAGTTCTGCTTGTAGGCCTCAAGATCGGTATGATCCACCCGCATTTGCTTACCTACGCGGTAAGAAGGCAGCTCGCCTTTTTTGATCAGATCATAGACCTTTAACTTGGATATCTTCAACAACCGGGCGATTTCCTCGGTAGTATAGGAAGTGTTCTCGGACATAGGGGAAAGCCTCCTAAGGGATGCACTGCAGCAGCGCTCAATAAGTCTTGATGATAGCTCAAGACTACCTTATTTTGAAGACCTGCGCAATTAAAGAACCTTAAGGAGTCCAGTGAATGGATTTAATAAGCCAGATGCCTTTTGTTTTCTGCTTTCTCGGTATCCGACAGTCCGATCAGCTCGGAGACGGTTACGAAACGGAAACCCTGTTTCTCCAGTGCGGGCAAAATAATCTTGAGGGCCTCCCTCGTCTGTGATTGCCCGTGAACATAGTCGTGGAAGAGCACGATATCGCCGTTACGGGCATTCTTGATGACTTTATTAGAGATACTCCATACCCCAGGACGGTTCCAGTCGCGTGTATCCTGATGCCAGGACCACAGTACCGGCTTCAGTCCCATGCGGTTGGAGACATTCACCAGAGTTTCGTCATACATCCCGCCCGGTGGTCTGAAGAGACTGCTGTGCCGGCCCGAAATCTTTATAATTTCATTCTCTGTCAGCTCCAGTTCCTTCGTAACCTGCTCTGCGGAGATTGGTCTTTTGAAATAAACGTGATTGTACGTATGATTAGCCAGCTCGTGCCCTTCGTAGATTACGCGTTTGGCTATTTCAGGATAAGCGGCGATTTTTTTGCCGATGGCAAAAAAGGTGCATTTGGCGTTGTGATCATGCAGTACATTCAGAATTTGAATCGTTTCCGTCGGATCTGGACCGTCGTCGAAGGTTAAGGCGATCACCTTTTGACTGGTTGGCACTTCCCAGATCATATCCCCCTTCTGCTCGTAATAATTGCGGTTTTTGACATCTGAACGTGCCAGCAGCGGGCTTGAACAGCCGAGCAGCAGCACCAGTGCAGTGAGTGTAACGGCGGAAATACGGCAGCTTGTTTTCATGGGTATCTCAGTTCACTCCATACCGGACCCGCCTAAGGAGAAACGGGCTATTTTACTTTAGAATGCACCATGACTGCGGAGAAATATTCACTAGGAACGGGAAGGTGTGTATATTTCTATTTTTGAGTGAAAGTTTTGCGGGAAATGACTTATAATGTAGTACTAAATACAGAAACAGGATAGGGGCAGCGGATATGACACTTATTGATAAAAGAGAGCATCGGCAATATCCGGAAATTACCCGTCTGGAAACGTCACGAGCCGCCTATGAGCGTGATTATTCACGCCTGATCCATTCGCCGACTTTTCGCCGGCTGCAGGGTAAATCACAGGTATTCGGTGCCGGTACCGGCGATTATTACCGGACGCGGCTTACCCATTCGCTGGAGGTAGCGCAAATCGCCCGGGAAGCGGCCAAAAGCCTTCTGCGCTCCTACCCGGAAGTGGAGACCGGACAAGCGGATAATCCGGGCCTGGTCATTGATCCGGAGGTGGTGGAATGTGCCGCCATCGCCCATGATTTTGGGCACCCGCCGTTTGGGCACAAGGGGGAAGAGGTGCTCGACAATATTTTGGAGCAGCTCATTGCCAAGAAGGCGGCGGAAGAAGCGCTGAAGTCAGGTGCCGGTCCGGTACAGGAGCAGATCATCCACGGGAATATGAAAAGGCAGTATGAGCATTTTGAAGGCAATGCGCATAACTTCCGTCTGATTATGTTTCTTGAGAAGCGCGAGAATATTGACGGCCTGAATCTTTCGGATGCCGTGCTGCTGGGGATCAACAAATATCCTTTTCCCGGCACGGTGCTTAAGAAAGGAATGTATCTGTCGGAATGGAATTATATCTCGGAGATCCGCGAGGCGTGGGGGGTTCCGGCAGGCAAGAAGACGCTGGAGGCCCAGCTCATGGATTTGTGCGATGATATCGCCTACTCTGCGCATGATCTGGAGGATGGGATTAAGGCGGGCAAAATCGAGGTGCATGAACACTTCATGCATGATGCCTATATTCAGCGGCTGATCGTAGAGAAAATTACAACGCTGGAGGATTCCTTCTGGATAGGCTGGAAGCCCGAGGCCATCCATACGAAAGTCGAAGAAGTATTAAGCGATTTCCTTCGGGTCTGGATGGAAAAGATGCCGACCTGCGAGAATGATTATTCCCGTACCCGCCGTGAGGTTAAAGCCTACTGGGTCAGCACCTTTGTCGCCAGTCTGGGGGTTATCCATGACGGAGACTGGAAGAAGGTTACCTTTATCAAGGATGGCAAAGAGGACGAGGACATGCTGCGGACGGTCAGTGTGCTCAAAAGCTTCGCCTGGGTCACGATGATCCGTGATCTGCGCGTGCAGCGCCTGCAAAAACGCAGCGAGTGGATTTTGCGGCGGTTATGGGCGGCGTTCAATGATCCGGAAACCTCGAAGGCGATCATTCCGAGCGACTGGCTGCAGCGCTTCGAGAAGGATCAGCGGCAGAATAAGCCGATCTGGACCTGGGAGCATATGGTGATAGATTATATCGCCGGGATGACGGATGCGTTCGCCGAGAAAATATATAATGAACTATATGGTTTGAAGGTAGGATCGATTTACGATTTAGATTAGAAAACCGAACCGGACCCGTTAAGGGTTCCGGTTTTTTTTGTTTTTCTGGTCTTGGTTTTTCTTTTCTGGTGCTGATTTTAGTTTTCTGGTCTTGTATTGTGTTTTTGTTATTATTTTGTTAGTAATAAAATAGGGTCTTTATTATTACCAACTATAATCGAAATGGATTTTTATAATCCTGAAAAACCCTTATTTATCAGGGTTTTTTAAAAATCTAACTTATCTTAAATTTTAATATTTTCCGTCGCGTTAATATTTTATTATAAAAAAGTTATTGTTTAATTATTATTTAAATGCTACTATTACCAGGAAGTTATTGGTGTGATTTTGTAATTGAAAGCACTTACACAAAAGGAGGATGAAGTAGTGAAGAAATTTAAAAAGAGTTTCCTGCTATTCCTGACGGCCATCATGCTGTTTTCAATGGCTGCACCGGCACTTGCCGGCAGTAACGCACAGGAGAAGCTGGATACACATTGGGCCAAAGAGAGTATTGGAAAGTGGCGCGGGAACGGAGTCATTCAGGGCTATCCTGATGGGTCCTTCAAGCCGGATAATCAGGTTACCCGTGCTGAGCTGGCAAGCATCATCAATAAGCTGTTCGGGTTCAGCGCACCTTCGGGAACCCCGTTCTCGGATGTTCCTGCAGGAGCCTGGTATGCCAGGGATTTAGCTATAGCGAAGCAGGCAGGTTATTATAAAGGCTTTCCGGATAATAAAGCGAAAGCGGATACACAGGTAACCCGTCAGGATGCTGCAGTGCTCCTGGCCTCTGTATTCTCGCTTACCCCCGCTAATGGAGGAATTACAGCGGCATATACAGACGGTGCTGCTATCAGTGCCTACGCTGCAGAAGCTGTTCAGGCGCTGAAGGGCACAATAAACGGTTATCCCGACGGCTCTTTCCGTCCGGATCGCCCAATCACCCGAGCAGAAGCTGTCAGTATCATTGACAGGCTGGTCAGCGGCTACTATAACGTGGCTGGAACCTTCACCGGAGGCGATATTACCGGCAACGTACTGGTGAACCGCAGCGGGGTGGTATTGAAGGATACGAGGATTTCCGGCAACCTGTATTTGGCTCCCGGAATCGGCAGCGGTGAAGCTGCGCTGGATAATGTAACCGTACAGGGATCGGTGTATGTCTCCGGCGGCGGTGAAAATTCAATTCATTTCAAAAACTCGAAGCTGGCGGTTGCCCAAGTGAACCGGCCGGACGGAAAAGTACGTATCACTGCAGAAGGAAATACAAGTATCGGACGTTTGTTGATTGAAAGCGCTTCTATTATAGAGCTCGAATCCGGCGCAACAATTACAACATTGGTAATCGGCAATAATGCCCAGGGTACGGCGGTCAGCGGCAAAGGAGCGATTGGCAGACTTGAGGTGCTTGCTTCCTCTGTCAGCCTAAACGGCAAGACGCTGGCACAAGGCAGCTATACTGTGAAAGATGGAGCTGCCGCAGCAGAAGGCACCACAACCGGCAGCACAGCAGGGAGCAATCCGGGCAGCAGCAATGGAACCGGCGGCAACGGTGGAGGCGGAACCGAAACGCCGGAAATCCAAATCGTGGATACCGCAGCAACTCCGGCTACGAAATCCTTATTTGCTTATCTGGACGAGATGAGCGGCAAGCAGACGATGTTCGGGCATCAGCATGACACCACCGTCTCTATAGCCGGCAAAGATACGAATGGCAACGTAATCTCCGATGTATACAGCTCTACCGGGGACTATCCGGCGGTGTTCGGCTGGGATACCCTTTCCCTTGATGGCTATGAAGCACCTCCCGGAGTCAGCGGGAATTATGAAGCCAGCCGCTTAGGGCTTACTGCTGCAATGAAGCATGCCCATGAGCTTGGCGGCATCTTGACGCTGAGTACGCATCCTTATAACTTTGCCACTGGAGGAAGCTTCAATGATACAGGGAACACTAAGGGGGCAACAGCATCCGTAGTTGCGCGGATTCTGCCGGGCGGTGACAAGAATGCTGATTTCAATACGTATCTAGACCGGGTCGCAAATTTTGCCAACAACCTAAAGGACGATAACGGCAGCCTGATTCCGGTACTGTTCCGTCCGTTCCATGAGCAGAATGGCGGATGGTTCTGGTGGGGAGCTGCAACAACAACCAAAAGTGAATATGCTGAGCTGTACAGATACACCGTTGAATACCTGCGGGATGTCAAAGGCGTACACAACTTCCTGTATGTATTTTCGCCAAACGGCTCGTTCAACGGGAATGAAAGTGAATATTTAACTACCTATCCGGGAGATCAGTATGTGGATATTCTGGGGATGGATCAGTATGACAATAAGGACAATGCCGGCTCTGAGGCATTCCTGAACGGGCTTGTCAAAGATTTGAAGATGATCTCCGGGCTCGCCCAGTCGAAGGGGAAGATTGTTACCCTCTCGGAATACGGCTACAGCGCCGCTGGTATGAAGACCACCGGTAACAATGAGCAGGCATGGTTTACCAAGGTGCTGAATGCAATCAAGGCGGACCCGGATGCGGCAAAAATCTCCTATATGCTGACCTGGGCCAACTTCGGTGAGGGCAATAATTTATATGTTCCGTACAAAAATGTGCCAAATAAGGCAGATCACGAGCTGGTGGGCGATTTTGTCAATTTCTATAAGGATTCTTATTCAGCGTTTGCCGGCGATATCAAAAATGACAATAAATACAGCCGTGTGGTAAATGCTGCAGCGAAGCAGCCCTTCCTGCATATTGTTTCTCCGAATAATGTCGGTACGGTTACTGAGGCCAAGACGGTCATCCGCGCCAAGGCGGCGAATTTTGTTCCTGCCAAAGTTACCTACACTGCAGGGACTAATGCCGAGACGGAAATGACGCTCGGTGCGGACGGTTATTATTCCGCAGTCTGGCAGCCGGAAGCAAGCCTGAACGGTACAACGGCTGACATCACGGTAAAGGCATACGGAACAGGAAATGTGCTGCTTACACAGAGCATCTCTGTATTTGTGAAGATTAATGAAGTTGCGGTAAAAGAAATCCCCTTTAATACAGCAGCCGATGTCGGTCTGATTCAGAACAATGGCACCTGGTCCGGCCTGGCAGGCAACGGGGAGACCATTAAGACGGAGCTTCAGCATGTGGTACTGGCCGGGGACGGCAAGCTTGCAGTCAACATCACTGGCGGACTGTCTCCCGAAGACACCTGGCAGGAGCTGAAGCTGCAGCTTACACCGGCGGCTCTCGAAGGTGTTAATTTAGCCAAAGTCAGCCGGGTGAAGCTGGGAGTGCTGATTCCCGAAGCGGCGCAAAATGAATCCGGAAATGCTGCGGTCCGGACCGTTGTGCAGCTGCCGGAGGACTGGAATACCAAGTATGGCATGGATTCCAGCTATAAAGCGTTGTCCGCTCTGGAGAAAGTGACGGTTGACGGTGCCCGGTATTACAAATATGACGCGGTTGTAGAGTTGGATAATGCGGAGAAATCGGCAGCTGCTACGGGTCTGGCGATCTCCATTGTTGGCAGCGGACTTGTCTCGGATGGTGTGCTTCCGGTTTACGTGGATGACATCGGTCTATATAACAGCTACACTGCACCGGTAGCTGACAATGCGCTGGTAGATGATTTTGAATCCTATGGCTCCAGCAGCGAGGCACTTGCGGCTAAGTATCCAAAAGCCGGCGGTGATGATATCAGCGCTGCCCTAAGCACCGAACACAAAAATTCCGGAAGCTATGGCATGAAGCTGCAGTACAGCCTGAACAGCCAGAAATATGCCGGGGTTGGAAAAAGCCTGGGCTCGCTCGACTGGTCTGCTTATAACGCAATCAGCCTGTGGGTGGCTTCTGATGGCAGCGCCTCCTATGCGGAAACGGGAAAACCGCTGAAGCTGGTTGTCCAGCTTGTGATTGACGGCGGATACTTTGAAGCTTACCCGGTCATCACTCCGGATCAGAACGGTAAGGTCGTCTTGAGCCTTAAGAATCTTACAGAGATGAGCTGGGGCAAAGGCGGTGCACTTACCGAGGAAAGACTGAAGCAAGTGCAGAGCTTTAATCTTTATGTGAATTCCATGGACGGCCAGGCGCATGAGGGTGCACTCTATTTTGACGATATCCAGGCGGTATATGATCCTGCGATGCCTGATCTGTCCGGTGAGGACGGAGGAGAGTCCGGAGGACACGCGCCAGGTGTGCTGTACAAATTCAGCAGCGCTGAAGACATGGCCGGCTGGGTAACAGCAAACGGGGACAGTGCCAAAGCGAAGGCTCCTGCGTTTTCGGAAGAAGAGCAGGCTGCAGGTGTGGAGTTCGATCTGGTTAATACAGGTCAGAATGCGGACGGCAGCTATAAGCAGTCCTTTGAGCTTGCGGTTGATCCGGTTAAGCTGAACCTGAGCGGGCTGGATACGATAAACGCCAAGGTTAAGCTGTCAACCGGCACCGCCAAAGCCCGGCTGTTCATTAAGACAGGAGCCGGCTGGACATGGTCAGACAGCGGGACCCCTGTAGCTGTAGACTCCAGCGGGTATAAGACGCTGACGATTTCGCTGACTGCCGCAGCCGAAGCGGCGGGTGTGGATCTGACTGCCGTAAAGACTATCGGTATCAAGATTGAAGATATTGCTAACAGCGGGGGAACTGCGAACCTGTTCCTGCAGGAGATTGCGCTGGCTGCTGCAGTTCCTGACATCTATTACGGGTTCGAAGGCGGAACGGACGGCTGGGCCGCAACGACTGGCACTGCCGTGGTATCCAAGGCTGTTTATACGGAAGGCAGCCAGTCTTTAGGACTGGATTTCACTTGGACCGGTGCGGGTTCGTCACTTGAAGTATCGAAGACCGCCAATCTGGATCTAAGCTCCTTCAGTGGAATTACCGCCAAAGTGAGAGTGGTATCTGATCATCCTGATGTACAGGCCAAACTTTATTTGAAGCTGCGCGGATATGCCGTTTGGCTGGACTCCGGGGCGAAGGTGGCTGCCGGAACAGGGTTTACGGAGTTCACCATTGACTTCAATGATATCTACAATGTGTACGTAGGCAGCGGAGCGGAGTTTACACTGGATGATCTGAAGCAGGTAAATGCTATAGGTATTCAGCTGATTACCCCCGCTGAAGCCGGAGATGCAACGGTTTATATTGATGATGTGAAAGTTTTGCAGTAAAGGTATTCCGGTTTGTTTAAGATCCCGGGGCTCTCTACGTTGAGAGTCCCGGTTTTTTTTGCAGCAAATGAAAGAGCCCCGATTAAATACCTGACATCGCCTAAATATATCCCTGGAATCTGCCGAAATATAGAGTGTAATCCATCGTTTTGCCCTTTTATGAAAAATGAAAGCAATCGATATGAATTACATGTAAGGTTTTCGGAAAATAGAGGGGGCACATATATGGGACAAAATCGGAAACTAAAGGAACTAAAGGAATTCGTATTAAAGCATGGGAGTGGAATAAAGAATGCTATTGCTAACAGCAACAGGAGCATTGGAGTAAAGATAGCTTCAGGCTACGTGGCCTTAGCGATACTGGTTTTAATTATTGGGGGCGCTTCCCTCTATCAAATGGACAACATGCAGAAGAACACGGGCAATATTGTGGAGAATGTGATTCCTGCGCTGGATCAGGTACATAAGATCAACTATTACATGGAGCATATTATGGCTCTGAGCATGCAGCATATTTTGAACGCTGACAGCGCAGAAAAATCAAAGCTGGAAGAACAGCGGGATCAGTTTATCCGAAAAGTAGCGGATGCGATGAAGAGCTACAGGCAGTCGGTTAGCGACAAAACAAGGCTGCAGCAGCTGACGGCGCTGGGCGATAAATGGGAAGAATATATGACCATCAATAATCAGGCGATTAAGCTCAGCAGCTCAGGGGATGAGGAGCTTGCCCTTGAGGTTTCCCAAAAGGGAATAGACGCCTTCAATGCCATGCAGACCGATTTAGGTGCACTGGTAGACTATAGCCAGAAGGAAGCCCGGCAAGAGGGAAGTCATTCCGTTCAAACGTTCCATACTTCGATTACGATAAATATTGTGATCATTGTGCTTGTACTAGTAGTCATAGGCCTAATCAATATGGTGATCCGCAAGACAATGATTAACCCGCTTAAGAAAGTAACCGCCCATTTGCAGCGGATTGCAAGCGGAGATTTAACCTCACAGGATACCTTTATCGTAAATGAGGATGAGATTGGCCGGCTGGCGAAAACAGTAAATGAGACGAACCGCACACTTCTGGAGATCGTTAACCAGATCCGCCATGTCTCGGGGATTATCGCCAGCCAAGGGGAAGAACTGGTGCGCACGGTATCGGGTACGAAGGAAGGGAGCAGCCAGATTGCCCTTACCATGGAGGAACTGGCCAAGGCGTCAGGAAGCCAGGCAGAAGCCGCGGTGGATGCCTCCAAAGCTGTCGATGACCTGAACAGGCTGATCGGAGACTTTGCCGGAAAAGGAAATGAGCTGCTGCTTCATTCCGAGCAGGTGCGTTCCAAAGGTGACCGGGGCAGACAGCTGATGGATAGCTCAGTGGCGCAGATGAGGCAGATTGCAGAGGCTGTATCTCAGTCCATGAATACGGTAGAAGAGCTGAACCGCAAGAATGAAGGTATATTCCGGCTGGTCGGTTCGATCCGCAATATCTCCGAACAGACACATTTGCTGGCCATCAATGCTACGATTGAAGCCGCCAGGGCCGGAGACAGCGGACGCGGGTTTGCGGTAGTGGCGCAGGAGGTGCGCAAGCTCTCGGAGGATGTGCAGCAGACGGTAGCGGAAATTACCGGCATTACGCAAGGGATTCAGCTGGATTCGAGGGAAATGGTAGAGAATTTGCGCAAAGGTGTCCTGAAGACAGAGGAAGGCAGCCGGCAGATCGTAGAGACAGGCGACGCTCTGGCTGAGATCAACAGGTCGGTAAATGTTATGGCCGGAACTATTGAGAATATGGGCCATAATATTGCGCAGATGACCGGTGCCAGCGAAAAGATGAACGAATTCAGCCAGCATATCTCAGCCCTGGCGCAGGAATCGGCAGCCGGTGTAGAAGAAACCTCTGCTTCTGCCCATGAGCAGGTAAGTGCAACCAGTGAGGTTGCGGAAGGAATCGGACAGCTGAAGAGCCGCCTGATTGAGCTTGAGGAATCTGTAAAACGGTTTGTAGTTTAAGAAAACAGCCCCCTTGGGGACATATACTCACAGAGAGTACATGTCTTTGCAGGGGGCTGTTTTAGTCTGCAACTTAGTATTGGCGGTTATAATCAACAACGTTACGTGAAGGGGTGCCAGTCTTGAGATAAGCCTCCATATTGGCTGTGAAAATTTCGACCACCCGATCGGCGTAGCGGTCAGTCGAACCCGCACAGTGAGGGGTAATGACGACTTGCTCCATACCCCAGAGAGGGTGCTCCGAAGGCAGCGGCTCAGTCTCAAATACATCCAGGCCGGCACCGGCCAGCCGGCCGCTGTTCAGCGCGGCCATCAGGTCTTCTGTATTGGTTGTGGCTCCGCGCCCGATGTTAATATAATAAGCGCCTGATTTGCAGGCGCCAAATACGTCTGCATTAAACAGATCCTGCGTTTCGTCAGTAAGCGGCAGCGTGTTTATGATGAAATCAGCCTGGCTGACAGCTTCCGTGAGCTGGCCGGTCGTGTAAACCTGGTCAAAGCCGGGAGCAGGCTTACCTGAACGACTGACTCCGATTGTGTTCATCCGGAAGGCCTTGGCGATTCTTGCCGTTTCGCTGCCGATGGAGCCCGTACCGGCAATAACGGCTGTCTTGCCGGTCAGCTCACTCTCCGTACCGTCAGAATGCCAGTTGCGCTCCTGCTGATTACGGATGGCGGTATGCAAATTCCGGGTGAAGATCAGCATAAAACCGAAGATGACGGCTGTAATCGGTTCAGCATGGACACCGCTGGCATTCGTCAGTATAATTCCCCGCTGCTCAAGGCGTTCCAGCGGCAGTTTTTCAACACCGGCTGACCAGGTCTGTAGCCACCGGAACGGTGAATCCGGGTGCAGCAAGGTGTCACTGATGCCTTTGCCCCAACCGATTACGATTTCTGCCTGGGCGAGCACCTCCAGATCCGGTTTTTTAGCATCTCCCAGTGTAAGGGTGTAACCTGGGGCGGCGTCGAGGATGGACTCCTGCTGCCGGGATGTAAGGGGCTGTAAACATACGATAGATTTAGTCAATGAAGGTTCCCTCCTGGTATGCTTTTAGTAAAAATGGCTGTTCCTGTATACAATAAGGATAACAAATCTGTCTGGAAAGGTGAAACTGATATGAAATCTGCTGCGAAAGATACGGAGCGACTGTTTATAGCTGTGAGGCTGCCTGAGGAAATAGGTAGAGTATTAGGGCAAGAATGCGCTGAGATGTCTGAAAGGCTGAAGTTTGCCAAATGGACACATCCGCTAGACTATCATATTACCCTCCAATTTCTGGGTGACACACGAAAGGAACAAATTCCGGCGCTGCTTGAAGCGCTGAAGGAAATTTCCGGCAAACATGCTCCGTTTAAACTGCAGCTGAAGGAGTGGGGAACCTTTGGCCCGGGAAGTGCGCCAAGAGTGCTTTGGGCCGGGGTGTCAGGTGAGCTTGGGAAGCTTCAGGAGCTCCAGCGTGCTGTGGTTTCTGCAACGGCTCCACTGGGTTTCAAGACAGAGGAAAGACCATATGCCCCCCATCTTACGCTGGCCCGCAAATACCGGGATGAGCTGCCTTTCAGCACGGAACGGCTTGGGAATTTACGGGTGCATAAGCCGGTTGACGAGAACAATTGTTCGGAAAATGACTGGACGGTAGAAGGTTTTGTGGTGTATGCTACTAGGATGCATGCCATTCCTATGTATGAAATCATCGAAAATTTGACATTTTTCTAATGATAAATCGACAAGAAAGTTTTCAAAGCTTCCATTTTCGGTTACATACAATAGGAATGTGCCGTAAAATAGGAGGTAAAAAATGGAAATTTTTAAACAAAACCGCTGTATCGCGCTGCTTGTCGGCGTTATTCTAGTGTGTTTCTCTGCTATAAGCTTGCTGAGCCCCGGTAGAATTAACGAGGGGCAAAATACATTGAAGATGGAAAAATTTGGAGGGTCCGGTCATGCATCTGCAGCAGCCCTGTTGCCGCAGACAGCAGTAACTCCTGAGAGGGTAAAAGGAACGGTTAAACCCATGCTCTACACCACAGCGGCAAAAATACCGGGCCATGTCTGGAACGGCAAACAAACGGTGGACTGGTTCACTCCCGCTAAGCTGAAGCTTAAGGCAGCAGCCGGGACGCAGCCCGCCAAGCCGAAGACCGTTGTGGTGAAGGTGTCGCCGGAAGCGCAGCAAGCGCTGAAACAGGCGGCAGCCAAGGGGAGTCAGAGCGTAAATAAAGTAAAAACGGCATCTCAGCAACATCCCCCCACAAAATTGTTCTTCTCCCGGACCAAGCTACTAAGCCAGGAACAGCAAGCACAAGCAACCTGGAGCTACGCGGTATCCGAAGAAGACCTGCTACTGCTGCAAAAAATCGTTATGGCAGAAGCAGAAGGTGAACCGTACCAGGGCAAGGTGGCAGTCGCCAACGTTGTTCTGAACCGGCTGCGGTCAGCCAATTTTCCCGACACTATACATGAGGTTGTTTATCAGAAAAGCCAGTTCAGTCCTGTGGCGAACGGGCGTCTTAAGCGCGTAAAGCCGAATGAAGACAGTATTAAAGCAGTCAATGCCGCGCTTTCTGGGGTGAAAGAGGTTACTGATGATACTTATTTTTTCCTGTCTCTGAAGCTGGCACAGGATCTCACTGTGCATCATTCACGGACCTACGCCAAGACTATCGGCAATCATACATTCTATAAATAATTACGAAAACTGAAAAAGCCTCCATATCCGCATTACTCCGGATTGGAGGCTTTTTTTGGGTTCTTCGTTAAGGTGTAACATAGACAGGCTCTTCCGTCCGGGCTTGTTGCGCCCGTGCAGTCCGTGGTTCAGCTGCTCCGTCTGCACTCTTGCCCAAGAGCTGCAGCACGGTGGAGGCACAGTTATGCGGCTGCTGCCGTTCCAGGGCCAGCCGGCGTTTCCGCTGCTCCTCAAGACCGGCATATTCCCGCAGCAGAAGGGAAAACCATCTGTCCACCACATCCGAATCGAGCACCTCGGCGAGTCCTAACTCTACGAAATATTGGGCGTTTTTCTCTTCCTGTCCCGGAATGGCACTGTAGAAGAGCATCGGTATGCCCTTGGCCTGGCCTTCCGTACAGGTCATCCCGCCAGGCTTCGTAATCAGCAGATCAGAGGCATCCATCAGCTTATTAATTTCGCTGCTGTATCCTAGGATCTTCACATTGGGATGATTCAGCAGGGGAGTGGAGCGCATTTTGGCCACAAGCTTATCGTTACTGCCCATGCAGAAGACCAGCTGGATGTCGTCCATCCGGGCGGTCAGCGAATCCATAACATCTTTGCCGAACATCAGACCCCATCCACCGCCCATAATCAATACGGTAGGAATATCGGCAAGCCCCATCTCCTTGCGGAGCTGCTGCTTGCTGGAACGCTCCCAGAATTTCGGATGCACCGGAATGCCGGTGACCGTCACCAGTTCAGGAGGAACCCCCCGACCCGTCAGAATCGATTTGACCCGTGAGGTTGAGACCAAATAGCGGTCTGCCTCGGGATTAACCCAGCTGCCGTGCGCATCATAATCGGTTATGAGTGTATACAGCGGTACGTCCAGCCCCTGCTGCTTCAGCCTGGAAATGACGGCAGCAGGAATCGGATGGGAGCAGATAATGAGATCTGGCTTAAGCTGCTCGATCACCTTTTGGGCATGTGTATAAAAAATCCGGTGAAGTGCCGCTCGGGTCAGCCGGTTCAGTGATTTATGATATTGGGTTTTATACATCATGCCGACCAGCTTAGGCTGGCTGCTGACTGTTTTGCGGTAAGCGGAAAGAATCCAAGGAGCAACCGTAGGATTCAGGAATCTCCCCAGCTCAATGACCCGGCACTGGACGTCCGGGTTAAGCAGTCTGATTCCTTCGGCCAGAGCATAGGCTGCCCCTGTATGGCCCGTGCCGAAGCCTTCCGAAAACAGCAGTACTCTTTTCTTTCGCATAAGTTCACCTGCTACTTTCCTTCATGGGTAGAATTGCGGGTTCTCTTCTTAGGGCGAATTGAGATACCTCTTCAGTAAAACATTCTCTTATATTATACAAGGGAATTAGCTTCTTTTCTCACATTATACAGATAAGACGTAAATAGAAAGTTAAAACCCTGCAAAAAAATAAAAAAATATGGAGAGCTCAGGTATTGCAAACAGATATATAAAGTGATAAAGTGGTTAATGACCGAATGACCGGATTAGTAAAATGGTCAAAATGCGGTGGCAACGATTTTTCGAAGGAAAGGGTGGGTACGGGTGGCTGTGGTAGATCGAAGGCAGCTGGTGCTTCAGGCCGCGACGAAATGTTTTTCATTATTCGGCTATAAGGCAACCACAATGGATCAGGTCGCAAAGATTGCGAATGTCGGAAAAGGAACGATCTATACCTTTTTTACGAATAAGGAGCAGCTGTTTGATGAGATCCTGCGTGATGTCATTATCGAGATGAAGAAAATCGCCGAGCGGGAAGTCAAACACGATAAGCCGTTTTTTGATAACCTGCACAGGGTTCTGGATGCGCTGCTTGAATTTCGAAGCGAACATGAGCTATTCATCAAGCTTTCCCAGGAAAGTCGCGATTTCGGAACGCCGCAGGCTGGTGAAGGGCTCGATAAGATCGAGCGTGTTGTGCTTGAATATTTGGAACGGGAGGTGGAACAGGCCATACGTCAGGGGGAGATTAAGGATTGCGACCCCAAGATTGTGTCCGTGGTTATGTTTAGGCTTTATATCGTGCTGACAGCCGAGCTGAACAAGGTGCATGTGTCTTTAAGCAAAGAACAGATCAAAGATTATTTTCAATTGTTTCTGTCTGAAGGCTTGGCACAGAAAGCTTTGAACTGCTGATGGGCTCCTGCGCACAGGCCGCGTTACAACCTATTTTTTTTGCCTTTCGCTGACCGATTGAGGAAAGTGGTCAACCAGTGTTCCTGCAAACTTTCAGCAGATTAGCAATTTTGTGAAAACTGTTCTGATAGAGAGAGACTTATAGCTTCATAAAAAGAGCATATGATTATAAGGAGAGAACCAGAATGAAATCTTTATCCGTGTTTATTAAGGACCTTGGCGCGGCGCTTAAGAATCCTAAAGTGCTGATACCTATGTTCGTTGTCCTTTTCATTCCCGTGCTGTACAGCGGATTGTTCCTGAAAGCCTTCTGGGACCCGTACGGTAAAATGAACGAGCTGCCGGTCGCTGTTGTAAATGAAGATAAAGGTGCCGATTATGAGGGCTCGAAGCTGGCCGCCGGTAACGAGCTGGTAGAGGAACTCAAGAAGACGGACGGGTTCAAATGGAACTTTGTGACCCGTGAGCAGGCAGAGGCTGGACTGGACGATAATACGTATTATATGGCGATCATCGTTCCTGAAGATTTCTCAGCCAAAGCCACTACCCTGCTGGATGCAGATCCGCAGCCGGCCAAAATTATTTACGAACCTAATGAAGGCTACAACTTCCTTGCCGGACAAATCGGCGGAACTGCTGTAAAAGATATCAAGACAAAAGTATCCGCCAAGATAACTGAAGCTTATACAGATTCCGTATTTGATAAGATTACTGAGATCGCCAGCGGACTTGGTGATGCCGGAGATGGCGCTTCAAAAATCGCCGACGGCGCAACGAAGCTGGACGACGGTGCATTGAAGCTGAGAGATAATCTGCTTGTGCTGACCGAAGGTACCGGCAAGCTGGTTAATGGCGTAGCACCTCTTACAGAAGGTGTGACTGCTCTGAATACTGGTGCAGCGGCACTGGAAAATGGCAGCAGCACCCTTGCAGGCGGACTTGAGCAACTGTCTGCCGCCCACAAAAAGCTGCAGGCCGGCGTATCGCAGACAGCAGCCGGCAGCAAGCAGCTTAGCGATGGCTTGAAGAAAACTGAAGCCGGAGCGGCAGCGCTGCAAGCCGGAACACAGTCGGCTGTAGATGGAACTGCGAAGCTGCAAGCGGGAACGCAGTCAGTGGTTGATGGCAGCTCGAAGCTGGCAGCAGGCCTGACTTCATCCGCCGAAGGCAGCGCGAAGCTGGAAGCCGGTCTGAAGGCTTCCAAGGACGGCAGCGCTAAAGTAAGCGCTGGAGCCAAAGCAGTGGCTGATGGCCTGCAGCAGCTGGTTAAATCGAGCCCGCAGCTTGCGGCGAGCCCAGATGTGCAGAAGCTGCTGGCGGCAAGCGCCGCTGTAGCCGAAGGCACAGCGCAGCTGGATGCGAGCCAGCAGCAGCTGCTGGCAGGTGCGACCTCCCTGCACAGCGGCCAAGAGCAGCTGGTACAGGGCGCGAACCAGCTGCACGACGGTTCGCAGCAGCTGGACGCTGGTGTCAGCCAGCTGCATGACGGAGCACAGCAGCTGAATGCTGGCAGCACTCAGCTGCTGCAAGGACAACAGCAGCTGCTGGCAGGTGCTGCGAAGCTTGAGACAGGCGGCAATACACTTTCCGCCGGTATGAAGCAATTCGGCGCGAAGCTGGATGAAGCGGCAGCAGGCGGTGCGAAGCTGGCGGATGGCGGCAAGGCGCTGGAGGCCGGAACATCCAAGCTTCTGGCTGGCGCAGGCCAGCTCAGCAGCGGCCTCACATCGGTAGCCGATGGTTCGAAAAAGCTCAGCGACGGTGCAGGCCAGCTTAAAGATGGCCTGGATGAACTGAAATCCGGATCAAGCGAACTGGCCACGAAGCTTGGCGATGCCGCTTCGCAGACCAGCACGGTGAACAAAACGGA
Source organism: Paenibacillus auburnensis (assembly GCF_927798115.1). Lineage (GTDB taxonomy): Bacteria > Bacillota > Bacilli > Paenibacillales > Paenibacillaceae > Paenibacillus_AQ > Paenibacillus_AQ auburnensis. The sequence continues at coordinate 149,406 of NZ_CAKMMG010000007.1, forward strand.
TGCGCTGGTGTCCATGTTCGCACAGCCGGTTAGGATTGAAGAGGTTAAGGTTAGCGCAGTACCTAACTACGGTACCGGCTTTGCTCCTTACTTCCTGTCGCTCGGACTGTTCGTAGGGGCGCTGATCTGTACACTCGTTATTCCAATGAGAAGCTCTGAAGTGATTGGGGCGAGCCGGTTCAACCGGTTTATGAGCCGCACGCTGACCTTCTCTATGATGAGTGTGCTGCAGTCCCTGATGGCGGCAATGATCGTGCTTTACGGTTTGGGACTCGAGGTACAAAGTGTACCGTTGTTCTATGCCTTCACCTTTATTACAAGCATTTCCTTCATGTGGATGATTCAAGCGATTGTTACCTGGATGGATCAGCCTGGACGTTTCGTAGTCATCGTTATCCTCATCTTCCAATTGACTACAAGCGCAGGTACCTTCCCGCTGGAACTGATTCCGAACTGGATGAAATTCTTCAATCCGCTGCTGCCTATGACTTACAGCGTACGCGGATTCAAAGCAGCTATTTCCACCGGAGATTTCAGTGCCATGTGGGGTGATGCGGGACTCCTGGCCATTTACGGCTTTGTGTTCCTGGCGTTGACATTCACCTATTTCATGACCCGTGAACAGGAAAATGAAGTTATGGTAAAAGGTGAACAAGTGTTGACTGTATAATCAGAATTTGAGGTATAGAATAAAATTAGCAAAGAACGCCCCGGACCGGGGCGTTCTTTGCTATTCTTTACTAGATTGATCCAAAAATACACTGTAAAAGTTACATCATATGGAAAGAAAACAAATGAAGCGTTTTCAGTGAATAAGAAGTTATTCGTTATTTGTGTATAAATATGCAACGGAAAGTTTTTTTACACTTTTACTCACTAAAGCTGTACCGTAAAAACATTTGTTAATCAAACTCATAAAAAACTTTAAATTGCACTCATGTCAGGTCGATGATAAACTTATATAACCAATCTGGCTTGAATAATTATTAAGATTTTTCTGAAAAATTTTCCTAAGATATAAGGTACTATACTCTTTAGATCTTTTTATCTTATATTTTATGTGAAGCGGATGCCACCTGATTCAAGGACGTGCAGCCGCTTCTTGTGAAGATAACGTCTACTTTATAATAGAAAGGTTGCGTATGATGAGACACACTGAACTGCCCGGCAAACAGGGCCTTTATGATCCTCAGTTCGAAAAAGATGCATGCGGCATGGGTTTTGTTGCCCATATTAAAGGAAAACCTTCCCATGATATCGTTAGCAACGCTTTGACTATGCTCTTTAATATGGAGCATCGGGGAGGACAGGGAAGCGAGCCGAACTCTGGTGACGGAGCCGGCATTATGCTGCAGATTCCTCACCGTTTCTTTGCCGGTGAAGCCAGTAAGCTTGGCTTTGAACTGCCGGAACAGGGCTTTTATGGCGTGGGTATGATCTTTTTGTCTCACAACGAGGAGATTCGCGCCCGTCACGAGGCTCTCTTAAATGAGATTATTGCAGAAGAAGGTCAGACGGTGCTTGGATACCGTGATGTGCCTACCTTCGACGAAATGCTGGGCAAGACCGCTAAGGCAGCCAAGCCTTATGTCCGCCAGGTATTTATCAGCCGTGCTGAGGGCCTTACTGATGAGCTGGCTTTTGAACGCAAGCTGTTTGTGATCCGCAAGCGTGCCGAGCTCGCCATCCGCTACGGCGGTGTGGAAGAGGCTGAATCCTTCTATATGCCAAGTATGTCCTGTCGGAAGATCGTATACAAAGGCATGTTGACAACCGAGCAAGTAGGCCAGTTTTACCTGGACCTGCAGAATGAAGAGCTGGAGTCGGCGATTGCGATGGTGCACTCCCGTTTCAGCACCAATACGTTCCCAAGCTGGGAGCGTGCCCACCCGTACCGCTTCATGATTCATAATGGTGAGATCAACACACTGCGGGGGAATGTGAACTGGATGCATGCCCGCCAATCCCTGTTCAAGAGCGAAGTATACGGTGAAGACCTGAGCAAGATCAAACCGATCGTAAATCCGGACGGTTCTGACACTGCGATGTTCGACAATACCTTTGAGTTCCTGTATCTCAGCGGACGCTCCCTGCCGCATGTGGCGATGATGATGGTGCCTGAGCCTTGGAGCAATCATGAAAGTATGGGCGATGAGAAGAAGGCATTCTATGAATACCACAGCACCCTGATGGAGCCGTGGGACGGACCCGCCGCGATGGGCTTTACTGATGGTGTGCAAATCGGTGCAATGCTTGACCGCAACGGCCTGCGCCCTGCACGCTATTATGTAACCAAAGACGATATGATTATCTTATCCTCTGAAGCTGGAGTGCTTGATATTCCGGCAGAGAATGTACTATATAAAGACCGCCTGAGACCAGGCCGCATGCTGCTGGTGGATACGAAGCAGGGACGGATTATTTCCGACGAGGAAGTAAAGGCCGCCATCGCCTCCGAGCAGCCTTACCGCCAGTGGCTGGATGAGCATCTGATCGGCCTAGACCAGCTTCCGGATGCTCCGGAGCTGCCAAATCCGAAGCATGACAACGTGCAGCAGCTGCAGCAATCATTCGGCTATACGTTTGAGGATCTGCGCAAGGTATTGGAGCCTATGGCTTCCACCGGTGCCGAAGCCGTTGCTTCCATGGGCTACGATGCCCCGCTGGCCGTGCTCTCGGACCGCCCGCAGCGTCTCTACAACTATTTTAAACAAATGTTCGCGCAGGTAACCAATCCGCCGATCGATGCGATCCGTGAGGAGCTGGTTACTTCTACAGCCACCACGATCGGGCCGGAACGCAACCTGCTGAAGCCGGAACCGGAGAGCTGCCGGCAGATTTCGCTGGAATCGCCGATTCTCTCCAACGAGGATTTCGCGAAGATCCGCCATGTCCGCCGTGCCGGCTTCAAGTCAATGTCGATTCCGATCCTGTTCCCGGCTGAGCTTGGAGCGGAAGGAATGCGCATTGCCCTGGAACGCATGAATGAAGCGGCTGACCGTGTAATGGCTAAAGGACATAATATTCTTATTCTGTCTGACCGCGGTGTAGACCGTGAGAATGCCGCAATCCCGGCCCTGCTGGCTGTATCCAGCCTGCATCACCACTTGATCCGCTCCGGGACACGGACGAAGGTCAGCATTCTGCTGGAGTCCGGCGAACCGCGTGAAGTGCATCACTACGCGCTTCTCCTTGGTTACGGCGTGAGTGCAGTCAATCCGTACCTTGCTTTTGAAAGCTTGGACGACATGATTGGCCAAGGCCTGCTGCGCGGAATTTCGCATGAGAAGGCTGTGAAGAATTACATTAAGGCTGCGACGAAGAGCGTAGTTAAAATATTGTCCAAGATGGGGATCTCCACGATCCAATCGTACCGCGGTGCACAGATTTTTGAAGCTGTCGGCCTGAATTCGGAGTTTGTGGACCGGTACTTTACCTGGACACCTTCCCGTATCGGCGGTATCGGCCTTGAGGAAGTAGCTGCTGAAGCACTGATTCACCACAACCGTGCATTCACCGACAAGGACGGTAACGACAAGGTGCTTGATTCCGGCGGTGAATATCAATGGCGCAGTGACGGGGAAGAGCATTTGTTCAACCCGCAGACGATTCATCTGCTCCAGCATTCTGTGCGGAGCGGGGACTATGGCTTGTACAAAAAGTATGCGGCGCTCGTTCAGGGTGAGAGCAAGAAGCACCAGACCATCCGCTCCATGCTGGAATTCAAATCCACGAACCAGCCGGTTCCGATCGAAGAAGTAGAGCCTGCAGAATCGATTATGAAACGCTTCAAGACCGGAGCAATGTCGTTCGGTTCCATCAGTAAGGAAGCTCATGAGACACTGGCGATTGCAATGAACCGCATCGGCGGCAAGAGCAACACCGGTGAAGGCGGGGAAGATCCGGCGCGCTTTATTCCGGACGCTAACGGCGATTCCCGCCGCAGTGCGATCAAGCAGGTGGCATCCGGCCGCTTCGGGGTAACCTCGAACTATCTGGTGAACGCTGATGAGATCCAGATCAAGATGGCACAGGGGGCAAAACCTGGTGAAGGCGGACAGCTTCCGGGCCGCAAGGTATATCCTTGGGTAGCCGAAGTACGCGGCTCCACAGCGGGTGTAGGCCTGATTTCGCCGCCGCCGCATCATGATATTTATTCCATCGAGGATTTGGCCGAGCTGATTTATGATCTGAAGAATGCCAATCCGCGTGCGAGCATTAATGTGAAGCTCGTGTCTGAGGTGGGTGTCGGAACGATCGCTGCCGGCGTAGCTAAAGGCCGTGCCGATATTATTCTGATCAGCGGATATGACGGCGGTACAGGGGCATCCCCGTTGAACTCCATCCGTCATGCCGGTCTGCCGTGGGAGCTTGGACTCGCGGAGACGCATCAGACGCTTATGCTGAATAACCTGCGTGACCGTGTTGTACTGGAAACCGACGGTAAAATGCTCAGCGGACGCGACCTTGCGGTAGCTGTACTGCTGGGAGCAGAAGAGTACGGATTTGCTACAGCACCGCTTGTAGCGGTAGGCTGCATCATGATGCGCGTGTGCCAGATGGACACTTGTCCGGTTGGTGTTGCGACACAGAATCCGGAACTACGTAAGAACTTTACCGGCGATCCGCAGCATGTCGTGAACTTTATGACATTTGTGGCTCAGGACCTGCGTGAAATCATGGCTGAGCTTGGCTTCCGCACCATTGAAGAGATGGTCGGACGCACGGATTGCCTTGATGCTGTACGTGCTTCGAGTCACTGGAAGAAGAAAGGCGTGGATCTGAGCAGTCTGCTGCATACTCCGGAGCTGCCTGAAGGCAGCACCCGCTTCCGCAGCAAATTCCAGAACCACGGCTTGGAAGAAACCATTGATGTATCGAAATTGTTGGATCTGGCAGCACCGGCACTCGAATCCGGCCAGGCGGTTGAAGCTTCACTGCCGATTACGAACGTTAACCGTGCAGTGGGCACGATTCTGGGCAGCGAGCTTACCCGTAAATACGGGGCCGCTGGTCTGCCGGATGATACGATCCGTCTGCACTTCACCGGCTCTGCCGGACAAAGTCTGGGTGCTTTTGTACCGAAAGGTATTACGATTACGGTCGAAGGCGACTCCAATGACTATGTGGGTAAAGGGTTGTCCGGAGGCAAGCTGATTATCAAGCCGTCCCCTAAGGCTACCTTTGCCGCTGAAGACAACATCATTATCGGGAATACGGCGCTTTACGGAGCGACCAGCGGTGAAGCGTATATCAGCGGCATCGCCGGTGAACGGTTCGCGGTGCGTAACTCCGGTGCGAAGGTAGTTGTTGAAGGTGTGGGCGACCACGGCTGTGAATATATGACTGGCGGCCGTGTGGCCGTGCTTGGTCCAACCGGCCGCAACTTTGCGGCAGGAATGTCCGGCGGTATCGCTTACGTCTACGATCCGGACAATACCTTCATCAAACGCTGCAACCTGGAAATGGTGCTTCTGGAGCGTGTAGAGGAAGCGGATGAAGCAGCTGAGCTGCACAGCCTGATTGCCCGCCATGCAGAGCTTACAGACAGTGCTGCTGCAAGCCGGATCCTGGACAGCTGGGAAACTTCACTGCCGAAATTCGTCCGTGTGATTCCGAAGGATTACAAACGGATGCTGGAGCAGATCCGCAAGGTAGAACAGACCGGGTTAACCGGCGAAGCTGCCCTGATGGCTGCCTTTGAAGCCAATATGCGTGAACTTGCGCGTGTTGGAGGCTAATTAGAAATTGCCGTGTCGTACTGAACGGCTGTAATAAGTAGTAAAAGGCTGAATCCTTCCGAATGAGGAAGGATTCAGCCTTTTTTACTATTACTGCCTTTTTTTCTGCTTTTCAGGAAAAAGGCAGTTTGTGGTAATATGGAAAATATATAAATTGAAATGCTAAGAATAATACCTATGATGCGGGAGTAACGGAGGGGAAGTTTGGAACTGTAGGAGCGATAGTGTCCGCCTTTGTCTTCGGATTTCTACCGCTAATAGCGGTTAAAATCAAGAAATCGGAAGACAACAGCGGCCGGAAGTCCAAACATTCCCCGCAGTTACGGCCCACGCATTATTAGTTTATTTTGGACATGTTCAATTTATAAACAAAGAAAGGAAGTGAAATTATGCCAGTTACGGCAGAAGTAGCGACTAAGCCGGTTGCCAGCCTGATAGGGGTCACCAAAAAAATGGGTTCCAAGACGCTGGTCAGTGATCTGACGCTGGATATTCCGCCTGGACAAATTTTCGGGTTCCTTGGGCCTAACGGTGCCGGTAAAACGACAACGATCCGTATGATGGTGGGACTGATTTCCATCAGCCGCGGCGATATTCTGATCTGCGGGCGCAGCATCAAGGACCATTTTGAGGAAGCTGTAGCCAACATCGGAGCGATCGTGGAAAATCCGGAGATGTATAAATTCTTAACCGGTTATCAGAATCTGCGGCAGTATGCCCGAATGGTTAAGGGTGTTACGAAGCAGCGGATTGATGAAGTGGTAGAACTGGTCGGGCTTGGCCAGAGAATTCATGACAAAGTGAAAACATACTCGCTTGGTATGCGCCAGCGGCTGGGAGTCGCCCAGGCACTGCTGCACCGGCCAAAGCTGCTGATTCTGGACGAGCCGACCAACGGGCTGGATCCACAGGGGATTCGTGAGCTGCGGGATTATTTGCGCCGCCTGTGCCAGGAGGAAGGAACGACGGTTTTTGTCTCCAGTCACCTGTTGTCGGAGATGGAGCTGATGTGTGACAGTGTGGCCATTATCCAGAATGGGCGTCTGGTTGATGTCAAACAGCTGAAGACGGTAGGAGATGCGGTGCTGCCGGTCCAGGAAACGCTGTTTGAGGTCAATGATCCGGAAGCTGCACTGGCGCTGATCGGCCGCGGAGCAGTGAAGAACGGCGGAATTTCTATCGAGGCAGGACGCGAGGAAATCGCCGAACTGAATGCACGGCTGGTGGCTGCCGGTTTCAAGGTGTATAGCATCAGGGCGCTGTCACGTTCACTGGAAGATCAATTCTTGGAAATTACCGGAGGTGAAGGCATTGGGTGAGTTCGCAGCTCTCATACATAATGAGAATATCAAGATTTACAGCCGTGTCCGTACATGGATTATGCTGTTTATTCTGGCACTCATGAGTGCGCTGTTTCCTGCACTGGTCTACTATACGAGCAGCGGAGATTCATCGGGAACCGGATTATGGGACAACTTTCAGATGGCGGTGACGATCGCTTTTTTCCTGAATACCATCTTTACAGTGGTGGTAGCTTCTGACGCTGTGGCGGGCGAATTCTCCTGGGGAACGATTAAGCTGCTGCTGATCCGCCCGTGGAGCCGCTCCAAAATCCTGCTCTCCAAATACATTTCCATGGTGTTATTCAGCTTGCTTAGTACAGCCGTGCTGATTGTATTCGCCTATGCTTCATCACTGATTTTCTCCTCTTCCGAGGGAGGCGCAGTAGCGAATCAGATGTCCTGGAGTCCGGCGGAATATTCCTTCCTGGACGTGTTCTGCAGGTATATCGAGCTGTTTTTGACCGCTGCACTGGCTTTTATGGTCTCCAGCGTTTTCCGGGCTAGCGGTCTCGCAATCGGGCTGTCGCTCTTCATTATGTTTACCAAAAATATTTTTGTCAGCATCTTCAATCCCGAACGCTTCGAGTGGGCCCAATATCTAATCTTTACACATATGGATCTGCGGGGATATCTGCTGACAGACAGCGGTCCGGGAGGGGTTACCCTCGGGTTCTCCATAGCGGTGCTGGCTGTTTACTACCTGCTGTTCCTGGGGGTTTCCTGGTTGGTTTTCAGCAAAAGGGATGTCGCCGCTTAAGGAGACAATGCTATTCCCAAGTGTATTTAAGTGAACCCGGCCGAACGAAGCGGGCTAAGCCCGCTTAGCCCGCTTCGAGCTTATTCTGCTGCTTGGAAGCGCGTTTTCCTGCCTTGTCAGCCTTCTTGGCTTTGGTGTGCCCGCCTGCAGTTTCAATGGCGGGCTGTTCGGCTGTGATGACAGAGCCGTTCAGCACGCAGCCTTCCATGATGCTCAGCATGCCTGCTTGGATATTACCATGCAGCTGTCCGGTTCCCGTCATGGTGAGCCGCTGATCGGCAGTAACGTCACCATATACTTTTCCGGCGATAATGACCTCCTTGGCTTTGATCGTGGAGAGCACCGTACTTTGTTCGCCGATGGTTACAGTTCCCTGGCATTGGATTTCCCCGCTGAAGTTACCCTCAATCCGTAAATTGGTATCGCATTGCACCTTGCCCTCCAGATTGCCTCCATGTCCGATCAGCGAATCGGTAGACCTGAACAGCGCTGATTGCTTGCTTCTATTCCACATGCCTTTACCCTCCTAAACATTATGTGAGCTTAACCGCTATTGAAATACTCCAACACGAACAAAACTGCCTATGAAGCCTTAGCCTTATGGGTTCACATATCCTAAGGGATTGACCGCTTTGTTCTGCTTCACCACCTGAAAATGGAGATGGGGGCCTGTGCTTCGTCCGGTATTGCCAAGGGTGCCGATTTGCTGGCCTTTGCTTACCTTATCACCCACAGTGACAGTCATCCCGTTTAAATGCATGTACCAGGTTTCCAGACCGTTCGAATGCTTGAGGATAATGTATTTGCCTCTTGCTCCCATTTGCTCAGACGCAGTAACCTCACCGTCCATTGCCGCGTAGACCGGATCCCCGATGCTACCGGCAATATCAATGCCTGAATGATAGGCGGAGACGCCTTTAAAGGGATCGGAGCGGTAGCCAAAGCTGGAAGTGATCATTTTGGAGTGGGTCGGCCAGATGACGGCCGGGGCCAGGCGTTTTTTTTCTGCGAGGGCTTTTTTAGCCTGCAATTGAGCCTCTGCGCTCTGGGCCTCCTTGGCCTCTGTAATCGTTGTGGTGATGCTGGTTACCATCTCTTCCAGCAGGCTGCGGATTTCTGCGTAATCATCTCTGGTTTCCTGCACCAGCTCCAGAGGGTCATCCTGATAGACAGCGATATACTCCCCGCCAACCTGTGGCGCTACAGTGCTGTTGAATGCGGAAGAGATGGCTCCAAGACGGAAGCTGACGGCAGACAGGGAAGAGGAAGCAGCAGCTGGCCCAGGTTCCGCGGCGAAAGCGACTCCATAGTTCAAGGTAGATGACGCTACTGTGTCTGCAGCCGGGATGGTTCCGGGGGTGGACATAGAGGTAGAAAGCGGATCGGTCTCTGAGTCTGTGTCCCGGCCGGTATTGCCATCCGGATTAATCAGGGATTGCAGCTGCGCTTCAAGCTCATCCACGCTTTTCAGTTGATCCCGGATGTTCTCTGCTTCCTCTGACAGCTCCGTCACCTGGCTGCGGAGCTGCTGCAGAGTCTGTTCCTTATCGGCAACCTTCATTTCCATCCGGAGATTGGTCAGCGATAGTGAAGCAGCCTCGGCCTCCAGCTCAGCAATGGATCGTGAGGCATGAAAATGCATCGAAGTGACCAGACTGGAGATGGAGAGGGCTGCTGCGGCCGGGATGGCCAGGGCAAGCGGCTTGGATAACTGGAACTGTCTGACCGGACGTCCGGCCTCGCGGACAACAAGCAGGGTAATCCGGTTGTGATCTGGCTGAGTTTTCATAGCTTCTCCTTTCTGCGGCATAGGGAGCCGCCTTGTGTTCTCATGCGGTCCAGCGGTTTGTAATTCAATGGGCTCATCCGATTCGTCCTACTACTCTATGTATTCCAGCCCTTTGGTGAACATGACAACGGTTTGCTTGAATAAAGTAGGAGAGTTACGGCAAAACCTGTACTGAAATCAGCTTGTCAGGGCAAGGCGCAATGGTCTGCCTGACCAGGCTGCCGAAATTTATGGAGGTGACGGCTTGAAAATAATTGTGTTCTTACTCAGTCTTTTTGTGCTGCAGGTTGCTATCATAGTGCTGCTGGAATACCGCCGTCCGCAAAGGGCACTGGCCTGGGTGGTCCTTAGCTTCTGCTGCCCTCCGCTGGGTCTGCTGCTCTATTATTTCCTGGGGCGGGATTATTGGCAGAGCCGGAAGATAGACAAGCACTGTACACCTTCGAGGCTTAGTGAAATAGGTGCCCATGTCTCCGGTAAAATCAAAATTGTCCAGAAGCCGGAGGAATGCGGAAACCCGGCGTTTACCAGCCATGAGGAACTGCTCTATCTGCTCGGTAGATTGTCCGGCCGAAATATTACAGGCCGCAATCGCAGCCGGATACTGCCAGATGCACAGGAGGCCTATGCTGCCATGCTGGAGGCGATGGAGGCGGCACGGGAACATATCCATTTGGAATTTTATATTTTTCGTGACGATGAGATTGGGAAGCAATTCCAGGAGGTGATGGTCCGCAAAGCGCGTCAGGGGGTCAAGGTGCGTCTGCTGTGTGACGGGCTCGGCAGCCATCATCTGAGCCGGGAATTTATCGGTACCTTAAAACATGCGGGAGTCGAGGTTCATTTCTTTTTGCCGCTGCTTCATTCGCTGCTGGACCGCAGGTTTAATTACCGGAATCACCGTAAAATTATGGTTATCGACGGTCTGGTTGGCTTTACGGGAGGGATGAATGTCGGGGATGATTATTTGGGCAAAGACCCCAAAATGGGCTATTGGCGCGATACCCATCTGCAGCTGGAGGGAGATTCTGTATATCATCTGCAGGCTATATTTCTGAAGGACTGGAAGCTGGCGGCCGGAGACTGGCTGAGCCATCCGCGCTTTTTTCCCGCCCATAACTGTACAGAACAGGAAGCTGTACTGGTGGTAGCCAGCGGACCGGATGGAGCGATTGATGCGTCCCAGGAGATGTATTTTGCCGCGCTTTGTTCGGCCAGAAGACGTATCTGGATTGCCTCGCCATATTTCATTCCCGATCCGACTATCTGCCGGGCGCTCAAGAATGCTGTGCTCAGCGGGGTGGATGTAAGAATCATTATTCCTGCCAAACCGGACAACAAGCTTGTCTACTCGGCTTCATTGTCCTATCTGGAGAATTTGCAGGATGCGGGAGTGAAGTTCTATCGCTACACCAGAGGTTTCATGCATGCCAAGGTCATGATTATTGACGACTTGCTGGCCACCATCGGCAGTGCCAATTTGGACATGCGCAGCTTCTATTCCAATTTTGAGCTGACGGCTGTTCTGCTCCGTCCGGAGCGTATTGCTGAGCTGGCCTCGGACTTTGAAAAGGATTTGAAGGACAGCCCATTTATTGACCCCGAAAAATTTAGAGAGCGAGCCTGGAATGTCAAGTTGATTCAAAGCCTTTGTCAGCTGTTATCCCCGCTTTTATGACCGAAAAGAGGACAAAAACATCGCTTTTCGAAGGCTGGAACATGTTCCATTCCTTATTTGGCCCTCTTTTGTGATATAATGAAGGTATAAGAAGAAATATAAGAGGGTATCTCTTGAAATGATGCTTTCGATAATTCTTTTAAATACTTTTTTATAGGGGGAGTTCTATGAATGTAAGCCAGCAAATCTTTACGAATGAGGATCAGAAAAAACCTCAAAAATCCGGGTCTGTGAGGACAGCCAGACTTAAGATGGCTCAACGGATTGTTATGATGGTGCTGGGCGCGGCAATGATGTCCGTTGCGCTTGAAATTTTTCTTGTTCCCAATGAGTTGATTGACGGCGGAATAACCGGTATTTCCATTATGCTATCCCATATTTTTAACATTCCTCTCGGAATATTGCTGACGCTGCTCAACCTGCCGTTTCTGGTCATCGGTTATAAGCAGATCGGCAAGACCTTTGCCTTATCCACTTTGTTTGCCGTAATCCTGATGTCTATAGGCACCCAATTGCTGCATCCGGTAAAGCCGATTACGGTTGAGCCTTTATTGGCAGCCGTGTTCGGAGGCGTTATTCTCGGGGTCGGCGTAGGACTCGTTGTAAGATACGGGGGCTCGCTTGATGGTACGGAGATTGTGGCCATTCTGATTGCTAAGAAGCTGCCGTTTTCTGTCGGCGAAGTAGTCATGTTCTTCAACTTCTTTATTCTTTCCGTAGCGGGTTTTGTATTCGGCTGGAATAATGCCATGTTCTCCCTGATTGCTTATTACATCGCCTTTAAGATGATTGACGTTACCCTTGAAGGTCTGGATCAGTCGAAATCGGTCTGGATTATCAGCGATAAATTCCGTGATATCGGGGAAGCGCTGACCGAGCGTCTTGGACGCGGTGTTACGTATCTCGATGGCGAGGGCGGTTTTTCCGGTGAAAATAAGAAAGTAATCTTTGTAGTCATTACACGACTGGAAGAAGCGAAGCTTAAATCGATTGTTGAAGACTGGGATTCTGACGCATTTGTTGCGATCGGTAATATCCATGATGTTAAAGGCGGCCGTTTTAAGAAAAAATCAATCCATTAGCGTTTGTCCGGAATAGCGGGCACGCTGCCCTGAAGGAAGGTATATTTACGAAAGTCAGAGCAATCAATCCGGCGCCCGCAGCAAGCCACGCCGTATTCTCATATAGAATACCTTCTGTCCAAAAGCTGGACACCTGATAAGCCCGCAGCCTGTTAAAGGCATCTGCGGGCTTATTGCTGCCTGTGGAAGGGTTTGGGGGCTGCTTTATGGAAGCTTCGAGACAATATCACTGACCGGCTGCGGCGGCACCTTGGCAATAAGATCCCCCATGCGGCTCAGCCGCTCCTCAATATTCAGCAGATGGTAATCAGTAGGTGAGACATTGCGGGCGACCTCCTCCCACAGGAGCGGGGTTGATACAGTAGCCAGCGGCCGGGCGCGCGGTGTATAGGGAGCGGCTAAGGTTTTGCCGCCGTAATGCTGCAGATAGTCGAAATAAATCTTGTCTCCGCGGTGTTTCTTGAGCCGCTCTAATGTGAAGAGGTCCGGCCGCTTCTCGGTGACATAACGTCCGACGAAATGGCCGATTTTACGCAGCTCATCAAAGGAAATCCCCGGATTTACCGGGATAATAATCTGCACTCCCGTGGCCCCGGAGGTTTTGGGAACCGAAGCCAGGCCCAGTGATTTCAGCACATCCCCGACCATAGCGGCCGCCTCCATAATGCGCGGCTCCACTTCAAGAGAAGGATCCAGATCGATCATCCACTCACAGGGCAGGCTGCTTCCTGCATAATGCAGCGAAGGGTGAAATTCCAGCGCGGCCAGATTGCCAAGCCAGATCAGTTCGGGCAGGCCCTGCAGGACGATATATTCAATCCCGTCCTGCAGGGCTGTCTTCACAAAACCGGGCAGCGGCTGGGGGGCATTCTTCTGATAAAAGGACATCCCCGGCACACCGTGCGGATAGCGGATAACCGTTAACAGCCGGTCTTTGCAGTAACGCAGCAGGTAAGGAGAGAGTACGGCCAGCTTTTGCAGGTAAATCCGCTTGGTGATTCCAACCTCCGGCCAGAGAGGCTTGTCCGGGTTCGTAACTGTGATCTCTTGTCCGTCTACGGTGATGGAGCCTTTGAGCACGGCCGGCATAGGATATCCTCCTTTACATAAGTCTCTGTATAGCGGGTAAGCTATGCTTCTAATCAGTCTGGAAGCAGAGCTTACCCTCTTTGTCCGATCCGGCAATCCTCCGGAGGCAGGTCAACCTGTGCCTGTATCACCGGCTGGCGCAGTGTGCCTGAGCTGTTCCATTCCAGAAAATGCAGCTTGAATACGAGGCTGGGTTTGATCCAGACAGCGCCCTTACTGCGCTGTGGAAGGGACGCGAAAGGCATCACGGGTATGGTCAGGTTATGTGCCTGCGCAGTCAGATTCCGCCAATCCATGGCAGTCATCCGTCCTGCCCCCGCATGTCCGATATAGTGCAGCTTGCCCGCATCATCATAGAGCCCGAACAGAAGGGCATTTACGATGCCGTCGCGGAAGGTGACGCCGCCGGCAACTGCGGTCACATCAGAGATGATCTTGCGCTTCTGCCAGCGTTTATCTTTCCCGCTGGGGGCATAGGTGCTGTTAATGTCCTTGCAGACAATCCCCTCCAGTCTTCCATTCAGGGCAGCGGAGAATAGCTCTGCCGGATCCGCGTAGCTGGGCACGTTCTGCACATGGAGATGCGGCAGCAGCATCTCACTGAGCATCTGCTGCCGCCGGGATAAGGGCTGATCCAGCAGCCATACGCCGTTGCAGTAGAGCATATCAAATACCATATACAGGACCGGTACCTGCGGCCTCACTGCCCGGATAGCTGTTTCGCTTTTCAGACTGTCGCGGCGCATCACTTCATGGAAGGACGGCTTGCCGCCGCTGAGCGCGATGACCTCGCCGTCCAGAATGAAGGAGTTTGCGCGACAGTAGCTGCGGGGCACCGTCAGCTCAGGATATTGCAATGTGCGCCGGTTGCCGCGGCGGTTAATCAGCTCTACATGGTTCCCGTCATAATAAGAGAGCATACGGACCCCGTCCCATTTGATCTGTGCGATCCACTGGCTGCCGGACGGGAGCTGCGCAGCGAGTACAGGTTCAAACGGTATAACCGGCTGCATTTCCATGGCGCACCTCCTGAGTATGTTGTATGCACGAAGGTTCAGGAAACGGTCTCTTTGCTTTTAGAGCTGCGCCGCTTCGCTTTGGGAGCTATGACCGGAATCGGCCCGGTTGCTTCGTTAACTACGGCAGTTCCCGGCGCCGCTTCAGCTGTTTTGGCTTTCGCTGTTTTTTTCTTTGCTGCGGCTGCCGTTTTTGGCTTGCCGACTGAGCCGGCCAGAGAAGGGCCGGGATCGGCCGGGATATGCTGGACAGCTTCGATACTGGCCTGCAGTGCAGCCATCAGATCGATGACATTGTTCTCCTGCCGCGACGGTGCGATATGGAATTCCTCCCCGGAAACTTTATGTGAGATCAAGTCCAGCATCCGCTGACGGTAGTCATCCGTATATTTCTCCGGCTCAAACGGTGTGGACAGCTGAGAGATCAGCAGCTTGGCCATATCCAGCTCTTTATCGCTCACCATGCCTGCTTCCGGCAATCCGGGAACCTGGGAGACCGGTCGCACCTCATCCGGATAAAAGATCGTCTCAATCGCCAGGCAGTCCTCCAGCACACGGATGGCGGCTAGGCTGCTTTTGGAGCGGATGGAAATCTTGGCAATCCCGATCTTACCCGTCTGGCGCATCGCCTCCATCAGTAGCCGGTAAGCATTGGTGCCCGCCTGGTCCGGGGACAGATAGTAGGTCTTTTGAAAATAAATCGGGTCGATCTCCGTCAAATCCACAAAATCAAGGATCGTAATATTTTTGCTGCTTTCTTCGGTGAGCTGGTCCAGCTCCTCTTTGTCAAACAGGACAAACTTTCCTTTTTCGTACTCATAGCCCTTGCCGATTTCCTCCCAGCCCACTTCCTTCTCACAAACCGGGCATTTGCGTACATAGGACAGCGGACTGCCGCATTCCTTGTGGATGTACCGCAGGGAGATGTCTTTATCCTCCGTGGCGGAGAACATTTTGACCGGTACATGCACAAGTCCGAAGCTGATGGCTCCTTTCCAAACGGTATGCATCGATATCGCCTCCTGATAATAAGTGCTATGGCTTAGTATGAGGCGATGCCGCATTTTCTAGCCTGATGCATTTTTTGCGAACCTTGGGAAAAAATAAAGCCAGGACCTGAAGGGGAGCCGCGTCAAGTGGTATGCATTACAGCGAAGCAAAATGGAGGAACCTATGGACAGAGGACGGAATGAGTGGAGCGATACGCTGTCGGAGCAGGATATACCGGCAGAGGTCGTGGATTGGGCGAATATTATCGCAGATCCGGATGATGAGCTGAATATAGACGCCGCCGGGTATCTGGATGCGGATGCAACGATCGGCGAACCCGAAGCAGACGAGGAATAAGAGGGACAAGCGTATGCTTCCGAAGTCAGTTTTGTACGAACCGGATACAGTGAAGATTATGCTATTACAAAACTAAGCGTATGCTTTCGAAGTCAGTTTTGCACGAACCAGATTCAGTGAAGATTATGCTATTACAAAACTTTAAGGAGACCAAAAAAATGGACGTAAAACGGGCAAAGGACATTTATGCTTCCAAGGAGATGATCTCTGTACATTTGGACGGGGAGCCGGTGTGGATCGAGCGTGTGGACGAAGCAAACGGCATGGCTACAGTGCAGGTGGGATCACGTCCAACGAATACCCATACGGTTGGTGTGGAGCGGCTGGAGGAACAGGGAATTTAGGCGTCTCCTTCAAATTGCGGCTGTTCACACAGAGTTGGAATTTATAACGGAATATAAGCAGAGCAGCGATCCTTCTGTGATGGATAAGGCTGCTCTGCTTTTTTGGCATTCCGTACATGCTGCATAAAGCCAGTGCTTAAGCTTTGCATGATAGCTGACACAAAGGTTGACGCTAACTGCTGCTACCGCCTATATTTGGGATGTGAATTTGCAGAAAAGAGATGATAACGTGCGTCCTATTATACTAGGCGTCTGTTCGGCGCTGTTTTTTGCAGTAACTTTTGTGCTTAACCGGCGGATGGAGCTGTCAGGGGGGAGCTGGGCATGGAGCGCCTCGCTGCGCTACTTGTTTACACTGCCGTTTCTGTTGGCGATTGTAGCAGGGCGGGGCCGGCTGAAGCCGCTTCTGTCAGCAATGAAGGAGCGCCCTGCAGCATGGCTGCTCTGGGGAACGGTCGGTTTTGGCCTGTTCTACGCTCCGATCTGCTTCGCGGCCGCATATGCTCCTGGCTGGCTGACAGCCGGAACCTGGCAGCTAACGATTATTTCCGGATCGCTGCTCGCCCCGTTCTTCGGCCGATGGGTGAACGGACCTGACGGGCGGGTCTATGAGCGCGGCCGAATCCCGTTCCGCGGCCTCGGATTGTCACTGATTATTCTGGCCGGAGTGGCGCTGCTCCAGACTGAGCATGCCCGTGAGCTGGCTATATCTCAGGTGCTGCTCGGCATCGTGCCGGTGCTGATTGCTTCCTTCGCCTATCCGCTTGGCAACCGCAAGATGATGGAGCTGTGCGGAGACCGGCTGGACGTCTTTCAGCGCATTCTTGGCATGACTCTGGCCAGTCTGCCTTTTTGGCTGATCCTGGCGCTCATCGGTTATGCAGATGCCGGGCTGCCTACAGGCTCCCAAGCTGGACAATCGTTGATTGTTGCCGTTTCTTCCGGAGTGATCGCTACCGTCCTGTTCTTCCGCGCCACGGATATGGTGCGCAGCAGCATGAGCGGGCTCGCGGCAGTGGAGGCCACCCAGTCGCTTGAGGTATTATTCGCCCTTGCCGGTGAAATGCTGATTCTGTCCTCCCCGCTGCCATCCCTGCTGTCCTGGATAGGGATTGCTGTCATTATCATTGGAATGGCTCTGCATAGTATGTTCTCCCAGAGCGCTCTAAACAGGACGGCGCGGGCAAAAAGCCGGAAACTCTCTCCTCCCTTCGCTGCAGGCAACGAGGAGTAGAGAGGGTTGTTGCGGTACCCGTAGCATACCGATATAATTAAAAGTATTGCGGTGTTGGTACTATTTTAAAAGGTGGAGTTGCAGCTTGGACATTAACGATGAAACGGTGTTCACTTACCGTTCGTACAGCCTCCAGGATACGGAGCTGCTGGCAGCTGCGATAGCCGCCGCAGCTACAGCCGGTATGGTGATTGGCCTCGACGGGGATCTGGGTGCGGGGAAGACGGCGTTCTCGCAAGGTTTTGCGCGCCATTTGGGCGTGCAGGGGATTGTTAACAGTCCTACTTTTACTATAATCAAAGAATATGATGGGCGTCTGCCGCTGTATCATATGGATGTATACCGGATCTCGCTGCAGGAAGCGGACGAGCTTGGACTGGACGAATATTTCTACGGGCAGGGAGTATGCCTGGTGGAATGGAGCAGTATCATCACAGATTTGATGCCGCCGCGGCATCTGCATATATATATGGAAACAGCCGGACCGGAGGAACGTATCATTACGATAACCGGAACCGGGGAGCCTTATGGTGAATTGTGCCGGGAGCTGATCCAGAAGTGGGGTAAACAAGGATGATGAACGAAAATAAAGGGCCGCGCAAGCGGCTTTTGGCGCTGGATACATCAACGGCTGTCCTGGGAGTAGCTATAACTGAAGAAGGCAGACTATTGCATGAGATTAATGCATCCGGGGAGCGGAACCATTCTGTGCACCTGCTGCCGATTATTGAGCAGGCCTTGCAGGCCAGCGGTACGGATGCCTCGATGCTTAACGGAGTGGCTGTCGGTCTGGGTCCAGGCTCATACACGGGTACCCGTATTGCGGTGACTGCGGCCAAGACGCTGGCCTGGGCCTGGAAGGTGCCGGTCGTCGGCATTTCCAGCCTGCATGCGCTGGCCTGGGGCGGGTATGCTGCTATACAGGAGAAGCGGGCTGCTGCGGCTGAACAGGCTGCACACACGGACGGATTTGGGCCGGACTGGATTATTCCTCTGCTCGATGCGCGGCGGGGGCAAGTTTACACAGGATTATTCGCTTCTGGCGGAGCCCTCGCTCCGCAGCGCATCGAACCGGATGCTATCCGCCTTATGGCTGACTGGGTGCTGTTTTTGGCAGACAGGCTAAAACAGGCAGAGGCAGAGGGCAGCAGACCGCGGACCGTCTGGTTTGTCGGAGAGACTGCCCTGCATGGCAGCGGGGACAGTCTTCGTCCGCTGCTTGGAGCAGCGGAAGTGCATGCGGAGCCTTACGAGCTGGAAGGGCGCTGGGCAGCGCTCCTTGGTGAGGAACGCCTGCTCACGGGCAGCGGCGGTGACGATATTCACGGGTTAATCCCGAATTATACCCAGCTTACTGAAGCGGAAGCCAATCTGCGCCGGAGCAGTGAAGGGAGCGCGAGCAAAGTATGACGGACCCTACGCGGGCGGGAGAACAGGAGAGTGGTCCTGTATTTCGCCTGATGAAGCTTGAGGATATTCCAGAGATTCTCGTGATCGAACGGGAAGCTTTTACGATGCCCTGGACGGAGGAAGCGTTCCGTAATGAGCTGACCCATAATCATTTTGCCAAATACATGGTGATGGAGCTGGCCGGCCATATCATCGGCTATGCCGGGATG
Source organism: Paenibacillus auburnensis (assembly GCF_927798115.1). Classification (GTDB taxonomy): domain Bacteria; phylum Bacillota; class Bacilli; order Paenibacillales; family Paenibacillaceae; genus Paenibacillus_AQ; species Paenibacillus_AQ auburnensis. Next base: position 168,445 of record NZ_CAKMMG010000007.1, read on the forward strand.
TGGGCGATTGTCGACGAGGCCCATGTGACGAACATTGCGCTGCTCGAAGCTTATCGGGGACGCAAATGGGGCGACCGGCTGTTGGAGGAGCTGATGAAGACGGCGAGCTTTTTGGGTATGAAGTCCATTACGCTAGAGGTGCGGGTCTCGAATGAGGTGGCCCAGAATTTATACCGCAAAAAAGGTTTCCGGCCGGCCGGTACCCGCAAGGGGTATTATTCGGACAACCGTGAGGATGCGCTGATTATGTGGGCGGATCTGCCGGAGTATGGAGAGCAAGGGTTGACGGAAGGAAGCGTGGATCTAAAATGAATACTGAAACAGGCGCTATTGAGCCTGTACTTATATTGGCTATTGAGACGAGCTGTGATGAAACCTCAGTAGCAGTGATCAAAGACGGCCACGAGGTGCTGGCGAATATTATTTCCAGCCAGATTGAAACTCACCGCGCCTTCGGCGGCGTAGTGCCGGAGGTGGCCTCACGCAAGCATGTCGAGGTAATCACCCTGGTGATTGAGGAGGCGCTGGCAGCTGCTGGGGTACAGCCCGAGGAGCTTACGGCAGTTGCGGTTACGCAAGGACCGGGACTCGTCGGCGCGCTGCTGGTGGGTGTTGTTGCGGCCAAAAGCCTAGCGCTGGCCTGGGGCAAGCCGCTAATCGGCACGCATCATATTGCCGGGCACATTTATGCCAACCGGCTAGTGAAGGAATTGCAGTATCCGTGCATGACCCTCGTTGTATCCGGAGGACATACGGAGCTGGTTAACATGGAGCGCGAAGGGGATTTCCGGATTATCGGACGCACCCGCGATGATGCGGTCGGCGAAGCCTACGACAAAGTCGCCCGCGCACTTGGTTTTCCGTATCCGGGTGGTCCGCATGTAGACCGTCTGGCCCGTGAAGCAGCAGAAGCGGTGGCCTTGCCGCGTGTATGGCTGGAGCCGGATTCCTATGATTTCAGCTTCAGCGGTCTGAAGTCGGCAGTGCTGAATGTGGTGAACCAGAGCAAGATGAAGGGACTGGAACCGGATGTGGCCGGCATTGCCCGCGGCTTCCAGGAATCTGTAGTCGAGGTGCTGGTGGAGAAGGCCGTCAGGGCTGTAAAAGCCTGTGAGGCCAAGCAACTTCTGCTCTGCGGCGGGGTTGCTGCCAACAAAGGGCTGCGTGAAGCACTGGTATCCCGCTGCGAGGCAGAGGGCATTGAGCTGATCATTCCTCCGCCGGTGTACTGCACGGATAATGCTGCGATGATCGGTGCTGCGGCCTATGTGAAATGGCGGCATGACGGCAGTACACCGCTGGATATGGTTGCCGATCCGGGCTTATCGCTGGAAAAATGGTCGGTGTCCGCCTATTGACATCCTTTGAACGGGAAGAGTATAATCTACCCAATTCAATGATGCAAACGCGATGAAGGGAAGCAGTAGGGATAGCTCCGGGATAAGAGAACTGCGGGTAGGTGCGACGCAGCCGAAGGAGACCTGAACTCGTCCGGGAGCGGAGCGGTGGAAGCGGGATGTTCTTTCTAGAGGGACATTAAACGGCATGCAGATTGTGCCGGACCTTTCGTACACCGCTACGGGTAACCTCCGTGAGAGGGTGGTCAAGGCAGTGGAGGCGGATGCTGAAGCAACCGTATGAACTTGCCTGACTATTGAGTGGATATTCAGAGGACAGCAGAAATTGGGCTGATCCGGAATATCAACAAGAGTGGTACCGCGAAGGTTAACAGCCTGTCGTCTCTTGATAGAGACGGCAGGCTTTTTTGTGTACTTATAGGGATTACACGCAATGAACGGGAGCAGTAGATGACGAAGGTGTACAGAGAGCTGCGGGGTGGTGCGACGCAGACGCCTATGAAGCATTGAATCTCGCCCGGGAGCGGAGCGGCGGAAAATACAGATGTACGCCGCAACGGATGTCTCCGTTACCAGACACTCATCCTTGGCTGACCTGTGCCTTAAATGGACACGAGGCTAAGGATGGGAAAGAGCTGGACGCAGCTTGCGGTTTGCTATGAATAGGAGCCGGATGCGTCAAAAAGAGTGGTACCGCGGAGGGGTAACCCGCCGTCTCTTTATAGAGACGGCGGGTTTTTGTGTTGAGATCAAAGCGGTTGAGATGCTGCCGGCAGCAGTGGGCGGGAACAGCAGGGGGCAAGTCGACGTGTGCCCTGCGCAACATCCAGTGAACAGCGTATGCTAACTAAACTTTAGGAGGGTTTTCCATGATTATACCGGTGAAAAAACGGATTCAAATTTTTGATACAACGCTGCGTGACGGCGAGCAGGCTCCCGGAGCTAGCCTGACGCCTGAACAAAAGATCGTACTCGCTTATAAGCTGGCTGAGCTGGGCGTGGATGTGCTGGAGCCAGGGTTTCCGATTTCGAGCCCGGGGGATTTTGCCGCTGTGGAGACGATCTCCCGCAAGGTGCAGGGCGTGGAAATCTGCGGATTTGCCCGCGCTGTCCGGGGTGATATCGATGCCGCCGTCCGGGCGACCCGGGATGCAGAGCGGCGGCGGATTCACCTGTTCATTTCCTCTTCCGACATTCATCTGCGCCACCAGCTGCGAAAAAGCCGGCCGGAGGTCGTAGCGGCTGCCCGTGAAATGACAGCCTATGCCCGGCAGTTCTGCGAGGTGGTGGAGTTCACTGCAATGGATGCGGCCCGGACCGGAATCGATGACCTGATTGAGATGGTTGAGGCAGTTATTGAAGAAGGGGCCACTATCATCAACCTGCCGGATACGGTCGGATATGCCTTGCCGCATGAATACGGGGAGATGTTCCGGCGGGTGCGCCTTGGCGCCAGAGGCGGACAGAATGTAAGCTATAGCGCCCATTGTCATAACGATCTGGGGCTTGCTGTAGCGAACAGTCTGGCAGCCATTGCCGGCGGGGCAACCCAAATCGAGGTAACGGTCAACGGTGTCGGCGAACGCACCGGGAACTGTGCGCTGGAAGAGCTGGTTATGGCCCTTGAGACCCGCGGGGATGCCCTTGGCGCTGAAACGGGGATCGTGCTGGATAAGCTGTATGATACCTCACGGATGATCAGCGGAGCGATGCATTTCCCGATTGCCTACAACAAGCCGGTCGTAGGCAGAAATGCCTTCCAGCACGAGTCCGGTATACATCAGGACGGTTTGCTGAAGGACCGAAGCACGTACGAGATTATGGACCCTGAGCGGCTGGGGATTCCGCGCAGCATGATCATTCTGGGCAAGCACTCCGGCAGACACGCACTCAAGGACCGCGCGGCGAAGTATGGGATTGCCCTGGATGCGGCAGAGCTGGATGCCCTCTACGAATCCTTCAAAGAGACAGCCGACAGGCAGAAAGCGGTCAGCGATGACGAGCTGCTGCGGATGGTCAGCACGGCTACCGGACAGCAGGCCCAGGTCTACGAGCTGGGCGATGTTCAGGTGCTGGCCGGCAGCGCCCCGCGGAGGGTGGCAGCAGTGACGGTCCGCCACCTGCAAAACGGCACAGAAAATGCGTACACCAGCACCGGTAGCGGCCCGCTGGAGGCAGTCATTGCTGCAATCAGCCAGGGAATCGCCGAGCATATCAGCTTTGCGGGACTGGAGCTGCATTCACTGGGCAGCGGGGAGAACGCCCAGGCCGAAGCTGCGGTTATGGTGGAATGGGAAGGCAGTAAGTTCCGGGGGACAGCGATCCATCAGGATATTGTGATGGCAGCAGGGATAGCTTATATCGCCGCCTGCAATGCGGCACTGCTCTCCGCCCAGGTGGAGCAGGTCCGGGAAGAAGCTTTGCCTGTAGTGGAATAGGCAGGGGTTGCAGACCCTCATCTTGGTGCATAAACGCGCCATGATGAGGGTCTGTTTTTCATTGGGCCGGGCATTCTGTACGGCTTCCTTCATTGATTTGCAGGATGGAAATTTAGCCCATGCGGCTTTTGTCAAGATGTGGACAACGTTATCCACATATTCTGCACTAGTTGTGTAAAAACCGTGTAAAATCAGCAATAACGCCTATTTTCTGAACTGCTGAAATGTGGAGTTATCCTGTGTGAGGTTTTTGTGGAAACTGTGGATAATGTGGATAATTCGGTGGATAAAAAGTCCTTGACAAACAAAATAGCGATTTATCGCATAAAAAAAGGCCCCGGGGGGCTTTTTTTACGGAGAGTTATACACGAAAACTGTGGATGGGAATGTGGATAAGTTTTTATGAACAAATCGGTAACAGTTTGAAAATATTTATTTAACCTGATTACATTATTCGTCAGCCAGCTGCTCCCATTCGTCAAACCGTTCGCTTAGCTGCGTTTTTTTGTCCTTTAGGTCATTCTCATGCTCCTGAAGCGCCATGTAATCCTGATAAACCTCCGGTTTGGTCATTTCATGCTCAATTCCGGCGATCTCTTCCTCCAGCCGGGCGATGGTTTCTTCCAGCTCTGAAATCTGCCGCTGCCGGTTCCGCTCCTCCCGTTTGGCCGCTTTGTCCGCTTCATAAGAGGAGGCACTGCCTTTATCTGCTGCGGCATCAAGATCGGCATTGCGCGAGGCTTTGGCCGCCGTAAGCTCGGCTTCCTCTAGGGCGATGGCTTCCAGTTCTTTTTTCTTCTCAACGTAATCATCATAGTTGCCAAGATACTGGTCGATGCCGCCGGGATGCAGCTCCAGAACGCGCTCCGCCATTTTGTTAAGGAAATAACGGTCATGGGAGATGAATAACAGGGTTCCTTCAAAATCGATCAGGGCGGACTCCAATACCTCGCGGCTGACCAGATCCAAATGGTTGGTAGGCTCATCGAGAATAAGCATGTTTGCGCCGCGCAGCATCAGCTTAGATAGTGCCACACGTGCTTTTTCACCACCGCTTAAAGCTGAGACCCGTTTCAGGACATCTTCCCCGCTGAACAAGAAGTTGCCGAGAATGGTACGGATCCGGGCCTCTTCAAGCATCGGATATTCGCTCCACAGCTCCTCCAGAACCGTATTGCGCGGGTTGAGCCTTGTCTGTTCCTGATCGTAATAAGCGATTTTTACTTTGGCTCCCCAGTTTACGGTTCCGGCGGATGGCTCCCGGGTACCGGTCATGCATTGCAGCAGCGTTGATTTGCCGATCCCGTTCGGGCCGATCAGTGCTGCTGTTTCGCCGCGGCGCAGTTCAAAGGATGCGTTACGGAAGAGTGGCGCTGCTTCTTCGCTGAACGATACGGCAACGTCACGTACCTGCAGCACCTCTTTACCGGACATGAAGTCAGGCTCGAAGGAGAAGCTGGCTTTCTTCAGGTCGCCGAGCGGCTTGTCGATGCGGTCCATCTTTTCCAGCGCTTTGCGCCGGCTCTGGGCACGTTTGGTTGTAGAAGCACGCACGATGTTACGCTGCACGAAATCCTCCATCCGGGAGATCTCATCCTGCTGCTTCTCGTACTGCTTCATGCGGATCTCATATTCTGCAGCCTTCAGCTCCATATAACGGCTATAGTTGCCTGTATACCGCCGGGACTGATGCCGCTCAATTTCAACGATCGTGGTAACCAGCCTGTCGAGGAAATACCGGTCATGGGAGACGACCAGAATTCCGCCGGCATAGCTGCGCAGATAATCCTCCAGCCACGTCAGCGTCTCAATGTCCAGATGGTTCGTAGGTTCATCGAGCATGAGCAGATCCGGGGCCTGAAGCAGGATGCGGGCCAGCGCGAGGCGAGTCTTCTGTCCGCCGCTTAAGGTGGCAATCGGTGTATCCGGTGCGAATTCCCCGAAGCCCATCCCGTGCAGCACGCTGCGGATGCGTGTGTTCATCTCATAACCGCCGTGGTCTTTGAACCAATCTGACCGTTTGGCGTACCGTTCCAGCAAATCCTCATACCGTTTCGGATCATCGGCAAGCTTAGGATCAGCGATGCTCGCCTCCATCTGCCGCAGCTCGGCTTCCGCCTCGATCAGGGGAGCAAATACAGCGAGCATCTCCTCTTGGATCGTTTTGTCCGACTGCAGCCCGCTGTTCTGGGCCAGATAGCCGATAGTTGTTTCTTTGGATTTATGAATTTGCCCGCTGTCAAAGGACATCTCACCCGCGAGGATCTGCAGGAAGGTGGATTTGCCGGCGCCATTAACGCCTACCAGTCCAACCCGTTCCTTCTCATTCACCTGCAGGCTGATGCCGTCCAGCACGCTTTGTATACCATATGATTTCGAAATTCCTGTCGCTTGAAGAAGCATACCAATGAAACCTCCGCCCTTGCATATTTCGCCTTGGCACTGACGCCCGGCCGTGTAACTTGCTTATTCTATAGTTTACATGAAAAGCGCCAGCGGCGCGAGGGGGCAGGAGCTTTGCGGCAGGGGGGCGGAAAGCTGGGAGAATTGGGGAGCGCAGCGTGTTTTTTGACAGCAGGATAGCAGGAGAACATCTTAATTGATTCGCATAACAGGGCAAATGATACAACCTTGGCGAACCGGGGAGAAGAGTGGTAAACTGAGTTTACAAACTATGATAAGCTAGTCATATGAACAGGAGGAGGCGGCTGCAGATGACAGGCCAGAGCGCCTTACTCGCCGAATTAAAGCGGGAACTGCGTGCGGAGAGAGCCGCCGTCCGCGACAAGCTGCCGGCAGACCAGAGAGAGGCGTTGTCTGCTCTGGTCTGCAGTTATGCAGCGGAGTGGCTTGCACGGGAAGGTGCAGAGACGCTGCTTGCCTACGTGCCGTTTCGTTCGGAGCTGGACACACGCCCGCTGATCGATGGCGCCTGGGCAGCAGGCCGTAAGGTGCTGCTGCCCCGTGTGATCCAGTCCACAGGAAAGATGAGCCTGCATCCGGTAAACTCATGGAAAGAGCTTGCCGCCGGAGCTTATGGTATCCAGGAGCCTATTTCCGCCCCGGCTTGTGAACCCGGCGGGCAGTGCCGTCCGGATGCTGTATTCGTACCTGGACTGGCCTTTGACCGCCGCGGCGGAAGGCTCGGTTACGGACGCGGCTATTATGACCGTCTGCGGGCGGCCTGGGAAGCGGAGCCTCCGGCATCCGCAGGAGCTCTGCTGTGGATCGGCCTGGCATTCAGCCAGCAGCTGATTCCGGAGGTACCCATGGATTACCATGATGCCTATATGGACATGTTGATTACAGAAGACGGTATCATGGATTTCCGGAAGGAGAAACAGCATGGAACTAAGCCATTTTAATGAGCAGGGCCGGGCACGTATGGTGGATGTCAGCGACAAGGAGATCACCAAGCGGTCGGCCGCTGCGAGAAGCAAGGTAAAGATGGACCCCGGGACGCTTGATGCCATCAAGGCCGGCAGGATCGGTAAAGGGGATGTACTGGCTGTCGCTCAGGTCGCTGGAATCATGGCCGCCAAAAAAACAGCCGACTGGATCCCGATGTGCCATCCGCTGCCGCTGACCGGCATTGACATCCGCTTCTCGGATAACAGCAAAGATGAACTTTATATAGAAGCAACTGTCAAGACAACCGGGCTGACCGGTGTGGAGATGGAGGCGCTGACGGCCGTTTCTGCGGCAGCGCTGACAGTGTACGACATGTGCAAGGCGCTGCAGAAGGACATGATTATCGGACCGACGATGCTGGTGTCAAAGAGCGGCGGGAAAAATGGGGATTATGCGCTGGAGGTTTAAACACAGCACGGCTAAAGCGCGAGAAGGCTGCAGTCCGCAGCCGTCCATACATAGTACATAGAGAGGGAGGGACAACCTATGGCGTGGAAAACAGCAATCCTGACGGCCAGCGATAAAGGGTCCAGGGGCGAACGGGAAGACACTAGCGCCCAGGTTATTCGGGAGCTGGTGGAAGAAGAGCTTGGCGGTGAGATCATTGAGGTCAGAATCGTGCCGGATGAGCAGGATGAGATTATTGCCGCATTGATTGAGCTTACGGATTATTTTAAGGCCGACCTGGTGCTGACTACAGGAGGAACCGACCTGGCAATCCGTGATGTTACACCGGAAGCGACCCGGCGTGTAATTGAACGGGAGGTGCCCGGTCTTTCAGAAGCGATGCGGAGTACAGTTATGCAAAAGAACCGCGCGGTGATGCTTTTCCGCGGCATTTGCGGAATCCGCGGAAGAACGCTTATTGTTAATCTGCCGGGTACTCCGAAAGGTGTACATGAGAATCTGGCAGCAATTATGGACCAGCTGCCGGAAGCGCTGCTGATGGTCACCGGCCAGTACCGTCAATAACCTCTGCCGGCCTCTGTCTGTGTCCCATCCAATCTGCAGAAAAGCTGGTTGGATGTGTGATAAAAGTTATGGTATTATTAAATTAGTGTTTAAGATATCATGAACGGACAGAGTGACGAGGAGGAATAACAAATGCTGAATGGTATTGGTGCTCCCGGAATTATTTTACTGGTTATCCTGGCGCTGCTGCTCTTTGGTCCAAACAAGCTTCCTGAGCTTGGGCGTGCAGTCGGACGCACCTTCCGTGAGTTCAAGGACGGGGCACGTGAGATTATTAGCGAGCCGGAACCGGCAAAGCGCAGTGAAGCGCCTGTTCCGCCGGCCCCGCAGAAAATAGCTGCAGAACTTCCGCAGGACCGGCGTCTTCCGGAATAATACGATTTATCTACGCGGGGGCGTTCCTCTCAGGTCTGGTTAAGACTGGGCGGCGCCCCCTTTTTTTTACGGGGAATTCTACATAAGTCATTGGGTGGTGCCATATCATGTCTCTGGAAGCGGAAGAAATGTCAGTGGTTGATCATCTAACCGAACTGCGCAGACGAATTATCTATGTGCTGATTGTGTTTGTGGCCGGTCTTATCGGCGGACTGTTCGTCGCCAAACCGATTTATCTGTACCTGATCCACGCCGATCAGGCTGAGGGATTTGTCCTGCATGCCTTTTCCTTCTGGGACGGCATCGGCATGTATATGAAGATTGCCATGGCGGTCTCGCTGGCGATCTCACTGCCGTTCATTGTCTATCAGCTGTGGGCGTTCATCAGTCCCGGGCTGCGGCCTCTGGAGCGTAGTGCGGCGCTGCGGTATGTGCCCTATGTGTTCGTGCTGTTTATACTGGGCATAGCATTTGCCTATTACATTGTGTTTCCTATGGCGCTGTCATTCACAATCACTATTACCCGCAGCATGGGGCTTGAGGAGACGTACGGGATTGCCGAATATTTCAGCTTCATGTTCAGCCTGTGCATTCCGCTGGCCTTGCTGTTTGAGCTGCCGCTGATTGTAATGTTCCTGACAAAGCTGAGAATTCTCAATCCGCTGCGCCTGCGCCGGATGCGGCGGTATGCCTATTTCGCGCTTGTCTTTATTGCCGTAGTGATTACGCCGCCCGATTTCATCTCGGACTTTCTGGTAACCCTTCCGCTGCTCGTGCTCTATGAGTTCAGCGTATTTCTCTCAGCCTTTGTCTACCGCAAGCAGCTGGCGGAGGATGCCGTACGGGAAGCGCGTTATGTTAAACAAGAGGAGCTCTGACAATGACCCCCCGGCTTTGAACCTTGAGTTTTGAAGCCGGGACGGGCATACTTTGCCTTCTGGTGGATAGAATGTAAGAGAGTGTGTGCCGGACAACCCTGCAAACCATATTTTTCCGTAAAACAATGCGATTTTACGTAAAAGGACTTGAAATCCTTCTTCAAGTTGAGTATCATAAAAATTGTTGTTAGCACTACAGATGGTTGAGTGCTAACGGAGCTGAACAATATGGGATTAGCCGGCAGAGGCCGCGCCAAGACGATATTTTCACGAGCAGCCGTATGAATCCTTTTTGATTCTCCGGCATCCCAATCTATGTTCTCAAGGTAAATAACATAATTTCAAAGGAGGCTATTTTTCATGATCAAACCACTAGGTGAACGCGTATTGGTAGAACCAAGCGAGCAACAGGAAACCACTTCTTTCGGTATCGTGCTTCCGGACTCTTCCAAAGAGAAGCCGCAGGAAGGCAAAATTATCGCAGTCGGCAGCGGAGCTCTTAAAGACGGAGTGCGTGTACCACTGGAAGTTAAAGAAGGCGACCGCGTGATCTTCTCGAAATATGCCGGAACCGAAATCAAATATGAAGGCAAAGAATATCTGATTATGAAGGAAAGCGACATTCACGCGATTCTTGACTAAGAAGAACGTTTATAAGTTTAGCCGTAACCATACTTAAGCTTCAACGCACGTAACACAAACCAGGCATATGCTTTCGAAGCCAGTTTGTTCGAAGTGTATTCCAGATGTAACGCTCACAAACTTTTAGGAGGTTAACACTAATGGCAAAAGAAATTAAATTCAGTGAAGACGCCCGCCGCTCGATGCTTCGCGGGGTTGATGCTTTGGCAAACGCAGTAAAAGTTACACTGGGTCCTAAAGGCCGCAACGTGGTGCTCGAGAAGAAATTCGGCAGCCCGCTGATCACTAACGACGGTGTTACCATCGCCAAAGAAATCGAACTCGAAGATGCATTCGAGAACATGGGCGCACAGCTCGTTAAAGAAGTAGCTACTAAGACTAACGATGTAGCCGGTGACGGTACTACAACTGCAACGGTTCTGGCACAGGCCATGATCCGCGAAGGTCTGAAGAACGTAACTGCAGGCGCTAACCCAATGGTTATCCGCAAAGGGATCGACAAAGCGGTTAAAGCAGCTGTTGCTGAACTGCAGAAGATTGCTAAGCCAATCGAAGATTCCCAGGCTATCGCTCAAGTAGCTGCGATCTCCGCGGCTGACGATGAAGTGGGTCAACTGATTGCAGAAGCTATGGAAAAAGTCGGCAAAGACGGTGTTATCACTGTTGAAGAATCCCGCGGATTCCTGACTGAGCTTGAAGTGGTTGAAGGTATGCAGTTTGACCGCGGCTACATTTCCCCGTACATGATTACCGACACGGACAAAATGGAAGCTGTTCTGGACAACCCGTACATCCTGATCACTGACAAGAAAATCAGCAGCACGCAGGAAATTCTTCCGCTGCTTGAGAAGATTGTACAGCAGGCCCGTCCGCTCGTGATTATCGCTGAAGATATCGAAGGCGAAGCACAAGCTATGCTGATCGTGAACAAACTGCGCGGAACCTTCAACGCTGTTGCTGTTAAAGCCCCTGGCTTTGGCGACCGCCGCGAAGCAATGCTGCAGGACATCGCTGCTCTGACAGGCGGCCAAGTAATCACTGAGAAGCTGGGTCTTGACCTGAAGAGCACTTCCATCGAACAACTGGGTAACGCCCGCCAAGTGCGCGTAACCAAAGAAAACACTACTATCGTAGACGGCAGCGGCGACAAAGCGGACATCAATGCACGCGTAAGCCAAATTCGTTCCCAGCTGGAAGAAACCACTTCCGAGTTCGACAAGGAAAAACTGCAGGAGCGTCTGGCTAAACTGGCTGGCGGCGTAGCCGTTGTCAAAGTCGGCGCAGCAACTGAAACAGAATTGAAAGAGCGCAAACTGCGCATCGAAGACGCCCTGAACGCAACCCGCGCTGCGGTTGAAGAAGGTATCGTATCCGGTGGTGGTACAGCTCTTGTGAACGTATATAACGCTGTAGCAGCTGTAGATGTAACCGGCGACGAAAGAACTGGTGTCAACATCGTGCTGCGCGCTCTGGAAGAGCCAATCCGTACGATTGCTGCGAATGCTGGAGAAGAAGGTTCCGTTATCGTGGACCGCTTGAAGAAAGAAACTGTTGGTGTAGGCTACAACGCGGCAACCGGCGAATGGGTGAACATGTTCGAAGCCGGAATCGTTGACCCTGCGAAGGTAACTCGCTCCGCGCTGCAGAATGCTGCATCCGTAGCAGCTATGTTCCTGACCACCGAAGCTGTCATCGCTGACAAGCCAGAGCCTGAAAAAGGCGGCGGCATGCCAGACATGGGCGGCATGGGCGGTATGGGCGGCATGATGTAATAAGGGCTAAGAGCCCTTATATATCAAGAGTTTTCCTTGATAGGAAACCTGCTTTGACCAAAATGTGTTAAAAAAGAGACCTTTCGTAGTTATATACGAAAGGTCTCTTTCTTTTTTCTAGGTATTTCATATGCGTTTGATGATTTTAAAGGAGATATACTTCAATCTAATACTTGATCTAATAGAGGTTTTACTAAACGGCGAACCTCGTCTGTTGACGTGGTATCCATTAATTGGTTTCTTAGTTCGTCTGCACCTCTAAATCCACGAGTATAGATTTTGAAAAAGCGAAGCAGTGGTTTAAATGAACGCGGCAGGGTTTCTGTTGAATATTTATCGTGCAGATCCAACTGTAAAAGAAGTAAATTGAGAAAATCCTTCGCGCTATGTTCTTTGGGTTCTTTTTCAAAAGCAAATGGATTGGTGAAAATACCACGGCCAATCATGATACCATCAACGCCGTGTTGTTCAACTATTTTTAATCCTGTTGCGCGGTCCGGAATATCTCCATTAATGGTTAACAACGTATTAGGAGCAATTTCATCGCGCAATTTTTTTATTACAGGAATTAGCTCCCAGTGTGCCGCTACTCTGCTTTTCTCTTTTTTTGTACGAAGGTGAATGGAAAGATTCGCAATATCTTGTTTCAATATATGTCCTAACCAGCCGCGCCACTCGTCAATTTTAGAGTAACCCAATCTTGTTTTCACACTGACCGGCAATCCGCCTGCTTTTGCTGCTTGAATAATTTCTGCTGCAACTTCAGGATGGCGTATTAATCCAGCCCCTTTTCCACTAGATGCGGCGTTTTGTGCCGGGCACCCCATGTTTATATCGATCCCACGAAAACCAAGTTTTTTCATATCCATACTCATCTGTTCAAAAAGTGCAGGTCTATTGCCCCAAATATGAGCGACAATCGGTTGCTCATCAGCTGTGAACATTAACCGGCCACCTACATTTTCTTTTCCAACAGGGTGACAATAATTTTCTGTACTTGTGAATTCCGTGAAAAATACGTCAGGTGTTGCAGCTTCTCTAATGACGTGACGAAATACAATATCTGTGACATCTTCCATTGGAGCTAATATAAAAAACGGCTTCGGTAAATCCATCCAAAAATTCGGTTCCATGTTATCTTCTCCTGTTGCAACATATAAAAAGTCTTTGATCCATCATACATAGTATCATTATTTTTCGTTTGATGCACAGAATCAATAGAGAGGGCATGTAACATCATTCTAACAAAATACTAAATTACCCAATCCATAGGTTTGCAAAATGAATAGAGTATAGCAGATGTTCTTCCGGCAGCAGCTATAGATTTGTTCACAAATGGGGTGATATTGATGGATTTGAATGCATTGACTGGCCTGTTCAATAACAACGACGGCTCAGTCGTGCTTAATGTCCTTTTATCCATCGCTTTAGTCTGGAGCATCCGGCAGATCGCGAATAAAGAAAAGGTCATACAGCATTATCAGAAACGTGATGAGGAGAACGAGAAGGAGCTCAATCAATACAACCGTTCACTCGTCAAGCTGCTTATTGAAAGGGAAGACATGACAAGAGAGACCAAGGTAAGAGAGAGCGCTGATAAAATGAATAGTGGGGAGGTCGTCGACAAGTGAAGCTCCTCGATATTTTCAGAAAAAATGAGATCAAGCCCAGTCGTGTGAAGAAAGAAATCGAGAAGTTAGGCAAAATCCAGGCAGCCTATGAAATGAATGATATCGAAAGCCTGATGGACCTGCATCATTCCGGCCTGGGCAAGAGAGGAGATGATCTGCATGGGAATCATTGATTTGACGCTTGTCGCCCTGGAGTTAACCGCCTTTATAGTGTTTGCGGCATATGTGGTACGGTACAGCCGCTATTTTATCGGTAATGGCCCGCAACGCACCTATAATCTCTATCTCCGCAGTGTATGGATTACTTACTCCACCGTGGCTTTGCTCTGTCTTAACCTGTTATGGGGCCGGATAAATATAGTTTTTGGTTACAACATAGACAGCATATCGAACACACTTAGAGAGTTTGTGATGATCCTTTCACTGATTCTGCTTGTGTTTGCCGGACTAATGCACAAGGATTTGTGGGACAGCCATCATAAGGATTGATTAGCCCGTCTGATGCAGCGGATTAATAGATCTATCCATGTAAAAAACACCTGCCGGAGAAGTCTCCAGCGGGTGCCTGTTGTGTGTGCTGTATCTAACCGATGTTCTAACGTATGCTGGCCAAATGCTCAACCAGTCTGTTCCAGGTTTCCGTGATGCCTTGGAGCATGCCCATATCCATTACCTGCTTCAGGTCTTCGGGGGTTGCGTAATCCGAGCGGCAAATGACCAATGTCCCGCTGTCCGTTTGGGTGAAGGTCAGCGTTACCAGCGTCTCTGCCAAATCTTCGTTCACATTGCCCTCAGCATCAGAGAAATAATCAACATAGACAATCTTCTCGGGCTCGATGATCTCGCGGTACACGCCCTTGCCCCAGGACTCCATTCCATAGAAATCGCCCTGATTCTTGTCCTCGCATTTCATACAGTAGTGCCAGACTCCGCCTTCGCGGAAATCGATATGGCATACCGGGAGACTCCAGCCACGCGGGCCCCACCAGTGCTTCAAATGCTCCGCCTGTGAGAATGCCTGAAATACCAGCTCACGCGGAGCCTTGAATTCACGTTCAAGAATAAGCGATTTGTCCTCTACTCTGGATACCATTTGATTAGTCATTTGCTCTCATCCTCTCTGATTGCATGAAATGTGCTTATCACGTCCAGCCTAGTCTTGCTGCTCTGCCGGCAATTTCTTCTCCAGCGTCTGTAAGTAATCATCCAGACGGTTAAGTCTGTCCTCCCAAAGTACACGGTAGTTCTCCAGCCAATCGTCCAGTTCCCGGAAAGGAGCCGGACACAGACTGTAGATTCTGCGGTTGGCATCGACCTTGGACTCCACGATTCCGGCCTCGCTTAAAACCCGCAAATGCTTAGAGGCTTGGGGCTGCCGAATCTGCAGCTGCCGGGCGATTTCTCCTACAGTTAGCGGATGCCCGCGCAGCAGTTCAACCATCTGCAGGCGGTTAGGTTCAGCCAAGGCACTCATAACCGTTGCATTCATATTCATCATCCATTCGCTTGCGTTACTTTCCTTTGCTGAATACAATATACCATAACAGGAATATTCCTGTAAAGGAATATTTATAACTGACCCCCGTCCTCCTATTAGAGAACCGGCAGGGTATCGGAGGAAGGGCGAAGCTTAAGACTTGGCGCCTAACCGCTGCAAATGTCTGCGGAAGGCGGCCATTACCCACAGATGGGCTTTGGCTTGTGTGTATTTATAGAGAAACCACGGCAGGGAAGGCAGATAATCATGGATGGCAATGACGCATTCCCGGGTGCCGGGAATCTGGAGGAATTCAAGCCTGCCTTCATGGGTATCGCCTTTTTTGGTGAAGGCTCCGCCGGAAATTTGATACACTGTACTCTCCGCACTGCTCCTTTCCGGGAGATAGGTCAACTCCAGAATAGGGGTGCGGCTGGCCCGCAGGTGCACCCGGTAGATATTCCGCCCGTCATAATCAATACGGACCAGCGGCTTCAATGTTCTGCCCAGCCACTCCAGATAATAACGGGCGGCCCAATCGGTATTGGTATTGCCCGGCAGTACTACGCGCTGAATGGAGCGGACATCGGCGGCTGGTTTTGGTTTGCTTCCTGAGTTTGTTTTCGCAGGGGCGGCTGATTTTCCTTTAGGCCTTAATGCGGCTTCGTCCTCCTCCTTCAGCGCCTCCCGCGCAGCTTCATCAAAAGGAATCCGGCCATCGCTGATGCCGGGAACCGTCCGCGCGGGATGAACAACCATCGGATGGGCCAGGCTTTCAATCAGCGGGTAGGCCATCTCCTTCGGCGCTCCGGTGATCAGCGTCACCCAGAGGCGCGACAGATGGATGGTCAGCAGCGGAATATCAAATAATCTCCGTTTTTTGTGCAGGACCTCCGCGGTCTTCAGCATCATTTCTTTATAAGTCATGCTGCCGGGACCGCCGACGTCGATCGCACGGCCGTATAACCCAGCGCTGCCGATACATTTGCGGAGTGCAAGGAGTACCTCTGACAAGGCGATTGGCTGGGTGGGTGTCCGCGTCCATTTCGGCAGCAGCATGACCGGCAGACGCCGGACCAGCTTGACGAGGATCGGGAAGGACGAGCCCTGCGGTCCCACAATCAATCCGGCACGTATGGTTGTAACAGGTACCCCGTAAGAGCCGAGGATTCGCTCTACTTCAAGCCGGCTGCGTAAATGGCGGGAGAGCTGCTCCTGCGGGATATTCCCGGGAATAATGCCACTTAAGTAGACGATCTGCTTAATGCCGTTCTTGCGGGCTGCCCGGGCAAAATTGTCCGCCAGTATGGCATCCATGTCCTCAAAGGCCGCTTGGGTCAGCTTAGCCGAAGGCAGCATCGAATGAACGAGGTAGATGGCATAGTCTGCGCCTTGCAGTGCCTGCTCTGCCGATGACATCGAGAACAGCTCACAGGAGCGCCACTCTACATTCGGGCTGTTCTCCTTCTGGTTCCCGTGTCTTGACAGAGCGATCACGTCGTAATCCCCGGTTAAGAGCTTCAGCAGATTATGGCCGATATATCCGCTCGCTCCGGTTAAGGCGATTGCCGCTCTCCGGCCGGTGCCTTCACTCCCTGTTACTGGTTCAGGTCTGTTCTCTTTTGTTACCTCTTTTGCAGTTCTGGGTGTATTCATAGATTATCCCTGCTTCCATTAATGATAGATATGACCGAACTAAGCATCGTGCTGTTCAGTACCCTTTTCCGCGCTGCTTCAACCTCTGTCTTGTTATAACCCTGATTTATGTGAAGAAAAAGGATATTCAGTTATAATGAAGTTCATAAGCATTAAATTTGAAACAAATAAGGGAGGCAGGCCGGATGAATGATCAGCAGAATACCGGGCAGCAGCTCGCTACCTTTGCCGGGGGCTGCTTCTGGTGTATGGTCAAGCCGTTTGATGAGCTGCCGGGCATTGTCTCCGTGGTGTCCGGCTATACGGGCGGGCATACCGGGAACCCGACATATGCTGAGGTCGGAACCGAGACTACCGGACATTTCGAGGCTGTACAGATTACCTTTGAGCCGGAGCTGTTTCCGTACACGCGTCTGCTGGACATCTATTGGCAGCTGATCGATCCGACAGACCGGGGCGGCCAGTTCATGGACCGGGGGAGTTCCTACCGGACGGCTATCTTCGTGCACAGTGAAGAGCAGCGGGCCCAGGCGGAGGCTTCCAAAGCTGCGCTTCAGGCAGAGAAGCGGTTCAAGTCTCCGATTGTGACCGAAATTCTCCCCGCAGAAACGTTTTATCCGGCTGAAGCAGAGCATCAGGACTACTATAAGACTCATCCGCTGGATTATAAGCTGTATCTGAAGGGCTCCGGCCGGGGAGATTTCACTGAACACCATTGGAATGGGCGTGAAGACAAGGAGCGGCTGCGTTCCCGGCTGACCGCTCTGCAGTACGAAGTGACTCAGCATAAAGGGACGGAGCCTGCGTACGACAATGCGTACTGGAACCATTATCAAGACGGCATTTATACCGATGTGCTGAATGGCGATCCGCTGTTTAGCTCCCGGGACAAGTTCGATTCAGGCACCGGCTGGCCCGCGTTCACCTCACCGCTCGAACCGGGGCTGGTCCGCAGGGAAGCGGACTACAGCGGCGGCGGGGTGCGGACATTGCTGCGGAGCAGGCTGAGCGGTGCTTACCTCGGGCAGTTATCCTACGACGGTCCGGAGCCTTCGAAGCTGCATTACCGGATTTATTCAGCCGCAATCCGTTTTGTTCCGAAGGCGGAGCTTGCTGCAAATGGGTTGGAGCGCTACCAGGCACTGTTTGCGGATGATTAGACGGCGGGGGCATAGCATGAAGGAATAGCATCAGCGTGGACTGTCCGGCAGTCTGGCTCTAAGCCAGTCCTGCAGCTGAATAAGCTGTGAAGGAATATTGTACCCCCCTTTGTATTGTAGGGATTTCCTGGGCCTTTCCCGGCAGGCTTGCGAAATATTGTATAATAATATAAAAAGCGTTATTTTTGCGTTTGTACAGTAAAGGAGTGACCGCATGCATCTTGATCAGCAGAATGCAGGAGAACGGCTGAAAGGGATAGCCGAGCAGCTGGCGGAGGAAATCACTGCACGCCAGTATGAACGACAGCCTGACCTAGAGCAAAGATTCGGTCCTTCCGGAAGAGCAAGAACCAAGCAGGATTCCTTATATCATTTGCGGTATCTGGCGCAGAGTGTGGCGCTGGAGAGTCCGCTTCTGTTTATTAATTATATTGCCTGGCTGAAAGTCCTGCTTGCGCAGTACAAAATAACGGGCGAGGATTTGCGGATCAACCTCGATCTGATGAAAGAAGCGATAAGCGCCCGGGTAGAGCAGCCCGAAAGAGAGCTGATTCTAAGTTATCTGGACATGGGCATATATCATACACGCGGGGAGGGGAGTCTGCCCTCCTTTCTTCAGCCGCAGAAGCCTTATTTCCATGAGGCGGATGAATATCTTCAGCTGCTTCTGGACGGAGAACGGCGTAAGGCTTCGGAGTTTGTACTGGGCTTATATAAGGACGGCATACCCATCCACGATATTTATCTGCATATCTTCCAGGAAACCCAATATGAGATTGGACGGCTATGGCAGATGGGCCGTATTACGGTAGCCCAGGAGCATTACTGCACAGCCTGCACCCAGAGCATCATCTCCCAGCTCTATCCGCAATGGATTCGGGCGCAGAACGGCAAGAAAAAACTGGTTGCGGTTGGTGTGGGTGAAGAGCTTCATGAAATCGGACTGCGGATGCTGGCTGATTTCTTTGAAATGGAGGGCTGGAATACCTTCTATCTGGGCTCCAATATGCCCGTAGAGGGCCTGGTCCGACATTTGAAGGAGCAGCCTGCTGATCTGCTGGCCATTTCAATTACGATGACCTTCCATGTATCGGAGGTCATTCGTCTGATATCGTCCATCCGCAGCAGCCGCGAACTGGACGGCCTCCGCATTATGGTCGGCGGTATGCCGTTTAATATAGACACGGAATTATGGAAGAAGGTCGGTGCTGACGGCTATGCCCCGGACGCGAAGCTTGCACTGGAGGTGGCCGAACGGCTTGTTTCTGAAGAGGCCATACTGAAGGCGGGATTTCCAAATGATTGACCATGAGCAGGAAATCCGCAAACTGAGGGGGACCATCGAGAATCTCTCGCATCAGGTGATTGACGGCCAAGCGCGGGAAGAACAAATCTTGGCTGAATTTTCGGCGATGAACAATGAATTGATTACGATGCACCGGCAGCTTGCCAAGAATAATGCCGAGCTTAAGGAGCTGAAGGAAGAGGCTGAAGCGGCCAACCGGGCGAAAAGCCTGTTTCTGGCTACAGTCAGCCACGAAATCCGCACACCTATGAATGGTATTCTGGGTATGACCGAGCTGCTCGGGGCAGAGGGGATGGCGGAAGAACAGCAGAGTTATCTGCAGGTGATCCGTGATTCCGCGCAGTACCTGCTGCAGATGATCAATAATCTGCTCGATATCTCCAAAATTGAAGCCAGAAAAATGGAATTGAACAAGATCTCCTTCAGCGTTCATGATCTGCTGGAGCATGCCTTCAAGCTGCTCTCTCCCGCTGCCGTAAAGCGCGGAAATACTTTGAAATGGAAGATTGGAAGCGGTGTGGCGGCTACGCTTGAGGGAGATTCCCCCAAAATCCTTCAAGTGCTAATCAATCTGCTCGGCAATGCGGTGAAGTTCACGCAGAACGGGGAAGTAGAGCTGACCGTGAGTCTGGCCGGTGAGGATGAATTCCGTCAGAGGCTTTGTTTTGCAGTCCGGGATGAGGGGATCGGCATCTCGCCGGAGGATCAGGCGGCTCTGTTTCAGCCGTATTCGCAAATGAGCCGGGACGGGGAGAAGGCCGCAGAAGGTACCGGACTCGGGCTGTCGATTTGCAAGTCGATGGTTGAACTGATGGGCGGAACAATTAAGGTGGATAGTTCACCTGGACAGGGTTCCACCTTCTCCTTCGGGCTTGTGCTGGACAAACCGTCTATCCTGCCGGAGCCGCAGCCTCCTGCTGAAGCTTCATTACCGGAGGGCCGATTTAGTGCGCTGCCCATACTGGTTGCTGAAGATAATGGGCTGAACCGCACACTGCTGCAGCAGCAGCTCAAGAGGCTGGGGATTACAGAGGTGCATCTGGTGGACAGCGGCAGTGAGGCTGTAGAAGCCTGGCAGCAGCAGGAGTATGGGCTGATTCTGATGGACAGCAGGCTTCCGGGCATGAACGGCGACGAGGCGGTTCGTCTCATCCGCCAGCAGGAATTATCCGGGGCAAGGCCGAGGATTCCCATCATTGGTGTGACCGGAGACGGGGCGGAGGAGAGCCGGTTGCAGTTCGTCCGGGCTGGCTTAGATGACTGGGCGGTGAAGCCGCTGAGTCTGCAGAAGCTGCAGCAGCTTTTGGACAAATGGTTTGGCAGGGAGCCGTATATTCCCGTCCTCCAGCAAGACACGCTGACCGGCATCCGGGAGATGGACGGTGAAGAAGAGCCGCAATTTCTCCGCATGCTGGTAGAGATTTTCAAGAGTGATACCCCTCTTCGGCTGGCGGCACTGGATGCGGCGGCGTCGATGAGGGATCTTCCGGAGATGGCGGCGGTTGCCCACGGCCTGAAATCAGGCAGTCTGAGCATCGGTGCGCAGTATTTTTCCCATCTGTGCGCGCTAATTGAACTTCATGCCAGAGCAGATGAATATGACTTGGCCGTGCAGCAGCTGACTAAGCTTGGGCCTGCATACGAGGAAGCCTGCCGGGAGCTCGAAAACCTGCTGTAGATACAGAAAAGTTAGACCGGTATGCCCATTTTCACGGGGATTGCCGGTCTTTTTTCAGGCGCATGATCATATCAAGGCAGTAGAGACATATTATATAACGTGATCGCAGACGGTATTGCTGCTATTCTCTGACAATGTCATATAAGGTCACATTTACGATTGACAAATGCTGGAGCCAGGTATATATTCTTCTCAGCGATATATAGTGATTAGTCAACAGAATGTAGCTGAGAATCAGGAGACAGAGGTTTCCTAGTTTCGGTTGCATTTTTTTTATGAATCAAGAACCAGGACATACCAATCAATGCCAAAGAATCGAGGAGAATTTCTGCATGGGGGAAACATCCGCTTCATCTTTTCCGATCGGGAAGTTAGCTATACTGCTTGCGGTTCTTCAGGAGCATGAATGGAAAAAGGTCATTGAGCAGGAGCTGGCTTCGCAGGACTTCCGCTATACGATCGGGCGGGTCGGGGCTATGGATATGATTAAAGTGATCGCAGCCATCGAAACAGCAGCCAAAAGCAATCACATTATCGATCCGGGTTCCTACCGGGAGGTGCATTCACTGTATCATGCCATCATTGAGGCGATTCAGAGCATTGGCCGCGGCATCGTTCAGTTCGGCGATATTCTGCGCACGGTGGGGCTGACTTTTGCCATTGTAAGAGGGAAGATGTCGGGTGCTGTGGAGCATGAAGGGGAATGGATTGCGGTATGTGCCTACGGGACGATTGGTGCTCCCAAAAAGGGATTTGAGCATGAGGCCATCGGGTTTGGTTTTAATCATATTTAGCAGGTGGATTGCTGAAGAAGTCACCTTAACATGATCAAGCCGTAATTTAGTGATTAGTAATATAGAAGCCGGTACCTCTTATTAGGGTATGGGCTTTTTCTATTACTCAAAAAGCAGGTGAAGCTCATGTTAGAAATAGCTAATCATACAGTGTTTATATACGGTAATTCTTTAACCATGGAGGAAGTCGTCAATGTAGCCCGGTACCACCACCACGTGGAGCTTAGTGAAGAGAGCTGCCGGAAAGTGGAGCATACCCGAAACTATGTAGAGAAACTGCTGCGGGAGAAAAAAGTGGTGTACGGCCTGACCACAGGCTTCGGCAAATTCAGCGATACGTATATTTCCCCGGAGGATACGAAGGCGCTGCAGCTTAACCTGATCCGCAGCCACAGCTGCGGGATCGGAGCGCCGTTTCCGGAGGAGGTGGTCCGGGCCATCCTGCTGCTGCGGGTTAATGCGCTAGCCCTCGGCTACTCCGGCATCCGCCTGGAGGTCCTCCGGCTGATGATAGAACTGCTTAACAGGGGCGTCGTGCCGGTGATCCCGGAAAAAGGCTCCCTGGGCGCAAGCGGGGACCTGGCCCCGTTATCGCATATGGTACTCGTCCTGATCGGTGAAGGCGAAGCCTATTACCGGGGAGTGCGGCTGCCGGGGGCAGAGGCGCTGGCCCAGGCGGGGCTTACGCCCATCGTGCTGGAGGCCAAAGAGGGGCTGGCGCTGATTAACGGAACGCAGGTCATGACGGCAGTCGGCACGCTGGCCTGCTGGGATGCGCTGAAGCTGGCGGACTGGGCGGACTGTGCGGCGGCATTGACCTGCGAGGCGCTGCTGGCGGTACGGGATGCTTTTGATCCGGCGACGCATGCCGTCCGGCCGCATAAGGGCCAGCAGCAGGCGGCCGCCAACATCCGGAATCTGACGGCCGGAAGCACCCTGATGACAAACCAGGGGGAGAAGCGGGTGCAGGATGCCTATTCGCTGCGCTGCGCGCCGCAGGTTCACGGGGCGAGCAGGGATGCGCTGGCTTATATCGCGGAGAAGCTGAATATCGAGATGAATTCGGCGACGGACAATCCGCTGATTTTTGCCGATGAAGAGCGGGTAATCTCCGGCGGGAACTTCCACGGCCAGCCGGTTGCCCTGCCGATGGACCATCTGTCGGTCTGCGCGGCAGAGCTGGCCGATATTGCCGAGCGGAGGATTGAACGGCTGGTCAACCCGCAGCTGAACGAGGGGCTGCCCCCGTTTCTGACGCTTAACGGCGGGCTGCAATCCGGGTTCATGATCGCACAGTACGCCGCAGCCGCTGTCGTCTCAGAGAACAAATCGCTGGCTCATCCGGCCAGTGTGGACTCCATTCCGTCCTCGGGCAATCAGGAGGATCATGTCAGCATGGGGACGATCGGTGCACGCAAGGCAGGGCAAATCGTTGACAACGCCTATGCCGTACTGGCCATTGAGCTGCTCTGCGCGGCGCAGGCCATCGACTTCCGGGGGCCGCAGCGGCTCGGCAAAGGCACAAAATGGCTCTATGACCGCTGCCGCGAGCAGGTGGCGGCGGTGAAGGAAGACCGCGTGCTCTCCGGCGATTTTGCCGCCATTGCGGAGTGGATGAAGGAGCCCGGGGTGCTGGACGGGTTAATGGACCAGGTGCCGTTTAGCACCTGTGTGAAATAAATTTGAGGTGAGCAGATGCAAAAACGATGAGCTCCAAGCCACCCCAGAGCAAGCGAAGCAAGCGTGCAAATTACGCAGGGGGGGGATTGGAGCAGTAGGAGCGGTATCGTCCGCCTGTAAGCTTTCCGATGGAAAGCTCGTTTCAGGAGCATGAACGTTCTAGTGATTTTTACTGAAGGAAAGCTCATTTCAGGAGCATGAGCATTCTACTGATTTTCCTGTAAATGTATCCTTCTCCGCACTCCTCTAGAGGAAGGCGAAGTAATGGGATTTCCTCCATCTAATTTCCTCCGGGCGGAGCGGAGACGGTTGCTAGTGGGAATTTCTCCCGCTAATTTCACCCCTATGGCTCAAATTCAGCGTTTTTCGGGAATTTAGCGGGAGGTTTTCCATCTAAATTCCGATTTGCGCCGAAAATGAAAGAATTAACGGGAGGTTTTCCAGCTAAACTTATCGATTGAATTGACCACCATCACATAGTTTTGGCAAATCACCGCCTATTTTGAAGGGAGATCAGCCCATATGAGCCATAACAAGGAGAGAGTCTGCCGCGCGCCGAGGGGCAGCAAGCTGAATACCAAGGGCTGGGTGCAGGAAGCCGCGCTGCGCATGCTGATGAACAATCTGGATCCCGAGGTGGCGGAGCATCCCGGGCAGCTGGTTGTCTACGGCGGCATTGGCAAAGCAGCCCGCAACTGGGCCAGCTATGATGCAATCGTCCAGTCGCTGACCACTCTTACGAACGATGAAACGCTGCTGATTCAATCCGGCAAACCGGTAGCCGTGTTCCGTACCCATCCGGATGCCCCGCGTATTCTGCTGGCGAATTCCAATCTGGTTCCGGCCTGGGCCAACTGGGACACCTTTCACGAGCTGGATCAAAAAGGGCTGGCCATGTACGGGCAGATGACGGCGGGCAGCTGGATCTACATCGGTACGCAGGGAATTGTACAGGGGACGTATGAGACGTTCGCGGAGTGTGCCAGACAGCATTTTGGCGGCACGCTGAAAGGGACGATTACCCTCAGTGCAGGTCTTGGCGGAATGGGGGGTGCCCAGCCGCTGGCCGTAACGATGAATGATGGAGTATTCATAGGTATTGATGTGGACCGGACCCGGATCGAGAAACGTATCCAGTCCAAGTACTGCGATGTGCTATTGGAGACGATGGAAGAAGCGCTGTCCATGGCGGAAGCGGCCAGAAGCGCGGGGCGTCCGCTGTCCATCGGCCTTTTGGGCAATGCAGCAGAGCTGCTGCCGCGGATGATCGCGCACGGGTTCGTTCCGGACATTCTCACCGACCAGACGTCGGCCCATGATCCGCTGAACGGATATGTGCCTGCCGGGTTCACTGTCGAGACCGGAAGGCAGCTCCGGCTGGAGAACCCGCAGGAATACATTGCACTAGCGAAAAAGAGCATCGCCCAGCATGTCGAAGCGATGCTTGAATTGCAGAGTAAGGGTGCCGTTACCTTCGATTACGGCAACAACATCCGCCAGGTGGCTTATGATCAGGGCGTCAGTCAGGCGTTTCATTTCCCCGGCTTTGTTCCCGCCTATATCCGCCCGCAATTCTGCGAGGGGAAAGGGCCGTTCCGCTGGGTAGCCCTGTCGGGTGATCCCGAAGACATCTACAAGACCGATGCAGCGATTATGCAAGCCTTCCCGGAAAATGCAGGCCTGCAGAGATGGATTACTCTGGCCCGGGAGAAAATTGCCTTCCAGGGTCTGCCTGCCCGGATCTGCTGGCTCGGCTATGGCGAACGGGCCAAGTTCGGCCGGATCATCAATGATATGGTGGCCTCCGGGGAGCTCTCCGCGCCGGTTGTAATCGGCCGGGATCATCTCGACGCCGGATCAGTAGCATCACCGAACCGGGAGACCGAGGCTATGCTGGACGGCAGTGACGCCATCTCCGATTGGCCGCTCCTGAACGCGATGGTCAATACGGCTGCCGGGGCCAGCTGGGTTTCCCTTCACCATGGCGGAGGCGTGGGGATGGGGTACTCGCAACACGCGGGAATGGTAGTGGTAGCGGACGGTACGAAGGAAGCGGAAGCAAGGCTTGAGCGGGTGCTGACGACAGACCCCGGCATGGGGGTCGTCCGCCATGCCGATGCGGGATATCCGCTGGCTGTGGAGACGGCCCGGGCCCAGGGTATCCGCATGCCCATGCTGGACTAAGGGGAAAGGAGCAGCCTATATGATCCATATTCATGGCGCAGCCCAGATTGCTACGCTGGGCGGAGCCAGCACAAAGCCGAAGACGGGGAAAGAAATGGAAGAGCTTGGACTGATCGAGGACGGCGGGATTGTCATCGATGATGGGATTTTTGTGTTCGTGGGCAGCAGCGGGGAGGCCAACCGTTATGTTAAGGAGCACTCCGGGGATAAGTCGGTTACGGTACTGTCTGCAGCCGGGAAGACCGTTACTCCGGGGCTCATTGACCCGCATACCCATATCGTTTTTGCCGGGTCCAGGGAGTTTGAGCTGAATCTGCGGCTTCAGGGCGCTAAATATCTGGATATTTTGCAGGCCGGGGGCGGAATTCTGTATACAACTGAGCGCACCCGTGAAGCCACGGAGGAGCAGCTGATGGCCGAGACCGTGCGGCGGCTGGACCGATTCCTCTCCCATGGGGTCACGACAATCGAAGCGAAGAGCGGGTATGGACTGCGGCTCAACGACGAATTGAAGCAATTGCGGGTAGCGCGCCGGCTGGACGCCGCACATCCGGTGGAGCTGGTATCGACGTTTATGGGCGCACATGCGGTTCCGGCAGAATATAAGGGTGATGCGGATGCTTTTGTCCGGACGGTGACCGAGGAAATGATTCCGGCGGTAGCCCGTGAAGGCTTGGCGGAGTTCTGCGATGTGTTCTGCGAGGAAGGGGTTTTTACCGTTGAGCAG
This sequence comes from Paenibacillus auburnensis, assembly GCF_927798115.1. Taxonomy (GTDB): domain Bacteria; phylum Bacillota; class Bacilli; order Paenibacillales; family Paenibacillaceae; genus Paenibacillus_AQ; species Paenibacillus_AQ auburnensis. The sequence goes on from NZ_CAKMMG010000007.1 coordinate 194,584, forward strand.
TCCCGGGACATTCTGGAAGCAGGCAAAAGATGGGGGCTGAAGCCGAAAATCCACGCCGATGAGCTGGTGTCCTGCGGCGGTGCAGAGCTGGCCGCCCAACTTGGCGCCGTCTCGGCCGACCATCTGCTCCATGCCTCCAAGGACGGGATCCGGCAGATGGCAGAGCAGGGGGTGATCGCCGTTCTTCTGCCCGGCACAGCCTTTTTCCTGATGGCTCCTCCAGCTGATGCGCGGGCGATGATTACTGCCGGTGTGCCTGTCGCGTTGTCGACCGACCGCAATCCCGGCTCCTCGCCGACGGAATCGCTGCCTTTTATCATGAATCTGGCCTGCTTAACGATGCGGATGACACCGGCCGAGGTGCTGACCGCTTGTACGATCAATGCCGCTCATGCGATTGGTCGTGCAGCATCCATCGGCAGCATTGAGGTCGGGAAACAGGCCGATCTTGTGATGTTCGATGCGCCTAATTATCTCTATCTGCAGTACCACTATGCTGTGAATCTGACGGATACGGTACTCAAAAAGGGAGACGTTGTGATCCGGGATGGAAAGAGGGTGCCCATATGACCGGTTTGCGGAAGAATGAGCTGCGGATTAATGCCGCCAGACTGCAGAATCATATCGGTGCTTTAGCCCGGTTTGGCTTCAATGAAGCCACCGGGGGGCTGGACCGGACCACGTTTACGGCATCTGAGCTGGCCGCACGGGAATGGCTGGAGCAGGAGCTGTTCCGGCTTCAGCTGGAGGTTAGGGTGGATGAGGCGGCCAATATCTGGGCGCGGAGAAACGGTGCCGCGGATATCCTGCCTGTTATTGCCTTCGGCTCCCATATAGATACGGTGCCTAACGGCGGGAAATACGATGGTGCACTCGGTGTTCTGCTGGCTCTGGAAATCATGAGCGTGCTGGCGGATAACCATGTCGTTACCCGCCACCCGCTGGAGCTGGTCTCCTTCAGTGCTGAGGAGCCGAATCCCTTCGGGCTATCTACGTTTGGCAGCCGGGCGGTATCGGGGAAGCTCAGCCGGGAGGATCTCAGCGGGGTGCGCAATGAGCAGGGACAGCTGCTGACAGATGCGCTGCGTCTGGCGGGCGGTGATCCCGGGCATTTCGAGCGGGCCCGGCGTAGCCCGGAGGAGTTGGGGGCTTTTCTTGAGGTTCATATTGAGCAGGGCAAAAGGCTGCTGGACCGTGCTGTCCCTGTTGGGATCGTAACCGCGATCACCGGCATTTACCGCGAAGAAATCACCGTCACGGGAGAAGCGAATCATGCCGGAACGACCCTAATGGCGGACCGCAAGGATGCGCTGATGGGGGCGTCCGAAATGATGCTGGCCTTCGAGGCGGTCTGCCGGGAGCATCCGGCGGAGGAAGTTGTCGGTACGGTTGGCCGGATTAAGAACGAGCCGAATGCGGCTAACATTATTCCGGAGAGGGTTGTCTTCCATCTGGAGGCCAGAGGAGAGCAGCACTCGCAGATCGGGGAGGTCATGGAATCCTGGGGCAGGCAGGCCGTGTCCATTGCGGAGCGCAGGGGGCTGCGGCTGAACCGGCGGCTCATTCTGGATCAGCCGCCCCAGCCGATGGATCCGCTGCTGATCACGTCGTTCACAGAGCAGGCCGGCCGGCTGGGGATTCAGAGTCTTACGCTCGGCAGCATGGCCGGTCATGATGCCACACATATGGCTGCTTTGACCAGGGCGGGCATGCTCTTCGTACCCAGCCTTGGCGGGAAAAGCCACTGCCCGGAGGAGGAGAGCCGCATAGAGGATATTGAGCAGGCCGGCAATGTGCTGCTGCAGACTATTTTGGCACTGGATGGACAATTAAGCCTATAAGGCAGGAGGATGAACCCCTTGCGGAAGATATATTCGGCAGATGCGGTGTACTTGCAGGATCAGTTTAAAGCAAACGGTGCTTTGCTGGTTGACGGCGGGAGGATAGCAGATACGGGGGACCGTGACGCGCTGCTGAACCGTTATCCGGACGCAACACATATCCGGTGGAAGGGAAAGGCCATTGTCCCCGGCACCGTCAACTCGCATAATCACTCGTTTCAGAGCCTGCTGCGCGGGATTGCGATTGATAAGCCCTTTCTGGAATGGCGGGATCAGGCGCTTTACCGGTATACGCCGCTTTTGGATGAGGAAGCCATTTATACCGGTGCGCTGCTCGCATTCGGAGAGATGCTGCGCTACGGAGTGACAACGGTCAGTGACTTCTTCTACGTGCATAACGGCGGCACGGCGCATGACGAGGCCGTGATCCGGGCGGCGAACGATCTGGGCATCCGCCTGGTCTTCGCCCGGACGATGTACGACTGGGCAGGTGCGCCACTGGCCTACCGCGAAACGGTGAATGAAGCTGTAGAGCGGACGAGGCTGCTGGCCAAGAAATATCAGGGCAATCCTATGGTTACGGTTCATCCGGCTCCGCACAGTCCGCATGCGGCTTCGCCGGAGATGATCAAGGCCGGCCACCGGCTGGCTCAGGAGCTGGATACGCCGTTTCATATCCATGTAGCTGAGGAAATGTTCGAGGTCAAAGAGACGCTGCAGCACTACGGACTCCGGCCTGTGCATTATCTTGATTCGCTGGGCGTGCTGGACGAGCGGATGATCGCCATCCATCTGGTCTGGCTGGAGGATTCCGAGATTGAGCTGATCGGCCGGAGAAAAGGATCGCTGGCGTATTGTCCGTCCAGCAATATGTTCCTGGCGGACGGGGTCACCCAGATTCCCGATCTGCTGAAGGCAGGTGTTAGGGTAACGCTCGGCACGGACGGCGGCTGCAGCAACAACCGGATTAGTGTGTATGAGGAGATGCGCATGTGCGCGCTTTTGCAGAAGGTCAGCCGGCTGGACGGCACGTGCATTACTGCTGATCAGGTATACCGGATGGGAACCTCCTGCGCCGGAGAAATTCTGTGGCTGCCTGTCGGGTCCCTGGAGATCGGGCAGCACGCAGACTTCGTGGCGCTTGATACGCATGATCTGTCTCTGGCACCGAGAAAAGAGTTGTTCTCCAACATGGTCTACGCCATGCAGCCCGGAGCCGTATCCACGGTCGTTGTAGGCGGCAGAATCGTCTTTGAAGACGGGAAGCTGAGTGCGGTGTCTGAGTCTGATATAGGCAGACGCGTGGATGAATTATTTGAGAGATGGGGCAGCCTAGCGTAAACGGGTATTCATGAAGCAAATGGTACAGATTGCGGCTTGCCAGCAGCAGAAGATAAAGGATTAGACTGATCCTGGAAACTTAAAATAGCGACAGCAAAGGACGAAAAATAAAGTCCTAGACTGTCGCTGTTTCATTGAACTAACGTTTCCCGTTAGTTCACTCATACTCCTGCATTGGATTGTCTCGCAACACCTGATAAGCGCAGGCAAGCCAGTCAGTCCAACGCAAAAATTGGGAGTCGTGCTTACCATTATTTTATCATAGTGGTATATCTTCCGAACTAAATTTGTGTAGTTCCGCCATCCACAAACAATTCGGTCCCTGTGATATAACTACTTTCGTTGGAAGCTAGGAACATAACTGCTTTTGCAATTTCTTCAGATGTCCCCAATCTACCTAACGGCGTTGTAGACTTGGCATACTCCATAGCATTATCGAGCTCAGCTCCAAATAATTCATCATAAGCTGGTGTAATAATCGTTCCAGGGCTAACCACATTAACACGAATTTGAGTTCCCTTTAAATCAAGAATCCAGTTGCGAATTAGTTGTCTGATTGCCGCTTTTGTAGCGCTGTAGATACTGAATGCCGGCATTCCCATTGAACCTGCCATAGACCCAGTCAGGATAATCGAACCTACATTGTTCGGAAACAAGGGTAATGCCTTTTGAACTGTGAATATCGTTCCTTTTACATTAACATCGAAGGTTTTGTAATAATGCTCCTCCGTAATTTCACCCAACGGAAGAAATGACCCCGTTCCAGCATTAGCAAAAAGAATGTCCAAATGACCTTTCTCTTTCTTCACTGCTTTATACAGCCGGTCCAAATCCGCCAGATTGGAAACGTCGCCTTGAATACCAGTTACATTATCTCCAATCAGCTTCACAGCCGCATCAAGCTCACTTTGTCTGCGCCCCGTGATATAAACATGCGCCCCTTCTTTAGCAAATAGCTGTGCTGTTACAAGCCCGATACCGCTAGTGCCTCCTGTAACAACTGCCACTTTCCCATTAAACTTTCCCATGTTATGACTCTCCTTTTAAAGGTGCTTTAAGTATGTCTGTCAGTCGTTTTGTCATCAAACAACTGTTCAGTACATCTCATAAATGATATTATGTAATAAAAGTAACCGTAATAATAGTACACACTTTTTTGTTATATAGTAACTAAAAAGTAATAATTGTAATTGAAGGGAGATGTACAACATGAGAGTTTATTATTGTAACCTTGAAGTTACCATGGAGGTAATTGGGGGGAAATGGAAAGGGCTAGTTCTGTACTATTTGATAAAAGGTCCGAAACGAACGAGCGAATTAAAGCAACTTGTGCATGGTATCACTCAAAAAATGCTTATCCAAACTCTCAGAGAATTGGAAGCTGATGGACTTGTTAGCAGGAAAATGTTCAATCAGGTCCCTCCGAGGGTTGAATATTCGACCACAGAGCTTGGGCAATCGCTTGAGCCGATTCTAAGAGCGCTTTGTCAATGGGGTGACGGTTATGCGGATAAAACATTCGCTGAAGGAGAGTTTCAAATTCTTAATAATGAATATTGATTATCCAACTAAGTCAGGATGGGTTATTGTTTTTGACAAAACACAACACTGAGTTAGTCGGTTGAACCGATAGCAGAATTCATCCAGATACGCTTGCAAATGTTTCGAGTCAAGACCGTGAAACGTGCCACAATAAAGGCTTTAGCGTTGGAGATGACCGTATGAAGCCACTTGAGATGATCCGCGTTTTCTACAGGGTTAAACAGCTTGGCTTCATGCTGATATCCTTGTTTAGCCAGAGCCTGGTAAGACCGGTACTTGTCGCTATTTATTAAGTAATCTGCCCGTTAGTTGAATAAAGGCAGCCGATCGAGTATACCGACCGGCTGCCCTATCGTGTTTGAACTTAGATTTCCCGTTAGGGTAATCACCATAAGTGACAAGGTCATCTTACCGTCTGGTAGACGAGACCTACGGCTCCAGAATCAAAGGTCTTGTTTTCGATTAGCTGAAGATTGATCTTCTCCTTGAGACCCTGGAATAACGGCAACCCCTTACCGATCAGGACGGGAGAAACCGTAATTTTATACTCATCAATTAAATCAAGCTCCATAAGGTGATGTGCAAACCTAGGACTGCCGAGGATGACCATATCCTTGCCTGGCTGCTGTTTGAGGTTATTGATCTCTTCCTCGATATCTTCTTTTACGAGTCTGGAATTATTCCATTCGACTTTCTCCAGCGTGGTGGAAAAAACAATTTTGGCTGTCTTTTCGATCCATTCGGCATGATCCCGTTCATGCTGCGAAGCTGATGGGTTCGAAAGTACAGAGGGCCAGTAACTGTGCATCATCTGATAAGTCCCACGCCCCCAAATGACAGTGTCAGCAGTGCTCAGAATTTCTTGCGCGTGTTTCTCCAGATCCGCATCGTAGGAAATCCAGCCAATGTCCATTTCACCGTTCGGCCCTTCTACAAAACTGTCAAGCGATGCGTGCAGAAATAGAACTAGTTTTCTCATATTCAGTTCTCCTTTGATCATGAAGGATATCTACATCAACATTATACATTATTTACATTTAGCAGGATTCAACTTGGGTTGTTTCTTGTGGATTGCTAACCCCGATACCTGCCCATCAGTATAATGCCTCGACAGTTTAGTACTTATAAGGCCAAGGTCTGGCGATATGATAATATGAATTAATAAGTCTGCTTCAGGCGGAAGGAGAGATTACCTGCATGTACATAAGAGTTCTTAATCCGGCCGATGCCGAAAAGTACCGGGAGCTCCGGCTTGAGTCACTGCTGAACCATCCGGAAGCTTTTCTGAGCACCTATGAAGCGGAGAAGGAGCTGCCGCTCGAAACCACTCGCAGCAGGCTGGAGCCTGCGGAAGGCAGGTTCACTCTGGGCGGCTTTACGGAGCAGGATGAGCTGGCGGGAATGGTTACTTTTATCCGGGAGGACAGGGCGAGAATCTCCCATAAAGGCAATGTCTATGCCATGTATGTGAGTCCCGCAGTACGCAAGCAGAAGCTGGGATACCGGCTGATGAAGGAGCTGATTGTCCGGGCCGGGCAGCTGCCGGGGCTGGAAAGGATTAATCTGACGGTATTCTCGGACAACGATCCGGCGAAAAGGCTGTACACTTCGCTGGGATTCACCTGCTATGGTACCGAGCGGAAGGCGGTTAAGCTGGACGGCGTATATCTGGATGAGGATTTGATGACGCTGGAGCTGAATCAACTCCTGCTGTATCCATGAAGACAAAAACGGAAGCTTGGTCATATTATAAGCTGCCCGATGCATAAGCTTGGTCTATGAAGTCCTGTCCACGGGAGGGAAAAGACTTGGCGACTGCGCTGCTTGGCAGCTTTTTATCGGCAATGGCTACGGTGCTTGGTGTAGTGCCCATACTGTTCGTACGAAGATTGTCCGAGCTGTGGAAGGATGTGCTGGTTGCTTTTACCGCCGGTATCATGGTCTCTGCATCGACCTTCGGCTTAATGCCGCAGGCCATTAGGGAGTCAGGAATTATTGCGCTGACGCTCGGGCTGATCACCGGGGTGCTGCTGCTTGATCTAATTGAGAACAATATTCCGCATATCGATGTTGAGAACAAACCGGGGTTCACCAATATGGATTCCAAGGCGCTGCTCGTCATGATCGCGCTGTTCATTCATAATATTCCTGAGGGCCTCAGCACAGGATTCAGCTATGCCAGTGAACAAGGCAGTCTCGGTCCCATGGTGGCGATTGCCATCGGGGCGCAAAATATGCCGGAAGGTCTGATCCTCGCCATCTTCCTGATGAATTCTAATGCGACCCGGCGCAAGGCGCTTGGGATTGCCGCACTGACCGGTCTAATGGAGATGATCTCGGCTGTTATCGGCTATTTTACGGCAAGTTCGATGCAGCATGCGGTCGGTTACGGGCTGGCTTTTGCCGCTGGAGCGATGCTTTTCATTGTCTACAAGGAGCTGATTCCGGAGAGCCATGGTCATGGCTATGAACGGCCTTCTACCTACTCCTTTATCTTCGGGCTGCTGGCGATGGTGTATATTACGCAGTTTTTTGGTTGATGGGCCGGAAAGACTTTCCTCAGAGCTTGTACAGTAACGTTCCTTTTTCATTTAAAAAGACCGCTTAAGGTGTTCATGACACATTTTGCGGTCTTTGTAATTGTACCCGTATACCCCTTATCTGCAGAGTTTGCGTCCCGCTCCAAAAGCCGCTATACTGGCTTTTATCCCGGCGATTCACAGAGCGTCAGCTTGAAGATGGAGGGTGGAAACTGGATGGATAGACTAGCCTGGGAAGCTGTAACAACCTTTATTTTGCTTATCATTGCGTACTTGAGCCTGTATTTTTCCTTTCGCAAACGTACGCCTTTTGCACGCTACACTGCATTAGTGCTGCTGGCGGCAAGCGGAGCTCCGCTGGCTGTGATGCTGGGGTTGGAATATGCCAGGGAATCCGAGGATGCGAATATCGGTCTGGGGATGGCTTTTATGCTGACCTGGGTGATTACAGCGCTGATATTTTTGCTGTCACTGGTTCTTTGGATTCTCCGGCTAAGAAAGAAACGCTAGTTTGAAAAAATATCAAAACAGGCTATCCCGGCTGCATATGCAGTTTAGGATAGCCTGTTTGCTGTGCTTAGCGGTGGGCTGTGTATACGTTCGCCTTGCTGGCCTTACGGATAGTTTCCAGCTCTTGCGGCGAGAGCGGTGCGGACTCCACTGCCGCTACGTTCAGCCTCAGCTGCTCTATGCTGCTCGCCCCCGGAATGATGGTCGCTACCGGGGACTGTGCGAGCGGATAGTGAAGCGCGGCTTGCGTCAGCGTCCGGGAACCGGAAGTCTGCTGTGTCAGCTGATCATGCAGTCCGGCCAGTTCCTGAATACTGTAATCCAGATAATCCTGCTTCAGCTTGGCGCGGCCATTCTCTGTCAGGATACCGCGCGCCAGCGGCCCGCGGGCAATCAGGCTGATGCCATGCTGCTTCAGCAGAGGGAGAATGTCTTCCTCCGGGCGTCTGTCAAGAATACTGTATTGACTCATCACACTTACGATGCTTGACCGCTGCACATATTCTCTGATCACATTCGGGCGGATGGAGGAAATGCCGTAATACCGGATCAGCCCTTCCTGCTTCAGCTCTTCAAAGGCTTCAATGGTCTCATCGATATTGTCTTCGAGCGTTCCGCCATGCAGCTGGTAGAGGTCGATATAATCGGTCTGCAGCCTGCGGAGACTCTCATGTACTGCTGATTTGATATAGGCTTTGGAGGGGTCCCAGGACCAGCCTTCCCTGCCGGGCACCCGGCGGTTTCCGACCTTCGTCGCCAGAATAACATCACCGCGGCGATGGCGGATGGCTGTACCTACGAGTTCTTCATTCCGTCCTTCATCATAAAGATCGGCAGTGTCGAGGAAGTTAATCCCCAGGTCCAGCGCTTCATGAATGATGGATACGGCTGCTGGTTCCTCGGTTCCCAGGGACATACAACCCAGCCCCATGGCGCTTACATATAACTCAGATTGGCCTAAACGGTTTTTGTTCATTCTGCATCCCTTTCTGCGCTGTTTTGTGTCCATTATACCATCCCTTACAGCAAAAAACGGCAAATGCACCTGCTCCCGGCCTGTCAGCTGTGTGGTGTCATTTGCCGTCTTCGCTTGAAGGCTAACTAATCTGTAACTCCCGGGAGGGGACTATCCCCGCAAAATAGTTTCGATCTGCTCCAGCTCTTCTGCGCTCAATTCAGGGGCGTTCAGGGAGGCTACGGCATCCTCGATCTGGCTTACCTTGCTGGCACCGATCAGTGCCGAGGTAACCTTGCCGCCGCGCAGCACCCAGGATAAGGCGAGCTGTGACATTTTCTGGCCGCGGGCAGCAGCAATGTCGTTCAGTTTACGCACTTTGCCGATGACTTCCTCGGTAATCTCCTGTTCGGAGAGGAATACACTGGGTCCGGCTGCACGGGAATCGGGAGCGATTCCGTTCAGGTAGCGGTCGGTCAGAATGCCTTTTTGCAGCGGCGAGAAGGCGATGGTGCCGATGCCTTCTTCGGCGAGCACATCCTGCAGGCCGTCTTCAATCCAGCGCGACAACATGGAATAGTTCGGCTGATGAATCAGGCAAGGCGTGCCCAGACGTCGGAGAATCTGCGCCGCTTCGCGCGCTTCAACCGGTCTGTAATTGGAGATGCCGACGTACAGCGCTTTACCCTGGCGGACGATCAGATCCAGCGCAGCCATCGTTTCCTCCAGCGGTGTGTTCGGGTCTGGACGGTGATGGTAGAAAATATCCACATAATCAAGGCCGAGCCGCTTCAGGCTCTGATCGAGACTGGAGACCAGATTTTTTTTGGAGCCCCATTCTCCATACGGGCCGGGCCACATATAATAGCCGGCTTTGCTGGAGATGATCATCTCATCACGGTAGGCGGAGAAGTCCTGGCGGAGGATCCGGCCGAAATTTTCTTCTGCAGAGCCTGGAGGCGGACCGTAGTTGTTGGCGAGGTCAAAATGGGTGATACCCAGATCAAAGGCCCGGCGCACCATAGCGCGGCCGTTCTCGAACAGGTCATTGCCCCCAAAATTATGCCACAGGCCCAGGGAAATAGCCGGCAGCAGCAGGCCGCTCCGGCCGGTACGGTTGTATTTCATATTGTCATAGCGTTCAGGACTGGCGATATACATGTTTAATCCTCCTAAAAGTTTTGTTTAGCATTACTTCATCGGATCGACTTCGGACAAAACTCTCATCGGAAGCATACACTTAGTTTTGTAAGCATAATCTTCCATGAGTCACTTCGGACAAAACTTGCTTCGGAAGCATACGCTTAGTTTTGTTTAGCATAAGCCTCTGTGAGTCACTTCGGGCAAAACTTGCTTCGGAAGCGTTTACGTTTTTTAGCCCCGGTCATGCTCTATTGTAGCGAAATCCCGGGGCTGGGCGTATGTCAGCAAGGAAGATCTTTATAGAACAATGTCCGTATTCTCATGACGGATGCGGTACTCTTTGGGAGAGCAGCCCTTGACCTTCTTGAACATCCTTGAGAAGAGCAGCGGGTCCTGGTAGCCGACAGAGCGGGAGATTTCCCCGATGGTACAGCCTGTTTCGGCGAGCAGCTCGCAGGCCTTGGCGATCCGGAAATTTAGCAGATACTGCTGCGGAGGCAGGCCGACAGTCCGCTTAAACAGGGCAGAGAGGTATTTACGGTCCAGCTTTAGGGAAGCGGACATCATCTCTACCGTGATATTTTCACAGTAATGGGCATGCAGGAAATGGAGGCACTCCTCAACGTAGAGGCTTTTTTGACGCGGGAGCCTGAAGCTGTCCTTCACCGCCGGAACGGTACGGAGCAATATAGTGAAGAACTCATACATAATCGCTTTGAGCGGCAGATCTAGGCCCTCCGCCTGATCCGCCGCCTCTGTCAGCCGGTCGTAGAGCGCAGGCATGAGCTGCTGATCCATCGGGAAGACGGGGCTTTCCGGCGATAGGGAGGTTTTGGACAGTAAGGATTCAATTTCTTCTCCGGTAAAAGCAATCCACGAGTAGGTCCAGGGCTCCGTGCTGTCCGCTGCGTAATGGGTCACGATATGCGGATAGGTCAGAAAGGCCTGGCCGGCCTTCAGGGTATGCGTCGCTTCCCCCACGGAAACCTTGCCCGTACCTGCGTGAATGAAATGGATTTTGTATAAGTCGCGGACGCCTGGACCGACAGAATGACCGGGAGCACACTGCTCGGAGCCCCAGTAATGCAAATGCAGATCGGGGCTGCTGCGGAACGGACGCTGCGGATTATATTTAAATATGGCCATGCTTCAGCCTCTTTCCTGTATAAGGTTGTCCTGGACAGAATGCGGATATATTGCCATTATACAATAGTTTCGCAGCGGCGGAGAAACCGCAAAAAGTCCCAGCACCCCTTAAGATTAAGGGCGGGGACTTCTGCTTGAGGTGATGAGGCAGAGGTAATGCTAAGCTTCCATTTTCAGCATAACAAGTTCCTCTACCGGCTCGCCGTTCACGAGATGCTCCTCAACAATACGGGGCACATCCTCTGTTGTTACATTGTAATACCAGATGCCGTCAGGATACACAATCACAAACGGACCGTTTCCGCACAGCCCGAGACAGCTCGTTTTGTTGATTTTAACGGTTTTGTTGATGCCCTGCTCCACCAACTGCTCTTTGAACGCCTGCATCACATCTTCGACATCCTGGTTGTTGCAGTGCTCGCTGCAGCAGAAGAGCAGGTGCTTTTTTAAAACCTTTAAACGCATATTCATGGTATGCCTCCTTAGTCGTGTGAAAATCGTTAACATATCTTACGAGGAGTATAGTCCCTTTTGCATATATTGTATTGAGGCTCTGCGGATTGTTCGTAAAGGCTTAACAAATGGCCTAAAACCGGGATTTTCATGTAAGAATATCTAACTTATCAGGATCATATTTGATGAAAATATGTCTGTTTTTTCGTTTTTTTGCTCTTTAACTGTTTCAAAAAAATATATAAGGAGTCTGCTTGGAATTAACAAACTTCCAGTTTCGCCGGCAGCTGTTTGGTTAAGTAAGAGATGTGAACGAGACCAATCAACAAAAAAAATGCTATCAGGAGGGAATCGTATGAATAAGAAAATTGTTGGTGTATTCCATAACGAACACGAGGCTTCACGGGCTATTGAAGATCTGAAAAGCCGGGGATTTCTTACAGAAGATATCTCCGTAATAGCAAGGGATAAACGGGATGTAGACGCGATCAGCGACGAGACAGGAACCAAAGCACCAGAAGGCATGGCCTCGGGTGCGGCAACCGGCGGACTGCTCGGCGGGGTAACCGGACTGCTGGCAGGAATTGGGGCCCTGGCGATACCGGGAATCGGCCCGATCATTGCCGCAGGCCCGATTGCAGCGACCTTAGCAGGCGCAGCCGTTGGAGCCGGCACCGGCGGATTAGTCGGCGGGCTGATCGGACTTGGTATTCCGGAAGATGAAGCTGAGAGCTATGATAACTATGTAGACGAAGGACGGATTCTGGTTATGGTGGATGCGGACAGCTCGCGTTCAAATGACGTGTATGAAGTGTTCCGTAACCATAATTCAGCTAACGCCGACCGGTATTTGGACAATAATGTAACCACTGAAACTGCAGAAGAGAATGCCCGCGGTTCTGTAACAGACACCGTAGATGCTGCCTTTAACGGATCGGGGCTCGAAGGACGGAATGATACCGGACTCGATACGATGAATTCAGCATCTGTGCATGATCTTCCGGAAACAAGAGCGCTGGATGATGTGAACCGTCCGGGGATGACGGGAGATGTGTACTCCGGCACAGCTGATGGAATCGGGGAGCGGGATCATGCACGGTTAAGTGAGTTTGACCGGGAGGATGATGAAGCCCGCAGACTGCGCCTGCGTGCAGAGCAGCTGGACGTGTCCAAAAACAAGGTACAGACCGGTGAGGTTAATGTCCATAAAGAGATCGTCGAGGAGCAGAAAACGATCAACGTTCCGGTTTCCCGCGAAGAAGTTGTGATCGAGCGGCGCTCGGTCAACAATGACTCCAGCTCAACCCCAATTGGAGCTGATGAAACGATCCGCATTCCGGTGAGCGAGGAACAGGTAGACGTCCGCAAGAATACAGTAGTTACCGGTGAAGTAGACGTTCATAAACGTGAAATTCAGGGTACAGAGCAGGTGAAGGATACCGTGAAACGCGAGGAAGCCCGGATCGACAAAACGGGTAATGTGAAGGTCAATAGCAGCGACGAGTTGCAGAGAGACCACAGCCGCACCCGTTAAACGGGTGAAGGCTGCAGAGTCATTAAGCTAAAGCATCATTAAAAAGGGTTTCTCCCGGGTCCAGAAGGACTTAGGAGAAACCCTTTTTAATGGAATTATTGCAGCTGCCTGCCGTCAGCTTACATGAAGGCTAAGTTCTGCCGCTCAGACCTGCCCTGTGGAATATCCTTGCCGGGCAGGAAATGAATGCTGCGGATATAGCGGATCGTCCGGCTCTGCGCCCGCATAATGACGGAATGCGTCTCGGCGCGTTCCTTGCCGATGAAGCGGACGCCGCTGAGGAACTCACCGGAGGTGACGCCGGTGGCGGCGAAGATCACGTCGCCCGTGCCGACCATATCCTCCATCGACAGCACGCGGGTCGGGTTGTCGATACCCATCAGCAGGCAGCGCTGCATCTCAAACGGTCCCTCTGGCAGCAGTCTTCCCTGCAGTTCTCCGCCCAGGCATTTCAGTGCAGCGGCGGCCAGCACACCTTCAGGCGCTCCGCCCGAGCCCATGTACAGATCGACATCGCTGTCCGGCAGCGCCGCCGCGATGGCTCCGGCTACGTCGCCGTGGCCGAGCAGCTTAATGCGTACTCCCATCCCGCGCAGGGTGCGGATCAGCCCTTCGTGCCGCTTGCGGTCGAGTACCATTACCGTCAGCTCGGAGAGTGCCTTGCCGGTGATCATGCTTGCTTTGCGCAGCGTAACCTCGGCCGGATCCTCCAGGCTTAGCCTGCCGGCCAGCTCGGGTCCGCAGGCCAGCTTCTCCATATAGATGTCGGGAGCATGCAGGAGGCTGCCGCGGTCGGCAATGGCAATGACCGACTGGGCATTATGCAGCCCGCAGGCTACCACCTCTGTACCTTCCAGCGGATCAACCGCCACGTCAACCAAAGGGCCGTTCTTGTTCCCGACCTGTTCCCCGATATAGAGCATCGGCGCCTCGTCCATTTCGCCTTCGCCGATCACGACGGTTCCGTCAATGGAGACGGAATCAAACATGGAACGTATAGCGGTTGTAGCAGCATCATCCGCCGCGTTCTTGTCACCCCGGCCAATCCAGCGGGCTGAGGATAATGCGCCTAATTCAGTTACCCGTACAATCTCCAGTGCCAATTCGCGTTCCATATATTATTCCCTCCAGTGTAGGTTTGGTGTGCAAGACTTATACGCCGCTGCTTCCGGACTACAGATTAGAGATAGCCCATAATAATGCCGGCGGTTTCCTCAATTGCTTTGTCGGTAATATCAATAACCGGGCAGCCGAGCTTCGCGAACAGCACCGCAGCATGCTCCATTTCCTCGGTAATTCGTTCGAGGCTGGCATATTGGGAGCCTGCCGGCAGGCCCAGCACCTTAAGGCGCTCGGAGCGGATCTTGAGCATATACTCCGGCTTCATCGTCAGACCGATGATCCGGCTTGGCGGCAGGCTCAGAAGCTGCTGCGGCGGAGCGATCTCCGGCACGACCGGGTAATTGACGACCTTTTTGCCCCGGTGGGCGAGGAAGATGCTGAGCGGGGTCTTCGAAGTGCGGGACATGCCCAGCAGCACAATGTCGGCCTTCAGCATAGCATTCAGATCGCGGCCGTCATCGCAGGCGACGGTGAATTCAATCGCTTCGATCCGCCGGAAGTAATCCTCGTCCAGCTGGTGCAGCAGTCCGGGCCGGGCCTGGGGCGCATCGTCGAACGTGTCGATGAAGGCCTGCATCATCGGCCCCATGATATCCACGATCCGCAGATCAAGGCGTACAGCCTCCTCACGGATCATTTCCCTAAGTTCCGGCTGTACCAGTGTGTAAGCGACAAAACCCTGCAGCTGCGCCGTTTCTTCCATCAGCTTCCGCAGCTCCTCTTCATGCCTTACGTTGCCGTATCTCCTGATTGTGACACGCTGATTCTGGAATTGGTGGATGACGGCCTGCACAACCGCCTCTGCCGTATCACCTATCGAATCTGAGCATATCGTGATGTAGTGCGAAGATTGCTCCATGCGCTTCCATTCCTCCCGTTATCCTTTGGCTTCAAGATCGAGGAGAAGCTTAACGATGGAAGTTTTGGTCAGCCGGCCCACCACATCGAGCCTTGGGACGGTTTCTTCCGCGCCGCCGGGCACGACCACCGGCAAACTGTCTACCTCGTGAAAAATCATTTTATGCGCGGCATCAAGCACCGTGTCCTCGGGAGATACCGTTACTACCTTGGTCTGGCGGGTCATGACCATGCTGACCGGCATGGATACCGCACCCGGATTGCCGAGTGTTACCTTCAGAAAATCCTTGCGCGAGGCGACTCCGGCCAGCTTGCCGTCCCCGTCGCAGATAATCAGTGTGCCGACATCCTGCAGAAACAGGGTAACGACGGCATCCTGGATTGTGGTCGTTTCACGGATCACCACCGGGATGCTCTGGATGTCCTTGACCTTGGTTTCCTTCAGCAGATAGCTGCTGCCGAGCCTGCTTACCGACCTTTGGCCGGGGAAATAGCCGACCTTCGGCTTGGCATCGATGTATTCCAGCATCACCAGAATGGACAGGTCATTGCGGATGGTCGGCCGGCTGAGATTGAGGCTTTCCGCGATTTGCTCGCCGGAGATCGGCGCGCGTTTTTTCACAATATCAATAATTTGCAGTTGACGGGATGTCAGTTCGATTGCAGGTTCCCTCCATTGTCCGGATATGATTAGGCGCTCCTCTAAGGAAAAGGAGTACCGGTGGCCGATTCCCCCTTTCATTCAGACGTCTTATTGGCAATAATAACCGCTAACTTGAGTATATAATACGCAATTATGATCATTAATGCAACATATAGTACGTCATAAATAAATTTATTAGGGTTTAATAATAAAAAAGCCAGTGAGAACACTGGCTTTCCTCTTCGGTGATCTGTGCCTGCTCAGGAGCATCAAGCGGCATCTTTCGGCAGAACGGGCGGTGAAGACGGCTTTTTGAACAATAACTGTTTCAACGCGCCTGCATTGACCAGCACCGTTCCGGCGATGATGGTGAACACACCAAGCAGGGTAATCCAGGTGACGGCCTCGTCATAGAACAGGAAGCCGACCCCGACAGCAATCGGCGGTGAAATGTACAGCCAGGTGGACGGGAATACGGGATTGGTCCTTGCAACCAGCCAGTAGAACAGAGTATGTCCGACCATAGAGCCGATGACGGTGAGATAGAGCAGCGACCCGGCGGTTTTGAAGGAGAGCAGGACTTCGGGATGCACATTTTCGGTGGCCAGTGAGAGGATGAATAACAGCGCTCCCCCGTACATCATTTGCGCGGCGTTCAGTGCAACCGGCGAGACACCGGAGAAGGCCGTGGTCACTTTTTTGGAATAAATCGCACCCGCAGCGTAGCAGCATTCCCCGATCAGTACGACAACACAGCCGATAAGCCACAGGGGAGAGATATCGACCACCAGGCTTGGGAGCACGAGCAGCAGGACGCCGGTGAAGCCGATGATGCAGCCGTACATAGAGTATGAGGGAGCTTTTTGCCGGAGAAAAGCGGTCTGCATCAGCAGGATCATCATCGGGCCTGTAGCCGACAGTACCGCAGCAAGCCCCGAGGATACATATTGCTCAGCCCAGTACAGTGCGGAGAAGGTGCCAAAGGTCAGCGCGGCTCCGGTGATCAGCATTTCTTTGCGGAGCAGCAGGGAGAAGCTTGCTTTGCCTTTGACGGCCATCCAGAGAAACAGAACAGCTCCTGCCAGGAAGAAACGCAGCCCTGCGGAGAAAAAAGGCGGTGCCCCGGCATCGACCCCGATTTTAATCGCAAGAAAAGTAGTACCGAAAATCAGACAGACAAGCGAATAAGCGAGCATAATCATGTGCAGTTCCCCTTTGTTAGGTTGATATGGCAGTCCGGTGAAGCGTTTGATTCATCATAAACGGCCAGGCACAGAACAGTTAATAAGTAACAGAACAGATGCAGGCCGGGATGCTGTACAATAGGGGAAACTGTGAAAGTGTGAAACGGGTAAACTGAGAATTGAGGAGAGGGTGCAGGCTAATGAAGCAACCGGCAAAAGAGGACCAGAGCCATCCGCTCTTCCGGCAGGTCTATGAATATATGCTGAACCGGATGGAGCGGGGAGAGTGGAAGGCCCATGATAAGCTGCCGTCGATCCGCGGGCTGGCCGAGGAATTGAAGGTGCACCGGCTGACGGTGTTCAAGGCCTACAGGGAGCTGACTGACAGCGGCAAGGTATATGTAAAAGACAAGTCCGGATATTATGTCTCACCGGCTAACCTGCTGCGGGAGGAACGAACGGTTGAAGGAGCCGCTGTGCCGGCTTATTCACTGACCAACCCCATGTCCGATATCCAGCGGATGCCGGTGACCTACCAATTCTCCCAGGCGCTGATTGATCCAGGTCTGCTGCCGAACCTCTTTCTTTCTGATTATGTCAAAAAGGTGTTCGATCTCTATCCGAAGGTCATGGGAACTTATTCTTCGGTGCAGGGGGATGACGAGCTGCGTGAGACGCTGAGTGAGCATTTCCATAAGCATTACAGGCTGCAGCTGTCGCCGCAGGAGCTGTTAATCACTTCAGGGGCGCAGCAGGCCATCAATCTGATTGCCGGACTTGTGCTCGGGCCGATGGACCCTGTGCTCGTGGAGCGTCCGACGTACAGCGTGGCTTTGGATATTTTTCGCCGGGCGGGTGCCCGGCTGATTCCGGTGGAGATCACACCTGAGGGTTATGATCTGGAGGCGGTGGAGGCGCTGATGCGTAAATTTAAGCCGCGGATGTTCTATATGAATCCGACTCATCACAACCCGACCGGCTACACCGTTCCGGCGCGGCAGCGCAAGCAGCTGGTAGAGCTGGCGGAGCAGTACCGCTGCCTGCTGGTGGAGGATGATCCCTTCCGCGATATCTATTTCGGGGAGGCGCCTCCGGCGCCGTTTTTTGCCTACGATACCGAGGGCTGGGTCATTTATATCAGCAGCTTCAGCAAGTATGTGGCTCCGGGACTGCGGATTTGTGCAGTGGCCTGCCGCCATCCGTTTATGGAGCGGCTGATCACCGCTAAATCCCTGGCCGACAACGGTTCCCCGCTGCTCAACCAGAAGATTTTTCTGCACTATTACACCTCGCCGCGCCTGCAGCAGCATCTGGGCAAGCTGCGGATTGCGCTGCAGGTGCATAAGGAGATTATGGAGGAGGAGCTGGCATCAAGCGGCTGGGAGTGGACCGCACCGGAGGGCGGACTGAACCTGTGGGTGAAGCTGCCGGATTCCGTTTCTGCCTCAGCGCTGTTTGCGCGCAGCATGGAACAGTCGATTTCTTTTGTCCCCGGTGAGCTGTGTGATCCGCTGGGAGAGATGAAGTCCCGGCTGCGCCTAAGCTACTCCTTTGCCAGTGAAACGCTGCTGCGGGAAGGGATGCGGCGCCTGATGAAGCTGGCGCGTGAGCTGTGAGTGTAAGGCGGGGGATGGGAAGATGAGGATGAGTATGAGTATGAGTATGAGGAGTGTGGCGTTGATTGAGAGGTATAAATACCTTTGAATTCGCCAGAATCGGGGCGGAGGGCGGAATTAGTGGGATAAATCCCTTTGATTTGGCCGAAACCGGGGTGGAGGACGGAATTAGAGGGATAAATCCCTCTGAATTGGCTGAAACCGGGGTGGAGGGCGGAATTAAAGGGATAAATCCCTTTGAATTGGCTGAAACCGGTGTCCCTGGCACATATACTCTTGAACTGTTTTGCCCCGCTCAATTTCGTTCACAGGGAAGCCGCTGACCTCTACTGTCGACGGATTAACGTTGGTGGTCCTGCGGGAGCGGGAAGCCGGATCAGCTTATGTAAAGATAGGTGTGTTTAATGAGCTGATGCAGCCAATGAGGTGTTACAGAATGTACGCGTTATGGCGTTCATTCCCTATCATTAAAAGGACCAGCCGGAATACCTGCTGGTCCTTTTGCATTGCTTTGAATCCTTATACCCAGCCGAGCAACCGAACGATTTGCGCTACGGCAAAGGTTACGGTGATGGCGATGCCAAGCGGGATGACGGCGGAGAGGACCGCCCATTTCAGGCTCTTGGTCTCCTTATAAATATTCACCAGGGTTGTGCCGCACGGATAGTGGAGCAGGGAGAACAGCATCATATTCAGTGCGGTCAGCCAGGTCCAGCCATGGCTCAGGAAAATGTCCTTGATGCTGCCGAGCCCATCAACGTCAACCATCGCACCTGAGGACATATACCCCATCAGCAGAATCGGCAGCACGATCTCATTGGCAGGGAGTCCGAGAATAAAGGCCATGATGATAAAGCCGTCCATGCCCAGCAGCTGGGCAAACGGATCAAAGAAGGCAGCCATATGGTTAAGCACGCTGTCCCCGCCGACTACTACATTACCGAGTACCCAGGTAATGATCCCAGCAGGAGCGGCGACGATGATGGCGCGGGTCAGTACGTTCAGCGATTTTTCTTTGGAGGAGCGCACAATCGTCTTCCAGATCTGCGGCCGGCGGTAAGGCGGAAGCTCCAGTGTGTAGTGGGTCGGCACCCCGCGGAGTGCGGTTTTGGACATGACCCAGGACACAGTCAGGGTGACGGTGATGCCGATCAGCACAATGCCCATCAGGACGAGGGCAGTCGAGAAGGTACGGAGTGCACCGGTTGTGGCAGCCCCGACCATGAACATGGAGGACAGCAGAATTAGGGTAGGCCAGCGGCCGTTGCACGGTACGAAGTTGTTGGTCAGAATCGCCAGCATCCGTTCTCGGGGCGATTCAATGATGCGGGTGGAGAGGATAGCGGCGGCGTTGCAGCCGAAGCCCATCGACATCGTCAAGGCCTGTTTGCCGTGTCCACCGGATTTCTTGAACAGGCGGTCCATGTTGAAGGCGACACGCGGCAGATAACCGAAGTTCTCCAGCAGCGCAAAGACCGGGAAGAAAATCAGCATCGGCGGCAGCATCACGCTGATGACCCAGGAGGTTCCCCGGTAGAGTCCCAGCACTAGCACACCATGCAGCCAGGAGGGGGCATTCACCGCTTCAAATCCGGCTGTCAGATAACCTTCGATCCAGCCGAAGAGCGAGGCCAGCCAGCCGGAAGGATAGTTGGCCCCGGCAATCGTAATCCAGAACACGAGACCAAGTCCGGCAAGCATGATCGGGAATCCCCAGAGTCTGGAGGTAACGATCCGGTCAAGCTTATAGGTGCTGCCGAGTTTTTTTCTATCCTGGTAGGTGACGGCATCGCTGCAGATACCTGCCGATACCCCGTAAATTCCGCTGACGATTTCATCGCGGATCGCGCCCTTGTCTGCGAGCTTCTTGGCTGCAGACAGCAGAGAATCCATCGGGTCCGGACCCTTAATGACATGCGGTGACTCCATGGCCGGCCACCTCCTTCGTTTCGTATCTTTTGCTCCCTCTCATATGGGCTTTGAGCGAAGTCAGCAGGCTGTTGTCACCATCCAGTAGCCGCAGGGCAATCCAGCGTGCCGGATACCGCGAGCCAACAGTTTGCTCTACCAGAGGAATCAGCTCGGCAATACCCCGCTCAATGTCCTCGCTGTAAGTGATCTGCAGCGGCTTCCCGGTGAAGGCGCCCGTCGCTACACGCTCCAGCTGATTCAATAGCGCCTCGATCCCGATCTCATTACGTGCCGAGATCGCAACGACCGGGACACCGAGTCTTTTCGAGATCGCTTTTAAATTGATGTCAATGCCAAGCTTCTTAGCTTCATCAATCAAGTTGATGCAGATTACCGCCCGTCCCGTGATTTCAAGCACCTGCAGGGCAAGGTTGAGATTGCGCTCCAGCGAAGTGGCATCCAGTACGACCAGTGTCACATCCGGCTGTTCAAAAATAATGTAGTCCCTGGCGGCCTCTTCATCTGCGGAATTGGAGTACAGCGAGTACGTACCCGGAAGATCCACGGCGCGGTAGACATGCTGGTTATGGGTGAATTCACCCTCGGCGGTAATGACGGTCTTGCCTGCCCAGTTGCCGGTGTGCTGGCGCAGGCCGGTCAGCAGGTTAAAAAGCGTGCTCTTCCCTGTATTGGGATTGCCGGCAAAAGCAACCGTATAGTGGCTCATGCCCCTTCACCTCCAATCAAATGTCCGTAAATCAACGAGCTTTCTTCCCGCCGCAGGGCAATGGTCGTATTACTTACCCGAAAAGCGATGGGATCTCCAAGCGGACTGCGCCGCAGCACCTCAACGGCATTGCCGACCACAAAACCGAGGTCGAGCAGCCTTCTTCGCAGCACGCCCTGAACTTCAATGCCGCTGATGCGCAGCATACTGCCGTTCGATGCTTCAGACAAGGGGATACCGGCTCCAGCCATAGCAGTTCCTTCTTTCATTATGGATTTATGATGAATATATGGACGAAATAAGTATAAGTTGTGCGCTGATGATAGATTATTGTACTGTGCCACAATATTAGTATACGTAAACAACTTTGTCCCTGCAACAAAAAAGTTTCCCTAGGGAAAAATAAAATAACCCCTGCCTGAAGTGCAGCAAATGCTGCAAATAAGGCAAGGGTTTAAAGAAGTCGCAGATGAATCTGCGGCAGATTAGCATGAATCTAGCGTGGTACCAGCATGACTCCAGCGTAATAGGTCGTAGTCCGGCTTGGTTCCAGCATGACTCCAGCGTAATAGATCGAAGTCCGGCGCGGATCCAGCATGAATCTAGCATGACTCCAACATGAATCCAACGTGGTACCAGCATAACTCCAGCGTAGTCGGGCGTGACTCCAGAACGACTCCAGCGTAATAGATCGTAGCCCGTGTGGTTCCAGCATGACTCTATCGTAGCAGAGCGTAATCCGTAGTGGTTCCAGCGTAGTCGGGTGTGACTCCGTAGTGGTTCCAGCGTAGTTACAGCCCGGCTCCCGTCAATCCCAGACCCGGTTGTAGCAAACCAAGGTCAGGCTGTAACGCCGGCTGAATTCAAGACCGCCTATTTCCAGCTGCCAAAATCAAGAGTGCCTCCGGTTTCCGCCAGCGTCTTTATATTGCTCAGAATCTGCCACCAGGCGCTGTCACTCGGACCATAGGAAGGGTCCTCCGGATGCCATTCGTCATGGATGAGTGTAAGCTTAGTGCAGCCGCCCACCGGTGCCAGCAGCCAGGAGATGCGGGATTCATAATTGATGCCGCCCTTCAGATAGGAGGGTCCGACCTTGTGCGTGAACCGCAGCGCTTCCCGGGGCGTGAATTCAAGTAGTGTGCCATACACATGCAGAGTCTCGCTGCCGTCTGCACCCGGTCCCACGTACTCCAGTGGCTCCCCCACTACAAAGCTGGAACGGATGCTGCTGCCATAATAGATTTGCTTCACTTTGTCAGGGGAGATAAGACACTCCCAGACCTGTTCTGGTGTTGCGCCAATATAGAACTCGTACTTTAGTTCTTTCAATATTGTTCCTCCTCTGGGTTCTGGATACCTCAATCACAGCTCCAATATACAAAAGAATCACTGACAGCTGCGGTCAGTGATTCCGAAAGATTCAAGATTCCGTATAATGGGCGGAAATACCGGCAGCTATAGCTGCAAGCTTCTGCTTCAAGGCGGCAGGTTCAAGGATAGTCAGCGACTTGCCGTAGGGCAGCAGGAAGTAAGCCGCGAAGCCGAATAACGAGGCTTCATCCAGCAGGAAACGGGCCTCTCCCGGAATCCGCTGCTCCAGCGAATGGCCGAACAGCCAGTGGCTACACAGGTCATTCAGCACCTCTTCACCCGAGGCAATGACTACCGGGATCAGTGCTGTCTCCTGATCCTGGCCGGGAAGCAGGCTCCTCAGCAGAAACTCCCGTGCCGAGAATCCCGGCGGACGATGGAAGCAGGCTCCTGTCCGCTCCAGTCCGGCAATCCGGTCCACACGGAAGCTGCGGATGTCCTGGCGCTGGTGGCAGAAGCCGGCCAGATACCACCTACCCTTCCAGAGCACTAGCCCATAAGGATCGATGGCACGCACAGAGAACGCCTCACCGCTGCCCTTGCGGTATTCCATCTGCACTGTCAGCCCGTCTGCGGTGCAGACCTCCAGCTCCTCCAGCAGATGAGACAAGGGTGTGGAAGGGGTATGCAGCATTTCGACACCACGCTCGTGGCGTTCCATCTGCGACAGTTGCTCGTCATTGCTGTAGCGCTTAAGCTTGGCAATGGCTCCGCTTAGGGCCTCGACATAGGGGTACCCGCTGCCCTCTGCAAAGGCGGAAGCCTGTACGAGCGCCCGGCGCTCAGCAGCGTTGAAGAAGAGCGGAGAGGCGCTGAAATGCTCCGGCAGCCGAAAGCCGCCGCCCGGTCCGGCATCTGCGATGACAGGAACACCGCTGGCGCAGAGCGCATCAATATAGCGGTACACTGAACGGACGCTCAGTTCAAGACTTTCTGCCAGCTCGGCGGCGGTTCTTTTGCGCTGCTGCAGCATCCAGAGAATAGACAGCAGATGATCGGCTTTGGACATCCGGCAGAAGCCTCCTGTTGTAGCATTAATTTCCCCATTATTCCATAATTGCTTACAGGCTGTCAAAAGACAGAGGGCTGCTTCCGGAGATCATACCTTAAGAGGGAGTGCTCTTGAACCGGCTGCGCAGCAGAATGGAAACAGCCAGCAGCAGCGGGACGGCTATCTGAAACAACGGGTCAATCTTCAGGCTGGGTCCAAGGCCGATGGCAATATGCTGCGAATAATCCCGCTCCACAAAGGAAGCCCCGTAAATGACGGCGCCCACAGGGAACACCCACCATTTCATTGGTTTGCCGGTCAGCCCGCTTATACCTTTAACCGCACAGAAATAGAACACCATCATTTTGATCAGCAGGCCGACGAAGAGCTGGATGGTTACCAGAATGTCGAGCCGTTCCACAAAATGCAGATTGGATAAGGTGCGGACTGTTTTCAGAAAAGGCAATTGGCTGATTCCCGCAACCGTGGGTCCGAGGACGGCCACATTGAGTGCATTCATGAAGATTAGAAAAAGGCTGATCGCAATATAAGCTGAAATTGTATTTCTCACCGGCACGCCGGGTTTCTCCCATAAGGACCACAGCATCAGAAATACAAGCATTTGGCCGAAGGGAAAAGAGACAATATCCGGCAGTGCCGCATCCAGGATCGGCCTTAGCCCGCCCTCAAAGACAGGAGCCAGGCGTCCAAAATCGATGGAGCCCATAATTCCGAGCAGCAGGATCAGCAGGCCGTAGAAGAATAGAACTATCGGGAGCAGTACCTCCGGCAGCCGGAAGAGCACCGCGGTTCCCTTCCAAATGGCGTAAAGCGCAATGAGGATGAAGACGAGCATCGTAATGGACATCGGTGTTGTCTGCAGTAACGTAAGTGAGGTCAGTTCGCCTAAATCCCGGACATTACGCATCGATTGGTACGCGAAATAAAGGCAATAAATCCAGCCGACGATGGAGCCGGCTGTGCCTCCGAAGTGGAATCTCAGCATGCCGATAAGATCAAGTCCCCGCGAGCGTTGCTGAATCCACAAAAGAAGCAGAAGCAGAAGCAGGCCGGACACTGAACCGGCGCACATTGCCAGCCAGGAATCCTGCTTCGCCTTGCCGCCAAGCAGGAACAGCGGTGTGCTGCCAATTTCAAACAGCATGACCATAAATGAGATTTGCAGGGCTGACACCTGCTCTTTACTATGCATCTCTGTATCATCAACCTCCTAACCATTCAATGATGACTCTGCCTGCAGGCTGGAAAATAGCTGTGTACAGGGTAGCGATGCTGAAGTGGGGCGTCTCTGTAATGCCGCAAATATTCACATAGGCACACCAGGCAAGGATGCAGCCGAACCACAAGCGTTGGAGCTTTGCCCCTCTACCTGTCAGCCTTCTGCAGCCCCATAAAAAGCCAAGGACATACAGGATAAGAGTGATGGCTATTTTCATCACACAGCCCTCTATTTCTGCTGAACGGACTTAAAGGATTTGTTGCTGAGGCCTGTCCGCTCAATTTTTATCGAGACATGGGGGCGGATCTCAATGTCCCGGAATACATTGTCCCAGCTTTTGGTCTGCTCAATCTGTTTCCAGCGCTTGCGGTCACTGCGGTGAATTCTCACCGCGAAGCCGGTAACATCAGCTCCCAGCTTCCGCACCTCGGTCCACGAGTTATTGACAAGCTCAAGCACATGCTGCTCAATTGATGCCTCCATCCCTGAAATGGATGCCCGATCATTCAAATCCATGTCGCTGCCCAGCTCTGTTAATACTCCGCTGCCTTTGATATGGATGTCCATGACGTAATGATCCTTATCCCAGATGGGACGAACGGAGGTGCTTGAATTCTGGAGAATAAACGAAGCATCCGGAGTTTCGCCTGTCTTGGGGTGGGAGGGAAAGGCTATGGTGGCTTTGTTGATTTTGTCGGTTATAAAAGACAGGCCGAAGGCCTGTTTTTGTGTCAGCCAGCCGATCAGCTTCTCGCCTTTGAGTACGCCCAGCTTGCCAAGTGCCAGCCGGGAAGGCAGGTCTGTCACTGCGACTTCAGTGGTTTCATCCATTATTTTATGCCCGGTTAACCGGATCTCCGGCAGCACCGCGCTCCCGGATTCAGAGGATAGGGCCATGGCCAGCTCGTAGAGGCGCACCCCGGGATAATAGGAGACCAGCCTGGATTCTTGCTCTATCATCAGCTGGATGCCTGCGCCCTGATTTTTGGTCATCTGCATGAGCTGGTCCAGAATAGCTCCCGCTTCTCCTTTAGCAAGAAACACAAAGACCGTTTCACGGGCATCCTGCTTGCGCAGAAACATATCAATGATCTGGTTGATCCCGTGTCTGGCCATAGCCTCGCCCAGCACAGTAATCCGTGAATGGGAAAAAAACATTTCGCGGGTGCTGGTCAGGTTGGTTTTATCAATGGCTTCCATGATCGTTTTTCCCTTTACGGTGAAGGTGATGAACGGCGGTGAAGTGGTGCTCCCGCCTGCACTGCCTCCCATGCCGCTGGCGCCGGACGAAGGGTTGATCACCTGGTAGGTGGCTTTCCACTGATTATCCTCCCAGTCATAGGCCGAACCTGAGGTAATGCCGAGCTCATTGAGCTCCCGGTTATCCCAGCAGCCGGTAATCAAGGTGGACAAGAGGGGGAGACAGAGCAACAGGCAGGAGGTTTTTCTCGCTGTAAGCGGGGGCCGTCCCGCAGGTAGTGGCAGATTGGATTCCGGCTGAATGGCCTGCTTCCGCTGCTTCATGTTTCACACTCCCTTCTTTTGGCTCTGGCGCGCTGGATCCGGTGAAGCATAATGGCTGCCAGCGGGACGAGCACATTGAACAGGAAGAAGGTCAAGAACCTTCCTTCCTTGTTATAGAGATTCAGTTTGTCTATGTTCTGCCAGTTAAACAGGCACTCCAAGGCGATAACCAGCCCTAAAGCCCCGATAAACGGCCGGCTGCTGCTTACCCGGAAGGTTTGCTTGAAGCACTCTATAGTTACAAACAGGAAGATGGAAAATTTGAGATAGATGGACAGCACCCAATATGAGATGAACAGGATATCCAGCTTCTCGAAAAATCTGCCGAAATGAACCACTCCGGCAGCCGAGAATCCCGGGTAGGCACTTAGCTTGATAAACTCAGGTCCGAACACCATTAACGCTGTAACCAGCGAAAAGAGCATCAGCACAGCAACAAACAGAAGACCCACCCACCCGGCGATCCGTGCTTTTTGCGGATCCTTGAGATACGGTGCCAGGAACAGCAGCACGGCCACTTCAGACATCCAGGTAGTCGGTGTAATACTGGCCAGCGTCAATGAAGCCAGGGAATGATCAAACATCGGGAGCAGGTGGTGCACGTTCATTTCATGGATTATACCGAACAAGAACAGCGGCGCGAAGAATCCATAGAGCAAGATTACGATGCTGTTCACTCGGGCTATGGATTCAATGCCCTGTCTGACCATATAAATCGTAATGAGTAGGATCAGAATGACAAGGACGGTCACTGGTGTGTTCAGCAGCACATTATCTTTAATGAAATTGACGAATTCTCGCAAGATCGTGGCGGTTGTATCCAGATAGAACTGCAGCATAAAAAGACCCAGTACCGTGGCTACGATCGGCGAGCTTCGTTCACCCACCCATGTGAGAAAGGGAGCGCCGTTGCTTACGCGGATGGCTGTTCCGACGATGGCGGCAACAATCAGTCCGGCCACGGTGGATAATAGAATGGAGAGTGGCGCATCCTGCTCGGCATAGTTACTGATAATGACGGGGAGGACGACGGTAGCTGTCGGCAGAATCGTATTGATGACAAGCATGGCAGCTTGGGCGGTATCAATTTTTCCATTCAAGCCTGATCCTCTCCCTGCGGTTTTTTTTGCTGCCCTGATAGTTGCGCTTTCTTCTTCTGATCTTCAATCGACTGCGGTTTCTGATCCGGACCTTGTCTGCGCGTTTCTTTACCCAGGCTGGTCTTAGGCCGCATAGGCATATTCCAGAGCGGGACACGGATAAAGATATCTTTCAGGTAGCGCGGGATCATCGGAGCCACTGGTGACAGGTAAGGTACGCCGAACGAATACAGTCCTGCCAAATGGATCAGCAGCACCATCAAAAAGGACATAATGCCGAACAGACCAAGCGTGGCGGCAATCAGCATTAGTAAAAACCGGATCAGACGAATCGAGTTGGCGATAGCCAGCGAAGGAATAACGAAGTTGGAAATGGCTGTGAACGAGACGACGATGACCATCGCCGCCGATACCAGACCGGCAGAAACCGCTGCTTGTCCCAGTACCAGCGCCCCGACAATCGAAATCGCCGGACCAATGGTGCGGGGCATCCGTACTCCGGCCTCACGCAGCACATCGAAGGTAAGCTCCATGAGCAGCGCTTCTGCCAGCGCCGGCAGCGGCACCCCTTCGCGCTGGGCGGCCAGACTGATCAGCAGTGTGGTCGGCAGCATTTCCTGGTGAAAGGTGGTAACGGCAATATACAAGGCAGGCAGCAGCATAGAGACAAAGAAGGCGCCATACCGGATCAGCCGCAGAAAGGAAGAGATATCGTAACGCTGATAATAATCTTCGCTGGATTGAAAAAAATTAAAGAAGGTGGACGGCGCAAGCAGCGCAAAGGGCGTACCGTCAATAATAATCCCAACCTGCCCCTCCAGAAGCCCACCGGCCACCGCATCAGGGCGCTCCGTATTCTGAATGGTAGGAAAAGGGGTTAGCCCGCCATCCTGAATGAATTCCTCGATGTAATTGCTTTCCAGAATACTGTCTGTAATAATACCGTCCAGCCGGCGGCGGATTTCGGCCAGCACCGCTTCACTGGCAATTCCCTGCAGGTAAACAAGAGCAACCCCGGTCCCGGTGCGCTGGCCGATTTTATACTCTTCTATCCGGAGATCAGAGGTTTTGAGTCTTCGTCTGAGCATGGATGTGCCGACCCGCAGGCTTTCGGTGAACCCTTCCTTGGGACCGCGGATAACGCCCTGGGAGGTGGGTTCATTGACGCTTCTCTTCTCATAGCCGGAGGTGTCGGCGGCGAGCGCCATCGTAAGCCCGTTAAATAGAATGAGGGTGTAGCCCTCAAACAGCAAAGACAGCATATGTTCGACGGTTTTACCTTCCTGAACGCCCCCGATGGGCAGCATCTGGTCCTTAATCAGAGCATAGGCTTTATCTGCGGTGATGGCGTCACTTTTCAGTGTGACATGCTCCATCAGCGGCTGAATTACGGTCTGATTAACGGTATCTGCGTTCACGAGGCCATCAATATAAATAAAAGCCAGAGAGAGAGAGCTTAACGATTCATTGGTGAATCTGCGGATGATCACATCCGAGCTTGTACCAATTCTTAGACTGATCTCCTGCAAAGTCTCATCGAGTGAGGGGCTCAGGGGACAAGGCGCGGGGATAACAGTTTCTACAGGGTCTTTAGTATGCTTACGGCCTTGCTTGGAATGAACGGGCACTGCTTCTCCTCCTTCACACTGAATGCTGGATAATGTGGGAGTATTATCCCCCGGCCGTTCATTCCTTATTCTGCCTGCTGTATGAAATTGGTGGACATGAAAAAGAGGGTGTCCGCAGGCCATATGCAGCCGCAGAACACCCTCTGAATGTTAAGCTTCTATGATGTTTACTACCGGGTACTGACAACCAGTGCATTACTGATCAGACGTCCCGGAGTGGTCAAATATTTCCCGTTATAATACAAGCCGCTGGAAGCACCGCCATCCAGATTCATCGCCTGATAAGCGCCTGCCTGCTTCATGATCTGTGCCAGCTGCGGGATGGTAGCCCCGCCGGTGGTCAGCAGGATCAGCTTGTGATCGCGGGTAAGGCCAAGTGCGCTGCGGGCCCCGCCGCCAGTTAATATTTTGGGGTCCTTGAAGCCTTCGGCAGCGACGTTCAGCGATACACTGCCATTTACCAGCAGCCGGGGACCGGCCTGCAGCGCCCCTTCAACGGACCCGCTCTGGAACCGTGCGCTGAACTGACTGCCGGGAATCAGCTCAGCCAGCAGATTGCGGTCATAGGCAAATACCGTCCGGCGGTCACCGGGGCTGTTCTTCAGCATTTTGCCGCCGCTGATGATATAACCATAAGGGGCTTTGTAGGCTCCTTCCGTATAAGCATCAAAAAAAGTTCCGTTGATCGCGGCAACAGCTCCGCTTCGTTTGGCAATGCTGCCGAGCGCTTCCGTCTTGCCGACCGTATTGCCGGCAAGTACAGCATCCAGCCGGACGGAAGGGTGCAGCAGAGAGACGGTAACTGTCTGCACAGAGAATGATCTGGAGCCGACTTTATATGTATGTTTCGCGCTGGTTACGGCAGAGGAGCCCGCCTTCAGGAGCGTTCCGCTTAGGACCGGCAAGGTCGCTTCGGCGCCGCCCAATGTGAGTGTAACGGAGGCGGGCTCTTTGTTCCATTCCAGCCCGATGCCAAGTATCGTGCTGACAAGGGAGAGCGGAACATAGGTCGTGCCGTTCTCGCTGAAGGGCAGATCACTTATCGGAACAGCTTTGCCGTTGACCGAAGCTGAAGCTTGGCCAAGGGTAAGAAGAAGCGAATTTTTGTCTCCGGCAATTTCTATGGATTTCGCATCTGCTGTAAGCCCAGCACGGAGGTCGAACAGACCGTTTAAGAAGCGCAGCGGGATAAACGAATGATTTCCTTTGTCCACATAGACGGCATTTTTAGGCGCAGTAGCCGCCGACGCACCGGGCAGCAGGGATGGAAGCGTGGAGAGCATTAGGAACAGGGTAAGGACAAGGGTGAGTATTTTCTTCAGCATAAACAGAATCTCCTTTTGACTTATTATGTATTGTCTTTATATCGTCAAAAGCGGCGCTGCACTTAAACGTGCGTATAATCGCATGCAGCTGCGTCGGATTTCATATATAATTCTTTGATACTCAATTTCATTTTACGCAAAGGCGGTTAGCTACAATGACAACGATTGGTTTGATCCGGCACGGCAGTACCTTATGGAATAAAGAAGGCCGAATACAGGGCCATACCGATAATCCCCTGGATGAAGAGGGCCTGGAGCAGGCAGCGGCTCTTGCGGAGCGGCTAAGTACGGAAGAGTGGGATTATATTTATTCCAGCGACCTGCTCAGAGCAAGACAGACAGCAGAGGTTATCGCGGCGAGACTTGGTCTTTCTATTGCAGGATTGGTACCGGGAATCCGGGAAATGGACGGCGGCTTGCTTGAGGGCACGACGGAGCAGGAACTTATAGAGCGCTGGGGAAAAGATTGGAGAACGCTTGAGATCGGCCTGGAGAAGAATGAATCCGGCCGGCTTAGAGGAAGCCGGGCGATTGAAGAAATCGCGCAGCGGCATCCGGGCCGGCATGTGCTGGTGGTCAGCCATGGTGCAATCCTCCGCAGCACCCTGAGCGGACTGGTACCTGAACTGGATTTGAGTGTGTTCCTGAAGAATACTTCGCTCACCCGGTTAGTCTATACCGGCAAAACCTGGACCTGTGAGCTCTACAATTGCGCCAAACATATTGAGAATTAGACATCTCAGCTATGCCGGCCGCGCTATTCCAAATCATTCCATGAAGAAACAGACCTGACCTGCCGATAATAAGCATAATACTGATCACTTGCCTGTTTACAAGCTTTTACAGCTGCAGCTGTTCACTATGTTGGTTCGGTTTATTCATATGTAAAAGGGAGTGTTCGAAAACGATGGAAGAAGCGCGGAATTATATGTTAGCCGTATTCTCAGTCCTTATTGCAGCGTTGACAGCTTACGCGATTCTCCGGCTCTCGCAGAATTTCGCAATTAAAAATCAAAGAGCCCGTGCAGTGCGCACGAGCCTTATTATTCTTATGGCCGGCAGTGGTTTAGGCGGCATGCACCTGCTCGGGAGAGGGGCCGTATCCGGGTTCCAGCCGGCCGGCGGCAGCCTGTTCTTCGCATTGGCGCTCTACTCACTGACCCTTACCTTGATGATGCTGCTGTTCTCCCGGGCCCGCCAGGTGCTGGCCGAGAGGGATCAGCTTAAGGAGCTTGCGTATAGAGACAGCTTAACCAGCCTCTTCAATAAGAATGGAATGGACCATTTCTGGGAGCACTGCAAACCGAATGAACAGCTTGCTGTGCTGTATCTGGACCTGAACCGCTTCAAATCGATTAATGATAAGCTTGGCCATCATGTCGGTGATTTGCTGCTCCAGGCCGTCGGCGGGACGCTGAAGCAATTCTCGGCCAAGGGCAAGCGGCATATCTTCCGGATCGGCGGCGATGAATTCGTAATCATTGCGAAACGCTGCGGCCGCAAGGAGGCTGAACAGCTGGCCTTGCAGATTCTGGAGAAAACGACCCGGAATTATCAGCTTGAGCGGCATGAGCTGTTCGTGTCGGCCAGTATCGGTATTACGATCAGCCAGGGCAGAATTGATTCCGCGCGTCTCCTGAAGGAAGCCGATTCGGCCATGTACTATGCCAAGCAGCTGGGCAGAGGCCGTTATGCGGTTCACAAGCAAGGCATCGTCATTCAGCCGGTGAACGTGCTGGGCAGCTCCAGAGCGAATTAATCAGCGCGTTCTGCTGTAACGGTACGTTGTCCATCCATCATAAACAGGCAGAGCAGGGCAACGGCCATGCTGCCTGCTGCCGCGTAGAACAGGACCGAGTAATCTGTCAGATCGATCAGTAGCCCGAGCACCGGCGGGGAGCTGATCGCGGCAAGCGAGGAGACCAGATAATACATCCCGGTGCGGGTGCCGATACTCTCCTCGGTTCCCGTAGCCACAACGTAAGGATAGGAATTAATATTGATGCAGGCCCAGAATATTCCCCCGGTTAGCAGCAGCCCCCGCAGCATCAGCAGATTTTCCGCAAAGCCCACCAAGGCAAAGACAGCCGTCAACCCGATAACGCCAGTAATAATCATTTTTTTCTTGCCGAACCGTCCGCCCAGCCAGCCGCTGGGGATCGCAAAGGCTACAAAGGCCAGTGAGAAGAAGGTAAGCGAGAACGATGCAGCCTTTTCACTGAGGCCCAGGTGATGTTTGCCGTACAAGGTAAATAAGGTTTCCACCCCCTGATAAGCCACGAACCAGAAAAAGATAGCCGCCAGCAGCCAAAAGGTCGTGCGATCCAGCTGCTTCAGCAGAGAAATCCGCGCAGGCTTGAGTTGCGGAACGACGGCATTTCTTTGTTGCTCCTGAAGTCCAGAGCGGACAGTATCCGTATTCACGCCATCCCGGTCTTCCCGAATGAAGCGTGCTACGATCAGCAGGCAGAGCAGTGTAATCAGTCCGGCTACGAGGAACGGCAGTGCCGGGTTCGCATCATAGAGCATGGAACCGGCACCAAAAGCGAGAATCGATCCGATCCCGCCCATAAAGTTAACTAGCCCGTTGGCCTTCGTCCGCTGCGGCTCCGGTGTAATATCGGGCATCAGCGCAACGGTCGGCGAACGGTACAGGCTCATGGCCAGGTTCATCAGCATCATGAACAGCAGCAGGGTAAACAGTCCGCTGTGGTACGGAATCAGCATTGTCAGCACGGCTGCCAGCGGCATTCCGATCAGCAGATAAGGCATTCTGCGTCCGTAGCGGCTGACGGTCCGGTCACTGCGGTTGCCGATCCACGGCTGCAGAAATAGTGCAAAATAATTATCGATCGTCATCATAAAGCTGATCAGGGCTACACTGTTAACGTATTTTTCCAGAAAGAATGGTACGAACGCATTATATAAGCTCCACGTGATGCTGATGCTGAAAAAGCCGAAGCCCAGCAGCCAGACTTTTTTCACACCCTCACACTCCCTTGGCAGCAAGCAGGCCGGACAGCACATCCGGATAATCAGTGATAATTCCTGCTACCCCGGCATCGATTAAGGCTTTCATCCGCTCGGGATCATTAACGGTCCAAGGATGGTAGACCACACCATGTTCTGAAGCTTCAGCCACGAACTCCGGCAGAACGGCATAGTGATAGGCATGCAGCGCATCAGCCTGCAGGGAGGCCGCGTAATCCCAGGGGCGGTATAGGCCCTCACCATATAAAATACCTGTGCGGATTTCCGGCGCCAGCGATTTGCAGTAGGCCAGCGAGTAATGATTGAAGCTCGACAGTACCACACGGTTACTCATCCCGTAATCCCGCACGGCCGCAATGACCTTCTCTTCCATCCCCGGGTACATAAAAATTCCGTTCTTCAGTTCGATATTAAGGAGGGTATCCCGCTCCTGCAGCAAATCCAGCAATTCCTCCAGCGTAGGAAGACGCTCATCCTTGAATTCCGTCCCGAACCAGGAACCGGCATCCAGCTCCAGCAGCTGGCTCAGTGTTCTATCCTTTACATATCCTTCAGCACCGGCAGTGCGCTTTAAACTTTCATCATGGATGAGTACCAGTCCTCCGTCTGAAGACATCTGGACATCGGTTTCAATGCCGGTTGCGCCCAGCTCAAGGCTTTTGCGGAATGCCGCCATCGTATTCTCCGGGCAGACCGCAGACGCCCCGCGGTGTGCAAAGTTGATAATGCTGTTCATGTGTTGTTACCCCTCCGCCTCATAGTTTTACTAAGTGCCCGCACAAAGCAGGCTCTATTGTCATATTCAACACCACAACAAGAAACCCTGTCCGCTTGCCAGCGAAAGGGTGCAAAATGAAGCAATTTTAACATGGGGCTTACAATATTGCACCAAAAGACCGGACTCCCGTCCAAGGTAGGAGGCTGAGGGGATCATTTTCTTGCTTCGAGCCACATTTTAATTTCAGCGTATAGAAAAGAGCCCTGTGCAAATAACAGAATCAGCTTATACCAGAGGGGCATCTCAACCAACAGGGCAATGATGAAACTGATGAACCCCGTTAGTGCCAGCAGCCGGCTGATTAGAACTTTTTTCTCAACCTTGACGAGGCTGTCAAATATATAAACTAAAATCACTTGGAGAGGTAACAACAATAAAAATAAAGATATAAAGGTGAAAAATCCGAAGATTGCAGAAGCAATGATCCATACTAAAATCAGCCCTATGATGTTCAGCCGCTTCGTTATTTTCTCTGAGAGTTTCATACTATGCCTCCAGGGTACTCGGAATGAATATCCGAAAAAATTCCATTTATATCTATATTATAAACGGATATCCATCCCGGTTCAAAAAAGATAACGGTCATATCTGCTTCACTTCACGCGGAGACAATGCCGCGGATGGCTTCATGCACATGCTGTACCTCCGAGAATGCCAGGGAATACTCCAGATCTGATTTTTTGGCCGGAGACGCGCCAGGGAGGAAGGGAATGGATAAGACCGGCGTATCCGCGCTGCTGAGATAGATTCGGAGGGTAAGCTCCTTGATCTCCTCGGTGGGTTCGGCGTCATCTTCGGCACGATCCGGGTTGCAACCGGGTGTACTGGCGCTGCTGGTAATCCGGCTGGTTTTGCTGACTTTGGTGAGCGTAAGAGCGTTCTCAATAATTTCCGAACCTAATATAGTGTCAAAAGTATACAGCGTCGCGGTCGCATTCTCCTGTCTGCCGGGTTCATACTTGCCGATAGCCAGTGTCTTACCGTCCTCATCCAGGGCGATGATATGCGACTCATCGGGCGTAACATACCGCTGGGGGAATTTGAGATTGAAGGAGCCGAGGGAACGGGCCAGCTTATTCAGGTTTGATGAAGGATAAGATAATTTAAATTGGAGCACCGCAGCCGCCAGCAGCAGGGTAATCCCCAGCACGGTGAACATGTACATCAGGAATATGAGCATTTTACCGCCTCCTGAAAGTTTTTCGAGCGTAGGCTTCCTTGAGACACATCGGCAAAACTCGCTTCGAAAGCGTATGCTGAAAGTTTTGTGAGCATAAGCTTCCTTGAGACACATCGGCAAAACTCGCTTCGAAAGCGTATGCTAAGTTGGTTCTACTAATAGATTGAACTTGAAAATATACAATAAGGGGAAAGTGGTGGAGGGGAATTTTGGAGCTGGAGGAGCGGTAGCGTCCGCCTTTAGGTTTGGATTTCTACTGCGATAAGCAGTTGAATTCAAGGAAATCCAAACCTAACAGCGGCCGGAAGCCCAAATATTCTCTGTAGTCACGGCTAATCCCCCAAATAGGAAAATCATAAGTTCATTCTATAAAATAGAATATGCGGGAGAGACGTGAACAAATACATAGACCTGAGGGATGGAGATCAACTATTCTTTTTTTATATTCCAAAAAGCAGGGATAAATTAGAGATTGCAGGGGATGATGGGCTTGATCGTAGATACATTAGGACATTTGCTGGAGAATGAGGCAGCTTACGGAGAGAAGATTCAGGCGGGGCTGCGGTTCCTGCGGGATACAGACTTTGCCGGACAGGCGGCAGGACGCCATGAAGTCGATGAGAATATGTTCTATTTCATTAACGAATATGAAACGAAGGATGCCGGGGAATGCTTCTGGGAAGCGCACCGGGTCAATCTGGATCTGCATTATATCCTGGAAGGCACGGAGCGGATCGGCTATGCGGCTATTGAACAGCTTGCGGTAAAAGAGGAGTATAGCGCCGAGAAGGACGCGGTGTTCTTCACCGGAGCGCTGGAATCCGCCGTAACCGCAGGCCCTGGTGCACTGGTTGTCTGCTATCCGCAGGACGGGCATATGACAGGGATTGAAGCCGGCCGCAAGGAAGCGGTACGGAAGGTTGTTCTGAAAATCAAGCTGTAGCAGACTCGGATAGTCTGCATTCACAAGGAGCCGGATAGGCTCCTTTTTGCTTTTACAGCGCTAATGTCACCAGTGTTTGTCATTCTTATCTCAAATGAGTTACGATATCTTTCGGATAGAAGAACAACCCGGACAAGGAGCCGCGCTTATGAGCATTTACCTCGAGCTTCCGGATGTGGATAAGCACTTTCCTTTTCGCAGCTTAGTCTGTGGCGGGGATGAGCTGTGTTATCCGCACTGGCATAAAGAAATCGAAATTATCTATGTAACTAAAGGAACGCTAAATCTGGGAATAAATGATACCCCTATCCGGATGGAGCAGGGCGAGGTTCAGTTTATCAATGGCGGCGATGTGCATTATTTCCTCGCTTCCCCCGAGAGCGAACGGCTGGTGATCCAGTTCGACCTGAATCTGTTTCAGGAAATGGCTGCGCTAAGCGGTAATGAGTATTCGCTGCGTGATGTATTTACTGCGATGGAGCATTCCAGCTCACGCTGGCCGGAATCCGCAGCCGCCAAGATGATTGCCCTGATCGAAAGTATCTATGAGGAAGACCTTCAGCGCCGTGAAGGATACGCCTATTTAATCAAAGCCAGACTGTTCGAGCTGCTGACAGTTATTATGCGTGAGGTCCCGAAGAATACAGCCGGAAGGCTGCCTAAATTCTCGGAAGACACGCTGACACAGTCCCGGGAAACGCTGGAGCGGCTGGAGCGGGTCTTCATTTATGTCGAGCAGCATTATCAGGAGCCGATTACGCTGAATGAGGTGGCCCGGCATATGGGATTCAGCCCGTATTATTTCACCAAGCTGTTCAAGAAGAACACAGGCATGACCTTTGTTGCTTTCCTCAATGAATACCGGCTAAACAAGGCGAAGTGGATTCTGCTGAACGAGGACCTGCCGATGTCAGCCGTTGCGGAAGCAGCCGGGTTCGGCAGCGTGAAGACCTTTCATCATTTTTTCAAGTCCGCAACAGGCATTTCTCCACTGAAATACCATAAGACAATATTCAGGAATAACAGGGCAAGAATGCAGGAAGAAAGCTTTTCAGCGGATTTGTATGATAGAGGCAGAGAAATCACAACACCACCAGGCGGAGGGAAATAGAGAATGACTTTAAAAGTAGGGATTATTGGCTGCGGCGGCATCGCAAACGGCAAACATATGCCGGCTCTGAAGAAAGTGGAAGGCGCTGTCATGGTCGCTTTTTGCGATATTGTACCTGAACGGGCTGAACAGGCCAAGGCGGAATTCGGCGATGAGAACGCTGCCGTTTATACCGACTACAAAGAGCTGCTAAAGGATGCAAGCATAGATGTGATTCATGTCTGTACCCCGAACATTTCCCATGCGGAAATCTCGATTGCCTCGATGGAGGCCGGCAAGCATGTCATGTGTGAGAAGCCGATGGCGAAGACAACTGCGGAAGCCCAGGCAATGATCGATGCGGCTGAGCGTACCGGCAAAAAGCTGACGATCGGTTACCAGAACCGCTTCAGACCGGATTCCGCTTACCTGCATAAGGTGTGTGAGAACAACGAGCTCGGAGAAATTTATTATGCCAAAGCCAAAGCGATCCGCCGCCGTGCGGTACCGACCTGGGGCGTATTTCTGGACGAGGAAGCACAGGGCGGCGGCCCGCTGATCGATATCGGCACCCATGCCCTGGATCTGACGCTCTGGATGATGGACAACTACAAGCCAAAATATGCGGTAGGCAACGCTTATCACAAGCTGTCCGGCCGCAAGGACGCAGCTAATGCGTGGGGCCCATGGGACCCGGAGAAGTTCACGGTTGAAGATTCGGCTATCGGCTTCATTACCATGGAGAATGGGGCAACTATCGTGCTGGAAGCCAGTTGGGCGCTGAACACACTGGATGTAGGTGAAGCCAAAACCGCGCTGTGCGGTACAGAGGGCGGAGCGGATATGGAAAAAGGCCTGCGCATCAACGGTGAAGCGTACGGCAAAACCTATGAGAAGCATATCGGACTCGATGCTGCCGGCGTAGACTTCTACGACGGAGCAGGCGATGATCCGGCGCTGGCGGAAGCTCAGCAGTGGATTGACAGCATTATTAATGACACTGAACCGGTTGTAAAACCGGAGCAGGCTTTGGTGGTTACCCGCATTTTGGAGGCCATCTATAAATCGTCCGAGACAGGAATGCCGGTATTTTTTGAAGATTAAGTAATTGAACTTTAAAATATAATTCACGGGAAAAGTGACGGAGGGGAATTTTGGAACTGGAGGAGCGTAGCGTTCGCCTTTGTCTGCGGATTTCAACCGCTAACAGCGGTATAAGATCAAGAAATCTGCATACAACAGCGGCCGGAAGTCCAAACATTCTCTGGAGTCACGGCCAATCCCAAAATAATAAACATTAGTTCAATAAATATAGATTAATTTAGGAGTGTGTCCATAGTGACCAGAGTAACCGTATGGAATGAATATCGTCATGAATTACAGGAGGAGCGTATCCGCCAGGTCTATCCGCAGGGCATCCACGCCCAAATAGCCGGTTTTCTGCAGGAGGCCGGGTTTGATACAGCTACGGCCACACTGGATGAACCGGAGCATGGGTTGACGGAGGAAGTATTGAACAATACGGATGTGCTGGTATGGTGGGGGCATATTGCCCATCAGGAGGTCAGCGACGAAATCGTAAACCGTGTCTATAATCGTGTATTGCAGGGGATGGGGCTGATTGTGCTGCATTCCGGCCACATGTCCAAAATCTTCATGAAGCTCATGGGCACCAGCTGCGACCTGAAATGGCGCGAAGCGGGCGAGAAAGAACGCCTCTGGGTGATGGACCCGAGCCATCCGATTGCCGAAGGTATCGGCGAATATATCGATCTGGAGCAGGAAGAAATGTATGGGGCGCATTTTGATGTGCCGGCACCGGAGAGCCTTGTTTTTGTCGGCTGGTTCGAAGGGGGCAATGTGTTCCCGAGCGGCTCGACCTACCGGCGCGGCAGCGGCAAAATCTTTTATTTCCAGCCGGGTCATGAATCCCATCCGACCTATTACCATAAGGAAATTCAACGAGTAATCATCAACGGCGTGAACTGGTGTGCACCGACTCGGCGAGACTATCCCGTGTATGGTCATTCCCAGGCGTTGGAACCAATTCGAGAAAAGGTGGGCGTATAGATGAAATTAGGCGTATTTGATCCCGTATTCGGCAGTTTGACATTGGATGAAATGCTCGACAAAATCGCGGCTGCAGGCTTGAACGCAGTCGAAATCGGCTCGGGCGGCAACCCCGGCAATGCGCATTGTCCGACCGATGAGCTGCTGGCCAATGAAACGGCACGTAAGGAGTACTTAGAAAAGTTCACGAGCCGCGGCATTATGATCAGCGCGTTCAGCTGCCATAACAATCCGATCTCTCCAGATAAAGAAGAAGCGCGTCAAGGCGATGAAATTCTGCGCAAATCGATCAAGCTCGCTTCGCTGATGGGTGTACAGGTCGTCAACACCTTCTCCGGTACCGCCGGCGACAGTGAAGATGCCAAAGCGCCGAACTGGCCGGTAACCCCTTGGCCTACTGTTTATAGCGACATTCTGG
Source organism: Paenibacillus auburnensis (assembly GCF_927798115.1). GTDB lineage: Bacteria > Bacillota > Bacilli > Paenibacillales > Paenibacillaceae > Paenibacillus_AQ > Paenibacillus_AQ auburnensis. The sequence goes on from NZ_CAKMMG010000007.1 coordinate 234,302, forward strand.
CCTGGCAGTGGGAGCAGAAGCTGATCCCTTACTGGAAGGAAATCGGCCAGCTCGCCCAGGAGCATGGCGTCAAGATCGGCATCGAGTTGCATGGCGGCTTCCTGTGCCACACGCCGTATACGATCCTGAAGCTGAGAGAAGCGACCTGCGATGCTATTGGCGCGAATCTTGACCCGAGCCATCTATGGTGGCAGGGCATTGACCCGGTCGGCGCCATCAAGATCCTCGGCAAGGCGGGCGCGATTCATCACTTCCATGCCAAGGATACTTATCTCGATCAGGACAACATCAACATGTACGGCCTGACCGATATGCAGCCTTACGGCGATGTGCAGACCCGGGCATGGACCTTCCGCTCTGTCGGCTGCGGACACAGCCTGTCCGAATGGTCGGATATCATGAGCGCCCTGCGCACCTATAATTATGACTATGTAGTGAGCATCGAGCATGAAGATCCGCTGATGTCGGTGGATGAAGGCTTCCAGCGTGCGGTAACGAACCTGCAGTCGATCCTGATCCGTGAGCAGCCGCTGGATATGTGGTGGGCTTAAGCGGATAGCAGACTGACCTCATAAAAGAAACAGCAGCAGCCATGGATGAGAAATAATATCCAAGGCTGCTGCTGTTTTTGTTGTATGCGGGTTCCTGATTCATTCAATGCCAGGAGGATTATACCTCTCAACCTAATTTCAAATGCCGCAGCTTATCCGGATTGCGGATAAGGTAAATCTGCTGAACGCGGCCGTCTCTGAACGCCAGGCTAACGACGGTCGGAAAAGGTTCGGAAGGGCTGCTTAATACAAAACCAAGCTGCCCGTTGACCTTGACGAGGCGCACGCCTCCTGCGCCGCCGCCCTTGGACAGAAGCCCCTGAATGAATGCGAGGACGCGCTGGCTTGACATAATCGGTTTAACTGCCGCACTGACTTTGCCGCCTCCGTCGCTGTAGAGCACGATGTCCTCGGAGAGTAGCGCAAAGAGTCCGTCCATATCACCTGTAGCTGCCGCATGGAGAAAGCGCAGGACGAGCTGCTCGGATTGGTCGCTGGGGATCAGCTCGGCAGCCGGATCGTCTTGGATTTTTCGTTTGAGGCGGCTATATATCTTACGGCATCCCAGCTCCGTCTTGTTTACGAAGTCGGCAATATCTCGATAGTCGTAGTCGAAGGCTTCACGAAGAATGAACACTGCGCGCTCCACAGGGGTTAGCCGGTCGAGCAAAACGAGGAAAGCGTACGATATCGTATCCTCCAGCACAATCGTTTGGAGCGGGTCGCCTTCTGCGGCAGAGGTCGAGCCTGCCACGCCAGCATAGTCTTCAACAAGGGGCTCGGGCAGCCATTGTCCGACGTATACCTCTTTTTTTTTGTGCGAGGATTTTAAGTAATCGAGACAGCGGTTGGTAACGACTTTGCATAAGTACGCTTTCAGATTGCGGATGGGGCCGCCTTCCTTATCGCTGTCCAGCTGCTGCACCGTTACGAATGCGTCTTGCACCAAATCCTCGGCCTGCGTGACTGATCCTAACATGCGGTACGCGATGGACAGAAGAAGCGGTTTGTACGTCCGATACACAGAATCAAGCTCCACGGTGCACCCCTTCTTTATCTTGTTCTTTTGCGGATATTATACTTCGGGCAGCCTCCTTCGCGCTAGCCAAGGATGCGTTAAGCAGCATACCTGCTGAACCGACCCAATCGCCGGCGACATATAGTCCGGGCCGTCCTACGACCGCAGGTCCGGGTCTGCCTGGGAGGCCGCCATTCGCAGCAGTTACGAGGGCATGGGAGACGAGCATTCGTGGCAGGAACCGCTGCTGGACAACATGTTTGCGCCAGCTGGGCTGAATCAAGTCGAGAAATCCCTCCAGCTCGCGCTGATCTTGCAAGGGGTCTGAATTTCCCGAGGAGGACAAATATTTCATGACATGCACGACTGCGTATGAGGGATGATCGGACAACTTGGCAACGGCGGAATGGTTGGCGAAATACCACGGATAATCGGCACCTATTACAAATTTCTTTTTGGGTTGAGGCATTCCGTCTAAGACGAGATCCAGGCATGCCGCGCGAACAGGAATAAGCTGCTCAAAGACTACGGCTTCAGCCTGGGAAAGCGGGGGATTGAGGATGGATAGAGTAGCCGCCGGTCCGGCAGTGGACAGTACGTGCTGGGTCTTCAGCTGCGTTCCATCCTTAAGTGTGACTGTCATTCGCGGGTAGCTGCCGGCAATTTCCCGTGCGGGTGAGCTAGTGCGGATCGAGACGCCTGCCTTTTGCGCCTGTTCCGTCAGCTGGTGTACGAGCGTTTGCCAGCCACCGTCCACGTACAACACCTGGCCATGTTTGAGCTGCTCGATTACGGCGCCGGCGCTTATCAGACCGGGGTCATCGCAGTACGTGGATAGGCGGACGAGCGCCAGCATGACATTGCGCACCCGCGGACTGGAGATTTGAGATTCCAGGTAAACCTGCAGACTCACCTTGTGCAGGGCGGAGGTGTCTGTTTTGAGAAGACGGCTGTAAAAGCGCAGGAGTTGGGTCTTCTCGTGCCACTTCAAGAAGGAACCGAGCAAGAGCTGCGCGAGCGGGAGCGGCTTGCTCTCGCCACCCGCTCCTTCGAATACGAGGCTGCCCGGCGGCTTGGGTGCTGCTCCGGCGGGTGTGACGCCTACCTCCTGCAAAATAGGGAGAGCGCTCTTATACAGGGCATGAGCTCCCAGGTTTACGCGGGCGAACGACATCTCGGTGGAACCGGCGCGCCCTCCGGGATGTGATCCTTTGTCGAGCAATAGTACGCTCCGGCCTGCCTGTGCCAAATAGATCGAAGCGGTTAATCCGGCAATGCCGGCCCCGATAATGACAACGTCCCACGGTTCATTTCGATTCTGTGTCATGACTATTCATCCTTTCCGGTCTGATGCATACATGACGATTAACGGAACCGATTCGTGACACTACCGCAACATTATAGATATTTCAGGAGTAATGACAATAAATGAGGGTTGGCGGGATGGCATCCGCAGAAATCAGGCACTGTGCCGGAAATAGAGGTAAAAATCCCGTTAATTTCGGCCTGCGCGTGGGAAAAGGCGGAAATAGAGGTAAAAATCCCTCTGATTTCGGCCTATGTGTGGGAAAAGGCAGAAATAAGGGTAAAAATCCCTTTGATTTGAGCCTACGCGTAGGAAAGGGCAGAAATAGAGGTAAAAATCCCATTATATTTCGCAACACACAGGCAATAGAGGAGTCTATGTAACGTCCAGCTGAAAATCCTGAGCTCAACAGGTGCAAGCTCAGCCCATTAACATGAAGATAGATGCTCCTCCCGTTTTAACCGCGCTGCCAGGAAGGCAGCGCCTATCATGCCGTGCCTATCAGCCGTGCCTATCATGCCGTGCCTATCATGCTGCCGTGCCGATCATGCCGTGCTTATCATGCCGTGCCTATCATGCCGTACCCATCATGCAGCGCCTGTCCTGCGCTAAATTCGAACAACACACCAATCTCTCTCCAGCGGAAGCTGGCTACAGCTTCTTGTAATAAATCACGGTGGCGTCCATTCCGCCATCTGCGGAAATGACGTAATCCGGGATTTTGCCGGCTTCCACATATCCCCGCGACTGATATAGCAGGTTGGAAGGATCGCCTTCACGGGTATCGAGGATGATCAGGGTGCGGCCATGTTCGGCCGCTGCCTGCTCCGCAGTCTCGATGAGCAGCCCGGCGATGCCTTTGCGGCGGTGGCCGGGGTGTACCATCAGCTTGGCGAGCTCCGCACGGTGCGGGGCATTCGGTTTGAGCACCAGATGCAGCTGCACGGTACCGACAATAGTATCACCCTCCATGGCAACCCAGAGCAGAACGCCAGGACCGGGAACCCCCTGCCAGTAAGCGGAAGCGGCATCTTTGGCGAGTGGCGGAAGAAAGCCGATGGAGGCGCCATCCTCCACGACATCGATAAGTAAAGGTGTTAATTGACGTACGGTTTCCGGCTGTAAGGCCTCCACGAATTTAACGGTAATGAGCTGATTCATCTTGTGACCTGCCTTTCTCTGCATTCATTCCAGAAATTTAATTTAAATTCATTATACTTGTATAATGAAGCTTAACAAGCGTAAATCAGCAGGTTGAGATGAAGGAGGAGATCAAATGCTGTTAGAGGTTATTGCCACTACAGTGGAGGATGCGGTAACAGCGGAGCGCTGCGGTGCTGACCGGATTGAACTGATTACAGGCATAAGCGAAGGCGGACTGACTCCCAGCCTGGGGCTAATTGAGCAGGTGCGCCAGGCTGTAGCCATTCCGGTAAGAGTGATGGTACGACCGCATGCCCGCTCCTTCCATTACAGCAGCGAAGATGCCAAGACGATGCTGCGGGATATCGGACATATTGCATCCGCCGGCAGCCTGTCACTGGTTATTGGCATGCTGCGCCCTGACGGAACGGTAGATGAGGAGCTGCTGAAGCGGTTGCTCTCGGCAGCGCAAGAGATGGAGATCACCTTTCACCGGGCTTTTGATCAGACCCGGGATCAGTTTGAGGCACTTGAGGTGTTGTCGCGTTACCCGCAGGTGACAGACATTCTGACTTCCGGCGGGGAGAGCACGGCTCCGCAAGGCGCGGAGCGGATCGCGGAACTGCAGCGCCGCTGTACGGGGCAGCCGCTCTCCATTCTCGCTGGAAGCGGCTTGAGCTCCGCCAATCTCAACAGTTTCCTGAAGCAGACAGCAGTCACGCGGGTACACCTCGGCTCGGCAGTCAGAGTGAACGGGAACCCGCTCCTGCAGATTGATCCACAGCGCCTTGAAGAAGTGCGTGCCATCCTTGATTAGCGGTAGTATATGTCGCGGCCTTGATTCAGTGCACCCCTGTCCGTATCCTGCCTGCTGCCTCTCAGCATTTCAGCTGGCAGAGCCTGCATCCTTTCGCGGGCCAAGGCATTGCTGAAGTCCCAGTCTCCTCCACCGGGAGTGATTGTCGTTAAATAGAAAACAAAGAAGCTTATCAACGCCTGTTGATAAGCTTCTTTGCGTTAAGACAGTATCCTAACTCTGCCAGATCAACGGAGTTAATGCTGCATAAGCAGGGAGTATTTTGCGCTTATGAGTCGGGGCAGCTCAGTAAACAGCTATTCTCCTGAATATGTCGGAGGAACTCTCCTTTTCATAATGTTCTAGGTCTAGAGGCAGCCGGTTTTAAGAGTGTGCAGCCAGATGAATCTCAGCCTGAGCGTGCGGCAGTCTGTGCAGCTGATTGCGACTGCCACGTTTGATGACGGCAGCGAATCGGATGTATCGAAGACTGCAGTATGGGCCTCTACCAAGGAACTGACTGCAACAGGCAAGAACGGGCTAGTAAAGGCGAACGGCAAAGGCACAGCTTATATTTCGGTGAAATACGGCGGCAAAACGGTCAAAGTTAAGGTGGTTGTAAAATAACCGGACTCATTCCAATTACTCTTACATTCTAATAGCAGGCATAGGCAGTAACGTATTAGACGGCTGCATTTTCCATATGGAGAGTGCGGTGTTTTTTTGAATTTTTTGTTATTAACAACTTGATAATATCAAAACCGTGTGCTACACTGATGTTAATAACAAAGTGTTAATAACAAAACGGGAGGTAATCATCATGTTCGGATTCAGATTTGTGAAATTCCAGCCCAGCGAGTACGTGCTTAAAGTGAAGAACGGCAAGGTTGTGCGTGAAGGGGTAGGGCTTTCTTTTCATTATTATGCACCTACGACTTCAGTAATTGTGGTCCCGGTATCCTCGATCGATGTTCCGTTCATGTTCGAAGAAATTACGAATGATTATCAGACGGTAACGGTGCAGGGGCAGCTGACCTACCGGATTGTCGATTACCGCAAAACCACGCAAATTCTCAACTACACCTACAATTTGAAAAAGAATACCTATCTCTCCGACGATCCGGGTAAACTGGCCCAGCGGGTAATCAACATCGCCAAGGTACTGACCAAGAAGCAGCTGGAGCAGCTTCCGCTGCGCGAAGCAATCCAGTCCAGCGAGCGTCTGGCGAAGACCATTACCCAGGAAATTGAACGGAATGCGGAGATTGAGAAGCTGGGCATCGAGCTGATGGGACTCTCGATTCTTGCCATTGTGCCGAATAAAGAAACCCTCCGTGCACTAGAGGCACAGGCCCGGGAGGAAATTCTCCGCAGCGCCGACAATGCCCTGTATGAACGCCGCAATGCTTCGATTGAGCAGGAGCGCCGGGTGAAGGAGAATGAGCTGAACACGGAGATCGCCGTGGAGACCAAGAAGAAACAGATCCGCGAAACCCAGCTTGATGCCGAGCGGTTCGTGAAGCAGAAGCAAAACGAAATGAAGGAAGAGCAGCTCAGCTTCGATACGGCGCTGGAGGAGAAGAAGCAGGAGCTGATCGGCCTGACGGTAGCCAACCACAAAGCTGAAGCGGATGCCAAAGCCTACGAGCTGTCGGCAGTGATGAATTCGCTGCAGGGCGTATCGCCTAATGTGCTGCAGGCGCTCACCAATGTCGGCATGAAGCCGGATAAACTGATTGCTATCGCATTCCAGGAGCTGGCCGAAAATGCCGGAAAGATCGGGCAGCTTAACATTACGCCGGATCTGCTCCAGGGCATCATGGCCGGTACGGCAGGCGGGGGGACAGGTTCAGCGAGAGGAGCGGGAGGACGATGAACGGAGGGGCGCGCATGTCGGAGAACAAAATTGTGCTGATCAAGCGCAAAACCCGGCTTGAAGAGCTGGTCGTCCGTTACAACACCATTCAGCAGGCCCAGTTCTATATTGAACGGCTGGGTGCGGACTTCAGCGATTATATCAGCGAGGATTTGAACTACCGCAAGGCTGTGGAGACGGCGGTTATCGAGCTGAGCGCAGTTGGCCGGGTACAGCTGCTGGAACGGCAGCATGTGCCGAATTTCATCTTCGGGGATGAAGATACAGTGGTTGTGCTGGGGCAGGACGGCCTTGTGGCCAATACGCTGAAATACTTGCGTGAGCAGCCCCTGATCGGTGTGAATCCCGATCCTCAGCGCTGGGACGGTGTACTGCTGCCGTTCACCGTCAAGGATCTGCGGCTCCTGCTGCCCGATGTTTTCCGCGGCCGCCGCGAGGTGCGTGAGGTGACGCTGGCCAAGGCGGAGCTGAATGACGGCCAGAGCCTCTACGGTGTCAACGACCTCTTCATTGGTCGCAAAACCCATGTGTCGGCGCGTTATCTGCTGCAGCTCAGCGGTACCGCCGAGCAGCAGTCCTCCAGCGGGATTATTGTCTCCACCGGCATGGGCTCTACCGGCTGGCTGCGCAGCGTGCTTGCAGGAGCAGCAGGTATTGCCCGCAGTGCTGCCGGAATAGGGCTGGCAGGATCAGTAGCTGCGGCCGGACTGGCCGGAGCGGACGCAGAAGGACGGCTTGCTTGGGATCATCCCCACCTTTACTTTACGGTAAGGGAGCCTTTTCCCAGCCGGACCACGTCTGCCGGACTTGTGTTCGGACAGATCGGCAGCGATCAGCCGCTGCGGATTATTTCACAGATGCCGGAGGACGGGGTGATCTTCAGTGATGGCGTAGAAAGCGACTTTCTGGAGTTCAACTCGGGCGTGGAGGCGGTCATCAGTCTGGCCGAGAAGAAGGGGCGGCTGGTTGTATAAAAGCAAAGGCTGTCTCCGCAGAAATCTGCGGGAGACAGCCTTTTTAAGCGTCAGCGGTATTCAGAATAGGTCCTGAGTACCCGTGATATGAATTATTGGAAATTGCGTCCCATTCCCTGGTTCATGGAGGAACCGAAGTTTTGTCCCATCGAACCCATAGCGCCGATCGAACCTATGGAACCCATAGAAGCATTGGACCCTATAGAAGTTGACGGCATTGAATTCATCGATGAGCTTACCGGGGTATGCATTGTATGCAGAGGCTGCTGATTAAAGGAAGAGTTGAAGGACGGGCTGAAACCCTGTGATCCGGTATTATAGCTTGCAGCACCCGTATTAAAGTGCGGGAGACCAGTATTGAAGCTTGCAGCGCCGGTAGTATAACCGGTAGTCTGGGAGCTCTGCTCCAGCTGTCTCAGCGTCTGGGTTACCTGCTGCAGCTGTTGAACGGCAGTGTGGTGGCCCTGCAGCGCATTTTGAATGATCTGGCTGGCCTTGTGCTCACGCTGAGCCAGTTCTTCCAGTTTCACGGCATTTTGCTGCTCCTGCTGGAGAAGATGCTGGTAATTCTGGCTGGCTTGCTGAGTCTGGGCGACAAGCTGCTGGATAATTTGCTCGCATTGATTGATCTGACTGGAAAGATTTGAGTTCAAAGGGTTTGCCTCCTTGGCAGTTTCATTTGTCATGCGGATTTATTATCTCTGGAATACGTGCGGACTATTCATGTTCCTATCTTGGACGGACTGTACCAAATAGGTACAGGCAGCGGTGCAACTATTGTGCAGCAGCTTCGTCTATTTGAAAAGAAGTTTCCAGTATCACCCATAACATGGAGGTGGGGCAACATGAGTCTGCAAGGAACGGTCGGTCGGACAAAAGCTTATTCACTGCGGAGCATCGCAATGTCGCTTGTTTTTCTGCTGCTGTTTACGGCGTGCTTTACGGGTGCGGCATCAGCAGGGGCAGCGTCAGCAGCATCGAAAATGTCCACGGATCTGATCATCGTGAACAAGAAAACGAACAAACTGGGCTTTTTTAGCGGCGGTAAGCTGGAAAAGGTATTTCCGGTCGCCACAGGCAAAACCAAAAATCTGACCCCGGAGGGGACTTTCCGGGTAGTGCTCAAAGTCAAGAACAGACCTTACTATAAAGAGCATATCCCCGGCGGCGATCCGGCCAACCCGCTCGGCGACCGCTGGCTCGGGCTGGAAGTGAACGGTACCTACGGCACTACCTATGCCATACACGGCAATAATAATGAATCCTCCATCGGCAAATATGTCAGTGCCGGCTGCATCCGGATGCATAATGACGACATTCACTGGCTGTATCCGCGCGTGGCCAAATTTACGACGGTTATCATCACTTCATCCAGCCGGAGCATGGAAAATATCGCCTCCAAGGCCGGTTACCTGCTGGGCACAAAACTTTTTGCCGGAACCTTTGTCATTAACGGAGAGGCTGTAGCGGTGAAATCTCCTTTTGTAGAGGAGAATTCACGTATCTACATTCCGCTTAGGGAAGCGGTCAGTCTGCTCGGTGGCAGCTTGAGGCAAGAAGCAGGGACTGGCGCACTTATGATCACCATCGGCGGCCAGACAGTGATCCATAAACCGCTGTCTTCAATAGCGACAGTGAACGGTAAAGAGGTTATTATGCTGGCTTCCCGGAATGTGGATGGCCGTCTGTATTTTCCGCTGGGCAGCTTGACGCCGCTCTTTGGACTGCCGGTCGTATGGGATGCCAAGAAGGGAACAGTAGAGCTGTGAGTCGCTGATTCCGGCAGTGTAATAACATCCGCTGGAGAATCCCAGTGCGGAAATGGTATAATTTTCAGCAGTATTCGAGTTATCGCACTGGGAGGATATAAGAATGAGAGAAGAGCTAGTTGCACAACTGGATTTGTGGCATGAAGAGGATGAATTCCAGGAGATTGTGGATGCCATTATGGAGATTCCGGCCGAAGAAAGGGATTACGTGCTGACCAACCACTTGGGCAGGGCGCTGAATAATCTTGAGCGTTACGGAGAGGCGCTGGAGCAGTTCATGTCTGTTGAGGAGGAAGGCGAGGAGGATCCGCTCTGGCATTACCGTGTCGGATTCTGCAACTACTACCTGAAGCAGTATGACAAAGCCGTAAGTGAATTTGAAATTACGGACCGGCTCGACCCTGAAGACGAGGACACACTGGAGTTCCTGGAGCTCAGCCGCCGCAAGGCCGCCAAGAAAGCTGCCAGAGAAGCCGCCGCAGATGCTGCAGCCAAAAAACCATCCGGCCCCAAACCCCTGCCCAAGTTTGATTCCGCTAATTTCTGGGATGACAGCGAGGAAGCGCTGGAGGACTATGTATCGGCACCGCTTACGGACGATATCATTGCATCGGTGGAAGAGGAGCTGGTCTTCAAGCTGCCGGCATTCTATACCGCGATGATGAAGCAGCATAACGGCGGCATTCCCCACAGCACCAAATATTTATTGGGGAATGAAGCCGCCGCTGCCGGCAAAGACCATATTATCATTTCAGGCATCCGCGGAATCGGACGGGACAAGAAATATTCACTCTGCGGTGAACTGGGCAGCTGGTCTGTCATTGAGAATTGGGGCTATCCCGAGTTTGGCGTAGTGATCTGCGACGCTCCTTCTGCAGGTCAAGGCGTAGTCATGCTGGACTACCGTTCCGGCGGAAATGACGGTGAGCCTGAAGTCGTGTATGTGGACCAGGAGAACAACCGCAAGGTTACATATCTGGCGAAAAATTTCGAAACCTTCATCCGCGGTTTAGTGAAGGAAGATACGGTTTAGGAGAGCTACTGAGCAGCTTCCGAAGCTGATGCACCAGAGCTGTTTATAAAAGATGATTCCTGAATCTGATCAGGAATCGTCTTTTTTTGGGTGATTAAATGTTGGGCAGAAGGAGGTGCCGCTGTGCAGAGCATAGCTGTTATCACGGATATTCACGGGAACGCTGCGGCGCTTGAAGCGGTGCTGCAGAATATTTCGGACAGAGGAATCCGGCGGATGGTTTGTCTGGGGGATGTGGTGGGGATCGGTCCCGATACGGACCGTGTCTTTGAACTTCTGCTGGCGCAAGAGGGAATCACGTTCATCAGCGGCAATCATGATATTGCCCTGCAGCGGGCGTTCCGCGGCGAGGAGCCCCCGCCAGGGCATCATGCGGAACGGGCGCATCACGAATGGCTGGCACAAAGAATCAGTCCGCAATATATCGGGCTTATGAGCCAGTGGCCCATGTCGGAAACTGCTTATATTGAGGGTGTGCCGCTGCTGTTCACCCATTATCATCTCGGTCCTGACGGGTGGTACATGCCTGTCGACTGGAGCCCAACGGCTGAGAGGCTGAATCAACTATATGCGGATACGGAATACAGATTGGTTGCCTTTGGCCATCATCATGTGGTGCATCATTTTCATGCCGGAGAGACTACCTTCTTCAATCCGGGGGCGCTTGGCTGTGCCCATTCGGAGCAGTCCATTGCCAAGTACGGCATCGTGACTGTCCAGAGCGGGAGGGTAACAGCCGAAACGGTGGAGATCGCCTATGACAACAGCAGTTTCCTCCGCTCGTATGAGCAGCTTGGCGTGCCGGATAAGGATGCGATCCTGAGAATATTCCATGGGAGGGCTTCACATTAGAATCCGGATTATCGGCGGCTGCGGGAGCGGGAAATCTTTTATTGCCAGAGAGCTGTCGGAAAGGTACGGCATCCCGTATTATGAAACGGATAATTTCGTTTGGGAGCGAGGGCCTGAAGACAGCAGACGTTCACCCGAAGCAAGAGATGCCCGTCTGCTGGAGGCTGTAGCAGGCAAAGAATGGATTATTGAAGGGGTGCACTACAAATGGGGAATAGAGAGCTTCCGGCAGGCCGACCTGATATTTGTGATCACCCCCAATAAATATGTCAGGGATCTGCGGGTAGTGCAGCGGTTTATGAAGACAAATCTGGGCCTGGAGCGGCGCAATTACAGACAATCCCTGAAGAACCTCTATGTCATGTTGTTCGAGTGGAACAGGGACTTTGACCGCGAGGGTTTGCCGAAGATCCTGGAGCTGACAGAAGAGTTTGCCGCTAAACGAATTGTTGTGACTAATAATCGCGATATTCTAAAATATGTTGGCGAATATGCGAATCAAGGCCGCGGTTAAGGGAGTCTATAACCGGCGACAATGATTATAGTTGTTCTTGACCTTGCTTCTCTGTTTTCGTATCAGATATACTGTAGCCATTATTGAATACGGACAATTACGGAGGTTCACCCGACTGATGAAGAACTAACACGTTTCCTAATGAAGACCAGCTCACTTGTGATGTGCACATTAGCACAAGCCACGGGACACCCGCTAGCGGGTGTACGGTCAGGGATACGTGTGTCTGTCGGGACCTTTACGATGCTATAGAGAAACAGAACCGGGAATAGCAGCTGCCTGCTTCACAGGAGACTGCCCCTGGTGATGTTTTATTTAGAGCACCGTACTCCCTTCATACGTTTCCTGTACCGCAGCCTGCTGGCTGCGGTTTTTTTGTTACTGTCCGCAGCAGAGGCTTCAGTACGTACAGATGATTTAAGGAAGCGGAGGAATGAAATATGACCTTAATTAAAGTGAAAAACATAAAAAAAGAGTGGAACGGGGTATCCCTGTTTGAAGGGGTGTCCTTTGAAATTACCGAAGGAGAGCGGGTGCTGCTGTTCGGGCGCAATGGCATCGGCAAAACAACGCTGCTGCAGGGGCTGCTCGGCAGACTGGCTTTTGAGGAGGGCAGTGTCTACTGCGGACTGGACCGGGAGGAATGGGGGGTACTGGATCAGCAGCTTGGGATTCAATCCGAAGTAAGCACCCTTGAATTCGTTTTATCGGCTTCAGGGCGGCTTGCAGAGCTGAAGCACAGATTGGAGCAGCTGGCCCGCAGGCTGGAAGAGACAGGGGGGACGGATGAGGAGGCTGTTGCCGAATATGGCGAAGCCTACGACAGCTACGTGCAGCTGGACGGTTACGGCTGGGAAGCCAAAGCGGAGAAATGCCTCAGGCAGCTGAAGCTGGAGCCATCCCTGTGGAGTCAGCCCTACCGCCTGCTCAGCGGGGGGCAGAAGACGAGGGTGCAGCTCGCTGCATTGCTCGCCCGGCAGCCGAAGCTGCTGATACTGGATGAGCCGACCAATCACTTGGACGAAGACACGATGGAGTGGCTGGAAGAGTGGGTGCGGACCTATCCGGGCACGGTGCTCTATGTGTCACATGACCGCACCTTTATTAACCGGACCGCTACCAGTGTGCTGGAACTAAGCCCGTCAGGCTGCCGACGCTATCCCGGAGCCTATACGCAGTACAGGGAGCAGAAGGAATTGGAAGCGCGGACGCTGGAGGGGCAGCACCGGAAGCAGGAGCTGGAGAAGGAGAAGCTCCTGGAGAGCATCCGCCGGTATGCCCTTTGGTTCCAGCAGGCGCACAGTGCTGCCAGGCAGAATGATTTCCGGCGGGCGAAATCGAAGAAGAACGTCTCCCGGTTACACGCCAAGGAAGCCAGCCTGGAGCGGCTGGAGAAGAACCGTGTGGAGCTGCCGAAGGCGGCGCCCAAGCTGAATATGAAGCTGGAAAGCGAAGTCTTCCAGGGTGATGCACTTCTGGATTTGCAGGATATCACCTTAGCCTACGACGGCAGGCCGCCGCTGCTGGAGCACTTTGGACTGTCGCTGCGGCGGGGTGACCGGCTGGCGGTCCTGGGACCGAACGGAGCCGGCAAATCATCGCTGCTGAAGCTGATATCAGGGATTACGCAGCCGGCCGGAGGCTATGTGCGTGTTCATCCCTGCACGAAGATCGGGTATTTTGCCCAGGAGCTGGATCATCTGAAACCTGACTCGACCATCCTGGACAGCCTGCTCGAGCTGCCGGGCATGACGCAGACAGAGGCGCGGACCATTCTAGGCTGCTTTTTATTCCCGCGGGAGGATGTTTTTAAGACCATCGGAGACTTAAGCCTGGGCGAGAAATGCCGGGTGGCCTTCCTGCGTTTGTATTTCGGTAAGGCTAACCTGCTGGTACTGGATGAGCCGACGAATTATCTGGACATCGACACCCGGGAACGGGTGGAAGAAGCGCTTGCGGCTTACCCCGGCGGGCTGGTTATTGTCTCGCATGACCGTTATCTCCACGCTAAAGTCGCTAACCGGCTGCTGCTGCTTGGACGCGGGCAGAAACCGCAGTTCTTTCCGGGAACCTTTGCCGAATATACTTCCAGGGAACGCAGCCGGATACTTAGCCCCGAGGAACAATCCCGCGAAGGAGAGCTCCGGTTACTGGAAATGCGGCTGGCCGGGCTGATGCGGAGTGAACCTGCAGAGACGGAGCATGAGAACCGGGAGCTGCTGCGGGAGATTGTAAGCCTGCGGCAGGAGATTGGCGAATTCATGGAGGGAAATTGAAAAATATGGAGAATTTAATAGAATAATGAAAAGCTTTTTATGAGGGAGGCACTCTCAAATGCGGATGAGGGAAATCAAGCTTATGGCTTCGCTGCTGCTTCTGTTCAGTCTGGCCATACCGGTACCATTCACCTCCGCGGCGGCTGGAAATGTAAAAATTAAGGTCACACTGGTCAGTATGGAGCTCACCGAAAATAATCATGTGGGCAATGAATGGTACACGGCAGGTTATATCAACGGAAAAGAGATTGCTGAAGGTTCGTCAATGGTTCTGGATCTGAAGACAACGGAAAGCGTCAAGCTGAAGGCCTATGCGGAGGAACAAGACAAGATACCGGATTCGGCAGAGGCGAGTGTCTCTATCCTGGCTTCTGCAGTGACCAAAACGATCTCCAAAGCCGTTAAAGTTACCGTAACCGAAAACCGGGGGCGCTACTCCGGCAATACGGCGACTTGGAAGTTTACTTTTAAAGTAGAGAAGCAGTAGGGCAACAGGAGGGGAAATGAAGAGAAACAGCCTGCGGTAAAGATAATTGGGATGAATAGTCTAGCCATAGGATTTGGAGGAACGAAATGGAGCGAGATATAACAGAACACCTGGCAGAGTACGATTACGTAGGATTTTGGCAAAGAGTACTGATCAGCCTGCTGGATTTTCTGATATTGGCGATTCCGGCTTATTTTTTGAACAGATGGGCTGTTTCGGCAGCCGAACAGTATCATTCGGGGATTCCGTTATGGATTCAATGGGTGCTGCTGACGCTGTTTAATATTTTTATGGTTGTCCGGTATGGCGGAACTCCGGGAAGACTGCTCTTGCGGACGAGGATTGTGAATGAACGCGGGGAATATCCTACGGTCAAGCAGGCGTTCATCCGTTATACTTTTTATTTGATCAACTCGCTGCTGGGAGTCATCGTTACGGCCGGGGATGGTTCGGTGTCCGGGGTCGATAATTATTATTCGAATTGGGTGCCGCTTTCCACCGCGCTTATTGAGATTGTCAGCTTCGTTATCCTCGTTGATTGTCTGATTATTGTATTTTCCCGGCGCAACCGAGCGTTCCATGATGTGATGGCTGACACCTATGTGGTGAAGAAGGCAGCGCTGGATGAGCTGAAGTAAGAAAAGGGACGGACAACAGGCAGCATTGCTGCCGGTGTTGACCGTCCCTTTTGTGTTGTCTGGGGCCTGCAGTCCGCCGTCAGCCCACCTCCAGTACCGCCTGGATGAATGCCTTCAGCGCCGACGGATTGCCCTCCCGGGTCCACTGCTCCAGGGCTTCATGCTGCCCCTTCACATATGCAGCCAGCTTCTCGCTGAGCAGCTGGTCGAAAGCCTCCGGCTGCCCGGCACGCTCCGCCTGAAGCTTAAGGATCAGTAGCGGCCAAGTGTAGCCGCCTTGGCTAAACATATGCTCTGGATAACGTTCCGCCAGCTTCAGAACCGAGGACAAAGGCTGCCCGGCAGCCAGCTCTGCGGCCAGATAGCTGCCGACAAAGCGGTGGCTGGGGTCTTCCTTCATTGATATCGCCAGCTGCTCCCGTGCTTCGTCCAAGCGGCCTTGAAGCATCAAAGCAGTGGCGTTGAGTGAACGTCCATAGACATTCGGCTCCTCCCCGTTCAATTTAAGGTACTGAGCGTAGTACTTGCTGTAGTTCTCCCAATCGGAACGGTCATAATAGTAATCTGCCAGACTGAAAGCATAATTGACATCCGGGCGAAGCTCTACCAGCTTCCTCAATAAAGCCATTGCTTCGTCTTCCAGCCCGGCATCCTTCGTATCGGAATATTTGGCGAGCATCAGATGAATCAGCATTTTCAGAGCATGCGCATCCTGCGGATTCGCATCATAGTCCCGGCGGTAGGCTTCCAGTGCCTGTTCGAGCTTCCTGTCCACAACCAATTGGTCGGCTGCGGTGAGCGTGCGTGATTTCAGATAAAAGAAAGGCAGATTGCCGACCGTCTCTTCATTGAGCCGGTAGCCGTTGCTGCGGGTAATCACGTGGCCTTGTCCGTCATAGGCGTCAATGCTCCAGGATAAACGGCTGTCCGGATTGGCGAATCCTAGCAGTGACGAGGGATAGACCGATTGCCAGCCTTCTCCGCTGCTGCCGGTGGAGAAGCCGCCGCTGTTATACAGCTCATCAGCCGGGATTGTAACCTGATTGTCCGCAATTCGCTGGCGGACCACAGTACTGAAGCTCCCACCGCCATCAATTACAGTGGTACTTAAGCTGTAGTAAGAAGCTTCTTTAACGGCTTCCCATTTGAATTTCACCGCGGAGCCGGTCAGAACCTGCGAATTAACGGGTGATTTCAGCTCCAGCAGCGGCTGCAGCATGATGTTCTCGGTAAGCTGATCACCTGGTTTGACTTCAATCCAGTCATCACTCTGCGCAGGCCAGGTCCAGCCGTCAATCTGCTCAAAGCTGAGCCCCAGCTGAATCTGATAGAACCCGGGAATGACACCGGAGAATTGAAAATGCCCCTCGTCATCCGTGACGATCTGATAGGGCTCGGAATCATAGTAGACACTATGGTAAAGATCGCTTTCCGCACGCAGAAAAATGCCAGCCCGGGCTACGGGAGTGCCATCGCTTTTGGTAAGGGTGCCCGTTATGGTGGCCGGGCCGTTAAAGCCCATTGCCACGGCTGTCTGAAGCCTTGTCTGCAGGCTGATGAGTTGCTCCTCCGTAGAAGATACACCATGCTCTGGCCCAGCCGGTTTTCTGTCCTGACTGCTGCCGGGGCCAGTGGCAGGCGGGTTCTCCCCCTGCAAACTGCTGTCCGCTGTTTGATATTCTGCTTCTATGTCTGCCCAGTCCTTCCGGTACTTCTCCAGCGCGCTATTCACCAGACGGAGCGCCTCACTGCCTTTGCCTTGGGCGAACAGCAGCCGTCCCTTAAGCCATGCGGTCTTAGCATCCAGCTCCGCCGCATTATATTGAACAGGAAACTCTGATTGCCGGAGCAATTCTTCGGCTTCCTTGAATTTTCCGGCATTCAGCGCCCGCTCTGCCCGGATAAGCGTTAGCTCCCGCGCTGCCGAAGAATTGCTGCTGAACCGTTTTAGTGCTGCTGCAATTGCTTTATCTGCCTCGTTATCCTTATTTCCCCGCACATCATATTCGTAGACCAGCTGTTTCACCGCATTCCGCAGCCAGATGTCAGCAGACCCGTTCCGGATGTATTCCTCTAGCAGCTTAATCCGGTCTTCAGGCAGGAGCGGAGAAACCTCCGCCTCAGTCCCGGCCGGGTTTACCTGACTCATGGAGCCGCCCGCATATACATTGAACCAATAAGCCGGGACGGCATTGGCGGGATCAATGACTTCCTTGCGGATCAGTTCCATCCGTGCGCTGCCGGTACTAGCGTCTAGCTTCTGCAGCAGCTCGGCACGTGCAGCTGCGGAAGCCGCCCGGGTCAGCGCTTCAGCAGATTCTTTGGCTCCAAAGGAAGGCCGGACTATGGCTAAAACGGATAGCAGCGAGAGGGGGAGCAGTACGAAGAGCACCAGATGCTTGACCTTTATTCTAATGTTCATGCTGCTTCACCGCCTGCTCATAGACGTCCTTCCAATAGGTGTTGCCTCCGCTTTCAATTAATTCCCGCTGCCTTGGCATCTGCACGGATTGCTGTTCTTTTGTTCCGATGTGCGGTGCATAGAACAATACTGCACCTGTAACAAGTATTGCTGCCGCTACACCGAGCGGCCCCAGCGGAATTTCCAGTTCTTTATTCCAGAATGCAGACAGACGTGCCCGCAGCGCCGGAGGATGAGTCTGCCGCAGCACCCGCGCATGCCCGGTGAAGGTGAGCGGATGGAGTTCTTCCTCCAGCTGGCGTCTGATTGCTTCGCGTTCTCTATCCATGGGCGATGTCCTCCTTCTCCAGAATCAGTCTCAGCAGCTGCCGTCCGCGCATTAGCCGCGATTTAACTGTATTCTCCCGTGTCCTCAGCTGCGCAGAGATTTCGCGGATACTCATTTCATGAAAATAGTACAGTGTCAGGCACTCCCGATAGATATAGTCGAGGCTTCCGATAGCATCTGTAAGCATAACCTGCTGCCACTCCGCCATAAAAAGCTCTTCAGCTCCTGCGGAGGAACCGGCGGTATCCTCTGTCCACTGCCCGCTTTCCGCAGCAGGGAAAATACTCCGCCAGCTCCAGGTACGCTGCTTCATCCGGCAGCGGTTCACAGTAATAGTAACCAGCCAGGAGCGCAATCGGCCGGGCTCCTGGAGCTGGCTGATTTTGGCGTAGGCTTGAATGAAGGTATCCTGAACGGCCTCTTCAGCAGACTGACGGTCCCTTAGCAGCAAATAAGCCGTCCGCAGCAGCATATCCCCGTATTCATCCATTAAGAGGCGGAGAGCAGACTCATCCTTGGCTTTGATTCTCTCTATAATGTCCAGACGAAGCTCCCCTCCCTTTACTATTAAGATGCGGGCTGCGGACGTAAGGTTGCGTGAATTGGTAAAATTTATCTCGGCGGCTGCTTCAGCTGCCCGTTTCTGCAACCTTTACTGTCTCCCGCACGTCAGATCCAGTAGTTGTTACTTAAGAAAGCTTCTAATAATCGGGGAGATGACAACATGACAACTACATTTAAAACTATAGCTGGAATCGTTATATTAGCAGGTGTTATCGGACTTACGGCCTGTGATTCCTCCGGCAAGGCAGACACTGCAGCATCCGCGCCTGCCGGCGGGGTGGCTTCGGTAGAACCGGCGCCGACGGCAACGGCAACGGCAACCTTACAGCCGGTAGCAAGTGCTTCGCCAGCTGCAGCTTCACCAAGCACAGCTGGCGGCAGCACCGCTGACGCAGTGAAAGACACCGCCAAGCAGCTGAAAGAGCTGCTTCAGCTGGCGAAGCAGGGCAAGGTTCCGGGTGTGGAGTATGCTGCGCAGAGCGGAATGATTGACGAGGTGGAGGCGGCATGGGGTGAACCGGACACGAAGGAATTCGCAGGCAAAGGGATCTACTCCACGTATAATGATAAGCATGTCGTATTTGGCTCAAATAAAGGCAGCCAGATTTTTGATGTCCGTTCAAGTGCAGCAGATTTGCAGCAGCTGACACTGAAGGAGATCGAGCAGACACTCGGCAAGCCGGATAACACGACAGTAAACGGCAGCGACAAGATCTACATTTACCAGGCAGGGAAGCAGTACCAGCTCAAATTCATCATTCCGGATTCATCCGGCACCGTAGATCATATTTCCGTATTCTGCGAACAGGATTCTATTAACAATATGGCAGGCTAAAGGTAATTGCCAAAAGCTAACAGCAGAAATGAGAGTAAACCTGCAGCTTTATTTGCGGGTTTGCTCTTTTTTTTATATGTGCTGGAGCAGGCTGAAGTCCGGCTGATATAATACATCCATGGATTCATCTGTAGAAATGAGGATCAGCTATGCATTTGAAGTTTGATGAAAGCGAATTTACAGTGTCAGCCGGTGATACGACCATCCAGCTGTTGCCCAAAGAATTTGCTCTCCTGGTGTTTATGCACCGGAATAAGGGACTTACTTTCAGCCGTGAGCAGCTGCTGGATAAGGTATGGCCGCTGGAGTATCCGGTGGAACGGACGGTCGATGATCATATTTACCGGCTGCGCAAAAAGCTCCGCAAGCTCAGCGGTGTGGAACTCAGAACCGTCCGCGGCTTCGGCTACAGTCTGATCCTGCCGTCCGCTGCAGCCGCATATCCTACCTTGTTTGACCCGGAGCTGCGCGATACGATGCGGGATGTATTCAACAAGTTTCACGTCTATGGCCAAGGTAAATCGATCCTGACCCTTGCGGCCCAGAAGGATACACTCGGTTTCGAGCTGGATCCGCATTACAGAATGGTGATTCATTTTATGCAGGGTGATTTGGAGTGGCTGCTGGATACGGAAGAAGTACCACTCCAAGACCGCCTGTTTTCTTTGATCCTATTCTACATGTTCTCCGGTGATCCCAAGGCAAAGCTTGCTTTTTGCGAACAGGTGATTGAAAAGAAGCTGCTGCTTCCGGCGGATCAGCTGGAACTGGAGATTCTTACGATTCTCGATTTGTTCATCCTGGCGGGTGAACCGGAGCGGGCGCTGGAGCAGCTGACAAGATCTTATGAAGTCATTGCAGAACTCGGATATGAAAATTTCGTGCCGGCGACGATGATTACCGAGCTGCTTGCGCATCTGGCTGCGGGGGCAGGAGATGAGGAGCTGGACCGGCTGGATGAAGCCATCAGGCAGGCCTTGCTTGATAAGCCTTTTTTACGGGAAACCGGCAGCTATAAAATCGTAAAAGGACTCCGGCTGATGCGGAGCAAGCAGTGGCGTGAAGCAGAACAACTGCTGGATGAAGGGTTGCAGGTGCTGGAAATGTCCGGATTTGTTCCTTTGCGTTTATACGGCTTGTATCGGATCCATCACTTCTGCCGAGTGTTTCTGCCTCATAACGCTCTGTATCCTAAATACGAGGGCAGGTTTAGAGCGGCAGTTGAAGATTGCGGGCTGAACCAGTTTGGACAGCCTTTAGAAAAACGGATGCTGAGCATGCTGAATCCCCTCTGATATTGCTCTGACAATTCTCCATTACATTAGGGTTACGAAATGATTTGATTCGTAGAGTCTATTGGAAACCTGGAGGAATGTCAGATGGAAGCTTCATTAAAGCAGGGTACGAGCCTGCTGCACAACAAAGTATACATGCACGTATACAGCGCCTTTGCCACGGCAAGTTTTGGCGACTGGTTCGATTCACTGGCCATTCAGGTGCTTGTCGGCTACCGCTGGCAGGCTAGTCCGCTGATGCTGGCTTTGATCCCGGTGGCGATTGCCCTCCCGAGTATTCTGTTCGGTTCTGTTGCCGGGGTAGCCGCCGACCGCTTGAACAAGCTGAAGCTGATGCGTGTATGTGATCTGCTTACCGCGTTCCTGACGGTGCTGCTGTTATTCGCGCCGGATATGGCTTGGCTGCTGCCGCTGCTGGCACTGCGCTCTGCCATTTCAACAGTCAATATGCCTGCCCAGCAATCCTTGACCCGGAGTATTGTCAGAGAGGATCAGCTGCTTCAGGCCTCCTCGCTTAACGGACTCGTGAATCAAGGCTCCAAAATCGCCGGCCCGCTGCTGGGCGGATTAGCGCTGATGCTGCTTACACCGCAGTGGTGTATTTTGCTGAATGCGCTGCTACGGGGCTGTTCATACCTGCTGCTGCTGTCCGTACGGAATATCCCTACGGAAGAGAATTATGTACCGGAGGCCCCGGCGGAGGAGCGGGTTCCGCTTCGTACGATGTGGAAGGAAGGCTGGAGCTTTATGCTGGGCAGCCGCATTCTGCTGAATATGATGCTGTTTGGACTGGCCGGGGCACTGGCTATCCAGGTCATTGATTTTCAGTTCACCAGCCTGTTCCGCGAGTACTCTCCAGGCGGGGAATCCGTGCTTGGCTGGATGGTTGCCGCTTCCGGGATAGGCGCTGTGCTGACCATTGTTGTTTTGGGCAAGCTGAGCCAGGCCATAAGTTATACATGGAGACTGGGTATGGGGTATGTTCTGATCGGAGCATCAGTCGCGGGACTGGGGCTGCTTCAGCCGGGCGATTCCGTTGTATGGGTGTTTGTGCTCGGGTTTGTACTGGGGATGGGGAACGGAAGCTTTATGGTTGCTTTCAATTATCTGCTGCAAAAAGAAACCCCGCCCCACATGACCGGCCGTGTCTTCGGCATCCAGAACACCTTGCTCAGCGCCGTTCTGATTATCGCGCCGCTGATGGGCGGCTTGCTGGTGGAGTTCGCCGGACCTGCACGTATATTCATCATATTTGGCATCATTCAGGTTATTCTGGGCCTGATCGGCCTGCTGTTCGGCCGCGTACTCTGGCGGGAAACCAAACAGGTTGAAGCAAGTACGGTAGAGCAGGCCAGTTAGACTGTCTGATGCGGGAAGTCGATACAGCAAGCATTGATAAGGCGAGCAATGAAGGAGAATAGCGGACTGCAGGTGTTCTTGTACCAATTGCTCCTGCACCGAATTTTCCTGTACCGAACTGTTCTCGCTCAGCACCAACCTGCCTCGCACAGCAACGAACTGCTCTCGCACAGCAACGAACGGTACTCTAATTGCACTCTGTACAACTAAAATAATCCTTTTGAGCCTTTTTTGGATTTTAATTGCACTTCGTACAACTAAAACCTCCATTTCCGTCGTTTCAGCGGAGAAGGGGGGTTTTTAATTGTACAGAATACACCTAAACACCTAATACTCGCAAAACAGCTGCATTAATTGCATGAAGTACACTTATTTCAATTCCGCCAAGGGATTGTTTTCTTATATGGAGGAGAACCGCCCGGATTCACGAATGTATAGAAGCGAAATGTGTTTTTACAGAATGCTAGACGGGCCCTGCCCGCTAAAACCGGTAAAACCGCGCCGTATTCGCGGTCAGCATTGCTTCCGCCTGGGCGGCGGAGTATCCGTGCAGCGCTCCCCAGGCTGCAGCAACATCACGGATCATGGCCGGATGTGTAGGCTGTCCGGCAAAAGGCCCCTCGAACGGCCAGGGGCCGTCGGTTTCTGCCATAACAAGCTTAGAAGGATAACGCCGGGCCAAGGCCTGAATTTCCGGCTCATAGAGAATATCCGGGGTGAAAGAGATATGATAGCCGCGCTCGATCATTCGGGTGACGGCTTCTTCCGGCCCCTTGAACCAATGGAAATGAGCCTCCTTAATCCCGTGCTTGTCCAGCAGATCACAGGCAGTCAGTGCATCTTCATAGACAGCATGCAGCACAACCGGTTTGCCGAGGCGGGCCGCTAAGCCCAGCAAGGTATCGAGCAGCCGGATATAAGGCTCCAGCTCAAAAGCCTCCCCGCGCTCCAGCGCTTCAGCCCGCGAATAATACGGCAGGCCGATTTCACCTACAGCAGCTATGTCTCCGGCATGACGTTCGATGAAGTCCAGCAGGGCTGCCAGCCCGGACGCTGTGGGCAGCGGCTGCTCGGGATGGAAGCCGTAAGCCGGCTTCACAAGCTTGGGATACTTCCGGGCAAGCTTCTGTGTGCGGATACAGGAATCCAGGTTCATCGAGACGGCGATCACCGATTCCACGCCCTGCACCGGAAGCTCCGGTAACATCTTCTCCAGCAGGACAGGATCATATTGTTCCAGGTGAATATGGGCATCAATCATTGGCGGTTAACTCCTTAATGGTTGCAGGATATTCTTTAAATGGAATGAAGGTTAGCGATTCGGGCACCATGGCCATTCCTGAGTCCGCCGGTTTGTAGACCAGTTTCAGGCTCCCGATACTTTCCAGAAATCCGGTGGTTACGCTCACCTCGGCTACCAGCCGGCCTGACTCTACAGTATAGTAAGTCACCGTGCCGATACCTGCCGTGTCGCTGATATTTCCATCTTCGGCACGGTCCGGAAGCCGCAGAGTTACCTCCGCAGGGGAAGCACCTTTAAGCTTCAGTGAAATCAGCATATCGTTATGATCTGAAGTGATAGTGGAGGACACAAGCTGGCTTGCCGCCTTCCAGGCCTCGGGTACGGTAAGCTCCTTCCACGTTTCCGGCTTGACGATGTGAATCTCCTGCTCGACAATGCCTGTACCAGTGCCGAGCGTCAGGATCACAACAGCCTCAGGCTGTCCATCCTTGTTCACATCCGCATAATAGAGCTCCGGAGGGTGGCTTAGATCCCTTGGCGTTTCCCAGTCAAACTTATGTTTCTTGCCGTTCACTTCCAGAATATAACCTTTATACGTGGTCTGGTCTTTGAGCGCAGCGTAGATTTTGACCTTTGGATGATCCTCCGCCGCAGCAAGTGCTTCTGTAGGGATGCGTACGGTTGTGCTCACACTGCCCGAAATGATGGACACTGTATTTTTTTCCTGATCCAGCCGGAAGTCTGCGCCGGACAGCAGATTCAGCGACGAGACTGGAATATACATACGCCCTTTTCGCAGAATAGCTTTGCCTTCCAGCGCGGAGGTGTTGCCATAATAAAGGATCAGCTCGCTGCCGGGCTTGATTATTGTACTGCTGCTGTCATTAATTATTGTTAACAGCTTCAGCTTATTGTCCCACTGTAGTCTGGCAGGATAGAATTCAGTCAGGACTCTGACAGGCACATAAACAAGGCCGTTTTCTTGAAAAGGATGAAGAGGGGTAAGGGCGGCTTCGCCGTCAACAGTCAATGTAAGCGGTGCAGCAGCAAAAGTCTTATCTATAGTAGTAACTGCAGTGCAAGCGGCAATCATCATTGCAGCAGCAGAGGCAGCGATCCATCGTTTCATAAAAATTCCTCCAATACATAATCAATCCAGTTTCTTTTATTATAGAGTAAATCGTCCACTCCCAGGTCACTTTCCGTTAACAAAGAGGAGACAAGCTTGTTACGGTTCAGGATTGGCGTCGCCCATCCATGGAACCGACATATAAAGACGGTCAAATACTTAAAGTAGATGCTGATTATTATAACCTGAACGTAATTGAACGTAATGATATTGTTTACTTTTACAAAGACCAGAAAGATAAATACTATGTTAAAAGAATCATAGGGTTGCCAAATGAAGAAATCAAAGTAATGAAAGACAAGATATTAATTGAAGGTATTCAGCTTGAGCTGCCCTATCGCTTAACAGATAATCCTAACGTAGGTGATTATAGCACTGGGGCAAATGAATATTTTGTTATTGGTGATAACTATGGCAATAGCCTGGATAGCAGGATGTTTGGTTCCATCAGGAAAGAACAATTTATTGGGAAGATACCGGTGGTAATACCGCACAGTTGACTGTGCCGCCGGTAGATTGATTGGTCTCAGTTAGGACCCATACCTGGAATTAAAAATAAACCGAACGAAATTTGCACAGCCCGCCAATATATAGTGTAAGCCTGAAGGGGGAATGGCGGATGAAGCATAGAGATGAATATTCGCAGCTCATTGAGCTCTCGCTAGCCGGCAGCGGTGAAGCTTATGGTGAGTTATACGAGGCGACCATTCGCGATGTCTACAGGACCGTGCGTTTCCTTGTTTCTGAGCCGCTGAATGCAGAGGATGTGGTGCAGGATATCTATATCGAGCTGCACCGCTCACTGGGGCAGTATGATCAGTCCCATGCTTTCAGACCCTGGCTGATGGGGCTGGTCATGCGGCAGATCCGTGCTTACCGCCGTAAGGGCTGGAGGCATCTCCGGGTGATCAAGAAAGCAGAGCATATGCGAGAAAGAATGGAGTATGATTTTGCGGGAGAAGTAGCAGACCGGTTATCCAACCGTGAGCTGCTGGAGACCGTGAACCGGCTGCCATTCAAGCTGAAGCAGGTCATTATTCTGCATTATCTGCAGGAGTATTCCCAGGAGGAGGTCGCTGCTATCTTGGAGATTCCGCTAGGAACCGTCAAATCCCGGATCCATGCTGCGCTGCAGAAGCTGCGCCAGAAACGTCAGGCTGACATCATCCGAATCGGAAAGGTGGAGGATATCCATGAGTCTTGAGCATAATCTGCGGCAGGCGCTTCAGGAGGAAGCCGAAGGCTGGAGCGCTCCACCTGAACTGAAGGGCAGAATCCTTAGCGGGATTACTCCAAGTCAAGGGGGAAGACGCATGAAGAAATGGCTTGTTGCCACCATTGTAGCTGCTGCATTATTAATTCCGACCGGAGCTTATGCCGGATATACTTTTTTGGCGGATTCCGTCTACGGCTCACAAGAGCATTTGGTGCAAACGGGCGGAACGCAGGAAGGGTATGATCATCTTGAGGCCAAGCTGCAGCAGGCAAAAAACAGTTTGAGCGAAGAAGATTTTGCCGCATTAACTGCATTGCTGCATCAACTTGGCACCTATAACCTGAAGATTGCCGATGCGGAAGGGGGGCTTCATCCAGAGAAGCTAAGCAGCACAGATCAGGAGAGCTATAAGGAGCTGACCCTAAAGCTTGAGCCTTATTTCCAGAAATTAGAACAGACAGAATCATCCGTGAAAAGGGATCCAGTGAATACGGTGGACAGCAGCACATTTTGGGATCAGCAGCTGGTCAAAGGAGAACAAACCTTCAGCGGTAAAGAGCTGGCCAGCTTCAAGCAGCTGATAAGCGAACTAAAAGCCTTTAATAATCAAATAACCGGTCAGGACGGCAGCACACATCCGGAGCGGTTAACGGAAGAAGAGTCAGCGCGGCTTAAGCAGCTGTATGAAGAACTCACTCCTTATTTGAAGCAGCTTGGTATAATGATCAAACCAGTCTCATAACTCGCAGAAAAGGGCAGCTGGCGTTGTAGCCGGCGGCCCTTTTCTTTTACATTCAGTATTGTAAATGTTCCCAATTCCCAGTAAAGTATGCATACAAGCGGATTTTTATTCATTGATGCACTGAGCCTATTGTCCTATATTTTGACATATACCTCTAAAATATGTACGGGAGGTAATGAAGATGGATAATTTTGAGTTCCTCCGCAAGCAAATAGAAGCGGAACGGGCCAAATTAAATCAAATGGAACAAACATATGGCTTGCTTCACCCGAGTGTGATCAGCCAATCCATGAAATTGGATGAATTAATAAATACATACACAAGACTAGAATGCGGTGAAAAGTAGAATTTGCCTCATCCGGCATTGCCGGGGCTTCAGCTAACGTTTTATGCCCTCGAAAGCGGCGGTCGTCAAATATTTGACAAAAGCTTCATCGAGGGTATCCCCTGTAATTAAAAGCCTGTAGAAAATAGGGCCGTAGAGCAGATCAATGCAGCTTCCAATATCCAGGTCCGCTTGTAATTCGCCCCGCGTAACGCCCCGCTCCAATAACTGGCGCGCCTCTTGACGGCGGGGGGCAAAGAATCTGGTCCGGTAGGCTTCAGCCAGACCGGCATCGAATTGTCCCTCGCCGATCAGCTCCGTAATCACTTTGCCCTCGCGGCTGCGGAGGAACACCGCCAGATTCGTCGCATGAATCACAATATCCTCCTGAACTGAACCCGTATCGGGTACTGGCAGCCTTGCTGAAGCCGCAGAGAGGTAGCCGTCCATAACTACGGCTGCCTTATTAGGCCACCATTTATAAATGGTGGCTTTGCTCACTTTGGCCCGCTCGGCGATTTTTTCTACCGTTACCGCACCAAAACCGGTCTCCAGCAGCAGCTCGTACGATGCCGCCAGAATGGAAGCTTCCGCTTCGTTATTACGGGGCCGTCCTCTTTTTTTATCCATCACTATTCCTCCTGATGAAAGGTTCACTCCAAATCCGCTACTAAACAAAACTATACGTACATTATACAAAATTAATCATGATAATAGCCAGTCTTCGGTGGGAAGCGTCAAAATAAGCAATCTCAAATATTTATTTACGTGCGCCTATTTACAAAACTGAACGTTCAGTATATTATAAGGGCATAATTAATAAACTATACGTACAGTATTTAAAATGAAAGGTGGAATTCATATGAATCAGGTAACTCAAATGAACCGGGTACATCAGGTAAAGGACAGTTCGGAGAGCAAAACGATCCCCGCCTGGATTACTTTTCTGCTGGCAGCCTCATGCGGTCTTATCGTTGCTAACCTCTATTATGCCCAAACGCTAATCGGACCGATCGCGGCGGCCACACATCTATCTTCCGGCGCAGCAGGTCTGATCGTGACTCTGACTCAAGTCGGTTATGTGCTCGGCCTCTTATTCGTAGTTCCGCTCAGTGACATCATTGAGAACCGCCGTCTTACGGTAATCTCGCTATCCGTCGTAGTGGTTGCGCTGGTCGCAGCCACTCTGGCTTCGAACGCAGCCCTGTTCCTCGGGGCGTCGCTCTTTATCGGGCTTGGTTCGGTAGCCGCCCAGGTTCTGGTGCCGTACGCCTCCTTCTTAGCTGCGGAAGAGCACCGCGGCCGGGTAGTAGGGAATGTGATGAGCGGACTGCTGCTGGGTATCATGTTCGCCCGGCCCTTGGCCAGCTTTGTCTCGGGACTCTGGGGCTGGCATGCAATCTATGCTATTTCCGCGGTAGTAATCGCCCTGCTGACTATTCTGTTATCCCGTGTTCTCCCGCAGCGCCAGCCTGTTCCTTCAATGAACTACGGGGGACTGATCCGCTCCCTCGGAACTCTGCTGAAGAATACACCGGTGCTGCGCCGCCGGGCGATTTATCAGGCCAGTCTCTTTGGAACCTTCAGCCTGTTCTGGACGACCGTTTCACTTCGGCTGGCGGATACGTATCACCTGAGCCAGCAGGGGATTGCGCTGTTTGCACTGGCTGGTGTCGCTGGTGCCGTCGCCTCTCCGATTGCCGGGAGATGGGCTGACCGGGGCTGGACCCGTCCGCTTACCGGTATTGCCTTTATGCTGGCAGCCGCAGCCTTTTTGATCGCTTATTTGTTTCAAAATGATTCCAGAGTGACCCTGGGGCTCCTCACTCTGGCGGCAATTTTGCTGGACATGGGCGTGTCAGGAAATCTGGTGCTGGGCCAGCGGGCGATTTATTCCCTGGGCAATGAAGCAAGAGGACGTTTAAACGGATTGTTCATGGCGATTTTCTTCGTGGGCGGAGCCATCGGCTCTTCACTGGGTGGCTGGTCGTATGCCTACGGCGGCTGGGGAATGACGACATTGATCGGGTTAGCGGTGCCGGTCCTGGCCTTCCTGTACTACCTGACGGAGAAAAAACAAGAACAAGCATAAGATGCATATTGAAGCACCGATTCATAAGAAACTGCTCTTTAGGCTGAAAGTCAGCTTAGAGAGCAGTCTTTTTTTATTGATAGCTAAGCCCCTTCTGCCAAGTGAAACATAATCCGCATACAGTAGTGAAATAATCCACGATACTAGAGAAGACGTCTTTTTTGGCTGAATTTCTCCCGGCTTGTAATGAAACTTCAGTGTCAGCGTATTAGCTGGGGTAAATCACTTGGCCCGGTGAAAGCTGCAGGAAAGGAGAGCTTTAGAGATGCAAGAGCGCGCACTGTTACAGTCTTTTTGGCAAAAGAGCATCAAGGAAGAGAGGCCTGCAGAAGCAAATACAGTCAGGCTGTTCACCACGATTTTTGAAAACTACTATTCCAGAATATTCAATTATACCGCTTATCGCGTCAGCTGCCGGTATACGGCGGAGGATCTGACCAGTCAGGTTTTTGAGAAGATGTTATCCAAGCTGCACAGCTACTCCCCGGAAAAGGCACCGTTTGAGGTGTGGCTGTTCGCCATCGCGAGAAATGTCGTGAATGACTACTACAGGAGCCTTAAAAGAACCCGTTTCTTCCCGCTGGAAGCGGTCCGCGAGCTGGTGTCAGGCAGACAAGCACCGGAGGAGCACTTGCTGGAGGGGGAACGCAGCGGCAGACTAAACCTCGCACTGGACATATTGACAGCTAAAGAACGGAATATCGTGGCGCTTAAGTTCGGAGCGGACCTGAAAAATAAGGAGATCGCCCGCCTCACCGGGATGTCGGAGAGCAACGTCGGGGTCATTCTCTACCGCAGCATGAAAAAACTAAAGTCTGAAATAGGGAGCGTGGACCAGCTGTGAATACTAAAGACAAGATACAGAAATTCGCAAGGGAGCTCGACGAGGGTCTCCCTCTCAAGCATCCATCCTGCTGGAACGAATCAGCAGAATCCCTTGAACTGCTGGAGCTTGGCAAGGCACTGGCCGGGCAGGATTTCAGCGTTTCCCATAGGACGGCTGTGCTTAGCAAAGTACAAAGCAGTACTCACTTTAAGCAGGAGGTAACAAATATGAAAATCAAGTCCAGCTTTAGACGTCCGGTCATGATTATGGCTTCGATTTTGATTGCCGGGGGCTTAAGCATCAGCTTCGTCAAGCCGTCCTTTGCAGAGGAGCTGTTTGGCAGAGTGCTGCAGAAGATTAATCTCGGGAATATCATTGCTAGTGCAAAAGACCCCAATGTGGCGCCGCCTTTTCCGGAGGAGTGGAAGGGAAAGCTGTTTGACAAGGATGGCACCGTGATTACTTCCTTTACAAAGAAGCTTGGGGAGGTCTATAACGCCGACGGGGAGCAGATCGTTAATTTTGACGGTGACAAGCTGATTACGAAGAGCGAACAGGAACAGCGTGATAAGGAAGCCGCAGCGCGTATCCTGGCCGTGAAGAGCCAGGCAGAGCTTGATAAATACGCTTTGTTCAAAGTGAAACTGCCGAAATATTTGCCGGAAGGGTTTGCTTTTGACCATGGTGAATTCAGTAAATCGGAGGAAGGCGTAAACGGCAAATACCTTGATTTATTCTTCACCAGCGAGCATAAGGGACAGAGCATCAAGATGCAGTTCCGTTATTCCGATAAGGAAACCGCCTACGAAATGTCGACTAGCGGAAAGATGGAGAAGGTAAAGGTGAACGGCGCTGAGGCTGTAATGATGAATGATAGAACCCTGGACTGGGAAGCCGACGGTGTGCTGTATGGCATCGCAACTCACGGGCTGGAACGGTCCGAGGTACTTAAGATCGCGGAGTCGATCCGTTGATTGTTGAATCGCCAGCAGACCCGTTGATCAGCCTCTGAACTAACCCGTAAATACTAACAATAACCATCAAGCCCTCTTACACTCGTACCTCTGATTCCAGCGCTTAGCCCTTTTGGAGCGGGAATAGAGGTACTTTGCTGTTAGTCTAAAAAGTGGACACCCGTTAAAAGCCCAGAGATAATGAGATTAACGAGGAGGTGTCCACATGAGTGGAACACGAAAAAGCTACAACGACGAGTTTAAGAAGCAGACGGTAAAGTATATCCAAGAGCAGACCAAGACGGTGGCGGAACTGGCCCAGGAGTTGGATATCCCTGCAAAAACCCTACATCAATGGCTGGGTAAATATCGGCAGTTTCAGAGCGAGCCCGTGTCCAGTCCGGAAAAGGTTAAAGAGCTCGAGCGTCAGCTGAAAGAACGAGACCGGCAACTGGCCGACTTGGCCGAGGAAATGGAAATTCTAAAAAAAGCAGTGCACATCTTCAGCAATCCAAAGAACTGAGATTTCAGTTTATCGAAGATCACCACTCCCGGTATTCTGTGGAGAAGATGTGCAGCACCCTCGAGGTATCAAGGAGCGGCTATTACAAGTGGAGAACCGCAAAGCTAAGCCTACAGGCAGCCCGGAAAGCTTTGCTGTGCCAGCGGATTACCTATTATTTTCACGATACAAAGGGCCGCTATGGCAGTCCCAAAATCACGATTCTCCTGCAGCGTGAAGGCCATGTAGTCAGCGAGCGCACCGTAGGGAAGTACATG
>NZ_CAKMMG010000008.1 GCF_927798115.1 Paenibacillus auburnensis
ATATTCCTTGCCGGGAAGGGCGGATGTATCTCGCCAGCGTACTTGACCTATGCACCCGGGAAATCGTAGGTTGGAGGCTGGGCGACCGTATGACCACCGATCTCGTTTTAGGTGCCCTGGACGACGCCTACAAGGCTAAATGCCCGAAGAAAGACCTCATACACCATTCGGACCGCGGATCACAGTATGCCTCTGCCGACTACCGTGAGCGCTTGGAAACATACCACATGCGGGCCAGTATGAGCCGTAAAGGCAACTGTTACGACAATGCCTGTATTGAATCTTTTCATAGCCTGTTGAAAAAAGAGTTTGTGTACTGTGCCCGATTTAAAACAAAGAAGCAAGCCTATGAAGAAATCTACCAGTACATTGAATTTTTCTATAACCGTAAACGAATCCACGGCGCCTTGGGCTACATATCTCCGGTCCAGTTCGCAGCAAGATTCAAGCGAAAAGCAGCTTAATTTTGTCTTTTGGTGTCCACTTTCTTGACGGAGGTCCATTTTTACCTCTGAATTCGGCGTTTAGCCCTTTTGGAGCGGGAATAGAGGTATTTTTACCTCTGAATCCGGCGTTTAGCCCTTTTGGAGCAGGAACAGAGGTATTTTTACCTCTGATTCCAGCGCTTAGCCCTTTTGGAGCAGGAACAGAGGTATTTTTACCTCTGAATCCGGCGTTTAGCCCTTGTGGAGCGGGAACAAAGGTATTTTTACCTCTGATTCCAGCCTCTGGGTCGTGAAGAATGGAATCAGAGAAGTTGCCTTACAGCGTATAGTGGACAATAGCCGAAGCGTTATATAGCTGGAAATCAGCTTGTTTTCCGTTTTGAAGGCAAGTGTCAGCGCAGGCCAATATCGTGGAAACGGTCGTAATTTCGGGTAGAGCAGCTTGCTGCGTGTGTTATCACAGATTGGACTTGTCCCGCACCCCCGTGTAGGAAGGGACCAGAGTACACGTCCGCGTTTTGTTTTCGGCATGTGTTGCGTTGCGGACCTCATTTCAGTTATTGTCGCCTATTAAAAGGAAATAGAAAAAGAAACCCAAGCGCAATATGGCCTGGGTTTCTTTTGGAATATGGAGAAATGTAATGCCGTGAGAGAAGAGGTTACTTACTCGACGCGGAATTTAGAGGCTGATTCTGCCAGATTTTTAGTAAGCTGGTCAATGGTTTCAACCATCTCGGCCAGTTGCTCAATGGTGGAGGATTGCTCCACCATGGTAGCTGTAACTTCCTCTACGGAAGCAGAAACCTCTTCACCGGTAGCCGAGAGGCTTTGCGCCGAATCGAGAACCTCGTCCTTGTCTTTTTGCATATGAGCAATTTCGTCGGCCATCGATTTAATTTGATCCGTGATGTCCGTGATTTTGTCCAGGATGGTTTGGAAGGCCTCCTGGGTTTGTCCAACGAGCTGATCCTGCCGGGCGGAGATGTTATTAATTACGATTACGCTATCATTATTTTCTGCGACAAAGTTAAGATTTTGTTGAATGATGTCATAGATTTCATTCGATTGCTTCGAGCTCTGCTCAGCGAGCTTCCGGATCTCGGAGGCTACTACAGCAAAACCTCTCCCGTGTTCCCCGGCTCTTGCAGCTTCGATCGATGCATTCAGCGCAAGCAGATTCGTTTGGGCAGCAATTTGATTGATCGCTCCTGTAATATTGCTGATGCTGTTGGAGCTTTCCTGAAGTTTGACTGTGATCGCCGAGATTTTCTGGACCTCTTGTTCATTCTTGTCACTGATCTGAATTAAACCGTCAACGACCTGATTGCTTGTATGGAAGACCTCAATAATTTCCTCAGCTCTTTGTCTGACGGATTGCGCATTATCGTTGATCGCAGCAAACTTCTCACTGAATCCATAGAACTTATCGACGATGTGCTCAGTATCATTGGACTGCAGTTCCATTGCCTGGGCAATACCTGTGGAGGTCACCGATGTTTCATTAATGGAGCGGGCAGTCTGTTTAGAAGTCTTCTCCAGTTCATTGGTGCTTGTGTTGAGCACGGAGATCGAATTATTCATATTGGTAATGAGCTCTTTATTTTGCCGGACCATGGTATTAAAGCTGTCAGCCAAATCCTTGAACTCACTTTTATAGCGGTCATCGGCACTTATGGTCAAGTCTCCGTTTGCCAGCGTTTTGAACAGCGAGGTCAGCTTGATAACAGGTTTGGTAATAGAGCGGGACAAAAGCATACCGAAACCAATGGCAACAAGCAGGGCGACAATCGTTACAATGAAGATTTTCATCAGCATATCCTGAATAGGACGTTTAATATCGGTGTAGGAATCGATTACGGAAATGGTAAGATCGGCCTTTGGAATTTTGTTGATTCTCAGATATTCGCTGGCTAATTCGACGGACTGCGTAACGAGCTCATCCGTTGCCCGGATCGCCAGGAAATCATTCATCCCCGGAGTGCCGGCAAGACTTTGTCCGATCCGGGTAGAGTCGGTGGAGTTATATAGGATAATTCCGCTCCGGCTCAAAATCTCTATTTTACCTTGCCCGTTAATTTTAATGTTGCCCAGTTTATCCAGGAAGAAGCTGCTGTCCACGGTCATGGCCAAGACGCCAATAACCTTGTCATCCAAATCTTTGATCGGCTGGGAGAAGGCAATTAATAATTTATCACTGCTTTTGGATTGGATGGCATCACTGATAAAGGATTGACCTTTGAAGGCTTCCGTGAAATATTCACGATCTGCCCGGGACTGCCCTATGTTGTCTGTGTTTGTTCCCGCAAGAATAGTTCCTTTAGGATCCAAAACAAGTAAGGAACCAATGCTGCTTGTGTTGTTCATGCTCTCCTGAAGAATCCCATTTGCTTTTTCATAGTAGGGATTTTGTGAAGAAAAAAACTCTTGCTCAGACAGCGTTCCTTGTGCCCTAAGATTCAATAGCTGTTTGAAGGTGTTGTGTACTGAAATTACATAAGAGGTCTGCTCCTGCAGCTGCATTGCAGTCCACAGTCCTTCACCTATACGGTCCCCGTTGGCGTTTATTTCATCTTTGCTCTTTCGCAGCAACAGATCTGAGGAGACAAAATATACTGTTACCGATGTCGCCAAGAGCACTACAGCAACTAGCAGGCTTAATAGAATAGGAAGCTTAACCCTCAACGAGATATTGCGTATTTTAATAGATATTTTATTTATTTCCCCCATAGTGTTTATTCTCCTTTAGCTTTATTTAAGAGTACCCTGCAGACAGGCACGCTACATTATCGGTTATGAATTGATAAAATTTTAATGAGAAATCTTTCCAATGTAACCTTCCGGTACTAAGCTGAGACGCTGTTTGTTCTTGCAATCTAGTTATAACAAGTATTTGTGTAAGCAATATGATATAAAAATAAATAAATCTGAAGTCTTTGAGCACTATGTAATATGTAATATAGAGATATTTTTTCCTATGCTATAATGGGCGAAAAATGATGCTGCGGAGGCTGAATGCTTTGAACAACCATAATGAAACAGGTCATGAGCAGTTGCTGGAATCTTTGAAAATATCACTGCCGCTAGTGCAGCGCTTATTTCCTATTGATGTCATGTTCGCCCTGGCGGATGTGGAGAAGTTTATCTACTATCTTCCGGGAGCAGAGCTGGATATCTGCATTCAGGAGGGGATGCCCATCCCGCCAAGCGGAGGAATCCGCAAGGCGCTGGAGACCGGCGAGACGGTTAGTGCCGATATTCCCAAAGAAATCTACGGCTGGCCTTTTAAGTCAACCTCTATGCCGATCCGGAACGGGGAGGGGGCGGTTAGCGGTGTGTTTACCATCGGCATCAGCCTTAGCAATCAGGAAACCTTAAGCGATGCCGCCAACTTACTGTCTGTCACCTCCGAAGAGATCAGCTCGACCTCAGAGGAAATTGCAGGCACGGCTTCTGATCTGGCGAACATTGTAAGTGATCTGAAAGGGCTCGGCCAGACTGTGGTTGAAGAGCTGCATAAGACCGATGAGATTCTGGATTTCATCAAAAAAGTAGCCGACAACTCCAACCTGCTTGGCCTTAACGCGGCCATTGAAGCTGCGCATGCCGCCGAGCACGGCCGGGGCTTTGGCATAGTGGCGCAGGAGATCCGAAAAATGTCCGTTTCCAGTGCCTCATCCGCCAAAGAGATTACCGGTATCCTGGATAGAATTAAGAAGAATATTCATCAGATGGATGCAACGCTGCTGGAGTGTCTGGCACAGAGTGAGCGTCAGGCTGCGGCAACAGAAGAAATTACGGCCTCGATGCAGGAGCTGGCTGCTTCCGCAGCAGAGATTGAGAAGATTGCCCGGCTGATCTAAGAAAAGCGTACCTGAAACCCAAGCCCGCGCCCATCGCGGGCTTTTTTGATCGTCCGGACGGCCGCCTGTGATTATCCTTCCTGCTTGTCATGCCCGTCTGCATAATGCAGGCAAGTCCCTCATAGACATGTACTAATCAATGCTTTTCAAAACAGGTTAAGGGGATGATGTCATGCGCCGGATAACATGGGTACTCGCGATCATTATGAGCGTGGCCCTGGTGCTCGCGGGATGCGGGAAGAAGGATGCCACGTCTGTGGTCAAGGATTTAAATGATGTGTCTGACAAGCTGGAGAGCAAACAGGGTGCCTATCAAGGTTCGGGCACGATGACCCTGTATACCGGTGAACAGCCGCAGGAGTATAAGGTGGAAGTGTGGTACAAGAATCCTTCATATTACCGGATCAGCCTCTCGAATGTGCAGAAGAACGTAACACAGATTGTGCTTCGTAATGATGAAGGGGTGTTCGTGCTCACGCCAAGCCTCGGCAAAAGCTTCCGCTTCCAGAGCGACTGGCCTGACAGTCAAGGCCAAGTTTATCTCTACCAAACGCTACTCCACGGCATCACCGCCGATAACAACCGCCAGCTGACCGAGGATGGAGACAATTATGTGTTCGAAGTAGCGGCGAATTATCAGAGCAGTGCACTGGTGCGTCAGAAGATCTGGCTGGCCAAAAAGACTTATGAGCCTAAGCAGGTGCAGGTCTCCGATTCGGAAGCCAAAGTTGTGGTGGATGTGAAATTCGACAGTTTCAAGTTCGATCCGGAGTTCACAAAGGATTCCTTTGATATGCAAAAGAATATGGCAACCGGTACGCCTTCCGAAAGCACGGTAGCCGAGGTTGACGAAAACGGCAATCCGGTAAACGCACCGGCTGAAGAGGAAGACGCGGGCCAGGTTACCGCTGAGCTTGGCGATTTCGGAGTGATTGAGCCGGATTACATACCGGCAGGCGTTAAGTACAAGGATTATCATAAAATCGAGGGCAGCAATGATCATGCGGTGCTCATCCGTTATGACGGGGATTATCAATATACCATTATGGAAGCCCGTCCGCTGGACCGTGCCGTATCGCTGGCTCCGGGAACCCTGATCGATCTGGGATTCACCGCAGGTGTACTTACGGGTGATGAACAGCAGACCCTGACCTGGATGAACGACGGTGTAGAATTCCGGATTACAAGCGCAAACCTTCCTGTGGACGAAATGATGCAAATTGCCGCTTCTATGGAGGCACAATCGGGTAAGTAATAATCAGTAGGCGGATACTGCGCATTGTGGGAGTCTTTCCTCTACAAGCCGTATCCGCTTTTTCCTTTATTTGGCGAACTCAGGCCCGCTGCGGAATCTGCAAGAAGATAATGCTGCTTACATTGACGCCGCCTTCGATTAGCATTACCATTGGCAGTAAGACCAAGTTCATTGCGGCTATCTGCAATGACGTTTTACTACAATGTAAGAAGGTGACCCTGAAGTGCAAGCAAGCTATCGACCTACAGTTGCCGAGATAAATCTGGATGATCTGCGTGCCAATTATGAGGCTTTCCGTGCGGCGCTGCCGGCGGAGACCAAATTTATGGGATGCGTCAAAGGAAATGCGTATGGCCATGGAGCAGTGGAAGTGACCCGGGAGCTTGAACGGCTGGGAGCGGATTATGTAAGTGTAGCTTTTTTGGATGAGGCATTGGAGCTGCGTCAGGCGGGAATACTACTTCCTATTCTGGTGCTGGGCTACACCTCTCCGGAAGGGATAGCCGTTGCCTGGAAGAACAATATAACCGTGACACTATTCACACCGGAGGTACTGGAGGCGGTAAGGCAGCTTCCTGTAGATCCGGAGCACCGGCTGAAGGTGCACATCAAGATTGACAGCGGGATGGGAAGGCTGGGTCTTTTGCCGGCTGACGCGCCCGGTTTCATCGCTGAAGTGCATGCTGTTGCGCAGGCGGAGCTGGAGGGTATGTTTACCCATTTTGCCAAGGCAGACGAAGAAGACAAAAGCTATACACTGTTGCAGTACCGGCGATTCATGAGCGTGGCGGAAACGCTTCGGGACAACGACATTCATATCCCGATCATACATACGGGCAATAGCGCTACGGCCATTGATACACCTCTCCTATCCATTAACATGGTGCGTGTAGGCATAAGCTTGTACGGATTTTATCCCTCAGCAGAGGTAAACCACGGGCTCGTTGCTTTACACCCGGTAATGACGCTGAAGACGCAGGCGGTATATATCAAGACCCTGCCGCCCGATTGGGGCATCAGCTACGGCACCCGGTACTTCACGGACAGCGAAGAGATCATTGCGACGCTTCCTGTGGGGTACGCAGACGGATATTCCCGCATGCTGACAGGCAAAGCGGAGGTGCTAATACGCGGACGTCGCGTTCCTGTCGTCGGAACAATCTGCATGGACCAGTGTATGGTAACGCTCAAATCTTTCGCTGAAGAAGCGGAACAAATCAAAGCTGGCGAAGAGGTTGTACTCATCGGCCGCCAGGGCGATGCGC
Source organism: Paenibacillus auburnensis (assembly GCF_927798115.1). Lineage (GTDB taxonomy): Bacteria > Bacillota > Bacilli > Paenibacillales > Paenibacillaceae > Paenibacillus_AQ > Paenibacillus_AQ auburnensis. Next base: position 6,827 of record NZ_CAKMMG010000008.1, read on the forward strand.
TAATTACGGCGGATGAACTGGCGCTCCATTTAGGGACAATTCACTACGAGGTAATCTGTATGCTGGCCCACCGGGTGCCCCGCGTGTATGTACGCGAAGGTGCTGCTTCCAACCTGGTGAACCCCTTGCTGCAGCCTTAATTATGTGACCAAGTGCCTTATGCAGGAAAGTAATCCAAGGATTAAACGTGTAGGCGAGTGTGACTTATGGTCTATACGAACCGCCATTTCTAGTTTATAATGGGATGCAGCATACTTGATATACTGGCGGCATATATTCCTTGTATAAAATTCCTTGTATATTGTAACACTGGAACACAAGGGCAGAAGGTTTGTGGGGGTGGAAGAGAAGTTGGCCAATTTGCAGAACACCAAAAGAATTATGATCAGTTTGCCCGATCATCTCTTGCAGGAAGTGGATGGTATCGCTCAATTGGAGAACTCTAACCGGAGTGAATTGATCAGGCAGGCTATGAAGCTGTATTTAACGGAACGGAAGAAACGCACGATCCGGGAGTCGATGCAGCGGGGCTACATGGAAATGGCTAAGATCAATTTGACAATGGCAAGCGAGGCCTTTCTCGCTGAGGAAGATGCAGACAGTACTCTTGGCCGCTTAGTAAGCGGGGTGTAGATATTGATCGTTAAACGCGGCGACGTTTTTTTTGCCGACCTTTCGCCGGTAGTAGGTTCTGAACAAGGCGGAGTAAGGCCGGTACTGGTCATACAGAACGATATTGGCAACCGATTCAGCCCGACGGTCATTGTGGCGGCGATTACCGCCCAGATCCAGAAGGCCAAACTGCCGACGCATGTGGAAATTGATGCGGCTGCTCATGGCTTTGATCGGGATTCCGTCATTTTGCTGGAGCAGGTACGGACGATTGACAAACAACGCTTAACCGATAAGATCACCCATCTGGACGATGAAACAATGAAAAAGGTGGATGATTCGCTGCAAATCAGCCTGGGCCTGATCGATTTCTGATCGGACTAGGAATTAATAATCGTAATGGAGACGCACTGCTTAGGCAGTGCGTCTTTTTAGATATACAGTCCGCAGCTAAGAGATAGGATCAACACTTTTTGATATACGCACCAGCTTTATGCTACAATTAGACCGGATGGTCGGTTTAGAAGGGGGTTATCAGCATAAAAGGACGTTCGGATGGAGAAGAAACGAAGAAACGGATTGTGCAGCAGGCTGCGCGGCTGTTTGTGCAGAAGGGGTATGCGGCTGTTACCATGAATGAGGTCTGCACTGCAGCTAAAGTAAGCAAAGGGAGCCTGTATCACCATTTTCCCAGCAAGGATGAGCTGTTTCTGTATGTGGTTGAAGACGATACGGAGCAGTGGCTCTCGGAGTGGGAAGAGATACGAAGCAGACTCAGCGGGGTTGAAGAGCGCCTTTATGCGCTCGGTGAGCATTACGCGAATGATTTTCAGAATCCGCTGATCCGCGGACTTGAGGAATATGCAAGGTCCCGTACCCATTCAGATGAGATTTATGAGCGGCTCTCACAGTTATACGAATCCGGGGCATCAGCCTGCCGCAATCTGCTCAAGGAAGGCATGGACTCGGGCTATTTGATTCAGAAGGATCTGGATCATTATGTGGTCATTGTCAGCGGTATGCTGGAGGGGATCGGCAGAGTCAGTGAAATTACAGCACCCTCGGAGGGACCGGCGGAGATTAAAAAGTATTACCGGGATGCCATAAGCCTGCTACTGCAGGGAATCCGTGCCAAATAGGGTATTGGGAAGCGTACAGCAAGCGGTCCGTTATAACGAAAAAGTTAGATTGGTATTTTCATGTCTGTAATTAGACCGGATGGTCGGTCTTTTATTTCGGGTGAGATTTTTTTGAAGCGATAGGAATGGCATCTGGCGGATAAGCGGATATTGAACATGGGAAAATTTTTTTGCATAACTGAATGTGTTACGGAGGGAATACAATGTCACTACTGTTAAGAAACCGCGGCGCGATGCTGATGCTGATGATTAGTATATTTTTGACCTTTACCGGGATTGGACTGGTTGTTCCGATTCTGCCTACTTACATGAATGAGCTGCATATCGGGGGCAGTGTCGTCGGAATGCTGGTGGCTGCATTTTCGCTGACCCAGCTGATCGTCTCGCCGCTTGCAGGCAGACTGTCTGACCGGATGGGCCGTAAACGGATTATTGTCCTGGGACTGATTGTTTTTGCGTTCTCTGAGCTGGCGTTTGGGGTAGCCCATCAGCCGTGGATGCTGTTTGTGGCCCGGATGCTCGGGGGCATCGGAGCGGCGATGATTATGCCTGCAGTTATGGCTTATGTGGCGGATACCACTTCCATGGATGAACGGGCCAAAGGCATGGGACTGATTAACGCAGCCATAACTACAGGGTTTATTATCGGACCGGGAATCGGCGGCTATCTGGCCGAGTTCGGCATCCGGGTACCGTTCTTTGCGGCTGCTGTAGCGGCGGCTTTTGTAGCTATTTTAACGTTTATTTTACTGCCGGAGTCACGTGCTGCTGCGGTTCATGACCCTGCTTCTGCACAGCAAAAGAGTGAGAGTCTTGTAGCCCAATTGCTGCGTTCTTACCGTGAACCGTATTTTATCGGACTGATTATTGTGTTCGTCATGTCCTTCGGCCTCGCGAATTATGAAACGGTGTTTGGACTGTTCGTTGATCGTAAATTCGGCTTCACACCTAAGGATATCGCATTTGTACTGACCTTTGGCTCAATTGCGGGTGCTGTAGTTCAGCTCACTGTCTTTAGCTGGATTCTGAACCGTTTTGGTGAAAACCGGGTGATCTCTGTCTGCCTGCTGGCTTCGGGGGTGTTCATTCTGCTGACCCTGTTTGTCCATGGGTATTTTGCAATTATGGCCGTGACGTTCATCGTGTTCCTCGCCATGGACATTCTGCGCCCGGCTGTCGGCACCCAGCTGTCCAAAATGGCCGGTGAGTCGCAGCAGGGCTTTGTGATGGGCATGAACTCTGCCTATACGAGTCTCGGCAACATTGCCGGTCCGGTTGTTGCTGGAATCCTGTTCGATCTGGACATTAATTATCCGTACGGTGCAGCTGCACTTGTGCTGGTTCTGTGCTTCCTGATGTCATTAAGCACCGGTAAGCGGATGGCCCGGCGCACTATGCAGGCGAAATAACCATTTGGCCGGGTGGTGTGGTAATGCAGTATCCGGCTAACTTTGGTACAGCGGCAATCTGTGATACTATTTTATATAGAGAATTTATGATCCTAGCATGTTTACGGAAAGAGGGATACTATTGGCAGCAGAGAATACGAATGCCGGTAATCTGCAGGAGGATGCGGCTATCCGGCAGGAACAGGAACTGATACTCGCGGCTATTGCCAAGGAGCTGAGCATCAGCCTGAGACAGGTGCGGACGACGGTAGGGCTTTTGGATGAAGGGAACACGATTCCATTTATTGCCCGGTACCGCAAAGAAATGACCGGTGAGCTCGATGAAAACGCACTGCGTGATATTGAGGAACGGCTGGGCTACCTTCGTAATTTGGGTGACCGCAAGAAGGATGTTATCCGCAGCATTGAGGAGCAGGGCAAGCTGACACCGGAGCTGCATCAGCAGATTATGAAGGCGGTCAAGCTGCAGGAAGTAGAGGATCTGTATCGTCCGTTCAAGCAGAAGCGTAAGACAAGAGCAAGTGTGGCTAAGGAGAAAGGGCTGGAGCCGCTGGCGGATTGGGTAATGGAACAGCGCCGGCAGGGTTCTCCGCTCGAAGAGGCCGCTAAATATATAGATGCAGACAAAGGTGTGGAGAGTGCCGAGCTGGCACTGCAGGGCGCGATGGACATTATCGCCGAGAACATTGCCGATGATCCGGCAATCCGCGCATGGGTCCGCCAGTATACGGCTAGCCAGGGGATTCTGGTCTCCGAGGCCAAGGATGCTGCGCAGGAAAGTGTATATGAGAACTATTATAGTTACCGTGAACCGGTACATAAAATGCCGCCGCACCGTATTCTCGCGATTAACCGCGGAGAACGGGAGGGTGTGCTGAAGGTTGGCATTGAGGTCGTCCCGGACAAGATTCATGCCTTCATCACGCGCAAGCTGATCAAGGGGCCGTCCCCGGTCAAGGAGCTGCTGGAAGCTGTAACGGAGGATTCCTATAAACGGCTGATTGCCCCGTCGGTAGAGCGTGAGGTGCGCGGGGAAATGACTGAGAAGGGGGAAACGCAGGCGATTTCGATCTTCTCCGGCAATCTGCGCAGCCTGCTGCTCCAGCCGCCGGTCAGAGGCCGCAACGTGCTCGGCGTGGACCCGGCTTACCGCACCGGCTGCAAGCTGGCCGTGGTGGATGACACCGGCAAGCTGCTGGAGGTGGCGGTGACCTATCCGACGCCGCCGAACAACAAGAAGAAGGAGGCGGCGGCCAAGTTCAAGGAGCTGATTGCCAAATACGGCATCCAGCTGATCGTCATCGGCAACGGCACCGGCTCGCGGGAGACGGAGCAGTTCACCGCCGAGGTCATCGCCGAGATCGGTGATCCGGAACTGGCGTACCTGATCGTTAACGAAGCGGGTGCCAGCGTCTATTCCGCCTCCAAGCTCGCGCAGGAGGAGTTCCCGGATCTGGATGTGGCCGAGCGCAGCGCCGCATCGATTGCCCGCCGCGTGCAGGACCCGCTGGCGGAGCTGGTGAAGATCGACCCGAAGGCGATCGGGGTCGGGCAGTACCAGCATGACGTCTCCCAGAAGCATCTGGAGGAGAGTCTTAAGGCTGTCGTGGAATCAGCCGTTAACCATGTCGGCGTTGATGTGAACACGGCTTCGCCGTCTCTGCTCTCTTATGTAGCGGGAGTCAACTCGACCATCGCCAAAAATATCGTGAAGTTCCGCGAGGAGAACGGCAAGTTCACGACCCGCAAGCAGCTGCAGAAGGTGCCGCGCCTCGGCGCGAAATCCTACGAGCAGTGCATCGGCTTCCTGCGTATCCCCGAAGGGGATAACACGCTGGACCGGACGCCGATCCATCCGGAGTCTTATCCGGTGGTGGACCGGCTGTTCCGCGAGCTGGGGCTGGACGTTGCGAAGCTCGGCAGCAAGGAGGTCGCGGCACAGCTCGAAGCGCAGGATGCCGCCGAGCTGGCCGTGAAGCTGGATGTCGGCGTGCCTACGCTGCGCGACATCCTGGAGAGCCTGCAGCGTCCGGGCCGCGATCCGCGTGAGGAGCTCCCGCTGCCGATCTTCCGCACCGATGTGCTGAAGATCGAGGACCTGGTTCCCGGCATGGAAATGCAGGGAACCGTCCGCAACGTTATCGATTTCGGCGCCTTCGTCGACATCGGCATCAAGAACGACGGGCTGGTGCATATTTCCCAGCTCAGCGGCAGCTTCGTCAAGCATCCGATGGACGTTGTCTCCGTTGGAGACAATGTTACCGTCTGGGTGCTTGGCGTGGACCTCAAGAAAGGCCGGGTCAGCCTGACCATGCGCCAGCCGCGTGAGGTTGCCGGAAGCGTGAAATAGATAGAACTGCACCGGGCAAAGGTTAAGTGTGAAGAGAAATTGAACAGCCAGAAATAGGCTGATACAGAGGATGTTCCATTAGCCGGTAACGACGGCTGGGGACATCCTTTTGTTTTTTTTCGGTATGTCACGCTGTTAAATAATTGATCTTGAATGATAGCGGCTGTTGCTGGAGTTTTCAGTGAACGGCCGTTTTTTAATAGATCTTTCCGTCTGACCAGACCTCATTCTTTTCTGAATCCGGGTGACAAGTTCTGTTTCTATTTGTCGATTTCTATGCTAGACTCAGATTTTATTAAAGCCCTTACATGCTAAGAAAGAGGAAGAGGCCATGAAACGTTATTTCCTGGATAAGCCTATTCAGACCAAGCTGCTGATTACCTTTTTGCCGGTAATGATTCTGTCCGTAATTGCGACAGGTACATTCTCGTACTGGTCCGCCAGCGATCAGCTCCGCAAAAACTCACTGTACTCCTTGGCGGATACGACCTATCAGACCGCATTATTTCTTAACGACAAGTTTCTGACCGTGTTTGAACAGCTCGTTAATCTGGAGGATACTACTTCCCTTCGCAATTTGCTGTCTGTGAACGATCAGGGGGACACACCTCAGAAATTCAACGACATCATTGAGCTGCATAATCGTCTTGAAAGCGTATACCATTCTTATAATGCCATGGTTGATTCTATATATGTCGCATTCAACAACGGACGCACTTTCAACCTGCAGCAGGAGTACGTACCCCGGAGTGTCTCCATTGACCTTCCAGCCTGGCAGAAGCGTTATAACGATTCGGATAAAGGCTACTATTGGCTAAACAGCCACAAGGATCTCATATTCGATACGGTAGAAGACAGGCGGGTACTCAGTAGCTTCAAAATGATCGGTACTCCGACATCCACCTCAAGCGGAATTGTAATCATCAATTTGCGCGAAAGCTATTTTCTGGAAATTATGCAAAATGTACAGATCAGTCCGAACGGCGCGTTGGCTCTAATCAGCCCGGATGGTGAGCTGTTCTCCAAAAACCTGAAAGAAAATTATGAAGTAAAGTCGGGTACGATTGCCGAACTGCGGAAGCGCGCGGGCGGAAACGGCAGCCTCAGGGTGGACAGCGCGGCAGGCCAGAAACTGGATATAGCCTATCAGACGCTGCCGTTGAACGGATGGGTTCTGGCGGCAATCGTCCCGGAGAAGGATATTCTTGCAGGGGCAGCGCGCATCCAGTGGATTGTACTGGCTGTCACCCTAGTGATCCTGGTGCTAGTCGCGGTGGCCGCAATGGTGGCAGCACGCAATCTGAGCAACCCGATCCGCTATTTGTCCAAGCAGGTGAAACGCTTTGAACGGGGGGATTTCAGCGTCAGCTTCGAAATAGACCAGCGCAATGAGATTGGCGTACTGGCCAGCGGGCTTACCCGGCTTGCCGATTCCGTCGAACTGCTGCTGAGCGAGGTGCGTGAGGAGCAAGAGCAGAAGCGCAAGGCCGAGATGCGGGCGCTTCAGGCGCAGATTCAGCCGCATTTTCTATACAACACGCTTGGTTCGATTAAGCATTTAATTGATTTAGAGGAGCGGGAACGCGCCTCCGTTATGGTCGGGGCGCTAACCCGGTATTTCCGCATCGGCATCAGCAAAGGCCGTGAACTCATTACAGTCGCGGAAGAGATTGAGCATGTGCGCAGTTACCTGATGATTCTAAACATCCGTTACAATCAGGATTTCGATTATACCATCGATGTGGATGAGGAGCTGCTGCCGCTGCGTATCCCGAAGCTTACCCTGCAGCCTATAGTGGAGAATGCTGTCTACCACGGGATTAAGAATAAGCGGGGCAAAGGGCTGGTTACGATTACCGGATATACGGACGGGGATACCGCTGTGCTGGAGACTTACGACAACGGTCAAGGTATCACGCCTGAACGGCTTGTGCAGCTGCGTACCTTACTGCAGGCAGACAGCACGGGCGAACAGGCGCTGACCTTCGGGCTCTGGAACGCCCACCGCCGGCTTACACTGCAGTTCGGGCCAAGCTTCGGCCTTACTCTCGACAGCGGGGAAATGAAGTTTACCCGGGTAACCGTTCGGATGCCGCGGGAGCAGAAGAAGGAGGATTATCATGATTAAACTGCTTATTGTAGATGACGATATGTGGATACGGGAAGGGTTGCGGCGCAACATACGCTGGGAACAGGCCGGAATTGAGGTGGCCGGTACTGCTGCCGACGGCGAGGAAGCGCTGGAATTAATAAAAGAACTGCATCCGGATCTGGTGCTGACCGATATTCAGATGCCGTTTCTGGATGGACTGCAGCTTGCGGAACGGATCAATGAGGAATATGCCGGGACGAAGGTCGTTTTCCTGACAGGATATGATGATTTCTCGTATGCCAAGCAGGCATTGCGGCTGCAAGCATCGGACTATATTTTGAAATATGAGGACAACGAAGTAATCCTGAATGCAGCAGCAGCAGCGGCCAGTGCCCTGCTGGCGGAGAAGAGGGAAGCCGACAAGAGCCGGAAGAGCCAGACCCTGATTCAGAACAAGTTCTTTGCAGAACTGCTGGAAGGCTGCGCTAATCCGGAATGGGCGCGGCGGGAGATGAATCACCTCGGTATCGCCGCACCGGAAGCCTGTTATCAGGTTGCGGTGATTCAGCCGGAAGATAATCGCCGCTTTGCCCGTCCGGGAGCAGGGGATAATGCAGAACTGCTGCTTTTCTCCATCCACAACATATGCTCTGAGCTGCAGTCGGAGGAGTTTCCTTATCGGTATCCCGCAGTCTATAACAACAGGGTCAACCTGCTCTTTAACCTGCCTGGCTCTGAAGAAGATGACGGAGCAGGGGAACGGTTAATGGTGCACCTGGAGGAGATCCGCAGAACACTGGAGGAATGTCTGAAGCTTGAGGTCAGCATTGGTCTGGGCGGCCGCCGGATAGGGATAGAGCACATCTCAGCTTCCTACGGCGAGGCGCTGGGCGCCGCGCAATTGAAGCCGATCATCGGCAGGGCAGGTGTTTTCGTCAGTGGAGAAATCCGCCATTCTCAGAATTCGCATCACTCTCTGCTAAAGGAGATGGAGCAGTACATCCGGCAGCATTTTCATGAAGAGGAGCTTAACCTGACCGCCATCGCCGCCCATGTTCATATTTCTCCGGCATATGCAAGTACGCTCTTCAAGAAATATAAAGGCATGAATTTCAGCGAATACCTCGTTCAGCTGCGTATGGACAAAGCGGCGGAACTGCTGTCCGCCACAGATTGTAAATCCTATGAGGTGTCGGAACAGGTGGGCTACCGCAACCCCCAATACTTCAGCGTGCTGTTCAAAAAGTATTTTGGCAAATCGCCTTCCGAATACCGCAAGGACCGGCAGCAATGTTAAAGAAAAGAAACAAACTTTGAAAGATCCTTTATTCAGCACGTTTCCGCCTTGATTTAAGATAAGGGTGGAGGTGCTGTTATGGAATTATCCCAATCAACCGGCGGCAAGACGCTAACCGCCAAAACTAAAGCTTCACGCAAAAAAATGGGCGACCGCTGGTTTCCATACCTGTTGATCGCGCCGACAGTTCTGCTGATTGCGGGACTTCTCGTCTTCCCGATCTTCAGGGTCTTTGATCTCAGTGTGCAAAGCTATGATTTCACCCGGCTTCAGGAAGCGGGTTATATCGGACTCGAGAACTTCCGGAATATTTTCACACAGGATGAAATGTTCTACTCTTCTTTAGGGATCACGCTGAAATGGGTGCTGATGGAGGTAATGCTGCAGCTGGTATTCGGACTCATTGTCGCACTGCTGCTGAACCAGGCGTTCCGGATGCGCGGTCTGGTCCGCTCCCTGGTACTCGTTCCCTGGGCGGTGTCAGGGGTACTGACCACCATGCTGTGGTCTCTGATGTTCAACCAGCATATCGGGATATTCAACGATATCCTGCTGAAACTGGGGCTGATTCATGAGCCGATCGCCTGGCTGGCCAATATCCATACCGTGTTTGGTTCCGTAGTTGTTGCCGAGCTGTGGCGGGGTATTCCATTCTTCGCCATTACACTTTTGGCAGCCCTGCAGACCATTCCGCATGAGGTCTATGAATCATGTGAGGTGGACGGGGCGGGGAGCGTTAAGAAGCTCTTTTTTATTACACTTCCTTACCTGAAGGAAAGTATTGTGTTCGCTACACTGCTCCGCGCCATCTGGGAGTTCAATTCAATTGATATGATCTTCACGATGACAAACGGCGGGCCAATGGACATGACCACCACGCTGCCGATTTACATGATGAAGACTTCAATTCTTGAGGGGAACTACGGCTACGGTTCGGCGCTGGGTGTGGTCACCTTCGCATTCCTGATGATCTTTGTCATCCTGTACCTCAGACTCAACCGTTCAGGAGGGATGCAGGATGAATAGCAAAGGGCAACGCAAAGCGCTCTCGAAGCTGCTGCTGTTTTACGTTCCGCTCACTCTTACGCTTCTGTTCGTACTGGTTCCGTTCCTGTGGGCGATTTCCACCTCCCTGAAGCGGGAGGCCGATGTGTTAAGCGGCACTGTCCGGTACATACCGAGTCCGGCCACCTTTGAGAATTTTGTCCAGGTATGGAATGACAACAATTTTTCGCAATATTTCATGAACAGTCTGCTTGTATCGATTCTGTCTGTAATAGTAATTACAGTGCTGTCCGTAATGAACGGGTACGCGATGAGCAGGTTCAAGTTCAGGGGCAAGGGAGCGTTCATGCTGGTTCTTCTGGCTACCCAGATGATGCCGGTCATTCTGTTCGTCATTCCGCTCTTCCTGATCTTCAAAAATCTCGGGATGATTAACACGCCATACGCGCTCATTCTGTTCTACATCGTGCTTCAGGTCCCCTTCAATACGATTCTGATGAGGGGCTTCATCTCCTCGACTCCAAAGGAAATTGATGAGGCGGCAATGGTTGATGGAGCCGGACGGTTCCGGATTATCTTCGCAATTATTATGCCGATTGTGCTGCCGGGAATTGTGGCGACGAGCGCGTTCGCCTTCATCGGGGTGTGGAATGAGTTTCTGGTCGCCTTCTCCTTCATTACGACGCCTGACCGGTTTACCATTCCGATCGGCCTCAAGTTTATGATCGGCGAATTCAGCGTTCAGTACGCTTCGCTGGCGGCCGGCAGCATCATCGGGCTGGTTCCGCCCGTGCTGCTCTTCATGTTCATTCAGCGTTATCTGGTCGAAGGACTGGGAGGCGCGGTTAAAGGCTAGTGTCCGGTATCAAAGGGACGGGCACGGTCTGACTGGCAGCACTGCTCCCGTCCTTTGGATATACAAATGAAATTTACTTGGGAGGTTCACACAATGAAGGGGAAACACACAAGAAAACGGACGGCACTCGCTTCAGCGGCACTGCTGCTGCTGCTTGCCGGCTGCGGCGGGAATAATGGGGGAAACAGCGCAGCGGCAGGGAATAACGGCGCTGACAAAGCTTCCAGCGGGGAGAAAACAAAAATCAGTTTCTGGGCGGCAGCCGTGACTACAGAACGTAATGCCTTTTTTGAAGAGATTGTGAAGCAGTTTGAACAGGAGAATCCGGAGATTGACGTGGATTATCTGGGGGTTCCCGGTGACCTCGCGGCTTATGAGCAAAAGGTCAACGTTGCCATTTCAGCGGACCAGGCGCCGGATATTATGAATGACTTCAAATCCGATCTGCTGGCCAGGGGCGTGCTGGAGCCGCTCGACACCTATTACGAGCAATGGGCGGACAAAGGCCTGATCAACCCTGAGCTCATTGCGAGCAACCGGAAGCTGGATACCAAAGAAGGAAAATTGTATGCGTTACCATACAGCTCGCAAACCTGGAATCTGTGGGTCCGCCCGGATTGGTTCAAGGAAGCCGGACTGGCCCTGCCGGAGACATGGGATCAATTCTTCGACGCTGCCGCCAAGCTGACCGACAAATCGAAAGACCGCTACGGGCTTAGTATCCGCGGTGGCGCAGGCAGCGCCAATACGCTAGAAATGCTGATGTATGCCTATTCGGGCATTACCGATTATTTCACCGCTGACGGGAAAGCAACAATCAATGACCCGCTCAATCTTGAATTTGTGGAGAAATACTTGGGCGCTTACAACGTATATACGCCTGAAGACGATTTGAATAAAGGCTGGAGCGAGCTTGCTGCAACCTTCCAGTCAGGCAAAGCAGGAATCGTTGTGCATAATCTGGGTTCGGCCAGTTCCCATGAGAAAGCCTTCGGAGGGGATTATACTAAGTTCGAAGCTGTGCCGTTTCCGAAGAGCGTGAAAGGCTACCGCGAGCATCCGGGTTTGATGCCGCTGGGGCTGACCATGAGTAAGACTGCAAAGAATAAAGATGCGGTCTGGAAATTCATGACCTTCTACTTATCGCATGACATCAACAGCAAATACGGTAAGCTCTACGGCGAGATTCCCGCCAATACCGAAGCTGCAGGGGATGAGTGGGTGCAGAGCGTTCCTTATATGAAATCTGCCTCGGACCTGCTGAACAATAAGGAGACGAAGTTCTCTGACGTACCATATTACTTGCCGGGGTATGCCAATGTGCAGAAATCGGTTGAACCAATGATCCAGAAGGTCATGGCCAAACAACTGACTGCAAAAGAAATGCTGGATAAATGGGCGTCGTTGCTGGAACAAGAGAAAGCGGCGCAATAAACCGCCGGGCGTTAAGCCGCCCCCGGACGGAAGGAGCAAATCAATGGAGACAATGAGTACGCCGTGGATCCCTGACCTGGGAAACGGCATGTATCAGAACCCGGTGCTGTATGCGGATTATTCCGACCCTGATGTAATCAGGGTCGGGGAAGACTATTATATGACGGCATCGAGCTTCAATCACATGCCTGGGCTTCCAATTCTGCATTCCCGCGATCTGGTGAACTGGACGATTGTCAATCACGCGCTTGACCGACTGGACCTTCCGGGATACGACCAGGTTCAGCACGGCAAAGGTGTATGGGCACCCAGCCTGCGTTACCATGACGGAAAGTTCTGGATCTTCTTTGGTACGCCGGATGAAGGGATTTTCATGACCCATGCCGAGGACCCGCTTGGGAAGTGGTCTGCACCACATCTGGTCAAAGCAGCCAAAGGCTGGATCGACCCTTGCCCTTTCTGGGATGAGGACGGACGTGCATATCTGGTTCATGCTTTTGCGAAGAGCCGCAGCGGCATCAAGCATATCCTTCACCTGAATGAAATGAGTCCGGACGGAAGGGAACTTCTGGATGAAGGCCGCCTGATTATTGACGGCACGGTCAAGCATCCGACACTTGAGGGCCCCAAGATGTACAAGAAGGACGGCTGGTATTATATCCTTGCACCTGCCGGAGGCGTATCGACCGGATGGCAGGTTGCCTTCCGATCCAGAACAATCTACGGTCCCTATGAGGACCAGATTGTGATGAAGCAGGGCGCAACCGCAGTGAACGGCCCCCATCAAGGCGGCTGGGTAGAGACGCCGGAAGGAGAACACTGGTTTCTGCATTTCCAGGACAAGGGCCCTTATGGCCGCATTGTCCATCTGCAGCCAGTGGAATGGCGTGAAGGCTGGCCGGTAATGGGCCAGGCCGCACCCGGGAGCTTGACCGGAGAACCCGTAACCGAGTGGCGGAAGCCGGAGTCAGCGGGGGAATCTGCGCCTGCTGTACCCCAGACCTCGGATGACTTCGCGGAGGGGTTGCCCGGATTGCAGTGGCAGTGGCAGGCCAACCCGCAAGCCGGCTGGCTTGCTACAGGCCGCACAGGCCCGGGGCTCCGCCTACGTTGTACACAGCTGGGTGTAGCTGGCTTATACGACGCGCCCCAGCTGCTAATGCAGAAATTCTCCGCGCCTGAGTTCACTGCAGAGGTGCATGTCACACCACAGTTTCGTACCTTGTCCGATCGGGCCGGCTTGGTGGTGCTGGGACACAAAGCAGTGTACTTGAGCCTATTCCCCGGTGATACCGGCGGCTTATGCCTTGGCCGGTTCGAGAGCCTTCCGGCAGATTCAGGAGATGATGCAGAGGGCACACTAACCGACGGTTTGGTTAATCTTGCTTCGTCGGACTCTGTCTTCTTACGGCTTACAGTCTACAGAGAAGCTGACTGCCGGCTGTCATACAGTCTGAATGGAGAAGATTTCACTGAATTTGGAGCTTCTTTCCGGCTGAAGGAAGGCCAGGGTACATGGGTCGGGGCCAAGTTCGGCTTGTTCGCCGCAGCCGGCAGTTCCGGTAACCCGGTGGAGGAATCCGGGTACGCTGATTTTTCATCGTTCAAAGTCCGTTAAGTATATAGACAGCCCCCTAACAGTATCAAAAGCGGTCTGCTTTCCCGGCAACCGTTTGATTCTCCTTACAGAAGGGTAAGATTAGACAAACAACCCTAAGGAGAAAGGAAGTAAATCTTATGCTATGGGGATTAATCGGACTGGTTATTGTAGCATGGCTGTTAGGCTTTATCTTTAATGTTATGGGCGGTCTTATTCATATTCTGCTCATTGTCGCACTGGTGCTGTTCGTGGTCAACCTGTTCCGGGGACGTTCCCGGAATTAGCAGGTACCTCACAGAATATAAGTTACAGCGGGTTTAACCCGTTAAGAACTACAGTCTCTTGCAAACTAGAGGCTGTAGTTCTTTTTTTACATTAGAAAGTACAATATCATTTACTTAAAGTACAATATCATTTACTTATTGTAGTGTTTTTTATAATCAACCCATGGGGTGAGGAAATGAGAGAAAAAACCTTTGTACTGGCACCGGACTCCTTCAAAGAGAGCATGAGCGCCAAGGAAGTCTGTGTTGCAATGGAAAAAGGGCTGCGGAAGGTGTATCCCGAAGCTGAATATATCCATGTTCCGATGGCGGATGGCGGGGAAGGGACAGTGCAGTCACTTGTGGATGCATCCGGCGGGAAGATATATTCAAAGGAAGTGACGGGACCGCTAGGTCAGCCGGTTACTGCACAGTATGGTATTCTGGGTGACGGCCTGACAGCAGCCATTGAGATGGCATCGGCCAGCGGTATCCAGCTCCTAGACAAGGCGGACCGCAATCCAATGATCACCACCACCTATGGCACCGGCGAATTGATCAAGGAATGTCTCGACTGGGGCATCCGAAGCATCATTATCGGTATCGGCGGCAGCGCGACGAATGACGGAGGCACAGGGATGGCTGAGGCGCTCGGGGCAAAATTCCTTGATGCCGCGGGAGACGAGCTTCCGCGCGGAGGCGGCAGTCTGGGCCGGCTGGCCAGCATAGATATTTCGGCGCTTGATGAGCGGCTGCAGCAGGTTCAGCTGATTGTGGCCTGCGATGTGACGAATCCGCTGTGCGGGCAGCGGGGCGCATCCGTGGTGTTCGGGCCGCAAAAAGGCGCTACGCCTGAGCGGGTCCGGCAGCTTGATGCCAACCTGGCTCACTATGCGGACGTTGTAAAAGAGCAGCTGGGCAAGGACGTCCGCGACCTGCCGGGAGCGGGGGCTGCCGGGGGACTTGGCGCGGGACTTATGATCTTTACACAGGCGGTTCTCCAGCGGGGGATCGAGATTGTGATCGAGTATACCGGGCTGAAGCAAAAGCTGGTGGATGCCGATCTGGTATTCACCGGTGAGGGCGGTATTGACTTCCAGACCAAGTTTGGTAAAACACCTTACGGCGTTGCCTCCGCCGCCAAAGCCAGCGGCAAAAAGGTCATTGCCCTGGCCGGCTACATCGGCGAAGGCATTGATACACTGTATGCTGAAGGCATCGATGCGATCTTCGGCATCGTTCCCGGCGCGGCCGGGCTGGAACAGCTGCTGAAGGACGGTCCGGCCAACATCGAACGGACCTGTGAGAATATCGCCAGAGTGCTAAAGCTGAGCGAATAAGCAAGACAAGAGCACGGTAAAAACGAGGCTGTCTCCCAAGTAGTTTATCTGCGAGAGGGCGGTCTCTTTTGGACTGGGTAAAGGATTACATGTACAATGCCAGCAAACCGTAGGTGAGCTCAAACAACAACTGCAGCAAATTCCGCTTTTGCGGTTAGGCTCCCGAAGCGCTTCAGCCGCTTTGTTGTACATTTTTAGCAACCTTATCCAGATTTAACCGTCTATTAATTATAAGCCATAAAAATAAGGAGGGATTTCATGCACACTGCAAGAACATTAGGCATAGTGGCGCTGACAGCAACGATGCTGGTCCTTGCCGCCTGCAGCAATACTCCTGCAGCGGAACCGGACACTACGGCTACGCCGGTACAGACCGCGCAGCCTCAGATTGAACCTACGTCCAGCCCTGCAGAAAGCACTCCGCCGGCGAGTCAGCCCCCGGCTTCTTCGGCAACATCAGCTACGGCATCCACAGCACCGGCGGAACCTGTAGAACCAGAGGAAGGAATGCCTCCTACGGCGCTGGAATCGGCGAAGACGGTAATGAGGGCACTGAAAAGCGGCAACATGGACACTCTGTCTGACTGGGTGTCCCGTGATAAAGGGTTACGGTTCTCGCCGTATGCTTATGTAGATACCACAAAAGATCTGGTATTTACCCAGGAGGAAATAAAGGACTTGATGAAGGACCCGACCAAGCGGGTGTGGAGAGAATTTGCCGGATCCGGCGACCTCATTAAGTTGACTTTTGCGGAGTATTTCAAGCGGTTTGTGTATGATGCAGACTTTATGAATAAGGCTGAGATTGCCTTGAATAAAGGTCTGGGCCAGGGGACAACGATAAACAACCTTAATGAAGTATATCCCGCAGACCGCTATGATTTTGTTGAATACCATATCAGCGGTCTAGACCCGGCATATGAGGGAATGGACTGGCGCAGCCTGCGGCTGGTCTTTGAGAAGATCGGGCAAGATCATGCGCTTGTGGGTATTATACACGATCAATGGACACCGTAAGAATGGACCAACAGTAAATAGAAGCGGCTGCACCACCCTTTTTGGATAAGGGCGGGCAGCCGCTTTTTGCTGCAAGAGATCGCGGGGAAGGTTCACCATACAATAACGACAATAACGCCACACAGAACAGGCCGCATCTGCCCTTTAATAAGGCAGATACGGCCTGTATATATTCCAGCTTTATTTCGAGCTGTTGGAGGTCGACGAGCGGGTGGCTTCGGTCAACGATTTAGCAACTGCGGTGTAGCCTTCCGGCAGGTAGGTTGTGGCTGATGCGCTGGAAATCACCTGCGGATACATTTTACCGGGTTCAGGCTTTGTAACTTTGAAGTAGATCACAGCCGTCTTATTTTTGCCGAACTCGATCCGCTCGATGGACAGGCCGTAGCCCGGATTCGGCAGATTGCTGACGGTGACGGTAGCTTTATTAACGCCTTCGCCGGCTTTTTCAAGCTTCACGTCTGCTTCGTATTCATAGGCCGGAGCGGGAGTGCTGTTATCCGGAGTAATTACTTCTTTGGCGAATTTCGCTGCATCATAAATCCATACCGCCGCTTCACTGCGGGTGACCGGATCGGTCGGACGGAAGGTATTGTCTTTGCCTAAAGTGACAATATGCGTGTTGACCAGAATCTGCAGGCTGCCCATCTGCTCTGTAGTCAGCTTATCGCCATCAGAAATGTTGGCATACATCATCGTTACCGGGAAATTACCTTTGCTCTGCAGCGCCTGGGTCAGCAGGTGTGCGAACTGGGCGCGGGTAATAGTGCTGTTAGGGTCAACCGTCCGGTCCAGGGATAAGCCGTTCTGCTTGGCCGTTATGAAGGCGGCTGCATACCAGGACTTATCTTTCACTTTGTCAAAGTAGTCGCTTGCTTTGGCCGAGCCGCTAGTCGGGGTCAGCTTCAGGCCGCTGACGATAAACTGGATACCTTGGGCAAAAGTTACTTTTGCCTTTGGTGCAAACATATCACTTGTCACCCCGTTAACAATCCCCTCACTGTGCAATGCATTGATTTTTGCTTCGGCGGCATTGCCCTTCATATCGGAAAAGGCAAAAGCCGATGTTCCCAAAGATACACTTGCTGCCAGGATCCCGCACGCTATCGTTAGTTTTTTAGCGTTCGTCTGGAAGGATAATTTCTTCATTGTGCCTCACCTCTTATACTCATAGATGGCCCAAAGCCGCAAAAGGTTGCAGGCCGCTATAAATTAATTGCAAATTTTAACGGTCAGCCGCGCACATCCTCCAGTTCTTCGCTCCTGTACGTATTATCGCCAATTTTGGATCGGGTCCATTCATTGAACAAAAGCGGGGTTTCGCAGTACACTTAGAAAATGGCAGCGCTATTATATACTTATTAAAGCTCATGACAGGAGAACATAGATGAATCAGCAGCAACGGACAGAACGGATGAATATCGGGATTTTTGCCCATGTCGATGCCGGAAAAACGACTACGACGGAGCATATTTTATATGAGAGCGGACGTATCCGCGCCCTGGGCAGTGTGGACAGCGGAACAGCGGTGACGGATTCAATGGAGGTGGAGCGGCAGCGGGGAATCTCGGTGCGGGCGGCATTGGCCTCCTTTACCTGGCAAGGTGTAGAGGTGAACCTGGTGGATACGCCGGGGCATGTCGATTTTCTGTCTGAGGTGGAGCGGAGCCTGCGGGTAATGGACTGTGCGGTGCTGATTCTGTCGGCGGTTGAAGGGGTGCAGGCGCAGAGCGAGATGATCTGGAATGCGCTGCGCAAGCTGGGGATTCCTACGCTGATTTTCGTGAATAAAATGGACCGGACCGGCGCTGACCCGGAGGCTGTGCTGGCACAGGCGCGCACTTATCTGTCCGGGGACATTATTCCGGTGCAGCAGCCGCTCGGGAAGGAACAGGAATACTCAGGTGCGGCGGATCTATGGGACGCACATGCAGATGCCGCTGCACGGACTGAATTGCTGGAGGCGCTGGCGGAACGGGATGAGGCGCTGCTGGAACTCTACATGTCAGGCGGGGAGCCGGATCTTTCTCATTGGAAAAGAGAGATGCAAGCAGCCTCCGCCGCAGGACGGTTGTTCCCGCTCGTGTACGGTGTGGCCGCCAAAGGTCTGGGAATAACGGAGCTGCTGGACGCCATGATCGACTACTTCCCCCGGGCAGGCGGTGATGCTTCACAGCCGTTGTCCGGCCTCGTGTACAATATTCAGCGGGATAAAAGCATGGGCCGTATGGCCTTCGTCCGCCTCTACCAGGGGACGATCCGCAACCGTGATACGGTAACGAACTACTCCCAGGAGGTTCAGGCCAAAGTCACGCAGATCCGCAAAGTGGAGGGCGGCCGCACGGAGGATGTCGGGTCACTTACAGCTGGCGACATTGCGGTGGTCTACGGCCTGTCTGGCGTGCGTATCGGTGATGTGCTGGGCAGTCCGGATGCTATTCCGCAGGAGGCGAAGCTGGCTGTGCCCCTGCTGACCGTGCGTGTCTTCTGGGGAGCAGACACCGATGACCACAAGGTGATCGGTGCGATGCAGGAGCTGGCGGATGAAGATCCGCAGCTGGGTGCGGAGTGGCTGCCGGAGGAACGCGAGCTGCATATTAAGGTGATGGGGCCGATCCAGCTGGAGGTGCTGGACAGTGTGCTGGAGAGCCGCTATGGCCTGAAGGTTACCTTCGGCCCGCCGTCAGTGATCTATAAAGAAACGCCAAGCGGCAGCGGCGAAGGGTACATCGCCTACCTGATGCCGAAGCCGTGCTGGGCAATTCTGCGCTTCCATATAGAACCGGGTCCGCCGGGTAGCGGCTTGGTATATGAATCGGTTGTGCGCAGCTCCGACCTGCTGCCGCAGTACCAGAACGAGACCGCGCGCCGCGTGCCGGAAGCGCTGCAGCAGGGACTCTACGGCTGGGAGGTCACCGACCTCAAGGTGACACTGGTGGAGGGGAACCACCATGTGTGGCATACCCATCCGCTGGATTTTGCCGTTGCCACGCCGATGGGCATCATGGACGGGCTGAACAGGATCGGCACCCGGCTGCTGGAGCCCATCCTTGCCGTACGCATCGTCGTGCCGGAGGAGAACGCCGGCCGCGTGATGAACGACCTCGTGCAGATGCGCGGCAGCTTTGAGCCGCCCGTCCTGCAGGGGGAGCGGATGATCATCGAGGGCCGGCTGCCGCTGGCTACGTCGCTGGATTATCCGGTGACGCTCAGCTCCTATACGAAGGGGCGGAGCACCTTCACTTCCGTTTTTGCTGCCTACGAGCCATGCCCGCCGGATGTCCATGCCGAGCGCACCCGCCGGGGAGTGAATCCGCTCGATCAGGCGAAGTACATCCTGAGCGTGCGGAAGGCGCTGCAAGGGTAGCCCGCCCCCTGATAGAATAGTGAATAGAGCGTATGCCAATCCGGTGGTGTACGCTCTTTTTTCTGTTTTCCAGTCCCAATACTAATGGTAAAGTTGGAACGTGGCAGCCCCAGCCACCCGGTGCCCCGCCTGGGAATGTACAATGATCAGGATAACTGCTGTGCTTATTATGAGAGAGTGTGGTTACAATTAGTTGCAAATGTTTATTATCCAGTAAATAAACATTGTGATGACTGAATAGACTACATTATTTGATGATAAGGAGTTTTGCACATGGTCATCTGGGGAACTCTCATTTCAATTGTAACCGCTGTTATTTTGTCCGCCTTTATCGGCCCTTACGGGCTGCTGACGCTGCTCGCCGTAGGTTTTGGTTTCCTGTTCAGTATCCACTCCAGAATCCGGGATGTTCAGAATGATCTGCAGCAGATCAAGCAGAAGCTGGGTATAACGGACACCATAGAGTCTGCGGTGAGTAATGAAGAGATTGAAGCGGAGCTGGAGCAGGAAATGGCGTTGGAGAAATAGAAGGAGTAGGGCAAGAAAAGGTATAGGTTTAACACGGGGACGGAGGCAGCAGAGTGCGCACGATGATATATTTTATCCGCCATGCGGAATCGCTTTATGCTGAAGGGCAGGAGCGGTCAAGAGGGCTGTCTGAACGGGGAATGGAGGATGCGCTCCGGGTCCAAACCATTTTGGATAATGAATCTGTTGATGGGTTTGTCTCCAGTCCCTATAAGCGGGCGGTGCAGACGATTAAGCCGCTGGCGGATGCTATGTGCAAGGATATTATTATTGTAGAAGACCTTAGGGAAAGAACCATCGGGAATATAAGCGGACTGAGTTTTCCGGCGGCTAAGCAAAGGGTGTATCAGGACTTCCATATGGCATTTGCGGAGGGTGAATCCAGCGCTGCGGCTCAGACCAGAGGGGTGCAGGCATTGGAACGGCTGCTGGAGGAGTATGCAGGCATGACCCTGGCGCTCGGAACCCACGGCGATATCATGACGCTGATACTGAACCACTTTGATCCCCAGCAGTTTAATTATGAGTTTTGGAAGTCTACCTCTATGCCGGATATTTATAAGGCGGAGTTTGAGGGTAAGCAGCTGTTGAATGTGGTCAGAGCATGGGAAGAGCGGCTTTGATGATATAAAAGGTCTAAACACCCTTGAATGAAAATTCAGGGGTTTGTTTAGTTCTGGCCATAATTAAGCAGCCTTTCTTCACTCCGTTATATCCTCCTCCGCCTTCTTCCGCGCCCGGAACCGCCGTACTTTCATCAAATTCCCGCAGAGCTTATCATCACAATAGCGCTTCGAGCGGTTGCGGGTGTCGTCATAGTACACCCAGAGACAGTCGGGATTATCGCAAATGCGGATACGGGAAGTCTCTTTCTCTAACAATAATCCGGCAAAAGAAGCGGCGATTTCGGCCATGATCTGGCCCCAATCGCTACGCTGCGGCAGGAGGGAGAGCTCCGGCTGCTTGTCCGGTTTACGCACGATTTGCCGGATGGACGGGCCTTCGGCCATATATCTGTTCAGCTGGTCCAGCAGCGTCTGCTCTGGCTGCGCACCCTGCACGAGCTTCTGGACTTCTGCCCACAGCAAGCTGCGCAGCTCCTTGAGCTGTTGCAGTTCGACTGCCACAGGTGCCGCTGCCGCCGGCAAATCATGCTGCACCAGCCACTCTGCCAGCCAATTCTGATCCTCAAGCCGGTCCTTGTCATGGCTCCGGTCGCCTGTCCGCCAATCCCGCCAGTAGCTGTTAATATAATCCTCCCACAGCACGGTTCATTCCTCCTTTCTTACTCATTCTTTCCCTTGATTGTAACAGCTAAAACTCATCTTTACTAGTTACTTGAATCCTCTGCAGATATATGCTACAGTTCTATTGTAACGATTATGAACGAATTTAAGTGGTTACACAACAAAAACTTGCAGGAGGTACGACATGCAGAATAAGATCAGTGATGTGTTGTTGCAGAACTGGGATTATGCCATGGATATCGAGGATTGGGCGCCGCCGCTGAGCGCTGCGCTGGAGGGTGTGAACGCGGAGCAGGCCAGCTGGAAGCCGGGCGAAGCAGGTAACTCGATCTGGGAGACTGTCAAGCATCTGACCTACTACAAGGAACGGCTGCTGATCAAGCTTAAGGGACTGCCGAAGCTTCCGGATTTAGAGAGTAATGATGCTACTTTTACGGTGACCGAAAGCGGCGAAGAAGCATGGGGACAGGCGGTTGCCAAGCTGAAATCCGTCCACGCATCTTTGCGGGAAATTATTGAGGCGCTGGAAGAAGGCGCTTATGAATGGGGCGGTTCAGGGCATGCTCCAGGCGAAGAAGTGATGAGCCTGATTCTGCATGACTGCTACCATACCGGACAGATTGTGCTGGTACGGAAGCTGCAAGGCTCCTGGCCTTCGCACCGCAGCTTTAACTAAATAATCACTACTGATATCAAGCCGCACCTTTAACTGCCAGGGTCAACCCGGGCAGCCGGGGTGCGGCTATTTTGTTTCAAGACGAAAAATCCGGGGTTAATGGATGTCATAACAGCATGAATATGAAGGGAGAGATTGATGATGGAACCGAATTACAAGGACAGAAGTGTTGAAGTGGAACGCACGGAGGTACACAAGAGATCGGATTCCAGCGTTGTCGCATCTACCTTTATCAAATACGCAGCCTATATTATTATCATTTTCGGAATTCTGTTCTTCCTGGTGAGATACGTCTTCCCGATGTTCTAAACGAATCTCCGCCCAATCAAAAAGCCACGCCTACCTCTGCGGTAGACGCGGCTTTTGCTTTACATTCTTAGCCGTGGGATTCTTATACTTCCCTGTGAACGTAGTCACGGGATTCACCGGAATTACGGTAAAAGAACCAGCATTCGTTCAGCATTTTGATCTGGCGCCGGTCTTTTTTGAAATAAGCCTTCATGAGCTGATGGCAGAGCCACTGCGGCAAGTGTACCCCTCCTCTAAGCATGCTTCCTATGTACAGATAGCATATGGGGAAAGGTGCCCAAAGGTGCGCGGGGTTAGCAAACCGGCAGATTCCTGCTGTGAAAAAAAGGCTAATGCACGCCCTCTTCTTCCTCTTCGTACCACTGCTCCAGCTGTGCCTGCAGCGCGCGGATCTCCGTCAGCAGCGAGATAAGCGGGTAATGGTTCTCCTGAATGGAGGCAAAAGCGCTCTCCAGCCGGTTAATATATTCCAGTCCGGATTCCAGCCTATACCCTTCACGCAGAAGCTCCAGGGAATCACATTCGGCAACCGCCAGCGGCAGGTCCGGCACATTATCCGCGGTCAGCTTGTCGATCTCTTTATTGAGGCGAAGATTAAGCGCGCTCAATTGGTACGCATATTCCTCAGGCATTTCAACAAACTGCAGTTCCTGGTGCTGCTGCAAAATTACATACCGCATTTTCGGCATAACTCAGTCTCCCTCCGTACTTGTCTTCCTTCTTGACAGTTTAGCCTATGGGCAAGTTACAATTCAAGTAGAGATGTTATTTTAAGTAGGAGAGGACTTGTGGGAGAACGCTATGACCAGTATCAGCATGAGCAATGAAGAGCTGCAGCAATGGATTGAGCGGGTATCGCTCAGCAGCTTTGGCGTGCCGTTCCGGCACAAGGCCAGCTTTAACAGCAGACTTACGACGACGGGCGGACGGTACTTTACCAAAAGCCATAATATAGAGATTAATCCGCAGCAGCTTGCCATGTATGGACATGAAGAGACGGAGAAGATTATTAAGCATGAGCTCTGCCACTATCATCTGCATCTGGCGAAGCGGGGATATATGCACCGGGATGCCGATTTCAAAAGCCTGCTGGCCCAGGTCGGCGGAAGCCGCTATTGCCAGAGTCTGCCCGGAGCCAAGGCGCGGAAGCCCCAGCCTTACCGCTATAAGCTGGTATGCACCGCTTGTTCTACCGAATATCCGCGCAAACGCCGGGCCGATCCGAAACGCTACCGCTGCGGCAACTGTGCGGGCAAGCTGAAGCTGGTCGCCCTGGAAGAAGGCAAAGGTCCGGTTACTTGATCACTAGGCCGAGCAATCCGGCGAAGGATGCCGCCTGATCCGCAGAAATGATGCAGCCCGGCAGATCCTCTATGTCCACCAGCAGTCCGGTGAATTCACAACTGCTTAGGTCGGTATCCTTCAGCCTGACGCCGGCCATGATCGCCTGATCAATCTTGCATTCCTCGAACGAGACCTTTTGGAAGATGCTTTGATAGTAATCGCTACTCACCAGTGAACTCTGCTCGAAGGAGATCAGCTTCAGATTCCCGAACCGGAAACTGGCAAAATCGCAGATCGACCCGGTCACCCGGACGTTCTGGAACCGTGCCCTGGTAAAGTCGGTTCCGATCATTTTGCATTGTCTGAACTCTGTCCGGTGGACGAAGGCTTCGCTGAAATTTACGTTCGAAAGGTCGCAGTTCTCAAAGATCACATCCGTCAGCTCAATACCGCGGAGTGAGGAGTTGCTGATGATTACATTTTTGAAGAATACTTTATCGAAGGAGACCTTGTCCGCTTCCTGATATTCGAGCTGTACATCGCTGATGAGGCAATTGCTATATTCCTCTTTGGTCTCCAGCAGATCTATCTGCTGCGGCGCCAAAAGAGCGGGGTCAGAGATTTTGGGAAGATCGATTTTATCCTTCATATAAGCCTCCAGTTGTAGGTAACAAACTTTTATTAATGAAGATTAATCTTCGTCTGGTAATTATTATGCAGTAAACTCTCTCAGGGTTGCAAACAAACATGGAAGGATGGCAATCTCCTATTTCCTTAACGAGGCTCAATAGTTACTTAACAAGCGGCAGTCCGGGACAAGCATTCCATCGTCCATGGCTGCCTTTATTAGTTGAAGGCTTAGTGCACGTGATGTCCGTAAAAATGCACCTTTGTCATGGTAAAATCACACCTCGTTTTGCAAACGTTACCCGCCTAAGATGGAAGGGAAGTCCATATTGGATTAATGGGGGGCGCATTTATGAAACGATTCAGGTCACTGGTAGCGAGTCTGCTGGTGCTGCTGCTCATGCTTCCGAATCTGTCTGCTTACGGCGGGGGCGGGAATACCGCGGATGCAGCAGGAATCGGAGGAACAGGAGCAGGGCAAATTCCAACGGGTACCGTTCTTATCAAGAACAAGTGGAAGAGCAATTATCTGTATGAGACGAGCGAAGGGATAGTCCGTTATGGCATGACGAATCCGGCTGATACCTCGGCGCACTGGACCGTGGAGACGGCGGATGGATTGTCGCGGATTAAAAATGCCAAGACCGGCCATTACATTACACTAGCCGGGAATACAGGCAAAGAGGCTCCGCTTAAGGCAGCGGCCCTCTCCGGGGAGGGAAGTATCTCAGAGCAGTGGCTGATCGACACCTCGAACCGGACCGGATACATGGTCATCCGCAGTGCCACCGCACCGGAAGGCAAGCTGGTGATTCATGAGGAGAACCAGCTCGGGTATGCCCAGGCCAGCCCCGATATCAATGTAACGTTTGAGAGTCCGCAGTGGGCTTTTATTGATGTTAGTGCAGCGCCTGCCGTACGGCTGGAAAGCCGGATGCGTCCGGGTCAAGTGATGGTTGAAGAGGACGGCAAGGTGCTCTACGGCAAAGCTGCGCTGAGTAATGAAGCTGCACAGTGGTTTCTTGAACCGGGGGAGACCGCCGGAACCATAACGATCCGCAACCGTGCGACCGGCCATTATATCAAGCAGAATGTGGAGCACTGGTCGGGTGTTATTTCGGCAGGCATCGATCCGGCTAATGCGGGTTTAAGTCAATGGGTTCAAGAGCAGGCCCTGGGTGACGATGGAGCAGGCTTCGTAACCTTCCGTAATCAAGGACTGACCGATGAGGGGAAGGCTCTCTGGCTTAATCCCCAATACGGCGATGACAACAATGTCCGCTCCAACAATTGGCCGGGCTGGGCAGGCAATCACAGTGCGCAGTGGAGTATTGTGCCGGTTACCGGACTGCAGCCGGTGCGGATTGCCGCCTATACCGATGCGCAGACAGCCGCGGATTTCTTATATGAAGCTTCCGGCGGAGAATTGAAGCATGGAATGATTGTGCCGGACGCCGTGAACGAGAACAGCTACCTGTGGTATGTCGAAGATTACGACGGCCATAAACGGATCCGTAACGCAGCAAGCAGTCATTACCTGACGTATGCGGAGGGGACAGCGAAGGCGCTTCAGCTCAGCGGCAGCCAGCCTTCCGACCAGTGGGTGTTTAAGGAATCCGATGATTTTGACGACTATCAGACGGTTGAGAATGTGGGGACTTCAGGCATCTATCTGGCGCTGCTGGGAAGCGGAAATGCGGGAGCAGGGAATGACGCGAGTTCGCTGTCGGCACAGTGGCAGCTGCTGGATCCGAGCACACCGACTGATGATTCTGAGCACTATTACAGGATTCAGAACGGCTGGCAGTCTTTTTACTGGTATGAGAGCAAGGAGGGACTGCTGAAATACGGCAACATGCAGGAAGATGGTTCCGACCAGTGGCTGGTGGAAAAGTATAATGGCCGTAAGCTGTTCAAGAACCGCAAAACCGGCCATTACATTAATGTGGCACAGATGCCGGAGGGGCATATCCAAGTAAGCCCGCTGGCCGACCAGGCAAGTGTGGCTCCAAGCTTTATCTGGACCGGAAAAAACACAGGCGACAACACCTATGTGATTACCAGCGTGCTCGATAAGGAGCCGGGGAAACGTCCGGAAAAATATATTTCCTTGCAGAACCTGACCAAATACGCTGAATATGGTGTCATCAATCCCGATTGGGGCAGCCCGAAATGGAGATTTGTGGCGGTCACCGAGAAGAAGCAGGATCTGTTCCGGTTTAGAATGAACGGGGTGAACGGTGAAGCGCAATATTTGAAAGACGGCCCTGTTCCGGGTACACAGACACTTACTGTGAAGCTGCCGGAGAGTGACGGTAGGGTTACAGCGGACGTGTACATTGAGCAGTCGCAACAGGGGGCACAAGCAGCAGTCTCTGAGGAAAAGCCTGCTCGATCCGCAGCTGCCGCCGACATGACAGTTGGTCAGGCGACCTACGGTACGCTGGATCTGAAGGATGACTCATTTGTGTGGCAGCTGCAGGAGATCTCCGGTGCAAACGGTGTAGTGAAGATCAGGAACAGAGGCACAGGAAGATATCTTTCACTGCAGAATTTCGGTTCGGCCATTGAAGAGGAAGCACCTGAACTGGCTGTTCCGACGGAGCAGACCGTTTATGACGTCTGGGCCAGTATCCGTTGGGCCGTTGATATGCAGCCATCGGGTATAACCACCTTTAAAAGCGCCTGGGGCGGCCATTATCTGTACGGGACTGCCGATGATAACGGCGATCCTGTAATCAGGATCAGTAAAGCGGCGGGTGCCGGAGGCATGGACAGCGCACAGTTTACCGCTGAGGCGGTAACCGAAGCGGCACCGCCGGTTCCGGGTTATCCCGTACGTTTCAAGAATGCGGATACCGGAGACTATCTCTACGAGAATGATCATGGGGTTGTTCTTTACGGCCAGCCTGCGGCGGATAATGGTTACTCCCACTGGATCATTTCAGAGGCTGCGGGTAAACAGTATATTAGGAACCGGGCTACCGGCCATTATCTGACCTTAAATGAGGATTATTCGTTCTTGGAGAGCAGCAGCGGGGCTCCGGCGGATAGCGGTGCCTCAGCCTGGAAGGTAAGTCTGGCTTCAGATTACAAGAATTATATGATCCGCAGCCTCTACGGCGGATATGATGATGAATGGATTAACGTTAAGAATCGGACGGGATATGCAGAACGAGCCTTGCTGCTGGACAGCGAAGCCTCAGCACAGTGGACGCTGGAAGCGGCGCAGCAGGAATTTAACAGACCGGCTGGAGAAGCCCGGAATCGTGATACCTCCACACCGGTGCAGAATGATACCAATATAGTGACCATCGTGCCGCAGGCGCCGGTTGGCAAAGTGCTGGCGGAGCAGAACGGGCAGGCCGTCTATGCGGATGCCACAGGCAATACGACACAGGCGGAGTGGCTCGTGCAGGACTATAACGGACGCAAACGGATAATGAATGTGCAGACTGGTCATTATCTTTCACTGGATGAAGCTGGTACTGCCATCATGTCTGCCTCCGGCGATACAGAACGTTCGCAGTGGAATCTGGAGGAGAAGCTTGGGCGCACGCTGGTGTACAGTGCAGACCGCAGCGGCTTGTTCGCAGTGGATGACAATGTGCTGTGGAGCTTTGTTCCGGTGCCTAAGGATGTGGTGTACCCGGGAACAGAAGCTTTCCATGGCGAAGGTCTGCTGCGGTTTGCCGTAAATGCCGCCCGGCCAGCAGAATACAACGCAGTGATCCGCTACAAATACGAAGATGCGGCAAAAGTCTCATTAACTATTGATGTTAACGGACTTCGAGCGGGCAAAGCTGGTCTGAGCGGAACTACAGGATGGCAGACGGCCGCGGTCAAGCTCAAGCTGCGGGCCGGGATCAACACTGTTACGTTAAGCAGCGGCGATTCCTCATGGAGCGAAATCTCTATTGACAGTCTTACGGTAAAAGAAAGCATCAATAAAGCTTACCGCGGAGCCACACTCCCGTACATCAGCTATGAGGCAGAGGATGCCGATACCAATGCAAAGCTTATCGGTCCTTCCCGTAAATACCGCAGTATGGCCTCGGAAGCTTCAGGGCGGCAGGCGGTTGTCCTTGAGCAAACCGGCGATTATGTAGAGTTCACCTTGGCTGCACCAGCGAATTCTATCGTACTCCGCTACTCTATCCCGGACAGCCCGGATGGAACAGGGGCTCAGGAGACGCTGACACTGTATGTGAACGGCGAACGGAAAGAGCTGAGCCTGACCTCCAAATATGCCTGGGAATACGGCAGCTATCCATGGTCCAATGATCCGCGGCAGGGCAGCGGGCACCGCTTCTATGACGAAATCCATGCTTTGATCGGCGATGCTCCGGCCGGTGCAGTGATACGGCTGGAGAAAAGCGCGGAAGATCATGCGGCCTCCTATGTCATCGATCTGGCGGATATGGAGCAGGTTGCTCCTGCGCTGGCGAAGCCGGAAGGCTATCTGTCTGTGACAGATTACGGGGCAGTTGCAGGCGATCAAGGCGATGATACCGCGGCGTTCAAGGCAGCGCTTGCCGCGGCGAAGACCGCCGGAACCGGCGTATGGTTCCCGGCAGGAAGCTTCAACGTCGGTGACGGTCTGCTTGATTTGGACCGTGCAGAGGTCCGCGGAGCAGGCATGTGGTACACGACGCTGAACGGGGTCAAGTTCTACGGCCACGGCGGCAAGATCGGTGTCTATGATCTGCAGATTGAGGGCGGCATTAACGTGCGTGACGATGAGGCGCTCACGAATGCTTTTCATGGTGCCTTTGGTCAGGGATCTGTTATTCAGAATGTCTGGATCGAGCATACCAAAGCAGGCTTATGGCTGACACAGCCGTCAGGTGAGAAATCCCGGACGAATGGTCTTTATATGGCAGGGCTGCGCATCCGCAATCTGATGGCGGATGGCATTAACTTCGCCGTAGGTACAGGCAACAGCATGATGGAGCAGAGTGACATCCGCTATCCGGGGGATGACGGCATTGCGATGTGGTCCTTCACCGATGCCAAGCTCAGTGATGTGAACGGCAGTGAGCGGACGCCAAGCTTCAATAATACGGTGCGTTTCAATACGGTGTCCTTGCCGTGGCTGGCCGATAATATCGTTGTCTTTGGCGGGAAGGATAACAAAATCCAGGATAATATCGTCAAAGACACGGTTACGAACGGCGCCGGCATTGCCGTATCTACCCGCTTTACAGCAGAGCCCTTTCAGGGCACAACCGTGGTGGAACGCAATACCCTGCTGCGCACCGGCAGCTACGATTCCGGCTATGGCGTGAATCTCGGGGCATTGTGGCTGTACGCAGGCGAAAGTGATCTAACGGCCAATGTGCAGATCCGGGAGAATACGGTAATGGACAGCACGTTTTCCGGTCTGATTGCACACGGCAGCATGAAGCTGGATGGTGTCGTGCTTACGGATAACGTGATTGACGGTGCAGGCACAAGCGGCTTGGAGGTTACGCCGGACCTCACCGGCAGCCTGTTCGCAGACAATCTGATCATCCGCGGAGAACGGATGAATCTGGTAGCGAATCTGGCAGTCGGGTTCACCATCCGTGAGCAAAATCAAGGCATCGCCACTGCCATCAAGCCGTTCTCGATCAAGCTGGCAGACGGACAGAAGGGACCTTTTGTCCTGAAGCAGGGTGCGGTTACCGGGCTGCAGGTGCTGGATCAGGCCGGAGCGGAGATTACCGCTCAGGCGGTGCTCAGCTTCGGAGCGGATGGTATTGCCGGCTTTCAGGACGGCAAGCTGCGGGCTATTGCCGCAGGGAATACCCTGCTGACTGTAACCGTAAACGGCAGCTCCAGAGTATATGACCTTGCGGTGCTGAAGCCGGACGATTCCGCTGCAGGCGGCAATGGAGGTTCAGGCGGTAGTGTAGCCGTAACCGGAGCTGCGGCTGACGGTGATGCCCGGCTTAAGGCGGCCGTATCCGCCGGGCAGAGCTTGATCGTGATCGCTGCCGATGCCAGCGGCACGGCACGCTTCAGCGCAGCCGCCCTGCGGAGCGCGCTGGCGGCTAGACCGGACGCCGTGCTCGTCGTACAGAGCAGCGGCGCGTCCTACCGCTTTCCGTTGTCCCGCACGGAAAGCGTACTGAAAGCGGCCGGCCTGGGCGACGGCACGCTGGAATTCGCGCTGGCTCCGCTGGGCGGCGCAGCGCTGGAACAGCTGCTTGCCGGTGCGGGCAAGCAGGGCTTCCAGGTGAAGGGTATGCCGGCAGGCTTTACCCTGAACGTGATAGGCGGCAGCGGCACGGCCGCCGTGCCGGCCAGCGGCTTCGGCACCGCGTATGTGGAGCGGACGCTTACAGTAGACGAAGATGTCTACGCGGACAGCGCAGTGGCGCTGCTCTATGATGCCAAGGCCGGTACGTTCCGGTATGTCCCCGCTCTGTTCGAGACTGGCGGCGGTGTGACCAAGGTGACCGTCAAAAGCAGCCTGGCCAGCGGAATTATCGCTGTAGCGCTAAACCCGGTCCGCTTCAGTGATGTTTCATCCCACTGGGCCAAGGCGGAGATTGAGCTGCTGGCTAGCAGGCTCATCGTGAACGGCCGTGCCTCCGGCAGCTTCGCGCCGCAGCAGACCGTCAGCAGGGCCGAGTTCGCGGCCATGCTGGTCCGCTCGCTCGGCCTGCAGCCGGAAGCTCCGGCTGGCGCCGTTTTCAGCGACGTGGCAGCCGGAGCGTGGTATGCAGCCGATGCTGCGGCTGCCTCAGGGCTGGGCCTGGTGCAGGGCTATGCGGACGGTACATTTCGTCCGGATGCGCCAATCACCAGGCAGCAGATGGCGGTGATGGCCGCCAGAGCGCTGAAGCTGCTGCAGACAGCTTCACCCGGGGATGCCGCGCCATCCGCCGCAAGTACCCCAGGCAGCTTCAGTGACGCTGCCGGTATCGCTTCCTGGGCACAGGAAGCGGTGAACACCCTGACCGCCGGCGGAATCATGCGGGGGCTCCCTTCCGGCAGCTTCGCTCCGGAAGCTGACACGAGCCGCGCGGAAGCGGCGGTCATTCTTACCCGGCTGCTGCGGGCCGGCAAGCTGCTGAACGGTTAATCTCCGTTCATAGCACATAGCACCGCAACAGCAACAAGCCGCCGCCTCAGGAAGCTCCCTTCCTTTGGCGGCGGCTTTTAGTTATGAAGCGGAGCCGCACAGCCTCATTTAAGCTGCCCCATCCCCAGATTAACCCGGTAATTACCAAACTCCAGCAGCTCATCCAAAAAAGCATTCAGCGCCACCTGATCCGTAAGGCGGACGCGCATCCAGTAGCAGCCTTCCCCGCTGACCCGGTGCAGCTCAGCCACACTGTCATGGTTCTTTGCAAATTGTTGAAAAGGGGGATGGGCGGCGTTCGAGCTCAAAAACACCGTGATAAAAGCAAGTAGGCTCTGTCCGATTTTGCTAGGATTCCAGCGGACGGTGTAGCCTTCGATAATCTCCAGCTCGCGCATTCTGCGGATTCGTGCGCCCACAGCCTGCCCGGTCATATGTACCTTTTCACCAATTTCCTTATGGCTGAGTGTCGAGTCCTCGATAAGATATTGCAGAATACGGTAATCCGTATCGTCGATCAGGTAGGAAGTCATTTTTAGTTAATCCTTTCCGGATGAAAGTAGAAGAGGCCGATCTCTTTCGCGCCGCAATGTATAATGCAGGGGAGACATTCTATAATGAATTGTAGCAGAAGACAGCCTGATGGAAGAGGTGCTTATGATGAAAATTCAACTAATCCGCAATGCGGCCCTATGGCTCGAATACGGCGGTGTTACGTTTCTGATCGATCCGATGCTCAGCGAACAGGGGGTTAATCCGCCGATCGTAAACACAGAGAATGACCGCAGAAATCCGCTGGTGCCCCTGCCTGGTCCGGTACAGCAATGGCTGGCCCCGGATGCCCTGCTCGTGACCCACCTGCACCAGGATCACTGGGATGCGGCTGCAGTTTCGCTTTTACCGCATGATCTGCCTTTGCTCTGCCAGGAGGGGAATCAGGAACAGATTGCTGAGCAAGGGTTTAGCAATATTACAGTAGTGTCTGATCATGAACCGCTTACCTTTCAAGGGGTAACCTTAACGCGTATTGGCGGACAGCACGGCACCGGATCCATCGGAGCGCTGATGGGCAAGGTGTCCGGCTTTATTTTCCGGGCTGAAGGCGAACCTGTGCTGTATTTGGCCGGAGACACGATCTGGTGTGAGGAGGTCAAGCAGGCGCTGGACGGGCATAGTCCTGAAATAATCATCGTAAACGCCGGCGGAGCGCGCTTTGTAACAGGCGGACATATCACAATGGATGATCAGGATGTAGTGGATATATGCCGCTATGCACCAGCCGCATTCGTGATCGCCGTGCATATGGACGCAATCAACCACTGCCTGGTTACCCGTGAATTACTCAAAGCCCGTCTGGAGCGAGAAAATTTGCTGGAGCGTGTAGCTCTTCCGCGGGACGGAGAATGGGTTAATCATAATTATTGAGGGTATAGCTTCATATATAATAGTAGAAGCATGGAGAACAGCCGGAGGATTCGCTTCCAAATGTAACCGTTTCAGAAAATTCGCCCATCCGCTTGACGGGACCACAAAATCATGATAAATTATTTCTTGTTCATGTTAATGTTCCCTGATAGCTCAGTTGGTAGAGCACTCGACTGTTAATCGAGTTGTCACAGGTTCGAGTCCTGTTCGGGGAGCCATTTACTTGGAGAGATACCCAAGTGGCTATAAGGGGACCCTCTGCTAAGGGGTTAGACTGCGTAAGCGGTGCGAGGGTTCGAATCCCTCTCTCTCCGTTCGAAATTTACTCACTGTATGAAGAGCTCCTGATCGGGAGCTTTTTTTATTTTGTTTACCTATGAAATTTCTAAATCTCCCCTTCAGGGAGATTTTTTTGTTGAAGATATAAGTCTCTTGTCAACTACTCTAACGCAAAAACTATAGTATACTACAGAATACTATTTTATTCTACCGATGCACCTCGGTGACCCTTTAATAAATTGAAGGATTGAAGCTGTAAAGAGACAAATGTTATATTATTTACGCAAAAATAAAGTATTGTATTAGAAAAGGAAAGAAATCCAAAAAAGACCGATCTCTTAAATCCTCTGTATTCCTCCGTTTTCCTCGTAATTTTGCAATCCTTTTGAAATACATCACTCATACATGACAATTAACGTTAAGTTATATAACTCCGAATTTCGAATTTTATATTAAAAACACACTTTTTTAGTGACGGGCAAATAACCCTGTGTTAATATAAATAACATCTTAGAGGGAAAAACAGAATGCAAGGCAGAGAAAGGGGAATTTTAACTATTATGAGAAAAGGGGATGGCGATGGAGTACTTCATTCAGCAACTAATTAACGGAATTTCCGTGGGCAGCATTTATGCTCTGATCGCCCTTGGCTACACAATGGTTTACGGGATTATCAAGCTGATCAATTTTGCTCACGGCGATGTATTTATGGTCGGATCATTTATCGGGCTATATAGCGCCAAATATCTGGCGAATGCCGGTTTTCCTCCGGTAGTGGTGCTGCTCTTATCGCTGATTATCTCGATGACCATGAGTGCTCTGCTGGGGATCACGATTGAACGTCTGGCTTATAAGCCGCTTCGTAAGTCTACAAGGATCGCGGCGCTGATTACTGCAATTGGCGTATCGTTCTTACTGGAATATGTCGGAGTCCTTATTCTTGGACCGCAGGCACAAGGGTTTCCGGATATCATGGTTAAGAAGCAATATGAGTTATTCGGTAGTTCGATCCAGGTTGATTCCAATCAGGTCATGATTCTGATTACAACGATCGTCTTAATGCTTATTCTGCAATATATCGTACGTTACACCAAGACAGGAAAAGCAATGCGGGCAGTTTCGTTCGATATGGAGGCGGCTCGGTTGATGGGGATCAACGTAGACCGCACGATATCGGCAACCTTCGCGATCGGTTCGGCGCTTGCTGCAGCTGCCGGCGTAATCTTCGGGATGACTTACAACTCCGTGGATCCGCTCATGGGTGTTATGCCGGGACTCAAAGCCTTCGTGGCCGCAGTGCTTGGGGGAATCGGTAGTATTCCTGGAGCTCTTGTAGGTGGATTGCTGCTGGGAACGGTTGAGACTGAAATTTCATCGCTTGGTTATTCCTCCTGGCGTGATGGTGTGGCTTTTGCCGTGCTGATTCTGATCCTAATCTTTAAACCATCCGGGCTGTTTGGCAAGAATGTCCGGGAGAAAGTGTAGGTGGAGAACAGCATGAAAAATATGAATAAAAAATTCTGGATGGGCATTATTCTTGCCTTAGCGTTCTATGGGATCGTTCAAGTTCTTCTAACAACGGGAATCTTTAATGATGTTACCAGATCCATGTTGCTCCTGATCGGCGTCAATGTGATGCTGGCCGTCTCGCTCAACCTGATTAACGGGATTACGGGACAGTTCTCCATTGGACACGCCGGATTTATGTCTGTAGGTGCGTATACCTCGGCTATTCTGACGCTTGACTATGATGTGCCGTTCATCCTGGCGATCATTATTGGCGGCATCGTCGCAGCTATCTTTGGTGTACTGATCGGGATGCCGACGCTTCGTCTTAACGGCGACTATTTGGCGATTGCCACACTTGGCTTCGGGGAAATCATCCGGATTGTCCTGCTGAATACAGAGTATGTAGGCGGCGCTTCCGGCCTTAGCGGCATCCCGGCGAAATCGACCTGGACGATTATCTTCTTCTTTACCTTATTTACTGTTGTACTGATCAACAACTTTATCCGCTCAACCCACGGCCGGGCTTGTCTGGCGATCCGTGAGAATGAAATTGCTGCAGAAGCAATGGGGATCAACACGACAATGTATAAGGTTATTGCCTTTACCATCGGCGCGTTGTTTGCCGGTATGGCTGGCGGCTTGTCTGCTCATACCTTCTATGTCATCACTCCGGGCAGCTTTAACTTCCTGAAATCATTCGAGATTCTCGTAATGGTCGTTCTGGGAGGACTAGGCAGTACGGCAGGCTCAATCGTAGGTGCAGTCTTCGTTACCCTGCTCTACACCTATCTCCGTGAATTCCCGGAATGGCGGATGATTATTTATTCAATCGTTCTGATTATGATGATGATTTTCCGTCCGAGCGGTCTGCTCGGCAAAACCAAAATCAATTTCGGCAAGCTCGGTAAAAAGGAGGCCAAAGCCAATGGCAGCATCGACAGCAGTACTCCTTGACGTAAAAGGGGCAAGCCGTTCCTTTGGAGGCCTCAAGGCGCTTAGTGAAGTTTCCCTTCATATTAACAAAGGGGAATTGATCGGTCTGATCGGACCGAACGGTGCCGGGAAGACAACCTTATTCAATCTGTTAACCGGGGTGTATCCGCCATCGACCGGCAAGATCATGCTTAATAATGAGTCCGTTGGCGGAATGAAGCCATTTAAGATCAATCATAAGGGAGCAGCGCGTACCTTCCAGAACATCCGGTTGTTTACGGCGATGACTGTGCTGGAAAATGTAAAGATTGCTTTTCATCAGCATGCCAGACATTCATTGTTCAGCTCTATGCTCCGCTTGCCGAAGCATTTCAAGGGAGAACAGGAGATCACCCAAAAAGCGATGGATATTCTGAAGATATTCAATCTCGCAGATCAAAGTGAAGAAACCGCCGGTAATCTCAGCTACGGTAATCAGCGGCGCCTTGAAATTGCCCGTGCGCTTGCAGCCGGTCCTAAGCTGCTGCTGCTCGATGAGCCGGCGGCTGGTATGAATCCGAATGAGACGCGGGATCTGATGAATCTGATTGCCTGGATCCGCGAAGAATTTGATCTGACCATTCTCCTGATTGAACATGATATGTCGCTTGTAATGGGTGTCTGCAACCGGATCTATGTTCTGGACCGCGGAATACTTATTGCCGACGGAACTCCGGTAGAGATCCGGAATAATCCGAAGGTTATTGAAGCGTATTTGGGACAGGAGGCGTAAAAGCGATGCTTACAGTACAGGGAATCAATGTTTACTATGGGGCCATTCACGCCCTGAAGGATCTCAGTATCAAGGTAAACCAGGGGGAGATAGTGACGCTGATCGGCGCCAACGGAGCCGGTAAGTCGACACTCCTTAAGACTCTTTCCGGGCTGCTTAAGCCGAAGAGCGGGAGCGTTGAGTTCCTGGATAAATCGATTGCGAACCAGAGCGTGCAGGCGATTGTGAAGCAGGGGCTGATTCATTGTCCTGAAGGCCGGCGTGTGTTCGCCAATATGTCAGTTGAGGAGAACCTTGAACTTGGCGCTTATTTGCAGGATGGAAAAACGCTTGCCGCCGATTTCGAGAGAGTATATAACACGTTTCCGAGACTTCGTGAACGCAAGAAACAGCAAGCCGGAACCTTATCCGGAGGGGAACAGCAGATGCTGGCCATGGGCCGCGCTATCATGGGACATCCTAAGCTGCTTTTGCTGGATGAACCTTCTATGGGGCTAGCTCCGCTGCTGGTGCAGGATATTTTCAAAATCATTCAGGAAGTCAATGCGGCGGGAACGACTGTACTGCTGGTGGAGCAGAACGCTCATCAGGCACTCAAAATTGCCCACCGCGCCTATGTGCTGGAAACAGGAAGAGTGGTTCTCGAGGGAGACGCCAAGGAACTGGCGGATTCGGAAGAAATCAAAATGGCTTATCTTGGCCACTAGGCAGACTTCCCTAATACGGCATCAAAGATCCAACATATAAAAAAATTATATTATCAGGAGGCTGGGAGAAACTATGAAGAAAATTGGGGCCATTATTTTGTCAACCGTACTGACTGCGGTGTTAGCATCAGGCTGCGGCAACAACAACACAGAGAACAGCAGTAGCTCTGCAAACGGCGGAAATGCTGCCGGAGGCACAATCAAAATCGGTGCTGACCTTGAACTCACAGGCGGCCAGGCTTCTTTCGGCGACTCCGCATCTAAAGGGGCTAAGCTGGCTGTTCAGCAGATTAACGAAGCCGGCGGCATTCTGGGCAAGCAACTGGAATTGGTTGTAGCCGACAATGCCTCGAAATCCGAGGAAGCTACGCAGGCTGCACAAAAACTGATTACCAATGATAAAGTTGTTACTATTATCGGTGCTTCCACATCGACCAACACACTGGGTATCGTTCCCGTGGCCACTGAGAAAAAAATTCCTCTCGTAGCTGTTGGAGCCACCAACCCTAAAGTAACTGTTGATGAACGCAGTGGTGATGTGAATGAATGGGTATTCCGAGCAGCATTCATCGATCCTTTCCAAGGCCAGGTGATGGCTAACTTTGCGACCAACAACCTGAGCGCCAAAACTGCTGTAATCTACACAGACACATCAAGTGACTATTCGAAGGGTCTGCAAAAATTCTTTGAAGAAACCTTCAAAGCCAATGGCGGAGAAGTGTTGAGCCAAGAGTCCTACCAGCAAAAAGACTCTGACTTCAAAGCAGTACTGACGCGTATCAAAGAAGCTAATCCGGATGTTATCTATCTGCCAGGCTACTATGAAGAGGTAGGTAAAATCGTAAAACAGGCTCGTGAAATGGGTATTACTGTACCATTCCTGGGTGGCGATGGCTGGGATTCCCCACAATTGGCGGAAATCGCTGGTGCAGCAGCTCTTGAGAACACTTATATGTCCAATCACTATTCACCGGAAGATACTGCTACTGAAGTTACCTCGTTCGTTGAAGCTTACAAAGCTGCGAATGGCGGCGCGGTACCGGATGGTATGGCTGCTCTTGGGTACGATGCACTTAAATTGGTTGCAGATGCGATTACCCGTGCGGGAGAAGCTGATCCTGCCAAGATCAAAGAGGCTCTGGCAGCGACAAAGGATCTGCAGTTGGCTACTGGTAAAATCACGTTGAATGAAACCCATGACCCGGTTAAAGCTGCGGTCGTCCTGAAATTCGTTAACGGCGTACAAACTTTTGAAGCAAAAGTTAATCCATAAGCGATTCTTCCGCATATTATATGGGGAATGAACATTAAGGACTACGATTAATTGTGGTGAGAAGCAGGGAGCCTGGTGCTCCCTGGATCACCTCGGCTGTGATGAGAAAGGCTCAACTTTGAGCCTTTTTTTCGATGAACATGAAGCACATCTCCATCAAACTTTGAGGAGGAACAGGCATGATTGTCGGTGTACCGAAAGAGATCAAAAATAACGAGAACCGTGTAGCGATCACCCCGGCGGGAGTGGAAGCCCTCCGCAAAGCAGGTCATGAGGTACTGGTCGAGCAATCGGCCGGTATTGGCAGTGGCTTCACTGACAATGAGTATCTGGACAAGGGTGCCCGTATTCAATCCTCAGCGGCAGAAGTGTGGAATCAGGCGAACATGGTTATTAAGGTGAAGGAGCCATTGCCTGAAGAGTACGGCTATTTCCGCAAAGGGCTCATTTTGTTCACATACCTGCATTTGGCTCCCGAAGCGGTTCTTACGCAGGCACTTGTTGATAGCGGAGTGACGGCAGTGGGCTACGAAACCATTCAACTGGAAGACGGCTCTTTGCCTCTGCTGATTCCGATGAGCGAGGTGGCCGGACGGATGGCGGTACAGATTGGAGCTCAGCTGCTGGAGAAGCCGCATGGCGGCAAGGGAGTTCTGTTGGGCGGTGTTCCAGGTGTGCAGCCCGGTGAGGTGGTTATCGTGGGCGGCGGTATCGTAGGCACCAACGCGGCCAAGATGGCGCTGGGACTCGGTGCACGGGTAACTGTGCTGGATAACAATGCTGCGCGGCTCCGTTATCTGGATGATACTTTTGGCGGACGTCTGGTTACGATCATGTCGGATTCCTATCATCTGGAACAAGCAGTACGCAAAGCAGATCTGCTGATTGGGGCCGTCCTTATCCCCGGTGCCCGTGCACCGAAGCTAGTGAAAGAGTATATGGTGCAGCAGATGGGAGAAGGCTCGGTTATTGTGGATGTGGCGATTGACCAGGGCGGGTCCATTGAGACCATCGACCGGATTACCACCCATGAGAATCCTACCTATGTGAAGCATGGGGTGGTGCATTATGCTGTGGCTAATATGCCGGGAGCGGTTGCCCGCACCTCCACGCTTGCACTCACCAATGTAACGGTACCTTATGCACTGCAAATTGCTAATTCGGGTATCCATAGAGCGGTGCTGGAGAATCCGGCGCTTGCCCGCGGGCTTAATGTCGTCGCCGGACATGTGACGAATGCAGCGGTTGCACAAAGTCTCGGATATGAGGCGGTGGACGGTGTGGCATCTCTGGCTGTGTATGGCGTATAACGGATACAAAAAGTCAAAATTCTTGAACGGTCAGAAAGCATATTGAGCGGGGAGAGCGATGTCAGATCCGGCCGTTACTTCCCGTAAATTTTCATTCAAAAAAAGCTTGTCAAATCCTCATGGGTTTGATATACTCATTTTTGTTGTGGTAATAACATAACTTGCTAAGCATGGCTCGTTGGTCAAGGGGTTAAGACACCTCCCTTTCACGGAGGTAACATGGGTTCGAATCCCATACGAGTCACCATATGCGGTAGTGGTGGAATGGCAGACACGCTATCTTGAGGGGGTAGTGGGTGTATACCCGTGGAGGTTCGAGTCCTCTCTACCGCATAATAATTTGGTTAGCCGAAAGCCCTTGAGGAATCAAGGGCTTTTGTAATTGTAAGCTCACTTAAACCGACTAAAGACAGTCGGTTTATTTTTTTTACCAATGGATGATCACTGCTAACGCTATTTCATAAAGAGTCTGGCTGGAAAGGAGTATGTTGAGACCATGAACAATATGTTTTCAATCGGCGAAATATCAAAGCTCTTTCAAATCGATATCCGGACGTTGCGTTATTATGATGAAATTAAGCTGTTAATACCAGCGTTTGTTGATGAAATGACAGGGTACCGGTATTACTCCATTGACCAATTCGAGCGTTTGAACACAATTCTATACCTAAAAGCGTTAAATATTCCGCTTAAGGAAATCAAGGAGTTTCTGGATGATAGGGATATCGATCATATTTTGGTTTTATTAAAAGAGCAGCAGCGCAGAACGGAAGAGAAGATTCGTGAATTCAAACAGATTCAACGAAAAATTAACGACCGGATTCAGCAGATTGAAGAAGCGGCTAATGTGGAGGAGCTCTTTCAAATTCGGGAACAGCAGCTTCCGGATCGGATGATCGTTATGCTGAAACAAAAGATTCATAAAAATGATAATCTGGAGATGCCAATTCGTATTTTGGAGAATCAGAGCAAGATGAAATCCAGCATTTTTCTCGGACAGGTCGGACTAACTATATCGGTTAACAGTCTGCAGCAAAGTAAATTCGATGAGTATAATTCCCTATTTATGTTCATAGACCCGAATATACCTTTGGAAAAGGATATCAAGCCGCTCCCTCAGCATAAATATCTGACGATCCGGTTTGTAGGCACGCATGCAGATTCATCATTTTATTACCAAAAATTACTCACCTACGCAAATGATAAGGGATACGCTTTGGCAGATGATGCACTCGAAATTACATATATCGATTATGGACTAACACAGGATGCCTCCAGATTCGTTACCGAAATCCAACTGTCGGTAAATTAGGCATTGACCCTCTAGCTGCTGGAGGGTTTATGCTTTCGTTAAAAGAATCGTAGGAGAGATATAATGATTGGAACAATTGTTAATGTCGCTACAATTATTGCAGGCAGCGTAGCCGGAAGTGCTTTTAAGAAAAGTCTGAATGAATCCTATCAAAATATTCTTATGCAGGCAATGGGGCTGGCAGCGGCAGCGCTTGGCCTCCACTCAGCAGTCACGTACATGTCGGATAGCCGGTATCCCGTTTTGTTTATTATGAGCTTGGCCTTAGGCGGTGTTATCGGCCAGACGTTTGATGTGGAGCTGCGGTTTAAACAATTAGTTGCCAAAATTTCAAAGGGGGATTTGTCCGAAGGATTATCGACAGCCATATTGCTGTTTTGTTTTGGAACAATGTCTATCCTTGGACCCATAGAGAGTGCACTGCACGGAAATCATACCTATTTATTCACCAATGCGATCCTCGATGGGGTGACTTCGATGG
The DNA here is from genome assembly GCF_927798115.1 of Paenibacillus auburnensis. Taxonomy (GTDB): domain Bacteria; phylum Bacillota; class Bacilli; order Paenibacillales; family Paenibacillaceae; genus Paenibacillus_AQ; species Paenibacillus_AQ auburnensis. The sequence continues at coordinate 48,352 of NZ_CAKMMG010000008.1, forward strand.
TCCTGGCATCTACGTTCGGGATTGGAATAATTTTATCTGCCGCGGTGCTTTTTTGTTGGCAAGGATCTCTATATTTACTGGCAAATGTTTTATCAGGTTTCATTACGCCTGAACTGCTGACTGAAACATCGATTGTTGGCGGGGTGCTGATATTCTGCTCAGGCTTAAACATTCTTGGCATCGGAAAGTTTAAGACAATGAATCTGATTCCTGCGTTACTTATTCCTGTTATTTTTATTATCTTTACACAGGCAATAGAGATGTAACGATTATCGGTTCAGGGCTCCCGCGTATTTGGGATACAGCTGACGGATACAATCCGGGCAGATGTCATGTGTGAATTGCAGGGATAGCTGGAACTGAAGATAACGTTCGACCGATACCCATTCCTCATTGCTGCCCCTGACGGATTTGCAGGAAGCGCAGATCGGAACAAGGCTGCTGGAGATATGCCGGGGACGCAAGGGATGGCAGACGCGGACAGGATCAGATGGACGGATCTCGCCAGGGCCGTTGTCATGCATGGAAAGAGCGAGTGTCTGGAACCCTGCAGACTGCCCGGTCAGAAGCGGAAAGGCGTCCAGGCGGAATACTCTGCCCACCTTATCAGGGGTGTGGAGGATGAATTCTGAGCTAGAGACCAGGCGTCCGCCCTTAAGGATATGCTGTATGGACTCGTTAAGAGCTGTGAGCTGGACAGGGATGGCGATCCACTCTTCAAAAAGCTCTAGGTAATGAGCTCCAATCCGTTCATTTTCTGGAGAGAATCCATAGGAATGGCGGAATTCCTTCCAGCGATCATTGATAAATAAGATAAAACCATAGCTGTCGATAACAAGGAGGTTATGGGGGAGAGCATTAAGTGAAGAGGTAAGGGAAGAAGATAAGCTCAATGGCAAGGTTATCGCTCCTTGAATTCTTGCAGGATGGGAAGTTAAGATGGAGGCAGGTCCAGAAGCTGCGAAATCTGACGGCGGTAGCGCTCAGCCTTCCGTGTGCCATGGATTAGATTGGACAAGCGATAAGGCGGAATTCCGTACAACTCACAGAATTTCCTCTGGTCCAGCTGCATTTCTGTCAGACGCTGCTTAATAGCCCAGCCATAGGGGGTCACGGGACGTTTGCTGTTCAACAGGCTTCACCTCTTATCGACCATCCAGCACTATGGTATAATAGCGTACAATAATATTAACTAATTATATACTTTTTTGCGTCATTTTACAAGATTAATTACGTTATTACGTGAATTTGATGTAGTGGAAGGCGGTTGGCCGATGTCATCGATATACGAACGGATAGAATTCCTAATTAAGCAAAAAGGGCTTACGAAGAAGTCCTTCTGTGAGCAATTGAATATCAGCACAGGCAATATGGGGGACTGGAAACGGGGGAAGTCGACACCGGGAACCCATAAGCTGATCGAGATCGGCGCTTTTTTTCATGTGAGTCTGGATTGGCTGATTCTGGGGAAAACTGCAGCTGAAACGGTACGCGAAGGCGGCGGGGAGTATTCGTCTGCCCAAATGCGGCAACACAGTTGCCAAACTGAAGAGCTGCTGCCTAAGGAGCAGGAGTTCATCAAGGAATATATTGAATTTACCCAGTATCGTAGGCAGAAACAGGATGAGGGGAATTCTTAAAGGGTATCTTTACATTTTGTGAAATCCGTTTTATAATATTGAATGTTGGCCTCAGACACAGCTTTAACATTGTACACACCGCGCGGTAGTGGTGGAATGGCAGACACGCTATCTTGAGGGGGTAGTGGGTGTATACCCGTGGAGGTTCGAGTCCTCTCTACCGCATACTATGAAGAAACCTGAAATTCCTTGATTGCTAAGGGATTTCAGGTTTTTTCGTTCCTCTACATCCAGGCTTTACCGGCCCTGGTCGCTATCCTTTTTGTGCTCATGCAATGGTAAAGCTTTATTAGTTATAAAGAGACGCTTCGCACATGGCAAATGCCGTATGTGAAGCGTCTTTTTTGGGTTAGGATAAAATATATCTAGTCCAGCAGTTTGGCGATATCCGCTTCAATCTGATCCGGTGTGGTCTGCGGCGCAAACCGCTTCAGTACACGGCCCTCCTGATCGACCAGGAATTTGGTGAAGTTCCATTTGACACTCTTTGAGCCAAGCACGCCTGGAGCTTCTTTGGACAAGTATTTGAACAGCGGATGCGCATCGTCACCCTTCACATCAACCTTTTCATACATCGGGAAGGTTACACCGTAATTGATTTCGCAGAATTCAGCGATGTCCTCGCTTTCCCCCGGCTCCTGTCCGGCAAATTGGTTGCTTGGAAAGCCGAGCACTTCAAAACCGCGGTCTTTGAATTTATCGTATACCTCTTGAAGCCCCTTGTACTGTGGGGTAAATCCGCATTTACTGGCTGTGTTCACGACGAGCAGCACTTTACCTTTGTACTTTGACAGTGATTCTTCTTGTCCGCGCAAGGTGTTGGCTTCAAAATCATAAATGCTCATGAATCTGGCCTCCCGAATATAAATTTATCACAATTTAATTTTACACCATTTATCGCAGGATGCAAGCCGCTGAGGTGTGACAACATTGTATTATCGTTTCAAATAATGACCATTGTTTAAGGTTTAAGTATGCGCGATTAACAAAATCGGTTCAAAAGGAGAAGATTAAAAATGACAACATTGAAAATGAAGGCCTTGTATACAGCGACAGCTACAGTCCGCGGCGGACGTGAAGGTTCTGTGGAATCCTCGGACGGCGCTTTGAAGCATGATTTGAAAATGCCCAAGGAGCTTGGCGGACCGGGAGGCAATGGCACCAACCCAGAGCAGCTGTTTGCGGCAGGGTATGGAGCCTGTTATGAGAGTGCACTTGCCAATATTGCCCGTAAAGAGGGCGTAAAGCTTCAGGATGTTGTGGTTACTTCCAACGTGCTGATCGGCAAGGACGAAAGCGATGGAGGGTTCAAGCTGGCGGTGAAGCTGGATATCAGCCTGCCGGGCATTGAACGTGCGAAGGCGGAGGAGCTTGCTGCAAAAGCACATGAATTCTGTCCATACTCCAAAGCGACCCGCGGGAACATTGAGGTTGAATTAAATGTAATCTAAGAGCGGTATAAACTCATATTCCTGGGAATAATGGCTAAATAGAGACGGATAACACATATGAGTAATAAATAGCGGGCGGCAGCGCGTACTTTGGTTGACATCACCCCCAAAATTCTTTAATATGTCTAAGTATCTGTTAAAGTTGCGTGCGCTACTAAATACCAAAAATTTAAATAATGGGTGATGAAGATGTCTTACAGACCGAAAATTACGAATGTGACCAAAGCCAGCAGCAATGATAAAGAAGGCTTGTACGAATTTATTATTAAGACTGCTGACGGAACACAGTGCCGCGCGTTCTACAGTCGGTTTCCGGAATGGAAAATGACGAACATCAGCCGCCTGCTTAAAACCCCATGCCCGGTTTGCCGTAAAGATTTCATCTGCAAATGCATGGAAGCATTCACAGCTGATTTTGAAGGACAAATGATCGGGGACGAATGGATCGACAAGGCGATTGCCGAATAATTAAACGGACGGACGAATGAGAGCGCGGGAGCTATCCCGCGTTTTTGTTTTTTCTTTGGATTAGGTTAGATCAAGTAGGATATGCTGAGCAAACAAGGGGGTGTGGAATATGGAGCAAAGGTATGGAGGAGGAGAAGGGCAAGCGGTTGTACTGATCGACGGTGTATGTCATCTTTGCCAGGGCCTGGTCCGCTTCATTATTCCGCGTGATCCCGGGGGGCGTATCAGGTTTGCAGCTCTGCAGAGCGATGTTGGGCGTGAACTGCTGATTACTGCAGGCCTTGAGACAGACCAGCTAAACACAGTTGTACTGTTTGAGAAGGGAAGGTTTTATACAGAGTCGTCTGCTGTGCTGCGCATCGCCCGCATGCTGCGTTTTCCGTGGCCAGCCGCCTATATCTTCATTCTTGTGCCCCGTCCGCTGCGCAGCGCCGTATATCGGCTTGTAGCAAGAAACCGTTACCGTTGGTTCGGGCGTGATGAGCATTGCCTGCTCCCTACGCCGGATATCCGGAAGAGATTTCTCTGAAGGGTTAGGCAGCAGTTGATATGAAAAGCAGCAGCGGGAGAGCCCCCGCTGCTGCTTTTTTGTAAATATAAGATTTATTTAGTGATTGCTTCTGCTGATAGCGGGTAGCTTTGGACAAGCTTCCATTTTCCATCCGCCGACTTTTTCAGCGTAGTGACCATGGTGGTGCGGTTGTCCTGGAATTGTGGTCCTTTAAGCTTCTTGGTCGTCTGTACTGAATATATGGCGGCTTCATTACCTGTATAGTCGATAATCTTCGAGGATTCAATCACGGTTTGAAGATCGTAAGCCTGGAAAACCTGGCCGGCCATTACTTTGTTCTGCTCGTACGCGGGGGAGGACTCGTCAATGGTAGACTGCACACCCTCAAGATCCTCTTTGTTGGTGAAGTCAATATTTGCGGCAAATACAGCTTTGATCGCTGCCTCATCCGTCTGCGGCACAGTAACGGCGGCATTCAGAACCCCTTCCGGAAGGCTATATTTCATAGCCTGAACCTGCACATTGCTGATTTTCCAGGCGGAATCCTTGGAACTGCGGGTTAAGGAATAGACATTCTCCGATTGACTGTTTGGCATGAACGGACCGCTGACTTTTTCGGAGGACTCAATGGTATGTACAGTCACCTCATTGGTCTTTACATCGATAATGTTCATCTGATCTACCGTATTTTTGAGATCGTAGGTAGCGTATTGTTCCTTGAGCTGCGGGCCAATCTGAGTCAGAGGGGATTTGGAATCAATGAGGCTCATGAATCCGTCATAGTTCTCTTCATTAGAATAGGATACATACTTTTTGAAGAAATCAGCAATCTCAGCAGTATCTACAGAGCTCTGGAGGCTGGTGATCTCAACGGTTCTGGTAGTAGCATTCCAGACCACGTTGTTGCCTGTGGCTTCACTTACAAACCGGACCGGTACATAAGTGACGTTATTAACCATTTTGGGAGCAGTCTGCAGCGGTTTGATGATTCCGTTAATGCTCGCATTTTTGCTGCCGATCTGCAGCTTGATGGTCAGACCTTCCTTGGTGGCGGTTATCGTGCTTGTCTTGGCGTCAAATACCAGTTTCAAGCCCAGCTTCTCAAAAATAGGACGCATGGGAACGAGGATGGAGTGTCCGTCATTCAGGGGGGCATTGGTTGTTGTCAGGTTAAGCTTTTGCTGGTCAATCTGGACTGAGATTGGTTTCTCTGCTGCGGATGCGGACAAGCTGATAGCGCTGGATAAGGTGAGTACAGCAATAAATCCGGGTAGTATTTTCATTTGCGGAAAATCTCCTTTTTAAATAGTAGTGTGGTTGGATAATGTCTGCCATCTGATATTATAACCGAGAAATACATCTTGGGTATATATCCCATTTTGGATATGGCCTGCCAGAAAATCAGGAGCTAGCCGCCATACGATAAAAAAATTATTGCTGCTCTACTGCATATATGCTACTATAGCTGTAAATTAAAGGATTACAGCGGAAGCACCGTTCAATGACCGTATCTCACGGTTATTGGCGGTGCTTTTTTTGTTGTCTCAATTACAGAAAGGAGAGTGGCTTCATGGCGGCGAGAATTGTACTGGCCGTGCGCGAGAGTCAATACATTGAACCGTTGCTGCATTATATCCATCACAGTGATTACGGTGAGCTGTTGCGGGTATCAGCGTTCAGCAGGCCGGAAACCTTTATGGAATTTATGAAAAGCGAAGAGACGGTGGATGCGGTCGTCGGAGATCCCTTCTTCATTGAAGCCTGGCTGGTGGAAGGGAAGAACACGGTGCCGTGGGCGGTCCTTAGTGAGGATGGCCGGACATTAGGCAAGAGTGCTAATCTGGCTGGCGGATTGGTCATTGCGAAATACCAGTCACTTCCCGCACTTCTCGAATCCATACTCCAGCTGTGTGATGTGGTTCGATCCAGGCCATCCTCCGCGGATAGAGAACAGACCCTCATGTTCGGAGTGGTCTCGGCGACGGGCAGCAGCGGCAAAACAACGCTTGCGCTCAATATGTCCAAACAGCTTACGGATCTAGGGCTGTCTGTCTTCTATTTGAATCTCGAAAGTGTGGACAGCAGCGGATTGTTTGTGCCGGCGCCGACCGGGAACACACCCGGACTGGAACGGTTGCTTTATGACCTCAAAGCAAGCCGGGGGGATGGGGGCAAGAATAACACAGGGAGTATTGAGCTGGGAAGATATGTAGCCAGGTATGACCGCCTGCGCTGTGATGCATTCAGACCTGTAGAGAACTTCAAAGAAATGCTCCAGATGACCCGGCAGGATACGCTGGATTTATTGGATCTGCTGGATGCAGCCGGAAGCTATGACATCGTGATCGTTGATGCCGGCAGTATTGAAGAGGAACGGACTCTGGCTGTATTGCAGCGGTGCGGGATCCTGCTATGGATGCTCAGAAACGATGAGGCAAGCATGTACAAAACCCTAAGGTGGCTGGAGCATGGCAGCTATCCGCATTCCGGCTGGCCGCCGGATATTCAGGAGAGGAGCCGGTTTGTACTAAACTTTGCCGCGGATTTAGTGGCGGGCACACCGGTTCCTGAAGGAATCAAGCTGGATGGGCTGCTTCCTTATATTCCGTCCTGGGCCTTACGGCATCATGTTGAGCTCTGCCTCAGTTCTCCGCAGTTTATGGCAGGCGTTCAGCAGCTCTGCGAAGGAATCATAGAGCCGGCATTACCCCGTGTGTTTACAGGTAATCTGCATGAATGAAGAGCTGTTCAGGAAGCTGAGGCGTGACATCCGCGCAGGGCTCGATGTTACAGCGGCTGTAGGCAACCATGAGCTCAGCGCATATATAGAACGAATCATTCTGGAAATGCAGAGCCTGCGGTATTTAACCGCCCAGGAGAAGCATGAGCTGGTGAAGAAGCTGTTCGATTCCTTCCGGGGGCTCGATGTGCTGCAGCCGCTGGTTGATAATCCGGCAATCACTGAGATTATGATCAACAGCCATGATGAGATTTTTGTGGAGGAGGAGGGTCAGATCCGGCGCCTGCCGCTGGCCTTTGAGTCCCGGAGCAGACTGGAGGATATCATCCAGTCTGTGGTATCCGGGGTGAACCGGGTAGTCAATGATTCCTCGCCGATTGTGGATGCACGGCTGCGGGATGGCTCACGCGTCAATGTTGTGCTGCCGCCGGTGGCACTGAAAGGGCCGGCCATGACCATCCGCAAATTTCCCGAATCGCCGATGACAATGGGCGAACTGGTACGGCGCGGTGCGCTAAGCGGAGAGGCGGCGGAGTTTCTGCAAATTCTTGTTGCCGCCGGATACAACATTTTTATCAGCGGCGGCACTGGCTCCGGCAAGACTACATTTTTAAACGCCTTGTCCCAGTTCATTCCGCCGCAGGAACGGGTCATTACGATTGAGGACTCTGCCGAGCTGCAGATTGTCACTGTACCTAACCTTGTCTCCCTGGAGACGAGGAACGCCAATACGGAGGGACGCGGGGAGATTACCATCCGTGACCTGATCCGTTCGTCCCTGCGGATGCGGCCGAACCGAATCGTGGTCGGCGAGGTCCGGGGAGCCGAATGCCTGGATATGCTGCAGGCGATGAACACCGGCCATGCGGGAAGCTTGTCCACAGGGCATTCGAACAGCGCACGGGATATGGTCAGCCGCCTGGAGACAATGGTGCTCAGCGCAGCCGATCTTCCGGTAGCCGTAGTTCGGCAGCAGATCGGCTCGGCGATTGACATCTTCGTGCATCTCTCCAGGCTGCGGGACCGTTCACGAAGAGTGCTGGAAATTTGCGAGGTCATTGGAATACAGGATGGGGAGGTGGTGCTGAACCCCTTGTATGAGTTCCGGGAGACAGGGGAAAGTGACGGCAGGGTAGACGGCGCCCTTGTTGCCTGCGGGAATCCTCTGCAGCACTCCGGCAAACTGAAGATGGCCGGAGTGAGTAACTATCCGCTGGCGCAATTTGAGTCTGGGATTTTAAAAGGGGTGCTGATATGAAGCAGTCGCACAGGATACCTGTCCGCGTACCGGTGCGGCGAAGAAGAATAGGTGTTGTAAGAGAGAAGGAAGTGAATGAAAAGGAGATGCAAAGGAGGCCTCAACTGCCGGAGTATACGGTGTACATATTGTCCCCCGGATTAAAAACGCTGGCGGTGCTGGCAGGGGGGTTGCTGCTTTTTGGCCTAGGCTATCTGTTCTATCACCAGGTGCTGCTCTCCTTGCTACTGGTTCCGGGAGGAGCCTATGCGCCCCGGATTCTGCGTGATTATCTCAGAGACCGGCGGCGCTCGGCGCTCAACCTGCAGTTTAAGCAGACCTTGTTTTCACTCTCTTCTTCGCTTTCCGCCGGACGTTCGGTAGAGAATGCTTTTCGTGAGGCAGTTGCGGATCTGCAAATGCTCGACCCGGAGGGAAGCAGCGATATGCTCTCAGAGCTGACAATTATCTGTGCCCGGATGGAATATAACCAGCCGGTGGAGGAGGCGCTGCATGACTTCAGCCTGCGGGCCGGGATGGAGGATGTTGAGCGGTTTGCCGATGTGTTCTCCGTCTGCAAGCGCACTGGCGGCGACCTTGTCGAAGTGGTGCGCAGAACGTCCACGATTATTGGAGAGAAGCTTGATATTCAGCAGGATATTGCCGTCAGTATTGCCCAGAAGAAATTCGAGGCCAAAGCGCTGCTGGCCGCTCCGTTAATGATGGTTTTGTTTATGAGCCTGACTGCAAGTGACTATATGCAGCCAATGTATACCGGTGCAGGAATGGCTATTTCTACGTTGGCGCTGGCCGGTCTGTTTCTCTGTTATCTCTGGACTTCCAAGATCATGAATATACCGCTGTAAGGGGGTGAGGTGATGCGGTGGATATGCGGCGGGGCCGCGATAGCTTTAGGACTGGGCTGGATGCTTCTGCGGCTGAAATGCAGCCGCCGGTATGCCGTGCTGCGCAGCCTGCCGATGGAGGGACTGCGGCTGCGTGGAATTGGAGAACCGTTTCTGCTGCTGATCGAGAGATGGAGAATTGGCAGTCATCTGCCTTCGGTCATGTTCAGAATCCAACGGTCGCTGCAGCAGAGTTATGGCATGCGACACAGCGCAGAGCGGACATTGATCTTTATGGCTGAAATGTTCAGCTACAGCTGGCTGTTTATGCTTGGGGGCAGCCTGCTGACTGCCTTCAGCGGTGAGCAGGCCGGAATTATAATCGGCGCGGTCCTGGCGCTGATATTACCGGTTGCGCTGGTCAGTGATCTGCATAAGAAAGTAAGGCTGCGTGAACAGAATATTATGCTGGAGCTGCCTGAGCTCCTGAACAGCATCGTACTGCTGGTTGGTGCCGGAGAGACTGTGCAGCGGGCGATAATCCGCTGTGTTGAGAGCCGCAAGGGCAACTACAGTCATCCGCTTTATAAAGAATTATTTATTATGACTACGGAATGGGAAGGCGGCTATTCGTTCCAGCAGGCTTTCGAGAATTTCAGCAAACGCTGCGCGGTACAGGAGGTGTCACTGTTTACAACGACGGTGCTGCTGAATTACCGCAGAGGCGGTGCAGACTTTGTTTTATCGTTGCGGGATCTTTCGCGGATGTTATGGGAGAAACGGAAGGCGGTCAGCCGGACGCGCGGGGAACAGGCTTCCTCGAAGCTGGTTTTCCCGATGGTGCTAATTTTTTTGATTGTAATTGTGCTGGTGGGAACACCGGCGATCATGATGCTGAAAATGTAGGAGGATGAGGAGAATGATGACAACGATAGCGGAAGCTGCAAAAGGTTTGTGGAAGGATGAAGAGGGGCTGGGCACGCTGGAGATGATTATGATCATTGCGGTTTTGATTGCGGTGGTTCTGGTGTTCCGCACAGAAATTGTGAAGGTGGTCAAGGATTTGATCAGTACAGCCGGAAGTAAGAGCCAGGAAGTTTTTGATTGATGAATCTGAAGAATGACGAAGGCAGCTTCACCATTGAAGCGTCTATGCTGCTGCCCATCATCATGGGGATTACGATGCTGCTGTTGTTCTTCTGTCTGTATACCTACCAGAGGACTATGCTGCTGCAGGTAGCCTCTGTTACGGCAGAACGGGCGGCTTTCAATTGGGATAACAGTCATAAAGGTGCGGAGGGGGCCTTCGCGATTGGGGATTATGATTCGCTGTACTGGCGCATTGGAGAGGATGGATTGCTTACCTCACTTTTTGGCGCAGAAGCTAAAGATGGGGGAGTTCAGCTGACCCTGCCTGCTGCGGGAGGCTCCGGGGCATTGCCGGTTGTCAAACTTCAGCAATCGGCCGGGAAGGTTCCGGCTAATATGACAGGTGAGCTGGCTTACACCTATAGTCTGACAAGCCGCAAAGTAAGTACGGAGCTTAAGCGTGTGCTTCATTTACCGGTACTGGATGATATCCTCGAGGATAACGCTGAACCGGTAGTTTGGGCACAATCGGTTGTTGCAGATCCTGTGGAGTTTATCCGCACCGTGGACCTGATGCGTTATTACGGAGCAAAGTTCAAGGGGAAGGGTCAGGTCAGCGGTTCCGGGACAAGCATGGAGAAGCAGGACGCAGGCAAGATGCTGACTAAGCTGAAAGAATAAGCAGCTAGATAAAGTAGGGGATTTTGAGTCTTAAGGAGCGATGGCTCAGGATAACACGCCAGGGGAGGCAGATCGATTGAGGATTGTAAAGGCTTTGACTTCCGGCCAGCGAAAAGAGCAGAAATCCAGGCGGAACAACCGGACCGAAGGCTCAGTCTCGATTTTTCTGATCATGGTGCTGGCATTTGTATTCCTGTTCACCGCTGTATTGATTGATTATGCAAGGATTGCTGCGGCGAATGTACAGCAGGAGCGTCTGGCAAGGGCGGCGGTCCGCTCAGTGATGTCCTCTTATGATATCAGCCTGCGGGAGAATTACGGCTTGTTCACCTTCGGGGGCGATGACGGAGATCAGCTGCTGTCCGGTGTGCTGAATGATAATTTATACGAGAGCGGCCGGGGGGATGCCTTCAATCTGCTGCCTGTGAAGCTGGACACCTCCTCGTTAACCTGGAGCCGTCCCATTGGGAACTACGATATCTTCCGCAGACAGATTGCCGAGGAGATGAAATATAAGGCACCGATCGACTTTACACTGGAGCTGGCCGGAAAGTTCAAGCCGCTGTCAGCAGCGATGGGGGAAGCTTCACGTTCAACGAAGGTGCTCGGTAAGCTGCAGCCTTTATATGATGCGCGCGAAGCAGCACTGGATCTCATGATGAAGCGGCGGCGGCAGGCAGCGGAGAGCGGGAGAATACTGCAGCAGATGATTATGAATCCTCCTCAGGATGATATTAGTAGTCTTTCTCTTGGGAATATTGCATCAGCCGCTGATATTGTGGCCATGTACAGAGATTATGTTGGAAAATACTACGCTGACCTATACCGTGACCGGGAAACGCAGTCTGAAAAGTATCAGCAGGCTCTTGCCCGCTACATAGAGCAAGCTGCTGCTCTGATTTCCGAGCTCCCTGGCACATTGTCCGCTTACAAGCTGCAGCATAGCTCTCTGATGGCTGAGGCGAAAGAGGCGCTTAAGCAGGCCGGGGAACTAAATGAGCAGATGAGAATTGTGCTGGAGCAATCCAGAAACAGCGGGGCTGAGAGCGGTGAAGCTTCGGCAAACGGCTGGGATATTCCGGGCAACAGCAGTACTGAACTGAGTGCCGCGCCGCTGGCGAAGCTGCGTGAGCAGGAAGACGCGCTTATTCTTACACCTGCTGAAATCAGCGGGATGGAGCAAAATTTGCATGCACAGGAGTTAGCTTTGCAGGCGGTAGAACCACCGGTTTCCGTACTGCCGGCCGTGCTGTCCGAAGTCTCCGGGCTATATGCTGATTTCACCCAGATGAGTACCGCCGTAATAGACGCTTCACGTGCCAGCAGTAATTATCTGAACAATTACGGAGATAACGGGGCCGTTATTACAGCCGAAGCTGCCCGGATCGAAGCGCACCGGACCTCGGATGATGAACGTAAGCAGCTGGAACAGCAGGCCAAAACCAAGCTTGGAGATGCCATGAAGCTGCTGGAGCAGATACGCAGTCTGGGAGATAGGGCGCAGGCAGCTATGGGGCGTTACGGTACACTCAGGCAATATTATGAGGAGAATATTAAGCTTAATCAGGCACAGGATCAGGAAACAACAGGGGAATCCGGGGGCGGTGCGGATATTTATTCTGCAGGCGGCTCAGCAATGGGGAAGGTGGATGGTCTATATGCATCCATAGGCAGCATTATGAAGGGCGCGCGGGATAGGCTGTTCCAAACAGAATACTCTACGCTATATTTTCCGCATTTTGATCTTTCTTTGCTGACACCGGCCGTCTCTGGTCCTGCTGGTGATACAGCCTCTGTGCTGGCTGATCAGCTAGATCCGCATGCCCAAGAGCTGGAGTACATTTTATACGGCTTTCATAATCCGGCAGGAAATGTGGCGGCAGCCTTTGGGGAGATCTTTGCACTCAGGCTGGCTATCAGGACGATGGAGGGCTTTATCGAAAGTGCCCGGCTCAGCAATCCGCTGGCTATTCTGGCTGCGGCACTGCTGTACGGTGTGGAGCATGCAGTTCAGGATATGCTGCTCCTATGCAAGACAGGAGAGGTTCCGTTGTCCAAATACTTGCCTGCAAAGCTGAATTACCGCGATTACTTGCGCCTGTTCATGCTGCTGCACGGGGCGGGGAATGTACAGTTGTCCCGGATGCTGGCCCTGATCAGGCTTGATACAGGAATCAACCCGGCGGAAAGGTTCACTTACGCTTCAGCAGAGATTCGTATGGGCCTGCGGCTGTGGTTTTTGCCGGGTGTGGTGAAGCTGCTGGATTATAGCTCGGCTCTGCCCGGTGAGGTGGAAGATAAAGTGTACTACCGGGCAGTGCAGGCTGATTTTTCTTATTAGCAGGAGGTTGGCAGAATGAAACGCTGGTACCAGAGACGATGCAAGCATCAGGATGAAGGCAGTATGGTTGTTGAAGCGGCTATGGTCCTTCCTATGTTTATTCTGTTCGTCTTATTCCTGATCTTTATCGTTCAGATGACGTTGTATTCGACGGCTCTGCAGAGTACCGCCTCCGACACAGTCAAGATGATCTCAACCCATATCTATCCTGCGGCTTTGGCATCGCAGAAGTGGGGGGAGCAGAATAGCGTTATAGCTGATCCGGCAGGTGCCGGCGGCAATAGCGGGAATGCAGGCGGAGCAGCGGATGGAACAACTGCAGGAGCAGCTGCCGGTTCAACATTGTCTTCCGGCAAGTGGGGGATTCCCCGTCTGTCACTTACAGAATGGAGCGACAGCTACGCAGCTGATCTGCCGGCACCTGTTGATGAGTGGGTCAGATCTGCCGTGCAGCGCGCAGAGGGTCCGCTGCAGGAGCTTCAGGCTGAGGCTTCGCAGTCTGTGCTTGACCTTGCACTTAAGCCTCTAGTCAAGCCGTATATGGCTACAGATTGGCTGGAATATGACCGGCTTCATATCTCCAATGTTACCGTTCCGGAGCTGAAGAACGGCACACGCCCCTACTTCGGACTGGTCGTCAGCTACGAGCTGCCGATGAAGGTTCCTTTTCTGAACCGGAGTATCGTTCTGGAAGCTAGCGCGGTAGAACGACTCTGGATAGGGAATACCGATGCTGCAGGGCAGAACGGGAATGCCGGAGAGGCCGGGGAGCATGGCTCCATCGTAATACTGGACAAGCCGAATCCCGGCGTTGCTAATCATCAAGGCAGGATCCGGGTCAAGGTTCCGCCGGGAGCATCGGCTAACCTGTCAATTTTCTATAAGAGCGGTCAGAGTACTGCGAAATATTTGGGCTGGAAGCAGGCAGACGAAGCCGGATATATCGAATGGGAATGGAAAATCGGGGTGAATACAACGCCGGGTTCCTGGCCCTTTGTAATCACTTTGGACGATGGGACCAGCCTGGAAGCAACTTTTACAGTAGTGAAATGATATAGCGGAAGAGGGTGAATTGCAGATGGCGGAATGGGCTTTTTGGGGCTGCCTGATTTTTCTGGGGGCGGCATTCATCACGGATTTGCGGCGGATGCGGATACCGAACTGGATCTCCGTGCTTGCTTTGGTGACGGGGCTATGTTCAAGGGGATTCATATACGGCTGGCATGGATTGCTGTTCGCACTTTGTGGTGCATCCGCGGGGTTTGCCGTACTGCTGCTTATGTATTTCATGGGAGCGGTGGGTGCCGGGGATGTAAAGCTTTTTGCCGGGATGGGGGCCTGGCTGGGGGTATGGTTCTCACTGCAGGTAATTATGTATTCCGTTTTGTTCGGCGCTGTGATCGGTTGGATCATTGTGCTGTCCCGAAGGGAGACAGGCAGGCGCATGCGCAACATTATCAGCAGGACTGCCGGATTTTTGCTGCTGCGTAATCCTGCTTTACTAAGAAGCGGAAAAGACAGCGAGATGCTAAGGTTTCCTTTTATGCTGGCTGTTCTTCCGGGATATTTATGCGCCTATGTCTACCTTTAGATTAGGAGGTGATGTTTGTTGTTTGGACTAAACCGTGATTTTATACAACAGGATGGTATATCGATGCAGCTGGGGAGCCCTGACGGATTGTCGGCCGCAGATCTTAACATGGTGCAGGCCAGGATGCTGATGAATACGAGTATTCCGCATCATCTGCGGCTGCTGCTTAGGGAAGTCGATTTACAGGTCACGCTTGAGTATGCGGTGTCCCGCCGCAAAATGCTCAGTCATCTGCTGAAAAGTGAAAAACTGGGCATGGCCGAATTCTTTGGATTGCTACTGCAAATTAGCCGGGGGATCGAAGAGGGCAGGCTGTATATGCTACGGGCGGAGCAGTACGCACTTCATGAGGACTATATTTTTGTAGACGGGTCTCTAAGCAGCGGCAAGGTATATTTAACTTACATACCCTTGCAGTCTGCGAGACTGCAGGCACCACCTGGAGAGAGCATGAAGGCTCTGATCATGGTGCTTATGGCATCGGTCACAGAGCTTTCGGGAAGCGGGGTCCAAAGACTGCTGCAGTACTGTGCCAGTGAGGAATTCAATATAGGAGGACTCAAAGCGCTGCTGGCAGAGCTGCTGGCTGATGGAATCCCTGTAAGGAGACCTTCCGGAAATACGGATTCCGCACCACCGGCTGCAGAGACAATGATTAAGCAGAACCCGCAGGTGACTGCAGCGGTGGAACCAGCTGTGCCACGGAGATGGTCATTCACTCAGCCACAGGTGGAAGCAGCCAGTGCTGGGCAGATTGAAGCTCCATGGAGCAATTCTTTACCTAAACTCCGGTTAAAGGAAGAATTGGACTCGCTTGGTCCTGAAGATACCGTGAATGACGGGAACTTACCTTCCTCCTATAGAACTTATGCTGCATTAGTCGCTGTTTTGGTAGATGCGTTGTTGTGGAAGTTTCTTTATTTGGATCAACCGCTCATGATCTGGTTAATTGTTTGCCTTACAGCGACCTTAATACTGGGGATTCTGTGCTGGCTGGTATGGAGTGAAAGATTGATGTTCGGGCGGAATAAGGTGGAGGCTGACAACGAGGAAGTACCTGAGCCGGAAGTGGGAGGGGGAGATAAACACAGGCAAAGCCGCAAGCTGAAGGAGCTGGAATGGGATTTTGGCAGAAATCCGCTAGCGCCTGTTCGTCCCCTGGCTCCAATCAGGACTGAACGGGAGCCGGCTGCACCGGATTATCCGGATATAGAGGATATGCGGCTTAGGACGGCAGTGGAGGGCAGACATCAACCTGCCCCAGAAGCGGCAACAGCGTTGCTGACGCGCAGTGATGCTCCGGGGACGGAGCGGGAGAAGGCAGAGCAGGCACGTGCAGCTCCTTATCTTGAACGAATCCAGACAGATGAAGGCGATATCCGGGAGCGGATTGAACTGAACCGTGCCAGCTTTATCATCGGCCGCTCCCCGGAGGTTGCCCAGTATGTAGAGAAGTCCGAGGGAGCCTCAAGGGTGCATGCCGAAATATCAAGGGGCCCGGCAGGGTATATCCTGAAGGATCTGGATTCCAGAAACGGGACACTGTATCAGGGAGCTCCGATGATCCCCTACAAGGAATATCCGCTGACTGAAGGGGGTGTGTTTACAATCGTAAAAGGCTGTTACACCTTCCGTTCAGCCTGAGAACAGGCCGGGGAGAAAGGGCATACCTCACTCTGACTTAAGCTGCTCCAGTGCTGGCTGCAAGGTTGGATAAGTGAAGGTGAAGCCATGGTTTACCGCTTTGGCCGGAAGTACCCGTTGTCCCTCCAGCAGGATTTCCGAGAGTTCACCGACAGCTGCTTTTAATATCACGGCAGGAACCGGAAACCAATGCGGACGATGATATACTTTGCCGATCATTTTGCCGAACTGCCCGTTAGTTACGGGATTAGGGGCTGTAGCATTGACCGGTCCTGTGATTTCCGGGGTGCGGATACAGAAATCGATCAGACGGGCGATATCCTCTAGGTGAATCCAGGAGAGCCATTGCTTCCCGCTGCCGATCCTGCCGCCGAAGCCAAGGGAATAGGGCAGCTTCATTTTGGGGAAGGCTCCGCTTTCGTTACCAAGTACTACACCAGTACGCAGTTTGATTAGCCGTACTCCCTGATAAGCTTCATCCGCAGCAGCTTCCCAGGTGTTAACGACCTCTGAAGGAAAGTCCATTACCCGGGCGGGTGAATCTTCGTCAAAGGTATCATTCAGTGATGTACCGTAAATGGCGACAGCAGAGGCTTGAAGGATAACGGGCGGTTTATGCACGAGGGCACTAAGCAGTTTACCGGCGGCGTCAACAGTTTCAAGCCGGGACTGCATAATTGCTTTCTTCCCGCTTGGACTCCAGCGCTGGCTGAGTGAGGCTCCGGCAAGATTGACTAGAGCATCCGCCTTTTCAGCAATTTCGGGAGTGACAGCAAGGTCATCCCAAGTTGTGTAGCTGAGGGCCGGATGAGCCGGCTTACTCTTCGGCGGCTTGCGTCCAACTACAATAATTTGATGTCCGGCAGCAAGCCAGTATTCTGTGAGCTCACGGCCGATGAATCCGCTGCCGCCGCAGATGATATATTTCATGAATGAATCCTCCCGTCAGGATACTTCTTACTTGATAAGGTGCCGGTAGGGAGTATAGTCGATGCCGTTCTTCTCAAGAAAGGTAACGAGAAACCGGTTGTCCCTTCGCGGAGTGGCAACAATATAGCCCTTGATGCAGTGCTCACGGGTCACGGCCGGCGCATCGCTTTCCACGGCGATCTTACCGATCTCGGCAGCGATGGAATGCTTGGCGATGTCACGGAAAGGCCCTGGAACCGGTTGCACCAGCTGATCCAGAAACGCCTTCATTTCATCGCTCCACAGCGGACGGCTGCATTCGACCCAATAGTTCTGCCAGTCAAGCTTGGATTTGCCGTCAGCTTTGGGCAGCACCTTCAGGAATTTGCGGAACATAAAGAAGCCGCCGATGCACATGCAGCCCAGCAGTAGAAAGGTCCAAAATGCGATGGAGTTCATAAACCAATTGCTTGGTGTCGACGATAATAAACTGAAATCAGACATGTATACACCGCCTTTGACAATGATGATTGTCACAAATCTTCATCTTACCTAAAGTATAGCGTATTTCTAAAGTTTTGCGAAGCGAAAGCACTCCGCCGGGGCTTGCCTAGATTTATTTTCCCGATCACGGTAGAATAAGGGTTAATTCGTGAAGGAAAGAGGGAAAAAAGGCATGCTGAAAATAGGTTCACATGTGTCCTGTGCGGACAAGGGGCTCTTAAGCGCGGCTAATGAAGCAAATGAGTATGGTTCCAGCTCGTTCATGATATATACGGGAGCGCCGCAAAATACACGCCGTAAGCCGATTGAAGCGATGTATCCTGCCGAAGGGAAACTGGCAATGAAGGCTAACGGCGTTGAAGAGATCGTCGTGCACGCTCCATATATTATTAATCTGGGCTCCTATAAGGACAACACATATCAGCTTGCTGTTGATTTCCTCCAGCAGGAGATCCGTCGTACTCATGAGCTTGAGGTCAAGCATATTGTACTTCATCCGGGAGCTTACACAGACAAGGACGCGGAATACGGCATCCAGCGTATTGCTGATGGTCTGAACGAGGTGCTTGGCGGTACAAACGAGACAGAAGTTCATATTGCCCTGGAGACGATGGCAGGTAAAGGGACGGAAATCGGCCGCAGCTTCGAGGAGATTGCCTCCATTATTGACAAGGTCGTACATAATGAGCGGCTGTCCATCTGTCTGGATACCTGTCACATCCATGATGCGGGTTACGATATTGTGGGTGATCTGGACGGCGTCCTGCGTCAGTTTGACGAGACTATCGGCCTCAAGCGGCTGGGTGTGGTCCACATCAATGACAGCAAAAATCCGCGCGGAGCAGGCAAGGACCGCCATACTCCCATTGGTTCAGGCTGGATAGGCTTCGAGACGATCAACAAGGTGGTCCACCACGAAGCGCTCTCAGGTCTGCCGTTTATTCTGGAGACGCCTTGGATCGGGAAGGATGCAAAAAAGCTGCGCCCGATGTACGAGATCGAAATCGCCTTGCTGCGCGGTAATGTGGCTGAACGGTTCGGCGCAGAATTTCTGCAGGAAGTGGAAGAGCTGCATTCTTTCTTTGCCAAGCAGGAGATGGATTCCCGTCAGTATGTACTTGATGTATGGGATTTGCTCAAAAATGATGCTAAGGCCAAAAAGGCTGATCCGCGTGAGCCGCTGGAACGGCTTTATGATAATGTTGCTGCAGCCGGACTCTTCCCGCAGCTTAGCGAGGAAGCAATCAATCAACGGTTGATCGCCTGGCTGGCAGGTAAACAGGTGCTCGTGAACGCTTAAACTAGACATACGTTAGATTGCGCAAGTAGATGAGAGGATGGACAGCGGATTATGGAATTACATGTGAAAAGAGATCATTCTACAGGCGGACAGTATCCGAACCGGGCACGCATGCTCATTTCTTGTCCTGACGGGCCGGGTATCGTAGCAGCCGTGTCGCATTTTTTATACCAGCAAGGTGCCAATATTGTGCAGTCTGACCAATATACGATGGATCCGGACGGCGGCATGTTTTTCATGAGAGTGGAGTTTGACCTGCCCAAGCTGGATGAGCGGCTGGATGAGGTACGCTCTATCTTCGGCGGTGTCGCCGAGCGTTTTAAGATGGACTGGCAGATTTTCAATGTGAGCCATAAGAAGAAGCTGGCGATCTTTGTATCCAAAGAGGATCACTGTCTGGTCGAACTGCTCTGGCAATGGCAGGCCGGTGATCTGGATGCGGATATTGCTCTTGTAGTCAGCAACCACACAGATATGCAGGCCTATGTTGAATCCTTTGGCATACCATTCCACCATATTCCGGTTACAGCGGATACGAAGGCGGAAGCGGAGCAGCGTCAGCTGGAGGTCATTGAAGACGATATTGATGTGATCATTCTGGCACGGTACATGCAGATTATCTCACCTTCGTTCATCGAACATTACCGGCACCGGATTATCAATATCCACCACTCGTTCCTGCCTGCATTCGTAGGCGGCAAACCCTACGCCCAGGCGTATCAGCGCGGGGTGAAGATTATCGGAGCTACCGCCCACTATGTCACTGAAGAGCTGGATGGCGGTCCAATCATTGAGCAGGACGTGCAGCGGGTCAGCCACAGCGACGATGTGAGCGAGCTGAAACGAATCGGACGTACCATCGAGCGGGTAGTATTAGCCCGTGCTGTGAAATGGCATATCGAGGACAGAATTCTGGTACACCACAATAAGACAGTAGTATTCAATTAACTGCAATTCCCACTCAATACAATCTAATATTTGTTTATTCAATTAGGTGAAAAAGCATTTTACCGGCATTTTGGCTACGTCTGCCAAAGTGCCTTTTTTCGTGGGCAAAAAACGGTTTTCAAAGGAGGTAAGAGGCTTGGCTTCACAGCGAGGAACCCTGTTAAAACGTAATTATTTCTTTGCCTTTCTAATCCTGCTTGCCGGTTTCGGCGGGCTGCTCGGCTACGATCTATATTTCAAGCCTTATGTGTTATCGCAGACGGTAGTCAAGATTAAGGTGGCTGAAGGTGGATTTTTACCCAAAAACTATGAACTGAAGCAAAGTGATCTTTACCTCGACACGGTGCAGACGAAAGATGTCCCTTCGGGCGTAATCACGGAAATTACCCAGGTGGAGCACAAGATTACTAATGTGAATCTGATGGACGGCAGCATTCTGACGGCATCGCTGGTAGATGTCAGTGATCTGGAGCCGCAGCAGGATGAGGGGATATTCCCGATCCCCAAGGAAGCCATCTATGCCATCAACGGTTCGCTGCGCAGCAGGGATAAGGTGGATATTTACCTAGTTGAAGGCGATTCACCGAATAAGGAGCGGAGTGGCGGCACAACAGCTGAGACCGGTGCTCCGGGAGCAGTAACAGGGGGAACTGAACCGATAGGGCCTTCCCGAAAGGTATTCCTGAGCGGTGTCACCGTAAACTATGTGCGTTCAGAGGATAACAATGATGTACTGGATTCGGAGAATGGCAATACCAATAACCGCGTCACTTCAACCGGCAAGGTTGCGGCACCGGAATTGAAGCTGAAGAAAAGCGATGGTGAGCTGCTCGGGCAGTATCTGGAGCAGGGCAAGAAGCTGTGGATTGTACGCGTTGAATAGAAGGGAGGGAGCGGCCTTGAAAATATTCAGTCTGGGCATGGATCAACTGACGATTAATGAGATTAAGCTGGCCGGTTTTACAGTTGTAACGCAAAATGTACTGCCTGAACCCGCCCATGCCGAAGGGCATCTGCTGATGGTTACAAGCGAACAGGTACCGGTTAGTGCCTTAAGTGAGCTGAGCCGGAAGTTTCCGCGCTCCACGATCCTGTATGTATATCTGCAAAAAGGAGTACGCGGCTACCAGGCTATTCATATGCTGTGTGAAAGCCTGGGGATCTGCTTTATTCCACCGCGCTCCACATCCTCGGCAATGATCGAAAAGCTGCGGTACATCACAGAGGAGGAGCGCGAGGAACGCGGAAATCTGGTCGGTTTTTTCGGCTCGGGTCCAGGGATCGGCTGCACCAGTGTAGCTAAGCTGTTCGCCAGACGGATTGCTGCAGCAGGTCTAAGGGTGATTTTGCTGGGAATGGATCTGTATGATCCCGGCTATGACCGTAAACCAGCTATAAGTTTGGACAGACTGCGTCCCAGGATTACAGGGAAGATGCTCCATAGCGAGGATTTTGAAGGGCTGGTCAAGCAGGACGGATATTCCTATTTACCGGGCAATTTTGATTTTCTGAGTGTACACGATTATCAGGAGGAGGAGATTGAATATCTGCTTACGGAAGCAGGTGCGAACGCAGATGTGGTTGTTGCTGATTTTGGCTCCATTCCTGAGAGCGCCGCATGGTACGTGGGTATGCAGAAATCAGCACTGCGTATGATGGTGACGCACCCCAGGCATGAATACCGGCTTCAAGCTTTACTGGAGCTTACCGGGCATATGGATCTGCATCCGCAGGATTTTCAGTGGATCATTAACCGCAGCAATGTGGACGAAATGACCTCACATAAAAGTCTGACGCTGCGCTTCGGCAGTGAGATTCTGCTCGAGCTGCCATACTACCAGCCGCTTCCGGACAGTCTCCCCCTAGGTAAAAAAGAACTCCAGCATGTAGATGACAAGGTTCACGCTCTGTTAGTATCGCTTGGTCTTGCGCTGGAAGTGCGGAAAAAGGGGATTTTCCAATGATCGAATACCGTGAAGAAATCTGGCAGGAACAGCCCCGGGAGAAGGGGCAATATTCTAAACGGGAACCGCTATGGCAACCCAATGAGCTTATGGATAATACGTTTCCTATTCCGGCAGCCCGCCGTCCGTTCTCCCTGAAGCAGAGTGTTTTGCGTACCAGCAAGCCGGGGAAAGAAGATTTTTACGGCTTCCTGCAAAAGATGAAAAGCGACATGAACGCCGGACTGGAGCGGGAAGATGACGGTTATTTTGAACTGAATGCCAAGGCGCTGATCGGCGATCCTCAGGCGGTTAGTTTTTTTATGAACGAAATTGAAAAGTATTTGCGCAAAACACCATTTACCGGCCGGGTACCTGAGGCATACCGGACTGCAGCAGAAGCACTTTTTCATGAATGGAAAGGTTTTGGCCCGGCCTACCGCTGGTTCACAGACCGTGCGTACAGCGAATCTACTGGACTGCAGATGATCGGACGGCAAATCTTTTACAACCATCGCGGCAGGTTTATCGCCTATCCCTATGATATGCCCTCGCTGGACCGGGTGGAGCAGTTGAAACGTTCTCTTCTCAAAAGCGACCCTAACAAAAAGCTGAACAAGGACAACCCGTCGGTAGAGTTCAAAATGGATGATCCGTTGTGGCCCGGAAGGTTCATCCGGCTTGCGATCTGGGTGTCGCCCAGGGTGTGGGAAGGGTTTACGACGATTTCGATGCGGCGCCAGGTGGTGGAGTTTCTTGATCTGGAGGATCAGGCCGGTACGGAGTGTATACCTGCGGAGGCCATAGAGCTGATCCGTGCACTAACGGGAACGTTCCGTAATACGATCATTGCCGGCGCAGTCGGTTCAGGCAAAACCACCTTCGCCAATACGATTGTCGGTGAGCAGCTTCTGGGTTCTACCTCCTGCATGGGGGTGGTGATGATTGAGAAGCATCCGGAGTCGATTCTGCCGTACCAGATCAAAGGGCACCGGATTATTCCGATACAGGCGGCCAATGAGGAGCTGATGGAGGTCGGGGTGGAGTCGCTGCGCCACGATCCGAACATCCTTTATATGACGGAAATGCGCTACAACGAGTGGGAGTTCTATCTGTGGAGCGGCGAGAAAGGCTACGACGGCATCACCGGCACTTTTCATACGGTTGACTCGGAGGATATTCCGTACCAAGGAGCTTTTGCAGTGTCTACACGGATTGGTGGCAGCCTTAAGGGTCATCTGATCTCAGCACTGAAGTCCTGCGAGCTCGTCTTTATCCTGGAAAGCGTACCGGACGGGAAAAAGCGGCTGGCGCGGATTTCCGAGGTGTTCTATGACGAAGAGCACAATTCGGTGTTCGCGAATGATCTGATGCGCTGGGAGGAGGAGCAGTCGGCCTGGAGCTATAATGACAAGCTGACGGAGAAGCTGATGACGAAGATGCGGAAGAAAAATGCGCGCGCCATGCGTGTGCTGATGCAGGAACTGGGGCACTTGGCTGCGATGAAGCCTATGGAGCACCCGCTGAAGGAGAGCCTTAAATCCAGGATTGTATTGAACGAATGAGGAGGCATGAAGCGTGGACTTTATCTTATATCTGATTCGCTTTGTGCTTCATTTGCTAGTCGCCTGGGGACTATGGCAGATGGTGAGGCCGCTGGTTGAACGTCACTTGAGGCAGCTTGGACAGAGTATAGATCAGCATATGAAGCTTAGAAGGAGCCTTTTCCGCAAAAGAATCAGCAAGGTTGAAAAAAGGCTGTGGCTGTACCGGCATTTAGATGACCTGCTCTATTTTGCACACCGGAAGTATGAGCCGGGCATCAGTGTTATGCGTTTTGTCATGCGTACGGCTTTTCTGTTTATAGCTGTGTTCCTGTCCACCTTACTGACATTACGTGAGCTGCCTGGGCATATGAGCTTTAACAATCCATTTCTGGAGGGGATCAGCTTTGGGGAACGGCAGCCGGTTCATGAGGTTTGGCGGCTTCCGCTGTTTGTGGCTGTTATTGGGGGGAGCATTCCTTATTTACGGATGAGATATAACTATGCGCAGAGAAAGGTACGCGGTAGCTACGATCTGCTTGACGTGATCAAGATTGCGACCAAATTTACGCATTTATCGGCGGATTCTATTTTGGCCAGAACGGCAGATTTATTGACTGAGGAAAATGTTTTGAAGACGCCCTTGAGGCTGCTGAGTACAGCGTTTGCCAATTACTGCAATGAATATGAGCTTAATGAACAGGCAGCTAGATTCTCGGATGCGATAGGTACGACTTTTGCCATAGAGTTTGTGTCTGATCTGCTGTACTGCGAGAAGGAAGGGACGCGTTATCTCAAAAGCTCGCTCATGATGCTCAACCGTTCCATGGAACAGCAGCGCGACACCATTCTGACGGTAAAAGCAGGCAGCAGGGATGCGATCAGTCTGGGGCTGTACGGAAATTTGGTAGTCCTGGTTTCTTCAGTCGGGACGTTTATGTATATGCTGAAGCCGGATGTCTACTTTAAGCTGCAGTTTCAGACTACCGTAGGTCTTACCTTCCTGATGGTTATTATCTCCGGGCTGTTTATTTCTTTCATTATCAGTACGATACTCGCCAGACCCAAACTGGACTACCACTAGAGGTGATGAATGATGGATCGGTTATTGCTTTTGATTGCGGTGTGCGGAGTGGTCTATCTTGCATTGCTGGTATTTGTGAGCAGCAGCACTAAGCAGGAGCGTTACGCTCTTAGGCTTGGAGTAAAGTGGAAAGCGCTTGGAGAAAAAGTGCAGAACGAACGGCTGCAGCAGCTGCTGCAATCTGCTGGCCTTTCCATATCCGCAGGCAAAATCACACTTTTCCGCTATTCAGCAGCATTAATTTATGCAGCAGTTCAGGCGGCAGGCGATTTTATCCGTGGGGTGCCTTTTTCCATGATGGATCTGCTGATCGCTATGCTTATTGTAATGATTAGCAGTCCTAAGCGGTATTTGCCGTTTGGCTGGCTGCTGTCCTGGCTGCATCAGAAGACACTGATTCAAAAAGACGGCGAGCTCATCTCCTTCATCCGGCTTTATGAAAATAACCGGCTGCGTAAGCGCGGGTATGTACAGTTTGGTTCTTTTTGCGCAGGGACAGCCAGCCACTTTCATTATATCCGTCAGGATTTGTATGAGCTCTCCGAGCGGGCGGTGGATGAAGGTACGGAGCGGGCGATCGAATGGTTTTGCGGGAAGTTTCCGGCAGGTCATGTTTTTATTAACGATATCCGTTCGATTCTGCTGGCAACCGAAGGGATGGATGACGACACCGAAGCGGCCAATTATTTGCGGGAGCAGGGCAAGATTATCACCAAAATCTCCAGCGACCAATATCTGAAGAAGTGGTCCTTTATCGGTGACATCTCGACCATCATTAACGTAATCCCGTCCATCGCTACCTTTCTAATGATTGTTTCGCTGGCCATGCAGTACATCATGCTGATTAAAGGAAACTTTAATGGGGTTGGGATGTTTCATTGAGGAGTTAAATCTGCAAAAAGATTCTTTGACTTCGAATTGCATCAAATGAGGTTTTTGTTAAGACATCAAAGAGATCGGCTAGGTGAAATGGCTTCTTGATGTCGCAACAATAAACTTCTGCAAAAAGTGGTCCAGCACCTTAGAATTGCATCAAATGAGGTTTTTGTTATATTCAAGCATCAATTAAAAATATAAAATTAAAAGGGAGATATTAACAATGAAAAAAGACGCTATTTCTACGGGGTTGTTTATCGCTATCGGATTCCTCTGTGTTGCTATTGTCATCGCCATCCTGATTCCTGTAGTACGTGATGTGATCAATGATGCGGATGATAACAGACCAACTATTCCGGGTGTAAGTGCAGCTATGATTCTACCCACAGATATCGATCAAACCCCAGCAGTACAAGCTTTCGCCAGTTTTGTGGTCTAAGCGTTATGAAAAAAGACTCGATCTCTATCGCTATGTTTTTGGCTATCGGGTTTGTGATTGCCGGGATTTTTATCGGGGCGGCCACAAATATAATTGGCAGAAGTCAGGATGATATTATCGCACATACCAAGCAAGTAGAGCAGTACTAAGGGGGACTTGGGGTGAAGGAAACCGTCCTCCGGGCATTATTTATGTGGCTTGTTTTGTTCATCATCCTGCAGCCTATCTTTACTTATATTGATTATTTGCTTGATTTGCAGGTCAAAGCCAACACATCCTACATTACGCAAAAAGCAGCAACCGAAGGGATTGTAACCGCAGCTATGAAAAGTGAGGTGATTGCTAACCTTAAGGCGGTAGGTTTTCCCGAAGCTTCAATTGCAATCTCAAGCAGTACGGAAACCGTGCAGGAGCGCAAGCAGCGGATTGATGTATATATCACCGCTCCCCGCTTAAATCTGTTTCCCTATAATTTCTCAGGTATGTCTCAGCCGACAAGTTATTACGGGCACGGTTCAATAATGAGCGAGTATCTTGATTAATTGAGGAATGATCTAAACTATGGATTATGTTATCAAACTCGCTTTTGTGCTCCTGATCTTTGTCTACTCCTGGTTTTTTCAAATTCAAAATCAGGAGTGGGACATGCTGCGCAGCATGTTAAAGGATGCCAATAACATTGCTGTCCATGATGCCTCGCAGGAACTTAACGAAAGCGCACGAGCGCAAGGTCGGCTTATCATCGATCCCGCTGAAGCATACGCCACCTTCCTGGAGTCACTTCAGCGTAATCTTGGACTTGACGACGGCTTGTCGCCAATGGCTGGGAGCAGGCTGCAAACCCGGGTGAAGATTGTGAAGTTCGATATCGTGGATGATTCCACTGGAGTAACTTTTCCGCTCCTCTATGAGGATAGTACTTACGGCATCACCAAATACATACAAGGTCCATCCGTCATTGCCGTGATTGAGACGCAGCATCCCGTTCTTATCTCGCGTGCAAAGGTTCAAGAAGCTATTATTGTACCGGCAATACAGGAGTATAAAGTGAATGATTAATCCTTTATCGGATAGTAAGAGATTATAGGTACTATTTTCGCTTGGAAGGTACCAACCAGAGATATCCGCTCACAAACAATCTATAACACTATTAAGGAGAGAAATAATAATGAATAAAATGATTCTTAAAGTATCTGTTGCAGCAATGCTAGTTGGACAGCTTTTAACACTAGGCGGTATTACTCAAAAAAATCATGTTGTAGCAGCAGCGGCTACTACAAAAACACCTGCTATGACCGATAACTTTTTTAAGTATGGTATGGAAAAAACGCAAGACTTGCCGGCTACGATTAATGCGGATGGGTTGTCCTACACTCTGCATAAGGTAATGATTTATGATGTTAACTCGAAAGATGCGCAAACTATTTGGAAAACATATAAGTTCCTGCCGCTCAGTTTGTATTCAAAAGCAAAGTATTTGATATGGACGAAAATTACAATAACCAATAATACAACCCAAACTATTCGGAGAGATATGAAGGATCTAAGTCAAAAATGGAGAGTCTCTGTCGATACGATTAATGGGGATACAACACTCTTAACTTCTGGTGATCCATACTATCCATATAACAGCAAAGAATCTCTAGGTGATTTTATACTTAAGCCAAATGAGTCTCTAATAACTTACGAAGCTTATTACGCTAAAGTTAAACCTCGACATTTCTTTGTGTCACTAATGTATAAAAATACTCTAAAGAATCTATATCTTGTAGATCCGGATGGTGTGGGGAAATGAAGAAAGTAAGTCTATTGCTATTCTCACTACTTCTAGTAGCTTCTGGTTTGCTTATCCAATTTGTTTCAGCTACTGCTTCTTACACCAAATCGGGAACCGTTAATGTCCCAATTTCATCAGGACTTGTTGGAGAAAATAATGGCGCAAAAGCATTTACACTTGACTTACCCTCAGGTGTAAATGCTTCATCTATAAACCTAAGCACTTTAAAGTACAATGGAACCAATGCTGTGAATTCATTACAGATAAGTAATGGTAAGATTAAATTGAACTTAACGGGTGTAACTGCAAGTAAAAGAGTTCAAGTGAAGGGATTATATAGTGGGTATGATCAATTTGTAACAAGAATAGGTAATAGCATTTGGCGGTATGCTGATGGTCGTACTTGGCAGATTAACGATTACAGCCCCAGCACGGATATGATGACAAAAAAGGATCTACCTGCACCAGACTCAGCCTATCCTTCAGAAATGGTCCCAAAGGTTACTGTAAATGCGGCCAGTAATCAATCAACCGATGGCCGTTTCTGGAAAACGTTGAATATGGAACCCGTTGACGAAAAGTACGTTGATCAAAATTCTATCGACGTTACAATTACAGAAACTAGCGATTGGGTGAAAAACGCTTATCCAAAAGGAAATAAGATTATTATTGCCTATCAAATACCTGTTACGGCAGATGATAAAGGAGGATGGAAAGATGTAACAAGCACGGCCAATCCTCCGGTTGTTTATCCGGCAATGGGAAGGTTTTATGAGGCTGGTGTTAAGTATTATTATACTGCGTTCGCCAACATACCCACCTATTCATACGGAGGCACTATAACCTTCGACTACACCCTACCCACCGAGCCTACCCTTATCGGAGAAGTGAATCTCATCAAACCAAATCCTAACCCGACTGAAGCAACAGGAAGCGATATACCTGTAGTGATCTCATTAAAAGGGACACTGGAAGCCTATACGGACACATCCAATATTCAGGAATGGGTCTTCTACGCGAAGGAGTCGAATAATGACGCATCGCTGCAAGTGAAGAAAGACTATTTAAAAAAGTTAAGCAGTACACAAGAATTCACATTCTACATTAAAAAGGAAAATGCCGCCGCTACCACCTTCAAACAGGAGTATTCCCTGACGGTAACGGTTCGTTTCACCAAGCCGATTATTACGCCCGATGGCACCATAAGTAGCTTAACACAATCACTGACCTCAAGCGCCAGTACATATAATGGACCCAAGCCATCGAGTGGGCCAAATCCAACGCCGCCGCCTTCAACTGGTAAACCACCCGAAGCCAGAATATCGATGCCGGACCAAGTTGTAGCCGGTGAGAAGTTTATCGTATCTGGAGCAGATTCCTTTGATCCGGATGGAACTATTGTTAAATATATCTGGCAGCATCCTAATGTAGATGATGCTTTATACGGTAAATCAAGTGATACCCGTTACGGCCTGGATTCTATTGATACCACTCAAACTATTACACTCACTGTAGTTGATAATTCTGGACTCACAGCAACGACATCCCGCGATATTAAGGTTGTGGCCCCAGCGCCGGCTGCCAAGTTACAGGTCCTGGGGACGTTAAAAGAAAATCGTAAAATAACACTGCACAATGCCAGTAAGAATGCTGCAGACGATTTTCCGATGATTCCAGGCAAAACAAAGTTTACGATTTCTGCAGTTTCCGGAGGGACAAATGCAGATATAAAGTACAGTGGAAGCTTGTCTGGGACGGACAATGCAGACATTTTGATTAAAGTCGCAGGACAGTATAAAGCCACCCTATATGTAGAAAATACTGCGGGCTATTCGGCAACAAAAGCGATCACCTTTACCGTCCAGCCGGACCAAGCACCTGTACCCTATATCTCTATGCCGAATACGGTGTACCGGGATCCATCGAACGGGAACAAGGCAAGTGTAACCATAGATGACCTATCCATTTCTCCGGATTATGATTATTTAGCAAAGCGAGTGTGGGAGTACAGATATGATTCAGACAACGATGGGAACTTTGTAGAAGAAGCATGGGTGCTGATGGATAACGGTAATTTAGATCGCATTAATTTCTATCCGGCTGAAGTGGGGCGTTATGAAATTCGTATAACAACGAAAGAAGAGTTCGGTCAACCGACAATAGATGAGTTTGTTACAGTAAATGATCGTAAATCTGCGGATACAGCGACCCAGAATGTGACTGAACGAATCGTTACCGTTCTGAATCGTCCTCCATTATCCGATTGGTCATGGTAAAAGAGGGAGGATCACATGAAATTTAGCCGTTTCGTTTCCAAAACTTCTAAAAAGAGCCTGATTATTAAGCACACTAAAATTGCCTTATGCTTTGTGTTATTATTCAGCCTTATACCAATTTTAAAGCAAGATGAAGCTTCAGCATTAGATACAACCTATGTAAATTATATGGATGTGGAAATTCCTGCTTTCAGTGGAACTATCACAATGCCAGATAATTGGACAACTGTTTTTAATGAATGGACACACCGAACTGATGATCCATATTGGGGTTACTACATAAAATCAACGGTAAAAGGTTATAGAAGTAGTTTTAAAGTTACCAATATAAAATGGAACCGTGTGACAAGAGTATTAACCTATGACTTGTCAGAAATTAACTATGGGATGACAATTAACAGAGGGCCAGGAATAGACCCCTATTATTGGAATGTGAGGGGTCTCACTGCTATACCATACGTGGATGTTCAAGGATATGTTCTGGGTGATTTTGAAGAGTCGAGAGCGAATGGCGGGAATGCTGATTATGTGCATACTGATTACTTTTCGCCTTATTACTATACAAAGGAGCATAACGGGTCAGCGCCAGACCTTATTTATAAGACCAGTTTTGTTGCAGGTAATTCTTATGATCGGCCTGTTACAGATCAAGATCATATAGATCTTTCCATACCAGCGGCTAGTTATAGTCTTGATTATTCACAGCCTGCTATTGCAGGTTGGGGACGGGTATTGGTCAGTGATCCAAAAATGATACGCCATGTCTTTAATTTTACTGACTTTTTGTGGAATGGAAGGTACAGTGAATGGCCATTGCTTGACTTTGCAGATGCAAAGCTAGAAGTGAACTCCCCTCCAACCTTAAATCTGACAACACAAAACGGAGCTACCATTCTTAACGAAAGCGGGCAAAACATATTCAATGTTACTGGCTACGCACAAGATCCGGATAACGAGGCATTAGATATAATCGTTGAAATCCCAAATGTGTATTACAGGAAAATAAAAGTGTATAACTCCTATACTTCGCAGCAGTTTACCATTCCTATAGATGCTATCGACGATTCCCTGCAGCCTGGGAGTTATACGGGGACCGTTACGGTTGTAGATAGGCATAACTATAAAGCAAGCGGTCAGTTTAACTTCAACGTTAAAAACAAGCTGAAGAACAAAAACTATTATTTAATCAATTCACCATTTGAAATAGGTAGCACTTATTCAGACTATGAATCCGATCCGCAGTATAGTGTCCGATTCCGATACGACCAAGATTCTAGCTTTTTTGATAATCCGATGGGTTCGATTTATGATTCAGGACTTTGGAGAGGAACGATGTATACCTCATTTCCGTACTCCGGATTATATAATGCAATTGTCCAGGTTCGGGATAATCCGAAAAATGACCGTTTCGATGAATTCCGGCTGTGGAGCGGTAACAATCAATCCAGCCTTGTTTTTTTGATACACCGGAAGCCAACCGCACTCTTCTCGGCAAAGCTAGTCGGGAACACCATTCAACTGACAGATAACTCCTTTGACATTGACCACACCACTTCATCCAATAAGGGTCTCATTGAACATCAGTGGCAATGGCGAAAGGTAGGGGATGAAACTTGGAACGATGGGCAGCTGGGCTCCCGGCCGACAAATGACGCATACGAAATACGTTTGCGGGTACGGGACATCGATGGAGCGGAAGGTAAAGGTGTTTATAGTGACTGGGCTTCTCAAGTAGTAGGTACGGGCTCAAACCTGCCTCCGGTTGCCAACTTTATAATTGACCCTATTAATGTAAGCTATCGTAAAAGCACAACAATAACAGATAAATCGTATGATCCCGATAATGATTACCTGGATACCTATGAGTGGATCATCCGCAAAAATGGAGGGCAGGTTTATTACAATAATGGATCGTATGTTACCCCTCCCAGCTTAACCAATTACGGTGTCGGTAGTTATGAGGTGATTTTGCGGGTTAGAGATAACCGCGGGGCCTGGTCCAATTATTATTCTCAGTGGGCTACAGTCATCAATAATAAGCCAATTGCACAATTTACAATGCCAGCTCAAGTATATCGTGATGATGTCGTGACGATGGAAAATACAACACCAGATCCGGATGCGGACGGTGATGCACTCTCTTACACCTGGTATGGGCGTAAAGGCAATAGAAGCTATATCTACAGCGGCAGTAACCGTAACCAAAATGTAGCTATCCGGAATCTGATTAGTGGGCTCGGCATCACGGACAAAGCTGCGGTCTCACAGGACTGGGAAATGCGCCTGAATGTATCGGACGGAAGCCAGGAAGCCTATGCAACGCGGATGTTTGAAATTTTGAATCACGTTCCTACAACCGATATTTCGGGCCCGGCCGCGGCTACTCAGTACACTACCCAAACGTACACATCCGGAGCAACAGATCTGGACAGCGCGGATACTAGCAGTTTGCAGTATTACTGGCGCGTGATCGACAGTGAGGGCCAGGCTACCATATTGCACAATAATAAATCAGTTAACGTGACCTATTACAATACGGGTGTTTATACCATTGAGCACTGGGCGGTAGACCAGATAGGAGCAAAATCGAATATTGCCAGTCTGAAGGTGACGGTAAATGAGAACTTAGCGCCGGCTATGACCTTGACGGCTCCAGGAGGTACGTCAGCAAGCCCAACAATTATCGATGCAAGCATAGCGGGTGATCCGTTAATCAAGTGGACATATGTAGATCCGGAGAATGACCCTCAAGAGCAGTACAGACTCGAATTTTATACTAAAGAAAACATTCTTGCTAAAACGATTGAGAATTCAGATAGTACCGGTGCGGTTAGACAATATCAAATGCCCAATGGCACCTTTGAAAGATTTAAATTATTTACAATCTTAGGTCGGGCATATTCTATGAACTCCTGGTCCGAAGTCTCCAACGAGAAAACCTTCATCATCGACAACCCACCACAGCCGGGCTTTACGCTAATGACCGATACTGGCCGCAATGCCGCCCAAGTACCTATCTACCGTACCGATACGCTGACAGTATCAGGGACTGCTACTGATGCGGACACAGCCAAAGGCGACAGCATCAGTTATAAATACTACTTGAAGCCTTCCGGCGGAACAGAAGAGCTGGCCAGCTCGCAGAGTGCTTTTACCAAGCAGTTTAGCACAAACGGAACTTTCACCTTGCGGCAGGTTGTAACAGATTCGCTGGGACTATCCAGAGAGCTGGTACAGAATATCACCGTTGCAAACCGTATCCCAACCGCAAGCATTACTTATCCATCCAGCACCAGCCACAGCGCTCCCACAGTGGTTAGCACATTAACTCCCGTAATCAAATGGGATTATCAGGACGATGACGGAGATGCGCAGCAACGGTATAAAGTGAGGATTATAAATTTAACTACAGGAGCTGTTACTGTTCAGTCAGGAGAGCAGACTTCAAGTGCACAGCAGTGGCAGATTCCTGCGGGTGCATTAGTGGAGAACCAGAAATATGCAGTAGAAGCTGAGGTGTATGACGGTTTTAGCTGGAGCAGTGTAACCCCGCGCAAATATTTTATGGTCAATTTACTCACGGTACAGGGATTAGTGCGGCATACGGCCGAATGGAACGTGAACCGTCAGACTTACAATATGGGCAAAAGCGGCACGGCGGAGAGTCCGCGGGGATATCATATCTTTTGGGCGGGGGAGCGTTTTGTGCTCCAGGCGAACGCAACAGGATTGCCGGATTCAATTGAAGTGACCATGACCGGAGGTTATAGAGCCACGCTGCATCCAACGGATGCCAACAAAACACAATGGTCTAGTGAGCTGTATGATCCCGATTTTGAGAAGCTGCCGGATGGGCCGGTTACCTTTACTTTTACGGCAAGGAATGAATGGAATACCAAGACGGACTCTGTGACGGTATCGATCCTGGGAGATTGGAGTGAATATTTTCAGAGCCACCGGATAAAATAATCACTTCCGAGCCAGTAATAGCCGGACTGCAACGGGCGGAGGGCTGATCGCTAGACGATCCCCTCGGTCCGTTCTTCGCTTACCCGGAGCATCCGAGCCCCGAGGGCGGAAGTTGAAAACGCGGGTGTTCTGTTTGAGGGTATGTAGGAGCTGCCTTGTGTGAGATGCATGTAGTAGGATAACTTGCCGCTGAAAATTTTATGGGCGCATAATGATTCTGCGAAGTCTTCTGGTGTCACGAAACAGGAGGGCTTGGCAACCGGCTTGAACGCCGTTTCTTCAAATACTGAGGCGACAAAATGGGAGCAGAAATAAGCATCCTCCCGGTCGAATTTGACGTTCAGCAGCACTCCGATCAGACCCAGCAGATGATATTTATAGCGTTCCTGGTTCTCCATCATGCCTTGCACATGGTTGTACATGGCTTCATATTCTTCTTCACTGACGTTCAACTGGTAGATTGCGCAATCTGCAGTGCTGTAGAAGGGATGAATGAAGTTTTCACGGATAAGGCCGGCAACGAACGGATTATGCACTTTTTTGCGTCCAAAGCTGTATACTTCGTCCAATCTGCTGTCAAAGGCGATCGAAGCATGGTTGAGCTCAGCTTTTGTGAACCATTTAATAATTCCGCTAAAGGCGGTACCCGTTCCGGTTAGTACAATATAAATATGTTTGCTCGTACCCATACTATAAAATTCCTTTCCACTGGAAGTATTGGATAATCTGGTAAATTTCTTGATGAAGTACCTCCATCTTACTGTATAATCCTGCTTTGGAAAACAAACTTTAGTCTTGACCTGAAACTAGACTTAAGGCTAAGTAAATGCTAATAAAATACGCTCTACTTGACTCCGGCAAGTGCATAGATTGGGTTCAAGCGGCAAAATATAAGCTGTTCAAACATCATCTTTACAAAAACAATTGGAAATGCTTCCACATTAGTGATACAATAATAGTCAAAATGACATTCTTGATTCCAAGGAGGATTATCTTAATGACTGAACAGGCAAAAGAACAAGCGATCCATAAGGAAGAAAATTCGACGGTGGATAACCTGGCGATCACAACCATCCGTACTTTGGCTATCGATGCAATTGAAAAAGCCAATTCCGGTCACCCAGGTATGCCGATGGGCTCCGCACCAATGGGTTACCAACTATTTGCCAAAACAATGAATCACAACCCGGATCATCCGACTTGGGTTAACCGTGACCGTTTTGTATTGTCCGCCGGACATGGCTCCATGCTGCTGTATAGCTTGCTGCACCTTAGCGGCTACGATCTGCCGATGGAAGAATTGAAGCAATTCCGCCAATGGGGCAGCTTGACTCCAGGCCATCCTGAATTTGGTCACACCGCAGGTGTAGATGCTACCACTGGTCCGCTGGGACAAGGTATCGGTATGGCTGTAGGTATGGCAATGGCTGAGGCTCAGCTGGGCGCTACTTATAATAAAGAGAACTACAATGTAATTGACCACTATACGTACGCAATCTGCGGCGACGGCGACTTGATGGAAGGGATCTCCTCCGAGTCTGCTTCCCTGGCAGGTCACCTCAAGCTGGGCAAACTGATTGTTATGTACGATTCAAATGATATCTCGCTCGACGGCAAGCTGAACCTGGCGTTCTCCGAGAATGTTGCGAAGCGTTTTGAAGCTTATGGCTGGCAGGTTCTGCGCGTAGAAGACGGCAACGATCTTCCTGCACTGGGCCAAGCTATCGCTGAAGCACAAGCAGATAGCAGCAAACCAACCCTGATTGAAGTGAAGACAGTTATCGGCTACGGTAGCCCGAACAAGCAAGGTAAAGGCGGCCACGGCGGTACTCACGGCTCCCCGCTGGGTGCTGACGAAGCGAAGCTGACTAAAGACTTCTATAAATGGGTGTACGAAGAAGATTTCTATGTACCTGACGAAGTCCGCGCTCGTTTTGCTGAAGTGAAGGATAAAGGCATCGCCGCCAACAAGGCATGGGATGAGAAATTCGCAGCTTACAAACAAGCCTATCCAGAGCTGGCTGCACAGCTCGAAACAGCAATCAGCGGTGAGCTTCCAGCTGGCTGGGATGCGAATCTTCCATTCTACAAAGCAGAAGACAAAGCAGTATCCACACGTGTGGCTTCCGGTAGTGCACTGAACGGCCTGACTGCCGGTGTTCCTCAGCTGGTGGGCGGTTCCGCTGACCTTGAAAGCTCCACAATGACTCACTTGAATGGTCTGGCCCAATTTACTCCGGATTCTTACGACGGCCGCAATATCTATTTCGGCGTACGCGAATTCGGTATGGCTGCAGCAATGAACGGGATTGCCCTGCATAGCGGTCTCAAAGTATTCGGCGGTACCTTCTTCGTATTCACCGATTACCTGCGTCCGGCTGTCCGTCTGGCTTCGATCATGAAGCTGCCGGTAACCTACGTTCTTACTCATGACAGTATCGCTGTCGGCGAAGACGGCCCTACTCATGAGCCTATCGAACAATTGGCTTCCCTACGTATTATTCCGGGTCTGACTGTTATTCGTCCGGCTGATGCCAACGAAACTTCTGCGGCTTGGGCTTATGCAGTAGAGAACACTGCCAACCCTGTGGCCCTGGTGCTTACCCGCCAGAACCTGCCGATCCTGCCAGGCACTGTTGAAGGCGTGCGCGATAACATCAAACGCGGCGGATATGTTGTCTCCGATTCCAAGAACGGTACTCCGCAGGCGCAGATCATTGCTACCGGTTCTGAAGTGCAGCTGGCTGTAAAAGCTCAAGCAGCACTGGCTGAAGAAGGTATTGATGTACGTGTCATCAGCTTGCCGAGCTGGGATCTGTTCGAAAAACAGGATAAAGCTTACCGCGATTCCGTTATCCTGCCTGAAGTTAAAGCCCGTCTGGCGATCGAAATGGCGCAGACCTTCGGCTGGGAACGTTACACAGGCGACCAAGGCGACATTCTCGGTATCACTACATTCGGTGCATCCGCTCCTGGAGACACTGTGATCAAAGAATACGGCTTTACTGTAGAAAATGTAGTCAGCCGCGTAAAAGCCCTGCTATAATAGACGGAATAAAGACAAGGGGGAGAATAAGCACATGAGTCAGTTTACCAACGCGACAATTCAAAAAGCAGCCAATGTTTATTACGATGGAAAAGTTACCAGCCGTACAGTTATTTTGGAGGATGGTACGAAGGTGACGCTCGGCATCATGTTGCCTGGTGTGTACGAATTCGGCACGGATGGACCGGAGACGATGGAGATCTTATCCGGCGATCTGAAAGTGCTGCTTCCCGGCACAGATATCTGGAAAGAAATCAAGGGAGCCGAAACGTTCCATGTTCCCGGTAACTCCAAGTTTGCGCTGGAAGTATTCGCATTAACTGATTATTGCTGTTCTTACCCGATTCTGTAATTAAATAGTCTGATGAAGGAAGCTCCGCTTAACTGTGGGGCTTCCTTTTTTGCATTTGCAGCGTCAAAAGCTTGCCTGCTTGAGAGAAATTTGCTATCCTATATAGGAACTTATGTTCTTATACATACGTGGTTTTTACAGACATAGATAGTTCTAAATATTAGCAAAATATCTTTGCTTCAGGAGGATGATCCTTTGCTCTATTCGGATAACAACATAACTTTTAACTATGAAGAGGCAGGTACAGGCCCACCCATGCTGATCCTGCATGGCAATGGTCCAGACCACAAGATGATGATGGGCTGTATGGAGCCAATCATGTCCCGCCAAGAAGGATACAGACGGATTTATGTCGATCTGCCCGGAATGGGCAAGACGCCGTCAGCAGATTGGATTAAATCTTCGGATGATATGCTGCGGGCTGTAGAAATGATGATTGAAGCGCTTATACCGGGTGAACGGTTTCTTCTCGTAGGCCAGTCTTATGGCGGCTATCTGGCAAGGGGGCTGCATAGAAACTACGCTGATTTGATCGAAGGAGTCTTTCTGTTGTGTCCTTGTGTGATTGCGGATATGGCGGATAGAGAATTACCATCACACCAGGTTATGTTTCGTGATAATCAATTGCTTGATGAATTGACAGAGGCAGAACGGGAAGAGTTCACTTCTATTACAGTTGTTCAGAGCCGGCAGGTCTGGGAAAGGTATAAGACTGAGATTATCAGCGCGTTGCAGCTTGCGGATGTTCAATTTATGCAGCGGATAAAAGAGAGCGGAGGGTATCCTTTCAGTTTCGATCTGGAGACCCTTGCACCCTTTACTAAACCATCCCTAATTCTGACCGGGAGACAGGATTCAATGACAGGCTTCAAAGATGCGTGGAATCTGCTGGATGCCTATCCTCATGCTGCTTTTTCAGTGCTGGACCGTGCAGGACATAATCTTCATCTGGAACAGGAAGAGCTGCTTGGAGCGATGGTAATAGAGTGGCTAAACCGGGTAAAGGCTGGAACGATCGATAATTAATCGATTTATTATCGATCGGCCGCTTTAAAACTGATATCAACCCTCATTACTGATTCGTTCATACTCAATAATCGTTTCGCCACTGTTTGTATCCTTGATTTCTCCCGTCTGGATAAATCCGTGCTTCTGATAGAAGTAATGGTTCCTGACGGCCCACGAGGGAGTGTCCAGCGTCCATTTCTGAGCGGAGGGATAGGTCTGGAACAGGAAACGGAAGGCCTCATGTCCGTAGCCATGGTTCTGATGCAGCGGATCAATAAAAATCCGGCCAAGATGGCATTCATCACCGCCTGAAGAAGGGAAGACAATCATTCCTCCGATGATCCCACCCGCGGCAAGCAGTTTGTAATAATGGCCATGGTTCATTTGTTCAACCTGCCAATCGGCGGAATCATAACCGGGAGGGCCGTCTTCCTCTTTGTTCTGATACTGCTGTGCATCACTGTCGAAGGTTTTTTTCTGAACTCCGGCCAGCATGGCGGCATCCTGCGGATCGGCAGGCAATATACTGAGCATGTTAATTCCTCCTGGGAGAATATGTATGTATACTAGCTTAATTCAACTGGACATAGGCAGCAAAAAGACGCAAGCCTGAGTTACGGCTGCGTCTGCATTGGAAATCTATTCCCGGGTTGTGGCATTAGCGCCGATCTTCCGGCCAATCCATTCCTCATAGGATTTGATTACTGCGGACAGGTCTTCGTCCCCATAGCCATGATTGAAGCCGGCCTGGAACATGCTCTTGGCTACACCAAGCATTGGTGTCGGCACGCCTGTGGCATCGCTGAGTGAGGAAGCGAGCTTCAGATCCTTCAGCATAAGGGCCAGTGAGAACTGGTTGCTAAAGTCATTGTCGATGATCTTGCGTCCCTTGAGCTCGGCCTGCTTGCTGCCTGCCGAACCGTTCTGGACAAGCTCCAGGAACTTGTCTGCCGGTACGCCGTTCTTCACGGCGATGGAGAAGCCTTCCGCGAGGGCGACGTTATGAATGCCGACCATGGTGTTGTGGGCAAGCTTAGCTACGGCACCGCTGCCGTTATCACCCATATGCAGCAGGAGACGGCCCATGGTGTCGAAGATATCCCGGTGCGCTTCGATGACTTCTGCTTTGCCGCCAACCATAAAGACAAGCGTTCCTTCGATCGCAGCCGGTTTGCTGCCTGTTACCGGGGCATCAAGGAAGCTGCCGCCGCGTTCTTCCACTGCAGCAGCAATTTCCTTAACCAGTCCGGGAGAAATCGTGCTGGAGTCGATGACTACGGCTCCCGGCTTTAGGGCTGCCAGTATGCCGTCCTCACTGTAGAACACCTCACGGATCGAATCATCGTTGCTGATCATGGTAATAATAACATCCTTGCCCTGTGCCGCAGCCTGTGGAGTAGCCGCCGCTTGTGCCCCTTCTTCTTCCAGCGGTTTGCATTTCGCAGCCGTGCGGTTATATACCGTAACCTGAAATCCGCTTTTCAGCAGATTGGAGGCCATAGGAGCACCCATTGTTCCGAGTCCGATAAAGCCGATCTGTTTCATTCCATCTCCACCTTCACTCTTTAAGTTCACTATAGAGATTGAACCTTTCAGTTATTCTCGGGTTCATTTCCTCTAGCCGTGTTTTTCTACATTCTATCACGGCATTTAGGGTTGTTCCACAGGGCAGCACATCTTTGTATATACGGCAAGCGCTTCCATGAAACTCTCAAAAACATGGTCCAAAAGCTGTGGATGTGCCTTAAGACCTTGCCAGTCAAGGCAAATTAAAGTATCCTAGAGTATAAAGTTGTAACAAACGGTGTCAAATCTAAAGAGAAAAACAGGAGGTTACCATAACCGATGTCCAAGAAGATTAATTTTGACTACAGCAAAGCCCTGTCCTTCTTCAACCAGCATGAAATCGACTATTTTGCCGCTCCGATTCAATTAGCCCACGAGCAATTGCATAACAAGACTGGAGTAGGCTCCGATTTCCTGGGCTGGATCGATCTCCCTAACGCATATGACAAGGAAGAGTTCGCCCGTATTCAACAGGCAGCCAAGAAGATCCAGAGTGATTCCGATGTGCTGATTGTTATCGGTATCGGTGGTTCTTATCTGGGAGCACGCGCTGCCATCGAGGCACTTACGCATTCCTTCTACAATAACCTTTCCAAAGATCAGCGCAAGACACCGGAAGTATATTTTGCCGGTAATAACATCAGCTCTACATACATCACGCACCTGCTTGATTTGGTGGAAGGCAAAGACTTCTCCGTGAACGTAATTTCCAAATCCGGTACAACAACTGAGCCGGCTATCGCTTTCCGCATTTTCCGCGCAGCACTGGAGAAGAAATACGGCAAGGAAGAAGCACGCAAACGCATTTACGCTACTACAGACAAGGAAAAAGGCGCACTCAAGAAGCTGGCTAACGAAGAAGGCTATGAGTCGTTCATTATTCCTGACGATGTAGGCGGACGTTATTCCGTGCTGACACCGGTAGGACTTCTGCCGATCGCTGTAGCAGGAATCAACATTGAAGAAATGATGCAGGGGGCAGCAGCCGCAGCAGATGAGTTCAACAATCCGGATGTAGCTACGAACCAGGCTTATCAATATGCTGCAGTGCGCAACGCGCTGTACCGCAAAGGCAAAACTACAGAAATCCTCGTGAACTACGAGCCGTCCCTGCACTTTGTCTCCGAATGGTGGAAACAATTGTTCGGCGAAAGTGAAGGCAAGGATTACAAAGGTATCTATCCTTCTTCCGTTGACTTCTCCACGGATTTGCACTCCATGGGTCAGTTCATTCAAGAGGGCAACCGCAACATCTTCGAAACGGTGATCCAAGTGGAGCAAGTCCGTCATCACATTACGCTTGAGAGCGATGCTGACGATCTTGACGGCCTGAATTTCCTTTCCGGCCAAACCGTTGATTTTGTAAACAAGAAAGCTTTCCAAGGCACACTGCTGGCGCACACAGACGGACAAGTGCCGAATCTGGTAGTTACCATTCCGGATCAGACTCCTTATACTTTTGGTTACCTGGTTTATTTCTTTGAAAAAGCCTGCGGTATCAGTGGATATCTGCTTGGCGTTAACCCGTTCGACCAACCGGGCGTAGAAGCATACAAGAAGAACATGTTCGCGCTGCTGGGTAAACCGGGCTACGAAAAAGAAAAAGCGGAGCTGGAAGCCAGACTTACTGAATAGCATTACAGCACACCATAGACCATTCATACAAATGCAGTAACTGGGAGCAGTCCGCAGGTAAATCATAC
The DNA here is from genome assembly GCF_927798115.1 of Paenibacillus auburnensis. Lineage (GTDB taxonomy): Bacteria > Bacillota > Bacilli > Paenibacillales > Paenibacillaceae > Paenibacillus_AQ > Paenibacillus_AQ auburnensis. The sequence goes on from NZ_CAKMMG010000008.1 coordinate 89,834, forward strand.
CGGGGCTGCTCCCAAACTATATCAAGTTATCATAGACAGGTAAGGACTGGAATAGGATGCTGGAACAATATCGGACGGTGCGTTCTCCCGGGTCCCGGGAAGTCGTAATCCGTAAGTCGCGGTTTATCGGCCATGTAATGCCGGTGGACAATGAAGAAGAAGCTGTGCAATTTATCGAGAACATCAAGAAACAGCATTGGAATGCCACACATAACTGCTCCGCTTATATGATTGGAGAACGAGACGAGATTCAAAGACAGTCAGACGACGGGGAACCGAGTGGAACGGCCGGTAAACCGATTTTGGAAGTAATCCGCAACCAACAAGTTAAAAATGTCGCAATTGTCGTTACCCGTTATTTCGGAGGCATCATGCTGGGAGCAGGCGGACTGATCCGGGCGTATACGGATGGTGCTGTTCTGGCCCTGGAGGCCGGAGAAGTCATCACCCGTGTGTTAAGGCGCGAAGTGTTCGTGCAGATCGACTATACCTGGCTCGGCAAGGTAGAGAATGAACTGCGGAGCAGAGCCATTAAGACCGGCGAAACTGCTTTTACCGATACAGTGACGCTGCTGTGTCTTCCGCGGAATGATGAAGGTGACGCCTTTATGGCATGGATAACAGATCTTACCCAGGGGCAAGCACTGGTTACAGAAGGGCGGCGGATTTACTACAGCGAAGGGGAATAGATTATGGCAAGAAGAGCAGTGGAGCGGGAGTTGTCGAGAGAAAGGATTCTGGAGGCGGCAAGGCATCTGTTTATTACCAAGGGCTACCGTGCGATTTCAATGCGCAGCATCGGTCAGCATTTGGGGTACAGCCATGGCTCACTCTATTATCATTTCAAAGAAAAAGCAGAGTTATTTTATGCGATTGTAGTTGAAGATTTCAATCACGTGGCAGCATTGCTTAGCGAGGCAATGAACAACCCTCCTGAACAGGGAATGACCCGGGTAGAACAGCTTGTGATGGAATTTATCCGTTTTGGACTGGATCATCCTTATCAGTATGAGATCATGTTTATGATCCGTGATGAAGAGCTTCTCGCGTATTGCCGTGCAGAACAGGGACGATGTTTTGAATTATTCGCAGGCATTGTGCGACGGCATATGAAGGAAGAAGGGTATGTATCCGAGGATTGGCAGAGTGTTCCGCTGACGTTATTTTTATCAGCCCACGGATTTATTTCATATTATATTCAGGATAAGGTATCATTCGAGGACGTGAAGCAGGCAGCACTTACTCATATTAAAGTACTAAGCCGCAGTTTATAGAGTGCATTTTTTGGGGCTCATCGCTTTAGAACAGTGCATTGGTATAACTTTACTTGGTGAAAGTGTTATAGAAGCTATATATTATATAGAAGCGGCCCCATTGGATCTGACGGAGCCGCTTCTTTTTTCGAATAACAGGATAACCGGATCAGCCCTCGATAATTTTCACATAACACTCGCGGTGTCTCGGCCCGTCAAATTCGCAGAAGTAAATGCCTTGCCAGCGGCCCAGGAGCAGTCTGCCCTCATGGATTATGATGCTTTGGGATGGACCGGAGGTAATCGACTTCAGGTGCGAAGCGGTATTGCCTTCTGCATGACGGTACTTAGGATGCTCCCAGGGGTACACCTCGTCTAGTCTCATCAGAACATCATGCTTTACGTCAGGATCGGCATTTTCATTAATGGCAATCCCGGCAGTGGTATGCGGACAATAGACGACGGCTATTCCATTTTGTACACCGCTCTTTTTTACATAAGAAATGACTTCCCTGGTGATATCCCGCAATTCATCACGCTTGCTGGTCGAAATCTCGATGGTATGGAGCATGGTCAGTTCCCCTTTCGCACTCTTGGATAGCAATAATAATATATTTTACCCCAAAACTCTGCGAAAGTAATTGACGAGCACGAGATGCATTTGGTAAAGTAATGATAATTATAAAACCAAGTATATTAATAGGAATAATTAAAGGAGCTATGGCTACTATACCGACCGGATATCCGGAGGTGGGGGGACTTATAACTTGAATTCGCTGCTAAGACATAAGGGATGGACCTGGGGATTTCGTACGACTATATTGCTGTATTTTGTAGTCCTGATCATTTTGCCGATAATGGGTGTCTACTACAATTCGTTTTCGCTGGGCTTCAGCAGCTTTGCCGAGAGCATAAGCGACCCTATTGCCTGGAAGTCGGTACTCCTCACATTGAAATTGGCCGTTATTGCTACAGTAATAAATGTACTGCTAGGCACCATGATCGCCTGGGTGCTGATCCGCTACCGTTTTCCCGGGAAGGCTCTGCTGAACAGTCTGGTCGATCTGCCCTTTGCCCTGCCGACGGCAGTAGGGGGACTGATGATTCTGCTGCTGCTCGGCCCCGGCAGTCTGATTGGCGGAATGGCGGAGAAGCTAGGCTTCGAGATTGTTTTTCATCAGCCGGCGATCGTGATAGCCATGATTTTTGTTACTTTTCCGTTTGTGATCCGGGCGGTGCAGCCGCTGCTGGAGGAGCTGGACCCTTCCGAGGAGGAAGCGGCTTATACGATGGGAGCCAAGAGCAGCCGGGTATTCCGGCAAGTAATTCTACCCTCTATGGCTCCCGGGATGATTAGCGGAGGAATGCTGGCTTTTTCCCGGGCGCTGGCCGAGTTCGGGGCTGTGGTTCTGGTAGCAGGCAATATTCCGGGCCGGACACTCGTATCCTCCGTGTTTATTTTCGGTGAGGTAGAAAGTGATAATCCGGTTGGCGCCGCTGCGGTGTCGGTCATTCTATTGACCTTATCCTTTGTGATTCTCTGGCTGATTAATATGCTGCAGATGCGGGGGAGAAGATCATGAGAAGACTATGGATTGGGCTCACTTATCTTGTATTTTTCCTGCTGATTGCGGCTCCCCTGGGCAAGATGACCACGGAGGCCTTCAGCGAAGGATTCGGCGGCTTCTGGGCATCCCTGTCCCGGCCGGAGGCGCTGCATGCACTGATGATGACCGGGCTTGTTGTAACTGTGGTTACGCTGCTGAACACCTTGTTTGGAATTATGATGGCTCTTTATCTTGTACGTGCCAACTGGCTGAGCGCAAGGCTGAGAGGACTGCTGAACAGCATCGTCGATCTGCCATACGCTGTATCTCCGGTCATTGGCGGACTGATGATTGTGCTGCTTTTGGGACCGGATAGCGCCTTGGGTGCGGTATTTGAACAAATCGGAGTAAAGATTGTTTATGCTTTTCCGGGAATGGTCATTGCCACGCTGTTTGTCACCTTCCCGCTGATGGTGCGTGAGGTGATGCCAGTGCTGCAGGAGATCGGTTCACAGCAGGAAGAGGCCGCTTCGACGCTCGGCGCGTATGGCTGGACAACCTTTTGGAAGGTCACCTGGCCTTCGATCCGCTGGGCGGTCATCTATGGTGTAATTCTTACGGTTGCCCGCTCACTGGGGGAATTTGGTGCAGTGCTGGTCGTTTCCGGCAACATCATGAACAAAACCCAAACCGCTACTACACTGGTTTATCAGGATGTAGAGAATTTCAATGTGACTGCTGCGGGCGGTGTGGCGCTGGTACTGGCCGCGTTCTCCGCAGGACTGCTGCTGTTAATGGAATGGAGTAAGAGAAGAAAGGGTGTGCACTAGAGATGCATGTAGAAGTTCGGGGACTGAATAAGCATTTTGGAGATTTTCACGCCGTTAAGGACATCAATTTCGGAATTACCAAAGGACATCTGATTGGTCTGCTCGGGCCAAGCGGCGGCGGCAAAACCTCGATTCTGCGCATGCTGGCAGGACTGGAGACGCCGGATAGCGGTGAAATTATTTTTCATGGCAAAACGGTCAATACTCTTCCGCCCCAGGAGCGGGAAATCGGCTTTGTGTTCCAGAACTATGCGCTCTTTAAGCACATGACTGTGTATGAGAATATTGCCTTTGGGCTTAAGGTGAAAAAAGTAAACAAAAATACCATCCATGGCCGGGTAATGGAGCTCGTTGAACTTACCGGGCTTAAAGGATTCGAGAAGCGATATCCTCATCAGCTTTCCGGTGGCCAGCGTCAGCGGGTGGCGTTTGCCCGGGCGCTTGCACCTGAGCCGCAGCTGCTGCTGCTGGATGAACCTTTTGCAGCCATTGATGCGAAGATCCGCCAGGAGCTGCGTTCATGGCTTCGTGAGCTGATTGAACGTGTCGGCATCACCTCGATCTTCGTTACGCATGACCAGGATGAAGCGATCGAAGTCGCCGATGAGATTATGATCATTAATCAGGGGCGTCTGGAGCAGAAGGGGACCCCGTGGGATATTTATAAGGAGCCGAAGACGCCGTTCGTGGCTACCTTTATCGGAGAATCTACGCTGATCGAGAGCGCAAGTGAGCTGAAAGGCTTCAAGAATGCGGGTGGCGGTAAACCGACGAAGGCGCTGATCCGTCCGGAATATATCGAAGTAGGCTATCTGCATGAATTCAAAATGGCTTCGGCCACAGAGCAGGGCATTGTGAAGCACTTGCATTTCCGCGGCAGTGAATGGCTGGTGGAGGTTGAGGTGAACGGGCATAAGCTGGTGACGTACCGGTCTCTGGAGAAAGAGACACTTACACCAGGCCAGGAAATTTCCGTGCTTGTCCATCGTGCCTATCTATTCAATGACGAGCGCAGCTGGATTCAGGAGAACGGGCTGAAGGAAGATCCGATGCCTGTGTTCATTTAAACAAAGGATGTGTGCCGGGATGAGGGTTCTCAAAAGGAGCAGACAACTGCACGGATGGCTGGCAGCCCTAATGCTGGCAATGCTCGCACTGGCTCTGGCCGGTTGCGGGAACGGTAAGGAAACGGCGAATAGTGCATCGGCTCCGCAGCAAGGGGATCTGACGCTAGTTGTCGGAGCCTATAGTGTGGTGAAGGATGCGATGAGTGATATTCTCCCGCTGTTCGCAGCGGAGTGGAAGGCCAAGACGGGCCAGAAGATCGTATTCCAGGAGTCCTATGAAGCTTCGGGCACCCAAGCCCGGGCGATTGCCGGAGGATTCGAGGCGGATGTAACGCTGCTGGCCCTGGAAGGCGATGTCGGGAAGCTGGTGAAGGCCGGACTCGTAGCGGATACATGGAAAGATCACGGTGTGAAGGGAATGGTGACCCGCTCAGTAGTGGCGCTTGGCACCCGGGAGGGCAACCCGAAGGGGATTCATGATTTTGCAGATCTCGCAAAGCCTGGTGTAAAGGTGCTCTACCCAAATCCGAAAACCTCCGGCGGAGCGCAGTGGGATATCAACGCGATCTACGGCGCCGGATTGAAGCTGTCAGAGGAGCAGACAGGGGTTAAGGACCCTGCTGCAGCCAAAGCTTTTCTGGAGAGCGTGCATGCCAATGTGGAATCGCTGGATAAGAGCGGGCGGGCTTCGATGGCGGCCTTTGAATATGGCGTAGGCGATGTTATTGTTACTTACGAGAATGAGCTGCTGGCACGGATTGCCCAGGGTGTGAAATATGAGGTTATCATTCCGAAGGATACGATTCTGATCGAGAATCCGGCTGCTGTCGTGGATAAATATGCCGACGAGCATGGTACCCGCGAGGCCGCTGAGGCGCTGGTGGATTTCCTGACCACAGAGCAGGCTCAGGAGGTCTTCGCCAAATACGGCTTCCGTCCGGTAAACGAGCAGGTCTATGCGGAGAATGAGAGCCGTTATCCGGTTCCCTCCGGGCTGTTCGGGATTGATTATCTCGGCGGCTGGGCGGAGGTCCGGGAGACGCTGTATTCCAAGCGGGGTGTCTGGTATCAGGTGCTAGCCGGAATCTAACAGCAGGGAGTACTCTGTGCCGCTAATGCAGAAAGCGAAAGTATGTGTGCGAATAGGACCGTTCCTCCTTCCGGAGGGGCGGTTTTTGCGCTGGTGCTAAGAGCCATGAGATGAGTTGAACTGTGATATGTACTATAATGGGGGTTACATAACTTCCGAACCGGAACTGAAGGAGAGAGTGAAGATGGATACACTGGTGTTTTTGGGGACAGGCGACGCCATGGGCGTACCCCGGGTGTACTGCAGCTGTGAGACCTGCATGGAAGCTAGGACGGACGGGCGGAACGCCCGCTTGCGCTCATCCGTGCTTATAGATAACGGCAGTGATTTTCTGGCGATTGACTGCGGACCGGACTGGCGGCGGCAAATGGAGCTGCAGGGACTGCGCAGCATGCGCAGACTGCTGGTGACCCACGCCCATTTCGATCATATCGGGGGGCTGCCGGAATGGGCGGATGCCTGCCGCTGGATGGGCTATAGAGGTGAGCTTTATGCGCCGGCAGAGGTGATCCCTGTTATTCTGCGGCAATATCCGTGGCTCAGCAGTCATATTGAAATGATTCCCTGCGATGACGGAATCGCGCTGGATGGCTGGCAGATCAGCACCTGGCGGGTGAACCATGGCAAGAACGGCTATTCCTATGCTTACCGGCTGGAAAAGAAGGGGTATGCGTGGGTATATTGCTCTGACTCCATCTCGCTGGGACCGGAGGAGACGAAACCGATGCTTGGGGCGGATCTGCTTGTGCTTGGCACAAGCTTTTATTACGAAGCGGCGGAGCTGTCTACACGTTCTGTGTACGATATGACGGAAGCAGCCGAGCTGCTTAAGCTCTTAAAGCCACGTCGTACCGTGTATACCCATATGTCGCATGATGTTGATATCCGCAAAGACTACATTTTGCCGGAGGGAGTTACACTGGCTGAGACAGGGATGAGGGTTGCGCTGGAGCGGGGAAAGAGCTAAAGACCTGCTCACTACTCTGCGGTATTATCCAAAGAAAATTTTAATGGGAAAACCTCCAACTAATTCGCCCGGTTTCACTTAAAGTCCGGATATAGGTGGAAAAACTCCATCTAACTTCACGGAAAATACCGGCTTTGTCCCCTTGGGGAGAGATTAGATGGAGAAATTCCCTTTAGAGTCTGCCTATTACTTGTCGATAAGAAATTAGGTGGAGGAATTCCTACTGCTATGTCTTTGTCACTCTAAGAAAATGCTCTCCAGGCGGCCGTTCCTGGTGCATACCGGTTGGCCTGCTGAATAAACGTAGTTTTAAATAGACGCGGCATTCCAGCCATAATAGCAGCATTTAAATAGGGACCCTACTCAGCGGCGTATGCCGCCGGAGAGGGTCCCTATCTTTAATTCATCGTCATGCCGCCGGTGACATTGATCGCCTGGCCGGTCATATAAGCAGAGAGGGGACTGGCGAGAAACAGTACAACATTAGCCACATCCTCGACTTCAGCCGTACGACCAAGCGGCACCTGCGAGCGGTCCTCGGCCAGAATGTCCTCCGGCTCCATTCCGCGTAAGACTGCACCTTCGACACGTTCACGCCGTTTCATATCCGTCTCTACAATGCCCGGGCAGACGGCATTCACCAGAATCTGTTCCTTGGCCAGCTCCAGTGCCATCACTTTGGTGAAGCCCAGCACGGCATGCTTGGAGGCAACATAGTTGCCCATACAGCGGTAGCCGTTCTTGCCTGCCTGTGAGGCGATATTGATGATTCGTCCTCCGCCGCCCTGCCTCAGCATCTGCCGCGCCCCGGCTTGGGAAACCAGATACACGCCCTTGGCGTTGATATCCATGACCTTATCCCAATCTTCTTCCTTGATATCTACGGCAAAATCCATCGTTGATGTGCCGCTGTTGTTCACCAGGAAGTCAAGCCGGCCAAATGCTTCGACCGCACAGTCGATCAGCCGCGCGGCATCCCCGCTCACTGTCACATCCATCCGGATCTGCACCAGCCGCTCATGTACACGCTCCAGCTCCGCCTTGCAGGCGATATCGCCGATAACGACATTCGCTCCAGCCTCAAGGAACAAGTCGGCGATGCCTTTGCCTATGCCGGTAAGCCCCCCGGTGACCACCAGTGTTTTTCCAGTGAAATCAATACTAAGCATGGATGTCCTTGTCCTTTCGGGTTAGCTTCTGAACGGGTCATCACTGATGCCTGCTTCGAGCACGATTCTGGCATATTCCTGGGCACTGAACAAAGAGTGGTCCTTATAGTTGCCGCATTCGAGGGCGGAAACTGCCGGAATATGCTCGGTTTCAAGCACTTTATTCAGCACCTTGGTCAGCGCGGCTGCGACATCAGCAGGGTTATGCTCATCCCAGATAATCAGATAAAATCCGGTTCTGCATCCCATCGGAGAAATATCGATAATGCCTTCGAGTTCATCGCGCAAATACGTGGCCAGCAGGTGCTCCAGCGTATGTACAGCGGCGGTAGGCAGGGCATCCACATTCGGCTGCAGCAGCCGCAAATCGTATTTCTGAATCGTACTGCCTTTTTCATTTCTTTCGGTACCTGCAACCCGGACATAAGGAGCTTTTACTTTGGTATGATCCAATTGGAAACTTTCAACTTTGGCCATGTTTTATCGCCCTTTCGGTCTTTTTCATATCAACCTATCACAATGTCAAAAAGAAGTAAATAGTTAATCTGAGTATTCCGCTCTACTTAGTTAAAATGTATTGACATGAATAATAATGCATTGTAACATATGAATCAATTAAATTCTGATGCATTTACTTGGTTTTAATTCGCGCCTGGTATGCACAGAAAAAGATACTCTAGGGGGAGAAATAAACGATGAAGAAAAAATGGATTCATTCCTTGCTGCTGGTTACTGCTGTTGCTCTATTCACAGCGGGTTGCGGCAACAATAACGAAGCTTCGGGTTCGGGCAGCGATTCCTCCGGACAAGAGAGCAAGACGCTGCGGATCAGCTTCAACCCGGGACCGTACAGTGACCAGTTCAAGAACGGTGTCGCGCCTTATCTGGAGAAGAAAGGGTATACGATTACTTATAAAGAATTTACGGACGGCATTCAACCTAATGTAGCTGTAGCTAACGGGGAGATAGATGCCAACGTATTCCAGCACTCTTTGTATTTGCAATCCATTAATGAAAGAGAAAAAATCGACCTGGTGGGTGTGGTGCAGGTACCAACCCCGCCGATGGGCCTCTACTCCAAAAAGCATACCAGTCTGGATGAGGTAAGCGACGGTGATCAGATCAATCTGCCGAATGAGCCCGTAAACATGCTGCGCGCCCTTAACGTACTGAAAGATGTAGGCTGGATTACACTGAAGGATAATATTGACCCGCTGCAGACTTCATTGGCCGATATTACCTCCAATCCGCATAAACTGAAGTTTATTGCCACTGAGCCGGCCCAAGGACCGCGTGCCCTGGAGGATGTAGACTACGCTGCAATTCAGGGGAATTTTGCCGTATCGAATAATATTAAGCTGACCACAGCTTTACAGCTGGAAAATATGACGGATCCGTTCACGAATGTTGTGGCGGTGGACAGCAAGAACAAGGATGCCCAGTTTGTCAAAGATATCATTGAAGGCTATCATTCTGCTGAATTCCAGGAATATATCAAGTCGAAACCGGACTATGAAGGGTACAGATTGCCGAGCTATTTTAAGCAATAAAAATGCTAAGCCGATAAGAGCTTTCACACGATAAGAGATTCACTTTCCGGTCTGCCGTTCCCCTTATGCGGATTGTTCCGCAGCAAGTTTTGTTAGAGCCAAGCGATGCTCCATGGCCCGCAAAACGGCAAGGAGGAGCGGCAGATCCTTGTCTATTCCACAGAACCTGCAAAGAGGTGTAATGTATATGGACTTTAAACCTTCTACTGTAGTCACGGAGCTTCCCGGCAATTATTTCAATGCGATGAAGGCCAAGATTGCCTTGTACCGGAGCAAAGGTATTGATGTCATCGATCTGGCCAGCGGCAATCCCGATCAGCCGACCCCGCAGCATATTATCAATGCGCTGAAAGAGGCGGTCGACAAGCCGGAAAATCAGGGATACCCGCCTTTTTACGGTAAAACAGGCACTCTCGAAGCCATAGCGGCGTTCTATAAACGCGAATATAACGTGGAGCTTGATCCGGAGACAGAGGTCGCAGTGTTCAACGGCTCGGGGATCGGTGTCACCGGAATTCCGCAGAGTCTGCTTAACCCCGGAGACATCCTGCTTACTGCAGACCCGGCTTATCCTGCCTACCATGCAGCGGCTGCACTGGCCCGGGCCCGGGTTCACACGATTCCCGTCTATGAACGGGAGGGGTTCCTGCCGGATTACAGCACAGTTCCGGAAGAGATTGCCCGGCAGGTCAAGCTGCTGATGCTGAACTATCCCAACAATCCGACCGGAGCGGTAGCCACAGAGGAATTCTTTGAAAGGACGCTTGCTTTTGCGGCGGCCTATGAATTTCCGGTGCTGAATGATTTCGCCTACGGCGCATTCGGCTTTGACGGCCATAAGCCGCTCAGCCTGCTGCAGCAGCCGGGAGGCAAGGAATACGGCGTCGAAACCTATACGGCTTCCAAAACCTACAATATGGCCGGATGGCGCTTCGGCTTTGCCGCAGGTAATGCCTCAATTATCGCCGCGCTTAAGCATTACCACACCCAGGCATACAGCACAGTATTCGGTGCGGTTCAGGATGCGGCGGTTGCCGCCCTGCTAGGGCCGCAGGAGGTTGTACAGGAGCTAGGTAAGCTGTATGAGCGGCGGCGCGATGTTCTGGTCAGCCGGCTCAGGGACATTGGCTGGGACGTTACCGCTCCGAAGGGTACTTTTTTTGCCTGGTTTAAGGTGCCGGAAGGCTATACTGGTGAATCCTTTGCCGGGCGTCTGCTGGACGAAGCACAGGTGGCTGTAGCCCAGGGTAGCGGCTTTGGTGCCCAAGGCAGCAGCTATATCCGGCTCAGCCTGGTGAACAGTGAAGAGAAACTGAACGAGGCTGTGGACCGGATTGCTGCGGCTGGCATTTTTAAGCGGGCGATGTCTGCTTGGGGTCAGGAGGCGGGAACGCATGATTGAAATCAGAAATGTGCACAAGACCTTTACGCGTAAAGGACAATCAATTGAAGCCTTAAGAGGAGTCAGCCTGAATATCGCCAAAGGGGATATCTTCGGGGTCATCGGCTATAGCGGGGCGGGAAAAAGCACACTGATCCGTCTGGTCAATTATCTGGAACGTCCGACCAGCGGCGAGGTGTTCGTGCAAGGCGAGCCGCTGTCCGGATACAGCCCGGCTGAGCTGAGGCAGGTGAAGAAAAAGATCGGGATGATCTTTCAGCACTTCAATCTGCTGGAATCAAAGACGGTGTTCGACAACATCGCCATCCCCCTTGTACTGCTGAAGAAAAGCAAGCAGGAAATCCGTGAACGTGTGACCGAGCTGCTGGAGTTCACGGGACTTAGCGATAAGGCAGCAAGCTACCCTAAAGAGCTGTCCGGCGGGCAAAAGCAGCGGGTCGGTATCGCCCGGGCACTGGCGAGCAACCCCTCCATCCTGCTCTGTGATGAAGCGACCTCGGCACTTGATCCGCAGACGACTAAATCCATTCTGGAGCTGCTGAAACGGATTAATGAAGCCTATAACATCACAATCATGATCATTACCCATGAGATGGCTGTTATCCAGCAAATCTGCAACAAGGTCGCCGTGATGGAGAGAGGGGAGATTATTGAGCAGGGAAACGTGCTTGATGTCTTTGGCAGCCCGCATCATCCCACCACACAGAGCTTCGTACAGACCGTTATTCATAACTCAGTGCCCCAGAGTGTGCTGAATACGCTGAAGGCGGAGAACGGACGGCGGCTGTTTAAGCTCAAGTTTGTCGGCGGGGCAGCCTCGGAGCCAATCATTAACAGCCTGATCCGCAGATTTGAGGTTAACGTGAATATTCTGTTTGCCAATATGACGGAAATCCAGCAGACGACGCTCGGCAATATGATTCTGCAGATGCATGGTGAGAATACAGTGATCGACCAGGCGGCGGCTTTTATCGTCAGCCAAGGGGTTGAAATTACGGAGGTGGAAGCCTGATGTTCGATACAGTAATTACTTCGGAGCAGTTGTTTCAAGCCCTGCGGGAAACCGTGGTAATGGTGGGCGTGTCGCTCTTTTTCGGAGCGCTGCTGGGTATTCCGATTGGCATCGTCCTTGTGATTACACGGCCAGGCGGAATTCTGGAGAACCGGTTTATATATGCCGTACTGAATCCGCTCATCAACATCATCCGCTCGCTGCCGTTTATTATTCTGCTCGTGGCCATCATCCCCTTTACCCGGCTTCTCGTACATACCTCGATCGGTACCAGTGCAGCGATTGTTCCGTTAATTGTCTACGTAGCCCCGTATATTGCACGGCTGGTGGAGAACTCCTTGCTTGAGGTCAGCCCCGGCATTTTGGAGGCTGCCGAGGCTATGGGTGCAACGACCTTTCAGGTCATTTGGCATTTTCTGCTGCCTGAGGCTTTCGGCTCGCTGATTCTAACCATGACTACCGCTACGATCGGGCTGGTCGGAGCAACGGCGATGGCAGGAACTGTAGGGGGCGGAGGGATCGGCGACCTGGCGATCTCTTATGGCTACCAGCGATTTGACACCTTTGTCATGATCGTGACGGTGGTCATTCTGATCATATTTGTCCAGGGCATCCAGTCGGCCGGAAACCGCTTAGCCCGCAAAGCCCGCCGTGATTAGTGCAGGGAACAGGGAGGGGATAGTCAAGCTATGGATCAGCCAATAATCGTCCGCGCCGCACCCCAGGAATTTATTTGCCGCGCGGGGAGCTGGGGCAGTCTGGAACAGCATCTGCAGAGACGGGGGATTAGCCGGGTGCTTGTTGTAAGAGGTGAACAGTCATGGATTGCGGCAGCCCCGTTCTGGCCGGAGCTTATAGAGACGGAGACGCATTATTACATTTATGGCGGTGAATGCACTTATAGTGAACGAGATGCGATTGCCGCCTATGCTGAGGATCATCAGCTTCAGGCTGTAATCGCTGTGGGCGGCGGGAAAATTACCGATCTGGTAAAAACAGCTGCAGCCAAGCTTAACCTGCCTGCGGTCATTCTCCCTACGCTTGCTGCAACTTGTGCAGCCTGGTCTTCACTTAGCGTAATGTATGATGAGCATGGTGAATTCATCCGCTTTGATATTTTCGCGCGCAGCAATGCGCTTGTGCTGCTTGACCCGGCGGTGATTGCCGCTTCCCCGCCTGAACTGTTGACCGCCGGAATCGGAGATACGCTAGCTAAATGGTATGAAGCAGATGTGATCATTAGAAATCTGGACTCCCCGCCGCTTGAAGTGGAGCTGGGCTGGTATGCGGCACGTAAATGCCGTGAGAATCTGCTGAAATACAGCGGAGAGGCACTTGCTGCATTAAGGGCGGGCGAGCTGAACGATGCCTTGGTCCGAATTATTGAAACGAACATTATGGCAGGCGGTCTGGTAGGCGGGTTCGCTGAGGATTACGGGCGGACGGCGGGAGCCCATTCCATTCATGATGCGCTGACCGGCATTCCGGAGTCCCACCGGGTGCTGCATGGCAATAAAGTGGCTTACGGTGTGCTAGTCCAGCTGGCGCTCGAAAATAACTGGAGCGAGATTGCTGAACTGCTGCCCTTTTATGAGCAGATTGGCTTGCCAGCCAGTCTCGGTGATCTGGGGCTTGCGCATTTATCGCGCGGCGACCTGCTGAAGCTTGGCAGGCGGGCGACTGTACCGGAAGCTTCCATTCACCGGATGCCGGGTACTGTTACCGCCGAAGCTGTCGCAGCTGCGGTCGAAGAGCTGGAGGGATACATAAACAAGCTGAGATGCGGATCCGCACCAGCGGGAACCGGACGGGAAAAGGATCTTCAAGGTGAAGGAGCCAAGACAACATGAGCATAGCGATTATAGGAGCAATGGAAGAAGAGGTAGCCTTGCTGCTGTCTAAGATGCGGGGCGTGTCTGAATTGGAGGCGGGCGGTGGAAGGCTGTACAGCGGAAGCTTGAACGGGCGGGATGTGGTGCTGCTTAAGTCAGGCATCGGCAAGGTCAACGCAGCGCTGACGACAACACTGCTGCTCGAGAGGTTCCACTGTGAATTAATTATCAATACCGGAGCAGCGGGCGGTCTGGGGGCGGGGCTGCAAGTCGGTGATGTAGTGATCGCCAAGGAGCTGGTCTATAGTGATGTGGATGCTACGGCATTCAGCTATGCTTACGGTCAGGTGCCGCAGATGCCACAGCGTTATCCGGTTTCAGCCGGACTGCTTGAGCTGGCGGGAAAGATTATTCAGCGGGGCGGACGGCAAGAGCAGGTTGTTGCCGGCCTGATCACAACGGCCGACTCGTTCATCAGCCAGCCTGAACGGGCAGAAGCCATCCGCAGCAGGTTCCCGGAGGCCCTGGCTACGGACATGGAGGGTGCAGCGATTGCCCAGACGGCATATCAGTTCGGTGTCCCGTTTCTGGCTGTCCGGTCAATCTCGGATATTGCCGGCGCCGAGGCTGCCGGCTTGTTCAAAGCCCACCTGGATCTCGCAGCCAGGAACTCGGCAGAGGTTGTACTGGAAATTCTATCGCTGTACGAAACGCAGTAAGCTTGATTAAATGAAGATTGAATTGAACAGAACAGCCGTCTTACAGGCACGGGAGAGCTTAGTTATGCTCGTCTCGGCCCTGCAGGACGGCTATTTACTGTCTGTCCTAATCTCCGCCTTGAGAATGAGAAGGGTTTACTTCCTGCGTCTCTGTTCATTCCCCCTCTCCGTTCAGTAAACTAATAAGAGATATATCACTTCCAGGTAAAGGGTTTACCACTATAATTCGGGAAAAGGTGATTTGAACTAATGATAGGAGGATAAAAGGATGTCTAAATCTGTAATTCCAATTATGCTGGATATTTCTGAGAGTTTTGAATCAGAGCGTCTGCTGATCCGGGCTGCGCGCTGGGGCGATGGAGCAGAGATGAATGAGGCTATGGCAGAAAGTCTGAATGAGCTGAAGCCGTGGATGATTTTTGCCCAAAGCCTGCAGACGCCCGAGGAAACCGAGCAATACGCAAGGGAGTCGCGGCTCAAATATCTCGACCGGAGCAATATGCACATGAACATTTATAACAAGGCTGATGGAACCTTCATTGGCTGCAGCGGCCTCCACCATATAGACTGGGATGTCCGCGCTTTTGAGCTTGGATACTGGATCAGAAGCTCCTGCGCGGGAAAGGGCTATATGACGGAAGCGGTGAAAGCGATCACTGAGTTTACCATCCGGGAGCTGGAGGCTAACCGGATCGAGATCCGGTGCAGCGGACGGAATGTCAAAAGCGCTGCTGTGGCGGAGCGTACGGGATATAAACTGGACGGCATTCTTCGGCTTAGCGCGCGCGGCTTCGATGGAGAACTTCATGACACCAAAGTATATGCGAAGGTGCGCGGAGCGGAATTTTAAAAAGGGGGATGAACTATTGAAGAAGAGCGTATTCTCCAGATTAAGTACATACATGCTCAGGCACAAGCTAATTTATACGGTATTGCTGCTGACTACCCTGGTCAGTATTGTCTATGATCTTACAACCGCCTGGTATCTGTCGAGAATTACCGATGCGGCGGTCCGCCTGGATGTGGAAGCTTTTTCGGGGCTGATTGCTTTTGGCGTTCTCTTCTTGCTTGTAGGTTTGCTCAACAGTTATGCGGGGGCCTATTTCAAAACTAAGGTCTCGGCTAAAATCAGAAATGAGCTGCGTCTGGAGATGATGGGGCACACGCTCCGTCTGCCGCAGTCCTATTTTGACCGCAATCATTCCGGCGATTTGCTGTCCCGGTTCACGAATGACAACCAATCGGTGGGTGAAGCCTGCGGAAAGGTAATGATCGATCTCATCCGCAATCCGCTGCTCGCGCTGGCAGCTTTTGCTTACTTGCTGTATATTAACTGGCTGCTCGCTTTGATCTGTTTTGCGATGGGGCCGCTGCTTTTTCTTACGGGTAAAGTATTCGGCAATGCGATGCGCTTGAATAGTGTGAAACTGCAGGAAAGCATGAGCCGGACGACTTCCTTTTTGAATGATATCCTCGGGAGCAGTGTGGTGTTCAAGTCCTTTTCCATCGAGCGCAGACTGCTGAAGCAGTATCAGGGACACAGTGAGGATATTAATGCTACAGAACAAAAGCGCGGTAAAATCGAAGGGGCTACAGGTGCGTTAGCGTCTGTGCTGGGTCATGCGACCTTCCTTCTGGCCCTGATTATTGCCGGATGGTTCGTGGCGAAGGGGAAGCTCGAGGTAGGGGCGATGATCGCATTTATTCAGCTGATGAACTATCTGATTATGCCGTTCTCGTCACTTCCGGGCCTGGTAGCCTCCATGCAGCAATCGCTGGGTGCGGCGGAGCGGATTTTTGAAGTCATCGATGAGCCTGCCGAGGTCAAAGTTCTGCCGGAGCCGCTGGCAAAGCAGCCTGACTTCGAACGTCTGGTGCTCTCCGGGGTTTCCTTTCATTATCCGGATGCCGGTAAAGCCAGCCTGAGCAAGATCAGCATGGAGCTGCCGCAAGGCTCGCAAGTGGCAGTGGTCGGACCGAGCGGAGGCGGGAAATCCACACTGTTCAAGCTGCTGCTCGGGTTCTATACGCCGGATGAAGGTGCGATTGCAATTAACGGAACGGACATAACTGCTTTAAGTCTGGACCACCTGAGAAGCTATTTCGCCTATGTGCCGCAGGAATCGGGACTGTACACCGGAAGTATCCGCGATAATATTCAAAACGGAAGACCGGGTGCGCCGGATGATGAGATTAAGGAGGCACTGCGGCAGGCGAATGCCTATGACTTTGTGATGGAACTGCCGGATGGCATGGATACAGATATCGGTGAACATGGCTCCAGGCTGTCCGGGGGCCAGCGCCAGCGCCTGTCGATTGCCAGAGCGATGTTGAAAAATGCGCCGGTTCTGCTGCTGGATGAAGCCACGGCGGCGCTGGATAACGAATCGGAAAAAATGGTCCAGCAGGCCATCCGCAAGCTGATGAAGGATAAATCAACGATTGTTATCGCCCACCGCCTGTCGACCATTCAGAATGCTGATCTCATTCTGGTCATGGAGAACGGGGAGATTGTGGAACGCGGCAGCCATATCGAGCTGCTGGCAGCGGAAGGCCGGTATTATGATCTCTACCATTCACAGCTGGAGCAGGAAGACGGCGCTGCTGAGGCTGGAAATAAAGGAGTAGCCACTGTAAAAACGGTAACTGCGGCAGAACAGTCGTTCACGGCTGCTGTAACCGGGCAATAAAATCATTAGAAAGGGTGCCTGGTGCCGGTTCTTCAAGAACCGGCGCCAGGCACCCTTTTGTTAAGCAGGCAAACTAATTATTCGGCTGTTTGCAGAATGAATTTATCGATGGCATATTTCACGCCGTCTTCGTTGTTGCTGAGGGTTACGAAATCGGCAATTTCCTTCAGTGCAGGAATGGCATTAGCCATGGCGACGCCGAGGCCGGCCGCTTCCAGCATCTCATGATCGTTCCAGGAATCGCCTACGGCAATCGTTTCGGACAGCTCGCAGCCGAAGTGCTGAGCCAGGAACTCAAGCGCGAGACCTTTGGTGCCCTCATGGTGCATAATTTCCAGGAAATGCGGCTTAGATTTGGTGATGTGGACCGAATCGCCCAGCAGCTCGCGGAGAATCGGCGACAGTTCATCCAGGAACGCCGGATCATCGATGATGAGCATTTTTGGTGTTTTTTGCGGAACGAGCTTACCTTCCCAATCTGGTTCGATGTAATATTGGGTTCTGTTCAGCTGGGAGTATTCGATCAGCTTCTGGTTCTCTTCGCGCGCATACAGCTTGTCGTCAATATAGGTCTGCAAGTGCAGGTCATGATCCACGCAGTACTGGAACAGTTTGCGCACGGCATCCTGCGGCACGTAACGCTCGTAGAGCACTTTTTCGTCCATCAAATTCTTCACCAGTGCACCCTGGTAAGTGATGATCGGCACATTTAGTCCGGTCTGGCGGGCAATGGCCTGGGCAGAGGCATAGGCACGGCCGGTTGCGAGAGTGACAACAACGCCGGCAGCGACAGCCTGCTCAAGAGCGGTTTGGGTCGCAGGGGTGACTTCCTTGTCATCATTAATCAGGGTGTCATCAATATCGATAGCAATTAGTTTATACATTCGGCTTCTCTCCTAAAAGGTTATTGTATTAGTATAGATGAACTCACCGGTCTGATGGAACCAAAGGGGTGGATTCATCATGATCCTGGACGGTCGGGGCAGGCTCGGGGCTGAGCTCCGCCAACAGCATCGCTGCAAGGATGCAAAGGCAGCCCAGTCCAGCGGATAAGCCCAGCGACTCGCCGCCGAAGACAAGCCCCGTAAATGCCGCGAACACCGGCTCCATCGCATATATGATGGCTACCCGGGACGGTGTGGTGTACTTCTGGCAGGCCGTCTGAATCCAGAAGGCAAAGGCGCTGGTCGGCCCGATCGAAATCAGCAGCGCCCACAGTACATCAGGCTTCATGACCAGCTCTGCACTGTGCGCCAGGGGTGCGGTCCCGTCAACGATCAGCGAGGCAAATATGCTGAGCAAGCCGACAAAAGCTAACTGCAGCGTTGCCAGCGGCAGGGCCGGATAACGCGGCGCATACACACCGGTATAAGCGACCTGCAGG
Organism: Paenibacillus auburnensis; assembly: GCF_927798115.1. Classification (GTDB taxonomy): domain Bacteria; phylum Bacillota; class Bacilli; order Paenibacillales; family Paenibacillaceae; genus Paenibacillus_AQ; species Paenibacillus_AQ auburnensis. The sequence goes on from NZ_CAKMMG010000008.1 coordinate 108,346, forward strand.
GCAAACGCGATGGCACAGAGCAGGATCAGAGCGTCGCCTTTATTGAGCGAGAGCGCAGAGCCGGTGAAGGTGAGCAGATACAATCCTGCTACTGCAAGTCCTGCACTGAACCAGGTATACCGGGAGATGGAATGTTTAAGCAGCGCCAGAGACAGGAAGGGCACGATCACTACCGAGAGGCCAGTGATGAATCCGGTGTTGGAAGTGGTCGTATACAGCAGGCCCATCGTCTGGAAGCCATAGCCCATAAACAGAAAAAGGCCCAGCAGCAGAGAGTGTCTCACCATGCGCCAGCTTAGCTTTCTCCATTCATGGCGGTAAAAAACAGCCGTGATCAGGGCCAGCAGCAGGGCGGCTCCCGTAAACCGTATACTGTTGAAGGCAAGCGGCGGCAGCACTCTGACGGCATGCTGGACAATTAAAAATGTGCATCCCCACATCATTGCCACCAGGAGCAGACTGAGATCGGCTATTCGGGAGCGGTTCACCGCGGTCATCCTTTCATGAAATACAGAAAACGTATCAAGTTGTCCAAATTGTATCCTAAAACCAAGGGAAGGACAAGCCAAAACTATGCCTGAGCCAAGCCGGTAACAGGATTCTTAATACTATATAAATGTACTGGCTGGACAAAAAAACGCTCTCTTGGTATACTTCGGTAACCGCACATTTGTTCTTATTTCGACATCCTAGAAAGGGGCGGTTTCCAAGATGATGGGCAAATCCCATTTAGTAATCAGCACCGGGGTTACGCTCTCAGTGATGAATCTGCTCGGTTATGAAATCACGATTCCGGCGGTTGCCGTGGCGGCGGTCAGCGCTTTGCTGCCCGATATTGATGAGCCGAACTCGCTGCTGGTCCGCAAGGCTGTCCCCGAATCTCTGCTGCGGCTTCTGCAGGTGGCCTTGATTGGGGCGGCTGTCTATCTTTATTTCGCAGGTATTGCGGCTCCCCCGTGGAATATTGCCCTGGCTCTGCTGGTCGGTAGTGTGTCGTTTCTGCCGGGCCGCAGACTGAGGCATCTGTTCATGCTGCTGATCGCCCTGGCGCTGTTCGCGTTCGCAGAAGATTATGATCCCTGGAACTACATTGCCGCCTGCCTGCTGGTCGTATCCTCGGTTGTCCCGCACCGGGGAATCACGCATACACTGTACGCGGTTGCCGGTTGGGGAGCGCTGCTCTACTTCGCCTCCCTCGGCATGAATGACGGCGGCAGCCTGTGGATCGCCGGAGGCATGTCGTATGCACTCCATCTGCTCGCTGATTCGCTGACTCAGCGTGGGATTACGCCGCTGCCGCCGCTGCCCTTCAAGCTGAGGCTGAAGCTGATGAGCACCGGTACGAAGAAGGGAAGCAAGGTAGAGCATGTGTGCATGGTTCTCACACTGGCCCTGGCCGTTTATGTGTTTGTGCTTACCCCTTGAGGAAGAATCATCAAAAAAGAAGCCCTGCTACGAACTGCGCAAGCTGCGCGGAAGGTAGCGGGGCTTTATTTAAATATAAGAATTCGGAAAAGCCGTTTCTTCTGATATACACTCCAGTTGGACAGCTCAGCCTATTCTTCCAGGAAAATAAGCCCGATAAAGTCCTCCGGCTCAATCCGCCCGAAATAATGCTTCAGGTCAAGCCCGGACAGGGCCTCTCTGACCTCGGCATTCTCATAACGCTTGCCGCGCAGCGCATTTTCCACATCAGCCACATCACCGACGCCGAAGAAGTCACCGTAGATTTTGATATCTTTAATGTAGGAATCTTCAATGTCCATGCGGATATCGACGAGTCCTGCCGGGAATTTGCGGGTGTGCTTCACATTGCTCTTCGGCGACAGGCCGTAGTTCCAGTCCCAGTTCTGGTAATGTTCCTTGGAGATTTCGTTAATCCGTACCCAGTCATCCATAGTCAGCTTGTACTGCGGAACCTCGGAAGGCTCCATGCCGAAAATGGAACGCAGCAGCCCGTCGCGGAATTCCTCGATGGTCATATCCGTGCCAAGCAGCTCTTTGATGTTGGCTACGCGGCTGCGCACGGATTTGGTGCTCTTGGATTTGAATTTCTCCGGATTGACGTTCAAGGATGCCTGCACATCGTCAAGGTTGAGGTCAAACATCAGGGTGCCGTGGCTGAACATGCGTCCGCGCGTGGAGAACTGGGCGTTGCCGGAGATTTTGCGCTCACCGACCTGGAGGTCGTTGCGGCCGCTCAGCTCGGCATTAACACCCATGGACTGCAGATAGTCGATGACCGGCTGGGTGAATTTCAGGAAGTTATGGAACGACTGGCCGTCGTCCTTGGTAATGAAGCTGAAGTTGAGATTGCCAAGATCATGATAGACAGCCCCGCCGCCGGACAGCCGGCGTACGACCTGAATGTTGTTGTCTTTTACATACTCCTGGTTGATCTCTTCGATTGTATTCTGGTGCTTGCCGATGATAATGGACGGACTGTTGATATAAAAGAGCAGGTAGCTGTCGTCCATCGGCAGATTCTTAAGGGCAAATTCTTCGATCGCCAGATTAATTGATGCGTCTGTGATTCCTGTGTTATCAATAAAAAGCATAGTGTATTCCTCCGCCTGTGCATGGTTAACTACTGCATTTATTCTAAACTATCTAAGCTGAATTTGAAAATAAACATCCAGGGAAAAGTGGCGGAGGGGGATTTGGGACCTAGAAGCATTGACGTACTTCTGCGATAGAGGCAATAATTGGGTCAATGAACTTAAACGCGAGAGAAGATTAAAGGGAGTGTAGGCATGCTTGAAAAATATGGCCACGGCGGCGATCTGCTGACGGCCGCGGAACTCTATGGTGCGGGGAACGGCGCTTTTCTGGATTTCAGCGCCAATATCAATCCGCTCGGTCCGCCGCCCGGCGTGCTGGAGCTGCTACGGGATGCAGCGGCTGCTATTACAGCGTATCCCGATCCCGGGCACCGCAGATTAAAGGCTCTGCTGGCCGGGGAGCTTGGGGTCGGCGCTGATTGGATCACTGTGGGCAACGGGGCGGCAGAATCGATGGCACTGCTGCTGCTGGCCGTGGCACCGCGCCGGGTGGGTATCGTCGAGCCCTGTTTCTCCGAGTACCGGCAGCTGTCAGAACAGTTCGGAGCAGAGGTGCGCTCCGTCCAGGGGACGAGGGAGCAGGAGTACCGGGTGGAAGTGGAGCAGATTGCCGGGCTGCTGGAGCAGGTCGATCTGCTCTTCCTCGGGCAGCCGAACAATCCGAACGGCGTCCAGTACGCTCTTGAGGATGTGCGGCTGCTGGCCCGCAAGGCGGAAGCCTGCCGCACAATCCTTGCCGTGGATGAAGCGTTCATCGACTTCATCCCGGAGGAGCAGCGGCAATCCCTGCTGCCGGAGCTGGAGAGTTACCGGCATACGGTGCTGATTCGCTCGATGACGAAGTTCTATGCCATTCCGGGGCTGCGGCTGGGCTTCACGATCGCAGCCCCGGAGCTTGCCGCAGCCATGACCGGCAAGCAGGTGACCTGGAGCGTGAACGGCCTAGCGCTGCTGGCCGGGGAAGCCTGCCTGCGCAGCGGGCGCAGCTACGTAGAGCGCACGCGCGGGCTGATCGCAGCGGAGCGGGAGCTGCTGCGGGAGGGGCTGTTGCGCCTCGGCTGCGCTGTGCCGCCGGGGGAGGCGAACTTCCTGCTCCTGGAATTGCCAGCAGCGTGGAACGCTGCGGCTATGCAGGAGCAGCTTGGCCGCAGGGGCATCCTGGTGCGCAGCTGCGCCATGTACCCTGGCCTTGCAAGCGGACATCTCCGCGTTGCGGTTAAGGGGCATGAGGACAATGCCCGGCTGCTGCGGGAGATGGAAGAGATCCTGGAGGGTTGAATGTATTTTGGACCGCAGAATATGCTCTGCGGAGGCAAATGATTCAGCCTGAATGTAGACATGAAGTATTCTGTTGTATTTCGTACAGCAGAATGTAAGCTGCGGACATAATAATTAAAATCTATTGTACTTTGTACAGTTGAAATCAGAGAAAAGTGCGTTTTCTGGGTGATTCGCGGAAATCTAGTGTGCGAAATACAGCAGAATGGATTTGGCGGGTGAAATTAGCCGGATCTGTTGTACAAAGTGCAGATGCAGACTTGTTAAGAAGGTTGTTTTGAGAGACGGAGATACACTACAGTAGCGGGATTTTCTCCATCTAACTTACTCTAAAGGGAACGGAGAAAGACAATAGTGGGATTTTCACCCGCTAATAGTTCTCCTATAGCTATAAATACACTTTTCTCTTGAAATTAGACGGAGGTTTTCCACCTATATTGCGGTTTTAGGCGAAATTGAAAAAATTAGCTGGAAGTTTTCCCGCTATTGTTCATCTAATGGGCTGGGGATAACATCAGATAGGCGGGGAAGGTATCCGATAGACGAGGATAGCATCAGATAGAGAGCGGATTGGTTCGGTTCTGCGCCAAAGACCCAATAGGCAGATCCCTGAAAACACATAATGACAACACTAAAGTTACGAAAGGAGCGGATTAGAGATGGCGGAAGTGAAGATTCCATTTGAGCTTGCCGGAGGGGTGAGGGCGTATCGCTCAAAGGTCTGGCCGGGGCTGGTTCTGGAATGGAAGCAGGAACATCTGCTGCTGGAATTCCCGGCTGAGGCGGACAGTATATCGAGTGCGGTGTACGGCGGGGGAATGGGCCGGTTGAAGCGAGCCGTGAACCAGTACGTCAGCCGTGATTATGTGTGCAGCAATCCTGTGCGCGATATGGAGAACAAGCTGGCGGAATGGGGATATCCGCCGGAAGGCTGCGCGGGGCTGATGACAGCAGTGCCACTTGAGCATGCGGCTGTAGCCGAAGAAGATATAGGCTCGGCAGGTATTTTCTGCTGCGTCACTGCAGCTGCAGGCAATGCGGCCCGGGCCGGGGTGGAGCGGAGCGTGCTGAAGGCTTACCGTCCGGGCACGATCAATATTATGCTCGGCATTGACGGACAGCTGACGCCGGCAGCGATGGTCAATGCCGTGATGACGGCAGCGGAAGCCAAAGCTGCCGCCCTGGCCGATCTCGGGATTACCGATCCTGAGAATGGCCTGATCGCTACGGGCACGACGACCGATGCAGTTGTGCTTGCGGTCAGCGGCAGCCGCCGCTACGGGGCAGAGCATGTTTATGCTGGCACAGCCACTGACCTTGGCGGTGCAATCGGCAGGCTGGTCTATGCCGCTGTGACAGGCAGTCTCCAGTCGGTGAAGGCTGTTCAGGAGCAGGCAAGGAAGAACGGCGAATGAGGCCTTATCTGAGCCGGATGCGGATGAACGGGCCATTAGGCGCTGTGCTATGCCGGTCATGGAGGGACCAGCCATGACCGTTGCTCTGCTATTACTGGCAGCATATGTGCTGGACCGGATGGTCGGCGATCCCCGCAGCCTTCCCCATCCTGTGGTGCTCATGGGAAAGGCGATTACTGCACTGGAGCGGCTGATCCGCCGCTTCGTCCGGCAGCGCAGCCTGAAGCGGGCCGGAGTGCTGCTGCCGCTGCTCGTTGCGGGCGGCAGCTGGCTGCTGACAGCGTCGCTTCTGTGGCTGCTGTCCGAGATCTCGCCTTGGCTGGCTCTGGCGGCGGAAGCCTGGCTTCTCTCCACAACCATAGCCGCCAAGGGCCTTAAGGATGCCGGGATGGCTGTCTATGTGGAGCTGCGCAGGGGAGACCTTCCAGCGGCCCGGCAGGCACTGGGAATGATTGTGGGCCGGGACACGGCTTCGCTGGACAGTCCGGAGATTGTACGCGGCACCGTAGAGACGGTTGCCGAGAATATCGTCGATGCGATTATCTCTCCGCTGTTCTACGCTTTGCTTGGAGGTGCGCCGCTGGCCATGGCCTACCGCGCCGTGAATACGCTGGATTCCATGGTCGGCTACAAGAACGACAAATACCGCGACCTCGGCTGGGCCTCCGCCCGGCTCGATGATGTTGCCAATTACATACCGGCGCGGATTACCGCGCTGCTGTTAACCCTATGCGCAAGGCTGCTGCGGTTGGACTGGCGCAGATGCTGGCGCACCGTGCACCGCGACGCCCGCCTGCATCCCAGCCCCAACAGCGGCTATCCGGAGTCGGCTGTAGCCGGAGCGCTCGGCATCCGCCTGGGCGGAGAGAACGTATACCACGGCGTAGCCTCGTTCCGTGCCTATATGGGCGACCCGCTGCGCAGTCTGGAGCCGGAGGATATCATTATCACCTCCCGGATGATGCTGCTGTCTTCTTCAATATTTGTAGTCTTCTGTGCAGCGCTGGCCTTCATAGGGACGGGGGGCTGAGCCGGGAATGGAGAACACCGGACATGAGCAGACACCGAATCCCAGCCGGCAGCAGCGGCAAATAGAGCTGGAGCTGGTATTGCTGCGCCATGGGCACACGAAATGGAACATAGAGCGCCGCTATCTGGGGAGCACGGATCTGCCGCTGCTGCCGGAGGAACGGACGAAGCTGGCTGCACTAAGAGAACAGCCAGAACTGGCGGGCCGCTTCTGGCGGGTGTACTGCAGTGATCTGCTCCGGTGCCGGGAGACGCTGCACAGCATTGTACCAACGCTGGAAGGTGCAGCTATTTATGATTCGCGGTTACGGGAGCTCAGTTTCGGGGAGTGGGAAGGTAATACTTATGAACAGCTGAAGTATAATCCAAAGTATAGAAGCTGGATTGATGATCCGGCAGCGATTACGCCGCCGGGCGGGGAACCCTGGGAGGCTTTTGCTGCCAGGCTGGAGCATTTTATGAACGGTTTGGTTCATGAAGCCGAAGCCGAGCAGATGAAGGAGAATAGATGCTTCACCCAGCGGGAGAATATCGAAGGAGCTATCGCAGGGGCAGATAGTGATGCGGATACAAATACAGATGCTGTTGAACCTTCGAAGCTTTGCCGGCAAGAACCGATGAAGCTGCGGGTACTGATCGTAACGCACGGCGGTGTCATCCGCCAATGGCTGGCTAAGGCGGAGTCCGGGACGACCTTCTATACGGCATCAGCACCGCCACCGGGAGCGGTGGCGGTGCTGCACCTGCTGTGGCAGGAGGACGGCGGCTGGGCACTGAGTACAACGGGAGGCGTTAATTTAAGCGGGTGAATTCCTGCTGATTCGTGATGCCGGTCTGCAGCAGCGATTTCTTTTCCCCGGGTAACACTGACAGGTGCCAAGCACAATTAGGCTTCTGTTACCCCAGCGCCTTCAGTTACCACAGGTTCATTGTTCAGCACAGCCTTTTCTTTTCCTTTTGGTAATAACAGTGCCGGAAGGAAAGAGACCACAGCAAAGCCGATCGACCACCAGAAGGCGACATTATAGGCCCCGGCAACGGTAAGGGCGCCCGAGGCAGCGTGGCTCGGGAGCTGATGCGATATGACAGTGGCCAGGATGGCCGCGCCGAAGGCTCCCCCGATCGTCTGGAAGATCCGCAGTGCAATGCTGGCATCGGCCACCTGGTCTTTGCGCAGACCGACATAGGCGGAGACCATGACCGGGATGAGCAGTCCGTTCAGTGCCGCCCCGCGGAGCACGAGTGCAGCAGCGAGCAATATTTGATTCGTGTCAGGACCGGCAAAGGCAAACGGCAGCGTGGAAACAATAGTAAACGCGAGGCTTAAGATTACGATGAGCCGTGAACCGATGCGATCAGACAGGCCGCCGATCCAGCTCCGGGTCAAGAGCATCCCGATCCCCTGCGGTATGAGCAGGATACCGGTAAACAGCACGCTTTCACCCCGTACCTGCTGATAGTATAATGGCAGAAGCAGCAGGGCTCCGTTCATGACCATGCCTCCAAGAAACACGGTAGCATTCGAAGCGGAGAAAATACGTGATTTGAACAGGCGCAGGTCGAGCAGCGGCACTTTTGCAGTACGCAGAGCGTACACGATGAATGCGGCCATAAGAACCAGACCGGTCATCAGCGGAACCGTTACTCTGCTGCTGTTCAATCCGCCATATCTGCTGATCTGCGATATACCGTAAATAAGGATAGCGAATGCGGGCGACAGCAGTAGGAGGCCGGTAAGGTCGAGCGGCTGCTTGCGCGCAGCAGGCTGATCTGCCGGAATTCCCCGTGAGGCCAGCCAGAGGGAGATTAAGCCAATAGGGATATTTACGTAGAAAATCCAGCGCCAGCTTAGACCGTTGATGATCACGCCGCCCAGTACCGGACCGAGGATTGGACCCAGCAGGGTGGGGATGCCGATGATGGAAATGACGCGCCCCAGGCTTTTGCCGGCGGACTGGACAAGCACAGTTTGCAGCGTGGGGATGAGGATGCCCGCGCCAATTCCCTGCACCAGCCGGAAGGTAATCAGACTGCCCGGATTCCAGGCCAGCGCGCACAGAATGGAACCGGCCAAAAACACGGCGAGTGAAAAGATATACACTTTTTTGCCGCCAAAGCGGTTGACCGCCCAGCCTGAGACGGGTATAGCTATACCCATGGTCAGGACATAGCCTGTAACCACCCACTGGATTACGGAGACGGTGCTGCCCAGGTCCCGGGTAAGCGTCTCGATGGCTACATTGACCATAGTGGAGTCAAACAGCGGCGCGAGCGCACCGAATACCAGGATGAATGCCACTTTAAGAATGGCCGGATCGATTTTTTCCTTCTGGGGCTTCCCGGCTGCAGATTTGTTGATTGCCATGTGAATACTCCTCTCTCCTATCTCTATAAGGTACGATACGTACCGTACCTTATGTGATTAAGATAGAACAATTCAGCTTGAAATGCAATGAGTTTTTTATGAAAATATTGAAGGGGGGAACTACGTATGCCTGAGAACAAGAGGAACACTTCTGCTGAGACTGCAGGTGAGGGAGAGCAGAATGCGGGCGGGCGCCGCCGCGGGGATGTCCTGGAGAACGCTATTTTGCAGGCAGCCTGGGATGAATGGAACGAAGCCGGCTATACCCGCCTGACGATGGAGAATATTGCGCTGAGGGCAAAAACCAACAAAAACGCAGTGTACCGCCGCTGGCCGAGTAAGGCTAAAATCGTTGCTGCCGCCATAGGCAAACATCTGACCAAGCCGGAGGGCTTGGGTCATGTGCCGGATACAGGGGATGTGCGCAGCGATATGCTTGCCCTGCTTCACGGAATTGTTAAACCGATGCAAGCGATTGGCGGTGAAACCATTCATGGGCTGATGACCGAATTATACGGCGGCAATCTGATTGCTTCCCTGCCGGAAATGCTGAGTGATAAAGCGGATAACGAGCTGACAGAGATGATCAGGGCTATTCTGCTAAATGCGCAGAAACGGGGCGAGCTGAAGTTGTCAGAGGTAAGTCCGCAGGTGCTGTCTCTTCCTGCGAATCTGCTGTTTTATGAGGTGCTTACCACCCATGAACCGGTTGCGGATGATACAATTACAGGGATTATCGACGATATTTTTCTGCCGCTTGTCAGGCTAAGCAGGGAACCTTCGTGAAGCACAGAGGAATCCGGTATGGTAAAAAGGCAGCCTGCTTAAGCGGGCTGCCTTTTTACTGTATTGCCGGAATTAATGTGGCTACACCCATCAGCTCCAGGAACGGTAGATGCGCCGTACTTCCCGGAACGACTGCTTGGGTTTGCGGTATTCATTAACCAGGCCCTTGTTATTGAAGCCGCGGGCCCGGTCGCGAAAGTTCTTACTGGTGCTTTTTAAATCACCGCGTATGTCTGCAAACTGCCAGATGAAGGTACCGCCGATCCGGGGATCATTCCGGAAGATCGCCAGTGCCTCAGTAACAATGTAGGCCTGATAATCCTCGCTGAACAATCTTGGTTCCCAGCCTACATCCCCGGACAGCCCTGCGCCGCCGAATTCAGTCATCAGCACCGGCCTGTCCCCGGCTCCCAGCCGCATTGCCCGCTCATGGAACTGCTCCAGCATGTCTTTAAAGCCTCCAACCTCACCTTCGTACCAGCCAAAATATTTATTAATGCCGATGACATCGAACAGGGGCAGCAAAATATCCTCCAGCGGATGCATGGTCGCATAGGTAACCAGCCTGGAAGTATCGAGACTTCTCACCAGGTCGACCAGAGCCTGTGTGAACCCATAAGCCTCCTGTGTACGGCTGTCAATCTCATTATGAACCGACCAGAAGATGACAGACGGATGATGAACATGCAAGCCGATCATTTCTTCAATCATGGTAAGTGCGCGCTGCTGGAAGAGCGGCTCACTTACCGTTTCGTTCGGCAGGGCAGCTCCCCAGATCGGGATTTCACTCCAGTACACTAGGCCGTGTTCATCGAGCAGATCAAGCCAATAAGAGCTCTGGGGATAGTGCGAGCCCCGGACGGAATTACAGCCCAGCTCCAGTATGATATCCAGCTCTTTGTGCATCAGCTTCGGGGGGAAGGCAAAACCCCATTCAGGATGCTCCTCATGACGGTTAACCCCCTTGAGATAGACCGGGGTGCCGTTAATCAAGATGCGCTGATCCTTCGTCTCAATCCGGCGGAAGCCGATCCGTTCGGTCTTGTCGTCATCTTCGGTCCGGACCTGAAAGGAATACAATTCCGGGTGGCCGACATTCCACAGGCGTACCTCTGGCAGGAGTAGCTTGAAGGTGTGGCTGACGGTCTGGCCAGCGTCAATCCGTACTTCTTCCGAGTCTAATTCCCGACCGCCTTCGCTGAGTGTCAGTCTAGTCGTCTGCTCTACTTGCAGGAATGAACGGATCTGCACATGAACAGAGACATCGGCGTCCGTTCCATGGAGCTCATAGTCGATTTTCAATTGTTCGATGTACAAATCGGGCAGACATTGCAGCTCGCAAGGCCGGATGATTCCGCCGTAATGGAACCAGTCTACCTGCTCTGTTGGAATCGTCAGGCGGTCCAGCGTACTGTCCGTCCGGACGACAAGCTCGTGCTCACCTGCCGCCAGGGAAGGGACAATGAATTCAAAGGGAGTGAATCCCCCGTAGTGGTAGCCAAGATGCCGGCCGTCCAGATACACATCGGAATGGCCCAGCACGGCATGAAAGATCAGCCTGACATGCTGCGCCGTAGTAATTTGCACTTTTTTCCGGTACCAGGCGACCCCTTCATACTCGTACATGCCCAGTTCATTATTCCAGCATGAGGGTACATAGAGAGATTGTGAAGAATGTGGAAACCGCTCATACCATTTTTCCTGAACTCCGGCATTTAACGGATCTTTGATGAAATCCCATGGCCCGTCCAACAGCTCTGTTCTCCGGATATCATGCTGACGAAAAGTTCTCAACAAGTGTGTGTTCCTCCTCATTATTAGGCTATGCCTTGTCATTTGCAGACACCATGATAGTATGGATAGTATCATTTACAATGCGTGCATTGAATAGAAAAAAACGCCAATGTCTTGTATAAATCGCGCTTACAACAGGAGGGGAGCAGCGCTTGGAAGCAGACGTCTATAACCTGAACGGCCTGAGTGTACATATCCATTTTGTACTGGATAAAGTTACGTTTCCGGGCTGGGAGGATATCCGCAACATGGTGAATGTGCACAGCCTGTACTGGATTCATGAGGGCGAAGGGGTGTTCCTGACCAATACGGAACACAAGGTGCAGGCAGGGATGCTCATTTACTTAAAACCGGGTCTCAAGATGTCCATGCGTTCGGAGATGGATGCTCCGCTCCGCATGACGATGCTGCTGTTCGATTGCGCAGAGCTCGGCTATGAAGCGGTATGGAAGGACGTGCAGCCCATCGGTACCCTGAGACTCCCCTTCTTAAGCCAGTATTGCAATGAGCAGGCAGAGGAGCTCAGCCGGCTGTTCCGGGAGATTCATCAGGAATGGCACCCTGAGCTGGCCGCCGGAACGGCCGTTTCCCAGGCGAAGTCGCAGATTCTGCTGCATAAGCTACATCAGACTGTGCAGGCGGACTGGAATCTGATGGAGTCCGGAGCCTTCGCCGCCTTTGAACAGATTAAGGGTAAGCTCGAGAACGCCTATATGGATCACCACCGGATCGAAAAGCTGGCTGAGGAGTACGGCATTTCTGCTTCTTACCTGCGGAAGCTGTTCCTGAAGCATACGGGTATGGGGCCGAAGGAATACCATATGCATATTCAGAACCAGCAGGCGTGCCGTTATCTTATTTTTACGGATTACCCGGTCAGGGAGATTGCTAATTTATGCGGCTTTTACGAGGAATATCATTTCAGCAAAATATTCAAGCAGCTAAACGGAGTAGCTCCGACGGTATACCGGACAAGACAGAGAAACGGTGAATAAATTCCCTATAGAACCACAGACGGGAGAAAAAGCCGGGGCTGTGGTTCTTTTTTTACGGGAAAGACTATGCCATGATAGCTATGGGGGGCGACTTACGCATGTTTAAGGATTTCAAGCTCATTGCCGGACGGCCGGTATATATTCAGGTGAAGGATTATATGAAAAGCCTCATTCTGAGGGGCGCCCTCCAAGGGGAGCAGAAGCTGCCCTCTACCCGGGAACTGAGCCTGCTGCTGAAGGTGAGCCGCAATTCCGTCATTTCCGCCTACACGGCGCTGGAGGATGACGGCTTCGCCTACACGGTGCAGGGGCAAGGCAGCTATGTGGCGCCTGCGGCGGCTTCGGACAGCACAGCAGCCTCGGCCTGGACGATGGACTGGAAGACCCGCTTGAGCAGCAGAGCGCTGCTGGCGGAGGAGCTGGATATTATGAAGCGCGGCATCCGCGCGGGCAAGGGTACGATTTCTTTTACCAGCATCGCACCTGATGAAAGCCTGTTTGACCTGGACAATGTAAAACGGGCCTTTCTGGACCGGATGTCCGTGGAAGGCAATGTTCTGCTGAACTATGGCTATGCCAAGGGGTATAAGCCTTTAATAGATTATTTGCGGCAATACATGGAGCACAAGGGCGTAGACATGCGCGGCAAGGATATGCTGATTACGAACGGGTTCACGGAGGGCTTTGATATCGTGTTGTCTGCGCTGGGACAGCGGCACGGAGCGGTGCTCTGTGAGAATCCGACCCATCATACGGCACTCAAAAATCTGCGGCTGAACGGCTTTGACATCAGAGGGGTGGCTATGGAGCCTGACGGCATTCACCTGGGTGAGCTGAAGCGGGCGCTGGAGGAAGGGGAGTATGACTGTGCGTACTTCGTACCTTCCTACCATAATCCTACAGGTATTGTGATGTCTCCTGAGAAAAGACAGGGACTCATGAAGCTGATGGCAGAGTACAGGGTGCCGGTGATTGAGGACGGGTTCAACGAGGAGCTGCGTTATTCGGGCTCCCATGTGGCTCCGCTGATCGCGGCGGCCGGGAGCGGCAATGGTGTAGTCTACTTAGGGAGCTTCTCCAAGGTGCTGTTTCCCGGGCTTCGGGTAGGCTGGGTGCTGGCGGATCAGGAGCTGATCTACTATCTGGAAAGTGTCAAAAGAGCGCGCAGCATTCACACCTCGACGCTGGATCAGTCGATTCTGTATCAGTATCTGCTCGGCGGTCATTTAGAGAAATATTTGAAACGGGCCAGAACGGAATACAAACGGAAATACGAGCTGACGATGGCCTGTTGCAAGGAATGGCTGCCCTATTCCCGGATAAGCGGGGATGGGGGCCTGCATCTTTTTGTCACCTTCCCTGAAGGCTTCAGCACAAGAGAGCTGCTGGCGGCCTGCCGGGAGCAGGGGGTTATTTTTACAGCTGGGGATATCTTCTTCACAGACGGAACTGGGCAACATACGCTGCGGCTGGGCTTCTCCAGGGTAGCGGATGAGGATATACGCAGGGGAATTGAGATTATCGGCAGGACAGCACGGCAACTACTGGGATGAAGAGGGGTATGGAGATGTTAAAAGTAGGCGTAATTATGGGCGGGGTATCCTCTGAATATGAGGTGTCGCTGAATACCGGCAGAGAAATGCTGAAACACCTGGACCGGAACAAATATGAGGCGGTGCCGGTTGTAATTACAGAGCGCGGACAGCTGATTGATCAGGTAAAAGGGCTGGATTTCGCACTGCTGGCGCTCCATGGCGCCTATGGCGAGGACGGAACGGTACAGGGTACGCTGGAAACGCTCGGTATCCCCTATTCCGGGAGCGGCGTGCTGTCCAGTAGCCTGTGCATGGATAAACATTTGTCCAAAACCATCCTCAGAAGCAAGGGGATCCTGACCCCTGATTGGCTGTGCTGGGACAGCATGGATGATTATGCACCGGAAGCGGTGGAACGCCTCGGATATCCGGTTATGGTTAAGCCGAATTCAGGCGGCTCCAGTATCGGCATGTCGAAGGTGAACAATGTACAAGAGCTGCGGAGGGCGGTAGAAAAAGCTTTTGCCGAAGACCGTTCCATTCTGATTGAAGGATTCACCGAAGGGCAGGAAATCACTTGCCCGATTCTGGGCGGAGACCTTCTGCCGGTTATTGGCATCCGCTCGCTGGGGGCGGACTGGTTCGACTATAGCGCCAAATATGTGCAGGGCGGAGCGGATGAACGTGTAATTCAGCTGTCTCTGGGAACTCACGAACGGGTACGTACGGCGGCATTGGCCTGTTATAAGGCGCTGAAGTGCTCCGTCTATGCCCGGGTGGATATGCTGCTGCAAAATGGCGTTCCCTATGTCCTTGAAGTGAACACCCTGCCGGGGATGACCGAAACCAGCCTGCTGCCGCGAAGCGCACTCGTTGCCGGATACACCTTCAGCAGCCTGCTCGATGCCATCATTGCCGGTTCGCTGCAGGTGCGGGGAGATCAAGCGGGGGAGGTGCAGGCGGCGAAGGAGGAAGAGCTAGGGCAAACAGGGCGTAAGCAGGCTGCGGAGGGTTCAAACGAAGCGGACACGGAGGCCGGAGAGCAGGCAGCGCCGGCAAACCAAAAGAGGCAGGAGGTGGTCAGCCATGCTTAAAGAGTCTTCACTTCAGCGCACGCAGGGGCAAGAGTGGATTGCCCCGCGTGTGCGGGAGATTGCGCCTTCGGGCATCCGCGCTTTTTTTGATCTTACTGCCGGTAACAACGATATTATATCACTTGGAGTGGGGGAACCCGATTTCGCTACACCGGAGCATGTGAGAGCCGCTTGCATCCGGGCGCTTGAGCGCGGAGAAACCATGTATACGCCAAATGCCGGGCTGCCGGAGCTGCGGGAGGAAATTGCCCGTTATCTGCAGAACGGGTTCGGGCTGCAGTATGATGCCGCAGACGAAGTGATCGTCACTGTAGGCAGCAGTGAAGCGCTGGATCTGGCACTGCGCGCCTTCACTGCTCCGGGTGATGAGGTTATTATCCCTTCGCCCAGCTATATCGCCTACTCCCCGATTGCCCATCTGAACGGGGGCACACTGGTAGAGGTTGAGACTCCGGCAGAGCAGGGCTTTAAGCTGACGGCCGAAGCGCTGGAGAAGGTCATCACCCCGCGCTCCAAGCTGCTGATGCTGAACTTCCCGAGCAATCCTACAGGCGCGGTGATGACTTACGAAGACTGGCTGCCTATCGCCGATCTGGTGAAGAAGCATAACCTGCTGGTGCTCTCGGATGAAATCTATGCCGAGCTGACCTATGACAGCAGGCATGCCAGCATTGCCGCGCTTCCAGGTATGAAGGAGCGGACCATCGTGATCAGCGGCTTCTCGAAGGCCTTCGCTATGACTGGCTGGCGCGTAGGCTATGCCTGCGGCAACCGCGAGCTGCTGGCTGCAATGCTGAAGATTCATCAGTACACCGCGATGTGCGCGCCGGTACTGGGACAGATTGCGGCCCTTGAATCCCTGCGCAGCGGACTGCGCGACAAGGATCAGATGAAGGCGTGTTTCCGGGAGCGCAGAACGCTGTTTGTGGAAGGTCTCCGGACCATCGGACTCCACTGCCATGAGCCGCAGGGGGCATTCTATGCCTTCCCGTCGATTGCCCATACGGGGCTGCAATCGGAAGAATTTGCCGTGCGGCTGCTGCGGGAAGCAGGCGTGGCCGCCGTTCCCGGGCATGTGTTCGGAAGCGGCGGCGAAGGGCACATCCGGTGCTCCTATGCGGCCTCTACGGCTAAGCTGAACGAGGCACTGGAGCGGATGGAAGGGTTTATGAAGGTTAGAATATAACGGATTCCATAACGGATTGAATAATGGTAAAAATGTAATTGTATGATCCTGTTATATCCCCTATAATCCTAAAGGAAGAAACAGGGATATGCAGTATAATAGCTTGCGGCAGCAGCATGGCAGCGACCGCCCCCTTCTTCGGAGAAGGGGCCTTTTTGCGTACGCAGCAGAAACATATGAACAGAGCCGGCAACAGTGACTTGGAGCACCTAAAATATGCGATTACATATCAGCACAGGAGGAATAATTTATGAACTCAGCAATTGAAGCAGTAATCGGACGGATTGCCCCGGCCGATCAGGAAGCAATCCGGCGTGCGGAGCAGCGGCTGGATATACTGACTAAGCCACCGGGCAGTCTCGGACGGCTTGAGACGCTGGCCGTGCGGCTGGCGGGCATCTCCAAGACGGAGCAGCCCGCTTACGGCAAACGCACGGTGGTGGTTATGGCTGCCGATCACGGTGTATGCAGTGAAGGGGTCAGCGCTTTTCCGCAGGAGGTCACAGTGCAGATGGCCTACAATATCCTCGGCGGCGGCGCAGGGGTGAATGTACTCGCCCGTCAGGCCCGAGCTGAGGTGAAGCTGGTGGATGTCGGTGTGGGCACGGACTTGAGCCATCCCGAGCTGATTGACCGTAAAGTACGCTATGGCAGCGGGAATATGGCGCAGGGGCCTGCGATGAACCGGGAGGAAGCGGAACGGGCTATTCTGGCCGGGATAAGCGTGGCTGAGGAAGCAGTGAAGAGCGGGACGGAGATTTTTATTACCGGCGAGATGGGCATCGGCAATACTACGGCCAGTGCTGCCGTTCTCTGCGCGCTGGAAGGTATTCCGGCAGAAACGGCAGTAGGCCGGGGCACCGGGATTAATGATGAGCGGCTGCATCATAAAATCGACGTTGTGGAGCGGGCGCTTCGGCTCAATGTCCCGGATGTTGGGGATGCCATCGATGTATTGTCCAAAGTAGGAGGGCTGGAAATTGCCGGTCTAGCCGGTCTGATTCTCGGTGCGGCAGCGGCCGGAGTTCCCGTCGTTCTGGACGGCTTCATCTCCGGCGCAGCAGCTCTTGCTGCCAAGAAGCTTGCTCCGGAATCCATCCATTACATGATTGCCTCCCATGTTTCCGGCGAGCAGGGCCATAAGCTCATGCTGGAACGTCTGGGACTGGAAGCGCTGCTTGACCTCGGGCTACGCCTCGGTGAAGGAACAGGGGGCGTTCTCTGCCTGCATCTGATTGAAGCGGTCAGCCGGATTATGCGGGAAATGGCTACCTTTGAAAGCGCGGGAGTTTCCGGGGCGGAGAGCCGATGAGCATTCTTGTTACAGGCGGGGCGCGCAGCGGCAAGAGCAGCTTTGCCGAGCGCCTGACATTGTCGCTGGCGGATCAGGCGTTGTATGTAGCAACTGGACAAGCGTTCGATAAAGAAATGAAGGCACGGATCGCCCTGCACCGCCAGCAGCGTGAGGCAAACGGCAGCCAGTGGGAGACGCTGGAGGAGCCGCTTGATCTGCCGGCATTGCTTGAGCGCCTCTCCGGAGGGAAGGCAGTGCTTGTGGACTGTCTGACGCTCTGGCTCTCCAATGTGCTGCTGGACGTAGAGGGCGAGGCGGACAGGCAGGAGCGGGTGGAACAGGAGATTGCCCGGCTTGAGCAGAGCGTAGCCGGCTTTGAAGGGACGCTCGTTCTTGTGACGAATGAGGTTGGTGACGGCATTGTGCCGGAATATGCGCTCGGGCGGCTGTACCGGGATTTGGCCGGCAGGATGAATGCGCAGCTGGCCCGGCATTGCCGGCAGGTCTTTCTGGTCACTGCCGGCATTCCGATTGAGCTAAAGAGCAGGGAGTACAAGCTGTGAGCGCACGGAGGGATGCCGCCGCTGCGTTTCAGTTTCTGTCCCGCTTCCCGGTTAAGGATGGCGGGGACTTCTCGCCGGAGCTGCTGCGGCGTAGCGTGGTCTATTATCCGCTGGTCGGCGCGGCCATCGGGCTTGTCACTGCGCTTGGTGCTGCCGCTGCTGCCTGGCTGCTGCCGGCCTGGCCTGCCGCTGTAATTACCCTCATCCTGTGGGTGGGACTTACCGGCGGGCTGCATCTGGACGGCTGGATGGACAGCGCCGATGCGCTGCTCAGCTACCGCTCGCGGGAGCGGATGCTGGAGATTATGAAGGACAGCCGCGTGGGTGCCATGGGCGTGCTGGCCTGCGTGCTGCTCCTGCTGCTCAAGGCTTCGCTGCTGGCAGCCTTTATCGGAGGCAGCCATTATTATGCGCTGCCGATGCTGCTGCTGCCGCCGGTCTGGAGCCGCTGGTACATGGTGCGGGCGATGGCCCGCTACCCTGCTGCCCGCGGCAACGAGGGTCTGGCAGCGGGCTTCGCCGCGCTGCCGCTGCGGCAGGAGCGGCGCGCGCTGCTGCTCGCCGCCCTGCTGACACTGCCCGCCGCCGCTGCGCCCTTGGCGCTTGGCGCGGGAGGCACGGCCTGGCCGCAGCAGCTGGCGGCGGCCTGCCTGGCACCGGTTGCCGCCGTAGCCTGCGGCACCTTGGCGGCGCGGCGGATCAGCAGCCGGCTCGGCGGGCTCACCGGCGACGTGTACGGCGCGCTGAACGAGCTGCTGGAAGCAGTGGTACTGCTGCTTCTTGTGCTGCTGCAGCACAACCTGATGTAGCTGGCGGCGACTTAGCCGCAAGCCACACGCCACACGCCGCAAGCTATACACCGAAAGCAGGAAGAGAGCGAGGACCCATACATGGAACAACATACTGAACTACAACCACAGCAGCAGCCTGCGGCTGTGCTGATGATACAGGGAACCGCCTCGGATGTCGGCAAGAGCCTCGTTACCGCTGCCATTGGCCGAATTCTGGTACAGGACGGGTATCGCACTGCCCCATTTAAATCCCAAAACATGGCGCTTAATTCCTATGTCACGCTGGACGGCAAAGAAATCGGCCGGGCCCAGGGCATGCAGGCCGAGGCTTTCGGAATTACAGCTACCACCGATATGAATCCGATTCTGCTGAAGCCTTCAGGGGAGATGAGCGCACAAATTGTAGTACATGGCGTGCCGCATGCGGCGCTGAGTGCGCGGGAGTACCGCGAGAAGTTCCTTCCGGAGGCGAAAGAGACGGTAATGTCTGCGCTCGGACGGCTGCGCGACAGTTATGATGCCGTGTTGATGGAGGGCGCCGGAAGTCCGGCCGAGATTAACCTGAAGGCGCGGGATATTGTGAATATGAACCTCGCAGGCTGGGCTGACGCCCCGGTATTGCTGGTTGCGGATATTGACCGGGGGGGCGTCTTTGCTTTTCTGGTAGGAACATTAGAGCTGCTGGAGCCGCATGAACGGGCACGTGTTAAAGGCTTCATTATCAACAAATTCCGCGGTGATCTCTCGCTGCTCCAGCCGGGGCTGGACTGGTTGGAGGAGCGCACGGGTATCCCGGTGCTTGGAGTGCTGCCGTTTCTGCCGCAGCTGCGGATCGAAGCGGAAGACTCCGTAGTTCTGGAAGGAACCTCAGGGCGTATGCAGTCCGGAAGCGCCAAGGAACTGGATATCGCGGTCATCAGCTATCCGCGGATCTCGAATTTCACCGATTTTGATCCGCTGGAGGATGAACCGGATACGGCAGTGCGCTATGTGACCTCAGCTCTAGAGCTCGGCACACCAGATGTCATTATCTTGCCGGGCACGAAGAATACAGCAGCTGATCTTGCGTTCCTGAGACAGCAAGGGTTCCCTGAAGCGATAGCGCATGCGCTCCGCCAGGGTACTCTCCAGCTCGCGGGAATCTGCGGCGGCTATCAGATGCTCGGGCGGAAGCTGCTGGATCCGGACGCCGTGGAGAGCGCAGAGCCGGGAGAAAGTGAGGGGCTAGGCTATCTCCCGCTGTCGACAGCTTTTCTGCAGCATAAAACGACCGTACGGGTGAATGGTGTCCTGGCTGACGGCCATCCGCTGCAATTAAGCGGCATCCCTGCGTCAGCGGCCAATACCGCTGTGAGCGGATATGAAATCCATATGGGATCAACGATGAATCTTGAGCCCGCCGCTGTACGCAGCCTGTTCAGGCTGGAAGGGGCGGATGGGCAGGTGCAGCTTGAAGGCTGGGGTTCACCTGACGGCAAGATATGGGGGACATACCTGCACGGCCTGTTCCATAATGATGAGCTGCGCCGTAGCTGGCTTGACGGCATTCGGAAGGCTAAGGGGCTGACGCCGCTGGCAGCAACCTTCTCTTCGGCAGCGCTGCGTGAACAGGAGTTTGACCGGCTCGCTGCATCCGTGCGGGAGAACCTTGATATGGAGGCTGTGTACACAATTATGGGGCTGCCCGGAAAAGAGGGATAAGAACGTTCATGGCGATCCTTCTGTTTATTGTGGCCGGACTGGCCGAGATCGGCGGCGGATATCTCGTCTGGCTCTGGCTGCGGGAGTCACGTCCGCTCTGGTACGGCCTCGCCGGTGCGGTCATCCTGATCGCATACGGCATCATTCCCACGCTGCAGAAATTTCCGTCCTTCGGCAGAGTGTACGCCGCTTATGGCGGGGTGTTCATTGTGCTGGCCGTACTGTGGGGCTGGCTGGTCGACAAAAAAACGCCGGATCTGTATGACTGGATCGGGGCGGGCATCTGCGTAATCGGCGTGTCGGTGATCCTGTGGGCACCAAGAAGCTAGTGCGGCATCATAAAAGGGACTCTCCGGAAGCGGGCAGCTTCCAGGGAGTCCCTTGGTTTGATTGCAGATGTTATTTGGCGCAGGGCTAAATTTTGAACTGCCGTACCGCTTCCTGCAGCCTGACGGCTTGTTCGTGCAGATGCTCTACGGTTATTGCATGACCTTCAAGCTCCTGATACTGCCGGGAAGAGTTCTCTGCCAGCGAGTCCGCATTGGAGCGGGATTTGGCAGTAATCTGTGCCGCTTCCTCCACAGAGGCGCTGACTTCTTCGGTTCCGGCGGAGATTTGCTGGGTGGCAGCCGAGACGGATTGAATGCTGTGGTTGATGCTCTGAATAAGAATAAGAAGGTGATTGAAGGCATTTCCTGCTTCAACTACTTTGCTGACACCGGAAGAGACCTCCGAGTTTACGTGATTCATCTCTTCTACTGAACGGTTCATATCCTCCTGCAGACTCAGCAGGAAATCGCGGATCTGCTCATTCGATTCCTTCGACTGCTCAGACAGCTTGCGCACCTCTCCGGCAACAACGGCAAAACCCCGGCCATGTTCGCCTGCACGCGCTGCTTCAATGGAGGCATTCAGCGACAGCATCTGGATCTGCTTCGTAATCTCCGTAATTCCCTGGACAACCTCACCGATCATCTGCGACCGCTCGTTCATGATGCGGAATTGCTCCAGTGAATGCACAGAGGCGACCTCTACCTGGCGCATTTGCTCTACAGCACTCTGGGCAATCTCATTGCCACCCGTGGCCTCTGCGGAAGCTTCGCTGATCTGCTCGGTAACCTCGCCGGCGGCGGAAGCGATATGCTGGATGCCGACATTGATTTCATCCATGGCCCGGGAATTCTCCATGGCGCTGCTGGCAATCGTGGCGCTGCCTTTACTGATCTCACTTACGGACTCTGAGGAATGCTGAGCCATTTCGTTCAGCACTTCAACACGTGCTTTCAGATCATTGGCATCCGTGACGACTGTGTTGGAGGTATCGAGCACCTGTCCGATCATATCCTTCAGCTTCTGGCCCATGCTGCGGAAGCTTTCAGACAGCTGGCTGACCTCATCGTTTCCTTTAATCACCAGTTCCTGAGTAAAGTCACCGCTGGCCATTTTGTTGCTGTACGCGGTAAGCTGGGAGAGCGGACGGGTGATTCTGCGGCTCATGTAGTAGGCGGCGGCAAGGCCGATAATCAGCGAAGCAAGTGTAATGGCCACACTCGTCCAGATAATGCTGTTGATTTTATCCTGAACAAAACCTACATCATAACTCACACCAATAACCATCGTGCTTCCGGGAATGCCAATATAGGCTGTTTTATGTATACCGTGACTGTCACTATATGTATCGCTGAGTCCTGTTTTTCCTTTGGCAGCCTGCTGCATCGCAGAGGTTACAGTGAGGCTTTCTTCAGCCTTCAGCTTGGAGCCTTGGTCGGCAGTCAATACTGAAGCTTTACCTTCGGCCAGATTAATCAGAAAGACTGTTTCTACATCATGCTGCTCTTTTTTATCTTTAAAATAGAATTGAAGATTGGTTGCAGACTGTTCGCTTTTATTCAGGGTCTGCTGTGCATAGGTTGCATTGATATTCTTGAATACATCTTGGGCAGCGCCAGACAGGAGTTTATTAATCTGCGGCATGACGTAGTTGTCGATCGTATTCATGGAAATAAAGTAGAAGCTGACACTTAGCACAAGAGACGTAAGCAATAATACGACAAACAATAAGAGCGTGAACTTGCGGCTGATCGAATTTTTAAAACGTACCATTTCATTCTCTCTCCTTCTTTTGTTTGGATGCATCGTATATCCCATTGCCATGCTTCACAGCAGGGCAGGCAGCAATATATTCCGTAGGTCCAGGTCATATATCAGGCTATCGTTTTCCGGGAATCTGATTGATAACTATTCTATAGAATTAACCTCCGGTTGAATAGTGAAAAATTGAATTACAAAGCATATTTTTCAGAAAAATATGAATATTTATCGAAGGGAATGCTAGTTTTGCGAAAATAGGCGGACACCGCAATGGATTTACAGAAATAAAATTTCCATGGCTTGTTAGCTTTATATATGATAGAGTATTTATGTTTTTGTTTCTAGCAAACTAAATAACCGCGGTTCGTAACCATCCCGCGTAACCAAAACTAGGAGGCTTCAGAGAACCATGTTTAATTTGCTGTGGGGTATTTTGTTTGTGGTTGTCAATTTTGCTTTCTTTCTGCTCTGCTACCGCCTGTTCGGTAAAAAAGGCTTATATGCCTGGGTCGGCGTTGCGACGGTTATTGCCAATATTCAAGTGGCCAAGACCATTGAAATGCCGCTGGGAATTGTAATGACGCTCGGCAACACCATGTATGTCACGCTGTATATGACCAGCGATCTGCTTAATGAGAAATACGGGCGTTCAGAAGCGCGTAATGCGGTCTGGTTCGGTTTCTTCACACTGCTGATGACGACAGTGATTATGCAGATGGTTCTGAAATTCGAGCCGCAGGAGACTGATATTGCCCAATCTTCCCTGGAAACCATTTTCGGGATGATGCCGCGTCTGGCATTGGGCAGTCTTACAGCCTACTTTATCAGTCAGTTTCTGGACGTACGCCTCTACTCATGGATTCGTAAATATTTCAGCAGCTCACGCCAGCTGTGGATTCGTTCGAACGGCAGCACTATGATCAGTTCCTTTGTAGATACGCTGATTTTCTGCTTGATAGCCTTTGCCGGATTTTACGACCTAAGGGTATGGACCGAAATTTTGCTGACGACCTACTTATCGAAATTCCTGCTGACCGCTGCAGGTACGCCGATCCTTTATATTGCCCGTTCCTTCCGCTTTGCTGAAGAGACTGAGGCCCGCAGGGACACGGAAGCACGGATTGATTTATAGAACGGGCTTTGCGCCCAGATAAAAAAGCAGCAAGCCTCCGAAAGCGGGGCTTGCTGCTTTTTTGATAATCATAATAGCATTAACCGGCTGCCTACAAATGAAGAATAGTCAGTTCCTTCGGATAGCTGGTCAATGTAACCGGACCGTCAGCCGTAATGAACACATCATCTTCAATACGCACGCCGCCCAGGCCTGGTACATAGATGCCGGGCTCGACAGTGAACACGTTCCCGTTCTCGATGATATCTTCATTCAAGCCGTGCAGGGAAGGATATTCATGGGTATCCATGCCGAGGCCGTGGCCGACCCGGTGCATGAAGTACTCGCCGTAACCGGCAGCGTCAATGACATCACGTGCTGCCTTGTCGACCGAACCAAAGGTGGCTCCGGCTCTAGAGGCTGCAATGCCGGCCATATTGGCAGCGAGTACGGTGTTGTAAATCTCGATCAGCTTGCTATCAATTTCACCCACAGCAAAGGTCCGGGTAATATCGGAGGCATAGCCTGCGGCATACACGCCCATATCGAACATCAGCAAATCACCTTGCTGGATCACACGGTCTCCGGGCACACCGTGCGGCAAAGCCGTTTTCGGGCCCGAGAGCACCATCGTATCGAAGGAGGGGCCGGAAGCGCCGACCTTTTTCATCAGATATTCAAGCTCTGCAACCAGCTCGATTTCGGTGACTCCGCTCTTAATGTGGCTTAGGCCGCGGCGGAGGACTTCCTCCACGAGCTCTGCGGCATGCTTCATCCGCTCGACTTCATCCGGCGTCTTCTTAGCCCGCATGGCCCGCAGCAGGTGTCCGATGTCGCTGAATTGTCCGGCCGGAACCGCCGCAGACAGCAGCTCGTAACGGCTCACGGAGAAGTGTTCCTTCTCGATACCGAGTGTTCCCGGGACAGCGCCGCCAAAACGCGACTTCAGCAGCTCATAAGGATTATCCGTATCGCTGTGCGTCAGGATCGTGGTGACGGAGGAGGCTGCATGGGCAGCTTCGGCATCGAGCGCCGGCACAATCAGTACAGGCTCCTCTCCGCGGATCAGCAGCAGGCCCAGAAACCGCTCATGCGGGTTGCTGGCAAAACCGGTCAAATAGTATACATGCTTGGGATCAGTTACGAGCAGGGCATCCAGCCCGTTACCCGCCATTCCTTGCTCCAGGCTTTTCAGAGCATCGTTCATTTCAGGTGTTCCCCTTTCGTCTACACGTTAAAAAACAACGTTATCATTATAGATCATAACCGGACGGGCTGCACGCTGCCTTACGTATTGTCCGTGTCTGGACACATGCTATAACGCGAAAAAGCTGCCCCGCCGCAGGAGATCTGCGGGCAGGGCAGCCTGTACAGGCTCCAGTCATTGATGTAACTGCGTTGCTACAGCGCCTCGGTCAATGACTTGATAAGCGTCTGCGGGCTGCCTTCATACAGCCCGCCGTGATAGCAAAGGACAGAACGGATGGGCAGGTCCTTCAGCTTCAGCAGGCTGCTGAGGGCGAGCGGCATATCCGGTGTAGCGGCATCCCAGGGGCCGGCCAGGTTGCCGTCCACCACGCGCAGCTCATCAGCGGCGAGCAGCAGCTCCTGCTCCGGCAGGTAGAGGCAGATATGGCCCGGTGTATGGCCCGGGGTATGAATGATCTCAAGCCCGCCGCCCCAAGGAAAATGGTCGCCGTCATGCAGCTCTGTAATGTCTTTCAGCTGCTTCAGCTGCTCCAGAAATTGCTGGAACTCCTCTTGACGCGCCTCCGGCAGCTGGGCAATCCGTTCCGGGGTCATTTTGAGCATCGGCTGGCTCCCGTTAATGACAGGCAGATCACCGGGATGGGTGAACAACCCGGCGTCCGGAAGTTCACGGGCCAGAGCAGGAAGATTCCCGATGTGATCCGTGTCCTGATGGGTAAGGATAATCCGTTTGATATCCGAAGGGGCTTCTCCTGCATCCTTGACCGCTTGAATCAGCGCATCGTACTGGTCGAACATCCCGGTGTCAATCAGAGTCAGACCATCCTCGTCCTTTAGCAGTACCGGATGAACCTCCGATGGGCCGAGAGGTATCGTAAGCGCAATAACATTGTGTCCAATATTCATCCTAAACTCCGGGAAAAGGGCTCCCGGAAGTCACCTCCTGAAACTTTTGTGGGCGATCCTTTTCTTCAACCCCTGATATGATGTAACATAATCTTAATACATCTGTTTATTAAAGGCCAGGCCAGGGCTGAAGCTGGCAGGTTCTGCGCACGGGAGGGGAATTCGGCCATGCAGGGAAAAACGGTGCTTGTAACCGGCGGCAATTCCGGGATGGGACTGGCAACAACAATCGAAATGGCCCGCAGGGGGGCAAAGGTAATTATGGCCTGCCGCAGCCAGAGGCGCGGTGAGGAAGCACTGGTGGAAGCCCGGCGTCAAAGCGGTTCGGACGACATCACGCTGATGCTGTGCGATCTGGCTTCGTTCCAGAGCATCCGCAGCTTTGCCGGGCACTTCTTAACAGAATATCCGGTACTTGATGTGCTGATTAATAATGCCGGAGTCGTGACTGTCAAACGTGAGCTTACGGCAGATGGCTTCGAAATGGATCTCGGTGTCAATCATCTGGGGCATTTTCTGCTGACGAACCTGCTGCTGGATCCATTAAAGGCAGCAGAACAGGGCCGGATCGTTGTTGTAGCCTCTGGTGCTTATAAGATTGGAAAGCTGTATCTTGACGATCATACGCTATCGCGCGGCTTCAATCCGGCTAAGGCCTATGCCCGTTCCAAGCTGGCTAATATTCTGTTTACCAGAGAACTGGCTGCCCGCCTACAGGGAACTGCGGTTACGGCCAATGCGGTGCATCCTGGAGCGGTGGGGACAAGCATCGGAGTGAACCGCGAAACAGGGTTCGGCCGCTCGTTGTTGAAGCTGCTATCGCACTTTTTCCTGACTCCTGAGCAAGGAGCAGACACGGCCATTTATCTGGCGACCGCGCCGGAGCTGAGCAGAGTAACCGGACAATATTATTACCGCCGCCAAATCCAGCAGCTGTCGCCAAGGGCGGAGAATGCGGAAGCAGCAGCACGCCTTTGGTAATGGAGCCTTGAGCAGACGGGATTGGTATGAGGCGCGGTTAAACCTTAGCATGGCGGTCAGAAGGCGATTCATATCTTTTTGTTTGAGTATAATTTGGGAGGAATGGCAGAATGGCTTGGCACAATTACACCATAGAAGATGCAGCAATTGAGGATTTAAAGGCAATCGTGGAGATTTACAATTCAACAGTAGCGGGACGGATGGTAACAGCCGATCTGGAGCCTGTGAGCATTGAAGACCGGGTCAAATGGTTCCATGAGCATAATAGTCACCATCGTCCGCTATGGGTACTGAAGCAGGAGGACGAGGTTGCCGCCTGGTTCAGCTTCCAGTCGTTCTACGGGCGTCCTGCCTATAATGCAACCGCAGAGATCAGTGTCTATGTAAATGAGAAATTCCGCGGCAAAGGAGCCGGCAGCATTCTGCTGGCCAAGGCGCTTGAGGAATGCCCTCGCCTTGGCGTCCAGAATCTGGTCGGCTTTGTATTTGGCCACAATGAACCTAGTCTTGCCCTGCTGCGGAAATTTGGCTTTGAAGATTGGGGCCTGCTGCCGGGTGTTGCCGAAATGGACGGCATTCAGCGTGATTTGGTTATTATCGGACGCAAGCTATAACAGATAAGTCTGCCGTTCAGGAAAAGTGGACAGTTACTGGGGTTGAACCGTTTCAGGCCCGCAGTCACCGGAATCAATCCATGATTCAGACCACTTTTCCAGATCGCGGATTACCGATTCCAGCCCCCGGCCTTTATCTGTCAGGGAATACTGAATTCTTACAGGTGTCTCGGGAAAAACTTCGCGGAGGACAATCCCCTCCTGCTCCAGTTCTTTAAGCCGCTCCGACAGGAGTCTGCCGCTTACGGGCAGCGCCGCTTCGATGGTACTAAAGCGCTGCGGCCCCTGGAGAAGCTGATAGATGATTAAGCCCGTCCAGCGTCTGCCGATAATATCCATGCTTTTCTGTAACTTTGGACACAGGTCAATGGATTTCATTAGGCTCACCTCTTACTGAATATTATAAACGAAAAGACCTATAACTAAAACAAATTTGAAGGATATACAAGACCGAAAGGATGTCTGAAATGGCTAAAAAGAAGAAGACGACAAGTGTGCAGCGCCCCGCTCCTGCGGATGCCCCGGCAACACTTAAGGATCTGCTGAGCAGCGATGTGCTGAACAAGCTGAAGGCGCAGTCGGACGCGCTCAAGGCCGAAGAAAATGACAAAAAGGAAGCAGCCCGCAAGGCGGTTGAGGATCAGCGTAAAGCGGAGCAGAAGCGGCTGGAGAATGATTTTGCCCATCTGCTGGAGAACAGCAGCCAGGACTGGCATAAATTTAAATAAACTAAACTTTACCAAATTCAGGGTTGACAATTTGCAGCAGCGCCATTTAATATTGGGTTTATCATTTAGAGAAGGGAGGCCGATGGGTCATGATTGGAACTAATGGTTTGAGAACGACGGTAAGCCGCATGACAACCGCATATGAACAATCTGATCTCATCGCCTTCGTCCGGGAGACATGATGCGCTGCCTTGCCATCACGTCACAACTGTATACGGGTGTGCTTTGAACTTGCGGAAGCTTGAATTTGAAGCTACACCCAGCGCTCCGGGAGCCGTGGATCAGAACTGATCTGCGGCTCTTTTTATGTTACCTGAAAACTAAAACTGTATAGAATGAACCTTGGATTTGAGAAAAGGAAGGGAGTGACGGAGGGGGATTTTGGAACTGTAGGAGCGATAGCGTCCGCCTTTGTCTGCGGATTTCTACCGCGGGAGCGGTATCAATTGGGAAATCTGTAGACAACAGCGGCCGGAAGTCCAAACATTCACCGCAGCCGCGACTGATACTCTATTCTCAGAATCTTAAGTTCATTTTATACTATCCACTCCGAGAGGAAATGAAAATCACTTATGAATACCAAAGATCAGCAAGCGGGCTATGAACCCCGCTATAAACATGAGGTGGCCCTTCCGGGCGGCGACCTCAAGGTATATGCCAGCGAGCAATTGTTTGGCTCACTTGATTACAAGGTCCTGGAAATGGCTAACAACAATCTGCAGATACCGAATATCGAATACATGAGCTACACTCCGGATGTGCATGTAGGCGTCGGAACCTGCATTGGCACTACTGCGGTCTGGGATGCCGCATCAGGTTATGTGTCACCGTCCATCGTGGGCAGCGACATCGGCTGCGGAATGCGCGTGCATCTGACCAATCTGCACAAAGACGATCTGCGTGAGGTCAAGCTGCGCCGGAAGCTGGTCCGCGCCATCGAGAAATATCTGCCAATGGAAGCACAGCAGCGCGGCCATTACAGTGATATCCGGCTGGAGAATATCGTCCGCAAGGGGCT
The DNA here is from genome assembly GCF_927798115.1 of Paenibacillus auburnensis. Taxonomy (GTDB): domain Bacteria; phylum Bacillota; class Bacilli; order Paenibacillales; family Paenibacillaceae; genus Paenibacillus_AQ; species Paenibacillus_AQ auburnensis. Next base: position 137,391 of record NZ_CAKMMG010000008.1, read on the forward strand.
GCACGGCCTGCCGAACAAATACATCCCCGACAGCTATACACCGAAGAAATCAAGCGCGCTGTCCCATGTGGAGATCAGCAAGCTTTCCTTTGACGAGGAAATTCTGAATGAGCTGCCGGGTATGGCCTGGCACCGCGGCCACCGCCAGCTCGGCACCCTCGGCGGCGGCAATCATTTTGTGGAGATTCAGGCGATTGAAATCGCTCAGGAGCAGCGGAAAGTGGCCGAAGCCTGGGGACTGCAGGATGGGCAGGTTGCCGTGATGATCCATTCCGGCTCCCGGGCCTGGGGCGGGCTTGTTAACCAGTTTTGCACCCCTGCCTTCGCCAAGGTAATGGGGCAGCTGGGGCTGGGCAGCGCCGATCCACGGCTGATTTACGCCCCGCTCGCGCATCCGCAAGGCCAGCGCTATGTCAATCTGATGTACTCTGCGCTGAATTATGCGGTGGTGAACCGCCATCTGATCGCTTACGGGGTCCGCGAGGCTTTCCGTGACGTGTTCGGCACGAAATGCGAGCTGCGCACGCTCTATGATCTGATGCACAATTATGCCTGGAGAGAGGAGACTTCCTCCGGCACCAAGTTTGTGCACCGCAAAGGGGCGACTCGCGCCCTGCCGGCAGGCCACCCGGATAATCCGTCAGTCTATACGGCGACCGGACATCCGGCGCTGATTCCCGGCTCGATGGGCACTGCCTCCTATATCATGGTAGGCCAGCCCGGCGGGGAAGAGAATTATTACTCCATCTGCCATGGAGCGGGCCGTATCCGGTCACGCACAGCGACCAAACGGCTGGTATCGGTCCATGAATTTTCACAGTCGCTGAAGGTAGGCAAAGAAGATGAGATTGTGGTGAACCAGCATTCCCTGGAATCTATTATTGACGAATCTCCCCAGGCCTATAAGAATGTAGATGAGATCATAGAAAGCGTTACGGGCGCCGGCCTGGCAGCTGTTGTGGCCAAATGCAAGCCGCTCGCAGCGATAAAGGGGACGAAATAGGATGGAGCAGGAGTACAGAAAGCAGGCTGTGATTTATGAATACGATGAAGCCACCATTGGCCTGATCAAAGGGTACGACGTTTATGCACGTCTCGTTGACGGTATCCTTGAAGCGCTCTATACCCGCTATGGTGTCCGCTATGAGCTGTATGCCAGTGATGATCCGAACAGTGAATATTGGAAGCTGCTGCTGGATGATGTGCAGTCCGGCAATCCCGAGGTGGAGCATGTGGCGCGGATCTTTGACCGGCTGGAGGACCGGACCTTCATCTATGATGATGAAAAGGAGCAGCCGGAATACAATATCCACCTGTCGGTCCGCAACAATGTGCTGGCTTATCCGGCCATGGGGGTAGCGCTCGCCCGGGTGCCTGTGTTTCAGGAGAACGGCATTAATTTTCAGGATTTCGTCTTTGCCGCATCGGATGCACAGCTGCAGGTGTTCTTAAGCAATGTGCGCAAACGGCAGCGGGAGCAGAACATCAATAAGGTGACGGTCTTCACCGACAGACGAAACGGTATGTTCCGTGAAGACGAGCCGATTACCCGTTCTGTAGGACGGGATGATGTCGTACTGGATGCCGCAATTAAAAAAGAAATTTACCGCTCGCTCGACCAATTTTTTGACGCAGACCGCAGTTTTTATGTCAAATACGATATTCCTTATAAACGGGGAATCCTGCTCTACGGCCACCCCGGCAACGGCAAAACAACGCTCGTCAAATCCATCGCCGGAAGCGTGCCCGGACCCGTAGTGTACTGGCAGATTACCGAATACACCAGCAGTGAATCGGTAAATGAGGTGTTCGAGGCCGCAGCCCGGCTTGCGCCGATGGTGCTGGTGATTGAGGATATTGACTCCATGCCGCAGGAGGTCCGCTCCTTTTTCCTGAATACGCTGGACGGAGCCACCTCCAAGGAAGGGATTTTTCTGATCGGCACCACCAATTATCCGGAGAAAATAGACCCCGGCCTCATGAACCGCGCCGGGCGCTTCGACCGGGCCTATGAGATCAAAATGCCGGGTGAGGAGCTGCGGCTGGAGTATCTGCAGCTGCGCGGCTTCTCGGCTTTTGCCGGTGAGGAGGGGGTTGCCCTGGCTGCACGCCTGACCTCTGATTTCTCACTGACCCAGCTTGGCGAGCTCTATGTCAGTGCCGCGCTGGAGTGGCATGAGAACGGCACCGCCAACGTGGAGCAGCTGGTCCGCGGGATGCGCGGCGAGCTGGATAAGGGGCGCAAGCGGGAATGGATGCGGGATGCCTCATCCACGATCGGATTTTATTGATAGTTTGATTATGAAGCCATGCCACCTGCTGAAGGGTCAGCGGGTGGCATGGCTATTTTGGGTTCAGAAAAGTGATCTGAAAGCAGGCGGAGGAGCGTTAACGGACCGGAAAGACCTTACTTACCTGGTGGGGCACCTTTTCTCAGGCTAACGGACTGTATCGCGCTTATTGCCTCGGTAATAGTCATGGTTGGGGCGAAAATCCGCATATAAGTGCACTGGAGTCCGTTAGCCTGATCCAAAATGGATTGTGGCAAAAATAAGCGCGGTAGTGTCCGTTACAGGTAATGAGGCGGCTTTCCTCTCAAAGATGCGGTATGTACAATCAGTGCAATGCCCGAAATATATTTTGGAGAAATCTGTAACCTTTGGCCGGCTGAACCGTGGTTAGAGTGAGGGGGGAGGGAATGAAGCTAAATTCACTGGATGATCATTATCAGAGCTATGTGCACGATATATACCGGTATTTACGTTCCCTCTGCCGTAATCACCATCTCGCCGAAGAGTTAACACAGGAGACCTTTTACCGTGCGTATTTGTTTTTGGAGGATTGCCGGGAAGATAAAATCAAGCCCTGGCTGTTCCGGGTTGCCTACAACGCATTTATTGATCATACACGAAAAGCGCGCCGCAGCATTACCAAAGAAGCAGATTATTTTAAGGCACTGCCTCATCCCGAAACCACCGAAGATGTGCTGCTGAGGCAGGAACAGATGGAAGAAATAGCACTATCGGTAGAGGGCCTGCCCGAGGCCCAGCGGCATGCGCTGCTGCTGCATGATTTTCACGGTTTGTCTTACCAGGAGGCAGCAAACATCATGGATGTGGGCTTGTCCAATTATAAAATACTGATTTTCCGCGCTAGGCAAAAACTGCGGGAGGCGGAGCAAAGGAGGAATGGTCATGAGTGAGGATTTCAAGGAGCAGCTGCGCAAATACAGCGAGGGCAGCCTGCCGGAGGATGAACGGGCTGAAGTGGAGCGTGAGCTGGAGAAGCTGGAGGCCTATCAGGTATATCTGGATGAACTGATGGAGCAGGAGGATCAGCAGACTCCTCAGAGATTTATCAATAAGCCGGAGCTATCTGAGAAAAGCGCCTCCAAAAAAGCAGAAAAAACCGCCACAAGGAAAGAAAAAAAAATCATCCGCCGGGGCAAATGGAAGGCTCGGTTTGCAAATACCTTTACGGTGCTGGCGTTTGTTCTGGCCTTTACAGTCATCAGCACCATCATTACTGCAGTATTCTACAATAGTGGAGACCGGGTAGACAGGTATAGAGATGTTCTTATTTCGGCGGTTGCCGTCTCACGTCCCAATACAAGCTTGAATCTGAATGCAAACGGGAAGTTTTTTTTCAGGATGGAGTATTCGGGCAGGCTGATGAAGCAAATCGGCAGTGAACAGGTGGATGTAGGGAGCTACTCCAGTCCGTTTCTAATGGGGCTAGGCGGTGTAGGCAAATACAACTGGACAGACCATCAGAGCGGAAATACGGGTAGTTTTAATTTTAACTACCCGCAGGCAGCACAGGGTACTAGCGGACAGCGAAGTGACGCCCAGGAGTGGGAGCGGCTGGAGATGCTCCCGGAAGGCACAGTGGCCGAGGCTTACCTTTCCTTAGACAGGCTATACAGCACGGATGAACTGCTTAAGAAGCTTGAGCCGCTGAATGTACTGCCAGTCTGGTTTGCAGTGGACGGAGGCCTGGCTGCCGATGAACGTTCCCTCAGTACCCTGTTAGGATTTCCATACCAACCGCTCTGGCATGCCGAAGATATGACGGTTAGGGAGATTTCCTCAGAGAAATGGGGCTGGTTCGGCAAAGTAACTTCAAGCACTTCAAGTTCCCCATCAGTCGAGTCCTACGGCAGCGGCGAACTCCGGGAGCAGAATTTCATCGAGACGCTTCAACTGCTGCAAAAGTACAAAACGATTACACGTAACGCTGCCCCATTCTTAAAAGTGGAAGAATCCTTAAGTTATCTGGAGGAACACGGTATTCATCTGTATGGTGCTGTGATTACAGGTCCAGTTAAAGAACTGCTGAAGCTGCAGAAGGATCCCTGGGTCAGCAACATCCGGATCGGTGAGGTTCGGCTGTGGAACTGGAGGGACTGATCCCGTAATGACCATGCAATGAGACCGCTTTACTTGCTTCTATCCCCTGCAAATCGTACAATTATCTGAAAATATGCATTCGCCTATAGGTGATAGATGTACGAGATTATGCAGATTAGGAGCTGAATAAGGGTGAGAATAGGAGTTGTATCGGATACCCATTTGCCGCGGTCGGCCAAGTCACTGCCGCAGGCACTTGTGAAGGAATTCCGTCAGGTGGATCAGATTCTGCATCTGGGGGACTGGGTGGCCATGGAGATCTATGATCTGCTGGCCGAGCTTGCGCCGGTTGAGGGAATTGCCGGCAATAATGACGGTGCGGAGATTATCCAGCGGTTCGGGGAGCGCAAGATTGTTATCCTTGAGGGTATGCGTATCGGGTTGATCCACGGTCATGCCCCGTATTCCCGCAAAGGGACGGACGGGAACGCGCTGCTTGCTTTTGAAGGCGAAGAGGTGGACTGCATTCTGTTCGGCCATTCGCATCAGCCGCTGCTGCGCAGGGAAAACGGCATTCTGCTGTTCAATCCCGGCTCGCCTACCGACAAACGCCGCGAGAAGCAGTATTCTTTTGGACTGCTGGATATTGAGGACGGCAAAATTAATGCCCGGCATGTCTTCTACGACTCTAAGGAGTAGCCTGGCTGAGCGCTTTTGTCCAAATGAAACATCATTCTCTCCATGGTCAGTGCTGAGGCGGCTATTTTACAATATACGTAAACAGCCATTTGACGAAAAGAGGGAACAGGCATGATATCCTATCGTTTGGAACGCGCAGTGCTTCAGGATGCGGAGCTTATTGCCCCGCTGTTTAATGAATACAGGGTGTATTATGGACAGGAACCGGATCTGCCGGGGGCTTTACATTTTCTGCAGCAGCGATTAGAAACAGGGGAATCAGCCATTTTCATGGCGGTAACGGGTGAGGGCGGCAGCAGGGTTGCCGGAGGTTTGGCCCAGCTTTACCCGTCATTCTCTTCAGTGACGCTGCAGCGGCTATGGGTGCTGAATGACCTGTTCGTTGCCGGGCAGCTGCGCGGGCGGGGGATTGGCACGATGCTGCTGGAAGGTGTACGGGATTTTGCCCTGAACACAGGGACTAAAGGTCTGACTTTGACGACCATGACTGACAACCTATCCGCACAGCGTCTGTATGAAGCGCAAGGGTATGTCCGGGACGACGAATTTTATACGTATGATCTGTTTTTTTAAATGAGAGATACATTAAGGGGCGTTAAAGTGGATAACAGCAATAAACTGGCAGTGTTTTTTGATCTGGATGATACGCTGTACGATCATTTGGTACCGTTCCGTGAGGCGGTCCGCGAGGTGCTTGCGCCGGATGAGAGCGGGCTTCATTATGCGGATTTATTCTATACCGTAAGACATCATAGCGATTTGCTCTGGCCGAAGTATCTGCGGGGCGAGCTTGAGCTGGAGGAGACCCGGGTGCTGCGGCTGGAGCTGGCTTTTGCCGAATATGGGCTTGAGCTTAGCCGCAGGCAGGCGGAGCAGGTTCAGGCAGCTTACATAGGCCGGCAGTATACAATAGAAATGATTGATGGGGTGGAAGCGCAATTGCGACGGTTCATCGCCCTAGGACACAAGGTCGGGATCATTACGAACGGGCCGGAGGAGCATCAGATGAACAAGCTGCGCGGACTTGGCATCGACAAGCTGATTCCGCAGGAGATGATCTTCATCTCGGATGCCGTCGGACTGGCGAAGCCGGACCCGGCGATCTTCGAACATGTTAACCGGGTAACAGGGACAACCGCTGACAACTCGCTGTATGTCGGGGACACCTGGGATAATGATGTGGTCGGTGCACTGTCGGCGGGCTGGAAGGTATGCTGGTACAATCCCCGCAGCAGAGAACCACGCACAGAGCATGTTCCAAGCTATACGTTTACGAACTACAAGGAATTTAGTGAGCTTCCACTGATCTGAGGAAGAGTTTGCAGCAGCAAAATATACAAAAGCGGCGGAGCCTCAGCTCTGCCGCTTTTTGTTGTCCTCATGGGCAATTCTATCTAATTTGCGAAGCTATACGTAGGATCCGTCAGGATAAGTCTGTCCTTGAGTCCCGAAGTGGCATAGATTTTGTTGTCATCGGTGATGAAGAAGGCATCAACCTTCTCCGGCAGGGATTCAAGATATTTCATGCCTTCCTCCAGGCCCATCAGGAATACGCCGGTAGACAAAGCATCCGCATCCGTTGCGTTCGGGCTCATGATGGTAATGCTTTTTAGGCCGTTTTGGGAAGGGAAACCTGTACGCGGGTCAAGAATATGGTGATAACGGACACCGTCCTGCATGAAGAAGCGCTCATATACCCCGGAAGCATCGATGACTTCATCGGAGATTTTGATCGTGCCCAGCTGTGTGCCGCGGCTCTGGTCAGGGTCCTGCAGGCCGATATTCCAAGGAGAGCCGTTCGGCTTGTTCCCGAGTGCAATAATGCTGCTGCCGCCGAGATTAATCATCGCGCTGTCCAGGCCCTGCTCCTTCAAATATTCGGCAATCCGGTCAGCGGCATAACCTTTGCCGATCCCGCCCATATCCAGCACCATGCCTTCTTTGGCGAGCTTGATCGTTTTGGCGGCCTCATCAATAATAACATCCTTATAATTGGTCAGGCTCTTGGCTGCATCAATATCTGCCTGGTCAGGCACATGTTCTCCGCCTTCGCCGATAGCCCACAGATCAACCAGCGGCCCGATCGTCGGATCAAACAGCCCGTCCATTTCCTCCGCATATTTAAGGGATTGTTTGACTACATCCAGGGTTTCGTCAGATACAGCGACGGCTTCCTTGCCGGCTGCCTGATTAACGGCATACAGCTCACCGTCTTCCTTAGTGCGGCTGAATTCAGTATCCATACGTTCCAGCATCTGCTGAATATCATCCATATTTTTTTGAGTTGCGTTATTGCCGAACACCTTGATGTTAACGACGGTATCATAGATATAAAAAGTCTGCGACAGGGCCTTGGTTCCGCCTTCTTCTGAAACGGTTGCGCCTCCGGAGTTCTCATTCGCAGCCGTATTACTGCTGTTGTCGTCTCCTTTGCCAAGCGCCAGCCAGATGCCGACAGCTGCAACGATGACAATAACCAATGCGGCCAGGATAAGCGCCGATTTCTTGTTTTTAAACATATTCCACCATCCATAAAGTAGTTTCTTGATCACATCCTTTTTATCATACCCCAGAAAGAATGGCAATGGATACTAATTTCATGACATTTTGCGCATAACAACAACAGGTATAGTCAATCTGCAACCGTTCCGCTGGAAATAAAGAGTTGTCTTCTTCATGCGGTCGTGATAAATTGTTTTATGACCGGCTGACCGGAATTTAATTTTAGTCAATTGTTGGTGCTTTAGGAGGAAAGGAGTTTTATCTATGTCTATCGACCGCAAGTCGTTAATCCTGCAGGCGGCTTCAAAATCCTTTGTGCAATTCGGCTATAAAGCAACGACAATGGAGCAGGTATCCAAAATCGCGAATGTCGGCAAAGGCACCATCTATACATTCTTCAAAACTAAGGAAGACCTGTTTGAGGAGATTCTGATTAAAGCTTCACAGGAATTAACTTCTGTAATGAACCGCATTGCCACCGAAGATGACACCTTTATTCATAAGCTGTTTAATCTGCTTGATTCGATCCTGGAGTTCCGCTCCGATCATGAGCTGTTCGTCAAGCTGGCGCAGGAGGTACGCGACATCGGAACCGTTCAGGCACTGGAAGGGGTCAAGCGGATGGAGGATTATGCGCTGGATTTCCTGAGACAACAGATTGAGACGGCTATAGAGAACGGGGAAGTGAAGCCCTGCGATTCCAGTGTCGCCGCGTTCATGATCCTGCGTTTGTACCTGGCGCTGACCACGGAATGGAACAAAGCGCATGAACCGCTAGATGAAAACCGGATTAAGGAGCATATGATCCTGTTTATATCGAACGGTATCCTCAAATAAAGATGACAGCTTAAATTATAGAAAAAACTCCCGTTTGCCGAAAAGTTGGCAGCGGGAGTTTTTTTGAGGTTGGGCATTGCTTGGGGGTGATCAAGCTGCGGTAAGAACTTGCGGAGATCATTCTAGTCCAGCATATACTCGCTATATTTGTTTTTGCGCGGATTTAATACAAACAGGATGCCACTGGCGTAGCCGGTTACGGCGTTGAAGTTCCGCTTCAGTGTAGACTTGGCTGTCAGATAGGTTAGCGTCCATAACAGGGCGGCATAATTCTTCACCGGCGCTTTGCGCAGATTCAGCAGATAATAATGATTCACCGCCGTTGCCCGGGCGACCCGGCCAGCCTTGTCGCGGGAGCTTGGCGATTCATGATGGGTAATCTTCATATCGGGATTAATGACCAGCTTGCCGTATTTACTGGCCAGATGGCACATATAAATATCGTCGGCTACCGCATAGCTGGTCATCCACGGGTAAGGCTTCATGTCCTTCAGCGACTCCCGGCGAAATGACATGTTGCAGCCGTGGAAAAAGTCCGTCTCAAAAATATTCTCGGTCTCTCCCCAGAGCAGCAGAGACCCGGCGAGGGTGCTTGCCGACAGTCTGCCGGGTGAGTGTGACATTTGGCAGGTCAGCATACCCAGAAGCTTGCCGGACGGACTGCTGGAGAGCCCTTTGGCAATGCCGCCTACACCCACAATGGAAGGATCAGAAGCGTAGGTGTCGAGCATCCGGCGGATGTAGAGCGGATCATCCAGCTCAGCGTCATCATCGAAGCTCAGCACAATCTCCCCGTCAATCAGTCCGAGTGCCTCATATCGGGAGAGCCAGACGCCGGGTTTGGTTTTGCGGTAATAATGAAGCTCAGCACTAGGCATCTGCGCCAGCACCTTGCGGAAATATTCCAGCACTCCATCCTCAATCTCACCGTCATCAACAATCAGCAGCTCGATCGAGACTTCCTCCAGCTCAGTCTGCCTGCCGATGGATTCAATGCATAGAGTCAGATCTTTAATTCGGTTACGCGTGGGAATGACTATGGATACATCATGCATGCTGCTGCTCCTTCCGGGACGCCTGAATCGTCCGCCTCATTAGATAATAAGAAATCCACCGAAAATTCATGTTAATACCAGTGTACCCCCCCTTAGGAAGGCCGTATATACCACTTTCGTTTACTTTTTTTTATAGCGTTTACCATTATAATTAGTAGGAAATAAGTTGCAGTTATTTTTATGAAATATGAACTAGTTGGACAAAACCTGGGCCTAGGCCAGTTTTGCCGCAGTAATTCATAGCAGTATATCCTAACAAAACTTAAGTGCATGCTTTCGAAGCTAGTTTTGCCGCAGTAATTCATAGCAGTATATCCTAACAAAACTTTAAGGAGGAGACGTTATGCATGTCGGGATCTTTATGCATACCAATTACTTTGAAGATTTCTTCGTAAAAGGCCTGGGTCTTACGGAAGAGGAATATGTACAGTCGTATCATAACGATTTTTCTTTCGACTATGCCCGTCTCTTGAATAGAAAAGGCATCCAAACCACCATCTATAATTTCACACGGACCGGGGATAAAGTCCGCACATACCGTCACGGCATTGTGGATTGTACGATCAAGTTCATTCCGGTAGGCCTGCTCTACAGGTCCTATTGTCTGATTCCGCTGTCGCACCGTACGCCGATCGGTAAATTCATTTCACAATATGTATCGACCATTCAAAAAGATCTGGCTGACATTCTGCGCGGAGACGGGATCAGCCTCATTTATGCCCAGGAGTATGCCTCCGGAAGGTTTGAACGGCTGGCGGTAACCGCCAAGCAGCTGGGGATTCCAATTGTCGCAGCCTACCACGGGGGAAGTATTCATAAGTGGATCATGCCGATCAAGAAGCATACGCTGCACAAGGCTGCGTTCCTGACCACACTTAATGAAGATGAGCAGAAGAGCATGGTGGATCATTTTCCGGCGATGGCGGACCGGATCCGGCTGCTGCCCAATTTTGTGAACGCAGAGATTTTTTACCGGCGGGATAAGCAGCGGGCCCTTGCAGCACTGGGTTTGAATCCGGAGAACCGCTATATCATCACTGTGGGCCGGCTGTTTGAGCACCAGAAAGGCCATTCGTTACTCGTTCAGGCAGCAGAGCAGCTGAGGCATATCCCAGATCTTAAGATCCTGATCGCCGGCGGCGGGCCGGATGAGCAGAGCCTGAAGGCGCTGATCCGCGAAAAAGGTCTGCAGGATACATTCATCCTTCTCGGTACAGTAAGGGATAAAAATGTACTGGCCAACTACTATACGGCCTCCGAGATGTTTGTTCTGCCCTCGCGATATGAGGGGCTGCCGCTGGTCATTCTGGAGGCTGGTGCCTGCGGACTGCCAACGGTCGGATTTAACGTAATGGGGGTAAGAGGATTAGTGAAGCAAGGACTAAGCGGTCTGCTCACCGATGGACTTGATCCGGCCGGGCTGGCCTCCTCTATTGAAACCCTGCTCGGCAATCCACAGTTATGCGCGGAGATGGGTGAAGCTGCCCAGGAGATTGTCCGGTCTGACTATTCAGAGGAGATCGTCGGGGCAAGATTGCATAAACTGCTGCACGAGAGCCTGGGGCTGGACCCGGCAGAAGCGGAAAAGCTGGCCGCCGTTACACCTCCGGATCTGGGCCCGCCTGTTCAGCTCTAATCCTATCTATTCCCCGTGCAAAACGCGCCGCATATTAGGGCATACTGTTCGTTCAGACAACTGACGCAGCAGGCTGCCCTTTTTGTTGTTGGGAATTGTGTGGACTCCCGCAGATATTGTTTGTAATTTTCAGTTTATAACTATATAATTGTAAGTGACATATTTTTTGTTAATGAATCTGATGTCACTCACAAGTAAGTCTTTACTCAAGATACCTGACTATTAGGAGGAAATCACAATGAGAATAGATGTATGGTCTGACTATGCCTGCCCCTTCTGCTACATCGGCAAAAGACGGCTGGAGCACGCGCTGAGCCAATTCGCAGATCGTGACAAGGTGGAGGTTGTGTTCCGCAGCTTCCAGCTGGATCCGTCTGCACGGACGGATGAAACCAGAGATATCCATGACATGCTGGCTTCCAAGTATGGAATGACCCGCGACAAAGCTCAGGCAATGAATGCCCAGCTGGCGGAACAGGCCAGTGGCGTCGGTCTGCAGTTCAACTTTGATACAGTGGTGCCAACCAATACCTTTGACGCTCACCGTTTGAATCATTATGCAGCTACCAAAGGCAAAGCCAAAGAAATGACCGAACGTCTGCTTAAAGCGTACTTTACCGATTCTGTGAATATTGGGGACCGCAAAGTTCTGGCCCTTCTTGCATCAGAGGCGGGACTCGATGCAGCGGAAGCTTCGGCGGTGCTGGAAAACGGTGCTTATGCAGATGAAGTGAACCAGGATATCGCAGCGGCTCAGCAGTTAAACGTCACCGGCGTGCCGTTCTTCGTCTTCAATAATAAATATGCTGTATCCGGCGCCCAGCCTGGCCCGGTATTCACTGAGGTACTCGACACCGTGTGGGCCGAGGAGCAGAAGGCGCCGCAGTTGCAGGTTGTAGGACAGCCCAAGTCCCAGGCTCCCGATGCTGAGGGCTGCGATGACGGCTCCTGCAGCATCTGATCCTGCGGATAGATGCCTAGCTCAAACTTGAAGAAAGCCCGTTCTCCAATCGCTGGAGAGCGGGCTTTTTGGCGATGCTGTATCCTTCTATCTAAAAGAAGTCACCAGACCTGAAAGAAGTGTCCGCACATCATATTGATACTGGTTGATCGGTTCAACCGGGCGGTTAACACCCATCAGAGTATAGACGGCGATGCGCGCTGCTCTTACGGAGTACTCCTCGGTGAATACGACATCGTCCGGGATCTCGCAGAACTGGCTGATGAACGCCAGGTTAGTGGAGCCTTCAGGTACAACTTTCGGCCGGTCGCTGTTCAGCCGCGGCATGAACTGGGAAGTGATATATGGCATCATGCAAGGAATACAGTTGGCAGTGTCCATAATTTCGTCCTTGTGTGCTTCAAAATGCAGATGGCCGATCAGCTCCTGCATAATTTCTTCCCCGGTACAGTCGCACATTCTTTTCTTGACGAAATCGCCGACATTGTCCGGATACAGCCCGTAGCCCCAGAACACTTTGACATGTTCCGGCTGTCCCCGGAAATGCGGCTGGAAGGCCAGCACCACCGACATGAACCAGCTGGAATCCTTGAAGGTGACCAGTGCGCCGGTGCCGGCACGATTACGGGTGAATTTCTCCATCAGGTCGAAGAAGTCGGAATCCTGGAAGGTTACCGTGAAGGACTCCCATTTGGATTCATCGACATGATCATCGAAGGCAGAGGGATTACCGAGTCCCGGTTTCTTGGCGGCGATGTTCTCCCACAGCTTCCATGAGCTGCCTTTGCCGTTGAGGCGGGGAGCGGAGGTCATCGATCCCAGGCTGGAGCCTTCGGTCATCGATCCGTTGGTGACAATGACGAGGTCGCCTTCCTGCACCTCAATAATATCCGGTACACCCTGGCGGGACACGTTCATCCCAGTAACCGTAATACCGTCGCCGTCCTTGAACTGCAGATCGGTTACGGTACATTTCAAGGTGAAGTCTACACCGAATGGCTCCAGGTACTTGTGCAGCGGCAGGATAATGGAGTCATATTGGTTGTACGGCGTGCGGGTTACCCCTTCCAGGGTTTGAATTCTCGGGAATTCATGCATGAAGCGGAGCATGTACCGTTTGAACTCGACCGCACTGTGCCACGGCTGGAAGGCGAAGGTGGTGGCCCACATGTACCAGAAGTTTGTCTTGAAAAAGTGCGGGCCGAACCAGTCGTTGATCCGCGCCTTGCCCATGGCTTCTTCCGGCGTAATGATCAGCTTGCCCATCGCCAGCCGGTCCGCCATATCGAAGCCCATAGACATTACATCCTGCACTTCGCCTTTGCTGTCGACCAGACGCGCATTGGAATGAGTCGGGTTAGCGGTGTCAAAGGCAATGATTTCTTCACGCACCGATTGTCCCGGATGGTCAATGGACGGAATTGTATTTAAAAGCTCCCATAGATTCTCGTAAGCTTCATCATTAAGCATCCGTCCGCCGCGGATAACATATCCGTGCTCCACGTCGCCTGCCCCGTCATTGCTGCCGCCGAGGATTTTCATCTCTTCAATAATGTGAATGTTCTGTCCGGGAAAATCACAGTCTCTGACGAGATAAACCGCACCTGCAAGGGATGCAATTCCACCGCCGACAAAATAAACCTGCTGGTTACCGTACTCTTTTTTCACAAAAGTCGCCTCCATAGGGTTGCTGATTACTGTTACTCTGTTGCTGTCCCTAATGTAATACACGGGTAGCACATAAGGTATAATCAAAACCGCCGGAGTGTAAGGATTTTGGTCATTTGGCAGAAAGTGTCTAGTTTTTAGACAAAAAAAGCCGCGCAACCCAAGGTTACGTCAGCTTCTTCTCGTATTTATGGAGCGCTCTGGTGAAGTTGCCCTCAATCAGCACGCTGAGCTGTTCAATGATATGTTTCGGCTGATCCTTCATGCCTCCGCGCATCCACTGAATGACAAGCCCGGTAAAGGCCAGGGTATAGAAGTTGGCAATAAACCGCTTTTCCTCACTACTGACCTCCATTCCGGCTGACAGCTCTTGAATCACACCCATCACGAGGTCGTTCGTCACATCATACAGATAGGCGTCCAGATGGGTTCTGCCAAGCGAATCCAGTGTGTTGTAGCAGAAGGCTTTGTTGCTCTCGATATAACAGAAGATCCGGTAAAATCCGTCTGTCCATGTGCTGTAGCTGCGGTACTTGGCAATGCTCTCCACCGCTTCTGTCCGGTAAATCCAGCCCAAGAGCTCGAAGATATCCTGAAAATGATAATAAAAGGTCTGACGGTTCAGCCCGCAATCGTCGACCAGATGCCTGACGGTAATTTTGTTCAGCGGGGTGTGCTCCATCAGCTGTTTTAACGAATGGGCAAGCGCATTTTTGGTCAGAAAGGAAGTGGACACGGCTTTTGATCACCTCATCTTGTAGTCCTGTAACAGACGCTAATGCAGTAAAAAAGGCGGGTTTACACCTGACGCCGGCGTTTGATCAGCAGATATACACCTTCCGCAGCCAGACCTAGGACGAATCCTCCCAGCATAAACATTCCGAAGGACAGAAATCCCGCCAGATCCTCCCAGCCGGACATATCCCTGTACGTATAGCTGGCCATTACAACAAACCCGATAAAAATTCCAGCCGTTGAGCAGATCCAGAGCAGCCGGGCACCCAGCCAGCCCAAAAGATGGATCACTCCGGAAACGACCAGGGCCAGCAGGGCAAAACGAAGGGCAATCAGCGCATTAAACGGTTCTTCCAGCAGCAGAAAACGGTGCAGAATCAGCAGCAGCCAGAGCAGGACTCCGTAAACGGCCATCCAGCGGAACCATGAATTGCTTTTGACAGGCGGCAGGAGGTTCATGGCTAAAGGTTCACCCCATTCTTAGTTTATACCCCTTCCAGCTCTTCTGCGCTTTGCAGCAGATATTTCAGCAGGTCGGGAATATCTTCCATTTGCGCTTCGGTAATTTGACGGTTGAACGTCAGTTGAATACAGTTGTGGTAAGTATCGCCTTCTTCACCATAACAGAAGCTGAGTGATTGCTCAGGCTTCAGATCAGGCCCCCAGATGCCGGAGAGAATGCGTTCAATCGCCGGACACTGAAGCGATACATCTTCAATTTCCATATAAAAGCGGAGCAGGAGACTGCAGCCGGGATCGCTGCCCGGGGTTTCCAGGATTTCATCGCTCAAATCCTTCACCGACGAGAGGAGCACAACCTCAGAAGTGACTTTGAAGCCGCCGCTCAGTTTGAACGACAATGTGAATTCCCTGGACATCAGCGCCAGATTGAGCAAGTCGGTTCGGTCCGTGATGATGAGGATTCCATCCAGATTGTCATAATCGTACAGCTGGTTCTCAAGGGAAACTTTAATATTGTCAAAAACAGTAGGATGGAACAAGTGCGCACCTTCTCGGCATTTCTCTTTATTGTACCATGACGCAAAAAGGAGTGAAAATGTTCCCTAATTTGATTTATTCTATAAGGCGAGACAGAATATATTATTTTAGCCCATACAGGCAAGGGGTGCCCAAGCAGCGCAGCTGCAGGAACACCCCTTGTTTTTGTGATTGTTAAAGTCCATAACGCTAGTTCGTCGGTGCAGGTGCGGTGTACTTCAGGAACGTTTTTGGAATTGGGCTCTCGAAGGTCAGCAGGTCTCCGGTTGTCGGGTGAATGAAAGAGAGGACACGGGCATGCAGGCCCAGCCGGCCGACCGCCTTGGTTTCTGCACCGTATTTCTTGTCTCCGGCAATGGGATGGCCGATGTCCGCCAGATGTACGCGGATCTGATTTTTGCGCCCGGTTTCCAACCGTACTTCCAGTAGTGAGAAATGGCGGTTCGCCTGGATCAGCTTATAATGGGTCACGGCATGCTGGCCGTCGCCCTCGTGGGGGCTGGAATACATTTTGAGCGTGGAGGTTTCTTTCAGCCAGGAGCTGATTGTGCCTTCAGCTTTTTTTACTGCACCTTCCACGAGTGCCACATAGGAGCGTTCCTTCACTGTATCCTTCCAGGTATTTTGCAGCTTCTGTTGAATCTGCTCGCTTTTGGCAAACATCATGACGCCGGAGGTGTCGCGGTCCAGCCGGTGCACTACAAAAATGCGGTTGCGCGGATTTGTAAGGCGGACATGCTCCATCAGCTGGCGGTATGCCGTCTGTTCATTTTCTTCACCCGTGGCGATTGACAGCAGTCCTGCATCCTTCTGGATCACAATCAGATCATCATCCTCATGGACGATAGTCAGCCCGACCATCTCTTTGGCCTGTACTTGCTTCTCCAGATCGATGGCTACCGTCTGACCAGGGTGGAGCTGGAAGTTATGCTGGGTAACGGCTTTGCCGTTCACCGATACTTGTCCGCGGGCCAGCAGCGATTTAATGGAATTGCGCCCGCGGTTCGTAAGGGTCTTCAGCAGAAAAGGGAGCAGCTCGGCAGGCTCAGCTACGGCGTAGGTTTTGACTGGAACCGGTGTTTTCGCTTTAGCGGCTTGGCCAAGCTTGCCGGCGGGTTTATTAGAATGGCTTCTTTCACCTGGTTTAGATTGTGATGGGGAGGAGGCTCCGGGTTTAGCGCCACGCTTGGACGCCTCTTTGGGATTTCTTCTCGTGTTCATGCATACATTCTCCGTCCTATAATAGAGTACTCCTCAATATACCATGGGCCGTGAAGAAATACTATGGAGCGGGTGGCACATGGGCTTCCCGGCAGAAGGAGGTACTACAGATAAATCAGCAGACCGGCCAAGATCAGCAAAGCTGCAACGGCGTAGCTCCAGCCCAGGATGGACGTAAACCTTTGTTCCCGGGTCCAGCCACTTGTCCTGTAGATATTCCGGTCCACAGCCAGCAGCACCAGCGCAGCAAACAGCAGAACCATAATGCTCCAGGCTAATAATCGGATCATCGATTTTCCCCCTTTGAAGGGCTTTATTTTACCTGTCTTTCAGTCCCACCCGCCGCAAATGCATATGCAGCTTAGCCTCCACCTGAATCCCGCCATAGATTTCTTCCCAGTCCTTTTTCTCGTGAATATGCTGCTTCCAGTACTGCGGGTGGCGGGCCCGGATGATTTCACCCATCCCGAAAATATCGGAATGATCAACCTGGGTGTGCCGGATCAGAGCACTGACAACACCCTGTGCCTGCTGATTGAACTCCAGCTCGATCTCATGCAGGGCAGCAGAAGAATTGACTGGCTGTTTGCTATCAAAGTGCTCCTCCAAATCCCCTTCCAAAAAAAGCTCATACACAAGACAAGGTTTTCCGTTTTGAATGGTACTGGATACTTTTGTAAAGCGACGGTTGGTTTTGATCATCACGATGCCCATGTTTTTGGTGGTGAACAAGGTCGAATAGCCGCCTGGGTCTATTCCCTGGACCGCCATGAATGCGCCGATTTCCAGCGGCTTCGTGGTGTTGACCATTTGATTGCCACTAAAATAAGCCAAGCCGTTAATGAGAATGTTCTCTTTGTTACGCAGTGCTACATAAGGCAGATAGGCGCTTTGTCCCCATTTCGAATCTGCAGACCAGAACGTGCCGAGAAAATCTCGGGGGAATTTCCCGGTGATCACAGCTTTTTCCATCATGGACAGGATATAAAGAGTAGGCACCCTCTGCAAAGGAGGATCTACGTCCATGAATACTGAAGCTTTGCCCTCAGAGACCAGCAGCCAGGTTCTCCGCCTGATCTCGGGATTGCGCCGCAGATAATCATTCAGCTCTCCCATCCTTCCCCGGGCAATCTCCTCGCTGATGATGATCACCCGCAGATGCACGAGATAACGGGGGTCGGCGATCTGCTGTTGCAGATTATTCATCGCATCATCCAGCGTGTGGCCCACCACGGTAACCACCCAGACCGGGCTTGTCTTGGAGCCGCCGCTTGAACTCCCGCTCCCCGGACCCAGTGGTACACGGCCCGGGACGGCGATTTGTGCAGTTACAGTGATGAATTCTTTCGGCAGACTATCTTCGTTCAGATGAGTGACCTTCTCCTCCTGTGCCGCCTGTTCCGGAGAAGCAGCATCAATGGACAGTCCAAGCACCAGTGCGCGGTCCTCAATTTCAACCTGATCCCAGCAGCCTGCCAGAAGCAATGATGACATGATTAACACTGCAATTGTTAAGAGAAACCTCCGGATCAGCTTCATCCTGACGCTCCTTTCTTCCGGAACCGGCGGAACAGGAACAGAGCCCACAGCAGAGCTACATATCCGGTCAATACCACGAGAGAAACATTCCCCAAGGTGAGCGACCAGGTATAGGTCTCGAAAACATTAGAAGGCAGCATGGCAGTGATAAAGACCAGAGGCAGAAGCACGGTAGAGGTGCTCCGCTGATCCTGGAAGTTACACAAATTCTGCAGCAGGACGGCTGCTAAATAATAGGTGGTGTACACAGTGGTGTAGACCGAAATGACCCACAGGACGATAAACAGTGCATCCAGCCGTTCCAGAAACCCTTCGCCCACGGCTGCGGAGCGGGCGGATTCAAGGGTCGGATAGATTAGCAGCTTGGTCTCTTCCGAGCCGAACAGTCCTACTGAAGCTATGACGATCAGCAGATAGAGGAGGCCGGCAACGGCAATCCCGAGTGCGCCTGCACGTACTGCCTGTTTCGGTTTTTGCATATACGGAACCAGCAGGATGATCACAAAAGAGCTCTGAAACAGGTAGCTGGCTTCCCGGGCGCCTCTCCAAAACGAAACCGAGGGCATCGTCAGCACCGGCTGCAGATTCAGCAAGTCGATATTTCGCATGGAAATCAGCGTGATCAGAACAGTCGGGCCGATAATCAGCGGCAGATAGAAAAAATGGATATAGGAAAACTTGATGATACTCCTTCTGGCCGACAGCTGGCAGATCAGCAGCATAAGGAAGATCGTGGCTTCAATTGGCGTTTTCTTGTACAGCACGGTGGTAGCTACATCTCCGAACTGGCGCAAGGTAAGACCGGTGAGCAGGGTGAAGATCAGAAAAATCAGCAAAGTGAATACGAATGCGAGCGGGCCCCCGAGCAAGCGCCGGCTGAAGACAAACAGCGGCTCCCGGGGAAAGCGCCGGCACAGTGAAGCCAGCAGCCAGAAGGTGATGAAAGAAATAACGATGCCGCAGAAGGCAACAAAGGGAGCACTGCTGCCTCCGGCAATAGCCATATACCGGGGAAAGCTCAGAATCCCTACACCGATAATTGTGCTACTGATCACGGCTGCCGCTCGCAGCGTTGTGATCTGCCTTGGAGTGTTCATCCGCTTCACCTCCCTGCTGAAGAATCTGGTCTGCATAGGCTCCCGGAGTGGAAGCGGGAAGTCTGGAGCTGTCCTGAATGTGCAGAAAGCTGGGACGGCGGCGCATCCACCATAAAGGCACCCTCACGAGCGTGTCCTTCCAGTCGCGCCATTTACCGGGAATAAACGGGGACATATAAGGCACACCGAAGGATTCCAGAAACAACAGATGGTTGATGATCAGGATCGTGCCGATCATGCCCCCGTACATGCCGAACATCCCGGCCAGAATAATCAGCGGAAACCTCAGCATCCGCAGCGCTATCGCGGCGTTGTAGGCCGGAGTAGCGAAGGACCCGATAGTTGTGAGTGCAACAATGACGACAGTGATCGGACTGGCCAGCCCGGCAGCTACTGCAGCTTGGCCGATGACGAGTACACCCACTATGGACAAGGCTCCACCGATCATCTGCGGCAGGCGGATGGTCGCTTCCCGCAGCACCTCCATCGACACCTCCATAATCAGCACCTCAATCACCGCGGGGAAGGGAACGCCTGCCCGGCCCCCTGAGATTGCGACGGCGAAATCGGTGGGCATCAGCTCCGGATTGAAGGAAATCACGGAGACATATATGGCAGGGAAGAACAGCGAGAACGATAATGCGACCAGCCGGATCAGCCGGATCAGGCTGCCCATAATAAACCGCTCGGTGTAGTCATCGACGGTCTGGAAAAACTGGTTGAACAGGGCGGGGACCACAAGGGCAAACGGTGAGCCGTCAACAAGTATCGCCACCCGCCCTTCAAGAAGCGCAGCCACCGTTTTGTCTGGCCGCTCCGTACTCTGTACCTGAGGGAAGGGGGAGAGGGGCTGATCTTCAATAAACTGCTCGATATATCCGGCATCAATAATACTGTCTGTATCAATAATTGAGATTCTGTGCATAGCTTCGGCTACAAGCTGCGGATCGGCTACGCTGTCTAAGTAGCATAGGGCCACCCGTGACTGGGTCCGGGTTCCGAGCGGGCTGATCTCGATGCGGAAATCCGTACTTTGCAGCCGGTAGCGCAGAAGTGCGAGGTTGTTTTCCAGCTTTTCCACATAGCCTTCCCGCGGTCCGCGGATCACCTGCTCCGTTTGCGGCTGTTCTACACCGCGCATGTCAATCTGCCGCATATCAAGCAGGAGAGCCTCATTCACTCCCTCAATCAGCAGGACCAGCTCACCCTTAACGATGGCGGGCGGCAGGAAAGAGATTAACTGTTCCGTAGTTCCCTGTGTTACTTGAACGGCCGTATTCCAGATATAATGAACCATATCCGCAAGGTTGTCCGTAAAGCCGGGATGCCCGGAAGGCCGGGCCATCAGCGGCTTCAGGATATGCTCCTGAATTTGCTCCTGGCTGACCATCGAGGAGAAGAAGACCATCGAGGCCTGGTATTTTCCGAATAGCAGAAAATCACGGACCACCAGGTCGCCGCTTTGACCCAGTAGGTTCAGCAAAGACTTCAGATTGCCTGTCAGGCTATGGCTTAGGCTGTCAGTGCCGGGAGCGGAAGGGGGGCAGGACTGCTGCTTTTGCACATATGAAGCATACTTTTCTTTCCAAGCTTCCAGATCGGCCGCCTCCTTAGACTGACAGTTTAGAAGATCACTATAAAGTGTTGCTTGGAACGGCTTTTTTTATGTAAATAGAATATGGAACCCGCAAAGAGAATAAGCTCATTTCTCCTTCCCGCGGTTGCTCAATACCCGGTTGCCCGGTAAACTAAAGAAAGAAACATGTGTATGCTTCCGAAGCTAGTTTTGTTGCGAAGCGTTTCCTTTAGAAGCATATGTCAACAAAACTTTTAGGAGTTATGATAGAGATGAAGATGCAAGCACCTACTATGGAACAGGCGCAGGCTGAACTGCAAAAATATTACGGTTATCCCGATTTCCGGGATGGCCAGAAAAAAATCGTGCAGCATTTGCTGGAAGGCGGCGATACACTGGGTATCATGCCGACCGGCGGAGGCAAATCGATCTGCTATCAGGTTCCGGCGCTGTTGATGCCGGGGCTGACGCTGGTCATTTCACCACTGATTTCACTGATGAAGGATCAGGTGGACGCCCTTACAACAGCTGGGATCCCGGCTGCCTATATCAATAGCACCCTGAGCGGCAAAGAAGTGAATGAACGGATCCGCGCCGCGCGCCGGGGCGAGCTGAAGCTGCTGTATGTTGCGCCGGAGCGGCTGGAGCTGGACTGGTTCCGCCTGGAGATGGCAGGCTTGTCCATTTCCTGCGTCGCTGTGGATGAAGCGCACTGCGTCTCGCAGTGGGGGCATGATTTCCGTACCAGCTATCTTGCGGTATCGCCGTTTGTAGAGGAGCTGCCGCAGCGTCCGATTCTCGCCGCCTTTACGGCAACGGCAACGCCTGAGGTCATGGAGGATATGGTCCGGCTGCTGCGTCTGCGCCAGCCGGGAGTGTTCATGACGGGCCTTGGCCGGGACAATCTGGCGATGTCGGTGCTGCGCGGAGAGAACAAACGCGAGTTTGTACTCGATTATACTGCCAGCCACTCCCACCAGCCGGGGATTGTATATGCTGCAACCCGCAAGGAGGTCGACGACCTGTACCAGAGGCTGCAGGCCTCGGGAATCGCCGCCGGACGCTATCATGCCGGAATGAGCGACCAAGAGCGGGCGGACAGCCAGGAGAAGTTCCTTTATGATGATATCCGGGTCATGGTTGCGACCAATGCCTTCGGGATGGGGATCGACAAATCCAACGTGCGTTATGTCATCCACTACAATATGCCAAAGAATATGGAGGCATATGTCCAGGAGGCCGGACGTGCCGGCCGGGACGGGGAGCCGAGTGAATGTATCCTGCTGTTCAGCGCACAGGACATTATGACACAAAAGTTCCTGATTGAGCAGAATCCGCAGGACCCTGAACGCAAAGCCAATGAATACCGCAAGCTTCAGCAGATGATTGATTACTGCTACACCACCCGCTGTCTGCGCAGTGCGCAGCTGGAGTATTTCGGTGAGGACCACGGGGACAAGCCCTGCGGCATTTGCAGCTCCTGCACGGATGAGCGTGAACTGGTGGATATGACCGTGGATGCGCAGAAGATTTTCTCCTGCATCCACCGGATGCGCGAACGGTACGGCGTGGCGCTGGTTGCTTCCGTGCTGAAGGGTTCACGTAACCAGAAGGTCCTGCAGTACGGCTTCGAGAAGCTGCCGACTCATGGTGCGATGTCCAGCAGGACGGAGAAAGAGATTACCGAGAGCATCAATGTGCTGATCTCGGAAGGTTATCTGGCGCTGTCGGAAGGCCAATATCCGGTCGTGCGGCTGCAGCCGCTGGCGGCCGAGGTGCTTCGCGGCCAGCGTGAGGTGATGCAGAGGGTGGCCCGTCCGCTGCTTACCGGAGGTGCCGGCTCAGGACGGAGCCGCAGCCGGAACTACGATCTTTCGCCGTCTGCGGTCAACGAGACGGTGTTTGAGCAGCTGCGCCTGATCCGCCGCGAGCTGGCGGGGCGCGAGCATGTGCCGTCCTATATTATTTTTAATGACGCAACCCTGCGTGAGATGAGCGTGGTTTGTCCGCAGACCGAAGCGGAAATGCTGAGGGTTAAGGGTGTCGGTGAAGTGAAATACCGGAAATACGGCAAGCCGTTTCTGGAGTTTTTTCAAAATGAAATGTAAAGAAGGTAATAAGGCATGAGAATCGTCCTGGCTACATTAAATGCCAAGTATATCCATACCTCACTCGCAATCCGCCTGCTTAAGGCATACAGTGAGCATGAGTTTCCGGATATTCTGATGGCAGAATACACTATCAAAGATCCCGTGATGAATATCGTGTCTGACCTCTTTCAGAAGAAGCCGGATGTCATCGGCTTTTCCTGTTATATATGGAACATCGAGGAGACGATCAAGCTGGTCGGTATCCTCAAGCAGGTGCTGCCCGAGGTGGCGATTGTACTAGGGGGGCCGGAGGTTTCGTACGAACCGCTCTATTGGATGAAGCGTGAGGCAGGTGTGGATTTTGTCGTGAATGGGGACGGGGAGGAGACCTTCCACCATCTGCTGCAGGAGCTGCGGGATGACCGCAAGTTCCATTTTGTCTACGGGGCTGCCTATCGCAAAGGCGAGGAGCTGATTGTCAATCCGCCGCGTCCCAAGAGCGACCTTAACACCCTGCCTACACCGCACCGGTTTGCAGAGGATCTGCCGGATCTCAGCAAGCGGATCGTCTATTTTGAGACCAGCCGGGGCTGTCCGTTCAATTGCCAGTTCTGTCTGTCTAGCATCGAGGTAGGCGTGCGTTACTACGATATTGAACGGGTGAAGTCCGATCTGCTCTATCTGATCAATAACGGGGCGAAGGTCATTAAGTTCCTGGACCGCACCTTCAACATCAACCGCAGCTATGCGATGGAGATGTTCCAGTTTCTGATCGACAACCATAAGGGCTGTGTGTTCCAGTTCGAGATTACGGCGGACATCATGCGTCCTGAAGTGCTGGATTTTCTCGCCGAGAATGCACCTCCGGGCATCTTCCGGTTCGAGATTGGTGTACAGTCAACCAATGACGAGACCAATGAGCTGGTCAAACGCCGCCAGAATTTCGCAAAGCTGTCCCGTACAGTGATGAAAATCAAAGCCAGCGGCAACATCGACCAGCATCTCGATCTTATTGCCGGACTGCCGCAGGAGGATTACGCCACCTTCCGCAAAACCTTCAACGATGTATTCGCTATGGAGCCGGAGGAGCTGCAGCTCGGTTTCCTCAAAATGCTGCGTGGAACAGGCCTGCGCGCCCAGGCGGCCAAATACGACTACACGTATATGGAGCATGCGCCTTATGAGATTCTCAGCAGCCATGTCATGCCTTTCTCCGATATTATCCGGCTGAAGCGGCTGGAGGATGTGCTGGAGAAATACTGGAATAGCCACCGGCTTGATCATACTGTGAAATATCTGATCCGCCATGTGTTCCAGTCACCGTTTGATTTCTTCCAGGCGTTTGGCGATTATTGGGAGGAGCGGGGCTGGCAAAAAATCGGCCACCAGCTGGAGGATCTGTTTACACGGCTGCATGCGTTCCTGACCGACAGCGGTACACCTTCTATGGATATCATTACCGGGCTGATGAAGCTGGATTATTTCCTGGGACACAAGTACAAGCCGCGCAAAATCTGGTGGGACCATGCACTGGACAAAGCGGACTGGGCGCGTCATATGAAGGAGATAGCTGCTCATCCGGAGCGGGTATCCTTAGCATTGGCCGAAGCGGGGTTCAACGAGCGGGAGCTGCAGAAGTTCACAGTGCTGGAAGTGCTGCCGTTCCATCTGGGAACGGTACTCGATTCGATCAGCGGATTGCGTGCGGATGCGGTTGAATCGGTTGAAGCCATTGAGGCCGGTGCTGGTGCGGTTGCTCCCGAGCTTAAGGCCGGATCCGCTGTGGAAGCAGTTGCTGCAGCAGGCAGTGGAGCATCTGCAGCCGTGGCTGAGGCCCTCCCGGAAGCAGGAGGAAGCACTCTGCTCATCGTGCTGTACCAGCAGGATGAGAGCCAGCGCGCGCAGTATTACACCCTGCCGTTAAATTAATAATCAGTGGCACTCAGCACTGCTGAATCGGAGGTAGGTGAATCTGATCCGGTTGACCGTTTGCCCGGTGAAATTTTTAATCCCTGCCCATTTCAGCACGATGAGCTGCATAGATAACGACTGTTTTGCGGGATGGAGACATAATAATGGGAATTCCTCCATTTAAATTTCTCTTGGCGGGACGAAGATGAAGCTGAGTTGGAATTTCTCCCGTTAATTTTCCCCTTATGGCTCAAAATCAGCGTTTTAGGGGGAATTAGCTGGAGGTTTTCCAACTAATGTGCGATCTCATGCGAAAACGGAAGTTTTAAGTGGAGATTTTCCCACTAGGACATCCCTCATATACGCTTTAAATATATAATTGCAAGAAGCAAGGAGAGGTGCGGCGGTGGGAGAGGCCGGGCAGATTTCACTGGTTTTGTATGAAGAGAACTTCAAGGAGCAGCTTATGGCGTTTCAGCTTCCCACGGAGCAGGCGGAATTTACCGCATTGCCGTCAGAGACATTGGACGCTGCGTTAAGTGATCCGGACAAGCTTGCAGTAGTCATTGCAGAGGATGGTCAAGCCGCGGGATTTTTTATCCTGCATACGGGTAATCATATCGCCGAGTTCTACAAGGATTACCAGGGGGCAGTACTGGTACGGGCTTTCCTGGTGGATTATGCCAGACAGGGCCGGGGGATCGCCAAGGCTGCCATGGCTTTGCTGCCAGCCTTTGTCCGCACTCATCTTCCGGCAGTACAGGAAATCGTGCTTACCGTCAACGAGCGGAATCTTCCTGCGGGTCATCTCTACCTCGGCGCCGGATTTCGTGACCACGGGCTGCGCCGGACCGGGAGTAAAGGGCCGCAGAAGGTTCTGCAGTATGAGCTTAGCCTGCCGCAAGACAACCCGGATGAGGAAACTGTGCTCCGCGAGCGCCTGACCGGGATTTTCTCCCGGAGCGTGCTGCTGATGGAAGTGTTCCACAAGGCCCGGTTACTGGAGCCGTTTCCTTATTATATCGGAGCAGGCTGTCTGGTGCAGACCGTATGGAATGAGCTTACCGGCCGGGATCCGGATTACGGCATCGGGGATATCGATCTTATCTATTTTGATCCGGATGATCTGAGCTTTGCAGCAGAGGATCATCTTATTGCTAAGGGCCGGGAGTGCTTTTCGGGGATTGCTATACCGGTGGATATTAAGAATCAGGCCCGCGTCCATCTCTGGTATGAGGATAAGTTCGGAGTCAGGCTTCAGCCTTATTCCAGTCTGGAGGCTGCCATCGACAGCTGGCCGACAACGGTGACTGCGCTTGGGGCCAGGCTGGACGGGAACGGAGAGTGGCATATCTACGCCCCGTTCGGCCTGAAGGATTTGTTCAATCTGATCTTAAGACCGAATAAGGTGCTGATCAGTGAACAGATTTACCGGAGCAAGACAATGAAATGGCAAAAGAAATGGCCGGAGCTGCAGATCATGCCTTGGGAAGACTAGCTCCCTGCCTGCTACTTCCGGGCAATCGCCAGCATATGCGGACTCATTCCCAGTAAGCTCTCTTGTTCTTCAACAAGGGAGCTTATTTGCATGAGCGCTTCCCGGCTGCCGGGGTCATTCCACTTTTCACTGAATGCCGGCACAATCCAGACTGGTCCTTCGACAGCAGCAGTAGACAGATGGGTGAGGCCGGCATCGGTCAACTCGCCTTTTAATTCCGAGGGCAGATGAAAGAAAGCCCTTGAGATGAAATGCGGATATTCCTCAGGACGGATATGCTGTCCTTCGGTAAGTTCCCGTCTGATCATCCCGAAGAATACCGAATCATCGATGAACTCATTCTTTGCGCCAAAAACGGACAGCCCCCATAACGTGGAGCTGAATCTTGAGATCCCCGCAGCAATCAGGATTCCGCCCGGTTTGAGCACTCTTGCAGCTTCGCGGATCGCGGCAATCCGCTCCTCCCTGGCCGTCAGATGATAGAGCGGTCCCATGAGCAGCACAAGGTCGGCGCTCTCATCCGGCCGAAGCAGCTGACGGGCATCCGCAACCTCGATGCTGTGGAGTGGGAAGGTATTCTCCTCTTGTTGCAGATTTCTGGCGTATTCTATAGCAGAGGGAGACAGCTCCAGCAGATGGACCTCATGACCCAGCTCTGCCAGCCACCGGGAGTAGACACCGGTGCCGCCCCCGACATCATAGATTACCTGTTTGTTCCCGCTAAGGTATCTGGAGATGATGACTTTGCTGCGTTCCCATTCGATGACACCTATACCCCGCGTGAGGCGGTCCTTTTCGGTTCCGGCATTGTAATATTCGAGGATTTGTTCGAGATCCTGTTCCGTACCCCTGTTCCCTGAGTAACTCATTTCCACATTCCTCCTTATGCTGGATGGATTGTACAGCCGGGCTGAGCAGATGTCTATAACATTTCTCAGGCATACCGCCTCGGATGAAGCTTTGCTATGCTCAGCCCAAAAAGACAGGACATCCCGTGAATAGCGGATGCCCTGTCTTTTGTAAATAATCTATAGGTTTGAGTTGTCTTTAGTTTGCAGCCGGCTGTAGCAGCAGGGACTCGGCCGGAAGATGGCGGACCAGCCAATCCAGCACATCGGCAGTGACCTCATCGTGGTTGACTTCGTTCAGCATTTCATGCCGGCCTTCCGGGTAAAGACGGTACTCTACATCGCTTAGCCCGTGGTCCTTATATATAGCAGCCAGGCGAAGCACACCTTGCCCGTTCATGCCTACAGGATCTTTGGCTCCTGAGAATAGAAATACCGGCTTATCTTTACATAACGTAAGCAGCGTTTCCCGGGAATGAATATCGCGCAGCAGCCGGAAAAAATCACGGAAGAAGCGGGTGGTACAGATCGCCCCGCAGAACGGATCGGCAATGAACCGGTCCACCTCCTGTGGATCACTGCTCAGCCAGTCGAACGCAGTCCGGATTGGAGTGAAGTTGCGGTTATAGGGACCAAATACCATGCCGTTAATCAGTACACTGCGGTGGTGCGCCCCTTGCAGTCTGAGCTGCATGGCCGCCAGGGATTCAGCAGCCCGCAGCATGCTGCGGGGGCCGTTAGTGCCGCTCAGAATGAAACCGGAGTACACTTCGCTGCCTGGCTCGCACATCAGCTTCTGGGTTAGAAAGGAGCCCATGCTGTGAGCGAGCAGGAAGAGCGGCAGGCCTTCATGCCGGGATTGCACAATGCCTGCAAGCTGCAGCATATCGCGCCGCATCCAGTAGAAGCCGTTCTCGCCGGTATCGCCTAGCAGATTCACCTTGCCTGCCGTTTTGCCGTGCCCGCGGTGATCGTTGGCATAGACCGCATACCCGGCCGCCGTCAATGCCGAGGCGAACCGGGCATAACGTGCAGCCGTCTCACACATGCCGTGGGCAATCTGCACTACCCCCCTGACCGGAGCCTCCGGTTCAGGCAGCCATTCATAGACATGGATATTGACACCGAGAGGATCGGTCATCGTAAAACTGTTTTCCCTCATCGCCTGTCCTCCTGAAAGTAACCTAGTTTTGTGAGCAACGCCGTACAAAACCAACTGCTGCTATAGTCTATTCACGGGATGGATTGCTTTATGGCAAATAAGAACGGAGCACCGTGGAGCGGCCTTCGATGCCATAAGCTCCGAGGGTGGACGGTAGCAGGTAGCATTCTCCTGCGGCATAAGGCTGGGAGCCGCCTTCCCATGTCAGATGTCCGCTGCCTTCGCAGATGACCAGGATAGTGAAGCTGTCCGGGGTGGTAGACAGGTTCCACTCTCCGTTTACAACCCCTTTTTCAACGATGAAATAAGGGGAGGAGGCGATTTGCAGCCATTCTCCTGGAACTGCACTATCTGTCTTCATCGAAGTGGCTCCAGCCCCTTCATAAGCGGTAACGTTGAGCGAATCTTCGATATGCAGCTCGCGCGGCTTGCCGTCAAGACCGGGACGGTCGTAGTCGTAAATCCGGTATGTAGTATCCGAATTCTGTTGGATTTCCGCTACAACAACTCCGGCGCAGAGCGCATGGACCGTGCCGGCGGGAATGTAGAATGCATCGCCTGCGGAGACTGTGATTTCCTGCATGCTGTCCATCACTGTGCCGTTTTCCAGCGCGGCACGAAGGCTTTCGCGGGTGACATTTTCTTTCAGGCCGTAGATGATTTTGGCATCAGGCTTAGCATCCAGCACATACCACATTTCTGTTTTGCCGAGCTCACCCTTAGGCAATCCTTCATAATCATCTGTAGGATGCACCTGTACGGACAGATTGTCGTTGCAGTCCAGCAGCTTAATCAGCAGCGGGAACCGTCCGCCTGCTTCGGGGATGCCTTTGCTTCCGAACCATTCCTGTCCGAACTGCTCACGGATCTGGTCGAGGCCTTGTCCGGCCAATTCGCCGTTTACAACGGAAGAGACGCCGTTCGGATGATCGGCGATCATCCAGCCTTCGCCAATATGGCCCTCAGGCAGGTTAAGGCCGAATTTCTCCAGGGCCCGGCCGCCCCACACGCGTTCTTTGAACTCCGGTTGAAACTTAAGTGGATATGGTTTTGTCATCACAGTATCTTCCTCTCCATTTTTGATAATGCTCTTTCTCTAATTACTGCGGGTAGACTCGAAGAACTCCAGCTTTTCACCGTCAGGCCCGTCAAAAAAGAAATAACGGCTGCCGTTCGCCAGTGTGCTGATTTCTGTCAGGCCAGGAAGCTTTAGCGCGGCAATCCGGCTATGCTCGGCCTCAATTCCGGTAACGGTAAAAGCGACGTGGCTGACCTTACCTTCATCCGGCAGGCCGGTCCACACCCGTTCGATCAGCTCCACCTCTACGCTGGTCTGTCCGGGGAAGCTCAGGAAGGCCAGCCGCAGCCCGCTACCCGGCTCGCCGATCATATCCTGCAGCGTAAGTCCGATGACTTCCTGGTAGAACGTAAGGGAGTGCTCAAGCTGTGCAACCTTGATGCCGATATGCTCGATCTTGCTTACTGCCATTCAGATATCAGCTCCTTTTTTCTTCTCTACAGCAACAACATACGGGGCGGAGGCCCGCTGCAGCTGGCGGTATATAATGCTCTGCGCCAGCGGCTGGGCGAGTCCCGCCGCCCAGGCTTCGACGGCGGCGGCTTCGCGGTCGCCGCCTTCATGGCCGGGATAGAGCACGGCTGTGATAATGCCGCCCGGGCGCAGCAGCGCCAGGGCGGCATCCAGCGCGGCCAGCGTGCTCTCCGTCTCGGTGATGATGGTCTTATCGGCATCGCCCGAGGGCAGATAGCCGAGATTGAACATCACCGCTGAGACCGTTCCGCGCCATTCCGGCGGAACGGCTTCTGCCATCGCTGCATGGCTGCGATGAAGCAGCGTCACGGGAGACAGCGCTGCCGGCGCTTCCTCCCGGGCCAGCCGCAGGCGCTCTTCCGCGAGCTTCAGCGCCGCAAGCTGAATGTCGAAGCCATACACCCCGCCGCGCGGCCCGGCCGCCCTGGCGAGGACGAGCGTATCCGCACCGGTGCCAACGGTGGCGTCGATGGCTCTGCCGCCGGAGACGAGCCGTTCGGCGGTTAATTTATGAGCAAAGCTAAGGACAGACATAAAGCCCATTAGCTCTTCCTCCAGTACTTACCCTGCCAGCTGTCGCGTGCAACCAGTTCATGGTCGATAGCGTTCAGCACTTCCCACTTTTTCAGGCTCCACAAGGGTCCAATCAGCGACTCGCGCGGCGCATCCCCGGTCAGGCGGTGAACGATCATCTCCGGAGGCAGAATTTCCAGTGAATCCACGATGAGCTTCACATATTCGTCCTGCTCCAGGAAGCGCAGCAGGCCGGCTTCGTATTGCTTGACCATCGGGGTTTTGCGCATGAGATGCAGCAGATGTATCTTGATTCCCTGCACATCCATGCCTGCAACCGCCGAGACGGTCTCCAGCATCATTTCGTGGGTTTCCTGCGGTAGCCCGTGGATGATGTGGGTGCAGACCCGGATACCATGGGCACGCAGCTTTGCAACAGCTTCGATATAACACTGGGTATCATGCGCCCGGTTGATCAGCTCCGAGGTGGAGTTATGGATCGTCTGCAGGCCCATTTCTATCCAGAGATACGTACGCTGGTTAAGCTCAGCGAGATACTCGACGACATCATCCGGCAGGCAGTCGGGGCGTGTCGCAATGGACAAGCCGACTACACCGGGCTGCTGCAGAATAACCTCATAATATTCTCTCAGCTCGTCAACCGGAGCATACGTATTGGTGTAAGCCTGGAAGTAGCCGATGTATTTGGCGTTCGGCCATTTGAGATGCTGGCGGTCGCGCACATCATTGAACTGGGTGACCAGATCATCCCGGCGGCTGCCGGCGAAGTCGCCGGAGCCTCTGGCGCTGCAGAAGGTGCAGCCGCCTTTGGCGATCGAGCCGTCACGGTTCGGACAGGTAAAGCCCGCATCGAGCATAACCTTGAAGACTTTCGTGTCCATGTGCTCGCGCATTTCGTAGTTCCACGTATGGAAACGTTTATCTCCCCAAAGCAGCGGAGAGGGGGTCTGTAAAAGGCTCACAGGTGAAGCTCCTTTCGTACATATAAGAACATTTATTTTGAGGGCCGAAGGATGGTGGTTTCAGCCGGCATAATCCTTATATTTTCACTGAGAAAGACGGATTTCCGTAAAGGGACGTACAGCCAGTTCTTTCTAACCCGTCTATTGTATCAAAAATCAGCGTATAGCGTAACATTAGCAGCTGGAAAATAGGTGAAAAATAGGCTATTTATTTACCAAGATTACCTTGTTAATGCTTACACGATATGTTATATTTAAATTGTAAAAAAGCTGATGCACCAACTAAAATTTCATTTTTGAATTCATACTTTCGTGTCGTCCCGCCCATACTAAACTTAAGAGGTGATCACGATGAATTCTCAAACGGCATATGCCGAAGGAAAAGGCTCGATTGATGTACAGTTGACTCCCGATGAGGCGCTTGCACTTACCGGTGTTGAATTTAATGGCAATCACAAGATCAAGACCGAAGCGCAGCGTAAGATCAGAAACGCTTTCGAGAAGAAATTTGATTTTGATACTCCGTCAAGGTAGACTATGAACTGTTGAAAAGTGGACCCCAATTCCAAATACAACAAAAAAGGGATTCTCCAGCGGCCGTTTCCTGCCCTCCGGAGAATTCCTTTTTCCTATTTTGCCTTAAATCCCTTTACTTTTGCGGACAAGTTCGGCACAATATTTCAAGTGATGGATTAGAGTTCATATTTATAAGTAATGTATTAGAGACAAGCGGAGGAATATTATGCGTTTACGCGGAAGAAAAGGAATACGTGAAAGCCTGGAGGAACAAACCGACCTGGTGATCCTTGATCCACGCAGCCTCAAGGGCCGCTGGTCAGAGTTGTTCGGCAACGACCACCCGATCCATGTGGAGTTCGGAATGGGTAAGGGGCAGTTTATCAGTCAAATGAGCTTCAAATATCCCGATATTAATTTTATCGGCGTCGATATGTACGATGAGCTGATCCGCCGTGCGGCAGAGAAGGCCAGACTGGTATGGGAACCGGCCGGGCAGGAGACGCCGCCTAACCTGAAGGTTGCCCTTGCGAATATCAACTATGCCGAGGAAGTTTTTGCCCCTGGGGAGCTGGAACGCATCTATTTAAATTTTAGTGATCCCTGGCCGAAGAGCAAGCATGCCCGCCGCCGCCTGACCCACCCGCGTTTTCTTGACAAATACCGCGGACTGCTCAGCCCGCTGGGTGAAATTCACCTGAAGACGGATTCGCGCAGCCTGTTTGAATTCTCACTGAATGCTTTTGCCGATTACGGCCTGCAGATGAAAAATATTTCCTTGGATCTGCATGCAGACGGCATCATTAACGAAGAGCATGTCATGACGGAGTATGAAACCAAATTTTATGGACGCGGTGTCAATATTCAGCGCTGTGAGGCGATTGTCGGCTCAGAGGCACTGGCCCGTTATCAGGCCGGACGCCTGGATAAATACCGGCTGTAGCCTGTGCAATGCCTGTATTTCCAGAATTAACCATAGAAGACGGCATATAAAATGGCAGTCACGGGATTTCCCGGACTGCCATTTTTATATGCCCTCTTGTTCTTGTCTGTCCTATTCGAGCATATCAATAATGCTCTGGGCGCTTTGCAGCGGGTGGAACCTTGCGATATCCTCCAGATGGCTTTTCCGTTTCGCCTGTACATCCCCGTAATTGTAGAGCAGCCGTTCCATCCATTTATCGACGACCTCCAGGGAAGAGATCGGCTCTCCGAGCCCGGCCGACGTAAAATAACGGCAGTTTTCTTCTTCCTGTCCCGGCAGGGGGTGATGGAAGAGCATCGGAATACCTTTGGCCAGCCCTTCGCTGCAGGTCATTCCGCCTGGCTTCGTGACCAGCAGATCGGAGACCTCCATCAGCTTGTCGATCTCACGGGTGAAGCCGATCAGCGAAATGTTAGGATGGCTGTATGTGGGGTCTTTCATCATCTCTCCAAGCAGCTTCTCGTTCTTGCCGAGACAAAAGACAATCTGGACCTTATCGCTCCAGCCGGCAAGTGCCTCATTCACCACCTGGTCATTCATCATGCCCCAGCCCCCGCCCATGACCAGCACAGTCGGCAGATCCTGGAGGCTGAACTGCTCCAGAATTTCTTCGCGTCCCGGGTGCTCCCAGAAGCTCGGGTGTACCGGCATGCCGGTCACCCGGATTTTGGCTGCGGGCACGCTGCGGCGGCGCAGCTTAGACTTTACCTCGGGGGTGGAGACCAGATAGCGGTCCACCTCCGGACTGATCCAACTGGCGTGGGCATCGTAATCGGTTATGACTGTCACGAGCGGTGCCTTGAAGGCCGGGTCCAGCCGTTTTAGGCGTGAGACCACAGCACTAGGGATAAAGTGGGTACAGACGATAATATCGGGCTTTAGCTGCTTCACAATATTTTGTGTATGTGTATAAAATAAGCGGTGCAGGGCAAGCGTGGTAAGACGGTTAAATGATTTCTGGTGACGGTAGACGTAGCCCATCAGCCGGGGCCGGGTGGTTACCGTCTTGCGGTAAGCCGAAACGATCAGGGGCGCCATCTTGGGATTCAAAAAGTTTCCAAGCTCCAGCACCTTCGTTTGTACTCCCGGCGACAATTTACGCAGGCTGCTCGACAGCGCGTACGCTGCCTGTGTATGTCCTGCGCCAAAACCTTCTGACAGTAATAACACTCTTTTTTTGCGCAATGTTTACTTCACCTGTTCCCAAAAATGGTTTTCGCAGGTCAGACTTTTGTAGCAGGCTTCAGATCCATAGAACAACCGTGCCTAGCGCGACGCCGCTGCCGATTACTGCACCTGCCATAACATCAGAGGGATAGTGCAGACCGAGGTAAATCCGGGAGAAGCCGACAATACACGCCAGCGGCAGCAGAATAACGGTAAGGGCAGGATAGGCCGCCATATAAGGAACCGTAGAGGCGAAGATAGCTGTAGTATGGCCTGAAGGAAAAGAATGATCCTTAAGCGGATTATGAAACGTATTCGTTCCCGGCAGCGCCAGATAAGGCCGCATGCGCGGGTATAGCTTCTTGGCCACGGCAACAGGCAGGTGGCTGACGGCCAGGGCTGTCAGTGCCTGAAGTCCTGTTGTTTTGAGCGGCTGGGGAGCAAAGGCCCAGACCAGCAGATTAATGCCGATCGCGCTGGTTGCACCACCCAGATGGGTAAGATAAAAGAGCCAAAAGTTCAGGAATGGGTTATGCAGGCTGCCGTTGATCCATTTGAAAAGGCGGCGTTCCCAGAGAAGTAGTTTCATGAATAATTGTCTCATATCTTGTCCCTCCGATAGTCCGGCTGAGGATAGTAAGCGCTGCTGAAGCTAATTCGGTTTATACCCTAAAGCTGTCTTTATCATACTTTTTTAAGGTAGTCCATTTCAAGGAAAAGCTCAGCGGTGCGCGGAAATTGTCAGTTTTGACTTAAGAACCCCTTACACCGTACAATGATTCAAGCAGGCCGAACGCGTTTAAAAGGTAACAGAGAAAATGAGGAGTCCGTTTCAACAGGAATCCCTATAACATCTTTTAAACGGGATATAAATAAATTGAACGCCTGCCCGCAAAAAAGGGGAAACTCTTGATCTATTGTAAGGGATGCAACAAAAGGGTCAGCAACAACGTTTAACAAGCCAGAGACAGAAAAAAGGGCATATCAAGAGTGAAAAAGGGGGCATCAAAAGATCATGACAGACGCATTGTTTGTTACGCTCCAAGTGATCTTGGCGGCAATTGCAGTTTATCAGTTTGGATTCTCACTGTTTGGACTGCGCAAGAAAAAGAAAAAGGAACACTTTGCACCGGAAAAGTCATTTGCAGTACTGGTGGCTGCGCACAACGAGGAAGAGGTCGTCGGCGCGCTGATGGAGAATCTGAAACAGCTTAATTATCCCCAAGATCTGTACGATGTATTTGTTATCTGTGACAACTGCACGGACGGGACGGCAAAGATCGTAAGGGAGCACGGGATGAACGCCTGTGTACGCACCAACAGCAATCTGCGGGGCAAGGGTTACGCCATCGAATGGATGCTGAAGGAACTGTGGGCTTTGCCTCGCCAGTATGATGCGGTTGTCATGTTCGACGCCGACAACCTGGCACATACTGAATTCCTGATGGAGATGAATAATGATCTTTGCTCAGGCGCCCGGGTAATCCAGGGTTACATCGATACGAAGAATCCGGAGGATTCCTGGATTACTGCCGCATATGGTGTTTCTTACTGGTACATCAACCGCTTATGGCAGCTATCGCGCCACAATCTGCAGATGGCGAACTTCCTTGGCGGAACCGGCATGTGCTTTGAGACAGCCCTGCTTAAAGAAATGGGCTGGGGAGCGACAAGCCTGGTGGAGGATTTGGAATTTACCATGCGCAGTGCCTCCAAAGGCGTTTACCCGAAATTCAACTATGATGCCAAGGTATTCGATGAGAAGCCGCTCACTTTCAAGGCGTCGTCCAGACAGCGTCTGCGCTGGATGCAGGGACATTTCACAGTGGCCCGCCGTTATTTCTTCCCTCTGCTGTGGCAGAGTATTAAAGAACGCAGCCTGACGAAGTTTGACCTCGCACTGTATGGAGCGAATGTATATATCGTTCTGCTGACGTTTCTGATGACCGCGGTTATGTGGATTGACACTTCCGTGTTTGACGGCCCGCATATCGCGAACATCTATGGTCATCTGCCGATTTGGCTCAGCTATTTTGCAGTCGGTGCGAACATTCTGACCTTCCTGCTTGCGATGGCGCTCGAGAAGGTGAAGTTCAAGAAGGTATATCTGTACCTGCTGGTCTTCCCAATCTACCTGCTCTCGTGGTATCCAATCACGTTCTATGCGTTCTTCACACAGAACAACAAGCAGTGGAGCCATACCAAACATACGCGGGTCGTGCGGCTTGAGGAAGTACAGAGCAAGCAGGTCTAATCAGCCAAATGTATTTCGTACAATTCTGTTGGAAAAATGGTTGACAACAGCTTATGCTGTGGTGTATATTATTCAAGTATGCAAAACATAGGGATTGCAAGCAGAAGCACCGGCTTCTCACCTGACTGGTAATATGCCAGCTGGTTTTGATCTCAATGCTTTATGAATGTTATAATTCATGAACGTTGATCAAACACGGGGTGTCGGGAGTTACCGGCACCCCTTTTTTATGGAGAACCGCAAGTACATTGCCTAAGAAGATCCGGAGGTGGAGAGTTATCAGTAAGGAACATATGATCAATGATGAAATTCGGGCCAAAGAGGTTCGGTTGGTTGGAGCGGAAGGCGAGCAAATCGGAATTAAGCCGATCCGCGAAGCGTTGCAGATGGCGATTGATCTTAATCTGGATTTAGTCAACGTAGCACCGCAGGCGAAACCGCCGGTATGCCGCATCATGGATTACGGCAAGTTCCGTTATGAAACGCAGAAGAAAGAGAAGGAAGCACGCAAAAACCAGAAGATCGTGGACATCAAGGAAGTCTGGTTCCGTGCTAACATTGAGGAACATGATTATCAAACCAAGTTCCGTAATGTCATCAAGTTCCTGGGCGAAGGCGACAAAGTGAAGTGCTCTGTCCGTTTCCGCGGACGTGAGATTACCCACGCTAGCATCGGCCAGAAGATCCTGGAACGTGTTAAGACCGAAGTGGAAGATATATCTGTTGTTGAGCGCCAGCCTAAGCTGGAAGGCCGCAGCATGATTATGATTTTGGCTCCTAAAGCCCAATAATTTGGAGTCACTTGCACAGCAATTTGGCGCCGCATAATATTCAAGGAGGAAACACCATGCCTAAAATGAAAACACACAGCAGCCTGAAAGGCCGCTTCAAAATTACCGGATCTGGTAAAGTACTGCGTTATAAAGCTCACAAGAACCACTTGCTGTCCCACAAATCGAAACGCGCAAAACGCGTATTGAACGGCAATCCAGTAATGGCCCCTGGGGATGTAAGACGTTTGAAACAAGGACTAGCTAACTTGAAATAGTTTATCACACATTTTTGGGAGGTTTATTAATATGGCAAGAGTTAAAGGCGGATTTGTAGTTCGTCGTAGACATAAGAAAGTATTGAAATTGGCAAAAGGTTACTTCGGTTCCAAGCACCGCATTTTCAAAACAGCTAACGAGCAAGTAATGAAATCGATGGTTTACGCTTACCGTGACCGTCGTCAGACTAAACGTAACTTCCGCAGACTGTGGATCGTTCGTATTAACGCAGCAGCTCGTTTGAACGGCCTGTCCTACAGCAAGCTTGTATTCGGCCTGAAATTGGCTGGAGTAGAAGTGAACCGTAAAATGCTGGCTGATCTGGCAGTAAACGATCTTAACGCATTCAACTCCCTGGCTGTTGTAGCCAAAGAGAAGATCAACGCGTAAGTGTTATAATTAACCGAAAAGCACCGCCTGCGGGGGAACCCGTGTGACGGTGCTTTTTTTGTGCGGCTTTGTCCGGCAGCTTCTGTCTGGTCTATTCCCAGTATTTGCTGGTATTCAGCAGTGAGGCGAGTTTTTTGCTGCTGGCCCGTCTGATCTTGCGTAATTCAGAACGTTCATTGGCGGATTCGCTGATGAGCTTCTCTTCGTCGGTTTCCGGAATGATGGCCGGGACAGGGGCTGGAGTACCGTCTTCCTCGACGGCTACAAAGGTGAGGAAGGAAGTAGCGGCAACGATTCGCTCACCGGTATATAGGTTCTCAGAGATGACCTTGACGAATACCTCTATGCTTGTGCGGCCTGTCCAAGAGACGAAGGATTCGAAGCAGACGGAGTCTGTAGGACGTATAGGCTGTAGGAAGTCGACGGAGTCCGTGGATGCCGTGACGACATTTTTACGGCAATGGCGCATTGCGGAGATGGAGGCAACTTCATCAATGGTGCTCATCAGCTTGCCGCCGAACAGAGTCTTATGATTATTGACATCATTCGGGAAAACACGGCCGGTTTTGAAGACGCGGGATTCCCGGCTATATTTGAAGGACGGCGTTTCTTGAAGAGAATTTTGTTCATTCATGGTTTCAGTACTCCCTTTTCTTACAATATGTAAGCATTTATGATAATAGAATTTCTATCTGTGTGCAATAATATTATAGTCTACAGTGCGCTTCTTCAACCAATTCGGAACTTTTCTAACATATTATGACCGTAAAGGTTACGTACAGTGTTAGAGGAAGCGTTTTCTTGTGAAAAAATGCAAATTATTATTGACCTGAGGTCATTTATAGACTGGATTTTAGGTTTTTTTACAGTTATAATTTGATCTAATGGTATGTCCAAGCAGAAGACAGAAGACATCCAATTTCATAAGGGGGATCACAATCGATGAAAAAGTTTTTGAAATCGTCGCTCGTTTTGTTGACGGCTTGCACTGTCGTTCTGGCAGGATGCGGAAACAACAATAACGCAAATTCAGGAAATGCAGCAAATGGAGACAAAGGCACTAACGCTGGAACGGCAACTAATGCACCAGCTGAAGCTCCTAAGTCCGATGTAAAGATCGGCCTCGTTACAGACGTAGGCGGAGTAAATGACAAATCGTTTAACCAATCCGCTTGGGAAGCACTGCAGGCTCTTGAAAAAGAATCCGGTGCTCAAATTAAATATCTGCAAAGTAAATCCAATGCCGATTATGAGCCTAACCTTAACCAATTCGTAAAAGGCGGCTACAACCTGACTTGGGGTATCGGTTTTGACCTTGGTGACGCACTGCTTAAAGTAGCTAAAGAAAATCCGGATGCCAACCTGGCCATCATCGACAGTGTAGTTGATGCTCCTAACGTTGAATCCGTAACTTTCGCTGAAAATGAAGGTTCCTTCCTGGTTGGTGTAGTTGCTGGTCTGACTACTAAAACTAACAAAGTAGGCTTCATCGGCGGTATGGAAAGCCCGGTTATCAAACGTTTCGAAGTTGGCTTCAAAGCCGGCGTAGAAGCTGTTAACCCTAACGCAACAGTAACTATTACTTATGCAGGTGCATATGACAAGCCTGATACTGGTAAATCCCTGGCTGCAACTTTGTATGATGCTGGCAACGACATCATCTTCCCTGCTGCCGGTGCAACTGGTAACGGCGTATTTAACGAAGCCAAATCCCGCAACGATGCAGGCGGTACTAAAGTATGGGTTATCGGCGTAGACAAAGACCAATCCCTGGAATTTGGCGATGACGTAACTCTGACTTCCATGATCAAACGTGTTGATGAAGCAGTTAAGAAAGTTTCTCAGCAAGTGGTTGACGGAACATTCAAAGGCGGCACTACAACCGTGCTGAGCCTGAAAGACAACGGTGTAGGCCTTCCAGAAACATCTAAGGCTAACGTTTCTGCTGAAATCCTGGCTAAAGTTGACGAGTACAAACAACAAATCATTGACGGAAAGATTACTGTTCCATCCGAGTAAACTGATTTGATTTAATGTCATTCACGTCACCATATTACAAGAAACAAGGCCGGTTCTTAAGCTGGCCTTGTTCCCTGTTACAAAAGCGGTTAATCTAAACACAGCTTGCCGCCCTGCGAGGGGTGGCATGGCCGTGTCTATAAGGCAATGATATATATTCTGTGATGAGGGTGATTCCATGAGTGCTGCGGCTCCTGTCGTAGAGTTGAAGCAAATCACAAAACGCTTTCCCGGTATTGTCGCGAACGACGCTATTAGTCTGACGCTGGAAAAAGGGGAGATTCACGCACTGCTTGGGGAGAATGGGGCAGGCAAATCAACCTTAATGAATATCGTATTCGGACTATACCAGCCCGATGAAGGCAGCATCGAAATCGACGGGAAACCGGTTATTATCGATAACCCCAATAAAGCTATTGAGCTTGGCATTGGTATGGTTCATCAGCATTTCAAGCTTGTTGATCCTTTTACGGTAACTGAGAACATTGTTCTTGGCATGGAACCCAAAAAAGGACTTAAAATCGACTATAAATCCGCCGCGGAGCAGGTTCGTAAGCTATCTGAACAGTACGGACTCCAAGTAAATCCGAACGCAAAAATTCATGATATTTCGGTCGGTATGCAGCAACGGGTAGAAATTATGAAGACCCTGTACCGCGGAGCGGATATACTTATATTCGACGAGCCTACCGCTGTACTGACGCCGCAGGAAATTACGGAACTGATGGCGATAATGAAGCGGCTCGTTGCAGAGGGCAAGTCCATCATACTTATTACACATAAGTTGAAAGAAATCATGCAAATTTCTGACCGCGTTACCATTATCCGCCGGGGTAAGGTGATTGATACCGTAAAAACTGCGAATACTAATCCGAACGAACTGGCTGAAAAAATGGTCGGACGTGATGTAACATTCAAGGTGGACAAGCGTCCTGCGCAGGTGGGAACCAGCGTATTGAAAATGACGAATGTCCACAGCAAGAACAAAGATGGTGTTTCTGTGCTTAACGGACTCAACTTTGAAGTGAAAGCCGGTGAGATTCTCGGTATTGCGGGAGTCGACGGCAACGGACAAAGCGAGCTGATTCAGGCGATTACAGGACTCCGCAAGATTGATTCCGGTTCAATCACTGTTTCAGGCAAAGAGATTGCCAATCTTTCTCCGCGTAAAATTTCTGAGATGAATGTGTCCCATATTCCGGAGGACCGCCATAAACACGGGCTGGTGCTTGATTTTACCGTCAGTGAGAACATGGTTCTGGAGACGTATTATAAGAGTCCCTATAACCAGAGCGGATTCCTGAAGCAGGATGTCATTGATAAGCACGCTGAAGATTTGATTAAGCAATTTGACGTGCGTACGCCATCCATTGAGAATAAAGCCCGTTCGTTATCAGGCGGTAATCAGCAAAAAGCGATTATTGCGCGGGAAATAGACAAAAATCCGACACTCCTGATTGCGGCTCAGCCTACGCGTGGTCTTGATGTGGGAGCGATTGAATTCGTGCAGAAACAATTGATTGCCCAGCGTGATCAAGGCAAGGCTGTACTGCTGATATCTTTTGAGCTCGATGAAATTATGAACGTATCCGACAGAATTGCCGTTATTTATGAGGGCCAGATTGTCGGCGAAGTATTCCCGCAGGATACGAATGACCAGGAACTGGGTCTGATGATGGCGGGCAGCTTGAAACAGGGAGGAAAAGCGGGTGCATAGACTTAAAAAAATCTTCGCGACAGACAGCTATATTGTGCCTATTGTCGCGATCATTATGGGCTTCCTGGTTGGAGCTGTCGTAATGCTGATCGGCGGGTATGATCCTATCGCCGCCTACTCCGCACTGTTCAAACGCGTATTTGGCAGCCCTTATGACTTCGGTGAAGCGGTACGCGAGATGACACCGCTGATGTTTACTGGTCTTGCCGTAGCCTTTGCCTTCCGCTCAGGGATGTTTAACATCGGTGCGGACGGACAGGTGCTGATCGGAATGACAGCAGCTTCGGTTGTCGGCATTAAGCTTGCAGGAACACCTTCATTCCTGCTGGTGCCGCTTGCTGTTATTGCCGCCGGTCTTTGCGGCGGAATTTGGGCAGGGATTGCCGGATATCTAAAGGCAAAGCGCGGCATTAATGAAGTTATCACCACCATCATGCTTAACTGGATCGCACTGTATTTGTCCAATTATATTGTTAAACATTTTCTGCTGCTTAAAGGGCAGAACCGTTCGGTGGACAATCCGGCTTCGCTATCCATGACATTCTTGAATTCGCTGTTCGATAATGCCCGTGTACACTGGGGCACGGCTCTTGCGCTTTGTGCCGCGTTGTTCTTCTATGTTTTCTTGTGGAAGACCAAGCAAGGGTATGAGATGCGTGCGGTTGGACTTAACCCGCATGCGGCAGAATATGCAGGCATGAACGTCGGACGCAACGTAGTGAAGGCCATGTTTATCAGTGGTGCTTTTGCGGGTCTGGCAGGGGCAGGAGAGGTGCTTGGTGTATTCCATTACCAGTCCATCTTTGCGGCGTCACCTGGCTACGGCTTTGACGGCATTGCAGTAGCACTGCTGGGTCTGACGCATCCGCTGGGTGTAATTCTGGCTGCAATTCTGTACGGCATGCTGACTTACGGTTCAGCGGGTATGAGCTTTGGTGCCGATGTTCCGCCGGAACTGATTCGTATCGTTATTGGCTCCATCATATTCTTTATTGCAGCACAAGGAATTGTACGCTGGGTGCTTAAACCGTTCTACTTCAAGCGCAAGAAAGAGAAGGTGTTATAGATGGATTTGCAGACGTTAGGACAGCTGCTCAATACAACGCTTGTGTTTTCCACAGCGCTCATTTTTGCCGCACTTGGCGGCATCTTCTCTGAACGCTCCGGTGTAGTTAACATCGGTCTTGAAGGGTTAATGATGTTTGGTGCGTTTGCCGCTGCAGTGGGAGGGTATTATGCCCAGGATGCAGGTATGGGAGCATGGGCTCCATGGGTTGGAGTGGTTTGCGCGATGGCCGTTGGTGTTATTGGCTCACTGATTCATGCGGTAGCTTCAATAACGTTCAAGGCGGACCAGACTATCAGTGGTACGGTCATCAACTTCCTGGCTGCGGGCAGCACGCTTTATATGGTTAAACTGTTTTTTGAGGGAGCCGGAGA
This sequence comes from Paenibacillus auburnensis, assembly GCF_927798115.1. GTDB lineage: Bacteria > Bacillota > Bacilli > Paenibacillales > Paenibacillaceae > Paenibacillus_AQ > Paenibacillus_AQ auburnensis. Next base: position 180,359 of record NZ_CAKMMG010000008.1, read on the forward strand.
AACTCCATTGCTGGAAGGGTTCAAAAAAGTTCCTGTTCCAGGGCTGTCCAAGATTCCGGTTATCGGCGAGGGGATTTTTAATTCCTATCCGACTACGTATTTAGCAATTGTGCTCGTTATCGTTATTTACTTTGTATTGTTTAAGACTCCGTTCGGACTTCGTCTGCGGGCTGTCGGCGAACATCCGAGTGCTGCCGACACTTTAGGCGTCAATGTCAACAAGATGAGATACATCGGTGTAATGCTCAGCGGTCTGCTTGCCGGAATTGGGGGCGCAACGATCACCTTGACGACTACGGGGACCTTTGCGCACAATACGATTTCCGGTCAAGGTTTTATCGCGATTGCTGCCATGATCTTCGGGAAATGGAATCCGCTCGGTGCCTTCGGGGCTGCAGTATTCTTCGGATTCTCCCAAGCGATCCGCAACTATGTACAGCTGTTTGAATGGTCTAAGAGCATTCCGCAGGAATTCATTTTCATGATTCCTTATGTTCTGACGATTATTGTTCTAGTGAGTGCTGTAGGACGGTCTGCAGCGCCAAAAGCACTAGGTGAGCCATACGATCCTGGTAAGCGGTAATCTGAATCTCAGCTGGTATCAAAATAAGTACAGAAGCGCATGTCCAATTGGACATGCGCTTTTTTTATGTTTTTGAGCGGATATGGATATGTTAACCTGCTACACCCTTGAAGCAGGGACAGGTGTACAGGCGAACTGCTGCTTCGCCGAATAGACTGAGTTGAACCTTAAGCGAATACGCAGGAATTCAAAACTGAGTATATGCTTCTGAAGCCAGTTTTGCACGATAGGAATCAGGAAAGCTCAGCTCACAAAACTAAGTTTATGCTTCCGAAGTCAGTTTTGTACGAAGTGAATTAAGGAAGCTCAGCTCACAAAACTTTTAGGAGGGATTTTATGGCACATCCGGTTACTAAGAAACAGGTTATGAAGCTGGTCGGCAAAAATATTGTTGCAGTAAAAAAAGACGGCTCCAAGGTAATGGGTAAGCTACTGCGCGTTTCGGGAAACCGTCTTATTCTCCAACGTGTCAGCGGTAAAAAAGTGCAAACCAAAGCATTGATTCCGCTGGTGCTGTTTGATTTGCTTGCTGTCGGTACAGCTCCGTATGCCTACAGTCCTTATGGCTATGGCGGGGGCGGGCCTTACGGAGGCTATGGACCAGGACCCGGCTATGGCGGTTATGGACCAGGCCCGGGTTACGGCGGAGTTCCGTATCCTCCGATCGGATTCTTTTAAAGAAATCGGTTAAACTGCTTTTCGAACTCATAACAATAGTTCTGGGGCTGATAACGGGCTACGCTGTAGCCCATTTTTTCATAAAAAGAAATTCCTGCCGCATTTCCTGTATCCACAGCTACCTTTGCCCGTTTACAGCCGCGTGATAATGCAAATCGCTCTGCCCGGTCCATCAGCATATTCCCCCAGCGTTTGCGGCGCGCTGACGGGGCTATGGCAAGCATATCAATATAGAGCAAATCACCATGCAGCATGAAATGGACAAACCCCAGCGGATCGCTCTCATAGTCGGGACAAGCTACAAGAGTAACTCCTTGGCCTAAGCGCCGGGGCAGATCTTTTCTGACCTGGCTGATTACGGTTTGCGGCAGATGCGACAACGGAACTAGCTGCTTTTCAATTAAGTCCATAATGACGCTGTCGTCCTGCTTGGGTCTGCGGTAACGAATCATAGAGCGCCCCCTTTCCACGCATTGTCGTACATCATATGCCTGAGTCGGTGTGGGCGTTACGGAAACCGTAGAACAACGTTTTGTGACAGTTTATGAAATAAGGGTATTGACTAACCGTGTGAGGAATCATATAATGTGTCTAAACATTTTAACGAATATACTTACATCGGCAATGATGAGGACGAAGTTTTAGGGGCTCTTTTGCTCAGAGAGTGAGAGGATATGCTGCAACCTCCACCAGAATCCCTTATATACGAGCTCACCTCGGAGCTGTTTCCCTGAAAGGTTCACCGGCAAGAGTGGTGAAATTATTAGGGGGAATCGTTTAGTCCGCGTTACGGACTTCAGGTTACAGAGATTTGGGCCCTGCCTACATCGATGGATTTTTGTATCCTGATAAGGCGTTACATCGTGAGATGTAATGCAAACATGGGTGGTACCACGGAAGATCAACCTTTCGTCCCTCACGCGCTTCTTCTTTGGCGCGTGGGAGGCGGGAGGTTTTTTTGTTGTCAGCCCCTTACTGTTGTATAAAAGACGGTCCGTCATTTGCATAATGAATGTTAACTATTGAAGGGAGGAATACTGATGAGCGCGCAAACACCGGAAGTGCGGTCTACAGAAGAATTACGTGAGAAGTGGAAGAATCCTGAGGTGATTACGGGTTCCGAAGTCCTGCTGCGCAGTCTGGTTTTGGAAGGTGTAGACACTGTATTCGGATACCCGGGCGGAGCGGTACTGTATATTTACGATGCGCTTCACGGATTCGATGATTTCAAACATATTCTGACCCGTCATGAGCAGGGTGCGATTCATGCAGCAGACGGTTATGCCAGAGCAAGCGGTAAAGCGGGCGTATGTATCGCAACCTCCGGTCCCGGAGCAACCAATCTTGTTACAGGAATCGCTACAGCTTTTATGGACTCGGTTCCGCTTGTGGTGATTACCGGGAATGTCTTTTCCAGCCTGATTGGAACGGACGCATTCCAGGAAGCGGATATCACCGGTATAACGATGCCAATAACGAAACATAGCTATCTGGTGCGGGATGTTGAAGATCTTCCGCGTATTATCCACGAAGCGTTCCATATTGCGAATACCGGACGCAAGGGTCCGGTGCTGATCGACATTCCGAAGGATGTATCGGCTGCAAAAACGTTATTTACACCAGTGCAGCATCAGGGAGTGAACCTCCGCGGTTATAACCCGCGAACCACGCCTAACAAGCTTCAGCTGGATAAGCTGATTCGTGCGATTTCTGCAGCTGAACGTCCAATTATTATTGCAGGCGGAGGAGTTATCTACTCCGGGGCGCATGAAGCGATGTATGAATTTGTTAAAAGGACAGAAATCCCGATTACAACCACCTTGCTCGGCCTTGGCTGCTTCCCGAGTGCAGATGACCTCTGGATGGGAATGCCTGGTATGCACGGTACCTATACCGCCAATAATGCCATACAGCAATGTGATTTGCTGATAAATATCGGCGCACGGTTTGATGACCGCGTGACAGGCAAGCTGGACGGCTTTGCACCAAAAGCGAAGATTGTCCACATCGACATTGATCCTGCGGAAATCGGCAAAAACGTTACACCTGATATTCCGATCGTCGGTGATGTAAAGACGGTTCTTGAAATGCTCATTCCAGATGTGACGCGTGCAGCAAATGCGGATGCCTGGAGAACACAGATTGCCCAGTGGAAGCTGGACCAGCCGCTTCGCTACAATGATTCTGATACGGAGCTCAAACCGCAATGGGTAATTGAAATGATCAATGACACCACAAAAGGCGAGGCTATCGTAACTACAGATGTAGGACAGCATCAGATGTGGGCAGCACAGTACTACAAATTTAACCATCCGCGCTCATGGATTACTTCCGGCGGTCTTGGAACAATGGGCTTCGGCTTCCCGTCAGCCATCGGAGCGCAAATGGCGCATCCGGAACGTCTGGTAGTATCCATTAACGGAGACGGCGGCATGCAGATGTGTTCCCAGGAACTGGCCATTTGTGCAATCAATAATATACCGGTCAAGATTGTAGTTATTAACAATCAGGTTCTGGGTATGGTACGGCAATGGCAGAATCTTATTTATGAGAAACGTTACAGCTATACCGATCTTGGCGGCAGCCCGGATTTCGTAAAACTGGCTGAAGCTTATGGTGTTAAAGGACTGCGGGCAACGAACAAAGAAGAAGCAGGCGCAGCGTGGAAGGAAGCACTGGAAACGCCGGGACCCGTTCTGGTAGAATTCGTTGTTCCCAAAGACGAAAATGTCTACCCGATGGTAACTCAAGGGTCAACCATTGATCAAATGCTGATGGGGGATGAATGACAGTGATGAAACACACGATTTCTGTGCTTGTGAATGACCAGCCGGGTGTGCTCCAGCGGGTGTCTGGCTTGTTCGGACGCAGGGGCTTTAATATTGAGAGTATTACCGTTGGACAGTCTGAAGAGATTGGGCTGTCCCGGATGGTCATCGTTACACTCGGTGACCAGCATACGCTAGAGCAGATTGAGAAGCAGCTTTACAAGCTGATTGATGTTATCAAGGTCGTGGATCTTGGCTCTAAGCCGATGGTTGCCCGTGAGCTGGCACTGATTAAAGTCAAAGCCGAACCGGCTGAGCGTCCGGAAATTATGGGAGTAGTTGAAACCTTCCGCGCTTCTGTTGTTGATATTGGAGCAACAAGCCTGCTCGTTCAGGTCGTTGGTGATACGCAAAAGATTGATGCAATGATTGAACTAATGAAGCCTTACGGCATTAAGGAACTGTCCCGCACAGGAGTGACCGCCATGATTCGCGGGAATGCCTAGTCGGTATAATTTACGGCTTTAACGAATTACTGCTTGTTTGCATTAATTTGATAAGATCATAATGAACTTCCCGCGAAAGAGCGGGAACTTGAGGAGCGCAGAGGCTGAAAGCCTGGTCTCCAGCGCTCTTGAAGTACCCGCTCTTTACGATGGGTCCCAATTTAAAGGAGGATATTGACAATGGCAGTGACAACGTACTATGAACAGGATGCAGAACTCAGCGTTTTAAAAGGGAAGACAATTGCAGTAATCGGGTACGGCAGCCAAGGGCATGCCCAAGCGCAGAACCTGCGCGACAGTGGTCTTCAGGTTGTCATCGGCCTGCGTGAAGGTAAATCTTTCGAAACCGCCAAGAATGACGGATTTGAAGTATTGCCAGTAGCAGAAGCAGTATCCCGTGCAGATGTAGTACAAATTCTGATGCCGGACGAAACACAGGCATCCGTATATAAAAATGAAATTGAGCCAAACCTCAAAAACGGCGCGGCACTGATGTTCTCCCACGGCTTTAACGTGCACTTCGGCCAAATCGTTGCTCCTAAGGATGCAGACGTGCTGCTGGTAGCACCTAAATCCCCGGGCCACATGGTTCGCCGTACTTATGTTGAAGGCTTCGGGGTTCCAGGATTGATTGCCATCGAACAGGATGCAACCGGAAATGCCAAAGCAATCGGACTTGCCTATGCCAAAGGTATCGGCTGTACTCGTGCAGGAGTTATCGAAACTTCCTTCCGTGAAGAAACCGAAACGGACTTGTTCGGTGAGCAGGCAGTGCTTTGCGGCGGTGTATCCGCACTGATCAAAGCTGGTTTCGAAACTCTGACAGAAGCAGGATATGCTCCTGAAATGGCTTACTTCGAGTGTCTGCATGAGCTGAAGCTGATCGTTGACCTGGTGTATGAAGGAGGACTTGCCACTATGCGCGATTCCATCTCCAACACTGCCGAATACGGTGATTATGTAACTGGACCACGCATTGTTACAGATGAAACCAAAAAAGCAATGAAAGCTGTTCTGACTGATATTCAACAAGGTAAGTTTGCCCGCGACTTTATCCTTGAGAACCAGTCCGGCCGTGCCTTCCTGACAGCAACCCGCCGCAATGAAGCTGCTCATCCGGTTGAAGTTGTCGGCAGCCAGCTGCGTGAAATGATGCACTGGATTAATAAATAGGCTCATATACTTAATTTAGTAAGATAAACAATAGTGTAATCCTCAGATGCGGCCGTATTTTTTGCGGGCCGCATTTGAGGGTTTTAGCACAATCTTCAGGAGGTGCTCAGCTTGCGGAAAATCTATGTGTTCGACACGACACTGCGTGACGGAGAGCAGTCTCCGGGTGTGAACCTGAATACGCGTGAGAAGGTGGAAATCGCCTACCAGTTAGAGAAGCTTGGAATTGACCGGATGGAAGCGGGTTTCCCCGCAGCATCACCGGGTGATTTGGCAGCGGTAAACGCGGTAGCCCGGGCGGTGAAGAATGTTACACTGATTGGATTGTCACGCTCCAGAGAGTCTGATATTGACGCGGTAAGAGAAGCACTGCAGGGAGCACAAGACCCTTGTATTCATATTTTCCTGGCTACTTCACCGATTCACCGGCAGCATAAGCTTCGGATGGATAAAGCCCAGGTGCTCGAAACCGCGCAATCGGCAATCCGTTATGCAAAGAAATATTTCTCCAAGCTGGAATTTTCTTTGGAGGATGCAGGACGTACCGAGCGTGATTTCATGGCTGAGATGGTAGCCATGGCCGTTCGCGAAGGAGCAAATGTGGTAAACATTCCTGATACAGTGGGCTACCTGAATCCTTCAGAATATGGTGCGATTTTCAAATTCCTGAAGGACACGGTGCCGGATATTGAGAAGGTTCAGCTTAGTGCCCATTGTCATAATGACCTGGGCATGGCTACCGCCAATACCCTGGCTGCAATCCAGAATGGTGCGGATCAGATTGAGGGTACCATCAACGGCATCGGGGAGCGCGCCGGCAACACGGCGATTGAAGAAGTGGCTCTGGCGCTGGAGACACGCAGCGAATTTTTCGGCGCCAAGACTTCGCTTGTACTGTCGGAGATCTCCCGTACCAGCCGTCTGGTCAGTAAGCTGACCGGGATGGCTGTGCCGGGCAACAAAGCTATTGTTGGAGCCAATGCCTTTGCGCATGAGTCAGGTATCCATCAGGATGGAATGCTTAAGGAGAAGACAACCTACGAAATCATGACGCCGGAAACCATCGGGCTGAAAGAAAGCAAGCTGGTGCTGGGCAAGCATTCCGGCCGTCATGCTTTCCGCGATAAGCTCAGCGATCTGGGCTACGATGTGCCGGAAGAAGCATTGAACACCGCCTTTGCGAAGTTCAAGGATCTGGCAGATAAGAAGAAAGAGGTTTCCGATGAGGATATCCTGGCACTGCTGGAGGAAAAGCTTGGGGATACGCCGGAGATTTTCAGCCTGAAGACTATTTATGTAACTTACGGCAATGAAGCTGTTCCTACGGCAAAAGTTGTCATCAAAGGCCAGGAAGCCGAACCGATTGTCGCAACGGCAGAAGGCAACGGTTCTGTAGACGCAATTTATAATGCCATTGACCAGGCTACCGGCGAGGAAGTTACACTGGGTGACTATTCCATTAAGGCCGTCAGTAGAGGCAAGGACGCTCAGGGGGAAGTTCATGTTATGCTGTCGCAGGGTGAAGTTGCCGCACAGGGACGCGGACTAAGTACTGATATTCTCGAGGCCAGTGCCCGAGCTTACCTTGATGCGCTCAACAAGCTCCTGGAGAAACGTAAGACATATACACGGCGTGATCATGCGCAGTTGTAAACCCGTATAATTTTATGCATAACTAAATTTAGTGAAGCCATCCCTTCAGAGGAGTCCCCTCTGCTGAAGGGATGGCTTTTTTTGTGCATCGTATTTGGAATTATTTATAAATTTGCGTATCTTCGCTATTGGTTCATCAAATGCTGTTCCCTGTCTTATCAGTGACTTTGGTTACCATGAAGAAAGTTAACTATTATAAAATCCCTCGAGACTTTGACTTTTTTGTGAAAAAAACAAGAAATCTAACCAATTATACATAGGCTGTTCAGAAATTGTTCATGCGCGAAGAGTACAGTTAAGCCTGACAGATTATTCGGAGAAAAAGGAGATAACCGGAAATGTATAAAAAAAGAATGGCGGTCATACTTAGCTTACTTCTCATTTTCATACAAGGGGCTTACAGCTATGGTTTCAGCACCCAGGTCAATGCTGCGGAAATATCCGACAATATCATCACCAGTGTAACCATGGCGGTGTATGATAACGGCGTCCCTGTAACAGAAGTTGTATATAAGCAGGGGGCTGAAGTGAAACTTACCTATAATTGGGAGCTTCCGGATTCAACCTATAAGGGTGGTGATACATACAGCTTTGAGCTGCCCGACAAGTTTGTGCTTGCAAGTGACATAAATGGAACTCCTCTGATATTCGACGGCGTTCCGCTGGGTCATTTTGATGTCCTGAAGGGAAGTCCGAATAAAGTTGTGATGACCTTTAACGATGATATTGAGCACTATTTTGGTGTGCACGGGTCTTTTACTATCAGTACGAAGTTCGATAAAACCAAATTTACGGAAACGACCGTCCAGCAAATTGTGTTCCCGATCAACGGAGGCAATCAGACGGTGACGCTTACGTTTATTCCGGAGGTCACCTCTACCATTGCCAAGAACGGAGTTCCAACCGGCTCCAACAAGGATAACCTGAACGCCAAACAGATTATTTGGACTGTAGACGTGAACAAAGTGCTGTCGAGTGTCCAAGGGGCAACGGTTAGCGATACCATTCCTGCCGGCCTGTCGCTGGTGAACCCGCTGGACGTTAAGGTGTATAACCTGAATGTGAAGCTGGATGGTTCCGTAACGCAGGGAGCGGAGCTTGATATTTCACGATATGTTGTAACGACACCTGCCGGTAAGCTGAATGTGGCTTTTAATGATTCATCGATTACGGGGGCATACCGTATCCAATTCACTACGGACATCACGGATGCTGCCAAGACGAGCTTTACAAATAGTGCAGCCTTTAGTGGTTCTAATCAGGCGGCGGTTACAGCTACAGCCACGGTGAACGTATCACAGGGCAACTTTTTAAAGAAGACGTCCACCAGTTATAATTCGGCGACACAGGTTACTTACTGGGAGATTGATTACAACTACAATGAGCTGCAGATTGCCCAGGCAGATGCTGTTCTGAAGGATTACTTCAATAACACACAAGAGCTGGTGCCCGGCTCCCTGCAAGTGTTCCCGGTTAATTTCCTGACCAGCTCCAGTGGCACGGTAGGAACAACAGAAGCTACTAATTATGCAGTGAATGCGCCTTCGGTCCCGGTCAGCGGGCAGAATGGATTCGAGCTTGCGTTTACCAGCGATATCAGCGGCGCTTACAAAATTAAATATCAGACTAAAGCCGTGAACCGTGTGGAAGATAATGCGACAATCACGAATTCGGCTACTTCCGGGGCCACAACCGTAACAGGTACCCGGGACATCGGTCAGGTTATCATCAGCAAAAAAGTAGCGGATTACAACTACCTTACCAAAACCGTCTCATGGTCAGTAACCTTAAATGCTGACAGCTATCCGATGAATGATGTGGTGGTTAAGGATGTATTTACGTACAAAGGACTTAAAATAGTGCCCGAGTCGATTGTAGTCAGGAAAGGTTCCGCTACGATCAACACAGGCTTTGCTATTCAAAATCTGGATGAAACTGCCGGCTTTGACGTGGTGTTCAGCTCACAGATTACAGGGCCGTATACCATTACTTATGATACGTATTTTGATAACAACTGGCTTAGCTACAACTGGTTGAGCACAGCAGCTAAGTTCGAGAACAAGGCTACAGTGAACTGGAAAGATCCAGGTACTACAACAGTGAAGACTAAGACAGTAACCGCAGCCTTCGATCCGAATACTTCGGAAAAAGCGAACGGCTTCAAGAGCGGCGATTACAACGCGGTGAATAAGGAGATCACTTGGACCTTAGGCGTTAACTATAACCGTCAACCACTGGCTGATGCCAATGTAACGGATGTGCTGCAGAGCAATCAGCAGTATGTGCCAGGCTCTGTGGAGGTCTACAATCTGACTGTTGCCAAAAGCGGCTCTCCCTCCCAAGGCACAAAGCTTACGCTGGGCACAGATTATACCGTGACCTATACAGAGAGCAGTAAGCTGCTGCAGGTGGATTTTAAGCATAATATTAATTCAGCCTACTACATCATTTTCAAAACAAACCTGCTGGGGCAGCTCGTTGAGTCACCGACCCTTGTCAATACCGCCAATCTGTACAGCGGCACAACCCCTGAATCCAAGGATTTGACCGCTTCGCTGACGATTCCTAAAGCTGGAGAATTCGTGACTAAGAGCGGAGTACAGAGCAACACCCGAATAAAGTGGGCAATTCATATCAACTACAGCCAGTCTTTCATTGAAGATGCAAAAGTGACAGATGATCCTAGTGACAATCAGATTCTGCTATCCGATTCATTTAAGCTGTATCCGACAACTGTTAATGCTGGGGGTGATATCACTAAGGTGACAACACCGCTGGTGAAAGGAACAGATTATGATCTGGTCATCAGTACGGATGAGAATACCGGAAAACAGCAGTTCGTGCTTATTTTTAAAACGGATATCGAGAAGGCCTACATTCTTGAATATGAGTCACTGATTGTGGCCAACAACAATGATAAAATATCCAACAGTGTGCGGCTCACCGGCAATAATTCGACCACTATTACCAAACAAAGCAGCAAAGAGATAACGGTGGCTCTATCGAGTGCTGACGGAGTGGGGACAGGAACCCGCAAGACATTAAATGTGATGAAAAAAGATGCGGCGGATCAGGCGCTGCTGAGCGGGGCTACCTTTGCACTGTACCGTAAATCGGGTTCGGCGGAAGTACTCTTTAATCAGCTGACAACGGATGCCAGCGGAACTGTATCCTTCAAAAATCTCTGGCCCGGAAACTATGTGCTTCAGGAAGTCACTGCACCAGCCGGGTATGATCTCAATCCGACTAAGTTTGCTGTAAACTTCAACTCAACAACAGAAACAACAATGACGGTGACGGATAATAAGACAGCAACACCAACGCCGGTAACGACACCGACACCGACAGTAACACCAACCTCAACAGCAACAGCAACAGCAACAGCAACAGCAACAGCAACAGCGACAGTAACACCAACGTCGACAGCAACGCCGACAGCGACGGCAACGCCTGCAGCGACAGAACCACCGGCAGAGACGGAACCACCGGCAGAGACGGACCCGCCGGCAGCAACAGCAACGCCGACATCGACAACAACGGCAGCACCGACGCCTGCGGTAACACCACCCTCACTGCCGGGTTCGCTGCCTACGCCTTCAGCCTCTGCGACACCGGTAGTCATTAGTACAGCAACGCCTACGGCTTCAGTTACACCTGTGCCGGCATCAGCAACACCCACAGCAACACCTGCAGCCACACCGGGCCAGCCTGCGGTTAGCAGCACTCCTGCTGCCCCGCAGGCCACACAGGCAACTACAATTGTTGATATTCCTATTGAAGGCGAGATCCCGCTGGGCGGCATTCCGAGCCTAGGAGACGAGCCGGATCACGGGACGGTTACGATTACTCCAGACGGAAAATGGACGTATACACCGGATTCCGGCTACATTGGAAAAGATGAATTCACGATTGTTGTAACGGATGAAGACGGGAATGAAGAAGAGGTTGTTATTGAGGTAGCGATTGATGATGTACCGAAAGGTACGGTTACCGATACAGCCGATAACCCAGACGGTACACTACCCGGAAAGCTTCCGCAGACCGGGGAGAGCAGTCCGCTACCGCTTTATCTGACAGGCGGAGGTCTAATTGCCCTGGGTCTTGTTCTCGCCAGAAGATTCAAGACACGCACAAAATAGGTAGTAGTAATCGGCATTAGTGCCGGATTACACCAAAGACACCCGGAGCTTCCGGGTGTCTTTGGTGTTATATGCTGAGATTAATATGCTTCCAGTTCTCGTACCAGTCTATGATATGGGACGGCAGCTCGATGTTCAGCTCACGGTTCAGCAGATTGCACAGCGTATTATATTGCTGTTCTACCGCTATACGATCCCCCATGCTGTCATAGACCTTCATCAGGTCCAGATGGGCCTGCTCGAAATAAGGCTGGAGCAGAACGATGCGCTGATAGGTTGTAACAGCTGCAGGAAGCTTACCGCTGCTGACAAAAAATTCAGCCAGACCGGTAGCTCGTTGCAGCCAGATGGCACGCAGACGCTGACGCTCGCTTTCTGCCCATATGTAGCCATAATCCCCTAAATAATCGCCGGAATAGAAATCTAATAGCTGCACATGCGCTGTATAATTTTTTTCGTTAACTTCAGGCAGTGCAAGAATCCCCTTTTCCCATTCGACAGTATCAATCAGCAAGCCTCCCGTTTCGAGTACATAGCCTTCATTTGCACTGTTGATCTGGAGCTCAATTCCCGCCTGCTTCAGGCATTGCCGCACTTGATAAATCGTAGTGTAGAGAAGGGTGGAGGCTTTTTTAACATCCAATTCAGGCCATAGCCATTCAATCAGATAATCCTTGCTGATCAAGCGGTTCCGGTTATGGAGCAAATAGGCGAATACTTCCTGGGCCTTTAAGGTGCGCCAGCGGATGCTCTGTAACGGCTGGCCATCGAGCTCAAAGCGAATGGATTGCATACAGCGGAGCATCAGCTTGGAGGGGTTCCCCAGCGTTACTTGGGCTTTGGCTGATTCCAGGCGCTGCAACGTCTTTTGCAAACGGTCACGGCGCACAGGCTTCAGCACGTAATCTAGGGCATTCAGCTCAAAAGCGTCCACAGCATAATCATTATAGGCGGTTACAAACACTATACTTGCCCCGGGACAAAGATTCTGCATAAGCTCGGCCGCCTGCATACCGTTAATTTCAGGCATTTCAATATCCAGAAAGATTACATCAGGGTCTAGGCTTGGTGCTGCACTTAGGGCTTCGCTCGGGTCTGTAAAAGCACCGGTAACCGTAACTGTGCCCAGTTCTTCCAGCATCAGCTGCAATTTCATAAGCGCCAGCCGTTCGTCATCGACTAGCAGGGCTTGAATCATAACTGATTCCACCACCTCAATAAATATTCTTTGCTCCCGGAGAAGCCTGCGACTTGCTGAATGGAATAATGAAGCTGATTATAGTCCCTTTAAGAACTGTGCTTTCGATAGTTAGTCCACGGCCATACATTCGCATCAGCCGTTTATGAGTGTTCTGCAGTCCGATCCCCCGCCCGGGTTCCAGTGGTCCGGTTAGCAATTGGGACAGAACCTCTGCACGGATGCCAATGCCATTGTCGGCAATGGTGACTTTATAACCCTCGCTGTGCTTCCTGACGGAGATTTCTACCCGGCCGCCTTTGGCGCGGTTCAAAATTCCGTGTCTGACCGCATTCTCAACAAGAGGCTGAATCGTTAGCGGAGGAAGCAGGAAATGCAGATCCGGCTCGATAGACCAGGTGGTTTCCAGACGGTCATCAAAACGTTCCTTTTCGATATACAGATATGCCCTAACCAGCTCCAGCTCACGTTCTAACGGCACTAGAGGCTCAGCATTAAGGAAATTAAAGCTTAACCGCAAGTAGGAGCTAAAGGCATCAATTAAATCACTCATTCTTTCTGAATCAAAGGAGGCCAGCGCGGAAATGGAATTTAAGGTGTTGAATAGAAAATGCGGCTGAATTTGTGCCTGCAGATAAGCGGCCTCCACTCGGAGCTGACGGGAGACGGATTGTTTCAAATCGGTTAAAAAACGAACCCGCATCTGCAATTCCATCGCATTTACCGGCTTGCTTACATAGTCATTGGCCCCGGAGACGAACCCGGTATAGATATCCTGCGGCTGGTTGCGGGCCGTAAGAAGCAGAACCGGAAGTTCTGTGACCGAGTAACGTTCACGGATCCGCCGGGTAAGCTCATACCCGGACATACCCGGCATCATTACGTCGGAGATGACCAGATCCCATGATTCATCATCCAGCAGCAGCAATGCTCCATGCCCACTGGTAACGGTCATAATTTCGTAATCATCGGCGAGAAGAGCAGTGAGTATCTTTAGATTAACCGGATCATCATCCACCGCGAGAACTCTGGACTTGGACTGTGAATCAGAATCAACTATGTTATGATCCTGAACCAGCGCATAAGGGACCAGCGGTGCTTCTCCAGATTCGTGCAGGATGACATCGTTTTTAAGAACGCTCTCTTGCGGCTCACCGGCCAACTGGAGAGTAAATGTGAAGACAGAGCCTTCTTGTGGGCTTGAGACTACACTTAAGCTTCCGCCGTGCAGCTGAACCAGCTCTTTGCAGATGCTGAGTCCAAGACCGATACCGCCCCCCATGGCAGTCATACTGGAATCACCCTGCTCATAAGGCTCAAACACTCTTCGCTGTGTTTCCTGATCCATACCGATGCCAGTGTCCATGATATGAATACGGGCCGTTTGCTGGTGAATATCCGCATACACACTGACAGTGCCCTTCTCTGTATATTTAACGGCATTTTGCAAAAGATTGAACAGAATTTGGATAACTCTTTTCTCATCTCCTATTACATTCGGAAAGTTGTCTGGAATATCCATCTTTAGCTCGAGGGGTTTATCCCCAGTCATAAAGCGCAGCATGTCCATCACTCCGGAAGCCGCAGATTGAATACGGAGGCTTTCCAGCTTCAATTGGATATTGTGCTCGCGAAGCTGTGACAGATCCAGCAGATCGTTGAGCAGGAGGGACATGCGGCGGCCGACGGTAATAAGCAGTCTAAGATCCTCGGCATTCTGCTCGTGCAGCGTGCTCTTTTCGCTGGACAGTACCGCTTCGGCAATATTTATAATGCCGTGAAGCGGATTTTGCAGCTCATGTGAGGTATTGGCCAGAAAGTCATCCTTTTGCTTGATTGACCGCTGTAGGCTTACGGCCAGCTTGGCTGTCTGCTCCGCATTCCAGAAGAAGCGGCGGAACCAGAAAGTGGCAAAGGCTAAAAAGGCAAAAATCAGATCAAAGGGATAGAAGCTGAGCCCAAGTGTGCTATTGTTCTTGATAGATCCCCATATGGTGCTGCTGATGATACTGGTTATAGCCAGCAGCAGAAAGATCGTCCCTTCCTCATTTCGTATGAAGGACTTGTAGATGATGATAAAAATACCCACAGCCAAAGACAGTAGCAGATGTCCGTATTGATGGCTCAGTACCGAAAAGAGAGTACTGCTGCTGGGAACGGAAATCAGCAAACCTCCAAATAATAAGGTAATAATGGCCAATATCCGCATCCACTTAAAGCGCTCATTCGGAAACAACAGCTGTTTGGCAAGAAGCAGCATGAAAAAAAACGTTCCCAAAAAAGCCAGCCGCAAGAGTTTGAGCGACCAGCCGTTGCTGATTGGCAGCCAGAGCATTAACAATCTGTCGTCATCCGACAAAATGCTGAATGTGGCAAAGACCACCATCAGCGTGAAATACAGTAATACCTTATGACGCGGGATGATTAGGTATAGAATGACGGCATAAGCGGCATGAAGCAGCAGCACGATGCAGACGGCAAGCTCCATTCCGATGGTAAGCAAGCGCTCCTTATGTATGGTCTGACTATTTCCGAACAAAACCGGCCGCAGAATCCCACCTGAGTCGGTGTCAAAGTCGGCCACCTGCAGTACCAGTTCAGTTTCACCTTCGACAGCGTTGAAATATACTGGATAAGGGACAGCCCGGGCGGTGTATTCTTGCGCTGTTTCAGCAGGGATGCCTGAGTGACCTTCTATTTTGCCGTTTACATAAAGGGCTGAGGAAGAATTTATTTTGGGAAGAATGATTCCAATCCGCTGATCCGGCTGCTTCGTCAGAATTCGTAGACGATAGGATGCATACCTGTAAGTTTCCTGTTCCTGCTTCATCGCTCCTTTCCAGCTGCCCGGGACTTGAATATAGCTCGGATTCGTCCCCGGAGAGGGGGCAGAACGGGCACGGCTGCCGGAAGGAAGCAGCTTACCGGGATAGATTTCCCACTCGCCTCTCAGACTGTAAATTTTGTCGTCTGAAAACGGGGTATCACGCAAATCAAGAACACCTTGAACGGCCTTAAGGGGAAGCGGGAGCGGATGAATGCTGATCCACAAAAAGCGCAGACCTGTAATTCCCATTAGAAAAAGTACGATTACCGCAATAAGTTTTTTCTTTGTCATAGTGTTAATTTAGTTCGACAAACTCAGGGAGCATCCCTTCTACAACCGTATATTCTTGATGTAGGATAGAGAATAGAGGGTTTGAAATTACCTGGAACAAAAAAATATGAATTAATTGCAGGGGGATATGAATCACCGGCGTCTAACGTTATGAAGAAGGAGGGGAGAACTACTTGGAAGAGGCAGAATGGATTTCAGCTGCGCTTAGCGGCCAAAGCCAAGCCTTTGGGCATTTGGTAACCCGTTATCAGGGCATGGTATACAGAGTATGCATCAAAATTACGGGAGAAGCCGAGTCGGCCAAGGATATGGCCCAGGAAGTCTTCATAAAAGCCTACAAGGCGCTCCCCTCCTTCAGGGGACAATCCTCATTCTCCACCTGGCTGTACCGGATTGCTTACAGGACCTGTCTGGACTGGAAACGGGCGAATGACAGAGAGTGGCGGCACCGCAGTACAGCAGATTATACGGAAAATGACTGGGTCACCTCACAGACACCGGAGCATGTTGCGCTCCGCAAGGAAGCCTCGGAGGAGCTGGACCAGAATTTAAACAGTCTCACAGAACCGTACCGGTCGGTCGTGCAGCTGTATTATTTTCAGCGTCACTCCTATCAGGAGATCGCCGAGCAGAAAGGTGTCTCGGTCAAAACAGTTGAATCACAGCTCTATAGAGCCAGACAGATGATGCGCAAAAGCGGGGAGGAATGGCGATGAATTGTGCTACAGTCAAAGAATGGATGCCACATTATATCGAAGGCATGCTGTCTCCAGAAGTGGAGCTGAATATCCGCCTGCACATTGAAGCTTGTCCCGACTGCTCATCATGGCTGGAGGAAGCTAGAGGGCTTGCTGCACTTTGGAGCGATATGGAACATGGAGTAGACACACTGGAACCTCTGGATTTTCCTGATCTTACCGGAGATGTGATGGCACATATTGAAAAGCTTGAAACGGGACGCCGGGAACGCGCCACAAAAGCGACCATGGCCAGACGCCGTACTGCACCGGGAACCTCGTGGATGCATTATGGAGTTGCTGTGGGCTTGACCTTCCTGCTGCTGCAGTTTGGTGTTTTTGAAAATTTGGCCTATGGAATCAACGAGATCAACGGACAGATGTCCACTTCGGTGACGGCGTGGTTTAATCCCAAGTGAGCTATAAATAGTAATACTTACAAAACTTGGTGAATGCTTCCGAAGCCAGTTTTGTACGAAGCGTAGTCACAGAAGGAATGCTCACAAAACTTTTAGGAGGATATAGGATGATTAAGAAAAAACGCTGGCTTACCTTTTTCCTGGCACTGGTTCCGGGACTTGGGCATTTATATTTGGGGTTCAAAAAGCTGGGTCTGCAATACATGATCGGAGCCTCGATGTGTATTATGTTCATCCCGTCCATGCCAATGGTATTCCCGTTCGCACTGGCTGCCCTATGGTTCTACCAGCTGTTTGATGCGCTGCAGAAGGCGGCCTGGATGAAGTTGGCGGCTGCCGAGCATGAACGGATGATGTTCCACCCCGACAGCTTCGGAGCTCCTTGGAGTATGGGAATGCCTCCTCATATACCAGATTATCCGCATGATGATGTGAATCCGGTTTGGGTAGGCATCGGCTGTGTAGCTGCAGGCTGCATGCTGCTGCTGATTACAGCGTTTCCGTGGCTCTGGCGCATCCTCTCCGATATGAATATCGGGTCGATCCTGCTGTCACTGGCTCTGATCGGATACGGCTTTAGAATGCTCAAAAATAACTCAAAAGTATAGAGAAATGGGGATTAAAAGCCATGGGGAGATGGAAAATCGGTAGCTTTACTGCCGCACTAGGCTGCATCGCAGTAGGAGTAATCATAGTTCTGGCCCAGATTGATGTGGTTTCATACGACACTTTGGGTTATCTGTGGCCGGCACTGCTTATTCTGTTCGGTATGGAGATGCTGATCCGGCTGTTCTTCCGTTCGGATGTGAAGACCCGTGTCAGCGGATGGGCCATTGTCCTGATTATCGTCCTGGTGGCTGCAAGCGGGGGACAGACCGTACTGGCCGGGGGAACACTGGGCGGAATCTTTGGCAAAACACAATTGACGCCGCTTAGCGGAACCGTGGAAGTGAAGCCGGAGATTAAACAGGTAAAGATTGATTTGCCAAGCGGAAAAGTGAAGATACAGGGAGTAGAAGGAGCTACCCTCAATTACGAGGGCAAGCTCGAATTGCCGGGCAGCTCGGAAAGCGAAGCGGCAAGTGCGATGGAGAAGAAATGGAAGGTGTCAACGGAAGGTGACACGCTGATTCTGAAGCTGGACCTGGAAACGAATTGGCTATCCGGTATTCATTTTGGGATCTATACCAAAGAGCCGTACTTGAACGTCAGTCTTCCGCAGAATCTGGCCTTGGAAGTTGAGACTAGCGACGGATCCATTGAAGCGGTCAGCCTGCAGGCAGGGCTCGAAGTGGACACCAGCAACGGGACTCTCGATATCCATGATATCAACGGAGGAGTCGATGCTCATACCAGCAATGGGACCATTAGCGTGCAGAATGTGCAGGGGGAAACCAAGCTTGTAAGCTCGAATGGCGCAATAACACTTACTAATATTGATGGTTCATTATCAGCGAAGAGCAGCAACGGCAAGATCAGTATTAATTCTGCTGTTACTGGCGACTGGGATTTCTCCTCGAGTAACGGTAAAGTAACGGTTAATCTGCCGGCAGCAACGGATGCCAAAATTAAGGCGGATACGAGCAACGGATCGCTAAAGGGCAACGTTAATTGGGAACGCGATGGAGATAATAATGGAACAGCGGTGTTAGGAAAAGGAACTCATCAGGTATCCTTATCTACCAGCAATGGCTCAATAACAGTCGATACAGCCGAATAATAAAAAGCAGGAGCATTCCTCCCACAGCATTATCGGGGGAATGCTCCTTTTTTGTAGTCAATGAGTGTTAGATTATGCCAGGTTACTTTGTCTGTACTGCTTACCAGGCATAAGCATTCGGAGCGGCACCGCCCGGACCCGGGAAGATTTCATCCAGACGCTTCAGTACGCTTTCATCCAGTACAACCTCAAGACAACGCAGTGCACTTTCCAATTGCTCCAATGTGCGCGGTCCGATAATCGGTGCCGTTACCGCCGGATTAGCAAGCAGCCAGGCAAGGGCGATGTTATCCTGCGGTTCGCCGAGATCGCGGCTTAAATCCGCAAATTGTTCCAGCTGATGTTTATATTGTTCTACACGCTCCGGATTACCTCCGCTGCGGCTGCCCTCAATTTTCTTAAGTGCATTTCGGCCGAGTAGTCCACCGTCAAGCGGGCTCCAAGGAATAACGCCAAGGCCGAGATTCTGAGATGCAGGCAGCACTTCTAATTCAGGCAGACGGCAGGTCAGGCTGTACTTATGCTGCTCCGATACCAGCCCCAGGAACCCGCGTGCTTTTGCCTCCTGCTGGGCGACTGCAATATCCCATCCGGCAAAATTGCTGGAACCGACATAACCGATCTTACCTTGGTTTACGGCCAGCTCAAAGGCACCCCACAGCTCGTCCCAGGACACTGTACGGTCCACATGGTGCATCTGGTACAGTTCAATGTGATCGGTCTGCAGACGTTGCAGGGATCCTTCCAGATGGCGGCGGATAATGTAGGAAGAGAGACCGCTCTCGTCATTGGGTCCGTCAAGCTTATCACTCATAGCACCATAGACCTTAGTAGCCAGCACGACCTTTTCCCGCCGTCCCCCGCCAAGCTTGAACCAGCGTCCGATAATTGTCTCTGTGAGCCCGGAGTTTTCGCCCCAGCCGTAAATGTTAGCGGTATCAAAAAAATTGACTCCGGCATCCAGTGCGGCGTCCATAATCCGGAAAGCTTCCTTCTCGTCCGTAATCGGACCGAAATTCATCGTGCCCAGGCAGAGGCGGCTAACCTTAAGCCCTGACTTACCCAGCTTCGTATACTGCACTTCACCATCACTCCCTTACGATATTGAGTAGCGTCCAAAGATTAATAACAACATACTAATTGTAAACAACTTAAGAAATAAGAGCAAATTCCGGCCCGGTGTATTAAAGGTCCGCAGCTTATGGAGAATTGATCTTATCTTATAGGCAATACCTATCACTTTCATAGAATCTATATCTTTGTCCTTTGGCCCCCGTTATGATACAACAATAGACAGAAGAACTATGTCTGCGTGCAGCAGAACATCTAAGGAGTGACGGAAATGAGCGAGGTTAAAAAAATCGCCGTAATCGCCGGGGACGGAATCGGACCTGAAGTTGTGGCTGAAGCGGAAAAAATATTGAAAAAAGCAGAGGAGCTGTTCGGCTACACCTTTGAAACCGAGCATGCGCTGTTTGGCGGAATTGCCATTGATGAGCGGGGAACTCCGCTGCCGGAAGATACGCTGGAAATTTGCCGCAGTGCGGATGCTGTACTGCTGGGAGCAGTCGGCGGACCGAAATGGGACAACAACCCGAAGGAGCTGCGTCCGGAAACCGGCCTTCTGGGTATCCGCAAAGCGCTTGGCCTGTTCTCCAATCTGCGTCCGGCAGTAGTGTTCGATTGCCTGAAGGATGCTTCTACCTTGAAACCGGAAGTACTGGAAGGTACGGACCTGATGGTGGTTCGTGAGCTGACCGGTGGCATCTACTTCGGTGAGAAGCTTCGCCGTCAGGGCGAGCACGGTGAAGAAGCTGTTGATACCTGCGTGTACAATGTAACGGAAGTGGAGCGCATCGTGCGCCAGGCTTTTGAGATCGCCGGTAAACGCCGCAATAAGCTGGCTAGCGTAGACAAAGCGAATGTACTGGAGACTTCCCGCCTGTGGCGTGAAGTAGTCAACAGAATCGCTCCGGAATATCCGCAGGTGGAGCTGGAGCATGTGCTGGTTGACAACTGTGCGATGCAGCTGCTGCGCCGTCCGTCGAGCTTCGACGTCATTGTTACTGAGAACATGTTCGGAGACATCCTGAGCGACGAGGCGGCAATGCTGACTGGCTCGATCGGCATGCTGGCTTCAGCATCGCTGGGTGAAGGCAGCTACGGCTTGTATGAGCCGGTACACGGCTCAGCGCCTGACATTGCCGGCCAGGGCCTGGCTAACCCGATTGCGACCATCCTGTCGCTGGCGCTCATGTTCCGCATGACCTTTGGCTACGAGGACGCCGCTGCGGCAATTGAGGCCGCTGTAGCAGAAGTACTGGATGCCGGACACCGCACCAGTGACATTGCTGTGGATAAGAGTAAAGCCATCAGCACGACTGAAATGGGCGATCTGATCGTTGCCGCAATCCGTAAAGCGTAAATCTACCACTGCAGTCCTCCTTTGACGCAGAAAAACAAAAAACTTCACAAAATGTTGCTTATTTATAATAATTATAAAAAAGTAATGAGTGTAATATTGACTTTGATTTGGTGCGATGATACCATTTGGTCTATAGCAATAAGTAAGTGACCAACACATTTAATCAAGAAAAGCACATTGCCTCAGCTCCCTTAAGGGCTGTTATGAGTGGTTGTTTTTCTTACATAATCAAAGGAGGATTTAAGCAATGGCAGAACGTTTGGTAGGTAAACAAGCCCCGGACTTCACAATGGAAACAGTTACGGGCGACGGTAAAGATTTTGGTAAGGTAAGCTTGTCCGACTATCGCGGCAAATGGCTTGTATTCTTCTTTTATCCGCTCGACTTCACCTTTGTATGTCCTACAGAAATTACAGCACTTAGTGATGCAGCAGCTGACTTCGCGGCACTCGATACTGAGATTCTCGGCGTGAGCATTGACTCCATCCACAGCCACAAAGCATGGATCACTACACCAAGAGACATGAACGGCCTGGGCCCAGTAAACTTCCCGCTGGCTTCGGACATCACGAAGAAGGTTGCAAGTGATTACGGCGTTCTGATCGAAGAAGAAGGTGTAGCCCTTCGCGGATTGTTCATCATCGATCCTGAAGGCGAACTGAAATATGAAGTGGTTAACCATAATGATGTAGGCCGCAGCGTTGAAGAAACACTCCGTGTGCTTCAGGCTCTGCAATCAGGCGGTCTGTGCGCTATGAACTGGAAACCGGGCGACAAGAACCTGTAAGGGCTGTCTGCTCTTTGAGAGAATGATGAAAACCTCCTTGCGGGAAGATTTCCCAGCGAGGGGGTTTTTTGCAACAAAACACCAGTTTCTGGCAGTAATGTCGTTTAAAAATAGGCGGAGCGGTTAATATATAGCCTAAAAGGAGAGGAATCTCCAGCAGGTTATTGTAATACAATAATACGAAATCAATGGAACATACCCAAGGAGGGTGAACAAAAATGAGCTTTTGCTGTGGAGCGAGTATGGTCGGAACGAAGGGAACCCTTAAACATTATCGCACGCAAGTCCATAATGTTCCCCTGCTTTTTTGCCCGGTCTGCCACCGGGTAGAGGTACATTACAAAGTCGAGAACGAGTATGAGATTCTGGCGGAATATGCTCATGGCGATGGAGTTAGCGACGTTGATTTTCAGGATTATGTAATGGAAGACGAAGAGGCAATCTTCGAGAATGTCATTAATATGGAGAGCGAAGATCCGCTGGCGATTGTTCGCAGTCAGATTGATATGGCTCTTGACCTGCTGGGCGTAGCCAAGCAGATTGGGGACAGCAAATGGGAGCGCGAGCTTAAGAAGCGCCTCGCAGTAATGAGTCAGCGGCGCCATCGCCTCCAGCAAAAAGCGTAAGGTCATTATTTTAATGCAAAATAAGTTCCGGATATAGTCTGTTACCAAAGCCTTCGCAACTGCTGCGAAGGCTTTTTTGACATATCAGATAGTATATATTCGGGATCCCCGACAAGGATCTGGATATACTTCCATGGAAATCCCACTGTGTCGGGAATTTTGCAGGGAAATGCAACCTAAGGCAGCGCTATAGGAGGCTTATTCCATTAGTAATAATATTTAGTATGCCTTAAGAATCATTTTAGTAAGTTTTTTGTCATTCGACAGTTTCTCTGATTGCGTTGTCTTCTTCTCTTGGATATGATTGGAATATAGTTGAAACGGTTGGATAATATAATACGATTTCCGAATGTTCTGGCGGCTTCGTCATATACTCATTTACATAGTAATTTGATGTCGCTTAAGCGTCTACGCCAAATGCAGTAAAAGGGGGAACTTCGTATCGTGATAAGCCAATATCAGGAAAGCTTGCTTTTGCCGGCAAGAATGTTTCAATCTGTATCAATGAACACCACATATGAAGATGTGCTAGAGCACATTGAGAGCGGAATTATGCTTTTTGACGAAGAAGGGGTTCTGGTTTTTGTAAATAAACAGATGTATGCTTTCCTTGAATTAGCTCGTCATTCACTCCTAGGCTGCACAATGACTCATCTGCTGGCGAATATTCAGTTAAGCCGGTTAAAAAGAAAGCAGGTGCTGCGAGCTTACCGGGAAATGGTGAGAAAAAACAAACCTACTTATGAATTCATAGATGAATATGGCCGTTATTGGCGGGCTACCCTGCGCTCAGGCGAGCAAATGAAGGGAAGCTATTTATTTATCCTTAAAGAGATTTCCGATTATAAGCTGATTGAGCAGACCGCTTATCAGAACGATAGCCTGGCCATGCTGGGCAAATTATCCGCTTCAATCGCCCATGAGATTCGTAATCCTCTGACAGCTATTCGCGGATTTATCCAATTACTGCATCCGCATCTGCATCAGCTGGGTAAAGAGGAATACGCCAAGATCATTCTGGCCGAGATTGACCGCGCTAATGACATTATTCACGAATTTCTGACGTCATCTAAACCTTCTGTTCCCCAAGTCAGCATGATTCCTGTGTCGGCATTACTGAAAGAGGTTGTATTGCTTACGGAGAGTGAAGCCTTAATGAAGGGCTGCCAAATTAATCTCCATCCGCTTCAAGGCGATATGATCATTTCCGGTGATGCCAAGCAAATGAAACAGGTAGTGCTGAATATGATAAGAAATGCTATGGAAGCGATTACAGAGCGCTCGGATGATTATATAGGCAAGATTGAAGTTGGGGCCCGCAGAGAAGGTGCAGAGGTCCGCATCTTTATTTCTGATAACGGAAAAGGGATGGATCTCTGCACACTCGACAGATTGTTTAATCCATTCTTTACAACGAAGGAAAACGGGACGGGGCTCGGGCTGTCCGTTAGTGACCGGATTATCAAGAATCATGGTGGCTGCATTTCTGTCAGCAGCAGAGTTAACGAAGGGACCCGTTTTGTCATTTCCCTGCCGCTAATTCAATAGCGGGAGCTGCAAGCTGATTTTTCAGAACCCATGCGTTATAATAAAAAATGCTAAAAGGCTGATTCCTGTGATGCACGGCTTAGTGCGGGAAGTCAGCCTTATCTGCGTTCTCATGGCGGATAGTGGTTATAGGAAGAACGGCTGGAGGGAAATATATGATCATTGAATGGAACAGCGGCGGTTCATCTGCTGCCATAACAGGCGATGCCTTATGTGTTATTGTATCCGAAGCCGAGCTGGAGCACGGCAGTCTTCCAGTATCGTGGAAGTCGAGAATAGAGCCGCTTGCCCAAGCCGGACTTTTTGCAGGGAAGCTAAACCAGACTTATCTATTGGCAGCCGGAGATTTGGTTAATCACCCTATTGTCATTTTGGCCGGAAGCGGGAAAAGAATGCCGGATGCAGAAGAAATAAGGGAACTGGCTGCCCAGATTTCCCGCGCTGCAATCCGCCACAAAATCTCGGGGCTTATCATTGAAATACCGGAGCTGCTCATGTCTCAGGAGGCTGTAACAGTAGCTCAGATGCTTACCGAAGGTCTTGTACTTGGGGGCTACCGCAGAAAGCATTACAAGCAGGACCAGCCCCCTTATAGAGGACTAACCTCTGTAGTGTTTCGTACGGAGCAGCAGACGGGGGAAGCGGTCAACGATAGCTGGAATCAGGGGATACAGCGGGGATTGGCCTTTGCGGAAGCGACGAATCTGGCCCGCGATTTGACCAACCTTCCCGGCAATTTGCTGACACCATCCACTCTAGCGGCGGCAGCCATTGAAGTGGCTGAGCGTCACGGACTCCCGGCTGAAGTGCTGGATGAACGTGAAATTGAACAAAAAGGCATGGGCGGTCTGCTTGCTGTCGGAAAGGGCAGTGTGCATCCGCCGCGGATGATAGCTATTCGTTACCAGGGAACCGGTGACTGGGAGAATGTAATAGGGATTGTCGGCAAAGGAATTACCTTTGACACAGGCGGAATCTCACTGAAAAGAGCGCCAGGGATGGAAGATATGATCAGTGACATGGGCGGGGCGGCGGCTGTACTGGGAGTCATTGAAGCACTGGGCAGACTGCGACCGCGGGTCAATGTGGTTATGGTCATCCCTGCTGCAGAAAATATGCCCTCAGCTGCTGCCTTTAAGCCAGGGGATGTAATAACCTCTCTTAGCGGAAGAACGGTTGAGGTGCTTAATACCGATGCCGAGGGCAGAATAGTACTCGGGGATGCATTGACCTATGCCATGGAATGGGGGGCAGAACGCATCATTGATGTAGCCACGCTTACAGGTGCGGTGCTGTCTATTCTGGGGGATATTGCTACCGGTGCTGTCACTAATGACGAGTCGTTTTTACAGGAGTTGCTGGCTGCTTCCAGGTTGTCTGGGGAGAAAATCTGGCCGCTGCCTGTGTATCCCGAGTTTCGTGAGATGCTGAGAAGTGAAGTGGCGGATATCCGCAACGCAGCCGGAAGATTCGGGGGTGCCACAACGGCGGGGTTATTCATCGGGGAGTTTGCTGAAGGGCGACCGTGGATACACCTGGATATCGCCGGAACAGCCTTCCTGTCCAAAGAGCGGGGCGTGAACCCTAAAGGGGCGACAGGAGTTATGGTGCGCACGCTGCTGGAATATTTACTGAATCTTACTAGCGGAACAGGATCAGAACAGGCTATTGCTTCAGCCGGTAGCTAAGAGGATATCAGACGAAAAGCCGCAAGGCTCCAGGGTTCAGGAGCTTTACGGCTTTTTGTAATCAAAATGAAATCGGTAAGGTATGAAGGGCTGACTTACAGTGTTCAGCCGTTCCGTTTAGCCTTCACTTGCGAGGTAAAGGATTGGATGCCCTCCATAATCTTATCGCGTGCGTTCTTGTTTTTCAGCAAATAAGCGGCTCCCAATGCTGCGGTAGTAAATAACGTTTTTTTAGTATTCATGGTTATTCCTCCTTAGGTTGTGGTCTGGCTGCAATTGCTTATAACAAACATACCCGATTGCCAAGGAGTTTAAACCTGCTGTATGAAGTTGGCAGCTGAAATACCGCTGATTTAGAGCTTGCTGTCAGCCGTGCCTGAAGAGCAGGAGAAGGGTGAATCCATCGATGCAGCCGGGCAGCTTTTGCTTTTATCACAGCCAGCGCAAGCACCTTGTTTGCCTTTTTGAACATGCCGGTAAATCATCCAGCCGGAATAACCGAACACTGCAGCTACAATCACAATATTGACTATCATTGTTTGTCCCCGCTTTCTGCAAGAAAGTCTGCCAATCCAGGCTTTACGACCATCCCAATAAACTTCCGCCTTGGAAAATAATAAATGATACCATATACGCCAGTACCAGGGAGTAGCCCATGGAGAAGAAGGTCCACTTCCAGGAAGCTGTTTCTTTTTTAATAACCCCTACAGTGGCCAGACAAGGAATGTAGAGCAGGATAAAGGCCATGAAGCTGATGGAGCTCAGCGGTGTAAATACCTGTGAGATCTGACTTTCCAGTCCGGCAGTATCCGGAGTGTGATAGATAATGTTCATGGTGGAGACGACAACCTCTTTCGCAAGGAAGCCGGGAACCAGCGTAGAGCCTGCCTGCCAGGTTCCGAAGCCGAGCGGGTGCAGCAGCGGTGCAATCAGCCCGCCGAATTTAGCTAAAAAGCTGTTATCCATGTCCACATTGAATCCGGTTGGCCCGGCATAGGACATCAGCCAGATAATTACGGAACCGGCAAGGATAATGGTACCTGCTTTGCGCAGGAAGCCTTTGCCTTTCTCCCAAGTGCTGCGGCCAAGCGTCTTGAGCTGCGGCATGCGGTAAGGAGGCAGTTCAATGATGAAAACGGACGATTCATTCTTGAATAGGTGTTTGGAGAACAGCTTGCACAGGATCAGTGCGAATACAACTCCGAGCACATACATGGACATAACAGCCGTTGCCTGCTGGGCCGGGAAAAACACTGCGGCAAATAATAGATAAACCGGCAGCCGGGCAGAGCAGGACATGAGCGGCAACAGGAGAGTTGTGAGCATCCGTTCTTTAGGCTGTTCAATGCTGCGTGCAGCCATGATAGCCGGTACATTACAGCCGAAGCCGATAATAAATGGGATAAATGCTTTGCCGTTTAACCCCATTCGTTCCATTGTGCTGTCCATGAGCAGACAGACACGAGCCATATATCCGGAATCCTCCAGGAAAGAAATCATCAGGAACAGAATGAAAATCTGCGGAACGAAGACAACCACGCCTCCTACCCCGCCGATAATACCGTCTACAATCAGCGCATGCGTAAATCCTGATGCCCCGATAGTCTGGAGCAGCGAACTAGCACCGTCACTGATAGGGCCGGAAATCCAGCCGTCCACGATATCAGATAAAGGTCCGCCGACCCAGTCGAATGTTGTTTTGAACATTGCATACATAAAAACAAGGAATAGAGGAAGTCCCAAAAATCGGTGGGTCAAAATGGAATCCAGTCTTTCCGTCAGATTATGCGGCTTCTGGGCTGTTGTATCCACTGCCTCAAGACATATGGAATGGATATATTCCTTACGGGTTGAACGAATCCATTGCGGCAGCGTCAGAGCAAGCCTCTTATTTTGCAGCTTGGTCTGACAAGCATCGCAGATTTCCATCAGGTGGCTGGTATTCATGCGTTTGCTCAGCAGCTCGAGCACTACAGGATTCTGTTCCAGCAATTGAAGAGCAACCCAGCGGTGGTTCGGTAAACCTGCAGTTTGCTGCAATTCATGCTGAATGGCCTCAATGGCCTGCTCCACGAGCTCGCCATAATGGAGCTTAAAGGTTACTGCAGGGATGCTTGATGTCTTTTCCAGGACACTTAGTACTTGTCCGCTGCCTTTGCCGGTTCTGGCAACCAGCGGCAGTACAGTAATGCCTAAATGCTTCTGCAGGATCTCGGGATTAACATAAATGCCGCGGGCTTTAGCGACATCGATCATATTGAGGCCGAGTACGGTCGGCTTACCATATTCCAGCAATTGCAGGGTCAGCAGCAGATTCCGTTCCAGCTGTGATGCATCCACAATATTAACCAGCGCTTCCGGCGATTCATCGATCAGATACTGCGCGGCAACACCCTCATCACGGGAAAGGGGGTGCAGAGAGTAGATTCCAGGTAGATCGATCAGCTTGCCGGCGCCATTCTTCAGGCTGCCCACCTTTTTCTCAACGGTTACGCCTGCCCAGTTCCCCACATATTCATAGGAAGAGGTTAATGTATTAAAAAGTGAGGTTTTCCCGGTGTTGGGATTACCTACGAGTGCTATTGAACTCATGAAACATTCACCTCAATCATGGAAGCTTCCTTCCGGCGAATCGCGAACAATTGCCCGTTACACTCCAGTGTAATCGGACCTAAGAAAGGGCCTTTTCCTTTTAAACGGATCATAACGCCTTCGGACACCCCGAGATCTGCAAGACGGCGTCGCAGGATAGGGTTCATACCTTCAATTCTATGAATGGAGCCTATTGAGCCCGGTTGTAGGCGCAGTAAAGAGCAGGATGTAGAGGCCATTTTGATCCCTCCAATAGAGACTGATAATCAATCTCATTTACTTTCTTGTACTGTAGCAAATTTTAATAAATTTTGCAGTGATTTATATCATAGCTTAAGTATGCTGAAAACAGTTATGGAACAGAACAGAAATAATCTTTACATTTTATTCTTCACTACAGTATGATTGTACGATAATGATTGCATAGTAATCTTATGCTGGCGGAAATAATGTAGGAAATGTTGAAGGGAGAACAAAATGGTGAAGAATAATCAAAGCAAAATTGTCGATTGCACGATTCGTGATGGAGGACTCGTCAACAACTGGGATTTTAGCGTAGAATTTGTGCAGAATCTGTATGCCGGTCTGAATGAAGCCGGTGTTGATTATATGGAAATCGGTTATAAAAATTCTCCTAAGCTGCTAAAAGGAGCAGAAGATGCAGGCCCATGGCGTTTCCTGAATGATGATTTCCTGCGCAAAGTTATCCCCCAAAAGGGAAACACCAAACTGTCGGCGCTGGTAGATATCGGGCGGGTGGACGAAAATGATATTCTTCCGCGCAGCGAGAGTATGCTGGACCTGATCCGTGTTGCCTGCTACAGCAAGGATGTCGACAAAGCGCTGCAGCTGGTGCAGACTTTCCATGACCGCGGGTATGAAACAACCATTAATATTATGGCTCTGTCCAATGTGATGGAGAATGAACTGCTGGAAGCCTTTGAAATGATTCGCGAAAGTGTCGTTGATGTTGTCTATATTGTAGATTCTTATGGCAGTCTCGATCATAACGACATGAAATACCTGGTGGACAAGTTCAAAACCCATCTACCTAACAAACGTCTGGGCGTACATACGCACAACAATCTGCAGCTGGCCTTCTCCAATACTCTTATTGCGGCTGAGCTGGGAGTAGAACTGCTGGATGCCTCCTGCTACGGAATGGGACGTGCCGCCGGGAACTGCCCGACTGAGTTGCTGGTTACCCACTTGAAGAATACTAAGTATACGCTGCGTCCGGTTCTTGATATTATCGAGCGTCTGATGATTCCGCTCCGTGAGAAAGAAGAGTGGGGATATATCATTCCATATATGATCACCGGCACTTTAGATGAGCACCCGCGCTCAGCGATGGCGCTCCGTTCATCAGAGGATAAAGATAAGGCTGTCGACTTCTATGACAAGCTGACAACGCCTGAGGTTAGTTTCGGAGATAAATAATCGTCTTCATACAAAAGTGCCGACCTCTGCCTCAGGGGAAGGTGCTTTTTCTTTTAAATATAAGTGGTGAGTGTAACTTTACAGGGCCGTACAGCCGATATTTAAATGTAGGGTTTAAATCATTCATTCATCTATATAGTAGATATCATTTTTTTAGACGCGAGGGACTTATGAGACAAGAAGAGAGAAAGACAATCCAAGCGGCGATTATAGGGGCCGCACTGTTCCTTCTAATTCAGATTTTCCGCACACCGCTTAGTCACATCGAGAATCAGGATGTACTGCTAGCGTTCTATCTTATTATCGGCTGCTGCAATATAGCTTTTGGTTTTGCGATTTTTGCCCAAGGATGGCTGTTTTTCTCCGACAAATTATCCAGAGCAAGACTTTATACCTCCGCTTTATTTTTAGGAGTATGCATCTTTGATTTTTTACACACCTTAAGTTTTGTAGGCATTCCTGCAATATCTTCTATTATCAGCGCAGATCAATCCCTTTGGCTGCTTACCTTCTCGCGTCTGGCCAGCGCATTTGGCATACTGTTTATTTTCAGCAAGGAAGACAAGCCTGTATCTGTAACGAGTAAAAAAAAGGTGTTCGGTGTATCGCTCGTATTGATAGCCCTTTCGCTGTCGGTTCTGATCTTCGGCCATTCCATAGCGCAGGGATTTCCGGACTATTCGTGGGTAAACACGGTGAAGCATCTGGTGGATATGGCGGTGCTGTTTGTCTATCTGCTTAGTGTCGGAATTATTGTATACCCGGGCAGGGTTGAGAAATCAGCCTCTTTGCTCATTATTATCCGCGCCCTGATCTTTTTCGCCTTGAGTCAGGTATTCTTCATGAACCTGTTAAGTGTCGGGGAGATGGACTATCTCTTTGGAATGCTCAGCAGCGGAATATCTTATTATCTGATGCTCACCGGGGTCTACCGGCTGACGATCGATGAACCTTACCATGAGAATCAGCAGGCGGAAGCACGGATTAACTATTTGGCGTATCACGATGATTTGACAGGTCTTCCGAATAGAAGGCGTCTGATGCAGCGTGTGGAAGAAATGATCCAGCAGAGTGAAAAAGATAAAAGCCATGGATTCTCGGCGCTGGTCATTATGAATATTAATCATTTTAAAAATATCAATGACTCTTTGGGGCATTACGCCGGCGATCTGCTGCTGCAGCTTGTTTCGGAGCGGTTTCAAAATGAGGTTCAGGTGAACGAAGAACTGTTCAGTATGGGGGCAGATGAGTTTGCCTTCTTGATGACGGAGCGGACCGGTGTAGAGAGCTGCCTGGTGCGTGCATCTGAGCTTTTGCGGCTGTTCGAGACTCCGGTGCAGCTGGAATCCGGTGAATATCATATCTCTCTGAGCCTGGGGATGAGTATCCACCCTGGTGATGGGGATACAGCAGAACAGTTGATCCAGAATGCGGATACAGCTGTCCATAATGCCAAAGAGCAAAATGTGGAGATCCGCCGCTATATACCAGCCATGCAGATGAAGGCCAAAGAACGCCTCAAGCTGGAAAATGATCTGCGCCGGGCACTGGAGCGGGATGAATTCTATCTTGTCTATCAGCCGCAGGTACGGCTTGAGACCGAAGAGATTGTCGGGATGGAGGCACTGCTGCGATGGAATCATCCAAAACGGGGGATGGTATCGCCTGTGGAGTTCATTCCGATTGCAGAAGAGAGCGGACTCATCGTTCCCATCGGTGAGTGGGTCCTGAGAACGGCTTGCCGGCAAAATAAAGAGTGGCAGGCAGCGGGATACCGCCCGATCTGTGTATCTATTAACCTGTCCATGCGCCAGTTTCTCCAGCCTAATCTGGCCGGTAAAATTGATGCCATCCTGCAGGAGATCGGTCTAGATCCTTGTTATGTGGATTTGGAAATTACGGAAAGCATGACCTTGGACAAGGAAACCGCTTTTGACCAGCTTAACCGCTTGAAGCGGCTTGGCGTATTCATCAGTATTGATGATTTCGGCACAGGCTATAGTTCCTTGCATTATTTGAAGAATATGCCGATTGACCGGCTGAAGATTGACCGTTCCTTCGTCTCTGAAGTGATGGAAGACAGCAATAATGCCGCAATTGTTTCTACGATTACATCCATGGCTCACCACTTGAAGCTGAAGGTTACCGCTGAAGGCGTGGAGAATAAAGATCAGCTAAACTTCTTGCGCCAGCAGCATTGCCATGAAGCACAAGGTTATCTGTTCAGCAAACCGGTAATAGCCGCAGAATTTGAAACGGAATTCCTAAAGCCATTAATGGGAGTATCTTTGTAAGCGGAGCGGGTAAGTCATTAGGGTTGCATTTTATTCATCGGAATGATACAATATCTTTTGTCTTCACTTTACGCTCGCGGGTGTAGTTCAATGGTAGAACTTTAGCCTTCCAAGCTAATAGCGTGGGTTCGATTCCCATCACCCGCTCCAATAATTAACTTCCGAAATCCTTGTTATGCAAGGGTTTTTTTTATTTGTTTATTTATTGAGAAAAATTTGCAAAAATGTATAAAAATATCTATTTCCAGTATACCCAAGCAGGACAGCGTTAACTGCATATTCTAAGGCTGTATCCACTAGCAAAGGAGGAAGGAATTCATGAGCGAGAACGTTGCCGGTTACGGCGGAGGATTGGGCGGTATGACATCAACAGCTGCAATTCTGGTGTTGTTTATTTTGTTGGTTATCATCTCTAAGGCATTTCTTGTTTAATCAGGTACCATGTATAAATAAGCCAGGGTTCCCGTAGTATCTGCGGGAACCCTGGCTTTATTGTTGTGAATGGCTTGCCTGAATTATACCGTCTTCAGGAACTCGACAATCGTAAGCAAGCCCTTATCAAAGTTCTCCAGGTTGAAGTGCTCATCCGGAGCGTGCAGGTTCTCGTCATCAAGACCAAAGCCCATTAGGACAACCGGTGCCTTCAGAATGCGGGAGAAGCTCTCCATAATCGGGATCGATCCGCCGTCTTTGGTGAAGAGGGCGCGGGTGCCGTATACTTTGCCAAAAGCATCTGCAGCCGTCTGCAGAATCGGGTTCGACGGATCAATGTTGAAGGCGCGCGCTTTTTCCATCTGCTTCACCTGTACCTTTGCCCCTGCCTGGATGTTGGCATTCAGATGAGCTTCAACAGCATCCAGAATATGCTGCGGATCCTGGTCACCGACCAGTCGGCAGGTAATCTTGGCATGAGCTTCCTTAGGAATGACGGTTTTGCTGCCTTCCCCCTGGAAGCCGCCGTAGACACCGTTAAGTTCAAGCGTCGGACGGGCGCCGACCCGCTCAACAAAGCTGTAGCCTTCTTCACCGTACAGCTGGTCGAGGCCCAGGGATTCTCTGATCTTCTCTTCATTCACACCCTGTTTGGCGAACTCTTCACGCAGGAGCGGGGAAAGCTCAGGTACGCCTTGGTAGAAGCCTTCAACGGCTACGCGGCCTTTATCATCGTGAAGCGAGCTGAGCAAGGAAACCAGTGCGTGCAGTGCATTGGGCACCCCGCCGCCGTAAGAGCCGGAGTGTAAATCTGTAGAAGCCGTATGGACGCTGACTTCAAGGGAGCAGAGGCCGCGGAGTCCTGTGCAGATCGCCGG
The DNA here is from genome assembly GCF_927798115.1 of Paenibacillus auburnensis. Classification (GTDB taxonomy): domain Bacteria; phylum Bacillota; class Bacilli; order Paenibacillales; family Paenibacillaceae; genus Paenibacillus_AQ; species Paenibacillus_AQ auburnensis. Next base: position 213,761 of record NZ_CAKMMG010000008.1, read on the forward strand.
GCGTCCGCGTTCCAGAAGTGCGGTGTCAGAGACGAGTACCGCATCCGCTGCAAGCTTATCCTTGCTTGCTTCCAGGAACGGCGGCAGATTTACGCTGCCGATCTCTTCTTCACCTTCGATACACAGCTTGATATTGACCGGCAGCGTACCTTCCTGCTTAAGGATAGCTTCGATGGCTTTGATGTGCATGAATACCTGGCCTTTATCGTCAGTAGCTCCGCGTGCATACAGCTTGCCGTCGCGGATTTCCGGTTCGAACGGAGGCGTTGTCCACAGGTGTAACGGATCTACCGGCTGAACATCATAGTGGCCGTAGACGAGAATAGTCGGCTTCCCTGGAGCATGCAGATAATCGGCATAAATCACTGGATGACCTGCAGTAGGATGGATTTCTATATTCTCCAGTCCGGCGCGTTTGAGGGTGTCAGTCAGCCAATGGGCTGCCGAGTTCACATCCTCTTTATGTACGGAAAGGGCAGAAATACTGGGAATGGCCAGCCATTCCTTCAGTTCAGCGAGCTGAGCTTCGCGTTCAGCCTGGAAATATTGTTCATAAGTCATAGTGAATATGTACCTCCTTGGAGTTTCGCTGCGCAAAACCGTCCAGATAAGCTAAAATCCTGAACCGGGCCGTTAATTGACCGCCGGCTAGTTTGGCAGTGTAATGCATCCATTATACTGGAGAACTCCCTATGGATCAAAACAGATTACAAATCGGCTTACCAGCCGATCCCGGGCCGGTGTTTATAATAGCGAGTATTTACAAATTAGACAGTTCTTTTACGGTTGTTGATTACGTTCAGTAACCATGCTAGACTTAACTGACCTATGGCGCAGAAAGGCACTATTCGTTGCTTAGGTTACATGGAGGTAACTATTATGGACCAATCATTGCCTGCACAAGGCCGGCTGCAGCCGCTGCTGGAGGATTGCACCATTACCCGGCAGATTCTGGACCGGGTTGGCGATAAATGGAGTGTGCTGATCATCGTTAATCTCGGTAACGGGCCCTTGCGGTTCAAGGAACTGCAGCGGCGCTCTGCTGGCATCTCACAGCGGATGCTGTCCCAGACCCTCCGCTTTCTGGAGCGGGATGGCATGGTCTGGCGTAAAGCTACACCCACGGTCCCCTTAACGGTTGAATACGGTCTAACTGCGCTGGGGGATTCCCTGCTGCAGCCGCTGACATCTCTGGTCGGTTGGGTAAACAGTAATCGTGAAGAAGTTACCAGCGCACGTATAAACTATGACAGCAGGCTGGAGAATGCCATAACGGCAGACGGCCTGGAAGAAACAACAGCGCCGCCAGCGGCGGAAGCGATAGGAGCGGAATAATAGTGTCAGCGAATTCACAATCAGGTTTGGAGCATGAAATGAAACAAGTTCAGACGGGAGAGATTCCCGCTTATATTTATACATATGCCTGTTCGGGGGACGAGCTGGATTTATGCGGGATGGAGCTTCGCTGTTTGTTTGGCCAAGCAATTCCTCCGGGTATCTTCGCCAGCAGTATTAATGTAGAAGTCAGCCGCAGCCCGTTTATCAAGGAACGGATTGATGTAATGTACGCCGGAGACAGCCTGCCGGAAATTTATAAGCAGACAGAGCAGGTAGAGGTGGACGGAAAGACCTTTAAGGTGATTTTTGTGAAGACCAATGATTTGTCCCCGGAGGAAAAAATAGAGTACGATGAACGCAGAGTGATTGAGCGGGAAATCGGCTTGCGCATCGAGGGAGAGGCGGATGTAAACCGTCCGGAGCTAGTGTATGGTATTGTAACACTGGGCGGCCGCTGGTACTTCGGTGCCTATCATAAGAACCAAGCGACCTGGTTCCGCCAGATGAAGAAACCGCGCAGTTACTCCATTGCGCTCAGTACGCGCGTGGCCCGGGCAGCGGTCAACATGGCTGTGCCGCAGCCGGCCGGTATCAGAGCTATTGATCCTTGCTGCGGCATCGGAACGGTAATGGTCGAAGCGTTGTCTATGGGGATTGATATTGTCGGGCGTGACATTAATCCCTTCATCGCGGCGGGAGCACGGACGAATATTGCCCATTTCGGCTTTGAAAGTGAGGTCACCCTGGGGGATATCGCTGACATAACTGAGCATTACGATGCAGCGGTTGTGGACATGCCTTATAATTTGTACTCCAGCATCACGCCGGAAGAACAATTTGATATCCTGGTCAATGCCCGCAGAATTGCTGACAGGGTTGTTATTGTAGCCATTGAAGCGATGGACGAAATGATCGCAGCTGCCGGGTTTGAAATTATAGACCGCTGTGTGGCCAAAAAAGGTCTGTTCTCCCGTCACTTGATGCTTTGCATATAACTTTATCCGCAGAAACATAAAAACTGGAGTGGAGGCGCTGCTGTGATGGAAGCGAAATGGTTAACCTGGGCCAAGGAAATTCAGGCCATTGCCCAGACGGGTCTTACATACGCCAAGGATGTTTATGATATTGAGCGGTATCAGGCGCTGCGTGAGCTTAGCGTAGATATTCTGGCGAATTATACATTTGAGAGCAAGGAGAAGATCCGGCTCGCTTTTGCAGAGGATGAAGGATACTGTACACCTAAGGTGGATATCCGCGGCGTTATTTTTCAGGACGGTAAAATTTTGCTGGTCCGCGAGAAGCTCGACGGTAACTGGGCGCTTCCCGGGGGCTGGGGGGATATAGGACTTTCACCAAGTGAGGTGGCTGTCAAAGAAATCGCTGAAGAGTCCGGTTATCATGCTGAAGCTATACGTCTGCTGGCTGTGCTGGACAAAAAGTTCCATAACCACCCGCCGGAGCCTTATCATGTATACAAATTTTTTATTCTGTGCCGGATTACAGGAGGAGAAGCATCGGAAGGTGTAGAAACTAACGGAGTCGGCTTTTTTGGTGAAGATGAACTGCCTGAGCTGTCGCAGGAACGGAATACAGAAAAGCAGATCAAGATGCTGTTCGAATTCTTAAAAAATCCAGAAAAGGCAGTCATTTTGGACTAGTAAACTGCATATAATGTATGACAAAGTGAAATATAAGTTTTATTTAGGCAAAAACTGGTTAATAATAATTATGAAAGCCTTTTCAAAAAAATCCGCTGAGCCTTTATATCTAAAAAATTATCCGGAAACATAACTTTTTGGGCCGGGCGGTCTACATTTTTTCCTCTACTGTGACGATAAGATATTTTAGGAGGGGATCGCATGGAACAAGAAGAGTTGAGACTTCCGCTTACACAGGAGAGTGTAACACGTCCTGCCGAAGGCAATATTGCTACCGGACTGGTATGGGGTATTCTGATCAGCATTCCCTTATGGATCTCAGTATTCGGCTGGATCACAGGAATCTGGCGGTAAACAGCGTCCGCAGAATTATATCCTACATGAATTGCAACTATACAATGAAGGCTGCCTCTCCGTCCCGGAAGAAGCGGCCTTTTTAATTCTCTGCACATATTGCTTCCACCAAAAAAAAAAGGCTGTGCCCCTGTTTAAGGATGGCACAGCTTTTTTGCTTCAGGTTATGGTCATTGGCTTCACATGCACCACACGGAAGTTCTCACACACTACTTTCATAGTAGGATCGAAAGGCATGCCGTAGCGATTAAATTCTCTTGTGAAATATACCTCGTGCTCATGACGCCACGAACCCAGCGAACGGTCATCTTCGCCCTCGGAATAAGCGAATTCCGCAGTCACTTCATTAAAAGGGACAGTCTCGATATGCGTTGTTTCGATGATTGCCCTCGGCACGCCGTCTCCATCCAGCAGGATGGAATGGCCGCCGATAAAAGGCAGACTCAATCCCTGCTTTTCGAACAGTACCTTATTGGAGGCAGTCCCTGTCTTAATTCCTTGCAGCACCAGTTCCAGGAGCTCGTTTGCCAGCCGGGGGCTGTCACCGAAGGCCCATGCACTGTCGTATTTATCCTTTACCTTCGGGTGCTCCTCTACATATGCGTTCCAATAGTCTGCTATAGCTGTGTTTTCTGTCATTCCACTCACCTTCGCCCCTCAAATTAATTCCGCTTCGTTCATCCAGGTGGTATATAAGTCATCCAGCTTGGCCTGCGCGGCATCCCGAGAGTGCTGAAGCTCAGCCAGCTTCAGTGCATCACTGGCGATGGAGGGCTCCAGCATCTCGGCATCTATCCGGCTCACCCGTTCTTCGGCTGCCGCGATCTCCTCCTCCCAGCGGACCGCGGTAAGCGGTTTACGTGAGGAAGCGGGAGGAGTGGAGCTGTTGCTTCGTGCGGAAGCGCTTTTTGGCGGACCGCCGGCTTTTGAACCGCCTGCCTCTGTTTCTGAAGAACGTGCAGCGGCTTTCTCGGCCTGCTTCTCTTTGTAATATTCATAATTCCCGGAGAATGCATGGAACCGGCCGTCTTCGATCGACCACAGCTTGCCGAAGCAGCGGTTAATGAAATAGCGGTCATGGGAAACCGCCAGCACAGTGCCGGGGAATTCCTCCAGCGCTTCTTCCAGCGCCTCGCGGGAATCAATATCGAGATGATTGGTCGGCTCATCAAGGATGAGCAGGTTCGGACGGCGGTGCATCAGCACCGCGAAGCGCAGCCGCGTCCACTCTCCGCCGGAAAGATTGGTGATGTCCTTAAACACATCACTGCCGAAGAAGAGGAAGCGGGCAAGCTGACCACGGGCTTCGCCTTCCTCCAGTCCGGCCTCTTCGCGGAAATAACGCAGTACAGACAGCTTGCCGTCCTCAGGAACGGCTTCCTGGGCGAGATAGCCTACAGCCGCCCGTGAGCCCAGTGCACAGCTTCCGCTGTCCGGGGCCTCCTGGCCGAGAATCATCCGCAGCAGGGTGCTTTTGCCGGCGCCGTTGCCTCCGATGAGTGCGGTGGTTTCGCCGTATCTCAGGATGTCGCTGGCTCCTGTGAAGAGGACGCGGCTGCCATAACTTTTGCTGATCTGGTCCAGGATAACGACCTGATTGCCGGTCCGGTCATCCTGCTGCAGCTGCAGATCCATCGCTTTGCGCTCCAGGACCGGACGTTTGACCTTGACCATACGGTCCAGCGCCTTTTGCATCGAGGCGGCCCGGCGGTGGAAGGAGGGGTTCGGCGGATTGGAGCGGTTGCCCCATTCGATCAGCCGCTTGATGCTTTCCTGCATCTGTTTGATTTTCTTTTGCTGCTCCTGATAATCGGCGAACTGCTGAAGCAGACGGGCTTCCTTCTCTATCTGATAACCACTGTAATTAGTGTGGTAGGTAATGGCTTCACCGTCTTCAATTTCAACCACCTTCCGGACGACGGCATCGAGGAAATAGCGGTCATGGGAAATGGCCAGTACGGTGCCTTCGTAGGTCTGGAGGTACTGCTCCAGCCATTCGATAGCCTCCATGTCCAGATGATTGGTCGGCTCGTCAAGCAGCAGAACGTCGGGTCGGCGCAGCAGCAGCTCTGCCAGACCGACCTTTGTTTTCTCGCCGCCGGAGAGGGAAGCGAACACGCGGTCATATTGGGAGGCAGCAATGCCGAGGCCTTGTGCGACGCGCTGGATGGAGGAGTCGATCTCATAGCCTCCGGCTGCTTCGAATTTCTCCTGCAGGCTGCCGTATTCCTTGAGCAGCCTGTTCCAGGCAGCTTCCTCAGTCCCGGCGTCCAGCCCGGACATTTGCTGCTCCAGCTCCCGCAGCCGGCTCTGCCACGCGAGCGGTTCGGCAAAGCTTCGCTGCAGAACGGCATAGACAGTTTCCTGAGCGTCGGCTTCTTGGATCTGTGCGAGCAGGCCGACAATGCTGCCCCGGCGGATGGATATTTGTCCTTGATCCGGACGTTCTTCTCCGCTCAGCAGCCGGAAGAGGGTGGTTTTGCCGCAGCCGTTGCGGCCGATGAGACCGATCTTTTCGCCCTGGCGGATATCGAAGGTGATGTCACTCAGTACGAGCTGGGCACCGTGGTATTTTTGAACGTTTTGACATGAGATGATCATGTGTATTCTCCTTTTTAGAATGCCCTGAGCCGCTTGATCAGGATGGAGGCCGGAAAAGAACATAAAAAAGCCGCGAGGAAATTTCCCCGCGGCCTTGAACAGTTCTCCGGTCTGGTTTATCCGTTGAAGTGTGGCTGGAAAGGCATTTCACAATGGTTTAGTGTTATTAAATTCTTGTAAATGGACAGACTTCTCCCGTTGTCGGCATTTACATGAACGATGCCAGACATGATTGTAATCAGCCGGCTATTAACACTATTAGTCACATTGTGATCCATTCTTCCACACCTCCTTCGTAACAAATTTAAAGCTAGTTTAACCAATATCTTCAGAATATGCAAGGGGGAAAGGGATTTTTTACCGCATATAACTCCGGCGGAACAAGTAGGATGTTAGGGGGCGGTGCTGGCCGCCCAAATTTTTTTACGGGAAAGAGGAGAGACTATGGCGATTTTTAACGGGCTTCTGGGCAATGCAACCCAGGTTGAGCTAGCCGATGTACAGCGGGAGTATGCGCGGATTCTGGCCCCTCAGGAGAAGATTGAACGGGCATATAAGCTAATCAGGGATATGTTTATTTTTACGGATAAACGGCTGATTCTCGTCGATAAACAGGGTGTAACCGGCAAGAAGACACAGTACCACTCTATACCTTATAAAAGCATTTCCCATTATTCCGTGGAGACGGCGGGCCACTTTGATCTGGATGCGGAGCTATGTCTGTATGTATCCGGCAGTGCCCTGCCGCTGAAGAAGACGTTCAATAAATCGGTCAATATTTACGAGGTACAGGCGGTGCTGTCGCAGTATATTTTGAAATGAAGGCCTGAGTGTTCCGGCAGCGGCTAGACCGTATAAGGAAGCAGAAACGCTCCATAGGCAAAAGCGGCAACAATCACAAGTGCAGGATGCAGCTTCAGCCACTTCATAGCGGCAAAAGCTATTACAGCAATGATGAGTGTCTGCCAGATCCCGATGGCTTCTGCCGGACTTTTCGCCATTTGAATCGTAAGCACAGTCATCATAATAGCGATTACCGGCTGTACGAGCAGAGTCATCCCTTTTACGACAGGAGACTGCTTGTATTTCTGCATGACCTGGAGCAGGATGATCAGTGCAGCGGCAGAGGGGAGAACGGTAGCGAGTAGCGAAACAATAACCCCTATCCAGCCAAAAACATCATAGCCGACGTAAGCGGCGATTTTCGTGGCAATCGGACCGGGCAGGGCATTGCCAAGCGCCAGCATATTGGAGAATTGCTCGTCGGTGAGCCAGCCGTAATGCGGAACTATTTCCTCATACATCAGCGGAATGGAGGAAGGGCCGCCGCCATAGCCGAGCAGATTAGCCATGAAAAATCCGAAGATCAGTTCTAGCCATTCCATTAGGCGGTCCCTCCCTTCTTATTCTTCCCCGCAAGTATCCGGTAATGAACCGTTCCGTAACTGAGATAGAGCACAATGACGATGGCCGGGTGCAGATGCAGCACTTCCAGCAGCACCAGCGCCAGTACGAGAAAAGCTGTTCCAATCCACTTTCCAAGCCCTTTGAAAGCTTTTTGTGCGAATTCGTACGCCATCATTCCGAGCATCACCGCGATGACGGGCGAAACGGCGGCGATCATTCCCGCTACGGTTTTGGAGCCGCTTAAATAATTGACGGCAGAGAGCAGGGCGATCATTGCGATACAGCTGGGCAGGATATGCGCCAGCACGGAAAGTATGGCCCCGCGGACTCCTTTTAGCTTATAGCCGAGATAGGCGGCCATTTTGGTGGCGATCGGTCCCGGCAAGGCGTTTGCGATAGCCAGCGTCTCGCCGAACTCGTCATCTGTCAGCCAGCCGTACCTGCTTACGGCATCATGCCGGATCAGCGGGATGACCGAAGGGCCTCCGCCGTAGCCGAGAATTCCCGTTCTGCACATCGCCACCGCAAGCTGCACATATTCTTTATTGGTCGATTTCACGGGACTCCCCCTAAAAGTTTAGAAACGTAGTCTGAGTTTGACTCATTCTATAACAACTGGTATGAGGGCAACTACTGCTCATGCCGTATTTGTGTAAATCTTTGTGCATGGCTCACAAAAACAGGCCGGCTGAATTTGAGTTTGCCCTTAACACATTGACAGGGGAATTTGCTGTACGGTTAAATGACACTAACCTTAAGCGTTTTGGGAAATGGAGATGGGTGCATGACGACAGGGCCAGTAATCGGCACAAAAACAATGGTGGTCAGCCCCCATTACCTGGCTTCCGCAGCCGGGGCGGGAATTCTGCAAAAAGGGGGCAATGCCTTTGATGCGGCGGTAGCGGTAAGTGCAACGCTCGCCGTAGTCTATCCGCATATGACCGGGCTTGGCGGCGATGCCTTTTGGCTCACCTACAGCGCCGGTGAAGGGCACGTCCGGGCTTACAACGGCAGCGGACGATCCGGCTACGGCGTCCGCAGGGACCGTTACGCCGGGGAAGCAGCGATTCCCCGGCGGGGGATCCGCAGCGCCATTACGGTGCCCGGAATGGCGGACAGCTGGGCGGCGGTCCAGCGCCAGTATGGCCGCCTGACCTTCGGGGAGGTGCTGGAGCCGGCGATCGGCTACGCCTCCGCAGGGTTTCCGCTGTCGCCGGATCAGCACGGGGGCAGCATCTTAGCCGGAGCCGCGCTGACGCCCGAGGCGGCGGCGATCTATCTTCCCGGCGGACGGCCTCCGGCTGTCCACGGGAAGTTCGTGCAGACGCAGCTTGCCGGGACGCTGCGTCTGCTTGCGGCAGGCGGACGCGACGCCTTCTATAAGGGGGCAATTGCGCAGGATATAGCCAATTATATGCATGCCGCCGGCGGGTATCTCACCCGTGATGATTTTGCCGATCATCACGGGGAATGGGTGGACCCCGTCTCCACTGATTATCACGGGCATACCGTTTATCAGGCGCCGCCCAACTCACAGGGCTTTGCAGCACTGATGGCGCTGAATATACTGGAGCACTTTGATTTTGGGAATATCGAACAGGGTTCCTACGAGTATTATCATCTGCTGGCCGAGGCTTTGAAGCTGAGCTTCCGCGACCGGGATCAGGTGCTTACCGATCCGGCCTTCCGCCCGGTCCCGCTGGACCAGCTGCTGGATAAGCAGTATGGCGGGCAGCTCGCGGCATCCATCTCCATGCAGCGGGCTGCAGTGCTGGGCAGCGAGCCGATTGGCCGGGATACGGCCTATGCTGCTGTTGTGGACGGCGAGGGCAATGCGGTGTCGTTCATTCAAAGTCTTTATTTTGAATTCGGATCAGGCGCTGTGGCTGGAGAGACGGGAATTCTGCTGCAAAACCGCGGCTCCTTCTTCTCGCTCGACCCTGCACATATCAATACGCTGGAGCCGCATAAGCGTACGTTCCACACGCTTATGCCGGCTATGGCCTGTAAGGACGGCAAGCCCGCCTTTCTCTATGGCACGCAAGGCGGAGAGGGGCAGCCGCAAACCCAGACAATGCTGTTGACACGTATGCTGCATTACGGCATGAATCCACAGGAGGCGGTGAATGCACCGCGGTTCGTGTGGGGCAGAACCTGGGGAGAACCGACGCAGGAGCTGAAAGTGGAAAAGCGCGCGGGGCAGCTTGTGCTTGATGAACTGGCCGCAGCCGGCCATATTGTCCGCCAGGCCGGAGAATATGACGGCATTATGGGCCATGCGCATGCCATCGCCATTGACGGCAATGGCTACCGCAGCGGAGGGACTGATCCGCGCTGCGATGGTGCAGCCATTGGCTGGTAGGGAATAGCTGCGGCATAGGAATTAGTTGCCCGTTCGGTCCGGGAGGAAAGGAGAGGAAGAGATGGTCACTAATAATCAACATGGCGCTTTCATTGTCCCGGAGCTTGAAGTAACCGGCCGGAAACAGGGCGTGCTAGAAGGTCTTAGTTTTGCTGTAAAGGATGTGTTCGCCGTAGCGGGGCACAGCTCTTCCGCCGGGAATCCCGGCTGGCTTCGCAGCCACGAAGCGTCTGCAGCCCATGCGGCGGCGGTGCTTAAACTGCTGGAGGCCGGAGCTTCTTTACGCGGAGCTGCTCATACGGATGAGCTGATGTATAGTCTGGGCGGCGAGAATTACCACTACGGGACACCGCTTAACCCGCGCGGGCCTGGCCGGATACCGGGCGGTTCCTCGAGCGGCTCGGCGGTGGCGGTAGCCTCCGGCGTAGCGGACTTCGCGCTCGGCACGGACACGGGCGGTTCGATCCGTGTTCCCGCATCCTATTGCGGGGTGTATGGCTTTCGGCCTACGCATGGGGCGGTAGAGATGGACGGGGTGATTCCGCTGGCCCCGGGGTTTGACACGGTGGGCTGGATGGCGGACAGTCCGGAATTGCTGCGTCGGATAGGCGAGGTACTGCTTCGTAAGGACCAGCTGCCATTACAGCAGAATAGTGACAGAATGAGCAAACTGTACATCCCTGCGGATTGCTGGGCATTGGCAGAAGCGGCAAGCTCCGAATTCCTTCAGGAAGGCCTCCACCGGCTGCAGGCGGGAGCAGATGAATCGCTGGAAACGGTTATTTCAGCGGAAGGCTTGAAAACCTGGATGGATGTATTCAGGGAGCTGCAGGGTACAGAAATCTGGGCCACCCATGGAGCGTGGATTGAGCAGGAACAGCCGGTCTTTGGCCCGGACATTGCTGCACGCTTCACTTGGGCGGCAACCATTGCCGGGGAAGATCACAGCCGGTCCATGTCGCTGCGCCAGGAGATCACGGCCAGGCTGCGGGATCTGCTTGGGGAAGACGGATGTCTGGTCATCCCGACCGTTCCCGGACCGGCGCCGCTGCGCGGCGGTGATCTGCAGCAGCTGGAACTGAACCGCAGCGGAGCCATGATGCTCTGCTGTATTGCGGGGCTGGCGGGACTGCCGCAGATCACGCTGCCGGTTCCTGGCCCAGGCGGACTGCCGCTGGGATTGTCTGTTATCGGCGGTCACGGCCAGGATCTCCGCCTGCTCTCCTGGGTCCGGCAAAATTGGAAATAGAAGCAAATAAACGTTGGCATACCCGGCTTCCGTCACTGCGTAATCACGCGGGAACGGAAGTTTTTTTTATTCATCCCCCGCACTCCGCGCTATTCCGGCTCCCCTCCATTATCCGTTCATAAGCCAAGAGCAGCGCCAGAATCTGGACTCGTCAGCAAATAGCAGTACAATCGTTAATTTTTCGTGACATACGTAATGTTATCTAACATAATGCACGGAATAATTAAAGTTTCTCTTTCAATAAGGGGTCATTTTATCTATAATGTTACATAAAGTAACATAAAGACCGAATGATAATCAATGAACCTATTTGAGGAGGGGTGGCATGCATCTTACCGTTGAAGAAGCGTTGTCCATTTATCCTTTATCCGAAGCAAAACTTATAGCCGGAGCTAAGGGGAAACACAGAATTGTGAAGTCGATTAATGTGATGGATGCGCCGGATATTTCGGACTGGATTAAAGAAGGGGAAATGCTGCTGACAACAGCCTATTTGATCAAAGACAGTCTGGAGGATGCGTCTGCCCTGCTGCACACCCTGAACCGCCGCGGTTCTTCTGCCTTGGGCATCAAGTTAGGCCGCTTCTGGGATACGGTCCCGGAGGAGTTGATTGCTGAAGCGGAGACGCTGAATTTTCCGCTGATTGAGCTGCCGTTCCAGTTTACGTTCTCCGATCAGATGAACGGGCTGTTTCGCGCAGAACTGTCGCGCAGCACCAGCATGCTGCAGAGCATTATGGATAAGCAGCGCAAGCTGATGCGCTTCGCGCTACGCTCCGGACGGAGCCGTCCGCTGTTCGAGTCGGTATCTGAGGTGATTGGCTACCCGCTTGCGGTTATCAGCGCCAGGGGAGATGCGGTGTACAATAATTCGGAGTATGAAGAACGACAGCTGCTGGAAGGCTGGCCTTGGCAGAACCGCAATCAGCGTTTTCGCATCGGTGACAGAACAGGCCTGCGGATACCGTTAATGCAAGGGGGGAAATGCTCCGGCTATCTATTGTATTGTCCGATTGACCCGCTATTGCTGCCCGTGGAAGAGAGCTTATTTGTCCAGGGAGCTGAACTTATTTCCTTTCATATTCATTCCGGTTATGAAGATTATTTTGAGCATGCCGAGCACCGTGAATTCAGCAGTCTCCTGCGCCGGTGCCTGAAGGGCGGATTATCCTGCAGCGAGTTGTCCCAGGCCGCAGTCAAGCTGGAAGTGACACTTATGCAATCCCCTTTTCAACTGGTGCTTACCGATACAGCTGCTATTGAAGATGACCGGCAGGGGGAGCTACTCCGGCTAAAGGAAGAATATGCGGAGCATCCTGCCCTGCGCGAACTGAATGCCATTCATGTCATCATGGATGAGGGGTTGGTATCACTGCTGCCGGTTAGCCAGCACAGCCCTGAGCAGTTTCGTGCTCTGATAAATGAATGTTTTCACAATTTGAAGCTTGATAAGGCGTACTATCCCCGGGCGGCAGTCAGCAGTATTAAGGTGAAGCCGGAAGGACTGAAGGAGGCTTTTGCCGAGGTAAGGGAATGCATGTCGATGGTCCGGCAGTGGGGGGCGTACGGGAATGTGGTGCATTACCGCCAGCTTGAGCTGCATCTCCTGCTGGGCCAGATTCCGGCGGATACGATGGAAAAGTATATTAACGGCAATCTGCGCGGGCTGCTCAGCCGTGAGCCGGAATATGTCAAGGAGATGCTCCATACGCTGGAGGTTTATCTGGACAATGACGGACATGTGAACGAAACCGCCAAAAAACTGTTCATTCACCGCAACACTGCCACTTACCGGATTGAGAAGCTAAGTGAGCTTCTGGATGTTGACTTCAAAAAAATTAATGACCTGATGAGGCTAAAGCTGGTATTCGTATTCCGCAAAATGCTGGAACGCGAATAAGTCCTCGGTATTGCTGAGGCGTTAATCTCAATTGCAACAGGCGCTGCCGAAAGGAGTGGAGAGCATTGAAAATAGCCGGTATTTATCTGGCAGCAGGACAGAACAGACGAACGGGCGTGCCGAAATCATCGCTGAAGCTGTCCCCGGAGGTCTCGCTTAGGAGTGTTGTGCTCAGTGAGCTTGACCGCTGCGCCCTTGAACCGCTGGTGGTTGTCGTTCGGGCAGATGATCATTTGGAATGGCTGCCTCCTGCCGGTGAACAGCGCATAAGGCGTACCGAAACCTGCCTGACTGCTCATTTGGGGCTTTCCTTTTCCCTGCGCTGCGGTCTGAATGCGATTCTGCCGATGCAGCCTGATGCTGTAGTTGTGGCTCTTGCTGATCAGCCGTTTATTACAGCGTCACTTGTGAACCGGCTGATCGGTACTTTTGAGCGGAACCCGGGACTCGATTATGTGACCAGCACCAATGAGGGAATGGTGATGCCGCCTGCTCTTTTCTCCAGAGGAATGTTTACGGTACTGCAAGGGCTGGACGGTGATAAGGGGGCGGAAGAAATTTTGTGTTCGGCTGAATATAAAGGGGTAGTTCTGGAACCGGATGCCGTCCGCCTTTTCATGGATAACGGTACGCCGTTTGATTCAGGGCAAATCCGGAACGTATGGAGTGTTCATGGGGAAAGCTGACATCAAGAGATGGGTTTCAGATAAATGTTATAAAATATCACATATTTTAAGTATAATTTATCTCGTTTTAGTGCATTAGGCACAAAAAAAATCGGTCTTCTTATTACAAGGCACAAACGTATGTTATATAAATTTACGTAAACGTCCGGTCTCAGTATAGTAGAGATACATTAATGGTTACAGCCATTATGAGAGATTTCCTGGAGGAGGAGAATTATGAAAAGAAGGGGTCAGGGATTTACGCTAAGCTTTGTACTTGTGTTCCTGCTCGCGGTGGTACTGGCGGGCTGCGGAAGCAATAACAACGCGGCTACGAACACAGCTGCTACGGAGGCGCCGGCGGCAACGAATGCGGGAACGGCAACAGAGGCGGCAGCAACAACTGAGCCGGCTGCAAAGAAGCCGACGGTTGCTTTTGTCTACATCGGGCCTCCGGGTGACGGCGGTTATACGTATCAGCATGATCAAGGCCGTCTGTACATGGAGAAAGAGCTGGGTATTAAGGCAGACACCGTGGAGAACGTTCCAGAAAGCGCGGATGCTGAACGGATCATCACAGAGCTTGCTCAGAACCACGATATCGTATTTACAACAAGCTTCGGATATATGGATTTTACGCTTAACGTAGCTAATAAATTTCCAAATGTAAAGTTTATGCATGCTTCCGGCTACAAAACAGCAGCGAACATGGGAACTTACTTCGGAAAGAATTATCAAGGCAGCTATTTGGCAGGGATTGCAGCCGGCAAAATGACTAAGAACAACCAGCTTGGTTATGTCGGAGCTTTCCCGATCAGCGAAGTTATTTATAACCTTAATGCCTTTACTCTGGGCGCCCAAAGCGTAAACCCTGATGTGAAGGTCAGCGTAGTGTGGACCAACACATGGTATGACCCTGCAACGGAACGTCAAGCCGCAATCAGCCTTTTGGATAAAGGTGCAGATGTGCTTATGGCTTATCAAGATTCTCCTGCAACACTCCAGGCAGCACAGGAACGCGGCGCATTTGCCGGAGGCAATGACTCCGATATGGGCAAATACGCTCCAGACAACTATTTGACCAACCCGGTATGGAACTGGGGTCCTTATTACACCAAGGTGGTTCAGTCCGTAATGGATGGAACCTGGACCAATGAACAATATTCCGGCGGCATGGACGATAAGATGGTCGATATTGCACCATTCGGCAACAAGGTTCCGGATGATGTGAAGGCCCTGGTAGAAGAGGCTAAGGCCAAGATTATCAGCGGCGAGCTGGATGTATTTACGGGTCCGATCTCCGATAATCAAGGCAAAGAACAGGTTAAGGCAGGCCAGAAACTGACCCTTGAGGAAGTACTGGGTATGAACTGGCTGGCAAAAGGCGTAGAGGGCACAATCCCGCAATAATGTCTTAATCGTAATTTCATAATGCATGTCCTTATGGGTGGGGCGGGTTCCGTTAAGAGGGAACCTTCCCCACCCGTACTACAACTATAAGGAAAGGAGCATCCCAAAATGCAGGACCATTCGGTTGAAATGCGCGGGATTGTGAAGAAATTCGGTTCTGTAACGGCAAGCGATCAAGTCGATTTTTCGGCAAACGCGGGTGAGGTTCACGCGCTGCTTGGTGAGAACGGAGCAGGTAAGAGCACAGTCATGAGCATGCTGTCAGGTGTATACCGGGCGGATGAAGGCGAAATTCTGATCCATGGCCAGACTGCCAGAATCCGTTCCCCTAAGGATGCAGCACTCCTGGGTGTCGGTATGGTATTTCAAAACTTCAGACTGGTGCAAAGTCTCACGGCAGCGGAAAATATCGTGCTTGGCGAAAAGTCGTCTTTCTGGCGGGGAAGTAAGTGGATCAAGCATAAGCATGAAGAAATTGAGGCGCTGGGAGAACGGTTTGGATTGAAATTTCCGGTTGACCGTCCTATCTGGCAATTGTCCGTGGGCGAACAGCAGCGTGTGGAGATCGTCAAGACACTGTACCGGGGGGCAGACATTATCATTTTGGATGAACCCACCTCTGTACTTACTCCAGGAGAAGCGGAGCAGCTGTTTGAAACACTGCGGGTGATGAAGCAGGCGGGCAAGACGGTGATTATGACTACGCATAAAATGAAAGAAGTGATGGCTTCTTCCGACCGGATTTCCGTTATGCGCAAAGGAAAGATGATTGCTACGCTGGCTACGGCGGATACGGATGAGCTGGAACTGGCCCGGCTGATGGTAGGCAGAGAGGTAACGATCAGCCGCCAGGAGCGTGAGGTCACGCAAGGTGAGCCTTTGCTGATCGTTAACCGGCTGGATGTCTCAGCCGATCATGGCCGTAAGGCACTCGACAACCTGTCGCTAAAAGTATGTGAAGGTGAGATTGTCGGGGTTGCGGGGGTGGCCGGCAACGGGCAGAAGGAGCTGGCAGAAGTGCTTACAGGGCTTAGAACCTGGAAGAACGGTGAGATTATTTTTGATGGCAGCAAGGTGACAACGGCTTCGGTCAGAGGAGCCATCGATTCAGGGATATCCCATGTGCCTGAGAACCGGATGAAGAGCGGTCTGGCCGGACGGCTGGGCTCGGTGGATAACTTGCTGTTCAAGTCCTACCGCAGTGAAGAGCATTCCAAATTCGGCTTTTTGAAAGCAGCAAAGAACCGCCTATGGTCCCAGGAGCTGGTCCAGCGCTTCAATGTGAAGACGCCTGAGCTTGATACACCGGTCCAGCAATTGTCCGGCGGTAATCAGCAGAAGCTGCTGTTTGCCCGTGAGGTCAGCCATAAGCCGAAGCTGATGGTCGCAGTTCACCCTACACAGGGTCTGGATGTGGGAGCGACGGCCGGGGTGCATGAGCTGCTGATGGAGCTGCGCAGTTCAGGGAGCGGAGTGCTGCTGATCTCTGAGGATCTGGATGAGCTGCTGCAGCTGTCTGACCGGATTCTGGTTATATACAACGGTACCATCATCGGTGAAAGCGATCATGAGCACGCGGACAGAGAACAAATCGGTCTGATGATGGCCGGAATCAGGCACAGGGAGGGGAGTGCGGTATGAGTCCGAAAAATGGAAGCAATTCTGCAGCAGTGGTGCTGGAGCCGGCTCCGGCTAAGACCGGTAAACGGTTCTCGCTGCGGCTGGAATACGATTCAAGCCGTACCCGCTCTCCGTGGTGGTCGCCGATTCTGTCCGTTATACTGGCGCTTCTGCTGTGTGCGATATTCATTGCTGCTAACGGGATGAGTCCGGTTACCGTATATGAAAAGATGTTCAAGGGGGCCTTCGGTACCTCCTATGGCTTCACAGAAACTATGGTAAAAGCGATCCCGCTGCTGCTGTGCGGCCTGGGAATCGCTGTTGCTTACCGGATTTCCGTCTGGAACATCGGGGCCGAAGGACAGCTGACCGTCGGGGCGATGGCGGCTACGGCGGTTACGATTTATTTTCCGGATCTCCCGTCCTTCTGGTCGATAACGCTGATGCTGTTATTCGGTACAGCGGCAGGGGCGCTATGGGGATTGATGACGGCTATTCCCCGGACGCACTTCGGTGTCAACGAGCTGATTACTTCATTGATGTTAAACTATGTGGCGCTGCTGGCCCTGGATTATGTGGTATTCGGCCCCTGGAAGGATCCGAAGGGCTTCAATTTCCCGGGATCACCGATGTTTACAGCTGCCCAGTCTTTACCTGTCCTTGGAACAACAAGACTGCATATCGGGCTGATTTTTGGGCTTGTCGCGGTAGTCATCTATTATTTGATGGTTAAGTTTACCCGCTGGGGTTATGAGCTGCGGCTGATTGGGGCCAATCCGACAGCTGCGCGTTATGCGGGCATTCATATTAAACGGCATATTATTATCGTTATGCTGATCAGCGGCGGGCTGGCCGGAATTGCCGGTATGGCTGAGGTTTCGGGAGTGACGCACAAGCTGATGCAGGGGATTTCACCCGGCTACGGCTACACTGCAATTATCGTCGCCTGGCTTGCCAAGCTGAACCCGCTCGGTCTGATCATCACCTCTGTTCTATTCGGAGGACTGATCGTCGGCGGCTATAGTGTACAGACCATTGGACTGCCTTCGTCAATTTCTGAAATGCTGCAGGGCTCGATCCTGTTCTTCCTGATAGCCGGCGATATGATTCACCGTTTCCGCATCCGCCGGAGCGCATAAGCAGCGCCTTTCAACTATCAGAACGTATATTATCGCGGGGATTTTGAGAAGGGAGTTTACCTATGGATTTCACTACACAGTTATTAATAGCCGCAATCTCTGCCGGAACCCCGCTGCTGCTGGCTACGCTGGGAGGTATTCTGAACGAACGTGCGGGCATAATCCAGCTTGGCGCAGAGGGACTGATGCTGATGGGGGCAGTGACCACCTGTATCGTCTATATCCGCAGCGGCAATCTCCTGCTGGCGCTCCTTGCGGCTATAGCGGTCACCGCAGTGCTCGGAATGGTGCATTCGTTCCTCTGTGTGACGCTGCGGGCGAACCAGACGATGTCCGGGCTTGCCATGACCCTGTTCGGCAGCGGCCTCAGCGCTTATCTGGGCAAGTCGATCAGCGGCCTGCCGCTGCCGGGGACTTCGCCCAAGCTGAACCTCAGCTGGCTGAACGGGATACCGGTCATCGGGGATATTTTCGGCCGGATGGATTATTTGACCTGGTTCAGCCTGCTGCTGGTACTGGTGCTGCATCTGCTGATCCATCACACCTCCTGGGGGCTGCATCTGCGGGCCGTAGGGGATAGCCCGGCGACTGCTGATGTTATGGGCATCCGTGTCCAGCTGATCCGCTACAGCTATGTAACGGCCGGTGCTGCACTGATTGGCTTAGCGGGGGCGGATATGGTGCTGGCTTACGCGCCGACCTGGAATGAAGGCCTTACGGCCGGACGCGGCTGGATTGCCGTCGGGCTGGTTATCTTCGCCAGATGGAATCCGCTGCGCGCGCTCTTCTGCGCTTATTTCTTCGGTGCACTCGATTCGCTCGGCTTCCGCATCCAACTGCTGGGCAGCGTGGTTCCGTCTTATTTCCTAAAGATGATCCCTTATATCGTAACGATTCTGGTGCTGATGTATCTCGGCTACCGCAATCGTAACAAGCCTTCAGGTACCCCGGAATCGCTGGGCACACCTTATGTCCGTGAGCAGCGGCTCTAAGAGAAAGAAAGCAGGCAGGTAATAGAGACTTCACTTATCGTTTGGTGCTATAATCATTCCAATCTTCCATTTCTTGTAGTTCGAACATCTAACCAGCAGAGAAATCGGCATTTCCGGCGCAGAGTAAAAGTAGATGACTTGAATACAGCAAATGGACTTTTTTTACCCTTTTACAGAGAATAATATTGAATTAGTAGAAAAATATGTATAAATGGGCGAAAGCGGGGCGGGAATATGAGCGCAGAAACAGATTCATTAACAATAGACAAAATTAACGGAATGGATAAAGAACAGTTTGTGGCGGCACTGGGCGGAATCTTCGAACGTTCACCATGGGTGGCAGAGGGGGCTCACCAGCATGTCCCATTTCATTCGGTGGAAGAGCTGCACAGAGTGATGCTGGAGACGGCACGAAGTGCGCCGCACAGCCAAATTGAAGCCTTGCTTAGATCCCATCCCGATCTGGCTACGAGACTTCAGGTTACCCCGCTGTCCGCGGCGGAGCAGCAGGGAGCGGGCCTGGACCGGCTGACGCCTGAGGAGTTCAAACGGCTCACGGAACTAAATGCGGCATATACGGAGAAATTCCGGTTTCCATTTATTCTGGCCGTACGCGGTAAAAACAAGGATGACATCATAAAGGCGATCGGGGAACGGGTTAACCGTCCATTGGAGGAGGAATGGGAGCAGGCGCTTCATGAAATCGGCAAAATCACCGGTTTCCGGCTGCGTGATCTGCTGCCTGAGCCTGAGGGCGCACAGTCATGAGCGGCCGGCTCACCACCCATGTGCTGAACCTGGCTCGGGGAGTACCGGCGGTCGGGATGGCACTGGAGCTCTGGAAGCTTGACGGTGCTGCACGTGAGCTGTTGCGTGAAACGGTGACGAACAGCGACGGCAGACTGGATATCCCGCTGCTGGAGGGTAGCGAGCTTGTTCCTGGCAGCTATGAGCTGCTATTTATGGCCGGAAACTATTTCCGCGGCAGTAATCCGGCAGACGAGTGCGCTGAAGGATCCAAAGGGGGTTCTAGTATCTTCTTTCTCGAACAGATTCCGATCCGCTTCAATATAATCAATCCCGCAGAGCATTGTCATGTTCCGCTGCTAGTGGCTCCAGGAGGGTACAGCACGTACCGGGGAAGCTGACGATACAACAAAAAATTCGATCTGATGGCCGGAGGTGACCGATTCATGAAGGAAACGTATGAGCTTATCATCAGGAATGGGGACGTAGTGCTGCCGGGAGAAGTGCGCAAGCTGGACATCGCTGTGAAGAACGGAAAGATTGCCGCGCTGGGCGAGAAGCTGCCGGTTGATCCGGACACCCGGGTCATCGATGCGGAGGGACAGTATGTGCTGCCCGGCATGATCGATATGCATGTTCATTTTAATGAGCCGGCGCTGGGCCATTGGGAGGGCTTCCGCAGCGGTTCGGCGGCGCTTGCTGCGGGAGGCTGCACCTGTTATGCGGATATGCCCCTGAACGGTAATCCGCCTACAGTGAATAAAGCCGCACTGCAGCTCAAAACGGAGGCGGCGGCCGGCAACTCCGCCGTGGATTATGTGCTGTGGGGCGGGCTGGTTCCCGGCAATCTGGAGGACCTGGAGGAGCTGGCGGCGGCTGGTGTTACCGGCTTTAAGGCATTCATCTCTAATCCTGGAGGCGAAGGAGAAGGACGGTTCCGCGAGGTGGATGACGACACCCTGTTTCAGGGGATGAAAAAAATCGCCGGGTTCGGCGGCATTCTTGCCCTGCATGCGGAGAGCGAGGAGATCACCGCTGTGCTGTCAGCTGATGCTGTACGCAGCGGAAGGACCACTGCGCGTGATTTTGCCGCCTCCCGTCCGGCGGAAGCTGAGCTGGAGGCCGTGGCAAGAGCGCTGCTGTACAGTGAACGCACCGGCTGCAGGCTGCACTTTGTCCATATTAGCACCGCAGCTGCGATTAACATGATTCATGAAGCCAAGCTCCGCGGGCTTGATGTGTCTGCGGAAACCTGCCCCCACTACCTGGTTCTGAATGAGAATAGCCTGGAAGAGCTGGGAGCACTGGCTAAATGTGCGCCGCCGCTGCGCAGCCCGGAGGAGCAGGAGAAGCTGTGGAAGGTGCTGGCTGACGGCCGGATCGACCTGATTGCCTCGGATCATTCTCCTTGTCCTCCTGAGCTTAAGCTTGATCCCGGGCTGAACTTCTTCGAAGCCTGGGGCGGTATTTCCGGAGCGCAAAGCAGCCTGGAGCTGATGTTCCACGAAGGAGTTAACGTGCGCGGTCTGCCGGTTACGCAGATTGCGGCACTGCTGGCAGAGCAGCCGGCCCGCCGTTTCGGGCTGGACCACCGCAAAGGCTCGATCAAGCTTGGATTGGACGCTGATCTGGTGCTGCTGAACCCGGATCATTCCTATATATTGGGCGCAGAGGATCTCTATTACCGCCATAAACACAGTCCCTATGCCGGTATGACCTTATCCTGCAAGGTTACGGCTACGATCAGCCGCGGAGCGGTGGTATACACCTCCGCAGACGGGTTGCTGATTGATGACGGCGGCCAGTGGCTGCGGGTGAATGAAGGGCAGCCTTCATTATGACTACTCCGACGATTAAAGCGCCGGCGCTTGAGATGATGGAATTGCTGGAGGAGCTTGCGGCCTTCAGCGCTCCAGGACCCGGAATCTCCCGGCTTCTATATACTCCCGAATGGCTCCGGGCGCAGCAGTTCCTGCAGGAGAGGATGGCTGCACTGGGGATGGAAGTAAGGCTTGATGAGGTCGGGAATGTCTATGGAAGATTTACAGGCTCTCAGACCGCCGGTAAAGTCATATTAACCGGCTCGCATATTGACACCGTTCTGAACGGCGGGAAATATGACGGTGCATACGGGATTGCTGCTGCCATTACTGCACTGCATTATTTGCAGCAGACCTTCGGGCAGCCGCTGCGGACCGTGGAGGCAGTAGCCTTTTGCGAAGAAGAGGGCAGCCGGTTTCCCCTCACCTTCTGGGGCTCAGGCAATGTAACAGGGATGTATAACGGAAGCGAAGCGGATAGCTGCGCAGATTCCCGGGGGATAACCATCTCTTCGGCCATGGAAGCTTGCGGATTAATACATAAGCCCGGGAAGGGTCCCCGCAGAGAGGATATCGGCGCATATGTTGAGCTGCATATCGAACAGGGGATCGTCCTAGAGCAAGCGGCCTTGGAGATTGGAATCGTTGACGCTATCGCCGGGCAGCGGCGATTTCAGGTGAAAGTTGGCGGCACCGCGAACCATGCCGGCACAACCCCGATGGGGCTGCGGCGGGATGCGCTAGCGGGTGCTGCAGAGATGCTGCTGGCGCTGGAGCAGGCAGCGGTCCAGACGGGTGATCCGCTGGTAGCAACCTGCGGAAAGCTGGAAGCGTCCCCGGGTACGCCGAATGTAATACCGGGTGAGGTGCAGTTTACGCTGGATATCCGCCATAGCGAAGCTGAGCAGCTGGAGCGCTTTTGTAGCGGTATTCAGGCACATTTCGAAAGGATCGCCGAAAGCCGCGGACTGACTTTGGAGCTCACAGCAACCTTAGCTACCACTCCTGCGCCTATGGATGAGGGGCTGAAGGGGCTGCTGGAGGAGATCAGCCAACAGCAGGGGAGAAGCTTCCGCACGATGGTTAGCGGAGCGGGCCATGATGCCCAGCTCTTCGCACCCCTTTGTCCTACAGCAATGATTTTTGTACCAAGCCGGGCTGGAATCAGCCATTCTCCGGATGAATATTCTTCGCCGGAAGAGCTGGCTGCCGGATTGAATTTGTTAACGGCCATATTATATGAGCTGGCTTATAAAGAAAGCTGAACATCAGAGGGAGAGGTTCTCATGAAGCGGTACGAAGATTTGTCGCCGTCCTTGCGGTGTATAATGACCCCGGGACCGGTGGAGGTCGATCCGCGCGTGCTGCGGGCGATGTCTTTTCCGGTGCTGGGCCAGTTTGATCCTGAATTCACGGATATTATGAATGAAACCATGGGGATGCTGCGTGAGCTGTTCGCTACGAACAATAAATGGGCATTTCCGGTCGATGGCACTTCGCGTTCCGGTATTGAAGCGGTGATGGTCAGTTTAATCGCGCCCGGCGACCGGGTGCTCATTCCGATCTATGGCCGGTTCGGCCATTTGCTGCATGAAATCGCCGAACGCTGCGGGGCAGAGGTCTATACCATTGAGAAAGCCTGGGGCAGTGTGTTTGCTCCGGAGGAAGTGATCTCCGCGATCCAAAGCTTTAAGCCGGATGTAGTGGCCATTGTTCACGGGGAAACCTCCACAGGCCGGGTGCAGCCGCTGGCTGAGATCGGGCGGGCCTGCCGTGAGCAGGGTGCCCTGCTCATTGTGGATGCCGTTGCAACAATCGGCGGTGTGCCGGTGGAGACGGATGCCTGGATGCTGGATGCTGTCATCGGGGGCACACAGAAATGCCTGTCGATTCCCTCCGGAATGGCGCCGGTTACGTATAATGAGCGGGCGGAAGCTAAGCTCCTGAAGCGCAAGCAGGTTGAACGCGGGCTCAGAACAGGCGAGTTCGAAGCGGGGGAGCTGCCTCCTGTGCGTAGCAATTATTTTGACTTAAGCATGCTGCAGGATTACTGGAGTCCGCAGCGGCTGAATCATCATACGGAGATGACTTCGATGCTCTATGCACTGCGTGAAGGGCTGCGGCTGGTGCTCGAGGAAGGCATTCAGGCACGGCATGCCAGACATGCGCTGCATGAAGAGGCGCTTACAGCCGGACTAACGGCGATGGGCCTTGAGCTGTATGGCGATCCGCAGAGCAAGCTGACTGTGGTTACCTGTGTGCAGATTCCGGAAGGGATTGACGGGGAGTCTGTGCGCAGCATGCTGCTTAACCGGTTTGGCATCGAGATTGCCAGCTCCTTCGGGCCGCTCAAAGGACAAATCTGGCGCATTGGCACGATGGGCTTCAGCTGCCGTGAAAATAATGTGCTGCGGGTACTCGGAGCTCTTGAGGCAACACTTTTGCGGCATGGGCATCCTCTTCCCGCAGGCCTTGGTGTCCAGGCGGCACTTGACGTATATGAGGCAAACGTTAGATAATCGTCTGAATAGGCAACTGGAGAAACGCGAATGCAGTAAGGCTGTCCGGCTGTGCCGGACGGTTCAGGCATTACCCAGGAAACGGCTTGCGTCCCGCAAAGGGGCGGCATAGCCGTTTTTATTAAAATATAAGCTCTATAAATTGAACGTGGATTATAACATTAGGGAAAAGTGGCGGAGGGGAATTTTGGAACTGTAGGAGCATAGCGTCCGCCTGAAAGCTTTTCGCAGAAAAGCTCGCTACGAAAGCATGGACAGTCTGCGGATTTCTACCGCGAACAGCGGTTTAGATAAAAGAAATCTGTAGACAACAGCGGCCGGAAGTCCAAATATTCTCTGTAGTCACGGCCAATCCCAAAAAAGAAGCCACAAATTCAATTTATATAGCAATAAATCGGAGGGAGTGGAAGTCATGTCGTTTAAAAGAAAACCGCTTGCGGATTGTGTGCCTGAGCTCGTAGCTACAGCCCGCGGCGATCAGCCGGCATCTCTGGTCATCACTGGAGGAAAGCTGGTCAATGTGGTCTCAGGGGAGATTTTGGAGGGGATGTCTGTAGCGGTACAAGGGGGGCGCATCGCCTATGTCGGCAAGGACGTCTCTCATACGATTGGTGAAGGTACAAAGATTATAGATGCAGCCGGCAAATATATCGCTCCCGGCCTGCTTGATGGGCATTGCCATATCGAAAGCACACAGCTGACCGTTACCGAATTTGCCCGTGCGGTGCTGCCGATGGGAACAACGGGCGGATTCTTTGATGCGCATGAAATCGCCAATGTGTTCGGGCTGAAGGGGATTAAGCTGATGCTGGATGAAATGCGCGGCACGCCGCTTGCCGCGTATATGCAGGTAGCTTCCTGTGTACCCTCGGCAGGGGCGGAGTTCGAAACAACCGGCGCCTCACTCGGACCGGCCGAGATTGCAGAAGCCTATACCTGGGGCGAGGATGTCATCGCTCTCGGTGAAGTCATGAACTTCCCGGGCGTGGTGTATGGCGATGATAAAATGATCGGAGAAATCCAGGCGACACTCCGTGCCGGCAGATACGTGGATGGGCATTTCACCTGGCCGTCCAGCGACTGGAGACTTCCGGTTTATGCTGCCGCCGGCGTAACCGGCGACCATGAATGTGTAACGGCTGAGGATGTCATCGAACGTGTCCGTCTGGGGATGTATGCCAAAATGCGCCGCGGCTCCGCCTGGCATGATGTAGCGAAGACGATCACTGCGCATACGGAGCACGGGCTGGACCCGCGCCGGATGATGCTGGTCACGGATGACCGCAGCTCGGAATCGCTGCGCGACGAAGGACATATGGATTTTGTCGTACGCCATGCGATCTCCCAAGGGGTAAAGCCGGTTATTGCCTTCCAGATGGCAACCATTAACACCGCTGAGCGCTTCGGCGTTGCCCGTGATATCGGCTCGATTACGCCGGGCTCCTGTGCGGATATTATTTTGCTGGACGGCAATCTGGCCGATGTCCATGTAGTAACGACAATAGCTGCCGGTGTAGTGGTGGCTGAGAACGGCATGATGACAGCTGAGCTTCCGGCTTATACCTATCCTGAGGAGGTACGGTCTTCGGTTCATCTGCAGCAGCTTCCGGTGTCGGAAGACTTTGTGATCCATGCTCCGGTGGAGTCAGGCAACCTCGCTACCCGGGTAATCAAGGTCATCGAGAATCATGTGGAGACAGAAGAACTGATCGTGCAGCTGCCGGTAGAGAATGGGGTGCTGCAGATCGGAAACGGCCTCTGCAAAATCGCTGTATTTGAACGGCACAAAGGAACCGGCAACAAATCGGTTGGCATAGTAGAGGGGATCGGCTTCCATGAGCCGGCGGCTATCGCCATGACGGTTGCCCATGACAGCCACAATGTGCTGGTGATCGGCAATGATGATGTCCTGATGGCAAAAGCAGCAGCTGCGGTAGCGGAAGCTCAAGGCGGTGTAGCTGTAATTACAGGGACGGGTACCACGCTATTCCCGCTGGCCATCGCCGGACTGATGTCCGCAGAGCCGTTTGAGGTAGCAGCCGCCCAGTCCGCCGCAATCAGTACAGCGCTGTATGATGCAGGCTGCACGCTGAATTATGCTTTTATGACCCTGTCTCTGCTGGCGCTAGCCGTCATTCCAACCTTGCGGATTTCCGATAAGGGTCTGGTGCGGATCTCACCGGAAGAGGGCATTCAGCTCGTATCTTTATTCTGCTAGACGGCAATTCGCCGGATTGCCGTATACTAACAAAAGTGCCTTCAGCCGTTTACCGGTCCGGAGGCACTTTTTTCTATGTGAATGACTCTATAAAACTCTAATTAAACTCCTTCTCTTTCATTCCAAAGCAATCGGATTGCAGAGCCTTCCCTTCCAAAAATAACCGGAATGGTTACAGTTCTGTCATAAGGGGCATAATATTAACCAATTCATCACATTTCGAAACATTTATTTTAAGAATTTTAATAAAAAATATTAACAAACCGCCAAGATTCGACGATAATACATTTAAATTAATTAAAATTAGTGCCAATTCGCAGGTTTGAAGAACAGTTACTGAAAGTTCAAATATAAGGAACGGGGTGTATGAGATGATCAGATTAGATACACAGGACATTGTGAATATCACAATGAAGCAAATTGCCGGTATTTTTAAGATGGAGCCGCTTGAGCTCAGATTTGTTAATGATTTTCGGGGGGAGCAATATCTGCTAACCAATGATAAGCTGCATCTCAGCAACCAGCAATATTGGGCAAAGGTTATGGATTGTGTGTTCGATAACCATGTCAGACCGGTTTTGATGTGTGAAGTGCTGTATTTCCTCCGCAATGAATTTATGGAGAGTGACATCAAGCTTAAGTTTTCTTACGATTTTGCTGAAGGTGCGAACGGCTTGGCAACGGCAACAGCTGAAGTTTGCTTCAATGATTCTCCGGAGCTGCAGCCGGCTGAAATTGCTGAATTGATCGATTTTGCCTTGGCCTTGCAGGATAAGAATTGGTTTGAGGAACTGACGGCTAAATACAAACAATTAACCGCATAAGCTTCATGCGCAAGCCATAGAGTACATTTAAATATAAGAGCCGCTAAATCTGCCAGTTTACAGCTGAGATTAGCGGCTTTATTTGAAATATAATGAGGGTTATGCCTCATCTTCCTGTTTAGAAGAAGGGGGTTTAATGTTCGCCAGCAGGTTTAGGAATGAACCGGGGGGCTTTCTGCTGCCAGCCAACCCTGAGCATTGTCAGTAACCATTTGTGCGAGAAAGAGAAGCCACTCTTCACTGTCGTTCAAGCAAGGCGCAGTTAATAGTTCCCTGGGTTCTCCTCCGCCGGAGGCGAAATGCTCCCGTCCTTCCACCGCAAGCTCATGCAGGGTTTCCAGACAGTCTGTCACAAGGCCCGGTGAGAAAATTAACGGCCTGCGGATGCCGCGTGCGGCCAAGCCCTTTAGCACTTCTTCAGTCGAGGGCCCCAGCCACTCCTCGCGGCCAAAGCGTGATTGAAAGCTGACCTGCCAGCGCCCGGGCTCCCAATGCATAGCTTTCGCCAGCAGGCGTGCCGTTTCCATGCACTGCTTAGGGTAGGGAT
Organism: Paenibacillus auburnensis; assembly: GCF_927798115.1. GTDB lineage: Bacteria > Bacillota > Bacilli > Paenibacillales > Paenibacillaceae > Paenibacillus_AQ > Paenibacillus_AQ auburnensis. Next base: position 241,131 of record NZ_CAKMMG010000008.1, read on the forward strand.
CACCCGTTTCGGCATATCTGCGGGGAATTCCGTGAAAAGACAGGAGTACATAATCAGGTTCTGCTTTCATCCGGCTTAACTGGCGGAGCAGATGGTTTTTCATAGCTGAGATATAACCAGGTTCATCATAGTAGGAGTCAATAAACCGCAGAGCCGGGACGAACCGCTTGGACACGGATCCTGTTGCGCTGCTTCTTCCGAGAGCGGCGAAGCTCGCAGCATCATAGACGGAAGCGGTAGTAGTAGAAGAGTATTGCGGGAATAAGGGAACGACGACAATCCGCCTTACGCCTGCAGCTTCAAGTACAGACATGGCCTGTTCCATACCGGGTTCGCTGTAAGCGAGGCCGAGCTCAACCTGATATTGGCTGCCAAGACGTTTTTGCAGGCCTTCGCGCTGGGCCAGTGAATGCAGGAGCAGAGGCGAGCCATCCTTATGCCAGATGCTGCTGTACAGCTTGGCGGAACGGCGCGGCCTTACACGTAAAATAACCCCCCGCAGCAGAGGCTGCCACAGTAAAGGGGGATAGTCGATAATCCGGCGGTCCGACAAAAACCTGTGCAAATAGGTGCGGACTGCATTGGCGGTTGGCGCTTCGGGTGTTCCGATTTGGGCAAGAATTACTCCGACAGGGGATGGATTCATTTTAGCGGTCGCTCACTTTCAGGGACTTGACATCGTTATAAAATATCACAATCGTTATTGGAAGCACAATACATAAAATCATAGGTTTCTCATAAGACGGAGTAAATGGGAGAATTTGAGAGTTAAATAAAATATATTTTTTATGTTAATCGCAAATAGTGATTTTTCTTATAGGGTGTGTGATTTTATATACAGAGAAAAGAAGCTTAAATTTGATACCATCAAGCCAGAAATTACCTCTGAGAGGTTAATAGTTTTTATGTGAATTAATTCACCCTTTTATGTGAATTGTTTCACCTTATGCAGTATTAGTAAATAAGTGAACGCATCTTCTGAAGTACACAACTGGGTCATGCAGGATCGGGAAAGGGGGGATGATTTCTTATGAAGAGACATGTTGTTCTTCGTAAGAAAGGACGGGAGAGGACCAGCAGGGGGATTTTTTCGAAGAGCTATATACTACTGGGGATTTGGTAAAGGAGAATATGCATTGAAAAAACTAATTACTTTGTCAATCAGCGCAGCTTTACTGCTTGCGCCATTCGCTTACACAATTAACGCACCCGCTCTGAAATTGTCGGTGGATGCAGTTTCGGCAGCTTCTGAAGAAGCTCCGGCAGCGACTGCAAAGCCAGCTGCTAAGCCAACCGCTAAGCCAACACCAAAAGCAACAGCAAAACCAACTGCAAAGCCTACACCAAAGGCAACAGCAAAACCAACTGCGAAACCAACGCCAAAAGCGACAGCTAAACCAGCTGCTAAACCGGCTGCAACACCAAAAGCAACAGCTAAACCGGCAGCAACAGCAAAAGCAACGGCAAAACCAGCCGCAACAGCAAAACCAGTTGCAACAGCAAAACCGGCTGCAACGGCTAAACCTGTGACGGTTAAACAAAACGTGTATCAAGACGGTGTATATGTTGCCTACGGCAATGCTTACTCCAAGGGTACTGAAGGCGTAAAGGTTACGATCAAAGACGGAAAGATCGCTGATATCGTACTGATGAGAACCAACCCGAAAATCATCGACAACACGGTAAGCAACAACTATAGCGGCGTGTGGGTAGCTTACGGTCTGATGAAAGAAAGACTGCTTGGCAAAACCAGAGACGAAGCAGCAGCAGTTGACGCTGTATCCGGCGCAACCCGCACCAGCACTGGCTGGAAACTGTCCGTAGACAGAGCGTTTGAAAGAGCGCTGAAAGTTAAACCGGCAGATGCTACTTACTTCGCAGGGGACCACATGGGTGTTGACCCTGAAGGTAAATACGCTGTATTCGCAAGCTATGATGCTAACAGCCTTACAGCAGTGAAGCTGTATCCGATGACCAGCACTGGTAGCTTCGTTGACGAAAAAGCATACACAGCTGAACAAACTGCAGCAATTGCAGCTATTACACCTGTACTGCTCGCCAAAGGATCTTCCGCACAGCCGGTTGCTGGCTTTGAAGCTGAATCCAAAGCTGCTATCAACGCTTTCTGGGATGCAGAACAAAATGCCAAAATCAACAACACCTCTGCTTATGTTGACGGTTTCTATTCTTCTTACGGTACTGCAAGAAGCGTAGGCGTTGAAAGAGCCGATGTTGTTATCCGTAACGGCAAACTGGTAGACGTGAAACTGTACAGACTGGGAACCAACCTGATTGACAGAGGCACAACAGCTTATGCCGAAGTGGTAAAAGCTAACGCTCCAATGACTGCAAAATTGCTTGCTAACGGTTCTTATATCGCTAATTATGATGAAAAGGTAGACGGTATTTCCGGCGCTACTGAAAGCAGCCACGGCTGGAACCAGGCTGTACAAAGAGCATTCGAGAAAGCCCTGAAGGTTCCTACAGCTGGCCAATACTTCGACGGCAAGTTCGCAGGTGTGGATAACCAATCCAAAATCCTGCTGCTGGTTGATGTTGCAGCTGATCAAGTAACTGGAATTAAACTCAGCCTGTTCGGAACAGACGGCAAGCTTATTGCCGATGACAAACTGACTGCTGACCAAAAAACACTGGTTGAACAACTGACTGCAGGTCTGCTTGATAAAGGCGTGCAATTGGCTGATATTGCTGGCCAAGAAGCACTGTCCGCAGCAGCAAGAGCAGCACTGACTGACGCTTTGACTAATGCTTCCAAGGTTCAAGGCACTTATAAAGACGGTACTTTCACCTCTTACGGTAATGCTTATGATAAAGGCACGAACAAAGCTGATGTTACCCTGCGTAACGGCAAGATCGTAAATGTTGTTCTGACCCGCGTAGGTATGAACCTTGTAGACCTGGGCAAAGCAGCTTATGCTGAAGTGCAAAAGGCTATTCCTCAGCTCACTACAAGCTTCATGTCAGCTGGCACCAAAGAAGGCGTACAACAGGTTGATGCGGTGTCCGGCGCAACTTCAAGCAGTAACGGATTTAAGACTGCAGTAGACAGAGCTTACGAAAAAGCAGAACTTGTAAAAGTAGATAAAGCAGCTTACTTCGACGGTATCTTCATCGGTACCAGCACTGACAAATCCGTAAATGTAATGGTTACTGTGAAGAACAATGTTCCTGTAGCAATGACCGTATACTACTTGGATAAAGCCGGAAAAGTAAAAATTCCGGAAATGCTGACAGCAGCTGAAATTTCTGTGAAGTTTGAAATTGAGTCCACTTCGAACGGCAAATCCCTGCACAAATACGGCTACCATGCAGCAGTATTCGGTGCTAACGATGCTGAAAAGGCAGTCTCTGCCAAAGTCATTGAAGCGATCACTTCCGCTCTGGCAACAGCAAGTAAATAACTTGATTTATAACAAATGAAGGGGTTGTCCTTAGCCATGTAAGTGGCGGGGGACGACCCCTTTTTTTTGAATACATAGAAACGAACACCACCCTTTAAGGACGGTGAAGTCGTTTTTTCTTCGTATTATCGTGTATAATAGTAGATTCATAAAGAACAGCGACATAATTAGCAATGACAATCGTATAGTATTTAAAGGGATTTACGAGATGAATGTCTAAAGTTTACTATATACAACAGGTGAAAGCCTGTAAGTAACAGGAGGCTCCAACATGACACTTATTAAACAGCTATCACCACAGGATGAATTCGTCGGCTTCTATCTGCTCAGAGAGCTGACGCTGAAACAAACAAACGGTACTCCTCCAAAGGATTATTTTGATATTGTACTCGGTGATTCCAGCGGCCAGTTATCGGCCAAGTATTGGGATGTCAGCACGACTGATAAAGAAACCTTTTTTCCGATGGCACTGGTAAAAGTTCGTGGCATTGCCCATACCTACCGTGAAAAGCTGCAGATCAAGGTCACCAAGATACGGCTGGCTAATGAGTCCGACGGTGTATCATTGACCGATTTCATCCGTTCGGCGCCGATCCGTCCGGTGGATCTGATCCATACGATCAAAGGTGCTATGGCCAGTATCGCGGATCAGGAAATTTCGACGCTTGTCTCGTTTTGTGTTGGTAAAGTGGAAGAGAAGCTGATGCATTATCCGGCGGCTAAAACCCACCACCATGCGTATTTCGCCGGGCTTGCTTATCATATGGTACGGATGCTGGAAATCGGAGATTTCCTGTGCAAACAGCGCCCGTTCCTGAATCCCGATTTGATGAAAGCGGGGATTATTTTACATGATATCGCCAAACCGGAGGAAATGATCTCCCAGTTTGGAATTGTCTCGGATTACAGTGTACAAGGCAAGCTTATCGGGCATATCTCGATGGCCTCGAACTGGATTACAGAAGCGGCGATCCGCTCTAACATTGATTTGGAATCTGAAAAAGTGCTGGCGCTGCAGCATCTGGTGTTGTCGCATCATAATTTGGGGGAATGGGGCAGCCCTGTTCAGCCGCAGACGGCGGAGGCGGTAGCCCTGCATCACATTGATGCTATGGATGCCAAGCTGCAGATGGTGGAGGATGCGCTGGATACAACGCCTGAGACCGAAGAATGGACACCTTTTATCCGTGGACTGGAAAATAAGGCGGTATACCGCCTGAAGCTATAAAGCCATTCTCTGCAGTAAGTGACTATAAAAATGTACAAGAGCAGGTTCTTCCCGGCTGGGGAAGACCTGCTCTTTGTTGTGTTGCATAGCCGTCTTTTGGAGGAATATCCGCTTTGTTGGTGGAACCGCCGATAATAACGCTGATATGAGGCGAACGGGCTGAAACAGAGGTAAAACTACCGTTGAATTCGCTCATATGAGGCGGAACGGTCGAATCAAAGGTAAAACTACCGTTGAATTCGCTCATATAAGGCGGACCGGTCGAATCAAAGGTAAAACTACCGTTGAATTCGCTCATATAAGGCGGACGGGTCGAATCAAAGGTAAAACTACCGTTGAATTCGCTCATATAAGGCGGACGGGTCGAATCAATGGTAAAACTACCGTTGATTTACCTCATGTGCCGCGCTCTATCTGCAAGTGTTAACACGTTTGGACATTCATCTTAGCAGCACAGCTTCGCTCAGAAGTGCGGCTTAACAGACGAAGCCGTCTGCAACGAAGTAAGAGCCTTGGTAGGCTGCTTCTTTCGGGGTGCTTTTTTAGGCGGTGATTTAAAAGGAGTATACCCGCCTGTGAACATCTTGCCGGCTGTATAACCCTGATTGTCTGCCAGCAGGATCGGTTCAAACTTTTGGTCCTGCTCCATCAGCTTGAGCAGAATGAGTGCTGCCGCACGTGCATCGTCGAGCGCATCATGATGCTTCAGACTGATGCCGAAATGCTGTGATACTACGTTCAATTTATGGGACGGCAGCTCCTGGAGCATTTTTTTGCCGAGCAGATATGTGCACAAATATTGAAAATCAGGGTAGTGGTTCCCCGAGGCATCCAGACAATAACGCAGTACGCTCATATCAAAGGCCGCATTATGCGCCACCACGATCTCGCCCTGCAGCAGCGGCTCTACACTGCTCCACAGCTCCTCAAACGTAGGCTGTCCCTGAACCATTGAGGGTGTAATACCGTGAATAGCGATGTTCATTCCGTCAAACCGCTGGCGCGGATCAATCAGCCACACATGCTCGGCGGTGATAACGCCTTCTCTTACCTGGACAAGGCCTAGAGAACAGGCGCTTGAGCGGCTGGAGTTCGCGGTCTCAAAGTCAATTGCAGTAAAATTCATTGGTAAAGCCCCTTATCTATCATATGTACTATTCATATTAGAGTAGTGAGAGGGGAAATACAATCTACTGAATTTACAATAAAGTGGAACTCGGAGTAGAAGTGCTGTAGAGGCCGATTCAAAAGCAGAAAGGCTGGCCCGGAGGGGCTAGCCTATTTTTGTGCGCAATGGCTGCTCTTCGCCTAGTGTGGGGGAGGATAGCAGGTCCAGCTGATAGCCCTTGACCAGGGTTTCGCCGTTCATAATATCAGTGTCATAGGCCCGCTTGAAGCCTAGGCGCTCGTAGAGCTTGATGGCTGAGGCCATCATATCGGAGGTGTGGAGGTTCAGGGTAGAGGCACCCCATTCGAGGGATCTTCGCGCGGCATCCTGGATCAGGAGTGTAGCAATTCCGCGGCCGCGGGCATCAGGGGATACAGCGAGCAGGCGCAGGACAGGGGAGTGGATGCCAAGCTCAGGCTTGCCATAGGCAGTTTCCGAGGAAGTGAACAACAGTGCGCTGCCCACAATTTGCTTATCGGCTTCTGCAATGATACGGGCAGCAGGGGCATTTCCGTGTATAGAATCGAGAATGGAATCCCGGTATTCAAACCAGTAGGCCACAGGCAGGAAAGCTGAATATTGGCTGTATGCGTCAAGCAGCACTCCGGCGATGGCCTCACGATCGCTATCTACAGCTTCACGGATAATAATCTCTTTTGACATGTTCTCGTTATGCCCCCCTAAGTCAAATTGATAAGCTCATGTGAATGCTGTCATTATAATTGACAATTCCTATTGATATAAGAGGAATTTAAATATTCTGATAACTGGATAGAAAACTTCTATCTGTTTTTGTGATTATTTTAATGGGAAACGGGCCGAAAAGCATTGCAGATGTGTTGACAAAAAAATAGGCCGTGACTAAGATATATACAAAATCTATAAGGTAAACATCGCCATAATTCATTGTTAATTCATCGGAATAGTAAAATATTATAAAGCGATAAAGGAGGCCTTGGAGTGAATATCGATAATATTGAGGCATTTGTGTACATCAACCACTATGGAAGCTTCAATAAAGCCGCCGAAGTCCTGTATATCTCACAGCCGACTGTAACGGCCCGCATTCAGTCGCTAGAACGGGAGCTGGATTGCCGGGTGTTTGACCGGATGGGCAAACAGATTCATCTTACGGATAAAGGCAAGCAGTTTCTTCCGTATGCCCAGCAGATTCTCCAGGTCTACCAAAACGGCAAACATCAGCTCCAGGCGAAGGGGCATATTCCGAATGAGCTGAGAATCGGCAGTACAGTATCGGTGTCCAATTATCTGATGCCGCATCTGCTGCTTCATTTGAAACGGAAATATCCGCATATCAACATTAAGCTGACGACTTCATCCACAGATCTGCTGATTGATAAGCTGAAAGCGAAGGAGATTGATGTGGCTTTTATCCGTAAAGTTGTTAATCCGGCGATTCAGGCTTTCCCGTTCTGCGAGGATCCTATTTCGCTGTATGTGTATGCAGGGCACCGGCTGGCTCTAAGCGGTCGTGCTTCCCTGCAGGATATCCGCAAGGAGACGCTGGTCTTTTTTGAATGCGGCTCTTTGGACTGGATGCGGCTGCACCGCGTATTTGAGAGCATGGAACAGCCGCCGAATATTGAATATCAAGTAGATAATCTGGAAACGGCCAAGAAGCTTGTATTGAAAAAAGCGGGCATTTGCTTTCTTCCGGCACTAAGCGTACAGGAGGAGGTAGCGGCAGGAACGCTGATCCGGGTCGATATCGCGGAGACAGAGGGGATCTCCCTGCGGACCAGCCTGATTTCACTGAACGGGGAGAACGGAGAATTCATAGAGACCCTGCTTGAACTGGGTGACCTCAAAGCCGGAGATCGACAAATTGTATAGATGTATTAAAAAACTCTATTAGCGCATGGTTACATGCAGTGATAAAGTTAATTGCATATAATCACGACTAATTCGATAGGGATTATGAAGTTAATTTTTAAAAAGTTTGGAGGGAAGGTCATGAGTGAGATTTACCGGCTGGCAGAACAGAAGGATGCGGAACAATTGCTGGATGTTACATACCGCGCCTATCAGCTGATTCGTGAACTCGGGCTGCATTGGCCGGCAGCTACAGCCGACTTGGCGCTTATTGAAGACAACATAGCCACGAATGAGTGTTATGTGCTTGAAGTCGGCGGGACAATAGTTGCGACTATTACACTCTCCAAGGAAGAAGAGGTCAAGAAGCTTAGTCCGCTGCCTTTTATTAAGTGGTTCGCTGCTCACCCGGATTACAGCAACAGGGGATATGGCGGCAAGCTGCTGGACTGGGTGGAAGAGAATATTATTCTTGGACAATTGGGTTCACCTGAAGTCACTCTGGCAACGGCGAAGAAGCATCCGTGGCTGGTTCAAATGTATGAACGGCGGGGTTACAAAAGGTTCCTGGAGCTGGACCCGCAGAATGGCGACGGCATCATGTATCTGCTGAAAAAAACACTTGCAGACAAACCACAATTTATTCAAAGGGGATAGAAACATGAAAAAGTCCATTTCACTTGTATTTGCATCCATACTGACGCTGGCGATTGCCGGCTGCGGGAATAACAGCAACAACACTGAAAGCAGCAGCCAGGCCGGAAATACGGCTGAAGCCGCAGCCGCGAATGCAACAGCTGAGCCGGCAAAAGTTACGAAAATCATTGTGGGCACCGGCACAGGTTTTCCTCAAGTTTGCTTCCTTGATGAGAACGGCAAGCTTACAGGCTTCGATGTAGAGCTGCTCAAAGAAATCGATAACCGGCTGCCGGAATATGAATTTGATTTTCAGACGATGGATTTCAGCAACCTGCTGCTCAGTCTAGAAACTAAAAAGATCGATCTCGTAGCCCATGTCATGGAAAAAAATCCCGAGCGGGAGTTGAAGTACTCTTTTAACAAAGAAGCCTACGCCCACTGGAGAAACCGCATTGTCGTGGCTAAGGATAATAATTCGATCCAGACACTGGACGATCTGAAAGGCAAGAAAGCATTGGTTGGCGCGACCAGCGCACAGGCGCAAATTCTTGAGAACTACAATAAAGAGCATGACAATGCGATTAACATCGTGTACCAGAGCGGTACGGCCAACGATGCAGCCGCCCAGATCAGCAGCGGACGTGTGGACGCTACGCTGGCAGCAGATTTTGTCCTGCCGATTATTGATCCGCAGAGCCAGCTCAAGGCTACCGGTCCCGAACTTTCTTCCGCAGATATTCTCTATGTCTTCCGCAAGGATGATGCAGATTCACAGAAGCTGTCGGATGCCATTGACGGTGCCATCAAAGAGCTGAAGACGGACGGTACACTGGGTAAGCTGAGTTCAGAATGGCTGGGTGCGGATGTTACCGCAGATTCGGCGCAATGAGTAAGCCGGTGAGCACGGGAAGGGAGGGAGTTTATGGGCGCACCGTTTGATATCAGCTATGTATTCACTTTTTTGCCTAAGCTGCTGGGGACTTTGGGAACCACTCTGCTGATTGTCGGGTGCTCCCTGCTGGCAGGGATTATTGTCGGCTTTCTCGTAGCGCTGCCAAGACTGTACAAAGTGCCGGTGCTGAAGACCTGCTCCGAAATCTATATCTCCTTTTTCCGGGGCACGCCGATTCTTATCCAGCTTTTCCTGTTCTATTACGGGCTGCCGGAGATCCTGAAGCTGATTCAAGTCGATATGACCCGGACGCCAGTGCTGGTGTTTGTGATTCTGACCTACGGTCTGCACACAGGGGCATACATGTCCGAGATGATCCGCGCTGCTGTGCAGGCGGTGGATAAGGGACAGGTCGAGGCGGCTTATGCGACGGGAATGACGGGGGTCCAGGCTTTTACGCGGATCGTGCTGCCGCAGGCGCTTGGAATCGCTATTCCGGTATTCTCTAATCTGGTGATTGCCCTGCTCAAGGATACGTCACTGGCGTTCACGCTTGGTGTGATGGAGATGACAGGAAAGGCGCAGACACTGGGCAGCTTAACGCAGCATTTTATTGAAACCTATATCGCGCTTGCGCTGATCTATCTGGTGATCAGCTTTGCGATTGAGAAGCTGCTGCTGCTGGCAGAACGCCGGCTTTTGCGGCATGAGAAGCGGAGCACTGCCGAGATAAGATCATTCAAAATCCACAAAAACTGGTCCTACCGCCGCATCATTGCAGAACTGGGACCGGGTAAAGGAGGCGCCGGATTATGAAGCTGGACCCGTCGTTTATCTGGACCGCCTTCGTGCAGATTCTGAGTGCGATTCCTACGACCTTATATATTACCGTTGTCTCTGTACTGATCGGGTTTGTGATTGGAGTGGCAGTGGCCCTGATCCGGATCTACCGAATTCCGCTGCTCTATCCGCTGGCTGTCGGGTATGTCACCTTTATCCGCGGAACGCCGATGCTGACGCATCTGCTGCTGATTTATTTCGGGCTTCCCGTACTGATTGACGGTCTGGCGGCGCAGTTCGGCTGGAGCTTCAGATCGGTGTCGATTCCGATGATCGGGTTTGCTTATATTTCGTTCTCCATTACAGCGGGGGCTTATATGTCAGAGGTTGTCCGCTCCGGCCTGCTCGCAGTGGACCGCGGCCAGCTGGAAGCGGCTCATTCCATCGGCATGACCACGCCCCAGGCGCTGCGGCGGATTGTGTTTCCACAGGCACTGGCAGCGAGTCTGCCCAATCTGTCAAATTCGGTAATCGGTATGCTGCACGGATCTACGCTGGCTTTTACCGTATCCGTAGTAGATATCAACGCTAAGGCGCAGATTGTGGCTTCGACGAACTGGAAGTTTTTTGAGGCATATCTGGCGGCAGCTCTGATCTTCTGGGGGCTTACATTCCTGATAGAGCGCGCGACATCGGTGATTGAGAAACGAATTAATCTGTACAACCGGGGGGGAGTGGCATGATCAGCTTAACGCAAATATCGAAGTCATTCGGCCGGCATCAGGTGCTGAACAATATTGATTTAACGGTGACCAAAGGCGAGGTTGTCGTCATTCTCGGGCCAAGCGGATCAGGCAAAACAACCCTGCTGCGCTGCGTGAATTACTTGGAGAAGCCAAGTGACGGAGAGATTTCCATCGGGGATTTCAAGGTGAACTGCAAGCATGCCCGCAAAAAGGAAATTCATCAGCTCCGACAAAAAACGGCGATGGTGTTCCAGCAGTACAATCTGTTCCGGCACAAAACCGCACTGGAGAACGTGATGGAAGGACTGTTGATCGTCAAAAAGCTTCCGAAGGAGGAAGCGAGAAAACGCAGCATTGCGCTGCTGGAAAAGGTTGGCCTCGGCAGCAAGCTGGATGCTTATCCGAGCCAGCTCTCCGGAGGCCAGCAGCAGCGGGTCGGCATTGCCCGTGCCCTGGCGCTGGAGCCGGAGGTTATTCTGTTCGACGAGCCAACATCGGCGCTGGACCCGGAGCTGGTGGGTGAAGTGCTGGCCGTTATCCGCAAGATTGCCAAGGAAGGCATCACCATGATTGTGGTGACCCATGAAATGGGCTTTGCCCGCGACGTGGCGAACCATGTGGTCTTCATGGACGGCGGCGTCATTGTAGAAGAAGGCACACCCACAGAGGTATTCAACCATCCGCGTGAAGAACGAACGAAGCAGTTCCTGAAGCGGATCACACCTGAATTGAACTATTCCATATAGGGGGCAAAATCATGGCCATTACAATCAGCGTACTCGATCAAAGTCCGATCTATCCGGGAGAAACAGCGGAGGAAGCCTTCCGGCATACGATCAGGCTGGCACAGCTGTCCGAACAGCTGGGGTTCCGCCGTTTCTGGGTTTCCGAGCATCATGACTCCGAACAGGTGGCCGGCTCCTCTCCGGAAGTGCTGATCTCGCATCTGCTCGCGAAGACGGAGCGAATCCGTATCGGCTCCGGCGGAATTATGCTGCAGCATTACAGCCCGTACAAAGTGGCAGAGAATTTCAATGTGCTGGCTTCCCTGGCTCCGGGACGGGTGGACCTCGGCGTAGGACGTGCTCCGGGCGGGCTGCCGCGCAGCACGCAGGCACTGCAGCAGGGACGGGGCGAAGCCCCCAGCCTGACGGATAAAATTATCGAGCTGGAGAAGTACGTACATAGCCGGCTCGAAGAGGACCATCCGCTGGCCGGGCTGAAGGCAGGCCCCATTCCCAGTACTGCTCCCGAGCTGTATGTGCTTGGTGCGAGTGTAAGCAGCGCGGAAATTGCAGCTGAACTGGGCCTGCCGTACGTGTTCTCTTTATTCATTAACGGGGACCGGGCGGTGGCGCTGGAAGCCATCCATGCTTACCGCAACGGCTTTGTATCGGCCGAAGGCAGACAGCCGCAAGCAATTATTGCTTTGGCGCTGATCGCTGCCGACACCGAGGAAGAAGCGAAAGAGCTTGCGGGGGAGCATAAGCTGATCCGGATTACGCTTGCGGGCGGCAAGAAGCTGACGGTGGCTACCCGGGAGCAGGCGGAGGAGTTCACCCGCCAGACGAAGGAAGCCTACACAATTGAAGAACGGGAGCCGGAGATTACCAAAGGCACAAAGGAAGCTGTGCGTGAACAGCTGCTGGCACTGTCTGAGGCATCCGGTGTGGAGGAGTTTATTGTGACAACCAATGTGCAGCCATTTGATAAAAGACTCCGCTCGTTTGAACTGCTGAGCGAGGCGCTGGCTGAAGTGCCGGCGGAGGCCTAGGGCACAAGGTAAAGGGCGAAGGAATTCGGAATCAGACCGGAGATCGTATAAGGAAGGGGGCCAGTATATGACTAGTAAAACTGCCGAGCTGAGCGCAGAAGCGCTCGGCGAACAATTAACCGGAATCCGCCGTCATCTGCACCGGCACCCGGAGCTGTCCAATGAAGAGTATGAAACGACAAAATATATTACTTCACAGCTGGAACAGGGCGGAATCCGGATTCTGGATTACGGCCTGGCAACCGGAGTGATTGCCGAGATCGGAGGCTTGAAGCCTGGTCCGGTCATCGCGCTGCGCGCCGATATAGATGCCTTGCCGATTCAGGAGGAAACCGGCGCAGATTATGCCTCGCTGGTTCCCGGCAAAATGCATGCCTGCGGGCATGACTTTCATACGGCGGCGCTGATTGGCGCTGCTTATCAATTGAAGCAGCAGGAGGAACGGCTTCCGGGTACGGTGCGCCTCTTGTTCCAGCCCGCTGAGGAGAAGGCGCAAGGCGCGCAGCGGATCATCAGCAGCGGAGCATTGCAAGAGGTGCGCGCGGTAATCGGGCTGCATAACAAGCCCGACCTGCCGGTCGGAACGATCGGCATTACCGGCGGCCCTTTGATGGCGGCCGCAGACGGGTTTGTAGTGGAGGTGCAGGGAGGCAGTTCGCATGCAGCGGTGCCGGAAGCGGGGACCGATCCTATCGTAGCTGCTTCGCATATTGTGACTGCCCTGCAGTCCATCATCAGCCGCAATGTCAGTCCACTTGAGAGCGCGGTGGTCAGTGTGACGCAGATTCACAGCGGCAATTCATGGAACATCATTCCGGACAAAGCGGTGCTCGAAGGCACAATCCGCACCTTCGATGAAGCCGTACGTATCAAGGTGCTGGAACGCTTCGAGCAGGTAGCGTCGGGAGTAGCCGCCGCTCTGGGAGCATCCGCTACGGTCCGCTGGATCGGCGGACCGCCGCCGGTCATTAACGACGATGCCCTTGCCGCGCTTGGGATTAAGGCGGCCGAAGCACTCGGTTACCAAGCGGTGAAGCCAGTGCCCTCTCCGGCTGGAGAGGACTTTGCCTTCTACCAGCGTGTAGTGCCGGGGCTGTTCGTCTTCGCCGGCACGGACGGAAGCCGGGAATGGCATCATCCGGCCTTCAATCTGGATGAGCAGGCGCTTCCGGTAGCTGCCCGTTTCCTCGCGGATATCGCTGTACGTTCCTTGGAGTACTACGCTTCTGAGGGAGGTGCAGAATCATAGCGGAGCATTCCAATTATGACGTCATTATCGTTGGCGCAGGCTCAATGGGTATGAGTGCCGGGTATGAGCTGGCCCGGCGCGGGGTTAAGACGCTGCTCATTGATGCCTTTGATCCGCCGCATACAGAAGGAAGCCATCACGGTGATACCCGGCTGATCCGCCATGCGTACAGCGGAGATCCTGCCTATATTGATCTGGCGCTGCGGGCTGATGTGTTATGGAAGGAAGCCGAGGAGCTTACTGGAACAGAGCTGCTGGTACGCTCGGGCGTACTCAATCTCGCGGACAGTGCCGTCTATTCCTTCGCCGGCCGTCTGGCGGAAGCAGAGAAACGGAAGGTGCGGGTAGAGCACCTGGACGCAGGGGAAATCCGGCGGCGCTGGCCGGCACTGAACATTCCGGAATCATTCGCAGCGATGTATGAGCCGGATGCCGGATATTTGTACAGTGAACGGTGTATTGCCGCCTGCCGCCAGCTTGCTCTTGCACATGGCGCGGAGCTGCTGACGAATACCCCGGTAGAGAACATCACCGCCCGCGAAGGCAGTGTCACGGTTCACACGGCTAACAGGGATTATCACGGAGAGGTAGCGATTCTTAGCGCGGGGGCCTGGTTCAGTGCGTTGGCGCCATTTGTGCATCTGCCGATCAAAGCGGTACGCAAGGTTGTCGGCTGGTTTGAGAGCGCTGCGGCTTTTGAAGCCGGGGATTTTCCCGGCTTCACGCTGGGAGCGGAGGAAGGCGGCTATTATGGCTTTCCCGGCATCGGCGGGTCCGGCCTGAAGATCGGCCGGCATGATAGGGGCCGGGAATGGACGCCGGGTGAACCGCTGGCGCCGTTCGGCAGTGAAGCCGCCGACGAGGAAGACCTCCGCCGGGTGCTGGAGGCTTACATGCCGGGTGCCGCCGGACGGCTGCTTAAAGGTTCTGTATGCAAATATGAGCATACACCCGACGAAGATTTCATCATTGACCGGCATCCGCTCCACTCTAACGTGCTGTTAGCCGGAGGATTCTCGGGACATGGCTTTAAGTTTTCCAGTGTCGTAGGAGAAATACTGGCTGACCTCACGATCCGCGGGGCTACAAGCCATAATATCCGGCCTTTTTCGTTATCTCGCTTTACACCGCCTGATCATCCGCAGGCAGGTCTTATATTGGAGGGGATGTAATGAGCAGTGCTCAAATCAGTGAGTATCTAAATACTCATCAGCAATTAGTACAGGCGACAGAAGGATTAACGGAAGAACAGCTGAAATGGAAGGCGGAACCGGCCAGCTGGAGTATTACCGAGGTGCTGGCTCATCTGGCTGATCACAGCATTGTCGTTTCGTTCCGCATCCGTGACATCCTTGCAGGTACTACAGCGCAGCTGCCGGCCTTTAACCAGGATGCCTGGGTCAGCGGGCAGTATGCCAATCACGGAAACGCCGCCGACAGTCTGAAGCTGTTCCGCAGCCTGCTGCATTATAACAGCCTGCTGCTTGGCCGGCTGAGTGCAGAGGATTGGGAGAAAAGCGGAATCAACTTCAAAGGCGAGACCGTGAGAATAACCGACATCGTCCGCAGCTTCACTGCACATGTGCAGAACCATCTTGCCCAGATTGGACGGATTAAGTAGGGTGCAGCAACTTCTGCGATTGTCTAGTAAGAATTAGCGTAGCTTGCAAAGCAGGTATGCGGCTAAAGCAATGAAGGAGAGGTATGCGGATTGAACTTTTTTTAACCTCCCTTTGGAACTGGAACACTGATGGCTTGATAAAAGCTTGGTTGATTTTCTCCACTTAATTCCATCATTAATCAACATATATGATAACTAGTTGGAAAAACTCCATCTATTTCGGATCAAACTAACCTCCGGGGGTAAATTCAGTGCATTTAAGTGGAGTTTTTCCCGCTAACCCTCTGATCCCGCTGTTGGTTAGAGAAATACATGGAGAAATTCCACTTAATAGGATCAGCACTATCAAGTTTTGCGAAGTTAATCAAATGAAGCGGATGCTATCAAAACTAAGCATATGCTCCCGAAGCAAGTTTTGCGAAGAAGATCAGTGAAGCGGATGCTATCAAAACTTTAAGGAGGAACGAACATGACCAAACCAAAACAACTGAAGCTGGGCGCACTGCTGCACGGGGTGGGAGGCAGCACGTCGATGTGGCGCCATCCGGACGCCAAGCCTGATGCCAGTGTGAACTTTGAATTATACAAACAATGGGTACAGAAGGCAGAGGAGGGCAAGCTGGATCTGATCTTCATCGCGGACGGCTTGTACATTAACGAAAAGTCCATTCCACATTTCCTGAACCGGTTTGAGCCGCTGACGATTCTCAGCGCACTTGCTGCTGTCAGTACTAATATTGGTCTCGTTGGCACCTTGTCTACCTCCTATAGTGAGCCATTTACGGTGGCGCGCCAGTTCGGCTCTCTGGATGTCATCAGTGGCGGCCGGGCCGGCTGGAATGTGGTTACTTCCCCGCTGGAAGGCTCCGCTTCGAATTACAGCAAAAAAGAGCATCCGGACCACAGCAAACGCTATCGCATTGCTGAGGAGTATTTGCAGGTGGCACGCGGGTTATGGGATTCCTGGGAGGATGATGCGTTTGTCCGCGACAAGGAGTCGGGCGTCTTTTTTGATCCGCAAAAAATGCATGCGCTGAACCATGAAGGGGAGTTCTTCTCGGTGAAAGGGCCGCTGAATATTGCCCGTTCGAAGCAGGGACAGCCGGTGGTGTTCCAGGCAGGCTCCTCGGAGGTAGGCAAAAATTACGCCTCGAAGGAAGCGGATGCGATCTTCACCGGTCATGAAACGCTGGAGGAAGCGCAGGCCTTCTATAATGATGTTAAGTCACGGATCGCCTCATTTGGCCGGAACCCGGATGAGGTACTGATCTTCCCGGGAATTGCCCCAATTATTGGCGACACGCCGGAGGAAGCGGAGCGCAAATACCAGGAGGTTGCTGGACTCGTCACGATCGAGAACGCTCTGAATTATCTCGGCAGATTCTTCGAGCATCATGATTTCTCGCAGTATCCGCTGGATGAGCCGTTCCCTGATGTTGGCGAGCTGGGACGTAACAGCTTCCAGAGCGGCACGGATAAGATCAAAAAAGATGCGAAGGAGCGGGGCTTGACGCTGCGTCAGGTCGCTATTCAGTCTGCTACCCCGCGCAGCAGCTTCATCGGGACACCGGAGCAGGTGGCTGATCAGGTCCAGCTGTGGTTTGAATCGGGCGGGGCAGACGGATTCATGATTGCTGCGGCAGTACCTAACGGCTTGGAGGAATTCGTGGACCGGGTAGTGCCGATTCTGCAGGAGCGGGGGTTATTCCGCACGGAATACGAAAGCGGCACCCTGCGCGGAAACCTTGGCATTCCGGTGCCGGAGAACCGTTACTCGAAGACTTCAGAGCCAGCAGGGCAAATTTGAGGGCAGATGGAAAAATTGCGGTGAGCCGGAACGCGGATATCGCGGAAATGATGAAGTACGCTGGTCAGCTGGAGGAAGAAATCATCTCGATCCGCCGTGACTTGCACGCCCATCCGGAGCTGCTGTATGATGTCGCCCGCACCTCCGGTAAAGTTGCCGGACTACTGGAAGAATGGGGAATTACGGTGCGGCGGAATGTAGGCAGTCATTTCGGAATGGGCGTCGTCGGTACGCTGCAAGGGCTTGCGGGCAGCGGTCCGGTCATTCTGCTGCGGGCCGATATGGATGCTCTGCCAATTCGGGAATTGAATGAGCTGCCTTATAAATCGGTGAATCCTGGAGTCATGCATGCCTGCGGTCATGATGCCCATACCGCGATGCTACTGGGGGCGGCCAGAACATTGGCCGCCTTCAGAGAGCAGCTTGCAGGTACGGTCCTGTTCGTCTTTCAGCCGGCGGAAGAAGGTGCAGCCCGGAGTCCGAAAGACGGAAGGCTGCTCTCCGGGGGACGCGATATGATCGAGGATGGAATTCTGGAAGGAGTAGACTATGCTTATGCGCTCCATGTCATGCCTGAGCTTCCGGCAGGACAGCTGGGCGTTCATCCGCATTATGCCATGGCGGCCTCCAGTCATTTCAAGGTGGAATTTCAGGGGACAGCCGGACATCACAGCGCCCCGCACAAGGCAGTGGATGCCATCCAGATGGCGGCACAGTTCATAGCCGGCATCAACGGACTGATGGCGAATCAGACCGATCCGCAGGAGGCAGCAGTGCTGGCTTTCGGCACGGTGAATGCGGGTACAGCCGTGAACGTTATCGCTGAGCGCAGTGAACTGACAGGAACGTTCAGAGCTTTTTCGAAGACAACAGTAACTTCGATCACAGAGGGACTAAGGCGGCATGCTTCGGCGTCTGCGGAGGCATACGGCGGAAGATACCGGATGGAGCTGCGCGAGGGAATTACAGTGGCCAACGACCGGGAAGCCGTGCAGCGGATGCTTAGCGCAGCCCGTGAGGTGCTGGGAGAAGATCAGGCAGTATTGCTGGATCAGCCCAGTCTTGCCGGTGAAGATTTCGGCTGGTATCTTGACCGTGTTCCCGGTGCATTTGCCTTCATCGGCTGTGGTAATTCGGAGAAGGGAATTACTCATGCCATCCATCAGCCGCAGTTTAATATCGATGAAGATATGCTGGTCCACGGCACGAGGATATGGGTCAGACTTGTCATGCAGCACCATTGAAGGAGCTATAACAGCATCGGGCCAACAACAAAGAGCAGCGATCCCCCGGATATCGGAGGATCGCTGCTCTGCTCTGTTTCATAGTATGCAACTTATCAACGGCTGGCCTTACTTCACGCTGCCATCTTCCGGCTTCTGCGTGCGCAGACGCGCCAGCTCAGCTTCCACAGCATTTTGCAGGGCTGGATCAATAGCGGGAGCTTGGGCTTGTTGTCCTGCCTGTGCTTCCCATTCACTAATCTTGTCCTCCATCCGTTCGAAGCCGCGTGATGCGGTGCCGGCATTGAGGATCGGCCCGTATCCGGGAGCTCCCGGGTATGTGCCATAACCGTTCTGCGCCGGGCGTTTGCTCAGCTCTGCCGCTTTGCGGGCGCGTTCCGCCAGCTCTGCCCGTTTCGCTTTCAGCCGTTCATGCTCAGCTTTGGCATTGTGCAGGTTGACCTCCAAGGCGGCAAGGGTCTGAAGTGTGTCTTCCAGAATACCTTCTGTTTCCTGAATGCTTTCCTGGTACCGCAGCTTAGCCATTACCGCTGCTCTGGCGGCCGGCTCATTCCCTTCACTCATAGCCTTGACAGCAGCGGCTTCACTGCTCTCCGCCTGCACCTGATATTCGGCTTTACGGCGTTCCAGCACGCTTGCTGTTACTTTGAGCTCGCGCTGCTTGCTTTCGGCTATGCCGATCTTTTCATCCAGGTCCCGCAGATATTGTCCGGTCAGCAGTACCGGGTCTTCCAGTTTGTTCAATCCTTCGTGAATTGCTGCTTTGGTTAGGGTAGTAATACGTTCGAATATGCTGCTCATGTTCATTTCTCCTTTGAATTTGAGTTTTAGTTTTTATAATTGAAATGGGGCTTCATTCCGATTAATAATGATCGAAGCTATCGGTAAAACCTGAGAATGATTCTTTAGGGACGATAATGCTGGCAACGATATAGATAAATACGACTGTACCGAAGCTGAAAATTGCAGCGGCTGCTACGAGCAATCTGACGAGCGTGGTATCAAGATTGAAGTAACGGGCCAGCCCTCCACATAAACCAGTAACCTTCTTGTCTGTCTCAGAACGAAATAACTTTTTCATCATTTTCTCTTCCTCTCTTGTAATGTCCGTTGTCTATGTGTTTATTCTACGGCTATCTGCAGTCTTGCAAAACGGCCTTGGGACTGTTTTTCGGTCCAGACTTAAGGCGGGGATGGTTCCCGCAATAAGACGGGGCAAGTCCAGGCAGTCCTGATTCACCGCAGCACTCTTTTTAACATAAGAAACCACCCTATGTAATCCCCGCTTAACACTCCGGATCTATACTGTAGGAAGCTTCTCCCTCCAACCCTTTTAAGAGAATGAGTTACTTTCGGATAAGACGATGGACAATAAGGAGGACTGGCCTATGGGAATTCATAAGTATTTCCGCTCGCTGAACGAGTTGGAACGGATCATCCGCTGCCCGGGTAAGTTCAAATTCGAGGAGCATAGTGTAGCAGCCCATTCCTGGAAGGTTGTACAGTATGCCAAAACCTTGGCTGATATCGAAGAAAAGCACGGTGCGGTCATTGACTGGAAGAAGCTGTACGAGATCACGAGCAGCCATGATTACGGGGAGATTTTTATCGGGGACATCAAAACGCCGGTGAAGCATTCCTCGCTGCAGCTGCGGTCACTGATCCAGCAGGTGGAGGAAGGCATGGTTCATAACTTTATTGAGGAGCATATCCCGGAGGAGTTCAAAAGCATTTTCTTCCATCAGCTGCGTGAAGGCAAGGATGAGTCGCTGGAGGGGCTGATTCTGGAAGTTGCGGATAAAATGGATCAGGTCTATGAAGCATTTGCCGAAATACAGCGGGGCAACACGGAGAAGGAATTTGTGGTAATGTACCGCAATGCGCTGATTAAGATTAAGAATATTGACCTGAGATGCGTGGAGTACTTCCTGACTGAGATTTTACCGGATATGGTCAATGAAGAAACGTTGTCACCGGTAGATATTAAAAGAATTACGGAAGAGGCACTGGCTCTGTAACTGATGAGCGGTACTCTTTTTTTTATGTATTGTTGTTTGTTCCGGAATGTACAATAGCGTATGCTAAACCTTATGTATCACCAAAAGTATCAAAATGCAGATCGGATTGGATAGTGCATTTGTAGCTATAATAATACTTTCCAAAAAAGTACATTGTCACTTATGATAGAATCATCTATCGATGATAATTTTTGGAAGGGGAACTGGTTGGATGAAATTTGTGAAACGATTGATTTATGTATGTATTGTGGCTTTGTTCGCTTCAATAATAGGGCCATTAGGAGGAACTACACCGACGGTTTCTGCAGAGAGCGCTACAGAACTATCAGTGGATTTGGGCTCTCATATACGTGATTTGAAGATGGATGAAGAGAGAGGATACCTCTACGCCATTACTTATAATTCCAGCGAAGTAATTGTCATAAATATGGATACACTAAAAATAGTGAAAAAAATCTTGGTAGGCTCCAACCCGTTAGACATGGATATATCGAATGGTAAGCTTTATGTCTCTGTTAACGGGGAATATTTTGTAAAAGTGATAGATTTAGATTCCAGAAACGTTACGCAAATAATTCCGACTGAAAAGCATCCTTATCACCTTGCTGTAAATGACAGCGCTCTATATTATTCCGTTGATGATCAATGGAGCGATATCCATAGAAAAGATTGGACATCCTCACAGGAAGAGCCGCTCAATGTTTCCATCTATAAGCCCATACTGAAAATGGATCACGAGCGTCAGCTTCTCTATGCTGCAGAAACAGGAAGTACAGGTTCGGAGCTAAGTGTATTTGATGCTACCTATGGTACAAAACTGTGGAGCTGGGATAGTTTCGAAGATATCGCTGTCGGCGAAAATCTGTTTATTGATGATGAAGGGAATTTGTATTCCGGCAACAGAAAAATCGATCCGGTTAACAGCAAGCTAATTTCGTCCGTCTCAAGTGGAGCTGTTTTGGCTGTAAAGGATGGCTTTATTTTTACAAGCAGCGGTGACATTTTCAGCGATGACGGGGCAAACAGAGTATACCATGCTGACAGAGCATCTGAAGATTATTCCTTTATTTACCTGGATCAAAATAATAATGTATACCAAAATCCTTACTATTCCTCTGTTATAAAGAAAACGAAATTCACGCCGCCAGCCGTTACTCCTGCACCGCTCAGTTATGCTAGCGGAGTGGATCAGATTGAGCTGGACCATCCCGTCACTGACTGGGTAGCGGGCAGGAACGAACGTTATTTGTATGCTATTTCCGAAGATGCAAACCGGCTGTTTCAGATTGATACGGAATCCTTTGAAATTGTAGCAGACCGTTATGCAGGCTCTCAGCCTCAAAATATCGTTATCCGACAAGGGGTTATATATATTTCTCTAGCTGGCAGCTCTCATCTTGTCAAAATCGATACGGCAAATGAAACTAATTTTATGGCGCCGATCCAAGAATTGGAGATTGGTACGGTTGCCGATAAGGTTGCAGCGGGAAGCGGGAAGGTGTTTTTTACTAATTTCCGAGGAAGAGTCGGAGTGTTCGATTCGGTATATGCTTATCTCCCGGGATACTATGGTTCGAATGATAATGATCTGCTGACGGATGAGACCAGTTTATATATCGGCACTGGAACAGAATTGTATCAACTGGATCAGGCTACGGGTCAAACCATTCAAACCTCTGCTTATATTAGTGATGGTTATGAGAACAGTTTGCTGAAAGATGAAGAATACGTATATTATGGCATAACTCGTTTGCCGGCTAACAATCTGAATTCAATACTTGGGACTTATAAAGATACTAAATTTTCCTCACGTATTTTAGCTGTGAGCGGTCAAACGGTACTTACTACTGCTGCAATTTTTGACCGTGATTCGTATAGTACAGTGTACAGGTTTCCCTTTGTTCCGCAGAATGCTTACGTGAAAAAGGATGGCACAATCCTGCTTGATGCTGGTGCTGTCCCGTCAGGCGCCTCCGAATATGATCCTCCGGCAGGATATAGACTACTAAAATACAACAGCCTGGAACAAATGAAAGAACAAATAAAGGAAGATCTTAAGCCCGTTGCCGTGTATGCCATTGATGAAGACCCGAGCCCCCAGCAATTCACCGGCAGTGTGGTCATTGACCCCGGTAAGGCTGCTGTCGATATCTCCAG
This sequence comes from Paenibacillus auburnensis, assembly GCF_927798115.1. Classification (GTDB taxonomy): domain Bacteria; phylum Bacillota; class Bacilli; order Paenibacillales; family Paenibacillaceae; genus Paenibacillus_AQ; species Paenibacillus_AQ auburnensis. The sequence continues at coordinate 263,709 of NZ_CAKMMG010000008.1, forward strand.
ATACCGGATACGCTACTATGATGCGAATAATCAACAGGTTAACGGAATGTCAGATGACTATACATCAATTTATGACCGCAAAGCTGGCGGTTATATACAGGATGATATAAAGAAGAATACATCAGCCTCCGTGCGGAAAATCGGTGTTACACCGATGCAGGAGCTAGGATATAACGAATATAAAACATATGAAGAATCAGAACGTATCGTACGTATCTGGGATGAAGATGCCTATTTCATCTCAAATGGTTCCCTTTTTGATACGGATAATTCAGCAAATACCATTAGCGGAAGAGTATCTTTTGCACCAGCGCCGGGCCAAATGGCCGGGGACCGGTATGCCGTGTTTTTCTACGGAGACAATGGGATCATCGCTGAACCGCTTGGTTGGCTGCCATCTAATCAGGCTACGCTCACACTAAGCATTGCTGCCGGAACACCAATTCCGGCAGATGCATATGCACTGGCAGTAGTTCTGGTAGATAACGAGGGGAATGAAGCGCCTGGATACAGTCTTATTGAGATACCTGACCGGATGAGCACTAAACCCTCTCCGGAACAAATTAAAATTCAGAACAATAGCAACTTTGATTCCGTTTCGGTAAGTGGGCTGAAAGCAGGCGATGTGATAAAGGTGTATTCTTACACCGGTCTTCTTTACGGCCAGGCAACAGTTTCTGCAGGGAGCAGTGTGGCGGCTGTCGACAACATTATCCTGGATGAGTCTATTCCTATTCTTGGAGTCAGTATTACATCACCAGGGAAAAGAGAAAGCTTTGTAGTGTACAAGCAGTATCTATACCCTGATTCTTCTGGAGGAGACAGTGGTACTGGTGGCGGTGGTGGAGGTGGCACTGGTGGCGGTGGCGGTGGCGG
>NZ_CAKMMG010000009.1 GCF_927798115.1 Paenibacillus auburnensis
TGGACGTACCGCTGGTGCACCAGTTGTTTCGCCAGAAGCATGGCTGGGTAGCTACGTACGGACGGGATAAGCGCTGAAAGCATCTAAGCGTGAAGCCCCCCTCAAGATGAGATTTCCCAATTAGTAAGACCCCTTGAAGACGACGAGGTAGATAGGTTGGAGGTGGAAGTGCAGTAATGCATGGAGCTGACCAATACTAATCGGTCGAGGGCTTATCCAATATTTCGAAGAACGCAGATTTGTTTCGGATTCAGTTTTCAGGAATTAAGGTTCCTGAATGGATTTACATGGCACCATATCGTTTGGAGAGATACCCAAGTGGCTATAAGGGGACCCTCTGCTAAGGGGTTAGACTGCGTAAGCGGTGCGAGGGTTCGAATCCCTCTCTCTCCGCCATTTTAAATCCAAAACCTAATTATTGTGGCGGCGTAGCTCAGCTGGCTAGAGCGTACGGTTCATACCCGTGAGGTCGGGGGTTCGATCCCCTCTGCCGCTACCATATTTCCCGGAGGCTTAGCTCAGCTGGGAGAGCATCTGCCTTACAAGCAGAGGGTCGGGGGTTCGAACCCCTCAGCCTCCACCATTTTCATTATAAGAATATTTTCACACTGTGCCGGTGTAGCTCAATTGGTAGAGCAACTGACTTGTAATCAGTAGGTTGGGGGTTCAAGTCCTCTCGCCGGCACCATTATTTTCACAAATGCGGAACCGTGGTGTAGTTGGCCTAACATGCCTGCCTGTCACGCAGGAGATCGCGGGTTCGAATCCCGTCGGTTCCGCCATTTTATGTTTCAAGGCTTGTTTTTGGCTCGGTAGCTCAGTCGGTAGAGCAAAGGACTGAAAATCCTTGTGTCGGGGGTTCGATTCCCTCCCGCGCCACCATATTACGGAGGCTTAGCGAAGTGGCCAAACGCATCAGACTGTAAATCTGCTCACGTACGTGTTCGGTGGTTCGAATCCATCAGCCTCCACCAGTTTTACGAGCCATTAGCTCAGTTGGTAGAGCACCTGACTTTTAATCAGGGTGTCGAAGGTTCGAGTCCTTCATGGCTCATTCCAAACATAAAGTCATCATCCTCGGATGGTGGCTTTTTTGTGTTTTCAGAACTCAATTTGGCCTATTTGTAGTCATCGAGTTTAAAATTTCTTGCTTCGTTTAATTATAAGTTTATAATGCTGAGCAGAAATGAGTGATCTCTATGATATATGATGCAATTATTGTTGGCGGCGGATTTGCCGGACTTCAGGCGGCGATTCAATTAGGACGGTACTCTGCACATCGGGTGCTGGTAATTGATGCAGGAGGCGGCAGATCAAATCTTTGCCGGACCTATCATAATATACTGGGCTGGCCGGATGGAGTATCGGGTGACGAAATACGTGCAAGAGGCCGGCGGCAGGCTGAAACGGCTGGTGTGGAATTCATCTCAGACAAAGTCGTTAAAGCGGATAAGTATGAACAGCTCTTCCTCTTAACCGGAGAGCGAGGCCGCCAATACGAAAGTAAAACCTTGCTGCTGGCTACAGGGGTAATGGATCGCTTTCCGGAACTGCCGGGACTTGTACCGACACTTGGCAAATCTGTGTATGTCTGTCCTGACTGTGATGGCTTTGAGATTCAAGACCGTCAGACGGTGTTACTGGGTTCTGGTGATGCTGGGGCTAATATGGCATTTATTTTAAGGGAACGTACGGGAGATCTGACCTACATTAATCATGAACATGAGCCCGTGTCTGAGGAGAATCTCACACGCCTCCGGGCAGAGGGTATTATCTATATTGAACAAGCCGCTACCCACATAGTACAAGAGAATGACGGGATGATTAAAGGAGTGGCCTTACAGGATGGCACTCACCTTCCGGCAGAGCGCGGGTTTATTGCGTTTGGGAGAAATGCAGTACATTCTGAGCTTGCCGCTCAGCTTGGGGTCACGCTCCATAAAAACAGACATATTGAGGTAAATAGACGTTCCTTAATGACGAATGTGGAACATTTGTGGGTAGCTGGCGACGTTGCCGTTCATGCGGAGCAAGCTACGGTGGCTATGGGCGAAGGGGCGATAGCGGGGATCTGGATGCATAAGGAGCTGAAAAAGATAAACCCCATAGTATTGCCATTATCTAAGTCCGCAGCTTTGAGTACGGAGAAACGATGATTTTACCAGGGAGAGTCGAGTGTCACTTATCATTCAGATAGGCCTAGCCGCATAATGTTGCAGAATATGATAAAATAGGCGAAAAGAGCAAAAGTGGTGGAGAATGGTGACGATGGATAGTGAGGCATTGCGTCAAAAATTGGAGCAGCTCACCGGAAAGAGAGCCGGAATCAAACAGCTCGGACGGCAGCATTCAGCTTCCCTATTTGGCGTGGGTACGGAAGAGCAGGAGCAGCCTGTTACGCACGATGGTTATCTATGGGTTCCCTTATATGAAAATGAAGGCCGGATCACTGCGGTATGGGTGGAAATGGAGGGCCTTACGGGTCTGGAGCTGCAATTGGTTAATTATGCGGCGCGCAATTATGCCATTGCCCTTAAGGCTACCGGACTAAAAGAAGAAGGCGAGGTAGAAGCCCGGCAGCTAAGCGGCTGGCTTAACTCACAGCTCGAGCAAGAGAAGAATGATGCTGAAATTCCCGATGATATGACGCTTAAGGGCCGCCTATTCGGAGATATGGTCCCCTTTCTGCTGGTCAGTGAGAATGTGCATAATCCGCAGCTGACCTACCGGTCGCTGATGAAGCTGTTGCGCAATTATTTTGAGAATGATATTTTACTTATCCCCCTGCAGGAGAAAGAATGGTTAATTTTAGCCCGTAAGGAACTGCTCACCGGCGGGGATGATAAGGAAGATGAGGAAGAAAGTGAAGATGAGCTCCTGGCTCAGACCAGTATGGGGCTGCACGAACTGATCGCCAGCGAGTGGGTCGGTGTTTTCCATCTGGCTGTGGCACCTGCTATCATCCCGGTAAAAGGTTTGACTGGTTCGGTTGCATTGCTGCGGGAGACGATTGTGCTCGGCCGGATTTTTCAGGTCGGTGAGTATATCCACCTTCCATGGGAGCTGCATATGGAACGACTGATAAACAGTATTCCAGATGAACGGCGCAGACAGCTGCTGGGACAGATCGGTGATTATTCTTCTGTGCTGGCGGATAAGGAAATGCTGCTTACACTGGAGACTTTTTTCGAAATGGACTGTAATGTGAGCGAGACGGCGAAGAAGCTCTACATCCACCGTAATACTCTGCTGTACCGGCTGGATAAGATCAAACAGGAGACCGGGGCCGATGTGCGGAGCTTTGGTGATGCGGCGATTGTGAAATTAGCAATGTTATTGTATAAAGTGACGAAAAGAAAATAGGTTTTTTGTGAACGTTACAAATAGCCAGCACGGCACGTCTGGGGTAAGATAAATGTACAAGAAAGCGATTTATTTTTTATTCTAATTATAAACTCGAGGGGGAAATACAATGGCAGGCGTACGTTTAGAGCATATTTTCAAAAAATACCCGGGTTCAGATAAAGCAACAGTAATGGATATCAATCTTGATATTAAAGATAAGGAATTTCTCGTATTGGTTGGACCTTCCGGTTGCGGTAAATCCACAACACTGCGTATGATCGCAGGCCTGGAAGAAATCTCCGAAGGTAAAATGTACATTGGTGATCGTGTAGTCAATGACGTGGCTCCTAAAGACCGCGATATCGCGATGGTATTCCAATCCTACGCCCTGTACCCGCACATGAGCGTGTACCAAAACATGGCATTCGGCTTGAAACTGCGTAAAGTGAAGAAAGAAGAAATCGACAAGAAAGTGCGCGAAGCAGCTAAGATCCTCGATATCGAGCACTTGCTGGAACGTAAACCTAAGGCTCTGTCCGGTGGTCAACGTCAACGTGTCGCTTTGGGCCGTGCGATCGTCCGCGATCCGCAAGTCTTCCTGATGGATGAGCCTCTTTCCAACTTGGATGCTAAACTTCGTGGTCAAATGCGCGCAGAAATCACTAAACTGGTTAAACGCCTTGAAACCACTTGTATCTATGTAACGCATGACCAGACAGAAGCTATGACGATGGGTGACCGTATCGTAGTTATGTATGACGGTATCATTCAACAGGCTGCTTCCCCTGAAGAACTGTACAATGAGCCTACAAACCTGTTCGTAGCCGGATTTATCGGTTCCCCTACAATGAACTTTATCAACGGTACTTTGTCCGAAGTGAACGGTTCTGTCCGTTTCCGCGCTGAGAACCTTGATGTTGAAGTTCCAGGCGGCAAAGCAACATTGCTTCGCAGCAAAGGTTATATCGGTAAAGATGTGATCATGGGCGTTCGTCCAGAAGATATCCATGAAGAGCCAGTATTCCTGGAAGCTTCCCCGAACACAATCTTCACTTCGCTGGTTGATGTTACAGAAAACCTTGGTCATGAAATGCTCCTTTACTTGAGCGGCCTTGGCGCAAGCACTGTAATTGCCCGTGTAGATGGACGTTCCACTACCCGTGAAGGCAGCAAGCCTAAATTGGCTATCGACATGAACAAAATTCACCTCTTTGATAAAGAGTCTGAACTGAACATTTTGCTGGGATAAGATATACAGCTTTCCCGTTTAGAGAAGCCGCCTGAAAGGGCGGCTTTTTTGTTTGCTTACATCTTCCCGGTGCCACGAGCTAACTGGTATTAAGATTGCATTCATAGACGTTATCAATTAAGATAGCAGGAGAATTACCTACGGATGGGATAGGGAAGAGTTGCTGACCAGACGCGGGAAGGCGGACTAAACCGCAGGTGACGAAAGGAAGAACATACATGGCTAAGAAGGTAAAAGTATCTGAATTAGTACAGCATTTTCAATTAGAAGTGGTTTCCGGGCATGAAGGTCTAAAAAGACCGATTACAGTGGATGACCTGAATCGTCCCGGGCTGGAAATGGCCGGTTATTTCGAATATTATCCTGAAGAACGTGTGCAGCTACTTGGTAAGACAGAGTTGGCGTTCTTTTCTATGCTTCCTGAGGAAGAGCGTAGAAGCCGGATCCGCGGGATTTGTAATGATAATACTCCGTGTATTGTGATTACAAGAGCTTTGGATGTGCCACAGGAGCTGATTGATATCAGCAACGAGAAGGGACTTCCGGTTCTGCGCAGCTCGATGGCTACAACCATTTTTTCCAGTAGATTAACCAGCTTCCTCGAAGGCAGACTTGCTCCTACCGCGACTATTCATGGAGTACTCTGTGATGTATACGGTGTAGGGATGCTGATTACAGGCAGCAGCGGGATTGGTAAAAGTGAAACAGCCCTTGAGCTGGTTAAGCGCGGACACCGCCTGATTGCTGACGATGCGGTGGAGATTCGCCAAACTTCCGACAATCAGCTTCATGGTACAGCACCGGAATTGATCCGCCACCTGCTGGAAATCCGCGGGGTAGGGATTATTAATGTAATGACGCTCTTTGGTGCGGGTGCCATCCGTAACCATAAGCGTATTACGCTCGTTGTACGGCTCGAAGCATGGCAGCAGGACAAACAATACGACCGTCTTGGCCTTGATGAGGAAACTACCCGGATTATCGATACAGATGTTCCTCTTGTAACAATCCCAGTACGGCCGGGACGAAACCTTGCTGTTATTATTGAAGTTGCGGCAATGAACTACCGCTTGAAGCAAATGGGCTTCAACGCAGCTCTACAGTTTACTAATAAACTTACAGCTACCATCTCTGAAGACATGGATGATCTGGACTAGGAGCGTGAGACTATGTTTTTTTCTTTAGCGATTAATCCCATTGTATTCTCCATTGGATCGCTGCCAGTGCATTGGTATGGGCTGATCCTAGGTGTCGGGGCACTCGCAGGATTATTTCTCGCCATCCAGGAAGGAAAGCGATTTAATATTCCACAGGAATTCTTTATGGATCTCCTGCTGCTTGGAGTGCCCTCTGCTATCATTGGCGCCCGGATATATTTTGTAGCTTTTAAATGGGAGGATTATAAGGATAACTTTATTGATGTCTTTAAAATTTGGAATGGCGGGATCGCCATTTATGGCGCATTAATTGGCGCGATTATTTGCGGGATTATCTACTTCCGTTATAAAGGATATCCGTTCTGGCGTATCGTGGATATATGTGCACCTGGCCTGCTCGCAGGACAAATGATTGGCCGCTGGGGCAACTTTGTTAACCAGGAAGCCTACGGTGGTGTTGTGGAGGAATCGTTCCTGCGCGACAAACTGCACTTACCCGACTTTATTGTCAATCAAATGTACATAGGGGATGCCTTTCATCATCCGACATTCCTGTACGAGTCCCTCTGGAGCCTGCTTGGCATTCTCTTGCTGATGGTGCTGCGCCGCCAGAAATTTGTGCGTGCGGGTGAAATCTTCCTGTCTTATTTCATCTGGTATTCCATCGGCCGTTTCTTCATTGAAGCGCTGCGTACGGACAGTCTGGGCTTCAACGGAAGCAGTGGTGTAGCATCGCTCATAAACGGACTGTGGAGTCCGATGAAGTGGATGGGCTTTGAACAGGGTTATCTGGATCCTGCTTATGGCAATATCCGGATCTCCCAGCTGCTGGCGCTGCTCATTATCCTTGTGGCGGTTGTTCTGATTGTCGTACGCAGGGTGACTGGCCAGTCCAGCGCACATTACTCCGATCCTATTGTCAGCACTAAAGCTGCTGCCGCCGATTCGGTTGTGCCGGAACATGCTGTTAATACTCCGCAGAATACTCCACAGGCGGTACAGCCTGAAGAAGAGAAGGCGGAGAATGGAGAACCAAAGGAGTAATTATTGAAATGATTGAATGTGTTCTTTTTGATTTGGATGGAACAATTGTAAATACGAACGAGCTGATCATAGGCTCGTTCATGCATGCCTTGAAGGAGAATAATCTGCCCCCGCTTACCCGGGAGCAGATTATTCCTCATATGGGTACAACACTCCAGCAGCAGCTGAGTGAGTTCTCAGGCATTCTGGAGGATGTCAGTGTCCTTGAGCGGTCTTACCGTGCATATAATAATGCGCATCATGATGAAATGGTTGATTCTTTTCCGCGTGTGAATGAAACGATGGATGAGCTGTCGCGGCGTGGGATTAAGCTGGGGATCGTCACAACAAAGATTCGTCCCACAACGCTTAAGACGCTGGAGAGATTTGATCTGCTGAAGTATATGGAGACCATTGTCACCGTGACCGATGTTGTTCATCCGAAGCCTCATGCGGAGCCTGTGCTAACCGCTATCCGCAATTTGAATGTTGATCCGCGCAAAACCCTTATGGTAGGTGACAGCGTGGTTGATATTCAATCCGCCAAAGCAGCCGGTGTACGTGTGGCGGGAGTCTCCTGGTCACTTAAAGGGGAAGAAACGCTGCGCAAATATGATCCGGAATACATCATTCATGACATGACCGATTTATTGACTATTGTGGAGCAAGGGACGAATGAATCGTGAGAAAAGTAACCCGTTATCCGGTGGAGGGGCATAATTCGCTCTGGTACATTTATCGTACGGTTAGTCCCTGGAAGGGCGTGCGCAATTTTATTTTTATCCAGATTGCCCGCTATTGTCCGATCCTGTCCGTGAAGAACTGGATTTATCGCCGGCTGCTCGGCATGAAGGTGGGCAAGCATACGGCGTTTGGGCTGATGGCGATGGTCGATGTTTTTTTTCCGGAATTGATAACGGTCGGTGAAAATTCTGTAATCGGCTACAATACAACTATTCTCGCTCATGAATACCTTATTAAAGAATACCGTCTCGGTGAGGTCATTATCGGTGAAAATGTGTTGATCGGGGCCAATACGACAATTCTACCCGGTGTAACCATAGGAGACTGGGCAGTTGTGGCCGCAGGCTCAGTGGTGCATAAGGATGTGGCAGCCGGTTCGTTCGTTGGCGGAAATCCGCTTAGGGAAATACGTCCGGCTTCCCCGGAAGATGCGCAGCAGGCTGATGAATGAGAGGAAGTTATTGTAATACCCTGCAGTTTCAGGTTGCGTGTATCGGCGCAGAAGCTGCGGGGTCTTTTTGCGTAAAGGGAATAGGACTGGATTGTTCTTAGGTATTCTTGAGGAATATTAAGAAAACTTTAAGTGCCGCCGGAACCAGAGAAGCGCTATACTTGTAATTAGAATAAGCGCATCATCGGCGTAAGACGATATAGTAATTATCAGAATGAATAATCAGCCAGGTGCAGGCTTCCTGATAGGTTCAGTTTCATGCATTCTGCTCACATGGATCTCTATGAACACATCATAGTAGAGAAGAGGAATTTTATCGTGAAAGCAGCCCGACAGGAACGACTGCCACAGCTCGATATATACCGCGCCTTAGCGATTATGGGAGTTCTGCATGTTCATTCTACATCGTTTGCGGCAGGGGAGCAGGCCCTGAACTCTCCGTACTATTACTGGCTAAACTGGATCAACATCTTTTTTAAATTCGGAACGCCATCCTTTATCTTTCTTAGCAGCTTTGTGCTGTTTTACAATTATTACAGGCGTCCGGTTACCCGGAGTCTGATCGGCAACTTTTACCGGCGCAGGCTGAAGTACATTCTGCTGCCTTATCTGCTGGCATCGCTCGGGTACTATGCACTGACTTTGTATGTAAACGGGGAATTGACGCAGCAACCGCTGGAGAATCTGTCCAGCTTTACGGGAGCGCTGTTTTCGGGCTCGGCGTATGCACATTTGTATTTTGTATTTATCAGCATTCAGTTTTATCTGCTGTTTCCGTTATTGCTGAAGCTGCTGCAGAGTTCAAATTTTTGGGTAAAGTGGGTTTTTCCGCTTGGGCTGGTACTGCAGTGGGGGTTTATCTTGTGGAATAAATACGAGCTGCATATTGTGGAGAAGGGTAGTCTATCGATTTCATATCTGGCTTATTATATGATGGGGGCTTATATTGCGGTTCATTTTGATGAGATTAAGCCGTGGCTGACGAAGCCTTGGAAAGGTCTCGGGGCTATCCATAAACGGCTGACGGTTCTGCTGTTTACTGCATGGCTGGCGGCTGCCTTTATACATGTTCAGCTATGGTATGAAGCCCGCCATTTCGGGAGATGGACGGATTCGCTGTGGTACGAGCTGCTGTGGAATGTGCATACGATGCTGTCAGCGCTTGTGCTGTTGTATGCCGCTTTTTTGATCTCCAGGAAGGCTTCACGCGGGCTGGTTACTGTTCTGACACGGATGGGGGAGCTGTCGTTTGCAATCTATCTGATTCATCCGCTGCTCCTGGCGGTTTACAGAAAACTGCCCCACAGCATCTCCCCGGATTCGTTTACCTATGTGGTGTTTATATATGGGGGACTTCTTGTTGCGGTGACCGGGAGCTGGGTGATTGTGCAGTTCATTTTTCGAAGATTCCAAAAAGCATGGATTATGTTTGGAAGTGTGCCGCGTTCGCTCGCCCCTCAGACCAAGACGATGCCAGGCTACCTTGCAGGAACGGGTCAGACCGAGAGCGGGATGAACGAAAAGCATGGGATCTGAAGCAACAGCACGGTCTACGAAGAATGATGGAAATGATTAATAAGATTATTGGCACTCTAGGATATGGAGCTTAACAGGAGGAACGTTCATGGGAAATAAAGAAAGAATTCCACAGCTGGATATTTTTCGGGCGATTGCAATTTTTGCGGTACTGGCCATTCATGCTACTTCACGCACCCTGGCGGAGACACTGGACACATCCATGTTTCATCCGTTTCTGTTCATCAACAAATTCAGCCAGTTCGCGGTTCCGTCTTTTGTATTCTTAAGCGGATTTGTACTGTTCTATAACTACATAGACCGCCCGCTGAGCGGGAAAACGCTGGGAAAGTTTTATAGCCGAAGGCTGATCTATATTATTGTGCCTTATGTGGTATTTTCGTTCCTGTACTTTATATTAAAAATGACGGCCGGTCATACGTGGGACATGCCGCTGGGCGATATGGCGGCCAAGATGTGGAAGTATCTCTGGACCGGTACGGCGTATACACATCTTTACTACATCATAATCATCATTCAGTTCTATCTGCTGTTCCCGCTCATGCTGTGGTGCCTGCAAAAGGTCCGCCGGCTCGCTGCCTGGGCCCCGGTTATTGGGCTTGCTCTGCAGTGGGGATTCGTCCTGCTGAACAAGTATATGACGAACCACGGGTACTGGCAGCTGTCTAAAGGCAGCCTTGCGATCACCTATTTCTCTTATTTCCTGCTGGGAGCGGCAATTGCTGTCTATTATGGGTCCCTCAAAAAGTGGCTCATCCCGTCCCGCGAGGGCTGGAGATCCGGTAAAGGCGGAGTCTGGATCCTGCTATGGCTGCTATGGGCAGCTGCAGGGATCATTCATGTAGAGCTGTGGTTCAACAACTATACGAAGAAAACGGTCATTAACAGCCTCTGGTATGAGGGGTTCTCTAATCTTCATGCCTTGCTCTCCTGCGTGGTGCTCCTGCAGCTGTCCTTCCTGCTGTATGGTGCGGGACGCAGTCTGCTGACGCGGATGCTAATCTCGATAGGCGCCTGCTCGTTCGGCATTTATCTGCTGCATCCAGCCCTGCTGTTCATATACAGAAAGCTGCCGTTTCACGGCGGTTCGCTGGCCTATACGGCAGCCATTGCCGGGGGCTGGCTGGTTGCCCTGCTGGGATCATGGCTGGTCGTAGCGCTGGTCTTTCGTTATGTGAAGCCGGCCTGGGTGCTGTTCGGTTCTGCCCCGCAGAAGCCAAAAACCAAAGCCATGGTGTAATGAGTTAAATACAAAAGCGCCGAGAGCCTGCAACTGCGGGTTCGTCGGCGCTTTTTGTATATGGGTACAGCACTTCAGCTTATTCTCCGGCTTGCCCGCGCTGGAACTCTGCAATGGCTGCATATTGGCTCTCCAGGCTGCGGAAAACGGAAATAAAGATGGGCAGCAGCTGCTTATAGACTTTGGCGTGTGCTTCAACCGGCTGGTGTCGGTGGGTGGAGCCGATCATCTCAAATACGATATCGAAGGAGCTGGTCCGTCCGGTTGCGTATAGACCAAGCACGACTGCTCCGAGGCAGGAGCTCTCGATGCTCTCGGGGATGATAACCTCCTGATCAAAAATATCTGCCATCATCTGCCGCCACAGGGATGAGCGGGCAAAACCGCCGGTGGCCAGTATTTTGCCCGGACGCCCGATCCGCTCCTCCATAGCCAGCAGCACGGTGTACATATTGAAGATAACACCTTCCAGCACAGAGCGGATCATATGCTCCTTCCGGTGGGTCATGCTCAGTCCAAAGAAGGAGCCGCGGGCATCCGGATTCCACAGCGGAGCACGCTCACCGGTCAGATACGGATGGAACAGCAGGCCGTTGCTCCCCGGAGGCACCTGTTCGGCAATACGTGTCAGAACTTCATAGGGATCAATCCCGAGGCGCTTCGCGGTCTCCACCTCAGAGGCGGCGAATTCATCCCGTACCCAGCGGAACAGCATACCGCCATTGTTCACCGGTCCGCCGATCACCCAGTGGTTCTCGGTCAGGGCGTAGCAGAAGATCCGGCCCTTGGGGTCGGTCAGCGGACGGTCGACCACGGTGCGGATTGCACCACTAGTGCCGATGGTGGCCGCCACGACACCTGGCTGGATGGCGCCTACGCCGAGATTGGAGAGCACGCCGTCGCTGGCTCCCACAACGAAGGGCGTTGAGGCCAGCAGTCCAAGCTGTTCTGCAAAGCCCGGCAGCAGCCCCTGGATAACCTGAGTAGTGGGGACAGGCTTCGAGAGGTGTTCAGCCGTAATGCCGGCAATGCGCAGGGCTTCCTCATCCCAGGCCAGCTTCTCCAAGTTGAACATGCCTGTGGAAGAGGCGATCGAATGGTCAATAATGTATTCACCAAACAGCCGGGCGAAGACGTATTCCTTGATGGAAATAAATTTATACGTCTGCCGGAACAGATCCGGCTGCTCCTCACCCAGCCACATCAACTTGGTGATAGGTGACATGGGATGAATGGGCGTTCCCGTGCGCAGGTACAGTTCATGTCCGCCCAGTTCATTTTTCAGGCGGGCTGCTGAGGCGCTGCTCCGGTTGTCGGCCCAGGTAATACAGGCGGTGAGAGGCTTGCCTGCAGCATCAACAGCAATTACGCTGTGCATGGCTGAGCTGAACGAGAGGAACAGCAGCTCATCCGGCTGGATGCTGCTGGTTTGCATCACCGTTGCTATCGTATGGATAACTGCGTTCAGAATCTGTTCCGGATCTTGCTCAGCGACTGAAGGTGAAGGCTGATGCAGGGGATATCCTACATTTGCCTGAGTGACGATGCTTCCATTCTCCTTGAAGAGAACGGCCTTGGTGCTTGTAGTTCCAATATCAACGCCGATCATATAGGATGTACTCAACATGCAACCCTTCTTTCAGTTGTAATTAGACAAAGACACTTAATATCATAATGAAAACCAGACCTACTACGGATAGAAGAGTCTCCATTACTGTCCACGTCTTCAGTGTTTGCACTACGGACATTCCGAAGAATTCCTTGATCATCCAGAAGCCGGCATCATTGACATGTGAAAGTACCAGTGAACCGGCACCTGTAGCCAGCACTACGAGCTCGATATTTACGCCAGTGCTTATGGCCAGTACCGGTGCAACAATGCCTGCAGCTGTTGTCATGGCTACTGTAGCGGAGCCTGTGGCCACACGGATCAGTGCAGCTACCAGCCAGGCAAAGAATATAATATTCACATGGGATTGTGTAGCAACAGCTGCGATCGCGCCTCCGACTCCGCTGTCGATCAGCACCTGCTTAAAGGCACCGCCGCCTCCGATGATGAGGATGATGGACGCTGTCGGTGCAAGACACTCGCTGGTAAACCGTGAGATATCTTCTTTCTTGAAGCCGCGGGCAAACCCCAGCGAAAAGAAGGAAAAGACCGCTGCGATGAGCAGGGCGATAACCTCATGCCCAATAAACTTAGCGAAGGGTGTAAAGGCATGAACGCCGGACGGATCAAGGATATCCGCAACTGAACCCATCAGCATAAGAATAACAGGCAACAGGATGGTCAGCAGCGTAATGGCGAAGCCGGGCAGTTCCCGGACACTTTTGGCCGCGAATTGTTCAGCCAGCTCTGTGGGAGGGGTCACCTGGATGCGTTTTCCTATAAATTTGCCGAACAGCGGTCCTGCAATAATGGCCGTAGGCAAACCGACAAGGATAGAATATAAAATCGTTTTACCCAAATTTGCATTGTAGGCACCAATAGCGATCATGGGCGCCGGATGCGGCGGAACGAGTCCGTGGACGGTCGACAGACCGGCAAGAATTGGAATTCCGATCTGCAGGAGCGGCATCTTGGTTTTGCGGGCCACCATGAACACCACAGGGATAAGCAGGATTACGCCGACTTCAAAAAATACGGGAATCCCGACAACGAATCCTACCAGCATCATTGCCCAGTGAACATTTTTCTCCCCGAAACGGTCCACCAGTGTGTTAGCGATACGTTCAGCACCGCCGGATTCGGCCATCATTTTTCCCAGCATCGTCCCGAGACCGATTACAATGGCAATTGTTCCAAGAGTACCGCCCAAACCGCCCGTGACCGATTTGATCAGTGTCTGATATTCCATTCCTGCGAGCAGGCCTAGGACCAGTGCAGAGAGAAGCAGCGTGACAAAAGGATTCCATTTGTATCTGGCGATAAGCATAACCAGAAAAACAATGACAAGCAATGTCCAAAAGAGCAACGTTGCGTTGTGGCTAAGTCCAAGCAAATTTTGCATAGTAAACGATGCCTCCATTTAGGTGGATTCTTGGGAAATAGTTATTGCTTATAACATAACCTGCTAAAGTGTTTTCCATAAACGAAATTCCAGTATACTTGTCGACAAGTTGTGGCGGAAAAAGAGAGCATCGTCCAGCCCCCTTGTGGCATCAGCCTGCTTAGGGCAGGCTGCGGATCAGCGTTTCTCCCGAGTCGGCAAAATAGGCCTGAACGACCTTGCGGATGGTCTCTGCATTTCCGGAACGCAGGGCTTCCACTACCGTCCGGTGTTTATCAGCTACCCAATTCATCCGTTCTTCCCCGTTGTCGAACCCCTTTTCGGTGGTAATTAGGATGACGGTCATGACGATATGACGAATACTCTTCCACAAATGCAGTATCCGGGTGTGTTTGGCTTCAGTGACAATAGCTTCGTGGAAAGAAAAATCCTGGTACGCAAACTCGACAAAATCATTGTGTTTAACAGCCAGCTTCATCTTGTCGATGATTTGTTCGAGCTGTTGGATCAGCCCTTCGTGATTCCCTTCAGCCAGTCTCTGCTGGGCAAAGCTTTCAATAAGATACCGCACATCGTACAGTTCCTCAACATCTTTGAGATTAAGGCCGATAACAATAGCCCCCATTCGTTCAAGACGGATTAAGCCTTCAATGGATAACGATTTAAGCGCTTCCCGGACTGGGGAGCGGCTGGTACCGAAGTCTGCTGCGATCCGGTTCTCAGAAAGGACTTCTCCAGGTTTAATTTTCTCATCTATAATTTGCAGCCTAAGTTCACAGGCAATCGCTTCTCCGAGAGAAGCTCCTTGCAGCCAGGCGGAAGGGTATTGCATTATAAACGACTCCTCTATGCAGGATTGAATAGTATGCTAGTTGTGGTACTTTAACAATTTTAGCATACAATCTCCGCAGGGTCATCGCTTTAAAATGCTTTGGCACCGGCGCCTGGGACCAGGACTATGCGCAGTACTGCTTAGCTGTCCTGTACAACGGCATGGCCGCCAAACTCATTGCGGAGTGCGGCAACAACCTTACCGTGAAAAGTATCCTCCTCAAGAGACCGGTAACGCATCAGCAGGGACAGGGCGATAACCGGAGTGCTGGCCTGCAGGTCAAGCGCAGTCTGTACGGTCCATTTGCCTTCCCCTGAGCTCTGCATCACCCCACGGATTCCCGCCAGCTGCGGGTCTTTGGCAAAAGCATTTTGTGTAAGCTCCATGAGCCAGCCGCGGATGACAGAGCCGTTAGACCACAGGCGGGCAACGTTCTCATAGTTGAAGTCAAAGCTGCTTTTCTCAAGCAGCTCGAAACCTTCGGCAATGGACTGCATCATGCCGTATTCGATGCCGTTATGAATCATCTTCAGGAAATGTCCGCTCCCGGATTCTCCGGCATACAGATAACCCTGGTCCACTGCAAGATCGCGGAATAAAGGCTCAATTGTCGCAAAGACCTCCTGATTACCGCCAATCATGAAGCAGGCTCCGTGCTCAGCCCCGCTGGTTCCGCCGGAAGTACCGGCATCGAAGAAGTGAATGCCGCGTTCCTTCAGTTTCTCCGCACGCTCCGCAGAGTCTTTATAATGGGAGTTTCCGCCTTCTATGATAATATCACCCGCCTCCAGCAGACCTGAGAGCTTATCTGTTACGCTTTCAACAACAGCGCCGGCGGGGACCATAATCCAGATGATCCGGGGATGCTTCAGCTTCATAACCAGTTCTTCAATGGAAGAAGCAGGCTGTGCACCCAGCCCGGCTAATTGTTCGCCCCTCTGCGGATTGATATCGCTTACAACTACCTCGTGTCCATGGCTCAGCAGGTTTACAACCAGATTGAAGCCCATCTTGCCAAGTCCGATCATTCCTAATTTCATAGCTTCTTCACTCCTCAATCAGAATTTGGATGGCGCCAGTTGTATACTTGTATACAACTTTTCTTGTATCTTACTTCGATTCTTATTCATTTGTAAAGAGTAAATTTGTAAGCGATTTTATTTTCGTGAGGGTCTGGTGTACCATAAGGGAAAGAGCAGGGATCTTTATTAACAATGTAGAACGTTCATCTTATATGGCAATAAATGCTATGCTGTTGTAGGGGGGATTATTGACGTAAAAGGACCGTCCGTGATACGATATTGCCACTGCTTTACTTTACTACCACTTTACCATAGTAAAGTGTAATATATATTTGTTCTTATGCTATCTGACGAGGTGACTAATGAAGATGTCCAAGCCGAAGGGATTTGAAAAGCCGGCCGGTGTGCGCGACTATCTCCCGCGCGCAGTGACGAAGCTGCGCAAGATCGAGAATGATGTGCTGCACTGTATGAGCCGCTGGGGATATAAGCAGGTGATTACCCCTACACTGGAATATTACGATACGGTTGGTGTGGCCAGCTCCACATCCGACCAAAAACTTTATAAACTGCTCAATAACCGGGGGCAAGCTTTGGTGCTGCGTTCTGAAATGACTGCCCCGGTGGCCCGTGTAGTCTCCTCTTTATTGAAGGATGAACCTCTGCCGCTGCGCCTGTCTTACCATGCCAATGTCTTCCGGGCGATTGAAGAGGAAGCGGGAAGGGAAGCAGAGTTCTTCCAGACCGGGGTGGAGCTTGTCGGCGACGACTCTCCCGAGGCCGATGCCGAGGTCGTAGCGCTGGCTATATCCTCGCTGCAGGCTGCCGGTGTGAAGTCTTTCAAGATCGCCATGGGCCATGTGGGCTTCCTCGACGGATTGTTCCAGGAGGCGGTTCCCGGTCTGCCAGAGGTTCAGGAGGAATTGAAGAACCATCTGCTGGGCCGGGATTATGTGGCCTTCCGCGATACGCTGCGGCGGCTTGAACTGCCGGAGGCACAGAAGAGTGAACTGTACGGGCTGCTTCGCCTGCGCGGCGGCAAGGAGATTTGCGGACAGGCTCTGGAGCTCAGCAGCCATCCGCTGGCCCGTACCTCCATTGAGCATCTGTGCAAGGTATGGGAAGTGCTGGTATCCTACGGGGTGTCCCAGCATGTGCTGATTGACCTGACGATGGTCGGAGACTTTTCTTATTATACAGGCATGACTTTTGAGGGCTATGCCTCCGAACTCGGCTTTCCGGTATGCAGCGGAGGCCGGTACGACAATCTGCTGCAGCAATTCGGGCGGCCGACACCTTCAACCGGCTTTTCCCTCAAGACCAACCGGATTCTGGACGGAGTGTCCGGAATGCCGGAAGAGGAGGAGTTACCGGTCCTGATTCAATACGATGCGCTGCGGCGCACCGAAGGGCTGGAGGAAGCGGCACGGCTGCGGTCGGAAGGCCACATTGTCGTAACGAGACTGGCGGCGGGGCCGGAAGACCTTAAGACCGTGAAGCGGCTGGACCCCGGGACTGTGGAAGCAGATGGCGAAGAGTACGGAGAAATTTATACATTCGTGTCATTTGTCAGCGAGCATGGCTGAGAATGGGTTAAGAATGATTGATAATAAAGTGTGTGATAGATGGAAGCTGCGGAGAAGATGAGTTCATCTCAGCAGGGCGGATATGAAACGGAGGTTAACTACAATGGCGCAAATACTCAAGGTAGCCATGCCGAAAGGCCGGATTTACAATAAAGCGGCAGATCTGTTCCGCCAGGCGGGATTACCGATTCCTGCGGATGGCGAGGAATCACGAAAGCTGGTGATTTCACTGCCGGAAGCGGGCATGGAGTTTATTCTGGCTAAGCCGGTGGATGTGCCTACTTATGTGGAGTACGGCGTAGCGGATATCGGGATTGTCGGCAAGGATGTGCTGCTGGAAGAGGACCGCGATGTGTATGAGCTGCTTGATCTGGGCATCGCGCGCTGCCGGATGTCTATTATCGGCCTGCCCAACTGGCAGCCGGGCATTCAGCAGCGGGTGGCTACCAAATATCCGAATGTCGCCTCACGGTATTTCCGTGAGCAGGGCCAGCAGGTGGAGGTCGTGAAGCTGAACGGCTCGATCGAGCTTGCACCGCTGATCGGCCTGGCTGACCGCATTGTGGACATGGTGGAGACTGGACAGACACTGAAGGATAACGGTCTGGTGGAGATGGAGAGCATCTTTGAGATCACCAGCCGGCTGGTGGCCAACCGTGTAAGCTACCGGATGAAGAATGCAGAAATCCAGCAGCTGTGCGACCGTCTGCAGGCGGTTATCGGCGAGCCGGGATTGCAGTTGAGATAAATAGGGACAGCCATAAACAGCTGAGGTTGTAAAAGGGGGAAGCAGCGGTGAAGGTACAATCGAGCAAGGATTTCAAGCTGCAGCGGGAAGTGGAATACGGAACGCCGGAGCAGAATGAAACGGTAAAACAAATCGTAGCTGATATCAAAACAGAAGGCGACGCTGCGCTGCTCCGTTATACGGAGCGGTTTGACCGCACGACGCTTACAGCATCGGAACTGCGGGTGACCCAAGAAGAACTCCAGGCTGCTTACAGCCGGGTGGAGGATTCGTTCGTCACTGCGATCCGCGCTGCTGCAGCCAATATCCGGGCGTTTCATGCCCGGCAGAAACGCAGCTCCTGGATGGATCTGCAGCCGGACGGCACGATCCTCGGACAGATCATCCGCCCGCTTAAGCGGGTGGGCGTCTATGTTCCCGGCGGCACGGCGGCTTACCCGTCTTCCGTGCTGATGAACGTCATCCCGGCGCAGATTGCCGGTGTACCGGAGATTGTGATGGTCACCCCGCCGGCTACCGGCGGCAAGGTGGGCATCGATCCTTACATCCTCGTTGCCGCCGCGGAGGCAGGCGTGAGCGAGATTTACCGGGTGGGCGGCGCTCAGGCGGTCGCCGCACTCGCCTTCGGCACGGAATCCATCGCGCCGGTCGATAAGATTTGCGGGCCGGGCAACATCTACGTGGCCCTGGCCAAACGCGAGGTCTACGGCGCTGTCGATATCGACAGCATCGCCGGACCGAGCGAGATCGTCGTGCTCGCCGACGATACCGCGGAGCCGGCCTACATCGCGGCCGACCTGCTCTCCCAGGCCGAGCATGATACCATGGCCTCGGCCATCCTGGTGACGCCATCGCAGAGCCTGGCGGACACCGTGGCTGCCGAAGTAGAACGGCAGCTGCAGGAACTTCCGCGCGAAGCGGTAGCACGCGCCTCCGTCGAGAACCACGGCGCGATTATCGTCGTGGAATCGCTGCAGGAAGGCATCGCTGTCGTCAACCGGCTGGCGCCGGAGCATCTGGAGATTGTAGCGGAGGATCCGATGGGATTGCTCGGCAGCATCGAGAATGCCGGAGCCATCTTCCTCGGTCCCTACAGCTCGGAGCCGGTCGGCGATTATTTTGCCGGACCGAATCATATTATACCGACCAACGGCACGGCACGTTTCTCGTCACCGGTCGATGTGGATGATTTTATTAAGAAATCAAGCCTGATCTATTACAGCAAGGAAGCGCTCCTGCGCGACGGGGAGACGATTATGGAGCTGGCCAGACGAGAAGGCCTTGAGGGCCATGCCCGGGCGATTCAAATCAGACTGGAGAACGAAGCGAAGGGTGGAGCAGAAGAAGATGGAGAATAACAACAACGAGCTGGCAGAACGCAAAGCCGGCCTTAGCCGCAAAACCAATGAAACGGATATTACCCTCTCTCTCGGCGTAGATGGAAGCGGCATTTCCGAGCTGGAGACGGATGTGCCTTTTCTGAACCATATGCTGGATTTGTTCGCAAAGCACGGCCAATTCGACCTTTCGGTACAGGCGCGGGGCGATATAGATATTGATGATCACCACACCGTAGAAGATATCGGAATCTGTCTGGGACAGGCGCTGCGTGAAGCGCTGGGTGATAAAAAAGGTATCAAGCGTTATGCGAGTGTGTTCATTCCGATGGATGAGGCGCTGGCTCAGGTGGTTATCGACATCAGTAACCGCCCGCATTTTGAATACCGGGCTGAGTATCCATCCCAGCAGGTGGGCAGCTTCTCCACAGAGCTCGTGCATGAGTTTCTGTGGAAGTTCGCGCTGGAGGCGCGGATTACGCTGCACGTGATTGTGCACTACGGCTCCAATACCCATCATATGATTGAAGCGGTATTCAAGGCGCTCGGCCGGGCGCTGGATGAAGCGACACTGATTGATCCGCGTGTAAAGGGTGTGCCTTCTACGAAGGGAGTGCTGTAGCATGACCGTTGCAATCGTCGATTACGGCATGGGCAACCTGCATAGCGTCAGCAAAGCAGTGGAGCGGCTCGGTTATGAGAGCCTGGTAACGGGCGATCCGAAAGAGATTTTTGCAGCTGACAGTGTCATTCTGCCCGGAGTCGGCGCGTTTGGCGATGCAATGGATCAGCTGCGCAGCAGCGGTCTCGATGTTATAGTCAAGGAAGCCGCTGCCGGCGGCCAGCCATTGCTGGGTATCTGCCTCGGGATGCAGCTGCTGTTCAGCAGCAGTGAGGAGCACGGCGAGCACACCGGACTGGACATCCTGCCCGGCTCGGTCGTGCGGTTTGCCCCCCGGGACGGCTACAAGGTGCCGCATATGGGCTGGAACAAGCTGAGCTTCCTGCAGCCGCAGAGTCCGCTGCTTACCAATCTCACAGAGGGACATGTGTATTTCGTCCACTCTTATCACGTGCAGATGGGGCAAGCAAGCGATTTGCTCGCTGTTACAGATTACGGGCATCCGGTAACGGCGGTGGTCGGACGGGATAATGTCTTCGGAATGCAGTTTCATCCGGAGAAGAGCGGGGAATTGGGCATAAAACTGCTGGGCAATTTTTTGCAGCTGAAGCGAGAGCGGGCGTAAGCCCGCTATAAATATATTGTAGGGAAAGCGGGGAACATCAGATGTCTTCATTTATCGTTTATCCGGCGATTGATATCCGGGATGGAAAATGTGTAAGACTGCAGCAGGGCGATTACGCCCAGGAGACTATATACAACGACAGCCCGGTGCAGGTGGCTAAATCGTGGGAAGAGCAGGGCGGCCAGTTCATCCATCTCGTTGATTTGGACGGAGCGAAGGCCGGACATCCGGTCAATGATGCCATCATCGGCGCCATCGCCAAAAACGCGAGTGTTCCCGTGCAGGTCGGCGGCGGGCTGCGTACGCTGGCTGATGTGGAGAAGCTGCTGGGCCTTGGCGTCAGCCGGGTGATTATCGGGACGGCGGCTATCAATGACCATGCCTTTACGGAGGCCGTGCTGGCCAAATACGGCGATAAAGTGGCTATCGGCATTGATGCAAGGAACGGCTATGTGGCTACGCACGGCTGGCTGAATACCTCTGAAGTGCGCGCAGAGGATTTAGCGAAGGAGCTCGCGGCCAAGGGTGCAGAAACGTTCATCTATACAGATATCTCCCGCGACGGCATGATGCAGGGTCCGAACATAGAGGGGATCCTCTCGATGGCCGCTGCGAGCGGACGGACGGTTATCGCCTCCGGTGGTGTGACCAGCCTGGATGATCTGCTGCGGCTTAATGTACATAGCGGCAGCGGTATTGGCGGAGCAATTGTCGGCAAGGCGCTGTATACCAGCAATATTAAGCTTACCGAAGCGCTGTCGGCGCTGGGGCAGAAATAGCTGAGTCAACCGGACATACTTGTACCTAGATAAAGGTTCAGCATGAAACGCTGCAGTAAAGCGTGTTCCCGTAGGGAACGAAAGCGCTCCATGCTCGAGCAGGTAGACCCATGCAGCGATTACTGCTTCTACGCCCCCTTCCGGGTGTCCAGAGGGCCGGGGCCCTTGGGGTCCCCCTTGGCTAAGGGGGATTTAGGGGGATCGAAAAGCTTTTGTATGAAAAGGTTTTAAATTTGAAAAGCCTCTGGAGGTGTTGCTAGATGTTAGCCAAACGCATCATTCCCTGTCTGGATGTGAAGGACGGGCGGGTAGTCAAGGGCGTGAATTTCGTTAATCTGCGTGATGCCGGGGACCCGGTGGAGCTGGCGGCGCTGTATGACCGCGAAGGTGCCGATGAACTGGTGTTTCTGGATATTTCCGCTTCGGTGGAAGGGCGGGCTACGATGGTAGAGGTGGTCCGGCAGACTGCCGGTGAGATCGCGATTCCCTTTACCGTTGGCGGCGGAATATCGACAGTGGACGATATGAAGCGGATTCTGCGCGCCGGTGCGGATAAAATCGGCATCAACACGGCCGCAGTTAATAATCCCCAGCTTATTCTGGAAGGCGCGCGCCGCTTCGGCTCCCAGTGTATTGTAGTGGCAATGGATGCCAAATATAATGAGGCATGGGGCGAATGGGAAGTGTACACGCACGGAGGACGTAAGCCGACGGGGATCCGGGCTCTGGCCTGGGCCAAAGAAGCGGAAACCATGGGTGCCGGTGAGATCCTGCTGACCAGCATGGATGCTGACGGGACCAAGGACGGCTTCGACTTGAAGCTTACAGCTGCTGTAAGTGATCTTCTGAGCATCCCTGTAATCGCCTCGGGCGGTGCCGGGAACATTGACCATTTTTACGATGTATTTACTAAGGGCAAAGCCGATGCCGGACTGGCGGCTACGATTTTTCATTATAAAGAGATCGCCATTCATGATCTGAAGGCAGATTTGAAGTCTAAAGGGGTAGAAATCCGATGAGCCAAGAACAAGAAGACATTATCCAAGGTATACGCTGGAATGAATCGGGACTGCTGCCTGCCGTGGTACAGGATGCACGCAGCCTGGAGGTCCTTATGTTTGCTTATATGAATCCGGAGTCGCTGCGGCTCTCGCTGGAAAGCGGCCAGACATGGTTCTGGAGCCGTTCGCGCAGCGAGCTGTGGCATAAAGGCGGAACCTCCGGCAACACCCAGGCAATTACTTCTATCCATTATGATTGCGACAGTGATACCCTGCTTGTGAAGGTGCTGCCGGAGGGTCCGGCCTGCCATACAGGGGAGAATACATGCTTTTACCGCGAGATCCCGCTTAGCCCGGCAGTAGCGGCGCAAGGGGCGGAACCAGCCCGGACCGCAGCCGAACCGGCTGACGAAGGACGATTCGCTGTATTGGGCGAGCTGGAACGGGTCATTGCCGAGCGGGAAATCGAGCGTCCAGAGGGCGCCTATACAACCTATCTGTTTGATAAAGGTGTAGACAAAATTCTGAAAAAGGTGGGCGAAGAAGCGTCTGAAACGATTATCGCCGCCAAAAATAAAGACAACGCCGAGCTGCGCCTGGAGGTCAGTGACCTGATCTATCACCTGCTCGTGCTGCTTCAGGAGCGCAAGCTCCCGCTGGATGAGATTATGGAAGAGCTGAGTGCCCGCCACGAACGGCCGCGCCGCGACTAGAAGGGAGCCTTTACAGCATGCATATCGATTACCATACCCATCATGAGCGCTGCGGGCATGCCGTTGGGAAGCTGGAGGAGTATGTGCAGCGCGGCATAGAGCTTGGGCTTCAGCAGCTCGGATTGTCCGATCATCTGCCGCTGATTCATGTCGATCCGGAGAACTACTATCCGGAAATGGCTATGCCGCTAGCCGAGCTGCCGCGTTATGTAGAAGAGTGCCTGACACTGAAGGAACGCTACCGCGGAGTCATTGAGCTACGGGTCGGGCTGGAGGCGGATTATATCGAGGGCTATGAGGAGCAGATCCGAGAGCTTTTATCGCCTTATCCGTGGGACTATCTAATCGGTTCGGTGCATTTTCTGGGGGAATGGGATATCACGGATCACCGGCAGACCCATGGCTGGGAAGGCAAGGATGTAATGGAGGTATACCGCCGTTATTATGATGCTGTAAGGAAGTCGGCGTTATCGGGATTATATGATATTATAGGACATATGGATGTGATAAAACGGTTCGGGTTCGGCCCGCAGACCCAGGAGGACAAAGCCGAAGCGAGAGAGCTGGAGCGGAGTGCCTTGGAAGCGATAGCCGCCAGCGGAATCGCCATGGAGCTTAATGCTTCCGGGCTGACCAAGCCATGTGCTGAAATGTTTCCGGCGGAGCATGTGCTGCAGCAGGCACATACTCTAGCTATCCCGCTCACACTAGGCTCTGATGCCCATGACCCGGCCAAGCTGGGAGACGGGCTGCAGGAAGCGCGCAGCCTGCTGTGGCGCACAGGCTTCCGTGAGCTGGCGGTGTTTGAAGGCCGGCGCCGGACATCCGTTCCGTTCCAACTATAAATTATGATCCCCAGGAGGGTACTATGCAGCATCATCAATTGCGTATTTTTTCCGGTTCGTCGAATCCGAAGCTGGCCGCAGACATTGCGGAGCGTCTTGGTGCACCCCTCGGCCAAATTAAGCTGACCCGTTTCAAGAGCGGCGAGATTTATGTGCATTATGAAGAGAGCATCCGGAACTGCGACGTATTTTTGGTGCAATCCCTCGCTCATCCTATTAATGAGCTGTTCGTAGAGCTGCTCGTTATGATTGATGCGGCCAAACGCGCCTCAGCCAGAACGGTGAATATTATTGTCCCTTATTACGGGTATGCCCGGCAGGAACGCAAATCCGCACCGCGCGAGCCGATCTCGGCCAAAATGGTTGCCGATGTGCTGACCACTGCAGGCGCTACCCGTGTTATTACCATCGACCTGCATGCGGCGGCAATTCAGGGCTTCTTCAATATTCCGGTGGATCATCTGACTGCACTCGATCTGATCAGCGGCTATCTGAAGATGAAGGGCATCTCCAATCCTGTGGTCGTATCACCGGATGCGGGACGCGCCTCCATGGCGGAGAAGCTAGCCAGCCGGCTTGACTCGCCGTTTGCCATTATGATCAAGAAGCGTCCGGCGCACAATGAATCGGTGATCACCCATGTGATTGGCGATGTCGAGGGACGAACACCGGTTATTATCGAGGATCTGATCGACACCGGTACGACGATTGTGAATGTGGTGGAAGGCCTGAAGGAACGTGGAGCCAAGAACAGCATCGTCTGTGCAACACATGGTCTATTCTCCGGCGATGCACTAGCCCGCATGGACCACGAGAATATCGACGAAGTGGTTGTCACCGATTCGATTGCACTGCCGGACGACCATTCCACCCGGTACAAGGTGCTATCGGTAGCACCAATGCTGGCTGAAGCCACGCGCATTATTATTGAAGGCGGTTCAATCGATAAATTATTCAGAGACGCGGGGATTTAATTCCCCGTGTTTTTTTCTGAAATGGGGTATGGAAGCGGCCGTCCTGACCGCTTCATCTTTTTTCCTGCCGGGCCGCTTCCCTTAGCTTGAGAATCCCCCTGCCACATGTGGTATACTGTGTGAAGGCAGCTACGGCCAGAAATGGAAACGATAGAATGCTTAAGGTGGGAGCTCGGGGTGCCGCGTAGGCGCTGCTCTCCTATTTTTGTGAGGATAAGGAAGCTTATAAAGGGAGGTGCCTTGCTTCCATGATTGAGAGAACTTCAGATGACACGGAGCCCTGCAATGTAATTCCGGTTACTCTGGATGCCAATTTTTTCTTTGAAAGAGCCGTACGGTCGCTGGACCGCTTTCAATATGATAAGGCATTAAAGAATTTTCGCAAAGCCGTCGAATATGAGCCGGACAATCCGGTGAATCACTGTAACATGGCGGGTATATTATCTGAGATGGGCAATTATCAAGCGTCCAATGATATTTTGACCCATGTGCTGGAAAAGATTGATCCCGCAATGACGGAATGCCACTTCTATATGGCTAACAATTATGCCAATATGGAGAGCTTTGAAGAAGCAGAACGCTCGCTGGTTACGTATCTGCAAGAAGATGCAGCCGGTGAGTATCTGGCAGAGTCTGAGGAATTGATGGAGCTGCTGCAATATGAGCTTGACCGTCCTGCGCCGCTGATCCGCATCCGCAGCCGGGAAGGGGTCGTAGAGCATGACCGTGCCCGGAGCCTGCTGGAGGAAGGAAAGTTTCCGCAGGCAGTCAAGCTGCTGGAAGAGATCGTGAAGAACACGCCCGATTTTCTTGCAGCGCATAACAATTTGGCGTTGGCCTATTTCTATATGGGCCGGTTCGTCAAAGCCAAGGAGTGTCTGGGCGAGGTGCTGGAACAGGACCCGGGCAACCTGCATGCCCTTTGCAATATGGCGATTTTCCTGCAGTATGCAGGTGATCAGGATCAGCTTGCCGCTCTGCTGCGCATGCTGGAAGCGACGGTGCCTTTTCATCAGGAGCATGTCTTCAAAATGGCTACAACGATGGGCATCCTGGGCAGACACAAAACGGCCTACGGCCATTTCCGGCGTCTGCTGAAGGATGAAGAGGTGGGCGGAGACGCCAGCCTCTATCATTACTGTGCCGCTGCCGCAAGCAACAGCGGGCTCTACAGTGAGGCGCTGCGCTGCTGGAGGCAGGCCGCGAAGCTCGATCCGGAATCAGCGGTGCCGGGATTCTTCCTGTCACAGCTGCAGCAGGCACTGGCTGAAGGCCGGGCGATGTCGCCGGTCAGCTATAACTACCAGCTGCCTTTTCAGGAGCAGCTTAAGCAATGGAAAGATAATACCAGTAGCTTCACAGCAGAAGTCCGGAGCAATCCGCTGCTGCGCGCGTCGTTCTTCTGGGCGCTGCGCTACGGTGACTCCGGTACCAAGCTGCAGGTCACAGAGGCGCTCCGCTGGATTGAGGATGAGGAGATGTCCGAAGTGCTGAGGGAACTGCTGGAGCAGGAGCCGCTTCAGGAGGATAAGCTGCAGGAGGCAGCGCTGCTTAGCCTGCAGCGGCTGATCGGCAGCGGTCCGGAGGAGACCGTGGCTCTCAAGGAAGAGCGGGAAGCCGCACCGGCTCAGTCTCATAAGGGTCTGCCGGAGTGGAAAGAAGACTGGCAGCGGATTGTGGATCATACGCTGGCCGTGATGGACCGGAGATACGATGCCCTTCAGAAGAAGGATGCGGAGAATCTCTGGAAGCAGTTCATCGGCAGCCTGTATCCCGATGTACCCCGCTTCAGCCACACAGAAGGCTGGTGTGCCGCTTTGGAATACTTAACAGCCAAGCTGCACAGCCGTCCGGTGACTTACCGTGAGGTGGCCCAGCGTTATGATGTCTCTGCCTCGATGGTCAGCCGGTATGCACGGCGGATCGACAGCGCGTGCGGCACCTTGAATCTGATCGCGGAGCCGGGAGACTTGTCTCCTTCCACAGAGAAGATATAAGGGCATGAACCGCCGCCCACAAGTAATATAAGCAACCAGGTATAAATGATGCTCGATTCTGCATCCTTATATTGTTCACCGGAAACGCGGATCAGGCTGCTTTACAGAAGCCCTCACAGCCGTTTCTTCGAAGTAAATAATCACCCACTTGTAAGGAGGCCAATGTGATGTACAAAACAATTGTAATCGGAACAGGCCCGGCAGGGCTGACTGCCGCAATTTATTTGGCACGTGCCAACCTTAGCCCGCTCGTAATTGAAGGCTTGCAGCCGGGAGGACAACTGACAACGACGACAGAAGTGGAGAATTTTCCGGGCTTTCCTGAAGGCATTCTTGGACCCGATCTGATGGACAACATGCGCAAGCAGGCTGAACGTTTCGGGGCAGAGTTCAAGAACGGCTGGGTGGATTCTGTGGATTTCTCGCAGCGGCCCTTCAAAGTAACCGTGGATGGGCTTGGTGTACTGGAGGCGGAGTCGGTCATTATTTCGACCGGCGCTTCCGCCAGATATCTGGGCATCCCCGGCGAGCAGGAGAATGTGGGGCGCGGGGTCAGCACATGCGCTACCTGTGACGGCTTCTTTTTCCGCGGCAAGAAGATTATTGTTGTCGGCGGCGGAGACTCCGCGATGGAGGAAGCCAGCTTCCTGACCCGCTTTGCCTCCAGTGTAACCCTGGTGCACCGCCGCGAGGAGCTGCGCGCTTCGAAGATTATGCAGGACCGGGCGCGTGAGAACAGCAAGGTGGCCTGGGCGCTTAACCGTACACCGCTGGAAGTGACCGTTAGCGACACGGGAGTCAAAGGGCTGACTGTGCGCAACAATGAGACAGGTCTGGAAGAACTGCTCGAAGCGGACGGTGTCTTCGTGGCCATCGGGCACACACCGAACACGGCATTCCTGGGCGGACAGATTACTACGGATGCTAACGGGTACATTGTGGTAAATCCGGGCACGACCGAAACGAACATTCCGGGCGTCTTTGCTTGCGGAGACGTGCAGGATACCCGTTACCGTCAGGCGATCTCTGCCGCCGGAACCGGATGTATGGCGGCTATGGATGCTGAGAAGTTCCTGGAAGGCACCATGGTGCATGACTGGAGCGAAACGCTGGATAAATGAGGATGAAGGTTTGCCTTTATATCCAGCCATTGACAGAGCATATCCGGGTAGAGTAGATTTAATGTAATTTAATAAGATGCCCACTAGGGGAGCCTGAATTGGCTGAGACGGAAAAAGTGAATTTCCGGACCCTTGAACCTGATCTGGATCATACCAGCGTAGGAAAGTGGAGCCGGACTTTTATTTCGTATAGCCTTCTTTGGCTGTTCCCAGATAAAGCCGCTCCAGGTGGAGCGGCTTTTTTGCTGCATATTCTTATTCAAAGACCACGTGTGAACACACCAATCTGAGGAGGAGAAACAATGCCAGGAACAGTGAAGCAGGAAAACGTAAATCTTTCGGGATTTCCGGGGAGCCGTAAAGTTTATGTTGAGGGTTCACGCCCGGACATCCAAGTCCCGATGCGTGAGATTAGTCTTACCCCTACCAGGGGAAGCGCCGGCGAAGAAGTTAATGCGCCAGTGCGTGTGTACGATACGAGCGGGTTATATACGGATGACTTTGAACAAACGGATATACGGAAAGGACTGCCGCCTCACCGGTTAGCCTGGATTGCAGAACGCGGCGATTCGGAGGAGTACGAGGGAGCAGCCCCGCAGGATGAGGAAAAAGGGACAGCGGCGGCCTGCGTGACAGAGAGCTTTCCGGGATTGCAGCGGCGGCCTTTAAAAGCGCGTCCAGGTTCCAATGTGACCCAGCTGCATTATGCGCGGAAGGGAATCATTACCCCGGAGATGGAATATATTGCGATCCGCGAGAACATGAGTCCGGAATTTGTGAGGGATGAGGTAGCTGCCGGACGTGCGATCATCCCTGCTAATCTCAACCACCCGGAGAGTGAGCCCATGATTATCGGCCGTAATTTCCTGGTGAAGATTAACGCCAATATCGGTAATTCCGCAGTTTCCTCCTCCATCGAAGAAGAAGTGGAGAAAATGAGATGGGCCACCCGCTGGGGGGCAGACACGATAATGGATCTCTCCACCGGTAAAAAAATTCATGCCACCCGTGAATGGATTATCCGCAATTCTCCTGTACCGATCGGCACCGTTCCGATTTACCAGGCACTTGAAAAGGTAAACGGCAAAGCTGAAAATCTGACCTGGGAGATTTACCGCGACACCCTCATTGAGCAGGCGGAGCAGGGGGTGGACTACTTTACCATTCATGCCGGAGTGCTGCTGCGCTATATTCCGCTTACGGCCGGACGAATGACTGGGATTGTCTCCCGGGGCGGCTCCATTATGGCTGCATGGTGCCTTGCCCATCATCAGGAGAGTTTCTTATATACACATTTCGAGGACATTTGCGAAATTATGAAGACCTACGACATCGCAATTTCGCTAGGTGACGGACTGCGGCCGGGCTCCATTGCCGATGCCAATGATGAAGCCCAGTTTGCGGAGCTGGAAACGCTGGGAGAACTTACGGAAATCGCCTGGAAGCATGATGTTCAGGTTATGGTGGAGGGTCCAGGTCATGTGCCGATGCATAAAATCAAGGAGAACATGGATAAACAGCTGGATATCTGCCGGGAAGCTCCTTTTTATACACTGGGCCCGTTAACCACGGATATTGCTCCCGGCTATGACCATATCACCTCAGCAATTGGCGCAGCAATGATCGGCTGGTTCGGAACGGCGATGCTCTGTTATGTGACTCCCAAAGAGCATTTGGGGCTCCCTGATAAAAATGATGTGCGCGAAGGTGTGATTACCTACAAAATCGCTGCCCATGCTGCCGATCTGGCCAAAGGCCACCCGGGTGCCCAGGACCGTGACAATGCGCTGTCCAAAGCACGGTTTGAATTCCGCTGGCGCGACCAGTTCCATCTGGCGCTGGATCCGGAGCGGGCGCTGGAGTATCACGATGCGACCCTTCCCGCAGAAGGAGCCAAAACGGCGCATTTCTGTTCGATGTGCGGTCCGAACTTCTGCAGCATGCGGATTTCCCACGGTATTCAAGAATCAATGAACCAGCTCACCTAATAGGTGAAATACAAGGCTGTCTCCAGGCTGTAAAAGGCTGAGGGAGACGGCTTTTTTTATCCGGTCATCGGGTCCGGGGGCGTAGCCGTTTCTTTTTAAAACTTAGTGATTGCAATCACTATTCGTTCTAAGGGCCTATGCTAAGCTGTTGTTGAGAAGAATTCTCACTAAAAAAGGAATGGTGCACATGAACAAAGTGCTGAGAATGGATGAATCCATATTCGAGCTGGTAAGCCGGCATCCTGAGGTTACCGACATTATGGTGGAGCTGGGGTTTCATGATATTACGAAGCCGGGGATGCTGCAGACAGCAGGCCGGTTCATGACCCTGTCGAAGGGAATTAAGCTGCGGAAAATGGACCCGGATACCGTGAGGCAGACGTTTAAACGCCATGGGTTTGAGGTTCTTGAATAGAGCAATTAATACGGATAATAAGGAGCGATACCAATGAGTGAACTGATCAATAACCGTGAAGTGGACGTACCGGAACAGACCCGCCGCCAGGCGATGCTGAAGGAGATCATTAAAGAGCTGCACGCCGGTAAAAGTGTAGAGGAAGTCAAAGCGCGTTTTGCTGAAGCAGTGGGCGATGTGACGGTGGCGGAGATTTCCGCAATGGAGCATTCGCTGATGACAGAGGAGGGTATTCCGGTAGCAGAGGTTCAGCGGTTGTGTTCGGTGCATACGGCCATCTTCAAAGGCTCTATCGAACAGATTCACCGTTCTTCGAAGCCGGAGGAGCAGCCGGGCCATCCGGTGCATACCTTGAAGCTGGAGAACCGCGAAATCGAGCGGCTGGTGAATTTCCGTCTGGAACTGCATGCCGGCAAGTTTCTGAAGAATGACAGCGAGGAGATCATCTTTAAGCTGCTGGAGGATCTCAGCCTGCTGCTGGATCTCGACAAGCATTACAGCCGCAAGGAGAATCTGCTATTCCCTTATCTGGAGAAGTACGGGATCTACGGTCCGACCAAGGTGATGTGGGGCGTCGATGACGGCATCCGGGCCATGATCAAAGCAGCCAAAGCGGCGCTCAGCCAATACAGCGGGAATAAGGAAGAGATCAGTGCCCAGTTAGCTGAAATCATCAAGGAAGTAAACGAGATGATCTTTAAGGAAGAAAATATTCTGCTGCCCATGGCACTCGATAAGCTGACCGAAGACGAATGGGTCAAAATCGCCCGGGAAAGCGACGAGATCGGCTTCTGCCTGACCTCACCGGAACAGGAGTGGATCCCTGAACGTGCTGCTGAACCGGAAGGAGCCGCTGTGCAGGAAGAATCCGCAGGCGAAAGCCCGCAGGGCTTTATCCGCTTTGAAACAGGACTGTTGTCGCTCCATCAGCTGGAGACGGTGCTTAACCATCTGCCGGTGGATTTAACCTTCATTGACGAAAATGACGTTGTCCGTTACTTCTCACATGGTAAAGAACGGATCTTTGCCCGGACCAAGGCTGTTATTGGACGTACGGTGCAGAACTGTCATCCGCCGCAAAGCGTACATGTGGTGGAGAAGCTACTGGAGGACTTCAAGGCAGGGCGCAAGGATGCAGAGGATTTCTGGATTGCTATCAAGGATAAGTTTATTTATATCCGTTATTTCGCTGTCCGCGATGAAGCGGGCCGCTACATGGGCACACTGGAATTTACCCAGAATATCGCCCCGATCCGCGCGCTGGAAGGCCAGAAACGGATATTGTCGGAATAAGGCCACAACTTTATAGAAGTGCAAAAGGTGCGATGCATGGCAGGTCGCGCCTTTTTGTGCGCTTTTATGACTGGAAGAATTCATTTGGGTTTAAGGACCTGCCCGGATGAACAAGTCATAGATTCTGGTGGTAGCGCATACAACGTTAATATGACTGGGGAGGGCGCTGTAAGTGTTCCCTGAAGCCTGTCCGGATTTGTTTATTCTGCGCTTAAGACAACGGATACACCCGGGTGTGTCGCCATTCCTTGACCGCAGGGAAGGCTTCTATTATAGTGGGTACGTAGGATTAACTATTTTAGCATAGAAAAAGGTGGCTTGTTACATGTCTGAACTTATCTACGTTGGCGTGGATTTAGGTGGAACCACGATTAAAGTTGGAATCTGCAATGCCGAGGGAACCCTGCTTCACACTTTTGAGGGACCTACGGGGACTGCAGATGGCGTCGATGCCGTCATCGATAATATCGAGAAGTATGTGCGCCAGATTGTGGAAGAATCCCCGTACTCTTGGGAACAGCTTGCCGGTGTAGGAGCAGGCCTGGCCGGATTTACGAATATTCGTGAAGGAATCATCATTCTTGCGCCTAACATAGGATTTAGAGATGTGCCGATCCGTTCTATTCTGGAAGGACGCCTTAACAAGCCTGTCAAAATAGACAATGACGCCAATGTGGCTGCACTGGGCGAGGCCTGGAGCGGCGCAGGACGCGGCATCGAGAATTGTGTCTGCTATACGCTGGGAACCGGTGTCGGCGGCGGAATCATTATTAACGGCAAGGTCTACCAGGGCTTCGCCGGTCTGGCCGGAGAGCTTGGCCACATTTCCGTTGTGCCTGATCTGGAAGCCATTCAGTGCGGCTGCGGCAATATGGGTTGCCTGGAAACTGTATCCTCTGCTACCGGCATTATTCGCATGGCTAATGATGCTGTAGCCCGCGGAGACCGCACCTCGCTCTCCATGGTGGAGAAGATTGCGGCGAAGGAAGTATTTGATGCTGCCAAGGCCGGCGACGAAGTCGCTCTGCGTATCGTTAACCGTGCAGCATTCTACCTGGGTAAATCGATGGCTGCAGTAGCGGCTGTGCTTAATCCGGAAGTATTTATCGTTGGCGGCGGGGTTTCCAAAGCTGGCGACATTCTGTTTGATGAGGTCCGCCGCGTGTTCGCCAAGCTGGCTCCTGAGCCGCTGCAAAAGGGCGTGACCATTGTACCGGCCGAGCTTGGAAATGATGCAGGGATTATTG
Organism: Paenibacillus auburnensis; assembly: GCF_927798115.1. Taxonomy (GTDB): domain Bacteria; phylum Bacillota; class Bacilli; order Paenibacillales; family Paenibacillaceae; genus Paenibacillus_AQ; species Paenibacillus_AQ auburnensis. Next base: position 32,902 of record NZ_CAKMMG010000009.1, read on the forward strand.
GTGCAGCGGGTCTCTTGCTGCGTTCTTAATAGACTGGAATTATTCATATACTATTCTTAGGGAGGGGACGCTTTCATGACCGAATTGGAGCAATCCGGAGCGGCTGGTGCCACCCTGATCATTATTACGGGCATGTCGGGTGCAGGCAAAACCATTGCTGTACAAAGTCTGGAGGACCTGGGGTTCTTCTGTGTCGATAATCTGCCGCCGGTGCTGATTCCGAAGTTCGCCGAGCTGATTGAGCAGTCGAAGGGGAAGATCGCCAAGGTAGCGCTTGTAATTGATTTGCGGGGGCGGGAGTTTTTTACGGCTTTATCAGAATCGCTGACCTACATCAAGAACGAGTCCACGATCGGCTGCGAAATTCTGTTCCTGGATGCCACGGATTCCGTGCTGGTGCAGCGCTACAAAGAGAGCCGGAGGCATCATCCGCTGGCTCCGAAGGGCATGCCGCTTGACGGCATCCGCCTGGAGCGCCAAATGCTGGAGGAACTGAAGAATTCGGCTACCCTCTGTCTGGACACAAGCAGTATGAAGCCTGTGCAGCTTAAGGAGAAGATCGTTTCAAGATTTTCTCATCTTGGAAAAAGTACACTCTCCGTTAATATTACTTCGTTCGGATTCAAGTATGGTATTCCGATTGATGCAGACCTCGTGTTTGATGTTCGCTTTTTGCCTAATCCGCATTATGTGGATCAACTGCGGCCCAAGACTGGCCAGGACAGCGATGTTTACGAATATGTAATGAAATGGCCTGAAACGCAAGTTTTTCTGACCAAGCTGCTGGATATGCTTCATTTCCTGATTCCCCAGTATCGTAAGGAAGGCAAATCCCAGATTATTATCGGCATCGGGTGCACGGGCGGGAAACACCGCTCAGTAGCCATTGCAGAGTACCTGGGCAAAATGCTGGGAGTCAGTGAGACGGAAACGGTAGCGGTCAGCCATCGGGATTCCGAGCGTGATCGGCATTAACGAGAGAAGGGGTCAATTGTGGCTGAAGAACAAGACAAACGTCCGCGTATCGTCGTTATGGGCGGAGGTACGGGACTCTCTGTCATGCTTCGCGGGTTGAAGGAAAAGCCGCTCGATATCACAGCGATAGTGACTGTGGCAGATGACGGAGGCAGCTCCGGGATTCTGCGGAGCGAGCTGCAGATGCCGCCTCCAGGTGACATCCGCAATGTGCTGACAGCCATGGCGGATGTGGAGCCGCTGATGGAACAGATTATGAAATACCGCTTCAGTACCGGAGAAGGACTGGCCGGACATAGTCTGGGCAATCTGATTCTCGCGGCGCTTACGGACATCTCCGGAGATTTTGTCACCGCTGTCCGTGAGCTTAGCCGGGTATTCGCTGTCCGCGGACGGGTACTGCCCGCTGCGGATGACGCCGTGGTGCTGCACGCCGAAATGTCTGATGGTACCATTATTACCGGAGAGTCCAAAATACCGGAAGCCGGAGGCCGGATCAAACGTGTCTTTTTGGAGCCGGCTGATGTGGAACCGCTGCCGGAGGCGCTGGAGGCGATCCGAAATGCAGACGCCATTCTTTGCGGGCCAGGCAGCCTGTATACGAGTATTCTGCCCAATCTGCTCGTACCAAAGCTGGCAGAAGCCGTTGTAGAGTCCAAGGCGATCAAAATCTTTGTCTGCAATGTGATGACCCAGCCTGGAGAGACAGACAATTACACTGTAAGCGACCACCTTCAAGCCGTGTATGATCATATCGGCCTGCATTTGTTCGATTATGTCATTGTCAACGACGGGGAGATTCCGGAGCAGGTGCAGGTCAAATACGCTGAAAAGGGCGCACGCCCCGTGCTGCTTGACCGGGATGCGCTCGACGGCAACGGATACAAGGTTATTGCGGATAAGCTCGTATTATTCAAGACCTATTTAAGGCATGATACGGATAAGCTCAGTCATCATATCTACCAGCTGGTAGAGGACTGGATATCCAGATAGATTCACGGTTTAATGAACATGAAAGAGGTGAGCCCCTTGTCTTTTGCGGCCCTTACCAAAAAAGAGCTGACGATGGTGGAGAGCCAGCCATGCTGCGAGAAGGCAGAGATGTCAGCGCTGATCCGGATGAACGGTTCTGTGCAGCTTTCGAGCAAAAAGGTGGTTCTTGACATCTCGACGGAGAACGCCGCGATTGCAAGGCGGGTATATTCTTTGCTTAAGAAATATTACCAGGTCCATATCGAGCTGCTCGTGCGTAAAAAAATGCGTTTGAAGAAGAATAACGTCTATATTGTCAGAATTCCAAACCGCGTGCAGGAAATCCTGAAGGACCTGCGGATTGTCTCCGAAGGCTTCATCTTTACCGATGGGATCGATGAGGAGATCGTCGGGAAGAACTGCTGCAAACGGGCGTACCTCCGCGGAGCTTTTATGGCCGGCGGATCTGTGAACAATCCCGAGGGTTCGTCCTACCATTTGGAAATCGCTTCCATGTATGAAGAGCACTGCAAAGCACTGGTGGAGCTGGCTGGTGAATTTCACCTGAACGCCCGCTGCATAGAGCGCAAGAAGGGCTTTATTCTATACATTAAGGAAGGCGAGAAGATCATCGAGTTCCTGAGCCTGATCGGTGCGCATCAAGCGCTGTTCAAGTTTGAGGATGTGCGGATTATGCGCGATATGCGCAATTCCGTGAACCGGATCGTCAACTGCGAAACGGCTAACCTGAACAAAACGATCAGTGCTGCAGTACGGCAGATTGAGAACATTAAGCTGCTGCAGCGTGAGGTGGGTCTGGAGAGTCTGCCGGATAAGCTCCGCGAGGTTGCCGAAATCAGACTGGCACATCCGGATATTAACCTCAAGGAAGTGGGCGAAATGCTCAAGGGAACGGTCAGTAAATCGGGAGTAAATCACCGTTTGCGCAAAATTGATGAGCTGGCGGATAAAGTCCGCGGAGGCTGATTATTTTTTTTCTAGTGTGGATGCGGTTATAATGATATAATATTATAAAATTAATGTGAAATTTTTGGGCAGATCTCAAATAGGGGGTAAGCGTTTCATGACAAAGCACCCGGTAGTTGTACGGTTGAAGACGGGGCTCCACGCTCGGCCGGCAGCATTGTTCGTGCAAGAAGCCAACAAGTTTTCGTCGGAGATTTTCGTGGAAAAAGACGATAAAAAGGTTAACGCCAAAAGCATCATGGGCATTATGAGCCTGGCGATCAGTTCCGGCACGGAGATTTATATTAGCGCGGATGGCGCCGATGCGGATCAAGCTGTAACCGCTTTGACAAGTCTTGTTAGTAAGGAAGAACTGGAGAACCAATAAGATTTTATGCCAGACTTACTTATACCGTATGACAAAAAGCCCTTCGGGGCTTTTTTTATTTGCCCGGGTATGCCAGACATTAGGTTTAAGGAAATAATAATTAAAAAATTAAGTTCCGGAAGTGCGGCAACAGATGCAACTTTTACCAAACAGGCCCGTCTAGAGGGTACCAAACATTAATAAGAATTGAAAGGGGATAGCAAGCATGAAGAAATGGGGCAAATCATTCGGAGCGGTGCTGCTGGCAGGAAGTTTGATTGTAGGGGGGATGGGGCTTAGCGGAGTGTTTAAAGGTCCTGAAAAGGCTTACGCGGCTGAGGATATCCAAAGAAATATTGTCAGCGTAACAGGCAAGGGCGAACTGGCCATCAAGCCGGATATCGTATATCTGTCGATCGGTGTGACTTCGTCTGCAGCAACGGCACAGGATGCGCAAAAGGCTAACGGAACCAAAATCACCAAGCTGACCTCGTTGCTCAAGACCACCTGGGGCATTTCCGACAAGGATATCCAGAGCACACAATTCAGCGTACAGCCTAACTACACCTATAGTGAGAAAGACGGACAGCAGGTGAAAGGTTATATCGCACAGCATACCCTGCAGGTAGCTTACCGTGATCTGGCAAAAGTCGGCGCACTGCTAGATGCTGCTTCAACAGCGGGTGCTAACAACATCGGCAATGCACAGTTTGCGATCGAAGATCCTTCGGCATTTGAAGCTCAGGTCATTGAAAAAGCGATGGCTAACGCTGATGCAAAAGCGGCCGCAATTGCCAAAGCAGCTAAGCGCAGTCTCGGTTCGGTTGTTACGGTTATCCAGAACGATGACGGCAACAACCCGGTCATTTACATGGAGAATGCAGCTATGAGCAAGGCAGCCGCAGATACTGCCGGCGGGACATCTGTAGAGCCTGGTGAAGTTAAGGTTTCCACACAGCTTAACGTTGTTTACGAACTGAAATAAGAAACAGAATATTGGAGGCTCTGCTCCTGCCGTTACGGCGCAGCAGGGCCTCTTTTTCAGCGGGATCAGACCCTGGTGAGATATGAAATCTCTCATTTTGTTTAAAGAAATGTAACAAGAGCCTTTAAAATAACCAGAAAAGCTTAAGAAACTGTAAGCATCATTGTAACAATAGCGGCAGCTGCTGCCACTATAATAGTAAAAGCGGGCCGGGATTGTAAACTTCCGGGTCTTACAGAATTACACAAAATTAATCATCGTGCCGGTGGAAGGGGAAATCATTCATGAATTTGATATCGAAGGAACAAGCCCGTAAATGGGGTGCGGGAATGATGGCAGCGGGTTTGCTGCTTGGCGGAGGAATATTGCCGGCCGGGACCAGTCAGGCTGCAGCGGCAAAACAGGTGGCTAAGGCGGAGCAATCACAAGTTGTCCTGAAGTGGAACGGAAGCATCACGCAGCAGACCGGGATTTATAGCGGCGGGAAGGTATGGGTACCTGTCAGCTTCCTGCGTGATAGCCTGAACATGCCAGTTTCGTATGATAAGGCAGACAAGACTTACTCGATTGGTAAAGGGAACACACTGACCAAGCTGATGGTCTCGGATTACGGCATTTCCATTTCAGTGAATAACTATTTCCTTGGAGATTATGAAGGGAAAAGCATAAATAACCGCCTGTATGTTCCTTTCGACCTGCTGACCGATTATCTCGGGTATAAGGGGGATTGGAACGCGCTTTCCGGCCGGCTCAATGTGATGAAGCAGGTACAGAATGCGATAACCATTAAGACAGAGAGCTACATTAAGGAACGGGAAGATGCGCCGATCAAGCTGGATTATCCGCAGGTGAGCGGCCTGGAGAATGCGGAAGCCCAGAAAAAGATCAATGATATGATTAAGCAGACGATCCTTAAGTATGCGGCAGATGCCGAGAACCAAATCGCGAACAAATCGGAGGATGACCGGCCTTACGAATTTGAAGGCGGCTATGTCGTTACTTATAATCAGAACGGTGTACTCAGCCTGGTCACACAACAATACGGCTATACCGGTGGTGCGCATGGGATGACCTTCCGCAATGCCTTCACCTTCTCGCTGAAGGATGGCAAACGTCTCCTGCTGGGTGACCTGTTCGGTGCCAATCCTAATTATAAAAAAGAGCTGAACGCCAAGCTGACCAAGCTTTTCAAGGCTGATGGAGGGTATCTCGGCGGATTCACCGGGCTGAATACAGAGAAGTATTTTTATTTGAAGGAAGGCAAGGTAGTCTTATTCTTCCAGTTATACGATTATACGGCTTATGCTGCAGGGTTCCCTCAATTCACCTTCACCTTTAAGGAAATGCTGCCGGATGGAAGCAGTCCGTTTGCAGCGCTGAAGTAACGGCAATCAGAAGCTCCGCCAATGCGGGTTATGGGTACCCCGCCGTTCCCTGGTGCCCGCTCCATTCATAAGCTAATTAAAGAAAGCAGCTTATGGATGGGAGGGATATATGATGAGCTATCAGTACACTGCTATTGGTGATTCCCTGACGACGGGGTTTGGAGCGCTGCCCGGCAACGGATTTGTTCCGGTTTACCGCAGGATGGCGGAGGCGCGCCTGCGTACGCCCATCCGCTTAACCAATTTAGGCGTAAATGGGCTGAAAACAGACGGTCTGGAGCAGCGTCTTAAAGCGGATTACAACTTCCGGCTGGCGGTCAGCGATGCTGACCTGATTACGATATCAATCGGCGGCAATGACCTGATCAAAGCCGCTAAGGCGGCAGGTAACCGCCCTGGTGATCTGTCACCGCTGCTCCAGAAGGCGCTGTACAATTGTAAACGGAACATCAGCGACATCATGAGCACGGTATCGCAGCTCAAGGCAGGTAGGCCAAGGCCCTATATCATCCGCATTGTCGGACTCTACAATCCTTATCCGCAAGTCGATGAAGCTACGGAGTGGGTCCGGCAATTCAACAGGTATACTTCAGGCTACAGCAGCCGGATCTGCGGATTTGCCTCCATCTATAATGAGTTTGCCGGCAATGAGCGCGGCCTGCTGTTTATTGATCATATTCACCCGAACGGGAAGGGGTACCGGGTTATCGCCGACAAACTGGATGGCCTGGGGTATGGCCGTTTGGGATAGGTTTTCTTTATCTAAAGGCGTCAATCTATAGACTGCACAAAAAAGGCTGCCGGGACCATTATGGGTCCCGGCAGCCTTTTGGCTGTTGCTTCTGTTATACGCCTGTAGGCAATGTCTTCTCGATAACTTTATCGACAATACCATATTCAGCTGCTTCAGCAGCAGTCATGAAGTAATCGCGGTCCGTATCCTTCTCGATCCGTTCCAGCGGCTGGCCGGTACGTTCGGATAGGATGCGGTTCAGCTTGTCGCGCAGCTTGAGGATGCGGCGGGCGCGGATTTCAATATCCGTAGCCTGGCCTTGAGCACCGCCCAGAGGCTGGTGAATCATAATTTCGCTGTTTGGCAGTGCAAAACGTTTGCCCTTGGCACCGGCGTTCAGCAGGAAAGCTCCCATGGAAGCGGCCATGCCCACGCAGATAGTGGAAACATCCGGTTTAATGTACTGCATTGTATCAAATATAGCCATGCCTGCCGTGATGGAGCCGCCGGGGCTGTTCACATACAGGTGAATATCCTTATCCGGGTCTTCAGCAGCCAGGAATAGCATTTGTGCGATGATGGAATTGGCAACCACGTCATTGACCTCTGTTCCAAGGAAAATGATGCGGTCCTTCAGCAGGCGGGAATAGATGTCATAAGCGCGCTCGCCGCGATTGCTCTGTTCTACTACCATAGGGATATAACTCACGTGGAAAACCTCCTTGAATTGGCTATTCGAATGTGTTCATTTTTACTGTTACCGTATTAACCACATGATAAACAAATTCAAACAAAAAGTCAAAGAAAGTCAAACTTAGTTTCAAAAAAAAGAGCCATCAAGTGGCTCTTTGGTTAATTAACAGTATGACGACTGCTAAATTATGTACAAACAAGTAAATAATGGCGCGCCCGCCAAGAATCGAACTTGGATCTCAGGCTTCGGAGGCCTACGTCATATCCATTGGACCACGGGCGCAACAGAAATTATTATAATACATTTATTGTACAAATGCAATGGATCAGCGTCACTGTTCCGAAAATATCTTTGCCGGCATACAGGGACAAAGTATAGCCATGCCAGAAGCGGGCATATACCGGGCATTTCTGTGCCTTTAGCCCTGCCTCAGGGTCTTTCCATGCCTTGTTAGATGTATAAGATGTACAGTGGTTGAGAATTATACTCTCGGATGACTTGCACTCCGCGTAATATTTGGTTAGAATATGAGTGGGACTTAAAAAGTTAACCCGGGACATTTTGAGACCACGAACAAGGGAATAGAGAAAGACGAAGTTGCAGGAGTGAAAGCATGCGCAATTTATTGGAAATCCAAAAGCAGCTTCTGCCGGATCTCATGGAAACCCTTAAGAGACGTTACACGATTCTACATCAGATCATGCTGTCCGATATTATTGGGCGCAGAACGCTGGCTGCCTCGCTGGATATGACCGAGCGTGTGCTGCGTGCCGAGACGGATCTTCTGAAATCGCAAGGGCTCATTGAGATCGAGAGTGTCGGCATGCGTATTAGCGATGCCGGTCGCAGAACGCTTGACCTGCTGGAGCCGATCGCCAAGAGTCTGTTTGGCCTGGATGATCTGGAAGAGAAGATTCGCTCAACGTATGGTCTTAGTAAAGTAATAATTGTGCCCGGTGATTGCGAGACATCGCCGTTCACGAAGCGTGAGCTTGGGCGTGCAGGTGCGAAGGCATTTCTCGGAGTGCTGCGCAGCGACGATACGATTGCCGTAACAGGCGGCTCTACTTTGGCTGAGATGGCCGATCAGCTGACCTTGCCCTTATCCCTTTCCTATAAGAATGCATGGGTTGTCCCTGCACGCGGAGGACTTGGAGAGAGCATGGAAATTCAGGCGAATACGATTGCTTCAACAATGGCTAAGCGGATCGGAGCGAATTACCGTCTGCTGCATGTGCCTGATCTGCTCAGTGAGGATGCTTACCAGTCTCTGGGGCATGACTCGAACATAGGGGAGATCGTGCAAATCATCCGCAGATCGCGTATTATTGTTCATGGAATCGGCGATGCCATTGAAATGACCCGCCGCCGCAAGCTGGATGAGACGACAGTCTCAGAAATTCAGGCAGAAGGCGCGGTTGCCGAATCGTTCGGCTACTATTTTAACGAAGCTGGCCAGGTGGTCCATACCATGCTTACGATGGGGCTCCGTCTAGAGGATATTATCCGCACGGAAGTTGTTGTCGGTATAGCAGGGGGCAAACGCAAGGCCAAAGCAATCCACGCAATGCTACGATTCGGGCAAGAGGACATTCTTGTTACAGATGAGGCTGCTGCCGTCGAAATCGGCAAAGAAATCGACAAACAGTTGCAGCAAGTTCTATAGCTTCCAAGATATGGGGAGCGCCCGCAGTTATTTTGCATTATACTTAACATTGTTGTCTTGACGAGCTTCACCGCTTGTCTTGAATAAATAAAACGAAATCTAGGAGGAACTATTCAATGAGTGTAAAAGTTGGTATTAACGGTTTTGGACGTATTGGACGCCTTGCATTCCGCCGTATTCAAAATGTAGAAGGTATCGAAGTGGTAGCAATCAACGACCTGACTGACGCTAAGATGCTTGCTCATTTGCTTAAATATGATACAACTCAAGGTAAATTCCAAGGTGAAGTTGAAGTTCATGACGGATTCTTCAAAGTGAACGGCAAAGACGTTAAGGTTCTTGCTAACCGCAACCCTGAAGAACTTCCTTGGGGAGAGCTTGGCGTAGATATCGTTCTGGAGTGCACAGGTTTCTTCACAACTAAAGAAGCTGCTGAGAAACACCTTAAAGGTGGAGCTAAAAAAGTAGTTATCTCTGCTCCAGCTACAGGCGACATGAAAACTGTTGTTTACAACGTAAACGATGACATCCTTGATGGTTCTGAAACAGTTATCTCCGGCGCATCTTGCACAACTAACTGCCTGGCTCCAATGGCAAAAGTCCTGAACGACAAGTTCGGTATCGTTGAAGGCCTGATGACTACTATCCACGCTTACACAGGTGACCAGAATACTCTTGATGCTCCACACGCAAAAGGCGACTTCAGACGTGCCCGCGCTGCTGCTGAGAACATCATCCCTAACACTACCGGTGCTGCAAAAGCAATCGGTCTGGTTATCCCAGAACTGAAAGGCAAACTTGACGGTGCAGCACAACGTGTGCCTGTAGCGACTGGTTCCCTGACTGAGCTGGTAACTGTTCTGGATAAGAATGTTACTGTTGAAGAAATCAACGCAGCTATGAAAGAAGCTTCCGATCCAGAAACTTACGGCTACACTGAAGATGAAATCGTATCTTCCGACATCAAGGGTATGACTTTCGGTTCCCTGTTTGATGCAACACAAACTAAAGTCCTGACTGTTGGCGACAAACAACTGGTTAAAACTGTTGCTTGGTATGACAATGAAATGTCCTACACTGCACAACTCGTTCGTACTTTGGAAAAATTCGCTAAACTTGCTCAATAAGATCGTTTTAATATAAGCAGCATCTATAGAGCGGAAACAGAACTTCCTTGTTTCCGCTCTTTCTAAATGGATTATCATGAACCAATTTTGGGTGTGGAGGAAAACTAATCATGAACAAAAAAAGCGTCCGTGATGTAGAAGTAACAGGCAAACGCGTATTCGTACGCGTCGATTTCAACGTGCCAGTGGAAGACGGTAAAATCACTGATGATACCCGTATCCGCGAAACACTTCCAACGATTAAATACCTGATCGAGAACGGTGCAAAGGTCATCCTGGCCAGCCACATGGGCCGTCCGAAGGGTCAATTCGTTGATTCCATGCGCCTTACTGGTGCTGCTGTTCGTTTGTCCGAGCTGCTCGGCAAACCGGTAGCCAAAGCTGATGAAGCTGTGGGTGATGCAGTGAAAGCGCAAATCGCTGAACTGAACAATGGCGATGTGCTTGTGCTTGAGAATGTCCGTTTCTATCCGGGTGAAGAAAAGAACGATCCTGAACTGGCTAAGCAGTTCGCAGAACTGGCTGACCTGTTCGTCAACGACGCATTCGGTGCGGCTCACCGTGCACATGCTTCGACTGAAGGTATCGCTCACTTCTTGCCGGCTGTATCCGGTCTGCTGATGGAGAAAGAATTGTCCGTACTGGGCAAAGCTCTTTCGAACCCTGAGCGTCCTTTCACTGCCATCATCGGCGGTTCCAAGGTTAAGGACAAAATCGACGTTATCGACAACCTTTTGAACCTGGCTGACAATGTTCTGATCGGCGGCGGCCTTTCCTATACATTCACCAAAGCTCAAGGTTATGAAATCGGCAACTCACTGGTAGACAACGATAAAATTGATGCTGCTCTCGGATTCATTGAGAAGGCTAAAAAATTGGGCAAAAACTTCGTGCTTCCGGTTGACGTTGTAGTTGCTGACAAGTTCGGCGCAGATGCCAACACCAAAATTGTAGATGTAACTGAAATTCCTGCGGGCTGGGAAGGTCTGGACATCGGTCCTAAGACTCGTGAAATCTATGCGGATATTATCAAAAACTCCAAGCTGGTTGTCTGGAACGGTCCTATGGGCGTGTTCGAAATCGACATCTTTGCTGAAGGTACAATTGCCGTAGCGAAGGCTTGCGCAACAACTGAGGGTTATACTGTGATCGGCGGCGGAGATTCCGCAGCTGCAGCTGAGAAATTCCACCTGGCTGACCAAATGGATCACATCTCCACAGGCGGCGGTGCATCCCTGGAGTTCATGGAAGGTAAGGCACTTCCTGGCGTAGAGGCACTGAACGACAAGTAAGACGCGAAGAAGGAGGCAATTCAAGATTATGAGCAGAACACCTATTATTGCGGGCAACTGGAAAATGTTCAAAACCGTTCCGGAAGCCGAAGGTTTCATCGCTGAAATTAAAGGCCAAGCAGAAGTAGAAGGCGTTGAAACTGTCATTTGCGCTCCTTTTACTAACCTGCCTGCTCTGGTTGCAGCGGTTAAAGGAACAAGCATCAAAATCGGTGCACAGAACCTGCACTTCGAAGATAACGGCGCTTATACAGGTGAGATCAGCGGCGTAATGCTGAAGGATCTTGGTGTAGACTACGTGATCATCGGCCACTCCGAGCGTCGTGCTTATTTCGGCGAAACGGATGAAATTGTAAACAAAAAAATGCATGCGGCTTTCCGCCACGGCATTACTCCTATCGTATGTGTCGGCGAAAAGCTCGAAGAGCGCGAAGCTGACCAGACTAAGGATGTTTGCAAGGTTCAAACCGAAGCAGCATTTGCCGGTCTGAGTGCTGAACAAGCAGCTCAAGTGGTTATTGCTTATGAGCCTATCTGGGCTATCGGAACAGGTAAATCCTCTACTTCCCAAGATGCCAACGAAGTTATTGCTTACATCCGTACCCTTGTAAAAGGCCTGTACGATGAAGCAACAGCTGAAGCTGTACGCATTCAATACGGCGGCAGTGTGAAGCCTGAGAACGTAACGGAGTACATGAGTCAAAGCGACATCGACGGCGCTCTTGTCGGCGGTGCCAGCCTGCAGCCTGCTTCCTTCGTTTCACTCGTTGAGGGGGCGAAATAAGGATGTCAGCTCCAAGACCTGTAGCATTAATCATCATGGACGGTTTCGGATTGCGGAATACAGCTGAAGGCAACGCGGTTGCCCAGGCTAATAAGCCCAACTATGACCGTTACCTGAAACAATATCCGAACACTACGCTTACCGCTTGCGGCGAAGCTGTAGGTCTGCCTGAAGGACAAATGGGCAACTCGGAAGTGGGTCACCTTAATATCGGCGCAGGCCGGATCGTATACCAGGATCTGACCCGTATCGATAAGTCGATCCGTGACGGGGAATTCTTCGAGAACGAAACGCTGGTTGCTGCTGTAAGAAGCGCTAAGTCTACCGGCAAAAAGCTTCACCTGTATGCACTGGTCTCCGACGGAGGCGTACACAGTCATATTAACCACCTGTTCGCTATGCTTGATCTGGCCAAGAAAGAAGATATGCACGAAGTGTATATCCATGCTTTCATGGACGGACGCGACGTACCTCCTGACAGCGGACAAAAGTTCGTTCAGGATCTCATCGCGAAGATTGAAGAGGTTGGTGTAGGTAAAATTGCTACAGTATCCGGACGTTACTTCGCGATGGACCGTGACAAGCGCTGGGAACGTGTAGAGAAGGCTTACCGTGCAATGGTATATGGCGAAGGCCCTAAATATACCGATGCTCTGCAGGCGATCACTGGATCTTACCAGAATTCGGTATATGATGAATTCGTTGAGCCTAGTGTTATCGTGGACAGCAATGATAAGCCGGTAGCGGTAGTGGAAAGCGGCGACTCTGTCGTGTTCCTGAACTTCCGTCCTGACCGTGCGATTCAGCTGTCGCAGGTATTCACCAACTCCGATTTCCGCGGTTTCGACCGTGGTCCTTTGTTCCCGCAGGGTCTGCACTTCGTATGTCTGACTACGTTCAGCGAAACGGTGCAAGGCTATGTAGCGTACTCGCCAAAGAACCTGGATAATACCTTGGGTGAAGTGCTTGTACAAAACAACAAGAAGCAGCTGCGTATCGCGGAAACTGAAAAGTACCCGCACGTAACCTTCTTCTTCAGCGGCGGACGCGATGAAGAGCTTCCTGGCGAAACCCGTATTCTGATCAACTCGCCAAAAGTAGCAACCTATGATCTGCAGCCTGAGATGAGCGCATACGAAGTGGCGGCGGCCTGCGTAGCGGAAATCGAAGCGGACAGACAGGATGCGATCATCCTTAACTTTGCGAACCCTGATATGGTTGGACACTCCGGCATGCTGGAACCTACCATCAAGGCCGTTGAAGTAACGGATGAATGTGTAGGCAAAGTTGTAGATGCAGTTGTTGCCAAAGGCGGCGTGGCAATCATCATTGCCGACCATGGTAATGCGGATATGGTCTTTGATGAGAACGGTCGTCCGTTCACGGCTCATACCACGAACCCGGTTCCTTTCATCGTAACGACTGAGAATGTTGTTCTGCGCGAATCCGGTATCCTTGCCGATGTGGCACCGACAATCCTTGATCTGATGGGACTTCCGCAGCCTGCGGAAATGACCGGACAATCCATGATTGCCAGCCGTAAATAAGCAAGACCCTAAGCAACGCTAACGAATACCAAAACCATATTTAAAAGGAGATTAACTTACATGACTATTATTTCTGATGTATATGCACGCGAAGTCCTTGACTCCCGCGGTAACCCTACTGTAGAGGTTGATGTTTATCTGGAATCCGGCGCTAAAGGCCGCGCTATCGTTCCTTCCGGCGCTTCCACAGGCGCTCATGAAGCTGTTGAGCTTCGTGATGGCGACAAATCCCGTTACATGGGCAAAGGCGTTCTGAAAGCAGTTGAGAACGTAAACGAAATTATCGCTCCAGAAGTAATCGGTATGGACGCTCTTGACCAAGTGGGCATCGACAAATTGATGATCACTTTGGATGGAACTCCTAACAAAGGCAAGTTGGGCGCTAATGCAATCCTGGCTGTATCCATGGCCGTAGCTCGTGCAGCTGCAGCAGCTCTGGATATTCCTTTGTATGTATACCTGGGCGGATTCAACGCTAAAGCTCTTCCAGTACCAATGATGAACATCATCAACGGTGGTGAGCACGCTGACAACAACATCGACGTTCAAGAGTTCATGGTTCTGCCAGTAGGCGCTCCAAGCTTCAAAGAAGCTCTTCGTACTGGTGCTGAAATCTTCCACAACCTGAAATCCGTACTGCAATCCAAAGGCTTGAACACAGCTGTAGGTGACGAAGGCGGTTTCGCACCGAACCTTGGTTCGAATGAAGAAGCAATCACTACAATCATCGAAGCTATCGAAAAAGCTGGTTACAAACCAGGTGTTGACGTATTCCTGGGTATGGACGTTGCTTCCACCGAGTTCTACAAAGACGGGAAATACACACTTGCTGGCGAAGGTAAATCTTACACTTCCGCTGAGTATGTTGACCTTCTTGCTTCATGGGTTGAGAAGTACCCAATCATCACAATCGAAGACGGTATGTCCGAAGACGACTGGGATGGCTGGAAATTGCTTACTGAAAAATTGGGTGACAAAGTTCAATTGGTTGGTGACGACCTGTTCGTTACAAACACTGAGCGTCTTGCTACAGGTATCGAAAAAGGTATCGGTAACTCCATCTTGGTTAAGGTTAACCAAATTGGTACATTGACTGAAACTTTCGATGCTATCGAAATGGCTAAACGCGCTGGCTACACTGCTGTTATCTCCCACCGTTCCGGTGAGTCCGAAGACAGCACTATCGCTGATATCGCTGTAGCTACCAATGCTGGCCAGATCAAAACTGGTGCTCCTTCCCGTACAGACCGTGTTGCTAAATACAACCAATTGCTTCGCATCGAAGACGAACTGGGTGAATTGGCTCAATACAACGGCCTGAAATCCTTCTACAACCTCAAAAGATAATATCTTCTGATATTAGCTTCTTAAGAGCCTGCCGATTTTCGGCAGGCTCTTATTTTGTAATCCGGATAAATTGCATCCGTCCTTCTTTAAATGTATTCTATAAATGCATTATATTGGAAGGAGTGACGGAATGAATGCTATTATTGCTGGGGCTTTGATCGGAGTACTGATTGTAATCATCAGCTTGTTTTTGTCACGAGACAGAGGGCGACGAAGAATCCTGGTCTTCTATCCGCCAATAGTTGGATTGATAGGTAGTGCTATTTTGCTTGTGGGTAGCTTTTCCTTGATTGGAGGATGGGAGGGGATTGGCTATGCCATGTTCTCAGTACCGATCCTATTAATTTCTTTAGTCCTGCTGCTGGTTCTTACTGTTCTTAGGAGAGAGGCATAAGTAGGGTTCTCTTCCGTATAAAGAGAGATTCGTAGCAAGAAGGTTGTATTCGCTGGACCGCTATGATAAAATAAAAATGCTGTTTATGAAAT
Organism: Paenibacillus auburnensis; assembly: GCF_927798115.1. Lineage (GTDB taxonomy): Bacteria > Bacillota > Bacilli > Paenibacillales > Paenibacillaceae > Paenibacillus_AQ > Paenibacillus_AQ auburnensis. Next base: position 48,228 of record NZ_CAKMMG010000009.1, read on the forward strand.
CGTGGAATTTAAAATTAGCATAGATAGTGATGCTTGGACGTAGGAGGTGGAAGTGAATGGATATCTTTTTGAAAGTATTGCTCCTGATTTTTTCCGTCGGTCTGATTGCGGTCGTTCTTCTGCAAAAGGGGAAAAGCGCAGGTCTTTCCGGTGCCATCTCCGGCGGTGCTGAGCATCTCTTTGGTAAAACTAAAGCGCGCGGTATGGAACTCGTACTCCAGCGTGTAACAGTCGGATTGGCGGCTGGATTCTTCATCATGTCAATCATCGTTGCTATCGTCATTGACTAAATTGCATACACTAAGCCTTCGCTCTGTTCTGATGGAATGGGGCGGGGGCTTTTTTGTTATGAAAATTTATGCGTGCTTTAACCTTCGGATGATCATAACAGGGATGGTCGGGATTGATTTCGTGTATACTAGGGTATGAAGTATATATAGGTAAAATTTACTTGAATGATTTGGGGCAGTAAAGGACAAGACATACATATATGCCAGCGGCATACGAATGCTGCGGAGGGCCGAGGTGACGTACTTGATAACACAGGAAATATTACTTGATTACATGCGGGAAACCGCTTATAAGCCGCTGACTTACGATGAATTGGTAAGCCACTTTGCATTAGAGGACAGCGCTTCGTTTAAGGCGTTTGAGGACTTGCTGGTAGAGCTTGAACAGGACGGCCGGATTGTACTGACCCGGAACAGCCGTTATGGTGTACCGGAGCGGATGGATCTGCTGCGTGGACGGCTGCAGGCTCATGCGAAGGGTTTTGCTTTTCTGATTCCCGATGACCGTGACCATCCCGATGTATACATTCATGCCAACGATCTTAAAGGGGCTATGAACGGAGATATCGTGCTGATCCGAATCACGTCTAAGAGTCCGTCTGGCGGCCGCATGGAAGGTGAAGTAGTGCGCATCGTCAAAAGAGGCGTACTGCAGACTGTCGGCGTGTTCCAGAGCCTGGAGACCTACGGATTTGTGCTGCCTGATGATAAGCGGATTAACCGCGATATTTTTATCCCGAAACAGTCCTTTAAAGGGGCAGTAGACGGTGAAAAGGTTGTCGTCCGTATCGTTAATTACCCGGAAGGCCGCTCTGCGGCTGAAGGCGAGATTATTGAAATCCTGGGGCATAAGGATGACCCGGGCGTCGATATTTTGTCAGTCATCCGCAAGCATCAGCTGCCGGAGGCTTTTCCGGCTGAAGTGATGGCTGAAGCAGAGCAAGCGCCGGACTCCATTACGGAAGAAGAGATTATTCAGCAGGGCCGCCGTGATCTGCGCGGTCTCAACATTGTTACCATCGACGGCGCAGATGCCAAGGACCTCGATGATGCGGTCAATGTCGAGCGGCTGGAGAACGGGCACTATAAGCTGGGGGTTCATATTGCCGATGTAGGCTATTACGTGCGGGAAGGCTCGGAGCTTGATAAGGAAGCTTATGACCGGGGATGCAGCGTGTACTTGGTGGACCGGGTCATTCCGATGCTGCCGCACCGCCTGTCGAACGGCATATGCAGTCTTAATCCGCAGGTGGACCGGCTTACGATGTCGTGTGAGATGGAATTCAATGAGCATATGAAGGTCGTGAAGCATGATGTCTTTACGAGTGTAATCCGCACCAAGGAAAGAATGACCTATGCCAATGTCCGAAAAATCGTAGAGGATGAGGATCCGGAGCTTCTGGAGCGCTACAGTCCGCTGATTGAGGATTTCCGTCTGATGAAAGAGCTGGCGATGAAGCTGCGCGATGCGCGGATGCGGCGCGGGGCGGTTGATTTTGACTTTGAAGAGAGCAAAATTATTGTCGATGAAACCGGCAAGGCGATCGATATTGTAAAACGCGAACGCTCTGTGGCTGAACAGATCATCGAGGAATTCATGCTGGCGGCCAACGAGACGGTGGCTGAGCATTTCCACTGGCTTAAAGTTCCGTTCCTGTACCGGATTCATGAAGATCCAGATCCGGAGAAGCTGCAGAATTTCATGGCGTTCGCTGCGAATTTTGGCTATCATGTCAAAGGCCGGGGCAACTCGGTTCATCCGCGTGCGCTGCAGGACCTGCTGGAGCAGATTCAGGGCACGAAGGAGCAGACGGTTATCAGCACAATGATGCTGCGGTCGATGAAGCAGGCAAAATACGATGCAGAGAGTACGGGCCACTTCGGCCTCGCTGCCGAATACTATTCCCACTTCACTTCACCGATCCGCCGGTATCCTGACCTTGTTATTCACCGGGTTATGCGTGAGGTGCTTGAGAACGGCGGAGCGCTGACCGAGAAACGGCAGGAATACCTGGCAACACGGATGCCGGATATCGCCCAGCAATCCTCTGAACGCGAGCGTGTGGCGGTTGAGGCGGAACGCGATACGGAGCAGCTGAAGAAGTGCGAGTTCATGCAGGATAAGGTGGGCGAGGAATTCGAGGCCATGGTCAGCAGTGTGACCAGCTTCGGGATGTTCATCGAGCTGGATAACACCGTCGAAGGCCTCATCCGTCTCAGCGCGCTGAGCGACGATTACTACCACTTCGACGAAGCCCACATGGCGCTCATTGGCGAGCGCACCTCCAAGGTGTTCCGCATCGGCGATGAGGTGAAGATCCGTGTCGCCAAGGTTAACATGGACGACCACACGATCGACTTTGAGCTGGTCGACATGAAGCCTCGCGCGGCAGGCGAGCACCGCAGCTATGGCGGCCGCGGCGGCAAAGGCGGCCGTCCGGGTGCCGGCGGCTTTGGCAAGCCGTCCGGCGGTAAAGCCGGCAGCGGCGGCAAGGGCCGCGGCGGGAAAGGCAAGCCCGGCGCTGCAGGCGGCGCGGGCAAGGGCAAGGCCGGCGGCGCAGTGAACGCCGGCAAACGCAAAGGCGGCGGAGTAACAACCGGCGCCTGGGAGACAACGCCGCCGCGCAGTGATGCGGCGGCCGGTAGCGGCGCACCAGCGGGTGCGCCTGCGCGCGGAAAGCGCGGGGGCGGCCCGGCTGAGGCTGCGCGCCGGGCTTTTGCCGCCCTGAACGGCGAAGCGGGCGGCAGCAGTGCGCCGCGTGAGCGCAGCGGCGGCGGACGCGGCCGCGGCGGAGAGGCCGGAGGCGGTGCCGGGGGACGCGGCATCAGCTTCGGCTTCGGCTCCGGCAAGGGCGGCTACGGCGCGCCGACAGGCGGCGATGCTGGCAGCGGCGAGCTGCGCGGTGTTGACGCGAACACCCGGTTCAGCAGCCGGGAGGATCGCGGGTTCGAGAGCCGTGGCAGCGGCTCAGAAGGCAAGAACAAGGGCCGCCGCAAGAAGAACAAAGGCGGCGTGTTCATCGGCACTTCGGTGACGCCGGGCAACGTGGAGACGTCAGACAACGTTTCCGCTAAGCGCAGTGACAACGGCAGCAATGCCGAAAGTGCTGTCCGCCGGAAGAAAAAAAAGAAAAAGCCTCAGGAATAGGCTGAGGGTGATATATGGGCGCTATTCCCTGCATGGGGAATAGCGCTTTTAAAGTTATCAGATAGGTTCTCTTATACGAAGTACATTCAAAAACCATTTTACATTTAACTAACCTTAACCCGATGCTTACTGACATATGTATGTCAAAATGCTTGGCAAACGTTAGGGGCTTACTTCCTTGCGTTCAGTGGATTCCTTTTGATACAATAAAGATCTGATGTTCGGAGAATAGAATTTAAGGAGTGACTTTCATGGGTAAAAAAGCAGACGGGAAAGTGCTCGCCCAGAACAAAAAAGCTTCCCATGATTATTACATTGAGGATACTTATGAAGCGGGATTGGTGCTGACCGGCACAGAGATCAAATCGCTGCGTAACGGACGCGCTAATATCGGGGATGCTTTTGCCACCATTCGTAACGGGGAGATTTTTGTGCACAACATGCATATTAGCCCGTTCGAACAGGGGAACCGCTCCAACCCTACCGATCCGACACGTACCCGCAAGCTGCTGATGCACAAGGAGCAGATCCACAAGCTGCTGGGGCAGTCCAAACGCGAGGGCTTCACGATCGTGCCGCTCAAGGTCTATGTGCGCAACGGCTACGCCAAGCTGCTGATCGGCCTCGGTAAAGGGAAGAAAGAATACGACAAACGTGATTCGGCCGCCAAACGCGATGCACAGCGCGATATCCAGCGTGTGCTGCGCGATAAGCAGAAGATCGCCAGGTAGCAGGGCCGGCGTTAGCCGAAGCCCAAAGTTCCAGATTGCTCCTGCAATTCCTTTAACCCACGTGTTAAAGTGTTGATAAATGTGCTATACTGTGTAAGTAAAGCTTATTGCTTCTGAACAGCCTTCTTGATCAAGAAAGCTGTAGACCGGATCATTTCTTGCTCGCTGGTCCGCTTAATCCGAAGCGCCCTTTCTAATGAGGGGCCGTTCTTGGATTCGACGGGGGTAGTTCGAGCATGAGTAGCGAGTAGTGGGGACGCGTCCGCTTCATCAACGCTAAAGCCTATTAAACGGCAAACAACAAACAAACTACGCTTTCGCAGCCTAAGAAACTGTGTGCGTGCTTCTACCCTGCATCGCCCATGTGACAGGGATAGGGGCTAACTAGTAGTGGGATACGCCGCTTGGTCTCCGCCTGGGGTCAACGGAAGAAGATAATCAGGCTGACCCAACGTATAGCCGGTTACGGGGCGATACTCGGGTGACATCAAAACTGTGACTACACTCGTAGAAGCTTATGTGCCGTTATCTTCGGACAGGGGTTCGAATCCCCTCGGCTCCATCCTGTAACCCGCTCCCAGAGCGGGTTTTTTTACTTATACAGGTCTGATTTGTAGCCAAACTGTAGCCAACACTCTTTTAACTGCATGATTTTTGAGGGTAGCTGTAGTCCATTTGGCTACAGGTCTATCTATTAACAAAATATCTTGCAGCATGCTATCCTTACCTTAGGTAGAGGAATCCCCTACGGCAAAGAGAATTAGGAGATGATAGCATGGCAGGGAGCATCACCAAGGTCGAAACCAAATTTCGGGTTACATTTGATTTCGGTACAGATAGTAAAGGCAAACGAATCAGGAAATATACGTCCGCTTCCTCTGAGGCCGAAGCTAGGAAGTTATTGAATGAATTTGAATATAATCAGCAACGTAATTTATTGGTCCAGACGACAAAAATGACCTTCTCCGAATTTCTTGAGCATTGGATAGAGAACTACGTAAAGTATAACTGCGAAGAGACAACCATTTATGGTTACAGAAATATTATCTTCAAGCATATTATCCCCTTTTTGGGTAACTTCGAGTTACAAAAGCTGCAACCTGCACACATTCAACAGTATTATAAATATCTAATGGATGACAAGCAACTTTCTCCAAATACTGTACATAAACATCATGCCTGTATTCGGAAAGCGTTGGATTACGGCCTGAAGCAGCAATTTGTGCATCGTAACGTATCGGACGCCGTAACTCTTCCTAAGAAAGAACGGTTCGTAGGTCAGTCTTATACCCGGGATCAATTAAATATTCTGCTAGACAGAGTGAAAAACACCAAGCTTGAATTACCCGTATATCTGGCCGGTTATTTGGGACTTAGACGTGAAGAGATTGTAGGTCTTCAATGGAAGTACATTAACTTCAAGGATAGGAGCATTCAGATAGCAGAGGTTCGTACTAGCGCAGGCAGTAAAGAGATCGTAAAAGCCCCTGAGACGGAACAGAGCAAGCGTGTGCTGTATATGACGGATGAACTGTTTGAAGTCCTCACCAAGGCCAGAGAGCGTCAAGAAGAGTACAAATGGATGTTGGGAGATGAGTACATAGATAGTGGCTATGTTTATATCCAGGATAATGGGAAGCCGTATCGTGTGAATACGCTGACCGAGCAATTTGGCTTATTCTTAGAGCGTAATGCATTACCTAAAATCAGACTTCATGATTTGCGTCATACTTTTGCTAGTATTCTCTATGAAGCGGGTGTTGACTTAAAGGCAATCTCGGAAGCATTAGGGTATTCTGATTTGGCTACAACAAACAAGATCTATACTCACCGGTTTGATAAAACGCATAAGAAAACAATCAATGCGATGAGTGCAGCACTTGGGAGAGATAAGGATTAACTCTGGGATTAGTTTTATAGATCAAGGGTATTGTGTCACCTGCTAATTTGATTTGACGTACAATGGATTAGAAGGTATTATGTTGTTATTCAAGTTCGTAATGAGCGACTATTGTAAGTTGCAAATTAAGATTCGTAATGAACCTACAAAAGCTCGAATCTTCGGATTCGGGCTTTTGTTATTTTACAAAACAAATTTCAGTTTCACTGGTAGAAGAAGAGTGGAAAGAAATTAAAGTCATAGAATGCCGCTGTGTTGTTCAACTAACGTTCCGCGTTAGTTCAAATAGCAAATAGATTACAAATTGTTATTTCTCCCACAGCTCGACAAGTCGAAGTTCAGGATCTTCAATCCAAATAGATTTTCTAAATTCACTAATCTCTTTTTTTTGCAATTGGTACATCAATATGTTCAAGATGTTTAATAGTCTATTTAAATTATGTGCTTGGAAATTTAACACACTGTACCATCATCATATAACTTCCCTATTTTTAGTTCTCCAAAATATCCTCCAGAACCTTTTTCATCGTATCTAGCTCTTGCCGTTCATCAAATTATTGGCTTCCGATTACCTATTTAAAAGCTTTAATAACATCGATTAATTCGTATTCTGGAATTTCGTCTAGGATCATTAACCTATAAACTAATCTACCTAATTCGCTTAAGATTAATCCTGCGGGAGTAATATCATCAGAATCTAGAATAGCTGAATAATTTTTTTTTGATTGTAGCTCTTTAAATTCTTCTCTTGTAAGCTCCATCATTCCAAAATTTCTTTCTGAAGTAATTTGGTGTAATAGACCGTTCTTATCCAGATCTAGAACCTCTAATAATGCAAAAGAACCTGAAATAGACGAATTGGGCTTAGCACGCAACTGCAGATCGTTATCTTGATTCTTTCTAATTACTGCTAATATACATAGCTGTCTGTAAGTTAAAATATCCGCTATTTTAATAACATGATTGATCTCTTCCATACTTATTGACGTAAATACAGCTTTTGCAAAGATATTTGAGAGATATGGTATCTTCTTCTCCTCATGTTCGGCTTTGCATTTTTGAAGAACACCTTCTAATGCTTCTTCTGCACTAGATCTATAATTTTCATTATATGCAAAGAATCTATCATCTTCCCTGATTAGATGCCCTTTTCCCTTTAACTCATTAACCTTGTTTAAAGCTAAAATAGCCGAAGCACCAACACGTATTTGTTCCCTCTGAGATAAAGCACGATTCGTAACATCTCCAAGTATAGACTCAGCAACAGCACCTATAACCTCAGCACCAGCAACTACAAGTCCTCCACCGGGAATTAATTTTATACCTTCTTTTGTGGCTGTACCTGCTAATTTAATACCTGTTTCTAACAACAGCTTAATTTTATCTGACACGCAAATCCCCTCTCCTCTAACTTTATGTAATTCATCAAGAATATTAAATAGTGACTTGGATTTATACCAACAGAAATGAACCGGAGCCGGTACAGATGACCAGGTCTATGGAAATGCAGGCATAACAAAAACGAAATAAATAACATAGAAAAGACGCATCATGCAGTATGGGGACGAAGCACTCCCCCTCACCACTCCACCTGTAAAAACTGATCTATATCAATTGGTTTTTTGCTGATTCAGCAAAATCGTAATTTCTGTTGAGTTCTGAGTATATCGGCGAGGATTACCACGCTATCCTGCCCGTTACTTCAATGAAAAAAGCAGACTGCCGTTGCAATCTGCTCACTCCGCTATCGTTTCCCGTTAGGGTAACCTTGAACATATCTCCTCCACCATAAAACACCCCAATTACGGTTACATGATCAACGTCATTCAGCGGATTATCATGACCACTTGGTGAATTATTGTTCTGTTACGAAATGACTTTCTCCGGAAATATTGGTAGCTTACCGTATAAGTCTTCTTCAGCACTGATTCTTTTTTAGCCTTTGTTCTGTGCAATTTATAATAACCGCTTAGTAATGTTGCCATAAATGGAGAGCCAGCATCGCGTGTAGCATAGTTTCCATTATATGCTTTGAAGCAGAATCCAAACTCTTGATCATGGTCACTTAGATTGAGCATACAATCATGCCAATGATTAAATCCTTAGTAAAGGTAGTTTTAATCTTGTGGATAGTTCATTTGCCTGACTTACCGACCATTCGTTTTCTGTTTTTAATAGGAAGACTGCAATTGGATTAGTAGAAGGATCATTAAGTAGCACAACTTCGTTATATGCATCTGTTCCTTTCACATCCTCAATACCGCATTTCTGTGTTCTTTTTGAATCGTTCTCAATTTCTTCAATATGCATAGTTTTGCATGTTTTAATAGCGTTATATTGTAAATATTTATCCGGCCCTAGTGGTATATCCGTGAGCGAGAAAAATTCAGCGCTGATACTTTGACAGAAAGGAAGATCATTCGCATAGCAATCAGAGCTACTAATGAGCAATACATTTTTTAAATTAGGCTGATAAACAAACCCGAATTTCGAATTTCTATAAGTCCCTTGAAATTCGTCAGTAATTAGACTTGTAGAAATGATAGGATGACTCTTGGCATTTTGAAGAGCAGTTTCAGTATCAGTGCCTCCTATAGCATGTACAAGAAATTTAAACTTACATCCTTGATGATACTCGTCAGGTTTTGTAAGTTGATTCTCCCACTTCCTTAATGTAATTTCCGCAAGAGGTTCTTCAATATCATAGTGAAAATTTACATATGCATTGTATCGTGCTACAAAGTCCTTGTCATCACTATTTAAATGATGAATTATTTTCCTTGCGAGGTCATGATTGCAAGAAAATTCATTTTTTAGACGTAACTCTCTTTCCAGCCTATCTTTTTTAAAAAAAGAAAACTGCTCCTTCTTAATTTTAAAATATTCATGAATTTTTTTGACAGAATTTACATCATCATTAGTGAAGCCCCTAACTGTTCCGTCTAAAATCGCAACAATATTGAGTTCTGTCTGCTCTAACTTTCTTTCTAAATTTAGATCATCTAATTCAATGGAATTAATAATAGCAGTTAGAGTGTCGAAATCTTGAAGTTGAATATTATTGAAGCAAGCTATCTCGTCAATTTTTTTACGTCTCTCGTATAATAAGCTATAAATTATTGTCTGTTGAAACATAGTATTAAAATACATTTTCATACCGCCCTTGAAAAATTGGTACGGTTGACATAGATAATGAACCTGATCTTACCTACCCTCAACCAAAATTAATTACTACATCAGCTTCAACTTTGTACACTAATTTCTGAGTTATTTACAAACTCAATGCCTTCTAGCGATAAATTAGGAATGCTACCTATTGAAACCAGGATAAATTGATAACCACCAAATGCCATATTAGTCACCTCGATAGTTAATGAGTACTTATTACTATTCAAGATATTTCCACGTTATCCTGCCCGATAGCTTAATTGGGCGTGGCAGACTAACACTTTATTTTCTTTTAACAAAATCAAAAAGGACCGCGACTCATATGTCCGCGGTCCTTGCTTATTGTTGCCCAGCATGGGCGTTATCTCTAGGGTGAAAGTCCCGAGCGGGGGCTGGCAAGCGCCTACCGTTAGCCAAGGGCAAGGGTGTCCACCGTGAGGCGGAATCTGAAGGAAGTCGGAGGCAAAAGCACAACCTGAGGTACACGAATCCAATTTGAGGCGGTTGCAGCCGGATGAGTCACCATTACATGACAAAATCCAAAGCTGCCAAGGGCTGCAGCCGTATACTTGGGCAGGTGCGGGCGGAAAGATGACGTTCTTATCCGGGGAGGCCTGCCGGATGCGCAAGGAAAAAACTTGTAACCGTAGCCGAGAGGATGCGCTGAACCGGCAGGAGTCAGCAGAGACCATAGTACGTAAACTGTTGCAGAGTTTACGGAAGGGCTGAACCGAAAGGAGAGGGGAAACCGATGCGTTCGCATGAAGAGCAAAGACGGCAGAATATCTCGCAAGAGAGCTTGCGGCAAAGAGAAGCGGTGAAGCCGCCAGGGTATGCCGGAGCGCCGAGTTCTTCGTCGGCACAAGTCGCCCTTTCCTCTCGCGAAGCAGAGAGCAACTTACTGGAGCGAATGCTCGAAGGAGATAACCTTCGGCTCGCGTATAAACGAGTGGTGCAAAACGGAGGAGCACCCGGTGTGGACAATGTAACGGTAGCGAATCTACAAGCTTACTTGAAAACACATTGGGAACCGGTGAAAGCCGAACTTCTAGCGGGGGCTTACAGACCTGCGCTAGTTAAACGAGTGGAAATCCCAAAACCCGGAGGTGGTGTAAGGCTGCTAGGTATCCCAACCGTTATGGACCGCTTTCTCCAGCAGGCTCTTCTACAAGTCATGAATCCGGTCTTTGACACAGAGTTCTCCTGCATTTTGAAGCGCTAAATCAATCCCTTCACGCTGCCGTTTACGAATGCGGTCTCGTTCTTCTTCAGCCATCCAGGAAAGGATCTGCAAAACTAGATCTGCAATAAAGGCACCTAGGCTATCCTTAAATTGGGTAGTGTCCAGTAGGGGCATATCCATAACGATGATATCTGCCTGAATTTTTTTCGTAATATCATTCCACTCCAAAAGAATCTCCTCTTTATTTCGTCCAAAACGATCTAAAGAATGAATATATAGAATATCTCCTTTTCGGAGCATGCGTTTTAATAAGGGGTAGTTAACTCGATTGAAATCTTTCCCACTCTGTTTATCCATGAAAATATCTCGTTCATGAATTCCTTGCTCCTTCATGGCTTCAAGTTGCCGTCCTTCATTCTGATCTTTTGTACTGACACGTATGTAACTTTTTTGTAGTACATGATTATATTCTATTAAATATGTTCGTAAAAGTATCTATTATTACGCGAACGTTCACAAAACAAATAACCACTTTTACGAACGTGATTTAAGATTCTAATCTCTTGATTTTACCTCGTTCGCAAAGGTGTACTTTTATGGGCGACTTGAAAAGAGTGCGCCTCCCCGATAGGTTGGTTCGGGTATTCTTTAAATACCTTGGTTATTGTTCCGAGGGCAACGGTATATAAAAACACTTAGGATGAAACAACTAATATGACATTCACTATGAAATAAGATGTGAAAAGAAATAACATTGATGTAAGAAATAAAGGCATTACGAAAGTTCCTGTGATAAAAGGTCGGGAACCAGCGGCCATTAAAAAGCAATAACAAGGTGGATTGGACTTCGGGAGAATATACGAGCCCAGATGCAGATTACCGTTAAATGATTATTTAAGAAATACGGGATCGGCCGGATCTAGAGAAGATGGCTATAGACCTCGTCATTCAGCAAGCGGAATTGATGGCCCATGTTTAGAGAGAAGAACATCAATAAATTACTTTAAAGGAAACACAGCCTGTGAGAGACAGTATGACTAGTTACAGTCTGAATGAAAAAGGTATTGTTAAGCGATTGTATAGGATTGTTAAAGATCAATCGGAGTGAACCGTATCATAAGTAGGGCGAAATTCTAATATAAGATACTCAAGAAAACAAGTCTAGAGAGATTTTGGACCTGACTAGATTCAAGGATCAAGATGATATATTTGGTACATTCTGTATGATATAATTTGATTAAGATGATTAGGGGGGACCTCATTGAGACTTGTAGAGGCTCGTGTGCAAAACTATAGAAGCATAGTAGTAGATGTTATCGCAGGCTTATTGCAGGCCCAAAAGAAGATAAACGGCAGAATTCGCCGTCCTGCCAATGCAAACAAGAGGTGATCGGAAACAACACGGAGGAAATTTAACCGATGTTCAAAATCTTGCCGACCAGATGAGGTCGTTCTGTCCAAGCCACTCGATGATCTGAATGGAACCAAGTTCAAACGGTTACTTGCACTGTACTTCCGAGATCGCGGAGAGAAGACGGCAGTGCAGACTGTTCGCGAACTTGTTGCCGCCAAGCGTAATCACAATCGTATTCTTACGCTACTGGTTACGACATCGGACTTGACTGGACCTGCGAAGAAGGAAGTGGAGCAGTTCAGGGTGGAGTATTGGCATGGTGGGCTTGTTGCCGAGAAGTTGAGGAAGTGGAGAAGATAGAATACATGAATCCAGAAAACAATTCACTTTGGGGGTTAAGATGATCAGGAAAAATGCGCGAGAGGTACTGGGTATTTTTGTCCTTGCATTAATAATAGCTCTGTTGCTAGTTGTAATAACTATTTTGCTTACTCAAAGAAATCTCTCAAGTAACTGGTACACTAACTTAGGGGCAATATCTACTGCTGTGGGGGTTGTCGTAAGTTCCATCCTTTTAATAGTTACTATTTTGTATTTGTTAGCTACAAGAGAAATGGTTACTGAAGCAAGGAGACAGAGAGAACTGCAAGAGGAACCCGCTGTGAGTGTTAGAATTGTTCCTGATAAAGATAATTTCGATATTCTAGTAGTTACACTTAAAAATACTGGTGGAGCACCGGCCTACGATGTTTCTGTTCAGTTTACACCGGATCTTCCATACGATGATGGTGGAATAAACGATCTGGATATATTTAAACGGATGCCCTACCTAGACAAGAACGAGGTTGTTGAATTTTTCTTCGCTTCAACGTATGAGTACTTTAAGAGTGATAGCCCTAAAAGGGCTACTGCAAACATTACATACTATAAGACTCCCCTGGTAGAACATAATAAGAATAACCAGCCTATTCGCAGAACAGTAGCCCTTAATATTGAAGAGAGAAAAGGCCATCTCTACATCCCACGAAATGGAGTTCATGATTTGGTTAAAGAGGTAGAGGAGTTAAAACAAGGAGTGTTAATTTTATTAGCACAAAGAAACCAACAGTCAAAACAAGATCCAGGTAGCTATGGTGATGATGATGATTGACAAAATTTTTGGCGAACCTCAATTACCGCAAAGTATCGAAAACTGCTTGCTTATTTCCAAGACAGGGAAAATGGTGCACATTGGTACTGTATATTTATTTTCTGTGTCGAGAAAACTTTCTGTTAGAGAAGTAGGGGAGCTTTGGAAACGCGACTCACTAGTAGTAAATCAAAATTTTGTGGGCTACTTTAGTTGTCCAGTTGATAAAGAATTACTGCAACTTGGAGATGACACCTATACAATTCAGAGTAACCCAAATGGTAATAATACCATTCTAAGATTTAATGATGTGTCGTTTAGCCGTACTAATGAGTACTTCGGGGAAAATAGCTCTATTTCAGCTAAATTCTCATGTTTGACTATTGAGCGTATTGTTCTTAAGGGGAATTATTAGATTTAATGCCACATCCCTATAACGGACTACATTTTAAGTGCTCCATCTAACAAAGCCAAAGGCACCCAATCGGGTGCCTTCGAACTCGCTCTATAGATGTTATGGGGAACTGTGGATTGTCAACAGTAAATCAGACAACTTTTTAAGTGCTTCTTGGCGATACTGAACAGGCGTCAGGTAACCCAATGTACCATGAATACGATGCTTGTTGAACCAATTGACGTAATCGTATAGTTCGATTTCTAAGTGCCGAAGACTATGGAAGTCCATTTGGTTAACGAACTCGGTTTTCAAGACTTTGTATGTCGCTTCGGCCACGGCATTGTCATAGGGACAAGCCTTCTTACTGAGAGAACGTCCGATTTCAAAGGTTAGTAACAGTTCGTCTATTATTTTATTTTTGAACTCAATGCCATGGTCGTGTGGAACCACTCGATTTGGCTCAGATCGCCTTTTACCGTAGCAAAGGCGCGCTAAACCAAAGCCGCATCCTTGTTTGGCCCTGCGCTGTGTCCCACAATTTCTCGATTGAATAGGTCGATGAGCACGCAAATATAGTGCCATTTGTTCTGAACCTTTACATAGGTCAGATCACTCACGACAAAGCGCCTAGTCTTCGTTTGCTCGAATTCACGGTTCAGTACATACGCTGTAGCTGCGTCGTTACAAGCCGCCTTATGGGGTTTAAACTGCGCGACAGTGTAGGTCGAAACTAACCCCTGCTCTTTCATGATTCATCCAATGCGGCGGCTGGATATAACCAATCCTTGTTCCTTCAGTTTCACTTTAATTTTGAGTGTGCCGTAGGCTTTGCGTTTCTTGTGGAAGATTTCCACAATCGCTGCGCTTAGCACATCTTCATTCTTTTCGTCCTTGGTTTCATAGTAGAACGTGCTTTTTGCGATTTGCAGGACTTCGCACATCGCTGATACCGAGTATTTATCGCGGTTATTCCAGATGATAGCTACTTTCGTCCCATGATCAGCGCGGCTTGCTTTAGGATGTCAACCTCCATTTGAAGACGTTGATTCTCTTTTCGTAGAGCAAGGAGTTCATTTTCTTCTTAGGAACGATTGTCCTTCTCTTTGAAGGAACCTGTGTTGTTTGACTGCTTGATCCAGCGGTCCAGAGCAGAGGCTGTGAGGTCGTATTCCTCCACGATCGCAGCTCGTGATTTTCCATTCTCATAGAGTTGTACCATCTGTTTCTTGAAGTCTGCTGTAAACGTACGTCGTTGTTGTTTTGGCATTGTAGTGTTCCATCCTTAACTTGATAGGTTTATTCTACAAGCCCTTATTTTTTATGTCCAACTAAGTGTAGACGATCCAAAATACGTATTAATGAGGTGAGGTATGGCAGCAGGTTGGTTTGAAAGATCATTTAATTTTGAGTGGAGTACAATAGAAGTTGATTTATACAAGGAATTACAAACAGGTAATGATCGCTTCGCTGGTTATAAGAACTTAATAGCTATATTAACACTAATAGCTTCTATTGGGTTTTGGTCCGTGAACTTTTACTTTCCAATTAAAAACAATAATGCAGAGTTCAGTAAAGATTGGTATTGGGCAATACCGGTAGTCGTATTATTGGTTAATATTATTTCCATGTGTATACATCTGAGAATATCTTATTCGATTATAAAAAAAGGCGATCCTACTTATAAAATAAAGTTATACTCATTGGTAGTTGATTATTGGAAAAAATTAAATTTAAAAGCAAAGATATTATTTTTTGTTAAGTTTTTAATTTTCCCAGATTATTTTTGGGCTGAATTTTTTAAGGGCCATATCGGGTCTCATTTTAATCAAAAGGATCTAATTTCTATAAAGGAAATGGAATTTGTAAGGTTGTTGAAAAAGTTTTACATCGAACGCTGCAATTGGGCAAATCTATCTTTTACTATGTTGGGATCTCTCCTAATGATATACTCCTTAGGTGGTGGGAATGGATTAACAGGAATCATTCCGTATACTTTATTTATATTTATTGCGTATAGGTCTGTATCAAGGACAATGGAAATTTTGATTGCATTCTATAATGATATATTAAAAAGTAGAGAGAAAATCTTCTTCAAGAATGGAACCGATACTGTTACATTAAATAATGATAAATTAGATGTAGACCCACGAAGAAGACATGAAAATTTAAGAATCATAAATAATCCTCCTAGAGAAATACGATATATATATCCTTGGAAAAATTCATTATTGCTTCCTTCTTCAAGAGCATCATTAGCAATACATAGTTTGTTGGAAATAATCATGCTATTCGCATTACTTTACTTTCTAATGGTTGGTGTTTCAGATTACATATTCATAGGCAAGGATGCCCCTACACTACCTGAGGGATTAGAAGGAGATATTGGTATTATCAAATATTTTATCTTCTCATTTTCCGTTGCAGTGACCCTACCAGACATAGAATCAACTTTATGGGCCATTCCGCTGTTCATGCAAATTCTTTCAAGTCTTGTTTTAATGATTATGTCCTTAGCTTATTATTTGGGAAAAGAACATGATATTAAAGGTCATGAAAAGCAGCTCTACGGGGAGAGAGCAAGGGAAAATGTAAAGAGAAAATTCCGATAATATGTCTTCAAGATAATCTTGGAGGCCATGTCTTAGTTTTTTGAGTTCTTGTTTCGATGTAAATTAAGGAGGTTTACAAACCAAAGTCATCTGGAAAAACTGTTCTTTTCCGCTATCCACTAACAAAGGGGTCGGGAAAATATGTTCTAGGTAACAATGATCTTTATGTTTATTGATAATAAAAATTGAAATGGAGAATGTTTAATGAGAACAAGAGAAACGGTTATAGCAACCTGTCTATTATTGGGTATAATGATTCTTGGCGTTTTGCCAAATGCCCCATTTCATTTACCGTTGCAATCCGGTACATGGACAGAATATACAGGAGTTATAGTTACTTTTATAGGTATTATAGTAACTGCCTATTTTAGCTGGTTATTATATCATATATCAAAAGATGCAACTTACATGGCGCAAAAAGCAGTAGAAATATCTGAGAACGGGTATAATGTAGCTAAAGAAAGTCAAGAATCAACAAAGCAAAGTCTTAAAATAACTGCACTAGTAGAAAAAAGATTAACTACTGAGAGATTCAGGGAATATCAAGAGTTCATGCATAATTACTTTAATCCTAAAATCAGCGAACTGCAGGAAGTTTATAAAGAGATAATTACATCTTTATCAAAAGCTACTGAGGAGTTTCTTGATAAGTATGAAAAAGTGGAAGAAAAATATATCGTATCACCCTACCATCAAATCGAAGATACAACCAATCTAAGTGAAGAAGAGAAAAAGAATTACTTGAAACATCATGTGGAATACATGAACGAATACTCTAAAGTATCATTTCCATTCTGTGTAATTCATAGCACAACGGAGTTCCCATTTACTCATAATCTTAGTATTGAAGAACTTAGTAGGTACTTTACCGAAGAACAAACAAAGGAACTCAAAGTTATATGGAAGATGGCAAATAGTATTATTGATTCAAATGATATTAAATTAGAAGGGTCAAGTGTAAGTGTTTTTGGCAATTCGAATCAAAGTAAAGTTGATAAAATCAATAAATTGAAAGATGGATATACCCAACTTAATGATAGAATAAATACATTGATTGATAGTATTAATAATGAAAGGGAAAAATTTAAATATGAAATTTCAGTGTTTGATTCAATTATCCACAGTTCGTAATTTAATTAAAACTTTGAAGTAGGGTGACAATATTTCTTGGAAACTCTTTTGCACTTATTCGCATGAGGGAGAGAGCGATTCTAGTTTAATGGACCAACATATTTGCATGTGGTACATGTTATGATGCATAATGTCCACTAACACAGAATAAATTTTACCGTATTTTACCCCGAAATCCCCTCGGTTTTTTGTAGTCCATGTGTAGCCAAACGACTGAAATAGATCTAAATTTAGACAAAAGCAAGCAACACGACTTAATATTTGTAAAGTCAGAAATCCTTATGGAATAAGGGTTTCTGGTACTTTTTAATCCAAAGTAACATCAGTTAAAAGTTTCAAAACAGGGGTTCGAATCCCCTCGGCTCCATTTGGAGTACAAGTAAAAGACACCTTAATCGGTGTCTTTTTTCATTTCTGAAGGTGTTGACCGAAATCCTATTGATGAACCCATATACGTTACTGATTCAAAAGTGCTGATACATCTCAATAGGAGGTGCTGGGATAAACGAGCCGGGTTGGAAATGGGGGTGCATATGTTCGTAAAAAGCGTTTATTTCTTTCAAATTTTGTGTATAATAAAGCTGATTGTCCAATTTGTTCCAAAGGGGATGAAGAATGATGTCAATCGGTTTGAACCCGTATTTAGTCTTTAATGGAAACACAAGAGAAGCTCTGTATTTTTATGAAAAAGCGCTGCGCGGGAATGTGGTCGGGATCATGACGTTTGGGGATTTGCCGGAAGATCCGAATCATCCGTTGACCGATGAGATGAAAACCCTTGTGATGCATGCGCATTTGAAGGTTGGTGATGCAGATCTCATGTTCTCCGATACTTTTCCGGGTACGGCGCATAAGGCGGACGGTGATACGGTTCAGATTGCCATTCATCCTACAGAAGAGTCAATTGCACGGGAGATTTTCGCCGCACTGGAAGACGGTGGTCAAGTGGTCATGCCGCTGCAGAAGACGGATTGGAGCCCTTTGTATGGGATTGTTAAGGACAAGTTCGGCGTTACTTTTCAAGTGAATGTCGCGGAGGAACAGCCGCAGGGATAGTTTATATTCTGATTCAGGTTTCCGCTCCGCCCACAATACGCCCTGTTGGTTCTAATCGGACAGGCAGCTGAGGAGGAATGACTTGTGACAAACAATAATCAGACAATCGTGCCGCATATATGGTATGACAAAGAAGCGGTAGAAGCAGCTAATTTTTACGCTTCTGTTTTCCCCGAATCCAAGGTTACGAGTGTTACGACAATTCATGACACACCGTCAGGTGACTGTGACCAAGTTTCATTTGAAATATGGGGACAGAAGTTTATGGCCATCAGTGCAGGGCCCTATTTTAAGTTAAACCCGTCGGTGTCTTTCTTCGTTAATTTTGATCCGTCACGCGACAAAGACGCAGCACAGAAAATAGATGAAGTCTGGGACAAGTTATCTGAGGGCGGCCAGGCACTAATGCCGCTCGATAAGTATCCGTTCAGTAAGCGGTATGGCTGGATTCAGGATAAATATGGCGTGTCCTGGCAGCTGATGCTTACAAATCCTGAGGGTGAGGAGCGTCCGGCTATCATCCCGTCTTTTTTGTTCGTGGGTAATCAGTACGGTAAGGCGGAAGAGGCTATGTCTCTCTATTTATCAGTATTTGGCAACTCACGGCAGGGAACGATTGCCCGCTATCCCAAGGGCATGGAGCCTGATCAGGAAGGAACCATTATGTTCTCTGACTTCATGCTGGAGAAGCAGTGGTTCACCGCCATGGACAGTGCGCATGAGCATAAATTCAGTTTCAACGAGGCGATCTCTTTTATGGTGAAATGCGATTCGCAAGAGGAGATTGATCATTACTGGGAGAAGCTGTCTGCGGTTCCCGATGCTGAACAATGCGGCTGGCTGAAAGACCGGTTTGGCGTGTCGTGGCAGATTGTGCCGGCCGAGATGGACGAAATGCTGGGAAAGGGAACACCGGAGCAAATTGCACGTGTTACGAAGGCTTTTTTGCAGATGAAGAAGTTCGACCTTGCAGCATTGCATAAGGCTTATAAGGGCGAGTGAAGCATAAACCTACCCTCTGCCAAATTTATCAGTAAAGACACCTTAACTGGTGTCTTTTTTCATTTCAGCGGCTGTTTTGAACATGCTTTTCAGACAAAAGCCTCTCCTTGTTAAAGGGTTGTCTCTGCAACCATTCTCAGGAGAGGCTTATTTTACAATTGTATTAAAATCTGCCGTAGAACGCATTCCGGTAAATGTCTGCAAGCTCTTTGACTAGCGGCATGCGGGGATTGGCTGTGGTACATTGGTCCTCAAAGGCGCGGTCGGCCAGATAATCGACCTTTGATTCGAAATCGGACGGAGCGAAGCCAAGATCCTGGAATTTCTCAGGAATGCCAAGCGATTGATTCAGCTTGCGGATAGCCATAATCAAGCTGTTAACCCCTTCTTCTGTGGTGCTGGCAGGGAACCCGAGCATTCTGGCGATTTCTGCATAACGTTCATCGGCGATGAAATAGTTATATTTCGGGAACGATGCAAATTTTGACGGCTTCGTGGCATTATACCGGATAACATGCGGCATCAGAATGGCGTTTGTGCGCCCGTGCGCCGTATGGTATTCACCGCCCCATTTATGCGCCAAGCTGTGATTGATGCCTAGGAAGGCATTGGCGAAAGCCATCCCTGCAATCGTTGAGGCATTATGCATTTTCTCACGGGCAACCGGGTCCGCCGTATGGAAGGACTTCTCCAGGTGCTGGAATACGAGTCTTATGGCGTGCAGCGCAAGTCCATCGGTATAGTCACTGGCCATGACGGAAACGTAGGCTTCAATGGCATGTGTCAGCACGTCCATCCCGGTGTCTGCGACCGCCGCCTTTGGCAGGGAATAAACAAGCTCCGGATCAATGATCGCCACATCCGGCGTCAGTTCATAATCCGCAAGCGGATATTTCGTATGTCCTTCTTTTTTATCCGTGATGACCGCAAATGAAGTTACTTCCGAGCCTGTTCCTGAGGTTGTCGGGATCGCGACGAATTGGGCTTTGATGCCTAACCGCGGATATTTGTAGACCCGTTTACGGATATCCAGGAATTTCTGTTTGATCGAATGGAAGCTGGTATCCGGGTATTCGTAAAATAACCACATCGCCTTCGCCGCATCCATAGGCGAGCCGCCCCCCAGGGCAATGATGCAGTCCGGCTGGAAGTTCTCCATCATGCGGGTTCCGCGTTCAACCGTCTCTACGGACGGATCGGGCTCAACATCCGCAAAAATCTCAACAGAAACTGGCTCGGTGCGTTTTCGCAGGTAATATTCGATTTTTTCCACATATCCGAGCTTAACCATCATGGCATCAGTAACAATAAGCACCTTGGAGATGTTAGGCATTTTCTCGAGATACTGCGTGGATCCTTTTTCAAAATAGATCTTAGGCGGAATCTTGAACCACTGCATATTCACCCTCCGGTAGGCGACACGTTTGATATTGATCAGGTTCACTGCAGTTACATTGGAGGTGGTTGAGTTTTTGCCGTAGGATCCGCAGCCTAAAGTAAGTGACGGTAAATTGGTGTTGTAAATATCACCGATAGCCCCCTGTGTTGAAGGAGAATTGACAATCACACGTCCGGTCTGTAACCGTTCGGCGAAGGCCTCAATCACTTTATTGTCCTTAGAGTGAATGACAGAAGAGTGTCCCAAACCGCCAAATGCGACGATTTCCGCTGCACGGTCAATGCCTTGTTCGGCAGAGGTTACTTTATAGCAGGCCAGAACCGGGCTCAGCTTCTCAGCGGACAAAGGGAAGTCCGTTCCCACACCCTCCAATTCGGCAACAAGAATTTTCGTATGCTCAGGAAGCTGAAGACCGGCCATCTCAGCAATTTTGTAAGCAGGCTGACCGACAATAGCGCCATTAACTGCACATTTCTCCCCGGTGATCACGAGACCCGAGACTGCCTCTGTTTCCGATTTATCTAAAAAGTAGCACCCGTTGTCTATCATCATTTGGCGAACCTGATCATACACCGGTTCCTCAATGATGAGGGCTTGCTCGGACGCACAGATCATCCCGTTATCGAATGTTTTGGAAAGAATAAGATCGGTGACCGCTTGTCTGAGATCGGCTGTTTTTTCAATAAAGCAAGGTACATTTCCGGGTCCGACGCCAAGCGCTGGTTTGCCTGTACTATAGGCGGCCTTTACCATGGCTGACCCGCCTGTGGCCAGGACCAGAGCTACATCCGGATGGTTCATGAGCAGCTGCGTCGCTTCCAGCGACGGATTCTCGATCCACTGTACACAGTGTGGCGGCGCTCCTTCGGCTACTGCTGCATCCAGCAGTGTTTTTGCCGATTCGCTGCTGCATTTCTGCGCGGAAGGATGAAAAGCAAAAATAATGGGATTTCGCGTCTTCGTGGCAATCAGTGTTTTAAAGATCGTTGTGGAGGTCGGATTCGTAACAGGTGTTACGCCGGCGATAATGCCAACAGGTTCAGCTACCCGCTGATAATTCTCATAAAGATTTTCTTCAATAATTCCAACGGTTTTGTTGTGTTTGATGCTGTTATAAATATACTCTGAGGCAAAAAGGTTCTTAGTAATTTTATCCTCGTACACGCCGCGTCCGGTCTCTTCCACGGCCATCTTGGCAAGCAGCATATGCTTGTCCAGTCCGGCAAGTGCCATTGCTTGTACAACGCGGTCAATCTGTTCCTGATTCATAGAAAGGTACGCTTCTTGCGAAGCCCGGGCACGTGCAACCAGACGGTTGACCTCTTCCTGGGCAGTAGGCTTTTTATTGGTGATGCTTTCGTTATTTTCTGCCTGGCTTTGTGTGACAGCCATCATTTTTCCCCTCCCTGGCATCTACTCGTGCTGCTTGATTCAGGTTACAAAATCAATACAAGCCTTTTTAACAAACACAGTTTTACCTGCATTCGTGATATTATCCCCGTTTCCAGTCTCTACCCATAGTACCCAGTGATGTACCTCCTTTAGATTAGTCAAGACGGATCATACTAAGCACAGCCCATAAACCCATGGCAAAGTAATAAAGGAGGAATTATCACAATGCAGGCATGGGAAGACTTTAAATCAGGAACCTGGCAGGAAGAGATTGATATCCGCCAGTTTATTCAGCTCAACTACGAGCCTTATGAAGGAGATGCGTCTTTTCTGGCTGGTTCCACGGAAGCCACGCAACAGCTCTGGGAACAGTTCATGGAGCTCGCGAAGCAAGAACGTGAACAGGGCGGAGTTCTGGATATGGATACTGACGTGGTTTCCAGTATTATTTCCCATGGCCCCGGCTATTTGAATAAGGAGCTTGAGGTCATCGTGGGTATGCAAACGGAGAAGCCGTTCAAGCGGGCCCTTCAGCCTTACGGCGGGATCCGCATGGCTAAGAATGCTTGTGAATCTTACGGGTATGAGCTGGATCCGGAAATCGAGCATATTTTCTCCACTTACCGGAAAACTCATAATCAAGGTGTATTTGACGGCTATTCACCTGCCATGAGTCTAGCCAGAAAAGCTGGCATTATTACAGGGCTTCCGGATGCGTATGGCCGGGGACGGATTATCGGCGATTACCGGCGGGTTGCCTTATATGGCACGGATTTTCTAGCCAAAAGCAAAAAGGAGGAGCTCTCCTTCTTCGACGAACGCACGATGACTGAGGATGTCATCCGGGCACGTGAAGAAATCGCGGAGCAGCTGCGTGCCCTTACAGAGCTGAAGCAGATGGCGGCCAGCTACGGATTCGATATTACCAAGCCGGCGGAGACCGCGCAGGAAGCTTTTCAATGGCTGTATTTCGGGTATCTTGCCGCGATCAAGGAGCAGAACGGGGCTGCAATGAGTCTTGGCCGCACCTCCACTTTTCTGGACATCTATATAGCGCGTGACCTGAAACAGCAGAGGCTGACGGAGCAAGGGGCGCAGGAGCTCGTCGATCATTTTGTCATGAAGCTGCGTATGGTAAAGTTCGCAAGGACACCGGAATATAACGCGCTGTTCAGCGGCGATCCGACCTGGGTCACCGAGTCCCTTGGAGGCATCGGCCTGGATGGTCGACCGTTAGTGACCAAGAATACTTACCGATTCTTGCATACGCTCGAGACGCTTGGTCCATCGCCGGAACCGAATTTGACCGTACTCTGGTCCACCCGTCTCCCTCAGAAGTTCAAGGAATATTGTGCACGCATGACGATTCAGACCAGCTCTCTTCAATATGAGAATGATGATTTAATGCGGACTTATTTTGGCGATGATTACGGGATTGCCTGCTGTGTGTCCGCCATGCGGATCGGCAAGCAGATGCAGTATTTCGGCGCCCGGGCGAATCTGGCTAAAGCATTGCTGTATGCAATTAATGGCGGGATGGATGAGCAGATGAAGGTGCAGATAGCCCCGCCATTTCGGCCGATTCTGTCGGACAAGCTGGACTATGACGAAGTGATGGCCGCTTTCGACCATGTGATGGAATGGCTTGCGGAACTTTATATCAACACCTTGAATGTAATTCACTACATGCACGATAAATATTGTTATGAGCGTATCGAGATGGCGCTTCATGATCAGGAAACGATGCGGACCATGGCAACCGGGATTGCGGGTCTTTCGGTCGTAACCGACTCGCTCAGTGCCATCAAATATGCAAATGTTCGGCCAGTCCGGGATGAGAACGGTCTTGCTGTCGACTATATAATTGAAGGCGAATATCCTGCTTACGGAAATAACGATAACCGTGCGGATGAGCTTGCGGTAGATCTCGTCAAACGGTTCTACCGCAAGCTTAAGAAACACTCCACCTACAGACAGGCTAGAACCACGATGTCGGTGCTGACCATCACATCAAATGTGGTATATGGTAAGTTGACCGGGAACACCCCGGATGGGAGAAAGAAGGGCGAGCCATTTGCCCCGGGAGCGAACCCGATGCATGGCAGGGACCGGAAAGGTGCGATTGCTTCATTGGCCTCCGTAGCGAAGATTCCTTATGAGTACGCATTGGATGGCATATCGAATACGTTCTCGATTATTCCTGGCGCTCTTGGGAAGAACGAAGAGGATCGAATCCGTAATCTGACCGCGCTGCTTGACGGGTATACAGCCAAGGATGGCCATCATCTTAATATAAATGTGTTTGACACCAAAACCTTGCTTGATGCGATGGAGCATCCGGAGGAGTATCCGCAGCTCACGATACGAGTGTCAGGCTATGCGGTTAATTTCATCAAACTGACGAGAGAGCAGCAGCTTGATGTCATCAACAGAACCTTTCACGAAAAAATCTGACGGGGGAAGCGCTATGGAGCAGTACGAAGGCCGCATTCATTCCATTGAAACCTCCGGTATGGTAGATGGCCCGGGGATCCGGTTCGTTGTATTTATGCAGGGATGCTTACTGCGCTGCCAATATTGCCACAACCCCGATACCTGGACGATTGGGAAAGGCCAACTGGTAACCGTTCAGGAATTAGTGGAAGAAATTCGCGGATATCTCCCCTTCCTGCAGTTTTCCGGGGGCGGAGTAACGGTTAGTGGCGGAGAGCCTCTATTGCAGGCTGATTTTTTGCTTACTCTTTTCCGGGCTCTAAAACGAGAACTCGGTGTTCACACTGCAATCGATTCTTCAGGCGGTTGTTTTAGCCGTCGCGGCCATTTCTTTGAGACGCTGCATCTGTTGATGCAGCATACCGACCTCGTTCTGCTTGACCTGAAGCAGATCGACCCGCAAAAGCATCTCGACCTAACCGGTAAGCCGAACGATCATATTCTCGACTTTGCCCGTTTTCTCTCAGAAACTAATATCCCCGTCTGGATCAGGCATGTCCTTGTTCCTGGACTGACTGATGATGAAGCGGATCTTCGGAAGCTGGCCGACTTTATTAAAACCTTGCGCAATGTAGAGCGGGTTGAGGTCCTGCCTTATCATGAAATGGGAAAGTACAAGTACGAACAGCTTGGTATGAAATATCCTCTTGCTCATATCAAACCACCCGATGAGGAGACCATTCGAATGGCGAGGGAGATATTAGGCGCACATTAGCACTGCTTCTCTGCCCTTCATTGGGCGGCGGATTGTACTGAATCGAGCCCCGGTTCTAAAGAGAATAAAGCAAAAGACACCTCTTGGGTGTCTTTTTCATTTTATCAAATAAGTTATCTATACCCGTTCCACACAATGCTGCTGGATCATTGCTGCGAGTTCATCAAAACTATAAATAACGGACTTCACTCATCTGTCTTTGAGTCTTTTTAAGGTCTCATCATATTCATTGATAACCTCGGACAGACAATCCATGAAATCCTCGCTGATTCCTGCGGGCAATGTGACCTTGGCAGACTTTTTGATAACGATCTCTCCACTTTGGGGATGGACCTCGATTTGAACTGTATCGCCTAACTCCAGGTCAATTTGTTTGAAAGCATCCATCATGGTAATGCCCAGACTATTTCCGAATTTGGTAATCTTCCGTTCCATTTCAATCCCCCTATCCATCGTATTGAATCCGTATCATCATGTTTAACTGTTATAACAATTATATGATAAGTATGGAGATGAGGAATAATTTTCCCTGGAGAGTACCATTCTCCTGTCATATAATCATTAGCCCAGAATTCTGCATGAAACACTCCGATATGAGTAAATGATTGTTTTGGAACCGTTTTGAGCTCTGATATGCTCGGTGTGCCCGGATCAGCGGATAAATGGGGAGGTGACAAGAGGAAGCCCACAGCCTTTTGCAAACGATTACAGAGGTGTATCTGCATCTATTAAAAATTGGGAGGAAATGAAATGAAGAAGTGGATGGCAAAGGCAACCGGTATTCTGTTGTTATTTTCAATGACACTAACTTTAATAGCAGGCGGATGGGGGAATACGGTGGCACATGCTGCGGGCCTTACGATCACTGGCAGCGGAGGCTGGAATGAAGCCGCATATGTAGAATGGTCACCGGTTAGTAATGCCTCTGGATACAATGTCTATGTTAAACCGGCAAGCGCAGCGGATTCGCAGTATCAGCAGATTAATAATGAATTGATCCGCAAATACGCTTCCTATTGGAGAGCTGATGCTGTAGGGTTGGCAGCCGGAAGTTATGTGTTGAAGGTCGAGGCAACACTGACAGGGGGAGGGACGGCCAGTGCTGTATCCGATACGTTATCTGTAGCGTCGTTTGACCGGTCCGGATTTGCTTTTTCGGGAAACTCTCCGTTAGGCACAGGTTCAGGCGCATATAATGCGAACGGCACCTTGAGAAGCGGCGCTCAAGTTCTGTATATCACCTCCCAGAATGCACAAACCGTAACGCTTCCTGTAAAAGTCAGCAGCTCAGGTGCTGTACAAAACGGCGTGGGTTTGGGCGGGATTTTGACCCTAAGACAAAAAGGCTACGACACCACTCCGCTCGCCATCCGGATTATTGGCAAAGTTACGGCCTCAGATTTGAGCGGGCAGCTGAACAGCAGCGGGTATCTTCAGGTCAAAGGGAAAAGCAATTATTCGGAAATGAATATTACAATTGAAGGGATCGGGGACGATGCTTACGCCTATGGCTGGGGACTGCTTCTGAGATATGTCGGTAATGTGGAAGTAAGAAACCTGGGCCTGATGTTATTCCCGGACGATGGCGTGTCGATGGACACGGGGAATGCGAATGTGTGGGTTCATAATAATGATATTTTTTACGGATCTGCAGGAGGGGATGCGGACCAGGCGAAGGGAGACGGTTCCACAGACCTTAAGAACGGTTCGTCGTACATCACGATCTCTTACAATCACTACTGGGATTCCGGAAAATCTTCGCTGGTCGGGCTGACCGAGCCGTCAGAATTCTTCGCCACCTTCCATCATAACTGGTTCGATCATTCGGATTCCCGTCATCCGCGTATCCGTGTGGCCTCTGTTCATATCTATAATAACTTCTATGATGGCATCTCAAAATATGGCGTTGGTGTTACTAGCGGAGGCTCCGCCTTTGTTGAATCCAACTATTTTAGACATACCAAATATCCGATGATGATTTCCCTGCAAGGCACGGATGCTCTGGGAGAAGAAGGTACATTCTCAGGCGAGAATGGCGGGATGATCAAAGCCTACAACAATCTTGTTGTGGATGCGGCCAGTCTGATTTATGCCAACTCCAATACCGGAACAGCTCCGGCTAACGCAACTTCTTTTGATGCGTATCTGGCATCGGCGAGAAATGAAACCGTTCCAGGCTCATACAAGGCATTAACGGGCGGAACCGCTTATAACAACTTCGATACAACGGTTAACACGGGAGTAAGTGCATCTGCCGTTGACAGCGTAAGCACAGTAGAACAGATTGTTACGGCAAAAGCCGGCCGTCTGGACAGCGGAGACTTCACCTGGACTTTCAATGATTCCGTGGATGACGCATCCTATGAACTCAATACAGCATTGATGTCCGCAATCAGAAGCTACACCACCGGGCTTGTATCAGTAGGCGGCAACTCCAATCCAACGAGCCCGACACCGACACCAACTGCAACAGCTACTGCTACGCCAACGGCATCTCCTGTACCAACAGCAACTCCTACGGCAACGACAACACCTGCACCAACAGCGACTCCGACACCAACAGCAACTCCTGTACCAACAGCAACTCCTGTACCAACCGCAACGGCTACACCGACAGCAACTCCAGCCACTGGAGCTTATGTCCATAACTTTACCACGTCGGGGACAACAAGCAGCTTCTTCAATATTCAAGGCAATCTCTCCACCAGCAAGGGGACGGTCGTCTATAATGGTCTGACCCTGACCCAATGTCTGAAAATCGAGAGCTCGACCAGCATCGCGTTCACTGCAACGAAAGCTTCTACCTTAACTTTAGTATTCAACGCCGAAGGAACCCAGATTAAAGTGGACGGAACAAGCTATCCGATCACCAACCGTATTGCCACGGTATCTCTTGCGGCAGGCCCACATACCATTACGAAGGACAGTACTGCGAATCTGTATTACATTGAGTTGAAATAGTATTGGCTGCGAGAATTTAGTGGCAATTGAAGGGCCATCGGCCGGTCAAAAGCAGAAAGCGACCTTTAGGGGTCGCTTTTCTCTATTCTAAATATTTTTTCTTGACTTAAACCATGATTTAAGTCGTATGCTAGTCGTGTCGACACTGATAGAACAGATTTGGAGGCCTTCAAAATGAAATATGTTTCGATTGGTGAAGCTTCGGCCACTTATAAGATTCCGGAATCCACGTTAAGGTATTATGAGAAGCAAGGCTTGCTGCCGCTGATGGAGCGTGATGCCGCCGGCCGGCGGTTGTTCTCGGAAATGCAGATGGCGCTGCTTGAAACGGTGCTTCGTTTGAAGCAGACACATATGCCCATCCACGATATCAGGCAATATATCGCCTGGGTCATTGAAGGGGATAGCACCACCCGGCTCCGGCTGGACATGATGACGAAGCACAAGCAGGCGGTGCTGGATGAAATTGCAACCATGACAGACGCGCTGAAGGGAATAGATTATAAAATTGACCGGTATAGAGGTCGGTTACAGAACAAATAGATGATATATAGATTGAATAGTAACGGCTCATCCCCAAATAGAAAAAATCACAAGTTTAATCTATATAGAAAAGAGGAACATTCATGAAGCTGACAGGAAACACTATACTTATCACTGGCGGAAGTGCCGGAATCGGGCTGGCTTTTGCAGAGCGGTTTATCCGGGCGGGGAATCAGGTGATCGTCTGTGGGCGGCGTGAAGGGGCACTCCAAAAGGCGCAAGAACAACTGCCCGGTCTGATTACCCGTGTAGTTGACTTGAATGTGGAGTCCGAACGCGTGGCTTTGTTTGATTGGGTCACCAGAGACTATCCGGATGTTAATGTGTTGGTGAACAATGCCGGGACTCAGCAACGGTTCAATGTGCTAAAAGCCGATGCCAGAGACAACTGGAGCTACTTCAATCAGGAGATTACAACTAATCTGGACGCACCTTTCCACCTCTCCCTGCTGTTTGCTCCGTTTTTAGCGGAAAAAGAGGCGGCTACCATCATAAACGTGACCTCCGGACTGGCCTTTACGCCGTTTGCCATCGCTCCGATCTATTCCGCAACCAAGGCGGCGCTACATTCGTTCACGATGAGCCTGCGGCACCAGCTGTCCGGGACATCTGTTGAAGTCATTGAGGTGGCTCCTCCGGCTGTCAATACCGACCTAGGCGGTGCAGGATTACATTCCCACGGGGAACCTCTGGATGCATTCGCAGATGGGATCTTCAAAGGGTTGGAAGAGGGGAAACAGGAGATCGGTTACGGGACTTCGGTAGACCGTCTGCGTATGTCCCGGGATCAAGTGGACGAGTACACATCTAATATGTATCAGGCTACGAAAAGTATGATTGAATAAGGTGAACAGACGGCTATATAGCAAAGGCAAGGCCCCCCGGCCCTGCCTTTTTATTTTGTACTAATATCCGCTTGCTTCACATATGTATCATTCCAAAGCTGGGCCTCGATATATCGGTTCTTTTGATCTAAATCTTTTAGGAAGGATGTGATATCGCTAGTCGTTTCATGGATGAAATGAAATAATGATTCTTTAGTAAAAGGGTTCATCCGGTCCGCGGAATCCATTATGGACATACTATCGCCAAAGGTAAAGCTGATGTCGGCCGGGTCTATATCGTTCAATAGCAGCTTTGTTTGCAGCCCATGGTCAAACCACTGATTCAAATAGGTGCTTTCCCCCAGCACAAAATAAATCGGGTGTGCACTTTGCGGGTTCCCTCCTAAAGCTACAAATGAACTGTAGAGCCACTCCTCTGTGCGGATTCTTTTTTTGTAGTAACCGTCAAAGTCCTTGTCACAAAACCGGCTAAATGAGGTGAACGTGGTGCTTGTATATTGGGAGAGTTCTTTTGCCAGCGAATAAGCATCATTAACTGAAAGCTTGGTAAGGCTGTCCGCGGGGGAACATCTTTTATCGCAATAATTGGTTATATACAGACTTTGGGACAACGCGCTCACTCCTAATCACATTTTATGCTGAGAGCCAACTACATCCTCTGATGAGTTTCCTTTTTCTTATATTATTTAACTTTTATAAACAGTATAAGACAGTTTTTCGTATAATGAAGTGAAATGTGCTTCTTTTCGAACAGAGATTCGGAGGAGAAAGGCTGGAATCGGCATGGCAGCAAATTGGTGGCTTGCACTCATTATTATGGTTGTATTAAACGGAATATTGGTCTGGACTTTGTTTACAGGGCTGGAGCCTACAAGCCGCAAGGCCAAGAAGTGGTTTTTTATCGTCGTGAATGGTATCGGGCTCATTCTGGCGGTTTCGCAATTTTTCTGGATGGATTTTTAAGAATGGGTTCGTGATGCAAGACAGGTCAGCCGGTTCTTCGGAGCGTGCTCACTTGTCTTGTTTCTTTTTTATAATGGGCGGTATTTTGCCTAAGGAGGCTGGAAGTGCTATGGTTAAATTAACCTAGCTAAGGAGGTAATACAGATGAGCCAGAAGATTCCGGAGAAGGTGTTGAACGATGGCCTGAAGGTGCCGGCTATAGGTTTTGGAACAGCTTTTATTAAGGGTACAGAGGGAGTGAAGGTGCTCACTGCTGCCATTGATGCCGGGTACCGGCTGATTGATTCGGCGTTCAACTATGAGAATGAGGGCATGGTCGGACAAGCTGTCCGCCAGAGTGCGGTGCCGAGGGAAGAGCTGCTGATTACTTCGAAGCTGCCGGGCCGTCATCATGCCTACAAGGAAGCACTGGAGACGATAGAGGAATCATTATATAGAGGCGGTCTGGATTACTACGATCTGTATCTGATCCATTGGCCTAATCCTAAAGTTGATAAGTATGTGGAAGCCTGGCAGGCGATGATCGAGGCGAAGAAACGCGGGTATATCCGCTCCATTGGCGTCTGCAATTTCCTGCCGGAACATAATGAACGTATTATAAAAGAGACGGGGGTCGCTCCGAGCATCAATCAGGTGGAGCTGCATCCGTTATTTAATCAGGAGCTGCAGCTTGCGAAGGATGCTGAACACGGCATTATCACGGAATCCTGGAGTCCGCTGGGCCGAGGCCACAGTATGCTGGAGAATGAACAGATAGGCAGCATCGCCGCAGCTCATGACAAAACACCGACCCTAGCCATACTGCGTTGGCATATTCAGCTTGGCGCGGTTCCTATCCCTAGAGCGAGTTCCCTTGCGCATCAGAAGGAGAATCTGGAGATCTTTGATTTTGAGCTATCGGAAGCGGAGATGAAGGTCATCTCGGGACTTGGGAGGGAAGACGGGCGGTTGTGGGGGCAGGACCCGGCAACATATGAAGAGATGTAAACGTAGAGTCAGCAGTACGCCTTAACACCCGGAAGGGTGTTTTTTTATGTTCAAGACAGCGGGTGAGGACCGGGGATTGCAACAAAACGGCTAATTCGTGCAAGAAAAAGAACATCAATAAAATCCATTAAAACCCATTTATGTCACTATGGTTTTTGAGTTTTACAGATTATACTGAAAGGAGGCTATGCTACCGATATGCCAAGGGGGAGTTATTAATGTATAACAGGAGCCGGAAAATGAGAAGGGGGCGCTCTCTTTTAATTGGAGGATGCTTAGTATTGGCCTTGGTATTGGTATCCGGATGCACAGCGAAGTCTGAAGGCGGCATGAACTTGAAACAAAGCGCTGCTCCCGGTGTTCAAAGTATTGTGTTCAAAGATACGCACTTCGAGCAGTTCATCAGAGAGCTTATGCAAGCCGGGCAATCGGACATCTCCCCTTCGGATTTGAACTCTATCGAGGATCTGCCTATTTATCAAGCTGGAGAGATTACTAGTCTGGAGGATCTGCAATGGTTCCCAAACCTGAAGTTTCTGACTGTTAACAAACAGCTGGTTACTGATTTGGCTCCGCTAGCCAAGCTGAAGAAGATTGAATCAATCCGAATAACGGGCTGTCAGGTAGCAGATTTAGCTCCTCTGCAAGACTTGAAAACTTTGAAATATTTGTACCTGGACAGCAATAACATTCAGGATATTACGCCAATCCAGAGCATAACCAATCTGGTCATACTCTCTATAAAAGATAATCAGATTACTGATATCCAAGCAGTGAGGGAGCTTGGTAAGCTGGAGGATGTAAACCTTAGCTCCAATCAAATTAAGGATATCGGCCCCTTATATTCCCTGGCGAAAATGAAAAATGTGGAATTGAAGGATAATAAAATAACAAGCATCGAGGGTATTCAATATTGGAATGAGCTAGAAACCCTGGATGTCAGCGGGAATCCTATTGGCAATTATCTTCCTTTGAAGAGTCTAAGTCCCACGGTATTCATAAGACCGGAAATTACTGAGGACCAAGACAGCTCTGGAATAGATGAAAGGCGGCAAGTCGCAGCGAAGAGAATGATGGAAGAGGGAGACCGGTACCTTGACCGGATTATGAATGATGTAGAAGGAGACGGCTTCACGAATCATGTAATGGCTGAGATTAGTTATAGGGCATTCTTGTCATTTGAGATGAATGAGTCACTGAGAACAGAATATGAGGATAGACTTCGGAGAACATCGGTACAAGATGATAATTGTTCTATATTCTCTGGTATCTCTAAAGATGGAGTACATTTCATAGCCGTTGCCAATCCCCAGCAGGATTCCGAATCCTATGAGCCGACCATTAACACAATCACTGGAAACGATAAAGAATACGAGCTTTTTAACAGTTTACTGGAGCCGCCAGGCATTGCTGACCCAATCTATTATGCTGTTGATTTGTATGTGGAGGATTTGTTAGGAGAAAATCAGGAATTCGAAGTTGAGCTGTGGGAGCCCTCAGTTGGAGCAGTTGATTACCCTGTAGAGCATCCAGAGCTTGATGCCAATGTTGAAAAGATTCTAAAAAAATACAACCGAGCAGCACCCTCACCTATTCTTCAAAATAAAAAATGGAATTTATTCCTCTTCCAATCCTACTCTATACACCCGGTCTTTATGCTGCGATACAACGGTGAGGTTATTGAACTTCAAGGTTGATGTAGAAGGCTCAATTAAGCGCAGTCAAGTTGCAAGAGAATATCCCAGTAAAAAGACACCGCAGCCGGTGTCTTTGTTACTGCAATTCCCGCTGCCCGCTCTTCAGCCGGCGTGCAGTCCGCTCCTGTCTGGCAGCAAGCGCCGGCAGGGCCGGAGGGTTTCCGTTCATCTCCGGCAGCTGCTTCCAGTAGCGCTTCGGCATCAGGGATGCCCGCAGCCGGTCGTTCCTGCGCTGCTTGATTCCGATGGCATTGTAGAATCCTTGCCAGAGTCGGCGGTAGGCGGCTTCCGCTTCGTCCGGCTCGGGCGGAGTCCATTCCTGAAGCGGTATGATGGCCTGCCGGCCGGGCTGGTGGAGGAGCGCCATCCCATGGGTCTTGTCGTAGATCATGAAGCTCTCATTCTGGAACCGGTCGCAGAAATGATCCTCAATGACGGGAAGGATATACCCCCGGGGTTCAATCACTGCCGCCATGACTGGGCCATATACGCTGAACCGCACGAAGCCCAGATAATGATGCCCTTCCCGCCGGAGCTGCTGGACAGCCTTATTCAGGGCACTTACCGTATCGTCGGCGAGCATGTTCATGACCTTGCGGCCATGGGTAAAGCCGAGATACAGGAAGTTCAGCAGCAGCATTTCTTTATCTGCGGCATTAGACCAGAAGCCGAGCCGCACCAGCTCCTCCGCCTCGGGAGAGATCTTCAGCGGGATGGAGCGCAGCACCCGGCCGGCCTTGACGCTGTCGGTTTCAATCCATTTGGACTCCAGCAGCAGCCCTTGACCGTCGCCGTCCGAGTGGATGGCCAGCGGAGTTTCCTTCCACTCATAGCTCTCGAACACGCAGCATAGCAGGCCCTCAAAGCTGCCGTCATAAGTGTAGGCCAAGGCGGTTGTCTTGAACATGACACCTAGACCCCTTTTCCGAAAGTGGCCGCTGTGCTTGCCTCCGGCAAGGCGGCCATATAGCTGTCGTCGAAGAAGGAGAGCTGCTCGACTTCCGGCAGCTGAAACTTGGCCAGCTCCTGCCCGGACATGAGCGAACGAAGCAGGGTATGCTCGCCCACCTTTAGCCCCTCCAGCGGTTTGCCTTTGCAGGTAATGAAGAACTGGGCGCGTTTGAGCACCACGCCGAGCTTCTTCAGCGCGTAGAAATCCAGGCTTCCGGCCTTGCGCGCCTTGAGAATCCGCTGGGCGCTTCTTACGCCGATGCCGGGCACGCGCAGCAGCGTCTCATAGGGTGCGCGGTTAATCTCCACCGGGAACTGCTCCCGGTGGTTGATGGCCCAGCTGCATTTCGGGTCCAGCAGCGGGTTGAAGTTGGGCGCGGCTTCATCCAGCAGCTCCTTAGCCTCAAACCCGTAGAAACGCAGCAGCCAATCCGCCTGATAGAGCCGGTGCTCCCGCAGCAGCGGCGGTTTCGTATCGAGTGCGGGCAGGAGCGAATCCTCGACCACAGGGGTATAGGCAGAATAGAAAATACGCTTTAGCCCGTACTTCTTGTACAGGCCTTCCGTAAGGTTCAGAATCTGATAATCGGTATCCGGCGTGGCGCCGACAATCATCTGGGTGCTCTGACCGGCAGGCGCGAAGCGGGGAGCATGCTTATATTTGACGAGGTCCGAGCTGTTCTCGGTAATCTTACTTTTGATGAGGCCCATAGGCTTAAGAATGGATTGTTTGCTCTTGTCCGGAGCCAGCCGGTTGAGACTTTCCTGGGAGGGCAGCTCAATGTTGACGCTCATGCGGTCGGCAAGCAGGCCGAGCCGGGACAGCAGCACATCGTCTGCGCCGGGAATGGCTTTTACATGGATATATCCTCTG
Source organism: Paenibacillus auburnensis (assembly GCF_927798115.1). Lineage (GTDB taxonomy): Bacteria > Bacillota > Bacilli > Paenibacillales > Paenibacillaceae > Paenibacillus_AQ > Paenibacillus_AQ auburnensis. The sequence continues at coordinate 83,146 of NZ_CAKMMG010000009.1, forward strand.
AAATTATAGACGTTGCGCAGCAGCTCAAGGGCGGCAATCAGCTGCTCGGTGGTATAATCGGGACTCCGCATGATGCCGGAGCTGAGGAACAGGCCCTCTATGTAATTGCGGCGGTAGAACTGCATCGTAAGATTGGCAATCTCCTCGGGTGTAAAAGCAGCCCTCCGTGTAGGATTGGATTTACGGTTCACGCAGTAGGCGCAGTCATAAATGCAGCCGTTAGTCATAAGGACCTTGAGCAGCGAAATGCAGCGTCCGTCCGCTGCGAAGCTGTGACAGATGCCCATGCTGACCGCATTGCCCAGGCTTCCGGACTGTCCTGAACGGCTTGCCCCGCTTGAGGTGCAGGCTACATCATATTTAGCCGAAGCTGTTAAAATTTCAAGTTTCTCCATCATATCCACGGAAACACACTCCTCATAAGGAGTAGTATATACCGAACAAATGTTCCTGTCAAAGTCACTCAGTGGCTGATGACAGAGATAATCTGGCCGGGTTCGTTCTGGTGTTCCACGCGCAAAAAAGGAGCCTTGCCGCCGGACTTCAGCGGGAGGCTCCTTTCTGTTTATAGGAGTTGCAACGGCAGGCTCTTGCATCCTCTATCACCGGATATTAAGCATATGCGCGAACTTCAATAATCTCGGCATACGGGGAACCATTAGTTGCTGTAACGACCACCCTGACAGCCCGGGTCTCAAGCGGGGCTTCCAGCAGATGAACCCGTTTCCGCTTCCGGTTGTTCTGCTCACTAAGCACGGTCACCCAGTTTCCCGTATCATCAAGCCATTCGAGACGATAGCTGCGGACCAGTTCGGGAATCACCTCGAAAGGGGTCCGGTGATGATGCAGATTGATCAGATCCTCATTCACATCATCATTAAATATAAGCTGAATTTCCCGGATCTGCTGCTTCTCCGCCCATTCCAGGGCAAGCCAGGGCTCTGTATCCTGTTCAAGAGATTCCGAGAGCCAGAGATGCGGTCCGCCATACGGCCGCCGGTATCCGTCTATCACATGCTCCGGCCGGTAGGCGCTGGTAGGAAAGGAGGTGCGCAGGCAAAAGACCTTACGGACCAGGCGTTTGGTGCTCCATTCCACCACAGGCTGGCTGCTGTCGTGGTCTTCCAAATCTTTGGAGACCCCTGGAGCTGCCCCCCGCTCCAAGGCCAGCAGTCCGCTCAGCGGCTTAGCGGTAAGATACAGCTGAATCGCTGGATTCCTGCGTACGATGATAAAGGCATTTTGAGCCTCCGCTGGTGTCCAGTCCAGGCTGACGGGTACCCATTGCCTGTCTCCTGCGCTTACAGATATTTCAGCCTCATATTCCAGTACAGCCGGCACATAATTTTCCGGCCGGCCGGTGCTCCAGAGTTCAACCTTCAGCGTCGTATCCTGTGCCGCATTCAGCAGCCAATCTAGGGTTCCGCTTATCCCCGGATCAGCGGGAAGCAGCATGGCAATGTCATGCTCCAGGGGATACCTTTCCTCGCCTGCACCGATGGAGATCCCGGACAGGAAGGAGGAGGCGGACACCTTGGCCTGGCGGGCCAGGTCGGCATCATCAGAGTTGACCAGGCCGAGAACTGAAGCATCCTGCTTCAGCAGTATCTGCTGCAGGGCCGGAGTATGCTCCCGCGACAGCTCTGCAGGCGTTAGGCCCTTATCCACACAAAGTGCGGCGGCTGTTCCGGCGGCCTCACCCATGATGGCGCAGGTAGCCATGACTCTCGTGGTCCCGAACGCGACATGGGTCGCGCTAATGTTGCGCCCAGCAAACAGCAGATTGGACACATTAACCGAATACAGGCTGCGCAGCGGAATATGGTAGTTTCCGTCAGCATGCATATGCTTCGAACCGCTGGCTTCCGCATACATGCCCTGCGGCGGATGCAGATCAATCGACCAGCCGCCGAAGGCTACCCGGTCCTCAAACAGCTTCTGGCTGATAATATCATTCTGGGTCAGTGTATATTCTCCGGTGAAGCGGCGGTATTCCCGCTTGCCGGGCTGGGAGCCGACCCATTCGAGGGTCATATTCCCGGCATCGAAATGGCCGGAATTCTTGATGTAATCCCAGATTCCGTAGATGACAGCCCAGAGCTCGTCACGGATCCGTTCGTTGTCGTGCACGATATCCAGCTCCCCGCCCCATTCGATCCACCAGTAATGGCAGCCCGAATCGCCGCTGCGGATAACCCGCTTCATGGGGATGTTCGTCTGGGAAATATCCTTGGCGAAGGATGGCGGAACGAATCTCACGGGGTGACCGGCATCCTTGGTATAGAAGAGTAGCGTACTGCCGAGTGTAATGTCATCAGCTGTCTCCGGAGCCCATTCTTCATTATATTCATGCCGCGCTTCCCGGCCGATCCGGAATTTGGCCCCGGCCAGGAATCCGATCAGGCCATCGCCCGTACAATCGAGGAAGACCGGACTCTCAAAGCGGATTCTCCGCTCCGAGCCCATCATCCAGCCGGTAACCGCCTGGATCTGCCGCGCATCTTCTTCACCTCCGGCCTCAACTTCATGCACATCGGTATTGAGGTAGAGGGTGATGTTGGGTTCGGCGAGGACGGTTTCTAGAATAACCAGATCCCACAGATAGGGATTGCCGTCCGGATTACGGTACTGGTTCTCCACGAACAGCTCACCCATGATTCCCGTCTCCCTGGCGTAGCGGTTCGTGCCGTGGGCGGTCGCCCCGCACACCCATACCCGCACCTCGCTGCTGGAATTGCCGCCCAGAACGGGACGGTTCTGAATTAGTGCCACCTTTTTGCCCAGGCGGGCGGCAGCAACAGCGGCACATACACCTGCCAGCCCTCCGCCCACTACCGTAACGTCACTGCGTACATGCTCACTTTTCATAACGGTTTCGCTCTCCCTTCATGCAGGCTGATCAGCCTTTGACTGCCGAGCTTGCCACACCTTCGATAATATATTTCTGCCCGATCAGGAATACGAGGATCATCGGGATAATACCGGCGGTCGCTGCCGCCATCATTCCGTTGTAGTCCACGTTATTCTCGAGAATGAAATTCTGCAGGCCAAGCGGAACGGTGAACAGATCATGGTCGATCAGAAAGACGAGGGCATTCTCATAGTCATTCCAGTGCCATGAGAAGTCGATGATTGCCAGGGTAGCCAGCGAAGGCTTGGCCATCGGCAGGATAATCCGCGAGAAGATTCGGAAATGGCCGGCGCCGTCGATAAAGGCTGCTTCAGAAATCTCATGGGGTACGGAGAGGAAAAACTGCCGCATCATGAATACCCCGAAGATGGTGAACATTCCGGGCAGAATAAGCGCCCAGTGAGTGTTGTAAATGCCGGCCCACTCGAACATGATGAATTTGGGCACAAACAGCACCTGGGGGGGAACCATCATCATGGATAAGTACACCAGGAACATTGTATTCCGGCCTTTGAACTCTATTCTGGAAAATCCATAGGCGGCTAACGCGGACAGGCAGACAGCGCCAACGGTACTGAGCACCGCAACCTTCAGTGAATTCAGGTAATACAGCACAAAGCTGTTATCCCCCGTCCAGACCTTCACATGATGGCTCCAATTGAAATGAGTGGGAATCCACCGGATCGGGTACTGGAATACTTCCGCCGGGGTTTTAAAGGAAGTACTGATCATCCACAGGAAGGGCACGATCATCACTATGCTGAAGAACAGCATAATCAGCGTGGCGATACTCTTATTGATTACGGTTTTGTTCAATGTTCTCAGCTCCTTAGTAGTGAACCCAGCGTTTCTGGCCCAGCCATTGAATTACGGTGAAAATCATAATAATCAGGAACAGGGCCCAGGATACAGCAGAAGCATAGCCCATTTCGTAATAGCGGAAGGCATTCTGGTAAATAAACAGGGATAACACGGTCGTGCTGTTTCCCGGTCCGCCCTGGGTGATCGCCTGAATGATTCCGAATTGCTTAATCGTCATAATCAGTCCGGTAATCAGCAGCAGAAATGTCGTTGGACTGACCAGCGGCCACAGGATACTGCGTACAGTCTGCCAGGTGCGTGCACCGTCAATTTTGGCGGCTTCCAACAATTCTGCGGATACTTCCTGCAGGGCGGCCAGATAGATGATCATGTTATAGCCGAGCATAAACCAGACCCAGATAATGTCGATGGCATACATTGAGGAATCCATAGTGGATAACCAGCCCGGAGGATTATTTATGCCGATGGAACGCAATATACCGTTGATCGGTCCGTTGTTCGGCTGAAACAGCAGCATCCAGACGAAGGCTACAGCGACGCCGCTTGTAATGTAAGGCATGAAATACAAAGCGCGGAGCAGCTTTTTCAAGTACACGGAACGGTTCAAAATCACGGCCACAATGAACGCCAGCCCGATGGAGACAGGTACAGAGAGCAGAAACAGCAGCGTATTCTTGATTGCCGTATAAAAAATGTCATCGCCAAGCATCCGTTGAATATTGGCCATGCCGGTAAATTTGGTATTGGGACTCATAAACTTGTAATCTGTAAACATGAGGTAAAACGAATAGACGGCAGGGATTATAAAAAATAAAATCACGCCAATCATATTTGGCCCGATAAAAAGATAGCCCAGATACTGCTGCCGTTTCATCCAAGATGCCTTCACATAGCCCCACTCCTTTTGGTCTTTTGCTTGCACATCAAGCATACCAAGTGGGAGAAGGAGGGATAAGGAACAAAACCAATGACTTCATGCTACAGAAATATACATTTTCCCTGGGGGAAGGGCGGTTTCTCCGTAGTTTTGTTCTATGCAAAAAGGGATGACCCGGAAGGCCGCAACGGCCACTGGGACATCCCTATGGAAGGAGAAACGGAGAGCTACATACCGATTGGCTGCTGCCTGCCTTTGTTCGCCTGTCTGAACTGGCTTGGCGTCTGCGAGGTGAGGCGCTTGAATATTTTGATGAAGTAATTATCATTAACGAATCCGACCCGGTTTCCGATCTCATATACGGGCATGTCGGAATGAAGAAGATACTCTATCGCCTGATTGACACGGATTTGGTGCAGGTAATGGATCAGGGTCTGCCCGGTCTTCCTTTTGAAAAGTGTGCTGACATAATTCTCGGCCATCATGACATACTGGGACATCGATTTTACGGTAATATCCTGGTCATAGTTGGCATGCAGATACTGCAGAATCTTCTGGATTTCCGGATGGGAGGTGACCTCCTCAGGAAGCGGGGGCGGCAGCTCAGCGGACATGCTCCGGCTATCCCTGCCGCCGGCCGGACTTGGCTTCGGCAGTTCCTTACTGATCTTCTGCAGCGTCTCGCGCAGCGAATTGACACTCATGGACAGTTTCAATATATAGTTGGAGGCGCCGTATTCCATCGCCTGCCGGACATATTCGAAGTCGCTCATACAGGTAAGCATCACAAAACGGGAGGTGTAGCCTTCTTCCCGGGTTCTTCGGAGCAGCTCCACACCATCCATTTCCGGCATGATGATATCGCTGATGACCAGGTCAGGCGTATCCTGCCGGATCATGTCCAGTGCTTCTGAGCCATTTCCCGCTTCTCCGCTGACGGTAAAGCCCAGCTCTTCCCAGGCGATGATCTCCCGTACCGATTCCCGCACAAATACCTCATCCTCGACCAGCAGTACCTTCCACATGCAGATAACCTCCTAGGTGTACTTGATATTAAGCCGGATGCCCGCTTTCATAAGGGGTAGATAACAGAAACGGAATCGTGAACCGGACCATTACGCCTTCAGCGGAGGAGAGAACCTCAAGCGACCCCTCCCCGCGGAACAGCAGGCGGAGCCGCTCTTTAATATTGGTTAATCCGATACCCGGACGCTTGCCCGGTGTTCGGTTCAGGCCAGCCTGCTCCATGCCGACACCGTTGTCCTTAATCTCTACAATCAGTTTAGACCCGTCGCGGCGTAACGCAATTTGGATGAGCCCGTTACCCTGCAGTGCGGTAATTCCGTGAACAATGGCGTTCTCTACCAGGGGCTGGAGACTAAGCTTGGGCACAAGCGCATAAAGGATGTCTTCCTCATAATCATAGGTTACCTCGAATTTATGGCGGTAGCGGAACTGCTGAATATGGACGTAGGCCTGCACCAGCTCGAGCTCATCCTTCAGGTGAATCAGATCCTTGTCGGTATTCAAGCTGGCTTCCAGCAGCCTGCCGAGGGAGAGGGTCATGTTCGTAATGTCCTCATTATTCTCGCGGATCGCCATCCATTTGATCGTATTCAGCGTATTCAGCAGGAAATGGGGATTCGTCTGCGCCAGCAGCATTTGAAAATGCACAGCTTCCTTCTGGCGTTCCTCCGTCTTCAGCTTCTGAATCAGCAGGTTGGTGTCGTCCAGCATCGTATTGAAGCTCCGGGTCAAATCGAGAATCTCACCGCTGAATTTATGCTCCGGCAGGCGGATTTTCAGGTTTTTTTGCACAGCGGCTTTCATTTTATTCTGTAAATGGGACAAGGGACGGGTAATAGTCGTAGAAATGACCAGCGTGATCATCAGAAAAATTCCCGTCAGGGCGAAGAAGGTAAGGAAGTACCGTTGTTTCAGCCCTTCGATCTCAACAAACAGCACAGACAGGGGGATGCGGTTGACGATATACCAGTCCAGCGACTCTACATAAATATAATTAATCAGTGAATTTGAAGCCTTGTCGATAAAATACTGCTCCCCGGGATGTTCGGCGATCCTGGATTTGACTTCCTCCGCGAGCACGCTGTCCGGGACGGACTGGGAGATATTTTCCCCCGAGCGGGTGATCATAAAGTACTGCTGCTGCAGATCAGACTGCTTGTGAATGGAACGCAGCCAATAGGAATAGTCGATGCTGATCCGTGCCATTCCATAGGTCTGATTCTGCGTGTCCTCCAAATAAGCGTATAGGGACAACAGATAGGCGCTTGTAGATACATCCCTTAACACATAGTTACTGTCACTCGGAACCCAGTGGTAAGAGCTTGTGTTCATCAGGCTTCTGTTAAACCCGGGATTATTGCGCAGGTCCTTGTAAACGAGCGAATCCTTCGGCGGATAAGAAGTGTATACGCTTTCAGTTAAGTCTAAAATCATAAAATAAACCGAGGGATTATATAGAAAGAAGCTGTTGTTCAAATTTTTGAAGATGTTCTCCATCAGCCGTTTATTCTCCAGCTCATTGCGCTGTTCGGGATGAATCAGCACTGACTTTACCGTGTCGTTCTGCTGCAGAAAGATGAGGGTCTTAAAAGCGATGCTGATCTGATCCTCCAGTGTGCGGTACATCTGCTCCAGCTGGTAATGGCTCTGCTGGCTGGTTTTTTTCTGGACCAGGGTCTCGATGCGCTGGAAATTATACAGGTTCAGGGCAGAGAAGGGCAGAAGAATCAAACATACAAAGGCAGTAAACAGACGGTATTTCAACTTCTGAGGAACCAGAAAACGGATAAGTCTGGACACCCGGACGCGACCCCCCATGCGCTGCAGTATGATAAACGGTTCAAGGGCATGCTTTGCTTCAAATTATACCATATTAAAAAATCTGTACAGCCGTTATTTAAAATTGCATGGTTTTGTTGCAGAAACTCAGTCCTCGCACTGAAAAAACAGAGATTTGTTCTATCAGCATGCCTTGACAATATAAAAAGAGCGGGCTATGCCCGCTCCATTCAAGCTATAGTCTGTCAGCCAACAGTGGACGCATGAATCCGGCAAGCCGTTCACCGATTTGAATCATACCGGAATTGGCCGGATGAAGCAGGTCATGGGATAAGCCTCGCCAGTCCTCCAGCAGGTCCCGCCCGTCTACGTAATAAACTCGGGGAAAGCCGGAGCTCTCTGCGGCTTCCTTAAGCACCTGCCTGTATTCAAGGCTGGTGGACTGCATCTCCCGGTCGGGCCAGGACCAGCCGAGATCGGCAAAGCTAGGGAACAGGCCGATGCATACGAGCGGTTTGCCCGGGTGGGCAGAAGCGATGGTATGAATCATGGCCTTCACCTTCCCGCTGAATTCTTCGGCGGGGATGCCTTGGTTGAGCATGTTGACAGACAGGCATAGAGAGGCGATATCCCAATCGCTCCTGGCAGCAATATGATCGGCGATTGCCTGCTCACAATAGGCGGTGCCGGGCATGCCGAGATTAACGGCATCCATTCCAAGCCTCCAGGCGGTCTGGCTGACATAGGACAGCTCAGGGGAAGAAGCCGAGAGGCCGAAGGTAATAGATGTGCCGTAAGCCAAATACCGGAGCGCCGGTACTTCATGCTGTAGCGGGGGGCGGAGCTGCTCCGGTGCCAAGTCGACCAGATGGACCTCGTAGCCCTGGATTACAATCCGCCAGATGGCACCGAAGGACTGCCGCGGAATTTGCTCCCGCCAGGGAGACCTGAACTGGAACATTGGCTCCAGTTCGCCCGTGCGGATGCTCAGCGGTGTTTCCCCGATCACATAATCCTCCATCCAATAGTCGCCGTAGAACACCTGAGCCTTGCTTGCACCGCCATAGCTGGCCAAGGTAATGGAGGCCCCGCCTGCTGAAGCAAACCGGACTTCAATAGCGGTAGCTCTGCGGATTTGCTCCCGCCCCTTCTCCAGCAGTCCGGAGCGGACGGTTTCCGGCACACGCTGCATCAGCAGCCCGGGCCGTCCTTCTATGCGGACCAGTTCCTCCACATTGTGCAGCTCTGCCTGGCCATAGATCATGGTTCCTCCCCCTTTGGTGTGAGGGTAATCCTCCTTATTTGTTCTGTTTCAAATATTCATTATGCCGGCTTACCATGGCACTTAGGGTCTGATCAAGCGATTGTGAGCCAAGGAAATACTTTTCATACTCCTGGGAGCGCAGATCCATAACCTCCTGCGGCAGGCTGCGCACATAAGTTGGTGTAGTATTATCGAACATGACGTACATTAGAGAATCAAGATCATAGGTGTCGCTTTTTTCACCTAAGAGACTTTTCAGCGCTGCTTCCTGGTTGGCATCCTTGGATGCCGGCAGTCTTCCTCCTGCCGCCATAGGCGCCATGCCTCCGTCGGCATACCACTTCAGGAATTCCCAAGCGGCTTCCTGATGTTTGGATTTGGCATTGATCGAGATATAGTCACCTAAACCACCACGGGTCACATACTTGTCCGCACTTTCAGCTAGCCGGGGGACAGGGGCGAAAGCGATTTTGAAATCACGGGGGAAGTCCGTGAAGTTGTTGGAGCTTCTCAGCAGCCATGCCCCGATGTTGAGCATCGGCACCTCACCGCTAAGAAAGACTTGTTCGACCGGCATCTTAGAGGTTAATTGCTCGCCGAGCGGCGGTGTAGTCTTATCGTCGACCATCATCGCATTCAGCGTTTCCAGCCATTTTTTAACGAGGGGATGATCCAGATTGGAGCTTCCGTCCGCCTTGGTGTATCCTTCCTGGGACAGCACAGAATCAATAGGATCGACATAAGGCTCCATATTCTGAATGAATCCGTAGCCTGAACCGGTTCGGAGCTTCTTCGCATATTCGCGGAGCTCATCCCAGGTCCAATCCTTCGGTACCGGCAGATTCGCGGCGTCTAACGCATCTTTGTTGAGTGCAATGAAGTATGAGCTTTTCGTCGTAGGGACACCGTAATACTTGCCGTCAATTTTCCAGCTGTCCGCATCCGCACCCATCTTATCATCGATATTGTAATCACTGAATGAGCCGAGATCGAGCGCCAGATTAGACTCTACCCGTTTTGCGGCGTGGGAGATTGTATAGTTCACGAATAAATCAACATCCTGGCCCGTAATCATAGCAGTATCAAGCTTGAGGTTCCCGTCATCATCATTCACGAAGCGTACATACTCCACTTGAATCTCAGGATGCTCCTTGTTCCAGTTATCGATAACCTCCTGCGGACCGGATTCCGGCGGCACGCCGCCCCACATTTTGAGTGTAACCGTATCTTTTGATTTACCGGAACCGGTGCTGCTAGCGCTTTCATTATTTGAAGCGGATGTATTGCTGCCGTTGCCGGAACATCCCGCAAGCAGCCCCATGAGAAGAACCAGCGATGTGAATCCGGTGAGCCAACGTTTCTTTTTCATAAGCGACAACCTCCCTGTGTGAATCTTGTATTGTCGTTGCAAATCAAGAATAGCAGATCGGGAAAAGCGCCAGAAGTAACAAAATAACGGAGAATATGGAACATAACTTTTCAATTGTCAGGCCGTATTCTGCGGAAATGCATTAAAACGTTCTATTTCATCCTTCGCTCTGCAGTAGCCGTGAAGCGCGAATGTAACCGCATACCTGATTATGCTATAATAGCAGCTAATAGGGATAGAATGAGCACCGTATGCTTTGAAAAATAGACTGGGAGTGTTGCATAAATGAGAGGATATAATATCATGCGGCCGGTTATGCTGATTTTGGTCGCACTGGTGACGAGGACCCTGGTAAACACCATTTGTCTTATGTTTGGGATGACGCCGGAATCGGCAGGCAGTGTGGCGATGATCGGGATGATTATTGCTGCGCTGATCATGTACAACCGGATGATGAAGAGCCGCCGCAAATAAGTGTGTACCGTCTGGACGACATTTACAAGCCCGCTCCCCGAGCGGGCTTTAGCCATTTTTTGAAGAAACTTTGCAGCAATTCTATCAAACCTTTGATTCTTGAAAGGGGATTCTTTATAGTAAGGGTATGCATAGGTTCGTGGAAAATTAGAATTTTCGGGAGGGCTGTACCGCCTTTCTATAGAACCTGCAATGGATAGCGACATGAGAAACGGGAGGAAGCAAATTGAGCACAGATAAAATTGGAATTCCATTAGAAGGCTTTGCTGAATTTAGCAGAGTAGTCGCTGCAGAAGGCGCAGTCCTATTGAAAAATGAAGGGAATATACTGCCGCTCCGCAAGAACGAAACCGCTTCAGTTTTTGGCAGAACCCAAGTGAACTATTACCGCAGCGGTACCGGATCCGGCGGAAGTGTGCATGTAGCCTATACGACCAATCTGCTGGACGGGCTCCGCAGTAAAAAGAATATTAAGGTCAATGAGGAGCTGGCGGCGGTCTATGAGCAGTGGATCGGGCAAAATCCGTTTGACAATGGCGGAGGCGGCTGGGCTGCAGAGCCTTGGCATCAGAAGGAAATGCCGCTGTCTGATGAGCTGGTGCAGCAGGCCAGAAGCCGGTCTGACAAGGCTATCATCGTCATCGGCCGTACAGCCGGAGAAGACCAGGATAATGCCGACGAGCCGGGCAGTTATCAGCTGAATGATGAAGAAAAAGCGATGCTGAAGCAGGTTACGGCTCATTTCGAGCAAACCATTGTCGTGCTGAATGTGTCGAACATTATCGATATGAGCTGGCTGAACGACGATAGCTATGCCAACCCGATTCCTTGTGTTATTTATTCCTGGCAGGGCGGTATGGAAGGCGGCAATGCGATTGCCGACATGCTGGCCGGAGACGTAACACCAAGCGGCAAGCTGACCGATACAATTGCGTATTCCATCGGGGATTATCCTTCAACTGTCAATTACGGCAATGAGTTCACCAACCTGTATCAGGAAGATATCTATGTAGGCTACCGTTACTTTGAAACATTCTGCCCGGAGAAGGTTCAATATGAGTTCGGCTACGGGCTGTCGTATACTACCTTCAGTGTAGAGCCGGAAGAAGCGAAGCTGTCGGTCAAAGACGGCAAGACTTATGCATCGATTGACGTAACCGTAAACAATACGGGCAGTGAGTATGCCGGAAAAGAAGTTGTACAGGTCTATTATGAAGCACCGCAGGGCAAGCTGGGCCAACCGGCCAAGGCGCTGGCGGCTTTCGGCAAGACCGGACTGCTTCAGCCGGGTCAATCGGAGCGGATTACCCTCAGTTTCGCCCTCCAATCCATGGCTTCTTATGATGACGCCGGAGTGACGGGGCATCCGTCCGCTTATGTACTGGAAGCCGGAACCTACCGTCTATATGCGGGAACCAGCGTGAAGAAGGTACAGGCGATTGCGGTTGAAGGACAAGAAGGCTACATTCTGGAGACGCTTGAAGTGGTGGAGCAGCTGCAGGAGGCAATGGCGCCGACCCAGAGCTTTACAAGAATGATGCCGGGAGCCCGCAAGGCAGACGGCACGTATGAACTGACTTATGTGGAAGCGCCGAAGCGGAAGGTGGATATGGCGAAGCGCATTGAGACGAATCTACCGCAGACGCTGCCGCAGACCGGCGATCAAGGCTATAAGCTGCGTGATGTGCATGAAGGCAAAGCCAGCATGGAGGCATTCATCGCCCAGCTGAGCGATGAGGATCTGGCTGCGCTGGTGAGAGGCGAAGGTATGAGCAGTCCGCTCGTTACGCCAGGTACGGCTTCGGCCTTCGGCGGCGTGAGCGACCAGCTGTTCAGCTACGGGATTCCGGTGGCTTGTACATCGGACGGCCCTTCCGGTATCCGTATGGACAGTGGCCAGAAGGCTACCCAGGTAGCAATCGGTACGCTGCTTGCGGCAACCTGGAATGCGGAGCTGGTTGAAGAGCTGTATGTCATGGAAGGCCAAGAACTGCTGAGAAACAACATCGATACCCTGCTGGGACCAGGCCTCAATATCCGCCGCAGCCCGCTGAACGGGCGGAACTTTGAGTATTTCTCAGAGGATCCCCTAATCTCCGGAGTATTCGCTGCTGCCTGCACCCGCGGGATCCATACAGGCGGCTCTAATGCTACTCTGAAGCATTTTGCCTGCAACAACCAAGAGAAATACCGCAGCAAGGTTGATGCGGTGGTGTCTGAACGCGCGCTGCGCGAGATTTATCTGAAAGGCTTCGAAATTGCCGTCAAAGAGGGCGGTGCGAACTCAATTATGACTTCGTACAATCCGGTGAACGGCCACTGGGCGGCGTCGAACTATGACCTCAACACCACGATCCTGCGCGGGGAATGGGGCTTCAAAGGCATTGTGATGACCGACTGGTGGGCGGTTATGAACGATGTTGTTGATGGAGGAGCTCCAGACCGCAAGTTTACGAACTGGATGGTCCGCGCCCAGAATGACCTGTACATGGTGGTTAGCAACTATGGTGCAGAGACTAATGCCTATGGCGATAATACGATTGAATCCCTGGCGGACGGTACGCTTACCCGTGGTGAGCTGCAGCGCAATGCCATCAATATCTGCGAGTTTATTATGCAGGCACCGGTGTTCTCCAGAGATCAGGTGATTGAAGAGACTGTGGAAGCTTTCACCGCTAATCCCGCACTGTCAGAGGAGCAGGCACAATCCGTGTCCGGGCAAGGGCAGATCAGACTGGCGGCTGAGGGAGGGACCCTCATGAAGGTTGAACAGGCCGGTGTGTACCGGCTCTTCGCCCGCGTGATGTCTCCGGACACTGAGCTGGCGCAGAGCGCCTGCAACGTGACCCTTAACGGCCAGACGCTGACAACCGTTCAAACGAACGGGACGGATGGCAATTGGATTCAGCTGAAGCTGAATAAGGCTGAGCTGGAAGCAGGCCTGTATGAAATGAAGTTCGAGCATATTAAGCCGGGTATGCAGATTGAATGGATTGAATTCAAGCAGGTGTAGTACAGGCAGCGCATGAGATTATAAGCTACAACCCAAGGACACTCTGGCCCCGGCCGGGTGTCTTTGGTTTTTTGGTTAAGTAATACGTATAGTAACAATCTGCCTCCCGGCTCCGTCTTAAGGATATCATCCATAAGTTCACGTTAGACTATAACCCCAAAGGGAGCTGAAAGATGCTATGAGAAAAACAATACTGTTAACGATAATAGTATGCGCTCTGGTACTCGCCGGCTGCGGCAATAACGGCGCTAATAATGCGGACTCGGGCGATTCTAGTCAAGGCGAACAGGCGACTGCGTCTCCAGCGGCTGCATCCCCGGCCAGCTAACAAACGCCTGCCGCCTCCGGCGGCAAGCAGGAATATCTCGCCAAGCTGGATGCTATAGAAGCAGGACTCAAGGATCTGCAAAGCTTATATGATTCCGGTGTCACCTCATCCATGAGAGAGGCTGCGAATGAAGAGTACGAACGGTGAGATAGGGCTCTAAATGAAATTTATAAGGAGTTCAAGCAGCAGTTACCGGAGAACGAAATGGTAGAACTGAAAGAGAAGCAGCTGGACTGGATCACCTACAGGGACGAACCAGCAAAGAAAGCATCCTTAGAGTTTGAAGGCGGAACCATAGAGCCGCTGGAGTATGTAGCAGTACTGGGGAGCGTTACGAAGGACAGATACTACGAGTGGGTCAACTTGTATATGAACTAAAGAATGATAAATAACGTGTAAAAAGACAATTAATTGAAAATACCATTATTAAGAAACCGACTTCATAAGAGTTCCGGTTTCTTTTTATTTGGCAGTAATTATCATATTTGTATAATGGTATTAGTAATAAATCCGATATATATGTAAAGGGTGTACTTGAAAGAAGCAAAGGGGAAAGGATGGATAACATATGGATAATAGCAGCCAGCCTGAACATACTGAAGTTATAGTGACCCAAAGAGACGTTGATAATATCTTACTGTTTATCGGTTATTTAATATTCGTTCTTATTCTACTTCGTTATTTTGGCTTGGTCTCCCTGATATTGCTTAACGTAGTGACTATATGGTATCTCAACAGGGTGAGAATGTTTGATAGAGTTGGATTGCTGCAGCCGGTATTGTTAGGAGTTGTTATACAAAGTGTTTTTCCTTTCTTGATAGGTCTAACCTCTGTGGATTACCTTATGATTGTCATAAAAACCCTTGCTTCACATGATGTTAAAGAGAATGACCGCTATATCACCCTTGCAATCTTATATATGTTAATTACAGTAATTGTCACTATATTCAATCATATGTTCTTAAAAAAACAGGCGAAGTATAAGGAGAATTTAGGCCCTGCACTGGAAATGGGTAAACTTGTAATTTGGGAGAGTGGTCTTTTATTTAGTATTTCTGTCCTTATTGACGGAATAGAAGATGTTCACATTAAAGTTTCCTATTTGTTAATCCTTGCACCAATTATCCTGTGCAATCATGGGTTTAAGTATGGGCTTGAAATGGAAAAGGTACGTAAACCAAAAGGGGAAAATAGATAATTATTTTAAAATGCACCGGAAATTATTATCTGCCCAAAACTTAAGATAATAGTAGTTAAACAAGGACTGTTCCAAACCGCCGATGTTATGGCGAACGGAACAGTCCTTTTGCTGTTATTTGCCCATGAGTCCCTTAAGCCCTTCCATAAACGGTCGGATCTGCTTGATCATGCCGTAGCCCATCTTCACGACAGGCATTGCCCGCTGAATCATCCCGAAGAAGCGGAGTCCGCCGCCCATGATGCCGCCCAGGCCCGCGCCCCCGGCACCGCCGGCTCCGCCCATACCGCCCATGCCGCCAAGCAGCGGCCCCAGAAGCGGCATAAACGCGGACACTTCCGCCCGCTCTGCGCGGGACGGTGTTCTTCCCGGTTTGGAACGGGAGCGCGGCCCGGCGGAGAGGATCACAGCCTCCTTTTCACAGCCGGTTATCCATCCTACGTACGTCTGACCGTTTTGCAGCGTAATGCAGACCTTGCGGCCTTTCAGCTGTTTGGCCTGCTTACGGACTTTTGCTGAATTTCCCATCAAGGATCACCTCGCCTTCCTATTTACTTCTATAGTACACAGGGAATTGCAGACTGCTTGTGCTATCCGGACAAAAAAATGATGCGGTCTGTTCACAATTAACAGTTGAGAAATAAGCGCAGGATAGGGTAGTATATCAATATACTATTTATATTTATAAATTGATTTATATTTATATTAAATAAATGACAGGGAGAGACCATAATGACGAATTTCCGCGATCAGATCATTGCCCATTACAAGTTCGAGGATGCAGTACATACCGGTAAAGACAGCTCCGGCCAGGGGCGGGACGGAGTGGCTTCCGGCCAAGTGCCACCAGCAGTCTCGGAGGTGAACGGCCGGATGGCTGTAACGTTTGCGGGAGGGCCCAGCGGTACTTCCTTCGTCCAGCTGCCTGCTGATCTGCTTAAGGATGTAAGCGACAACACGGGCGTGACGGTAGCAGCGTGGGTTAATTTCGGTAAGGGTGCGAATGTCTGGGAGCGAATTTTTGACTTCGGCAAGGGGGAAGCAGGACCTTACTTGTTCCTGACTCGTAACCTGCGCGGGACGCTGTCGGCCGGGGGCGATTTGGTTGTTGATCCGGGCAGGGGCTTCGCCGGGGGCGAGTGGATGCACATTGCCCTGTCTGTACTCGGGACCCAAGGCGGCACCTTAAGCAGCGCGGGTCCTGTGGTGTATGTGAACGGGGAAGCGGTGGCCGACGGCTCGATCAGCCAGACTTCCAGCGGCAACTACGCCCAGCTGCGCAGATGGTTCGAATCATTTACGGATGCCGGCAACTATAGCCGGAACTTTATTGGCCGTTCGCAGTATGAGGCCGATGCCGATTTTGCCGGATCGCTCTCCGATCTGCGGATTTATAAGGCC
The DNA here is from genome assembly GCF_927798115.1 of Paenibacillus auburnensis. Taxonomy (GTDB): domain Bacteria; phylum Bacillota; class Bacilli; order Paenibacillales; family Paenibacillaceae; genus Paenibacillus_AQ; species Paenibacillus_AQ auburnensis. The sequence goes on from NZ_CAKMMG010000009.1 coordinate 99,608, forward strand.
GGGCTGTCGATGGACGAGGTTATTGAAGTGATGTGCGAGTCCCTGACAGATGAAGAGATCGTGAAGCTGGCCAGAGACAAGTATCTGTCGTTCCCGACCTCAATTGTTACGGAGGATCTGACTTTGCCGTCAGCGCTGATGGGCGGAAAAGTGAACGTAACCTGGGCATCGAGCCAGCCTGCGGTGCTGTCTAATCAGGGGCAGATTCAGCAGATAGACGCGGCGCAGGCCGTAAGCATTACTGCTGGTTTAAGCAGAGGTGCAGTTTTGATCGAGAAAAGCTTTGCCGTCTCCGTGCTTCCGCAGCATCTGCCGCCTTACACGCTGACCATCCATGGCAATCAGGAAGTGCTGGATGTCAGCGAAGTGATGTACGGCCTGTTCTATGAGGACATTAATAATGCGGCGGATGGCGGGATCTATGCGGAGCTGGTGCAGAACCGTTCGTTCGAATCCTTTGCCTTCGATACCTACTCCCATGCCTCCGGCGAATGCGGCTGCTCCACCGGACGGAACCGGGAGCCGCTGTTCGCCTGGTCCGGTGATACAGACAAGATGGCTCCGCAGCATCACGACGGCTTAAATGAATTCTTCGGGATCACCGATAAGGACGTAAACTCCTATTACGTGACAGTAGCGGACGGCGCAACGATCCGTAACCGCGGGTTTGCCGATTCCAACCAGCACTGTGCGATGTCGGTCAAGACGGGTGAGAAGTATGATTTCACGATCTGGGCAAAGGCGGAGTCGGAGGGTACAATCACGCTCCAGCTTCAAGATACGGACGGCGCTGCAATCAGTGATTCGGTTACCGTAGAAGTTGAAGGCGGGAACACCTGGAAGAAATACGGGGTGGAGCCGGGGATCGTATTAACGGGCTCTTCTACAGTTCTGGGCCAGCTGGCGCTGACTTTTGCCGGTGAGATCTCCATCGATATGGTTTCACTCATGCCGCGTGATGTCTGGGGTGCGGGAGAAGAACCGCGTTCGCAGTCGGCCCATTCCAACTATAATGGCAACCCGAACTACAGGCTGAGAAAAGATCTGGTGAATGCGCTTGTCGATATGCATCCGAAGTTCCTGCGCTTCCCGGGCGGCTGTATTTCCGAGGGTTCCTTCATCTGGGAGAATGTCTACGACTGGAAGGATTCGATCGGCGACATTGAGCTGCGCAAAGAGAATTTTAACGTCTGGGGCTACATGATGACCATGGGTCTGGGCTATATGGAATATTTCCAGCTGGCTGAAGATCTGAATGCTACTCCGCTTCCGGTAATGGCCTGCGGCGTGCTGTGCCAGGCCCGTTCGGACTATGCCCACCCTGCAGGCGGGGAGCTCCGCGATTACTATATCAAGAACTTTACCGATCTGATCGATTTTGCCATCAGTATGGACTTTGAGCACAATGAGTGGGCGGCTATGCGCCGGAAAATGGGCCATGAGGCGCCGTTTGACCTGCGTTACCTGGGCGTTGGCAATGAGAACTGGGGCACGGAATTCTTCGCTAACTTTGAAGTATTCAAGACTTCTATTGATGCTTACATGGAACGGAATTATCCGGGGTACACGCTGCACATTATCTCTACAGTCGGTGCACAGGCGGATGACGATGCCTATCAGCAGGGCTGGAAATTCCTCAGCGGTAATCTGAGCGGTTCGGCGGAGGTTGCTTTTGCCGACGGGCAGAAAGTCATTCAAGAGACGGTGACCTGGTACAAGGATCAGCCGAACTACATGGATACTATTGCAGACGAGCACTATTACCGTTCCAATGAGTACCTGCTCAAGAACGCAGACCGGTATAACTACTACTATAGAGCTTATCAGGCAGACGGCAGTATAGACTGGAAGGAAACCTCCAAGGTTTTTGTCGGAGAATATGCTTCCACAGATAAAAATACGCTGGCCGGCGCAGTCGCCGAGGCTGCGGTCATGACCGGCTTTGAAAATAATGCTGATGTCGTGCTGCTGGCCGCTTATGCTCCGCTGTTCAACAAAGTGCTGACGGACGGCACGTACCGCTGGACACCGGACTGCATCTGGTTTGATGATGAGACCGTCTGGTTCACGCCGAACTATTATGTGCAGCAGCTCTACGCTAAATATTTGGGCAATAAAGTACTGGCAACCTCCTTCTCCACATACAAAAACGGTAAGCCCGCAGCGCTGATCCCGCACGGCGGCATTGAAATTGCCGCAGGCAATGCTGAGGTGCTGGTGAAACGTGTGACTGTAACCTCGAACAAGGACGGCAGTGTACTGCTTGAGCAAGACTTCACCCGGGAACTGAATCCGGCTTGGCAGGTGATCCCGGGTTCTGCAGGCAGCTCGCTACAAGCCGGCGAAGGTCTTGTGCTGAAGGCGCAAAGCGGCGGACGGAACGGTCTGTACCTCCTGAACGACAGCTGGAGTGACTATACAGTGGAAGTTATTGCCTCGAAGGCTGCGGGCGAAGACGGTTTCTACGTAGGTGTGGGGTTAACGGATATGTCAGCAGAACATAAAAATGTCCTCGAATACGCCATCGGCTACGGCGGCAATGCTACCGGCGTCAAGGTCTTCAAGGATGGTGTAGAGGCTTATACACTCGGGGATTACTCCTCCAGTACGGCGGCGGGCAACCTGAGAGCGGCCAGCTATGAAGCTCTCGCTGACAACACCGATTACACAATTACTGTGAACTATGGCGGTGCTGACGGCAGCGATCTGATCTGCTCGTATACAGACGGCCGGGCGGCAAGCAAGGTTCTCGATTACAAGCTGGAGGCTTACAACAGCGAAGTGTTTAACTCGGTCACCAAGGATGCGGAGCATGTGTACGTGAAGCTGGTTAATCCGGATGATGTAGCTAAGGCGACAGAGCTGAAGCTTGAGGAACTGGACGTAGAATCTGCTGCGAAGCTGATTACGTTAACCGGCGACGCCCCGCTAGTCCATGTGCCTAACGTCAATCAGAAGAATAATGAAAGAATTGTTCCGCAGGAGCGCGAAATATCACTCGCGAAGGACACAGTCATTCTTAACCTGCCGGCGAACTCAGTCAATGTGCTGGTGCTGGATTTGAAGGGGTAAGGCGTAAGGCGTAAGTTATCCATAAGTTTTAGTATATCTTCCGGTAATTCACCGGAAATGGAATCAGGCGGCCTCTTTCGGGGCCGCTATTTCTCTTAAGCCGGCCTGGAATTTGCCGCCGGCTTCTATGATAATGCACATGGAGTTCAGGAGGTTGGCCCGGCATGTGTGTTTATTCCGTTATAAGTCTATACATTCCGGGCGGAATCGTCGATATTAGTAGAGAGAGATTACACTGCTCGTCAGATTTACTATTTTGAAATCGACTTCCTAGGAGATTTATCATGAAGCTGCGGACCAAGATTGTACTGTTTATTATAACTATTTCTCTGCTCGCCCTCGCCTCTACATATGTGATTTCGCAGGAGATTTTTCTGGACCGCTTCACGGAGTTAGACCAGGAAGCGCTGGAAGGGCGCATGTCCGATATCATCCAGACCTACGAATCGGAGCTTCAGGGTATGAACGAGACGATGCTCAATTATTCGGCATGGGACGAGACCTATGACTATGTCTCCTCCCGAACGTCGGGGGACCTGCAGAATTCCTATATTCTCAGCAATTATGACGAGGGGACTTTTCAGAGCAACCGGTTTGATCTTATGGCACTGATCAACCGGAGCGGCAGTCCCGTCTATAGCGGCCTGTATGACTACAGCGGAGAGACGGTAATACCGGTGACACGGGAAATTGTCAGTCTTTTTGGCGATATCCGGGAACGGCTGGATCCTTTTACGAAACCAGAGGACCGTTTCTCCGGATTAGTCATGTTGAATGACAGTCCCATGCTGATTACCTTACAGCCTGTTCTCCACAATGATATGACAGGTCCCGCCGCCGGGATGGCGGTGGCCGGCCGGAAGCTGGATGATACAGAGATCAGCCGGATCGGGGCCCTTAGTCCGTCCGGTATAACCGTAGAGAAGGCTTCTGGTGACCTGCTGAAGGAGAGCCGGGGGCAGAACATATGGGTGAGTTATTTGCCCGAAAACCGGCTGGAGGGTCATGCCGTTATCTACGATCTGTTCGGCAACCCGGGAATCGTGATTTCCATAGAACAGTCGCGTCATTTTTATGAAATCGGCAAAAAAGCGATGGCTAATTTCACGCTGTTCTTCGTGATCTCCACCCTGGGTATATGCGTGCTCAGCCTGCTGTTTGTGAAACGTACCATTCTGTCCCGGATGGCGGCTCTCATCCGCGGGATCCGGATGATTGGCAAAAGCCATGATCTGTCGATCCGTCTCGATATCCGGGGACGGGATGAACTCAGTGAGGTAGAAGTGGAGTTCAACCGGATGATATCCTCGCTCGAAACTGCACAGGAAGAGCTGCACCGGCAGGCTATGGTCGACCCGTTAACCCAGCTGCCGAACCGCGCATTCTTTTTTGAGACGCTGAACCGGGTTATTCAGAAGGCCAAGCTCCAGGGCCGGCAGATTGTTCTGCTGTTCATCGACCTCGATCACTTCAAAGCGGTCAATGATACCTGGGGGCATGACTTCGGGGATGCGGTCCTCAAGCAGATCGCGGGCCGGCTAGCCGGTGCAGTAGGACCGGATGATCTGGTGTCCCGGCTTGGCGGGGATGAGTTCACGATTCTTCTCTCCCGTTTTTCCGGTACAGAGGATATCCAGGCCCAGATCGCCAAAATCCAGCAGGTGCTGGCTGAACCGCATACGCTGAACGGCCAGTTATTCCATAGTACGGCGAGCATCGGGGTCAGCATCTATCCGCAGAATGGAGAGGATGCCGAGCTTCTCGTCAAGGCCGCCGATTTGGCGATGTTTCAGGTCAAGGAGAACGGACGGAACAATATATTCCGCTATTCGGAAAGGCTGGAAGAGGCCTTCAGCCGCAAAAAGGTGATCGGGAGACAGCTGCGCTCCGCCGTCGACAACGGCGAGCTGGAAATGCATTATCAGCCGATTCTCTCGGCATCGAAGCTTGATATCGTCAAGGTTGAGGCGTTGCTGCGCTGGAAAAGCCCAACGTTCGGGCCGGTGTCACCCGCTGAATTCATTCCGCTGGCTGAAGCTGGCGGGTCGATCCTCGGTATCGGTAACTGGGTGCTCCGCAAGGTCTGTGCAGACCTGCGCAGCTTCAAAGATCAAGGCATCCGGCTGAAGGCAGCCGTCAATATCTCGGGCCTGCAGCTTATGCAGCCCGGTCTGCCGGGGCAATTGTCGGAGGCGCTGGGAGACAACGGGCTTACAGCAGACAGCCTGGAGCTGGAAATTACCGAGACGATGCTGATGTCGGACGAATCCATCATCACCTCTCTCGCAGATCTTCGCAGCATGGGCTTTTGCATTTCGCTCGATGATTTTGGCACCGGCTTCTCGTCGCTGAGCTACCTGCGGACCTTCCCGGTAGATCTTATCAAGATTGACCGCTCCTTCGTAGCCGGTATTCAGCCAGGGGCTTCCGACGATACACTGGTCCGAGCGATCATCGAACTCAGCCACAACCTCGGTCTGCGTGTTGTTTCCGAAGGCGTGGAACTGAAGGAACAGTTCGACCTGCTGTGCAATCTTGGCAGCGATGAGCTTCAAGGCTACTTCATCAGCAGACCGCTGCCGGCTCCGTCCCTGGTAGATTTTATGATGAGCTATGCGTCAGCTGCCGCCACAAGGGAGTGATATATAAAAGGGCGCTAGAGGACTGCAATTGAGATCAAATCTGGAACTTTCTTCTTTGCTAAGATCAATAGCGAAAGGAGAGAAACTTCAATGGCTGAATGGAACGAGCTGGTCCAGCTCATGATCGATTGGATTGACAGTGATCTTACAGCTGCACCTACGCTTCCCAGAATGTCGGAACAGCTTGGCTATTCCCCGTATTATTGCACCAAGCAGTTCCATGCCCTGACCGGAATGACGATCCGGGATTATATCTGGCTGCGCCGGATCAGCCGTGCCGCCCTGGAGCTCCGCGATACGGACACGCGCATACTGGATATTGCCGTTAAGTACGGGTTTTCTTCACAAGAGGCGTTCTCACGGGCTTTTGTGAAGGCGTTTAAGTTAACACCCAAAGCTTACCGCATCTCCCGGAGACCGATTCCGCTCGCCATTCGTGCCGAGGTATTCTCTCCTTATCATTACTTGATGAAGGAGCGGGAAAAGATGAAAGAGGTTCATATGCAGGCTGCGGAGATCAATCTTGAATTCATACCGGCCCATAAATTTATTGGAATCTGGGACCCGGATTCTGCCGACTACGGCGGGTTCTGGAATAACGGCCATGACTGCGACGAAGTGTCGGGAACGCTGGAGAGTATGTCCCACCACACCCTCGAAGGACAGCTGGGGCAGACGGCCGGATGGTTCTACCAGAACAGACAAAAGGGATATTTGTACGGAATTCCTGTACCGGCGGATTATGCCGGAGAGATCCCTGCGGGAATGGAGTGCCGGGATATTCCGGCCTCGGATTACCTTGTTTTTTTCCACCCGCCGTTTAATTATTTGCAGGATAATGGCGAGGTCATGCGTACGGTAGAAGAGGTAGCCTGGAATTACAATCCAAAGGTAATGGGCTATGTCTGGGATGAGGACGAGAAGCAGGATTATCAGCGCCATTTCCCGGAAGGCTACGGATATGCGGTACTGCGTCCGGTGAAGAAGGTTTAGATACTAAATAAATACCGCACTAGGAAAGGGATGTCCCATAAGCCGGAAAATGGCGGCTTGGAACATCCCTATTTGCCCCGGAATGTACTCCTTATTCCGATTCTTCTCTATACCCAAGCAGCCGCCCGGCCAGCTCATCTCCCCGGTGTTCGAGCGCAGCCACGGTATGCAGAAGCTCCGCCTGCTGCTCCCGCTGACTCTGATCCCACAGCTGCTTCAGGGAAGCCTGGGCCTGCTGCAGGGCGGCCGGTTCCTTCATATGGCTGAAGAAATGATCAAGCAGCGCGTATATTTGTTCATATACGGTGGTCATTTCGCTTAAGATCACGTAAGCGGACGGGTCCTGCAAAAGCGGCAGCGAGGCTTGCAAGTAGGCGGCAGCGCTTCTCCGGGCATCGTTCAGTGCCATCAGGCAGAAGTGATTCACGCTGTAGCGGCGTGTGAACGTTTCGGCACCGGCTGCCTGGTACCAGGCGTGATCAAGCAGGCCCTCCGCCCAGGCGGCCAAAGCGCTGTATCCCAGCCGGTAGCCATGATTCTCTCCAGCCTGCATAGAGTCCATCTTCACCTGGAGGGAGGCATACAGACTGTCCAGCGCTGGCCGGATCGGGCCATGCTTTTCAATATAGAGCAGCTTATACGGCCAATGGTCTACATACAAATACCCTTTGCTGGCCTCCATAGCTTCCCGGAATTCCGGATCCTCCTGCAGCTCACTAAAGGTCTCGTCATCAAAATAGCTGCGGCACAGCAGGGTGCTGCCGTCATCGAGATATCCCGTAATGACTCCCCACTCGGGGGCGACCCTTGGATTCAGGGCAACCGGAAGTTGATGTTTATGAAGGCTCTCCATGATTTGCAGCTTCTCCCGTCTGCGTTCCTCAGGTGTAAGCCGGTTCGCCCAGCTGGCCTTAAGCCCATAAGCACTGAAGGCTGGTGCAGCATAGTCATAGGCGACGAGAGCATCTGCTGAGCTGTAGTCCCACACCGGTGTAAAAGCTATCCGCCAGCAGGCTCCGGAAACTCCCATAACCTCCTCATAGCGGGTATCTATACCCATAGCGGACAGCGAGGTATAAAGCGCCCCTGCCCACGAACAATCCATTCCCTTACCAAAGCCCAGGCGGCCTACGTTCTCTGCGATGTAATGCTCACGGGAAGACCCGCCCGCAAACAGTCTCGTCCGGTCAGAACTGTAGCGGACCTGTTCCCCCTCCATACAGCTGAGCGCATGAATTCCGTCTGCATTCAGATAGACGAGCAGCAGATACTCGTTGCCCTCATGCCCCATTCCGCTAGGGAAAAGCTCCTGATCTACCGTAAAATGCGGCCACTGAAAATACGCATAATGCTTCATCTTCCCCAGCACATCCCGGCTGGCATGTTCATTGCCGTATGCGGCATGGACAATCTCCAGCTCGCTTTTGCCAAGGGTATAGCCTTTCGAATGCACGTCGATCGCCAGAACCTGGTCTTTCAGCACGTAAGTGGAGTAGATACCGGCGGGCGTCTCGTATTTGACGATAAGCAGCTTGCAGCGGTCGCTATGAATGGACTACGGGAAGCTCTGGTCGCTGATGGTTAAACTAAGCTTGCTGCCGGTAATGAATTGGTTAACAAAATGAGTGACATCCTGCTGTTGGTATCCATCGGTATACACCGCTGACAGAACCGTGAGCTCCTGCGGCAGCAGAATGCTGTCGATGGAATGGCCCAGAATGCCGGAGAGCAGCGGCAGGGTAGCCGTTTCGGGCAGCGATTTGCCGGTTTCCCACTTGGACACTGCCTGGGCACTGACATGCAGCTGCTCCGCTAACTGCTCCTGTGACAATTGCTTTTCCCGGCGGAGCATGGCGATTCGCTTGCCTACTATTTCACTGCTGATCATATTTTTCTTCTCCCGAATTTGAATTCGACGTCGTAATTTCATTATAATTCCATCCGGCAAAATGAACAGCGATGGAAGGAGGGGGAACCTCGCAGGAAAACCAACCCTCAGTTGAGTTAGTGCTGCTGCAGGGTGGCGGGCGCTTCATTGGAGAGAATTTATTTCGAAAATAAAAAAAGCTTGCGAAGTCCCGGAATTCATGATATATTAATTCCTGCACTGCAATAAACATTACTTTGCGGTCGTGGCGGAATTGGCAGACGCGCACGGTTCAGGTCCGTGTGGTAGCAATACCGTGGAGGTTCGAGTCCTCTCGACCGCATACGATGTAAAAAAGCTTCTGAATTGCCCTTTGGGCAGCTCAGAAGCTTTTTTCATTATCACAAGGATTTCAGTGCTCCATCTGTCAGTAAGATAGTGTGGGAGCGAATGCCCCGGAGGAGGCCTGCTGCTTGCGGAAGGCAGACGGAGACATGCCGCTCTGCTTATTGAAGATGCGGTTGAACTGCGAAAAGCTGTTGAAGCCGCACTGCTCGGCGATGGCGGAGATTTTGTGCCGGGTGTGAATCAGCAGCTGTTGGGCTTTGCGGACGCGGGTCATCTGGATATATTCAGTCAAGGTAAAGCCGGTGACCGCTTTGAACTGGTGCGACAAATAGTAGGGACTGATATAGAACTCTCTGGAGATCGAATCCAGGGTGAGCTCGCTGCTGTAGCGGCTATGGATGCATGCGGTGATGGAATATATTTTTTGCATGGTCGCGTTCCCGATTTCCTCCAGTACATAGCTGTTCATCTCCCGCTGCTGGGTTAAAGCGCACAGAAACTGCTGGAACAGGCTGTGAATCAACACCGGGTTGAGCGGTGAAACGTCGTGTGACAAGGTAAAGATGGCGTTAAGGGGGGCGAACACAGCTCTGCGCGGCTCGCCCGTTAACCGGTAGATCGGCACTTCTTCGGCGAAAGGGAGCAGCATATTTTTGTGAGCGGTTTCTAAACCGGGTGTATTTGTAGGCACGGCAAAGTTGATGATCAGCCGTTTGTGCGGCGGACCAACGGGATACTGGGTCATGTGAAGCCGGAACGGACGAAGCAGAACAATGTCATATTGCCGCAGGGCATGTATGTTGCCTTCGATGATATGGGTGGCCCGGGAATCGAGCAGAATATGAATTTCGTAGAAATCGTGGTCATGCTGAAACTCCATATTGATATTGTGGGACCGCTGGTCATAGTCAAAATAATAAAAAAGCGGGTCAGCCGGAGTGTTGATGCGTACGCTATACCCTTGCTCATATAACAGGTCGCTTTCAAGCATATGCTCTCGCCGCCTTATTTTATAATTTACATGTATTATAGGTCCAAAAAAGCAAAAAATGCAATGTATGCGGTTTATTACAGCAATTAATGGATAGTTTTTGAGCGCGGAGATTTGCTATAGTGGCGATGTGAAAGCGGATACAAGGGGTGAAGAGGATGTTTTTGACCGAAGAAAAGCTGGTCCGGCGCCAGGCCGAACTCGGAAAGTACAGATACCTCAAGGTTCTGGAGCTTACGGAACTGGAGCTTGCGGAGGATGAGGACGGGGCTAATGGTGTTTATCCGGGTACAGTAGCGTTTGATGGCACAATCAGGCTGCATGAACACTGGCGCGGGCGGGACCGTTATGTCTGGCTGCGTGCCGTGGTGGTACTGCCCGAAGCTAAAGAGGGATTTAAGCTCGCAGGCAGATTTGATTTCGGGAAGTCGGGGAGCTTCAACAACTCGGGGTTCGAATCACTGCTGTTTGTGAACGGGGCGCCTTATCAGGGTGTGGATAACAACCACCGGGAAGTTATTTTTGGCGATGAATTGGGCGGACAGACTGTGGAATTGGCCTTTCGGTTATGGTCAGGTCTGGAGGGCGGAGGGCCGCCCGTTGTTCAGGAGCACCGGATCAGTGAGGCGATGCTGGGTTATCTGGATGAGACGGTCGATGATCTGTTCTATATGTCGCAGGCGGCACTGGACACCTTCCGTTACCTCGGCAGCGACCAGCCGGAGAAGCAGTGGCTGAAAAAGGCGCTGAATGACGCATTCAATGAAATTGACTGGTCGGAGCCGGGCTCGGAGGCACATATCCGCTCGCTGTACCGGGCAGATGCCAGCTTGAACCAGGCGGTTGAGGCCATGCCGCGAACCTTTGATGTGACGATTACGGCCTTGGGGCACACCCATATTGATGTTGCCTGGTTGTGGCGGCTGAAGCACACGCGTGAGAAAACGGCACGTTCCTTCTCAACCGTGCTACGGCTGATGGAGGAATTCCCGGAATATCAGTTCCTGCAGACACAGCCGCAATTGTACGACTATCTGGAGCGTGATTATCCCGAGCTGTTCGGGCGGATCACAGAGCGGATCAAGGAAGGGCGCTGGGAGGCGGAAGGGGCGATGTGGCTGGAGGCGGACTGCAATATTCCGTCGGGCGAGTCGCTGGTCCGCCAGATTCTGACGGGCAAGCGCTATCTCCGTGAGCAGTTCGGAATCGAGAGCAAATACCTGTGGTTGCCGGATGTATTCGGCTACAGCTGGGCGCTGCCGCAGATTCTGCGGAGGTCGGGCATAGACACCTTCATGACGACCAAAATCAGCTGGAACCAGTTCAACCGGATGCCGCATGATACCTTCTGGTGGCGGGGGATGGATGGTTCGGAGGTTCTGACGCATTTCATCACAACCTCGGAGAAGAACGGGGATGCGTACACGTATAACGGCCGGATGACGGCTGCGCTGCTGCGCGGAATCTGGAACTCCTATCAGGATAAGGAGATCAACGATCATCTGCTGTTTGCTTACGGCTGGGGTGACGGGGGTGGTGGGCCTACGCGGGAGATGCTGGAGCTTCGGCGGCGTTTCGATAAGCTTCCGGGGATGCCGAAGCTTCAGACGGGCAGCGCGGGGGAGTATTTTACCGGGCTGCATAAGCGTATCCGCGATGCTGAATCACAGGTGCATACCTGGAACGGCGAATTATACTTCGAATGCCACCGGGGCACCTACACTTCACAAGCACGCATTAAAAAATACAACCGCCGCCTGGAGCTGCTGCTCCGCGATGCGGAGTGGCTGCATACGCTGACCGGTGTGAGGCGCGGCGATCTAGCAACGGCATATCCTGCGGCGGAACTGCGCGGGATATGGGAGATCCTGCTGCGCAACCAGTTCCATGACATTATCCCGGGTTCGTCGATCAAAGAGGTGTACGAGGACAGTGACCTTGAATATGCGGAAGGTGAGGCCCGGTCGCTGGCTTTAATTAACGGCAGCAGCGGCGGGGAAGAAAGCGGCTACGGCAGCCCTAAGGACGGCAGTTGTAGCAGCGGTTCTGAGGGGACGGAATACTTCACGCTGCTAAACAGCTCGACCTGGGACCGCCCGCGTTATCTTGAACTGGCGGGCGAAGCCGATGGCCCGACCATTATCCGGGACCGTGCCGGGAAGCTGCTGGAGCAGCAGCGGACGGCAGACGGAGGCAGGTTGGTGTATGTTCCTTCCGTGCCTGCGCTTGGCACAGCGGTGCTTGTATCAGAGCCGATGAATACCCTGGCTTCGGAAGCGGGGCAGCTCGCGGTGATTGCCGGCCGCCGGCTGACCACACCGCTGGTTGAGGCGGTCTGGAATGACCAGGGCCATTTCATCTCGATACGTGACCGGCGTAATGACCGTGAGCTTCTGGCGCCGGGACAGCGCGGCAATGTGCTCCAAGTGTTCGAAGACAAGCCGCTGGATTATGAGGCCTGGGACATCGACATCTTCTATCAGGAGAAGATGACGGAAATCTCGCAGCTTACAGAGTGCAGGGTGACCGAGAACGGTCCGCTGCGGGCGGTGCTGCGCATGACCTGGACGTATCACCGTTCAGTGATTACCCAGGACATCATCTTCTACCGTGATTCGGCCAGAATAGATTTCCGGACTGTCATCGACTGGAAGGGGCATAACCAGCTGCTGAAGGCGGCCTTCCCGGTCGATATCCACGCGCTGGAAGCGACTTATGATATCCAGTTCGGCAATGTCAAACGGCCGACTCACTGGAATACGAGCTGGGACTACGCCCGTTTCGAAACGGTAGGCCACCAGTGGGCCGATGTCAGTGAGAAAGGATATGGCGTAGCTCTGCTGAATGACTGCAAATACGGCTATGACATCAAAGACAGTGTACTGCGGCTGACCCTGCTGAAGTCGGCCGTTCATCCCGATCCGGAGCAGGATCAGGGGCATCACAGCTTTACGTATGCGCTTTATCCGCATACCGGTGATTTTGTGGAAGGCGGAGTGGTTCAGGAGGCTTGGGAGCTTAACAATCCTCTGCGTACTGTACCCGGACAGCTGGAAGGCGAGCCGCTGTTCTCCATCGGAGGCGGACATGTGCTGGTCGATGCCGTCAAGCGCTCGGAAGATGGTGCCGATATTGTACTGCGCCTGCATGAATATGCCGGTTCGCGGACTCAGGTGCGCATAGAGAGCGCCTATTCCATCGCATCCTGGCAGGAGTGCAATTTAATGGAGGAGCCGCAGGGGGAATGGCGGGAGGACAGCTTGTCCTTCCAAATCCGGCCTTACGAGATCAGGACTTTTAGAATCAAGCTGCAACAGGTGTAAACATGAGAGGAGAGTGTGGCATGATGGGGGCAGGAGAGGGGCAACAGATGGTGAACAGCCGGGTGAACAAGGATGAGATGCTTGGAAAGCTGAGCCGTGTAACGGAAAAGCTGCTAAAGCTTGACCGGCCGGATAACGAGGCTGAATTGCAGACCCTGGGGGAGGATGCGGGGCGGCGGGGTTACTTTGCCCGTGATTTCGGCATGGAGGAATGGGACTGGCCGCAGGGCGTGGGACTCTATGGTCTGCAAAAGCTGGAACGGCATTTCGGCGACGGCCGATATACGGCTTATGCCAAGCCATGGATGGCCCGCCAGCTGGAGAAAGGACTGTCTAGCCGGAACATTAATACGACCGCACCGCTGCTGTCGCTGATGGAACTGGCGGAGGCTGAGGAACTAAGTCTCGAATGGGTAAACTGGCTGATGAATGGCCTGCCCCGCACACAGGAGCAAGGCTATCAGCATGTAACAACAGGTGCGGACAAGAGTGAAATTACACTCCATGAGAATGAAATTTGGATTGATACGCTGTTTATGGCTATTCTGTTCACGGCAAAAATGGGTGTCAAATACGATAATGCGCAATGGCGGCAAACGTCCCTGCATCAGCTGCTGCTGCATATTAAATACCTGTATGACAAAAAAACAGGCCTGTTCTTCCACGGCTGGCATTTTGGCGAACGGCATAATTTCAGTGAAGCCTTCTGGTGCCGCGGCAATGGCTGGTTCACGCTCGGATTGCCGGAGTATCTGGAGCTGATGCGCCCGTATCTGGACAGTGGAGTCTTCACGTATCTTCAGCAGATTCTGCAGGCACAGGCGGAGGCTTTACTGGCCTGTCAGAGTGCAGACGGACTGTGGCATACTCTGCTGGATGATCCGGGGAGTTACACCGAAACGTCCGGATCGGCGGCCATTGCAGCAGGCATTCTGCATGGAGTACGCCGTGGGCTGCTGCCGGAGGCTTATGCTGAACCCGCTCTGGCTGCGATTCAGGCTGTGCTGGAGCGGATTGACGGTGAGGGCACAGTGCTTGGCGTTTCAGGCGGCACGCCGATTGGTGCAGCCAAGGAAGATTATAAAGGAATCATTATTGCCCCCATGGCCTACGGTCAGGCGATGGCTCTGGTCGCGCTCGGCGAAGCTCTGCATTACTGCTGAGGCTTGCGCTGGACTGTAGGCCCCGAATATTCTCGAATAAAGGTAGGAGCGTGATGCTTCGGGCGGTTGTGTTGCTACCTTTCGCTGGAACAGAAGGGAAGAGCTTCGTGGCAAAGTGTGTCATGCAACAGGAGGGAAAAGTTTCGTGGCAAGGTATGTCATGGAACAAGAGGCTCCAAAGATTAGTTGGATATTATCCAGCTAGTTCAATCATTATCCATCATTTATAATGATTAGTTGGAAAAACTCCAGCTATTCCGAACCAGAAGCCCTCTATGGGGTGAATTCGGTACAATGAAGTGGAGTTTTTCCCACTAGCCTTCTAATCCTAGCATTGGAGGGCGAAAGAGGTGGAGAAAATCCACTTAGCCTGATCAGAAGCATGTGCCTTGCAAAACAATTTTTAATATAGTTCTGATGAAGAACAGGCCTGCACAAACAAAGTGCTGTCATACTACGAGTCTGTGCGGGTCTCTACTTAGCTGTAAATAAAATGCGGTACAACCCGGCGAAAGATTTGCTTGTAGCTTCCGGATGCATGGAGTATACTGTTGTCGGGAAGGTTAAGCGCTTACCCTCTGAGGAGGATAAGTGATATGGTAAAACCAATCGTAGTTGGCATTATCGGCGCCGGAAGAATCGGCCGCCTGCATGCGCATAATCTGCGTGTGATGCCGTCGTTTACGCTGAAGTCCATTGCCGAGGCTGTAGTGAGCGAGGATTTGCTGGCCTGGGCGGAGAGCCGCGGCCTGGGCCCGGTGTTCGTGGACGCGGAAGATATTCTGAAGGATCCGGAGATCGAGGCGGTGTTCATCTGCACACCAACGGATACCCACGCCACTTGGATTGAGCGGGCCGCCCGCGCGGGGAAGCATATTTTCTGCGAGAAGCCGATCAGCCTGTCGCCCCAGCAAACCAGCCGGGCGCTGCAGATTGCAGAGGAGGCAGGCGTGCTGCTTCAGGTCGGCTTTAACCGCCGGATGGACCCGAGCTTCCGTAAGCTCAAGCAGCTGGTTGAATCAGGAGAGCTGGGCAGTCCGCATATTGTGAAGATCACTTCACGTGACCCTCAGCCTCCCGGCGAGGGGTATGTGCGCTCTTCCGGCGGCATGTTTATGGATATGACGATTCACGATTTTGATATGGCCCGTTATCTGATGGGCGAGGAAGTAACGGAAGTGTACACTCGTGGGGCCAATCTGGTGGATCCGATGTTCGGGCGCTGCGGCGATGTGGACACGGCCGTTATCACGCTGACTTTCACCAGCGGAGCGATCTGTGTCATTGATAACAGCCGGAAGGCGGTCTATGGCTATGATCAGCGGGTCGAGGTGTTCGGCTCGCTCGGCTCGGCCACTGCCGACAATTGCCGCCCGACGACAGTAGAGGTATCCACCGCAGCTTCGGTCACCCGCGACCAGCCGCAGCATTTCTTCCTGGAGCGGTACAACCAGGCCTTTACCGATGAGGTTGCTGCGTTTGCCCGCACGATCCGCCTGCAGGAGCCGCTCATCTGCAGCGGGCTTGACGGCCAGCAGGCTGAGCGCCTTGCCGTAGCCGCCAAGGAATCGCAGCAGAGCGGGCTTCCGGTCAAGCTGTCTGCCAGCGCCGGGGAGGGACAATCAGAGTTGCAAGCCTTGTAAGCGGATGCATACCTTAAAGACCGAGGAGGACAGTGAAGATGTCTGATCTAATCATTAAGGCCGGTGCGCCCGGCAGGGATGGGCTTGTGGCCGCGGTGAGCAAGGAGAGCGCCGGATGGAAATACGTAGGGTTTGAAGTGTATCAGCTGCCTGCAGGAGATGTGCTTAAGCGCAGTGCGGAAGGGAACGAAATCTGCCTGGTGTTGCTGGCGGGTAAGGCGGATGTTAAGGTGGACGGCCAGCTGTTCGCCGGTATCGGCGGGCGCATGTCCGTCTTTGAGGATATGCCGCCGTATGCGGTATATGTTCCGGCGGGAGCGCATTATGAGGTTACGGCCCTGAGTGAGCTGGAGCTTGCCGCCTGCCTTGCGCCAGGAACGGGTAAGTATCCCCCGCGGCTGATTGCCCCGTCCGATGCTGTGGCTGAGGACCGCGGCTATGGCAGTATGTCCCGCCGGGTGGTCAACATCCTGCCTGAGAGCAGCGAAGCCGAGAGTCTGCTGGTCGTGGAGGTGCGCACGGGCGGCGGCAACTGGTCCAGCTATCCGCCGCATAAGCATGACCGGGATAATCTGCCGGCGGAGTCCTATCTGGAGGAGACGTACTATCACCGGGTAAATCCCTCTCATGGTTTTGTAGTACAGCGGGTGTACAATGACGACCGCAGTCTGGACGAGACGATGGCCGTGCCTGACCGCAGCATTGTGCTGGTTCCAGAAGGCTATCACCCGGTGTCTGCGCCGCCCGGCTATGATTCTTATTATCTCAACGTGATGGCCGGTCCGGTCCGCACCTGGGTCTTCCACAACGATCCGGATCATGAATGGCTGTTCAAGGCTGGACAGCGCAAGCCGGGCGGGCAGGAGTAGGGTTGCCGGCACGTAAAATGAAAGGGGCTTCCGCCCGTCGGAGGCCTCTTTTGCGCGGTCCCGGTAGACGAGGCGCTGTCTCCGCCGGATAGACACTGCCGGGTGAGTTCCCTATAATCGAGGTATACGATGGCATGAACGTAAAGGCGGGCTTATTAACAATGAAACCTACGATCTATGATGTGGCACGGGAAGCGGGAGTCTCGATCGCTACGGTGTCCAAGGTATTGAACAAGAGCGGGCGGATCAGCGACAAGACACGGGAGAAGGTGGGCCGGGTCATGGAGGAGCTGAACTATCAGCCCAGCCTGGTGGCCTCTGCGCTGACGAGCCGGCGGACGGGAACGATCGGGCTGGTGATTCCCGATATCGCCAATCCCTTTTTTGCCGAGACGGCCCGCGGTATTGAGGATTATGCCCAGGAGCAGGGGAGCGACCTGATCGTGTGCAGCACAGACCGGGATGATGAGAAGGCGGCCAGATATATCTCGCTGCTCCTGCGCAAAAGAGTGGACGGCCTGATCATTGCCTCCCATACGGGGAAGACGGATGTGATCCGCCGCCTGCTGGCCGACCGTGTGCCGCTGGTGCTGTTCTCGGCAGATATCCGGATGATGGAGGGTAATAGTGTCACGGTCGATGACTATAAAGGCGGGTATCAGGCGACGGAATATCTGCTCTCCCTGGGGCACCGCAGGCTGGGAATCATCTCTGACAACCTGCCCGGAAGCAAGCTGCGCGCCGAGGGCTTCCTGGATGCCCTGAAGGATGCGGGGATTCCCTTTGACAATCCGGCGAATCTTACACATACCTCGGCCACGCTTGAGAACGGCCGTAAAGCGGCCGCAGTTATGCTGGGCCAGGCAGAGGAGCAGCGGCCGACCGCGATATTCGCCTGCAACGATCTGCTTGCGATCGGGGTACTTAAAGAAGCGCGCGGCGCAGGCCTGTCCATTCCCCGTGATCTGTCCGTAGTGGGCTTTGACAATACAATGCTGGCTGAAATTTGTCATCCTTCCCTGACCAGCATCGCCCAGCCCCTGCGCGAGATGACGGAGCAGGCGATGATTCTGCTGAATGAATCGATCGACAATCCGGATAGCCCCAAGCGCAAGATCATGCTGATGCCGGAGCTGATTGTCCGTCATTCCACGGGTCCGGTACCGGGTTGAAAGAGAAAGATATCTTAAGGAGTTGGGCGTAGGTGTCAATCCATGAGAAGGTACAACAGTGGGAACGGGAAGAGGGCGTCAGGCTCTTTCAAAATCTCGGTCTGCCCCGCAATGCGGCGATTTTAGATTATGGATGTGGATTTGGTCATTATTCAATAGCCGCTTCAAGGTTTCTGGGAGGCAAGGACGGACAGGTATATGCAATAGATATCAATAAGGATTGCGTGAAACATGTTTCTAAGGTAGCTGATGAGGAAGGTTTGGTAAATATTATAGCTGCCGGAGGGAACAAGGATTATAGCTTTAACTTTTCAAATGATGTTTTTGACATGATTATGTTCTATGACCTCTTGCATGGCGATGGATTTCATAGATTCACCCTGTATGAAGAGGCTTCAAGAACTCTGAAAAAAGGCGGAATCTTGTCGATTCTGCCGTTCCATCTGTCAAACTTCCGGGATAAGGAAGGAAAGAAAACAAGCTACTCCTACCGTAAATTGGTCTTGGAAGCTCAAGAATATGGGTTTACGGAAATCGGCGAAAAGCCGCTGGGCATTCATTTTGAGAAATATCACAGCGCATATTATATAAATAAAGGCGGAGTTGAATTCGAGAATTTGGAAAGAGCAAAAATTTTGAATTTGCAAAAAAACTAAGGTTTAATTCCATAAGCTTGGCACCTGAAAGGCCGGTCTAGTACATAGACTGGCTTGTTTGCGTGTCTTGTAAAGCTGGCGCGCAAGTGTGATGATATCGCTTTCAAATTGAGGATTGCCAAACCGGAAATTCTAAACTATACTAAAGGGGAAAATTAGGTTAAGCGCTTACCCTTCCCGGGGATGATTTGCATGAAGTTCGAAGAACCGGCAGTGGTTGTTCCGGTCCCTTTTCGCTGAAGCTTTTTCAAGGAGGCGTCACTATGAATGGTTTACAGTTTAATCCCGCCCGGCCGCTGGACTTAATCGCAGTCGGCCGGCTCTGTATTGACTTGAATGCCAATGAAACCGGCAGACCTATGGAAGAGACCATGACCTTTACCAAATATGTCGGCGGCTCGCCTGCGAATATCGTAATCGGCACGGCCCGGCTGGGCCTGCGCACCGGCTTCATCGGCAAGCTTGCCGATGACCAGATGGGCCGGTTTATCCGCGCCTATCTGCAGCAGAATGGCATCGATGACAGCCAGGTGAGCGTGGACCGGACCGGTGCGGTGACAGGACTTGCTTTTACCGAAATTAAGAGTCCGCAGGAATGCAGCATTCTGATGTACCGGGACCATGTGGCGGATTTGCTGCTGAATACCGGGGAAATCTCCGAGGATTACATCCGGCAGGCCAAGGCGCTGCTGATCTCCGGCACCGCTCTGGCGCAGAGCCCCTCCCGTGAGGCAGTGTTTCTGGCACTGGAGTTTGCCCGCAAGCATAACGTCACTGTATTTTTTGATCTGGATTACCGCCCGTATACCTGGAAATCGGCCGCAGAGACGGCTGTCTACTATAATCTGGCTGCCGAGAAATGCCACTGCATCATCGGTACCCGCGAGGAATTCAATATGATGGAGAGCCTGTACAATGTGGCTGATGAAGACGATGAGAGAACGGCCAGCAGCTGGTTCGCACATCAGGCGAAGCTGGTCGTCATCAAGCATGGCGGCAGCGGCTCGATCTCTTATACAGCAGACGGGCAGAGTCACCGGAGCGGTATTTTCCCGGCCAAGGTACTGAAAACGTTCGGCGCCGGCGATTCTTATGCCTCCGCCTTCATCCACAGCCTGATGCACGGCGACAGTGTCAGTGAAGCCATGCGCCGCGGCAGTGCTTCGGCCTCCATCGTCATCTCCCGCCACAGCTGCTCGGACGCGATGCCGACCCTGGAGGAATTGGAAGCGTTCTTACTGACTAATGAGGAGATCACTTCAGGCGCTTAGTGAGAAGAGCGGAAGCAGCCGATGCACCTGAGGCAGCGGAAGGAATCGGAAGCCGCAGAGGCAGCAGAGGCAGAGTCAATCGAATCGCACAGCGGTGCAGCAATACTTTAGCAGCAGTACATCATTAGAGCCGAGGGAGTGGACAGAATGGCAGAGCAAACCGTGCAAGTACTGAACAACTATATAGACGGGCAATGGGTAGAGGCGGATACGAAGCTGACAGAGCCGGTGTTTAATCCGGCCACTGGTGAGGAGCTGGCCAGAGTTCCGTTGTCCGGCAGAGCCGATGTTGACCGGGCAGTAGCGGCGGCGAAAGCGGCTTTTGCCGACTGGTCCAAAACGCCGGTGCCGCGCAGAGCGCGGATTTTATTCAAATATCAGCAGCTGCTCGTGGACCACTGGGAGGAACTGGCGAAGACCATTACGCTGGAGAACGGCAAAAGCTTCAAGGAAGCCTACGGCGAGGTACAGCGCGGCATCGAGTGTGTGGAGTTCGCGGCTGGTGCGCCGACGCTGATGATGGGCCGGCAGCTGCCGGATATTGCGACAGGCATTGAGTCCGGGATGTACCGCTATCCCATCGGGGTGGTCGGCGGGATTACACCGTTTAATTTTCCGATGATGGTACCCTGCTGGATGTTCCCGCTGGCCATTGCCTGCGGCAACACCTTTGTGCTGAAGCCTTCGGAGCGTACCCCGCTGCTGGCGGCGCGCCTTATTGAACTGCTGGCGGAAGCCGGACTGCCGAAGGGTGTGCTCAATGTAGTTAACGGTGCGCATGAGGTGGTCAACGGGCTGCTGGAGCATCCCGATGTGAAGGCAATTTCTTTTGTCGGATCGCAGCCGGTGGCTGAATATGTCTACAAAAAAGGAACAGCCCACCTGAAGCGGGTTCAGGCGCTGGCCGGGGCAAAGAATCACTCTATCGTTCTGGCAGACGCGAACCTTGAGGCTTCCGCTAACCAGATTGTGAATGCGGCCTTCGGCTCAGCCGGAGAGCGCTGCATGGCTTGCTCTGTTGTGACAGTGCAGGAGGAGGTGGCCGATGAACTGATCTCGATTTTGCTGCGTGAATGTGATGGTATGACTATCGGTAACGGGCTGGACGAGGATACGTTTCTCGGTCCGGTCATTCGCCAAGGTCATAAGGACAAGACCGCCGCTTATATTGATCAGGGTGTGGCTGAAGGCGCGAAGCTGCTCAGAGACGGCCGGGTGGATGCTGCTGTGCAGGGAGAGGGTTATTTTATCGGCCCGACAGTGTTTGACGGGGTGACCCGGGAGATGAAGATCTGGCAGGAGGAAATTTTTGCGCCGGTGTTGTCAGTCATACGGGTCAAGGATGTGGAAGAGGCGGTGGAGATCGCCAATAGCTCACGTTTTGCCAACGGGGCTTGTATTTTTACGAATGACGGCGGGAAAGTGCGCTATTTCCGGGAGCATATCGAGTCAGGCATGCTGGGGATTAATGTCGGGGTACCGGCACCGATGGCCTTCTTCCCTTTCTCCGGCTGGAAGGATTCCTTCTACGGTGATCTTCATGCGAACGGAAGCGACGGGGTTGAATTCTACACACGCAAAAAAGTCGTTACTGCCCGCTGGCAGTAGAACAGGCGAAGGGAGGAAATGAAGTGGAGCGAATCAGATTAACGACGGCGCAGGCGCTGGTAAAATTCCTGGATCAGCAGTATGTGGACTTTGGCAGTGGCCCGGAACGCTTCATCCATGGCATATTCACCGTCTTCGGCCATGGCAACGTACTCGGTCTGGGGCAGGCGCTGCAGGAAGCGCCGATCGGGCTGACGGTCTACCAGGGCCGGAACGAGCAGGGGATGGTGCATGCGGCGACCGCCTTCGCCAAGCAGAGCCGCAGGCGGCGGATTATGGCCTGCACTGCTTCCGTTGGGCCGGGTTCAGCGAATATGCTGACGGCTGCCGCGACGGCAACGGCGAATCAGATTCCTGTTCTGCTGCTACCCGGCGACACCTTTGCCACCCGCCAGCCCGATCCGGTGCTGCAGCAGATGGAGCATACTTACAACCTGTCGATCACAGTGAATGATGCCTTTAAGGCGGTGAGCAAATATTGGGACCGGATTTACCGGCCGGAGCAGCTGATGACGGCACTGCTGAACGCCATGCGTGTGCTGACCGATCAGGCGGACACGGGAGCAGTTACGATCGCACTGCCGCAGGATGTGCAAGGGGAAGCGTGGGATTATCCGCTGGAGTTCTTTAAGCGGCGTGTCCACCGGGTCGCTCCCCGGCTCCCCCGTCCGGATGAGATCGCTGCGGCGGCTGAGCTGATTGCCGGCAAACAGCGGCCTTTGCTGATCTGCGGAGGCGGAGTCCGGTATAGTGACGCCGGAGCTGAGCTGCGCGCTTTTGCCGAGAAATTCGCCATCCCGTTCGGGGAGACGCAGGCCGGAAAAAGCGCGGTGGCCAGCAGCTTCGCCTACAACCTCGGCGGCATAGGGGTCACCGGTAACGGCTGCGCCAATATGCTGGCTCGGGAAGCCGATCTGGTGATCGGTGTCGGCACCCGGTTTACGGATTTCACCACAGGCTCGAAGAGCCTGTTCGCGCATCCTGAGGCGGAGTTTTTGACGCTCAACGCCTCGCCTTATCATGCAGCCAAGCTTGATGCGCTGGCTGTGGTATGTGACGCGGCTGAAGGCCTGAAGGCGTTATCCGCTGCTTTGGAGGAGCGGGGTTACCGCTCTGCTTATACAGATGAGATCGTATCCGCCAAGAAGACTTGGGAAGCGGAGAGAACCCGTCTGGCTGGCGTGGAGTATACGGGGGAAATAGGCGGTTTGCAGGCGGCATATGGCGTATTGGAAGGCAGCGTGGAGGAGGCCGGTGCGATGGATAGTGTGAAGGAAGCCGGTGCGATGGAGGATGGTGTGAAGGAAGCCGGTGCGGTGGATGGCGTGAAGGAAGCCGGTGGGATGGAAGACAGCACGCGGGCAGCGGCCCGCTTAGGGGATTTATTCGTACCCGAGGTTGCCGGACATCTAGATGATAAACTCCCCGAGTATGCGGAGGTGCTGAATACTTCACTGACTCAGACACAGGTGCTTGGGATCATCAACGAGTCCATTCCTGAGGATGCCATTGTCATCGGAGCGGCCGGCAGCCTGCCGGGTGATATGCAGCGGATGTGGAATTCGGCTGTGCCGGATACTTACCATATGGAATACGGATTTTCGTGCATGGGGTATGAGATCGCCGGTGCACTCGGCATCAAATTGGCTGAGCCGGAGCGGGAGGTATACGCCCTGGTCGGGGACGGCAGCTATCAGATGCTGCATTCGGAGCTGGTAACGAGCCTGCAGGAGAACAAGAAGATCAACGTCATCCTGCTCGACAATGCAGGCTTCGGCTGCATCAACAATTTGCAGATGGAACAGGGCCTCGACAGCATGGCGACAGAATTCCGCCATCGCGGCCAAGACGGCGGGCTGAGCGGCGGGCTGATGGTCATCGACTATGCAGCCAGTGCCGCCGGCTATGGGGTCAAGACCTTTCGGGCGGCGACTGTGGAAGAGCTGCGTAATGCTCTGGCGGAAGCCCGGCGGGCGGAACGGTCCACGCTGATCGACATCAAGGTGCTGCCGAAGACAATGACACACGGCTATGGATCCTGGTGGCATGTCGGTGTGCCGGAAGTGTCCGGCAGCGAAGCCGTGCAGGCCGCCTACGTGCAGAAACAAGGGCAGCTGGAGAAGGCTCGCAGTTATTAAGCTGTTTAAGCAGTTTGTGCTGTCGGAGCAAGGAAACTCTGCGGTGGGCAGCTGAAGCCTACTGCCATACCTGTGATAATGGAAGGGGTAGTACCGATGATGTTCAAAGAACATGCGGTCAGGCTGGCGATTGCCCCCATCGCCTGGACTAATGATGATATGCCTGAACTGGGGCGGGACAATACGTTTGAGCAGTGTATTAGTGAGATGGCACTTGCCGGGTATGAGGGCAGCGAGGTGGGCAACAAATATCCGCGTTCTCCGGAGCGGCTGCACCGGGCGCTTGAACTGCGAGGGCTGCAGATTGCCAGCGCCTGGTTCAGTGCCTATCTGACGGCAGGTCCTTATGAGGAGACTGCGAAAGCTTTTATTGCACACCGTGACTTTCTGCATGAGATGGGAGCCAAAGTGATTGTGGTTTCCGAGCAGGGGCGGAGCATCCAAGGGCAGATGGATACACCTTTGTTCGCTGCCAAGCCCGTGTTTACGGAAAAGGAGTGGGCGGCGCTCGCTGCGGGTCTGGGCGGGCTGGGCCGCCTGGCTGCCGAAAAGGATATGGTGCTTGTCTATCACCACCATATGGGAACCGGAGTGCAGACGGCGGCTGAAATTACCCGGCTGATGGAGCTCACCGATCCCGGCGAGGTATCCCTGCTATTTGATACCGGGCATCTGGCTTTTGCCGGTGAGAATCCTTTGGAGGTGCTACGCGCCCATCTGCCGCGGATTAAGCATGTCCACTTGAAGGATATCCGTCCCGGGGTTGTCCAGCGTGTGATTTCGGATGGGCTCAGCTTCCTGCAGGCGGTAAAAGCAGGAGCGTTCACCGTGCCGGGTGACGGGTGCATTGCGTTTGCGGAGATTTTTGAAGAATTGGCGGCGGCGTCCTATACGGGATGGTTCGTGGTGGAAGCGGAGCAGGATCCGGCGTTGGCCGATCCACTGGAATATGCGATCAAGGCGCGCCGCTATATCCGGGAAGTCAGCGGCTTATAAGCCGCTTGGGCGGCGGACCGGGCGGCTGTGATCTGGCGGGTTTGTCCAGGTGAATGTCCATGCGGGGTTGTGCGGCTGCGGCTGTGCGCACCCCGCCTTTTGCATTGGTAGGGGTATGTGGACTTCTATCGTTGCGCGGATAAGAAGCATCTTAAAGGTGTAGGTGTGGTAAGGGGGAATCTTCGTAAGAAGATGGAGCCCGGCCAATCCCGGACGGAAACAGAGGGAAAAATCCCACTGATTGGGCGGAAGTCCGGCCACCGGGCGAAAATAGTAGGAAAAATCCCACTGATTGGGCGGAAGCCCGGCCATGGGGCGGAAACAGAGGGATAAATCCCTCTGTTTAGGCAGAAATCCGGCCACCGGGCGAAAATAGTGGGATAAATCCCACTGATTGTACAGAAACCCGGCCACCGGAAGGAATCAGAGGGAAAAATCCCACTGATTGGGCGGAGACCCGGCCGCCGGACTCCGCAGATCGGGTTCGGGCCGTCCGGATGATCTTAATGCGTCAACTCCGGGAACAAGGTTGTTACGAGAATCCATTAGAATCCATTATTTGCTCCGTTGGCCGGGCCCGGGGGGCATGTGCTATAATGGCAGCAATTCGGACGGAAGCTTCGATTATGAAAAGCGCAGCCGGGTTTTCGGGGCGGCGTGTGCATGGAGCGGCCGGACCGCGGCCTGGCATTTTAACGGTTGTGGAGGGGGTTGTCTATTGTTCCGTACCTGGTATCACCGATTGCTGCTATCCTACTTTCCTATCTTTCTGCTAACTGTGACAATCCTGATTTTTGCCTCGTTTGTGTTTATCAATGACATTTCCCGGATGGAAACCAAGAAAGCGGACCGCATCTCTGCCAGTTATCTCATGGATAATGTGGACCGGACGGTCAAAGAGGTCGAACTGTCAGTGCTGGAAGCTGCCGAACGCAGCGACGCCTATAAGCGTTACTTTAACAATCAGGGTAAAGCGGATACGGGAACGGTTTATGCTGTGGCCCAGAGTCTGCGCAATCTAATTCACGAATCCTCCTACATTCAATCAGTCTATCTGTACGACAAAAGAAATGAAAGCGTTTTAACAGAAACTGGATTGAAGGAGCTTACCGGATTTGTAGACGAAGACTGGATTAGGCAAATAACCTCCGGTGTCCTGCCGGAAGGCTGGCAGCCCGTCAGGGAATATAAATATGAATTCATTCAGCGTACGCCCATACGTGTGCTTACTATAAATAAAGCCATGCCGCTGCCCTTCGGCTCAGAGGGGATACTGGTGATCAATATCAAAATGAGCGGAATTGAGCAGCTTGTCGACAGCATGGTCAATCCGCAGCTCTCTTTCCTGACCATTTCCGGCAGCGATGGACAGACCGTGTACCAGGCGCATTCGGACAGCGAAGGTGCCAAAAGCGGCAAGCTGCTGAACACGCTTTATCTGGAGAGGCTCGGCTGGACGTTCTCCAGCGGAATCAAGGCAGGCAACCTGTTCAGCTGGGTGTCTGTGATTTCCTATCTCTGGGTGGCGATTGCTCTTGGGACGGTTATATGTGCGATTTTTTACCTGGTCTATGTGACCCGGCGCAATTATAAACCGATCCAGGTCATTATGAACCGGATTGAAGGCCACCAGATCCGCAGGATGGACCAGTCGGCTGACCGGCCTGACGAAATGATGCTCATTGACGGGGTGCTGGAGGATCTGATCAACCATATGACGGATTATGATAAAAAAAGCAGGGAGAACCTGTTGCTGCAGCGCAGCAAGCTGTTCACTGATCTGTTGCACAGCGAGCGGCTCGACAATGTCATCCAGCGGCTGGAGGAACTGTCGCCGCTCACCGGAGCCGATTCCTCATCCCGTTTTATGGTTGTGCTCAGCGAAATTAACCGCTATGAGCAGGTATTCGAGGACCGCTATACAAGGGGAGATCAGAATACGCTTAAGTTTGCCCTGATGAATGTTTTTCAGGAACTGGCGCGAAATGCAGAGCTTCAGGGCTGGGCGGAGTGGGTCGGGACCGAGCGGGCTGCGATTCTTTTCCTGGCTACCGGCAGTGATGAGGAAATGACGGGTAAGATCCGCCATTTTGCCGAGGATTGCCGCTCCTGGGTAGAGCAGAATCTGCGGATCTCACTCAGCTTCGGCATCGGCCCGGCTGCAGCCGGACCGGCTACGATCCGGGAGTCTTATGCAGCAGCTGAACAAGTTATGCAGCATAAGCTGCTGATGCATGAGGATATCGCGCTGGCAGAATGCGGGGAGGCGCGCCAGCCGCTGCTTGAAACGTATAAATACCTGCAGATGATTGCCGAGTTTGTCAAGCAGTTCCGGATGTCTAGCGGTCAATGGAGGGAGCAGCTAGAGGGGATTTTTGAAGCGTTTGAACAGGACTTTCTGCAGGACGATGATATCCGCTCCCTCATTCAGGCTATGCTGCAGATGCTGAGCCGGGAAGTGGCCGTGATGTCGGAGCAGCTGCAGGACGAGCTGTCGGCGGAGAACGCCCGGGTTCGACTGAAAGGACTGGATAAGGCTGATTCGATCGATGAAGTGAAGAGCATTCTGTTTGAATATTTGACTGATTTATTCCGTACCTATGTCTCTGTAAGTGAGACCAAAAGCTACCGGGCGATGGTCAACGAGATGAAGAACTATATCGAAGAGAACTTTGCCAATCCCGATCTTTCCCTGAAGCATTTAAGTGACCGGTTTCAGGTATCCGGCAAATATGCCAGCTACCTGTTCAAAACGGAATTCAAAATGAAATTTGTGGATTTCGTTACCGAGCTGCGGATGAAGGAAGCGGAACAGCTGCTGCTGGAGACGGAATATTCGCTGCAGGATATCGCACTCCAGGTGGGCTATGCGAATGCGATTACGTTCGGCAGGGTATTTAAGCGGGTTGCCGGCATCACGCCGGGCGATTACCGCTCTTTGAAGCGCCGCGGAGCATCCAAAGCTTAAGACGTATGTTCTGTTTATGGCTCAATAGCGATACCCGTCCAGCTTGCCGGTCTCGAAAGTGAAACGTCAGGCCCATTCTTGTTAACCAAGCCGCATTCCTGCTCGCAAACCTCCGTCAGGAGCATGCAAACACGGATGCGGCTTCTATTTTTTCTGCTTTTGAAAGCGGTTTATCATACGAAAATGGTTGGTCCGATAAACCGGAAGTCCGAATTATTAGCGTTTTTGCAATCGGAAACAGGTTTATTGTCAGCCCTCAGGAGAGTGTGGAATACTGTGGTCATCCCGGTACGTTAAGCAGCCAGGCAGTAAAGGCGGCGAGAGCGTGAAAGCATTCTTTTCTGAAGAAAGGCAGTACGGGAGCTCGGATGTGAGGTTGGGGGATTCATAAAGTCACCATTATAGCCGCAGAGGCGAAGGAGATGGCACAATGACAGTGAATGCAAACCAGAAAGTTCTGAAGAAGGCATTGGGAGTCGGATTGAGCGCAGTAATGGGGATGTCGCTGCTGGCCGGATGCGGATCGGATTCCAATGGGAACACGGCAAACGGAGGTTCAGCAGTAGAGGGAGACAACGGCAAACGTGTCACCTTGAAAGTGGAAGTGTTCGACCGGGGGAACAGTCCGGCGCCTCATACGATCACCAACAACTTCTTGACTCAGATGGTACAGGAACGATTCGGTGATCCGAACAACATTGATGTCGAGTTTGTACCGGTTCAGCGCTCCGAGGAAGTTACGAAGCTCAACGTTCTGATGGCCAGCAACACAGATGTGCCTGATATTGTGTTTACTTATGATTCCAGTGTGTTCTACCGTTACGCCCAGCAGGGCGGGCTGACTGATGTCGGAGCGATTCTTGATGAACACGGACCCAATCTGAAGAAATTCCTCGGTGAGGAAACGCTGTCCTACGGACAGATTGATGGCAAGCAGCTGTCCATCCCGGGCAAACGTGCCGTTACGGGGCGCTACAGCTCCTATATCCGTCAGGATTGGCTGGATAAGCTTGGTTTGCCTGTTCCAACAACCACCGATGAGCTGTATACAACCTTGAAAGCGTTTAAAGATAAGGACCCAGGCGGTCTCGGCAGCAAAAACATCCCGATGGGCATGGCGCTTGCCCCGGCCCAATTCGAAACCTTGATCTACTCCTTCATCAAACCGGTTAAAGGTGATCTGACTTACGGTCAGCGCTACGAGCTGCCGCTACATGAAGGCTTCAAGGATGCGATGCAGTTCCTGAACAAGCTCTACAATGAGGGCCTGATCAGCAAAGATTTCAGTCTGGACGAAGATAAGACCCAATTGGGCAAGGATCTGAATAACGGTTATGTAGGTTACTGGTCAGATGATGTTGGTAACCTTGCGTATGCCGATGGAACGCTGGATGTCCTCTACGCAAATGTGGAGGGAAGTAAGATTTCTGCTGTGGATACTTATACCAATGCTAACGTTGACAACAAACACATTAAATCCCGCTATGCCTCGAACGGCATGTATATCATGATTCCCAAGAGCAGTAAGCGGGCAGTGGAAGCTGTGAAGTATCTGGACTGGATGGCTTCCGATGACAATCTGGTTCTCATGTACAGCGGGGTTGAAGGCGAGAACTATGATCTGGTTGACGGCATCCCGGTTGTCAAACCCGATGTGTCTAAAGAGTTTGCAGACCGGCTCTTTAACGGCGGTGACATGGCGATTATCTCCAACGGTAAAAACTTTGGAGACCAGGAGCTTAATCAGAAAGCTTGGATAAGCGGCTTCCCGGAACGTCATAAGGAAATTCTTGAGCAGTCTTATGCAATCGCCAACACCGATACGGTCGGACCGATTGTCTTCAGTAAACCGATTGAAGCGGAACCCAAGTACGGCACTACCCTCAATGACAAGCTGGCCGTAATTATGGTTAAGACAGCGATGGCCAAACCGGAGCAATTTGATGCCGTGTATGAGCAGGAGATGAAGGATTTCATGTCCCTCGGCGGAACTCAGCTTAAAGAAGAACTGGAAGCAGCTTTGAAAGATCTGTAAGCACGGTAAATAAATATAAAGGGAAAACCGGAGGGAGCTGGTACGCCGCTTCATCCGGTTTTTCTTCCCAAGGAGGGAACCGACTTGAGTAAAGTGAGCTACTTGAAGCGGTATTGGCAATTGTACGCGCTGCTTTCACTGCCAATGATCTACTTTTTTATCTTCCGCTACGGACCGATGTACGGTGTGCAGATTGCCTTCAAGGACTTTAATCTTTTCCAGGGAATCGGCGGCAGTGAGTGGATTGGGTTCGACGCATTCCGTGAAGTGTTTAACCTGAGAGAGTTTTATACCGCACTGCGCAATACCTTTATGCTTAACTTCCTGGATTTACTCGTATCTTTCCCTGCCCCGATCATTCTGGCGATCATGCTGTATGAGATTAAGGGCGTATGGTTCAAAAAAATCTCGCAGACCATCCTTTATATCCCTCACTTTATTTCCTGGGTTATCATCGGGGGAATTGTTTATCAATTATTCGGCAACCAGTCCGGTATGGTCAACGGGGTGCTGGAAGGCCTGGGCTTAAGCCCGATTCCGTTCCTGACTGAAAAAGGTCCATGGCTCGTCACCTATCTGTTCACAGGGGTCTGGCAAAGCGCCGGCTGGGGAACCATACTCTATCTGGCAGCGCTTACCGGCGTAAACAGAGAGCTGTTTGAGGCGGCTGAGGTCGATGGGGCAACACGAATGAAGAAGATCTGGTATATTACGCTGCCAAGCATTAAGCCGACAATCGTCACCCTGCTTATTCTCAATCTCGGCAAAATGGTCAGCATCGGCTTTGACCGTCCGTACATTATCGGAAATACAGCGGTACGTGAATACTCTGATGTGCTGAGTACCTTTGTCTACCGGGTCGGTCTGGAATCCGGGCAGTACACCCTGGCTACCGTAGTCGGGCTGTTCCAGGCTGTGGTCGGACTGGTATTCATTCTGGGCTCCAACTATATTTCGAAAAAAATGACCGGCAACGGCATTATCTGATAAAGAGGGAAGGAGGCGGAGTACTATGAGTGAACGTACTTCCAACCGGATATTTGATATCGTCATTGTTACCTGTGTGGCCTTGTTCGTGCTGTTCTGTCTCGCTCCGTTCTTGCATGTTATCGCAGTATCACTCAGTTCCAACCGGGCCATTACTTCCGGTGAGGTGACGCTTTTTCCGATTGAATTGAACTGGAAAGCCTATGCCCAGGTGTTCTCGGATAACGCAATGATAAGATCTCTGGGCTATACCGTGCTGCTGACTGCCGCGACAACCGGGCTGTGTATGCTCTTCACCATCGCCGCAGCCTATCCGCTGACCAAGGGCTACCTGAAAGGCCGCAAGACGTTTATGGTTATTATCATCATTACCATGTTCTTCAGCGGCGGGATTATTCCTGAATATCTGCTGATGCGCGATCTGCGCCTGCTCGATTCCACCTGGGCGCTTATTCTGCCCGGTCTGGTCAGTCCGTTCAACCTGATTATCCTGATCTCCTTCTTCAATAATATTCCCCAGAGTCTGGAAGAGTCGGCTGAGATCGACGGCAGCTCCTTCTTCCGCACGCTGATGAGCGTCGTTCTGCCGCTGTCCATGCCTGTGCTCGCCACGCTGGCCCTCTTCTATGCTGTAGGCAGATGGAATGGTTTCCAGGATGCACTGATGTATATCAATAGTCCGGAGCTGTATCCGCTTCAGCTCAAGCTGTTCCAGATGGTCCAAAACAATATGGTTTCCGAGCTGACGCAGATGGAGGGTGCGAACCGTACTCCCCTGACCCCGGAGAGCCTCAAGGCGGCAACGGTTATCTTCGCTACGGTGCCGATCCTCGCCGTGTATCCGTGGCTGCAGAAGTATTTCGTCAGCGGCGTCATGCTTGGTGCCGTTAAGGGTTAAAGCTGCGGCTGCACAGGCAGAGATAAGAAAGGAGAACAGGGCTGTGGAAGATAAAGGAGCATTCTCATTCTCAACCTGCTGGAATATTAAACGGCATACGGATGGCAGCAGCATGCTGCGGGAAATCCGTGAGCTTGGCTTCCGGCGGGTGGAGCTGAACTATAATGTCACCGAAGCCATGCTGACTACGATTGAGCCGATGATCGAGCGGGGGGAGATTGGCATCTCCAGTGTTCATAATACCTTCCCTCACGTATCCGATCCTGATTACGGCACAGATTCCGTGCTGCTGGGCTTTGGAGATGAGACCAAGCGGCAGCGGGCGGTAGAGCTGCTGGTCCGTTCGGCTGAGTATGCCCAGCGCTACGGCGGCGAGGCCGTGGTGGTGCATCCCGGTGAAGTGCCTTTTCCGAATGATATTGCCAAGGAGCTGGAGCAGATTTACAGCGGGCAAGGCAGAGATTCGGAAGCGTACCGCAGCAAGTGGGCGGAGCTGCTGGAACGGCGGGGGGCTTATAGCGCCGGCTATGTGCAGACGATTATCCGCAGCCTGGATGAAGTATGCAACCGCGCGGCCTCCAAGGGTCTAAATGTCCGCTTCGGGATCGAGACACGCTCCCGGCCGCAGCAGATTCCAACGCTTGCAGAAGCCAAAACGGTAATAAGCGCATTAAAGGGCGCACCTGTCGGCATCTGGTATGACACCGGCCACGCCATCATGATGGACCGGATGGGCTTGTACGACAGTGTAGGAGAGATGGAAGGGCTGATGGATGATATTGTGGGCGTTCACGTCCATGAGACCATCGGGCTCTCCGACCACTGGTGTCCCTATGTGAACAGCGGAAATATGGATTTCTATGATGCCTATTTACCGATGATTGAGCGGGCGCAGGTTAAGGTATATGAGCTGAAGGCGGCCTGCCGGCCGGAGGAAATCCATGAGAGCCACCGCCTGCTTACGGCTAAACTGGCAGGCAGGGGGTAGGCCGCATGCTGGGTGATGCAGACCGGATTATGAGCGATGAAGACCGCAAGTTAAGTGATGCAGACCGCAGACTAGCTGCCCTGTATGCCCCTCGCTTAATGTTCGACCGGAGCGAGCCGTTTTTCCCGGTCCGCTTCGGTGTAACGGTGCTGCGGGAGGACGGGGACTCTTCTTCCTTCCGGCGCCGTCTGGCCGTGGACCATCCCAAAGTAGAAGCAATTGTAGAATACGCGATATATTACGATTATGATATCCAGCATCTCTATGATCTGGAGCATGTGTGGGTGTATATCGGCAGGAACGGAGAGGTGGCGGATGTGGAAGCCAGCTTTCACGGGAAATACCTGAAAGGACTGCTCCGTGGCTCCGCTAATCTGAGCGGTACGCGGGCCGTTCTGTATGTCCAGCCCGGCAAGCATGCGCTCTCCCCGATCCCCGAAGTCTTTGAGCTGCTGCCGGCCTTTGCCTCTTGCACACAGGAGGGAGCCGGGGCAGACGGGCTGATCTTCGGGGATTTCTTCCGCGGCATTCTGGCTACGGACGAAGAGACGGACCGAAGGGTCCGATGTTATCTGCAGACCTGCCGCTTTACGCCTTCTCTGTCTTATGAGGAATGGATATATGCTGAGCAGGAGGATCTGTTCGTTTCCTGGAGCCAGCTGTTTGCAGAAATTCCCGGACGTATCCGCAGGGAGCTGGACCGGCTGTAGATAAGTTATACGAGGGCCCGTTATGATACAAGAAAAGATTCTTAATGGAGGGAACCATCATGTATAAGCAACTGGTGGCCAGCAATGATCTGGCGGTAGAGAGCGGATTATCCCGGCAGGTGCTTGATCCGGAGAGCCGCTATTACGGAGGCACCATTGATCCCGGCACGGGCGTTGCCTGGGTCAATCACACCACCGGCACTCCGACCGAGATGTGTTATTGGGGGGCCGCCCTGGTAAACCCCGATTCTAAGTACTACCGGGACGAAGAGCTGCTGGACCGGCTGCGGCTGGCAACGGAGTTCGTGCTGCGTGCCCAGCATGAGGACGGCTCTATCTCCCCGGGCTGGACGAACTATCATTCCCCGCCGGACACAGCCTTTGTCATCGTCGGCTATGCCCAGCTCTATCAGCTGCTGGCGCAGCAGGAATGGCAGCCGCTCCAGCCCGTGCTGGACAATATGAGGCTGTTTCTTGAGCGGACGCTGCCCGTCATGCTTACGGGCGGCGTCCATACCCCGAACCACCGCTGGGTAATCTGTGCGGCGCTTGGATTTCTGCATGAGCTGTTTGGGCTGGAAGAGCTTGTACAGCGGGCGGATCAGTGGCTGGCAGAGGGAATGGATATTACCCCGGACGGGGAATGGACGGAGCGCAGCAACGGCATTTACAATGCAGTCAGCGACATCATGCTGATTCATGCTGCCCGCCTGCTGGACCGGCCGCAGCTCCTGGAACCGGTCCGTCTGAATCTGCGGATGATGGTCTATCTGGTCCATCCTTCGGGCGAGGTCGTGACCGATTATTCCGGGCGGCAGGATCTGGGGAGTGTCCATGATCTGTCCCCGTATTATTTGCCCTACGCCATTCTGGCCCGTGCAGACAACGATGCGCAGTTCGCTGCCATGGCGGAATGGGCCGGGAGGGCGCTCAGCCATCCGGGCGTCTGCTCGGCCAATGTGCTGGTGAGGATGCTGCTTGAGCCTGAGCTTCAGCAGTCTTTTGGGGCAGTGGCAGAGCTGCCCGTGAAGTACGAGACGCTACTGAACGGGGATTTTCTGCGGCACAGCTATCTGCAGGACATGGAGGCCGCCGGTCATCAGGGGCGGATCTTTCACAGTCGGCTGCATACCGATTTCGGGGCACCCGTTGCCCGCTTTAGGGATGGAGATACCAGTGTAACGCTGATCACGGAGACACCGTCTTTCTTTGCGCTGCGCCATGGTGCTGTGCGGCTGCTGGCCGTGCAATTGGCGTCTTATTTCAATCCGGGATTCGTCCCGATGCAGGAAATGACGAAGCTGTCCGCCGGATACCGCCTCGCAGGCGAGCAGAAGAAAGGATATTATGGTCCAGTCGAAGAAGCCCTTCTTCCGCCGTCTGCCACAGCAGCGGTCAGTCCCTGGTATCTGCTCCCCCACCAGAGCCGTCCGCTCACGCATGAGCAGACGCTCCGCGTGGAGACAGAGGTGCAGCGAACAGACACGGGCTGGACGATCCGGGTGCATTGCGAGGAGCCGGGGGAGGTCATGACCCAGCTGTCCTTTGTTTTTGGCCAGGAAGGCAGCTTCACTTCTGGCGAGCTGCAGGCGGTAGAAGAGGACTGCTACCTCTGGAGCGGAGGCGTTCTCCGCTATACCAGCGGCGAAGACTGGGTGGAACTGACGGGGGGAGAGCTTGGCCATCTGGCGAGGGCGGTACGGGAAGCGAAGCTGCAGAACAACTGCAAGGCGGTGCTGGTCAATGTGATGACCCCGTTCGATAAGACGTTCACCCTGACGCTCTCTCCTTCTATGAGAAGTGTCTAATCTCTGAGAGAATCGGCGGATTCCTTGACTTCTGAACTCCATATGTTAGAATGACGAAACCCTAATTCTAATATAAAGAAGTGAAGTTATGCTAGAGCCCAAGGTAAAGGGGAAACGGGGCAGCCTGTTCCTCGACAAGTATTTTTCCGGAGAATCCATAGATTACCGCCAGATGATAGCGTTATTTATACCGCTTCTGGTCGATCAGGCCTTTATTGTCGGTCTGAATCTAGTGAATACGGCGATGATCAGCTCGTCCGGTGTGGCGGCGATCAGCGCCGTGAATATGATCGATTCACTTAATATTTTTCTGATCAGTGTGTTCATTGCAGTTTCCACTGGAGGGACCGTTGTTGTCGCCCAGTATAAAGGGAGCGGTAATGACCAGATGGTCTCCAAAGCCACAGCCGGTGCAGTCTCATCAGTTTCTTTGATGGCGCTATGCATCGGCTTGTTTGGGATTGTGCTGCACGGTCCGCTGCTGAACCTGCTGTTTGGTGCGGCTTCGCCAGAGGTAATGGCCAATGCCCGGACGTATCTGATTGGCAGCAGCCTGTCCTATCTTGGTATCGCTGTTGTAGAAGCGGTCTGTGGCGCATTGCGCGGAATCGGCAGGACCAGGGCATCACTCGTGCTGTCCCTGATCATGAATCTGATCTATGTTTTGCTGAATTTTGTATTCATTAACGGTCTGCATATGGGTGTGTTCGGGATGACCATTGCCATCAATGTTTCCAGATACCTGGCTGCGGTCTGCGCACTCATCTATCTTTTCCGGATGGACAATACGCTGCATGTGAGAATCCGCGATCTGCTGGTCTTGAACTGGACGATGCTCAAACGAATTATGAATATCGGCCTGCCGTTTGCCGCAGAGCAAATGTTTTTTAACGGCGGAAAGATCCTGACTCAAATCTTCATCGTCAGCCTGGGCACCTATGCGATTGCGACGAATGCCATCACATCCACCCTGGCCGGAGTCATGCAGATTCCTGCGAATGCCTTGTCCCTGACGCTCATTACGGTGGTAGGCCAATGCATGGGCAGCAGAAATGTGAAGGACGCCCGGAAATTCGTCAAATCGTTTCTTTGGCTGTCGTCCGCTTCCTTTGTGCTGATGGCGCTGCTGATTTTCCCGTTTTTCCATCCGCTGGTGTCCTTGTTCCACCCTCCGGCTGAGATTATCGGCGACATTTTCCTGGTCTTTCTGATCAATTCGATTGCCCAGATTCCGCTGTGGTCGATCAGCTTCATTACGCCGTCGGCCCTCCGGGCCGCGGGTGATTCCAAATATACGTCGATGGTCTCGATGCTGTCGATGTGGCTATTCCGCGTGGTGCTGGGATACCTGCTCGGTATCCAGTTCGGTATGGGCATTGTCGGTGTATGGCTGGCGATGAACTGTGAGTGGGGCGTGCGGGGCTTCATCTTCCTGCGGCGGTTCCTTGGGGAGAAATGGGTCCAGCATAAGGTAATCTAATCCAGATCGGGGCTGGATGTTATATATATGAATTCTGCACAGCCTCATTTGGGGTAAAACAGAGCAGGTCCGGCGGCCGCTTTCAAGAGAAAGCGGTTTTTTTGGTGCGATTTTGACTGCGCAGATCACGTTTTATCCGAATAAATGACAATAAACCTACTAATATTTCCTTTTTTACTATGAGCTGAATCCCGTAATTACCCCAATTTACAGCAAAAATCCTACAGATTATAGTAAGTTAAAAAATTGGGTCAAGGAGGAATCTAATGAAGCACAAAAAAATGAACCGCTGGTTTTCCGGCACCGTTGCAGGCGGACTTCTAGTTTCCACTTTACTGGCGCCCGCGGTGTACGCGGCACCGTCCAGCGGCAGTACAACAGTTACCTCCGAGCAGGCAGCAGCTATTCTGGAGAGCCTGACTCCTGCACAGAGACAGGCGCTGGAACAGCTTAGTGCCAGTACGGGGCCTATCATCTCGTCTGACATCGATACCAAGAGCACGGATCTTGTCCATGTTATCGTCCAGTTCAAGCCCGAGCCGGCGGCAGTAGCCAGCCTGAAGGGAGCTGCCACTGCGCGTTCGTTTTCCTTGACCTCTGCGGAGGATCAGGTAGAGCAGTCGCATAAGGATTTCAAGGCTTTCCTAAACAAGCTGCAGGTAAGCCGCAGTGCACTCGCCTATAGTCCTTCTCGCATATCGGTCAGCCAGGAGTACCGTGATGCCTTCAACGGTGTGGCGCTGACTCTGCCGGGGATTGCCGTACAGGATTTGGCCCAGTCCGGTGTAGTCAAGAAGATCTGGAACGATGCCAAGGTTGAGCTGCCGGACGATACGCTGGTGCCTACCGATCTCACAGCAGACGATGTTATGGATGAGTCTGCAGGAGAAGAGGCGGCGGCAATCAATCCCTTGATGATGGACAGCGTTCCATTTATCGGAGTGGACAAGCTGCAGGCCGAAGGCATTACCGGCAAAGGCATCAAGGTAGGGGTTCTGGATACGGGGATTGATTATAATCATCCCGATTTAACAGGCGTCTATCATGGATACCGTAAAACCGAAGGCGAAGATCCGGCTGCTGTTGATCCGGCTACCGTCAAGGGTTGGGACTTTATCGACAATGATGCAGATCCGATGGAAACGACATATGATGACTGGATCGCCGCCGGCGAGCCGGAATCCGAGACGGAATACTTCACGGCCCACGGTACCCATGTTTCCGGAACCATTGCCGGCCAGCAGGCCAATGATGTGGATTATGCCGTTAAAGGTGTGGCACCCGGCGTAGAGCTATACTCTTACCGTGTCCTTGGACCTTATGGATCAGGCGCGAACAGCGGCATTATCGCCGGGATTGACAAGGCCGTTCAGGACGGCATGGATGTTATCAACCTGTCCCTCGGTTCGAAGTTGAATGATCCGCTTGATCCAACCTCCATTGCCATTAACAACGCTATGCTGGCCGGAGTTGTCAGCGTGATTGCTGCAGGTAATGACGGTCCGGCAGCCGGAACGCTTGGCACACCGGGGGCCAGCGCCCTCGGGATCACCATTGGGGCCTCGAGCGTACCGATTACCATTCCTTCAGTAACGGCTTCTGTGTATGATGCGGCCCACCCGGTAAAGGAAGGGGAGGCAGCAGCCGCTGTGACAGATACGGTCTATCAACCGCTTACTATGAAGCTGTTTGGCGAAGAGTTCAACTATGAACCAAGCAGTATCGTCGGTTCGGAGATGGAGATCGTATATGCAGGCCTTGG
The DNA here is from genome assembly GCF_927798115.1 of Paenibacillus auburnensis. Taxonomy (GTDB): domain Bacteria; phylum Bacillota; class Bacilli; order Paenibacillales; family Paenibacillaceae; genus Paenibacillus_AQ; species Paenibacillus_AQ auburnensis. The sequence continues at coordinate 137,996 of NZ_CAKMMG010000009.1, forward strand.
CAAGGCTGATAACTTCACCGGCCTGGATGTAGCCGGCAAAGCAGCACTTATCATGCGCGGAGAAATCGGCCTGAACGTCAAGATTAAGAATGCGGCCAAAGCAGGTGCAGCCGCGGTTATTATCTATAATAATACAACTGGTTATATCGATAATTATCTGGGTGAGGCGTCCGGGTTTGTCCCAACCTTCCAGATTCAGCAGGCGGAAGGCGAGAGCCTCAAGAAAATGGGCAAGCCATATATCAGCTTCACGGCGGCAGATGAAGGACTGTCCGCAGGAGATAAGCTCGCTGATTTCAGCTCACGGGGACCGGTGTCGGGAACGGATGATATCAAGCCTGACCTGGTAGCTCCAGGTGTAGCCGTATTCTCCACCTATCCGGTATATATGAATGATCCGGTGAACCAGAGTAATTATGATATTGCTTATACGCGGATGTCGGGTACTTCCATGGCGACTCCGCATGTTACCGGTATCGCTGCATTGATGCTGCAGGCGCATCCGGAGTATACACCTTTTGATGTGAAGACGGCTCTGATGAATACAAGCGTCGACCTGAACAAGGATTATTCGGTGTACGAAGTCGGCGCAGGTCGGGTCGATGCTTACCGCGCAGTTCATGCAGATACAACGGTTAAGGTCCTGGATACAACGACCAGCGTTTCTGCTGATAATCAGTATGTCGAAATCGCGGATATTACCGGTTCCCTGAACTTCGGAAGCGTGTATACCGAGGACGAGGAGACTGCAAAAGCCAGCAAGACGCTCGAACTGGACAACCGGGGGGACAGCGACAAGAGTTACCGTCTGGAACTGGAATTTCTCACGGACGTGCCGATTACCCTGGGCACTAATGAAGTAACCGTGCCTGCAGGCACCCGTGAAACTTTTAATGCCGAGCTGCTGGTGGATGATACGGTACCGGAGGGAACCTATGAAGGGTACATCCACGTGGTCAATAAAGCAGATGCTGCGGACCATTACCAGTTGCCGCTGCTCGTCCGGGTATCCGGTAAAGGGATCGGTTACTTCCAGATGGACCCGCCGGCTATCTCTAACAACTATGTGATGCATTCCTACTCCAACTGGGTTACAGTAGCTTACTTTGCGCTGAAGAGTCCGATGGAGACATTAGATGTCTATCTTAAGGATTACAAAACCGGAGAAGTGCTCGGTTTCCTGGGTACTATGGATGCTTCAGGCCTTGCGTTAGGCAAGGAGCTGTTCCTGTTCAATATGTTCAAAGGATATGTCTATCCGTTCACTGAAGACGGCGGCATCTCTGATATTGCCCGATTTGTTAAGGAGGGTGCTTATACGTTAGAAGTGCTGTCCAGAGATGCAGACGGTGCAATTTATCATCAGAGTTCTCCAATGACACTGGTGGATAATACGGCACCGGAACTTTCGCTTAAGACCACGAATGCTGCCGGAGACACGGCTTTGCTGACTCCACGGGTCATTGAAGTCGATGATTCGCTGTTCACGACAGAAACGTACGACGGCAAAGATATTTCTGCCATTTGGGTACACGGGAACATTGCGGACAGCAGTGTGAAGCCGCTGCAAGAGGCAGGATATTCCTATGATCAAAGCGACAATACGGTAAGCTTTTATGAATACGGAAGTCCGTTCATGTCCGGTTACTTTAAAGCTGATGAGAACGGCGACTTCCGTTACGGGATAACGAAGGAAGACTTCGCATCGGAACCTTATGAACTCCGGCTCTTCGGCTGGGATATTGCTACGGTAGGTACGACTTGGCTGGGCAATAAATATGTATATCTGACCCCGGACACCACTTATGCACTTACTGAACTGGACCGGGAAACGGTAAAAACAGGCGATACCTTTACTGCGACGATCAACATGAATAATCTGAAAGCATTCACCGGGGCGGAGTTTACACTTCAGGAACTTACCGGGAACTTCAAACTGGAATCGCTGGATGTCACGGATGAATTCAAGGCACTGGCGGCGAAGCAGGGGGCTACCGTGGAGCTCCAGGATGATATCAGAGATTTCTACAGCAGCGTAAAAGTAAAACTGCAAGGCGAGAACCTTACCGGGATCGATGGCGATGTACCGTTCCTGAAGCTGAAATATAAAGTAACTGGCGACACCTACTATAATAAGGTGGCCACGATTCTGGCAACGGATCTCTTCGTGACTCAAGCCGGGACGGAAGAAGCCGTATATACTCCGTCGTATACAACGGATTATATGGATTTCGTATCCAAGACTTCACGGTTCTATGGCTATTTAAGCCCGGAAGCCTTCCTGGTTAACGGGGAATATTTGGAGTTTGGCAAGGATTACAGCAAGATGAATTTCAAAGTATCTGCGGAAACTGAATCCGGCAAAAAATATACGGCAACCGTGGACCGGAATGCTCAATATGATCTTAAATCGATTCCTGTCTCAGACGAGGTAATCAAAGTAACCTTCAAAGCGCCGGGACACACTTCTATCAGCCGCTCAAGCACTGCTTACAAGATTGAAGACGGCAAGCTGATCGGCTCGCAGCAGCTGTTGTCCCTGCACGGCTCGCTGGCCGGGGACGTCAACGGCGATGAAGTCATCGATATTAACGATTTACAGCAGGCGGGACTGGCTTACGGGACAAGTGATCCACAATCAGACATCAACCAGGACGGAATTGTGGATGATACGGATATCGGGTTCATCGTGAAGAACTTCCTGTCACTTGGCCAGAATGCCGCTGTAGATGCGGTTCCTCAGGACAAAATTGGCGGGATTGGCCTGGACGAGATACTGGAGCAAATCAAGAACGGCATGCCTAATAACGGCGGCGGCACCGACAATGGAGGCGGCACTGACAATGGCGGTGGAACCGACAACGGAGGCGGCACCGATAACGGAGGCGGCACCGACAATGGCGGTGGAACCGATAACGGAGGCGGCACCGACAATGGCGGTGGAACCGATAACGGAGGCGGCACCAATAACGGCGGTGGTGATACCGGAGGCGGTACTGATACAGGCAACGGCAATACTGGCAACACAAGCAATACAGGCAGCAGCAATACCGGAGCTGCTCCGGTTGTGGTTACTGAGCAAACTGTGCCGGCCTCCGATTTGGCGGCTGTCACTAACGGTATAGCAACAGTTGACGGCAAAGCGGGCGTTCCGGTGAAACTGCCGGCCAATGCCGGGGAGCTGCTCAAGGGCAGCAGCCTGGCAGTACACATGGATGCTGCAATGGTAACTATTCCGTCTGAGGTGCTGCAGGCACTTGCAGCGCAGGCCAACGACAATAAGCAGGGCAATATCTACTTGAATATTGCAGCTAAGGCGGCAACGCCTGCACCTGCTGAAGCGGGTGTGGCACTGACGGCAGGCGGCGTATATGATTTCAGCCTCTTCTATAAGAAGGCGAATGGCGAAGAAGTGCGCCTTGCAACCTTCCCGAAAGAAATACAGCTAACCCTGTCATACAATCCTGATCTGAAAGCGGATCTGGCAGGTATCTACTATCTGAACGAACAGACCTCTGCCTGGGAATATGCAGGTGGTAAGGTGAATGCAGCACAGCATACGGTAACTGCAGGGGTCAGCCATTTCAGCACTTACGGTGTATTGGCATATGACAAGAGCTTTACCGATCTTACGGCTTCCCATTGGGCTGCCGGAGCGGTCAAAGCACTGTCGGCGAAGCACATCGTAACCGGCCAGTCGGAAACGCTGTTCGCTCCGGATGCCAAGACAACACGGGCTGAATTCGTGGCGATGATTGTAAGAGCGTTGGGATTGCATACGGCTGCAGCGGATACGCACTTCAGCGATGTTCCGGCAGACGCCTGGTATGCGGATGAAGTGGCTGCGGCGCATGGGGCCGGACTGGTGAACGGCATTACGCAGACCGCGTTTGCACCTGATCAGAGCATTACCCGTGAAGAAATGGCAGTTATTGCAGTTAAGGCTTATAACTATGCGGCTGCAAAACAAGCTGGGGCTTCGGCCAATACTCAGGTGTACAAGGATCAATCGTCCATCTCTTCCTGGGCGGCGGCGAGCATCCAAGAGGCAGCAGGCCTGGGAATTATGTCCGGGCATGCGAGCGGGCTGTTCGCTCCGAAGGCGGCGGCAAGCCGGGCCGAAACAGCGCAGACCATTTATAATCTGTTGACTGCGGCAGGCAAGTAATATCAATTTTTAATATGTAGGCAAAAAGCCGGGGGATTATCGCTGCAAGAGCGGTAACCACCCGGCTTTTTTTAATGGAATAACTCTTGAATCTGTCTTTACCGTTGTATAATAAAGAGAGCTTACTGCTGTACTTTAATGGAAAAGAGGACTTAAGAATGACTGAGGGGAAAATCATCAAGCACTACCGGGAGAAGCAGCAATTAACCCAACGTGAGCTTGGTCATGGGATTTGCTCAGTGACTCATCTAAGCAAAATAGAGCGGGGCATCACCGAGTATTCCTCCGAAATCATCGATTTACTGTGCGGGCGACTCAACATCAATATGGCTACAGAGATAGAACGTTTCCATATGACCCAGCGCAAGTTAAACGAATGGCATGATGCGATGGTAATGCAGCGGACGAAAGAAGCGGAGATCCTGAAGGAGCAGATAGAGCAGGAAACACTCAAAGATTTGCCCGATTACAAAATCCCGTATCCTCTGCTGTTGACCCGTTACTATTTATATAACAATGACTTGAAGCCTGCTTCCGGGCTTATCCGGGATATTGGAAAGGATGAATATGCTTCGCCCTACGTGCGCAACTATTTCAAGCATCTTCAGGGAATCTATTATTTTTTGTCGGGTAAATTCCTGGAATGTATCGGCGTTTTGACGGAGATTGACGAGCCGGAGTATACCGAACAGGAGTATTTCTATCATCTGGCGCTTGCGTATCATTCGATTCATTCCAATATTATCGCCTATTATTACGGGGAAAAAGCGCTGCAATATTTCCGCAAGACACTTAATCTGGTGCGGATTATCGATACCGAGACTCTTTTGCTGATTCAGCTGAGTGTGAACGAACCGCATTATTTCTCGATAGCGAAGCAATCTTACGAAAATCTGATCAAAGCCTGTGAGCTATGCGGCTCTATCGACCGCAAGTACAAGCTGCTCCATAACCTTGCCTTTGAGCATATGCGCCGGGGACTGTACGACGAAGCGGCAGACCTGTTCGAACAGGTGATGGAGCTGATCAGCGGGCCGGACCATTCGTTCTACCTTACTGTGCTTGACTGCTATATCACTTCCTGCATGGGCGCCAAGCGCCTTCCCGTGTCCGAATTGCTTGCATTAACCTATCAAGGGCTGACACTGGCGACAGAGCGTACAGACAACCGGGCGATTAACTTTAACCTGCTTATGTTGTCGTTGAAAGAGGATTGGCAGCCGTATTACCGTTATATTGAAGAGGAAGCCCTGCCGCATTTCCGCAGCAATGGTGACACCTACGCCATCGAGCGGTATGAGCGCAAGCTGTTGTCTTATTATCTCAAGAGCGGCGAACGCGATAAAGCACTGGATCTTTCGCTCTCCATGATTGGCGGCATGAGCAACGGGCTGGAGAATTATTGATGACCGATATAAAAAAAGAGACTTCCTCTATCGCAGAGTTGAATCTGCAAAGAGGGGGTCTCTTTGTTCATATTATTCAGCGGCAGCCGAAGCCGCTTCTTTACCGGCAAAAAAATTCGGCAGATACTCCCTGTTCGCCTCCAGCATTTCATCCAGCATGGTGATGGCCACCTCTACGGAAGGCACGAGCGGATGATGGGCGAGCGCCTGGATCGCCAGGCTGCGGTCGCCGGTAACGGCTGCGTCAATCGCCAGCTGCTCATACGTCTTCACGGCATGGATCAGCCCCTTAGCCATCGGCGGATTCCTGGTCAGCGGCAGCGGCAGCGGCCCGGTCTTTGTGACGACACAGTTGACCTCAATGCTGGCATCCTCCGGCAAAAAGCTGAGAATGCTGCGGTTCGCCACGTTCAGTGTCTGAATATCATTCGTGCCGTTATGCAGTGAGCGCATCAGGTTGACGGCGGCTTCAGAATAAAAGGCACCGCCGCGCTGTTCCAGCTGCTTCGGCTTCTCCTTCAGCTCCAAATTGCTGTAGATTTCGAACAGCTCTTCCTCAACGCGTTTGACCACTTCGGCACGGTTTGCACCCTGCTTGGCGGAAGTCAGCTGCTCTTCGAGCATGGCGTCGGTCATGTAGAAATATTTCAGATAATAAGAGGGCAGAGCACGCAGGGACTGCAGGAATTCGGGATTCCATTCCCGCGCAGGGACGTTCTTCGCGCTGTAGCCAGCCGTATCGGCCAGCATCTCATCCAGCTTGTCTTCACCCTCGACATCAATCCGGGTAATCCAGTGCAGATGATTAAGCCCGACGAACTCGGCATAAATCCGGTCCGGCGCGGCATTGTATTTCGCTGATACCTGCTTGATCAGCCCGATCGGCGCATTGCAGAGGCCGATGCTCTTCACCTTCGAGTATCTTAGTACCGCTTCAGTCACCATTCCCGCCGGGTTGGTGAAGTTCAGCAGCCAGGCATCAGGAGCGAGCTCTTCGATATCCCGGCAGATATCGAGGATTACGGGAATGGTGCGCAGCGCTTTCATCATTCCGCCCGGGCCGGTCGTTTCCTGGCCGATGACGCCGTATTTGAGCGGAATAGACTCATCGCGGGCGCGCGCGTCCAGCATGCCGACGCGGATCTGGGTGCTGACGAAGTCGGCACCGGCAATCGCCTCGCGGCGGTCAGTCGTCAGATGGACTGTAATCGGCAGACCCGATTCCTGCACCATCCGTTTAGCCAGGCTGCCGACGATGTTCAGCTTACGCAGGCCGGGCTCAATATCTACGAGCCACAGCTCAGTCACAGGAAGCTCTTTATGATGGAGAATGAAGCCTTCGATCAGTTCGGGTGTATAGGAAGAGCCGCCGCCGATCACGGCGATTTTGAGTCCTTGGTTAGCTGCCAAGATGAATCACTCCTGTCTGGTTGTTATCGGAATGGGTTCGAATTCTTGAAAGGTACGCATTTTGTCATAGATTTCACTGGTGATGCTGAGGCCGTCACTTTCCAGCGCAGACCATACCGCACCGACCACAGGCTCTGTGGTCAAGGTAACAACAGAGGCGTGCGGCGCGGCTTCGCGCACAGCCTGTTCAATCGGCCCGCGGATCCAGCCGCGGTCCCCCCGGGTCAGCAGGCTGCCGGCCAGCACGACGTCGAAGACGTCATGCTCCATGCCCAGCCTGCGGATCACGGCCGCTGCCGACTTGCCCAGCTCGGCACCCTGCCGGTGCAGGATGGCAAGCGCGGCTGCATCGCCCGCCGCTGCCGCCGGGAACAGCAGGCGCGCCGCATCCAGCGGCACGGATTTGCCATGGTCGAGGAAGTCGTTGTACATGTCTCCGACCGACTTGTAGCCCAGCAGCTCCAGCAGCGCTGCCGTCAGCAGGGTTGGAGCTTCGCGCCCGTCCCAGGCACGGATCACGGTGCGGAACACCTCGACATTCAGCGCGCCGCCGCCGCCGAAGTCGCCGTACATATAATCGAAGCCGCCGCACTGGAAGTGCTGGCCTTCACGGTTACGTCCTGCGGCATTGGTGCCGGTGCCGCAGATCAGGGCGACCCCGTATGGGCGGTTCGTGCCCGCCCGGAGGCCGATCATCGTGTCCCCGCCAATCGTATAGCTGCTGAATCCGATGCTGCGGACCAGCGGATGGAGGATGTCGTAGTCCGTCTTGCGGTCGGCTCCGGCGAGCCCGAGATAGGTATGCCTAACATCCTCAAGCCCGAGCCCGGCCTCCGCCAGTGCGGCAAACGCTGCTGCACGGATATTCGCGGCGGCTTCCTGCGCGCCAGTCTGGTGATTACCGTTGCCGCTCCTGCCCTTGCCGAGCACATTGCCCGCGGCATCGGTCAGCAGGGCATAGGTTTTACTTCCGCCCCCATCGATCCCCATATAGTAAGCCAATGGTCGTCACTCCTAAAGTTTTGTGAGCAATCCTTCATTGATGTGCGTGCTATTCCAATGAAGTGGAATTTCTCCTCTTATTTCTCCTTTAATCCATAGAATTGGGATGCTAGTAGGAAAAACTCCACTTTATTGAACCGAATTCGGCCCCGAAGGGATGGATGATCCGAAACAGATGGAGATTTTCCAGCTAATCATCGCAAATGATAAAAAACGGTGGAATTAGATGGAGGAAATCCAACTAATACTTAAACCGGGCGTTTGGCGTGCACGTCGTGTACTCGGGCAGTTGGACAGTCGTGTACTCATGCAATCGGACAGTCGTGTACTCGTGTACTCGTGCATTCCGACAGTCGTGCACCCGGGAAGCCTACTTCCCGGCAGTCGATTCCCGCACAATCAGCTCCGGATCAATCCGGATGCTGGCGCCCCGCTTCATATTGCCGTTAATCCGCCGCAGCAGCATATCGGCTGCGGCCAGCCCGATCTTGTCGGCAGGCTGGCGCAGCGTGGTCAGATGCGGGCGGAGCTGTGAAGCAATATAGTGGTCGTCATAGCCGACCACGGCCACCTCTTCCGGCACAGAGATGCCGGCCTCCATTAGGGCATTGATCAGGCCGAGCGCGATGTTGTCATCGCCGGCGAATACTGCCGTGGGCAGCTTCCCCTCCCGGAGCCAGCGTTTGCCCGTGTCATAACCCATGCCGATATCGAAATCCCCGTGTACAATTTCGAACGGCTCCAGCCCTTTCTCCTGCAGCGCCTGCAGGAAGCCGCTGCGCCGCTCGCGCGTGCTGCGGAACATCTCGTGCCCGCAGAGATGGGCGATGGAGGTATGCCCCAGCTCCAGCAGATGGCTGGCTGCGGCATAGCCGCCTTTGACATTGTCGATGGTAACCGAGTAGGCATCATTGCTCTCCTGCTGATTATCGATCAGCACATAGGGAATACCCCGGCGTTTCAGCTCCACGAGATAATTGTCTTCCTCCATCGGCGATAGCAGAATCAGTCCGTCTACCCGGTCCTCCTGGATCAGGTAATGATTGTCGCCGCCTTCCATACCTGTAGAGATGGAGATGGCCAGGAAATACCCGTGCAGCGCAAGCACCTCGTTCAGCTCTTTGACCACTGCATCGAAGAAGGAATCCTGCAGCGTCGTTACGATCAGACCGATAATTCCGGTCTTGCCGCTGGCCAGACTGCGGGCAGCCGCGCTCGGCCGGTAGTCCAGCTCCCTGATCGCATCGAGCACCTTCTGCCGGTTGTTTTCCCGCACGGATCCGGCACCGTTTAATACACGGGATACGGTAACAACGGACAATCCCGATTTTTTGGCTACATCAAATATACTTACTTTCATCTCCAGCGCTCCTTGCGGTGATTTTCCGAAGCTATAATACTACCTCCAGTATACAGGGTCGGGAAATGTTCTGCTAAAGGTGTTACCGCTTGATAATCTCGGTGACCTTGCTCTGAATGACCGGCATTACTTCCTTGAGTGATTTGTGGCCGGTCTCGACCGGCTGGAGCTCATTGATGAACATGTCGTTGATCTGCGAATAGTTGGTGATCAGATGGTTGTAGGATTCATAGCCGTATTTGACCGCACCTTCGTACACCTTTTTCACATCCGCAGGATCGATGCCGTCAAAATGCTTATAGTATGCTTCCGCTGCCTCGGTGTTCACCGGCGGGTTGCCGCCGCTCAGCTCGATGGATTTCTCCTGAACCTCGGTCGTCATCAGGAACTTGATCCATTCAAAAGCTTCCTTCGGATGCTTCGAGCCTTTTAGAATCAGCAGCGGGTCAACATACAAGGTGCTCCGCACTTTATCATTACCGCCCCATGGGACAGCGGCTACACCGATTTTGAACGGAAAATCATTCGCACCTGCCAGATTCCAGGAGCCGCCGATCGACATGCCGATTTTGCCGGCTACGAAGGGGTCGCCGTTCTGGCCCGCTACACTTTTGCTCCACTCGGAGGTAGGTGATACTTTGTCCTTAAAGACCAGATCGAATAATTTCTGGTAAGCAGCAATAACCTCCGGTGAGTCAAAATGCGTCTCAGAAGGTACGCCCCCGTTAGTCCACGTATCCTCAGAGTACGGCTCAGCTCCGAAATACAGCGGCCGCATGTCGCGTTCAGCCCAGGTAAAGTCAACCCCGTATTGGGTTTTGGTGATATCGTCCGACACTACAGTCATCTGTTTGGCTTCTTCGACCATTTTCTCAAACGTCCAGCTCTTGTCCTCGTAATCACTTGGCGGATAGGAGAGCTTCGCTGCATCGAACATATCCTTGTTGTACAGCATAAGCGTGACGTACATATTCACCGGGATGCCGTAGGTATGGTTATTGACCGTATAGATTTTCATCAGATTGTCCGGGATATGGTAATCCTCGGCTTTGAACCCGTCTTCGGCTATCAGGTCGGTCAGATCGAGCAGCATATCTTTGTTGTAATATTCGGCAAAACCGCCGTATCCGTAGTGGCTGGTGACATCGGGAGATTTGCCTCCGGCAATCAGGGTCTGCAGCTTGCTGTCGAACTGCTCGTAGGGCGCTTTTTCCACTTTGACCTTGATATTCGGATGCTCCTTCTCAAAATCAGGAATCAGCTTCTCGATGAAGGTGCGGTCCTCGGAATCAATCGTATAATGCGTAATCGTCACTTGTTCGTCTGAGCCGCCGCTGTTACCGGTGTTTCCGCTGCCTGTCGCCACATTGCCTGCCGATTTGCCCCCGCCGCAGCCGGACAAAGCCGCCGCTGTAGTCAACAATGCGGCCAGCAGCAATGCGGACCGTTTCCTCATGGTGTTCTTATTCATCCAGAATCCCTCCATCATTTCAAGAGTATTGGGCCGCTGGCAAGAGCAGCGGAGATTACTTGATGCCTGTAAGTACTATGCCTTCCACGAACTGCTTCTGGGCGATTGCGAACAGGGTGACAATCGGCACCATCGCCAGCACGGAGGCGACCATTAAAAGGTGCCACGGCGGGATACGGAACCGGGAGGAGGTGAGTGAGGCCATCCCGACCGGAAGCGTGAATTTGTCCGAGGAGCTCAAGTAGAGCACCGGGGTCAGGAGATCATTCCAGCTGTAGATAAAAGCAAAGATCGCCACGGTTGCCAGCGCCGGAGCCGAAAGTGGGAGTGCAATCGTCCGCCACATCCGCAGCTCGCCGCAGCCATCGATCCTTCCGGCGTCGAACAGCTCCTCCGGCAGTGTGGAGAAGAACTGGCGCAGCAGAAAAATGTTATACGCCGAGCCGAAGAAGGCGGGTACGACCAGCGGCAGGAAGGTGTCGATCCACTGCATTTTGGAGAAGAGCACGAATTGTGGAATCATGATCGCCGGATAAGGCAGCATCATTGTGCTAAGTAGCAGAATGAACCAGAGCTGGTTGCCTCTGCCGCGGTATCTGGCGAATCCGTAAGCGACCAGCGCCGAGGACAGCAGCGTGCCAATGACGGTGAGGACCCCGATAATCAGACTGTTCTTGTACAGCGTACCGAACTGCAGCGTATCAAAAATCTCTGTGTAATTGCTCCAGGCCCAGCTCTCCGGCAGAAAGGTCGGCGGAAATTTCAGCATTTCGCGCTTCGATTTCAGTGAGGTAGAGACCATGAAGAACAGCGGCAGCAGCATCAGAAAGGTTGTAATCAGCAGGGCTGCGAAGCTGGCGATCTTGACCGGGTCAGCCTTCCGGCGGTGTGCCAGGGATGAAGGTGCCCGGGAGCTGGCAGCTTTGACGATACTCATCGGCGTCCGCCTCCTTCATAGTGAACATAACGGTTAGACAGCTTCATAATGACGGCCGTGAACAGCATGACTACGATCAGCAGCACCCAGGCCAGCGCAGAAGAGTAGCCGGCGCGGTATTCCTTGAAGGCGCTGGTGTACAGATTGTAGACGTAGAACCAGGTGGAGTAATTGGGACCGCCCTGCGTCATGACAAATGCCTGGGTAAAGACCTGGAAGGAGTCGATCAGACCCATAATCAGCTGGAACAGCAGGACCGGGGAGATCATCGGCAGCGTAATATTTACAAAAATCCGCAAGCGTCCCGCCCCATCGAGCCTGGCGGCTTCAATCAGGCTGCCCGGAACACCCTGCAGTCCGGCCAGGAAGAGGATCATCCCTGCTCCGGCGGTCCAGAAGGACATGATAATGAGTGCGTATAATGCAGTGTCGGGACTCATCAGCCACGCCGGGCCGGGAATGCCGAACCAGGAGAGCATATAATTGAAGAGTCCGATCTGCGGGTTAAAGATCCAATACCAGAGCAGTGACATCGCCACCCCCGAGACCATGCTGGGAAAATACATCGCAGTCCGGAAGAACCCGCGCAGGGGAAGGGTCTGATTCAGCAGCAGCGCGAAGCCGAGGGCCAGAAGCAGCTGTACAGGTACACTAATGAAGGTGTATTTCAGCGTGACCGTTACAGACTTCCAGAACAGTTCACTGTCGAACATCTCAGTGTAGTTGGCCAGGCCGATGAACCTGGGCGGATGGATAATGTCATAATCAGTGAAGCTGTAGTAGAGTGAAGATAAGATGGGGTAAAGGGCGAAGACAAGGAAGCCGATGAGCCACGGCGATATGAACATGTACATGTAGAACGTCTGCCGCCGGCTTTCACTCTTAATCACGGTCACACCAACCTTTCATCAATAAAGTTTAAGCGCTTTAACTTTTGTTGCAAATAAAAGTCGGATAAGCTCGGTACTTGTTGGAATAAAATACATAAAGTTTAAGCGCTTAAACTTTATTATCATCCTGATGACAATATCATAGAGGATGGGCCGGGAATAATCAACAGTTATTTTTGATAATAAAGCGCTACCAGTCAATAAATATTACGTAAGCCTGTGTTTTTTAATGATTATTGATCCGCCAAGCCGATATAATTGCCTTTTATGTTAAGTATAATGACATTATTCTGGCATATTAAGCAGATGGTGTGATCAATTTCCCATAAAAGCGGACAAAGAAAAAGACAGCTGCCATGATTGCTCACAGCAGCTGTCTGTCCCAAACTTAAAACCGTTATGCCTTAACGTGTGCTTCCGTTCCACTGCTGATCGCCCGACAAATATTTCGCGGTCAATACCGACAATAGCTCGATGCCGACTTCATTTTGCCCGCCTTCGGGGATGATGAGGTCTGCGTATTTCTTGGATGGCTCAATAAACGCCTCGTGCATAGGTTTCACCGTTGTCAGATATTGCGTGTGGATCGAACGGATCGTCCGTCCGCGTTCCTCGATATCGCGCAGCACCCGGCGCAGAATCCGTACATCCGGGTCAGTATCAACGAATACCTTAATGTTCAGCTGTGTCCGCAGCTTCTCGTCGGACAGCACATGCAGTCCTTCCACAATAACAATGTTGTTGGGCTTCAGCTCAACGGTCTTGTCTGTAAAGCGGGCATGCGTGGTGAAATCATACACCGGAGCATAGGCGGCTTGTCCTGACTTCAGACAATCGAGATGCTCAATCAGCAATTCCGTGTCAAAAGCCAGCGGATGATCGTAATTGATTGCTCCGCGTTCTTCGAGGCTGAGATAGGAATGGTCTTTATAGTAGTTATCCTGAGATATGAACGTCACTTTGTCAGTTCCGAGACGGTTAATAACGGAGCGGGCTACCGTTGTTTTGCCGGAACCAGTCCCGCCGGCGATACCAATAATAAGCATGGTGTTGTAATAAACCTCCCTAAGCTATTGCCTTTGCAATTCCAATATTGTAGCACAGCGGTCAACTTATTTCACCTCGGATACCGGTACTAAAACGTGAATTTTTTAAAAAAATATAAGAAATTATAGGTTTTAAAGCTGTTTCTGCTTGGAATTTAGAAAATTGCCGTGAAATGTTATAATTTTAGAACATTGTTCAATTTAGCGTACCTGAGAGGAGAATTTGCCCTTATGCAAGAACAGATAACATTGATGGAGGCCTTTAACGGAGCAGAGATTCAATTAGCGGGGCACGGGAAACGGGATGTGCAGGTGCTGAAACAAGCATTTGCCGCTGCCGAAGGAAATATTGGCAGTGATATATACGGGGACGGCGCAGTCATCGAGGATTTCCAGGCGGAAATAGCAGGCGTTCTCGGCAAAGAATCAGCGGTCTTCTTCCCGAGCGGAACGATGGCTCAGCAGATTGCTCTCCGGATCTGGTGTGACCGCAAAGGGCTGAAGACTGTCGCCTATCATCCTTTGTGCCATTTGGAGATTCATGAGCAGGACGGGCTGAAGGAGCTGCATCATATCAAGCCGGTACTGCTCGCTGACAAGGACCGTCTGATTACGCTGGAGGATGTGCGGAATATTGGAGAGGATATTGCCTGCCTGCTTCTCGAGCTGCCGCAGCGTGAGATCGGCGGCCAGCTGCCGGATTATGCTGAGCTTGAAGCCATCTCCGCCTATTGCCGTGAGCAGGGGATTATTCTGCATCTGGACGGGGCCCGGCTGCTGGAGGTACTGCCGTATTACGGGAAGACTGCGGCAGAGGTCTGCGGGCTGTTCGACAGCGTATATATCTCCTTCTACAAAGGCATAGGCGGCATCGCCGGGGCGATTCTCGCGGGCAGCAAGGACTTTACAGAGGAGTCTAAGATCTGGAAGCGGCGGCATGGCGGCGATCTGATCAGCCTGTATCCGTATATTATTCCAGCACAATATTACTACCGGCAACGGGCGGGCCGGATGGCTCAGTATTACACAGAAGCCAAGGAGCTTGCGGCTCTGTTCAACGCTTGCGACAAGGTGTCTACGCTCCCGGAAGTCCCGGTGTCGAACATGTTCCATGTCCATTTTGCCCTGTCCAAAGAGCAGGCAGAGCTGATTCTAATCGAAGTGTGTGCGCAGACGGGTGTAGCCCTTGCCGCAAGGCTGAAGGAAACCGGAGCAAACTCCTGTTATTATGAGCTGAACATCGGCGATTTGTACGGCGGGATTTCCAAAACCAAGCTGAAAGAGACGTTCGGACTGCTCGATCAGCTGCTGAAGGAAGCTTAAATGATAATCCGGCATCTTCTGAATAAGGAGGGTGCCGGTTTTTTTGCTCTTGTCCTCTTATTTTCTTACAATATAACGTATTTTGATCTCGAAAAATTACATAAGTTACTAAAAAAGACACCCTAAGGGTGTCTTCTGTGTGAGCGATATGGAGCTGATCCGCAGCCGGCAGTTACCGGTTCAATAGCGTTCTTACAAAAGAAACGCGCAGCAGCTGCTTTTTCATCAGCTTGGTGCGGAACTCGCGTTTGAGCTGGCTGTAGGCTTTGGGGCAATGGGTGCTGGCCCAGCTGTACATGAACTTGAAATCGGTATGGCTTTTGGCCGAGTTCATCAGATAATACGAGATGGTGTCATAGACATTATGGTTGAACCACTCGTTCATTTCCGCCTTGCTGTAGCCGTAGCGTTCAATGGCCATGTTGCGGATCAGCCGCTTCTCCTCCAGATTCTCGATCAGGAAGGACTGGCTGAGATTGAAGGTAATGTTGTTGCCGTGGATCCGGTAAACTCCGGCAATCGTGTCGATAAATCCGGCATCGCCGATCAGCAGCGCGCGCAGATAGATCGAAGCGTCGTTGACCATGTTCATATTCAGGATATCCAGCGCCATCAGCGCTTCCCGCTTGAAGATGGTTGTGAGCGTGGAGGCGGGTTTGGGATAGTTTTTTTGCTCGAAATTTTTAAAATAGTCCTGCTTAGGCGTGATGCTGCGCAGTCCCAGGCTGGAGATTTTGAGCTGCTGCGTCTTGGAATATTCCATGAAGACATTCGCCGCGACAAAGGAGATCTCCGGGTGGAGCTTATGGAAGCTTACGGCCCTGCTGAAGTAGCTGGAGTCAATGAGATAGTCATCATCGTCCAGGAACAGGATGTACTCTCCGTTGCCGTGAGCGGCGAACGCCTTGCGCCGGTTGTTCCCCGGCCCCTGATTGGTTTCGCTGCGCATATAGATGACACGCGGTTCCTCCCCGAAGCTTGCTGCCATCATGGCATCCGTTCCGTCGCTGGAGCAGTCATCGATGACGGTGATTTCTTTATGGGGATAATCCTGGCGCAGAATACTGTTAATCGCCTGGTTCAGGAAGTCTTTTCTATTATATGTTGTGATAATCACGCTAATCTTGGGAAGGCTGGCCGGGTCGGCGGATGCTGTAGGCTGGCTCTCCGGTGCAGTTATCCGCAGCTTCTCAAGCCCGGACAGGAGCTCCGGGAACTCTTTGCCAGTGTCCGTATTGAACTGCTCCGAACAATAGAACTGCAGCGCATCCGCCGAGGCACGCCCTGACAAGTAGGCTTCAATGACTCCAGTTAACGTCTCCAGCGCATCTTTCTCCGCGTTATTGGCTGCTCCGCTGCTAATATTCCGGCATTTGGTGACGATGTCTTCGCGGGACAGCCCCCGTGCGGGCGGATGTTGAATATCGTTATGGAGCTGATGCAGTAATCGGTAGCCGGCCTGATGCAATCCTTCGCTGTGATCCATATTCAGCCCTCCTAAAGGTATGGTTCTTGTTTAAAAAGTTATTACAGTTAAGCCTCGGCTCTTTGCCCCGCCGCAACCTTGCGCTTAAGCCGCAGCTTGGTGAGGGCGCTTTTGGCGTAACCCCAGGCGTAGCGGGAGACTTCCCGCTCCATCATGGAGCCGATTAGGAAATAGAGGGGCAGGATGATAATACCCAGCAGCACGCTCCACAGAATGACGGTGGTGTACGAGGTCATTTTGATATCGATGAGGTTAGCTGCAAAAACAATAGCGGCGAACACAGCGACATTGGTCAGCCAGCGGCGGAAAGTCACCCAAGGGCTGCGCTCCAGCAGTACTCTGTTGGCATAGACGATAATATCGATCGAACGGTATAAGAGCGCAGCGATCGTGCCCATCAGCACGCCGTAAATGCCGAAGAAGATCACGAAAATAACCGAAGCCCCCAGGTTGATCGCCGATTCGAGAATCGAACGGAACTGGGTATTGCGGAAGTGTCCGGCGATCGTAATCAGATTGTTGGACGAGGTCCGGGCATTTGTCAGCAGCTTGATGACCACGAACAGGACCGGAAGCCAGAAATTAATATAGTTCACATCGTTGACCCCGGCGGTGTACAGGCGCATGAACGGTAGAATTACAATGTACACTACGGTCAGGATGGAGAAGATCAGGCCCATGAAATATACCTCGTAGGCATCGTAGAACTTTACAAAAGCCTCTTTGCCTTCATGATAGCTCTGCCCCAGCGCGGATTTGATGCTTCCGTTCACCGTCTGGACGATGTTGTCGACAATGGTGAAGATCATATTGTACATCACGTAGATGCTGACAATTTTCAGGTTGGTGAAGATCGTCAGAATCAGCACATCCGTATTGCGGAAGACGAGATAGGAGATTTCATGCACCATAACCGAGTTTTTTTGCCCGATGGCAGCGAAGTCCGGCTTCTGGTTCAGATCAATCCACTTATAATGCTTCCGCGAATAGTAGTAGAACGCAACGATCTGCAGCAGCGTCAGCACGAAGAAGGAGGCCTGCACGGCGATAATGTTTACACCCTGCAGCAGCAGGATGATCCGCACCACATTGTTGAGAATGTTCGCAATCGTGACGATAGAGGTCTCTACATAGCTTTTGCCCTCGGCGATCAGCAGGATGCGGAATTTACCCTGAAAATAATAATTGATCGCTCCGCCAAGGCCTGAGAAGAGAATAATCGCCATAATCGCTATACCGCTGATCTCCGAATGGATAACAAGCGGATAAATGACGGCCAGCAGGACAACAGAGATAAAATAATAAATCCCGGTTTTTTTGTAGTAGCTGGACGAGGCAGCGAGTATCGAATTGATATGCCCGCGGTCACCCGCGGCAATAGGCTTATAGAGGGCCTGCAGCGAAGCTGCGCCGATTCCGGCTTCAAGCAGGGCGAAATAGCTGATAATCTGCACAATTGAGGCGATCAGACCGTTCGCTTCCGAGCCGTAGTTGACCATAATCAGCCGCGGGATGAAGAAGCCGAGAATAATGGTGATCACCTGGCTGGCAAGACCGAAGCCCAGGTTCAGCATACTCCGTTTAGCTTTCATAGCTGCGTCTCCCTTCCAGGGCAAACGGTGCCGGAGACAGATAGGCGTCCAATTGTTCGAAATGCTTCTGGGCCTGGTTGGCCTGTAAAGTCACATCGATTGTATTCGTGGCCATGCTCTCATAGACCATTTCCGGAGTAAGCTCCGCCAAATGGGCGAAATCCGTATATTTGCCGTCAAAATAGGCGTCCTGCATGACGTTGATCATTTTTTTGCTGTAGGCGATCGGGAAGACCGGTTTGCCGAAGACCCAGCCGAGAATCATCGCATGGAATCTGGAGGCGACGATAAAGCTGGCATCCGATAGCGCCGCGAGAATGTCATCAATATCTGTTTTATAGAGATGCACATGGGTCTGTCCCTGATACTCAGCGGGGATGAGGCCAAGAATATGCGTAATCGCCTCCTGGTCACCCTCGTGCTGGCAGAACGACATGAAATGCACGGCATAGCCCTGCTGAATGAAATGGATTGCAACATCTTTCATTTTTTCATAATAGAGGTCGTCAAACCCTGTTAAAGCCTTGGAGGAGGGCTTGATTACTGAGATCGCAATCGTCCTGCCTTGGCCGCCGTTCTTCTCCGCTGCGGGTTCAGCACCGTCATATTTTAGCTGGAAAATAATATCCGGAGCCATCCGCACATTGTCCAGATCCTTGAACAGATCATAGGAGTACTGCTCTCTGAAGCAGACGTCTGTATATTCCGGGAACACCTTCCGGTAGTGCTGGACATATCCCTCATCGGTAAACGGGCCGAAATTGGCGCCCATGAGATAGTAAGGTTTGCTCTTGTTGCGGACATCCTCGGCAGCAGCCACATATTCCGCCCAACCCTCGCCCTGCATAAAAATAGACCCGCCGATATGCACGGTTCCATCAGATTGATCCCCGAGCAGCCTCTGCACAAAATTAGGATGCAGCTTCAGCTTGCGGAAGACATAGTTAACGCCCCGGAACAGCACGGAATCGGAAGCATAGACCTTGAGGTTCTTAATGTCCTTGAAGACCAGCTTGTAAAGACGCGGAGCAATAATCATAAAGCGGGTATCCGGGTAACGTTCGCAGAGTACCTTAATGAATAAATCGTCGCCGAGGTTGAACTCTGTATATGCGTAGATCATCATCTTCTTCATATCTTAATTTCCTTTCTAGAAATCACGGTTTTGAGCTTGTGTTTGAACTGGATCCAGCTCCGGTCTAAGCGGATCAACCGCGCGTATAAAGGCGGGGAAATTAAGAAGGCCTTGATGTGCAGGGCAAGCTGCCGGTCATCTCCCTGGTAGTGCTTCATAATCAGCTTCATCTCCTGGGGTAATCCGGGATAAGCGCGCCCGATATCTTCAAGCAGGCTGCGGATATCCGCTCCGGTAGTGCCGTTCAGACAGGTTTTCAGGTTGTAGAAATAGTTCTCGGTCATTTCCCTGTTCATCAGCAGCTCCGATATAGCGGCGGCTTCACTGAAGGGATGGGCTCTGAAATATTCATCCACCCGTTTAAAGGCAGCGACCACATCGAACTTGCTTACATTATACGTACCGGTAATGGAGGAAGTCCGCTGTACATAATAAGACAGAACCTCCGGGATAGAGACTACCCGTACAGCTCTGGATAAGGCTTTATAGATAAACTCCTGATCCTCGCCGTTTACACAGCGCTCCGTATAGAGGATGCCGTGATCAAGCAGGAAGCTGCGTTTGTAGGCAATGCTGCCGGTCCAGATTCTCAGGCTTTTGTGCATAAAAATACTCTGCAGTGCTTCGCTGCCCGTAGTATCGCTCGCGGCAGAAGTGAAGCTTACTATCGTTGACTGATCCTCACGGACCAGGTTGTAGCCCCAGCAGATCACGTCCGGCCCGGCAGAGCTGACGATCCTCCGTACCAGGCTGCTGTCGGCATAATCATCTCCGTCCAGGAATAGCACATAATCCCCGGCAGCTGCGGCTAGTCCGGTGTTTCTGGCGGCGCTGACGCCGGCGTTGGCTGTGCGGATCAGCTTGGCCTGAAGACCGGGATACTGCTCCAGGAAGCTGTTCACGACCGCATAGGTCCTGTCGGTAGACCCGTCGTCGACCAGAATCACTTCGAACCGCTTCTCGCTCTGCTCCAGGAGTGAATGCAGCAAGGGCGTTACATAATGCTCTAAATTGTACATAGGAACTACAATACTTACACTCATGCGGCTGCTCCTTTCCTGAAGCGGAAGTGGTTTAACGGGCCGTCTGTCTGGAGAAAATTTCCCTCAGCCCTTTTTTGTAGCCTCGGATAGCGGGGAAATTCTTCTTGGGCTGCTCCCGCAGAATGAGATAGAGCGTGGTCCAGATCAGGGCAAGGTAGCCGATCGGCCCCGAACGTTCGTCTTTCAGCAGATGTACATGGTTAAGCACCCTTGTATAGGCCACGTCCTCAAGATTGTCCCTGGAGGCTGGAGATTCGTGGTGCAAGAGTTTCAGTTCAGGATTGATATAGAGAGGTCCGGTCCTGCGGGCGATTCGGGACATAAGAATATCTTCGCCGACACTGTAGCTTTTGAGCCAGGGGACAGGCTGCAGATCGCGGATGGCCTCTTTTTTGAAAGACATGTTGCATCCGTGCTGGAATTCGGTCTTGAAGATTTTCCTCGCTTTGTGCCAGTTGTACATGGATCCGGCTTGGCCGCTTAAGGAGAGCTTGCCGCTCGAGAGAGATTGCTGGAAGGACAGAAGGCAGCGGATGGTGCCGAGGAAACTGTTGCGCATTCCGATGGCGACGCCGCCGACTCCTGCACAATTCGGATGATCGAGGTAGGTTTGGTATAAAGTGGCCAAATAATGACCGGGGATTTCGACGTCATCGTCGAGGAAGAGGATTTTATCCATGGTGGACAGCTCCACAGCCTTGATCCGCGACATCCATAGTCCCCGGTCTGTCGTTTTGCTGAAGTAAATCAGGGGATAACCGCTGGCAGCGAGTAAAGCCTCATATTCGTTCAATACTTCTTTGGGTATTTCACCGTCGTCAATAATAATGACTTCTATAGGGTAGGTCTGGCCTATGCTTTGCTTAGTTATAGAATGAATGCACCGTGTCAGGTCCTGTACCCGGTTCCTTGTGCAGATAGCCACTGACAATCCTTGCATATACTCCACTCCCTTATCCAATTCTCCCATCTTATGTCTATAAATCTCACTTGGGATTATAAGCTAACTTAAGCTTACTATTGGCATCAAAAGGTTGTATATACTACTTTAGTTTACTTATTGGATATCACCGGCAGCAACGAAAAGAACGAAATCAGTAAATTTTTTTTGTATTTAACAATAAATCCTATTAATTCGACATAAACTGCGCTACTTAAAAATCCGATATATTAAATTATAAGTATTTTTACAATAAGGAGGATAGGGACGTTATGGGTTTCTAGCATTACATCTTAGATAAATGGGGCTGAGTTTGTGAAAATAAAAAAGAGATCAAGACATTTGATCGTGGCATTAGTTTTTATCCTGATCATCAGTAATTTCTATGGTATACCATACGTTGCCCGGGCACAGGCTTCAGGCCCACTTGATACAATCATCGAAGATACGCTGGAACCTGCCGGGAAATACGTTTCACTCATAAATAGCAATGGGATTGGCATTTCCGAAGTGGATAATAGCAACGGGCAATGGCAGTATAATGCCGGGGGGTTATGGTTGTCTATTGTGGCACCAGGTTCTGGCAAGATTGCCGTCTTCGGCAGAGATGTGATGATCCGTTTTGTTCCGAAGAAGGACTGGAATGGGACTACGCAAATCAAGTACCGCAGCTGGCTTGCTTCAGGAGAGTATAGCGGTAATTATGTAAATGTAAGCGCTGAATATACCGGGGATACGGGGAGTTATAGTGAACTGGAGCAAGCTGCGCAGATCGTGGTTACACCTGTTAACGACGCTCCTTATATTTCAGAGTCCAGCGGTAGTACTTATCTTGATTTTGACGGTAAAGGATATGTTACGATTCCGGATCTAAACATATATACCAATTCACTTACGATCGAAACCTGGGTAAATGCCAGCAGTGCTCCAACGTGGGCCCGTATTTTCGATACTTCGTATGGACCTGATAACTTTAATTTACATCTTACATTTGAAGGAAGTACGGGGAGGATAGCCCTTGAAGCATTACCGCAAAAGGGGGCGAGAATTAAGGCCTATATGGTAAAAACGACAGAGCAGCTGCCTTTGAACCAATGGGTTCATGTAGCCGCTGTTTACAACGCTGTAGAGAAAAAGGCCTATATCTATTGGAATGGGATTCTGAAAGGCAGCGGTTTTATGGATCTCACCGATATGGCGAATGCCAGTGCCCAGAACTCTAATCTGCCGAGACCTTATAACTTTATCGGTGAGAGTACATGGTCCCAGGATGCCAATTATGTTGGCGGTATGAGGGATTACCGGATATGGAAAAAGGCTAAGACCCAGGCGGAGATTGAAAGCCAGATGAACACCAGCCTTACGGGATCTGAGGCTAATCTGATGGTTAATTATAAGTTCAATAATGCTAACGATGGAGCGGTAGCCAAGGACTCCTCTACAGGCGTAAGGAACGGAAATATCATCAGCGGGAAATGGCAGTCCAGTATAGGGTTCAACTCCAATCTGGTGACATCAGTCAATACCCCTGTATCGAAGCCGTTTAAATTGACAGATGTGGACGCCGGAGATGTGCTTACGCTTTCTGCGACCTCGTCCAATACGTCTCTTTTGGCGAATGCCAATATCACATTTTCAGGCGAAGGCACGGATAGGAACATTAATCTGACTCCGACAGCAAACATGACAGGTACCTCTACCGTCACCGTCACCGTAAATGATGGAACTACTTCAAGCAAAAGTAGCTTTTTGCTGAGTGTTGTGGCCGGAAAATTTGACCTTAAATCCATTACGCCTTCTGTAGGTGTGATGACACCTGCCTTTAACCGCGGGATTATCTACAACAAAGTTCATGTACCCAACAAAAGCGGAAACAGCCCGAACAATAGCATCGATATAAATGTAGCAGCGGTGAATCCCGCTGATGTAAATGTAACCGCCTATGCCGACAATGGTTCTGGAGTAACCGTATCGGGAGCCTACCCGACGTTTACTGTAAGCGGCCTGGCAGTGGGTGTGTATAAGCCGGTGAAAATCAAAGTAGCTGATAAATTCTCAACCAATTTTAAGGAATATCAGCTTGATTTGATCCGCTATCCGGGAAATGATGCTGATCTGGCTGCAGCGGACGGGCTGGCCTTGTCTAACTTGAGCGGTGGACAACCCATTGCCCTGTCTCCGGCCTACAGCAGCAATACCGGCAGCTATACCGCGACAGTCGAGAATAATGTGAGTTCGATTAAAGTAGATGTAATCAAATCCAGTCTATTTGCGGCAGCAACATTAAACGGGGCAAACATTGGCTCTACGGAATCCGCTAATGCGACTGGAAATGTAAGCTTAGCCTACGGAAAGAATGTGATTTCCGTGGTCATTACCGCAGAAGACGGCAAGACTCAAAAAACCTATACGGTTACGATTGTCAGAAAGCTGTCTGGCGATGCCAGTCTGACCAATCTAACCGCTTCACCGGCGGGTCTATCGCCCATCTTTAATACCAACCAGTCCGACTACACGTTGAAAGTTGCCAATGCTGTAACGACTGCAGAGTTCACCCCGACAGCGGCAGCAGATGCAGAATTAAAAGTGAACGGCATAGCTCACCCGAGTGGAACGCCTTTCTCCATTACTGATCTTGCTGCAGGGAACAATAAGTATCAGATCGAAATAACGGCACAGGACGGAATAACGAAGAAGGTCTACAGCCTGGTCATTCTGCGTGCTCCTTCGGATGTTGCAGATCTGTCCGGATTAAGCGTTTCTTCAGGAACTTTAACACCGGCATTCAACAACAATGAAACCGGTTATTCGGTTGAAGTGCCTTATCAGGTCTCTTCACTGGGTGTCACTCCTAAGCTGCTGGACGCTGCGGCAAGCCTGTCTGTGGACGGGAATGCACATCAGGACAATACAGCCTTCACCAAAAGCTTAAGTGTCGGGCTGAACACGGTCAAGATCGTTGTTACCTCACAGAGCGGAGCCCGTGAGAAAACGACCCTTATCAATATTATCCGGAAGGCATCTTCCAATGCGGATCTGTCCAATCTGGTCCTTTCAAAAGGCGTGCTCAATCCTGTGTATGACAAGAATCAAACCGGGTATGCCGTTACCGTAGCTAACCAGGTATCTGAGCTTACGATAACGCCAACTCCTGAGGAACTCCAGGCAACGGTTAGTCTCAACGGCAACTTGATTGCGGGTGCCCAGCCAAGATTGGTCAATCTGCAAGTGGGAGTTAACGAATTCAATGTTCAAGTCACAGCTGAAGATGGGGTAACTTCAAAGAATTATGTATTGACGATTGTCCGCGAAGCCTCGTCCGATGCGGATTTAACCAATATTACCCTGTCCGGCAAGCCGCTGTCCGGCGGATTTGACCGTGCAACTTCGACCTATTACGAATATATAGCAAACAATATTACCAGCATGACCGTTGCTGCGACTACAAGCGATCCGCAGGCCACCTATACCATCAACGGGCTTCAGTCTGCAAGGGGTGTGCCGCTGCAATTGGTTGTTGGTGAGAATAAAGTTACAGTAGTCGTTACGGCTGCTGATCAATCAACTACCAAGGAGTACACGGTAACCATCGTCCGTGCGGCTTCGTCGAATGCGAATTTACTAGAGTTAACGATGAAGGACTTATCGGACAATGCGATTGCTCTTACGCCGATTCAAGACACTTTAAGCTATACCGGGACTGTTGAAGATGAAGTATCTGTATCCAAGCTCAGTGCGGTTGTTGATGATGCGAATTCGAGCACATCCGTATTTGTGAATGGGGTATGGATCGAAGATCTGAATGCTGTGCCTTTGACTACAGGACTGAATGTAATTGAAGTTAGAGTTACAGCGCAAGACGGGAGCATGAAGATGTATACCATTAATCTGGTGAGAAACCCGAATACAGATGCTTCGCTGTATAATCTGTTCGTTTCTCCTGGCGAATTAACACCAGAATTCCAGCAAGGCATCAGTGATTATTCTGTCCAAGTGGATAACAGTGTGGATAGCATGGATTTTTGGATTAATACTAATAACTGGGAAGCAAACTACACCCTGAAAAAGAACGGAGCTTCTGCAGGTGTAACTGGAAGCCGTGTGACACTGGATGAAGGGACGAATCAAATCACAGTAGAGGTTACCGCTGCAGATGCCAGTACCAAAAAAACCTATACAGTTACTGTGAATCGCGCCATTCTGCCGAAGGATTCCTCTCTAGCGAATTTGACCATCAGCTCTGTGAGAGGAACCGAGACTCTCAATCCTGAATTCTCGAGTGAAGTGTTCAAATACTTCTTATCGGTACCTTATGAGGTAGATCAGGTAGACTTGGATGCGGTGAAAGGAGACCTGAATGCGCGGATTACCGTCAATGGTGTCACTGTAGATCAAACGATGCCTATCCAGTTAGCAGAAGGCCTGAACATCGTAAACCTGAAGGTCACAGCGCAAGATGGAAAGACAGAAAGTGTCTATGAGCTGGATTTCACCCGGGAATCACGTTCTTCCAATGCTAATTTGAGCAGTATCGGTACAGATGTTGGGGTATTGGATCCTGCTTTTGATCCTGAAGTGACTAATTATACGGTAGAGGTAGAAAGTGATGTGAACTCTGTCGTTCTTACCCCGGTAGTGGCAGATGCAAAAGCGGGTAGCCAAATTACAGGAAGAGACGGAGCCTTGCCGGGGAATCTGGTAGAAGGCGACAATATATTTGATATTGTGGTCACAGCGGAGGACGGTACTGTAAAGACTTATACTGTAAATGTTATTAAGGCCAAGCCTGAACCTACGCCAACGCCAACAGCAACACCGACGGAAGAACCGACGGCAACACCGACTCCGACAGCAGAACCGACAGTAGAACCGACAGAACTGCCGACAGCAACGCCAACGGACGAACCCATAGTAACACCGACAGTAGAACCGACAACAATACCAACAGAAGAACCCATAGTAACACCAACGGTAGAGCCGACACCGGCAACGCCAGCGCCAGTAACACCAGCACCGGCAACGCCAGCGCCGGCAACACCAGCGCCGGCAACACCAGCACCGGCAACGCCAGCGCCGGCAACACCAGCGCCTGAAACGCCAGCACCGGCAACGCCAGCGCCGGCAACACCAGCGCCTGAAACGCCAGCACCGACAACGCCAGCGCCAGCAACACCAGCACCGGCAACGCCAGCAGCGGCAACACCAGCACCAGTAACACCAGCACCGGCAACGCCAGCACCGGCAACACCAGCACCAGAAACGCCAGCAGCACCAGTTGTGACTGCATCGACAGAGGAGATTACCGTGAAAGTAGAATCAGGACAACTGGGCCAGGGTTCTGTTCTGGCGGAAACGGTCATCCAACGTACTCAGGATACAGGTGGAATTCTGCATGATGTAGTCAACTTCACAACAGAGCGTGTAGAGGAGGTTGTCCGGAAAATTACCGGATCTTCGGATAATACGGCGCGGATTATGATCCCGGATGAGAAAGACCAGGTTGCGGACATCAATGTAAAGGTTCCTAAGGATGCTATTAAAACACTTGGTGACTCCAATGTGAACATGGAGGTCTTCACCGAGAACGTAAGAATTCTTATCCCGCAATCGTCATTAGACAATTTTACAGAAGATTTGTATTTCCATGTTGTACCGATCAAGGACCAGACACTGCGCAAAGAGGTTGAAGACCGGGCAAGAATTGAGCGGATTGTCAGAGAAATAGCAGCGGACAAGCAAATTGATGTGGTTGCCCGTCCAATGACTATTGAGACTAATATGCAGAGCAGACCGGTTACGTTAACGCTTCCTCTGCGTGATGTGCAGCTGCCAAGTGGACTCCAGGAGAGAAAGGACTTCCTGGCGAATCTTGTGATCTTCGTCGAGCATAGTGATGGAGACAAGGAACTGATTAAGGCAACCGTAGTCGATTACAAAACAGGTGAGCTGGGTTTACAGTTTAAAGTAAACAAATTCAGTACATTCACCATATTGAACATGGAAGGCTGGGAGCAGTATCTTGCCTCAGCGGAGGCTGCACAACAGCAACTTGCCGGTCACAAGGCATTCATCAACGGTTTTACCGATGGGACCTTTAAGCCGGACCATTCCATTACCCGTGCGGAAATGGCTGCAATTCTGGCCAGAAATCTTGGGTATGACCCATCCGCGCCGTTGGCTGCCTCTTCCTTCCCGGATGTGAAGGATAGTCATTGGGCAAAGGGCGTAATTGAATTCGTCAAAGCGGCCGGATTGATGCAGGGTAATGACAAAGGCCAGTTCCTGCCGGATGCTCCTATCACCCGTGGAGAAATTGCCGCTATTGCATCCAGATTTAAGAAGCTGGACACTGCGGCCGTTACTTCCAGCGGGTTCAAGGATGCCGACAGCCACTGGGCTGCCAAGGAAATTGCGGCAGCAAGCAAGGCTAACATTATCAACGGCTATGGGGATGGTACTTACCGTCCAACAGGGAACCTGACACGCGCTGAAGCCGTGAAGATTGTCAACCGGCTGTTCGGACGCGGGCCGTTGTACGGTGTCACAACACCGACCTGGCCGGACGTTCCAGTGACAAATTGGGCGTATAATGAAATTGAGGAAGCCTCCATTGATCACACGTTCACCGTGCGGAATGAAGGCGGAGAAACGCTTAGCCAATAAATTTATATCAAAAGAGAAAGGCCGTAGGTCACCTGTCGGGTGCTACGGCCTTTTTTTTGCATGTTAATTAAATTCGATTGTTAATGAGCTGGCGAAAGTTGTCCCTGGTGCCAGGCCGATTACGCCTTGCTTGTCCTGCAGTTCGCCATCGAACGTATCACCATCTGCGATACCCTGCCAAGGCTCGATGCATACAAAAGGTGCGTTTTTCGGCTGCCAGAGCCCAAGATCGGGGAAGCCCTTGAAGGTGACGATTACGCTTTTAGCTGTAAGCTTGCTTCTTAGCGCAATGCGCTCTGACTTCACATTCCGGAAGACCAGCGCGCCGTCAAAGAACATTTCATGGGAGAGCGGAAGAATGCGTTCCCCTTTCAGTACCGGCTCGCTTTTGCCGCTGATGACAAGACCGGCATCGCTCAGGAACAGGCGCTCGAGATTCTCCTGTTCCGAGAACTCCAGATAATAGTCCGTGATAGCGCCTTGTCCATCCACCGGGCAGTTGAAGGCCGGATGGGTACCGAGCTGGAAGAAGATCTGCTGCTCATCGGTATTCTCCACGCGGTAGCTGATTTCAAGCGTGCTTCCGGTCAGGATGTAAGTAAGGAACAGCTTGAATTGATAAGGGTAGCTGGCGAGCGTCTGCTCATTCTGCGAGAGTGAGAAGACCGCATGTGTGTCGGTGGCTTCTACCAGTGTGAATTCACTGCGTCTGGCAAAACCGTGATTGCCGATCGTGTACGCCTTTCCGCCGGTCCGGATCTCTCCGTTCCGGGCTGCGCCAATAATCGGAAACAGCACCGGAGAGCAGCCTGTCCAATACTCCGCATCCCCGCTCCAGATATATTCATTGTCCGTATCGAGCCTTTTGAAGCTGACCAGCTCAGCCCCCAGTGTGCTAATGACAGCTTCGGCAGTTCCGCTGCGTAGTGTGGTGTTCATTTGTCAGTTCCCCTTTCATCCTAGCTTCATCTCGTGATAGCTCATATTCTATCAAACTCTTCTGCAGTGTTGTAACACAACGTGAATATTTACAAAAAATAATTATTACAGACTGTACAATGACAATAAAAAGGATTGGTATAACATATATAGAAAGCAATAATAACATGATGATCCGAAGCGGAGGGATATATAACATGAAGCTGCAGCAGGTATTGGTGAACGGCGGGCGATTGAAGAATACCATTGAGGCTTTTGCCGATTTTGGACGTACGGATAATAATGGTGTAACCCGGCTGTCGCTTTCGGAGCAGGATGTACTGGTACGGAATTATTTCACCTCCTGTTGTGAAGAACTGGGGATGACAGTGAAGATTGATGATATGGGCA
The DNA here is from genome assembly GCF_927798115.1 of Paenibacillus auburnensis. Taxonomy (GTDB): domain Bacteria; phylum Bacillota; class Bacilli; order Paenibacillales; family Paenibacillaceae; genus Paenibacillus_AQ; species Paenibacillus_AQ auburnensis. Next base: position 167,197 of record NZ_CAKMMG010000009.1, read on the forward strand.
CGATGTATGCCACGCTTGCCGGCAGGGAAGAGGGTCCGCCGGTAGTGATCGGCTCCCATCTGGATACGGTGAAGAAAGGCGGCAGATTCGACGGGGTGCTCGGTGTTATCGCCGGACTTGAGGTGGTAAGAACTCTGGTAGATCATGGCATTACGCCGCGCCTTCCGGTGACGGTAATGAATTTCACCAATGAGGAGGGTGCGCGCTTCGAGCCTTCCATGATGGCTTCCGGCGTACTCGCGGGCAAGTTCGATAAGGCGGTGATGCTGAAGAAGAAGGATCCTGAAGGGACGACCTTCGAGGAAGCGCTGCTGGCGAGCGGCTATGCCGGGGAAGAGGCCAACCGGATCACCGAAGCGACGGCTTATCTGGAGCTGCACATCGAGCAGGGACCGGTGCTGGAACGGGAAAATCTCACCATTGGCCTAGTCGACTGTGTGGTCGGGATGGCCTGTTATGAGATTGAAGTGACAGGTGAATCGGATCACGCCGGAACGACGCCGATGGATATGCGCAAGGACGCTTTGTTTGCCGCCACTGATCTAATTACAGAGCTGCGGGCCAAGCTGGGCGTACTTGATTCCGAGCTGGTGTACACCATGGGCCGGATGAACGTGCTGCCTAATATTCATACAGTGATTCCGAATAAGGTGATTTTTACCGTGGAGGCAAGGCATAAGGACATGGATATCGTCCGTCAGGTTGAGGACATTATTATCGGTCTGCCGGAAGAGTTGCTGGGATGTTCTGTTCAGAAGACGAAGCTGTGGGGCCGCGACACCGTATGGTTTAATCCGCAGGTCTGTGAGCTTGTGGAGCAGGCGGCGGTAAAGCTGGGGTATTCCCATAAAAAGATGGCCAGCGGAGCGGGCCACGATGCCCAGTTCGTAGCCGGATTCCTGCCGTCGGCGATGATCTTCGTTCCCAGCGTTAACGGCAAAAGTCACTGTGAGGAAGAGCTTACCTCCTATGAAGAATGTGAAATGGGTGTGAATGTTGTGCTGGAGACGGTATTATCAGTGCTATCCAGCTAACGCGTGTCAGTTAATATAACGCAGATGAGCCAGGCTTTCACAGACGGAAAATGAGAAATATATAACAAAGGACACCAGCGATGGTGTCTTTTTGGTGTGTGCCGGGCTGAGGCCAGTAGCTGTCAACCCTTGTCGGTTCAACGAATTTCGGGAGATGACGGTTGTGTTTTACCACCTCCATTGTGTTAAAACACAATCATGGCAGATAATGTTTTTCTTTTTACCCAAAATGCAAACGGAATTGGTATGTTATCATTCTTTACATAAGAGATCCACATAAGACGGGAGAGATGAACAATGATTATTGGTGTACCTAAAGAAATTAAGAATAACGAAAACCGCGTAGCGATTACCCCTGCCGGAGTGGTCAGTCTGGTGGCTGAAGGACATAAAGTACTCGTGGAAGCCGGAGCCGGAGTAGGCAGCGGATTCCTGAATGAAGAGTATGCCGCAGCCGGAGCGGAGCTGATTGCAGACGCAGCTGCTGTATGGGCTGCCGCTGAAATGGTCATGAAAGTAAAAGAGCCGCTTGAAAGCGAATACGGCTACTTCCGTCCGGGTCTAATCCTGTTCACGTATCTGCACCTTGCTCCAGAACCGGCCCTCGCATCCGCATTGAAAGACAAAGGTGTCTTCGCTATCGGTTACGAAACGGTTGTGGATGGACGCACACTACCGCTGCTTACACCCATGAGCGAAGTGGCGGGAAGGATGTCCGTGCAGCTCGGCGCACAGTTCCTCCAGAAGAACTACGGCGGACAAGGCATTCTGTTATCCGGTGTTCCCGGCGTTAGCAGAGGCAAGGTCAGCATTATCGGCGGCGGTGTAGTCGGTACGAACGCAGCTAAAATGGCCATTGGCCTCGGGGCTGAGGTGACCATTGTTGACCTGAGTGCAGACCGGCTCCGCCAGCTGGATGATATTTTTGGCTCGCAGATCAGCACGCTGATCTCGAACCCTTACAACATTGCCAAAGCGGTCGCTGAAGCGGATCTGCTGGTTGGCGCCGTATTGATCCCGGGTGCAAAAGCACCGAAGCTGGTCACTGAAGAAATGGTCAAAGCCATGAAGCCGGGCTCTGTGATCGTCGATGTAGCCATCGACCAGGGCGGGATCGTAGAAACGATTGACCGGGTAACTACCCATGACAATCCGGTGTTCGAGAAACACGGCGTACTGCACTATTCGGTAGCGAACATGCCGGGAGCTGTAGCCAAAACCTCGACCATTGCTCTAACCAACGTAACAGTTCCTTATGCACTGCAAATAGCCAATAAAGGTGTATTCCAGGCGATCGAAGACAATGCCGGACTGAAGAGCGGCGTTAACGTAGCCAACGGCAAAATCACCTGCCAGGCCGTGGCAGAAGCTCTTGGGGAAGAGTACTTCACGGTAGAGAAAGCAGTAGAGCAAGAGTTCACTCTGATCTAATATGTGCTAAGCCCCGCAGAGAGAGATGAATGAGATAGATGAATGGGGAATGAGCGGGAGATGGGGAGCGGTGTCGGCATTCCGCTGAACCAGACCTGAGGACATACTGGCATTTAGGAGCTTAAAGAGAATAGAGAGGTATTTCCACTTCAGTCCGGTGAGTAATCACCGGGCTTTATTTATTGGAGTGAGAGGCATAAATACCTCTGAATTCGCTGGAATCGGGTGGACTGGCGGAATGAGAGGCATAAATACTTCTGAATTCGCTGAAATCGGGCAGAGGGGCGGAATGAGAGGTATAAATACCTCGGAATTCGCTGAAATCGGGCGGAAGGGCGGAATGAGAAGTATAAATACCTTTGAATTCATTTAAATCGGGCCTGATGGCAAAAGGGCACTTAGGACAAGACGGTAAAAGCAGCCGTAGTGGTCGATGAACCTACTCATGTCAGGTTTTCTCGCATATTATCCTAGTCAGCCGTAAATCTGAGTAATATAATGTAAACACCTAAACGTGCAAGATTCGGTTATTCTTCGGGCTGAGGTGGGGACATTGACAGATTCAGGGCCAACATTTGACCGTTTTTTTGACAGCATGGAATCCTTGGCGGATACCATTAGTGAATCGCTGCAGTCGCAGGTGACGATTGAGGACAGCAACCACCATGTCATCGGCTACAGCTCCCATCAGTTTGAGAGTGACCCTGCGCGCATCTCCACGATTATCGGCAAACGGGTGCCGAACACGGTCATCATCGGACTCCGCAAAAAAGGCGTCATGCACCAGCTGGAGAACGCGGCGCATCCGATCCGCATTCCGGCGGTGATGGAGGTCGGGCTCGGGCCGCGGCTGGCCATGTGCATCAAGCACCAGCAGGAGATTCTGGGCTATATCTGGGTAGTAGACCGGGGAAATCTCGCCGAGGGATATGCCGAGGAGATTGTCGAGAAGGCAGCCGGCATCGCCGGGCGTTACCTGCTGAAGCAGCGCGGCTGGAAGACCAAGCAGGATAAGGCTTTCGAGGACTTCTTCTGGAAGCTGCTGACCTCGCATTATGATACGGAGCCGCGTATCCGCCAGGAAGCGGAAGCCTGGTCGATTCTGCTGCCGGAGAGCTACTACATCGGGGTGCTGGAAAGCGATAAGATCATCGACGAGCACTTTTTGCTGCGATTCCGGCAAGTGATGGACGCCAATGCCGGGCAGCGTCTCCTGTTCCTGACGGCTGAGCATAACCGGCTGATTCTGCTGTTTTCTTTTGTTTTTCCGGTGGAGGGAGCGGAAATTCTGTCCTCCTTTATGAACAAGCTGCTTGCGGATATGAGCCGCAGTGAAGGCTGCCGGCTGGCCGCCGGCTGCAGTCCGGGGTACAGGGAATATACCTCGGCCGCTCTGGCCTACCGCGAAGCACTGACGGTGCTGGAGATCAAGAAGCTGCTTCCCTACCATGCCCGCGGGCTGCTGCTCTACGAGCAGATCGGCTTTTGGGCGCACATTCCGGCTATTATGGAACAGAAGCGCAGCCGGACCCGGCGCAGTGCGCTGCTCCATCCGCTCAAAATGCATGACCGTGAGCATAAAAGTGATTTTCTCAAGACGATCGCCGTGTATTTAACGCTGGACGGCAATCTCAAGGAGTCAGCTGCCTTTTTGCATATTCATACCAACACCCTGATGTACCGGCTGAACCGGATCGCCGAAATTACCGGCAGAAGCCTGAAAGAAACCGACTACCGCACTTCGGTCTATCTGGATATTCTCACCGAAGAAACGGCGCAGGTGAACAGCTGGTTTCAATTTCAGGAGGATACAGGCAATGCGGCATCCACGTCGTAGGGCTTCATAAGGAAGAGTCCAGTTCCCCTGAAGGGGAATTTGGACTCTTTTTTTGATGCTCCGCACCAACAGAAGTGCTGACACGTACAATAACCTATATTTTGTGAATGAATCAGGAAAGGGGCTGACAGAATGGGGATTAACTACGGCTCACCCGGCGGTTCAGACTTTGAACGGAACATGCGGGCGGGAATCATTGCGGAGGCGAAATCAATGAGTGTGGGCGGAACGGACTTCGCCGATTTTAAGAACTCCCGCTGCAATCCGAGATACTGGAACCGTACGGTTAACGGCGGATTTGAATTGAAGGCGGGGGTACGCCCATCGGCAGCGATCAATGATATTTTTGAAAACGGGCCGCTTTATGCCTTCGAATGTGCAATGGCGATGGTGATGATTCTATATAAAGCAACGATTGGTGCGATTGGAGCGGAAGCGTTTGACCGCTATTTCACCGACCTGTTCCTGTGGGACTGGAATTATGACAGCAATCTGCAGATGATCACCACGTTCCAGCAGTTTGAGATGCAGCCGGGCGATGTGGTCTATTTCAGGAATCCCGACCATGACCCGGATTTGCCCGAGTGGCAGGGGGAGAACGCGATTATGCTGGGTCCGGACCGCTACTATGGACATGGACTGGGCATCAAAAGCGCAGAGGAAATGATCACCTCGCTGAACCGGAAAAGAGTGCCGGGCAGCCGGACATCCGCTTATTTGACCGACGAGGCGCTCCACCCGAATTTTGATTATATCAGCACACTCGCCATGAGAGGTAATCACCCTAAGGAAGGTAAAGGCGGGCAAAACGCCATCTTTTCCAGAATCGGAGTGCGCACCTATATCTATAAATAGCTGAACTAGGGGGAGCTATCCTTGCCTGAGCGGTATTTGAGCGGATGCACCCCGACTGTTTTTTTGAAGACAGTACTGAAATAATGGGGGTTCTCATAACCGACCCGCTCGGAGATCTCCATCACTTTAAGATCGGTTGTCAGCAGCAGCTCCTTGGCCTTGCCCATGCGGACTTTGGTGATATAGTCGGTGATCGTCTCGCCGGTCTCTTTCTTAAAAATCAGGCTGATATAGTTGGGGGTCAGGAAGACCTCTTCGGCAATTTTGGTAATGGAGAGCTCCCGGGCGTAGCCTTCCTGCACGATCGTTTTGATCCGGCTGATGGCCCGGCTGTTTTTGGAAGTGTTTTTGCCTGCCACATAAGTGCTGAGGTCATGAAAAAGCTCCAGCATATACGCCTTCAGCCCGGCAATGCTCTTCTGGGTATATAGCGTATCCATAATCGTCATCCGGTCACTCAGTACCTCTTCAATATTCTCGTCAATCTCATAGAGCGTCCGGGCTGAGGTGAAAATCATCTCGGCACAGATGCTCTGTACATAATCGATTTGCAGCCGCGGGCCCGCAAGTTTGGTGAACAGTGTATCCAGCAGCTCCATCACATTGTCCGTATGGCCAGCCTTCAGCTCATTCATCAGCCGGGCATGGAATGTATAGAAAAAAGTACTCTGCAGCGTCTCGGTATCCGGCTGAATGTCCTTAAAGTACAGGACGGAAGCGTGTCCGGTATAAAATTTGTGGGCCAGCGCAGCAGTTGCCTCCTTGTAGGAATCCTCGAGCTGTCCAGCCAGGGTGCTGGCCCGGCCGATACCAATGGAGGTGTCGAGCCGCAGATATTCCCGGATGCTGCTAATAATCTTGTTGCAGAGGCCGGTGAGACGTTCCCCCGCAGGGTCCTCCGGTGAGCAGAATATCATAATGAATTCATTCTCCCCGGCCAAAAAGCTGACTGCGCACGGGTGGGCGCCCAGGCATTCGTCCATAATATTCCGGATGGAAAAGTAGAGCAGCTGCTTGTATTCCTCCGAGAACCTGGCGACAGCGCTAAGGTAGTCATCAAGCTCCAGTACGCCAACTGTTAACCGGTCACCTCGCCTGAAGGGCAGGTTGAAATAAGTGATTTTATCCCATATTTCCTGTTCGTTCCGGTATAAGCCGAATATCAGATTCTGCAGGAATTTCTCGCGGATTAGCGGCATGTTGTCCTGCAGCTGCTTACCCAGATGCTGCAGATTCAGCCGGTTGTCGCGTTCATGGTGGATGCGGTCAGTGACTTTACGGAAAAGCTCCCTGATCTCCTCCAGCTTCACCGGCTTCAGGATATAGCCTTCGGCGTTCACCTTCATGGCATTCTGGGCATACGCGAAATCCTGGGCACCGCTGATGATAATAATTTTGGTAGGACAATCCGCATCCTTCAGCTTCTCTGCGACCTGGAGGCCGTTCAGAAAAGGCATCATAATGTCGGTGAACAGAATATCCGGCTTAAGCTCCATACATAAGTCATAGGCTTCCTGGCCGTCTGAGGCCTCCCCGATAATCTCAATGCCGAACTCTTCCTGCCACTTGAACACCTGGATCAGGCTGCGCCGGATAAACGGCTCATCATCCGCTACGATCATGGTCAACATCTTCGATCACCTCATTCCATGTAGTAACGACCGGAAACCGGATCATGGCCAGAAGGCCGGAGGGATCCTCATGATTGGCATAATAACGGATGCCGTAGGCCTCCCCGAAAAACTGCTGGATTCTTGTATGCACATTACGGATGCCGTAGGACTGGTTGCCGGGCTGCTGATCAGTCAGCAGCAGGTTCAGCCGCTCAGGATCAGCACCGACCCCGTCGTCAAAAACGGAAACGAACAGGACCTCCTGGGCGGATGTCACCCGGATGCGGATTTTTCCTTTGCCTCGGCGCTGCTGAATCCCGTGAATGATCGCATTCTCCACCAGCGGCTGGATGCTCAGCTTGACCACAAGGCATTCCGTAAGCAACCGGGGGTCCACGTCTTCCAATTCATACTCGAGCTTATCCTGGAATCGGAACTGCTGGATGCCGAGATAGCTCTCCACCTGCTTCAGCTCATCGCGCAGCGGGATGATGTTCCGCCCTTTACTCAGGCTGTATCTGAAAAAGTCAGACAGCGATGTCACCATGCTGCTGATCTCGGGAACGTTATGGTTGATCGCCAGCCAGTTGATCGAATCCAGCGTATTATAGAGAAAATGCGGATTAATCTGGGCCTGGAGCGTTTTAAGCTCGGCTTCTTTTTTGCGTAGCTCGGTGACATACAGCTTGTCGATCAGCGCCTTGATCTGCTGCAGCAGCTTGTTGTAGCGGTTGAACAAATAGGAGAATTCGTCCTTGCGCCGGTAGCGGATGATGATGTTGAAGTTCCCGCTTTCGGCATGGGACATGGACTGGATAAACTTGCGGATCGGCGCAGAGATATTCTCTGACAGCAGCAGGGCCATCGTCAGTGACACCAGCATACAGATGCCGATCACGACATACATGACCCGCTGGAAGGAGGCCAGTTCCCCGTTAAGCTCGCTGACTGGAGAGAAAGAGAGAATCGTCCAGCCGGTAGCCTGAATATTCTGGTAGGAGACAAGCATCTTCTCGCCGCTGATAACGTGCCGGAAGGAATGAAAGGTGCCGGAGTCTGCATCCGCCGGGCTTATTTTGCTGAAATAATCCCGGGTGCTGATGTTCTGGCCGATCAGGCTCTCCTCAGGGCTAATGGCAATGGTCCCTGTCTGGTCAACGATATAGATCCGGCTGCCGGGAGTAGGCTTGTAATGGTCCAGCAGAGTGCTGAATTCGCTCACCGGAATATCAATCGTAAGCAGGCCGGCAAAGGGCAGCTGGGCATGCCGGATGCCGAACAGGCGCTTGGCGAACTTAATAGTAAATCTTGAATCCAGTGAGCTGAGCCCGACCACGGTGAAATCGGACTTGGCCGGAATGGCCAGATACCAGGGCTTCAGCGAGATCTGATCGATATTAAACACGCGTCTGGAGAAATTATACTGGGTATATTCCGGACGGTTCAGCATGTAAAGCATTGGCACAAAGCTGCTTCCCGAGGTTCCGTTCGCCGGGAAATTCTCCAGGATTTTGTTAAGGGCGGCCAATTCATTAATGATACCGGTGCTGTCGGTAGGGCGGTTAGAGGAGATCAGGTCGGCGAATTCGGTATTGAGGTAGAGGGCGATCATCGAATTGTTGGCGCTGGTGAATCTCTGGTCCAGATTATCCTGTACCAGATTAAGATTGTTCTCGATCGATGTATTCACATTGCGGGTGATAATATCGGCGGACTTGTTGTATACGGTGATGGATATAATCGTCGTAGGGAGCAGGACCAGGAACAGGAAATAGAGGATCAGCCGGCTGCGTATACTGAAATTGTACAGAAAGAGGGTTTTAGACAGAGTGTCAAATAATTTCTTCAGTAGAATCCTCCCCCGTCCCGGAGAATAATCTTCACTTGCCATTTATCGGATAGTATTGGAATATATTTAATATTGGCAGATATTAACCAATAGCTGGTATCCATTGTAAGGTGTGCCAAGACGCGCTGTCAACGCAGGAGGTAATAATGAAACGAATCCTCGTCTTTAGTATGGCTGTGTTGCTCTGCGGGCTGGTGGTCTATGCTATCGCCTATGACCGGCCGCTGCTGGTTGATTTCGCCCCCGAGCCTGTTCCGGCAGAGCAGCCGCACACCCAGATCCGGATCGCCCTCTATGACTGGACGGAGAATCTGGAAGTGAAGAATGCGATTAACCAATATAACAAAACGAACCCGGACGGGATTGAGATCAGTATTATGAATATTTCTACTGACGTATATGATGATACGCTGAATATGCTGATGACCTCGGGACAAGGGCCGGATGTGTTCAGTGTTGACAATGCCTGGCTGGCTACTTATGTGAACAAAGGGTACCTGGCTAATCTGTCCTCCGTGCTGACTCCCGGGGACATGAACAGATTTCCGGACTGGGCCAGGGCCTATGCGGAAAGCTCCTTGTTCAAGGGCGGGATTTATTTCATGCCCTCCAGCATTGAAACCGTCCGGCTGATCTACAACAAGCAGCTGTTCCGGATTGCCGGCCTTGATCCGGAGCTGCCGCCGGTGACCTTTGCCGACATGAAGTCGGCTGCCGGTAAGATCAGCCAGGCCGGAGTCGGGGTGAACAAGTATGGATTCGCGCTTGCAGCCGGCGACAGCCAGTACAGCCTGCAGACCGGGCTGGAGCTGTCGAATACGTACAGCGGAGTGTATCTGTATAATTACCGGAGCGGTTATTACGACCTGAACGGTTATAAGCCGTGGCTGCAGATGCTCCTGGATATGAAGGCACAGGGCAGCCTATATCCGGGAGAGACTCTGCTCAAGCGCAACAGTGCCCTCCGTCAGTTCGCCGACGGCAATATCGGTATGATGTATGTAACCAGCAAAGACTATGTGAAATTGCAGGAATATATGCCAAAGGATGACTGGGGGGTAGCACTGCCGCCGGTGACGGAGGCCTCCAAACGCGGGGCCGGAGCTTTAATGATGATTCCGCATTCTCCGCTCGTTGTGAACAGCGCGGCCGCAGACCGTGAGGCGGCGATTAAGGTCTGGACCTTCCTGCAGTCAGAAGAATTCCTGACGATCCTGTTCCACCAGGCACTGGCTCTGCCGGTCGTTGACGGCATTCTTAATCTGCCAAACATGGCTCCCGGCCTGGCCCACTTCACGGAGTTCTATCCGACGGCGGTCGATTCGATCTATCCGCTCCCGCCGCAGATCATGGACCAATATGATCCGAGCACCGTGTCGATAGAGCCGAGGGATGCAGGTGACCGCCCGCGGCTGCAGCTGTATCTGCAGATTATATCCGGCGAGAAGGGCTTAAATGAAGCGCTGAGCGGAGAAACTGCCCGGTTGAATCAGATGCTGGATATTGCGGCGACAGGTTACTCTTTTAAGCATGAGGAATATATTTATCCGGGGTTTGATCCGAAGGACCCGCTGAAGGCGCAGAGTCTGGAGCAGATACTGAGCTCAGAGAAGAAGTAAGGAATGTAGTCTGGCATACGATGTGCAAAGAGCTGTCCACAATCTATAACGGTGGACAGTTCTTTTTTTAGGCGTATTAGTCAAGAAGGGGCTCGATGAAAAACTGTATAGATTATCGAACTTTTATTATAGATGGTCTTATTTAGCAAATCTGCTGCTCCGGCTACACTTAAGACATGAAGAGAGAGAATGATGGAATCAGGAGGCGTAAGTCATGATTACTCAAGGGAAAAGGAGTGCTGTCAGTACGGTGCAGAGCCAGCCGGTGCGGCTCCCCGCCAAGAAAGGCTCCGTATTCAAGCATTTGCTGAAGCATAAGGTGCTGCTGCTCATGCTGTTGCCGGGCGTTGTTTTTTTGCTCATCAACAATTACCTGCCGATGTTCGGGATTATCATTGCCTTCAAGAATATCAATTACGTGGACGGGATACTGGGCAGCCCGTGGGTCGGACTGGATAACTTCAGGTTCCTGTTCGCCACCTCGGATGCATGGATCATAACCCGCAACACGGTGCTGTACAATTTCGTGTTTATCATTCTCAATCTGGTCTTTGCGGTATCGATCGCGATTGCCCTGAATGAGCTTAGAAATAAGCTGGCTGCTAAATTTTATCAGAGCATCATGTTCTTCCCCTACTTTTTGTCCATGGTCGTGGTCAGCTACCTCGTGTTCGCTTTTCTCAATGTTGAATACGGTTTCATTAATAAAGGCGTACTGTCCCTGTTCGGGCTTAATGAGCTGAACTGGTATTCCGAGCCGAAGTACTGGCCGTTCATTCTGCCGCTGATTAATCTCTGGAAAGGGGTCGGCTATGGCTGTGTAATTTATCTCGCGGCGATCATCGGCATTGACTCCGAGTATTATGAGGCCGCACTGATCGACGGTGCTAGCAAGTGGAAGCAGATCCTGCATATCACGATTCCGCTGATCCGACCGGTCATCATCATCACCACCATTCTGGCGATCGGCGGCATTTTCCGCTCCGACTTCGGGCTGTTCTACCAGACAACGCTGAATTCCGGGGCACTCTATCCGACAACGCTCGTCATTGATACCTACGTCTACAATGCGCTGATCAACATGGGCAATCTCGGCATGTCCGCAGCAGCAGGCTTATATCAGTCACTGGTCGGATTTTTCCTGGTGCTGGGCTCGAACTGGATCGTGCGCAAGGTCGACAAGGACCAGGCTGTTTTCTAAAAAAAGAAGGATTAGGAGGAGAGAAATGCTGTGACCAATAATGAAATCTCCAAGTTCACGAATATGCTGCTCCATCTTATATTTATCATCCTGACGATCACCTGCCTGCTGCCGATTGTACTGGTCTTCATGATCTCCATTACCGATTACGATACGATTGTGCTGAACGGTTATCAATTTTTCCCGGAGAAGTTCAGTCTGGAGGCGTATAGCTATATCTTTAAGGATTACACCGTTATTGTAAAAGCCTATGGGGTGTCCATTTTTGTCACAGTGATCGGCACACTTCTGAGTGTATTTATCTCTTCGCTGTATGCCTATCCGATCTCCCGGGCGGACTTCAAATACCGCGGCATCTTTGCCTTTCTGATCTTTTTTACAATGCTGTTCGGCGGGGGCCTGGTGCCCTGGTACATGGTGTACACGCAGGTGCTCGATCTCAAAAACTCGGTCTGGGCGCTGATCGTCCCGATGCTGCTCTCCCCGTTCAATGTGCTGATTATGAAAACCTATTTCCAGATGTCCGTGCCGCCGGCATTGATCGAAGCCTCCAAAATTGACGGGGCCGGCGAGCTGAGAACCTTTTTCCGGATCGTTTTCCCGCTGTCCCTGCCGGTCTTTGCCACGATAGGGCTGTTCAACACTCTGCATTACTGGAACGACTGGTTCAACAGCATGATCTTCATCACCGATACAGACCTTTATTCCCTTCAGTACCTGATGTATAAAATGATCTCCCAGGCGGACTATTTGAGCCGCAACGGTGCTCTGATCCAGGGCTCGGCCACCGAGCTGGCCAAACTTCCGGGGGAGACGATCCGCATGGCAATGGCCCTGATCGGCATTGGTCCGATTGTGCTGGCGTATCCGTTTTTCCAGCGCTATTTCATCAGAGGCTTAACGCTCGGCTCCATTAAAGGCTAACCTCGGCTGACGCCGATTAGCATATATTTTTCAAGTAAGAGGGAGGAAAAGAGTAATGGCAATTAAAAAAGGCACGGGTCTAATGCTATCACTTGTTTTGATGATCGGACTTACACTAAGCGGGTGTGGAGGAAATAATAACAACACCAACAATGCCGCCGCCCCTGAGGCTACGGCCAAAAGCACCACCGCTCCAGCTGCCAGCCCGAGCGAAACTGCTGCCCCCACCGAAAAAACGAATGAGCTGGAACAGGTGGAACTGTCCCTGTATCTGCCCGGCGGCCCGGATAAGGATGTAGCGTCCGTAGAGCAGGAGATCAATGCTTATTTAAAGGATAAAATCAACGCCACCATCAAGATCAACCAGCTGAGCTGGGATAAACCGGCCGACAAAGTTAATCTGATGATCCAGTCCGGTGAAGTCTTCGACATGGTCTATACCTGGAACTTCATGACCAATGCCGCGAAGGGCGCTTATGCCCCGCTGGAGGATTTGCTGGATAAGTACGCCAAAGAAACCAAAGCACAGATTAATCCGGCGTATCTGCAGGCTGCCACTGTAAACGGACATTTGTATGCGGTTCCAACGGAAAAAGAACTGGGCCAGTCGGTCGGGTTTGCCTTTGATAAAGCGATCGTCGATAAATACGGCTTTGATGTGAACAGCATTACGAAGCTGGAAGATATTGAACCAATGCTCAAGGTCATTAAGGAAAAAGAGCCGGGCATGTCCCCCTTGTTCATGAACCATACGGACAGCCTGAACTGGTTCACAGCATATCCGGAAAGCGAGGACCTCGACGGCAGTAATGAAATTCCGACCCTGCTGGATTACAAAACGATGAAGGTATTCAACGAATACGATACTCCGGAAATCCTGGAACGGCTGAAGCTGATCCGCAAATGGTACGAAGCCGGCTATATCAATAAGAATGGGGCCACGGACAAAACCGAGCTGAAGGATGCTGTGAAAAGCGGCAAAGCCTGGTTCGTCTACGGCAATATGAACCCGACCTCCACCAACGACTGGACACGTCTGGCCGAGAAACCGATGATTATCAAAACCCTTCTCCCGGTGCAGGTAGGCACGAAGAGCCTGCAGGGCTCGATGCTGGCCATCTCCAGAACCTCCAAGAATCCGGAACGGGCGATGATGTTCATCAACCTGATTCACACCGATCCTGTACTCTATAACCTGCTCACCTTCGGCATTGAAGGCAAACACTACAAGAAGCTGGATGCGAACACTGTAGAGTTCATTCCGGACAGCGGCTACAATTCCGTCTCATCCTGGATGATTGGGAATGTGCTGCTCAACTACCTGAATAAAGATGAAGATCCGAGACGGGTACAGCTGTACAAAGACTGGAATGCGAATTCCAAAACCTCACCTGTCATCGGCTTCGTCTTTGATTCCACGAAGGTGCAGTCGCAGATCGGGGCGCTGATCAATATTACGAAGCAGTATAAGAACACCCTGTACTCCGGGGAAAAAGATCCTGAACCGATCCTGAAGGAAATGAACAGCAAGCTGAAGGCTGCCGGACTGGATGCGGTAATCAACGAGATTCAAACGCAAATGGATGCATTTCTGGCCGCCAAATAAGAAACTGAAGCAGTAGCAGACCCGGTCTCCGGCAAGCGTCGTGAATTTAGCCGCTTGCCCGGTTACCGGGTATTCATATTCGCAGAGCCAGCACTTGGGGTGCCCTAATCTTATTTAGAGAAGAGGGTGTTAATGTGCGAATTCATAAAAGTACAGCGAAACTGCTTATTCTGTTAATGGTAATGACCACGTTTATTGCGCCAGGCGGACCAGGGGTAAAAGCTGCCTCAACCTCTGCCACGGCTATGTTGGAAGTACAGCCAAATGCAGAGCCGGTGGAGCAGGTCTCAAGCCCGGATACGGTAAACAGCGCTACTTACGAACCGCCAATGAGCTTGTTGTGGCAGGTAGGTAACAAGAACAACAGCTCGTCTGAATTTGCCGATTATAACAACGTATACAGCAATGTATACAGTAGTGTATATGATAACGTATATGGATCTGTATATGAAAAAGCATTTAGCGAAAAGCTAACTCTCCCCGTACCTCCCGCAAGGTGGAGCACGATCTCCAAAGGAATGAAGCAAGATGCCAACGGCACAATGAAGCTTACTTACCAGCTGGCTCAGGTTCCTGAGCATGGGATTCAATTCAGCTTCAAGGTCATTGATGCAAGCACGGCTATTCCCCAGCTGGCTGTATTCTCCAACGGCCTGATGAGCGGGCTGATTCAAATTACCGGCTTGAATAATGGTGAAACCGCTTTAACGAACACCTGGAAGCAGACCTACAAGCTCTATATCCCCAAGGAACAGCTGCATATCGGCAAAAATGTGCTTACGCTGGCTGTAGACCGCGGCCTTTACGCGGACCCGCAGGCCCCCGGGTATTCTGGAGACCAATATTTATGGTTCGAATGGGATTATTTCAGGCTGGATGCATTAAATGCGCCGGCGCTTGAGCCGGTTCATGGCCGGTATATCCATCTGGGCAGCACCTTGGCCGCGTCTACTTTCAAATATGATGAGAATGCGATCCGCCATCTGGCCCCGATGACCAAATGGATGGGTATTGCCTATAGCGGCAACTGGATGCGGGCCTCCTTCTGGTCGGACACAAGCAGCGGCTGGGACCCGCAGGGGCGCACTTATCTGACGGCACTGCGTGATCTTAATCTGGAGCCGATGGTGAATATTATCGGCGGCAACTGGAAGAGCAACACGGAGCTGGCGGGCGGCACGATACCAGCGGCACTGAGGAGCTATTATGCTGCTTTTGTCAGCAAATTCGGCGACCTGTATCAGTATGCCGAGACGGGCAATGAGCCGGGACTGTTCGGCTGGGCCCAGCAGGCCGTGGTGGCGACCCATGAACTGATGAAGGAGGAGCGGCAGAGTAACAACCAGCCTTACCTTAAGATTGTGGCACCGGGCTGGGCGTATTGGCCTTATAACGGGACACCCGACGGCTGGGAACGGGATGCGGAGCAGCGCCGGGAGATTGAAGAGCTGTCTGATGTGACTAACGGGCACAGCTATGGCGGTACAGGCGTGCAGCCGCTGCCTGGCGCCAGTCTTTATGAGAATCTGCGCGTATATAATCAATCGGATGAGGGCTTTGGCAAAGAAATGGCGATGAGCGAGACCGGCGCCAATGACAATCATTCCGACAACACCAAATACGGCACATATGCTTACAGGTTTGCCGCTGCCTTTGACCGGGAGATGCGCGGCGACATCGGTTATGCGGACCATATTATGCAGCATGCAGCCTTCTTCAATGACGGTACGGAATTTGGACTGTTCGACTCCGGCATCAACTGGAATACTCACCGGTTTGAAGATACGGTGGCCGTGCCAGCCAATCAGAATGAGGGGGAAGAGACAAGGCTGAAGACCTTCCGCAGATTGGCTGCAGCGTACGCGACCCATGGAAGACCGCTCAGCTACAAGGTGGTGAATACCTTTGCCTTGACCGGCAAAAAAGCCTATTTCCGCGCAGTCGATACCTCGGCGCTCGGCACCTCAACCATTGGAGCATCGGCGGATAAAATCCTGCTGAACTTCGTCAACTTCGAGAAGGAGCCGTTGACGATGCGGGTGAAGGTGACGATGCCGGCCAGCGGAACCTACACCGGAGAAGTGTTCGGGGCAGGCAACAGCTATGCTGCTGCACACTCTACTGTGCAGCTCACGGCAACCCCATATCTTACCCTTAACGTGACTCTGGGGGCCGGCGAAACGGTGCAGTATATCCTGGATGAACTGGAGACAACCGCTCCTACTATTCCAACCGGTGTTGCTGCGGCGGCTGTAAGCCATGAACAGATCAGAGTGAGCTGGAATGCTTCGACCGACAATGATACGGTGACCGGATACCGCGTATTCCGGGATGGAGGAACAGAGCCGGTGATGACCGTGCCGGGACAGCTTACGTTTTTCGATGATTACAGCGTTGCCCCGGAAACAGCGTACAGCTACAGGGTGCAGGCAGTGGATGACTCGGGCAACGTGTCTGCCTTAACGCCTGACGTGTCGGCGACTACTCTGGCAATGCCTATTACACCGCATGTGGCGGGGGACCCTACGAAATTCGAGGCGGAGGCTGCTGCGTTTGCCCTGCCGTTAAGAATCGGCACCAACAACCTCGCTTCCGGTAAAAAGGTTGTGGAGCAAACCCATGGCGGTCCGATTTCGATCCAGGGCTTCTATTCAGCCTCCGGCGGCAGTTATACCTTAACTATTGCATATGCCTCCAATCAGGATTCGAAGAAGAATATTTATGTCAACGGGCAAAAGCTCTCCACCATTTCGCTGCCGACCACAGGAAGCTGGACCAGCAATATTACAGCCAGACAGTATGGCATCACACTTCAGCCGGGGTATAACACGATTACCTTTACTTCGGGCGGTAACGGGGCGAATCTCGATTACTTCAGGCTGGAGGAGGGGGCCTTTGTTCCGGTGTCAGCCTGGTATACGGTAGCGCATGACAATGCTTATATCGACTATAGCGGCTTTGAGCCGGCTCCGAACGGAGTGTCTCATGTGACCTATTCGCCGGATGCCACGGCGGTGCTTAATTTTAACGGTATCGGCGTCCGCTGGAGATCTAACATCAAGAGCGATATGGGCAGCGCGGATGTCTATGTGGATGGAGAACTGAAGGGAACCGTGGTTATTCCGCAGGCCGGTCTTGAGGGCGATAACAAGATTGTCTACGAACTGACCGGACTGGATTACGGGCTGCACCGGATTGAAATCATCGCGCGTGAGGGAACAGTTATGGTCAGCAGCTTCGAGTTCGAGGGGTATGAACAGACGCTGCCCGTCCCGAATCCCGATTTGACTGTTACGGATGTCGGCTGGAATATCGTGAACAGCGACGGTACGCCGTCCAGCCATACGACACCTCAGTTGGGGGACTCCTTAATCTTCTGGGCCAAGGTCAAAAACATCGGAGTACGCCCGACCCCGCTGAACGCCTCCACCGGGCTTGGCCAGATTACGGGTGGCGCTTTCTCCGTCAATGGCGGGGTGGTCTCCTGGTCGGATACGAACAACAGCATCATCCAGCCGGGGGAAGAGATTACACTGACCGCGAACAGCAGCGCCCAGGGAACACCGCGCTGGACGGTCCCGACGATCGGCGATTTCACGGTCCAATTTTTCGTTAATGATATCTGGCGTTACGAGGAAATGAACAAGGAGAACAATAAATTATCTGAGACGCTGCATATTAGCCTGCCCTGACCGTGGAGAGGAGCCAGGGAGCATTGATTAGACAGCTTAATCGGACTGTGGAGATTAGAGAGTAATTATCATCCTGCGGTGATGAACAGGCAACCCCCGCCTCCCGTTTCCTTGAAGTAACGGGAGGTAGGGTTTGCCGCTACATAAGCTGAATTTAAGCACTTCCTAGAGGCGAAAGCGGCGGAGGGGAAGTTTGGAACTGTAGGAGCGAACGCGTCCGCCTTTAGGTTTGGATTTCTACCGCGAAGAGCGGTCAAAATCAGGAAATCCAAACCTAACAGCGGCCGGAAGTCCAAACATTCCCCGCAGTCCGCGTTCATTGCCGATCAGGCAATTCTTAAGTTTGGCTTATACCTTTATAGAATTTTGAACTTATTTCATAGTTGCCTTTATTTAGAGGCCTGGCGGTATTGGTTACACTTGGAGTAGAAATGACCAGGAGGAATCGGGATCATGCGGAGGCCGTTAACGAAGGATGAGCAGGATTGGGTGGAGCATACACTACAATCCATGAGTGTGCGGGAAAAGATCGGGCAGACGATGCAGGACCATGCCGGCCGGCTGCCGTTCAAGGCTACAGATGAGGATGAAGTCAGAGCGTACCTGGAGAAATACCCGGTAGGCAGCTTTTTTATCGGCGGAGAGGTGATCCAGAAGGCTGCGGGCAAAGCGGGGGAATACCGGGAATGGGTAGAGCTGCTGCAGAGGGTCAGTAAATTCCCGCTGCTGTTTTCCGGTGATCTGGAATTCGGCGCGGGTTCAGCGGTTAAAAGCCTGACGGCATTCCCGCCGCTGCTTGCGCTCGCTGCAGCTGATGATGAAGCGCTGGCCTACGAATACGGCAAATATACGGCGATCGAGGGCCGGGCGGCCGGGTTCACCTGGGCGCTGGCGCCGGGGACGGATCTGCTGCTGAACTGGATGAATCCGGTGATCACTACCCGCTGTCTGGGCGATGAGCCGGGGCGCGCCCAGCGTTTGTCTGCGGCTGTAGTGCGGGGGATGCAGGATTATGGAATCGCCGCTTGCGCCAAGCATTTTCCGGGCGATGGGGTGGATTACCGGGATCAGCATATCATTACCACGGTCAACAGCCTGCCGGAGGAGGAATGGTGGTCCACCTATGGCAAGGTCTCACAGCATTTGATTGATCAAGGGCTTATGTCGTATATGACGGGGCATATTGCTCTTCCCTGGATGGAAGGGGCTGCAGCCCAGGGCCGGAAGCCGGTTCCGGCAACCGTCTCGCGGCGGATTACTACGGATTTGCTGCGCAGGCGGATGGGCTTTGAAGGCGTGGTGCTTTCCGATGCGCTGGATATGGGCGGATTCCTGGCCTGGGGAGATTATGAACAGCGGATGGTGGACTGCCTGAACAGCGGGACGGATGTGCTGTTGTGGCCGGGCGTAAGGTATTTTGAAACCATGGAAAAAGCGCTGGCTCAAGGGACGGTAACGATGGAACGGCTGGATGCCAGTGTGCGGCGGATTCTGGCCATGAAGGCAGAGCTGGGCCTCCAGCATTTGGATGCACAGGGACGCGACCCCCTCGCTGTCCCGCTGCTGAATGATAAATTGAAGCCGGAGCAGGACCGACAGGCAAGAGAGCTAAGCAGACAGCTTGCGGAGAAATGTATTACGCTTGTCCGCAACCGGGCAGATATCCTGCCGCTGGATCCGCAGACGACCCGCAGGGTGCTGGTGATCATGCTGAATAAAGTAACGCAGGGACGGGTCTTTGAACGGATGGGGCTGTTCGTTGATCAGCTCCAGGCAAGGGGGCTGCAGGTGGATATTCTCGATGAATTCGAGCCGCTAAATACGCTGCAGAAATGGGAACAATCCGGGAACCGCTGGGATGCGGCCTTTGTGCCTTATTTTATGCCGCTGCATGGCATGATGAACTCGGCCCGCCCGGTGGGCGAAGCGGCCAAAGCCATCTGGGCGCTGCAGCATGCGGAGACGATCCGTCCGATCGGGGTATCTTTTGCCACGCCGTTTCTGCTGAGGGATATGCCGTTCCTCGATACGCTCGTAAATGCCTATTCGCTGCACGAGGAAACGGTAGAGTTCACGGTCAAAGCCCTGTTCGGAGAAGCTCCGTTTCAGGGACATTCACCCGTTGATGCCGATCCCGAGGAAGATTACCTGAGTCCAAGGAGGCTGCAGCATGTCCCACACTAAGCTTATGCTGGAGCCTATATTGGAACGGTTATTTGCGTATATGACCGCTGAACGGCACAGCGGTAATTGGGGAATGGACATCGGCCACTGGGACTGGGTGCCGGGGGTTGGCATTATTTCCATCCTGGACTACGGCCAGGCTACGGGCCGGGACAAGGCCGTCGATTATGTGCTGGAGTGGGTAGAGCGGAATAAGCAGCAGGCCGAAGGCATTAAGGTAATTAATTCCATGGCTCCTTATGCGGTTTTTCCCGGTCTGTACCGGCGGACACAGAATAGCTGGTTTCTGGAGAAGGCGGGTGAAATTGCCGGCTGGATGCTGGAGACGGCGCCGAGAACCCGGGAAGGGGCGCTGGAGCATACCGTCACAGAGGCAGCCAAGTTCCCGGAACAGGTGTGGGCGGATACGGTCTACATGGCAGTGCTGTTCCTGGCGCGGCAGGCCGGACTGACCGGGGAGCGCAGAATCGCGGAGGCTGCGCTGGAGCAGACGCTGCTGCATCTGCGGCTGCTCCAGGATGAGCAGACAGGGCTGCTGTTCCACGGCTGGAACTCCCTTGCGGGGAATCATATGTCGGCTGTCCGCTGGGCGCGGGCCAACGCCTGGATTACGCTGGCCGTTCCGCAGATTGTGGCAGAAATTAAGGAGTTAACCGGGATCCCCGGGGAGCTGTACAATCGGTACGACAGGCTTGCCGCTGGCCTTCGCTCCTGCCAGGCGGAGGACGGATTGTGGCATACGGTCCTGGACAGGCCGGAATATTACAAAGAGACCTCGGGCAGCGCGGGTATCGCCTGCGGATTCATCCGGGGCGTACAGAGCGGCATGCTGGACCCTTCATATCTGACCAGTGCGGAGCAGGCGCTCGGTGCTATTCTTCCGCTCATCACGGATGAGGGTGAAGTGAAGGGGGTATCAGCCGGAACTCCGGTAATGCCTTCTGCTGAGGCCTATAATGAGATCGCTGTCTATCCGGCACTGTACGGGCAGGGGCTGGTAATGCAATTGCTGGCACAGACGCTGAGCCAGAAGTCTAACGGACAGCCGAATGTGACCACGGTCAGAAAGGCAGGGAAATAAGAGTGAATAACGCGGCAGGTTATACCAGAGAAAACATGAACCAGCGCGAAATGCTGATCCGCAAAATGCGCGGGCTGGAGGCCCGCTATAATCCGGAGCTTGCCATGCTGCGCTCGCCGTTCAGCAGCCCCGGATACCATACCACCCTGAAGCAGGCCGAATTTATCCATTCTACGCGGGATTCGCTGTCCTATGCCCTGGGGCTGCTCGATACAGAGCTTACTGAATGGGAGCAGCGGGCCTTTGACATTATCGCACAGGTGATTTCGCTGCAGGATACGGACCGGAGCCACGACACCTTTGGCATCTGGTCCTGGTTCTATGAAGAGCCGCTGGCCAAAATGGCGCCGCCCGACTGGAACTGGGCCGATTTCTGCGGCAGCCGGCTGATTCAGGCTCTGGCGCGTCACGGGCACCGTTTTCCGCAGGAGCTGCGCGAGGCAACGATCCGCTCGGTGGAGTATGCCTGTGAGGCGATTATCAAGCGGGATGTCGGACCCGATTATACCAATATTGCTATTCTCGGGGCCTTAGTTACCAGAATTGCCGGAGAGCAGCTCGCCCGGGAGGATTATGCGGACTACGGGCTGGAACGCTTGAAAAAACTCTATGCATATACCATGGAACGCGGAGCCTTTCAGGAGTTCAACAGTCCGGTGTATACCTATATTGCCATTCTGGAGCTGTCGAAGCTGAGGATCGAGTCAGCGGACAGAACCGTGAAGGAGCTGTGCAGTGAGCTGATTCACCTGACGTGGAAAACGGTAGCCGGATATTATCATCCCGGAACTGCGCAGTGGTCCGGTCCGCATTCCCGCTCCTACCAGACACTGCTGAGCGAGCAGAGCAAGGCGTTTCTGCAGATGGCGACCAGGGGTGAAGTGATGTTTTTTCCATGGGATGAGCTTCCTTATGAGGAGGAGTGGTACGGTAGCGGATTTTATTGCCCGGACGCCTATCTGGACTGCTTCACGGTACCGGAGACCAAAGAAGTGAGACAGCTGTATGAAGGGAATGCCGATGATGGCAGCGGCAAATGGGCAGTTACTTTTATGACGCCGCAGTTCAGCATGGGTTCATTTACGGACAGTGATTTATGGAATCAGAGACGGCCGCTGCTGGCCTATGTGAATAATAATGGTGCTCCGGCCTATATCAGGCTACGCTGCCTGCATGACGGCTATGATTATTGCTCTGCCCGGATTAAAACCAGACAGGATCAGGGGGATTTGCTGTTCGGAATTGATTTTGTGACTGACGGCGGGGACACCCATCCTAATCTGGACCGGATCAGCGGGGCGATTGATGCTGAAGATATCCGGCTGCGGCTGGAGATCGGCGGTCATACCGCGGGCATCACTGTAGAGCCTACAGAAGAGGGAGCCGAACTGCGGATCGGGGAGTCCGCCTTCTGTCTGACAACATGGTTTGCGGTATTCACCGGACAGCCGGACTCCGGGCGGAACCTGAGCTGGGCGCTGGACCGGACGGCGGACAGTATCCATCTGGATATGATTCTGTATTCCGGCCCGCGCTGCAGCATTGATTTTACCAGCCTGCGGCAAGCGGCCTTTGTGTTCTCGCTCGCTGTCCGGGCGGATGGTGACAGCGGAGACCCGCGGGTGGAAGCAACCGGTGAAGGTATCCTCCGGGTGAGCGGCAGCACTGAATCCGGGGAGGCCTTCTCGCTGCGGCTGCGTCCCGGTCCGGCGGCGGACGGCACTCTCTGAATAGACTAAAAGAGCTGAGCTCCAGGGGATCCGCCCTGGAGCTCAGCTCTTTTTTACGTAAACTTTTAACTGGAAAGCTCTATGAAATCGCCACGGAACCGCTCATAGTCGGCAGCTCTGCATTCCAGTAGGAGCTTTGTTCCCTGCTCTTCGTAGCTGGTCTCCTGGACATGGGCATGTTCATTGAAATACGAAACGATACTGCCGCGGTCATACGGGATCAGAATTTCACACTGAATGTAGTCATTAAAGACATGCCCGCGGATCAGTCCGGTAAGCTCGGCGATTCCGCTGCCCTGTCTGGCGGAGAGGGTGACGGAATCTCCTTCCACAACAGGATAAGGCCGGTCGGTCAGATCCGCTTTATTGTAGGCGTACACCGTGGGAATGCCCTCTGCGCCCAGCGCTTTGAGCGTCTCAGCTGTTACCTCCATATGCTGTTCATGCTGCGGATCGGAAGCGTCGACCACATGGATCAGCAGATCCGCCTCGGTCACTTCCTCCAGTGTAGAGCGGAAGGCCTTAACGAGGTGATGGGGCAGCTGGCTGACGAAACCTACCGTGTCGGTTAGCAGGAAGGTTTTGTGATCCGGAAGCTTAATGCTGCGGACCGACGTCTCCAGTGTGGCGAACAGCATATCCTTGGCAAATACCTGCTTGCCCGAGCCGGGATGATATTCCTCTACCATGGCATTTAATAAGCTGGACTTGCCGGCGTTGGTATACCCGACAAGACAGACCACCGGGACTTCATTTTTTTGCCGCTGCCTGCGCTGGATCTGGCGCCGCTCCACCTGCGTATGCAGCTCGTTCTGCAGTGCCGTAATCCGTTCTTCAATTCTTCTGCGGTCCAGCTCCAGCTTCGTTTCACCGGTCCCTCTGTTATTCAGGCCCGATCCGCCGCCCTGCCGGCCGAGCGATTCGCGCATGCCGGTTAGGCGGGGAAGCATATATTGAAGCTGGGCGACTTCGACCTGCAGCTGGGCTTCCTTGGTTTTGGCCCGCTGCGCAAAAATATTCAGGATCAGAATCGTCCGGTCAATAACTTGACGGTCCAGTGCCGACTCCAAATTGCGGATCTGCGAAGGCGTCAGCTCATCATTGAAGATAATGATCGTATCCTCATCCTCCGGCAGCGCGGCCAGTTCCTGAATTTTCCCTGTGCCCAGATAGTGGGAGGGATTCACCCGGCTGGCTTTCTGGCTCAGTTCACCGATAACTTTGATATTGCAGGCTGCAGCCAAATTGCGCAGCTCCTCCATCGAATATGCAAAATCCTTCTCATTTTGCTTTTGCAGTTGAACGCCAACGATGATGGCCTGTTGCTGTGCGGCTTCCATATATTTATCAACCTCCTGAAATTTTGTGACTGTGTAAGCTGCGGGTGGTATGATGCGGACTAAAACAGACTTAACGGTTAAGGGGCTAAACGGACATGAAAAAAGCACAGGCGGTAATCTGCCTGTGCTTGAATTAGAGGAAATAGAATAGGCCGGGAAGGCCATGCATTGGCATGCACGGCATCAACCAGCTGGCGCATCCCACAGCGAAAATGAACGAAGCATCCGGTACCGGCAAACGGAAATAGGCGGCCTATTCCAACCTGCCCGGTTAAGGTGATCAATTCTCTATGGGGTGCGATTTCTAAAGGCGAAGGCGGCACATCATTCCCTGTCCGCCCGGTCAAACTGCGGGTTGCCTTTAAAAATGGATAGACCTATCCTGAGTCCTCTGCACATGGGCAGAACTTTAGCGCTATTCATATCTGAATTAGCCGCGCAAAGTACGAATCCGGATAAAATCTATCACATTCATTTGCAACCCTCCGTTCCTAAAAGTTGAGTCCATCTTAGCACATCCATTATTTTCTGGCAAATCAGCTTACCCATTCCCGGCGCAGGCTGAACAGATCCTTAAGTGCATCCGTGGACAGCTCGGTAATCCAGTTCTCGGAGCCGGAGATGACATCATCGCTGAGCTGCTGCTTACTCTCCAGCATTTCGTCAATGCGTTCCTCCAGGGTTCCAAGCGAGATGAATTTATGCACCTGCACATCCTTGGTCTGGCCCATCCGGTAGGCGCGGTCCGTGGCCTGATTCTCCACAGCCGGATTCCACCAGCGGTCGAAATGGAAGACATGGTTGGCTGCGGTCAGATTGAGGCCGACTCCGCCCGCTTTCAGTGAAAGGATGAATACATTCGGCTGATCGGCTGATGCCGGAGATCCGTCCGGAGGCGAAGGGGCCTGGAACTGCTCAATCATGCGGTCGCGGGCCTGCTTGGAGGTGCTGCCGTTCAGATACAGTACCGGTTCCTTCAGCTCCTGCTGGAGCACGGACTGTAGCATCCGGCCCATGCCGACATACTGGGTGAAGATCAGGCAGCGTTCGTTCTCTTCGCGCAGCTCCCGCACCATCGCCAGGAGCCGTTCCAGCTTCGCGGAACGCTCAATCAGAGAGGCGGTGCCTAGCCCGCCTTCTGCGGCCGGATCGGGCAGGGCCTCCTTCGTCAGCAGTACAGGATGATCACAGAGCTGCTTAAGGCTGGTCAACGCGGCGAGAATAGCGCCTTTGCGCTCAATGCCTTCCAGCTTGTTCATCTTCTCCAGCAGCCCAGTTACATGCTGGTCATAGAGGGCCGCCTGCTCTGCGGTCAGGTTGACATAGGTCTTCATTTCATTTTTATCGGGAAGATCCAGCTGAATATGGGGATCTTTCTTTTTGCGGCGCAGCATGAAGGGCTTCACGAGCCGCTGCAGATCCGCTGTCCGCTCGGGATTCCGTTCTTTCTCTATGGCATTCGCGAACCGGTCCTGGAAGGACTTGGCGCTGCCCAGGTAGCCGGGTGTAATAAAATCGTAGATCGACCATAGCTCCGACAGCCGGTTCTCAATCGGCGTTCCTGTCAGGGCAATCCGGTGCAGGGCCGGGAAGCTGCGCACCGCCGCAGACTGCTTCGTCCCGGCGTTCTTGATGTTCTGTGCTTCATCCAGACATACTGCAGCCCAGGTGAACTGCTGCAGCAGCTCCTGGTCTAGTGCTGCCGTGGCGTAGGAGGTCAAGACTACATCGGCCTGCGAGGCTGCGCCGTAGAAGTACCCGGCATTCAGCCGCCTGCTGCCATAGTGCAGCATGACGTTCAGGGACGGGGCGAAGCGCTGTAGCTCCTTCTGCCAGTTGCCGAGTACGGAGGTCGGGCAGATGATCAGTGCCGGCCAGCCCGGAGGATCCGTCTGCGGCTGGCCGCCCGCCGGGTCGGCCGCCAGCTCTTTCAGGTGCAGGAGATAGGAGATCAGCTGCACGGTTTTGCCGAGGCCCATATCATCGGCCAGGACGGCCCCGAGGCCGAAACGGCGGAGAAAGGCCAGCCAGGCGTAGCCTTCATGCTGATAGCTGCGAAGCTCGGCCTGCAGTGCGGCCGGTACAGCCGGCTTCGGCCACTGGTCACGCTGCCCAAGCTGGCCGATCAGCTGGACCAGATGCTCGTTCAGCTCCACTTCCAGCCGGAAGCGGGCCGCCTGCTCCTCGGCCTGCTCCGCTGCGGCTTCCTCGCTTAATCCATCTTCACCACTGCCCAGCAGATGCAGCTGCAATACGTCCTGGAAGGACAGGCCCTTGGACTTGTCCATCCCGGCCATGGCCCGCTGAATCTGGGCCAGCAGGGCGGGGTCAAGCGGAATCCACTTGCCCCGGAACTGCACGAGCCGTTCGCCCCGGGCGACCAGCTCGGCGAACTCCGCCTCTGTAAGGTCGGCGTCGCCGATCGAGATGCGCCAGTCGAAGTCGACCAGCGCATCCAGCCCGAACAGCGACTTGCCGCCGCCGCGGCTGCCCTCGCCGGAGCTGATCTTGGCGCGCAGGCGCGGTTTCCGGCGGCTGGCGGCCTCCCACCACGCCGGCAGCAGCACCTGCCAGCCGGCTTCCAGCAGCAGCCGGCTGTCCTGTGTCAGGAACCGCCACGCGAGCGCGTCGCTGAGCGGTTCCCCGAGCACATCGTCCCCGTGGCCGATGTGCCCGCCGGGCAGGCTCTCGCGCAGCCGCGAGAGCCACCCGGCCGCCCGCTCGCGGACATGGGCCGTCCACGATGCGGGCCACTGGCCGTGCGGCTCGCCGTCTCCGGTGAGCCGCAGCGGCACAAGCGCGGATTCATCGCGCTTGTCCTGCAGGAGCAGCTGGAGCCGCCAGTAGGACGTGTCCGCGTCCGGCTCCAGCAGCTGCAGCGCCGGCCGGAACGGCGCGGTGTCGGCTTTCCAGCCGATGGACATCAGCCAGCTCTCGGCATCGATTCCGAGAGCTGATGCTCCGCTGCTACTGAACAGCAGCGGGAATTCGCTGCGCAGGTCGCCGGCTTCGGCTTCCGTGCCGTAGTAGCGCTGGAACACCGCCGCTGAGAAGGCGGCGCCGAGCCCCTCGGCCAGTCCGCGCCGTTCAGCCAGCCCGCGCAGCGCGGCTGTAAGCTTGTCATTCCCTTCGGCCAGCAGCTGAAGGGCCTTGTCGTCCCAGTTCCACTGGAGCTGGCCTTCACGGTAAGCCGCGAAGCTGGGTACATACTGCTTCTCTGCCAGCAGCCCGGAGACGGCCGGGGCCAGCTCGGTCAGCAGGGCGGCATCGCCCTGCCAGCTCCAGCCCACATGCCGGAGCAGCCGGAGATCCGCGAAGAACGGGACCACCTGCTCGGCAGGCAGCACTACCAGCTCCACGCCATCCGCGTTTTGCAAGGTCAGCTCCGTTCCATAAAAAGACTCTTCATGCCAGGCAAACAGCTTCTGCTTCAGCTGAACACCGGGAACATAGTCGTCCCTGTCGTCGACGGCGTAAATCAGGGCATCCCCGTACTTGGTCAGGGCGAGCTGGACGGTAATATTGCGCATATACTTGCTCATGGGATCAGCTTTCCTTTCCGCAGCTCTTCCTGCAGGGCACGCAGCCTGCTGTTCCGGGAGGTGAAGGCTTCTAAGAATTCCTCCCAGCGCTCCTCGCGTTTAAGCTTCTTGTACAGCTTGGCTAACCGCTTCATCAGTTTGACGGCCGCTTTATAGCTATGCCGGTTTTTCTCCACCACAAACCGTTCTACGGCCTGGTGATAGAAGGGCAACAGCAGCTCCGGCGCATTTTTCTCCAGCGGCTGGAGATCGCTGACACGGAAATCAGAAGGGGCTTTGCCGGAAGATAACTGATAATCCATCCAGTCCTGCCATTTGCCATAGTCCAGCAGCAGGTCTTCGTAAATTTCCCGGGATATCGGCAGCATGCCGGACAGCGTGTCCCACATCAGCGGTTCTGTCTCCGGTAAACGCCGGACCGCTTCTTTCCAGTACCCGGCATAATCGCTGAGATTGTACAACCGGCTGGTCAGCAGAGGGCCGATTTCAGCAAGCCATGACGTCAGGCGTGACCAGTGTCCGGCTTCGGCGAGCGGGATAAGGAAGCTCATCAGCTCATCCGGATAAATGCCGGGCCGTTCCGCTGTCTTGCGGAGCAGCTCCCACGCCGCCCGGTCGTCGCTAAGCAGGTAATACATCCGGCTCTCAGCCAGCAGCAGCGACTGGCGCGAGTGTGCAGCTCCGAGCTCCTGTCCCTCCTGACGCAGGGCGTCCAGCTCTTCCGAATAGAGGGCCGCTCCATCCGTGTTGGGAGCAATCCATTTTCTCCAGAGCAGTTCATAACAGGCGGAGAAATAAGGCTGATCACGCGAGCGGTCACGCGCTTCCGTCAGCATCTCCTGCCGCAGATAGGATAAAGTATCCTTTACCCGCTGCCACTCTCCGGGTTCCTCCGCCAGCGGCAGCGTAGTATTCATCAGGCGGGTTACAGCGGCCTGAAGCTCAGAGACGGCCACGGCGGTATAATAACCGAGCGAATAGCCTAGGACAGGGGCTGCCGCTGCAGGCAGATTAGGCCTCAGCAGATTCTCCAGGATGAAGAGATGCGCGTGCAGCTTGAACAGCATACCGGCAGCAGGGGAGAGCTGCGGCTTCGCCTCGGCAATGGCGGCCAGTGCCCTGTCGGCATACTGGGGGTTCCGCACCGTATGCGCAAGCGGAGAGGTGAGCAGCTGAAGATATTCGCGCCACTGGGCTACCGTCCCTCCGGGAATGAGTCCGCCGAGCTTCTTCACCAAGGCGCTGCGGCTCCCGGTTCCTGCCGGGACCTCGGCGCTGGCAGCAGCTGCTTTGGGGCGGCTGACGACCGCCTTGGCATTGGCCAGGGAAGCCACGGACCGCTTTTGCGCATCAGCATAATACATGAGTACCGCCGCTATATGCTTACAGGGTTCATTCACCGGACAGTCGCAATAATTGCCTGGGAAATTGTCCAGGTTGATATAGACGCCATAGTTTTCCCGGCCTTCAACCATTGCCCTCATTTTCCGGGGTTCACTGATGGAGAATGTCTGCACCCGGTTCTGCTTATAATATTGAAATCCCCGCTTCAGGGTTAAATCATCGAAATAATAGGCCGCATCCGAAATGAGCTTGTTCCATTCGGCATCATCCAGGGCATAGTTTGGCTGCATCGCAATCGGTCTCCTGTAGCAAAATAGTCTTTGTTCCTGCTTTGTTCCCCTATTATAGCACCTAAAAAGGATGAGCTTGCTACTCTTTCGTTTCTAATAAGTGAGCAGTCTCCTGACTCAATGAGGATCCCCGCTAATATGCGTTTATTTGATCTATGTACGTAGTAATAACTTCAAATTTATCTATAACAATTTTATCTCTAATTCTCTATAATCCTAAAGAGTATGATATGCTCCATATTGCAGGACAACCCTGCTGCTCTAAGGTCTGATACTCAAGGGATGTAATAAATTGAACTTGGGATTATTCTTTTAAGTTCAATCTATATAGCGGAAGGATGAAGCACTACCCATGTTGCGATTTAAACTGAAATACCTGCTTAACAATAAACAGAACCGTCTGATTCTTATACTGACATTAAGTGTTTCACTATGCATCACGATCATTGCCCTTTTCTCCTACAGAGAGTACCGGCAGGCGCTGGATACGGAACTGAATACACCGAATGTTGAATTGCTGCAGATCAATCTGGATGTGACGAACCGGGCATTCCGGGAAGCGGATAACAAAGCGGTCGATTTATCGTTTAACCCGGAGGTCCTGGCTTATATTTCTACAGATGCCGAGCATGCCGGGATCGCCGCAGCGCAGCCGCAAAATGTGCTAAATACACTGGTGGCGGAACCGGATATCCATTCGATCAGTGTGATTAAGTTTCAGGATCATTCCGTTGTTTCAAGCGGATATGGCTACAGGGCCTCCTGGGAGGATGCGCCGGAGCATGCCTGGAGCGAATGGCTAGAGGAAATTAAGGAGAAGCCGCTCCTGATCAAAAGAAGGCTCTATACCGGCACGGATACCCGTTTGACCAATACTGAGCTCCTCTCGCTCGCCAGGCCGATTGTCCAGAACGGCGAGGTTACCGGCGCAGTGCTGATTGATCTCGACTACGATACGCTGTTCTCCAAGATGTACACCCATCTGTCCAGTTATCAGTTTGTGTACAACCTGGAGGGAGATTTGATCTATCCGAAGCTCAATCTGCCTTTCCCGCTGGAGGAAATGAAGGATGTCCTGTCCGAAATCGATGTAAGCCCGTTCGCCCATGTCCAAATTGAAGGGCAGGCTTATATGGCGAATCAGGCCTTCTCCAATGTCACCGGCTGGCGGCTGGTTTCGCTGGTTCCGATGAAGCAACTGCTGAAGAATGTAACCACAGCACGCAATATGATGCTGATGCTGTCGCTGATCTCGATCACGGTCGGGTGCTCGGCGATTTATTATTACAATTTTGCCGCCTTCCGGCCGCTTAAACGGATCAGCAAGCTGCTCAGCCCTGAGGAAAAGGGGACAGGCCACGGCAATCTCTATGATCTGGAACCGGTAATCGGCAAGCTGGTCGGGGATTTCCAGAGTAAATCACTGGTCGCGGAGTGGAGTCTCCCGGAGCTGCGCTCCAAATTCCTCAGCGACCTGATTACCCGGAGTATCGGCAAGCAGGAAACGGAAACCAAGTGGGAGCATTATTTTGCCGGCTGGGAACCTGGCCCCTTTGAAAGTCTGATCATTTCCATCGACCGTCATTCACATTGGGTGGCAGCTTACACCGAAGAGGATCAGCAGCTGCTTAAATATGCGATGAATAATATAGTAGTTGAGTTTTTCGAGCCTTCCTGGCGGACTGTTACGACGGCACCCCGGAAGGACTGTGTGGCCCTGCTGCTGCAGTCCAAAGGCGGGAGCGACAGTCAGAATCTGCATGAAGAAGCGCTGAAACTGGCTGATATTATAGCCGAGGTACTCCAAATATCCGTATCCATAGGGATCGGTACTGAGGCCCCGGTGATTGCGCAGGTAGCCCGGTCCTATGCGGAAGCTGAAATGGCGTTGTCCTATCGCCTGTATGAAGGGTATGGACGTGTCCGCGACTATTCCGGGCTGGAGGGCAGGCTGGATGAGGGCAGCGGGGCAGCTGATGATGCCTGGAAGCAGGAAGTGCTGCATGCACTGAGAGTTTCCGATGCTGCTACAGGCCGGCAGTGGGTGCATCGATGGTCGGCCGAACTACGCAAAAAAGAAGTCCAGCCGCAGAAGATTATTCGTGTCTTGAATGATCTGCTGGAGGAAATTATCAACATTACCGCATCCGGAGGGTACACGCTCCCGGCGGAGCTGGCGGATTATACCTGGTATCAGGTTACGACTCTTGATCTTAACGATATAGAAGAGATGCTGTGCAGTATTGTTGACCAGATGTCGAGTGCCTTTGAAGTACACCGGCAGTCCAAGGAATATTTACTGGTGCAGAATTTGATTGAATTTATGGAGACTCATTTGCAGGAGAATATCGGGCTTCAGGATATCGCCGCCCATGTGAATATGGGTGTGTCCTCGGTAAGCACGATCTTCAAGGAAGAGACCGGGACGACCCTTTATGACTATTTGACCAACCTGAGAATGGACAAAGCCTGCGAGCTTCTGCAGGGCAGTAGCCTCAAAGTATCCGAGATTGCCCAGCTTGTCGGCTACCAGAACGAGAACAGCTTCATCCGTGTCTTCCGTAAGAGCAAATCGATAACACCGGGCAAGTTCCGGGAGAACAGCAAATCTTCCAATCAGTATGCAGATCTGCCAAAACCGCATGGTTCCGGCGTTTCTGAGGATTCGGAATAAGATAATACGATTGCCGCCCACCCTCTGTATACGGTAATGTTCTATTTGAGAAAACTTTCACAGCTGCCAAAAACGCAGCTGATGTCCAAAGGATTCAGGGGGTGGAGCACAGGGGATAGAACGGAATATATATAGTAACGCTTCCGGTCAGTTGCCCAACACAAGAATGGAGAAAGAGGGATGGCTTGTGAAACGGACGACAAAGATAGCGATTGGATCAGCAGCCGTAATTATGGCTGTGCTTCTCTTCACCTTAGCCCGCATGAACGGATATAACAGCAGCGGGAGCACAAGTGGCGATTTCCCCAAGAAACCGATCACATTAATCGTGCCATATGCCGCCGGCGGCGGAACAGATACTACAGCAAGGGCTTTAGCCAAAGCTACGGAGAAAGTTCTGGGCCAGCCAGTCATTGTACTTAACCGCACAGGCGGCGGAGGTTCTGTCGGACTCATGGAGGGTGCAAATGCCAAGGCTGACGGTTATACGGTTACGTTTTTGCCGGCTGAACTAACGATTCTGCCGCATTTGGGACTATTGCCGATTACTTATGAGAAGTTTAAACCTATCGCTCAAACGAATTTTGATCCTTCCGCCATTACCGTAAGAGCCGAAGCGCCGTGGCAAACCGTAAATGAATTTCTCGACTTTGCGAAAGCGCATCCAGGTGAATTGAAAATGGGAAACGCAGGAACGGGGAGCATTTGGCATTTAGCCGCCGTAACATTGGAACGGGAAACAGGTGTGAAGTTTGCACATATTCCTTTTGAAGGTGCGGGGCCTGCCGTCTCTGCCTTGATGGACGGTTTTGTCGATGCGGTACCGGTAAGTCCTGCCGAGGTGAAGAAATACGTGGATGAAGGAAAGCTGCGGACGCTGGCCGTTAATGCCGACAAACGCTCGGAAGCGCTGCCGGACGTGCCTACGCTGGAGGAACAGACCGGAATACATGTGAACTTCACCAGTACATGGAGAGGGCTTGCTGTACCAAAGGATACACCGGATGCCATTGCGGATCTGCTGGCACAGGCCTTTATTAAGGGAACGGAAGACAGAACCTTCCGCGAAGCTATGACAATGAACGGACTTGGACTGCTGGTTAGGGACGGTAAGGCGTTCTCGCGGCAGCTCAAGGAAAGTGACGATTTATTCTCCAAAATGATTCCGGAGCTCGGGCTAAGCCGTAACTGAAATGAAAGCGCGGTCAGGCAAATAATCTCAGGGGGAAACTCCGGGGACTGGTTTGCTGCGCCCCAACGAGGAATAATAAGTAAAAAATGTAAATTAATTTAATCGATTTCTTAACCATATTAGACGAAGGGTATGATCAAACGATATGAAAATTAAAAAGACACTCGACCGGATTCCCGGCGGAATGATGCTGGTGCCGCTGTTCCTCGGAGCCATTATTCACACGGCTTTCCCGAACGCGGGCGAATATTTTGGCGGCTTCACGAAAGGCCTTATGACAGGTACGGTGCCGATTCTGGCCGTCTGGTTCTTCTGTATGGGCGCCGCGATTGATGTACGGGCAACAGGAACAGTACTGCGCAAATCCGGTACACTGGTGCTGACCAAAATCGCTGTGGCTTGGGTTGTTGCCCTGATTGCTGTCCAGTTCCTGCCTGAGGGCGGTGTGCAGACCGGATTCTTCGCCGGCTTATCGGTACTGGCAATTATCTCCGCAATGGATATGACTAACGGCGGCTTGTATGCCTCCATTATGCAGCAGTACGGTACCAAAGAAGAGTCCGGTGCCTTCGTACTGATGTCTCTTGAATCCGGCCCGCTTGTTACCATGCTGATTCTGGGCAGTACCGGTGTAGCCGTATTTGAACCCCATGTGTTCGTGGGCGCAGTGCTTCCGTTCCTGGTTGGTTTTCTGCTGGGTAACCTTGATCATGACCTTCGTGCCTATTTCGGCAAAGCAACACAGACACTCATTCCATTCTTCGGTTTCGCACTGGGTAGCTCGATTGACCTTGGTGTCATTGTAGATACAGGTCTGCTGGGCATTCTGTTAGGCCTTGTAGTCATCATTATTACTGGTGTACCGCTGATTCTTGCTGACAAGTTCATTGGCCGCGGTAACGGTACCGCCGGACTCGCTGCTTCCAGTACCGCAGGTGCGGCTGTAGCCAACCCGATGCTGGTCGCAAATATGAAGCCGGAATTCCTGCCCGCAGCAGAAACTGCAACCGCGCTGGTAGCCGCTTCCGTAATCGTGACTTCGATTCTTGTTCCGATCATTACGGCCTACTATTCCGGCTATATGAAGAAGAAAAATCCTCCGGTAACAGATGGCCCCTCTGATCTGACAGCTCAGAAGGCAGCAATATAATAAATTCATCTAACAACTGTAATTTTATATATTATAAAGAAATAAATTAGAGAGATAGAGATAAATTAACCCTCCGTACGCTGTAATGGCGTTATCCGGAGGGTTCTTTTTTATATAGCCTATCCGTTTATGAGCTTGCTGAATGCAGCATTGTCGAACCGGTCACCCTGCACCAGCCACGCTCCTTCGATCTTAAATAACGTCAAAATTCCCTCCATCGGCACACGCTGCTGCTCCTGGCCCTTCTCATTCAGCAGTACAAGATCCACGGTATACTTCAGTTCGGCGATATCCTGCTTGTGGCCGTCACTGAGTGTGAGCTGCAGGTTGTCAGGCTGGATCGAGAGCTGCTGCTTGTGGACGACCTGCAAGGGCAGGGCGGTGTAGCGGGTGCTGACTGCTTTTTGGTAGAAATCCGCTGTAAAATAAGGCTTCATAACTTCGTTACGCTGCTCTATAGACTCGATAGACATAATATCTGCAGAGGCTTTGACCGTGTACTCGGCACTCTTATATTCGGTGGCGGCTTTCATGGCTGCCTCCAGTTCAGCGGAGGAAATGCCTTCCTTAGCTGGGGCGGCGGACTCGGCAGCCGGTGCTGTGCTCTGCGGTGCGGGTGCGGCGCTTTCGCTGGCAGGAGCTGCGCTTTCAGGATGATTATTGCTCCCGGACGGATTTGAATTGCATCCGGATATTATGGCAATGGAAAGAAGGATACTGCCTAACAGCCATGTGAATTTACGCATAGGTCCCTCCTGATTCAAATTAATGGAAATTATTATAATATTACCATATCTTAAAAGGGAAATCCTGGGCAGGCAGCAGCATTTAAGTCGAAGGCTACCGGGCAGCGGCATACTGTCGTAATCTTGCTCTCCTATTCCAAATGGCTGCATAAGGGAAAAGCAATCGTTTATACTTGCGGTATGAGGTGATTTCACATGGACCAGATAACATTTGAGCGCATCTATGATTCAGTAGTTAAACGTGAACCGACTTATGACGGGGTGTATTATACAGCGGTGCTTACAACCCGTATTGTCTGCCGCCCGTCCTGCCGGGCCAGAACGCCTAAGGCCGGAAATGTAGAGTTTTATACGTCTTTAGAGGAGGCGACCCGTGCCGGCTTCCGCCCTTGTAAACGATGCCGCCCGGAGGAAGGCGGCGTGCTCCGGCCCGATGCGGTGCTTGCCGCCCAGGCGGACGCCATTATGGAGGCGCAGCTTGCAGAGAAGCTGACGCTGCCGGTGCTGGCTGAGCAGCTGAAAGTCAGCCCGTTTCACCTGCAACGGACCTACACACGTGTAACCGGACAGTCTCCAGCCGTGAAGCTGGATCAGCTGCGGATCGCGAAGGCCTGCGGGCTGCTGGCAACAACGGATTTGCCGGTTGCTGAAATCGGGCGGGCGGTCGGCTTTCAGGGCGCATCCCATTTCGCCGCCTGGTTTGCCCGCAAAAACGGCGTGCCGCCGACAGATTACCGTAATCAATACAAGGGAGGGAATTCTCATGAAGAACATCAGGAACAGCGTAACCGCTAAGCCGGTTAAGATCTATCATCATACGCTGAATCTCGGGAACAGGGGATGGACCTTATGGGCCAGTGATAAGGGGCTGATCCGGGTATCCTATGAGCAGGATCAGGGCCGCCTGCCGGATGGCTGGCTGAATATGTATGCCCCTTCTCATGAGCTGGAAGAGAATGCGGAAGTTTTTGCCGATATGGGGGTTACTAATCTGCTGGAGAGCTATTTCGCCGGAAATCCGGTCAGCTTCAGCGGCCTTCCGCTTGATCTGTGGGGAACAGCATTTCAGCAGGAGGTCTGGACAGGGCTGACGCAGATTCCTTACGGCGGCGTTGCTACGTATAAGGAGCTTGCCGTGCAGATCGGCAGACCACTGGCAGTCCGTGCGGTGGGCGCGGCCAACGGGCAGAACCCGATACCGGTTATTGTTCCCTGCCACCGGGTCATTGGCGCTAACGGCACATTAACCGGGTACCGGGGCGGCCTGAAGCTGAAGCAGGAATTGCTGGCGCTGGAAGGCATTACGCATGTGGGGGCGGCGGGTCATGAACGATTTGCTTTTTGAGCTGCCGCTGCCGGAGTTTTTTGACCTGGGCGCTTGTCTGGCCTACATGAACCGCTCGCCGCTGGAATGTTTATTCCGTTCCGATAGCAAGGGGGTCAACCGGCTGTTTGTTCTGGAAGGAGCGCCGGTGCTGGTCAGGTTGACCGTAGCGGAGGATCAGCCGCTGCGCCTGAAGGCTACCTTACTGGCCGGTGTCCGTCCTGGCGCGGAGGCCATAGCAGATCTGGCCCGCTATATTGTGGAGTGGTTCGATCTGGACCGCGATCTGGCCCCGTTCTACCGGATCGCTGATGTAGACCCGCTGCTCCGGCCGCTGGCAGTAAGTGAGCGGGGACTGCGGATCATCGGGATCCCCGATCTGTTCGAAGCTTTATGCTGGGCGATACTGGGACAGCAGGTGAATCTGGCCTTTGCCTACAGGCTGAAGCAGCGGCTCACCGCTGAATACGGGGAGTCGCTGGAGTGGGAAGGACACACCTATTATCATTTTCCGCGGCCGGAGGTGTTCCTGACGGTCACACAGGAAGAACTGTGCAGCCTGCAGCTGACCCGCAACAAAGCGCGGACCGTGCTGGAGGTAGCTGCGCTGATTGCCGGAGGCGGACTCAGCCGGGAAGAGCTGCTGGCCCTGCCGACCCCGGAAGCCGCCGAGCAGCGGCTGCTGAAGCTCCGCGGAATCGGGCCCTGGACCTCGCAGTATGTGCGGATGCGCTGCCTGCGCGATACCACCGCATACCCTGTAGGCGATGTGGGCCTGCAGAATGCGGTGAAATTCCTCACCGGCATGGACCGCAAGCCTACGCCAGCCGAGCTGCTGGAATTTGCGGTGCCTTGGCATGGGTGGGAGGCTTACGCTACCTTTTATTTGTGGCGGGCACTGTATTGAAAGTATTGAAAGGCGTCAGTCTTGAAAGCGATAGGCCAGCGCGGCATTGAGTACCGGGTCGATCCCTTCTCTATAGTCGCTGATTGTATAGTCCACGGGTATATCGGGCATCAGCGCATCATCCGTAGTAGCAGAGAAATGGAACTCGTTGGTGCTGTAAGTGACGGTGAGGCCGGTCTCCGGCAGCTGCAAAAACTGGACTTCCCCCGGCTTATTGGGATCGCCGTTGGTTGGCTCACCCAATAGCTTAGCCTGCAGATTCTCACGGAATTCATAGGCATTCAGCATCGCTGAAGAAGCGGTGCCGCGCCCAATAAGGACAAGCACGTGATTTTTGAGTACCGGATCCTGCAATAAGCTTGTCATCAGTGGATGTATAACACTTGAATTCCCTCCGGAATTAGCCCGCAAATCCACAATGACTTTCTGCACCGGCGAAGCCTTCTGTGATGTCTTTATGTCCTGTACAAATCGCTTGATCGTGTATTCAGGATCTTCCTCACAACTGTTATACGCCACATACAACGTCTGCTCTGCGGACAAATTCGTGAAGCTGTAATTTCGTTTACTGTTGATTGATGACAATAAAGTATCCTTATACGGACTGATTAAATTCAGTGTACTGTCGTTCTGGGAAACCGGCTGAACCGACTTTTGGATATCCGTTCCATCCTCCTGTTTGAAGGTCAGGCTGATCTCATTCTTGTCCTCTATGACCCCCAGCCCATGCAATATGGATGGCCTAATGATGTAGCGCGGGATGTTCAACAGTAGTCCTTGTTCATTATCCCGGGAGATGACATCCGTAAGCTGAGCAATTATAGATCTGACAGGCTGACTGTTAATCTCTGTAAGCTCTGTGTATAGAACCTCCGAATAGCCGGTAATTGTGTCGGTAACGTATAAGCGGCCCTGCCACATATACAGCCTGAACGGAAGCACCTTTTCCTCCGCCAGCCCTAGATTGGTGTGCACCTGACCCAGCGAAGCAATCGCCTGGGATAGATCAATTTTAACCTGGTCATCATTGTCATAGTCCGGGAGTCTGCCGATCATTTCATCGATCTTGCTGCTGAATGCCGCGGCACGCCCGCTGTTCGTTGCAAGACTTACCTCTTTCTGGCGCATTTCCTGCTTCACGAGCTGTAAGTCTGGTTTCCAGTCCAGGGTAAGGCTGCTCTTCGGACTGCAGGAGGATAAGAGTAGGGCGGACAGCAAGCAGATTAAGGGTGTGGTAATGATAGCAAAGCCTGTTTTCCTGGTCTTAAAAATGTTCTTGTTCATTAGATTTTTCTTGTTCATAGGAATTCTCCGTTTTATGTATTTGTGAAAATATAAAAACAAACATAATTTTACCAAATAATTGATTTTATGGGTATTATTTAATTTTTAAGGATAAGCCAAATCTTTAATTATCGTAAAAACGACAAAATGCCACGACGCTCTACTCCAGTAGAAAGTCATGGCATTTTGTCTTGAAATGACGCCGCACAGCGGATGTTCATCTCATCATAATCTTGCTTGCGGTTGGTTTAACGCGGCCGCTTCGTGAAGATCTGGAAGGTCACGCCGAACTTGTCGGTAACCATACCGTAGGCCGGGCTGAAATAGGCGGGGCCCAGCTCGATATCGACTTGTCCGCCTTCCTTCAAGGTGTTGTAAAGCTGTTCAGAGGCTTCAGCGGTATCAGTGGAAATACAGAGATTGAGGCCGTTGCCGGTCTGCCGCGTCTGCCCCGGTTCCAGATCGGCTATAAACATTGTGGTCTCGCCAATCTTCAGCACAGAATGGGCAATGCGCGCTTTATCTTCGTCCGACAGGGGGGATTCGGGATTCTGTGGGCCTTCTCCCACCGTTTGCATAAACATCAGATGTGCGCCTAGACTCTCCTGATAGAAAGAAACCGCTTCGCGCGCAGTTCCTTCAAGCAGGATAAACGGATTTACTTCGATCGTCATTTTTAATCGCTCCTTGTCTTGTTTAGTTGTAGATCAGCCCGCTTCTGCTGGGCTTTGATTTCATTGTAGACTATAATAGTGACAGTTATTGTCATGAATATAAAAGTAAATGGGGTCTATGCCATGTCTAAATCGAAGCGGCTGCTGGACCTGATGATGACCGTGAACCGCAAACGCAAATTTACGGTCAGAGAGCTGGCCGATGAATTCGGGGTGTCTACGCGAACTATTCTTCGGGACCTGCAGGAGCTGGGTGAACTCGGGGTGCCGCTGTATTCGGAGGTGGGCCCGCACGGGGGCTATCAGGTGCTGAACGAACGGATTCTTCCGCCGATTGCCTTTACGGAGGAGGAGGCGGTGGCGATTTTTTTTGCCAGCCATGCCCTGCGCCATTACAAGTACCTGCCCTTTAAGGAAGAGTCTCTTTCCGCATTGCACAAGTTCTATAATTATATGTCCGGGGATGTCCGTGACCGGATTGATGAGCTGAAGAACCGGATTGATTTCCTGACCCCGGCGCGGCAGGCGGAGTTCCCGTACCTGTCGATCCTGCTGGAAGCTGGCATCGGGCAAAAGGTGCTGCTCATCGATTACGAATCCAAAGGCGAGCGCGGCCTGCGGCCGATTCAGCCGGTTGGTATTTATGCCAGCAGCGGGTTATGGTATTGTCCGGCGTACTGTTATTTGCGCAAGGATATCCGTGTGTTCCGCTGCGACCGGATTCACTCGGTAGACTACGATTCCTCGGGGCTGACACCACTGGATCTGCGGCAGGTCCATTTGGGGAACAGGAATGATTACGGTACGTCGGAGCAGGACAAGGGGCTGCAAACGAAAAAAAGCCGGAATCAGATCCGGCTGTACATTGAGTTGACGGGTGAAGGGGTGCAGGCCTGCGAAGCGGAAGTGTGGTCAGATTCTCTGCTGCATACCCGTGAGGACGGCTCCGGCTGGCTGGAGGGGGAGGTTCCCGGCAACGACCTCCGGTTCTTCGCTAAGTTTATCATCGGCCTCGGCAATGAAGCGATGGTACAGGGGCCGCCTGAGCTGGTGGAGGAGCTGAAGAACATGCTTGCAGGAATGCTGAGGAAATACAGCTAAGCCGTGCGGCGGCAGGTGATGAGCGCAATAATGTCCTAAGAAAATAAAGTTGTAGACTGGGGAAAAAGGTAGTAGACTAGCGGACGCTAATTTGAGTATTAGTTTGCAGAATTTATAGACGAACAATTCAATTTCGCGAAAGCGGGTGAATAACTTGACAGTGCCACCATTGCTGGATGGAGCAAATGTTTTGATTTATACAGCAAACGAGCATTGCAATAATTACGGATATGTTTTGTTCGAACATGATAACAAAAAAGTGGCTATCACCTGCTTTCGCAGTAGCTAAATATGAAGGTGCCAGAGGGTACTGTTTATTCTCTTGGGACTTGGATTGGAATGTTATCGGTAGCACTATGCACGATTCACTACAGGAAGCTAAAGAATGCGCAAAAAACTCAAGCGATATACCAATAAATTGGATACCCATAGGCATTCATCATTACGAAATCTTAGTCAAACGTTTTAAGAATAAGGAATACGGCATAGAAGAATTACAGAGCAGATTAAACACCGCTTTAATGCCTGATCCTCCAATAACCGAAATTTCGAATAGACTCTTAGACTTGGAGAATGATTTAGAGAATATCCTTTATACCCAGTCAGATTCTGAACAATATCAATTTGCGGTTAACGTATTGGATGCCTTCATTGATTGTTTAAGGAGAAATCATTTAGACTAACGAGAACTATTGTTCAATAGCGCAGGGGCTCCAAGTGTTAGCTTATACTCCGTAAAACTTGCAATAAGTTGATATAAGAGGTTCTTAGAAACACGAATAGTTAGCAAGTTCCAAAAAAATTACGTGTTAACGAAAGGCAGCATATGAAAACCAGTGTAGTTAATAATATGTTCAAGCAAAAATACTGGATAAGATTTGAACTTGGACCAGTTGCTCTTGAGGAAAAAGCATACTTTAATGAGGTAATGCAACGCTCAAGCAGCATATGTAACTTTCTCTTTTCAGAAAATGACGAAGTTCATGTGATCAATCGCATTAGCTACTTGAAAGAAAAAAGTAAGCACGAAAAGCTTGATATGCACCGTTTTTTTAAAACAAAACAAACAGTAAAAAACCTAGAACACCAAGTGATTCCCTACGAATATGAAGATGATGAACAAATGGTAACCAGCGAGTATCGAGTTCGAGTGAAGTTCGAAGACATAAAAATGTCATACCTGCTAACTGCTATTGCTAATCAAGATTTTGGCAGGAAACCACGCGTACACGGCAATGTAATGCTATTTAATTCAACAAAACAAATCTTGTTGTATATTTACGATGACCGTGGTTGTGATGTATATGGTGTGAGTAAAGAAAGCTTACTGCCATTGTATTACCAGTACCGCAGTTGGATCCTTGATTATGATCGTATACATATTGACAATGTTTTTGAAGAAGGGCTCGCAGGTGTTTTCGAGACAGAGACAGAGCGGTCAGCACGTCAATATGCCAATGAGCTAAAAGTGAAATCAACTGACATTAATCTATATAGTAATAACACTTGTCATATTTCGCATATGCTTGAGATTCCAAATGATCAGAGCAAACAGTTCGAAGAGGAAATCGGGGGAACGGGATTCACGTTGAGGCTTCAAAGCAAAGATCAGGATACTTCCGTTTACCAAGTTACAAAGACAGAGGCGCTGGCACTTATTAATTATCAGAGTGAGCTTATGAACCTATACTCTAAAAAATATGGAGGAGTATATTGTAGCTGGGAAATAGCAAGAGCGTTCTAAATGAGTGGAACCTACAATCATTGAACTAACGGGGAACGTTAGTTCAGCGATCCAGGAGCAGTTTGCCGCCGAGCCAACTGCTCTTTCTGTCATTAAGCTAACGGGCAGGATGGTTACAATTAAAGGAAACTCTACTTAGGGGACGAATACTCTTTTTATCCAAAAATAAAGGAGTCAAAATTTGATGATTTGAGAAACTGAAATATTAGTATCTATACTAATACAATTCCTTATAGCTAAGAGGTGCTAAGTGTCCAAGAATACGGTTTTTTTTATGTTGGGTGGTATACCTTTGTTGTTATATCCATTCGTTCTATTAGCAGACATAATGTCAATAGCTGGAGAGAGGACAGGAAATGAGAATGTATTCTTGATAATTATTGTAGGACTATTTTTATTTCTTTCTAGTTCTTATCCAATATCGTACAGTGTTTGTCTTGTATTGTATTTAAAAAACAAAAATAGATGCATATGGGCACCTATATTTCCTTTAATTCATGTAGTAGTTGTGGTTCTTGTAGGATACTTATGGGCTTTCTTAGAAAAACAACTTTCTTGACATAAAGTAAAGGTACGGCAATTACGCTAACGGGAAACGATAGCTCAACAAACAGATCTAAAACGTAAAGACAGAAGGTTGCCGGTAGATCGGTAGCCGTTTAGGCTATTGGGCAGGATAGCTACAATGATTAGGCCAAAAAGTATAATTTAATAGTTGAGTAAGATAGAAACCTCCAGTTATTATTAAATCAAGGAATTATCTACATATTCTCTAATGCCTATCCTATTTTGAGGAGCAACCCGAATGAGCGAATTTAGTCAAAGCTATCATTTGTTGGGTAGCAAAGAAAAAGCAATTGAACTCATCAACCATGCAGGTGAACAGGGTTTTGTATTTGAAGATGACAGTCGGTGGACTACGTTCGTAATCTTGGGAGATGAATTTAGACCATCAGACTCTATTGTTGAATCCAATAAAGATTTGCTTGTCCATTATGTGTACGCCGAGGACCACGGTTGGAGCCTGTCCATTTTCAGGCAGTCTACTCTTATTTTTAAATTTGACTGTTCCTGGGACGAGACGGATATCGAGGATTTTGATTTCGATGAAGAGGAGTTAATTGAGATGTTTGGTGATGGGGAAGTAAGTGCTCCTTCCGACGAAATTTTCGACCTGGATGTTATCAAAAAACTAGTCGAAGAGGCTGGTAATGATTCATCTGACTTGGAAGTACTATTTACGAAAGATCCCGAAGTTATCTTTGCTATGGAGAGCCCATGTGCCTATCAGATTGCTGAGAAGCTTGGTATTCTCAATTATGCTTGGATTTCTGCTGATTCTCCCGAAATGGACGATGGTTTCTACAAAAATGTAATTAAAGTTTAAAGCCCTGTAGGAAGCCTTCAGTTGAGCCACATTTTGCAACAGATCCTAAGGTACAAGAGGTGTACGATGGGCGAAGAACTAAAACAAGAGATTATTAATGAATTAATCCATTTGATTCCGAAGGCAGTAGCAGAGATTGATAAACCCAATGATGAAAAAATATGCTTTATCGCCCTTTATAGAGACGATTACGCCCCGCTAGTTAGCCTGATCCAATTGGGTTTGGTTAAATATCGCCAAGAATGCTTTGAAAGTTCAGGTTTTTGTTTTAATTCAG
The DNA here is from genome assembly GCF_927798115.1 of Paenibacillus auburnensis. Taxonomy (GTDB): domain Bacteria; phylum Bacillota; class Bacilli; order Paenibacillales; family Paenibacillaceae; genus Paenibacillus_AQ; species Paenibacillus_AQ auburnensis. The sequence continues at coordinate 210,829 of NZ_CAKMMG010000009.1, forward strand.
GCGAACAGCCTGCAAAGTATCAGAATGAACTGACTGATGAAAAGTTGAAAGAAAAAGAAAAAGTATTTATCTCCATGTTTAATCCCGATGATTATTACGGTGAATGGTGGAAGCAAACAGAACAGATTATGTTTGAAGTATCCATGAGACTAAACGAATATGAATGGAATGAAATCTTAGATATAACTGATGATTTTATTGTCTTTGTAGACTGGGAAGCGTGGGAGGGAGACTTGTCAGTAAGCGTTCCAAAAGAAAAAATTGATAATCTCATCCAAAAGGGTCTGTACAATGAAAAATTTATTAAGCAGTTTGATGATTAGATAAGTTTGTTGAGCTAACGGGAAACGATAATTTAATACATCAGGCAGATTAAAACCTCTCTTCAGAAGCAAACTAGATTTAATAGCTTTTAAAGGGAGGTTTTGTTATGAGCTTAAGTTGGAATTGGTTTTGTTGACTAAACATATACGTAATTTAAGCCTGTAAGAATCGAAGGCTGTGGATATCGACAGCACATGCTTGAGGGCAAACCCATTGAGTTAAACAAGGCTCTATTTCTAAATCACCAGTATATAAGCACATTTACTCTTAAGCTAATGGGCAGTTTGCATGAAGCTTAGTCTGTTGTGGGTTAAAATGGAATTGAGTCAGCAGTGAGAACAATGGAGGGAGTCTATATGAACAACGTAATACCGATAATTGCAAGCTTTTCGGGGGCATTTTGTTGCATTTTAGCGGCCATTATTATTCGAAAAAAGAAAAAAATTAACCAATTATCATAGAAAAACGTTTCACTAAATGGAGGCTATAGCTCAAGGTTATCGAAAGAAATCGGTCATATGATCGGCTGCCATTTCTCGTTGAAGTACAGTTTATTGAATAAATGTTACAATAAAATAAGGAGAAAAAATCAAACTATGGGAGGATATGCATGGTACTCTTGATAGTAATTGTAATAGTCATTGGTCTTGCCGGTTTGATCGGGAATCAATATTCAATGTTAAGAAAGATGGAGAGAATTGAAGTAACCCTGCGTGAGATAAGAGATAAAAATTAAGCAAAGGTTGTTAACGGGCAGGATAGTTTAAACTCGTAATAAAATGGTAAAGGTACTGAACAAAATGGGGTGACTAGTTGAATAGGTATGGTATTTACTTTTTCTTTTCTCTGGTGTGTGTGGTTCTCCCCATAGTATTTTTGGTTTACGGTTACTCGGATGCAAATCAGCCTAAGGTAGGTCCTGTAGGGGATGGCGACTCAACTCCGAAGTTCATACAAATCCTCCCTCTGATTTCAATGCTAGTTATCGGCGTTATCAATACACCAATGGCTATTTATAAGTACAGAAAAAATAAGAATTCTAAGTCATTACACTAACGGGAAATGTTAGTTCAATCAAGACACGAAGGCAGCCGCCAGAAAACAATTGGCTTTGCAAATTCAACAGATACAGTCTAACACTTTATTTTCTTTTCTCAGTAGTAACTGCTGACCCGTCACGCTAGAGGCGCTAACTATTTGGTGACCCGGATCAATTGCTTGTCTGCCAGTTCGAAGACGTCTCCCAGCTGAAAGTCCGGCAGATGAAGGGTAGAGTCGAGCTCCGGGTTTCTGTCCATCTCCAGCTCACTATCCCAGCAAGAGTAGATTTCCATGGATTCCCCTTCCTCCATATGGTCATTCATGTGGGAGAGCAGCAGTCCGATGCATTTTCGCCCGATTTCAAAAGACAGGGGACTCTGCTCCCTCATCTCCTTACTAATAGTAAAAGAACCGCTTATCCCATACACATAAGGTTTAGTTATAAGCAGCTTCTGCCTCCACGGTAAGGCGGTCACGTCTGCGATCTCCAGCCCGGCCGCATCCAGATCACTCTCAAACACCTGGAAAAGGGTATCATTCAAATGGGATAGATCAATGATGTTGTGAAGCGCACTGGGATCATCGGATTTAGGGATGTCCGCGTACTTTTGGTACGAGAATACATAGCCGAAACTTCCGGCGGGCAGCGGTCTGTCTGATCCCAGGTAATGGTTAAGCGTCATGTTTGCACCTCTCTCTGCTTTAGGCGGCATCGGATGCTCCGACCTTCTTTTGAAATCGAACAGTTTTGTCTATTTTATAGTATCCAGATTTGTAATACCATAGAGCTACCAAAAGAGACAGGAGATGGAACAATGAGCAAACAGTCTGGTTTATTATTTGGGGATAAAGTATACCTGCGCCCGCTGAACGGGGAGGATGCCGAACTGTATTACCATATGTTCTATGGTGCAGAGGTACGAAGGCTCACAGGGACGCAGAGGCATATCAACAAAGAGCAGATTTCAGCATATATCGACCGTAAAGCAGGGGATGACAGTGCCGTATTGCTGCTGATTGCCCTTAAAGAGACGGATGAGGTGATCGGCGACATCGCAATTCAGGATATAGACCGGGGCAACCGCACCGCCGGCCTGCGTCTGGCCATTGGCCATGAACAGCATCAGAATAAGGGGTATGGCCGGGAAGCGCTGCTGCTGATGCTTGACTACGGCTTCGGAATTCTGAATTTGCACCGCATTGAGCTGGAGGTTTATTCGTACAATAGCCGTGCTGCCCATGTGTATGAGAGCGTCGGATTTGTCCGGGAGGGTGTGCGGCGGCAGACGCTTTTTTATAATCATGAGTACCATGATGTTGTAATGATGAGCATGCTCGAGAATGAGTACCGGGAGCGTTATTTAAAATAAAGGTCAAAATAGGTCAAAAAGTTAATTACACCAAAAAAATGTCTGCCAAATCAGCCGAAATGCCGGGATTTCCCGGTTTTTTGGCGTATACCGGTTTTGAGGTTAAGCGGAGGCGGGGCTATAATAAAGCCATAAGGTCAAATAAAGTCAAAGTCAAATTAAAAGTCAATGAGAGGAGAATGAACGATGTTTGATTTGGTTCCTTTTGGAAAACGCAGAGATGACGTATTTGGTGCATTGGCAAAGTCCTTGAATGAAGTGTTCAACGATGACTTTTTTGCCCCGATGACCAGCTCCACCCTGTCTTTCCGGACGGATATCCGCGAAAGTGAGCAGGCGTATCTGATTGAGGCTGAACTGCCCGGCTTCAAAAAAGAAGAAATCGACATTGATTATGCCAACCCTTATCTGACGATTAAAGCGGTGCGCAAAGATGAGAACAGCCAGGAGAACGCAGATCACAAGATCGTGCGCCGCGAACGCCGCTACGGTGAGTATGTCCGCCGTTTCTATGTGCAGGATATTAACGATGACGAAATCCGCGCCTCACTGAAAGACGGGCTGCTGTCGCTTGAGGTGCCAAAACGGCAAAAATCAGCCGGCAAGCGCATCGAGATTCAGGACCACGGTACATCCGGGCCGCAGCTTCAGTAAGCTGTTCAAGTCTGCGCGAAGGTGCTGAAGCAGTGGGTTCCGGGCCGGCGGCCAGCCGAAGTCCCCTCTGAGCTCCGCAGTCACGGCAGCTTCACCGGGCTTTTCATATAGTAGTTCATAAAAAGGCGCATTGTAGTGGGGATACCGGCTATAGTGCGTCTTTTTTGAGGAAACGGATAGAATAAATAGGTGAGCGGATTCGTATAGGAAATTAGCGAAAGGAGAGGGCCATGGTGGCGGCAAAAAACTACTATGATGCACTTGGCGTAGGCAAACAGGCGAGCAGGCAGGAGATCAAAAAAGCCTACCAGAAGCTGGCCAAACAATGGCATCCCGATGTCAACAAGGCTCCGGGCGCTGAAGAGAAATTCAAGGAAGCAGCGGAAGCCTACGAAGTGCTCGGCAACGAAGAAAAGCGCAAAGCTTATGATGAGGAGCTTCGTTACGGGGCAGGCCGGCCCGGGCAGTCGGGAGCCTGGAGAACCGGCGGGGCTTCGTCCGGTCCAGGCCGGGAGTCGCCGTTTGGTGCGGGCTGGAGCGGAAGTTACTCTACCGGCGGCGGGATTCCCGAAGAGGATTTGTTCAGTATGTTCTTTGGCAGCCGGGGCGCGGCGGACCGGTCCGGGTTTGATTTTTTCTCCGGCAGCGGCAGCGGCTTCGGTGGAACGCAAGGAATGATGCAGGCCCAGCTGGAGGTTACGCTGGAGCAGGCCTATAAGGGCGGAAACGTCAGGGTGCAGGTGGGCGGAAAGGATGTTGCGGTAAGCATCCCGGCGCGTTCTGCGGAAGGAACGGTCATCCGGGTGCCGGGCAGCGCAGAGAAAGGTGCAGCCGGGGCCGGTGACCTGCTGATTGTGCTGCATCTTGCCCCGCATGAAATTTACGAGGCGGAAGACGGCGACTTGTACGGTACGGTTGAAATTGCACCATGGCAGGCTGTGCTCGGCGGGGAGGCGAAGGTTCCGCTGCCTGACGGCAGCAGCATCAAGCTGAAGATTCCGGCCGGAACAGCAGGCGGCCGAACGCTGCGCGTTCCCGGCAAGGGGCTGAAGCGCCAGAGCGGAGCGAACGGCGACATTCTGTTCGTTATTGAAATAGTAATTCCGCCGGATACCAGCATCGCAGAGAAGAATCTATACCGTAAGCTGGCTGAAGCCTCCAGCTTCCAGGCCGGAGCGAAACGGCATGGCGGCGGAACGCGGCGGCAGAAGGCCGCCATGGGGTAACAGCCAGGGTAATAATATATAAGAAACAAGTTCCAGAGGAAAGGTGCTGAAGACCATGGATTTCAATAAATTAACGCAAAAGCTGCAGGAAGCCGTCGCCGCGGCACAGTCGCTGGCTGCGGCAGGCGGCCATCAGGAGATTGAACATCTCCATCTGCTGAAGGCCCTTCTTCAGCAGCATGAAGGTCTGCTGCCGCGCCTGCTGCAGAAGATGAACATTCCCGCAGCCGAGCTGCTGCGCGGCACGGAGGAATTGCTGCAGCGGAAGCCGAGTGTCAGCGGATCGGGTGCAGGTACGATGCGGCGCTACGCCGCGGCATCGCTGCTGGAGGTGCTGGATCAGGCAGAGAAGGAAGCGGCCGCGATGCAAGATGAGTTCGTGGCCGTGGAGCACGCCGTACTGGCGATGGTGTCCGATACCGGCAGCGCGAACCGCGAGCTGCGCGGTTTGTTCACCAGCCGCGGCGTGACCCGCGACAAGCTGCTGGAGGTGCTGGCGGACATCCGCGGCCATCAGCGGGTGACTAGCCGGGAGCCGGAAGCCACCTATGAGGTGCTGGAGAAGTACGGCCGGGATCTGGTGGCCGAAGTGCGGGCCGGCAAGATTGACCCCGTCATCGGGCGCGACGGGGAGATCCGCCGGGTGATCCGCATCCTCTCCCGCAAGACGAAGAATAACCCGGTGCTGATCGGAGAACCCGGCGTCGGGAAGACAGCGATTGTCGAAGGCCTTGCCCACCGGATTGTCCGCAGGGACGTGCCGGAGGGGCTGAAGGATAAGACGATCTTCTCACTGGATATGAGCGCTCTGGTCGCCGGGGCCAAATACCGCGGGGAATTCGAGGAGCGGCTGCAGGCCGTACTGAAGGAGATCCGCGAGAGCAACGGCCGGATCATCCTCTTCATCGATGAGTTGCACACGATTGTCGGAGCGGGTAAAACTGAAGGCGCGATGGATGCCGGTAATATGCTGAAGCCGATGCTGGCCCGCGGCGAATTGCACTGTATCGGAGCGACAACGCTGGATGAATACCGCAAATACATTGAGAAGGACCCCGCGCTGGAGCGCCGCTTCCAGCAGGTGCTGGTCAGCGAGCCGGATGTCGAGGACACGATTTCGATTCTGCGCGGCTTGAAGGAGCGGTTCGAGGTGCATCATGGGGTTAAAATCCATGACAGTGCACTGGTTGCTGCGGGCGTGTTATCCAACCGCTATATCACCGACCGCTTCCTGCCGGATAAGGCAATTGATCTGGTCGATGAAGCCTGTGCGATGATCCGTACCGAGATTGACTCCATGCCGGGCGAGATGGATGAGGTTACCCGCCGCCTGATGCAGATGGAGATTGAAGAAGCTGCGCTGAAGAAGGAAACGGACGATGCGAGCGCCCGCCGTCTGGAGAATCTGCAGCGGGAGCTGGCCGACCTCAAGGAAAGGCATCTGGGCATGACGGCCCGCTGGGAGAAGGAAAAGTCAGCGATTCAGGGCATCCGCGACCTGAAAAAAAGACTGGAGCAGGCCCGTAAAGACCTGGTTGACGCGCAGGAGGTCTATGACCTGAATAAGTCGGCGGAGCTGAGCTACGGGATCATTCCCGAGCTGGAGAAGCAGGTTAAGGTTGCTGAGGAAGCGGCCCAGCAGGATCAGGAGAGCCGGCTGCTGCGCGAGGCCGTGACTGAAGAGGAGATCGCCGATATCGTGTCCCGCTGGACCGGTGTTCCGGTCAGCAGACTGGTGGAAGGCGAGCGGGATAAGCTGCTGCGGCTGGAGGAGACGCTGCATGAGCGGGTAGTCGGCCAGGAGGAGGCCGTGTCGCTGGTGGCCGACGCCGTGCTGCGAGCCCGTGCCGGAATCAAGGACCCGAACCGTCCGATCGGTTCGTTCCTGTTCCTCGGGCCGACTGGTGTCGGCAAGACGGAGCTGGCCAAAGCGCTGGCCGTCTCGCTGTTCGACCGGGAAGACGGAATGATCCGCATCGACATGTCGGAGTACATGGAGAAGCACAGCGTCTCCCGTCTGGTTGGTGCGCCTCCGGGATATATCGGCTATGAGGAAGGCGGCCAGCTTACTGAGGCAGTCCGCCGCCAGCCGTACACTGTTGTGCTGCTGGACGAAGTGGAGAAGGCGCACCCCGATGTCTTCAACATCCTGCTGCAGCTGCTGGATGACGGGCGGCTGACCGATTCCCAGGGCCGGATCGTGGATTTCAAGAACACGATTGTTATTATGACTTCTAATATCGGCTCGCCGCATCTCATCCAGGGTACGGATGATAACGGGGAGCTGACGCAGGCGGTCAAAGACCGGGTGATGAAGGAGCTGAGCGGCCATTTCCGCCCAGAGTTCCTGAACCGGGTAGATGATATTGTGATGTTCAAGCCGCTGACACTGGGTGAAATCGGGCAGATCGTCGTCAAATTAGCAGATGGTTTACGTACACGGCTGGCTGAACGGGGCATCGGCCTTACGCTGAGCGAAGCGGCGGTGCGGTTCATTGCCCAGGAGGGCTTCGATCCGGTCTACGGGGCGAGACCGCTGAAACGCTTCATCCAGCGGAGCCTGGAGACCCCTGTTGCACGGGCACTGATCGCCGGGGAAGCGGAGGAAGGCTCAATTCTGGCGGTTGATGAGGCGGACGGCCGGCTGAATGTAGCCATCCGGCGGCCGGAGGCAGCGGGAATAACAGGAGCGGCGGGCAAGGCGTAAGCCTGCTGCTTGCGGCTCGCAGGAAGGCAGAAGGTTACGAAGCCGCGCGGGTCACAGTGCGGTCTACTGCCAGTCTGCTGCTATTCCGCTGTGAGATAAATCCAACTCAACCCACTTCAACACGATACAATGAAATTTAACCATACGAATAAGCAAATAGCTGTACTTCATACAGTTACACGCACCGCAGTTCTTATACCGCTGGTGTAACTGTATTTAGTGCAGTTATTTTTATACTCTTCAGCCGAAAGTGCCGCTTAGGGGATTTTTAATTGCACCGAATACAGCTATAAGCCGAACAGGGTGTTTTTAGCGCGAAATAGCTGTACAGAGTGCAATTAGAGTAACATTGATCCTCACTTGAACCAATTACTCCATAGTGAAGGTGAGGCGCTTCTTTGATTTTGCCGGTTGAACTGCGATCTGCCTATGTGTGCTCAGCGATGCCAATTGTGCGAAGGATGGATAAGAATAACAGGTGATCTATTGTAAATTCTGCAGCAGATTTACGGCAAATGGCCGAATAGGGGCCTTCTATTGCACTCCGTACAACAGAATTCGCTGATTCGCGGAATAGTGGTGTTCCGGCCACAATCTACTGCACCAAATGCAGCAGAAAGCTATTTTACGCCATTTTACGGCGGATCTGTTGTACAAAATACAATCGTCTGGTGACCATACAAAAGCTGATAATCAAACAAAAGCTGACGGGCAAACCGCCCGTCAGCCTTAAATTTCAAAAGGTTAGTTTTTCAATACAGTAGCAGCGGCGAAGGCAGCCGCGCTTCCCGTCCCTACAGCAGCTCGCCCTTCTTCTGCAAGTTACGGTACAGCAGATAAGCGAAGGCTGAACAGAGCAGGGCGCACAGGCCGATGAAGCCGTAGCCCGCCTGCAGTCCGCGAAGCAGCCCGGCACCTTCCTCGGCACCGGAGGAGAATAGCTGCTTGATCCCCTCGGTGATCGCACCGATGAAGTAGTTGCCCAGCACACTGGCTACGCCCATCAGGGTGACGATGAAGGTAATCGCCGTATCGCTGCCCTGGCGGTACCGGTCGGCGATCAGTGCCATAATGGTCGGGTAAACCGGCGCGATGCCGACACCGGCTATGGCGAACAGAACAGCACCGGATTCCCCGAGCAGGATGGCGGCGAACGTGCACAGCCCCGAGAAGGCGGAGAAAAGGATCAGCGAGAGGGCGAAGCCGATTTTGTCAGTCACAGGGCCGAGAATGAGCCGGGCCAGCGTGAAGCAGAGGAAAAAGGCGGACAGCATACCCGCAGCAGAGGCCGAACGCCAGCCGTAGGCTTTTTCCAGAAAGTTAACCAGCCAGCCGCCGACCGCCAGCTCCGAAATGACGCCGAAGGAAAGGACAGCGACCAGCAGCCAGATCACCGGATCACGGGAGATGGACGATAGGGGAATACGATCCTCCGTCAGCGTGGCATCGCCCGGGAATTTGCCGAGAAAGGCCGGAATCATCGGGAGGACGGATAACATGAGAATAATCAGATAGACGCCCCGCCAATCCAGCAAATGACCAAATATCGTGACGGTCATCAGCCCGGAAGAAATCAGCGGTGCGACGGTAGAGCTAAGGCCATAGAAAAAATGGGACAGATTCATCATCGTGCCGGTATTTTTCACGAAAATTCGCGCGCCGAGCACCGCCAGGCCAATCTCCAGCATCCCGTTGCCGATATACATCAGGAAAAAAGAGCTCGATAGCGCAGGGTAGCTATGCGACAGGAAGATGAACACGCCGGATACAGCCATTGAGCCGAAGGCGAGCAGGCTTACCGCCTTGATACCGATTTTACGGATTAAAAGTGCAGTGAAGGTGCAGGCCAGCAGATAACCGAGCGAGTTCAGCGACAGCAGCGTCCCGAGCTGCATTTCATCCAGCCGGAAATCGCTCTGGATACGCGGAATGGCGGGCCCTTTGATATTTTCAGAAAAGCCGAAAATCAGAAAGCCGACAAATACGGTCAGCAGCTGCAGAATATAGTTGCGTTTGGATGATGATGCCGGTGTTGGACGGATGTCAGCCTTCAAGATGTACCTCCTGGATTATGAAATCACTGGGTTTGGTGCCCAAACCACATGAGGTCCATTATATCACCGTTCACTCTGTCCAAGGAACCAGTTTGGGGTGCTGGTCGAGAATCGACTGATATTGCTCCTTCCATCCATAGACGCCGTCGGGGTCCAGCTGCATATAGCGTCTATATTTATCGAGCCGGTATTCCGGCCGGGACCATCCGAGATGCTTAAGCCGCAGATTGCTGAGCTGATGGGGCAATTCAAAAATATTCTCCGGAAGCCGTCCGCAGTGCTGCGGTGAGTCATTCCAGACATAGGGGAAATCCTCCCGGTAGCGGAGCAGGAACGGACGGTAGCTCTGATGGGAGCGCCAGTACATGTCTTCGCGGTAATGATGGTCGTCCCAGAAATCGTACAGCCGGAAGCAGAACAGGTCACAGTTGTCCTCCTGCAGCAGAATCTCAATATCCTCGGCGAACCGTGTCTCGAACATTTCATCCGCATCCAGGCTCAGAATCCACTCGGGGTTTGTTTTGACGACCTCTTCCCACTGCTGCTTGCGTAGCTCGGCTTCATTGCAGAACCTGGAGACGGTATTGTGCACAAGGTGAAGCGGGATACCCTGTAGAACTTCCCGGCATATGTCCGCAGTGTCATCGGTGCTGCCATCATCGATAATGACAGCTTCGTCAATGTATTTGCGGTGCTCCTGCAGTACTGTCCGCAGGAAGCGGGGAGCCTCGTTCTTGACGGCCATCATCAGCGTGAGCTTGGGCCGCTTTGCTGCCGCAGACGAAGCGGCTGTCTTAGCGGCATCAGTGGACTTCTCCGTCTGGGACAGCGGATCTTTATGAAGGCGGTTCTCCGCTTCCGCCGCCGACCACATGACGGAAGCAGGCTCCGGATCCGGCCGGTGCTGCGGTTCTGCCGTTACCCCGGCCTTGTCTGCCGTCTCGGACTCAGATCCGCCCGCCGTCACTTCTGCGGTTGTAAGCCGGATGTAGTCTGGGACCTTGGCCAGGTCGCTGTCCCGGTACAGATGCAGGGCCGGATAATGAGTATCCACATGGAGCGGAATGCCAAGGGCAGCGGCGCGGATGCAGAAATGGCGGTCTTCTCCCCAGTAGGAAATATTCGGGATCCGGTCATAGCTGACGCCTGACTCGATGGCCCGGCGGCTGATCAGGGTACATGCCCCGAGGCCGCCTACTTCATAAATTCCCGGCTGCTGGAGCCTGGACAGGAATAGCTGGAATCTGCGGTTGATCTCCTCCGGATCTACCTTTTCCCCGGGGAGAATCTCCCACTGGTTGTATTCATCATGCATCCAGACCTGCGGCTGCAGTAAGGTGCCGGGCTGCCACTGGGTCCAGAATATCTCTGAAATGATATCCTTCTCCGTCCGGATCAGATGAAGCAGCGTATCAGGATGGAGGATCAGATCGGAATCAATCAGGAACAGATGATCATAGCCGAAGGCCTCCGCCCGGCGGATCATCAGATTTTTGAAGCCGGCCACTTTCCAGACCAGGTCGGAATTCCAGAAATGAGTGTTATCATTGCGGATATACGCATCATGGAAGCCGGAGGACTGGTGGAAGACCTCACTGCCGTCCGGGTCGAAATGCCGTAGCAGCTCACTTGCGGCATCATCCTCATTGTCATCGATAAAATAGAAGTCCAGCGTCACTCCTTCACGCCGCAGGCGCAGCAGTGAATTTAGGAACTCTTGCAGGATTTGCGGTTTTTGGTGAATCGGGCTGCCAACCAGCACCCGGGTCTTAGTCTCGCTCATAGCCGAACCCTCCTGAATAGGGTTATCATGGTATAGAACATCTCCTTGCATTCACAAATAGATGATATGAACTATATATATTCAATATATTTAGAGACGTACGGGACTAACCCTAATTTTGTTAATTTCCTTTGAGTTACAGATTTGAAAAAATCATTCATTGTAATTCCGAGTATTCCGATATATAATTCAAAAACAACGAGTGAGTTTGCTCATAGACATGGAGGAGATAGAGATGAGAAGAGGGCTATCTGGGGTTGTCGCTTTAATATTGTTAACATTTATGATCAGTGCATGCTCCGGGGGGAACAACAACGCAGCATCGACTAATACAAGTGCTTCGCCAGCTGCTACGGAAGCAGCTGCCAGCACAGAGCCGAAAGACGGCGGCAGCCTGATTATCGGAGTCGCCTCCGATCCGCAGGTGCTTAATCCGAACTACGCGGGTGACCGAATCAGCCTGACGATTGACCAGGCACTCTACGCACCGCTGTTCCAAGTGAACAATGGTAAGAAAACATTCTATCTGGCAGAGAGCCTCACGCCTTCGGCCGACAATCTTACCTACACACTGAAGCTTAAAGACGGCCTGACCTGGCATGATGGGGAGAAGCTGACTGCCGATGACGTCGTGTTCACGATCGACAGCATTTTGGATGAGAAGCAGAACAGCTTCCTGCGTGCCAATTTCCTGATTAACGACAAGCCGATCACGGCTACTAAGGTGGATGATCTGACTGTAGAATTCAAGCTTCCGCAGGTCAGCCCGGCTTTCGAGGCTACGCTGGTGCAGGTCTTCCCGATTCCGAAGCATATCTTTGAGAATGAAGCCGACATTGAGAAGAGCACCAAGAATGCTGCTCCTGTAGGGTCCGGTCCATTCAAATTCAAAGAATACAAAGCAGGCGAGTATCTGACTCTGGAAAGATTCGATAACTACTTCGGCGGCAAGCCGCACCTGGATTCGGTAACCTACCGGATTGCCAAGGATGCCAATGCTGCTAACCTTGCCCTGCAGAACGGCGAGATCAATGTGCAGTACCTGGATCCGAAGGATGTAGCGACAATTCAGGCTACGAACAACTTCGAAATCCTGCCTTACAGCGAAGGCCGCCTGGCTTATCTGATGTTCAATGCGAACAGCGATACCGGCGCCCTGGCTAAAAAAGAAGTCCGTCAAGCCCTGTCCCTGGCCCTCAGCCGTGATGAGCTGATCCAGACGGCGTACACATCCAGTGAATATGCAGATCCGGCGAAGTCTTTCCTGACTCCTGATGCCTTGTATTTCACGAATGATGTAACTACTTTTGACAATGACGCTGCTAAAGCGAAGGAACTGCTGGCATCCGCCGGAGAGAGCAACTTGAAACTGAGATACATTGTACAGAGCGGTAACAAAGCACAGGAAGCGATCTCCCTGTATGTGCAGCAGAAGCTGAAAGAAATCGGCGTTGAAGTGGAACTGCAGAACATGGATTCCTCCGCTTGGGTACAGAAATTCATTGATCTGAAAGCTACTGACTTTGAGCTGGCATTGACCGGTTATATCATGGGCTATGATCCGGATGCTTACCGTATCCTCTTCACTACAAACAGCTCTTCTAACTATTCACATTATTCCAACGCTGAGGTTGATAAGCTGATGAATGAAGGCGCAGGCGAAGCGGATCCTGCAAAACGCGGTGAAATCTACAAGCAGGTCCAGGAAATTATCGCTGGAGATGCACCAATCTATCCTATCGCTTATACTAAAACTGTCGTAGCTGTCTCCAAAAACTACGGCGGCATTGATGAAGCTGTTCTGAAGCCTGTCGTTATTTTTGAAGACTTGTCGAAGATCTACCAGAAATAAACTACAGTAAAAAATAAGTACGGCGAAAAATAAGCTGGACCTCCAGCTTATTTTTTTGCCCATCATGAGTCGGGAGAATCACGTATGAGACAACTCATCGTCCGTAGATTGCTGCAAACCATACCGATGCTGTTCTTCGTGTCGGTGGTTTGCTTTGCAATGATTAAGCTGGCCCCGGGGGACCCGGTGCTGTCCTTCGTCACACCAAATATGCATGCCGAAGATATCGAGCGGATCCGTCATAATCTGGGACTGGATAAGCCGGCCTATATTCAATATTTCATCTGGATCAAAGAAATGGTACAGGGGAATTTCGGCTATTCCCTGGTCAATCACCAGCCTGTACTGGGGCAGATTCTAGAGCGCCTGCCAGCCACAGCTGGGCTAATGGGCAGTGCGATCCTGCTGGCTGTATTACTGGCCATTCCGCTGGGTCTGATTGCCGGAGCGAACCGCAACCGCTGGCTGGATAAGCTGATCAATTTCATTTCTTACATCGGAATTTCCGTGCCGTTATTCTGGCTGGCAATCCTGCTGATGTATTTGTTCGCCATTAAGCTGCATCTGCTGCCGAGTATGGGCATGCGCACGATTGGGGTGGAATCGGCCGCCGATGTACTGAAGCATGGCATTCTGCCCTGCTCTGTGCTGGCTTTCGGTTTCCTGGCCAGTTATGTACGCTATATCCGTTCCAGCACCATCGGGCAGTTGAAGGAAGAATATGTGCAGATTCAATATGCGTTTGGCTCCCGGAAGTCAACGATTCTGTTCCGCCATGTGCTGAAGCATGTGCTGCTGCCGGTCATTACGCTGCTTGGCATGTCTATGGGCGATCTGGTGGCAGGCGCAATTGTGACGGAGACAGTCTTTAGCTGGCCGGGTATCGGATCACTGGGAATGACGGCGGTCCGGGGGATGGATTATCCGGTTATTATGGGAATTACACTGTTCTCATCCCTGATGCTGATCATCGGTAATCTGGCCGCGGATATTCTCTACAGCTTCGTAGATCCGCGCATTAAATTAAAGGGGTGACCTCATGAATCGCAGTAAATGGATAAATTTAAAATCAGAGCTGTTTACGAACGGTCTGGGTGTCACCGCGCTTGCTATTCTGGTGATTTTTACGCTGGGATCCGTATTTGCTTTTCTGTCCGGCTATGACCCTAACGCAATGGATGCCATGGCCAGACTCACACCGCCCGGGGCAGGCCACTGGTTCGGAACGGATGACTACGGCCGTGATTATCTGGCCCGGGCGTTGTACGGCGGGCGTGTCTCTCTGCTGGTCGGCTTTGCTTCAATGATTGTAGCCACTATTATCGGGGTTGCCGTCGGTGTCGTCAGCGGCTATTTCGGCGGCTGGCTGGATAATCTGCTGATGCGGATGCTGGACATCATCATGTCCATTCCGTCCTTTTTGATCCTGCTGCTGCTTAGTGTGTTTTTGAAACCGAGCGTCGGCAATATTATCCTGATTATAGCTCTCCTGATGTGGATGACGGTGGCGCGGGTGGTCCGGGCGGAGACGATGACCATCAAGGAGCGCGAATATGTGCTGTACGCCAAGGCCTCCGGCCAGAGCGCGTCCGGCATTATCTGGCGGCATATTCTTCCCGGCCTGGTGCCGGTTATTATCGTAGGAGCAACCAACAACATCGCTTCGGCCATTATGATGGAATCCTCACTCAGCTTCCTCGGCTTCGGTGTACAGCCGCCGAACGCCACCTGGGGCAGCATGCTGAACAGCGCGCAGGGCTATATTGCACAGGCGCCTTATCTCGCGCTGTTCCCCGGGCTGATGATTCTGCTGACCGTACTGAGCTTTAATGTGCTGGGCGATATTTTACGGGTCGGCTTTGAACCGAAGCTGATCCGGAGATAGGAGAGTGATGACAGCATGACTGAGCGGCTGCTATCTATTGAGAATTTACAAGTATCGTTCGCTACCCGGGATGGAGAGAACCAGGCAGTCCGGGGCGTGAGCTTTCATATTAATGCCGGTGAGACCGTAGGGATTGTCGGGGAATCCGGCAGCGGCAAAAGTGTTACGGCCAAGGCCATCATGTCGCTGATTACGCCTCCGGGACGGATTACTTCCGGGAGACTGGAGTTTCAGGGCGGGGATCTGACCGGGCTTTCGGAAAAAGAGTGGCGGAAACTCCGCGGCAACCGGATTGCCATGGTCTTTCAGGACCCGATGACCTCGCTGAATCCGGTCAAAAAAATCGGGCAGCAATTAACGGAAGTGATCCGCAGACACCGCGGATTAAATAAAGGAGCGGCCTACAAGGAAGCGGCTGAGATGCTGCGCCAGGTAGGTATCCGTGATCCGGAGCAGCGGCTGAAGCAGTATCCGCATGAATTCAGCGGCGGGATGCGCCAGCGGGTAATGATCGCCATGGCACTCTCCTGCCAGCCGGAGCTGCTGATTGCCGATGAGCCGACAACCGCACTGGATGCTACCATTCAGGCGCAGATTCTTGACCTGTTCAAAGAGCTTAAAGGCAAGTCGGATACGGCCGTTGCGCTGATCACCCATGATCTCGGGGTGGTGGCACAGGTCTGCACCCGAGTTATCGTTATGTACGGGGGGCTGATTATGGAGGAAGGGACGGTAGAGGATATTTTCTACCGCCCTCAGCATCCGTATACCCAAGGGCTGCTGCGCTCGATTCCGAAGCGCGGCGGGGGCTCACGTGAGCGGCTGATCCCGATCGAGGGTACGCCGCCTGATCTGCTGAATCCGCCGCCGGGCTGTCCGTTTATGGAGCGTTGCCCGCATGCCTTTGCCCGCTGCAGTGAACGTCCTCCCGCAGTCGAGCTGTCCCCGGGACACCGCTCGATGTGCTGGCTGGCTGAGAGTGCAGGGCAGCAGGCGGCAGCTGTTGCAGAAGGAGGGTTCGCTGGTGAGTGATAGCAGCATATTAGTGGACGTAAATAATCTGAAGAAGCACTTCTCCAAAGGCAAGGATCTGCGCGGGCGTGATACAGCTGTGCTGAAAGCGGTGGATGGCGTCAGCTTCCAGATCCGCCGGGGGGAAACCTTCGGGCTGGTCGGGGAATCGGGAAGCGGGAAATCTACGGTGGGGCGCTGTCTGTTGCGCCTGTACGATTACACTGCTGGTGAAGTGTCATTTGACGGGCAGCCGCTCGGAGCTTTAAGCGAGAAGCAGCTTAAGCCTTTCCGCAGAAGGATTCAGTCCATCTTTCAGGACCCGTATTCCTCGCTGAATCCCAGCCTGAATGTGCTGGAGCTGATCAGCGAGCCGATGAAGATTCATGGAGTATATCAGGGGGATGAACGCAAGGAGGCAGTGGCTGCACTGCTGGAGAAGGTAGGGCTGAAGCGGGAGCATCTGTACCGCTTCCCCCATGAGTTCAGCGGCGGCCAGCGGCAGCGGATATCCATTGCCAGAGCGCTGTCGGTCCGGCCGGAGTTTGTGGTCTGCGATGAGCCGATTTCAGCGCTCGATGTGTCCGTTCAGGCACAGGTGGTCAATATGCTGGAGGATCTGCAGGCTGAATTCGGATTGACGTATCTGTTCATTGCCCATGACCTGTCGATGGTCCGGCATATTTCCGACCGGATCGGTGTGATGTACGGCGGGCGTCTGGTTGAAGTGGCTGAGAGTGATGAGCTGTATGACAATCCGCAGCATCCGTACACGAAGGCGCTATTGTCCTCCATTCTGGAGACGGATCCGCTTAAAGCCAATCAGCGGATCCATTTGGACGGCTTCACCGCCGTGCGCGGTGAAGGCGAGGCAGCGCAACTGCAAGAGGTAAGTCCGGGCCACTTCGTGGCTTATGATTTCAAGGAATAAGCGGGAGGCAGAGAAACATGTCGGAAACAGTGAACAAGGTTAGATTATCACAGTGGGATGCGTTGTTATTGGAATCACTGCGGGGACTGGGTTGGACGAATGAAGAGCTGCTGGCCATTACCTCTGCCGGAGAACTGCCGGTCGACAATAGTCCGTTCGAATTTGATTATCAGCAGCTCGCAGCTCTGGCAGCAGAGAAGCCGGAGGAATACCGCCAGGCTGTAACGGAAGGCTACCAGATTAAATACAATACGATCCGGGGCATCCGCAGCTGGATCTCTGTCGCGCTAGGCATAGAGCCGCAGCTGGAGCTGGAGGAAGGCAAGGAAGCGGTTGAGGTTTCCTTAAACGCAGACGAGAAAAAACGTGTGGAAGACGTTCTGTCCTTTGGCTGGGTGATCAGCGGAGAAGCGGAGTCCGGAGTCTACCGGATTGAACCGGTCCAGCGGTAAGCTGCACGATAAATGGAAATTGCCTCCCGGCGTTATGTCCGGGGGGCAATTTTTTTGGGTTCTATTTTTAATGGCTGAAACGCGGGAACAGGGATAAACGTATGATAAGAAGCATGAAATAAGATAAGGGGAATCCTGCCGACCGGTCTTTCCTACATATTCAGCTGAATCTTGCGGGTGCTGAGAACGCCTTCCAGGCCGGTAGGGTCGGTACTTACTTTGCGCGATACAAAAGCCTCCGCCCGCTCCGAGGTGCGGATACGCACCGGCTTGGTCTCCATATGCACCAGTTCCCACATGACGTCGGCTACGGACTCTGCTGTCTGGGGTTCTACATTCCGCTGCAGAAAGGTTGCGGTGTACGCATCAATTACCGGCTTGTATTCGTCCTCCAGAATCCCGCCGGTGTCTGATACATGCCCCAGCACGGTTTTGTTGAATTCTGTGGCAATCGCCCCCGGCTCCAGTAAAGTCACGTCGATGTTGAATTGCGGTTTGTAATAGGTAGCCAGACTTTCCAGCAGGCCTTCCACCGCAAATTTACTGGCGCAGTATATTTCATTCATCGGCTGTCCAACTAGTCCGCCTACGCTTGAAGTGGCTACGATATGACCGTTCCCGCTCTTACGCAGCAGGGGCAGTGCAGCCCGGATGGTATGCATTACGCCGTATACATTGGTATCGAAGACCCGGTGGATATCTTCCACCGGCGCTTGCCCAAGTGCGCGGAGGTAACCGAACCCTGCATTGCAGAACAGTACGTCCAGCGAGCCGTGCTTACGGCTGATTTCGTCGACCACAAGCTGAATGCTGTCCGGATCTGTGACTTCGAGATGGACGAAATGCAGATTGCCTGTTTCGCGGTACAGCTCCTGGTCGCGTGCCGGATTCCGCGTGCCGGCGTATACAGTCCAGCCTTCACGGGCGAATTTCAGAGCCGATGCCAGGCCGATTCCGGAAGAGGCGCCGGTAATGCAGATGATTTTGCTCATTTTAAATGCAACCTCCAATGAATTTGATGTTGGAAATCAGGAATTTCCAAAAGATGGTCTATACATTATAGCATGTACCGGATGCATCTCCCTTGAGTCCGACATAAAGTCCGCATTTTCGCCTATTTTTACGGCCTGGTTAAGTTGTATCAAAGTTTTCATTACTGTAGACTATAATTAAGTCTATAGTAGTAAGCGAATGGAGAGGAACAATGGAAGTATTTAAGCGTTATTATGCTAATTTAACGATCCGGCGCTTTGGAATTCTGGTGCTGATCGGACTGCTGCTCTACAGCATCAGAGACATGTTGAATTTAGTGCTCCTGACATTTTTGATTGCTTACGTGATGAACAGCTTTCAGGTTCTGCTGACGAAGCGGATCAGCAAGTATATCCGGGTGAACAGCAAGGTCATAATCATCGTGTTGTACCTGGCCCTTATCACCATGATCGTACTTACCCTGGTTAAATATCTGCCCAAAGTGTTCGAGCAAGTCAAGCAATTAACCACCTATTTATCGAATTTAACTTCTGAAGACATCCCGCAAAATGAGATTACCCAGTACTTATTCGGTATGCTCAAGGATTTGAACTATCAGTCCTATCTAAAGGGCGGTATTGATTATGTGTTCAAAATCAGCAACTGGGGCACAACCTTCGTATTATCCACCATTCTGAGCTTTGTTTTCATCCTGGAAAAGGGCCGCATTGTCAGCTTTACTTCCCGCCTGAGAGAGAGCAAGATTTCCTGGTTCTACGTAGAGCTTGAGTATTTCGGCAAAAAATTCATTTCCTCCTTCGGCAAGGTCATTGAAGCGCAGATTCTGATCGCGCTGTTCAATACGTTCTTTACCGTGATCGGTTTATGGATTCTTGGCTTCTTTTTTGAACCGTTTCCTTATCTGTTCGCGCTTTCCGTGATGATCTTCCTGCTCAGCCTGATTCCGGTGGTCGGATTCGTCATCTCGCTGGTTCCGCTCTGTATTATCGGCTATAATATCGGCGGGCTGGAAATGACGGCCTATGTCCTCGCGATGATTGCCGTGCTGCATTTCATGGAGGGCTATTTCCTGAATCCGAAGCTGATGTCCTCGAAGATGAACCTGCCGATGTTCTACACCTTCATCGTATTGCTGTTCTCCGAGCACTATATTGGCGTATGGGGACTTATTCTCGGGATTCCGATCTTTGTCTTCTTCTTGGATATCCTTGATATTTCCCGCAATGAACCCGTGAAGTAACCAGAATTCCGTTCATAAAAAAGAGGCAGCCCACATTTGCCAGCGGGCTGCCTTTTTCATCATCTAAGTATTCTGCAATCAGCCGAACGTGGTAGTGACACTCTGGGTCACAAGCTCTCTTACCTCGGCTTTTTGCGCTGCGTATTGTTCTCTTGTAATGCTGCCGCTGGCCAGGCGCGAATCCAGCTGCTGAGTCAGCTGTGCAACCTGCAGGTTAATGACCTGATTGATATTCCCGCCGTTCTCTGCGGCGATGTCCTTCAGAGACTTACCGTCGTAAAGTGCCTCGTACAGCTCTTCATCAGAGGACTGGTTCAGTGCTTCAAGCAGCTCGTCCTTGTCTGCCACAGCTGCGGAAGTAGACCATTTCGCTACCGGAGAGGCGATGGCGGCAGTTCTGCCCCAGGCTGTTCCTCCGAAAGACATTGCTACAATCATGGTCCCGACAATCATCACTCGTTTTATGTTCATGTAAATAATCCTCTTTTCATATTTGTTATATCGGTAAGGGGTCATAGGTTACGTTAGTTAGGATAAATGTGCTTAAGTGCATTGTAACCGGGAAAGCTGAGGCTAAGCTTAAGTCTGGTTTAAGATTGCCTAAAGAATGGCCCCTTGGGGGTAATACGCTTTAATCCGCGGTAGGGTTCATTTAAATGATCACGGCAACCTTTCAAGCTGAGAACCGTCTGGAGCAGGGAAGAGCTTTTGGGTGGACCGGCAAATCAAGGTATACTATCAGCAGGAAGCAGAACGGTTATTAAGAGAAGCAGGGCCAGATAGTAAATAAACCATAAGTGTAAGAGGTGAACCGCCGATGAATAAAAAAGTACTGGTTGTTGATGACGAACAGAGCATTTCCAGTGCAATTGCCTATGCGCTGCGGCGCGAAGGCTATGAGGTGGATACGGCCGGTGACGGGGAGGAGGCCCTCTCCAAGGTGCTGACCTTCCATCCGAATGTGCTGGTGCTGGACGTGATGATGCCTAAGCTGAGCGGCTATGATGTATGCCGCCGGCTGGAGAACCGGGATGATATAGGGATTATTCTGTTGACAGTCAAAAATGATATTGTTGATAAAATTGTCGGGCTGGAGCTTGGGGCAGATGATTACATGACCAAGCCGTTTGAAATCCGTGAGCTGCTGGCTCGTGTCAAGGCGCTGCTGCGCAGGCTGGACAAGAAGACGGGTGAAGTCGCCGGCGAGGTAATCGAGTATGGAGCGCTGCGCGTGTATCCCGACAGGCGTTCTGCCGAGCTTGGGGATGAGGAGCTGGAGCTGACGCCGAAGGAATTTGATCTGCTGCTGCTGCTGCTCTCCCATCCACAGCGTGTATATATGCGGGAAGAGCTGCTGGAGCAGGTATGGGAGATGGACTATGCCGGCGGCACACGCACCGTGGATATCCACATCCAGCGTCTGCGCAAAAAGCTCGGTGAGCCTTATCAGAATATGCTGCAGACGGTTTATGGCGTCGGGTATAAAGCTGTACCGGCCGGGAGCTACGCATGAGAGTCAGCATCAAGCTGAAATTCAGCCTGTTCCTGGGGCTGCTGCTGATCCTGGCTGTCAGTGTGCTGAGCTATTTCGTGCTGCGCGGCGTAGAGCGCAATGAGCTGACCCAGGCGGAGGCCTCGCTCGCCCAGCATGTCAAAACCGTCAATCTGCGGGTGAAGCAGACCTACTACACGGGAGTCCGGCTTCCTCCGCAGCAATTTCTGCAGCGGCGCGGGCGTGAGCTGGCGGCCGAGCTGGCCGGCTTTACCGGTCTTGAGGTCACGCTGTACGATGCGCAAGGTGAGCAGGCAGGGACCTCGGTGCAGCGTGAGCCTGCACAGGGAAGTGCCGCTATCGCCGGTGCACTGGCCTATGCGCTGCAGAACAAGATCGCTTACCAGAATGCAGGCGACAAGCTGCTCTATCTGGCTCCGCTTCAAGGCCCGGAGGGGCAGATGGGGGTAGTGCAGCTGCAGTATTCACTGAAGAGTGCGCAAAGCTTTCAGCAGACCCTCCGCAATCTGTTCCTGACGACCGGAGCCGCGGTGCTCCTGCTAAGCTTCATTACCGGTTATTTGTATTTCAACCGCGCCGCCTCTGCGATCAGCCGCTTGAAGAAGGCGGCAGAGTCGATCCGCCGGACCGAATATATCTCATCTCCGCCGCTTACACGAAGGGATGAGCTGGGTGAGCTGGCCGAGGGGATTTATTTTATGAGTAAGGAAATTGAGCGCAGTATTGCCGCAAAGGATGAAGAGCAGCGTAAATTACAGCTCGCCGTGACGAAGCTTCAGGCGCTGGAGCAGCAGCAGAAGCAGTATATCGGCAATATCAGCCATGAGTTCAAGACACCGCTGACCTCGATTAAGGCTTATGTGGACCTGCTTAACATGTATGATGATGATCCCAAGCTGCTGCTGGAGGCCAAGACCAATATCGCCAAGGAAAGTGACCGGCTGTATGAGATGGTGGACAAGGTGCTGCAGCTGACCGCACTGGAGAAATATGATTTCGAATCGCAGGCCGAGTTGTTTGAGGTAGCCGAAGGGCTGCGGGATATCTGCGGCCGGATGAACGGCAAGGCCGAGCGGTTCGGCCTGACAATTACGCTGGAGGCGGAGCCTGCACAGATCTGGATCGACAAAGAGAGCTTCATGCATATTTTCATCAATCTGATTGATAATGCCATCAAATATAATGTCCCACAGGGGGCTGTCCATCTGCGTAGTGAGGTCCGGGAGGGCCGGGTATGGATCACGATCAGCGATACCGGCATAGGCATCCCGGCGGAAGCACGGGACAAAATCTTCGAGCCATTCTATACGGTTAACCGCGACCGCTCCCGGGCGTCGGGGGGCACCGGTCTCGGGTTGTCACTGGTGCGCAATCTGGTCGAGAAGCAGAACGGCAGCATTGTCCTGCTGGAGACAGAGGGCGAAGGCTCGGCGTTCCAGCTTTCTTTTCCGGTAATGGCGTGAGAATCAATAAACTTTACAAGTTGGAAACATTATGCAGCGTTTTGGAAATACTCTTCCGGTATGCTTGGGGCAATGGAGCAATAACACTGTAGGGGGAAGTAATGATGATTATACTAATAGGCGGCAGACTGCGCAGGGCGGGTCAGGTGGTGCTGGGCACAGCGCTTGTGCTGACTACGGCATGCAGTTCGGGGAATACGGAGTCGCGGCAGGTCGTTGACAAGTCGGGGACCCAAATTACAGTAATGGACAATACCAGCGAATCTGTATACACCAAGCTGAAGCTGGAGGGCATCGACAAGGTCGAGGGTGTGCGCGGCATGGACTGGGTTAGTGAGGATGTCATTGCGGTGGATAAAGAAAACCGAAATCTTACCCCACAAACGATTGAAGGCACGGAACGTTATCCCCATAACCTCTATTTGCATACCCTTTCCTCCGGGGAGGAAACTGCGCTCCAGGAAGGGAACAAAAACTATGGTGCAGCAGAGCTGTCTCCGGGCAAGGAATATCTCCTGTACAAAGAGGCGGAGGATGTAGTGGGTCTCGGGTACATCATGAATCTTGCCACAGGCGCTTCCGTCAAGGTGGATGAAGCCCCGTTCCGGATGGAAGAAGGCAGGTGGGCTGACGACGGGCATGTGATTTTCCCAAGTATGGACGGGACTATTTACAGCGTAGATGTACAGGGAAATAAAGAGACTGTGGTGAAGCCCGGCGAACCGTATGTCCATGAGCTGGGGCAGTCGGGGAATATCATATACTACGTGACCGGTGAGGAGATGGAGTTGAACGCCTACGATAAGGAAACCAGGCAGGCCAAGGCTCTGAAAAAAAGTGTGGTCTGGGCCATTCCGTCCCCGGACGGCAGCAAGCTGGCCATTGTGAAGCGGACCCAGCCGGGAGAGATGGTGTTGGTGCTCTGTGACAGCGAAGGCAATGAGCAGTCGGAGCTGGCCTCAGGCCAGCAGGTCTTCGGAACCAGCTGGTCGCCGGATGGCAGCAAGCTGGCGTATTCGTTAATCGCCGAGAACCCTGCCGATGACCAGAACGGGGTGTTCATTACCACACTTGAGACCGGGGAACAGACGCCGCTCCTTGGCGATATTGAAATTTCCGGCCAGCTGCGCTGGAGTCCTTCCGGCAAGAAGCTGCTGGCTTCCTCGGCTGTGCTGAAGGATAACGCTCTTCAGATCACGACATATGTGATTAGGCTGTCATAACGCATAAGAAAAAAGCGCCCGGGATATGGCAGCTGCTGATGCCATATCCCGGGCGCTTATTAATGCTGTTATTGAGGAATTAGCTGGTTAAGCTGGTTCAATAGCTCATTGATCTGGCTGATCGTAGCGGGAATCCCTGTCGATTCGAAGGCATCCTTGCCCTCCTCCAGATTAGTTGTAGCCTGATCCAGACCCTGCTGAAGCTTCTCGTTGTAGCTGACAATGGATTGATGCAGATCCGCTGCATACTCCGGAACCTGAAGATTGGCATACCCGGAAATCCGTTCCTTCAGAGTAGCCAGCTTTTCCTTCAATGCCTCCTTAGCCTGCGGGTCTGTGGCTGCATCGGCAGCCAGCGAATCCATTTCCTGCGCGAATTCCGTCAGCGTCTGCATGTAAGAGGCTGTATCGGCAGTGAAAGTGACGCCATTCTCCACCTTTTCTGCAAACCCGCAGCCCGGTACAATCAGCAGGATGAACAGCAGCAGACTTAGACTGTATTTCTTCATTCGCCTCACTCCTCTTGAGTTATCGTATGTGCCAGGTTTACTCTAGTTCATACGGCAGTATACCGAGCGGGTTGCGGAAAATTAACTTTTGTCTAAATTCATACTTGACAGGTGGGTTTAAGGGGGTATATGATTACACCAATAGTTCACCACTAATTAAATGAACAGTGAAATAATTACCTGAGCCGATTGGACCGCCAAAGGCTCCCGCATTACTACCCTATGGAGGGAGTATGCCGGGAGCCTTTTTTTGTTGGCTGATGGAGGAAGGCAGGGAGCGAATGACAGATGAAGAGTGGGAGCGCCTGGAAGAGGCCGACTGGCTCTTCCGCAAGATGGTAAGAAGATTCGTGAAGGAGCGTGACCGGGTGAATGTGGAAGGGATTGCCCTGCCGGGCATGCTGATCCTGAACAAGATTATCCGCGAGGGTGAGCAGCGGCTCGGCGATCTGGCAGAGCAACTCGATTTCACCTCCGGTGCCATCACGGCACTGAGCGACAAGCTGGAAAAAGGCGGGTACACGGTACGCCGGCGGAAGGAAGATGACCGCAGGACAGTATTGTTGGATATTACGGCTAAAGGGCGGGAGCTCGTGCAGCGAAACAGCAATGTGGGAGCCCGATGTATCACGCTTCTGTTCGAGGGTTTCACGGAGGAGGAGCTTGCGCAGCAGAGCCGTTTCTATGAACGGATGATCGGGAATCTGGAAGGATTCTCGGACACCCTGCTGGAGCTGGCCCGGCAGAATACCGAAGCCGCCGCCGCCCGCCCTGAACAGAAGCCGCGGAAAACCGCGCCGGAGAACAAGTATCTTAGCTACTAAAAATAATGAGCTCACAAAAACTTAAGCGTATGCTTCCGAAGCGAGTTTTTGTACGAAGCTAATTCAGGAATTATATGCTCACAAAAACTTAAGCATATGCTTCCGAAGTGATTTTTTGTTCGAAGCTAATGCAGGAAGTGTATCCTCACAAAAAATTTTAGGAGAGATGATCATGGGACACTCAACAATTTATCCAACAGGAGCTACAGTCTATAACCCGGCCAAGGCATGGAGCGGCTATACCGTCTATCAGGCAGGCGAAGAAGGGGTTGTGCTGATCGACATGAACGGTAAAGAGGTGCATCTGTGGAAGGGCCTGCTCGGCTTCCCTGCCAAAATCCTCCCTGGCGGCTATGTGCTGGGCAGCACCGGCAGAAGGGATCCGAAGTTCGGCATTCAGGATAATGTCGATCTCGTACAGGTCGATTGGGACGGCAATATCGTCTGGAAATTCAACGGCCATGAGCACATCGAGGATCCCGGCTATGAACCGCTGTGGTATGCACGCCAGCATCATGACTATCAGCGGGAAGGCAATCCGGTCGGCTATTATGCTCCGGGCCTTGAACCTAAGGTGAACAGCGGCAAGACCCTGATTCTGGCCCACAAAAACCTGCATAACCACGACATCTCCAACAAGGAGCTGCTGGATGATACGATTCTTGAAGTGGATTTTGAAGGCAATGTGATCTGGGAATGGGCCGCTAGCGATCATTTTGCAGAGCTTGGATTTGATGAAGCGGCCCGCAATGTATTGTTCCGTGATCCGAATACACGCTCCTTCGGTCATCTGGGCGGAGGCGTCGGCGACTGGCTGCACATCAACTCGGCTTCCTATGTAGGACCGAACAAATTCTACGATAACGGGGATGCGCGTTTCCACCCGGACAATATCATCTGGGATGCCCGTGAAGCGAACATTATCGCTATTACAGACCGGGCAACAGGCGCGATTGTCTGGCGTCTCGGCCCCGACTATAACCTGCCTGAAGTGAAGCATATCGGCTGGATTATCGGCCAGCATCATGCCCACATCATTCCGAAGGGACTGCCGGGGGAAGGCAACCTGCTCGTATTTGATAACGGCGGCTGGGGCGGTTACGGATTACCTAACCCTGCATCACCCTACGGACAGAAGAATGCTGTGCGCGACCACTCGCGGGTTCTGGAGATCAATCCGGTCACCTTCGAAATTGAGTGGCAGTACACCTCGGCAGAAGCCGGATTCTCTGTACCAACTGACTCCTATAAATTCTACAGCCCCTATATCAGCTCGGCCCAGCGCCTCGTAAACGGCAATACGCTGATCACAGAAGGTTCAAACGGCAGATTGTTCGAGGTTACGGCAGAGCATGAAATTGTCTGGGAGTATGTCTCCCCTTATAAAGACGGCAGAAATACCAACATGGTGTACCGCTCCTACCGTGTGCCTTATAGCTGGGTGCCGCAGCTTGAGAAACCGCAGGAAACGGAGATTGAGCCCATCGATGTAACCAGCTTCAGAGTACCGGGTGCCGCACCCAAGGGATCGGATTCAGTAGTAAGTGTCGCCACAACCCTGCCGTTCATGGAGGGGGCCGCTTGTGTGGCAACCGCAGAAGAAGGCGTTCTTCAAAAAAAAGGCTAGATCACTAATAAACGAAGAGGTGCATCGTCTTGAAAAAATCATGGTACGGTTCAGCATTCCTGCTCTTATCTATATCTCTTGTTGTAATCCTGTCGGGCTGCAGCTCCAAGGGGGACGCGGCCGCCTCTGGAGAGGCTGCGGGTAATCAGCCCAAGACACTTAAGATCAAAATCGCCGACACCAACACTAACCCGGTTTTCCGGGTAGCGGCGGATAAAGGCTTTTTCAAAAAGCATGGCATCGACGCTGAAATCATCACCTTCGCTTCGCCGGCGGAGGGGGTTAACGCCTTGTTCATTAAACAGGTGGATGTAGCATACGGTGCAGACTTTCCGGTGCTGAATGCGGTGTCCAAGGGCGGCTATTCGATTATCGCTTCTGCAGGCCAGGCTACCGATCAGGCTGCTGCGGCCTGGAAGCTCTACGTGAGGGACAATATTCAGTCTGCTGCTGATCTGAAGGGTAAGAACCTCAGCTTTATCCGGGGAACCTTTATCCCGTATCTGTGGGATGAGTACCTGAAGGAGCAGGGGATTGCGCTGAGTGATGTGACGTTAACCGGACAGGGCGGTTTTGACGAAGCTTTTATTGCCCTGAAGCAGGGTGACATTGATGCAGCCTGGGTGATCGGTTCGGCGCTGGTTGATAAGCTGGCTGCGCTGGAAGGGGTGCATGAGCTGAGTGATATGTCCAAAACCCCTGTGCGGCTCGGCATGGGACTTGTGAGCGGAGACGAGTTCATCCAGGCGAATCCCGATGGCATCGGCGAATTCCTGGCTGCGGTGAATGAGGCCTCCACCTACGCTCAGGCCCATCCTGACGAAGTTGCGGATCTCATGTATGCGGAAGTGAAGCAGCCGAAGGAGAATACGCTGAAGGATCTGCCTCTAAACCCATGGATCATCGGCTTTACTCCTGCTGCTTATGACAGTCTGGCCGGCCAGAAGAAATACATGATTGATGCGGGTATCATCGAGAAGGACTTTGATCTGGAGAGCAAACTGAATCTGGAGCCGCTGAAGCAGGTTCTGCTGGATACAGTGACTTACGGGAAATAACTAGCCACTACACAAAACTAAGCTTCCGAAGCAAGTTTTGTACGAAGTCTAATCATTGAAGTGTTGCTACACAAAACTTTTAGGGGGTGTCCAAATGTCTACACTTGCGAGTCAGAGCCAGCACACCATTCAGATCGAGAAGCTCCGGAAAAGCTACAGTGAACAGACAGCCGGAGACGTTCATTACATTATCAAAGATGTGAATCTTGTGATCAAAGGCGGCGAATTCTTCGTTCTGCTCGGCCCGAGCGGCTGCGGGAAATCGACCCTGCTGAATATGATCGCCGGGTTTGTCTCCAAATCCGGGGGCAATCTGAAGGTGGATAATGTTGAGATCGACAGACCGGGCAGAGACCGTGCGGTGGTGTTCCAGCAGGCGGATTCCTCCCTGTTCCCGTGGCTGACCGTTCGTGAGAATGTGGAATTCGGATTGCGGATGAAGAAGACGCCCAAAGCGGAACGCCGGAAGATCTCTGACCGCTACATCGGACTTGTCGGGCTGAACGGGCATGAGGAGAAGTTTCCGAAGGAATTGTCCGGAGGCATGAAGCAGCGGGTGCAGCTGGCCCGTGTACTGGCGAATGATCCGGCGATTCTTTTGATGGATGAACCCTTCGGCGCCCTGGATGCGATGACCCGGCGTACGATGCAGAAGGAGCTAGTTAACATCTGGCGGGAAACGCATAAGACGGTTATTTTTGTAACACATGATATTCAGGAAGCACTGCTGCTTGGTGAGCGGATCGGCATTATGTCCGTAGGTCCTTCATCCAACATCACTGATATTTATGACAATGCGCTGCCGTTTCCGCGGGACGTGGCCTCACCGGAGTTCTACTCGCTCTATAACCAGATTCAAGGACATTTCGAAGAATAGGATAAGGGGGTGACACCTGATGAAATGGGTGGAGAAAAAATGGGTCTCCGTCTCTCTGCTGTGGATTGCCGCACTGGGCATCTGGCAGCTGGGTGCCGCAATATACGGGCCTGATGTGATCCCCGGGCCGTGGGCAACGCTGAAAGGCGGGCGGGAGCTGGTGAGCGACGGTACCCTGATGCAGTATATCGGGATCAGCTTTTACCGGGTGCTGGTGGGCTGGGTGCTGGGCAGTCTGCTGGCGGTTCCGGTGGGGCTGATCATCGGCAAAGTGAATATCATCCGGATTTTTGCCGAGCCGTTTCTGAACTTTATCCGCTTCATTCCGCCGATTGCCTTCATCACGCTGTTCCTGGTCTGGTTCGGCATCGGCGAACAGTCAAAAATCGCCCTGATCATGTACGCGACCTTCTTCATCGTGGTGTTGAATACGCTGACCGGCGTAATGTCGGTGGAGGAAGACAAAATCCGTTCCGCCCGCAGCATGGGGGCCAGTGAATGGCAGATCCTGCTGCATGTGATCGTTCCGGCGACAACGCCTTATATTTTCACCGGAATACGGCTGGCGATGGGGACCTCCTACATGGCGATTATCGGCGCAGAGATGATTGCCTCGAACGAAGGTGTGGGCTATCTGATCTGGAACTCCCGCCTGTTCTTCCGCACGGACTGGATTTTTGTGGGGCTGTTCTGCCTGGGCTTCATGGGCTTCTTCACCGACCGGCTGTTCGGCTGGTTCGGCCGCAGGGTGCTGTACCGCTATGGTGTTGTCAGTGTGGCGGCGCGGAAACGCTGATCTTAATCATTCGTTCAAAGTACCGCTTGTCTTCTTACTCTTTCTCGCAGAAACGGGTGCTGTCCCTAAAAGGACGGCAAACCCGTTTCTTTTTGTTTACAAATGTTTCTATTTCACTTAACGTCCGGCAAATACTGGGCCACTATACTTCAGTTGGGCAGCGAATAGCTTGGAACAGAGAGAACGCCCGCAAATAAGAATTTAGGAGTGAACGGGAAATCATGAAAAAGAGATTCAAACAGCAGTTATCTATGGGTCTGATGTTGTCCTTGCTCGTCCTCTTGCTTGCCGCTTGTTCCAACTCGGAGGCTAAGGCTGACGAAACCGGGAATTCTGCCGGAACGGAGCTGAGCTTAAGCGAAATTGAAGCCGCCGCCAAAACGGAGGGTGCGGTAGTCAGCGTAGGCATGCCGGATTCCTGGGCCAACTGGAAGGATACGTGGACTGATATTACAGGGAAGTATGGAATTAAACATACAGATACAGATATGTCGAGCGCAGAGGAAATTGCCAAGTTCGAGGCAGAGAAGGACAAACCGACAGCCGATATCGGGGATGTTGGGATTGCCTTCGGTCCCGTTGCGGTAGATAAAGGGGTAACTGTGCCGTATAAAACCTCCTATTGGGACGAGATTCCCGATTGGGCCAAGGACAAGGACGGAAACTGGGTTGTCGGCTATCAGGGAAGTATCGCTTTCCTGACCAACACCAAGCTGGTGGCCGATCCGCCGAAAAGCTGGGAGGACCTGAAGAACGGCAGCTACAAAATCATCGTCGGTGATGTAACGAAAGCCGCGCAGGCCCAGATGGCGGTGCTTGCCGCAGCGATTGCCTTTGGCGGGGATGAGACGAATATTGAGCCGGGAATTGCTTTTTTTGAGGATCTGGCTAAAAAAGGCCGGCTCTCCAATGCCGATGCTTCGCTCGCCAACATCGAGAAGGGCGAAGTAGAGATGACGCTGCTTTGGGATTTCAATGCGCTGAATTACCGGGATCAGATCGGCAAGGACGGCTTTGACGTCGCTATTCCGAAGGAGGGCAGTGTCGTGAGCGGGTACGCGACAATCATCAATAAATGGGCACCCCATCGGAATGCTGCCAAGCTGACCCGCGAGTACATCCTAAGCGATGAGGGTCAGATTAATCTGGCTAAGGGCTATGCCCGGCCGATCCGCGACAGCGTCAAGCTGCCGGATGATGTATCTGCTAAGCTGCTGCCGAAAGAGGAATATGTCAACGCTAAGCCGGTCGGTGACTACAAGGCATGGGAAGAAACGGCGAAGAGCATTCCGCAGCTGTGGCAGGAACGTGTGCTTGTGCATTTAAACTAAATGAAGAAGATGAAACAGAGACAACGCGGGGTCATTCTGGCCCTGCTTCCTTTTGTGCTGATGGTGCTGGCCTTTCAGGTAGTTCCCCTGTTGTCCATGCTGACGGGCAGCTTTCGCAGGGAGGACGGAACCGGGTTTACGCTGGGCAATTATCTTCACGCTGTGCAGAGCGCTTATTATATGCAGGCAATCAAGAACAGCCTGCTGATCTCTGTCTCCTCCAGTGTGATCGGCATCGCGGCCGGCCTGTTGTGTGCCTACTGCATCACCCGGTTTACCCCGGCGGTGCGGGATAGGCTGCTGATGCTCTCGAATATGACCTCGAATTTCGCCGGAGTGCCGCTTGCGTTTGCCTATATTATTCTGCTCGGCAACAATGGCGTCTTTACGCTGCTGTTCAAGCAGTGGGGTTGGAGCGTATTCTCGGACTTTAACCTCTACAGCTGGTCCGGGCTGATTCTGGTCTATGTCTATTTTCAGATTCCGCTGGCCTTGCTGCTGCTGTATCCGGCTTTTTACGGCATCCGGGAGCAGTGGAAGGAAGCGGCTGCCCTGCTCGGAGCTGGCTCCTGGCAGTTCTGGAGAACGGTAGGCCTGCCGGTGCTGTCACCGGCAATCTTCGGTACGCTCGGCATCCTCTTCGCTAACGCGATGGGGGCTTACGCGACGGCCTATGCGCTGGTCGGCGGCAACTATAATCTGCTGGCCGTCCGTATCGGCTCACTGGTTGCCGGAGATGTGGTGACCCAGCCGCAGATGGGCAGCACGCTGGCTGTTCTGCTGGCTCTGAGTACGCTGCTGGCCGTTTATCTCAATCAGCGGATGGTCCGGCTTACCGAAGGTTTTGTCAGCAAATCGCCCCGGAAACGGCTCTGGCGGAGAGAAGCTTCAGCAGGCGTAAGAACTGCGGCCCTGGAGGAGGCGGGACAATGAACACACGGCGAAGCGGGCTTGCCCCGCGTACGTTTATGCTGCTGCTCATGGCCTATTTGCTGCTGCCGCTGCTGGCAACGGGACTATATGCATTCGCAGAGAACTGGCAAAACACCCTGCTGCCTGAAGCCTGGACCTTCAGCTGGTTTGGCGAGATGTTTAAGGACATCCGCTTCCTGGAGGCGCTGTGGACTTCGCTGTATCTGTGCCTGATCACTGTAGTCCTGAGCCTCGCCGTCATGCTGCCTGCCGTGTTTGTGATTACGGTTTATTTTCCGCGCTGGGAGAGCTTTATGAAGGGGATTGTTGTTCTGCCTTATGCCGTACCCGGTGTAGTAGCCGCCGTGGGTCTGATCCGCGCGTATTCCTCAGGCCCGCTGAATATTTCGGGTACCGCTTATTTGCTGGTCGGGGCTTATTTTGTGGTCATTCTTCCCTATATGTATCAGGGCATCCGCAACAGCCTGCTTAGCGTATCCGCCGTAGAGCTGCTGAATGCCGCCGAACTGCTGGGTGCGAGCCGCCGGAGCGCTTTTGTGAATGTGATTCTGCCGAATATCTGGCCGGGTGTTATCGTATCAGCGCTGCTGTCATTCTCCGTGCTGTTCGGGGAGTTTGTGCTGACGAATATGCTGGTCGGCGGCCATATACAGACTATTCAAGTGTATCTTTACAGGCGGGTCGGGGAGAGCGGGCATCTGGCCAGTGCGATCGCCATTTCTTATTTTGTATTCATTCTTCTGTTGTCGGCGCTGCTGATGCGGCTGGGGACGCTGGGAAAGAGATAGCTTATGTGGAGGAGGGAATGACCGGATGAACGATTACTTGAAGCTGCAGGGTATCCGCAAAAGGTTCGGGGATGCCCAGGTGCTGAATGGGGTGGATCTGAGTGTCGCCGAAGGGGAGCTTGTGACGCTGCTCGGTCCGTCCGGCTGCGGAAAAAGCACGCTGCTGCGCTGCATCGCCGGTCTGGCCGAGCTGGATGGCGGCAGCATTGAGCTGGAGCGGCGGGAGCTGACGAGCCTGCCGCCGCGCAGCAGGGATGTGGGCATGGTGTTCCAGTCCTATGCGCTGTTCCCCAATCTGACCGTCAGCCAGAATGTGGAATACGGGATGCGCATGCGCGGGATGGCTCCTGCGGCACGGCGCAGCCGCTGCCGGGAGCTGCTCGCGATGGTCGATCTTGAAGATAAGCGTGATATGTATCCGCAATCGCTATCCGGCGGCCAGCAGCAGCGGGTGGCGCTGGCCCGCTCGCTCGCCGTCCAGCCCAAGCTGCTGCTGCTGGACGAACCGCTTAGCGCACTCGACGCCAAGATCCGCAAGAACCTGCGGGCGGAGATCCGTCAGATCCAGCGGAGGCTGGGGATGACGACGCTGTTCGTCACCCATGACCAGGAAGAGGCGCTGATTCTGTCAGACCGGATCTGCATCATGAACCAGGGCCGGATTGTTCAGGAGGGCTCACCGGAGCAGCTGTATACAGCGCCGCGGACGGAATTTGCCGCCCGGTTCATGGGCAGCTACAATGTGCTGACCCGGGCCGAGGCGCTGACGCTGTTCCGCAGCTTGCGCAGCGCAGCGGACAGCTTCGCCATCCGGCCCGAAGCACTTAGGCTGCTGGCGGATGGCGAGAAGCCGGGGGAGGACACGGACGGCATGATTGCTGTGAAGGGGACGGTACAGTCTATATCTGTGCTCGGCAATATTATCCGGGCTGTCGTGGAGGCAGCAGGGATTTGCCTGACCGTAGATTTGCTGAATGACGGACGCTGGCTGCGCGTGCGGGAGGGCGAGGGGGTTACCCTTATGCTGGACCCGGCCCAGCTGCTGCAGCTGGAACAGGAGGGGGCCTGAAGATGACGGATACAGCGAATAAGCTTATCGTAGTGGTGCTGGACGGACTGCGGTACGATGCCGCCCGTAAATATATGGGGTATATGGAGCATCTGGTGGAGCAGGGCCATATGTCCTGCTGCAGTGTACAGTCCGAGCTGCCTAGTCTCTCGCGGCCTCTGTATGAAGTGCTGCTGACGGGGACGCCGGTGTCGAAGAACGGAATCACCGCCAATCATATTGTCAGGCTGAGCCATGAAGAGAGCGTCTTTCATCTTGCTGTCGCCGCCAATCTGCGCACAGCTGCAGCGGCCTATCACTGGGTCAGCGAGCTCTATAGCTCAGCGCCGTTTGATCCTGTGGCCGACCGCCATCAGCACAATGTCCTCAAGCCAATCCAGCATGGCAGCTTTTACTTCGAGGATCATTATCCGGACAGTCATGTATTCGCCGATGCCGAATATTTGCGCACTGCCTATGATCCGCATTTTCTCTATATTCACCCGATGAATATAGATGATGCCGGACACCGCGGAGGCGGGGAGAGTAAGGAGTATGAGCTGGCGGTCCGCAGGGCGGACGGTCTGCTCGCCACACTGCTGCCGAAGTGGATGGAAGAAGGCTATACAGTGATCGTGACGGCGGATCATGGGATGAACGCTAACGGGTGTCATGGCGGCGTAACGCCGGCTGAACGGCTGGTGCCGCTGTACATGTCCGGCAATAACGGGCTGCTGCCGGAAGCGGGAGCCGGGACCCTGCCCCAGCTGCTGCTCGCCCCGTTAATGTGCCATTGCCTGGGGCTCGCACCCTCTAAAGCGATGAGCACGGAGGGGCTGCCGCTTTTTGCCGGGGCGAAGGCCCCTTAGTTGGATTTCCTCCACCTAAATTCCGCCGGGACGGGATGAAGAGTGACGCTAGTTGGATTTGCTCCACCTAATCGCTCCCGTATGGGCCCGAATCAGCATATCTCAGGGAATTAAGTGGAGGTTTTCCAGCTAAACTATGATGTTAGGCGAAACTGGACGAATTAGCTGGATCTTTTCCCGCTAATGTCAGCCAGATCACACACTAAGGCCTAACCGGCCTGCCGGCTGTACTTGGCCCCGATATCTTTCAAGGGACAGCTTTCTTTCACATTCATGCTATAATGAGGAAATATTGCTTATGGCATTTTGAAAGGGGCAGCAGCCTGATGGAAGTTACCGCACAAGAGGTAGCGGAATGGATGGTCAAGGAGATCCGTTTTACCGGAACCCTGCACCAGACCGCCGCGATTGAATATGTTAAGGCTAATTTCGGCGAACAGTTTGTGTTTGTCAATGAGAACGGGAACGCCTCGCTGTCCAAGGACGTGAAGAAGGCTTTCCGTAAGCTGCATGGCGGAAGAATCGCCTGGGACCGCGACGGTTTTTTGTGGGCTTGGACGTGAAACAGGAAGGACCATTGCTCTGGTAGCGATGGTCCTTTCTGTTGGAGAACCGGATGAATAAAGAAGAAAAGCCCCTTCCCACATTTGGTCAAGCCCCTGTTTTATAGACACTGAAAAAAGACCCTAGGCTATAAGCTGCTTCCGGTACTCTACCGGAGGCAGCTTATTTAGTCTTCGTTGCGGTCGATGTTCGTTATAAAATTGAA
>NZ_CAKMMG010000010.1 GCF_927798115.1 Paenibacillus auburnensis
ATCTCATATGAATACGTTGTGAACTTTTGTCCTTTTTTCACCATAAAAAATGCACCCCTTAGATTTCATCGGATAAACCAGGGGTTTATTCCAATGTCTATTCTAAGGGGTGCACTTCACAGAGAAGGAGGGGCTTTGTTTGTCGTCCTGCCTGTAAGCCGGTCAGACGCTGCCTACCGCGGCAATCAGCACCGGGAGTACAAGGAAGGAAGCCAGCGTGGTCCAGACTATACAGCGCGAGACCAGCGAAGGCGAGCTGCCGAAGCGTTCAGCCAGCACGACGGAATTGACAGCGACCGGCATGGAAGCCAGGATGAGCAGCACCGAGAACAGTGTGCCGGTGATATTCAGCAGGAGCAGAACGAGCAAGGCGATTAGCGGAGCCAGCAGTAGCCGGACGGTCAAGCCCGTCCAGAAGGCGAGCTGCACATTGCGCTCCGTGTGGGCAGCCTTGACCTTGACCATCTGGGCACCGAGGATTGCCAGGACCACCGGCGAATACGCCCCGGCCACCATGGACACCCCTGTGGCCAGCTCATGCGGCAGCTGCAGGCCGAGCGCCCGCAGCAGAAAAGCCAGAATCGCCGCGTAGATGGCCGGCAGGGCGAACACCGATTTCACGGCGCTGCGGACGTTAAACTGCGACCTAGCCGCGAAATACACGCCGATCGTATTGACGATGACCATCTGGGCGATGACATAGACGGATGCCTTGTCGAGACCCAGCTGGCCGAAGGCCAGCAGTACGAGCGGCAGCCCGTAATTCACGCTGTTGGTAAAGGTGGAGATCAGGGTCAGTCCGGCTGCTTCCGGCGGGGCCAGTCTCAGGATCCGGCCGAGCAGTACCGCCACGATCCATAAGAACAGCAGGTTCAGCAGCGCAAAGGCAAGCGTTTTATACACATCATCAAGGGAAATCTCAGCCTTAGCCAGCGTATCCAGAATGATCGCGGGGCTCAAAAAATACAGATAAAGCGTCAGCAACGGCTTAGTGTCTAAATTCTTGTAACGGCCCAGCAGCGCACCGGCAGTGACGGGAATGGACAGCGGCACAATGACCTCTACTAAAGTTGACAACACAGTCTGAATCACGGCCAGGACTCCTCTGTTCTATAGTTAATCCTTACTATACCTCCGTGAACAGGAGCCGTCTAAGATATGGAAACAATATGCTTAATAGACACTGCCTATGGCCGCACATTACTTCCCATAAGATAGTATTGTGCTATGATAGACAAAAACATCGTTTCCAGGAGGAGACTGAATGAATATGAACGGACCAGAGCCTGTCATTCTGACCAAAGGCGTACCGGGCGAGCCCTGCCCCATTGCCAAGACACTTGATGTCATCGGCACTAAGTGGACCTTTCTGATAATCCGTGACCTGCTGATCGAAGGCACCCTGCGGTTCAGTGATCTGCTGAAATCGCTGGAGGGGATCAGCCCGAAGACACTGTCGCTGCGGCTCCGCGAGCTGGAGAACCACGGCATCGTTGAACGGACGGTGTATCCCGAGGTTCCGCCGCGCGTGGAATATACGTTGACCCCTAAAGGCATACAGCTGGAAGGGATTTTTATCGAGCTCAAAAGATACGGCCTGGCGCTCTAAGAAGAAACAGCTTCGCCTTCCGCTCAGACATTTAAAATTCCCTAAAAAAAGTTTTAGTCCGCAGCGCAGCGGCAGCACAAAACTAACCTTTCGGAAACTGTATGTCGAAAAGGTAACTACTTCCCTAAAGGAAGTTATGGGAATATACTCTCCTCAAAGAGCAGCACAAACTTATCTTTAGAGGAGGAATCATTATGTTAGCAGGACAAAAGATAGTTATTATCGGCGGGAGTTCGGGGATTGGACTGGAGACGGCAAAACGCGCGGCATCCCAAGGCGCGGAGCTTATTATCGCCAGCCGCTCCCGGCAGAAGCTGGAGCAGGCCAAGGCGGTAATCGGTGATAACGCGAAAGTCAGCACCTATACGCTGGATGTGACGGATGAGGAGCAGGTGCAGTCTTTTTTTGCGGAAACTGGAGTCTTCGATCATCTGGTTGTCAGCGCAGCGGAAACGGGCGGCGGGGCTTTTCTGACTACGCCTACGAGTGCTGCGCGCGGGCTGTTCGAGAATAAATTCTGGGGCCAGTATTATGCGGCCAAGTATGGAGCGCCGAAGCTGAACCCGCAGGGGTCCATTACCCTGTTCTCAGGTATTGTGGCCTTCAAGTCCATGTCCGGCTCATCAGTGCTTGGTGCGGTGAACGCCGCGGTTGCCAATCTGGGACAGACTTTGGCTCTGGAGCTGGCTCCGCTGCGGGTGAATGTGGTCTCCCCGGGAATTATCGATACCCCTTCCCGCGCAGGAATGGCGGAAGCAGCCCGCAGCGCGTTCTACAGCAGTACGGCTGCCAAGCTGCCGGTGCAGCGCATTGGTACAGCAGAGGATGTGGCGGAAGCGGTTCTTTATCTGATTCATAACGGCTTTGTAACAGGCACGGTACTCCATGCAGATGGCGGGCACCGCCTGATTTAAGACCATATATTTAGACAAAAATCCCTGTCCCCCGGCATGTAGTCAGGGAACAGGGATTTTTCATTACAGGGCTTTGATCTCCAGCAGCTCATATTTAATGACGCCCATTGGAGCATTCACGCTGATAATGTCGCCTACTTTTTTACCGATAAGCTCTTTGCCCAGCGGGCTTTCGTACGAAATCTTATTGTCCAGCACATCAGCCTCAGCCGGTCCGACCACTCTATATTCGATTCTTTCCGAGTATTCCACATCATTCAGAATCACGATGGAACCTACGCTTACTGCACTCAGATCCATGCTGCTGGCATCGACGATCTGGGCTTTGGTCAGCATTTTCTCCAGAATCATGATGCGGGTCTCCATGAATGACTGATCTTCCTTGGCCGAGTGATATTCACTGTTCTCCTTCAGGTCCCCATAGCTGATCGCCAGCTTAAGCCGGGCCGCAAGCTCTTTGCGCCCTACTTCCTTGAGTTCCCTAAGCTCTTCCTCGAGCTTGGCCAAACCTTCTTTGGTCAAGAATACTTCTTCATTGGACATGTCTCACAACTCCTATTTTTGCCTGCTTTATTGTATTCTACCCCATATTTCCTAAACATGCGAAATAATAAGTGGAGAACACACTACAGAGGCGTCCAATCCTTACACATTCACTTCCTGGTTGGCGGATGCAGATTTCACTGCGGCTGCGGAGGCTCCGCCCTGCCCTCCGCCAGTTCTGAGCAGGAAGGTCAGCGGAATGGCGAGCAGGCCGACTACGGTGGCAATGAGGAAGATGTCCTGCACGCTCATTGTCATTCCTTGTGCTTTCAGCAAGGAGCCGGCAGCAGAAGCCGATCCACCCGTCAGCTCCTTCAGATGCACAAGGGACCGCGAAGACAGCAGTGAGCTGAACACGGCTATGGATAGTGCCCCCGTCGCCTGGCGGACCCAGTTCGTAACGGAAGAGGCATGGCCGGTGATCTGTTTCGGCACGGCAGACATCCCGGCGTTAGTCACCGGCATAAAAGCCAGGGCAATCCCTATATTGCGCAGTGTCATCAGCAGGGCAATATACGTATGGGTAGCAGCCAGTGTAATGTGGCTGAGCTCCCAGGTCGAAATGCTAAGCAGCAGAATACCGCTGAGAATCAGCCAGAACGGGCCGACTTTGGAATACAGCTTGCCGACCACGGGCGACAATACCGCCATGACGATGGAACCGGGCAGCAGTACCAGTGCGGTCTTCAGCGGAGTAGACTGCTGGATATCCTGCAGGAATACCGGAATCAGGAACGTCCCCGAATAGAGGGCGACGGTGATGATGCAGTTAATGATCAGGCTGTACGTGAAGCGG
Source organism: Paenibacillus auburnensis (assembly GCF_927798115.1). Classification (GTDB taxonomy): domain Bacteria; phylum Bacillota; class Bacilli; order Paenibacillales; family Paenibacillaceae; genus Paenibacillus_AQ; species Paenibacillus_AQ auburnensis. Next base: position 3,863 of record NZ_CAKMMG010000010.1, read on the forward strand.
TTCTGCCGGAAGACGGTCAGGTTCAGCAGCGGCTCCTTCAGGGACAGCTCTCTGCGGATGAAATAAGCCAGGGTGATGCACCCGGTAACCAGCAGCGAGAGCGTCTTCCAGGAGGTCCAGCCCCAGGCATTGCCTTTATTAAAGGCCAGAATAATGAAGGCACTGCTGAGAATAACTGTTACAAAGCCCGGCAGATCGAAGCTTCTGGAAACTCCGGCGCTCCGCTGGAAAGGCAGGCATTTAAGGGCTACTACAATGGCTATAATCCCTATAGGCAGGTTAATGAGGAACAGGGACTCCCAGCCGAAATAGCCGGTCAGCCAGCCGCCCAGCGTGGGTCCGAATGCCGGGGCCAGCATGGAGGAAAGACTCCACAGGCTCATGGCGAAGGCCTGCTTCTCCTTGGCGATGAACTGATAGATCATCGTCATGGTCGTAGGAATAATCAGCCCCCCGAAAACCCCCTGGAGAATCCGGAAGGTAATGAGTGAATGAATGCTCCAGGATACGGTACACAGTCCGGAGAACAGGGTAAAGCCCGACAACGCAAATACGTACAAATATTTGTAGCTCCACTTGTCGCCAAAATAGCCGACAACCGGAGCAACCACTCCGGTGGCCAGCAGGTAACCGGTAATCATCCACTGGACGGTGCTGATTTCCGCATGAAAATCCTTCAGGAATACCGGAAAAGCTACATTAATGGTCGTAGTGCTCAGGATCGCCATGAAATTGCCGAAAAATATCGCCAGTATAATAAGCCAGAACGATGAAGCATTTGCCTTTTGCTGATTCAATGGGTTCACTTCAGCTTTCTATAATAAAATAGGTGTATAATACAATTAATAATATATGTGTATTATACAACTATTGATTTGAAAGTCAATGTGACTTGTTTCATGGCACTTTCAAAACAGCCGGCCATTTTTAACCGTGCACCTGTATTTTCACTTATACTATGGAGAAGAGTATTGAACAAAGGACTGAATAATCCAATGGATGAAAAAAATCTTGATGCCCTTAACAATGAAATGATGACCCTGATACGCCGTTCCACGCTGGACAAGAAGCATGGCGGGCTGGACCGCTCGTCCTATACCCTGCTCCATTATCTCTCCAGGCACGATAAGGCCGGCGTTAAGGCGCTGGCCGAAGAGCTTGGACTGGACACCTCAACCATCAGCAGACAGACCGCTGTGCTGGAGAGCAAGGACTATGTCGTACGCATTCCTGATCCGCAGGACGGAAGATCAAGCTATTTTCAGATTACAGAGTTTGGGACGCAGACCCTAGCCAATGCCCGGCGGCTCCGCCTGCAGCGGTATGAGGAGATTTTCGAAGATTGGTCACCTGAGGAATGCCAAACATTCCGCATGTTGCTGGCCAAACTTAACCGTAAGCTGACGGAATAGTTCCTCTCCCTTAAAAGGATTGACGAAAGCAGATCCAGCTGGTAGATTAGATTAAATTAATCATACGATTCGACTCGGAATTACATTTTAGCCAAAGGGGCTGATCCCTATTAACTTTGTTTTCTTTTCCCCTCATTTCCCTAAGAACAGTGCCGACTTCTGTACCCAGCTGCAGCGCCAGGGGGTCATCGTGCTCGGGATTGGTGACGCCGAATACGCCCATTTAGAGGACAAGCTGCAGCTCGCGCTTACGGAATATTACAAGGTGTCAGATCTGGAGAATTATGAGGAGATTCTGCGGGCCGTCGGCTATTTCACACATAAATACGGCAAAATCGACCGCTTCGAGTCGCTGAACGAATACTGGCTGGAGCAGGACGCGAATATCCGGACCGACTTCAACATTTACGGCACGAAGAACGATTTCGTCGCTAACCTGAAGCAGAAGTCCAAGATGAAAGAGTTTTTCCGCAAAAGCGGGGTAAGCACCGTCCAGTTTTCGACCGGAACTACCCGCGACAGTGTAGATGAATTCATTCGCAGTGCCGGATTCCCGCTGGTGGTGAAGCCGGACCTCGGTTCCGGAGCCAGCAATACTTACAAAATCAGCAATGAGGATGAGCTGCAGCACTTTTTTGATACGAAGCCGGAGGGTGTTTCCTTTATTATCGAGGAATTCATTGACGGGGTAATCCTCACCTATGACGGGCTGGTGGATATCCACGGGGAAGTGCGGTTCGCCGTCAGCCATCTGTTCGAGAACAGCGTGATGGAGGTCGTCAACACCGATAACCATCTCTACTATTTCTGTCTGAAGGAGATCAGTCCTGAGGTCGAGGAGGCCGGACGGAGTATCCTGAAGGCTTTTGACATCCGGGAGCGCTTCTTCCATATTGAGCTGTTCAAGTCGAATAAAGACGGCCGGATCATCGCACTTGAGGTGAATATGCGTCCGCCCGGTGCGTGGATGACCGATGCCATTAACTTCTCATACGATATCGATGTGTATAAGGAATGGGCGGGTATGATCGCAAAGGATGAAGTCGGCGGCCCGTATGAAGGCAAATATTATACCGGCTATGCCAGCCGCAAGCGGCACAAGCATTACACGCACAGCCATGAAGACATTTACCGTACCTACGGCGATAAGATTGTGAATTACGCCGAGATCGAAGAGGTATTCAGCAGAGCGATGGGCAACAGCGCCTATCAGTTCCGTTCTCCATCCTTAGAGGATGTCAGGGAGATCGTAAGGTATATACAACAAGAAGAGGGATAGGATGTGTTAATGGATGAAGACAAGCTACCGCAAGGAATACAGCCGTCACCTGCAGAGGGACATGGAGTATAAAGTATACGGCCACGCCGGCAAACCGATGCTTGTCTTCCCTACCTCGCTCGGAAGATTCTATCAGTACGAGGATTCCGGGATGATCGAAACGCTCTCCGAATTTATCGAAGCCGGTAAGCTGCAGATCTGGGCCTGTGACAGCATTGATGAGGAGACCTTTTTCTCCTCCCACTGGAACCATGAGGACAAGGCCATCCGGCATGAGCAGTACGATAAGTATATTACGCAGGAGCTGATTCCAGGCATTCTGGGCGAGAGCAAATGGAACAATGGCGGGGACGACCAGAAAATCCTCATTTCCGGCTGCTCCATGGGCGCGTACTACAGCGCCAGCTTCTTTTTCCGTTATCCGCACTTTTTCGATACCTTAATTGCCCTGAGCGGCGTCTATTCCACCTATTATTTCTTCGGCGACTATATGAGCGAGAACGTCTACTTCAATTCTCCGCTCCACTACCTGCCCGGCCTGAATGATGAGCATTATCTCGGTCAATACCGCAGCAGCAATATCATCCTCTGTGTCGGACAAGGAGCCTATGAAGACGAGATGCTTCATGAGACGCGTCTGCTCCAGGACCTGCTGCAGCGCAAGGGCATTCCTGCACGGATTGACTATTGGGGCCATGATGTGAACCACGACTGGCCCTGGTGGAACAAGCAGATTCATTATTATGTCAGCAGTTGTCTCTGATCTTCGCTTATCGCAGCCAAAAAGCCCCGGGCTAGATGCCCGGGGCTTTCTTGTGTTCTGTTATTCCGGCAGATGCTCTTTGCAGAACTGAGCCAGCTCAGCTTCCTCGTCCTCTTCCAGATCGAACTCCAGCAGCTTGCCGGTGGTCGTTTCCAGCAGATCGCAGGAGACTACCTTAACGTCTCCCTCTTCGACTTTGATCACTGCCCGGGCAGATACGCCGTTCTCTTCGTATAACTCGTCCTCTTCCGGCACATCCAGATTGACGACGAACTCATATCGCTTGCCGCTCAGAATACCAAAAGGGTCTTTAATATTCTCAACGGTGTAACTCGTAAATGTCAGCACTGCGCATTCCTCTTTTCCTGAATCTCTGCTGAGGCTATTGTATCACAAAATCAGGAACGGGCAATGATGCCCGGGCAGAGCAGCTTCAGCTTACCCGACCACCGCTGTATCCGCTTTGGTCTTCCTGATCTGCTTGCTGCGCAGCTGGCCGCAGGCGGCGTCGATGTCTGTGCCATGCTCCAGCCGGGTGCTGACGCTGACGCCCTGCTTCTTCAAAGTGTCAAAAAAGGCCCGCACTGTCTCCCGCTCCGTCCGCTGGTATTGGCTGTGCTCATCCACCGGGTTGTACGGAATCAGGTTCACATTCACAAGCTGCCGGCGGCTGCCGATCAGTTCGGCCAGCTCCAGGGCATGCTCCTGGCGGTCATTGATATCCTTCAACAGAATATACTCCAGCGTAATCCGCCGGTTCGTCTTCTCCAGATAGTAATCAATAGCCGGCATTAACTTCTCTATAGGAATCGCGCGGTTGATCTTCATGATCCGGGTCCGCAGCTCATTATTCGGCGCATGTAAGGAAATCGCCAGATTCACCTGCATATTGGCATCGGCGAATTCTCTGATTTTGTCGGCCAGACCGCTCGTGGAGACGGTGATGCCTTTGCCGGCAATCGCCAGTCCTTTATGATCCTTAATTGTGGTCAGGAAGTTCAGCAAGTGCGTAAAATTATCGAACGGCTCGCCGATGCCCATTACCACGACATGGCTGACCCGTTGTCCAAGCCCGGCCTGATCCAGATGCTGCTGGACCTTCATAATCTGCTCCACAATTTCTCCGCTCGACAGGTCACGGCTCTTAGCCAAAAGCCCGCTGGCACAAAAGCTGCATCCGATATTACAGCCAACCTGAGTGGTCACGCAGACGGACAGGCCATACTTCTGGCGCATCAGTACGGTTTCTATCAGGTTGCCGTCATTCAAGCGGAACAGGAACTTGATCGTGCCGTCGGCCGATTCCTGCTTCACATGCTCTTCCATGGTATGAAACACAAAATGCTCCGACAGCAGCCGGACGCAGTCCTGATTCATCTCCGACATCTCTTCAAAGCCGTTGACCCGCTTGCGATACAGAAACTCCCATACTTGTGAGGCGCGTGACTTTTTATGCCCGTGCTCCAGCAGCCATGACGCCAGTTGCTCCAGGGTTAATCCATAAATGGATTGTTTATTCATTATTTATCCTCTTTTCAAAACATTAAAGTTCGGTCTATAATACTCATTCTCTCAAATTTATTTTATTAAAACAAGGGGAATTACCGCCTGCGGCCCCGGTATATGACAATTTCAGGCCCGCAAACCGTCCACATACAGCCGCCGCAGTCCTGCATGGATCTGTTCCAGTGAAAATCCGTGATCCAGCGTATGAAAATCAATATTGTTCACCGTCGCCAGCAGCGTTTCCACCGTAAAGGCCGTGTCCACATTCACGACCTCCCCCTGCTCCAGCGCTTGCTCCAGCAGGCCTCTGCATGCGCTCCGCATGGACTGATAGAGAGGGGACTGCAGCGGACGATAACCCGAGGAAGCCCGGCTGACCGCACAGAGCCAGGATGATTTCTGCGCCAGATAATCGACATATTTGAGGATGACGCCATAAAATTGTTCAAGCGGAGAAATATCCGCTGCCGATGCCTGCTCCAAATATGCCTGCACCTCCGAGAAAAGCGGCACGCATTCCTCCCGGATAATATCGAGGCAGATGTCCCCCTTCTCCGAATAACGGCGGTATACACTGGCCTGGCCGACTCCGGCGTGCTTAACGATCTGATGAATATTGACATTCTCCACCCCATGCCGGGTAAAAAGCTCTTTGGCCGCGGCCAGAATCCGCTGCCTGGTTACCTCTTCCCGCGGAAGCTTGGCAGCAGCCGGCGTTGTCTCTGTTTTCATGGGAATCTCCCTCCATTACAGCCTGAATAAAGTTCTATTTGACATTCGGACAATTTGTCCGTTATATTATTTTTGTCAAACGGACAAATTGTCCGATATTCTTTTTTATTATAAAAGACTTTACTGTACAATACAACCGCGGCCTGCAGCCGCAGTTCACAGGAGGAGATTCCCCATGCAAGAACAAAACGCAATATTGGTCATTGTAGCCCATCCGGAGCTTGAAGCCTCCCGGATCAACAAACGTCTGGCGGCCGCCCTTGAGCATCAGGAGAACATTACGGTACACAAGCTATATGAGGTCTATCCGGAAGGGAAGATTGATATATTGCGCGAGCAGCAGCTTCTGCTGGAGCACCAGCGGGTCGTGCTGCAGTTCCCGCTCTTCTGGTACAGCTCTCCACCGCTGCTCAAGGCCTGGATGGATGAGACATTCCAGCGCGGCTGGGCCCACGGCACCGGGGGCGATAAGCTGCACGGCAAAGAGCTGATGCTGGCTGTCTCCTCGGGAAGTCCGGATTATATGTACCAGGCCGGAGGCGTGCACAACTTCTCCTATAGCGAGCTTCTGCGACCCTTCCAGCAGACTGCCAACCGACTCGGTATGGCCTACCTCCCGCCTTATATCGTCAGTGGCATTCGTGAAGTGACCGATGATCAGCTAGAGCAGTATGCGGACGGTTATATCACTTATGTCCGGAGCGCCGCACCCGCCGCAATGATCCGTTAATTCTGCTGACAGGCGGTGCTGCAACGCCATTTCTACACACAAAAAGCGCACCCCGGCCAAGAGTACGCTCTTCCTGCTGATCTTATTTGAAAATAGCGAATTTCAGCCCTTTTCCCTTTAGGTAAGCAATAATTTCGGGAAGCACTTGAACCGTAATGCTCTTCTCATGCAGCAGATAAATGCCGCCGGAAGGATCGGTGTCATGGAAATAGTCCACGATCTTTTCCGGGCTGTCCGCCTTCCAGTCCTCCGGATCACGGTTCCAGAGAAGCACCTTCAGATGCTGTCTCCCGGCCTCTTCCGCCAGCTGCTGATTCACCGCTCCATAAGGAGGACGGAAGATCGTGACCGGACCGGTAATCAGCTGCTCCAGTGACTGGTTCGCCCGGGCCAGATTATCCCGGTTCTCCTCTGCACTGTTTGCCGTCAGATCGCTGTGGTCCCAGGAATGGTTGCCGACCGGCATCCCATGCAGATCCGCATAACGGACCGCCCCCGGGTAACGGCTGACATTCTGGCCAATGAACAGAAAATTCGCTGCTACGCCTTCCTTCACTAGAATATCCACGAGCTGTTCAGTGTAGCGCGACGGGCCGTCATCGAAGGATAAAGCAACATAGCCTTCCGGCAGACTATATTCATAGCTGTCTCCGGTAAGCTCAATCGCCTCATAGGACAGCTCCGGCTGTTCAGGGACTGCCACAGGTACCGGGGCTGCCTCCGTTTGTCCGCTCTGGAGAGCAGCCAGCCGGACATCCGGGATATAAGCGGCTGGCACTATTTCCTCTACTTCTGATCCGGCCGCTTCCAGGGAGGCATCCTGCTTCGCTTCCGCGCTGTTCGTAAACAGCTCCACCTCGCCATCCATGCGCAGCAGGAACACCGCAAGCAGAAGGCTGAATACGAGGCCCCGCAGGAGGATAGGCCGGCTCCACAGCGCGGTCCGTTCGCGCTTCTGCCGTGGAGATGCTGCCGGAACAGTCACTTCAGCCACTTGCGGAGCGGGTTCAGCGGAAGGCGTTTCTTCTGGCTGCTTAAGCAGGGACAGCAGCGATTTATAGCTATCCGAACAGGCAAAATACAGCGTTTCGCTGAATGTCCTGTTCATTTTGACCAGGCTGCTAAATTGGGTTCCGCGAAACGGGTCCCACTTCGTGTAGAGGGACAGCCTTACTCTTTGCCCTTCAAATGGGCCTAATGCAAGGAGTTGCAGGTATGTATATTCATCGATGCTTATTATTTGTCTCTTATGTGATCCGCCGCCGCGGGTTAGACCTACCTCCATCTGACAGCCATCCGCACTGTGCTCAAGCGATAGCAGCTCAACCATCAGAGTGGCGCTTATGTCATGAACCGGCATAGGCTCTAGGTATCCCCGTTTCCTTCATTGCGCTCTGCAGCAGGCATGTTGCCGCCAAAAGGAACCGTCATCCGGTTGGTGAAATCGCTGATCATGCTGGAGAGGTAGGCTTTCTCCTGCCGGACCGTTTCGTACTTCTGTCTTAAATGGCTGTTTTCCGTTTCCAGCCTTCCGATCTTTTCTTCCAGCTCGTTCATCTTTTTCAGCTTTTCCGCATGGGCCTCGTTATGCTTCTGCACCAGATTGGCGTACTTTTGCTGCTCCAGATCAATCGTGCTCTTCAGTTCATCCATTTCGCCTGACAAGGACGCATGCAGCTCGCGGTAGTCCTCAAGCACCTGGTCGACCTTCAGATTCCTCTCCACCAGCTTCTGCTCAAGCTCCATAATGTTCTTTTCCCGGTCTTCAATCACCTTATTCAGGTTCTTCAGATCCTTATTCAGCCGCTCCACATGTCCGCTGGAATGGGTCAGCCGGTCCTGCAGCTCATGATTATTGGTCTCGGTATGTGCTCTGGCCTGGATCATCTGCTCCACGGCAAAGATCAGATCGAGCGATTTCTTGTCCAGCTGCGCTTTGCCTGTAGAGATCAGGCCGGCCGGACTCTCACTCTTCTCATAGCTGTCCAGGACTTCCGGAGGGGCTTCCTCTACTTGCATCTTTGGAACCATGCCCGGCCTCAGCGTTTTATCCACCGCATCTCTTTTCTTGAAAAAAGGAGCAGCCATCTATAAATCACCTCATTATAATGTCAAAAAATGTCGAGCATATACGAGATTATTATAGATGATTTGCCCGGTGTATAAGTGAGCCTTAATGTCTAACTTTGTTAAATATATCCTAAGGCCCAGTTTATCTATGAAGGAAGGATTACCCAAGTCTTTGGAACGACTTATGAACACAAACACAGCAAAAAGCGCAGCCCCAAAGGACTACGCTTATGCATCGACAGCTTATTTATACAGTACTTTATCTACATTGTATTTCGCCTTGAGCTTGTTCACGATGTACGTTTCATAAATCTCCCGGTCTACCGGATCTTCGACGATGCAGACTTCAATCTTGGTGACCTCATCGCGGTGCCCCTTCATTACCGATACAGTGTCTTCAAAATGCTTTTTGATCCGGGGTCTAAGCTTTCTGGCTTTGCCCACAAACAGCAGCTCATCCTGATCATTGTAGAACATGAAGATGCCGCCAGCTTCCCGTGTGATCAGGTGAAAGTCCGTAAACCCGTAAATATGGCTTAGTTCAGGGTTCTCCTGTTTGAATATGGTTACATCCGGTGCAGGAATTGTAATGCTGATCATTCGTGCTCACTTCCCTCTTATATATAGAAATAAATAGTATCACAGATCAAAGGGCCTGACTATTTCTATCTTCCGCCGGAAAGGTTGTTTTTAGTCCCCGGTTCACAAAGATTTCGCCTGCCGCTCCATAATCGAGCGGACGGTATCCCGGATGCCCTGCTCAAACGGTGTGGCCGGAATCCTGCCAGCGAGCTGCTTATATTTATCCCCGCTTAGGACAAGCGGCTCCTTCGGTGCCGCTGGCCTTGCTTGCTCCCCGCTGCGCCGGACTTTGCTACTCCAGCTTCAGATGCTTCGGCTTAAGCGAAGGCATTTCCAGCACCATCGCGATATTGCAGAGCATGCCGTTGGCCATAAAGGTGCTTACTTCCACTTCGGGATTCGCTATTCCCGCTGCTATAAACTTCCCTTCGACCAGTGAGGTTACCTCCTGCATACCTTTCTGCACCGCCTGGCGGATCGCCTCATCGCGGATACCGAAGGCCTGCACCTGCAGCACAATCTCGCTCGGATGTGTTTCCATCAGCTGTTCATACACACGGATGGTTTCATTAAGAAGTTCCCCGGCCGGAGCCGTAACACTCTGAAAGCTGCGGATAATCCGTTCAAAAGCCCGATCCAGCGCCGCCACAAACAGCTCCTCCTTGTTCTTGAACAGCTTGAAGATATAAGGCTGGGATATACCAACCTTCTCCGCCACCTGCGCCGTCGTCGCCCGGAAATAGCCATGTTCCGCAAAAACTACAACCGCCGCCTCTAAAATCTGCTCCCGCCGGTTCACGCTGGTTGCTTCTGCCGTCTTGAGCCGGGTCGTGCCTGACTGTCCGCTTGTCATGTCTCTGCCTCCTGTTCCTGTTCATTTGGTTGGTTATTGATCAATCACTTTCTTGATTGAAGTATACCCCGTGCCATTTCAATAATCAACCCTCAATTTAGGATTCCGCAAGAATCGGGCGGGGCGGCACCCGGACTTATCTTTTATTCACTACAAATGCAGCCGCGATCAAGGAAAAGACGGAGCAGCTGTTGAATATAGAAACCTGAGGTCTTCCTGTTAAAATAGGGAAGAGACCGGATCAGAAGTCCAGTATAGGAGGAATTTGCAGTGAGTACGATTATTCAGTTTCCTGAAGATTTTGTCTGGGGCGTCTCCACCTCTGCTTATCAGATTGAAGGTTCCCTGGACAAGGATGGCCGCGGGCCAAGCATATGGGACGAGCTCGCCGCCATTCCAGGCCGTATTTATAACGGCGATGATGCCAGTGTGGCCTGCGACAGCTATGAGCGCTATGAGGAGGATATCCGGCTGATGAAGGAGCTGGGTGTCAAAGCCTACCGCTTCTCCGTCTCCTGGCCGCGCATTTATCCAACCGGTAGCGGTGAAGTGAATCCAAAAGGGATAGCATATTACAAAAAACTCGTCACAGCGCTGCTCGATAGCGGCATTGAGCCCTTCTGCACGCTCTATCACTGGGAGCTGCCTCAGGCGCTGCAGGAGCAGGGCGGCTGGGAGAACCGGAAAACCATCGATGCTTTTGTCCAGTTTGCCGAAACCATGTTCCGGGAATTTGACGGCCTGATTAAGCACTGGATTACGTTCAACGAGCCTTGGTGCATCGCCATTAACGGCCATCTGCTGGGCAGACATGCGCCGGGCATCCAGAGCTGGCAGTCGGCCATCCAGGTTGCTCACAATGTCCTGGTAGCGCACGGGGCTACAGTACACAAGTTCCGCAAACTCGGAACCGCAGGAGTCATCGGCTATGCGCCGGACATTTACTGGTACGAGCCGTTCTCGCAGAAGCAGGAAGATGTGGATGCGGCCTACCGTGCTTTTTCCATCTATACCTGGTTTGTAACGCCGGTCTTTACCGGCAAATATCCCGAAGCCATGGCGGAATGGTTCAAAACCAAAGGTGCTGAACCGGTGATTGAAGCAGGGGACATGGAGCTGATTTCGCAGAAGCTTGATTTCCTGGGCCTTAATTTCTACGGCGGAAACATCGTGCGGTACAAAGCGGGGAATAACTATCTGGACCTCGAGCATGTGGACATCGGCTACGACAAATCCGACAAGGGCTGGTTTATTTTCCCGGAAGGGCTGTATTTGACCTTGAACTGGTTAAAAGAGCTGTGCGGTCCGCTGCCGATCTATATTACCGAAAATGGCGCCTGCTACAATGACGAGGTTATTGACGGACGGGTGCCGGATGAGCGGAGAATCCGCTTTTTGCAGAGCCATATTACTGAGCTGGGCCGGGCCATCGATTCCGGGGTCAACGTTAAAGGGTATCTGACCTGGTCGCTGATGGACAATTTCGAATGGGCCTTCGGCTACTCCTGCCGCTTCGGGCTGGTGCATGTCGATTTCCGCACCCAAAAACGGACGCCAAAGGAAAGCTATTACTGGTACCAGAAGCTGATCCGCAAAAACTGGCTGGAAATCGAGAGCAGATAAGGCGCATATATAGTTTTAAAAAAGGCGGGTTCCGCGGCATCCCTCGATCTTGGATAGCATGCCTGGAATCCGCCTTTATTATCCTGATATACACTTAGGAGCGTGAACCATGAGCAAATTCGGAATGTATGCTAAATTCACTGCCAAACCGGGCCAGCGCGATGCCCTGGCGGCCATTCTGCTGGAAAGTGCAGCTGCTGCCGAGGCTGTAGACGAATGTGAGCTGTACATTATCAATATCTCCGATACTGAGCCCGATATCCTCTGGGTAACAGAGGTGTGGAGCAGCCCGGAGGACCATGCAGCCTCACTGACCCTTGAAGACACCCAAGCTGCGATCCGGCGTGCCATGCCGCTGATTGCCGGTGTCGAGTCTACGAAGATCAAGCCGGTAGGCGGCAAAGGGCTGTTATTCAGCTGAAGCCGGGTATAACCCTGGCTGGCCTGGCTATTCGCTGTCTAATTCGGCCAGCCGGGCCATAATTCTCCGTTTGCGGTAGAGCATCTGTGCCGCTTCCGCCACATCCTCCAGCGCCTTGCGGTTGATAAAAGCGCCGAAAAACATCCCGGCCACCGGAACGGTCTGCAGCAGCTTCTTCCAGCCCCAGTTGTCGCGGTAGACGGTGATGACCTCGCGCCAGCCCTGGATGGAGGAGACGGCGGCGTTTGCACCGGCTGTAATATCTCCATCGCCTCCGGCCTGCAAATTCAGCTCCCGGAGAATCGTCCGCTTACCCACAATGTCGGAAGAAGCAAACTGCATCACCTTCACTGTAAAGATCCGCTCAGCTTTCTCTGTAGGATTATAGCCGTAGCATAACCCGATCTCCTGAATGACCTTCAGCGACAGGCCCAGAACAGCAGGAATATCGGCAGCCAGCGTGAATACACCGCCGAAGCCTGTAGTCGCTCCCTGCGCTGTTGCAACATTGCGGCTGCTCTGACTAAGCCTCTGTGCAGCGGCATCCATAACGGCCAGCGGGAACGGACCTTTCTCCGGGGCTCCCGCAGCCTTGCTTGCAGCTTCCATCAGCAGTCCCACCTTGCGGCCGGCCACCAGATAGTTGCCCCCGTTCTGAATATAGCTGCCCAGCTCGTCCAGCAGCTTGCCCACCTTCTCGTGAATCACCTTCGGGGTGACCATGTCGAGCAGTTTGAACGGCAGCCGGGTGATCCGGTCCCAGATCATCAGCTTATTCTGTTCCTTTTCCCACCTGGCAATTCCGGCAAGCGCAGCCTGCAGCTCCTCCCGTGTTTCCAGATGTGCGAATGGTTCCGCGGGTTCCAGCATATAATCGCCTCCTCATACCTCTTACTTCTATAACCCGAAACGGGCGTTTTGAATGCGGTAGTCCGCGTTTAGCTCAGGAATTAACCAAAGGAACCACAGAAAAAAGGCATTCCCGGCCATTGCCGGAAACGCCGAGACCCTGCTGCCTATGACTTGCCTATTCTTCGAATCGGTATGCTTGCTCTTGCAGGCCGGCCAATCTTTCTTTTTCGTCAGCCAGCCGTTCCTCGGTCAGCTCCACACCGTGTCTGCCGACCGAGCCCTCCGGGGCATGCCGTACAGCTTCCTCGGCATGCTCCAGACTATTCTCTGCCTGGGTTAGGGTCTGCTCGTTCGGATGGCTCAGCGCCTGGGATACAGCATTATGCAGCTTCGTTACCGAGTCCTGCGCCTGATCCACTGTACTATTCGTGCGCAGACTGGATTCATAATGTTTCATACTAAGAACACTCCCCCTTCTCACGCTTTCGTTCCCCATTAGCATGGATAGGGAGAGCATTTCTTATGCACCGCAGCTCCGGCAAGAGAATTCTATACCAGGAACATGGCGACCACTGTCATCGCAGCGAGGCCCATAAGGACCGGCTTCAGATTGCGCCGGGCCAGTTCGAACGGGCTGACGCCGCAAATGGCGGCAGCCGGAATGAGTGCCCACGGAATCAGTGTGCCGCCGCCAACCCAGATGGCGGTCACCTGGCCAAGGGCAGTCAGCGTTGCGGCGCCGGAGTGAATCGCCGCCGCAAACATCTGGGCAATCGAGCCGGCCAGCGAGATGCCCGAGAAGCCGGAGCCGTCGAGACCGGTGATCGCCCCGATCACCGTCAGCGTTACGGCTCCGACCGCGCCGTTAAGCGGCACATGGTCCGCCAGGGCGACACCCAGGTCGTTCACGATGCCGTGGGAACCGGCCGGCAGCGTGCTGCCGAACAGTTCGGTAAAGGCGGAATCGCCGAGATAAAAGAAGGCGGCAATCGGAATCACCGGACCGAACACCTTGAAGCCGAACACAAACCCTTCGATCAGGTAGGAAGTAACTTTCTCCAGGCCTTGATTCCTGTGTGCAAGCAGTGTAATGACAATTAGAATGAATACCGCTGTCCCACCTACAAGGGCTGTCGCATCTCCACCCTGCAGGTTAAGGGCGAACATCCCCGCCAGATCCAGCAGGAATAGCAGCGGGATGGCGATCGCCAGCCCTTTTCTAAGATTCGCGCTCATGAACACCGGGGCTGTATCCTCCGCCTCAGCTGCTGTAAGCGGGCCTGCTCCGCCTTTAAGAGACACGAGTCCGTCTCTCCAGGTCCCGTTCTTCTGATCCCTGCGCATCATCCAGAAGGCGGAGACCGTTGTCACCAGGCCCATAACAATAACCAGCGGAATGCTCGCCTCCATCACACTGGATACCGGAAGTCCGGCAGCATCCGCTGTCAGCTTCGGAGCTCCCTGGATAATATAATCACCGGATAATGCGATGCCGTGGCCGAACAGGTTCATTGCCATCGCCGCGCCAAGTGCGGGCAGGCCGACCCGCAGCGCCACCGGCAGCAGCACTGCACCAACCAGCGCAACTGCAGGCGAAGGCCAGAAGAAGAGCGAGGTCACCATCATAATCAGCCCGATGCCCCAGTAGGCCATCGCCGGTGTACGCAGGAAGCGGGTAAGCGGAGCGACCATCGCCTCATTGATGCCTGTGATGATCAGAATCCGGCTCATCGCCACAATGATGGAGATAATCATAATCGTGCCCAGCAGCTCTTTGGTCGCGTAGACAAAAGAGTTGAAGATCCCCGACACCGAACCGCTAAGCGTTTCTGTAGCCAGCAGCCCCAGGGCGAAGATCCCGGCCACACAGATCATGGTCGTGTCACGCCGCCGGATCAGCAGCGCCAGGATGAACACAATAAACACCAGATATACATAGTGGATCGCACCTAAATGGATGTCCATTATAGATAGCGCCTCCTTTCCTTTATAGCAAGATGGTGCTATATGCTATGCATCGGGTTAGGCGTTTGTTCACGGTGTCCGGCGGGAAATGACAGTATCCGTCAGCCTCATGAAAAGCGGTATTGGCTGGAGCAGCAGACAGCAAAAACCACCCCGGCAAGCCGGAGTGGCAACTCTAGTTAAGCTTTTATAGCGATGATAAAAAACCTGTGCTCCATACTCCCGATATAACCTGGTTGGGCAAGCTGCTCCTGCAGCAGGCACAGCCGGTCATAACACTTCTCCACCGAGAAGCCGGGGAACTCCCATTCAATAATCTTTGCAAAGTACACCAGTGCCCCTATATCCCTGAACTTCAGCAAGGGAAAGGCTTCACCGGCCTGAACAATCGTAAAGCCGCTGCTCCGCAGCTCATCGCTGACCTGCTCCACGTTGAAGGCTTCATCGACTGGTGCGGCTTCGCCCCCGAGCAGAAACTCCGATAAGGCCCGGTTGTTCCGTCCGCCCACCTGCTGGGTAACAAAGACCCCTCCAGGCTTCAATATCCGCTTTACCTCCCGAATGGAGAATGCCTCGTGCCGGTTTATGATCAGATCCATGCTGATGTCTTCAAACGGAAGGGAATCATCGCTAAACACCTGTCTCAGCTCGATTCCATGCGGCGGGAACAGCTCCCTGCAGAGCTCCACATTGGGCGGATACGCCTCTGTAGCGTACGTCCGCCCCGGCGGGGGCGAGAGCGACAAGAGAAACTCTCCTCCACCTGTTCCCATATCGAGCAGGGCACCCTTATTCTTATTCATATATGTTCTAACTGCTGCTTCATAATCCCACGGCAGACCGTCGTCCTCCATCCGCCCGGATAGCGAGGAGAAATCCCATCCCTTGAAGGAACGCCGTTCCTCCTGCAGCCAGCTTTGCTTCCATTCGCTGCTTCCTGTACCGTGTCTTCTTAAATTGTCCGTTCCCATAACTATACCCCTCTCGCATGTGTATGATTGTACGCTCTGCGGAAAGGTGCAGCTGAGATCTTCACCTGATAACCTGTTTATTTCAAAACGCCCGGCACTATCCTGTTATCAGATTAGTCTGGCTGCACCGGGCAGTTACCTCGCGCCATCACCATAAGTATCAGCCTCACTTTCGGAATAGATGAAATACCTTTACATAGTAGCATGGCGACAGAGGAAAGAGGAAGCCTGACGGCTCCTCCTTCCTTCCTGCTTCTAACCAAAGCGTAAAACGTTATTGTGCCAAAGCACCCGCTTGTCGTTCAGGATCTGGATTCCCGGCATCCAAATCATCGAAGTAACGATAATTGTTATGATGATCCTTCACCGGCCTGACAATATCATGCTTTCATACAGCCGCAGTGTATACGCTGTGATTCCAAGAATCGATGCGAACTCCCCGATAGAATATTTCATATAAAAGCCCCCCAGCTCTGGCGAAACTCATGTATTTCATATCCATAATGATACGGGGTTCCGGCAGGGGCTTTTGTGGTCTTTATCACACGGAGAACGCTCCTATTGGGAGCGTCCCTCGCTCAGATTAAGGACTGCCTTGCTGATGCGCCGCTGCCGCGTTTCGGCAGTCTTAGCCTCTTCAATGGACAGCACAAACCTCCGCTTATTGCTGTAGGATAACCCGTCAAAAAAACTCCGGGCCGCCGGTTCCCGGTCAAGCGCCTCCGCAAAATCAGGCGGCACTGCTACTTCCCTGGGCTCGTTATCGAGTTCAAGCTCTACCTCAATCTCCTCTCCGGCGCTGACGCCGGCGCCTTTGCGGTGCTCCGCACTAAGCGGAATGAGAAACTGCCCGCCCATAACAGCCACCGTGCTGGGATATGTATAGCCGCCAATTGTAACCTTGACCGCCGGCTTCTTGCTTGTGCCCAGGCTGGCCACAACCTCTGCCGGAACCGGTATCCCCGTTGCCGTCTTGCCGCCAAGTATTACAGTTGTCCGGAATTTCATCGGTCTACCCCCTGTCAGAATGCCACTCTATTAATACTCCCATTGTAGAGCGAAGCCTTGTACTTTTCCAGTCGCTTGTAGGTGCAGCTCTCGTATATACTTAAATATATCAATAAACGCTATGCGCGGAGGTGACTCCCTATGAATCTAGCCGAAAAAGTGCAAAGCCTCCCCTTAACGCCGGGTGTCTATCTGATGAAGGACAGCCTCGGCCACATCATTTATGTCGGCAAGGCGAAGCAGCTGCGGAAACGGGTTCAGTCTTATTTTTACAATAACAAAGGCCACTCCCCGAAGGTAGTTCAGCTCGTCCGCAATATCAGAGACCTTGAGTACAGGCTGACCGATACGGAATTTGAAGCCTTCATGCTGGAATGCCAGCTCATCAAAGAAATCAAACCAATGTACAATAAAAAAATGAAGAATCCGCTGGCCTACAGCTACATCTCCATCCGCGCGGACAGGACCGGGCGACGCCAGATTGAAGTGGGCTATGATCCCGGCCCTCCCGGACAGCAGCTGCATTTCGGTCCCTATACGAGCAGAAGCACTGTCGAGCGGGCGGTACAGGGGATCAAAGAAAGCCAGCGGATTCTCTGCAGCAGCCCCCACACCGGGCATTCGCTCTGCCTCAACCACTCGCTTGGCCTCTGTATCGGAATGTGCGGCGGCGGCGAAGCACTGGATACCTATAATATAATTATGGACCGGATCATCGCTCTTCTGGACGGAAGTGACAGGGGGATACTGAACGACCTGGAACAACGTATGGGCGAGGCTGCGGAGCGGTTTGATTTCGAGGCGGCTGCCAAATACCGCGATTATGCAGGAGCAGTCCAAGCGCTGCTCCAGAAGGAGCAGGTCTCCCGGTTCACCGGGGAGAACAAAAACATCGCGGTGCTGGAGCCGGTGGACGAGCATACCCTTAAGCTGATCCTGATCAAAGGCGCAAGGATTCTTTTCCGAACCAAGCTGGATATAAGCCAGCCGGATATGAAACAGCTGCACCGCACGGTACTGGCGGCAGTCACCGCGCATTTCGCTACTGCAGCCTCTGAGCTGGCCGAAGAGATCAGCCGCCATACCATTGATGAAGCCCAGATCATCTATAGCTATCTGAAGAGCAGCTCCGGCAGCTATCTGATAGTTCCGCAGGAATGGCTTGGCGGGAAGCCTGAGCCCTTACTGGAGGAAGCTGTTCACAGGCTTCTGGAAGATTATTTTGATCAATAGAAAAAAGAGGCTGCCCTCCGGTCAACGACCCTGAGTGCAGCCTCTTTCGTGTTGCGGCCGAGCTGGACGGATATATCCGGCTCTGGCCGCTTTTTATAGATGTATGGCTAAGGTTTATTACGCCTTAGCCCCGTTCAGGATTGCACTTACACCCTCACTAAGCGGCGTAAGCGGACGCTGCAGCAACTTCTCCAGATCGCTGCTCTCGATGTTTAGTGCCCCTTCACGGATTGCTGCCTGGATGGCTACTACGATCGGCAGTGCCGCTTCCGGTACACCCGCGCCAGCCATCACACTGGAATATGTAGCATCATCCACCTGCTGCACGGGTACTTCCTTGCCGAGCACGCTGCCGACAACCGACGCCAGTTCCCCTTGGGTAGCCGGTTTGCCGGATAATTCGTAGACCGAATTCTGATGGCCTTCACCGGCGAGAACAGCGGCCGCAGCCTCTGCATAATCACGGCGGGTTGCCCAGCCAACCTTGCCTTCTCCGGCGGATGTCAGCCAAGGCGCTCCAGCTGCAGCAGCTTGAATCGAGCCGGCCTCATTCTCCAAATACCAGTTGTTGCGCAGGAAGGAGTACGGAATGCCGGATTCCCGAATGAACTGTTCGGTAGCACGGTGTACCGGAGCAAGGAACAACGAGCTGGAATCGGCATGCCCAACGCTGGTATAGACGATGAAGCCTACGCCTGCACGTACTGCAGCGTCTACAGCCGCCTTATGCTGGCGGATACGTGTATCATTGTCGCCGTCTGCCGAGACAATCAGCAGCCGCTCCACACCGGCAAACGCCGCATCCAAAGTCTCCGGCTGATCGAAATCGCCGTGGCGGACGTCAACACCGCGGGCCCGCAGGCTATCTGCCTTCTCCGGGTTTCTTACACTGGCCACAAGACTGCCTGCTGGCACAGATTTCAGCAAAGCTTCTGCCACGATAGAACCAAAATGTCCGGTTGCACCTGTTAATCCGATCTTCATCTCAATTTCCTCCATTTAAGAACTATTTATTTGTGTTGCTGTGTATTTCGTGTTGTATTCAAGGATTCGCGCTTCCTGTAACTATTGTAGTTACAAGTTAGCCGGTTGTCAAATCCTTTGTTTTTCGTGACGTAAAAAACGGCCCCGCCCATAGCCCGGGGAGCCCGCCGTCAGTCCATTTATTTGTTAGCCTTCCCGCATAGTGCTATTCTTAACAGCATAAGAATACCATTATCGTTACTCAGAAAGGTTCTGTATTATGTCTAAACCAAGAGCTTCTGTTTATCAGCGTTATCTTCCGTCCGTTAATCCAGACCCGGAATACAGCGGATCTGCCTATTGGCTCATCACCCATTCCGGCAAGCTGCTGGTAACGGAAACTCCCGGACAAGCAGATATCCCGCAGCTGGAATCGCCGGAGCTGCTTGCGGCCGCCCCTATCCGGACACTTTATCTTGGCCTGTTCGCCGGCACACCCTGCTTCGCGGGAGAGGTTCCGTCAGATATGCCTGAACCTGCCGGTATGGCCTTCCATCCTCTGCGCACCTTGTATGATGTGCTCGATGAGGATGTATTCCATCTGGCGGGAAGGGCCCTGCAGCTGCTGGCCTGGGATGAGACCCATCAATTCTGTGGCAAGTGCGGCACAGCAACCGTCCTCTCCGGAGCAGAGCATGCCCGGGTCTGCCCGGCATGCGGACAGGTCAGTTATCCGCGGATCGCACCGGCGGTGATCACCGCGATCCTGAAGGATGGCCAGATTCTGCTCGCTCATGCACCGCATTTCCAGAATAATATGTACGGGCTGATTGCCGGCTTCGTCGAGCCGGGCGAGACGCTGGAGGACTGCGTGCAGCGTGAAATCAGCGAGGAAGTGGGCATCAAGGTCAAGAACATCCAATATTTCGGCAGCCAGCAATGGCCCTTCCCCCACTCGCTAATGGTCGGCTTCCTGGCCGAATACGAGAGTGGAGAAATTACCGTAGACGGGGTAGAGCTGGACCATGCCGCCTGGTTCACCCCGTACAGTCTGCCGAATATTCCGCCACATGTCAGTATAGCCCGCAAAATCATAGACTGGTACGTGGAGCAATACAGCTGACCGGCTGCTCCTATCCCCTTACCGTCTTGAAATAGCGGTATACCTGCTGAAGCTTGCGTTCATGCTTGCCGCGCGGACTCTCCATGCTGCCGAACTCAAAAAATTTCACCTTGCGGATTCCGACATAGTTGAACAATGCTTTACGCATCAGGATCTTGTGCGCATTACCCAGCCACAGCAGCGGATAATGCGCCGGTCCCTTCATGACAGAGATGCACACTACAGACTTCCCCTTCAGCAGCCCCTCCGGCAGCATCCCGCCCTTATCCCTGTAAGCGAAGCCTGAAGCAAACATCTGATCAATATACCCCATGAGCATCGCTGGAGGCCGGCCCCACCAGATCGGATAGACCAGTACAATCCGGTCGGCCCAGATCAGCTGCTCCCTGTAAACGGCCAGCCTCGGATCGCTGTGCATATCTCTGCGGCGTTTCTGTTCATTAAACACCAGCACCGGATCAAAGCCCTCCTCATATAAATCCAGTACTTTAATTTCTGTTACTTCAGCATTTTCCCGGCTGCCCCGCAGCACTTCCTGTAAAAAAGCATAGCTGAGGCTCTGATGATTCGGATGAGTATAGATAACCAGTGTGTTCATGTCGGCACCCCTTTACTTATCATTTGATAACCAAAGGGTAGCACACCTGTAATTTAGTTGTCAAATGATAATTGTTTTTTGATAATTATTTTGCTATGGTGTCCTCTAGAGGTGATCCTATGGACAACAATACTTTATTTCAGAAATTCGTGACCTTCACCACCGCCGTCCATCAAATAACCAGTGAAATATCCAAAGATGTGAAATCCGAGGCGCTAACGCCTTTGCAATATAAAATTCTCGAATATATTGCGGTAAGCCAGCCGGTGACACTGAGCGAAATCAGCGATTGCATGCATATGTCTATGCCTAATACTAGCCGCGAGCTGAAGAAATTAACGGAGAAGCAGCTGTGTGAGCGGGTCACCGATCCCGGGGACCGGCGCAAGCAGGGCATCACGCTGTCCGCAGCAGGCGAGCACATGATGAACGAAGCGTTCCGGCACATCGGGATCCGGTTCGCCGAGCGCACCGGACATCTGAGTGAAGCCGAACGCCAGGAGATCATTCGGGCGCTTGATCTGCTGCAGGAAAAAGTATTTTATTGAGCGCTGCCCTACTCTCCCCAATAAGCCAAGCTGCTTAGCAGATGCAATGAGCAAATGAAAAGGCGCCCATACACGGGCGCCATTATAAGTGCAGTATACGATTCTTTTTTAGAAGGAATAGCCGGCGAATTTCTCCGCATTGCTTATGCTGGTCCAAATATCAGGACTCTCCCCGCCTATATGCCAGTAGGCAATTCCCGCCAGCTTGTGCTTCACTGCCAGATTGTATTTTGCCGTAAGGGACCGTCCGTCCTCCAGCCAGAGGGTATGCTTCAGTGACTGCTTGGTATAGCTGGCCACATATTGCCCCAGTGTGCTGTTCCATACAGGGTGCAGGGAATAGCTGCTCAAGAGCTGGTTCTGCTGGGTAAGCGAAAGTTCAGCGGACGATGCAGTGATGCCGTTCTGCTTGAGCGTCCAGTCACGGGTGTATAGGGGCATTGCCAAAATCACCTTTTCGGCAGATACCGATTTCAGCAGTGTGCTTACCGCGTGCTGAACATAGGGCAGTGAAGCGTTAGAGCCGGGACTCATACTCCCGCTGTAGTGCTCGTCATATCCCATCATCACCAGATAATCAGCCTGCCTGCCAAGTGCCGCATAATCAAAAGCCTCCGTCCAGTCTGTCCCGAGATCGGGCGACACATCCATCGACAGTACTGCGCCGAGCGCATGCAGCCTCCCGGCCAGCTGTGTAATGAAGGCGGTCAGCGAAGCCCGGTCTACCGCTGCCACATTCTCAAAATCAATATTCAGCCCATCCAGGCCGTATGTACTGACTAATCCCGCCAGTTGATTAACCGCCGTATTCCTCGCTGCTGCACTGGACAGCATTTGATGTGTCGCCGCCTGATCAAACCGGTTACCGACCAGCGGCCACACCTGCTTGCCGTTCTTCTTCGCCCAGGTTACCAGTGAAGCCACCGTTGAATCCGGGACTACACCCGTACTCCCTACAAAATACCAGCGCGGAGATAAGGTATTCACATTCGACTGCAGAATATTACCCTCATACTCCGCGGCCGTCTGGCCATACTGCCATCCCAGCACAATGTGCGGGTCCTTCGCACCTGCCAGCTCTGTAGTCCATTTTTCTTGCTGAAGCACCCGGTACAGAAGCACCGCCGTTTCCTGCCTTGTCATCGGGGCGGCCGGGCGGAAAGCGCCTGTTTCGTCGCCTTTCATCAAGCCTAAGCGGTTTACAGCTTCCACGGCACTGTCTGCCCAGGCAGCGATGGTGCTTGTGTCGGTAAACACCGTTGCCCCGCCCGCTGTCCCCGTTTGTTTGAACGCTTTGGTTAACCAGACGGCAGCTTCCTGGCGCGTTACCGGCTTCGCCGGTGCAAAGGTGGAAGCCGAGGTACCGCCCACCAGGCCCAGCTGAACCGCTGCCTGTATCCAGCCGTAATACCATGCGCCCTTCCCGGTATCTGTATAGGGAGAGACTGGACTTGCCACAGGCTCAAGCTTCAGCAGCCGGCCGAGCATAGTAATGAACTCCGCTCTCGTCACCTTACCCTCCGGCGAGAAGCTGGTCTCCGAGATGCCGGTTAATATCTTCCGGTTATACAAGTCTATGATCTCATTCTTGGCATAGCTGGCTGCTATATCGTCAAAAGGCAGCGTATCCTCAGCGGAGGCAGACTGGCCATACGGAATAAACAGCCCGGCTGCGCACAAGACGGCGGCTGCACCGGCTGCTAATCTTCCCACCATACTCTTCATGATATTAAAGAAGCCTCCTTCGGTGTTCAATTTGCCGAAAGTATACCAGAGACAGAGTCTATTATCATCGCAAAAATACTGGAAGGAAAATGAATAGTGGCAGATTTCGTGGCAGCCGGGGTTTAATTAAAAACCCGCGTGGTTATGAATGTGGATAGAGCAAAACTTATAGGAGGTCATTCCATTATGAAAGATTCCGGTTCACCTGGCGGAATTCCCGCTGCTGCGGGCGGTTCCGGCCTCACTTCGCAAGCGGTAGATGCTATTGAGGATCTGTCCGGCGTCCATCCCGGCTACCGCCGTGCACATGCCAAGGGGATTTGCTGCCGCGCCGTCTTCCGCCCGAACGGACTTGCCGTCCCTTTCACTACTGCCGCACATCTTCAGGAACAGGAGGTTGAGGCGGTTGTCCGTTTCTCCGGCAGCTCTACCGATCCGGCACTGGCTGATCTCCTCTCCCCGGCCAAAGGGATGGCCGTGCAGTTCAGCTTGCCGGATGGCAGCATTACGAATTTGGTCGGGGTGACGCTGCCGGTTTTTTTCGCCCGTACCCCTGAATCCTTTGTTGACATCGTTCGTTTCGTGCACCGGGCTCGCGCAGGCAATCTCGGTCCGCTGGAGCTGATCAAGGAGATTTCGGCCCACTTCACCGAGAGTAAGTCCAGCTTCCTGGCCCTCAAAAAGCTGCAGCCGCCGGCCAGCTATGCCGAATCTCGTTATTACTGTATTCATACTTATTTCTTGGTAGATGCTGAGGGAAACAAGCGGCCGGTAAAATTCGAATGGACCCCGGTTACCGGAGTCCGTGCCCTGTCCCTGGAGGACGCCTCACAGCAGCCTGACCACTATCTGGAGGATGAGCTGGCGCTGCGCCTGCAGGATGAGTCCCCCGTGTTTCAGCTCGCTGTTATTTTCGGTGAGGAGGACGACCCAACCGATGATCCGACCCATGCCTGGCCCGACGAGCGGAGACGGATTGAAATCGGGAACCTGCACCTTACAGAAATTATAGACGAGCCGGACGGGCTGCTAATGGACCCGGCCGTAGTTCCGGCCGGCATAGCCTTGTCTGAGGATCCTATCCTTCATTTCCGCCACAGCGCCTACGGGGAATCCTTCCGCAGGCGGCGTGAAGAACACTAACCTGAGCACGAGAGGACGAGGTTACCGATGGAACAAGCAATGATTATTATCAATCCTACTTCCGGCAAAGAAGAGGGACCTGCATATATCACCATGGTGGAAGAGATTCTGAGTGCGCAGGGGTACGAAATTACCGTTAATGAGACGCAAAAGGCGGGGGATGCGACGTCGTTCTGCATCGCGGCATGTGAAGAGGGCTATGAACTGGTGGTTTCGATAGGCGGGGATGGTACACTGCACGAGGTGATCAACGGACTGGGCGACCAGCCGCACCGCCCGAAGCTGGGGATTATCCCGCTTGGAACGGTTAATGATTTCGCCCGGGCTATCGGGCTTCCCCTTGTTCCGGAGGAAGCGATTAAGGCGCTCGCCTCCTCAAGCACCCGCGCAGTGGATGCCGGCCGGTTAAATGACCGCTTATTCATCAATGTGGTGGCCGCCGGAGCTATTGCTGAATCGGTCTCTTCTGTATCTTCGGAGGATAAGTCGAAGCTGGGAGCACTGGCTTATTTCAAGGAGGGAATTAAGGAGCTGACCGGCAATACCGCTCATCACCTGAGCATTACCCATGACGGTGAGGTCTGGGAAGGGGACTCTCCGCTGTTTATTGCCGCCTTAACGAATTCGGTCGGAGGCTTCGAACGGCTGGCACCCGGTGCCGCTGTTGACGACGGCCTGATCCACTGCTTCATCCTCAAAGACCTCACGATCCTGAGCACCCTGACCGTCAGCCTCTCCCTCCTGCTCGGCAACCTTAATCATCATAAGGATGTAATTTACTTTACGGCCCGCAGTGTAACCGTGGAATCGTCTGACATTATGCGGACCAATGTTGACGGTGAAGAAGGACCGGCGCTGCCGATCCGGCTCAGCCTGCTTCCCCGTTATATCGAGGTCATCGTACCGGAGCCATGATCCTCCGGCTTGCCAAGTATTCAGGTTAAGTGTCTCCGCAGCTTGCGGATATAGACAATCTGACCGATATGATAAGCATTATGCGTCGCTGCATTGCTGATGACCTCCCACCACCGGGCCGGCTCAGGGAAGCCGATCACCTGTGCTTCCAGGCTGTCTTCCGCAAGGATGGCCTGCCATCGCAGCAGCACCTCCAGCAGAGCTGTGCTCAACTCACTGTAAGAGGAATTCTCCGGCAGGATAAAGCTGGCGTTGTTGTCTCCGATCGGCGGCACCGCATCCACCCGGCCTTCGGTATACCGGATCTGCCAGGTTTCATTCCAATAACGTAAATGCTGCGTCAGCTCGGCAATACTGTTACTGCCATCTCCCGGCTTCCAAAAGGCCTCCTCTTCCGTAATCCCCTGAACCGCCTGCATGAACGGCAGGTGCCAGCTGGGATCATTGGCACCCGCGAGCAATTGATTGGCCAGCACCTCTTTGGCATGAACCATGGTTCTCACTCCTCCGGCTTATATTCACTTAATTTCCCTTGATAGATTAATTCCAGCCTTCCGCTCTGGCGGAAATCATCCGGCGTCACGAGCGCAGGCAGCTTATTCCACAACTTAATTCCGGAACGGTCCAGTATTTCCGCAACGAATTGCGAGCAAAAGTAAGAGTTGCTGAATTCAACCGGCTCTTTCAGCGCGATTCCGATTACACCGAGAATGTTGTACAGGTACTTCTGCTGGCTGCGGATAAAAATATGCAGGACCCGCTTCATTTTCTCCACTTCACGCTCCGTGACTTGAAGCTTGTAGATGACACAGGTCGTATTCGGATATTTGCTGTAGGTGCCTGTCTGAATGTCCTCCTTCACAAAGCCCCCGTTCAGGGGATTGCTGGGATGCTTTCTCCCGAAGCTGTACATCTCTGACAGATCACGGGTAAATGAGATTGAGGCATGGTTATACGGGGCCTTCGTGTAGCCCTGAATAAGCCGGGTAAACAGTGTGCCTGTATTCGTAAGCAAAATAAAGACCGATTGATCACCTGTCATTTTACAAATTTTCCCCTTATCATGTTCGGAGTTTTCCTCCATAATAACATATGATTCCTTTAATGGAATCCTATCCTGCAACAGGCTGGTGATTGCTGGTGAACAGCTCCTTATTCACGCTACTCCTTATTTTTGCCGGCCTATCGGCCGTCCATCTGATTTATCTGGCCGTGAGCAGACTTCAGAAGGACAAGGACTATACAGGCATCGGCTTCCGCATCAAAACCTGGTGGGGCATGCTGTTTATTTTCTGCCTGGCAACTCTCTTCAATTCCGTAGTTTCCCTGCTCTCTCTGATGGTGCTCTGCTTCTTCGCGCTAAAAGAATACTTCTCTATGATCCGCACGCGGAAGGCCGACCGCAGGCTGTTCCTGTGGGCTTATCTGGCTATCCCGCTGCAGTTCTACTGGATTTATATCGAGTGGTACGGGATGTTTATCGTCTTTATTCCGGTCTATGTCTTCCTGCTCCTGCCGCTCCCCCGGCTCCTTAACAAAGGAACTCTCGGATTTCTGCGCAGCGTCAGCTCGACCCAGTGGGGGATGATGCTGATGGTATTCGGGCTTAGCCATCTGGCCTATTTCCAGTTTGCCACCCCGGAATATGGAGCAGGACTGGTACTGTTTCTGGTGGTGCTCACCCAGCTGAATGATGTGGTTCACTATCTGGCCTCGCTCTATTTCGGCAAACGCAAGGTGGTTCCGACCGCCAACCCGAATCTCACCTGGGAAGGCTTTATCTGCGGATTTGTGGCAACGACCGCCGTGTCCTATCTGATCTATCCCTACCTGACACCACTCACTCCGCTGTTCGGACTGCTGTCCGGGATGCTGATCAGCCTGAGCGGCTATTTCGGCAGCTTGACCGTCTCCGTCCTGAAGCGTGACCTGCTGATCGGTGACGACGACAAGTTCGCCGCACTCCAAAAAAGCTATCTGAGCCGGGTCGACAGCCTGGCATATACCTCGCCGATCTTCTTCCACGTGATCCGTTACTTTTTCGATTTCATGTAAACCCGACCGGTGGACAGCGGGCCCTTCTTGGGTTACCGTTGCCCGCCTTTGGCGAATTCAACGGTATTTTGGACCTCCGTCAAGAAAGTGGACACCAAAAGACAAAATTAAGCTGCTTTTCGCTTGAATTTTGCTGCGAACTGGACCGGAGATATGTAGCCCAAGGCGCCGTGGATTCGTTTACGGTTATAGAAAAATTCAATGTACTGGTAGATTTCATCATAGGCTTGTTTCTTAGTTTTAAATCGGGTGCAGTACACAAACTCTTTTTTCAACAGGCTATGAAAAGATTCAATACAGGCATTGTCGTAACAGTTGCCTTTACGGCTCATACTGGCCCGCATTTGGTATGTTTCCAAGCGCTCACGGTAGTCGGCAGAGGCATACTGTGATCCGCGGTCCGAATGGTGTATGAGGTCTTTCTTCGGGCATTTAGCCTTGTAGGCGTCATCCAGGGCACCTAAAACGAGATCGGTGGTCATACGGTCGCCCAGCCTCCAACCTACGATTTCCCGGGTGCATAGGTCAAGTACGCTGGCGAGATACATCCGCCCTTCCCGGCAAGGAATATAAGTGATGTCTGCGACCCAAGTCTGATTCGGTTTTTCGCTGAAAAATTGCTGGTTTAGTAGATTCGGTGTAACAGGCAAGTCGTGGTTGGAGTCGGTTGTATTCACGCGGAACTTTTTTGCTACACAGGAGCGGAAACCCAGTTCTCTCATGTACTTCCCTACGGTGCGCTCGCTGACTACATGGCCTTCACGCTGCAGGAGAATCGTGATTTTGGGACTGCCATAGCGGCCCTTTGTATCGTGAAAATAATAGGTAATCCGCTGGCACTGCAAAGCTTTCCGGGCTGCCTGTAGGCTTGGTTTTGCGATTCTCCACTTGTAATAGCCGCTCCTTGATACCTCGAGGGTGCTGCACATCTTCTCCACAGAATACCGGGAGCGGTGATCTTCGATAAACTGAAATCTCAGTTCTTTGGATTGCTGAAGATGTGCACTGCTTTTTTTAGAATTTCCATTTCCTCGGCCAAGTCGGCCAGTTGCCGATCTCGTTCTTTCAATTGGCGTTCGAGCTCTTTAACCTTTTCCGGACTGGACACAGGCTCGCTTTGAAACTGCCGGTATTTGCCCAGCCATTGATGTAGGGTTTTTGCAGGGATATCCAATTCTTGGGCCAGTTCCGCCACCGTCTTGGTCTGCTCTTGGATATACTTTACCGTCTGCTTTTTAAACTCGTCGTTGTAGCTTTTTCGTGTTCCACTCATGTGGACACCTCCTCGTTAATCTCATTATCTCTGGGCTTTTAACGGGTGTCCACTTTTAAGACTAACAGCATTTATACCGTTCATTTCGCCCCGTTGCCCGCTTTCGGCAGATTCAACGGTATTTATACCGTTCATTTCGTCACGTTGTCCGCTTTCGGGGGATTCAACGGTATTTATACCGTTCATTTCGTCCCGTTGCCCGCTTTCGGCGGATTCAACGGTATTTATACCGTTCATTTCGCCCTGTTGCCCGCTTTCGGCGGATTCAACGGTATTTATACCGTTCATTTCGCCCCGTTGTCCGCTCAACCAAGAACAAACAAGCTGGCGATTTTCGCACCAGCTTGTGTTCTTCCTTCATTATTGTGCGTCATCGCCGGCTGGCGGAGTGCCTCCCGCTGTTCCGCGGTCAGGTCTTGCTCCGCCCCCAAAGCCGCCCCGGCCTCCGCCCATGCCGCCGCCCATACCTTGTGTGGCAGTCGTTACGCCTGATTCATTCAACCAGGTTACGCTATCGGAGATGTCGAAGGATACCACCTTGGTGCCGCCGCTATAAGCACCGTCTGCATACAGGCCGTCCACTGCTGTACCTGTTGAAGTTCCGCCGGTGGAGAGGGTGTACGATCCGCCTTCCTTAAGATCCGGCGAGCTAATGACAACCGCCCGGTAGCTCTTCGCCGGAGCAAAGGTGGCAATCGTGTTGCCGTCACTGTCCTGCAGGTTCACCAGCTGTCCGGCCTCCTGCGAATCGGTGAATGTCATAGCAACCGAGTATTGGCTGGATGTATCTGTTGGAGCCTGAAGCATACCCGCACTCCCCGCTACCACCAGATAACCGCCGGTGATCTCGAAGGTTCCATCGTAATCCAAGGAGCCGTTGTTATCGGCGGTAGGGCCATTGACAACTACAGTTCCTCCGCTCATGACGACCGATCCGTTCGAATCCAGTCCGTCACCTATGGAATCGACTGTTAATGTACCTCCGCTGATCATCAGCAGGCCGCTGCCGGAGCCGCTGAACTGATCCTGTCCGCCAGTGGTTTGTGCGGCATTATCATCATTACCTCCTGATACGTTAACACCATCGTCGGATGCTACTACATGAGTATCGCCTCCGGAGATGGTAATATCGCCGCCTTCAATCCCTTCATAACTCTTCGTAATGTTCATGGTTCCACCAGCAATGGCTGTCAGGCTGTCAGCATGCACGCCATCATCGCCCGCCTTAATCTCGAATTCTCCATTTGTGATGGAGACGTTGCTATTGCTGTGCAGCGCATCATCTGCAGAGTCCAGGGTGAAGCTGCCGCCGTTAACTGTGATGTCGCTTCCGGCTTTCAGGCCTTTTGCACTGGCCGATTCCGTCTCTGTTGCTGTTGTTGTGTCAGCAGATGCCTTCGCACTACTGTCAGCAGGTGCAGCTCCAGGCTCAGCTTCTGCCGTAGCGCCTGCTACTCCGTCAGCTGCCGGCATTTCCGGTGGTGCAGCCTGATCCGCCCCGCCGCCGGATGCCGGAGCCTGACCGCGCATTCCGCCGCCTTCGCCCATTCCGGCAAAGCCGCCTTCATCATTGGTCTTCACTTCAGCATTGGCACTGCCTCCACCTGTCACCAGACTATACGTTCCGCCGTCAATGACAAGAGAAGTCTCACCTTGAATCCCATCGTTTACAGCTGTAATATCAAAGGTTCCTCCGGATATAGCGATGATGCCTTTGTCTGCCTCTTCATCATTGGTCGACTTAATGCCGTCGCCTTTTGCCTTGATGGTAATATTTCCGTCCTGTACAGCTACCAGATCCTTGCCGACCATTCCGTCATCAGCAGCCTGTACTTCAATGGTGCCGGAGACAATTTTCAGATCGTCTTTGCTTGAAATCCCGTCTTTGTAATTGCCGGTAACCTTCAGCGTGCCCGTTCCATTAATCGTCAGATCTGCCTTACTGAAGATTGCTGCGCCAGGCTCCTCGGCCGCGGCATCAGCAAATACGTAGACTTCTCCGTCTGTTACCGTGTTCTCTGTGCCAGCCTCCAGCGTCATAATCACTTTGCCGGCTTCTTTAACGTAGACCGGTGCGCTGTCATTGTTCGCAAGCTCCACTCCATTCAGCACGAGATGAACGCTGCTGTCATCCTGAACATCGACGATAATCTGGCCGTCACTCAGCGTTCCACTCAGGACATAAGTCCCTCCGGCCGAGATCGCCACGGTGCCGCCGGAAGCTGTTGCTCCGGTACCGGTCACCGTAGCTGCGGTTCCATTCAGCGCAACCGTTGTTGCACTATCAGCATTCCAGCCCACTGCGGTATCCTCTTCGTCAAAGGTCACGAGGTCGGCCGCCTTCACATTTGCCAGTTGTACATTTGCTGTAGTCCCGCTCTGGGCTGCCGCTGTTGTAACAGCTGCTGTACCGGTGGAAGCCGGTGTCGATGCAGTATTGCTTGTGCCGCAGGCGGACATAACCGCTGCCAGCAGCAGAATCAGCCCCGCCTTACTTGCCATAATAAATTTATTCATATGTGATCCATCCTTTCATTCCATCGTTTTAGTATTCCGTAGTAGTAGGACTCATGGTCAGCGACAGATCGAGATTGCCGTTCCGGGTACGGATGGCATCGAGGAATTCCTTCTGGCTGGTAGTTTCGTTAAGCGTAACGGAGTAGACCAGTTCATACAGGCTGCCAAGCTCGGTAGTCCGGATCTTTTTCAGCTCATAAGCGACATTGAATTTGTTAAATACTTCGGCAAAAGCCTCTTCGTAGCCCAGATTCTCAGGAATCGTAACCTTGAGTGTTTTCTGCATCGATTTTCGAACGCCAAAGCCTGTACGGTTCAGGATCACCATGATAATGCAGAGAATAATGGTGAACAGGACCGCGTAACCGTAGGCGCCGACGCCGCAGGCAAGGCCTGAAGCCATGGTGAACAGTACAAAGGTGATATCTTTAGGATCGCCAGGTGCGCTTCTGAAGCGGATAATCGAGAACGCCCCGGCCAAACTGAAGGCTCTCGCTACGTTGCTGCCGATTAAGAGAATGATGATGGCTACAATGACCGGCAGCAGCACCATCGTAAGGGTGAAGCTCTGCGTATAACCGGCAGGACTGGTCTTCATATAAGTCAGGCTGATGAGCGCCCCCAGAGCCAGGGAGATCAGAATAGTCAGCACTGCATTGCCAAAGGTTAGCTCCGTGGAATCAGAGACGGCGGCGAAGATGGAATCAAGCATAGAGTACACTCTCACTTTCTACTTTGCTGTTTCTCAGCATTTTTTTATATTCATTGCCGTATTTGGAGAAGCTGGTGCGGTACATTTGATGCTCTGAGAGCATTTTGGACAGCCAGACCGGAATCGTCTTCTCGGCTTTGACTTCCATCAGCCATTGGCCCGGCTCCATCAGCAGCTCACCATGCGTGCCGTGCTCCATCTTGAGATCGTACCGCCGGCTTCTGATATTCGTATCAAAGGTGATTCTGAGATCACGGTTATTTTTGCAGAACAGCGCTTTACGGTCGTACGAGAGGTACACCATCGGCTTAAGATCATAACAGCTCAGGAAGTACTTGATTTCCTCAATTACCTGCTTGTTCATGTAGTCCTTATATTCCGGCGGGTTGCCGGTGCGGACAAAATCATAAGCCTCATGCAGCCTGAGCGGGGTTCTTCTTTTATTGACGAGACCGAATACCTTTTTCTTGATTTCCAGGTAGACCTTAGAGTCTTCGTTCGGAACACCGTATGCTCTGAGGCGGAGCTTCTCTTTGTATTTCGGCTTGGACAGGCTGTTGCGGATCAGCGTGTTGCTCGGTGTATCGTAGTACAGATTAGTTATGGAATAAAACTCATGCTGTTTGTTGTAATCATCCGGTTCCATATATTCGAGCAGTTCATTATAGAGCTGGTGGTAGGCTGTAGTATCGAACAAGTATTTGTTCTCATATCGGTTGAATACTTCGATAGCCATCGGGATCAGTTCCTTTCTCATTGGAGTCGTTCGCGTGTCTCGCTTGCTTATGAATGTATCTTAGCGGCTAAACCTTTAATGAATCTTAAATGCTTTTACACTGCGTTGATTCATTTACACTCGCTTAACAATTGTGTTTTGGGCTACCGCGGATATATAGTAGAGGCTTTATCTTTTGTTGCCGCGGTTAAGGTTGGTTAAAGGTAATCTTGATATAATAGCGGAAGTTAAGCAGTACACATCAAAGCACATAGAGGATGACAAACCTATGAGAATATTAATCGTCGAAGATGAGGTGCATCTGGCCGAGGCCGTAACCCAAATCTTGAAAAAACATAATTATTCGGTCGACGCGGTGCATGACGGCAGATCGGGCATGGACTACGCACTGAGCGGGATCTATGATCTCCTGCTGCTCGACATCATGATGCCGGAGCTGGATGGAATCAGCCTGCTGCGGGCACTCCGTACCAAGGGTGTAGCCACTCCTGTCATCTTCCTGACTGCAAAAGGAGAAATTACCGATATGGTGACCGGGCTGGACTACGGGGCTGATGACTATATTGCCAAGCCTTTTTCGTCGGAGGAGCTGCTGGCGAGAATCCGTGCAGTGCTGCGGCGTAAAGGCGAGATTCTGCCGGATGATGCGCTGAAGTTCGGGGATCTGGAGCTGAATACAACCAATCTGCGGCTTACAGTAAGCGGTAAGGAAATGAAGCTGAACCTGAAGGAGAGCGAGCTGCTGGAGCTGCTGATTCTGCGTAAGCAGTCCGTAACCTCCAAGGAGCAGATTATCGAGAAGCTGTGGGGGTTCGATTCGGAAGCAGAGCATAACAATGTGGAGGTGTACATCTCTTTTCTGCGTAAAAAGCTGACGTTCCTCGGCTCGGGAACACGGATCAGCACGATACGGAATGTAGGCTATGTATTAGAGGTGAATGCCTGATGTTCACAAAGCTTAGAAACCGCTTCTTGATTGTGAATCTGGTGACGATCTCCGTAATGATGCTGGTCGCCTTTGCTACCATCTATGTTATTAACTACTTCGATGTTCATAATGATATCAACAGGGACCTGCAGCGGAGCGTGGAATTGTACCAGAAGCCCGGCAACGGGGAACATCACGGCGGGATTACCGGTGGATTTGATGGCGGCGCGGATGGCGGGATTGACGACGGAATGCAGCGTCAGGACGGCGGTTCGTTCGGCAAGATGGGCGATCCTCCGCCGGAGCGTCTGATTTCCTTCATGATTGAAACGGATGCCGAGTGGAACCAGATAGGGACACCTGCATCACAGCTAACCATGGATGACGAATTTTATGCACAGGCGCTGCAGGAAGCCGTGGACATGGATACCACCCGGGGACAATTTGAGCTGGACGGCAGTCTATGGATCTTTGAGATCAAACCGACCACTGACGGGCATAAGCTCGTATTCCTTGACATTACCGCCAGGCAGAAGATTCTTACAAACCTGATCTATACTTTCTCTCTTGTCGGTGTCGTGATGCTCATTATCCTGTATTTCACCAGCCGCTACTTTGCGAACCGTTCTATCAAGCCGGTAAAGGAGGCCTTCGATAAGCAAAAGCAGTTCATCGCCGACGCCTCCCATGAGCTGAAAACACCTCTGGCCATCATCAATACCAATACCGATGTGCTGTTAGCCAATGAGGAAGACACGATTTTCAACCAGTCCAAGTGGCTGCATTACATCAAATCTGAGACGGAGCGGATGGCAAAGCTGACCAATGATCTGCTCTATTTGACGGAAATGGATGATTCCCGCACCGGCATGGTTCACGCTCCCTTCAACATCAGCGAAGCGGTTGAGAATATCATCCTGACCATGGAAGCCGTCATCTTCGAGAAGAATGTCGCGCTGGAGTATGACATTGAGCCTAATCTGACCGTTCAAGGCAACAGTGAGCAGATTAAGCAGGTTGTTATGATTCTGCTGGACAATGCCGTGAAATATACGGGGCCTAAAGGCGAGGTGACCCTGTCTCTGCGCAGACAGTATAACGATGTAGTGTTGGCCGTCACCAACACCGGAGAGGGAATCGCTCCAGAGCATCTCACCCGGATCTTCGACCGGTTCTACCGGACCGATACCTCCCGGGCGCGCAAGCAAGGCGGCTACGGCCTCGGTCTCGCAATCGCCAAATCGATCGTTGAGCAGCAGCATAAAGGCAAGATCTACGCGAAAAGTGTGGCCGGTGAATCCACCACGTTCTATGTGCAGTTGTCCCAATAGGCTCGCAGCAATCCGCAGACACGCTTAATTGTAGCGATAAGCCATATAAAGTGAAAAAAAGAGCTGTCCCTTTAGCGGGCAGCTCTTTTGCTCTATAAATTCAACTATGCAGAATTTCCTGCAGATAGGCGCTTAACACCCTGGCTGCCTGCTCGTGGGCTAATCTTCCCGGATGGCTCCTTGCGCCTACGCTTTCCTCTGTAATATTGGGCAGCTGGAAGACTGAGACCTTCCGGTCCCCTGATTTCGCCGTGTAGCTATTTACTGCGCGGTAGATAGCCGGCATCATCGGGAGTCCCAGCATACCATACACCCACACTATATGCGCCTCCGGGTTATATTGTCTGAGCTTCCCAAGGAATGACTCCGCCGCGGCCTCGAAGGCCTGCAGATCCTCTGCGTTGAAGGTGCCGTCGTCGTTCAACCGCTGTTTATAAACTTGGCCGGTGGCCGGATCAGTCCATTCCGGGGAATTAAAAGCCCCACCGTCATTAGTGCCCAGATTAACAATCACCGCATCCGGCTGCCACGCTTCAAAGTCATTCGCCTGAGAGGCTCCCAGCGCTTCGTTCCGTTCCCCGCCGAGAACCCCGCAGACCTGCCCGTAATAATCCGGCAGATTGCGGTTCGGATTATTATCCCAGCTTGTCAGCACGCCCCATCCGCTCTGGGACAGCACCCGGTAATCCGCCTTTAGCGCTTCCGCAGTCATGGCCGTATAATTGCCGGTTGCGCTGAACCACATCGGAATCCAGTCTTCTTCCGCCTTCGCGCCGACCACGCCTTCACCTGAGGTGATGCTGTCCCCGATGAACTCAAGCTTGAGCGCCCGGTCTGGAACCGGCAGGAACTCCCCGTCGAACCTGACGGCGTGTATCTGCAGACAGCACCGCGGATCGTCGCTCATGGCCTGCAGCTCTCTGACAATTCGGACATTCTTCACCGCCTCTTCATTCATGCCTCTGAATACACAGACCCAATACCTGCCTGCCGTTAACATCTGTCTGCTGACAGGGAATGAGTTAATCTCTATGCTGATCCACGGTTCATAGACATCGTAATCCGCCTCTACCTCCACCCACAGCTCTGAGCCCTTGGCATTGAATTCAACCGCGCTCCCTGTCCAGAACAGGGTGAGGGGAGCAAGACTCCCCGTGGTTCTGCCGTGAACCTTCACATGTGCAACTTCGGATAAAGCCGCTTCCTTTAGCTTCCCGTTTTCTTTCATCCCATGTTCCTCCCGGATTTCCCCTTATAAGAGCACTTATCCTTGCTTGATCGGTGCCGCCAGCACAATCTGTCCTCTGGGGGTTACTCCGCCGCCATCCGGCTCCAGCGTGATTGCCACGGTGTCGTATTCCTGCGGCTCAAAGGTATAATACAGCGCCCCGTTGCCGGCCTGTGACACGAAGGTGCCCGCATTCTGCGGGACGTCGCCCTTGATCAGCCAGACCTGATAGACCTCTGTACCCTTAAGCTCCGGCAGCTGCTCAGCCTGGACCACGAGATGCGTCCCGCTCTTGTCTGCGATAATGGTTGCCAGGCCTTTCGCCGCAATATCCGCGGCAGCCGGACTGAGCGCCACCGCCTCATTCACCTTGAGGCCCTGCAGCGGCTCTGTACTGACAGCTACCTGCTGCTTCAGCCGGCCGACATCCTCGCGCAGCTGGCCGGTATAAACGAGCAGCACCACAACCGCTGCCGCGAGCCCAGTGCTGAGATAGCGCCACACGGGCAATCTTCTGGCCGCTGGTGCAGCAGCTTCCACTGTGATCTCCCGCTCCACCACAGGTGCCTTAGGCGCCTCCGTTACAGGCTTACGCTCTACTTGAACCGGTGCATCTGCTTGGAATACAGAAGACATAATCCGCTTTTTCATCCCCAGCGGCGGTGCAACAGGCTCAGAGGCAAGAGGGAGCATGCCGATTACCTGGCGGTATTCCTTTACCAGTTTCTCACATTCCGGACATTCCTGTAAATGAACCTCGAACCGCTCCATTTCATCATCCTGAAGTGCGCCCAGCGCATACAATTCAGCCCATTCGCATAAGTCATTTCTCTCTTCAGTCATGGACATGATCCCTCCTTCCCCAGTGGATTAACCGCTTCTGCAGCTGCTTCATAGCCAGCCTGACCCTGCTTTTGACCGTACCCAGCGGCACGGCAACACGAATGGCTACCTCCTGCTGCGTCAGACCCTGGTAATAGATCAGATCCACTACCTGCTGCTGGTCCCTGCTCAGCTCCTGCAGAGCCTCTCTTACCTGCTCCCCGACCATCATCAGCTCGACCATATCCTCGGTCATGGTTCCGGTATCGCGGATCTCCTGCAATTCCTCAGAACCGGCAGGCTGCTGCGGCACTCCTGAGTTCTTTTTTCGGAGCTGGTCGATTGCAATATTCCGTGTAACCGTAAACATCCAGGTTGAAAGCTTGCCCCTGCCGGAGTCATACTGCTCCGCGTTCTTCCATATACGCATAAATAATTCCTGCATTACTTCCTCGGCCGCCATCGAATCCTTCACAATCCGGTACGCAAAGCTATAGATCATCCCTTCGTACCGGTCGTAGAGCATTTCTAGGGCAGCCGGGTCTTTTTGCCTGATAAGCTCCATCAACTGCCCGTCGTCAGCGACATCGTACAATCCTAAGCCCCCCATTTCCCCTGCATAACCTCTAAGATGGATTTTTCGCATGAGCCTCTAAGTTGGATAGATTTATACTTCAAATTTAATTTACTAAAAAGTGATCCAACTCCAAGTTTCTTACGTTCCACTGAGTATAACCGCTTTTGATTAGCGGCTCAACTTTGAATGAAGGAGTGAATGAATTTGAAAAAACTGCAAAGTAAGCTGGCCATCCTGATGCTGTGTCTGAGTTTATTTATACCTGTGCTTGCCAGTGCCCATGAAGTGGATACGAACGGGGCCGCACCAAGTTTACAGGCAACACTGGGTGAGCTGCTCGGGGAGCATGCCCTGCTGGCTGTAATTGCGATGCAAAAAGGCTATGACGGTGCCGCAGACTTCGGGAATGCCGCCGCCGCTCTGGGTAAGAATACAGATGACCTCAGTGCAGCGATCGCTTCCGTCTACGGGCAGGCCGCAGGCGATGCCTTCAAACCGGTCTGGTCCTCCCATATCGGCTACTTCGTAGACTATGTGAAAGCCACAGCCGCTAAAGACGAAGCCGGCCGTCAAAAAGCCGTTGCTGAACTGGAAGGATACCGGATGAAGCAGGCGGAGTTCTTCCACAATGCCAACCCGGAGTATTTCCAGACGGCTGCCATTGCAGACGGTCTGAAAATGCATATTGGCCACCTGCTGGATGCCTTCAACAGCTACGTAAATAAAGATTATGCCGGTGCTTATGCGGACACCCGGACAGCTTATGCACATATGTTCATGACCGCCGCTGCACTGTCCGCCGGAATTGAGGCCCAGTTCCCTGCTAAATTCCCTGCGGAGTCTGTAGCCTCACCGGGAATCGACCTGCGTGCCGGGCTTGGACAATTGCTTGGTGAGCATGCCACCCTGGCTGCACTTGCTATGCAAAAAGGCATCGACGGCGCACCTGACTTTACCGCTGCGGCAGGTGCCCTGAACAGCAACACTGAGGACCTGTCTGCAGCAATTGCCTCCGTATACGGCAAGGCTGCAGGCGATGCCTTTAAGACGGTCTGGACATCCCATATCGGATATTTTGTGGATTATGTAAAGGCTACTGCGGCGGGTGATGAAGCCGGACGGCAGAAGGCGGTTGCTGAGCTGGAAGACTACCGGATGAAGCAGGCCGCGTTCTTCCATAGCGCAAATCCCGCTTACTTTGAAACAGCAGCCATCGCCGAAGGCCTGAAAATGCACATCGGCCACCTGCTGGACACGTTCAACAGCTATGTAAATAAAGACTTCGCTAACGCGTATACCTTCGAACGCACCGCCTATGCCCATATGTTCATGACGGCAAGTGAACTGACCGGCGGCATCGTCGCCCAGTTCCCGGACAAGTTCCACGGGAAAACTGCAGCACCGGCGGCAAGCATGACAACCATCTCGATGATGACAGGCAGCACAGCTGTAACCGTTAACGGTAAAACCAGCAAGATGGATGTCACACCGGTCATGAAAAAAGGCAGCATCTTCATCCCGCTCCGTTACCTCGGCGAAGCCATTGGCGTCGACGTTACCTGGGACAACACTAAGAAAACGCTCTGGATTAAAGACGGCAACAATACCGCAGTGTTCTGGGCCGGACAGTCCTACATGGAGCTGAACGGGCAGCGCAAGAACATCGGGGCTCCTGTCTTCCTGGATAAGGGCCGCGTTCAGGTTCCCGTGCGCTTCATTGCCGAGCTGCTCGGCTGGGATGTGAAGTGGACTCAGAGTAATGGGGCGATTACGCTGACTAAGTCAATGCCGGCAGCAACGGCAACATCAATGGAGCACAGCCACTAATTGCTTGAAGCTTGTAAAAGAGGAGGCCATCCCGCCAAGGGATGGCCTCTATTGTCTAATAATTCTCCCCGCGGTAATACCGCTCCAGCTTATGCTCCAAGTGAACAAGCTGCGCTTTCTTCTTCTCGATATCGTCCAGCAGTGCCTGCTTCTGGTCCTCAATAAGCTTCGTCCGCTCCGGCAGGGTAGATGTTCCCGTCTTGACCATGTCGTAGTACCTCTTAACCTCTTCCACACTCATTCCCGTCTCACGCAGGCATTTCAGAAATTCCAGCCAGCCGATCACATCCTCACTGTACAGCCGGTTGTTCTGTTCATTGCGGACCGCTGGCTCCAGTAAGCCTTTGCGTTCATAGAACCGGATCGCTCCTATGTTCAGCCCTACCTGCTTAGCAACCTGTCCAATCGTAAACATCTTCATCACGTCCTGAACTTTAGTGTTGACCTACACTAAGTGTAGCATAGTAAGCTTCGGATTATTAATAGATTTTACTCTGAGGAAAGAGGGATAAAGATGACGAAGACAGCTTTGGTAACAGGTGCAAATAAGGGGATTGGACTGGAGATCGCAAGACAGCTCGGGGCAGCGGGCTGGAAGGTATTGCTCGGCGCACGCAGCATGGAGCGGGGAGAGGCTGCAGTTGCCGAATTAACCGGCCAGGGCCTGGATGTGGAGTTTCTGCAGCTGGATATGACGAATCTGGACAGTATTGAACAGGCCGCTGCCGCCATTCAGACACGCTACTCCGATCTGACGCTTTTGATTAACAATGCCGGCATGCCGGGGGCGTTCTCCAGCTCGTTCAGCACGACCCGGGAAGAGGATTTGCGGAACGCTTTTGAAGTGAATTTCTTCGGAACCTTCCGGTTGAACCAGCGTCTGTTCCCGCTCATGAAGCAGAATGAAGGCACGATTGTGAATGTTTCGACGGATATGGCGTCACTTCACTTCATGCAGCATGCGGAGTATGCGCTGAATGCATTCGACTACAACGCCTCCAAAACAGCCAACAATGCCATGACCGTCGCGATGGCCATCGAACTGGGCAACAGCAACGCCCAAGTATTCGCCGTCACCCCCGGGTTCACGAAGACCGATCTGAACGGCAATGCCGAAGGCGGAAAATCCAAGGAAGACGGGGCAGCGATCATCGTGGGCTACGCCACAGACGGCAAGCGCCATAACGGAGAGTTCCTGGATCTGAATGGCGTTTACGCCTGGTAAAAAGAATACGGTCGCCAAAAAACCGGGGAGGCCTCTGCTTTCCCGGTTTTTGTGCATCAGCAGCAGCCTCATAAGCCGTGACTTGCGGCTGCCCTGCTGTCCTGCTTACTCCTGATCGAGCGGCTGACGGATACCGTCCTCATAGAAATCGAATACCAGCTGCTGCTGTGTGCCTTTTACCGCATAGAACACATCTGCCAGCGTCTTTCCCTTCCGTTTCTTCCCAAGCTCACTCTCCAGCCACTCCCGGGTCAGTCCGTGCAGCTTCAAATTATCCTCCACCAGCATACCATCCATAATCAGCTCCACAGGAAAATCCTGCGCATGCTGAGGAATTCCCATATCCTTTTTGGTGACAAATTGGTAGGCTTCCTTCTTCAATACAGAGACCTCTCCATTGTCTTCAAGCACAGCGTAGTCCACTTCTTCGATGTTGAAGATTCCCTTTTCCCTTAAAGATTGGTCCAGCGAATCCAGGGTATAGCGGATCTTTTTCATGTTGTTTTCCATGATCTTGCCATCTTCAATGAGTACGGTAGGAGAGCCGGAGATCCAGCTTCTCATCTTGCGGTTTTTTAGAGCCAGGACCGACAG
Source organism: Paenibacillus auburnensis (assembly GCF_927798115.1). Lineage (GTDB taxonomy): Bacteria > Bacillota > Bacilli > Paenibacillales > Paenibacillaceae > Paenibacillus_AQ > Paenibacillus_AQ auburnensis. The sequence continues at coordinate 44,703 of NZ_CAKMMG010000010.1, forward strand.
CAGAAAAGCGGTAGCCGTAAACACCACAAGAGCCAAAACTAAATATGAGGCTTTCAGGCTGACATTAAACGCAAGGTTGGCCGCAAGAGAGCCCAGCGTAATACTGGTCACAAAATCATGAAAGGTCATATTGGAAATCGTCTGCTTGCCCAGTATTTTGGGAATGAACAGCAGCAGTACAACCGATAGAATTGCCCGGATCAAAATTTCAGTATAGGTCATCCTTACCTCCTCCTCTCCCCATTATCCCCAAACGCAAACCACAACATATCCTCCAGAATAAATTCTCCGGTACGTATCCGGAACTAATTGCCCCGTTGCAATCTTCTAACAAACCAGATGATCATCAACCCGCCGATAACAAGCCCCAGCAGGCCTTCTCCGTTAATCAGAATCAGCCTGCCCCCGACTATACCTTGCTGATTCGTATAAATATCGCCGAGCACTGCCGTATTTACAACATTCCAGACCGAATGAAAGAACAACACCGGCACCAGGCTGCCCGATAAATAGTAGCAATAGGAGAATGCAAAATTAACCGTAAACACAACACAAGCCTGAATGGCACACAGCAGCAGCGGATGACTCATTCCGGTTGCCTGGGCCAGGAGAAAAACGGCTGGAACATGATACAACGCCCATACTGCCCCCACAATAAGCGTCGCCTTTATCTTTCCGTGTTGCACAGTGAGCTTCGGAAGCAGGTACCCCCGCCAGCCATATTCTTCCCCTAACACCGCGAACAGATTGACGATAATCATGATCACCATTTTTATGATTCCTCCGGTATCGGGGAGTTCATCAAACTTAAACGTTCCGATCCCGAGCAGCTGCGACACAACCGCACACAGCAGCACTAAGCCTATAGGATAACCAATGCCAAATAACAGAGCTTTGAGGTTTCCTTTGTTGTTGCCAGTGACCCGTTCTTTCAACAGAAATTTTCTAAAGCCCACAGCGATAAGCGCCGGAATAAACATAATGATTGAAAAATATTTCACACCTACTGCCGGGTCAATGAATAAAACTGCAGTCACGAGCCAGGCGGTCAATAGTACGGTAATTGAATACAGAGTTTCAGCTTTAAGCCGCGATAGACCATTTCTAATCATAAGTGAGCACTCCCATTAATATATATTTCCCTCTCATCACCCTCTCATTGTATTGCCGTAAGCGATTTGCAGAAACAGACTTTAGTAAGCATTGTGATTATGACTTTAGTAATCTATTACTCCTCTTGAAGAAACAGGTATAATGTAAAAGGATGGAATTCAATAAGGCGGATGTGATCTGTTGTGGATGTATATGAGCCCCTAAAAAACAAACCGGCAATTCTGATGTTGGTCTTCCGGATCGCAATTACTCTACTGGTATTATATGAGATCCTGATGCAGCCCCATCTTTCCACAGAAGCGCAGGCTGCTTACACTGCCGGTATTCTGCTTATTCAAGTGAATGATTATTTTCGGATTCGCCTCTATCTTTTCTTTAGAAACAACCGGATGCTGTACTTCGGATCTATGGCTGCGAGCATCGCCGGAATCGGCATATACATGGTGCAGTTCGACAGCTTGGCTACAGATGTCTATTTTATCTTCCCGGTTATCGAAATGTTCCTGTACAACAGCAAGATTCAGCCTGGTTTATTGGTTGTTCATATGGCCGTATTCCTATATACGCTAATACAGCTTAAGGCTGATGTTACACATTCCCTCTTCGCCTATCTGGCCATGCTGCTGCTCGCCTATCTGTTCCGCAGCAACAGTCTGCAGAAGAAGAAAGGCGAAGCCTTAAATGTTGAGCTGTCTGAAGCCAATGCCAAGCTTAAAGAGATTACCATCGCCCAGGAACGAACGCGGATTGCCCAGGAGCTGCATGATTCCATCGGACATGGACTTGTCTCACTAAAAATGCATCTGGAGTATGCCGGGAATATAGCGGACGCTAACCCGCAAAAAACGAAGGAGGTTATCACCAAAGCTCTCGCCATTTCACAGGCAAGCATTGATGATCTCCGGAAGGCTGTCGCCGTGCTGAAATCGAGCGCCTTAAATGAACGGATGGAGCTTCAGAAGTCCCTGAACCAGATGATCAACAGTATACAAGTGAAGGGTCGGCTGGCGTTTACATTTGATTTTGACGAAGCTGTGGAAGTTGCCACCCCGGATATTAAACATGCGATCTACAGTACGGTGCGGGAAGCGGTAACCAACGGGTTGAAACACGGCAAGGCTCAAACCTTTTATATTGAAATAAAAAAATCCAGGAGCGTTATCCAAGTGGTTGTACAAAATGATGGCGAGGCCTGTAATCATCTGCGGAAGTCGCACGGCATCCGTGGTATAGAGGAACGGATACACTCCCTGGAGGGAACCGTCCAATTCTCCTCTGCCCATGACCGCAGCTTTGCAGTCACCGCCGAAATTCCATATGTCGCAGCCAAGGAGCTGGTATAGGTGATTGAGATCCTGATTGTAGATGACCAAGGGATCGTAAGAGACGGATTAAAAATGATTTTGAGCTTATATGAGGAGATTGCCATCGTCGGAGAGGCGGCTAACGGAGAAGAGCTTCTTACCCTTTTGCAGAGCAAGGTTCCTGACGTTATTCTGATGGACATCCGAATGCCTGTTATGAACGGTATCGAGGCTACGGCAATCGTGAAACAGCTCTATCCTGGGGTGAAGGTTATCATCCTGACCACCTTTGATGAAGATGAGTATATCTTCGACGGTCTGAGAAGCGGTGCTGACGGCTATATCCTCAAAGACTCTGATTCAAAGGAAATCATCAAATGTATCCGGGCCGCGAACGAAGGCAATCTCCTGCTCCATCCGCAGGTAACCACAAGAATTGTGAATGCCCTGCATGCCATACCTCCCAAGCCGGCAGAGCAAGCCGCAGCAAAACCAGATATACGCCAGCTGCTGACACCGCGGGAAATGGATGTAGCCGAACAAGTCATGCAGGGAAAGAGTAATAAGGCGATCGGGCAGGCTCTATTCGTAACGGAGGGTACCGTTAAAAATTATGTATCCCATATCCTCGACAAGCTTCAGCTGAGCAGCCGCAGCGAACTGATCCTCTATCTCCAGGGAAAATAGACCTTACCGGCTTATGTATTTCTAATCCAATCAAAGGGTGATCTTGCTATGCCAATTCAAGCGGTATTATTTGATTTCGACGGTACGCTTGCCGATACGCTGCCGTTATCATTCACTGCTTTTAAAGCCGTGTTCAGACAATACGAGAATCGGGATGTAACCAATGATGAGCTGGTGGCGATGTTCGGCCCGACGGAGGAAGAGATTATTGAAGCTAACTTTAGCAATAAAGCTGCTGTGCCGCAGGCTGTTCAGGATTATTTCTCGATCTATGAAACAGGCCACGCCGGAGAATCGGTCCGAAATCAGGAGATTGCCGGTTTGCTGCAATGGCTGAAGGATCAGGGCATCAAGACCGCGGTGATTACCGGCAAAGGAAAACGCGCTTACCGGATCTCCTCTGAGGCGCTGAACATGCGGGGAATCTTCCAGCTCGCGATTACAGGTGATGACGTGGAGAAACCCAAGCCTGACCCGGAGGGCATCCACAAAGCGCTGGACATCCTGGGCATAGACCCGGCAGACGCTGTGTTCATTGGCGACAGCAATGCGGATATCCTCGCCGGCAAAGCCGCCGGGCTGCGTACCTACGGCGTACGCTGGCTGTCTACTTATCAGAGCCAGACTTATGATGTGGAGCCGGATGGAGTGTTTAGCCACGTCTCTGAATTTCTTGAGGTGCTGGCGGAGGAACGCAGGTAGGGCAGACACACAATGTATGGAAGAGACCGCAGCCACGCTGGCTGCGGTCTCTTTGCTGCCCAGAAAAAAGTAAAATCCGGCCTGTTTATGTAGAACAATAGTTCACTGCTCCACTCACCTTTACTCGCAATAACACTTTGTTTAGCGAATGGGCACCACCTTTGTCACCCGTGCAGGGAGTCGCTTTCGAAGGGCGAATTGTTAATAGCAAAATACCCCAAGCGGAGGAATCAAAATGGAAATGTACAAGACCAAGGAAGTTGCAGAGCTGCTGTCCGTCAGCCAGACCACGATTAAACGTTGGGCCGCCATGTTCCCTAATGTCTTTCCAAAGGACCGGTTTGGGCACTATATCTTCTCTCAGCAGGAAGTCAGTCTGCTAAAGTCTATTAAAACCCGCATCGATCAGGGGGAAACCCTGGACCGCATTACGCTGACGGGCCACAACCAGCCTGCAGGGCCGCTGCAGAGCATACGGCCCGTGCAGACAGAGGATAAACCCATGCATGAAATGTGGTCCCGCATCACGCAAATCGAACACTCGCTTGACCAGAAAGCGGACGAGGTGGTCTCCGTACAGCTGCTCCGCCAGCGCGAGGAGCTTGAAGACCTGCGCCAGATGATTCAGCAGCTGGCATTATCCATAGAAACGATACAACAGCCGGGACTCCAGGCAGCCGCAGCCCATGAAGAGCTGCACCCCGTTGCCGCCGCCAAGCTGAAGGCCCCGCCTAAGAAACGCAGCCTGCTGCGTACTTTATTCTCTCTGTGAAACGCAATCAGCCCAGGCCCCATGAATACGGGGTCTGGGCTGATTCTATGTTACTCCTGCTGCTGCAATAAGCTCTTGGCTGCCTCCACTAACTGCTCTTTGGTCATCGACACGGAGTCCGTCTGGACATGATAAGCCACGGCCTTGTCTCCGGTTTGACTTAGCCAGGTCACGTCCTGATGAACAGGGCTCTGCCCGAACAGCGACTGATCATTCTTCAAATAATGTGCGGTTATTCCGCCGATCTGGGCATCTTCAGAAGTAATCCCGGGAGGACTTAACTGAAAGATCACGGGATTACTATCACTGCCGGCAATTTGCCAGGTTAAATAAAGCGTGTCACCAGCTGCATTGCGGTAAACAGAGGTATAGGTAGCCACAATATCATCGGTTGCACCGGTCTTGCGCCACAGCATCTCACTCCCCGATGTCTTGCCCTCGGCCTTCAGCTCATCCAGAATAGCGTAAGCATCCTTCCCTAAAGTAGCCTGGAAAGGTGATGTCTCCATACCTTCAGCCAGATTATAGCTCCCCAGCAGGGTATCGGGAAGCTTCTCCTGGACACCCTGCTGCTGCAGTGCAGTTTTCCATGCCTCTAACGGAATAAGCAGCGGATTAGTGATGCCGAAGACAACAGGTGTCCCCTCTACCTCCAGGTCATAATCCCGAAGATATACAACGGCTGATTCCCCTGGACTTAATTGTGCTTTTACTTGCTGCAGGGAACCACGGATCTTCGCCACATCCTCTTGCTTGAACTCCAGCTGCTGCTCTGTCCGGTTGCTGATAGACAGCTTGCCGTGATCAGAGAACAGCTGCCTGCCCCCGGCATAGCCAAATCCGCACACCAAGATAAGGATAAGTGTAACCAAGACGAACTTGGGCATTTTACTTTTTTTGAACATCAATGATTTTCCCCCTTGTTGCATCACCTGCTGCCTGTATTCCGCCGTTATCCGGACATCCAGATCGGAAGGACACATCCGGGAATCCCGTTCGAACTCCTCTGCCAGCCGCTTCTCAATAGACAAAGCCATCCCCCTCCTTTCGTACATCCTGCCCGTCAAACCTGCGGCGTAATTGCTTAAGCGCATGATGATGCCTGGATTTTACAGTGCCTAACGGAATCTTCAAGAGCCTGGAAATCTCCTCTAGAGAGCAATCCTGATAATAGCGGAGGACAATAACCTCCCTCAGCTTGAGCGGTAGTGTCTGCAGGAGCGGAAGCAATTCCAGCTGGTCATCCAGCGCCGTAAACTGGATCTCTGCGGCAGAACCTGCTGACTTCGGAGTGCTGAGCTTCACCTTCTCAGTAATCCGAAAGAGACGCCATTCCTTCCGCTTCCAGCCCCGTACCTGCCTGACAATCAAACCGCTGAACCATGAGCCAAAGTTCTGCTGCGGATCATACTTATGCACACTTCTAAAGAGCTCAAGATACACCTCGCTCATAATATCACCGGCATCCTGCGGACGTGGGGCGAGATAGCTGATGAAGCGGTAAGCATGATCCCGTGTAGCTTCGTAAACGATCTGGAACGCTTGTTCATCTCCCTGGCTCATCCGGATAAGCCACGGGGTTAAATCTAAGTCCTTCATAAGGCCGGCCTCCATTCAGGTGTTACAACGGATATTGGCTCGATGGGGTAGAAAGGTTCAAATGGGAAAGTAATACTTTCAATAAGCGCCCTTTGTAGCACTCCACTCCCCCAAAATGCCTAATAGCCGTCCCTTTGTTCAACATTTCTATTGAAATTGAAATCACTCCTGTATATAGTGGGAAAACCTCCACCTAAACCTTTCAGTTTCACCGTAAATCAGAATTTAAATGGAAAACCTCCATCTAATTTCCTGGAAAATGCTCATTTGGAGATGTATGTAAGGAATTAGCGGGATAATTTCCCACTAGTATCTCTCTCTGTCCCTTCTCGTGATAATTAGATGGAGAAAATCCCACTACTATGCCTGCACAGAGTTCAACAAGCCTGTGCCTCTCAAGGAGTACCTTTGGGACAATCCACACTGCTTCCATGCTTAAATTTAGTTAGTTTATTCTATACATCACAGCTTGCCGCAGGCAGGCCAAGAAGGAGCCACCTATGTCCGTCCTTGAAATCATTCCCTGGATTGTCGCTTCCGTAGTTTTGCTGTCCGTGGTGTGGATTGTGCTCATAAGCTGGAGGAATGGGATCTCGCCGATGCCTACCTCCAAATCTGTCCGGCTGGTAGTTTCCGCAGAGGTGAACCGGATTCCGGGGTACGGCAATATTATTGAGGCGGGGTCTGGCTGGGGGACGCTGGGGCTGGACGTCATCCGTCATTGTCCCGGCAAAAGGCTGACCGGTATTGAGAATTCCAGCCTGCCTTTGTGGTTTTCTCAGCTGCATACTATACTGCTGACCCGGTTCCTGCCGGTAGCCGGCAGCCAGGAAAGTCTATGTAAGAGGGTTTATTTTAAACGGGGAGATATCTATAAAAGCTCCTATAGCGATGCCGATATTGTGCTCTGTTATTTGTTCCCTGGCGCAATGGTACGGCTGGCGGAGAAATTCAAGCAGGAGCTGCCTCCCGGCGCAGTGGTGATCAGCGTCTGTTTTGCCCTGCCGGGCAGGCAGCCTATCCGTACTATAACCTGCAAGGACCGTCTGCGGACTAAGGTGTATGTGTATCACTACTAAGCTTCACTCTGTCCTTTATGTGATAATACATATTTCCTGAAATAATAGACAAAGGGGGCATATAACCATCGCGCCTCTTCTATTTCTTCCTTAAAGTCTTTTTGAAGCATCTCCGCCTGACGATATTCCAAATCGGCGGAGTATTCGCTGTGTACATACATATCCAGCATATCATAGAAGAATCCGCATCCATTTTTTACGATTTGATAGCCGTCTGCAAAATCACCGGAGGCCTTCAAAAAAGCAGACCAGGACATTTCCCTCCGCTCATACCTCAAAAACAAACAACCGATATGGAGATCAAATAATGAATCCTCGAAAGCTTCGAACGGCTCAGAAAAGGCGTAGGTATTCACAATCCTCTCCGCGTCTTTATTATAGCTGGTTACCGCAAGGTCAATAATCCAATAGGGTGGTTTATCTAACTTTTCAATGATTTCGTCGCAGAACATGAAATAGTGCTCATACCAAATCAGCCCCGATTCAAGCATGATCGCTAATCTTCTTGCGAATTGTTTGTCCAATCCTATCATCATATAAGAAAATCCGCCGAAGCCAGAACTACAGAGGTCTCGATTTGCCGCTCAGGGACATCCCAGTACTTTTGCAGGAGCATCTTCTTCTCATTCGCGGTAACCAGAGCAAATCCGTTCTTAACATAAAAAGAGATCGCCCAGGACGCAGCTTCCCAGGTGCCGATCAGGATAGGCTTCTCCGTAAGGGAAATAATATGTTTTAATAGGGACGACCCGATGCCGCCTTGACGCCGGGCTGTTCGGACATACGCATGCCGGATCAATGCCACCTCGCCTTTATCCTGAATGCCCATCACCCCCACAAGCTCTCCGTCCTCTTCGATCCCCCAGAAAACAACCCCATTCTCAATCTCATGGCCCAGCTCCTCCCGGCTCATATACGGCTCGTGATACCGGTCAGCTGGAATAACCCCCTCGTATGCCTTGGCTGCATCGTTAATAATCCGGTACATGGTATCCTCATCTTGTTTCCCGCATAATCGAATCATTCTAGCCCTCCTCTGTGTGGGTTTGACTTATCCTTTAGCTAACTGAAGTTTTGCTGGACAACTATATTCCCCTTATTTTATCAGATACCCTCACTCCAGGAAAATAATTCTAAATCTGACACATAGACTTGTCTCCGGGGTAGGCTCAAGGCATTTCCGGCAAAAAACCTCCGCCCATATGGGCGGAGGCTCTCGTAGCTATTGCGGTCTATTGCTTAATGTTCTTTATTTCTTATTCGCCAGGAAAGCGTCGATCTGCGCTTGCAGCTCGGTCTGGATTTTCTCAACGCCTGCCGCTTTCAGCTGCTTGTTCAGGTCTGCAAGGCCTTTGTCGATATTGTCGATTACGCCGTATTCGAGCGGAATAGCGTAGCGGAGCATTACATTGCCGACATTGGCAATTTCCGTTTTCACTTTGCTGTTGTCGAATACGAATGTTTCAAGATCATAGTGGTAAACTTCAGCTTCCCATTTTTTTACGAAGTCGGAAGCTTCCTGCGGGAAAGCTTCATTGTCGCGGTTAAGCGGCGAGTTGAAGTTCCAGTTCGAGAAGCCGGTATAGTTCGGGTTCTTGTCGAGCGCTTTGTATTTGTCATCGCCAACCGGTTCATAGTGTACGCCGCTGATACCGTACATCATCAGGTCATGCAGCTGTTTATCGTTCTGCATCAGGTTGATGAACATCAGGGAACGTTCTACATTCTTCGAAGTGGCATGGATCGATGTACCGTTCTGTGTCGAGATCGCTACCGATTTCTTCTTGCCTTGGTTGATGTCAGCCAGCGCTACTTCATAAGGCGAATTTTCCTGGCGCATCAACGCCATCAGTGCACCAAGGGTACCGTTGTTGTGCGTAATCGATGCGGTTTTGCCTGCTTTGAAGTCTGCCTGATGGTCGTTTTTGCTGTTCAGCACGTTTTTCGACCAGGCATTGTTATCCGCAAGATCCTTGTAATAAACCAGCAGATCCTTGAATTCCTGTGTTTCATAAACGTTGAATACTTTGCCTGTCGGATCGTCTAATTTGAAGGCAAACGGAAGGTCAAGGTCGAACATATTCCATTCATTCTGCTGCTTCAGCAGTACACGGTCCAGGTTATGATATTTCCAGTCGCCTGTTTCCGGTGTGAACGGGGTAACACCTTTCTCTTTTTCAGCGATCGTCTTCAAGTACGTAGCATACGATTCCGGGCTGTTGATTTCAGGAAGATTGTATTTTTTGCGCAAATCCTCACGATACAGGATCATCTTCTCTACCGACTCGCCTCTGTTTTGCGGAACCATGTACAGCTTACCGTTAACCTTGGCCTGATCCCAGCTTACATCGGACATAGCTGCTACCGTTTCCGGCATGTATTTATTAAGCATCTCATCCGTCAATTCCAGGAATCCGCCCTTCAGCGCCTGGTCATTGTAGCCGGCCCAGTTCGCCGAATAGATGAGGTCGAAATCTTCATTAGCCGCGAGCTTCAGCGGATATTTCTGTGCCCAGTCGGACCAGTCCAGGAACTCGCCTTCTACAGTCGCATTGATCTTTTCTTTCAATACTTTGTTGATTTCTGCAAAAACACTATCATAATCTACCGGCTTAGGTCCCACAAAAATCATTTTCAGCTTCACTTCTTTGGATGTATCGATGGCATCTGAAGCTGCAGGATCTGCCGCATTCCCGGTGTCTGTAGCGGTATTTGCTGCATTATTGGTAGCCTCTGCCGGTGCATTGGCATTGTTATTACCGCCGCCGCATGCACTCAGAATCATAACGAAGGTTAAAACGAGCGCCAGCAACATCATTCTATTTCTTTTTAGCATCTCAAGCCTTCCCCCTTGTAGTTAGATATGAAATCTATTGATAAACCGGGTATACCCGGGTTCATCCTTTCACCGCGCCAATCGTTAAACCTTGGACAAAGTATCTCTGCACGAATGGATAAGCCAGCAGAATCGGCCCCGTTGCCACGACGGTCATAGCCATCTTGAGACTCTCGGTCGGAATTGCAGTGGTTACTACAGCTCCGGCACCCATCATTGCTTTACGCATACCATCCATATTGCCCAGCATCTTGTACAAATAATACTGAAGCGGCATCAGCTTCTCATCGGATATAAACAGCAGGGCATTGTACCAGTCATTCCAGTAAGCCAGGGCAAGGAATAATCCGATGGTAGCAAGCGCCGGCTTCGAGAGCGGCAGGATCAGGCGGAGGTAAATCTTGAAATCGCCCGCACCGTCAATTTTAGCCGATTCGACAATCGCTTCCGGAATGCTGCTCATAAACGACTTCATAACAATGATGTAGAAGACGTTAAGCATCATCGGCACGATTAAGGCCATTGGCGTATCCTTCAGGTTGAGGTAGTTGACAATGAGCAGGTACCACGGAACCAGCCCGCCGCTAAACAGCGTTGTAAAGAAGAAGAAGAATGAAAACTTATTACGCCATTTGAAATCTTTACGGCACAGTACATAAGCAGTCATCGATGTCAGAAACAGGCCCAGCAGCGTACCGGTTATCGTAACCCCAATGGTTACCAGGTAGGCATTTATCATTTCCTGCGGGTATTTGAACAGAATGCTATAAGCCTCGGTAGAGAAGGCCGTCGGTATAAACTGGTAGCCATCCGTTACGATCTTCGTTTCTTCAGTAAGGGATGAAGATACGACAAGAATAAACGGGAAGATACATAAAACTGCGAGTATGATCAGGGATACATAACCAATGCCTGAAAATATTTTACGATCAAGCTGCTTCATATCGTTACCTCCATTATAGAAAACTAAACTTTATGCGGCTTAGAAAAGGGCGCGGTCTTTGTCGTACTTGCGGACAGCGTAGTTTACAGTCATGATTGTCACGAATCCGAGCACCGATTGGAACACGCCAGCCGCAGCCGACATTCCTATATCATTGGAAGTAATCAGCGATCTGAATACGAAGGTATCGATAACGTCTGTCGAAGAGAACAACAGCCCGTTGTTGCCGACCATGTTGTAGAACATCCCGAAATCTCCGCGGAAAATGTTCCCGACCGCCAGCAGCACCAGAATAATAATCGTCGGATACAGATTCGGTATCGTTACTTTCAGGATCCGCTGGAAAATGTTAGCGCCGTCAATTTCGGCCGCTTCGTACATCTCGGTATCGATCCCTGAAATCGCGGCCAGGTACATTACTGTACCATATCCAAGACTCTTCCAGGCAGCTACGATTACCAGAATGTATGGCCAGTAGGCCGGTGTATTGTAAATATCGACAGGCTCAAGGCCGAGGCCCCGAAGCAGCGCATTCACTGTGCCGATATCATAGTTGAGCAGGTTATAGGCAATCGCGCCGACAACGACCCAGGAGATAAAATAAGGCAGAAACAACGCCGATTGCGTGATTTTGCGGAACCATTTGCCCCCGACCTCGAACAGCATAATCGCGGCAAAGATCTGCAAAACGTTATTCACGGTAATAAACGCAATGTTGTATAGTGCCGTATTTCGTGTGACCCTCCAGGCATCCCCTGATTCAAAGAAAAAGCGGAAATTATCCAGCCCGTTCCAGGCGCTTCCGAAGATCCCTCCGGCGTAATCATATTTCTTAAAGGCAATTACGATACCCGCCATCGGGATATAAGCAAACAGGAGAAAAAATGCAACTGCCGGTGCCAGCATCAGTAAGAGAACCTTGTAATTTTTCAAATCGCTCCAGAATGTATGCCCTTTCATTTCTGCACCCCTCTCTTCTCTATATGTCTATTATAAGAGTGGGCGGGCGGCAGGATAATTCAGCGAAACAACTAAACCTAATACTAATTCAACGATTTACTATAAAGAGTGAACTTGTGATCTTTTCATTTTGGGATTGGCCGTGACTACAGAGAATGTTTGGACTTCCGGCCGCTGTTGTCTGCAGATTTCTTGATTAATACCGTTTCCACGGTTGAAATCCGCAGACAAAGGCGGACGCTACCGCTCCTACAGTTCCAAACTTCTCTTCCGCCACTATTCCCTACATGTATCTCCTCAAGTTCAATCTATATAGTAAAAATACAAACCCCTGTTCCATCCGGAACAGGGGCCGCTTCGAACCGCTTCAAATTTTATGTTTCTTCCGGTACTCACCGGGCGACATTCCCATATGCTGCTTGAACTGCCGGTTGAAATAAATGATATTTTTATACCCGGCCTGCTCTGCAATCTCATACACCTTTTTTGTCGGATCCTGCAGCAGCTCACATACCCGTTTCATGCGGAGTTCACCGACGAAGTCGCTGAACAGGCTGTTTGTTTCCACCTTGAACAAATGGCCCAGATAGTTGGGGGTGAAGTCGAAATGGGCGGCGACCTCGTTTAAGGTGATCTTTTGGTCCAGTCTGTCCTTCACATATTCGGTGATTTCATCGATCAGCTTCCGCTTCTGCCGCTGGCGCTTCAAATACAGCCGCTCCGACAGTTCGAAGAATCTTCTCCGCAGCCAGGACAGGATATCATGCACCGTTTCGAACTGGAACAGCACAAACGGCTGATGGGATTCCCAATTCAGAATCTCGTACAAATGCTCATTCATTTGCCGCAGATCGGCATGGAGCTTGGAGGTAATCCGGATAATAATATCGTAAATCTCGTTTTTCTGGGAGAGCGGGCTGTCCCCGGCAAAAAGCTGCAGCAGACAATCGTCTACAGTGGTCAGATCATAGTCGAGCATAGCCTTAAGCATCCGGTCCACAATTTCCTCTAAATCTGGCGCGATTCTCTCCTTCGGGTGCCACTCCGAGGCATCCTGGATGAGCCGGTTTTTGCCGACAATCCATTTAATGCTGAGAGCAGCCTGGGCCTGCCGGTAGGAATCATGCAGCTTGACCGCTTCTGTGGTGTACATCCCTCTTCCAATTGTAATGGAGCAGGAAAACTGCTGATAAAACGCCCGGATCAGCTCTCCCAGCAAGGCGTTGAAATGCTGTTCCTGTACCGCAGCCAAGATCACAAAGTGATAATCATAGGTCATGATCACCATACCCAGATTATGCTCCTGGGCGAAACTGCGGATGAACTGGCTGGCACTGCTGCTCCATGCGCTCCGCTCTTCTTCACTCCAGCCTTTCAGTTTCCAGGCCATATCGTCGATCTCAATGATGGCGACCGCCGACGCGCCTTGTAAGTAAGACGTTAGCACACTATGAACATGCGCCTCCACCTGCCCCGGGGCAGACTCATTGAACCAGCGCAGCAGCAGCTCCTGATTGACCAGCGACAGCGTTTCGGATAAGGATATATTCTGCTCCCTCTCCTGCTTGATCTTGGAACAGAGTCTGGACAGCATCTCATTAAGCTCATCGTCACCCACAGGCTTGAGCAGATAATCGGATGCATTCAATTGAATTGCCTCTCTGGCATAGCTGAAGTCCTGATGTCCGCTGATAAAAACAATTTCCACCTCAGGATTCAGCTCTTTTGCTTTCCGCGCAAATTCCACCCCCGTCATGATTGGCATGCGGATATCGGAGAGAATAATGTCAATCCGGTGCTGCTCCATCAATTTCAATGCGGCAAAGCCGCTTGTCGCCGTTCTGACACTATGCAAAGGCAAATGTTCGCTGCCCGCGACGCGACGCCTGAGCCATTCCAGATCGATAGCCTCGTCATCCACCAGCAGAATATTTATTTCCATTGCCATACACTTACTCCCCCATCACTTCACGTATTTCTGCATTCTCCACCGGTAAAATAATCTGCACGGTTGTTCCTGCGCCAAAATAGCTGCCGATCTGCATCCCAAAATCATTGCCGTATCTCAGCTTGATCCGTTCCTCCACGTTTTTCAGGCCATAGCTTCCCGTCTGGAACGTGCTCGAACGCATTTTTCGCAGCGTATCCGGCCGCATGCCGATCCCGTTATCAATCACCTTGAGTTCGATGCGGTCACCAAGCCGCTTTCCTGTAATCCGGATAGCGATCGTCTCCCCGAACCAGGCGTGCTTGAATATATTTTCCACAAACGGCTGCAGGATCAGCTTGATAATCGGAACCTGTAAAATTTCCGGATCAATATCATAATAGACCTCGAAAGCGTCCGCATATTTGACTCTCTGGATTTCCAGATACATTCTCACCTGCTCCAGCTCTTTTTCAAGCGAGATGTACACCTGGCCTTCGTTCAAGGTAAGCCGGTAAAATTTCGACAGCCCCTGTACCATCTGCGTCACCTTCTCGACTTCGCCCAGGTTAGCCAGACTACCGATGGTCGACAACGTATTGTATAAGAAATGCGGGCTGATCTGGGCCTGCAGCACATCCAGCTCCGCCTGCTTTTTCTGGATCCCCTGCACATAGACGTTATGGATCAGCTCCTGGATGCTTGCCGCCATCTGATTAAAGCTGTTCGCAATATAAACAAATTCATCATTCCCCGGGAACCCGATCCGTTTGTAAAAGTTCCCTTCCTGAAAGGAGCGGGCCAAATAGACGATCCGCTTAATTTTCTTGCCGGATATGCGGGCAACCAGGAAGCCGATCACCGCCATCACTAAAAAGCTGATAGCGCACACGGTAGTGATCACTTTCTGCATCCGGCTCGCATCCTTGTTCAGATAGGTGTGCGGTACCCGTGCCTCGATGACGTAGCCCGATAACGAAATATCTTCACTAATGATTAAATAGGCATCCTGCTTGGCCTGCTTGTCCACTGCACCCCGCTCGTACAGCGTCAGTCCGCTAGCCCGGTCAATCAGGCGCAGATCCAGACCCTGGTCAACCGGAAAGGTATCGAAACTGCCGAACAGCTCGTCAATTCTCGCGGTAACCCGGATATACCCGATAACAGCCGGGGCTGCGTTTGAAGCAACCAGCTTGCGGAAATACGAAATGTTGCCCAGTCCGCGGTCGCTGTCCGCCTGCAGCCAGACGCTGTCTTTATTATTCGCAACAAGCGAATTGAACCATTCCGTATTCTCAATAGCCCGGAGGGGCAGCACATAATAATCACTTCTGCCGATGGGCGCCGACATTTCATCCCCGGTAATTTCCAGCATCGACTCATTTACGGCATATAGCGCAAGTCTCAGCTTGTTCCCGTATAATTGCAGAGGAGCCTTCATATAAGGAACGATATCATCCCGCATTTTGAGCATATTCTCCAGAGGCTCTCCCCTAAACTGCAGCGCATTCTGAAAATTCGTATTGAGAAACAGCGAATTACTCATCCGTTTGATTTCATCGGTCTGGTATTCGATATTGTTTCTTGTCTGTTTCAGGGCCGTCCGTACATTCGTTTCTGCCATTTCGGTTCTGGACTCGACGAGCATCGTATATGCAATATAACCAACCAGCATATCTGTCAGAAGTACAAGAATGAGATACGGGATCATCATCTTGTAGGTGAACGGGATATACTTTTTACTGGACAAGAACCTCTCCATCGTCATGCTCCCTTATTTCCGTGTTAATGGCACACCTTTTAGTTTCATCCATTCTACAACGAACTGAAAGCGGTTACTATATTAAACTTGTGAGCTTTCTATTTTGGGATTGGCCGTGACTACAGAGAATGTTTGGACTTCCGGCCGCTGCCCATCTTCAGATTTCTAGATTTTAACCGCTACTAGCGGTAGAAATCTGAAGACAAAGGCGGACGCTACCGCTCCTCCAGTTCCAAAATTCCCCTCCATCACTTTTCCCTATATGTTTATTCACATGTATAATGGAGGTTTACGAAAGCGACAATAAACCCCACATCCTCCGGTTATGGCTGCATTCCTTCCTCAATCCGCTTCATGAACTCTTCCACGGCGCTGTAGCCGAGCTGCTTGAGATACCAGTTGTTGGCTGCAGCCTCGATCAGTCCGGCGATGTCGCGTCCCGGCTGAAGTTGAATCTCAATATGCGGGATGCGGACCCCAAGATATTCGCTAAACTGAGTCACCTGCTCCAGTTCATTGTTCAGGGAATTCTCCTGCCACGGGCATAGTTCAATGTCCAGGACGATCCGGGTTTCGTCCTGAAATGCCGTGCGGCCGTATTGGCGTACAACATTAATCAGGCCTATACTCCGCAGGGCCAGGAACTCGCGTGTGGTCTCATTATGGGTTCCCAGCAGCGTAGCCGGGCCCAGCTTTTTAAGCACGACAATATCGTCTGCTACGAACCGGTGGCCTCTGCCAATAAGCGTATGCGCGGTTTCGCTTTTACCGATGCCGGACTTGCCCCGCAGCAGGATGCCGATGCCCGACACATTAACACATACCCCGTGAATCGACAGCTCAGGCGCGAGTGTCTTCACCAGATAGCTGTCCAGCTTGGCAATAAATTCTGTCGTCGTCTCCGGCGTCCGCAGCAGGGGAATGCCCTCTTGATCGCAGAAGTGGGTCAGATAGGGAATTTCCTGCTGCCCTGTCGTTACAATGAAGCAGGGCGGATGATATTTGACAATGTTTCCGATATGCAGCATGCGGTCCTCTACGCTTAGCGTCAATAAATAGTTAATTTCCTTGCGGCCGAGCACCTGCACCCGTTCCATAGGGAAGAAATCAAAATACCCGACAAACTCCAGGCCCGGTCTATGCGTCCGCGGGCGGGTAATCGTGCGGTCCATACGGCTGGCTCCAGCAAGCACTTCTAAATGAAATTTCTCAGTAAGACTTTGAACAGTGATCGACTTCATAATTGTTCTCCTCCTGCGCCTTCTCTTTTTTCATGATTCCCCTAAATAGCTTGTATTCTAACCATGCTGATTATATATTAAAATCAATATATAAGACTTTAGACCCATAAAGCTTCATAATTACCAATAATAGCAAGAAGGTGTAGCGTATTGAGTTTGGGATCCTGCGTTGATTTAATCATGTGCTTCATTTTATTCTTATTATTCATATACATATTTGCTTCTGTCACGGTTACGAGATTGCACAAAGTATATTTAGCCTTTCACTTTTCCATGATGCTGTGGCCTTACTGCCAGTTCGCGATCAAAACCGTCGATAATCCGGTCTATCAGCTGTTTTATGTAAAGCTTGCCTTCGTGGATGCTGCTATGCTGACTACAGGCTGGATTTTTTTCATCATTCTGATCTCCGGCCAAACCCAATTTCTAAAGCGGAAATTATTGATGCTCCTGTTTATCCCGGCCTCCATCTCCTCGCTCGGTGTGGTGCTGAATCCGAACGGCTGGTTTGTTCTTCCGGTTAACGGTGGATATGTCGAAAGAATCTATGGCCCTATTTTCTGGATCAATATTTCCATCCTCATTATCCACGCCATTGTTTCCTTATATATTCTATATGTAGCGCTCATCTCTGACCAGGCAGACCGGATAAAAAACCAGGTCATGTACATGCTTAAAGGGATCCTTGCGGTGACTGTATTTCTTCTGCTCGATATCTTCCTGAATGTTGTCCTCGATGATTATCTGCCGGTTATTCCAGGATTCACTTCTCTGGGCATAGTGATATCCGCCATTTTCTTTCTGATTACCATCCGACAGGATAAAGTATTTGATATTGTGACCATCGCCCATCAGGACATTATTGATACGATGGAATACGGAATACTCGTGCTTGACGACCAGGAGCGGGTGGTAGAGATTAATCAGGCGCTTCACCCCTTCTCGGTGCTGAAGACCGGTGACCGGTTCGATATGAGAGTCATCCTGCCGGACAGTGCAGATCAAGCTGAACTCTTTCTGCATAAATATCTGAAACAGCCCGATGAGAGCGCTGAGATTGAATTTCTGCATCCGGACAGCGGATTATACATCAGTATTCAAGTCGCGCCTATTAAAGTCAGTGCAGTCAGGGTTGGGCGGATCATCACCTTCCAGAATATCACAGAGCTCCGCCGGCTCATTAATGAGACTAATCATCAGAATACCATTCTGCAGGAAAGAAATGAATCCTTAATCAAGATACAGGAGGAGCTATTTCAGACCAACCGCAAGCTTATGAAAATGGCCATTACCGACAGCCTGACAGGATGCTATAACCGTCATTATCTGACACAGCAGTTAGAGAAGGAAGTTAACCGGAGCCGGGATTATGCACTCCCGTCTGCACTGATCCTAATCGATATCGATTTCTTCAAAGCGGTGAATGACCGTTACGGTCACTTAGCCGGGGATGCGGTGATTTGCGGGACAGTCGAGGTTCTCCAGCAAACGCTGCGGCAGGATGATATTCTGGCCCGCTACGGCGGAGAGGAATTCATTATCTATTTACCCGGTACGGATGAGGCCCAAGCGCTTGCGATAGCGGAGCAGCTCAGATCCAATATCGAATCCAATAAAATGAGTATCGACAACATAGACCATCCGGTGTCGGTTACCATCAGCATGGGTCTGCTAAGTGTCCGTGATTTCAAGGCCCGGCAGCCCAAAGAGGCTTCCGCCTACCTGAGTGACTTGTTCAAAACAGTTGACCAGGCCCTCTATGCCGCGAAACATCAAGGCCGCAACCGGATTGTTCCGGTTAAGGGGTAAAGAGAAAGACCAGTTCCGGGCGGGAGTATTCCGCCGCTGAACTGGTCTTCACTCTTTTATTGAAGCCTGATAAGCCCCCGTGCTAGTGCATGGCTTCTGAAAGCCCGGTGAAAATCACGCCCAGCGCATAAGCGCCGGCATCGGGGTAACCGATACTCCGCTCGCCGACGGTACCCGCTCTGCCCATCCGGGCCACGATCGTTTCGGTCTGCTTGGCTCCTTCCACAGCGGCAGCCGCCGCCTTGCCCGAAGCCGTGCGGAAATCTTCGCCCTGCAGGGCACTGTTCTTCCACGATTCGGCGTAAGGAACCAGCGCATCGATGAGCGTCTTGTCACCCACCACAGCCCCTCTGCCAAATGCTCTTTCTCCGGTGTCCTGGATGCCTTTGACTACGGCAGCTATCATCTCAGCGAACTCCTGCATCGATAATTCGCTTCTGGCTCCGGCATATTTGCCCGCAGCCCGGAAGCCAGAACCCCAAATAGGGCCGGAAGCCCCGCCGCAATGCTCCATAATAACCAGCGAGCAGGCATCCAGGAAGCTTCCGATATCCGAAATATGCTTCTCCGTAATCTCTTTCCATTCTGTCTTTAATTGCTTGAACCCTTTGGCGACACTCATTCCAAAGTCACCGTCTCCGGCATGGGCATCCAGCTCACAGAACGGAATCTCATTCTGAATAATGATTTCACTCATTTTATCTATGCCGTACACCAGATTGTTCAGGGTCAGCTTATCTCCTGCAATCGTGGCATAATCCGCATCCGTCTCACAGGTAAAGGATACCGCCTGCTCCTGTTCCGGCTCCCTGACGGCCTCTGTATATTTTACCGGTTCGAACGGTCCTTGTAGGAACAAGGCAGGGGTATGACACTCGTCTGCAAGCAGCTCCTTGAGCTGATCATCCAGCTTCATCAGCGACAGGGAGGCCCCTGCCATATCGATGCTGGTCATGAAATTGCCAGCCAGTACGTTATGTACTGTAATTTGTCTGGCATCCAGTTCACGGACGACCGAGTTGCTCAGCAGATACAGCTCCTGAAGCGGGGTGCCGCCGAATCCGTTGACGAGTACGGTAACCTCCCGGACCTTGTCTCCGCTTGCGTCCAGGCTCTCCAGTAAGGCGGAGACCATTCTGCCTGCCAGCTCGTCGGCTGTTACGACAGGCTCTCTGCGGATACCCGGCTCACCGTGAATGCCGACCCCATATTCCATTTCATTCTCCTCAAGCTTGAAGGTAGGCGTTCCCTTGGCCGGAACCGTGCAGGAAGTGAAGGCAAAGCCGATGCTCCGGGTATGATCAATTGCCTTTTGGGCCGCTTCCTTCACCTCCCGCAGGGACATTCCCCGCTCTGCTGCCGCCCCAGCGATTTTATGCACCAGGACCGTACCGGCCACCCCTCTTTTGCCGACGGTGTAGAGGCTGTCTTCCACGGCAATATCATCATCGACCTTCACATAATCGACCTCTATGCCGTCTTCGCCCGCCAGAAACGCGGCATTCTTGAAATTCATCATATCGCCGCTGTAATTTTTGATAATTAACAGGGTTCCCTTCTGCCCCGCCGTAGAGCGGATCGCCTGGTACACCTGAATTTGGGAGGGAGATGCGAAGATATCGCCGCAGACTGCGGCATCCAGCATCCCTTTTCCGACGAATCCGGCATGGGCAGGTTCATGTCCGCTTCCCCCGCCGCTGATTAACGTCACTTTGTCCGGATTTAACTGCTTCTTCGTGATGACTTTGTACTTGCTGTTGAACGCAAGGCTTGGATGGGCCAGCACCAGCCCGCTGCACATCTCCCGTACCATTGTCTCCGGTGTATTTATGATTTTCTTCATCTTATACCCCCTTGGCCAGCTTGTAGTTCCGGCCTAACTGGTCTGCTACCCGAATGGCTGCGGCAACAGCTTCTGCAGTGACCGGGAATGGCATCGAATGAATCGACTCTTCCGCAATGCAGGCTTTCTGCGCCACATTCAGCAGCTCTTCAGGCGAAATGCTGTCCACTCCAATGTCTGCCAGGCAGACTGGAAGACCCACAGAGATACAGAATTCCAGTACCTCGTTCAGCTCGCTGCCGGCAGCATTCTCAAGCACCAGTTGGGCGATAGTACTGAAGGCCACCTTCTCGCCATGGTAATAGTGGTGTGTACCCTCAAGCGAGGTCAGACCGTTATGAATCGCATGGGCAGCAGCAAGTCCGCCGCTTTCGAACCCTAGGCCTGATAACAGGATATTGGTTTCTATAATATTCTCCAGCGCAGGAGTGACCTGATTGCAGTCGCTCGCCACCTTGGCATTTAATCCGTCTTTGAGTAAAGTTTCATAGCAGAACTTCGCCAGCACAAGTGCCGTATTTGTTCCTTTAGCAGGTCCGCACACGCCCTCGCGTACACCGCAAGGCAGGCCAGCGTTGACATTAGAGTAAGAATTTGAAGTCGCCCGGGCTTCGAAATAAGTCGAGAGCGCATCTCCCATCCCGGATACGAGAAATCTTGTTGGCGCATTTGCAATCACCGTTGTATCGATCATGACCACACTGGGGCTTTGCTTGAAATAAGCATAGTCATCGAATTGTCCCTCTGGTGTGTACAGAACTGCGGAATGGCTTGTCGGCGCATCGGTCGCCGCGATCGTCGGCACGATTATCAAGGCTTCGCCTTCGGCTACGCATTTCGCCGTATCAATCGCCTTGCCTCCCCCGAGGCCGATGGTACAGGAACAGGAATTTTCCCGAGCCAGCTCCTTGAGGCGCGCGACCTCTTCGCGGGAGCATTCGCCCCGGAAGTTGCTCTCTACGAGCGTGATCTTGAATTTATCGGCGGTAAAATCAAGCTTCGCCTGCACACGCTTCACGTCATCCGGGTGGGCGATAAGAAGTGCTGAATTGCCGAAGGTCTGCACAAAGTAACCGAGGTTGAACAGTTCATCCTCACCTTGCACATATTTAGTTGGGCTGATAAAGGCTTTTCTCATCTGAACTCCTCCTAAAAGTTTTGCGGAAGATCCGCTTCTTTTTGATATAACTTTGCAGCAAAACTGGCCTCGTAAGCATTAATTCCTAATATAGGTCAAGTATAGTCTGCCCAATATCCATAAGCACTGTACTATCCCCACTAAATTAAGCGTTTTCACATTGTGTTTTCTTGTTATATACTTATCCAATAGTATAATCTTGCACTCTGTTTCCTAAATCCCTATGCTTTCGCTATTTAAGGAGGACAACCATGAGCAATCCGCTGTTCAATCTGGAGAATATTATCGACCTGGAGAAATGGCATGTGCTGCAGGACTCCCTCGCGCTCGTCACCAAGATGGCGATTATTACCGTTAACTATAAAGGTATTCCCGTCAGCAAGCACAGCTACTGCCAGCCCTTCTGCCAGGGAGTGAGGAAGGATGACGTGCTGTCCCAGTACTGCCAGAAATGTGATGCCCGGGGCGGCCTTGAAGCGGTAAGGCTCAATTCACCTTATATCTATCAATGCCATTTCAACATTGTCGATATTGCCATCCCGATCATCATTGATAATCAATACATCGGAGCGGTCATGGCCGGACAGATCCGGCTCCGTGATTCCGGCCAGCAGCTGGAGCAATTGGTCTCACGGCCACCGAGTGCCGATACGGAGAACAAGTTCAAGGCGCTTGAAGCGGAATATGCGTCTTTGCCTACCCTATCCTATGAAGAAGTATCGACCACCGCAGATATGTTATTTCACTTGTGCAATTATGTTGTAGGTGAAGCCATCTCGAAGAATACGACGATCCAGATGTACAAAAAAACGCTGCTCAGGGAACCGGCCTCACCCGCCATCGACTTTGCTCCTGCCTCCAATCAGGTCTACGGCCATCTTCAGGCGATGCAAAGCGAGCTGTCCCATACGCTGGTGGAACATTCGATTAAGGAGCTTAGCGTGATGCAGTTCCGGTCATCCAATCCGCTGCTGCAGCCTGCCTTTGATTATTTCTATCAGCATAAGCATAAGAATATAACCCTGAATGACATGGCCAAACAATGCCATATCAGCCCAAGCTATTTCAGCCGGATCTTCACCAAGGAGACCGGGGAGAACTTCTCCACCTTCGCTCCGCGGCTGAAGATCGAGTGGGCCAAGCAGCTCCTGGAGACAACCGATCAGCCCGTCAATCAGATCAGCGACACGTTAGGCTTCTGTGATGCCGGCTACTTCATTAAGACATTCAAAAAGTTTGAACACCTCACGCCTGCCGTGTACCGGACTATGTATAGGGATAGACAACAATGAATACATGATATCGATATGAAACTATAGGATCTATTAAGATAACGTCTTAACAGACAGAAACAGCATGGCTCTATCACGAGCCATGCTGTTTCTGTCTTTATTATTAAAGGATTTATGCACTCGATCAGAAATAAGCCTGCTTCTGCGGGGCTTCTTCGCGCAGGCCCAGCGACTGCGTTACGGACGCCAGAACCTCCTGAAGCAATTCGGGGTGGGCCGCCAGGGATACGCCGTAGGAAGGAATCATCTCTTTGATCTTCGGCTCCCATGCCTTCATATGCTGCGGGAAGCATTTCTCCAGCACCTCCAGCATGACATGGACGGCAGTGGAAGCACCCGGAGATGCGCCAAGCAGCGCAGCTACCGAGCCATCAGCGGCACTGACCACCTCTGTACCGAATTGAAGCGTCCCTTTGCCCTCCGCCGTATCCTTGATCACCTGTACACGCTGGCCGGCAACGACGATTTTCCAGTCTTCACTTTTGGCATTCGGAATAAACTCGCGCAGTTCGTTCATGCGCTGTTCGTTCGATAACATCAGCTGCTGGATCAGATATTTAGTCAGCGCCATTTCCTTCGCACCTGCCGCCAGCATCGTGAACAGATTATTCGGTTTAACGGAATTAATCAGATCCAGGTTGGATCCTGTTTTGAGGAACTTCGGCGAGAAGCCGGCAAACGGTCCGAACAGCAGCGCCTTCTGATTGCCAATATACCGGGTATCCAGATGGGGAACTGACATGGGCGGGGCACCGAGCTTGGCTTTCCCGTATACTTTGGCATGATGCCGCGCGACAACCTCGGGATTCTGGCAGACCATGAATAATCCGCTCACCGGAAACCCTCCGATATGTTTGGACTCCGGGATGCCGGTTTTTTGCAATAAAGACAGGCTTCCGCCGCCAGCACCGATAAAGACGAATTTGGCTGCATGGTATTCAATCTGCCCGTTATCCAGATTCTGCACTTTAACCTTCCACATGCCATCGCCCGTCCGTTTTATATCCTTAATTCCGTGCTTATAGTGGACCTCAACATCCCGGCCTTGCAGATGATCGAATAACAGCCGGGTCAACGCGCCAAAGTTAACATCGGTTCCTGCGTCGGTTTTGGTTGCGGCGACCGGCTGATTCGGGGTGCGGCCCTCCATCATCAACGGAATCCATTCCTTCAGCTTCCGGGGGTCATCGGAGAACTCCATCCCTTGAAACAGCGGATTTTTTGATAGCGCTTTAAATCGCTTGTTCAAGAAACTTACCGCCTGCTCCCCCTCCACCCAGCTCATGTGCGGGATCGGCATAATGAAGTCCTGCGGACGGCGAATCAAATTATGATCCACCAGGTAGGACCAGAACTGTCTGGAGAGCTGGAACTGCTCGTTGATTTTGACCGCTTTACTAATGTCTACCG
The DNA here is from genome assembly GCF_927798115.1 of Paenibacillus auburnensis. Lineage (GTDB taxonomy): Bacteria > Bacillota > Bacilli > Paenibacillales > Paenibacillaceae > Paenibacillus_AQ > Paenibacillus_AQ auburnensis. The sequence continues at coordinate 69,120 of NZ_CAKMMG010000010.1, forward strand.
ACCCGTCGGGTTTCTCGGACGTATAGTTGAGCTCGCATAGTGCGGCATGACCCGTACCCGCATTGTTCCATTCGTTAGAGCTTTCTTCTCCCGCGCCTGCAAGCTTCTCAAACACTTTAATTTCCCAGTCCGGGGCCAGCTCTTTCAGCAAAGCTCCCAAAGTCGCACTCATGACTCCTGCACCAATTAAGATAATGTCTGTTTTTTTCTGTACGCTGCTCATAAAAAACCTTCCTTATCTCTTGTATATTTGCAAAAAAGAAGCCGGGCCGCTCAGGGGCTAAAAGAAGCAAGGCTCCACTCAGGGATACTATTAAAAGGTTATCGGCTATTATCAGATAATTATATACAATTTGAAGCAAATAAAAAATCAAAAGTTCAGCGCCGCTGCCTCCAGCTGTCTAATCACTTCGTTGCGCGCCTGCTCCGTGAATTCCAGTCCGCCGCCCGTTTGAACAATCCGCCCTTCTCCAATCCGTCTGTCCAGCCAATCGCTGACAAAACCCGGAGCATATCCGCCCTGCCCGAACTCGCCGCCGAAGGCAATCATCGAGGGGTACACCTCAAGATATGCCTCACGACTTGGCTGCGGATAGGCATTCGTATACAGCCAGAACTGCACATCATACATGAGCAGCGACAATTCATCTGCGTGAAAAGAGAAGTACCCCTTCTCTTCAACAATACGCGTGCACACCGCCCGGATTCGGAACTCTAGCTGCTCTACTTCTGTTATCCGGCTGCACAGCTCCGTCAGCAGAGGCGAGAACCGGCCCTGTGCTACCTTGCTCAGATCCTCTTCCTTATCTTCCTCTGAGGTATCGAATACCTCCTCATTCACCAGCCCGCGGATAAAGGTCTCGAAATCGGGCGCCAGGTACGTAATCTCGTAGTCGTCCTCCTGATCCACATGAATGACCTCAGGCTCCCCATCCTTCCCGCAATAGCGGTAATCCAGCATGATCACATCATGTCCGGCTGACGGACAATCGCAGATCACTACTCCAATGTCAGGGTAACCCCATTCTTCAATCATGAACGGACTACCCAGCTCCCCGCAGAGGGAGTATTGTTTGTCACGGCCAATGCCCATAATCCCGGTTATGGCGACATGATCATCTGCCCAGGAGGTCGCTTCTTCTGTAGGAAAACATGTATTATACGGAACGCCGCCGTTGTGCTGCTTCATCAGCGCGATGTAGGAAGCCGGCAGCTTGTAGCCGAGTTCCTCCTCAACCGAGGCGATCAGCTGATCACTGGGCGGCTCCAGGACATATTCCTTCAGAGCATAGTCACTGTCATCCCAGAAGGCAGACAGGTCCATCCCTTCAAAAGGCACCGCACGCTCCGCTTGCTCAGCATCTCTGCGCTGTCTGCTGAGCTCCCGTCTCATTGAAGTCAACTTCTCTTTAGCCGCTTTCTGCCAGCTCCACTCGAGCAGTCTTGCCGAATCGCCGTCATCCGGGTCTAGGGCCACTGCGTGGCCGAACGCCTGTGAAGCTTCCTCATATCTCTTGAGATAATAATAAGAATATCCTATGCGGAAATGCCACAACGGGTCGCTCTGCCCTTCCCCGGCTATCTGCTGAAACTGCTCCAGCCCTTCTTCGTAACGTTCCAGATTGTTATACGCTCTGCCCAGGCTGCTGATGATTCCGTAATCCCGTTCACCCGGAGGAATCTCCAGCAGAGTGTCAACAATCTGCTGATGCTCTCCGTCTTCATGCCACTTTGCCAGCTGTGCGGCCAGGATAGTATCCATAGTCTGTGACCTGCCTCCCCAGTCTAAATATGATGCTATTATTCTACCAGACTGGAGACAACAAATGGAAATCCGCAGAACCTTCGCGCTAAAGGAAATAAGGTTCTTTTGTCGAATACCTATGCACTAAACGGCTATTTGTACAATTTTACCAACAACACCAGGGGAGGAATGAATCATATGGCTTTTACGATTAATAATCTCAAAGATAATCATAACGTTGTGATCAAGGAGCAGCTTGGCGGATTTACAGTAATCGAATATAAAGAGGATTTGAGTAGCACAACCATGCTGGAGGCACAATCCAACTACTTCATGAGCAAGATCAATATGCGCAATAAGCAGCTGATGATCGAACTGAACAATAGTGAGGTTATGCTGAGCGCGGGTGCTATGCAGTATATGGTGGGGAATATCGAAATGACATCAGGTGTGAAGGGTGTCGGCGGCCTGATGCGCAACATTGTATCCAGTGCAGTCTCCGGATCCAGTGCCATTAAGCCGCTTTATAAGGGGACGGGGACCATTCTTTTGGAAACCACCTACAAGTACCTGTGGTTAATTGACGTCGACAACGACCATATTGTCATAGACGATGGTATGTTCCTGGCTTGCGAGACCACGCTTGAAATCGCTGTAGCTGCGCGTAAGAATCTGTCCTCTGCCGCCCTTGGCGGAGAAGGCCTGTTCAATCTAAGTGCCCGCGGCAAAGGCATCCTTGCCTTGGAAGCGCCGATTCCCACTGAAGAGGCTGTTGTGGTTGAACTGCAGAACGATGTGCTGAAAGTCGATGGTAATTTCGCGCTCATGTGGTCCAATTCACTGGACTTCACCGTCGAGAAATCCGGCAAAACCAAGCTGGGCTCCGCCGCTTCCGGCGAAGGTCTGGTCAATGTGTACCGCGGAACCGGCATGGTATGGCTGGCACCGCTGATGCAATACAAGAACAGCCCGTTCACACCTGCCGCTGCACGGCCATAAACGCCCGGCAAGGCCTACGGCAAGCAGACTATTACCTTGACTTAAGTCAATGAAGCGCCGTTACCCGCTGAGTACAATAGAGTCATCTATTCAATAGGGGGTCATGTTGATGTCTGCTGCAGTGGCACGAACTGGTGGTATTTCAATTATTCTGATGGCGGTGGCCGCCGCAGTTTCGTACGGAACGATTCATGGAAGTCTTATTGTTGAGGGGAATGCTGCCGCTACCATCAGCCACCTGAAAGCTTCTCCTCTGCTGTTCAGAGCTGAAATTCTCGGCTGGGTGCTGATTATAGCCTGTGACATCGTAGCCGCCTGGGCCTTGTATACGGTTCTGAAGCCGATGGATAAGGGACTGTCCCTGCTGGGCGCATGGCTGCGCCTCTCCTATACAGCGGTACTCGCCGTTGCCGTCTCCTGTCTGATTGTCGTCTCACTGCTTACAGGCAACCAGGGGCAGGAGCTATCCGGCTTCACATCCGGTGAGCTGCAGGCGGAAGTGATGCTGTTTCTCGGGGCTTTTGAAGCGGTATGGTCGATCGGTCTGATTCTGTTTGGGGGACACCTGCTTATGATCGGGCTGCTGGCGTTGCGATCGCGGAACGTCCCGAAGCTGATTAGCATTCTGCTGCTGCTGGCCGCAGCCGGTTATGCCGTTGTCCACCTGAGCCGCATCCTTGCTCCGGGGGGTGAGGATGTTATCAAAGTGGTGGAATGGATATTCATGCTGCCGATGACTGCGGGAGAGCTGGGCCTTGGCCTATGGCTGCTCTTCAGAGTTCCAGCTCCGCGTGTTCCCGGTAAATCCGCTTCTTGATCCGGCTCAGCGATTCCGGCGTCATTCCAAGATAGCTCGCCAATTGATGCTGGGGAACACGGCTGATGAGTCCCGGTCTTTGCTGAAGCAGAGCCTTGAGGCGTTCTTCGGGCGTGGAAGCAATAAAAGCAGCGAACTCCTCCTGTACCTGACCGAAGCTCTCCTCAATCATCCGGCGGGTCATCATCTCCAGCTGTGTGTGTCTGGCATACATCTCCTGCTCCGTATCCAGCGGGCCGACGACGAGCACCGAGTCCTCCAGACAGGTCAGAGAATAATCCGACGATTTATCCGGCTTATGCGCATTAAAGATGGAGATCGCCTGCTCCTCGGTATAGAAGTTAGAAGTGACTTCACGACCCATAACGTCAACAGCATGCTGCCGCACGCATCCCTTAAGGACAAAATAACATTTGCCCGGGACCTCTCCCTGCCTCAGCAGAACTGTTCCCTTACTGTAAGTTTCCACCAGGATTTCATCCAGGATGGCGTGCTGCTCTGCCTCACTCAAAGAGGTTAGCCGGGACATATATTGTTGTAACAGTTGCTTCATCCTCAGACCTTCCTTCCGGCTACAAAATGAACGGTGATATGCTCCATTGTAGCAGGATTTTAGCAGGTCCAAATCACAGATTTATGCCTTTTCCAGTATTAATTCCTGCTTTAAGCGGCCCAGCTGCAAAAGATGATGCCGGTAGTGCATCTCAACAAGCAGGAACCATTCCTCCGCACTCAGCCCGCCGAACCGCGGATGAGGCACTGTATTTTGCCGGGATGCTTCAGCGAGCGCAGGTTCAATCTCCTTCATCCTCCGGATGACCGTGTGTAATCCTTGAATCAGCTGCTCCTTGTCCTCCGGCTGCTTCGGCGTATATTCCGGGGAAGGCGGAACCTGAACCCGGACGGGCGGAAAACTGCCTTGGGCAAAAATAGCCGCACCAGCCTCAGTCTTTTCCGCTGAAGCTCCCTGTAGCTCTTGAGTCTGCACCAGGCATTGATCCGCATTGCGAAGCTGCATATACAGCGCCGAATTAATGAGATGCTGAAACATCTGTCCGATGGACCATCCGTTGTCACTTGGTGTTTGCTTCAGTTGATCCAGACTGAATTGATCCAGTTCCTGCAGATAATATGCTGTTGTTTCTTCAAATCGTTGTAAGGCTTCCTTTGTTGTAACCATCGTTATCAGCTCCCTTTGTCATCTTTCTTCCCAAGTATACAAAAACGCTACTGACAACATTATGTCAGTAGCGTTTTAACATATTCTCCAATTCATTTCTCATCCGCTGCCGGAAGGATTCTGGCTCCAGTACAACTACTCCGCCTCCCCAGCTGAGCACGTATTGCAGCAATTCCTCCGGCTGCCGGACCCGAAAGGTCATCAGCAGCCCTTCCGGATGATCCTCTATGGTTTCTAAATAATAGTTATTTGATTCCTTCACCTTATCAGCCATGTCAGGCTGAACCAGAATGCGGACAAGAATATTGCGTTCATCCGGAGGATTGTATGCCTCTAAATTGAAATCCGCCGGCAGCTTAAAGCCCGCTTCCAGTTCCATTAGCTCCGTCATCCGGGACAACCGGAAATGACGGATGTCCTGGCGCAGCTCACACCATCCCGTCAGTACCCATGCCCCCTGGTGAAGCACAAGTCCATAGGGGGCAACTGTACGCATACTTCGCCGGTTTCCGTCCGCTTCAGCGACTCTTTTGGCATAGTGGAAGCTTACTTTCCGCTCCTCTGCGATCGCCCGGCGAATCCTCTCTAAGTAGGCCTTCTCCAGGATCCGCACCGAATCTTCAGCGGTTGCAAGCAGCCGGAAACTTTTGCGTATCCGGGCAGCCTCACTGCGGACCGGTTCCGGCAGGATGGCTTCAATCTTCCTCCTGGAAGTCCGGGACTTGCTCCCATAATGGGAATCAAACCACTGCTCAATGAAGTCCGTCCCGATAAGCAGGGTCACGGCTTCTTCCACCGTGAAACTGACCGGCGGCAGGAAATACCCCTCCATCAAGGTGTATCCCTGCCCGGGTGCCCCTACCACGGATACGCCGGCTTCACTCAGTGCCTGAATGTCCCTGTAGATAGTTCTTACGCTGGTTTCAAATGTAGCGGCTAAATCCTCCGCCCGTAACATTTTACCCCGCTGCAGTTCAAGCACTATGGCCAGCATACGATCCGTTTTGTTCATTTGGCAGCCTCCAGTTTGATTTCATTCTGCCATCCAAAAAGTGTTGAGAAAGGCCGTCCTGAACCCGGCCCGTTCCATATTCGCGTGGCTGGACGAGCCGAACTCCACATCTGTATAAACCGCCTTACACCCAAGTCTGACGGCCTCCGCAAGCCGGTGCTTAATCAGGGACGACTGACAGCCTTTGCCCCGGTAAGCCGGGAAGGTATAATCATTGGCCAGGTAGCTCTCTTCCCCATTTAGAAACAATGAGCCCATAGCCGCAGGTTCCCCATCTATTCTTAGCATATAATTCATGAAATCCGCCCTGTAGAAGTACTCCTTGGACCTCGCAATCATCTCCCTGGTCATCTTCATCCCGCCTGCAGACTTCCCGATCCATTCTATAAATTCCTCCGCAGTCTCCTCCGTCACCCGTTCAATCTGAAACACCGGAGCCTCCAGCCCGTCCAGCGTCGGATGCATAACCATAAAGACAAGCTGCTCAGCGGGAAAAAAACCTTTCTTGCATAGCGCCCGCATCACTTCTTCTGTCATATGGTCAGGAGACATGTCAAAGCAGGGGGCGGCACCAGGATAGTAACTCAACAGCTCATCCAGCTCTGGAAGCATCTGAGGCCCGAACCCTTTGATCCTGTTATAGTAAACCGAAGCCGGGTCCGTAGAATCCCGAAGTAAGGTGACGCTGCCTACCGTCTTAACTTCGAGCTGTCTTTCCACAGGGATCAGCGACCGGCTTGCATTCAACCGGGTAAGCTCTATTTCCATTTGTTCAATATGATTCACATAATCTAAAGGTTTCATAGAAGCAGCATCTCCTCACTAGATAGACTGAGCCTGTGATTTTTCTATTTTAGGGTGGATCGTAACTACAGAGAATGTTTGAACTTTCGGCCGCTGCCCATCTTTAGATTTCTTGGGTTCAGTAGGGGGATTTCCTCCATCTAAAACACATATTGTCGGGACGGAGACTAACCCTAGCAGGAATTTCTCCCACTAATATCTCCCGTATGACTCAAAATCAGCGTTCTTCATGAAATTAGCTGGAAGTTTTCCATCTAAACTCCGATTTCAGGTGAAAATGAAAGGTTTAGTTGGAGGTTTTCCCACTAAAATTTATCTATTCTATTGATTCTATATCTCATTGCATAATCCCCTAATCAACACACCTGGACTTATTATAATGATTTCCCCTCCTCTGTTTCCACTTATATATCCGTATGCTACCTGCAAGTGCCGCCTTCCCTGGCTCTAAATCTGCGTGTTCAAAAAAAAGCAGCGGTTCTCCGGTATACGGAAGAACCGCTGCTCTGCTGTCTTATTCCTTTATTGAATCCCTGTTACGATTACAATTCCCCGATTAACGCCTTGATTGAGCTGTCAGTCTCCAAAGCGCGGATGATAAGCGACACAGCCTCGGCGCGGGTAGCATTGCTTCGCGGTGCGAAGGACGAAGCCGCTACCCCTTGAATCAGATTAGACGCAGCAGCCTGCTTAATGGCTGCCGCAGCCCAGTAATCGCTGCCCACATCTGTGAAGGTCACCGGTGTGCCTGTCGGAAGCACTCCAAGATTCAGCATACGGCCGATGATCGTTACCATTTCGGCACGGGAGATGGTGGCCCCCGGTTTGAAGCTACCGTCCGCGTAGCCGGTTACGATTCCCTTCTCCGCCAAAGCGCCGATATAACCGGCAGCCCAATTCGAGCCGGCATCCCGGAATTCAGCTCCTGCCGGATTAGCCTCCAAACCGAAGGCACGGGCAATCATCGCTGTGAATTCGGCTCTGGTGACCGGAGCATTCGGACGGAAGGAGCCATCCGCGTACCCGTCGATAATCTGCAGCTTCACAGCTGCCGCAATGGTGCTGCCGCCCCAGTGGCCTGTGGTATCGCTGAATGTTTTGTTGGTATTCTTCGTTGCGGCAATGGCATCACTCACTGTTTTCCGGACCGTTTCCCGGCTGACTACACCTGTCTGGAAAGGATTCACTTGATCTCCCGGTGCTTGTGCACCCGGTTGTTCCACTGGCACTACAGGATTGGCAGGGGCGCTTGTAGTTCCACCTGTGGTCCCGCCCGGAGAGTTGTTTGAGCCTCCTGAATTCGGGTTGCCGCTGCTGGTCGTATCGGTAATAATGAGCCCAACCTGATTGCTCTGATAGACAATCAGGGCACTGCGCGTACTAGGCAGACCGTCAATCTGGACGGAGGTAAACTCGCCGTTTCGCTGACTGGCGCCATGGGTAATAAGCGGGATCAGTCCGCCTGCAGGTACATAGTTGTTCGCAAAATGCACCTTCAGCTTCCCGTTCGTCTTCACTGCTCCCTTGATGTCGAGTACATCACCCGCACCGGTAAGATTGAGCTCGAGGGTGCCTTCCGCCGTCTGCGTGAAGTCTCCTCCGATCGTCATTTTGCCGTAGACGTTCTCCACTACCGAGCCGCGGGTGTTCAGCACATTACCGCTGCCGAAGGCCGTAGACGAATCGCCTTCAAGGGTGCCGGCACTTACCTCGGTACCGCCGGAATACGTATTGCTGCCCGTCAGCTTCAAGGTACCGGTGCCTTCCTTAGTCAGTTTACCTGTGCCGGAGATATCATTCCGCCAGCGGTCCGCTGCATGGAAGCCGCCTTTGCCGGCATCCATAGTTACCGTGACATCGCTATTGAAAGCGCTATATCCGTCCGCTGCGGCGAAGAGATTCAGCCTTCCCCAGCCCTCCGGATCATCCAGCACCGGATAACCGGACTGGATTCCTGTTGTGGCCAGTACCGCCCGGCGCTGCTCAGCGCTCAGATAAGGCAAGCGGGTTTCCAGTAACACTTCTGCCCCCTTGGGAACAACCACAGGCTTCGTCGTGGAGTTAATCTGCGGGAAGCCGTAAGTAAGTCTTTGGGTGAACTGTGCCTTGTTCTTCTCATAATCACTGAACCGGTCTTCCGCCGTCCCGGTCTCTGTCAACAGGGCTGCATGGGCCTGATCATAGGCAGCCTGCTTCAGCTCGGCATTATCCGGGTCAGCCAGGGTCGCCGCCGCGAGCGCTGTCGCCATGACGCGCCCCCCCATCACATCGAACGGAGAATGCATGCCCGCGATAATCCGGCTGTTCCCCATCTCGGAAGCCCGGGTCAGCAGCTCCTGGAACCGCTCAGGCACCGCGTAAGCAAGTGACAATGCGGCAAGATAAGAGGCATTCGTATGACCGCTCGGGAAGCCGCCATCTGTAGCCGGTGTTGCGCTCATGGCCGGCACCAGAGTAGGCACGATGATCGAAGGGTCCTTCCAGCGGAACGGGCGCATATAGTTGTAGAAATTTTTGGCCGGAGTTGTTGATGCATAGTTGCCGCGGATCTTCCCGATCAGGTCGACCATTTTGCCTAGTTCGGAATCTGAATTGCCGCCTTTATTCGTGCCGTTGCCGTCAGTGTACTTCACCGTAGTTGCGTCAGCCGGGATACTGGTAATTGTCGTATACGTACCTGATTTGGCACGGTATACCTCAGATAGCGAACCAAGGCCGTCGGCAGCTCCATAAGTCTGGTTCCTGCGGTCATCGTAGTAAGCCATCTCCTCCTCTGCCTTGGTACGGGTGGCTGCAAGGCCGGCGACATATTGAATGTTGGCATCCAGTATGCTGCTGTTCAGCTTGGTGCCGTTATCCCAGGATGAGCCGGGTTTCCAGAGCTCCAGGAATCCGGAGAGGATCCCGATGGTCGGGTTGGAGTAGACCGCGAGATTAACTGAAGTGTTGTTCTTGTAGTTGTCTACGAAATGTCCCCATTCCGGGGCAGCCGGCAGTTCGATCGAAGAATCTGCTGAAGCCGCAGCTGCAGGATATACCGTGACAGAATTAGTGAGGAGTACCAGACCTGCAGCAAGAGATAGCAACCTTTTTTTAGACGGTGTGTTCAATTGTGTTAGCCCCTATCCTAATTAGTATTCGATTCGAATCGGTCTCAATGTAGCACCGCCGCTACAGCTGTTCAATATGACAATTTCGCAATTCTATCAATTTGGGAACATTTCAGCCGGATTCGGCTATTTTTATATTCCTTTAACATAAATCTTGAATAGCTGCAGTAGGGACTAGTGTATAATCCGCCTGGGAGGAGAATACGCCTTGAAAAAATGGAGTTCAGCATTCACCAGCCTGGCTATATCGTATATTTCTATTGTTCTTGTCATTGTTCTCTTGCTCTGTTCTGTTTTTTATATTTATTTCTCGAGTCACTATAAGGAGGAACTGAGAAGCCGGAATCAGCTGATCCTTAAAAATACCGCCGGAACCATTGAAGCTTCCGTGCTGCAAAGAGTCCAGCAGATCTATCTGGAGGTCTCCCTGAAGCAGACGGCAACACTGCGCCTGCTCGCCGGTGCTTCTTTTCAATCGAATCTCAGCAAAGTCAGCAGCCTCCAGGATATGCTCCAGGCAGAGGTGGCCAGCAACTCGGACATCATACAGGCGGTGCATCTGTATTCCCCGGGGCAGCAGGTTATGCTCTCCTCGCTCTATGGGCTGAAATACAACGCTGATCAGGAGACCGGTGCAGCGTTTTGGATGGACTGGATTAACGGAATGGACAAGAGCCCCCTCAACAGTCTATGGACTGAGGCTCGCTGGGTGCCTGAAGATATCAGCTCCAGCGTACCCGGCGGCAACGGCAGTCATCTGATCACCTATGCGCACAGTTATCCCTTTCAGTCCTCGGGCGCAGACAGTGATTTAATCATTGCGATAGATGTGAAAGAGAGCGCAATACGCGCCATTATGCAAAATATGATGCCTCCGCAATATCAGAGCACCTTTATCTCCGGCCCGTCGGGAAGCATGATGGCGAGTTCGGATCAGGATTCCACGGCTCATGAGGCCGAATACGCTCCCAGCATTGCGAGGGCATTGACCTCTCCGGACGATACCGGGAGCTTTAGCGAGAACATTAACGACACCTCTTACGTGATTTCATATCAGACTTTGCCATCGGCCGGCTGGAAAATATTCAGCGCCGCTCCGGCCAGCCTGTTCTATGAGAGATGGAGTGTTGTCCAGCAGCTCATCCTGGGAATTTGTCTGTTTGCCCTTTTGCTGGGCATCGGCCTGTCGGGAATTCTGGCAAAAGCAAACTATAGCCCGATCAAACGGCTGCTCGGCACCATCAGGGACTTTACGGGCTCTGCGCCTGAGCAGGCCATGAACGAGTTCAAAGTCATCGACTCCGCCTTCATCCGTTTAAATGATAAAGTCAGCAGTCTGGAAGATACCCTGCAGGCCAGCACTCCGCATATCAAACAGAATCTGATTCTGAACCTTCTGCAGAACAGCACTGCCAGTGAACCTATGGCGGTAGATCAAGAGTTCCTGGGGATCTCCCTGGAGCATACCCATTTCTGCTGTCTGCTCCTGAATACACGGGAGGCCTACACACACATGAGCTCCACTCATATTCAGGCGGCAATGGCCCGGATAACCAGTCAGCTGGAGGAGATCCGGTTGCCGGGAACCCGCATCATTGCCGAAGAGCTTCCGGACAAACGGATTATTGGAATTGTCTGTGCACGTGAGGCATCCGGGGCGCTTGTGGAGCAAATCTCGCAGCTGATGGTATCGGAAGGCAGACAGCAGTTCCAGATGGAGGTGCAGCTCTCGCAGGGGCGCTGGGTAAGCGCGATGGCTGATCTTCATATCAGCTACACTGAGGCGCAGACGCTGATGAAATATGCCTATTTTCTGCCGGAGACCGTTATCTTGAAGGACCGGAGTCTTCTCGAGCGGGAGAGCAATCTTGATGAGATTCCGCAGCCAGCCCTGCTGAAGTTCAAAGATAAGCTGCAGGCCCGCAAGCTTGACGAGATCGCTGCAGCTCTTGAGCAGTTGATTACTCCCATGCGGGAAGACCGCTTCCCCGCGGATTATTGCCACTTCATTCTGGCGAATACCGTCTTTGTCTACTCTGATTATTTGAAAAGCATCCGCTATAAGCATCCTGTTCACGGACACATGGATCTGTATAACGAGTATATTGCCCTCTCCAATATCCTTCATTTCCGGGAGTGGCTCCTCCATTCGATTACGGCCTTCATCAGTGAGACCGAGAAGCGGAACAGCGACAGGGCTCTGTCTACGATTGAAACGGCCAAGCAATATATTGAGAGCCATTTGTCGGAAGATTTGTCCCTGGATGCTGTATCGTCCAAGGTATTCATCAGCCCGAAGTATTTGAGCAAGCTTTTTAAGGAAGAGCTGGGTGTCACCTATACTGATTACATCACCGGCAGGCGAATGGAGCGGGCCAAGCTGCTTATTGCAAACAATAACATGTCCATCGATCAGATTGCCTGTACGGTCGGCTATGGAACTACGGCTTATTTCATCAAGCGGTTTAAGGAGATGTATGGCTGTACGCCGGGGAATTACTTGCGTACCGTTAATGAGGTGCAGCCGCTGCAAGCGGAGACTAGTTTTTGATAAGGAAGGTATCCCATGATAAAAAACACATTCCGGCGTTATGCCGCCTTAATGGCCCTGCCTTTGGTTCTGCTTGTCCTCGGTTTAATCAGCGGCTGCGCCAGACTGCAGGACTGGCGGTCGGCTGCACAGGAGCCTCCGAACGCTCCAGCCTCCGCCGCCCCCAGGTACACGATCTCCTGGACGATGCATCAGAACCTGCCGGTGCCCGAAGATGCAGAGATGGTGAGGTACGTGGAGGACAAATTCAAGGTAGATCTGGACATCTGGAATCTGGCGAACAATAAATACGAGACGCTCCTTAATATGAAGCTGGTCCAGGGTTCCGTCCCGGATCTGTTCCGGGTTAGACAGACTCAGGATCTGCTGAACTATCAGCAGCAGGGTCTGATCGCTGAAATCCCCAAAGAGATGCTGAACACGTATGCGCCTAATATCATGAGAGCTATCCGGGAACATGCCCCTGCTTACCAAGATTATGGCGTGATCGACGGTAAGTATTACGGCATCCCTGTCGTCAATCCTACTAATATCTACCGGGTTCCTGTAGTCTACCGGCAGGATTGGCTGGACAAGCTTGGCCTACCGGTGCCGCAGACGCTGTCTGATTTCGAGAAGATCATCTATGCCTTCGCGAATGAAGACCCTGACGGCAACGGCATCAAGGATACCTACGGCTTGTCCCTGGAAGGGATGAATGTAGTCTTCGGCGCCTTCGGACAGATTGTCTTTGCCGATCAGCTTTATTTCGGCAAGAAGGGGCAGAAGCTGGTTATTGGCGCTTTGGAGCCGGAAATGAAGGAAGCCCTGCATTATCTCCGCAAATGGTACCGTGACGGGGTAATTGATCCGGAGTTCATCACAGGAGAGAACAATGGAGGCTACAAGCATCTGTCCCATGCCTTTATCAATGGCCGGATCGGTATGACCTCTATGGGCAATTACTATCACTGGATTCAGGAAGGTGATTACATGACCTGGAGCTATGATGACCAGAAGAAGGCTCGGGAGGTCCCGGTGAAGGCCACCTTTAACGTGAAGGAGTTAACTGCCAAGAATCCGCAGGCCCGGATTGTCTTCGGCCGGCCTTTTAGCGGACCGGAGGGCAAACGCGGCTCCAAAGCCTATGACATGCTGATGAGCTTCACGGCGATCGGTGTGAATGCCGTTAGCGAGCCGGGCAAGCTTGCGGCCATCCTGCAGATTCTGGACTACGTCAGCGCGAATCCCGACCCGGATACAGATGCCGCGATGAAATACGGGGTTCAGGGGACGCATTGGGCATGGGCAGGAAGCGCCAAGAAGGAGATCGTCCTGCTGCCTCCCTATGACCAGACCTTCAGTTATCAGAATACGATCGGTACGAATATAGGCATGACAATACCGGTCATGCCTGCGGACCGGAGAGAGCAATGGGCTTCATCCCTGGGGCTGGATCAGGACGGAATCTACAACGCCCTGGAGGTTGCCACTCCCGCACTGGTCAGGAATGGACCTGAGCTTATTAAGCTTAGAAACCAGGCCTATATCGCTTTTATCACGGGAGAACGGCCGATAGAAGAGTTCGGAGCGTTCGTTAAGGAGTTCATGGCAGCGGGAGGGACAGAAGTACTGCAAGAGGCGAATGAATAGCCGGCAAAGCCATTTGCTGGCTATTTTTTTGTTGACAAGCCCACTTAAATGAATATATATTTGGTGACAATGATAATCATTATCGGAGAATAACCTAAATACATATTTTCTCTGAACATTTTACCAAAATACTTTCATAAAAAGGACGGGGTCACACATGAATACAACACGAAGGTTCTCATTCAAAGCTTTATTTATTCCGTTTGCGCTTACAATTGCACTAGTCGGCTGCTCCAATCAGCCATCGAATAATTCAACAGCTGCACCGTCTCCAAGTGCTGCGGCAACGAATGCTGCTGCCAGTACGGAAGCACCGGCATCCCCGGAGGCAGCTACAGCATATCCGATCACAATCAAGCACGCGCTTGGCGAGACTGTCATTGAGAGCAAGCCGGAACGGGTCGTTACTATTCAGTGGGCCAATCACGATGTCGCACTCGCCCTTGGCGTTGTCCCTGTCGGCTTCTCGGCGGCGAACTTCGGCGTTCAGGATGGCAGCGGACTGCTGCCTTGGACAGCGGAGAAGCTGAAAGAGCTTGGCGCAACTGAACCTAATGTATTCCAGGACACCGACGGTCTGGATTTCGAAGCGATCTCCGATGCCAACCCGGATGTCATTCTTGCCTCTTACTCCGGTATCACTCAGGAAGACTACGATACTCTGAGCCAAATCGCCCCGGTTGTAGCCTATCCGACCGCTCCTTGGACAACTACATGGCGTGAACAGGTCTTGCTCAACTCCGAAGGAATGGGTATGAAGGCCGAAGGGGAGCAGCTGATCAAAGACACCGAGGACATGATTAATGAGAAGCTGAGCAAATACCCGCAGATTAAAGGCAAAAAGGTGGCTTGGGTGAACTTCTCGGCTGATGACCTGTCCCAGTTACACATTTACACTCCTGTAGACTCCCGTGTCTCCTTCTTGTACGAGCTGGGAATGGAGTACCCTGAAAGCATTACTAAGCAAATCACCGATCCTACCAGCTATTCTTTGAATTTGAGTGCTGAGAACGTTGAGTCCCTATACGATGCCGATCTTATCGTCGGATATGGCAATGACGAATTGTTGAAAGCTATCCAGGCTGATTCCCTGCTTGGCAAAATCCCGGCAGTGGAGCGGGGTTCTGTTGCCTTCATTGACAGTGATACCCCTCTGGTAGCTGCCGGAACTCCGAACCCGCTGTCCATCGCGTATACCATTGATGAATATCTGGCATTGATCGGCGGAGCTATCGACAAGTTAAATGAATAGCGCTCCAAGTTCAGAAATGAAGCAGCCCGCCACGCATCTTCCACGGAATTTCAAGACGTTACTGCTGATTTGCCTCGTCTTGCTGGGTATATGCGTGGTGGCCTCTCTGGTCCTAGGCGCCCGGGTGATCCGGTTTAACGAACTGCTGGACGGATTATTTCATCCGGATGTTCAATCCTTCGGGGCTAACGTGGTCCGCAAGCGGATATCGCGGACGGTATTCAGTTTATTGTGCGGTGCGGCCCTGGGGGTTTCCGGCGCACTCATGCAATCAGTCACACGTAACCCTATCGCAGACCCGAGTATACTCGGAGTCAACACCGGCGCTTCCCTGTTCGTTGTTTGCGGGATTGCCTTCCTGAATATAAGTACTGCCGGCCAGTATATCTGGCTGGCTCTGGCCGGAGCGGCGGTTACTGCAGTATTCGTGTTTGGAATCGGCTCAATGGGGCGTGGCGGAGCCACCCCCATTAAGCTCGTTCTGGCGGGTGCCGCCACCAGCGCGGCCCTTTCTTCTCTGGTCACGGCCATCCTGATCCCGCGCTCCTACGTCATGGATCAGTTCAGATTCTGGCAGGTGGGCAGCGTCGGCTCGGGTACCTGGAGCAGCATTACTACGTTCCTGCCGTTTCTGGCCATTGGCTTATTGATAGGCTTTATCTGTGCCCCGGCACTGAATGCGCTGGCACTGGGAGACGATGTTGCGACCGGACTGGGCGTCCGGACAGGAGTTCTGAGATTTATTGCGGCTCTTGCGGGTGTTCTCTTATGCGGCGCAGTTACTGCATTGGCAGGACCGATTGGTTTTATCGGACTGTTAGCCACTCACGTTATACGTCTTATTCTTGGATCCGATCTGCGGTTTGTGATCCCGATGTCTGCACTTTCCGGAGCCATCATACTGACTCTGTCCGATGTGGGCGGCAGGCTGATCGGCAGGCCGGGAGAGCTTGAAGTCGGTGTAGTTACAGCGTTTATTGGCGCTCCGATACTAATCATATTAGCAATGAAGTCGAAAGTGCGATCCTTATGACCAATCAACCTATGGAATTTATTATGGCGGGCAGACGCCACAGACGCCGCCGCTGGCTACTTGTTACCGGTGTCCTTGCAGTTCTTACCTGTGCGCTTTGCGCGGCTATGCTATTACTGGGAAACACCATTTATCCGGTCCAGGAAGTACTCCGGGCGCTTTCGGGTGAGCAGCTTAAGGGTGTATCCTTTGCGGTTAACACCATACGTCTGCCGAGGATGCTGGCCGGTCTTTTGGCCGGATTTGCTTTCGGTGTTGCCGGGTATACCTTCCAGACCATGCTGCGCAACCCCCTGGCCAACCCGAATGTCATCGGGATTACCTCCGGCTCTAGTGCGGCAGCCGTTTTTTGCATCGTTATCCTTCACTCCAAAGGAGCGGTCGTTTCTGTTGCCTCGGTCATTGCCGGCCTGGCTACAGTGATGCTGATCTATTTTTTATCCAGAGGAAAAGCATTTTCGATCGGGCGGTTAATCCTTGTAGGAATAGGCATACAGGCTATGCTTGACGCTGTGATCTCCTATTTGCTGCTCCTTAGTGCACAACAGGATGTTCCCGCAGCACTCCGGTGGCTCTCCGGCAGCCTCAACGGCTCTCAAATGAAGGAGCTTCCGCCGCTCGTCTTCACCGTTCTGATCTGTGCCCCTGTCGTGATTGTGCTGGGAAAACAACTGAGTATACTCGAGCTTGGCGAACAGGCGGCTACTTCGCTCGGTGTGAATGCGGACAAGACCAGAATTGCGCTTATCGTGAGTTCCGTCATCATGATTGCAATAGCAACTGCCATCACAGGTCCGATAGCCTTCGTCTCTTTCCTTGCAGGACCCATCGCCAAAAGATTAGTTGGAGTCGGCTTCTCAAACGTAATTCCGGCGGGGCTGGTGGGCGTAAATTTGGTTTTGGCGGCAGATCTGATCGGACAGTTTGCTTTTGAATACAGATTCCCTGTGGGTGTCATCACCGGATTGCTTGGGGCTCCGTATCTGATTTTCCTGCTAATCCGGATGAATCGAAAGGGAGAATTATAATGAGTGCAGCACATACTTTTCAGGCTGAGCAAATCGTAGCTGGCTATGATCATAAAACGGTAATCCACGACGTAAGCCTGGTGATCCCCAGTAACAAAATCAGTGTGATTATCGGTTCTAACGGCTGCGGAAAGTCTACGCTTCTCAAAACTATGGCCAGGCTGATCAAGCCTACCTCCGGTAAGATCACGCTGGACGGCAAAGCCATCAGCAAAATCCCGCCAAAGCAATTGGCCCGGGTCATTGGCCTGCTGCCGCAATCCCCCATTGTTCCGGAAGGTATTTCCGTGGCCGATCTGGTGGGAAGGGGCAGATACCCGCATCAGTCCCTGCTCAGCGGATGGAGCAAAAAGGATTATGAAGCCGTTGCCGAAGCGATGACCCTTATGGATATCACGGAGTTTGCCAATCATAATATTGACGAGCTCTCAGGCGGTCAAAGACAACGTGTCTGGATTGCGATGGCTCTGGCGCAGCAAACGGATATTCTATTTCTCGATGAGCCGACAACGTTCCTGGATATCACTTATCAAGTGGAGATCCTTGACCTGCTCACAGACCTTAACCGTAAGCACGGAACTACGATTGTCATGGTGCTGCATGATATCAATTTATCCGCACGTTATGCCGACCATATTTTTGCGCTTCATAACGGAAAGCTAGTCGCTGAGGGCGAACCCTCGCAGGTAATCACGGATACATTGGTGAAAGATATATTCGGACTGGACTCGATGGTCATCAAGGACCCGATTGCAGGCTCCCCTATGGTGGTTCCCAAAGGGCGTTATCATGCGGCTTATGGACCTACTTCTTAAATGAATTTCCCAGCAACCTGCCGGTTTGTCCCCGGCCGCAGACAAAAGCCTCCGGAGTCCTGTTGCTTCCGGAGGCTTTGTCGTTATATAAATTCATCCGTGCGGATCAGTCCTAATCTTCTCGCTTCCGCAATGGCTTCCGATCTTGAACGTACATTCAGCTTCTCAAAAATACGGGTCAGGTTATACTCAACGGTCCGCTGGCTCATCAGCAGCTTGGTTGCGATATCCCTATTGCTGCTTCCGCTTGAGACCTCCTGAAGGATTTCCTGTTCGCGCTCATTAATCGAAACTTCCTCCATCAGCCTTTCTTCCCTGCCCTGATTAAGACGAATATCTCTTCGCCGCAGCTGCCGCAGCAGGGAGACCGGAATGACAGCCTCGTCCCGTAGGGCGCAGCGGAGTGCATTCAATAATTGTTCACGGGTAGATGTCTTACTGACCACACCGCTGACACCTGCTTCCACCAGTACATTAAAATTAGGGCTGATCTCGTACCCTGTATAAATAAGAATTCGGCTGTCAGGCCGGGTCCGCATGATTCGCTTGGTCAATTCGATACCATTAATGACAGGCATGTTCAAATCAAATAACAGGACATCGAATTCCTCCTGTTCAATCAGCTCCAGCGCTTCCATCGCCGATATCAGTACCGTGACTTGCATATCGGGGTCCTGCTCAATCATATTTTTAGTTCCTTCACCAACGGAAGGATGATCGTCTACCAGTAAAATCCGTACCATCCTGTCTCCTCCTTGCTTTCACTATGCTTCCTGACTCAATCTTGCTGAATCCAGCGGCAGGATAATCCGTACTTCCAGTCCTTGACCCGGCGCTGACTTGAACGTTATATCACCTTCCAGACTGTTTACCCGTTCTTTGATGCCCGATAAGCCCATATGGTGATAGGAATCCTGCAATTCCTCCAGCTTGAGCCCGATTCCATTATCTTTATAAGTAAGCAGGATATCGTGATTACCTTCCTGCCCGAGTGCAATCCTAATGGTGGATGCTTTGGCATGCTTGCTGGCGTTACGCAGCAGCTCCTGGACAATCCGGTAAAGGGTAAGCAGCTGATCGTCATTAATATCGGCCGTGAACGTTCCCGGGTGAAAATCAACTACAAAATCAGACCGGATCTGGGCCTGCTCGAACAGTCCCCGCAAGGCTTCGACAATCCCCATCTCCTGAAGCAATGGGGGCCTCAGCTCATTGCAGGTCTCACGGATCTGGTGAATGACATCAAGTAACCCTTCCTTGATATTATCCAGCTTCTGGTGCAGCTCCGGTCCCATTTCATGGTCAAGCATAGCCGACTCCAGGTTGCGGTACCAGATCAGCTGGTCCTGAAGTGCGGAATCATGCAGATCGGAGGCAAGCTTCCGCCGCTCTTTCTCAGACAGCGTAAAGATTAGCCTGGAAAGCCAAGGCGATGAAGCATTTCCATTCTTTTTGCGGAATTCAGCCTCCAGCTCTTCCACCAGGCTCTCCACCAAATATAAGTTCTCATAGACAATCGCGCTGTAGTTGGCAAGCGTTCGCAGCCAGGCCAATTCATCCAAATTGTATTTGGTCCGGCTTCCCTTGTCGTCCAGCCACAGGATATGCAGCCGATTGAGCTTCTTTCCCGCAACGACACCAATTCCGCGCTGTAGACTGAAAATCGTACCCACATCCAGCTTTCCTACAGCAGACTGGATAGCGGCGATCAGCGAGTTCCGGATACCGTCCAGCGGTTCACTCAGCGTCAGCTCCTGTAGCCGGTTCGTATCGACCGTAACAAAAACAGCTTTTTTCACCGGCAGCACCTGGTAAATTTCCTGCTCCAGCACCCGTTCCAGATCCGTAAGCTTCATGACGCGCGATATCCTGGCCGAGAAGCGGCCCAAGCTCCCCTGAAAATTATGCATATCCTTATTCAGGCTTGGCCGCAGCTTCAAATCGGCGTATTCCTTCAGGAACAGCATCAGAATTATAAGCAAATAAGAAACAAGGAACAGCTGCCCCCATCTAACCCAAAATTGATTATGCTGGGTCAACAGAAGTGAGGCGAGTACTGAAATGGCGATTGTCGGAAAAAAGGCAATACCTGCATAGTAAAAAAAACGGCTCAGCAGAAAATCAACGTCAAACAGCTGCTTCGTCGTGAACATATACAAATAGACGAAAGGAATAATTAACAGAAAGATCGCGGAAATTTCCGCCGACATAAACGCCATCCCAAACAATTGCGGGATGGCAAACAAAAAGATAAACGGAGCGAACCCCGAGACATGGCCGATTAAAATAAATTTGAACAGGGAACGCATCGGACTGTTCTGTTTGCGATGCAGGGCGAACTTCTGAATCAGCCTAATCACAATATAAATATTGATTCCGGCAAAGTAGAATAACATCAATCCCGAATTATAATCGCCCAACCTGCTTCTGTAGAACACCCTGGTGATTTCTATGACATTGATGGCGGCTATAAGGAGATAGAAAATCCGCATAGTGAAGCGGCCTGTAAGCATCTCCTGATAGCTTTCAAGATACAATTTCAGAAACTGAATAAAAAATATGGGGACAGAGGACATGGAAAAATATAAGATTATCATCCCCACAGGATTAGCCCGTCCTGAAGAAAAAGAACTGAAGTAGGCCAATCCTATGGATAAGAAGAATAAGATAAGCTGAATCGCCGCCGGGTCCGACTTCTTCCTGCGGTATATCACGATAGAGAGTCCCGAGAACATCAGTAGCGCCAACCATGGGAATATTAAATGGGTTAACAGCTCGTTTCTAGGTAATTGCGGGCTAACCTCAAAGGTTACCCGCTTTACTACTCCGTCCGGTCCTGTCCGGTCCAGAGCAATGGATGAAGCCTGTTCCAGCGAGTCGAACATACGGATCGGATAATAATCCTGTGCCGGCTGGCCATTTACCTCCACGATCTGATCGCCGGTATATATTTTCCCGAACCCCCAATATTTCTGTGGAGAACTCTCTGATACTATAATCTGCCCCTCATTATTCTGCGTCACCATTACTCCGACATACGGATGAGTGTACACAAATTTGGTGAAATAACCGGTGATCAGAAACAACAGCAGGATACAAACCGTAATCTTCAGACGATGTTTCAATATAGTCCCTCTCTATCTATTGAGTTACAACATTTTATAGTTTAGCCCCAGAGTCCAATACGCATCGGATTCTCGGTCATCTCATCTTTTGCTTTGAGTACATCCATAAGTGCTCTCTGCTCCAGTGCGCTCATACCCGCCAATTGGAGTTGCCCCCGATTGCCATTCATCCATTCTCCGGAGTTGCTCATCATATTCTGGAACATTTCTTTTACCATTCCAAATCCCTCCAATTGGTTTGTTGTTAAGAGATGATTTCTCTTAATCCCAATATACAGGCCATTTCAGAGAATGGAAACGATAACCAGTCCAGTATTTCACGCAAATCGAATTGCGGTATTTTGCGTGGTAGAGCCGCAAAATTGCGGTGCGTACAACTGGAATTTATTCGGCAAAGGATAACATCATATCTTTCCAATAAGGGGTAGGGTTCAGCTGCTCGACATATTCCAGATAACGATAATAATGCGTCCTCATCCGAAAAGAGGTGTAGATCAAGGTACCCGTCGAGGCGATAATCTGCTCCAGCTCCTGCCGGCGGTCCGCCACATCTGCGAAATCAAGCCTGCCCTCAAAATAATCGGTGATCCACTCCTCCTCACCGGCTACGGCCTCCAGCAAATATAATGTTGGCAGCGTCTTTTTCCGGTTCAGGAAATCATTTTTGTCGTCCCAATTCAGCAGATCCCGAATATCATTTTTGATCTGGGCAGCGATTCCCAGCTCCTCCGCATATCGTTTAACTTCCTCGCGCCATTCTCCCGTTGCCAGAACCGTGCCGATCATGGCCGCGGTAACCAGCAGCGCTGCCGATTTTTGCGTTACCATCCGGATATAATCCTCTTCGGTCTGCACATTGTTATACAAATCCGTCATCTGTCCGTTCACCGCCGTAATGATCCCCTGATGGATGAGCTGAGCTGCCAGTTGCCGCCGTTCGGCTGAGAAACCGGTAGACAGCATCATCTGGCCAGACAGGGACAGCATACCTATGCCTATATTCAAGGCGATTCCCGGGGGAAGCTGGTTCCAGGCCATTTTGCCGTTATCCTGATCCTGAATATCATCAATAATATCCAGACTCAGAATCATTAGTTCAACCGCTGCAGCCGCTTTGTAGATATCCTTCATATCCTCGCCTTTGAACATCCGGTAATGAAGCACCGTCATTTTGCCGAAGAGCATCGCTTCCTGCAGTTTATCTTCAAGACATGCCAAGGCATGTCCGTAGAGCTCCGGAACACTGAAATAGCATCTCAGGGCCTCCCGCAGCTCTGACTCCAGTCTATCCACCAATTGCTCCACTCTCTGTCCCCCCGCCTCATCATCATTAAAAAACCCGCAATATAATATATTCCATATCTATAAAATATCACCTTCCGTATTAATGATGAAAATATAAAAAAAGCCGGCTCCACCTCTAGTCAGGGGGTAAGCCGGCTTATCTAGACCTCTCTCGTAGGGTCGCTTCGCAACTGAACATCAAGCATAAACACAATTTCTTCATCGGGCATGCCGTACAGCCGCCCCAATCTAACAGCTTCGGCGAGATTGTGTTCAACCTGCACCCGACATAAGTCACGGACATCCTCAATCGCATCTGCTTTGACAAAGGTGCCGATCCCTCTTCGTACCGATAGCAGCCCTTCCCGCTCCAGATCGGCATACACCCGGCGGACAGTCACCAGGCTGCAGGCCAATTGCTCTGCTAATTCCCGTAATGACGGCAGGAGTTCGCCATCCGGCAGTATTCCGCCGGCAATCAGATGGCGAAGCTGTTCCCGGATTTGCACATAGATCGGCTCACTGGATTGCGGTGCTAACGATATCGGCAAATATCTCATTCTTCCTCGCTCCCCGCTCTGCTGTCCGCGTTACTTGGCCCGGACTTCCCGTTCAAAAATCAGCTCGAAGTAATTCGCCGTCCCGAAGCCCTGAGTATTGGGAGCAAAAATCTGCAGCAGTCTCCAGCCTTGTGCAGCATGTTCGTGGACAACCCCGTGATAATCCTGTACAGGCTTATTTTCAATGATCCCGCGTAAATCAATTCTCACAAACTGGTATTCAAGCATCCCTACTTCTCCTCCCGGTATATAAGACTGGCCAAGATCACATCGTAATATCCGTCAAGTCCAAGCAGCTCGTGGGCGGCCTTATCATAAAAGGTCATGACCGGAACAAGCGGCACCCCCTGTTCCTGGGACAAGGAGACAAGACGCTCTGTCCACCGGCCACCCTCAAGCAAGGAGAGCCGGTATCCGCGTTCTCCGAACAGCCGGTTGCTCCGCTGCAGATTGGCAGAGATAAAGACAGCCAAATCCCCGTCGCGAACGTCCAGTTCTGTTGTAAACAGGAGCTGCACCCAGCCGGAGTCTGCTTCTTCTTTGACATAATCGACAAACTGCCCGGAAGGACTGCAATAAAAAACCTCATACCGGCCGCTAACCCGGTTCTTGGATACAAAATATAAATCAAGCGAGTCCAGCTGTTCTGCCGTCCCCCATTGCTGTAAATGCCCGTAATCCCAAAACGGCAGCCTGGAGTCATTCCCTTGGGCTATCCCTGCAGCGAGCTTCGCCATCACCGGATGCTTCTGCGGATCGATTCTCTCCAGCCCGGTCCGCTCTACGCCGAAATACCGCTTGGCCGGAGTGACCGCCCCGTTCATCTGCGTAAACAGATTGCGCAGCATTTTCATTCTTGCCCGGGTGAGCACCTCGAGCTGCGGATAATGATTAGAGTTCTGATGATAGGTCATCGCCAGATGCTCGTCATTGATATCCTGGTCTGATCTCCAGTCCATATATTTGATTGGCATGCATGACACATCCTTCTTCTCGTTATAAGTGCCGCTGTACGTCATGGAAACGGATGTGGGCTGCAGTTCAACAGCTGCGGTGAGATGGGCCCGGCCCGCAGTCCCAGCTTCACCGGCGTCTCATAGATCCGTTTGCTGGTAATCAGCCTTTCATTCTCGCTGCGAGGCAGCTGGACCGTTCCCGGAACAATCATTTTAACGACATGCATCCCCAGTTCCCGCACATCGTCTGTGGTCAGATCAACGCACAGCACTTCCAAACCCTGCTTGGCAAATTGATTCACAAGATACTCAAGCTGCTCCGCCTCACTGCCTTCAGAGATCGGTGACGGGGGCGGCACGCTTCTTACCGCAGAGGAAGCAGCGGTAAACATGAGCTCTTCATAGGCAAAGGGCTGTTCATAGTACGGCAGCCTCAGACCGTAATCAGTTACCTGATGCGGCAGAAGCGACGGGATGCTCTTGGAATAGATCTGCATCTTGTTGCCGATGAACAGCTGGCTGATCTCCATGAGCGCCTTACCGATTGCGCCCTCCATCGACAGTCTCGCCGAGCCGCCGACCGATACTTTGCCGTCCCGGGTCATAAGCAGCCCGAATACAGAGGGAATGCCGAGGTCACTGGTCGTATCCATAACTGTAAGGTCAAACCTGTTCCGGTCCAGCAGCTCCTGAAACGGGCGGGCAATGGCCGAATGGCGGATGTCCAGCCGCGGCAGAGACAGCGAGTTATACCACATGATCATAAATGCATCCCGCTCAATGATCTCCAGCAAGCCGCTAATCATCGCCTGCTCAAGCGTCGCCCCGGCAGCAGAACCAGTCATCAGGCCGAAGCAAATGGCTTCTTCCTCTGCGCTCTGGGGGAGATAGGAGTCCCAGGCGACGGCAGCAGGCACCCATTTCCGCTTGTTCGCGGTGAGGCTGTACCCATCAACCCAGCGTACCCGGGTATGCTCGGTAAATGGCCGGTACGGGAACTGCCATTGCTCATATTGCTCCTTCGTGAAGAGCGGCAGCTCATCCGGATGGAGCGCGCGATCCCCAAGCTCCTGCCAGGACGCCAGCTGCAGGCGCTCCGGGATAACATAAGCAGCGCAGTAGCGTTCGATTGCTTCTGCAACGGCAGAAACATTGGCTTCCTCCAGCGTAAATCCCATTCCGCTGGCAAAAAAATCAATCAGGCCATGTTGGCCCTCCGCCAAAAATTTCGGATTGGCGGGGGCAGCAAGGCTTAAGTATAACGCCGGATCTCCGGGATCCGGGCTTATATTCATCAAGCCCTTTACCATCCCCCCGTGCGGGCTGATGGCCTTGCGCAGGTAATCCGGCAGAGTATCCTGCCTGCCGGGAAAGGACTCAGCATAGCCGCCGGCTGAGCTCCCTCCCGAGCGGCTTACCAGCCGGCGGCTCATGATTCAAGCACCAGCCCGGCTTCGCGCCAGGGCTGCGCGGCAAGCCTCGGCTCATGTCTCATGCCGCAGCAGGGGCAGGTAGGGAGCTTATATACGGGATTAATCTCTCCCTGCAGATGAAAGGCATCAAAATCAAGCACATGGCCCAAAGACAACGGCGGAAAGCTGCTGGTGTGGCGTGAGATCCATTTTGCCGCCTCTGTTGCAATAATGCCGCTCAGCACCGACCAGGACAAGTCGAATATGGCATTTCGCGGCTCCAGGGGTCTCATGCCGTGGGAGCGTTCCCGGCGCAAGACGCATTCATAGCACGCCGAGCAACCGGGAATGAGAATGGGGCCGATTCTTCCGGCGGAATGCGAGAATCTGACGGGCAGCCAGGTGATGTGATGCTCCAGCGCATAGCGGTTGAAGTCTTCCCCCCATTGCTCTGCCTGCAGCACAATGACTAGCTCCGCATCTGCACTTACCTCCGAAAATTGATTCACCTTATTGACCTTAACACCGAGTCCGCTGAGCAGAGCCTCGATGGGGTCCCCGGAATTGATGCCGTCTTCAGTGCACAAGATCGTGATCTTGCTCATACGAATCCGCCTCTCTCTCCAGGACAAGACATCTCACGTTCTCGTCGCCTTCCAGTTTGTACATATGCGACTCCGCTATGCGGAACGCAGACTCATCAATCGCCTGCAGAATATCCTCTTCAGCAAAAAACTTTTTGAAGGTAGAACCGAAAATACGTTTGGTCTCCCCGTTCTGGATCACTTCGGCATAAAAATTCATAACGGCGCTTTGCTGCTGAAGGTTCTCCTCTTCCCCGATCAGGACGAATTGCTTGTGGTCAGGACCCAGGTTGAGCGTAACACTATTAATTCTTCCGCCGCGGTAATCGGAATTGTGGCTCTGATTAGACAGCACATAATCGAAGATGAACCGTCCACCCGGCTCCAGATGCTGCTCTACCGTCCCCAGCATCCGCTTGAAATCATGTAATTCTCTCAGCAGACTGATGCTTGTAGCAGACAGCACGATCAGCGGAAACCGTTCACCCAGCTTGAAATCTGTCATATCGCCCTGCACCGTCTCAATCCGGCTGCTTAACCGGGCAGGCAACTGGGCCTGCTTCTTCCGGCAAATCTTCAGCATGTCTTCAGACAGGTCCAAGCCGGTGACACTGAATCCGCGGTTGGCCAGATGCATTAATATTCTGCCGGACCCGCAGGCAAGCTCGAGTACCTTGCGCCCTTCCGCCAGCTTCCCCGCCTGCTCCAGAATGAGTGCAATATCATAATCCGTCCGGCCGGTAACCGCCTCGTAAAATTCAGAATAATAGCCCTCGTAAAGATCAAAATCAACACTGCCCGGCATATTCAAATTACGCAATTCCTGAAAAACTCCGAAATACATGGGCTTCTGCCTCCTTCATTTGCAGTTTATATAATGGTCCATCCGCCATCGACAACAAGATTATGGCCTGTAATCATCCCTGCCCCGTCCGTAGCCAGGAAAAATGCGGCCTGCGCCACGTCCTCAGGACGGGCAAACTTCCGAAGCGGCACCTTCGGCATATTCGAACGCTGAAAATGCGGGTCCTGGATCAGCTGTTCATTGGCATCCGTGATTACAAATGTAGGTGACACCGCATTTACCCGAATTCCGTACTTCGCCCACTCGATAGCCAGCGCCTTGGTCAGATGAATCACTCCCGCCTTGCTGGCACAGTAAGGTGCCCGGTTCTCATTACCGACAACACCATGCTGCGAGGCAATCATGACAATGGAGCCGCGCTTCTTCCTGACCATGCTTTTGGCAGCCTCTCTGGTAAGGAAGAAGGTGCCCTTCAAGTTGGTGTCGACGACGAAATCCCAATCCTCCTGCGACAAATGAAGGGCCGGTGACAACAAGTTCACTCCGGCATTGTTAATCAGATAACTAAGTTCCACACCCTGCTGCTCCATAGCACTGATGCAGGCCTCAATTCCCGCAATATCGCGAAGGTCCAGGCTTTCGCACTTTACCTCGACCCCATGCTCTTCCTCCAGCGTCCGGGCAAACTCCAGCAGCTGATCCATCAGCTGCGGCAGCTCCGTCAGCACCAGATCGGAGCCGGCCCGGGCGAATTGAAGGGCAATCTCCGCACCAATCCCCCGGCTGGCCCCTGTAACAAGTGTCCACTGGCCGGTCAGCTCCCTGCCGGTATGGACCTGAGCATCCTCAGTATGCGAACGAAGCATATAATCCGGCTCCTTGGCAATCCAATCAAGCGCCATACGATCCCTCCTCTTTTTTATAAAGATCTCATTGCTTTGTAGATCAGCTTAGGACTCGGCTTTTGACCGTAGAGCAGTACACCGATCTGATAGATTTTGGCTGACAGCCAGCATGCGGCAAGCGTAGTAATCAGCAGGATGCCAATTGAAACGGAGATTTCCATCAGACTCGGATCGGACATTCCTACCCGGGCAAACATCACAAATGGGGTAAAGAACGGGATATAGGAAGTAATCGTCGCAAGCGATCCATCCACATTCATCATGCTGAACACAGCAAGCACAAGCGCTCCCATCAACAGCAGGGATACCGGTAGCGTCACCTGGTTAATCTCCTCACTGCGGCTGACAAGCGAACCGGCGGCGGCGAATAATGCAGCATAGAAGAAATAGCCCAAGATGAAGAAGATGCTCAGCACCACGATTGTTTTAACATCAAGGAATGTGAAGTCAAGTTGAAAACCCAGCAGCTCTATGTCCGTACCGCCCCCGTTAACCGAAAGCATCAGACAGGCTGCACCGATAATGATGGCAAACTGCAGCAGTCCGGCAAGCCCGACGCCCAGTACTTTACCGAATAACAGCTGGGTCGGCTTCACCTTGGTAATTAGAATTTCCTTTACCCGGGAGCCCTTTTCCACAGAGACGGATGTAGCGACATTTCCGCCGTACAGATAAATAAGGAAATAGAGCAGGAAAGTAATGAGATAAATCGGCATATAGGTGGTCGTAATCGATTTACTGCCGGCCTTCAGTTCTTCGATCTGTACCTTCAGCGAGGCAGTAACCCGCTCCTTGTCCGCCTGATTCAGCTCCAGCCGCTCCAGCTGGGACATCGTATACAGATTCTGGACGTAATAATTCAGCTGACCCAGATAAGCCGAGGAATCATCCTTTTTATTAACCGTCACGGTAAGCACCGGCTGATGATTCTCCTCCGAGATGGTTACAATCCCCCGCACCTCATCCTCTTTCTCCAGTCTAGCCTGCTCGGCAGCCAGATCGGCCTCCTGAATGACCCGCCACGTATAAGAGTCTGACACCTGTTCCTTAAAGCCGTCAGTATTATGCACGATGCCGGTCTGATCTAGAATCACAATGTCGCCGTCTGTCGTCTCAGCTGCAGTACTGAGGAATTTAGGCAGGATGATCAGCGCGGCCAGCAGCACAACCATAATCACCGTCATGATTTTGAAAGCCTTGGAACGCAGACGTTCCATGAAGGAATAGGTAAATACCAGCCCGAATTGTCTCATGATACCTCACCTACCTTTTCAATAAAGATCTCATGGAGCGTAGGTTCCTTAATCTCGAACTTCAGCAGGTTAATCCCGTCTCTGGTCAGCTGCTGAAGCAGCTGATTCCCCTGCTCCTCATGGGCAATTTCCAGCTGCCATTCATGGGCATTGGAAGATATCCGTTCCGCCGGCAGCCCGTAGGACACCAGATGGGGCAACAGGTCGCGCTCACTTCTAAGCAGAAGATTCGTCCGGCCATAAGAACGTTTAATATCCATCAGATTACCGGATACCATCATCCGTCCCCGCTTCAGGATGCAGATGTCCTCGCAGAATTGCTCCACATGGCCCATCTGGTGACTGGAGAAAATCAGTGTTTTTCCATGATCAATCAGCTCCTTGACCACAGAGGCCAGCAATTCGGAATTTACGGGGTCCAGTCCGCTAAACGGCTCATCCAGAATGATCAGCTCAGGGTCATGCAGCAAGGCGGAAATAATCTGGACCTTCTGCTGATTTCCTTTGGAGAGCTGCTCTACTTTTTTGTGCTCATATTCCTCAATTCCCAGACGCTCCAGCCAGCGCCTCATGGCCTGGATGGCTCCGGCCCGGCTCATGCCCTCCAGTCTGGCAAAATACACAAGCTGCTCACTGACCTTCTCCTTCGGGTATAATCCCCGTTCCTCAGGCAAGTAACCGATGCGGGGGCGGTTGGCTGTGATCGGCACCCCTTCCCACTGCACCTCGCCTGCATCATAATCAAGCAGGCCGAGAATCGAGCGGATGGTCGTCGTCTTGCCGGCACCATTGCCGCCGAGCAGCCCGAACGCCTTGCCCGAGGCTGCCTTCAGGGATATCCCGTGCAGCACCTTTGTCTCGCCATATGTTTTGACCAATTGTTTAACTTCAAGTGTCATTGTGTAGTCCACCTTTCTTCACGTTAACTTGCCTTCTATACCCCGCTAGCGAGCTTCTTCGCAAATTTGGCTGCATGGTAGAGCAGAACCAGACATAATACTCCGGTCACTATGAAGCTCACTGCCCCTATCAGGGAGTACAGCCGCTGCTGGATACTGTATATTCCCCATCCCCAGAAGCATGGGGTGAACAGCGATGCGAGCAGTCCGTAAGCCAGCAATATGGAGCGCTCCTTCCTGCCTGCGCCTGACGGCGCTACACTTGGAGCTGACTGGACTGCCCTCTTCCGCGGCACCAATCCTTTGAACAGTAGGGCGAATGCCTTGGAGCGGAGGTTCACGATGCCAAGGGCGTGGCTAAGCATCCAATACCCGTCCAGCTTGACCAGAGGGAGCATGTTCAGTACACTGAGTCCCAGATTTGCCAGGCCGTAATATAGCAGCACCGGCACTTTAATCCCGTTGTAACTCAAGCTGTAGTAAAGAATCATCGCGACGGAAGTCATCAGCCATTGGCTGAATATACCCGCGAACAGAACAGCCAGTTTATGCCGTTTCTTCTTGAAGGTATAGGTGTCGCTAACATCGCAGAACATGGCCGGGCTGAAATAGAAGAGCATCGCTCCCAGCCTGGTGACACGCCCTCCGTAATGCTTGCACACCATGCCGTGAGCACACTCGTGAACAACTGTCGTCAACAGCAGCATGATATAAATCAGAACGTATCCGCCTGCACCCAGCTGCGGAATAGCCTGTATGGAGGGGTCATTAACCAGCAGGCCCATAGCCGTTGCAATGATCAAGATGTAGATCACCATCGTAACCGGGTGAAGCAGGCGCCGGATCACCGGACGCATGGCGGTCAGCCCCTCATCTGGGTTAACCGTCAGAAACTTGATCGCGGTCAGATCCTCTATCTTCCAGTTCCAGCTCCATTTGCGCGCTGCCGGCGTCTCCCCGGCTTCGGAGGGATGGCTCAGAAAACCCCACTCCGCAAACTTCCCGGTCATATATTCGCGTTCAGTT
The DNA here is from genome assembly GCF_927798115.1 of Paenibacillus auburnensis. Classification (GTDB taxonomy): domain Bacteria; phylum Bacillota; class Bacilli; order Paenibacillales; family Paenibacillaceae; genus Paenibacillus_AQ; species Paenibacillus_AQ auburnensis. The sequence goes on from NZ_CAKMMG010000010.1 coordinate 99,906, forward strand.
TCAGTAAGTGTTCCCGAATATTCTTCTCCGTCTGCTTCGTTTAACAGATAGCGCAGGAACTCGGTCTCCCGGAGGCCCAGCTTTACAAACCTGTGGCTGGATATATGTTGAACTAAGAAATAGTTGTTTTCAGTCTCATGAAATTCAAGATGTGTAACAGATTCCATTCTCTCTCACCCTCTCAAGCCGCTTATAATAGGGGCCCCCTCCTGCCGGGCAGAATACGTCTTTCCAAGCAGAAGAGGCTTCCCAAAGGTTTAGGAAATATTAATTGTTATTAGGTCAAAGCAATAACTGCGACTACGCCTCCAGCGATGGTCACTCCAACGGCCACGCCTTCAAAGAAATCTCTTCCGCTGCCCGGTGCAGCGACATCTTCCAGCAGTTCCATTTGCAAACCCAGTCCATTATTCATCTTCGATTCTCTCCTCATATTGGATTTAGTAAGTACAGCCGGTCAGGCCATTTCCGTAATTAGGTCAGCACCACGATTGCCGTACCGGTAATAATCGCAATACCTACGCCAACACCCGCCAAAAATGCACCGTCTCCCGGAGCTGTAACAGATTCCATTTCCTCAAACTGCAAAGCCAGCGCTTGATTCATCATGAACTTCTCCTCCATTAAATTAATTTTGTTTTTTATAAGGTGAACATTGTCTCCGTTACTACCGCTGCTGATATTAAGTCAGCGCTACGCCGATACCTACACCGATACCAATACCGATCGCGATGTCCTTCCAGTCCGGAGCTGTTACAGCTTCCATTTCTTCGAATTGCAGAGAAAGATTCTTTTGCATGATACTCACCTCCTTTCAAGGTCAGCTAACAGGACGTTTCCCGGTATAACGGCAGATTAAGTCAGCGCTACGCCGATACCTACACCGATACCGATACCGATTGCGATGTCCTTCCAGTCCGGAGCTGTTACAGCTTCCATTTCTTCGAATTGCAGGGAAAGGTTCTTTTGCATGATACTCACCTCCTTTCAAGGTCAGCTAACAGGATTTTGCCCGGTATAACGGCAGATTAAGTCAGCGCTACGCCGATACCTACACCGATACCAATACCGATTGCGATGTCCTTCCAGTCCGGAGCCGTCACAGCTTCCATTTCTTCGAATTGCAGGGAAAGATTCTTTTGCATGATACTCACCTCCTTTCACGATCAAGCCCAGAGTTTAATGCCGAATGTTTCTGAAGTATGGAGCAGATCGAAAAACTGTATATTCTGTTCTGTTATCCGAAGTGTCAAGTTTCCAGCAAACCATTGGCTCATGCCGGTGGTGGGGCATTATTCTCACCTCCCTCCCAGTACCTTCCGGACGATCGATACGATCTCCAGCACCTCCTCCTCCTTGATAATGAAGGGCGGGAACAGATGGAACCCGGAGGTTAACCCTGGTGTGTGGAAAGGATATACGATTAACCCCCGGCGCTTCAGCTTGCCGGCAATATCCGCCAGCTCCTCTGGCGGCAGGCACTCCTCTGCACGATGCCTGCTCCGCAGCGCAACGCCGATCATCAGGCCTTTTCCCCTTACCTCCAGATATAAAGGGTTGCCTTGCAGTGCCTGATCCAGAGCGGAACGAAGCTGCTGTCCTCTTGCACTTACCGCTTCCAGCATGCCCGGCTGTTCCAGCGCTTCCAGCGTAGCTATTCCGGCTGCACAAGCGATGGGATTGCCGTTCTGCGTGGAGAGATGCTCGATGTGGGAGCCTGCAAGAGCAAAAGCCTGCTGTATCGCTTCGCTGAACAGGGTGGCCCCCAGCGGTAAATAGCCACTGTTAATCCCCTTGGAGAGACAGAGAATATCAGGGGTAACCCCGCTGTGCTCGAAGGCAAACATTTTTCCGGTACGCCCCATCCCCGTAGCCACTTCATCAAAAGCAAGCAGCACATCGTGCTCCAGGCACAGTTCCTTGAGCCTTTGCAGATAAGCCTCAGGAATAGGAATAATCCCCCCTGAGCCGATAATCGGCTCCAGCATGAATCCGGCCATCACATGCCCCTCCCGGGCAAATAATGCTTCCAGCTGACCGAGTTGTCTGCTCAGACAATCCCCGGCGATGGTGCCCGGTGTACAATGCCTGCACACAGGCACCGGATGGAACAGGAAGCCGGGTACCTTCGGACCATAGCTCTCAGAAATCTCCTGATCGATCCCGCTGGCACTCATGGAGCCGTAATAACTGCCGTGGTACGATTTGTCCAGAACGGCGATGACGTTCTTATGCGGCTGATGCCGCAGCTGGTGGTATTTGCGCATTAGTTTGATCGCCAGCTCCACGGATTCCGAACCGGTGCATGTGAAGGCAACCTTAGTTAGATTATCCGGTGTTAGCTGCAGCAGCTTCTCGGCAAACTGCAGGGTAACCGGATTGCTGTAATCCACGGGATTCACATAGGGCAGCGCATCCAATTGCTCTATGATCGCTTGGCGTATTCCGGGATGACGGTAACCCAGGGATACATTCCACAGTCCGCTGATCCCGTCGATATAAATTTTACCGTTCGTATCCTGCACGTAGATGCCTTCCCCTGCTGCAAGTGAAGTAACCTCATCTCCGAGCCGGACATCCTTAAGCGGATGCACCATCGGGTATTGCCGGGTTGTCGTTAACATAGGGGTACCCCCTCCTTTCATACAGCCCTCGCTGCTTGCATCAGACAGCCTTCCTTAGCGAACAAGCCAAGCGCTTGTGTAACCAGGCGGGCTGCAAATTCCCCCTCCACCTGATAGCGTGCCATCAGTTCCTGCTCCAGCTCTGTTCTCTCCGCTCCGCTCATCAATCCTTCCAGCATCAGTGCCATCGGCTCGTTCAGTTTCATCAGCTTCTGGCTGCCCGCATGGAACAGCATCGGCTGATCTCCGATGAAGAAAAGGAATACCGTCTCGAGCACCGCTGTGCTCACAGGCATATGCGGCTCCGGCTGTTTCCAGAGATGTGTACATGCCGGAAGAGAGACGCGAAGCTCGTGGACTTCGATGTTCTGAAGCGAACGGGCATACTTACTAAGGCCTTTAAATACCTGCACCATCTGCATATAGCGGTGGAGCAGCTTGTGCTTCTTGCGCAGCTCACAATACTGCTGGCGGTTTAAATATTCAGGCAGGAAGCTGCACTTGGAGCAGGAATCCTTAATTTCACAGGTCCGGCAGCCCCTGAGCAGCTGCTCCTCCTCTGAGACCACAGACACCTGGGTTAATAGCTGATCCAGTGAATCTCCCACCCGGCCGATGACGGCGCAGCCCCGGCAGGGGGATATCCGGTCATCGCCGTCAATAAAGATCCGGGGCAGCTGTCTGGCTGCGCACGAATGTACCCCGGACCAGCGGCAGCTCTCCATAAGATCCGCCTCTATTTCATAGGCGTACCGGAACATGCCGGACTTGCTGAACAGCTCTACGTCTTCAAGAAACCGGTCCATGTCTTCCGCACTTTCCAGATTTAACAGCTGAAAGCGGGGTTCTCTGCCTGATGGCGCAACGTTCATTTCTTGAGCCTGGGAATATTGCAGCTGCCGGATCTCCAGCGGTTCCATATGAAGAAAGTCGTTTAATTGCAGCTCATATTCACATTCGCCCAGCCGGTTAATCTGGTGTGCATTGGATAAGTAGTAGGAGTTCTGCTCAGACTGGCGCTCCCATTCCAGATAAGCTTCGTTCTCCCGCTTCCATACCCCCTCCGGGCCGGCGTATATCGTATCCGTAGAAGAAGGAACACTGACCCGGTTATGCTCGAAGAGAATGGCGCTGTTGATTCCCGAATACTCTGCCAGCCCCTGCACCGTTGCCTGATTCCATTCTCCTTCGGGATAACCGATATGCTTAACTCCGCTGCCCAGCACCTGATGCGGATATTGTCCGGTCATGTATGCCATGAACCCGTTAATCAGCGCCTGCTCTTCTTCTTGCCGAAGATACCGCTGCAGGAATGCTGCTATGGACTCCGGTACAGGAACCTTATGCTCATCCGGTGCCAGCCCTGCGATATCAAGCTGCACCTCGCCGGCCTCCAGAAGGCCTTCATTCACCCAATGGGTCAACAGAGCTGCTGTATTCTCAGCTTCGCCTTCCAGTTGATCCGTCGTTTCATCGATGAGCACTGCAGCCAGCTTAACCCCGGCAGATGTTCTCTTCAGGCTCTCTGTTAATTGAACGGCTTCATTATACTGAAGTTTATTCATTGTTATCGGAATTCTAATCATGATCTGTGTAATGCCCGCTTGCAGCAACCGGGTATATTCACTCTGCTCCAGGAGCCATTCCAACGGTATCTCGGCGCTGTAACCTGCTGTCAGCTGCCTGGATGCTTCAAGTGCCTCGCAGATCGCTGCTCTGCCCCTCTTCCCGGCCAAGTAATGAAATCCTTCAAGGGACAGCTGCCTTTCCGGTCCAAGCTGCTGAAGTGCAAGATTCAGATCTTCGCTGAAGCGTTCCTTGGAATGGGTGCGGATGTTATGCCCATACCCGTTTCTATCAGCGCATTTAATAGAAGAAATCACCGGCCAGCGCTGCTTCAAAGCCTCTTCCCATATCCCGTTCAGCCGGTCCAGTCGGGTATCAGCGCTGCCCTCGCCATCCAGCTGAGATACTGCCTTTCCGGTAGCGACGCTCCAGGCAGTGAGCCGGCTTACCGGTATGAAGCCCTCTACCGCCTCTTCCCAGCCGTCGTCTGCTTTGGCCAGGTGGAGCAGTGTCTGCTCCGGCTCCCAGAGAATCAGTCCGTCGGCAGCGGTGCCGGCAGGAAGCCGGATCCCGTTCACGCCAAGACCATCGCCGAACCATACGATCCGGATACCTTCGTCCACTCCCTTTACTGCTTCCGTCAGGCTGCGGCACAGCCGATAGTTCGCTGCAGTCACGTACAGAGCAATTCTCTCATTACCCATAGCTGCCAGCTCTTCCGCTGCTTCATACAAGGTGGCCAAGTTGTTCTGCATATATTGGGTTGCTGTTATGCCATTCTGTTTCAAGAATGTTCTTGCATACCGGCAATCCAGATTGTCACCTGCTATAAACAAGCGGGCTGTATGCTGCTGAAAGTAAGCGATTGTCATCCCGCGTCCGAACGATATACCGTACATGTCCTCAGGCCCCTTTTCCGTTTAGGCTTCCTATCAATTCATCTATCAACTAGTATTTATCAGTTCGTGTTGTTCTTGATGTATTCATCATAATCTATTTTTTCCAATTCTACACCGAAAACCCATATACGCTTTCCCACAAATCCATTGCGCTTTTTGCACCGCAACCGGACCGCCATTTCTGCCGCATAACACGCAAACCTTGCCGCGCATCCGGCATTATACCCAGAATCCCGCACTTTGCGGCCTGCACTGGGCGTACCACAAAAAGACACCCGCCAACAGGTTGGCGAGTGTCTTCAATATCTACTATCTATTCAATATTCGTCGCTATACTGCTTTCCTTCACCCTTTTGCTTGGTCTTGGATACAAGATATATAAGAGAACAAACCATAGCGGAGTAAACAATAGCGCCGGACGTGTTTCTTCGGCGATCAGCATAATAATGAGTATCGCAGCAAACAAAGCCAGAACCACATAATTTATTGCCGGCGTTAGAGGCGCTTTGAATTTGGAAGCAGCCTGCAATTCCGGCCGGGTCTTCTTATATTTGATATGGCACACAAGCACGACGCCCCAGACCCATATGAAACAAATGGCACTGATCGTTGTCACAATTCCAAAAGCCTGCTCCGGGATAAGTTTGCTCAATAGCGCACCGGCGGATATGACAAGCGTTGAAATAAACAGCGAGTTTCCAGGTACATGATTTTTATTCAATTTGGAAAAATGAGCGGACGCCTGCCGGTTCTTGCCCAAATTATAGAGAATCCGGCTTGTAGAGAACATCCCGCTGTTGCAGGCGGAAGCAGCTGAGGTTAATACGACGAAATTAATGACCCCTGCAGCGATTGGTATTCCTACTAAGCTAAAGGTTTTCACAAAAGGGCTTTCCGACGCATTGAGCTCCGTCCATGGGTTGATACATAACAGGACAAAAAGCGCGCCCACATAGAAAAAAAGAATCCGCAGAGGAATTTTGTTGATAGCCGACGGTATGTTTTTCTCAGGGTTGGAGGTTTCAGCTGCCGATACGCCCACCAGCTCTACACCGACATAAGCGAAGACTACCATTTGGAAGGAAAATAAGAACCCTTTAACACCGTTCGGGAATACGCCCCCGTGTTCCCAGAGGTTTCGTACCGTTACCGAGCCTGCATCCGTCTTAAATCCCATGACCAGTAAAATAACCCCAATGCCAATCAAGGCGAGAATCGTGATGACCTTGATTAGAGCAAACCAAAACTCGAGTTCGCCGAAGTTTTTGACGGTCAATAAGTTAAGCCCTAATAAAATGACCAGGCAGGCGATGGCAGGTACCCATTGCGGGATATCAAACCAGTACTGCACGTATACGCCAACAGCGATGACATCCGCCATAGCCGTCATAATCCAACAGAACCAATAAGTCCATCCGGTGATGAATGCGGCCCGGGGTCCGAGATAGTCCTCGGCAATATCCGTAAACGATTGATATCCCGCTTTGGACAGCAGGAGTTCACCGAGTGCCCTCATCACAAAAAACACCGCAATCCCTACGATTAAATACGTAATCATAATGGATGGACCTGCCTGCTGAATTGCTTTACCCGAGCCTAAGAATAATCCCGTACCAATTGTGCCGCCAATAGCAATCAGTTGAACATGCCGATTGGCCAGCTCTCTCTTTAATTCCGATTGTGCCATAACCCGTTCCCCCTTAATGAATTACATTGCAATAATGCCAATAAAAAAAGAGATTGGATATCATCCAATCTCCCGGTTCATAAGAATATGAAATAATACTTGCCCTGCCGACAGCCGTCAGCATAGCAAATACATATTCCTTACTCTTCTGTCCTTTTGCCTGAGATTGTGAACCCTTCGGCGCCGCGGTTTCCCGCAGTCTCTCCAGAAGCTGCTCCTGCTATAGTGTGATCCATAGCAATCATAGCTTGCGAATTATGAAGTTAGGTCTTACTGTCTTTCTGATATTCTAACATATTACTTGTGATGTGAATATTGAGGCAGTGATAAAAGTCTCCACTAATCCATGGTAAATGGATCCAGTAAGACCAGGGGGAGACATTCCCTAACCGTTCAGCTTAGCGGGCGACCATCCGCAGCAGCAAATCCACCGGTGGAATAGAGTAGCCCTCGCCTATAACCATGACGCCGGAAAGGACCGTTAAATAGGCGGAAATCAGTTGTTCCGGATGCCCCTGCACAATTTCGCCTTTCTCCTGTCCCTCTTTAAAGATCGGTAGCAGCTGGTCAACATAGAGGCTCATAGGATGCTGCTCAATCAGCTTCCGGGCCGCTTCCGGAACCCCCTCGGAGTTGCGTGCCTGGTGCATCAGCATAAAGAACGGAGCCCCACTCTCATCCAGCATGGCTTCGGTCATGAGTCTTATCTTATCCAAAGGCGTACCTGACGCTTGGTGCAGGTTCCCGAATTCGGCAAGCGAAGTTTCCACGGCTTCCTGTATCAATGTAGTGAACAAATCTTCTTTAGATGTATAGTAATGATAAAAAAGTCCGTGACTCACACCGGCCTCTTGTGCAATCATACTAATTTTGGTTCCTGGAATTCCACGGCGGGAAAAAACCCGGATCGCCGCTTTTTTGATTTGCTCTTTCCGTTCGTCGTACAATTGCTGCAATTGATGCTCATTTAAACGTGGAATGGATGTTCCCTCCTTGCAAGGTTAGCTGAGAAAATTTCTTTTTATCTGAATTGCGATTTCTGCCGGAGCATTCTCATTATCGGGTCCGAAATGATCTAATTGGGGGAATATGACGGCCTGACTTTCAGCGATCGTTTGATCCAGCGTTTGAATCATTTGTTTTATTATGTTCGGGCTTTTGCCCCCTGCCATTAATAGAGTACCCGCATCTATTTCCCTATATTGCGAGTACAAAGCTTCAAAACGTCTGACTTCCCGGTGCTCCTTTAAATTTTCGGGCAAGAGCTTCTGGATTTTATCCCAGCGTTCCCCGCGTACCATTATACTCAAAATAAATTTGGCATACCACATTGGCAGTCGCGTTAGCGGCGTGTGTCCTGATCCTCTTACAAAACTTGCAAATGCTGCTCTGGAATCGTTCCTGTCCATGGCCCTCTCATAATCATCCAGCCATTCCCAGTTTGTTTTCTCTATACACACGCCGGGTTCATAAACGGCCAGCCTGGTAATGGAGGGTTCCCGTCTTGCAAACTGCAGTGAGATAAGACCTCCGTAGCTATGTCCGAACAAAAGGGAGGCGCCCGTTGCCTGCTTGATCATTTGGAGATCCTCGATTTCCTTCTCCATGGAATATTCCGGTCCTTGCGGACCGCTCCGTCCATGACCTCTCCGATCCATTACATGGATCATAAATGAATCCGACAGTTCTCCGGCCAATTCGGAAAAATCACCAGAATCGCTAAGGGCCCCGTGAACGATAATCAAGCCCGGCCCTTTACCCATGCTTTTATAACTAATCTTAGTGCCATCCTTCGAAACAATCGCGGAGGTTTTAAAAGCGGATTTTACATTTGCCATTCTCGCACCACCGTTATTTTTGATTGACTCATTCAGTCAATTAAAATCATACTGGATTGCGACTGCTTTGTAAATACATTCCGGCTGAAATGGAGAGTCCATGGTCAAAGAGAAATAAAAAAGGCACCCTTGCGGATGCCCTTGGCTTCTCTGGTATGAGAATTCGACTTGTAAGTTCTGTTATAAAGGCATCATCATGGCTTTAAGCTTCTGCTGTTTTCCGGATACCGCGCTGCCATACTCCGCGAATCGATAACGTGTCCGAGATATTCACTGTCGGGTCCCCGTCAACTAACACCAAATCCGCGCGCGCCCCCTCTACGATAGTTCCGCGATCAGTCAGGCCGAAACGGCGGGCTATTTTCGAGGTAGCAGACTGAAGGGCTTCTACAGGGGTGAATCCTGCTTCTACTAATAGCTGCATCTCATGGTGCACACTGGCTCCATGGGCAAGACCGCCCAGCGATGGAACCGGTACAGAGACATCCGTACCCACCAGGATATCTACGCCTGCACGATGAAGGTCCATTACATTCCGGTAGTTATCTTCCATGCTGCCTTGAGGGTAGGTATTGAAGCTGGCATTCAGCGTGTCGATCCATTCCGGACTGAGCCTGGAGCTCACACGCGGATCCCCCGCCAATTCCGATGCAGGATTACCGATAATCGAGGAGTTCAAGACGAGGCATGGTGTAACAAAAGCGCCTGCCTCTGCAATCATTCTCACCAGGTCCGGGGTGTTCTCGGGCCGGTCAATGAATAAGTGAGCGAGTCCCTCAACCCCGACTTCTATGGCTTGCCGGGCAGATTCGGCAGTTAATACATGGGCAATCGCAATCTTGTGATGCCGGTGCGCTTCCTCTACAGCGGCTCTCAGAATATCCTCGCTTAGGACAGGCAGACCGGGAGCCGCTAATACTGTCCCTTCTTCAATCATAATCTTGATATAGTCGGCTCCTTCTCTTACTTGTTCGTTTACGAATGCCAATGCTTCTTCCCGGTTGGTTACCGTGGGTGCCTCTCCATGATCATGAGCATGCGCATGGGCGGCCAGCATGGCGTTGCGGTCTTCCTCGCTCATCTTCTCCAGTTCCTTCAGTACAAACGGGATTTCGCCATCCCCCGGCATGAGTTCATCGGGATGCCCGCCTGGAGGGGTGACCGCCATTCCGGCAGACCGTACATCGGCAATATCCTCGATCCCTTTCAATTGTGCTTCGCGGCCGCTTTGGGTGAACCCGCCCATCATTTCCAGTTCAGTTGTCACTCCGAATTTGAGTGCATCCCGCAGGCCCTCTACGGAGGTGTGAACGTGAGCATCCATCAGACCGGGCAGCAAAGTCCCTCCTTCTGCGTCGATAATATCCGCATGCTCCGGTATTTCTCCGCCTACCGATAGGATTTGTTCGCCTTCAATCAGAACCGTAGTGGGTCTGATCACTTTCTCTCCGTCAAATACACGCACATTGGTAATTGCAGTAATCATTGTTTTAGCCTCCTAAAATTAAATGTAATTTATGATTGAAATATAACAGTTAGAATTCTAACTGTCAACATAAATATTGATTGTATTCTAACAGTTTGTCTTTGACATTTTGGCTTCCGAAAATTAAGATAATCTTATCATTAGGTTTTAACCTATCGCAAAGGAGTCTGGCACAGGATGACGAAGCAAGCTTTGCATACCCCTTACTCCGATACCATCCGGGACATCGGGATGAAGATCAGAGGTATGGCCAACACCAGATTGTCAGAGCTGGGACTTAACACTCAACAAGGGCAGATGATGGGCTACATTTTTGAAAATCAGGACAAAGGCGTGATCCAGAAGGACCTGGCCGATCACTTTAACCGTACAGGGGCTTCTATTACCAGTATGCTGCAAGGGTTAGAGAAAAAAGGGTACATTAAACGGGAGATTCCCAAAGAGAACGAGCGGCAAAAAAGAATATACCTATTGCAAAAAGGGGCCGACCTCGTCGAAGAATTCGACGAAATATTCATGGAAGTAGAGAACAGCATTACCCGGGGCCTTACTGAGGAAGAAAGCGAGACCTTCATGAAGTTATTAATCAAAGTTAAGACGACCATGTAGACCGTAGCACCCTCAAATAGCAAATGACCCGTAGTATGGCTACGGGTCAACAACCAGTCCAAGCTGGCCGGTCAAAAAAATCCTTATTCCGCTCTCCCTTAATTCGGGTTCGTAACTATTTTCTTCTTACGGAATAAGCTCCATTTCTTCAAGTAATAGGCTGCAATGACGAACACGGCCATGATGCCGGTATATGTCAAAATGACGTTGACTACGTTCACATTCCCTCCCCTTTCCCCCCGGTTGAATCCTGATAGACCTTCACCGCCGGAAGGCCTTCCTTCTCTCATTCCGCCCCGCTCTCCGCCTCCGAAAGCCTCCTTGCCCCCGAAGCCAGTTTGCTGCGTGCTTGCGCCGAAAGCTGAAACCGAGCTTTTTAGATGAGTGACGTAAGATGTCTGATTGATTTGGTATAAACCGAATAGCAGGATGATCACAGTCAAGCCTTGAGCAACATACCGCATCCAGGCCCGGCCCTTCTTTATGCTGGTTATTTTCTTACACATGTTCACGACCCACTGCCAATGCAGCCCGACATGAATCCCGATCAATGCCAGCACCAGGAAAGATACCGAGATATGGGTCATTTTAAACCAATTCTCATTACCTATATTTATATTTGGAAAGACCACATGGGAAATTAGGATCCCGCTGACAATAATGAACGTCATAGAGACCAGCAACAGGAAATTCAGCGCATAACTGCCGCGTACCCTCCAGGATAAGCTGCGGTTAAACATTTTTAGAGTGACCCGCTTCACCCAGCCCAAATTCAGAAGAATATGAGTGATGTATGCACCGGCAAAAAAGAGGCCTGCTATTTCATGAAACGCTAACCCGCCTAACACGTTTTTGTTGAAAAACAAAACAAATAATATGCTCATGATAATATCAAGCGCAAATTTGACATAGTTGATTGTTTTCATCTTCATTTCAACTCCCCATACCTGCTTTTTACTCAGTATGAGGCTCGAACCTTTAGTGAAGCTTAAACGTTGTGAGCTTCGAGTTTCAACAAAATCCAGCCTACTAATTTTCTATAACAATTTCTCCTTCACCACTTGGCTCTTCAAACCCGTTAAGAAAAGTTGTTAACAACTCCTCTGTAATCGTAAAGGCAGCATTTGCATCAAAACGCTGGCTGCGAATCTTAAGGCGCTTCCGCAATTCCTCAGGACGTACCTTCAAATAAATGAGTTTCCATTCCCCACCCGCATTTTCGATAATCCGCTTATATTCATTTCTTTCCGATCTGCTCCAGAAACTTGAGTCAACCACAACGTGCCTTTTATCTAGAATGAACTGCACGATCTTATTATGTAATCTTTGGTGTGCTTCATTTAAATAATCCCTATACTTCTCAACGGGATAATCTATTCCATACCGTCCGTTGACCGACCATACCTCCTCATCAATCGAAAGGCGTATATATCCATACTCCTCCTCGATTTTTTGAGAAAACGTCGTTTTCCCCGAGCCCGCTATTCCGCACATTAATATAACTACAGCTTTTTCAGGATCCCGTTCTGAATCCATCAAAAGCTCCATACCGAATTTTTCTAACATCATGTCCCCCTCCTAATCTCCACTTGAAACTGTGACATCATATAGCGTGTACCCATCAAATATACCATCTCTTCAAATGGGTTCAACTTTCTGCCAGCAATAAAAAAGAGCCGCCCAAACGGTCTGGGCAACTCTTTATCTGCAATTATTGTTCAAGCTCAGTATAAATTTGAAAGGTCACGCCGAATTTATCCGTTACATCACCAAATCCAGGGCTGAAGGGTTCTTCTCTAAACGGCATATTGACTTGCCCTTCCTGCCGCAAAGCCTCATAAATCCGTTTGGATTGTTCTACCTCGTTCGTTGTAATGCAAATGGTTACCCGTTTCCCGCTTTCAATAGGCGAACCCCCTGGGGTATCCGATAACATCAGCTCTGTCACACCGACCTTTAACTTAGCATGCGCCACAAGACTGCTCAGATCGTCAGTGAACGTAGTAGGCATGTCCGGCATTTCACCGTAAGTAATCATGGAGAGGACTTCTGCATCTATGGCTTGTTCATAAAACTGAATGGCTTCCTTTACCCGTCCCTCCAAAGTAATATAAGGGGTAAGTTTTAACGTCATAAGATTGTTCCTCCTCGAGTTTGGATTCGATTGTGATTCATAAGTATAGACGATCCTGCACCCGTTAAATCATCGGTATACCCGAAAATCTCCTTCTTTGAGCGATGTCATATCCAATCTTTCAGCAATGTTGTATACTAAGTTTTTTGCTCCCTCTGTAGAGACTAATATGGGGAATTGAGAGTTGAAAGTGCCTCATTATGGGTATTCTGACTAAGGAGTAATACTTAAAGCAGGGAATTTTGTCAAACATCAAGGGAGGAAGTAGCAGCATGGCCGATTTAAACAAGCAAAGAGTTGTGGAGAGTGTTCCGCAACGGGGATTTTTTGGACATCCCAAAGGATTATTTACTCTGTTCTTTACAGAGTTTTGGGAGCGCTTTTCCTATTATGGAATGAGAGCTATCCTGGTTTATTATATGTATTACGAGCTGAGTCAAGGCGGACTCGGCATGGAGGAGAGCACAGCGCTCGCCATTATGTCTATTTATGGTTCACTGGTCTATATGTCGGGGATTATTGGCGGCTGGTTGGCGGACCGGATATTCGGAGCGTCAAGGGCTGTCTTCTACGGCGGTATATTAATCATGCTAGGGCATATCACCTTGGCCATCCCGGGAAGTATCTCCTTATTTTTTGTTTCCATGGTTCTGATCGTGCTGGGCACGGGCTTACTGAAGCCTAATGTATCCAGTATTGTAGGTGAACTTTACAGCGAACATGATGGGCGCCGGGATGCAGGCTTCAGTATATACTATATGGGCATCAACCTGGGGGCATTTATCGCTCCGCTAATTGTAGGATACGTCGGAGATTACAATTTCCACCTAGGCTTCGGCATTGCAGCCGTCGGGATGTTTCTGGGCTTAATCATCTTCATCTTTACCAAGAAAAAAAACCTCGGCCTTGCAGGCACTTTAGTCGCAAGTCCGTTATCACAAGCGGAACGGAAGAAAGTGTTCCTTATCTTCGGTATCAGTGCAGTAGTTCTCGCTGTTATCGTGGCTGTTACGATTCCTTTAGGTCTGTTAACGTTTAAATCCTTTATAACGATCGTAGGTATTCTAGGAATTCTGATTCCTACCCTGTATTTTATTGTCATGTTCCGTAGTCCACTCACAACAAGCGTTGAACGTTCAAGACTCGTTGCTTATATTCCGCTGTTTATTGCAGCGATTATGTTCTGGGCGATTCAGGAACAAGGGTCAACCATCCTTGCCAGTTATGCAGATAAACGCACACAGCTCGATTTTGCCGGCATGCATATTCGTCCAGCCTGGTTTCAGTCTTTAAATCCTTTGTTTGTTATCACGATGGCCCCCCTCTTCGCCTGGTTATGGGTGAAGCTTGGGAAACGGCAGCCTTCGGTTCCGAAGAAATTCGCCTTGGGTCTGTTGTTTGCCGGATTATCCTTCCTTGTGATTCTGTTGCCGGCCTACTTTGGCGGTGAGGATTCCCTGGTTAATCCGTTATGGCTCGTTCTTAGCTATTTCATCGTTGTACTGGGGGAATTGTGCCTGTCTCCTGTAGGACTATCGGCTACGACCAAACTGGCACCTTCCGCCTTCTCCGCCCAGACCATGAGCTTATGGTTCTTATCTAATGCGGCTGCCCAGGCGATTAATGCGCAGATTGTTAAATTTTATTCGGCTGACACTGAGATGGTATACTTTGGTGTCATTGGAGGCGCAGCCATCCTCCTGAGTATCCTGCTCTACTTGTCCTCCAAGAAAATTCAGGGGTATATGAAAGGGATACAGTAGAAGAATTTTTTATCCAAAAATGCAGGGGTACCACTTCCAGTGGTACTCCTTTTTTGTAATAAACCCCTTCAAAAGTTAAATTTTCATATGAAAAGACCTCTAATTCTTAATGTATTAAATCCCTTTTTTAGTTGGTAAGATTTACAAAAATGAAAGGGGATACAATTTTGAAGCAGACAAACAAAAAGCGTTTTGCCAGTAAATTATCTATTTTATCTTTAAGTTTTGTAACCGCTTTATCGCTATTGGCCCCAACATCTTTAGCATCAGCTGGGCAGACTTCCTCTGTAGATTACCACCCTCCGGGGGGTGACAGCTGGAACAAGCTGCGTGATATTGAAATTAATCAAACCGCTTGGGGTTTCGGAACAACCGTCACTAATGAAGTGTATAAGGAGCAAAATGCCCGCAAGGTTGTAACGAATGGCTGGTGGGCAGACCAGTTAGTCATCAACGGCTGGCAGTCCTTCGATTTTAGTCCTTATGAGAATGGAACGCTAGAGTTCGATGTTGCCGGAGAAACAGGCAAAGAAGATTTTCGGATTGGTTTCCGTGATGTTGTTCATGAAAGAACAGACAGTACCGGGGCTTTTTACAAGGATAATGATGCCGACCCTGAAGAGACCAATATTGATGGACAGGTGGATATCAGCAAATACGTAGTGCTTACCAGCGAATGGCAGCATGTATCGATTCCGCTTAAGGATATTTTCAACAGCGACCCGTTGTTCGATGAAAGCAAGATTCAGTTATTAAAGCTTTCTGGAAGTGATACGCCTACCACCTTTTGGATTTCGAACATCAAGGTCACCTCGCCGGATGTTGAACGAAGCTATGCTCCAATCAAGGTTAACCAGGTCGGTTATTTAAACTATGGGAAGAAATATGCAAATGTAAGCGGATACTATAATCAGCTGTCTGCAGACATCGGTACACCCTTTGCGGTTAAAAGGGTTTCGGATGACAGCGTTGCATATTCCGGAACACTTTCTCTCTTAGCTGCTTATGACGAACTATCCGGGGAAAAAGTGTTCCAGGCTGACTTCTCGGGCTTAAACGAACCGGGTAAATACTATATCACGGTAGATGGGGTAGACGAGCCTTCCGTACCGTTCGAAATCGGGCCGGACGTATACAACAGCCTATTAAATGATGTCCAGAAATTCTTTTATTTCCAAAGGGCGAATGACGATCTGCTCCCGGAACACGCAGGCGAGTTTGCCCGTACCGGATTGCATAAGATCGATGCCAATCTTCCTCTCCAGTCCGATCCAAGCAAGCATAAAGATGTTTCCGGCGGATGGTGGGATGCTGGAGACACTGGAAAATATGTAACCGCCGCTGCTACTGCCGTATCTGACTTGCTGTGGGCCTACGAGAGCTTTCCGCAACAATTTACGGATGGTCAACTGAACATACCAGAAAGCGGCAACAACATTCCGGATCTCATTGATGAGATTAAGTTTGAAACCGATTTCTTTTTGAAAATGCAGGAGGAACAGTCAGGGGGCTTCTATTCTTACGTCGTTCGGGATCCTGCTCCACAACGGTATCTCATGGACGGCACCGGTGAGAAAAGTATTATTCCGACCTCACAAACTGCGGCCACCGTCGGTGCTCTGGCGCATGCCTATACCGTATTCAAAGATGTAGCGGGAATGGAGGATTACGCTAATACACTGCTCGCCGCTGCAGTTAAAGGCTGGTCATATCTCGAAGCACATCCTGAATTCATCGCTCAGCCGGACGGCCCCTATAATGACGATGATGATAAGAATGACCGGTTCTATGCAGCTTCCGCACTGTACCGAGCTACGGGCGAGGCGCGTTACAATGATTTTGTAGTGGCGAATTATAAAGCATTCGAGGACAAATTCAAAACAACCGATTTCTCCCACGGGATCGGAAGTATGGAACTGATCGGCTTTTATCATTATTTGAGCGGTCCTGCTCCAAGTGAAGAGGTTAAGGCTTGGTTCGTTCCTAAATACAATCAGTGGAGAGACACTGTCATCGATACGGCTGTTAATCAGGCGGTCTGGCATAACTCCACGAACAAAGGATTTTATTGGGGAGCCAACTCCAATGTCGCAGGTGTTGCGGTAAGCCTCGATATTGGGAGCCGAATTATTGGAAACTATGATGAGCGCACGCTTCAGGTAGCCAGCGGCAACTTGAACTACCTTCTTGGTATCAACCCGCTGCAGCTTAGCTTTATTTCGGGTTACGGCGAGAACCGTGTTCACATTACCCATCATGCCATTTACATGCGGGATTTCATCAAAGAAATACCGAACGGGTATATGCCAGGAGGCCCGAACAATAACGGGAAGTACAATTTCCCTGCCAAAGCCTACAATCAGTCTACAGTAGACTGGGAGAGCAATGAACAGGCGTTAAACTATAACTCACCGCTGATTTACCTGACCGCTTTGTTAACCGATGTAGCACACAAGACGTTTTCGGAGAGCATTACATTGAATAGCACGGCTGGAAAATTGCCGGTTGGCGAAACAACAAAAGTAACCGCACATGTGACGCCAAGCAATGCATCCTTTAAAAAACTGCAGGCGGCCTCTGCTGACAATAGCATTGCCACAGTAAGCAATGTTACCTACAACGGAGAAACCGGCATTACGGAATTTACCGTAACTGCTGTAAATGCTGGTAAGACAGAGGTAACAGTACAATCGCTTGACGGCAGAATTCAAACGAAATATACAATTGAGGTGGTTGCCGGCAATAATTCATCCGACCCGGATCCAGATCCGAATCCGGTTCCAAGCCCTGATCCGACCCCAACTCCTAGCCCGGCTCCAAGCCCAACTCCGGTTACTGACACCGGCACCGGTTCCGTTGCTATACCGGGCACCTCCGGGAATAGTAATTCCGGAACTAAGACAGATTCAAACGGAATATTGAATCTGACACGCGAGGGTCTGGAGAAGGCCGCAAGTCAGGCTGTAAACGGAAAGATTACAATTCCGGTGGATGCAGCAAGCGGTCTGAAGAAGGTTGCTGTCGAATTGCCGGGTGACTGGATTCGCACTGTAAATACTGCTTCTGTCAAATCCATTTCCTTCGAAGCGCTCAATTCCACCGTTGAGTTGGATTCGGCCTTTATTAAGGGATTATTCGGCAAGGGTGCCCAGAAGCTATCAGTAGGTATAGGGACTGCAGCTTCAGAGACACTTTCTGCTGAAATCCGTACACTGCTGGGAAACAGCCCTGTCTACGAACTGACACTGACCGTAGATAATGCTCCTGTTCAGTGGTCAGGTCAACCGGTAACAGTGAAGCTGCCGTATGTCCTTAAAGCTGGAGACCATCCGAATCAGGTGGTTGTTTACAACGTAGATAATGGTTCTAAGATGGTTAAACAGGCCGTATACGATAAATCCTCGGGTACAGTCATTTTCAAACCGGAGCATTTCAGTAAATATGCAGCAGCCTATACGAACGTCAGCTTCAAAGATATTGATGGCCTTCCGTCCACAACAAGCGATGCTATCCGTGCCATTGCGGCCAGAGGCATAATCATCGGAAAAATGCCAGGTCAATATGACCCGCAGGGAAAACTGACAAGAGCCGAGTTTGTACAGATGCTGGTCAAATTCCTTGATGCTGCCGACCCTGCCGCTGTTAGCCAATTCCCTGATGTCAAAGAAGCTGCCTGGTACTACACAGCGGTTGCCTCGGCCGAGAAGCTGGGAATTGTTCAGGGCCGAACCAGTGGAATATTCGGAACAAATGATATCCTGACAAGAGAGGAGATGGCCGTACTTCTCCACCGTGCACTTCTGGCAACCGGCCATTCTATACAGTCGGGTGAACAGAGTGTACCGGGCTTCACCGATGCAGCAGCGATATCAAGCTACGCGCAGAACGCTGTCGCAGCCCTGAAGCAAGCTAAAGTGTTGACTGCAGATGCGAGCGGAGGCTTCGGTCCTAAATCGCAAGCGAGCCGCGCAGAGGCTGCAGTCCTGATCTATAACTTCCTGCTTGCCAATTCTAATCAATAACTGGCGGTTGAATCATTCACAACCACACAATCAAGCAGCCGCACGGATCATCTCCGTGCGGCTGCTGTTTGTTTATTGAAATGTGCCGTAAGCTGCGTTATTTCGCGTAGTCCATAATCCGGGTAATCATAACCGCCGCCTCTGCTCGGGTGGCTGTCTGATTAGGCCGGAAGGTCCCGTCCTGGAATCCGCCAATAATTCCGGCTTCCACAGCAGCCCCGATATTCCCACGCTGGTTCTTAATATCAGCGTTATCCTGGAAGACAATTGCCGATTCGTTAGGCTGCAGACCAAGCGCTCTGGCAGCCATAGCAGCGATTTCAAATCGGGTAATATTCCCCTCCGGCAGGAAGTGTTGACCGTACTCATTGGGCTGAATGATCCCATTTGCGACGGCAGCCTCAATAGCTCCGTTCGACCACCGCTTGGCTGGCACATCAGAGAAGGATGTTTTACCCTTCACTGTCGCAAGCCCTTTTGCCTGCACCAGCATCTTCACAAATTGTTCTCTCGTAATGGCGGCATTCGGTTTTACAGAATAATCACTGTAGCCGCTCAGAATCGACTGATCGTATAGACGCTCCATGGCGGCCTGCGCCCAATGTCCCTCCATATCATAGCCTTGCGGTGGGTTCAGTCCCGGAATGCGTACAGGGACAAGTTGCTTATTCGTTGAACCGTCACCAAGCACTCCCCGTTTATCATTATATCCCCATGCCCAAACGGTTCCGTCTTTTTTCAGAACGTAGGAGTTCATCAATCCGCCGGCAATATCAACGGCATCCTTGATGGCAGTCACACGGTGAAACGTATGGTAGTCCTCGGAGTTATCAGCATACCCCAACCCCAGCTCACCCTGCCGGTTCGTACCGGAGGTCCAAACCGTGCCATCCTTTTTCAGCAGCAGGGTGTGATAATATCCGGAGCTGAGCTTTACTATATCAGCGGTCTTTTTCAGGACCGGCTGGCTTTCTCCCCACATCCATAGCGTGCCGTCCTGCTTAAGGGCGTATCTCGGATTTCCGCCCCCCCATATTTTCACTACTTTCGTGAATTCCGGGATAGGGTCCACCGTAGCAAAACGGATCCCGAGGATTTCGAACATGGGGCTTATCACATACTTCATCTGGTGCGGTCCGGTGAATTCCTTTCCACTGCCCTTACCTTGGTAGAACCAGACCGTTCCGTCATCCCTCAGCATTAACATCTTATAGCCGCCGGCAATGCTCGTCACATGGTTAATGCCCGGAATCTGGATCGGGTATTCCAGGGGCTTGGTAGATTCCATAATGGAGTTGGATACGAAAACTTCGTCCCCCCACATCCAGACCGTTCCATCCTCCTTCAAAGCATACGAGGTGTTATCGAAGGCCAGGATATCTTTAACATGCTCGATCTGGGCTTTGACAGGGGTTGTATAAAAGTTTTCGTACCCGTTGATGTCATTACCGAGCTGCCCGGCATCGTTCATTCCCCAGGCCCAGACATTTCCATCTGAGTCAAGCGCCAGCCGGTGGCGTGTTCCTGCCGAGACCTTTACGATATTGGAGGGCAGCCCGGATACTTGCTGGGCGCCTTTCGTATCTCCCCATTCCCAGACTGAGCCGTCATTCTTCAATGCCAGGTGGTTAAAGCCAAAAGAGCTGATTGATATGACCTTAGGATATCTAGTAGCTGATAGCGCCGGGCTTACGCTGGCTGGAATGGCTGAATTGGCAGGCTTTGTAACGGCTTGATCGGCCGGCCTGGAGTCGGTTTGATTGGTCTTCGAAGCTACTCCGGAACCGGGCAGCGGCTTGGGATCGACCAGGCCGGTATAAGTCTGCTCCTTCGAAGGTATATCCTTTCCATCGGGCGTCAGTACGTGCAGGGTGAAAACAATTCGGCCTTGATCTAGCTTCATATCTTTCAATTGCTCATCAAAGAAGCTTCTGGGCAACGTCAGATTCAGATAAATCGAGGAATCTCCTGTTATCCTAACGGCATTTACATTAGGATCATTCCTGAAATAGACCGCAGGAGCACTGCCTGCGTCCGTTATGAATTCAATCCGCGCATCAAGCACAGCATCGAAATAATCATAGGAAGGGCCTGTAGGGAAAGTGTAGCCGAAACGGTACATGACCGTATCCGAATTGAATGAAGCATCGAACAGGGTTAATTCCGGCTGTGTGGACGGGGTACCTTCACCACTTGAATTCTCCGCAAAGGCGTTTGGCAATGCTGGGGACAATCCGGTGATAAGAGCTAAGCACATGAGCGCAAATAAGAAGTGTTTTAATGGGTGGGATTTAATCGCCATCTTATCGTTCCTTCCTAAGGATAGTTGATTGGTATATTATGTAATATTACCTCACATCATTATAGCAGGAACGTTTTCGCTGAACAATATAGGAATGGCTTGGGCAATGATATCCCGGGATTTCTCTACTCTATGGAAATTAAATCTCTAAATTGATACAAACGCCGTTTCAAAGCTATCACCTTAAAAATACTATATAGCAAAAGGATGGTGATAAAAAATGAGTATAAGTCCACTTTGTAGACAGTTTGCAGAGATTTTTGGTGGTCAAGCCCAGGTAGTTAATGGGGTATGTGTTGCAACTAAGTTACGTACTAATATCAAGGTACGGATATTGGGTAGACGTTCAAAAGGCTTGTTCACACTTCCTTTCGGTATTTCCTTTGAGAGTGTTGGGAAAGACGGCCGGGCACTATGCCTCGGAGAGTCCGTTATCCTTACTCGGGAAATAAACCCATTTATCTCTGAACTCCGCAAAGCAGGCATTAAAGTAACTGCTCTTCACAACCACTGGTTATTTACAAACCCGAACATCTGGTATATCCATTGGGAAGCCGTCCAAAAACCCCTGGTATTCGCCAGAAATGTGCGGAACGCCTCCAGAGTTCTGACCAAAAAACCCGTTGGCCCATTCGTCTGTAAGGCTGCCAGCAAAAAATAATGTAACAGGTGAACTATTAATTATCTTTTGGGTGCTGAACATTTCAGCATCCTTTTTTATTCGGATTGCCGTAATATTGAGATATAAGGTAATGTGGATACAGGAATGCGAGTCGTAATGGCAGGAAGAGGGGTCTTCATATGATATTTCAGCGCTCGACGTTGATGGACAAGCTAAAGAGAAGGCAGGAGGATTCTTTCACGGGACGCGAGTCCTATTTCGAAGAACTCTATAATGCTCTTGATTTACAGCAGCAGGAGGATTACAAAGTGTTGTGCTTCTACGGAGTGGGAGGCGCGGGCAAATCTTCATTGCGCAGAGAGATGGTTCACCGCCTTACCCAGCGGGAGGATATCGCTGTGGGCATTGTTGATTTCGAGACAAAGGCTCATCAGCAGCCGGAAAATGCACTTATCCATCTCAGGAAATCGATCATTTCCAGGAATAAAATCAACTTTTCCTTTTTCGATATGGTGTACGCCTTATATATGAGCAAAGCGTATGCCCATTTGCCGCTCAAGGAATCCGTTACTCCGCTGCTTGATGAAGGAGATTTGTTAGTTGAGCTCATCAATACCATTGAGGATGTGCCCGGACTCGGTTTGGTTCCTAAAGTCTATAATCTGTTCCGTAAATCCTCGAGCTTTATACATAAATATATGACTAAAACCAAAATGGACTATTTCTCACAGCTGTCGGCGCTGGATGCTTCCGAGTTGTTAGCCTATTTACCCGATGTCTTCCTTGAAGATCTGATAGCCCATCAGGAGAAAAACCGCTGCCAGCTGGTGATATTCCTTGATACGTATGAGGCCCTATGGGAAGATAAGCGGATGAAGGGGTACCAGTCGGTTGTCGACAGCTGGATTCGTGAAATGATTCAGGGCCATCCCGGCCTGTTGTGGGTCATTACGGGAAGAGAACGGCTGCGATGGGCGGAAATCGATCCAAGCTGGGAATCCGTCTGCGCTCAGCGTCCGCTGGACTCTTTATCCGAACCCGAAAGCCGAGCCATACTGGTCCGCTCCGGAGTAACGGACGAGGACATCCAGAATGCGATTATTAAACAATCCTATGGACATGCTTATACCATCCGGTTGGCCGTGAATCTGCACAATGAAATCCTACGTACCCGAACGCCGGTTACCCAGGATTTTGTAGACTGGAGAACACCGGAGCTCCTCATTGAGCGATTGCTGAAATATTTGACGCCCTATGAGATACAGACGCTGGAGCTGCTGGCCATCGCCCGTTCATGGGATGAGGCTTTGTTCGAAGCGATCGTGCAGGCTTTTCAAACCGGTTATCCTCTTTACCAAAGAGACGAGCTGCTGCGTTTCTCCTTCATTCATCATAATGAGTTGACGAACCGGTGGGAAATGCACGCCCTGATGCGGGGGAGTCTGCGTCATCATCAAAGTACCCGTACGATTCGGGAGGGGCACCGGTATTTGTTCGAGTATTATGCGAATCTGCTAAGCCAGCACACTTTTACCGGAATGTTGCGGGATGCCTACGACTGGTTGGATGAGGCTTTTTTCCACGGACTTCAACAGGTTGAGAATGGCTGGCGTACGCCTGTCTCCTTGTCAGACTGGTTCCGCCATGAGGATGCAAAGTTCTTCAACTCGGGAAAATGGGAATTAACCATTCCGCTGTTCAAGCAGTTTATCAGCTACCTGGAATCCCTGGAAACCACGGAAGCGCAGACTTTAAGAGGAATCCTCGTCTACGATTTGGCCTACATTTATTTCAAAGAAGGCAACTATACGGATGCGGAAACCATGTTCGACATCTCTTTGGATATCCATCTTACCCTTTATGGTGAACAAAACCGGTTTACGGCTAAATCTTATTATGGACTGGGTACGCTTTATCATAATATGGGACGGATGGAGGAAGCCGAGCCGCTGTACTGTAAAGCTCTTGCGATCAGAGAACAAGTACTTGGCGAAGATCATATCGGTGTCGCTATGTCTGCCAATAATCTCGCTACCCTCTATCAGGATATGAAGCTTCACCACTTGGCGCTGCCTCTTTACGAAAGAGCGATCCGAATATCCTTGCTTCCTGAAAACTATAATCCGCGCAAACTTGCTGATTACAAAATCAACCTGGTCTATTTTCATCATGACGTGGAACAATACGAGACGGCACTTTCGATCTGTGAGGAAGCTATTGCTCTTAGAGAGAGCAGTCTTACGCCGCTGCACCGGGATATGGCTCAGGTATTTCTCTACTATGGCAATGTATTATTGAGACGAGGCGAACTCCGCCTGGCAGATGAATATTACAATAAAGCCGTACATATTTTAGAGGAGCTGAAGCATGAATTTTCGGGTGAGATGGCTAAGCTGCACCATAACCTTGGAGTCTACTGCTATTTAGCCGGAAGAACAGACGATTCTCTAAAGGAACTGGACTTAGCGATTGAAATCAAACGCGCCATGTATGGGGAAGATCATTATAGAAGCCGGTATTCGATACAGACGAAGAATCAGATTATGGGACTGGATCCCATGCCCCCACGTTTACATCTGGATTTCTAGGAGAGATCGAATGAGCACAGAAGATTGGATTACGGAAGCGAAGCTTCACTTCAGCGAGCCGCTTCAGCCCTTGCAGGATGTAGACAGCATCATTATCCACCATACGGAGGAAGAGGGCTGGGATATTCACCGGACCCATGCCTACCACCGGGACACGATGAACTGGAGCGGAATTGGATATAACTTTTTCATAGAGGCACCGGGTGTGGCAGACGGAAAGATTGTATCGGGACGCGGCTATCATGTGGGTGCTCATACTCTGGGACGCAATGAAACATCCATTGGAATTTGCATGTCCGGTAATATGGATCTGCATCAGCCGTCCAAGCGCCAAATGGATTCGTTATTGAAACTGTGCCGCTATCTAATGGATCAGTACAAGTTGTCTCCGGAGGACGTGATCGGACACCGGGAGGTAGCTGGCGTAACGAAAAGCTGTCCGGGATCCCATGTAGACATGAACTGGATACGGATGGAGCTGTTCTCCCGAATCTAACCAGCCTGGAAAGTCGAAGCACAAGGAAACCAGCAGACCCGCTCCGGGACTGCTGGTTTTCTTATGTGCAAGCAATTTCGGCGAGCGGGGCTCAATCCTGAAGCACAGGCCCCGGAACCCGCCTACTCCTAATTAACCTTTCAAGAATTCCAGCAATGCTTGGTTGAATTCCTTAGGGTGGGTAGCATTGAATCCGTGAGGGCCGCCCTCAATCACGACTAATTGACTGCCTGCGATCCGCTCATGTGCTTTTTGGCCACTGATCTCGACAGGAACAATCGCATCAGAGTCACCGTGGAGAATAAGCGTTGGCACATTAAATTTCTCAAGGTCCCCACGGAAATCGGTATAGCTGAATGCCGCGATGCAATCAAGCGTGCCTTTCGGCGACGCGAAAGCTGCAATATCACGATTGTATAGGCGGAACGGTTCATTTACCAAGTCCGTTCTGTCCCCAGAGGCGAAGAAATTGGTTGTGAAATCATCCAGGAATGCTAGACGATCCGCCTTCACCCCGTCTTGAAATCCTTGAATAGTCGCATCGTCAAATCCGCCGTCCGGGTTATCCGATGATTTGTACAGATATGGCGGGATCGCACCGGCCAGCACTGCTTTTGATACCCGCTCCGTTCCATAAGTACCGATGTAACGCGCCACTTCGCCTCCGCCCATGGAGAACCCCACGAGGGTCACATCCTGGAGATCCAGGTGTTCAATCAATGTGTGCAAATCCGCCGCGAATGTATCATACTCGTATCCGTTCCACGGCTGGGAGGACTGGCCGAATCCGCGGCGATCATACGTGATCACCCGATAACCGGCTTCCACTAGTGCAGGTACTTGCTTCTCCCAGGATCTTCCGCTGAGCGGCCAGCCATGGATCAGTACAACCGGCTTACCGGTCCCGACATCCTCATAATGAAGCTCGATTGCAATTCCATTCTCCTGTCCAACTGTAACGTTTGCCATTGATACATCCCTCCGTTTTTTGTTTTGGCACCCATGGGCCTCCAGCGTGATCAACCTATCCTTTAATCTCCTCTTTTACTGCTAAATTTATCTAAAATTCTTAACGTCCGGAATATACCAATTAATAGTCTAGCTGTCAACGCCCAAATGAAATGGTTTATTTTGTCGAATTTCTATGGAATAACTATAATCTTTATTACTCCTATGACTAAAGTTCTATTTCTCTGGGCTTTGTCATTTATCAGCAACAGCTTGAGTACTTAGCTGAATAGCAGCAGTTGCCTTGTCTAGTGTTTTCTTCCCGTTTACTACCTGTGTCAGCTCTTTACTTAGAATGGACCGGAAATCCAACTCGAAATTTGGTGACTTGTTCATCAGAACATAACTTGTTATAGATGAATCCAAATTAGGCTTTAATTTATAGAATGCATCCAATTTGTAACCAGAGTACTCCTTAATCATGCGGGATAGAGGCGCACCGATATTATTATTAGAGCTTGTGGGTTTATAGTACTGGTTAGCGTAGTCATCTCCATTGAAATATTTGATGAAATCCCAGGCGGCATCAACATGGGCTGCACCTGCAGGTATCGCAAATATCTCGGTAATATAAACATTTCCTGTTGACTTCCGGTCCTTAGGATCCGCTGGGCCGGCAGCAATTCCGAGCGTGAACGGTTTATAATTCTTCACACCACCACTTTTTGCTGCTTGTAAGGACTTCAACTGACTAATAGAGGCTACAATCATCGCTGATCGTCCCATAATGAACGAACTGCTCTCCAGATAGCTTTTACCAGGCAGGCTGATCTTTTCATCAAGCACCCCGGACTTCGTTGCCTCGACCGACAGACGGTAGGCGTTTTTCCATGCCGTTGTATTCGCAGTAGCCTTTAGAGTAGTTGGATCAATGTACGTTAACCCTTCTGTTCTAGCGATATCCATGACCAGATTGCTGGATCCAAAGGAACTTAAGCCCCATATTCGGGTCTTCTTATCTCCTTTAGCAGGGAATTTCTTAGCAAGATTCAAAATCTCCTCCCACGTCATTCCGTCACTTGGTGCTTTGACCTTGTACTTTTTAAATAAATCAGCGTTATACAGAAGAGCGTACGAGCCTGCATCTGGGCTTAACCCATAAAGGTTGCCACCGCCTTGTTTCTTCAATTCAGTAAGCAAGCCCGGGTATAACGATGTCGTGTCATACTGATCCCGCTGAATTAACGGCTCTAAATCTACCAGCTTTTTATCTTTAGACATTTGCTTGTAATGGTACGGGGGCAGCATAACAAGATCTGGTGAATACTTTTGGATAGCTGTGCTGTAATCCGTAATCGCACTCATACCTGTAGGTGCAACTACTTCGATGGTTGTATTCGGGTACTTTTTACTAAACAAATCCCCATATACCCTTTGGAATTCGCCTGCGTTCCAGTACAATACTTTTAAAGTACGTGCCGTATCTGCCTGGTTATCCGAATTGGCAGAAGCTTGCTTACCTGTGCTGAGACCTGCCGAAACACCGATTAACAAGACACTGAGACTAACATGCATGACTTTCCGTAATAAATTGTGCTTCAATAAGAAAACCTCCACTCATTTGTTGTTCAAACGATTATTCGCTTGGGTTGAACTAAGCATAAGAGAGAAAGCTTATCAGCTGGCTACCGAACTTCTTATCATTTCCTTAAATCATGCTGATATTATTCATTGCTCATGAAATATCGTCTATAATTATCGTGCTGCTCTTTCATTTTAAGAGAGATACAGGAATCAAGGGAGGACCTATGGCGGGAAGCACGATTTTGATGGTGGATGACGAAGCGGAAATTATCCAATTGATGAGTATCTATTTCAATAACGAAGGCTACAAGCTCCTGCAAGCGTCGAATGGCCTGGAGGCGCTGGAAATTCTGCGGTCCCACCCAGTCGATTTAATTGTACTTGATCTAATGATGCCTAAGATGGACGGATTGCAGGCTTGTATGAAAATACGAGAAACGAATTCTATTCCCATCATCATGCTCTCGGCTAAAGGCCAAGATATTGATAAAATATCAGGCCTCAGTATAGGTGCCGACGACTACGTAACCAAACCATTCAACCCACTTGAGCTGATTGCACGTATCAAGTCGCAGCTTCGGAGGATGAATCAGTTCAACTCTGTTTCGGCTAACGCGAACGAAATACATATCGATAACGTTGTTATTAATCTTGCTTCCCATTCGGTAACGGTCGATCAAGAGGAAATCAAGTTGACTCCCCGTGAATTCGCGCTCCTTCATATGCTGGCAGTCAACAGAGGAATGGTGCTGAGCATGGACCGCATCTACGAAGAGGTCTGGAACGAGCCCTTTATGGAGTCGAAGAATAGCGTCATGGTTCATATCCGAAAGCTCCGTGAGAAGATAGAACCTAATCCGCGCGAACCGCGGATCATCAAAACCGTGTGGGGGATTGGATACAAAATCGAGAGCGATCTAAAGGCAAGGGGTGAGTAGGATCCAACTAAAGTGGATGTATACGATTCGCTGGAGATTAATGCTAATCATGGTTGGAAGCTTGGCCTTAACAGCCGCAGCTATTTTTTTCGGATATTTCTTGGCAGAATCGCTGCAAAAAATCAAATACACGGCTGCCCCGATTAATTGGAGTATTGAGCATGCCGGATCCGTCCGCGTGATGATCATAGCCGGCCTCATTCTCTTTCCCATCACTTTCTTCCTAGCCAGCCTCCGTTTGGTTGAGGATTTGCGCGAAATCAACGCAGGGTTGCAGGAAATATCGGCAGGCCGGTTCGGGCGTGTGGTAACGGTCAGGGGCAAGGATGAATTAAGCGTTGTCGCAGAGAGTATGAATCAGCTCAGCAGCGAATGGGATCATTATCTGGCGGAAATCACGAGCGGTCTGGAGGAGATTGCGAGCGGGCAGTTCGACCATCAAATTCCGGAAATTGCCGGTAATAAATTAGGCGAGATCGCGCTCAGCATTAACCAGATGAGTATGCAGCTGAAGCATTCGATTGCTGAGGAACGCAAGGCAGAAAAGACCAAAAACGATTTAATTACCGGTGTATCGCATGACCTGCGCACTCCACTGACCTCGATCCTCGGCTTTCTCGAAGTTATTGAGGAGGACCGGTATCAGGATGAAGTGGAGATGCGTTATTACGTCAACATTGCATATGAGAAATCCTTGGCGCTTCGGCGATTGATCGACGAACTGTTCGAATATACGCGAATCAACAACGGTATGCCTCTGGAACTAAGCGAGCTCGATATCGCCGGGTTAATCCGTCAGCTTGCGGAGGAATTCGTGCCGTCTGCAGAGAATGCAGGCATGGAAATCAGACTGAATCTGCAAGAAGGAGAATTCAAGATCCAAGCCGACGGAGGATTGCTGGTACGGGCGTACGAGAATATAATCGCCAATGCCATCCAGTACGGACAGGCGGGCAAATATATTGATATCGATATGGGGCAGGATGGAGATGTGCTGATCGTGCGGATCCACAATTATGGAGACCCCATTCCGGAACGGGATTTGCCCTATCTTTTCGACCGCTTTTACCGGGTGGAGAGATCCAGGTCGAAGCAGACCGGGGGCACAGGCCTCGGTCTGGCCATCACGAAAAGCATTGTCGAGGTACACGGAGGGTGCATCACTGCGCGCAGCAGCAAGAAGGCAACCTCGTTTGAGACACGGTTTCCGGTTTCCGGCCCCCATCAGGCGCCTGCCGCTGTTACGGAAGAAGTTCATAATGAAACCGGGCGGTTACCGGCTGCGCTCCCTGACCAAGGCCAGGTAACCAAACAAAGAATATCTTCTCAGCCTCCACGCTTATTCCAATCCAGCGTAGCCGCGTTATCGATGATCGTGCTGCTCGTCAGTGCGGTGGTATTCTTCAGCGTTAAGAATTCATTCACCTCTACGCTACTGGTAAATCTGGAAGGAAATAGCGATCCAGGGCTGATGCCAACAAGCGATAGTAACGAGATGGTTTTAATAACCGGCAAAACAGACAAAGGCTATACACTTCTGCTTCATCAATACTTATTCGACGGCCAGAACCTAATTATCCAATACTCCATGAGGCATTCTAACATAACATCGGAGTCGCAATGGGTGAAACAATCGGTGAAGCCGACTTTTCAACTGGACTCTTCAACAATACAAGCAGTTCCCGGCATCTTCACAGATTCAGGTGTAACGTTAGCCAAAAGTGGCACCCTCAATTATTCTTTTAAGGGGACCCCGCCGCCAGACAAGTTCATGTTGAAAGTCAATGTAAAAGAGTTAGTCGTGTTCGATGACCCGGCACAGCAGCGTATTCTGGCCGGAGATTGGAGCTTCCAAATTCCTGTGGAGATTAATTATAAACGAAAAGCAAACGGCCAAAGTGAGCCCCTGTAGAATTCATGCAGGGCATTGAAACTAAGTCCGGACACCTATTCATAACAAAAAAACCAGCAGACCCGCTCCGGGACCTGCTGGTTTTCTTGTGTGTAAGCTATTTCGGCGGGCGGAGCTCAATACTGAAGCACAGGCTCCAGAACTTTATCCTGAACATTAAGTTGGTTAACAGCTGTATTGTTAATCCACGAAAGCGCGAGCGTGCCCTCCCCCATATGAACGCCTACGACCGGAACAAAGGTCATAATTTCTGTACGCACAGAAGGCGACATTTCCTTGATCGCCGACTCCAGGCTCAGCGCCTCTTCCATATTGTTGGCATGCATAATACAAATATCCTGAATCAGCCGGATATCCTGGCCGAGTGTCTCCAGCAG
Source organism: Paenibacillus auburnensis (assembly GCF_927798115.1). GTDB lineage: Bacteria > Bacillota > Bacilli > Paenibacillales > Paenibacillaceae > Paenibacillus_AQ > Paenibacillus_AQ auburnensis. Next base: position 130,301 of record NZ_CAKMMG010000010.1, read on the forward strand.
CTTTTGCTTCGTCTTCTTGAAGGTGCGGATTTTGTCCACGACGACAACTTTGCCCTTATCGAATTTCAGCAGCAGGTGAATCCGCATCAGCTGGCCCAACAGAAGCTGGGAGCCCGAAAGCCGCCCGCTGCGGTGCAGCTGGCTCAGACTGGCAGGGATCAGATAGAAAGACATCTCTTCAATGATATTTTCGATTCTGCTTTTGATCTCCAGCGCAGAGCAACCTGCCTGCTGCCAGTGAACGCCGCGCATAATCATCTCACGGATCGGATAAGCGCCTACCTTGGAATCAATGCCAATTACAGTAACGCCAGCGATGTCCGCAGCCTGCATCGAGGTATGGAAGGTCCCGCTAAGCTCAGAGGAACAATGGATCGCAATAACTTCGTCATACTCTTCCTTCAGGCGCTCGTATAATTCCACGAACTCACCGATTGGCGGCTGGGAGCTGCCGACCTTGTCATTCTCGCGCATTTTATCATAGAACTGATCGGCAGTGATTTCGATATTTTCTTTATAACATTCATTATTGATAATTAGGCGGAGAGGAACAATATAAACATGATTATTCATGGCAAATTCAGAATCAATTGTGCTGGTGCTGTCGGTTACCCAGGCGATGGATTTCAAGATCACAACTCTCTTTCGTGGGGGATTGGCTACATCAGGAATCGGCAGCTTTAACTATCTGCATATTCGTAAATTATACAGGAAGCCAAGCACCCGTATAGCGATTTCGGAATAATCCCAGCACTTTTTTTCTACTTAATTCGACATAAATTCACAATATACATGATAGATATACCTATTAAAAAATACACTCTATATGTTATGTAAGGGCTAAAAAAAAGGATGCTGGCGGCCGCATTGGCTATAGCAGGATGGTTCGTGTTAGAACTTGGAGAAGTCGCACAGCGGGTGCTGTTTCCGGATTGGTCTTTTATTTATGGGGGCTGGGCCTTAGCCAGCATATTTATACTACGGGCCGTCGGAGATTTCCGCTGGGTTGGCTTCTTTAAGAAACAACAAGGAACTGTATTCGCCAAGCGGGATACGTTCCTCTACTCCCCGCTCTGTCTCTTCATAGGGAGCTGCCTGATTATTGTTATAACAAACCAGTGACGGGACTGCGGCTCTGTCGTGGAAGGGGCTTCCGGACCAAAGCTTCGCCAAAAAAAGGAAAAGCCAGAAGCAATCTCTTAAGAGTTCGCTTCTGGCTTTTTCAATAAGGTTACGACAAAAGAGGTTGTCCCCATCGCACTTTTCGCCTCAATTTCCCCGCCATGCAAGGTGACGATACTTTTAGCAATAGCAAGTCCCAAGCCTGATCCGCCCGTATATTCTGAACGTGACTTTTCTACTCTATAAAATCTCTCAAAAATATAGGGGAGATCCACACTTGGTATTGATTTTCCATAATTCTTCACTTCAACTTCAACGGTTTGTTGCGAGTCTCTTACGGTAAGATCAATATATTTCCCTTCTTTTCCGTATCTCATCGCATTTTGAATAAGGTTTTCAAATACCCTGGCTATTTTATTGCCATCTCCTACAATGACAGGATCATCACTCTTTATGAATGTCCTCATTTGCATGTTTGCTGCTTGAATTTGAATCCTATGCTGTACCACTAATTGATTGATCATTTCTTCAATATTTATGGAATGGTCGTTTACCAGGGTTTCTTTGTTTTGGACATAGGTTTATTCAAACAAATCATTAATTAAATGATGTAATCGTTCGGCCTTTGCATTCACAATCTGTATATAAGCCCGAAGCTCTACTTCATCCCTGTATTCATCTTCATTGATAAGCTTCAAGTATCCGACGATAGAGGTTAGCGGTGATCTAAGGTCATGGGCCACATTGGTCACCAGATCATTTTTTATCTGCTCTGATCTCCGCTCTTCCTCAATGGCCTTCCGGGCTTGTATTACTACATTATTAATATGAATAGCAAGCTGATTTAAACCGGCCTCTGCTCTCTCTTCTACTTTATGATTAAAATTACCGTTAGCAATAAGCTCAACTTCACGTATCATATGATTAAATTCAATTAAAACGTAGCGTTTTTTTTCAGCTTGATAGAACAAGAACAGGTAGGAAAAGAAAATCAAACCAAAAAACAAAGGACTAAGTATACTTATTGCCCAGAGAGAAGAAAGGAGATTCACTATGGAGGCTACCAAACCAAACTGTTTCTGAAAATAATATATTGAAGATAATAGAATAGCTGCCGTTACCGCCGATGCTACTAGTGATAGCAGAACATAGAGAATTGCTTTCCAGACCGGAATGGTTTTAATAATAAACAACGTATTATTTTTCAATTTTATAGCCAACTCCCCAAACCGTTTGAATAACCGCTTCTCCTGTTGCTGCAGAAATTTTATCTCTTAGGTTACTAATATGAACCATAACAGTCTTATTAGATCCAGTACCGATTTCATTCCACACCTTTTCAAAAATCTCCTCTGATCCGAACACTCTTCCGCGGTTTTTGGCCAGCAAATATAAAATATCAAATTCAATCGCTGTCAACCTGATTTCTTGCCCCTGAGCATGAACCGTGTGGCTTTGTTTATCAATTTTTAGGGAGTGAATATAGATACTATCCGGATCTTTAACCGTGGGTTGATAATTTGCTCTGCGTAATAATGCCTTCACTCTCGCTGTTAATTCCAATGGATTAAAGGGCTTGATCATATAATCATCAGCACCAGTCATTAGACCAATAATTTTATCCATATCTTCCGTTTTTGCACTTAACATCAGGACTGGAATTTCATGCTCTTTTCGAATTTCTCTGCAGACATCCAGTCCATTCATTTGGGGCATCATAACATCTAATATCACGAGGTCAACAGAGTGACGCTCCATAAATTGAAGAGCTTCAAGTCCATCCTGCACTGTATGGATTTGATAGCTTTCATTGCGCAGATACACTCCAATTAACTCGGCAATCTCTTTATCATCATCTACAATAAGTATCTCTGTACTCATAGTTTCTCCCCTCAAACCCGAGCTCGATGTCACCCTAATCTTAACTTATTCCATATATGATTCCCAATGCTTCGCTTTAATAGTCCGTTTATTACTATATACCCCAGGATTGCTCCAACGGTATTGGCAATAAGATCATTGATATCCGTGCTTCTGCCGTTGCCACAGATAATTCTGATCATCATCTGAAGTACCTCAATAGATAAACTTAGAAAGAAACCGGAATAGGCTACGTTTTTTAATGATTCAAACTTTTTATGGAGTAATGGCAGATACACACCTAAAGGCATTAACATTATGATGTTTAATATAAATGTTTTTATGTCGATCGTTAATATAGGAATGAAATTAATCGTTTTGTACCAAGGAGTTAGATTAGCATATTTGCCAATATTCACTTCGATGGGGAAGAACACTAGCTGGATGACACACAATAAGTAAATACTAAACGTTATTATTATAAAATATTGGCCTACATTACGTTTCTTTTTTTTCCACAGAGCATCTGCAACCAGGAACAGAAGAACTAATAAGAATAAGGGTGCGAGAATATAAGTGGATTGGATCGTAAACATAATAGATTGTTCCATGCTACTTCCTCCTAATTTGAGATGTTAGCTTCATCCTGACAAGAAAAATGGGACTGTTGAACAGTCCCGTTCAGCCAATCAACATGTTTATTTCGTAACCGGAATGATATGTCCATCGATCGATATACTTGTAATCACCGCTGTATCTAAGAAGATCCTTTTGCCCTCTTTGTCTAAATTATAGTGCCATTCAAATCCTCGGTCTGATGTACTTGTTGAGCCTAAATAAAGTTCAGTTTCCTTGCCGTCTGATGTCGATATGCTAATTTTAGGGTTATATTCCGGTAATTGATCACTGTGCCCATCTAAACGTTCACCTTCAATGCCAATCCCAATGGTAGAAAAATTAATCGTTTGAAGAGACAGCTTTTCTTGTTGATGTGAGAGGGTCTGATCTATTCCGATATTGTACGCTGTACTGCTCTCTTGTGCTGTAAATGTAGTATGGAATGGACCCTTAGCAATAACAGCTCCTGTAATGCTATTCACAACGGCATCCGCCTTAATCGTAACTTTCTTTCCTTTCAGACTACTTGGTGTATCGACATCAAACATGGCGATGATCTTTTTACCATCCTCTGTCACTCGTTGCTCCACCATGTAACTGGCATCCTTTGCCCAGTCTAGTTCAAGTGTGGCAATGGCTGCATCCTGTGGGAAAACCGCGCCGTCTTCGTGCTCAAAAGAAACGATAATGATCGCACTGTTTCCTCCAATAATGCTTTCTTCTACCGTTGTTTTAATCCCTGCCATTACACTAGACTGATTAATTAAAGTCGCAGATCCCGCCGAAATTTCGGTATTCCCCTTGAAAAATCCTTTGAAAACATCCCTATCTGATGAAGCTAGCGCTGAGGTCCCCATCGCCATTAATGAGATGGTTGCCACAACCGCTGTACCTACTACCCATTTTTTTCTTTCCTTCTTCGTTGTTTTATTCCCATTCTGATTGTTGTTCATTGTACATTCCTCCAATTATTTATTTTGTGGTGTTCTTGGTGAATGTACTTAGTATAATCAGCAGTTTCTAAGTTCTTTTAAAGAACATTTAAAGATTTACTAAATTTTTAGGGATCTGATTAAACAGAGTCAGCTGCATCTGATTGCGGTTGATGAGGCTAGACTCTATACAAAAAAGCACCATACCCTTCATTTATGAAGAGCATGGTGCTGTTTATATTTGCGATGTTATGCGACTGAAGAGACATTCTCACAGCCCGTAATGCCTAATGGATGGACTCCACTTTAGCTAAAGATAATTTGCCGTCCTCCATCCGGTATACCTTATCGCAGTAGGCAAGAAGCCGTTCATCATGGGTTACCATAATAGCCGCTTTATGTCGTGTTCTCACCTCATGGGCAATCAAGGAGACAACTTCATGGGCGCGCTTAGTATCAAGACTTGCTGTAGGTTCATCCGCCAATATGACATTGGGATCGTTAATTAATGCCCGGGCAATGGCGGTACGCTGTTTCTCGCCCCCAGACAGTTCCTCCGGATAGTTCTTCAACTTTGTGCCCAGACCCAGTTCTTCCAGCAACTTCACGGCGAAGGATTTATCCGCTGTGCTAACTTTTCCCGACATCCGCTTTACGATAAGCAGCTGATCAAGAACGTTCAGGTACGGAACCAAATTTGAAGCCTGCATAATGAAACCAATCTCATGCAAGCGGATATTGGATAACTGGTTGCCTGACAGCTTCGATATGTCCTGCCCGTTCAGCTTAACTTCTCCCTCAGAGGCTTGTAGCAATGCGCCCGCAATGGATAAGAAGGTGCTTTTGCCCGAACCGGACGGCCCGACAACTGCGATGAACTCACCTGGTTCCACTGTAATGGACACCTTATCTAATGCAGAGACACGGTTTGAACCTTCATTGTAATACTTTGAAGCCCCCGTGATTTGCAATCCCTTAGACATTATTCAACCCTCCCAAGCGCTTTAAGCGGATCGATTTTCGAAATTGTGCGGACCGATACCAACGAACTGAGTAGTGAAATCACCAGCAGTACGATGGAATATGTGATTACCAGCTTGGTATCCAGCATAAAGGGCATACCTTTGGGCATGATTGCCGCGGTCCCATAAGTTAGGATGATGCCAACTATAATGCTGGAGAGTGACAAAACAAACACCTGTGAGACGACCGCTTTACCCAAGAACCCATTTCTGGCTCCGATTGCTTTCATAATCCCGAACTGGCTGGTCTTCTGCATCGTAAATACATAGAAGAACACGCCAAGTACGAAGGCTGATATCACAAGCAAGAACGCAAGCATCATCAGAATGGTACCATTCTCTTCCTTGTAGCCTGGCATTCCCTGTACTGCTTCTGCGCGAGTAACGGTATCGGTACCCGCCAGCTTTTCATTAATGGCACCCGAATCAATATTATGGCCTTGAAGCATGATCGCATTTACGGGCTCTATAACCCCTTTATCCGATCCTGGTGCCGCAAACGCTAGCTTCCGCCACTCTGCAATGGGTGTGAAAACAGCTGCTACATGGTTATATGTCTGATCTTCAACAAAACCGGCGATCGTCAATGATTCCATTGAGCCATCCAGCTGGAAAGTATCCCCCAGTTTATAACCCTCGTCTTTCATGGTTTTATTGACGATAACCTGATTCAAATTATCGGGTGTCAGTCCCGAGCCTTCAATTACTGACGGTTCTAAAAAACTCCCCGGCTCTATCCCAATAATAGCTATATCTAACTTATCTTCGCTCTTTAAGCTATTTCCTTTGATTGCCGAGGCCATGATGGTCCCCATTGGTGAAACGGCCGTTACACCTTGCATCTCTGTTAATTGTTGTGTCAGTTCATTGGATAATAACGATTTACTCATTGAAGCTTTTGATCCTTGTTCAAAAACTACATAATCAGCCTTCATATTCTTAAATGCCGAAGCCGCTAGTGTAGATAATCCATTCCCCAGCCCGGATAATATAAATACCAGCCAAGAAATAAGCACAAAAATAATCGCAATCATCAAAAACCTTTTTTTGTTGTGTTTCAATTCCTTCAATGCTAAGAACATAGTTTATTCTTCTCCTCCTCTTTATAATTGACACTAGTGTCAAATTGAATATTTGCGGTCTCACCTTGACTTCATGACTTAGTATGCACCATTTTTGACACTTGTGTCAAATAAAATAGATGGACCTTAGTCCCTTCCCGCTCCTCCCAGCCACATTTGGTACAATAACTTACTCCACTCTGGTGTAGGTAAGTTCATCATATTAGGAGTATCAATAAGGTTAAAATAAACACCTATGATGACAGGAAGTGGAATGCTTGTATTTAAGTTTCCCTCTTCCTGTGCACGTACAAACAATAGCTCAAGTTGATTTTTCAAAGTTATATGCGCCTGCTCAATAAATTCAAGATCATTGGCCGCAGCCACAGAATTGGCTGTATTTATTTTATGAGCATCACCAAGCAATTGGTGGAAATCAGCCTCTTCCAGATACACCGTAAGCAGATTCTGCAGGGCAATCATGCAGTCTGTCTGATCAATAGCTGACGCTTTTCGTAGTACATTTTCCATTACGCGCTTCATACATGCAGCAACAATCTCGTCTTTATTGGCATAATACTGGTAAATGGTACTTCTGGCACCAACCAGATTTCCCGATAATAATTTAAGCTGAAACCCCTCATATCCGTGTTTCAGGAGCAACTGCTTGGTTTTGTCAAGCAACTCCGATTTGGTAAAAGCCTGCTTTCTTCCCATCTTGATCACCGTCCCTAATTGTTAACCATAGTCTTCATTGTAACAAAAATCCGCCATAAAAGTGATACGGTTCACCGTAATGAGTCTAACACAACCTTTTTAGTCCGAATAAAAAAAATCCCCTCCGACCCAATTGAAGTGGTATCGGAAGGGAACGTATTTACTTGCCTAAGTAGGCATTCAGCATCCAGACATGTGTTTCCAGGCTGGTATGAATCGCCAGGAGCATATCTCCTGTTATCTCATCGCGGACGGACTCTGCTAGTTCCATTCCCTGTCTCAGTTCGGAGATAACCTGAACAAAGTCATCGGAAACAGACTGTACCATTTCCTTAGCCGACTGATTTCCTTTAGCATCATGAATAGAGGCAAGTTCAAGGCAACCTGTTATCGTTGCAACCGGCTGTCCTCCCATAGCAAGCAACCGTTCGGCCAATACATCAATGTGGGCGGCTGCTTCGTTGTATAGTTCCTCGAATTTGGTATGTAAAGTGAAGAACTGCTCACCTGTGACATACCAATGGTAATTATGCAATTTTACGTATAAAATATTCCAGTTGGCGATTTGTTTATTCAGAACATCTGTGATATTTATAGACTTGCCCTCCTAGCGCGATTCAATGATGCTGAACGGTGCGGATCCGAACAGCTTAGCCTTCCAAAAACTGTAGCAAGGCTTCGTTGAATTCCTCGGCATGCGTGGCATTGAAGCCGTGCGGGCCGCCTTTGACCACTACGAGCTTGCTGCCGGCGATCCGCTCATGCGCTTTCTGCCCGCTGATTTCAACCGGTACGATTGCATCCGAATCGCCGTGGATAACAAGTGTCGGTACATTAAACTTCTCCAGGTCGCCACGGAAATCTGTATAGCTGAATGCCGAGATGCAATCAAGCGTTCCTTTCGGTGATGCCACGGACGCGATGTCGAGATTATAACTACGGAACGCTTCGCTGACCAAGTCAGTTCTATCCCCTGAAGTGAAGAACCCGGTTACGAAATTGTCCAGGAACGCCAATCGATCCTCTTTCACGCCATCTTGGAACCCTTTGATTGTCTCGTCGTCGAATCCACCATCCGGGTTATCTTCCGATTTGTACAGATACGGCGGAATTGCTCCTGCCAGCACCGCCTTCGACACCCGCTCAGTTCCATACGTGCCGATATACCGTGCAACCTCTCCACCGCCCATCGAGAAGCCGACCAGCGTCACGTCCTGAAGGTCCAGATGCAGGATCAGTTGATGCAGATCCGCTGCCAACGTATCATACTCGTAGCCGTTCCATGGCTGGGAAGACTGTCCGAACCCACGACGGTCATACGTAATTACGCGGTAGCCTGCTTCCACCAATGCAGGAACTTGCTTCTCCCATGACCTTCCGCTAAGCGGCCAACCGTGGATCAACACAATGGGTTTACCCGAACCAAAGTCCTCGTAGTGAAGCTCAACCGGAATACTATTCTCTTCTCCAACCGTAACTTTAACCATTGTTAATTCCTCCGTTTTCTTAATTAAGATTTGAATAAGGCATGTGAATTCACCTAGGTGCTAACAATGGAAATAAAACCATGAGGCATACGAGTTTTCAATTGACTGCGTACCAATAATCCTGAAGTTCGTTCTCCAAGGATATGTTCAGTGTACTGTTCATCCTCCGATTCAGCATCCGCAAAATTACGTATTTTTTACGAAGTTGACCTTTCTGTCATGGCATAGACCAACGCTGTACGTGACCCTACTGCCAGCTTGCTATAAATCCGGTCCAAATGTGTGGTAACCGTTCTTACGCTAATGTGGAACTGAAGAGCAATCTCCGCATTGGTCAATCCTTGAGCGACTAATCTGGCAATATCCCGCTCACGTTTAGTTAACCTCAGGAGGTCGCTCTGAGTATTCTGCAAGCGCATAATTAGAGAGCGGGTAACCTCGGCATATTCGAAAGCGTTGCAAGCTTCAAATGCAGCCAAACACCCTACCAACAGTTCTTCCGCTTCCTTGCTTGGTGGCGTAAGTAGCGCAGCGCTTAGTCTGTTCCTCGCCATCTCGAGCATCATGCCGATCGTTTGGAACAGCTCAGCCGCCTCCTCGAAATACGTGCGCGACAGCACAGGGTCTTGTCGGATATGGGTGAATCCCTGAAGCTGCTTATGCATAGCAGATGCATAATTGACCGATGATTGTGTTGAAACGGCGATCATATCCAGAAAGGCATGAAATTGTTGGAGATGGGCTTTAGCCTGCAAAAGCCCCTCTTTGCGGCGGTGTTGCCATTCGGCGAGGCGGACCTCCTCGATCAAACGAGCCGTCTGACTGGCGACCATCAACAAGAGCTCCTGATCGATTTCATCGAATGCCATGGCCCGCTGGCTCTCGACGAAGATAACGCCAATAACATCCGTACGGGCAATACAGGGTACAACCATTAGACTATCGGGAAGTGTCCGCCCTAGACGTGTTTCCTGCCTAATCATACCGGCCTGAGGGTCCGGCTGAGGTACGCTTTCGGTCCTGATGGCATTCATATACAGCATGTCTCTTCGCAAGTTGCCTATACGCAGCACTTCACCCGAACGAGCCGATACGCCGATAAATCCATGTCCGATCTTAACCGGATTAACGTAATAACCCTCCGGATAACCCCATGCGGACTGAAAGTGCAACGTATCACCAGCTTCATTAACTAGAAGTATCGTACTATGCTTAAAAGAGAATGCATCATCCAACGAACGCAATATGAATTGGAGAATATCGGGCAATTGCCAAAAGGATTCCGTAGACAGGTAAAGATCTTGAATGACGCGTACAGCACGCAGTTTCCTGCTGATCAAATCGGCCTCGTTTGTCTCGGGGAGTCGGTCTGTCATTCTTCTTCCTCCCTCTTCCAATAATGCGTACGCTCTCTTACCTCAAGAACCTTATATATGTCTGCGCCCCGCAGCACAAACCTATCTAGCATTCCCATATAAGACGCAATCGCTTCAAGCTTTAATGCCATCTGTTTAAACACCTCGCCGCTCGTTTCGGTACGAAGATACTCGATTCGTAAATCGAAGGTGCGAAGATCTTCACCGTATATACGCAGGAGAGCGTTAGGGTTACCCATTAAATTAACTCGCGTTTTGTTAAGATATTGGTCGCTCAACGCGATATGCCTCTCATCCACATACCATACCTGTGATAACAAGGTACTATTGGGTATGCCCTCACAGCTGCAAGTGACAATATTCACCGGAAATACACCTTCCATCGCGGTACGGACTGCTCCTGTCAGCATAATTAATCTCCCTTCAGGTTAAGTATGGTTTCCCCTGCCCCAACGCCTGGCGTTTGCCTATATACTTCTTGAATCGTTAATTCTATTGCGGTGAGCAATTCGCTTGACATCGTCTCCAGACTTTCCGGGTATCCTAAATCAACTAAGGTCTTTACCCTTATACGATTAAGCAGACGTTCTTCCTCTATCGCGGGTCGAAACGTCAAGGGCCCCTTGATCTGAATGGCTTCGTAGGTCAGCACATCTACAATGATAGCCGCTCCATAGTTGTTTTCAGCAATATTTCGCCGCACATCCATAAGTGCAGCATCTCCTATATGTATGACGAGTCGATCCGGATTCTCATGTAGCGCAGCACTGCAAAATATGTCGCTGGACATTCGCCCTTCTGCGTTACATGTGCCTAGATGGCCAATAAACGGCCCGCTTACCAATTTAGCAAGTTTTATCTCCATCTAAATCCTCCTTCGTTGTTCTCTTCACTGCTATGACTCTATATTTTAGTTAATATATGTAAGTTTTTTGTTCTGTTTCAGTATAGCATATCAGGCTTAATTAACCCCTGTATAGTGCCAGCACATTGCAAAATTGCAACAAAAAAACGACCTCCTGATTGGTTTAACGCACAACATGAGGAGCGAAACCTCGGCACTGTATAGGGCTTCCAGCAATCAACAGGAAGTGGAGCGGGCCAAGTCTTGCTTAGACATTTGAGTCAGTTCAGTGTTATTAGTTAAATTTTCATAAAAGCTTTATATAGCTCTTCAAAAGTATCGTATTTCTCTACATTTCTTCCGACTTTTTCATACTCATATAAATACTCATCCATTGCCTTCAAAAATTCTCCTTTATACTGTTCAAGATTATCTGCGTCATAATATTGCATAATATCAATTTTCCTGGTTCCGCGGGTTTCTGTCATTTCATCTAAATAGTTTTGTGCTCCTCTTGCAATCAGAAATGTATAAGACTTATCATTCAGGGAAGTACTACGCAAAGTCTTGTTTCTGTAATTACACCACAATTCCTCATAAGTTCCCCGTAAATTCTCGAATGTTGGTGTTGGCTTTGCAATTAATTCTTCACGTATTTTGCTATATAGATTAACAACACTTTTTAATAATACAAATGCTGCACTTTGTATTTCATTGATAGATTTTGCTTCAATTAAAGATATGTAGTTATTTTCAAAATCTAAAGGTAAATATTGAAGTTTAAGTAATTCTTCAAAAAGCTTTTGAAGTCCCTTTACAATACATACGTTGTTTATATTCATAATCCCTTCGCAAAGGTTATGTAACATTTCACCAGAGGCATACTTCGCTTCACCAATATTTTCTGCTAAAACTAAATCGCTATACTTCTGCTTGGCTATATCGATATACTTTTTAGCTCTATTAATACAATTTTCCCCAATCGGCTCAGAGAGTTCCTCACGTTTTTTTCCCAATAAATGATTAATCTTGTCCATGTACTCTGGTTTTGCACAGTATAATACCTGTAAGTGTGTCAACGTAGAGATTCTTTCCCACGATGAACAATAGATATCGTATCCCACATCGTCAAATATAAAGGACGTAGCTATTTTCCAACCATCATCTGTATAGTTAACGATAATGAAGTCCAGGTCGCTTTTTTCATGATACTCATTCGTAGTAAAAGAACCCACAAGCCCGATAACTGCAATATCATTAGGGAAATCCCTTTTTGCCCGTTCAATAACCATATTGATTAATCTCTCATTTTTTTCATATAGCTTTAGTTTAATTGTCTCATCCATTCATTTTCCCCTCCTAGTTCGGTACATTCCCAAGAATGAACTGCCGAAGACCCTTCTCTTCAAAATAACGGATTTTGATAGACCGACACGTTCATCAGCTTAGCAAGATCACTAATCGTAATTTCGCTTTTTATAACGATACTCCTACAGTTGAGGCTTGGAATATATCTCATCAGTACACCTTAGGTCTGACCAAAGTCAAGTGTCCTGCAAAAAAAGACAGCCTCATTACTCTAAGGCCGTCCTTCGGTCGCATCTTTATGATTTCCCCTAACTCCACGTAGCCAGCCCACACGAGCATCGCTGATAGCGATTTAATATTTTATCGTAATATTCTTCACATTCACCAAAATTTTACAATGATAAGCTTAATGATAAATGCCTTATGACACTTTAGGAGGTAATTTAATGAGCAAGTACGACGAAGCCATGAAGCTGCTGGAAGAACAAGTGGGTAATAAGGACGGACTGATCACCCTGTCCACTATCGCGCTGGAACCGGGGGCCCATGGCAAAAGCCGTCCCGCCGCCCGCATTGTAGACGCCTATTATGAGGACGGCGCGTTCTACACCGTCACATACGCGACCTCAGGCAAGATGCAGCAGATCGCCCAGAACCCCGAAGTCGCCGTTTGTATCATCGTCGAGAACTTTACGGCCGATGGTATCGGTGAGAACCTGGGCTGGGTATGTGACGAGAAAAACGCGGAGATGATGACAAAGCTGCGCACCATATTCGCCGACTGGTACTACGAAGCCAATAACGACGAGGACCCTAATACATGCCTGCTGCGCATTCGTCTGATAAAAGGCCTATGGAATGACGCCCATAAAGGGATCAGAAATGAGATTGATTTTGTCCATAAGACCGTAAGTTAAGGGGTCTATGTGGTTTATATTGTGTATATCAGGCTGCTGTCGGTGGAATTTGATAACAGACAATATTAGCTCAAGGGGAGTGTCCAACACGCTCCCTTTTTTGGTCGTTATTTATGGTGGGGTTCTGCGTAGTATCTGTCGGGCGAAATTTATGCTGTGTCGCAGATGCAAGGGACCTATGCTTTCAAAGTTATAGAAAGTTTTAAATTAATTTTTATAGAATTCTGCCAATAATTATTTTAGTATAGATCTGTAGGTGCTTTGATGATTAATCCATACGGTAGTATCTAAGAAGGAGGATTTTTTTTGAGAAAGAAATGGTTTGTTTCATTTTTGGTCTTATTAATGTGCATGTCTGGCAGTGCGGTTTATGCGAGTGCTAAGACATCGGCAGACTTCTCTGATCTAAAGGATCTGGACGAAGCGACGAAGGCCAAGTTCGACTCACTGATTTCGGCAGGCGTGTTTAGTGGCATCTCGGAGGACACCTTCGGGGTCAAGGATGAGATGAACCGCGCCCAATTTGCTAAGGTCGCTGCGTTGATCTTCAATCTGGAGGTTGATACCAATCTGAAGACCTCCACCTTCACGGACGTCACTTCCGATGATCCTGCAAGCGGCTACGCACTTCCGTATATTGAGGCTGTCAAGAAGGCCGGCATTACGGACGGCTACGGCGAGGGCGTATTTGACCCAGCCGGGAAGGTCACCAAGGAGCAGTTAGCCGCATTCCTGATCAAGGGACTGGGTCAAAAAGAAAAAGCGCAGAACACACCAGGCGTGGACGATGAAACCGTCTCCGACTGGGCCAAAGGATATGTCGAGCTGGCCCTAGAGCAGAAGTTGTTGAGCAATGGCGCGGATGGAACCTTCGGTGGTGCATCAAACGCGACGCGCGATCTACTCGTTCTTGGAGCTTATGAAGGTAAGGCCAAATACAGTGAGATCCAGGCTGCACAGGCAACGCCAACGCCAACGCCAACGCCAACGCCAACGCCAACGCCAACACCATCACCAACACAAAACCCATCACCAACACAAATACCATCACCGACACAAAACCCATCACCAACACAAAACCCATCACCAACACAAATACCATCACCAACACAAATACCATCACCAACAGAAATACCAACACCAACACCAACACCAACACCAACAGCAATGACTCCACAAGCCGCGTTGGAATTAATTAATGCTTACTATGGCCAGCCAAATGTCGAAGCGCCTGACGAAACAATATTTGCCGCTGCAGGAATAACCGGAGTAACCGCCGATAACTTAGAAGCAGTCTTGGCCGCACTTGAGTTGGCTTCTGAGGGAACCCAAAACCCATCTTCAACTCCGGTTTCTTTTAGCAAAGATGAAATTCAAAGCATTGTTGACTCTGTAGTTAACCCAACATAATTGCAGAGCTAACAGGATTAGCGTAATGACTTAACGTAGAAAAATAGCGGCGAAAGGGATAGCTTCCCTCTCGCCGCTATTTGCTGCATTTATCTGCTTAACTATCCTCCGTAGGGGTAGCAAAATCCTCTCCACTTCCTTGAGTAGCTACGGCAAAATTTCGTCCTACTTATGATACGGTTGACCGCACTGTCACTAACGGCAAGTTTCACGTACAGTAATGACGACATTCCCCTTCTTATGTTTTTGTTCGACATAACGATGGGCATCAGGAACTTGTTCCAACGAATAGCGTCTATCGATAACTGGTTTAATAGTACCGGCTTCAAGTTGTTCTTGTAGGAAGATAAGGTCTTCAACGCGAGGCTTTTGTGACATATGCACACTCACATATTTACCGTTACTACGCAGTGCCTTTTTGAATGTCGATTCTTTGATTTTGGATATCATTTTCCCAACGGCATCAAAGATTAGATCATAGCTTTCTTCAAGCGCCATGAAATCCTGTTTCGTATAATCTATGACTCGATCGGCTCCTATAGATCTTACCATTTCAAGATTGGCAGTACTGCATACCCCTGTTACATCTGCCCCGTAATATTTGGCAAGCTGCACCGCATAAGTCCCCACACTTCCAGAGGCACCATAAATAAGGACCTTCATTCCGCTCGCGATATTTCCCTTCCTTAGAAAGTTCAACGCGGTTATTCCTCCGATGGGAACAGCGGCAGCCTCCTCGTAGCTCACATTGACCGGTTTGATGGCCACCAATCCATCTTCAGGCAAACATTTGTACTCGGCATATGCACCGAAGCCAAAACCACAAGACGCAAATACTTGATCACCGATCTTAAATCGTGTTACATCTTTGCCTGCGGCTTCAACTTCCCCGGCTAACTCAAACCCCAATATCGTTACTTTTTTGGGCCTTAAGAGACCATTGTACAGTCTTGCTAGGAATGGGTCGGCCTTTCGCATGCGCCAGTCCCCCGCTGTTACCGTTGCCGCATATATTTTGACCAGTATCTCATTATCCTTCGGTGTAGGTTTCTCTAGCTCCTTCAGATGAAGGACATCGGGCGATCCGTATTTGGCATATACAATTGCTCTCATCCTTTACCCCCTATCTAATTTCCTCATTGCTCCTCTGAGTTTTCTCCGTAAAAGAATACCTCTTCCACCCATCTTAGACTCCTCTCCTGTAGTAATATATTCTCGAAATTGAACCGGTTATGTCTGAAACAAATCCGGAGACGATTAGGACGATGAACATCACCTTCAAAGGCTGGTCTATAACCAATGAGCCCATAGCCAAAAGGAAGCCACTGATAAACATAGCGAATGAATTTCGGAAGGCGAACAAACCGATGCGAACGAAGGCCCCCCAGTAATGAAAGGTTACTTTTGAATCCAACACTTCATTGGGATACTTTTTTTCTTGATAAGTCATGTATGACATCGCCTATAGTAAAGTATACTAAACATAATGTATACTAAACTATACATGAAGTCAACTTTATTATACAAATATCCGATCATCATCTGACTCTTTTTGTGAACGTCCGAAAATGAATAAAGGCGAATTTCCATTCAACAATGAATGAGAATTCGCCTTTTTTTAAGAAACACTTCATGTTTGAAATATTGAACTAGCATTATCCGCAAAGTATAAATAGGTACCGGTTATTCTCGAGGCTTACTTTGCAATAATCGGCACGAATATATCTGATAGATGATAGCCCATTTTCTCTTTGAATATCTTGGGTGTAGTGACATGGGTCATAACGTATCGCTCTGCTGGATCATTCTCGTTTGTTGATAGTTCGAAGCAACCGCTTGCCTCTACCCATGAACGAATAGATGCTTTCGTTTCCTCAATCGCTTCTTCCTCTGCGTCCTTTGAAGCCGCAACCGCATACAATCCCCCAGGAAAATCAACAACCTCGTATCCACCTGTATCTTCATGTCCTTCCGGTAGCGCAAAAAACCATTCCAAATACCGTTGCTTGTCGTTATACCACATAAAGTCACGGGGTGTAATGTAATGCCTGACATTGATGGATGACCACCATTGGTCGAACGCTTCGAAATCCTCCATAGCCGATAGGTTTCCCGAATTAACAACTTTTAGCGGTGGAATCTCGATCACACGGATTCTCTCCAATTTCACTTACCTCCAAGGATAAATGTAGTTTCTTACCCAAGAGATTAGGGGAATTGGATGAATCAGGAAATGATATGGATCACAAGCCAACTACTTAAGAACGCGCCTCCCAAAACGCATAAGACACTCCTGCAAACCGTGATCAATCGAATCTGCATGAAGGATCGACACAATGTCTCCGGCATTGAGCCGGAACTCGACACGACCATCCATTAGCATCTTTTTCGAGTTGGCCCCTTCGCCTCAATAAGCTCGTAACAGCTTGTTGAGCGGGTTTTTCAAAAAAACTTGCCGCTACTTGTTGTACGGTTCCACGTATCTTTATTTTCCAAATAAAATGAATAAATATACACTTTCCTTTACACATGGCATGTTTTACGATATATTCATCCAGTAGTATTTAAGACTTACTCTTATAAAAAACTTCATCGGCTACCGGGGAGAATTTATATGACCGAGATTCAATTTCTTGAGATCCTGCAAAACCATAAAGAAATCATAATCCATAGATGGTTTGATCGTTTATCCCAACATTATCCTGGCTTTTATGATCATGAATTTATTATGAGAGAAACCTATAACTTGTTTCAGTTCATGCTTGATATCGAAATCCCTGTGGAGAGTCATACGCATTTCGCCAGTATTCCCACGCTCAGTGAACAATGCTTTCAACAAAAAATCCCCGTTGACCACATCATCTTATTCAATCAGTTATGGACAGACACCCTCTTGTTTTTCGTTGAACAGCATGAGCACGGCAAAACCATCCCAATCAAGTTGATTCGAATAATACTCCAGAGAGTCTTTGAATTCGAAAGATGTTTTGTAATCCATTACTCTAAATTTACGAATGAACTATTGGAAAAGCAAGAAAAAACATTGGCTGAACTTCACGAGGCAAGATTAACAGTTGTCGGGAAAATGGCTGCTAGCATGGCCCATGAAATTAGAAATCCTTTGACCACGATTTTAGGTTTCTTAAAGTTAATAAGACGAGATAATATAACAAGCACCACGATTTCCTATCTAGATATAATAGAAAAAGAATTTCAGAACATACAAATGCAAATCACAGGATTTCTAAGTTTTTCTAAAAAGGGTGCCTTTGAAGAATCTTTTGAAATCATTTCAATAAATTCCTTAGTTCATTCCGTCATCGGCATGGTTACACCAAGGCTAATTGATCACAACATTATCTTTCAATTAAATATCGAAGAAGATATTCTACTCAGTTTACAAAAAACTTCCATTCAGCAAGTCGTCTCCAACATTATTAACAATAGCATTGATGCCCTTTCAGAAATCGAACAAAATAGAACGTTAATCGTTAAGAGCCAAAGAATAAGAGACATGTATGTCGTGTCGATCGCGAATAATGGTCCCCAAATTCCAGAAGCCATTCAATATAAATTGTTTGAGCCCTTTGTAACAAGTAAAAAGCATGGTACAGGGCTTGGGCTATCCATTTGCAAACAGATCATGACTAGAAATTTAGGCGATATCACATTTGCATCCAACCCTAAAGAGACAACATTTGAGATCATTTTTCGTGTGCCAGGGTGACCATCTATTCTTAATCAATTACATAATCATATTTTCACAGGCGGTGTTGTGAGGCGGTTTTCACAAGTAGCCTCACTCAAACCCTCTGCGTGGTAAGAATATATTTCGCTTCACTTGTGATACGGTTCCCCGCGATTTATCTTCACCGCCCGATAAATCTGCTCCACCAGCACCAGCCGCATGAGCTGATGGGGCAGCGTCATGCGGCCGAAGCTCATGCGCTGCTGGGCGCGGCGCATGACGTCATCGGAGAGGCCATGGCTGCCTCCGATGACGAAGACGACATGGCTCGTCCCGTAGGTGCCGAGCCGGTCGATTTCAGTGGCAAGCTCCTCGGAGCTCCAGAGCTTGCCGTCGATCGCGAGCGCAATGACATGCGCTTCGCTCTTGATGTGCGCGAGGATACGCTCGCCCTCGCGTACCTTCACCTGGACAACCTCAGCGTCGCTGAGATTGTCCGGGGCCTTCTCATCCGCCACCTCAATCATCTGGAACTTGAGGTAGGGGGTCAATCGCTTGGCGTACTCCGCGATGCCGCTCACCAAATATTTTTCCTTCAATTTGCCTACGCCGATGATTTGAATTAACATATCTTCCTCCTGTGGGATAACCCTATATAAACATCGTGCCGCTGGGAGTGTCCGTACCCATGTGCATGTCCTCTGCCCGGCCTTCGTTGTTCCTCTATAAAAACAGCAAAAGGACGTATCCATTACGTCCTTCCGCTTAATGATATCCTCTTATGTTTACCATATTTCCGGGTAAAAATAAACCGGAACCCGCCTTATTTCAGCTGTCCTTGTTGACTTGTTCCCTCTGCTATTTCAGCCCTTCTAAGGGTTCTTGTTCTTCCCGTTGTGTTCTAGCCCGTTCCACTCTTCCTACGGTCAGGCTATTCCAGCCCTTCCTCCTGCTCCGTGAACAGCTCGGGCTGCTCTGAGGAGTCATAGGCCTGTAGGACGGAATCCAGCAGGCCGGGAAAACGTTCGTTCAGGTCATCGGTGCGCAGCGACATAATACGCTGGGTGCCCTGTGCCCGTGTATAGACTACGCCCGCTTCGCGCAGCGTCCGGGCATGATGGGACATCGTGGATTTGGCAATCGGCACTTTAAAGCTGTTGCAGGCCTGCTCGCCATGCTTGCGGATTTCTGACACCACATATAAACGGATCGGATCGCTAAGCGCATACAGCACTGATGCCAGCTGGAGGTCCTTGCGGTCCGGATGATGAAGCAGCTTCATAAAAAAGACTCCTTTGAAATACAGATGAGTACTTAAATTTCTTTGTAATTTTGCATCTTCCTAATTGCATTTTACATCAGTGCATGCTATATTTCAATTGTTCGTAAGTAATCGAACTATTAAACATTAGAAATAAAGGAGTGGCAATCACATGAGCTCATTACATACCTCTGAGGATCATGCAGGCAATTCAAACGCTGCTGTGGAAGCCACTCTTCCACGCGAAGGGCTGCTGACCCTGCTGTTCAGTGTCGCTGTAGTACTTGTCATTATGAATACGGCCATGTTCAATCTGGCGCTGCCTGATGTAACCGAGACCTTCGGGATCACAGCTGCATCCGCCTCCTGGATTGTGACCGGGTACTCCATTATGTTCTCGATCGCTTCGATCACGTACAGCCGGCTGTCAGATTTCCTGCCGATCCGGTGGCTGCTGATCATCGGCCTGCTTACGCTGGGGCTTGCGGCTGTGGCCGGCTTTTTCAGCACTAACTTTATCTTCCTGCTTATCGTGCGCATTCTCCAGGCGTCAGGTGCAGGGGCCGTCATGTCTCTGTCGCTTGTCCTGTTCACCCGTTATGTCCCGCAGGCCCGCCGCGGCAAAGCGATGGCGACCATCATGTCCGCCGTCTCGCTGGGACTGGGTCTTGGCCCGGTCGCGGGCGGTTCCATTGTCGAGTATCTCGGCTGGCACTGGCTGTTCGCAGTTACGGCAGCGATTCTGCTGCTGGTGCCATTGTTCCTGATCCTGCTGCCCAGAGAAGTGCCTGCCCGCGGCTCGTTTGATGTGCTTGGCGGAGTATTCCTCGGTGTCGGCACCACAGGCCTGCTGCTGTTCCTGACCAGCGGACTGTGGGTTGCCCTGATCGCCGGCATGGCCGCGATTGCCTTATTCGTAGGCCGCATCCGCAGCACACCAGATCCGTTCGTGATGCCGGCGCTGTTCCGCAACCGCTCGTATCTCGTGCTGGCGCTGGTCGGGATCGCCTCCTACCTGTGCAGCTTCGCTACGTTGTTCCTGCTGCCGCAGATTCTGACCCACCGCTTCGGCTTCAGCGCCAGCCATGCCGGGCTGGTGATTTTCCCCGGCTCACTGCTGGCGATCTTCGTCTCCCGCACCGTGGGACGTATCATCGACCGCTACGGCAATGCCGGCATCTTACGCTTCGCACCGCTGCTGGTGCTGGCGGCAACCGTGCTGTTCGCCTTCTTCGCCGGACAGTCCTGGATTGCCGTCATGCTGGTCTACATGATTATGAGTCTGTCCTTTACCGTGCTGTCCAGCAGCGTATCGAATGAAATCTCGCGGATTCTGCCTTCATCACAGATTGGATCCGGCATGGGGCTGTTCCAGCTGCTGCAATTCTTCAGTGGAGCGTTCAGCGTGGCGATGGCCGCCAGCGCCCTGGAATGGCAGCGCGGGCTGCCGCTCTCTACGGCTTACTCCAACATCTACTGGGGGCTGTCAATTGCCGCTCTGATTGCCATTATCTCAGCCGTTGCCTACCGGCGCGGCAGCAACCGCAGTAACCGCAGCAGCTCGCTCGCCGATATTGCGGATGCAGCAGATGCCTAAAATATCACAAATACACCAAAACACCCTGCAGACCGCTCTCACGGCTGCAGGGTGTTTTTAAGTTACAGCAGTCCTTTAGACTACCAGATATTCAGCATTCTTCTCACATTCCGCACATTTCGCCGGCGGGTCCCAGTCCGAGAACTCGGTCTCCTTCAGATCCACAACATCCGGTGCATCCTCGTACTCGTCCACAAATTTGTCGATAGCCAGCTCTACGTGTTCCTTACACACTACGTACATTCAATCAAGCATCCCTTTCTGTGCCGCTGCGGTGTATACTTCTACTACTGTTCTACCACACTTCCCCGTAAAAAGGAACCTTCCGCAGCGTAAAAATCCAGCTTTATTCCCGTCCCGTAAACTTCTCTATATCCCCGGCAATCAGCATGAGCGCATCCTGCCAGAACGCCAAGGAATGTACATCAATGTCCATCAGCTTCGCGGCATCTGCGATACACCGGGTACTGGTTGCCGAGAGGAACTGCTCATAGCGGCTTACGAAGTCTGCTCCCCGCTTCTTGTACTCTGCAAAGAGCCCCTTGGAGAACAAAAGCCCGAAGGAATACGGGAAGTTCAGGAATTCATTGCCTGACATGTAATACCCGGCCTTGCTGATCCACTGGTACGGATGAATCGAATCCGGCAGTACACTGTCGCCATAGGCGCCATGCATAGACTCCAGCATCAGGTCATTCAGCTCCTCCACGGAGAGAGGTCCGGACTTCCTGCGGGCATATAGCTTGCTCTCAAAACAATACCGGGCATAGAAATCTACAATATAGTACCCGGCATCCGACAGTCCCCGTTCCAGAATGGCCTCCGCTTCCCCGGCGGGCGCAGACTGCAGCAGTTCATAGCCTATCAGACTCTCGCAAAAAATCGACGCCGTCTCCGCAATCGGCACCGGATATTCCGTGTTGACCATACTTTGCCCGGCAAGGCGGCTGCTGTGGTAGGCATGTCCGATCTCATGGGCCAGCACGCTCACATCTATATAATTGCCGTTAAAGCTCGTGATCATCCGGCTCTCCCCGATCGGGAAAATATCAACACACATGCCGAAATTCCCTTTGCCGCTCCGCGGCTCGGCATCGATCCAGCGCTGTTCGAACACCTTGCGGGCGAATCCGCCAAGCTCGCTGCTAAACCTGCTGAAGCCTTTAATAATCATCGCTTGGGCTTCGGTATAGGAGAGGTTAGCCGGAGACTCCCTCCCTATTGGCGCAAACACATCATAAAACGGCAGCTGCCCGGGATAAGCCAGCAGTTCGGCTTTTTTGGCATAATACCGGTGAAATACTGGCAGACTCTCCCGGATCGCCTGCAGCATTACTTGCAGTGTCTCCTGATCCATCCGCGAAGCGGCCAGCACTTTATGCAGCGGTGAAGCGTAGCCTCTCAATTCATAGACCGCCGCTGCCTCACCACTTACGGCATTGATACATGCTGCACTTTGTTCCGCTACACTGCGGCAGGCTTGATGCTCGGCTTCTGCCGCCGCCTTCCGTACCGCAGCATCTGGGTCATAGACGAGATTCCGCAGCTCAGCCAGCGACAAGCTCCGCATTTTGCCGTCCAGCTCCACATCTGTCCGCAAGGTGGACAACGTCCGCATATACAGGCGTTCCCAAGCTTTCGAGCCGGTAGCCTGCATCCGGGCAATCACGGCTTCGCCTTCCTCACTCAGCAAATGCTGCGATTTGCCCTGCAGCTCACGCAGATAGAAGCTGTGCTGTTCAAGATAGGCATTGGAAGCGATACTGGTCTCCAGCATATCCGGATGGATTCTGGCCAGCCATTTGCTGAAGCTTACTAAGGCTTCTCCTGCGCCAAGGGTGACCTCCTCCAGCTCGTCCATCAGATTCATCGCTTCCGTATTACTGCTGTCGGCGCTGAAGCTTAATTCGGCGAAGCTGAACAAGCGGAGATAGATGCTTTTGTAAGCATTATATTGTCTAAGGAACTGCTCCATCACTCCTGCGGCATCTTGTCCATTATGTAAATGTACGGCTGCCCAAGTACCCAGCTCCCCGGCAAGTGTCTCTACAAGCCTGCGGTCCTGCTGAAACGGCTCCGACTGAAAGGAAGGATAGATCGTGTCCAATTGCCATATTAACTGCATTTTTAACCCTCTCCTTAACTCTTCAATTATATCACGCTTGCAAATTTGGAGGTCCATGGAAATAATAGATATAATCATACTAACCGGAAAGGAGCACGCTCATGGTCAATCAGTCCATTACTGAAGGGGTCATCCGCACACGCTCAAAGCTGCGCAGAGATCTGCTAATTTCGATTTTTGATGAGTTCGACGGCGGCATTATGGCCTTAAGCCCGGTCAACCGGTCAGAGAAATACGGCAAAATGGCGCAAAGCGCCTTTTCGTTCTACCGCGGGAGCGCCTATTTATTCTATTTTGATACGACCAGGCAGTACTTCCCTTACCATAGCTCGCCTGCCCGTCCTACCTGGATTCAAGGGGATCTGCATTTCGAGAATTTCGGTGCCTTCCGCAGTGAAGACGGGGATATCGTCTATGATGTGAATGATTTTGACGAAGGGTATGTCGGCTCTTATCTCTACGATCTGCTGCGCATGGCGGTCAGTATTGCCCTTGTCGGCAGGCAGCTTGGCTATAGCGAAGCAGAGCAGCACAAGTCGGTTGAGAGCTACGCAGCAGCCTATTCCCGGCAAATCCGCCGCTTCGCCCAAGGCAAAGACAATCCCGCTAACTTCGTCATCAATGAGGATACCGCCAAAGGGCCGGTGAAGAAGCTGCTCCGCAAGCTGGAAAAACGCCGGCAGAGTCACTTTCTGGAGAAGGTTACCGCCCAAATGCAGAGCAGCCGGGTGTTCCTGGAGACCTCCGAGCTGCTGATTCCCGGTGCTGCCGAGCAGGCCGAGCTTGAACAAGCCTGGAGCTTCTATACCCAGACGGTGGTCACACGCAGCCTGAATGAGGAGCATTTCCGGATCAAGGACATTGCGGTCAAACGCGGTTCGGGAACGGCATCTATTGGGCTGGACCGCTATTATATTCTAATTGAGGGCGGTTTAGAGCAGGCTGGCGAGGATGATACCGTACTGGAGGTAAAAGAGGTCCGCGCCCCGGTTCCCGCCTATTTCATGCCGTATTCGGAGTCGTTCTGGCAATCCTTTACCCATCAGGGCAAACGGGTGTCCGCTACCCAGCAGGCCATGCACCACAAAGCTGATCCCTACCTTGGCTTCCTGACGCTGGGCGGCCGGGACTTCTATGTCAGGGAGCGTTCCCCGTACAAAAAAAGACTCAAGCTGGAGGATATCACAGACTCCGGGGAATTGATCCGGGTGCTGGAGGTGATGGGCAGTCTGACCGCCAAAATGCATGCCCGCGCTGATGCCGACGTCGATAAGGGAATCCTCAACTATCATAGCGAGCAGGAGATTTCCAAAGCCATGGGCCCGGATCCTGATGCCTTTGCCCGGTACATTGCAGAGTGGGCTTACAGTTATGCCGGACAGGTAGAGAAGGATTACGCTATGTTTAAAGATTGGGTAGTGGAACGGTACGGTCTATAACAGGAAGAAACATAAAGCATATAGATTCTTATAATTAAAAAAGCTCTCTCTGTCCACAACCGGACAGAAAGAGCTTTTTGGTGTTCTATATTCATTCCCCGGGGGCTGCACTCATAAACGCACTTGGCCGGTCCAGCTCATACAGCTTGCGGTAGCGCGGTTCCCTGTCCATTAGCTCGGCATGGGTGCCGCGCATTTCTACCTGGCCATTCTCCATAAAAATCACTTCATCCATTTGTTCTGCGCCTACCAGATGATGTGTGACCCAGATCAGCGTCTTGCCTGCCATCGCCTCGAACATGGTAGCCAGTAGCTCGCGCTCCGTGCGCGGGTCCAGGCCTACCGTCGGCTCATCGAGCACAACCACCGGCGTATTCTGCAGCAGAATCCGGGCCAGGGCCATCCGCTGGCGTTCACCGCCAGAGAAGCGCTGCCCGGCCTCGCGTACCGGAGTGTTGTAGCCTTCGGGCAGCGAAGAGATCAGCGTATCCAGCTTCGCCAGGGCTGCCGCCTGCTTGACCGCTTCCTCCGAGGCTTCCGGGTCCCCGAGCCGGATGTTGTTCGCCACCGTAGTGTCGAACAGATGCGGGCTCTGATTCAGCACAGCAATGAGCTGCGGAATTCGCTCACCGTAAGCGGCTGCGTCCACTCCATTAATCGTTGCCGAGCCGACAGTTGGCGTGATCACGCCCTGCACGACCTTCAGCAGCGTGGATTTGCCGGCTCCGCTGCGGCCGATGACTGCAATCTTACGGCCCTGCGGAATGTCGAGGGTCAGATTCTGGATCGACCAGTCATCCCCCGCTGCATAGCGGTATCCTGCAGACTTCAGTTCGATATGAGTCTGACCGGATGTTTGAATCTTCTTTACGGCAGCGGCGGCCAGAGCCGCAGCTTCCGCACTCTTGGCTTCTGCCGCTGCATGGGGCACAGCATCCTTCGCCTCTTCTACACCGTTCAAGCGTTCCAGGGAATTGCGGTACTGCGGAATTTTCTCGACGGCCTCGGAGACCGGCAGGAAAGCATCTGCTACAGGGAACACTACCAGCACGAACGCAGCAATCAGCGTCCCGGCAATGGCGCCGTCTGCAAATTGTCCTGCCGCCCAGTAGAGCATCGACAGCACGCCAAGTCCGACAACGGCCTGGCCGATGAACATACGCAGGCGCGACCAGCTGCGCAGCGCCCCGTCGGTGCGGGCGACTTTTGCCTCGTCCGCCTCATAGGTTGCCACGAACTGCGCCTGCCGTCCGCTAATCATCCAGTCGCCCATCCCGAGCACGGCATCGGTCAGCTTCTGGTAGAGCCGGTTGCGCTCCTGCTTCACCTGCCGCTGGCGGCTTTGCGTCAGCATCAGCGAGATTAACGGCAGCACGACTACCAGCACCAGCATATATAGCCCCATTAAGAGGGCAAAAGCCAAATCGAACGTACCGAGTGAAATCACCGCTGCCGCATAAATCAGCAGTGCGATGATACTCGGAAATACAGTACGCAAATATACATTTTGCAGATACTCAATGTCGTCCGCCAGCATCCCGAGAATATCTCCGGTACGGAAGCGCGAAGACAGGAAGAGCGCCTGCGGCTCCAGAATGTTGTACAGCCGGATACGCATCTTCGAGAGAATCCGCAGAATTGTATCATGGCCTACCAGCCGCTCCACATAGTGGATCACAGCGCGGCTTGTCCCGAAGGTGCGCACGCCGACAATCGGCACATAGATCATTAGAATATTTTCCGGCGGTATGGAGGCTTTGGAGATCAGGAAGCCCGAGGTGTACATCAGGGACGAGGCCGAGAAGATCGTCAGCGCCCCCAGGGCAATGATCAGCAGAAACCGCCAGAAATAAGCAGAGGCATAGGGAGCAAACCATCCTTCACGTTTCAATGGATTCCCTCCAGTTGACTTTGAATAAGCTCATAATAGGCACCCTTGCGCTCGATCAGCTCGTGGTGCGTACCGGTCTCGGCCACCTGACCCTGCTGCATTACGACAACCAGATCCATGTCGATCATCCAGTGCAGCCGGTGGGTCGCCAGGAACACCAGTTTCCCCTCAAACAGCGGAAGCATCGTTTCCTTAAGCTCATATTCAGTCTCAATATCAAGATGGGCCGTCGGCTCATCGAGCAGCATCACCGGACGGCTGCTCAGCAGTGCCCGGGCCAGCGCAACACGCTGTTCCTGTCCGCCGCTGAGGGAGCGTCCTCCGCCGCCAATCATTTCATCGAGTCCGTTCGGAAGGGATGAGACCAGCTTCG
This sequence comes from Paenibacillus auburnensis, assembly GCF_927798115.1. Taxonomy (GTDB): domain Bacteria; phylum Bacillota; class Bacilli; order Paenibacillales; family Paenibacillaceae; genus Paenibacillus_AQ; species Paenibacillus_AQ auburnensis. Next base: position 157,349 of record NZ_CAKMMG010000010.1, read on the forward strand.
ATAAACCAGCCGCCTCCACTACCGCAGCAACGTCTTCCATAGATGCCTCCGGATAATAGAACCGTACATTATCGGCCAGCGTTCCGCTGAAAATATACGGCTGCTGCGGAATATACGCAGTCTGTCTGCGCCATTCCTCATCGGTCAGCGCACTGACCCGGTTCCCGTTAATGACGATACTGCCGGAGGTAGGGTGCAGGAAGCCGCCCAAAATATCGACCAGTGTCGATTTGCCGGCCCCGCTCTCCCCGATAATCCCAATCTTCACGGCGCCTGTCACTTCCAGGCTCACTTCTGCCAGCGAAGATATGCCATCCGCCTCATACTGGACACCTATCTGCTCAAGTCTCAGCACACTGTCCGGCTTCCAGCTGAACGCCCCTGACTGAAGCTGCTGAACAGCCTTATTACCGTCAGCCTCAAGTGCCACGGCCTTTACGGTTTCCCGGTCGATGATATCCTTCATCGCTTCTCCGGCTTCTTTGCCGTCCAGGGTCGCATGGAAGTCAGCACCAACCAGCCTAACCGGCAGGAAATATTCAGGTGCCAGAATCAGAATCGTCAGCCCGGTGACCAGCGTCATCTCCTCATTAACCAGCCGCAGGCCGAGGCTTACAGCGACGGACGCAACAGACAGCATCGTGAAGAAGTCCATCGCAAACGAAGACAGAAAAGCTACACGCAGCGTACGCATCGTAGCTGAGCGGTACCGGTCGCTGACAGCAGCAATGCTCCCGCTATGACTGCGGCTGCGTCCAAGAAACTTCAGCGTCTCCAGCCCCCGCAGCGAATCCACAAAGTGGTTGGACAACGTCCGGTACGATTTCAGCTGGCGGTCCATCTGCTTGCGGGCCGTCATCCCGATCAGAATCATAAAGACAATGATGATCGGCATCGTTAAGGTCAGAATGACCCCGCTTGATGTATCCAGCGTATAGATATACACGAGCAGCAGCCACGGCGTAACGCCCATGCCCACCATCCGCGGAATGATCAGTTCAAGGTACGTACGGAACTTGGTTACACCTTCAAGTACAATGGTAACCAGTGTCCCCGTTCCCCGGTCACCTGCCAGCCTTGGCCCCAGCTCGAACAACTTGTCCATCATTTGTCTCCGCATACTGCTGCCGGTATTCTCCGCAAAACGGTAAGAAACCCGGCTCATCAGCATTGCACTGGCATGGCGCACAAGAAACGCAAGAAGGAACAAGAGCATAGTCGCCCCTTGTTCCTTCAGCGGTTCTCCCGCAAACAGCGCAGAGACTACCTCTGCCAGCGATTTCGCCAGCAGCAGTATGGACAGGCTTTGCACCAGGGTAAGGAAGCCTACGATCAGAAAGACCGGCTTAACTCCTTTGTACCCAAGCAAATTTTTATCCATTAGTATTCAAGATGCTCCTTCTCGTGAACCCGTTTATGGAAGATGAAATAACTCCAAATCTGATAGCCGAGCACGAACGGCAGCAGTGACAGCGCCACAATGGTCATAACCTTCAGTGAGTAATGTCCGGATGCAGCATTCGTAATCGTCAAGTTGAACGCCGAATCAATCGAGCTGATCATAACCCGCGGGAACAATCCGACGAAGACCGAAAGCACCGACAGAGCCATTACCGCTCCCGTCATGCCGAAAGCCCATCCGTCTTTCTTAATGCTCATGAAATAACCGGACAGTACATAAGCGGCAATCCCCAGAATTACCAGCACCAGCAGCAGGGCTCCGCGTTGTTCAAATACATCTGTCATGAAGTAAGTCATGATTACAAAAGCAAGGAGCAATGCAGCCAGCGGAATCAGCAGCTTCTGGGCCAGCTTGCGTGCCCGTACCTGCAGATCGCCAACCGTGCGCAGCGTAGTGAACATAAGCCCGTGGACCAGGCAGAGCATGACTACCGTGAGTCCGGCTACTACTGTATAACCATTAACGATATCGAAGAATCCGGCATACATCTGCATATCCCCGTCAATCGGCAGCCCTTTGATGAAGCTGGCGAATACAACGGCAAGCAGGAAAGGCGGCAGGAAGCTGCCGAAGAAAATGCAGGCGTCCCAGGTTCTTTTCCAGGCCAGCGAATCGCGTTTGCCTCTGAATTCAAAGGCAACACCGCGGGCAATCAGCGCCAGCAGGGCGAAGACGAACGGAATATAGAATCCGCTGAACAGCGTGGCATACCAGTTCGGGAAGGCGGCGAACATCGCCCCTGCCCCTGTCAGCAGCCATACCTCGTTGGCATCCCAGAAAGGTCCGATCGAATTGATCAACACCCGGCGCTCCGTATCATTCTTGGCCAGGATCTGTGTTTCCATTCCTACGCCGAAGTCAAAGCCTTCCAGAAAGAAGAATCCGATAAATAAGACCGCAATCAGTACAAACCATAATTCATTAAGAGAAAGCATGCGTTGTTCCCTCCTTGCTATACGGATCATGTGATTCACCGTGATCGTGATCCATGTGATAAGGGCCTTTTTTGATGACTTTGACAAACAAACCGATCATAACAATACCCAATATTGCATAAATAGCGTTAAAAGTAATTACCGAGAACAGGATCGAACCCGCTGAAACGTTAGGTGATACACTGTCTTCTGTCGTCATTAGGCCAAATACGGTCCAAGGCTGACGTCCGATTTCTGTCATAATCCAGCCTGCAGTATTAGCGATTGGCGGAAGCAGGAGCCCCCAGAACATGAACCGCATAAACCAGGTATTCGGACGTTCCATCTTTTTACGCCACATCAGATACATCGCATACAGGCCAAGTACGACCATGAGCGAGCCTGCAACAACCATGATCCGGAAGCTCCAGAACGTTGTGCGCACAGGCGGGATATAATTCCCGGGACCATACTGTTGTTCATATTCAGCCTGCAGGGTATTCATCCCTTTGACGCTGCCTGAGAATTCACTGTAGGAGAGGAAACTCAGCAGGTAAGGAATTTTGATTTCCCCGGAATTCACTTTATTTACAGGATCGATAAAAGCAGTGACCGTCCATGCCCCCGGGTCTCCACTGTCTTCCCAGAGTCCTTCAGAAGCAGCCATTTTCATTGGCTGTGTTTTCACCAGGTACTGTGCCTGAGCATGTCCAGCAACGGCTACACCCACCGAAGAGACGATACCGACAATCGCCGCAATTTCGAACGATCTTCTGAAGAAAGCCACATCCTGCTTCTTCAGCATTTTATATGCACTGATACCGGTCACCAGGAACGCGCCCGTTGCATAGGCGGCGAGCAGGGTATGCGGTAATTCAACCAGTAATTGTCCATTTGTAATCAGCGCCAGGAAATCATTCATCTCAGCCCGGCCGTTATTCATTGCAAAGCCGACAGGGTGCTGCATGAAAGAGTTCGCTGTGAGAATCCAGAACGCCGACAGTGTAGTTCCCAGAGCCACCATCCAGATTGCCAGCAGATGAATCTTCTTGGAAACCTTGTCCCAGCCAAAAATCCATAATCCGATAAATGTAGATTCCAGGAAGAAGGCCAGCAGCGCTTCAATCGCCAGCGGTGCTCCGAACACATCACCGACAAAGCGTGAATAGTCCGACCAGTTCATTCCGAACTGGAACTCCTGCAGAATTCCTGTTACTACACCCACTGCGAAGTTAATCAGGAAAAGCTTCCCCCAGAACTGCGCCATTCTTTTGTACTCTTCATTGCCTTTTCTGACGTACATCGTTTCCATAATCGCAATCAGCAGTGCCAGACCAATCGACACCGGTACAAAGAAATAATGAAAGATCGTCGTCGACGCAAATTGTATACGCGACAGCATTACTGTATCCATATTTCTCCCCTTCCTTCTCCCCATTCATTACATCTATTCTGTCAAAAATTTAAGCATCACAGTGTGACAATAATCACATTATACACCTCGTTTGGCGCTCAAATTCAATAAATTTGTGACAAATATCACAATATTGCACCCAGAAAGCAAAAAAAATAAGACGGTTTCACCGTCTTGGATTTGTTCATCGTTCTATATTAAGCTTGACTCATAAAGGCATTGGTCAGGTAATGGAAATACCCTTCTTCAATGATTTTAGATCGCCGTTGGAATTAAGCAGTTGCGGCAGCATCTTCATACTGCGGACCATTGGGGCATGACAGAGACGGCAAGAAGGCGCATGTTCAAATGCGAAATTGTCCCTCATCCATCCATTGCAACCATCATTGGTACAGGCCCAAATTGCGGTATTTTCTTCCGGTACTTCCTCCATAGGCTTCTTCCGGTAGTTCATTGCCGTTCCTCCCTTCCTTTATGTCACATGCCTGAGAAACAAGTAAAAAAGCATCTAACGATGCTCTTACAGGGTGCTGACAAATCCTTCGTTAGCGTTATTCTTCTGCTAAGATCAGGCTGTATTTGCGATGGTGAAGTTCGGTCTGATCTTTATAAAAAAAGACCGTCCCAACTTACAAAAGCGGGGACGGTGCTTCTATTATTACAGTTTTACAACGTTTTCGGCTTGTGGTCCACGGTTGCCTTGAACAACGTTGAATTCAACGCGTTGGCCTTCGTCCAAAGTTTTGAATCCTTCGCCAGTGATAGCGGAGAAGTGTACGAATACGTCGCTTCCGCCTTCAACTTCGATGAATCCGAATCCTTTTTCTGCGTTGAACCATTTAACTGTACCTGTTTGCATGTGTGTTACCTCCACAAATTTAAATTAATATGTTCTTTTTATCTTCAAACAAAGAAAAAATTCACACATTGAAAAAGGTTGTTATTCCAAATGACAGCCCTTTTCAATGTGAAAATTAGGTATCAAATGTATGATTATTCTCATGTTACCACACCCGCGGAACAAAGGCAAGCTGGACTATCCGAAATTCTCCGTTTTTTCCCTTATAAGGAGTACTTACCAATGTAAGGGCTGCCAGTCTACATATAAAGGAAAATTCCGCCTTGTATTATCCATTACCCAGTTTAATTTAGGCTGAAACGGTGCCGCCCCAAAAAATTATTAGGACGGCCAAGCCGCTTCCTTTATCATGACTGCCTCTTCATTATATGCAGCTAATCCGGCTTTTATTCCTCCGGTTTCTCAAGAAGTTTCACCGTAACCTGATTTACTTCACCATTGCGGTAATAAGTGATTTTCAGCTCGTCACCGATCTTGGTCTGCTCATACAGATATTTACGCAGCGAAAGAGTCGATGTAATCGGCTGATCATTAAACTTCGTAATCACGTCGTTGAACTGAAGGCCTGCAGCCTGTGCCGGTCCCACCGCATCGAGTACGACTACGCCGTCTTTTACAGATGTCGGAAGATTCAATTCCTTAACCTGATCCTCCGCAAGCGGTACATAGGGGTTATTAAGATCTACCGAATAGACGCCCAAGTAAGAACGGGATATTTTGCCGTTAGCCGCCAGCTCATCAGCCGTCTCCATCACATGGTTAGCCGGAATGGCAAATCCGAGTCCTTCTACGCCGGTATCGGAGATTTTCATCGTATTGATCCCGATTACCTTCCCGTCCAGATCAACAAGAGCGCCGCCGCTATTGCCTTCGTTAATCGCTGCATCCGTCTGGATTACTTCCTGCTCCCAGTCATAGACACCGTCCTGATTCAGCGATACCGGAATCGTCCGCTCCGTGTAGCTCACAATGCCCGAGGTCAGGGTGTCCCCAAGACCAAGCGGATTGCCAATCGCAATGACCGTCTCGCCAAGCCGCAGCTTGGAGGAATCACCGATCTGGGCTACGGTCGTAATACCCTCGGCATCCATCGACAGCACAGCAATATCCGTTACCTTGTCCGCTCCGACCAGAGTAGCTTTGTGAGTCACACCGTCTACCGTTACTACTTCCAGCTTGCCCGTACCCTCAATAACATGATTATTCGTAATGATAAAGGCCTTATCATCGTCTTTCTTATAGATAACTCCCGAACCGAGTGCAGACTCATCGAGAATATTGAGTTCCTTATTATCTTCCTTATGGTTAATGATGCTCACAACCGCAGGACGTACCAGTGCCGCAGCCTGAATAATCCGGTCATACGGATCTCCGCTGCTTGCGGTTACCTTCTGGCCCACATCCAGTGTCTGGGCTCTGCTCTCTTCAGTCAGCTGACCAGTAACAAGACTGAATAATAAAACCGCAACAACCGCACTGACTACAGAGCTGATAACGGATACCTGCCACGTTGCCAGGCTCCGCCGGGTTTTGTGCACCGTCCATTTCCGGCTGGTGAACACCTTGGAATTCTCCTGCTCTCTACTTTTGCGGCGTGACACTTTGGTTGAATAGAAATCATCATCGAACAATCCCACCGGTACATCTCTCCCCTCTATTGCTAACTGCATTCAAGACCTGAACGCCAAGCAACCACGCCCGAGCTTATTGCTGTATCTCTTAGACTCCAGGAAGTGCTAAAAGGTTTCACTTTATTCATTCACCACAATAGTGTGAGTTGTAAGCGCAAGGGGTCTTTTGATTCTTGCAACATATCAGAATAATAAGCAAGTCTCAGGAATATTTTGCAACTTAAAAGACTACAATAATAGAAGTGCTGCTCACGACAAACGCTTAATCCGTTCAATATAATTGTATCACACGCCGGGGCGCCGCCCACGATTTTTCTGCTGCAAAATCCATGCAAATTTTTAACAGGTAAACCGTTAGTTACAGCCGAAAAGGAGGAAAATCACATGGAATCTTTTTCCACTAGTATGGACCTTGTACAATTTATAGGCAAACTTGGTGATCTAAAGGACGAACACTATCATCTGATTCTTGTCCAGAGCGCCCTGATTGAACTGCTGATCGATAAGGGAGTTTTCTCACGCCAGGAGCTGGATCATAAAATAACGGAAGTAGACCGGCTTATGACTGGCTCACCTTATCCCATGGCGTAGGCTGGTCGTAATAGGTATCGCATAATTTGAACTCACTATCTTTGTAAAAACATCCCCGATCCTCCATTGCTCCGCGAACCGACATTTTGGCCAGGTCCATCATATTATGATCCCGGCTTAGGTGTGCCAGATAGGTCCGTTTGGTCCGTCCGGTAAGAATCTCGCTAAGTGCTGCTCCGGCTGCCTCATTCGAGAGATGGCCCATATCGCCAAGAATCCGCCGCTTCGTGTTCCACGGGTAACGCCCCATTCTCAGCATCTCGATATCATGATTGGCTTCCAGCACAAGAACATCCGCGCCTTCAAGCGCCACCCTTACTTTATCGCTCACATAGCCAAGATCTGTCGCTACGCACAGCTTTTCTTTACCGTCATAAAAGTTATAGCCTACCGGTTCAGCGGCATCATGAGAGATCGCAAAGGATTCTACCCTCAGGCTGCCGAAGTCTCGGAACCCTCCGGTCTCCATAATAATCCGGTTATGCTCGGGAATCGTGCCAATCCCTTTCTCTATCGCCCCCCAGGTATTGGTGTTGGCGTAGATCGGAAGATCATATTTGCGCGCCATGGCCCCAAGTCCCTTAATGTGGTCGGAATGCTCATGTGTAACCAGAATGCCGTCTATATCCTTACCTGTCAGCTCGCGCATAGCCAGCAGCTCATCGATCCGCTTGGCACTGAGGCCAGCGTCAATCATCAGCGTTGTTTCCCCGTTTCGCACTACTGTCACATTACCGGTAGAACCGCTGGACAGCACTGTAAATGAAATTCCCATCTCTCCTGCTCCTTCTACTCTGTTGTCTTCGGACTGATAATGTCCGCACTTATGGCATCCACGTAATAAGCGTTGCCGTTCTCCAGCATAAACCGCCACATGGGCGAAGCCACCTGACTTTCGGAGTTGAACAATTCCCCGTAATAGCCGAGTTCAATCTCCTTCACTACCGAGTCTGCCGGAAAATACTTTTCAATCAGACTGCTGAGTGCCTGTGACGCCGGAAGCACCTTCTGCACATCCTTGACCTCGCTGCTGCTGGCGCCAATCTCAATCTTCGGCCACCGGTAGGCTACGATCTTCTGATTGTTGTTAATCAGCTCCAGCCTGACCTGGAATAAGGAGTATTTGTTATCCACCAGCGGATGAAGCACGAACTTGCCGACCTCACTCTCCTGGGCATCAAAACGGTAAGTGGCGATATCCGTAATCTGCCCCTGAAGCTCATTGCTGAGTTCTGTGAACGAGGAATACATCAGTCCGCTGTCAATCGGCTCCTTCAGCGGAACCGGCGGATCATTCTGCTCTTCTCCGGAGTAAATGTAAGTGATATCTGGCAGCTGGGGAGTAGCCGCCGGAATCGGGCACAGCACACGAATCCCTTTCTGCTCCATAACCGCCTGCGTTTCTGCTGAGAGGGAAGTAAAGTCCAGGTTGGCACTGGCCTGATCCCGCAAATCCATCCACAGCTGATAACACAGCAGCAGATTCAGTACCAGAAAAGCGTATATCAGCACGTTTTTGGCTTTTCCCCAGTCCATACTTTCCCTCCTCAATAAACTCTAATTCAATGTGAGCACACTTCCGTCCTCGAGTGTCACCCGCCAGACCGGCACCAGCCGCAGCGTTTCCCTTTGCTCTACAGGGATATAGGCCGGAATCAGATCCTTCACAGGCGAGCTTGAGCCGATCCGTGCCAGCTTTGTCTTGAGTTCTTCTCCTCCGGGGAGCTCCACAAGCGTTTTTACAGCCTGGTCTTCCTCCGTATACATCAGCGAACGCTCATAGGACGATACGGTTCCCTGCTGCAGCTCCAAATTGATGACGCCATACTGCAGCTGCGGTTTGCTCAGGATCGGATAGGAGCCGTAATACTGCTGAAAAGAGACTTTACGTTCCTGCTTGTCCTCCTCCGTCGACGCCAGGCGGTAAGTTCCGTTCCATCCCCCGTGCTGATTAACAAAGTCGACCGCTTCCAGCGCATCCTTTGCAGGCGTACTGTCTCCGGCAGGCAGCGCCGCAGGATCACTATAACTCATCCAGTTCTGCTCCTGGTCAACCTGAAGGCTGCGCTTGCTGTCCGTATAGATTTTGGAGCCGTCCTTCTCCGGAATATACCTGGTACTCCCTGCATCGAAGAACAGGTTGCTCTGCATTTGTTCTATGGTATACATCCCCGATGGCAGCTCAGCCTCAACCAGAGGAAGCTTCTGCTCAGGCACATAATAATCTCCATTCACTGCCGTATAAGGCAACCAGTTCGTCCCGAAATCGACATGCTGCTGCACGTCCTGGACGGTGAGATCGGCTTTAGCCGCTTCATAAACGATGTCACCCCTGGTGCTGAAAAAGACGGCATGTGCCTTCGAGTCATTTTTCACATTGTAAATCCAAATCCGGTCAATGCTCTCCCCCTCAAACAGCGAATCAGGAGACAGCTGCATGACCCGCTGCAGCAGCGTCACTGGGATGCCCGCACCGAAGGAGAGCTCAATGCCGGGGTTCTCCTTCCGGATCTGATCCCAGTTGAAATCCTGCACCGGGCGCCGCTGGAAGCTCTCAAAGCCGCGTCCTTTGAGGCGTCCCAGAATCAGATCATAAAAAGTAGAGTCAGGGTAGAACAAGGTATGCTTGTCCCCGCCCATATGAATAATCATTCTATCCGGATAGAGCAGATTCTCAACCTTTTCTTCCGGGCCCATATTGTCTGTCTTTACATACAGGTTCTCTGACAATACCGCTGAATCACTGCCTGGAAGCCGGTATATCAGATAATAGCTTTCTACCAGACTGCCAGCTACCAATAAAGCTAGGACCCAGGTTTTTATTCTTTCTTTCATCCCTCACTCCCCCTTTGCTGATGCAGAGGCAGCGTAAATGTGACAAGTGAGCCTTCGTTAAGCTCGGATTGCAGGGAAATCGAACCGCCATGGGCTTTGACAATTTCCCGGGCAATGGACAATCCAAGTCCGGTACCGCCCATATTCCGCGAACGGGCCTTATCCACCCGGTAAAAGCGTTCAAAGATCCGTTCAATATCCTTCTTAGGAATCCCGATACCGGAGTCCCGTACGGAAATAGCCAGCATGCCGTCCTCGCTCTTCACTGCCTGCAGGCTGATCGTCCCGCCCTCCGGCGTGTATTTCAGCGCATTGGAGACCAGATTGCCAAGCACCTGATCAATCTGATCGCGGTCCAGCCAGGCGGAGGCGACATCCTTATGGACAACTGTACTGATATGAATCCGCTTCTGGCGGATTTGGAAGGAGAACCGGTCAGCGACATCCTCCAGCATCTCGGAGATATCCGTCTGCTGAATACGCAGGCTGGATTCCTTCGAATCCAGCCGCGAGAGATGCAGCAGGTCGGTTACGAGGCGTATCATCCGCTCAGTCTCGTTACGGATAACCCCGACGAAGCGTACAGCAAGCTGCGGATCATCGAGTGCACCGTCATCAAGGGCTTCGACATAACTCTTGATCGTCGTCAGCGGCGTCCGCAGCTCATGCGAGACATTGGCTACGAATTCGCGCCGCGATTCCTCCAGATTCTCCTGCTCGGTGACATCCTGCAGTACGGCAATCGTACCGGCGATTCCGCCGCCTTCACGGCGGTGGATTGGAGTAAAGGTAACCCTAACGATATTGGGATCCCCTCCGCCCATCGGAGAGAGGTGAATCATTGCCGATTGGGCATTACCCTCCGCCAGTGATCCCGACTGCTCATGATTCAGGCCGAGAAGCTCATCGAGCGGCGCACCTTCCGGCAGCGGGCCTTCCGAGCCCAGCATGTGCGCGGCGCGGGTATTCATCAGAATGACCACCCCGCTCTCGTCGGTCGCTACAACTCCATCACTCATATTCGTCAGGATCGAGGCAAGCTTCTCCTTCTCCTCCTCGTTCTGAGACAGAGCTTCACGAAGCCTGCCTGTCATATAATTAAACGCCTGGCTAAGCTGCCCGATTTCATCATTGCCGAACTCCGGCATTTTACGGTTAAACCGGCCTTCGGCAAGCGCGGTGGCATGCCGGGTCATTTCTTTAATCGGATGAGTAATCGTATGGGCAAGAATCACGCACAATACGGCAGTAAGCGCCAGTGCCAGGAGCAGTCCTGAGAGGAACACGCTGTTAATCCGGCTCATGGTGGCGTATAAATCCTTCATATCAGCGGCAATGTAGATAGCCCCTACCACTTTATCACCGGAAAGCACCGGCTTGGCTACGACCTTCTTACGCACATTATCATCGGCAATAATATATTCTTCATTGTCGCTGATGCCTTGCAGCGCCCGGCTGACCACAGTCTGGGTATTACGCTGTCCTACATAATCATTCTGGGAGGGGACAGACGTAGTAATGATTTTTCCGCTTGCATCAAGCACCTGGATCTCTGCACCGTTGATATACAGATTGTTGACCATACCGCGAAGGCTCTCTACTGCCGTTTCTTCATCTGCGGTTCCGGCTTCGCTGCCGAGCTTGTCTGCAGTCAGGATCGAGAGCATCTCTGCCCTGGCCTTCAGATCCTTGGTGAAATTCTCTGTCAGTGAATTCTTCATCGAACTGACAAAATAAACTCCGATCAGCTGCATCGCCACTAGAATCAGCAGGACATAGATAATAGTCAACCTGGCCTGAATCGTCCGGAAAAAGGACAGCCCTTTTTTCATCACAGGCCTCCGCTTTTGGGGCTATGCATCAAATAACCGAGTCCCCGCCGGGTGAAGATATATTCCGGTTTACTGGGATTCTCCTCAATTTTTTCTCTCAGACGGCGGATCGTTACGTCCACGGTCCGCACATCGCCGAAGTATTCAAAGCCCCATACAGCCTGAAGCAGGTGCTCCCGCGTCATTACCTTGCCGGCATGGCGGATCATATAGTAGAGCAGCTCATATTCGCGGTGTGTCAGGTCCAGTGCTTCGCCGTCTTTATAGACCATATACATATCGGTATCGACGAACAGGCCGAAGTGATGCACGCCCTGTTTACTTTCTGCCATTTCGCTTAGCGATCCGGGCGGAGTCGGCTTATGCTGGCGCCGCATCTGGGCCTTGACTCTGGCCAGCAGCTCACGTGTGCTGAAGGGCTTGGTCACATAATCATCAGCGCCAAGCTCAAGGCCAAGCACCTTGTCAATCTCCCCGTCCTTAGCTGTGAGCATAATGATGGGAATATCCAGATGGGCTGAGCGCACCTCACGGCAGACATCCATTCCGTCCTTGCCGGGAAGCATGAGGTCAAGCAGCATCAGATCGGGGCGAATAGATAGCGCCAGCTCCACCGCACTGTTGCCGTCAAAGGCGCAGATTACCTCATAGCCTTCTTTTTCTAAATTGAATTTTAAAATATCAGCAATAGGCTGTTCATCGTCTACTACCAGAATCGTTCCCATCTGCATATGCTCAGCTTCACCTTTCTCACCATACTTATCATTGATTCTCTTATTTTAACATACCTGTCCTATAGAACGTGAACTTAAGAATGTTCCATTAGAACTTCGTGCTTAAGTTCCCTTATCTAGCGTCACATCCTACCTCTGGTCAAACTTAAAGCCGCCCGGAAAATCCGGACGGCTGAGGTATGTTATGGATTATTTCAAGTATTTCAGCGGATTGACCGCTGTACCGTTCTTGCGGATTTCGAAATGAAGGTGGGTACCGGTCGAACGCCCCGTGTTGCCCATAATGCCAATCTTGCCGCCTTGCTCAAGCCGTTGTCCAACCGATACAGAAATTCTGCTCAAGTGGCCGTAATATGTCACATACCCATTTTTGTGGTCGACGATAACCACATTACCGTACCCGCTCTGCACCCCTGCGAAAGTTACGGTTCCGGCATCGGCTGCTTTAATGGTGCGGTTGCCCGATACAAGGTCGACCCCTTTATGAACACGTCCCCAACGTTCGCCGAAGCTGCTGGATAAGGCTGCGCCGCTGACCGGCCAGGCGAACATGCCTGTTCCTTCACCGACAACCTTCGTTCCCCGGTAGACCACTTCAGGCAGTGATTCCTTCACTACTGTCTGGCCGAGCCACTCTTCCTTCACAACCAGGCCGTTTTCCTTCGTCAGCCGGTACTGCATTTCCTTCAGCCCGGTCTGGCCCGGGCGCACTACCTTGCTCTTGCCTGCTGGCAGCTGATCGCTGGTACGGACAATAACCTCAGGTTCTGTAACTACCTGCTCGGTCACCTGTTCTACCGTAACTACCGTAAGCGCAGGCTGCGGAACCGTTAATTGCAGCTCATCCCCGATCTGCAGGGTGAGCTCCTTCACTGCAGGATTGTTTCGGAAAATCTCATCCTGCGTAATGCTGAACCGTTTGGCAATTCCGGAGATCGTATCGCCTTCCTGCACGGTATAGACAACTGGCTCCTCTTTGCCTTCGGTCAGTGCCTTGACTGCTTCCTCCACGCTCATCACTTTGTTAGGGTCAGCCTTTACCGGAACAATGCTCACTTCTTCCTCAATGGAGGCTGATTTGATCTTATCCCCACCAGCCGATGTAGCCAGAGTCTTGCTGCTGGCAGCCGACATCTTCTTCAGCTGGGCACCAGCCGCCGCAGCTACTGCCGGAGCATAATGCTCTTTGATGCCATTCAGCACCGCATTTGCTGTCTCCTGATCCTTGACGATCCCAACAGATTTACCATCGACAGTCAATTGTACACCGACCGCGTACGCCTTGAGCATGCCATTCAGCTTGTCTAGGGTACCTTCACTGTCAATTTCCGGTTTATACGCCTGCTCTTGCTCCGTGGTAATACCGCTTGTCTGCAGTACCATCACTGAATCCGGATACTTCGTCTGATATTCCTGACGCTTCTCTTCGAACAGCCGGTCAAGTTCAGACTCCTCACTGATCTTGCCGATTTCCTCGCCCTTCACCAGTACCTTGTAATAGGTTACCGTGTTTGCGGCCACATATTTCTTCTCTGCCCCGACTAAAAAGGCAGACAGCAGCACCAGACCGGCATAAGCCGCAATCCAGGAGCGCCGCAATCTCCGCGGTTTAGGTTCCTGATGAAAGACATTGGCTTCGCTCTCTGCGCTGAATTCCGCGGGTGTCTGTTCACTGCTCCGCAGCTTCCCCATCCGGCGCATGAATTTAAATCCCTTCATCAAACTCTCCCTTTCAATTGCCCGTTCAGTCCGCTATAGAGCGGACAAGCTTGTTTTACGACCCCTTATATATATTCTGCTGCATCTATTTTTCTATTTGCGTTAGTGTGAATGATCTTGTTGTCCTGAACTGAGAAGATACGGTTCTAAAGCCCTTAAGAAACCGGACAATATCCCCCTCGTCTAGCGAAAAATATAAGTATAAATCATGCCGTGAAACCTATGTTTTTCAGCCGTTTAAAAGGTTACAAAAATTTAACCCCTTCTAGTCCTTTTTTACTGTACCATAGCCGGGAGAAAAATTTCAACTTAGTTGTCATGGCAAAACCCGCGAAAATCGCGGGTTTTTATCCAAAATATGACGATTAAACATTATAATTGTGTCAATAAAGTGACGCTTTTTTAATCCTGTACATTCTCATCCGCCCCAGGTGTAAGCATTTTCATTAGCATCTCATATTCATCCTGATCCACGTATTTGGCAATGACTCCCTGTATTTCCTTCACTTCACTTTCCGTCAATCCATCCTCCATCGCTGTGGAGATCTTCTGCATCTCCTCCTGTGGAAGCTTGGTCATCAGAATATTGAAGATATTGGCCTTCTCCTCAGCTGGCAGGCTGTCCTTAAGCTCGCTCATCGCATCCGGTGTCATAACCAGCTGCTGATCCATGCCCCCGTTACCCTGTTCGTCCGCATCTGCAGCTTCTCCCATAACGGCCAAGGCATCTTCAGGAACCTTTTCCTCTACAGCCTTGTCGCTGTCATTAGCGGGTGTATTCCCGGTATTCTTCTTGTCCGTCTGGGTTGCAGCTGGAACAGTGTCCTTCAGATCGTCCTTAATATCCGTAGAATCCGCCTTCGACCCCATTCCCGTCAGACTTTTCACAAAGCCGCCGATGCCCGGTTCCGGTCCATCCAGTTTAATATCAAAGCTTGCCAGAACAGACTGAATATACGTATTGACTACATAGGCGGTAGTCAGTACGGACAGCGCGCTGGCCAGCACGACAATCAGGCATACGCCAATTGCACTTTTGACTATTTTCACCATCATCTCTCCTTGCCCTCTGTCTTATCCCATTTCCCGTAAGATCAGTCCTTTAGCACTGTATTCTTCCAGTATTGACCAGATTGAGCAGTGGGAAACCTGCAGCGGGCAAAGAGAGTACCACCATGGAATACACTGTGTACAAAAAAAAGGGCCCCCTCCGGGACCCTTGTGATTTACAGCTTAGATGTAGATAGGCAATACCTGATTAGTCTGCTCACGGTTACGTCCTACGGAGAAGATCGCAATCGGAATGCCTGTAAGCTCTGCTACACGTTCTACGTATCGGCGTGTATTGGCCGGCAGATCGTCCAAAGTCTTGGCTGCGGTAATATCCTCGTTCCAGCCTGGAAGCTCTTCATAGACCGCTTCACATTCAGCCAGCATTTTGAGACTGGCCGGGTAGTGGGTAATTACCTCACCGCGGTATTTGTAGCCTGTGCAGATTTTGACTGTATCCAGGCCGCTGAGTACATCCAGTGAGTTGAGTGACAGACCGGTAATTCCGCTGACACGGCGGGCATGACGTACAACTACACTGTCAAACCAGCCGACACGGCGTGCGCGTCCGGTTACAGTACCGTATTCATGGCCGGTCTCACGGATGTAATCGCCGGTTGCATCATTCAGTTCTGTAGGGAACGGGCCATCGCCGACACGGGTTGTGTAAGCTTTGGCAACGCCGATAACCTGCTTGATCTTCGAAGGACCCACACCGGAACCGATGCATACACCGCCGGCTGATGGATTCGAGGAAGTTACAAACGGATATGTTCCTTGGTCGATATCCAGCATTACACCTTGTGCGCCCTCGAACAACACTCTGGAATCCGCATCAATCGCATCATTGAGTACAACCGACGTGTCGGTTACATAACCGCGAAGCACTTCTGCATATTCCAGATATTTTACCAGAATCTCTTCCACATCAAGCGGCTCTGCACCGTATACCTGTGTGATAACCTGGTTCTTCTCTTCCATTAAGTGACGAAGTCTAAGCTCGAATTCCTCAGCGTCCATCAGATCGGCGATCCGGATACCGTTGCGGGCAGCTTTGTCCATATAAGCGGGGCCGATTCCCTTACGGGTCGTGCCAATTTTGTTCGGGCCTTTACGGTCTTCTTCAAGCGCATCCAGCAGCATATGATAGGGCATAATGACATGGGCACGATCACTAATCACCAGATTTTTGGTGTCGAAGCCGTTCTCATGAATATAATTAATTTCTTGGATCAGGGCTTCGGGATTGATCACCATTCCGTTACCGATTACGCAAGTTTTCTCTTTATAAAATACACCAGATGGAATCAAGCTCAGCTTGAATTTCTTCCCGTCAATCAGAATCGTGTGACCGGCATTGTTACCCCCCTGATACCGGGCGACCACATCTGCGCTCTCCGCCAGAAAATCCGTGATCTTCCCTTTGCCTTCGTCTCCCCATTGTGTTCCCACGACGACTACCGTTGACATGTTCATTCCTCCGTAGGTGCTAGCTTAGCACCATTATTTTTCATAATATGGGCTCTGTACAGCGTTCTTATGTACGCAGCCCTCCGGACGCTATGCGGTTTAACCCGCTAAAGCACAATAACCAGTGTAACAGCGGTACTTTTTAAAGTCAAATAAAAACGAACGATCACACAAGGAAATGTGCAATCGTTCGGATATTGTGCATAAATCGCCTAACCTGCAAATGGTTCAGCATGCGCCCGCTCGTAGTTGACGAACTTGTTGAAATTCTTCAAGAAAACGAGCTCTACGGTGCCTACAGGACCATTACGCTGTTTGGCAATAATTATTTCAATAATGTTCTTCTTTTCCGTGTCCTGGTTATAGTAATCATCACGGTACAGGAAGGCTACGATATCCGCATCCTGCTCGATTGAACCCGACTCACGAAGGTCACTCATCATCGGACGTTTATCCTGACGCTGCTCTACACCACGGCTAAGCTGGGACAGGGCAATGACCGGTACATCCAATTCGCGGGCAATCTGCTTCAGTGTACGCGAGATCTCCGATACTTCCTGCTGGCGGTTCTCCCCGCCCTTGCCGCGTCCCTGAATCAGCTGCAAGTAGTCGATGACGATCATGCCAAGGCCCTTTTCCTTCTTAAGCCTGCGGCATTTGGCGCGGATATCCGTAACGGTAACCCCGGGCGTATCATCAATATAGATTTCGGCTTCAGACAGAGACTGAATTCCCATCGTCAGCTTGGACCAGTCGTCATCGCTCTTGAATTCACCGGTACGCATAATATTGGCATCCAGATTGGCTTCAGCGCAAATCATACGCTGTACCAGCTGCGGTGCCGACATTTCCAGACTGAAGATGGCAACCGTCTCTTTGGCGCGGACCGCCACATTCTGGGCAATATTCAGTGCAAATGCCGTCTTCCCTACAGAAGGACGGGCAGCCACAATGATCAAGTCATTACGCTGGAAGCCGTTAGTCATATGGTCGAGATCGACGAACCCCGTAGGAATCCCTGAGGTACCGCCTTTGTTCTGATGGAGCAGCTCTACACGGTCAAATACCTGCATGAGGACATCGCGGATGGCAATAAACCCGCTGCCGCTGCGGCGGTTAGAGATTTCTAAGATCCGCCGCTCCGCATCGCTTAGCATGATGCCTACATCTTCACCGCCGGTATAACCTTCGCTGACAATTTGCGTCGCTGTGCGGATCAGCCGCCGCAGCATCGCCTTTTCCTCGATAATTTGAGCGTAATAGTCCACGTTGGCCGCAGTCGGCACTGCATGCGCCAGCTTAGCCAAATAGCTGACACCGCCGATATCCTCAAGCTCTCCCCTGTCCTGAAGCCGGGAAGTCAGGGTAATCAGGTCAATCGGCTGGCTCTCTTCTCCGAGCTGCACCATCGCCTCAAAAATCATCTGATGCGGTTTATCGTAGAAGTCTTCGGTATTCACCCGCTCCATCGCGGTAATCAGCGCTTCATCATGCAGCAGAACAGCACCTAGTACGGCCTGCTCCGCCTCCAGATTCTGCGGGGGAACCCGATCGAAAAAGAGATCTCCACCCATGTTACTCCTCCGTTACCTGAACCGTGAGGTTAGCCTTTACTTCAGTATGCAGCTTCACTTGAACCTGGAATGTACCCACATGGCGGATCGGGTCGCTCAGTTCAATTTTGCGCTTGTCAATAACGATGCCTTGGGATGCAGCCAGCGTTTCCGCAATCTGCTTGCTGGTGATTGCGCCGAACAGGCGACCGCCCTCTCCCGATTTAGCTTTTAGCGTCAGTGTCAGCTCGTCCAGCTTCTTGCCGAGCTGCTGTGCTTCTGCCTTCTCTTGATCCTTGCGGCGCTGTTCAGCAGCGGCCTGGTTCTCCAGTGTTTTTACATTGCCTTCTGTAGCTGGACGAACCAGCCCGCGCGGCAGCAGGAAGTTGGCTGCATATCCTTCCGATACCTCTTTAACCTGCCCCTTTTTACCTTGTCCCTTAACATCTTTTATGAAAATGACCTTCATTCGAACAGCCCCTCTTTCGCTTCAATTTCAGCCAGCACTTCCAGCAGTCTGGCTTCTGCTTCCTTACTTGTTCCTTCAAGCTGTACCGCAGCGTTGGACAAATGTCCGCCGCCGCCCAGCTTCTCCATCACTACCTGAACATTCATCCGCCCGAGTGAACGGGCGCTGATGCCGATCAGGCCGTCAGGCCGCTCACTGATGACAAAGGACGCCACCACGTTAGTCATCCCAAGCAGCGTATCGGCAGTCTGGGCGATAAGCAGCTGCGGGATTTTCATTCCCGGTGCGGTTACAACCAGCGCTATATGATCATACACCATTCGCGCATGCTTGATAATTTCGGCTTTGGAGATATACTCCTGTAAATCCTCCTTCAGCATCCGCTGGATGAGGATTGTATCCGCCCCGATCCGCCGCAGGAAACCTGCCGCTTCAAAGGTGCGGGATCCGGTATGGAGGGCAAAATGCTTCGTGTCTACCGTAATCCCGGCGAGCAGCATGGTTGCCTCCAGCGGACTAAGCTTGATCTTATCGTGGATATACTGCAGCAGCTCTGTCACAAGCTCACAGGTGGAGGATGCATACGGCTCAAGATACACCAGCACCGCTTCGTTGATGAATTCCTCGCCCCGCCGGTGATGGTCTACGACCACAATCCGGCTGGCATATTGCACGAGTCGCGGCTCCATCGTCATTGAAGCCTTATGGGTATCTACAACGATCAGCAGTGTATGCTCAGTCATGACCTGCAGCGCCTGCTCTGTGGTGATAAAGGTCTTATACAGATCCTCGTCCCGCTTGATCTGCTCCATCATCCGGGTAATGGAGGGATTAGGCGTCTCCATTACAATACTGGCTTCCACATTGTACATCTGGGCCGCCTTGAGCAGGCCAATCGCTGCCCCTACGGCATCGATATCAGGGTTACGGTGCCCCATAATCAGCACCTTATCGCTCTCCTGCATCAGATCGCGCAGGGCATGGGCAATAACCCGCGCCCGGACTCTCGTCCGCTTCTCTGCGGCGTTGCTCTTGCCGCCGTAGAAGGACAGGCGCTGGCCCGCCTTCACGGCTGCCTGGTCTCCGCCTCGTCCCAGCGCCATGTCCAGACTGGACTGCGCCAGCGCTCCCAGCTCGCTGGCAGACTCTGCGCCATACGCGAGGCCGATGCTCAGCGTCATCGGCACCTTGAGGTCGGCAGTCATTTCGCGCACCTCATCGAGGATGACAAACCGGCTCTCCTCCAGTGCCTGCAGGCTGCGATGATTAAGCAGCATCAGATATCGTTCGGAAGACAGCCGCCGGAGATACACCTCGAACTGCTTGCTCCACTCGGTAATCTCACTGGCCACCTTGGCGATCAGCGAGGTACGCTGCTGATCATCCATGCCCTGAGCCGCTTCATCGAGATTGTCCATCATTACAATGCCGATAGCCAGTTTCTCTTCTTCATAGCGCTCGCGCAGCACTACAAGCTCAGTAATGTCATATAGATACAGCATACGTTCACTAGGAATAATCACAGCCTGGTAATACCGGTCGTCTACAGTGATCTCCTGTCTGACATCCTTAAGTGTGCCGAGGTCCTTAGCGGTTTCCCGCTTGACCGGACCAGTGCCCGTCAGTCCAGGCACTACATCAGGTAGTAATTCCTGCAGCTCTTCGCCTACCAGCGATTTGCGGCTAAAAATATCACTGGCATTACGGTTGTTCCACTCCACCGTGCGGTCCTCGCTGTAGAGGATGATTCCAAGGGGGAGCATACTGACCGCTTCCCCTTCGACCCGCTTGATACGAAAGGACAGGCCGTTAATATATTCCACCAGATTGCGCCGGAACGCCAGCTCCGCCTGCAGCATCGAGAAGCACAAGGTGCCGGCCAGAAACAGACTGGTCACACCCAGAACCCAGTTGTAGATACTGACGATGATAATAAGGACCAGCAGCAGCATAAACGCCCAGACGGTATGATAGCCGTGCCAGCGTCTTTGCAGAAATTTAGGCATGACCTCTCACCCTATCGTTTCGATTTCTTCACAAGCTCCCGCAGCGGGAACGCAATATCGATAATACCGATAATCCAAAGCCCCGGCAGCCAGGCAACGAGCAGTGACAGCAATATAGCCACAATCTTACTCCACTTGCGCTCATGGACCAGGAAGAACACGAACCCGATGGTCTGAATCTTAAATACAATTTGGAGTAATGGCAGCATATTGGCGGAGATCATCAGCATAAAGCTGCTATCCGAATTGCCAGAGAACAGGCTAATTACAACGCCCAGCAGATAGTACCAGATAAAAGATCTTGAAAGTCTCCATTCGCGCGCAGGCTTCAGCTTCGGAACCGCATATCCCATACTGTTAAGGATAGGGCGAACAATGGAGTGGGTGATTACAGCCATCATAAAGGAGCTTAGAATCAGAGTCATCGGAATGACCTGTATCGTCATATGACTGATTGTGTTTACATCCTCAGATGTAAGGTTGAACTCACTGATCATCGGATTGCCTGTACCCAGATCGGAGAGCGGAGACATTACCATTTGCATCATATCATTCACGTAAGTGGAAAGATCAAAATTGAACAGCGCTGTACCAATCACCAGCAGCAGCAGAAACTCACCCAGAATGGTAACGGTTCCTGCCATGATGGTGGATAATGCCGAGGAGCGTCTTTTATACCATCGTCCCATCACTAAAGCCGGGATCAGGAAATACAGTGCTAACAATACGTAGACAGGTGTAATCAGGCCTACAATCAGCAGGATCGGCAATAGATGCACAATAAACTGTTTTGTACTCAGGGTAGTGAACAACACTACGGCCGGAATAGTTAAGAAAAGTGTAGTAATGATGAGCAGCGGGGTTGATAGGGATAGCAGCAGCAGCAAGTAGGCGATGCTCCATGCCACAGATGTCCAGCGAAATTTCAACAGTTTTCACCTCTTACGCATATGTTCTTCTAACGCAGATATATCCTGGTACCATTCTTCAAGCTGATGCCCTTCCTGCCTGTGCTTTCTTAGCTTCTCCAGTAATAAATCATCCAGTTCGCGGTAAGGAATGCCAAGTCTGCGGCCCAAGATATAAGAGCTCATAATCAGACTCGCCAGACTGTCGCCTACACGGGCGGTACTGCCTTCCCAAAGCGCTTTAAATAACCGTGAGACTTGATCGATTACTTCGGTCTTTAACCACTCAATAACCTTGGCGCGTTTGGCCACATCCAGATCCTTCGGCACATTGGGCATGTCTCTCTACCTCCGGCAAAAAGCATTATTCTCCATTATAGCATAAATATTTCCCAGTCACACGGGAGGGTCCGGCCCCCTGGTAACTGCAAATACTTGCCTTTCAAAAAAGGCCCGCATTCCGTTATCGCCGGAAATACAGGCCCTAAAGTTCATCTGCTTCTGCCGTGATATATAGGTTATAAAGATTCCTGCGATTGCCGGGAGACGACCTTCTCACAATATTCAATGATTTGACTCCGGCGGACAATACCGATGAACCGGTTCATGTCATCAACCACCGGCACAAAGTTCTGCACTTTAGCCAGGTTGATCAGATCTTCCATATCAGCATCGATCGAGACCGGCAGATTATTCATCCGCAGCGGTACATCCTTCAGCAAATATTTTGAAGCATTCTCAAAGGTAACCGTCCCGCCCGAATCCTTCATGTACCAGAGCAGATCCCCTTCTGTCACCGTGCCGGCATATTCTCCGTTGCGGTTCAGAATCGGTACAGCGGTATAGCGGTGAAACTCCATCCGTTCCAAGGTCTGGCGCAGTGTTGAATCCAAGGTAACACAGGCCACTTCTTGTTTAGGAAGTAAAAAAAACGCAATATTCATCTCTTGATCCTCCTCAAAGAGTTCCGAAGGAATTAACCCTGCTATTTAGGGCACCCGTAGTAATACGCCTTACCCAGCAATTCGTTCCACTCCATTATACCATGAAGACAGGAAGCAGCAGCCACTAACATTACACATGGCTGCTGCATTCTTACTCTTATGGTATTTGCTACGGGCTGATTACTGTGCTGCTGCTGTAGCCGAAGGCTCCAGTGCATTTTCAGCCTTGCCCGGCTCGATCAGCTGGCTTACCGGAGTGCCGGCATTCATCCAGTTGTCGATCATCGTTCTGGCTTCGCTCAAATCCTCTTCATCGACGATATCGTAATATACACCGTTAATCTTTTTGCCTTCACCCATGACGGTAAAGCTGGAAATATCCATATCCTTGCCGCCCATAAACTTTTTGGCGAGACTAATAATGGTGGAAGGCTGCAGGTCAGTCTTGAAATTCTCGCCCATAATATCGAGCAGTTCAGGGATTTTGCCAATTTGGCTGATTGATAACATTTTATTCGCAACTACATCAATAAAGACCTGCTGGCGTTTCGTCCGGTTAAAATCGCTGTCTTCGCGGTAGCGGGTATAATTAAGGGCTTCTTCGCCGCTATAGTTTGATTTGCCGCCTTCGATGGTGAACTTCTCATGATCAGCGCCTTTGTTCACAATATCCTTTTTGATGGGCAGCGGAACACCGCCGATGGCATCGACCGCATCCTTAAGTCCCTGGAAATTGATCGTTGCATAATATTGAATGTCATGGCCGAGCAGCGCTTCCAGTGTATCTTTTGCCATCTGCTGACCGCCGAAAGCATACGCATGGGTGATTTTATCCTTTTTGTTGCCCTTGTGCCCGATGATTTCCGTATACGTATCGCGAGGGATGGAGATCAGCAGAATTTTGTAATCCTCCGGACGGATAACGGCATAGATCATCGTATCCGAACGTGCTGTCTCATTCGCCCGCTGATCTGTCCCCAGCAGCATTAAGGAGAACGGATCGCTTTTGTAGACAACGGGTTCCGCTTGTACAGTGGACGTGCTGTCCTTAACCAGCGGCTCATACGACTCTTCTGCCAGTTTGGACTCCACCCGGTCGGCCAGGAAAAGATCAAAGGCCAGGACAGAAAGCGGTTTTTGAAACAAAAAGCCTCCGGCGAGAATGACTACAACGGCTATAAGAGCTATATACCTTTTTTTAAACTTATTTTTTTTCATAAATGGCTTCCTTCTTTGTGTTGGAATATACAGAATAAACAAATGATTGCTTGCGATCTATTTACAATGCCTACCCGTCGCTTACCAGGCACTCATGTCTGAATTTCTCTAGGCCGTTTCACTTGCCCTATTCGGTCTTATTGTCCCCCCTTTCAGGAATCAGGGTCGTTCTAATTGTAGAATAAACCTGGAAAACTGCTTTGACACAAACAATATTTCTATTGTAATCACTTGTGCCTTAAAAAGAAATAACAAAAAACGACATTAATAGTACGTTAGCTGCCGGTAATTACTTAAGTATATGACGCTCAAAATTGCGATTTGTTTTATTCCGGCAAAAAAAAACAGAACCGGCAGGCCCTATGCGTATACATCACGGGGGCCCTGCGGTTCTGTTGCTGTTTAATCTATTTCCTTAATCCACCACTTGTCCGGCTCAATAATATTGCTCATGGAATCGACATGCACACCCTGCAGGCGCTTGTTCACAGCAGTAATATTTACCCGCTCTGCAAAAAAGATCATCGGTACTTCCTCATTAATCAGCTTCTGCCATTCATAATAAATCTGCTTCCGGTATTCCTTATCATAGGCTTTGTTCCCCACTCCTTCACGGATCAGCTCTTCACTTTGCTCTGAGGACCAGCGGGAGTAGTTCCACAAATCGGTTGCCCGCCAGAGTCCTGAAGGATCGGGGTCGCTTGCCAGTCCCCATACTCCGTTGAATAATTCAACAGTAGAGTCATCCTTTTCCACTGCCTCATAAAACAGATTCAGCTCCTTGAGTGCCCCGCCATTCAGCCGCACATCTAACCCTACATCCCGCCAGTTCTGTAAAATAGCCTGTGTACGCTCTTCGGTTGTACTGCTGCCGCTCATAGCATCATAATGAATAACCAGCTTCTGGCCCTTCGGATCCTCACGCATTCCATCGCCATCTACATCGAGATAACCCGCTTCATCAAGCAGAACCTCCGCCTTCTCCGGGCTGTATGGATACGTATCAATTTCAGTATCGGGAATCTTGGCCCAGCTGGAGCTTGGAATCGGTGTCTCAATCAGCTTGCCCAGTCCATAGGAGTATTGGTTAATGATCCCTTCCCGGTCCAAGGCGTAATACATTGCTTTGCGCAGACGTTTGTCGGTGAATTTGGGGTTGTCCATCACATTCCGCTGTGCAGTTTCATCCCAATGGCCGAATTTAAAGCCTATGTATTCGTAAGACAGCTCCGGCGATTGCATAAGGGATATGTTATCGAGCTCTTTAAGTGCGGCAAAGGTATCCCGCGGTGCCGTACCAATATCAATGCCGCCCGTTTTCAAAAGTCCGGTAATCTCACTCTCCTTTACTACCTTATAATTAATACCATCTAATAAAGCCTTGCCCTTATAATAATTATCAAACCGCTGCATCCGGACAAGCTGGCCGGGCTGAATCTCCTTCACCTCAAAGGGGCCAATGCCGATCGGCCTCTTGCGTACCTGATCACTGTCGGCCATATCTTTAACAGCTACTCCGCTAAAATATTTCTTATTCATCGGATACGGCCACAAGTTGTCGATGGTGTTCACCCGTGCCGAATTCACGGTAATCCTTAGTGTGTACGGGTCTATAACCTTTACACCGCTTAGCTCATCTGTTTCTCCGCGATGGTAGGCTTCCACGCCCTTTATCATTTCCACACTATAATACCTGGAGCCTGTATAATCAGGGCTTGCAATCGTCTCCAGCGCAAATTTCCAGTCTTCAACCGTTAATTCATCTCCATTATGCCAGCGGACCCCCGGTCTGATGTTGAAGGTAAATACGGTATGGTCATCGGATTCCTTCCAGGAAGCGATGTTAGGAACGGTTGTCAAATCATCCTTCACAGTAAACATGGCCTCAGTAATGAAATCAAGCACATTGGAATCATCGTCGCCCTCAAAAAACGCCGGGTCAAACAGGCCCTGGAACGGAGCAGTATATGCATAAGTAACGGTACCGCCTGAGATGGCTTTATCCTCCGCCTTGCTGTAGCGTACCGGGTAGGAATCGCCGCCTGAACCAGCGCCATTACATGCCGACAGAATAATAGTCATTACCAGCAGAAGTCCGCTGATCTTCAATTTAAGCATGAAGTCCTTCCTTTCTTCTATACCTGCATTCAAGTGAAAGCGTTTTCTAATATTTATTTTATTAAAAATGGTTTTTATTACTCTCATCTAATTCCATAATAAGCTATATATATCATATAATGCGTAAATTTTTAAATCATGAATTTAACAAACTACAATATTGAGGATAACCAATAATCGAGCAGATGTGAAGCCCAATAAATGGATGCTGTATCTGAGAGGTTATTCTCCCGGCAAAAAAGGCCTGCCCAACGGGCAGACCTGCAGCTATAAATCTCCGTTCAATCCTCTTCGTCTGTGCGGATGATGCTTAACCCCTCTACATGCCGTTTTCGCATCAGCTTGCGCTTTTTTCGGTCTTCCTTGGTCTCGAAAATAATATCAAAATCGTAGTCCTCCGGGTACAGCTCATCCTTAGACAAGTAGGGTTTCAGCCGTTTATGGTTGAAGCGCATTTTTTCCTTCTGGATCATTACACCGACTATGCCCATACTGTCTTGTTTTGCATAAACGATTCCTGTCCGGTTAAGGGAGCTGACATAAACGGCATCGCCAATTTCAAAGCCGGATGACGGGTTTTTGTTGTCTTTTGCCGAATCCGCCTCTTCCTCTACCCGGGCTGGCTTATCTTCCCCAGGATTTCTGCGCAGCTCATGCTTGGCATATGCTCTTATGCCCTTCCCTCTGCCTGCCGCCGTCTCCGGACCCTGCTGCTCCCGCTGCTGCACCACGAGCTGGTGTGAACGCCGGATAACCTCCGCAGGAATGCCCAGCTTCTCGGCAATTTGCAGCGCGTAACTCTCTCCAGCCTCGCCGATTGTCAGCCGATATAATGGCTGCAGTGTATCCTTATCAAACTCCATCCGCGCATTTTCGAAACCCGGGGTAGACGCTGCGAATACTTTTAGCTCGCTAAAATGTGTGGTAACTATGATATTGGCCCCACGCCGGTTCAGCTCCTCCAGAATAGCAATGGAGAGTGCAAAGCCCTCTCCCGGGTCTGTCCCCGCCGCAAGCTCATCAATCAGCAGCAGCACACCTCTGCCAGCGTAACGCAGCATCCCCTCTATACTCTTCATCTGGGCCGAGAAGGTGCTTAGAGACTGTGTGAGGCTCTGTCCGTCTCCGATCACACTGATCATATCTGAGAATACCGTAAAATCGCTGTCCTCCTCTACGGGAACCAGCAGCCCGGACTGTACCATCGCGGTCAGGAGGCCCAGCGTCTTGAGAACAACTGTTTTCCCGCCGGTATTAGGGCCGGTAACAATCAGTGATTTATAGCCCTGGCCAAACTCCAGGCTTACAGGTACCATATCCTTCAGTTCGGGATGTCTGCCGCCGTTCATCCGTAAGAATCCACGCTCATTCAAGGCCACCTTCCTAGCCCCGAGAGTTCTGGCGTATTTAGCCTTGGCAAAGATGAAATCATAGGTGCCTGTTACCTCAATATTGATACGCAGCGCCTCCTGCTCTTGCTCTACAAGGCCGCTCAGCATACTCAGGATGATACTCTCTTCTCTGGCTTCATCCGCTGCCAGCAGCTCAAGCTCGCCCTGCAGGGCGGCTACCTCATAAGGCTCCACGAACACTGTCTGCCCGCTGGTGGACTGGTCCAGCACAGACCCCTTCACCTGCTTGTGATACTCCCGTTTCACAGGGATCACATACCGGCCGCCCCGCATGCTGACCAGGTTCTCCTGAAGGATCGACTGATGCCTGGACATAATGCTCTCCAGCTTCCTTTGCAGCCGTTCCTTAGCTACTGCCAGCTTCTTCCGCACCCGCTCCAGTCCCTTGCTTGCCTGATCATCAATTACCCCGAAGCGGATACAGCGTTCAATCTCTTCCCTTACCTGCCTCAGCTCCAGCAGTGACGCTCCATAAGCAGCAATACGCGGGGCAATCTGCTCTTTAGAGGCCATATACTTGCGCAGCTGAGTGCAGCTGTTCAGGAAAGTAACGATGGCTGTGAAATCCTGCTCATTGTAGAGATACCCGGTACCCATCAGAGACATGATCCATTCGATACCCTCTAATGAAGGCAGTGGAACACTTGCCCCGCGCTCCAGCAGCTCCTTGGCCTCTTCTGTTTCATCCATTGCCCGGTGTATAGCCGGCAGATATGTCATCGGACTCAGTTCACTCACCATTCTCCGGCCTTCATAGGATACGGCATGCCGTGCTACATCCTTTTTAATATCTTCATACCCGAGTGTGCTTAGACTTTCCAAATTCACTGGTATTCCTCCTCTATTCTTCAACTGTCATCGGTATTTGTTCCTAACGCAAAAAAGGGCAAAGACTGCACTATGCAGTCCTTGCCCTCATTCGAATGGTATTGTCCCCTTGATGTGCTGACCTCCGGCTTCACGACAAAAATCATGCCCGGAAAACAGAAAAAACCGTGCTCAAGAGCACGGTTGATCACAAAGAGAACAATAGCCGTAAAGAGGCCATGTTGACGCTTCGCGTGTTCTTAACTAATCATCCACTCTGCGATAAGAACTCGGTATGATTGCACATACTCAAACAGAGCAAGCCTCCGGTAAAAATGAGTCCTGCTGCTACTTATCCTCAAGTGATATGAAATTGCTTAGTTAAGAACGCTCACCAACATCAAAATTTCCCCTTTAGTTATAGGATACCTGTAATTTACTACATTCTGCTAAGAGAGTCAATTCCCAGTGAAGAAATTGAAAACCCAAGTGATTCCATTCCTGCTGTCGGCAACTTGTCCATGAAGCGCCCCAAAAAAGGTCTTTTGCAGCTCTACCTGGACTTTTCCGCCATCCTCAACCAGCTTCCCGTAGATGCTGCGTAGCTCTTCTTCACTATCCAGCGCCATAATGATGCTGACATTCTCTGTTTTGGCACCCCGGCCATAATCATCAGAGAAATGGATCAGGCTGGATCCGAGCACCAGATCGGCATGCAGCACCTTGCCGTTATGCTCATTCAGTACCTTGATTTCACCGCCAAATACGCTTTGGTAATACTCCACTGATTCACGTACATTCTCAATAATTACATAGGGGCTTGCACTAATCATCGTTATTCCTCCGGCCTTTTAATTGGACAGCAACCAGCCGTCACTTCTTCTTATTATATACAATGGCGGCGCTGGTTACCAAGCCTTGAATCAGCTACCCATACTCTTCCGCAGACATAACAAAAAAGCAGCCGGTTTCCCGGCTGCTTCGTAAAACGTCCTATTCCGTTGTGTAAGGCAGCAGCGCGATTTGACGCGAGCGTTTTACAGCAATGGTCAGAGCGCGTTGGTATTTTGCACTTGTACCAGTTACACGACGCGGCAAAATCTTTCCGCGTTCGCTGATGAACTTCTTAAGAAGCTCAGTGTCTTTGTAATCAATGTGAGTAATCTTGTTCACAGTGAAGTAGCACACTTTTTTGCGCTTGTTGCGTCCACCACGACGTGCCGGTCTTTTGTCGTTGTCTCCGCCTTCTCTTTGTTTGAAAGCCATGTTCAGTTCAGTCCTTCCTTATTAAAATGGCAAATCATCGTCCGATATATCGATCGGTTTTCCATCGCCCGAAAAAGGATCTTGATTATTGTTGCTGCGCGAGAAATTGTTGTTATTTCCGCGTCCACTGTTACCGCCGCCACCATAGGATGGTTCTTCGGGTACACTTCCGCCACTTGGCGCATTGCCACCTTCACGATTCTGCGAGGATTCCAGGAAACGGACATTATCGGCAATAACTTCAGTAACGTATACACGTTTACCTTCGTTATTCTCGTAATTCCGTACTTGGATGCGGCCTTCTACGGCTGCCAGACGCCCTTTGCGCAAGTAATTGGCACAGGTCTCAGCCAGCTGTCTCCAGGTTACTACCGGGATGAAGTCCGCTTCGCGTTCACCGTTCTGGCCCGTAAAGTTGCGGTCTACGGCAAGCGTAAACTGCGTTACGGCAACACCAGCGGGAGTATAACGAAGTTCCGGGTCACGGGTCAACCGACCGATCAGAATGATACGGTTCAACAATTCAATCCCCTCCTTTTAAGCGATTCGTTACAAAGCTTGTCAAGATCTTAGGCAACGTCGTTCGTAATGAGATAACGAATAACTTCGTCGGAAATCTTCATGAGACGCTCGAGTTCAGTAACTACTGCAGGTTCTGCAGTAAAGTTAACCAAAACATAAACGCCATCACGGAATTTCTTGATCTCATACGCAAGACGGCGTTTACCTTGCACATCGTGCTTTGTAATTTCTCCGCCGTTGGAGATGACGCCTTGGAATTTTTCGACTGCTGCTTGAACGGCTTCTTGTTCAATGTCAGGACGAATAATGTACATGACTTCATATTTGCGCATAATTTTCACCTCCTTATGGTCTGCGGCCCCTGATCACGTCAGGAGCAAGGAACGAGCACAAACATAGACTCGCACCAAATTAATATACCAAATAGTTCTGCTGATTGCAAGTACTAATAATCCTCGGCAGATCATGGGAGCTTATGGGCTACATGAACAGCACCCAGCCGGCGCACAATATAACCGCATTACCACATCATCTGAGGAGGGATCAACATGGGTGAACAAACAGAATATGAAAAAGGCGACAAAGCACCAAACCCGGGAGTCTATACAGAAGTAGGAGAAGCCCGCAGCTTCCACACCCAAATTACGAATCCAAAACGCATCACGATGGAAAAGGGAGATACCTTCCCTGAAACAACAAACAAGGACCGTAAGTGGAAAAAGGTTGAAAAGGCCCGGGTTCATTAATTTTTTCATATTACTTGTATAAGAAAACGGGTTCCGGCCCATAATAAACTCAGGCAGTACAAAAGAGAGGTGTGGTTCCGTTGGACGTCGTAGACGAACACAATCACTGGGATTCTGATTCAGCAACTATTGTAACCCGGGAACAGTAAGGCTGGCCCTTAAAAAAGGTATCAGCTTTTGCAATACCCAATCACTTTAGCGGCTATAAACAGAGAAATTCCGAACATCATTGATGTACTGCCTCTGGAGAGAGATCCGCAAGGATCTCTCTTTTTGTTGTGCTTGGTGTGACAATATTTCAAGTCTGGAAACAAAAAAACCTCCGCAATAGCGAAGGTTCTATTTATCAATGATATTAGTTGTGCTGTAGTGGCGGAGAGGGTGGGATTCGAACCCACGCACGCTGTGACACGCCTAACTGATTTCGAGTCAGCCCCCTTGGGCCACTTGGGTACCTCTCCGCAGCAAGATTTATTGTATCATGTCATTTACAGTTTTGCAAGCTTAAATATTTTGTAAGCCCTCTTCTTTTGAGCGCAGCACCTTTTTCAGGTTTTTCTCGAATTTGGCTCGGGGGATTAGAACACTGTGCTGACAGCCGACGCATTTTATCCGAATATCCATCCCCATCCGGATGATCTCCATTTCATTGGTTCCGCAGGGATGGGGCTTCTTCATCTGAACAATATCCCCTAATTGAAAAACCTTCCGTTCCATCAGTTCTCCCCCTTTTCTCCCTCTTGAGCAGCTGCGACCTGTCTTCGCGGAACAGCGTCTCCCGCCTCTTCGGCCTGCACTTCATGCTCACGGGCCTTCCGCTCAGCCTCCGCTTCTTCCAGCGCCGTCTGCTTCTCCAGTGCTTGCTTAATATCGCTTTGGATCTGCCGCTGTGCTGCATCTCTGGCATTGGGCTGGCAATTGGCCGCTACACGAATTACGTATTCAGAAGTATTCATGGATTGAATCCCCAGTATATTCGGGTAAGTCAGTATACTTTCATTCCGCTCCTCAATCCCCTGCAAAGCCTCGCCGATTAGGGCAAGTGTGGTTTCAAGCCCCCGCTCAATCTTCACCGGCACATCCACCACCGCCAAGGCATTAGCCAGAGAATAATTCGTTACGTTGACGATCGTGCCATTAGGGATAATATGAACCTCGCCTGTCGTGCTGAGCAGCCTGGTTGTTCTGAGGCCGATCATTTCTACGGTTCCTTTATAGGTTCCCGTCTGAATCACGTCGCCTACTGCGAACTGATCCTCAAAAATGATAAAGAAACCGGTAATTACATCCTTGACCAAACTCTGTGCTCCGAAACCGATAGCCAGACCAACAACACCGGCTCCGGCCAGCAGCGGCCCAAGATTGAAATTGAATTCCGAAAGAATCAGCATAATCATGACAAAATTACAGATGACCGTAACCACATTTTTCAGTAGCCCGCCTACGGTAGAGAAGCGGCGGCTGTTTGCCAGTAATCTGCCCCTGGTTTCGCGTTCCATCGAGCGGTCGATAATTTGGTATACGACCTTAATAATAACCCGGGTCAGAACAATGATTAGTAAAATCCTCAGACCTGAGAAAAGCACGTTCGCCCACATATTTGCATCCGTAACCCATTCCCACACTTTATCCTTGAAGTGGACCACCTGCTCTACAGGATTATCAGGCGTTGTCGCCTCTAATATCCATCTATTCATTTGATCCCTCCTTATTATTCTACCTCTATGTAGCCGCTGCCCTCACCATTCTTACTGAATATTCCGCGGATTTCAACATTCTGTTCGGCAATCAGCTTGCGGACTCCAACGAGATCAGCTTCGAAAAATTGGATCGACATCGCGCACCCTGCGGTAATTTCTTTGGGAGTCGGGAAGATATCGATTTCGATCTCCGCATATTCGAGCAGCATTTCTGCGCGCAGCGCCTGCTGCGTAGAGTCAAATGCAATCAGCATCTCTTCTTCCATGTATACCTCCCTCTGGGCTTAAGGTCCTATCTCTTGCACCTGTAGTATAAAAACCCTCTTTCATCCATATACTAGGATCATTAACATTCTCCCCGCGGACAGATGGCTTAAGCTATCAGCAATCTATGAAATGAAATAGCAGACTGCTGATATTTTCGTAGAAGTTCCGCCGCAGAAAGGAAGATTATATGAATTTCTCTTCTCAAGCTGTACCGCTGCCAGAGCCGTCTTGTTTAAAAATATCACATGCTGATCCTAACATCTACTCGGCGATCATGCACCGTTTGCTTTTCCACTTATCACGTACCCGTCCGGATACTCCAATCGTGATTGTCTGTGTAGGTACGGACCGCTCTACCGGTGACTCCCTTGGCCCTTTGGTCGGTACGGCATTAGCCCGCTTTCACAGTCCCTTGTTCCATCTTTACGGAACACTGGACGAGCCTGTACATGCCGTGAATCTGGAAGAGACTTTGACTCTTATTCACAATGAATATAAGGATCCCTTTATCATTGGCATTGATGCTTGTTTAGGGCATTCCGCCAGTGTCGGCTGCATCCAGGTCGTGGATGGCCCGCTGCGTCCCGGAGCTGGTGTGAATAAACAGCTGCCTCCAGTCGGGGATATTCATCTAACCGGTATTGTAAATGTCGGCGGATTTATGGAGTATTTCGTTCTGCAGAATACCCGGCTGAGTCTTGTCATGCGTCTGTCTGATATTATTGCCGTCAGCCTCTATTCCGCTTTAAAACAATGGAAGCTTCATGCTAAATCTGCTGCAGCGCTAGAGCAATAACTTCCTTCTCTTCCGGTGAGAGCGGGTACTGGGAAGTTCCGCCTTCCAGCGGCTTAGAGTATATATAAGAGTTCTCGCGGTTGTGCAGGCTCGTTAGTACCACACCACTGCTGCTGTCATCAATAATTGCCATTGAAAAGCTCAAGTCATTTCCACGCTCACCGAATGCGTTGTACCGCTTTATCGCAACTTTTGATTTCATGCCGCGCATTTTTGTCTGAGCTGCTTCAATTAACGCCTTGTGTTCACGTTGTCCCTCTTCAAGCATTTCGCTCTGATTTTTGAGATCAATCAGCAGGCTTTCCAGATCCTCGACACCATTCCCGCTCATCATTGCTTCGTATTTGCGCCGCATTTTACGGAGCTTACTGCCCTGAACGATCTGGATAATTACCAGCACCAATAGAATAACAGCAGCAGCAAATACAACTAATGATAACTGTTCACTTATTATTTGATTCAACTCTGACATGTATGGACCATCCTTTTGTATTTATCTGCTGGAGTGAAGGCCATATAACTCAGCCATGGCATCCAGCAATCTGTTAATGTCTTCTTCTGTGGAGCTTACCCCTACACTAGCCCGCACAGCTCCGCTCCCCAGTGTATCAACTGCTTGATGAGCTAATGGCGTGCAGTGCATTCCAGCCCGTACAGCTATGTTGTATCCTCGGTCCAGCCGGTGTGCAATATCTGCTGATTCCCGTCCTTCGATTGTAAAAGAAACAATTCCGCTCCGTGGAGCTCCGATGGCAGGACCAAGCAGCCTAATACCAGGGATTGCCGACAGTCCCTCCATCATTTTCTGCGTTAATATCCATTCCTGATGATGGATATTTTGTGTGCCCAAAGATTTAATGATTTTCACTCCGGCGAGCAGTCCGGCTATGCCCACTGCATTTTGTGTCCCTGCCTCATAACGGTCCGGGCGCACCGCCGGTTGTTCGCTGTTCTCGGATTGGCTGCCGGTCCCCCCGAGCATCAAAGGTTCCAGATCAAGCTCTGGCGAAATATAGAGTCCTCCTGTCCCTTGTGGACCGAGCAGGCCTTTATGTCCCGGAAAAGCAAGCAAATCAATGTTCATTTCTTTCACATTAATATCCAGTGAACCTGCACTTTGGGCTGCATCGACCAGAAAAACAGCACCATTAGATTTGGCGATATCGCCTATATCACCAATCGGGAGAATGCTGCCAAGCAGATTCGAGCTATGATTGCATATCACCATTTTAGTATTAGGCTTAAAGAGCTTATTCAATTCCTGCAGATTGATTTGCCCCTCTTTATCGACCCGCAAATAATCAACCTCTACCCCTATTGTCCGGCGCAAATATTCCAATGGCCTGCGTACAGAATTATGCTCAGTCATCGTCGATATCACATGATTCCCTGGTTGAAGTGTACCCTTAATGGCCATATTTAGCCCCATCGTTGTATTGTGGGTAAAGGCAATATCCTGGGCATTTGATATTGCAAATAGTTCAGCCAGCAAGGCGCGCGCTCTCACAAGCACTCTGCCCGTCCCTATAGCCAGCGAGTGGTTGCCGCGGCCGGCATTAGCCCCCGAGTGCTCCAACGCCTCCATCATCGCCACAGCCACCTCTGGCGGCTTAGGCCAGGATGTTGCCGCATGATCCAGATATACCAGTGGCTCCATTCTCTAACCTCACTTTTCGAGTTTAAAAAACATACCCCTCCATATCCGTGTTAAGGATACCTCAGGATATGTTTTCGGGCAAAGATATTCAAATCAGTTCCCCAATAGTTCGAGCAGTCTTTCCAAGTCTTGGGCACTATAATAGTTGATCTCGATTTTCCCTTTGTCTTTACCTTGCTTAATTTTCACCGTGGTCTTGAATCTTTCACGCAATCCTTCCTCTACATTATCAATGTACGGATCACGTTTAACGATTTTCGCCTTTACTCCAGCAGTTGGTTTACGGTCAAGGTTCTTCACAACCTCTTCCAATTGTCTTACACTCCATTGCTGTTCCACACATTGTTCGGCCAGCTGCTTTACAGTCTCGGAATCCTTCAACGCCACAATTGCCCGGGCATGACCCATCGAAATTGTTCCACGTGAAACATAATCCTTAACTTCCTCCGGCAATGTGAGCAACCGCAAAAAATTAGCGATATGCGATCTCGACTTACCAACCTTCAGAGATAATTCCTCCTGAGTCAGTGAAAACTGATCCATTAAACCTTGGTATGCAACGGCAACCTCCATCGCATTTAGATTTTCACGCTGCAGGTTTTCAATAAGGGCAATTTCCATCACCTGTTGGTCACTCAAACTTCGCACAACAGCAGGAATTGTTGCCTTTCCGCAATATTGTGACGCCCGGAATCTGCGTTCACCAGCGATGATTTCATATCCCTTTAACACGCTGCGGACAATAATCGGCTGGATGACTCCATGTTGTCTTATGGACTCGGCCAATTCTTGAATTGCTTCTTCATTGAAATCCTTGCGCGGCTGATAAGGATTAGCCCGCAACTGACCCAAAGGTATCTCCACAACCTTATCATCTTCGTTGATCGACAAGGATGGAATTAATGCATCTAGACCTTTCCCTAAACGCTTACTCATAAGAGATCACTTCCTTTGCCAACTCTAAGTACACTTCTGCTCCTTTGGAACGGGTATCATACGTAATTATGGATTGTCCATGCGAAGGAGCTTCGCTAAGACGAACATTACGAGGAATAATCGTTCTATATACCTTCTCCTGGAAATATTTTTTGACCTCTTCAATAACTTGAATCCCCAGATTCGTCCGGGCATCAAGCATGGTCAGCAGTACTCCCTCAATTTTTAGATGAGTATTAAGATTTTTTTGTACTAAACGCACTGTGTTGAGCAATTGGCTGAGCCCCTCCAGCGCATAGTACTCACACTGGATTGGAATAATGACCGAGTCTGCCGCAGTGAGTGAATTAATAGTAAGAATGCCGAGTGAAGGCGGGCAATCGATAATGATGTAATCATAATTACTTTTAACCGCATTGAGCGCCTTTTTGAGCTTCAGTTCTCTGGAGATCGTCGACACTAATTCGATTTCAGCACCTGCCAATTGAATCGTAGCCGGGATAATATCGAGCCCTTCGATCTGCGTCTGTAGAATTGTTTCTTGAGGGTTAGCCTCATTAATAAGTATATCGTAAATGCAATTTGCTACATCCGCTTTGTTGACGCCAACGCCGCTTGTAGTGTTGCCTTGCGGATCGATATCGACAAGAAGCACTCTTCTACCCAAAGTAGCCATTCCGGCACCCAGGTTCACGGAGGTTGTCGTTTTACCAACGCCGCCTTTTTGATTTGCTATGGCAATAATCTTGGACACTTATTTCACCTCGAATTGTTAGAAAGAATCATCTTGTAGTTCGTGAAGTTGTAACGGCGCAGACCGTGAATTAGACGGCATCACTTATTGCGAGAAATATAGATAAATATACAGGTATAATTTTCAACGAATTCATCCGCCGGTATAATCTGATTGAAGTCATACAAAAGGCGGCCAATCACCTCAGGGCCGCCTTCAGCTTTTGAAACAATTTATCGTTTTGGGATCTGAATCACAATCTCATAATGGTCGCCGCGGTCATTTTCCGAGGTCTTTATTTCCATTCCTGAGCCTGATACCATATCAATGGATTGACGAATTGTATTAAGCGCTAGACGAACGTCCTTGGTGTAGGAAACCCGTTTTGATTTTTTGGTCTGGTTAACAGCTTTGTAAAAGGCTATGCGAGCTTCAGTCTGCTTCACATTCAAGCCCTTGGCAATAATCTCAGCCAGTACTTTCAGCTGCATTTCCACACTGTCCAGAGATAACAAGGAACGAGCATGTCTCTCTGTGATCTGTCGTTCCATGAGGGCTGTCTTAACTTGCTCGGGCAGCTGCAGGAGGCGAATCTTATTTGCGATCGTGGATTGGCTTTTCCCTAACCGCTGTGCCAAGCTTTCTTGAGTCAATTGATGAAGATCAATCAATTTCTGATAAGCAATAGCTTCCTCAATAGAGGTTAAACCTTCGCGCTGCAAATTTTCTATTAATGCAATTGATGCAGCCTGAGAATCATTGAACTCACGAACAATGGCCGGAATGGTCTCCAAGCCGAGCTTCTTAACCGCACGCCAACGCCGTTCACCAGCGATAATCTCATACAAAGAATCACGCACTCGCACAACGATGGGTTGAATAACTCCGTGAGTTTTGATGGTCTGACATAGCTCGTCTATCTTCTCATCATCAAAAATTGTCCGTGGTTGATAAGGACTGCTAATTACCTCATGAACCGGGATCTGTTTGATCTCTTCTCCGCTGCTCCGCTCGGTAAATCCAAAAAGCTTGGTGAATTGTTCTTTCATTCCGTTCATAACCACCTAGTTTCGTTATAGTACGATCCTCTTGACCTTGCCTGGAGAAAAGCTTATCGTACAGCATTCAATGCAGCCTGGAATCCCCAGGCAAAAAGACGCTCATTTCCGGAAGAAACTCCATTCCAGATAGTCGCTGAAATTCTATCACTATATTATTCTATCACTTTTCCGCTCATAATCCTATTCTCCATAAAGACCTATTTTTCCTGCATTTTAAATTCAGCGTGAAAGCTTCTTAACCCCTATCACAAAATAAAACAACAAGCCTCCATGGATAAAAGGCTTGTTGTTTTGTATGCTATAAAACGCAATTTGCATATTCACATTTGTTTCACGTGAAACAATCAGATCAGTGGTGATTTGGCAGGCATTCCTGCTTTACGGGGATATTTGGCCGGTGTGGCTCCAGTTTTGCGGATCATCACGATTTGCCGCGCCGACTCCTCTACTGGCAGGCTGAATGACTCCACTTGCTTGAGTTCAGCCCGTAATTCCTTGAGGCTTCTTTTGGCTTCTGTTAATTCCTCAGCAGGATCATTTCCCTTCATCGCTGCAAAAATACCGTCTTTTCGCGTGAACGGAAGACAGAATTCATTCAGCAGTGATAAACGTGCCACAGCACGGGCAGTTACTACATCATATGCGTCACGGTGAACGAATTGTCTGGCTACATCCTCTGCCCGGCCATGAATAAGCTCTACTCCGGTTAGTCCTAAGGTATCACACACATGCTGGAGAAATGAAATTCTTTTACTTAAAGAATCCACAATTGTCAGCTTTAAATGCGGGAAACAGATTTTCAAGGGAATGCCGGGAAATCCTGCTCCTGATCCGATGTCTGCCAGACTTTTCACATCATCCATGTTCAAATAGAAGGCAAGAGAAAGCGAGTCGTAAAAATGCTTCATATAAACCTGACTGCGTTCAGTGATCCCGGTAAGGTTCATCTTCTCATTCCAAGACACCAGTTCCTGATAATAAAGCTCGAATTGCTCCAATTGCCGGGGGGTAAGCTGAAGGCCCCGCTCCTGTAAAAGTGCAGTGAACTGCGCTGAAATACTGTCCATAAATTATCCTTTCGCCGCCGTTACTCGGTTGTAATGCTCTAAGTGCACAAGCAGAATCGAAATGTCAGCCGGTGTGACTCCGGCAATCCGTGAAGCTTGTCCGATAGATATCGGGGCAATCTTCGTCAGCTTCTGCCGGGCTTCCATAGCCAGTCCATGAATCTCATTATAGTTAATATCATCCGGGATTTTCTTCTTTTCCATCTTTTGCAGCTTTTCCACATGTGCCAGCTGTTTCTCAATATATCCGGCATACTTAATCTGAATTTCCACCTGCTCCTTCATCTCTTCATCAAGGAATTCAGGGGCTGGAGATATTTGATCAACAAAGCTGTAAGCAAGCTCGGGACGGCGCATCAGTGTAAGCAGATTGCTGCCATCTACAATAGCTGCAGACTCAAAAGCTGCTAATGCTTCATTGACTTCTACGGGTTTCACTTTTGTTTCTTTAAGCCGGACAATTTCACGTTCGACTGTTTCCTTTTTATTAAGGAAAGCTTCATAACGCTGCTGCGGTATCAACCCAATCTCATAGCCTATAGGTGTCAGCCGCAGGTCGGCATTGTCATGACGAAGCAGCAAACGGTATTCTGCCCGTGATGTAAGCAGACGATAAGGCTCATTAGTTCCTTTGGTAACCAGATCGTCAATCAGCACTCCAATATAGCCTTGGGAACGATCGAGAACCACAGGTTCCTTCTCCTGCACTTTGCGGGCAGCATTAATCCCGGCCATTACGCCTTGTCCAGCTGCTTCCTCATATCCGGATGTACCATTGATCTGTCCGGCAGTGAACAGTCCCGGCAGACGTTTGGTTTCAAGTGAAGGCCACAGCTGGGTAGGCACCATCGCATCATATTCAATCGCATAGCCGTTGCGCATCATTTCTACCTTTTCCATTCCCGGGATGGAGCGAAGTACTGCTAATTGAACATCCTCCGGCAGACTGGTGGAAAGACCCTGTACATAGTACTCTGATGTGTTTTTTCCTTCCGGTTCAAGAAAAATCTGGTGCTGCGACTTGTCGCTGAACCGGACCACCTTGTCTTCGATGGAAGGGCAGTAACGCGGACCTGTTCCTTCAATAATACCGGTAAACATTGGAGCACGGTGAAGATTGTCATTAATGATCTGATGCGTCACTGGAGAAGTGTAGGTCAGCCAGCAAGGGAGTTGTTCGTTTTGTGACGATTTGGTTTCAAAAGAAAAGAACTTCGGCTTATCATCACCAGGCTGAATTTCTGTCTTGGAGAAATCAATCGTATCTTTATGCACACGCGGCGGTGTACCGGTCTTAAAGCGAACCAGATCGAAGCCGAGCTCACGCAGGTTCTCCGACAGGCGTACAGAAGGCTGCTGATTGTTTGGTCCGCTCTCATAAGTCAGCTCACCCATAATTACTTTTCCGCGCAAGTAAGTTCCGGTGGTCAAAATAACTGTCTTACTACGGTATATAGTGCCTGTCTTGGTAATCACACCGGCACAACGTCCGTCTTCAACGATCAGTTCCTCAACCATCCCCTGACGAAGCGTCAGGTTAGGCGTCTTCTCCATCGTTTCTTTCATGGCATGCTGATAAAGGAATTTATCCGCCTGTGCGCGTAGAGCATGAACTGCTGGTCCTTTACCGGTATTGAGCATCCGCAGCTGAATAAAAGTCTTATCGATGTTACGGCCCATCTCTCCGCCAAGCGCATCGATTTCACGGACTACATGTCCTTTGGCCGGACCTCCAATTGAAGGATTACACGGCATGAATGCCACCATGTCCAGGTTAATAGTAATCATCAAAGTGTTGCAGCCCATCCGGGCTGCAGCCAGTGCAGCTTCGCAGCCGGCATGACCGGCGCCAATGACTATTACGTCATAGCTGCCTCCTTCATAACTCATCTCTTATTCCTCCTAATAGCTTCATATAACAAGCTTAATTATATAGTTTTATGCAGTGGAAGGATCCCATCCAGATCCCTTGCTACATATTATTTGCCTAGACAGAATTGCGAGAAAATCTGGTCTAGCAGCGAATCAGCAGCGGTATCACCGATAATCTCTCCGAGCTGCTCCCAAGCCAGACGAACGTCAATTTGGATCATATCAATTGGAACTAACATATCAGCTGCTTCGTAAGCATCCTGCAGCGATTTATACGCTTTTTTGAGCAAGGCGATATGCCGTACATTACTGACATAAGTAAGGTCGCCGGATTCCAGTTTTCCGCCGAAAAACAGCTCCGAAATGGCTTCCTCCAGCTTATCCAGCCCTTCCTCCTCCAGCACCGACATCGGCACAATGCTCGATTCGTCAAAGAACGTAAGCAGCTTGGCTTTGTCCAGGCGTGGCGGTAAGTCCATTTTATTCATGATGACTAAGGCTTGTCTACCGTGGATTTGTTCCATTAGTGCCAATTCATCCTCATGCAGTTCTTCATTTGCATTAAGGACAAGCAGGATCAGATCAGCATCACTAAAAGCTGCCTTGGAACGTTCTACACCGATTTTCTCAACTACATCCATAGTTTCCCGAATACCGGCGGTATCCAGTAGCTTCAGCGGAATATTGTTGATTGTTACATATTCTTCTATTACATCACGCGTTGTTCCCGGAATATCCGTTACAATCGCTTTGTTGTCACGGGCAAGCGCATTAAGCAAGGAGGACTTGCCGACATTAGGGCGGCCGACAATGGCCGTCGTAATACCTTCACGCAGAATTTTTCCTTCATTGGCCGTCTTCAGCAGCTTATTAATACCTTCCATTACCTCACTGCTTTTTGCTTTAATGAACTCAGCCGTGAATTCTTCCACATCATGCTCAGGATAATCAATATTCACTTCAATGTGTGCTAGAGTCTCAATAAGGGTATGGCGCAAACTCTTGATCCGCTCGGATAACGATCCGCTGACCTGTTTCAGGGCAACGGAAAAGGCACGGTCCGACTTTGAACGAATCAAATCAATGACCGCTTCTGCCTGGGAGAGATCAATCCGCCCGCCCAGAAAAGCGCGCTTGGTGAATTCACCCGGCTCGGCTAATCGGATATCCTGCTGCAAAAGCAGATCCATCACTCTTCTGACTGATATTACTCCGCCATGGGCACTGATCTCCACTACATCCTCTGTTGTGAAGGACCGTGGTCCCTTCATTACAGTCACCAGGACCTCTTCCATCCGTTCCCCGTCCACCGGGTTAATAATATGGCCATAATGAACGGTATGGGAAGCAACCTCCGTAAGCGGAGTTGTACTGCGGAACAAAGGGGCAACCTCAGATATAGCTTTCGGTCCGCTCACGCGGATAATCGCAATTCCGCCCTCGCCCAGTGCCGTCGATACGGCAGCAATGGTGTCACTAAGCATGCTGTTTCTCACCTCAATATAGTGTTTAATTTAGAATGTGAATGCACTAAAATCTTATGGTTCTAAAAAAAGCAATGACCCCTTACATTGGTCAAGGAGTCATTGCGGCTGTATTCATCTCTACTTCAAAGTTATAACGACGCGCCGGTTAGGTTCTTCACCCTTGCTAAGTGTGTTGACTTGACGATGATCCTGCAGCCTGGAGTGAATGATCTTACGCTCCTGCGGCGACATGGGCTCCAGCACAACCTCTTTACGGGTCCGAACTACACGGCCAGCCAATCGGTCAGCCAGTTCTTCTAAAGTCTTCTTGCGGCGTTCGCGGAAATTCTCCGCATCGAGCACCAGACGGATGAAACTGTCAGAATAACGGTTGGCCACAATATTAGCCAAATACTGCAGAGCATCGAGAGTTTGTCCTCTTCTGCCAATCAGGAGGCCGAGATCCGGACCGGAGATTTGCAGAATAGTCGATTCCTTGGTATGAACGATTTCAACTTCCACCGTGAGCCCCATGCTCTTGGCGACATCCACAATGAAATGAACGGCCTCTTGGTAAGCTTCCTCCACCGGTTGTCCGGAATCTTGGCGCGGCACACCGCCGCCAGCCTCCTGTTTGCTCTCTCGTGTTGACTGCTGAGGCAGTGACGGAGCACTCGCCGCTGACGCCGGTGCGGCTTCGGTAATCAAGGTGAGTTCCACCTTGGCACTTTTCGCACCGATCAATCCAAGGAATCCTTTTGACGGCTGTTCAAGTACGTTGACCGTGACCCGGTCCTTTTGAACTCCAAGCTGGTTAAGTCCCCGTTCTACAGCTTCTTCAATGGTTTTCCCTGTTGCGACGACTTTGCTCATTTTGACTTTTTGGCTCCCTTCTTTGCTTTGCCGCCATTGCCTTTTGCAGCGGGAGTAACATCCTTGCGGGCGCTTGTATCCTTGCCCTTCACAAGGTTCACTTCTTTGCCGGTACCAGCAGTTGCGACAGCCAACTTGGTCTTATCGTTGTTGCGGTATAAGAAGTAGTTCTGGATAATGGTGTAAAGGTTACTGTAGAACCAGTACAACGGCAGTGCTGAAGGGAAGTTATACGACATGATGAAGATCAATACCGGGTATACCATCATCATGAACTGCATTGGACCCTGCTGCTGAACCGGATTCATTTTGGTCATCATGCGGGTTTGCAGGAACGTAGTTGCTGCAGCCAGCAATGGCAGAATGAACAGATGGTCAGGTTTACCTAGCTGAAGCCACAAGAAAGAATGCTCCCGCAGATCAGGGTTATAATAAATCGAGTTGTAAAGCGCGATAAAAATCGGCATTTGCACAATCAGCGGCAGACAGCCTGCCATCGGGTTTACTTTGTTTTCCTGGAAAAGGCGCATTGTTTCCTGCTGTACCTTTTCGGGCTCATCTTTATATTTTTTCTTAATCTTCTCAAGTTCCGGTTGAATCGCCTGCATCGCACGCGAGCTCTTTACCTGTTTCATGGTAAGCGGCAAGATTAGCGTACGGACAATAATAACCATTACAAGAACGGCCAGTCCATATTGTCCATTAAACCACTTTGCGAACGTATCCAGGGCGATGGCGAAATAATATACTACATTACTCTGCCAAAAGCCTCCGTTTTTCAAATCCTCCGTAGTATGCGTCACTGTAGTCGACGACGGAGAGCATCCCGACAGAACAGCGATCATTAGAACCATTAACCCGAGGAGAAGAAACATTTTTCCTCGTTTAGTCTTCAATAGAGACACTTCAAAACCCCTCTCTTAAACATTCCATTGCACCGTAAATCATACCATAATTATGAATACAAATAAACAAGCCTCTTCCGCAGCCATTACTTGCGTGAGGCCTTGAGCAGCTTGGCTTTGCGCAGTACATGGAGGGCACTTTTTTCGAGCTCCGCATAATCCATATTTAGGGCTCCTTTTCTTACGATAAATACCATATCCAACCCGCCGGCAATTTCCGGTTCGTGATGACGGATAATTTCCTTCACCAGTCGTCTCATCCGGTTGCGGACGACGGCGTTTCCGACCTTTTTGCTGACCGACACACCAAGCCGGAACCTCTCCACCTCTTTTCTGCTGAACCAGTACACAACAAACTGATGATTCGCAAATGACTTCCCATGGCGGTATACGCGGCTAAAGTCCGCACGGTTTCGTAATCGTAAACTTTTGTGCACGGGAATCTCCTATTCAAAAACCGGGCTTCAGGGAAGCTCCGGAAATTTATCTTCTAATTAGTATAGTCATCCGGCTGCCGCCATAAACGGCTTGTCCGGGATCAGACAT
Organism: Paenibacillus auburnensis; assembly: GCF_927798115.1. GTDB lineage: Bacteria > Bacillota > Bacilli > Paenibacillales > Paenibacillaceae > Paenibacillus_AQ > Paenibacillus_AQ auburnensis. Next base: position 201,708 of record NZ_CAKMMG010000010.1, read on the forward strand.
GTTCTTCATTCGATCTGCGTATACATAAGAAGAAACGGCTTTGCCGTCCTTATAAGGAAGGTATCCGTTTCTGCGAGTTAGAGAGGGATCATTTAGAGTGTGACACCTATTAGCTCTTCTTCTCTGCTAAAAAAGGCCCGCAAAGTGTAGCCATGAGCCTTTGCTGAGCCTCGAAAGTGTCCATTCACAAATTAGAAAACGGCTTGGTTCCATCTAACAGGACGATATCCGTTTCTGCCCTATATAAGGAAGCGAAAAATACAGCTCTGCATTTATGCCCCCTTATATTTAAAAAAGGACCACCGCAGTGGTCCCTAAGTGGCCTAACTTACGCACTCAAAACTTTTCTGCCTTTCAGGCGGCGGGCTGCCAGCACTTTACGGCCGTTTTTCGTGCTCATTCTTTTGCGGAAACCATGCACCTTCTTGCGTTTGCTCACATTCGGTTTGAACGTCGGTCTCATGTATTGCACCTCCCTTACAGGATCTTAATTACTGTCATATTAGCAGAAACGGTCTAAGCCGCTCTTTTGAGTAGGGACAGTATCTACAAGTATTATCAATTAAATTTGGAGACATATCCTCACAGAAAACACCTTTATATATTTAAACACAGAATCGGCCCAAAAGTCAACCGTTTCTCTGTACTCCCTCCCCCTCTCCGCAGATTGTTTATCCACAGTCCTTCAGATTCAAAAAACTAATCCACAAGCTATTACAGTTATCCACCTGTGACTAAAAAATAAATCCACATCCACAAAAGTGAGCACAACCTGTGTATAAAAAAATAGGAGCCATGACGGAACCTGTCGAACGGTAAACAAATTATCAACAATATGTAGTGTTGTTCTTAAAAATTATACACAAGTGATTGAATTTGTGGATAAAATGGCTCGGCTCATTGAAAAACAAGGGTGGTTTTGCTATGATGGTATTACTTTTGAATGTGAATAGATTTGTTTGTTCTCTATATTATCAACAAGCTGTGGATAAAGTTGTGAACAATTCAAATTTATCCATATTTTTTTGTCTCTTGATATTGCATATTGGGGATAAGATTCAGCACGAACCCATTTTCTTCGACATTTCCACTTCATGGCTGACGCCACATTTGGAAGATTTAAAGGAGTGACAGTCTGTGGACAGCCATACTTCCGAATTATGGCAGCAAATTTTATCGATTATTCAAACTAAACTAAGCAAACCGAGTTTTGATACGTGGTTTAAAGCGACGAAAGCATTATCGTTCAGCTCTCAGGCCCTTATCATCTCGGCACCTACAACTTTTGCCGTAGAATGGCTGGAAAGTCGTTACACAAAACTGGTAGGAGCTACAGTTTATGAGGTTACCGGACAACAGGTGGACGTCAAATTTGTAATTGAGGAGAACAAACCCTCAGAGCCTGTAATTCAACAGATGGCGCCTTCGCCAGCAGTATCGCGTGAAGAAGCGCAGACCCATCTGCTTAATCCGAAATATACGTTCGATACGTTCGTAATCGGTTCCGGCAACCGTTTTGCGCATGCAGCCTCGCTGGCTGTGGCCGAAGCGCCGGCCAAAGCTTATAACCCCCTCTTCTTGTACGGCGGCGTGGGACTGGGAAAAACCCACTTAATGCATGCCATCGGGCACTATGTGCTGGAACATAACCCTAACAACAAGGTTATCTACATCTCGTCCGAGAAATTTACGAATGAGTTCATCAATTCCATCCGTGACAACCGCGGCGAAAGCTTCCGCAACAAATACCGCAATGTTGACATTCTGCTAATTGACGATATTCAATTCCTGGCTGGCAAAGAGTCTACGCAGGAGGAATTTTTCCATACGTTTAATGCACTGCACGAAGAACGCAAGCAAATCATCATCTCCAGTGACCGTCCGCCAAAGGAAATTCCAACACTGGAAGAACGGCTGCGCTCCCGGTTTGAATGGGGACTTATTACCGATATTCAGCCGCCGGATCTGGAGACACGCATAGCCATTCTGCGCAAGAAGGCCAAAGCGGAGAACCTTGACATCCCCAATGAGGCAATGATGTATATCGCTAACCAGATTGATACGAATATCCGTGAGCTGGAAGGCGCGCTGATCCGGGTTGTGGCCTACTCCTCGCTAACCAACCAGGACGTAACCACTCATCTGGCAGCCGAGGCACTGAAGGATATTATCCCGTCCAGCCGGCCAAAAATGATCACCATCGGTGATATTCAGCAAAAGGTGGGAGAATACTACAATTTACGCATGGAAGATTTCAAAGCGCGCAAACGTACCAAAGCCGTCGCTTTTCCGCGACAAATCGCGATGTATCTCTCGCGTGAACTAACGGATTATTCGCTGCCTAAGATTGGTGAAGCCTTCGGAGGACGCGATCATACAACTGTAATTCATGCCCATGAGAAGATTACACAGTCATTAAAGGTCGATCAGGAGTTGTACAAAGTGGTCAATAATCTTGCGGAGAAAATTAAAAATCCTTCCTAAGAGGAACAAAGAGCCTATACACAATCTATACACATGTGGGTAGGCTTAATTTTATGCTGTTTACGGGAGTTATCCACATAAACGGAGCCCCTACTACTAATACTATTAAAGATCTATAATAATTCATCTTCTAAGAGCAGGTTTCAAAGAGGATAAACGTAAGACCATTTCCCAACTTTTCAGCTAGGAGTGAAATCATGAAAATAAGCATTCTTAAAAATGAACTCAACGAATCCATCGGGCATGTATCCAAAGCTATCTCCAGCAGAACGACTATTCCGATTCTGACCGGCATTAAGTTTGAAGTCAGCCATCAGGGAGTAACACTGACTGCAAGCGACACGGATATTTCGATTCAATCCTTCATTCCGGCTGAAAATGACAGCCATACGATCGTAAAAGTCGAACAGCCCGGAAGCGTAGTGCTTCCTGCCAAATTTTTCGTTGAGATTATCAAGAAGCTTCCCTCCAAAGAAATTCACATGGAAGTCAAGGAAGGCTTCCAAACCTATATCTCCTCCGGATCCACCGAGATTCAAATCGTCGGTCTTGATCCTGAGGAATTTCCTGTTCTGCCCAGCATTGAAGAGAATGAAACGATCTCTCTGCCAGGCGACCTGCTGAAGAATATGATCAAACAGACCGCTTTCTCCATCTCTACCCAAGAAACAACACCAATCCTCACCGGGATCCTGTGGAATTTAAGCGATAATGAATTCAAATTCACGGCGACTGACCGCCACCGCCTGGCTACAAGAGCAGCGCATCTGGAAGGCACAGAAAGTGTACAGTTTGCGAATGTCGTAATTGCCGGTAAAACGCTGAATGAACTGAGCAAAATCATTCCGGACCAGAATATGCTGGTGGATATTGTCGTAGCCGACAACCAGGTCCTGTTCAAAATCGATAAAGTGCTGTTCTATTCGCGCATCCTGGATGGCATTTATCCGGATACTTCTAGAATTATTCCGACCAACTACAAAACAGAACTAACGCTCGACACAAAAAAATTAAGCGAATCCATCGACCGTGCTTATTTGCTGTCCCGTGAGGAAAAAACAAATATCGTGCGCATGCAGACTTTGGATAACGGTGATGTTGAGATTTCCTCCAGCTCATCAGAGCTGGGTAAAGTCCGTGAAGAACTCGAAGTCATTGATTTCAAAGGCGAACCGCTAAAAATCTCCTTCAACTCGAAATATATGCTGGATGTGCTGAAGGTTGTCGAAAGTGAGCAGCTGGTTATTGCTTTTACGGGCATGATGAGTCCGATCATCTTACGGCCGCTAGATGAGAGCCGCAGCCTGTATGTGATTTTGCCGTACCGCACAACTAACTAACGCCACTGTTCACGGACCTGTGGATAAGTGGTGGAAAGGATAAAAAACATGAAAAAAATACTTATCCACAGTGGATATATTAAGCTCGACCAATTTCTGAAGCTCGCCGATTGTGTATCCACAGGAGGAATGGCTAAGGCTTTGCTGCAGGAGGGCCATGTGCTCGTTAACGGAGAAAAAGAAGAACGGCGTGGAAGAAAGCTCTACCCGGGTGATAGAATAGAGGTACAGGATAACGGCGTTTTTGAGGTTGAAGGCGGCGGAATAAAAGAGTAGTACTTCGGGGAGGCTTAAGCTTCGTGTTTGTCAAAAATATCGGTCTGCAGCATTATCGCAACTACGGGTTGTTGCGTCTGGAGAGCCTGGGCGATGTGAACCTGATTCTTGGCCAGAATGCCCAGGGCAAAACAAACCTCATGGAGGCTCTGTTTGTTCTGGCGATGACGAAAAGCCACCGCACATCCAAGGACAAGGAACTCATTTCGTTTGATGCTCCAGGAGGATCTGCTCAGATTGTTGCCGAAGTAGAGCGCAAGTACGGGGATTTGAAGCTGGAGCTGACGTTGTCCGCCCAGGGCAAAAAAGCCAGGATCAACGGACTGGAGCAGCGCCGGCTGAGCGAATTTGTCGGCTCACTCAATGTGGTTATGTTTGCTCCGGAAGATTTGGAAATTGTCAAAGGTACGCCGGGTATCCGCCGCCGTTTTCTCGATATGGAAATCGGGCAGGTGCAGCCCAGCTACCTTTTTCACTTACAGCAGTATCAGAAAGTCCTCCTCCAGAGAGGCAATTTGCTGAAGCAGCTATGGGGCAAGGAAGCAGCCGGCAAAGAGCTTTTAGAAATATGGGATGCCCAACTTGTAGAGCATGGTGTTAAAATCGTCAAAAAAAGGAAACAATTCATAAAGAAGCTGCAAATATGGGCAGAAAGCATTCACCGGGGCATTACGAACGGCGGAGAAGAGCTAAAACTGCTGTATGTTCCTTCCTTCGGAGAGCGTGAAGAGGAAGATGAAGCTGTCTTATTGGACAAATTTATGTTAAAGTTATCACAAACGAGAGAACAGGAAATCAGGCGCGGCATGACGCTGACGGGTCCCCATAGGGATGACCTGTCCTTTTTTATCAACGGAAGAGAAGCTCAGGTCTACGGTTCCCAGGGACAGCAGCGTACGACAGCTTTATCGCTCAAGCTGGCGGAAATTGAACTGATCCATGAGGAAATCGGAGAGTATCCTGTGCTGCTTCTTGATGACGTTTTGTCCGAACTTGATCCCTATCGTCAGACCCAGCTTATCGAAACTTTCCAGAGCAAGGTGCAGACCTTCATCACCGCCACCGGTGTGGAGAGTTTAAATGCAGATAAGCTTAAGGACGCAAGCCTGTTTCATGTTCATGATGGAAAAGTGGAGAATTAAAGAGCGGAGGCAGAGCATGTATATTCATTTGGGCGGGGAGAAGATTATCAGGTCTTCAGAGTTGATTGCTATATTTGATATATCGATTGAGAAATCCTCCAAGGTGTCGAAGCAGTTCATCGTTCATTCGGGCCAGGACAAAAGATTGGAACGAATCGGTGAAGAGGAAGCGAAATCCATCGTCGTCACCAAAAATACGGTATACTACTCCCCCATATCCTCCTCCACTCTCAAAAAAAGAGCCAAAATCTTGTTAGAGATATAGTTTAATCTGGGTTACAAGAGATAATCTGAAAGAAGTAGGTGAAGGCATGTCAATGAATCAACCGACATATGATGAGAGCCAGATTCAGGTGCTTGAGGGGCTGGAAGCTGTTCGGAAACGTCCCGGCATGTACATCGGCTCTACTAGTGCCAAAGGTCTGCATCATTTGGTCTGGGAGGTTGTCGATAATAGTATCGATGAGGCGCTGGCAGGTTTTTGCGACCGGATTCAAGTGGTTATACATGAAGATAACAGTGTTACCGTTATTGATAACGGGCGGGGGATTCCTGTCGGCGAGAATGTGAAGCTGAAGAAATCGACGCTTGAAGTTGTAATGACTGTCCTGCATGCAGGCGGTAAGTTTGGCGGCGGAGGATACAAAGTATCCGGCGGTCTGCATGGTGTAGGTATTTCAGTCGTGAATGCCTTGTCCGAGAAAGTAGTAGTAACCGTTAAGCGTGACGGCCATGTCTATCAGCAGGAATACAGACGCGGTGCACCGCAGTATGACATCAAAATCATCGGCGATTCCGATGAAACCGGCACAACTACAACTTTTCTTCCCGACCCGGAGATTTTTACCGAAACGACTGTTTTTGAATATTCTACATTGCTGACACGTATTCGTGAGCTGGCTTTTCTTAACAAGGGGATTGAGCTTTCACTGCTGGATGAACGGACGGGTGTTTCCAACTCGTTTAAATATGATGGCGGTATCGTTGAGTATGTGAAGTATTTGAACGAGAAAAAAGAAGCACTGCACGAGGAACCAATCTACGTGGAAGGCTCACGGGATATGATTGCAGTTGAAGTAGCTCTGCAGTACAACGATTCTTATACAGAGAACATTTACTCTTTTGCTAATAATATCAATACGCATGAAGGCGGAACGCATGAATCCGGCTTTAAGAGCGCCTTGACAAGAATAATCAATGACTATGCCCGCAAGACCGGGGTTATTAAGGATAGCAGCGGCAACCTGACCGGGGATGATGTCCGCGAAGGGTTAACGGCGATTATTTCGGTTAAAATTCCTGAGCCGCAGTTCGAAGGCCAAACGAAGACTAAGCTTGGCAACAGTGAAGTACGCGGAATTGTAGAGTCGCTGTTCGGGGAGAAGCTCCAGGAGTTTCTGGAAGAGAACCCTGCGGTTTCCCGGCGTGTGCTGGAGAAATCCCTGCAGGCTTCCCGTGCCCGTGAAGCGGCCCGTAAAGCCCGTGAGCTGACCCGCCGTAAGAGTGCGCTTGAAGTCAGCGCCCTTCCCGGCAAGCTTGCTGACTGTTCGTCCAAGGATGCCTCGATCAGCGAGCTGTACATCGTCGAAGGGGACTCTGCCGGCGGATCCGCCAAGCAGGGGCGTGACCGTCATTTCCAGGCGATTCTGCCGCTGCGCGGGAAGATTCTGAACGTCGAGAAGGCACGGCTTGACCGTATTTTGTCCAATGCCGAAATCCGGGCGATTATTACCGCTCTCGGAACAGGCATCAGCGATGATTTCGATCTGTCCAAAGCCCGTTACCACAAAATTGTCATCATGACCGATGCAGACGTCGACGGTGCCCATATCCGTACCTTGCTGCTGACCTTCTTCTACCGTTACATGCGGAAGATTATCGAAGCGGGATATATTTATATCGCACAGCCGCCGCTGTTCAAGATTGAGCGCAACAAAGTAATCCGCTACGCTCAAACCGAGAGAGAACGCGATGAAATTATCGCTACCTTTGGTGAGAATGTTAAGGTCAATGTTCAGCGCTATAAAGGTCTCGGAGAAATGAATGCCACTCAGCTGTGGGATACTACCATGGACCCTGAGAGCCGTATGATGCTGCAGGTAACGATTGAGGATGCTATTTTGGCTGACGGTATTTTCGATACGCTGATGGGTGACAATGTTGAACCGCGCCGTGAGTTTATTCAGGAGCATGCGCAATCGGTTCGTAACCTTGATATCTGATAATACCCCTGATAGATGACAGACACAGACCCCCGGCTTCTATTCGTAATTGAATAGCAGGCCGGGGGTTTTATCATAGTTTGGAGAGAAACTTGCGGCGGGGGCGGGTTGCCGGCCGGGTTCTTTTTAAACGTCCATAGGCTACAGCATAGCGGTGAATTCTGCGGTAGATGGATTTATCGGGAAACATTTTGAACACCATGATCGCGGGAAGTGTATTAACTTCAAGCAGCCACAGATCATGATGCTGATCTATTGCCACGTCCAGCCCGATTTCTTTAAGTCCGGGGTAGGCGGTTTCAAGCTGTGTGGCAATTTTGACACCCAGTGATTTAAGCTGCAGAATCATTTTCGCCATTTCCCCTGGCTTCATGTGCTCTTTAAACAATGCATCCACGGAGACTATGCTGCCCCCGTTATGATAGTTCGTGACCACCTTTTGCGGTGCAGCCACTCTTCCGAGCATACCTGTGGTCTCCCAGGCGCCAGCCGGATTTTTTTGCGTGAGCACGCGCAGATCAAATGGCCTTCCCTGGTGGCACAGCAGATCGATTCCCTGCTGCACCAGATATGGGCGTCCTTTGATTTTGGAAATTAATGCAGCATGGAGTTCCTCTACCGAGTTATATACCTCTGCATCCTTGGCATATCGTAAAATGTACATGACCTGCTCCCGTGTCTCGGGTACACCACTGTCTGCTGATGTGTCCTCAAGATCCGGCTGCTGTCCGCTGGGGCTTAAGTGTACTGTGCGCCGTTCGGCCCGCATAACCCCGGTACCATAGGTACCGCGGTCAGGCTTAATATATACCGTGCCATAGACTTCAAGCAGCTCAGACAAATGCTCCATCTTATATTTTCGCGTTTCCGGAATGAAGATCGCCAGCAGACGGTTTTGCAGGATGACTGCTGTTTTAGCCCATTTACTGGACACCCGTTGAATCCTCATTATCTTCCTCCTAGCCTATTCTTAATTGAATTTTGCATGCTTAATTGTCAGGACAAGCTAGCTAAATAATGTTATAATATAAGGATATGAGGTTATGCCTCTATGAGCGAAAATAGGGCCATAAAGCCACTCCTCTTGTCTGTATAGTCTATGTACTGAAGGCATTGGCGGAAAGGGCATATACCCCTACATGTGTTAAAAGAAATGAATAATAGCAGATATAAGGCTACCCGTGTTTAATTGTGCTGTTTTTGTGAAAGTAATATAATATAGGGTAGCGGTTTTTAACTGAAGGAGGTCCAGCAACTCATGGCTGAACAAAATAACCCGCAAATCAAAGATCGGGACATTGGTGAGGAAATGCGCGAATCCTTTATGGATTATGCGATGAGCATCATTGTAAGCCGGGCTTTGCCGGATGTGCGGGACGGACTTAAGCCTGTTCACCGGCGCATTTTGTTTGCGATGTCGGAACTCGGAATGTCTCCGGATAAACCTCACAAGAAGTCAGCGAGAATCGTCGGCGAGGTTATCGGTAAGTACCACCCTCACGGAGACTCTGCCGTCTATGAAACGATGGTGCGTATGGCCCAGGATTTCTCGATGCGGTATATGCTCGTGGATGGTCACGGAAACTTCGGTTCGATCGATGGAGATATGGCTGCAGCGATGCGTTACACAGAAGCACGCCTCTCCAAAATCGCAGGTGAAATGCTTCGTGATCTCAACAAAGAGACTGTTGATTTCGCACCCAACTATGACGGTGAAGAGCATGAGCCTGTAGTACTGCCTGCCCGTTACCCCAACCTGCTTGTTAACGGGGTAGGAGGGATAGCAGTAGGTATGGCTACCAATATTCCTCCGCATAATTTGGGAGAGGTTATTGATGGCGTACAGGCAATGATCAAGAATCCGGACATTACACCGATGGAACTGATGGAATATATTCAAGGACCGGATTTCCCTACGGCTGGATACATTTTAGGCCGTGAAGGTATTCGTCAGGCCTACCGCACTGGCCGCGGATCGGTTACGATGCGCGCCAAAGCGACCATTGAAGAGAACAATGGTAAAGCCCGGATCATCGTGCATGAGCTGCCTTATCAGGTCAACAAGGCGAGACTGGTTGAGAAGATTGCAGAGCTTGTACGCGAGAAGCGGATTGAGGGCATTACCGATCTGCGTGATGAATCTGACCGCACCGGTATGCGTGTAGTGGTCGAGATGAGACGCGATGTTAATCCGAGTGTTGTACTGAATAACCTGTACAAGCATACGGCAATGCAATCTACATTCGGCATCAATATGCTGGCGATCGTGAACAATCAGCCGGAGATTCTCAATCTTCGTGACGTGCTGTATCACTATTTGCAGCACCAAATTGAAGTTATCCGCCGCCGGACGATCTTTGATCTGAAGAAGGCAGAGGCACGGGCACATATTCTGGAAGGTCTGCGCATTGCGCTGGATCATCTGGATGAGGTAATCGCCCTGATCAGAGCTTCACGGACAACAGATATTGCCCGTGAAGGCCTGATGGAGACCTTCAGCCTTAGCATCGAGCAGGCACAAGCGATCCTTGATATGCGGATGCAGCGTCTGACCGGTCTGGAACGTGAGAAAATCGAGAATGAATATAACGAGCTGCTGGCCAAAATTGCTGAGTACCGCGAGATTTTGGCTAATGAGCATCTTGTACTGGAGATTATCAGTAATGAGCTTCAGGAAATTCGCGATAAATATTCGGATGACCGCCGTACTGAAATCACCGTTGGGGAAGAGAGCATTCTCGATGAGGATCTGATTCCGCGTGAAGAAGTGGTCATTACCATTACGCATACCGGCTACATTAAGCGTCTGCCGGTTAGCACCTACCGCAGCCAGAAGCGCGGCGGGCGCGGCGTCATTGGCATGGACACGAAGGATGAGGATTTCGTGGAGCATCTCTTCGTGAGCAATTCTCATAATTATCTGATGTTCTTTACCGATAAGGGTAAGGTATACCGGATTAAAGCCTATGAGATTCCAGAGCTTGGGCGTACTGCAAGGGGAACACCTATCATCAACCTGATTCAGATCGAGCAGGGTGAGAAGATCAGTGCAGTAATTCAGGTTGAGGAAGCTGACAGCGACAAGTATCTGTTCTTTGCGACCCGTGAGGGGATTGTGAAGAAGACGCCTCTGGAAGATTACAATAACATCCGCAAAGGCGGACTGATTGCGATCAATCTCCGCGAAGAGGATTCCTTGATCGAAGTGAAGCTGACTGATGGCCAGCAGAACCTGATTATTGGTACTGCGCGCGGTATGTCGATTACCTTCTCCGAGAACGATGTACGTTCCATGGGCCGCAGTGCAACCGGCGTTAAGGGAATCACCCTTGATGACAATGACCATGTCATTGGTATGGATTGCGTGGACAAGGATCTTGAAGTGTTGATCGTAACGACTAAAGGTTATGGTAAACGGACACCTGCCGGTGATTACCGTTCCCAGACCCGTGGCGGTAAAGGGATTAAGACGATCAATCTTACGGATAAGAATGGTCCGGTAGTCGGTCTGAAGGTCGTTAAGAATGATGAAGACCTTATGATTATCACGACAAGCGGAACATTGATCCGTACAAGCATGGATGGTATTTCTACTATGGGCCGTTATGCGCAGGGCGTTAAGCTAATCAACATCCGTGAAGATGATGCTGTAGCTACTCTTTGCAGAGCGGACAAAGAAGAAGAAGATCTGTCTGAGCACGAGGATGGCGAAGAAATCCAAGGTACAATAGTAGACGAAGTAGAAACGGTGACTGATTCTGAGCCTGAAGCAGATGTTGAAGGTGAAGAGGATAGTATCGAGTAGATTGAACTAATGAAGCATGAGTTCCTGATCCCAGGAGCTCATGCTTTTTTTATGTACAACAATATATTTTAGGAATTTGCTGCACACTATCTAGTCGCTTGCCGATATCCATAATATAATTAGAGAGTTAAGCGGTTAGTTGCCGCAAGGTAGCATTGGTGGCCGGTAATGTTCAGTCTCTCCAGCAGAGCAGCATTCCTGAGCGTAAGTTTCACAGAAACAGAGGGGCTGAGTTTATGCCAAACATATCCGTTGCAGAAGTAAAACCGGGTTCGAAAATTATTAAAGACGTTGTTACCCCCTTGGGGAGCGTGCTGTTTTCTAAGGGGAAGGTCATATTACCCCGTGATATTGAAATTTTGCAGGCTTTCCTGGTTCAACAGGTGGAGATAGAGGGAGCCCAGGGTGAGAACAAGCCTTCTGAGCCGGCTAAAGCCGGTACGAAGCCTCTCTCAGTTAAAACAGGAGCAACCATCAATGAGTCGTTGCTTGCCAAGAGCAATTCCCCCCTACATGATGAGTATGAAAAAATGCTGGCCCTGGTTAAGCAGAGCTACCGTTCCGTTGCCGCAGCTCCGCTGCCTATTTATGAATTGCGGAGTCAATTAGAGGCACTGATAAATGAGCTCAAGGATTATCATGTCTTAAAATTTACTCCGCGTGTTATTAATGATCAGGACTACAATTATCATAACGCTGTACTTTCAGCTCTTACCTCTTATAAAATAGCCCAATGGTGCGGATATCCGCAGAAGGATTGGATGCAGGCTGCTTTTGCCGGCTTGCTGCATGATATAGGAAATGTGAAGGTTGATGTCTCACTGCTGCAGAAGCCGACTCCACTGAGCGGTGCTGAGTTAGAAGAGGTCCGTAGACATACAACCTATGGTTACCAGCTGCTCCGTAATGTTACGGCCATTAATGAAGGAGTCAGACTCGCTGCACTTCAGCATCATGAGAAAATAGACGGTTCGGGTTATCCATTGCATCTTGAGGGTACCCAGATTCATTTCTACGCTAAGATTGTTGCGGTGGCCGATATATTCCACGCAATGACACTGGAGAAAGCCTACAGGAAGGCTCAGTCGCCTTACAAGGTATTGGAGCAGATTCTTACGGAGAGTTTCGGTAAGCTTGATCCGGTGATTGTTCAGACCTTTATTCAAAAAACAACCGACTTATACAATGGAACCAGAATCAAGCTGAGTGATGGACGCCATGGTGAAATCATTTTCACTGACCGGAGCAATCCTACACGTCCGATGGTTCAAGTCGAGGGCAAAATTGTGAATCTGATGCTTGAGCGTGATTTATACATTCAGGAGATCATCGCCTAGTCTGGTTCCATGCATTGTATAAAGCTGTGTTCCCTTCCGGTTCTGTTATTTGGGGCTGGGAGGAGGCACAGCTTTTAATTTGAAATCAATTTTTAAATAATGCTTGCAATCAAACGCTATACATGATATATTCTATTTCTGGCCGCGAAACATCAACGCCGAGCTCGAAAAAGAAGTTGAAAAAAGAGCTTGCATTGAACGGCTGGATGTGATATATTATAAGAGTTGCTGGTGACGA
>NZ_CAKMMG010000011.1 GCF_927798115.1 Paenibacillus auburnensis
CCCGTTTGGTGGCGATAGCGGAAGGGTTCCACGCGTACCCATCCCGAACACGACCGTTAAGCCTTCCAGCGCCGATGGTACTTGGACCGAAGGGTCCTGGGAGAGTAGGACGCCGCCAAGCGGACAATATTCCCTGATAGCTCAGTTGGTAGAGCACTCGACTGTTAATCGAGTTGTCACAGGTTCGAGTCCTGTTCGGGGAGCCATGCTCTCATAGCTCAGCAGGTAGAGTGCTTCCATGGTAAGGAAGAGGTCACCGGTTCGAATCCGGTTGAGAGCTCCACAGATTTACAAGGCCCGTTGGTCAAGGGGTTAAGACACCTCCCTTTCACGGAGGTAACATGGGTTCGAATCCCATACGGGTCACCAATTATTATTTATCTTCACCCTTTGAGGGCATACATATGGAGGCTTAGCTCAGCTGGGAGAGCATCTGCCTTACAAGCAGAGGGTCGGGGGTTCGAACCCCTCAGCCTCCACCATAATCGTCCTCATATTTGAAGAGATTATGGGCAATCTATAAGTATCCATCATAGGGGATTCGCCAAGTGGTAAGGCAACGGACTCTGACTCCGTCATCATAGGTTCGAATCCTATATCCCCTGCCAAATGCGAGCCATTAGCTCAGTTGGTAGAGCACCTGACTTTTAATCAGGGTGTCGAAGGTTCGAGTCCTTCATGGCTCACTTTGATTAAAAACTTGTACTATGCGCGTGTGGCGGAATGGCAGACGCACCAGACTTAGGATCTGGCGTCGTAAGACGTGGGGGTTCAAGTCCCTTCACGCGCACCACTTATTTGCGGACGTGGCTCAGCGGTAGAGCATCGCCTTGCCAAGGCGAGGGTCGCGGGTTCGATTCCCGTCGTCCGCTCCATAATTTTTGCGCCCTTAGCTCAGCTGGATAGAGCGTTTGACTACGAATCAAAAGGTCGGGAGTTCGAATCTCTCAGGGCGCGCCATTCTATATTTTTTCTATGAATCATCAATATATTAACGGGATGTAGCTCAGCTTGGTAGAGCACCTGGTTTGGGACCAGGGGGTCGCATGTTCAAATCGTGTCATCCCGATTTTCACCTTTGCGGGTGTAGTTCAATGGTAGAACTTCAGCCTTCCAAGCTGATAGCGTGGGTTCGATTCCCATCACCCGCTCCATAATTTTATATCTTTTTCGGGATGTAGCTCAGCTTGGTAGAGCACCTGGTTTGGGACCAGGGGGTCGCATGTTCAAATCGTGTCATCCCGATACTTCAGCCTAGGCTGACAAAACTCTTACTCCGGTAGGAGTTTTTTGTTATAAATATTAAACTTCGCTTGCCTCTCATAGGATATCATAAACCCCGATTTCTATTCTTCTTCAATCCGTGTATAATGCAATCAATACCTACACGCTGTGTAAACCTTGCACATAAATACGGATTAACTCAGCCATTCTAATTTTGTATAGGTACATAAATATTTTATGACTGTATAATGAATGAATTTGGTGTATAATCGGAATTACTGCAACGCTTTACAGCGTAATAAGTTGGAGATTTCCTAGTGGTTTTACTGTATGATATGAGGAAAGCTTCAAATAGACAATGTTAAGGACATTGATCCGGAAGAGGATGGGGGGAGCAGCATGACCGAACTTACGACAGCTGTCAGCAAAAGCAATTCCAACAATCTGCTGCGGCGTGACGTACGGTTCCTGGGGAATATCTTGGGCGAAGTCTTGGTACATCAAGGCGGCAACGAATTGCTGGAGATCGTAGAGAAGATCCGCGAAACCAGTAAATCACTGCGCTCATTGTTTTTGCCTGAACTGCACAATGAATTTAAAGAGCTGATTAATTCACTGGATCCTGAAAATCGTCACCAAGTGATACGGGCGTTCGCCATTTATTTTCAACTGGTGAATATCGCCGAGCAGAATCACCGGATTCGCCGTAAGCGTGACTATGAACGCTCAGCAGGGGACACGGTACAGCCGGGTTCTATCGAAAGTGCGATTCAAGAGCTACGCGAACGGGATTTCTCCCAAGAGGATGTTCATGAGATTATGAACGGTCTTTCTTTGGAGCTGGTCATGACGGCTCACCCTACGGAAGCAATGCGGCGGGCAATTCTCGATATTCATAAACGGATATCTGACGATGTGATGGGCTTAGACAATCCAACGTTAACGTTCCGTGAACGGGAACAGCTCCGCGAGAAGCTGCTGAATGAAGTCATTACCCTGTGGCAGACGGATGAACTGCGCGACCGTAAACCTACTGTGCTCGATGAAGTACGCAATGGGATGTACTATTTCCATGAGACGATCTTCCAAGTGCTGCCGGATGTGTATCAAGAGCTTGAACGATGTTTGAGTAAATATTATCCGGGTCAGAACTGGCACGTGCCGACTTATCTGCGTTTTGGATCATGGATCGGCGGGGACCGCGACGGTAATCCTTCGGTAACAGCCGCTGTTACTCTTCAGACACTGCGTTTGCAGCGTAAACTTGCGATCCGGGAATATCAGCGTATTATGCGTGAACTAATGCAGTATCTGAGCTTTAGTACAAGCATCGTCAGTGTCACTAACGAACTGGTGGATTCCATCGAAAAAGACCGGAACATCATTAACCTCAACCGGGTCGATGCCTGGCGTAATGATAATGAGCCTTACCGGATCAAGCTAAGCTATATGATCTCAAAGACACAAAATGTGCTTGATGATGAGAAAAAAGGCACTCCAGAGCGCTACTCATCACCGCAGCAATTCATAGATGATTTGAACGTGATTGACCGCAGCCTGCGTCACCACTATGCTGATTATGTTGCGGACACTTATATTAAGAAGCTAATCCGTCAGGTGGAGCTGTTCGGCTTCCACACTGCGGCTCTGGATGTCCGCCAGCATAGTCAGGAACATGAAAATGCAATGGCAGAAATTCTGGCTAAAATGAACATCACGCAGGATTATGCCAACATGCCGGAAACGGAAAAGGTAAAGCTGCTGGAATCGCTGCTCAATGATCCGCGTCCGCTGACTTCTCCGTACCAGTCATATAGTGAGAGTACAGAGGAATGCCTCGCGGTGTACCGTACGATTTTTATGGCACAGGAGGAATACGGCAAACAGTGCATTACCAGTTACCTGATTAGTATGGCAGAAGCGGCCAGCGACATTCTGGAGGTTATGGTATTCTCCAAAGAGGTTGGCTTGTTCCGCAAAGACAATGATGGAACGGTCGTCTGCACTTTGCAGGCAGTGCCGCTCTTTGAGACGATTGATGACCTGCATGATGCACCTGAGATTATGAAGACACTGCTCAACATGCCGATTTATCGTGAAGCGGTTAGAGCGATGAACGATCTCCAGGAAATTATGCTCGGTTATTCCGATAGCAATAAAGACGGCGGTGTGGTGACTGCGAACTGGGAACTGCGTGTAGCCCTCAAGCAAATTACCGCTACGGCAGATGAATTCGGCATCAAGCTGAAGTTCTTCCATGGACGCGGCGGTGCACTCGGACGCGGCGGCATGCCGCTGAACCGCAGTATTCTTGCCCAGCCTGCTTCAACCATTGGCGGGGGGATTAAGATTACCGAGCAGGGTGAAGTGATTTCTTCCCGGTATTCGATGAAGGGTATTGCTTACCGGAGTCTAGAGCAAGCTACCTCAGCACTGGTGACTGCAGCTATTCATGCTAGAATGCCTCAAGCTGATCTGTATGAAGCCAAATGGGATGAAATTGTGGCCCGCATCTCCGAGGTTTCATTAAACAAATACCAGGATCTGATCTTCCGTGATCCGGATTTCCTGACTTTCTTCAAGGAGTCGACACCTCTGCCTGAGGTTGGAGAACTTAATATTGGTTCACGCCCTTCCAAACGGAAGAACAGTGACCGCTTCGAGGACCTGCGTGCAATTCCATGGGTGTTTGCATGGACGCAGAGCCGTTACCTGCTTCCTGCCTGGTATGCTGCCGGAACCGGACTGCAGAGCTTCTACGAGGGGAAAGAAGAGAACCTGAAGATCATGCAGACTATGTATGAGAACTTCTCCTTCTTTACCACGCTGATTGATACGCTGCAAATGGCGATTGCTAAGGCCGATCTGGTTATTGCCAAGGAATACGCCACCATGGGCAAAAATGACGAATCCCGCCAGCGGATCTTCGGTCAGATTGAAGCAGAGTTCAAACTGACTTCAGAACTGATTCTTAAGATCACCGGCCAGCAGGATATTCTGGATAACGTTCCGGTTATCCAGGAATCCATCCGTCTGCGCAACCCTTACGTTGACCCGCTCAGCTACCTTCAGGTGCAGCTGTTATCAGAGCTCAGAGCCCTGCGTGAAGTTGAGGGTGACGACGCTGAACTGCTGCGTGAGGTACTGCTTACGATCAACGGCATTGCCGCCGGTCTCCGGAATACGGGCTGATACCTGAATTGTCCAGACCTGATTCTTTCGAAGCCGGCCCCGCCGCTTCATACTAACCCCCGTCCGCCTCTCTCAATGAGGCGGACGGGGGTTTTGTATTGTTTTGGTGCCAGAAGGGAATGTGGGCAAGCAACAATGCATTGGAGCGTAACGCTGATGAAGTGGCGGAGAGATAGTTTGGAACTGGAGGAGCGGCAGCGTTCGCCTTTATTGTCTGACCTCTACCGTGCACAACGGTTATAATCAGGAAATCTGAAAATAACAGCGACCGGAAGTCCAAAGCTTTCTCGAAGCAAGCTAAGCAGCGTACTTTAGGTATGAATGTTTCTGCACAGATTCTGCACAAGGTAACAATACTATCCTTGATTTTTACTGAAACTTGAATTACGATTTAAATGCTTGTACCGTGGACATTCAAGAGATGGAATACCAAGGGCGGCAGGTCTGGGGGAGTTAACAGGTGGAGAATTTGGAAGGCAGATTGACAAAGCTCGCCTTGAAAGGCGACCAAAGGGCATTTGCCGAGCTTGTGGAACTATATAAAGACAAGATATATCATCTGGCTTACCGGATGCTGAACAACCGTCACGAAGCGGAGGATATTGTTCAGGAAACTTTTTTGCGTGTATACCGAAATTTAGACCGTTATGATGATAAACAGAAGTTTTCAACATGGATTTATAGGATTGGAACGAATCTCTGTATAGACAGGCTGCGTAAACGGAAACCGACGTATTCGCTCGATGCTGAAATGAACGATCAGGAAGGCATTGACGGCTATTCGATGATTCCTAGTGACAATGTGACCCCTGAGACCGAACTGCTGCTCTCAGAGACGCAGGGGCTGATCTATGAGGCTATTGACAGTTTGCCCGTGAAATACAGGTCTGTAATGATTTTGCGCTATTTGCAGGATTTGTCGCTACAGGAGATCAGCGATGTGCTGGATATGCCGGTAACGACAATTAAGACCCGTGTACATCGCGGACGTGAATTTTTACGTAAAAAATTAGGCCCTAAATTGTAAAAATTGATGTTTTTTTTGAAACGTCTTTCCGGGAGCACCGTATGTAAGTTAAGCAAGTCTTATGCGCCCTGCCCCTTTGCCTTGAAATAATTAAATAGCACTCATGAAAGGATTGGCTCCTATGGAATGCAAACTGGCCGTCTCTATGATGCATGATTACTTGGATGACGACTTGCCCGAACTGCAGCAGAGGGAATTGAAGGAGCATCTTCTATCCTGTCCGGATTGCCGTGCAAAGTTCAAAGAACTGGAACAAACCGATATGCTGATGTTCTCCCTGATGCACCAGAACCCTGTGGCTTCAGAGGATCTTGTAGGCCGGATTATGAACTCATTACCGAAACCCAAGAAGGAGAAAGCCTTTATCACCTGGATCAAAAGACATCCTGCCCTTACGGCGGCGTCCTTATTTATTCTTGTGATGCTGATGAGCTCCGTTACTTTTTGGAATCAGGATGGGCAGCTTGTCGTCAGAGGCGCTGACCTCGACCAGGTTGTAATTAAAGGGGATACAGTGATCGTACCCTCCGGCAAAACAATATCAGGCGATCTCACAGTGGAGAATGGCCAAACCCAGGTATACGGTGAAGTTGACGGTAATGTAACGGTAATTGACGGGTCTCTCTATAAGGCATCAACAGCTCATATTTCCGGGCAAGTCAAAAGCATAGACCAAGCGGTAAGTTGGCTCTGGTATAAAGTGACGAACATGTTCTCTGAAGTTGCCTACCGTTAATACCATGGCCCTTTATGCAGAAATATTATTTGCGCCTCTTTTTCCGGAAAGATGGCGCTTTTTTGTTGCCTGAAAATTCCATTATCAGAAATCTCCAGGCAGCTAAACTTGCAACCTGAGCGTGAACGTTATAACCTAGATATGATACAGATCTTACAGACAATTTACATAAACCCAGCTAATATGAAATGACGGGGGTTTTAGGCAATGAGTTATTTTACCGACCTAACATGGAAAGAATCCATTAAAGATATAATTGATATTCTAATCGTCAGCTATATTATCTACAAAGTCCTGAACATGGTCCGCGGTACGCGGGCAGTTCAGCTGCTTAAGGGGATACTGGTGCTGGTCATCATTTGGGCGCTGAGCACCCTCCTGGATTTGTATACCCTGAAATGGCTTATGAACCAGATTTTCACCTTCGGGATATTTGCAATCTTTATCATCTTTCAGCCGGAACTGCGCAGGGGGCTGGAGCAGCTTGGGCGGGGTAAGTTTTTTGGGCGGG
This sequence comes from Paenibacillus auburnensis, assembly GCF_927798115.1. Classification (GTDB taxonomy): domain Bacteria; phylum Bacillota; class Bacilli; order Paenibacillales; family Paenibacillaceae; genus Paenibacillus_AQ; species Paenibacillus_AQ auburnensis. The sequence continues at coordinate 6,691 of NZ_CAKMMG010000011.1, forward strand.
CTTCAGAGAATGATGAGGAGATCAGCAGATTAATCGGTGAAGTCATTAAGGCCGTGAATTATTTAGCACAGAGAAAGATTGGGGCATTAATTGTTTTTGAAAGAGACACGGGTCTTAATGAATATACCGAATCAGGCATTCCTATGCGTTCTGTCGTCAGTTCGGAGCTGCTGATCAACATCTTTATTCCCAATACGCCGCTGCATGATGGTGCTCTGATTATGCAGGAGGGGCAAATTGCTGCCGCTGCCTGTTATCTCCCCTTATCGGAGAATCCATTCATCAGCAAAGAGCTGGGGACACGCCACCGCGCGGCCATCGGGATCAGTGAAGTGGCGGACTCTGTATCTGTTGTGGTATCAGAAGAGACCGGACAGATTTCTCTGGCGATTAATGGACAAATTGTTCGGGATATTAAGGAAGAATCGCTCATCTCCAAGCTTCATCAGGAACTGAGCGCATCTTCCCCGCTGAAGGAGAAGAGCTCTGCTTTCTGGAAACGGAGAGGGGGCAAAAACAATGGATAAGTGGATGAAGAATAATAACTTCAACAAAATTCTTGCTCTTGTCTTCGGCGTTATTTTATGGACAATTGTGCATGTGGATACTGCGCCAACGAATCAGACCACAGTCAGCACGCAGTCCAAAATCATTGAGAATGTCAAAATAGAACAGGTTGGCATTGATAACGATAAGTATGTATACACCTTTGATGCGGATAGTGTAAGGATGGAGGTCAGGGGGAAAAACTCTGATCTTAATTTCAAACTATCGGATGCCTACAACGTTATGGTCGATTTAAGTGATGTCGGACCCGGGGATACTACGCTTCCGCTGAATTACGACCTTCCCAGCGGAGTATCCCTGGTCGAAATGATACCGCATGAGGTAAATGTGCATGTGGAGCTGCGGAATACCAAGTCTTTTCCGGTTACTCTGGTCACTAATGGTAAGCCTGCAGAAGGCTACCAGCTAGGTACAGCGGTTATTGATCCTGCCGAGGTAGAAGTAACGCTTCCGGCCAGTGAACTGGGTAATGTGTCAAAGGTTCAGGGTACCCTTGAACTCGATGGGGATAGTGCAAACATTTCAGAGAAAAAAGTGAGGCTGGCGGCTTACGATAGCAGCGGTAATGAAATAAAGAACGCCGTTATTGAGCCTTCTATCGTGTCTGTAGAGCTGCCGATTACACTTCCGTTTAAAAGCTTGCCTCTTGATGTGAGCTTTACCGGCCAGCTGCCAGGTTCACTCGTACTGTCGCGGGTCACTCCTGAGGTGGATACGATTATGGCATACGGGAGTGAGGAAGCACTCGCCGGATTATCCTCTTATGAGGCATCGCTGGATTTGAGCTCCATTAAATCGGCTGGTACAGAGCAGGTAAAGCTGGACCTTAAACCGCCGGAGGGAACCGCAAAAATCGAACCCGCGGCGGTAAGTGTCACTGTCTCTGTTGCCCAAATTGCCGAGCGGACAATGGAGAATATTCCGATTAAGCTGGAGGGTGTGGGCAGCGGCCTCACAGCGGTCGTAACGGATCCCGCTGCCAAAGCGGTTACGCTGACTTTATCCGGGGCCCCAACACTGCTGGATCAGCTCGATCAGGACAATATTAGCGTTGTTGCGGATGTTGGAGGTCTGTCCGCTGGTGTTCATCAGGTATCTCTGCAAATCTCGGTGCCGCGGTTCATATCACTGGTCAATTCTTCACAGCCGCATATAGTTACTATAGATCTGCAAGCGCCAGCCACGCCGGGGACTACAGATAAACCCAATACAGGGAGTGCCCCCACCCCGGAGCCGAGCTCTGAGCCTGTCTCCGGGGAAGAGGCAAATACTGAACCTTCCAATAGCGGAGGTGCAGCCACTGCGACCCCAGCCCCTACAGCTAGCACTTCGGAGAACAGCAGTACTCCTGCCGGCACCGGGAATGCCAATAATGCAGCGAGTACCGGCGGAACGTAACTTTTTATAGGAGAACACGTCTATCTTACAGTAGTATGGTTACACAGAATCAGGATTCTTTCATACAATAATTCATTAAGCTAATGTAGCGTATTTAAAGGAGAAAAAAGATGGGTAAGTATTTTGGAACTGACGGTGTGCGCGGAGTCGCAAACCAGGAATTGACAGCAGAAATGGCTTATAGTATTGGCCGCTGCGGTGGTTATGTACTGGCAGGGAATGTAGAGAAGCCAAAAGTGGTTATCGGTATGGATACACGTATTTCCGGTCCGCTGCTGGAATCAGCACTTGTAGCCGGATTATTGTCTATTGGTGCCCATGTTATCCGTATAGGTGTTGTAAGTACACCTGCTGTAGCATATATTACCAGATTGCTGAAAGCTGATGCGGGTGTAATGATTTCGGCTTCACACAATCCGGTGGAGGACAACGGTATCAAGTTCTTCGGCGGAGACGGATTTAAGCTGACGGATGAAACGGAGCTGCGGATTGAAGAACTGATGGACGCAGAGAAGGATGAACTCCCCCGTCCAGTAGGCGCGGGTCTCGGTATGCTTACTGTGGACAACGACGCTAAGTACCTGTATCTGGAATACCTTAAGACAACGATTTCCAATCGTTTTGAAGGCATTAAGGTTGTATTGGACTGCGCGCACGGAGCGGCTTATGAGCTGGCCCCGCGGTTGTTCAAGGAGCTTGGTGCTGAGGTCATCTCTATTGGAGCAGAGCCGGACGGCCTCAACATTAATGACGGCTACGGTTCTACCCATCCGGAGAAGCTTCGTGAAGAAGTGCTGCGTCATGGCGCGGACTTGGGACTTGCCTTTGACGGCGATGCTGACCGTCTGATCGCTATTGATGAAACGGGCGAAGAGGTCGACGGTGACTTTATCCTCTGCATCTGCGGAGATGCTATGAACCGTGCTGGCAAGCTCAAAGATGCAACGATAGTCTCTACGGTCATGAGCAACATCGGCTTCTATAAAGCAACAGAGAAGCTGTCACTTAATACAGCCAAAACAGCTGTCGGTGACCGCTATGTGATGGAAGAAATGCGCCGTGGCGGCTATAACCTGGGTGGAGAGCAATCCGGTCATGTTATTTTCCTTGATTACAATACAACCGGTGATGGTATTCTGACTGCGATCCAGCTGGTTGATACGATGAAGGCTTCAGGGAAGAAGCTGAGCGTGCTGAAGTCAATGATGACTAAATATCCGCAGGTGCTCGTGAATGTGCGGGTACAGGATAAAACCAACTACCCGAACAATCCGGCCATTGAGGCGGCGATTCAAGAGGTAGAAGGTAAACTGGGTGACAATGGCCGCGTGCTGGTACGTCCTTCGGGAACAGAGCCGCTGATTCGTGTCATGGCAGAAGGCCCGGATAAGTCTGAGCTGGATCTGTATGTCGGACGAATTGTTGATGTTGTTCAGCGTGAATTGGTTTAATATACGTATAATATGATGGGCCAGCAGAGCCGGTGGACGGAGATAAGCTCTTCAACTGCCGGCTGTATGGCTATTATGTGAGTTTTTTTCTGCAAATTCCAAAGGTTTCAAGCATTATTGCATTGCCAAAAGTGATGTAAGGTGCATATAATGATTAGGTGTCATTCCAGAAGGAAAGCGGGGATAGTAAGGTTACAGCAATAGCAAGCGCCAGAGCTTGATCTTGCGCGGGGGAGAAGGGACAGCCGGAGCTGCCAGCTTTAGGGGCAAGGCTTGAACGGATCACGGCAGATGTAAGCTGACGAGGTGGAGGTGTTCGAAATGTTCGGCGGGGACCTCCCGGTGATGCACCAGAGCCGTAAATGGAAGCGGAAAATGAGAGGGCGACCTTTCACACAACGCTTTTGTGGGTGCAGGAAGAATTGAATTAACTCATGGGTATGCGCTAAACGGAAGAAACAGATGTTTCTGCTGCGGCAGAGGAGAAGACTGTGCATGTCATGAACCACCTATGCAGGTGACAGGTTTATTTTGTTGAGTGTCTCAAGACAACAGAATATTTGCTTATTCTCTAAACATGCCGCACGGCACGTTTCTTTCCTTATGCCGCCCACATTACGATAAATTGGACGGAGGAAAATATAATGTGTGGTATTGTAGGATATATTGGTAATCAGAATTCGCAGGGAATCTTGGTAGAGGGTTTGAAGAAGCTGGAGTACCGCGGGTATGATTCGGCAGGTATTGCCGTATTCACGAAGGATGGCCTGCAGGTTGTTAAGGCACAGGGCCGTATGGCTAACCTGGAGTCAAGACTTGAAGCTACTCCGCTGACAGGAAGTGCCGGAATCGGACACACCCGTTGGGCGACTCACGGTAAACCTTCCGACGAGAACTCCCACCCGCACACGGATGAAAGCCAAAAGTTCTCGGTCGTGCACAACGGGATTGTCGAAAACTACCTGGACCTCAAAGAAGAGCTGATTGCCGGCGGATGCCATTTCTCTTCCGAAACGGATACAGAGGTTATTTCCCATCTGATCGCCCGTGAATATGAAGGAGATATCGTTAAAGCTGTGCAAAAAGCGATTACTTTCATGCGCGGTGCGTTCGCACTTGGTGTTCTGACTGAATATGAGCCGGATAAACTGGTAGCTGTGCGTCAAGCCAGCCCGCTGATTATCGGTCTTGGTGAAGGCGAAAACTTTATCGGGTCGGATATTCCTGCTCTGCTGGAATACACCCGCAACGTATATATTTTGAACGACGGCGAAATGGCTGTATTGACACGGGATGCTGTCGAACTGATGACGATTGAAGGCAACTTTATTTCTCGGGAAATGATTACTGTCGATTGGGATGCTGTTACCGCAGAAAAAGGCGGCTACGAGCATTTCATGCTGAAAGAAATCCACGAGCAGCCTAAGGCTTACCGCGATACTATGCGCGGACGCATCAATGCTGAAGGCACTAAAGTGATTCTGCCAGAACTCAATCTGACTGAAGAACAAATCAAGAATATCCGCAACATCCAGATCGTTGCCTGCGGTACTGCATACAACGCTGGTCTTGTAGGACGCAACCTGATCGAGTCCCTGGTTCGTATTCCGGTAGAGAACGATATCGCTTCGGAATACCGTTACCGTGCTCCGATCGTAACACCTGAAACACTGGTTATCGTAGTCAGCCAATCCGGTGAAACTGCAGATACACTGGCTGCACTTCGTGAAGGTCAAGCAAATGGTGCGCATGTACTGGCAATCACCAACGTGGTGGGCAGCTCTATCGCACGGGAAGCTAATGATGTGCTGGTTACCCTGGCTGGACCGGAAATCGCTGTAGCTTCCACCAAAGCATATACTTCGCAGATTATCGCGTTCACACTGCTTGGTCTATACTTGGCTGAAGTTCGTGGTACGCAAACCGAAGAGCAGGTCGCTGAGATTCTTGCAGCCATGAACAAACTGCCTGAGCAGGTTGAAGAAGTTCTTGCACAGAAAGATGCTATCAAGACTTATGCGGAGCAAATCTCCGGGCACAAGCACCTGTTCTTCATCGGCCGCGGCGTAGACTACGCAGTAGCTCAAGAAGGCTCGCTGAAGCTGAAAGAAATCTCCTACATTCACTCTGAGGCCTATGCTGCAGGTGAACTGAAGCACGGAACACTGGCGCTGATCGAAGAAGGCGTACCGGTTATTGCCCTGGCAACCCAGGAATCCGTTCTGGAGAAAACTGTCAGCAACATCAAAGAAGTGAAAGCCCGCGGCGCAGACGTACTGGCGATCACTCACGAAGAGCATGTAACCGACCTGCTGAGATCCGTCGATCAGGCCTTCGTTATTCCTAAGACACTGCCTTTGCTGACTTCCGCGTTGTCGGTAGTCGTTACCCAATTGCTGGCTTACTACGCTTCGCTGGCCCTGGGCCACGATGTAGATAAACCACGTAACCTTGCGAAGAGTGTAACGGTGGAATAAGGGTTAGAGGGAAGAACTGAAATTATAATAGAGTTTTGTTGTTGTTCTACAAATATCATGGGCCGTCCTACAGTTAGGACGGTCCATTTTTATGTGAAAGGGGAATGATAATGAGGGCGATAGCTCGCCTAATGAAATGGTGATTGAAGTTGGCTGTAAACAGTGTTATTCTAGCTCTTCAAATACATCTAATATTAGTCACAAATTTAGTTATAAAGAAAGGTAATCCTATGATAAAAGTTGAAAACTTATCCTTCGCATTTCCGCAAAAAGAACTATATAAAAACATTTCATTTACGCTTGAAGAGGCACAACACTGCGCTTTTATTGGAACGAGTGGCAGCGGGAAAAGTACCCTGATCGATATACTAATGGATCCAGAAAGATATTTGTATGATGGCATGTTAGAGATAGCCCCAACTTGCACAATTGGGTATGTAAGTCAGTTCTCACAACCAGACAAATCTCAAGAAACAACAGTTTTTGAATACATCGGCGAAAAGTTTATTAAGATTCAAAATGAAATAAACTCTATTCTCACTGAAATGGAGACAGCCACAGATATTGATCCGTTGCTTGAAAAGTATCAATTAGCTTTAGATGCATTTGATTCAATGGGCGGGGATGATTACGAAAGCAACATTAATAAGAAACTAAACCTGGCAGACCTCATGAAGCTAAAAGAGGTTAGGGTTTCTGACCTGAGTGGCGGGGAATTCAAACTTATTCAAGTGATGAAGGAAATGCTTAATAGTCCGGACTTAATGATTATGGACGAGCCTGATGTATTTTTGGATTTTGAAAACCTTAATGCGCTTAAACATCTAATTAATTCTCACAAAGGCATTCTGCTGGTTGTTACGCACAACCGATATTTATTGAATCATTGTTTCAATAAAATCATTCACCTTGAAAACATGGAAATTCAAGAGTTTGACGGGCGATATATTGAATATAACTTCTCCTTACTTCAAACTAAAATTGAGCTGCAAGAACTCGCAGTAGCTGAAGAGGAAGAAATTAAGAGAAATGACAATATCATCGATAATCTTAGAGCTATCGCAACTTATAATTCCGAAGCATCCAGAGGGAAAGCCTTAAAAGCCAGGGTTAAATTTCAGGAAAGATTGGAAGCGCGCAGAATTAAAGCACCCTTCGTAGATATTAAGCAACCGGTTATCCGTTTCGGTGTGGATCATGAAATTGAAGATACCGTTGTTATAAGTGTTAATGATTATAGTATCGCCTTTGATGAGCTGCTTTTAGAAAATGTTAACTTTGAGATAAAATCTACGGATAAAGTAGCCCTAATCGGTCCAAACGGCACCGGGAAAACGACTTTACTCCGGGAGATCTATAAAAATAATCATGATTCCATTGAGATTAATGCTGATGTTAAAGTGGCTTATTTATCTCAGCTTCAAGGCGAAATGCTAAAGGATTCCAATACTATTCTTGAGGAATTCATTGAGGCCGGGTTTACCACTTATGATGAGATTAGATCGTATCTTTCAAACTATGGCTTTGAAGGAGAAATTGTTAATCAAAAGATAGAATCTATGTCCGGCGGAGAAAAAAACATGCTTCAATTGGCTAAAGTTGCTGCGAGTAAAGCAAACGTATTGCTTCTTGATGAACCGACAAGCCACTTAGACACCTATACACAAATAGCACTGGAGAAAGCCATTGAGGACTATCAGGGTGCGATTCTCATGATTTCTCATGATTTCTATTCTGTGGTGAATGGTATGGATTATGTTCTTATCATTGACGATAAGACGATTAGAAAAATGAGTATGCGAAAATTCAGAAAGATGATTTATGCCAGCCATTTTGATAAAGACTACTTAGAAACGGAACAACAGAAAAAATCAGTCGAAACAAAAATAGAAGTGGCTTTAAAAAATACTGATTTTGAACTGGCAAAAGTATTGGTTGAAGAGCTGGAAGAGCTGATTAAGCGGCTCTAAATCCTAATCCTCGGGTTGTAATGATTACAAGGTGGTAAGAAAGCGAAGTAAGCTGCTCATTTCATTGGGCGGCTTTTTTAGCTTCCAAAGGGAGAGACGAAGATCAATGCATCAAAGAATATGGAAAACGCTTACAACATAATGTAAAATACAGGTTGAGTTGAGATTATGAAGCAAGGATGGGAATCCGGTGCGAATCAAATTCAACATATTTCAGAAAATGCTGATCTTACTGCTAATTCTGCTGACACCGGTCGTGGCGCTGTATTATTATTCTACGTCCAAGAGCATCAACGTCATACAGGAGGAGCTCATTAAAGCAAGCCTCAACCGGATGGAGCTATTCGTGGCGCAAATGGATGCCAGTATCGAGAAGTTCGATTTGGCCTCTGCTCCTATGCTCGTAGACACAAATGTGCTGGAATATCTGTACAACCACGAGATGAGCGATTATTCCCTAATGAAAACAAGGCTGCTGATTCAGGAAAAGCTGTCGCTGGCCAGCGCTTCGGGCAACTGGCGTAATGATGTGACTGTCTATTTCCCGCAACGGGGCGACAGCATTTCTTCTTCCCCCTCCTATGAGTACGATCTTGAAGAGTTCGACAGCCGGTTCTCACTGGGGTGGAGCTACAGCGAAGATCTGGAGATTGGCTCCGGCTTTACCCGGACCTATGTCACCACGGGATACAAACCGGCCCGTCCAGACGATCTGGATGTTGCCGTCCGCATCAACCTCTACAAGTGGAGCTTTGAGAATCTGCTCGACACTTACAAGTCTGACCACTCCGACAATCCGTTTTTTTACAAGGCCGGGCACGCGATCATCGCCAGCCGGTCCGCGAAAGGCCCTGAAATGGAGCAGATCGCCACAGATTTGGGCGACAGGGTGCAGAGCCGGGATTCAGGCTACCTGATCCATTCGTATGGCGGCAGGCCTTATCTGATTACCTATTATTATTCTAATCTCCTAGAATGGCATCTGATCGATTCCGTTCCGCTTGACCAGATCATCGGACCTATCAGACAGCAGAGGATATTGTTTGGAGCGTCTTCGATCATTCTCCTCCTAACCGGTATCACCGCCGCGTCTGCCCTGTACTGGAACGTTCACCGGCCTATCTTCCATCTTGTACGCGCTGTTCAGCGGATCAAGGGAGGCGATTACGCCTACCGTCTCCCTACGAAATCGAACAATGAATTCACCTTCCTAATGCAGAACTTCAACGAGATGGCAACGCAGATCCAGGATCTCATCGAGAATGATCTGCGATCGCGTATTCTGGCGCGCGATGCCACGCTGAAGCAGCTGCAGGCGCAGATCCATCCTCATTTTCTATACAATTGCCTCGGATTCATCATTAATATGACCAAAATGGGTAAGGATCGGGCGGTCATGGATATGGCCTATCATCTGGCCGACTATTACCGGTATACGACACGAATGGACAATCAGGGAGTCAGCCTAGGTGAAGAACTGGCCTTCGTCCGCATCCACCTTGAGATTATCCGGCTTCGCAATGAGACGCTGACCTACAGCATCGGACTGCCGGAGGAACTGGCTGAGCTGAGAATTCCCCGGCTGCTGGTTCAGCCGCTTGTGGAGAATGCGGTCGTGCATGGGCTTGAGAATGTCGATTACCCGGGCCGGGTAGAAGTTAGCGTCTGCGTCAAGGATGGCTGGTTAAGCCTGGAAGTGGAGGATAACGGCACAGGGCTGAACAAGGAGCAGAACGACCGGCTGTACAGTGAGCTGGAGATACCGGCGGGCGAATATACCGGCTGCGGCCTATGGAATGTGTACCAGCGATTGCAAGGCAATTTCGGCCCGGATGCCGAAATTGTGCTTAGCCAATCCAGGCTAGGCGGCTTATGCGTGAAACTCCACTGGAGGCTGGGGACGCAAGATGAAAGGAAGGAGGAAGCGGTATGAAAAGCCTGCTTGTAGTTGATGACGAGAAGCATTATGCGGACAGTCTGGCGGATACGATTCCATGGACTACACTCGGGATCTCCCGGGTGCTGAAGGCCTACAGCGCGAGCGAGGCGCTGGACCTCATGGAATCATTACCGTTAGATATCCTCATGACAGATATCCGTATGCCGCGTATGAACGGCCTTGAGCTGATCGAGCAGGCCAGGCAGCGTATTCCGGGGCTGAAATGCCTGCTGCTCACAGGTTATGCGGACTTCGATTATGCCCGCAAAGCCATTGAGCTGCAGGCGCTCGATTACCTGATGAAGCCGGTCAAGGACGAACAATTACTAGCGGCAATGGGCCGGATCGTTAAGCAGCTTGAGCAGGAGCGATCGATCGAACAGGGCTTCCGTATCTACCGGGATAATTGCACAGAGCTGAAGGCAGGGCTTTTGCTCAAGGTGTTAAGCGGCACTCTGAACGTCAAGGTGCTTGCGGAGAAGCTGAAGCTGTTCGACCTTCCGATTCCGATACCAGGCTCTGTCTTGCTGTGCCTCGTCCGCCTTGGCCCTCCCTTCGACAGTCAGGATCTGTATTCGCAGTCCCTGATCCGGTTCGCGGTGACGAACATGCTCGAAGAGCTGCTGATGGACCGGTATGACTGCTGGCCGGCTGCAGATGATGAAGGAAACCTGCTCGTTCTGGTATACGACCTGTCGGGCGCTCCACTGGATGCGGAATGGGTACATGAGCGGCTAGACCAATTAAGGCAAGAAGTACGAAACTTGCTGAAAGGCGAGATATCTGTAGGAGAATCCGGCTGTCTCTTCCCGGAAGGGATGCAAGCCAGTTATATGATAGCCAAATCGCACCTGGCTAATAGCGGACGGTCGTCCGTACAGGTACCTGGAAGGAACGAGGAGGAATTGCGTCTTATGCGCAAGCTCTACGAAGCACCGCTTCTGACGAATCTTTTGGAAACGGAGCAATGGGAAGAGGCGGAAGCCAAGATCCGTGCGTTCGTCTCTCCCTTGCTGCACACAGGTTCGCCCGATCTGATGCGCGACGTTTTTTTCTTTCTGTCGAATAGCTTCCAGTATATTGCGAACCGCAGCGGCAGGACGCTGGCCCAGATGCTCACTCCGGAGCAATCCGCCTTTGTTAAGGGGAGAGCCATGCTCCATGCGTCACAGCTGGAGAACTGGGCACTGAACGCACTGCGTACGCTTCATGAGAGGCTGGGAGAGGAGACGGAGGACCACAGCCAGGTGATCGTCCGCAAGACGCAAGCTTACATCCGGAAGGAGCTGGACAAGGACTTGTCGCTTACCTTGCTGGCTAAACGGGTCTTCGTACATCCTAACCATCTCTCGAAGCTCTTTAAGCAATGTACGGACAGTACCGTATCCCAATATATCTACGAGCAGCGCATGCTCAAGGCCTGCGATTTGTTGAAGCATACGGAGCATAAAATCTATCATATCGGAGAAAGCATCGGCTATCCCAATACCAACTGGTTTATCCGGAAATTCCGTGACTATTATCAGATGACGCCGCAGGAGTTCAGGGACAGATACCGATTGGGAATGGAGTGATTGGGCCGGTGAAAAAACAAAGAAAAAGAATCATCCTGCTGTTGGTTCTGACAGGAACTCTGGCACTAGCCGGTTGTTTTAACAGCGGCGGCAAGACAACAGGAAACAGGCCGGAGAGCGGGGAAGCGAAGCCAATATGGGACTTTAAATATGATCCGCCGATTACGATTACGACAGCAATCGTGGACGAGAACCGGCCGAATGCTTTCAAGCCGGGAGAAAGTCTTACAGATAATGTTCACACCCGCTGGATGGAAGAGAATCTGGGGATTGTCACGAAGTTTGACTGGATTGTCAGCAAGTTCGAGGATGCGGATACCAAAATCCGGCTGGCGCTGGCCGTGAACGGCAAGCTGCCGGACACCTTCAACGCAGAAGGTGACATCCTGAAGAATCTGCTCCAAGCGGACAGGCTGCTTCCGCTGGATGATGCCATTGAGAAATTTGCGCATCCGAAGCTGAAGGAGGCACTGAAGAAATATGCTTATACCATGACGGAAGTGACCAAGGACGGTAAGATCTACGGTCTTCCCCGCTTCAGTGAAGGAAATGAGGGGACGGTAATGTGGATTCGTAAGGACTGGCTTGAGAAGCTGTCACTTAACCCCCCGGCGACGATCAGCGAGCTCGAGCATGTGCTGAAGGCATTCTCTGAGCAGGATCCTAACCGGAATGGTCAAGATGACGAAGTCGGTCTGGCGGTTCCGCTGAAGGAAGGCCCATGGAGCTGGATGGGGCAGACGGATGTCATAGCCGGCGCCCTCTCCACACAGATGCTCAGCACGTCTGACATTAAGCTGTTCTGGAATGAAGACGGGCATGGCGGTCTGGTGTATGGAGCCGTTCATCCGGATGCCAAGAGGTACCTCGAAACGATGGCATCCTGGATGGCCAAAGGCTACATAGATAGGAATGCTGGCATACAGGACTCAAGCCAAGCGTCCGAGCTGGCGGTTAAAGGACTGGCAGGGGTGATGTTCGGCCCGTTCTGGATGGGGGCCTGGCCGCTCGGCGATACGGTGAAGGCCGATCGGGAGGCAGACTGGCAGGCCTATCCCCTTCCAGCAGGACCGGAGGGTTTAAAGGGCAAGGCGCAGAAGCCGATTTACGGCATCTATACGGTGTTTAGTAAAGACTTTCAGCACATAGAGGCCTGGTTTGCCTATTATAACAAGCTGCTCGCTCAAAATTTCGGCCCGGACGATCCCTATTTTGATCCCCGTTTCGCCAAAGGATATCATGAAGGCTACGATTATGTGATCAAGGACGGCAAGGTCATCACGGTCAACTTTGCAACCGAAGGAGTACCGAATGAGAAGTGGCCGCTTGCGGACGGATCATCCATGGATATGCGCTGGATGCTGTATCCGCTGACCGGCGGTGCGCCGGTACTGCCTTATATGAATGCGGAAGCGATCAAAAAGTTGTCTGAAAATTCGGATGCCGAAATGAGGACGCCGATCGAACAGGGCATCAAGGGGCTGAATTCGGCTCAACTGGCGGCAGCCGGGGTTGCGATTGCCGAACAGGTGCTTGAAATCCCTAACCGGTATCACGGCCCGCTAACGGACGGAATGGAGAAGCATGGAGTGTTCCTGCAAAAACTCGCAACGGAGAGCTTCTTAAGCATCATCTATGGCGAGAAGCCGCTCTCCTACTTTGATGAATTTGTAGCCCTATTCTACAAGAATGGCGGTGATGTAATCACTAAAGAAGTGAATGACTGGTACAAGGAAAACAAGCCATGATATTGTGGCTTGTTTTCTTCTATGTTCACTTATTTCTTCTATATATGAGCGTTGGCCGGGTGAATTAAAATGATTGTAGTGGTAAACGTTTTCACTAAATTCGTTTCAGGAGGAGAGGCAATGAGGAAAAAGGTAAGTTTATTCCTGGCATTAACTATGTTTGCGGCTATTCTTTTTTCGTATCCGGTTAAGACGGATGCAACGACCGCCGAAGCACCTGCAGGATGGAGAAACTTGCTCGATTACCGCATATTCAGTACGATTTCGGACGGCTGGGCAGGAGACAGCGGGTTCGGACTCGAGACAGAGAACAGTAAGCTGCCCATCGATTCGACCGCTATGTATAACGGCTTGCCTTCATTATTGATAAACACGAAGTCACCATCCAGCCCGTCTTGGTACAACGCCTTGATCACGGTTGCCGGCTGGAAGGCATATGACTTCACCTCCTATTATCCTAATGGATTCCTTGAGTTTAACATCAAGGGCAATGCGGGCGGAGAGACCTTTCTGCTTGGCTTTAAGGACAGAGTGTTTGAACGGGCTGCCGGTGGCGAAATTACCACTACGGTAAACATTAACAGCTATACAACCATTACAAAAAACTGGACTCATGTGAAGATCCCGCTGAAGGATGTCATGCAGGTCCCGCAGGGAATAGATATTACATCCATCGATGCATTATCCATCAAGAATAATGGTTTTCAGCCTTTAAAGGTCTGGCTCAATGATATTCGGGTTACATCTTCCGGCAAGGAGAAGGAGTATGCACCCATCAAGGTCAATCAAGTGGGCTATCCCGTAAATGGTGTAAAGCAGGCGCTTGTGACCGGGTTTGAGGATGTTCTCACGGTGGATGCAGGGACTCCGTTTAGCGTGATTAACACGGCCACTAATTCCACGGCATTCTCCGGAACGCTGGTGCTCACCAAAAATTATGATGCCATCGACAGCGGGGAACGGATTTTTACCGCGGATTTCACCAATTTAACGGCTCCGGGAAAATATTATGTTGCCGTGCAGGGGCTTCCGAATTCACCTAAATTCTCTATCGGCGATGCGAGTGATATCTATGCACCTTTTTTAAAGGACGTATCAAGATACTTCTATTACCAGAGAACCGGAATGAATATTACCAGCCCGTACACCCAGAATTATCAGAGAAGTGATTTCACTCCTGATACAGCAGTGCCTTTCATGTCCAATCCTTCTGTCAAAAAAGATGTTTCCAAGGGATGGTATGATGCGGGTGATAAAGGCAAGTACGTAAACGCCGGCGCCAAAGCCCTGTCGGATCTCTTCTGGGCTTATGAAATCATGCCGGAGAAATTTACGGACAGTCAATTTAATATTCCTGAGAGCGGAAACGGCATTCCCGATATCCTGGATGAAGCACGGTGGGAGCTGGAATGGATGCTCAAAATGCAGGATGCGGCATCCGGCGGTTTCTATGCGCGTGTAACTTTCCAGGACGACGACAATATGGTGGACAGACAAATCATTGATAAGGATACGGTTAGCTCACGGACCGGTATTAAAACAACTGCCGATACAGCAACCGCAGCGGGCACGTTAGCACATGCCTACCTGATGTATAGAACGATTGATCCGGCCTTTGCCCAGAGCTGTCTGAATGCGGCAATAGCGGCGTGGGGGTATCTGGAGGCTCATCCGGAGAATATCCGGACACCTAACACAGGAAGATGGCCCTACGATGTAACGGATGACGCTTCGAATCGTCTGTGGGCTGCAGGCTCCCTGTACCGGTCGACCGGTGATGCCAAATACAACAGTTATTTCCTTGCCAATTACAAGGCTATGGAAATATATTTCACGGATCCCCTTGATTTTGCCAGCGGCTGGGCAAACACCTGGAATACAGGCTTCTTCAGCTATCTGAAAGCCGCTAATCCGGATGCCGGAGTCGTCAGCTGGTATACGGCCAAATTCCAGCAATGGTTCAATGATAAAGTGAGCAGAACTAACGAAAGCGCCTGGAAAAGTATCATCAAAGACGGCAACTACTATTGGGGAATCACCATGCAGGTTGCGGATACACCAATGGAAATGATTATTGGTACGAAACTGCTGGGAACCTTTGAGAGCAACCGTGCTGTCATTAATCAGATTACCTATAGCCAGTTAGACTGGATTCTCGGCCAGAACCCGGTCGGCGTATCTTTCGTATCGGGCTATGGGGATAACAGTGTGAAATATCCATTCAGCATTATGTACAGAACGGATGGCTTAACTGGGGTGCCTAAGGGATACCTGGTGGGAGGACCGAACAAATTCTCCAATGATGTGACGGTAGGAAACCAGATATCGAGATTCGCAGGCAAAAACTATAACGATAACTTCCAGGAATGGACGACAAACGAGCATACCGTCTATTGGAATTCGGGGCTGGTATTCGTGGCTGCATTCGCAACCGGGAACAGCGTCAACTCGACTATCACCCCGGTGACTGCTGCCTTTGACAAGAAAACTGCGAATCAGGCCAACATTCCGGTGACTCTGACCCTGAACGGCAACACGTTCACCGGTATTAAGAATGGTACGGCATCTCTGACTGCAGGCACCGATTACACCGTCTCGGGCAACACAGTTACGTTGCTCAAAAGCTATCTCGCGCAGCAGCCAACCGGAACAACGAACCTCACGTTCCTGTTTAGCGCCGGTTCCTCTGCCACGCTATCCATCACCGTGAAGGATTCGTCAGTCACCAACGCGGTGATCACTCCGACGGTCGCTGTCTATGACAAGAATGCCGTGAATCCGGCCGGTATTCCGGTGACGCTTACGCTAAACGGCAACACGCTCACTAGTATTAAGAACGGTACGGCATCCCTGGTTGCCGGTACGGACTACACGGTTTCGGGCTCAACGGTAACTATTCAAAAAACATACTTGAGCGCCCAGCCAGTCGGTACAACTACCCTGACATTCAATTTCAGCGCTGGAGCTAGTGCGTCCCTTACGATCTCAGTAATCAATACCGCAACCGGCGGAAGCGGGTCAATCAAGGTGCAGCAGTACAACTCCAGCGTCGCGGCAACGGTCAATACACTGAATCCGAAGATCAAACTGACTAACACCGGCACCTCCGCCATCAATCTGTCCGATGTGAAGCTGCGTTATTATTACACGATTGATGGGGAAAAGGACCAGAGCTTCTGGTGCGACTGGTCGAGCGCCGGCAGCAGCAACGTGACGGGAACCTTCGCTAAGCTGGCTACTCCCCGGACCGGGGCCGACACTTATCTGGAGCTGGGTTTTACGGCCGGAGCCGGAAGCCTGGCGGCAGGTGCCAGCATTGAGATTCAGATCCGTGTGTCCAAGACCGATTGGACGAATTACACGCAGACAGGCGATTATTCCTTCAATCAGTCCGCTACGGCTTATGCCGATTGGAGCAAAACGACCGGCTATGTCGCAGGAGCCCTCCAATGGGGAATCGAGCCCTAAAGAAGGGTGAATACGGAGTGAAAGGAGTGAAACAACTCTCTTGAAAGTGATGCTGGTTCCACCGAAACAAAAGGCGGTATTTACCTATTCCATTGTGAGAAATCTTCGTACTTTTTGGATGTTTTATGTGATGATGCTGCCGGGAATTGTTCTGCTCCTGATCAATAACTACATCCCTATGTCCGGGATCATTATTGCCTTTAAGACAATCAACTACCAGGAAGGAATCCTGGGAAGCCCTTGGACAGGATTGAAGAATTTCGAATATCTGTTTGCTTCGAAGGATTCGTACATTATCATCCGCAACACGCTGCTGTATAACTCGCTATTTATTGTACTCAACATCGTGTTTCCGCTGGCTTTCGCCCTGATGCTTAACGAGATGAAGAACCGCTTCCTCTCGAAGCTGCACCAGACGATCATGTTCCTGCCGTACTTCCTGTCGATGATCGTCATCTCGTACCTGGTGTACGGGTTCATGAGCGACGAACGGGGATACTTCAACGGTACGCTGCTGCCGGCGCTTGGGCTCGAGCCTGTGCGCTGGTACTTCACGAAGGAAGTGTGGCCGATCATCCTGCCGATCATCAACACGTGGAAGAACATGGGCTACTATACAGTCGTGTATATGGCAGCAATCATCGGTATCGATGAAGAGTTCTATGAAGCAGCGACGATTGACGGGGCGAACAAGTGGCAGCAGATGAAGAAAATCACGATTCCCTTGATCATGCCGGTCATCACCATAATGACATTGCTGCAGATTGGCCGGATTTTCAATGCCGACTTTGGTCTCTTCTTCCAGGTGCCGCGTGAATCAGGGGCGTTGTTCCCCGTCACGAATGTTATCGATACCTACGTTTACCGTACGTTCCTGACGGTTGGGGATATCGGTCTTTCTTCAGCGGCAGGATTGTTCCAATCGGTAGTCGGTTTTGTGCTGGTGTTTATATCCAATTGGGTCGTTCGCCGCTTTAATCGCGAGAACGCGCTGTTCTAAGAGAGGATCGCCTATGGCAAATATAATGAGCAAATCTGTATCCGGTTCCCAATCAAAGAATCAGCTGTCGGGAAGGGCATCGGCCCTCATCAACATCTTCTTCGTGATCTATTCGGCGCTCTGTATCCTGCCGTTACTGCTGATTGTATCGGTCTCGTTCTCCGATGAGCAGTCCGTCATGACACACGGATACCGGTTCCTGCCGGAGAACTTCAATCTGGCGGCTTACCGGTTTCTGATTAAAGATATCGATCAGATCGTTCATTCCTACGGGATCTCGATAACCGTCACGGTGATCGGTACAATACTAAGCGTTATCGTGATCGCGATGTATGCGTATCCGATTTCGCGGAGTCACTTCCCACAAGCCAAGTTTTTTACATTCTTTGTCTTTCTTACGATGCTTATTTCCGGCGGTCTGGTCCCTTGGTATTTGGTATACGTGCAGATGCTGGACCTCAGAAATACGCTGTGGTCACTGATCATGCCACTCATCATGTCGGCCTTCTGGGTGCTGATCATGCGAACTTTCTTTAAGGAGACTGTACCTGAGGCGGTTCTGGAGTCGGCCAAAATTGATGGCGCAGGGGAACTGCGGATATTTATCCGGATTGTGCTGCCGCTGTCGCTGCCGGTGCTGGCAACAGTCGCATTGTTCCAGACGCTGACGTACTGGAACGACTGGTTCCTGAGCCTGGTGTTTATTTCCGACAATCACAACATCTCGGTTCAGTACTTTCTCTATAAGATGATGGTCAATATTCAGTACCTCTCCAGCAACCCGAACGCAATGGCCGAGATCACCCGGGCTGGCGGAATGGTCAACTTCCCGAGTGAGACCGTGCGGATGGCGATGGTCGTCGTGGGGGTAGGGCCAATCGTTTTTGCCTATCCGTTCTTCCAGAAGTACTTTATCAAGGGACTTACGGTCGGCTCCGTCAAAGGCTGAGGGGGCCGGCATCATCTATCATTTGGGGGGATTAATTGAAGATGAAGCATACCAAAAGTAAGACTGCACTGCTTCTAACAATGCTGATTGTTTCGTCGTTAGCGGCGACGGCCTGCGGCAATTCAAATGAGGCAAACAGCTCCAACAAGGCCGCTCCGGACGCCTCCGGAACAGCAAGCGCCGCACCGGACGCTTCAGCGGACTCAGGCACCGGTAACGCGTCCACAGATGTGTCAAAGTTGAAGCCTTATAAGCTAAAGTTGGTTTACGAAGGCGCACCGCAGGCGGACGAAGCTCTTGTCGAGGAAGCGCTGAACAAGATCTTAACCGAGAAAATCAATGCGACGATCGATATTGCACCGATCGACTGGGGGGCATGGGACGATAAGATTAACCTCATGATCGCTTCACGAGAACCCGTAGACATTCTGTTTACAGCCTCATGGAATGGTTATGCGAAGAATGTGGCCAAGGGCGTTTACATGGACCTCGGCCCTCTGCTTGATCAATATGGCCAGGGAATCAAGGACAGCCTGGATCCTGCCTTCTTAAGCGGCTCCAAAATCGGGGGTAAAAACTACGCAGTCCCAACGAATAAAGAGCTGGCATCGTCAGGGGGTATCGTGTACCGGAAGGACATTGCCGATGAGCTTGGGATCGATATGAGCAAGGTCCAGAAGATCGAAGATCTCGATGCCGTCTATAAGATCGTCAAAGAGAAGAAGCCAAATATGTACCCGCTGTACACAACAGGCGGAACATTCTCCTCACACTCCTTTGTGGAGCTGGATTATCTGGGGGATACGACGATACCTGGCGCTATTGATAAAAATGGTACGGATGCCAAAGTCAAACCGGCCGAAGAGTTTCCGCAGTACTTAAACGCGTTGAAAGTAACCCGGGATTATTTCCTGAAGGGCTATATTAACAAAGATGCAGCCACCTCCCAAACCTCATCCCTTGATGCTTACAAGACCGGTAACGTGTTCTCTACCGTAGAACCGCTCAAGCCGGGCAAGGCAGAGGAAATTGCATCCGCGACAGCGCTTGACGGCAAGCTTGCCCAAATTACGCTGACAGGCAAAACGGTCGCCACATCGGAGACTACCGGCGCCATGCTGGCCATCTCTACGACGTCCAAAGACCCGGAACGCGCCATGATGCTGATTAATCTGCTGCACACGGATCAAGAAATTATTAACCTGCTGAACTTCGGCATTGAAGGTACACACTATACGCGCAGCGGCAATGTCATGACCCAGACGGAGAAATCCGGACAGTACGCGCCGGGCGTCGCTTGGGAGCTGGGGAACCAATTCCTGAACTATGTGTGGAGCTCGGAAGCGCCGGACAAATGGGAGCAGTTCAAGAAGTTCAACGAAGGCGCCAAATCATCGCCGGCACTCGGTTTTACCTTTGACAGCGAGCCGGTCAAATCGGAGGTCGGAGCGCTCGCCAACGTATTAAGAGAATACCAGAAGGCGCTTGAGACCGGCTCGGTTGATCTGGACGAAATGCTGCCCAAATTTATCGCCGCCCAAAAATCGGCTGGCCTCGACAAAGTCATTGCCGAGAAGCAAAAGCAGCTTGACGAATTTCTTGCCAGTCAGAAATAACGTTACAGGATAAGCATAATGGAGGTCCCGGGGATGCTTTTGATCACCGGGACTTTTTTCGCGCAGGTGTCAGGGGGGATTCACTGGGTATTCGGGGGCAGCCGCAAGTTATAGATAGCACAAAATCGATTTTTCAATCCAATACATAAATTCAGTGCCCGGGTGGTCTTGTTCAAAGCCTTTCATTCTTAAATATAGGTCCATTCCATCCGAGACATCATGCCATAAATCGGTAAACACAAAATCATATTTCTCCTTGGCCATATGTTCTTGTGCGTATTCGAACGCATCTGACTGGATTATTGTTATTTTTTTACTGTTTTTAAATTGAGGCAAAATATATTGCTTAAATAATTGAATAACATTTTCATTATTTTCAACAACCGTAACACGTTCAACCTGATTTTTTTCGGAGATCATATAGGCATAATAGCCAAGTCCCAGTCCAAACGTCAGTACATTCCCAAATGCTTTAGCGACAGGGTCTTTCATGGTTTCAATTTCATTCGGTGTGATGGTCATCCATATTCTATTGTTCTCTAAAACGGCCGGAAACATAAAATCCGCTTCAAAGAAACCAATCTGCGGGATCTGTCTGCCTTCCTGGGTGGTGATGATGTCATTGCAGACAAAGCCCTCGTAGGGCTTGTATTGTTCATATTTGAGTTCACTATTGCCGATCCGGATTGCAGGTATTCTGATATTCTTAAAATAGGGATTGTTATAATATTCGTTGGGATCGAGTTGATGGATCATTTTGGTAAAATAGTTGTTGAACAGATCCTTATCCTCAGGCTTATCAACAATATCCAACCCTAAAGCGGCTGCGAATACAACGCTAAAAGCATACTCCGCAGAGACCCCATAGTTAACAATCTCCTCAATGTCCTCTTTGCTGATGAAATCCGATGTATGGTTTAGATAAAGGCTTAATAAAGCGAAAAGCCGGTGGTCCTCTTCTGTAATGTTGTCTGGTGTTACTTTATTACGTTCCATATTCGCTCCTGTTGATATGCAAATTTTTTATTGCCGTTAATGTTAATATAACATACGCTTGTCAAGAACCAGCATATACAGAGGATGCGTGCAATGGCTTTATTTTTGGGACAGGGTCCGGTCAGCCACCCGCAATTGACAGTCCTCCGGCCTATACCTATAATGTAAATCAGATTATGAAAGCTATTTCATTTCTGGCTGGAAGTTATGTCTCTGTGAGCTGAAACCCACTTGAACAAGCGGGTTTCATTTTGTTTTTTTAGCGTATTTTCGTTCCCAAAAAGGAGAAGTCATGGACACAACGTTCTGTAAAATATTAGTGGTAGACGATGAGATGCTGGTGCGGCAGGGGATTATCCATCTGCTGGACTGGGAAGGGGAAGGGTTTCAGATTGCGGGTGAAGCCTCCAACGGAAGAGAAGCTCTGGAACTAATTGAAATACAGCGGCCGCATATCATCCTGACAGATATCGTTATGCCCGTCATGGACGGGGAGGAGCTGATCCGGATCGTCAAGGGGATGTATCCGGAAATTGAAGTGATCGTGCTCAGCAGCTTCAGTGAGTTCGAATATGTGCGTTCGACCTTCCAGAGCGGAGTCGCCGATTATATTCTGAAGCCTAAGCTGGAGGCGGCTTCCCTGCTGGCCGTTCTGAAAAAAACCGCGCAGCGGATTCCGCAGCTTCAGCACGTTGACTGGAGAAGCAACAAGCGGCAGTCTGCGGACTATATACTGGACAAGCTGGTTAGCGGCTATCCGGTCGAGTATGAGGCAGAAGCGCTGCAGGCGATGTTTCCTTTTCCGGAGTTTGTGCTGCTGCTTGCGGATACAGGGGACGATCACGCCGCCATTAGCCGCAAGGAAGAGTGGCTGGAGAGCAGCATCCGTTCCCTGCTGCAGAGCGGCGGCAGCCGGGTGGCCTTCCGTCGACTGTCTCCGCTGGAGGGGCATGTCCGTTTCCTGTTTAACCTGGCCGTGGAGGAGCGGGAGGCACTGATGCAGCTGGCAGAGCAGATATTTGCAGCCGGCATCCGGACGGGGATGTTCCTGAATCTGGCGGTCAGCCGGACCTTTACGGAGCTGGAGGCGCTGCATACCATCTATGCGGATGAGCTGCTGCAGCTGCTGGACCGCAGGTTTTTCCTGCCGGAACGCTGTCTGCTGGTGGATCATGGCGGAGAGGTTCAGCCGGGACCGGTCTTTGACCAGGAGGTCTTCGCTGCAGAGCTGAACCGGCAGGAGTTCGATCAGGCTTTTACCCGGCTCAGTGCCTATGTATCCTCGATGTCCGGCCGCCGCGATATGGGAGTATCCGAATTTAAGTCCCTCCTGTGCCACAGCATTTTCCAGATCATCGGCATGCTGCTGCAATTCCATTATGAGGCCCGTGCCCTGGATGACAGTAAATATGAGTACTTCCGCTCTATCCATGAAGCCCGGCATATCCGGGAGACGGAAGAGCGGTTGCTGCAGTTTCTGCAGGATGCGACCGAATGTGTTACGAAGAACCGTGGCGGTACACCGGCGATGCAAAAGATTCTCCTGTATATCGATGAGCATTATTCACGCCAGCTTACGCTGACGGAAGTCGCCCGGGAATTTCATTTTAACCCGTCTTATTTGTCGAATTATTTTACCCTGCACAATAAGGAAGGCTTCAACGAATATTTAAACCGGGTGCGGATCGGAAAAGCCTGCCTGCTGCTGAAAGAGAGCCCGAGCCTGTCGATTGCCGAGATCAGCAGTCTTGTAGGATATTCAGACCACAGCTATTTCACCAGAGTATTCCGCAAGCTGATGGGGATTTCGCCCAGCCAATACCGGAAGGGATAATGCAGGAGTTGGAAGGAGCCCGAAATGGGATTAATGGAAAATTGGCTCAGAAAGCTTAGGGACCAGAGTCTGTTCAGCAAAATTTTCGTCGTCATGGTCATCAGCATCGTGCTCGTTACAGTGCTGATTACCACGGTAACGGCGCAAATGTCGCAAAGGCTGTTTGTACAGACGTTCAGTATTACCAATTCAAAAATCATCGACCAGATTAAAAGTGCACTGGATAACTCACATTATACTACCGTGAATACAGCGATAAATGTCGGGCAGAGCGGCGTCATCCGCAGCTTCATGACCGAGAAGGACGGCAGCTCGCTGGCTAACTTCCGGCGGTACTACAGCATGCGCGACCAGATGGACCGTATTCAGTCCGGTATCGGGGCCGCTAATATCGGCCTATCCATACTTGGGGGGAACGGCAGAAGCTATACCAGCGATGTGACCTACTGGTCCGGCTCTTCCGAGCAGCTAAGGAATAATCCGATTACAGCGGCTGCACAGGAGCAGGGCGGAAAGCTATTTTACAGCTTTATGGACGCAAGCCCGCTGAATTCAGAGAGCCGTTATCTTGTTGCCGCCAAGGCGCTGACTGCACCGGGACTTACCAAGCCGTATGGTACGCTGTACATGTTCACGCGTGAGAGTGATTTCCGCAAGAGCTACGCCAGCTTTACGAGTAAGGGTAATGATGTCATGTTTCTGGATACAGCGGGACGGATTGTGTCGAGCAACCGGACGGAGCAGGTCGGCAGCCTGTCTCCCGAGCTCCTGAACAGCGCGAAGCAGATTGCCGAATCGGGGCTTGCCAGCCAGGAGCTGACACTCGGCGGGCGGGAAGTCATTGTGCTGGCTGATTATCTGCCGTCCTATAACTTTTATATTGTGAATCTGATTGATAAAAATGAGACAATCGGTACGCTGTTTGATAAAAAGATGCTATTTCTGATCGGCGGGGCAATTGCAGCGGTTGCGCTGCTCCTGATCTATTTTCTGACCAAACGGCTGACGAAGTCCCTGCGTACGCTGGTCAAAAAAATGTCCAATGTGACCAAAAAGAATTTCCATAACTATATGGCTGTCACCGGCAGCTATGAAACAAGACAGCTGAGTACAGCGTTCAACTACATGCTCAGGGAGCTGAATGATTATGTTGCCCAGCTGGTAGAGACGCAGAAGGAGCAGCGCAATGCGGAACTGGCCGCTCTGCAGCAGCAGATCAATCCCCATTTTCTGTACAATACACTGGCATCGGTCAATATCCTGGTGCAGCGGGGCAGCAAGGAGCAGGCGACAGAGACGATTCATGCCCTGATTTCGCTGCTGCAGAATACGATCAGCAATGTTAAAGAAACGATTACAGTAGAGGACGAGCTGATCAACCTGAAGCATTATGTATTTATCACCCAGGTGCGTAACGGCAACCGGATCAAGGTGGAGACTTTTGTCTCGCCGGACTGCATGAGCGCCAAGGTACCCAAGCTGATTCTGCAGCCTTTTATTGAAAATGCCTTCTTTCACGCCTTCAATATCAAAAGCTCGGGCTATATCTATGTCACCATCATGAAGGACAGGGATATACTGCACTGCGAGGTGGTGGATACGGGTGATGGTATGGATCTGGACAACAAAGAGACCATCCCGGCCTCCACAAGCAGCCGCCAGCTGTTCAGCGGCATCGGCATCCGCAATGTCCATGACCGCCTGCTGCTGCTGTACGGGGAACCGTATGGCGTATCCATCACAAGCACCCCGGGGCAAGGGACAAAGGTCTCTATCAGAATACCGTGCTAAGCAGCGCATTGAAAATTTGATTTTGCAGCATAATATAACAGCTACGCCGCAAGCCGGCGCCGGCTTCTTGCATCTGCGGAGCCTGTTTCACCTAAAAAAAGTGCGAAAGGGGAAAAATAATGCTAATCTGTGGGCCGTGGAAGCGGATACAGTAGACAATATTATCACTATTTTAACTAAAATCATTTCTAACGAAATGAGCATCCGGGATGATATTCTTTAAAAGAAAGCACTTTCAAATACATGTTAGGGGGATATACATCATGAAGAAAAAAGCTACCGCGCTTCTGCTCGCCGGATTTATGCTGCTGACAGCATGCTCCAGCAACTCCAATACCAAAAACGAGGCCAATACCGGAACGGAAGGGAATGCAGCAGGCTCCCAGAAAATCACAGTGTGGGCATGGGACAAAAACTTCAACATCGCTGCAATGAATCTGGCTAAGGATGCCTATGTGGCAAAAAATCCGGATGCGCAAATCGAAGTTGTTGAATATGCGCAGGATGATATTATCCAGAAGCTGAACACAGGACTTAACTCCGGGTCCGCTTCCGGTCTGCCTAACATCGTTCTGATTGAAGATTACCGTGCACAGAGCTTCTTGCAAACGTATCCAGACGCTTTTCAGGAACTGGGAGATGCCATTAAAACTTCTGACTTCGCCGAATACAAGCTCGGACCAACCAGCTTCAATGGCAAGCAATACGGCGTACCGTTTGACTCCGGCGTTGTAGGCCTCTATGTCCGCACAGATTATCTGCAGGAGGCAGGCTATACGGTTGACGATCTTCAGGATATCGACTGGCAGCAGTACATTGAAATCGGTAAAGCTGTTAAAGCCAAAACAGGCAAAGACATGCTGACCCAGGACCCTAACGATCTGGGGCTGATCCGCATGATGATCCAGTCCGCAGGCTCCTGGTATCTGAAAGAAGACGGTACAACACCTGACCTGAAAGACAACGCGGTTCTGAAAGAAGCATTCGAAAGCTACAAAGAGCTGATGAATGCCGATATCGTTAAAGTCAACTCCGACTGGAGCTCGTTCCTTGCCGGCTTCAACAGCGGTGACGTTGCCTCCGTTCCTACCGGTAACTGGATTACACCTTCGGTGAAAGCTTCTGCTGACCAGTCCGGCAAATGGGCGGTAGTACCTTTCCCTAAACTCAAAAATGCAGCAAACTCTGTACATGCATCGAACCTCGGCGGCAGCTCCTGGTATGTGCTTAACAATGACGGCAAAGAAGCAGCTGTCAAATTCCTGGGTGCAACACTCGGCTCCGACGTTGCTCTGTACCAGAAGCTTGTAACTGATGTAGGCGTTGTAGGAACATACAAACCTGCTGCTGAAGGCGAAGCTTACGGTGCTGCTGATGAATTCTTCGGCGGACAAAAGGTTATCGCTGACTTCGCCAAATGGACAGCTGAAATCCCGAACGTAAACTACGGCCTGCACACTTATGCCATTGAGGATATCCTCAAGGTTGAAATGCAGAACTTCCTGAACGGCACGGAGCTGGACAAAGCGCTTAGCGATGCACAGTCCCAGGCTGAGTCCCAAATCCA
This sequence comes from Paenibacillus auburnensis, assembly GCF_927798115.1. GTDB lineage: Bacteria > Bacillota > Bacilli > Paenibacillales > Paenibacillaceae > Paenibacillus_AQ > Paenibacillus_AQ auburnensis. Next base: position 33,036 of record NZ_CAKMMG010000011.1, read on the forward strand.
GTAAAAACTGTAGCACTTGATTGATCCGCTGTCCTCCCAACCTGCCGTCTAGTGCCAGGACGGAGGACGGCGGATTCTCCTTTTAACAAGATTTACGCCTGCATAGAGAAAGGAATGAGAGCTGTGAACCATACCATACGCAACCGCGCTAAGCTTACCGGCTGGTTATTTATTGCCGGGGCCGTCCTCATGATCTGTCTGTTTTATTTCTATCCGATGATTCAGGCACTGCTGCTCTCGTTCAAAACGGGCGCAGGGGCTAATCTTCACTTCGACGGGTTAGCGAATTACAAGCGCCTGCTGAGTGATAAAACCTTTTTTACCGCCGTCAAGAATACCTTCTTATTCCTGATTGTGCAGGTGCCGGTTATGATCGTGTTTGCGATGATGATTTCGGTACTGCTGAATGACAGCAAGCTGCGCTTCAAAGGCTTTTTCCGTACTGCGATATTCTTACCTTGCGTAACTTCACTTGTAGCCTACTCCGTTGTATTCAAATATCTGTTTGGAAATGACGGTCTGATCAACCTGGCTTTATTGAACATGCACATCCTGTCTGAACCGATCCAGTGGATCTCCGATCCCTTCTGGGCGAAAGTTACCATTATTATCGCCATTACCTGGCGCTGGACGGGATACAATATGATCTTCTTCCTCTCCTCGCTGCAAAACATCGACAGTTCCATTTATGAAGCTGCACGGATTGACGGTGCTTCGGGCCCGAGACAATTTTTCTCGATTACCGTACCGCTGCTCAAACCGATCATTCTCTTTACGTCGATTACCTCGACAATTGGTACCCTGCAGCTGTTCGATGAAATTATGAATATAACCAAGGGAGGTCCCGGCAACGCGACGCTCTCCATTTCCCAATATATTTACAACCTTTCGTTCAAGTACACACCTGACTTCGGATATGCTGCTACGGTATCGTATTCCATCGTAATCATGATCATTGTATTGGCCTTCCTTCAAATCAAACTGGCAGGTGATGATAAATAATGAGAACTTTACGCCGTGCCCCAATTTATGTTTTTCTGTCCATTGTAGCGTTTGTTTCGATTTTTCCGTTTCTATGGATGATTATCAGCGCCACCAATCTTTCCGTAGACGTAACCCAGGGAAGAATGTTACCCGGTACGCATCTGTTTGATAATATCCGGAAGCTGACAGAGTCCATCAACCTTGTACCTGCCCTGTGGAATACACTCAAAATTGCCCTGACAACAACAGTTCTGGCCCTGCTGGTTGCCTCCCTGGCCGGATACGGATTTGAAATTTACCGCAGCAAAGCGAAAGATATGGTCTTCAATCTGTTATTGTTATCCATGATGATCCCTTTCGCCGCGCTGATGGTTCCGCTGTATCAAATGTTCTCCAAACTGTCGGCTGCTGCTCCGCTTATCGGGGTTAACACAGTCGCTGCAGTTGTCCTGCCGACGTTCACTACGGCGTTCCTGATCTTCTTCTTCCGGCAGAGCTCGAAGATGTTCCCGCGGGAGCTGCTGGAGGCTGGACGGATCGACGGATTATCGGAGCTGGGCCTGTTCTTCAAAATTTATATTCCGACGATGAAGACTACCTACTCTGCTGCCGCAATCATCACGTTCATGTCCAGCTGGAATAACTACCTCTGGCCGCTGATCGTGCTGCAGACCCCGGAAAAACGGACCATTCCGCTGCTGATCTCGAACCTGGGCTCCAGCTACTCCCCGGATTTCGGCGTGATTATGGCTGCAGTTGTCATCTCTACACTTCCGACAGCAATTGTCTTCTTCCTGATGCAGAAGCAGTTCGTTGCCGGTATGGTGGGATCAGTGAAATAATTATATGTTCTGAAGGAGGAAATGAAATTGGCAGTTACTCCAAGCTTGAGCTGGCTGGAAGATCCGGGTACCTTCAAGGTGAACCGGGTGGAGGCTCATTCGGACCACCGTTATTATAATAATATGGCTGAGGCAGAGGCCGGTGCGCCGATGGATATGCGCTACAGCCTGAACGGGAGCTGGAAATTCAGCTATGCGCCGAATCCGGCGAGCCGTGTAGAAGCGTTTTATAAGGAAGACTATAATTGCACCGGCTGGGACAATATTCAGGTTCCCGGACATATTCAGCTGCAGGGCTACGGCCGGCCGCAATATGTCAATACAATGTATCCCTGGGATGGACTGATTGATCTCCGCCCGCCGCACATCTCTCCAGAGCATAATCCGGTCGGCAGCTATGTAAAGGAATTCCGTCTGCCGGAGAATATGGAGAATGGACCGCTCTTCATCTCCTTCCAGGGTGTGGAGTCGGCCTTCTATGTCTGGCTGAACGGCGAATTCGTCGGCTATGCCGAGGACAGCTTCACTCCATCGGAATTTGACCTGACCCCGTTTATGCGGGCAGGCAAAAACAAACTGGCCGTTGAAGTGTATCAGCGGAGTACCGGGGGCTGGCTGGAGGATCAGGATTTCTGGCGGTTCTCCGGGATTTTCCGTGAGGTCTATTTGTACACTGTTCCGAAGCTTCATATCCGTGATCTTGAGGTGCGGGCGGAGCTGGATGATACTTATACAAAAGGCAGCCTGAACGTAACCATGCGGCTGCTGGATACGCCGCAGGAAGCAGTCAGCGCTAAGCTTGAGCTGAAGGACCGGGACGGTGAAGTCCGTCTGAGCACTGAAGGAGCCTTTAACGGACAGGAGCTTACGCTTTCCGGAGAAGTGGCAGATGTGCTGACCTGGAGTGCAGAGAATCCTTATCTCTATACGGTTTGTATCTCGCTAACCGGTGCAGACGGAGCGGTAGTGGAAGCCGTTGTGCAGAAGGCCGGCTTCCGCCGGTTCGAGATGAAAAACAAGCTGATGTGCATCAACGGCAAGCGGATTGTATTCAAAGGCGTCAACCGCCATGAATTCAACTGCCGCACAGGCCGCAACATTACCCGCGAGGATATGCTGTGGGATATTCAAACGCTGAAGAGAAGCAACATTAACGCTGTACGTACCTCGCATTATCCGAACCAGACATTATGGTATGAGCTGTGCGATGAATACGGGGTTTATGTCATCGACGAAATGAACCTGGAAACGCACGGCTCCTGGCAGAAGATGGGCGCAGTTGAGCCGTCCTGGAATATCCCGCACAATGACCCGAAATGGCATGACATCGTGCTGGACCGTGCGATTAATATGGTAGAACGGGACAAGAATCATCCGTCTATCCTGATCTGGTCATGCGGTAACGAATCCTATGCAGGCCAAGTCATTCTGGATGTGGCGAACTGGTTCCGCAGCCGGGACAACAGCCGTCTCGTTCACTATGAAGGCGTGTTCTATGACCGCAATTACAATGCGACAAGCGATATGGAGAGCCGGATGTATGCCAAGCCGGCTGACATTGAGGAATATCTGAATGCTAATCCGGAAAAGCCGTATCTCAGCTGCGAATACATGCATGCGATGGGCAATTCGGTTGGCGGCATGCATAAGTACACCGAGCTTGAAAACAAGTACCCGATGTACCAGGGCGGCTTTATCTGGGATTATATCGACCAGTCGATTCTGAAGAAGGACCGCTATGGAAACGAGTTTTTCGCATACGGCGGCGACTTTGGCGACCGTCCGACGGATTACAGCTTCTGCGGCAACGGCATTGTTTATGCAGACCGGGAGTGGACACCGAAGATGCAGGAGGTCAAATTCCTGTATCAGAACTACAAGCTGGAGCCGGGCCGGACAGGCATCCGGGTAATTAATGAAAGTTTGTTCGCAGGAACGGATCATCTGGCACTGGAATACAGCCTGTACTGTGACGGCGAACTGCTTGGCAAGTGGACTGCGGAAGTTAATGCAGCACCACAGAGTGAAGTGCTGGTACCGATTGAGCTGCCACATACGGAAGGAACTCCGGGCGAATACAGTATCCAGGCTTCTCTGGTACTGAAGGAAGAAGAGCTTTGGGCCGAAGCGGGATATGAAATTGCCTTTGGCGAATCTGTCTTTGTAGTTGAGGAGACAGTAACAGAGCAACCAGCCGGTGAACTTAAGGTTGTGGAAGGGGATGTGCAGATCGGCGTCCTCGGCGAAGGCTTCACCGTACTGTTCTCCAAGCAGGTGGGTTCACTGGTATCGCTGAACTACTATGGCCGTGAGATGATTGAGGCTCCTCCGGCTCCGCTGTTCTGGCGGGCCACAACTGACAATGACAAGGGAACCCAGCTTGGGTACCATGCCGGAGGCTGGTATGCAGCCAGCCTGGCGCGTAAATGTGTAGAGGTGAGTCTGACGCAGGAAGAGGGGAATGTTACAGTAACCTTTGACTACCGGTTCAGCATTCATGAAGAACTGGCGTTCAAGACTGCTTACACCGTCTACGGTGATGGAACGGTCCGGGTAAGAACCCGTTATACCGGTGCTGCAGGACTTCCAGATCTGCCCATCGTGGCTTTATCCTTCAAAATGTCAGCTGACTACAGCCAGAGTGAATGGTATGCAATGGGGCCGGAAGAAAACTATATCGACCGTGCGTTCGGAGCCAGACTTGGCGTGTTCAGCCGGAAGGTGCAGGAGCTGCCGTCCAGGTATCTCGTTCCGCAGGAATCGGGTAACCGTACCGGGGTACGCCGGGTGAAGATTACCGATGAAGCGGGGATCGGCCTGCAGATCTCGGCTCCGGCAGCTGCACCGGTGGAATGTAACCTGTCTCCGTATACCGCGTTTGAGCTTGAGCATGCCGCACATCCCTTTGAGCTCCCGCCGGTTCACTACACTGTAGTGACGGTAGCCGGAAGACAAATGGGTGTAGGCGGAGATGATAGCTGGGGCGCACCGGTGCATAAGGAATATACGATTCCGGCAGAGCAAACCCTTGAATATGAGTTCTTCCTTTCCAGTGTGGGAACGGGAGAGAAATAGCGTATTAAGCGTATTTTAAGAACCACAAACCGGTCTTGGTCCTGAATTGCAGGGGACTAAGACCGGTTTTGTTTTACAGGTAATTATAACCATGTTAAATTATTAAAGGGACAAGTCCCGCAAGTTAAATCCAATAATCGAAATGTCCGCGTTAAAGGTAAAATCCCCGAAAGAGGATGACACAAAGCCATGGGTCTAAAGCTCCTGGATAGAGAGCCATGATCGCCAGGCTGCATAGGGATATCTATGATTAACGCAAGGACCCGAAAGGGGAACTACATGAAGAAGGTTTCAAAAACAGTAGGTACAATTATGGCTGCGGGAGCATTATTGCTGTCCGGAACGGCGGGCTGGATGCCTGGTCCTGAAGTAGCCTCAGCAGCAACAACAGCTGCCAAACCGCCTACCGTGGATCAAGTCATCAGCAAAGTAACGGCAACCGCCAAAACGCTGAAGAATTTCCACCTGGATGTCATCAAGAAACAGGATATTCAGACAGGCGGAGTGAAGGTCAGCAACACCAACACTCTGAAGCTGGATATCAGCCGTCTGCCGAATTTTGCCGCAGCAGGCAGCGTGGATATCAGTTTACTGGAAACATCCTACGATTTATATGCTAATGACAAGGAATTCTATTATCTTGTAGACGGCAGTGAGCTTCTTGCTGATTCTGAGGATACAGCCGCAGATACCGGAGAAGACGAAGCGGTTAGCAGCTCTGATGCAGTAACGGACGGCGACGGAGAGCCGATTGATCCTGAGGCACAGTATTGGCTTGGACTGGAGAAGCAGGAATGGGAAGCTTTTTATTCCAAAGCCCAATATGATCCTGCATCAATGCTGAATTCGGTCAAAAATGTTAAAAAGTCGATGAAAGTCACGACTGTCGGCACCCAGACCGTTCTGCAGTTTACGGTAACCGATCCCGCAGCGGCTAAGGCAATCATTGCACTCTATGATCAGGAAAATCTCTGGGACGGTGAAACGCTGTTGCCGAAAAGCGCGACCTGGAAATTATTCCTCAACACCAAGACCTGGCAGACAGAAAAGCTGACCGTTGATCTAAGTTATGCGCTGGCTGCGGACGGAACAAAGGATACATATACCACAAAAATTGAAGCTAAATATTCTAAGAACAACAAGGTTACACCGATTACAAAACCTGCTGAACTAGAATAATAGACATTTGAGAGCATGAGACACCCGGGCATAGCCCGGGTGTCTTTTTTTGTCTAATAGGGAGTGAAATCCAAAAATAGTGGAATTTCTCCCAATGGTAGGTGACTTATGTCCGGGATCCCTAGGTTCTATAATATGAATGCGGTTACATAAAACCGAGTGATTAAGAAAAAAAGGGGAGGCAAAGTATGAAAAGTATGAAACGTGTTTTAGTAGGAATCTCCACATTGCTCGTGATGTCATCTGCTCTCGCAGCGTGCGGCGGTAACTCAAATTCAAACTCGAACTCAAACGCATCAAGCCCAACTACAGCCCCAGCTGCAAGCGCTACCGAAGCTCCGGCAAAGAGCAATGGTGAGAAAGTCACCATCAATCTCTGGAGTTTCACGGATGAGATTCCGAACATGACCAAGAAGTATTTGGAAGTCCATCCTGATGCGAATGTGGAGTTCAAAACTACAGTGATCGCTACCACCGATGGCGCCTATCAGCCGGCTCTTGACCAGGCCCTGGCCGCTGGCGGTAAAGATGCCCCAGATATTTATGCCGCTGAATCGGCATTCGTGCTCAAGTATACACAAGGCGACGCTTCCAGTTATGCCGCTAATTATGCTGACCTGGGCCTTGATGACCAGATGGTTAAGGATGCGGGCATCGCCCAATACTCCGTAGATATCGGCAGTAAAGACGGACAGCTGAAGGGGCTTGGCTACCAGGCGACTGGCGGTGCCTTTATCTATCGCCGTTCGATTGCCAAGGAAGTATTCGGAACAGACGATCCGGCTACAATCAAAACTGAAGTTGGACCCGGCTGGGATAAATTCTTCGATGCAGCTGCTAAGCTGAAAGCTAAAGGATACGGCATTGTTTCCGGCGACGGAGACATCTGGCACCCGATTGAAAACAGTTCCGACAAGGGCTGGCTTGTAGACGGCAAGCTCCATATTGATCCTAAGCGCGAAGAGTTCCTTGATCTCTCCAAAAAGCTGAAAGACAATGGCTATCATAATGATACGACAGACTGGACAGAAGCCTGGTACGCGGATATGTCCGGTACCGGCGCACAGCCGATCTTTGGCTTCTTCGGTCCGGCTTGGCTCATTAACTACGTAATGAACGGTCAAGTGAAAGACACCAATGGTGACTGGGCTGTAACTGAGCCGCCAACAGGCTTCTTCTGGGGAGGCACCTGGTTGCTTGCCAGCCAAGAAGCTGCTAAGGATGAAGCCAAGAAACAAGCGGTTGCCGACTTTATTAAATGGGTTACACTCGATACTTCCGAAACAGGCCTCCAATATTACTGGGCTAACGGCACTATGAAGGAAGGCGAGCAAGGCACGAAGGATAGCGTAGCTTCCTCCGTAGTCATGGGCAAATCCAATGGTGAAGTTCCACTGCTCGGCGGACAGAATATGTTCGATGTCTTCGTACCAGCTAATGCTAACGCTTCAGGTAAGAACTTGACCCAATACGACGAAACAATCAATAAGCTCTGGCGTGATCAAGTACGTGAATACACAGCAGGTAAAAAGTCACGTGATAAAGCAATCGAAACCTTCAAACAGCAAGTTAAAGACCAGCTTAACATTGAAAGCGAATAAGCGGTAGCAGAAGGGGCGGGCGAGTTTTCCCGCCCCTTAATATCCATTAATGAGGTGAGAGCATGCGCCGCAAAGGTGTCAACTATTCGAAATTTGGCTATATTTTTACCTTTCCGTTCGTCCTGGCATTCCTGATTTTCTCGTTGTATCCCATTTTATATACAGCATTTATCGGATTCACCAATATGCAGGGACTCATACCGAAGCCAATCCATATTCTAGATAATCCTTTTCAGAACTTCAAAGATCTCCTGTTTGATAACGCTTCGTTCAGGAAGTCTCTGATCAACACCGGACTGCTGTGGATTATTAACTTTATTCCCCAGATTGTCCTCGCGCTTCTGCTTACTGCATGGTTTACGAACGCGCGTCTTAACATCAAGGGAAAAGGCCTGTTTAAGGTTCTGCTCTATATGCCTAATATTATCACTGCGAGTACAATCGCCGTGCTGTTCAGCACTTTGTTTGCCTATCCGATGGGCCCTGTGAACAGTTTATTTGATATGATGGGATGGTCCCACGCTCCGATTAATTTTCTGCAGGATAAGTCAACGGCAAGGGGAATTGTAGGATTCATTCAATTCTGGATGTGGTACGGCAACACGATGATCATTCTTATTGCGGGCGTAATGGGTATCAATCCCGCGCTCTTCGAATCTGCGGCAATTGATGGCGCTAACGGGTTCCAGACCTTCTTCCGCATCACGCTGCCAAGCCTGCGGACGATATTGTTGTTCACATTGATTACATCCATGGTCGGTGGTTTGACTATGTTTGATATTCCGCAACTGTTCCTTGCAGGCGGACCGGATGACTCTACCCTTACCACTTCTATGTTTATCTACGGGCAAGCGTTCAAGGGCAGCTATCTGTATAACCGCGCTGCAGCAGCGAGCATGATCATGTTCATAATCTCGGGGGTTCTATCAGGATTCCTGTTCTACCTGATGCGTGACCGTGATGAAGCTAAGTTGAAAAAAGCGCAAAAAAGCTATAGAAAAGCTGCCAAAGCAGCCGTAAGGGAGGTGTAGTTCATGGGAAAAATTCAGAAGAGCAGTTCCGTTAACCAAAAAATAAGCAAGACGATCATTTATATCATCTGCATCTTTTTGGCAGTGCTCAGCATACTTCCATTCTGGATCATGTTTGTCAATGCCACGCGCTCTACACCAGAAATCCAAAGCGGCCTTTCATTGCTTCCTTCGTCCCACTTGATGAGCAATCTGCAGGTACTGCTCGACAAAAGCTTTGATCCGCTTCAAGGATTTCTAAATTCATTGATTATTTCCACCTTTGCAACGCTTTGCACAGTCTATTTCTCGTCTTTGGCCGCCTATGGACTGGTGACCTATAACTGGAAGCTGCGCAAGCCATTCTTTACTTTCATCATTTGCGTCATGATGATTCCATCCCAGGCCAGCGCAATCGGCTTCTATCAGTTCATGTATAAACTGCATTGGACCAATAGCTTCCTTCCGCTGATTCTGCCCGCGATTGCAGCACCCGCGGTAGTATTCTTTATGCGCCAATATCTGCTGGCAACACTGTCGCTCGAGATTGTAGAAGCATCGCGCGTAGACGGCTCGGGTGAATTCAAGACCTTCAACCGGATTATCCTGCCGCTGATGATGCCGGCCGTAGCGACACAAGCGATCTTTGCTTTTGTGGCCAACTGGAACAACCTGTTCATGCCGCTGATCCTGTTGACTCAGAAGGAAAAATATACAATGCCAATTATGGTCAGCCTGCTTCGCGGTGATATCTACAAGACAGAGTTCGGATCGATCTATATGGGTCTGGCTTTGACGTCTTTACCGCTGTTCATCGTGTACTTCCTGTTATCCCGGTATATTATTGCGGGTGTAGCACTCGGAGGCGTTAAAGAATAACAGCCGGGCAGCGATACAGTTTTCTTGACGGATTCAAATAAATAGAGGAATCTGCATATTAAATCCTACTTAATATGCAGATTCCTCTATTTTTATTTACCCATGCAAACCCGCATAGACTGCTTCACACAGATCCGTTGTGAATTTGCCTGACATTCCTTCAAGTGCTGTATTGGTGAAGGCTACAACGCTAAGTTCTTTGATGGGATCAACAAACCAGGAGTGCCCGTAGGTCCCGCCCATTCGCCATGTTCCCGTGGATTCCGGAGTATGGGCTGCTGCAGGGTCTTTAAGCACCGTAAAGCCTAAGCCAAAGCCTCTTCCCGGCCAATACGGCATTTCGAGCTCGCCAATTTGGTTGGTGGTCATTTTTGTGACGATTGACTTTGGCAGAATGGGGGCGCCTCCTAGCCGCAGCGTTTCCAGCAATTTCAGGAAGTCTCCGGCACTTCCAACCATCCCGGCTCCGCCTGAAGCATAAGCAAGATTATGTTTAGCACGGTCCGGTGCAAGGCGGAAACCGGCTGTCTCTTCAATAAAAGGCACGGTGTCATAGTTATCAGCCAGGCGGCGGGGTTCGTCTGGGCCATCCGCATATGCCGCGGTTAACCTGTTGTTGTCTACGGCTGCAAAACTAGTGTCACTCATATGAAGCGGTTGAGTGATAAGCAGCTCTACGGCTTCACTCAGCGGCATTCCCGCAGCCTTTTCGATAATGGCTCCAAGGACATCCGTTGCAATGGAATACCTCCACAAACTTCCCGGTTCATACAACAGCGGCACCGATGCGAGCCGCCGGAGATTCTCTTCAAGGGTGATTCCGGCAATGTCCATACCGTCCGACACGCCGGCCAGCTCATAGGTTCCTTGTTCTTCCTGAAAGAAGCGGTAAGTTAACCCAGCCGTATGAGTCATTAAGTGTTGAATCGTCATAGCCGCTCCCCGTCCATCCGGCAGCTTCGGGCTGAAGGCAGGCAGCCATTTCACCACAGGGTCCTCCAGAAGCAGAATTCCTTGCGACACTAAGCTAAGTGCAGCGGTTGATACAATCGGCTTGGTTACAGATGCATAGCGAAACAGGGCATTTTCATGCATAGGACGGTTCTGTTCCCGATCTGCTAAACCGGCAGCACGGCAGTACACCAACTGCCCTTTTAAAGCTATTAGAACAACAGTGCCTACAATTCTTTTCCCGGCAATTGTCCGTTCGATGACTTGATCTACATAATGATGTGAAAAATTAACCTCGCTGGTACTCATGGTCTTCAAATCCTCCCTTGTAGTGCTTACTTGATTCTTTAGAGTAAGTGTGGTTAATTATATTCATATTTTTAGCTTCTTTACATAAGCCATTTAAGGTAATATGAATTTAACTGGTATGGATTTAAAGGTATTTTCCTGAAATATCTTTGAAATTTAAGGGGGAGATGAAAGTGGACGAAATCGATAACAATATTCTGTTCCATTTAGAGAATAACGCGAGATTATCGATGACCGAATTGGGCAAGTTGGTAGGATTATCTCAGCCAGCAGTCACGGAGCGGGTCAAGCGGATGGAGGAAAAGGGGGTTATCGCGGAATATCGTACCGTACTCGCCCCTCATAAATTAAATAAACAGAGCGCTGCGTATGTGCTTTTCCGGACAAGAGACTGCCATGCTTTTCTTGATTTCTGCCGTTCATCGCCGGAGGTCGCCGAGTGTTACCGAATCAGCGGAGAACATAATTACCTGTTAAAAGTATTGACGGAATCCACTCAAGACCTCGAAGAGTTTGGGGATAGATGCGATGCATACGGAACCTACACCACTATAATTGTGATATCGTCTCCGATTCCTTATAAAAATCTCATTCAAGGACCCAATCTAGTGGCCGTTCATAAGGATTAGCTTCATTATAAAAAGAAAAACAGGAATCCGGTGATCGGATTCCTGTTTGGTTATGGGCAGTTAAAAGCTGTATTTTAGGAAAAAGACTTTCTGGCGAATACGATTGTCAGCAAGGCAGGCAGCAGCAGTACAAACAAGGAGCCGGGCAGGAAGCCGCTGCCCAATAGCTCCAGCAGAAGCCCGCCAACAATACCTCCACCTCCAATTGCTAAGTTCCAGGCGGTAACCAGCATCGATTGAGCGATATCTGCGCTTTTGCCTGCGGCCTTAGCAATGGCTGTCTGCAGCAGGGTGGCAGCACCGCCGAAGGTAAGTCCCCATAAGGAGACAGCGGTGAGGACGATCAAAGGTTGATGAATAGCCAGCGCCATTGCCAGGGAGGCCAGGATGAAGACCGTAATACTTGCGATCAACAGCCATCTCATAAGGCGGTCAATCAGCATGCCTACCACCCAAATACCGATAACCGAGGTGATGCCGAACATAAGGAGGACCACGTCAACACGGTCGCCAAGAGCGGTTACCGCAAGATAAGGAGAAATATAAGTATATAAAATATTATGAGCCAGCACCCAAGCGACAACTACTGCCAGAATAGGCCGTACCCCAGGGGACAGCAAGACCTTATGGAGGGGAAGCCTCTCACCGCGAGGCTCACCATCGAAATCCGGCATCTTCCAGAGTACCCAGACTATCAGCATTGCTGCCAGTACCGATACGATTCCAAAAATCAGCCGCCAGCCAACGAAATTACTCAAAAAAGTTCCAGCGGGGACACCTAATGCCAAAGCGAGCGGGGTGCCAACCATCGCCACAGCCATCGCCATTCCTTTTAAAGGCTCCGGAACCATGCGGCGCGCATAACCGGCAGTCATTCCCCACAACACCCCGGCAGATACACCTGCCAAGAAACGGGCGGCCAGTGTAAGTACATAGATGGAAGACCATGCGGTTACTGTATTAAATACAAGAAAGCCGGTGATGCACAGCAGTAAAAGCGGTTTTCGCCTCCAGCCCCGAGTTGCGGCAGTCAACGGAATGGCAGCCAGCAGAGAACCCAATGCATACAAAGTGACCAGTTGTCCTGCAAGTGCTTCCGTGACATGAAGGTCTTGGGAAATTTGTGGTAGCAGCCCTGCAGGCAGACTTTCTGTCAAAATACAGACAAATCCCGCCATGGCCAGCGCAAGCAGCCCCACCCACGGAAGACGGTTTGAGACGTTGAGCGTAGAAGTATTTTCCTCTACGTAAGTTGTAGTTGAGCCCACGATAAGATGTCCCCCTTGTAGAAAAATATTAAAAGCAAATGCTGTTAATAAGCTTACACAAAGGATTCGTTAATTTGCATATGGGATTAAAGGTATATTCTTAATCATTAGCTGAAAAACCAGTTATTTTCAGGCTTTCACCTTTAGTTCTAAAGTGATGGGTAAAAGCGGCTTGATGGCAGGGCCAGTTGGCTTCACGTCTGCAATGTTGTACGATATCGGCATAACGTTTCATACCAAGGAGGTTCTTAATGAAGCTGGGCTATTTGATTATCGATATGCAGGAAATCCACGTGCGGGATCATGTGGACAAGAAAACACTGGATCGGGCCTGTGAATATATCAATTATGTCTCAGATATACTCCGGGCGAAGGACCAGCTGGTCATTCACATTCAGGATATTGAAGGCATGGAGGAAGCAACGAAGGAGCATTATAATATCGTTCCGGAAGTTCAAGTGTCGGATAGTGATCTGAAGGTAACCAAAGAGTACTCAAATTCGTTCTGGAAGACGGAGCTGGAGCAGATTTTGAAGGATCATGGTGTGGAGCTGCTGATCATTTCCGGCTTCTCGGCTGAGCATTGCGTGCAATTTACCTATAATGGGGCAAGTGAGCGGGGCTTCCGGCCGGTCCTGCTGCAAAATGGAATTCTGAGCGCACACAGCGACGTAATCATTTCTGCACACAGAGACCGCAACCTGATCTCCTATCCGGTGATCCCTTATCTGATTAATCAATAAATGTTGAAGACACCCTGTCCGTCTGCAGTAGTTGTTACTGCAGGCAGATGGGGTGTTTTTTTATACGAATGCGGGAAGTGCTCCTTTATAGAAACTTTTTCCAATCCGCTTCGTCCAATATTAAAGAGAACTATGATGAGGGGAGATTGGCACAATGAGAAAATGGAAGCTTACAATTGGTATTCTAGCGGCAGCCATCGCTTTAAGCCCGGGCTCCGTGTCCGCGGCGGCGGGTAGCCATATTCTGCTGAATTACAAAGAGACTTTACTGGGGAGCAGCCAGGTGGTTACGGGAGGAACTACGCTTGTTCCGCTGCAGCAGCTGGCACAGACTATGGGCTATGCCCTTAGCTGGAACCAGAGCACAAAGTCTGCGAAGCTCGTTCGTCCGGGCCGTGAAGTTACAGTAACAGCCGGCGTTATCACTTCCACAATAGACGGTAAAGCGTCAGCCTTAACCAAAGCACCGCGTATCCAGAAAGGCAAAATCTATGTGCCGCTGGTGTCAGCGGTCAGTGCATTGGGCGGCAAAACGGTGTACGACAAAAGCAGCGACAGCCTGAATATTGTGGATGAACTCCGTTATTCGGTCGCTTCTGCCCAAGGCAGATTCTACTGGGTCTCGCAAAAAAATGGTGATGTCTTCTACAGCGCCTCAGTTGCCGGCAAGCCGGTGCTGATCGGTGAACTTCCGTTTGCTGATTTGCCGTACACACACGCCCTGGAGATTAAGAATGTCGGGAAGGTCAGCGATCTGCTGCTGCTTACGGATAACCACTATGCGATGTTTAATGATTTTAGCAATGGATACCAGGCTCTAATACAAGGCGGCAGAATTTTGAAGCAAATGGACTATCACTACAGCGGTACTTCCTATGTCAGAGCCCCGCAGTTAAAAACTACACAGCTCTACATGATCGATGGAGGGAACATTCAGTACATTAACAGTGACGGCAGTCTGGGTAAGCTCTTTGACCTGGAGACGATCACGGGAACGGAAGGGAACTTCTCCGTCGAGTACGCCGCGGAGGACATAATTCTGGTGCGTTTAATGACAAACACACGCTTGTATGCTATTCATACGGCGAGCGGACTAAGCACGAATCTGAGTGAGAAGTTAATTAGCAGCGGGGACCGCAAGGAATGGGATCAGGCGGATGGAGCGGATTCTTTTATTCTGAGTAAAATGCTGGTGCTGAAGAAGCGGGAGGGCAATGTGATGACATTCACCTATGCTACACTGCCAGACGGGAAGGTAAAGACTGTAACGTATAATGTGACTTCGCAGTGACCCGAATTGAAGCTGCAAGTCTCGCTATATCCAGCACTTATTAATATAAAATTAGTTAGTACCTATCGGATAAGTGAGAGAAGTATAGGCGTATAAAAGTATAATGATAAGGCGTTTAGTATCAACAGAAACGCCTTATCATTACAACACAATTAATCTTGAGGATGTGCCGTTGCAAATTTTATGAACGATGAGGCAGCCGGAGAGTAACCCTTGTTCCTTTTCCAATTTTGCTCTCAAGCGTTAACCCGTAAGGGAGCCCGAACATGATCTCTAAACGGTGATGGATATTTCTCATGCCATAACCACCGCTATTACGCTGTAAGGTGCCACTCTTAATTTCTTTTATTGTTTCCTCATCCATTCCTACCCCATTATCCTCTACAACAATACGTATATCGTTACCTTCTACACATCCCCGGATTCTAATGGTTCCAAGCTGACTGTCTTTCTCCATGATTCCATGCAAGATAGCATTCTCCACTAAAGGCTGTAAAATCAATTTGAGCGTGGATGAATTGCAGACTTCCTCGGGAACATCGATTTCTAGCGTAATCCGGTTCCGGAAGCGCATATTCTGGATGAACACGTAGGCCCGGATATGCTCAATCTCGGCACGGATCGGTATGATATCTTCCCCGTTACTGAGGCTGATCTTGTAGAAGTCTGAGAGCGATGTGATTAATGTCCGTATGTCTTCGGCATTATACTTCATCGCCAACCAGTTGACCATATCAAGCGTGTTGTACAGGAAGTGTGGATTGATTTGCGCCTGCAGCGCGCGCAGCTCCATATTTTTCACATCCAATCCAAGCTGATACTTATCTGTGGCTAAATCCTCGATACGAGACAGCATTCGGTTAAAGGTCTGTGTCAGTTCTCCAATTTCATCATTGTTTCCGGGATCGAGAACAGCTTTGAAATCATCAACGCCGACCTTGCGCATCGTTTTGCTTAGCCTGCGGATACGAAGCGTTCCGGATGAGGAGACATAATAGGCCATGGGTAGAGTGAGCAATGCAACTGCGAGAAAAATCAGCAGCAGTTGATTTCTCGCTTTTTTAGAAATAGCGACGATATCTTTATGCGGTACAACGACAGCGAACCGCCAATCTGTATTGTCGACAGCAATGGAGGCGAGCAGCGTTTTTTCTCCCTTCAGCATTAACGTATCCACTTGCTGGCCGCCTTTGTTTCTTTGTGTCTCCAAAGCAGGGAAGATCATTGCCGGATTGATGGGGTTCAGAGTGGAGCTGGCAATAAGCTCCTGGTTGCTGTTGATCAGCAGCGCCGAGCTGGAAGGGGTAAACAGAGACTGATCGAGAATCTGTTCCAGGACCGATTTTGGCATCTCTGCACGGAGCAGACCGGAGAAATTGCTGTTCTCCAGTGGATTGATAATTTTGCGAATGAAGGTGACCGTATTCTCCTTACCAGCGTCCGCCATATCGGGGGGCAGCCAAAGATAAAGAGAATCGCCCCTTTCAATGCGTTTCATCCAGGACCGATTTTGGACAGAAGAGAGCAGCATAAACTGATCGGTTGACTGTACAGCTGCCATCCCGCTGCGCATGTATAGTCCTATATTCTGAATATCCGGGTTCGTTTGAACGTTATAGATGAGCTGATTAAAAAAATATTCATCCAGCATCCAATTTCCGATGTTCTCCCGATACTCCGTGTCGGATTTATTCACAAGGGTTTGGATCGTGTCATGCAGCACTATAACGTCAATGACCTTGCGAACCGAACTTGTTTTATAGTTTAGAAACGAGCTGGATTGCTGCAGCATAACCTCCAGGGAATAGCGTGCCTGCTTCTCCGTATCTCTTGATGTGATATAAGAGTTTACCGAGATGAACAAGGTGGAGGAGAAGACCAGCAGAAGAAAATAAGAGATAAACAGTTTTTTTCGGATGCTCAAATTTGCGAACTTTTGAAATAATCGCCGCATAATCTCACATTCTCTCCCGGTATTGGGAAGGGGTTAGCCCTGTCGATTTTTTGAATAATGATGAGAAATAATTGGAGTCTGTTATCCCTATCGCGAGTGCAACTTCGTACAATTTCAATCGCCGGTTTTGTAGTAACTCTTTTGCTTTAGTGATCCGCAGCTCTGTCACGTATTCGTTGACTGTTTTGCCGGTTTCTTTTTTGAACAGTGCGCATAAATAGGTTTGGGTTAGGTAAGTATTATCTGCGATCTGCTGTGTCGTTAAACTTTTATCCATGTAATGGGTTTGAATGTAATCCATAATGGCTGATACCCGGGTACCTACAGCAGATTTTTCCTTGAGCTGGGAAAATACGGCCTCTACATTGCCTGCAACATATTCGTACAGCGCATCCAGTGTGGAGAGTGTGCCGATCTCCTGCCACAGGAACCGCTCTTCCTGATTGGTATCGGTAGCGGATAGGCCTTTATCAACTGCAAACTCATGCAGTGCAATCAGCAAAAGGAAGTATAAGTTGGTAACCCGTTTCGTGTCATTATCCATAACTCTGCGAAGCTCTATAGTAGCCCCGTTAAGAATATTGAGTGCTTCCTTCTCCTGCTCTGTACGCAAAACTGTGCGAAAATCACGGACAATAGAAATCTCATGAAAGGGTGAATGTTCCAGTGCGACTCCTTCATTCGTTCCGGTCAGTACTTTACCGTATCCTTTATAAAATTGCTGCTTCGATATTTCGATTGCTTGCCGGCAGGAAAGACCGATTTCAATTCCCTTATCGGTAACTGGACCAAGGGCGATCGTAAATTCGAAATCCGTTCCAAAGGTCTCATATAGCTCTTCCAACAAGTGCTCAGCCTGCTCAGTCAGCACATCAGCCTGCAATCCGGTGTGTTCGATCAGGAGGAGGAGAGTGTAGGCCTCACCGTAACCTGTAACCGAATGTTCGCCATATCGATCGGATAGCCACTGAATGACGCGATTTGTCGATTCTACCTGCCGGGTTTCGACTCTGTCCAGCTTAGCTGTCAGGCGGATAGCAAGTGGAAGAACCGGACCGGACAGGAAGCGGAAGCGCGGGAGAGGTCCTTCCTCTACTTGTAATTCGTCAACTGTTTTCTCCTCTTTTATTAAACGGGTCAACCATTTCTGTTCGGTATAAAACCTCGTCAGATTCCGCACACTCTGCTCTGAAACGTATTGAGAGATACTCTCCTGTATTGCATCGGTTAACTCGTTCAGCTTAACCGGCTTCTCAACGTAACGAACAGCTTTCAAATGTATCGCTGACTTTAAATATTCCTTAT
Organism: Paenibacillus auburnensis; assembly: GCF_927798115.1. GTDB lineage: Bacteria > Bacillota > Bacilli > Paenibacillales > Paenibacillaceae > Paenibacillus_AQ > Paenibacillus_AQ auburnensis. The sequence goes on from NZ_CAKMMG010000011.1 coordinate 51,056, forward strand.
CGGAGTATCCGCTTAAAAAGATGATTTTGACCTCTGGATCAAACTCCCGCACCTTAGTCGCAAGCTCAATACCGTTCATTCGAGGCATTCGGACATCACTGATAATAATTTGCGGTTTGAAAACGCGTGCAAGCTCAAGGCCCTCAAGTCCATTGGAAGCGGTTTCCAAATCGTCGATACCAAGCTCTCTCCATTGTATGTAGTTCTCCAGACTCTCAAGCGTGAGAGGTTCGTCATCGACCAGCATAGCCCGCATGAATGCGTCCTCCTTCTTTCCCTGATGTGTACATATTAATGCGGTACCAGATTCTATGCAACTGATACCTGATGGAAAAGAAAGACTCCATAATCCACCCAAGAAAATCATAATTCTGTGTCATGTTGGTCCCGTAAGCACTCCTCTATAATTTGAGTTGAGATAACCGTAAGCGCATTCAAAGAGAAAACAGGAAAAGAGGGAGAGTATGGCGACAGAAGCCAATACAGCTGCAAAGTCAGTGAGAAATCCGAAACTGGACCGAAAGGGTAGCGGATTTCTTAAAGAGCTTGCGCGGAATAAGGTACTGTATCTGATGTTTGTTCCGATTGCACTCTATTTTATTGTGTTCAACTACATTCCTATGGCGGGTATCGTGGTTGCATTCAAGAGTTTTAACTACCAGCAGGGCATGTTTGGTAGTCCATGGATTGGACTCGATAATTTCGAATATTTCTTCAGTTCAGGTAAGGCGTGGCTTGTTACAAAGAACACTTTTTTATATAACTCCGTGTTTTTAGCAGCCTACCTGTTCTTTTCAATCATCATTGCCGTGCTGATTGCGGAGATGTCGGGAAAAATCTTCAAGAAAACATCGCAAACCCTGCTGTTCCTACCATACTTTCTGTCTTGGGTAGCAGTCGCTGCTATCGTATACAATCTGTTCAATTATGAATATGGGCTTTTGAACAGCATTTTGACAGGAATCGGAATGGACCCCATTGATATTTACTCTTCAACCTCCTATTGGTATTTCATTCTTCCATTCTTCTATGTGTGGAAATGGGTCGGGTTTGGCAGCGTACTTTATCTGTCGGCAATTATGGGCTTTGATACTTCCGCTTATGAGGCGGCTAAGATTGACGGTGCTAATGTATTCCAACGCGTCCGCTATCTCACGATACCATTACTCAAACCGACAACAATTGTCTTGCTGCTGCTTGGTATCGGCAGGATTATGCGCGGCGAATTCGATATGTTTTATCAGTTGATCGGAAACAATGGCATATTGATGGATGCGACCGACATTATCGATACATTGGTGTTCCGCTCCCTGATCGTCAGCCAAGACTTCGGTATGGCTTCAGCCGGTGGTTTGTATCAATCGGTTCTGTGCTTTGTCATTATTATGATCGCCAATGGCCTGGTGAAACGTTATGACCGGGATCAGGCGCTGTTCTAGGAAGGAGTATACCTAAATGACTATTCGTACGTCCGATGAGAAAGTTATGAACGTGATCTCTTATATCATTGTGGGCCTGTTTGCGCTCATAGCTGTTGTTCCATTTTTTATCGTGTTAATTAATTCCTTTGCTTCAGAGCATTCCATCATTTATAACGGTTATTCCTTTTGGCCTAAAGAGTTTTCGCTCGACGCCTATCACATGGTATTCCAGAGTCCGGAAAAAATGTTCCGGGCTTATGGGGTTACGATCTTTGTTACCGGCTTCGGGACAGCCGTTTCGTTGTTTCTGTCTATGATGGCGGCATACGTCATGTACCGCAAGGATGTCCGTTATCGCAATGCACTTTCGTTCTTCCTCTATTTCACAACCTTATTTAATGGAGGGCTTGTTCCATACTACCTGTTAATCGTTCAAAATCTCCATCTTAAAAATACAATTTTTGTGCTGCTGCTGGCAGGTATGTTTAACGTTTTTAATATTCTGATTCTGCGTAATTTTTTGAACGGTTCTCTCCCCGATGCTTTAGTCGAATCCGCCAAAATCGATGGAGCCGGCGATTTCCGTATCTTCTGGCAAATCGTTATTCCTCTCTCCAAGCCTGCAATGGCCGCGATCGGCATGTTCACGGCTCTTGGCTACTGGAACGACTGGTGGACTCCGATGATGTTTATCGAAAAGGAGAGTCTGTATCCGCTGCAGTATACGCTGTATCAAATCTTATCCAGTGCAAACTTCTCCAGCCAGATGGTGAACAGCATTCCGCGTTTGGATATGCCAAAAGAGTCATTGAAGCTTGCTTTAACGATGGTTGCGACAGGCCCAATCGTTCTGCTGTATCCGTTCGTCCAAAAATATTTTGTTCAGGGAATTACGGTGGGAGCCGTTAAGGGATAGATCATCCCTGCCATTATAGGAGGTGATGTCAAGCACCATAATTAAAAAGGCAGTGTTACTCGGGGGTATAGCAGAACAAAAAAGGAGGATTTTCATGAAATTCAAGAAACCGTTGTTCACCCTGATTTCATCGTTGCTAGTGACCGGGGTGGTCATGACAGGCTGCTCGGGAAACAACAATAATGCCAGCAGCGGCGACAATCAAACCAATAACGCACAGGCGACCGCGAATACCAATGCAGGAGGAGAGGCAACGGCCGACACTTCAAAGCCGGTTAAACTGACCGGTTATCTGCTTGGTTCAGCTCCGGCTGGTATGGATGCTGTGGTCAAAGAGCTGAATAAGAAATTAAAAGCGGATATCAATACGGAAATCGACTTCCGTTATATCGGCTGGGGGGATCTCGCCTCTAAGTATCCGCTGGTGCTTGCCGCAGGTGAGGACGTGGATTTTATTTTCTCGGCGAACTGGGCTTACTATAATCAGGAAGCCGCGAAGGGCGCTTTCCGTGAGATTACAATCGATGAGATACAACAATATATGCCGAAGCATTTTGCAGCAACGAATGAGGTTGCCTGGAAAGAGGCTCAAGTGAATGGAAAAATATTTATGATTCCAACCTCCTCTCCAGACCAAAAAGTGCCGGTTACCCTGATCCGGGGTGATTTGCGGAAGAAATATAACATTCCGGAAATTAAGAAGTTCCAGGATATCGAGCCCTATCTCGAAGCGGTCAAAAACAATGAAAGAGCCATCATTCCAATTAATGCAGACAGCCAGTATGATTTCGGAAAAAGCTTTTTCAATCTCCAGTGGGAGCTTGGGGCAGCAACAGTGGACTCCGTCCTGATTACAAACGGCTGGTCCGGTACGCATACCGATTGGGATGATCCGAACGGAAAGGTCTATTCACAATTTGATCCATATATTATGGACACTCAAAAGAAAGCGGCCGGTATCGTCAAATCATGGTATGACAAAGGGTACATCAATAAAAATGCCATCTCCAACAAAGTACGGAGCAAGGACTCCTTCGAACAAGGGAAATCGGCGGTAGCCTTTGGCAACACCAACGATATCCAAACAACGCTGGCCAAGGCGGCACAGCAGGGCTGGGAAGTGGAGATTATTCCGAACCTTTCCGCCAAAGGCACATATCCGATGGACCCTTATATCAACAACGGGGTTTCGATTGCAGCGGGCTCCAAAAATCCGGAACGTGCGATGATGGCACTTGATCTGATTATGGAAGAGCCTAGTTATAACAAGCTTGTATACTTCGGCATTGAAGGCGTTAACTATGTCGAAAAGGACGGAAAAATTGACTTACCCGAAGGTGTAACAGCTGATTCTAACACCTATGCACCGGATGCGGCAGGATTCTGGTTTACGAACAAGAGCCAATTCCCGCCGATGGCCAACTGGACAGAGCAGTATATTCAGCATAAGGAATCATTAAAGGACATTCTGGTTCCGTACGTCTACAATTCCCTGGCTATGGATACTGCGAATATAAAAACAGAGCTGGCGAACATGAGCACGGTATATACGCAATACGGGCTTCCGATTCAGGGAGGCATTGTAAAGGATGTTGATAAGGCATTCACAGAGCTTGAGAAGAAAGCAAAGGATGCGGGCATCGACAAGATTGTTGCTGAGGCAGAAAAGCAAACGCAGGAGTTTCTCGCTAAACAGAAGTAAATGGAATGAAGCTGATAAGGAGCTGGGGTTCTGCTCTGGCTCCTTATCTAAATTTTTACAAGAGGTTTTCTCCCTTTACTTATCGAACCCGTTTAGATGCGAAAAAAGGGGAGAGAACAGCAATGATATATAGAAAAGTTCGTGTGCTTGCACTCGTCATGTTGACTTTATTGATAGTGTTTACGTCCGGCTGTACTGGAGCGGAAACATCTGAGCCTACGGAAGATGTTCAGGTTGTAACACTGGTTGGTTACCTCATCGGCAGTCCGCCGGCTGGTCTTAAAGATGTGCTGAATGAACTGAATGCCAAACTTATAAAGGATTTGCAGGTCCGCATCGACTTGCGGTATATCGGATGGGGAGAGCTTGCAGCCCGGTATCCACTCGTACTCACTTCAGATGACACCGCAGACTTTATATTTGCCAGTAACTGGACGTATTACACGCAGATTGCCGCCCAAGGCGGATTCCGGGAAATCACTCCCGAGATGATGAAGAATTATATGCCGCTTCACTATAAAGCGACGGATCAACAGGCATGGGAACAGGCGGAAATTGGCGGAAAAATATACATGATTCCATCAGCGTCACCTGATCTAAAAGTGCCGGTAACGCTGATTCGAGGCGACCTAAGGAAGAAATACGGCCTTACTGAAATTAAACGATTCACAGATTTAGCGCCGTATCTGGAGGCTGTCAAGACAAATGAGCCTAATATGGTACCGATTCGTGTCGACAAGCAATACGATTTCAGCAAAACGCACTCCAATCTGCAATGGGAGCTAGGTCCTGCGGTAGTTGATCTTATTACGACAACCAACGGATTTTCCGGAGTATTCACAAGCTGGGACAGCAGTGACGGAGCCGTGTTGTCTATTTTCGATGAGCCGCTGAAAAGAAGCTTCCTTCAGGCGGGGAAGATCGTGAAAGATTGGTATGACAGAGGCTACATTAATCATGACGCCATCGCCAACAAGGTTAGAAGCAAGGATTCCTTTGAACAAGGCTTGTCCGCTGTAGCTTTTGGCAATTCGAACGATATCCAGTCTACGCTGGCTAATGCGGAACAAAAAGGCTGGGAAGTGGAAATTATCCCTACACTCTCATCAAAAGGCACCTATATTGCCGATCCGTTTGTTAATAATGGTGTGGCCTTGCCTGCGGATTCCAAGCATGCGGAATTGACGATGCGGATGCTGGATCTGATCATGGAGGATCCGGTATACAGCAGACTCGTTTATTTCGGCATCGAGGGCAAAAATTATGTATTACAAGGTGGAGAAATTGCAATGCCGCCGGGGACGTCCGCTGATAAGAATGATTACCCGCCGGATGCCGCCGGATTCTGGTTTACGAATAAAAGTGAATATCCGCCGTTTGCAGCATGGAGTGAGGTTTACCGGGAACACCGGAAGCAAATTGGAAGCATGCTTGTTCCATACCGGTACTCGTCTTTTAATTTCAACGCTGAACCGATAAAAGGTGAATTGGAGCAAATCAACCAGGCAGCAATCCAGTATTTAAACCCGTTGCTGGGGGGGATGGTTCCTGATGTTAATCAGGCGTTTAACCAAATGCAGAAGGCTGTAATTGACGCGGGTTTTCCAAAAGTGATAAACGAAGCCAGGCGACAGGCTCATAGTTATATGCTGCAGGAAGATGCAGTGCAGGGTTCAGCCCAAATTATGAATCAGGAGGAATGAGCATGTACGAAAGCAGCGTGAGAGGCCTTCGGGCCGGATTTCATCTCTTTTTAGTTTGTGTAATTTTAATCGGACTGGTCTCATCTGCAGGGTGGGCCAGTGCCGATCCAGTAACGGCTTCCGTTACGAACGGAAGTTTTGAAAGCGATCTCAATTCGTGGACCACAAATAATAGCAGTGCAATCTCTATCCAATCCGGCTGGTCGCCTCAAGGAGGTGGAGATAAGAGATTGAGCTATTGGGATGATACGGCATTCACGGCGAATACTTACCAGACCGTGACGGGGCTTACTTACGGCAACTATGTCCTATCAGCTTGGATTACCAGCGGCGGCGGATTCAATGAGATCTACATGTATGCCAAGGTCGAAGGCTCGCCGGAAGTGAGGAAAAATATTCCAGTGTCTTCAACCGGCTGGACAAAAATTGAACTCCCGTTGACGGTATCCGCTAGCCCGGTAACGATCGGTTTTTATGGGGATGGTTCCGCAAATTCCTGGGCCGGTATTGATCTTGTTTCCTTAACACCGAAGCAGCAACCAGTACCAGATCCTGAAGGAGTTGCCATTGTGAACCGTGGCTTTGATACGGAAGGCCCCGTGGATTTGGCAGATGGCTGGAATGAAGATGGGGATCTGGAAGCCTCATTTATTGCCGAATCTGGTTTTGAGAGCGGATACAGTCTGAATCATGCAGGAAGTCTGCCGTACCGTGTTACCACCTGGCAAACGATAAATGATTTGGAAGAAGGATATTATACGCTCACGGGCTGGACACAGAATAGCGGGGGACAGAAAGCTGCTTATCTGTTTGCCAAAGATAACGGAACCTCCGAATCCAGAACGGCTCTCCCGGTGGGAAGTGATTGGACGAAGGTGACAGTCCGGGGTATTCATGTAACAACGGGAAAAGTGACTGTAGGTTTGTATTCCGACGCTGGAGCCGGGCAGTGGGCGAAGCTTGATTTTGTTGAACTGGTTAAAGACGATAAACCTTATCGGCTGCTGAAAGGCGGCGATGCCTCCGAACTTACTTACGTGGAATCCATGGGTGGTAAATTTTACGACAGGGATGGCGTCGAGAAGGATTTATTCCAGATATTGAAGGAAAATGGCCAGGATATTGTAAGGCTCCGTTTGTACAATGATCCCGGAAAAGGGCATGGCGATGGGAATTATTATGTTCCCGAAGGAATTATGGATAAAGCGGACATCTTGAAGCTTGCCAAACGCGCCAAGAATGCCGGTCTTCAGATCCAGCTTAGCTTTCATTACAGCGATTATTGGACCAATGGTGCAATACACAACATTCCTAATGAATGGCAAGAGGAGATTAGTGGTCTTTCAGATGAGACGGCAAAAGTTGACAAGCTTGAGCAGCTGCTGGCTGCTTATACCGGAGATGTCATGCAGGCTATGAAGGATCAGGGTACCACACCTGAGTACGTGTCTCTCGGCAACGAAATGCAGTCGGGCATCCTGTATCCGTATGGTAAGGCCAGCGACGCGACATGGGAAAACCTGGGGCGGTTCTTAATTGCCGGGTCGAACGCGGTAAAATCTGTATCACCATCCACCAAAGTGATTTTACATCTGGACGATGCCGGTAATTATGATAAATATGAAGGCTTTTTCGATAAGATGAAAGAGATGAATGTACCCTATGATATTATCGGGCCGTCCTATTATCCGTTTTGGACGAATAAGTCGGTGCAGCAGATCGTGGAGTTCTGCAACGTTATGAGTGAGAAATACGACAAGGATATCCTGTTGATGGAGACAGGGTACAATTGGAATTCCACACTTCCTAACGGCTCCCCTGGACAGTTGACAGACAACGGCCCTTATTCTCCTGATACCAGTTCTCCGGAAGGTCAAAAAAACTTTATGATGGAGCTGTTTAACGGACTAAAAAGCGCGAATAACGGCAGAGTGATCGGCGATTTATATTGGGACCCTATTATGATCGATGTTCCCGGCGTTGGCTGGGCTTATCGGGAATCCGACGATCAGCCGGATGTAAACGTGGTCTCGAATACAACCCAATTCGATTTCGAAGGAAAAGCATTGCCGGTTCATGATGCTTACCTGCACAATGCAAATGGAACGGTTTACGGGATGATTAACGGCGTCGTCCGTGGAGAAAGCGGAAAACGCCTCGCAGGGGTAGAGATAGAGGCCGATATTAACGGGAATTTGCGCAAAGTCTATACGGACCAGAATGGAAATTATATCATTCCCGATGTGTCACCAGGAACCGGATATACGCTGACTGCCGCCAAAGCCGGCTATCAGGGCGGGACGGCAAGTGTATCCTCTGTGGTATATGGCGAAATTGCTCCGGCTAATATTACGATTTCCGGCGGAACCGTCTCAGGTATCGTCAGGGATGACCAGGGCCGGCCTGTTCAGGATGCCATCATTTCCGTTAGTGGGGCTGGCATTCGCCATTCGGTTAAGAGTAACGAATCCGGGGAGTATACACTCGGGGATCTGCCTTCGGGACAAGCGCTCACGATAACGGCAGGCAAGGCGGGGTTTACTTCCGGTTCCAAACCTGGAGTTGAAGTTCAGATTGGCAAGGTTACTGCCAATGTCGACCTGACTATTGTGCTTAGCTCCGGGGCAATCTCAGGGAAGGTAACTGGCCGTGAAGGCACGCCGATTGAAGGAGCCAAGGTGCAAGTAAATGCAGAAGGCCAGTTATTTACTGAACTAACTGATTCATCTGGCTTGTATACATTGGCAAATGTACCGGCAGGCCAAGGTTATACCGTGACTGTAAGTAAAGACAATTATCTGCAATCGGCAATCCGGGATATTGCTGTTGCCATTGGAAAAACAACGGCTGATGTAAATTTTATACTTGATGTAAACTTAGGCACAATATCCGGCAAAGTCATCGACAGCGGCAACAGGCCCGTTTCAGGCGCAAGTATAACCGCGGTAGCTGACAACAAGATATACCGTGCCGTCACAGATAAGGCCGGAAAATATATTCTTTCGGATGTTCTGGCAGGAAAGTCCTATCAACTTACCGCCGTGAAGGAAGGGTATCTGAACGGGGTGCTAGCTGATATAAAGGTGACGGCTCTCCAAGAGACATCTAATGTCAATTTACGTTTGGGTACGGAAGTAAAGATTGTCAACGGCAGCTTCGAGACGCAGGGCGCGTCGCGGTATGACATTCCGGGGTGGACAGTAGAGGGAACTGACCAGGCCTCTTATGTTCAGAAGCATAGTGCCGTAAGGGAAGGGGAGTATGCACTGTCCAGCTGGATGGAAGGAGCTTACACTACTAAAATTACGCAGACCCTGACTGGACTAGAGGATGGAGACTATATCATTTCCGCCTGGTCCTATACCGGCGGAGGGCAGAAGGAATACTATATGTTCGCGCAATCGGACAGCGGCAGCATGGTCAAGCTCAACATTCCGGCAACTGGCGGAATGACTCCGTTGAGTCTCAATGCTACTGTAACCGGGGGCACGCTGACCTTTGGATTCCAATCCAATGCGAATCCCGGAAACTGGGCGCTCGTTGATGATGTGAGGCTCGGTTATTTGGGGAAAGAAGAGCCTGTGCCTGAAACACCAACACCAACACCAACACCGACTTCGACGCCTGCACCATCGCCTACACCATCGTCATCGCCTACACCAACACCAATACCAATACCAGCTGCCGAAGGACCAGTTGTAACACCATCCCCAGCTCCTTCGGCACAAGTAAATGTGACCGGAGGTACGTTATCTATTCATCCAACGCTGGGAGCGGACGGCATAGCAAAGGCTGTCATAAGCGCTAAAGATCTAACGACTGCACTAAATTCAATCGTCGCCGGGAAATTAACCATCGTCGCCAAGCCAGGACAAGGCGCGACAGAAGTTGAAGTGCAGTTTCCAGCCGCACCGATTGACGGCAAGGGCGGTCTAAACACGATTACGATCGACACGGGGTTTGCGGCAATCTCGCTGAAACCGGCCCAGTTCCGTAAAGCGGACGGCGGTCCGGCGAACACGATCCAACTCAACGTAGCCCAAGCGGACAAGAGCGATTTACCGAAACACCTAAAGGACCAATTGGGAACTTCGGAGCTGCTGGATATTAACCTGCTCATTGATGGGGCCCCGGCAGAATTAGGCGGCGGCACGGCACGGGTAGCCATTCCGTATACGCTGTTGCCGGTTCAAAGTCCACAGCATGTGGTGGTTTATTATGTTAACGATAGCGGAATATCTGATATAGTTAACAACGGCCGATATAATCCTGACAGCGGAAATGTTGAATTTAGAGTGAAGCGTTTCAGTAAGTATGCTGCAGGCTATATTCCAGTATCATTCTCTGATCTTGCTGCTGTTCCATGGGCTCAGGCAAGTATCGAAGCTCTGGCTGCGAGAGGTATTGTTCAAGGGACGGTGACGGAGATCTTTTCTCCAACACGTAATGTGACGCGGGCGGAATTCTTGAGCATGCTTCTGACTGCGATGGATCTGGATGCTGCAACGGCCCCAAGCACGTTTAGCGATGTTCGGGAGGGCGCATGGTATGCCGGTCCGGTTGCCGCTGCAGAGCAGCTCGGTATCGTACAGGGCCAGGGAGATGGAACCTTCGGCGTCAATGCCCCGATTACCCGTCAGGACATGGCAGTCATGATTTACAAAGCTGCGCAAGCGGCGAAGCTCACATTAAATAGCAGTCAATCTTCGGTGTCATTTACGGATCTTTCCGTTATTAGCGGGTATGCATTAGAGGCTGTGACTCTGCTGACTGAGGGGGGCTTAATCAGCGGCATGGGAGATGGCACGTTCGCTCCCCAAAATAATGCAACGCGGGCTCAGGCGGCCGTTATTATCAATCGGCTGCTCAATATAGAGTAGCATCAACAAAAATAGGGGTCCCACAGCCGTTGAAATGGCTGCGGGACTCCTCTTCTATGTCAGGAACGCGTATCATGTTAGCGATTCTCCCTTTATTGGAGAGCGCAGTGAAAACAAAGGGTGTCCCGCAAGCCGATCACATGGCTTAAGGGACACCCTGAATTTTGGATCATGTGTAAGTTAGTGTTGATCTTGCAGTTGTCTTACTTACCTCTTCCGGCGGTCAAAACAGCCCGGTACTGCGGAACGGCCTCAATCCTATGGAAAACAGCAATCTCCACACCCTCGAAAACTTCAATTTGTGCCTGATTAATATACGTATGAACGGTGCCTTTGCGCAGCGGAGTGATAGACAAATGAAACTTATCCTGCTCCAGCTGATTGTAAGAAGATTTTAACCCGATACTCCAGATTTGACCGAATTGGATATTATCCGTTAGCAGCCTGTCACCCAGGAATGCTTCGGCCACGTCTCCGTCATAATCGATTTCCAGCCAGACATCGTCCACATGGGCCGGCCACGAAGGGGATACTTCTATAATGGCCGTTTTTTCCGCTGGTTTCGTTACAGTAATCTCCGGCTTGTACTCCGGAAGCTCCAAGGAATAAGTGCTGAATACACCTTCTTGTTGAAGCCCGCCTAACTGCCCGGCGGTAGACCGCAGCTCTAGTGCCGGAGCAGGGAACAGGGATACGTTGAAAGTACGGTTCCCCTTGGAGGTACATACCAGTTGATCGTTGTGAGCAGTTAGCGGACAATCGCTGACAACGACCGTCTTCTGACCCCACAGGTCAAAACGGTAGGTCTGCAGTGCCTCGGTCCGGGTAAGCGTAATGAAGCGCACTGTTTTGCCCTCAGCCGTACGGAAGGAAATACCGTTGTTTTTTCCGGCGGCGGGAAGAATCACATAGACCTCGTCCTTTTCCTGAATCTGGCCGTCAGCTGTCTTCAGGGAGCTGACGGAGGATTTAGCAACAACAAACTCCGGAGTCAGGCCGTTATGGGCGTAGAAAAAGACAACCTGCTCTTCTTCCGTCTCCAGTTCCGTCAACAGTTGGGCTGTTGCGCTGACCAAGGCTACGCCATGCAGATCTAAATGAAACGGAAATACGGCGCCTGCACTGCTTTCCAGTACAGCTTCTCCTTCATAAGGGAAGGAGACTGGTCCGCGGGCAGTGTCAAGTTCGATCCTGAAGCTGCGGTCAGGCATGACTGCGCTATCCTGGAAATTATTCAGGAACACAAAACCGCGGCCTTCTGACTGTCTGACGCACCAGCGCAGCGTCTCTGTATCCAGAGGATCTAGCTCTGATTGACCTTCGGGCAGCACCGTAGTCATCGGAGCAAGGATGGAGCCGAACGATTCCATAAATAGAGACAGAGAACGTATACGGTCATAGGACTCCCCGATGCGGCCAAATTCTCCGAGCGGCGATTGGTAGTCATATGTGATTTTCGGAAGAAACTGCTCGTTCATATATGTCTTCTTTCCAGTCGGGTTGGAACCGCCGTGATACATATAATAACCCAGCAGGTTACTGCCGCTCGCGAGCTTGACAAGCGTCATCGCTTCTACGCTTTCAGCGGGAACAAACGGACGGGCTTTATAGCTGACCTGCATGCCCCCGGCCATTTCACAATAAGCGACAGGATACTGGCGGGAATCGAAGTCCACGGTTTCCATCGGTACGGCATGAAGATCGCGGTAGAGAAACTCACGGCTTGCCGGCTGATCCGGAAGCCAGGAGGTATAAGCGTACCCTGCCAGCATCGGAAGGAAGCCCTCCTCCGGAATAGCGGCTCCGCCCCAAGCCGTAACCGTAAAGAACAGCGGATCAATTCCGGCTTCCTCAGCGATGCGGCGAAGCTCGGCCAAATGTGCCGTACCCCCTGTTCCGGACGTTAAGAACTTGCCGGTTGTATATCCCCAGGCATCATTTGGAGCGCCGCAGTGCATAAATTCATTTTCCAGCTGGACCGCAATTACGGGACCACCTTCCTGGTACATCGTTCCTTTAATCTGTCTGGAAATTTCACGATAAAGATTTCTGGCCAGCTGAAGGTAGGCAGGGTCGTTTGAACGGAGTTCAAGCGGTTTGGCGAATACCCAGTCCGGAATGCCTCCGTTGCGGATTTCTCCATGGCAGAAAGGACCAATACGCAGAATAAGCGGATATTCTAGCTTGGCGCAAAGGTCGATGAAATGCCGTAAATTGCGGCTGCCGCTCCAGTCGAACACGCCTTCTTCTTCCTCGTGGAAATTCCAGAAGACATACGTCGCTACAATATGAATGCCGCCGGCCTTCATCTTAAGCAGCTCTTCCTCCCACTGGAGGTAATTGAATCGGGAAAAATGGAACTCGCCTACAACCGGAATAAAAGGGATGCCATTCTTGGTCATATAGTAGTTAGTAAATCCAAATGATTCACCCTTTGGATTGGAGCCGCCGTTCGCCCCTAATATCCCTGAATGAATTTCTACATGGGGTGCTTCTGTCAGATTAAGCTTGGTTGTAGTCATTGCACAATGAACCTCCTTGTGATATGTTGCATGCGATGAATTGTATTGTCGGATTTCTAGATAGAAATCTGATTTCTCTTGTATTGTAGGCGAATTCAGTGTAAATGAGGTAGAGGAGATATGGCTAAAAAACTGATGGATTATGCTATTCATGCAGAGCGCTCTTACGGGATCCTTATTGCGGGTCATTTCAGAGTAGCAGCGGATTACGCGATTCACCGTTCCTCTGGCAGCAGAGACTGGCTTTTGATATACACAATATCCGGCGAAGGACAAATTCAGCTCTCTGATGGCTACGTCACCTGCGCCGAAGGGGATGTTGCCATACTGCTGCCGGGAATGGCGCATCATTACAGCACCAAGGGAGCGGATTGGGAGATGATCTGGGTGCATTTTATCCCCGATCCGCACTGGAGCACTTGGCTTAGCCTGCCGGAAAAGGAGCCTAATTTTATCTATCACCGCGTTTCTTCTGCTGAAGCGCGCCTGTCTATTCAGAATGCGCTGATGCGGATGATCAGCCATGAGCTGCCAGGTATCAATTCACTGCTTCACCGCCGCCTGTCGGAGCTTGCGCTGGAGGAGGCGATTGTGCATGTCCAACTGGACGGCAACGCTGGTAATCAGGTCTCCATGGATCCCAGAATCTCCGCGATTCTGCGTGATTTGCAGCTAAACCCAGCCCAGAAGATCAGCCTGCCCGAGCTTGCCCAAAAAAGCTGTATGTCGACTTCACGGCTGTCCCATCTGTTTAAGGAGCAGGTTGGAGATACCGTGCTGAATACGCTGAACAAGTTCAGACTGGAGAGAGCCGCCCAGCTTCTTTCCGGCACTCAGCGGCAGGTGGCGGAGATCGCCGCAGATGTCGGATTTGACTGCGCCATCCATTTTACGCGGAAGTTCCGCGATACCTTCGGCGAAACGCCCTCTCTTTACAGAAAGCGGAAGCAGTCAGAGATGAAGGAGGGGGCAGATAAGAATATAGTCCATGATTAGCCGAAAATCATCAATTGGATTATGAATCGCTTTGCGTTACATTGGGGGTATCTTGAAGAGGCACCTGAAATGATACACGCTAAGGAGTGAAACTAGTGGCAGAGCTGGGAAGAACAACGATTTTGCTGGACAAGCCGTGGGGATTTCAACTGGATCCTGAAGCCGCAGGATTTACAATGGAGTGGCCGGCAAACGGATTGCCGTCTTCTGAAACCGTATCCATACCGCATACATGGAATGTACAGCCGGAAACCGAACATTATCGGGGACTGGGCTGGTATGAACATCGCTTCCAGGCACCAGAGATTCCTCCGGATGGCCGGGTATGGCTTCACTTTGAAGCTGTATACCATGACGCCGTCATCTGGATAAACGGGCAACAAGCCGGAAGCCACCTGAATTCCGGGTATACCGCATTCCGGGTTGAGGTAACACGGTATGTTAAACCGGGAGAAGAAAATCTGCTGGTGGTTTCCGTCGATAACGGAAACAGCGAAACGGCGCTGCCTAAAGGCAACAGTTTCGATTGGGCCGATGACGGCGGGATTATCCGCGATGTAACGATGATCCTCACCGGAGAAGCTGCAATTGATTCAATCGGCGTTGAGGCGGTTCCGATCTTTTCGCCTGACGGACAATCGGCGGTTACCGGGAAGATTACGGGGGAGGTTACACTTCATGAGGCCCTGCAGCCCCGCAGTCGGGAAGTAAGCCTCGAGTTCATCTTGCAGTACAAAGGAACAACAGTATGGACGGGAACGCAAAAGGCCAGTTATCCATGCAATGCTATTCCGTTTCCGGAGATTACGGTGGACGGTATCGAGCCTTGGCATTTTGACCGCCCTAATTTATATGAGCTGCATGTGCATCTTTCCGCCGGAGGCCAGATGCAAGACGAAGTAACGATTGCGATCGGGTTCCGGGAGTTCAAAGCGGAGGGCAGCCGGTTTCTGCTGAACGGCGAGCCGGTCAGACTGACGGGTGTGGAATGGATGCCGGGCTCTCATCCTTATACGGGAATGGCAGAGTCTGAAGAAGACATTAAGCGTGTATTGAAGCAGCTTAAGCTTGCCAATGGGGTGCTGACCCGCTTTCACTGGCAGCAAAGCGACAAGCTGCTGGAATGGTGCGACCGCTACGGAATTCTCGTACAGGAGGAAATTCCCTTGTGGCAGCAGCCCGCCGAGCCAGGCGAGGCGACGATTCCACTGGTACGGCAGCAGCTCTCTGAAATGATTTCCCGGCACCGCCATCATCCCAGCGTCATTGCATGGGGTGTCGGCAATGAGCTGGACGGCCAGTCCGCCCAAACGGTACGTTACGTTAAGGAAATGAAAGCCTATATTCAGCCGCTTGATTCCTCCCGGATGGTGAACTATGTGAGTAACACGGTACATCTGGATCCTTTCGCCGACGCGACGGGAGCGGGCGATGTTATTATGTGGAACGATTATATCGGAACCTGGCATGGAGAGCATGACATGGAAGAGACGGTGCAGAAGCTGGTCGCAGCTTACCCGGACAAGCCGATTGTAGTTGCGGAATTCGGACTATGCGAGCCGGCATATTCTGGAGGTGATGCACGCCGTCGGGAACAGATGCTTGAAAAAATGGATGTCTACCGTAAATACCCGAATATAGCCGGAATGATTTACTTCAGCCTGAACGATTACCGTACCCAAATGGGCGAGGACGGCGAAGGGCGGCTGCGTCAGCGGGTTCATGGGGTCACCGATCTTTACGGGGTGGAGAAGGAGTCGTACCAGATACTGAAGGATGTATCGTCCCCGGTTAAGCTGGAGGTGTTAAACAGCGAAGATGGCGATGAGCCCATCTGCCGCTTGACCTGCAGTAACCATCTTCCCAGTTACTCCATCTCCGGATATAAGCTTCATCTGGCAGAAGAAACAGGCGGCTGGGAACAATGCTTTGATATTCCGGAATTGTTGCCGGGTGAGCATGCGGATATATCCGTTCCCGCTCTCGGTTTAGCGCAAAGAATGAAGGCGATTGTCCGGCGGCCGAACGGATTTAAAGTGCTGGAACATTGGTTCGAGCTGCGATAAGACAATAATTACGATTACACAAAATCCCCCTTCAAGGGGGATTTTTCATTTGGAGGATATAAGTCACTCTTCAGCCCTTTAGTTTGTTCCGGTAATCGGTAGGCGAGAGTCCGATAATTTTACGGAATAACCGCGAGAAATAATACGGGTCTTTGAAGCCAAGTGTATGGCAAATCTCTTTAATGCTCATAGGGGTCAAATCAAGGAGCTGGCTTGCGCGCCGCATTTTCAGGCGAAGGTAATAGTCGACCGGGGCAAACCCGACGGAGGTTTTGAAAAGATGGTTGAGATGCTGCCTGGAAATTTGCGTGTACTGGGCGATTTCATCCAGTGTCAGACTCTCCTCCAGCTTCATGTTCATCAAATGGATTGCTGTTTCAATATACTGCTTCTTACGGTCCTCGTCCTCGCGCTCGGGGATCATCCCCAGCGAGCTTATCGCATAGGCTGCCGTCTGCATGGCATAAACTTGATGCGAAGCGGAGTGAGCGCTGCCCGAGAGCAGGTCGTAACACTGATGGAATAACGCGATGAATTTTTCGGAATCCTGGGAACCCAGCGTCAGCGGACCAGCTCCGCCCTTTAGAAGAGCAGAGTAGCCTTCAGCCTGCTCTCCCTTGAAGTGAAACCAGTATATTGTCCATGGATGCTCAGTTTCTGTCCAGTAGGAATGCGGGGTCCTGGCAGGGATAACGATCAGCTGGCGTTCTTTTAAAACATGCAGTACTCCGCCTATAGAGACGCGGCCTTCACCCTCCGCACAGTAAATCAAAATGTAAGTATCACAGCCATTCGGCCGTTCACGATAATGATAACGTGCGCGGGGATAGAAGCCGATGTCTGTAAGATACAGCATCCGGTTTAGCGGATGGGCGACGATCTGTTCCAGCTGGTAAGCGGGGAGCACGATGATTTTTTCTGATTCAAAACCTTCAATTTTCTTCATAGGTGCGAAATACTCCTTCCGGAATGTACCGCCATAGTATAGATTAAAAAAAGAAAATAGTCCATTATGTTCCGAATTTCGTGAATTGTAGCGTCCGCAGCGCTCCTGTATTGTTGAGGTATAAGTTCATTTTACACACAGGAGTGATTACGTTGACGCAGATCTCAAAAACGAGAGTTTGGGAAGAAACGGTGCATATCCCGACCTACAGCGTAGGCGAGCCGAATAAAAACCCGATGTTCCTGGAAAAGCGGGTCTATCAGGGAAGCTCGGGCCGGGTATATCCGCACCCCGTAATTGAAAAAATCGAAGACGAGAAGAAACCCGTTCCTTATCAAATGGTTATTCTTGAAAACGAATACCTTCATATTGAAATCATGCCGGAGCTGGGTGGTCGCATTTACCGCGCGGTAGACCGGACGAACAATTATGATTTTGTCTATTACAACCAGGTGATTAAACCAGCGCTTGTCGGGCTTGCAGGACCATGGATTTCCGGTGGGATCGAATTTAACTGGCCGCAGCATCACCGCCCGAACACGTATGGTCCGGTCGAATATAAGCTGGAGGAGAAGGCTGACGGCAGTGCAACCGTGTGGGTCAGCGAAATCGACCGGATGTACGGAACCAAGGTGACGGCAGGCTTTACGCTCCACCCGGACAAAGCCTATCTGGAAATTTCGGCGCAATTGTACAACCGCACCCCGGAGCCGCAAACCTTCCTGTGGTGGGCGAACCCGGCCGTTGCTGTAAACGATCATACACAGTCGGTATTCCCTCCGGACGTAACCGCGGTATTTGACCACGGCAAACGTGACGTATCGCGCTTCCCGATTGCAACCGGAACCTATTACAAAATGGACTATTCATCCGGTGTAGATATTTCCCGCTACAAAAATATCCCGGTGCCGACTTCTTATATGGCTTACAAGTCCGACTACAATTTCGTCGGCGGATATGACCACTCTGTGCAGGCCGGACTTCTGCATGTGGCGAACCATCACATTTCCCCAGGCAAGAAGCAATGGACTTGGGGGAACGGGGAGTTCGGCCAGGCGTGGGATCGCAATCTTACGGATGAGGACGGACCGTACATCGAGCTGATGACAGGCGTATTTACGGACAACCAGCCGGATTTTACATGGCTGCAGCCTTACGAAGAAAAGACTTTTACCCAATACTTCATGCCGTATAAGAATATTGGCGTTGTGAAGAACGCGACGACGGAAGCGGCGGTCAATCTCGAAGTGGACGAGGAACTAGGAAAAGCTTCGGTGTATGTGTATACCACCGCCCATTATGAGGAAGCGGTAGTCGAACTCGCCGGACCGGGAGGCCAACTGCTATCCAAGCAGCTGACGCTGACCCCGGCGGATACATTCTTTGCGGAAATCACGCTGGACGCAGGCGTAAAGGAACATGAGCTTACGCTTACGGTTAAAGATGCTGCAGGCCAAGTGCTTGTATCCTATTCACCGCAGCCTAAGGATATTGAACAGGTACCGGATGCCGCCAAACCGCTGCCTGAACCCTCGGAGATTGCTACCAATGAAGAACTGTATTTGGCCGGGCTTCACTTGGAGCAATACCGGCACGCCACCTTTGAGCCGGAGCCGTATTACCTGGAAGGGCTCAAGCGTGACGAGAACGACAGCCGGATCAATATCGCCTATGGCACACTGCTGCTGCGGAGAGGTTTGTTCGCGGAAAGTGAGAAGCATTTCCGTAAAGCGGTCAAGCGGGTGACCTGGCGTAACCCGAACCCGTATGACGGCGAAGCCTATTATCAGCTCGGAGTCAGCCTGAAGCTGCAGGGACGTCTGGATGAGGCGTTCAGCGCTTTCTATAAAGCGGTATGGAGCGCGGCATGGCAGGACGGCGGTTATTTCTCTCTGGCCCAAATCGCTGCCGCGAAAGGCAGCTATGCAGAGGCGCTGGAGCTTGCCGAACGCTCGCTCATCCGCAATGCACGGAACTATAAATCACGGAATATCAAGACGGCGATGCTGCGCAAGCTGGGCAGACTGAACGAAGCGGAAAGCTTTGCCGCAGAAACATTGAAGCTGGATGTCGCCGACTTTGGCGCTCACTTTGAACTGGTCCTCGTCAAGAAGTCAGCGGAAAAAAACGGAGATTCCACTGAGGTTCTTGGACAGCTCAGGGAGCTGCTGCGGGACGAGCCGAAAAATTACCTGGAGCTCGCCTCTGACTACGCACATGCCGGGCTGTACGAGGAAGCGGCTGATGTGCTGCTTCTGAGCAAGGACTCTCAAGATCCGCTTGTAAATTATACCTTGGGTTATCTGTACAGTAAGTTAGGACGGGAGGATGCGGAGCGCAGCTATACTGCGGCCGGAGGCGCAGCGAAAGCCGATTACTGCTTCCCGAATACGCTGTTTGAGCTTCAGATGCTGGAATATGCAATCTCATTCAATCCTGAGGACGCGAGAGCTCTTTACTATCTGGGAAATCTGCTTTATGACAAGAAACGCCACCAGGAAGCCATCCGGTATTGGGAGCGTTCCCGCTCCATTGACGACAGCTATTCGGTCGTTCACCGGAATTTGGCCTTGGCTTACTACAACAAGCAAGGCGATCCGGCTGCTGCGCGTACCTCTCTTGAGAAAGCGCTGGAGTGCGATCCGGGGGATGCGCGGGTGCTGTTCGAGCTGGACCAGCTTTATAAAAAGCTCGCAATCGCAGCGGATGATCGTCTTGCATTCCTTGAGAAGCATGCCGTACTCGTCTCTGCCCGCGATGATCTGTATCTTGAATATGTCACGCTCCATAATCTTACCGGTAAGCATGAGGAAGCGCTCCGGCTGTTGGCTTCGCGGAATTTCCATCCGTGGGAAGGCGGCGAGGGTAAAGCGACAGGCCAATATGTACTGGCGAATGTGGAGCTGGCGAAGCAGCACATTCTAAAGGGAAGCTACGAACAGGCGGTAGAGCTGCTCGAGCGGGCGCTTGTCTATCCGCTGAATCTTGGAGAAGGCAAGCTGGCCGGTGCACAGGAAAATAATATTTACTATTATCTTGGCAGTGCTTATGAAGGACTGGGACGGCAGGAGGAAGCGCAAGGCTCGTTCCGCATTGCTTCGCAAGGTCTGGAGGAACCGACCAGCGCGATGTACTACAACGACCAGCCGCCAGAAATGATTTTTTACCAGGGCCTGGCCTGGTTAAAGCTGAACAATACACATGAAGCAAGACGCCGGTTCAACAAACTGGTGGATTACGCGGAAAAACATCTCTTCGACGATGTAAAGATTGATTATTTCGCGGTTTCGCTTCCGGACTTCCTGGTGTTCGATGAGGACTTAAACAAGAAAAATGAAATTCATTGCCGGTTCATGAGAGGTCTCGGACTGCTCGGTCTCGGCAGCAACAGCACAGCAGAGGCAGAATTCAAAGAGGCACTGCGTCTGGATTGCAATCATATGGGCGCAAAAATCCATATGCAGCTGAGCAAGTAACAAGTGAAATCCGGGACGGCAAGTCCCGGATTTCTTTTGTAACCGGAGGGATAAACATGCAGGAAGCTGTATGGAGTGAATATTTGCATCAGGGATATATTTGCTTGAAAGGTGAAAATGACTTCTTCTCGGTAACAATTGTACCGCAGCGTGGAAGTAAAATCGTATCCCTGCTAGATAAAAGAAACGAAAGAGAGTGGATCTACCGGACGGACCAGCCCTGGGAGCCGCTGAAGCTCGGGATGGACTGGGGTGCAGGAGACCGTGGAGGCTGGGATGAAATGTTCCCGACGATTAACGCGTCATCTTGTCCCGACAAGGGCTATGAGCATGTGTCCTTTCCCGATCACGGGGAAGTCTGGAGCCGTGAGTGGAATTATGCGCTGCTTGGAGCGCAACTGAGGCTGGAAATCTGCGGCGTTCAGTTACCATACACACTGCGTAAGACTGTCTCGCTCTCAGGCAGCAGCCTGATCATCCATTACGAGCTGGAGAATCTAGGAACACAGCTGTTTTCATATCTTTGGGCTGCGCATCCACTGCTTAAGGTTGAGCCGGGGATGCAGCTGCGTACGTCACCGGCCGAAGGGCGTATACAGCTGACCTACTCGCATCGTGAACGTCTTGGAGGGCTCCATGCTTTGTCCAGCTTTCCGATAGCGGCGACAAAAGAAGGCGGAGTTACAGACCTCTCCACACTTGAGGATGCTTCGGGAGGACATGCTGAGAAATATTATTTCACCGATCCTTTGCAGGAGGGGTATGCCGGTATTAGCGATCCTTTCACCGGTGCAGAAATTTCTTTTCATTTTGATTCCGAAGAAGTCCCTTATCTGGCGATTTGGGCGCATTACGGTGCCATGGGGGATTACACCGTTGCACCAGAACCGGCGACCGGATATCTTGACAGTGTGCAAGAAGCATATAACAGAGGCAAAGTTAAGAGGATAGCCGGTCATTCGATTGACCGTTGGCGGCTTGAGATTCGACTGCAAGCGGACTGTTTGACGTCCGGTGTTGATAAATGAGAAATCCGGTTCGATTCGGTTTAATCGGGCTAGGGTGGAGAGGGGAGATGTATTTACGTGTTGCATCTCTACTTCCACACTTGTTTAAACCCGTCGGAGTGGTTGTCCGAAATCAGAACAAATCTCGCGAAGCCGTGACGAGGCTGGGCCTTACACTGTATGAGACGCCGCAGGAACTGGCACGCCAGTGCGACTTTCTAGTGGCAGCCGTCAGCAAAGCTGTTATGCCGGTTTTGCTGACACAGCTCGCTGACACCGATATTTTTGTGTTGGCCGAAACGCCCCCGGCTTTTAACGAAGCTTGGTTCCGCCAGATGTCTGTCGTTGCCTCGAAGGAATCTCGTATCCAGGTGGCTGAACAGTATCCCTTACAGCCACATCATGCTGCGCGTACGCGATTAATAAGATCCGGGGCGGTAGGATTGGTAAAGCATGTGCAGGTCTCCGCAGCACATCAATACCATGGAATAGCCCTGATACGCCGGTGGCTGGATATTTCGGATGAACGCTGCCGAATTACAGCGCATCGTTTTGAATATCCAGTGCTGGAGGTTCCTTACCGGGGCCGAAGTGTTAAGGACAGGCTGGAGTCTGAGCTGCACGACATAGCACTGTTATCTTTTGAAAGCGGGAAGAGTGCCGTTTATGATTTTACGCGTTCGCAATATTTTTCACCCTTACGTCAGAACAGGGTGCTCATTCGCGGTTCGCATGGGGAGATCAGGGATAATGAAGTGACCTATAGTCTTGGAGACGGAGCGTACAGCGTATATTCCATCCATAGAATTCAGGACGGGATCGAGGGGAGTTTGGCGCCTTCGTCACTACGCGAGCTTCGTGGCGGCTCCGAAGTTTTATATTCGAACCGGTTTTACCCCGCTTCGCTTTCCGATGAGGAACTGGCGATTGCTGAAGTGTTGTTTCAGATGAGCGAATATGTGATTACCGGCAAAGCGTTTTATTCACTGTCCGAAGCGTTAATCGACGTCCGTCTGTCTTTTGCAATTGAATCTGCTATTATTTCCGGAATGCCGACCTTTTGACTTGAATGAACGGTTGGCAGTGAAATACCGGCGATTAGTGGCCCCTTTCGGGGCTTTTTGAGTCTGGCAGACGTAAAAATGAGCCCATCAAGTTTGTTAACTCGATTATGAAGCGGGGTATATCCATGAAGGAAAAGGAACTGAAGGCACTGTCGCTTTCCGTGTTAACTTGGCCCATCTTAATTGAGATGCTGCTGCAGTTTATTATGGGAACGATCGATACCCTGATGGTAAGCAAAATAGGGGATAATGCGGTATCCGCCGTAGGGGTGTCCAATCAAGTTTTTCAGACCATACTCACTTTATTTGCAGCCATTAACGCAGGAGCAACTATATTGACAGCCAGGGCATGGGGATCCAATTCCCGGGAACACGCTCAAAAAGTAGTGTTGTTCGGCCTGAAGGTGAATTTGATCATCGGTGTGGCTCTTAGCCTGCTATTCTTTTTTGGGTCGAGCACACTCCTTGGCATTATGGGAGCGCCTTCCGGCGTCCGAAGCTATGCCAATGACTATCTGACGATAATAGGGAGTTGCACCTTAATAACCGTACTTCAGACCTTTATCTCAGCAACGATCCGAAGCATCGGGAACACCAAAGGACCTATGCAAATTGCAATTGGCATGAACGTGCTTCATCTCTTTTTAAATTATATCTTAATCTTCGGAGAGCTCGGATTCCCAGCGATGGGTATTCACGGTGCAGCGATATCTACCTGTATAAGCCGGGGGTTGGCGATGGCGGCCTCTATCATTCTTCTTCTGCGGGGATTTCCGAAATTGTCGCTGCATATGGTTTGGTCCGGTAAAGCAGAGGGGCTCTGGAAGGAGATCATGAGGATTGGCTTGCCCGTTTCCGTAACCGCAGTGTCTTGGGGCTATTCCCAAATAGTCTTAATATCGGTGCTATCTGCTATGGGGGAACAATCATTGGCTGCTTATACCTATCTTTCTACAGTTCAACAGCTTCCTTGGCTTATTGCATCGTCAATTGGAACAGCACTGCAAATCCGTGTGGCCCAATTTTATGGGGCAGGGCTCATTAAGGACATGTTCAAAAGTTTAAATGCAGCTTTAAAGCCCGGGCTGATTCTAGTATTTGTCGTTTCGCTGGGTCTTCTGTTATCATCTTCTGTCTTAATGAGCTGGTTTACCCAAGACACCAAGATTATTCACCTGGCTTACCCGGCGTTTGTCCTTTGTGTAATCTGGCAGCCTGTTCGGGTAATAGGCTTCTGTGCTTCGGGTGCGTTAAACGCAATAGGAGATGCCAAAATAGTTGCCATATTGTCGATCATCGGCATGTGGGTTTTTACAGCAGGAGGATCCTATGTCCTTGGTATCTTACTCGGATATGGATTAGTCGGTGTATTTATCGCCATGTTATGCGATGAATTGCTGAGGAGCGGTTATTACCTGTTTCGATGGAAAGTCCGGAGCAGGAGAGAGGCTGCGGCTAACTGAATAGAGTAGAAGATATGGTCATACCCCCGTCTCAAGTTGACAATAGGAAAAAAGATAATGTCTGCGGCGATCGCTTCCCGGGATTTCACTGGAGAGCGGTCGCCGAGTTTTTTCTGGAACCGTTCCCTGTTGTATTACTAGTGAGATGTAGCGAAAAATTAAAGAATGGAATTCCGTTATTGAAAGCAAGCAACAGGTAAGCTAACGGGCAGTTTAACGTGGAAACATATTTCACACATCTGAATTCCAGGTTATGGTAATGTAGAGTTGAATTTATAAAAAGTGTACAAGAGATGCAAGCGAAATGGCTGAAGAACCGCTCATCTTTCTAGCGTCTATAATATGTCTTCGTTAAGAATAGATGAATGTAAATAATACATATGGAGGTAATTAAGCTTGAGTACTCACTACTATCTCAGTTGGTTTAATGATTTTTTTCCAGAGAAGCTGGTCCATTGTTTGCATGAGGATATACAAGACAGAAAATCGCTTGTTTTGATTAGCGCTGACCCGTCTGGTTATACAGGTGAGCAAATGAACTTTGATGATGTTCCTGAATGGACATGGTTGAATCAGGCTAACATTATTTTTGATGAATATCATTTCATTGATTACCGTATGCAGCAGGAAGATGCCCAGCGATTCATTCAGGGCGCTTCTGTCATTTTTTTATGCGGTGGTGATCCTGTTTTGCAAAACGATTTTTTGGTGGATTATGAATTATCAAAGGTTATTAAGAACAGCAATGCCGTTATAGTGGGTGCCAGCGCCGGGGCGTTAAACATGGCTGCAAAATGGTTAAGCTTGATAAACACTGGCGATGACGTTGAAACAAGTACTATTTATGATGGTATTGGTTTTGATCATTTTGCCTATGAATCTCACTCAAAGCGCGATTACGCTACGTTTGTTCAAGGCTACCTGTTCCCCTTGTCTGAAGAGATTGATGTTTATGCGGCAGAACAGGAGAGCGCTATACGTGTAAAGGACGGAAAAATAGAAATAATGGGTCCTGTATATTTAATTTCCCACTCCAAGATTCAGAAATTGGTTGAGACGCTCTAATTAGGCCTACAGCAATCATCTCAGGTCTTAGTATCTCCCAGACTTATTGTCGGGCAGTAATGATAAGTTTTTATTAATAAAAATTAGCTGTTAACGAAAGAGAAAACGCGCTTAGGCGCGTTTTCTTATTAAACAGCCTCCAAAACGGTTTAAACTGATTTTTTATATACATCTGCAAAAACCTTCGCAAAGTCTCCAATCTTGACCTTGCCGAGGTGGTAGTCGGTGGCATGGAGGCTGGCGTAGAATTCATCGGCGTTTTCACCCGCGCGGTACAATTGGGCGAAGCCGTTGGCGGTGTTTTCATGGAAGCCGATTTTCTTCATATTTTCAGCGAGAGCTTCGACGGGAATTTGTTGGAATTTGGCTTCGACATCATTTTCGGCAAGAGCATTTAGCCAGTCGTTGCTTGTGGCCCAATCGCTTACTACGAATTTCGTGCTTTTTCCCGCTGGGGTGTGAGAAATCAGAGCGTACGCGACGTCCGCGATATCAACGGGGCTGACCCATCCTTGCGGGACATCGGCTGAAATTGGGCTGAAGAGGATTCGCTGGGCTTTGAGGCTTTGCATGTCGGCAAAAAGATTGCTGTAAAAGCCGACAGGGCGGATATGAACAACGTTCACGCCTTCGAGCGAGTTTAGCGCGTCTTCTACAAAATGATAGCTGTAAAGGATACCGGCGTTGGGGTTGTCAGCGCCGACTGAGCTGAGGTTGATGACGTTTTTCACGCCTGAGTTTAGCACGGCAGTCTTGTAATGTTCAGAAAGTTCGATGGCGGTCTGCCACATATCCGTGCCAGTGGCAAAATTAATGCCAGAAATCATGAGGTAAACGACGTCGCTGCCTGCGAAAGCCTTGGTGAGGAAGTCGACGTCGCGGTTTGAGCCGACAGCAGCCTTGGCGCCGAGCGCTTCGATGTCGGCGATCCGATCTGTGGAGCTTGTGATGACGGTGACATCGTGACCGTCTGCGATGAGGCGTGGAAGATAGTTACGATTGATATTGCCGAGTGAACCGAGAACTGTGATTTTCATTGTTTTCTCTCCTTCTTTTTGATAAAGTAATGTCAGTGACTGACATTTGAGATCATTATGCGCTTGCCGGATATTGTTGTCAAGAAAAAATGTCAGTTACTGACCTTTTTGTGAATCTGTAAAAAATTACAAAAATAGGAATGGTAAAAATGAATAGTAAAGAGAAACTGCAGGCGGCGGCCACGAAATTATTTATGGAAAAAGGCTATGAAAACACGACGGTGCAAGAGATTGCAAGCCTTGTAGGTGTGACGGAGAGAACCTTTTTCCGGCAATTCAAGGACAAGTCTGACGTGCTTTTTGACACAAGCAATGAGATGGGGCATCGAGTCGCCGCTTTTATCACGGACCATTTCGACGTCGAGCAAAAGCCGCTGAAGCTTGCGGTTGATGGCTTTGCCTCGGTTTTTGGTGTTTTTGATGGCGAGCGGGAGAGGGTGCTGGCGCGGAATCAAATTATTCAAAGCCACTCTGATTTGCAGGAGCGTGAGCTGCTGAAAAGCCAGGCGCTAATTGGGTCTGTCACAAACGCATTGTCTGTCAAATTTGATAGCGAGCTGTCAGAGCTTGCCGCACGATTTGCGGTTGAAATTTTTTACATGGCTTTTACCAAATGGATTGAAAGTACCGAGAAAAGCTTTGTGGAGCAGGTGCTCGCAGTTTATGAGGTGTATGAAAAACTCTGTCAGTACTGACAGAGTTTATGAAGTTTATTATTGTTTTCTTTATTTTGCCGAAGTAACACATCCGCTTCACCTAAAATATGATGAGTCTAGAAATGGAATGAGGTGAGCAAATGGCAGTCGTAAAATCCAGGAAACAGGATATCGATATGTTGGCAAGGCTGCTTCGAGCTGAGGCTGAGGCCGAAGGCGAAATGGGCATGCTCCATGTTGGAGCTGTTGGCATTAACCGAATAAGAGCGAATTGTTCCGATTTTGTAGGGATCCGGACAATTCCCCAAATGATTAATCAGCCGCATGCGTTCGAAGCGCTGCAACATGGTATGTACTATCAAAAAGCAAGAGACAGAGAACGCCGTCTGGCGCAACGGGCTGTGAATGGGGAACGGAGTTGGCCAGCCAAATACTCGCTATGGTATTTCCGCCCAGGAACGTATGATAACCCCGGACCATGTCCGCCAAATTGGTATAATCAGCCGTTTGTAGGTCGATGGAAGAAACATTGTTTTTATGAACCGACTGCGAATGAATGCGCAAATGTATATAATACGTATTAATGTCTGCATGATTTTCATGAGATCAAGTATATCGGCGGGACTCGTGAATGACTTTGTGGGTATGGACATCCCTAAATCGCATCGTATTTTTTGCCGATGTTCCCGTTGCGGTGAACAGTACCACAAGTATAACAAGGAACCTCTTCGAAAAAGTCGGAGAGGTTCTTTGTTATAATAGAAACCGGGTTGTTATCTGATATATATTCTGCTAAGTGATGTTGACGTCCGCTCGGTCCAATTGGAACGGCTTATTGCATAGGGTTGCCTTGCGCTGCATTCGAGACAGTCTCCCAGGCTTCCCAGGTAGCTAGACGGTCAGCATAGATGCCGCGGGCCATAGGCAAGACTTCCGAGCCGAGCGCAAATCGTAGTGGGGGTTCCGCTGCGTCCACGATCATGAGAACGGCTTCTGCAGTCGCTTGAGGGTTGCCGCGTTTTTCGTTTGATAGAATCGTGAACACCTGCTTCCGTACATCGGCATAGACGTCCATTTCCGGTACCCGCTTACTTGAAGCACCAAACTCAGTCGCATAGGCACCAGGTTCGAGCAGCGTCACCTTAATCCCAAAGTCTTTGACCTCTTGCACCAGGCTTTCGTGGAGTCCTTCGACCGCCCATTTGGAGGAGCAATAGAAGCCGATGAGCGGCCTTGCCTCGATCCCAAGGGAGCTTGAAACGCTGAGCAAATGCCCGCTGCCCTGCTTCCTCAGTAATGGCAAGGCGGCTTGGATGACTCGAAGATAACCAAAGTAGTTCGCGTCAAACAGAGCACGAACATCGGCTTCGCTTGCTTCCTCGACCATTCCGACCAAGGTGTAACCGGCATTATTGAGGACAACGTCCAGCTTGCCGAAATGGGAATGAGCCTGCTGAACGACCTGGCGAACCTGCTCAGCATCCGTTACGTCGAGCGCCATGGGGAGAACGAGATCTCCGAAACGTTCCTTCAAGTCGGAAACGTCTTCCAATTTGCGGGCGGTAGCCGCAACCTTATCGCCACGCGAGAGCGCGGCCTCTGCCCATATGCGTCCTAAACCGCGAGAGGCTCCCGTGATGAACCAGACTTTTTTGTCCATAGTATACTCCTCCTTTAAATTCCCTGTTCGGTGTGGGATACTTAAATTAAAGCACCACAATACGAGACTGTCAAGTTCCGGAACTGTAAAGTATCGAAAAAGGGGTTAAATTTTATGAATGAGATTAACAATGAAGAGTCAGTCGGATCTAAATTAGCTGACAAAGTAGCGGAAAAACCAGCGAAAACATTAGGCCGTAAACGCGATCACACGCGGGATGCTGAAATCCTGGAAGCGACAATCGACATTCTCGCCGAAGCCGGTTTTGATGGAATGACAATGGACATGGTCGCAGCTAGAGCGAAGGCCGGGAAGGCGACAATGTATCGCCGCTGGTCCTCCAAGGCAGAGTTAGTCCGCGATGCCTTGACCTGGATGAATCGAAATCATCTTGAGCTTGACCTCCTGCCCGATACGGGAACCTTGCGCAATGATCTGCTCGCGCTATTGAAGCCGCAATCGATCGAAGAAGGTGAACGCAAACTTCGAGTACTCGCAGGCCTGGGCTCCTTTTTTTCGCAGAATCCGGAATTGGTTAACGGAGGGATTTTCGAACCGTGGGCTGTAGTGAATAGTGAGCTCATGCACCGGGCCGCCAGCCGCGGTGAAATCTCCACCCAAGCGGACATTGAGATGGCTTGCCAGGTTATTACTTCAATGGCTTCTTATCGCGGACTCGTACAGCGCAAAACATTCGACAAGCATTTCTACACTTCGCTAATCGACGTTGTCTTACTCCCTGCCCTCAAAAATCCGATAACGTCTCCAAATGAAATGGAATAAGGAAGGCGACCTTTTGCTTGTGAAGTTATCTCTGTAGAGCAAGGCTGGAGCTTTTCGATTTGTGATTTTTATCATTATGCTGAAACATTACTGAAGCGCCCTGCGTTTAGAATGGTGTCAAGCGTGCCACAGAAGACTAAAAGAAAGCGGCAGTGCTATCATTAAAGACAGGGGAGTGCAGAATGGTGAAATTTTTAAAATGGCCGGGTATGCTCTTGCTGATTGCAGCTTTGATGATTACGGGTTGTTCCAGCAAAACAGACTCCGAACCGGTGAATACTTCTACAGAATCCAAGGAAATCAAGCCTTTAAACAAAGAGGGAGCCATCACACTGATCTCACAAGCGATCGAGATGAGTAACACGTTGTTCGCGGAGAAGCCGATGCTAACCACAGAAGAAATTTATAAGCACTATGACCCGCTTTTCAACCGCAATTATGTGGATCAGATCGTGCTAAAGGGTGGCAACCTCAAGGAAAATGACGGAACGTGGGCGTATGCTCATGAGGGTGGTGAGCTGTTGGAGGGGACGTTTATCAATAGTCTTACTGAAGACAGTGTGAGCAGCGAAAACGCAAAGGACGGTAAGACGGTCACGGTAACTAATGTGGTCGGTGATGGCCTGTATGCTCCGCACCATGAAATCATCACTTTGGTTTACACGAATGCGGGCTGGAAAATTGATAATCTGGTTTGGGAAAAAGCGAAATAACGCATAAACCGTCAGGGTGCACGAAAGTGTCATCCATGACGGTTTTCTTTGTTACAATTATGATTCCGGGCCGCTCAAAGTAGCTAATTTGTAAGGCAGTAATGTCCACCATTTGGATCAGTACGACCGGTATGTGCTTCAGCCAAAACAGAAAGATGAAAGGGTGAGGATTCATGGAAGTAAATGTGTTAGAGCGTTTACCAGACCCAATAACCTTAAAAAAGCTAATGAAAATCCAAGCGTCATTAAATATTATTCTTTGTCAAGATGAATGGCTTCGTTACCATAGCTTTGTTCAAGATTGGGAGGAGGGAGTTTGTCTGGCGAAAATAGATAATGGAGCGGGTGACCATCTAATTATTTTGTTTTCCCCTGAAGGCTCCATAATTAAAGGTTTCGATCATGAATCTGAATTAAGCCCCTATGCGCAAGATGAACATAAAGTATTGCAAGGGATTTATGACGATGTTCCAAAGGAATTATTATCTTTGCTTGAAGATGATGCCATTGTAAAAGACGATGTGACGTTTTGTATTTGGCGTAAAAACAGTGACATCAACTGGCATAAGGGAAAAGTTGATATTCCAGAAGGTGAAAGCGATGGTTCTGATTTTTTAGTGGGCTGTATATTCCTTACACCAGAGGATTTTGTAGAATTTGCAATAGGTTATTTTGAATTATCACCATCATTAGATGTTGTTGCAAAAATTTACGATGATTCCCCCATTACGGAAGAGATGATCAATATCCTAAATCCCAACTGTGATGTAAAGAAAGTTCTTCAAGAATTAGAGTTATTACGCTAAAGGGGTTAGGGTAGGTAAGGGGAAGAATCGTTCCATGTAGAAGCAGGCTTGCTACGAAAATTCTGTGCAGAAACACCATAAACCTAAAGTTACAGGCGGCATATTGCGCGAAGAAAGCCTGAAGATATTGTCAAACTATTTCCCGCAAAACAAAAAGGGCTAGACACTCCTAAACTTCTATTTCTTCATAAAAGATAAATAAAGTGTGCCTGGTTTTAAGTGTAAAACGGGTTGTGGCAGCAAGTTCGGACGTGCGTACCCCACAAAGGAGTTAACCATGTCAAAACAACGTAAAAGTATTTTTATCATAACCATGCTCTATACACTCTTAATTCTTTATTTTTTATTTTTCGCATTCGGTAGAGTGGGTGCCGCAGAGCGAACGGCTGGCTACACCTTTATTTTTTTACCAGATAGTTTCTTTAAATTGCCTAATATATCTGATCTTCTACACCCTACCCTCATGGATTTAGTTGGATTTGGAAATATCATAGCTTTCATCCCTTACGGTATATTGATTCAATTGTTATATCGGGCTACCTTTCTTCGATTCATTACAACGTTCTTTTTTTCGATTATCGTAATGGAAACCATACAGGCCCTTTCGTTTCTGGGCAGCTTCGATGTTAACGATGCCATTCAAAATACATTAGGCGCAGCAGTCGGTTTTGGGGCATATAAGCTTGGTGCTCGTTCAAAAAACAATTGGCGCAATTTTTGGATAACCGCCATTTCCGCTATGGTTCTTTTTTTAGGGGTATGGGGATTGTGCGGGATTGTAGATAAAGCGTTCACCAAAGAAGAAGGTCCCTTTGTGGCAATAAACGAATTGATGGACAGCTCCGGAAATTCATCAACTGGAAAAAATCTGAATAGCTTTGAAATAAGCGCCCAAAAGGTAAAACCCCGCTATAATATGTATGGCGTTGCAGGTGGGGATCTAGAAACGTTTACGTATTCGTGTAAGGAGAAGGTTTTTTTCTCCTTGTATTATGGAATACCTGAACCAACCGATTATTCCGGAAGCATCCGTGTTTCCGTAGATGGACGCGAGGTATTGACCAGTTCAGGAGAAATTCAACGCAGTGATCCAGAACTATTTCCGGCGGTGTTTGAGATTCCTGTCGAGGCTGGGAGCGAGCTCAAGATAACCATTAAGGGGGACGAAAAAATATGGGATGTTGGGTATACGGAAATGAAATACTTTTGGAACTGAGTGCATGCTGATAATAATCCGGAAAGCAAACAGAATGTAAAACAGAAAGGAGCAGCTGTAGCTGCTCCTTTGACTTGCTTATGAAAATTCTTGCACACTATATGATATTGAACCACAAATTGAGCTCCCGCTCGCTTCAACTGTCCGTCAATGCCTGCCGCTGAACCGTTTGATCGCTTCCTCGGTCACCGGCGTGAAGAGATTAATCAGATTGCCGTCGGGATCGCGAAACAGTACAGCACGGTTCCCCCATGGCATGGTGATGGGTTCCTGTACCCACTTGTCAACAAACGGCTTCAAGCGCTCGTATTCGGCATCGACATCGTGGACGTGGAACTCTAGGATGAGACTGTGATTGTTGCCCGCCACAGGCGTACTAATACCGGACAGCTGCACCGTCTGGGAGTGGCCGATCGCCAGGGTACACCCCGGCAAAACGAATTCGGCAAAGACGGGCGCTGGGCGTTCCGCTGAAATACCTATGACTTTCTCATAGAACTCGACCAGACGGTCCACGTCGTCAGTAATGATGCGTACAGAAGCAAAGTGCATGTTTTTCCCACTCCTTTATATTTACATACTTCGATTATAAAAAAACGCTACTGACAACGTTATGTCAGTAGCGTTTTCATGTTTTTAGACTTATTCCGATTCAGAGTTGTTGGCGGATGAGCGGGTCACCGGGACGTGGTGGAAGCACAGCTCTATGCATGAAGTAACGCTAAAAAAGAGATGTTCTGTGGGCTGGATATGCGGCCTGTAGAACATCTCTTTGGTTCGTCATTAATAATGCTTAACCCCGGGCTAGCTCTTGGCGTACGATCGGAGCCACCTTGGTGCCCAGCAGCTCAATGGCGCGCAGGACCTCACGGTGCGGCATGGTGCCGACGTTGACATGCAGGAAGAAGCGGGTCACGCCGAGATTTTTATGCAGCAAAATAATTTTCTCTGCCACATATTCCGAATCGCCGACATACAGCGCGCCGCGCAGGCTGCGGGCATCATCGTAAGTGGCACGGTTGTAAGTCTGGCCCCAGCCGCGTTCGCGTCCGATGACATTCATCTGGGCCTGTGTCGAAGGGTAGAACAAGGCAGCAGCCTGCTCTGTGGTTTCTCCGACAAAGCCGTGGGAATGGGTCGCGATCTGCAGCTTATCAGGGTTATGCCCGGCCGAGGCAGCAGCCTCCTTGTACAGCTTAACCAGCGGAGCGAAGCGTTCCGGCATTCCGCCAATGATGGCGAAGGCAACCGGAAGGCCCAGCGTACCGGCGCGGATCGCCGACTCGGGATTTCCGCCTGTCGCAATCCACACCGGTAGCGGGTCCTGCACAGCCCGCGGGTAAACCGGCAGGTTATCGATCGCAGGACGGTGGCCTCCGCGCCAGGTGACCTTCTCGGAGGCGCGGATCGCCAGAAGCAGCTCCAGCTTTTCTTCGAACAATTCGTTATAATCGTCCAGGCTGTAGCCGAACAGCGGGAAGGATTCAATAAAGGAACCGCGTCCTGCCATAATCTCCGCCCGGCCGTTCGAGATACCGTCAAGGGTGGAGAACGCCTGATAGACCCGGACCGGATCATCCGAGGACAGTACCGTGACGGCACTAGTAAGCCGGATGTTCTTGGTCATTGCCGCTGCTGCAGCCAGTACCACGGCAGGCGCACTACCGGCATAATCCGCACGGTGATGCTCTCCTATCCCATATACGTCCAGCCCGACCTGGTCGGCAAGTACGATCTCCTCTACCGCTTCACGCAGTCTTTCGGCATGGCTGATTACCTTGCCGGTCACCGGGTCCGGTGTAGTTTCCAAAAATGTGCTGATTCCAATCTCCATCTTCATCCGCCTCCTTCTTCATAAATCTATACTACTATATTTTTTACTGTTTCTCAACTTTAGTAAGTGAAATGAGTGGTCTTTAATTAGAGTTATAGGAGAATGCGCCAATTTGGAACACTTGGACCGATTGGCCGTTACTGGCCTTCACCTTGGGACATAGCTTATTGTATTACGAACGAAAGCGGTGATCAGGAGTGGAGAATGGAGCAGGAAATACGGCGGGCGCTGCAGCCGCTCATGCGGAGGGCTATTCTACACAAGCCAGCGGGGAGAGCGCCCATGCCGAAGGCAGCACTACGATTGCCAGCGGCAGTGCGGCGCATGCCGAAGGGCATCTTACACAGGCAACGAACGATACGGCCCATGCGGAAGGCACTGCGACGGCCGCCAGCGGAGAGGCATCTCATGCCGAAGGATATTTAACCCAAGCAACCGGCAATAGTACGCATGCCGAAGGAGCATTGACGCTGGCAGCCGGAGCGGAGGCTCACGCCGAAGGCAATAGCACCCGGGCTTTGGGCGATCATTCGCATGCGGAAGGGCATAGCACGACCGCAAGCGGCACAGCCGCTCATGCGGAAGGGGCAAACTCAGTGGCCGGCGGCGCGTTCTCCCATGCGGAAGGTGTAAGCAGCGTCTCCAGCGGGGCATATGCCCATGCAGAGGGCGCGGGCACCACTGCCGATGGCCAGGCTTCCCACGCAGAGGGATTCATGACCCAGGCCTTTGGGGCGAATTCCCATGCCGAAGGTGAGAACACGATGGTTATGCCGGTTCATGCAGGTGCGCATATTATGGGCCGGAACGGTTCCACCCGGTTTGCCTACTCCTGGCATCTGGCGAACGGGCTGACGGTGGGACCTAGCCTTAATTCTGCAGTGATCGAAGGAGCAACCGGCAATTTGTATTTGGATGGTACAGTCATTTCCCCGGCAGCGGCCGATTATGCGGAGATGTTCGAAACGGCTGACGGCCTGGCGCTGGAGCCGGGATATTTCGTTACCTTTGACGGTGCCGGCGAGAAGATCCGCAAGGCCGCCTCCGGGGATTCCTATATTCTCGGTGTAGTGAGTGCAAGACCGGCAATCCTGGCGGATTCAAGCGATCTGCGTTGGCATAAGCTTTTTGTAACGGATGAGTGGGACCGGATTCTATATCAGGAGGTGGAGGTTCCGGAGGTCAGAGATCCGGAGGGCAACGTGCTCCGCACGGCTACAACCAAAACAGAGCCGGTCTTAAATCCCGACTGGAACGCTTCACAGTCCTATATCCCGCGTATCGAAAGAGAGGAATGGGTCGCGGTAGGCATCCTCGGCAAACTGCTTGTCCGCGATGACGGCACCTGCCAGCCGGGAAGCTACTGCATGCCGAATGATGATGGAATTGCGACTGCCGCCCCAGCCGGATATCGTGTATTGAACAGGACACGCGATGACCAGATCCGTATTTTTGTGAGATGACCTGAAGTACTGTGCAGATCTGTAGAGTGGGACGATCTCCAGTGCTTATGATAGAAGAATGAAGTGACCCAAAGGCGAAAGCCGGGCAATCCCGGATCCTGGATCCGTGGCTGCCCGGCTTTGTTGCGTGACGTCAGGATTTCCCCTTCTTGACGGCAAGCTGCACGATCATAATGACAAGAACAAGCAGTGCAATGAGCTGATCTGTACTCATGGTCCTTTCCTCCAATCCTGCTGCAGGATGGCTCACTCGGACCGGCATCTCCTCTCCAGAAGCTGCTTGGAAGCTGCTTGGTTTCCCTAATTCAGAATATGAGACTCTACATGCCATTAGTACTTTACGGTGTAAATAATTAATGC
Source organism: Paenibacillus auburnensis (assembly GCF_927798115.1). Taxonomy (GTDB): domain Bacteria; phylum Bacillota; class Bacilli; order Paenibacillales; family Paenibacillaceae; genus Paenibacillus_AQ; species Paenibacillus_AQ auburnensis. The sequence goes on from NZ_CAKMMG010000011.1 coordinate 86,811, forward strand.
CGTTTTTACCCATGAACCGGTTGCTTCTTACGTAAGTTCGGGTTCCCGCGAAACTTTTGTTGCCTTATATGAGTCTATAAGATGGGAGCGTTGCAGGAAAAAAGTGACAAATGCTCAGAGGAAGCATTGAAGCTACATATAGAGGAGGTAAAGATATGAATAGGCTAAAAGGGTTTGGAATAATGCTGCTTATCTTCAGCCTTGCAGCTATGGCAGCGGGAACCGGCTGGGCAGCTGCAGCTCCGGCGGCAATACAAGTGTCAGGAACGCCGCTTGATTTCGAGACTGTGAAACCCATTAGTGATGCACAGTTTCATGACGGGCTGCTATTCGGCTTACAATCAAGCGGTAAGCTTGTCTATTACAATCACAACGGCCAACAGGCGTTTATCCTTCCGGCAAATATAGTGCCGGTTACTGATTTTGCCGAACAGCGTGCCGTGGTGAGAAATACTGATACCGGTCTATTTGGATATATCAACACCAAAGGGAACGTAACGATCCCGTGCCAGTATGCTTCAGCTTGGGGCTTCTCGGGAGGGGTAGCTTATGTGAAACAAAACAATGCTGTGGGGGAAGCTCTAATTGACCGGAAGGGCAACCTAGTAACTTCATTAACGGAACCATTCAGCACTGAATTCAATTTCTCGGATGGTCTTTCGATAGCTTATGAACCGAAGGGCAGCGGCCTGATCGGTTATATCAATAGAGCAGGCAAACTGGCAGTCCCCTATCATTATCTTTCTGGCTCCAGAGGATTTTCCGAAGGGCTGGCCCTTGTCCAGAATTTCGCAGGGCTTTATGGCTACATCGATACGTCCGGTAAAACAGTCATCCCGTTTAAATATACCTCCGGTGGCGATTTCTCGGAAGGGCTGGCAGCCGTACAGAATGCTAAGGGGAAATGGGGATTTATCAACCGGAAGGGGAAGGTGAAGATCCCTTTTAAGTATGCCAATACCGGTAATTTCAGCGAAGGGCTGGCCCATGTCTATAATGACAGCGGGAAGGTTGGCTTCATTAATACCAGAGGCAGGCTGGTGATCGGCTACCAGAAATACAACAGCGCGTTTTCTTTTAAAGAAGGCATAGCCTTGGTCGGCATCAGCAATCCAGCTGACAATACCAAGGACAAGTACGGTTACATCAATACCAAAGGGGAACTATTGACTAAGCTTATTTACACGCGGGAATCCTCCTCCTTCAGCGGCGGCTATGCCGTGGGAGTGACGGATCTAGGCACTGGATATATTCTAAGTAAATTATAAATAGGAAGAAGGTACCCGCTAATGAACCATTTCGTGCACAGAGTCCGGGCTTTGCTGATCCTCATACTGGTTGCTGCAATAGGTGCAGGTACAGCATTCACGCCCGCCAGGGCTTCCGCCGCAGGGAACAGAGGAGAGCAGCTGCTCCCGCTGTTTATTAACGACAGTTATGTGCTGTTTCCAGGTAAGCTGGCTCCTTATATCAAGGACAATAAGCTGATGATGCCGATCCGGGCGTTCTCCGATGTTATCGGTGCAAAACTGACTTATAATTCCACGGAGAAGAGTTATACCTTTTCTTTTATGGGCCAATCGGTCAGCGGTCTGAAAGCCGGAGTGATGAACGCCGTATTCGATAACGGGCTTGAAGCGCCGCTTGGTGTAAAGCCGGAGATGAAGGAAGGGACGCTGTTCGTTCCGATGAGCTCGGTGCTGGAGACCTCAAAGTCCATCCGCTGGGAGAACATGGGCAATCGGATCAATAAGGTATCGGGGGTCATCGATGGCAGACGTGGGGTAATCTTGCCGCAGAGTACGCCTGTACAGCTACAGGTTCCTTTTGTCTATACAACAGAGACGTTTAACCAGTTCCATCCGTTATTCCCGGTTCGGTTGAACCAGACTGCGGTTACAGGCGGCGGATATAAGCTGCTTCTGGAAACTCTGAATAACGCTCCGTTCATTTTGGGCAAAAATAGTGTAGTATTGGAATTGGTTGCAGTGGATTTCAAAGGCAGCAGCAAGGCGTTGAAGGGAATAGGGCCAGAAGTCAAGACGGTAACAGCCGGGGCCTCCTCCTTTACCTTTAATGTGCCTACCGAGGCGGAATATGTTATTTTCCGTTCGCATACGAAGTAAATATGCTTCCAAGATTATTAGAGAGCAGGTTCAAACACAGATGACAACAGACGAACAACAACAACGCTACCGCTTCAGCGAGGCGCCATTCTGGGAGCTGCAGCGCAGTTATTATGAGCAGCTCGGGATGCAGGCCTGGACCAATGATCAGGTGCCGCAATATATTACCAGCAACCCGATGATCGGAACTGCCTATGCGGAGATGATCCTCGGATTTCTGCAGGACCGGACCGCTAAAGCGGAACCGGAGGAGCCGGTGATCATCCTGGAGATGGGAGCGGGGGCAGGCCGCCTTGCCTTCCATGTATTGCAGAAGCTAACCGAATTGATTGAATATGCGGGAATAGCCCTGCCTCCGTTCAAATATGTCATGAGCGACCTTCCGCTCAAAAATATAACCGGATGGCAGCAGCATCCCGGGCTGGTTCCTTTTGTAGAACAGGGAATCCTTGATTTTGCACAGTTTGATGCTGTGGCTGATGGAGAGTTGAAGCTTATCGAGAGCGGCACAGTAATCCGGCCCGGCGATCTGAAGCAGCCGCTGCTGGTCATCGCGAATTACTTCTTTGACAGTATTCAGCAGGAGCTGCTGTATGTAGATGAAGGTAAGATCTTTGATTGCGAAGTGTCCCTGCGCTACCCGGACAATGCCGCTGACCTGACCACTTCCCAGGTGCTCAAAGAAATCGTACCGGAATACCATTACAGCCGTGCGGCCGGATATGAAGAGCAGGCTTACCCGTATCATGAGGTAATTTCGCACTATCAGCAGAATCTGGAGGATACCCATATTCTGTTTCCGGCTGCGGCACTGGCTTGCATGGAGCGGCTGGACAAGCTGTCCGGGGCAGGGTTTGTACTGTTGACTGCGGATAAGGGCGATCACCGGCTGGAGAACTGGAAATTCGCCGATCCGCCGAAGCTGATGCACCACGGAAGTATTTCGCTGACCGCCAATTATCACGCGATGCAGTACTATTTTGAGCAAAAGGGTGCCTTGTCGCTGTTCACCCCGCATCATTACAAGAACCTGAATGTCGGCTGTATCCTGATGCTGAAGGATCCGCAGGCCCATGTGCAGACGCGGCTGGCTTACCGGCGGTTTGTCGAGCGCTTCGGACCGGATGACTTCTTCAGCCTGAAGATGTGGGTTGACCAGAACTACGATTCGATCGGGCTGCAGGCGCTGTTGGGCTTCTGGCGTCTGGGCGGATACGATGCCGAACTGTTCATCCAGAGTGCAGAGCGGATATCGGCCCTGTTGCCCGATGCCAATGATGAGGAGCTGATTGATCTTCAGCTGGGCATACAGGTGATGTGGAACGGCTATTATCCGATGCCGCAAAAATATGATCTGGCTCTGGACAGCGGACTGGTGCTGTTCGAAATGGACCAGTACAAGGAAGCCCGCTGGTTCCTGGAGCGCTCACTGCAGGAGAGCAATGAGGAACCGGTTGTAACGGTGCTCTACTGTCTGGCCATTTGCTGCTATGAACTGCAGGATGACGCAGGTGCGCTAGATTACACGCGTCGTGCCCTCGTTCTGGAACCGGAGCATGAGGAAGCACTGGATCTGCTGGCTGCGCTCAGCGAAGCTGAATAAGGTATTAGATCGATTTAGCGGAATGAATACAAACAGAATCGCAGAGGCGGGAGACAGGGATAACCCTGGATCCCGTCTTTTTGTGCGAAACCTTACTTTTGCCTTTTGGCGGTTCTCTCCAAAAAACATCCAGACGAAACGGCTCACTCTGCGTTGCTGTTCAACATACAATTAAGAAAGCACAATAGTGATTGCCGGAGCCGGAATGGAGTTAAATGATAATAGGTATGAAAGAAAGAAATGCATGGAAATTACATTTACATTTTTCATTGGGCAGATTATAATGAATACAAAGTAAAAGTTGCATAAGGGAAACTTTCATGTAGGTAGACAACATTTTCGGGTCAGAGGAGGGTTTAACATGATGGAGCAAACAGCGGTGGAGACACCTGCAATTATAAAAACTCATAAAAATAAGACTTCGGCGCAAGCTGTACTAAACGGAGATGTCAGGGGCCTGAAACGGCTGCTTCCGTTCTTAGGCCCGGCATTTATTGCCTCAGTGGCTTATCTGGATCCCGGGAATTTCGCCACCAATATTACAGCAGGCTCGAAATACGGCTACCTGCTCCTGTGGGTAATCGCCGCATCGAACTTAATGGCTGTACTGATACAAGCGTTATCCGCCAAGCTGGGGATTGCTACAGGCAAGAATCTGCCAGAGGTGGCGCGGGAGCGGTTCCCGAAGGGCGCAGCGATTTTTTTATGGATCCAAAGCGAGCTGGTCATTATTGCTACCGATTTAGCGGAGTTTATCGGAGCCGCACTTGGACTGTATCTGCTGTTCGGCATTCCGATGCTGCCTGCCGCCTTGATAACTGCTGCCGGTTCGTTTGCCATATTAGAGCTGCAGCGGCGCGGCTACCGGACGCTTGAAGCCGGGATTGCCGCGATGGTGATGGTCGTCGTCCTGGCCTTTGCGTTCCAGGTCATTATGGCGAAGCCGGATGCCGGGGCTGTGGTTGCCGGGATTTTCACCCCAGGGTTCCAGGGAGTAGACAGCGTGCTGCTGGCAGCAGGTATTCTCGGCGCAACCGTCATGCCGCATGCGATTTATCTCCATTCCTCGCTGACGCAGAGCCGTGTGGTCGGAGCTAATGATAAAGAGAAGAAACAGATTTTCAAATGGGAAATGATTGATATTGTGATTGCCATGGTGATTGCCGGTGCAGTAAATATGGCGATGGTGATTGTAGCTGCTGCTTTATTTTTCAAAAACGGGCTGGTGGTTGAAGATCTGGATGTCGCCTTCGAACAGTTCCGCCAGCTAGCCGGACCGGTTACCGCAATCTCGTTTGGCCTCGGCCTCCTGATTGCCGGACTGTCGAGCTCATCCGTGGGGACGATGGCCGGGGATGTGGTCATGCAGGGCTTCATTAATAAAAGAATCAATCTGTATCTGCGGCGGGCAATAACCATCCTTCCTCCGCTGGCGATTATCGGGTTCGGCATCAATGCAACAAGCGCTCTGGTTATGAGTCAGGTTATTCTGTCCTTCGGGATTGCCTTTGCCTTAATTCCGCTTGTGATCTTCACCAGCAACCGCCAGATTATGCAGGGGCTGGTCAACCACAAGATAACCACTATACTCGGCTGGATCATCTCGGCGCTGGTGGTGTCACTGAACCTGTTCCTGATTGTGGAAATGTTCATCTAAGGATGGGGTGGACTATTTCCACTTAGCAGGAGAGCCGCAACAAAAAAAGAACCTTCAATCCCGCTTCCCGCCGGGTTTGAAGGTTCTTTTTATATACTCAGCTGAACTATTGCTTCACGATATCCTGTACGGCTTTATCCAGCTTCTCAAGCAGCTGATCGCGGTCAACCTGTCCGCCCAGGTATTCCTGCATAGCAGCACCGAAGCCTTGGGTTACACCGTCAGGGAACATATCCCAGTTCCAGCCGAGAGCTTTGTCGGATTTCTCTTGTACAGCTACAGCAACCTGGCCGATGTCAGCAGCGTCTGCGGTGATGTCCGTTTCAGCCGGGATAAACTTGAATTCCTGAGTGATATATTTCTTGCCGGTTTCCGAAGTTACCAGCCAGTTCAGGAACGCTTTGGCTTCTTCCGGATGCGCGGATTTGCTGTTCACAATATAGTTGTTCGGCACACCGACGAGAATCGTACCTTCTTCATCGCTGATTGGCAGCGGGAGGAGGCCCAGGTTCAGCGCAGGATCAATTTTATCGATATCGCCTTGCGTCCAGTTGCCCTGCATCATCATTGCCGCTTTGCCGGAGGCGAATTCTGCAACCTGTGTAGCATAGTCGGTTGTCATTTTGTTGTCCTGGGCATTATCGAAGATCACGTCAACCAGATCCAGCCATTGCTCGAATACGGCATTGCCTTTAATAGTCGCGGTTCCTGCCTTGACATCCTCGATGAATTTCTTCGGATCAGGCTGGTGGGCCAGACCTACGTTAACCAGGTGAATCCCCATCGACCACCACTCATTGGTAGCTTCAAAAGGAGTGATGCCGGCGGCTTTGAGCTTGGCAGCAGCATCTTTCAGCTGGGACAGGGTTTTAGGCTCTTCGGTAATTCCGGCTTTGGCAAACAGGTCCTTGTTATAAATAAGACCGTATCCTTCAACGTTCATCGGCATGCCATACAGCTTACCGTCTACTGTGGCCGGAGTTTTGGAGGTTGGAATCAGATTAGCCGCCCAAGGCTGGTCGGACAAATCCGTAGCACGGTCCATATAAGGGACCAGGGCTGTATAGCCGCCGTTGTTGAAAATTTCCGGTTCAGAGCCGGAAGCAATTTCTGCCTTCAGCAAAGCACCGTAGTCTTCACCGCCGCCATGCGTTTCCACTTCTACCTTGACGCCGGTTTCCTTCTCATATTCTTCGGCCAGCGCATTCAGCTGTTCAGCGATTTCGACCTTGAACTGGAACATTTTAATCGTTACATCTTTAGCAGGAGCTGCTGTTGCTTCAGCCGCCGCTGACTCTTTTGGCGCGTTCGTGGCAGCTTCATTGCTCCCGGAATTATTATTGCCGCCGTTGCCGCAGCCTGCGATCATCATGGTGCAAGCGGTTGCGATAAGGAATGCGGATTTTCTTTTCATAGAATAACCTCCCTGGTCTCTGGTTCCTACAACTAGATCGTATAGCATCTGAGAATCGACTTACACTTAATATTTTGCTCGAAAAAGTGGATATTGTTGCAGAACATGTTATCCCTTGACGGAGCCGGCAGTCACACCTTCCACAATATAACGCTGCAGCGACAGGAAGAACAGCAGAATGGGCAGGATTGCCATGACCAGTCCGGCCAGCGCGAGGTCCCATTTCTTGGTGTACTGACCGAAGAACTTTGTAACGGCCACCGGCAGAGTAGTCAAATCCTTATTGCCCCCGATAACCAGCACCGGCAGCAGATAGTCGTTCCAGATCCACAGGGTGTTCAGAATGATGACTGTAACAATGATCGGCAGCAGGAGCGGGAAAACAATCCGGAAGAACACACCATACGGGTTCGAGCCGTCCACCCGGGCCGCTTCCTCCAGCTCATAAGGCACACTCTTAATGAAGCCGTGGAATAGGAAGACTGACAGCGGCATACCGAAGCCGAGATAGCAGGCCACAATGCCATACAGTTCACCGCGCAGCTCCAGAATACTGGTAACACGCACTAATTGCAGCATCAGGGACTGGAAGGGAATGATCATCGCCGACACCAGCAGCAGGAACACAAAGCTGTTGAAGCGCGACGGTCTTCTGACAATCTGGTACGCAGCCATGGAGCTGAACAGTACGATAAAGATAACGCTCAGTATCGTAATCGATAAAGAATTCCAGAACGCCTGCGGAAAATTGATCGCATCCCAGACCTTGGAGTAATTATCCCAATGAAAGATTGCCGGGATGGAAGCAGCATCGAGCAGAATTTCCTTGAGGCTTTTCACAGAGTTGCTCAGCACCAGATAGAACGGTGACAGGAAGACGAGCGCCAAAAGGATGGCGAGTATCTCCAGAATGAAATTTTTCGGGCGGTATCTGCTGGTATCCATTATGCTGACACCTCTTTCCGTTTAGTAATCCATACCTGGGTGACCGTAATCAGCGAGACAGCGACGAAGAACAGCAGTGCCTTGGCGGTGCCAAGTCCGTAACGGTTGTTAATCAGCGCTTCCGCATAGATGTTATAGGCCAGCGACTGGGTGGAGGTTCCCGGTCCGCCTTTGGTCAGCGACAGGTTGAGGTCGAACATTTTGAAGGCATTAGAGGTGGTCAGGAACAGGCAGATGGTGATAGCCGGCATGATCAATGGGACATAGACGCTCCGGAACAGCTGCGGGGCGCGGGCGCCGTCGATCTTGGCCGCTTCGATCAGATCCTTCGGAATGCCGGCCAGCGCAGCGATATAGATAACCATCATGTAGCCGGCTGTCTGCCAGACGAACACGATAACGAGTCCCCAGAATCCGGTGCCCGGTGTACCCAGCCATGGCAGCTGGAAGAACGAAATACCGGTGATCTCTCCGATGGTGGCGAAGCCTTTGGTGAAAATAAACTGCCAGATATACCCGAGCAAAATACCGCCGATCACGTTAGGCATGAAGAAGATCGTCCGCAGCACCTTTTTGGTCTTCAGTGTAGTCATCAGCAGGAAGGCCAGCAGCAGCGCCAGTGCATTGGCGGCAACTACGGACACCACCGTGAAGCGCAGGGTGAAGAGCAGGGACTCCCAGAACTTATCATCATTCAGAAAAATCCGTTTCCAGTTGGCCGCACCGGTCCAGACCGCTTTGTCCAGATCCAGCCCGTTCCAGTCTGTGGAGGAATAGTAGAAGCCGAGAAAAAATGGCGTGACCACAATGGTCAGGAAAAAGAGCAGGCAGGGTCCGAGGAACACAATTTGCTGGTCCCAGCCCCGTTTAAGCTGCAGAGCTTTTCTCATATGGAATCTCCTTTGTCTAGTTATTCTACAGGTTCATGGCTTCATTATAGAAAGCCCCGCGTTTCTCCAACACTCAATTTGATGATCATAAAAGTGGATTATATTGCAGCGGACAAATTTTGCAGCGTCAAAAATTCACAGTAGCGCCCCGCACGAAACTCGGTGTATGCTGTCGTTGCGAGATTGTGTCAACTATATGGAAGCGTTCGTAAAAGATTATTATACGAAGCGGATGTTCCGCAAAACTTAAGCGTATGCTTCCGAAGCGAGTTTTGCTGCAAAGATATTTCATGAAGCGGATGTTCCGCAAAACTTTTAGGAGGGGCCGTTATGTTCAGAAACAGCATCCGCACCCGGCTGATGGCGCTTGTACTGCTGGCTTCGGTGATCCCGTCGGGGATCTCCGTCACGTTCTCATATCTCTACACCAAGCAGTCGGTGACCGAGCAGTCCGTGAAGCAGAATACGAAGCTGCTGACACTCGGGGAAGGTAATCTCAGCAGCTATTTCAACGGGATGAACCAGCGGGCATTGTCGCTGTACAGCGGAATTAATGTGCCCAGCTCCTTTTATACGAGCCTGCTTACGGCAAAAGATCCCGATGATTTGCCCGCAGGCACGGCTGCGCCGGATACCCGGGCGATTATCTCTACCCAGATGTACAACCTGTTCCTCTCTGATCAGAACACGTTCCAGATTCATCTGTATGTCAGAGCCGCCAAGCAGTCGAATCTGCTGCTCGGCGGACTGTTCCGCCGGGAATCAGACAAATACGCCCCGCCGGCGGTTCCGGGAGGAACCTACCGGCCTTTTATAGAGGTGACCCATATGGATCACCAATACGGAATGAAGTCCCGGTTCCCGAATTTGAAATCAGGGACGGTGCCCGTCTTCTCGGCCCATTTTCCGCTCTACCGTGCGCCCAGCTCCGATGTACTGGCGGATCTATCAATTGATTTCCGGCTCTCCGAGTTGGAGGGGATTTCCAAATCGATGTACAATTCGGATACAGAACGCCTGTATGTGTTGAACGAACGGGGAGAAGCGCTTTTTGCGTCTGATCCTAACTGGATCGGGAAGCAGGTAACGGCCGGCTGGAGCCGGCTTCCCGGCGGCCGCGAGAGCGGACATTTCACTTGGGACAAGGACGGGTTCGAGGGAATCGTATTGTACCGTCACATTGACGCTCCCTTGTTCAAGGGTAATATTATCAAGCTGGTGCCTTACGAGGATCTGTACGCCGATGCACGGGTAATTACCCGGTTCAATACCGGTATTGGCGTGCTGTTCCTGATTCTGGGCGGGATTGTCGCGGTGGTGATTTCCATCGGGTTCACAAGGCCGATCAAGAAGCTGATCTCCTTCACCCAGAAGGTGCAGATCGGCCAGCTGGATGCCCACATGGATGCCGACCGTGAGGATGAATTTGGCCTGCTGACCCGCAAAATCACCGGCATGACCCGCACGATCAACGATCTGATCGTCAAGGAATATAAGCTTGAGCTGGCCAATAAGACCAATCAGCTGAAGGCGCTGCAGGCCCAGGTCAATCCGCATTTCCTTTACAACGCTTTGCAGTCGATTGCCAGTCTGTCCTTGCGCTATAATGCGCCAAAGGTGTACGATCTCATCTATTCCCTTGGCAGCATGATGCGTTATTCGATGAATACTGAACGGACGCAGGTACCGCTGCGCGATGAGCTGGAGCATGTGCAGAATTACGTCATCCTGCAAACCGAGCGTTTCGGGGAAGACAATCTGCAGCTGGATATCGATACCGATGAGGCGGCCCTCGACATTGTCGTGCCCAAGATGATCCTGCAGCCGATCGTCGAGAATATCTTTAAGCATGGGTTCGAGGATGGAGTCCGCGGCGCGTTAATTACGATTTCCTGCACGCTTGATGAGCAGGACAGGCTGATTCTTGCCGTCAAGGATAACGGCAAGGGCATGCCCCGCGGGCGGCTGGAGGAAATCACCGCCAGTCTCGAGCATAGCGGCAAGGCCGAATACGAAGAGATCGGCCTGTACAATGTGCTGGCCCGGCTGCGGCTGCAGCTGAGCGGCGAGACACAGCTGCTGCTGAACAGTGAAGAGGGCCAGGGGGTTACGGTCACGCTGGTAATTCCTCTGGGCAGTTAGGTTAATATGGTGAAACTAAACCGGTAACAAGAGTAGGTGTGTTGCCTGGTTGTATTTTGTACAATAGATTGCTATAGCAAACGAAGGCTAATTCGAATCTGTTGTATTCTGTGCAGCAGAATCGGGGAATATGGGCCAAAAACAGCTGATTCCCAAGATTCTACTGTACTAACTACAATAGATTTAATTTTTCGGCCGTTTAAGGAGACATCTGCTGCAGAAAGTGCAATAGAAACATACTACCGATCACTTACACAAAGGAGCGGCAAACAATGAAGGTGCTGATAGTAGACGATGAGAAGCATGTGCGGGAGGCCATCCGCTATTTTGTGCCGTGGGAGAAGCATCAGATTGCCGGCATTTATGAAGCGACTAACGGGCAGGAAGCGATCGCGATCATGCAGGAGCAGCAGCCTGAGATTGTATTCACTGATATGCGCATGCCGCTGATGGATGGCGCAGAGCTGCTGGAATGGCTGCATACGCATTATCCGAATACGAAGACCATAGTAATCAGCGGCTATCAGGATTTCAACTATGTGAAGCCGGCGATTGTCTACGGGGGGACGGATTATTTGCTGAAGCCGCTCAACAGCAAGCAGCTGATCTCCGCGGCGGAGCATGCCTTTCAGCTGTGGCAGGAGGAAGAGGCGGAGCGGCAGCAAACTCTGCGCCAGAGTATGCAGCTGAATGTGCTGCGGCCGCTCTACTGGGATAAGATGCTATCTGATCTAGTGGCAGGACAGGTGTCCTTTCAGGAGCTGAAGCATTCCCTGAGTGAAGAATTGGGCATGCCGCTGTTTGCCGCAGAATGCAGAATAGCAGTGCTCTCTCTCCAGGGGGCAGACTGCCGGCTGCTGCAGAGATTTCACGGTGATGTGGGATTGACCTCCTTTGTGCTGGTGAATGTCTGTAATGAGGTGCTTGCATCGAAGCAGAGCGGTATCGCCTTCCGCAGCTGGCAGGCCGGTGCAGAGATTGTTGTTCTCCTCTGGTCAGTGGTTTCGGAGGCAGAGGAGCTGATGCGGGGGATCAACGGGTCGATTAAGCAGACCTATGGGGTGCTGATGGATATTGGACTCAGTTATGCTTGTGAGTTCCCCGAGGGGATACAAACGGCTTTTCACCAGGCACGGCAGGGGCTGAACGAGCGTAACCTGCTGCAGCGGGAAGGACGGATTCACTTGTACCGGGAGACTTTGAGCGAGAGTGGATCTGTAGAAGACTACGCCTTCGAAACGCAGCTGGAGAAGCTGAAAATAGCAGTCCTCTCGGGTGAGCTGGACAAAATGGAGCGGGTGGTAGAGGAGTGGTCGGTTCAGCTGGCCGGTCTGCCTGTACTTACGGAGAGCCAGTTATTGCGGCTTCAGAAAGAGATTGCCGAGGCTCTGCAGCGCTGGCGGCCGGAGGCAGAGATCCATTTCGGGCTATGCTACGATCATGAGGGGTTATTCTCCGCCCGGCTTTGGCGGGATGGGATGAAGACGCTGCTGCAGCGTTTATCACAGGGAAGCCCTCAGCCCCCGGACAGCCGGCTTGTGCAGGAGATCCGGGAGTATCTGGATCAGAATTATGCTAAGGACATGACGCTTCAGCATATTGCGCAGCGGTTTTTTATCAGCCGGGAGAATGTGTCCCGCAAGTTCAAGCAGATCAGCGGAGAGAATCTGTCGGATTATTTAACAGGCCTGAGAATAGATAAGGCCAAGACGCTGCTGCACAATACCAATCTCCGGCTGTCGCAAATCTCGGAGCTGGTCGGCTATGAGGATGAGAAATATTTCAGCCGGGTATTCAAAAAAGCGACCGGCCAGACCCCGCGCGAATACCGCAAGCAGTGAGCTAAGCGCTGCTTGCGGTCGCAGAGGTTCATTTTTTGAAATAATCGGCCAGCCCTTCGGCGATGGCTTTGGCCGCCTTTTTCTGGTAGGCGGAAGTGCGGACAATCGCTTCGTCATAAGGATTGCTGAGAAAACCCAGCTCCACAAGGGCCGCCGGAAGCGTGTTTTCCCTCAGGATATGATAATTGCCGTAAGATAAGCCATTGCTCTTCAGGCCGATGCCCTGCCCAAGCCGGGTCTCAATCGCCCGGGCCAGCCGCAGGTCATCCGATTCAGAGTAGAAGAAGGTCAGTGTTCCGGATACATTCTTCGGCGAGGAATTGTAATGGATGCTGACAAAGGCATCAGCGTTCAGCGCCGTAGCGATCTGCACTCTCCGGGCGAGGGTGGGCTTTTGATCAGAGGTCCGCGTCATCTGCACGCGCGCTCCCCTGGCTGTCAGGTAGTCGCGTACATAGAAGGCCGTCTGCAAAGTTAGATCCTTCTCCATCGTGTTATAGGTCGTGCCGAGCATGCCCGGATCGCTGCCGCCATGCCCGGGATCAATGACGATCAGTTTGCCGCTGATCCGACCTGCAGACTTGAAGCTTGTGCTTGAGACCGTACTGACCGTACTGCTTCCGCTAGAGGCACTCCCGCTGGCAATATACTGCGCCGATACCCAGCCGATTTCTCCACTGGTTGTACGAATCCGTGCCCAGCCGTCCTGGCGCTCCAGAACGGTTACGGTATCCCGGGCCTTCAGGGAGCCTACTACCTGGTAGCCGGTTCCCGGCCCTCCCCTGATCCGCAGGGAATCCGCGGTTACAGTTGCTGAACTGCTGCCGGAGGTTGTCTTGGCAGAAGACAAGGAGGCCGATGCGGTGCCGGCAGTCTTCTTAAGATAATAACCGGCAACCCAGCCGCTGACAGATCCGGAGCGGATCTCCATCCAACCGTGCTGCTCGTCGGTAACGGTTACTGTGGTGCCGCTCTTCAAAGATCCTACAACTGAAGCACCGGCGGCCGGCTCGCTGCGGACAATAAGAGAACTGGTATAGACCTTCGCCGTATAAGACGCCATAGCGTCTACACGGGTGCTCTGGAGCAAGCTTCCCATCAGGAGGCCGGCTGCCAGTACTGCAATATGTATTCTTTTGTTCATAAGAAGCCTCGTTTCAGGGTGATATAAAATCCTATTACCCTGTTTCATCGGCAGAAGAACAGGATTTTATTAAAATCTAAGGAAATGGGGCTCTGTTCCCAGATAGAAAAGGGCTGTATAATTATGACAGCATGGGGAAACTGACATAAGGAGCGCGGCCGTGACCAGACCAAAACTATTCATTGGATCTTCCAGAGAATCTATCCGTTACGCCAGGGCGATACATGAGCAGCTGAAGCGGGAGGCCCAGGTGAATCCATGGTATGCCAATGCCTTCCGCGCGAATGAATATACCATGGAAGCACTCGAACGGAATCTGGATGAGAGCGATTTTGCCGTCTTCGTGTTCTCTCCGGACGATGTAGCCAGAATCCGCGGTAAATATTATTATGTGACCCGTGATAATACACAGTTTGAAATGGGCTTATTCTGGGCCAGGCTGCGGCGCAGCCGTGTCTTCTGCCTGCTGCCGGATCAGGTGCCGGTCCGCAATGATTTAATTCCGGGAGAAAATATCGAGGAGTATCATCTGTTGTCGGATTTATCCGGCCTCACTCCGCTGGAATACGAATGGCAGCATGAGAATCCGGTGGCGGCCGTAGATGTAAGCTGCGGCAAGATCATTGACAGCATTCAGGAGCAGGGAAGCTTCCGTGATCCGCAGAAGGAGCTGGAGCAGTTAAAGCATGAGCTTAGGCGAAAAGAAAGTATCCTTCACTTCTTTTGGCAATATAATAGTAATGTGGCTGCTCCTGAAGGAGGGCTGCAATATCAGGCGCTCAGTGAAGCGGTCCGCAATTCTTTTCTGCCGCCGAAGCACTGCCGGGTTATGGGCGCCGCCATGTGGCAGGCCCGTGAGGGAGAAGGTCTGAGGCAAGTCGGCGGAAATGTGGGCCGGGGACATGTCTACCCGTTGTCGCTGTATGAAGCGGAACAGGAGAAACGTCCGGGTGTGCTCGATGCTTTTATGAGCAAGGAATGGACCTTTTTTCAGCGTACAGAAGTTGCGGAGGTCTATATCCTATGCTATCCTTTAGGTGAAAAGCATGTCCTTTCTGTTCATTTTTCCGGAAGCGACGGATTATCCGCGGATGATCTTACCGAGGTCGTGTCGTATAACCGGGATTTGTTCCGTACCGTCAATCATTTAGTGGGAGGGGACTGACACGATGAAGAACATGAAGAATGCAGTCAGTTTATCCAGTGCTGTCCGCCGAACCGCAAACGGCAGCGGCAGTGAAGGCGGCAAAGGCCGCACGAAGCGGAAAGCGGGGACCGGAAGGCCCACCAAGCTGTCGCCTTCGTCCATCAACGTATATATTGCGCCTTCTCTGGAAGGCGGAGACGACGAATACAAGAAGCTCGTCAGCGGGAAGGTTGATAATAACAAACCTTCGTTTGCCTAACGGATAGAGGGGGCCCCAGTCATTACTGGGGGCCTTTTTTTGTGCTGGAGAGATGGGGGTACGGCAAGCCTGTGTTTGATTCGGGCCGCGCGGATCAGGAGGGCTCCTGTCAGGGTTATACCGCTGAGCAGTCCGAACACGGGCCAGGCTGCCTGAAAGCCGAACATCCCCAGCAGACCGCTTCCCGCGATAGGGCCGCTGATGGTCCCCAGCTTTACAATTTCCGCGCAGCCGAAATATAACCCTTTATTGTCCGCAGAGGACAATTCATCCACCAGGGCATCGAACCGCGCGCCGATCAGCAGCTCTCCGAGACTGAACACCGTAATGAATAACAGCAGCGGAGGGTAGGCGGCCGGGAAGAGAAAGAACAGAAAACTCAGGCCGATCAGCAGATTGCTGAGCAGAACCACTGTAAACGGGTTCCATGTAGAGATCAGGCGGAGCACAGCAAACTGGGCAGCGAGGATCACAATGGCGTTCGCCGACAGCAGGATGGAGTATAACCGGGTACCGTCCGCAAGCATAGCAGTGTTCGATAGAAACTGGGAGACGGTTCCGTTCAGCTGAGAATAACCGAAGTAGGAAAAGCTCATCCCCGCCAGCAGCAGCAGATATACATGATCTTTGCGGATCGTTGCGATGGCTAGCAGACTGCAGGACATTTCATAATGAATATTAACCTTGTTAGATGAAGTTTCGTGGAAGAATAACATCGTTGAGGCCCCGTATAGAATATACATGATGCCGAGGATGACATAAGGGAACAGGGTCATTTTCATATTAAACAGCAGGCTGAGCAGAGGACCGGCAAAGCATCCCAGGTTAATCGCTGTGTATCTCAGGTTGAATACAAGGAGCCTGTGCTCCGGGAGAGACTCCGTGGACAGCACTTTTTTGCTCGCCGGTTCAAAGAGTGAATAGCAGAGTCCGTTCAGGGCGTTCAGCAGCAGAAAGAAAGGGAAGCTGTCGGCAAAATAGAACAGAATGAACACGGTCCCCCAGATAAGCGGAGTATACAGGATGATTCTGTGGAGCGGAAGTTTATCGGCAAGCGCACCGCCAAGCCAGCTGAAGGCTACACCCGCCAGCGGATTGACGGCGAGGATGAGGCTGGTGAGCAGGAGCGGGATGTGCTTTTGACCGGTCAGAAAGATCGATAAATAAGGAACACTCATGAACAGGGCGGTTCTCGTAAAAAAAGTGCCGGCCAGGATATTCCAGACCTTACGGTTTAGCTGTGGCGCTATACGCAGATTCATTGCCGTCTACCCCCGGAATTTGTCATTTTCTTTGTGCCGAGTGTAGCATACAATAAAAGTCAGGCTTACAAATTGTGCTATATACTCACACAGGCAAACGGAGTGGACAAGTGATGATTCTGGGTAAAACGATAGGGCAGATCCGCAGATCGAAAGGAATGAACCAGTCGCTTCTGGCTGGAGGCATCATGAGCCGCTCCAACCTCTCACGCTTTGAAGGCGGGAAGTATTATCCCGGCTACGACAAGCTGATCCTGCTTCTGGACAAACTCGAAATTTCGTTTGAGGAGCTGCTTTTCCTGCACCAGGATAATGCTCCGCAGGTGAAGCGGATGCTGCATCTGGAGCTTACAGAAGCGGGTAACCGCTACGACTTCGGGAAGGTCAAGACGGTCAGCCGGGAGTGCCGGTCAATGTATGAGTCCACACGGACCGAGGCTTATTACCATCTATATTTGCTAGGCCAGGGGGTGTTGATTCAGCATCATCATGCGGATGAAATAACAGCGTTGAATGAGATTGCAGCGTATATTAAGCCGTATTTGCTTGGTGTGGATAAATGGTATCTGTACGAGTTCAAGCTGCTCAACAATTTTTTGTTCACACTAAGCAGCAGTGATGCCATTTTTTTCGGCCTCAGAGGCGCGAAAGAATTTGACAGATACCATTCCTTTCCGGAGAGCAGAACGGTCCAGCAGCATCTGCTGCAGAACCTCTCGATCCTTTGCCTGAACGAGCATAACTATGAACAGAGCCTGATGTTTCTCGAAAAAGCGCTGCCCTTAGCGGATAAAACCCATCTGCTGTACGATAAAATAGTGACCTTAATTTATTACGAGCTGACATTGCTCTGCCTGAAGCAGAAAGACAGTGCGGCTGAACTAAAAGGGTATTTAAATATTCTCAGACAGCTTGATTTTGAAGACAGCTATCAGGCTTTGCTCAAGGTCTGCCGCAGGCATCTGGCTGAAGGGTTATAGGCGGTAGAAGAATAGTCTGGTTACGCCAAAAAGGCTGCCCGTCCCAAGTGGGGATAGTGCAGCCTTTTTGGCGTGCGAATTACAGGCAGAAAGCCTGAATGAATGGTTAGGCCTGCGAAGTGCCTGCGCTAGTCTTCTTGGCGATTTCCCGGCGCACCACCGGAGCAACCTCCGTAGCAAGCAGTTCAATTGCGGTAGCCACCTTACTGTAAGGCAGTCCGCCGATATCGAGCTGGGTCATAAAGCGGTTATGGCCGAACAGCTCATGCTGGTATAGAATTTTTTCGATGATCTGCTGGGGACTGCCGACAGCCAGCGTATTGACCGGTGAGACGAAGCGGCCAAAATCACTGCGTGAAACCCGGTATTCCTGCCCGGGATGCGGGCTGATGGCGTTACGGTAGCTGTAATAGTAAGGGTAATATTCATCGAGCGCCTGCTGTGAGGTCTTCGCGATGTAGCCGTGGCTCGTAATGGCGATCTTCAGGTCTTCTGGGGAATGCCCGGCTGCGGCGCCGCTGCGGCGGTAGGTTGCGGCCAGATTCTGGAACGGCTCAGGGCTGCCGCTTAGAATCGCAATAGCCATGCCGATGCCTAGCCGTCCGGCCTGCTCGGCGCTTTCGGGTGAACCGCCGATGCCAACCCAGAGTGGGAGCTTCGGCTGCAGCGGACGCGGAGCAATCTCGGCATTGTTCAGCGGTGAACGGAAGGTTCCCTTCCAGTTCATCACCTCATGCTGGTTCAGCTCCAGCAACAGCTCAAGATTCTCAGCGAACAGTTTCTTGTAGTCTTCCAGCTCATATCCGAACAACGGGAAGGACTCCAAAAAAGCACCGCGTCCGTTAATAATCTCTGCCCGACCGCCGGACAGCAGATCCAGTGTGGCAAAATCCTCGAATACCCGTACTGGATCGGAAGTACTAAGCACAGTAGTTGCGCTGGTCAGCTTAATACGCTTGGTCACCTGGGCAATCGCAGCGAGCACAACCGGCATGGAAGAGATAACAAAATCAAGCCGGTGATGCTCACCCACGCCGAATACATCAAGTCCGGCCTCATCCGCAAGCTTAGCTGCAGCAATGACCTCCTGAAGCCGCTGCTGCGGGCTGATCCGCTGGCCTGTATGACAGTCGGTCACCATGTCGCCCAGTGTATAAATGCCGAATTCAAATTCAGGCTGTTTATCTTTATTTACGTTGTTAGTCATAAGTACAGACCCCTTGTTCATCAGAATGTTGGTTATCTATATAGATTGAACTAATGTTTATTTATTTTGGGTTATCCGTGACTCCAGAGAATGTTTGGACTTCCGGCCGCTGTTGTCTTCAGATTTCTTGATATGAACCGCGATTGTTCAATCCATATAGAGTGTTGGTGCTTGTCCGCAGTAAGTAGGACTCGGATTAGTATAACATAATAACTTACAAAATGTAAGTATATGAGTAAATGTTTTGATCTGTAAGCGAATAAACAGATTCATCGTGACGGATTGGCGCATATGCCCTCTCTTTTTGCTGTCTCTTATAGTGTATTGATTTTTGCACTATTCATCCAGCAAAATCCGATATGGGTGGAAAATTATTGAATATTCTGCAAATCAGGGTATATACTCGTTGTGGCTTCTAAGGATGGACAAGGACAATTAATTCCGGGAGGGATTCATCAAATGTGGAGAATAAATATCAAAAACGGGGCCTTCGCTGCCGTGATCGGATTAAGTCTGCTGGCTGCTGCCGGTACGGCCCAATCCGCAGCATCTGAACCGCGTACTTCTTACGTGGCCAATAATTTCGGGAGTGATGCTCCTGCAGCTCCTGCAGCTAAAATCATATGGTCTAGCACGATGGATCTGCAGGGTGATGAATCAGCGATGAGCCGGGGTTCTACTGTGGCCGGAGGCGGCAAAGTCTACATCATTCAGCAGGGGCAGCTGCTCGCACTGAATGCCCAGACCGGCAAAAGAGTCTGGAAATATGGGGCGAAGCTGACAGCACCGCTGCTGTATCAGGATGGCCTGATCTACGCAAGCTCGCAGGCAGGAACGATATATGCCATCAATGCAGCAACAGGTAAAAACAACTGGAGCTCTTCCGTACCGAGTAAAGCCCCGCACCAGCTCCTGATCGACCAGAACCAGCTTTTTGCCGTTAACGGTGATATTCAGGCCTATAATCTGAAAGACGGCAAACTTCAATGGAAGGATAATTATAGTGAGAAGCTGTATTTGCCTATACAGGTTCAAGGGGATCTGGTATTCGCTGAGGATTCAGTGTCCGGTGCTTATTCCTACGAGCTTCTGCACGCCTTTGACCGGAAGACAGGCAAACAGCTGTGGGAAGCAGACAATCACGCCCTGCCCATTGATGCCGGGAACGGCACACTCCGCTCTCAGCGGACAGCCAACCTGATGGAAATGGTTCCCTTGACCACAGTGGATACGCTGGACGCCAAGACCGGCAAGGTACAGAAATCAGTAGAGTACAACCCCGGAAACATTAATCCGGATGAGGCGCAGAGCAGCGGCGGATTGGCCTGGATCGGCGGCAATCAGCTGTACATCAATGATGGAAACACCGTTTACTGTTATCCGGCAGATGCGGATCCGGCCAAGACGGCCAAGATTACCTATTCGGCTGCAGGCGGCGGAAGCTCCCTAAGGTATGCCGCAGGCCCTTATGACGGAAGATTGCTGTTCAGCGACGGTGAAGCAGTATATGGCGTCAAGACTACCAACAGGTATGGGGTATCTTATTACGGAAGCACCCCGATTGCCCGTTTTGACCTGCTCGGTCACGGTATGTATATCGCCCGTGCAGACGGTCAGCTGGTGGCGGTGAATCTGCTAACTGGAGCACAGGTGCTGCAGCTCAAAACATCCGGAAGAGTCTTCGGGCCAACCCTGCTGGAGAACGGAATGATTATCGTACAGAGCAAGGGAAAGGTTACAGCCTTTAAAGAGCCTGCGGTTCTAAAAATGGATTAGTTTACCAAATTAATTATTTGGATTAAAGTTGTGTCTTTTTGTTGACAGACTTGCAGATAGATGATATTTTAAATTCACAAATTCAAATTGATTTACTTTGAATTACATTGGCCGACTGTTCAGACAGAGGTGCCCGTGCTATCCAGCACGAGGTCCCTCTGTCTTTTTGTTTTATAAAAAAAATATAAATTGAACTGAAAACTTAAGAATAGGAAGGAGTAGCGGAAGGGGATTTTGGAACTGTAGGAGCGGGAGCGTCCGCCTTTGTTTACGGATTTTAACCGCTAATAGCGGAATTAATCAAAAAAATCTGTAAACAACAGCGGCCGAAAGTCCAAACATTCACTGCAGTTGCGACAGATCTTCTATTCTAAAAATTGAAGTGCAATTTATATACACAGCCGAAGGAGGAGCAGATATGGGAGAGGTAATGCTGTCCATCACACAGCTGAACAAAAGCTTTGACACCGCCGGAGGCCAGGTGAAGGCGCTGCATGAGGTAGATCTGGAGGTGCAGGAGGGAGAATTCATCACGGTGATCGGCCCGAGCGGCTGCGGTAAAAGCACGCTGCTGCGCATCGTGGCCGGTCTTGACACCGGCTATTCCGGCAGTGTGACGCTGGAAGGTGCGAATATCGCCGGACCGGGGATCGACAAGGGATTTATTTTTCAGGAGCACCGCCTGTTCCCTTGGCTGACGGTAGAGAAGAACATCGCCTCGGATCTTCCGCTTAACCGGCCGGATATCCGGCAGAAGGTGGATGAGCTGATTGAGCTGGTGAAGCTGAACGGCTTCGAGAAATCCTATCCGCGCGAGCTCTCAGGAGGAATGGCCCAGCGGGTAGCGATTGCCCGGGCGCTGCTGCGTAATCCCAAAATCCTGCTGCTCGATGAGCCGTTCGGTGCACTGGATGCATTCACCAGAGCCCACATGCAGACCGTGCTGCTTGACATTTGGCGGAGGAATAAGACAACGATGATTTTTGTTACGCATGATATTGATGAGGCCGTGTTTCTGGGTAACCGGGTAGTCATTCTGGAGCCGAGACCGGGCAAAATCCGGAAGATAGTGCCGGTAGATCTACCGTATCCGCGCAAAAAGACGACGAATTCTTTTCAGGAGATGCGCCTTAGGGTACTGAATTATTTTGAAAAGGTGGATGAGCTGGAATTGACCGACGGGGCAGGGATTTAGATATGTGTTGCGGGTTTTCTTTGCCTATATATCCGACTTAGTCTATGCGAATTGTGAAATATCATCTGATCTAAAGGGGGAGCTTATATGAGTAACCGGGCTGTGGCGCTGGGCGCTGCCCATAAACCCGGAAAAGCGGCTATAGCCGGTCTTGGCCTGCTGCTGCCGGGAAGTGTGCTGATTCTGTGGCAGCTGCTTGGGCATTACGGAATTCTCTCGGAGATGCTGTTTCCGACACCGTATACGATAGCCCAGTCATTTGTCACGCTGGCCAGGGCCGGAGATTTATGGAGCAATTTCAGAGTCAGTGCAGTGCGCGCGTTATCCGGATTCCTGCTCGGCGGAGGTCTGGGGCTACTGCTGGGCATTCTGGTCGGCTTGTTCCGCAGATCGGAGAGGCTGCTGGACCCTTCACTGCAGATGATCCGGATGATCCCCAGTCTTGCGGTAGTGCCGCTGTTCATCCTGTGGTTCGGGATCGGTGAGGAATCCAAAGTACTACTGATCGCTAAGGGGGCTTTTTTTCCGGTTTACATCAATACTTTTATGGGCATCCGCGGTACGGACAACAAGCTGTTTGAAGTGTCGAGTGTGCTGGGCTTCAGCCGGATGCAGCAGATTCTCCGGTTGGTGCTGCCGGCGGCGGTGCCGAACATCATGCTGGGGCTGCGTTTATCGCTCGGCTTGTCCTGGCTGGGGCTGGTAGTGGCTGAGCTGATCGCTTCCACCTCAGGAATCGGCTATATGATGTCCGACGCCCGGCAGTTTGCTGATACGCCTGTGGTTTTTGTCGGAATTATTGTTTTTGCCGCCGCCGGATTGCTGAGTGATACCGTGGTCCGTCTGATCGAGCAGCGGCTGCTGAGATGGCAGGACAGCTATCAAGGATAGGAGGGAAACAGCATCATGAGTGAAGGGATAGAAGTCATTATCAAGACAGCCAAGGCAGTAAGGGAAGCGCATGATTACAGCGGTACAGCTCCTAAAGTTGCTTCTAACAAGGTGAAAAAGACAGCTCCAATCCGTTTGAAGTCCCTTCTGTCGGATTGGGGGACCGGGGCAATTATTCCGTTAGCGGTACTTACGGTATGGCAGCTTGCCGGAAGTGCCGGTCTAATCTCGCCGCAGTTCCTGCCGGCGCCGCTGTCGATCCTCTCGGCTTTTGCCGCTCTGACGGCCAGCGGGGAGCTTACCCACCACTTAGGCGTAAGCATTGGCAGAGCGGGGACCGGGTTTGTGATCGGGGGTATTTTCGGACTGCTGTTCGGGGTACTGACCGGGCTGTTCCGCAAAGCGGAGTACCTGCTCGACCCCAGTATCCAGGTGCTGCGGCTGGTTCCCCATCTGGCGATTGCCCCGCTGATTATCCTCTGGTTTGGCTTCGGCGAAGTGTCGAAGGTAGCCATTATTCTTAGCGGCTCCTTTTTCCCGCTCTACATCAATACTTTCATGGGCATCCGCGGCGTAGACAACAAGCTGTTCGAGGTAGCCAGGGTCCTTGGTTTCAGTCCGCTGCAGAAGCTGCGGCGGCTGATCCTGCCGGCGGCGCTGCCCAGCATGCTGCTGGGCCTGCGGTTATCGATGGCGGTTGCCTGGATCGGACTGGTCGTTGCTGAACTGATCGGCTCGCAGTCCGGGGTGGGATTCCTGATCAATGAAGCGAAGCAGAACTCCAATACGGAGGTTATCTTCGTCGGCATTATTATTTTCGCAGTTGTCGGCAAGCTGATCGATTCGCTGTTCCGCATCATCGAACGCAAACTCCTGCACTGGCGTGACAGCTATCAGGGCTAATTAATCCAAGGGGGCTGAATGCAATGAATCAAACGGTAGGACTTAATGGATCACTTCATCTGAAGGCGGATGTACTGGTAATCGGCGGGGGGCCTGCAGGGACATGGGCAGCGCTCACTGCAGTGGCTAAAGGGGCGAAGGTTATTTTAGCCGACAAAGGCTATTGCGGCTCCAGCGGAGCGACTGCGCCGTCGGGCACAGGCGTCTGGTACGTGAAGCCTGATGAGAAGCTGCGCGAGGAAGCGAAGGCCAGCCGCTATTCTATGGGCGGGAAGCTGGCGGAGCACCGCTGGATGGACCGGGTACTTGACCGCACTTATGAGAATATGAACCGTTTAGGCCTCTCGGGGTATCCGTTTCCGCTGGATGAATTCGGCAACCAGTACCGCCGGAGCCTGCAGGGGCCGGAATATATGCGGCTCATGCGCAAGCTGGTCAAGAAGGCGGGCGTGAAGATTCTGGATCACAGTCCGGTACTGGAGCTGCTGGCTGATGAGCACGGGGTAGCCGGGGCAACCGGCGTACAGACCCAAAGCGGTGAAGCCTGGAGCGTCCAGGCTGGAGCGGTGGTTATTGCCACCGGCGGCTGCGCCTTCCTCAGTAAGGCGCTGGGCTGCAACGTCCTTACCGGCGACGGTTATCTGTTCGCTGCCGAAGCCGGGGCGAGCCTGTCAGGCATGGAGTTCTCCAATGCCTATGCCATCTGCCCGACCTTCTCCTCTGTCACCAAGACGGCCTATTACAGCTATGCCAGCTTCTATTATGAAGATGGCAGCGTGGTGGAAGGTGCGGGATCCAAGAAGGGTCGCTCCATCATCGCCCGCAATCTCCTGGCGGGCCGCCAGGTATACGCCAAGCTGGACGGCGCATCCGAGGATTTAAGACCGCTGCTGCGCGTAGCGCAGACGAACTTTTTCCTGCCGTTTGACCGCCGGGGTATTGATCCGTTCAAGGATGCTTTTCCGGTCACGCTGCGGCTGGAAGGGACGGTCCGTGGTACCGGCGGTATCCGTATTACGGATGAAACCTGCGGCACCGGAGTTCCGGGTCTGTATGCTGCAGGAGACGCGGCCACCCGCGAGCTGATCTGCGGAGGCTTCACCGGCGGCGGCAGCCACAATGCCGCCTGGGCCATGTCCTCCGGCTCCTTCGCCGGAGAAGGGGCGGCTGGTTATGCCGCGCAGCTCGGATGGCATGCCGCCGATCGCTCACCTAGAGGGCTATCTTCTTCGCCGCTGGTTGGTCAGGAAGTAAAAGCGGGAACGGCGGCGCGTACAGCGGAGTTCGTCTCCGCCGTGCAGGCTGAAGTTAAGCCTTACGACATCAATCTGTTCCGTACGGAGCAGGGACTGACCTCCTCGCTCAGCCGCCTGGACACACTGTGGACAGAGCAGCGCAGCCGGGAAATTCAACGTACGCCGGAGGGGGTTAAAGCCCGCGAAGCGGAAGCCATGACGGCGACTGCCCGCTGGATGTACAGCTCTGCGCTGGCCCGTACCGAAACCCGGGGCATGCATAAGCGCGAGGATTACAAAGAAACGGATCACGGCCAGCATCACCGGCTGATCAGCGGCGGACTGGATCAGGTATGGGTGAAGACAGAAGAGGTTGCGAAGGAGAGTGTATTACTGTGATTGAAGTCATTAGCGCTGCCAGGTGTGTAGAGTGCAATCAATGTGTATCCGTCTGCCCGACGAATGTGTTTGACCGGGTAGAGGACGGAATTCCCGTCATCGCCCGGCAGAGCGATTGCCAGACCTGCTTCATGTGCGAGCTGTATTGTCCTGTGGATGCCCTGTATGTCGCGCCGGATTCCGAAGGGGTGACCGGTGTGACCGAAGTTGTGTTAGAGCAACAGGGGCTGCTCGGCGGATACAGGGAGAAGGTAGGCTGGGGCAAAGGCAGACAGCCGGTGGCAAGTCACGATTTCATGTACAAACTGGCGGCCAGAGCCGGGTTCTAAGGCAATTCAAACAACAGATGACTGAGGGGAGAACCGAGTGATGAGAACGTACAGAGAGATTCATGGAGAACGGAAAAAGGGGATTCGCCTGGCACTGCTTGCCAGTGTGGTCATGGTTATGCTGATGCTACAGGCTTGCGGAAACAACGCAGCTTCCAACACTGGGGCTTCCTCTGCGGCCGGCGGCAATAACACAGCGGAAGCAGCAGGCAGCGAGCCGGCCGGCAAGGTTCCGGCTGTGCTGAATTTCGGTTATATCGGCTCCAACAAGCTGAACGTGCCGGGCGGCGCGGAGGGCTGGGGCTTTTATAAAGGCATCATTCAGGAGGAACTGAAAAAATACGGCATCACCGAAGTGAAGCTGACCGGCTTCCCGAACGGCCCCGACCAGACGGAATCGCTGATCAGCGGGAGGCTGGATTTCGGCAGCCTTGGAGATACTCCTGCCATTATCGCTTATGCTTCCGGCGCCAAGACACGCCTGATTTCGCAATCCTCAGCCCATACCGTCGGCTATCTGATCGGTAAAAAGGATGGCCCGAAGACGGTTAAAGAACTGCAGGGCAAAACGATCGCAATCCAAAAGGGCTCCTTCATGCACCGCTATATCGTCGGCTTGCTCAAGCAGGAGGGCGTCACCGATTATAAGCTGGTCCATATGCTCACTCCTGATGCAACGGCGGCTCTGGCCCGCGGAGATGTAGATGCGACAACCAATGTGGGCATTCCGGCATTGAAGCTGATTGATCAAGGCTATACCCATCTGGATGATGCATCGAGCCATCCCGATCTGCTGGGCTCCAGCGCTACTGTTGTTTCGGAGGACTATCTGGCGAAATTCCCGGATTTCCCTAAGGTATGGAATGAGGCTCGTGAGAAGGCGCTGGCCGATTTGAAACAGCACGAAGATGAATATTACCAGTTCCTGGCCGAGATTAACGATACGACACCGGAGCTGGCGAAACAGGTTAATCCGATCAGTGATATCAAGGATACAGCCTTCACTGAAGAAGGCACGAAGCTGCTGGAGGGCACCAAGAATTTCCTGGTGGAAGAAAAGCTGGCCAAAAAAGATTTCAATATCAGCGACTGGCAGCTGCAATAACCTTAAGTGCACCGAAAGCAAAGACCCCCTCCTCCACACTGTGGGAGAGGGGGTCTTCTTTTTACAGCAGTTCCTGAATAGCCGGCTCAATATCGAGGGGATCAATAGACGACTCGAAACGCTTCACTACATTGCCTTCACGGTCGATCAGGAACTTGGTGAAGTTCCATTTCACTTCATCGTCAGCCAGAGATGCAGGATCACGCTCCTCAAGCATCATGTGCAGCAGTTTGCTGCCCGTGTGATTCTGATCGAAGCCAGTAAAGCCCGCTTGGCTGGTCAGATAGCCGAATAAGGGATGTCTATGTTCGCCCTTTACATCAATCTTCTCAAAGAGTGGAAAGCTAACACCATAATTGATTTGGCAGAACACATCGACCTCTTCATTAGAGCCGGGTTCTTCACCGAACTGGTCGCTGGGGAACCCGAGAATTTGAAAACCCTGGTCCTGGAACTTCTCGTATAGCTTCTGCAGGTCCGAATATTGCGGGGTGAACCCGCATTTACTGGCTGTGTTTACGATCAGCAGCACTTTATCCTTGTATTGTTCAAGAGGGATCTCTTTACCCCGAATGTTGCGGGCTGTATATTGATAGACGCTCATTGGCAGCTTCATCCTTCCGGTGTATGCTTTTTATGTATTAAACAATTAGATTGTAAACAATATAATTGTTCGTGTCAATGATCTGTTTATTTTTTTATGTACGAAGCTGCCCGTTGATATTATACTAAGGTGTACGAATCGTTTCTCCGGCAGGCGGAGTATCTCCCCAGGCACTTAAAAGAATACATTGCTGGAGGAAATCCAATGAGTACTACAGAACTAACTAGCCAATTTTCCAGTTACACCGGAAGACTACTTAGGGAGCGTTTCGGGAAAGGCCCCGAGTCTATACATGTTTCTATCGGGAAGCAATGCATCGCACTGCATATCCGGAATTTTATCGGGCCTGTAGAGAGATTTCTGCTGAATAAGGAAGAAGAGCAGGCGTTCCGCTATACACGTGAGCTTCTGATGAAGTCACTGCTTCCTGAGCTATCGGCTTATCTGCAGGACAATATGTCGATTGAGGTTGGCGAGATTTTTTATGATTGGGGTATACATAATGCGTCTGGGATGATCGTTGCCCTCCTGAAGAACGATGGAGTAGCAGTCGATGAGTATGCCGGACGGGATGAAGTTCATGCCCAAATCAATGAAGTGAGCAGAAAAGTACAGAAGGAACCCGAGTTTACCGATTCCTGGTGGCTGGGGCCCCGTACCCTGATCATCAAACGCGAAGGCATCCTGATTCCTTTGGAGAAGGAACTGATAGGCCTCGGCTATGAGAATACGCTCAAAACCACGAAACGCAAGATGGAAAAACGATACCTCGAAGATACCACCACAATTGCACCAATGCTGGGCAAGGAACTGTCCGACATTTATGTGGATTGGGATTTCGATAAGGATACAAGCGTGATTGCATATACTTTCCTTTAAACCAGATCTTCAAACTATATATGAGGCGGAAATGAGTCGGACATGCGAATGAGCCGAACATGAGCCGGAGAAGGGGGACAGGTCCCTTTCTTCGGTTTTTTCTATTTTTCCAAGGATCGTAAACATTTGGGGGGGATTTGGCGGATGAAGGAGTACAAGCGGACGGTGCTGTATGTTGAAGATAATGAGCTTAACATGGCCTTAATGCATCATATCTTCAAAAAAAATCTGCCCTCCTTATTGCTGCTGAAAGCTGAAACGGCGGAAATAGGCCTGGACATAGCGGTCCGGCGGCTGCCGGATCTGATCATTCTCGATATCGGCTTACCCGGCCTGAATGGATATGAGGCATTGGAATGGTTGAAGGCAAGGGAGGATACCCGGCATATACCGGTAGTGGCAATCAGTGCATTTGCCCTGCGTTCAGATATTGAACGGGCCCGGGAAACAGGATTTGCTGCTTACATTACTAAACCTTTTCAGGTCAGTGCCTTTACGGATACCGTAAAAACACTGTTAGCCTGAAAGCCCTGATTTAATCAAAGATGGGGAACTGGGGAGAACTCCGTCTGATGGCCGGTTCGTCGGGGGAATGGTCATATAATCCTGAAACATTACATGATATATTAAAAGGAAAATTCAGGGATGAGGGATTTATCATGGAATTCAACATCGTTAATGACATGAACCATCATGCAGCTGAAGTGCTTTTACTATATTCAATAACTGATCCGGAAATAGAATTCATAAGACATAATGAGAATATTACGTTTAAGGTAAAGGATAAAGACAGCAATAGGACCTACCTGCTCCGTATTCACAAACCGGCAACAGCGGGCCTGTTTGGTATACAGCATACGCTTGAAGGATTAGAGTCCGAGATGTACATCCTTCTGGGCTTAGACCATAGCAATCTTTTGCCTGTGCAGAAGCCGGTCGCGGGTCGCCTGGGGCAGTTTGTAACAGCCTATACCGGAAGTGAGCTTGGGGATTGCTATGCAACTCTGCTGGAGTGGATTGAAGGTGCTGTTCTTACCCTGGAGGAAGAAAACGCCCCGCAGATTGTTTTTGCACTGGGCGAGCGGCTGGCGGAGCTTCACAGGTTTTCACGCGAGTCGGTACATCCTGCACTGAGCAGGCCAGTATACGGTGCTGAGCGGATAGACATCGCTATCGAAGAGCTTCAATATGGTGTTGAAGCCGGCCTGTACAGTGAAGAGCATTATGGGATCATTCGAGAGGTTCTGGAATGCGTGAAAGGACAACTCCGTGAATTGGATGGCCAGCAGGAGTGGGGGATCATCCATGCCGATGTTCAGCTCGGAAATATTATTGTCGCTCCTGAGGGTCCTTGTTACATCGACTTCGGATTCTCCGGCT
This sequence comes from Paenibacillus auburnensis, assembly GCF_927798115.1. GTDB lineage: Bacteria > Bacillota > Bacilli > Paenibacillales > Paenibacillaceae > Paenibacillus_AQ > Paenibacillus_AQ auburnensis. Next base: position 116,124 of record NZ_CAKMMG010000011.1, read on the forward strand.
ACGGATATTATCTGTTTGATCTCGGCAGTGCGTCCTCTATGCTCCCAAGTGAATTTCGGCATACCTTTTTGGAAGGCTATGCGTCTAAGACAAACTTTCAATATGAGCAGCTTCGTTACATAGAAGGGCAAATCTTTATGGACATTTTCATCAGTTATCTCTTTTTCATTCATGATTCTAACCGCAACGGCTGGATTAAAGAAAATGCAGCAAAAGTATGCATTTCACATTGCAGGGATTTTCTTTCTGGTAAACAGGTATTTTATTCCATTTAATAGCATTTGACTTTCGCCCGGATATGCAAGATATTAATATTACAGTTTTTAAATAATGGAATTGCTTTCATTACTCCACAAAACGGGCGGTGGATCAGATGTTGAAAGAGCAGTATTTTGGAGAAGTATACCGAACGGGTATCAGCGGAATGGCTTTTCTGTCCCTCGACCTCAAATGGACGAGCATCAATCCGTCTGTAGTCTCGATGCTTGGATATAAAGAAGAACAACTCCTGGGGCATGATTTCAGGGAGATTCTGTACAAAGATTCTGTGGAGATACATAGCAGGAAGATGGGGGCTCTGAAAGCAAGCAGAGTTCCCTTTTTTGAATGCGAAATTAGGATGGTTCATGGCAAAGGCATGCCGGTTCCCGTACTGCTGCATACCGCACTTATCAGAGATCCTTCTACAAGTGCAGAACTGTATTATATTATTCACCTGACGGAACCTCCGGCCGAAGCAAAAGCCCAGAATCGTTATCCCTCGCCTGACGAGCTGTATAGGCTGATTGCCGCGAATATTAGTGATGTGGTCTATTACGCCACACCCGACAATATCTGCCGGTATTGCTCACCGTCGGTCAAGGAAGTGCTGGGCTATGAACCGGAGGCGCTGATCGGACGCGATATCCGCAGCCTGATCCATCCTGAGGATCGTGCCACCCTAAGCCTTCCGCAAGTATCTGAACTCCGGAGTATTCAACTGCGGGTTCTTCACGCTGACGGGCGATACTTGTGGATTGAATTCACTTTACGTATAGTGGATGACCCGGACAGCCCAAGTGTGCTTGCTGTAGGCCGGGACATCACCGAGCGCAAAAATGTTGAGCGGAAGCTGCAGGAATCTATTGAACGCTACACCTCCCTTAAGAAATACAATCATGATGCCATTATTTCACTGGATCTAGAGGGCAATATTATCAACTGCAATGATCAGGCCTGCCAGCTGACAGGCTACTCCGTCTCTGAGCTGGCCGGCAAGAGTGTAGGCCGGATCATCGGGGATCATCATGTTGACGATGTGCTCGGCTATACCAGCGGAAACAGCAGCAAGGAAAGGAATATTGACCTAGTCTGGCACAAGGACGGACATACGGTCGAAGTGTTGACTACTATTGCTCCGATCATCATCAATAATGCTACGGTAGGCTTTTATATCATCGTTAAGGACATTACGGAACAGAAAAAGCTGCTAATTGCCAAGGAAACCGCCGAGAGCACGAACCGTGCAAAAAGTGAGTTCCTGGCGATGATGAGCCATGAGATCCGTACCCCTATGAATGGTGTGATCGGGATGACCGATTTACTGCTGGATATCAGTGAGCCGGGGTCTACCCAGAGGGAGTATCTGGAGATCATCCGGCAGAGCGGTGACACCCTTCTGAATATCATTAATGATATTCTGGATTTCTCCAAGAATGAAGCCGGCAAAACGGCTCTTCATGAGGATCTTTTTGTGCTGGAGGAATGTATAGATTCCGTTCTTGAACTTCTACAGCATAAGGCAGAGGCTAAAGGGCTGAAGATCCAGGTCTTTGTAGATCCCGCTATACCCAAGATGGTGATTGGTGACGGGGAACGGTTAAAACAGATCCTGCTGAATCTGGTTGGCAATGCGATTAAGTTCACTTATACCGGAGGTGTAACGATTAAAGTCCAAAGCCTGGTTCAGACAGGCGGACAGGTTACACTGCATTTTACGGTTGCGGATACCGGAATTGGCATTCCTGAAGACTCTGCAGACAAGCTGTTTGAGCCGTTTGTGCAGTTGGATCATTTCATGGGCCGGCGTCATGAGGGCACAGGTCTCGGCCTGGCGATTGCGAAGCAGCTGGTTGAACTGATGGGGGGAGCCATCGGCTTGGACACCAGTGTGAAGCAGGGAGCGACCTTTGAGTTTACGGTGAAGCTCCGCCTGAGAAACGATACTTCCGCCGACACGTTTGGAACTTTACTTGCAGGCTCAGGCCCAGTCAGCCGCAACTTACGGATCCTGGTGGCGGAGGATAACGAGATTAATCAAATCGTGCTGCGTAAAATTTTGGAGAAGCGAGGGTATTCCGTGGATGTGGCCGCGGATGGCCTGCAGGTGGTGGAGATGACGGGCAGTACCGATTATGATCTTATTTTTATGGATGTGCAGATGCCCGGAATGAACGGTTTGGAAGCGACAGCGGCAATCAGGCGGACGCTTGCTCCGGACAAGCAGCCGGTGATTATCGCTGTTACGGCCAATGCGCTAAAGGGTGACCGTGAACAATGTCTGGAGACGGGAATGGATGAATATATCAGCAAACCGCTGCGCAGTGAGGCGGTTACGAATCTGATTGCGAAATTTTTCGGAGAATAAATATGCTCCAGGTAAATTTATTGCATTAAAGCTGTGAAACGGTGCAATATCCCCTTGCATCATGTGAGTATTTTGATTAAGATAGCAGAAACCGGCACATAAGACGTGCCGAAATATTCTCTAACGACGATGACGAAGAGAGTAAGTGCTATGTACGGATCTTAACAGGGAAGGCGTGCCGGAGACTGAGAGCACCCTCATGAGACGTTTAGTGCCGAAGTTCACTTCCGAGTCGGCCCCTGAAGTATTTGCTGCAGCAGATATGCGTAGGGAGGCCCGCGCCCCGCGTTACCGGGTGTAAGACAGAGTTAATCCTGGCCGGAAGTAGCAGCTTTCCACTCTCCGCGCCTCGTATTTCGGGTTAATCTCTAAATAAGGGTGGTACCACGGCTCCTCGTCCCTTGCGACGGGGGGCCTTTTTGCGTTCATAGATCACTAAATTGACAAGAGGGAGTGGAAGGTAATGACTAACGTGGAATTGGATGGGCTGAGAGCCCGTCTGGATGAAATCAATGGACAGCTGCTGGAGTTAATCTCGGAGCGTGCCCAGGTTGTTCAGGAAATTGGAGTTGTAAAAGAAAAGCAGGGCGTGCCGAAATTTGATCCGGAACGTGAAAAAGCGATGCTGGAGAAGCTTGTAGCGAGCAATAAAGGGCCTTTCACAAGCGGAACAATCCGCAGCCTCTTCAAACAAATCTTCGCTGCTTCTCTGGATCTGCAGTCTGATGAACATAAGAAAAGCCTGCTGGTCAGCCGGAAAACACGCAAGGAGGACACCGTTATTGTCCTGCCGGGCGATATTACGATTGGCGGCCTGTCCTCGGTGATGGTAGCCGGACCTTGCTCCGTAGAGAGCGAGCTTCAGACCCGCACTGTAGCAGCGGCGCTGCAAAAAGCTGGGATTAAAGTAATGCGCGGCGGTGCATTCAAACCCCGGACTTCCCCGTATGATTTCCAGGGGCTGGGCATGGACGGCCTGCGTATCCTCCGCGAAGCGGCGGACGAATACGGCCTGCTGACGATCAGTGAAATCGTCGATCCTGCCCATCTTGAGCCTGCACTGGATTATGTGGATATCATCCAGATCGGTGCACGCAATATGCAGAACTTCGAACTCCTGAAAGCCGCCGGTGAGCTGAATAAACCGGTCCTGCTGAAACGGGGCCTTGCTGCAACGATGGAGGAATTCCTTCATGCCGCTGAATACATCATGTCACGCGGAAATACGCAGGTTATGCTGATCGAGCGGGGGATCCGCACTTATGAGAAATGGACACGTAATACGCTCGATATTTCAGCGGTGCCGATTCTTAAGCAGGAGAGCCACCTGCCGGTACTGGTCGATGTTACCCATTCCACCGGACGCAAAGATATCCTGATTCCTTGTGCGAAAGCCGCACTTGCTGCCGGAGCCGACGGGATTATGGTAGAGGTGCATCCTGATCCGGCTACAGCACTCTCCGATGCGGCGCAGCAGCTGAACATTGAGGAGTTCAACACCTTCTTCAGTGAGGTTAAGGCCTCCGGGTTGTTCCGTTAATTTAAAACAATCGAATTTTTAAGATATTCGCAGCAATCACGAGGATAAGTCCCAAACAACCGCTTACAAGCATATGTGGAACTTTTGTGGAGAGTAAGGCGTGTCGGGTACAATGGGTTGCATTGGAGTTGCACCGGACCGGGGCATTAGAGAAATGTCCCATTAACCCTAACTGACACAGGAGGAAACCGCATTTTGAAGCAAAATAATATGAATAACGGCTGGTTGTTGAATCCCCGGAGCGACATTCTGTCAGGGATGACGGTGGCAATCGCGCTGATCCCGGAAGCAATCGCGTTCTCCCTTCTGGCTGGAGTCAGTCCGATGGTGGGCCTGTATGCCTCCTTCTGCATCGCAATTGTCACTGCTATTGCCGGAGGCAGACCGGGGATGATCTCGGCGGCAACCGGTGCGATGGCGCTGCTTGTCGGCAGCCTAGTGCTGAACCACGGCATTGAATATCTGTTCGCCGCCACGATCCTCTGCGGAATCTTTCAGATCCTGATGGGGATGCTGAAGCTGGGCAGGTTCATTACCTTCCTGCCGCAGCCGGTCATGACCGGGTTTGTCAACGCGCTGGCCATCCTGATTTTTATGGCGCAGCTCACGCATTTCAAAGGACAAGGCTGGGTCATGTATGCCCTGGTAGCACTGACACTTGTGATTATCTATACAGTTCCGCGTTTTACCAAGGCAGTGCCGTCAGCACTGGTTGCTATCATCATTGTCTCCGTACTGAGTATCGTGCTTGGTCTGGACGTGAAGACCGTGGGAGATATGGGGGAGTTAACCTCTGCACTACCGCTGTTCCATATTCCACAGCTGCCGCTTACCTTTGATATGCTGCTCACTATTCTGCCGTATTCCTTATCTCTGGCAGTGGTAGGTCTGCTGGAATCACTGATGACCGCAACCCTGATCGATGACATTACCGGTACCGGAAGCGATAAGAACCGGGAAGCGAAGGGGCAGGGGCTGGCGAATATCGTTACCGGCTTCTTTGGAGGCATGGCAGGCTGTGCGATGATCGGCCAGTCGATGGTCAACATGAAGTCAGGCGGAAGAACCCGTCTCTCCACCTTCGTCTCCGGGATTTTCCTGCTGTTGCTTATTCTTGTACTCGGCGATGTGGTGAAGCAGATTCCGATGGGTGCTCTGGTCGGAGTGATGATTATGGTGTGCATCAGTACCTTTGAATGGGGTTCGCTGGCTTCTCTGGCCCGTGTTCCGCTCAGTGATGCATTAGTCATGATTGTAACGGTGGTCACAGTGGTCGCTACAGATAATCTGTCGATTGGAGTTCTGTTTGGGGTTCTGCTCAGCGCGCTGTCGTTTGCCTGGAAAATAGCATCGATTCACCTGAGTGTTCACATGGCCGCAGATACGGCAACGTATACGGTCTCCGGGCAGCTGTTCTTCGGTACGACAAGCCATTTCGTCCATGAGTTCAACTATGATGGCGATCCTGAACAGGTTATCATCGACTTTACCCATTCGCATGTATGGGACCAGTCGGCTGCCGGCGCCATTGCCAAGACAATCAGCAGATATGAAGCACTCGGCAAAAAGGTGAAGGTTACCGGGCTGAACGAAGAAAGCACGCGTCTGGTCAACCGGCTCGGGCTTGCTTTGTCCGGCGGCCATCTGTAACAGCAATAAGAAATCTATTCACAGCTTTCTCTTAGGAGAGGGCTGTTTTTTTTATGCAATAAATATAAATCCAGGAAATTACAACAAGATTTTAACCCGCAGGCGTCTATACCGTTACCTCTGGCTGTCTGAAGCTGCTTATACTTTTCTATATAGAGACAATAGATTCCGGTAAAGTAGAGGTGCATATAGCTATGTTTGTTGTCATCCTGAGAAAAACCGCGGCAGCGCTGCTGGTTCCGCTGCTCCTGGTCATGACAGGCTGCGGGAGTTCCGGCGGGGAGGCCGCCGAATCATCCCCCGCAGCTTCGCCGCCTGCAGCGGCTGCGATAGCCAGCGCCGCTCCGCCTCTGTCCGGCACAGCGGCGGCGGCAACCCCGGCAGCCGGCAGTGCTGCGCAGCCGGGGGTCCCGATCCGCAGCATCAGCGCGCTGGGAATGACCGGGCCGGACGCCGGCTGGATCGGCGGCAAGGGCTGGATTGCCCGCACCGGTAACGGCGGTGCGGACTGGCAGGTGCAGTACACCGGCCAGGGGACGGTGCTGAGCCTGTTCACCCTGGATAACGAGCATGCCTGGGCAGAGCTGGACACAGGGAGCCTGCTGCGAACCAAAGACAGCGGAGCGCATTGGACGCTGACAGGATCTGCCCCGAACCTGAGCTACCTGCATTTTATTTCGCCGGATCTCGGCTTCAGCGGATCTGCGGTGACAACGGACGGGGGGCGCTCATGGTCCAGTCTCCCTGAGCCGGAGAACCTGGTTGGCGATGCCTATTACTATGACCGGCTGAACGGCTGGGCGGTAACCAGCGCTTCAAACAATGATTTCGCCTTCCAGCGGACGACGGACGGCGGCGTAACATGGAGAACCGTACTGACGCGCAAGACGGTTTCCCTGACCGGTGCTGTTATCCGCTCCACAGGTCCGGACGATGCCTGGATCGAATGTATCGGCGACTCGGGGATGCACCAGACGGCGTATTCACTGTTCCATACGTCAGATGGAGGCAAGCATTGGCGAACTGTACTGAACCATGGGACAGCGGGGGCAGGACCGGCTCCGGGGTTTGCGGTGGATGAGGTTAACGAGATTCCGGCCAATAACGGTGCCGCTCCAGGCATGCTCGTTGTCCTAAGCAGTGAGGAAGCCTATATGAGCGGTTACTGCTCCCCTTGTGATAATGCCAACACAGTGGGCTGGACCCATGACGGCGGCAAGAACTGGACAGACGGGGAGCAGTCTTTTCCCGGATATTCACCGGCAAAGCTGGCGATGGCAGACGATCAGCACGGATGGTTTGTGACCGGCAGCCCTGACGATCCAGCCGTGCTGTACTCAACGGGTAACGGGGGCAAGGAGTGGAAGCGGGCCTTTACCTTCCAGGGTATAGATATGGAGCGGGGGGTGGTGACCGGGCAATCCTCACTTCCCGGCGGTGTTCAGGCCGCAGGGCTGGTCCGGCTGAACTGGCAGGAAAAAAAGGATATTCCCACCCCGGAAGCCTGGAACGGAATCCCCAAGGATTCGGTGACAATCTCCGGGCAGTGGCTGGAGAATTTCGGCGGAGTACAGATCACGTTCTACACCAAACCGGGGGATGAGGACTACGTCTATGCTGATCTCGGGACTGCCAAGGGGCATTACAGCCTCGGTTCTGTCGGTACGTACAATTACCGTAAGCCGGAGGAAATTACTGCCGAAGTGTCTTCCCTGTTCACCGGATTGAAGCTGAAAATCACCGGCGGGCTGGGGGCGAATTTATCGCTCAGCAGCTACTACACAATAGATGAAGCGGGAACGCCGGCCGGAGTGCTCCGGGTGGACACCGGACATACCCGTGAAGCGGATGTTGACCGGGATGGAACTCCTGAAGCGGTCTCCGCGCATGGCACCCCAATGACCGTCTATATTTACCGCTGGCATAACGGCCATGCTGAAGTAGCGGACTTAAACGATGCTTTACAGGCGGATTCTGTGATGCTCAGAGACGACCTAATAGTTGTCGCTTCGGATATGGGGGACAGTCAAGGTAGAGAGTACCAGCTCATTCCGGAAGGGTTGATTCCCGCGATGCCCCGGGCCGAATGAATCGTTAAAGTTTCCTTAATAAAATCTTTGCGACCGCAGCAGCTATGCCATCGTATAAAAGGATAACAATTCCAAAATGCGCATCAATTAGGGGGACACGATCATGGAAGTTAATCCAAAATTAAAACAGGCAAAGCCGGGGAAAATCATCAGCATCGCGGCAGTGTTGCTGGTAGTGGTACTGATTGCCGCCAATTCCTTTGCAACAGTGCAGTACGGACACATCGGACTCTACAAAACCTTCGGCAAACTCAACAATAATATGTTATCTCCGGGCATACATCTGAAAATTCCGTTTTTCCAGAGTGTCATACAAGTCAACACCCAGGTGACCAAAGCGGAGACGGATACCTCTGCATCCTCCAAGGACCTGCAGCCCGTCTCCACCCATGTGGCAGTTAACTATTCCGTCAATAAAGATTCTGCATACAATCTGATGAACAACATCGGAGGCAGCTTCGATGCGGTGATTATCAATCCGGCGATTCAGGAGATTGTCAAAGAAGTAACCGCCAAATATCCGGCTGAGGATCTGATCACGCGGCGGGATGTGGTGGCAGGAGAGATCAGCGATCTCTTGACCAAACGTTTGGCCAAATACGACCTCGTTGTAAATGACATTAACATTGTGAATTTCAAATTCTCGGATGCATTCGACCAGTCCATTGAAGCGAAGCAGGTTGCCCAGCAGCAGGCGCTCAAGGCAGAAAATGACCTCCGGCGGATTGAGATTGAGGCGAAACAGAAGATTGCCCAGGCACAGGCCGAAGCAGAATCCCTAAGACTTAAGAAGCAGGAGGTTACACCGGAACTGGTGCAGCTGAAGCAGATCGAGGTTCAGGAGAAAGCGCTGGAGAAATGGAACGGCGTGCTGCCGACGGTAACAGGCGGGGCCACACCTTTTATTGATATTGAGTCACTGACGCAGAAGTAATTATAAATAGTGAATAGTACTCTTTCACCAAACAAACAATTCAAGGGGATGCTGACGCATCCCCTGTTCTGCTTTCCAAAGCAGTCCACTATTGGTATGATTACAAGGAATGAGAACATCTACAACCATGGAGGAATTAATAATGAGTGAAAACACAATATCCGGGATCATTGATCATACGCTGCTAAAAGCGGACGCACGTAAGGAAGATATCATCAAGCTTGCGGAAGAGGCCAAAACTTATAAATTCGCTTCTGTATGCGTGAATCCGGCTTGGGTCGCAGTGGCCCATGAAGTGCTGAAGGATACGCCTGAAGTAAAAGTATGTACCGTTATCGGCTTCCCGCTGGGAGCATCCACACCGGAAACCAAAGCTTTCGAAACCACCAATGCGATCGCAAACGGTGCAGGGGAAGTGGATATGGTTATCAACATCGGTGCATTGAAAGACGGTGATAATGAACTGGTTAAACGCGATATCGCTGCTGTTGTAGATGCAGCCCGCGGCAAAGCGCTGACCAAGGTGATTATTGAGACTTGTCTGCTGAGCGAAGAAGAGAAGGTCCGCGCCTGCAAGCTTGCGGTAGAAGCCGGGGCAGACTTTGTGAAGACTTCGACCGGATTCTCCACAGGAGGCGCTACGAAGGAAGATATCGCACTGATGCGGGCAACAGTTGGTCCTGATATCGGCGTCAAAGCCTCCGGCGGTGTACGCAGCAGTGAGGATGCGCTGATCATGATCGGAGCGGGGGCAACCCGGATCGGTACGAGCGGCGGCGTAGCCATTGCCAAGGGCGAGCAGAGCCAGAGCAGCTACTAATCGTCTGTATTTTGAAAGGATGGACAAGCGGGGGATACAAAATTTTTTGTTCCTCCGCTTTTTTGTACATACATATTAGACTGGCTATTCGGCGGGGGTATTAATGTAAGCGTATACTATAACTGTAATAAAACACACCGGAATAATGAGAATTTCCTCTTCCCAAATAACATCGTTTGTGAGAGAATAGTTACAATTCAAGATTGTTAAGGTTTACCAATTGCCATTACAGGGGAGGAAATACCAATGTCAGAAGACCGCAAGCTGTCGTTTGAAACATTAGCTGTTCATGCAGGCCAGGAGATTGACCCAACTACACTATCGCGTGCCGTACCGCTTTATCAGACCACTTCCTACGGATTCCGGGATGCTGAGCATGCCGCCAATCTGTTCGCGCTCAAGGAATTCGGCAACATCTATACCCGCCTGATGAACCCGACCACCGATGTGTTCGAGCAGCGGATTGCTGCGCTTGAAGGCGGGGCAGGTGCGCTGGCGACAGCGTCAGGGGCGGCGGCAATTTCCTTCTCTGTGCTGAATATTGCTGGTGCAGGCGATGAAATCGTATCTTCTGCCAGCCTCTACGGCGGAACTTATAATCTGTTCTCTACCACCTTGCCGAAGCTTGGAATCAAAGTGAATTTTGTGGACTCCGACAATCCGGAGAACTTCCGGGCGGCTATTACGGATAAGACGAAGGCGCTCTATGCCGAAACGATCGGCAACCCTCAGGGGAACGTACTGGATATCGAAGCCGTGGCAGCGATCGCCCATGAGCACGGAATTCCGCTGATTGTCGATAATACCTTCCCGAGTCCGTATCTGCTGCGCCCGATTGAGCACGGAGCGGATATTGTGGTGCATTCGGCTACCAAATTTATCGGCGGCCATGGCACATCAATCGGTGGAGTTATCGTGGACGGAGGTAAATTTGACTGGAAAGCGAGCGGCAAATTCCCCGGCCTTACCGAGCCGGACCCAAGCTATCATGGCGTAGTGTACACGGAAGCGGTCGGGCCGATTGCCTATATTATCAAAGCCCGCGTGCAGCTGCTGCGTGATTTAGGCGCTTCGATCTCACCATTTAACTCGTGGCTGCTGCTGCAAGGGCTGGAAACCCTGCATTTGCGCCTGGAACGCCATAGCTCGAATGCGCTCAAAGTGGCGCAATACCTGGAAGGCCATAAGGATGTAGAGTGGGTGAGCTACTCCGGCTTGCCGAGCCATCCGTCTTATGAGCTTGCCCAAAAATATTTACCGAAGGGCCAGGGCGCGATCCTCACCTTCGGAATTAAGGGCGGGGCTGCAGCCGGCGTCAAACTGATTGAGAATGTGAAGCTGTTCTCCCATTTGGCCAATGTAGGAGACTCGAAATCGCTGATTATTCATCCGGCGAGCACCACTCACCAGCAGCTTTCGGATGAAGAACAAATCACTGCCGGCGTAACTCCGGAGCTCCTGCGCCTGTCCATCGGAACCGAATCCATTGATGATATCCTGTATGATCTCGAACAGGCTATTGCTGCAAGCCAGCAGTAAGACGGGATCAGCAGACACAGTATTTTAACCTATAAGCCTCTTTCGAGAGCAGTCCCGTTTCTTGACTTAGAGCCGGGATTGCTTGCGGAGGGGGCTTTTTTTGTTGTTTGGAAGGAGTATTGTTCCGCCGTCTGCACCGTAAATATCAGACTCCATTGATACCGCTTGCATATTTCAAGGCCGGCCCCCGTATTTATAAACAGAAGGTTTGTAACATGCCGGTACAGCTTGTAACAGGAATAGGTGCCGGCAATCCAAAGCCAAAAAAAGGTGGGTGCGGTGATGAAGGGTGAACGTCAGCAGAATCAAAACCGGAACAATATGGAGCGCCCGTTCAAGTATAATGCTGGGGACCGGGCGATAGGAGCGGAAATGAGCCAGGCCGCATCTGTAGCCTCCGCTGCTGCGGAGTTTATCACCGAAGCGGGACGGAGCGCGGGAGCGGAAGCGCCCAAACGGGATTTTATGAGGCGGGCAGGAGACCGCCCGGCCTTCCTGGTGCTGCGTGAGGGAGCCGAAGACCGGCCGATATTCCGGGATGAGGCGGGTTCACTTCCGGGAGGACCTTGCCTCATCCGGAGTGAGGAGTGGCTGCATACCCCTGAGCTTGCCGGATTGTATGAATGCTGGCTGAACAGTGAAGATGAATTCCAGGCTGAACGCACCCTTCAGCGGATTTATTACCGGCTGCGGGCCGCTTCAGCAGCGCTGCTGGAATCGGCGGATGGCGCCTGGGCGGCCGTCACTCTGCTCTATACGCAGGAGCTTGCCGCAGCGCCCGCCAAACTGGCTGAGCTGCACGATGTCCAGCTCGAAGCCCTGTTTGCCGCCGTGGCGGCAAATCAGCGGCTGGGCAGAGACAGCCGCATCGATCTGCTGGCGCCATATCCCGCCAGCGCTGCCGAATTCGCGGTGAAACGCGAATTCATCGAGGACGTGGCCGAACAGACCCTCGGCCACGCTTACGCGGCGGCGTGCAGCATCGGGGCGCTGGTCGCCCCGGGTGTCCAGCCCGCCGCCGCGGGGGAAATCGCGCGTATCGCCGATTTCCTGGTGCTGGACGGCGCGGCGGACATTGCCGCGCCGGAAGAGCTTACCGCCGAGGGCTTTGCCCGCTCGGCGGGAGAGGCCCTGGCCGCCGTGCGGCGCGTGAAGCCGGCGGCGGTGGTACTCGCCGCGGGGGCACCGGCGGCGGGGGCGCTTGCCGATCTGTACCGGATCGGCATGAGCGGGATCTTTTGCAGCGCGGGCCTGCGGACCGAAGCGCTGCTCCGGGCGGCCTGCCTGACCTGGATGGCCCGGCAGGACAATGCGGATACAGCCGCCGGAGGATGGCTGTAGTCATTTAGCTCCCTGTTACTGTCCGCTGGCTGGCGGAACCTGCCGCTGAAGACTAGTCTCCCGGGGCAAACAACCCGCGGCCCTCAGGCTCAGATTACTCTGGGTCGTCCATAGGCCGCTGAGAATAACTACTTCGTACAGCTTTACGATTGTTTTGATGATCTTAAAGAAATAACTGTACTTTGTACATCTATACGACTGATTTTTCATGATCTTCAAGAAATAACTGCATTCTGCACACTTATTTAGGCGGAATCCTGCGAATAGGCGGGATTCCGCTATTTTTAATTGAACAGCCTGCAATTAAAGTTCCAGGATCACCAGATATGGCCCCGCATTCCCCGCCCAATCTGCACATAAGTACACTTAGAATGCTGTTTCACTTCCCCGGTATGCCGGCGTAAAGCTGGACAAGCCTGGCACGCCTCACACACCTTACACGCTTTACTCGTCTCACACGCCTTACTCGTCTTACTCGTCTTACCCGTCTCACACGCCCCGCACGCACCGCACGCCCCTCATATCAATGGATACAGCCGCTCAAATTCAGACTTGTCTCCGGGTTTACTTTCCGGCGGAAAGTGGTATAGTATAGGTATAAGTTGCACTGAGGAAATATATTTGCATTATTGCAACAATGATTATCATTCTCATTTATCATGCTGTCCCGGCTGAGCCGGGGCAGCATGTGTCATTTTAAGGGCTTTAATAATGGCTCTCATTCTCAGTAAGTCTCTCAGTCAGGCTCTCTCAGTCAGTTGCTAATTCTCACTTATGCTCTTCATTACAAACAGGAAGGTGATTTTATTATGCAAGCAACATCCAAACAACTACCAAAACCGATAGCCCGCCAAGGCAACGCGCAGCAGCCGCGGACCCCGAAGCCGCGGCGCTTTGATCCGCGTGCCATGCTGAGCAACCGGGAAATGCAGGCCGCGCTTGGCAGCGGCTTGCTCATGCTTATCGCCTGGGCTGTCAGCGGATGGTCGGAAGTGCTCTCCGTGCTGATTTATGTTATCTCCTATACAGTAGGCGGGTGGATCAAGGCGAAGGAAGGTGTAGAGACGCTGGTTAAAGATCGTGATCTCGATGTCAACCTGCTGATGATAGCTGCCGCATTAGGTGCCGCCTCCATCGGCTACTGGAATGAAGGGGCGATGCTGATCTTCATCTTTGCCATGAGCGGAGCGCTGGAGAGCTATACTATGGAGCGCAGCAAAAAAGACATTTCTTCGCTGATGGCATTGAAGCCGGCTACGGCTGTACGTATTGAGCAGGGGGCCATGAGCGAGGTGCCGATTGATCTTTTGGCTGTCGGAGATTTATTGCTGGTGCGTCCGGGTGAGCTTATTCCGGCAGACGGCAAGGTCTACCGGGGAGAGTCGGCAGTCAATCAGGCTTCGATTACAGGTGAATCCCTGCCGGTTGAGAAGACAACCGGAAGCGAAGTGTTCGCAGGAACGGTTAACGGGGAAGGGCCGCTTTATATCGAAGTGACCACTGCTGCTGAGCATACGCTTTTTGCCAAGATCATCAAAATGGTTGAAGAAGCGGAAACCGAAGTACCGGATTCACAGCGGTTCATTAAACGCCTGGAGGCGGTTTATGCCCGTGTTGTTGTCCTCGTAACGGTTATTCTGATTGTTCTGCCGCCGTTTGTGCTGGACTGGAGCTGGAGCAATACTTTTTATAAAGCAATGGTGTTCCTGGTTGTCGCCTCTCCGTGTGCCCTGGTCTCGTCCATTATGCCCGCCATGCTGTCGGCCATTTCCAAAAGCGCGCGCAAAGGTATCCTGTTCAAAGGCGGCGTACACCTGGAGAATATGGCGAAGGTAACGGTGGTTGCTTTTGATAAGACGGGGACGCTGACTGAGGGGATTCCGCAGGTCACTGATTTTATTGCCGGAGAAGGGTACAGCCGGGATGAGCTGCTGGCGGTCAGTGCCTCGATTGAGAAGCTGTCACGCCATCCGCTGGCGGAAGCCATTGTCCGTTTGGCGGAGGAGGAGCGGGTGGAGCTGTACAGCACCCATGAGAGCAAATCCGTGACCGGCTGGGGGATTGAAGGCTGGATTAACGGCAGATTGTGGAGAATAGGTAAAACCAATGTATTGGATGAAGCTGCTGCGGCAGTGGAGGGAGAGCGCCATGCGTCCTGGAAAGCGGTACGCAAACAGCTGGAGAGCGAAGGGAAGACCGTTTCACTGATTCTGGAAGGAGATCATATTGCCGGCATGATTGCTCTGCAGGATACGGTGCGTCCGCAGGCGGAAGTCGCAGTGCGGAAGCTGCAGAAGCTGGGGATTAAGGTAGCGATGCTGACGGGGGACCGTGAAGCCACTGCAGCCGTAATGGCCGGAAGAACGGGAGTCGATCTTGTTTTTGCCGATCTTTTGCCGGAGGACAAAGTGACCCATATTAAGGCGCTGCGTGAACAATACGGCCATGTCATCATGGTCGGCGACGGGGTGAATGATGCGCCAGCGCTGGCTACGGCTACAGTTGGGATGGGCATGGGCATGAAGGGCAGCGGAGCAGCGCTTGAAATCGCCGACGTGGTATTAATGAATGATAATATCGAGGAGATTGCTTCGACGATTGAATTGGCCCGCCGTACCCAGCGGATTGTGAAGCAGAATATGATTTTTGCGGTAACGGTGATCCTTACCCTGATATTAAGCAATTTTTTGCAGGGAATTGCCCTTCCTTTTGGAGTGGTCGGCCATGAAGGGAGTACGATTCTTGTTATTCTGAATGGGCTACGATTGCTGCGCTGATTCCTTCAGAAAAGTCCTCTAAAAGGCGATTTCGAAAAATAGGTTGTTCAAAATTGAATTGTTCACAAAAAAGGCCGATTCATACGTGTCTGGCATATTGACATATTCCCTTGAGATGATCATAATAAGTACTACATTATAATTATTTTAATTAAGAAACCGCAGATTAGACGTCTATGCGTCCATCTCAAGGAGGATATAATCATGTATAAATCAATTATCGTCGGTACCGGACCTGCCGGGCTGACTGCTGCGATCTATCTGGCCCGGGCCAACCTGAATCCGCTGGTGATCGAAGGTCCCCAACCGGGTGGACAGCTGACAACTACAACAGAGATTGAGAATTTTCCGGGATTTCCTGAAGGGATTATGGGACCGGAGCTCATGGACAATATGCGTAAGCAGGCAGAACGTTTCGGCGCAAAATTCATTACAGGCTGGGTAAACAGTGTGGAGCTGGGAGAACGCCCGTACAAGCTTGAAGTGGAGGGAATGGGGACATTCGTGACCGATACCCTGATTATTTCCACTGGCGCTACAGCGAAATATCTCGGGATTCCCGGTGAACAGGATAATATCGGACGCGGTGTCAGCACCTGCGCTACTTGCGACGGTTTCTTCTTCCGCGGTAAGGAAATTGTCGTTGTCGGCGGCGGCGATTCTGCGCTTGAGGAAGCTGGCTTCCTGACCCGTTTTGCCTCCAAAGTAACACTGGTACACCGCCGCGAAGAGCTGCGTGGCTCGAAGATCATGCAGGATCGTGTCCGTGACAACGCCAAGGTTGCCTGGGGCCTGAACCGCACTCCGCTGGAAGTAGTCTCCGGTGACAAAGGTGTAAACGGGCTTAAGGTGCTGAATAATTTAACAGGTGAAGAAGAAATTATTGAAGCCAGCGGCGTATTTGTAGCGATTGGACATCATCCGAACACAGCTTTCCTGGGCGGACAAATCACTACCGATGCGAATGGATATATTGTGACTAATCCGGGCACTTCCGAGACTAACATCCCTGGAGTATTCGCTTGCGGCGACGTGCAGGATACCCGTTACAGACAAGCTATCACGGCAGCCGGCAGCGGATGCATGGCAGCAATGGACGCTGAGAAATATATTGAAAGCCTGGAACACAGCGCAGTAATTCTGTAACCCCTTATTTGGTGAATAAGGTACTCCGGTGCTACAATAGATTTCATTGAAAATAAACTTTTAGGAGGAATCAACCAATGGAAAACGTAATTGTGTACACTTCAACCAACTGTCCACATTGCCGCCAGGTAAAAAGCTTCCTGAGCGAGCAGGGTGTATCCTACGAGGAACGCAACATCGAGCAGAACGATGATTTTGCACAACAGGTTTGGGATATGGGCCTCAGAGCGGTGCCTGTAACTGTCATCGGCGATTTCAAAATTGTAGGGATGAACAAAACCCAATTTACCAAAGCATTGGCGACTGTTTAATACACGACGTGCTTATATAGAGTCCTTAATAAGGCCGCTTCCTGAACGGGGGCGGTCTTTATGTTCGGATTTTTTGGAACGATAGTACTTGCGCTTACCGGACACGTTATTATATATAAATAAATGGATAATGAAACAGATAGGGGGTCGTTGGCCTTGTTAATATGCTTAAGGGATTATTGGAATGTTGATGCGGTGAAAGACTTGCTGGCTCTGTGCATGATGGCTGACGGCGAGGTGATCGGGCAGGAAATAAACAGCTACAATACAGAGGATTCCAAGGAATTGTTCGGCTGTTTTGTAGATGGTGAATTGGCAGGATTAGCCGGGATTATCCGGCAGAGTGAGCAAGCATTAGAAATCAGACATCTTGCGGTTCAGACGAAGTGGCGGGGAAAAGGGATTGGCAGAGGAATGATTACGGAGATCAGCAGAACCGCAGGAATTGAAACGATTACTGCAGAGACTGACCATGAGGCTGTGGGCTTTTACAGAAGTGCCGGATTTACCGTTACCAGCCTGGGCGAAAAATATCCCGGAGTTGAGCGCTTTGCCTGCATTCTGTCCGTAGGCGCTGCAGCACAGAGCAGAATGTAAGCTGAGCGATGCAGCATACCGTATAAAAGTTAGCCGGACTTGAAAGAGGTCCGGCTATTTTTTATACAGCCAAAGGCATTGGGTTTTCGGTAGATCCTTAAAAAACGTGGGTAATGGACATAACCACCTGAAAGATGGCATAAACAGCTATACCGCTAAAGATAAGCATAAATCCCGATTTCTTCTTCGATTGGAACATCCGCAGTACGCCGAGGCTGATTAAAGGGGCGATAATGAGTAAAAGCAGCAGCACAGTGATGAACATCTGCGCAGAAATATCAGATGTGTCAACATAGGTCATGGGCTCACTCTCCGTTTCAGAACAAAAAGGGTGGTGTGATATATGTCACACTTACGCAACCTTATTATAATGGATTTGAAAGTGTTTTGCTGCACCTTATGCAGTTATATTTGCGGCGATTTTACGTCAATTTGTTCAGAGTGTAACCCGGATATTGCCGAGAAAATGCATCACGGCCGAGAAACCGGCACCAATCATCGTTCCGCGGCTGCCCAGTTTGGAGAAGGTAATCTCCAGCTGCTGCTTGTGATAGGGAAGCGTACGCTCGGCTACCACTCTGCGCAGCGGCTCGCCAAGCCACGGCTCGGCTTCAGATAAGGCTCCGCCGATAACAATCAGCTCAGGATTGAAGCTGTTAATGAGGTTGGTTACCCCGATTCCCAGATACTCCCCCATGGACGAGAAGTGGCGCAAGGCATCCTCCTGTCCACTGCGTGCATGCCGGACAAGTTCCCGGGTCGTACGTGCAGGCAGCGTCAGCCCTGAATTATCATAGGTCTTCTCCGAAGCATACAGTTCCCAGCAGCCGCGGCTGCCGCAGCTACAGGGCTTGCCTTCTGCCTCTATGGTCATATGGCCGGTCTCTCCTGCATATCCGCGGGCACCCTTATACAGCTCCCCGCCGATGATGATCCCCGAGCCGATCCCTGACCCCGCACTGATGTAGAGCAAATGGCGGACATCGCGTGCCGCACCGAAATTCAGCTCTCCCTGTGCCCCCGCATTTGCTTCATTGTCGATCGTGACCGGTACTGAAAACGAGTTTTCCAGGATGGACCGCAGATCGATCATCTCCCAGCCAAGGTTAGGTGCAAACAGCACAACGCCGTGCTCGTCAACCATCCCCGGAACCCCTACACCAATCCCTACGATGCCATACGGGGAAGGCGGAGCCATGGCGATCAGATCCGCGATGATGCGTTTCATCTGCTCCAGTACATAAGGAAAATCATGGGCCTCCAGCCGGTAATCCAGTTCCTGCAGAATACCGCCGCCGAGGTCGCATAATACGGCCGTAAGCTGTTTTACCCGCAGCTCAATGCCGATTACACTTCCAGCCATCGCATTGAAATGCAGCATCAGCGGTTTGCGACCTCCGCTGGATTCACCGGGTCCGGCTTCAGTGACAAGCTCCTGGCCGCATAGCTCGGCAACAAGATTCGATACGGTTGCTTTGTTGAGGCCGGTCATTTCGGACACCTTGGCCCGTGAGACCGGGGAGAACATGCGGATCGTATGTAGAATAATCGATTTATTGATCTTTTTGACCAGCGCCTGGTCACCTGTAACTTTCACGAAGCACACTTCCTTTTTGACAACGTTCTCATTGATACATGCCATTTAGTCTAGAGCGATGTTCGCCAAAAAGCAACAGGCAGTGGGGCTTGATATATAGAATAGAGCCTGGAGCCTGGTCTGTAAGCTTACGTATAGGTACTGCGGCCAAGGGGTACTTTATGTTCATATAATTAGGCAGACCGGGAGGAGGAGAGAGGTTTCCTCCGGGTATGCGGACAAACAACAGACACAAAAAAAGTTTTTCAAAACTTTGTTTAACCAATATACAAAGTCAGAAAGATGTGTTAAGATGATGCTGTAAACGCTTGCTTGCGGGCGAAGCATAATAGAGGAGGATTTTACAAATGGCTTATTTTGAATCAGTGAGCAAAATCTCTTACGAGGGAAGCCGTTCCACTAACCCTTACGCATTCAAATTCTACAATCCTAAAGAAATCGTAGCCGGCAAAACTATGGAAGAGCACCTGAAATTTGCAATGGCTTATTGGCATACATTAACAGCAGGCGGCGCCGATCCGTTCGGTGCTGAAACTGCAGTACGCTCTTGGGATAAGCTGAGCACGATTGACAAGGCAAAAGCCCGTGCAGAAGCAGCATTTGAGTTCATGGAAAAAATGGACCTGCAGTACTACTGCTTCCATGACGTGGATATCGCTCCTGAAGGCGCATCGTTGCGCGAGTTCTACAGCAACATTGATACCATCGTAGACATCCTTGAACAAGGTATGAAGTCTTCCGGCAAAAAATTGCTGTGGAATACTGCCAACATGTTCACCAACCCGCGCTATATGCACGGTGCAGGCTCTACCTGCAACGCTGATGTGTATGCATACGCAGCTGCACAGGTTAAGAAAGGTCTGGAAGTTGGTAAACGTCTGGGCGCTGACAACTATGTATTCTGGGGTGGCCGTGAAGGCTATGAAACTCTGCTGAATACAGATATGGGCCTGGAGCAGGACAACATTGCCCGCCTGTTCAGCATGGCTGTAGACTACGCTAAGGAAATCGGCTTCGAAGGCCAGTTCCTGATCGAGCCTAAACCGAAAGAACCTACTAAACACCAATACGACTTCGATGCAGCAACTACTATCGCGTTCCTGCAGAAGTACAACCTAGATAAACACTTCAAGCTGAACCTTGAAGCTAACCATGCAACCCTTGCAGGCCACACTTTCGAGCATGAACTTCGTGTAGCACGCATTAACGGCATGCTGGGATCGCTGGATGCGAACCAGGGCGATCCGCTTCTGGGCTGGGATACTGATGAGTTCCCTGCAAGCATCTACGATGCTACCCTGACCCTGTATGAAGTGCTGAAGAACG
Source organism: Paenibacillus auburnensis (assembly GCF_927798115.1). GTDB lineage: Bacteria > Bacillota > Bacilli > Paenibacillales > Paenibacillaceae > Paenibacillus_AQ > Paenibacillus_AQ auburnensis. Next base: position 136,418 of record NZ_CAKMMG010000011.1, read on the forward strand.
ATGGACTTGGCAAAGGCGGTATCAACTTCGACTCCAAAGTACGCCGTCCTTCCTTCGAGCCTGAGGACCTGTTCCTGGCACACATCTCCGGTATGGACATCTATGCTAAGGGTCTGAAAGTTGCCGCTAAGCTGATTGAAGACCGTGTATTCGACGACTTCATTGCTAAACGTTACAGCAGCTTCACTGAAGGCGTAGGCGCTGATATCGTATCCGGCAAAGCAACTCTGGCTTCGCTGGCTGACTATGCTCTCAACAATGAGACTCCGCGTCCGAACCAATCCGGACGTCAAGAGATGCTCAGAGCGACTTTGAACCAGTACATCCTGACAGCTGAGTAAGACTACACCGGATTTGCGGCACTGTCCGTAAATTCATGGATCACTAACGCAACGGGGGTTGCTGAAGAGAGCATTCTTCGGCAGCCCCCTTTTTTATATTGAAAACAGGGTAATAATTAGAAGCAGCACTAATAGGAGGACTATGATAACTATGAAATATGTAATCGGTGTCGATCTCGGAACGAGCGCGGTAAAGACGGTATTGGTTGATCCGCAAGGGAAAGTAGCTTTTGAGCACTCGGAAGCGTATCCGCTTAGCAGACCGCAGCCCAACTGGAGTGAACAGAATCCGGAGGATTGGGTTAAAGGAACACTCGTCAGCCTGCGCCGCCTAATCGAGACATCGGGCGTTGATCCGTCACAGGTAGACGGAATCAGCTTCTCCGGCCAAATGCACGGGCTTGTACTCGTGGACAGTGAAGGCAAGGTACTGCGTCCGGCTATTCTCTGGAATGACACCCGAACTACAGCACAGTGCCGCAAAATTGAGAAGACGCTTGGAACGAAGCTGATCGACATCGCCAGAAATAAGGCACTGGAAGGGTTCACACTGCCGAAGATCCTTTGGGTTCAGGAGAACGAGCCGGAGGTTCTGGCCCAGGCACACCAATTCCTGCTGCCGAAAGACTATGTACGTTTCCGGTTAACCGGTGATTACGCTATGGATTATTCAGATGCCGCCGGAACACTGCTGCTGAACGTTGGTGCGAAGGAATGGAGTGCGGAAATCGCCGAAGCCTTCGGGTTGCCGGTTTCATTGTGTCCAAGACTGGTAGAATCCTTCGAACAGACTGGAACGCTGCTGCCGGAGATTGCGGAAGCTTCCGGACTGCTTACATCCACGAAGGTATTCGCCGGCGGAGCCGACAATGCCTGCGGCGCACTGGGTGCGGGAATTCTTGGTGAAGGACGGACGATGTGCAGTATTGGCACATCAGGTGTAGTTCTCTCCTACGAGACTAATAAGGATCTTAATCTGGAAGGCAAAGTGCATTTCTTTAACCACAGTGAGAAGGATGCCTTCTATATAATGGGTGTTACCCTGGCTGCAGGTCATAGCCTTACCTGGTTTAAAGAAACGTTTGCTGCTGAGAAGAGTTTTGAGGAACTGCTGCAGGGAGTGACTTCCGTACCAGCAGGCAGCGGCGGACTGCTGTTTACACCATATATCAGCGGTGAACGCACTCCGCATCCGGATGCGAATATCCGCGGCAGCTTCATCGGCATGGACTCCGGGCACACACTTTCACACTTTACCCGCTCCGTGCTTGAAGGAATTACGTTCTCGCTTCGCGAATCTATTGAAATTGTACGTGAATCCGGCAAGGAAATTACGGAGATTGTCGCGATCGGCGGCGGTGCCAAGAATGAAGCTTGGCTGCAGATGCAGGCGGATATTTTTGGTGCTTCAATTATTAAGTTGGAGAGCGAACAGGGGCCCGCGATGGGCGCCGCGATGCTGGCTGCATACGGCAGCGGCTGGTTCGCCTCGCTGGGCGAATGCGCCGAAGCCTTCATCCGTCCGGCAGAAGTGTTCAAACCGAATGCGGAGCAGGTGGCGGTTTATGACGGATTGTTCGCTCTTTACCAGGAAGTATACGGCCAGACCCGTGAATTGAACGACAAGCTGGCGGCATACCGTAAGTAAGCACCCGCCGGTAAGCGGAATGATGATCACTCGCGGATTCCGGAGAGGACTTAAGATCCTTTCCGGATTTTACGTTAAAGGGGGTTGAAGACTGATGATAAAAGTGCTGATTGTTGATGATGAGCCCAAGCTGCGGGAAGGGCTGCGGACCTTGATCCCCTGGGAAGAAGAAGGCTATACCGTAGTGGCAACGGCGGCGAACGGATTCGAGGCGCTTGAGAAGTTCCATACCTTTGCTCCCGGGCTGGTCGTCGCCGATATCCGTATGCCGGGAATGGATGGTCTGGAGCTAATTACAGAACTTCGTAAACAAAACGCCAATTGCCATGTACTGATTCTTAGCGGCTATGCGGACTTTGAATATGCTAAACGTGCGATTTCCTGCCATATCGACGGATATTTACTGAAACCGGTGGATGAGGAGGAATTGATCTCTTATCTGCAGGAGCTCCGGGTAACGATAGAACGGGAAGAGCAGTTCAGCAAGCTGCAGACGGAAGCTGAGGTAAGCCATCATGAAGCCTGGCTGCGCGGGCTGCTTCAGCCTGGCAGCGAGGATATAACCGTCCCGGAAGCAGCATCCAGGCTTGGCCTGCAGGGGGAAAGTGAGGTTATTCTGCTCCAGCTGATGCGTCCCCTTAAGGGGGAGGACGGAAGGGAAGAGCGGGTCCGGAGCCTGCTGGAACGCTATTTGCCGCCGGAGAGGGCAATCTTTTTCAGTTTGCCTCCGTTTCTAGGATTTTTGTTGAAGGAGCCTCTGAAAGATGAAGCTGCCCGTACGGCACTGTGGCAGGAATTGAACAGGCTTATAGCCAAAGAAGGACTGGACTTTTATGCTGCATCCGGCGGAGCGGCGGCGGAGCCGGAACAGGCTGCCGCATCTTATACTGCTGCGCGGGAGCTGCTGGAGCAGGCCTTTTTCGGACGCAGGGAGATTCTGGTCGACGGGGCAGTAGAGCAGTGGGCAGAAGCAGTGGAGGAGCCCGGGGAGCTTACTGATTCTGAACGCGATGAAGAAATGGAGCTTCTGCTGGCGGTCGAGACAGGAAGCACTGAGGTACTGTCCCCGCTAGTGAGGCAAATTATCTGCAAGCTGGTTGAGACCAGACATGAGGAGGCCTATATCAAAGACAATCTGATCCGGATTGTAAGCAGTACGATTGCCCGGTTGGAGGCCGTGAATCCCGATGTCCGCACGTTGATCAGCGAGAATGCCTCTCCTGCGAGTGAAGTGTACAACAGCTATTATCTTAGTGATATCCTTAGCATGGTAGCCGATTATCTGGAACATATCGCCAAGCAGCTGAATACCGGCGGACGGGGCGACGAGATTAAGCGGATTACGGATTTGATTCAGCGCCGGTATAACGAGAACCTGAAGCTGGGAATGCTTGCGCAGATTTTTAACTATAACAGTGCTTATCTCGGCAAAATGTTCAAGAATCAGATCGGCGAGCATTTTAACACTTATCTGGACAAGGTGAGAATTGAGAAAGCCAAGCAGTTTCTCACGCAGGGCATGAAGGTATACGAGGTAGCCGAACGGGTCGGCTACATGAATGCCGATTATTTCAACGCGAAATTCCGCAAATATGTAGGTGTATCTCCAAGCGCCTTCCGCAAGGAGCAGTGAGCAGGTAGGGCTTGCTGAACATGGATTCTAGGATTATGATAGACGGGCTGTTCCCCATCTGCTGGCGGATGAGGGAGCAGCCTGTTTGACATTTTTCGGGAGAATGATTTGGGATGGAGGGATTGAGATTAAGCAGCTAATAAGCATGATCAATAATATGAAGCTGAAGTATAAGCTGATGTTGTTTTACGTTGTGGTTGTCATGATTCCCGTGCTGATTATCGGGATTATTCTGATCAGCTATTTCCGGAATGCAGCCCTGGACCGGGCCATTGATCAGGCGACAAATAACGTCGAGAAGATCAAAAGCCAGATGTCGGCCAAGCTCCGTGTACCTACGGATATCTCCAATCTTCTGTTTTTTGATGATAATCTGGAAACGCTTGTGAACAGGCAGTATCCGAACATCCTTGAACTTACTAAGGCCTATATGGACTATACCGATTTTCAGGATTACATTTTACAGTACCGCGAAATCGCCAACATCCGCTTTTTTATCGACAATCCGACACTCGTCAACAACCTGTCGATTACGCCGCTGACTCCGGAGAAGGAATCCAGTTTCTGGTATAAAAAAGTTATGGAAACCAAAGGGATTTACTGGCTCTATATTGACGACAAAGAGGGTTTTATCGGTACCACTAAGGGGAGCATAAACAAACTCAGCCTGCTCCGCCAGGTAGCTTATCCGGAATACAACAAGATCGGAATTATCATGGTTCAGGTGAATCAGGATGAACTGAATAACATGCTGTCCCAGGAACCGTTCGAGACGATCATTACAGACGAGCAAGGCTATATCGTGGCTGCAAAGAATCCGAAGCTGGTCGGGACGACGCTGGACTCATTTGATATTGAAGTGGATCTGGAGCACCATTCCGGCAATGTTATCCAAACGAAAGTCAAAGGGGCCGATTCCTACGTTATCGTTGATGAGATTACCCCTGCACTCAGTATCAGCAAGCTGAAGATCATTTCCGTATTCGAAACCAAAAGTATACTCAGCGACGCGAATAAAGTAAGCATTCTTGGGCTGCTGATTATCAGCGGTGTATTGCTGGTGGCCCTTGTGATGGTCTATACGATCTCTTTGCTGACAACCAACCGGCTGCTCCGGCTCAGCCGCCAGCTGAATCAAGTGGCCTTGGGTAATCTAAACGTTGTCTCCCGTATTGACGGCACAGATGAGATCGGGCAGCTGTCGCGCCAATTCAACTATATGGTGTCGAGCATCAACCAGCTGATCAGCCAGGTCATTGAGAGCAATGAGAAGAACAGCAGGCTGGAGATCGCCCAACGGGAAATAAAACTAAAAATGATGGCCAGCCAGATTCATCCGCATTTTCTCTTTAATGCGCTGGAATCGATCCGGATGAATGCGCACCTGAAGGGTGAGAAGGAAATAGCGAATATTGTCAGGCTGCTCGGCAAGCTGATGCGCAAGAACCTCGAAGTCGGCAGAGAACGGGCTCCGCTCAAGGAGGAGATTGAAATGATCCGCTCCTATCTGGAAATTCAGAAATTCCGTTATGAGGAAAGACTGATGTATGAAATTGATTTTGACACCAAGGCCTCAGAGATTCTGATTCCGCCGCTGATCATTCAGCCGCTGGTGGAGAATTCGGTCGTCCACGGTCTAGAGAATAAAGAAGGACCCGTTCATGTGAAAGTCAGTGTAAAGCTGATCGACAATGAGATCCAGGTATATGTGATCGATGACGGGGCAGGGATGTCAGAGCAGCGGCTCTCTGAACTGCGCGGGGTAATTGCCCAGGCGGAAGAAGAGCAGCGGAGCCGGATCGGTATGCGCAATGTGCATCAGAGACTGGTCTTGTATTACGGGGAACAGCATGGCCTGAAGATTACAAGCGAAGAGGGTAAGGGAACGGAAATAGCCTTTTCCATCCCGCATGATAGCGATTACAAACAGTAGTTCCCCGGCTGCTGTTTCAATGTCTAATTTGTATATGATTTTACGTGAAATCTGTCGGGTATTCGCTTACATTTTGCTGAGGTATGATATGAATATAAAAACGAAGGGGGAATAATGGACGTGAAAGCGCTCACTGAAAACGGTGTTACAGCAAATGAAAGCGTAACCCCCAACCCACCTACGAAACGGAATAGTGGATTTTGGAAAAGCGTACTGCAGCAAAAGTACTTATATCTGATGTCTCTTCCATTCGTGATCTGGGTATTCATCTTTAGCTACGTGCCCTTATGGGGATGGTTGATGGCGTTCCAAAATTATAAACCGAAGAAATCCTTTACTGAGCAGAAGTGGGTCGGACTGGATAACTTCAAAGAACTCTTCCATGATGAACGCTTCTACCTTGTTCTGAGAAACACACTCGCAATGAGCCTATTGGGTCTGATATTTGGTTTCGTTGTACCCATCCTGTTCGCGGTAATGCTCAATGAGCTGCGGGGCAATGTATTTAAAAGAACAGTTCAAACTGTTTCCTACCTGCCTCACTTTGTATCCTGGGTCGTTGTAGGCGGGATTGTCTACAAGACACTCTCGATCGATGGCGGGATTGTCAATGATCTGCTGATCTGGCTGAATGTCATTGATGAACCGATTCAGTTCATGGCCAAGGCCAAGATGTTCTGGGGAGTTTTGACGGTCGCCGACCTTTGGAAAGAAACAGGCTGGAATGCAATTATCTATCTGGCAGCGATCACAGGCATCGACAAAGAGCTGTATGAAGCAGCCAAAGTTGACGGTGCAGGCAGAATCAAGCAGATGTTCAATATTACTTTACCGGGTATCCGAACCACCATTACTGTACTCCTGATTATGTCGATTGGCCATCTTGTCGGAATCGGTTTCGAAAAACAGTTCCAGCTCAGCAATAACATGGTAACCGATTATTCGGAAGTGCTGGATATGTATGCGCTTAAGTATGGTATCCAGATAGCCCGCTTCTCTTACGGTACGGCAATCAGTATGTTCACTTCGGTAGTCAGTGTAATCCTGCTGCTTGTGGCTAACGGTGTAATGAAGAAAGTTACTAAAGAAAGCATTATGTAAAGGAGGGGATCTTAAGTGGGTGGCAAAGCATTTCAAATGTCAAAAGGTGAGCGTATATTCGACATCTTTCTATACATTGCTCTTGGACTAATCATGATCGTGACGTTGTATCCCTTCCTGAACGTACTGGCGATTTCTTTTAACGAATCTACAGACACTGTTCGGGGCGGCATCTATATCTGGCCAAGAGCCTGGACGCTTGAGAATTACCAGCGTATCTTCAGCTATACCGGCCTGATTCAAGGCTTCAAAATATCTGTACTCCGTACCATTACAGGTACGCTACTGGGTCTCCTGAGTTCTTCCATGCTGGCCTTTACGCTCAGCCGTCCGGAGTTCAGAGCCAGAAAGTTTGTCTCTTATTTCCTGGCCCTGACAATGTATTTCTCCGGCGGTATGGTGCCAATGTACATTCTGATGAGAGACTTGAACCTGATCGGTACCTTCTGGATTTACATCCTGCCGGGTGCGGTTTCCGCCTTCAACGTCTTCGTCATCCGGTCCTTTATGGACGGGCTGCCGTTCGCTCTTCAGGAATCCGCCAAGCTGGACGGAGCCAACGACTTTGTGATTTTTTACAAGATCATCCTGCCTCTGTGTAAGCCGGTTCTGGCAACGATTGCGTTGTTCCTGGCAGTAGGACAGTGGAATGAATGGTTCAGTACTTATCTGTACAACGGCAATAAGCCGCATCTTACCACGCTCCAGTATGAGCTCATGAAGGTATTATCATCTACCAATCAGGGCAGCGGCATGGTGAATGCCAACGATATGGCGCAGCAAATGGCGCAAATCTCGCCTGAGTCGATCAAGATGGCAATTACCATTGTAGTAACCGTACCTATCCTTGTAGTGTATCCGTTCCTGCAGAAGTATTTCGTAGGCGGTATGACACTCGGTGCTGTAAAAGCTTAATCCCCTGCTGGTCAGGGCTTGAATAAAAGGGACGTATTTCTGGCAGGCAAGTTGCCAGTCAGAAACAGCGTCCCGGCTTATTCGTCAAAAATTGGAAATACGAAATTTATTATTATGGTTATATTGCAAGCGCTAACAATGGTATATTCAGGTTTAACCTGATATGCATAGATCAATTACACAAATTATCAAGGGGGATATCAAATGAAAAGCAAGAGCATTAAAACCGCTTTTACACTTATGCTCATGAGTTCTATGCTGATCGCAGGCTGTGGCGGTAACAACAATAATAATGCAGCTGACAGCACTGCTACCAATGCACCAGCAAACACAGGCAACAATGCGGAAGCAAGCGCACCAGCAGATGAAGCTATGGATACAAGCCCTGTTACATTCACATTCTTTGGTGCGGATGCCAGTCCGAACTGGAACAAAATGCAGGATGATGTAGGTAAAGTTATTACTGAAAAGACAGGCGTAACACTGGATGCGGAATTTGACGTAGGCAGCGGCGGCGGCGACCAAAAAATCGCGATGATGGCTGCCAGCGGTGACGTGCCGGATATGATCTTTGCGAAAGGGAACCTCGGTACCCTGGTGGATGCCGGCCTGATTCTTGATCTGACCGATCTGATCGACAAGTATGCTCCGAACCTCAAGAAAATCTATGGCGAAAACATGAACCGTCTGAAATACAGCAATGATGATCAAAAAATCTATTCCATTCCTACAAACATGGGGGTTGACCAACAATCCTTCGACGCTGGCGGCGGCTTTGAAATTCAGCACCGCGTGCTGAAAGAGCTGGGCTACCCGCAAGTAAAAACATTGGCAGACTATGAGAAAGTGCTGAAGGATTATGTAGCTCTGCATCCGGAAACCGATGGACAGCCTACCATTCCGCTCACACTGAATGCGGATGACTGGAAAATCATGATCACCGTTACCAACCCTGCGTTCCTGACAACAGGCGCACCGGATGATGGTGAATATTATGTAGATCCTACAACTTATGAAGCTAAGCTTCACTACAAACGCCCTGAAGAAAAAGAATATTTCCGTTGGTTGAACGGCATGTACGCTCAAGGTCTGCTTGACAAAGATACCTTCGTACAAAAAGATGACCAATACAAAGCTAAAGTGGCCAGCGGCCGCGTACTCGGTCTGATCTCCCAGGAATGGGAATACCAAGATGGTGAAAATGCTCTGAAGGCAGCAGGTAAAGACGAGTATACTTATGCTCACTTCCCTGTAACCCTGTCCGATCAGTACAAAGACCACTCTTTCCAGACTACAGGTATTGATGCTGCCGGTATTTCGATCACAACCGCTGCTAAAGATCCTGTCCGCATCATTAAATGGCTGGATTGGATGTCTTCTGAAGAAGCCCAGATCCTGAAAAACTGGGGTGTAGAAGGCAAACAGTACACTGTAAATGCTGATGGAAAACGTGAAATCCCTGCTGATATTCAAGACAGAAAATCCAATGATGCCGCTAACTTTGCAAAAGAAACTGGTATCGGCCAGTACAATATCTTTGGTGCACACTATGGTGACGGCGTGAAGGATTCCACAGGCAACTACTATACTACGAACTTCCCTGAACAAATCGTAGCTTCGTACTCCGATGCTGAAAAAGAATCACTGAAGGCTTACAACGCTACAACTTGGAAAGATCTGTTCCCTGGTGAAGATGCATTCCCTACTAAAGAATGGGGCGCTCTGTACAACATGCCGGTTCCAACTGACGGTCAATACCAGGTTATCTTCAAAAAGACTCAAGATATTATCCGCAAACGTATTCCTGAAGCGATCCTGTCCAAACCTGCAGACTTCGACAAGGTTTACGATGCATTCCTGGCTGAGCTCGACAAAGCCGGTGCTCAAGACATGGAAAAGGAATATACTGAACTTGTTAAAAAGAGAGTATCCCTGTGGACTGGCAAACAGCTGTAAGCAGCGGCCCTCCCTCTTAAACAAAACTAATGCAACAGCAAGGACCCGACATTTGTCAGGGTCTTTTGCTGTATATTGAATCCGTATGGAGGTTATAGCATGAAGCATGAGAGATTAGCAGAGCGTCCCTGGAAATTAAAATACAAGCAGCCTGCAACTATCTGGGAAGAAGCTTTGCCGCTTGGAAACGGACATATGGGAGCCATGGTGTTCGGCGGTACGGCAAGAGAACAATTCCAGCTCAATGAGGATACGCTATGGTCAGGTTTCCCCCGGGACACGAATAATTACGAGGCCCTCCGCTATTTGAAGAAGGTACGCGGTCTGGTATCGGAAGGCAGCTATCTTGAAGCGGAAAAGCTCGTTAATGCCCGGATGCTCGGTGTGAACGGTCAAGCCTATATGCCGCTTGGTGATCTTTATCTGGAACAGCCGGGGGCGGAGAACTGCACAGGATACAGCCGGGAGCTGGACCTGGACAGCGGCATTGCCACGGTAACCTTTCAGACAGAAGCCGGCTCCTTTACCCGTGAGGCCTGGATCAGCGCCCCTGACGGTGTGTTAGTCATACAGGAAACAAGTGAAACTAAAGGCGGATTAAATCTGACGCTTACCCTAAACAGCCCTCTTCAGCATGCCGTGAAGGAAGCAGGAGAAGGGAAACTGGTTCTGGAAGGCCGCTGCCCTACGCACATTGCCGACAACTATCATCAGGACCATCCGAACGCCATTCAATATGAGGAGGGGCTGGGTATAGCCTTCGAGCTGCACCTTCAGGTTTTCACTTCGGGAGGCCGGGTTGAATTCCGGGACGGGAAGCTTGTCATCTCCGGGGCCGATCAGGTGCAGCTGCGGCTTGCTGCTGCTTCGGATTATGAGGAGCTGAAGCGCAAAGCCGCCCACCTGAAGAGCAGCCGTCAGGCAAGGCCAGCGGTGCTTCTGAGCCCTGCGGAGAGCTGTGTACAGCGGCTGACAGCGGCGGCAGCGATGACATATGAAGAGCTGCAACAGCGGCATACGGCCGATCATCAGGCGCTCTTCCGGCGGGTAGACCTTGACCTCGGAGGCTGGGAAGCGGCTGAATGTCCGACAGATGAGCGGCTGGCCGCCTATAAGGCTGGACAAGAGGATCCTCAGCTTGAGGCACTGCTGTTCCAGTATGGCCGTTATTTGCTAATGGGCAGCTCCCGTACCGGCTCACAGGCAGCGAATTTGCAGGGGATCTGGAACGAGCATGTGACACCGCCCTGGAACAGCAATTATACGACTAATATCAATACCCAGATGAATTACTGGCTGGCAGAGGTGGGCAATCTGAGCGAGCTTCATGAGCCGCTTATTGATTTGATCCGGGAGCTCAGTGAGACCGGAGCCAGAACGGCGGCAGTGCACTACGGCGCCCGCGGCTGGGTAGCCCATCACAATGTTGACCTGTGGCGGAGCTCTGTGCCGTCAGGCGGGGATGCCAGCTGGGCCTTCTGGCCGATGGGCGGCGTGTGGCTGAGCCGTCATCTGTGGGAGCATTATGCTTATAATCCGGATACCACCTACTTACAGGAAACGGCTTATCCGCTGATGAAGGGGGCGGCGCTGTTTGCGCTGGACTGGCTGGTGGAAGGACCGGAGGGTCTGCTCTTAACCAATCCGTCTACTTCTCCGGAGAACCGGTTTGTAACAGCAGAAGGTGAGCCTTGCAGTATCTCCATGGGTTCGGCAATGGACCTGACCCTTATCCGTGAGCTATTCAGCCATTGCGTGCAGGCAGCACAGATTCTGGAGAAGGACAACGAGTTTCAGCTTCAGCTGGAGGAGGTCTTGTCCCGGCTGATGCCGCTGCAAATTAGTGAGGACGGACGTCTGCAGGAATGGATCGAGGATTTCAAAGAATCAGAACCGGGGCACCGTCATGTATCTCATTTATATGGTCTGTATCCCGGAGATCTGATTAATGAACGGGATACACCGGAACTGCTCGAAGCCAGCCGTTTGTCGCTTGCGAAGCGGATTACCTCGGGGGGCGGACATACCGGCTGGAGCTGTGCCTGGCTGATCAACCTCTACGCACGGCTGAAGGAAGGCGAATCGGCCTACAGTTTTGTCCGGACGCTGCTGTCCCGCTCGGCCTATCCTAACCTGTTCGATGCCCACCCTCCGTTTCAGATTGACGGCAATTTCGGCGCTGCCGCCGGGATAGCGGAGATGCTGCTGCAGAGCCATCTTGGTGAAATCACTCTGTTACCGGCCCTGCCGAACGCCTGGAAAACCGGCAAAATCAGCGGAATTAAGGCACGCGGAGGGTATGAAGTGGACCTCGAATGGCAGGATCATGTGCTGGTATCTGCACGGATTACCGCGTCGCGCGATGGAGAATGCCGTCTGGTATATCCGCGCGGGCTGAAGATTCAGCTTCCTGACGGCTCTCTAGTCGGGGCGGAACATCCGTTGCCGGTTAAAGCCGGAGAAGCTTACTTCATAACGGTTTGACGGAAGTGAAGGAACTGGCGTAGGATAACCAAAAGTGAATCAAATCCGCTCCATACGTAGAGATGATCTGCGCGGGAGCGGTTTTTTTTGTGGAAAGGGAGCATGAGAATGTTGAAATAGCTGGCAGGCAGGAAAGGCTTATTTAACGGGCATTCCGGACCGATATTAACAATATAGCGTATACGGAGATGGGGATTTCTGTCCCCCGTATTGTTACAAACAGAATGAGTAATATTATGGTTGTGCGGAAGCAATTTCCGGCATCTAATATAGAGTACAAATGATGTGGAAAAGCTATTCGAAGTTCGCAGGAGGCACGGGGGAGAAATGGGAAAGAAACGTTTGTCGCTGATGAAGACCATGCTGGGAGGGATGATGCTGTTCGCAGCTTTGCCGCCTGCGGCTTACTATGGCTGGGGGCAGGCGTATGCCGCCGCGGCATCGTCGTCACTTCACTCTGTAAGTGAAATGGCCCAAAGGCTGACCGGGGCAATGAATAACCGCAGAGAGAACATCACTTTCACCTACGAGGGCAATATCAGTAAGCCGAAGGTGCAAAGCGCCATTGACCAGGCGATGGGCAGCGATCCCTATCTGTACTACATCATAGACAGTTACGCTTTCTCATACCGGGGGAGCAGCCGCTCTGCGAATGTAACGGTGCAGGTGGAATACAGGGAGACCCTGCAGCAGACTGCCTATGTGAATAAGCAGGTAAAAGCAATTCTGCAAAAGATCATTACACCTGGGATGGATAATCATCAGAAGGTTAAGGTCATTCACGATTGGGTCGTGCTGAACTTGAAATATGACAACACCTATAGTAAATATACGGCTTACGAAGGGCTGCAAAGCGGCAGCGCAGTATGCCAGGGCTATTCTCTGCTTACCTATAAATTGCTGCTTGGTGCAGGCATACCTAATAAAATAGTTGAAGGTAAAGCAAGACCGGAGGGAGGCGTATCGCAGTCCCATGCCTGGAATCTGGTGCAGCTGGACGGTCGTTGGTATCATCTGGATACGACTTGGGATGATCCCACGCCTAGTACGGAAGATGGAGTAAGCACGGTGTATTATATGAGAACAGATGCGCAAATGCGCCGCGACCATAGCTGGGTCAAGTCTTATCCGGCAGCTTCTGTGGGCTATGCCCAGACTTTATCTGAACTGGTCAGCCGTGGCGGCCAGAACGTGTCAGTGTATCAGAAGCTTCAGGACCAGCTGGACTACAGGCTGTATGAAGAAGATCAGGTCGTTACTTCTGCCGCAGAACTGAAGGAGCTTGCCAGGGCGGCCGTTGGCTCCGGCAAACAGTCCATGCTGTTCCGTTACCGGGGCAGCGAGCAGCGGCTTAAGAATGACCTGCAGGAGCTGTATAAGCTGGGACTGAACCAGCTGTCCTACAGCAGCTCGGCTTTTGATAATACCGGCGATCTTAAGGTGTATGTGACCTGGAAATAAGGCTATATGAATAAAAAAGGATGCTCCCGCGCCGGGTAGGCAAAGGAGCATCCTTTTTGTTGAGCGTGCTTATTCTGCATTTGTGCTGAGATCGCATTCTTCCAGCGGAATAATGCGGCTTGTTCTAAACCAGCGGTAGCCGGCCCAGATGAAGAAGAACAACGGCAGGCTGACATAAGAGACCAGAACACCGTACCAGTCAATACTGTCCCCGGTGAAGGCACCCATGTTCTGGCCAAGCACAGCGATCAGGCAGAGCGCGAAGGCAAACAGCGGGCCGAACGGGAACCATTTGGCCCGGTAAGGCAGCTCATCCAGCGAGTGGCCCTGTTTCACAAAGGCGCGGCGGAAACGGTAATGGCAGACGGCTATGCCCAGCCAGTTGATGAAACCGCACATGCCTGAGGCGTTAAGCAGCCAATTGTAAACGGCGCCGTCACCAAAGAATGAGGCAAGGAAGGCCAGCATGCCGACTGCGGTAGTTACGAGCAGTGCGCCTACAGGTACGCCGCGGCGGTTCAGCTTGCCCAGTGCACGCGGGGCCATGCCGTCCTTGGCCATTGCGTACAAGACGCGGGTGGAAGCATACATACCAGAGTTACCGGCTGACAATACGGAGCTGAGAATGACAGCATTCATTACTGATGCAGCAATAGCCAGGCCCGCTTTGTTGAAGACGATGGTGAACGGGCTGACGCCGATATCATCAATGCCGCCGCGGAGCAGATCCGGATTCGTATACGGAATTACCAGTCCGATGACGAGAATGGCAAAGATATAGAAGATCATAATGCGCCAGAAGACCTGGCGGATAGCCAGCGGCACATTGCGGCGCGGGTTCTCGCTTTCTCCGGCGGCTACGCCGACCAGTTCCGTTCCCTGGAAGGAGAAGCCGGCGGCCATAAAGACGCCGACGAATGCGAAGAAGCCGCCGTGGAAGGAGCTGCCGCCCAGCTGGAAGTTGCTGAAGCCGATTTTCTCTCCGCCCATAATCCCGAAGATCATCAGTACACCGACCACGAGGAAGACAATAACGGTGATGATTTTGATAATCGCAAACCAGTATTCCGATTCGCCGTATCCGCGCGAAGAGAGGAAGTTCAAGCCGAACATCATCAGCAGGAACAAGAGGCTCCAGAGCGTGGAGGAGCTCTCAGGGAACCAGTATTTAATGATAACTGTTGCAGCAGAAAGCTCGGCAGCTATAGTAACGGCCCAGTTATACCAGAAATTCCAGCCGATAGCGAAACCGAAGGCCGGGCTGACGAAGCGGGTGCCGTAAGTGCTGAAGGAGCCGGAGTCGGGCATGTACGTTGCCAGCTCACCAAGGCTCGTCATCAGGAAATAGACCATAATTCCGACAGCCGCATAAGCGAGCAGGGCTCCTCCGGGTCCGGAAGAGGCAATGGCGCCGCCGCTGGCCAGGAACAGCCCGGTTCCGATCGAGCCGCCCAGGGCGATCATCGTTAGATGTCTGGCTTTGAATGTTTTGCGCAGAGCGGGCCCGTTCCGGCTGCCGGACTGCTGATTATCTTGCGTTGCTTGCATGAATAAGACACTCCTTCTGAGTTGATCTGAATGTTGCTGTTCATGAAGGGGAGTGGTGTACGCTGCCGCCCCGGTTAAGGGGGCGGCAAATCCTGTAGGCGCAAAAAAACCGCAGACGGATCTGCGGTTTCCTGAAAATACGGCTCCGCATCATACTCCCTGTTAAGATAGCGCAACACAGTGCAGTATCCGCTGGACGTGAGACCCGCGGTACACTGTGACAGTTCCGTGCCTGTTCGGCAACGGCCCCAGTCTGTGCAGCATGAAGAGCAGCGGCACAGACTTCGGCGGATATTCCTTTCGGCGGCTTCATTGACGGCTCTTAACGTCTCAGCGCGCGTACTTATAATATTCGCGACCTCTACCTCATCTTAGGTATGATGAGGCTATCTTTATACAATTATGAACATTAGCAGGGTTTAGTATAATGCAACTTATGAGGCTCATGCAATAACAAATTACGGCAGGAGTGTGTCAGGTGCGCCGGCGTTCCGACATTTGCTGCCAAACGGTCCCGGCGGCTTCCTCGCCGGAGGCGATCCGTTCCAGCGCCATTTTCGCCTGCAGGCCCACTTCGAATTCCGGGTCGTCGGCCGCAACGCTTAGGGCGTCATAAGCCTCTGCAGTGCCTACCTCATAGAGGAACCGTGCTGCCCGCCAGCGGACGAGCTTGCTGGGATCCGAAAGCGCCGCGGTCATGACCGGCGTCGCCGCCGGGTCGCCGATGTCGGACAGCGTGTCTCCGGCCGTGCGCCGCACGGCCGGAGCCTTGTCTGCCATCGCCTCATAGAGCAGCTCCATCGCCTCAGGCGTGCGAATGTCGCCCAGGTACACGACCGCAAGCCTGCGGATATGCAGCTTGGGGTCGTGCAGCGCCGTGCGCAGCTCCGGCAGGAGCGCTGGCGTCGGCGCCAGATCCTCCAGCGCGGCGTAGCGCACGCGCCAGTCCTCGTCCTGCAGGTCCTGCAGCAGCTCGGCCTGTTCCTTCTTCTGCCGGTGCTCGACGAACTCGCCGGCGGTTCCGTGCGCGATAGCCTGCTGCACGAGGGAGTCGAGGCGTTCCTGCGGATACGCCGCCTCCAGCTCCTGCTCGACCTCGCGTGCGATCTCGGCCGGCTCGCCGTAGCGCACGCCGTAATCGGTGAGCTTGCGCTCCTTGATCAATACGGCGCTGGCCACATCGGTCACCGCCTGGGTGAAGCGGACGGCGAGGGCGATGCGCTCCTCAGCAGCGCCGGTCTTCACGCGGATCTGGATCGGAATGCCGCGGAACATCTGCACGAAGACCTGCGACTCCCCGAAATGGGCACCTGCATTTTCATCTGCCAGGTTGAAATCGGCGCTAAGCCCCTCAGCACCGAAACGGCTCTGGACCTCACGGAGAATCGCCGCCCAGTCGGCGCTGCCTTTGCGCTCCAGCGCGGCGAAATCAGCTGCGTGATAGATGCTGATTACTCCGGGAATGTTTAGCATATCCCGAGCCCAGGCAGGGGCGCTGCGCTGGCTTTCCGGTGTATAGGTCCTGCGTATTCCAGGCTCCAAGCTTTCGTCCAG
Source organism: Paenibacillus auburnensis (assembly GCF_927798115.1). Classification (GTDB taxonomy): domain Bacteria; phylum Bacillota; class Bacilli; order Paenibacillales; family Paenibacillaceae; genus Paenibacillus_AQ; species Paenibacillus_AQ auburnensis. The sequence continues at coordinate 152,992 of NZ_CAKMMG010000011.1, forward strand.
ATGAAGCTTCATCGTATTTGGACTTGGAGTCGGTTCAATAAATGTGATCTTCATACGTTAGGCTCCCCTTTTGAACGGTACAAACACCGTAGTCTTTACCCGCATTTTACATCATAGTACGGGCGGAATACAAAAGGGATACGTCTTACCCAGCTTAAGCCGGATGTAAAATGGGTAAAATTTGTACTGAACGCAATGAAGGAGAGATGCCGTTATGGCTAAAGTAAAATACAATAATATAGATAACGTCAGTACAGATAAAACGCTCAAGGAATTCCGCCAGTGGCGTGAAGAACGCCGGAGCAAGAAGAAGGACTATACCTATAAAGTACCGAATCACCCGCCCAGGCTGTCTTATCTGGCTGAGAACCGGCTGGATACGACGATTACCTGGATCGGGCATTCGACTTTTTTTCTACAATATGAAGGCATGAACATTATTACCGATCCGATCTGGGCAAGGCGGCTTGGCTTTGAGAAAAGGATCGGAGAGCCGGGCATACCGCTGAATGAGGTTCCGCCGGTGGATCTGATCCTTGTCTCGCATTCCCATTATGATCATCTGCACATCGCCTCCATCCGTAAACTCTATAAGGCGGGAACCACGATTGTCGTACCGGCCGGGCTGAAACGGAAAATGCTCCGCAAGGGCTTTCCAAACTGCCATGAACTGCAATGGTGGGAGGAGCTGACGCTCGGGGCGGTGAAGCTGACGTTCGTACCGACCCAGCATTGGACCCGGCGGACGCCGTTTGACACCAACAGCTCACACTGGGGAGGGTATGTACTTGAACCGGCTGAACCCCAGAAGCACCCGGGAGGTGAAGGGGACGGGCAGAAGCGGAAGCTGCCGCCGAACCTTTATTTTGCCGGAGACAGCGGCTTCTTTCCGGGCTTCAAGGAGATCGGCAGCCGGTTTAAGCTGCACATTGCACTGATGCCGATCGGGGCCTATGAGCCGGAATGGTTCATGAATTCGCAGCATGTGAATCCCGAAGAGGCCGTGCAGGCCTTTGTCGATGTGGGGGCGGAGCTGATGATCCCGATGCATTTTGGCACCTTCCGGCTGGCTGATGATACGGCGCGGGAAGCATTGGACCGGATGGAGCTGGCCCGGGAAGCCCAGGGAATCAGCCCGGAGCGGATACGTACGCTGGGTTACGGTGAAACGCTTGTAGTGCATCCGGAGGACCGCTATTCGGGGCAATAATGAAATAACAGCAGATTTTAAGCCGAAACCGCAGGTTCCGCAGCGATCTTGCGGGCTATTCGCCTTGATTTTATGCTATAATGAGCCGAAACCCTAAGTGAAAAGGATGGTAATGCTTAATGATTAGCACAAGCGGCGTAACACTCCGCTACGGAAAACGCGCACTATTTGAAGATGTAAACATAAAATTCACACCCGGCAACTGCTATGGCCTCATCGGGGCAAACGGCGCCGGCAAATCTACTTTCCTCAAAATTTTGTCCGGCGAGATTGAAGCAAACATCGGAGACGTGCATATTACCCCCGGCGAGCGTCTGGCAATCCTGAAGCAGAACCATTTCGAGTACGATGAATACCAGGTGCTGGAAACGGTAATTATGGGGCATACCCGCCTTTATGAAATTATGAAGGAGAAGGATGCGCTGTATGCCAAAAGTGACTTCACGGAAGCAGACGGACTGCGCGCCGGCGAGCTTGAAGGTGAATTCGCTGAGCTGAACGGCTGGGATGCTGAGCCTGATGCTGCGGCCATGCTGATTGGTCTGGGCATTATGCGTGAAATGCATGACAAAAAGATGGCCGAACTCAGCGGCAACGAGAAGGTACGGGTGCTGCTTGCCCAGGCCCTGTTCGGACGTCCGAACAACCTGCTGCTCGATGAGCCTACCAACCATTTGGATCTTGAATCGATCGGCTGGCTGGAGAACTTCCTCATGGATTACGAAGGCACCGTTATCGTCGTATCCCATGACCGGCACTTTTTGAACAAGGTCTGCACACATATTGCGGACATCGACTTCGGCAAAATTCAGATGTACGTCGGCAACTACGACTTCTGGTATGAGTCCAGCCAGCTGGCCCAGACGCTGCAGCGTGATGCCAATAAGAAGAAGGAAGACAAGATCAAGGAACTGCAGGCGTTCATCCAGCGGTTCTCGGCGAATGCTTCCAAGTCGAAGCAAGCGACTTCACGTAAGAAGCAGCTCGAGAAAATTACGCTGGACGATATCCGTCCTTCCAACCGTAAATACCCGTTCCTCAACTTCAAGCCTGAACGCGAAGCCGGCAAACAGCTGCTTACGATCAGCGGCCTAAGCAAATCGGTTGACGGCGAGAAGCTGCTGGACGAACTCAGCATTGTGGTGAATAAAGGCGACAAGATTGCTTTCGTAGGCCCGTATTCTCAGCCCAAATCGCTGCTGTTTGATATCATCATGGGTGAGAAGGAAGCGGATGCCGGCGAATACACATGGGGAGTTACCACCACCCAGGCGTATTTCCCGAAAGACAATTCCAAATATTTCGACGGTGTTGACTTGAACCTGGTGGAATGGCTGCGCCAATACTCCAAGGATCAGGACGAGACGTTCCTGCGCGGCTTCCTGGGCCGGATGCTGTTTGCCGGTGAAGAAGCGCTGAAGAAGGCAAGCGTGCTCTCCGGGGGAGAAAAGGTCCGCTGCATGCTGGCCAAAATGATGCTGAACGGTGCGAATGTACTGGTGTTCGATGAGCCTACCAACCACTTGGATCTGGAATCCATCACAGCACTCAATAACGGACTGATTGATTTTGACGGAACCATCCTGTTCACTTCCCATGACCATCAGTTTATTCAAACCATTGCCAACCGTATTATTGAGATTACTCCGACTGGCATCATCGACCGCTCCATGAGCTATGATGAATACCTGGAGAATCCGGAAATTAAGGAACTGCGCCAGCGCATGTATCCTGTTGAAGCTTAATCATAATGGAAAGAACTTTTAGGAGTTCATGCAAAACGGCTGCGTCATCCCCCGAGGGATAACGCAGCCGTTTATGTTCATTACCTGTAATCGGACCAAAAGTCCTATGAACCGCCAGTGCGGCGGCGTTGATTATTAGGCTTTTTGTTGTTTTGGCTCTTCAGCGGTTTCGCGGAACCTGCCTGGAACGAAGAACCGGGTTTGTTGGAAGATTGTTGCTTTTTCTGTTCCAGCTTTTGGCGGATCGCATCCGCCAGATTGATTTTAGGCTTCTCATTATTTTCGCTCATTATGTTAACCCCCTTATGAAGCAAGTCCTTTACCTCATTCTAATTGTTTTTAAATGCCGCCACAAGGGCAAGAATAATTCAAAGAATGAAATACCCCAGTGGATTGTGCAAAGAAATCGAACAAGAGGGAGTGGCAGCAAGTGGCCGATATTTACGAAGACATACGCAAGGGTGAACGCGGGGCCATGGTCAGTATTGCCGCTTATCTGGTTCTGTCAGCATTCAAGCTGATCAGCGGTTACTTATTTGGGTCCAGCGCATTGCTTGCCGACGGTTTTAATAACCTGACGGATATCGTCGCATCAATCGCGGTACTGGTCGGGCTGCGTATCTCGCGGAAGCCGCCTGATTCCGATCATCCATACGGACATTTCCGGGCGGAGACGGTAGCTGCGCTGCTGGCTTCCTTTATAATGGCGATGGTCGGTATTCAGGTTATTGTGGAAGCGGTGCGGTCCTTGTTCGAAGGGGCGAAGGCGATCCCGCAGCTTTGGTCTGCCGGAGTGGCCTTAGTGTGTGCCATCGCCATGATGGGGGTATATATTTATAACAAAAGGCTGGCTAAACAGATTAATAATAGTGCACTTATGGCCGCCGCCAAAGATAATTTCTCGGATGCTATGGTCAGTATCGGGGCGGCAGTGGGAATTGTTGGTGCACAGTTTGGTCTCCCGTGGGTCGATTCAGCTGCCGCGGTGGCTGTAGGTGTGCTGATTTCCAAGACAGCCTGGGATATTTTCCGTGATTCCACTTACCGGTTGACCGATGGCTTCGATGAGGCTCAGCTGCTGGATCTGCGCAGTACGATTGCCCGAACCCCGGGTGTAGAAGGCATTAAGGATATCAAAGCCCGTGTTCATGGCAATCATGTACTGGTCGATGTTGTGGTGGAAGTAGATGCCAGCATCAGCGTTATGGAGGGCCACCAGATCAGTGACTCTATCGAAGAGCGGATGAGCAGCCGGCATAATATCATGAATGTGCAGATTCATGTTGAGCCTAAATCCTAAGCCCCTTATTTTTTTCTAATTAGCTGTAATTTCCACCAAATACAAGGAGGAATCAAGACTATAGACCTGTTACTTACCATAAAGTGGCAAACTTTTTTGTGAAATTTGGAGCATGTTCCAATTCCCGCCTGCGCCTATAATGAGGGCAGAAAGCAACAATTGTAGCGCGCGCCGTTGTTGAGTTCTCATCATGCTAAGCGGGGGAACGCTATGATCAGATCACATAAGCAGCTGGCAGCATCGGTATTGATCTCGGCATCACTGGCAATATCTTGGGGAGTGTTCAGTCCGCAGCAGGCGTTCGCGGCTTCGAGTCCGTCTGTCGCGGCATCAACTACATTAACAGGTGTTATTCAATCTTCGGTCCGTCTGCGTACAAGCCCTTCCACAAGCGGAAGCGTGCTGAAATATTTAAGTGAAGGCGACCAAGTTGTTATACTTGAACAGACAAACAGCTATTGGTATAAAGTGAGAACGGCGGATGGCGATGTGGGGTATACGAGTTCTGGAGATCAGTATATTAATGTGATTTCGGCTCCAGCCCCGGCGCCTGTGCAGACTGCAGTAATCTTGTCGACGGTGAGGCTTCGTGAAACTCCGTCAAGCAGCGGAAAAGTGCTGGGCTATCTGTACAAAGAGGATCCGGTGGTTATACTCGAAGAAACAAACAGCTACTGGTATAAAGTACAGACTACGAGTGGTACAATCGGATACACTAGCTCTTCGGATCAGTTTATCAAGCTGGATGGAGCAGCGGCAACACCGGTTCCAACACCAACGCCGGTACCAACGCCAGTACCAACACCAGTACCAACACCAGCCCCGGTCCAACCGGCGGTCATTGAAAAAGTCATAGCTGCAGGAATGGGCTATCTGGGGACTCCGTATGAGTACGGCTCCAGCAGAACCAACACCAGTACCTTTGACTGCTCGGATTTCATCCGGCAGATCTTTATGGATGCAGCGAATTTGAAGCTGCCTGCCGATTCCCGGCAGCAAGGAACCTGGGTGCAGGAGAACAGTACTACGGTTACTGATATTTCCGGCCTGAAACGCGGGGATTTGATGTTCTTTATGGATTACCAGGGCAGCTCGGCTGCTGCTTATGCAGGCATCGATAAATCTACGGCGAGGATTTCGCATGTAGCGATGTATCTCGGAGACGGAAAGATTCTGCATACGTATTCCGTATCTTCGGGCGGAGTAAGAGTGGATAATTTAAGCGCTTCTTGGATGAACCGTTTCCTTTACGGAGGCCCGGTCATCCGCTGATTATAGAGAAGTATAGGGGAAGCGGCAGCAGTATAGTTTGTGACGGGTGAACTAGAGCGGTTTTTTACAGGGCTGTCCCTTCAGTAGAATTTTTATTGAAGGGACAGCTTTCCCTGTGTAATAGGCATGACAAAAAACCTCGGGACCTATAAGTCCGGAGGTTTTTAGTTGTCGCTGCATTCCGGAACTTTATTATGGAGTAATTACATACGCAGATACTGGAACTTTGATCCAGGCTTTGCCCAGCCAGGTATAGATTTCTCTCCATTCATTGCCCCATGCGTCGGTTTTAATGGCACCGGTAGTGTCAATAGTCTGCGCACTAAGCCAACCAGCAGGAGTTGTGCTGTCTGTGGAGAAATGGAATGGAGTAGCTTTTGTTAAAATAATCATAGGAGTCGCTGGTTTAATGTCAGCTGGTGTGATTATCGTCTCGAATTGAGTGCCGTAGGTACTTCCGGTTACAGTCGCTGCGTCTGTCGAGGTAGTGGTTACTTCTGCCGCTGAAGCCGTAGCTGCAATGGAAGCTAAAAGACCTACTGCTACTGTAAAACTGGCTAATTTTTTCATCTGTGGTTCCTCCTAGTGTGGTTTTGGTTTAGCGGTTTTTTCCATGTTGTGATGTGCTAATAAGCATGTAAACAAAAAGGGGAGGCGCTGAACCAACCGCCCAAATAAATCTTTAAAATTATTTTTATGTGCCGGAACAGCCCGGTATTCCTTTCATTCAGGAGACGTGCTTATCATGGTGATTAAGAGGCGGGAAGGGCTATACGTTCTGAATGGTGAATAGGATATACAAAGAATGGAGGGAGATTGCTTTATACATAGAACAAACCCGGAACTCCATGTGGAGATTCCGGGTTTGTAGTACCAGTAATACTGGAAGTTATCTTATGAACACTGAGGTAAAACAAGTTACATTGATCTTCCTCGGCGTCCGGTAAAGAGCGATACGATAAACAATACGAGGAAGATGAAGAACAATACTTTGGCGACCCCTACTGCTGCTCCTACGATATTAAAGAATCCGAATATACCAGCGATCAAAGCGATTACCAGTAGAATTACTGACCATTTCAACATGTCATTTCATCCTCTCTATCGGGTAGTGTAGTCATTGTTTAAACGGGTCTAACCGCTTTGAAACAACGACAGGCACTCTGGTCTTTAAGACGCTTGACATCTTGTTTCGGCCTACTTGAGTACGGGTAACTATGCAGTAATAAGGCAACGCCAGCCGACAATTTATGACTTGGAAGGGGTTTTTGAAATGATAATTGATCTTAGCGTGGCACTAGTTGCTGTCGCATTCGCCGTACTCGTCTTCTTTTTAATCAAAACCTTAAAATCAGCAAAGGAATCCCTCGACAAAGTCAGCCAGACTCTGCAGGAAGTGCAGAAGACTGTAGATGAGCTTACCTATGAGATTAAAACGACTGTCCGGCATGCTAATGACATTACTGCAGATGTTCAAGGTAAAATTCAGAAGATTGACCCGATTATGGATACGGTGAAAAATCTTGGGGATGTCATGAATGAACTGACGTTAACGGTCAAGCAGGTGTCGGTCACTGTGATTGAGAAATACCGCAAATCCCGTGAGCTGAAGGCAAAGGCCGGAGCAGTCTCTATAGAAGAAAAGCCGCTGACCCCGGCCGAAGAACGCACGGTGACATCCTATGATGCCGCATACGCCAAAAAAACTCCGGGGAAAATAGCAATGGCGCTTAAAGGCGTGGATACGGCAGCAGCGATCTGGCAGAAATTTCGTCATTAAGGCTGTGAAAGTCACATTGTAGGAGCGCACCTTAGAAACTGGAAAGGAGGGACGGCCATATGAACGTTATCATTCTATTCCTTAGTCTGCTTTCTTCTTATGTTGCTTCCCCAGGGGAGCAGGAACATGTCCCTGCCGCTTTTTTTTCAGTACAGCCTGAGGTGATCCTGGCCTTTGAACACAGTGTGGCTCCAAGTCCCCGGATTAACAGCTTTGATTCTTTAGCCGGAGCTTCGCTTTATATGAGTAAGCAAGAGCTTCTGCTGGATAAGGGGACGCCGCTTAACATTGCCCCTGATCCGTGGCAGGAATGTCTGGAATACCAATACGCCGATATGTCGGCCGGAATATGTGAGGGTGTAGTCACTTATATTCATGTCACCCCGGCACAGGCCGGACAGTATGGGCTGAAGCTGAACGGGGAAGCACTGGACCCGGCCAATAGCAATGTAGGTGAGCTTCTTGGAACGCCGGACTATGTTGCCGAAGACGGTGATGTGTATATCAGAGGCAGCGCTGCCCTGAAGATATACCGCAATGCACATTCCGGTGAATGGGATGGAATTGACTTATTTGATGCGAACGCCTCTTGAGGTGTTTCACACGCTCCTAGTGAGGTTAATAAACTATCAGTTGTCTTTAAAGAGACAAACCTCACAAATCTAAGCGTAAGGAGCGTGATCTCATGAGTTTAATCGGTGCACAGTCGTATGCCAAGCTTTTGGAAAACGGTGTTCAGGCGATAGAAGAGGTGAACCGGCTGCGCAGCAGCGGCTATACGAAGGATAACATTTATGTTATTAGTCACGATCAGGACCGTGAAACTCGTATTGTTGATGCGGCGAACATCAATGAGGTCGGCTTAGGCGAAGAAGGGTTATTTGGCGCGATTGCCAATCTCTTTCGTTCGCGCGGGGATGCCTTGCGTTTCAAAATCACTGCGTTAGGCTTTAGCAGCGCAGAAGCTACCTTTTACGAGAAGGAATTGGATTCGGGCAAGGTTCTTGTCATTGCCAAAAAAAACCCACAATAAAGCCGGTCTCCGGCATGCCGGATCTATAGCACAATAGCGTAACCTCCAGCCCCACTAAAATGTAGTGGGGCTGGAGGTTACTTTGTTGAATGAGGAAACACTCATTAACTTATTTGCCAATTTATTCAATGTTGGAAAGAGGCCGTTTAAATATCGTATCATAGAGTGATAGACTGCTATGGATTGTTACGGAAGTACTACTATTCGTGCGAGGTGAAGGTATTTGAAAATATTAATCGTAGATGACAATCCGACTAACGTAATAATTATCCGTGAAATCCTGAAAAAAGAAGATTACCGGAATTTTATAACGGCTTCGTCCGCTAAAGAGATGCTGAAACTGTTGGGGATCGGTGCCGAAGGTGAGAACGGTCGCCAGCGTGCTTCAGACATTGACCTGATTTTACTGGATATGATGATGCCGGAGATGGACGGAATTGAGGCTTGCCGGGTAGTCCAGCAGTACGATCATTTAAAGGACATTCCTATTATTATGGTTACCGCCGTGGGGGACTCCAAGAAATTGGCGGAAGCCCTTGATGCAGGTGCTGTTGATTATGTTACGAAACCGATAAACAAGGTGGAGCTGATGGCCCGCATCCGGCTGGCGCTCCGTTTGAAGCGGGAGAAGGATTGGCATAAGGAGCGGGATCAGCGGATACAGGATGAACTGAAGCTGGCTGCGCTTGTACAGAATGCGGTGCTCAGCCTGCCGGTTATGGACGAGACCTTTGAAGTTCATGCGATCTACCAGCCTTCTTTTGAACTGGCTGGTGACTTATATGCCTGGTATCCGCTTGGAGACGGCAGATACGCCGTGATTCTGCTCGATATGATGGGGCACGGGATCTCCTCGTCGCTTTTCTGTATGTTCCTGGCCTCTGTGCTCAAAGATACAGTAACTACGTATGTAGAACCGGAAAAGGTGATTCAGGAGCTGAACCGCCGCTTCAACCAGCTGTATATCGAGAAGCAGCTGGTCCAGTATTATTTTACGGCGATTTATCTTGTTATTGATACCCGGATGAAGCGCATTGATTATGTGAATGCCGGCCATCCTCCTGCGCTGTTCTTCGAAGGAGAAACTAAGCAGCCTGTTCTCTTGGAGAGCAATTGCCACCCTGTCGGTTTATTTGACCGGATTGACATTCTGCCCCAGAGTCTCAGCTTTGAAGAGGAAGGGCATTTGGTGCTGTATACCGACGGGCTGCTGGAAATGGCTGAGGGGGAACAGGAAGATCAGCTGAGGTTTATGACGGAGCATTTGAACGGAGGGCATGAGTGGCGGGAGGAAGCTATGCGTGATGTTTTCTTCGTAGATGACTCTAACCAGGAGCGCGATGACGACAAGTGTCTGGTATGGATCTCGCTTAAGGAAGGAACGGATAAAGAATGAAGATCAAGGCCAAACTGCTGATCGGATTCAGTGCGATGCTGGCCATCATGCTGGCACTGACGCTGATTGGATACGATCGGCTTAATTATATGAGCAATCAGCTGGATAGCTTCCAGGCCAGGGAAAGCAAAGGACGCTCCACTTCGGGACTGCGCGGTGAAGTGAATGATATGGCACGTATTCTGACAACGTCGATGCTAAATGAAGATACACTGTCGGTTGCGGCCCAGCAAACTGAAATTAAGAATAAGGTCACTAAGGCAGACGCCTATCTGAAAGCCATGTTATCCTCGAAGAACTCGGCACAAGAGCTGGAACTGCTGAACCGGATTGAGAATGCGTATACCGCTTATCTAAACTATCAGAATAAGGCGCTTGAAATGCTCAAGGCTGGTTATTTCCAGAATGCGAATACTTACCGCAATGTGGAGGGACAAGCGATCCAGGAAGAGGTGCTGGATAGTCTGAATGCTCTGGCGAATTATAATGCCAACCGGTTGAATGAGGAAAGTGCTGCCGCCCAGAAGGCTTATGAACGATCGGTTCAGATGGTAACCCTAATAATGATAACCGGGCTGCTGCTTGGGCTGGGAGTTATTTTGTGGGTAATTCCGAGCATCACGCGCGGCCTTAATGTGGTGTCCATGATGATTACCAGCTTTGGGAACGGCAAGATGCGGGCGATCCGCCGGATCAAGGTGGCTTCCCAGGATGAAATCGGCGAAGTAGCCCGTGTATTTCAGCGGATGGCAGAGGACATTGAACAGAAGCAGCAGCTGGAGAAGGCCTATGCCCAGGCTCAAAGTGACCAGGCTTGGCTGAATGCTAATATTGCCCGGGTGACCGAGCTGCTGCGCGGCGTCAGTTCGCTTGATCAGGTCTCACAGACCTTCATTAGTGAATTCACGCCTGTGCTTGGGGCCCAGTTTGGTGCGGTCTATCTGAAGGACAAGGATAATCCTAATCTGCTCACGGCTACAGGCTACTACGGCGGTGAGTCCGGGATCAAGGTGAAGGCAAGCTTCGAAATAGGCCAGGGTCTTGTCGGGCAAAGCGCCTTGGACAAGAAGGTGATTAAGCTGAACCAGGCACCGGATGATTATATCTCCGTATCCTCGGGCTTCGGCGATTCCCGTCCTGACCATATTTCAATTTATCCTCTGCTTTTTGAGGATGAGCTTCTTGGTGTAATCGAATTTGCGTCTTTTACACCGTTTACTGTACTGCACAGTGAGCTTCTGCACCAGCTTGCCAATAATCTCGGTATTATCCTGAACAATATTAACCGCCGGATGGTGGTTGAAGAATTGCTGCGGGAATCTCAGTCGCTTACAGAGGAACTGCAATGCCAGGCGGAGGAGCTTCAGACCCAGCAGGAGGAACTGCGCCGTTCCAATGAGAATCTGGAGGAGCAGACGGATGCGCTTAAGCGCTCCGAAGAGCTGCTGCAGCGGCAGCAGGGGGAACTGGAACACTTCAACACCGAGCTGGTCTCCAAAACCCGGGCGCTTGAAGAGCAGGTTCAGGAGGTAGAGGAGAAGAAGGACGAAATTGAACACGCCCGTGCCCAGCTGGAGAAGCAAGCCATGCAGCTTGCCGTTACGAGTAAGTATAAATCGGAGTTCCTGGCGAATATGTCTCATGAGCTGCGGACTCCGCTGAACAGCCTGCTCATTCTTTCCCAGCTTCTCACGGAGAACAAAGAAGGAAATCTGTCGGAGAAGCAGGTGGAATTTGCACATACAATTTATATGTCAGGTGCCGATCTCCTGAAGATGATTGATGAAATTCTTGACCTGTCCAAGGTCGATGCCGGGAAGATGGAGCTGAATTACGAAGAAATCCCGATGACTGAGCTCAAAGTTTTCGTGAAGCAGAATTTCGCTCCACAAGCGCTTAAGAAAGGCCTGTCACTCCGGATATCCTTCGATGAGCCGCTGCCGGACACCTTATATACGGATAGTCATCGGCTTAAGCAGATTTTGCGCAACCTGCTGTCGAATGCCTTTAAATTTACGAGTGAAGGATTCGTGGAATTCTCGGTAAGCCGTGCAGTGCCTGGCCGTCTGCCTGCCTATTTGCCATCCGAATTTGATTATGTCGCTATTGCCGTGAAGGACAGCGGTATAGGGATTCCTTCCGACAAGACGGAGATTGTATTCGAAGCGTTCCAGCAGGTGGATGGTACAACCAGCCGCAAATATGGCGGAACGGGCCTGGGCTTGTCGATCAGCCGCGAACTAGCCCGTTTAATGGGCGGGGCCATCGGGCTGGAGTCGCGTGAAGGACAGGGAAGCAGCTTTACCCTGTATCTGCCTGTCAAAGGGCACTTCAGTCTTCTTCCGGGAGCTGTAGAGGCTGCAGCAGCCAAAGAAGCGGCAACGCTGGCTGAATATGTGGGGGAACTGCTTCCGGTGAAGACCGGGGATGTTATTCCGGCTCCGCTGTCACCTGTCAGCCTGGAAGATGACCGCGAAGGGTTGAGTGGTGAAGATAAAGTAATCCTGATCATTGAGGATGATGTGAGCTTCGCTAAAATCTTGCTTGAAATGGCCCGCGGACGCGGCTTTAAGGGCCTGGTTGCCCTGCAGGGAGATATAGGACTGCAAATGGCCAAATCCTTTTTGCCGGATGCGATTATCCTGGATATCCAGCTTCCGGTTATGGACGGCTGGTCGATTCTGCACGAGCTCAAAGGCGCGTCACAGACACGCCATATTCCTGTGCACGTTATCTCCGTCAATGATGAGGTGAAGCAGGGGCTGATGATGGGAGCTATGGCTTATTTAAGAAAGCCTTCCTCCAGACAAGCGCTGGACCGTGCCTTCTCGCAAATTGAGAATTACACTGCCAGCACTCTGAAGCATCTGCTGATTGTAGAGGATGATGAAATTCAGCGCCGGTCCATTATGGAGCTTATCGGACATGATGATGTCGCCATCACGGCGGTATCCACCGGACAAGAAGCACTGAGTGAGCTGCGCAAGCAGAGATATGACTGCATGGTGCTTGATCTTATGCTGGATGATATGACCGGCTTTGAGCTGCTGGATCAGATCCGTGACGATGAAGAATTGAATGATTTGCCGATCATAATTTATACAGGCAAGGATCTGGACAGCAAAGAGGAAACAAGACTACGCAAGTATGCAGAATCCATTATCATCAAGGATGTCCGCTCGCCCGAAAGGCTTTTGGATGAGACCACCTTGTTCCTCCACCGTGTGGAAGCCAATCTTCCGGAAGATAAGCGTAAAATTCTGCAAAAGCTGCACAATAAGGAGGAACTGTTCGAAGGTAAAAAAATTCTGCTCGTAGATGATGATATCCGTAACGTCTTTGCTCTCTCCAGCGTGCTCGAAGGGTATCACATGGAGGTTAAGTTTGCAGAGAACGGCCGGGAGGCACTGGATATGATGATTGAACAGAATGATTTCGATCTGGTTCTTATGGATATGATGATGCCGGAAATGGACGGATATGAGGCAATGCGCCGGATCCGGGAGATGCCGCAGTATCAAAAATTGCCGATTATCGCCCTGACAGCCAAAGCTATGAAGGAAGACCGGGCCAAGTGTATTGAAGCCGGAGCCTCCGATTATATGAAGAAACCGATCAGTACAGACCAGCTTCTTTCGTTAATGCGGGTTTGGCTGTATTCGTAAGTGTAAAATTGGGGTAATAGCTTACAGCAAGAGCAATTCACCAGTCCGGGAAATACGGAAGGATCAAGGAAGTAGGGATAACTATGACAGCGATGGAACGGGGATATGAAGAGCAGTCGGAGAGCGCGGGAAGCAAACAGGAGCTGGAGCAAATTGAAATTGAGCTGCTTCTGAACGGTGTTCACCGCTTGTACGGATATGATTTCAGAAATTATGCGCTGCCGTCCCTGAAACGGCGTATCTGGCATCATGTTCATGCCGAGAATGTTCCAAGCATCTCCGCTCTGCAGGAGAAAGTGCTGCATGACCGTGCCTGCTTCGAACGCTTCGTTTACAGCCTTTCTATCCCTGTCACGGAGATGTTCCGTGATCCTGGCCTTTTCCTGACTTTCCGCCAGAAGGTAATACCCTTGCTGAGAACCTATCCGTATATCCGGATCTGGCATGCGGGCTGCTCTACAGGCGAAGAGGTATACTCGATGGCGATTCTGCTGCATGAGGAAGGCCTTTATGACAAGGCGCGTATTTATGCCACCGATATGAATGCCCGCTCCCTGCAGCAAGCCAAAGAAGGCGTTTATGAAATCAGCAAGATGAAGCAATACACTAAGAATTATATGGAGGCGGGGGGAACCCGCGCGTTCTCTGAATACTATACAGCGAAATACAATTCAGTGATTCTGCAGCCTTACTTGCGTAAAAATATTATTTTTGCGGAGCATAATTTGGCGACAGACACTTCATTTAATGAATTCAATGTTATCTTTTGCCGCAATGTTATGATTTATTTCAACGATGAGCTCCGCGACCATGTGCATGGCTTGTTCCATGAAAGCCTCAGCCGGTTCGGAGTGCTGGTACTCGGTTCCAAGGAATCTATACATTTCACCAGGTTTAGCGACAGCTACGAGCCCCTGGACAGAGTAGAAAAAATCTACCGTAAAAATCAGTAACGGGATAGGAGGGGCCTATGGGGGTTCAAGAACCAATTCATATACTGCTCGTTGACGACCGTCCTGAAAATCTGCTGGCACTGGAAGCAGTGCTTGAGAGTCAGCATTACAAGCTTGTCAAAGCAAATTCCGGTGAAGAAGCACTGCGGAGTTTATTACGATATGAGTTCGCAGTGATTGTACTGGACGTACAGATGCCAGGCATGGATGGAATTGAAACCGCCAAATTAATAAAAGCCCGTGAGAAGACGAAGGATATTCCGATTATCTTCATCTCCGCAAACAGCAAAGAAGCAGAGCATTTGTTTGCGGGATATTCTGCCGGCGCAATTGATTATATGGTCAAACCCTTCATCCCGCAGATTTTGAAGTCCAAAATTGAGGGCTTCGTCAATATGCATATTACGAACAAAAAGCATCAGATGCAGTCTATGCTGCTGCAGCAAAAAACACAGGAACTGGAAAAAATCAACGGTGAGCTGATCAAAGCTAAGGAGGCCGCGGAAATTGCCGCCAATGCCAAGACAGAGTTTCTTGCCATGATGAGCCATGAAATCCGCACGCCGATGAACGGTGTCGTCGGCATGATCGACCTGCTGATGGAGACCGATCTGGCTCCTGACCAAAAAGAGTACACGGAAATCATCCGTAAAAGTGCCGACACGCTTATTACCGTGATCAATGATATTCTTGATTTCACAAAAATGGAATCAGGGAAAATGGAAATGGAGGAACAGCTGTTTGATCTCCAGACCACCATCCAAGAGGTATTCAGCCTGTTCTCTGCAGAATCCGGCAAAAAGAATCTGGAGCTGGCTTATTTCGTCGACCAGAGCCTGCCAAGGCTGATTTATGGGGATATGGCCCGCCTGCGGCAGGTTCTTATGAATCTTATTGCCAATGCGGTTAAATTCACCCATCATGGAGGTGTATATCTGGTTGCCTCCAGGCTGCCTTCCACCGACCATAAAGTGATAGTAGAATTTACGGTTAAGGATACCGGAATCGGGATTTCGCCGGAGAAATGTGACCGTCTGTTCCAGCCCTTCTCCCAGCTGGATTCCTCGATGACACGCAAATACGGGGGAACCGGACTTGGCCTTGCGATTTGTAAGTCTCTGGTCGAGATGATGGGCGGGGAGATTCGCGTCGAATCTATGGAGGAGAAGGGTGCAACCTTTGTGTTTACCATTCAGGCGTCGATGCCTGAAGATGAGCTGGCCAGAGGTTTTCAAGTGGAAGAGCCACATGATGCAGTTCAAAAGGCGAAAGCGCGGAAGAAAGCTCTTGTCGTGGATGATCACCCGATTAATCAGCGCCTCATGGTCAGTATGCTGGACAAGCTGGGGTATGACTCTGATGTGGCTGAGGACGGCAGCCAGGCAGTGGTGCTGGCAAATCAGAATGCTTATGAATTCATATTTATGGACCTGCAGATGCCGGTAATGGACGGACTTACAGCCACCGCCAGAATACGCGAGGGCAGCGGCGTGTCTGCCGAGAAGGCAGTAATTATCGCTATGACGGCAAATGTCATGGAGGGCATCCAGAGCCGCTGTAAGGCGGCAGGGATGGACGGATATATCAGCAAGCCGCTGAAGTTGAGCAGTATTAAGCAAATGATCATCCGTTATGCTCCCCATGGCAACCCGAATATAGAACGGAACGCCTCCCTCTTTTAACGGACATCCAGGAATTACCTTATAGCAGGATGTCCGTTTTTTGTTTCAAAACTAGGCCTTTAGGGTTATTGGTAAAGAAAACACTTAATCAGGAGAGATTGTCTATGAATACACATAAAAGCGAAAAGTTCCACGCAAAGACCCAAACTGAAGGCAATGTATGTACGGTTTATCTGATTGGAGAACTCGACTTATCCGTCGCTCCAGATTTTCGTCTGGTGATGGAGCCGCTTGTGGGAGATACGGGGCTTGATCTCGTTATTAATTTACAAGACTTGAGATATATTGACAGCACCGGTATTGGGATTTTGCTCTCGATCCTCAAAGCAAGACACGGCATGGATGTGAAGTTTTCGGTCGAAGAAGTACCGCCGCAAATTCAAAAACTGTTTGATATGACCGGCATTTCCAAATTTTTTGCCCCCCAAGAGAATTCCCACTAGGAAAGGATCGAACTAAGGATGAGTGATGACGTGCAAAAAGTAGTTCTTCAGTTACCCGCCAGCGCAGAATATGTCGATATCGTCAGACTGAATTTATATGGAATTGCCTCGAAGATGGGCTTTACCTATGAGGACATTGAGGATATGAAAGTAGCCGTTTCGGAAGCCTGTAACAACTCCGTGCTGTATGCTTACGGTCAGGAAGACGGGCTTGTCGATGTGATTTTTGAAGTAGGACCAAGTGCCTTATCCATTACAGTCAAAGATGAAGGGGAGAGCTTTGACGGAATGGATACACCTGAAGCACGCATGACGCTGCATGATAAAGAGCTGAATGATGTTGAGGTAGGCGGACTGGGCTTTTATCTTATGCAGGCACTCATGGATGACGTTAGCGTCGTGAGTGAAGCAGGGAGAGGGACAGTCGTTACCCTGACTAAGCGGCTTAATTTCAGCGAGGAGAAAGTATGAGTGATAAAGTGACTCCCCCAGAGTCCATGAATGAAGCGATAAGCCTGATCTGGGAATACCAGCAGACCAAAGATAATGAAATTGCCACCGTGCTGATCCGTAAATACGAACCGATGGTAAAGATGGCTGCCGGCAAAATTGCCCGCAACCGTCCGGATCTATATGAAGATCTGTACCAGGTAGGACAGATGGCGCTGATCAGACTGCTTCAGCAATATGACATCAGTCTAGGAATTCCCTTCGAGCCTTATGCGATGAAAAGCATGATTGGGCATATGAAGAATTTCCTGCGGGATAAATCCTGGTACATACAGGTTCCAAGACGGATTAAAGAAAAGGGGGCACTTGTTCAGCAGGCCATCGATGAGCTAACCATCAGACTGGAACGTTCCCCTGCTGTAGAAGAAATTGCTCATTATCTGGATCTTACCGTTGAAGAAACTGTGGAAGTGCTGGCCGGGCGGGAATGCTATCATTATGTATCGCTCGATTCCCCTCTCTCGCAAGAGGAAACAGGTGCTACACTTGGCGAGCTGATCAGCTCGGATGCCAACGATTATGAAACTGTGGAGAAACGTATGGATCTCCAACAGGCGCTGGGCCAGCTTAAGGAACAAGAGCAGCAGGTGCTGCTGCTGGCTTTCCAGGATGGTCAATCCCAGCGCGCTATCGCCCAGAAGCTGGGTGTCTCGCAAATGAGTGTATCGCGCATCCAGAAGCGGGCTACAGAGAAGCTGAAACAGATCATGGCGAACTCTTCCTATTGATTCTTATCGTTAGTCCTCAAGATTAGGACATGCCTATCCTTCCGGATCAGGCATGTCCTTATTTGTGTCGGTTCAATTCTTCCTGGCATAGCTATTCCCCCCGCTTGCAGTCCGTACGGTTATCGGGCTGTAAGCGGGGGGAACCAGGGTAAGAAGGTCAGCTGTTCGCATCAATATACTTTTTTATTTCTCCAAGGTATTCGCCAATAACAGGTACATCCAGGAACAGGCTGAGGATGTAGCCGAGTAAACCCAGAATGACAAAGGTACCGAGCGATAATCCCAGACCTCTGGATATGCCAGCCATAAGGTTGGTAATAATCCGTTTTTTGGGGTCCGTATAATTCTCAAGGATATCCTTGAATTCCGATTTCTCCAGTGAGTCGGCGATTTTATCCAGCCGTGCGTTTAGACGCTTGACCTCATGACGCAATTCGAAGGGATGCTCATCGACTTCGTATGCTTTGGTCTTGCTGCCCGCATCTCCCATAAGGTCTCCCCGCTTTCTTTAGCCTGTAAAGGCTTTGATAAAAATGCAGCTTCATTCCTAAGCGATGAAGCTGCATTTTGCATAACAACAGCCAGCTGCAGTGAGCTGGCTGTTCTCAAATTTAAATTGAGCCGCAAGTCACAGCCGTTTAGTAGGAAGACTTGTAGGAGGCTTTAACTTCCTCTTTGGCATCCTTAGCATCATCTGCAACCTCTTTGGAAGAGTTTGTGGCTTCTTCGGCCACATCGGCGGAGGCATCTTTGACATCAGAAGCGATATCACCAGACGCCTCGGATACAGTGTCCCCGATTTTTTTGCCGGTTTCCTGCAAGGTAGCCGCGATTTGCTGTTTGCTGTCGCTCACTGTGGTGAGGATATCGGAGGCTTTAGCCGATACCGTGCTCGCCAGATCTGTGGCCTTTTCTCCAACAGTAGTGGCAATAGACTTGGTTTTGTCGGTTACGACGCCAGCAACTTCTTTGGTTTTGTCAGTAGCCAGCGTGATTTTATCGGACAAGTCACTGCGCATTTCACGGCCGGGCTTAGGTGCGAACAACAGCGCCGCTGCGGCTCCGAGCAACCCTCCGATAAAGATACCTTTGAAGAAAGTGCTTCCGCTTTCTACCGGGAATTCTGTCTCTGCTTTATTCATCACCAATCACTCCTCATTAAAATATGGGGTTCAGGATGGCCCTGAAGTTCTTACTTCGTATATAAACGTTGAGGTATAGGCTGAAACAGCATAGCAGCATAGGAAAGATTACCCAAGCATAGAGGAGGATTAGAGAATAAATAGAGGCTGTTGTCATGTAAACAGCGGTATTTGGGACTTTACAAAATATTCGGATAGCAGATTATGATCCCCTAAAAAACGGCTCAAGACCTATAAAGCTGATAACGTGTTTTGCTGGAATATTATTGAAAATATAATGATTGACGGAGAAGTGAAGGGGGTAAGAAATACATAATCAAAGCGCCTATCACCCTAGAAAGCGGGGGGAAGCTCCCTTATTTAAGAATAAGGATACTCACATCTTTGGAGGTGCAGAAATTATGATTAAAGTAGTTACATCAGCAGAGCGCCACACTTCGAATAGAGAATGGATACACAGTGAGTTCAGCTTTTCGTTTGCCGATTATGATGATCCCAGCAATGCGCATTTTGGCCTACTTCTGGCCCATAATGATAATGAGCTGAAGCCGGAGCAAGGGATGCATGAACATCCGCATCATGACCTGGAGATCATCACTTATGTTGTTTCCGGGGTCCTGAAACATCAGGATGACCTCGGCAATCATGCCGATCTCCAGGCAGGCAGCGTGCAGGTCATGAGTGCAGGGACGGGGATTAATCATTCGGAAACCAACCCGTCGGCCAGTGAAGAGGTACGATTCCTGCAGATCTGGCTGCTTCCGGACCGCCCGGGGCTTCCTCCGACATGGGATGCGAAATTTTATCCCCGTGAAATGAAAATCAATAAGATGCTGCCGGTGGCTTCCGGAATGGGTGCAGAAGGAGCACTTGAGCTGGGAGAGGACGTCACGATTTACCTGTCTGTACTCGAGACGAACAGGGAGCTTCATTATCCGCAGGTGGAAGATAGGCGCACACATATTTATCTGATCTCCGGCCATCTGGAGGTAAGCTGCAGCGAAGGCATTTTCCACCTGCAGCCCGGCGATGCCGCCCGTATCCGCAAAAGCTGTGATCTGACCCTGAAGGGTACCAGCAGCCAAGGTGAAGCGGAATTCCTTCTAATCGATCTTCCGTAAGGATGAAGTAATAGTCTTACAAACAGCAAAGAAGCTCCACGCCTTATGGCCATCCAGCGGATGGGTTCGTAAGGCGGGGAGCTTCTGTTCATATCCGGGGTGCTTATTTGTGCCGGAGGCGGCCAAGCTCGGATACAAGTGCCTCCACCTGGGAGATGCTTAGCCTGTCACTGCCCATGGCTACCTCATAAATATCAAGTATATCCTCATAGTTGTCTACCGAGAAAGCGGATGCCTGCATGGCTGCCGCGCTGGCCATTTTGAGCTTGCTCTTGATGCCCTCAATCATATATTCCACATTTTCCTGGCTGGGCTGTGTTAAATCCATGGAGTGCAAACAGTCCTTTCTGCGTATGATGATTTGGTTTAAAGGCTCTTCCGCGAAGGTCATTCAATCGTTTCTTCTGATGTATTTTATCATGACTGGGCAAGGAAACACCATTTTTTTGTCTGCTATCTGAAATCATGTTAAATTAAAGGGAATTAACCGCAGGTATCATCATGAAAAGGGGGCTAGGAGAGGTGGCAATCAGGGAACAAGAAAGCAGAAAACGGATCAAAATGGATGCAGGCAAGCTGAGTACCTTCTTCCAGGAGATCGCAGCCCGGCATTCGGCTGAGAGCATCACCTTTCTGTGTATCGGAACAGACCGGTCCACAGGAGATGCCCTGGGTCCCTTGACCGGCAGCAGGTTACTGGAGTATGGATTTCCGCATGTCATCGGCACGATGCCGGCACCCTGTGATGCGGATAATCTCATCAGGCGAATGGCGGAGATCCCGGAGGGGCAGCTTATTATAGCTATTGATGCTTGCCTTGGACCGCCTGCTGCACTCGGTTTTTATTTTGCTGCCAGTCAGCCGCTGCGTCCGGCACAGTCAGTAGGCTTAAGCCTGCCTGAAGTAGGGAACTACAGTCTGGCTGCCATTGTAGATGTGAATGGTCCGCGGCCGTACCGGACGCTGCAGACGACACCACTGTACCGGGTAATGGTCATGGCTGAGCAGATTGCACTGGCTGCGGCTAAAGGCTTCGGGTTCGTTTCAAGTTGATGTGATCTGATTAATAATTAAGATAAGCTCAATGCGGAATTGAGTTACTACATAGAAAGAAGGAAGCCGTCATGGAAAATGTTCGTTGTGAAGGAAGTAATATTTGTTACAGTGATCAAGGGCAGGGCGAAGTCATTGTACTGCTGCACGGCTTCTGTGGAAGCTCTGCGTATTTTGAGCAGGTCATTCCGTTCCTGAGCAGCAGCTACCGGGTCATTGCTCCCGATCTGCGCGGTCATGGGGCATCGGATGCTCCGCTGGGTGCATACAGCATTGATCAGATGGCAGATGATGTTCTTTCCTTGCTGAATGCCCTGGAAATTTCTAATGTGTATCTGCTCGGTCATTCTCTGGGCGGCTATATCACACTATCCTTTGCGCAGCGCCATGGTTCCCGCCTGAAAGGGTTCGGGCTGATTCACTCCACGGGCTACCCGGATAGCGACGAGGCGAAGGAGAAACGCCTGAAAAGTGTCAGCACTATTCAGAACGACGGGATTACAGCATTTGTGGATAGTCTGGTACCCGGATTGTTTGCCCCGGGAGCAGCGCCGCTGCTGCTGGAACGGGCTAAGGAAATCGGCTACAAGACACCGCCGCAAGGTGCAGCAGGTGCCGCTCTGGCGATGCGGGAACGCCCGGACCGCCGTGATGTGATCTCTGCGACAGCACTTCCGGTGCTGCTCGTAGCCGGTGCAGAAGACACCCTGGTGCCGGCCGAACGAACCTTTACGTCGGACAAGGCTAACGTAACCAAGGCGACCATTTCCGGGGTAGGGCACATGAGTATGTATGAAGCACCGGAACGTCTGGCCGAAGTCATCAAGGATTTTGTTCATGCACCGGTAACCAAGAAATAAGACATAGTCACCAAGCGAACAGAGCAGTAAATTCTCCCGTTAAGGAGGAATTACTGCTCTGTTTTTTCTATTAGCACTTGTAGTAAACGTTCTATTGAAACTTGCGGATTGCCGGAATGCTGAGTACAAAGGCAGCACAGAGCAATCCAAGTCCTGAGAAGATCGCAATAGTCGGAATGCCGCCGATAAGATCAGCCAGCCAGCCGACCACAATATAGCCGACCGGCAGTAAAGCGAAGGAACCCAGCAGGTCCAGACTGGCTACACGCCCGAAGGCTTCCTGCGGAACGAGCTCCTGAAGACTGATTTCCCAGATTAGGCCGAAGATCATCAGACCGAAGCCTTCTACCGCGAATAAGGCGATAGCCGCCGCTGCATTCGGAATAAACGGCATCAGGAACAGGGCGAGACAGCTGAGGATTACGCCGCCGTAGGCCATAATTCCCCGATGGGTCCATTTCTGGCGCAGACTGTATAGCAGCCCTGCAATAATAGCTCCGGCACCGGAACAGGTGACGGCAAGTCCGTATACATAAGGGGCCCAGCCGTGATGAACCTTGAACAGCCAGGGAATAAGGATGCTGGTGACTCCGGCATAACAGATATTGAAGAAGGAGAAGGTAAGGATTGTGATCCAGAGCCAGGGATGGCTGCGCAGCACAGCAATGCCTTCTTTGAAATCCTCCTTCCAGTTAGGGGCAGCGGCCGGGGCTGCAGCGGCTTCAAGGTTGCGGATGGAGTTAGCAGAGTGTTGCGGCTGCAATCTCGGCATCAGTGCTTTGCGAAGATAGATCAGGCAGTAGAGGGAGATTACATAGGTAAATGCATCAATCCCGAAGCCGATACCTGCAGACAAATGTGTAACAAGTAGCCCGCCGAGAGAAGGGCCGATCAGCCGGACGGTCTGAGTGCTCATCTGGGTTAGTGAATTGGCTGCAATCCGGATATCGGCTGTGAACACAGTAGCCTGAGTCGCAGAATATGCAGGCCGGAAAAGGCCGTCAAGCAGGCCGTAGAATCCCATGAATATGTACAGCAGCGGTATGCTTAATATACCGGTCAATGAGAATACAGCTATTGCAACCATAATAACGAAGCGGGCAATATCAACCGCCATCATAATCTTGACCCGGTCGTAGCGGTCCACAATATGACCGGATATCGGCAGCATAATCACGTTGGGCAGCATATATATGGCCATTACGAAGCCCATCGTCTTCGTTGAGCCAGTAATGGAATAGACCAGAACAGGCAGAATCACCATAGTCACCGAGCTGCCCAGGAAGGAAATCAGATTTCCCAGCCACAAGTACGGGAAAGCACGCGAATTCGCAAACAGGGCGGCAAAGTTCCGTATGGGATTTCGGCTGGCAGATTCGGTTGCAGTTACCGGATTCATTCAGGGACTCACCTCCGGTTCTGACGAAGAATCTGTATGAGGCAGGCGCCCGATGATAAACTCCATGCCGTACTCATCACCCTGAGTAATCTTGGACTCCCAGGCGGTGATCACCTGCATGAGCTCCCGCTGAAAAGCGGCTAGCTCGGCGGAGGATAAGGTCAGCCGGGTTGTGAAATGCTCAATCTTGTCTTCATTGCGGAACTGAAAGCCCCTAAAGTTCTCAGAATGGAAGAAGGTCCCCTTGGAGCGGTAAAATTTCTGAATGATCCCTCCGGCGACTTCCGTACGGACGAGCTCCAGCAACCCGCCTTCAAACAGCTTGATAATATGGTAGTGGATGTTGCCGGGGGTCTTGTGCAGCTTCTCGGCTACCTGTTTGGAGGTCAGCGGCTCATCCGCGAGCGCATGCATGATTTTGATCCGAAGTGCGCTTTCCAGCAGTTTGTTCTGCTCCTCTGTGATGGAGAGTGGAGGCAGGAAACGATCATACGGCTGTTCAGAATCCTGGTGCTCCTGTGTTTGCCCAATCTTTGGATCTTTCATGTTCATAACGCTCCTTATCCGCTTATCTGGGTCGGTTATATCCGTATGATCTATATAATAGTTCGATCTGTAATCCAGATCGGTTAGATTAAACTCATTATATCGGCAGTTTTCTTTTTCTGTCAATGATTTCAAATTTCTTTACGATGATGCTTTTCGACCTCTGGGACCTCCGGTGGCGCACAAGGATAGAATGGTTTAAGATGATTTTAAGGCAATCTAATAATCTGGTAACTGCGGCTATTTTGGGAAATATGCACAGGACGCAGCCTCGGGGAGGGTGTACAGTATGTTCCGAAGAGATTATATCGTCCGGATGATTGAGGATATGACGGCCATGGTGGCCAAAGTGTTTGCGCTGAAGCAGGAAAAGAAAACAACAGAAGCCTTATGGGAAGTAGATGAGCTGCTGGGCCGGCATTTCCGCCTCAACTCCCGTCTGTTAAACTCCTTATCCGTAGAGGATATTATTGATATGTACCGGTTAGGCGGCATCATTGAGTCCGACAAGCTGCAGGGTGTGGCCCGGCTGCTCAAGGAGGAAGGCAGCATTTATGCGGCAGTAGGAAATACCGAAGCGGCGCTGTTCCGGTCAATGCGGTCACTGCATCTGTTTTTGTACGCTGACCTTCATGGGGCCGACCGGGATCTGATGCATATGACGAAGGAAATCGATGAGCTTCTGAATGAAGTTGAGGCTTACCGGCTTCCGGTCAAAACAGAACGGCTGCTGCTATCGTATCTGGAATCTGTTGGCCGCTATGCCAAGGCGGAAGACAGTTTGTACCGGTTGTGGGAGCAGGGCGAGGATGTTGCGGCAGAAGGGCATGAACTCTACGGCCGGCTGCTGCTCACGGCGCCGGAGGCTTTGGAGCTTGGCGGCCTGCCGCTGGCAGAAGTAAGACAGGGGCAGGCCGAGTGGGAGAAGCTCACCGCTGCCGTTAGGCAAGAGACGAATCTGCTCTAAGCACGCCGGGCATGCTATAATATAATGATATTAAGGAGAGCCTGCTCTTCATTTTTAATTGCGAAAGTGAGATGTACCCTGTGGAATCTTTAAATACATTAATAGTGCAGGTGATTAACAGCCGCACCTTAATTACGGCAACCTTAAGTCAGCTGCGCAGCAAAGGTGAGGTGACCTACACCAAGGTGCAGGTCAAACCCGTTGAGCTTAAAGGGAAGCTGCATTATCAGTTTGCCTACTATACCGGACCGAAGGTTGAGCACCGGAATATTCCTGCGGAGGAAGCTGCAGAAGAAATGATGTCGCTGCTGCGGGCAACATTCCGCCAGGCGCTGTTGTGTACCGTGGAAGCGGACTACCAGGTGCTGATCAGCAAAAAGTACAAGGTATCGATCCTGACGAAATCAGCCAGCAAGCAGGAGGCGCCTGACTTAGCCCATAACCGCAAGAAACAGTATGTGCTGGATGAGGGAGAGCCGGTGCCGTTCCTGGTCGAGCTGGGCATTATGAACAGCGAAGGCAAGGTGCTCGCCAAGAAGTACGACAAGTTCCGCCAGATCAACCGCTTCCTGGAGATGGTTGAGGATGTGCTGGCCGATCTGCCGGCCGGAAGGCCGCTGACGATTGTTGATTTTGGCTGCGGTAAATCTTATCTCACGTTTGCGCTGTATCATTATCTGGCTGTCCGCGAGCGGCGGGAGCTGAATATTGTCGGCCTTGACCTCAAAGCGGATGTGATTGAGCACTGCAGCCAGCTTGCAGCCAAGCTTGGATACAGCCAGCTGCGCTTCCTGGTGGGCGATATTGCCGATTACAATGAGCTGGATCAGGTGGATATGGTTGTAACGCTGCATGCCTGTGATACAGCAACGGACGCTGCTCTGGAAAAAGCGGTCCGCTGGGGCGCTTCGGTCATCCTCTCTGTACCATGCTGCCAGCATGAGCTGTTTAACCAGATTGAGAATGACGTGCTTAGCCCGCTGCTGTCGCATGGAATTCTGAAGGAACGCTTCTCGGCATTGGCCACTGATGCCATCCGGGCGAAACTGCTGGACCTTATGGGCTACCGCAGCCAGCTGCTGGAATTCATCGATATGGAGCATACCCCGAAGAATATCCTTATCCGTGCCGTCAAAAGCACCGGCGGCGACAATGCCGCCAAATGGCGCGAATACTGCGCATTCCGCGATTTTCTGGGGGCCAAGCCTTACCTTGAACGTGTCTGCGCCGACCTGCTGCCTGTAGAGACTACGGCTCAGAGCTGAAGGCTGCCGGAACAGCCGGACGGGTAATGCATAAGCGGATTTGATAAAAATATCGCATAATAACGTACAGGACAGCATGCCTCCAAGCGGGGCGGCTGTCCTGTTTGTTTGTGTGCAGGGTTTTCTCTATGCTTGTTGTTGCTTAAGGGTGAATCTGGAAATACTTATTAGCAACTTGACCATCCGGGAGTAATGAGATGAGAAATAGGGGAATGGGACGGCCGCAGGTTGTTGCGGTTTGGGGGAGCGGAATACTGGTGATAACGGCCGCGGCGGCCGCTTGCCTGCTGCGCGGGATGTTTTTTGCCCGGGAGATGTATGGCATGCTGGCCGTATGGTTTGTATTGTGTGCTGCTATTGCCGCAAGTTCAATCTATATCAATGGAGGATACAAAAGCGGCGGGACCGCGGTGAAAATCGTACTGGGTGGTCCGCTGCTGATCCTTGTACTGTATGCTTTTCATTTGCTGCACAGCCCCTTATCCGTGCAAGGCACGGTTAATGAGCTGCTGCGCTGGGGACTCTATGCCAGCTTCGCCTTTTTTGCTTTTTTGTGCGCGGGAACCCGCCGGGGATTCCGGCTGCTAGCAGTAGTCTGGCACGGGCTGGGAATAACAATCAGCCTCAGTGCTCTGCTGACTGTGTGCGGCGGACTGCCGCTCCGCTTTGCTGTTGCCTATACGGCATCGCCGGAGGTCAGTGTGACGGGGGCCAGGCTGGGCGGGCTGCTCCAGTACCCGAACGCCTTTGGCGCCGTGATGGCAGTTTTTCTGCTGGAGCGGATGTTTGCGCTCGCCCCCGGTGAAGCCGCTGCACGGCATCACGCGCGCGGGGAACACCGCGCGTTCCGTGCCGCGAGGCAGCCGCTGCGCATGCTGCCTCTGTTCCCGTATGCCGCCGCGCTGCTCCTCAGCGAGTCGCGCGGCGCGTTGCTAGCTGCGGCCTGCGCAGCAGCCGCAGCCCTGCTCTGGAAGCGGCGGCTGGCCGCGCCGCTTCTTGCCGCCGGCGCCGCGCCCGTAGCCGCCGCGGCGCTGTTCTACCGCCAGCTGGCCCGCACCGGGCTGGCGGTAGAGCCCTTGCCCGGCCTGCTGCTGCTGGCCGGGTTCTGGGCCGGCGCGCTGCTTGCCGGCCTGTGGCTGTGCCGCCGCAGCCGGCTAGCAGCGGGCGGGACCCGCGCCGCGCTGCTGCTGCTTGCGGCGGCGCTCTGGACGGCGGCGGGTACCGCCGTCCTCAGCCAAGTGCGCGAGCGGATCAGCGGACCATCTGCGACGGTCAGTGCTCGCGGACTGATGTACCGCGATGCCTGGAAGCTCGCGGGGGAAGCCCCCTGGCTGGGGCAGGGGGGCGAGACGTGGCACAGCGCATACCTCGCCACCCAGTCCCGCCCCTACGTAGGCAGCCAGGTGCATAGCGGTTATCTCGACTTCCTGTTGAACCTCGGAATCGCCGGTGTTGCTGTTCTGCTGCTCTTGCTGCTGGCAGCAGTCTGGATGACCGGCAGGGACGCCCTAAGGCTGCTGCCTCCGCTGTTGGTGATTGTCCTGCATGCCGCGGCCGATTTCGACTGGAGCTACGGCCTGAGCTGGCTGCTGCTGTTTTTGCTGCTGGCGATGGCGCATGCCGAATCCCGGCAGCGCGTAACCGCCGTCTCTGGAACACACGCTGTCCTCTTACGACCTGCCTTTAACCGCCGAGCTCATATACGCGGCTTCATGGGGGTGAAGCGGGCGGGACTGCGGCTAATCCTAATTTGTATTTGTCTGACGTTCAGTTGGCTTTCCTTTCAGATGAGGATGGGCGAAAAATTGTACAGTCAGGCAGTCCGGACCGCTGAGCCTGCGGCTCAGATAACGCTGCTCCGGGAATCCCTTGGATGGAATCCGCGGGATTCCAAGGCTGCTGTGGTTCTCGCGGGGCTGCTTCCAGGAGAGCAGGGAAGAGATCTGCTGCGGAGCAGTCTGATCTATGCTCCGGAGGACCCCGGTTTACATTGGGCACTGGCGGGGTCGTATATGGGAGGCGATGATCCGGGGAAGGCGCTATACTGGGTGCGGAGAAGCTTGCAGCTTGACGGCTTTAATGCTGCCAAGCAGGCAAAAGCGGCAGAAGGCATGCTGGAGCTGGGGCGGCGGAATCTGGTGAAGGGGGATCAGCAGCGAGCTGCCGCCAGCGCTTCTGCAGGGTTGGAGCTGCTGAGGCAATACCGTCTGCTGGCAGTACAGGAGCGTAGTAAAGGGGGGCAGCACAATGACCGCCGGTTCGAATATATCGAGCCGGCGGATATGCTGAATATGGAGCTGGAGGAGCTGCTTGCAGCGGTTTACGCTGAGCAAGCAGCTGCAAGCGGGATCCGTTTAAGCCGGTTCATACCTTCATCTGCCGGGCGATAAGCCAGGAGTAAACGTAGGGAATGATTGTCGCGATCAGCAGGGCTGTGACAATCAGGCTGATAGATAGGTTCTTCGGCATAAAAGCACCAAGCACAATCAGCAATCCGCCGATCGTCCACATATATCCGGAGAACCGGTGGGTCTTCCGCCACACCTCAGGACTTGCGAGCGTCCACGGTGTCCGGATGCCAGTGAAATAGTTATCTTTAATCTGCGGCATATAATTGCCGAGTGCTATAAATAATACACCGATAGCCAATATAGCTATTTTACCTGCCGCAAAATGCTCATCCAGGCCCTTGGCTACAGAAAGCACCAGGACGGCATCGAACAGTACTCCTACAGCTAGGCGGATCATTTTATAAGCATTTTCAAATTTACTGTAGTTTTCTCTCTTGGGGTCAATCCGGCGGATGAACTGCATAGCAATAGGAAAAACAAGGCCCATAAATGCCCCAAGTGCAATGATCGAGCCTTTGGGCCAATAGGAGTTGACCTCTCCGGTAATGCTGAAATGGGAAGGGAGCTGCGCGGGCAGTTTGCTGTAATTGATCAGTGCATAACCCAGTGCGAGCCCTCCGAAAATCACAATCAGCGTGTCCTGCCATTTCCATTTGAAATCCTTCATAATACTAGTCCTCCTTGTCAGAACTGTTTTTCCCTGTGCCGGTTAATTCCAGGAACCATCCGAGCACCTCTTCAAGCACAGTCGTATCGAGCGAATATACAATAAACTGTCCCTTGCGCTCATCCTGTACCAGACCGGCATGCTTCAAGGCACTGAGGTGATGCGAGATGCTGGGCTTGGTCATCTGAAAATAATCGGCGATTTCTCCGGCGGTCCGGTCCTTTTCACGCAGCAGCCGGATAATCTGTCTTCGGGTTGGATCAGCGAGCGCCTTGAAAGATTCGTTCATTCTCTATCCAACCTTTCGATATTTAAATAATTATCTAAATGTATAATCGCATTGAATTTATCAACTGTCAATACCTGGATGCATTTAGTCAAAGGAGCTGTATTCCAGACAAGGAATCTGGCCCTTCATTATCCGGGATAACAATCCGTGACCGGTACGGCTCAGCATTATATTTAAAGACTCAGAAGCAGGCGGCTGCCGCAGCTTGGCCTCAAGTAGAAGTCGTAACCCTGCATATGCTAGAATAGGCTAGGAGAAGCTGGGTACATAGAGCAGAGGAAGGCCGGGTTCTCAGCCGGATAAACTCTGTATAAAACGGGAGGAGGAGCTGCATATGCACTTTATTTCTGATCTGATCTCGCATTTGTTCGAATGGATTCAAAGTCTTGGCTATTTTGGGATTATGATCGGGCTGATGATTGAAGTGATTCCGAGTGAAATTGTGCTCGCGTACGGCGGCTATCTGGTTTCACAAGGTGATATTAATTTTTTTGGAGCGATTCTTTTTGGTACGGTTGGCGGTGTGATTGCCCAGATTTTTGTATACTGGATCGGCCGTTATGGCGGAAGGCCTGTGCTGGAGAAGTACGGCAAGTACATTTTTATCAAGAAAAAACATATCGATCATTCCGAGGAATGGTTCAAAAAGTACGGCACTGGTGTCATCTTTACCGCACGCTTTATTCCGGTTGTCCGTCACGCCATCTCTGTGCCTGCCGGAATTTCACGCATGCCGCTGGGTAAATTCACCTTGCTTACAACACTTGCAGTACTCCCGTGGAGCACCCTCTTTGTTTATTTGGGCTACACCCTTGGCGATAAATGGGAGACGATTGATGAGGTCGCCGCTAAATATACCCATGAGCTGATTCTGGCCGCAATTGCTATTATCGTTGTATACTTCCTGTTCAAATGGTACAAATCCAAAAAGAAAGGTAGTGCAGTATGAAACAGAATGTAGCTCATAAATTTGGTAAGGGCCTGACTCCGCGCCAGTTCGTAGAGAGCATGACCAAAAATCAGCAGGCCTTTGAGTCCTGGTACGAGAAATTTGCCTGGGACAACGGGGAAGACCGTGAATATTTCGAGAGCCTGAACCACCGCGATGACCTGCGCGTGCTCATTCTGGCTGCGGACTGGTGCGGGGACGTTGTGCGCAATGTGCCGGTCGTGTTCCGGATTCTGGAGACCGCAGGCATCAAGACTGAAGTGCTGATTCTGGAAGAAAACCAGGAAGTTATGGATGATTTTCTGACCATGGGCGGAAGATCCGTGCCTGTTGTTATTTTTGCCGATACCGGCGGTTATGTTCTGGGTCACTGGGGGCCCCGTCCGGAACATGTGCAGTCACTGATGCGCACGTTTAAACAGGAGAACCCAGACCGGGAAGCAGCCGACTATGAGAGCAAAATCGCGGAGGTACGCAAGGCAATGGGGCAGGCCTACGGGGAAGGAACGGAGTCACACGCGGTTATTGCCAAAGAGCTGCGCAGCCTGATTTCCGGCTTCTGATCGGTATGCTGAATATTCGTTCCTATAATCTGGGACCGCTCCAGACCAATGCCTATCTGTTAACCGGAGCTGATCCGCAGCGCGGCGTGATTATCGACCCCGGCATGAATCCGGCTGCGCTTGTGCGTGCCACAGAAGGTATGGAAATCGAAGCGATCCTGCTGACGCATGCCCACTTTGACCATATCGGCGGTGTGGATCAAATCCGCAAAGCGAAGAATTGCCCTGTATACTTGCATGCCTTGGAGAGTGAATGGCTCGGCAGCCCCAAGCTGAACGGTTCACTGATGTGGCCGGATGCCTCATCTCCGATAAGTACGCTACCTGCGGAATATGATCTTGCAGAGGGTCAGACCCTGAAGCTGCTCGGACTTACCTTCCGTGTATTTCATACCCCGGGCCATTCACCGGGAAGCGTCAGCTTCCTGTGCGGGAATGACCTGTTTTCCGGGGATGTCCTGTTTAAGCTCGGTGTAGGACGCACAGATCTGCCCGGAGGCCGGGAGCGGGATCTGATCGATTCCATCCGGGGTAAGCTCTACCGCCTGGACGAAGAGGTGAAGGTGTACCCGGGACACGGCCCGCGGACGACCATCGGTTTCGAGCGGCAGAACAACCCTTATGTGCCTATGCAGTGAGGCTATTCTATACTAAGCGACAAAAAGCGGGAAAATAGAGATGGACAGAAAGATACAAAGTTGCTACAATACTGTTAATTAAATGTAACATTTACCTCGCGAAGCACGCAGACTGCGGAAATTAATCCCGGTTTGCGTTCTTTTTTTGTTTATACACAGGTTTAGTTCGTATGGGAGGCAGAGCATTGAAGAACGATATATACTATCGTCTGGATCAGGGACAGCAGAAAACAACGGGAGAGAGCGCTGAAGATACCGTATATTATCCCCCGGTTGTTAATGATGCTTCAGGCGGTGAGAAGACACGGAGCAGATTGTGTTTCTGGAGGTTTCCCGGCGGACACGGGAGTATTCAGCCTTGGCGGCGCAGATTGTGGGAACTGCAAAATTATTTGGACCGTGAATGAACGATTTGCTGTACCTGTTCGTATTACAGATGTGAATGAATGAAGAAGGGAATGTAGGGGCCAATGAGCGACGGGACGCTGGAGTTGATCAAGCGGGCGCAGCAGGGCGATGCTTCGGCGCTGGCTGAGCTGCTGCGGGAACATTATACCTTCTTGTTCAAATATTTAATCAAAGCTACTATGGATCCCTCTCTGGCGGAAGAGCTTGCCCAGGATACCATGGTGCGCTGCATGGAGAAGATCAGTACTTATAACGGGTCCTCGTCGTTCTCCTCCTGGCTGATCACGATTGCTACCCGGTTATATATTGACCGTAAACGGCGCTGGAAGCGGGAGACGCAGTGGTTCCGCCAGGAGCAGGGTGCGGCGGCCATCCGGTGGCGGTTTGAGAGCCGCAATATGGAGTGGAGTGAAGTGCTTGATGCGCTTTCCAGGCTGCCCTTACCCCAGCGGGTTGCTGTACTGCTGAAACATTATTACGGCTATAGCTATGAGGAGATCGGCATTATTGTTGAGACTGCTGCCGGCACTGTTAAATCGCGTGTGTCTGCAGGTCTTCATCAACTGCGAAAGGAGCTGAAAGAGGATGAGAAATGATATAGATCAGGAACTGCTGAATAAGCTGTCAGCCGGGCTTGAACGCCTGGATGCGCAGTATGACGATATCTCCCCGCCATCCTTGCCGGCAGTGGAGCAGTTTCTTGCCGCGGAAGCCCTTCGCCGGCGCCATCAGAGCCGTAAGGAACTGCTGCTGTTTTGGTTTGTGGCCTTGTTCCTGCTCATGATCATCTTGACTGTTCTGGGCAATGCACCTGTAATCTATTGGATACTCCAGGCAGCCTTTCCCCTCGCTGCACTCGGTGGCTATGCAGTAACTCGGTTCAGACAGCGACGGGAGGATGGGGAACGGTGAAGGAGCTGCAGGACGTGCCTTATTGGCTGTGGGCGTGTATCGCGGCTGTGCTGCTTCTGCAGGGAACCTGGCTTTTCCGCGATGCGCGTAAGCGGGATAAAGGAAGGATGGCGTGGTTTTGGGGTCTGTGGGGACTGACCGGGGCGCCTACTCCGATAATTGTCTATCTCCTGGTTGTCATTTTACCGGACCGATGGAGAACGGGGCAGAAGCGCTGACCTAGATAATCTTAACTTGCTTAGAAGAATACAATAAAGGGCTTTGGGGGTATGGAAACATGGACAAGGTGAACTGGGGGTTGATTTGGCCGTTGGTGGCTTTACAGGCTTTGCTGGCAATTATCGGACTGTTTTCTCTGGCTAAGGCGGAACAGGTCCGGGGGCCAAAGTGGCTATGGGTACTTATATTGCTCTTCGGCAACCTTCTGGGCAGCATAGCGTATTTCACAATTGGAAGGAAGGAAAGCTGATGACGCTGCTTGAAGTGACTGGATTAAGCAAGAGCTACGGCAAGCAACGCTCCGTAGACAACATCAGCTTTGTAATCGAAGCGGGGCAATGTGTTGCCCTGCTGGGTCCGAATGGTGCGGGAAAGACAACAACGCTGCGAATGCTTGCCGGGCTTCTGCCGCCTTCCGCGGGTCAGATTTCTTTTAACGGCAGCCTGCCGGGAACCGATTACCGTAAGGAGCTGGGATATTTGCCGCAATCACCGGCTATGTACCGCTGGATGAGCGGACTGGAATACGTGGTCTTCGCAGCCAAGCTGAGCGGCATTCCTTCCCGGGAGGCGGCTAAGGTGTCTGCTGCAGCCCTGGAGAGGGTAGGCCTTGCCGCCGCTGGCCGCAGGCGCATAGGCGGCTACTCCGGAGGGATGAAGCAGCGTCTGGGCCTGGCACAGGCGCTGGTTCACCGGCCCAAGCTGCTGCTGCTCGATGAGCCTGTCTCGGCGCTTGATCCGATCGGCCGCAGGGAGGTGATGGAGCTGCTGCGGGAAATCCGCGGGGAGACCACCGTCATTTTCTCTACTCATGTGCTGCACGATGCCGAAGAAATATGCGATAACGTTATTTTGATGAATCAGGGTACGATCGCAGTGCAGGGAGAACTGTCAGAACTCCGTCAGCAATATAGCCTGCCAGTGATCCGGTTGTCAGTGGAGACTGGAAGTGCAGCAGCCGGATGGCTGGAGAGCCTTGCCCTGAAACCCTTTATTCAAGCTTCGCAAATATCAGGCGGGAAAGCCGTCTTTAATGTCGCTGATGTAGCATTGGCGCGCCGGGCCATACTGCAGGAGGCGGTCGGACTTAACATTCCGCTGCTGCATTTTGAAGCCGGATCCTCTACACTGGAGGATCTGTTTATGAAAGTGGTGGGATCATGAGGAAGTTCTGGACGCTTTACTCGAAGGAGATGCTGGAGTCGCTACGAAGCTACCGGCTGGTATGGATCCCGGTAGTGTTCATTATTCTGGGCATTATGCAGCCGCTTACTACGTATTACCTTCCGGATATTCTCAAGGCTTCAGGAGATATGCCGCCCGGAATGCTGGAAGGCTATGAAATGCCGGGTGCTGCTGCAGTAATGGCACAGGCGCTTGGACAGTACGGAACCATCGGCATGCTGGTGCTTGCGCTGGCTGCCATGAACAGTCTGGCCGGGGAACGTAGCAGCGGCTCGGCTGAGTTGCTTATGGTCAAGCCGATTGCTCCGGCGGTGATTATTTTTGCTAAATGGGCGGCACATTTAACTGTGCTCTTTATCGCTCTAGGACTTGGTGCCGCAGCAGCAGGTTACTATACCGTACAGCTAATGGGTTCACTTTCTGTAAGTGATTGTCTGGCAGCTGCGGGTCTTTACAGTTTATGGCTGCTTAGTGCTGTTTCATTAACTCTGCTCTTCAGTGCTTTTATGCGCGGGCCGGCCGCTGCCTTTCTTGCGCTCCTGTCCGCAGCGGGCATGTCACTGCTCTACAGTCTGCTCCCGTCGGACTTTGACTGGCTGCCGGCGGCTTTACCTGATTTATCAGCCGGACAGCTAACGGAAGGCAGTGTTGCCTGGTTTGGACCGGTACTGTCAGCCGTACTGCTGATTCTTGCTTGTATTGCCGGCGCTTCAATGCTAATGGGCAGGAATAAATTGCCTGACTGAAAGATTAATGCAAAATTTGTGGCTGTTAACGGGTGCTTCTGCTCGTTTTCAGAAAATATTTGTGAATTTTCATTAAACATCCCTCCTGCTGCTGGACAGCTCTAGCTTTTTTTAGTAGACTGTTGAAACAAGTAGAACCTTGATAGATTTTGAAGCAGGAGGTAGGACGATGCTGCGGTTAGGAGAGAAAATTGTCATTGTTGCGGATGCTTTTGAACAGAGTCTTCCTATCGGAGACTACGGCTACCTGATTGCTTATGACCGCAATCCCGACAATGCATTTGATTACGTCATCCGTGTCCCTCAGGCCAACAGAAATTTTTACGTTACCGCTGAGGATATTGAGGCGGAAGAACAATTGCTGGTAGCGGAAGCGGAGAGAGCTACGCACGAGGCGTTGATCGATTATGCTTTGTCGACGCACAATGAGAAGCTGTTTCATCATCTAATGAACGGCGAGGATGCGGAAACGGAAGAAGCGGAAACAGCACCCAAAGAAGGTTTGTCCCAGGCGGAATTCATCAAACAGGTGAATCTTCGTGCTTGGATTTAAGGGAGGCCGGCGAAAGCCGGCCTTTTTGTAATATAAGAATTTATATGTTTTACGCTATAAATTATCCTTCTATTTCTCGCAGAAACGGATACCGTCCTAAACAGGACGGATAAGCCTTTTCTTTTTGCTTAAACAGAAATTATGAGATGATAACATAAAAGTAATGAGCAGGACGGACAGCCTCACTTCGGTGGGGCTGTTGTGCTAGGGCAGCCTCCTGAAATGACAAGCGCATTGAATTGTCCAGGCTTCTACAATATAATTAAAAACGTTATCCGGGCGCTTTAGCCCTTTAAACAGGAGGGATATTCCTTATGAGCATTACTGTCAAAGATGTGCAGCATGTGGCCAAGCTGGCCAGACTGCAACTAAGCCCGGAAGAAGAGGCTACTTTTACTGAACAAATGAATGCTATATTACAATATGCTGAGAAATTGAATGAGCTGGATACGGAGAATGTGAAGCCGACTACGCATGTGCTGCAGGTCAGCAATGTCATGCGCGATGATGTCGTGAAGGAGAGCCTGTCCCAGGAAGAAGCTCTGCTTAACGCACCGGAAGACGAAGACGGACACTTCAAGGTTCCGGCTGTACTGGAATAACTATACCGAAAGGAGGAAGAATGTTGAGCCTGTTTCAATATCGATTGCCTGAACTACATAACATGCTGCACAACAAAGAACTTTCCGTCAGTGAGCTGACCGAACAATCGCTGGCTGCCATCGCAGAGCGTGACGATAAAGTGCACGCATTTCTAACGTTAAATGAGGAGGGGGCACGCCAGTCAGCGCGGGCGCTGGATGACAAGCTGGCTTCCGGTGGAGCGCGCGGCCTGCTGTTTGGACTTCCTGCCGGGATCAAGGACAACATTGTCACCAAGGGGCTGCGCACTACCTGTGCCAGTAAGTTTCTTGATAATTTCCAGCCGATTTATGATGCAACCGTTGTTTCCAAGCTGCGCCAGGCGGATGCGGTAACGATCGGCAAGCTGAACATGGACGAGTTTGCCATGGGCGGCTCCAATGAGAATTCCGCATATGGGGCTGTACGTAACCCGTGGAATCTGGAGCATGTTCCAGGCGGTTCCAGCGGCGGCTCTGCGGCTGCGGTAGCTGCCGGAGAGGTGTTGTTTGCACTTGGTTCGGATACCGGCGGTTCGATCCGCCAGCCCGCTTCGTACTGCGGAGTGGTTGGCCTTAAGCCGACTTACGGGCTGGTATCCCGCTATGGCCTCGTTGCCTTTGCTTCCTCACTGGACCAGATTGGCCCGCTTACCCGTAACGTTGAGGATTCCGCTTATGTGCTGCAAGCGATCGCGGGATATGATGCCCAGGATTCCACCTCGGCCAAAGTTGATATTCCCGACTACCTCAGCGCACTGACCGGTGACATTTCCGGACTGCGCATCGGGGTGCCGAAAGAGTATATCGGCGAAGGCGTTGATGCTTCTGTCCGCGAGACGGTACTCTCGGCACTGAAGGTGCTGGAAGGCCTTGGCGCCGTCTGGGAAGAGGTCTCTCTGCCGCACACTGAATATGCGGTAGCGACGTATTATCTGCTTGCTTCTTCGGAAGCTTCTTCCAACCTGGCCCGGTTCGACGGTGTCCGTTACGGCGTCCGCGTCGATGAAGGCGGCGGTCTGCTTGATTTGTACCACAATTCCCGCAGCCGCGGCTTCGGCCCTGAGGTGAAGCGCCGGATTATGCTGGGAACCTATGCGCTGAGCTCAGGATATTATGATGCTTATTATTTGAAGGCGCAGAAGGTGCGTACCTTGATTAAGCAGGACTTCGATGAGGTCTTCAAAAAGTATGATGTGATTATCGGGCCGACGGCTCCGACGACTGCCTTTAAGCTGGGCTCTCAGACGGAAGATCCGCTGACGATGTATTTGAACGATATTCTGACCATTCCGGTCAATCTCGCCGGTATTCCTGCGGTCAGCATTCCTTGCGGCTTTGCCGGAGGGCTGCCTGTCGGCCTTCAGATTATCGGCAAGGAATTTGACGAGAGCACCGTGCTGCGTGTTGCGCATGCCTTTGAACAAAATACAGACTATCATAAAGAGCGCCCACAGCTGTAATTCCCGCCGGATAAGCGTTTTTGGCTCACAAAACTTTTAAGGGATGAGATCATTTATGTCTAAATACGAAACGGTCATCGGGCTGGAAGTTCATGTGGAGCTTCATACCAAGTCCAAAATCTTTTGCGGCTGCTCCACGGAATTCGGTGCTCCGCCCAATACCCATACCTGTCCGGTCTGTCTCGGGCATCCCGGTGTACTGCCGGTACTTAACCGCCAGGCGGTGGAATACGCAATGAAAGCGGCGATGGCGCTGAACTGCACGATCGGGGACGTCAGCAAGTTCGACCGCAAGAACTATTTTTACCCCGATTCGCCCAAAGCTTACCAAATTTCACAGTACGACCAGCCTATTGGCTTAAACGGCTGGATCGATATTGAAGTGAACGGTGAGACGAAGCGGATTGGCATTACCCGTCTTCATCTCGAGGAAGATGCCGGTAAGCTAACCCATGTGGACGGCGGCTTTGCGTCGTTGGTCGATTTCAACCGTGTAGGAACACCTCTGATTGAAATCGTCTCCGAACCTGATCTGCGCTCGCCTGAAGAGGCCCGTGCTTATTTGGAGAAGATCCGTGCCATCATGCAGTACTGCGATGTGTCCGATGTGAAGATGGAGGAAGGCTCGATGCGCTGTGACGCCAACATCAGCCTGCGTCCTGCGGGTCAGGAGGAATTCGGCATCCGCGCCGAGCTGAAGAATATGAACTCCTTCCGCGGTGTGCTCCGCGGCCTTGAATATGAACAGTTCCGCCAGGGGGAAATCCTTGATGACGGCGGTGTTGTGGTACAGGAGACCCGCCGCTGGGATGAAGCCCAGGGCAAAACCCTGTCCATGCGCGGCAAGGAAGAAGCCCATGATTACCGCTACTTCCCGGACCCGGATCTGATTGTGCTGCATATTGACGATGCCTGGAAAGAATCCATCCGTCAGACGATTCCGGAGCTGCCGGATGCGCGGCAGGCCCGCTATAGTGAGGAATACGGGCTTACCGCCTATGATGCAGGTGTATTGACGTCTTCCAAGCTGCTGGCAGATTTCTTTGAAGGCAGCCTTGCCTATACTAAGGATGCCAAGGCAGTAGCCAACTGGATGATGGGCGATTTGCTCGCTTATCTGAACGGAAGCAATCTGGAATTATCGGAAGTGAAGATTACACCACAGGGGCTTGGTGAAATGATCGGCCTGATTGCAGGCGGTACGATCAGCAGCAAGATCGCCAAAACCGTATTCAAAGAAATGCTGGAAAGCGGAAAGCTGCCTGCTGTGATCGTTGAGGAAAAGGGCCTGGTGCAGATCAGCGACGAAGGTGCAATCAAAAAAATCGTTGAAGATGTCGTAGCTGCGAATCCGCAATCCGTTGAGGACTACAAAGCGGGTAAACAGAAGGCGATCGGATTCCTGGTAGGACAGGTAATGAAAGAGAGTAAAGGTAAAGCTAATCCGGGTCTGGTGAACACGCTGCTGGCTGAAGTGCTTAACAGCTAGATCCGGTTTTTGGGTAATTTATTATAGGATCTCAAGTTTCAGGGCTTGTCGGCAACGGCAGGCCCTGAAGCGGCATATAAGGGGACTGTACGGATGGATACAATAATTAAGCTGGACCTGAAGGATGCCTTCATCTTAAGCGAGCTCTGGAGCCTGCAGCACAAGGCCTACCGGCTGGAAGCTGAGCTGATAGGCTTTAACGAGATTCCGCCGCTGCTGGAGACGAGAGACATGCTGGCAGGGTCTACAGAGGAGTTCTACGGCTGCTTTGACGACAGTGGTGATCTGATGGGCGCTGTTGCTGTATTGGAAGAGTCAACGGGCAAATTGACGGTAACCCGGATGATGGTACATCCGGATCATTTCCGCAAGGGGGTAGCCGGAGGCCTGCTGGAATTTATTTTTCAGCATTATTCCCGGATGGCGCAGTTCATTGTATCTACGGGCAAGCTCAATATTCCGGCGGTTACACTCTATACCAAGCATGGGTTTATTCCTGCCGGTGTTGAGGAAGTGGCTCCAGGTGTAGAACTGATCGAATTTTATCGGAGTGGTAAGCTTTGAACAGGAAACAACATAAACTTTATGGAAGGAGGACTCCCGAGATGAGTTCCGAGCAGAAGGATGAATCTGTCATGGTGCCCAATCCCCCTATAATACCTCCGCGCCAGAAAAAGCGCCCCCGCAAGCGCAAATTTATTGCCGGGCTGCTGGCGGCCCTGATTCCCGGAACCGGACATCTCTATTTCGGGTTTCTCCGCAAAGGGATTTCTTTCATCTTCATCATACTGCTGGACATCGCGGCGATGCTGTATTTCTCATCCATTGGTATGCAAATTAATGTGCCGCTGCTTATTTTACTGGCCCTGCTGATTCCAGTCATTTATTTCTATAATGTGTATGATGTGCTGCAATCGGTAGACCGGATTCTTCGCTTCCCTGAGGAGACCGATCCTGAACTGCCAATAACAACAACTAAAACTTCTAGGCATCGTGCCCTTATCAGCGAGCCGGGTATTTCCTTTGGACTCATGCTGCTGTTTGGCGGAGCGCTGATGTTCCTTTTCCGGCAAAAACCGGTCTGGCTCCAGCAATTCATTGAGATGTACGCGAGTGCAGTGATTGCAG
The DNA here is from genome assembly GCF_927798115.1 of Paenibacillus auburnensis. Classification (GTDB taxonomy): domain Bacteria; phylum Bacillota; class Bacilli; order Paenibacillales; family Paenibacillaceae; genus Paenibacillus_AQ; species Paenibacillus_AQ auburnensis. The sequence continues at coordinate 193,242 of NZ_CAKMMG010000011.1, forward strand.
GACTTTTGATATGCGGGGGGTTGTGGCTGGGAGCACGTGAAATTGCCAAAGGGCTGATTATCCGCAAAAGCAATGAACGGCGCCCCCGGCGTGTCGGCAGATATACCGCAGCAGTGCTGCTCACGGTGGTGGGGATTATCCTGCTGTTGGATTGGCGGAATGATGCGGATAACATGATGCTACTGTTAAAATGGTGGCCGTTGATCCCTGTGTTATGGGGTGTGGAGTATCTGCTCATTTCCTTTTTAGCGCGCCGCAGAGGTTCTGTGCCTAAAGGCCCGAGAGCAAGAATGGATCTGCGCGGACTGTTGTCGGCGGTTATACTGGGTGCCAGCGTATTTATCGTAGCGGAACAAGAGCATTACCTGCATTTATGGAACCGGGTCAGCATGAATCTTACTGTAGCGGCAGTGGATTACGGCGAAGCCAAAGGCAGCCGGTTTGAAAAAGCTCCGCTGATTGTACCCGTCGAACTGAGTACCTCTAAAATTGCTGTTGATGGCATCAACGGTGATATTCTCATTCATCGTGCCCCAGTAGAAGATATTGAGATTACAGCCACTGTATGGGTGGACCAGCTGGAAGGGGCACAGGCTGAAGCGATATCGGAGCAATCCTTCGTAGAAGTAACCGAGGGGCCAACCATAAAGATCACCCCTCAATATAAAACCTATGGTGACTCCGGCAAACGGCAGCCGCGGATGGATCTTGAGATTTCGCTTCCTGAGGACCGCCGCTTTAATCTGGATGTCCGGACGATGAATGGCGGTATCACGCTGCAGAACGTGGAGGCAATCGAGGATATTGCCTTGGAGACGGGGAACGGACAGCTTATTCTGCACCGCATATTCGGGAATGTGAAGGGAAAAACACTGAACGGTGCGGTTCGTGCCCGGACAGTGCAGGGAAGTGTGGATTTGACCACCAGCGGCGGAAAGATGAATGCCTGGGATGTTACGGGAGCTCTGAAGCTGTCTACGGCTGTAGGCAATATTTCGGTAACAGGCAGCGGAGATGAAGTGAATCTTGCCAGCAAGAACGGCAATCTTGAGATTGACGGTGCAAGAGCGAAGCTGCACGCCGAATCGCTGAACGGCAAAGTTACTATCCGCTCCGAGTTTTTTGGCGGGGACTGGGATGTGTACAGCGCGGTGGGAGACATTGATCTGTATCTGCCCCAGGCAGGGAATTACAAAGTAGACGGATCAAGCGGCTACGGGGATATTAACTCGGACTTCCCTGAGCTTACCATCGATAAAAAGACAATTTCCGGCGAAGTAGGAACCGGCGAGTTTAAGCTGCATGTTGAAGGGAACAGCAACCTAAATGTGAGGAAATATTGAAAAAAGTAATTTTTATTATATAATAATGAATATAATGTACTTGGCACGTTGACAACATTCAAATCCGGGTTCTACAATTGCAGTATAGTTATTTTATTATGGTATTTAATTTAGAGGTGGTGGAATTGATGGGTAGTGGCGTGCAACATGCATTGGAACAATTGAAGACTACCGGTGTCCGTATTACACCCCAGCGTCATGCGATTCTTACGTATCTGATGGAAGCGTTGAATCATCCTACGGCAGACGATATTTACCGTGCGCTTGAGCCGCAGTTTCCGAGCATGAGTGTGGCGACAGTGTATAATAACCTGAAAATGTTCATGGAAGCCGGTATGGTACGCGAATTAACCTACGGTGATAATTCCAGCCGTTTTGATGCCAATGTGTCCGATCATTATCATGTCATCTGCCAAGAATGCGGTAAAATCGAAGATTTCAGTTATTCTTCACTCCATGAGGTGGAGCATTCTGCCGAACAGGCGACTGGCTTTAAAATTCATGGATTACGCTTAGAATTGTACGGGGTTTGTAAATGCTGCAGCGAGAAACGGCATTGAGGCACCAAGAGTAGCATAGCTTAATAGGCAAATTTATAACGTGCGGAATCCGGTGACGGAAGCCACACGTTTTTTTATTGAGTATAGCGGCCATTTAATGTCTGGTCTTCCAGCAGATTAGCGCAACCAAAAGGATGAACATAACGTATACTTAAGATTGACTACCTGCACTTAAATTTATTGATAGTTTTGGAGGATATATATTTTGGATAGCAGACAGAGACAGGGACGCATTAACAAGCGTGGAAGTCGCTTTCGCCGTTTATTAGGGCTTGTTATTATTGCCGCAGCCGCCTATTGGATTGTTTTTTATGTACTGCCAAACCGTGCGCATATCGATCCGGATTGGAAAAGCCTTGAGAAGCCTGTGTTCGTTAAAGGTGAACTAACCGGCTATTCAGCCGCAGGGACCGGCGACGGTCTGCTTTTACCGCTTCCCCTTTTACAAAAGTATGTTGATTCGGCGATCCGGTATGAGGAAGCCAGCAAGTCGGTTATTCTCTCTACGGATAATGACCTGCTGTATATGCAAGAGGATTCAACTTCCGCGAGTCTGAACAATAAGCCGATCCAGCTCCGGCTTGCTCCTGAAGAACAGGATGGAGTGACGTATCTTCCGGCCGATACCCTTGAAGAATTGTATGGCTTTGAAATTGAGGAAGATACTAGTACAGGTGCTGTTCTGCTGATGACTGCCGGAGAAAGTGTGCCACTTGGCACAGTTAAAGGCGAGGAGGGCGGCCGGACGAAGGCGCTCCGCAGTGAAGCGACAATTCACGCTCCAATTATTGCGGATATGGCCCCCGGAACAACCGTCAGAATCTGGAATAGTGATAATGAGGACTGGCTGTATGTGCAGATGAGCAGCGGTTATGCCGGGTATGTGAAGGCTGGCGACATTACAGCAGACGGGCAGAAGACAGTGGAACAAAAGGTATCAGAGCCTTCCCGTGCAGAGCGCAGCTGGAAAGGTAAACCGGTGAACATGTTCTGGGAGGCCGTATATGAGCGCAAGCCTAACCCTGCAAAATTCGGTGAACTGCCTGGAATTAACGTTGTCAGCCCGACCTGGTTCAGGATTGTAGACGTGAAGGGTAATGTACGCAGTCAGGCGGATAGTGCCTATGTGCAATGGGCTCACAAGCAAGGTATGGAGGTGTGGGGACTGCTGAGCAACAGCTTCGAGGCGGATCTTACCACGCAGGCGTTATCAAGCTATGAGAAACGGATGACTACGATCGTTCAGATGCTGGAATATGCAGATCTGTATGATCTGGATGGGATCAATATTGATTTCGAGAACGTTTATACGAAGGATGGAGAGAATGTCACTCAGTTTATGCGGGAGCTGAAGCCGATGGCCCAGGCCAAAAACCTCATCGTCTCCATAGACGTCACACCCAAGTCAAACAGTGAAATGTGGTCATTGTTCCTGGACCGGAAAGCGCTTGGTTCGGTAGCGGACTTTCTCATTGTAATGGCTTACGACGAGCATTGGGCATCTAGCCCCACAGCAGGCTCTGTAGCATCTTTGCCTTGGGTGGAGAGCTCTATAAGCCGTATTCTTGACGAAGATAAGGTGCCGGCTGAGAAGCTGATTCTCGGTGTTCCGTTGTATACCCGCATCTGGACAGAGACCACGGAAAAGGGAGAGACGAAAGTCAGCTCTAAGGCTGTTGGCATGTCTGCCATTCAGGAGATTCTGTCCGAGAAAAAACTGACGCCTAAGTTTGACAATGACGCCGGCCAGAACTATATCGAGTACAAGGAAGACGGCGCTCTTCACAAAATTTGGATTGAGGATAAGGTCTCCCTGAAATCGAGAGTTGAGCTCGCTAAGTCATTTGGACTTGGGGGAGTAGCTTCCTGGACCCGCAGCTTTGGAACACTTGAGGCGTGGGAGGCTTTGCAGGAGATAAGTAAATAGGGGTTGTAAAAAAAACAAGGGGCTCCTGAAACGGAGCCCCTTGTTTTTGGTATTCACTTACATAATGCCGATTTCATTATTGCTGCTGGCTCTCTAACTGCTCTGCTGTAATGGTTGCCTGTGCCGGATCGCGGGTGAGGATGGTGTGGCAGAACATGCAGCGGTCGGTTTTGCCCAGCATCTTGGTCAGCTTGTGGCATTCCGGGCATTCCAGCTGAACCGCACTCGTAGACAGCATACCTGCCCAAAAGTATATTGCCAGACTGGCCATCATCGAGATCAGACCGATAACGAGTCCTATCGCAGCAAATACTTTACCTGCTGAGCCCCAGAATACAATTCCGGCCGTTCCAAGAATCATGAGTCCCATCCCAAGCATAGTGAGCAGTAATCCCCAAGTGCGAAAAGCGTTGATTTTAGCCGATTTCATCTTCATGAGTTATTTGCTCCTAACTAAAATATAGTTCGGACGTCCAGAAGGAACTGCCATGAATATGTAGAATATTAATATTTAAGAGAATTATAACTGACTGGACGCAAAATCGCCAAATTTGATGGAGGGAAGTATGGAACTATCCAATTTGACCCTATTGAGTGGAGAAACATTCGATGAGAATGTTCTGGGGGCCGTAGCTTTGCGGCAGAAGGGCAATGCTCCATTTCAGAGCGCGCTGCTCCACGATTTTGATATGGTGGTATTGATGCTGCACGAGGAACAAGAGAAAGAACGGATTATAACCCATACCATAGCCGGTGAGAGACGAACGCAGTCTGTACACGTAGGTATATCTGCTTTGGAGCGGGCTGTGATGGCGGGCGATAATAATGAACTCCTTACCAGCCTTATAGCTGGGGAAGTCATTTGGGATCCCAAAGGGATTTTGGGAGAGATGCGCCGGGAGATCACACAATTCCAGGGACCGCTCAAGGAACGGGTCTTGTTTATGGAATTTGCCCGCTTCCTGCATATGTATGTGAAGTCTAAGCGTTACAGTGAAGCAGGCTTTACCATGGATGCATACAACTGTGTACTTATAGCTTTGTATCATTGGGCCCGGATTGAAGTCAGTGAAGCTGGATGTTTTCCCGATCCGGCCGTTTGGGAGCAGGTTAAAAGCCTGAATACCTCCGTTCACAAGCTTTATGAAGAGCTGACGGTCAGCACCGAAACGCTTGAGCAAAGAGTAGAGCTCATTCTGCTTGCCTGTGAATTTGCGATTATGTCGAAGATGTCTGACTGTTGTACGATGCTGCTGGATATTCTCGGGAGCCGCAACGAGTCCTGGAGTATCAAAGAACTGCTGCAGCATTCAGGTCTTAGCCCGCTTGGAGCCGAATTGCCGCTCGTGCTTCGTAAGATGGTATCCCGTTCTCTGATTAGGGAAATCACCTCTTGGGCGGATGATGCTTCTGAAGGCCATACGGTTCGATACACACTATAAATATATAGCAGCTCACCCGGGGATTAATTAAGCTTAATAGGCCAAGATAAGGAGAGGATGTTCGCTCTCTTTTTTTATTTGCCCTTAATCAGAATGAGCTGATAACCATTGGGAATATTTAGAGTTGACTCCTGTGTTAATACTGTGTTAAATTATAACTCGTCCCTCCGACACATCGTAACGCTGCAAAGCAAACGATGATCAACGAAAAAAAGAAATCAAAAAAAGATGTTGACAAAAACGAGGGCTGCATGATATATTATAAAGGTCGCTGCTGACAAGCAACGATAACGAAAAAGAGAATTTGATCTTTGAAAACTGAACAACGAGTGAGTATCGGAAATCACTTCGGTGAGATCCAAAACTGATGATTTTCACAGCGTCTTGTACGCTTTAGAAATTCATCTTGAGAATGCAAATTCTCGTCAGATGTTTCAAAATGAGCAATCGCTCTTTCTAAATACCAATTTGGAGAGTTTGATCCTGGCTCAGGACGAACGCTGGCGGCGTGCCTAATACATGCAAGTCG
>NZ_CAKMMG010000012.1 GCF_927798115.1 Paenibacillus auburnensis
CGTTCGTCCTGAGCCAGGATCAAACTCTCCAAATTGGTATTTAGAAAGAGCGATTGCTCATTTTGAAACATCTGACGAGAATTTGCATTCTCTAATTTTGGATCTCACCGAAGTGATTTCCGATACTCACTCGTTGTTCAGTTTTCAAAGATCAAGCTCGTTGTCAGTGTCGATTAGCTCGTCACCAGCAACTCTTATAATATATCACATCCAGCCGTTCAATGCAAGCTCTTTTTTCAACTTCTTTTTCGAGCTCGGCGTTGATGTTTCGCGGCCAGAAATAGAATATATCATGTATAAGAAAACAATGCAAGCTTTTTTTAGACAATAATTTATTCACCCACTCTTTGCCCTATTACCTCAAGTAACTACATACGTTCATACTGCATTAAAAATAACAATGCATAATTACAAATGATCGCTGTGGAGACGTGATATGACCTTTAGCTTCCATAAAGGATGTAAGGATGCCCCGGGTGGAGCAGTAGAGTAAAGGTGTATTCCCTCTTTGCAATGATTTACAGAATATGCTGGGCAAAACTCAACCCGCAAAAATATAGCTTATGCATATGAGCAACAACGTCCATGTATCAAAATGATTCGGAATGGACATAGTAACGGCAGTTCTGACTAGACTATGCTCACAACCCTTAGGAGGCAGACAGGTATGGACACGCACGAATTTGTGGAGAAGTTCCAGGAGAACCAGCGGAAGGCCGAGAAGAATAAACGCCGGGGCAAAGGCTCCCCGGAAGCAAGACTGGCTAATAAGCAGCACAGCACAAACAAATAAACGAGGGTTAATAATTTACCACGTGAAACATTTACACCGTTAATTCACCAAAAAAAGCAGCAGCCTGTTCTGTGAATCCAGAACGGACTGCTGCTTTTCGTCTTCTACAATATCCGTTTGCGCCAGGTTATTTGCTCAATTTTGCTACGTTTACGGCTACCTTCTCTAGCTTCGCTTTGCTCAGCGACTGATCCGGCGAGCTAAGGGTCACATAGCGGTCATCCAGCTTGAAGGTCAGCATCGGGATATCCGAAGGCGTATACCATTTGGCGCTTGTTCCATTCGCGAGCTTCACCGTAGTTCCGTTATAGTCATACGAGTAATCCCGTGGAGAAACATTCACACGCATATGCTTGAATAGGAAGGACACACCGTCTTCACCGCCGCCCACACTTACGAAGCTGTCTCCGCTGATCATTTGTGCCGGTGCATAGGCTGTTTCAAAGCCCTGATAGTCTGCGAATGCTTTGGTGATCTGTTCTTTTTGCGCGGCAGTATAATTTATCGGAGCTAAGGTGATGGCCGAGCCGTTATCCGGTACCGGCGTGCCGGAGCCGCTTCCGAGAACGACCTGATTGGCCGAAGCATTAAAGGTTACCGGTACATTCAGGGCTTCCGCCAGTGCACGGACAGGAAGATAAGTAGTGTTGTTGTAGGTAATTGGAGACAGTGTTTTGCCGTTGCCGTCTACCGGTGTATATGCAGCTCCATTGACCTTGAAGCCGATGCTGTGATTCAGATAGGCGCTGATCTTTTGCAGATTGGTTCCTGCATACACACCAGCTGAGCCTGTAACTGCCATTCCGAACACCATTGTTGCTATGATCATCTTTTTGCTTTTCATTGAATATCGTCTCCCTTGTAGTTGTGTTGATTGTTTGTGTTGTTCTTTGCTATAAATCCATTTAACCATGAACTTATTTCTAACTTGTATCCGGATTGTAAAGAAGCATTTCAAAGCTCCGCTATCTATAATTACCCTCTTTTCTGCAACAAAGGGGAGGTTGGCGCAATACAGCAACAGCCCGGGCCATCTCAAAGGATGGACCGGGCTGGTCTGGATAAGGCTCTGAATTAGCGGCTGCGGGAGACAGCAGTCTTATAGACCTCTGTATACAGGATTTCTCTGTATAATTGAAACTCACCTAGACGAATGGGCCGGGGATACGTCATAATGCGCAGCGACAGATCAGGCTGTCCTGTACGCAGCGGGGGCTGGACGTAATCATAAAAATTCAGGTGGAAACCCAGCCGCTCATAAAATCCGATTCTGCGCTGCTCCAGCTCTCCAGCCGGCGGCTCCACCTCCAGCAGCACCGGCTTGTCCGAACGTGCGAGATAGCTGTTCATCAGCTTATAACCGATTCCGCCGCCGCGCGTAGCCGGGTTCACGGCGATATGCTCCACAAAACGAAGCAGCGGAAACTCCCAAGCTGCTAAGAAGCCAATGATCCGCCCGGAAGCATCCTGCTCGGTGTATATCCGGTAGCTGGGGTTGTCCAGCAAAGCCTTCTGGCCGCCGTAGCTCCTCATCTCACTGACAGGAAACGAGGCTTCCATAAGGGTATAGATTTCATCAAAGTCTGAAGGATGCATATAGGCCTCCTCACTTATTTCAAATTGGACAGCTCATTCGCCGTACTGGCAACATGCTCATATGCACGGCTCAGCTCCTGCATCGCCTGGCCCTGATGCTGCGAAAAGCCCATAATGTCCTGAATCGACCGGTCCATCTGCAGAATGGCCTGCTTCATCCCGGCCAGCTGGCTGTGGATATTCTGCACAAGCGAATGGCTGTCATTAGCCAGCTTGCGGATTTCTGTCGCTACTACGCCGAAGCCCCGGCCTTGCTCGCCTGCCCGGGCCGCCTCAATCGCAGCATTAAGCCCCAGCATATGGGACTGATCGGCAATCCGTTTGACGGAGGACAGAATTTCAAAGCTGCTCTCGATATCTCGAACCATCGCTTTGGAATGGCCAACCAGCTCGTCCAGACGCTCCGTAACGCCAAGCGCTGAGCGGGTCACTTCTTCTGAGGTTGCGGTCATTTCCTGGACCAGGGAAGATAGCTCCTGTGCCCCGTCCTGAAGGGCAGAAGCCCGGTGCGTGGACACCATAGCTGCAATGACACCAACTACTGCCCCATTCTCGATAACCGGCACCGCTGAAGAAAGGTAAGGTACTCCGAAGGCCTCAGCCCCCCGTTCTTCACGCTGCACCGTTCCAGTCTCAAAAGCTATGTAAGAAACGGTCCCTTTGAATTTCTCCAGCGGAGCACCTACAGGAACCCTAAGATCAATCTGCTGACCCGGGAGATAAGCCACCACCTTCTCGGTATCCGCCAGCACCATAGCAGCATCCTCCGGATACGTCAGCTGGATTACACTAAGCATGTCCTGCAATTGTTGAATTTTATTCACTAGCATGGGTCATCAACCGCCTGTTCCATAAATATATGATCTGAATTGATTATAGCACTCCTTTTTTTCAAAAAATGCTTAAATGTACTTGTAAAAATCCCCACTGCCGGAACTAGTTAAAATCGTTTAAACCGCATCTCGAGCGCTGCATAATACGCTGGTGAAACAACCGGCTGCGCGCCCCGCAGAATCTCTTCCATGTAATACACGGGCGGAGCTGTCTCGGCTTGTTTGTTCACTACAACAAATGTTACCGCCGCCTGGCTTGTCCCGTCCGTAAGCTGCACGGGCACGACAGCAGGGCGATATAAGTTTTCTGCCACACCTTCCCGCACATACAAATAATTAACTAGACACTCCGGTGTTATCCGGTACACCTTACCTTCCGCACTGCCGCCGGTTTCAACCAGATCCGCCCGTCCCCCATCGGCAAGAGGCAGGGTAAAGGCTACTTGAAAGCCTTCCGCCACACCGCAGCCCTCTACGCTGTTGAAATCGTCTTCCCTTCCAGCCAGCTGAATACGCCGCAAGTCCATACAGCTCCCATAGGCAAAATAAAGCAGCTCCCCGCTATCCTTCAGCAGGTGAAGCTTCCAGTCTCCTTCCGGAATTGCGGCATATTGCTGCATGTGCCTGTACACATAGACCCAGGCTTCGGTCACACCGGTGTCGGTGGTTACCTCTGTCACTACCCGTTCATAATCATTCCGCGCATCGCCGGGACCGTAATACTCTTCCAGCTCATCAAGCCGCTGCAGCACATCCGCTGTCACTTCGTAGAGTTCACCGGCCACTGTGCCTTCCGTCTCCAGCAGAACCGGATAACCTGATCCCGTATCGGCCAGCGTTCCTTTTACTTGCGCCAGCAGCGAGAATAATCTGCTATCCCCCAGCAAATCATGATACTGTTCACCCTGCCGCAAGGTACCATACACAAATACTTTTTCCATAGTGGATTCCTCCGCCTGCATAACGCTTTCTCTGCATTATACCAAAAGAGTCACAAAACCTTCTTTAAAGATATTGCTGTGAATTAGCATCTGGTACTAATATAACATGCTATACTATACAGTAGTTGCAACCATCACGATTATATAGGAGAGGTACATTTGGACAATCAGCGCTTCATTGCACCTGAAATCTACAATCTGACTTCGGAAATGGAACAGCATCCTCCGGATAAGATTGCGCTTAAATGGCTTCATGAGAACGGAAACTTCGAGGAAATCACCTATGGTGAGCTGCTCAGCCAGGCCAACCGGCTTGCCGGAGGGCTTGCCGGTCTGGGACTTCATAAAGGCGACCGCGTGCTGGTCATGGTTCCGCGCCGTATCATCGCTTACGTCATCTATCTCGCCTGCCTCAAGCTTGGACTGGCCGTTATTCCTTCTTCCGAAATGCTGCGGGCCAAGGATTTGTCCTACCGCCTGCGGCATTCGGAGGCCAGAGCGGTCATTGTCTGGTCCGAGGTTACCGGCGAAGTCAATAAAATCACGGAAGATCTGCCGGCTCTGGACTACCGCCTGTCGGTATCCGGAAACACGGATGAGCTTGAAGCCGGCTGGAGCGCTCTGGAGAGCCTGATGGACGGGCAGCCGGATTCCCGTCCGGCCCTGGCCACCAGCCGTGACGATATCGCCATCCTGGCGTATACCTCCGGCACAACCGGCAACCCGAAAGCTGTGGTACACACCCATGGCTGGGGTTATGCCCACCTGCGGATCGTTTCACCTCAATGGCTGGACATCCGCAAATCGGATACCGTATGGGCCACAGCAGCTCCGGGCTGGCAAAAATGGATCTGGAGCCCGTTCCTGACGGTACTCGGCAACGGTGCCACCGGCTTTGTCTATAATGGTTCTTTTCATCCAGACCGTTATCTGCAGCTGCTGCAGGATCAAGGCATCCAGGTATTATGCTGCACGCCTACAGAATACCGCCTGATGGCCAAGACAGAAGGACTGTCACGGTATGACCTGTCCAAGCTGCGCTGCGCCGTATCCGCCGGTGAACCGCTCAACCTGGAAGTCATCAACACCTTCCAGCATCATTTCGATATTACGATCCGCGACGGCTACGGGCAAACAGAAAGCACGCTGATCATTGCGGCGCTTAAGGATGATCCGATCCGGATCGGGTCCATGGGCAAATCAATTGCCCCCGGCATCGCGGAGATCATTGATGATCAGGGGAATCCGGTTCCTCCTGGTGTAGTTGGAGATATCGCAGTGCACCTAAGCATGCCTGCCCTGTTCCAGAATTATTACAAAGACCCGGAACGTAAGGCGAATGCCTCGCACGGGGAGTATTTCGTTACCGGAGACCGGGCGCGCAAGGATGAAGACGGCTACTTCTGGTTCGAAGGCCGGGGCGACGATATCATCATCAGCTCGGGCTACACCATCGGCCCGTTTGAAGTGGAAGAAGCGCTGATGAAGCATGATCTCGTCAAGGAATGTGCCGTTGTTGCCAGTCCCGATGAGATCCGCGGGTCTATTGTCAAAGCCTTTGTCGTGCTGAAGGACGGCAAGGAAGGTTCTTCCGAGCTGGTTAAAGAGCTGCAAAGTCATGTCAAAGAGATGACTGCTCCTTACAAATATCCGCGCAAGATCGAATTCATCAATGATCTACCGAAGACTGCATCCGGTAAAATACGCCGTGTAGAGCTGCGTGAGCAGGAAAAACGCGCTTCGCAGGAATAGTTTCAGACAGCAAAAAGCCCCCATTCTCCGCTTCACCGTGGAGAATGGGGGCTTTCACATATCATTCTGACCAATACTTCGCTCCCGGATTCAGCTCCGCACCGATCTCGCCTTCTTTGACCAGATCGCAATCCAGATAACCTTCCTCATCCAGGAAATAGGCTTCCTGCTTATAGAATTCACACAGCGTTTCCAGGAACTTCTCAGGAGAATCGTACATCACGACCAAATCGCCGTAGTCATGCAGCAGATCACAGATTACTTCCGTTCCCTCCTCTGACCGGTAGCAGCAGATGAAATCACTGCCATAGTTCGTCAGGAGCGGGAAAATCTGTCCGCCGCCGGAATAGCCTTTCTCTTCCAGAATGCCTGCCAGCACCTGCATTTCCTGTTCATATTCAGTGATATGAATGAGACGGTACCCCGGAATGAACTCGATCAGGATCGGCTCCTCCTCCCCGCTGCTTGTTCCTGCAACATGACTGTAAATTACCTTCAGGAGATCCGGGGCATCCGGTACCAAATCAGTGATTGCCGCGCTGCCCTTAGCGCTTATCCCCAGGCTGGCTGTATAGTTAGGACGTAATCCGGCGGAAAGCTCAAGGTACGTCTGAAATTGCGCAGAAAGCGGGTGTGCATAGGAATGGGTATACATGTTGTCATCCTTTACTTGATTAAATTAGGAAAGCGGACCAATGAGAACTTGTCCAGTCCCTGTCGATCCGCTTCTCTTAAGAAAAACTATTTAACCGCTGAAATCCATTGCTTCTCCAGCCAGTTGTCGAAATCTTCGCCCTTCTCGCCTTCGTAAGCATCGTAGACATCAATCCGCATCTTCTTCAGCTTCTCCTTGAACTCTTCATAAGAATGGTCACGCGGAAGGCTTTTTTTGATGCGCAGCACGATCTTGGAGATCCCTCTGAACAGCTCAGCTTTGTTCTTGGACGGTACTTTTACATCTTCGCCGAATGCACTCAGCTTCTTGTACGCGGCTTCTTGTACGGTATATACAGGATCACTGATCATCAGACGGTTCAGGATATCAATGACTTGTTTGTGGTTCCAGTTACCCAGCTCTTCGACAGCAGCAAGACGTGCTCTCCAGTCCGCAGAACGGCCTGCAGCCTTCTTCAGCTCCTCATAATTCTCTGGCAGCTCTTGATTCAGTTCTTCATTATTCAAACGATACAATCCCCTTCTTGGTTAAATCTGCTGGTAGTGCAATTCTACCGTTTGCGCTCCTTGATTTCAATCTTTTGTCCAAATTTTAATACACCTTGAAAAAAACATCCTCAAGAATCGTCTTCGCCTTTCTCAGGCTGCGGGCATCCAGCTTCCGGAGCATTGCTGTAATCTCATGCAGCTCTGCGGAATCTCTGGCCGTAAAGGATTCCGTATCCTCCGGCAGATGCTTCACCGCTGTGAATCTGGCGGCAATCGATTCCGGGTCAGTCCACGAAACCTCTGCCGTATCCTCAATTCCCCGGGTGAAAAACAGCAGTTCATTCTCACTGTAACGCTCCAGGAACAGATGAATGCCGACATCCATTTGCTTGTGCAGCGCCTGATGCAGCGTGAAGATTTCCTGCCCGAGCGGTGTTATGCGGAACAATACTTCTTTTTTATTGCCCGGCAGCAGCTCCGTAAGGATAATCCCTCTATCGAGCAGTCTGCGGGTGATCTTGGATATGCTGCCTTTGGGGATGCCAAATTCCTTCGAAATGGAAGCACCATTGACCGGCTCCAGCTGTCCGATGGCATCGATAACATGCAGCATCATCACGGTAGACTCCTTAAGAAACTCTATAACGGCGGGATTGCTGCAATGGCGGATCATCCATTCCCGTTCCTCATCATCATCATTTTGAAACCGCCGCTGCAGCTTAGTGACCGCCTGCATCAGTCGGGCAATCAGCATCTCCTTCCTGGAATTTCCGGGTTCAGTATTAGTATTTCCGGAAGCTTCAAGCATGCCGGCTCTCCTCACTCTCTGATAGTCTCTCCTATTCACAGTGTAGCATTGAACAAACCCCAAATAAAGTTTCCAGGAAATATTATTGACATATAGGAAACCAGAATCTATTATTGTAACCATGAAACATTTTTATAATCTAGGAAACAATATAGGGATGGAGACGATAGATATGAGAGTGGCTATAATTTTCGATCATCCGTATGGAGCCGGAGCATCCGATAATGTTCCCCATGCCCGCAGTTATTCGGCGGCTTTGCTGGCTGCAGTCTTACGGGGGCTGAATACACAGCAGCATGAAATCGACCTTATGGATCTTCACGCCGACGGCTTCAATCCGGTTACTTCAGCCCAAGAGCTGTCTGCCTGGAGACAGAAGACCACGCTGGACCCGCTAGCCGCCGATTATCAGAAACGCCTGATTGCCGCCGATCATATTATTTTTATTTTCCCCGTGTGGTGGGAGTCCATGCCTGCCCTGACTAAGGGATTCCTGGACAAAGTATTCGCCAAAGGCGTGCTGTATAACGAACCGAAGCCGGGACGCCCCTTCGTTCATTGTCTTCCAAATCTTCAAGGTGTATCACTGCTGACCGTGATGAGTACCCCTGACAAGATCTACCGCTGGTACTTCGGCAATCCTGTAACCAAAATCCTTTTCCGCGGCACCTTCCGCAAAATGGGCTTCCACAAGCTGCGCTGGTACAACTACACAGGTATGGAGAGACGCAGCCCCGAACAACGCAGCCAATTTCTCGCCAAAACCGAGCAGCGGTTTGCGCGTTTGTAAACGGCTTAACCGTATGTATGCAGATTTCCATCAGATCTAAGGCCGGGGGCTAGTCGGTATACCAGCGCGGAATGTACCTACGAAAAACATCGTAGTCCTGAAAGGCCTGTCTCCCCCGGGCCATCATCCCCTGAATCTCATCCAGACCAAAGGGGATCGCCCATTTAATCGAAAAAAGCGAGCTGTAGGCCACATACAATGCCTGTCTCCGCCAAAATTCCTCCGTTGGCGGTCCTCCAAAATAAGCGTCCAGCTTACCCTTGGCAAAGGGGATGCTCAGCTCCCGATCAAAGAATTGGACTTTGTAGAACTCTTCTGCATAATCACCTATGTCCCAGCGGTTGAAATCAATAACACCGATCCCGCCCTCCGGGGTATAAATGAGATTGCCGACATGGAAATCACCATGATGGCAGACTTTTTCCACGTTATCAATAAGGCCGATATTCTCTTTCACATAATGAATGGCCTGTTCATCACCGTCCAGATGATACGGACAATCCTCATATTCTTTGATCCGCTTCAGCATTTTGGTCTGCATGGCTGTTTCCCAGCCGGACAGGTCGTGACTGCATGGGATGCTGTGTATCCTTTTTAGAATCCGGCCAGCCTCCATCCCGAGCTTATACTGTTCCTCCGGCGTAAGCGCGGTCAAACAATCCTCCAGCGGAAGTCCCTCCACCCAAGTCAGCAGCATATACACTTGTTTCTCTTCGCCTTCACCACATGTTCCGAAACTGATCGCCTGTGACATTGGAAAACCCAGTTCATTAAACCGCTTAATGAGCGCAAATTCATCCTGTTTACGGGCAAAAGTCTTCCCTGCCGACAGCCGGAGGAGCAGCTTGTTGCCTTCGTCATCCTCTATGTAAACCTTTTTGTCATCTGACCAGCCCTTAAGTACCGGCTCAATCATCCGCCATGTTTCCGCTCCCGGAATTTCTTGTATGCTGGGATCCGTCATGATTTTCACCCTCCTTGCTATATCAAATGAATTTCCATCCGGAACCATTATATACCATCTTCTATCACTTTTTCTAACTATTACTATATTCAAATTGACAACATTCTGCTGCCGGTGTTACGCTCTGTGTGCGTTCGTTCTTTAAATAGAACATACCTGCTCCATTCGTATCTAAATTCCAGTAAGGAGAGTCCCTATGACTGACCGGTATACCCTTGATAAAGGGAGCTTATCTAAGGAAATATTGCTTCTTCTTGCCATTCTAACAACAGATTCTATTGATGAGCTAGCACAGCGGAGCCCGGAGCGGTTCACGGAGATCAATTGGGAGCAGTTTGTCCAGCTTACGCTGCATCACCGTGTGTATCCATTCATATATCCCAAGCTTAGCCGGATGCAAAATGAACTTGTGCCTGCGCGGGTCAGCGAACGTTTACAGCGGGAATACCGCAGAAATACAGTCCAGATGCTGCAGCTCAGCGGAGAGATGGGACGCATCGGCGGAGAGCTTGCCAAGTTGGGGATCCGGTCTCTTTTTCTAAAAGGCCCGGTACTGGCAGAGGATCTGTACGGCGACATTTCGCTGCGTACCTCACGTGATCTTGATTTCCTGGTGCCGATGAAGCAGCTTCACGAGGCTGAAGCACTGCTGCTCCGCCTGGGGTACGTGAAGGAGGAAGACTTCGAGAGTATCCTGGGTGACTGGAAATGGCGGGAGCATCATACAACCTTCAATCATCAGGACAGCAAAATCAAAGTTGAGGTCCACTGGAGGTTAAGTCCCGGTCCATCCACAGAGCCGGATTTCGATGAGCTATGGCAGCATGCGCGGACAAGTAAGCTAATGGGCCCGGACGTGCATTATTTGGGCAGGGAGGATTTGTTCCTGTTCCTGGCGGCGCACGGTTCGCGGCATGGCTGGTCGCGGCTGAGATGGCTGCTTGATATCCGGCAGCTGCTGCTTCAGCAGCCGGATTATGCCGCACTTGCCAAGCTGCTGAAACGATACAACTATGAAGCTGCCGCCGGGCAGACGCTTATCCTAGCTAGCGATTTACTGGAAGCGCCGGTTGACTCCAGGCTGTCTGCTCTGGCAGACAAACCGAAGGCCCGCCGGCTGGCACAGCTTGCCTTATTCTATGTTGCCCGGATGGTCAATCTGCATAATCCGCCGCTTGAGCCGGAGGTGAAGCGGCATTTCAAATACTATCAGCCGGCGATCCTAACTCCATGGCATCAGTTCCTGTACGTGGCCGGATTCCTCTATCCGTATGCGGCGGATGCCAAAACTTTGCCGCTCCCGAAACCGCTGCATATACTCTATTTCCCGCTCCGCCCTTTCCTGTGGGCTTGGCGGAAGGTAACTGGCACAGAAAAATAACCTCCGGGCTTGCCGGAAATTAAGCGGCTACATCCTGACTGAATTGCGTGAATGGTACAGCATCAGAAGCCGAGCTAACCGGTTGCTCTGTTGCATTGCATGGCGCAACTGCTCCCCTATGGGGTTGAATAACAAATCTGTTGTATTCTGTACAGCAGATCTCGCCTTCCGCAAACCAGATCACCTTTCTGTTGTATTTTGTACAGCAGATTCAGCCGTTTATGTGGATTTTGGCCAAAATTGCGCCTTATGACTGCATAAAATACAATAGAATCACTTTCTGCTCCTTACTGAAGCAATTCTACTGCACAAAGTACAGCAGAATCAATTTCAATTGCACTGCTCCCTTCACACAGCACAATCAAACAAGCAAAGGCCCTCCCGAACTCGGGAGGGCCTTTGCTTCGCTTGTATCCAGTGCCGATCTGCTGAGCTAAATTACACTAATCTATTCGTGTTACATCGCCTCTTCCTGGCTGCTAAGCAGGCGGCTGAACATGCCGCCTTTATCCGAGGCCAGGCCGCCGAAGACGCCTTGCTGGATTACGCGGCCCTGGTCGATGACCAGAATCTGATCCGCGCCGCGGATCGTGGACAAGCGGTGGGCGATGACGATCAGCGTGACGGAGTGCTTCAGCCGGTCGAGCGCCTCCTGAATCCGCTTCTCGTTCTCGGTATCGAGCGCACTTGTCGCCTCATCCAGTACCAGGATGGACGGCTTGCGGATAATCGCCCGCGCCAGCACCAGCCGCTGCCGCTCGCCGCCGGACAAGCGGATGCCGCGGTCGCCGATCAGCGTGTCCAGCCCCTGCGGCAGCCTGCGGACAAAGTCGGCCGAAGAGGCGAACTCTAGGGCTTCCCACAGCTCTTCCTCGCTGGCATCCGGTTTGATCATCGTCAGATTATCCCGGATTGTTGCATTATACAGGAACGGGTCCTGCGCCACATAACCGATCGAGCGGCGGTAGGACAGCAGCCGCTCTCCCGTAATCGGCTTGCCGTCAGCCAGAATGTCGCCCGACTCGGGCTGCATCAGTCCCATGAGCAGATCAACCAGCGTGCTTTTTCCCGCGCCTGAGCGTCCGACAATGGCCGTCATCCGGTTAGCCGGAATAGTGACATTGACCCCCTGCAGCGAATACTGCGGCTCCTGCGGCTGATAACGGAAATGGACATTTCTCGCTTCCAGGCTCTGTTTCAAGGTGATTGCTTCCACCGGCATCCCGCTTCCATCCGAAGTGCCCTGTTCGGCAGCCTGCAGACATTCCTCCTCCAGCTGCTTCAGTTGCTTGAAGGAAGGCAGTACGGAGGCGAGCTGTTCCATCAGCGACTGCAGCGTGGCAAAAGTCGGCCACAGCCGGGCAAATACGAGAATAACCAGCAGCAGATTCGGCCCTTCCGCATGCAGAAACCGGAAAGAAACGAAGATGAACACTGCGATCAGCAGTGTGGACGACATTTTGTATAGCAATTGGGAGTTCGAACGCAGACGTGTATAATCCAGCTGTTCGTTCTTCACCTCACCGGTAAATTCATGCAGCCAGTCCAGCCGAGACTGCTCCAGATTGTTGCTCTTGATATCCTTGATTCCGTTCAGCTGGTCGGAAATTCCGGCCAGATACATTTGGCCGAGCAGGGAACTGCGGCTGCCCAGCTTCTTGGCTTTACGGATAAATCGGCGGGAGAATAAGGAGAGCAGTACCGCACAGACCAGGACGGCCAGTGTCATCTTCGGCGACAGCCAGAAGGCGAAAGCGATCTGTACCAGTGTGAACAGCAGCGAGGTAAGAAACTGCAGAAAGCAGCTGATGCCGGCAAGCACCCGCGCCATCTCCGTAGTCATGATATTGATCAGGTCTGAGGTGCGTTTCTTCAGAAAAAAGGACCACTCTGCACGCAGCAGAGCGCTATAAACTTCATATCGCAGCTGCCGGCTGTAGCTCTGCTGAATCTCCACGTTGCGGACGGCAACAAAACGTGAAATTAAATTCTGGCAGAGTACGATAAAGACGTATGCGCCGAGCACCAGCCCAAGCGCTGATGTCTGCGGCAGCTCCGATATGAACCCGAGCACAGGAAGATTGTACGCAGCTCCTGTTCCGCCCAGCTGCAGCCCCGCCATGCCCAGCATCGGCACAAGCAGCAGAATTGCCGAGCTCTCCAGCAGGCTGCTGATCACCATGCCCAGCAGATTCAGATACAGCTTCACTCCGGACAAGCGCTGTAGCTGCCGGATATAATAGATTATTGCTTGCATGAGCCCACCTCGATTACTCGGCTTGTATCACCTTCGCGAACTTCTCCACCACAACAAAACCTTTCATCACATCGTCACCGGAGACGTAATAAGACCCGCTGCGCAGCCAGGCATGAGCAATCATCCGGCCCTGCTTGTCTTTGGCAACACCCATGTACAGTGTGCTGTCAATTCCGCGTTTTTCAAGCATTTTGAGGCCTGCAACCGCCCTGACCATGCAGGTGCTTTTCCAGGGAGTCACTTTGCTCCCTACCCGGATGGCCCGGGTGATCTCGCGGATCTTCGGCGCATCGGCAGCCTTGGACACCTCAGCAGTTTCCTGCGACTGAGCCCCAAGCTGGGGTGCCGTTTTATCGAACGGGAACAGCAGCCGGATTCTCGCCAGGAACAGACGCCACAAGGCTTCCGGAAGCAGCGCTACAACGGCCCGGTCATTAAGCAACAGACGAAACCGCCGCAGGGCTGTCATGGCATGCTGTCGATGGCAACCAGATCCTCAGCCAGCAGGCTTTGCACAAATTCGAACACGTCCTGCTCCGCTGTCTCTGCCGGAACATCGAATGTTTCTTGAATAACCTGCACAATCCGGCTAATGGAGACCGGCTTATCCAAAGCAGACCAGATTTCTCCGCCTACCTCGCCCAGATTGTAATATTTACCGTTCTTCACATTCAGCATCACCTTCTCGCCGTCCATATCGCTGGCGATATTGCCCGGACGCTTAACGAGCACCGTTTGAAGCGACAACACATCTGCTGTATTCATCGTTTATCTCTCCTCCGTTTGTGGCTTAATCGTGTCAAAAATCAGCGAGGTCTGCTGCGGAGCACTGAAGCCCTGTTTCGGCCGGGTCATCCGGTACATCGGCAGCCGGTTCACGAAGGATGCCAGCATGCCGAAATGCCATTCCCGGATCCCGATCCGGTCGACCATCGCCTTCTGGTAGGTATGATTAAATAACGTATGGAACCGCTCCATCCCGCTTATTGGCTGCACGGTTACGGGGCCTTCCTCTTCAGACACCGCCAGTTCAAATATACCGGCAAGCGGCAGCGGCTCAGCCTGGAAGCGGTCATGCACCGGAACAGCAAACTTGGTCTCTCTCTCAAAAAGCGGACGGTAGAGGGACGAATTCATTCCCATATAGTCCAGGCTTTGCTGCCACAGCTTCTGCTGCGGATAACCTGGAACTGCAAGCGGCTGCCCTTCTTGCACCATAACGGGAATAACGTCGTCGCTGACCAGCAGATGTCCCTGATCCATCAGATAAGAGGCGAGTGTTGATTTGCCCGCTCCTGAACGTCCAACAAGCGCATAAGCTTTGTTATCGAGTACTAGCGCACTGCCATGCAGCGGGAGAATCTTTTTCTGCATCAGCAGAACGCCCATGCAGCTCCCCAGGATATACAGCCGGACACAGTCCATGTCCGCTCCAGCCGCAGGTGAGACAGTAATCCTAATCCCGTCCTGAATTGAAAAAATAGCCGTATCCTTCGCTTCGAACATCACCTCGCTGCCCAGCATACCCAGACTTGGAGTTATCTTGGGAATTGCCTGCCAGCGCTCCTCAAGCTCGCCGCGAATCACAGCCACGCTGCCGATCAATCCCGGCTCGTCGGTAAGGGGAAGCTCCGGCAAGGGGAATTCACTGAATATTTGCAGGCCGAAGGCTTTATAAGCCAGGCCTTGAACGGTACTCGCCATCAGATTCCCTCCCTAAGCCAATTTGTCACCCGGAATAAGCCGGATGATGGAAATAGCCCTTATCCCCCTCCAGCAAGCACAGGGGGATGAGGGCCGCGCGAACCATAAAATTTTAGGAATAATGTACGATCTCATCCGGATCATCTTGGAAGGAGTCGGCAATAGCTATTCCGGGTCCAGCCATAGTCATCTTCACGTCGAGCACTTCCAAAGCAGGCTTGCTGTATTCCTTTTTCATGTTTGTCACCCCCTTTCAGGCGATCTTCATTAAGACAGACGCTTCAAGAAACGGTAAAAGACAAGTCCGCGTGTCAAAAGGCGAAAATCCGCATTAAAGATCAAGCTTGGTGCGGGCTCACTACCCAGCCGGTCCAAACATCCGGCGAGCCCGGCACTATTCAAGTAGGCAGCCGCGCGGGCATCCTGAGTCATTTCCCGGAGCTCGCTCAGAAAGGCGCCCCACTGCGGAATCATCCGGTGGATACCATCCGCCCCCTGCACTCCGCGCCGCTTCCGGTTCAGCCTGACGTTATCCGGCAACCTGCCCGCCATCGCACGGCGGATCAGCGAGCGGTCTACCCCGTTCTGAACGTACTGTTCTTCCGGAACAGACAGGCAGAAACGGATGACTCGCAGATCATTCGTCGGATCCCGGTCCCATATCCGGTATTTCAGTGACAGCTTAGTGGCGACTGTTCCGTTAACATTCCAGATATGCGGCTGTTCGAAATGTTTCCTTCGGATATCATAGACAGTCGGCGAAGAGGCACCCACGGGCCCATTGAACTCCCGGAGCCGTTCATGCACTTCCGTCCGCTTAGCAAAGCCGGGATCAATCAGCTCAGGCACTGTCTCCTGCTGGCGGGGCAGCAGTCTGCCGAGCGCAGGGAACGCTTTTTTGCCGACAATCTGCAGCACCTTCCGGCGGTTCGCCTCCATGGACTGGGTGTAGCCCTTGTTCTCACGATAAAAGGTAAGCCACCGGAATTCACGGATCAGCTTGGCCTGATAATCCAGAGCGGGTCCCCAGGAAATACTCCAGTTGCCTCTTTGTCCGCTGAGCAGCACGCCGATGTCCTTTTGCTGTGCCTGCTCATAGATTCCCTTCAGCCAGTAGGAATTTTCAATAAATTTATACGGCATTTCCATGATATCCAGCCACTCATCAATCTCACTGTACGGGCTGCGTTCGGGAAAGTTCAGCAGACTGGGCTGAATGTTTCCTACATAATCGATCGTCTCCTGAATATAGGGACGTTCATCAGCGACCCTTTTCCCGAGATTGAATCCGGCAAAGCCGTCTACAGGATAGGAACTGAACGTATAGAGCGGCCGGCCGCGGTGCCGGAGCTCTTCAGCTGCGAAGCTGACGACGGAGCCGGAATCCAGCCCGCCGCTTAAGTTGGCCCCTGCTGCCAGGTGGGTGCGAAGCCGGTCCTTCACTGCCCGTCCGAAGACTTCACGGAAAGCCTCTTCATATTCCCCATTGGAGCTTAAGCGCAATTCCGGGGGCGCTTGAAGTGTGAAATAACGGGAGAAGGTAATGTTCCCTCCGGTTATGGTGATCGAATGTGAAGGAGGGAGCTGTTCGATCGACCGGTACACCGTTGAGAAGCAGTCAGTAGCATCCACTCTATTCGGAATCGCCAAAAATTCAGAAACCCATTGTTCACTTAGCTCATTCCCTGCACCCGCCAGCGACAGCAGCGGATGAATAACTGTGCAGAAAGTAAAGCTGCTCCGGGATCTGTGGAAATAAAGCGTCCGGTTGCCGGAGAAATCCCTTGCCCCAAACAGTTTATGCTGCCGCTCATCCCAGATCATAAATGCAAAATCACCCACCAGATATACCGGTGCCTGCTCCCCCCACTTCTCATAAGCAAGCAGGATCAACAGACTATCGGGAATTGATTCTCTGTCTGGGACGGGTACGCGCAGCGTATTCAATAATTCACTTCTATTATCAATGATCGCATCAGCTGTAATGGCCAGTTTCCGCTCGGAATCATAGTAAGGCATTTGCTCATTTATAGATTGTGGCGTAATCCACTGTGACCGGCATCCGAGAAAAACACTCTTACTCTGCCAGCCCCTGGCATCGTCAGCCGGGTAACGGTTAAGCTGCTTCATTAAATCCGGTCCCAGCTCAGGGTCCAGATTATGCTGCTGTAGATGATAGATACCGGCGATTGCACTCATATGAAGGCCTCCACCTGTTGGTTCTTTATAAAGAACATATCTTACTATATAAGATAACGCGCTTGCTGCTGAATGTGAATTACACCAAGGAGTAAATTTCGTTATCCTTTAGCGTATTGACCTGAGTGTATTTATGTGGTATATAGACAGGCCGAAATAGTCGTACAGATTTTTCTTCATGTACAGTCGCGTAGCTGACATGATATGTTATTGTTAATATTTTTTAGGAGGCTGATTCTATGGAAAATGCTGTTGCCCATCCTATTCTGTTATCTTTTCCGGAAAGCTTCGAAAGTGAGCGGCTCCTGATACGGGCGCCCTTATGGGGAGACGGGGCTGCTGTGAATACAGCGATACTGGAAAGCCTTGATGAACTGCGTCCCTGGATGCCTTGGGCCAGGCACCTCCCTACGCCTGAACAAGCCGAAGCCATCATTCGAAAATCCCGGTTGGAGTTCCTAGAGCGTAAAGACCTTAGACTCCTCTTGTTACACAAAACCTCCGGGGAAATCATCGGCAGCAGCGGCCTGCACCGGATTGACTGGCAGACGCGGAAATTCGAAATCGGCTATTGGGTGCGTTCCTCTTACAGCAGACAGGGCTATATCACGGAGGCGGTCCATGCGATTACTAATTACGCTATTCAAGAGCTGCAGGCGAACCGGATTGAAATCCGCTGCGACACACGCAATACGCCAAGTGCACGGGTTGCTGAACGTTCCGGCTTTACACTGGAAGGTATTCTGCGGAGCGACAAATGTGATGTTGACGGCAAGCTGCGGGATACCATGATTTTTGCCAAGGTGCGGGGTGTGGAGTATTAATGCAGTACTTATGGCGTGACGTATTAATGCAGCACTTATAATAGAAGGAAAAATTCAGACAGATTTCCGGGAGGCCAATTATGAGCTATAAAGGATCTGATTTTTACGACAACGATGCTAATTTGGAGAAATACATAGAACGCCGGCTGTGCGGAATATACGGGAATTGAAGGCTCGGCTAATATGGCGGAGCTTGCTTCGGAAAATCTGGACGGGCCCCGGGGCAAATTAATTCAGACCTCTATGGAGGAGTGGGAATATCCGGAGGACAGCTTTGATCTCGTCATCTCCCGGCTGGCTGTGCATTATATCGAGGATATCGGCAGTCTGTTCCGGAACATTCACCGGACCTTGAAGCCGGGCGGACAATTTGTTTTTTCCGTAGAACACCCGGTTATTACATCAACACTGCAGACTTCCGGGATGCGGACCAGCTGGACCGTGGACAATTATTTTATGGAAGGCTACCGTGAGCAGCAATGGCTGGGCGGCACCGTCTACAAGTACCACCGTACCATTGAGAATTATTACAGCACATTGCAGCAAGCGGGGTTTGCCGTCCACAACTTGAGAGAGTCCAACCCCCAGCGCAAATACTTTATTAGTGAGGAAACTTATGAACGCAGACGGCGGATCCCCTTGTTTTTGTTCTTGGCAGCTCAGAGCGTCATAAATTGACCGAAGCGGGCCAGGAATTCTTCCTGTCTTTTATAATCCGGCATAACACTCCCGAGCCGCCGCCAAAAGGACCGGTCATGATTCATATGCAGCAGATGGCATAGCTCATGGATAATTACATAATCAATAACCTCGGGCGGAGCCATCGCCAGCCGGTAATTGAAGGTCAGTTTCTTATCGCTGCTGCAGCTCCCCCACTTGGTCCGGGATTCTACGATCTCGAACGACTTCGGTTTTACTTTCAGCTGATTCTGATACTGGGGCATCCGCTCGTTTACTATTTTCTTCAGGCTGTTAAAATAGAACTTCTTCAGCTCCAGCTTCAGCGCCTCGGCATCCCGCTCACCGGTTGTAATCAGTTCATGCAGCGGGAACTCCTTGCCGAGGTACAGAAAGCTGCCCTCCTCCTGATATTCCTTCGCCTTGGGTACCTGCCGGGCCGCGGCCTGTTCGCGCAGCTTCTCCATAATCCATCCGCTGTGCCCCTGTACTGCACTTAGAATCACTTCTTCGGCTGTCCCCTTCGGTGCCTTCACAGTGATCCGGCTTGCTCCATCGATTTGCAGGGATATTTTTTTGCGTTTACTGTATTGGACATTGAGGGTAAAAGATTGATCTCCGATCTGAATCTGCATAGCCACCATCTTTTTCATATATATTGAGAAACAAGCTGTTCGGACTAACTATAGCATGAATCTTGGGACATAGCCCCCGTCACACAGCAAAATAGACCGCTCAAGTCTCAAGCTGCGGTAATCCAAGTTTCATTTAATGAAAAATTGAATATCGTCCAACGCACTATTGCATGGTTACTTACAAAGTCATTGGAGTCATGAAGTGTCTTCATTTTAGACTTACCCTTAGATAATCGTGACTATTGCAATATCCTTTCCCGCCCAAAGATTAAAGCTATAGCCTGTCTCAAGCAATTCCCAAGGTGCCTCGTCAGTTATGAATGCCACATCGGCATATGTATCCCGTGTACCCTCAATATGTCTTGTTATCCTAACTAGCACAGTCCATGTATCACCATAAAGGATCTTATCCTTGATTTCACCATAGGTTACAACCAAATCACGCATCCACTCGTTCACCGGAAACTTACTGGGGTCTTTTTTCCAACTTATATGGGCTTTAATGAACCTCTTGTCCACGTTAGTAATTCTCCTTCCTCGCAACTTATTTCGGGGCCATTCCAAATGTTGGTTCCTAGACCACCGCTGTTTTATTAAGCTAATGTCCCTCATTTGTTTAATCGCTGTCCTGCCAAGGTTCTGTCCCCCATACGGATTTTTGGGCAACAAACATCACTTCATCATTCTTACAAATGAACATATCTTTTGGATAATCCTTATATAAATCAATCAGGTGTACAGGTAAAATAGCAGCATCAAATGCCCAAAGTCCCTCTTTATTACCTGACAATAATGCTTCCCAAGGCATTCCATCCATAACTTCATTTGTGAAAAATACTCCAGTTTGTTTGAATTCCTCAGAGAACTTAGTCATAATCCTCCAAATCAAGGATTGACACTCGCTTCGCAATTCTCCAGTTCTCCAATCGAGCTCTATCTCTTCCGTCATAAACAAGATACTAATTTCTAGATATGATTCTTTTAAGTCCTCAATAACTTCAGGTGTCCAACCTAGTAGGTATGGTCGAATATGGAGTTGGAATCCGTTATTATCATACAACTGACGTTCAGCACCGCCACCAACGTACATGAAACCATTATCTGAAACTTCCCATTCCAGCTCATTATTGAAGTATCTAGAGTCAAGTCCCAGCGAGTTTATTACTTCTGAAAAATGCCTGATAACCTCTCTGAAATTGAATTGATCACACTTTATATAAGTTTGAATATGAGAATATTCGGGCATGATAACACCCCTTTGGGGTTAGATTTATATTACCATTCTACTAATTGACGTGGCTCAGCACCGCGTTAACCACCTTCAGTTCTAATACTTTAATTTCCTTTGATAGTTATACATATCCTTAGTTATTAATTTTACGAACCTTTGTCGTGCATGAATACGCCGGTTGTGCTGTACTCCGGAATATTCAGAGACACATTGATCCGGAACGCCACATCGATCTCCTCTTCCCGGAAGCCGATTGTATAAGTAACAACGTAAGGAGTCTCAATGTACAACAGAGTGAGCTGAAGAGTATGCTGATCCTGCCAGGCCGCTGAAGTAACTACCTCTTGCCGGTGCAGTGACAGATCCTTGTAGAAAACATTATGCGCATGCAGCATTTCTGTAAGACTGAACGGCAGTACGTTATCCCGCTCATCCCCATAGCTCAGCTGAACCTTCAGCCGCTTTTCCTCTATTTCCAATACGATCTCCCTCAGCCCATGAGGATTGTCATCCAGGCGGTAAGCTTTGCGGCCACAATAAAGAGCTGGGCTTGGAACGGGCTGAACCGGTGGAAACGGATAAGTCCAAGCCGCTAATTTGCCTTGTAGTTCAAGCGTATCTGCATGGTTATAAGCTTCATTACGGTCTAACCGTTCAATAATATATTCATAGATGAGATCGAGCAGTGTCTGCAGCTGCTGCATGCTCCCGAACGCGGCCGTTGCTGCAATGACGATGTTCTCCCGGGGAGCAACCAGGCACAGCTGGCCAAAAGAACCGTCCCCTCTATAGCAGCCCCTGCGGCACAGATGAAACTGATATCCGTATCCCTGGGCGGAATCGGTTCGGTCTTTCGGGGCAGACAGCCGGTTATCGCTCTGTTCAGAGGTAGCTAAGGCGAGATAATGCTCAGAGACAATTCTTTTTCCGGCGTACTCTCCTTTATTCAGCAGCATCTGGCCGAACTTGGCGATACTCTCGGTAGACAAGCTCAGGCCCATCCCCCCGGCCCTAATCCCCAGCGGACAGGTTTCCCACACAGGTCTTGGAATTTCCAAAGGCTCAAACAAGCGCGGCTGCAAAAAATCAACCAGACTCTGGCCGGAAACCTGCTCTATTATCGCCGACAGCATATAAGTACAGTGGGTGCTGTATACATAATGGCTTCCCGGCTCATGCGGAACCTCCTGCGCCAAAAAAGCCCGCACCCAGTCTGCTTCCTGCGCCACAGCGCCGTAAATATTATCGTGATGGCCGGCGTTCATCGACAGGAGATGGTGTACTGTCATCCGGGCCAAATTTGGAGAAATGTTCTCTGGAAGTTTCGCCGGAAAGAAGGATATGACAGTGTCCGCAAGCGTCAAAAGCCCTTCGTCTATGGCAATACCAGCCGCGATAGAGGTGACGCTTTTGCTTAAGGAATATAGCAGCTGCGGCGGATCCAGACGATAAGGAGCCCGGGCAAATGCTGCCGTAACTGCCCCGTCCTGCAGCAGCATGAAAGTGTTAACGGCGAGCGCCGACTGTTCGATTTGTGAGAAGAAGTCAAGCAGTGTACGGGAAGATAGACCGTGAGCTTCGGGTAATCCTTTTAACAACTGCTGGTTGTGCATCCGGAGCTTACTGACTGCAGAATCCCACAGCTCAACTTTTCGTTCTCCGGGTAACCGGTATGTATCATACTTCAAGGCATAGGGATTAATTTCTACGGTTTTTCCTCCCTCTGCTTCCCTCTGTGCAAAGTAAGTGAGCGTATCCACAGGATTGGACGCGGAATCTTTCAGTAACAGGGTGCGCAGCCGGTTCAGCAAAGTGTGCTCATCTGCCACCTGCAATTTTAAAGCTCCTCCTGTTTCCCTGACTTGCGACTCATAATCACCATAATGGTCAACAATCTCCCAGTCCGGCCATTCCGTTTGGATACGAGTTTGAGCTGCCGCAAAATCTTTGGCGTGCCAGATCTTTATCCTTTTTTGTGTAACGTCAATATGAAAGCCTGCAGCCGGGAAATCTCCCGCCCATTCGCTCAGCGCTAAACTTCTGTAACCATATGACTTATTTATGCGGTTAATGAACGCTGGACCATTGAGCAGATAGGAGGCGAGCTCTCCGGCCAAAGGGAACAACAGCAGGTCTTCACCGGCAAATTTCACACTTGCAACCAGGTCAACCCATTCTCTTGGTGATGCGGGGGCCATAGTCATATCACTGGTATATGCTTCACGTTCCGCTAATAGTGTCTCTTGGGAATAGCCTACATAGGATGCAAGATCAAGTATGCCTTCATAGGCCCAGGTGATCTCCCACCCCTGCCAGATACTCCCCATAAGGCTTAAAAAAAGGTTGCGCAGCGGGATATCCAGGAGAATATCTTCGCCGCCGTAAAATAACAGCTTCCTCTTCTCCCAATCTATTAGTGCGCCGCCTTCCGCCCACGCCTCATCCAGCCATCCCGGTCCGGATTCCTCCACCCGGGTCTGCCTTTCTATGAACGCCAGAGCATACTCCGGGCCCCAAAACAAATCACCCGGCAAAGTATTCGCACACCAGTGACTATAATACAACTCATAAGCCTGTTCTCTGACTATAATCAGATTCGCTCTTTGTCCCATGCCAGACTTCCCCTCCCGCTAAGCAAACAGCGCGTACCGGTTAGGAACCGGCACGCGCCAACTGAATTGCTGGTTATATTTAGTTTATCATTCCGTTGGAATTCCAGCTATTCCCTTAAGGTGTCGGCATGCCGCCGTTCGCATTCAGCGTTTCGCCGCTGATATAGCTGGATTCCTGGCTGGCCAGGAACACGTAGGCCGGGGCCATTTCGGCCGGCTGGCCGGGACGGCTGAGCGGCGTTTTGGCGCCGAAGTCCTTCAGTGCCTCTACCGGCTGGCCGCCGCTCACCTGCAGCGGAGTCCATACTGGCCCGGGAGCCACCACATTAACGCGGATGCCCTTTTCGGCCACCTGCTGGGCGAGCGATTTACTGAAGGTGTTAATCGCTGCCTTTGTCGTTGCATAATCCAGCAGGATCGGTGCAGGCGTATAGGCCTGGATGGAAGATGTATTGATAATGGCGCTGCCCGGCTTCATATGCTTAATCGCCGCCTTGCAGAGCCAGAACAGCGAGTATACATTGGTCTTGAAGGTGGCATCGAATTGCTCTGTCGTCAGATCAGCAATATCCGGCACAAATTGCTGCATGCCCGCGATATTCGCCAGAATATCGATCCCGCCAAGCTGCTCCACAGCGGCAGCAATCAGCTGCTCACAGTACTGCTCATCCTTGAGATCACCCGGCATCGCAACTGCCTTACGTCCGGCGTCCTCCACAAGCTTCACTACTTCCCTTGCGTCGGCTTCTTCCTCTGGCATATACGCCAGCAATACATCCGCCCCTTCACGGGCAAAAGCTATCGCCACCGCGCGGCCAATCCCGCTGTCTGCTCCAGTGACAACCGCTTTGCGTCCGGTAAGCCGCCCGCTGCCGTGATAAGTCTCCGCACCGTCATCCGGCTTCGGGTGCATCGCAGTTTCCAGCCCCGGGGCTGGCTGCTGCTGCTGGTATTCCGGTGTTGCTTTGGGATATTGAGTCGCAGGGTCCTTAACCGTATATTGATCGCTCATTGTACATTCCTCCTCTGTGAATTTCCACCTTGGTAATGACATGGGACAAATACCTTTAGAAACGCCTTGACTCTCTTTATGTAACCATAATCCCGGTTGCTAAACAGCAAACAGGCCGCCCTTCATGAAAGGACGGCCCGGTTATTCTTAAACAGTTCCAGCTTATGTATGTTCTGTTTCCTTAGTGGTGATATGTATACAATTACTTGCTGACGCAGTTTCTGCCCTTCTTCTTCGCCCGGTACAATGCGGTATCCGCCGCTTTCATGACAGTATCCGGTGTTTTGCTCTTCTCATTCTTTTGGGCAATCCCAATGCTTATTGTGATATAGATTTGTTTGCCTGCTCCACTGCTGCGTGATTTTGATTTGCCTTTTCGCTTGCCCTTTCCCCTGCTCTGCCCCCGCACAGTGAACCCGCGCTTCGCTACCTTCTCTCTTAACTCTTCCAGATGCGGCAGAGCATCCTGGATGCTTTTGCCCGGGAACAGAATGGTGAATTCCTCCCCGCCGTAGCGGAAAGCTCTGCCGCCCCCGGTGACATCCTTAACGATTGAGGCCACCAGCTTCAGCACCTCATCTCCGGTATCGTGGCCATAGGTGTCATTGAATTTTTTGAAATGGTCGATGTCCAGCATGGCAATCGCATAGTTCATGCCCAGCTTCAGCATATCCTGTTTCAGCGCCCGCCTCGAAGGCAGGCCGGTAAGCTCATCTGAGAAAGCCATCGCATATGAATCTTGAATAATGGAGGTGATCAGAATGATACCCGACATTATCCACAACAAAGCGTAAGCGACTGGATCATGATCCAGCTGCA
Source organism: Paenibacillus auburnensis (assembly GCF_927798115.1). Classification (GTDB taxonomy): domain Bacteria; phylum Bacillota; class Bacilli; order Paenibacillales; family Paenibacillaceae; genus Paenibacillus_AQ; species Paenibacillus_AQ auburnensis. The sequence goes on from NZ_CAKMMG010000012.1 coordinate 24,994, forward strand.
GCACATAGATTATTCCCAGCAGCACCGCCATAAAAGCAACATCCTGTGAAGACCTGTAAGCCATTTGCCGGATCAGCAGCCGGATAAATGTGATTACGAAGATCATCAGGGACAGCTGGGACAGAGGGGTCAGCCCCTGCAAGTTCACAGGCAACAGCTCCATCTGCAGCCGCTCCAGCAGCACCTTTTGCTCCGGAAGCATCACCCAGACGGCAGCCGCCGCCTCCGCTGCAATCCATCCCAGCCGGATCAATCCCCATAAGCTGAATATTCCCCGTTCCTTGAAGAAGGAAAAGATCAGAATGTTCACCGGCAGCAGCACGCACAGGATCGCGTACAGATCAGGCAATGTCATTGCTGCGCCCGTCCCCGGAAGCTCCGGTAAATATTGCAGCGATGCAGCAGCCAGCGTAAAAATAACCATCTGGAAAAACTCCCGGCTGCGGTTAAATTTCCAGGCGAGGATGCCTCCCGTCAGAAAGACGGCGTAGGGTGCGAGCATCACCAAATCCAGCTGCGGACCGGATAATTCCTGCACATTCTTATAAGCCATATAAGCCAATACCATTAACAATAAGGGCAGTACGATCATGGAAGCTGCTTTGATTAACTTGTTCAATGTGGTTTGAATCCTCCGTGTCGGTGTTTCTACTATATCCTTATCGGTAATTTAAGTGCACTGGCTTAGCCTATTTCTTCACAGGAATCGAATAAAACATCCGGCTTCCATTGCTGTTGGTGTACCAGACAACCTTGCCGCCGCTGACAACCGGATTACATTCAGACAGTGCAAAATATTTAATACTCTGAATATCACCGGCCGCTTTGCCGTTCCCATCGATATACACATATTTCACATCACCGGGATGATTTTCTTTATCGAACTCCTGCCACAGCACCATCATTTGATCATCAGATATCCGGACCAGCTTCGGGATGGACGCAATCCGGGCGGTACCCACATATTTAGCCAGTGTAATCGTATGAACGGAGGCGCTGCTTAAGCTGGTCTTTGGCAACACCGTCAGAATGATATCCCGCTGGTCACTTTCCAGCCCCACCATCTCATATGAGGTATACTCACTGACCAAAGAATGGTCAATCGAATTCATAGCGACAATATAGCTGCTAGAGGACATTTCAACCCCGCCAATGGAGACACCGGTCGTATTCGCTCCGATTTTACCCGGGATATTAAATAAATCGACCTCACTGTAACTCTTTCCGTCTCCTTTATGAAGGACAATCGAACGGGGATAAGCATCCCCATGATCCACAAGCACCTGTTCACCGCCGTCAAACAACACGTATTGATCAAAAGAGTGGCTCACATGATTTTTCTGGAAGCGTCCCAGATCATTGGTTACGGTCATGCTTGAGGTATTCACGATAATTGTAAGCTGGGATTGATGATTTAGCTTGTCCTCTGTGGTGTATCTTGTACGCGAGGTATGGAATACCAGAGTATCCCCTGACTCAGCCATTCTCCCGGAACCAGCATCAAAAGGACCTACTGTATAGCTCTGTCCGCCTGTAATAGAGACACTGCTGATTCTGTTGAAGCTTTTATCGTATTTGACAATGCGGATCACTTCCTTGCTGTCGTTCTCTTCACGGTTCTCTTGTCCAAACGCAATATAGTTATACTGCTCACCGCTATAAAAGCCGCCAAACAGCGGAAGCTCATAAGCAATCTTTTGCGTTGCAGTAAGTTCATAGTTTGCCTTGTAGGTGTCAATCGTGATCTCTTTATCCGCCTCTACGACGCTTACTGTCCCGTCTGAATTGTTAACAAGATAGGATGACACCGTACTTTTCCATCTTGGAAAATCAGAGGACTCCGCATTATCCACCGCTTTACCGGATGCAAGGGTACGATAGGCATTTTCCGGTGTTCTGGAGAACATCACCAGCCGGTTCAGCTGACTGTCATATTCCAGCCCGAAAGGAATTTTGCCGGCCAGATCTCTTAATTGAAAGTAATTGTTCCCTTCAATATTGTAGGCCTTAATAGACTGCAGCACCCCGTCGATCATCACCTTGGAGGTGGACAGCGTGGCAGCATAAGTTCTGCTCCGGCTGTAATACATACTGTCTTCCGTCCCTTGAGGCGTATAGGCTCGTCCAGTTACAATTTCGATTGCCTTATTCTCCTGATTCCAGGTGATATCGAATTGACTCGGAGTTCCGGAGAAATTCCGGGCCAGATCACGCAGATTGAAATAATTGCTGCCCGCGATATTGAAGCCGTTAGAGCTCTTTTCTTCCCCGTTAAAATAGGTACTGCTCCCGGTCACCGTAGCCTTCACCGTATTGCCCGCAAAGGTTGTGGTGCCAAATGCCGGTGTTACCATTAACAAAACAAGCAACAGCCCAAAAATCCTTTTCATTTGTTGGTTCCCCCATTAAATGCGTTATGTATAGCGAAATTAACGTGCGCCTGTTACTACTTATCGGCAATTGTGCTTTGCTGGTTGAATAATAAACGTCCGCCTCCAGGTAGAAGAGGAGCCGTTCAGGAGCTTGCAAGCAGTAACTCAATCAAACCTCTCAACTCCGCCACACCACCACATTCCATACTCAAATCCACAAAAAACACCTGAACCGTGACCCCGTCATTGCTTCTATACACTATCGGATCTTTCGTTTCCGCCATAGCCGTCGTCCAGGGATATATGAGAATCACAGTCTCAGCATTGTATTTCTTGTGGTAGGCGTAAGCCTGATACATGTCGGATTGCGAGATTCCATGATCTCCATCCGGCAACAGCATTTTCCACTTGGTATCCAGAATAACCGTACGCCCTTCACTGATAACTACGATATCCGGCTTCAGCAGGAAGCGCCGCTCAGGCTCATCGTAGAGGTGATGCAGCCGGTGCTGTGTCATCAGCGTGTACTTGGAAGGAGACAGCAGCTTCTTCAGTTGTGCGGCAATATAGCTTTCGAATACTTTTTCCATGGGAAACAACAAGGCGTATGCTACTCCTCCTCCAATAAACGGAGTAAAGCTGTTTCGGTTCAGAAAGACTCTGCACCACTTCAGAATTGTTGTGTATTGTCTCATATTCCGGTCGTCAGTGATTTTGGCAAAGTCTTGAGTGTAATCTGTAGAGAACTCTACAGACTCAAATGCAGCTAATAAGGTATACAGATCCTTCTGCAGTTTTCTGCCGGAGCAGACCTTTTGTAACAATCCGATCGTTGATTTTATCAACCTGTTCTCGGGACGATCCAAACTGAATACATCGTATTCGATATAAAACCGCTCTTTATGCACCGCATTTAAGCGGATATGCTTCGAGAACTGAAGTTTGCCTTTATAAAAATACTCGTTGTCCTCATGTCCGATATACGCGGATTTCAATCCTCTTTTAACCAGAGTGTAGACCTCCTCTATAAACATCCGGATGAAAATATCCAGAATGCTGTATCTCTCCTGATTCAGACTGGAGACACTAAAATGCTTATAGGGCATCTGCGTGAGTGACTTTAACATTTGCAGGAATATCTGCTTGGTCTCCCACTCTGAGCTTTCTTCATCCCGCGAATATAATTTTGGTAAAATCTCAATCTGCACTCCGCTGCTCATCGTAATGACACCCACATAGTTACGTGCGCTGATTACTTTGCCGATTCCGCGTCTGCTCGTTACCACCATTAGCTCTAATGGATTCGTCCCCGGCTCCCTGCGGTTGGACAGCACAAACTGCTCCAGGCAGTCAAAGACAGGTTCAGGCATATAATGAAGGTTCGGGAGCTTCACATCCGGATTCTTGGTGAACGAGTCATATTCTTTAATGGTATATTTCTTCCGGTTTATCATAGGGAGCTGCGACTGTATATTTTGCGGTAGGCTTGGGCGTTTTCGAACGCTTCTTCATTAAGCACATAGATTGCTTCGTCATCAAACTCAAAAGCGTTCATATTCCCAAACAGCTCCGTCATGTCCGTTTTTTTGACCAGAATAAACTGTTCGCTCTCAGGTTTGTTATTGTCACCAAGTACGAGCCGGATCTTGTCATAGTCTTCATAAAAGTACTCCTGCAGCAGCGGGATAATCGTATTGCGGAAAATGTGAGCCAGATCATCCAGGGCAGAGTGATTATTTAATGACATAAAGTATGCATGCCCGATCATATGCTCCCTGTCATATAGTACCTCGATACGACGATTCATCATTTCCAGCATGGCGGACAACTCAATGACCTCACTGCCAACCCGTATACTATCAAGCACTTCCGGACGCGGCATCATTTCCGCAAAATGAAAACGGCGGCGCAGCGCAGTGTCCAGCCTGGCAATCGAACGGTCAGCAGTGTTCATTGTGGCTAGCAGATAGACATTGCCCGGAACGCCGAACACTTCTTGTGAGTAAGGCAGCCTCAATCTGATTTCTTCTGCTTGTCCAATACGTTTGGACGGCTCAATCAGCGTAATTAACTCCCCGAGAATTTTCGAGATATTCCCGCGGTTGATTTCATCGATAATAAATACGTAATTGTTAGCATTCTCCTGAATAGCTGTACTATGAACATTGCTATTCGCTTTTAGCATGACCAGCACATCCGCAAGCGTGATTCTGTTCAGCCTATATACTGAGCCCAATGTCATGACCTTATTTCCATTGAGCGCATAAATATCCTCCCGGATATCTTTGGCAAGCCATTTTACATCGCGGGAACGTTTGTAATCCTCCATTTGATTGAGCCATTCATATTCACCTGTAACGACACCGATAGCATCAATAGTTTTTTCGTCGTGGAGAATCAGAACAATATCACCGATCACCATCTCACTCATGAACCGGGACAGGATCGTCGCTCCGCCATATTCTCTGAAGTCCGTCTCATCTGTAATCCGTTCTCCGTAAGAGTCCCACCCGATCCGGATTCTATCATTATCAAAGCAATCCTGTTTCACATCACTTTGGCCCGAACCGCCGAGTGAGACCTTCCATATGACTGGTTCTTTACGAATTCCGTACGAATTGCTGTCCTGAATAACTGGAGTCTGGGCTTTTTCACAGAATTGTTTAAATACTCCCGGTTTTATCTCGTACGCAACATTATCGCCAATCTGGCCTGTCTCGTCACCCTGCAGAATCTTCGGCTTAATCCCTTCAATAAAATCCTCATAGCCATAGGACTGATGGAATGTTGTGAACTCAATAAGCCCTTTTTCTTTGTAAGAACGATAGCGTTCCTGGATTACTTCATAACCTTTGGTTCTTACTTCATACATAATGTTATGTAAGGGCTTGTTCTCAATAATTGCGACTGCATATGTGACCGTATTGTAGGTTTTGCCTGTGCCTGGAGGGCCATATAAAATGATATTTTTATCAAGGAGTGCAGTAGGTAGACCAGCAGCTGCTGTAAATACTATAGGCGTGAACGTTATCGAATAGTTCAAAGGATTTCCATCGGCATCACCAACCGGTTCATTCCCCTTTTCCTGTTCACGCAAGAAATCCTCATAGTACTCAAGAGCATATTGAAAAGCCTTGTTGCCTGCCTTAACATTAATTTCCTCAAAGTTCTCCGCCCTTTCCATGATCTGTCTCATTTCATGAAATTGGTCAGCTGAGGTAATCCCGTAAACATCTGTATTCTCCAGTTCAATTCCTGAGAGTCTGGCTGGTGCGGTCGATAATGATGAGGCGTAAGAATTTACTGTATTTTCGGAATATAGTTCTCCGTTCGATTTTCTTTTCTGCTTTAACCAGTGGATATATTGTTGCTTGTTAAGCTTGGATAAATCACTCATTAGGTTTGCTCCTATACAATAAGATAGAGTCGTTTTGTTCTTCCAGATATCAGAATGAAAGTCCACTTTGAAGACCATTATAGTATATAATTTTGGATCAAAATACCATTGTTTCATATTATTAATTCACTTGAGATGTCTCGCGCGGGCTCAGTTTCCTTTATCTCAAACAAAAAAAGCCGCGGTACCTATCCGCAGCTTTCCTTCAATAAATCCCGTTCTATGCTTTTCTCACAAACTCCGATTTCAGCTTCATTGCGCCAAAGCCGTCAATTTTGCAGTCGATGTCATGATCGCCTTCAACCAGCCTTATGTTCTTCACCTTTGTGCCGATCTTCAGCACCGAGGAGCTTCCCTTGACCTTCAGGTCTTTGATTACAGTTACGGAATCCCCGTCGTTCAGGACATTGCCGTTGGCATCCTTAACGACCTTAAGTTCTTCGCTGTTTCCATTCTCTGCACCGGCAGTCCACTCATGCCCGCATTCCGGACAAACCAGCTGTGCTCCGTCCTCATAAGTGTACACTGAGCTGCATTGCGGACAATTCGGCAATTCATTCATTTTTACATTTCTCCATTCGTACTTAGGGTTCCTTGTTGCGGTCACGGCAACCCTCTTATTCTAGCACATCTGTAAAAGCTGAATATATGAATATTTGAAACATTGAGTATACCTGACCGGATCCTTGTTAATCTCCCGCCGCATCCAGCCCCGTCAAAAGCTCTGCATACAAGGATTTGACTTCAAGCGAGGGGCTTATGCCGATCTCCGCACGCAGGGTCTCCGCAAATTGCGAATACTGCCGGGTTAGGGCCTCTTTGTTTTTCAACTGGGCGGAAGCCGTCAGCAGCAGCATTAGTGATTCCTCATCCAGCTCATTGCGGGAGAGCAGCTTCATCAAAAGCCGGGTGGCGGCACCGGCCTCTCCCCTGTCCAGCAGAGCGGCACATAGACGCCGGGTAAAGCGGGTGTACATCTGTGACATCCGCTCAATCTCATTCCAGGCCCAGGCAAACACCTGATCACCAAATAAATCACCCATGAACAGCTGTTCCAGCTCTATTGCAGCCTCAATATTCGTGTCATTGATTACACCCATTCTCCGGCAGCCTTCCTCAAAGGCCAGCACATCTACCCGGACCCCGTTAAGATTCAGCCCATAATGCTGGTTATCAGAATGCAGACTCTTTTTTAAGCCATAGGTGTCCAGCAGCTTCCGCAACTGATAGATTGTTGTGTTGAGATAGATCTCAGCATTTTTTTGCGGCAGCCCTTCAAAGATATCCTCGATCAGCCTGCTTCTGGAGACAAGTCTGCCTTTATGGATCAGCAGGTAGGCAAAAACCTCTGCGCTTTTTTTGGATTTCCATTTCGTCTTAATCCCCTGTGTGCTGTGAATTTCAATCCCGCCGAGGCAGCTGACCAGCACTTCAGGATTCTGCTTCTCCGGAGTCCCTTCTGCCGCACGCTCCAGACGGATTTGTGCAACCGCCCGTTGTACGGTATGGGCAAGCCTCTCCTGCACTACCGGTTTGACGATATAGTCAAAGGCATATACTTCAAAAGCAGGCAGCGCATATTCCTTATGGGACGTAATGAAGACTAGCTTCGTACCTTTGCCGCTCTCCCGCAGCCGCTGTGCAAATTCCAGCCCGTTCTCGCGGGGCATGCTGATATCGACGAAGATCAGATCCACCTCATGATGGGTCACATGCGTATAGGCGGTAGCTGTATCTGAAAATATCCCGGCGATTTCAACCTCTGCCATTTTGGCAAGCATCCGCTTCAGGATTAAGTGCATGGCCTTCTCATCATCAATAATGATCACTTTCATACCGTCCTGCCGCCTTCCGTCCTGCTGCCTGATACAAGCGCGGGAACCGGCGGGAGCGGAAGGGAGAAATAGAAGGTGCTCCCCTCCGAAGGTATGCTGTCAAACCAGATTTCGCCCCCGTTCAGGCGGACAAATTCCCTGCATAGCGATAACCCCAGGCCAATCCCGCGCTCTCCCTCCGTTCCCAGTAAAGAAACCGGGTACCCGTCCTGCAGCAGTGTATCGGCTTGTTCCCGGGCGATTCCTTCCCCCGTATCCTTTACAGAGACTACTATCATCGTATCCTTCCGCTCTGCCTTCAAAGAGATGCTTCCTCCAACCGTTGTAAATTTAATGGCATTCGTCAAAAGATTGCGGATAATCAGATCAAGCATCTCTTTATCAGCATACACATAGGTCCCTTCCGGAATCTCGGAAATCAGACGGATCTGTTTACTACCGCTGCGGACGGATAACAGCCGTAAATTCCATTCCACCGATAGAGCTAAATCCCTTTCAAGCGGTTGAAGCAGCAGCCCTCCGGTCTGGGTATGGAAAAATTCCAGCAGGCTTTCTACCAGGGCGAACGTATTGCGGATCTGCTGCCCCATCTCATCGACAACCTCCGTCCGGCTCTCCCCGTGCTCCTGCATTTCTTCCTCCAGCAGCTCCATCAGGTTGACGAGCACCGCTATCGGATCACGGATGTCATGGGCAACCACACTGAACATTCTGTCTTTGAACGTGTTCAGTTCACTAAGCTGTCTGGCATTATCAAGCAGTCTTTCCTCTGTGCGCACACTGTCTGTTACATCGCTTAAGAGCAGCATTTTACCGACAGGCTTATGGCTGTTATTCCGAATATAAGACAGCTTGACATGATAGAATTTGTCTCCGGAGCGGTTTGAGAGGTGTAGCTTGCTTATAGTGGAAGGCTCTTGCCTCATTAGCTCCAATAAAAGAGGAGAGCCGGTGAATAGCTCGGAGGCCGTTTTGCCGATACTCCTGCTGTTTAATCCGTCAATGACCTCTCCCGCCGAGCGGTTGAAGCTTGTAAGCATATGATCAAGGTCAAAGACAATGACGGCTTCCTGCATGGAGCTGAATACCTGCTGAAGCGCCAGGGGGGCGAGCCGCAGCATATTAAACTGATAAATTCCCCAGATATAAAAAATCCCCGAAATTAAAAAACCGAACGGCGAAATATCAACCGGCATATAGACCAGCCCGCTCAGATATACGAGGGTGAAGCCGTAGGGCCCCCAGGATCCGATGATCATCAGCGCGACCGGTATCCTCATCCGGGGAGGGGACTTGATAAACATTTGCACCAAAAATACCATTCCAATTACAAAGAAGCTATAGGAATAGAACACATGCAGCGCATACAACGGGCCTTTCACGAGCGTAACCAGCGGGAAGCCTTCCGTGTAATTCAGGGTCATGCTCTTATAGAACAAGTGATGCCACTCATTCGTGTTGTGGGCGATAAAGGTAATTACCGGGACAATCATCAGCAGCACAACATTCCTTCTGGTTACCCAGGCCTGCCTACCCGTATATTGAAGCACCATAATAAACCACAGCACTGTCCCGAAAGGAATTCCGATATATTCAATCCGCAGCCAAAAACGGATATGCTCCAAAGTGGTGCTGAGAATCTCAAAAGCATAACCAAAGCTGTAAAAGGACCCGGTCAGCATGCCAAGGCCGTAGCTGATCGCGATCGGCAGGCTTCTTCTCTTCCAGCATAGATAAGCCAAAACCAGTGAACAGCAGGTCGCTGTCATCAGCAGTGCAAACAAATACAAATTATAGCTCATCCAGGGCTGACCTCTTTCAGGAATAAATCGGGAATCTATGCCTCCTATGTTAACAGATCGGCCTACGGTAGAGTAACTAAAAATTAAAATTTTTCGACAAAAAAAGCCAGCTTTCGCCATTAGAGGCGAAGCCGGCTTGCAATTGTATACAGACGCCGCTTCAGGGGCCTGTATGAATGTCTGTTTGTGCTTATTTCAAAGTTTCCAAAAGAGCCTTGAGCTCCGGATTCAGCTGCAGTACGTGCAGAACAATCGTCAAAGCTTCCGCACGGGATGCCTGCTTGGCGGGAAGAAACTCTCCGCTGCCGAAACCGCTGATAATCCCGGCTGCTGCCGCCTGCCGGATCTCATCCTGGTTCCATGTGTTTCCGATATCCTGGAAAGTAGCGGCAGCCGGGACATCAACACCGCTCATATCAACAATCTTAGCAATGATCGCGATAATCTCTGCGCGGGAGATTTCGGCATTCGGCTTGAAAGTGCCATTCTGGTAGCCGGAGACAAGACCCTTTTCCTGCAGGGATGAAATCGCTGCTTCCGCCCAGTGTCCGGAAATATCGCTTAATGTGCCCTTGCTTCCGCCGCTGGGCAGTTCGAACACCCTGGCAATGATAGCAGCAAACTCTGCACGGGTCATACCGGCATCCGGATGGAATCCTCCATCCTCATAACCTTGGACTATCCCCAGCTTCACGAAGGTTTCTACCGTCATGTCCGCCCAATGGGAGGAAATGTCTGTGAATGACACCGGAGATGGATTGGCGTTAGCCAATTCTACTTTTTGGTTGAAGCCTGACAGTACCGCTTCAAGCTTAACTACATTATTGGCAAATTTAGCAGCGCCACCGGCAGCCGGTGCGGCTGAAGGGACCGGCGAAGGGGCTGCAGTTGGAGTTGCGGACGGACTTATGGCTGGTGTTGCCGCAGGCGTACCGCCGCTGTCCGAGCTGGACGCTACAATCTCAATAGCTGTCGTGCCATACACACCTGAACCATCTGCTGCCGCAGCTTTAACAGTGACCATACCTGGAGAGATCCCTGTTAACAAGCCGCTTGCACTAATGGTAGCTGTCCCTGTTCCGTTCTCGATAGACCATAGAATACCCTGGTTCGTTGCTTCCGCTGGGGCAATAGCCTGATTCAATTGAATGAAATGTCCCACGGTTACCGGAGAAACGCCGGAAATTGTGATGGCTGAAACCGGGATAGAGACAGGTGTCGGCGCTGCACTCGGAGTCGCTGCCGGAGCATCGGTTGGCGCCTCCGTCGGTGCTACCGTCGGGGTTGCTGCCGGGGCATCGGTTGGCGCCTCGGTCGGTACTACTGTCGGGGTCGCGGCCGGAGCTTCGGTTGGCGCTTCTGTCGGTGCTACTGTCGGGGTCGCGGCCGGGGCATCCGTTGGCGCCTCGGTCGGCGCTACCGTCGGGGTCGCGGCCGGGGCATCCGTTGGCGCCTCGGTCGGCGCTACCGTCGGGGTCGCGACCGGGGCAGCAGTAATTGTAACCTCCACACTGTCTGTTACGCCGGTGCCGTCAGTAGTTGTGGCTGTTACCGTTACTGTACCTGGTTCTCCTGCAGTAAGCTCACCGCTTGTCTCATCGATTACCGCCGAACCCGTTCCGTTAACCACGGACCAGACAACACCCGGATTGATGGCATCGGCCGGCAATACCTCAGCGCGCATGGACAAGGTTTCACCGGTTTGTACAGAATACACCTCTCCGGTGCTGCTCACTGAAATGCCGGTTACCTTATGGAATACATTATCGGCAAGCAGTTTCGCACCTGAATAGAGTGAAATTGGTGTCTTAATATCCACGGTATCCGATTTGATCAGGAAGGTTACCTTCCCATCCACCGTGAAGGAAGAGAAGCCCTCTCTGGACTCTATGCTCTTAAAAGTGTCATAGGGATCCGTATTATAGAAGATTAGATCCCGGTCTGCAGCATGGGCAAAAATCTCCGTCTGTCCATCCACAAGCTTGCCATTTGTTCCGTAGACAGCAAAGGTTACGTTGATATACCCCGGATACGCGCTGTCCGCCACCGACGGTGCCTGAAACAATGCAACGTGATCTGCGGCTAATACCGGTTTGTGGGCTGCAAATCCGCTCACATTGACATAGCTTGGGCCATATGACAATACAGGGACCCAGCTTACGATACTGTCGCTGACATATCCCCCAACGATCGTTTTGCCGGAATCCGTGTTGACCGCAATAGAGCCTGCCCCTGTATCATCCGGCACTTGAACCACACTTCCGTCTGAATATCTTAGGAATAAATGCTCCGAAGCGCTTGGTTTATCGCTTGGCAGGTTAACGGTTACTGAGCCTGTACTTACCACACAGCCGCTTAACAGCATAATTACCAGAGCCGAGACTAGGCCCAGCTTACCCAGTGAAGTTTTTTTCATTGTCCCATCAACCCTTTCAATTTCTCAATGTTTATATTTTAAATAATTATACTTTCCTTCAATGACAAGATAATGACAAACTTCGACACCAACAGGCGAAGTTCTCTATCCTTGCAAAAAGAACAATACTTTTGTCTCCTATACAACAAAAAACAGCTGCTTCAATGGAGCTTGAAGCAGCTGTCTCTTTAATAACCGGCTTAATTCACAAATCCGGTATATTGCAGCAGCCGTGTCAGCATAACAGCGGCCTGTGCCCGGCTGGCTTTGGCGGAAGGAACAAAGGTTGCTGAGGTCATACCTGTGATGATCTTCGCCTCTACAGCCTGGGCTACAGCGGCCTGTGCCCAGCTGCCGATTGAAGTTTTGTCTGAGAAGCCTGCCAGCAGTACATTCGGATTGCCTGCAGCACTGTTTGCTTTACCCGCAGCGCCGATGGCTCTCGAGATCATAACCGCCATTTGTTCGCGGGTAATCGTCTCAGATGGTCTAAAGCTATTGTCCTGGAAGCCTTCCACCAGCTTGGCCTGCACAGCAGCACCGATGGAACCGGCGTACCAGTCGCCTTCTTTGACATCGGTGAACGCCGCCGGGGCAGCAACCGGTGTCAGCCCCAGCGAGCGGACCAGCAAAGCTGCAAATTCAGCTCTTGTAATACTGCTGTCCGGAGCAAACTCACTGGCTGTGGAGCCATTTACAATCAGCTTCGACGCCAGCAGCTCAATATCCGCACGGGCCCAGTGTTTGCTGATATCACCGAATGTACGGCTCGCGGTAAGCACCGTATAAATGCTGTTGCCGTTCCGCTTGAAGGTTACCTTTGTGGAGCCGTTTGCCTGCTTGTTAAATACAGCCGGCACGAAGGAAAACTGTCCGGTGGAATCATCATATAGAACGACTGTCGCGCGGTTCTTATCGACTGGAGCCGTAATCACCATGCTCCGCTCCAGATAAGTGGAGCCAAAATGGTTCAGCTCGATAGTTGTACCGTTCCCGGAAGCTGTAACCGAAAATTCAATCGCAGCTCCAGTCTGTGATGCGGCAATACCCTGCGCATTACGCTGAATCTTGCTGTTCAGGTCTGACGCTGCCGGAGAAATATTCACCTGAATGCTTAAGTCTGCCGTTGCTGTGCTTAAGCTCTGCGCGACCGCTGCAAAATTGAGCACACTGAGCGGCAGTGAATATTCCCCGTCGTTGGTTTGCAGGGAGATAATCGTATTCGGCGCATTCAGGGCCGCAGCTGCGAGTACAGAAGCCGGAAGCTTAAACTGAACCCCTTCACCGGCGTGATTATTGTAAGCTATAAAAACAATCGGCGCTGCTCCATGATTATCCTGCTTCGCCGCAGCTGTTAGAGCCTCCGCCAGAGCCGCAGCGTCTTGAGTAACGGTAGCCGTGATTACACCCTTTGCCGATACTGCAGTTACCGCAGTATTTTTGCCTGTGTCCACTTTGACCGGCACCGCATTCGTTGCCGGTGGAGTTATCGGGGTTCCCGGTGTTGTGATTGTTCCGGTAGCCACGCTACCGCTGCCGGCAGTGACAGTGCCTGTACCGTTACCTGTACCACTGCCTGTTCCACTGCCTGTATCCGTTCCTCCGCCGGTTTCACCGCCCGTATCGGTTCCGCCACCGCTGCCGGTTCCGCCGCCATTTCCGGCACCGTTACCATCGCCGCTCCCGGTACCCGTAGCTGCCGTTTTTACAATCAAATCGGCAGTAGCTACCTGGTTAGCTTGTCCGGCTGTTACCTTATACGTTCCGGCAGCTTCAGCTTTCCCCAAGGTGAAGCTGCTGCTGAACTTTCCGCCGCTGACCTGGACGATATCATAGAACACTGTGCTTTTTACCGGACGCAGTACTTGGATAATCACTTCGTCCAGCGTCGATGTACCCGTAATAACCACAGTACCGCCAGTCTCTACAGAAGCTACCGGATTTAACGTAACCGCCGCGCTGGCTGCAAATACCGCAGCAGGTACAAGGGATATACACAGTGCTACGATCAGCGTCATACTTAACATGCGCAACTTCACTTTACCATTCCCCCGCTTTCTTCCGATTCTAGTCATTATTATTTTTGTTAGTCTCAGCATTAAGAATGGCCTGATCCAGCTCAAGCTGAGTCTTAACAGTCGCCAGGTTTAATCCAAGATTCGTATAATCACTACTATACTTGCTCACCACATACGCTTTTACTGTATAATTCGGATTCGTATCCGCATCGCTGACATTGAAGCTGGCAGAATAGGTGCCTGTGTTTACTTTTAAATTGGCTGCAACGATACTCACCGGGGTGGAGCCGTCGAATAGCTCGAAGATTACCGTCTGGTTCCCCATCACGTAATCCCGGTAGGCATTATTGAATAAATTAATGCTTGCCGAGATTCCATTATCTACAGTCACTGCCGGAGCAGTCATATAGAACACTTCTGAAGATTTATAGGTATACCCTTCAAAATACTGGCTGCTGTAGCCTTCGGCGTCTACCATAACCTCATATTCATGTCCTGCCTGGAAAACACCCTTTGCAAAGGTCAGCTTGCCTGCACTGAGCGAATATTCCGAGCTAACCAATTGTCTGTATACATCAGTAGTATTGTCGTACACCCGGATCACTCTCACATGCTCTCTCCAGGCAACATTATCGGCATACGTGAACTCACTTGCTGCATTGCTGAAGAAATACCCGGTAATGTCAGGCGTATTATAAGCAATCTCCTGGTCAACTTCCCCGTTACGGATCATATCATAGACATCGCTTACTGCATCCGCAGCAAGTTTCACCCGGACTGAGCCACTCTGCTTAGCTTCATCAAAAACGATGTTGATGCTGTTCTCATGAACGTATACAACATCCTGCGCATCCAGAGCCTGGTAAGTTACACCGTGATCTGTAGAGATAGTAATATACTCATTCAAATGGGATACTCCATCCGCAAGCGTCTGATCCACCAGCGCTGTATTGGTATTAAACTGCAGGCTGAGGTAACGGCCGCTATGGGAGAAGTACCCGCCGTTTAAAGTAATTCCCGAGTTCTGCTGCGGATACAGCCAATTCGTATTGACATAATCCGTCAGCACATTACCGGCGGCATCCTGGAAGTGATTAGGGTTAATCTGGAAGTAATACTGAGATCCTGTAAGCGGCGCTGCGAAATGTAGGGTTACTGCCTTCCCCGTGAAGGTTACCACTGTATCGGACGGAAGAGCATATTGCCAATTGTAGGAAATGGGGTTGTACCACTGCACATTCTGCAGGAAGCTCGCCTCATCCTCTGTGGCATTGAAGATATTTTCATCAAAGACAAAACTCAGCTCCTGTTTATCCTTAGAGAGATAGTAGTACAAGAACTTTGGCGCTGTAGTATCCGCAGGTGCCGGGTCGATTTCGGAAGCATCTGCTTCAATCAGAGCCGTAGCCTGAGTATCATTTTGGATGTTTCCGTATACATCCTTCAGAGCGCCCCTATTGATTACAACTTGACTGTCTGTTCCGGACAGTGCTTCTGCAAAATGGATCGTCAGCTTCCCGGAAGTAATGGACACAGTATCTTGGGCGACTAACCCCTTCCAGTTGTCATTCGTTCCTTTTACCAGATAAATAAAGTTTTTCAGCGAATCGCCGCTGTTATCAAACACCTCTTTATCAAAGGTGATCGTTACATCATGATTGCCCCCGCTGACCAAAGCGCTTTGAATGACCGGCGGACTCACCTGCAGATTTATTTCTTCATTCAGGTTGCCTGCTGCATCCTTCAGTGTGCCGGCGGCAATGCGAATCACGGTATGGGTTCCCAGAATAACCTTCATGTTGTTGTCATAGTTCAGGTAGATTTGTCTGGAGCCATTCTGATAGACCGAAGCTTGCTGCGCTGTAACAGGCACAAAATTCTTCCCATCCGATGCAACGCTCAATTGATCGGCCAGAAAAGCCTGGGCCTGTTCTTCATCTGCGCCATCCGGAGCATTGACCGTGAAATCCTCATCAAAGCTCAGGTACACGGAGCGCCCTTGATTGGAGGTAGAGCCGGTATATGCAGGAGGAGTGATGTCCAGTGCAGAGATATGGGTGACCGTGATGTCAGCATCCGAGGGAACCCCCTCCTCATTCATCACAGCGCCGGCAGCAACATTGATGCTGTTAGATGAACCTGTGAGCGCCGTATTCAAGGTTATAACAAGTTCGCCGTCAGCGTTCATATTAATCTCATTGCCTGCGTTATCGGCAGAAAGGTCTACAAAAGAGCCGGAACCCGAACGTTCAATTTGAATGTCCGACTTTAAATCAGCCAGATCAGTAGCTGGAATCGCATAAGTATTAAAAGATACGGTGATCGCAGTATTGCTGCTGCCTACCTCAGCCGTTGCCGAAGTTACCGGTGAAATAAGGGGTGTGGCCTGACTCTTGCCGGGCGATACAGTAAAAACTGTAGTAGCCGTAATGATGACCGCCATCATTTTGGACATCGTTTGCATGAAGCCCGGCTTGCTTTTTGTATTGCTTCCTACCATCTGAATACCTCACTCCTAAAATTTTATTATTTAAAAATGTTACTAAAGACCAGTATATATCCCCCCAATGACAAGAAAATGACAAACTTCGACACGTCAAAAAGAACCCTCATCCTTCGAGGGTCCTAAATACTATTGCCTAAGACTGTAATAACACGGCTTCGGCTTACCTGCCGTCCCGTGCTCGCTTCAGCACCGCTGTGTCCAGCCTGCCCATACCTGTCACCGAATTCGTCATAGAATTTAGACTTCCATTTTTTTGGATGTCTGCTGGTTAATTATAGTAGAATAATCTATGTGAGACTATACCCGGCTGATGAGAGGAGCACGATATGAAATCGCAGTTTGAAGCAAGGCTTGAACTATTCGCCCAGAATACACAGACCATCAAGAAGGCTTTTGCCTGGAAAAGTGGACAGATTAACCGTTTGGCTGCACTGCTGTACACAGCAGAGAATAGAACAGTGGATGTAGATGCCATCCGGGGGAGCAGTGACTTGATCAAGAGCACCACCGGCCCCTTTTCTACCTTCCGGGGTAACCTGTCCGTCTGTATCGCAGCACTGCTGTCCCTTTCAGACGGCAAAGAAGCCCTGCTGGCAGACACCCTTACCGTGTATGACCTGCTGAAGGGACTGAAATTCCGGGCCTCAGATTATCTTGTGGTCGCCGCCTACCAGATCGCCGCCCATACGACTCCCGACCAATATCAGCGGACGGCAGACAGAGCGCGGCATTTCTACGACAGTATGAAAGCGAACCACCGTTTCCTCACCGGACAGGACGACTATATCTTCGCGGCTATGCTCGCGCTGTCAGATCTTGAACCGGAACGCGGAACAGCCCGTATGGAACAGCTCTATGCGGAACTGAAACCGGAATTCCTGTCGGGCAACAGCGTGCAGGCGTTGACGCAGGTACTGGTGCTTGGTGAAGATACTCCGGAGGCAGCCGCACGTGTCCTCGCCCTGCGGGATGCCTTCCGCAGCCGGAACATCCGGCTGGATAAGGAATATACCCTTTCGTCACTGGGTGTATTGTCGTTACTGCCTGCCGGCCATGAAACACTCGTGCAAGACATCTCTGACACCTATGAATCACTGCGGACCAAACAGGGCTTCGGCAGCTGGTCCATTACCAAGCAGGAGCTGCTGCTGCTTTCGGCTGCACTGGTTGCCTATAAGCAGATCGATGAGTTGAAAAACGGTATTTTAACGACGGCGCTTTCCACCAGCCTGACCAATATTGTTATCGCCCAGCAGACAGCTATTGCCGTAGCCGCCACATCCTCAGCTGCTGCCGCTTCGTCCGCTTCCCATTAATCATTGTTGCAGGTCTGCCTCATAACAAAGGACTGTGTCAACCCGATCAAGGCTGGCACAGTCCTATTGGCTTGTTCAAATGTTATCCTGCAGAAACGGATTATGTTCAGCAATACTAGTTATGCGCTGGAATGTATCCTGTTTTACAGGCACACCGCCTCTGCGCTGAAGCAGCATCCATCTGAGAACGGCCAGCGCTTCGTATATCTTAAGTTTTTCAGGACCGATCTTATATCGCTGTAAGTAGGCGGAACGAAACGCTGCTGCATAAGGCTCTGAAATATATACGCTCAGCAGAACAACGCTCCAGGCAAAATCATACCCTGGATCACCTGCCTGTCCGTTCGTCCAATCTATGACCGTATAGCGCCCGTTCTTCTCTACGATATTGTTCATATGGAAGTCGCCGTGTATTATGCTCTCCTGCTTCATTTGGGCCCTCTGAACAAGGGGGATCAATAACCGCGAGATATCGGCGTACTCTTCTGCCCCCGGGAAAAAATAATTCATAAAGTCATTGGTAGGCAGATGTGTCCCCTGCAAGTCCTCTACTTTGATCTGATGCAGCTTCGCCAGCATATCCGCAAGCACCGCCAGCTTCCGCGCATCCACTGTTTTCACGGGCGTCCCGTCAAAGGTAGTTAACAGCACCTTGTCTCCGTTAGCATCTATTCCCCAGCCCAGCGGCTCTGAGACGGCTATCCCCCGTTCAAACAGTTCCTTCAATAAATGATACTGAGCACCGATATCCGGTCTGGAGCTTTTGTTCCAGAGCTTCAGCACGAAGCTTTCCCGCCCGGACACGATCTTCATCACCTCAGCCTCAAACCCGTGAACCATGGCCTGCGTGACCAGCTGATCCTGTTCTTTCAGCAGCTTTTCAAGCAGACTGCTTCTCCCGGTCCAGTCAATATTGCTTAGGATGCTTGCCATTTAGGTCTCCTTCCATATTTAGCGTTTATTGATCTCCCGGAAGGTTACTCAATCAATCGCATACCCAAGTGTCAGCCTGAATCCCTCCAGCTCGTAGCCGATTTGCGTATAGAGCCGGATGGCTTTTTTATTGGTCCCATGTGTACCCAGGGTGGCGATGGTTTTGCCCTGATCCTTCAGGTATTCCAGAGCGGTGCAGAGGAGGTTCCGGGCGATCCCTTGTTTCTGCCATCCCGGGATGACGAATACATTTTCCGTTGCACTATGACCTTCAGCAATTCTCCAGGTTGAGGTGTTGCCCAGGAACTGGTCCCCGCTAAACGCGCAGAAGTTCGTCATTTCCTCTGCCCCCTGCATCCAGGCCAGCTGGTTCATGCTCCAGGCCACACCGTCGAAGGAGGCGAGCTCTGCCTGATGATATTGCTCGCGGGCTTCGTTGTTATCCAGCACATAGGGGCGTATCTGCACCCCCTCAGGCAATGGATACTGCGGAATCACCCGGCTCAGGTCATATTTGAATACGGCAATGGTATCGTAAACCGTAAATCCGCGTTTCAGGTAATAGCTTAGCTCCGGGAGGTCATCCGTATCCGTATATTGGGCGATCACAATCCGCTTTTCCGGATGCTGTGCCTTAATCTCTTTGGCGCGGACAATCATCGCATCCAGCAAGGCATCCTTGATCTCCTCATCTTCATCCTGATCTGCGAAATTGATTTCACTGGTAAGATAGCGGACAAAACCCTGATCCTCATCATGCCCTTCCGCATCAAACGTATCATGGAGCATGAGATGGGCAACGGCCACCACCTCCTCATCTTTTACAGCCAGGAACATGTTTCGCTTATCCAGATCCCCGTGATACAGAAAGAGCATTTTGAGCACAAAACCGAATTTCTCGAGCTTCTCTTCCTCTCCATCCCGCACATTTCGGATCACGAACTCTTTTATCAACAAACATCGTCTCCTATCTGCCATACGGAATATTGCCGCACAGACAGTTGAATTGGTATTTTTACCATTTTAATACTGAATACGCTCTCTTAAATATGCAAGGGAAACTTTATTTATAAATATTCTCCACATGGTGTTCATGCGGAAACTTTGCGATTATGGTAATATGACTGAATTCCGCCGGAATTTTTACTGGGATTTATAAGCCGGGCAGGTGCATAGATTCCAGTTCAAGCGATTGTAACAAGAAATCTTCACAGCAGCGGGTGGCGGCCGCTTAATGTGTTATAATCACTTTGATTTATTCACTCTTCGCCAGCAAGAGTGTAAGAACACACAGAAACAGGTGATCAAATGTTCGAGCTTAAATGGCTGTGGCAGAACCTCAAGGGGAACCGCACGAGGTATATTGTGGCACTCTGCCTCTCGGTGGTAGGCTCAGCGCTTACTATCGTGAATCCGTACATCAGTCAGCGCATTGTCGATACGTTTATAGCCGGCGATAATGCAGTGCAGAATCTGACAGAGGAACGTGGGCTTCTGATTGCGCTTTGTCTGGGCATGATCGGCTTTTCCCTGCTGCGTACCGGTCTTGCTTATCTGACAACCATGCAGTACGAGCGTTCCTCGCAAAACATGATGTACAACATCCGTATTTATCTGTACAACAAGATTCAGGGACAAGACAGGGAGTATTACGACCATAACCGCACCGGTGATCTTATGACCAAGATGACTGGGGATCTCGACATGGTCCGGCACTCGATGGCATGGATTTTCAAAACAATCATCGAATCTCTGACGATTTTTGCTGCTGCCGTCATCTATTTCTTCACGATTGATGCAGAGCTGACGCTGTGGATGCTGATTCTTTCGCCGCCGATTTTTATTGTGGCCTACATATTTGCACGGCGCGTCCGCCCAATGTACATCGATCTGCGCGAGCGGCTGTCCCAGCTTAACACAACGACACAGGAGAATATCTCCGGTAACCGGGTCGTCAAGGCGTTCGCCCGCGAGGAATTCGAAATTGAGAAATTCACAGACAAGAATGTGAACTATTCAGTCGCCAATAAGAAAGCCGCACTCGTCTGGCTTGATTATTTCCCTTACCTGGAGACCTTCGCCCAGGCGTTCAACGTTATTCTGATGATAGTCGGCGGACTTTATCTGATGGACGGCCGGATTACCTTTGGTGAATTCGCAGCCTTCTCCTCACTCATCTGGGCCATTTCGAACCCGATGCGCAATATCGGTATTATCATCAATGATATCCAGCGTTTTTTTGCCAGTCTATCCAAAATCGTCGATATTTACTATGCCCGGCCGGCGATTGTAAATGAGCACAATCCCGTTGATAAACGCCGTTACGAGGGCCGTATAGAGTTTCAGAATGTCAGCTTCAAATACGACAGTGCCGTCGTCCTGGACGATGTCAGCTTTACCGTGGAGCCTGGTGAAACCGTAGCCATTATGGGCTCAACGGGTGCGGGCAAGACAACCATCATCAACCTGATTCCCCGGTTCTACGAAGTAACTTCGGGACGTGTGCTCGTGGATGGCGTTGATGTGCGGGAGCTGGAGCTTGATGAACTGCGGGGCAATATCGGCATGGCTACCCAGGATGTGCTCTTATTCTCCGATACGATTGACGGAAACATCGCTTATGGTGATCCTGAGCTTCCGGAGGAAGAGGTGATGGATTATGCCCGGCTCGCAGCCGCCCATGAATTTATCACCAAAATGCCCGAAGGCTACGATACGGTTGTCGGGGAACGCGGTGTCGGCCTGTCAGGCGGGCAAAAGCAGCGTATTGCACTGGCGCGGGCGATGGCCGTCCGCCGTCCGATCCTGATTCTGGACGATACGACCTCTGCGGTCGATCTGGAGACAGAGGAGCATATTCAGCGCAGTCTGCGCGAGCTGGAATACCCTTGCACGAAGATCATTATTGCGCAGCGGGTATCCACAACCTGTGAAGCGGACCGTATCCTGATCCTGGACCGCGGCCGTCTGATCGAGGAAGGCACCCATGCCGAGCTTCTGGCGAAGCGGGGTTATTATTACGACGTGTTTATGCTGCAGAACGAGGGCATTGGAAGGCAGGTGAGCCAGCATGGCAAGGAATAAATTCGACGTCGACGAAAATCTGGAATCTCCATTTAATATCAAACATTTCCGGCGTGCAATGGTGTACATCAAACGGAAGCAGAAGCCGATGATTATTGCGTTTATTCTGAGCGCCTTATCCGCTGCCATTTCGCTATCGGCCCCGCTGATTATGCAGCATGTCGTTGACGTGACCATTCCGGCAAAAGCGAAGCTTGCGCTGGTCGGCTGGTCGGTACTGATGCTAGTGACCATTGTGGTCAGCGTTATTCTGGCAACCATCCGTTCACGCATTATGACCAGCGTAGGGCAGGACATTATTTTTGACATCCGCACAGATTTGTTCAAGCATCTGCAGGATCTGCCGTTCAAATATTATGACGACCGTCCGCAGGGCAAAATCCTCATCCGGGTTGTCAACTACGTCAACTCGGTTTCTGATGTCCTGTCGAACGGCATTATCAACTTTATCCTGGAAATTGTGAATCTGATCTTCATTGCCGCCTTCATGTTCGCCGTTGATGTCCGGCTCTCGTTCGTCACCCTTGCCGGACTGCCTGTGTTCCTCGGCGTTATGCTGCTGATTAAGACCCGGCAGCGCCGGGCCTGGCAGGCGGTATCCAATAAGAGCTCCAACCTGAATGCTTATATGCAGGAGAGCATCAGCGGGATCGGTGTCACCCAGATGTTCTCACGGGAACAGCGCAATGAGGGCATCTTCACCCGTCTGGCCGGCAATTTCCGGACAGAATGGATGCGGGCCCTGCGTTTTAACGCGCTGATCCCGTTCTCGGTCGACAATCTGGCAACGATCGTTACAACACTGATTTTCTTGGTAGGCCTGCTCACACTGAGCCCACAAGATGTCACCTTCGGCGTCATTCTGGCCATGAGTACCTATGCAGCCCGCTTCTGGCAGCCGATTCTGAATCTCTCGAACCTGTACAACAACTTCATTAATGCTGTTGCCTATCTGGAGCGTATCTTCGAAACGCTGGATGAACCGGTTACGGTAAGCGATATCCCGGGTGCGGAGGAACTGCTGCCTGTCCGGGGCCAGGTCACCTTCGACGACGTAACCTTTGCCTATGATCCTGGCCTGAACATCCTGGAGAATATCTCCTTTAACGTCCAGGCAGGCGAGAGCATTGCCCTTGTCGGACCGACCGGCGCAGGCAAAACTACGGTCGTCAACCTGATCTCCCGCTTCTATAATCTTACCGGCGGCAGCATCCTGATTGACGGCCAGGATATCTCGCAGGTCACCATGAAGTCGTTACGCAGCCAGATGGGAATTATGCTGCAGGACAGCTTTATCTTCTCCGGGACGATCCTGGACAATATTCGTTACGGCAAACTTGATGCAACCGAAGAAGAAGTTATCGCTGCGGCGAAGACCGTCTGTGCGGACGAATTCATCCGCGAGTTCGAGCACGGGTATATGACGGAGGTTAATGAGCGCGGCTCCAAGCTCTCGCAAGGCCAACGGCAGCTCATCTCCTTCGCAAGAACGCTGCTGGCCGACCCGCGTATTCTGATTCTGGACGAAGCCACCTCCTCCATCGACGCCAAGACTGAGCGGCTGCTGCAGAAGGGCCTTAACGAACTGCTTAAGGGACGTACCTCGTTCATTATCGCGCACCGCCTGTCCACCGTGAAGAACTGCGACCGCATTATGTATGTGTCGAACAAAGGTATCGCGGAAAGCGGCTCCCATGATGAGCTGATCGCAAGCCGCGGCCTTTACTACCGGCTCTATACGGCGCAAAAAATGGAAGCGTAAAACAGCAAACCCCCTGCATTTGCGGAAGTTTACTCCGCAGATGCAGGGGGTTTTTATTTGCTCTGTTACAGAAAGTCTGCACGTGCCGGTGTAAAGGCATCCAGCAGGATGCTGTCATCCTCCAGCGGAATACAGCCATGCAGCACATTGGATGGGAAATGGATGCTGTCACCAACTTTGACGATCTGTACATCCTTCGTTACCCCATCATCAATCATGAACTGAAAACTGCCCTTCATCACATACGTGATCTGCTCATGTACATGGTTGTGGAGAGGAATTTCTCCCTCTTGGGCTTTGGCGAACATCACCTTGGCATACATAATCTCTTCACTATGTGCCAGTACCTTACGGGTAGTGTTACTATCAACGGTAACTGTCTGAATCTCTTTGTCTTTAAAAAACATGTATGATTCCTCCTATAAAGAATTACATTTAACTAATGATTTTCAAATAAATCGATTTAGTTAAAACCAGCGAAAAATGGCCCATAAAATTGCCGACAGCGATGTGAAATCCGGATCCGCGAAGGTAACCCCTTCAGCTCCCAGGTAATTGAACAGCGGCAAGGTAAGCGCAGGCAGCAGACAGAGCAGGAATCCGTTGAGGCAGCTGGAAATGACAGCACCTCTGAAGCCGCCGCTGGAATTGCCGAAGATCGCCGCGGCACCGCCAGCCAGGAAGCAGGCCATAATTCCAGGGACAATAACAGGCAGACCAACCAGCGGGAAGATGAAGACACAGGCTACGCCGGTAAAGAAGCTGACCAGGAAACCCACCAGCGCGGAATTCGGCGCTTTGTCGAACAGGACCAGTACATCCACACCCGGGATTGCTCCTGGAGCGAACACCTGGGAGAAGCCTTTGAATGCCGGTACAATTTCCGTTGTGAACAGCTTAACACCCGCTTTTGCGATATACAAACCGGCAGCGAAGATAGCTGACTGTTCAAGGATGAACACGATGTATTCTTTGCCGTCTGCCAGCTCACTGACAAAATCGGCACCGGCTACAAGCCCCGATACCAGCAACAGCACCAACATCGTTAGGGTAGTTGCCACATTCGGATCCCGCAAAAAGCTGATGCGGTCATTGATTTTAACATTCTCAGTATCATTGTTTTTGTTGCCGAACACTTTGCCGAGGTATGTACCGATGATGTAAGAAGTCATGGAAGCATGAGCGATGGTATATTCATCGGACTTGATAATATTTCTGCTTGCATTCCGGAGCAGGTACGGGAATACTGCCATATAGCTTCCGATAACCAGAGAACCTACAATGATAGTAACCAGCGAGTTCATGCCCAGACCTTTCATGACAGCTGTAGCAGCAAAGCTCATGAACAGAATCAGATGCAGAGAGAGATAAATGTATTTGAATTTCGTCAGACGTGCAAGCAAAATATTAAGGATCATGGAAAAGAGCAGAATAAGCGCAGCATCCGCACCGATCTGATCAATGGTCAGCGCCATAATCGCCTCGTTGCTCGGTACAACACCTTTGAGATTGAATGCATAGGAGAATATTTTACTGAAGTTCGTGAGCACGCCCCCGAGAATTCCGCCGCCGACTTTGATCATCGTGAAGCCCATGAAAGACAGCGTTGTTCCGGTGATGACTTCGGACAGTTTTTTCCTCTGGAACAGAAGTCCGAGGAGTGTAACAATCGCAATAATAATTGAAGGTTCCTTGATGATACTCATAAACATATGCATGCGGGTTCCCAACTTCTTTCTGATAATTATAGTTTTTTCCTTACTACTAAATCGATTTAGTAAAACTCCAAAAAAATTTTCCCGTTACTCCCGGGAGTTAAGACTGATTGGTTCTTGGATATTGTGAACTAAATCACAATCAACCCTATAATGAATGGTTTAAATTCGTGATCTTCCCCCCTCTTCGAATTCAACGTTATCAATGTGTTAAAAGGTACTTTCAGGAATGCAAGGGTATTTCTGACTCGAATCATAGCATCATTATATCGTGTAATTTTCTTTTTGCAATAGAAAAATAAAAACGGTTACACAAATTACACAAAAAAAGCCTATTTTCTCTTTGGTTACGAAAAAAAGAAAATAGGCTGATTTATTTTCATACCTTTTCTTTATCTTTCAAGCTCAATTTGTGGACAGATTCCCTATGGTTAATCGCCGGATCCAAGCGAATGATGTCAGCTCTTCCGTCCGGTTCCTGTTCCCTCTGATCAATTTTGTCCAGCAGCAGCCGGGCACTTCTTTTCCCCATTTCAAAGCTGGGCTGGGATATCGTAGTGATGGGCGGGGTATAAAAGGATGCAAAGGATACATCATCAATCCCGATCAAAGAGAAATCATCCGGTATCGTTAGTTGATTCCTTTTAGCATAGATCAGCACCTGCTCCAGAATCATATCATTCGTCGCGACAATGGACGTTGGCGGAGAATCCATATGGAACAGTTCGTCAATCAAGCCCTGTAATTGATCCAGCCTGCCGCTTTTGATATAGCCTTCGTTCACTGCCAGCCCGTATGTATCCAGCGTCTTTCTGTAACCAGAGAGCCGCTCACTTCGTGTGGTAATCGTCTTCTTGCCTAACGGAAAGGTGATGATGCCAATGCGGGTATGGTTGTGCCGGATGAATGTTTCCACCGCCAGCTCACTTGCTTTTTCATTGTTCAGCAGCACCGTGTCCACACTGATATCATTGACTTTTCTGTCCACGAATACAAAAGGATACCCGTTCTTCAGCAGCGATGCATACAGCTTCTTGTTCTCTTCCGTCGGAAAAATGATCAATCCGTCTACCTGCCGCGCAATCATCGACTGGACATATTCCTTCTCTTTGAGGGGATCATCATCAGTGTTGCAGACAATGACCTGAATTCCCTTCAGCTGGCACTCGTCTTCAATGGCACGCACAACTTCTGTAGTGAATCTTGATAAAATGGTAGAAGAAATGACGCCTACAATGTATGTTTTTTTATGCTTGAGACTGCGGGCCACCTCATTGGGGATATAGCCCAGTTCCTCAATCGCCTGCTCAATTTTTTTCTTAGTATCTGCACTCATATAATTGTATCTCTTACTCAGAAACTGCGAAACCGTACTTTTGGAGACCCCCGCAAGCTCAGCAACGTCCTTCATCGTGACTCCCATGATTCTTCCCCCTAGAACACTATCCGTTACTGTATTATATACCTTCTTTCAGGGGGAAGAAAATATGTTTACCTTTCCTAAGCTGTTATTGTCCGCCGTCCGTCCCCTGGCCGCTGCTTCTTCTCGCGCCGCCGTTCATGCCGGGAAAGCCGCCGCCATCCATGCCCCGGCCGCCCTTGAAGCCCTGGCCTCCGTTCCCCCTTGAGCTGGAATCGGTACTTGATATCTTCTGGGCGGTGATGGCGTCACAGGAGACGAGCACCATGGAACAGCTAAGCACGGCTATGATTAAAGCAAGATACCGTTTGGTCCGCATCGCAAATCCCCCTCTTTCCGGGTATAAATAATTCATCTCGTGAAATATCGTCTCATCATATATTCGTATACATCTTTAAAGCCCATGTAGGACAACACAATCAGCATCGGGTACACCGGATAAATATACCGGGACTTGATTTCCCACAGGAGATAGAATCCGATAAATCCAAGAACCACTAGAATGATAGGGTTCTCCTCAAACCTTCCGGCTCGGATTCCGCCGATCAGACGGACGAGGATACAGCCGTACATCAGGAAGTTCAGAACATACAGCAGCCACAGCAGTCCGCTCCGGTAATTGGAGTCACCCTTAAACAAATCTGTAGCCGCATTCGTGTAACTGTAGCTGTCCATAACGGCCCCAACCATTCTTCCTCGGCTGCCGGATGATCCGTCATTTCCAAGCCCGTATCGCTCAACCTGATAGGTCCCTTCGGTCCAGGTCCAGATGATCTTTTTGTAATACATTTTCACTAAATCACCCAGACTCGCCCCGGAGAGCTTATTGCTGATTTCCTCTTTAAACAGACCCGTACTAACAGCCTTATTATAGTTTGCATCCTGCTGATAGATACTATAGCTCTCCCGGTTGTCCCAGAAGCCGAACGTCTCCAGGTTAATCCCCATATTCAGCCACATAAAGACAGGTGCAGAGTTCGTGTTAACTGGTTCATCCACCACATTCGCCGCTTGCAGCACTGCATTCTGAGTCCAGCCGGGAACATTAAATACGATAGCCGTGAGGAACAACGCGGTTATACCCTTCTTCATTCCGATCGTACGTATGTTGAACAGCAAACTAAGGAGGATCGTAATCAGAAAAATAACGCCGATACTCCGGAAGTAGTTCCCAATGGCCAGCAGAATTGCTGCGAAGATAATATCCTTTAGCGATCTTCTTTTGATAAATTTCACGGCAAAATATAAAGCACTCGTCAGAAAG
The DNA here is from genome assembly GCF_927798115.1 of Paenibacillus auburnensis. Classification (GTDB taxonomy): domain Bacteria; phylum Bacillota; class Bacilli; order Paenibacillales; family Paenibacillaceae; genus Paenibacillus_AQ; species Paenibacillus_AQ auburnensis. The sequence goes on from NZ_CAKMMG010000012.1 coordinate 52,834, forward strand.
GCCGTAGCAATCACATCATTATAGATGAAATTGCTCATCAACAAGGAAGGGATATAGGTTGCGGCAAAAACTAAGATCCCATAGTCCTGTTCTTTGGATTTGGTATTGAGTTGTTTATACAGCAAATAGATCATTAGCGTTGTGACAAGTGTAAACAGAATATTGAAGATTTTGATGGTTAGGTAATTGTCGGGGAATGCCAGGAGCAGCATTTTTAAGTACAGGACAGTCGAGAAATTAAACGGAAACATATGCAGATAACCGCTTGTCTCAAAAGAGGAATAATCCCCCCGGTACAGCATATCGAGCGCCAGTGAGAGCACCGTCTGGGAATCATCCGTCGGCAGGCGGGGGAACAGGAAGATGACCGCGAGCTGAATACCAAAGGAGCACAGGAGTACAACTGGAATGACGACTTTTCTGCTGAATTTATTAAGCTTCAGACCTATTTTATACAGCGCAACGCTTAGTGCCAGCACTACCGCAATCACCAGAATAAAAAGCCCCAGCTGCTGCTTCTCCAGCACCGGCGTATCTCCATATACGAAATAGCTATACTTCGCCCTGATAAAAAAGGAGGACACGATAAACAGTCCTATGAATAATGCAAGAATGACATACAATGATTTTTGAATTCCCCGTACCATGAAATACCTCCTCCAGCACAATCGAAAGCCCTTAATCTATCCATCCTCCGATTTATAAAACGTATTATAACTACCCAACCTGAAGATCAAATGAATGCCAGTGTGAACTGGACATACAGCTGTCACAGCCATATGTTATAACTAAATCAAGATCAGGAGGGAGTGCGTATCATGGCAAGCTATGAATACACATCCAAACAGAATTTAGTGGAAACCATCCATACCCTTTACCTGTTGCTGGACGGCGAATTTGCAGAAATCAATGACTGTCACAAAGATTTGCGGATACCGGAAGTGGATCGGACACCCGCCGAGATGATCGCCTATCAGCTGGGCTGGCTTCATTTGGTGATGGGTTGGGACAAGGCGGAGCTCGAAGGGCGTGCTGTATGTATGCCGTCTCCTCTCTACAAATGGAACCAGCTTGGCGGACTGTATCAATCCTTTTACACAGAGTATGCCGCATATTCACTAACGGAGCTCCGGGAATTGTTCCGGCAGGCTGAGCAGCAGTGGCTGGCTTGGATCGGGACATTAACCGAAGAAGAACTATTTACCCAAGGCGTCCGCGGGTGGACAGGCAGCAAGGACAACTGGCCGATGGCCCGCTGGATTCACATCAATTCGGCAGCCCCGTTTAAGAGCTTCCGGGCAAAAATCAGAAAGTGGAAAAAACATATACCTGCAGATTGACTATCAGCGAAAATGTATCAGCGACTTATTCGCCTGCATTTCGTAGTCTATAAAATTCAGCATTCAAATTCCGTATGATTGACTCTGTTATATTCCATCACTAACTCCTTATATTGCCCTTCCTTGCGCTGCAGCATCCATTCAAACAACGGAAGTACTTGTTCGAAGATATTTGGCTTCACCCGGTAAGGGATGGCATGCCTGGTGATTTCCTCTTGCACTAAATGCTCATAGAAACCTACAGCAGCTGCATTACATAGGTCGAAGCTTCTTTTCTGCTGATTGAAACACCATTCTACATACCCGTAAATCTTATCCAGCTCTGCCGTATCATTATTTTCATGGGCCTCTACTACTCTAATGCGCAACTCAACTAACAGGGTATATATGGTGTCATCTTTACCGGTAAAATTACGTCTTGCATCATAAAACAATTCCAATGCCTTTCTTCTCCATGCACTCATGCCGATCACCCCCCATTCTTCATTATAAATTCAACTATTTCTCAGGAACAATATGGTAAAATATTAAAAACAACTATAACGGAGTTGATCTGGTGTTTACGGAAAGCGACTATGAAATCATTGCGCAAGAAGCGTTGAAGAAATACGATTTGGGGATCACACAGCTGGATTATCTGGGCAAAAGCGATAGTGTAACTTTTCGGCTTCATACTATTGATGAAAACTTGAGTTATCTTCTAAAGCTACATTACTCAGATAGCGCCAACAGAGAAAGAGATGTAATCGAATCTGAGATGCAATGGCTGGAGGCCTTATCTAATGATACAGATCTAATCGTCCCTGCACCTGTAAGAAACAGGGATAACGAATGGATTACCGTTATATCCTACGGAACAGAAGAATCTTTGAACGTGACCTGCTACCACTGGGTCGATGGCGAAGTCCTTGATAGAGAACCAACGGTCCAAGAGGTGTCTAAGCTGGCTATCTTAATGTCTAAGCTGCATCAACACTCAATGCAATGGGAGATTCCCGATGGTTTTGTCCGTCCGGTCTATCATGCGGAGAACTTAATGTCCTCACTGGCACAATTACATAAGCAAATCTCTAATGGCCTGCTAACCCATGAACAATTTACTTCTCTCGAATCTACAGCCCGCAGAATTACAGAAGTTATAGGACAGCAGCCATTGACGCCAGAGCATTGGGGAATCATCCATTCTGATCTTCATGAGAGCAATTACGTGTTTGATCACGAAGACCCTAGACCAATTGATTTCTCCGCCTGCGGCTACGGGTTTTACCTGTTTGACATTGCAGAGACCTCCCTGCATCTCCTGCCCGACAACCGGAAAGCGTTCATCTCTGCTTATAAGCAGCACCAACGGCTGCCGGCAGACTATGTGAACCTGTTAGAGAGCTATTTCATATGGGCTATTCTAAGAAACTTTGCCTTCCTCTCTGTAAATCCGCTGGAGCATGAAGAGCTGTCCCACACCATCCCCTATGTCATCGAACGCTATTGCCAGAAATATCTTAACGGGGAGCCGTTCTTGCTGAACTAACATTCGATTCAGGAGAATACCCAAGGGAGCTGAAGAATATTGAATGTCACCCCCACGCTGCACTTTTCCGGACAATGCGAAGAAGCCATCGGCTTGTACCAGAGGGCTTTTGAACTAAGAACCAGTTTCATCTTGCATTACTCGGATGCGGATCCGAGCGACTGGAACGTCAGCTTAACAATAGAACAGCAAGCGTATGTATATCATTCGGAGGGTTATATCGGCGGGCAGCGTTTTATGCTTGCGGATGAAATCGGGCTGGATGCACCTAAGAGTACCTCTCTATTCCTTACGGTGACTTTTGAAACTGCGGATGAGGTAAAACAGGCTTACGAAGTTCTAACGGACGGCGGCAGCATCATTCATCCCTTGCGCAGCACGACCTACAGCTCCTGCACCGCTTCAGTCGTGGATAAGTTTGGCTTCCGCTGGGGGCTGATGACGGAGCAGACGGAGAGATAGCTATACTTTTATCCAAATACAATGCAGGAGTATGCCCCTCTTCAATCTTGATCACGATAGAAAACTTACATTCCATTGAATGGATCTGTTTCATCTCGTTAATTATTAACGCTTTGCCTCGTAGCTGAGTTACTATTTGCTGCAATTGCTCATTCACATCAAGGGATTCCTGGTAGCCTGTATCTATAACCCAAGCTGTTTCTTTTCTAAATCGGGGAGCCGTGGAGTGAGGAATTGATTCGCCTTTGCTATAAGCAGCGGTTGGTTTATCTCCAAACTCTTCGACACATCATCTAGAGGAAACGTATCTCCAAACAGGCTAAAATACACTCTTACTTTTGTTTTTTTCAAACTAAACTCCCCTCCGTTCACTCGCTACACCAGTAGTTCCACATTAGAAAAGAAAAACCCTTCCTGTGGAAGGGCTACTCAATTCAATCTAATTAATACCCGAGCAAATCCTTCGTCTTCTGGAAAATGTCATTGGCCATCTCTGTATACCGTGTGCTGCCGTTCGCTTCTACCTGAGCCGTATACTGATTCCAGTTGTCGAAGCTCTCCTGACCGGTGATGAACTTCAGGGTCATCGTCTTCACGTAATCCATCAGCGGTGTGGAGATCAGCTTCATCTGTTCACTTTCCTCAGGTGTTGCCATGATCGGCGGTACCAGCTTGCGCGTCTCACGGGTGGTCTGGACCCGGTTCACGAAATCCTTCTCGCCGTCAGTCATCTTGGACACTTTCAGCTTCTCAGAGCCCCCGTAGGCGAACACGCCTCCAGCGAAGCCGTAATCCACATTTAGCTGCTTGGCCGCTCCCTCATTCATACCGTTGTAATAGATATCCGGATTAAGCACGATGTTGCCGTCTGCATCCTTAGTATAGGTCTCACCTTCTACGCCCCACAGGCTGAGCGTCTGACCTTCGTTGGAATACCATAACCAGTCGATGAAACGGAGCATTTTGATAAAACCTTCTTTGCCCAGATCATCCAGCGCATTCTGGCTGATCATGATGCCGTTCTCCAGACGGGAGGTCTCGACCTGAAGTTTGCCTTTCGGCCCGCCCGGCTGTGTGATCATATAGAGCTCGCTATCCGGAACCTGCATCTTGCTCTTGAAGTCTGCCAGCACCTGATAGATTCCGCTGATCACGTAAGTATCGCCTTTAAAGAACTTGGCCTGGGCCGCATCATCCTCCTGTGTGAAGGATTCGGGATCCATAATGCCATCGGTAATTAACTTATTGAAATAACCGAGATAGTTTTTGAAATCCTCCGACGCATCGGCAAAAACGAACTGCTGTTTATCATGGTCAAAATTCAGACCGTTAGACAGCCCCCAGCCGCCGGTAACCCCATATTGAACAGCGGCAATATTCAGCGCGGATTCTCCCTTGAACTGATCCGAGATCACGTAATTGCTGCCCGTGTAATCCTTGACCTTTTTCATAGCTTTATAAAAATCCTCGTACGTCCAGTTCCCCTGCTGTCCCTCAACGTCCACACCTGCTGCTTCAAAAACATCCTTGCGGATGATGTAGGAATAGCCGCCGCCTGCGATCTCCCACATGCCAGGAAGCACATAATATTTCCCGTCTTCCTTCAGCTTGGCCTTCAGATCCTCCTCCATCCCCCAGTCCTTCACAGCCTTCATATAGTTCGGCATGTACTGCACCCAATCGCTGACAGGTACAATTTGGCCTGTGGCCACGAAAGCGGATTCATCATATGTCTTAGGAATAATATAGGGGGCATCTCCACTGTTCACCAGCAGCGACTTTTGATTCTCATATTCTGTTCTTGCCGTAATGGACAGATCGAAGGTCACATTCGTTTTTTCCTGAATTGCACTCCAGAGCCGCCAGTCCTTATTATACGGGTAATTCTCATGGTCGCTGTACATCATGGAGTAGGATACCGGCTCATTGGAGTGGAATGTCTGGTCTGCACCAAAGGTGTAATCTGCCGCCTCAGCTGTCGCTGTCGTGTTGTTAGCTGCATCATTGGATGCTGCTGGGGTATTGTTTCCCGAAGCACCATTATTTCCGGACGAGCATGCGGTCATTAGCACGAGCATGGATGTCAGCAATACCATCACACTTGATTTTCTGACTCTCATAGTTTGCCTCCCTTATTTAGATAGAGCTATATATAACGGAAATGGACACTGGCCGCTTCCGGTTATACCGTTTATCCCTTGACGGCTCCGATCATCATTCCCTGCACGAAGTACTTTTGCACGAATGGGTAGATACAGATGATCGGCAGCGAAGTGAGCACCATCGCCGTCGATTTGATACTTGCGGCAATTTGGCTGGTCTGATCGGATGATGCACCGATTTCTGTCGGACTGACGGCGTTGTCAATAATTTGCTTCAGGTACAGGGCGACCGGCCATTTCTCCTTAGACTGCAGATAGAGCGAGGGTCCGAACCAGTTGTTCCACATCCCCACCATGACGAACAGCATAATGGTCACCAGAATAGGCTTCGATAACGGAAGAATGATTCTTGTAAAAATCCCGAACACGCCCAGACCATCAACGCGTCCCGCCTCTTCTAATTCGTAAGGCAGGCTGGCAAAGAACGTCTTCATCAGAATGACATTGAAGGCGCTGATCGCCCCCGGAATGACAATCGCCCAGATGGTGTCTCTCAACTCCAGTGTCTTCGCAATCAAGATGTAGTTGGGGATGAGCCCCCCGCCAAAATACATCGTGAACAGCACGAACGGGATGAAAAACTTATTGAGCCGCAGCTTATCTTTAGACAGGGGATAGGACATGACCGCTGTCGCGGCGACGGCGATAAACGTGCCGGTCACCGAGTACACAATCGTATTCCAGTAGTAATGGAAGAAGTCAGGCTTGCTTAAGATGACCTCATAGGTCTTGGTCGTAAATTCAACCGGAAATAGCGTCACTTTGCCGGCATAGATGGCAGCTTCCGAACTGAAGGACTGAGCTACAAGATAGACAAACGGATACAAGGTGAAGATGACAATTAACGTCATGAATATACCGTTCACAATAGTAAACATACTGAAGGATGCACTTCGCTTCACAGGGGCGGCTCCTTTCTACCACAGGCTGGATTTTGTAGTTTTTTTCGACACGGTGTTGGCAATCGTCACCAGAATCAGTCCAATAATGCCTTCGAACAAGCCCACGGCTGTCGCATAGCTAAAGTTCCCTCCAGTGATCCCCATCCGGTATACGTAAGTGGAGACGACGTCGGCTGTTTCATAGGTTAGCGGGTTGTACAGCAGCAGGATTTTCTCGAAATTGGAACTCAGAATGCTGCCGATATCCAGAATCAGGAGCACCATAATCGTCGGCAGAATACCCGGAATCGTGACATGCATAGCGAGCCGCAACCGATTCGCGCCATCAATCTTGGCTGCCTCATAGAGTGAGGTATTGATGCCGGTCATCGCTGCCAGATACAGAATCGTTCCCCAGCCCAGGCTTTGCCAGACACCGGAGGTGACATAGATTACCGGAAACCATTCCGGCAGGGAGATGAACGAGATCTTCTCTGCTCCGATGGAGGTCAATAGACTGTTAACCGGCCCCGTTAGGGAAACAACCTCTTTTACCATCCCGGCCACAATGACCATGGATATGAAATGGGGAAGATAGGATACGGTCTGCACGAACTTCTTCCACTTAATCATCCGGATCTCATTCAGCAGCAAGGCGAACAAGAGGGTAACCGGAAATTTAACCACCAGGTAACTCACGCTCAGGGTAAGATCATTGAAGAATGCTCTCCAGAACGTCGGGTCCTTCATGAACATCTCGAAGTATGTAAATCCCACCCATTCTGATCCGAAGATATTAGGCCCGCCTCTGTACTTCCGGAAAGCAATAATGTTCCCAGCCATCGGTGCATACTTGAAAATAATAAAATAGATTACCGGAATGACAAGAAACGAATAGAGCTTCCATTCTTGCTTCACATGCTTCCAAAGCGAGATTGTGTCTGCATGCTTAAGCCGGATGGGGCTTGCATGCTTGGCTTTTACCGGAACTGCCATGTCATCATCACTTCCTTACGATTAATTCATACTACTGATGTAACCGTTTACTATAAATGAGGGATTAGCGCTGCTGGTGGATTGGAACATAGATGTTTACCGTGCCGCCTGCTCCATCAATGTACCCGGAGCCGCTCCAGGTCAGCAATGTTCAATAACAGAAATGATGTACGATACCCGGCATTTGGCGGTGGTCATCTTGAACCGGATGAACTTTTTTTGCAAATATGCGGTTTAAAAAGCAAAAACAGATGGCCTCCGAAGGTTCGGAAGCCATCTGTTTATTGGATCATTTTGTATTTGCCCGGTGTAATCCCCTCATACTTCTTGAACACCCGGATAAACGCATGACTGCTGGCGAAGCCAACCCTGGCCGCCGTTTCATCAATGCTAGTCCCTTGCTGCAGCAATAGCTTAGCGGCTTCTATGCGCGTCTGGCTGATATAATCATGCAGCCCGGCCTGCCCTGTCTGCTCGCGGAACAACCGGGAAACGTACTGCGGCGTCAACCGGAGATGATCTCCTATCAAGGACACGCTTAGCTCCTTATCGGCATAGTTCTCCTGTACAAAGGCGATAACCTTCTCACCGATCCCCGCGTTCGTCTGCAGGCTCGACTTGCTGCGAAGCGCCTCGCATACCCGGTCGAAGAGTCCGAGAATTTCCTGCTCAAATTCCAGCTTCGTTGAACAAGATAACAGCCGCTTGAGCGGCTTCCATTCATCCCAGGCAATCCCCGTCTGCTGCTGGTCAGGAATTGCCTTGATCAGAGTCGTCGCCACATCAAGCAGAATACATTTCGCGATTTCATGCGATCTTTCTTTTTGGAAGGCTTGCTCGATGATACCCAGGACCATCTCTCTTGCTTTGCCGAATTCATCAGCCCTCAGGAAATTGATCAGCATCATCTGGTCGTTGACCGTGAAGAAATAGCTGCTGCTCTCGCCCGGCTTGATATTTCCGTACCAGATCAGCCTGCCTTCGCCTCGTACAATGCAGTACTCCTGGGCTTCCAGTGCCTGAAGAAAGGCCAGATGTACACCTTCCAAGCCTGTCTGCAGTTCACTACCCGCCGTAGTGATGCGGAGCTTATACCGTTGTGCAATGAAATCATAGGCCTTAGCCAGATCCGCTTCGAGTTCATCTTTCCAATGCTCACCGCCCTGTGGATCAACGTTCACAACCGCTGCGAGCATACCGTCAACATCGGTGAAATGAATCGGTAACCGGTTGCCGGCCACATCAGCTACGATATTGGACACAATAAATTGCGATAAAGCCAGATCATGGCTCTCCTCTCCGCCGCTGCCAATATAAAACAGCAATACTGCGAATTGATCAGACGGCCAAGCGAACTTGTGCGTTTTCGCCAGCTCCGTTAACGGAACATTCCGGTCAGCCTGTCCCTTCAGCAATCTTCCCAGATAGTAATTCTGCAGCACCCGAAGCTGCTGATCATGCTTGCTATGGATATCATCCCGTTCGCGGATCGTCTCCAGCACGCTGCGGCGGATGAACGTATATTCGTCCAAATATTTAGCGGTGCCCTGCGCCGGATTCCGGGAAAAGACGCTAACCAATTCTTTTACCGGATTGTAGTTTTTGCGGGCGAAATAATAGATAACCGCGCTGCCGATCGCAAAGCACAGCAGCAGACCCAGCATATTCATCGTCTGAATTCCCCCGGCCTGCTCCCAGAAAACCTCGGTTGGAAACACACTGATGTACTTCCAGCCAGTCGTGTCGGAGGACTCGATTGTAATCATCGATTTGACCCCCTGGAATGTGCCGGTAAAGGTACCTGTCCCCCGATCGTTCCACTCCTGGTAGGCGGACGGTTCAATCACCGGTTCTCCGGCATTCTGAATCATGATCTGACCCTTCGTATCCATGATGAATACCTGGCCCCGCTCAATCCAATCGATGTTCGAGAGGATCGTCGTCAGCTTTTCCACATTAAGCGGTATAATAAGCGTTCCGGCCAGATCGGCAGTCGTCTGAATCGGCAATGAACGGACATAGAACGGTGTATAGGTAACCTTCTGATCCTGGTTTTTGAGCGGAAGCAGCATATACTCTCCTGGATGATGCCGGTTTAACAGCGCTTGCCAATCCTCATAAGTAAACGTGTCCGTCTGCAGCTTCATCTCATAAAAAGACTGTTCCTTTACATACGTTTCACTGGAAAGAACCGATTGAAGAGGCTTCGAATATAGGTTAATCTCCTTAATGAAATTGTTCGCGGAGGTCATTTTGTTCAGTTCCTGCTTAAGCCTATAGATCCTGTAAGCGTTCTCCTTTGTAGATGAAGAAAGGAGTGCTTTAACTTCCGAATGAACGGCCAGCTGCGCCGCCAGACTCTCTGTCTGTAACAGCTCGCCATCCACGATATATCGTACCTGCTGGAGCATGGCTCCGCTCGCCAGTTTAATCTCATTTTTTACAATGCCCCTGGTTTGGCCATAAATAATTACACTCAGAATAACAGGTATGCACAGAATCACCGCATAGGATAGAATTAAGCGAAAAACCACGCTTTGTGTGAAGTGACCCCTTTCCAAATTCAAATGTTCTCCCCCTCATTCCCTTTTTTGTACATTTACCATAATAAATGATATCTATAGCGGCTTCCTATGTACAAATTGAAACCTGCATGTACAGTTTGTGCAACTGCGGGGGATTCTTTGATATTTAAGGGGCCAACAGCAGAAGGCGAATTGCTTAGCACCCGGGCAGGTTTATCACTTTACTTACTGCGGAGCACACGGAACCCCTGATCAGGACCTATGCCGCTTGCCTCAAACTTGCCCCGGAAAGCGGACTCGTTATTATTGACGCCGCCAATCCAGCCCCCGCCCTTTACAACCCGGTAAGCACCTCCCGTACTATCCAAGTCCCCGTCCCCGTACCAGTTCCAGCACCATTCTCTTACATTCCCTGACATATCGTAAAGCCCCAGCTCATTTGGCTTCTTGGTGCCGGCAGATTTGGTTGCATTGTTGTTGTTTTCGATGATGGGCCAGTTCCATTCTCCGGATAAATATTGATCCCCGGCATTTCTCCAATACCAGGCGACTTCATCGGCATTGTTGCTTCCGCTGTAGGTGTAGCTCTTACTCAACTGGCCTCCGCCTGCAGCATATTCCCACTCCGCTTCAGTCGGCAGCCGGTAACCATTCACTCCCTCGTTGACCGTTACTGTCCACTTTATATTATCGTTGCTGCTCTTATTCTCCGGATCTTGTGCATCCTTGTTAATATTGTAGTAAGGTTCAAGACTTTCTTGTATACTCCGGCGGTTACAGTACTCCATTGCGTCATACCAGCTTACCATTTCTACCGGCAGATTACCGCCTTGGAAGTAGGAAGGGTTACTCCCCATGACTGCTATCCACTCTTGCTGTGTTACCTCATATTTGCCGATATAAAAATCCGCCAAATTTACATTTTCCCCATAGTAATTGGACTTGGTGTTTATAAAGCTCCCGCCTTGGACGAGTATTAGGTTATCCTTCGGTCCAGGCTTTGCCTGCGAACAGGCAGTGACAACGCCTATGACGGCTATAATAAAGAAAATCAATAATTTTCTCATGGAAAGATCTCCTTTAAGCAGATTGGAAAAGGTAAAAATATTAGGCCCCCGGCTGTGAAGCCGGCAGGCCCTGGTCATATCAATGAAACTGTCTACTGCCCTGCTGGCAGCTGAACGGTTACCACACCGTTACGTTAGAACTCCCGCTGCTTTGATACCCCTCGGTCGCCAGCACCTGGTAAGACCAGCTGCTGCCCAAATTCATCCCGTAATTCTTCCATGCATTCACGTGGTTGCTAAAAGTGATGGCAACGTTGCTTCCGGTCGCTCTTTTCGACTGCCTTACACTCCAGAACTGGGTGAAGGTTGCTGTTCCGTCAATGGAAGGGGCGTTGGTTCGTGTGGCTGTATAAATATCGTATGTGCCGCCATCACTGGTGACGGTCCCTTTATAGTTTCCGGTAGGTCTGTAAGTACCCCAGCTATCCACAACGTAATATTCGATCAGGGAGTTTCTTGTCCATCCATAGAGCGTCAAATACCCGTTGCCGGACGGTGCCCATACGCCTGCATTATAGTTGATGGTTCTAGTAGGTGATCCAGTAGTCCAGCCTTTACCAACAACAAAATTCCCGGTATTGGACCAGTTCACACTGTAGTTTCCGCCAGATCCATTCGTAGCATTTACTGTCCCGCCGCCGTCGGTCCAATTTTGCCAATAGTCTGTCGCTGCATTTGAGGTTGCTGCAAACAAGCTGAAACTCATTGAAGCTGCAAATAAGGCCGTTAACACTTTCTTATTAAACTTAAACATACCCTTACCTCCTAAAATGTTTTGTTGTTGGTTACGGCTTACCTTACACTACTTACCGGCTGGTCCGGCTGATTCAACCTGGTGCTCATGACTTAACTGCCCAACTTCCAAAATCCTGCTTCCCCCTCCTTTCCGAGTAAATTATAATTCGTAAGCGCTTACAATACAGTTAGCAAATTAAAGATTCATTCCCAATTTTTATAGAAGTTTTCTATCTAATTGGATAAATCCCAAAATAAAAGCCATCCTGTGAAAGGACGGCTCTGCGTTAGAACAGACAGTTGGAAGCTGGCAAATCTCTATTTACAGCTGAAACAATCTATGGTCACTGTCGTAGAACGGGTACCAGATTCCACTACCGCATATCCTTCCGTAACCTATACCATTACTTTTAATTAATCGAATGGATGTCCGTCTCTATTCTACTTGCTCGTTTTTTGTATAAAGACATAAGTGCTCTCACTCGACAACTCATCTGCATAACCGAACTCTAGTCCGGTAAAGCTCTTAATCTCCTCTACATGCCGGACTTGCCGCTCAGCCATGAAGCGTACCATCTCACCTCTGGCCATCTTGGCGAACGTCGCTTTTTCAACTACCTTACCGCCGATTTCCTGCCCGAACACACAAGTAACCATCCGGACATCTCCGCCCAGATAAGGGGAGATACATTTGCTGTATTCCTTAGAGGCTAAATTCAGGATACACTTACTCTCCGAGAAAAGCTGGTCCGCCAGTCTTCTGTTCCAAAATCCATAGAGCGAGCTGAATCCGGGCCCGGCCAATTTGGCCTGCATTTCCAGTCTATAGGGAACCACCCCATCAAACGGCCGGAGCATCCCATAGAACCCGGACAATATCCGCAAATGCTCCTGCAGGTATTCCAGCTCCTCCATTTGCAGCACACCCGGTGCCATGTATTGATATTGAATCCCTTCGTAAGAAAAAAGGGCCGGCGTCAGATTCCGGGTTAGATCCATAACCCGAATCCGCTCAAGATTCAGCGTGGCGATCGCATCGTTGCATTTCCATATGGCTTTTAGTTCCTCGTAGCTCATTTGTTGTAAAGCGCCCAGCAGCGTTTCCGACTCGCTTAGAAATTGCGGCATCTGGCGCTCCGTAAAGATATCTGTGTCTGTCTTCATCTTTTTGGCAGGCGAAATAATGATTCTCATGATACTCCCTTTTCTAGTCCCCCTCGGGGATAATAAATGTCTCTTTATCCTATCATATTTTCACCGCAAAAAGCTCAAGCCCGGGGCATACAGCCACAGGCTTGAGCTTTTTCAAAAGAATATTCTGTAGATTAGAAGTATTAACCACCGATTGTAGTAATCACTGTATCAAAAGGAGCCAGCTCCAGCGTCTGCAGGCCGTACTCCGTCTCCACGGAGGTCTTCTGCGGCTCAGCGCTGTTGTTAATCACGACCAGAATCTTGCTCTCCGGATAGTAAGCGCACTCTGTATAGAGGTTATCCGTGATGTACTTGTTGTCCTGCAGCTCATTACCCGCATAGCGGATCAGGTTCAGCAGCAGTCTGGTATTCTCCAGATTGAATTCGAACGACGGCAGGTAGATTCCCTTGCCTTTGCCGAAGGCATTCGTGGACAGTGTAACTCTCCCGCCGGCTTGCTGCACTACTGATGCCGCTCCATCGGTAAGATAGATCCCCTGCTTGGCTTCAATGCTTGCGCCTTCAGGCAGCAGGCCGAGCTCATCCTTAGCTTCAAAAGCCCATTTGCCATGAACCACTCTGGCGCCGGTATCTTCATCCACACCAAGAACATGGGCCATTCGGAAGTAGGTGTCATAGCCTTCAACGGCGGAAGGCTGGTTAACCCCGATGAACGTGCCGCCTTCGTATACCCATTTGGTCAGAAGGTCTACAACTTTGCTGTCCTTCCAGTGCTTCCCGCCGCTCCAGGCTGAACCGACCGCACCGGCATTGATTACAACATCAACGTTCTGCAGTACCCCCTGGCGGATATCCTCAAAGTCGATGAACTGTACTTCCACCGGCGACCCGGATAAGGCTTCATTGATATGAATCAGATCATGCATGAAGGTTTCATGGAAATGGCCGGACAGCGTCCACGATCTCAGCTTGCCCCAGCTGTGCAGAACCGCTACCTTGGTCTTCACCTGATACGGCTTGCCCTGGTTATGCAGCTCTTTGATCTCTCTGAACTCATCAGCAATCTTCTCGATATAATCGCAGAAATCCGGATAAGGCTCGACCAGGTGCAGGTATCCGCCTAGTCCAATCCGGTCAATCGGCTCCCGGAGCAGCGCGCGCCGGATGTTGATCCAGTATTTTTTGGCATCCAGGGTAGGATCGCCGCCTTCCATAAAGGTAGGGGCGCCGCCCAGGCCCACCGGGAACAAATAAGGATGCAGCCGGATCTCATGCGTGTCTACTTTTACCCCTGAACACATCCGTGCTTCATAGCCCGAGAATACGCATTTAATCATTCCGTCGAAGCCAAACTCCCCGAATCGGTCATTATAAGGCTCCATGCCCACCCAGCTGTCATCATAGAAAACATACGCCTTCTTGCCGTGGTTATGTACAATGTCAATGAGCTGCTTGCTGAAGCCAATCACAAAATCATTAATAAAAACCATCCAGTCGAGCTTGCGCTGCTCCGCCGGAATATGACTGACGCGATATTTGCCGCCGTTTACGAAATCCTCAGCCGTCAGCGAGTAGCCATATTTTTTGGCAAACACATCAAGTGCTCTGACACTCACTGTAAAATCATAGGAACCCCAGTCCGAGAACAGATGGCGGTTACGCTCACTGCTGCCCCAAATCCAGGCAAAATTATAGAATAAAGAAGTAAAGCGGACAACGGTTGTTTCCTTATGCTCCGCGCACCAATTCTCCATCCAGTCCAGCATATACGCCTGCGTCTCCGGGTACATGGGATCAATCTGCATCAGATGCTCTTTGTTCCAGTTATTCGTGGTGTGGTTGTACATGGAGATCTCTTCCCAGATCCGGTAGGCCATGAAGCTGACTGTGTATTTATGCCAAGGCGTAATTCCGGTCAGAACCACATTCCCCGATTCGCGGTCATAATTCCACTGTTCTCTGGGAACTTCTTGCCCGGTCGTCCGGTCGATAACCTGCCAGTATTTGAACGCCTCTTTGGAATCATTGACTCTGAACTGTTCCGCGAAGAAATCCTCCATCAGATAGACGGATAAGTAACCCTGCACCGCAACCTTCGGATTCGTAATCAGAAAACACTGCTGCAGCTTATCGAGATTCTGCGATGACCACTCATTGTGATCTCTGATGATGCAGATCGTAGAATAGATCCCGTATCCGGCATTAATAATCTCATCGGACAACTTCGTGCCGTCACTGTCACGGATAACATCGGCACCCCAGCGTTCTGCCAGTTCCAGGGTCAGTGCCTCATAACCGGATTCACCCGGCAGGGTAAAAGCCCCCTTAGTCGGTTTAGCCAACTTGTTCACCTCCTATTTAATCATATCGGACAGAAAAGCAAGCGCTAAGCCTTGTCCCCAGCCCTGGATCCAGTCCTTAGGAATATTGCGGTACCCTTCACGGTCCTTCATCACGGCAGTTCCACCCGACACCCCAAGCACCCGTCCATCTTCGCTGATATTCTCCAGGATGCCCTTAAGCGCTTTTTGCACATATTTGGTATGCAGCGGATTGCCGTTATTGATCATGGCTGCGGCAATCCCGCAGGAGGCAGATACCTCTTCATAAGATTCCTCGTCATCCAGCACTGTCCGCCAAAGGCCATTCTCTGTCTGCACAAGCTTCAGCGCCGCCAGCTGATCTCGCAACGAACACTCCACATCCATACACTGCGGATACAGATACCAGTCCTTCAGCAGCGGTTTGACCTGCGACATGGTATAAGCGCCCCAGGCATTGGCTCTGCCCCAGTACAATCCGGACATGTGATCCTGCTTCACATTGTTGTAGCCATGGAACCAGAAGCCGGTGCTAGGGTCCTGCAGGTATTTGATATGCCAGTAATACTGATTAAGGGCATCCTGGATCATCGCCTGATCATTCAGCTTGCTTCCGACACGCAGCAGGAAAAATGCCGCCATAAACAGCGTATCCGCCCAAGCCTGCTCCGGAAAATCATTCGCCACGGATACGGTATGCTGCAGCACATTGTCTCCGAACCTTAGCGCATGATTCTGGAGATAATCCACCTTACTCATCACAATATCCCAATATTTCTGATTGCCGGTCTCTTCGTACAATGTGATCATCACATGGCCCATGGCACAGGTGTTGACTGTCCAGTCCGGCAGGCCCAGCTCGATATATTCATCCGCCCACTGGATAAGCATATTCAGATAATCCTTATTTCCGGTAGTCTTATAGGCTCTGGAGACCCCGTAATAAGCCACCCCGCAAGGCCAGTCCCACGTTAAGTCCATAGCCAATGTTTTGCGGGTGACCTTATCAATTACCTGTAAAATCTGTTCTCTGTCATAATCCAATTGAAGCATTCTTATTCCCCTCTCGTCCGCACACGCCCCCAAAGGCGATTGAGAGCCGTCCGCCTTATTGTAAACGCTTTATAGTTTCTATTGTAAGCAGTATAATGGTATACATCTAGGCACATTCGCAGCAAAACTGCGCAATTTCGACTATTTATTGTTATAAAAGTTAATAGTACTAACGCTTTTGGGATGGGCCGTGACTACAGAGAATGTTTGGACTTCCGGCCGCTGTTGTCTTCAGATTTCTTGATTTAAATCGCCATTGGCGGTTGAAATCCGCAGACAAAGGCGAACGCTACGCTCCTACAGTTCCAAAATTCCCCTCCGCCACTTTTCCCTAAAGGTATAATTTTTACACAATATAAATAAGAGAAATTTATTGTCCATTACCTGTATAGCAATTCTAATTAACGAAATGAGAACGGGAGATGAAATATGCCCAGAAAAAAGAAACCCGTCATCGAGTACCGCCACTACAGCCTGCCGATTAACTTCCCTGTCCTGCTGTTAAGCGGGGAGCGCTGGAGGATTTCCGATATCAAAAGCGAGCATCTGCATTTCCATAATCATTTGGAGATTGGCATTTGTTATTCAGATGGCGGCATTATGGAGATCAAGGGGGAATCCGTCCCTTTTAAAGCCGGAGATGTCACCGTTCTTCCCAGATATCTTCCCCACACCACGTACAGCTCGCCCGGTACTGCCAGTCTGTGGTCCTATCTTTTTTTCTCGCCGGAGGAGCTGTTTCAACCCTCTCTTAAAAGCGCTTACAGCACCTTCGAGCCGAACCTGTGGCGGATACAGGGAAAGAACTGTATTTTGAACAAGGAGCAGTATCCCAAGGTCCATGCTCTCGCCACTTCGGTCGTAGAGGAGTTGAAGCAGCAGAATCCATACTATCAGGAAAGTGCGTACGGCTTATTGTTGTCTCTCTATATAGAGCTTCTTAGAATCCATTCCACGAATGAAACGCTGACTGAACAAGATACCGAGCATAATCTAAAAGGGGATTTTGTCATCTCTCCGGCGCTGGAGTATATCACCAAAAACTACATGGCCCCCATCACCATCGATTATCTGGCGGAGCTATGCCACTTAAGCACCACCCATTTCCGCAGAAAATTCCATGAAATCATGGGTACAGCCCCCCTCGATTTCCTGAGCAGCACCCGGATTGAGGAGGCCTGCAAACAGCTGAAAAGCACGGATGCTTCCATCCTTTCGATCTCCGAGCAGGCAGGTTTTCATTCCATCTCCAGCTTCAACCGCAGCTTCTCCCGGCTTATGGGCACATCGCCCAAGGAATGGCGTAAAGGAGCGCAATCCGAAGCGCAATCGGCGAAGGCGTCGATTTTGGAGTTTACGGGGTGGGTGTGAGGCGGGTGTGAGGTGGGGACAAGAACATGGAGCTCTAATTACCACTATAGAAAAACAAAGATGCTCCGGAAGTGATTACGGAGCGTAAGTTTATTAACACAATATTCCAAACAAAGAGGCCTCGTGCTATAATTGCAGAAGCAATAGAAGGCTTGCAAGGGCGGCCGGCTAATCTCCCGGAAGGGAGGTGATGCCAGTGGAAGTATACCAAGCATTGACGTTAATGATTTCATTTGCGACTCTGATTGTGTTGATACTTTCTTTCCACAAAAAGAAATAGGCCGCCCGGTCAAAGGGAGCGGTCTATTTCGGTAGGTAAACCCTTTTTAAGCCTCCGCCCTTAAAAGCGGCTGTTGCAAACGGAGAGTCGTGTTAGCGCACGGCTCTCTTTGCATTGTACGCTGTTTCTGAGTCGAGTATACCACAGTGATTTACAAATGTTAACACCAGTAATACGGTTAACTCTATTTACATACCAGTAGGAGCAGGGTTCTAATCCTAAATTAACTACAAAATTTCCGTACTCAGCGTAAAGCCCTCAATTACAACATCCTCGTCAACCTCGATCATAATGCAGCGTTTCCCCTGATAATTCACCTGCTTCAAATACCGCAGATCCTGCGGGCTGACGGAAATGGTTGCTACCTTGGTCTCGATCTTAATCGACTTGGTCGTAAATTTCGGAATCACGCTGCTTGCCTTCATTTCGTAGTTCCGGTCGTCGATGATTGTTTCGAAGGCCAGCTCCACCTTTTCTGCCGTCACATTCTCTACCCCGCTCACCTTCAGGACGCGTTCCACATCCTTGAAATCCAGCGTAGGCGGTTCTTCCTCTCCTGCGGCATCTTCGATGACCTGCTGGATCTGCTCATACACCTGGGCAATGGTCGTCGTATCGAGCTGTTCGCCTGCCAATTCCTTCACGATGTCCTCGAAATAGGCTCTCTCTTCCAGTGCAGTTACAGAGGTCTCTGCATTCAACACCTGCTCAATGAAATGCGGGTCCGGAAAATTAGATTTTCCCGTGCAATATAGAATGCGGTTCACATCGGAATAGTTGTCCGTCACACTCGGATAAAAGAATCCCTGCTCCGGTGAGCTGAGCTTAACGATCGGATCGACGATGACATTATACTTGAACTCCCGCTCGACATAATCGAACATGAGGTTTTTACGCTGCTGTTCCGTAGAATTCACGCTGCATAGGATAAACTGATGCGCAAAGGTCTCGTTCTTCTCACTCTCTTCCGCTTCATCATTTCTGGCCTTCGTCGGCCGGTGATACTGCCCGCGGACGAAGGTAATCACCGTGTCTTTTTCATATTTGGTATCGGCCAGCATCTTGTCCACCAGCATCAGCATCAGATCCTGCCATTCCTCCGGATCACCGGTCACCAGGCCTTGGTGAAGCATGACCTTTGTCGGCTCCTCAGCTTCCTCCTGAAACTTCAGCTCGAACAGCTTATGGTCAAGCTCGCCGGTCAGCAGTTTTTTGAAGTTGCCCATATAGAGCTCCTGCTTCTCTCTGTCCACCATACCAAACGGCAGGCGCTCCCAATGATAAACCTCGCTGCTGTCCTTCATAATATAGACGTTAAGGATATCGTATAGGCTCAGCAAATCATGATCCAGCTTAAACTGCTTGCGTATGTGCGCTACTTCTTTTTTATTCATAATGGATTCGGGGCTCCTTCAATAAGTTATGACTCTATCCAGTATAAAGGATAGGGACGAATTTTTCTAAGTATCTTACAGCATAAAAAATACCCATAGCAGATCGCTACAGGTATTCACTAGGGAGTTCAGATTGCCCTTATAGATTCTCAACATACTGCTTCGCCTCACCCAGAGACATATCCGAATGCTGACGGACAAGCTTGATCGCCGGAATAAGCTTACCGTTCTTCTTGAGCTGGCGGACAGAGTCCAGAATATCTTCTGGGGGGATGGCTCGGGTATGGACAGTTTCCACTCGGCGTTTCATTTCAGCGGCTGCCTTCTGCTCCTGTTCTTGCGTAAGAGGTTCATCTGCCGCAGTCTGGATTACGGGAATTCTTTGCTGCGGCAGCATTCGAATAAAGACACCAAGAAGGGTCCCGGCAATCGAATACAGAACCAGATACTGCACGAACCGGTACAGATACAACCATACTGTGCTTAGTGTAAGAAGCTCCCCGCCCGGCTTCAGAATGGCGATGTTATCTGTTATGGCATATTCACCGGGGGCATAATTATTCACATCCTGCATGACCTGCAGCTTCCCAATAGGCGAGACTATCCATTCAAGCGGCTTGTTCGTGATGGGATTGCCTGACGTATCGATCATCATGCTGAACAGCGTAAATACAGCGATGACATAGACTATATTATGGTTCCATGTAAAGCGTTTGGCCAGCACCACAATACCAAAAATCAACAGCAGCGTAATTCCTTTTATGTACATGTTATGGAGATAGAATTGCAAAACCGCAGGCAGGACCCACCCGAACAACATCACCATGACGACTGTAAACAGAAAAACAATTACGAGAACCCTGATATTTTTCTTCATACGGCAAAAGCCTCCTTTCTCCCTTTCTAATCTATTCTTACCCAAATGTTCGATCTAGTTAAAAGAATGGTTAGGGGAGCGAAGAAGTTAATGTCTATCAGCCTCATCCGTTAGGAGCCGGGATACTTCATGAGTCACCGAAAGGAGGAGCAATCTCTTTCAACAATGATTTTCAATATTTTTCCCTTATATAGATTATTATTTTTCCGAATCAAAAATATCCCCTTCAAGTTTACTCGTTCCCTAATGATAACATTGGGCTTTTTACGAGAGTCTACTTAAAGAGGATACTAATATTTCCGCCTTGCTTATTCGACCTGGAACTGGTTCAATTCATCCTGAAGCTTTTTAGACAACAGACTGAGTTCCTGGGATAGTGCAGCGACCTGCTCAATACTGTTCAATTGATCCTGCGTGCTTGCGCTAACCTCTTCCGTCGAAGCAGAATTCTCTTCTGTAGTCGAAGAAATCACTTCCAGTGCCTGTAGAATTTCGTCCTTATGTTTATGGACTTTAGAAGTGGTATCGCTGATTTGTAACATACCCAATTTTAAAGCATCCAAATCCTTGTTAATGCTAAGGAATACCTGCTTCGTGGCTTCCACGGATTTCGCGGTTTCTTCTGCAATTCCAAGGCCCTGTGCTGTGTGTTCAACGGATATCGCGGTTTTCTCCTCGATTTCACGGACCTTTCTGCTAATCTCCTGTGTAGCCAGAGCAGTCTGTTCCGCGAGCTTACGAACCTCTCCGGCAACAACTGCAAACCCACGGCCCTGTTCTCCCGCACGTGCTGCTTCGATGGATGCATTAAGCGCTAACAGATTGGTTTGTGTGGCAATTTGATGTACCGTACCTACGATGCCCGAAATCTCATTACGGCTTAGATCAATATCATGAATAGCAGACGATATCGCCTGAGTGGAGTTGTGATTTTCTTCCGCCCATCTGGATAACTGATCCAACACATCCAATCCTAGTCCGCTTTGGTCTACAGAAGCTTCTACCATTATTTCTATGGCTTTGGTATCATTTGTGATTTCATCAATTTGACCCGATAATGATCCGGTTTTGTGGAGAATAGTATCCGTTTCGATCGACTGGTAATTGGTCGCATTGGCGATCTCAGTAATTGCCGTCGCTGTATCGTTCATGGTTATAGCTGTTCGAGAAGAAATGGATTGCAGATCCTTGGAGGACTGATTCAGTATTTCTGCGGAGGCGCCAACCATCTGAATCATATCTTGAATTTTCCGGACCATATTGAAGATTCCGATGGAAATTTGTCCGATTTCATTATTAGAACCCGTATCAAACTGAACAGTCAAATCCCCGTTTTCCACCCGCTTGATTTTGGTGAGCAGTATAGGGATCGGTCTGAGCAGGTAGCGGAGTGTGATATAAGAAAATAGAACGAGCAGGATCGCAGCTGCAGTAAATCCGCCAATTGTAAGCCATGTGAAGTTCTCTAATTCTGAGAGCACTTCATGCTCTGAAATGGTCAAACCTACAGACCATCCGGTATCTTTACTGGTGGCGTACCCGATGTAACGACTCTCTCCATTGTCTTCAATCAGCTCTACTCCGGATTCGCCGGCTAACATTTTCTTTCCGATACTCCCCAGATCACCTGGACTCTCGTTAATCTTTTCCTTTAATATCTTGGACGGGTCAGGGTGATACATAATATCCCCTGTTTTTGTGACAAGAATAGAATAACCCGTGCTGCCAAGTGAATAGCTCTTCATGATGGTCGGGATATCCTTAAACGCTATATCTACCACCACCAAACCGATTATTGCATTGTTGTCATCCTTAACCGGATAAAAAATCCCCATCAGCAAATCGCCCGTAATGATATCATTATAAGGATCGGAGTAGTACAGGCCGTCTGCTGAGACTGCCGGTTTATAATAGGGCCGTTCCTGAATATTAAAGGTTGCTTCGGATACACTACCGTCGTTCAGAATGTAATAGCCTTTGCCAGTAGTACCTGCTACCCAAGCATCTGCAAAAGCGGGCTCTTCCTTTACAATCGCTGCCAAGGTCTTCGTTACTTCAGCGGCATGGGGAGAAGTTTTGGCCATTTCAGGAGATTCAGTGGTTTCGAGATATTGTTTAAATATATTATTCGTTGACATCTGCCTGACAAGTGAACCCTTTTCCTTGAATAGAGCATCGAATTGACTGACGAGAGCCTGTGTTTTGGTCTGAAGCATGGTCTCTTGATGCTCCACAAGTATGCTTCTAGTGCTAGAGAACATAAATGTCCCCAACGTGGAGAAGATGACAACGATTATAATTAAAAGGACAATCGATAAAGTATTCGAAATACTCGATAAATTAAATCGCCTTTTTTGTACTTGTTGTAACATAAGAACTCCCCCGATCATATTTGAGTAAAGTAAATAGCTCATAAGAATATGTCGGAAAATAGCAGAAATTTTAATAGAGTAATTTTTAAATAATAACCATAAAGTGAAGTTTTAGATATTAAAGTATAAAAATTAAATAAGAGTGTTTCTCCTAACCGTCAAAATCCCCTCTACCTCTGACGCAGGCATAGGTTTATAGAAGTAATACCCTTGGATCTCATCGCATTTATATGTGTTAAAGAACTCAACCTGCGAGGCGGTTTCAACCCCTTCGGCAATGACTTGAAGCTCCAGGTTTTTGGCCAGCTGAATGATCGTCTTTGCTATGGCTTCATCCTTGTTCCCTGTGGAAATGCCGCGTACAAACTGCATGTCAATTTTGATCCGGTCTACAGGCAATGTCTTTAATCGGCTTAAGGAAGAGTATCCGGACCCGAAGTCATCAATGGAAATGTTCACTCCCAGCGCCTTCAGCTCATGAAGCACCTGGACAATATAGTCCTCCCCGTCAGCTGCCGCACTTTCCGTGATTTCCAATTCAAGATATTTCGCTTCCAATCCAGTTTTACTTAGTATGCCGCCAACAAGGCTGAGCAGGTTCCGCTCCTGGAACTGTACAACCGACAGGTTCACTGCCATGCGTATAGGCGGCAGTCCCATCACCTGCCACTCCTTAATCTGCCGGCATGCTGTCTCGAGAACCCACTGGCCAATCGGGATAATCAGCCCGGTCTGCTCTGCCAGGGGAATAAAGGTAGCCGGTGATATCATTCCTAACTCCGGGTTATTCCAACGGATCAAGGCTTCAAGCCCCACGATTTCCCGGGTTGAAACACTCACTTGCGGCTGGTAGTACAGCACAAATTCATTTCTTTCCAGGGCCCTGTACAGGCAGTTTGTCAGTTGCGTTTTTTGGAGCACATCTTCTTTCATCGCTGGTGAGCATAAGGTGTACTGGTTCTTTCCCTTTTCCTTCGAAGCGTACATCGCCAGATCGGCATTCTTAATCAATTCTTCTGTACTTTCGCCGTCTGTTGGATAGACTGCGATCCCTGCACTGGCAGTAATGAAAAATTCCTGGCCTTTGACCATCACGGGTTGAATGATCGACCTCATCAGTTTCCCGGCAATCTTCTTAATGTCCTCCACCCGGTCTATTCCAGTGAGCTTAATCAAAAATTCATCTCCGCCAAAACGAGAAACCATATCCTGTTCCCGCAAGCACCCGGAGAGCCTGGCTGCCACTTGTTGCAGCATCTCGTCTCCACCCAGGTGGCCTATGGTGTCATTAACGGATTTGAAAGCATCCAGATCTATGAATAGCACACCAATGAGACTACCGGTTCCTCTGGCTAGATGGATCGACTGTTCCAGCTGATTTTTAAACAAGGCATGGTTAGGAAACCCTGTCAAAGCGTCATAATACGCCATGTAGCTGATTTCTTTTTCAGCCTCCACTTTTACAAGCGCATCTGTCAATAAGTTGGCCAGGATTCTCAGCAGCTCCTGATGATTTCCCCCTAAGGATTTCACTGCCTTGAAGGATGCGAAGAACAAAATCCCCATAATATTGCCCTTATTTCTTACCGTAATGGAGATCAGCGACTTCATCTGATGAGACTTGAACGTCTCAATTTCTGCTTCAGCTTCTGGCGGCAGCATCTCCACGTCTATTACATTTACCAGGTCGCTGCTTAACATCTCGTTCACCCACCATGGGAATGTATCGCGGGTCAGCTTAGGAATGATGTCCATCGCGGATTCAACGCCTTCATTGCACCATTCAAAGGTTTGTTGTTGTTCAGTTAAATGAACGAAAAAAGTCCGGTCTACCTGAAAGTGTCTTCCACTCAGCTCTAACAGTTCATAGATTTTTTCATCCAGGTTGGATTCGGTTACCTTAACAAAATCACCGGAAATTTGAGAAACCATCTTCTGAAACCTGATTTGCGCTTCATTTTCCTCCAGACGCTGGAGGTATACCCGGTTGACAAAATAGGCCAGCCAGAGGGTGATGCCTAAGATACCAATCCGAGCAAGATGATCCGACCCATCCACCTGGACCATTGTTTTCGGTATTTTCACCCAAATATAAATTTGCGTAGTCAGAATTGAAATGCCTATCCACAAGATCATCAGCCGCTTATTGAAAAGAACGGAGAGCATCACAATAATAAAAGGCGCCGCCCATACGGTAATGCTTGCAGAATCAATAAAGTTAACCGCGATCAGAAGGATGGACGCTAACATAATAAGAATGAAGATGTATTCTTTATAGTCTGCTTTAATGGGTAGAAACTTAATAATTGTCAATAACGCCCCTATAGCAAAAAAGAAAAAACTGAATAATAAAACAGCGTGGAAATAGGGAACTTTCTGATTGAAAAAATACTGTGCCGCGAAATTCAGCATTCCACCAATGATGTACACAAAGGACATGATTTTTATAAATCTGTCCATGTTGACTTCACTCAATATTTTCCCCGGCTCCGCCCGGCCGCTTTTTTCCATTCCCATTAGTCCATAACGTTTAATTGCATAGAAAATAGCAGTAGTAGGCAGAAGCAGAATAACAGGTGCCATTTGGATGAATTTAAATGATGTATAGGCATTAACAATCACATCTGTCAGAGTTGCTAATATCGAGGCTATGGTACATGAAGACATGAACAGATACGCCAGCTTTTTCTTTACCGGGTCTTCCGTCTTTCTTCCCCAATTCCAGAGCAGCAATAGTACTGCCAGGATAAAACTTATGTAATACAAGTTGAAATATATATCTCCCCAGCCGTTCGTTGAAACATTAGCCCAACCCATTGGCGTATTCATTAGCTTGTACTGCCCGCTGGCTGTATCACTATAACCAAAGACAATAACATTCACCACCGCTGGAAGGTACAACAGCACATAAATCCATTTGCTTTTCAGTATTTTATTTCTCTCCGTCAGAATGAGACAGCAATGCAGCAACAGGCTGTAAACGGTTCCCCAACCGAGCGAAGTCAACCGGCGCCAAAAAATTGCGGTCTCATAGTCCGGCGCTGAATTAGCAATAGAGAAACAAAATGCCCAAACGGAAAGGGTTAGAAATATTAGTGAAAAGACCCTATTTAACCTGTTTTTAGTGTTGAGGGACAAAGTGTATATCCCCAAAATGAAATAAATAGCAAAAGCAATAAAAAAAACCAAAGAAAAAATAGATGCTAATGACATTATTGGCCCCTCCATTTGTCCCCTGCAGATCATGCTTGCCAGAGAGAAACCTTATATATTATGACTACACCTATATTTCGGTAAAATTCGGGTTCCTATTAATATCAAATGAGTATCAGACTGCTGAATACTAGTGAGTAGTTTACAGTTATTTCCACTCTCACACAACCGGTAAGTTTCATGATAAACTAGGCTAAATATAATCGCCTCAACATAGTAAAGCAGCTATGCATCAACATAGTAAAGCGACTGGGCTTAGTTATATTTCCATATTGATACCGGAGGGAATACATGAACGCATTATTGCTCAAGTGGAACCAAGTAAGCCTAGTACAACGAATTTTTATAGGGATCATAGCTGGTATTGTCCTGGCTTTAGCGTTACCTAATGCAACAGGGATCAGCATTTTCGGTACCTTGTTTGTATCCGCCTTAAAGGCCGTTGCACCCGTATTGGTCCTGCTCTTAGTAATGACAGCTATCTCCCAGCACAAAAAAGGCCGCCAGACGAATATGAAGTCTATTCTTGCTCTGTATGGTGTTAGTACATTTTTAGCGGGGCTGCTTGCGGTTATTGCCAGTTTTGTATTTCCAGTGACCTTGTCGCTGGTAACGGGAGCGAGTGACCTGACTCCACCTGATGGAATTGTAGAAGTACTTAAGACGCTGCTGTTTAATGTTGTTGACAACCCGGTGAGCGCCCTTATGAACGCTAATTATATCGGGATTCTGACTTGGGCTATCCTTCTTGGATTTGCTTTGAAAAATGCCCACGATAGTACAAAAAACTTGTTTTCTAATTTCTCGGATGCCGTCTCACAAATCGTCAAATGGGTGATCAGCCTGGCACCACTGGGCATCATGGGCCTTGTGTTTGATTCCATTACAGCCAACGGGCTGTCATCCTTGCAAGATTACGGCAAACTGCTGCTTGTTCTTATTGGATGTATGCTATTTATGGCGCTTGTGGTTAATCCATTGATCGTCTATCTGAATATTCGCAGAAATCCTTATCCGCTTGTTCTTCATTGCCTGAAGGAAAGCGGGATTACCGCATTCTTCACCCGCAGCTCAGCTGCTAACATTCCAGTCAACATGAGCTTATGTGAAGAAATGAAGCTGGATAAAGATACGTATTCGGTGTCCATTCCATTGGGGGCTACGATTAATATGGCAGGTGCAGCGATTACGATTTCCGTCTTGACTCTCGCTGCTGTCCATACCGTTGGCATTGATGTGGATTTTGGTACGGCGCTGATCCTAAGCATCTTATCGGCTGTTGCTGCTGCAGGTGCCTCCGGTGTTGCCGGCGGGTCACTCTTATTAATTCCTCTGGCATGCAGCATCTTCGGCATTCCGAATGATGTAGCGATTCAAGTCGTTGGAGTAGGTTTTATCATTGGTGTGCTGCAGGATTCTTGTGAAACGGCCCTTAATTCATCTTCTGACTTACTTTTCACAGCAACAGCCGAATATGCAAAAAAACGTAAAGAAGGCAAGGAATTCATGATTCTCACGACGAGAAAAAGTGCATAAGAACTAAGCTGCTTATGGTAAGTCCCCCTCCGGGTGGACAGTGAATGAAGAGCACATGTAATCATGTTGTTCCAGCACTGTCTTCCGGAGGGGATTTTTTTCTTCACGGGATCCACAAAAACGCCCGAAAGACCCTGTTCTTTCAGGGATCTCTCAGGCGCTTCATGTCATGATGTCTATGCGTTAAGGCAATACTGGCCGGTTAGGGCCGGAGCTTTTTTTGCTGGGCTCATAAACGATTAGTGCCCTCTTTTGCCGCCACCTGCTCCCCCCTGGCCTCCGCCTCCCATGCGTGATACCGTGATTTCAGTGATTTTTTCACCATTGACCGTAACATCGCCGCCATTTAATTGAGCTGTACCATCCGCATCAAAGGCGGAAGTGGCCTCTACGTTAATGGTTCCTCCATTAATGGCGATATCACCATTGGCATCAAAAGCGTCTGTATCCCCGCTGCCCATACTTACTTTAATCGTACCGCCATTGACTACAATCGATGCATCCTCATTGATTTTTGGTGTGGCGTTGATGCCATCATCACTCGCATACAGTGTGATCTGGCCGTCATTCACGATGATATTATTTGCCTCGATGCCTTCTACAGAGGTCTCAATGTTAATGGTGCCTCCATCGATTTGCACAAGGTTATTGGCCGTGATGGCATCGTCGGCAGCGTTGATATTTAATGTGCCGCCTTCAATGTAGATATTCCCAAGAGCCGCATCATCAGCATTTTCACTATGCAGGGCATCCTTATCCGTGTCGATTGTAACCGTTCCGTCGTTGATCAGAATGGAATCATTGGCCTCCATAGCATCCGCTGCTGACTTAATGGTGTACACGCCGCCAGTGATTTTGAGATCATCCTTGGACGAAATCCCATTCCCTTGAGTCGATACAATAGCTAAGGTGCCGGGTCCATTCAGGGTTATATCAGCTTTTGAGAAAATAACTGCATCCAAATTGGTCTCCCCATCCGCCACATAGCTTCCGGTCACCTCCATCTGGTTCTCACTGTCCGTGGAGGTAACGAATACTTTATCCGCTGCTTTCACATAAATGGCAGGTGAATCATCATTCGTTATACTGACACCATCCAGGACAATTTGAACCTTTGCATCCTCGGCAGCAGCATCAACCGTCACCGTTACATTTTCCACATCACCGCTTAAGACATAGACGCCTTCCTCACTTAGTGTCACATCCTGATTACTTACCAGCTTCATTTGTGTTGCCGCAGTAAGATCCGCCGACTGTTCCAAATCCCGGTCACTGAATAATTGTGTTGTGTCCGTAGTGGAGGCATCCGCTGCTGATGTTGTTGACGCTTCTGACGTTGACGATGTTGACGTTGTTGCTGAATCTGCTGACGATGTGTTTGACGATACGGCCTGACTTGCTGTTTGCGTAGCTGCAACCGCAGCCCCGCTGCTGACCGCTGCCTTAGAGCATCCCGCGATGGATAAGGTTAGTAATGCGGCTAATGTAACGGCGCTTATGTTTTTCAACTTCTTCGTTTTCTGCTTCTTGGTTTTCATTAATATACACTCCTCGTATTATCAGTTAAATTATTTTCAGAAAAAGGTATTGCTTGATTTAGATAAATCTTAACGCAGATTACTTAAGCCAAACTTAAATAAACAATCAAAACAAAACATTCTAGTTGTACATTGTTTGTTCACATTTACTAGCAGGTTCTTTAACGATATTATAAGAACATACCAACTAGACTCTAATGCGTGGATGATACCATGAGAAGGGAAGCGTCAAATGAGCGAAAACAAACTCACTATCACTGCCATATGTGGAAGTCTTCGTGAAGGTTCTTTCAATAGAAGAGTATTAAAGGCTATGGAAGAGCTTGCGCCAAAGCATTGGGAGATTTATCACGCTGACTTATCGATGATTCCACTTTTCAATTCGGACATCGAAAGCCAAGGCGACCCCCAGTCGGTTGCCGAATTTAAAGAGAACATTAGACAAGCGGACGGTGTACTGATTGTCACCCCTGAATACAACATGGGAATCCCGGGCGTTCTGAAAAACGCCTTGGACTGGGCTTCTCGTCCGAGTAAAAGCTCAGTGCTGATAGAAAAACCCTTTGCGATAGCAGGTGCTACTCCGGGCGGTGGGGGGGACAACTCAGTCACAAGCCCAGGTGAGGCAGACATTGCTAGCTATGAATGCCTACACGATGCCGGGTCCGAAGGTTCTCATCGGCAGCGTTCACGACAAACTGAATGAAACCACCGGAGAATTAGACGACGAATCAACGCTCCGCCATTTGGAAAGATTTCTGACAGCTTTCGAAGAATGGATCTTGGTCTTTAAACAAACTCAAAAGTGAAAGATGTGAAAATTAATGACTAAGCAGAAGTTATACTACGGTAAAGATATCGAGGTAATGTTTAATTCGGAGGTATGCACTCATTCCGGTTTTTGTGTAAAGGGCCTCCCTGGTGTTTTTGATTTAAGCAAACGGCCTTGGATTAATCCCGATGCTAACACTGCGGAAGCCATTGCCCGGCAGATTGACACATGTCCAAGCGGAGCACTGACGTATAGACGTCTGGACGGTGAATATTCAACACAGAAAGAGGGATGAACATGCATATTGTAGATCATGAACCCGCTAATAAAAGACTTCTTATTCGAGATAACGGCAATGCTGCTGCGGTAATGACGTATGTAATCTCAAGCCCGGAGCTTTATATTATTGATCATACCTTAGTAGAAAATGCTTACCGGGGACAAGGGCTCGGCGATATGCTTCTCAAAGCTATGGTGGAATACGCGCGGGAAAACGGTATTAAGATTATACCCTTGTGCCCTTTTGCCAAGGGACGATTCGAACGTATCTCCGAATACGCGGATGTTCTCCATAAATAATCATGAATCATATGGTTATGATAATAAGAAAAAAGAGCCTGAGGGTACGAGATTTCTTCGTCCCCCTTAGGCTCTTCTCCTATCTGTCAATCGATTATTAACCCCAATATTGCAGGGCAATCTGTTGTCCTTGGTTAATCTTCGCCCACTGTTCCTCTTCCGATAATTCATTACCGCCATCACAGGACGCAAAACCGCATTGATGAGACAGTAACAACCGGTCCTTATCAATAATTTTTGAGGCTTCATCCAGCATTTGAACTACACGGGCCTCATCGTCTAGCGTACTTGTTTTGGAAGACAACAAGCCAAGTACAATTTCCGTCTCCGGCTTATCTTTGAACACCGCAAGCGCCTCAAGGGAACCTGCACGGTCATCATCCCATTCCAGGAAAAAGCGGTCGTACTTCAGCTGTTTCAAGAACAGATTCGCAATTTTGGCATAGGAGCCGCCGCCCATATTCCGGGAATCATAGTTGCCGCGGCAGTTATGCGTCCACATTTTGAGGCCTAAGCTATGACCGTAATCAATGATGGTATTGTTGATATCAATAAATTCGGCAGCCAGCGCCTGGACTTCCTCTTGATTGATGTTCTCGCCAGTATATGGGGAGTTCGGATTATCATCGGCGAAAAGCTCCCATAAACAATCGTCGAATTGCAGAATTTGTCCTCCGGCAGCAGCGAATTCCCCGACGAAATCCTTATAAGCCTTAACCAGACCGTCTTTTAGTCCATGTCTGTCCTTATAAACAGCTTCTGTACCGCCAATGTTATCCGACCACGATAATTCCCCAAAAATATGAGATGGAGAAGGCACGCACAGCTTGGTTTCACGTTCGCCGGCAAGGGCTTGGAGCTTTTTGAAGGCATCAATAAAATGATGGTTCTTCCCGCCCAATTCACCTGTAATGCGCAGACCGATATCTTTTCTGGTCTCATATTTCGATGTTCCATCGGTATCTCTGAAGAAATACCCATGATCCGCGATATAGCGCTCAATCCCCTGGAAGCCCCAGACAAAGTCCAGATGCCACATCGATTTGGAGTATTCCCCATCCGTAAGAACGGATAAGTCATTGTTAATTTCTTTATCGACTACTGCCTGAATCGCATCCGCTTCACACTGCTCATACCCCTGAAATTCCTGGTAAAAAGGATACTGAATATCATCCCGATGCTCGATCTGATGTTTATATTCTAATAAATCCGCCGGACGCAGCAGGCTGCCAACAATTTGAAATCTATTGCACATAATAATTCCTCCTCAATCTATCGCATATCTTTCTATTGCTTAGATTCTAGCATGGAGGAATATGATCCAGATAACACTTAAAAGTGATATCTGGTTATAGGTAAAAGGTATAGTGGACACACGCATATATTCATAAAAAAACAAATACCTTCTCGTTCTCTTTCTCGTCCACATATGTAATTCTCTGAACGTCTCTCCAATGGTTCCAATTGGTAATGCTGTCGACCTCCACACGAAACAACTCCTTATAGGGAAGGCTTAGCGGGTTAGAGAAATCGTAGAAGACAAGCTCATATGGAGCTGCCCAGTAACAACCGTCTACCACAACAAGCTTCTTCTGTTCAAAATAAATAATCTCCGCCCAGCAAAAGCCATGACCTTTATACGCTGCTTCAGGCACGTAATGCTTGGTTTCTTTGCCAGATAAATCAACAATGGAATATCCTTGATAGTCGAGCCCACAAAGCAAATATTCCTTACCCTGTACCTCAACCCAACTGAATACAAATGGATCGTAGTTTCTGTATATGGTATCGATGAGGTTATCCTCAATATCCTTAACTATTCCTTTGGTATACGTATATATTCTAATTCCGTCTTTATGATAATAATGATGGATTTCAAGCTTGAACTTCCCAGATGGGGAACAGCTCGTCTCAGTTTCATCGGGAACATGGAATTGATCCTGGAAGTAAAGCAGTTCTTCAGCTCTTAGGCTTAGGAACTGGGTATCTTGAACAATGTTTCTCATGGGAAGTCATCTCCTCATAGCCTCACTTTTTATGCACATGTTCCGGAATTTAGTTCGTTTCCTTATTCACAAAAATGCACCAAAATAAAACTCAAGCGCTTCCTGAGAATAGCCGTCATCCCCCTGCCACTCCGCCATAGAGCGAAAATCAGAGCTTCCGCCTCTGCCCTTACGGGGTGTATCACGCGGTACCAGTAGTCCAGCATAGCCCCATATCTCCATCAGCACATCACGTTCATGCTTACTGGAGGGAACCACGTCCTTCCACCGCTTCTCCAGCATCCGTGCACTTTCATGATCCGCACAGTTTTGAATCGCTTCTAGCATTCCTGAGAGTATGGCAGCATCCTCAGTCGTAACCTCGAAAGGGTCTTCTTGTTTACTGAATAATTCGAGATCCAGCCTGCAATATATAAGGAAGTTCAGACGAATACCGCCCCATTTGACCCGTTCGAAATTCAGTACATTCAAATCATTATTGATATATTCCCTATCTGACATGATTCGGTGAAAATTACAGTCCCCGCAGCTGCTGTAATTAGGCCGGACTGAACTACGCTGCTCATAGCTATGTACAGGTAACCCTGAAGTCAGGGCCCAGCTTGAAAGGGCACTCCGCAAATGGACTTTTTTCGTCGACAAACTGTGCAGGAACGCAGCAGCTACCCGCTCCTTGGTGATCATTTGATGCAGTTCATGCAACCGATGGATGATCTCGTCATGAGTAATGGTCACAGGATCGAACATCAGCCCTTTGCTTTTGGCATAGTCGAAATTCTCTCCGGCAAAGGCATCTGGATTAGCCTTCCAGCCGGCTGAAGTCCAGAAGGTGTTCATTAGGATTTTTTTGGCTTTTGGATCCATTGGGTCACTTCCTTTAAACATTCAATAAGTAATCATGGTAATGTTCGCAATCATCCGTCTATATGGTACATTATTCCCAAATTCATTCTAAAGATTTAGTTCTATAGCTTCTCTGCAATTACCTGCTTATCAGATACTTATGGCAATGGTATGTAGATAGAATAAAGACCGAAAAAGACGCACAGCCGACTCAGCCGAAACGTCTAATTGAGGCGAATTATCATGAATCGCCAAGTATTCAAAATTTTCCATTCATGGTATAATCGCAGAAGCAATAGAAAGGCTTATATGGGCGGCCGGCTAATCTCCCGGAAGGGAGGTGACGCCAGTGGAGGTATACCAAGCATTGACGCTAATGATTTCGTTTGCGACTCTGGTTGTGTTGATTCTATCTTTCCACAAAAAGAAATAGGCCGCCCCGGTCAAAGGATGCGGTCCTATTTCAATGGATAACCTTTTAAGCCTCCGCCCTTAAAAGCGGCTATTGCGCAGAGAGTCGTGTTACCAGCACGGCTCTCTTTGCCATTGTACGCTGTTTCTGAGTTCATTATACCATGATGACAATGTTTTACAACTCATAACACAACTATGCTCTCACTTTCATCTTATATTCCATTCTATATATTCCTCACTTCCACAACCTTCCCCAGATCCACATACTGCTCATGATCCAGCTTCACCTGCACTCTACCCTTGCGGCGCTTCTCCCGCCATTCGCGCAGTGCTTCCTCCGTTTCCAGACGGAGCTCTGCAATCTCCAAGGCCCGGTCCAGGATGTACTTACTCGTATAGAGCACCGTATAAATCCCTTGTCCACCAAGTGCGATAGGAGCACCCAGCGGCTTCCATTCTTCAACTGTAAATCGCACATACAACTCTTCCTCGGTACCCGGACGACAAGAGACTTCCTTGATCTCCTTACGCCGCAGTACCTTCCAATCCGCTACCTTCCCTACCCAGTGAATGCCTGTTTTTGCGGGATCCATGAACTTCTTTCTGGACTGGCACATTGCTACGTATTCGAGCTGGGTGAGTATCTTTACATCTGAGAGGTTCTTTAACGGCACATGGTAAAAAGAATGCTTAAGCGCCACTTCCACCTGCCCGGGTCCGCGAACAGAACCGACAAACACATTTTTACCCGCAAGCTGATTGGCATAGTATTCTTTCGTGCCTCGTGGACGTGTGGAGCGCTCAAAAGCTTTTTCCGGGCTATCCTGGATAATCTCATCCAAGAATTGCTCCACCAGGCTTGTGGAATTTGGCAGGAACGGCAAGGCGCCAATATTCAATAGCTCGATGCTTTTATAAAAATGGTGTGCCTTGTACCGCTCCTCATTCGGATACGGAAATAACACATACGCGCCAAACATACTTCGCTCATATTCTCCCGAGCCTTTTTCCTGGTACACAATCGCGTCACGATACCGATGCATCGTGTTGATATCATCCTCTTCAGGCCCAGGTTGTCCATATTTCTGATGATAGGAAGTGCCCTCATAGGCCGGGTTTAAGCGGTATTTCGCATCAAAAACATACTTATACTCTTTGACTCTGCCAGCATCCTTCTTCTTGAGTGTCAGTACATTATCCGGCCTTTGACTGAGCGTCGGGGTCTTATCCGAGCCGGGAATCGTATTATAGTACAGGATGAACTGTTCCCCGTTGACTGGATTCTCGTAGACCATCTTAGCGCTCTGCGAGCGATCCAGCGTAACAAAGATACCGTTCCGATTCACTTTTATAATATCCTGCTTCACCAGCTTATACTTCTGCCCCAGGAGCTGATTCAGCTTGAGGAAGCACCAATACTCATAGAGCTGAGCGACATCCTTCATCGATAAGCGGAACAGGTCGCCTTGGATCGACAGTCCCTTAAGCAGCATCAGATAACAGCGATAGACCTCGCGGTATCCGGAGGCCATCTGCAGCACAAGCGTAACAGACATCTGCTTCAGCACTCCAGCCTCACGCAAGAAATCCATCTTGAGCACTCGCTCTAACTGGGTGAGCATGGCGTCTAACCTTTTAATCAGTAATGGATCTGGGGTTCGGCTATTCTGCTTCCAGCGACCCTTGAGTTCTTTCAGCTTCCCATGAATACGTTCTAGCATCCAGCGGAGAAACCGGTTCTCATTCGTATCATAGGCGAGCCGTTTACGCGTCTCTATTAAATGTGTGGCTGTATAATTTCGGCTGCCGATTGTTAAGAATCCATGGTCCGTATCTTCTCTTAAGCGTTCGGGATGCTTCGTGAGCTCACGGATGTTGTCTCTTCCTGCCTTTTTGACCCGATTGGCATCCACTAGCCTTCGATCCTGGAGTAACGCATAATGAGGATTCTTGTTGATCCGCTCAACCGCATCCAAAAGCTGTCTAAAGATATGTTGTAGGATGGTGAAGAACTCCGTAAGGCTCTGATGCTGCGTCTCCCGCAGGCCTGTGAGTTGATAGGTTCGGCGTAGGAAATCAAAGGCCAAATTATATATCTGCGCATTCATTTCACTCAGGATATTCTGGTAATCCAGCTTGTAATCCATTTTCGAGGGGAAAATCTCCATCTCTACCCGCAGTACAGTCTGTCCCTTACTCCGGACCTCCCACTCCGTTAACCCAACCTCATTCCCAAAGTTCAGAACACCCGCAAGAATCGATTCACCTAGAGGCTTAACCGCCTGCCGCAGCAGCACATTCTCATGATAAAAAGAAAGGCTATCCGCGCTCTTCTTCTGAATAACCAGTTCATACGATTGTGTCTCATAAAAGCATGGAAACACAGTCTCCCCCGGCTGCCACTCCACCATCCCGCCGATCTCAGGTGAAAAGACTTTAATCTGCACATTACCCAGCCGTTCTGAGCAATCAAGCCCAAGCTGTGCATTCACCCACTCCTGACTAGAAGATCGATGAAGCTGCAAGGTCTGTACCGTAGGATGATACGGCCGTCCTTGGAGAAAAAGCGTAAAAAGCTCCGTTTCTACACGAAGCAGCTCGGCCGTCCCATTAAGAGAGCCAGAATGAGGTGAATCCATCTTCCTCCAGCCTCCTGAGCATAAAAGCCAATTTACGAGCACTTTGCGGATGTTTGGCCACAGGCGGAGTTTTGCCAGTAGCCCATTTCAAATAGAGAGGAGCAGCGTCCTCCATGAGGTCATCAATATCTACCGTCACGCCAGCTCCATTACCCATAGCACCTTTAATCAAGTTCAACAGGACTCGGCGAACCGAGGAATGGCTCCCTTGGATGCGCGGCAGTATCTTTTGCAGCAGCTGCCAGTCAAAAGCTTCTTCCTCACTCATCAGCTTGTACCGATCGTTGTAAATCATATAGAAGCAAATCGCATCCCGTACCCGGAAGCCCACATGAGCGTGAATGTCCTCAAGCAAGGCATTGATCTTAACCAATCGCTCAGTCGTCCGGACAACGAGCTCTTTGTTGGTATCATAGGCATCTACTAGCTGCAAATAATCTGAGCGCAAGAAAAGATGATTCAGCTCCGCAGCGTCAGCACCTTCACTAGCTTCTACCTGCTCACTCTGATCTGGATACTGCTGCAGATTGATGTAATTGAACTCTAAGGTGCTTGCACGGTCGAGTACTTTTTTGCTAAAAGGATGTGTCGTCTCGTCCATGTTCACCGTCCCGATCAAGAACACATTCTCCGGGATACCAAGACTGCCATATTCCACTTGATCCTCAGGTGTATCCAGCAAGGTAGGAGAGATAAGGTCCTGCGTCGTAATCTTTCCCTCCCGCCACTCCTTTGTCTCCAGCACACTTAACAGGTCACTGAAATAATGCTCCACCCGGGCCAAATTCATCTCATCCAGGCAGATAAAATAAGGCTTATGCCGATTCTCCGGCTCCCGCGCATCCACTAACACCTTCGTAATCGGCCCCGGCTGGAACCTGCCCGACAGATCCTTATACCCTAGCAGATCCGCAGGATCACTCCAATCCGGCCGCACCGGAATCAAGCTAAACTGCCCATTATCCCGCGTCGCCCCCAGCGCCTCCGCAAACAGCTTCACCAGCCGTGTCTTCCCCGTACCTGAGATGCCCGCCAGAATGACAAAGGGCTTGGCTTTTAGTGAAAGGTAGAAATTTTCGATAAGGTATTCAGGAAAAAAGAAACCTTGGCGGCGGATGTGGGATTGGATTTGGTGGAGAAATGTTGCAATAGAAGAATCTGACGGCGGTAAAATAGGAATCACCTCATGCGAGCTCTCCGTATTGGAGTCAGTCTCATCTTGCTCTAGAATGCTAAAATCGGGCCAATTCACCTCTGTCGTGAGCGACTGAAGCACTTGAAGACCTTGTCTTGAAAAGCGGAACATATACCCTTGATTCACTCCGCCTCCCGAATGAAGCGGACCTTGGGTTAAATTTAGCTGCATGATTTGCTGATTAAACTGTTGTAGTACGATAGGAGGAATGAGTTCTACATACTTTGTCCGAACCAATCTACCTGCCTCTTGCCAGCTTGTATTAGCCATAGAATCTGGCTTGGGTGCTTCCACCGCCGCATCCGTTACCTGGCTTACATAACGAATAGCTTTATTGGAGTAATGAAGGATAATATCTCTTTGTTTAACTTCCTTCATCGTCTCCCAGTGATATAGCTTTCGGCCTTGAGTATTCAGTAGGGGCGCCCACAGAATTCCCTCTTCCTTCTCTGCATGAATAGTAGTTCCCTGATTCACCCACCATACATTAGGCTTCGACTTATACGTTATAAACTCTAACCGGTATTCAAAAGGAGTGCCTGTCGCGAACAAATCTATGTATTCTGCTTGATCTTCAGGAACGACAACCTGGGGTTTCTTCGCATCATCTGCTAGTTGATTCGCTCTCTCTTGCATAATGTAGGAATAGGAATGTGAGAAGGTTTCAATTAACAAATCCTTCAATGGTTGATTTCCGTTATAGCGGAGTTGAAGAGCTTCCCGACTAGCAGATACTTGATCGATTTTAATCAAACTAGCATGGTAGATCTGATCTTTATACACCAATTTTACTGTTCGACTTTCCCCTTTTTTCGGTAATTCTCCTCCGTTGGCTTCCAGGAAATCCGGATGAAACTCAACTGGGATATGTGTACCTTCATAAAAGAGAGAGAAGTCGACTTTCTTTCTCGCTATAAGGTTAAGGATCTCTGTATCCTTCCACCAGCTTCGTAATTGTTTGATCATTCCTGTTAACTCCCTTAGTACAATGATAGGTAACTTACAATTGCTTTTCTTCTTCCTCTTTATTCTCTGTATACAACCAGTTCCTCCGATAGATTTTCCGAAGCACTGCTAGGGCGGCTTAGTGGCAGATTTTTTGAAGAGAGACAACTATTTTAAACATAGCAATACCTCTTATTATCCGAGTTTACAATATGTAAGGTTATATGACAAAACGGGGGTGTATTCCTTTATTCAGATTATGAATGGAAGTCGGCCCACTTTTATAAATTTCCTAAAAGAAGCAAAATTGAAATACATAAAAATATGCAAATAATAGGACTGTCGCATGGACAGTCCTAACATAAAATATGCGTATGCCGTCTGGTTCCTTTTTAATCCGAGAGAACAGAAGCATCAGTAAAGGCATTTGCAAACTGCATACCATACTTTAGTCAAGTATTTCGGTTTATCTCCCCAGATATGCGCTACAATGGGCTGTTCATCTTCTGTAACAGTCAACCGCCCGCGTACAGCATGGTTCCCCTCGGGGTAACAATAACTCTCTGTATTCGCA
The DNA here is from genome assembly GCF_927798115.1 of Paenibacillus auburnensis. Classification (GTDB taxonomy): domain Bacteria; phylum Bacillota; class Bacilli; order Paenibacillales; family Paenibacillaceae; genus Paenibacillus_AQ; species Paenibacillus_AQ auburnensis. Next base: position 91,607 of record NZ_CAKMMG010000012.1, read on the forward strand.
ATACTCCGTAAAATGAGGGAGATTGTTGATCTGGTAGGTACCTATACCATGATAGCTATATTCACCCTGTCGTCTGGAGTCTAGCTTGAAAATGAAGAGACATTTATGAGCATTGCGGCAGTACGTCATATCGTTAATATTTGAAATTACCCACAAAATAAAAAAACCTTCCGTCATGTTGTAAGGGTTCTGCCACCGTCACATCTTGTTTAATCTTTCCTCACGAGTAGTGAATATCACTCCACATGCACCGTATGCGGGATCATCAGAGGTTTGGTTCCATATTTTGTTGAAATGTGAGAAAGCCCTGATTTATAAGGGTTTCCTCTATCGGAGTATTGTTCCGTTTGGTTGCCGTTCATTTGGAAATGACAGCTTTCGTCCCCAATCGTCCTCAGTTATTACCTTCTATTAGGAATTATAGGGAGAATTCATGATGATAAATGCCAAAGTAGTTAGAAATAAATTATTACCTCAAATTCAGGTTTCTGCTCCTAAATACACAATAACTTGAGTTTTCGTGTGTTGCTCACCTTTCAATGTGGGGGCACATCACACAATGTATTCACGAATGCTCAGAAGTTATTTGCTGAATGGTTTTTGGGAACTCCGTCCGTTTCTTCAAATAAAGTGCTAACCTAGGCGTTCCATTAAACAGTACATACCTATTCAGAGAAAATCTCGGTAAATATACAGGAACAATTTGCGTTTGTATTATCCTATCCAAAATGTTTTTGAACAACTTAATTAAGCCATTGTCAATCATTATATTTAGCATCCTTTGTGAATACATGTGCTTAAAATCAGAACAATCACTCTCGGTAATTTTTTATCTTATATTTCTTTAAATAATAATCTTTTAGGTCTGGATATTGTTGATATGCTGCAAAATCCCATTCTTGTTTTGGGAATAAAACTATCTCTTTAAGAATATCTTTTCTTTTTTCCATATAATCAACATAACGTTCTTTTGCTGTATGGTACCTGTCCTCTGTGAAATAATTATGTAATGGCTTCTTTGCAGCAATTAACGCCTGTTCCAGCAAGTTTCGATGATGTTTTGAGTCTAAAGCGAAAATTTCTATCCACTCTAAAGTACTTTGTGTGGTGAGTAATTCTCGTCATCTATTTCAATGTGCTTTGTAGGAGAAGTTCCAAAAATATGCTCAGCTATTCCCCAAATATCATTAGTTGCACCTATATATAAAGGTTTCCGTCTCCAATTGTCTCCTGGTCCATAGAATGCATAAACACCAGAGCGATTATAAAAAGTTCCCAGTTCCAAAAGTTGCTCTTTTGTACAAAAAGGAACAGGGTATAATTTAGTTTCTTGGGATAATGGTAATAGAATTTCTAGGATATCAGGGTCTTTTTCTGATTCCTTACTTTCGTGAAAACGCACTCTAAACTTCTCACGTCAGTATAATGATTTTCGGAAATAACACTTCCGGGGTTTTATAATAATTAGAATTAAATGAAAGGTCCGATTCGATAACATTTCCAATTTGAATTTCAGACCTTTCACGTTCTTCTGGAATTTTCTTTTCACTGGACAAATATATCTTCACTTCTTTGAGTCATGTTAAGTATGGTGCCGTCGAGTGCTAGTACTCCAGGGATTGCTACTACTAGCTCCTCAATGTGGAGCCACATTATTCTGATATAACCGTGAATGCCTAGAAGCTCATTGCTTTTAAGAATTTTGGGCATTCGCCTTTACCTAAGTCCCCCATGGGGTTTGCTACCCCCTTGTTACCACAACCTCTTGGCATCATCCTCCTATGCCCCAAAGGCTTCTACAAGAGTTGCATCCTCCAACATCTGATATAGATCCCTTCCATCCCTAGGCCTTCGACTAGGATCATGGGATAGAGCATTAAAAATAACCTCAAATATTGACTCAGGACCATCCCAATCTTCCTTACAAACCACGCCAAAAGGATTCCTACCGGTTACCACGTACCAAAATATTGCACAAAGTTGAAATACATCCGATTGCTTTAATATTTCGTCAGCATTACCAATAGTCCTATTTAACGCCTCAGGAGACATCCAGAACCGCGGCCCCACAGCTTCATCAATGTATGTTAAATCCTGCGCTTCTTCATCTAAAAATTTGCATAGTCCGAAGTCACTAATTAGCCATGTATTACCACTTACCAAGATATTTTCAGGTTTAATGTCACGGTGAATGGCCTTTTCATGAATCTTGGCTAATGCCAATGCTAATCCCTTAAATTGCCCGATATACATGGCATAAGTAAGGCTTTCCCTGGTATTTCGCAGATAGTCGTTCAAGTTATTCTCTGCAAGCTCCATTATAATAAAAGGTATTTCAGTACTCCTTTTGTTTGGCCCACTTGCACGAACAATTCCATCATCGATATATTTCACTAATTGTTCATGCTGGATAACTTTAAGAAAGTCGATTTCTTGCTCAAAACGTCTTTTTCTTTTCTCACTCACTACTAATTGGAATTTAATAGCATACATATTCCCAGTAATAATATGTTGACATCTGTGTACTACAGCATTACCTCCAGAAGCAATACGATCTTGAATTTCTATTTTTGCTCCTGAACGTGTTACAAGTTCTATTGGGATATAACAACCATTCCTATTCTTGTGGTCCTGGTACAAATAAATCGTATCCTTCATATAAACCATGTCCTTCGTCAAATGTATAAAATTCTTTGCAGTTTTCTTTACAGTTATAATGTACCATTAAGGAATTTGACAGCTGAAAGTTTGATTCATTTATAGACCATGTTAGAAACACATTTTCCTTCGAATAATCATCATATTCCTCTAAACAAATTGGACAACTTTGAACTGCAGGTGGGCAAAAACCTCCATATTCAATATCCAAAATAACATTGTGAAAGATCTCACGTGTTTCACTATCAGGTACAGTATTTTTATATGTTCCATGCAGAAAAATCCCAAGAAGTTTTTTTCTCCATTCACGACTAGAATGTGAGTTCCCTTGTGAAACACACTTTATTGCATACTCTGAAAATATTGAGACTTGTGATTCAGGTACGATTAGATCGTCTAACATTGCAAAGTCCTCTTGCAAACTGTTCAGGTCTTTTCCAATTAATGTTCTGCCCTCTATTTGGAGGTCATTAATTGCAGCAAAAAGGCTATAAAAATCAGCCTTTTGTTTAAATCTTGTAAGAGATATATGTTCTTTGGAAAAAAGAGATTTAATATCTCCTATTATTCTATTGAATTGATCTTCAATTTGGTGTTTATTTTCCCAAATCGAAAATTTATCATAAAAACTATCTAATTTTTCCTTTTTATCCTGAACGCCATCTATTAATAACACTAAAAGTTCAGACACAAATTCAACGTCTCCCATTCTCCTTCGATTAGCAACGGAAAACACCTTTGACTCCTCGAAGAAATCAATTAACGCTAAGTCTTCAGATAATCTAAGAAAATCGCCAGGAAAATCTGCTCTACGAAGTTCTTGTTTATTTAGTGCTATAGTATATTTATTAACTCTGGAATAGATCTCCCGTACTAACTCCTCAGTCGCGTCAATAATCTCATTAATATCAACTTTATAAGAAAGGAACTGCCGTTTAACAGGCTCTGGAAGATCAGAAAACTTCAAACCTTCATATTCACCTTTATATGGACTTTCCAACTTAAATTCATCTGACAAAAATGATAGAATCGCATTTAATCTTTGTTGTCCATCGATTACTATTCTATATGTATCTAATTCCCTTACAACCGATTGAAAAAACACTTTTGGCATTGGTATGTTGTGAAGGATAGAGTCCATCAACATAATCTTAGCAGCATTCGTCCAAACTTCACCTCTTTGGAAATCTGGTCTAATTTCTAACCGTCTTAATGTGTTCCAGTCTCTAATATCTGATATTGGATGAGAACTAGAATTCCAATTCATTTTTCAACCTCTTTTTCCCAAAATAATATACTGTGTTCGATCATTAAAATTGCTCTAATATCTGATTCCTGGAGATGTGGCGAGGCGATCAATTGAATTTGCCCATCTTTCTTGAGAAACCTTGAGATACCAAAAAAATCTCAATTATTTTGACAATTCAAGAATTAGTTCATGAATCCCTTGATAACTACTGTTATTTGAAGTGTATTCATCAATAAGTTCATTTGCTATGAAAACAACATCCTTACCCTCAGATTTTGCTTTGATTAATCTATCATGAAGAATTTCAATACCTCTTAGTGCATAACCTACAATATAATTCTTATTAACCTTTTTCATATTATCTTCTGAAAAGTGCCTCATCGCTCTGTTAATTCTGTTGTAATCCTCATCTCCAACATCCAATTTTTCATCTGAGAGTAACAGAGTACGAGCAATAATATCAGTTTTTTGGTATTCTGCAGATAACTTGGCACTAAAAATAGTTTTAGCTTGGTCTCGATCCCCTTTCTCTTTCGATGTTTCTTCTGCTAAAAATCCAATAATTGCTGCAGAAAAGAAAACATCATATGCTGTTGAAAAAAAACCATCAGTACCACCATTTTCAAACAATAATGCATTGGTCATTTCTACATGATCGCCAAAATATCTATAATCGCCTTCAAACATTTCACTCTACACCTACCTTTAATCGGTCAATTTCTTTTTCTTGTATTTTCGTTACAAACTGATTTTCAGTCCCATCGGAATTTCTTTCCAGCTCGATATGATATTCTTTACCAATAACACCCATATCTTCGAAAATGCTTTTTGCTGTATTGAAATTATCGTCTTTGACAAGAATAATAAGTTGTTCAGCATATGCTGGTAACACCTGTGAAACCTTTTCTATATAGTCTGTGTCCATTACAGAATATGGGGCGTCAATAATTAGTGGATAAGGCTCATTACCATAATTTATTTCTTCATTCATCTTTTTTTCTCTTACTAATTTTGTTATTCCACAGACAAAAGAAAACGCAGACACTGTTGATAACCCTTGGCCCTTTGAATTATCTTTTACTAATTGTCCATGACTTTCAGTGTAAAGTTCGAAATCAAATTTTTCATTAATTTTTATTTTACCGTTTCCTCTATTTATTGTTGCATATACTTTTTGTACTTCTTTTTGCAACTCATCTCTAACCTTATCTTTCTCTTTATCGTAGCTTTGCTTAAGGTGATTTAACACCTCTTTGGCAACCTCTCTATATCTAATTATTTTTTTGTTTTGCTCGCTCCTATTAGAAAGCTCCTCTAGCTTTTCCTGTAATTCCAGCTGCGATTGTAACTGAAACTTCTTCGCTGTGTTCAATTCAGTTAGTCTGTCATTTAATTCTTTTAATTCCTGTTTAATTGCCTGATACTGCTCTTCAGCTTCCTTTACTTTCTCTTCAGACGATTCTTGAATATCTCGGCTAATTGCATCTAACTTTACTTTGATATCATGAATATCTGAATCAACTTCTAAATAATCTCCATACATTTGTTGTATCTCAGACTTAGTATCTTCATTTGTTCTAGCAATTCCACGAACAACGTCTAAATATCGTTTTGTTGTTGTTCCAATGGATTCAGGAGGATAATACTTTTTATTACTTTCGAGTTTATTATAAATACTATCTTTTTCTAAAAATGTCGTTCCACAGATACACTCTTTTTTGTCAAGAATATAATTAATTGTCAGTGAAGTCACATCCGGTGCTGCCTCTTCTAATTCAGAAGAATCTGCAACAAATGATATCGATTTATCGAACAATTTTTGTAAAAGTAAGTAAGGGAGATTCCCCGAAAATTTTCGTAATAATTGTTTTTTCTCTTTTTCTTTTCTATCAATTAAACCGTTCAATTCTAACTCCAATCGATTTCTATCGAGTTGCTTTTCTTTTATGTGTTTATTTTGTTCAAGAAATTCCGATAATTTAATTTTGTCCAGTTCCTTTTGTGATTGTAAAGATGTGCTTTCCTCTATTTGCTCATCTAGTTGATCTATCTCGGCATTTATTTCATTTATTTCATTATTTGTATTTTCCATTTCACTATCATTACTATTGTCAAACTTTTTATTTAAACACAATAATACACCACCAGTATTATTCTTGCCTCCGAGATGTGATATTGCTTCCTCTAAAACATCCAAGCCTAAAATAGTACGGATATCCTTCTCTAACTCTTCCTTCTGAATTGCATTATTTGTCCCCAGATGTAGCATTCTTTCACCGTCAAAAATAAAGAATCTCGAAAGCGACCTTGGTAGAATATCATTTATATCTTTGCCGCTTACATCAATCAGTACATTGTTATTGTCATATGTTAAAATTGTCAATTCTGAGTCATCTTCAATTAATCGTGTATTTGTTTTTTGATAATTCTTTTCACGTCGAATAATATATAATTCAGATCGATGAATAATTTCTAACGTAACGGCAACCTTTATACTAGATCCCTCACGCATGGATAATTTAATACTTTTGTTTAGAATTTCTTTTGGCTCATTCAGGTTCGTAACTCCGTATAGACACCAAATAATACTTTGAGCTAAAGTTGTCTTTCCCCCATTATTTTTCGCTAGACAAAGTGTTAAATTCTTAGTTTCATCAGTTGAAAATTCAATTGTTTGCTCACCAAGGTACTGCCTAAAGTTTTCAAGTCTAATTTTTTGTATTTTCATGTTTATCCACCTCCGTAATTATTACTTTTTCAATTTCAGCAATTATTTCATCCTTTGTCTTAGGAAAGCCATTATTAATATTTCTTTTTTCAATTTCCAAAACCATTTTAATAATGTTTATTTTCAATTGTTCACTCATCATTCTTCTACAGTCTCCAATTCATATGAACTATTTAGTTCAATAATTATTTTTTCCACTTCTGATTTATTTGAGCATGTGTCGTAAAAATCTATTATCCTTTCAAGTTCTGATTTCACTAGCGTCTTTCCAATCTTATAATCACTTTCAGTAAGCTCTCTTGAGTCTTCAATAAAAAAGGGGAGAGAGATGAAATCATAGATATACGCTTTTTCTTTCCTATAGCCTAATCTCTCATATTTTCTGAGGACACGACCTCTCCTTTGGATATATTGCTTTTGATCCTTAGAGCTTGCCAGGATAAAGGCCCTTTCGATGGAAGGGATATTAACGCCTTCATCAAGACATTTAATTGCAACAACAGTACCAATTGTTCCATTAGCAAATTGTGTTTTTATCATTTTTCTTTGATCAATATCTTCTTCTGCTGTAAACCGAGTTGCAATTATATCATTTTTTATTAGTGTACTTACTACCCAGTCAACTTGCCGGTACTCCTCAGTCACAACCTCTATTTCCTCAGGCAACTCCTCTAGAGAAATCTTAGCTGCCCCGCAGTAAATCAAGTTATTTTTTGTACTTTTAATCAAAGGCAGAAATTCCTTCAACCTCTCTAACTTATTTACTGATTTAGATATTAATAACGATCGCTCGTTAGCTGCAAGCTTTGCAGACATGCTTAAAGATGGAACTCCGTTATTATCTGATGTTCCTCTTGCAATATCAATTGTAATTTGTTTATATTCAATAAATTCATCTTCATTTAAAAATGTAAGAATCGGATAGTATTCATATTCAACAAGACATTTTTTATTGAATATTGCATCTTTTATATCTATTTCGTAAACTACTTTTTCGAAATATTGGATAATCTGACTCGTTCCTTCTTCATCATACTTTCTTTGGAACGTAGCAGATAATGCTAATCTATACTTGTAATTATCAAGTAGCCCCCTCTGTCCAGATCCTGATCCAATGTTATGAGCTTCATCTACTATAAATAATACCTCACCTTTCAAGTTTCTCAGTATTTCTCTTACTTCTTCTTTGGCATAAGTTGCATTCGTTGTAATGAAACAACTGAATCTATTTCTATTATTTAAGTTAAAAAGTGTCACTTGATTTCTTAATGTTGTTTTCCAAGTTCTTTGCTTAGACTTTGAATATCCGATGATCGGTAATATATTAAATTTCTCTAGATCTTCCACCCACTGCTCAACCAAGTGTTGAAATGGGCATACTATAATTACAAACAAACTATTGGTTTCGTTATACAGTTTAACTAACGAAAATAGTGCTGTAATTGTTTTTCCCGTCCCTGTTGCCATGGAGTAAATGCCTTTATAGTTATTGTTTTTCCAGTTTTTTTGAGCTTCCCATTGATAATCTCTAATCTGTATATCGCTCGGTATATAAGGAATATTAGTCTCTCCTGGCGGAGGACTTGTGTTTTTTAGAAAATCATTATTCAATTCTCTGACTCCTCTCTCTATAACATTTCTTAATGTAACTATTTTATCCTCAGGGAAAATTTCATCTTTTTTGTATTTTAAAATTTCATCCTTTATTCCGTCTGGCAAATTTATGACATAAAGATCTTCATCATTATTATTCCACATTTTATTGAATCTAACTTCCTTGGCAATAATCTTTCTTTTATCGGTTTCAGCTTGCCAAGAAAAATTAAGTTCGAATGACTCGTGATTTATTAGCAATCCACTTGGTGTATCATTATTTGAGCCAATCATCGAGATCTGATTTCCGTCAGAGTCAGTTAACACTCCCCACTTTTCATGAAAGATACCCTTTATTCTTGCATTTTTAAATACTGCAATTTTAATATCCAGCCTATTTGCTGCAATTAAATGAGCTACATAATTTGCTCTTTCACGTGCTTCTTCCGAAATCGGATCTAAAATAGTCTCGCGCAATTTCTCTTCAATGAGTTTTCTCAATTCATATCCTGCTTCTATTTTCAATATATCTTCGACGGTTAAGTCTGGCGATGTTATAACATTCATTTTTCCATCGTTGTTAATTAATGACGTCATACCTTGTGATATCTCAACAAGGAAATCGGCTTTAAAAAATCCGGCAGCGCGATTAAAGTCTTTTGTTTTATTCAGCACAGGTAAGTAATACTCCCTTAATAAATCCATTTTATGGCTTATATACTCATCGTAATAGACTAAATCTTTAAAGCTCATGTCATCACACAACCTCTAAATTAGAATTACTAATATATTCGCCGTTTTACACTTTGTTCCTTCATTTTTCTATTTTCAATTGTTTCTAATGCAAAAACATTAAATTACTTACAATGAGCTATAGGTATTTTTAAAAGTATCCAATAAATCTACTAATCTTTAAAATAAAAAATCGCTGGAGGTTATCCAGCGATCTGTAAACATTAATTCATGAAAATGAACAAACACAAGGAATATCTGCATCCGCCTTAAACAAGAATTTTTCAAACCCCTCAGTTTCCATAACTTTACGGAACTCTTTCATAGTATAGGAACCACCATTCTTTTTAAGAATTGATACATCCTTCTTAAAACTTGTTCTGAACCGCTCTTCCATTTCCTCTTGTTCCCTATATCTTTCTGGCCAAATTGCATATAATAGCGCATAGTGTTGGAAACCACCTCGTACGCATCTACCAGCACAATTGGCATGAGAAAACCCTTTAATACCATATTTTAATGCTAATTTGGCATTCTCATTATTTTCCTTCTCCGCTAATTGTTCTGCAATATTGTACATTCGCGGCAGCTCAATTCCCCATTCATCTTGAATGATTCCTTTAGCATCAAGATCTTCTCTAAATAAATCAATCAGCGGAAATCGCGTTTCAATAGCTTCTAGTGGAAAGTGTTCATAGAACTCTTTTAAATTCTCAGCACGATGGCTCTCATGAGGGCCAATTCCAAAGTAAAGAATTGGTTCTAAATTCTTTTGATCTCTTAATTCATCCTCTAAAAAGAGTATAGTTTGTCTCACTTTAAGTTCCTCTGAACACTTAGCTAAACGCGCATTACCAAGAAATCTCTCATCATAGAAAACTTCTTCTGGGGTTCTTCCATCAAGCCTTTCTGTGATTTCCAAACCAATATGATTAGAAACTTCCTCCATAAACCGATAATTATCTTCATCTTCCCATAAAGTATTTGTAAAAAATAAAATACAATTTTCTTTGCCATAGGTTTGCACCATATGATTAGCCACAAAGGCACTTCCAGCCCCGCCACTGAACATAGCTACATGCACAACTTTTTTTTCTTGGGTATCCATATTATCACTCCGGTTTCACTACGTAATTTTCAAACAATTGATAAATTAGATATTCAAGTTCTTGCCGAGGCACATTTTTGCCTGCGATATTTACCATCCTTTCTAAATTTGAATAGATAGTTTCCGACTTAACAGACAGATCAACCTTGCTTATTAACTTCCTGCTATTGTTTATTTGAATAGAAACTACATTTAAGTTACTTTGTTTAATTTCTCGCTCAGTTAATGTTAGTTCTTCTAGGTCGTGACTCAGCTGTGTAAAAAACAAGTCATAAGTGGTATCAGACCAATCTTCTACTTTAACTCCGACGTATTTTTCAGAGAATTGTTCAATCCATATTTCTTCGTTTTCATTTGAGAGAGAGTTGTAGATTCTTTCCGGCAACTTATTAATTAAATAAGATCCTTTAGACCGCTGTATTTCTACCCAATTCTTTATGTCTATAAAATTACTAACACCTAGAACTTGCAACATTTTTTTAGCTAACTCTTTCTTCAACAATTTAGTAAATTCCTCAGCATATTGCTTGATAGCTAATAACCTATCTGTGTTATGTTGATATAGTACTAACAGCTTGGCAATTGATTGTTGTGGATCTACCTCAGACCTTTTTATTAGATCTCTATATTCCTTAAACTCTTCATCCACGTTAACTGAAGTTTGCGCAATTCTAGGAAGAGACCTAAACCATTTTAATAAAGTTCCACAGATAAAAATCAATCTAGACTGGTTGCTTAATCGCGTCTCTAAAGAATCAATAAAATATTTCTCAATAATATTAAAAAATTCAACATAATTATCATTTATGTGTTCATAAGCGTATTGATAGTTCTCCGCACCTGTCTCCACTATTATTTCGAATAGTTTGGCACCATTAATACCTGGGACAAACATATCGTTGCGATACAACATAAACTCATTCCAACGATCCCTAATCAAGGCAACAAAAAGAATAGGAATCAACGGTTTTCTAATACCAAAGGGTGGAGCTATAAACAGCTTAGTAATATCTTTAAAATTACCCGTCGGATTACTTTCCAATACTTCAATCAATTTTGATCTAAGCGCAGAAAAAGATCCATTAATTATGTTTGAGTAGTCCAAATTATTGACATTCATATCAAAACTATCATTATTTTTAAAGATGGCAGCAAATAAGGCATAATCCGGTCCGTTTCCTGTGACTCCAAAATGTGGTTTACGTGGATCATCGATTATTTTATCAATTAACTGTATTGCTGCATTTCTCTGAACTCCCGAAACTACATTCCTATTAAAGGTGTCATTCAAGATTACAGGTGTACAACTATACAACTCATAACATTTTTCTGACAGTATTTCAGTCAGCTCAAATTCAGATGTAATAGTTACTCCGTTTCCAGAAATATACCATTTTCTCCCTTCGTTGAAAGAAGCTATATCTGATAGATATAAAGAAATTCTATATTTTGTTTCATTGATAAGTACCTCTAACTCTTCTTTAATACCTTTATCCTCAGAGAGTAAAGTCTTGTTTTTTCTTAATAAATCCAATCCTATATAATTGTAAACCTCAGTCGAAACCTCAGATACAGGTTTAGGATGTAAAAAGAATAGTTCTCTATCGGATCCTATGCTTAATTCTTGCAGGATAAAGTCTAATGATTCATACATTTCTTGGTCATTCGCCAAAACATAGTACATGATTAGATCGTAAGCCTGCTGCTCTCGATTCCACTTGCCTTCTATAATATCTCGTCCGTATACAATTCTTACTGCAGAGAAGCGCGTCATTCCCTTATCATCATTGTAGCGTTCCGGAAAGTAGAATTTTTTTGCTAGATTATTGTGAAGGACTTCTATTTCTTTTGCTGAATCTATTTTTAACAATTGCTTTTCATGATCTAATTTTTCTTGCAAATCAACCGAGTTTCCAGCAAATAATTCCCAATAATCATTTACTCGGTTAAATCGAATCACCTTATGTTTGCTTAATAGTTGTAGAATCTCTGACAACTCATCTTTACTAATTTGCGTTGCAAATTCTAAGAATTCTGTATTTAGTTTTTGCTCATTTTGTACTGCGCACAAATTCCAAAGGGTAATAATCTTAACTAAATTCATTGCTGAATTCTTGTTTAAGAATCCTTCTGGTAGGCGAGCCATTGCTTTTTTATAGAGAAGGATATGTTCAGAAAAATCATCATTACCGACATCATAAGAGTCAGGAAAGAAAAAATTAAATAACTGGTGAGCTAAATAATAATCATTAGTTTTATTAATATGATTTAACAAACCACCAGTTTCTTGACTTTCTAGGAAAGTAAACAGTGTTCTCTCATTCTGTCCAAACACTCGGGTCAGGTTTGGTAGTAAAAAGATCGCTACAGGATGAAGCGGAAACATACCTCTAACAACCAATTCATCGCGCTCTGTTTGATTGATACTTGGAAAGAGAGGGTACTTCCTCAACATTTCCCTTGTACTATTAAATTCTGCAGTACTTATAATGGGCTTTTGATTAATATTTTCTGTTAATATGATTTCAGCGATCCTTAAAAATGTAACTTGATCACTTTTCACCAAATATTGATTAAATCGCTTCTCAATACGTTGGAATTCCTTTGCAACATCATCATTAGAGGAACTGAAATAGTAGCGTAGACTCTTGTGAGTGATTAGTAACATGTGTATTGAACTCATTCTGTTTGAAAGCTCAGCAAGGTCTTGAATGTCTTGCATTGCTTCATTAAATTTTGCAGGATTCAAACCTTGTAAAAATCTTGCGAATTCATCGTAAATGATAAATACGCCCAGATTATTATCTTGAAGAACATTTGCTAAATACTCCATTTGTGATAGAAAGCTATAATCGTAGTCGATATCAAAAGTAGCACCAGCAGTAAGAAATGGGTAGATCGTTGAGAAATATTTTATTTCTGCTTCATTTTGCTTTTTTATCTCTTCAATCCAATTATTGGGATTTCTTCCGTCTTGCTTCAACTTAAGGCAAAACTTTTGATAAGTATCGGGAAATTCCTGATTCCACGTCTCTACTGACTTTATAATCTTAGTTGACAATCCAGGCAGTACGACGTCAATCCCTTTTTCTTTAAGTTTTTTTAATATCCCGGATAATATTGAATGTCTAAATCTCCCTTCATTACCACTCAGTAGAATCGGTAAATAAGGTATTGGTAAGTTACTAATATCTTTTATTTTTGAGGCAATTTGTTCATCAACTTGTTCAAACTTTCCGGCTAATGAATCAATGTCATAAGGACTAGCCATTTTTGAAACTATGCTTCCAACTACATTTGCTAACAGTGATTTCCCCGTGCCATAAGGCCCAACAATAATGTGTGCTCTGTTAGTGTCAGTAGTAAACCCATTAATTATCCCTTTCATTGCCTCGGCATGGGATGGTGTGGGAATGTAACGTGTTATCAACTCAGCATTACCCAAGTCGAATTTTATGTTAATGCTAGACTTAAAAGCCATTTCTAATAGGTCATCCTTTCAAAAGCTCGCTCTTAATATATTCAACTGACGAAATCATTGGTAGTTTAATATAATCTAAATTATTTGTTCTAACATACTCAATTGGGTACTTTTCGTGGTTAGTAAGAATATTTAACGCTTCGACTACTTTATTTCGAGAAAGATTAAATATTTTCCCCCATAAGTTATCACCGTTTACAATCTCATCTACACTGATAAGCCTATCCTCTGGAATAGCATCTGAATTAAGAAGGATATAATAAAGAGATATTATTCCAATTGCATTAGGCTCCGGGATAATTTTCTTGATTGTGTCGAAGCCTTCACCTGAGCGTTCACTCTTCATCAAGGTTAGCTTGGAAAACGGGGAAAACATACCATCCTCCGGATCGTTATCATCGGGTGCCTTAGTGTAAAATTGAATTAAGCAATCTATGTCTCGTTTTAAAGAATTCTCTGATATTTCCTTCACTTCATTTTGGCTAACCCAAGTCACAAAAGAACTAAATAAATCAGGCTTACTGACAGACGTTTCTCTATACCGATTAAAATACCAATCAAATACAGTGGAGTAGTCATTTCTATTCATAACTAAATGATAGTGAAGTATAGCCAATGTTTCATTTTTTTGCAAAAGTCGATCATTCTGAAACAAAATCTCACCTAACTCCGTGAGAGTGTGTATTCGTTGACCCTCTACTGTCTTTTCTTCGAGAACGTCAAAAGCAAATAACCAATATTTTAAAGATTCAAGCATATTCTTTCCTAATCCAACCGTCTCAAATGCATATTCATTAAAGAAAAATCTTTTATTTTGTTTTACTGCCTTCAATCCTTTACTGAACCACTTATCTCTTATATAAAAACTTTGATGTCTAGCATAAGCCATATTATGTAGCTCTTCCTTTCTTAAATAATTACTCCTGGAGAATAGTCTCCAGGAGTAATTATACACTATTAAATTGAAGATGGACAGAACTTTAAAGGAACCTATGTTCTACATTCATTGAAATGATATACTTTTATACATCATTAAAGCAGCCGCACCCACCAATGTCTGTTAGATCTATTGTTTTTGAAATGTTATTCATTTCTTTTTTTGTATTTCCTCTCTGAATTCTTTTAAGCTTAAATAGTTTATTTGTTTATCTATTGTTCTTCTTATGAAAGGAACTCTTTTACCAATGACTAAGAATAGTTCTTCTTGTTTTGCTTCATGATAGGCATATCGTTCAGGCATTTGATTAAGTAAATTAAAAAAATGCCCTTGACCACCTTTTACACAAAATCCTCCACAATTATTATGTGAAAAACCCATATCATATAAACGTGGTCTTCTGATCCCATATTTTTCTACCCAAACACACATATCTTCTTTAGATAAGTAGGGTTCATCTATTAGCGGGAACTCGACACGATATGGTTTCCAATAATCCATACACTTTCTTGCGCGGTGTTCTTCAGTCCAATCAATCCCAAGATATAATATAACTTCATCGGGAGAAAATCTCTTTTCAAGCCAACTTCTCGCAGCTTCTCTCTTTAGTATTCTGCTACACGGGTCGTGTCTTGTATTCCCCATATATCTTGCTTCTTCAAAGACTTGCCATATATGTTTGCCCACAGATATCCATTCCAATCCCCCACCGATATAACTCCAACTTTCATTTAAAAACCGGTATAAATCTTGATCTTCCCCCCGATGAGGATGCCTATCATTTTTCTTTTTAGTATCAGTAAATAAATTGATGATATCTCCATTACCGTATTTTTGCATTACTCGCATTCCTGCCGCCCAACTTCCAATCCCTCCAGATAAGAATACTATCCTCTTCAATCCAAGACCTCCAATCAAAAAATAAGTTAACTAGGTGTTAACATGAATTATAAGTTAACCATTAGTTTATTTCAACATTTTCATGTTAACCTTTCGTTAACTTTAGGGTAAAATATTTTTGAGGTGGGTTGTATGTTAATATCTGAAAGAATCAAAAATTTAAGGATTCAAAATGGTCTGACACAATCACAGCTAGGGGATGCTATTGGAGTTACAAAAGTATCAGTATCTGGTTATGAATCAGGAAAGAGAGTGCCCGATTTAAGCACTCTAGTACGAATTGCTGACATTTTCGAGGTCTCTGTGGATTTTTTACTTGGAAGGGAGGAGAAAGCATATCTTGAAGATTTACTAAAAGATGAGCGTCCACCTTATATTTTCTTTGGTCAAAATAAATTGGAGGAAATAACAACTGAAGAGGCACAGCGGTTAAAGGAAGAATTAGAAATGTATCGTCTTTATAAATTAAAGCGCAAAAAATAATCTTTTGTTATTCACCATCTAAAATGAATTAAATTAAACAGAAGGGAGCCGTTAAGAATCATTTAAGATTCTAGGCTCCTTCTGTTTATATATAATCTCCAACCAACAAAACAACACTCTTCACTTGTATAGAGTGTTCAGGGGGAATATCCTTGACACGAGCCCCACAATAAATTAAAGGCCGACGACCTATTTCAAATAGGGTCTTCAGTTTAATAATTATCACTACCCTATCCATTTTGTCGGCTGCCCCCTTACCCATCTATGATCATCCACAGGTAAGAATCATCCGCTTCACAACCCACCCCGCCGCAGCTCATAAAACCACCCCACAACCGGATGCTTCAACTCCATCTTCTCAGCCATACCCTCGATCCACTTTTTCCCAACCCTTCTATCCACCAAAGGCAGAACATTAAACAGAATGTCCCCGTTCTCCATACTCTCCTCTATAGGCGTAGTTAAGAACTTATTAGCTACCACGATAAAATTCGACTTCGTTAATGCAGCCTGTGCTGACAAAAGCTCTTTTGCATGCTCTGTACTTTTTCTGCTTCTGGCCATTACGATTAGGCGATCCTCCGGCACTGGTCCCTTAGTAGCTTTTCTGACCGCTTCAATGTCGTCCTTGCTGATAGGAATCTGGATATCCGGGTCATTCTTAATCTCCAGCTCCGTTTGATACCATCTGATAGGGTTTGTTTATCGCTCATATTGAGCACGTTCTTTTTATCTACCGAAATAAAACAGATCCCTGATTTATCAGGTAGATAACAGTAACCCGGTGCGCGGTATTCTACCCTTCCCTGTAACGCTGGGCTAAGAAGGCCCTCCAGCTGCTGCTTCAGTTCGCTCCAGGTCATGTGATCCCCCTCCATAATAAATACCCCCACAAATAGGGGCTTTAGCTTCGAAGATGACTCAGGTGCTTTGAGGGGACCTCAAACGTATTTAAAAACAGAGGAACGGCCTGCTGGCTCCGGCTTGTTCCCCTCTCCATTCAGCCGATCCCCAATATTTTTGCATCTTTTTCCTATTTTAACTGTCCAGCTCAATCTTAAGTTTTCGCTACGCCATGCTCCTTGTTTCTAAATGCATCGCGCAGCGCACGCACTTCACTTGTGGACTTGGTGTTCATTAAAGGTATTTCTTAATTCACTTGCCCCGTGGAATCCGCGGACATAGATTTTGAAAAATCGCTGAAGTGGGCTGAACGAACGTGGTGCCTGTCCTGAGTATTTATCATAGAGGTCCAGATGCAGCCGCAGCAGATCCAGCAATTCTCTACTACTGTGTTTCTTCGGCTCCTGCTCAAAAGCAAACGGATTCTGAAAAACACCCCGCACAATCATAATTCCATCCACACCGTACTGCTCAGCGAGCCTTAGGCCGGTCTGACGGTCAGGGATATCCCCGTTAGCTTCTTGATCTCCGGGATCAGCTCCCAGTGGGCATCTACTTTTCTCATTTCCTCTCGTGTGCGCAGATGAATGAACAGATTCACAATGTCTTGCTGCAAAATATGGGTTAACCAGCCGCGCCACTCGTCGATGTAAGTGAAACCGAGTCTTGTTTTTACACTGACGGAGAGTTCCCCGGCTTTGGCTGCCTAGATGATCTCCGCTGCGAGTTCAGGACGGCAGATCAGGCCGCTTCCCTTCCCGTTCTCTGCTACATTCGCTACAGGACAGACAACCCATATTAATATCGATGCCTTTGAAGCCTTCCTTCGCCATTCGGATGCTCATCTGACGGAAGTATTCCGGCTTGTCTCCCCAGATATGCGCTACAATCGGCTGTTCATCTAAAAGTCAAACGGCCGCGGACAGCATGGTGCCCCTCCGGGTGACAATAGCTCTCTGTATTCGCAAACTCCGTAAAAAACACATCCGGTCTGCCCGCTTTACTTACGACATGGCGAAAAACAACATCCGTCACATCCTCCATGGGCGCCAGTATGAAAAAAGGGTGTGAAGTATCATAACCCCAAGACAAGCATACGCAACCCGCCTCTCCACCTGTAATCATAGAATAATTTATTGATTAGCTTCCTGCCCCCCTGTCGTAAACAGTTGTGGATTGCCAACAGTTTATAAGGCATCACTTCGTGTATATAAAAAGCGTGGCGTTGTCTATAACAAAGATCATATCAGTTGACTATTTCTTTTCAAAGTATAGTAGAATATACATGTTACGAGCGGAGATAAAACAAAGGATTAAGTTCATTAATTGTCGTAGGAGTGATGCTAGGGCAAAAAGCCATAGAGTTAGATATCCATCTGATTAATTACTTAATTTAAGGAGAAATTCATGAAGAAAAATTTAAAAGCAAGATCAATATCTATCCTATCTACGGTTGCTGTACTCAGCACCCTAGTACCACAAGCATATGCAGCGGAATCATTCACCGATATCTCAAACAGCTATGCCAAAGATGCCATTCTTGAGCTAGTCGAAAAAGGAATTATCAATGGTACAGGTAACGGTAAATTCAATCCGGCAGGCAATATCCAACGACAAGATTTTGCTATCATATTGGCAAAGACTCTCAATCTGGATCTTAGCAATCCTCCAAAGTCACCTTCCTTCACAGACGTCCCGGCAAGCAATTATGCCTTTTCAGCTGTAGAGGCTGCTGTTAAAGCTGGCCTGTTTAAAGGTATGGGAAATAGAATGTTTGGTAACAATCAGAACCTCAGCCGTGAACAAATGGCTGTGATTTTTGTGAACGCTCTAGGTATTGACAGTGCCGGAAAAGGACAGAACTTAAAATTTTCTGATGCTGATTCCATTGCCAGTTGGGCTAAGGATGCCGTTGGTGCTGCCGTTGAATTAGGACTCATGAAGGGAAATCCCGATGGCACCTTCAACCCGGTTAATGTAGCAAGCCGTCAGGATGTAGCTATTGTCGCTTCTAAGTTCATAACAGAAAAGACTAAGATTGATGAACAAAATCCCACACCACCTGTAACGCCAACACCAACAGCTACACCAACACCTACACCAACATCAACACCAACACCTACACCAGCACCTACATATACACCTACACAACCCCCAGAAGTTCCTCAAAATACAATAGATCAAGCAGCAGCCAACCAGGTGAAAAGCCAAATTGCAGCCTTGCCTGCAAAAGCAGAAATCACACTGGCAAACAAAACAGCTGTAGTTAAAGCGCGTACTGATTTCGATGCTTTAACACCCACCCAGAAAACTCTGGTAGGGGATATTTCCAAACTGACGGATGCAGAGGTAGCTATTGTTGCGCTGGAAACTCAAGCCGCACTAGACCTTGCAACAGCCAACCAGGTGAAAAGCCAAATTGCCGCCTTACCTGCTAAAGCAGAAATCACCCTGGCCCACAAAACAGCTGTAGTGAAAGCACGTACTGATTTTGACGCTTTAACACCCGCCCAGAAAATTCTGGTAGGAGATATTTCCAGACTGACGGATGCAGAGGCAGCTATTATTGCGCTGGAAACTCAAGCGGCACTAGACCTTGCAGCAGCTAACCTGGTGAAAGACCAAATTGCTGCCTTGCCTGTAAAAGCAGAAATCACCCTGGCCAACAAAACAGCTGTGGTTAAAGCACGTACTGATTTTGATGCGTTAACACCAGCCCAGAAAACTCTGGTAGGAGATATTTCCAGATTAACGGATGCAGAGGCGACTATTGTTGCGCTGGAAACTCAAGCGGCACTAGACCTTGAAGCAGCCAACCAGGTGAAAGGCCAAATTGCTGCCTTGCCTGTAAAAGCAGAAATCACCCTGGACAACAAAACAGCTGTAGTTAAAGCGCGTACTGATTTCGATGCTTTAACACCCGCCCAGAAAACTCTGGTAGGAGATATTTCCAGACTGACAGATGCAGAATCGGCTATTGTTGCGCTGGAAACTCAAGCGGCACTAGACCTTGCAGCAGCCAACCAGGTGAAAAGCCAAATTGCCGCCTTGCCTGCAAAAGCAGAAATCACCCTGGCTAACAAAACCGCTGTAGTTAAAGCGCGTACTGATTTTGATGCTTTAACTACAGCCCAGAAAACTCTGGTAGGAGATATTTCCAGACTGACAGATGCAGAATCGGCTATTGTTGCGCTGGAAACTCAAGCGGCACTAGACCTTGCAGCAGCAAACCAGGTAAAAGACCTAATTGCCACCTTGCCTGCAAAAGCAGAAATCACCCTGGCCAACAAAACCGCTGTAGTGAAAGCACGTACTGATTTTGATGCTTTAACACCCGCCCAGAAAACTCTGGTAGGGGATATTTCCAGATTAACGGATGCAGAGACAGCTATTGTTGCGCTGGAAACTCAAGCGACACTAGACCTTGAAGCAGCCAACCAGGTGAAAAGCCAAATTGCTGCCTTGCCTGTAAAAGCAGAAATCACCCTGGACAACAAAACCGTTGTAGTGAAAGCACGTACTGATTTTGATGCTTTAACACCCGCCCAGAAAACTCTGGTAGGAGATATTTCCAGATTAACGGATGCAGAATCGGCTATTGTTGCGCTGGAAACTCAAGCGGCACTAGACCTTGAAGCAGCCAACCAGGTGAAAAGCCAAATCGCTGCCTTGCCTGTAAAAGCAGAAATCACCCTGGACAACAAAACAGCTGTAGCGAAAGCACGTACTGATTTCGATGCTTTAACACCCGCCCAGAAAACTCTGGTAGGTGATATCTCCAGATTAACGGATGCAGAGTCGGCTATTGTTGCGCTGGAAGCTCAAGCGGCACTAGACCTTGAAGCAGCCAGCCAGGTAAAAGACCAAATTGCCGCCTTGCCTGCAAAAGCAGAAATCACCCTGGCCAACCAAACCGCTGTAGTTAAGGCACGTATGGATTTTAATCACTTAACACCAGCACAGAAGACGCTGGTAGGGGATATTTCCAGATTAACGGATGCAGAGTCGGCTATTGTTGCGCTGGAATTCGTAGCAACAGCTAAAGAGAATTTAAAGGTAATATACAACGGAACAGATGACCAAGTCACATTGCCAAGCATTCAAGATGGCGCCGCTGTTACCTGGGCATTAAAAGATTCTATGCAATCTTCAATTGTAGATATTTCTACGGGGAATGTTACTCGTGCAGGGTTAGCAGCTGATACTGACGTAGTGCTCATAGCGACAATTATCTCAGCAACCTTTTCTGATACAAAAGAAATTACGATCCATGTTCAAGCCGAGAATAATGAACCACAGACTATTACAAGTAAAGCTATAACAAATTTCGACTTCTCAGTCACCTATGCTACTCAAGCTAGGAAAGAAAGCAAAAAGATAACCTCAACCAATTTCCAAAGTAATCCGAAACATTTCACTATTAGTGATGGAACCATTACCATACCCGTTGACCTAACCTGGAATATACCGTTGAATGGATTTACTTCAGGACAGGTAGTAGGCTCAGCGATAGATAGTTTTATCCAAGACTACTGTAATGCACATGGGATAAACTTAGGGGAGCGGACATTAGCTGGAATTGGAAATAATGACACGTTCTTTATATCCACCTTTAAGACTGGATCAGATGCTTCTGTTACATTAGGTGGGAATGACTGGGCCTATTTCTTTGATAATAACTATTTCACCGGCACAGACGAAGATCATACCAAGAACCGTACGTTTACAGTTAGTGACGGCACAAACACAGCCACTATTTTGCTAGAACGGAAATATTACAATATGGACGGCTTGGTTAATGCTCTAAATAAACAACTAACTTCAGTGTCAGCGACAGCAATAAAAGTAAATGAGACACAATTCAAACTTGTCGCAAACTCTGCAGCGATAAATTTAACCATTGCTGGCACAGATAAAAGTCAGTTCTTCGAAAATTAGAGGTCCCGCAATTATTGTACGGCGCAGATTTAAGTTCTGCGCCTTTTTTTCATTTGGCGATATCATTTAACCCTTCATTGGATGGAATTCATCAACTCATAGAAATATTTGGGTTCATGACTCTTATTCAGGCTATACCAGGCATCTAATGTTTGTGAAGACAACACACCCATAGCTTTCAAGACTTGAACAGAAAATTCCAACGGAGCTATTCCAGATGCAGTGATTAGTGTTCCATCAGTTACAGCAGGCTCCATTTTGAAATACGTTTCACCTGTGTAAGCGGGACAGATCATTTTTAGATATTCCAGATCATTGCTTGTATGTAGACGTGAATTCAGCAATCCTGCCTGGGCAAGGCCCATTGTAGCACCACAAATCGCTGCAACCAATGTACCTTCCAGTAAGCACCTCTCTACGATTGTTAAGATGGGCTCATGAATGGCTTCTGTCCATGTCTCTCCACCGGGTAAAATCAATGCATCTGTGCTTTCAATTCTGCACTCATCCAGTTTGATGTCAGGCAGTATTGTAAGTCCGCCCATTGTAGTTACAGGTGTCTTATCAATTCCCACGGTAACTATTTTTGATGGGGCCAGCCCCTTTTTATAGTATCTTCCCGTGTTCAGTTCGGCTGTTAAGTAACCTATTTCCCAGTCTGCCATTGTGTCAAAGACATACAGATATACCGTATTATTCATTGCTAACTCCTCCTTCAGTGATTACCTCCATAATAAAACAGCTCCACTGACATCCGCTGTCAGTGAAGCTGTTAAAGCTGATAATATTCCATTAACTCCGACGCAGTAGCAACAAGCCTTTCTTTTAAACTCTGCGGCTCTATTACTCGAATCGATTTTCCATAAGGTAGAAGAAAATTAGGGACATACCTGTGAATGGACTCCGCCTCAAGGTAAAATATGGCCTGACCAGCTGTCCGCTCTTTCAGATAATGCCCCAGAAACCAGTGCATACACAGGTCGTCCAAAGCATCCGCAGTGCCTTCTATCCTTAAGGAAATTATTCCTTCCTCACCTGCTACATCAGGCAGCAGATTCTGCAGGAAGCATTCACGGGCCGAAAAAGCTTCGGAACGCTTAAACGTCAGCGGCGTACGCTTGATTGTTAGAATCCGGTCTGCCCGAAAGCTGCGGATCTCATTTCTCAAGTGGCAAAATGCAACTGTGTACCACCTGTTATTCCAGTAGACCATTCCATACGGGTCAATTACCCTGCTCTTGGGATGTTCTTCACGGCTTGTGCGGTACTCCATTTCTACAGAGTATTCATTGGCTACAGCCTGCTCCAATTCCGCCAGTACCGGCTGAATCGAAGGATCTCCCATACGGTTTATAACTTCAAATCCGGCTAAATGGCGGCTAAGGGTATTTTCCTGCTCCTGATTCGAATACATTTTTAATTTTGATACCGCATTGTCCAATGCCTCACTCATAGGGGATCCGGCCTCTTTAGCAAAAAGAGCCGCATGAAGGAGCGCTTTCTTTTCTTCCATATCAAATAGCAGAGGTGCTCTGATCGTATTACTGAGCAAGCTATACCCGCCGTTATGACCAGAATCGGAGATGATAGGCACTCCGCTGGCACATAGTGCATCGATATACCGGTACACTGTCCGTATATTAATTTCGAGCTTCTCAGCGATCTGCTTCGCAGTTATTTTCACGCCGGAGTTCAGCATCCATAGGATGGCCAGCATATTATCTTTTTTCGGCATCACATAAGCCCTCATTTGTTATGAAATCTGCTAGAAATAGTTCACCTTACGTCCCCCGCCGCAGTTCATAAAAATACCGCACAACCGGATGCTTCAGCTCCATCTTCTGAGCCATGCCCAAAATCCGCTTTTTCCCCACTCGTTTGTCCACCAAAGCCAGAACATTCATCAGGATATCATCGCTCTCCAGGCTTTCCTCTATAGGTGTAGTCAGAAACTTGTTAGCTTGGGCGTTAAAATTCGATTTGCATAATGCAGCCTGCGCTGACATAAGCACTTTGGCATGCCCTGTGCTTTTTCGGCTTCTGGCCATTACGATAAGACGATCCTCCGGCACCGGCCCCTTGGTACCTGCTCTGACCGCTTCAATGTCGTCACGGGTGATGGGAATTCGAATGTCTGGATCATTCTTGATTTCTAGCTCAGTCTGATACCATCTGATAGGGTTCGTTTTATCACTCATGTTAAGTATGTTCTTTTTATCTACCGAGATATAACAAATCCCTGATTTATCAGGTAGATAACGGTAACCCGGTGCGCGGTATTCTACCCTTCCATGTAACGCAGGACTGAGAAAGCCCTCCAGTTGTTGCTTCAGTTTGCTCCAGGACATGTAATCCCCCTTTATATAAAACAGCGGACAGGCTTGCTTTCGGCAATCCCAACGCTAACGCACAAAAAAAAGCGATGGACACCTTCCACCGCCGTCTGATCTTCTCTCTACTTTAATTATACTTCGATTTACGATGGATTTACAGACTACAATTTTGCCGGTTTGCACACTATACTAGTGTGTACCAATCGCAAAGAAGAGGTGGATCTATATGAATAACCAAAAAGATGTGCTGGATAACGGTCCTTTTTTTCACGGTACGAAAGCAGAGCTGAAGATTGGAGATTTGTTAGAACCTCAACACTTATCTAATTACCAGAATAAAAAATCCAACTATATCTATTTCACGGCCACGTTAGAGGCTGCCAAATGGGGTGCCGAATTAGCAGCTTCTGAAGCCAAAGAAAGGATTTATATGGTTGAACCCTTAGGCGAGTTTGAAAATGACCCGAACGTAACGGACAAGAGATTCCCCGGAAACCCGACACGTTCCTATAGATCCAAATCTCCACTCAAAATCATAGCGGAATTAGGATTCTGGGAAAGACACTCCGAAGAACAAATTAATCATATGGTGGAATCTATAAAAATGCTGCATGAACAAGGGAAATTTGTAATTTACGATTGATTCTCACGTTCCCCGTCATCCTGCACCTTGCTTGCAAACTCATCGAGCAGCGCACGCACTTCACTTGTGGACTTGGTGTTCATTAAGGTATTTCTTAATTCACTTGCCCCGCGGAAGCCGCGGACATAGATTTTGAAGAATCGTTGAAGGGGGCTGAAGGCACGTGGTGCCTGTCCTGCGTATTGATCATAGAGATCCAGATGCAGCCGCAGCAGATCAAGCAATTCCTCACTACTGTGCTCCTTCGGCTCCTGCTCAAAAGCAAACGGATTATGAAAAATACCGCGCCCGATCATAATCCCATCCACACCGTACTGCTCAGCGAGCCTCAGGCCGGTCTGACGGTCAGGGATATCCCCGTTAATGGTCAGCAGCGTGCCCGGTGCCACCTCATCACGAAGCTTCTTGATCTCCGGGATCAGCTCCCAGTGGGCATCTACTTTGCTCATTTCCTCTCTGGTGCGCAGATGAATGGACAGATTCACAATGTCCTGCTGCAAAATATGGGTTAACCAGCCGCGCCATTCGTCGATGTCAGTGAATCCGAGCCTTGTTTTTACACTGACGGGGAGTCCCCCGGCTTTGGCCGCCTGGATGATCTCCGCTGCGAGCTCGGGACGGCAGATCAGGCCGCTTCCCTTCCCGTTCTCTGCTACATTCGCTACAGGACAACCCATATTGATGTCGATGCCTTTGAATCCTTCCTTCGCCATCCCGATGCTCATCTGACGGAAGTATTCCGGCTTGTCTCCCCAGATATGCGCTACAATCGGCTGTTCATCCTCTGTAAACGTCAGACGGCCGCGCACTGCATGGTGCCCCTCCGGGTGACAATAGCTCTCTGTATTCGCAAACTCCGTAAAAAACACATCCGGTCTGCCCGCTCTGCTTACGACATGGCGAAA
Organism: Paenibacillus auburnensis; assembly: GCF_927798115.1. Classification (GTDB taxonomy): domain Bacteria; phylum Bacillota; class Bacilli; order Paenibacillales; family Paenibacillaceae; genus Paenibacillus_AQ; species Paenibacillus_AQ auburnensis. Next base: position 117,198 of record NZ_CAKMMG010000012.1, read on the forward strand.
CACAACATCCGTCACATCCTCCATGGGCGCCAGTATGAAAAAAGGCCGTGGTAAATCACGCCAAAAATTGTTTGTCATATTAAAAACCTCTCTATGTCTTATTACTGCCTACATTTATCGGTCAACGAATCAATAAGTCGAGTTTAGCAACGACATCTGACAGTGTTATCTGTGGTACTTTGCAGATGAACGCTGCCTGTCGGGACTGCCAATCGAGACTCTTTACTTGATCAGCAAGGATAACCCCTTCGATGGGCAGATCCTGCGGAATAACTACTTCAAACGGATAGCCTTTTTGCTTCGAAGTTACCGGGCAGAGCAAACAAAGCCCTACCTTACCATTATAAGATGCAGGAGATACGACCAAGGCCGGACGTTTACCTGCCTGTTCATGCCCCGCTTGCGGACCCAACTGCAACCATACCAAGTCGCCGCGATCCGGCACATACCCGTTTGTTACCATACTTCCCGTCCTTGTAGCTCACCTGTAGGAACCTCTTTATGGAGATTTTCCGGTGTGACCTGGGAAAGGATTTCGTCTAGTGTAGCCGACTTCGGCTTTATTATAAGATGCCCATCTTCCACATCAAGATCGACTTCGGAGCCTTCCTCAATACCGACCTTCAAGGCAAGGGACTTCGGAATGCGAATGCCCAAGCTGTTACCCCATTTTTGGACCTGAAACATGGAACCGCCCCCTAGAATGTATAAACAAAGTATAAACATTCTGTTTTTGAAAGTCAAATCGTCAACATTCCCAATCAATACACGCAAAAGGACAATGATACGGTTTTTCATCGTGTACATCCTTGGAAATTTCAATTATATAATTATTTCCCGGGTTCGCACATGGTAAAATAAAGAAGAATTTACTTTAAGGTGAATTTACTTCAGGCGATAAAGAAGGAGAAACCAAATGAAAATATGCAGCGGCACCGCTCCGTGCAAGGTCTGAACCGGACGAAACTGCACGGAGCGGATAGAGTTCGTCCGTTCGGCTTTGCACTTTCATGGCAACCGATGAACAGCCTGTGGGTCGCACTAGTCGGCACAGGCAAAGGCTCCGGAGCAGCTTTGCTATTCCTTGCGATCGGAATTTTCGGTGCATGTTCTTGCCTGCCGTTCCGGGCGGATAAACATATATGGAGATTGGAAGAATAGTTTTTTTATTCAAACGGCAATTAGCACAGTGTAGCTTTTAGGCTGCCCTGTGCTTTTTATTTTCCTGCAAACTCAAAAAGGCTATGCTTTTCGTTGTCAGAAAAACATAGCCTATACTTCTTTAGAATTTTGCCTTAGTTAATTATCTTCATTCTTATCTTTTTCATCACTATTCTTATTTGCATTCGCATTACTATTCTTATTTTCATGAGCTACAGCATTACTTTTGGTTGCGCCTTGGTTTTTGTTGTCTACTTCTTTTTTATCATTATCTTCAGCATCATCTTTTTTAGATTTATTGGTCACACTGGCAGCATTATTATCCTTGCTATCCTTGTCCTCACTGCTCATCTTATCTTCTTTTTCATTAGCTTTAGATCCATTATTCACTTTAGCTGCATTTGTATTATTTGCATCGCTTGAGTCTGCGGCCGTGCCGGTGGTAGTGGTGCTAGTATTGGTATTATTGTCGGCTGTACTATTTGTTTGATCTTTGTTTTGATCTTTGTTTTGATCTTTATTTTGATCTTTATTTTGATCTTTATTTTCATCCTTATGATCAGCGTTATTCTTAAGCTTGGCTTTACTATCTTTTATAGTTTTCATTATATCTTTGACACTTGCATCTTTATATTCATCTACAGTAGCGGTTGGATCAACCTTTTGAAGCTTATTTATAAGATTAAGCTTGCCAGGGCTGATGCCTAAAGTTCTCGCCTGATCCCTGCGGGCAAGGGCAACATTATCTTTGATAACAGTTGCTGTTGTGTCAGTTTCCTGTAAAGCCTGATTTGCTCCGGTTTCAGCATCGTTTTCAAGTTTGGCTGCGGTCTTTGAATTATCTGTTTCCGATGTAATAGAAACCACAGATGAACCGTTATCGGCTATAAAACCATTATCAACAGCAGAATAAACCAGCGTGCTGACAGCTACTCTAACATTAGAACCTTTTATGCTTATTTTAGCCAATATCTTGTTGCCGTCGTCATTGATTCCTTTAACTTTTACAACTTTATCAAACGCGTTAACGCCTATTTCTACGCTGGGGTTAATGTCCAGGCTTAGGTATGATACCGGTGTTTGATAATAGGCGTATGCCGAACCGCTTCCACCAACTAATAAGGTTGCCATGCAAGCTGCTACTAACTTTTTCTTCATAATGAATGTCCTCCAATGATTGTATTTAATGTTTTTAGTATTCTCATTTATTAATGCGTCCTTTAGAAAACCTTCCGTTCTGCTTATTAAGTCGTCTTCGGCTTTAATTTGATTGATCGCAGATTTAAAACGTGAAATCATGTTCTTTACCTCCTAACTTTTGTTTCATAAGTTCCCTTGCTCTGTGTAAGTGAGAATAGATGGTGTTTACTTTTTTATTTAGTAACTGAGCCATTTCAGGCACGGTATACTCCTCGTAGTAAAATAGATAGATAACATCCTTGTACTTGTCCGGAAGTGATAAAACGACCTGCAGGAGTTCATTCTCTGCTTGATCCTCAAATGGAAATTCCATACCTTCAATTGAAACCATTTTCTTTCGCCAAAAGCTTTTTAAGATGTCCTTGCATTTATTGATTGTAACTCTGATTAGCCATGCTTTTTCATGTTCAGCACTTTCAAAGCGGGAGTTATTCTGTAACAACTTTAGGAATACTTCTTGAAAAACATCATCCACATCTGCACTATTATGTAGATATAAAAAGCATATTCGACGTACAAGGTCAGAATATTGGGTGAGCGCAGCTGAAATATTATCGTTGATATCAATCGGTAATTGGGCCATTTTTTCTCCTTTCTATAGTGGATACGATCGACCAATAAGAATCCTTGCAAAATTTTTTTGTTTTTTTGTTTGAAAAATATTCCTTTATTGAATTATTACCTTCATTTCATTTTTCAGCCGGAATTCACGCTTGGTAACGAAAAAAAGAGACGTGGGAATTCCCGCACCTCTTTTCGTTATGTTGTCATTGGATAGAATTCATTAACTCGTAGAACCCTATAAACCTAAGAACCCATCCGCCATGCTGGAAGGGTTCGGCTACCGTCACATTTTGTTTAGTCCTATCTCACTAGCACCGCCACCGACTCCACATATGTGGAGTCAGATAAGAAGACCCGTCAGCAACGGGGAGGACCACTCCAATCCGCACGATTCCTCATCATTAACCTAAGAAGGCGATCGAACGTTTTACTTTTTTTGCAAATGCAACGGGATTATCGATCGACTCCCAGTGAATATACATCAGACGTGGATTCTCAAAAAGCCAGTGATTATGGACTGCTGTTACTTTGATCCCGTTCTTGCGGAGGTTTGAGAGCAGTCGATTGACTTGATTCTGGAAAAGTGCCGTTTCCCCTAAACACAGTGCGCGACCTGAACTGTCCAGTGATTCGAACGAGAACAGCTGATAACGGACCAATGGAGATGTGGTACGTCTTCCTAAAATTGAGGCGTTTACTCTCCTGTTTCTGGAGACAAAACAAACCGGACCCTTTGTAATTTCATGCTCGGTTCCACCTAAAATAGTTGAAAATTGGTTACATAGTCTTCTAAAACGGGGGCTTGCCTTCACCTGTTTCTCCATACGAAATCATCCTTTCAGAATAAGTTAAGAATATAATTCACCGGTCCACTGCATTAACCTAAGAACGCAATGGATTCTTTGGTTTTTTTGGCAAACGCAACAGGATTGTCAATGGATTCCCAGTGCATATACATTAAACGAGGGTTTTCTTTTAGCCAGTGATTATGAAGCGCAGTCACTTTTATCCCGCGTTTACGGAGATTGGACATCAATCGATTCACTTGATTTTGATGTACGGCAGTCTCGCCCAAACAAAGCGCGCGGCCCGACTTATCAAGAGATTCAAACGAAAACATTTGCATTTGCACCAAAGGCGAGCGCGTTCTTCTTCCCAGGATTGTCTCCCTTAAGTTCGTCATACGCGTGACAAAACAAACCGGACCTTCTTCAACTTCCGATTCGCCACCTAGAATTTTTCCAAATTGCATACAAAGTCTTTTGAATTGCGGGCTAACCTTCACTTTTGCTTTCATATAATCCCTCCTTCACTCATTTTCGAAATATCTTATGATCAAATATGAAAAGTGCATGGACGAAACACTGAGGATAACCAAAATAAAAATAGGGCGTAGCGCAGATCATTCACGCACTTACCCCGAAAATCAAAAACTCTTATTAAAACGAAAAAGCCGAGTGATCATCAGGATAAACACCTGAATCTCATCGGCTTAGGGAGAAGTATTTTTTCAGAGACAGTGGGACTATAGAGACTAACATTACTATTTTAATATGATACGCCATATCTGCACCATTAAAAATTATATCATTTTCATATAAAAACTTTCCCTCAAACGTGTCATTTGAATAACTGTCTATCTAGCAATATAATCAATTAGTAGAAATATCTTCTAACTGGAGGAGTATTGAATGAACTTTGTAAACCCACCAGCAGAATCGCCTCAATATGTTACTCATAAAACATTTTACAGCCCAGTATTAAATCACGAAGTAGGCTATAATATCTATCTTCCGTCAGGGTACAAAGACTGCGGCGAAAAATATCCGGTTGCGTACCACATTCACGGATGGACGGGCAACGAATCCTCCGAGATATGGCCGCTGGAAAAGGTCTATAAAAACAGACAAGCCATTACTGTTTTTGTCAACGCCATTTCGTCGGAAGACAATTATTTCGATGCCTTGTTGCAAATTGAATCCATCCTTATTAAGGAACTGATTCCCCATATCGACGGTCAGTACAGAACAAACACAACCCGCGAGAACAGAATGCTGTCAGGGTTTTCGATGGGCGGCAACATGGCGTTTTATTATGCAGTTAAGCACCCCGAGCTGTTTGGTTCCGTAACCTCTTACGCAGGAACCTATCACCATCTCTATCTCAAAGAATTCCGTACTGTGGGGGTAGCACCGGAAAAAGTCATCGAGTTATACGAAGATATGATGAGAGAAGAATGGTATTTGGAGGAAAACAATATATTATGCTTGGTACGGCAAAATGCGGAAAAAATTCGCGGTAAACTAAAAATTGATATTCATATCGGCACAGCGGACATATTATTTTGCGATAATGAAATTTTACATTTATATTTGGATTCGTTGAATATACTGCATGAGTACAGGAAATTCGAGGAGATTGACCACGACTTGGAAAAAATATTATAGCACACACAAACACAGGGAAAGGCTTGAAATTCACAGGTCCCGCCTCCCCCGTTCCAATCCTCAAACCCCACGTCCACACGTGTGGAGTAAGCAACGTCAACACATCTTGCCTAATAAGGAATCCCGATGGGCAATATTAGCAAAAATTATTCAGCATTACAAAGCGGCAATTAGGAATTGTGTATATATGGAAGTATGTTGGAAATATTTGTTTCTCATAAAGCAGCTCGGGGGTAATATATAGAGCGGCATCCGCATACATAACGGTCTGTTGCTGGCATAAAGGACAATCGGTTGTCCTCCTGTGGATGATACGTGCGATTATTACAGAATAGGAGAATAAAAATGAAGAATCAAACCCAGGATACATATCGTTTTCAGGTCAACTTAAGCGGTATGATCAACATTTTGTCTAACCATTTGTATAGCAGCCCGAAGGTATTCTTGAGGGAGCTGCTGCAAAATGGTGTAGACGCGATTACTGCACGGCAGGCTTATTCTCAGGGTGGATACGATGGTAGGATTCATGTCGAGGTAAGCGAGACTTCAACCGGCGCGACCTTATTAGTTGAAGATAACGGGATCGGGTTAGACGAGTCGGAAATTCATGAGTTCCTGGCAATGATCGGACAATCCTCCAAGCGGGGCGAGGACTTTCTCCAGACCAACACCTCTTTTATCGGGCGGTTTGGCATCGGGCTCTTGTCTTGCTTTATGGTGAGTGACGATATCGTCATGGTTACACAATCCGCCAAGGGCGGACCTGCACTGGAATGGCGCGGGAAGCCGGATGGAACCTATACGATCCGCAAGCTCGAAGGGATACATGCTCCGGGAACCAAGGTTTTTTTGCGTTGCAAAGAAGGCTCTGAGCCGTACTTCAAGGAAGGCAATCTGCAAGAATGGCTGTTCCATTATGGAGCCCTGCTGCCTTACCCCATCCAATTGGTGTCCAATCAAACCACTCGCTTGATTAATCCGCCTTCCCCGCCTTGGGTCAAAGATCCGCAGCTGGCCCGGAAGCATCGCAGCGAGGTGCTGGCTTTTGGTAAGCAGGTGCTTGGGGAGACGTTCCGCGATTTCATTCCTCTGCATACCTCCTCCGGCCGGACAGGAGGCATCGCCTTTATCCTGCCGCAGGCAGTGAATTTGGGCGCCAAACGCAATCACAGGGTGTACTTGAAGCACATGCTGGTCTCCGAAGCCGCCGATAATGTCCTGCCGGACTGGGCGTTCTTCGTCAAATGTATGATTTGGACCGATGAGCTGCAGCCGACCGCTTCCCGGGAGCATTTCTATGAGAACGTCCAGCTGGAGCAGGTGCGGGAAGAACTGGGTAGCACCATTCGTCAGGAATTGATGAGGATGGCGGAGTATGATCCGGATCGCCTGCAATCTATCATTTCGCTGCATGCCTTATCCATGAAGGCCCTCGCCGTGGAAGATTCATCCTTCTACTCCATTATTCACGAGTGGCTCCCGTTTGAGAGCACCTTTGGCACGAAGCCGCTTGGCGAGCTGAAGCAGCAGTCCCCCCTTTACTTTACTGCTACTCTGGACGAATACCGCCAGATTACCCATGTGGCTTCGGCCCAATCCATGCTGGTGGTGAATGGCGGATATATTTATGATGCCGAGCTGCTGTCCCTGCTGCCCTTAATTGACCCGGACGTGCAGACGGAACGCTTGCTGCCGGAGGAGGTGTCATTATCCTTTACCGATATTACGCCTCAAGAGCGGCTTGACTACTATGAATCCGTAAGATTGGCGGATAGTGTGCTGCAGAAATTCCGCTGCCAGGTACAGCTTCGCCGCTTCAAGCCGGAGGAGATTCCTGTTCTCTACACGCTGTCCCATGAGTCCGCACAGTGGCGTGTTATGGAGGCGACCAAAGAAGTGAGCACCGACGCTCTGTCCTCCGTTCTGGGCAGCCTGGGCGCTACGTTAAAAGATGCAGCGTACGCAACGCTTTATTTTAACCTGAACAATCCTGTCATTGAGCGGGCCTTTCATCCGGCACATAAGGCAATGCTGCCTTCCATTATCGAAATGCTGTACTGTAATGCGCTGATGATGGGACATTATCCGATGAACCGTCAAGAGACAGCGCTTTTGAACAAAGGCATCATTCAATTTATTGATTGGGGTATGACGGCCAGTCATACGACAGGAGGAGATGAGTAGATGAACCTTACCGGGATGAGTTTTGAAGAGCTGATGGACGAAGCCTATGACATGCCAGGCGGAAAGGCTAAGCTGGAACTGCTGGAGCAGGCGGTACGGGTGGCAGATGCCGCAGGAGATCTCGATCAGGGCTTTGAGGCACGCAGCGAAATCGTAGAGACGGGCAGCTTCCATGGCTATCCGATGAAGGCACTGGTCGCCTTTTCCTGGCAATTGGGACAGTATGACAAAAATCCGGACCGGTTCGATAGCTTCACCCTGCTGTGGTCCTACAAGTGGGTTCTGGACCGCATCACCTCTTTTCCGGAAATTAGCCGTGTTCAGATCGAGAACCTGCTGGAGGACATGAAGATACGTTTTGCAGCCGAAGGCTATAGCAGCCGTTCCTATCACTACTACCGGGCGCACATCTTCGCTGAGTTTGGAGAGCTGGACAATTCTCAGGCAGAGTGGGATATCGTACAGGCCATGGATCTGGATGAGATGAGCGATTGTCCGGCCTGTGAGCAAAACCGCCTTGTCGAGTTTCTGGCGAAGCGGGGAGACGACGAAGGAACTGTGAAGGCGGCTGAGCCGATTCTCAAAGGTAAAATGAGCTGCGGCGAGGTGCCACATGTGACCATCACAAAGGTGCTGTTCCCTCTCCTGCGGCTGGGCCGTCAGCAGGAAGCGGATAAGCTTCAGAAGAAAGGCTACAAATTGGTAAAGGGTAACCGCGATTTTTTGTATCATCAGGGAGAGCACATCGGTTATCTTACCTTAACTGATCCAATCAAGGCGCTGGAGGTCTTTGAAGAGTATATCGCCTCCTCTCTCGATCATGAGAACCCGGTCGACCGGATGATATTCAACGCCTATTCGGCCAAGCTGTTCCGCAAGCTGGCGGAAGAATCCATCCAGTTCCAGGTTAAGCTTCCGGCAGGACACCCGCGTGGGCACCAGTCCGGGGAAGTAACACTGCTTGCGAAGCACTTCCAGCAAGACGCTCTCGCCACAGCGGAAAAACTGGATAAACGAAACGGTAACGATTACTATACCGCACTCCTGCAACGATTGTAGACTGTGTTCCAGTTTCACATTATTATTATAGGCACAGTGTTAGACGCAATGATGCCTTATACTAACCTTTGATGCGCTTATCGTAGCGCTGCTGTCCAATAAAATAATAGACCGCACTGCCGGCAAAGGCATGCGGTCTATTTGTCATTTCCTGTTTGCCCCGTTCTTACAAACGGGCTGCAGTCCTTGAATACGTTGTTTTTTTCCCAATATAACCTTCTAGCTACTTACCCGATCTAATGTATGTAACGTTACGAATATTCTAATACTTTTATTCAAGAAAGCAGGTGAACCCTTGCATACAGATCCTATTGTCATCAAAGCTAAAGCCGGGGATCCTGAAGCATTCATGCAGTTGATGCAGGAGATAGAGTTACCGTTATATAGAACTGCACGGTCTATCGTAAACAAAGACGAAGATTGTGCAGATGCCCTGCAGGAGACGATGCTTAAAGCCTTTAAGTCGATCCATACACTCAGAGAGCCCGCTTATTTCAAAACGTGGATCTTTCGGATTCTGATTAATGAATGTAACAAAATGGTCAAAAGCAGATCAAGAGCCCTCCCTTACGGAGAGCTTCCCGACGTCCCTTCCCCTTCCAAGGATTATGAGAAAATCGAATTATGGGATGCCGTTCAACATCTTGAGGAGAAACTACGGATTGTCATTCTCCTTCATTACTTACAGGACATGCCGATCAGTCAAATTTCCGACATTCTCGAAATTTCTACGGTAGCCGTGAAGACCCGGCTGCATCGCGCCCGCAAAAAGCTAAAGCATTCATCTCAAATCAATCTTGAAATGGAGTTGCGACATGGTGAACACTAAGTTAGAAGAACAATTAAAGAACTGCCAAAGCCTACTTCCCGATCAGTTATCGGAACTTACTCGCTCCAAGCTGAATGAGACTTACCAAATCATCAGGGAAACCAATCATTCCATTCCCCCCGTTCAGAGAAAGATAGAGGTATCAAGAACTTTTAATAAACGGTGGGGTTCCGCTGTAGCCGCTGCAGTCCTTGGACTTACCCTTATTGCTTCCGGCTTTGTATCGCCCGTAATGGCTAATGCACTCAAGGAAATCCCGGTTCTGGGACAAATCTATTCATTATGGGGAGAAAACAACGGAGATCCCGGTGTGCAACAAGCCGAGGATTTCATCACAAACGTAAACCAAAGCGTGACCCATGGCGATGTGACCATGAATATCCCAACGTTGTTATTTGACGGAACCCGAATTCTTATGAACATAACCACTCCAGGAAACCGTCTGGATTCGGAGCCCAATTCACCGCCTTCCGAAGCCAATAAAGGGGCGATAGATGTAGATAAGTTTGAGGTCCTCTATAAAGGTCAACCTCTGCTCTGGAATTACGAACATATGGACGGGGAGACTGCTTCCAGCATAATGGTTGAGGTTCTCAGCACTTATTATGAGCCGCTCGCAACAACACAGACTATCCAGTTCCCTGATCAGTTTGACTTGACTGTAAACGTAACATTAAAGGGCTACGATGTCCCGTTCCAATTTGTTCTGCCTGTTACAAGCTCAACGCCCGTTACCGTTCTAACTTCGGAGGAGACCAAGCATCACGATAACATTAACTTGCAGATCAGTAAGGTGGAAATCACCCCAATCACCACGCAGATATCCGTTGAGTACAAAACCAAATCGGACCAGAGCGTAGAAGAAATGCTTGCTTCCATCCCTTCGAAATATAAGGGCGCTAACGGGAGCGTCATCGCTCTTCAGTATGACATTGTGGATGAACATGGCGTTCAACTGAAGCCCATTGGTTATCACCCTATTAGCGAATCTTATAATATTCGCTTTGAACCCTTCAAGACTCTACCACGTACCATAACCATCAAACCGTACTTAGTTGTATCCCCAGGTGAAACCCCACCTGAGACTAAAGGACGGGTGGAAGTCAAAAATATGGTCAAGGAATACATCCCTGAGCTAGAGACTGTATTTTCGGTGCAATAGTTCATCTGTAAAAAGGACCTTATGATCTAGGATTAAAAGGGTATGCAAATCTACTACAGACGGAGCCATAATTGGCTTCGTCTATTTATTTAAATGAATTTAACTAACTCAACAAGTGTTCTTATCCCATGATTCACAAACAAAGAGATATACGTCAAATCCTTCTTCTCTTATATTGTCAACATAATTCTCTAGTATGCTTTCGTATCGTTAAAATTTTTCTTCTGGTTGCTGAGAAAATGTGTACTGCCCAACATTGAGAACAGAGACATGCATTTAGCTGTAAACCACCCCCGAGTGTCCATAGCATCTAACTCACGATCCATTTAGAAGACAAAAAAATACCCTCTCCATGAAGAGAGGGCAATCCCACATTAACTTCTCAATCGTTATTTCCGTTCCAGACCAACACCGCCACCGACTCCACATGTGTAGAGTAAGCAGAGTCAACACATTTAATAACAATTAATGGGGACGCCTTAACCTGCGCGATGCTAATAAATACGAAGCTTTTCGAAATCCCGGCAAAATCTATCCGATCAAAAAGGTTCTTCGTCATTACCTGGACCGGATCAACCTGATAAAAGAAGGAACTCTATGTAATTTTGTGGAAATAATCAAGAGCGTTTCAGGCCATTTAAATTATAAAAGGGAGTTTACCTATGAGAGAGCAAAACATAAGGAACAGAGTTAAGCAGTTCTCCGCCAGTATGCTTGTTGTCATTATGCTGATGCTGGCTATTCCTGCGTATGCAGCTGAGCAAGAGCAAGTTCTGCTTCCTTCCGGCTCACCCTTGTCTTCGCTTGAGGGGTTGACCGATAATTATGAAACTGTCTATGAGCCAATGACCGCAGCCGTGTCTGTGGCGGTGGTTAAGGATGGCGACACCCTCTTCGATAAAGCGTATGGATTTGCAGACATAGAGCGTCAGGTTGCTGCAGATACAGACACTGTATTTGAGTGGGGCTCCTGCACGAAGCTGCTGGTATGGACCAGTGTGATGCAGCTGGTTGAGCAGGGGAAGCTTAATCTGGAGACGGATATCCGTGAATATCTTCCTGAAGGCTTTCTCAGCAAGCTAAAATATGAGACGCCTATTTCGCTGCTGAACCTGATGAATCACAACGCGGGCTGGCAGGAGCTGAACACAGATTTATGGTATTTTGCAGAGGAAGATGTCCCTGAGCTTGGAGTGGCACTGCACCGCCTTGAACCCCGGCAGGTTCACCCGCCAGGCAAGGTTGTAGCTTATTCCAATTTTGGAGTGGCGCTGGCCGGCTATATTGTGGAGCTGCAGAGTGGTGAGCCCTTCCATACCTATGTGCAAAAGCATATCTTTGAAGTGCTTGGCATGGACCATACCTCCATTCACTGGGCGCAACAGGACAATCCGGCAGTTGCCGAAGGGAGAAGCCGAATTCAAGGATACACAACGAAGCTGAAGCTGATTCAGAAGAATAGAGCCTATCTCAGTATTTATCCCGCTGGAAGTACCATAGGAACCGCAAAGGATGCAGCGAAATTCGTGGCGGCTCTACTGCCTCCAGCTGGCCGTAACAGTCCGTTATTCCACGATAGTGCTACGTTACAGGAAATGCTGTCTCCCAGCCTGTACTATGAAGGGACTGACATTCCAAGAATTGCCCACGGTTTTTTTGCAGTGAATTATGCTGCTCCTGCGCTGGAACATCCCGGGAATACGCTCGGCTTCACAAGCAAGTTCGTGCTGGACCCGCAATCTGGTTTCGGCATGGTAGTGATGACCAATCAGTATAACGAGTCGAACTATACCACCGGCCTTGTCGACAAGGTGTTCGGCAACTACCTGCCCGCAGTCTACAGCGGCGAGCTTCCGGATAGTTCACAGGTGGCTGGTGAATATATAACTGCGCGAAGAGTAATCCATGGGTTCACCAAAATTCGGGACTTCTTTTATACTGAGAAGATTACCGCAAGTAACCCTTCCTATTTAGATCATAACGGCCAGCCCTTGAGCCAAATATCGCCTGATGCTTATGTTCCGGTCTATAGTTCGGGATTTATTTATTTTGTACGGGATGCTCAAGGAGCAGTGATCAAATTCTCGAACCCGTATATCGACTTTTTTCCGCTCACTGGCCTATCCGCACAAAGTATTCGAATCACCCTGGTCGCACTCAGTCTGGGTACAGCAATCATAATCTTTTCTCTTCTTGGCGGCCTGACCAGATGGATCATTCACAGATTTAAAAAAACGGCAAAACCGCCAGCCCGGTTGAACAAATACTATCTCTGGATGAATGCTGCAGGACTTGCCTTTATTGCGAATACAGCAATCCTGGGCTATAGAACCTTAATCAGCTCGACCTATTCAGCCCTTCGCATTCACCTAATACTTAACATCGTTTATGTTGTGCTTACAGCGGGTTATATCGTACTGCTTGGACTTAAAGTCTTGAAGCAAAAGAACGGCAAACGAAGAAATATTTTATATGCGCTGTCCGGCTTTTCAGCATTGCTGTTCAGCTCCCTTATCATCGGCTGGGATCTGTACTTTTAGATTGCTCATGAAATGAGAACTTCACAGAACGCAAAGAAGCCTACAGATCACCGTTCCATCATAAGCGAAACTTACCTATGGTTCAGGCAGTTCATTCTGAATAACAACCTACGCTATATCCGCTTCCACGATCTGCGCCATACCTCAACAAATCAAAAACGCAAAATAAAGACGCTACGGGGAGCAATTCCCGAGCGTCTTCTTGCGTTCTTTTATGTCAAATAATATTTATTTGTTGGCGATTATTTAGATTTTTCCCTCTTTACGTCAACGAACAAATATACCCACCGTCCTAATCTAATCACCCTGCACTACTTTAGCTCCAGTAATGCGACGGATTCCACATGCACCGTATGCGGGAACATATCCACCGGAGTGACCTCCACTGTCTTGTATCCGCCATCCTCCAGCACCCGCAAATCCCTCGCCAGTGTCGATGGATTGCACGACACATACACCACCCGCTCCGGCTTCATTGCCAGGATCGTATCCAGCAGCCGTGGATCGCAGCCCTTGCGCGGCGGATCGACGACGATGACGTCTGGCGTGACGCCTTGCTCTTTCCAGTTCGGGATTACATCCTCGGATGCCCCTACTTCGAACACTACGTTGTTCATATGATTAAGCCGGGCATTCCCCCGGGCATCTTCAATAGCTTCAGGCACAATCTCTACACCGTAGACCTTAGCTGCGTGCTGCGCCAGGAACAGCGAGATTGTACCAATGCCGCAATAGGCATCGATAACTGTTTCATTGCCAGTCAGTCCGGCGTATTCCACGGTTTTGCCGTAAAGCACCTCAGTCTGTGCCGGGTTCACCTGGTAGAACGAACGGGCGGAGATGGCGAACTGCACATCACCGATATAATCATAGATAACATCTCTGCCCCATAGGACACGGGTTTCGTTGCCGAAGATCACATTCGTACGCTGAGTGTTCACGTTCTGGCAGATGCTGACTACATCCGGCAGCTGTTCCCGGATGCTGCCAAGCCAGGCGTCCATATGCGGGATATCGCGGCCGTTGGTTACGAGGACGAGCATCATTTCGCCGGTGCGGAAGGCTTTCTTCACGACAACATGGCGCAGCAGGCCGCGGCCGGTTTCTTCATTATAGGCGGAGATGCCCAGCTCTCTGCCGATGCGTTTCACCGCGCCTACGACATCGTCGTTATGCTCGTGCTGAATCAGGCACGTCTCCATATCGACGATCCGGTGGCTGCCGCGGGCATAGAAGCCACCGACCAGGCCGCCTTCGGTGACGCCGATCGGCACCTGAGCCTTGTTGCGGTAACGCCAAGGCTCGTCCATACCCAGGGTAGGCTGAACGATGATACCATCAGCTTGGGCTCCCGCAGCGTTTGCCACACCATCACGCTCATCCGCCCCCGTAGTGAGATTCGCCGTATCAGCGGCTCCTTCAGCTCCACCGCTTCCCGCTATAGCGCCTCTTCCCGGCGCCCCAGCCACCTCCAGCTTCCCGATCCGCTGGAGATTGTCCACCACCAGCTGGCGTTTCCACGCCAGCTGGGCGGTGTAATCCATATGCTGCAGCTGGCAGCCGCCGCATTGGTCGTAGATCGGGCACGGCGGCGCGATGCGGTCGCTGCTGGCCTGCACAAGCTCAAGCAACTTGGCGTAGCCGTACTGCTTCTTGGTCTTGAGCACCTTCGCCCGGACCTTCTCACCGGGCAGGGCTCCAGACACAAAAAGGGTAAAGCCTTCTACGCGGCCTACCCCTTCACCTTCATGGGTCATGCCGATGATATCGAGCATAACCTCGTCATTCTTATTCACTGGCAGTCCGGCGGCAGGCGCCGTGCCTTCCCGGCGGCTTGCGCTGCGTCCACTGCGTTGTTTACTCATAGCTATATATTCACTTCTTTCGTGTTCTTCTAATACAAAAGCTCCAGCCGACCCGGGCGGGCCACCGCACGAATCAAGTGGAGCATTTCTGTCATGTTAACGTCCTGCAATGCGGCTTCATCAGCCGCATCCCCGAAATTCCCCATCCTCAATGATTCTGCGCAAAAATCCGCAAATGCTGCGGCAGGATCTGGAACTTGCCCGGCAGCGTGCCGCCGAGTTCCCCGTCCAGGTTAAGCTGGACGTATCCCGGGGAAGTGACCTCCATCGCATCGGTACGGAAGTACACGACTTTCTTGTCCTGCAGATGCTCGCCGCGGATGGCCAGGGTGACCAGACGGATGAACTCCGCAAGGTTGCATTTCTTAACCGCAATGACGTCGAACAGGCCGTCGTCGATGCGCGCATCCGGGGCGAGCTTCTCGAAGCCGCCGACGGAATTGGTGTTGGCGATTAGGAAGAGCATGAACTCGTCATGGATCAGCTCCTGGCCGTTGGCGCGGATGTACAGCTCCTGCGGCGAGAGGCTGGCCATTTTCTCAATACCCTTCAGGTAATAAGCCAGCTGGCCCATCATCGTCTTGAGTCTGCTTGGAACCTCGTATGTCAGCTCGGTCAGGCGGCCGCCGCCGGCTATATTAATGAAGTATCGGTCGTTGGCTTTGCCGAGGTCAATCAGGCGCGACTCCTGGCGCAGAATCAGATCGCAGGAATCCTCCCAGTTCTTCGGTATGCCCATCGCCCGGGCAAAATCATTGGTAGTACCCAGCGGCAATACGCCGAGCGGGGGAAGATTGGGCTTCTCCGCCATACCGTTAATAACCTCGTTCAGCGTGCCGTCGCCGCCGGCAGCTATGATCAGATCATAACATCCGCGTTCAACCGCTTCTGCTGCAGCTGCCGTAGCATCGCCTTCTCCGGTTGTAGCATGACAAGTTGCTTCAATGCCGCCTATATCCAGCCGGTCCAAAATGTCGGCGAGTCGCTTTTTCATTTCTTCCCGTCCAGAAGTGGGATTATAAATCAATCTCGCAGTTTTCATTACCGGAACGCCACCTGTTTATATAATAGATAACCTTACTGATTATAACCAATTCAGCACCCTACAAGCAATGTCGGAGACTAACCGGCGAATATATTTATGCTAAACACGCTTCCTCAGCAGGTAATCTAAATATATGTATGCGGCAGCGGCGGAAATCAACACTCCCGGAGTGTGAATTCCGCAATTAATGAACCCGCAGCTTCTCCAGCATCCTGAGCACCTGTTGCTCAATCCAGTGCGGCAGCAGCGGATGCGGCAGCAGGGTGCTGCCTGAATAAGCATACCTCAGGCCCTCAAGCCGCTTCGGAATGACTACTTTAGTGAAATATCCCTCACTCAGAAAGAGCGGAGCCACCAGTACATCATGGCCCTTCTCAATCCAATATTCAGCCCGTTCTCTTACATTCTCGGGGTTCAGCAGACCGTAATCAGCCGCTGCCACTCCGCTGAGCAGGCGTACCCGCTCCGCCAGGGAGGAGATGCCAACTTCC
Organism: Paenibacillus auburnensis; assembly: GCF_927798115.1. Taxonomy (GTDB): domain Bacteria; phylum Bacillota; class Bacilli; order Paenibacillales; family Paenibacillaceae; genus Paenibacillus_AQ; species Paenibacillus_AQ auburnensis. Next base: position 133,745 of record NZ_CAKMMG010000012.1, read on the forward strand.
CAGCGCTGGCGGAAGCCGTCATGTATACTGCCATGCCCCACGAGCAGAATGATCTCCCGCTCCGGGTGGACAGACAGCTCCCGCAGCTTGTCCCAGAGCATTACGGCAATATCCGGATCATCATCGACCGGGTAGCCGAAATGCACGTTAGCCTGCACCTCGAAGCGCTCCAGATCGGTCTCACGCTCAGGGGCAGGCTTCGCTCCAAGTGCATACTCTATCTCATCGATATGCGTACTTCCTGAAGAAACAAACAAGGGGATCACAATAATATCTGTGACCCCTGCAGATTCCAGCTCATTTATACCATCTTGAATCAAACGGCCTTCTACCAGCTCCAGAAAAGAAACCGCCACCGGCAGCTCTTCCTCCAGCGATAAATGACCCACTGCTTCATCTACAATAGAAACCCAGGCCTTGTCGCGGGAGCCATGACTGATAATAAGTACGCCCGGCTTCATGTCTTAACGCCCCAGACGTTCCAGCGTTAACTTATAGCCGTCATTACCGTAATTCAGGCAGCGCTTCACCCGTGAGATCGTCGCTGTGCTGGCTCCGGTCTCGGCTTCGATCTGGTTATAGGTAGAGCCTTTGCCGAGCATGCGTGCAACCTCCAGACGCTGAGACAGCGACTGAATTTCGTTTACTGTGCACAGATCGTCAAAGAACACATAACATTCTTCCATATTTTTGAGTGTTAAAATGGCTTCAAATAATTGGTCAACACTTTTATCGTTTAGCTTCTTAAGCTGCATCGTAGATCATCCCCTAAAAGTTTGGTCAGCATCATTTTCACTGATTTAGCATTATACAAAACTGACATTAAAACATTAAAAATATAAATTTAAACTGACTATCTTGCCTCTACTATATTGTACTGGAGCAGTTTTTTCAAGCATTAACGATTTCACGCTGTAAAGAACGAAAATAATGGACAACTGTCCACTGTGGGCGCACACAATCTTATGTAACCGAAAACCCGCTTCCTCTGCTCTATAGGATTTACCGCCTTAATTATAGTACTACATAAGCACCGAAAATCAAGCATGGACACGGTTTCTTCACTTCCGCTTCCGCCTGATGGGCATTCGCCCTTTTCCGCTGCTATCCCGGTAACCCGGGCGTTTGTCTATACCTTATGTTCGCCTATGACATACAGTATAGCAAACCACTAACGAAGGAATGTGATGTTATGCCTAATCATTACTACAATCATTCCAGCCGGGATAGACGTTCACTGGCCGGTCCGTATACTTACTCACCCTATCCCGGAATCGGTTCATACGTCCAGCCGCCTCCCCCTGTAGAGGCCGGAATATTTCCTGCGCTTGGGACGGAGACTGCAGAAGCAGCGCTGGCCGTACCCGTAACCGAAGCTGCCGCTGCCCCAAAAGCCGGCGGACTGCTGGGCGGTCTCGGCAATCTCGGGAATCTCGGCAATCTGGCCAATATGGATCAGCTCAAAGGAATTATTGACCGGATGGGCGGGATCGACGGGATCGTAAACTCCATGGGCAAGGTGCAGAAGGTGATGCAGGGCTTTCAGCAAATGGCACCGATGGTAAAGCTCGTTATGGGCACCTTCGGCAAGAAGAAAGGCTCGGGCGCACTGGCTGCTGAAGAGGACGCTGCCCTGTATAAGCCCAAATCACGCAAAAAAAGACGCCCCTCCACGCAGCGCCGCAAATCCCCACCGAAAAAAAACCGCAAGTCCTCTCCTGCCTCCGTGAAACGCCGCCGCACTTAGCGGTGGCGTTTCACGCGTTTTTTTGTCACCGCAGGCTCTACTGCTCTACTACTTAAACCAGCCGCTCCGCCGGAACCACCGGAACATGCCCGCCCCCAGCACCAGCATCAGCAGCAGGATCACCGGATACCCGTAGGCCCAGTCCAGCTCCGGCATCACTCTGAAATTCATCCCGTAGATTCCGGCGATCAGAGTCAGCGGCATGAATACCGTCGTGATCACAGTGAGTGTTTTCATAATAGAATTCATCCGGTTGGAGTTAAGTGAGATGTAGCTGTCCCGCAGATCGGCGGTCATTTCCCGGTCGACCTCAATCATGTCGGTCAGCTTCAGCAGATGATCATAGATATCGCCGAAATAGATCCGTTCCTCCCCGTTGCTCTGCACATGCTGCGAATTGACGATCCGGTACATCAGATCACGCATCGGGACAATCGTCCGGCGCAGCTTGAGCAGCCGCCCCCGCACATTGAACACCTGGCTCATCAGCTCCTCCACCGACTCCGTGCTGCCCATGCTCTCCAGGTCCGCCAGCTCGTCTTCCAGACTGTACAGGCTGGGAAAATATTTGTCGACCAGTTTGTCCATCACGGTATAGGCGGCAGCCATCGGACCTCCGGACCAGCCTTTGCGGCTGTGAATTTCCCCTTGCACGATCTCCCAGGCTTCATCCATTTCCGATTTCTGCTGGTGATGATAGGAGACGAGGAAGCTTTTGCTTAAGAACAGGTCTATTTCCTCCGCCTCCAGCGTCACTTCATTGAGTGCATGCAGCACTAAAAACTGCACATTCTCATAATAATCCAGCTTGGGCCGCTGCAGGACATGCATGCAATCCTCAATCGCCAGAGGGTGGAAATGAAAATAGGTGTCGAGCAGAAGAGTTTCCTCCGGTGTTGGGGAGGCGAAATCCGCCCAGACCCAGGCATAGTCAGCAATCGTTATGCTCTGAAGCGGCAGATCTGTCAGCAGTTCACCCTTATGTGTTACCGCCAGTGTACGTATCATCTATGAGTCCTCCGTCTAATCCTGTTTCTAAGCTTTCAGCGGCTTTATTTACCATTGTACAGTATGTGGCGGCTTCTGCCCAAATTCCTGTTTCGCTGCAAAAAAATAACCGCCAGCCCGCTGTTCAACGGTTCCGGTGGTTGTCAGATTGAACGTCTCTACCCGTCCTTAGGATTAACGGCCCAGGCCTTCCAGCAGCTCCAAATGCAGCACCTGCAGGAACTTCTTCAGATTGACCTTCACTTTGCCGGACTCCCGGCCCAGCTCGATCTCTCTCATCTTCAGCCGCACCTCTTCAAAGTCGAAATAGAGCGGCGCATAATGCTCAAACTTCGGATTCCCGTAATCCGTCAGCCCGATCGAAGCCAGATTAATCAGCCCGGCAGACAAAGCGCGGCGCAGGCGCTGCTCAATCGCTTTGACCTCCTTGGCTGCTTCAGAGGGAGACGTCTTATAGGTAGCCGCAGCCATTTCATATAGCTCCTTAAGCGGCGGAAGGGTCCGGTTATCCTCTCTGGCAGCTGTAAGCTCCATCATCAGAATGATATCCCGGCTTCCGGCCTCAGAGATCATGCCCATATTCATCAGAATCGGCTGGATAATCTCTTTTACAGAACGTTTATTCACCGCGGCCGGTGCCAGTCCGAACTGCAGCCCTTCCAGCTTGCCGAGGCTCAATTTGATCTCATCCAGATAGCGGTTAATCGCATAACGTTCATTCACTTTATGCAGCACGGACTCGACTTCGATTTTATTGATCGGCTTGCGGATGAAAAACTCAATTCCGCTGCGGTAGGCACGGCCGACCATATCACTGTTCTCAATCTGCGAGATCATCACGAACTTGGAGCGGCAGCCTTGGGCCTGCAGCGAATTAATCGTCTCAATCCCGTCCTGGTCCGGCATCAGCAGATCCATCAGCACAATATCCGGACGTTCCTCCAGAATCAGACGCACTCCGTCCTGCCCGCATTCCGCTGTACCGGTCACTTCACCAAGTCCGCTGTCCTCAATAATATGCTGCAGCATTCTTCTGGCCGACCCGTCGTCATCTACAATACAGAAAGATAGCGGCATTCCCTATTCCTCCTCCTTCCGCAGCTTTGCCGTCGGTAAAATAATCTGAAACCTGGCCCCCCCATGCTTTGAGGCATTATCGACTGTAAGTTGTCCCCCGAATAAGTCGACAATGTCCTTCACATGCGACAGTCCAATTCCCGTAGCCGCAACGCCCTCCTGATCGAACTTCGTGGTAAAGCCTGGCTCGAACAGCAGCTCACGGTCACGTTCGGCAATCCCGCCGCCGCTGTCCGCTACTGCAAAGACCGTATTCTCCCCATCCTCATACACTTCAAGGGACACGCTGCCTTCAACTTTTATCACTTCAACCGCATTAGCTGTAAGATTACCCAGCAGAGTTAATAGAGGGATGTAGCTCGCGGTGATATAGTCAGAGTTCATCATCAGTGTAAAATTTATTTGTTTGCCCAGCATTTCAGCGTACTTGGCATTGCTCTTGAGCGTAAACTTCATGATCACAGACAGCGGCAGATCGCCGGTCGCCTCGCGCTCCACAAGCTTCACCAGACCCGCCAGAATGCGCTGCGAGTCCTTCTTCACTTCATGAATCTGCTGGGTAATGTCAAGCACCTGACGGCTGTACGGCCTAAGTTCTTCCTCAGCCTTAAGGCTGCGGTACAGATCATAGCTGCTTAAGGTCACACGTTCCAGCGTCCCGATTGATTTCTCCAGATAAAAAACTTCCCCATACAGCCCCGAGCCGAAGCCGAGCATCTGCTCCATCCGCCGGTTCTGCTCCCGCTGCGCAATCCGCATCTGGCTGACAGAAATACTGCTGTATACCCCGGTTGTAAAATAGGTGCGGATCACCGCAATCGCCATCAGAAACGTCCATTCATTCAGCCGGAAAGTAGCTGAGTCCAGCACGATCAGCCGGGTGAGCAGCTCCATCTCATTCGACAGCAGATCAATAATCGCCGCAACGCCGCCAAGGACCAGAGGATGGAACGTATCCAGCCGGCTTTTGATCAGACTCATCAGCACCGCGAACACAATATAATAGACCATCGCTGAGAAATGGCTGTTCAGACTCTGGAGAAACGAAGCTCCGCTGCCGGCTGCAGCATCCATCCCGGTGCGGAATAATAACACGGTGACACCGGTTGCGATTCCCGTAGTAATATATGGCAGACGCCTCATTAAAAGCAAAAACAGCAGAAAAGCGCTGCTGCCTAGTGCAATCCGGAAGATGTCACCGTCAAACGGATTTATTTTAAATTCCCCGGCCACTGCTGTCCCCAAAGCTACCACAGCAATCTGCAGAGCCCTGGATTTAAGTATAGAATGTCCCATCGCCCACTGCTCCTGCCAAGAGATGTTGTCAACTATACTACCATAACCCTTGCCACTTTTATACGTCCTGGTATTGGTTTCCGGTAAATCAGGCCGTTTTATGCTCAAGTCTTCTCGAAACTACTGACAGCAGGTAATTCACTGCGAAATACAGCACGGCAATCAGCAGCAGAACAGGAATCGTAAAGCTTTCCTTCTGCCCCATCACAATCTTCGCATTATGCATCAGTTCCGGTAGGGCGACGATTGTCGCGAGTGAGGTATCCTTGAGCAATGAAATGAACTGGCTGACGAGCGGCGGCACCATATGACGCAGTCCCTGCGGAAGCACGATATGCCATAGCGTCTGGAAGCTGCTGAGTCCGGATGAACGTGCGGCTTCAATCTGTCCCTTGTCAACGGCCGTTAATCCCCCGCGCACTATCTCGGCAATCATCGCAGCCTCGAAGATCGTGAGTGCGGCAATCGCCGCAGTGGTCAGCCCCATCTTGATTCCTACCTCCGGCAGCGCGAAGCGGACGAAGAAAATAATCAGCAGCAGCGGCAAGTTACGGATTAGCTCGACCAGAAAGAACATCACCGGCGAGAGGACCGGCACTTCCGCATAGCGGATTACACCGACAATCACGCCAATCACGAAGCTCAGAATGATCGACACAAAAGCCACAATCAGTGTAAGGTAGAAGCCGTCCATCAAAAAACCTAAATTAGCGGCTGAAAATGCACCGGCAAAATCCATAGTATCCCTCCTTGCTAGTTATCAAAGTATTCCTAAATCATAATTCAGGGAGTGTGCCTATTAGTACTTCCGCTGCAATCTGCGCTCCCATACCCGGACGCCATAACTGAGCGGCAGTGTCAGCACCAGATAGAATACCGCTACAAAAATATAAGTATCAAAGGTGCGGTAGGTTTCTGTAGAGATGCTGTCTGCGAAATACATCAGGTCCATCCCTGCCACAATGGTCAGCACGGAAGAGTTCTTAATCAGGTTAATGAACTGGTTCCCGAGCGGGGGAATGACCAGCTTAATGGCCTGCGGCAAAATCACATGCATCATCGTCTGGATATAGCTGAGTCCGGACGAACGTGCCGCCTCCATCTGCCCTTTGGGAACAGCCATAATTCCCGCACGGATCGCTTCTGCAATAAATGCCGAGGTGTACACAGCCAGACCTATCGTTCCGGCCTTGAATCCGTCAAGCGGAAAACCCAGTGCCGACGGGCCGTAATAGAAAATATACACCACAAGCAGCAGCGGAATATTACGGACGAACTCGACGTATCCTGTTCCGAACCAGCGAAGTCCCTTCACCGTGGTGATACGGAACACCGCGATTACAGACCCGAGCAGGAAGCTGCCGATCAAGGCTAGCACACTAGACAGAATCGTACCCCAAAAGCCCTCCAGATAAAGGCCGAAATAATCGGTTAATATCGAAAAATCCATCGTTCTCACCTACCCTTGCCTACAAGATAATTAGTTGGACTCACTTACTTTATTCCTACTCCATCTGTCTTTTTACAAGAAGAAACGGCAGAGCCGGTCCTCTACAGGGCCGGGTACCGTTTCTGTAATCCTTATAAGAACAAGATCTATTCACACTTATTTCGCTGGAGCTTTACCGATCCATTTGGTATAGATAGCATCGTATTCGCCGTTTGCTTTCAGTTCAGCCAGTGTATCATTAATGGCCTTAACCACATCCGTGTTGCCTTTTTGTACGGCAATGCCGTACGGCTCATCGGTGAACGGTTTACCTACAACTTCATAACCGTCATCCTGGGAAGCCATACCGTACAGAATTGCATCGTCGGTTGTGAGCGCATCCCCTTGACCTGCCTTCAGGGCTGCGAAAGCATCCTGATAGTTATCGAATTCCAGCACCGTTACACCCGGAACCTTCTCTTTAATGTTCTTGATCGAAGTGGCACCCTTGGAGCCCAGGATCTTGGTATCCTTGGTTACACTTTCAAGTCCGGTAATCGGGCTGCCTTTCTTCACGAGCAGCGATTGTCCGGCCTGGAAATACACGTCGGAGAAATCCACTTCCTTCTTGCGTTCCTCGGTAATTGTCATTGTAGCGACAACCATATCGATCTCACCGTTATTCAGCATCGGAATGCGTGTCTTGGAGGTTACTTCCTTCAGCTCAATAGCATTTTCGTCACCCAGAATGTGCTTGGCAATGGCTTTGGAGATATCGATATCGAAGCCTTCAACGTTACCGGAAGCAGGATCCTTCAATCCGAACAGCCGGGTGTCATATTTTACTCCAACCAGCAGCTTGCCGCGTTCCTTGATCTTGGCGATTGCAGCAGAATCCGCCGCATTCCCGGCAGCATTGCCGCCGCTGGCTGCACTATTATTCCCGGCATTATTGTTATTTCCGCATCCGGCAATGACGAATAGGGCTGCAACCATCAGCACACTTAACCATTTGAAGCTCTTAAATTTGTTCATTTCTCTTCCTCCCCGTAATCTATATATTTTGGTTAATGACTTAATACACGGCTGAGAAACGTCCGGGTCCGTTCTTCCCTTGGACTGGCGAAGAATTGGGCTGGCTCGGCTTCTTCCACGATTTGTCCCTGATCCATGAAGATGACCCGGTCGGCCACCTCTTTGGCAAAGCCCATCTCATGTGTAACCACTACCATGGTCATACCTTCTTTGGCCAGGGTACGCATTACATCGAGCACCTCGCCGACCATCTCCGGATCAAGCGCCGAGGTCGGTTCGTCGAACAGCATAATCTTCGGCTTCATCGCCAGCCCCCGGGCTATAGCGACACGCTGCTGCTGGCCGCCGGACAGCTGGGAAGGATAAGCATGGGCTTTATCAGCAATGCCGACCTTTTCCAGATAATACATCGCTGTCTTCTCGGCTTCTGCCTTGCTTAGTCCCAGCACCTTGATCGGTGCCAATGTAATATTGTCGATCACTTTTTTGTGCGGATACAGATTGAAATGCTGAAACACCATTCCGATCTCCTTGCGCAGCTTGTTGATATCTGTTTTGCGTTCATTCACCGTTATCCCGTCAACAGTCAGTCCGCCGCTGGTTATCGTCTCCAGCCGGTTGATGCAGCGCAGCATGGTGCTTTTACCGGACCCGGAAGGGCCGACTACGACAACCACTTCCCCTTCCTGTACATGAAGGTCGATGGTTTTCAGCACATGAAATTGTCCGTAATGTTTCTCTACCTGATGAAAGTCGATCAACGACAGGCCTCCTTTACACACTTCTGGTTATAAGATTCTCAAGCTGCTCACTGTCAGCTATGGTAACACTTAGAACACACCTTACTGTAGAGACTACCGAAAACTATATAATCCTACTTCGTTTTTCAAAAATTCATGTCATTTTCTTTTCAAAAAGTGAGATATTTCATTTTCTTTTTGCCCCAATTAATGTTTTTTATCAATCACATGTAACTTTTAGTGACGTTTCTCTCTTGTACATAAGCAAAAAAGACACCCTTTGGTGTCCTCAGCCCAAACTATGGAATTCCTGGCTAACCAACAAAAAAAGATGTCAGCAGCCGTTCTTGGCCTCTAACATCTTAGTTACCCTGTTCTAGAAGAAAACTTTAAAGATAATTCCTGCCAGCACTGCGCTGATCGGAATGGTGATGAACCAGGTAATGATAATCCGGCCGGCTACTCCCCATTTCACAGCAGAGAAACGTTTGGCTGAACCCACACCGAGAATGGCCGATGTAATGGCATGCGTGGAGCTTACCGGCAAATGCAGCAGGGTGGCCGAGAAAATTACCGAAGCAGCAGAGATATCTGCGGCAAAACCGTTGATCGGTTCAATCTTGAATATTTTGGTACCCATCGTCTTAATGATCTTCCATCCGCCAATCGAGGTCCCGAGCGCCATAGACGTTGCGGCGGCGATTTTAACCCAGAGCGGAACTTCCATTGACTTCAGATGTCCCGAGGTTACCAGGGCAAAGGTGATAATCCCCATTGCCTTCTGGGCATCATTGGTACCATGTGTAAAGGATTGCAGGGCAGCCGTCAGCACTTGCATCGAGCGGAAGCCTTTGTTCACTGTATGCGGACTGCGTTTGGCAAACACCCACTTAAGAATCGTCATGATGATATAACCGATCACAAAGGCGATCAGCGGGGAGAATACCAGCCCCTCAACGATCTCGATGAACCCGCTCCACTTGATGTGGTCCGAACCGGCTCCGACATAGACTGCACCGGCCAAAGCACCGATCAGGGCATGGGAGGAGGAGGACGGAATACCGAGCCACCAGGTGATCAGGTTCCAGATGATAGCAGCAATCAGGGTGGCAGCTACAATGTCAATACCGTTAGTAAGCAGCGTCGGATCGGTGATACTGCCGCCGATCTTCTTGGCTACGCCCGTAAACATCAGCGCCCCGATGAAGTTCATCAGCGCTGCCATAATAATGGCTGTACGCGGCTTCAGCGCACGTGTCGAAACAGAAGTGGCGATGGCGTTGGCCGTATCATGGAAACCATTGATGAAATCGAACGCTAGCGCGAGAAATATAACAAAACTGAGCATTAATAATGATGTTTCCATATCTTAGAGCCCCTTATGAATTGCGCATGATGATCGATTCCAGCATGTTGGCTACGTCTTCACATTTATCAGTGGTCGTTTCCAACCGCTCGTAAAGCTCTTTGCGCTTAATCAGCTCGATAGGATCTGTAACGGTTTCGAACAGGTTTTTGGTGCAGATACGGAGAACCTCGTCACCCTGATTCTCCAGATCATTCAGACGGATCGTATACTCACGAATCGCCAGAAGCTTTTTCTGGGAGAGCAGATGAACCGCTTTTTGAATTTCATAGGCAGACTGGCGGAGGATTTCCGCGAACTGCACAATATATTCATCCGCGTCCAGCAGGTTGTACATATAGAAGCGTGAAGCAGAAGCTTCCAGGCCATCCATAACATCATCCATGCTGGTGATCAAATCCATAATGTCGTCACGCTCAAGCGGAGTGATGAACGTTTTGTTCAATTCCTTGATGACAGTGTGCGTGTAGGTATCGCATTGGTTTTCGTACTTCTTCATCACCGCAGCGAAATTATCGACATTATCCCGGAGACTGGTAATATTCTGAGCGAAGTAATCTGCCGCCTGGACAATGGTATCCGCCATATTTTCCAAAGTCTCAAAGAAAATATCCTTTTTTTTCAACTTCATTAGTTTAAACCCCTTTACATAAAATTGCCGTGAAAACGGAATGTCTTCCAGATGTAAGCAGCCTGAAAATGAATGACAACCTTTGTTATCTTAACATATCAGCCGAAGGGATAGAAGTAAAAGAACCGAACTTTTTTACACTATATTAACAATTCCCCGGAATGGACAAATTCATTCTCTGAACCCGCTTTTTTCCGGTCAAAATCAGTCCCGGCTTGGCGAAACCGGATACTCCACATGACTGCTGAAAGAAGGGCTGTTCGGTACGATCAGGATATGGGTTACCCCGGGATACATCAGCGCTTCTGTGCCGTCTGCCTTTACAAAGCGGATGATGTCTCCCGGATTGCGCGCCCATTTGCCCTTCAGGACTGTTCCGCGCTGGAAGAGCAGCGCCTCTCCGCCCAGCTCCACATCGATTTGAAGTCTGCCTACATCGTCAAGCACCTTATGATCCGCTCCAATCACCATGACGTTTGCAGCCTCCACCGGATTATTATTATTCAGATCCAGATGCGGCTTACCGTTGACCGAGCGGAGGTAGGTCCGGCGCTGGGCATCATATTTATAGCCTACCGTATAGCTTTTGAGCAAAAAGTTAACGTTCAGCTCCGCTGCGGCTTCCCCTTCAGTCGGAAGAAAGTCGGGATCGGTGAACTGGTAACCCGGAACCGCTACACTCCCGGCATAGCCAAGCTTTGCAGCGCCTTCACGCAGCTTTGCAGCGTTGCTGTACAAATTATGCGGCGCTTTGCGTTCCTTGTCCCGCCAGAAATAAGCACCGGCCTTGCCGATCTCGTCCATATCCTCCTTCTTCTGCCGCTGGAGGATGGCATAAGCTGCCGGACTGCCGCCGGCATGCACCGTTACCCCGCCATAGCTCTCCCCGATATCGATCAGATAAGGGCGGATGCTGCGGATCGGGCCGATTTTGACCACTCCCGTATGGCTCTGGAATATCCCGATGATCCGGGTGATTCCGCCTTCAGCCAGCACTTCATACAGGATGTCGGCCTCGCTTACTCCGGACTGCGGACGGGCGGCTGGCGCATTGTTGATCATGACGGCGAGCGGACGCGGCAGACTGCCCTCCTGCACGGGAAGACCGGTTAGTCCGGACACCTGCTGTGCTGCCGGTTCAGCAGTGGGTGACGGCTCGGGTATTGTGCTTGGCAGAGGTGACAAGGTAGGCATGGCCGTCGGAGCGGCCTCAGGCGCCGGCTTCTCTGACCCGCAGGCGGAGAGCATCAGGGCAGCAAGCAAAATTACGGATATCATCCGGGAAGGATAGCGGTTCAGGGGCATCAGTTTTTGTTCCTCCTAAAGGTTTTCACTTCTACTGATTGAACTTGAAATATACATTAGTTCCTTCCATTTAATCACAGCATGGCCTATTTGTCTTGAGCCTGCAAATAAAAAAGGATACAGCCTCTTTATCGGCTGTATCCTCAGGTTATTGTATTTATGCTAATCTACCATCCAACAATTAAGACTGAGCGTGCCGTACTGGTAAGCTTGAATCATCAGCTGTGCCTGCCTGCCGGCATCGGCAGTGCCCATAATGTAAAACAGCGGAACAAAATGCTCTCTTCCATAAGAGGGAACGGCATCCCGTACATGCGGCGCCTTCTTCTCGTAAGCGAACAAGGAAGGCAGATCCCAGCTTTCGAGTCCTTTGGCGATCCAGGCGTCGAACTCCTGAGCCCAGGATTCGGGCTGATCATCCTGCTTCAGCATGCGCAGATTGTGTACAAGTCCGCCGCTGCCGAGCAGCAGAATCCCTTCTTCACGCAGCGGAGCCAGCATCCGCCCGATCGTATACTGTTCCTCAGGCGAGCGCAAAGAATCCACTGATAACGCCACAACCGGAATGTCAGCCTGAGGGAACATTTTCTTAAGAATGACCCAAACGCCATGGTCCAGACCACGGCCCAGAACCGGCTGGTGCGGGAGATTGCTCTGGTTAAAAAGCTCGGAAATCCGGCTGCTAAGCGCTGGATCGCCAGGTGCCGGGTAGGTCAGGGAGTACATTTCTTCCGGAAATCCATAGAAATCATGCTGCGTTTCGTGCTGTGCATCTACTGTAATCAGCTGTTCGGGACTGTCCCAGTGTGCAGAGAAAACAACGATGCCCCGGGGCGTCCCCAGATCCTGACCAAGGCGCTCCAGGAAACGGGTATATTCGTTATCCTCGAGCGCGAGGACCGGAGAGCCATGCGCGATAAAAAATGCCGGTAATTTCATAGGGAGCCAACCTCCTCCATAACCCAGTATATGGTCTGCCCCTTTATTTTAACCCTATTTACCGGGGATTGCGAGTAAGCTTCTCTGGCAGAAGGACTGGCTGCTATATCTGACGCCATCTTAATACCGCGTATGCTATATCATCCAGTTCTGCCATTCCTGCTGTAAATGCTCCTGCTGGTTCATCCAGTCCTTGGTCCGTTTCAGCACCTGTTCCTGCGCCGGGCCGGATGAGAAGGTATGATCTCCCTGGAAGATAATTTCTTTATCGCAGCGCCCTTCGGGGCGTGTCCAGAATAGCTTCTGGTATAGGAACGCATAATCCACCGGAATCACATCATCGGAGGTGCCATGGATGACCAGCACATCGCCGCTGAATTTGCCGGCCTCCTGAAAAGGCTGGAACGCCGCAAGAGAGTTGAAATACACCGGAGTAAAGGAATAGCCCGCATAATCGGCAGAGCCGGCTTTGACAGACCGGTCATAGGCCTCTCTGCCCACGATCTTCACAATATCATTAAACGGATAGCCAACCGCCGCCCACAGCACAAGGTTCTTAACCCGGCGGTCACGGACGGCGGTCAAGAGTGCTACCGCTCCCCCGAGGCTGTGACCGATCAGGGTGACGCGCTGCGGATCGACATCGGCTGAGCCGATGCCGTAGTCCAGTACTGCCCGGGTCTGGGCAATCATCGATTCCATATCCTCACTGCCGTAATTGCCGCTGCTCTCGCCGCAGCCTGCATAGTCGAAGCGGATTACCATATATCCGTCCTGGGCCAGCTCACGCGCAGCCTTAACAAAAATCCGGTCAACACCGATCCGGTTACCTACGAACCCGTGGCAGATGACTGCCAGAGGCACCCGGTCCTTGCATCGTCCGGAGGTTCCCTTTTCCCGTGATGGATAGTGTATGCTCGCTGTAAGTTCTTCCTGGTTATGCCGGATTACAATATTCCGCTCCATTGTTGTATCCCCCTCAAAAGTAAGGCTATTTTAAAGTATTATAATTCCGATTACTTTAGTATGATTAATATCTTTATTATACGTTTTACGCTCTTATTGTCAATAACCACACACCTAAATGTGAACAGGAATAAGCCTCTTCTGCTCCTTGGGAGCAAAAGAGGCCGAACCTTCCCATAACTTCACTCAATCGTAGCTGTTGTGAAACATATCGTGGGTTTCCTGGCGGCCTTCCCAGTCCTCGAAGCCGGTCTCCGAATCCTGTCCTGCAGCATCCCACAGACTGAAGCCGTCAGAATTGCCCCAGTCTCCCACTTGGTTTGTCTCTGCAGGTGCGAAGCCGTCACCCATGAATTTACCTACCTCTTTTTTCTTCTCATGTCCCATAACGCTACCTGCCCTTCCTAAGCTATATTTGTGAAGCTAATCACAATTTCAGTGTTCACTCTTCCAAAATAGATTATTCATGGCAAAGCGAAAGGGTTGTCCTTGCACACAACCGCCGTGCAAACGTATACTCTAGGTTAAAGGCTAACCCGATTAACCACTACTTGGAGGTTTTCATCCATACTATGAAAGTTAAAGCTATGATTAAAGAAAACAACGCTCTGCGTGAACAAATGACCCCGTTTAACCGTTCATACTTTGAAGATATGATTCTGGCTATGCGGGCAAGCCAGGTAGACCCGGTACGTGCGGAGGAGCTGCTGCTGGAAGCGGCGGCACTGCTGCTGCAGGGACAGGGCAAAGGCAAAAATGCCAAGCAAATCTTCGGTGAACATCCGGAGGATTATTTCAAAGATATTATGGGCAGCGTTCCAGCGCGGCCTGAACGCAGCAAACTGAACTATTACCTGATGATTGCGTGGACGGCGCTGACCCTATTTTTCGGCGTAATGGCCATTGCCGGGCTCTTTATGGAGTGGAGCGGCGGTTCAGCAGATATGTTCGGCAAGGTTAGTGTATTCACACTGATCGTCGTGGGCTTGGGTTCCATCGTGCTTATGGAGCTGCTGGTGAGATGGATGTCTTCACTATCAGAGAATGATGCGCCCAAAGCCAAGACTTTCGATATTAAGGCACTCGGCATCTATGTCCTAGTTGCTGTCGTTGTGATTTTTGCCGGGATATTCCTTGATAATCTGTTCCCGGTGATTACGATCTCACCCTGGGTAAGCCTGATTATCGGTCTGGCCGGCGGGCTCGGACTGAAATTTATATTTTTCAAATCCTAGATTTCTTATTCCACTTCCGACAACACAGGGGGAAACTTCCATGAAGAAGCACAGTATTCTAACCACTGCTCTGGCCCTCACACTTGGACTGCAAGGAGCCGGCGTAACCGTTCATGCCGAAGGGACGGCTGCCGACACCTCTGCCGGAACCGGGAAGACGCTTACTACTGCGACCGGTACCAGCAGCCATGCCCAGGCGGTTTATAAAGCTGCTTTGCCGTTTCTGGCAGACTCCGCAAAGCTTCCGCAAGCCATCCAATATTTGAACAGCAATATCTATGCAGTCAGCCCTTACCAGGCTACTGTTCTGATCCTGAAGCTTGAGAACCTGCACAAGGCGGCACTTCCTGTCTGGGATAGCAGATTCAGCGGCAGCTCTGTACAGCGGAAGCTTACTTCCGTTTACAAGGCAGGGATCAGCATGGCTAAGCTGGCCGAGAGTACAGAGGATGCTGCCCTGCGCACTTTACTGAAAAGTGCCGGGGAGAGCGGATATAAGCTGGAGACGGCCGAGGGCTCCTTTTTCCCGGTCATTGATTACGCCGCCTACCGCAAATATAAAGTGTACGTGATGAGCGACATCCGCGATTATATAACGATTATGGCCGCGGAGTCGGATCTGCCTTCTTCCAAGGATAACGGACTGGTCATCGGCTGGTCCGAGGTTGCCGCCAGAGCCTTGAACCAGGAGCAGTTCATCCAGCACTATCCCAAGTCGAACCGGATCACAGCGGTCAAGACACTGTATCGGGTGTATGTCACCAATACCTTCTACGGACAGAACAATACGCCACTCTTCCACTATGACAATCTGGAAATGGATTTGGAAGCACAGAAGGCCTACACCAGTATTCTGGCTAAAAATAACGGCAGCAGCACATACCTGCAGAAGCTTGACGGCCTGATGAAGCTGCTGAAAGAGAACGGCTATAAGCAGGATGCCAGCGTAGAGAAGTATTTGAAGGAAGAGGTCCCGCTGACTTAGCATACACAGAAAGGCCCGCCCCGGATTTTCTCCGAGACGGGCCTTTTATTTTAGATCAGCATATTAAATAAATTAGGTTCCTTGTTAATCTCCGTATAATCGACGCCCTTCTGTTTCATCCGTTCGATAAGCGGCTCATAATCTTCCCGCTGAAACAGCTCAATCCCGACAAGCGCCGGTCCGTTCTCTTTATCATTCTTCTTGGTATATTCAAAACGGGTAATGTCATCATCAGGTCCGAGCACTTGGGCCAGGAACTCCTTCAGCGCACCGGCACGCTGCGGGAAGTTAATCATGAAGTAATGCTTGAGTCCTTCATAAATGAGCGAACGCTCCTTAATTTCCTGCATCCGGTCAATATCATTGTTGCCGCCGCTGACGATGCAGACCACTGTTTTGCCGCGGATTTGATCCCGGTACATGTCGAGTGCCGCAATGGGCAGTGAGCCTGCCGGTTCAACAACAATCGCATTCTCATTGTACAACTCCAGAATCGTCGTGCACGCCTTGCCCTCCGGCACTTTGACCACATCATCCAAAAGACGGGCACAAATATCATAGGTTAATCCGCCGACACGTTTCACAGCAGCCCCATCTACAAATTTATTAATCTCCGCCAGGGTTACAACTTCTCCGCGTTCTAAGGCTTCACTCATGGAAGCTGCCCCGGTCGGCTCCACACCGATGACCTTCGTCGCAGGACTTACGGTCTTCACATAGGTGGCTACGCCTGCTGCCAGACCGCCGCCGCCAATGGTGACAAACACAAAATCCGCCGGCTTGTCCAGGCTCTCCATAACCTCCATGGCAATCGTTCCGTTACCGGCGATAATCCGCGGTTCATCAAACGGGTGAATCAGGGTCATGCTATGATCCACACAAGCCTGAAGAGCCTCTTCATACGCATCATCAAAGGTATCCCCCTTGAGAATAACCTCCACAAACTCACCACCAAAGCGCCGGACCTGCTTGATCTTCTGGTTCGGTGTCGTGCTTGGCATATAGACTTTCCCTTTAATCCCTAGCGCTTTGCAGGAGTACGCTACCCCTTGTGCATGATTGCCCGCACTTGCGCAGACAATACCCTTGGCTCTATCTTCAGCAGGCAGGCTGCGAATCATATTGTATGCGCCACGAATCTTGAAGGAACGGACAATCTGCAAATCTTCACGCTTCAAGTATACATTGCAGTCATACTTGGCTGACAGCACCGCATCCAGCTGAAGCGGCGTACGGACGATTACCTCCCGCAGCACATGGTGTGCCCGCACAATATCTTCCATTCCTACGATCCGGTCTTCGCCGTCTCTCATCAATTCCTCGCCTCACTGTCTCTATCTATAATTTCCGCTTCTTGTAACATACTCTTCCAAGGACATTTTATCAAGAACTGTCCTCTCCAGGCAATACTCAACAGGCAAACATATAACATAAGTATTCACATCTTCCCATAAAAAACCAGCTTTGTGCCCCTGGCCGCAAAGCTGGTATACGAAATGCGTTAAACCTTTATGCCTTAAACCTGGATACGGCCTGCTGCAGCAGTGCCGAGCTATTCTTAATCTCGTCCATCTCCGTTACGATCTCACCCGATTTACCAATAATCTGCTCCGCTTGGACAGCAATGCTGCCGGCCCCTTCTGCCCCTTCGTTCGCAGCGCTGCTGGTCTCTCCAATCGCTGTCAGCATGCTCTGAATAGAGGCGAGAAGCTGTTCGGATGTGGCGCTGAAATCCGTCACCAGCTCATCGATATACCGGGCATCCTCGCTGTACCGCTGACCGGTCTCCTGCATGGAATCATAATCTTTCAGTACCTGGCTGTCCATAAAATGCAGCATACTCTCTGCACCCTCCACCAGCTTGGATACCGCCTTTACAACGGATTCGGTTACATCCTGAATCTCTGTAACAGTCGCGCGTGAAGTTTCAGCAAGCTTGCGGATCTCTTCAGCTACAACTGCAAACCCCCGGCCTGCATCACCTGCTCTCGCCGCTTCAATGGAGGCATTAAGCGACAGCAGATTGGTCTGCGCGGCAATTTCGAGAATCGCACCTGACAGGGCCTGGATCTGTGAGATGGACCCCGCCTGCTCTATCGCACTGCGCAGCTTCTCCTCGCTCTGCCCGTATACCTCATCTGCTTGCTGTCTGGACCGGATAGCGGCTTCCTTAAGCTTGTCAGCACGATCATTGATCTGTCCGGCCGCCTCGGCGCCTTCCTGGGCTTTGCGGGCAATGCCGCTGATAGCAGACTCGATTTCATTCGTACTGGCGTTCATTTCCTGCATAGAGGCTGCCGTCTGCTGCATCCCGGCCGACAACTCCTCGGTAATCGCCGAGATTTCCGAAATACTGCCGTCGAGTACAAATACATTCTTCTCAGTGTTGTCCAGTGCCTCTGAAATACTGTGTGAGCTCTGCTTAATGTCCTGAATCAATCTCTGCTGGGAAGACACCATATCGTTAAACCCCTTCGCCAGCACACCAATTTCATCTTTGGCCGTAACACTGGCCCGCGTTGACAGATCCCCCGTCATGGCTTTCTGGAACGCTGCTGTCAGAATGGGAATCGGCTTCAGAATACTACCCGAGACCAAATAGAGCAGTACAAACATCACTACAATAGAAATAATAATGGACAGGAAGAATATTAGCTTAAACGTTTGCAGTTCCTTCTCAGCATCCTTCTGGGGAACAATTAGTGCAACGGACCACTGTTTGTCCACCGCTGGTGCATAGGAGACATAGCTGGCTTCGCCGTCGATATCCGTCAGAATCACATTCGCGCCCCACTGAACCATTTTCTCGCCGACAGCCTTCCAGTCTGCTCCGAGATCACTCATTTTCTGCAGCAGGATATTATCTGTGTCGGGATGATAGATAAACGTCCCCGTCTTATCGATCAGTATGGCATATCCGCTGCCGTTGTAATTAAAAGCGCTCAGCGCCTGGATAATCTGCTCCGTTGAGATATCCGCCCCGGCAACCCCGATCAGCTTGCCGGCGTCATTCAGGATCGGCGCTGTAACACTGACGACCATTTTGCCTGAACCGGCATCAATGTAGGGATCCGTCACCGTCAGCTTGTTGTTCTGGACCGTGGTAGCATACCAGCCGCGTTCCTTCATATTGAAATCCGCCGGAGGCTCGAACTCATCCTGGGTAATAACCTTATTCACCGCATCCAGGCCGATATACACATTAAGCAGGTTTTTGTTGCTGTCCTTAATCAGGTTAAGCGTCTGAATTAATTCACTGTACCCCTCAGTGGTCTTGACCGTATCCGCTGAATCCACCTGTGCGATGAAGTTGCGGACATAGGCATTCGCGTTCAGCAATTCCACGCTGTCTGAAGCAGGCTGAAGCAGATCCTTGACCTTCACACTGATTTTCTCCTTCTCGTAAGAAAGGGAACTGTGCAGATCGTCCACGATAATCTGTTTGGCATTGCTATAAATAACTACCGCTACAATAGCGAAAATAGCCACAACAGACAAAATCACCGACAAAAATAGCTTGCCGCGAATCCCCATATTACGTACTGCCCCAATCGATGACTTCCATGCGAGCGGCTTCGCATTCTCCTTGGACCGGCCCGCAGGTGGAAGCAGGACTGCCCCGTCCACTGCCTTCAGTTCAGGCTTCTGCTCCTTCTCGCCTAGCTCTTCCTTGATTTTTCTTAGTGCCATAGGGCTCCTCCCACCTTCTATAAAAATGAGCCGATACTATCTTCTTATGTATGCTGCCTATGCTTTCGACTTATTTCTGCTTATTTCTGCAAAAAAACTCTTTATCCCTTTAACGTTTTGCATCGAGCTGTGAAAAAACTGTGTCCATGTCAGCTTTTTTCAGAAAAAAGCGAATCAAATAAACATTTTCATCAGTAAACATTCATTTATTAACATAAATATCGGTAAATCCGGGGTTAATGATGAATTTAATGTTAGGTTTAATATCATTGAAGGAGGTATTGCGTTCAATAAAGATGGAGTAATTGGCAGAATTAAAGCAGGGGATTCGCAAAAAGAGGAAGCGGATGCGGCAGAGAATAATTCAAATGTTGTGCAAGCGTTTTGCCGCAACCACGAACAGGTACTGCCCTATGATACTTCTGAGCGTAGAGTCGTTCAGATATAACGCAGACGCAGTGATTGTGCCGGCCATAGCCCCTCGCTCGCAGGTTCATTGCTGTGCAGGGAGCCCATTAACTCTTTGAAGTAATACCGGTTGTATTCATTTATAAGTTCGTCGAGTACCATCGATTGATGGAGCACGGCGGGATGGCCCAGGTAGAATTTCTCTTCGAGCTTATTTAAGTTGTGCCGGGCTTGTTCGATACTTTGCTTGAGAATCTCTGATTCTTTCACCTTTTATCCCTCCTTTTGATAGTATTGTAAAAGACTATGCCTTTCTCCATGTGAAATTTTTTTCAGATAAATAATAAAAAATATGAAAAGAAAAAGACCAGCCGGGGGCTGGTCTTGGGAAACCGAACTAACTACCAAATAAATACGGATTACGCACCACCATGTACATTTAAAGGAACAAAAATCGCTTGAGATATGCCTGGAATCACAGCTCCTAATAACAAACTACTTACCACTAACAACGCCGCCACTTTTCTTTTCATTTTTACCAATCTCCTTTTTCATTAAATTTTGGTATTCAAGCTGTATATCAAATGATGCGTAATCCCGGAATCGTTCAAACAATCTCACAAATGAAAGAATACGCGGCTCATTATTAATAGAATCAGCTTTCACTAAGCCGTGCAACAGATATGTAAACCCTTCTGAGTAATCCCCATTCCATAAATAATAATAGGCTAATTCATAGAAACATAGCGTAGACTCCTCAGCTATGATTTGATGCGTGTATATGCCTATGGACTCCGGTTGTAGCGTTACATAATGCAAAACCCGAGATTTATATTTTTCCAGAATATGATTTATTTTAAAATCAAATCTATTGGCAGCTTTTACAATATTCAGAATCCCGATTAATATTTCATCCTCATCCTGGTCAATGAATGCTAAATAATCAGAAATGATACCTTCCTCTCCGAGCAGAAGTCTGCAGACGAAAATATTCGCCTTTGACCACCCCTCGTAAAGTTTAACCCACTTTTCTGTTTCGTCATCCCTATCCTTAACCCAGCTTAAGTCTACATACTTATATGCATATTGAAGTGCCTCTTCA
Organism: Paenibacillus auburnensis; assembly: GCF_927798115.1. Lineage (GTDB taxonomy): Bacteria > Bacillota > Bacilli > Paenibacillales > Paenibacillaceae > Paenibacillus_AQ > Paenibacillus_AQ auburnensis. The sequence goes on from NZ_CAKMMG010000012.1 coordinate 154,704, forward strand.
TAAGCTTCTCTTGCATCACAAACGCTGCCTCGCAGCAGATACGAAAATGACAAATATACAAAGAGTGGTCGCTTCAATTTTTTTTTAGGCTCATCTCTTTTGTGTCCGGGCTTAGACGCCAACTGTAGCTGTATCTTGGCTTTAGTTCCTAGTTCTTCTGCGATTTCATCGACCTTATCCCAACGACGTAATGATCTGTATGTATTAGCCAGATCCCTCAAAGCATCAAGCTGATCGATTTCATCCAGCCTGTCCACAAAAGGTTCGAATTGAATCGCCGCTTGAAGATTGCGCTCCTGATTATCACTCATCCGGAGCGTAAACAGCCGGTACTGGCAAAAGGCCAGACGTTCCGAATGCTGTCTTCTTTCGCTTGCGGCAACGCTCTCATAGAGAATAACAGCGGCCTTATGTTTGCCGGCAGTAAAAAACTCTTCAGCAACTTCAAACAGCAGCGGCGAATAGGTCAAGTTGTCGAGCAGCAGCTGCACTGACCTGCGGATGCAGTCCAGACTGTCCAGCTCCGCACAGCGGAAAAGGAACGGCCTGATTCTGCGCCAGTTAGGCACAGTCTCTACAATACACTCCTGAATATATTGCTCATAGTAATAACCTTCCGGCAGGTTTAGCACCTTAGTCATCCTGTCCAGCTGGTCAACCGCCATAATCCTGTTTCCTTTCAGAATGGAGCTGACGGTCCCGGCATTCAGGCCTGCCTTCCTGCCTAGTTGGCTGAGATTTAAGCCTTCCCGTTCAATGAAATCTTCCAGCTCGCTGCGAATCGTGGTTGTGTAGTTCAATTAACCACCCCCTAAAAGGAACATCGGCAGTACATGCAGTATCCTCTGCTTCTTCGCTGATAACTGATAACATTTTCTAATATATTACAAATATAGCCAATTACTTTAGACTCGTCAACAGTTTTTTTTCTCTTTATCCCCATTTTTTTGCAGCATATTATATAATAAAACTTTTGTCCTACTTTGATGATAAAACCTATGTATTTAGACCAATACAACATAAAATAGCCCCTCAATGCGGTGGGGCTTTAGCTCCGCTGATACTCAGGTACTTTGACAGGATTCCAAAACATAACAATACATATCTTCAAAAAAAGCTGCCGGGGGATTTCCCGGCAGCTCTACATTTCTATTGCTTCAGCATCCATTTTAATAAATCCGGCACACTTGCCCATAAACGGGAATGCATAATAACGTATTCGATCGCTTCATTGGAGTCACCCATGCCGACAAAATCCGGAAGATTATGCGGCAGCCGTTTCACACCCAGTAAATAATCAGGCACATGCTTGTTCACTCCGCGCGCTACACGGTAGAGCATTTTGAGCTGGGAGGTGATTCCGTTCTTTTTATACTCCAGGACAATCCGGTCATAGGCAAAAGCCGCTGCCGCATCCTCCTTGCCGTATTTCTTAAGCACCTGCTCCGCCTCTTTCAGCTGATTGCTGTAGAGGTACACCGCAGCCAGCAAATAACGCGCTCCGGTATTGTCATCGGGATTAAGCTCCAGAATATGCTCCAGCGTCTGTGCCGCTTCTTCTGCTTTTCCGCCAAACCAGCAGGATTCGGCATAGCTCTTGCATATACGGATATAAGGACGGGTTTCATGAAGACCCCAGAAATGGCCTTTATTCTTCGCAAAAAAATCCTCGCCCAGCTCACGTCCGGCGGCAGCGATCCCTGCTTTCAGCAAAGCCCGTGCCTCCTGCTCATTCTCTGACTCCTCGGCGAGGATCAGGTAGGCATCTGAGTTATCCGGATAAATCTCCAGTGCCGCTTCCGCCAGCTGAATCCGCCGCTTCACAGAGGTGGCTTCCATGGATTTATGCAGCAGCATCTGCGACTTCTCTCTGGGCGTGCCCGGACCGTTGAGGACGAGCAGTTCATCCGATTCTCCGCCCATGCCGTATTCCTCTATATAGTTGAGTATTTCCTTTACCTTACGGGAGATGGTTGCCGTGGTAACCTCATACTTTTCGGCCAGCCCAGTCTGGGTCAAAGTGAATCCGTATTCCTCGGATAGTATATATTCAATGGCTGCGCAGAACGAGCCCGATTTCTTCACCGCAGGTTTGGTCTGGCGGGAGAAGCCGTTCCAGAGAACCAGTGCTTCAAAAATCAGTTCCCGCTCGTACTGCTCCCTCATGCTCTCAATCAGCTGCAATGCCAGCTGTTCATGGGCCGGATGCTCCCATTTCAGCTCACGTGCAACCATTTTTTTCAGCTTGGTCAGCGTAAGCTTGCTTTCAGGCCGGACGACCGCTTCTGGAGCCGCAGGCATCGCCTCCGGTTCAGCTATTACAGCCTCACGGGCTGCCGCCTCTTCCGTTGTTACGAGCCGCAGTATGGACTCCACCGCTGACGTTTCTTTACCCAGGCAGCATCTTTTGTATTTTTTCCCGCTTCCGCATGGGCATAAGTCATTTCTTCCAACCTTACTCAAAAGTGATTCCCCCTTAAATCTGTGGCTAGCCATTCGCATAAGCGTATCGCTACTTTTGCACTATAAGTATCTTTTCCCGGCACGAGGCATTCTATATAAGTCAGCAGGCACGCCATACGTAAAAAACTGATTTAAAAAAGGCCTTTCCATGAAAGGAAAGACCCTTTATCTGTATATATCCGCACATTTTTCCCCCGTACGTGTTGTATTATAGCACTTCTTCTATCACTTGTCAGTCCTTTTTTGGGACTAATAGCGTAAAAATTTGCTAGGTTGCAGTTCTTTATCCTCAGATCAGCGCCTTCATGGCAATATCACTGCGGTTCTGCTTTCCTGCGAAATGAATCTTATCCGCACTTGTGTATGCTGCATTTCGGGCTTCGGCAATATTCGCCCCCCGGCCTACAACACCAAGTACACGTCCGCCGTTTGTGATCCAGCGCCCTTCCTCATCCCGCGCCGTTCCTGCGTGGAATACGAGTCCGTCTCCGGCTTCCGCAAGCCCGGTAATCGGCACGCCCTTTGGATAAGATCCCGGATAACCCTCGGAGGCCAGGACCACGCATACAGCCGCCTCATCGCTCCACTCAATGTTGATATCGGCAAGTCTGCCCTCAGCTACCGCCAAAAAGATCTCCAGCAGATCGCTCCGCAGACGTGGCAGCACAACCTGGGTCTCCGGATCGCCGAAACGCGCATTGAACTCAATCGTTTTCGGCTTGCCGTCCGGTGAAATCATCAGCCCTGCGAACAGCACGCCGCTGAAGGAACGGCCTTCCGCTACCATGGCTTTGGCCGTAGGCTCAATAATCGTCTTGACCGCCTCACGGATAATGGCTTCATCAATATGCGGCAGGGGGGAATAAGTCCCCATACCGCCTGTATTAGGCCCCTTATCACCGTCGAATATCGGCTTGTGATCCTGCGCAGCCGCCATCGGGCGCACGGTCTCTCCGTCGACAAAAGCGAGAATCGACATTTCCTGTCCGGCCAGAAACTCTTCAATCACGACCTGGGCGCCGGCTTCGCCGAACACCTTGGCCACCATAATATCACGCAGCGCCTGCTCGGCTTCCTCGCGCGAATAAGCAACAGTAACCCCTTTGCCGGCAGCCAGGCCATCGGCCTTGATAACAATCGGTAATCCCTGCCCGCGCAAATAGGCAAGCGCAGCTTCATAATCGCTGAACTTCTCGTAGGCTGCTGTCGGAATACGATATTTGTGGAGCAGGTCCTTCATGAACGTTTTACTGCCTTCAATTTCAGCCGCATTCTTGCGTGGACCGAATACCGGAATGTTCTGCGCTTCGAACGCGTCGACAATTCCTGCTGCCAGCGGATCATCGGGACCGATGACAGCAAGTCCTACTTCATGCTCTTTGGCAAACGCAGTCAGCTTATCAAACTCAAATACACCGATCGGCACACATTCCGCCAGCTGGGCAATCCCGGCATTGCCGGGTGCACAGTAGATTTTACCGGCTGCGGGGCTTTGGGACAGCTTCCAGATGATCGCATGCTCCCGGCCGCCGCTGCCGACCACTAAAATATCCATTGAAATGAAATCCTCCCCGAGTAATTCTAGTGTTTGAAATGGCGGACGCCGGTGAAGACCATAGCGATTCCGTATTCATTGGCAACCTTGATCGATTCCTCGTCTTTGATCGACCCGCCTGGCTGAATTACAGCGGTAATTCCTGCTTTTGCTGCAAGTTCAAGCGTATCGCCCATCGGGAAAAAGGCATCAGAAGCCAGTACAGCACCCTTGGCTTTCTCTCCAGCCTGTTCAATCGCAATTTTCGCGGAACCGACACGATTCATTTGGCCTGCGCCGACGCCGACCGTCATATCATCCGCTGCCAGTACAATGGCGTTAGACTTCACATGCTTAACCACTTTCCAGCCGAACAGCAGCTGCTTAAGCTCTTCTTCTGTAGGCTTGCGGTCCGTAACGACCTGCAGGTCATCCGGATTCACGGAGTGCACGTCGCTCTCCTGCACAACCATCCCGCCCTCAATGGAAGTCACAACAAAGCTGCTCTTGCGTGCCGCTGCGGCACTCAGATTACCGATCTTGAGCAGGCGAATATTTTTCTTCTTCGTCAAGATTTCCAGCGCTTCTTCGGTGAAGCCCGGAGCCAGGACGATCTCGAGGAAAATATCCTTAAGCAGATTTGCAGTGTCCGCATCGATGATCCGGTTCGCGGCAACAATTCCGCCGAAGATCGAGGTCGGATCAGCGTTGTAAGCTTTTTGATAAGCCTCATATACACTTGTTCCCACGCCTACGCCGCATGGATTCATATGCTTAATGGCCACAACCGCAGGTTCTTCGAATTCCTTCACGATCTGTAGCGCCGCGTTGGCATCATTGATATTGTTATAGGACAATTCCTTACCGTGCAGCTGCTCGGCAGCTGTCAGCGTATCCTGCGCCGCTAGAGGCTTGCGGTAGAATGCCGCCTTCTGATGCGGGTTCTCCCCGTAACGCAGATCCTGGATTTTCTCGTAAGTCACTGTATAGCGCTCAGGCAGTGGTTCACCGGTCACATTAGCCAGATAATCGGCAATCAGGGCATCGTAAGCCGCCGTATGGCGGAACACTTTTGCTGCAAGACGTTTGCGGGTTTCAAGTGTCGTATCCCCGCCTGCACGCACTTCTTCAAGCACATTGGCATAATCAGCCGCATCCACAACCACACTAACAAAAGCGTGGTTCTTCGCTGCTGAACGCAGCATCGTCGGTCCGCCGATATCGATATTCTCGATCGCTTCCTCGTACGATACATCGGGCTTAGCAATCGTCTCCGCGAACGGATACAGATTCACCACTACCAGATCAATGTAGTCAAGGCCAAGCTCAGTCATCTGCCGTGTGTGCTCCTCATTGTCACGAACCGCAAGCAGGCCGCTGTGTACAGCAGGATGCAGCGTTTTAACGCGTCCGTCCATGATTTCGGGGAAGCCTGTTACATCGGAGATACCGATAACCGGTACGCCTTCTTTAGCCAAAAGTGTGCTAGTGCCGCCTGTGGAGATAATTTCTACGCCTAGTGCAGACAACTCGCGGCAAAAATCCACGATGCCCTGTTTGTCCGATACGCTGACCAGCGCTCTTTTGATACTCACTTGAATAGTCCTCCTCCGGATGATGCTAGATTAGTATTATTTGACTAGAGACTCTTGTTATATAAACGACACTGTAACGGTCTATCATCGACACAACAGCCGTCAACCGACAACAACTAAATGTTTGTGCAATATTTCCCGAGAAATATCAGAACCCGCGGATGGTGTGCAGAGTGTCGAAAAAAGCTGCAGGTATAAGACATAATTTCAGTTATATGTCCCTGCAATGCCATTCCCACCTGTGATAAATCTACTGACGGACAATAACGTGTCTTCCGTGCAGTTCTACCTTTCCGGCGGCAAAAGCGCCCACGACCTCGGGATACAGCTCGTACTCCACCTGATGAATCCGTTCCGCCAGCGACTCGGCCGTATCCCCGGCTTCTACCGCCACACTGCGCTGGGCAATAACCGGTCCGGTATCCATGCCTCCGTCGACAAAATGCACCGTCACTCCTGTAAGCTTCACACCATAATCCAGTGCCTGTCCAATCGCGTCTTTCCCGGCAAAGGCCGGCAGCAGTGAAGGATGAATGTTGATAATCCGGCCGGCAAATGGCTCCAGCAGTACCGGGGTGATCAGCCGCATGTAACCGGCAAGTACGATCAGACCGATGTCCCGGCGCTTCAGCTCGGCAACAATCTCCGCCTCGTAAAGCTCACGGCTGGCGAAGTCCTTCGGCCGCAACAGGAGGGCGGGTACGCCCGCAGCCTCCGCACGCTGTGCTACAAGCGCTTCCGGCCGGTCGGAAACCAGCAGCTCAATGCTTCCCTCACCAAGCTGCCCGGCTCTCTGAGCTTCAATAAGTGCGGCAAAATTGCTGCCCTGCCCGGAGGCAAATACAGCGATCCGGCTGCTGCTCATCACACCTCAGCTCCAGTAAAGGTAACAATGCGCTCTCCTTCAGTCACCGTTCCGATCAAATAAGCCTCTTCACCGCTAGCCTTCAGCAGCTCAAGCGCACGTTCTCCGTCCGCAGCAGGAACAACCAGGACAAGGCCGATACCCATATTAAAAGTAGTGAACATATCCCGATTGCTTACACTGCCTTTGCTCTGCATCAAGCCGAACACCGGCTGAATTGGCCAGGACCCATAGTTGATTTCCACGTTCACGTTATCCGGCAGCATCCGCGGAATATTCTCGATGAAGCCGCCGCCGGTAATATGCGCCATGCCTTTAACCTTGACCTGCTCCAGCAGTGCCAGCAAAGGCTTGACGTAGATTTTGGTTGGAGCCAGCAGGACATCCACAAGCGGAGCGCCCAGCTCAGGAAGGACATCATTCAAGTCATAGCCGGCTTGTTCCAGCAAAAGCTTGCGCACCAGCGAGAAGCCATTGCTGTGTATTCCGCTGGAAGCGAGGCCAATTACCGTATCGCCAGGTGCAATATCCGCACCGGTAACGAGCTTGGCTTTGTCAGCCACACCCACCGTAAAGCCGGCGATATCGTACTCACCCGCAGCATACATGCCCGGCATTTCCGCCGTTTCGCCGCCGATTAACGCGCAGCCTGCCTGATGGCAGCCTTCCGCAATTCCGGCCACGATGGCTTCGATCTTCTCCGGCACGACTTTGTCGCAGGCCAGATAGTCCAGGAAGAAGAGCGGCTCTGCACCTTGTACCACGATGTCGTTGACACACATCGCTACAGCGTCGATGCCAATCGTATCATGCCGGTCTGCTGCGAACGCGAGCTTGAGTTTGGTGCCGACACCATCGGTTCCCGATACCAGCACCGGCTCTTCGTATTTATCTTTATTAAGACCGAACAGTGCGCCGAATCCGCCAAGCTCTGTCATGACCTCCGGACGGTATGTGCGCTTCACATGCTTCTTCATGCGTTCTACCGCTTCATTGCCAGCCGCAATATCCACTCCGGCGTTTTTATAAGCTTCCGACACTTTTGGACACCTCATTTTAGTTAGTTTAGAGCGCGGTTTCGGGGCGGCAGGGATTCTCTGGTGGTTAATGGGGCGCCATTACAAGGAATGTTTGGACTTCCGGTCGCTGTTATATTTGGATTTCCTGATTAAAACCGCTGTCCGCGGTAGAAATCCAAATATAAAGGCGAACGCTACGCTCCTACAGTTCCAAACTTCCTCTCCATGGCTTCCAACCACCTGGACAACCCGTCCGCAAGCCGAAGTTCGCGCCTTGCACACGGGCAGTGGCTCGGCGCTCTTGGCGAAGCCAAGCGCCTCGCTAAGCGAGAGGCAACCCGCTTTTGCGAAGCAAACAGACGGGGCCGCGAGCCCAAAGTGCCCGGCGGGGCCGCAGGCCGCCAGGGCCCGCAGCGACGTGAAGCGTGTCCGCAGGACAAAGCGGGCACCCACACCCACGCCCTCTTAGCAAGTTTAGAGCAAACTCCTACCGCCGAGCTTTCGTGTGGCCGGAGGGCAGCGCCCTCCGGAATCCCCCTTTGTAAGGGGGACTTAGGGGGATGGGCACCACGACTTACGGGGATGTCCACACTAGCAAGAACAGCCGTCCTTCTCTTCCCCGCCGAAATCCACCTGCGTCGGGTAATCGTTATCGAAGCAGGAGAGGCAGAGGCCCCCCTTATACTCTTCGCTGCTGTAGCCGCCGATGGACTGGATCAGTCCCTCCGGCGAGAGGAAGGACAGCGAATCGGCGTTAATCTCCTCGCACATTTCTTGAATAGTCTTGTAAGATGCAATCAGCTCACGGCGGTCAGGCGTATCGATGCCGTAGAAGCACGGATTCTTGAACGGCGGCGAAGTGATCCGCACATGCACTTCAAGCGCTCCGGCTTCGCGCAGCAGATTAACGATCCGGCGTGAGGTCGTACCGCGGACGATGGAGTCATCGATCATGACGACACGCTGGCCTTCAACGACGCGGCGTACGGCGCTGAGCTTCATCTTAACACCCTGCTCACGCAGCTCCTGGCTCGGCTGGATAAAGGTCCGGCCGGTGTATTTATTCTTGATCAATCCAAGCTCGTACGGGATACCCGTCTGCTCGGCATAGCCGATGGCTGCGGAGATACTGGAATCCGGCACACCGGTTACAATATCCGCGTCCACAAAGGATTCCAGTGCCATCCGGCTGCCCATCCGCTTGCGGGCGGAATGGAGGTTTGCGCCGTTGAGGTCACTGTCAGGACGGGCAAAATAGATATATTCCATCGCACACAGTGCTTTGCGCTTCGGTTCTGTGAAACGGTCTTCCAGGAAGCCGTTCTTATCCAGTACCAGCAGCTCGCCCGGTTCGATATCACGGACCAGAGTGGCCCCGATGACTTCAAGCGCGCAGGACTCCGAAGCGAAGACATACGCTTCACCGAGGCGGCCCATAACCAGCGGGCGCAGCCCGTGCGGGTCAGAAGCGACGATCAGCTTGTCGTTGGTCATCAGCAGGAAGGCGAAACCGCCGACGAGCTGGCGCAGCGCATCCTTGGCTGCTTCGACAAAATCCTTCGGCGAACGTGCAATCAGATGCGCGAGCACCTCGGTGTCACTGGTGGTCTGGAAGATGGAGCCGCTCATTTCGAGCTGCTTGCGGATCAGCGGCTCGTTGACGATATTACCGTTAGTCGCAATCGCCAGATCGCCGTCGCGGTACTTGAAGACCAGCGGCTGCGCATTTGTCAGCCGGCTGTCCCCGCTGGTGGAATAACGCACATGTCCGATGGACATGTCACCGACCAGCGACGCGATTTTGTCCTTGTCGAAGACTTCCTTAACAAGGCCCATACCGCGGTGATAGTTGAAATCGCGGCCGTCCGCTACGCAGATGCCGGCACTCTCTTCACCACGATGCTGCAGGGCGTGCAGCCCATAATAAGACATGGAGGCGGCTTCCGGGTGTCCGAAGACCCCGAAGACGCCGCATTCTTCTTTTAACGTGTCAAAAATATCTCCCGAGCCCGTTCCTTCATTGTAAAAGTCGCCGGTCCACAGGATGGGGGTCTCCTGCTTGTTCCCGGTCTTTACTTCATAAGACATGGAATAGCATCCTCCCAAACGGATTTGAGTTCTGATACAGCCTCATCAAGTGCGGATGCACCGTCCAAGGATACGCGCAATCTGTCACCGCCGACAGTTCCGATGATTTCTACCGGTACGCCGTAAGCAGCAACCGCTGCTTTCAATTCTTCTGCCCGGTCAGGTGCTGCTGTCAGCACAATGCGGGATTGGGTCTCACTAAACAGCGCCACATCCGGACGCAGTCCGCCAGCGGACAACTCCACGTTAGCGCCAATACCACCGCTGATGCAGCTCTCGGCCAGTGCCGCCGCCAATCCGCCTTCGGACAGGTCATGAGCCGAGCGGACAAGACCGCTGCGGATTGTACCAAGTACAGCATCCAGCAATTTTTGTTCTGTAGCTAAATCAAGCGCAGGCGGGCGGCCTTCAGTCAAGCCGTGAACCGCATATTGGAACTCACTGCCGCCAAGCTCTGCTTTGGTTACGCCCAGCAGCAGAATGGCATCGCCCTCCTGCTTGAAGGCTTGAGTCGTAATGTGATCCGTATCTTCAACCAGACCCACCATACCGACAACCGGAGTCGGATAGATGGCGCCGGCAGCATTTTCGTTGTACAAGCTGACGTTACCGCCGATAACCGGCGTATCGAGCACACGGCAGGCTTCAGCCATACCGTCTACGGCACGTTCCATCTGCCAGAAAATCTCCGGCTTCTCCGGGCTGCCGAAGTTCAGATTGTCCGTAATCGCCAGCGGTTTAGCGCCGGAGCAGACAATGTTGCGGGCCGCTTCACTTACCGCAATGCGTCCGCCGACTTCAGGGTCCAGATAGACATATCGTCCGTTGCAGTCTGTAGTCATAGCCAGACCTTTGCGTGTGCCATGGATCGTAACCACTGCAGCATCGGAGCCCGGACGAACCGCCGTGCTGGTGCGGACCATATAATCGTATTGGTTATAGACCCAGGCTTTGCTTGCCACTGTAGGCGAAGCCAGTACCGTGCGCAATGCGCCGCCGAGATCGGTAACTTCTTCATAACGAAGGGTATCTACGTTTGCATTCTCTTCATAGTAAGCCGGAACTGCTGATGGCTTCTTGTAGATTGGGCATTCATCTACCAGCGCCGTTACCGGCATATCGCCGACAACCTCACCGTGATGGAACAGCTTCAGGCGGCCGTCATCCGTTACCTTGCCCACTTTGCGGCAGATCACGCCCCAACGGTCAAAAATCTCCTGTGCCTGCGCTTCATCCTTAGGCTCAACCACGAACAGCATCCGCTCCTGGGATTCGGACAGCATCATTTCATAAGGCGTCATGCCTTCTTCACGCTGCGGCACCTGATCCAGGTACAGTTCCAGGCCGTTGCCGGCTTTACTGGCCATCTCAGCACTGGAACAGGTTAACCCTGCTGCACCCATGTCCTGGATACCAAGCACGATACCGCTGTCGATCAGCTCAAGGCACGATTCCATCACCAGCTTCTCCATAAACGGGTCGCCGACTTGAACCGCTGTTTTCTTGGCTTCGGATTCCTCGCTCAGCTCTACAGAAGCAAAGGTAGCACCGTGAATACCGTCGCGTCCGGTAGGAGGACCAACGTAGAACACAGGGTTTCCTACACCTTTGGCGACACCGCGCTGGATTTTATCATGATCAATCAGTCCGACACACATTGCGTTAACCAGCGGATTGCCGTCATAGCTGTTGTCGAACATAATTTCCCCGCCGACGGTTGGGATTCCGATACAGTTGCCGTAGCCAGCGATGCCGGACACGACATGCTCGAACAAATATTTTACCCGGTCGCTCTCAAGCTTCCCGAAACGCAGGGAATTGAGCAGCGCTACCGGTCTTGCACCCATGGAGAAAATATCGCGGATAATCCCGCCCACCCCGGTCGCCGCGCCCTGATAAGGCTCAACAGCCGACGGATGGTTGTGGCTTTCGATTTTGAATACAACCGCCTGGTTGTCTCCGATGTCCACGATGCCCGCGCCTTCGCCCGGACCCATCAGTACACGCGGACCGCTTGTCGGAAAACGTCCAAGAAGCGGCTTGGAGTTCTTATATGCGCAGTGCTCGGACCACATTACGCTGAATACGCCGATTTCGGTATAGTTAGGCTTACGGCCCATGAAAGAAGTGATGAGCTCATATTCGCTGTCCGATACTCCGAATTGACTGTAGATTTTCTGCTCCGCGATTTGCTCTGCGGTCGGCTCCTTAGCGGATACTTGCTGCGTCATAACGATCCCTCCATGTCTTGAGAATGGATGTAAACATCCGTTTGCCGTCTTCCGAACCCAGTAGGCTGTTCGCAGCGCGTTCCGGGTGAGGCATCATGCCTACTACATTACCTGCCGCGTTGCTGATTCCCGCAATATCGGCTACCGAGCCGTTAGGGTTATCGCTGTATGTGAATACGATCTGATTGTTTGCTTTGAGCGATGCCAAAGTCTCTTCATCACAGTAATAATTGCCTTCGCCATGTGCGATCGGAATGACAATTTCTTCATCCTTCGCATAATCAACCGTAAACGGGGTTGTGTTATTAACGACCTTAAGCACCGTGTCATGACAGCGGAACTTCATCGACATGTTACGACGCAGCGCACCTGGCAGCAGCCCCGCTTCGGTCAGAATCTGGAACCCGTTGCAGATGCCCAGCACGAATTTGCCCTGCTCCACCGCTTTGGCCACTTCGGCCATTACCGGAGCAAACTGGGAAATCGCGCCGCAGCGCAGATAGTCACCATAAGAGAAACCGCCCGGCACGAGAATGCAGTCATACGCCGACAAGTCAGTCGCGGTATGCCACACATAATCTACAGGTTCACCAAGGCTGTCCTCTACCGCTTTGTAGCAGTCAATGTCGCAATTGGAGCCTGGAAAGACAAGTACAGCAAATTTCATGACTTTTAGTCCTCCAATTCGTAGCGGTAATCCTCGATCACCGTGTTGGCCAGCAGCTTTTCGCACATTTCCTTCAGGCGTCCTTCCGCTTCAGCGCGGTTGTCCGTATCGAGAGTCAGCTCCATGTATTTGCCGATGCGCAGACTTTCAACTTCCTGGAAACCTACCGAATGCAGCGCCCCCTGTACTGCTACACCTTGGGGATCGAGCACGCTTTTCTTGATGGTGACATAGACTGTCGCTTTTAACATACGCTTGTAGTTCCTCCTAAAATTTAATGAGCCGATTGGGCCATAATTAACGAGATCTTCACCTGAAACTGAACCTGAACCCGCCGATAACCTTTAGATCAAAATAATTGTATAGAGTGCAACTAGCGCCTTGGCTGCAGCTTAGCAGACACGAGACATAAAAAACGGCTTACAAATCCTTGCCGGTAAGACGGTGATAGATATCCAAGTAACGGCGGCTGGTTTCTTCCACCACTTCAGGCGGCAGCGGGTCCGGCGTGCTGTTCTTGTCCCAGGAGGATGCGGAGAGATACGTCCGGACCGGCTCCTTGTCCATACTGTCAATTTCAATATCCAGTGCATATTTATCTTTAGCCCAGAAGCGTGAAGCATCCGGCGTAAAAATCTCGTCAATCAAAATCACTTTGCCGTCCAGCAGGCCGAACTCGAATTTGCAGTCCGCAAGGATGATGCCGCGCTCATTGCAATATTCTCTGGCAAAAGCGAACAGCTTCAGGCTTTTCTCCTTCAGCTCAAGGGCCAGCTCCGCACCAATCTGCTCCTGCATCTGCTCGAAAGGAATGTCTTCATCGTGTCCTACATCATTTTTAGCCGCAGGTGTAAAAATCGGCTCCGCCAGCACCGCGTTTTTGCGCAATCCTTTGGGAAGCTCAATACCGTTAACTTTTCCGGTCTCCTGATACTGACGCCAGCCTCCGCCGGTAATGCAGCCGCGCACTACACATTCAATATCGATCCGCTCCGCTTTGCGTACCACCATGACGCGGTTTTTGAGTGCCTCGCGATCCCGTACAATGTCTCCTAGCTGATCAACATCAATGTGTACCACGTGGTTTTCAATGAGATTTTTGGTCTGCCCGAACCAGAAGGCGCTAAGCCGGTTCAGCACATTTCCTTTGTCCGGCACCGCCGGGTCGAGCACATAGTCAAACGCGGAGATCCGGTCCGTTACGACGATCAGTACATGTTCCCCCAAATCGTACAATTCGCGAACCTTTCCTTTATAGAGCAGCGGTGCATTTACGAGATCCACAGCCGTGGAAACGGCAGGGTATGTCATGACCTTTCCTCCCTTGAACAAATGATCTTGCTTATATACTTGAGCTGCAAGCGCTGGAGTGTTGATTGTTCTCCGCTTCACCGGAGAATTGAAACCATTCGTTGGTTAATTGGGTCACTGCAAGGAATGTTTGGACTTCCAGCCGCTGTTGTCTCCAGATTTCTATGATTTATATCGCTTATAGCGGATGAAATCCGGAGACAAAGGCGGACGCTACCGCTCTTACAGTTCCAAAATTCCTCTCCGTTCCTCATAACTGCTTATTGTTCAATTCTGTCGCTGCCGCTCCAGAACAACAACTCCCCGGCGCCTCCGCCCGTATTATTCTCCAGCTCTTTAGTTCACCACTAACTTACCTTTTTATTAGTTAGATAAGTTCTAGCTTGCGGAAAATGGTGTCCACATGCTTAAGGTGCCAGGAAGGATTGAAGGCATCGTCGATTTCTTCCGGACTAAGCACAGCCGTGATTTCCGGAGTAGCTTCGACGATATCGCGGAACTGGGTCTGTTCTTCCCAGGCCTGCATCGCACGCGGCTGCACTGTATCGTATGCCTGTTCGCGGCTGAAGCCTTTGTCGATCAGCTTGGTCAGGATGCGGCCCGAGAACGGAACACCGTAGGTGCGGTTCATGTTGCGCTTCATATTTTCCGGGAACACGGTCAGGTTCTTCACAATGTTGCCGAAGCGGTTCAGCATGTAGTTCAGCAGCATCGTTGCATCCGGCAGGATAATCCGTTCCACAGAGGAATGCGAGATATCACGTTCATGCCAGAGCGGCACATTCTCGTAAGCTGTAACCATGTGGCCGCGGATCACGCGCGACAGTCCGGAGATGTTCTCGCAGCCGATCGGATTGCGTTTATGCGGCATCGCGGAGGAGCCTTTTTGACCTTTGGCAAAAGCCTCTTCCACCTCACGGATTTCGCTCTTTTGCAAAGCGCGGATTTCAGTGGCAAATTTGTCGAGCGATGTTGCTACCAGTGCAAGTGTAGCCATATATTCAGCATGGCGGTCACGCTGCAGCGTCTGGGTCGAGATCGGAGCCGGGCTGGTTCCCAGCTTCTTGCAGACGAATTCTTCCACGAACGGGTCGATGTTGGCATAGGTGCCGACTGCACCGGAGATTTTACCGAATTGAACGCCTTTAGCCGCATGGCGGAAGCGATCCAGGTTACGTTTCATTTCCTCATACCACAATGCCATTTTGAGACCGAAGGTTGTAGGCTCGGCATGTACACCATGGGTACGTCCCATCATCGGAGTATCTTTGTAGGCGATCGCTTTATCCTTGAGAATTTCGATGAAATTGATGATGTCCTGCTCCAGAATCTCGTTCGCCTGACGCAGCAGGTATCCGAGCGCTGTATCCACAACATCTGTGGAAGTTAATCCGTAGTGCACCCATTTGCGCTCTGCACCTAGGCTCTCTGATACCGCACGGGTAAAGGCGATCACGTCATGACGGGTTTCCAGCTCAATTTCGTTGATTCGTTCAATATCAAACTTGGCGTCCTTGCGCAGCTTAGCCGCGTCTTCCTGCGGGATGACCCCCAGCTCAGCCCAGGCTTCACAAGCACAAATTTCTACTTCAAGCCACGCATTAAATTTATTTTCTTCGGTCCAAATGGCCCGCATCTCAGGTCTGCTGTAACGTTCGATCATATCTGTTCAGTTCCTCCAAAGGTTAGTTTGCTCTACCCAGGACAATCCGTCGCCGGTATCCTTGCAGAGCAGGTTGATATGGCCCATTTTTCGGCCGTTTTTGCTCTCGGTCTTGCCATATATATGAAGCTTGGGAGCAATCCCAAGCCGGCTTGCCGCCTCATCCGGATGTCCGGTCCGCTGAATCACACCGTCCAAATGCTCTCCGAGTACATTTACCATGACCACCGGGGTAAGCAGTGCAGTCTCACCGAGCGGCAGATTGCAGATCGCCCGGATGTGCTGCTCAAACTGCGAAGTCACACAGGCGTCCATCGTATAATGCCCCGAATTATGCGGACGCGGCGCCAGTTCATTGACGAATAATTCCCCGTCTTCCGTAACGAACATCTCCACAGCCAGCAGTCCGACTGCGTTCAGTCCGGACACTAGCCGTTCGGCCAGCTCGCAGGCCCGCTGCCGGATATCCTCCGGGACTCGCGCCGGCACAATGGACAGGTGCAGAATGTTGTTCACATGGATGTTCTCCGAAGGCGGGAAGCACTTCACTTCACCAGAGGTGCTGCGCGCGGCAATGACGGAAATTTCACACTTGAATTTCACGAATTTCTCCAGCACCAGCTCCGGTGCTTCGGCGTCTCCGTGCTGCGATGCCGCGTTAGGTGCCACCTGCCGGAAGGCTGCCTCCAGCTCTTCAAGTTGGCGGATGACGGCTTGTCCCTTGCCGTCATATCCCCCTGTGGCGGTCTTCAGCACACAGGGCAGGCCCAGCTCGGCAGCCGCGGCGGTAAGCTCCGCCAGGCTGCCGACCTTGCGGTACGGGGCAACGGGCACGCCCGCAGCCTCGATCGCGGCCTTCTCGCGCAGCCGGTGCTGCGTCGTATACAGCAGCTCGCTGCCCTGCGGCACGTACGATTCCTCCGTCAGCAAGGCGGCTACGCCGGCGTCGACGTTCTCGAACTCGTACGTGATAACGTCCGCGCGCTGCGCCAACTCCCGCGCCGCGTCGCGGTCATTGTACGCCGCGGTGATCTGCGGCGTTACTTGCCCGCAGGGCGCATCCGGCGCAGGGTCCAGCGCCACGAAGCGGTACCCCATGGCGCTGCCGGCCAGCGCCATCATGCGGCCGAGCTGGCCGCCGCCGAGCACGCCGATCGTCGTCCGGCCCGGCAGCAGCGTGCGGGCTGCATCCAAAGCACCGGCCTTCAATTCTTCGTGCCTCATAAGCTGTCGCTGCTTTCCAGCACTTCGTGCTCTATCGCTTCACGACGCTGCTGTACCCGGCCTTGTACCTCCGGATCAAAGGCACCGATGATCTGCGCCGCAAGTAAGCCTGCATTGGTTGCACCTGCACGCCCAATCGCCACGGTGGCCACCGGGATTCCTCCCGGCATCTGCACAATAGATAGCAGCGAATCCAGGCCGTTCAGTGCTTTGGACTGCACCGGCACACCGATAACGGGCAGAATCGTCTTTGCCGCGACCATGCCCGGCAGATGTGCTGCACCGCCCGCTCCGGCAATAATAACCCGGAGACCGCGTGCTGCCGCTTCCTCCGCATAGCGGAACATCAGATCCGGCGTACGATGTGCAGAGATGACTTTTTTCTCATACGGAACTTTCAGCTCTTCCAGCACGGCACAGGCATACTCCATCGTTTCCCAATCGGATTTGCTGCCCATGATAACTCCAACCTGCACAGACATGTTTCAACCTACCTTCCGCTCAATATAGAAACTCATTTGCTTTAAGTTGTCCCGTTTCTCACTAGTTTTCCATAAATCCGAAAAAAAAAGCCCGGATTCCAGACGCATTTTGCTGCGGGTGGACCCAGACTACTGCAGGAATCAGGAGAGGACTGCTCCGCTATCCGCCAGAGGCGGAGATCAAGTCAAGCGCAGAGCTCGCCGCCCCGTATACCGGAGCGGCGCTTAAGAGCTGTTCTAGTCATCCTATTTCCTCGTAGTCCGGCAATTTACGGTTACCGGGTAGAAACTTCCGGGCCCTATTCCCGGTTTTATACGAGCTCTTCATAGGTTCAGTTTAACAATGCCCTACACTTCGTGTCAACTTAAACACGAACATTGTTATTTCCAGCCGTCAAAACGTTCGCTTTTGGGCACAATCAAATTCCTGAAAATGGCTAATCGAACAGCGAATGGCCTCTTTCTCCACGTTTATGCTTCCTGTAGAACTATAGAAAAAAGGGAGGAACACCTAAGCGTCCCGCCCGCTAACCCTCTATTATTTTACGACCAGTACCGGAATCCGGGAGCTTTGTACCACATTATGGCTTACGCTGCCCAGGACAAATTCACGTATTCCTCCAAGTCCGCGGCTGCCGATGACAATAACATCCACATTCTGCTCCTTGGCATAATTCAGAATCACTTCAGCAGGAGAACCCTGCAGCAGCTCAACAGTCGCATTCAGGCCTTCCTCTTCCAGACGTCCCTTCACTTCTTCCGTGGTCTGCACTGCCAAATCATAATAATCCTTGTTCACTGAAGCCGGCAGAGGCGCGAGTGCTTCCCCGATGAAAAACCGCGGGAATTCAAATGCGTGTACGACGTAAATGGAGGAACCGGGAGTTACCTTAGCCAGTTCGATCGCCCGCTCCAATGCCTGATTGGAAGCTTTTGACCCGTCATAGGCGAGCAAAATTTTAGAGAATAACATATACGCCACCTCTTTCTGTTTTGTGTAACCAGTAGCCTATTTTCAAAACACTATCTTAAAAAATACCCATACAGCAGGATGTTAAGCACTAGCAGCAGCGGAATTCCGATCCGGAAGGAAGTATGCCTTGTTTTATGCCGTTTGCGGTACATCGCAATCCATATACCCAGTGCGCCGCCCATAAACGCCAGCAGAAACAGCGTCTTCTCCGGCACACGTTCACGCCGCGCGCGGGCTTTATTCTTGTCTTCGGACATCACCACATACGCGATGATATTAATCAGCACAAACCACAGCAGCACGCCCCTGACCATCTTTCCGGCCCCTCCTTCTTGCATCCTATCTACTTCCTATTATATTCCCCTTTGCCTCAAAAAACCAATAATCCTCACATCAGCTGCCAAGTATCTACCCCGCTCTGTGAAGCCTTTTGGCAGCTGCTGCGGGCTCACGAATCCATACCCAGGATAATACCGCAGCCAGTGCCGCAGCAAATCCGCCCAGCCAAAAACCGCCTCTGAGCCCATAGGCAGCACTCATCCACCCGGCCACAAAAGGGCCTCCCGACATGCCAAATGCATAGACTGCCTGATAGAAGCCCATCGCTGTAGCCCGTTTAAACGACTCTACTCCCGCTACCGACTTGCCCAGCAGCAATGGAAAAATCAGTCCCTGCATAAAACCATTCCCCACCTGTGTCGCACACAGCGCAGCAAGCGTCGGCATGGACGGGATCAGCAGGGTAAACAGCGCACTCCCGGCAAAACCCAGCAGCAGAGTCCCTCTATCTCCGAGCAGCCTGCCAAACATCCGGGAGCCATAAAGTGTGGCTGCAGCATGCGGCACCATGAAAGATAACGTTAACCAGCCGAGGCTTTCCTTACTCGCACCTATATCAAGCGCCTGGTTAGGCGTGTAGCCGAACATGGTAATGAAGAGAACACAATGCGCCAGTACGGACAACAGCGAGACTTTGACCAACAGCGGTTCCTTCATTACACCCGCCAGGTCTCTGAGCCGGATCCCGCCTTCGCGTTTCGCCTGTCTCTGTTCAGGTAAACGCAGCGCAAGCAGCATAGCAAGTACCGCTACAATACTTCCGGCTATAAAAGGAGTGTTCCATCCCCAATGCTCAACCATATAGCCGCTGATCATCATGCTGGATAATTGGGCAATGACAGTGGTGAACTGCAGCATCCCCATCGCTCGCCCCGCTTCCTCCTTTGGAAAATACCCCGCAAACATTACCGAATATACGACCCAGGCGGAGGCTGCAATCCCTGACACAGCACGGGCCACCAATGCCCAGACCGGATCTGCACCGGCCATAAAAATCAGACAGCTCGTGCCGCTAGCGATCAGGCCCAGATAAATGAACGGCCGCCGCCGGTTCAGATAATCCGACCCGATGCCGATAGGCAGCCGGCACAGAATCTGCATCAGCCCGTACACACCAAGTACCGCACCGACCATAATATAAGATGCACCGAGATGCTCCACATAAGGTGAGAGTACCGGAACATAAATATAAGAAGAGAACCAGAACATAAATACGATAGCTAAAAAGTAAATCCGGCTGTTTCCTTTTCCATTAGAAGGCCCAGCCGCCACCTGCTCCTGATCATACTGCCTTTCTGCTTCTGAAGGTACCACTCCAATATCACTCCATTCACATTTGCCGGGATCTCTCCTCCCGGCCTAATTCCTTTCAGTAAACCATATCTTTCTTACATATAACAGTAGCAATCTTATTTCATTTCACGTAAGCAAAATTCCCAGTATGCTCTCACGCATATAACCTGTGCAGTCCTTTAACCTAAACAAGACCGCAGATCATCTCCGCAGTCTTGTTCACGCACCTCTCACAAACAACCTTATACAAGGACGTTCGATCCTTACCCGGTATTTAATTTCCTTATTAAGGAATAAAATGCCACGGTAAACCAGCCCGAACTATTCTCCCTTTGCCTTTGCTTCCATTGCGGCTTTGAGCAGATCACCAAGATTTGAGCCTACACTTTCCGGCTTGCTATACTGCTGTACCAGCTTTTGCTGCTCACGCTTATTGATATGTTTATGGTCCTTATCCATGGTTTCGGTTATTCCGCAGCCCAAACACTGCACGTAGAGCCCTGCCTTGCCCTCTTTAAGTTCCATTTTTTTATGGCATTGCGGACAGCGCCGGTTGGATAGTTTCTTTTCTCCTGCCCGGGTATAACCGCAACCGTCCGCCGGACATACCAGCAGCTTGCCGCGCTTCGTCTTCTTTTCTAACATTCTCGTTCCGCATTCCGGACAATGGCTGCTGGAGACGTTATGCGGTTTGTATTCCGCACCGCTGCTTTTAACACCGGATACCAGCTCCTGTGCCATACTGCGGATACCTTGCAGGAAAGGCTCCGACTTACCCTGTCCGCGGGCGATCTTCTCGAGCTCGGCTTCCCAGCGCGCAGTCAGCTCCGGTGTACGCAGCTGCGCCGACACCAGCCCTATTAGCTGTTTGCCCTTACCGGTCGGATGCAGCAGATTGCCTTGGCGTTCAATCGTGTCTGAGCTAACCAGCTTCTCGATGATATCTGCGCGTGTAGCCGGGGTTCCCAGCCCGTGCTTCTCCATCTGAGTCAGCAGTGAAGCTTCATTATAACGCTTTGGCGGCTGTGTCCGCCCCGGACGGATATTACAGCGCTGCACTTTTACAGTCTCGCCTTCGCGAAGCTCAGGCAGCTTCACGGTGCTGGCTGCAGGCTCATCTGCCGTATTCTCCTCATCTTCATCACTGCTCATATCTCCGCCATAAACCTCACGCCAGCCCGCATCCTTTACTGTCGTGCCTTTGACATAGAAGCCCTCGCCTTCAACGGTTACCGTTACTGCAACGGCATCATAACGGGCGGGAGGATAAAATAAGCTGATAAAGCGGCGGACAATCAGATCATAGAGCTTCCGCTCCTCTGCGCTGAGCAGATTCAGCAGAACCGTCTGTTCGGTTGGGATAATGGCATGATGATCGCTTACCTTGCTGTCATCCACGATCCGCTTCGTTATCGACAGCGGCTTACGCAGCAGCGGCCGCGCTAGTGCTGCATAAGGGCCGACAGCCACACTATCCAGACGTTCCTTCAAGGTTCCTGTCATATCGGAAGTCAGATAGCGGCTATCCGTACGAGGGTAAGTAACCAGCTTATGCTGCTCATATAACCGCTGCAGCACACTCGAGGTCTGCTTAGCCGAGAACCCGAATTTACGGTTAGCATCCCGCTGCAGCTCTGTAAGATCATAAGCCAGCGGGTGCGGCTCGCTTTTTTCACTTTTCTGCACCTTTGTGATCCGTCCTGTGCTTCCAGTAAGCTTGTCTTTAAGCGCAATTGTCTTTTCCTTCTCAAAAATACGCCCGTCCCCGCCCGGAGCACGCCAGCCTGCCTGAAAGCTTCCGAAATCAGCAGTCAGCAGCTCATATTCCTGCGAACGGAAGCCGGTAATTTCATTTTCCCTGTCCATAATCATGCCCAGAGTCGGTGTCTGAACCCGGCCGGCTGACAGGGGTGCACCGAACTTGCAGGTGAGAGCACGGGTAACATTAAGCCCGATCATCCAGTCCGCCTCAGCACGGCAGCGGGCTGACTCATAGAGCCGGTCAAAATCCCGCCCGGGGCGCAGCGACGCGAACCCTTCCTTAATGGCCTTATCCGTCTGCGAAGAAATCCACAGCCGCCGGAACGGCTTTTTCCAGCCCGCCATATTCATAATCCAGCGTGCCAAGAGTTCCCCTTCACGCGCCGCATCCGTGGCAACGATCAGTTCATCAATATCCTGCCGCTTCATTAGCTGCTGTACTGCCTTGTACTGCTGGCTTGTCTCCCGCAATACCTTCAGCTTAGCTTTTTCCGGCAGAATCGGTAAGTCTTCCAATGCCCAGGCTGCAAATTTATGATTATAATCCTCCGGCTCAGCCAAGCCGACTAGATGCCCCAGCGCCCAGGTTACGACATATTTAGGACCTTCAATATAACTCTTCTGTTTATTCACGCAGCCCATGACACGCGCAATCTCGCGCGCAACCGAAGGCTTCTCCGCAAGCACTAATACCTTCATAGTTCTCTCCCTTCCAAATCAACAATTTATTATACCATTATTCAAAAGCCTGCAAATCAATCATCAGGCTGTTTCATCGATTCCAACCCTATCTTTAACGGCAAACAAGCCCGCATCTGCTCAGCAGACACAGACTTATTTGGATAAGGTTTTATCCATGCAGCAACCCCTTAAACCGAGCAGTTGCAGTACCCGTTCTAGATCCTATTGTCCGAAACTCAGGCAAGCCTCAAAAAATACCCGATCCTCACCTTGGCCTCGTACATAAATGCCCTCTTCAGTCCGGGAAGACCGCATAATACTAAAATCCTCACCATACTTAGCTTCCTGTGCATAAGTGATCTGCAGACCGGTTAGCCTCGATTCTTCCCATTCCTCTAAAGTGAGCGCATCACAGCATAAATCTACATATCGTGCATTGTTAAGGTGTCCGTTATTGTCGAGTCCGCTATACCTAACCTGATAACGATAAGCCTCCTGCAAAGGAACATCTGCGGGTATTACTACTTTATCCGGCAGACTTCCTACTGAATCCTCAAGATAGGGCTCTACTGCTATCGGCAAGGCCGACGGGCGGAGTATCTTTCGTTTATCAATGTCCACAAGAGCCCAAATCGAGCGCGCCGACGCAATTTCTACGCTATCCTCGTCAAAAATCCTATAATCGCGCTGCCAGAGTGCTCCTTTGTTCCCTTTGCTCCAGGTATGTACTTTAAGAATTTCGTTTGGTAAAGGCAGCCGATGAATATCCACAATCAGCGTAATAACCATCCAGCCCATTCTTGCCTCAAGCATTTTATCTATACTTAACCCCAGACTGCCTACAGCTGAATCCGCAGCACGCTGCATAATATCTAGAAGAAAGGACAGCTTGCCCCTGGACTGAAAGTCTGTGTCACTTGCATGTACCGTAAAATCCTCTGTCCACAAAAGATTACTTGGCTTGTCCATAACTTTACGCTCCTTTACGTATTCATTCACATTATCCAGTGAAGTATCCACATAATCTATATCTCTATCCACACAAATTGGGGAGTACTTTTTAATTATTTGGAACTTTAAGAATCTATCCACATGTGCATAAGTTTTCTTTTCCCGCTAACTCTCAATGGTTATACACACATATTATAACAGCAACCCAATGCTGCAGCATTCCTAGGACACTTATCCCCATTACTAAAAGACACAAAAAAAGCCATTGTCGATGAATCAACAATGGCTTCATGTGCTTGGCGGCGTCCTACTCTCCCAGGACCCTTCGGTCCAAGTACCATCGGCGCTGGAAGGCTTAACGGTCGTGTTCGGGATGGGTACGCGTGGAACCCTTCCGCTATCGCCACCAAACG
>NZ_CAKMMG010000013.1 GCF_927798115.1 Paenibacillus auburnensis
CCGCCAGCGTTCGTCCTGAGCCAGGATCAAACTCTCCAAATTGGTATTTAGAAAGAGCGATTGCTCATTTTGAAACATCTGACGAGAATTTGCATTCTCAAGATGAATTTCTAAAGCGTACTAGACGCTGTAAAAATCATCAGTTTTGGATCTCACCGAAGTGATTTCCGATACTCACTCGTTGTTCAGTTTTCAAAGATCAAATTCTCTACTGTTTAGCCGCAACAAAAGCGACTAGATTAATAATATATCATGTTAATCAAGATAATGCAACTATAAATTTAAACTTCACTCAAAATACGATCCGCAGAATTCGCTGAATACAAATGAAGACAAGATATAGAGCCTAACTTTCCAAACGCGGAAAAGAATGAAAGACTATCTCCCACGGGAAATAGTCTTTCTCTAATGTATAAATTGAATTATTTAGACGGATAAAACCCTTGCAATACATCACGCATTTCCTGCTTGATATTAATATCCGGACGTTTTTCTTTTGCCAAAGCTTCTGCCTCTTCCACCGTTGAAGCCAAACCAAGCTCCAAGAGAACTCCCGTAGCTACCGTCCCTGTACGATTACGTCCACCCGCACAATGAAAATACACGGTTTTTCCGTTATTTACTGCTGCTGTAACCGCCTGAATCGCTGCTTGAACTGAATTCTCCTGGCCGCTCTCATCCTCTACAATCGGAAAATGATGACGCGTTACTTTAGCAGGGAAGCCTTCTGCCTCCGTACCGTTATCTCTTAAGTCAAACACATCCGAAATCTCCTGCTCTTGAAGAGCTTCAAGCAGTGCATTTTCTCCGCCAATATATACTTTACCTGGAATAAGCTCGTGATAATTCGCCATTATAGTTCTCCCCTATGTCTTTGTCGTACTTCAATTACTCTCCGGTTTCGGCAAAATGCTTAATGCGCTCGCCCACTTGGTCACGCACCCGCTGGAAGACAGCCCACTTCTCTTCATCCGTCCCTTGCGCTTTGGCAGGATCATCAAATCCCCAGTGCTCGCGTTTTACCTTTGGCGGTGTAATCGGACATTTATCAGCAGCATCTCCGCATAGTGTAATCACGAGGTCTGCATTATTAAGCAGCTGGGGATCAATAATATCAGAGGTTTGACCGGTGATATCAATACCCACTTCATTCATAGCCTGTACGGCTTTAGGGTTCAGACCGTGAGCTTCAATGCCTGCACTGTACACATTCCACTCGTCACTCAGATATTTTTTAGCCCAGCCTTCAGCCATTTGGCTCCGGCAGGAATTCCCTGTACACAAAAAGTAAATGCTTTTCTTATCCATGATTGATAATCTCCTTTGGTTTTAAAATAGGATCAAGGTTATATATAATCCGAGCAGTGTGATGAACAGCGTGGGAATCGTGAGAATAATACCTGTTTTGAAATACGTTCCCCAGGATATTTTCACCCCTTTGGTAGACAGCACATGGAGCCACAGCAAGGTGGCCAGTGAACCGATTGGTGTAATCTTCGGACCTAAATCAGAACCGATGACATTCGCATATATCAAAGCTTCCTTAATCAGTCCTGACGTATGCGTAGCATCAATAGCCAGAGCATCGATCATCACAGTAGGCAAGTTATTCATTATTGAAGAGAGCACAGCGGCAATAAAGCCCATCCCTATCGTTGCAGCGAACAGCCCCTGATCAGAAACAGCCTGAATCACATCAGCAAGGACATCCGTCAGCCCTGCATTGCGCAGACCATACACGACAACATACATTCCAATGGAAAAGAATACAATTGCCCAAGGCGCCCCCTTCACCACTTCCATCGTAGGAACGTAAGGGCTTCTTCTTGCCATCAGCAGGAAAAAGATTGCGATAACCCCGGCCACCACGGATACCGGAATGTTCAGGAACTCACTAATGAAGTATCCAACCAGCAGAACCGCCAGTACCCACCAGGATAGCTTGAACATTTTCTTATCTTTGATTGCTTCTTGCGGATTTTTCAGCTCCGAGCTGTCATATTTAACAGGGATGCTTTTTCGGAAAAAGAAGTACAGCACCAGAATACTTGCCCCCAAGGAAAACAAAGTAGGCATTAGCATCCGGCCAGCGTATTCCATAAAGGTGACCCCGAAAAAGTCCGCCGATACGATATTAACCAGATTGCTTACAACCAGCGGCAAAGACGTAGTATCTGCAATGAACCCGCTGGCAATGATGAACGGAAAGACTTTTTTCTCATCAAAATTGAGTGCACGGACCATCGCCAGCACAATCGGAGTTAAGATGAGCGCCGCACCGTCATTGGCAAAAAACGCGGATACAATGGCCCCAAGAATGGCGACATAGACAAACATCCGGGTTCCGTTGCCTCGGGCAGCTATGGCCATATGTAAGGCAGCCCACTCGAAGAAACCAATTTTATCAAGGATCAAAGAGATCAGAATAATTGCTACAAAGGCCAGAGTGGCATTCCACACAATCAAGGTGACATCTTTAACATCGGCAAAGCTGACAACACCCGCAAGCAAAGCGATGATTGCCCCACCGCAGGCTGACCAGCCAATGGACAAATTCCGGGGCTGCCAAATGACAAATATTAAGGTAACAACAAAAATGAAACTTGCTAAAAATACCGAAACCAATCCGCTAACCTCCATTTAATCACATGAAATTCTTAAACCTTTCTTTTCGAGCTCTTCCAATTGATGATCTTGTGAAGGAACGAAGGCTATCAGATTCTGAATCAGTTCATGCTGGACGCTGTTTGGATTGACCGAGTAAAAAATCCACTGGCCTTTCCGGTTCTCTTTTACCAGGCCTGCATCTTTTAATTTCCGCAAATGCTGGCTTACGGATGGCTGACTCATTTTAAAAATCTCAACCAGCTCGCATACACAGCATTCCCGCTTTTCCAGAAGCTTCATCATCGTTAGTCTGGTTTTATCACCCAGAAGCTTTAATATCTGCGAGACTTCATCTAACTCATCCATATTTAAGCTCATCTTCAGTCCCCCTTTCACCCCATCAGTATATAACTATACGCTTATATGATCAAGCTGGAATATGCTTCTTATAATTAACTTGCATTTTGCAACCTTTATATTTATAACTTAACTATGAGGTGGAAATACAAATGGAAACACCACGGGAATTATTTCAAATTATGACCCGCCGTTTAGGATTACTGAATAAAGACTGCTGCAGCGTAGGCGGATGTAATCTCTCCACGACCCAGAGCCATCTGCTCTATGAAATCGGCCGGAGCCAGAGTCCCTCCATGCAGCAGATCGCTGAAACACTTGGAACCGACATTACTACTTTTAGCCGGCAGGTACAGTCCTTGATCAAAATGAATCTGGTTAAAAAAACGCCTGATAAGGCTGATCGAAGAATCTATACCCTGTCTCTTACCCCCGAAGGGCAAACGGCCGCTGCCACAATTGATCAACAGATGAATGAGTATCTGAATGAAGCTTTTTCGAACATGAGTGAATTGGAAGTAGAAACTTTACTGCGATCCATTAAGCTGTTCAACGAAGCTATGGGGAAATCCAGCAATTGCTGCGCACCTGTAAAAGGCTGATTTCTCTTAGTAATTTTCCAGGAGGAGTATTAGGATGATGGAGACACTTACTGTTCGGCACGCAACTTTAGAGGATACGGAAAGTATCCTTCGCATCTATAATCAGGGCATTGAGGACCGGATTGCTACACTTGAGACCGAAACGAAAGATTCCTCCTATATGGAAGCATGGTTCCATGATCACCAGGGACGTTTTAGCGTTCTAGTGGCTGAAAAAGAAGGGAAGGTGATCGGCTGGGCCTCCCTTAATCCCTACTCCCACCGCTGCGCTTATAAAGGAGTGGCTGACCTCTCTGTCTACATTGACCGTAACTATCGCGGACAGGGTGTAGGCAGCACTCTCTTGGATGCCTTAGAAAAGGCAGCAAAAGAACAGGAGTTTTATAAAATCGTTCTCTTTACTTTCCCTTTCAATCAAGGGGGCCAGGGACTATATCAGAAAATGGGTTACCGTCAGGTTGGAGTATTTGAAAAGCAGGGTGTTATGGATGGGGAATTGATTGACGTGATGATTATGGAGAAATTACTGTCCGCTGAATCTAAGTCCGTTAACTTATAATATAGACACAGGGACAACCGGCTGGAATCGGTTGTCCCTGTGTATTATTGCTGTAAGAAAATCTTATACAGAACCTGAGCCGCTTCTGCTCTGGTTGTCGTCCCGCCAGGACTTAGGCTGACATTGCCCCGCCCGTTAACGAAGCCCATCTTAACCATTGCAGCCATATCATCGGATGCGTATTTTGCTACTATTGAGGCATCTGTAAATTTCTTGAGATCCTCAGCTGAACCGGTCTGCAAGACTTTGCCGGCTGCCCGCAAGGCCCGCATGGTCAGCACCGCCATATCCTGTCTTGTAATCTCCGCTTCTGCATTAAAACTGCCCTTCGAGCCCAGCGCGATTCCAAGAGCTTTGGCGATTCCGATCTCGTCATAATAGGGGTTAGTATTCTCAATATCACTGAAGTTAGTATTGAATTCTGCTGAAAGCTCCAGTGTTCTTACCAGCCACGCCAGATACTCACTTCTTGTAATTTTGTTGCCGGGATTGAAGCTTGTAGCTGATGTACCGTCGATAAAGCCTTTGGAGGCCATCGTTTCAACCGCTGCCGAATACCATGAATCCTTAGATACATCACTGAAGCTCTTCTTGGTGTAAACAACTGCATATTGGCCGGTATTCATCGCGGTAAATACCATTCCTTGTTGAGCAGCATCGTATCCGGCATTTTTGATCTGAACGGGTTTGCCGTTTGCATCCATATGCCAAACAACAAGGTATTGAGAGTTGGCCAGCTCATCCGCTGCAGGAGTATAAGGTATTTTAATTTCTGCCGGTGCATTCAGGTTATTTACTGCTGCTGCCAATCCATCCATCTGGACAGTCAATTCAATAACAGGTCTGCTGCCGATCATCGCTTTTGTGTCAGGATTAAGCTTTGAAGTATCGGTCCGGCCGATTATCAATTGAACACTTTTCGCACCCGTTGTTGCGGTCATCAGCATATTGGAAGGTACTGTTATTGTACCGATTTCAGTAACAACTTCCACTTTAATATTGGCTTTATCCGAAGTTAGCGCAGTTACTGGAAGCTCCACCGCATAGGCACTTGCTCCCTCCGCTTTTGGAATTTCCACTCTGACAGTCTTGACATTACCGCTGTCTGCTTGCGCCTTTTCCAGCGCTTTATTGATGTCCTCCTGACGGATTGGTGCTGCTTTGGCTATGCCGGTTTTTGTATCCGCCTTCGGCACTTCAACCTTAATCGTATGCCCTTCAACTTTGACGCTTACAGGAGCCAGCGTTGATACTGGAGTAGGCAACGGTGTAGGTGTAGAGGTTGGATCCGGTGTTGCAGTCGGCGTTGCAGTCGGCGTTGCAGTTGGTGCAGGTGCCGCAGGCGTACCGCTTACTTGAACACCTGCGGAAAGATGGCCTGCCTGATCAGCCGTCTGCAGAGTGAATGTATAGTTCTTTCCGTTGGTTAGCCCGGTAAGGGTTGCACTGCTGCTTCCCCCGCCGATATTTTGTGTAGTGATCCCTGCTCCTGTTACAACGACATGGTCAAAGCCTTCATATGACGGATTCCTCCATGTAATGGTTAATTGTCCATCACCAGCTGTCACTATTGCTCCGCTCACTTCTTCAAGCTTTGGACCACCCGGGTCAACAACCGGACCATCAGGGACCACGATAATGATAGCAGGGCTGGGATTGCTGGTAGCTGTCTCTGCATACCGGAGCTCATAACTGCCGGCCTCCAGACCTTCAATACTAGTTCCGCTGACCGGAAGGTACATGCCTCCATCTACCTTCCGGTACTCCATATCGGCAGTCACATTTTCAATCTTTCCGTCGTTTCCGCCTGCTGCTGCAGGTGGCGTGATAACCAGGCCATCCGCTACTGGGGCCTCTCTGTCTTCCTTAGCTTCATTACGAATCTCCACAGTTACCGGCGGGCTTGCCTGGAGCCCCTCTACTGCTGCATACCGGATTTGATAGCTGCCGGGTTCCAGATTATCGATTCTTGTACCGGTTACAGGCGCATAGTTCTCATCACCCAGCTTCCGGTATTCCATAGTGTCATTTACGCCTTCAATAATCCCCTTTGTCCCGGTGTCCGAATTGGCGTGCGAGATCACCCATTGGCTTGAATCCGGTGCCGCCTGCTCCTGTGTCTGCCCTTCCGGAATGATAACTTCCTTATCCAGGCTGGCACTAAGTGAACCGTCCCCCATATACCGGACATAATACTTGCCGGCGGTCAGACCTGTAACCTCGGTTCCTGTGATTGCAGTGTATTCTTCCGTTCCTTCCTTCCTGTACTCCATTTCCTTTGTCACTCCGGTTAACTTACCATCGGCTCCATGAAGGGTTGCCGGTGCAACCCCGGCCGGAGTTACCGGTGCCGGCCGGACCGGATTGGATGCGGCATGGACAACTTCCCATTCCCATATGCCAACACCGTTGTCGCCTGCCGGTGATTGCTTCGTCATGGTAACCCGCAGCGCCTTAACCTCCAGCGCTGAATCAAATGTATACGAGTTCGAGGATTCCGCCGGATTATGGTCAACTACCTTGATGCCTTCAGTTACAGTACCCGCTGTTACCCATTCATTGGTAACGCTATTGATTGGAATGTAGGAATATACATATTTGGTAGGCGGCATGATACCGCCGCCATCAGACCACAGCACCAGATTTGAGCTCTGAATGGCAGCACCCTGCGGCCATTCATATTGCACCCATTCCTCTGCACCTTCATGGCCCCATGTTCCCCAATGCGGGATGTTTCCGCTATCCTTCTTCCCGTCATTTACCGCTGACAGACTCTCCCAAGGTGAGGTGTAGCTGGAAGATGTATTCGCCAGAAATGCCATATTCTTATCACGCGGACTCAGCAGAGTCAAATCACTCAGCAGCTTCTCAAGCGCCCGGGTAATTTCTTCGTCTGTGGCATTCATATTCTTGATCACAGCGGAAGCTTCCGCCTTCGCAGCATCGATCGGTGCCAGACCCGGATCTAAAAAGTTCGAAGCATTTAGTGTATTTACATAGTTATACACTTTGACCAGCTCTGACTTATCTACCGCGCCTGTATATCCGTATACCTTCCATTCCAGAATACCGCAGCCATTAACAGAAGGCTTCATGTCGATACGGACGCCTGTAATATATGCAGGCTCGAAGGTGGTTGTATTGTATTTATTAAGTTCATTGCCAAGTCCCTTCAAGGCTCGCGGGGTATACCATTTCCCGTCCTCACTGCGGAGCATAAGCTGCATATCCTTCGGACGGAAGTTCCCTCCGCCGTCCTGGAAGACATAGACATCCATGGAAGAGGCCAGGAAGGGCTGATCCCATTCATAGGTGACCCATGCCGGATCTCCTTCTCTTCCCCAGTTATGCCATGCGCTGTTTGCTGCACCGCGGTTCGGCGAGAAATCCGCCGAGCTTTTGGGTTCGATGCCATTATTCATCGCCTCTGGATACCCGTCGCCGCCGGAGAAGCTGGCAGACGCTTTGGCTGTCGGCGCAGCATTTTGCAGTCCTGTATTCACGACATATACGGTGGTCCGAACCTCCAGATCACTGCCTTTGACTAGACCTTTGGCTTCGAATTCACCTGTATTTGTATAGCTGCCCGGATCAATGGCCTCCCAGACAATTTCCCCTGCGCTATATCCGTCATCGGATAGAATATTCACTACTCCGGGAAGTACCGGGGCCGTACCCTTCTTGGTCACTACGCTGAGTGCCCGGTAGGTATCAACGGTGTCTTCCTTGATCTCAATCGTTACATCCTTGCTCGCCATCTTATCTTCGTCTGCCGCGGTGAAGGTAAATACATAAGTGCCTGCCTTGCTTACACGCGCATAGGCTGCTGCTTTGTCGCCGTCTACCAAAGAGATGTCCCCTGCGCCATCTTGCTTTTGCTTAACGGCCCATGTATAAGTCAACTTAGGCTCTTCTGCCGCACTGTACACAGGATCAGGAGTTGCCTCGCCCGACAATACCACAATACTGTTATTGGCAGTATCCTGGGCCGCAGTCACTTGGCCGATGACCGGCGGCTGCTTTTCCGGGGGGGCGGCCAGCTGGAAGGTTACCAGGCCGGAGCCGGTTTTCTGCCCGTCACTCGCGCTGAGCTTAACCGTATAGGAGCCCTCTTTTGTCCCGGTAGCCTGTGTAATGCTTGCGTTCGGATGATTGAAGCTCAGCTTCCCGCCTTCCGGAGTGCTGACAACCTCCCATTTGTAGGTCAGCATCCCCTCCGGTGCACCGTCATCGGTCACAATACCATTCAGCATGAACGGAACCAGTGCCTGCGGATTTTGGGTTGCCGTCTCTGCCGTAATCTGCGGCGCTTCATTTTCACCGGCAGCTGACTTTTGAATGGTCAATTCAGCACTCTTCGCACTGTCCATTTGGAACATAGCCACGCCTTTATTGTTCTTTACATAGAACTGTCCGGCAGCTTCATCATTCAGCTTGATGTTATAATAGCCGTTCTCCATGCCCGCCCCGTCAAAAGTAATCCGGGAAGCATGCTCTTTCTGGGCAGAATTCAGAAGCTGCAGGGTAAAGCCCTTGCCGTCCTTTTGAATTTGCGCGCTTTCAATTTTATCGCTTTCCAGTTCCAGGTAGATTTTCTCGCCGATCAGATTGATCCGCTTGCCGAAACCGTCTTTTGGCGTAATGTGGTAGCTGCCGCCTCCATCAGTGACCACGGCGCCATATCCGAACAGCCCGAATACCGGATCTGTGACAATATCGGAACTGATACTGAGCAAGGAACCATAGAGGCCTTCCTCCGATTCACCGGAGAAATCATTCCAGCCGTTGTGCATAACGCGGGAGCCCCCGTCGTATACATCCTTGGTGCCAGTTCCTCCTTTATACATAGAATATCTCCAGGAGGTACTGCCTACAGAATTTGCTGTGATCTGCCCCATATTGACGGCATTGAAGTTCGAAATCTTCGCCGCATAGTTGCGCTGCTGCGCGATTGCGGTTTGCTCCAAGGACCTGTCATCCTCCTCATAGCGGAGCCAGTCATCCATAATGTATCCTGCTAAAGACGCTGTATATTGAAAATTCCACCAGCCTTCACCGCCACGGAAGACCGGCACAGAGTAATGGAACCAGGTAGGCTGAATACCGCGCATGGCACGGGTTTTCCAGTCTGCCATTTCCATACTTTTCTCGGCCGCACCTGCACGCCCGTCTTCAGGATAGTAAGTCCGCAGTGCCTTGGCTGCTGCATAGGCCCCTTCCTCACCGGTATTATCGTATTCAAATTCCGAACCGTAAGGATAACTGGCATAAGTTATATTCCGTCCCTTGTCTAGGGCGAATTTCTGCTGCAGATTCGCCGATTCGGCCTGCATTCCCTCTTCTTTCAGGGCTTCAATCATATCCGGGATCTGCTGTTCACCATAGAATCCGATGGCTCCGCTGGAGACACGGTTATAGTAGATGTTATAAGCCTTCTCCAGATAGAACTGCGGCGATTCCCGGTACTCTATCAGATTGGGATATGCTTTCTGGATCCGATACATGTTGAAAAATCCGGTAGCTTCCATGATCTCAGAGAATGCCCGCGTATAGGGCTTGTCTTTATCTGTGAATGACCCGGAATCTTTGAGCCAGTTCGCAACCATATAACTATCCTGCGTATTCTTCATGAACCGTTCCCACATAAAGTCGATCAGGTAAGTCTCAATGGAGCGGATTTCATCCGGATTTGGAGCAAGATAGTTCTTCATTGTCATGAAGTTGATGTTATCGTGGCTCCAGTCATCTCCCCAGTGGCTTGTGTTATGATCGATGCCGCTTGTAAGATACCAGTCAAAATAGTTGCCGTAAGTAGGACTTTCCGGGTCCTTGTCTTGTGTTTGCGAGGCCATAAATTGAGAATGCGCTTCGGATGTGGTATCCAGTTCGGCCAGAACATTGAATTCAAACTGGGTAAATTTATCGACCCATTCATTGCCGGACTTCAGCTTATATTGCACACGAACGCTGTTATTGCCGATAGAGCCAAACTGAAGCGAATAGATATGATGCTGTTCCCCGTTGACCATCTTGGTCTCCACAAACTTATACGATTCTGTGTAGTCCGAATTGCTGTCCGGAAGCCCTCGGCCGGCACGGGAATTGTCGACCATATCCTCCCTTTCCTTGCCGGGCTTGATATTCGGAATATGTGCTTCGTCAAACGGATCATTCTCACCGACATTCTGGATATCGATCGACTGTACGTCAACGATACTGTCGTCATAGTGAAGATCCAGCTTTACAGGCATATTGATGGCTGTCTGGAAGCCTGGCAGCGCTACGGCATCTATCATGCCTGATTTGTATAGGATGGACCGGAGGTTCTTCTCCCGGTCTTCCATAGAAGTTGAACTGTTATTCGGACTTTGGGCATTGTCCTGCGGCGTGTTGTCCCCTGCACGTACCGCTGAGAATTTGAACTTGTACGTCTTTTCCTCATCCGGTCCGAGCACCAGGCTGGAAGCATCGGTAAAGTATCCGCGGCCGGTTTTCTGTATGTCTTTGGAGTGGATATACAGAACATTCAGCCCCGGATACCAGCCGCCGCTGTCCCCCGTCCAGTTCGAGAAGGTATTCGCAGAACGCTGTTCTCCTTCTTCATGCATCCAATAATCAACATATTCGATACGCGCGCCGCTTTCCGGCACCGGGGTAAACAGCATGAAATTCCCTTCACCGCTGGTACGGATAGCATAGGAATAACCACTGTCGGCACCGGCAAAATTATGCACAGTCACCCGGTCATCATAGGTGTCCGATAATGTCTGATATTTATTATTCCAAGGCATAGGCAGGCCGATATCACCGAATTCAATATACTCCTTGCTTTTGTTCTTTACGGTAATTTCCCACAGCATTGAACCGTCGTTTGTCTCCATATCAAATACAGACTTTACGTCAAAACCCTTCATGACCCGCTCGGCCGTAGAGTCCAGGTTCTGTCCGATATAATTGACTTCTACCTTTTTCCCGTCGGATGAAGCCGTTTTGTTTATAAAGGGGTTATCCGGATTGATGGTCGAATACCCGGTGGATCCCCCGGCTGCCAGTGTTTTATTGGTATCCACTTCAACAAAGCCCTCCCTGTTGTCAGGGAATTGTTCGCTGGCACCGGTACGGTAAGAAAAGATCATTTCACCCATCCACTGGTGCTGGATGCCGTTCTGCGGCGATGTAGTATTGGGCAGAACAAAATTGATTGGTTCATCCTGTTTATTGACAGGATTATTATTAATATATAATTCTTCGATCTGTCCCAGCTCACCGACTTTGGCGGAAAGGCTGGCATTGGAGATATCATTCTTTACTGCGGCCGTCAAGGGCGCTGCGCTGACCCCCAGAGGCAGCGTCTGAAATACCAGCAGCATTGAGATCGTAAGCGGCCTCAATTTCTTTAAAATCATGGTCATCATAACCTCCTGTATACATGTAGTCTTATCAATGTTCTTAGTACAAGGGGAACGATCTAATTCTTTAAGCCGGTAAGGGTAATACCCTCTACAAAATACCTTTGACCAATCAGATAGAAAATGACGCCTGGTGCAAAGGACAGGCATGTTGCCGCCATCGTCAACGACCAGTCGCTTTTTAGCTGGCCTCTAAAATTGGTAAGTCCAAGGGCTATCGTATATTTATCGCTAGAATTAATGTAAATCATCTGTTGAAGCAGATCATTCCATAGCCCGATGAAGATAAACAACGCAACGACGATCATAGCCGGCCTTATAGCTGGCATGATAATGCTGAACAGAATACGGAAATAACCGGCACCGTCAATGGTTGCTGCCTGATCAAGCTCCCGCGGGATGGACATAATAAACTGGCGGATCAGAAAGATATTGAACGCACCGCCCCCGCAGAAATACGGCAGAATCAAAGGCCAGTAGCTGTCATTGAAGCCCAGACCCCGCGTCCAGCCGATATACAGCGGAATTAGTGTAACCATGGCAGGCAGCAGCATGGACCCTACGCATAGTGCCCAGATTAGGCTTTTTCCGTGAAAGCGCAGCCTTGCAAAAGCATAACCGCACAACGTAGCCGTAAATGTACCTGCCAGGCAGGAAGGGACGATAATCACCATGGTGTTCCATAAGTACTTCCAGAATTTAAATACCTTCAGCGTCTTCTCATAATTGGAAAATAGCCAATGGTCCGGTATTAGCGAGGGCGGATATTTGTAAATCTCAGCATTCGTCATCAGCGAGGTGCGAAAAATCCACCAAATCGGGAAAATGGCCAGGATGGCAAATAAAACGACGACGACAAAAGTTATAAGGTTCATTGTTCTGTTTCTGCGTTTCTTGCTTCTTAGCCTGCCGTATGCTGCCACGCTCATTTGTCGTCGCCTCCTTCATTGTAGATCCACCGGCCCGACGTCCTAAATAACAACGTAGTAAAGACAGCCAGTATAGCAAAAATAATCAGGGTCGTTGCGCAGGCATAACCTAATTTGTAATTTACAAATGCCTGGTCATACATCAGATAAGTTAAAAACCGAGAAGAGTTGCCCGGGCCGCCATTGGTTAACGCAAGCGCCGGTGTTACGACTTGAAGGTTGGCAATCAGACTCATCAGCAGGTTATAAAAAATAATCGGGGTCATACATGGCAGGGTGATGTGGCGAAAGCGTTTCCAGCCACCAGCGCCATCCACTTCCGCTGCTTCATGGTATACAGCCGGAACGTTCTGCAGCCCCGCCAAAAAGATAACAATCAGATTCCCCGCCAGCCAAACCGAAATCATCGAGAGGGAAGGAACCACAAAGCTGGAATCAGCGATAAACAGAATTTTTTTCAGTCCCAGTTCAGAGAGGACGTAGTTAAAGAATCCGAAGTTCCCCTCGTAAAGCCACGACCATCCTACGTAGATTGCTGCAGCAGGCAGCACATACGGCACATAAAACACGGCTCTAAAAAAACCTCTCGCCGGAATTTTACGGTTCAGCAGCAGCGCAATAAATAAGGAATAAATCATGCTTCCGGCTACAGACAGAGCCGCGTAGTAGATCGTCGAGATGATGGAGTCCTTAATGTAAGGATCGGTAGTAAAGATTTTGATGTAATTATCAAAGCCTATGAACACGGGGCTTTTTAATCCGGTCCAATTCGTCAAGCTGATTCCCAGCACCCCGACAAGGGGCAAGTACGTCAGAAAGATTAAGCCTAGAAAAGCAGGAATCAAACATATATAAGCAACGCGTGCCTCGGCTGAAAAAATTCGGGAACGCCGCTTTTGCTGTTTATTAATGGTTTCCATACTTCGCTCCCCACCTCATGTTTAGAGGATAACCGCCGCTTGTAGAGTGTCAGCGGTCATCCCCCTGTCTGTTATTGGTTGCCTGTATGAGCCGCCTTCAAAGCATCAAGATTTTTGGAGATAGCATCCTTGGCGGTAGTCTTACCGGTCCAGACATCCCCCAGTATCGACCCGAGTAACGTGTTGAAGTCCGTTGTATAGTTCGTATAGAACCATGCTGCAGGTTTGGCGGCAGAGGATTGCGCATAATCAACAACGGCAGACTTGTATTCGTCATACGGAGGGAAGTTTGGATTCTCAACCCATTTACGGGTGAGCGTTTCATCCTTATACCATTTATCCAGAGTCGGCATCCAAATGCCCGATGAGATCAGATCCCAGTTGTTTTCTTCGGAGTTATACCATTTCAGCCATTCCATAGCCTCTTTGGGGTGTTTGGTCTGGGAAAAGACAACATTGGCGCCGCCTGTACTGATGGTAACTTTATCCTTCATGTAGGGCAGTACAGCTACGCCGTATTTCAATCCTTCTTCTTTTGCCGTGTTCAGACTGGTTCCTACATTCCATTGACCATTTGTAGCCATAGCGACAGTACCTGCAATAATGGTGCGCTGAATCCCATCATCGGTCTGTCCGACGGACAGCGGGGCAACATGATCCTTCAAGTACAGATCAGCAACCCGCTGAATCGCTTCAACACTGGCGTCATCCCCAACCTTAACCTCAGTACCATCTTCGGAATAGAACCCTCCGCCGTTGCTGAGTGCCCAAGTTTCCAGCTGCCACGGAAGGTTCTCGACAGAGGCGCCATACTGGACGATGCTCTGTGAATCAAAGCCATCCTCGCCGGGATGCTTGCCGTTCTTGTCATTAGTCAGTTTTTTGGCGGTTTCTACGAATTGATCCCATGTCCATGCCTGATCCAGGGCAGCCGGAGGATACGGTACTTTCGCTTTATCAAACATGTCCTTGTTGTAATAGAGCAGGAGAATTTCATTGGCAGCAGCATAAGCAACGGTTTTTCCCTTATATTTGTAGGCCAGGCTATCCAGTGGCTTGCTG
The DNA here is from genome assembly GCF_927798115.1 of Paenibacillus auburnensis. Taxonomy (GTDB): domain Bacteria; phylum Bacillota; class Bacilli; order Paenibacillales; family Paenibacillaceae; genus Paenibacillus_AQ; species Paenibacillus_AQ auburnensis. Next base: position 14,446 of record NZ_CAKMMG010000013.1, read on the forward strand.
TCGCTTCCCTCGTACATGGCGCTTACATCGTTCAGCATGCCTTCCGAGGACCATTGAATAACTCCATCCTCTTTAAGCATCCCTGTATCCGGCAACTGGCCGGCTGTTGCAAGCGTATTTAGCTTTGTCATGTAGTTCTCCCAGGGAATCGCCTGCACTTCCACCTCGATTTTATCCTGGGAAGCATTGAACCGGTCCGCCACTGCCTGAGTTGTATTTCCTTCAGCCGCACTTCCCCACATGGAGTAAACAATCTTGACCTTTTCAGAAGACGTTCCAGGTGTTTTGGCAGGCTCTGATCCAGGTGATGCAGTATTTGTCTCATTGTCCCCGCATCCAGCAGCACTCATTACCAATGCAGCGAGGATAAGACCTGCCCCAAGTTTCTTTCCTGTTTTCATTGCTTCTGATCTCCCTTCGAAATTAGCTTGAATTTGTATGTCTATCCATTTAACCCGGCCTTCAAGTTAAACGTTTAGCATAGAGTCAAAAAGAATTTCCTTAAAAGTGATCTTTCCAGGACATGTGCCGCGATATGAACAACCTTACGTTGTTTATCTCCTGTTCCTTACAGACACTCACTTCGGAAGCGCTTACTTTATTATATCATCCCTAGTTTAGATTGAAAAATGATTATTCCAACCTTTATTTATGAATTTTCAATCACTGCATTTAAGTAAAACGTTTAAAGACAATGTAAAAGGTAACGCTCGTCAGCTATTCGGATTCTCCTAGTTAACTCTTGAGTGCTGTTCTTCAAACTTACCATCGATAAACAGCACACTCTTAACGTTTTCGCCTGTCGTTGAGACGAATGACAGCCCTTTTTCCAACATCACATATCTGGCTGGATAAGCAGCATAACTGGTAATCTCCCAGCCCCGTTCTGCCGGCTCGATCAGACCATTTACACACCGCAGCTCCCCTTCGCTATCTGTATAGAGATAGGTTGTTGAACCAAAACCGAGCAGATACGCGACCAGTTCTTCGCCCATATCCCAGTCATCCCCTTCAATATTGGAGAAAAGACTGCTGAATAACGGATCACTCGACTTTTTGAAAATGGATTGGCCAAAGCGGTTTCGGGAAAGCTCCGGCATATTTAAATTCGGGGCTGCTATGCTATACGTAGAAGCTGCCTCACCCGGCTTTAGTCTGCGTGTTGTTGAATACACATTCCAATCGTAGCAGTTAAACATAGCCATTGTTGCCCGGTAACCGGCCTCCAGCAGTCGTGTATCTCCAATTACTTCATAAGAAGACCGGGCAGCCCCTGCGACTAATCCCCCCCATAACGAGTGCGTCATAAAGGATAATGCTTCCCACCAGCGGTCCGGGGCATTCGCTCTATAATCGTTGCTATACCCGATATTGGCAATCATCAGCGGGGCATATATTTCTGCTTCAGCAGTTAACCCAGCCAGGCACAACGCCTCAAAAGTAAGCCCAAAACCGGCATTATCATAGAAATGCTCCGTCACCGCCCCCTGATATCCTTGGGCACCCTGCTGCAATCCCCTTACAAGCTCTAACCATAGCTGATTAAGCTTATTGTACCAATAGGTTAACGCTCTCTTATTCAGATCCTCTAATAAGTCCGCAATATAAAGAATGAATACCCCTACAAGCTTAGATTCTTCCTTCTCACGTTTATTCCGGTGACACGCCGGATCCAGCCTCATACACATGACTTGGGCAGCCCAGGTTAAATACATTTCCGGACTTCCGTTATATAAATATGATTTATCAAATTTGGACAACAAATAATACACATGGCCGATATAATCAAAATCGTAGATACGGTAAAAAGACCCGTAGAGCGGTTTGGGAAGCATAAAATCCCCATTCTCAAACCAATGCTGTCTTAGATCAAAGTAGGCAGAGAGTTCAACCTTTCTGACTTGTGCCGGTACAGGAGGGGATAAAAGATTCTTCATCAGGATAAATGATAATTTGCCAAGCGATTCTCCTTGATTGGATAAGGGCAATACCGAATAGGGCCGGGTTACTGAGGCTGTATTGAAGCTGTTGTTACACAACCATTCCGCTCGTTCCTCAAGGATCTTATGAACAGGTTCAAGGACATTGCCGACTAGTACATCACATTTTCCGTTATTGAGCTCAGCAACCAGCTTTATTTCCCCGGCTGACTTCAGCGGCAGAACCGCGCGTAACCGTTTTGATTTTGCTTCAGAACGAATTTTGAATTCATTGGTAATATCCGTTTCTTTAACCGTTCCCATTTCATCTGTTACGCTATACATTTTAACCGACTGCAGAGCTTCCTGTTCCGGCATCTCTACTTCAGCAATAAACTTCCCCTCTGTAGTAGTAACGAACGAATAGTTCCAGTGGGGATGTCCGTATTCTTTTGCTTTTTGATAAAAATCCTCTTGGTCCTTAAAGGTTGTAAAAATAAATGACCATTCTCTTTCTTCTGAAGGTTCTAAGGTAACAGGTGCGTAGTCGCCGTAGATCCAATCACTGTCTGCGGAGTGCTCCAGAGAACTTCCATCCTCGACAAAAGACAACCGGTGGTACAGCATTCCATCCAGTGATGGGGAGACCTGTTCCAGAAAACGATTTACATAACTGCAATACGTGCCAAAAGCGGCTACACGTTCCCCGGTGCTGTATATAGCAAGATGAGGAGCCTCATTACTTCTGCGCACCGCTGCAAATTTGCTGAAATCCCCGCCTAAATGCGGAAATACCGCGCAGGAATGCTTGATATTCCTCAAGACATCATGATCACGGAACATAATATATGCCAGAGAAAACCAGCTGTGAAATCCATTGATTCTTACAGCTTGAGCAGAAGGATTTGAACACCGGATCTTCCATTTCCATTCCCCGCTGTTGTTCAGCAGATATTCATATTGGACTTTAAGTTTATCATGCGCAAAAGTTACAGTAGCCATATCATCTACGACTTGAATATCCGGTTTCAGGTTAGCGCTTTCAATCTGCTCATCATCCACAACAGCATGCCACTGTCCAAAATGCTTATCCTCGTTAGCGTAACCGGCCTCTTGCTCATACTTAGAATCAATTACCCAGTTCATCCTTGCTGGATCATCTGCCATGAATAAGGATTCGACCGTTCCCCGGGAAGAGAGATACACTTCAAAAGTATCATTACGAAGCAGTCTCAAGTTATCACTCCTTATGTTGTAATTTAAACGTTTAGATATTACAGTATAGTACTCCAGATACATTTAAAATCTAAGTTAACCGTTTGAACTCATTTGAAAAAAAGAGACTGCTTTATTCCTAAGTACAGTCTCTTCCGGCAATCCTTATTTAACATCACTTCTAGGCTCAGCCACAGAATCCCGCTCAATCAGTTTGCATAACGGGGGATCCTCTGTCGTCTCCTGCTTTCCGCCAATCCTATTACAAAGGGCCTTCATCGCCAACATCCCCATATCATGCAGCGGTAAATCCATCGTCGTAATTCTCGGGTTCAAATAAGCGCTGAATTCCCGGTTATCAAAACCTACAATGGACAGATCCTTAGGTACAGAGATCCCACGTTCAGATGCAGCCCGGAGTGCACCGGCAGCCATCAAATCATTCATAATGAGAATAGCCGTAGGCGGGTCCGGCAATTCCATAAGTTCACCCAGGAGCTGATATCCCGACTCGCCCCCCCAGTCACCTACTTTGATAAACTGCGGGTCGAAATACAGCTGAAACTCAGTCAGCGCCTTATAATAACCGTTAAACCGCAGCCTCGAAGGAATCGAGTCCATTAATCCGCTGATGACCGCGATCCGAGAATGTCCCTTACTGACTAAATATCGGATGGCATCATAGGAGGCTTGCTCATCATTGTATTGAATAGAACACTCATTCTGTGCGTAACAGTACGTGTAGACAATCGGCCTGTCATTCGTATGAATCAGTCCCGTTAAATCACGGGGATGTACACCAATGTACACGATACCCTCAACCTGGTTAGATAAAAGATCCGATACCGCAGCTTGTGCATGCTTTTGATAAGTAGCGGTATCAGCATAATTATAGCCTACCTTTTTTTGCAGCCGCAGGTTGGTTAACAGAATATGCATATCATGCTTCTCCGCATATTCATTGATTCCATCAATGATTTCCGGTGTGTTAAAGACCGTTATGTCTTCTGCGATGACTCCGATCGTATTCGTTCTTCTGCTCTTTAAGCTCTGTGCAATTGCATTAGGCCTATAATTGAATTCTTCTATTACCTTTAAGACTCTCTCTTTCGTCTCGGGCCTTACATTACGGGTGCCATTTATCACGTATGATACTATCGCGGTGGATACATTTGCGCGCAAGGCAATATCTTTAATTCCGATTTTTTTCATATCATCACCCTGTTTAAACGTTTTACATTGCGCAAACATTGTATCATTACGCTACATGACATTCAAATCTTAATTTATGCTGCAGATAAAATCATATGCTCCAGGTTGTGAATTTCCTCTCTGGAAATGGAAAGGCCAATGATACAGCAAGACGATAAAGTCTCCCCTTCCCGCATAAATAGTGCCTCGCCGTCTATGATCTTCTGCGACATCCGATTCGGCCGTGTTCTGCAGGGTTCAATGGCGAACATCAAACTGCTGTCAATCTGCTTAGCTATAAGTGATCTGGGGAAATCGTAAAGCGGCCTGATAACATAACCTGCATATGTCCTCTCCGTATTTACAATCATCTCACCTGTGAGTCCTCTGCTAAGATTCATTTTACTCATGAACGGGGCAATGTTATCAAAGTTAGATAGAGCCGCTACCTGTCCGGGAACATACTGGTAACATCTCATTGGGTATGCCCCTTCTTCCTTGGAGGGAATATGGAACGGATCCTTCTCCGGAGGAGCTGAGTCTCTTAATAATAACTCATGCTGATTAACAGGCAGAACATATCTGCCGCCCTGACTCACAAAGTCCCCAGATAGTTGTATATGATATCCGTCATCGAGAACCTGTACCTGGCCGCTGCTGTTTCTTACCGTTTCTTCGCGTAAAATGAGAGTTCCACCCCATACTGTACTCATTTGTATCCGTTTCTCAAATATTAGCTTGCCTTCCCGGCTCTTCACCGGAACCCTTCCTTCTATTCTTATGCATTCTTCATCCCAGGTAACTTGAATACTCTCCGGCAGCGCTGCCGAATACGACCCTGAACCATGCAGAGTAAAGCCTTCGCCCGGTGTCCCGAAACATTCCGGACCAATAGCAGCTACCGCTCCGTAAAAGCCTTTCATCCAGCCCGTCCCGTTGGACTCATTAAGATCTACGTTTGAGGGATGCAGTAAATAGTCCTCGCTCCTGTCCCAGCTCATCTTTTCTGACCCGAGATGAAGTTCGCCGATGTCCATCCCTCTTTCAAGGAGTACAGTGAACCGTAAACTTCCATTCGATATCTCGATCATAGTCATTGGGGCTCCCTTTACATCGGTAATGCTGACTTTATTTATATATCCCTGATTAGGAAGAACAATGCTCTGATTATGAGAGTCTGATAACGTCCACTTATTCATTGCCTGAAGCCCTCCTCTCTGTAACGGCTTAACCTTTGACTCCGCCGACAGTCAATCCCTCAATAAAGTAACGTTGGAAGAATAAGAACAGGATCAGGATGGGCAGAATGGCCAGCACAGCACCTGCAATCAGCGCCTCATAATTGCTGCCCAGCGGCGTAACAAATGATGCGAGTCCAATAGGCAGCGTGAATTTGTCGGTGGTTCTGAGGACGATCAGCGGCCAGAGGAAATTATTCCAGCTGTTCATCGCCTGCAGAATTGTAATCGCCCCGTAAGCCGGGGCCATCAACGGCACCATAATCCTGAAGAAAATCCCGAATTCTGTACAACCGTCGATCCGTCCGGCGTCCATAAAATCCTTTGGCAGCCCAAGCGCAAACTGGCGGAAGAAAAAGATCGGCAGAGGCGCAACCATAAAAGGCAGAATAACTCCCCATACGGTGTTGATCAGCTTCAGGCTTACTGTCAGTTTGTATAATGGAAGCAAAATAATTTCCACCGGGATCATCATCACAATCAGAACCAGTGTGAAAATCAGATTGCGGCCTTTGAACCGGTACATGCCAAGTCCATAGCCCACCATGGAAGATAAGAGCAGACTAAGCAAGGTAAATAATACTGTAATGATTACACTATTCGAGTACCATTCGAAATAATGGCCCGCCTCACCTTTTCCGGTGAAGATACTGCGGTAATTATCCAGACTCATTACATCAAAATCCAGCCTGACATTCAGCCCGTACCGGAACAGCTCACTGGCTGGCTTCAAGGAAGCCAGAAAAAGAGCGTATAGAGGGAACAGCATCAGCACTGCCAGTATGGCGAACAATACCAGCAGGAGCCAGGAAGAAGCAGTGAATTTTTTACGCTGTACAGTTTCCATTCCCCTACTCCTCCTTATTGAACATGCCGGTTAAAATAAGCTGCAGCATACTGACTGCCAGGGTGATGCCCAGTAGCGTAACGCCAATGGCCGAACCAAAGCCAAGATTGAAATACTGAAAACCCTGCTGATAAATGTATCCCACAATCGTCAGCCCGATATTTTGCGGCGACGGCTTACCGGCCCACAGCATATAGCTTTCGGTAAACATGGCATAACCACCATAAATACTAATCGTCAGCACATAGACGGTGATTGGTTTCAGCAGCGGTACTGTAATCCTCATAAACTTCGTTGTTGTACCTGCTCCATCAATATCTGCTGCTTCATACAAATCAGACGGGATATTCTGCAGTGCAGAAAGGAAATAAAGGATATTAATTCCGATCCAGCGCCAAGAGGCCAGCACCAGCAGCGCAAACATAGAAAGCTCTGAGCTGTACAGCCACCGCTGGCTGGAAATGCCGAACAAATGCAGGAACGAATTCATCAAAGCGCCATCCAATTCCCCAAAAATCATGCGGAACACCACACCGGCTACCACTACTGAAGTAAGGGCAGGGATGAACAACGTCGAACGGAAAAAATTACTGAACGGCATTTTTTTCGAATTAAGCATGACTGCTAGCAGTAAGGGAATCGGTATCAGGAGAAGCAGCGTAAACAGTGTATAGCGGCTGCTGTTGTACAACGCATCTGCGAAATCTGTATTCCACAGCTCGCGGTAATTATCCAGACCGACAAAGGTAACTTCACCGGGTAATACACTTTGAAAGCTCATTATGATAGCATTGATCAACGGATAAGCAAAAAACAACAGAAATGAGATTATAAACGGCAATACAAATAAATATGGGGCGAGATGCTGGGAATTTGCCAGCCGGTTTCGCGGCTTAGAGGCCAAAGCCGGCTCTCTGTTTATTTGTTGCTGCATAGAATCGCCTCCACTCCTTTCATTCTTCCTGCACGATTAGATTAACGGCCGTTATCATTATTAACGGCCGTCTTAATAAGAATAGAGATTATTTCAGGCTGTCCTGCACCTTCTTCAATGCAACTGCCGGATCAGCCATGTCGATGAAAATCATTGGAATCGCTTCGTTACGGATGGCGTCAAATACTTTTGGCGAGATTTCACGAATGTTGACTGGTGCGATTTCATCCTTGACGCTAAGCAGCGTATCGAAGATGTCCGTGCCGAAATAGTCCGTGTATTTATTGGATTCCTTCATTGCAGGATCATTCCACACATCGGTACGGATTGGGTCAAATCCGAGTTGCTTCCAAATTTGAATATTCCCCTCTTTGGAGAGCTTGGCGTAAGACAGGAATTCCTTCAGCAGTTCCGGATTTTTGGCTTGATTAGTAATAGAGGTTGCGGTTCCTCCCATACCTGCGGAACGGTTTCCGCCTTCAGTCCAAGCCGGCATCGGACGAATGATCATTTTACCCTTGAGATCGGGCATATGGTCGGTGAAGCGGCCCATGAACCAGAACGGCATAAAGACAGAGGCAGCGCTTTCAGAGTCCATATAGCCAAAGTATTCTTCGGTATCATGGCCTGCACCTGGAGCAACAGCGGCTACGCCCTCCTTGACTAACTTCTGGAAGAATTGCATTGTCTGCACATTGACTGGGGTATCTACAGTAACATTGCCGTCTTTATCCACTTGGTCAGAGCCTTGCTGGCTAATCGCCGGCCACCATGACCAGTTGCCGTTGCCTTCAAATGTAATCATAGGCTTGCCAGTCTTTTCTAGCATCGTTTTACCGGCAGTTTCGAAGTCGGCCCAGGTCTTGATATCGTCGGCGTTCAATCCGGCTTGATCCAACAGTTCTTTATTGTAGTACATCACCGTCGCGCCGACATGGTAGTCGATACCATAATACGTAGAATCCTTACTATAGATCTCCACTCTGGACTTGACGATATTGCCCAGCTCCGGTTCAAGGATATCATTCAAGGAGACAAGCTGCGGTGTGCCTTTCATGAAATTCGGGAATTTGCTCTGCTCAATATCGACCAGGTCGGGAGCGCCTACACCGGATTGCAATGCAATCAGCAGTTTGGTATGCATATCATCATAAGGAATCGTCGTGCCTTCCAGCTCAATCTGCTTGTCGGGATGGGATTGGTTCCAGCTGTCCGCCATACTCTCCATAAATTTCTGATGTGCATCCACAAAAGTCCAGAAGACCAGTTTCTCCGCTTTCCCGCTTCCCCCTGCACCGGTAGTGCTCTCGGCTTGAGCATTATCTGTTTTTGCCGCCGCGTTACCGGTAGCGTTCTTAGTATTATTTCCATCCCCCCCGCAGCCGCTAAGTCCCATACTCAGAGCCATCATTGCTGCCAGTGTAACTATTCCTTGCTTCTTCATGTATAACCCTCCTTGAATATATTTTTCTTTACCTAACCCACTTAAGGAGATAGGTTCTACCACAGATTTTATATCATTACACTGTTTAAGAAAGCGCTTTACTTATAATATGACATGATATAACATTAAAATAAACAAAGTTATTCAACCTGATTTTTAATATTTTCAATCTCTGGAGGAATCCTGTATATGAGTGCGCGCATCCTACATTTCATTTCACCGCCTATTCCTTATTTTGTTGATTGCGGTCATGCATCCTACGAAATCGGTGATTATCATATCGACCGCAACTGCATAGGCGTATTCGATCTGATCGTGGTGGTCAAAGGTATTCTACCGGTCGGCGAGAATGAAGTACTATGGGAATTGCGGGAAGGTGAAGGGATGATTCTCCTCCCGGACGGCCATCATTACGGGTTTGCCCCTTGCACGGAGAAAACAGAAATTATCTGGATTCATTTCCAGACCTTCGGCAGCTGGCAGGAGTGTGCCGATATGAGCGAATGTCTCGGCAATCAGCAGGCATTAATCGAGGAGCACAAGAGTAAAGCCTACCTCAACCACGCCGATGTCTGTTCGATCTTTATCCCCAAGCATATGAAGATCTCTGCCAAAGCAATGGAACAGCTGGAGCTGTTCTTCGAACAGGAATCCGAGCCGAAATCGATGCGTAACTGGCGGCGCCAGGCGATCTTCCAGTCCTTCCTGCAGTATCTGGACCGGGATCTGGCTTCACCGAGCGACGCTACAGCGATTCATCTGGCGGAACAGATCGAGCTTTACATCCGCAGCCATTACATGCATGATCTTACCAATCCGGTGCTCCAGAAGGCATTAAACTATCATCCCAACTACCTGGCGAAAAGCATGCTTAAAGTCTATGGCATGACACCGATGGCGTATCTGCAACATTACCGCATTGAGCAATCCAAGCGGCTGCTGCTCCTGACTTCGTGGCCTGTGGCGCGAATCGCCGAGGAGGTCGGCTTCCATCATGTATCGCATTATTCCTCCTGCTTCTCCAAGAAGGAAGGTCTCTCCCCATCGGCGTTCCGCAGCAAATTTGCGAAGGAGCGTTAGCCGCTAATGCTTCCGTAAACGGATTACATTCCATGACAATGCCGGCAAAACTGCATTCAGACGGCCATCATCCACCTTGGCATCATGGGCACGGTGCGGAAGGACTGAATCCGGAGCATCGGCGGTATTGACTGCTTTCACATCTCCACTCGTCATCACAATCTGCTCGATCACCCGGTAGCCGGCAAATCCCCGAACATCACACACCAGCTTGTTCGACTCCACAAGACTTTTATTGACCGCGAAGATCGTCAGCTCCTCCTGTGCTTCATTGTACACAATCGCAGTATCCAGCTGCGGCACATCCGTATAGTCCTTGCAGTCGTATTTCTCACAATTCAGCACTGGCACGAGTACAGTACCTCTGCCATAGAGAGAAGCATGCAGATATGGATAATAAATCGTCTGCTTCCAGGCACGGCCGCCCGTTTCAGTCATTATTGGCGCAATAGCGTTAACAAGCTGGGCCAGGCAGGCGATTTTGACCCGGTCGGCATGATTGAGCATCGTAATCAGCATACTGCCAACCATCAGCGCATCCTCGAAAGTATAGCAGTCCTCCAGCAGTTCCGGCGCATGCTGCCAAGGGGCTACCTGTTTGTCGCTCTCCAGCGTATGAAACCACACATTCCATTCATCAAACGACAGATGCAGCGTCTTGCGGCTGCGTTGTTTAGCCTTGATATAATCACAGACGGCGATAATCTCACGGATGAAATGATCCATATCCAAGGAGCGGGCCAGATAGTTCGCGGTATCGTTATCGGCGTTGCCGTAATACGTATGCAGTGACAAATAATCAACTTGCTCATAAGTATGATCGAGCACTGCCGCTTCCCATTCTGCATAAGTGGGCATGGAGCGGAATGAGCTGCCGCACGCAACCAGCTCAATCCCGGGGTCGACCAGCCGCATCGCCTTGGCGGTTTCACTGGCTAGGCGTCCGTATTCAGCCGCTGTTTTCTGGCCGATCTGCCAGGGTCCATCCATCTCATTGCCGAGGCACCATGTCTTGATCCGATGAGGCTCCTTGTATCCATGTGCCACACGCAGATCGCTGTACTGCGTTCCGCCCGGATGGTTGCAATACTCCAGCAGATGCCGCGCAGCATCGACGCCCCGGGTGCCCAGATTGACAGCCATCATGACATCCGACCCTATGCCTCTGGCCCATTCAATAAACTCATTTGTGCCCACCTTATTCGGCTCAATGCTCCGCCAGGCAAGATCCAGGCGGCTCGGACGTTCTTCTACCGGCCCTACGCCATCCTCCCAGTTGTAGCCCGACACAAAGTTACCGCCCGGATAGCGTATCAACGGCACCCCGATGTCACGAATCAGATTGGCAACATCGCGGCGGAAGCCGGCATCATCTGCTTCGGGATGTCCCGGATCATAAATTCCGCCGTACACGGCGCGGCCCAAATGCTCGATAAATGAGCTGTACAGCCGGGGATCAACTTCCGCCAGCCGGTACGCCTTGTCGATAATTAATCCGGCGTTATTCATATTGGTCATGCTAACGCTCCTTTATCATTTTTAAATTCACAACCTCCAAGCAATCGCTTACAAGGAATATATTACATGAACTAAATGGGTTTTAACAGCAGAGTATTCAATCAGAATTTATATATTTACAACCTTTTATTCAGACGAAAAATACACCGCTGGGGCTCAAAGCAGCCTGGCGGTGTATTTGCAAAATAAACGGGAAGAGCCGTTGAGGACAGGAAACATTCCCTGGCTCCAACGGCTCTTCTCTGTATATGATTAGCTGTGTGAGTTGTAATTTATCTTGGCACTAAAAAGGCCTTGTAAAGAATGCTACTTACACTCCTTATATATGAGGGCGATAAGGCGCCGAGGCCAAGACGTTAGGGAATAACGCGCTGAGTCTCCAATATGAGCTATAAAAACATAATATGTTTTACACTATATAGGATTACGATCTAATCGGTTGTTCCTCATCAATCTCTCTAACAAAGTTCTTATTCCGAATCACCTGAGAGCTGCTCTGTTGCGATCCCAGAATCGACATCTGTCCATCAGAATTTGCAAATCCATATTGAATCATATAAGTAAACAGGTCTACATTAAAAAAGACATATCTCTCGGACAACTGGGGCGACGCCCCGTACTGTTTTTCGACTTGATATCCGAACAACTTAGTAATATCTTTTGCTGCAGATATCTTAGTGGTATCTAGATTGGCTTCCCACATCAGCTTCGCTTGACCGCCTTTAATCTCATAATAATAAACAAGATCTGACGTTTGGATAAAATAACTGTCCGATTTTCCTTCCAAAAAATAATAGGTTGAATTCAATCCTTCGTCATCTGCCGTCAACATGGGCATTCCCGAATTATTAATAGGAAACTGTAAAGCAGCAATCCTGGATATCGCAAGGTTATTACTTTTGTAATTTTCATTCAGAACTGAATTCGCACGCTCAGAAATAGTGATCTGCTTGTTCGATGGATTTAATTCCACATTGTAATTTAATGACTCCGACACAAACCGAACTGGAACAAGGGTTCTTCCGTTTATTATTGTAACAGGTACATCTAAGCTAACGGATTTATTATTAACTAACGCTACATTTTTACCTGCGGTGAGCAAAACAGTGGAATTTTCTTTTTGCAGTTTGAGCTGTTTAATCGCAGCATTCCAATTCATCTTGACCCCTTTGAAATTTTGGATGGCTTTCGCAGGAATAAGCACCCGTCCTGAGACCACCTGTCCATCATAAGTAGTACTGGAACCGCTTATAGACACTTTATAGGAAGTACTGTTGGCAAATGAAGAGCCCAGCAATATAGACGACAGGGCTACAGTAAGCAGAAAACTGGCTGCTACTTTCTTTTTCATTTATTTATCCTCCTTTTTGAAACATTCTGGTTATGACTTCCTCCAAGTATCCTGAAAATTCAGATGTTTATAAAGACGCTGTGTAACCCGATAAGTTACAATAATATATGGATTATTTTAGGAAATATAAATAATTAAAGCAGGTCATCCTCACGCGCCTGCTATATATAGTCAATTTAGATGTATCTATTCTAGCTTTGCATAACGAAGTAAAAAGAGAAAGTTGTCTATGTTAGAGACAATCTTCTCTTTTTGCATTTTTTCAAAAATTGTGTAAATTAGAAGGGTGCTGTAAAATTTTTCTTCTTTTGATCGTCTGTCAGAAAGGATGTGTTATACATGAATAAACTTGCCCTTGGCATCGCTACTCTATTACTCTCAACAACACTTCTTGCTGCTTGTGGCAATCAAGAGTCAACCAATGCAAACAACTCAGGACCGACAACATCAAGTAATGTAACGGATTCCAACTCTCCAGATTCAGGCTCAACAACTGGGAAGGACAACAATTCTGAGTTATCCAGCAGCGATAACATCAATTGGGATGAGGTAAAAGATCCACTCATTGATGAGGCTATGAAAAGTAAACTCAAAGCGTCAGTTGATGCAATCGTTATTAAGGATGTAGAAGCGTTTCATAAGACACTTGGTCCCAACGTTGGTACTGCTCATGATTATCTCTTAGACAATTCAGTTGAATTTACAGATGTCGGTGAGGCACATGAAGAAGATGGCCGTGATTTAGTGCCTGTACAGGGTGAAAATCGAGGCAATAGCGGGAATACCTCGAATATGGGATATACGTTCTATTTTGAGAAAGACAACGCCAGTGAGTGGCAGATCGTATCTATTGACTAGAAGTTCTGCCCAACTTAAGAAAAGACGCAAAAGGACGCTCTAATTAGAGCGTCTTTCTTTTTCTCAATCATTTTTTTGAGTGTTTTTGATGCTGATTTTTTCAACTCTACATTGAGGTTTTGAATAGGAGTTGATGGAGATGATTTTGAACGTAATTAAATATAGAAAAAGTAAACGTAAATGAATCATCTGCCGATGCCAATCACTTTCCGGCATGTTACTGTGGACCAGATGTTGAGCGGCCGAACCCGACGAAGGACGCCCAGGCTTCTGCCCTGCCTCCCCCCTCTGCCGCCGAACTGGCCACTGTTGCCTCCATTTCCCTTAGCAAGTACTGCGACTGCTGCCGCGGCGGGAAAGAACCGAAACTGCCGCTGTTATTGAACTAACGTTCTCCGTTAGTTCAATAAACAGTTCATCAAAAATTATCACTTCACTCGTTCGGAAATATTTTTACTTATTTCTTCAGGATTTTCAACACCAATGATCAACTTTGATATTTTGAACTTACCAACTTTAAAGCTATTCAAATCTAAATGAAGAGTATCAAGCTCATTTTCAAAAAAGTGCAGTTGATAACCACCATTTGATCTAAATAACCCATTTCTCATTCCTCCTAATAAAGCACCATATAGTTTAAAAGCATTTGGTATCGGTCTACCTGTTGTTATTCCTGTGATTGAAGAGTATGGAATTTGCAACCCTTTATCTAATTTTAAAAAGGGTGAGTTTCCAAAGTCGATATTTACGTAGGTTTCCATTAGTTGAATTTTACGTTCCATATTTTGATTCCCCCATTTTCAAGTAATCCATTTATTTCATAACCCATAATTACATATAATACCATAAAACCTCTTTTCTTCATAAAAGTCTAAACTGCTCTTTAGTTGAATGGCGACGGATTCTATAGCTGATCCGTCGCCATTACAAACTAAAAGTATCGTCGATAAAGCTCTCTCCGACGTTCGCCTTGGAGTTGCGCGTATATTTGAGTGGTCGATGCCTTCTCATGACCGAGCATTCCTTGAATGAAGTCTAAGGGAGCACCATTATCAAGGAGTTGGCATGCATATGTATGTTGAAAGCGATGCGGGTATACATTCACTTCAAGTTCTCCCCGATCTGCAAGCCGTTTTATTGCCCACCTAATCGTAGGTATGGCCATTCGTTTTGTTGGATGCGTATCGGTTGCACTCTGTCGTAAAGTAAACTTCTCTTTGCTTCGATCCCTTGCCATTTACGATTGCTGAGCAGTTCTCCCAGTTTAGATCTTCGATGTTGATCTTTTCTAACTCCCCAACCCGGCAGCCGGTACTATAGAGAAACTCAAGCAGTGCTCTTTCTCTGACGGACTGACATGAGCTTTTCAAGTATATGATGTCTTCCTCAATCAAAAACTTAGGAATGCGCTTATCTAACTTGGGTTCTCTCAATTTCAAAGAAGGATTTGAAGTCAGATACGTCTCTTCATAAGCATAGAGGAAAAGAGAACGAACAAAACGAATTCGATGATCAAGGCTGTTTGGCTTCAAACGAACTGCTTGCTTTGCCAAGTACTCCTTCAGTGTACTTAACGTTACCCCTGTGACATCAAGATTGCCTAGCGCCAGTACTAACATCTTGTGCTGTAAAGCGTATGCTTTTAATGTTTTTGGACTGAACCCTTGAATGCGTTTGTCAGCCTCATACAAATTCCACAACTCATTTAAGTTCATAAGAAAACCTCCCTTTAGAAACTGTTAAATCTAGTTTGCTTCTAGAGAGAGGTTTTAATCTGCCTGCTGTATTTAACTAGCGTTTTCCGTTAGCACAATAGTCTTATGTTTTAATTAAGGTCGCTGCTTATAGTTTTGAGGCTTGCCGAACACCTAATGCAGTGACGTCCTGACGGGCTTAGGGGGCTGGATGTGGTCACTCGCTTCTCAGAGTGACCCGGAGCGTCAATATGGTGTTAGCCTAAGGAAGTTCTGGAAGCAGCCACTGCATTTAAGGCGTTCTCAAAATAGCTATATACTTCATCTGCAATTCCCAGAAACTCTTCAACAAGTACATTACTATCCAAGTAACAAGCATACAGATAATCAACTAAAGCGGAGTCAATCTCACAATAGTTTAATATGGCATTCTTCATCTTAATAATGTCATCTTGCCATACACCTGTATCTTCTAAAACCAAAGAGTATAGTGCACGAATTAATCTCTTAGAGTAACCTTTAATATATCTAGATTTCATTGTGTTATCACTAGCATTAGAAAGTAAACTATGTATACGATCTACTTCCTCCTTGGTCTCAGTATTTAAGTCTAAAATGAACTCTGGAGAAATAATTATCGGTGGTACTTTTTCACCAACATCATGACCATATATGCAAACACAAATTATCTTTACCCAAAAACCCCACTCATTTGGTTTACTTAATACATCGTCAATCGAGCAAATTATCGTATCAATCTTAGTTACTACTGGATATTCTTCCAAAAGCCTGTCTTTAATATTTGATAATCTTTCGTGATCAATATCTTTGGGATTTACACATACAATTGTAAAGTCTGCATCTGACTTAAAAGGTTTAGCAGTTCCTTTTGGAATCGAGCCACACATATAAATGCTATGAATCTTACCTTTAAATTCGGTAAGTATATTATCTATATACTTATCAACAAAATCCTTATATTCACTTTGTATTACAATTCTATTTATAACTTTTTCTAATATCATATAGACTCCTCCTAAACTAAGAACTTCTTTCGGCTAACGTATTTTTTGTGAACTTCGTAAATTCGTCATGACTTAATTTATTCGCAAAATCATTCAACTAACCTGTCCGTTAGATGAACAAAGCAACCGATCGACGTGATCAGCTGCTTTCGTAATTTCATTGGGCTATCGTTTCCCGTTAGTTCAATCGTGTAATGCTTTCACAACTGCCCAACTTTGATGTTCATGGAATAAGCTCTTAATTGCTTTTGCAGGTTCAATCCATCGCAAATAATGGTCTTCTTCTGTTGGATTACCTGTTTGCTCACCTATATCACATTGATAAAAATGACCTTCACTAAGATAATATTTTAATTCATTTGTGGAGTAAAAATATCTTCGAGCACACCCAATATAACGACCTACTTGAACCTGCATCCCTATCTCTTCTTGAGCTTCCCTTACTAAACACTCTTCATGAGTTTCATTGTTATCTATTCCGCCACCCGGAAGGAAATACTTGCCATCAGCTGTTTGGATAACAGCGATTTTATCTTTCTCTTTGTTCAACATCAAGCCATACGCTGCAGGTCTCCATATGTATTCCTTGCCTTCTTCTTTTACACCAAAGGTAATGATTGTCATGTATTATTCCTCCTTAACCTCCTATATCTCATTAAGCAATCCTGCCCGTTAGCTTAATGAAGCAAGGACAGTGACAATCTACTTTGTCTATATTCACCGAATAATTTTAGACCATAAGAACAACCAAAAACAGTACAAATTGAAATAACAGTCTCTATCCCCGGCTTGCTTTTTCCGGATTCCAAATCCATTAAGACAACCTTGAGAAACACCGATTTTATTAGCAAAACCGGTTTGATTAAGACTATAAATTTTTCTCAATTGTTTAATATTTGACCCGATAGTATTCGTTTTAACTGCCTCCACACTACGATTTGTGCCAACAAATCTTCAACGAACTTTTAATCGTAAGATCATTTCCAGCCATTTAGAGCACCATCGTTAGTCATCAGTGAAATATCAAAAAAGCCCTGATAAATCAAGGGTTTCTTGACCATCAGGACTGAAATACTTGTGCCAAAAATCGTTACAAATCTGTGCCAAACTACGTTCCAAACGATGACAAGATGACTTACAACTCACACCTGCGACGGGTTTATTCCCCTCCGCCCCCCCGCTGCCGCATCCCCTCGAACAGCAGAATTGTCGCTGCCATCGCCGCGTTCAGTGATTCGGCCCGGCCGGCCATCGGGATGATGATGCTTTTGTCGACGAGCGCTGCCGTTTCCGGTGAGATCCCCTTACCCTCGCTGCCGATCAGCAACCACTGGCTGCCGCGGAAATCGTGGGTATAGCAGGAGTCCTCCCCGGTCAGCGAGGTGCTGACGAGAAGTGCGCCGCGTTCCCGCGCCTGCGGAAGAACCACACTCAAATCCCCCTCCACTACCGGGAGGTGGAACATCGAGCCCATTGTGGAGCGGATGGTCTTAGGGTTATAAAGATCGGCGCAGCCCTGGCCGAGAATGACTCCGTCTGCACCTGCCGCATCCGCGCTGCGGATGATCGTTCCTACGTTGCCCGGGTCCTGAACGCCATCCAGCACAACAACCAGGCTGTCCGGCTTCACGAGGATACCCTCCACGCCCTGCTGCTCTTTGCGGACAACCGCAAACACCGGCTGCGGGGTATTCGTGCTGCTGCACTTGGAGATGACTGCCGCTGAGACACCAATGACCTCCATGCCCTGCACGGCCTGAAGGTGAGCCTTCAGCTCGGACGGCATGCCCTTGTCGAGATCATAGGCCAGGATTTCTACCTCGGCTTCAGCCAGCAGCGCCTCCTGCACGAGGTGGATACCTTCTACGATATATTTGCCGGTCTTGTCTCGGTGCTTCTTCTCCTGCAACGCGGCCCATTCCTTCACCCGCGTATTTTGCGCAGATATAATTTCCATGAGGTCCTACCTTTCTATTCTACATTCACCCTACTGATAAGCCATTTCCAGCTTCGTCAAATGCTCCTTGCGCCCAACGATGACGAGCACATCGCCTTCGCTCAGCCGGTCTTCAGCCCGCGGAGAAATGTTCATCTCCTCGCCCCGGCGGATCGCCATGACGTTACAGCCATATTTGGCGCGGATATTCAGCTCCTGGAGATTTTTGCCCAGCATCGGCTTCGGTACTTTCATATCCAGAATGCTATAATCCGGCGACAGCTCGATATAATCCAGGATGTTCGGCGAAGCCAGATGATGCGCCACCCGCATGCCCATATCCCGTTCGGGATAGATAACTTTGTCCGCGCCAATCTTACTTAACACCTTGCCGTGCAGCTCGCTTTTGGCCTTGACCAGAATTGCCGGCACCCCAAGATCCTTCAGGATCAGCGTCGTAAGGATACTGGCTTGAATATCCTCTCCGATTGCCACAACCACAACATCGAAGTTGCGGATACCCAGCGCACGCAGCGCTTCCTCATCGGTGGAGTCTGCGGATACGGCATGGGTTACAATACCGGAGATTTCCTGGGTACGCTGCTCATCGGCATCGATCGCCAGTACATCAAATCCCATCCCGCTGAGCGCCTTGGCTACACTTGAGCCGAAACGTCCCATTCCGATGACGGCATATTGTTTTTTGGCCATGTCCGTGTACCTCCCAGAAGCATTTTTCGTTTCAAACAGTATAGCATATGGTCATCTAAACTTGAATTTTCACCGCCGCAGCAGGGTACATTAGTACAGGGCGTTTCAGCATACTTACAGAGTAAAACATTAAGGAGGTTAATAATGCCGGTTACCATCGATTTGCGCCAGGCTGTTCTCCATAAAGTGCACGGCCAGTCCGAAGAGGATCTGCGGGCTATGATTGAAGGCTCCGTAGACGGACCTGAAGCTGCGCTTCCAGGACTCGGTGTGATGTTCGAAATGGTCTGGAAAGACCTTGAAAAGGCCAAGCAGGACCGTGTCATTTCTATGCTGCATAGACATCTGGAAAAAATGACTCCCGGATCGATTATGTCCTGAGCAGGCGCATATGTACAAAACCTCCGCTACCCGGAATGCGGCTGCACTCCAGGGGGGCGGAGGTTTTTCGTTAAGATGGTAGCCCGGGATTACATCTCCCGCAGCTTACTGCCATTTACTCAAGGAGCTGTTTCCAGGAATTTTGCGGTCGGATTCTTCTCCATAGCGGTACGCATCGCGTATTCATTCTCGAACAGCACGACATAGTTCCCTTTCTTGTCCGTCACTAGCGTAGAGTTGATGCGGAACTTGGCAGGGTCCGGTTTGTTCTCGTCCACGATCCAGCGCGCGAACTGGTAGCTCATCCGCTGAAGCTGAACGTCCACGCCATATTCGCCCTTCATCCGGTACTCGAAGACTTCGAACTGGAGCTGGCCCACTACACCCAGCAGAATATCGTCGAAGTTGACCGTACGGAACACCTGAATCATGCCTTCTTCCGTCAGCTGGTCAATCCCCTTCTGGAACTGCTTCGATTTCAGTGCATTTTTGATACTCACTTTGGAGAAAATCTCCGGTGAGAACGTCGGCAGCTCATCAAATTCCATATCGCCGGCTTGACTAAGCGTGTCGCCGATCCGGAAAATCCCCGGGTCAAACAACCCGATAATGTCACCCGGATAAGCTTCCTCGACAATATCGCGGTCCTGCGCCAGGAATTGCTGCGGCTGGGACAGCTTAATGTCCTTACCTGCCCGGACATGCTTCACGCTCATGCCGCGCTCGAACTTGCCAGACACAATCCGCAGGAATGCGATACGGTCGCGGTGCGCCGGGTTCATGTTGGCCTGGATTTTGAACACGTAGCCGGTGAATTTCTCATTGGTCGGTTCAATCGGACCGGCCGTGCTGCGGCGCGGTTCCGGCTTCGGCGCCAGCTCCAGGAAGTTATCAAGGAACGTCTGCACTCCGAAATTATTGATTGCACTGCCGAAGAAGACCGGAGTTAGTTCCCCGCGCAGTACCTTCTCGTAGTCAAAAGCATCGCCTGCCACATCCAGCAGCTCCAGGTCCTGGCACAGCTGGTCATGCAGATATTCTCCGGCCATCTCACGGATAATCGGGTCGCGGTAGCTTTCCACCTTCTGAACCTTGATTACAGAGTGATCGTCACCCTGGAACAGTTCCACCTGATTCTTCATGCGGTCGTACACGCCGCACAGCTCGCGCCCGCTGCCAATCGGCCAGTTCATCGGTACGGAGCGGATGCCCAGTACATTCTCCAGCTCCTCCATCAGATCAAACGGGCTCTGGCCCTCACGGTCCAGCTTGTTGATGAAGGTGAAGATCGGAATCCCGCGCTTCGCGCAGACCTGGAACAGCTTGATCGTCTGTGCTTCTACACCCTTCGCTACGTCAATCAGCATGACTGCACTGTCCGCAGCCGTTAAGGTACGATAGGTGTCCTCACTGAAATCCTGGTGACCCGGCGTATCCAGAATGTTCACCCGGTGGTCCAAATAGTCAAATTGCATTACAGAGGAAGTAACCGAGATTCCGCGCTGCTTCTCGATTTCCATCCAGTCACTGGTCGCGTGCTTGCTTGCTTTGCGGGCCTTGACGGTACCCGCGAGCCGGATCGCGCCGCCGAACAGCAGCAGCTTCTCTGTTAGTGTGGTTTTACCCGCATCCGGGTGGGAAATGATCGCAAACGTTCTGCGTTTGTCCACTTCCTGTAGCAGTTTCTGATCTGGTGCCTTATTCATTGCACATATCCCTTCATATATAAATTCATGCTGCCTATTCCATAGCACGGGGCTAATCTCAAATCGGCGCTCTGCTCATGAGTACAAATCCCTTCTATCCGTGGATTCATTATAATCCCATAATAGTCTCCAGTTCCGCTTCTAGTGAAAGCATCCTTTAAAGTATATCAAAATCCAGCAAACATTATCTACAAAAAAGCGCCGGAAGTGAAATAAGTTGATAAAATTCGTCGTTTGACTCCCTTAATTTATATAGTTGCCCTCTCAGCTTCAGCTGGAGCCGTTCCGGACCGAAGAAACATCGTATTTAAATAGAGCAGGACTGCAACCGAGATTAGCAGGCTTGCCGCCGCCAGAAACCAAATCAAGGAGTAGCCCGTATGCTCGCTGATTAAGCCCAGCAATAAAGCAATAATGAACCCGGCCAGAGATTTCAGTGAGGACAAGCCGGATGAGAACGTTGCCCGTTTGCTCCGGGGGATTAAATCCTGAATCCAGGCACCAAATGACGAAGATTCCATGCCAAGCCCAAATTCAAACAAAATCAAACCGCCCACAAAGATGACCGGGTTCGGGAATAAGCCTGCAAGCAGTAACCCTGCAGCCGAGATGAACGTACCTACGGTTATGATTTTGATCGCTGAGACTTTCCGTTTAGCCAAAAAAGAACTAAAAAATGCCGAAAGGCTCATTACAGCCATGAACACGATCAGCAATACGCCTAAAAAGCTGACCGGCAGCTTCAGCTCATTCACACCATACACCTGCCAGCTCAGCAGGAAAACAAGCAAGGCCGCATGGCTGAAGATGCTTTTTAACAGGACGAACCGCATCAGCTTATTTCGGGTAAAATCCACCGAAGTGACATATACCTCTTTAAAAATATTATCCTCCGTCCGGGTGCCATAATTATCGCTGAACCGGAACCAGACATAGATGCTGAGGCCAATCGCCGCTACGCCCGCAATAGCTACAGGGAGATAAAGGTGAATATTGCTGCTTAGTGTCGCCAATAAAGCACCCACGATGGCAAAGGCGGACACAAACCCGTTCAAACGTGGCAGCACAACATTCTTATACTCCATCATTCCCAGATCATCCAGTTTATCGATATACCATGCCTGCGGTGAGCCCGAGATTAATGCTACGCCCAAAGACATGATGACAGCGGAAACGATAAATAATAGCAGGTTGTCGGCGAAGGCGAATAGACATAACCCGGCCCCCCATGTAAAAAAACCAATAGCAGCCAGCTTCTTGCGTCCATACAAGTCAGATAAATTACCGCTCGGATAATCAAAAACCGCCAAAGACAGCGAAGAGACAGCGAACACAACACTAATCTGCAGCGGATCGATCCCCCTTCTACTCATTAGGACGATATATACGGCTCCGTACAGCTTGTCAGCGAGGTTATAAACGGAAAGCATGATTCCCAGAAAAATACTGTATTGCTTATGAGCATGCAATCTTTCCATCAGCAAACTCCTCCGCTCCAACACAGATTTAGAATCGACGTTTAACCATTTAATGGAATTATATAGAAAATATCCTGTTTTGCAAACAAAAACAGCGATCCCCCACGAACTGGAGAACCGCTGCTCTGTTAAGCTTATCGCAAAGTTATGAAATTAGCCGTTCACGCGCCATACCACATTGTCTTCTTCCTGTCCGTTCACCGGCCACCAGTGGAAACCCTCCTGGGCCAGCAGCTGATCCGCTTCAACCGGTCCCCACGAACCTGCAGGGTAGGAGGCCAGATCACTGCTCTCTTCCTTCCAGGCTTTGGCGATCCGGTCAACGAACGACCAGGCCGACGATACTTCATCCCAGCGGGTGAAATAGGTGGAATCGCCGCGTGCTGCATCATGCAGCAGACGCTCGTAAGCTTCCGGTGAGTTGATGCCGACCATACAGCTCTGGCAGAAATCCATTGCCAGCGGCTGAATTTCCGACTCCGAGCCCGGCTTCTTAGCGTTGATCTTCACGTAGATGCCTTCCATCGGATTCACGCGGATAACGAGCAGGTTCGGCTCAAGATTATGCTTTTGGCCCAAGTACACATTAGTCGGCATGCCTTTGAACTCTACAACCACTTCCGTTGTCTTCACAGGGAGGCGTTTGCCGGTACGAATATAGAACGGAACTCCCGCCCAGCGGAAATTGTCTACAAAAATACGCGCCGCAAAGTACGTTTCGGTGTTGGATTCAGGATCCACCTTATCCTCCTGGCGGTAAGCCGGAAGGCTCTTGCCTTTGTAGAGGCCTTGGGTATACTGCCCGCGCACTACATTCTCACGGACCTCTTCGGAGGAAGCGTAAGGACGCAGCGAACGCAGCACCTTCACCTTCTCATCCCGGATATCTTCAGCCAGCAGACGGCTTGGCGGTTCCATCGCAATCATCGTCAGCAGCTGCAAAATATGGTTCTGCCCCATATCGCGGAGCGCTCCGGCATGATCGTAATACCCGCCGCGCTCTTCGACCCCGACGGTTTCACCGAGGGTGATCTGAATGTTGGCGATATGCTTGTTGTTCCACAGTGGTTCAAAGAAAGCATTGGCAAAACGGATCACTTCGATGTTCTGTACCATTTCCTTGCCCAGATAGTGGTCGATCCGGTAGATCTCCTCTTCCTTGAACACCTGGCGGATCTGCTCATTGAGCTGCTCTGCCGATTCCAGGTTGTAGCCGAACGGTTTCTCGATGACCAGACGGTTCCAGCCTGAGCCCTGCAGCATGCCGCCAGCCTTCAGGTTATACGAAACGCTGCCGAACAGCTCGGGAGCAAGAGCCAGATAGAACATCCGGTTGCCCGGGATATGGAATTTCTCTTCGAGCACTTCCGTCTGTGCATTCAGCTCACGGAAGCCGTCGATATTGTTAATGTCCAGCGATTTGTATTCAAAATGCTGTACGAACTCATTCCATTCTGCAGCATCTCCCGCCTGGTAGCGGCAAAATTCACGAATGGACTCCTTCACATCGTCCCGGAATTCCTCCTGGGTACGGGGACGCCGAGCCACGCCAATTACCGCAAAATCATGTGTCAGCTTGCCTTCACGGTACAAACTGTAAATCGCCGGGAAAAGCTTACGCCGGGCTAGATCTCCGGTTGCCCCAAAAATAAAAAATACAGCACCGGGTGTATGCAGTTCATCAAGGGTTTGATTTTCAGCCATGGCTCCTCATCTCTCTGTATGTAATATAGTTGACAATCATTCTCAGCGCCGGTTAAATCATAAAAAACGCATAGCGGCGTGATGTCATTTTATCATATCCGTAGAAAGGATGCTATCACATTCCTGACAGTTTTTCTCGGGATTTCGCAAATTTCCATTACTCTTTCTTATCCCTTTACATATTTCAGCTTATACTCCGGGATAAGGGCAGGCTGCTGCCAGCCATCTTCTATTATACCGCTACGCAAAAAGCTCCGCAAACGCGGAGCTGGTGTGCAAAGCTTCTGGCTGAAATTGTGTGTGATGATCATTAAACTTTCGCCGAATCAATACTCAATGGTAATCAGCGGCAATCCGATCGTCACACGGTTGCTGTTGTCATTGCCGTTCTTATGTACGGCTGTCTGCAGAGCTATCCTATGATCTCCGCTATTCACAAACCGGCTCAGCCCTGGAACACTATAAGACCGGCTGCAGGTCGTATCATCCTTATAATCTTCCACCGCTGTCATCCCGGACAAACGGCCGGCAATCGTTCCTTCAATTCCGGCAAGTGCTTCACGGGGGGAGTCCTGCACTGACGCTACACCTTGAAGTGAAGCATTCCACTCCGGCGCAATGCCAGCCGCCTGCATTAGTGTCCCCGCTTCTTGTGCAACAGCCTGGATGTTGGTCGCCTTGAGCAGATCCCGCGTCTCGACAGTTACAATCACATAACTGCTGTCCGGACCCAGCTCACTCCAAAACATGGAGATCTTACTATACAAATCCGGAGAGCCGGAAGCTCTGTAAGTGGCATGTCCATCTTCTTCGCTAGACTCTGCCTTGCCGAGTCCGAGCTGTGCAGCCAGCAGGTCTACTTGCCTTACGGCGTCTACAGCATTCCCGCTGTATGCTCCCTGCCATTTCAGGACAAGCCGCAACGGAGAACCTGCTGCCGTAACTTCTTGTCCTACAGCTGCCAGGAGCTCCAGTGACTGGGGCAACGCAGCAGGGCCGGATGAAGCGGGAGAGGCCGCTGACGCAGCTGCACTTCCATGGTCAGCCCCGCTGCGGAACCCGGCCAGCAAGAGCACCAGCATACACATGCAAAGAATCAGCAGTATCATTTTACCTTTCCCTTGTCCCCGGTTCCCCAGTCCCATACGGCATCTCCCTCTCATCCAATCTAGCAATCTACTAGACAGGATTACCAACTATGAGAGGGAATATACGTGCATACGCAATCAGCTCTATACAACAAAAAACAGAACAGGCTTATATCCCCGTTCTGCTAAGAATTCTTATATAGACTAATAATTATTCTGCCAGCCCGTTCTTATATGCATAAATAGCTGCCTGGGTCCGGTCTTCCACACCCAGCTTGGCGAGGATGTTCGTAACGTGGAATTTCACGGTCTTGATTCCGATAATCAGCTGATCGGCAATGTCCTGATTGGATTTGCCCTGGGCCAGCAGCTTCAGCACTTCCATCTCACGTTCGGTAAGCTCCTTGTAGGCCGGAACCTCGCCTTTGGCATTGTCGCGGAAGCGGTTCATCATTTTGGAAGCCACTTGGGATTCCAGCACCGACTGGCCCCGGGCCGCAGCGCGGATGGCATCCGCCACTTCACTGGCCCGCGATGTTTTAAGCAGATAGCTAAACGCACCAGCTTCAATAACAGGGTACATCTTCTCATCATCCAGATAACTGGTCAGCACAATGACTTTACATTCCGGATAAAGTTTAAGTAGCCGTTTGGTCGTCTCTATACCGTCCATGCCTTCCATGACAAGGTCCATCAGCACAACATCCGGATTATACTCCTGTGCCAGACGTATGCCTTCTTCACCGCTTCCGGCTTCGCCGACCACTTCAATTCCGTCTTCGGTACCAAGCACTGCGGCAAGTCCGATCCGCACCATCTCATGATCATCTACCAGCAAAACTTTAATATCTTCCGTTTCCATGGCTTCCCTTACCCCCTATTCATTGACTAACGGTACGGTAATTTCAATGCGCATGCCTTTGCCTGGCGCCGTAATGAATTGGATCGAGCCTCCGGTTTCCGCTATCCGCTCCTGCATATTCGATAACCCGTAGGAGGTCTGTTTACTCTCGTCCATCTCAAACCCGATGCCGTCATCGCGCAGCGTCAGCCGGACAGTATCGCCCCGGCGGTGTAGCCGGATTTCCATTTTTTCTGCTTTGGCGTGGCGCAAAGTGTTCGAGATCGCTTCCTGCACGATGCGGAACAGATGGTTCTCAATGCCTTTCATTAAATGCACATCCGGATCCATCTCGAAAATAATCTCCATCGGAACCTTGATCCTCAGCTCTTTGATCAGCTCCTGCAGCCCTTGTTCCAGCCCTTTACCCTCCAGATACACAGGCCGCAGATGCAGCAGCAGCGCCCTCATCTCCGACTGGGCTACTGCAGACATCTCTTCAATCAGCGCAATTTGCCGCTGTGCCTTATCAAAATCCTTCTCCAGCGTTCTCCCTACAGCCGTCGCCGTCATGGAAATGGCGAACAGCTGCTGAGACACTGCATCATGCAGCTCCCGCGCAAGCCGCTGCCGCTCCTCCATAATTGCCGTTACCCGCGCCTGCTCGGCCAGCTTGGCGTTATTGGTTGACAGGCGCTGCAGCGTATTGACCTGATTCTCCCACTTGCCGCTGATCCGGCCGAGCTGCTCCCCGAGTCTGCCCAGCTCATCGCTGCCGAGCTCCGGCATCGCCGGGGTAAGATTGCCTTTTTCCCACGCCACCAGTGTCCCCCGCAGCAGCTCCAGCCGGCGCTTGATCCGGAAGCTCTGATAGAAGCCGAACCCAAGCCCGAAGGCCACCGGCAGCAGAGTCAGCGTCACAGCTGTCCTGATCCCGATTTCCCAATTCTCAAAAGGCTGCAAATAACCATATGTATACATAATGTACAGGATAACCAGCAGCATGACAAAGGAGAATAAAGCTCCCTCACCCATGCTGCGCGTCATCATATTGCTGCTTTTTTTATCCACGCTAAGGAGTCCTCCCTCTCAAATTAAATGCCAGGCTGTCAGGATATCCTCACATCCAAGTCGCCCATCAAATAGGAGATATTGAACTTTACCTTATGCTCACTGGTATCATAGTTGGCCGATTTCCAGTTCAGCCTGTTCATCATCCCCGTGTCGCGGTGGCTGCCGAATTCAATCGATCCGAACAACACAAACGCTTCAATCTCCACACCATAATCCTCGGACAGATGAAGGTCCATGTCGCCGAAAACACCCTGAAACAGCATGACTGTCTCCTTATCCTCGGCCATCGCCAGCGAAAGATCCACATCAGCCTCCCCAAGCACATGCCACGCGCTCAGACTGCGCATTACCCAAGGTGACAGGTCCCAATCAAACCGGGAAGAGAAGCTCTGTTTCTGCATGAACCCTTTTCCGCGCTGCAGCCGTTTGGATTTGACAAAAAACATCCCGAGCGAGATTAGGCAGATGCCCAGCACCAGCAGCAAATGATCCAGCAGCAGCAGCACTGCGCCGATTCCGAGCAGCTTATAGCCCTGCTTGACCTTGCCCGACGTCGTCCGGTAAACCCCCAGCAGCAGGAACAGAAGCGCGACAACGGAGAAAAATCCGATCCATTTGCCAAAAATCATCAAGCAGCCCACACCAATAAGTCCAATGGCAATCAAACGGTTCCGTTTATCCATTTCGCACCTCCTAAAAGTTTTGCGGAGCAAAACTAACTTCGTAAGCATCATCTTAAGTTTTGCGGAGCAAAACTATCCTATATAAAAAGGGAATCTCCACCTGTTCCGCGGAGAATCAGCTTCTTTAGCCTAATTTAATTGTTACTATAGTAAAAAATCTGTTTACCGCATCCCGCTATAAAAGCCATACCGGTATGGAGATCCATACCGTATGGCTTTACCTTGTTCAGCATATCATATCTGCCTAGTTTTTAGGAACAGGCATTAGTCTTCTTTTTTGTCTAAAGATGGTGTTCCAGCTGTCGGGTTCAATTTGCTCTTCAGGGCTGCAAGCTGTTCTTCTACCTTCAGCTGTTTTTCGGCGTCAACCGGTTTGGTGTACACACCAGCCGACGGGCTGTAAGGGGCGCGCATAACATCTGCTTCTGCTTCAAGCTGCA
The DNA here is from genome assembly GCF_927798115.1 of Paenibacillus auburnensis. Lineage (GTDB taxonomy): Bacteria > Bacillota > Bacilli > Paenibacillales > Paenibacillaceae > Paenibacillus_AQ > Paenibacillus_AQ auburnensis. The sequence goes on from NZ_CAKMMG010000013.1 coordinate 42,802, forward strand.
TGATTTTTTCTTCCATGCGGTGGAAGCCGAGGGATGCGCTGCCGCTCTCAATAGAATGAACGCTGCTGATCTGTGACATTTGCTTTTTGGCCTTGGCCATTTGGGCGCGGGATACCAGCTCATTGCGTTTGTTGCGCAGCTTATAGAACTCATCCTTCATTTCATGCAGCTGCTGTACCAGTTCTTTGGCCTGCACTTCTGCCTGAGCGTGAAGATCGCCGTATTCCACTTGCTTCTGGTCGAAGTAGATCTTTTCTTCCAGCAGCTTGCGGGTAACTTCCTCCTGTCCGTTCTTCAGCGCAAGTTCAGCCTGGGCTGCACGCTGTCCGGACATTTTGGCTGCTTCCTCAACACGCTGTTTCATGCGGCGCTCGTTAGCCATTTGCTTGGCAACTGTCACCTCAGCTTCGTGAATTTCAGCCTCCATATCGCGCAGATATTGGTTCAGCATTACGATTGGGTCCTCTACTTTATCCAGCAAGTCGTTTACCGACGCCTTTGTCATATCCTTAATCCGTTGAAATACTCCCATGATTTACACTTCTCCCTTCTCGTATTTAGCAAGTTTTTGTTTCAATTCTTCTACTTCTTTTTGCAGTGCCTTCTTCTCAATATCCTTCATCATGGCATCCAGACCGGAGTCTTGAGCCGAGTAAGCATTGGCTTTATCATATCCGGGGTTATAGCCGGGCTGTCCGCCGTGTCCGCCATATCCTCCCTGTCCTTGCGGGCCTTGTGGTCCGCGTCCATATCCGGGGCCGCCAGTGAACGGTCCGCCGTATGGGCCGCCGGGTGCTCCCGGTCCAGGTCCGAACGGATTGTACTGTGTAGGCTCCTTCGGAATAACCATTGCTGCGATGAGATATACCAGAATTGTCGTGCCTCCGGTAAACGGAATGCTGACCAGCAGCAGAATCCGGAACAGGGTAGAGTCAATACCGAGAGTCTCGGACAATCCTCCAGCCAGCCCTGTCATCACCTTGTCACGGGTTGAACGATACAATCGGGTCATAGAACTACTCCTTTCCGCCATTGTTAAGCTTCTCCTTCAGTCGGGCCATTTCTCTTTCCAGCACCGTTGCCACCGTTTCACCGGCCTGCACCGCGTATTCCTGTCCCATGCGGCGTAGGTCGCGGAGACTCTTCGCTTCCAGCTCCCAATCGTTCATCCGGTCTTCAAGCCGGCCGAACATTTTGGGTACGTCACTGCCATTGCCGTAGGCAGTTGCTCTCTGGTTCATGCGCTGCTGAAGCCTTAGTGACTCCATCCGTGCCGCATAATACTGGCGTTTGTTATACACCGTCTGATATTCAACCTTCAGTTCATTCAGCTGACTTTCCAGCTCATACAGCGATCCTTGGCTCTGTTCCAGCAGCCCGCTGTACTGCTCCAGCTTTTCCTCGTGAATAATCTTCTCCTGCAAAGCCATCTTCGCCAGATTATCCTCTCCGGCCTTCAGTGCCAGCAGCGCTTGCTCTTCACGTTTATTTCTCATGGCCGTAGCCTGATTCACCTGCTGCTGCAATTGCTTCGTGTGGGAAGCGTATTGCTGGTACAACCTTTCGGCTTCAGCGATCTCCTCACGGGTTGAATGTAAGAATTGATCGATCAGCTTCACGGGGTCCTGGCTTTGTTCCAGACGTTCATTTAGATTAGCTACCGTAATATCCCTCATGCGGCGAAAAACACTCATGATTTCCTGCTCCCTCCCTGCTTCTTAATTAAGTAATCTTCTAAAGCTTAGTATGTTCTGCCTCTTCTGCCTTTCAGTACCGAGATGCCCCAGACAACCAGTGCAACCCCGAGCAGCGGTCCAATAATCCAGGACAGCTTCGAGATCAAAGCCATGACACCGATGAACAGCACTACCCAGCCGATAATCTTGCGTCCGCTTTTAATTCCGTAGTACCCGAGAGCCACCAGCAGGACCGGAAACAGGATTCCGAAGATTCCGTGAATCAGGTGGGGCAGCACTCCCATCAGCATAATCGCTCCAATCACAATCAGGACAATCGCAAGTCCGTTACCTTTTCTATTTTGCATTTTTTCTCACCGCCTTTCGTTGACCTTAACCTTATAGCCTTATTCTAGGGTAATCCGCAGACTTTCAAAACAGACCGTGGACGGTTTTATGAACTGGACCTTAGACGGGGCAGGCTTAGGACTGCAGGCTGCTGAGGGATGAAACTAGCCCCTTTGCCGCCTATCAGCGACTTTAAACCTCCAAACTGTGTATAATTGTTGCAGGTATTCCTTAATATAGCTGCTGGTTAGATGCGGCAGAACAAAGGAGCAGTTCCATTGAAGACACTATTGATTGTCGAGGATGACCGGAGCCTGAACAAAGGAATCTCCCTATCGCTTGCCCAGAACGGACTGCATATTGAACAGGCCTATACGCTGGCTATGGCTGAGCAAATATTCGCCTCGACCCCGGTAGATCTGATTCTGCTGGATATTAATCTCCCTGACGGAAGCGGTTTGGATTTCTGCGAGACGATCCGGAGAACCTCAGAGGTACCAATAATTTTCCTGACTGCCAACGACATGGAGCCGGATATTGTCACCGGGTTTGCCCTGGGGGGAGACGATTATATCACCAAACCGTTCAGCCTGATGATTCTCCGGGCCCGGGTGATGGCTGTTCTCAAAAGAGCCGCCCCGCAGCCGGAGGACAAAATAACGATCGGCCCCTTGAGTCTAGACTTCGGAAAACTGGAATTCTATAAGCACAAGGAGCAATTGACCCTAAGCAAAACTGAGATCAAGCTGCTGAACCTTCTGGTCTCCAACCCCGGCATCATTTTAAATAGAGAACAGTTAATTGATAAAATCTGGTCGCAGGACGCGGAGTTTGTGGATGAGAATGCACTGACGGTAGCCGTCAAACGGTTGCGGGCCAAGATTGAGGATGAGCCTGCGGCGCCAAAATACATAAAAACAGTCTACGGCCTGGGGTATATGTGGGCGGAAAGGCCAAACCCATGAAGAGCGGCAAGAAGTTCCGGCCCTCTAAACGTGTTAGCCTTATTTTCCCCGTAATCTTTCTGCTGCTGGTATTGGGTTACACTGGAACGGCCACCTATCTGAACGGAGTAAATCATGAATTCCTTAACCTTACCGTCCTCTTCGTGTTTTCTATACTAATCGTAGGCGCTTTGTGGAGCTGGATACTGCGGCGGCAGGTTGCCGGCTTCATGAATGCTTTGGATGAAATGGTGGACCGGGCGATTCACGGACGGGAGCAGCTGACCCATTTTGACGAAACCAGCCTCTCTTCCCTTGAGCATAAATTATTACGCTACATAGAAATCAGCAAAGCGAATGAGCAGCATCTGGAGGCAGAAAAGAAGACTATCAAGGAGCTGATCTCGGATATCTCCCATCAGACCAAAACACCCCTCTCCAATATCCTGCTCTACAGCCAGCTGCTTGCCGAAACACGAGACCTGGGCGGCGATACCCGGCTTCTGCTGGATCAGATCGAGGCCCAATCGGACAAGCTGGAATGGCTGATCACCTCGCTGATCAAACTATCCCGGCTGGAAACGGGCATGATCACCCTGCAGAGTGAGGTTAAACCCGTCCTTGCGACGCTTACCACTGCCGTATCACACATCTATACACGCGCGGAAAATAAAGAAATCGGCATCCAAATTGAATGCGATCCCCGTACGGCCGCCCGTCATGATCATAAGTGGACCAGTGAAGCGCTGTTCAACCTGCTGGAGAATGCTGTGAAATATACGAATCCGGGCGGCAGCATCCGGGTTGTAGCCGAGAGTAATGAAATGTTTACGCGGATTGATATTTCCGATACAGGCATAGGGATTGCGAAGGATGAGCTTGAGCATATTTTCAAACGTTTTTACCGGGGACAGGGCGCCAGGGAATATGAAGGCATCGGAATCGGACTGTATTTGACGCGGAAGATTATCAGCACCCAGGGAGGTTTTATTACGGCGGCATCTGAGCCCGGCCAAGGAACCAAGCTCTCCATCTTCCTCCCTCAGCTTTAATTGTGTCAATACCGTCAGATTTCAGACACTGACCGGTTAGATTTGTCTGATATCTTAAGGAGCATTCAAGGATGATGGAGGGGAATCAGCTATGCCTATTTTAAGCATCGAGCATCTGAAGAAATATTATGGAAAAGATCCGCAGACCACGGTAAAGGCGCTGGACGATATATCGCTGTCCGTTGAGAAAGGGGAATTCCTGGCGATTGTCGGCACCAGCGGCAGCGGAAAAAGCACCCTGCTGCATATGCTGGGCGGTCTGGACCGGGCTACTGCAGGCAAAGTCATCGTAGGCGGGAACGATATTTTTGCCATGAGCGATGAGAAGCTGACGATATTCAGACGCCGGTCGGTCGGATTCGTTTTTCAGAGCTACAATCTGGTACCGGTCCTGAATGTGCTTGAGAATATCCTGCTTCCGATAGAGCTCGACGGCGGCAGAATCGATCAGGAGTATCTGGATGAGGTGATCCGGGCCCTGGGTCTGCAGGAGAAAATCCACAATCTGCCTGCCAACCTGTCCGGCGGCCAACAGCAGCGTGTCGCGATTGCCAGAGCGCTGGCTACTAAACCTTCAATCATTCTGGCGGACGAGCCTACTGGCAATCTCGACAGCAAAACCAGCCAGGAGGTCATGATTCTGCTGAAGCAGATGAGCGAGAAATTCAATCAAACTATTGTCATGATTACCCATAACGAGGCTATCGCCCAGACCGCCGACCGCATTATCCGGATTGAAGACGGGCGGATTGTATCCGGCAGCCCGAATGCAAACGGAGCCCCCCTGTTATGATCACCACGAACAACCGCAAGATAATTACCCGCCTCTCTCTCAAAAGCCTGCGGGCGAATCCGCTGCGCAATCTGGCTGTGATCTGTGCTGTCACTCTGACGACACTACTTATCACCTCTATTTTCACGATGGTTCTGAGCCTGAATAAATCGACGGAACTGACCCGGATGAAGACCGTCGGCACTGACTTTCACGGCAGCTTCAAACATGTGACTCCGGAACAGATAGAAACGTTAAAGAAGCATCCCTCGATACGGGAATACGGCATTTCGCTGCATGCCGGCGTGCTGCGGAATGAGGTCTTTCGGGACAGCCCGGTAGAGGTAAAGCGGATTGACGAGGCTTCCGCCAAACATGGTTTTATTTCCTTTATAGAAGGCCGTCTGCCCTCTACTGAGAACGAGGTTGTGCTGAACACATGGGTTATGGATAAACTCGGTATCCGCCATGCTCTGGGGCAGCAGGTTCAGCTGGACATTGATACGGGGGAGCGTGTGATTCAGCAGGATTTTATCGTGTCGGGCTATTATGAAGCGGATAAACATCTCGCGCTTGCAGGACTGGCCTTTGTCTCGGACGTCTGGGTGCAAGAGAATGTGTCCGGAATCGATCCGGTAAAGTCCACAGCCAGCGGTTCCTATGTGAATACCTCAGAGCTGAGCGTAATGTTCAAGAATGCCTTTGATATCGAAAAAAAACTGGACAAAGTGCTCGCGGATACAGGTGTGGATGTGCCGATCGGGATCAACTGGGGGTACACAGCCTCATCCTTCTCTGAAAACCTCATCGATTTCGTTCCCTATTTGGCTGTCATCCTCATTATTATGCTCAGCGGGTATTTGCTGATTTATAATATCTTTTACATATCCGTCGTGCGCGATGTTAAATTTTACGGCCTGCTCAAAGCGATCGGGACGACACCGAAGCAGCTGAGGCGGATCATTACCATCCAGTCACAGCTGCTGTACCTGCTCGGTTTGCCCTTGGGCCTCGCTGCCGGTTACGGAATCGGACGGCTGTTAACTCCGCTGCTGAACACGTTCTCAAGTGAACCCATGGAAGCTGCCTATTCGGCCAGCCCGTGGATTTTTATCGGCGCCGCTTTTTTCGCCTATATAACGGTATGGATAGCTGCCAGTAAGCCTGGACGGATGGCGGCGCGGATTGCCCCGGTGGAAGCGGTCAGGTTCACAGGAGTCAGCGCAAAGCGCCGGAGGAAGAAACGTTCGAAACGCGGAGGAAAGCTCTTCAGCATGGCTTTTACTAACCTGTTCCGGAATAAAAAGAAGCTCAGCCTCATGTTGACCTCGCTCTCCTTAAGCATGATACTGTTCAGCATTATTTTTACCGTCATCTCTTCGCTGGATGTGAATAAATACCTTAGCTCTTTTATATCCGGAGATGTGGTCATCCGCAATCAAGCGGTCATGCAGTCATTTGGCGAGCGTTCGGGTGATCCACACAAGCTGTCGGAAGCGTTCAGCAAGAAGTTAGCGGGGATCGACGGAGTCGAGAGCGTGGATAAGGTCTATTTTACCAGCGAGCTTTATTATATGGATGACACCATACGGACTATACTGGAGCCGCTGACAGAAACCTATAAGTCTGACCCGGCTCTAACCGGCGTTCTGAAAAATGATTTCGTATTTCTTAAACTGTACGGCATGGATGACGGCTGGTATGACCTGGTGCAGAAGGATGTCGTTGAAGGCCATTTTGATCCGCAGAAATTCGCATCCGGTGACTATGTGTTGGTGACGGAAGTTATCATGCCGGATGACAATAACATCTCCTACTACCATCCGGGTGACCATATTGAGTATAAGGAGCTTGGCAAAAGCTATGAGGTCATGGCCGTATTAAACTATGATGCTCTGTATGCTGCTACCACCCAAGCTTTCCCGGCGTATGGGTATAGTGCATTCTTTCCTTCCTCTGAGCTGACAAGGGAGCTGCCTGAGGGTAGTGATCCGCCGATGGCGCTGTCGGCAACGCTGCATATTGATCCGACCAAGCTGGACAGTGCTTCGCAGACCGCCAAGTCTCTTGCCGCTTCCAGCGATGAGCTGGTGTACAAATCAAGAGAGGATTACAGGCAGGAGTTGAGCGGATTTATCCGTATTTTTCAGATCGTCGGCTACGGCCTCAGCTTCGTCATCGCCCTGATCGGGATTCTTAATTATATCAATACTGTGGTTACCGGAGTCATTACACGGAGGAATGAGTTCGCCCTGCTGGAGAGCATCGGGATGACCAAGCGGCAGCTGAAAAAAATGCTGATCTATGAAGGGCTGTACAATGTGCTCCTGACCACAGCCATTACCTCCACTTTGGGTGTTTTTCTGACCTACAGCATCTCCAAAAGCATCGCGGAGGGCATGGCCTTTACCGTCTTCCGCATGAGCTGGCTGCCGTTTATCATGGTCATTCCGGTTCTTGCTGCTATCGCTTATACAGTAACACTAAGCTCCTACAGAATGCTAAGCAAGGCCAGCATTGTTGAACGGTTACGGCAAACGGAATAACTTCATTCCTGCCAAATAAACGACATTTCTCCATATTGATTCTGCTTTTCTCCATACGCTTGCGGAGTGAACAGACTTATAATGAGGCTGAATCTTCACATTCCGCAAGCAGCTATAGGAGGTTGTTTCCTTGTCTATTCACTATGCTCCAGAGCAACAGATTTTCCATCTGCAAACCGAAAATACCAGTTATGTATTCAGCATTGTCCGCGGGGCCTACCCGACACATCTGTACTGGGGCAAAAAAATCCGCAGCTCTGCTGTCTCCGATCTCTTCGAACCCCGAGGCAGAGGATTCAGCAGCAGCGTTGTTCCCGGAGACTGGGCGTTCTCTTTGGATACGCTTCCTCAAGAATACCCGGGGTATGGCTCAGGCGATTTCCGGGAACCGGCCTATGTAGCCGGACTGTCAAACGGCACCTCCGTAACTGAGCTGACGTATGTATCCCATAGTATTGTTAAAGGAAAAGCTCCGCTTGAAGGCCTGCCGGCGGTTTATGCGGAAAGCGACGAAGAAGCTGAAACGCTGGTGCTGATCCTCGAAGACGCTGGTGCGGGGCTGCGGGCAGAATTGTCCTATTCGGTAATGACAGGGTATGACGCGATTATCCGCTCAGCACGCCTGATCAATACCGGCAAGCTGCCGCTTAAGCTGGAACGCGCCCTATCCGCTTCGCTGGATTTCCCGCATGCCAATTATGAGCTGCTGCACCTCTCCGGCTCGTGGGCCCGGGAACGGCATGTTGTCCGTGCTCCGCTGCACACCGGCCGGCAGGGCATTGACAGCAAGCGGGGTGCGAGCAGCCACCAGCAGAATCCGTTCCTCGCCCTGCTCTCCCCGCATGCCGGAGAGAATAGCGGTGAAGCCTACGGCTTCAACCTGGTCTACAGCGGCAACTTCCTTGCCGAAGCGGAAGTGGACCAGTACGGATCTACCCGTGTCACCATGGGGATCAATCCGTTCGGCTTCCAGTGGCTACTTGAGCCGGGTGACAGCTTCCAGACACCGGAAGCGGTGCTCGTCTATTCCGACCAGGGAATCGGCGGCATGTCCCGGACGTACCATCGGCTCTACCGTCAACGGCTTGTGCGCGGACTGTTCCGCGACGAACCGCGCCCAGTACTGATCAACAACTGGGAAGCCACGTATTTCGGCTTCAACGCTGATAAAATCGAAGACATCGCCCGCGCCGGACAGGCCCTCGGCATCGAGCTGTTTGTACTCGACGACGGCTGGTTCGGTCATCGTGACGACGACACCACTTCACTCGGAGACTGGTTCGTCGATAAGCGCAAGCTGCCGCTGGGCCTGTCCGATCTGGCCGAACGGGTGAAACGGCTCGGTATGCAGTTCGGGCTCTGGTTCGAGCCGGAAATGGTCTCGCCGGATAGCGAGCTATACCGCACCCATCCGGACTGGTGCCTGCATGTGCCGGACAAACGGCGCAGCGAGAGCCGCAATCAGCTGATCCTGGACCTGTCCCGCGATGAAGTCTGCGACTATATCATCGATGCCGTCAGCAGTGTTCTGTCTTCAGCACCGATAACCTATGTCAAATGGGACATGAACCGTCATATGACCGAGATCGGTTCCGCAGCCTTGCCGCCGGAGCGCCAGGGGGAAACCGCCCACCGCTATATGCTGGGACTGTACCGGGTGATGGAAGAAATCACCTCCGCCTTCCCGCATGTGCTGTTCGAAAGCTGCTCCGGCGGCGGCGGCCGGTTCGATCCGGGCATCCTGCATTACATGCCGCAGACCTGGACCAGCGATAACACCGATGCCGTCGAACGGCTCAAGATCCAATACGGCACCAGCATTGTCTATCCGGCCAGCGCCATGGGCGCACATATTTCCGATGTGCCTAACCACCAGGTGCACCGGAGCACACCGCTGTCGATGCGCGGCGATGTGGCAATGTCCGGCAACTTCGGTTATGAGCTGGACCTGACCAGGTTCACGGCTAAAGAACAGGAAGAAGCGGCAGCCCAGATCGCCTTCTACAAAGAGATCCGCTCTCTCGTCCAGCAGGGCGAGATGTACCGGCTGCTCTCGCCGTTTGAAGGCAATGACACCGCCTGGATGTTCGTGTCCGCGGACCGCTCCGAGGCGCTTGCCTGCTACTTCCAGGTACTGGCCGGACCGAACCCGGGTCACACACGCCTGCGCCTGCAGGGTCTTGATCCGGCTAAGGATTATGTGCTCCAGGAGACTGGAGCTGTATACGGCGGCGACCGGCTGATGCATGCCGGCCTGCTGCTGCCTGAGCTGCACGGCGATTTCCAGAGCAAGCTGCTGCATTTCACCGCTGTCGTTGAGTAACAGTTAATGCAAAAAGGCAGGCCCGCGATACATGCGGGCCTGCCTTTTTGCATTCATCCGTATTATTCGTCAGCACGGTAACTTTATAAACCTACCTGTTCGGCCCGCCAGCGGCGGAATCAAAGGGACTTTTACCGTTGATTTTCGCGTTTGGCCCGCCGGCGGCGGAAACAACGGGATTTTTACCGTTGATTTTCGCGTTCGACCCGCCGGCGGCGGAATCAACGGTACTTTTACCGTTGATTTTCGCGTTCGGCCCGCCAGCGGCGGAATCAACGGGATTTTTACCGTTGATTTCATCGTTTGGCCCGGCGGTGGCAGAATCAACGGGATTTTTACCGTTGATCTCCTCGTTCGGCCCGTTATCCGGCACTCCTGCACGCTGCGGCCTGATGCCCTAAACTTACGTCCTGCCTGCAGGCCCGCCAAACACTTCCCCTTCCTCCAACCCGTCCACAAAACGCTGCAGCCAGCTGTAATAATCCATCGCATGCTGCAGCTTGTCGAGGTCTCTGCGGCAGGACTTGCGCTCTTCCTCCGGAGTATCTCCGGCTTGAATCAACGATTCCAGCTCAGGCACCGCCGTTCCCATCGCGTCCTGCATTACGTCAATCTCCCGCTGCAGCTTCAAGGTGAAGAAGTTCCTGAACGCCTGGAAAAAGTCCGTCTCCGCCGCATACAGGGGCATGACTGCACAATCGAAAACACTGAAATCTGCAGCAACGATGTTAAGCTGCTCCATCTACGGTATAACCTACCGCTGGAATCGGGATAGCGCACCGTGGCTACTGACGAACTGTCTAAGCGGATTAGCCCGTTAATTATGGATGGGATATCCTCCTTGCACACCTGATAATCTCAGGAGGGCTTCACAAAAATTAGAGGCTCTCCCCATGGGAAAGCCTCTTTACATATTATCTTTTACTTAAAAGCAGGCAGTGCAATCTCCGCATAATTATCTTCCAGGAATTTCTTCACTTCCGGGCCGCTGATGCGCTTCGCCAGCTTCTGGATGGCATCGGAATCCTTATTGTCTTCACGGGCTACCAGGGTGATGGTGAACTCAGAATCTTCGCCTTCTGTAATGAGCGCATCCTTCTTCGGTGTCAGACCGAGCGGGCTGGCATAAGCAGGAGTCATCGCGACCAGATCACCGTCATCCATCATCCGGGCCAACATCAGCAGATCGACTTCCTCGAACTTGAAGTTTTTAGGGTTTTCTGTGATATCAGCCTGTGTCGCTTTGATGCCTACCCCATCCTTAAGCTTGATCAGACCGGCATTAGCGAACATTTGCAGCGAACGTCCGATGTTCGACGGGTCATTGGCCATGACCAGCTTCGCGCCTTCCGGCAGCTCTTCGATCGTCTTGTACTTTTTGGAATAACCGCCGTAGATAGCGTCATAGACCGGCTGGACCCCTACCAGCTTCGAGCCTTTGCTTGCATTGAACTGCTCCATATAGGGAAGGTGCTGGAAGAAGTTCGCATCGACTTCCTTGTTCGCCAGCGCTTCATTCGGCTGCACATTGTCGGACAGCACAACGATCTCCATATCCACTCCGTCTTCCAGAAGCAGCGGTTTTACAATATCAAGAATCTCTGTCATCGGAGGGATCAAAGTCGCTACTTTGATCTTTACAGGTTCTGTTGCTGTGGCTGCCGGCGCCTCGGCATTCTCCTTATTGCTGTTATTGCTGTTGTTTCCACAAGCAGCGACAATCAGTACGAGCAGCATAAGCATAGCTATCATTGATTTTTTCATAATTTGAAGATAACCCCCCGTGTATTGTATATATTCTCTGTTATTGCGGTCATACAAAGCTTAATGTTCCGTCAGCGTTTATCCAGCAGTCTTGCTGCCGTACTTCCGGTGAACTGGATGATCTGCACCAGAACGATCATGACAACGATGGCATAGGCCATCACTTCCGTCTCAAACCGCTGGTATCCGTAACGGATAGCGAAATCGCCAACCCCGCCCCCACCGACAACCCCCATAACTGTAGAAAAGGAAATGAAGCTGATCGTTGAGGCCGTAAGTCCAAGCACCAGCCCTGAACGGGCTTCTTTATACAGGAACTTAAAAATCAGCTCAAACTTGGATGCCCCCATGGAGAGGGCCGCTTCAATCGTGCCTTTGGGCACCTCCAGCAATGACTGTTCCACAAGCCGCGAGTAGTAGGCTACGGCGACAACAGACAGCGGCACAGTAGCCGCTACCGTACCAATCGCAGTCCCTACAAGGAAGCGGGTTACCGGAATCAGCGCCACGACAAGCAGCAGGAACGGGAACGAACGGATGATATTGACGATGCTGTTCAGCGTCAGCGACAGACTCCGGTTCTCATACAGCTGGCCTTTGCGGCAAAAATACAAGAGCGTCCCCAGCGGCAGCCCCAGCAGCACCGCCGCACCCACAGAAATGCCGACCATCACGAAGGTTTCCCCGATGGACTGCCACATCTGCTCCTGGTATTTCAGCATACTATCCCACATGGTCTTCACCTGCCTTGCCGGTAATCTGCTGGCGGTATGAACCGGAGTGACCCGCCGGAGGAAGAAATTCATGCTCCTCGCGTGAGAAGGAATCTACTATCTCCCCGTCCTTCATCACAGAAACCTCGTTGCAGATGCTGCGGACCACATCCAGCTCATGAGTCACGATGACAATGGTTACACCAAGCGCAGCATTGATATCCTTCAGCACACCAAGGATATCCGCCGTAGTTCCCGGATCGAGCGCGGAGGTCGGCTCATCGCACAGCAGCAGCTGCGGGCTGTTCGCCAGCGCGCGGGCAATCGCTACCCGCTGCCGCTGTCCGCCGCTGAGCTGTGCAGGGTATTGCTGCGCTTTATCGGCCAGGCCGACGTAATCTAGAACCTCGGCTACCCGCTTCAGCCGCTCTTCCCTCTTCACCCCGGCCAGCTCCAGCGGAATCGCAACATTACAGCTGACCGTGGCATTGCCGACAAGATTGAAATGCTGGAAGATCATGCCGATCTTCTGCCGCTCCCGGCGCAGCTGTTTCTCCGGCAATGCTGTCAGCTCCTTGCCGCCTACGGTTACAGTCCCCTTATCGGGACGCTCCAGCAGATTCATCAGGCGAAGCAGTGTGGACTTACCGGCCCCGCTTGCGCCGATAATGCCGTGAATTGAAGCGGACTTAACCTCAAGTGAAACCTGGCGGACCGCCGGATAGGTGCCATTTTTCAGTTCGAAGCTCTTGCTTACTCCACTCAGCGTAAGGATAGTAATTCCCCCCTCTCCGGACTGCCTTGATTAAAGCCTGTTGACCCCGTGGAGTGTATTACAATTATTTAAAATCTGTTTCATTAAAAATCTCTTTAAATAATAAGGTATTTCCATCGCTGTGTCATCATTTTTTTTGAAAATGATATATCAGTGATAGCATAGAATTCGTCTATCTCTAAGCATGCGCGTCTGCTGTTATAATTATCCTGTATTTCTGCAAAGAAGCCCCGGCAGCCATTGTACAGGCTGCCGGGGCTTCTATAATTCCTTAATCTAATAAGGCAAAGACTTAAGAGTTCCGTACTACAATCCGGTTGAACGCAGGCTTCGGATGATACTGCGCATCAAACAGAAACGGCCAATTCTTCCGCCCCCGCACCGGGAAATCATCCAGCCACGTGTAATCATCGGCCGCTCCCCAGAAAGTAACCGAGGATATCACTTCCCGGTATTCTTTAAGCAGCCGGAATATGACATCATAACGCTCTGCCTGTAGTTCAAGCAGCTCAGACGGCGGACTCTTCAGATCCGTCCGCTTGTCCTCGAAGCGGAAGAGTGACATATCCAGCTCCGTCAGCTGCAGCTGCAGCCCGAGTGATGCGTATTTCTCAATCGCTGCGCGGATATCATCAAGTGCCGGATCATATAAATTCCAGTGTGCCTGCAGGCCGATGCCATGCACCGGCACTCCTTGCGCCAGCAGTGATTTCAGCAGAGTATAGATCTTATCACATTTAAGCGGGTTCGATTCATTGTAGTCGTTGTAGAACAACAATGCGTTAGGGTCGGCTTCATGAGCATATTCAAACGCCTTGGCGATGAAATCCGGTCCGGCAATATCCAGCCACTTGGAAGGGCGCAGTAGCTCCGCGCCTTCATCTGCGATCACCTCGTTGACCACATCCCAGGCGTAGATATCATTCTTGTAACGCCCGACTACGGTGTCGATATGCGACTTCAAGCGGACCAGCAGAAGCTCCTTGCTTGCAGGAGCGCCAGCGTCACCGGTAAACAGCCAATCGCTTGTCTGGTTATGCCATACCAGCGTGTGGCCGCGCATCGCCAGCCCATGCTTCCGGGCAAAAGCGGCCAGCTCATCCGCTTTGCCAAAGCTGTATATTCCCTCCTGCGGATGCAGGCTCTCAAACTTCATCTCGTTCTCTGCAGTTATGCTGTTGAAATGATAGGCGAGCAGCTGCTCCTGCGACTGGATCGTCCACGGATTTACCGCTGCGCCTATCCTGAAATCGTCAGCGAACACTGTCTTCAGCGCAGGCTCGGTAAAGCTGTTAATGCCTCTCATGAATGCCCCTCCTAAAAGTTTTGTGAGCATAATGCTTCCCTATTCGCTTCGTACAGGCTTCACCTGTGCTCCTCAAGCCCGGTAATCGAACCAGTCGAAATAAGCTGCAGCTTCAGCTGCCTTGCCATAACCTGCAGCATACAAGCCGATCACTACCCCGGTGAACCCGTTCCCTTCAACCGCCTGCGGCGACAAAGCATAAGCTGAGCCGGCGGCAAGCCGGTTCCATTCTGTACCATTTAAGGAGTACAGCAAACGATATTCGTTATAATCGGCAGCAATTTTGAGGAATACCCTGCCGGCTGTAACCGGAACTTCCGCCGCCAGCCGGGCTTGGCCTTTCACTGTCAAGCGGGCAAATACGGTGCTCCTCCCGCTGCTCTGCCTCATCCCGATCTCATAATGCGCCCGCTCGTTCATCCGGGCACAGATCCCGGCCTCGATTCCCTCCTCCTGGCTGCTCAGCTCCAGCAGGGTACTCCATTCACCGGCAACCTGCTGCTGCCTGAGGCCAGTGAAGGCTACTTGGCCGATATCGCTTAGTCCGGCTGATTGTCCCTTCAGTGCCAGCCAGCCGGGACGTTCCCCGAGCGACCAGCTGCCCGCTGCCGGATTGCGCAGAAAGGTCAGGTCATACGGCAATATACTGTCGTCAAAATCATGTCTGCCGCTATCCAGAACAGGCTCCGGCTCACTGTAAGGCAGACGCGGTACATTCATTTCCAGCTGGACCGTTCCGTCATTATTATCAATCATCGGCCAGCCGTCCGCAGTCCAGTGCACCGGGGCAAGGTAGGATTCCCGCCCCAGCACCCCATAGCCGTTTTCTCCCAGGCGCACCCCCAGAAAGACAGCCCACCAGCCGCCATCCGGTCCTTCGATCAGATCGGCATGTCCCAGATACTGGATCGGATGATCGATATCCTTATGTGTCAGAATCGGCTCCAGGAGCCGTTCAAACGGTCCGTACGGGGATGTACTCCGGCCGATAATCTCGCGGTGCTCCTTTGCCGTTCCGCCCGAAGCCGCCATAATATAATACAATCCGTTAATCTTGTACAAATGCGGCCCTTCCAGCCATGGCCCGCCATCGCCGGTCCAGATAACCACCGGCTCGCTCAGCGCCTTACCGGTAGCAATATCAATCTCGTACTGGATGACATGGGAATCATAGTTTGCCCCCTGCTGGGCAGTCACATAGACTTTTCCGTCGTCGTCAAACATTAGTGAGGGGTCTATGCCCCCATAGGGAACTGTAATCGGATCAGACCAGGGTCCTGCCGGATCAGCGGCGGTAACATAGAAGTTGCCCCTGCCCCGCACATCCGTGGTAATCATGTAGAAGGTTCCCTCATGGTATCGGATGGTCGGCGCGTAAATCCCGTCAGAGCTGGCGCAGCTGCTGATGTCCAGCTGGCTGATCCGGTCCAGCACATGGCCGATCTGCTTCCAGTGGATTAAATCCCGGCTGTGAAAAATCGGCACACCCGGAAAATACTCAAAGGAGCTGCAGACCAGATAGTAATCTTCCCCCACTCGGGTAATGCTCGGATCAGGATAAAAACCCGGAAGCACCGGGTTTGAGTAATGGATCGAAGAATGGCTCATGTTCATGCAGACAACCTTTCTGCAGCCCTAATTAAGGCTGTATTATTCCTTAACACTACCTACATTCAGTCCTACTACGAAATACTTCTGCATGAACGGATACACGAGCAGGATCGGAACCGAGGCTACCACGGTAATAGCTGCCCGGATCGACAACGGAGTCACCAGCGCGCGGGCCGAATTCTGGTCCATCCCCACCCCGGCGGCAACGTTCGGATTGCTGTTGGAGTTCATCGTCGAGGACAACAGCTTCATCAGCTCATACTGCAGCGTACTCAGGTATTGTCTGGAAGAGGTATAGATAAACGCGTCGAACCAGGAATTCCATGCGCCTACAGCCACAAACAGGGCAATTGTAGCGAGTACCGGTTTGCATAACGGGAATACAACCTTCATAAAAATTCTGAAGTCGCCGGCGCCGTCGATTTTCGCTGACTCCAGCAGACTCTCCGGTATTGTGCCGATATACGTACGGATTACAATCATATTAAATGCGCTGATCATGGACGGGAAAATGTATACCCAGAAGCTGTTAATCAGGTTAAGATCCTTGATCAGGAAGTAGCCCGGAATCAGACCGGCGCTGAAATACATCGTCAGCACAAAAATCACAGTGATCGGCTGACGGAATACATATTCCCTCCGGCTTAGAGTATACGCGAGCATCGTGGTCAGAAAAATGTTAAGGATCGTAGATAGCACGGTCCGGGCCACGGAAATTAGGAATGCGTCGTAAATGGTGCCGGAGGCGAAGATCGCCTTGTAATTTTGCAGAGTCCAGGCTCTTGGCCATAAGTAGATGCCGCCGCGGATCGTATCATTGCCCGCGTTAAACGAAACGGCAATCGTATTGAGGAACGGATATAGGGTCACAAGCACCAGGCAGATCATAAAAACCGTGTTGAAGGAGCCAAACAGTATCGGTTCAAGTTTGCCCGTGCCTAAGCTTTTTTTCATCGTTAAACCCGCTGTTTGCCGAGGGCTGATTTGTCGGTTATCCATAATTATAACAACCTCTCTTCCCCAAGCCGCTTCGAAATTCCGTTAGCCATAAGCAGCAATGTTACGCTGACCACGGTTTTGAAAATCCCGCCGGCAGTCGCTAGTGAATAGTTACCTTGTGCAAGCCCGTATTTCAGTACAAAAATATCAATCGTTTCTGCCCAGTCCACAACCAGCCCGTTGCCGAGCAGGTACTGCACTTCAAAGCCCGCCTCCAGCACATGTCCAATGGACATAATCATCAGAATAACGATCGTTGCTTTTATGCCTGGAAGGGTTACGAATCTCATTTTTTTGTAGCGGCTCGCGCCGTCGATTTCCGCGGCTTCATAAAGTGCAGGGTCTATGGAAGCAATGGCTGCCAGATAGATAATCGTATTCCAGCCGACTTCCTTCCACACATGCGAAGCCCCGACAATGCCCCAGAAATATTTACCTTCACTGAGCCAGAGAATCGGCTCTTTAATCAGATGCAGCTTCATCAGTACGATATTGACGATCCCGTCATTGATCGACAGCGAAGTGGCCACAATGCCGGTAACGATAATCCACGATAAGAAATGCGGCAGATAGGAAATCGTCTGCACCGTTCTTTTCCAGAACATGTTCTTGATTTCATTGAGCAGCAGCGCAAGCACGATAGCAGTGACAAAACCGAGAATCAGGTTGATCAGCCCCATCGCTACGGTATTGCGCAGTACCCTGATGAAGTTATCATCGGTAAACAGGAACTTGAATTGCTTAAATCCTACCCATTCCTGTTCGCTGAAGGACTTGGCCGGCTTATAATTCTGGAAAGCCATGGTCCAGCCCCATACAGGGACGTAGGCAAAAAGAATAATATAGAGCATTAACGGTACAGACATCCAAATCAGCTGATTCTGGCTTTTCAAGAGAGACCAGGTAATTGGCTGCTTCTTCTTTTTTTTCTTGGGATGCCGGACGACGGTTTCTATTTCTAGGGTCTCATCCATAGTAGTTGTCTCCCCAATCCATCATTTTAATTTAGGAAGTGGAAGGCCGGAACCGGCCCTCCACCCTCTGACTCCGGAAGCTGATGCTCCGTTATTTGCTCCAGTTATCAATTCTCCACTTGATCTGCTCGTTAATCTTATCTTCATAAGCCTTCACATTGGCCTTTTTAATCTGTCCGACATAATCGCTCCAGACGGAATCAAAGTCAGCCGGATCGGCAAGAATGGCTTTTGGCAGGAACTTGGTCTGCAGTTCATTCAGTTTCGTACTTGCAATTTTGGCATCCGATCCTTCTATCAGGTCAATGGACCATGCAGGATAATAGACCGGATTGGCAGGCGGCTCGCTGAAGAAGTCCACGTAAGAGTTATAACCATAGGCATCAAGCACTTCCTTGTCGAAAGGTTTCAGCCCCGCTTTGTATTCTTCAGGCTGTGCAGCGGCATCCGTCGAGTTGCCGTCACTGAAGCTTCCTTCCGTTTTTGGCAGGTAATCAAAGATCGCTTTAGCCTTGTTAGCCAGCTGCCAGGTGGCATCAGCTGCATTGTCGCGCTGCTCCTGGGTTCTCATGAATCTGCCATTCTCTACAATATAATCTTCACCTTCTATGCCCCAGGAGAACGTTTTCTGCCAGTCTTCCTGCATCAGGGTGTCAAGCAGCTTGATAATCTTCACCGGATCTTTGGCATTGATACTGATACCGAAGCCGTTGTTAAGGTTCAGAACTGCCAGATCGCGGTAGTAGTCTTTGGTCGACTCGTCATATACCAGCGGAAGACCTACGTAAGTGCGTTCAATTTTGCCTTGGGTGGTCAGGGAGTCCTCGGCAGCGTTGAAGTTCCAGTGCTGGTCGAACATTCCCAGAACCGTACCGCTGGACAGCTTAGCCATATACTGGTCATAGTTCTGAACAAAAGTCTCTTTATCGATCAGACCTTTTTGGTTCACTTCATTCAGCTTTTGATAGTACTGTTTAGCATAATCCTTGTCTGCAAAAATTTCGGCCACGCCGTTATTTACAACCACACCGCCATCATTCGGATGGCCGATCAGATGCTGCGGTGCATTGAACAGACCCCAGTTTTTCCAGTCATAGTTCAGAATTTCGAACCCGATCGTCGGACTTCCGTCGATTTCCGGATATTTTGTTTTATATTTCTCAATCAGATCAAAGTATTGATCCAGCGTCTTCACCTTTGGATATCCGAATTCCTTGAGGACTGCTTTTTGCATCCAGAAGGCAGGTCCCGAATACCATGAACTATTAACCTTACCGTTGTACACACCGTAGTTCGGGAGGATATAAATATGCCCGTCATTCGGATCCTTCATCATGTTCCAGTAATCCGCGTAATGCGCTTTCAAGTTTGGAGCGTATTGCTCAATCAAGTCTTCAAGCGGAATATAAGCCCCTGCTGCTGTAAGTTTTGTATTACCGGTTATCAAATCCGGATAATCCTGGCCGGCAATCATAACCCCAAGCTTCTGGTTGATGTCGCCTGCCAGAAATTCCATATCGAAGCTGGCACCCGTTTCTTCCTTGATTTTCTTATAAATTTTGTTGTCCGGTGTCGGCTGTTGTCCTGCTGCGCCGATGAAGACACTTACCTTGAACGGTTCAACCTTATCCCCTGTGTTAGCTGCTCCGGCAGTTTGTGCCGCACTGGTTTCTTCCGCTGTAGCATTTGTATTACCGTTGTTGTTCCCGCCGCAGCCGGCGAGTGTAAAGCTCAGGGATAACAGCATAATCAGTGAAGACTTAAACGTTCTTTTCGACTTGCCCCCCATAAAGCACCTCCATATTTTTGTTCACGCTTTCTTGTAAGCACTTACATTTATGAATTATAGAGGTGATTTCTATTCTAAAATACAACCGAATTAAAGGTATAACCCCAAAAATTTCAGGTCTTTAAATTCCGGTATTCGTTCGGAGACATCTTCATTTTCTTCTCGAACTGCTTCAAAAACTGGCCGTAATTGGCATAACCCACCTGCTCGGCAACCTCCGACAGCTTGGTTTTTTGCTCATGAAGCAGCCTTGCCGCTTCCTCAATCCGCAGATTATGGAGCAGCTCCTTGAAGCCTATTCCGTTCTTCTTGATCAGGAGCTGGCCGAGATATACAGGATGCAGATAAAAGATTTCCGCCAGCTTCTGAATCGTCAGACTTTCGCGGTAATGCTCCTGAATGTATTGGTTGATATCGCGGACGATATCATGCGATCTCCTGCCCCGATCTTCTAGAAGGAGCTCTATTCCTGCCTCCCCAGAGGTCAGCAGATAGCCCATCAGTCCGGTTAACGTGAGCCTGTAATGATGGACTTCCGGTAGTTGAAACTCGTTAAGCAGTTCCGGCCGCTTGCCGTTTTCTGTCACATGGTGGGTCAATTCCCGGATCCGGTATATGAGATGGATAACAAACTTCTTCACTGCCTCGGGAGCCACAAGCTTCTCCTGAAAGCTGTGAGCCGCCGAGTCTACCGCGCTGCGGAAGCCTGGCAGATCCAGCGTGTTAATGAATCCGATCAGCTCGTCCGCCATCCGGATATGATCGTATTGCCTGCTGAACGGCGTATTCTTGATCTCGTGATACATCAGTAATCCGGCAGAAGAGGTCCGGTAAAAAAAGTGCTGCAGGGTTTCCTTAGCTGTCCGGTAGCTGTTCGTGATGCCGGTCAATGCAGGCACGCTTGTTCCGGCCGCGATAAACAGGGTCTGGCCGGGACACTCCTGCCGCAGCGAGTCGGCTACCCCGGTGATTGCTTCACTTTCATGGCCAGCCGCGAAACTCCCGAATACAATGGCGCAGCAGCCTGCCTCCAGATCCACCAGATACATCGCGGGCGCCACGGCGATCAAGGCAGCCGCTTTGCCCCTGACCTCGGCATATTGCTGCGGTGCGGTCTGGATCAGGCAGACATTCCAGCAGCAGACGTCCGCGGGCAGCGAAGCGAGAAACTCCGGATCGGCCGGTTCGGTCGGCTGCTCATATAACAGTCCTTTGATTGCAGCCGCCGTCTCCTCCGAAGCCGCCATTTGCTTAAACCTCCGGCCGCGCTCCTCCTGCTCCAGCTCCTGGTAAATCTCCCGCAGTTCTTCTGTCGCTTCTTCCGGAAAAACCGGCTTCAGCAAATAGTGATTAATACCGTACCGGATAGCAGTCTGGGCATATTCAAATTCGCTGTACCCGCTTAAGATTACAAACTTAATCTCCCTGCCCCCCGCCTGCTGCCAGGCGCCAATCATCTCAAGACCGTTCAATAGCGGCATATTTACATCCGTGATAACCAGATCCGGGTCCAGCTCACCGATTAACCGCAAGCCCTCCTGGCCGTTGCCGCAGGTCCCGCAAATCTCGAAGCCAAGCTCCCGCCAGTCAATCCACAGCAGCATCCCTTCGAGAGCACTCGGCTCATCATCAATTAACAGCACTTTATAAGTCATAACCTTCCCTCCCCTCCCGGGGAATGAGTCTTCTCCAGCAGCTTCAGCGGGATGCCGAACGAAACTGCAGTCCCCTCACCCGGTACACTGATGATTTCAAAAGTCACCTGATCGGCATAATACAGCTCCAATCTGCGGTATACATTGCGCATTCCGATATTTAAGCCGGACGAATCCTCGGTGCGGATATTGTGCAGTAAATCTTTGAGCTGCGCAGCCTCGATCCCTTTCCCGTTGTCGGAAACCGTGATCTGCAGGCGGTCCTCCCGGGCCGCTGCCCTCACCTTGATGATGCCCAGCCCTTCTATCATCTGTAAGCCGTGCTTGCAGGAATTTTCCACGAGCGGCTGCATGCTGAGCTTCGGAATTTTGTACTCCAGCGCCTGCTCCTCAATCTCGAACTGATAGTCGAACTTATCGCGGAATCTGAATTTCTCAATCTTCAGATACATCTCGATAAACTGCATTTCCTCCTGCAGCGACACCAGGTCCTCCTTCCAGCGGAGCAGCCTGCGCAGCAGCTTAGAGAGGCTTTTGATAATATCCGTCACATCGTCATATTTATTTTTGGTGCAGACCACAAGAATCGCGTTCAGCGTATTGAACAGGAAATGCGGATTCATCTGGCTTTGCAGAAAATTCAGCTCCGCCCTGACCCGTTCCATCTCCAGATTCTTACTTTGAATCTCCAGCTTGTACACATCATTAATCAGCGAGTTGATCCGCGAGGTCATCCTGTTGAAGTTATGAATCAGCCCGCCGATTTCGTCGCGGCCCTCGTCAATCCGGATCAGTTCAAACTTCTCGTTGGTTACCTTCTGCATATGTCTGGACAGCCGTTTTACCCGGTAATTGTAAGATCTCAGCATCACATAAATAAAAGCAGAGGTCAGCAGCGTGATCGTGGTCGCCAGCACAGCCGCATACAGCCGGATATCCAGAATTGCCTGTGTGATCCGCTCCCCTTGCGTAATTCCGATGATCCGCCAGCCCTTGAGATAGTTGGCCGTACCAAGCGGCAGCACATGAAGCTCCTGCTGATTATCTTCCTGCAGATTAAACAGAGGATAAGGTTCATCTGTCACCCGCTGATAGCCGCTGTCCGCTGACATGACAATCTGATTCTGCTCATTGACCAGATAGAGGCTGAGGTAATCTTTTTCTCGGGCAATCACGTCATACACTTCGCTTAGATCCAGATCAATCTTCAGCAGCTTTTTATATTCGTTGAAGGACCTGAAATTATCCATCCAGTCCAAGACGCTCAGTGTAGGGATCGAAGAAGCGGTATTATCGTTCTCAGATGTCCTGTAAGCGGTAACAAGTACCTTATTGCGGGAGGATTCCGCCTGCTGATACCATTCACTTGCCAGTACCTTCTGGTTTATGATCTGATAATTGCCCCCTGAGACAATAGAACGGTTATCCGTGAACACGCTGATCCGATCAATCTGGTTGTTTACCGGCATGTAGCTGTTCAACCGGTCCCGCAGCTGTTCGTCAAAAGCACCATAAAAATCAATAGAGTCCTTATAGGGCCGGTCCAGCATTTCATACAGGTTCTTATCCGTAGACAACGTATAGCTGACCGCAACCCCGCCTTCGATAAAATCATAAATATCCTTTCTCGCCCGCTCCAGGGAAATCTCCAGGTTCTGCTGCTCCCTTGATTTGATAAGATCTGTAATCCGGCCCAGAAACACGAGGTTGATGATCATAATAGGCAGAAGCACACCAACGATATAGATCAGGATAAATTTATAATTCAGCGGAATATCATTGACAATATTGGTGAAACGGAATCTTTTTTTCATCATGACCTGTGCACCTGTCCTTCTTAGGGCTGCTTACAGTTATTCGAATTCTTGTATACCGAAGGCAGGACGCCCACGATTCCCTTGAACTTATCGATAAAATAATCCGTGTTACTGAATCCCACCTGTGCTGCCACGTCAGAGATTTTCAGCTCTGTCCGCTTCAGCAGCCCTTTAGCGGCTTCAATCCGCTTATCGTTCAGATATTCACAGAAGCTGCGGCCGGTCTCTTTGCGGAACAACTGCCCCAAGTAGGCGGAATTCATATGAAATTGCCGGGCCAGCTCCTGAAGCTGCAATTTATTGCGGAATTCAAGGTCTACATACTGGATCACATTATAGATCGTGTTCCCTTCGTTAGCCTCCTGCAGCTCAGCCAGATAGACAGCCGCCCGCCTGCACAGCCCGCTTACATAGCTGCCCAGCCGGTAATAATCGCCCAGCTCACCCAGATTCCCGAACTCCTCATGATGCTGATTCATCATCCCGGCGGTTTCGCCATTGCGTTCGGCGACCAGCCGGCATAAAGTCATTTCCAGATGGGCGATGCCTGCCTGGACAGCTTCTACCGAAAACAAATGCTGCGTGTAGAACATAAAGATATCCCGCACACAGGGCTCAATCGCCTGAAGCTCGCCTGCCTTTACTTTTTCAAGCAGCCCGGTAAAGGTTTCCTGTTCAATATTCGCCTCTTTACAGCTGTTCCTGAAGTCGCAATTGAAAAAGACACCGCCCTTCTCTCTGCGGTACTTCAGCTTCCACATTTCCAGCGTCTGCAGATAAATATCTTTAAGGGACAGGGCGCCTGACGTTCTTTCGCTGACCATAACCGCCACCGGCTCCTGCAACTGTTCAGCCAGATCCTGCTGGAGCCGGGTGACTCCGGCAGTCAGGCTATCCCTGGAGAGGGAAGCCGATTGCAGAATCAGCCCGAACCGGTCCGCGCTGTCCTGGAAGCAGCCTGCTAATTCGCAAGGGAAGTAATCCTTCAAATGCTGTTGCAGAAGCGCTGCAGCAGCGGGGGGATCGATAAGAATGCCCAGCAATTCCGCATCTGCTGGTATCTGCATCAGGTTGGCCGCCGTCAGCTGAATCTCCTCATCCTCCTCCCCATGAATCAGGCGGTTGATCAGATTGCCGACAATCATTGCCTGCTTTTTCTGATGCTCCAGACTGGAAGCGATTTCATTTTGAATCGTAAGACTTAGCCGGCTTAACAAAGCTTCGATCTCCTCTTCGTCAATCGGCTTCAGCAAATATTGATCCACCCGCTGGCGCAGGGCAATTCTTGCATATTGGAAATCGTCGTATCCGCTTAATATAACAAACCGGGGCGGCTTAACCATCGATTCATTCAGCCTGGTAATCAGCTCAAGACCGTTAAAGACCGGGAGATTAATATCCGTTAATACGAGATCCGGCCTAAGCTCCTCGACCAGTCTCAGTGCATCCGGGCCGTTAAGGGCTTCGCCGCACACTTCGAATCCATACTTTTCCCAGTCCACCATCGTCCGCAGTCCTTCAAGTACCCAGGGCTCATCATCAACAATCATGACTTTCAGCATGTGCCACGCGCCTCCATGTTCAGATTTGCAAAGAGATGTCAGCAAATAACTATAGACCATGCTAACATAGATTTGTGAAAACGTGGAAGAAGAACTGTGAAGAAAAGAAGAAACAGAGCGACGTCCCTCAAGGAAGTCTCTCCTGCAGCCCGCCCGATGATAAGTCATATAATGTAACATTAATCATTTACTTTACCGGTTTTTTCTCTATAATGGAGTTTAAGTTATCGGTAAAAATGGTGTTTTCGAATATGTATACTTATACCGCGTTATATTTCATAACACATTCGACTTCGCTACAGGGAAGTGAATTTCTTGACAATCGCTCTTCTTCTCTCATCCAATGAACACAAGAAGAAATTATCCCGCTGCTACAATGAGGTTCATAAGGAGCTGTACGGAGTCGGAGTGACCCAGCTAAAGATTGAAGCTGTGAACGAGACAATGATTATGTTCCTGGTGAAGCATCAGCGGGTCGCAGCCCTTCGCGCCCTGGAGGACCATTATCCCGAGCTGAAGCAGTCTGTAGACGCCGCGCTGCATCAGGAATTCAAGCGGAGAATCCAGAAGAAGCTTACCGAAGAGCTGGAGCTGCCAGCCGCCGGCGTACTTAGGGATTACGATCCCCAGACGGCTTGGGCCTGCACAGTCATTATATGTGATTCCGGTTCAGATCAATGATGCGGGATTTATCTCGCAGATTTATCGCAGCCGGTGTTCATTCTTGATTATTCCGAACATTCATATTTCAGGCTTCATCTCGATTCATCCTGATGAGCTGCATTTCCCTTAAGGTTCGCCCTATATCTGTTTACAGATTGCAGGAAGCCGTTGAGTAGAGACCTCTCTATTTCAGCGGCTTCTTTTTGTTATATACATCTGACTGCCAAGGCTTCACAACAACGCAGCCCTTGGTCAAAGGAGATCCAGCGCATGAGAATTGTAGTAGCCATTACAGGTGCCAGCGGTTCGATTTACGGGTACTCCCTGATCCGCAGCCTGCACCAGCTCGGCATTGAAACCTTTATCATTGCCACCGGGGCCGGTGAGAACGTGATGAAATATGAATGCGGCTTCGATATGCAGGAGCTTGCCCAGTATGGGACCGTCCTGCCGAATTTAGACCTGTTCGCTCCCGTTGCCAGCGGATCCTTCAAAACGGACGGAATGGTGATTGTCCCCTGCTCCATGAATACGCTTGGTGCTATTGCGAACGGCATGGGGGACACCCTGCTGAACCGGGCAGCCAGCGTGGTGCTGAAGGAGCGGCGGCGGCTGGTCATTGTACCCCGCGAAACACCGCTGCATCTGATTCATCTGGAGAATATGCTCCGGCTCGCCCGGGCAGGCGCCGAGATTATGCCTGCCTCGCCCGGCTTCTATAACCATCCGACCGAAATCTGGGAGCTGGTGAATTTCATGAATGCCCGGGTTCTTGATGTATTCGGTATTGAACATCAGCTGATGAAAAGATGGGGTGAGAACTAAATGGCCGCAGTCAATATCAGACAATTGCTGGAACGCTGGGAGAGAAGCGGCGAGCTGCTGCATATCCGCAGAGAGGTCGACCCCCGCTTCGAGCTTGGGGCCGTTGTGAAGGCAGTAAAGGGCAAGCAGCCGCTAATGTTCGAGAAGGTTAAGGGATATTCCGGCCTGATGACCGTCGGTCTTGGCGGCTCCAAGGAGCTGATCGCGGACAGCTTGGACATGACTCCAGCCGAGCTGCTGCCGGGACTGGTTGCAGCCATCGTCTCGCCTACGCCAACCCGGCTGGTGGAGCAAGCACCGGTGCACGAGAAGGTCATCACCAGCCGGATCAGCCTGAAGGAGCTGTTTCCGGTATGCACCTACCACGCGGAGGATAGCGGCGCTTACTATGTCTCCGGTGTGATGGTCGTCAAAGGCGAAGACGGGCGCAAGCGCTATACCTCCATCCGGCGCATGCAGCTGCTGGAAGGGAACCGGACCGGTATTCTAATCTCTTCGCCGGAGCTGTTTCAGCAATATAAGGATTTCGAGGCACGCGGCGAGCCGCTGGAGGTGGCGTTCATGTTCGGGGTGGTCCCGGCAGTTGTGCTGGCTTCGCAGATCAGCACCCATCTGTTCCACACCGACAAGCTGGAGGTGGCCTCCGCCCTGCTCGGGCATCCGCTGGAAGTCGTCCGCTGCCGGACCGTCGATCTTGAGGTGCTGGCTGAAGCCGAGGTTGTATTTGAGGGCAGGATCCTGCCCGGTATCCGCGAGCCGGAGGGGCCGTTCGGTGAACTGGGCGGCTACTACGGACCACGGACAGAGCAGCCGGTGGTCGAGATATCAGCCGTCACCCACCGGAACCAGCCCATATGGCAGACCATCCTTCCGGCAAGTTATGAGGAGAAGCTGCCGATGGCCATCTCCCGCGAAATTGCCTTGCTCAGCTCGGTTCGCCAGGTTGTCCCGGGAGTAAAGGATGTTCATATTACCATGGGCGGGGTTGGCCGCTACCACGCGGTCATCCAAATCCGCAAAGTCCAGGAAGGCGACGGAAAAACAGCACTACTGGCTGCTTTTGCCGGCGATAAAGACCTCAAGCATGTTGTGGTGGTCGATGATGACGTCAACCTGCTTGACCCGCTGGATGTGGAGTGGGCAATTGCCACCAGAGTACAGGCCGATCTCGACCTGTTCATCGTCCCGGGCGCAAAAGGCTCCCCGCTGGAACCGTCACACAATCTGCGCGGGGTGTCGGCCAAAATGGGCATCGACGCCACCTGTCCGCTCACACATAAAGAGCAGTACCGGAGAACGCATATTCCGGGACAGGATGAAATCAGGCTGGAGGACTATGTTTAGGCTTTGGTTTTTGATTAAAAATAGGTCAACAAAACTTAAGCTTATGCTTCCGAAGTAAGTGTTGTCGATGCGGACTCTGTGAAGAATGGACTCACAAAACTTTGAGGAGGTGGATTATGCAAGCAATCGGCTTAATAGAAACACGCGGCCTGACCCCGGCGCTGGAAGCGCTGGACGCCATGTGCAAGGCGGCGAATGTCAGACTGGCCAGCTTCAAACGGGTTGGATCAGGCCTGGTGACAGTGATCGTTGAGGGCGATGTCGCCTCTGTGGCCGCAGCCGTCGAAGCCGGTGCAGCCGCGTATCAAAAGACATGCGGGCAGCTGGTGTCATCAAACGTCATTCCGCGTCCGCATCCCGATCTCGCCAGGATGCTCATCTAAGCATCCTGCCGGATTCAAACTTTCAAGGAGGTGATTAGCCTTGTCCAGTTTTATGAAGGACGTTGTTTCTGAAGTACTCCAGAGAAATCGTACCTCCGCCCCGGCGGGCGTAGCACCGCCTGCTCCTTCCTGCGCGGTAAGCAGCCGGGAGAACTGCCCGCACACCTGTGCCCAGCCCGGGAAGTGCTCTAAGCCCGGGCTTACGCTTCAGCGCACCAATTACCAGAAGGAGCAGGCTGCGAGGCGGCTGGCCGTCCTTTCCGGCCACCCTTCACCGGCACAGGCTCCTGCCGTCCGGCAGCCTGATTCCCTTGCAGCAGCCAGAGTAGTGCAGCCGGCTGCGCATGCTGCCCCAAGCCCTACCCCAAGCCGGGCAACGGCCGGACAATACCTGTCTCCACTGCTTCTGCGCACCTTGTCTCCGCTGGAGCAGAAGGATAACAGCCCCCGGGGGAACTCTTCCCTGCCACAGGTGACCCCGGAGCCGCAAGATCCTCATATCCCGGTCCGCCTCCCGGCAGCAGGTGGGCTGGAGGTCTGGCTGTTCCACCGCATCCGTGATGACCTCCGCCCGCTGTTTGGCAGCTCAGGACGGAATTACAGCTCTGCCGGGGTTATCAGCGAAGCTTCGTGCCATCCGGGCCAGCTGTTTGCGGCCGAAGAGCTGCTCTCCGGCGAGCCTGAGCTGGAATCGGATATCAGCTGGAGTGTGGACGGCAGCTTTGAGCTTAAGCTGTTCAGCAAGGATCACCATAAGGTGGCAGCTAAGCTGAAGGAGCTCACCGAATATATGCAGGCCGGAACAGCTTCTTCTGTCCGGGTATGGATCAGCCTGCAGCCCGGCCGGCTGCTGCGGCGGTATTTCGGCGGCGGACAGCAGGAAGCCATCGCGGTAATAGCCGGCACTTCCCGCTGGAACAGCATAGGCATCGCTGAGCAGTGGCTGCAGCGGCACCCTTCGTGCGGGCTATATATCCGTACAGAGCACAGTTATTGCATTTTAAGCGGAACCGCCGGACAGATGGCGGCTGCAGCGCCGGGGCTTACCCTCCTGGCAGCACCAGACAGATGAAGATAACCACCGCTGATCAGCGGATGAATTCAACAAGGGGGCTTCCTTCATGCAAGCACTGGGTTTAATCGAAACGCTTGGCTTTACCACTGCCGTCTCAGCAGCGGATGCCGCGCTCAAAGCGGCGGATGTGCAGCTGGTTGCCGTCGAGAAGGTCATTGGTGTCGGTGGCTCACTGGGCGTGACCCTGCATTTCAGCGGGGATGTTGCTGCCGTAACCTCGTCCATAGAGGCAGGCAAGGCTGAAGCGCAGCGGGTCGGCACAGTGATCTCCGCGCATGTAATCGCCAAAGCGCATAGTGATGTCACCGGCAAGATACTGGGCAATTACCTGTTGCCTGAGAACAGCACTGAGGCTGATTCTGCAGTCTCCACCCCTCCGCCGCGC
This sequence comes from Paenibacillus auburnensis, assembly GCF_927798115.1. Classification (GTDB taxonomy): domain Bacteria; phylum Bacillota; class Bacilli; order Paenibacillales; family Paenibacillaceae; genus Paenibacillus_AQ; species Paenibacillus_AQ auburnensis. The sequence goes on from NZ_CAKMMG010000013.1 coordinate 72,103, forward strand.
CAGTCTTCTGCCACAACCGCTAAGCCGCCCAAGTCAGCGGACTTAGCCCAAGGATCAGATTCACCGGATTCACCGGATCAGCCAAACTAAACTAATGGAGGTTTTTATGATGGGAGAATCACTGGGATTAATTGAAACAAAAGGTCTGGTAGGCGCAATTGAAGCGGCTGATGCAATGGTGAAAGCTGCGAATGTAGAAATTTGCGGGTACGAAAAAATCGGCTTCGGTCTCGTAACGGTAATGGTCCGGGGAGATGTGGGTGCGGTAAAAGCAGCTACCGATGCAGGAGCTGCCGCAGCCAAACGTGTCGGGGAGCTGGTGTCGGTGCATGTCATTCCGCGGCCGCACAGCGAAGTGGAGCGCGCGCTGTTGTCCAAGGGAATTGAATAAGCTCCACCATGGACAGCCGGCATAGCACGGTTGCAGCCAGCACCCTTCTCGGTCTGGCTTACCGGTCCAGGGAACAGGAACTGAACAAGGACTTCCCCCGGGTCTTTATTCTGCTGGCCGGTCACTTTATTGGCATGGAGGAAGGGTATTCCGCTATAAGGCAGCTGGACAGGAGCCGGACCCGGCTACGGCTGGCGGCGGATGAACAGCTGCTCCGTGACATTACAGTTCTGGAGCTGGCTGCAGCAACAGGTGTGGACGATATCATTGCACCTGCTGCTCTCCGCTCTACTTCACCGGAGGCTGCCGATAGGCTGTTTATTCCGGTGCTTTCCTTATCTCTGTTGTCCCGCTTAATCCAGCTGGATACCGCTGATCCTTTCGTGGAGCTGATTGTACGGTTCCTCTGTGCCGGCAAACCCGTGGGGACGCTGACGCTTGGGGCGAATCCGGGGCATTACCGCTGGGGGGAGCAGGGATTATTTCTGGCCCCACCCCGGCTGAAGGACGAACTCCAGCATAAGCTTGCAGCCATTGAAGATTTCGGCATTACGCTGCTTGAACCGGATCAAGTGAACCGCTGGATCTCCACTGCACAGGCAAAATCAGGCAGACCAGTATTGACCGCAGGGGATATTCAAGCCGCACTAAGAATGGGCACGACGTCCATCCGCCTGGCAGCTCCGGCGGTGATCACTCCGCTTGCCGCAGATCTGGCCAGGCAGCATGGCATTGAAATAGAATTCTAAACCAAAGAGGTGACAATCACATGAAGCTGGGAATCATTACGGGGCATGTCGTCGCAACGCGGAAAGATGAGAATCTGATCGGCGCCAAGCTGCTGATCATTCAGCCGATCCTGCCCGATGGGGCACCGGCAGGCCAGCCGGTCGTTGCCGTTGATACAGTAGGCGCGGGTATCGGCGAGACGATTATCTACGCGGTGGGCAGCGTGGCGTCAAGAGCAACACTGCATCCGAATGCCCCGGTTGATGCAGCCATTGTCGGGATCGTGGACAGTGTGGATTGCGCCCGGGCAGGAGGTGCGTAGCAGATGCTGACAACAGAAATAAAAGATGCCATTCAGCGCCGGCGGATGATTGATGTGCTGCTCTCCGGCGATGCTTATGCCGACCTGGTACTGAAGGGCGGCTATATTATTAACGTAATCACCCGGGAGATTTATCCCGGCGATGTCGCCGTCAAAGGCGACCGGATCCTGCTTGTCGGCCAGGCCGATAAGCTGATTGGCCCCTCGACCCTTGTCGAAGAAATGTGCGGTAAATTCATCAGCCCTGGTTTTATTGATTCACATATGCATTTTGAGAGTGCGATGCTGACCGTTACAGAATTCTCGAAGCTGTCCATCCCTACAGGAACGACCACCCTGGTAGCCGATCCGCATGAAATTGGCAACGTGCTGGGTGTCCCCGGCATGAAGGCGATGATTGAAGAGGCGCGTACGCTGCCTAACCGTGTCCTGTTCACCGTCCCCTGCCTCACTCCTGATGTGCCGGGTCTGGAAACCGCAGGCGCGGATATCGGGTCCAAGGAGATGCATGAACTGTTGAGTGATGATCATGTGCAGGGAATCGGCGAGCTGCAGGGCTTCAGCAATGTCCATCCGGTGTACAACAATGCGCCTTATTTAATAGATGATCTGCTCGCTTCCGTCTCTTTTGCCAAATCAATCGGCAAAACCATCGAGGGCAACGCCCCCGGCCTATTCGGCCGGGAGCTGGCAGCCCATATCATCTGCGGCGGCGGCCATGTCTCCTGCCACGAGACCACCACGAAGGAAGAGATGATGGAGAAGCTGCGCTACGGGGTCAGCGTATTCATGCGTGAAGGCTCCTCCCAGCGGAACATGGCGGAATGCATTCGCGCCATTACGGAGGAGGGAATGGATTCCCGGCGGGCGATTCTCGTCTCCGATGATATGGTCCCGGAGGATCTGCTGAAGTACGGGCATATGAACGATATCGTACGCCGCACAATTGCTGTAGGTATTGACCCCGTTGAGGCGATCCAGATGGTTACGATTAATCCGGCTACCCATTTCGGCTTCCAGGATATCGGACTGCTGGCCCCGGGGGCCAAAGCCGATATCGCTGTTATCAGCGATCTGGCTCAGATGACGGTATCGCAGGTATATATCAGCGGAGTCAAGGTAGCCCAGGACGGAGAATTGACCCGTGATATCCCTTCCTATACCTATCCCGCTTCTGTGAAGAAATCGGTCAAGCGGAAGCCAGTGAAGCTGGAGGACCTGCAGCTCTCGTCCGGCGGGGCGCATGGCAGCGTGCAGGTCCGCGCTATCGAGGTCATCCCCGACCAGAATCTGACCGGAGCGGGGATCTTCACCGCCGCCGTCAAGGACGGAGTCGTGCAGCCTTCGGTAGAAAACGACCTCCTGCCCCTGCTCGTTGTCGAGCGGCATGGCCGCAGCGGTAAGATTGGCAAAACCTTCGTCCGCGGCATGAAGCTGAAGGCCGGCGCCATCGCCGAAAGTGTGGCCCATGATACCCACAACATCATTGTCACCGGCACCAATTACGCTGATATGGTGACCGCGGTCAACCGGGTCATTGCCATGGATGGCGGGATCGCCATGATTGAAGGCGGCAAGGTGGTCGGCGATCTACCGCTGCGTATCGGCGGTCTGATGACCGACGAGCTGACCGGCAAAGAGATGAGCGCAAGAATCACCGAGCTGCACCGTCTGGCCCGTGAAGAACTGGGCTGCACGCTGCACGTGCCGTTTATGCACCTGTCCTTCCTCTCGCTCGTCACCAGTCCGGCCTGGAAAATTACCGACATCGGCCTGATCGATGCCGATGCCTTCACCGTACTGCCTGCGCTGGCTTGAGCATCACAATTTTATCAAAGGGGGCTGCTGCACTTGGGTATTCAGGTAGTCGATCTATCCCAGGAGATCTATCAGGGAATGCCGGTGTTCCCGCCGCATCAGAAGACGATGATCTTTCCCAATATGAGCCATGAGGAGAGCCGGCAGAAGCTTGGCTTCGAATTCGCTACGAATAACCTGCTTATTAACGAGCATGGCCCGACCCATAGCGATGCCATCTATGAATATGACCCGCAAGGGGCGACGATTGACGAGATGCCCCTGGAGTATTTTTACGGGCCGGCCGTCTGTCTTGACCTCTCTCATATTTCACCCGATGAATACATTACCCGCCGGGATTTGGAGCTGGCCTTGGACAAAGGTTATCTTCATCTCGATAAAGGTGACATCGTGCTGCTCTACACCGGTCATTATAACCGTGCTTACGGCACGGACGAATGGCTGACCCGCTACACGGGCCTTGATTACGGGGCGGCTGAATGGCTGGCGCAGCAGGGTGTCGTTAATATCGGCATCGACGCGCCTTCCATCGACAACCCGCTGGATACCACCTTTGCCGGGCATCTGATCTGCCGTGAGTACAAGCTGACCAATACCGAGAACCTCTGCAATCTCGACCAAGTCGCACAGAAACGGTTCCTCTACTTCGGGCTCCCGCTCAAAATCAGTAAAGGCACCGGCTCTCCCATCCGGGCGGTCGCAGTATTCATAGAATAAAATAGTAAGCAGGTGAAGGACATGAGAAACGGAACATTGATCGAAGAAATTTTCGTACCGGCGTACGAAGGCAGAAGCGCACTGGTGCGCAAAGGCCAGACCCTATATATCATTGACGTGGAGGGCAAGCAGGTCGGCGATTTCGTCTGCTTTAATGCCGGTAACCCTGACGAGCATGTTTCCCCCGTGCATATGCGGGCCTCGCTCAGCAGCATCCGGCTCAAAGCCGGTGATGGCCTGTACAGCAACTACCGGCAGCCGCTGATGCAGCTGACCCAAGATACAGTCGGGCGGCATGACTTCTTTTTCCCGGCCTGTGATTATTACCGCTACAAGGTTGATTTCGGACTGGAGCAGCACCCGAACTGCCACGATAATCTGCAGAGGGCTTTGCAGAAATACAACCTTGGAGACCAAGAGCTGCCTGACCCGATCAACTGGTTCATGAATAATGCACTCGACGATAACCTCGACTACGTCATTGAAGAACCGCTTTCGAAGCCCGGTGATTATGTCGCTTTGCTCGCACTGACGGACGTGATCGTCGCTCTCTCCTCCTGCTCGCAGGACCTCGCTCCTGTCAACGGGTTCAAGGTCACTCCGCTGCTGATGCAGATTACCGGTTAAGCTGTTTTGTTCACTGATATCCGATTTGTTCACACCCCCTGAATTCAATTTTGTTCACTGCTGTCAGCTTGCTGCACTGTTCTGTTCACCCTTGGGAAGTTTATAATCATACTGTGAACAAAACAGAGAGAGCCCAGACGCCGGTACTCACAATGAATTCAGGGGGATGCTAATGAGACTGAACAAGCTCGGCAATCGAAGAGCACTGTACAGCAGGATATTGGTCAGTATGACGCTTTGTGTGTCCTTAACCTTCCTTGTCTCCACCATTATTTATTACAACTACTATATTGGCGTCGAGAAAACGCAAGCCTTTCGTTCCGACCTCAGCGATCTCACGCAGACCAGCAAAGAGGTTGTTAACATGAACGAAGCCGCGCAATCGCTCTCATTTCAGATCTACCGTAACAGCACCATCTCCAAAATCGTCTTTTACGACAAGCCCGATATATATGACGTCACAGCCGCCATGTCGGAGCTCGGAAACTACTTAAGCTCTATGCCGTATATCGAATCCATCTACGTTTATAATCCGAAGAGCGCAAAGCTCTATATCGCCTCTTCCCACGGCCAGAACGGTGTATTTACCGAGCAGGAACTGGTGGATACGAACATTCTGGATATTCTGAACCACTACGAGGAATACAAGCCATTTATGCCGATTCCGCGCGTCTATTCGAACGGTGCCGAGGAGAACGATCAGGTTCGGGCTTATACCTTCTTATGCTACGATGCCATTGGATGGGACCGGACGATTAACTCGGCTGTGATCGTTAACATTTCCGCCCCTTGGATCAACAAAGAGATTAACAGCCCTGCCGATTCCAAAAGCGCAACCTTTATTCTCTCCGGCAATGGCTCTTTCCTGTCCGGCAACAGTCTGGAACAGCAGGAGCTTTCGCCCGAGGAAGCCCGTTGGGTAGACCAGAAGATAAAGGGAGACTCCGAGGGCTACTTTATCGACAAGTTTGCCGGCGTCAATTCACTGATCTCTTATACTGCTCCGGATGATCTAGACTGGCAATATGTACGCATCACCCCTTATGAGATTATCACTAAACAGACCGACAGTATCCGAAACGCCACCCTGCTCATCGCCGCCCTTATTCTGGTTGGGGGGATCGTTTTATCCTGGATCACCTCCAAAAGCCTGTATCTGCCGATCAACCGGATTGTCAGCGAGATGAACATTCTCGAGAATGAAAAAAGGGACAGCATGTTTATGATCCGGCAAAATACCATGCGCGACCTGGTCCTCGGCCTGAAGCCGCTGCAATCCATTCAGCAGGTAGAGAAGCTCAGGCAGCTCGGCATTCATTTTACCTTCAATGACGATTACCGGCTGATCCTCCTGCGGATTGACAACTACAAGGAATTAAGGGATGAACGGTCGTCCTACCTGCTGGCGTACAAATTTGCAATTATGAACATCGCCTCAGAAATCTGCGGCCAGACCTACCGGGTAGAAACCGTCGATATGAATGATGATGGAATACTTGTGCTCCTGAATATCATAGATTCGATAGAATACACCGACACCGGTCTGATCGAGACACTCCTGCGGCAAATTCAGCTGGCCTGTTCCGATTATTTGAAAATAAGCCTTACCCTAACCTACAGCCATATCGACCGGAATGCCGTGCAGCTGCACCAGCTTTACAAACAGGTCAGAGAAGCCTCAAATCACCGGCTGTTTTACGGGCATGGCTGTATCATCAGTGCGCAGTCCATAAGTGCACTTCAGGCCAATACGTACCACTATCCGACGGAAAAAGAAAAACGTCTGACCGATGCGCTGATGTGCGGCAAGATCGAGGAGGCTAAGGAGCATTTCAGCACCATTATCCGGGAAGCGGAATCGTATCCCTTCCATACCGTGCAATTAGCCGTGTCGAGACTTAGTGTGACGATCAAAGAAATCATCAATACCGTCCAAAAACGTAACCGTTTACAATGTGATGGAGCGCCCGCCCTGCCTACTCTGGAATCTGTAGAAACCGTCGCTGAGCTGGAAGACGCCTTCTTCGCCCTGTTCAGTGAAATGCGCGGACAGCTGTCTGAGAAAAAAAACGCCAAGCAGCATGATCTGATCCGCCTGATCAATCAAAAGGTGGCCGAGAACTATATGGAGCCGAATCTTAGCCTGAACCAGATCGCCGATGAGCTCGATATGTCTCCGATCTACATCAGCCGGCTCTATAAGCAGCAGACCTTGACCAGCATCGTAGACGTCATCCTGGAGGTACGGATGCGCGAGGTGTGCAGCCTGCTGGAGAATACCGACCTGCCGGTAACGACCATTGCCGAGCGCTGCGGCTTCACGAGCAGCTCCTACCTGCACCGGATGTTTAAGCGCAGCTTCGGCACCACCCCAACCGACTACCGGCGCTCTAAAAATGCCTAGCCCTTATCCCGCTCTTTTCAATGAGCAGCCTCGGCAATTAAATGCCCGGGCTGCCTCATGAGGCCGCTCTCAAGCCTGCCACCCCAAGCCAGCCTCCAACTACCCGGAGGCTGGCTTTCCTGCTGCTCCCTCCCCTTACCCCGGAAGCCGGTGGCTGGCGGGCTTTGACTGGAGCGGTCTGGGCTGGAGCAGTTACCGCTTAAACAGCGGATAAAACGGAATGATTGTGGAAAAGCGGTAGCGGCCGCCTTTGTGTCCGGATTTCCACCGCCAGGGTTAAATCAAAAAATCCGGACACAACAGCGGTTGGAACAACATTCCGTTTTAGGAGCGTCCACTTTAAGCACCCCCTCCCCCACAGCACAGCGACAAAATAAAAAAGCCCCAGAAGCCATCGGCTCCCGGGGCACTCCTCCGCTACTTAATGCCTTTCTCCGCAACATAAGCGTTCCATTGCTTCGTCCACTCGGTCTGGATTTTTTCCAGCCCGGCCTGCTTGGCCTTCTGCATGAAGGTTTCCAGCCCTTTATCAATATCCTCAACCAGACCTGCCTCCAGCGGGAAGAGGTATTGCTTCTCCACTTGCTCCAGTGCCGCTTTCTCCGCCTGGTACGAGGAGTAGTCTTCTGCAAAGCCCAGGAACAGGTCAGGCTTCTGGATTTTGTCCAGCTCATCGAAGATAGCCTTCACACCGTCGAAGCCTTTATCGAACAGCATGAACTCAGGATTTCTCCAAGCCCAGCCGTTCATCCCTTCACGGGAGAAGCCATTGCTTGTGCTGGTGCCGACCAGCTTGTAGTAGCCGTCTTCGACGGTGTAGTTTTTGCCCTCAATACCATACTGTGTCAGCTGATTATAGCGTTTGTCGAGGACCAGCTTTTCATAAAACGCGAGCGCTCTTTCCGGATTTTTACTGCTCTTCGGAATCGCAAAGCCGTTGTGAATCGGATGTACAGGCGTAGCGTAACCTGTGGTCAGGCCAAATGGAGAATAGGCCAGCTCCCATTCGGGATGGGTCGTGCTGATCTTCATCTTCATGTCGTTATAGCGCGTCGGATTATCTCCGAACATGCTGGCCGCTTTACCGGAAGTCATCGGATCCTGCATCGTATCTTTGATGTTCAGCACGTTTTTCGGAATGAAGCCTTTGTCCGCCCAGCGTTTCATTGTTTTCAGCTCTTCTTTTTGCTCATCAGAACCCCAGTAGGAATAGACAGTAGTAGGCGATTCATACTTCACTCCCATCCCGTAAGGGAGAGCGCCAATCATTTTGTTAAGCTCGGTATAAATGTAATGGAGATTATTGCCGATATCGCTGTTCAGGGACATTGGCATCATATCCGGCTCGTTTTTGACAATGCCGTCCATATAAGCCTCATAGCTGGCCAGATCCTTAGGCACAGGCAGATCATATTTCTTGCGCAGATCCTCGCGGTATACGAAGCCGTTGGTTACGTACTCTTTATAAGTGGCAGGAACGGTATAGATTTTGCCGTCTACCTTCACGTCTTCCCACATCGACTCCGGTACGAATTTCTGCAGCTCCGGCGCAGCCTTAGGCAGCAGATCGTCAATCGCCAGGAAGGCTCCTCGTTTCGCATACGACTGATACTGGGTCCAGTCCGCTGTAAAAATCAGATCAATCGCCTGGCCGGAAGACAGCAGCAGCTTATACTTCTGATCCCAGTCCGTCCAGCTTGTATAGTTGAACTTAACCGTGGCGTTCAGCTCTTCCTGAGCCATCTTGTTGATTTCGTCTTGAATGACCGGCAGATCCTTAGGGGCATCGCCGAGCATATAGAACTGGAGCTCCACCTTCTTCGAAGTGTCTATTCCGGTCTCTGCCGGAGCTGCCGTACTGGTTGTGCTGTCCGTTGCTGCGGCTGTGTCTTTATTGCCGTCTGTCCCGCTGTTTGCGCCGTTTGCGCTGTTCCCGCTGTTGTTATTGCCGCCACAGCCCGCAAGGAGCGAGAGCGCCAGCGCAGCCGTTGTAAGCGTAACCAGAGATCTTCGGCCTGTCTTCTTTTTCATCATGAACCCTCCTAAAAGTTTTGTTTAGCATACACATCCTTGAGTTACTTCGAACAAAACTTGCCTCGGAAGCATAAACTTAGTTTTGTTTAGTTTAAGCATCCTCGAGTCACTTCGAACAAAACTATGTTAGCCGGACAACAGGCACTACCTTCACGGCGTGCTCCACTATACGGTTCTAACCTTTAACAGCGCCTATCGTCAAGCCTTTTACAAAATACCGCTGAATGAACGGGTACAGGAACAGAATCGGTCCGGTAACGACAATGGCCATCGCCATCTTGGTCGATTCGGTCGGCAGATCGCTCCCTAGACTGACCCCCGTGCCCGCGCCCATGTTGGCGATAAAGGCCGCAGAGTTGATGACGTTGTACAGATGGAACTGCAGCTGATATTTGTGCGGATCGTTGATGAACAAGGAAGAGGAGAACCAGTCGTTCCAATACGCCAGGGCCAGAAACAAGCCTACTGTGGCGATGCCGGGCATCGACAGCTGGAGCACGATCCGCCAGTAGATTTTGAAATCACCGGCCCCGTCGATCTTAGCGGACTCGAACAGCTCCTCAGGAACAGCCGAGCGGATAAAGTTCTTCATCAGAATGATCAGGAACGGGGTCATCAGCCCCGGAAAAATCAGCGCGCCGTATGAATCGGTCAGATGCAGATATTTGGTTATCATAATGTACCAGGGCACCAATCCCCCGCCGAACAGCGTCGTAAAGTAGATGTAGAAGGAGAACGTATTACGGTATTTAAAATCCTTCCGGGCCAGCACATATCCGGCCATCGTCATGAAGAACAGCCCCAGCAGCGTGCCCGTCACCGTTGTAAACAGCGTAACCCCATACGCCCGCAGTACCTCGTCAGGAAAAGTAAATACCGTCTTGTAGCCCTCCACCGAGAACTGCGCCGGGATCAGATGATAACCGTCCTTGATGATCGATTCATTGGCAGTCAGAGAAGCCGAGATAATCAGCAGAAACGGAATCAGGCAGGCCAGCGAGCCGAGAATAATGACCGTGTACGCCAGGCCCTGCAGCAGCCGCGTATAATGATCGTCTTTGATTTGCATACTCCTTCTCTCCTCCTAGAACAATGCGTAATCATCGTTTATTTTGCGGATAATGTAGTTCACCGTCATGATCAGAATGAAGCCGAAGAGCGATTGATACAGGCCTGCCGCTGTCGCCATTCCGATGTCAAAAGTAACCTTTAGCGAACGGAATACATACGTATCCAGAATATCCGTTGTATTGTACAGCACCCCGTTGTTGCCGATCAGCTGGTAAAAGAGGTCAAATTGCCCCTTCATAATACTTCCGAGCGAGAACAGCAGCAGCACGACAAAGGTAGATTTCAGCATCGGCACCGTGATGTACCAGATCCGCTGAAAAATATGCGCACCATCGATTTTGGCTGCCTCATAATACTCATCGCTGATTCCTGTGATAGCGGCCAGATAAATGACCATGCTGTAGCCGAGATTTTTCCAGAGGTAAAAAAGAATGATCAGAAAAATCCAAACCACCGGCTTATTATAAACATCGACCGGACCTGCGCCGAACCGGGCCAGCAGCGTATTCAAGAAACCGCTATCATAATTGAACACGTTATAGACGATAACGCTCAGGATTACAAAGGAGACGAAGTACGGGAGGAACATGATAGACTGCGTAAGCTTTTTGAACCATTTCACCCGCAGCTCACTGAGCAGAATTGCACAGACGATCGCCAGTACGTTACCCAGTACGATAAAAGCCAGATTGTAACCAATCGTATTGAGGGTAAGCTTCACCAAAGTGCCGGATTTCCAGAGAAACTCAAAATTTTTGAGCCCGACGAACGGTGCACTGAACAGCCCGGAATTGAAGTCAAACTGGGTAAAAGCATAATACACACCCACCATCGGAAAATACGAATTCACCAGGAAGAATAACAGTGCCGGAAGCAGCATCAGAAAAAGAATCCGGTTATGGATCAGCTCATGGAGGAATCCCTTCCTCTTCTTTTTTACCGTGCCTGACCCTAGTGGTGATGCTGCCGGGCCGCCTCCTTTTAAGGGAAGATCTATCGCGAGCGGTGTTCCGGTCTTGCGTTTGCGCTGTCTCAAAGCCCTCACTCTCCTATGCCTGTATATGACCCAAGTATAGAAAAGCCGCGTCCGCCCGAACAGTGGAGCTTCAGGGTATTCCTGTATTATGTGGAGCAGCGGGGAGTGAACATTTTCAACTTTTGTGAAGGAACGCAGGAATTCCGCCTTTTCACCGCACGCCAAGAAGCCCCGGCTTCTCTTCTGAGCGAAGACAAACCGGGGTTCCCGATATAACTAATGGCCTGCAGCAGATCACAACTTAGACGTTCATTTTAAAAAGAGTCTTGCCGCCCTTACCCTGGACGGACTGGCGCCCACCGCTCTCTACCTCAGCTGCATGCAGCACCTTCCGCCCCCGCCAGCGCCGCAGCACAAGCAGCCCTCTGGCCGCTTCATCAGCAATCATACAGCAGTAAATACCAACCAGTCCCCAGCCGCTGCTAATACCAAACAGGTAAGAGCCTCCCACACCGATAACTGTCATGGAGATCATGGAGACAATCATCGTGTACCGGGTGTCGCCGATGGCGTTCAGTGCATTGCCCATAGCCATATTGAGCATTTTGCTTGGCTGAAGAATCAGATTCAGCGCGAGCAGTGAGACTCCAATGGAGATAATTTCCTGGTCCGTTGTAAAGAATCCCAGCAGCGTTTTGCCGAATACAAACAGCAGCAGCACATTGGCACTGACTATGGCCAGCCCGATATATAGCGTGCGGAAGGCTCCCCGGTAGACCTCAGTAAGCTTACGGGCTCCGAACAAATGGGCAATCCGGATCTGGCCCGCCATCGCTATCGCATAACCCAGCGTGAAGCAGAACGATTCCAAAGTGTTCAGATAGGTGCGCGCCGCCAGCTCTTTAGCCCCTAGCATAGCCAGAAAAGAATAAATAGCCAGCTGCGACAATACCCAGGATGAGGAATTGAGTCCCAGCGGCCAGCTGATCTTCACAATTTCCCCGAACAGCTTCCGCTTAAAAGTCCCGAAGTCCCGCAGTTTGATCTTCCGTTCAAAAGCTCCGCAGAACATAACCATCAGAACAGTTGCACCCAGCAGCCTGCTGATCAAATTAGAAATGGCGATCCCGCCGAGTCCCATCTGTGGCAGCCCGAACGCACCGAAGATCAGGATGTAATTAAGTACGATATGGATTACATTGACAGCAACCCCCGTATACATGGGTCCTCTCGTATTGCCTGTATTACGGATGGCCGCACCGAACGAAGCGGTCAGCCCAACCAGGAACAGCCCTCCGCCGACATAAGTGAGATAAACATGCGCCAGTGGAATTAGCTCCCTGGAAATGTTCAGTGAACGTGCAATAGGGTCAGCGAACAAGAACAGAATTATACTGACCGCGAGTCCCAGTACACTGCTCGCTGTTACTCCCATAATGGCTATCGTACGGGCATCCTCCTGCCGGCCCGAGCCAAGCCGCTGGGCTACCAGAATCCCCGCCCCACCGGCAAAGGTGGTAAAGAGTGTGATAAGTGCGCCGAACAGCTGATTGGAGATTCCCACAACCGCGACTGCATCATCCGAGATGCGGCTGACCATTACGGTATCGACAGTCCCCAGCAGCGTCTGCAGGAAAATCTCTATAAAAATCGGCCAGGCCAGCATCCACAGTCCGACATTCCCAGCCTTAGGTTTCACTAAATGAACTCTCCCCTCATCTGCTGCACTCTTCATTTTCCGCTGCAACAAGCCTCCAGTACTCCTTGCTAGAAGTAAATTATAGGTGATATACTCTGGAAAATGTAGCAAATTCCCAACCTAAACTTTCAATTTCTAAACCTTAACTACAGGGGGACGCCACCACCATGAGCCTGCTTCAATTCTCCAGCCCACCGCTGCCGCATTATATTATCAGCGGACTGACTTATTTCCCTCCGGGCTTCCGTCATGTGAACCGGCAGAACATCAAGGTATTCGATCTGCTGGTCGTCCGCGAGGGCTGTCTCTATCTCGGGGAAGAGGACCGAAACTATGAAGTACATGCAGGAGAAGCGCTGATTCTGCGTCCCGACTGCCATCATTTCGGAACCGAAGGCTGCCGGGAGGAAAGCTCCTACTACTGGCTGCATTTCCAGACCTCCGGCTCCTGGTGTGCTGTGAGCGCTCCCTCTGCAGCCTTAAGCGAACAGGATACGCCGGATGAGTCCGCACATTCTGCGCTTTTTGACGTCCGCACCTTCAGCTTGTGGCTATCGCAGTACATGACACTGCTCCAGCCTTCCCGCTTGGAAGAGCTGCTGGCTCAGCTGGAGCTGTTGAAGGTTAACGCCCATCTCGATTCCGTCCGATTCAAGCAGCAGATGCTGTTCCAGGAGATTCTGCAGCAGCTTTCCGCCTCCGTGCACCGCGAACGTCCCGCTTCGCAGTCCACTGCCTGTGCTGAACAGGCGGCTTCCTTTCTGCGTGCCCATTACCGCGAGGAGATTACAACCGGCATGCTGGGAGACAGCCTTAACTTTCATCCGGTCTATATCGCCCGCTGCATGAACCGGGAGTATGGCTGCTCACCTATGGAATATCTGCTCCGCTACCGTATTGAGCAGAGCAAGCTGCTGCTGATGCAGACCAGTTTCCCCATCTCCCGGATCGCCGAGGAGGTTGGCTTCAACCAGGCGCCGTATTTCAGCTCCAGCTTCATGAAGCTGGAAGGCATCTCTCCCCGCCAGTACCGCCAGCGCTTCTCGTAAAGCACCGCTCTGCTCATCGGCCTGCCGCAGAGCAACAGCCCCTGCATAACCGGGAGAGCTTCCCGGCAACACAGGGGCTGTAATTGCATACTCATACGTGTTACCTTGTACGCCAGTATATAGCTGCTGTACTAACTCTTATTCTCCGGCAGCAGCAGGTCATTAACACTCCTCAGCAGCAGGTAAGAACCTGCTCCCCGGCTCAACCTTTTACAACTGCGTTCTTCTCTTTATATTGCTCCAGGGTTACAACTTCACCAAAAATCCCGATATCACGCAGTCCGGACAAATGCATCTCCTCATCCTTGGATGCGCAGCAGTCGCTAATGCAAACTACCTTATACGTGTGGTACATCGCATCGGATGCCGTGGAGCGGACGCAGACATTCGTCCATACACCGGTGACCGCCACCGTGTCGATCCCTTCTTCACGGAGGAACAGATCCATATCCGTGTAGCTGAATGCGCTGTGGCGTCTCTTTTGCACCACGTAATCGCCTTTTGACTCATCGGGTCTAAGTTCGTCGATGAAATCCGAACCCCAGCTGCCTTTGATCGCATGGATCGGCCGGACCCGGAAGTCGGCATCGTTCTTCCGGTGCGCTTCCTGTACGAAGATAACCTGAATCTCATTCTCATGGCTGAATTCAATCAACTCCTGCAGCGCCGGAACGATTCCCGCACCGTTCGGACAGGTCAGCGCCCCATCTGGATGAATAAAGTCATTCAACATATCTATGATTACTACAGCGTGTTTGCCCATGCTTTTCACTTCCTTCTCGGTTTGTGGGTATATATTTGCTTTTATTAGTATTTCAATAAACGCGGAAGCTCGCTGATCGTCTGCCGTTTAACATATTCACCGTAGCCTGGTTTGCCGACCACACCCAGCGCATCGTCATACACTAGAGTGCCGCGAACGATGGTTTTATCAACCTTGCCTTTAAGCTTCATACCGTGGAACGGGGTGTACTTCGGTTTGCAGTGCATCTGGTCTTTGTCGATCGTCCATTCCTTCTCCAGATCCACAATCGTGAAGTCGGCATCGGTACCAATCTCCAGCGCGCCTTTCTTCGGATACAGCCCGTAATGGATAGCCGGATTGGTGCACAGCAGCTCTACCAGCCGTGAGAGGCTCAGTCTGCCTTTGTTATAGCCTTCGCTGATCATAATCGGTACCAGCGTTTCTACCCCCGGAATACCCGGGAAGGAAGTCCAGACATCCATACCCGGCGCATCTTTCTCCGTGGCAATCTCATACGGCGCATGGTCGGTAGCCATGAAGTCAATCGTTCCGTCCTCCAGCCCCTGCCACAATGCCTCATTATCTTCCGCACGGCGCAGCGGCGGTGCAATTTTGGCGAATGTTCCAAATTCGGTCATAGCGTCCACTGCATTGAGTGTCAAATAGTGCGGACAGGATTCCGCCGTTACTTTTACACCTTTCAGCTTGGCTTCACGGATCAGCTGGTTGCCAGCTCCTGTGCTCATATGCACGATATGCAGCCGGGCACCCGTCTCTTCGGCGAAGCTAATACCGAGCTGGATAGCTGCTTTTTCTGCGAGCGCCATACGCGCTTCTGCCCAGGCTGGATAATCAAGGCGGCCCTCACTTTTCAGCTTACCCGTAAAGTAATCGCAGATTGCATAGTTTTCGGCGTGAATGCCAATTGGCAGCCCCGTAGGGGATACGGCGGCAAACGCCTCCAGCATTTCCGGGTCGGTTACCCGCGGATACGATGGCACGGATGGGGTCATGTACACTTTAAAGGCCACTACACCGTTAGCCACCTGCTCACTGATAATCTCCGGCAGCACGTTATTGCGTACATCTTCGCCGGTTATGCCGCCCCACATCGCGTAGTCGACGATCCCTTTGCCTTCTAGTGCGTTCAGCTTGTTGAACAGATTATCGGCAGAACGGACCGAGGGCACACTGCAGCATGGCATATCGACAATCATCGTTACCCCGCCCGCTGCGGCGCTGCTTGTTCCGGTTACGAAATCCTCGCGGTGTGTAAATCCCGGATCATTAAAATGGGTATGCGAATCAATGACGCCCGGCAGCACCAGCTTACCTTCAGCATCAATGATCACATCGGCTTCAGCCTCAATATCCTTGGCGAACCCGACAATCACACCTTTGTTAACCAGAATGTCAGTCAGCACCTGTCTGTCGCCTTGCGGAATGTTGGCATTTTTAATGATCAGTTCATAACTCATGAATACACACCTCTTCTTTAGGTTTTTGGGTGAATTGGCGCACGACAAAAAAGCCCCGGCTCACAAAAGGTACAGAGTAGAACGTATTCCCTACCCGGCATGACACCGCGCGAAGAACAACATTTCTTAGTCTATACCTCTTGTAGCCTGGGGCAATTTACGGTCGCCTGGTCGAAACGCTCAAACCGGATTATTGAGCTTATACAAGAGCTTATTCTGTTAATCCATCCTACAAGGAAGTTTCTCAATCAAACGTTACTTTTAGTAACATAGTCCTTTCAATTACCTTCCTTAATTACCTATATCATAACATCGGCAACTCTTTCGTCAAGATAACAAACCCGTTTGTCATTGAATCGGCAAAATATATGTTATGTTCACTAACATTAGAAGGAGTTTGATCTTCCCTCATAACCACGTTTCAATTCCTGTTTGCCCGTTGTTCTTCCTATTACCTCTCCCTGCAAAGTTCATACAACCCCAGGCACAGCAAAGAATTTCATACCCGCCGCTCTTCCGCTGCTATTCATCCGTTCATACAACCGGACTGATCCGGTACAATTA
Source organism: Paenibacillus auburnensis (assembly GCF_927798115.1). GTDB lineage: Bacteria > Bacillota > Bacilli > Paenibacillales > Paenibacillaceae > Paenibacillus_AQ > Paenibacillus_AQ auburnensis. Next base: position 88,727 of record NZ_CAKMMG010000013.1, read on the forward strand.
ACCGCAGGAATCCCGGCAATTCCATTTTATGGATATCAACGACATTCCTCACAGCCAAATTTATATGCGATACTTGTCCTATCATGCCAGGATTTACTTGCTCTCCGCTTTAGCCTGTTCTTCAAGGGAAGAGAAATAAGCGATTTTATGCTCCACTTTTTGTGCAAAGGTCTGAAAAAATTTAATCTTCTCATCAATATGCAACTTATGCTCCTGCAGCAATCTGCGCTGCTCGGGAAGTGAACTGTGCCCTTCCTTGGATAGCGAGATGAACTGCTTGATATCAGCAATCGGCATTCCGGTGTCCTTCAGGCAGCAGATTAACGAAATCAGCTCCAGATCCTCATCGTGGAAACAGCGGTTTCCATTCTCATCCCTGGCCACAACGGGCAGCACACCCTCTTTTTCATAATAACGCAGCGTATATTGGCTCAGACCGCTTTTTTGTGATATGGTTTTGATGCTGTATCCCATGTTATTTGCTCCCTTCTGCCGTATGGCTACGGCTCCATCTCTACGTTAACACCATTTCGAGTCTATTAAAAGCGCTTTAAAAATCTATTGACTTACAGTTAACTCTAAGGTCTACACTTTACTAGGAACACTACATTAAGGAGTGAATGCAGAGTGGTAAAAAAAATTAAAGCAGGCAGCAGCCAGCTTGAGGTTGCTCAGATTTCTTTAGGATGTATGCGTATTGCCGATCTTTCTCCGCAGGAAGCGGATGTGCATATTCACAGTGCCCTGGAGGCGGGTATAGACTTTTTTGATCATGCGGATATTTATGCCGCCGGACAAGCTGAAGAGGTATTCGGCGAGGTAGTGGCTGCCAGCCCAGGCATGCGTGAGCAGCTGATGATCCAGACCAAATGCGGAATCCGCAACGGCTTCTTCGACTTCTCCAAGGAGCATATTGTGACTTCGGTGGAGAATAGCCTTAAGCGCCTGAAGACCGATTATGTGGATGTCCTGCTGCTACACCGTCCTGACACCCTGATGGAGCCAGAGGAAGTGGCTGAAGCCTTTGATTATCTGGAGCAAAAAGGCATGGTCAAGCACTTCGGGGTCAGCAACCTGAACCCGCTGCAGATCGAGCTGCTCAAAAAAAACGTCAAACAGCCTCTGCTCTTCAACCAGCTGCAGCTTAGCATTATGGTCTCTGGCATGATTGATGCCGGCTTTAACGTGAACATGACCAACTCCGCTTCGGTTGTACATGATGGAGGCATTCTGGAGTACAGCCGCCTGCATGATATGACGATTCAGCCTTGGTCCCCGTTCCAATACGGCTTCTTTGAAGGCGTATTCCTGGGCAATGAGAAGTTCCCTGAGCTCAATGAAGTAATCGGCAAGCTAGCTGCTGAAAAAGAAGTCGCTGACACCGCTATCGCCATCGCCTGGCTGCTCAGACATCCGGCGAACATGCAGCCGATCGTGGGCACAACCAATACCCAGCGTCTGCTCGACATCGCCAAGGCCTCGGATATTACGCTGACCCGCCAGGAATGGTATGAAATTTACCGTGCAGCAGGCAACAAACTCCCTTAAGCAACCAGACGCCGTACTAGACGCAGACAGTCAAACGTATAGTTAATATTAGAGTACTCTATAAGCCATTACGGCCTAAGGAGTACTCTTTGCTGTGAGCTTTTATTCATCCTGAAACCTACTTCCGGATCGTGTGATTAAATCGTTTGACACTAGCCATTTTATAGAATAATTTGTATCTAAAAGATATATTTAGATTGGATGAGAGGATATGAGCAGTAAGAAGAACAAAACATCTTATGTAATACTTGGTCTTTTGAACGAAGAAAACTTATCCGGCTATGAAATCAAACGGATTGTAGATGACCGGCTGTCCTTTTTTTGGAATGAGAGCTTTGGCCAGATTTATCCGGAGTTGAAACGGCTTACTTCTGAAGGGCTGATTGCAGTTTCTTCCGCTGACCGTCCTGTGTATAGTAAGCAAAGCATCAAGTATGAGATTACAGAGCCGGGAAGATTAGAACTGCAGGAGTGGCTCAAATCACCGGTTGAAAAGGAGCTTATCCGTTTTGAAATTTTGCTGAAGCTGTACTTTTCAAATGCTAACTCATCAGACACGATGCTGGAGCATGTAAAAGAGTTTCAAACCAGCCACCTCCGGCAACAGCAACTGTTTCAACAATTTGAAGCGCAGCTTAAACAGAATATCGATGTACACAGCAATCACAGGCAAATCCTAATGGTATTGTCTTTTGGCCAGAAGATGTGGGAGGCTTATGCTGCCTGGTCTGAAGAAACGCTCCGCTTACTGGAGCAGAATATTACCGCACAGGAGGATGACACGGATGAATAAAAGAATCGATTTCTATTACTTTTCCGGCACAGGCAATACACAGCTTATTGTGGACCACGCAGTGAACTCACTTACAATGAACGGCTGCAACGTCTCTGTTAAGCATATCGAAAAAGGATACATCCTCTCTGAAAATGAGCCGGCTGAACAATTGTGGTTTGCCTTCCCGGTCAACTCCCAGGCGGTCTCCCCTTTTATCTGGAGGTTTTTTCGGTCATTGCCCCAGAGCTCTGGAACCAAGGTGTATGTAATTGCTACTCTTAATAATTCTGCTTATATACTAAAACCACTCTTTACACTGCTTAAGGACAAAGGATATACCCCAACTTCAGCCTGTGAGATCAGTATGCCTAACAATATGACCGATACACATCAGAGCAAGGAGCAAGACCTCAACCAATTAATTGCAGCTTGTGACAAGGCTGATCAATTTGTCAGCGATTCCATTGCCGGAAAGGTTAAGTGGGATACCGAGTATAAAGGATCTTCATTTGTATCCTTATTGTCGAGGAGAACGGCATTGCCTTGGATGTCTATGCGCCTCCTGCTTAAGCTGCGGATCGAAGCCTCTCAATGCACAGGCTGCGGGCTATGTGTGAGACAATGTCCGGTACAAAATATTTCGATGACCGGCCATGTTTCTCTTCACGGAAACAAATGTGAGTTCTGCATGAAATGTGCTGCCTCTTGTCCTAAGAAAGCCATCTATATATCAGGCAAACCAAAAATCAAAATTCGCAGTACAAAGATGCCACATTCCACTATTCAACGTTAGAATGGAGCTTATTATGGGTTTACATCTCAAAGGTTTTATCTTGCCGTTATTAGTTTTACTGCCGAACCTGCTCTTAATATTCTTCGCGCCGCACAACATTCCGAAAACCGTTTCCCCGCCTTTTATTTTCACTGTATTCGAGCGGGTAGGTCAAGTGACTTGTTTCACAATGCCTATCTTGTTCGGCACCAAGATTGCCGCGCAGCCTGTCAACTTGTTAACAGGGTTAATGTTCATCTGTTTAATTATTTACTATCTTTGCTGGATACGCTTCTTTTGGAGCGGCAGAGAATTCGCCATTCTCTTCAAACCATTAAGCTTCATCCCTATTCCCATGGCCCTATTTCCGATTCTGTATTTTATTCTGCTTGCCGTATGGCTTAACTCCTATTTATTTGCTATCCCAGCGGTTCTGTTCGCCATTGGGCATTTTGTAAACAGCTGGAGCACATTTAGCCAAACCCGATAAGATTCCCCGGCAGCTAAAAAAGTGTCCTTACTAAAATAATCCTCATACAGAAAAACAGGTTGATAATCGTGTAACACGATTATCAACCTGTTTTTGTTATACCGGCGAGAGGACTCGAACCTCCACGGTTTCCCACTCGATTTTGAGTCGAGCGCGTCTGCCATTCCGCCACGCCGGCGTATTCATGAGTTGCAATAATAAGTTCCAAAATAATGGAGGCGCCACCCAGACTCGAACTGGGGATAAAGCTTTTGCAGAGCTTTGCCTTACCACTTGGCTATGGCGCCACAAAAATGGAGCGGACGACGGGAATCGAACCCGCGACCCTCGCCTTGGCAAGGCGATGCTCTACCGCTGAGCCACGTCCGCATAAATGGCTGGGGATATAGGAATCGAACCTATGAATGACGGAGTCAAAGTCCGTTGCCTTACCGCTTGGCTAATCCCCAATATCATTTTAGAAAAAAATGGGGCGACTGATGGGTCTCGAACCCACGAATGCCGGAACCACAATCCGGTGCGTTAACCCCTTCGCCACAGTCGCCATATTAAGCTGTTTCTAACAATTTCGCCAACCAGTCTTTTAAAGAAATGGGGCGGCCGATGGGTCTCGAACCCACGAATGCCGGAACCACAATCCGGTGCGTTAACCCCTTCGCCACGGCCGCCATATTAAGCTTTAAAATTTTCATTGGCAGGGGCAGCAGGAATTGAACCCACACCAACGGTTTTGGAGACCGTTGTTCTACCTTTAAACTATGCCCCTAAAGATGGTGGAGGCTGATGGATTCGAACCACCGAACACGTACGTGAGCAGATTTACAGTCTGATGCGTTTGGCCACTTCGCTAAGCCTCCACAGATGGTGCCGGCGAGAGGACTTGAACCCCCAACCTACTGATTACAAGTCAGTTGCTCTACCAATTGAGCTACACCGGCATATTCATTTGTAAGAAATCATGGTGGCGCGGGAGGGAATCGAACCCCCGACACAAGGATTTTCAGTCCTTTGCTCTACCGACTGAGCTACCGAGCCGTATAAGATTAAAAGCATTAATGGCGGAACCGACGGGATTCGAACCCGCGATCTCCTGCGTGACAGGCAGGCATGTTAGGCCAACTACACCACGGTTCCAAATTGGTTGCGGGGGCAGGATTTGAACCTGCGGCCTTCGGGTTATGAGCCCGACGAGCTACCGGGCTGCTCCACCCCGCGTCAGTAAGAAGTTGTATATGGTGGAGGCTGAGGGGTTCGAACCCCCGACCCTCTGCTTGTAAGGCAGATGCTCTCCCAGCTGAGCTAAGCCTCCATAAACAACAATTGCTATTGTACCAATTCCACCTAGTGAAATCAAGTGAAAAATTGGTGACCCGTATGGGATTCGAACCCATGTTACCTCCGTGAAAGGGAGGTGTCTTAACCCCTTGACCAACGGGCCATACTGTAAAAATTAGTGGCGGAGAGAGAGGGATTCGAACCCTCGAGACGCTTGTGGCGCCTACACGATTTCCAATCGTGCTCCTTCGGCCAAACTCGGACACCTCTCCATATGGCTCCCCGAACAGGACTCGAACCTGTGACAACTCGATTAACAGTCGAGTGCTCTACCAACTGAGCTATCAGGGAATATACATTCCAGGCTTGATCGCCTGAAAACTGAATCCGAAACGAATCTGCGTTCTTCGAAATATTGGATAAGCCCTCGACCGATTAGTATTGGTCAGCTCCATGCATTACTGCACTTCCACCTCCAACCTATCTACCTCGTCGTCTTCAAGGGGTCTTACTAAT
>NZ_CAKMMG010000014.1 GCF_927798115.1 Paenibacillus auburnensis
GTTTGGTGGCGATAGCGGAAGGGTTCCACGCGTACCCATCCCGAACACGACCGTTAAGCCTTCCAGCGCCGATGGTACTTGGACCGAAGGGTCCTGGGAGAGTAGGACGCCGCCAAGCGGAAATTTCCACACACTCTGTGGTATTTTTTTTGCCCTTATTAGTTGAATAGGCATATGAAAGGGCCTTTAGCTCAGCTGGTTAGAGCGCACCTCTGATAAGGGTGAGGTCAGTGGTTCGAGTCCACTAAGGCCCACCATTTTCCCTGATAGCTCAGTTGGTAGAGCACTCGACTGTTAATCGAGTTGTCACAGGTTCGAGTCCTGTTCGGGGAGCCATCTGGAGAGGTGTCCGAGTTTGGCCGAAGGAGCACGATTGGAAATCGTGTAGGCGCCACAAGCGTCTCGAGGGTTCGAATCCCTCTCTCTCCGTTCGATTTTGTTTTATTCTTTATAGCATGGCTCGTTGGTCAAGGGGTTAAGACACCTCCCTTTCACGGAGGTAACATGGGTTCGAATCCCATACGAGTCATATCATGGAGGCTTAGCTCAGCTGGGAGAGCATCTGCCTTACAAGCAGAGGGTCGGGGGTTCGAACCCCTCAGCCTCCACCATAATATTCCCCAAAAAGTGAAGCGATGCTTCGCAGAGGATTCCGGTACTTTCCGGGGGCCCCAAGGGATATATACTTTTTACTGACGCGGGGTGGAGCAGCCCGGTAGCTCGTCGGGCTCATAACCCGAAGGCCGCAGGTTCAAATCCTGCCCCCGCAACCAATTTGGAACCGTGGTGTAGTTGGCCTAACATGCCTGCCTGTCACGCAGGAGATCGCGAGTTCGAATCTCGTCGGTTCCGCCATTTTAAATGGTATTAAGGTATCAGGGATTGTGCATCCTATATCTCGAAGTATAGAGTATCCACCCGATTCCGTTGGTTTTGCTAATTATAATATTGGGGATTAGCCAAGCGGTAAGGCAACGGACTTTGACTCCGTCATTCATAGGTTCGATTCCTATATCCCCAGCCATTATGTATAAGAGCCATTAGCTCAGTTGGTAGAGCACCTGACTTTTAATCAGGGTGTCGAAGGTTCGAGTCCTTCATGGCTCACCATTTTCTCACAAAGTGTGCGCGTGTGGCGGAATGGCAGACGCACCAGACTTAGGATCTGGCGTTTCACGACGTGGGGGTTCAAGTCCCTTCACGCGCACCATGTTTTTGCGGACGTGGCTCAGCGGTAGAGCATCGCCTTGCCAAGGCGAGGGTCGCGGGTTCGATTCCCGTCGTCCGCTCCATATAGATTTTGCGCCCTTAGCTCAGCTGGATAGAGCGTTTGACTACGAATCAAAAGGTCGGGAGTTCGAATCTCTCAGGGCGCGCCACTTATTTTTTGAAGTGTGATTACCGTATTACGGGATGTAGCTCAGCTTGGTAGAGCACCTGGTTTGGGACCAGGGGGTCGCATGTTCAAATCGTGTCATCCCGATTTTATATCTTTGCGGGTGTAGTTCAATGGTAGAACTTTAGCCTTCCAAGCTAATAGCGTGGGTTCGATTCCCATCACCCGCTTCATAAACAAAGAAAGAGCTGTGGATTATCCGCAGCTCTTTCTTTTGTTTTCCGGTAAAAGGATGGAAAGAAATTAGTGAGACCTGAGGAAAGACGTGTGTTTGGTGACAGCGGGAATGCCGGTATGCTGATATATTATATTTACATAATTATCCACATTGAATACAAGAAGCCAAGGAGCCTACCGCATGACAGACAAAGTAATTCGAATCTTCAAAATTATTAACGCGATCCAGTCTAATCCCGGAATCACAGCCACGGATCTAGCCTTCAGATGTGACGTAACCCTCCGGACGATTTACAGGGATCTTGATATTATCAGCCACTTTGCTCCGGTTACGAATGAAGGCAGGGGGACCGGCTACAGGTTCCTGGGTAAGTTTTTTCAATATCCGCTGGATTTTTCTGAGCAGGAGGCATTGGCATTCTCCCTTTTGCCCTCAGTGCTGAATCCGGACAAAATCCCTCCGGGTTTTCACACAGCCTATGACAAGGTTATGGGCACACATCTGAAAGAAAAGTATAAGCAGAATGGAATTCTGGAGAACATTGCAGACATTATTCAAATGGGGAAACCTGCCTACCGCAAAGAAAGCCGCAATTTTCTGCAGCCGATTATCGGAGCGATCCTGGAACAACGGAGCATTCGGACAATATATCACTCGCAGTCACGCAATGCCACAACAGAACGTGAAATTAATCCTTATTATTTAATTCCGCGCGACCAGCGCTTTTATCTTATTGGGTACTGTCATGTTAAGGGAGCTATCCGTACCTTCCGCATGAGCCGGTTTCAGCAGGTTGAGGTCACGGACTCCAGCTTTGACAAAAGCGGGTTTAATATTAGAAGTTATTTGAAGCATACCTGGTCGATTAACCGCGGGAATAAATACATAAGGTTCAAGGTGCGTTTTTCTCCTGAGGTGGCGCGCTACATTAAGGAAGAAGAGCTCTTTGTCCATCCACGGATGAGCGACGAGCAGGACGGCAGTCTTCTGTTCGAAGTGACCGTTAACAATGCCAATGAGTTCATGAAATGGATTTTGCAATATGGTCCAAATGCGGAGATTCTCGAACCACTGTCGGCCAGAGCGGAGCTTCAGCTTCAATTGGAGCAGTGGGTGGGGCTTTATCAGTAGTGTTGGTTGAAATTGAAAAATCCCCGGGCTCCTAGCCCGGGGATTTTTATTGAAGGCTTTTATTCAGCTGCAGGTACAGGCAATCCAAGGCCAGCAGCCACACGCTGTCCGAATTCAGGATCAGCTTTGTAGAAGTGGCCGATCTGGCGGATTTTGATTTCATCGTATTCTACAGGTGTCATGGCCCCTACGATATTCTGCACAAGCCGGGCACGTTCCTCTTCACTCAGCAGGCGGTACAGATCACCAGCTTGTGTATAATGATCGTTGTGATCGTATGCCACACTGTCTGCCTGGCCGGAAACTTTGAAAGGTGCAGGCTTATGCTGCGGAGATTCTGTTGCTCCGCCAAAGCTGTTAGGCTCGTAGTAGACAGACCCGCCGCCATTGCTGGTCGAATTCATCGCACCGTCACGCTGGTTATTGTTCACCTCGGCGACAGGCCGGTTAATCGGCAGCTGGTTGTGGTTGGCACCTACCCGGTAACGGTGGGCATCGGCATAAGCGAACAGGCGCCCCTGGAGCATTTTGTCTGGTGAAGCTTCAATTCCGGGCACGAACGAACCAGGGGAGAAGGTGGCCTGCTCAACTTCTGCGAAATAGTTCTCAGGATTACGGTCCAGTACCATGCGGCCGACCTCAATCAGCGGATAGTCTTTCTGCGACCAGACCTTGGTTACGTCGAACGGGTCGAACCGGTACGTATCAGCATCTTCTTCCGGCATGATCTGTACACAGAGTTTCCAAGCCGGGAAATCGCCTTTATCAATGGCATTGAATAAGTCCTCGGTATGATAATCCGGGTTCTCACCTGCAAGCTGTGCCGCCAAATTAACATCAAGGTTTCTTACACCCTGTTCTGTTTTGAAATGATATTTAACCCAAACAGCTTTCCCTTCAGCATTAACCCATTTAAAGGTATGGCTTCCGAAGCCATGCATATGACGGAGCGTTGCCGGAATGCCGCGGTCTGACATCAGAATCGTAACCTGGTGCAGCGACTCAGGCGATAATGACCAGAAGTCCCAGACGGCATTTGGATTCTTCAGGTGTGTCTGCGGATGACGTTTCTGGGTATGGATGAAATCCGGGAACTTAATCGCATCGCGGATGAAGAAGACCGGCGTATTGTTGCCGACAAGATCATAATTGCCTTCCTCAGTGTAAAATTTAACAGCAAAACCGCGCGGGTCACGGACAGTATCGGCAGAACCCAGCTCACCGGCTACGGTTGAAAAGCGGATAAACATAGGTGTGCGCTTGCCCACTTCAGACAAGAAGGCCGCTTTGGTATATTGGGACAAATCCTGTGTAACCTCAAAATATCCATGAGCACCGGCCCCTTTAGCGTGAACGACACGCTCTGGAACACGTTCTCTGTTGAAATGGGCCAGTTTCTCGAGCAGATGAACATCCTGCAGCAAAGTGGGCCCACGGGAACCTGCTGTCATTGAATTCTGATTGTCTCCTACGGGGGCGCCCCAGCTTGTTGTAAGTTTGTTATTGCTTTGACTCATGAATACAATCACCTCGGTATAGGATTTGAATTTAGAATTAGTATAAGTTCTATAATAACAAAGATTCGATGGAAATCAATCCTTTTTTATAATCATTTTAATTAACAATATGCGGAAGAAGATTATTTAATGATAGGGACTACTGGCAGCGAAAAATAGTTAGCATGGTTTGGGCATGGCGTGATAATTGGGAAGGCAGAAGGCAGAAGGCAGAAGGAGCTGTGTAATAAAAGAGCCTCCCCACCGCAAAAGCGGTGGGGAGGCTGATAATGAGATTAATCTCCAGAAATCATGGAGTGATCAGGATCGTATATTAATTTTCGTTAATAACGGCTTAACCCTTGATGTACATTTTGCTGTAATATTCATCCAACATTCGTTTGCTTGCGAATTCGGTGCGGGTAGTTTCGATACTCTTGTGCATCATTTCTACCCATTTGTCCCGGTTCTCATAAAAGGTCGGAACTACCCGGTTCAGAAGCGTATCATATAGTGCGTCACTGTCATGCTTGTCGAGCACTGCAAAATCAGTAGTTTCAAAACCGTCGCCAATCTGCCAGCCATTCTCCCCGTCAATGCAGGCTTCCGGCCACCAGCCGTCCAGGATGGAGCAGTTCAGCACCCCGTTCATCGCTGCCTTCATGCCGGAGGTTCCACTTGCTTCAAGCGGTCTGCGCGGATTGTTGAGCCAAATGTCAGATCCGCGGGTCAGCTGTGCACCGATCGTCATGTCGTAGTTTTCCAGGAAAACTACGCTCTTCGGATACTTTTTCATCATGGCGACGAGGTTGCTGACGATTTTTTTGCCGTTGTCATCCAGGGGATGGGCTTTGCCGGAGAAGACGATTTGGATTTTGCCGTCTCTCAGGTAAGGCTCGATCACTTCCGGCTGGGAGAAAATCAGGTCGCTGCGCTTGTAAGGCGCGGCACGGCGGGAGAAGCCGATCAGCAGATTGTCGGGATTCAGGGCAATGCCGGAGCGCTCCTCAATAAAGCCGATCAGTTCATTCTTGATCTCTGTATGTGTAGCCCACAGATCGCCGCCTTCCTCGAAGGCGCGGGTCATTCGTTCATCTACCCAGGTAGGGGTATGAATGGCATTGGTGATGCCGATGATTTCCGATCTGCCGGCAACCTCTTTCCACATTTTATTAGCGGTATCGGCGTGCAGCTGGGCAACGGCATTGGAGATCCGCGACAGGCGCAGGCCGGCAACGGTCATATTGAACGGTTCACCGCCGATCCGTTCCATTTGGTCACGGGTTAAGCCGTTAAAGGCACTCATGTACTCCAGACGGTCTAGCGGATGGGTCTCATTGCCTTCTTTTATCGGGGTATGGGTAGTGAACACAACTTCTTCGCGCGTCGCTTTCCATGCTTCTTCAAAGGTGCTGCCGCCGGACATTTTTTCGCGGATCAGCTCGATTGCCGCCAGTGCAGCATGACCTTCATTAAAATGATAGACATCAATCGGAATCTGCAGCGCACGCATCGCCTTCACCCCGCCAATGCCAAGGACAATCTCCTGTGCAATCCGTTCTTCACCAAACCAGCCGTACAGCTGGCCGGTAATCCATGCATCACTGTTCTCCGGGATATCCGTATCAAGCAGGTAGAGCGGGCTGTTGCCGAATTGCTCGGTTTTCCATACTTTGCAGACCACATCGGTTTTTCTGACTTTTACAGTAACCTTAACCCCTGTATCTTCAAGGAAATCATAGACATAATTGTGGTAAGAGTCATAGGGATTGCCATTCGCATCAATCTTCTGGTCCGTGTAGCCTTGCTTCCATTTCAGTCCGATAGGGATGATTGGGGCACCGATGTCCTTTGCACCTTTGATGTAATCTCCAGCAAGGATGCCCAGGCCGCCGGCATACATTTTGAAGTCGGAATGCAGGCCATACTCCATGCTGAAATAAGCGACAGACGGTAATTTGTTCTGGTTCACTTGATAAGCCTCCTAAATACGAATTAGATTGGAATCAGGTGTTGCTGTAAGCTACATCTAAGGTGCAAACGTTTGCTCAAAACGGTGAAGCTTTCCCTGGAAGCGATTGCACACCTATTCTAGCACATTTGCTGAACAAAAGCATAGCGATGTTTGAAAAACAATTCGACCTGGAAAAGCATACAAATTAAGTAAGCCGGGGTCTAATATGAAGTAGGTATCCTTGGCTAGTGCCAGGGGAGTATCGCAGGTTCCGGACTGAGTAAAACCTCCTAAATATTCATTTTTGCTCATCAGGCGAGGGACGGCAACCGAAATATATGATGAAGTACATCACAGCATAGGGGGAACAGATCACATGAAAAAATTCCTTAGTATCTTTGCAAGCTGTCTTTTGGCATTCAGCATGATGTCGGGAGCGGCACTGGCAAAATCTGAAAACGGTAACGGAAAGGGTAACAGCAACGGTAACAGCAATAAAGAAGCTGCTGTGACACCTGCTGCGACACCTGCTGCAACACCTGCAGCCGACAAAGCGAAAGAAAAGGAAAAAGAGAAGGGCAATGAAAAGGCTAAAGAAAGCGTTACTTCTGTTACATATGCTACATATGAAAACAAGGGTCACAATGGATATAAGGGGCTTCTGAATGCGATCGAAAATGTGAAGGACAAGCCGGCAGGAGCAGTTATTGCGGGGCTGTTGTTGACCAAATATAATACTGAGCTGACACCGGAAATGAAAGCTGAGCTGGAGGCCATTCAAGATAAGGATGCTGCGCTGTCGGCACTTGCGGATATGCTGAAGGAGCGGGGAAGTGTAACTGATGCAGTGTATGTGCAGAAGGAAGCTATTCTGGCCAATGTCAAGAATCTGAATTCATACAAAAAGCTTGGCGAGCTGTATGCACAAACCGGCCAAAACGGGATAAAGCTGTATGTTAACGGCGAAGAGTCTACCTCAGCAGTTGCTCCAATTCTTAAAGCCGGAACTACATTAGTACCGTTCAAGGCTATTGCGGAGGCCCTCCAGGCTGAGGTGGTCTGGAACGCGAAGGATCGTTCGGTTACCATGACCCGGGAAGGGACTACCGTGAAGCTGTTTATCGATAAGAAGACTGCATATGTTAACGGTCAGGAAATCATTCTCCAGGTGACGCCGGCCATCGTTAAGGGCAATACCGTGGTGCCTGCCCGCTTTGTCAGTGAAGCCTTGAAGGCTACTGTCAAATGGGAGCCGGTATCCCAATCTGTAGTTATCTACGAAGAGTAGTATACTTCAATATTCGCTAAGGCACGGCAGATACTGTCGTGTCTTTTTGCGTATAAGGACAGAAATAGATCACGTCATCGTTTGATTAATCCGGGGAAATCCGAGTAAGATAGAGAGTAACAAGTTTAGGATGGTGAAAAGATTGGGAATCGTGATAATTGGCAGCCTGAATATGGATATGGTCGTGCGTACAAGCCGGGCTCCTGAGGCCGGAGAGACCCTGTTTGGACAGGCCTTTGCCTTATCCCCAGGCGGAAAAGGGGCTAATCAGGCTGTAGCCGCAGCACGTCTTGGCGCAGAGGTGACGATGATCGGCAGAGTGGGCAAGGATGGATTTGGCCGTGAGCTGCTTGAGGTCATGCGGCAGGAGGGGGTCCATACGGAGTATATCGGGCAGAGTGAAACCCAGGCTACAGGTGTAGCTTCCATCGTAGTGGATGAAGAAGGGGAGAACCGGATTATCGTTGTGCCTGGGGCGAATCTTGAAATGGGACGTGAGGATATCGCAGCACTGGCACCGGTTATCAGCCAAGCGGAAATGGTGGTCATGCAGCTGGAAACGGATCTTCCGATGTGTGAACAAGCTGCGTCTATCGCGTATAGCAATGGGATTCCGGTGATTCTCAACCCGGCCCCGGCCCGCGCCCTTAACGATGAATTGTTACAGCATGTGGCCTATCTGACTCCCAATGAAACGGAGGCGGGTATCCTGGCGGGAATGGCTGTGAACAGCATCGCGGATGCCGGGCAGGCGGCGCGGGTTCTCCTGCAAAAAGGCGTAGAGAATGTTATCGTTACGCTCGGTGCCAAGGGGGCGCTGATTGTGAATGATGCCGGTAGCTTGCACATCCCGGGATTCCCGGTACAAGCCGTGGATACGGTTGCTGCCGGGGATTCTTTTAACGGTGCGCTGGCCTATCAGCTGACCTCCGGAAAGACGCTTGCGGAAGCTGTCCGTTTCGCTAATAGTGTCGGTGCGCTGGCGGTAGGCAAGCACGGGGCGATTCCATCACTGCCGCAGCTGGCGGAGGTTGAACAGTTCCTCAAGGAATCGGCCGGAGCCTAAGGTATATTATAAGCAAATTAAGATACATAAGGAGCTGAACATAATGAGCGGTACTGTAACGGTTAAAAATGTAACGCTGGGTGAAGGAATGCCTAAAATATGTGTACCGCTGGTTAGTGGAACATTGGCTGAACTGGAAAAAGAGGCTGAGGCGCTGAAAGCTCTCGAACCGGATGTAGTGGAGTGGCGGAGCGATTTTTTGGCCGGAGTGGAGGATATCGCAGCAGTTATGGAAGCGCTGGAGCGGATTCAGTCCATTCTGCCGGACATTCCGCTGATCTTCACGTTCCGTAGCGCCAAGGAAGGCGGGGAGAAGGAGATCTCCACCGAATATTATATTCAGCTCAATAAGGCCGCCGCTGAGAGCGGCTGGGTCGATATTATCGATGTGGAACTGTTCAACGAGGAGAATGTCGTACGTGATTTAATTGCGGCTGCCCATGCCTGCGGGGTGTTCGTAATCCTGTCCAATCATGATTTTGAGGGAACACCGTCCGAAGAGGAGATTGTCTCCCGGCTGTGCAGGGCACAGGAGCTTGGAGGCGATCTGCCGAAGATTGCCGTTATGCCGGACAGTCCGGGGGATGTGCTGACACTGCTGGCAGCAACGAATAAGATGCAGGAGCAATATGCGGACCGTCCAATCATTACGATGTCCATGGCCGGAGAAGGGGTAATAAGCCGCCTGACCGGGGAAATCTTCGGCTCGGCGCTGACCTTTGGTGCAGCACACAAGCCCTCGGCCCCAGGCCAGGTGGCGGTAACCGAGCTGCGCAGAGTGCTGGAGCTGCTGCACCGCAGCCTATGAGCCTTGGGTCTTGAAGGAATCGGGAGAATACAGACAGCTCCATCAGTCGGAGCTGTCTTTTTGCTGATCCTGTACCGTTATTCCACGTGACTTAAATACGTCCTTAGCCACAAAGGTTGCATTCAGTACACGGGGAAATCCGGCGTAAGGTGCGCAATGCAGGATGGCTTCCACTATTTGTTTTGGAGAGAGTCCTACATTAAGCGCGGCATTGATGTGAACGTTAAGCTGTGGTTCACAGCCGCCCAGAGTGGTGAGTGAGGAGATGGTGATAAGCTGGCGCTGCCGCAAATCCAGCCCATCTCGGGTATAAATATCGCCAAAAGCAAACTCGATGACAAATTGCCCCAAATCGGGAGAGATATCTTTCAGCGATTCAATCACTTTGGCTCCTCCGGTACCGTCCACCTCCATCAGCTTTTCCCAACCGCGGTTATATCGTTCTGTAGTCATAAGTAAACCTCCGTTTATATAGAAATTATATGCTCTACACACAGAGTACAGCTTAGAGCGCGCTCTAATGCAACTGTTCATTTGCTGTGGTATGATTTCAGCATGAACAACTTACTTACGATTCAGGAAATGTCCCGCTTGACGGGACTATCAGCGCATACGCTGCGGTATTACGAGAAAGTTGGTATGCTGGAGGGCGTGTCCAGGAATGAACAGGGCTACCGTGCCTATTCCGAGGCCGATGTGTCTTGGGTACAGTTTCTGGTCATTCTGAGGGAGCTGGATATCCCAATCCGGGAAATGAAGCGTTATTCCGATCTGCGCAGCCAGGGTCCCTCCACTGTCCATGAGAGACGATTGATGCTGGAAGCCCATCAGAGCAGGGTCCAGCAGCAGATGCAGAAGCTTAGCGATAATCTCGGGAAGATTGAGGGCAAGATTCAATACTACAAAGAAATGGAGGAAGAGGTGGAAGCTTAGATACAAAAGAGCGGCAGCGAGTATCTGCTGCCGCTGTCGCTGTCGCTTCATGGTCAAAGAACGCCCTATAATAAGGGCAGGTGAACCTTGAACTGAAATCTGGTTTACTCTTGCGAAGGCCCGGTATACACATGAACGGCATCCCTTAGGAACTTGGCCATACCGGGACGGACCTTGTCGTAGTAAGCGGTAAACCGCTCATCATCCACGTACATCTGCGCTACTCCGGCATGGGCTTCTTTCGTGTAAGTGTCCCAGTAGAAGCTGAGCCACTGGCGGTGCAGGTCAGCGGCTTTTTGCGCCAGCTCGCTGGCAGAATCACCTTCCTCCATCGCCTGCTCCAGTGACGCGAACATGTCTGCTTCGAGCTGTTGAAGGGCAGTGTATTGCTCTTCCGTCATATTGCTCAGCTTGCGGTTCGACTTCTCTACGGCTTCCTCGCCGTATTTCTCCCGGACCTCTTGTCCGTATTTCTGCTCGTTATCATCGATTAGCTTCTGCTTAAAGCCTGCGAATTTCTCTTCATTACTCATGGTTATTCTCCCTTCTGATTGGGCCAGTGTCTGCTCGACGTTCGCAATCAGCTCATCCAGCTGATTCCTCCGCTGAAGCAGCTTTTCATGGTGTTCCCGCAGAGCCTGTGCACCGTCAAAGGACGGTGAGGTTACGATTTCCTTAATTGCCTCCAGGGTTAGGCCGAGCTCACGGTAAAATAGAATCTGCTGCAGCAGATCTACTTCAGCCTGGCCGTAAATACGGTATCCCGAGGAGTTAATTCTTGCAGGTCTCAGAAGCCCGAACTCATCGTAATAACGCAACGTCCGTGTGCTGATTCCCGCAAGTTGCCCTAGCTTCTGCACGGTATATTCCATAATGACTGCCTCCTGTAACAGATTTTCAGCGTCAGATTCCTCTGCATGACTGCGCATCCCGCCGGTAAGCTGCTGCTTACAAAACCACTCTACACCTTCACGTAACGGCAATGTCAAACGCTATTTTTATTGTAACCATCTTTATTATCAGATAGGCAAAAGGCACAAAAAAGCGGCAGTCTCCGCCGGGATACCCCAACTGGAAAACTGCCGCCATTCATACCGTCTAAAGTTGAAGATTATTTCTTGCCTAGCTGTGCTGCAAAATAGGCCTGCAGCTCCGCCGCTTTGCGGGGATCGGCCAAAGCATCTTCGCCCGGGAAGTAGTGCTCGGCTACCAGCTCCCAGGTGGGAACGATTTTTTGCGAGGTCATGGCTTTGATCGCAATTTTGACCGTTTTTCGCTCTCTGGCATTGGAGAAGGTATCCACATAGTGCTGGGACCGCTCAAAGTCCAGCTCCGGGAAGACTGCACGAAAAATCTCCGCAGTCATCTTGGCATCGTCTAGCGCCCGGTGGGCAGAGCCGGAGGGCTCAAGCCCAAACAGCGCCATCGCACCTTCAACGCTGATGTCATTGCTGAGCCCGCGTGCCCGGAGCACCCCTTTTAGGAGATCAAAATAGGTAGCCTCCATCCAGTAGGCGTCGTCCATTTTGTGCATCCGGATGTCCTGGATGATCCGCTTCATGTCCTCGCCGCCCCAGGTCAGGAGCAGCACGCCGTCAGGGCTTTGATCGAGCCAGGCCCGGAATGCAGTAATGACTTTAGGGAACCGGTCAGCGACATCGATATCCTCTTGGGGAATGCCGGTTTTTTTCTTAATAAACGAATTCAGGGTAGAGAAATATATAGGTTTGATTAAGGCGGAGAACTCATCCTTAAACTGCAATGAAGCGTCTAACCGGACGGCTCCAATCTCAATGACCTCCATAGGATGCTCGCTGGCAAATTTGCGGCCGTTGAATTCGATGTCCAGAATAATATAATCCACAGGTAATGCCTCCGTTTCAGTGACTGGCGCTTTCAAGCCGAAGCATGCGCCGACTCTTCTATTTTAGCAAAAAAAGCGGACAAAAGGGAAACTGGCCTGGAATTGCCGATGGCCAAGCGTAAGGGCTGCAGAATTAGGACATCGGTTGGTTCTCTATGGACAGATCTGGTTATTGCATGATTATGTATACGCATTAGGAATTAATGGATTTTAATCTATATTTGTCATAAAACAGCGCAGAAAAGGAGGGATTTTGTCTTATTATGGCGAATTTATAAGCTTGGGAGAGTGGTTGAGGGAATGAAGAAAAAAGCGGCTGTACATTTGCAGTCTTTACAGAATGCATACTCTTCTTTATGTGGATTGACTATGGTAGTAACGAATCAAGAGGATGAACGCTTAACGGAGCCTTCAGGATTGTCTGAAGGACTTGGTCTTTTGTTAAAGTTTCAAGGCAAAAGCTTAGAGAAGGCGATTCCCAATATTTTAACGAAAGTTAAGGATATACAAAAACCGATTGTTTATGAGACCTCTTCAGGCTTCAAACTCTTGATTGCGCCTATAATAACCAAACAATATATGCCGTATTTTATTCTTGCGGGTGTCTTGGTAGAGGAAAACACTAAAGAACTGGTGGAGGGGATCGTCTATCAATCCAAACCGCTGGAGGAACACGAGGCATGGAAGCGCTCTCTTCATGGTGCGCGAGTCTATACTATGGAACGCATAAGACTCATCCTTAATCAGCTGGAGGAACTGGCAGAGATTATGGGGATTCTTCTGGACCAGGAAAAGGAAGAGAATAATTATGCGTATAAACTGCAATTAATGAATCTGATTCATCTCATGGATGCTGATAGTCCTACCTGGCTTCAGGGTGTTTTAGCTATTTTTAACCGTGTGATGGGGCTGGAATTTACGGGATATGCCACTAATGATCTGGACGGGGAACCATTTCGTGTGACGGAAACGGTGGGTTTGAACGCAGACCATGCTTTACTGGGGGCCTCTTTTTATCCGGGGGAAGGCTACCTGGGTCAGGTGGGGCTTTCCAAGCAAATGGGGTATTGGGAAAAGGCAGACCGGGATCCCAGAGCCTCTTTCTTCACAGGCAGGGGGATACAACCCAAAGTGGTGATCTGCTACCCCATCAAGCATCAGAATCAATTTTTCGGAGTGCTTTTTGGCGGGAGTACTTCCATACCGGAGATCTCGGAAGAACTTGCGGATATGGGAATGCTGGTAGCTACTCAGATCTCCTCGGCGCTGTACGCCCTGAATAAGGAAACCTCTAGTGAACGGCGGCGGATACGGATTCAGACTTTTCATGAGCTGGCTCAGGCTGCTGTAGTCATTAAGGAAAAAGAGATCTTTCTGCAAATGTTGATCAAGTCCATACAGCAGCACATTGACAGTGCTTTTCTGTGCCTGCTGCTCGATCCGCAGGATGGTGGAGGCATGAAAATATATACGCCTTTTAATGATCATACAGAAGACTATTCAGCATACGCCGCCGATGTGGAGGCCGCTTATTTCAGAGAAGATAAGCCCGGAGTGATCATGTTCCGCAGGCCCATACAGCGGCAGTGGGAGGGAAGGGGCCTCGTTGAATTCCCTATAGCTTACGAGCAGAGACTTTTGGGTGTGATGGCTGTACATTTTAATAATGGTCTGCAGCAGGAGGAGTGTACACCTTTTCTAAACGCAATCAATGTCCTGGTGGTAACTAAACTGCAATTGGAGACAACAAACGTCTCCTTCAGTAACGCGGATATTATCAGCCTGCTTCATGACAACCTGCTAATCTGGAATCCTGAAGCCCACCATAGAGGGGTCAGAGCCAGGGAACTAACCATTGGATTCCTCCAGGAACTGAATCGTCCAAACGATGAAATCGAACTTATAGGCAAAGCAAGTCTGCTCACGGAATATAATCCGGAGCTATTATCCAAATATTTCGGTGACAGCCCCGTTGTGCTTGTATTACGTCAATTTCAGGCCTGCAAGGCAGGGCGGAGCGAAGAGGGGACACCGGGACTAGAGCCTTATGCGTTTTTGGGGAAGGTCCTGCTTATCATGAGCTTGTACTTGGAGAAAGGGGAAAAGGATTGGAAGGCAACTCTCCCGGTTTCCCTGCAAGAGTCTTTATTGCTGCCCGCTGATCATTTTCTCCACTCGTTGTCAATGGAAACAATGGAGCCCCAGCCGGAAGCCAAGGGGCGTCTAACGGCCAGGGAGGAAGAGATTTTGACGCATATTATGCAAGGATTAAACAATAAGGATATTGCCGAAAAGCTGTTTATCAGTGTGCATACGGTTAAAAACCATATTACAAAAATCTATGAGAAGCTGGGAGTCAGCGGCCGCGTTCAAGCCATCTCTCAAATGTACCAAAGCCCATTACCAGAACCAAACAAAAAGCGATAATCCTGCTCCTGCAGAATTATCGCTTTTTGTTTGAATATAGGAATCAGTTCCTATAGTAGCTATAGGAGTTCCTTGGTAATAAACGGGAATCAGCGGGGATAGGCACAAGGGCCTAAAGATACGATAATTTAAGAGAAATATTTCACAAACTCATACTTCAAGCAATGGACACCAAAGGAGAACTCCATTATGTAGATTTTAAATCCGCCATCAGAAGAGTATCTGTGTATGAGGTTACTATTTGGAAACGCAAACAAAGGAAACAAAGACAGAACTTTAGGGGAGTGTAAGGTATGAAATTAAATATCCGTTTTAAATTATTGGGCAGTTTTCTGGTTGTTGTTGCTTTGCTTCTGTTTATTAGTGGATTATCAATTATGAAAATGGGACAGATGAACAGTGATTCTGAGGAAATGCGTGATTACAATTTCCCGGGATTAGTCAATATGGAGAATATCCGCACTGATCTGTATAAGCTGCGGGGCGATTTAATGAAGATTATTCTGGAAACACGCACTTCGGAATTCAGTAAAATTCAGTCTGCTATCAAACAAGACCAGGATAAACTCACTGCGAATATCAATGCATACACCAAACTCGAGCTGAATGATGAGCAAAGATCATCGCTGGAGACAATTAAGCAAAGCATAGAGAGCTATAACGCTGTTGTACCGGATGTAATTGTAGCCGGAATGGCCAATGATAATATCAAAGGTTATCAAATGTTACTGGATTCGCTTCCTAATCTGCAAAAGGCGCTGGACACGGCAGATCTTGCGGTTGAAGGCCTGGTTAAAGATGCAAATGCTAATATCGATACAACTGTAGACAGCTATCTGTCCGGCAGAATGACGATCGTCATCTTTGCGTTCATTGCTACAGTAATTGCGATTGCACTGGCCTTCATTATCTCACAGGGAATTGTCGGTCCTGTATCCAAGATCCTCACCTTAGTGACTAAGATGGCCGGTGGTGATCTGAGAGAGCAGGTATCCATCAAAAACCGGGATGAATTCGGCAGATTGGCCACGGCTGTAAATGATATGACAGAGAGCTTAAGAAAATTAATTGGTTCGGCTGCCGAATCCGCTCAGAATGTTGCCGCTTCCTCCGAGGAAATCTCGGCGACTACGGAACAGATTGCTGACGGAAGCCAGTCCCAAGCCCAGGCGGCACAAAATATGAATCAGCTGATCCAGGATCTGGTCAGAGGAATTGATGAGGTTGCTAAAAATGCCGAGGTGGTCTCGGAGCTGTCCATTCAAACACGCCAGGGTGCAGAAGAAGGCAGCAACGCCGTAAGGGAATCCAGTCAGGGCATGAATGACTTATCTCAAAAAATGGAGCTGCTTGAGCAGGACTCTCAAAAAATCGGAGAAATTATTGAGGTCATTAATGAAATTGCGGAACAAACGAATCTACTTGCCTTAAATGCGGCGATTGAAGCGGCGCGTGCAGGAGAGCAGGGCAGAGGCTTTGCCGTTGTTGCTGATGAAGTACGCAAGCTGGCAGAACGCAGCAGCGAAGCTACGAAGCAAATTGCCCATATTATCCGGGGAATGCAGAAGAATACAGTACTGAGTGTACAAGCTGTTGGTGAGGTAAGCGCACTGTCAGACCGGACGGAAGGGCTGATTAATGGAATCGTCTCCCGCGTAAATGAAACCACACAGCAGATCACCAGTATCGCTGCAGCCTGTGAGGAACAGGCGGCTCAAACGAGTGAAGTACTCTTCTCTATTGAAGCCATAGCCGCAGGAAGCGAGGAATCCGCAGCTGCAGCCCAGGAAACGGCGGCCTCCTCACAAATGCTGGCCAAGCTGGCCGATGAGTTGAACATCTCTGTCTCAGCTTTTAAGTTATAGGAGGGAGTCATATGCCCGCAGGAGGCTCTGAACAATATATCGTGTCCCGCTTGGGGAGTGAACGGCATGCTATAAACATCCGGGATATCGAAGAAATTATTAAAATGCAGCATATTACGGCAGTGCCAAACAGTAAACCGTTTATCCGGGGCGTCATTAATTTGCGCGGCAGAATTGTGCCTGTGATCAGCATGTGCAGGAGATTTGGCATTTCGGATACGCCGGCAGATGCCCAATCACGCATCGTAGTGGTGCGATACCGGCAGGAAGCTATGGGGGTTATCGTAGATGCGGTGGAGAAGGTGACTTCTTTTGAGGAGATTGAGCCTCCACTCGAGGATCATGACACCGTAGGAGGCAAATATATAGAGGGGATCGGACAAGTTACTGACGGGATGATCAGTATTCTGAACATCCAGCGGCTGTTCGGTGATGGGGAAAGTTATGAGGGGTGCGATAAAGGATGAATGACTTTTATAATTCCGAATATCTGGGTGTTTTTCTGGACGAAATGGATGAACAGCTGCAGTGCTTGGACGAATCCCTGCTAATACTGGAAAATTCGGGTAGCCACCTGGAAACGATACAGAAAATATTCCGGGCGGCACATACCTTAAAGGGATCTTCGGCGGTAATGGGCTTTAAGCAGCTCAATAGGCTGACGCATCAAATGGAAAGCGTATTTGAGCTGATCCGCGGCGGGCAGCTGTCAGTGGCTAACGAATTATTGAACATTCTGTTTGAATGCATCGATTTCATTAAGCAGCTCCGGTGCTCTATCTTGGCCGGAGTGATGGAGGAGGAGGATATTTCTGCTCTGATGAGCCGGCTGGAAGCCATCAAGAATTCGGCTGTTTCCTCCCCGGTTGAACAGGAAGTTAAACCACAGGCACCAGCTCTGCACATCCTTTTCAACAGTATCCAGAAGGAAAAGATAGAAACGGCCTTGGCTGACGGATATGAAGTCATGGCCATCCATATCCATATGGCTGAAGAAGAGTCGATGAAATATGTCCGCGCCAAGCTTGTTGAAATTAATCTGACTGAGCATGGAGAGATTGCTGCCTGCTACCCGGAACTGGAACTCATAGAACAGGATGATTTATTTTCGGGCACGGTTGTGTACATTCTGATAACCAGACAAGGACAGCAGGACATTATTCAGAGTCTGAAACAGATCTCCCAGCTTGACTCTATCCACATTGAGTATATTACAAATTTGAATCTGGATACCTTTTTAGAAGGGAAAGAGGTTCCCGGAATCGAAAAAAACAAAGGCAGTATTAGAGAACTTAGAGAACCAGCTAAAGCAAAAGAAATAACGGTATTGCCGGAGAGCAAAGTGCAGGTGCCCCAGACGGTCCGCGTTGATGTGGAGCGGCTGGAGGAATTGCTGAATTTGGTCGGAGAACTGATTATTGATAATACCAGACTCCACAGCATCCGTGCCAGATTAAGCGAGCAGTTCAAAAATCATAGCGATATTAATGACCTAAATGATATCGCGGGCCATTTGAATACTGTTGTATCGGATCTCCAGGAAGGTATGATGAAAACCCGGATGCTGCCGATTGAGCATTTATTTGGCCGCTTTCCGCGGATGATGCGTGACCTGGCGCAAAAATCAAATAAAGAAATTGAGCTCCGGATTGAGGGCAAGGAAACGGAGCTTGACCGCACCTTAATCGAGGAAATCAGTGATCCGCTGATTCATATTCTCCGTAATTCTGCCGATCACGGGTTAGAACTGCCTGAGGAACGTGCGGCTATGGGCAAGCCGCGCAAAGGAACCATTGTGCTCCGGGCCAGCCATCAGGGAAATATGATTGTGATAACGATTGCTGATGACGGCCGGGGAATCGATGTGGAGAAGGTTAAGGAAATGGCTCTTCGCAAGGGGTATGTGACCGCTGATGAGCTTGCCCAAATGACCGAAAAGGAACTGGTGCTGCTAATTTTCCGTTCGGGTATATCCACGGCACAGAAGGTTACGGATTTGTCCGGCCGCGGCGTGGGGATGGATATCGTAAAATCACACATTGAGAAATTAAATGGTGTTATCGATATCGAAACGACACCTAATGAAGGAACCGTCTTTACAATCAAGGTACCCTTGACACTGGCGATCATCCGCTCCTTGCTCGTTAAACTGGGAACAAGCACCTTTGCAGTTCCCTTAGTGAATGTAATTGAAATATTCAGGCTGAGAAATGAAGATATTCTTACGGTACAAGGGAGAGAAGTATGCAAATTCCGCAATCAGGTGCTTCCGCTGGTCCGTCTGCACCGTAAGCTGCAGGTGCAGACTGAGGGAGATCCGGATAAGGAACCATTGTATGTCGTCATCATCGGTTTGGCGGATAAACGGGTCTGTCTGGTCGTTGACCAAACGATCGGCAATCAGGAGATTGTAATTAAGTCGTTAGGAAGCTACATCGGCAATGTTCCCTATCTTGCCGGAGCAACGATTCTCGGTGATGGCCACGTTGCACACATACTGGATGTGCGCTACATCATCCGTGAAGCCGGCTCGCATTATGAAGCCCGGCTGCCTGCCGCAAGTGAAGGCGAAACCGCAGATTCACAAAGCGAAAAGTATATAACCTTTAGCCTGTCAGGCATGGATTTTGCCGTCCCGATCCGGAAAATGAAAGAAATTGTACCTGTTCCGGAGATTCATTTGCTGGCTTCAGCTTCCGTCTATGTCCTCGGTATGATTAATTTGAGAGGATTATTATTTCCGGTATATGATCTGCAGTCCAGATTAGGGATGGGGGATCATGGGCTCTCTTCCAGCTCCAGGATTCTAATCTGTGAAGTGTCTGGCCATGAGATTGGAGTGCTGGTGGATAAAGTTTCAAAGGTATGCCTTCTCTCCCGGGCCCATTTGGAACCGGCTCCTGAGCAATTGCTGCAGAATTCAGAACTGCTTGAAGCTATTTATAAGGACAACCAACAGTTTATCCATCTATTGAATTTAGAGAAAACACTGAATCTTGAACCTAAACGGAAAGAGGTGGGATGAGTCATGGATAATTCCTTGAAGGATAAGGTGGAGCAGCTGAACTGGAAGGCGGATGTAACGCTAAAGAATGTGGAGGAGTTCCGCAGAGCTCTTCTGAAACTGACAGATTCCGAGAAAACCAAACTGGTCTTGGAGCTCACGGAAGTATCCTATTTAAACAGCGCTGCGCTTGGTGTAATAGCAGACGCTGTGCTCCGTGCAGGAAGAGCCGATAAGGAGCTTGTTATTGGCGGAGTGCAAGCCACGGTGGGCGAGATATTTGAGATTGTTCATTTCCGCACTCTGATGAAGATCTTTCCGGATATCAGTGAGGCGTATGCTTATTTTAAAGGTGAAGAATGATGAATGGACTTTCTGAGGGGACATACAGGGAGATCCTGATTATTAATAAACCCGATGACATTGCACTTGCTATGGAGACCACCCGGACCATTGCCGCTCAAACAGGCTTTTCCGAGCACGATTCGATTTTGCTGCAGCTGGTAACTGAAGAAGCCTGCATGAATGCATTTGAGCATGGCTGCCCGGCGGGAAATTGTAGGTTCAAAATAACCTGGCAGGTCGAATCGGATACGATGGAGATAACCGTCTGTCAAAATGGAGAAGCCTTTGAGCTGCACAACGATCCGGCCTCTCCCGTTAAAGTAGGCTCCCGTGGAAGGGGGCTAGTCCTTATTCAAGGAATTATGGATGAAGTAAGACTGATCCCTTCCGGAGCCTATGTAACCCTCTCCATGCGAAGAAGAAGGAGAGTGACATGAACAATACTTCCCTTAATTCCTGGGGGAAATGGCTTCCGAAATACAGATTTCCGCTTATCCTCCTGATCCTCTTGGCACTGGATTTGTATAATCTAGTGTTTGTTGATAAAAGGTTTGCCTATGAGTTTGTTATCGATATTCTCACTCAAGGGGTTGTATTATTGCCGCTGTACATCATGCACAGACAGCAGATTGATAACGCCAGGAAGCTGCAGGAGAGTGAGCAGCGGTATAAATCCTTATTCCTTTATAACAATGCAGGCATCTATGTTGTCGATCTTGATGGTTCCCTAAACACTGCGAGCCCGAATCTTCTGGACCTTCTTGGATATACAGAAGAGGAGATTCAAAACACATTGTTTACAAGCCTGTTCCTTCCTGAAGATGTGCCGTTGGTCCAGCAGACCTTTGTGGATATCACCAAAGGCAGCCTGCTCTCCACCTCAAGGAAATTACAAATGCGGCGTAAAGACGGTGGATACCTCACCTTTGATTTATCCAGTGTACCCCTAAAGGCTAACGGAGAAATTAAGGGTGTTATCGGTTTTGCCAAGGATATTACCGAATTTGAAAGAATGCAGGGTAAACTGGCTGAAGTCCAGACTCAGCTGAATAATATTTTTGGAAGTATTGATATTATTTTGTGGTCCTATGATGTGAATGAGAGTAAATTATTAACGATTTCACCAGCCTGCGAGAAGGTATTCGGCTATTCACCCGAGGAATATTACCAATATCCTGATTTGTGGTCTGCACAAATTTTGGATGAAGATAAAGCCAGGGTGAAAAGCAGAATGAGCGCCGCCTCGCAGAACATTCCGACGGATACCACTCTGGAATACCGACTTGTCCACGCAAGCGGAGAAATGCGCTGGGTAGAGAGCCGGGTGTTTTCATCTATTGATGAGGCGACCGGGAAGATAACAGTAAATGGGGTAGTGCTTGACATTACCCATACAAAGCTGATTGAGAAAAATAATCAGATCGATCTGGACCTGGCGAGAGAGGTGCAGAAGAGTGTTCTCAGCCGCCCCATCTACACCCCGGAGTTTTCTATAGATGCCCGCTATATTCCCTCCAAGAACCTCGGAGGAGATATGTATGCCTGGTATCGTATGGATGAGCATCGGTATGGCATTTTAATCATGGATGTAATGGGGCACGGAGTGTCCTCAGCCCTTATTTGCATGTCTACCCGTTCTCTGCTGAGAGGGATTATTCAGGCCAATCTTAGTCCTGAAGAAGTAATCAATGAACTGAATAATCACATGAATAAGCTCTTTAAAGAGGCTGTGACAGCTGCGAACTTCTATTTCACAGCCATTTATTTAATAGTGGATCCAAAGAAAAGAACGGTCGAATATATAAATGCGGGACATCCCAGCGGCTTACTGATGGATGAACACGGGGAAATTTCGGAACTGAAATCCTCTTGTCTTCCGATCGGTTTAATTCCGGAGCTGAAGGCGGAGAAACAAACGATTCCAATCAAAGGCCCGGTCAGACTGCTGTTATATACTGACGGCTTAATCGAAAGTCCGGGACGATTATTGAAAGACCAGATGAATCTGGTGCTGGAAGCCATGAGAGGAACTAGAGAAGAGCCGATTTCCATCGTTATGGATACTCTGCTTGCCTCGGGAAAAGGGGATAAGCAGATAGAACAGGACGATATTTGTCTGATCTGCATGGATATCTAGTGACGCAGATGCAAGAGCTTATAATACCTGCATAGAGGGCTGCCCTGTCACAGGCGGCTCTCTTTTATGTGTGCCTAAGTATGGAGCTATCTCTGGGGTGAAAGTCCCAAGCGTGGGTGGTTAGCAGGAGTAGCAGCAGGCAGAGGAGAAGAAGTGGAAATTCAAGGAACGCCTGCCGGGAGTCCAAGCCATAAATAGCGGTTGATCTGCTCGCGGTTCAGTCTCTGATCACATGGCCCTGACCGAGGGTGACCTCAATAAACCCGGCCATATGCCGGGCTTGATAGCGGATCGGTTTGCCGCTGCCCATAATAACAATGTTGCGGATATCTGCAGAGCCTTCCGCAGGAAGCGCGAAGGCTTTGATATAGGGATATTCTTCACTAAGCGTAGTGTGGATGGCCTTGATCAACCGGTCATTTTCACTTCGGCCCATCAGGTTCATCAGGATAGCACCTCGTGAATGAAGCTTGGTCCGGGTGAGGCGGAAAAATTCACTGGAGGTTAAATGTGGCGGCGTTCCGGCGGCCGTGAAGGCATCCAGCAGGATGTAGTCATAACGTCCGTTCTGCTCGCGCCCCAGGAGGCTCCGGCCATCGCCAATCATAACGTTGTCCTGATGATAACCGAAGTGGGTTCGGCTATAGTCTACGACCTCAGCGTTCACCTCAGCTACCTTGAAGCTTTTCTCCGCAAAATAACCGGCAATCGTTCCGACTCCGTGTCCAATCAGGAACACATTCTGGAAATAGGGCTCATTGCACTCCATTAAATGAATCATTGCCCGCGGATACTCAAAGACGACGCGCCGCGGATGCTCCAGATCTAGCACACCCTGAATGGCCTCGCCGGAAAACTGGAGAACGCGGAAGCGTCCTTTTTCACCATATAGCTCTGTAGTTTCATACACCTGGATCTCATCGTTATTGCTTGATGCCGGGAACTGTGGCTGCAAAATATCGGTCTCCTTATACGTGGGAAATTCGTTTGTATTCGTTCGGCGTGACGCCGACTACCTTCTTGAAAAGCTTGTTGAAATAAGCGGGATCGGGATAGCCGACTTCGGTGCCGATTTCATGTACCTTCAGGTCGTGGGCACTCTTAAGCAGCTGTTTCGCTTTGCGGATGCGGATTTCAATAATATAGTCGGTCAGGGTGAGCCCGGTCTCCTGCTTGAACAATTTGCTGAGATAGCTTGGCGTCAAAAATACCATACCCGCTAGCGTATTCAGGTCAGCATGCTGATTATAATTGGCCGACACCCAGCGCTTCACCGTTTCAACTGCCGTACCGGACATCTCCAGCCGGTGGGTGCGGATTTCATTCAGTGCAGCGGAGAAAAGAGTTGTGAACAGCTCTTCCATTTCGCCAAGGCTCATGCAGGTTTTGATCTGCTCCTCCAGCCTTGGGCGGGTCTCTTTCCAGTAGACGGCTTCGAATTCCTGCAATTCTTTGCGGGCGGTCTCCTCCACGTGATGGAGGGAGCGGAGAATCAGATCCGGAGTGGCCTGCCCCGCTTCCAGCACGCGGAACATCTTGCGGATCCATTCTTGCACCCCGGCGGTACTTAGAATCTGCAGATCATGGATCAGCGGCTCCCGGAATGGAGCGAAAGGATCAACTGCAGACTTCTCCGCAACATTAAGTTCCTCTATAGTAGCATAATGCAGCGGCTGCGGATTATAAATTCCCGCATCACAGGCCTGCTTGGCTTCGAGATAAGCGGTTCTCAATCTGGCCGGATCGGAATAGGAACGGCTTCCCCCGATATGCAGGCGCTGATTCCTTCCAGCCGGACTGACATACTCCATGATATCGCGCTGCTCTTCAGGGGAGAGCGGCTGTGGAGAATAACGGACCCATACCTGGATGCCTTTATGCATCTCCAGAAGGTCAAACAGGGCTCCCTTCTCTTGCCGAAGACGCTCAGCATAGGTAAGGGCCGTTTCCCGGCTGCCCCCTTTCAGGACATAGATCGTGAAATACGGCTGTGGCAAACCCAGACCGTTTAAAAGAACAGAGGAAGGCTCCTCGATCTGCAGCAGGGAGAGCAGCAGCCCGGAGCGCTGGCGTTCTTCTTTGTCCTGCTGCTGCTTCCGTGCCTGATCCAGGGCATATAGTACTTCGAAAAGCTGTTCTTTGTTGATCGGCTTAAGCAGGTAATCCACGGCTGAGCTGCGGATGGCTTCCCGGGCATAATTAAATTCAACGAATCCGCTCATCAGCAGCGTGCGAATCTGCGGGTGGCTGGCTTTCAGCCGCTTGATTAGCTCCAAGCCGTCGATCTGCGGCATACGGATATCGGTAATGACAACGTCCAGCTGAAGGGAAGGCAGCTCATCCAGCAGATGCTTGCCGTCCGGATAAGTACCGACGACACAAAAGGTGCTACTCTCTTTGCTGATCATCCGGGCCAGGCCTTCGCGAATCAGAACCTCATCATCTACAATCACAATACGCAGCAATCCGGATATCCCCTTTCCTGACTATATAAGCTGAACTTTAGATTTGCCAAGCTGGCGTAGAACGCGGGCTGCGGGGAATGTTTGGACTTCCGGCCGCTGTTAGGTTTGGATTTCCTGATTTTAACCGCTGTTTGCGGTAGAAATCCAAACCTAAAGGCGGACGCATTCGCTCCTCCAATTCCAAACTTCCCCTCCGCCGCTTCCGCCATCTTACAGTACTTTAGTTCAGCATATATTGTATTATTCATCACCGCGAGCATTCGAGAGGTCGTCAATTCTTAGAATAACGCGGGTGCCCCGGCCAGGCTCGCTGAATACACGCAGCCCGAAGGTGCTGCCGTAATGAAGGCGGATCCGCTCATTTACATTGCGCAGGCCGATGCCGAACATTTCGCCATCGGCCCCGTTCATCAGATTGTTGTTCAGAAGCCGCAGGGTACCCTCGTCCATGCCGACACCATCATCCTCGACACAAAATACGATTTTGCCATCCTCAGTCCAAGCGGTAATATGGATTGCACCCGGACCCTCTTTAGGCTCCAGTCCGTGAAACACGGCGTTCTCGACAATCGGCTGGAAGACCAGCTTAATTACCGGAAGCGGAAGAAACTCCTCCGGTACTTCAATATTCAGGCTGAATTTATCCGGGAAACGGATTTGCAGCAGATGCAGATAATTGCGCACATGATCCAGCTCATGCCGGATCGTCACCATTTCATCGCTGCGGACAATTCCGTAACGCATTTGCAGGCCGAGCAGATAAGTCAGCCTGGCCACACGTGGATCGTCACTGCTCTCTGCCAGCATGCGGATCGATTCCAGCGTGTTGTAAATAAAATGCGGGTTGATCTGATTCTGCAAAGCACGCATATCAGCCTTTTGCTTGCGTTTCTCCGTAAGCGATACTTCCTGGAGCAGATCCTTGACCCGGATGATCATCCGGTTGAAGTGGCTGCCGAGCATTCCGATTTCATCGTTATATTTAGGCGAAAGCCAGACATCCAGATTGCCATGCTGCACCTGCTTCATCAGGCGGACCATCGATTTCAGCGGTTTGGTCAGCGCATAGGAAATGAACGTCGCCACAACCAAAGCAAAGGCTACAATCGCCAAAGTAGTCAATATTAGCGTATTTCGGGTCTTCTGCACCGGGGTAAGGATCCGTTCCAGCGGAATAGTAACGATGGTTGTCCACCCGGTAATCGGTGATACGGTATACACTGCCAGATAATCCCGGCCCTCCAGGTGAATCTGGAAATGGCCCTCCGGCTGATCCGTATTCTGCAGCAGCAGGGGGATATCATGCTGCTGCAGAACACGGCTCTGCGCTTCTGTATTTAAACTGCCATAGATAAGCTGTCCTTGATTGTCCACAATCAGAGTATTGCCCTGGGTGACGGTATTGACCGGGTCGGCGATGCCTTTGAACAGGCTGATGTCGATATCGAAGACCAGCATACCGATCGGCTTCAGCGTGCTGACCGAGGTGATCGTCCGCAGGACACTGAAAACTTCACGGTGATCGCTGGCGTTCACCCGGATCGTATGCCGTCCCTGGACAACAGGCGCTACCCCGGCACCCTTGGTAAGAGTCTTCCACTCATTCATCCGCTCTGCGGGGAACAGTTCATTAATGCTGGGAGCTCTGTCGTAGAAGACAGAACCGTATTTGTCCACTAAGTATACGGCAATGATCTCGTCTTTCGTATGGTTCAAATAGCTTAGGAACATCGACATGCTGGTGTTCTTATCCCAGTCGGCATACTGCTGCTCCAGATAAAACTGAACATCCGTATTATACAGCGGCAGCGCTGTATTTCTTTTTAAATCAGCGACATACCTGTCTATGGTATCCGAAGCGCTGCCCGCCATCTGGCCGGCACTCTTTGTGGAGCTCTGCAGCACCGAATTAAAGGTGGAGCGGGAGGAAAGGTAGCTGACATAAGTAATCGGCAGAGAAAGAAGAAAGACGAAAACGACAATCAGCTTGCGCTCCATCGGCAGGTTGGCCAGAAACAGCCATAGTCTGCGCGGAATTCTCAGGATGTATGATACCACTGTAGTATTCCTTTCCGTACATCCCCCTATTTCACGGCCCCGCTGGTTACCCCCTCAAAGATATAACGCTGCAGGAAGAAGTACAGGATGACCGTCGGCAGCAGAATCAGCAGAATTGCGGCACAGATCAGGTTCCATTCGCCCGAATTGACTCCCTGGAAGCGCATGAGAATGGTGGTGACCACGCCAAGGCTTTGTTTGGGCATATAAAGATAAGGGATGTACATGTCATTGTAGATGCTGATCGTCTTCAGAATCACCAGCGTAGCTGTTGCCGGAGTTAAGAGCGGGAAGATGATCGAACGGTAGATTTTAAACAGGGATGCACCTTCCACCATGGCACTCTCATCGAGATCAAAGGGAATGTTGCGGATAAACTGTAGGTACAGAATGATCTGGATAACGTCTGCACCGATGTAGAGCACGATAGGGGCACCGAGCGTGTTGTAGAGGCCCATATTTTTGATGATGCCGAAGGTGGCGACCTGTGTGGTAATGCTCGGAATGATAGTGGCTACCAGATAAGCTCCGAATACAACCGGCTTAAGCTTGAAAGAGAAGCGGCCCAGCACGTATGCCACCATTGTCCCAAACAGAATGTTCAGGGTCAATGTAATTATAATAATGACCAGGACATTGCCGAACCCGCTGAGGAGACCCCCGCGCTGGAAGACGGCGGTAAAGTTGTCGAAGTTCAGGAAGCTTTTGGGCAGAGCCATTGAACTGCTGGAGTTGAACTCGTCGGTAGATTTAAAGGCATTCACGATGACCACATATGGAGGGAAAAGGACGACAAATACCCCGATCAGCAGCGTGAAGTATTTGATGAAATCAACAAAACGAAATTTGTTATGTGCCATGTTTATTTGTCTCCTCCCCGGTTAAGTACCAGCTGCTGCACCAGCAGCACAATGACGACAAAGAAGAGCAGGATGATGCTCATTGCCGAGGCCAGCCCGTAATTGTTAAAAGCAAATGCGGTTTCAACGACTTTTTGCACGTAAGTCTGGCTGGCGCCGGCAGGGCCGCCTTTTGTCAGAACGAACGGCAGATCGAAGACTTCAAGTGCGCCAGTTACCGTCAGGAACAGGTTCAATTGGATCACAGGCTTCATATTCGGCAGCGTAATTCTCCATAAGGTCTGGAAGGAGCCTGCGCCGTCGATTTTGGCCGCCTCGTAAATATCTTTCGGAATAGCCTGTAAAGAGGCAATGTAAATAACCATGTTGTAACCCATAAACCGCCAGAAGCCGGTGGAGGCAAGCGAGTAGTTTACCAGCCCTTCGGTACCGAGCCAGCTGGTCTGGGCCAGATGGTGAAGCCCAATGTTGTCCAAAAACAGATTCAGTGATCCGTTAGTGGTGTCAAAAACATAGCCGAACATAAAGGCCACAGCGACGCCGTTCATAATGTAAGGCAGGAACAGCATAATCCGGAAGGCGTTTTTGCCCCGCAGCCTGCTGCTCAGCACGACCGCGAAATAAATGGCGACGATATTCTGGACGATCCCCATCACAAAGTAGGCAAAGTTATGTGTGAATACTTTGAAAATATCCGGGTTGCTGAATACCTCGCGGTAATTGTCCAGGCCGACCCATGGCTTCTCGGGGCTGTAGCCGTCCCAGTTGGTGAAGCTGTAGTAAACCAGCTTAATCGCCGGGTAATAGGTGAACGTTGCCAGAAGCAGCAGCGGAATCA
Source organism: Paenibacillus auburnensis (assembly GCF_927798115.1). Lineage (GTDB taxonomy): Bacteria > Bacillota > Bacilli > Paenibacillales > Paenibacillaceae > Paenibacillus_AQ > Paenibacillus_AQ auburnensis. The sequence goes on from NZ_CAKMMG010000014.1 coordinate 28,114, forward strand.
GCAGAAAGGATACGATAATAATGGTCTTCTGTTTGTTATAGGATAATGTTCCGAACATTTCTCAGCCTTCCTTCCGTAAGAAGCTCTCTTTAGATTGACGACAAAATGGATTATCCAGAGAAGGCATAATCCATTTTGCGCCGATGTTTATGCGGAGTTACCGTGCAGCGTGTTTATAGGATCAATAGCCGAGGTCTTTTTTAGCTTTCGCCCATGCTTTGTTCCATTTGTCGAAGACAGTTTGCGGATCTTTAGCCAGAACGAACTCCTGAGCCATAGCCGGCAGGTCGAGCTGTGCTTTGTTGGTGATTTCAGTTACTTTAGCGTCATCCACTGTACCTTCTTGCAGAACTACACCAGTAGCCTGGAATTCTTTAAGCTGTGTCAAGTTGGATTCTTTGCCCTTCAGCGGAGAGATGAATCCGGCAAAATCCTCATATCCGGAATCTTCGATCATCCATTTAACGAAGGCTTTGGCAGCGTCTACATTTTTGCTGTTCTTAGCAACAGCGTAGAAGAAGTCAGGGCTCAGCGGAGCAGTAAGTTTGCCTGAGTTGTCATAAGGAAGCGGGAAGAAGCCTACATTGTCCGAAGTGGTACCAGCGCCGATAACCTGGTTGATAACCCAGTTGCCCAGGAAGTACATGGCGAATTTGCCGGAAGCGATGTCCTTCTTCGATTGTTCCCAGTTGGTGGAGTTGATGTCTTTTTCCAGATAGCCTTTTTCATTCAGTTCTCTAAGCAGGCTGAGCGATTTGCCGTAGCCGTTATCCATTGTGAAAGGTGTGTCTGTAGTCAGCTTCTCATTCGGGAAATCAGGGTTTCCGGCAATAATCCGGGGAACAGAGTATACCCAGTCGTTAAGCGGCCATTTGTCTTTGAAGTTGGAAGCGAGCGGCACTACACCGGCGGCTTTCAGCTTTTCGCAGGCAGCGAGGAATTCATCCCAGGTCTTAGGGACTTCGGTAATGCCGGCATCGGCGAAGGCTTTTTTATTATAGACAATCCCTGTAGTGGAGTTACCAGTGGTAATTCCGTACAGCTGGCCTTCATAGGATTTGAAGTCTTTAAATGTAATTTTATCGGTGAGGCCGAGATCGTCCAGCGGTGCGAAATATTTTGGCAGATCGGAGTTAGGGATGTTAGGAATGAACATTACGTCGGGAAGCTCGCCGCTGGCCATTCTGACCTTAGCCTGCTGGTTGTAGTCGGTTTGGGAAGCTTCGAATTCAACCTTGATGTTCGGATATTTCTCATTAAAGCGCTTTAAATATTCGTCATACTCTTTGCCGATCATGTCGGTTCTGTTGGTCAGGAAAATGATTTTGCCGCTGATGTCAGAGCCGCTGGCTGCTGCCGGTTCAGTGGTTGCTGCTGCGTCGGTGCTCTCTGGCGCTGTTGTTGCTGCAGGCTCATCGGTTGCTGTGGCTGCATTATTATTATTGTTGTTCGAACCACAGCCTGTCAGGGATAGAGAGAAAACCATAATGATAACAAAACATAACGAAAATAACTTGTTTCTCATTGCACAGTCCCCTTTTCATGTTATTGATAGCGTTTACATGAACATTATATCGCGATTTTTCGGATGGATAAATGTATTCAATTATTATTTATTGTCTTTATTTGTTTTCTTTCTGGGATTATAATTGGTGTATCACTAACAATATTATAACAAAATACAATGAATCCAAAATGGATGTAATGAAAAGTAAGCGCACACATGCTATTTTGAGGATGCGGCGCAAACCGGTGAATTAGGGTGTAGGCTCACAAAACTTAAGCATATGCTTCCGAAGTGAGTTTTGTACGAAGCGACTCAAGGATGCATAAGCTAACAAAACTTTTAGGAGGACTCATGACTCAACAACGGCTTGATTTGACGAATTGGGAATTTAGGGCTAGTGGGGATGAAGGATGGCTGCCGGCAGTGGTGCCGGGAACGGTGCATACCGATCTGCTACGTAATGGGCTGATTTCGCAGCCTTTTTATGGAAAGAATGAGCATGAACTGCAATGGATCGATAAGAAAGACTGGGAGTACAGAACGAAGCTGCAGCTTGACGGGGATTGGCAGAGCCTGGCTGTTACGGAGCTGAACTTTGCGGGGCTGGATACGTATGCCGATGTGTATGTGAACAATGTGCATGCGCTTTCAGCAGACAATATGTTCCGGGCTTGGACAGTGGATGTCAAAGGTCTGCTGCGGACGGGAGACAATGAGATTCTGGTGAAGTTCCGCTCTGTGGTGACAGAGGACCTGCCGAAGCTGGAGCAGCTCGGATATGATTTGCCCGCTCCGAATGACCAGTCGGAACTGGGCGGTCTTGAAGAGAAGCGGATCAGCGTATTTGCCCGCAAGGCGCCTTATCATTACGGCTGGGACTGGGGTCCGAGATTTCTGACAAGCGGCATCTGGCGTGAAGTGGTGCTTACTGGACGAAATGCTGCTGCAATTACGAATGTTTATATCCGTCAGGATGTTATAAAGAAAGAAGAGGCACGTTTGACGGCAATTGTTGAAGTCAATGCGCCGGAGGTAGGGGAAGGAACACTGCGGATTACAGCGGACGGCCAGGAGTGGACGCAGGCAGTTACTTTGGATGCCGGCATACAAGCTGTGGAACTGGAGCTGGTGATCGGTCATCCGCGCCTGTGGTGGTGTAACGGGCTGGGAGTGCCGGAATTGACCTCATTCCAGGTAGAGCTGCTGCAGAAGGGTACGGTACAAGATACTGCCGAAGTGACAACCGGGCTCCGCGAAATCAAGCTGATCCGTAAACCTGATGTTAAGGGTGCTTCGTTCCAGTTCGAGCTGAACGGTGTGCCGGTGTTCGCAAAGGGTGCGAATCATATACCAAATGACAGCTTCATCACTGAGGTTACCGGTGACCGCTACCGTCATGAGATTGCCTCAGCCGTGGAGTCGAATATGAACATGCTTCGTGTATGGGGCGGCGGCTTCTATGAGGAGAAGGAATTCTACCGTTTGTGCGATGAATACGGCCTGCTGGTCTGGCAGGACTTCATGTTTGCCTGCAGCATGTATCCGGGGGATGAAGCGTTCCTGGAGAGTGTGCGGAAGGAAGCGGAATATAATGTGAAGCGGCTGCGCAATCACCCGTGCATCGCACTGTGGTGCGGTAACAATGAGATCGACTCTGCCTGGGCCCACTTCGAGGAGAATATGGGCTGGGGCTGGAAGGAAAAGCTCACTTCTGAGATCCGCGACACGCTATGGGCAGCTTACGAGGAGATTTTCCACCGCATTCTGCCGGAGGCGGTAGCAGCTTATCATCCGGGTGTTGATTACTGGCCGTCCTCTCCGCTGCGTGAACGTACTAATAATATAGACCAGCATTCGACGCGGATTACAGGCGAGGGAGACATTCACTATTGGGGTGTCTGGCACGGGATTGAGCCTTTTGAGAACTATAACGTCAAGGTGGGCCGCTTCATGAGCGAATACGGCTTCCAGTCCTTCCCGGAGCTGAAATCGGTACTGAGCTATGCGGAGGAAGCGGATATGGAGCTGGAATCGGAAGTGATGCTGGCACACCAGAAGAATGGACGCGGCAATCTGCTGATTAAAGAATATATGGACATCTATCTGCCGGAGCCAAAGGATTTCAGGTCATTCCTTTATATGAGCCAGATTCTTCAGGCGGAGGCCATGAGGGTTGCGATTGAAAGCCACCGGAGAAACAAGCCGTACTGCATGGGTACCCTGTACTGGCAGATGAACGACTGCTGGCCGGTGGCCTCCTGGGCGAGCATGGATTACTACGGCCGCTGGAAAGCACTGCAATATACCGCGCGCAAAAGCTTCAAGGATGTCCTGCTCTCCATTGAGGAAATGGACGGGATAAACCTGCAGGTGCATGCAGTATCCGACCTGCGGGAAACACTGGCCGGGGAGCTGGTGCTCCGGCTGTATGATTTCAGCGGTTCGGTTCTGAAGGAATGGAATCAGCCCGTGCAGCTGGCTGCCGATTCGGCGGCGGTGGTATTCACCGTGCCAACTGCGGAATTGCTGGAGGCCAGCGATCCGAAGCAGGTGGTGCTGGTAGCTTCTCTGCTGGCAGAGGGCTCCCTGCTGGAGCAGAAAGAGCATTACTTCGCTGCGGCGAAAGAGATCAAGCTGAGTCAGCCTGCACTCACAGTGGCTGAGGTTCCGGGCAGCGGCGGCCTAAGCTTCACGGTCAGCAGCGATGTGCTGGCCAGAGGGGTGTATTTGACGGCGGAAGAGGAAGGCATCTTCTCTGACAACTTCTTCGATCTGCTTCCGGGCGAGCCGAAGACGGTGCAGTTCTCGCTGCGCGGCAGCGGAGAGCAGGACTTCGTTCCGGCTGCGCCGACAGGTCTAGAAGTCCGCTCCATGGCGGATTATGTGAAGGAAGCCTGATGCGCCTGGCCCGGGGTGATGCGAGAGCAACAGGGCATTGCCCGGGCGAAAGGGTGGAAAAGAGGGGGAAATCCCTCTGAATCCGGTCTGTACGGGTGGATTGGTGGAAAGAGAGGGAAAAATCCCTTTGAATCCGGCCTGCGCGGGCGAAATGGCAGGATGAGAGGTAGCTGGATTTTTTGCGAGCTCCCATTAAAGAAAATATAACAATATTCAGGAGAGAAGGAACCGGTCCATGGCCATTTGGGTACAGGAAGACAAGGGGACATTTCATTTACAGAGCAAGGGTATGAGTTATATTATCGGTCTTTTTAATAACTATCCGATGCACGTGTATTGGGGCAAAAAACTGCGCCATGACAGCAATCTGGAGGGCTTGCCGCATCTGGGGGTGGGCACTGCGCTGGACCGGCTTCCGCAGGAATATCCGCAGTACGGCACAGGCGATTACCGTGTACCGGCTTATCAGGTCAAGCTGACGGACGGCACGCGGATTACGGAGCTACACTATACCGGTTACCGTGTACTGCCGGGCAAGCCGCAGCTTGCCGGACTTCCGTCCGTGTATGTGGAATCCCCGGAAGAAGCGGATACGCTGGAAATTACGCTGCGCGATGATTACGCGTCGCTGAATGTTATTTTGCGTTATACCGTTTACCGCGACACAGACGTTATTGCCCGCTCGGTAGAATTCGTTAATGATGGCCAGGCCCCGCTTGATCTGCTGCGGGCACTGAGCGCTTCCGTTGATTTTCCGGAGGACAGCCAGTTTGACCTGATCTATCTCTCCGGCGGCTGGTCGCGGGAGGCGAACCTGACCCGCAGACGGCTGGAACAGGGCACGACGGCGCTGCAGTCCCGCCGGGGAATGAGCAGCCATCAGCACAATCCGTTCGCCGCACTGGCTAAGCCGGATACCGACGAGCACCAGGGCGAAGTGTACGGCTTCTCACTGGTCTACAGCGGCGGATTCGCGGCTGAAGCTGAAGTGGATGCCTTCGGACATACCCGACTGTGCATGGGTCTGAATCCTTTTGATTTCTCCTGGCGTTTGGCTCCGGGCGAAAGCTTCCAGACTCCTGAAGTCGTTATGGTCTACTCGAATGAAGGTCTCGGAGGCATGTCGCGGACGTATCACCGCCTGTACCGTACGCGCCTGGTGAGAGGAACATTCCGTGATAAGGAACGGCCAATCCTCGTGAATAACTGGGAAGCGACCTACTTCAATTTCAATGCCGACAAGCTGGTAGACATTGCCGCCGAAGGCTCGAAGCTGGGCATTGAGCTGTTCGTGCTTGACGACGGCTGGTTCGGCAAGCGCGATGCCGACAACTCCTCGCTCGGCGACTGGACCGAGGATCTGCGCAAACTGCCGGGTGGACTGGCCGATGTGGCGAAGCGGGTCAACGACCTCGGCATGCAGTTCGGCCTTTGGGTAGAGCCGGAAATGATCTCGCCGGATAGTGATCTGTACCGCGCCCATCCGGACTGGTGCCTCCATGTGCCGGGACGCCGCCGCACCGAAGCTCGCTGGCAGCTGGTGCTCGATCTTACACGTGCAGAAGTACGCGAGTATGTTTACAATGCACTGAGCAAAATCTTTTCCACGGTGCCGATTGCCTATGTTAAATGGGATATGAACCGCAACCTGACGGAGATCGGCTCGGCAGAACTGCCGGCGGAGCGCCAGGGCGAAACCGCCCACCGCTATGTGCTGGGGCTGTATGAGCTGATCGAGCGTCTGACGGCAGACTTCCCGAATATTCTGTTCGAAAGCTGCTCCAGCGGTGGCGGACGTTTTGACCCGGGTATGCTCTACTACATGCCGCAGACCTGGACAAGCGATGACACCGATGCGGCGGAACGCCTGAAGATCCAGTACGGCACCAGTCTGGTGTATCCGGTGAGCGCAATGGGCGCACATGTCTCCGCAGTGCCGAATCACCAGGTTGGCCGTGTTACGCCGCTGTCCTTCCGCGGGGATGTCGCCATGTCCGGCAACTTCGGCTATGAGCTTGATCTGACGAAGTTCACCGAAGAGGAGAAAGAGCTCGTTAAAGAGCAGGTAGCAAATTACAAGGAAATCCGCGGCCTTGTGCAGCAGGGAAATCTGTACCGCCTGCAAAGCCCGTTCGAGGGTAATGAAACGGCTTGGATGTTCGTCTCGGACGATCAGAGCGAAGCACTTGTCTATTACTTCCGGGTCATGGCTGTGCCTTACCCGGCGCGCCGGACACTGAAGCTCCGGGGACTCAACCCGGACACCGATTACACGGTGCTGGGAAGCGGCGAAGCCTTCGGCGGCGACCGGCTGATGCAGGCCGGCTTGGCGCTGCCTGACATCCAGCGCGACTATGTGAGCGGATGCTTCCACCTGAAGGCACAAGCTTAATAAGCATCTCAGGGAATGAGGGAAGCCAGGGAAACCTGGCTTCTTTTATTTTGTACGAGGGCAATATGGTGGTATGCGAGGTATTAGTGCGTTCGAATTCACTGAAGGCGGGCAATATGGTGGAATGAGAGGTATTATTGCGTTTGAATTCGCTTTAGGCGGGCAACAAGATGGAATGAGAGGTATTAGTGCGTTCGATTTCATTGTAGGCGGGCAATAAGGTGGAATGAGAGGTATTATTGCGTTTGAATTCACTGTAGGCGGACAATATGGTGGAATGAAAGGTATTAGTGCGTTTGAATTCGCTGTGCGTGGGCAATATGGTGGAATGAAAGGTAAAAGTGCCATTGATTATAGCGTAGGCTGGCAATATCGCGTAATCAGAAGCAGGAGTGCCTTTGATTTCAGCGCACGCAGGCAATCTGGTAAAATGAAAGGTAAAGGTGCTTTTGAATCTGGCGTATGCGGTCAGATGGTGGCCGAGCGGTGGAAATACTAGCTTTTATGGGCAAACGGGGCGGTTTTTCCTGATCAATCCACAATAACATAACGGTTAATGTTCGTGTTTTGCGTTACTTTCATGTTAGATTTAGCTTTTTTCTTGCTGGAAATACGATAGTTATGTATAATAGCAATTAATCTCGATGTGATTGTACGATATTCTGTTTTCGAAGGTGGTTTCATGGCAGAACTGGAAAACAGCGAGCAGAAGAAGAAGATGTGCCAGATCTACAATGAGATCTCCAAGGAATTGTTTGGTTTCGGGACGACCCTGCTCCGCGTAACTGTCGATCAGCGGGTCATTACCTTTCACGCCAAGCACCGCAGATCTCCCCGGTCGACCGCCCTTGAAGGCGAGGCGCCGGAGCTGAAGCAGGAAGTGGATTTTCGGATGTCGATGCTGTTTAAGAAGAGATTCAAGGAAAGACTTGAAGCAGAAATGGGCTTAACGATTGAGGTTCTGCTCAGGGATTACGATGCACCGACCCAGTGGGCTTTTACGAACATGATACTGGCCGGAGAATGACAATTTAAACATGATATTAGCGGATTTTTGCTTTTGATCTATCTTAAGCGAAGACCGTCCTTTTATAACGGGGTAGCTCTTTTGCTTTGTTTACACAAAGAAAAGTGTTCTTGTTCCTACAAGAATGCTTTTCTTTTTTTTATGAAAAAATAAGGGGAATCAGAGGTTTATTACTAACAGGGGGTGCTGCTGATCCGATTTACGCTGCCGATTGCTTCGATAAGAGACTGACAGAACATGCCGGATTGCAGGATGAACGCTGGATTTGTACACCTATTAGGACTACATTTGGGAGGTTATTTACTAATGAAAAAGATCATGACTACCGGCCTTGCACTGGCCCTGACTTCTATGTTGGCCGCTTGCGGCGCAAACAATACTGCGACGAACAACACCGGTACTAATAATGCGGCTGCACCCGAAGCGACAGCAGCGGGAGAACCGACAGAGCTGGTGATTTCTACCTGGGGCTTCTCGGAAGACTTCTTCAAAGAATCGGTCTATGCGCCGTTTGAGAAAGAGCACAATGTCAAAATTGTAGTGGAAATCGGAAACAACGCCGAGCGCCTGAACAAAATCCGTCAAGGCAGCTCCGATGTGGATGTGGTGTATTTGTCCGACTATTATGCGCAGCAGGCGATTAATGAAGGGCTGTTCGAAACAATCGAAAGCAGCAAGATCCCGAATATCCAGAACATTTATGATATCGCCAAAGCGCCGCTGGGTGCAGAATATGGCCCTGCGTACACGATCGGACGCCTGGGAATTGCCTATAATCCGGCCCTTACCCAAGGTGACGTAACTACATGGAGCGATCTGTGGACGAAGTTCGATAAAAACCTGGCCATGCCGGCAATTACAGCTACCGCAGGTCCGATGGTAGTAGATGCGGCATCACTTGCGGCAGGCAATGCGGACTTCAATGAAGATACGGCGTTTACAAAGCTGAAAGAGCTGGACAAGAATGTTGTGAAATATTACAGCCAGACCTCCGAGTATGTGAACATGTTCGGCCAGGAGGAGATTGCCGGCGGCCCGATTATGGAAATGTACTTCAAGGATCTGCAGGCTGCTGTACCTGATGCCAAATTTGTAGCACCCTCTGACGGCGCCTATGCCGTAATGAATACTGTTAACGTCGTTAAAGGCAGCGACAATAAAGAGCTTGCCGAAGAGTTCATCAACTGGCAGCTGAGTGAAGAAGTGCAGACAGCATCTGCCAAAGCCAAGGTGGATTCCCCGGTAAACACAAAGGTGGTACTGACAGCTGAGGAAGCGGCTGGTGTAACTTACGGAACGGATGTTATCAGCAAGCTGCGCAAGCTGGATATGTCGTTCGTGAATGAGCACATTACGGAGTGGACCGACCGCTTCAACCGCGAGATTGGCGGCTAAGGATGACGGGGCGTAAAAAAGTCATTCTGGATGTAGATACCGGGGTGGATGATGCGCTGGCCATTATGCTGGCGGTGACGAGCGGACAGCTCGACATTGTCGGAATCACCACGGTCAGCGGCAATGTCTCGCTGGAGCAGGCAACTCTTAACACCTGCAAAATTCTCGAACTGCTCGGCGTATCCGGGCAGATTCCGGTCTACCGCGGAGCTGACAAGCCGTTAGTCCGCGATACTATGTTTGAGCATCGCGTACACGGTTCAGATGGTATCGGCGGTGCACTGGGCGATATGCGAATAACAAAGCAGGCGGAAGCAGAGCGGGCAGAAGACTTCATTATCCGCCAGCTACAGGAGCAGCCAGGCGAGATCACACTGATTATGACTGCGCCGCTGACCAACCTGGCACGTGCGCTGCACCAATGCCCGGAGCTAACTCAGCATGCCGCCGAGGTGATTGTGATGGGCGGCGTGGTGCAGGGCTTCGGGAATATCACACCGACGGCGGAATACAACATGTACGTCGATCCGGAGGCCTCGAAGCAGGTGCTTGCCGCAGGGTTCCCCCGGCTGACGCTGGTCGGGCTGGATGTGACTCGCAAGGCGCTGCTTGCCGCGGAGGATATCGCGAAGCTGCGTATTCCGGCGATCCGGGAGTATGTAGAGAAAAGCACGGCAGACTACCGGCAGCGCTACTATGAGCGCAACGGTGTGCAGGCGTGTGCCCTGCATGATCCGCTGGCGGTTGGCGTGGCGCTGAACCGCGGGTTCGTCACCACGCACGATTACTATGTGGACGTGGAGACCCGCAGCGAGCTGTGCGACGGCCAGACCGTCTGTGATTTCCAGGACCGGCTGGGTAAGCCTGCGAATGCCGCTGTCTGCCTGGAGGTGGACGCGCCCGCTTTTCTGGAATGCTTCATTAATAGCTTGAACAGCTTGAACCAAGAGCCGAAGAAGGACGGGAGTCATTAGAATGAACAAACGAGCCATATATCTGCTGCTGCCGGGCCTTTTGTTCCTGGCGGCCTTCATGCTGGTCCCGATTACGCTGACCATCGCCTCCACTTTCGTGCAGGACGGGAAGCTGACGCTGGAAGGGTATCTGCATTTTTTCCGCGACGGGTACTTTAACCGCATCCTGCTGACTACGCTCCGGGTAAGTGTCGTGACCACGCTGGTCTGTATGCTGCTCGGTTATCCGGCGGCTTATTATATCTCGCGGACCAGTGCCCGCAAAAAGAGCCTTCTGCTGGCGCTGTCGATCTTTCCGCTGTTGACTAGTCCCGTTGTGCGATCCTTCAGCTGGATGATTATTCTCGGCAAAAAAGGGCTGATTAATTCCTTTCTGGTCAATACCGGACTGGTTGCGAAGCCCCTGGACATTCTCTATACACCTGCGGCCATGATGATCGGTCTGGTGCATCTGTTCCTGCCGCTGATTATTATCACTCTGCTTGGAGTGATGGAGAATCTGGATCATGAGCTGGTGCGGGCGGCACGCAGTCTGGGTGCTTCCCCGTTTGCCGCGTTCCGCAAAATCACCTTTCCCCTTACGGTGCCGGGGCTGATCATCGGCGGAATTCTGGTCTTCGTCGGCAGCCTCACGGCGTATACCACGCCAGCACTGCTTGGCGGTAAGGAACGGGTAGTATCAACCTTTCTGTATCAGAACGCGATGACGCTGAATGACTGGCAGGCAGCTTCAGTGATCGCTGTCATTATGATTGTTATTACATTTGTAGTGGTGGGGCTGATGAATGCCTGGGCCAACCGCTTAAATCCGAAGGGGTGAGAACATGAAGGAAGGGAACCGCATGCTGTCACTGTACACGCTGCTGGTCTTTATATTTTTGCTGGGGCCGCTCATCATCATTTCTATTACTTCCTTTGAGCCGGGCACAGTCCTGAAATTCCCCCCTGAGGGCTTTTCACTGAAATGGTATCAGAACATCTTCGAGGTCAGCGCATTTATGGAGACCTTCAAGACCTCGATTATAATCTCGCTGCTCGGCAATCTGCTGGCGCTACTCCTGGGTGTACCTGCGGCCTACGCACTGAGCCGTTACCGGTTCCGCGGGCGGGATACGCTGAATGCGATTTTCCTCTCCCCGGTGCTGATTCCCGGCATTGTGCTGGGCTTCACGCTGCTGCGTTACCTGATTGTCGTCTACGGGCTGCCGATTGTGGCCGGACTGCTGATTGGACATACGGTGATTATGCTCCCGTTTATTATCCGGGTTATAGCTTCAAGTCTTGAAAATTTCGATTTCGCGGTGGAGGAAGCAGCGCAGAGCCTGGGAGCATCGAGGCTGTACACGTTCTTCAAAGTAGTGCTGCCCAACATCCGTTCCGGGATTCTGGCGGCGATTTTGATCGCTTTTCTGGAGTCGTTCAACAACGTGGATATTTCCGTCTTTATGACCGGTCCGGGGATCAGTACCCTGCCGATTCAAATGCTGACCTATGTGCAAAATTACTTCGATCCTACGATTGCCGCGATTTCTGTCATTCTGATGGTGCTGACGGCAACGCTGATGTTCGTCATCGAGCGGCTGATGGGATTCGCTTATTTTACCAAAAGATAGCCTATTAAAGGATAACGGAGGCATAACGCAATGTCACTTTTAAGTCTTGAGCAGGTATCGGTTGCGTATGACAACCGTCTGATTCTGGAGAATTTCAATCTGTCGCTGGCCAAAGGACAGCTTCTCTCGCTGCTCGGCCCCAGCGGCTGCGGCAAAACTACCACGCTGCGGCTGATCGCCGGATTCCTGAACGCGGAAGCGGGGGCATTCATGTTCGGCGGGAAGGATTACACCAAGATCCCGGTAGAAAAGCGCAATTTCGGCTTTGTGTTTCAAAGCTATGCGCTGTTTCCGCATCTGTCGGTGTATGACAATGTGGCGTTCGGTCTCCGGCTCCGCAAGCTGAAGGAAGCAGAGGTGAAGAAGCGGGTAACCCGGATGCTGGAGATTGTCAGTCTGGGCGGCTTCGAGAAAAGACTTCCGGCTGCCCTCTCCGGCGGCCAGCGCCAGCGGGTGGCGATTGCCCGGGCGCTGGTCATCGAACCGGATCTGCTGCTGTTCGACGAGCCGCTGAGCAATCTTGATGCCAATCTGCGGGTGAACATGCGGGTGGAAATCCGCCGCATCCAGCAGGAGCTGGGCATCACGACCGTCTATGTCTCCCATGATCAGGAGGAATGCTTCTCGATCTCCGATCAGGTGGCCGTCATGAATAATGGCAAAATTGAGCAGCTCGACAAACCGTCCTCGATCTTCAAGTATCCGGCCAGCGAATTTGTGGCCCGGTTTATCGGGTTCGGGAACTTTATTGCTTTTGAAGGCCGGAATGATGAAGGTACAGACATTGAACTCAGCCGCGGAGCGCTGAAGTTCCTGGCGGCTAAACGGCCGGAGGGGCTGGGCAACACCGGATTGCTCGGGGCCATCCGACCTGATGATCTGCAGCTGTTTACGGCTATGCCTGAGCCGGGTACAACCCTTAACACACTGCCCGGAACGGTGCAGATCAGCACGTATCTCGGCCGCAGCTATCAGTACCAGGTGGAGACGGAACTCGGTGTATTCACCGTTAATCAGGAAATGGAGCAGCCTTTCATTCAAGGACAGCAGGTCACGGTTTATTTTCCAAAAGAGAAGCTGGTGCTGGTGCAGTAGCGCTTCATAAGGAGCAGACATGATGATTACAGATCAACTTATACTGAACGCTAAAGTGTACAACAGTTACTATAAACGGTTCGAGACAGCGAATGTTGCCGTCAAGGAAGGGCGTTTTCTCTATGTAGGTCCGCTTGGTGCGGAGACATTCATTGCTGCAGAGACGATTGACGCTGAGGGGCAGTATCTGGTGCCCGGGCTAATCGATATCCACCTGCATATTGAGAGCACGATGATTACACCGGAGACCTTCTCCTACGGTATTCTGCAGCACGGGGTAACAACAATTGTCCCCGAGCCTCATGAAATGGCTAATGTATTTGGTGTGGAAGGTGTCCATGAGATGATCCGGGCCAGCCGGGACTGTAAGGTGGACATGTTCTACGCGATTCCGAGTTCGGTGCCGGCGACTCCGCTGGAGACAACGGGCGGTTCGATTGAAATTGCCGATATCGATGAGCTGATGGAAACGGAGCAGATGATCTGCCTTGGCGAAGTGATGAATTTCGTCGATGTCATCCGAGACCCGGACTGTAAAAGCAACCAGATCCTCCAGCACGTCCGCAGCAAGTATCCCGGTCTTGTCATCGAAGGCCATACGCCGAAGCTGCTGGATCTGGATCTGCATCAGCTGATCTTTGCCGGGATTGATTCTGATCATACCCACCAGAGTATTGAGGGCCTGACCGCACGGATTGCAGCCGGGATGTTCATCGAGATCCAGGAGAAATCGATGACCCCGGATGTGGTGGACTATCTGATTCATCATCCGGTCAGCGAGCATTTCTGCTTCGTGACCGATGATGTGATGACCGATTCGCTGGTAGCGACCGGCCATCTCGACCATCTGGTCCGCAAGGCTATTGCTATGGGTATGGCGCCGGAAGACGCGGTCTATGCGGCCACTTACACGCCGGCCCGGCGGATGAAGCTGGACGACCGCGGCGTGATCGCGCCGAACAAAACCGCCGATTATCTGCTGCTGTCGGACCTCAGCAGCTTCATGATTGAGGCGGTCTACAAGCGGGGCGCTCAGGTCTATGACCGCAAGCAGCCGCTGCCGCAGGCAGAACAGGAGCCGCAGTTCCCGGCTCATTTCTACCAGAGCGTGCAGCTCGCACCGCTTGCGGCCGCTGACTTCGCGGTGCCTGCTGCGCTTGCGGACGGCCGCTATGGTGCCCGCGTGATGATGGTCAACAACGTGTCCACGTTTACCGAAGAGAAGCATGCGGAGGCCGAAGTGAAAGACGGCCTGCTGCAGTGGCGGGAGAGCGGCTTCGGCCTGATCGCCACCTTCGAGCGGTACGGCAAGAACGGCAACCGTGCCTACGGCCTGATCGGCGGCGACACGATTAAGCGCGGCGCGGTTGCAACCACGTATTCGCACGACAATCATAATTTGCTCGTGGTCGGCCATAACGCCGAGGATATGGTGCTTGCAGCCAATACTGTGATTGCCGCGCAGGGCGGCTTCTGCGTCGTCTGCGATGGCGAGGTACTTGCACTGCTTGAGCTGCCGGTCGGTGGCATTCTGACCGAAGCGCCGCTGGCTGAGACAGCGGAGCGCGTGCTTGAGCTGCGGACAGCGATGGAATCGCTGGGCTATGATCATTACAACCCGATCATGTCGATCAGCACGCATTCGCTGCCGGTCAGTCCGGCGCTGAAAATCACGGACCTTGGACTGATTGATGTCGGCGCAGGCAAGGTCGTACCGCTGCTGTTCCCGCTAGGGGAAGCGTAAGCAAGAACTGCTGGCGTCAGATTGTGGCGAAGCGGATATAGAAGAGGGGGCGTCCCATGGGGGATGCCCCTTTTTTAAATTCAGTAATAGCAGCGGAATAAGGCTCCCTGCTCCGTAATGACCTCCAAATCATTCACAGACATTTTGAGTGTGGTCCAACAAAATAAGTGTACTTTCTGCAGCTAAAATGAGAGGCAGCTCATGGGTTTTTGAAATAGTTGTAGTACGTACACTTAAAAGGGCAGAAAAGGCCCCTTTTCCTCGAAACAGCCGTGTTTAGTTGCACAGAGTGCAGCTATTTTGGGAATAACGCCGAAAAAACCATTTTTAGCTGTACAAAGTGCAGTTATGTTGATGATCTAGAAAATCCAACTAAATGTGTCAGCCAACCTGTCCTGCCATGTCCCCCGGGCGCCAAGTTTCACCGTCACCGATTGACTAACGTATGACCTGCCCCTATGATGATAAATAATATAAAACATCGCAGAGCGCATAACGTATAGCGTTATAGAGGGAGAGAGACAGCATGGGGATGGAGATTGAACGCAAGTTCCTGCTGCCGGAATATCCGGAGCAGCTGATTGAGGGAGGACAGCTCAACGTGCTTACCCGGCACAGCATTGACCAGACGTATCTGGCGATTGAGGACGGGCAGGAGCTGCGGGTGCGCAAAATAACAGATCTGGATTCGGGTGAGGTTACCTTCACGCACACCTTCAAGGACGGCAAGGGCATCAGCCGGAAGGAGATCGAATACAACATCTCCGAAGGTTTATATAACCAGATGATTGAGGCCGTGAAGGCCGTGCCTCTGGTCAAAACCCGCACTACTGCCGTATGGAACGGCACCACGGTAGAGATCGATGTCTACACTCAGCTTGAGCTTACGGTGATCGAGGTTGAATTCGATTCGCTGGAGGAAGCGGAGAGCTTCACCGCCCCTGAATGGTTCGGCGAAGATGTCAGCGTAGCGAAGCAGTACAGCAACAAAACCGTCTGGAAGCAGCTTCAGCAGAAGTAAGGCGCGGCAGCCGTATTTTTTTCACAAAAGTTGACACGGAAGTAACGGACTTTAACGCTTAAACGTGTTAATATATAGGGTAGTTCTATATAGGGTAAATAAAGAGGGGCTCAGGAGGATGATACTGGTATGGAGTATATAAGCACAAGAGGAAATGTGGAAGCTAGAGGCTTTATTGATACAGTTCTGATGGGGCTGGCGGATGACGGCGGGCTGATGGTTCCGGTGCAGATCCCGGTAATTTCCCCGGACATGCTGGAGGAATGGCGGAAGCTTAGCTTCCAGGAGCTGTTTCTGGAGATTTTCTCCCATTATACCAACGATGAAATTCCTTACGATGATCTCAAAGAAATGGTGTACACCAGCTACGGCAATTTCCGTGCGCCGGAGGTGACACCTCTTCATAAAGTAAATGATTCCTTATACGTGCTTGAGCTGTTCCATGGACCTACGTTTGCGTTCAAGGATGTGGCGCTGCAGTTTATGGGCGAGCTGTATTCTTACATTGCCAAGGTGCGGGGCGAGATTATCCATATTCTCGGGGCGACCTCGGGTGATACCGGTGCGGCGGCGATTCAGGGCGTACGCGGCAAAGAAGGCATCAAGATCTGTATCCTGCATCCGCATAACAAGGTGAGCAAGGTACAGGAGCTGCAAATGACGACTGTGGACGACAGCAATGTGCTGAATCTGTCCGTCGAAGGCAACTTCGATGATTGCCAGAAGGTGATCAAGGAGCTGTTCGCGGATCTGGACTTCAAAGGCAAATACCACCTGCGGGCGATCAACTCGATCAACTTCGTGCGTATCCTGGCCCAGACCGTCTATTATTTCTATGCTTACCTGCAAATCGGGAACAGCGGCAGCAAGAAGATCAATATCAGTGTGCCTTCGGGTAACTTCGGCAACATTTTCTCCGGTTTCCTGGCCCAAAAAATGGGGCTGCCGATCAACAAGCTGATCATCGCCACGAATGAAAATAACATCCTCGAACGCTTCGTGCTGACCGGCGAATACAAACCAGGCGGCTTTACGAGCACGTACAGCCCTTCGATGGATATCCAGGTGGCGAGCAATTTTGAGCGCTATCTGTATTATTTGCTGGATGAGGATGCAGTGAAGCTCTCGGAGTATATGGCGGGACTTGCGGCAGACGGGAAAATTACAGTTGACGGTGAGCTGTTCGCACGGGTGCAGGCTGATTTTGCGGCACTGGGCGTCAAGAATCAGCAGTGCCTCGATATTATCGGCAAATACCAGCAGGAGTACAGCTATCTGCTTGATCCGCACACGGCCTGCGGGATCGCAGCTTATGAGGCTTTCGGCGGACCGGATGAAGTGACAGTTACCTTTGCTACCGCACACCCGGCGAAGTTCGATGAAGCGATTGCCCTGACCGGCATTAAGCAGGAGTTCCCGGCGCCAATTTCCGCATTGTTCGAGATGCCGCAGCATATGACGGTTGTGGAGCATGACAAGGCGGCGATTGTGCGCGAGCTGCAGGCTTTTTACGGATAACTAGCGCTGGGACGTTCACGAGTTGAACCTACTTCAGCACCCTATATGAAAAGTACGTGCAAAAGGCCCCGTTTCTCGAGAAGAACGGAGGCCTTTTTGGCGTATAGCTGGAATTAGCCTGCAACTCCGGAGGCTGCACAGAACATCGTTACTTTTTTCACATAAATAGGCTTGCAGGATTTGTCGTAAATTCTGATTGAAAAGTGGACATACCTATCACGGAATGAGAAAATAGCAGGTAGAGAGCAGCAAAAGAAGCGGAAACGTGTCCGCGGGAAAAGAAGGAACTTATAATCATCCGGCATTAGTCGTATATTTAAAAAAAGGACGGGATCACTCATGACAATTCGTTTCGGGGTCGTAGGCACCAACTGGATTACAGACCGCTTTATTCAAGCCGGGCTGGAGAATGAGGAATTTATTCTGACAGCGGTATATTCCCGTACAGAAGAAAAGGGCCTTGCTTTTGCCGCCAAATACGCGGGAGCCGCCATCTATACCAATCTGGAGGATATGGTGTCCAGCGGAGAAGTGGACGCAGTGTACATCGCAAGTCCCAATTCGATGCATGCCGAGCAGGCGCTGATCTGTATGAATCACGGCAAACATGTGCTGTGCGAAAAACCGGCTGCCTCCAATAGCAGCGAGCTGCAGAAGATGATCGAGGCTGCGCGGAGCAATGATGTGCTTCTGATGGAAGCGATGAAATCGACCTTTATGCCGAATTTCGGCGTGATTAAAGATAATCTTTATAAGCTGGGCAGGGTACGGCGTTACTTCGCCAGCTATTGTCAATACTCGTCCAGATACGATGCGTACCGGCAGGGAACGGTGCTGAATGCTTTTAACCCGGAATATTCGAACGGCTCACTGATGGATCTGGGGATTTACTGCCTGTATCCGATGGTGGCGCTATTCGGCAAACCGGATTCGGTAAAGGCCACAGGCGTTATGCTCTCTTCCGGGGTAGACGGCGAAGGCAGCATGGTGATGCGATATTCGCATATGGATGCCGTCGTGATGCATTCGAAGATTACCGATTCCTATCTGCCGGCAGAAATTCAGGGGGAGAATGGAACGATGGTGATTGATAAGATCAACCAGCCGTACCAGGTCAAAATCCAATACCGCGACGGAACGGTGGAGGAGCTCACCCTGCCGCAGGTGTTCGAGCCGATGTACTATGAAGCGTATGAGTTTATTAATCTGCTCAAAAACGGACAACGTGAGAGCACAGTCAACAGTCACGCCAATTCCTTGGCGGTAGCAGAGATCATGGAGGAAGCGAGACGGCAGATCGGCCTCCGCTATACCTCGGATATATAGTGAAATGGGGAGCAGCACTTGAAGACTTTTAAAAAGGTTTACATCGAGATTACAAGCGTCTGCAACCTTGCTTGCAGCTTCTGCCCGCCAACCGAGCGGCAGAAGAACTTCATGAAGCCGGATACCTTTAGCACAATTCTTGATGAGATTAAGCCGCACAGTAATCACATCTATCTTCATGTCAAAGGCGAGCCGCTGCTGCATCCGAAGATTGGTGAGCTGCTGGACATTGCAGATGCCAAAGGCTTCAAGGTCAATATCACGACCAACGGAACGCTGATCCATAAGGCGGGGCCGAAAATTATCGGCAAGCCGGCGCTGCGCCAGATGAACTTCTCCCTGCACAGCTTCGATGGACATGAAGGCTCGGAGAACCGAGAGGGGTATTTGAAGGAGATTATTTCTTTTGTGCGGGAAGCTGCGGCACAAGGGGTCATCATCTCCTTCCGGCTCTGGAATCTGACGGAAGATAACCAGACCAATCTGACGCGGAGCCGCAACCGCGAGACGCTGGCTGTGCTGGAGGAGGCGTTCAATCTGGACTTCAAGATTGAGGAGAAGGTCGTTCCAGGCAGCGGCGTCCGCATTGCGCCGCGCATCTATCTGAACCAGGACCACGAGTTCAGATGGCCGGCACTGCACGAGCCGGAGGATGACGGCAAAGGCTTCTGCCACGCGCTGCGCAGCCAGGCGGCGGTGCTGGTGGACGGCACGGTGGTGCCGTGCTGTCTCGATGGCGAGGGGGTTATCAACCTCGGCAACATCCATGAGCGGCCGTTCTCCGAGATTGTCGAGGGCGAGCGGGCGAACAATCTGTTCTACGGCTTCTCCCGCAGGGAAGCAGTAGAGGAGCTGTGCCGCAAGTGCGGGTACCGGCAGCGGTTCGGTACGTAGGCCGGAGACAGATGATGTCGTAGCCAGCAACAAGGGTAGCCTGCTAACCATTCCAGCAGTTGCCCTGCCACTAGATAAGCAAACCATAGCAAGCTTCCGCCGGAAGCTTGCTTTTTGGCGTGTTTTGGGAGAGGATCCCACGAAAAGAGGCGTTGCCGGAAGCTGGCACCATGAACGCTCACAGTCTACTCATTCTGATGATCGGAGCTCCTCACCTAAGTCGACTTTACCTATTACAGGCCATATTACCTATGGGTACCCGGGTAGATGAACTCTTTCATCGACAGAGTGGCGCATGTAATCGTATTCACGGTGCTTAAAATATTAATATTTTAATATAAAATACTTCAATTTTAACGCATATGGGTCGATAAATAGGAAAAAAGGTCTATATGTTTCTGTTTATGACCTCTAAAGGAGGGTAATTGTCCACATAATCCCATATTTTGGGTTGATTTTGTCATATGAAAGGAGTCATCTATTGAAATTTAGAGCGATCAAAAAAACAGCCATCTCCTTATTGGCCCTCTTGTTGCTGACCATGACCTTCCTGCCCCAGGTCCGTTCTGTCTATGCCAGCGGATTGGACCTCACCGGGACTGGAAATGGATGGTTGACCGTCTATCCTAAAAACAGCCAATTTGATTACGTCGGCGACCAGCAGACCGGAAGCGGCAGTGTAGCGCAAGACATCGTCGGGGATGCAAACAATCCTCCTTTTTACGTTAACTATGATTCGGCTGCGGGTGAAATCGGCTTTCGGATCCGTGTGAACAATCTGGATGGAACCCAGAAGGACAAGTTTACAAGCTTTGCGTTTGTGGGGGTGGATGCCAACGGGAACGGGGGTATCGACTTTTTCTTAGGCGTTTATAATCCGACAAACAACAACGGGAAGATCGGTATCTATAATGCTGATCCTAACAAGGCGAATACCTCGCCCAGCACGACGGGTATCATCAATCCTGCGCTCATCTCTTATGTACCGAGTGCTAACCAGAATTACTCGTTGATGCAGGCTACTGGAAGCAGCTTTTCAGGCGACAGTGACTATTTTGTGACCTTTAAAGTCAAGGTTGCAGACATTAATACGGCAATGGCGAGCAGGGGAATTACTGTGACTGCTACCTCCCCTCTGCAATATATTATCGGCACTGCTGCCCAGGACAACTCTTTTAATCAGGATATCGCGGGCACGCAGGGCATAAGCACTAATGATACTACTACGTGGAAGGACCTCGGCGTCTTTTCGCCGCCCGTCAATGTTACGGGTACGATCCTGAACACGGCGCCAAGCGCAGTAGCGGATACGCTGACTGTAGCCGAGAACGGCTCGGGAAGCTTGACCGTAACGGCAAACGATACGGATGCCGAGAACGGGCTTGTCCCATCGACGGTAAAGCTTAATACACTACCGTCGCACGGTACGGTCACTGTAGGCACGAACGGCCAGGTGACATACACGCCGAACGAGGGCTACAGCGGCAGCGATAGCTTCACGTACACCGTCAAGGATACGGACGGAGCAGAATCTAACCCGGCCACGGTAAGCGTGACGGTGACAGCGGCTCCAATCCTGAACACGGCGCCAAGCGCGGTAGCAGACACGCTGACCGTAGCCGAGAACGGCTCGGGAAGTGTAACGGTAACGGCGAACGATACGGATGCCGAGAACGGGCTTGTCCCATCGACGGTAGCGATCAAAACGCAGCCGTCGCATGGTTCGGCCACCGTAGGCGCGAACGGACAGGTTACGTACACGCCGAATGAGGGCTACAGCGGCAGTGACAGCTTCACGTACACCGTCAAGGATACGGACGGAGCGGAGTCCAACCCGGCCACGGTAAGCGTGACGGTGACAGCGGCTCCAATCCTGAACACGGCGCCAAGCGCGGTTGCAGATACGCTGACCGTAGCCGAGAACGGCTCGGGAAGTGTAACGGTAACGGCAAACGATACGGATGCCGAGAACGGGCTTGTCCCATCGACGGTAAAGCTTAAGACACTACCGTCACACGGTACGGCCACCGTAGACACGAACGGCCAGGTGACGTATACGCCGAACGCGGGCTATAGCGGCAGCGACAGCTTCACGTATACCGTCAAGGATACGGACGGAGCGGAGTCCAACCCGGCCACGGTGAGCGTGACGGTGACAGCGCCTCCGGTCCTGAACACGGCGCCAAGCGCGGTAGCGGATACGCTGACCGTAGCCGAGAACGGCTCGGGAAGCTTGGCCGTAACGGCGAACGATACGGACGCCGAGAACGGGCTTGACCCGTCGACGGTAGCGATCAAGACGCAGCCGTCGCACGGTAAGGCCACCGTAGGCACGAACGGCCAGGTGACGTACACGCCGAACGAGGGCTACAGCGGCAGCGACAGCTTCACGTACACCGTCTTGGATACGGACGGAGCGGAGTCCAACCCGGCCACGGTAAGTGTGACGGTGACAGTGGCTCCGATCCTGAACACGGCACCAAGCGCCGCAGCAGATACGCTGACCTTAGCCGAGAACGGCTCGGGAAGCGTAACGGTAACTGCTAATGATTCAGATGCCGAGGACGGGCTTGACCCGTCGACGGTAGCGATCAAGACGCAGCCGTCGCATGGTACAGTCATCGTAGGGACGAACGGTCAGGTGATGTACACGCCGAACGCCGGCTACAGCGGCAGCGACAGCTTCACGTACACCGTCAAGGATACTGACGGAGCGGAATCCAACCCGGCCACGGTAAGTGTGACGGTGACAGCGGCCAACGGAATTCCTGCGGCATTACCGCAGCTCGTTGAGATCAACGAAGGGGCCGTAGCGGTAACGGTTATTCTTGAAGGCACCGACCGCGAAACGATCACTGGACTGGTTTACCAGATCACCACTCAGCCGTCACAGGGTACCCTTACCTTACAAAGCGGCAATATCTATTTGTATACACCGGCCCCGGGCTTTACATCGGGTACGGACAGCTTCAGCTTCACCGTGACGGACGGGAACGGCCAGACGAGTCCGCCGGTTCAGGTGACGATTCAGATGAACAAGGCGCTCAACGGCTGGGTCGGCAATAAGCTTGAAGGCGATCCGTCTGTCGTGAATGCAGTGCCCGGCTATCCGCTGAAGTTCTCGGCCGTAAGCCCGCTGTCGGCCCATGAGGTCAAGGCGACAATCGGAGGCGGCACTGTCAGTCTTGAGTTAGCCAATCCTGCTACCTTCCTTCAGGACGGCTACAAACGGTGGGAGAGTACGGGCTATCTGCTTACCACACCGCTGGCCGCAGGTTCTTACACGGTAATGTTCCAGGCGTTTAAGGCTGACGGCACACCGCTGCCCGCCGAGACCCGCCTGGCCGATAACGGATTCCAGGTACTAGCGCACTCACTGGCGCTGACGGCATCGCCGGACCGGATTGTCGGAGACGGCCGCTCGACGACCGAGCTGGCCGCCGTGTTGACCGACAGCAGCGGTAATCCCGTGCCGGACACCGAGGTTGTGTTCTCGGTCCCATCGGGTCTGGGTACGTTCGTTGGAGCTGACCGGGTGCGGACGGATGCCCAAGGCCGGGCGGCAACGACCTACCGCTCAGCTGACCTATCCTCCAATCAGGAGCAGAAAGTGCGGGTTGAGGCAGCAGCAATTGACCTGACAAAAGGACTCTATGCGAAGGACGATATTCTGGTTACCTTCCAGCCGGCAGTCATCAGCGGGGTTATCACCCGCGGTGCCGCGGGCGAGAAGATCGCCGGCGCGACCGTACGGGTAACGCTGGATCTGAATGGCGATAACATCATTACACCTGGTGTTGATTTTGACGAAACAGTAGTGACAGGCGCGGACGGTTTTTACTCGCTGCCGGTGCCGAAGGGCAATGCGCTGTACACCATCGCAGTGACGCAGACAGTAAATGTAGGCGGAGTTTTAACACCGGTGACGTATACTCAGACGGCGGCAGTCGGCTCGGTCAGCGGTACCGGCCAGGAGAGCTACGATTCAACGAAGACAGCCACCGGTATCATCCTGATGAAGCAGCCGGCAGGCGGCACCGGAATGATATCCGGAGACCTGGTAAAGAAGACAAAAGTATATTTGAAAGACGCGGCAACGGGTCTCTATATTCTGGAGAACGGATCACCTAAGGCTTTCCCGGCCCAGCAGAACGGCGTATTCAGCGCCGAAGGGCTGGGGCTCGGCACATATGTGATGGAGATCCGCTATGAAGTCGAGCCGGGACAGGAGATTATTATCCAGAAGAGCGAAGTGAATGTTACAGCCAACGGGGAAATGAATATTTCAGAGGAGCTGATCGACCCGTACGGTGCGATTACGAACAGCTTGACCGGGGTCCCGGTGGAAGGCGCGAACGTAACCCTGTACTACGCGAATACAGCGCGCAACGGCAGCAAAGGCGGTAAGACCGTAACGCTGCCGGCAATCCCGGGCTTTGCCCCTAACGACAACGCGAGCCCCGAGCAAATCAGTGACCCGCAGGGTCTATACGCCTACATGGTCTATCCGCATACGGATTATTATCTGGTTGTGACCAAGTCCGGCTATGAGACTTATACCAGCCCGACAATCGCGGTGGAGTTGGAAATTGTCCGCCATGATATCCCGCTGAATCCGATAGGGGCAGCCGCCATCCCGGGTTCCTCACCGGTTAATGCGACCATCACACCGGTAGTGGCAGTCAGTCTGGACCGGAACCTGATTGAAGAGGGCGGGACCTCAGCAATTACGGTCGAATACGCCCAGACCGGGAAGGGAACACTGACCGGCGGCACGGTTACGGTGACACTGCCAGAAGGCGCGGTAGTCGTAAATGCGGACGGCGGAACAGTAGCCGGCAATACGGTAACGTGGCCTGTCGGTACCCTGGCTCCGAACCAGCACGGTACGCACCGGATTGAAGTGAAATGGCCGCAGCTCAGCAAGGCGGAGCAGGAGTATGAGGTAACGGCAGCGCTGTCTGCCGGCAGTCAGACGCAGGCAGCAAATGCAGCATCCTCTGCCAAGCTGAAGGTATTCTCAAGCCGGTATGGCGAGTTGAAGCATCAACGCTACATCCTGGGTTACCCGGACGGGCAGTTTAAGCCGGCGAAGAGCCTGACACGCGCTGAGCTGGCGGCGATTGTTGCCCGGCTGACAGAGAACGCGGCCCACAGCGGCAGTTCGACCTACACGGATGTGCCGGGCAGCCACTGGGCGGCGGACTATATTATGATCGCCACCCGTCAAGGCTACTTCAGCGGCTATGCAGACGGTACCTTCCGTCCGGAAGCTCCGGTGACACGCGGCGAGCTCGCGGCGGTCATGGCGAAGTTCCTGAAGATAGACCTCACGGCGGCCGCTTCGGCGCATTTTACCGATCTTGGAGGCCACTGGGCAGCGAATGCTATCGAGCAGCTCTATAACAGCAAATTCTTGTCCGGCTACCCGGATGCTACATTCAAGCCGGACCTGAAAATTACGCGGGCTGAGGCAGTTACGATGATCAACCGGATGCTGTACCGCGGACCGCTGACGGGAATTGAGCCGCAGTTCCCTGATGTACCGGCCACCTATTGGGGCTTTGGCGACATCCAGGAAGCGACACAATCCCATGAATCGAAACGTGAGGGCGACGAAGAAGTCTGGGTGAAGACGCTGACCAGCGACGAAAGGTAGTCTCCGCGTGGTCAGGCCTCATCCAAGTAAGGCTATTGCTGAAGCCATTCATACAGTAAATGATTAAACGAAAAAAACAAAAACAGACCAGACAAGGTAACCTTGTCTGGTCTGTTTTTTGCTTCATTGATGGGAAGCTTCCAAGGTGATACACATGCTGTGCCCTGCAGAACCGGTATTGAAGAATGAGGATTCAACCTCCTGTACGGGTACTGTGTTTTTTTGAAACAGGGTTAGAAACATGGTAGACTTATCCATGCGGCCGCCTCCTGAATCTAGTGTAATCGTGTACAATCGATTCAGGAGGCGGCCCTTTGCATTCGGTGTTTTATATAATCATCGGACTGCCGGAAATGAAGCTTACCAACTGTCAGTTTGTAGTGTAACGGTTTACGGTTACGTACTAATAGGTTTCTATCCACATTCGCCAATCAAACAAGACATTATCTTATTAGGAGGTGCAGGATGCTGAAATCGTTGCAGGCTATTGAAGCCTACCGTGAAGGGGATTATTTGCCTGAGGAGGAGCTTGTGTGGCTGAAATATATTGTTCAGGCCGAAATGCCGATAGTCAATCTGGAGCGTGTGGAATCGCTGCGGGAGCTGGATCATCGGAATCCCGTGCTGGACTATGTGGAACGGAGTCTGCGGCTGCTGGATAGTCTGCCGTTGTCCTACTGGATTAAGGAGCTAGCCGAAGAAACGCTGGTCTGGTCGGAGACGGCCAAAGGCGGGACCTCCCGCCAGCGCCGGAAGTGGCAGGAGGAAGGCATTAATTGTTTTGCCCACAATATAGGGTCAGCGCAGCTGTACTGGCAGCATGCCGGAGGCAATGCAGCCGCTGTAGCCTCCGGGCCGCAGGCGGCGCTGCTTAAGGCGGCAGGTGTTGCGCATGCGGAGAAGATTCTGATTGTGCACCGGCTGATTGAAACGCATGGCCTCCTCGGCCAGCAGATCCGCGGCGAGGTTCCGCCAAATGTTAACCGCCCGCTGGCCGTTATGGTAGAGGAGGGGCTGCTGACCTCCGACGAGCTGGAGCGGCTGCTGTTTGCGCTGAACCATTGCATCATTGGCGCTGTCTCGCCGGTACTGTGGCAAGAGGTACGCAGTGAGGTGATGGAGCTGATAGCAGTCATCGCTTCAGGAAGTCTGGACACTCCGTTACCAATGAAGGAGCGGTTGCACCGCATGCGCTCCGGTCCAATCTCCCGGGGCGAGGATTTCGCGGCGGAGTGGAGCAGGCTGGAGCAGGAGGGCATGGATTCCGCATTGCTCGAATCCATGCAGCCGGTAACGTTCTGGTATGTGGAGTCGGCACTGCAGACGTTCTCGCTGGAGCAATTTCTTAAAGTGCTGGTGCTTGCTGCACAGGGCAGCGGCAGCAGCGGCCTGAACCATATCAGCTTTGAAGCCGTTATGAATTCAATCTATTATGACTATAAAGGCGATAAAAAAATCAACGTCTATAAGAAACGGATTATCGAAAAGTATCTGTCTGAGCTTAGCTGGCAGGACATTGCCGCCGGAAACAGCACTTCCGGCAATCCCCATCTGATTCACCGGCTGCGGCGGCAGAAGCATCTGCAGGATACGGTGTTTTTTGATTTTGAATTCTCCCCCGCAGCAGAGAAGCTGATTGAATTCTGTATTGAAGCCGAGAAGTCCGCGCTGTACGAGCGGGCGGTGCTGCTCTTATTCGATTTGTTCGATCTGCGGCGCGACGCATTCGACCGCTTCCATAACGAGGATAGCTACCTGAGCCAGATGAACGATACGGCTGATTATAAAGCTGTTATTCTGGATTATGTCACTGGCAGCAAGGTGCTGGATATCGGCCCGGGCGGCGGTGTGCTGCTTGATCTGATTGAAGAGCGGATGCCCGCTGTCACTCCGGTCGGCATTGATATATCCAGCAATGTAGTGGAAGCGCTGCGCCAGCGTAAACAGCGGGAGGGCCGCCGCTGGGAGGTGCTGCAGGGTGATGCGCTGAACCTGAAGGATTTTGTGGAGACGGGCAGCGTGGATACGGTGATTTTCTCATCCATTCTGCATGAGCTATATTCGTATGTGCCGATGAATGGCGTGAAATTCAATCATGAGACGGTAGCCGCAGCGCTGGTAAGCGCATTTGAGGTGCTTGCCGAAGGCGGTAGGATCATTATCCGGGACGGGATCATGACCGAACCGGAGACAATGCAGCGTAGAATCCGGTTTCTGGAACAGAACGGACTGGCATGGCTGGAGCGGTATGCCGGGGATTTTGCCGGACGCAAAATCCAGTATGAGGTGGTCGGTGAGCAGGAGGTGCTGATGCCTGTGAACGATGCCATGGAGTTTTTGTACACCTATACATGGGGTGAAGAAGCCTACGTCCACGAGGTCCAGGAGCAGTTTGGTTATTTTACACCCGAGCAGTATGTGAAGTTTATCAGGGAACGTCTGGGAGAGCAGGCGCAGATTGAAGTGTTCCGCCACTATCTGCAGGAAGGCTATACGCTGGCACTTCAGGAACGGGTCGTAATCATGGATGAGCACGGGAATGAGACGGCTTTGCCGGACAGTACCTGCTTCATGGTTATCCGTAAAGGACATGAGGCGGGCTGACTTACTCTAATAGAACGTACGGCCTGAAGTGCTCCGGCATAATGGCGGGTATAACAAAAGGGAGACGCACGTATGCGGCTCCCTTATTGCTGCGCAATCCGGTTAGATTTGCGTAATTAGGAGTGATTTGATTTTACCGTCCAGCACCTGCATCGTCTGTACTGATCTCTACAGATACATAGTCAGAGAGTGGAGTAGACAGCACCTTCTTAATCTTCTCCACGGCTTCATATATGTCCTCTGATAGATTAGAAGATACATTCACATTAAAGATAAGGTCACCCACTCTGAAATCCTTCTTGTTTTCTTTGCTCGTATTCTTTGGTAAAGTTATATTCCCCAGTGTGAAGCGTGGCCAGTGTTGCACTAGTCTCTGTTATTTCCCACACCGGGTATTTTCGTAGCGTCCGGCGGCGTATCATGTCGATCCCTAGACAGCATTCTTCTTCTGTCACCAATTCCTTTGCAACTGTTTAAGTCTTATCCAAGGCATCCAACGCCTCCATGGCCTTGTGAAGTTCTGTCATTGATTCCACTGTACGTTTATACATTTCTCTTCACCCTTTCCTATTGGTGTATAGCAAAAAGAGCCGCTTTTCAGCGACTCCTAATTTAATGATGCTTGTATTTATTTCCTTTCTAATTCAGACCACACTAGATAAAATATTCCGAATATAACTAGTATGGTTGGAACAGTCATAGAAAATGGTGGCGGGATCAAGGAGAGGTTACTCTTTATCGTGGTATTTGAAATTCCACTAAATTTAAAAGATAGTAAAGTAGCCCCAATATAATGAATGGACTCACGAATTAAATAAGATACAATTCCAAGTGCAAGCAGAGTAATTCCCACTCCCTTTTTATTCAAACAAATCCCCTCCACCTTAATACATTTTAATAACTTGGTGCGGACAAACTTTGTTTAACCGTGTACACTCCATCAGGAAGTCCACCGCTCATCACTCTTGCTACATAAATATCCGCATAAGTGTTTGTATCACTTACCAAGACACTAGTTCCTTGAGCATTAGCATAAACCTTTTCATTGAGTAAACCATAAGAGTTGTTAAAGATCGGATAATAATCCATCCAAGCGTAGTATCCTGGTGAAATAGATTGAGTAACTGTATCACTACTAGTATACGTGTTAGTCCAAGTTGCGCCAGCAGTAATCCCAGCAGTGACAGCATTTATTTTGGCCGAAACATTAAATGAAATATTGGCTGCAAAAGCTTGCGAAGCAGTGTAGGCAATTGCTCTAGTAACTGGATTGTTTGAATCATTCTTAACTGCGGAAGAAATTCTTCTATTCAAGTCGCTTCTTGCATAATTATAGATATATCCCGATTGGTTGTACTTGTAAACTGTTGTAGTGTAGGCATCCATTGGTGTAATAAGCGAGTTAGTTTTAAAGAGTGGGGCGCTCTCTGCAAGCCCAACCTTTGCTTGTTCTAAAGCTGCGTTTTTGTTAGCTTCAGCTTCGAGTTTATTATATTCCTCTAGCGTTATTTCTTTTAATCCACCATCTACTGCTCGGTACGCTTTCACCACTTCAACATTGTTCTTTTGGGGTGTTGTAGCACTATGTACTTCTTCTGCCCCTGCATAAATTGGCAAACACAACAATAAAGACATAGCGATAGGAATTAAAATTCTTTTTTTCATTTTTCAACCTCCAATTTTATTAGAGGGCGGCCGATCCCTAAATAAAGTATACAATACTTATTTTTGGAAAAATATAGCGCAATAGTCTTACAATATTTTCAATTTAATGTATTATTTTGTTTTTTTATTAACGAACTATATTTTATTATAAGAGCAAATATCACAAGAATATTAAGTAGCGAAACCTATCGCCGCCGTTATAGTCATCTTGTGACCCGAGCTGGTGCTGCAGCCAGGAGAGATGGTGGCTACCGCTAATGTCATAGATCAAATTAGTATTCCCCGCTTGGTCCCTCTCAGTTAGGCTTATTAACAAAAATATATCATACTGCCAATGCTTCATAGCTAACGGGAGGATATTTTACTAAATTTATCTCAATAGCGAGGATGAAATAGCGAGATTATAACAAATGAGGTATTTCAAATAATATCAAAGGAGACTACTGCAGCAAATGAAATCATAAACGAAATAGATTTAGATGAGTATCTGACCAAAGATAAAGAGTATGTGCAATACCCACTGTTAAAAAAAAAGCAAGCAGGGTGCCGGATAATAACGGATAGCCTGCTTGCTTTTTACTTTCTTTTTATGCAGAAATTGTTGCACAGAATCCCTTGAACTTTGGAGAACGAAGCTGGTCTTACCCATAGAGGGGTCTGTGATTTGGTCAGACGCCAGCGGATGCTTGTATATGAAGTTATCAAAATGGCTGAACTACAGGGACTATTCTACACGGTTTGGTTAAGTTTTACAGTTTAACTTGTCCCCATTGCCCTATCACGGATACAGCTGACCCTGCCCGGCCCCCTGCATGGCTCCCAGCGCTGCCCCTTTGCGGAACTCCGAGGGTGAGCATTTCATCGCCTTACGGAACACTTTAATGAAATAGCTGACGTTGTCGAAGCCGACCTCCAGTGCGATGTCCGATATTTTACGTTCACTCTGCTGCAGCAGGTCAGCCGCCTGGCGGATGCGGTAGGAGTTGATATAATCGACGGGTGTCTTGCGGGTCATGGCTTTGAAGAAGCGGCAGAACTGGCCCTCACTCATCGGAATCAGCTCTGACAGATCCCGGGTGCGGATCGGCTCCTGATAGTTGTCCTGGATATACAGAATGACCTTTTTGAGCCGGTTGATCTTGGTAGTATCAGCGCTCTCCGACTGGCTGTGGTTCACGGAACGGTCCGGGGTGGCAATCTGCGAGAGCATAATGAGCAAAGTTCCTTTCATAAAGGCTTCGAATCCGGGCATTTTATTAGCATATGCTTCCATCATCCGCTCCAGGTGGTTCAGCAGCTCCTGCTGCCAGGGAACAGCGGGTGTAATGTGCCGGGGGAAGCTCTGGCGCTTCTCCTGAAGCGGAAGAATCACATTCTGCTGGATCGTATCGTATTGGGCGCTGGCCAGAAGATCGGGGTGAAACACAAGCGCACAGAACCGGCAAGGGCCTTCCTTCAGGACATAGGCAGCATGAATATCACCGGATTCGATAAAGACTGCTTCCCCTGCGCGGAGCGGAAAATAATCGGTGTCCACCTGAAACAGGATCTCTCCTTCCAGCAGCATAAAGAACTCGGCCTCCTCATGCCAGTGCGTATCCAGGACATGCGTTCCGGCCGGAAGTTCGATCCAGTAAGCAGCCAGCGGAAACATAACATCACCGTGTACGCGGTCTTCTTTGAGCAAACGCTGGGACGTGCGGTCCATTCCTAGGTCTCCTTTAATCAAAACATCAAAATAGTGTTATAAACGAGCTATATTTTATTAGTTTTGTTGTTTTATTATCGTTATAATGCAACTATAAACACCAAATTGAAAGGTGGCAAGTGCACACATGAAATTTACAGACGGCCTCTGGCTGGTTCGTGACGGAATCAACATCAACGGCGCAGTACAAAACTATGTAGTAGAAAAAACATCCGAGGGTTTGACCGCAGTCACTCAAACAACTCCAATTACAGGACGCGCAGCTACACTGAACTCCACGCTCCTTACCGTTAAATTCCATTCCCCGCTTCCTGGTGTAGTGGGTGTGAAGATCATTCATAATGACGGCGTGATCGACCGCGGTCCGGCCTTTGAATTGACTAAGGGAACCGGCGACCATGTCCAGATTGAAGAAAACGAAGCCCAAACCGTGCTGATCAGCGGCGGACTCCGTGTCGTTATCAATAAAGGCACTCAATGGTCCGTGGATTTCTACCGCGGCGACGAGCGCATTACAGGCAGCGGTTACAAATCGATGGCCTATATCACCGACCAGGACGGCAACACGTTCATGCGTGAAGAGCTGGACATCGGCGTAGGCGAATTCGTGTACGGTCTGGGCGAGCGCTTCACTGCTTTTGTGAAGAACGGTCAAGTCGTAGATATCTGGAATAAAGACGGCGGCACCAGCTCCGAGCAGGCCTACAAGAACATCCCGTTCTATGTAACCAGCAAGGGCTACGGCGTATTTGTGAACCAGCCTGAACTGGTTTCCTATGAAATCGCTTCGGAAAAAGTAAAAAAAGCCCAATTCAGCGTAGCTGGAGAGAGCCTGGAATATTTCGTGATTGAAGGACCTACGATCAAAGAGGTCATCAGCAAATATACTTCGTTAACCGGCAAGCCTGCGCTTCCGCCGGCATGGACCTTCGGCCTGTGGCTGACGACTTCGTTCACTACTGACTACGATGAAGCAACAGTTAACTCTTTTGTAGAAGGAATGGCTGAACGCGATCTGCCGCTGCATGTGTTCCACTTCGACTGCTTCTGGATGCGTGAATACCAATGGACCGATTTCCAGTGGGACGAGCGCGTCTTCCCGGACCCGGTAGGCATGCTGAAACGCCTGAAGGAAAAAGGCCTGAAAATTTGCGTCTGGATTAACTCCTATATCGGCCAGCGTTCACCGCTGTTCGAAGAAGGCAAGAAGAACGGCTATCTGATCAAAAAAGCCAACGGCGACGTATATCAAACTGACCTGTGGCAGGCGGGCATGGGACTCGTAGACTTCACAAACCCAGCGGCTTGTGAATGGTATGCAGGATACCTGCGCGGTCTAGTGGATATGGGCGTAGACAGCTTCAAAACAGACTTCGGCGAAAGAATTCCGACAGATGTTGTGTACTTCGACGGCTCCGATCCGCAGAAAATGCATAACTACTACACTCAGCTGTACAACAAAGTGGTCTTTGATGTATTGGAAGAGAAGCTCGGCAAAAATGAAGCAGCGGTCTTCGCACGTTCGGCTACAGCCGGCGGGCAGCAGTTCCCGGTACACTGGGGCGGCGACTGCTACGCAGATTACGAGTCCATGGCAGAAAGCCTGCGCGGCGGCTTGTCCCTCGGTCTGTCCGGCTTCGGGTTCTGGAGCCATGATATCGGCGGATTCGAAAATACCGCTCCGGCGCATGTCTTCAAACGCTGGCTGGCCTTCGGCCTGCTCTCCAGCCACAGCCGTCTGCACGGCAGCACCTCGTACCGTGTGCCTTGGGCTTACGATGACGAAGCGGTGGATGTTACCCGGTTCTTCACCAAGCTCAAATGCAGCCTGATGCCTTACCTGTATGATGTAGCCGGCCAAGCGCATGAAGAAGGCTGGGCTTCGATGCGGGCCATGGTTATGGAGTTCCCTGAAGATCCTACCTGCGAAGTGCTGGACCGTCAGTACATGCTTGGTGACAAGCTGCTCGTAGCTCCAATCTTCCAGGAAAACGGCGAAGTGAAATACTACCTGCCGGCTGGTCGCTGGACTCACCTGCTGAACGGTGAAACAGTAGTAGGCGGATCATGGCGTAAAGAAAAGCATGACTTCTTCAGCCTTCCGCTGTTCGTACGCCAGAACTCGCTGCTGGCAACAGGCAGTGTAGACAACCGTCCGGACTATGATTTTGCCGACGGCGTGAAATTCGGCCTGTACTCCCTGGAAGACGGCGCTACAACAGCGGCAACAGTCCGTGATATCAACGGCGCTCCTGAACTGACAGTGACAGCTGCACGCACAGGCAGCACCGTTAAGGTAACTGCTGAAGGCAGCGGCAAACCGTTCACATTTGCAGTGAAGGATCTGGGTGCTATCGCTTCCGTAGAAGGCGCAGAGCAGGCAGATGAAGCTACAGTACAAGTTAGCGGCGGCAGCAAGTCCGTATCGTTCACGATTACATTGAAATAAGTTGTACCGTATGTATCAGACTCTCTGATGGCCGGGGACACATTGTCCCTGGCTCATTAGGGAGTTTTTTTAGAAAAACAAATATCTTAATCTGGCTATGAACCTATGATTTTTTTGTACAAAGTGCAATTAGAGGATAGCAGTTATTTCGTATGCGGATCAGGACAGGAGAATTGATTACTATGATTATTAAAGATAACTACGGAGTGCTCAGCGAAGCGGGCTACTCTTCGGCCACGGCGCTGTCCACTGCGGCCAATTATATTATGAATGCGCCGGAGCCGTTTACCCATACCTACAGGACATACGTCCGCCTGCGGGAAAACGGCAGCCTGACGCTGAAATTCTGGCACAGCAACAGTGTCGATTCCACCTGGGATATTGGGCAGGAGGCTAATGGCAGCGAACCAGGCGGGGAGTGGAGCATTGAAGCTGCGTACATCGCTGACGGCGGGCTTGTGCCGGACGGTACGGTAGCGCCGGACTCGCAGGTTCCGGTAACCTTCACGGGGGCGTACTCGAAGGTGGTTGCTCCCGGCGAATGCTTCTGGAGTGATGAAGCCTCACTCGACTTACCTGAGGGCCATTACCTGGCCTTTACCTGGACCATTAGAACAGCCGCGCCGGGCAAGTCCTTCCCGTTCAACGTGGAAGGTATTCTCGTGTCGGCTTATGATGCAGACGGCAATCTGGCCGGGCAGTCATCTGCGGATACCTTTACCGAATCAGACAAGCTGCTGGTGATGCCGAGCTATATCGGATACAAGAAGCAGGTGGCGAAGAAGCTGGTGTTCCTGGGGGATTCGATCACCCAGGGAGTCCGGACGGAGAAGGATGCCTACAGCTATTGGGCGGCGCGGATCGCTGAAGGGCTGGGTACGGATTACGGACTGTGGAATATCGGTTCAGGCTGGGGCAGAGCCTATGATGTGGCTGCGGACGGGGCTTGGCTGAATAAGGCTAAGCAGGGCGATGAGGTACTGATTGTACTTGGAGTCAACGATCTGGATATCGGCAAGCGCAGTGCAGAGGAACTGCTTGGCGACCTGACGGCGATAATAGGCAAGATTAAAGAGGCGAACAACCACGCGGACATTATCCTCAGCACCGTGCCGCCGTTTAATTTCGAAGAAGAACGGGAAGTATCCTGGCGTAAGGTGAATGAGACGATCCGCACCAATCCTCCAGCTGGTGTGAACCGTGTGTTCGACATCGCAGCAGTACTGTCCGTACCGGCTCCGGCAGATCACAGGATCAGACCGGAATACATGAGCAATGAGTTTGATCCGCATCCAAACGGGCACGCCGGCAAGGCGGTAGCGGAAGCTTTTCTGGCTTGGTACGGGAAAAATAGATAAAGAACACTACAAGCTTACTAGGCATACTATGTATTACTTTTAACAGAAGGGTAGTGTGCCTGCAATGGGTATTCAAGTGGGAATGCAGCCGAAAGTGCTGTATCAGGCTGATCAGAATTATATTCAAACCATGAAATCGGTTAGACATCACTTACACAGTATATGTAGACAGCATGTAAACCAATTCGTCCGGGTGCAGACAATTGACGGTCAGGTCGTTACGGGAAGAATATTGGGCTGTGATAGAGGGTTGTTATATTTGGGCGTGCAGAGTCATGGAGGACAACGCGCCTTCTTTGGGGGCAGCGATGAAGCGATTTTAACCCTGGTACTTTTCGAATTGCTTGTTATAACTTTATTGTACACTTAACAAAAAAGATAAGAGTCTGGCATACCTGCCGATTCTTATCTTTTTTTTGGGGGATGGGTTAGAATGTTCTGAGAATGATTACCAGCAGAATATAAAGCACCAAGATTGTCGTAGTGGAAGTAAACATGCCTCCGACATTTGCACAACCGCTCATCGCTTTACCTCCTTCGCAGTATCATCTTACAGACCCATGATATGCACTTACCTCGATCTCTGTATGGACAATTGACCAGATTAAATGAGGGATTTATGCGATGGCCCGTCCCGTCAGGGGGCAACCTGCACCCGGTAATCCTTCGGCGTAACTCCAATCTGCTTCTTGAACACTTTGCTGAAGTACTTCACATCGTGGAAGCCGACCATTTCCGAGATCTGCGACAGCTTGAGGTTCGGATTCTGCAGCAGGAGCTTGGCTTTATTGATTCTGACGCTGCCGATGTAATCGGAGAAATTAATGCCGTATTCCTGCTTGAATTTGCGGGAGACATATTCACGGCTGACATAGAATCTGCCGGCGACCTCCTGAAGAGACAGGTCAGACTGATAGTTCTGATCGATATATTTGACGATCTCTGTAAGCGGGTTACGTTCCTTGATCTGCCTTGCCGACAGTTCCTGCGACAGGCGCTGCATCAAGGCGAAGGACCAGTCGCGCCAGGCGAACAGCGAGAAGGAATAGCCGTTGGCATAAGGAGCAGGATTGTGCCGGTCGGCCAGCTCCAGCTCAGCCAAAGCACTGTCCGCTTCCCCACCCAGCGCTTCGCGTACGAGCCGGGAGCGGAACAGCAGGGCATCGGCTTTCCAGGAGCCCAGCATTTCCGGCGTCACCACGCCCCCGCGGCTCAGCTCATCAATCCAGTGCTGGGCGGCAGCGGACAAGGCCTCCGTATTTCCGCTGATAACGGCCATCCTCCAGTCCTCCTGGACATGGGCGAAGATCGCCCTGGAGCCGTCGGCTGCCTGCTCAGCTTTGCTATGCTCTCCGGCAGAGGAAGCGAAGTGGCAATAATCCTCATGCCGGAGCAGATTCCGCCGCATCAGGGCGTCCAAAGCTTCCGAACGCTGCCGTGCAAGCTGGCCTGGCAGGCTGCCCGTACTGCTGATCCCAAAATGCATCCGGAACTGCAGCGTTCGGAAGATGCCTTGATTGATCCGGCTGATCAGCTCCAGCACCGATTCCTGGACATCCCATAGCAGGATGGCGATTTCCGGCGGCCCTCCCCAGTAGCGGAAAGCGATCCCTTTCTTCTGGGGCTGCAAGAATTCATTGCAAATATTGACGATGGCATAATAGAGCAGCTCACTGTCTCCGCCGAATCTTTTGAGCAGCTGATTATTGCCCGCATCGGTCTGTACAAGAATCAGCCGGGAGGACCCGGCATTACCGGGAATGACATTCTCAGCGACAAGCCGGCGGAGTGAGGTTTCAGAAGTAACGGGATCATCAATCAGCGCCGACAGGAGCCGTTCTCCGTAGATCGGTTTGATCTCATTCAGCCGGATGCTCTGCTGCTGCCGGTGGCTGCGTTCTTCTTCCTCGGAGCGCCAGGCGGCAACCGCCTTGGACACGGCTGTATTGATGGCATCGGCCTCAATGGGCTTGAGAATATAGTCAATTCCTCCATGCCGGACCGTCTGGCGAACAAACTCAAAATCATTATGTCCGCTGACCACTATAAACTTCGTACTCCCGGCAAACTCATTCACCCAGGTCATCAGCTCAATGCCGTTACCTGATTCCATCATCATATCCATGATCACCAGAGCCGGCTTTTGCCCGCGGATCACTTCAATGGCTTCATTGCCGTTTCCCGCTTCCAGGATCTCATCGATCTGATGGGCGTCCCAGTCGACCAGCAGCCGGACCGCCTTTCTGACTCTCGCTTCATCATCCACAATCAGCGCCTTCATATCCGTTCACTCTCCGTTAGTATTTCAATTTCCAGTCGTATCAGGACTCCGCCCTCAGGCAGATTGTCCACGGTCAGTGCAGCGTCATCCCCGCAGACAAGCCGCAGCCGCGCGAGTACATTGCCAAGGCCGATTCCTGCACCTGGCGCATCCCGCCTGCTGTCACTGCTCTTCACGGCGGTGACGTCGAGTGGAGTAGGCCGCTCCAGCTCCTGCCGGAGCTTGTCCAGTTTCGCCAAAGGAATGACATTGCCGTTATTCCGGATCCTGATCTCCATTCGTCCGGATGCCAGCCTGGCTGCCGTAATCTCGATCAATCCATCGCTGCGCGACAGATTGAAGCCGTGCTTGAAGTAATTTTCAACAATCGGCTGGAGGATCATTTTGGGCATCAGCGCATTCAGCAGCGGTTCCTCCATATCGTAGCGGAAACTGAATTTATTTTCAAAACGCTCCTTTTGCAGCTCGATGTAAGCTTTGACATGCTCCAGCTCATTTTGAATGGTGACAATCTTCTCGTCATTGTACATGCTGTAACGCATCATCTTGGCAAGGGCCGACAGCAGGGCATAGATTTGCGGCACTTTCATCTCCAGGGCAAGCGTACCGATAATCTGCAGGGTGTTGTTGAGAAAATGCGGATTGATTTGCGACTGCAGAGCCCTCAGCTCATTGGTTTTATTAGACAGCTCCAGCCGGTACTCCCGCAAAATCAGATTATTGATCGTATCCATCATGCTGCGGAAATGCTCGGTCAGCACACCGATCTCATCGTTGCCCGCCGGGCTGATCTCCACCTCCAGATTCCCGGTCCGCACCTGATTCATATACCGGGTCAGCTGCTTGATCGGGGCCGTGATCCGGAAGGAGATGAAGATGGTTAGCGCAATAATCATACTCATCAGCAGGAAGAGCAGCAGCAGGTTGAGGCCAGCGGCTTCCTTGGCTTCGCGGAACAGGTAGGACACCGGGATTTGCTTGACCAGCGTCCAGTTCAGACCTGTGCTTTCCACCTTCTGATAAATGAACACGGACCCGCCTTCCTCAAAATAACCCTGGGCCTCAGCATTCGCAGTAATTTGCTTATTGTACCAGGCTGCATTCAGCGGCTTGCCGAGCGAACCGGCATCCTGGCCGTACACCAGCATACCGTCACTGTCCACTACGTAGGCCTTCTCCTGATCCTGCTCATACAACTGGTCGACAATTTCAGCAAGCGCCGTCAGCTTGATATCAATCGACAGATAGCCAAGTGCTTCCGAGGAAGGAATGCGCTCAATTCTGCGGTGCAAGGTAAAGACGGGTTCAGGCGTGAACTGGATCAAAGGCAGGTTCAGTCCGTAAGCATTGCTGAGGTGGGTACTCTGGACATTTACCGGAGAACTGCCTGTAACGTCAGACTCCTGATAAGGCTTGCTCACCAGCCATCGCTTGGGCGTTGTATTGTCGG
Source organism: Paenibacillus auburnensis (assembly GCF_927798115.1). Classification (GTDB taxonomy): domain Bacteria; phylum Bacillota; class Bacilli; order Paenibacillales; family Paenibacillaceae; genus Paenibacillus_AQ; species Paenibacillus_AQ auburnensis. The sequence continues at coordinate 66,692 of NZ_CAKMMG010000014.1, forward strand.
TAATCAGCGTGGCTTTGCTGTCCTTGACCCCGTATAAGTATACCTGTGAGATATCGGGCAGCGAAGTGGAAATATAACTGAGTGAATTATAGATGGCAATATCGGAGGACAGGTCATCATAACCGGCTTCCAGCAGACGGTAAAAATCTGAATCGGAATATACGCTCAGCGACAGCCGGTTGACCTCCTGAATCAGGCTGTTAATATTTTTGGAGCCTTGATAGAGCAGGTTTTTGTTCTCATCTACGGCCCGTGTTCTCAGCGACTGGGTTGTATAAGAATAGCTGATATACATCGTCGCCATAATACAAATTAAGGTTGGAAGGAGTAAAAAAAGGATCAGTTTGGTGCGGATATTGTTCCATTTCATCGATTCTTGTCACATCCGATCAATATTTTACACCTGAAAGATCACTTGCGTAGGTGTAAGAGGTCCGCAAAAAAACGGATAATATCTTTAGATCATAAACAAGTAAGTGAGTAAAAGAAAGGGGGGGCCAATTCATGCGAGGTCATAAGTTGTCCCAATTCGGCCAACAGCTTTTTTTCGTTGGTCCGGCAGTACTGTTTTTCTCTGTAGTCATGATTATTCCATTTCTGATGGGGATGTATTATTCCTTCACCGACTGGAACGGTGTATCGGGAAATGTAAGCTGGGTAGGAATTGATAACTTCAAAAATATTTTCACGAATGACCCTGACTTCTGGTCATCGTTCTGGTTTACTGTAAGATTTACTCTGTTAGGTGTTATTTTGACCAACGTGGTCGGCTTTTTCCTGGCGTACCTGTTGACGAAACCTTTAAAAACACGCAATATGCTCCGTACGATCTTCTTTATGCCGAATGTCATCGGGGGCTTACTGCTTGGTTTTATATGGCAGTTTATCTTTATCAAAGGTTTTGCCACACTGGGTGATACTACCGGCTGGTCCTTCTTTAATCTTCCATGGCTCGGTGATGCGACGACCGGTTTCTGGGCAATCGTTATTGTGTTTGTCTGGCAGTCCTCCGGTTATCTGATGGTTATCTACATCGCTTCGCTCAGCAACGTATCCAAAGAAGTGCTTGAAGCTGCTGATATCGACGGCGCCTCGCCTTTCCAGGTGCTCCGCAACATCGTCGTTCCGCTGATTATGCCTGCGGTAACTATCGGCTTGTTCCTGGCCATTTCCTGGTCATTCAAAATGTTCGACCTTAACCTGTCGCTGACCAAAGGTGGACCGTTCAAATCAACGGAATCTGTAGCGATGAACATTTATAATGAAGCCTTCCTGAATAACCGTTACGGTCTGGGTACGGCAAAAGCGCTGCTGTTCTTTGTAATTGTCGCGGTAATCACGATGATTCAGGTCCGTGTAACGAAGAGCAAGGAGGTTGAAGCTTAATGAACGCAAAATCAAAAAGCAGATGGAATATCGGGACCGAAGTACTGATGATCCTGCTTGCGCTGCTCTTCCTTGCTCCGTTCTATTTTCTGCTGGCAAACTCGTTGAAGTCATTCGGCGAAATTCTCAGCAATGCGGCAAGCTGGCCGCATGAATTCATGTGGTCCAACTATTCCAAGGCCTGGAAGCTGGCGCGGTTCGGTGAAGCGTTCCGCAATTCGGTCATTGTAACGGTAATCAGTGTCGTCCTGATCTCTTTGTTCAGTGCAATGGCTGCGTACCGGATGGTCCGTGCGGATACGAAGTTCAATAAGATCCTGCTGCTGCTGTTTGTGGCGGCAATGGTCGTACCGTTCCAGACCATCATGATTCCGATCCTGAAGGTTGTAAACATCCTGGGTGTAAACAACTCCATTCCGGGTCTCTTGATCACCAACTTAGGTCTCAGTATTCCGATGGCGATCTTCCTGTTCCACGGATTCATCAAATCGGTGCCGCTGGAAATTGAAGAGGCGGCTACAGTCGACGGCTGTAATCCGATTACGGTATTCTTCCGGATTGTACTTCCGCTGCTGAAGCCGATGCTGATGACAACCATCGTCCTGAATGCACTTGGGATTTGGAATGACTATCTGCTGCCGTCCCTGATTCTTCAGGCGCCTAATCTGCGGACCATTCCACTGGCAACCTTCTCATTCTTCGGCCAATATACGAAGCAATGGGATATGGCGCTCCCGGCACTTACGATCGGCGTAGCACCTATTGTAATTTTCTATCTGTTCATGCAGCGTTACATTGTTGAGGGAATAGCGGCAGGCTCGGTGAAGGGTTAACCTTCACGGAGTCCCCGTTCCAAATATTTATTATGCAGTTAAACTTATCTAGGGGGAAAATAGAATGATGAAGAAACGTTCTGCAGTGATGATGTCCAGCGTTATGCTGATGTCTGTCGTACTCGCGGCGTGTGGCGGTAATAACAATACCGCTTCAAATAACACACAAAATGGAAGCGCTGGCAACGCTGGCAAAGCTGCTTCCGGAGAAGTGAAAACGGTTAAGATCTTCCAGTTCAAAACCGAAATCGTTGAAGGCCTCAATGAGCTGAAAGTAGAGTTTGAAAAAGAATATCCAAACATCAAGCTGGACATCCAGACTGTCGGCGGCGGCGCAGACTATGCAGCAGCCCTGAAAACGAAATTCGCTTCCGGCGATGCTCCTGATATTTTCAGTAACGGCGGTTATGCCGAAATGGCACTTTGGGCAGACAAGCTGGAGGACCTGTCCGATCAGCCATGGGTTAAGGATCTGATTCCTTTGGCCGCTGAACCAATGACCAAAGACGGCAAAACCTACGGTATGCCGATGAACCTTGAAGGTATCGGTTTTGTATACAACAAAGACCTGTTCGCAAAAGCAGGTATCACGGAAACTCCAAAAACAATCACCGAGCTTGAAGAGGCTGCTAAAAAATTGCAGGCGATCGATGTTATTCCTTTCGGCAATGCATATCAGGAATGGTGGCTGCTGGGTATCCAGGGCATCAGCGTAGCTTTTGCACAACAAGATAATGTGGATGAATTCATCAACGGCCTGAATGCAGGAACTTCCAGTATCGTGGGCAACGAGAAATTTAAGGATTGGAGCAACCTGCTCAACCTGACTGTAAAATATGGACAGAAAAATCCTTTGACTACAGATGCTAATACCCACCTGGCTATGTTCGCTAATGGCGAAACAGCTATGATGCAGGAAGGCAACTGGGCACAGACTCTTGTTGACGGCATCACTCCAGATATGAACATCGGTATGTTCCCTATGCCAATCAACGACGATGCTGCGATGAATGATAAGCTGTCTGTAGGCGTTCCGGCTAACCTGGTCGTTAACAAAGATTCCGGTTCGAAGGAAGAAGCTAAGACTTTCCTGAACTGGCTCGTAACTTCTGACATGGGTAAAGAGTATATCGTGAAAAAATGGAAATTCATCCCTGCTCTGTCCACCATTCCAGCAACACCTGAAGATATCGGTCTTCTTGGTGCTGATGTATGGAACTATGTTAAAGAAGGTAAAGTATACGGATTGCAGGCTTCGAAATTCCCTGATGGTGTAACTCAAGAATTCGCCAGCTCGATCCAGCAGCTGATTGCTGGTAAAGTCGACGAAGCCGGCTGGGAAAAATCGATGCAAGCGGCTTGGGACAAGCTGAAGAAATAAAGAATATAATATTTGAACTTGATTATAAACATTAAGGGAAAAGTGGCGGAGGGGAATTTTGGAACTGAAGGAGCGGTAGCGTCCGCCTTTGTCTGCTGATTTCCACCGCGAACAGCGGTACAAAATCAAGAAATCTGCAGACAACAGCGGCCGTAAGTCCAAACATTCTCTGCAGACATGACCAATCCCAAAATAGAAATAACAAGTTTTATCTATATATCTTTATAAACAAAGAGTCCTTTGAAGGACCGGTAAGTGGATAAAGTGGATTTGCCAGGGCGCTCCCCGCCTAACTCATTATTGATGTGAGGCGGGGGCGCCTTTTTGGTAAGATGGAGAGCATACGGGAAAGGAGAAGGGGAGATGGAGATGCTCAGCTACAGCAATGTTCAAATCGGTGTCGATTATTACCCGGAGCATTGGGAAGAGTCTATGTGGGAAGCGGATATGCAATTAATGAAGGACACCGGAGTGAAGGTAGTCCGGGTAGCCGAGTTCGCCTGGAGCCGGCTGGAGCCTGCGGAAGGAAGCTTCGATTTTGCCTGGCTGGACCGGGCGGTTGATGCCCTGCACCGCTATGGGCTGCAGGTGGTAATTGGAACACCTACCGCAACACCTCCGCGCTGGCTGACGGCAGGATATCCCGATGTGCTGCCGGTCTTTGCAGACGGACAGACCTTTCATCCCGGCGTGCGCGGGCACCGCTGCTACAATAGCGGGTCGCTGCGGAAATACGGCACGCGGATTATCAGCAAGCTGGCCCGTCATTACAGCAGTCATCCCGCGGTGATCGGCTGGCAGACTGACAATGAATTCGGTATGATTGACTGCCACTGCGACAGATGTAATGAGGCTTTCCGCGGCTGGGTGCAAGACAAGTACAAGACGCTCGAACACGTGAATGCAGAATGGGGAACGGTAGTATGGAGCGGGGAGTACAGCGACTGGCAGGAGCTGACGGTCCCTTATGGCGGATCGCCGTTTCAGAATCCTTCGCTGCTGCTGGACTTCCAGCGGTTTCAGTGGGATTCGGTGGTGAAGTTCCAGCAGACGCAGATTGATGTGCTACGTGCGGAGTGTCCGGATCATTTCATTACCCATAACTTCCACAGCTACCCCCAGCGGCTGGATATGTATGCGGTCGGCACGAACCTGGATGTGGCTTCATTTGACTATTATCCGAATACCTCTCCGGACAAGCAGGCGACGACGCCCTACAGCGGAGCCTTGTCGCTGGATGTGACAAGGGGAATCAAGCGGAAGAATTTCTGGATCATGGAACAGCTGAGCGGTCCGCCCGGCTGCTGGATGCCGATGTGGCGCACACCGTATCCCGGCTTTATCCGGGCTTATGCCTGGCAGGCCATCGCCCGTGGAGCGGATACCGTGGTCCACTTCCGCTGGAGAAGTGCGGTTGCGGGTGCCGAGCAGTACTGGCATGGCCTAATTGACCACAGCAATGTGCCGGGACGGAGGTTTGCAGAGTTCGGCCGGCTATGTTATGAAGTAAACGCTTTAGCCGATAAGCTTAAGGGAACGGAGCTTAAGCATGAGGTGGCCATTCTTCACTCCCATGAACAGAAGGCGGCGCTGGACATACAGCCGCAGGCTGAGGGAATGGATTACTACGAGAATATCAAGCTGTATCACCGTGTACTGACAAAGCTGGGTATCGGCTGTGATGTGATCCAGGCAGGCGAGCCGTTGGAGAGATATAAGCTGGTCATTGCACCAAGCCTTTATCTGTTAAGCGAGGAGCTGGCTGCGCAGCTTGAAGCTTTTGCCATTAAGGGCGGCACCCTGATTCTGACAAACCGCAGCGGTGTGAAGAATATCAATAATATTTGTGTGATGCAGCCGCTGCCTGGCTTGCTGAGCCGAGCAGCCGGAGTATGGGTTAAGGAATATGATCCGGTTGGCGGGGATGTGCATACGATCACGGATCAGAAAGGACTCTCCTTTGAATGCAGCCAGTGGTGCGACCTGCTCGCTCCGGTTACCGCAGAGCCTATCGCATGGTATAACGATGATTTCTATGCGGGAACTGCGGCGATCACTGTCAATAGCTTCGGCAAAGGCCAGGTCTATTACTTCGGCACCCATGCCGGAGAAAATTATTGGTCCGTGCTGCTGGCGGGACTCGCAGACAAGCTAAGTCTGCAGCACTTCGCCGGCTTGCCGGAAGGCGTACAGGCTACGGTCCGCAGCGGAGAGAACGGCAGCTTCCTGTTCCTGCTGAATCTCGGCCGGACAGAGCAGACGGTGAAGCTGGACAAGGAGTACCGCTGTCAGCTGACCGGAGCCGTACGTTCAGGGCCGGTTGTGCTCGCTCCGTACGGCGTAGAGATTCTCGGGACAGAAGGCTGAAGCATTTGGGAAACTGGGATCATGCGGACGGATGGCGTCTTGTATCCGTCATACGGGAGATGAAGGGAATCAGCTTGGCTTTCGGCTTGGTATTCAGCCTTGAAGCCTGTATCTGCGGTGTGGTCTGAACATCGTCCTTCCGCATGAGATCCAGTAGATCATACACACTTTTGATTTCGCTGACATCGATTTCCTTAAGGCTGCCTTCCGGCTCTCCGGGAATTCTAAAGCTCCAACGTTTGTTTTCCATTTTACTCACTCCTAAAGTTTTGATAGCATAGACTTCCTTGTAGTACTTCGCAAAACTCGCTTCGGAAGCATGAGCTAAAGTTTTGATAGCATAGACTTCCTTGTAGCACTTCGCAAAACTTGCTTCGGAAGCATGAGCTTAAGTTTTGATTGCATAGACTTCTTTGTTGTACTTCGCAAAACTCGCTTCGGAAGCATATTCTTAAAATTAATTTGTTTTATATTTTCATCATATTCCATGGACCAGTTCCTGTATAATGAAGGGAAATGATGGAGGGCATCACTGCGGCTGATGGCTGATCCGGGGGGAGAGACGGATGATGGATATTGGACTTCTTAAAGTGTTTAGGGCGGTTGCCGAGGAAGGGAGCATATCCAAAGCGGCCCAAAGCCTGAACTATGTGCAGTCGAATGTGACGGCGAGAATTCAGCAGCTGGAGCAGGAGCTGCGGACTCCGCTTTTTTACCGGCATAGCCGGGGCATCACCTTGACTTCAGCCGGACAGACGCTCATGGAATATACGGTTAGGATATTTAATCTGCTGGAAGAAGCGCAGCAGGCGGTTCTTGATTCACCGGTTCCAAAGGGCACAATTACGGTTGGCTCCGATACGACCGCTGCCGTACGGCTGCCTGCGATCCTGTCAGCTTACCGCGGCTGTTACCCGGATGTTGAGGTTCAACTGCAGATCGGACGGGCAGCTGATCTGATTGATTCTGTCCTGCAGCATGTGGTACAAGGGGCGTTGATGGACGGGCCGGTCGAGCATCCGGAGATCGTCCAGGAGCTGGTCATCCATGAGCAGCTGGGGCTGGTCATTCCGGATACAATCGGTTATCGGGGTCTCTCTTCGATTAATGATAAGACGCTGCTGATACTAAATGCGGAATGCATCTACCGGGCGAGGCTTGAGGAGTGGCTTAGGGAAGAAGGCTTCCGGCTCGGGAAGGTGATGGAGTTCGGGACGATGGAAGGATTGCTTGGCTGCGTTAGGGCCGGCATAGGATTTGCAGTGCTGCCGGTATCTTATTTCAGGCGGATGAATATTACAGAAGGCATCTCCTGTTATCCGTTTCCGGAGCGGTACGCCGAGGTGCCGACTGTATTCATCCGGCGTCGTGATTTGTATATGACGAGTGCTTTCCGGGAGTTCATGGAGGAGCTGAAGGTGCATCTGCCGGAAGCGGTATGCAGGACAGACATTCTGGCGGCTGAAAGCAGTGGAACGGCTACGAATTAGAGGCGGGGCAGGCATGGGGCTCAAACCGTCCACCTCAACGAAAACAGCGGCACCCGGGGGTTACCCCTGGGTGCCGCTGTTTTGCAAACGCCGCATCGCACACCAATCAGTGCAGCCTCCGGAACTGATCCGGGGTCGTTCCCGACTGCTTGCGGAAGGTGGCCACGAAGTGGCTGACATCGCGGAAGCCGACGAGCTGGGAGATCGCTTTTACTGTCAGGTGCGGCTGGCTTACGAGCAGCTCCTTGCTCTTGCGGATGCGTAAGCGGACGAAGTAGGCGTAGGGAGACAGCCCGAAGGTCTGCAGGAACAGGCTGTTGAGATATCGGCCTGACACCTCCAGCTGGGAAGCAAGATCATATAGCCCGATGCCGGGATCACCGTAGTGGCTGTCCATCCATTTCAGGAGCGGCTGCAGCTTGTCCACGTTTCGCGAAATTGCAGTGTTGTTATGCAGCTGTCCGTATTTACTGAGAGTAAGCAGGAAACGATAAGCATCGGTGGACACGCCCAGGCTGAACATGTCTGCGGCGGCATCATGCCGGTCAAGCATTTCCTGCAGCATACGGGTCAGCGGAGCTTCACTTTCCCAGCGGTAGAAGGCATTGGCCTGCATGCCTAAAGTCTCAAGGATGTGCTGGGATGAGCCCCCACCAAACGTAAGATAATACGTGCACCAAGGCTGGGAGGAAAGAGATTCGTAGCGGTGCGGGGTACCCGGCAGGAGCAGCACGCCGCTGCCAGCGGCAAGCGTGAGTTTTTTATTCTCGAAATGAATAATCCCTTCACCCGCGGCGGTCTGCAGCCAGTGATAGACATGATAGCCGTCCGGACGCGATACCTTTTCCTGATCAGGATTATAGCCCATGCTATCGAGCGTAATGGGCAGATGCTCCCTATTTTCCTGGGCGAACACAATTCTGCGGGGGGCTGGCGTTAGCAACAAGAATCACCTCTTAGTCGTACCATATTATTATATATTCTGGTGAAAATTTTATATTTATCGCACTAAGTTTAAAGGTTAAACTAAGAATATACTTATACTATAAAGGAAGTGCGATGTGTGATCAACGATAAATTGCCGAAGATTTGGTATGGTGGAGACTACAACCCTGAGCAATGGGACGCCCCGGTTTGGGCAGAGGATGAACGGATGTTCAAGCTGGCGGGAATCGACGTCGCGACCATTAATGTATTTTCATGGGCCCTTATTCAGCCGTCTGAGGACGAATATGATTTCTCCGGACTGGATGAATTGATGGACCGCCTATATAAGAATGGAACCTATGTATGTCTGGCCACAGGTACCGGAGCGCATCCGGCATGGATGGCACACCGCTATCCTGAAGTGACCCGTGTGGATGTGCAGGGCAGAAAGCGCAAATTCGGCGGACGGCATAACTCTAATCCGAACAGTCAGGTGTACCGCAAATATGCAGCCAAACTGGCCGGCAAGCTGGCTGAGCGCTATAAGGATCATCCGGCTCTGGTGGCCTGGCATATTTCCAATGAATATGGCGGCTACGATTACTCCGAGCAGTCTGCGGCGGCTTTCCGCGTCTGGCTGAAGGAGCGTTACGGTTCACTGGATGCCCTGAACAAAGCCTGGAATACCCGCTTCTGGGGCCATACCTTCTATGACTGGGAAGAAATCGTTGTTCCAAATGAGCTGAGTGAAGAGTGGAACGGTAACCGCACGAACTTCCAGGGGATTTCCCTCGACTACCGCCGGTTCATGTCTTACAGCCTGCTGGAGTGTTACAAAATTGAGAAAGAGGCGATTAGGGAGCACAGTAAGGGAATTCCGGTGACGACCAACCTGATGGGTTTCTACCCTGAGCTGGATTATTTCGAGTGGGCTAAGCATATGGATATCATCTCTTGGGATAATTATCCGGCCCTGGACACTCCGGTCAGCCATACGGCGATGACGCATGATCTGATGCGCGGTCTGAAGAATGGACAGCCGTTCATGCTGATGGAGCAGACCCCGAGCCAGCAGAACTGGATGCCGTACAACTCACTGAAACGGCCCGGTGTGATGCGTCTGTGGAGCTACCAGGCGGTAGCGCGCGGTGCGGACACTGTGCTGTTCTTCCAGCTGCGCCGCTCCATCGGTGCCTGCGAGAAGTATCACGGTGCGGTCATTGAGCATGTGGGCCACGAGCATACCCGGGTCTTCCGCGAATGCGCAGAGCTGGGCCGGGAGCTGGAACTGCTTGGCGACAAGCTGCTGGATGCACGCAGTGCAGCGCAGATCGGTATCATCTATGACTGGGAAAACCGCTGGGCGCTTGATCTGTCGAGCGGGCCTACTATAGCCCTTGATTATGTAAAAGAAGTGCATAAATATTATAATGCTCTCTATCAGCAGAATATCGAAGCCGACATGATCGGTGTCGAAGAGAACCTGTCCAAGTACAAAATTGTGATCGCACCGGTGCTTTACATGATTAAGCCAGGCTTTGCCGAGAAAGTGGAGGCCTTTGTTAAGGCAGGCGGGACATTCGTAACCACCTTCTTCAGCGGGATCGTCAATGAGAATGATCTGGTTACGGTTGGAGGATATCCGGGTGAGCTGCGCAAGGTGCTGGGCATCTGGGCCGAGGAGATTGATGCGCTGCTGCCGGACATGAGCAATGAAATCGTAATGAACGGGGAGTGGGGGGCATTAAGCGGTACCTACAAATGCGACCTGCTCTGCGATCTGATCCATTCCGAAGGGGCAGAAGTGCTGGCACATTATGGTGCTGATTTCTATAAGGGCATGCCGGTATTGACGGCGAACAGCTTCGGTGAAGGCAAAGCCTACTATGTAGCATCGAGCCCTGAAGCCGGCTTCCTGCAAAGCTTCCTGGGGAATCTGTGCGAAGAGAACGGCATCAAGCCGCTCGTACACGCACCGGAAGGGATCGAATCGGTACAGCGTGTGAAAGACGGCGTATCCTACCTATTCCTGCTGAACCATCAGGAAGGCGATATGAGCGCAGACATTGGTGCAGAAGAGCGGACCGACCTGCTGACCGGCAAGAGCTTCAGCGGCACCGCTGTTGTTCCGGGCCGCGGCGTACTGATCTTGTCCGATAAGAAATAGGACGCAAATAGCCAAATAACCGGCAACTTTCCTGAAAGGGAGGGTTGCCGGTTTATTTGTGCAGCTATTCGGTAAAAGAACCGAAATCGTTTATTTTCAAATCATATTTAATATTGATCTTGGAGCGGCTGAATGTATCGTCCCAATGGTCCTGGACCTTTTTCCATACCCGGGGATACTGGATGCTGAGTGCATCTCCGAAACCGGCTACATCGGCTTTATATTCTTTTTGCAGCTTCTCCATCATCTTCTCCGTCATCTTCTCCAGCTTAGCCCCGAATATATGCTCTACCTTCTCTGTATATTCTGTTGAGTCGGCATCACTTGAGCTATTCCAGGTTTCGATCAGCCGACCTTCCGTCTTAATGGAGACATCAAACGAAATGTCATCCCCGTCGATACGGGCTTTGATTTTGCTTTTCATATCCTTCATTTCATAGGTCATCGGCTCGTTATCCTGGTCATAGGCTTTGATAGCGCCAGCCTTGCTTTTATTGGTCAGCCAGGAGAGGCATTCGGTGTCTTCCTGCGACAAGGTGCCGATCCAGTGTCCCGTGTCTCCTTTGACAACAGCAGCCCCAGTAAACTCGGTTTCCCCATCCGCGGTAACGAGGTTCTGCAGAGCATAACTTCGCTTCGCATGCATGAGTGCATCCAGTTCGGACAAAATGACCGGTTTCATCACCTTACTTGTTCTTTTCTGACCCTGGATCATATCTCTAAGGTGAAAGGAGGGGATTTCATCGGTCCGCTTGGAGACGAGTGTCTCCTCTGCCCGGCTTTGACTGATAAAAACCATGGTGCTAGGGCGGATATCATTATCGCGGAGTACAAAATCCATCAGTTGTTCCATCGATTGCCGCTTCAGTAATTCTGTTGAGACAACAATGATCTTCAGATGATGACCGACGATCGGCCGTTCGTTCCTTATAGAATATTGGCGGAAGATTTCAAATACGGAATCTCCGGTTCCGGAGATGTTAAGATAATGTAAGGGCTGCGGACCTCCTTTTTTTTCCATGCCGGGGGTTTTCACCGGTACGATCTGGACCGTTGCCGTCACTTTATCCCGCTTAGAATAGGTGACGCCTTGTTCTTCCAGCTCTTGTTCAGCCTTTGTCAGCTTGCCCGTATCCAGAGCGAGTCCGGTATATAGTGCCAGGTCCTCGATTTCTTTGCTGCTCCAGCATCCGGACTGGGTCACAGTAAGCAGGAAAAGACAGAGAATAAGCGGCATTAACCGTCTACACATGCTGCTTCAATCCTTTCGTACGGATAAGCCAGATGACCGAGAGCATCAGGGGTATAAGCAGAAACAGGACAATTCCCGCTTTGCCGATCATATCCCCCAGGCTGAACAGCTCGTTAACGGACTTGGGAACCATCGTAGAAATGAAAATGACAGGCACCAGCAGATAAATGACCGTATGAACCCTTAGGCGGAAAATTTGAGAGATGCCGAGAGAAGCCTGGAAAAAGAAACTGCAGAAGTTGCAGAACATTTGCATCAGCCAGATCACCATCAGCGGAAACTCCATCCGCTCGAACAGAAATCCGGGGATTTCAAAGCTGCGGATCAGATCTATGGTCGGCCAGGTGCTTGTGATCGCAGAATCTATGGAAACTCCGCCAATGACCATAACTACTGTCAACAAATAGAGGCCGATCGGAATGCCGATTCCGACCAGCATTGCTTTTACAGCCTGACGGGGCTGCTGCATAAACGCTACAAGCGTCATCACGACCTCACACCCGGTATAGACAAGCACCGTTGACTTCAGGCCGCTGAGCACTGGCAGAATGCCGCTGCCGAGGACAGGACGCAGGTTGTTAATATCAAAAAGACGCAGGCTGAACCCGTAGCAGATGAGCAGAATCATGATGCTGATCGGGAATATGATCTGAAAGACCCGAGCGATCGCATTGATACCGCCGTACACGAGATAGCTTCCGACCCAGATAAAAGGCAGGATAATCGCCCAGATCGGCGTGCCTTCCAGCAGGAAGAACAGCGTAACCTCGGCAAGCGAGCGGATCTCAAAGCCTGCGATAATTAGAAAATAGATAATCAGCAGCAGGCATAGGAAAGCTCCCGGTACCCGGCCTACAATTGTTCCGGCATACTGGAAAATGGTTTTTCCGGGAAACTGTTGGCTGATCTTCACCATCAGGGTAACTACAGCCATCACGATGACCCCCCCGAGCAATACGGATAGCCAGGAATCAGGAGTCTTCACAGCTTCGCTTACGCTGCGTGGCAATGTCAGGATCCCGGCGCCTAGCACCGTGTTATTGAGGAATACGGCTGCTTGTGTAGCTGTGATTCTGTCGTCTGTGCGGGTAAACATGATGCTGCTGCCTCCTCTCTGAACATATACTTACGATTTCCGTTTGCTGTCCTGCGTCTTCATCATGGCTGGTCTGCGTTTCATCAGGGCAAGCGGTGCCCGGAAGAACAGGTCCTTCCAGTCCCTTGCCCGAAACGGGGATACAGGCGTCAGGTAAGGCACCCCGAAGCTTTTGAGCTTGGTAAGATGGCTGCAGATCATCAGGAAGAAGAGGATTGTACCGAACATCCCTAGCAGGGCCGCAAATCCCATCCCGACAAAGCGGAGAATCCGCAGCGTTATTCCGGCACTGTACATCGGAATAGAGAAGGAGGAGATCGCGGTGACCGCAACGACAATGACCAGAAAGGGGCTGACGATTCCTGCATTTACGGCAGCATCCCCAATAATGAGACCGCCGACGATACCCATTGCCTGCCCAACCGGTTTTGGCAGCCGGATGCCGGCTTCCCGCAGAATTTCAATCGAAACCTCAAGAATCAGCACTTCGATTATAGAAGGGAAGGGGACTCCCTGGCGGGTCTCAATAATGGAGAGTGCCAGCTCTGTCGGGATCAGTCCGGGATGAAAGGAAATGAACGATATATATAGAGCCGGAGCCATCAGCGCCAGAAAGGAGGCGGCGAAGCGCAGCATCCGCAGGAGCGATCCTGGCAGCCAGCGTTCATAATAGTCTTCCGGAGATTGCAGCAGCATACTGAAGGTAACCGGAACAATCAGCGCGAACGGCGTTCCGTCCAGCAGAATCGCAATCCGTCCTTCCAGCAGCGCACTGATCACCCTGTCAGGACGTTCGGTGTTCTGAACCTGTTGGAAAGGACTTAAGTAATTGTCTTCAATCAACTGCTCGATATATCCCGATTCGGCGAGGAAATCGATATCCAGTTTGGAGATGCGTGACTCGACTTCCCGAAGCAACTCCGGATTGACAATATCCTTCATATAAGCGATAACCAGATCCTTCTGAATCCGGTTGCCGGCCCGGTGAGTGACCATCTCCAGCTGATCACTCCTGCCCTGGCGGCGTAAGATGGAGGTGTTCTCATTTAACGACTCAGAGAAGCCCAGCCGGGGTCCGCGCAGCAGCGCTTCCGAAACAGGCTCGTCCAGTGACCGGCTGTCTCCTTCCGGCGGCTGGATCAGCAGCCCTTGCGGAAGCCCCTCAATCAGCAGTCCGGCATATCCGTACAGGACTGATTTATTGAAGTCCGCCAGATCACTGGCCTCACTCAGCTGGCTGAACGGCAGCTGCTGTCCGGCTGATCCGGAAGGGGAGAAGGAATCAGCTGTCGCCTCTAACATCAGAAACTGCATAATCTGCAAATTTAGAATTCTGTCATTCTGCATGCCGTCTACATAAATAAGAACCGCCTGTTTCTGTAGCCTGGTTATCGTAAATTCCTTGAAATGAAGATCAGAATTCCTTCCGATAGCCGACTTAATAGACTGAAGGTCTGCGGCATAATTCCCGCTGAAGCCTTGCCGGGCTTGCGGAGGGGGGGACACCGGAGCATCGGATTGCCCCTTGCGCTTCTTCGCGCTGCTGCCCGGCGACTCCACCGCTCTGCCGCTTCCTACCAGAGAATAGAGTGCTTTATAGATACGGCTTACCGCTAGAGGGATCAGCAGTGCAATTCCCGCCTGAAAGAAGACATCCCAGCCGGGGATGTGGGAAATAACGGAGGATAGCAATGAAATCACCCCAACTTTCTGTATAAATTGCTGTGTACATGAAGTTTTCCAAAGTCTGCTTTCGTTTAGTCATTTCTGTAAAAAATAATTGTCCACAAAAAAGCGGATGCGCCTCTTTTCAGGGACACATCCGCAAGTATTAGAATATTGAATTATGGTTATTAACTTCCCCAGCCGGCAGCAGATGAACCGCCTTTGCCTTGGCCGTTGCCGCCCCCTCCGAAGCCGCCTGCCCCCAGCGTGATCTTCTCTGCATTGGTGGTGTCTGTCTTCAGCGTGTACTGGATAACATCATCAGCCTTGAGGTCGGCCAGGCTGATGACCGTTTCCTTCTGCTCACCGTTATCGAAGGTAACGGATACAAATTGGGTATCGCTGTCGACAGTAATATCCGTAGTCTCCCCGGAGAAATTCTGCATCATGCCGTCGCCCGGCTTCCCGCCTTGGCGTCTGCCGCCTTCCGGCGCAGTACCGCCCTCAGGGGGTTGTCCCCCCTCTCCGCCTTCCGGCGGATTAGCCAGTCCCTGCGGTGCGGTACCTCCGCTGCCCTCACGTCCAGCTGGCATCTCGGCTGTATAGACTGTGATGGTGCTGCCGCTGATGTTTTTGATTTTACCGATATTCATGCCGACTCTGTTCATACCTCTGTCCCGGGCTCCGGGGGAGGCGGCGGGTTGTGCGGCTGTGCCGTCGCTCTGGGTTTGTGCAGTTTGGCTGCCTGCGGCTGATGAGGACGCTGTATCTGTGTTTGAACTGCAGCCTGCCAGCAGGATAGCTGCGATCAGGCCGCTGGCCATCATATAGGGTACATGCCTTTTCATTTCAATTCTCCTCCTCGATGAACTGCACAACTTTCTGCGGACAATATATCAGAGCGTCCTGAATGTCAGCTTAAAGTTTGGTAAAGATTTCTGAAAAGATTGACAGCAGCAATTGAGATATAATGGGTATATAAATTGAACCTTTGTTTTTCTATTTTGGGAATGGCCGTGACTACAGAGAATATTTGGACTTCCGGGCGCTATCGCTCCTACAGTTCCAAACTTCTCTTCCGCCACTTTTCCCTAAATGTTTATTTCAAGTTCATTTTATATAGTAGAGTGGAGTGGGATATACAGATAAACCTTCTAGGAAAGAGGCAGCACATGACAACCCTACTGGTAACAGGCTACCGTGCGCATGAGCTCGGGATTTTTGACAATAAGCATCAGGGCATCCCCTATATCAAAAAAGCGCTTGCAGCAAGGCTGATTCCCCTTATTGAGGACGGAGTGGATTGGGTCATTACTCCCGGTCAATACGGCGTGGACCTCTGGGCCTGCGAGGTGGTACTGGAGCTGAAGCGTAAATATCCGCTGCTGAAGCTGGGGATCATTACCGCCCATGCCAACCCGGAAGAGAAGTGGAAAGAGGACAAGCAGAACGAATACCGGGGGATTGTGGCCAGAGCGGATTATTATGGAGCGGTAAGCAATGCCCCTTATGACGGCAGCTGGCAGTTCCGGGCCAGAGATGATCTGCTGTTCCGCAAAAGCGATGCCATTCTGCTGTTCTATGATGAGGATGCCGCTGAAGGAAGTGCGAAATATTTTAAGGAACGGGCACTAAAGCTGCATGCGGAGGGCGACTATGGCCTCTATCTGATGTTTGCGGAGGAAATCCAGAATATTGCCGACGAGGAAAACCAGCGTGATTACGAGTGACAAGCTCCCGGCGGGATGGTGATTATCCGGGCAGAATCCCGGGAAGAGGCAGAGGCGGTTGCGGAGCGTGATCCGTATGTTCTCTCCGGCATCCGCAGCTATGAGCTCCGCACCTGGAGCCTGTCACATGCAGGCAACAGGCACATGGGCATAGCCGCGGATTGACAAGAGCTGCTGCTTAAATGAAGCTCTGCAGCGTAGGCGCCTTGCGGACCTTGTAATTCTGCTCATAGGCATAGGCCAGCTTGATCAGCAGCGGCTCTTGATAAGCCTGGGCCGAGAAAGTCACCCCGAACGGTGCACCGGCCGAAGTGTAGCCGGAAGGCACGACGATGGAGGGATACCCTGATCTGGAGGTGATGCGTGCGCCAAAGTCAGCCGGGAACAGCAGGGCGTCCAGCTGGTGCTCTTTCATGGTAGCGTCGATGCCCTGCTCCTTGCATAGCCTTAGATCCGTGGCACGGTCACGCAAATACTGCGGCTCTGTCAGAGTGCCTGAAGAGGTATATTCAGCATCGATCAGTGTTGCTTGACCATAGCGCAGCGTCTCTACCGGATGGGCATGGTTGAAGTCAATGATATCCTTCAGGGTCCGTACCTTCGCACGCGGGCCGAGCCGGGCCAGATAAGCGTTAATGGAGGTTTTGAACTCGTTCAGCACCACGGAGGAATATTTGATCTCGCGGGCGGTGCGGATATCGGCAGGATCGATGATGGTTGCGCCTAACTCACGCATTCTGTCCACGGAGGCGTTGAACAGCGCCAGCTGTTCTTCCGTTAACTCTTCGAAATAGTAGTCCCGCGGAATACCGATCCGCGAACCCTGCAGACCGTTCAGATCAAGGAATTCCGTATAATCCTCATGCAGCCTTCCTACGCTAGTGCCCATCGCCGCATCACTGCTGTCCCGGCCGAGCATGGCATTCAGCAGAAGCACTGCGTCACGGACGGTTCTACCCATTGGCCCGGCAGTATCCTGCGTGTTCGACAGCGGAAGAATGCCGGAGCGGCTGAGCATGCCAACGGTCGGCTTAATTCCCACAATTGACCCGAGATTGCCGGGATTGAGAATGGAGCCGGAGGTTTCGGTTCCCACCGATACTGTGCAGAAATTACAGGCGACGGCTACGGCGGAGCCGGCGCTGGAGCCGCCGGTTGGCGTGGAGATATTGTAAGGGTTCAGCACCTGGCCTCCGCGTGAGCTGTAACCTGACGGCATGCCATTCGTCATGAAGTTGGCGAATTCCGTCATGTTCGCTTTGCCCATGATGATGGCTCCGGCCTCACGCAGCTTCGTAACGATAAAGGCATCTTCCCCGGCAAAAGAATCCGCCAAAGCCAGCGATCCCGCACTGGTATGCATTTTATCCCCTGTATTGATATTGTCCTTGAGCAAGACCGGAATGCCATGCATCGGACCTCTTGGACCCTGCAGCGCACGTTCCACATCCAAAGATTCCGCAATGAACAGCGCATCCGGATTGATCTCCAGCACGGAGTTAATCGTCAGGCCGTTTTTGTCATGATCGGCAATGCGCTCATAATACATGAGAACCAGTTCCTTGGAAGTGATCTCTCCGGCTGCCAGTGCGGCCTGAATATCCGGAATTGTAGCCTCTACGATTTCAAAACTCATGCGGGTTCACGCTTCTTTCTCTCTTTGGTTTGGCCTTCTCCTTCATCTAACCATAGTTTACCGCGTCTTGATAGAGTTCATTTTGGATTTTTTTGATAGTTGACATTCCATATCTGGTGTATAATCCCATACAAAGCTCATACGGGAGGATTATATTTTGAATAGATGGGGAAAAGGTTTGCTGGCTGCGCTAATTGCGTTTGGCCTGGCTGGCTGTGCTAAAGATGGCACTGTGAAGGAAAGCCCGGATCAAAAAGTGGCAATGCCTACAGCAGAAGAGTTAATTGCGAAAATAACGGAAGCCGGCAAAGGGCTTAGCAGTTTCGTTCAGGAGTCGCAGACCTGGTCGAATATAAATATGGCACAGAGCGAAAAGAATGACCTGCAGCCTACGGAGACGAATTCGACCACTGAGGTTGTGCTGAGCCCGCTGCAAATGCATCAGGTGAGCCAGATTAAATTATCGGGAAAAGGTGAACAGCTTATTGAGCAATATTACACTGATAACAGGCTATTCATATCTATAGACGGATATTGGCGTGAAATGCCTGAGGATATCTCCGGTAATATAGGGGGCATCGTGCAACAGTCGGCCAGTCCCAGGGAGCGGATGGAGCAGCTTAAGACGATTTTGCCTTATTTGAAGGTAACGGAGGAAGGGGATGACTATGTACTGAGCGCCCGGGGATCCGGTGACCAAATGAAGGATTTCACAGCCTATTACCGGGTTCAGTACAGCGGTGTAGAATTACCTGATCAGCAGATAACTGATGTGAAGAGTATGAGCACGACGTACTGTGTCAACAAACAGACCTACCTGCCGACCCGGACAGAGGATGAAATGGTGACCGACGATAGAGCTGGCGGATATGGGATGTACACGGAGACGAAGACGAAGACAACCATCGGAAAGTATAATACCCTTTCCAAGATTGAAATTCCGGAGGAAGTGCTGAATGTACAGCGGTAAATCTTAAATACCAGGTATTCATAAAAAAGAAACGCCCGTACAGGCAGGGTGTTTTTACGTTCCTGCCCGGTACGAGCGTTGTACTAAGGTTTCACTTTACACGATTACCGGAGACTAGAGCTTGAAGCTCTCCACAATGAGAGAGAGCTCCTCGGCTGTATGGGACAAATGGTCAGCCGAAGCTGAGATCTGTTCCATCGAAGCAAGCTGTTCCTCGATGGCAGCGGAAACGTTCTGGGTGCCGCCGGAGTTCTCACCGGCTATCGCGATGACATTCTGAAGAGACGAAGCCATCCGTGACGACTGTTCGGCAATCTCTGAGGTAATGCCACGTAGGACGCTGCTCATTTCTGCCAGTGGATTCACAGCCTGTAAAATGCTTTTGAAATTATGATCGGATTCTTCAACAACCTCAATGCCTTTGCGGACCTCATCAGCCGTTGTTTTCATAGAGGATACTGCAGCTGAAGTCCCTGTCTGTATCTGGTCAACGAGCGTTCTGATGGACTGGGTGGATTGGGCGGTTTGTTCAGATAATTTACGGATCTCAGCGGCAACTACGGCGAATCCCCGGCCATGTTCACCAGCGCGGGACGCTTCAATGCTGGCATTCAATGCGAGCAGATTGGTCTGTGAAGAGATTCCATGAATCACCTTGATAATTTCACTGATCTCATGTGATTGTCTGTTTAATCCCCCGATAATCAGCGATTGCTGTTCGGTACTGCTCTGAATAGCACTCATCTGGTTGACCACGTGCTGCACTCCGGTGCTTCCGGCAAGCGAGATTGACCCGGCTTGGCTTGTGAGCTCCTCCAGCTGGGTCACGTAGCTGTCAATTTCATTCATCCGGTCGGTAATAGAGGAGATCACTTCATGATTTTCGACCAGCAGATTTTCTTGCTGATTGGCACCCACATGGATATTTTCGGCCGACTCCGCGATATGCTCGGCGGCATGTGTAGCCTGACCGGCACTTGCGCTCAGCTCCTGTGAAGAGGCGGCCAGAGTCAGGGAAGCACCGTGAATTCTGTTCATACTTTGGTGTATATTCTCCGCCATTGCGTTGAAACTGCGGCTTAAGAGGCCAAGTTCGTCGTTCCCCGTGAGCGGAATCCGCACCGATAAATCCCCATTGCTGATAGTATCCGCTGTGACGAGCATGATTTTTAGTGTCCGGACAAGACGGATGAGGATAAATGAGATCAGGAATCCGGCAATGATAACGGAGATGCTTACTACAAGCATTGTGTGGTTAAGGATAGGACTGGCTTCCTCCGTGAATTCCTTATTAAACATAACCCCCCCGATTTTCCAACCGGTCATGGGATTTGAGACGAAGGACATGGACTTGTCCTCTCCGTCCGAAGTGAAATTGAATCGTCCGCTATCTCCGGCAAAGAGATTGCCGACCCAGGATGCCTTAATGGCTTCTCCGCTCTGAAGCGTGGGATGGAAAACCAGCTTTTGAGAATTATCCATAATCAACGCGTGACCGTTTTTGCCGATTTTGACATTATCCGTAATTGCCGTCAGTTCTTCGATCTTAACTTCAGTCCGCACAACACCGCTTGCATCAGACACTGCCTTTGACAAGCCGATCACAAAGTCACCTGTAATTGCAGATATGTAAGGAGAGGATACATGAACATCCGAGTTTTCCATAGCGGCAGTGAACCACTCTTGCTCGCGGAAGTCGCCTTCGCCGGCCCATTCCTTCCCCTGAACATTGCGGTAATAGCCGTCTTCGGCGGCAAATTCGATACTGGACATCATAGGATGTGTCTTATAGAACGGATCCAGAATGCCTCTTTGAAGCGTGGCATCTGGTCCAGTATACACGGATGCGCTAATTAAACCGGACAAATAATTGGTGTTCGCGATTTCGGCTGAAGTGAATTGAGTAATTACGGCGTTCAAAAGATCAACATTTTGTTTCGCACCGCCGTTCATTTGATCGCTGATTTCTGTTTTGGCTGTTTGATAGGACAGAATACTGACAGCGAGCACCGGAGCAAGCAATACAACGGCAAATGTTAGAGTAAGCTTGGTGCGTAACGACAGGTTTGTTTGCAGCCGGGGAATGCGGAATTTCGAGAAAATAGACATAATGACCTCCCAATGATGTGTTTTACTATTTATATATATAAAATAAAACCTGAGAAAAAATATAAAGTGGATTCAGGCTTCACATATTTAAAGCGTTTTCAATATTGTCTCTAATCTAATCGGTTTTTTCTTTGAAAACCTTGTTATTATTATGATATTCAAGAGTTTTATTAAGATTTTAATGAAGTTTCAGCTTGTTTTATACCACCGGCTGAGGATAAGATAATAT
>NZ_CAKMMG010000015.1 GCF_927798115.1 Paenibacillus auburnensis
CTTACCCCGAAGGATAAGCTCCGCTCGACTTGCATGTATTAGGCACGCCGCCAGCGTTCGTCCTGAGCCAGGATCAAACTCTCCAAATTGGTATTTAGAAAGAGCGATTGCTCATTTTGAAGCATCTGACGAGAATTTGCATTCTCTAATTTTGGATCTCACTTTCGTGATCTCCCACTCACTCGTTGTTCAGTTTTCAAAGATCAATGTCTCTCTTTTTAACACTTCGCCGCGTCTCAGCAGCGACCTTTATAATATATCATAGTACTTATCATTTTGGCAAGTGTTTTTTTGAAAAAAGTTATTTTTCATTTTTCCTTGCCTTGCAGCTACTAATCAAACATCGAAAAGGAGCGCGAGATATAATGTATCACGGACGCTCCCTTTTAGTCAACCTATTTGATTAAATTAATGGCCAAGCACACAAACTTGTGAGCAGCAGCTTATTATTTCAATGTTTGAACTGGGATGAACGGCCGCCCCATGCATACTTAGACAACTCTTTCTGCGGAGCAAAACGCGCGTACATGCGGAATACGGTTTTATATCGGTTGGCAATGGCATGCCTGATATTCTGGTCCAAACGCTGATCACTTAAATCAAGGAGCATCTCGTCAAGCTCTTTTCGCAAAACATAGTCCAGCTCCTTGCACTCCTTCTCATTGAACAACATTCCCAACATATGCTTGGCCTCCTTCGTGGTATTTTAAGATCAAAACCTAAAATGCTGCTGTTTGTGTGATAGAAGTTAGTCCATTTGGTGGGAAAAGCTGTGAATATACCTGTTACACTAAATTAACCGGAGCAAAAGAACTATAACCATAATCTCCAAAATTCCCTCATGGCCTCGCCCCTTATGCCTGCGCGTCGTGTTGTCAGGATCCCCCAAATTTGAATGGCTTTAATGTTATGCTCATTTCCCTGGATTTTTATGATAAAAGAGACAACGTAATTGTACTTTCAATGATTGCTGCAATGAACAGAAGGATTACAATCCACACCGACGCTGTAAATGTCTGCCGCATAAACCCGGACCAGTTCCGGTTCCCCTGCTCTTTTTCGCGGGATGGGCTGAATAAGCTGAGAATCACTTTACCGCCAAAGTGAAGACCAAAAGCACAAGCGATGATTATTGCCGGTATCTCGATAATTCCGTGGGGAAGCAGTCCTTTTACTATCAGCTGAAATAGATCCTGGCCCTGCATAGCTGACAAATGAATCAAGTAGCCGATCACGCCTCCGTTAATCAGTAAGAATGCAGCCGGTACGACTCCGAACAGTGCCCCCAGAAAGATAACTACTACACTTTTGATGCTGTTGTTCGCAAATATAAACACAAAAAAGCTCCACTGCGGGTGCTCTGAATCTCTGAGATTCCCGCTGATTTCACTTAACCCCTCTAACTGCTGGGCGAGCAGCTTCTGTAGACTTCCGGTACCTATCCAGCCGAGCACTCCTCCTGCTAGGAATAGAATCAGCGCAACCAGCAAGGTTTTGCGGATTGTCCCTAAATCTTTGGCAAATGTTGAAAATGAGAACATAGGTTCCTCCTATAAATTATTGTCAGTCATAAGCGGTAGGTACGAGCATACATTTAGAACAAACAAGCCATTTCGCATGGGAGAGGAGCGCTGCAAGTATGAATTCTTTTTATGTATTCAGCGGCAAAAAGATAAAACGGTTCATTTATATCTTTGCCGCTGCGCTTCTTGCCGCTGGTGTTGTGTACGTCGAGAGGGGCAATATTACCGTTTTTTCGGATTCGCCGGCCCCGTCTGCGATTTACAGTGTACCAACGGAGAAGAAGCTGATCGCCTTAACCTTTGACATTAGCTGGGGTGAAAAGAGGCCTGAACCGATTCTAAAGGTGCTGGAGGACAAAAAAGTGGATAAGGCCACCTTCTTCCTCTCCTCGCCCTGGAGCAAAACGCATCCGGAAATTGTTACAAGTATTAAAGAGGCAGGATATGAAATCGGCAGCCACGGCCATAAGCATGTTAACTACAGTACTTTGAGCAACGAGGAGATCCGTACTCAAATCTCAACAGCTCATACCGTCTTAACCGAGTTAACGGGTAAAGAACCGAATTTGATCCGCATGCCGAATGGCGATTTTGATAAAAGAGTGCTTCAGGTTGCCAGCGATCTGGGCTACAAGGTTATCCAGTGGGATACCGACTCCCTGGACTGGAAAAACATCGGTGTAGATAATATCGTAAAGCGCGTAACCAGCAAAGCCCATCCGGGAGATATTGTTCTGCTCCATGCCAGCGATTCCTGCAAACAGACACATGAGGCACTTCCGCTTATTATTGACAATCTCCGCAGTAAGGGCTATGAATTCGTCACGGTCTCTGAATTGATCAGCCAGAGCAGTGCCGACGGTACAGAAGTCCGGGATTCCGCTTCACTGAATGAAGGACTGGAAGACGCCGCAGGACTATAATTCCTTAAACCGTACAGTACCGCAAGTTGTCTGGCAGAACCTTTATCAGTGGCGCGGGGATATGAGCTCCGAAATCTCTGGTGTGGGGGTATCCAGCTTCGGATAACTCAGGTCAAGGCTTTCCAGTGTCTTCACCACGATAGCCAAAGCCAGATAATTGCGGTACCAACGGTGATTAGCCGGGATCCAATACCAAGGGGCTCCTTCTGTGCCTGTCTCACGAAAAACATCTTCATAAGCTTTTTGATAATCATTCCAGTATTGCCGCTCCTGCAGATCACTGACATCAAACTTCCAATGTTTGGTCGGATCCTGAAGCCGCTCCTGAATTTTCTCGAGCTGCTTCTCCTTAGAGATATGCAAAAAGAGCTTGATAATCGTTGTCCCCTCTTCCACCAACATTTCTTCGAACTGGCGGATATAGCGGAACCGCCGCTTCATGTCATCCTTTTTCAGACTTCCATGTACACGCGGCACCAGCACATCCTCATAATGGGAGCGGTTGAAGGCAGCGATGTAGCCTTTCGGCGGAGTCTTCATATGCACTCTCCACAGGAAATCATGAGCCTCCTCCTCCAGTGAGGGCTTTTTGAAGCTCGTAACAATAAAACCCTGCGGATTAATACCAGAGAATATATGCTTTACTGTTCCGTCTTTCCCGCTTGAATCCATCCCTTGAAGAATCACGAGCAGGGAGTGCTTTTTCTGTGCGAACAGAATATCCTGCAGCTCGGCAAGGCGAATCTTGAGCTTCTCCATCTTTGCCTCGGCTTCCTCTTTGGAATTAAATTCGCCGCTTTCATCCGGATCGAGCTTGCTCAGGATTTTATCACTTGTGTCTTTTATCATATAACGCTTAATGTTCATATATGCCCCTCCTCAAAGTTTTGCTGGCCGGATTTCAGGCAGACCCGTTATGAAATCTCAGGTGCATGTTATGTAAGCTGTTCCTTAAGATTAACCTTCTTGTTTTAATTTTAATCGCTGCTGGAATGATCAGAGAAAACTTATATTTGAACAAAAACCCCGGCTCCTTGGAGTGTCGGGGTTTTACGCTGAATTCGATTATAACGGCGGCTTCGGCTTAAGAATGCGGTGCAATCTCAAAATCTGGAATGCATTGCAGGCAATCAGCGGAACGACAATAAAAACAGTCGCACTGTCAACGCCTATCTGAAGTACACCCACCGTTTCTACAATGGTGATGGCTGTCATAAAGAAAAAAGTCGGAACTGCGGCAGTTGCGTTCGTGCTCCGCACTTTGAAGTAGGACACTATAAGGGCTGTGAGCAGAATTCCAATTCCCAGGATCAGATCAGATACACCATTCCTGTCTCCCCCAACAAAGGTACGCAGAAAGACCAGTTCAAGCAATGCCAGAACAGCCAATACTAATTGTATGTACTGCCATGCTTTGCGGGGAAATACGCCGATGCCCATGTAGTTGAGGATCAGATAGGCGAAAAACCCCAGCTGCGCGTAAACGCTAACAAGCATCCCGTAACCAAGAAGAATCAGCGGGTAAATAAGCAGATCTGCTGTGCTTTTAAATTCAATTCCGCCATTTACAGCCTGTAGCATCAATCCGGCCAGAACAGCCGTGGCAGCCCCAATTAAAAGTGTGGTCCAGAACAAATGATACCATTTTCTTATACTCAGCCACTCCACCTCCCCTGTGTGATTTATTTTACCAAGGTTGCCGTCAAAAAACCATTGCCCTGTAACATAACCTGGGTGACCGTGCGGCATACTACAGTCAGGATTCCTATAAAGGAGGGCAGCGCCAATGAAGTGGAGGAGTTTGTTGTCAGGGGGCTTGGCATTAAGCTTGGTTTTCGCCTTAACAGCCTGCGGAGGGGAACAGAGCAGTTCTTCCAGCCAGATGGGATATAAGGAAATGAAGACGATGGTTGTCGATATATTAAAAAGCGATGAAGGAAAAAAGGCGGTTGAAGAAGCGCTGAGCTCAAGCTCCGGCTCCGAAGGGGGCAGTGGCAGCGGTATGAGCATGAAAATGATGCCGCTCCAAACCACGGAACAGATCCGGATAGCAGTTAAAGATACAATCACTGCTCCGGAATATCAAAAAGAATTCGAAAAAATCATGACCGATCCGACATTCGCCGGTGAATTCGCAAAGGCAATCAACAGCCAGAGTAAGGAACTTCATCTTCAGCTGATCAAAGATCCCACTTATCAAAAATCCATTGAAGAAATCATGAAATCACCTGAAATGATGAAAATGTTTCTAGACCTTACTAAGACCTCAGATTACCGTAAGCAATCTATGACCATTATGCAGGAAGCCATGCAAAACCCCTTATTCCGCATGGAAGTGCTAAGTCTGCTAAAAACAGTTGTTCAGGATGAGCTTCAGCCTAAGGTTCAGAAAAAGGGCGGAGGTAAAGAAGGAGAATCCGGAGGCGGCAGTGACAGCTCTAAGCAGGAAGGCGAAGGCGATTCCGGATCTTAAAACAAAAGAGGCATCCCCTATGTTGGGGAATGCCTCTTTTTATGCATTTTGGCTTTTTTGGATTATTGTTCATACTTGGCAATAAGCTTATCGGCAACCTCTGCAAACAGCTGTGCGGTCGGTGTTTCTGCTTTGTATACAGACGGCGAAAAGTCGGGCTCAGAGATATGATTGTCCGGTGCGCCAAGCGGTACCTGGGCAAGCAGCTCCGTATGCAGCGTCTCCGCCAGCCTTGCTCCGCCCCCGCGGCCGAAAATATAATCCTTCTTGCCACAGGAGGAGCATTCATAATAAGCCATATTCTCGATGACACCAAGCACCTCATGATCGGTCTGCAGAGCCATAGAGCCCGCTCTCGCGGCAACAAAGGCCGCTGTGGCATGCGGGGTGGTTACAATAATCTCTTTGCTGTGCGGAAGCATCTGGTGTACATCCAGCGCCACATCGCCCGTTCCAGGAGGAAGATCCAGCAGCATGTAATCAAGCTTCCCCCAGCCCACATCGCTAAAGAACTGGCGGAGCATTTTGCCGAGCATCGGACCTCTCCAGATTACCGGACTATTCTCACGGATGAAAAAGCCCATAGACATGACTTTGACTCCGAAACGTTCTACAGGAATTATCGTACCCTCTTCAACTATTGGTCCTTCCTCGATTCCCATCATATCCGGAATACTAAAGCCATAGATATCGGCATCGATCAGTCCGACTCTCTTACCCTTACGTGCCAGGGCCACTGCGAGGTTAACCGTCACAGTCGATTTCCCTACACCGCCTTTGCCACTGGCCACCGCAATGAAGTTTACACCGGACTTCTCATTGATCAATTCATGGCCCTCAAGACCCGCTGCGTGTCCTTTGAGCCCTTCCCCCTGTTCTGTGTCCGGCTCATCCTCAGAGCTCTCTCCGCGCAAAATAGAACGCTCATAATCGGTTGCATTGCGCAGCCGGATATGGACATTAGACACCCCGCTAGCTGTAAGCAGGTCACGCACCCTCTGCTCCAGTTCCATCCGGCTTTTCTCATCTTCCTCAAGACAGATGACGGATAACGATATTCTATCCTCTTTGACCATTATGTCGCGGATCAACTGCAAATCAATAAGGCTTTTACCGGATTCCGGGTCTGTGAGCGGCTGCAAAAGTTCCTGAATTTGTTCCTTGGTCAGCATGGATAGCACCTCTGTTTCGTTCCGGACGGGTAAGGCTCCGGTTTTTTTGTCTATTATAGCATTACCCTTCTACAGATGAGTAGTCCCTGCTCAGGGCTGCTCCGAGGCATACCGCAAAATCCCCCGGTAAATGCCCGTTGCTACTTTCCGCTGATACACATCGTCGCCAAGCAGGACTGACTCCTGGGGATGGGACAGGAACCCTACCTCAACCAGTGCAGCCGGCATTTTCAGCATTTTGAGCAGATACACCGTATTCACAGTTTTCGCCACACGGTCTGTATTCTCCAGAGTGCTACGCAGCTCATCCTGAACGAATCCGGCTAATGCCTTATTGCCTTCGTTATTCGGAAAGTAAAAGGTCTGTGCTCCGCTCCAGCGGTTCGAAGGCACACTGTTCATATGCACACTGATAAAAAGGTCGGCCCCTTCCTCTTCAATACTTCTGACCCGCTGCTTCAGGTCCTCTGTCTTGCGCTTGGAATACCCTTTTGTCCCCTCCTGGGCCAGGTCATAGTCCCCCTCGCGTGTCATGACCACAATCGCTCCCGCCTGCTGCAAATAGTCACGCAGATACAGGGAAACGGAGAGATTGATATCCTTCTCGATCAAGCCCTCCCGGCTTACCGCTCCCCCGTCAGGGCCTCCATGCCCGGCATCAATGGCGATAATTTTACCGGACAGCGGCAGGCTCCAATAGTTCAGTGTCTTGGCGGTAGGCATATCATAAGCTATTATGCCGATCATCACAGCCAGAAGCACCGCTCCCAGAATACTTTTTTTAATACTGCTCCACGCGATCCAGACCGAGACCTTATCTTCCTTTCGGCCAGACATAGCAAAGACCCCCTCGTCCCGATAGATTCTACTCATCTATATGGGACAAGGGGGCCAAATAGTACTGGCTCTATAATTATTGATTATCGGGAAGTGACTTCCTGGGACATGCCTTCAATCAGAATCTCCGCAACCTCAGGGCGGGTAAATTCAGGAGGCGGGCACTTACCGTCACGCAGCAGCGCACGTACCTTTGTACCCGACAGAGTCAAATGCTGATCAGCCGGATGCGGGCATGTCTTACTTGAGGCCATATTTCCGCATTTGATGCAGAAGAAGCTGTGCTCGAAAAATAATGGAGTAATCCCAAGTTCCTCAGCAGTGAAGTTGCTGAAAATCTCCTGGGCTTCATACGTACCGTAGTAGTCACCTACACCGGCATGGTCACGGCCAACTATAAAATGGGTACAGCCGTAATTCTTACGTACCATTGCATGGAAAATCGCTTCTCTAGGACCAGCATAACGCATCGCTGCCGGAAAGACGCCCAGGAAGGTCCGGTCTCCCGGATAATAGTTTTCCAGGAGTGCCAAATAGCTCTTCATCCGCACATTGGCCGGAACGTCATCAGATTTGGTCTCACCCACCAAAGGGTTCAAGAACAGCGCGTCTACAACTTCCATAGCACACTTCTGAATGTACTCATGGGCACGATGAACAGGATTACGCGTCTGGAAGCCTACAACGGTTCTCCAGCCTTTTTCGGCGAAGGTCTTGCGCGTCTCTGCAGGATCGAAATAGAACTCTCCGAACTTCGCCGGCTGCGGACGGTTAAGAACAGTAATTGGGCCTCCCACATAAGTCGTTGGGCGGGCCAGGAGCTTACTCACACCGGG
Organism: Paenibacillus auburnensis; assembly: GCF_927798115.1. Lineage (GTDB taxonomy): Bacteria > Bacillota > Bacilli > Paenibacillales > Paenibacillaceae > Paenibacillus_AQ > Paenibacillus_AQ auburnensis. The sequence continues at coordinate 7,765 of NZ_CAKMMG010000015.1, forward strand.
ATGCTCGGGATCCGTGGTTTTGAACACATTTTGTGCCTCAACCTGCTGGTCCACGCTGTAGATGCTCTCGATATCCAGCAAACCGTAGATGACACCGTCTTCTTCACCAACCAGCGAGACAGTGTCACCAACAGCAAGGCCGGAAGCTACTTCATCTTGGACAGCCAACGTAATCGGAATACTCCATACTGTACCATTGGATAGGCGCATACTGGTGACTACCGAATGGTAGTCTTCTTCATTGAGGAAGCCGGTAAGCGGAGAAAATGCCCCGACACCAATAAGATCCAGGTCGGATATTGTCCAAGTATTAATTGCAATGGATTTGTAGCCTGAAGCTTGCTGCAGCAATTGTTCCCGCTGCGCTCCCTCCACAATACGCTGAATCAGTGTTCCTCCGTGTGGAAGTATTGACGTCATCTAATTTCTCTCCTCCTGTGTCTTTACACTTTATATGAGTAGCTGATTAGTAACTGATTATTTGTGAAGCCCGCATTCCGTTTTCTCAGATCCCGACCATCTTCCGGCGCGTGGGTCTTCACCAGGCATTACCGCACGGGTGCACTGTTCACAGCCGATGCTCGGGAAGTTACGGTCATGCAGCGGGTTATACACTACATTATTCTCACGGATATAGTTCCAAACATCCTCGGATGTCCAATCGGCGATCGGGTTAAATTTAACCAGGCCAAATTTATAGTCGTATTCTACTTTTTTGGCGTTAGCCCGGGTTGGTGCCTGGTCCCGGCGGATACCGGTGATCCAAGCATCATACTGGGAAAGAATACGGGTAAGCGGCTCTACCTTACGGATCGCACAGCACTGGTTAGGATCTACATTCCACAAAGCCTCACCATATTGAAGCGCTTGTTCCTCAATGGTAATCTGCGGCGATACACGGACAAATTCCATTCCGTATTTATCAGCCATAATATCTCTTGTCTCGTAAGTTTCTTTGAAGTGATAATCTGTATCCAGGTAAAACACATCCGTCGACGGACTTACTTTCTGAAGCATATCCACAAGCACTACATCTTCGGCACCGAAGCTGCAGGCAAACGTTATATTAGGGAAGGTCTCTACTGCCCAGCGGATAATGTCTTCCGGAGAAGCATTCTCCAGTTCCTCAGCCTTAACTTTGATCAAATCTTCTTTCTCAAGCAGATTCATAATCTTATTCCTCCATCCTGGTATTAAAAACATCCAATCCCGTCAATTCCAACTATTCTTATATGGAATAGTATAAGGCATCCGGGGCCGAAGTCAATGGTTTTTTCCATTTTGGTTGAAAGTTTGATGCGCACATTTTTTTACCGCTATCTTATCCCCCGCCTATAAAAATGTATCCGATAATCACAAAGATCGTTCCACCGAGTACATATTTCAAAAGATCCATCCAAAACTTACGCTCTGCCTGATTTTCTTTTCCCGATTGCTGTAGAAGCATAAAAATCCTGTTCTCGATCTGATTAAATTTTCCCGTAATGATGTTAAACTGCCGTTTCATTTCGCTGACCGATTCATTAATTCGCTTTATATGGTCTTCTTGGCGGTTAACGTTCTCTTCTAACAGCTTGAGTTTGGTGTTCGAGCTCATATTCTCTGCTGACAGCTTGGTAAACGCTTCCGTCAATTTTTGCAGCTGATCTTCTATCGTTTGCGATTTTTGTATAGGCATTATCTCATCGTTCCCTTCTGTGTTTTGTTGTGTCGCTTATGTCGTACGAATTCAAGAACAATTCGAGAAAAATATTCATGATGGTTCAGAGGCTGTCCAATTTTTAAATATTCGCCCCCCTTTTCTCAAATGCTTCTTTGAGTTCGTAGTACTCAATTGCGTATTTTACACCCATATTATACTCAGTTGCGTACTTTGTCAAATCATAAATGCTATTAAAATACGATATTGAACATTTACATTCCTTTATAGCGTTATTATAATAAAGAGGTAATGCGAAATAACGTATATTTGCTGTGCTCAGAGGAGGGCTATATGTGCGTAGGGCTGAAGTCTTAAAAAAGTTGATTGAGGAAACCGGCCTGAACACAAAGGCATTTGCGGAAAAGGCAGGAATTCCCTATACTACACTCAGATCAATGTTAATGCGTGGTGTAGGCGGAGCATCTGTAGATAATGTGATTAAAGTATGCCGTGCGTTGGGGATAACTACAGAAGAAATGGACCGCTTGGCCTTCAGACCTGAGGAGGCAACTTCCCTTCATCAGGATTTTTCCGAATTTGAGGCCTTTATCAACAACCCGGAGCACAGTCTGTTCTTCAAAGATTACCTTGGTGCTCCGGAAGAACGGAAGCGGGAGATGCTTACCTTTTGGAACTTTATTAAAGATGCAGAGAAGAAAAAAACAGAGGACAAGCAATAAAATACCGATGCTTCGCATTATCGTGGTTTCAGCTAACGAGCTGATTTCACGCACCCATATATACGAACATACATTCCTATAAGGAGGTTCCTAATGTTTAACCATTACAAAAAAACTCAGCTTGAACAGTTTGTCGAGCAGCTTTACATAGAGCATCACATTGCCTCTCCCGAGCAAATTACAATCCAAGTGCTTGCTCAAGCCCTTAACATTTACGTTCAATACTCACCCATCGGCAGCCGCGCCTATGAGTCAGATTCAGGCATGCGCTGCATTCTGTTAGACAGCCGTCTTCCTCCAATGAAGCAGCGGCTTGATTTTCTGCATGAGCTTTGCCACGTCCTCAGGCATGCAGGCAATCAGCTCATTATGCCGGACTTTTTCATTAAAGCCCAGGAGATAGATGCTGAAAAATTTGTCCTATACGCATCTATGCCTTACTTTATGATTAACCTTCAGCAGCTGCCAGAGGATTACAACATGACAATCCAGCAGTTATCAGGCACTTTCGGTGTTCCGAGAGAGATGGCCAAGGCACGATTTGACCAAATTTTGCGTCGCGAATACGAGGGCGAGCTAAGGATCGGGTTATTCACTCACAAATCCTCATCTACGGGCAACCAGCAGCACATTGAGTTTTCCGATAAGACAGAAATATTCGCCTATTATGACCCTCACAGCACCTTTGAGGGCCCTGACCAGTTAATCGTAAGTCTGGATTATGAAACTTTGACTACACAATATGAACTGCTTATCCCCAGAGATGAACGTTTCCAGGAGATTGAATGGGAGGCATTGAAAGATCTTGCTGTTGAACCCACTATTAGTGGAGATATCATTTGTTTCGACGGGCAACTAACTTTGCAAATTCACCGGCTGGTCTTCAGATATGGATTTTCCAAGAGTACATTTGTAGTTCATATGCGTGACGTTGAACAGATTATTGAAACAGATCAGAGATTAACACGGAGGTTTAATTAAGAGGAGGCGATCCAGAATATAATAAAAGCCCCTGACCCGAAGGGCCAGAGGCTTGATTTCCTTGAAAGGAATATTAACGTTTCGAGAACTGTGGAGCACGACGAGCAGCTTTGAGGCCGTATTTCTTACGTTCCTTCATACGTGGGTCACGAGTCAGGAAGCCGGCTTTTTTCAGAGCGCCGCGGTATTCAGGGTCAACTTTCAGCAGCGCACGGGCGATACCGTGACGGATTGCGCCAGCTTGACCGGAAATGCCACCACCATGTGCAAGAACGATTACATCGTAGTTGCCCAGTGTTTCAGTCAGGTTCAAAGGTTGTTTTACGATCATCTTCAATGTTTCTACACCGAAGTATTCGTCCATCTCACGTTTGTTAATGACAATGCGTCCTTCACCCGGTACAAGGCGAACACGTGCTACCGAATGTTTACGACGACCTGTCCCATAGTATTGTACTTGTGCCATGAAACTGTCCTCCTCTATTCTTATCCGCGAAGTTCGTAAACTTCAGGTTTTTGTGCTGCATGTGGATGCTCAGCGCCTGCATAAACTTTCAATCTCAACTTCATGTGATCCCCTTGACGAGTCTTAGGAATCATACCGTGAACTGCAAATTCAATCATGCGCTCAGGTTTAGTTTTGATCAGGTCTTCTGCAACAGTGACTTTCAAGCCACCTGGGTGCATCGAGTGACGGTAGTATTTCTTATTTTGCATTTTCTTGCCTGTCAGGTGAATCTTCTCAGCGTTGATAACAATTACGAAATCCCCTGTATCAACGTGTGGGGTAAATTGCGGTTTGTGTTTGCCACGGATCAAAGCAGCGGCTTCGCTTGCCAAACGACCAAGTGTTTTGCCTTCGGCATCAATAATGTGCCAATTGCGTTCAACTTCGTTCGGCTTCGCCATATAGGTGGTACGCATGAATGTTTCCTCCTTGTTCTCGTACGAAAATCATCTGTTTCGTATATCTAATTTCTCATTGGAATTACGATTATGTGAGTTAAGAAAAGCTTGTTTGTTGGCATTTTCCTGATCGGGGCTGTGGGATAGCCATCAAGAAAACACAACTTTTATATTACAGCATAAACATGACAAGTGCAAGTGATTTTTAAATAGAAAGTCTATATTTTCACGAAATACATAGTTTCCAGATCATCACAAACTGTCCTGGTCATATTCCACACTCCACAGCGCGAGTCCTTTGGCTACAGCCGTTGGTCCAGCAGCTGCACGGTCGCATGCTGCCAGAATATCCGCAACCTTATCCGCCTGATACTTGCGCTCACCCACTTGAATCAGCGTTCCCATAATGATGCGAACCATATGCTGCAAAAATCCGCTGCCGGTAATATAAGTATGAATAACCCCCTGGTCAGACGAGCCCGGACGGCACATACTACGGTCAATCTCCATAGAAGCTTCAAAAATCGTCCGCACATGGGAGGTCTTCGTAGACTTCCGCGAGGCAAACGAAGTAAAGTCATGGGTGCCCAGAAGATGTGCAAGTCCCTGCTGCATGGCCGGGATATCGAGCTTCACCGGGTGATGGTACTGCAGTCGCCGCTGGAACGGATCCGGGAACCGGTTGCCGTTAATCGTGTATCGGTAGGTTTTGCGCTTAGCCCCTCTACGGGAGTGGAACGAGAGCGGAACCTCTTTAGCCTCAGTGACCACGATATCCTGCGGCAATCTGGCGTTGAGCGCCAGACACCAGCGTTCCAGCGGAATCTGCGAGGAAGTAATGAAGTTAAACGGCTGGCCATAAGCATGAACACCTGCATCTGTCCGTCCAGAGGCTGTTATCTTCAGCGTCTCGCCGGTCAAATGAAGGATTGCCTGTTCCAGCCGGTCCTGAATCGTATTGCCCTGAGGCTGGGTCTGAAAGCCATCATAATGGGTTCCGTCATAATTGACTTTCATCAATAGATTGCGCATTCCGTTCTTCCTTTCACCCTGTTGCTCACTTACACTAACCATCCATCGTCTTCAAAAAAAAAGAGCCCCGGCGGGAGCTCCTTCTACTCTTTACAAGGTGATTCCCGCGGTTATTGGTACAGCAGGGCCTAAACGCCCCTGCGGCACAATAACAATAATACTTACTGCTCAATCTCCGGAGATCATGAACTTAAAGAGTCAAATCGGAAATCATGACTTGTATACTTACGCGCGGTCTACCAGTTCAAGATAAACCATAGGCGCAGCATCGCCACGGCGAGGTCCCAGCTTCAGGATACGAGTGTATCCGCCTGGACGCTCTGTGTAACGAGGAGCAATATCAGAGAACAATTTTTGGATTGCATCTTGCTCACCGTCTACAGTCTCACGACGAACAAAAGCAGCTACTTGACGACGAGCATGAAGATCGCCCTTTTTCGCTTTAGTGATCAGTTTCTCAGCGATGGAACGAACTTCCTTCGCTTTGGCTTCCGTTGTCTGGATGCGTTCGTATAGGAACAGATCCGTTACCATGTCGCGGAACAACGCTTTACGCGCACTGGAATCACGGCCCAATTTTTGGTATGCCATTTGTTTTCCCTCCTTCACTCAAGTACTCAAGCAATCTGATAACTATTCTTCTGTACGAAGACCCAAACCAAGTTCCTCAAGCTTCTCTTGAACTTCTTCCAAAGATTTGCGGCCCAGGTTACGAACCTTCATCATATCTTCTTCAGTTTTCGTAGTCAGCTCTTGTACGGTATTAATACCAGCACGTTTGAGGCAGTTGTAGGAACGGACAGAAAGATCAAGTTCTTCGATTGTCATCTCAAGCACTTTTTCTTTTTTGTCTTCTTCTTTTTCAACCATAATTTCGGCGTCTTTCGCTTCGTCCGTAAGTCCTACGAACAAAACGAGGTGCTCGTTCAAAATTTTGGCTCCGAGGCTTACAGCCTCTTCCGGTCTGATACTTCCATCTGTCCAAACTTCCAGCGTCAACTTGTCATAGTTCGTCACTTGACCGACACGAGTATTATCGATGCCGTAGTTTACGCGGGAGATAGGAGTGTAGATAGAGTCAACTGGAATAACACCGATTGGCTGATCGTCGCGTTTGTTCCGGTCTGCTTGGACATAGCCGCGACCACGGCCTGCAAAAATACGCATGTGAAGTCTCGCGCCAGGTCCCAGCGTTGCAATATGAAGATCCGGATTGAGGATTTCAACATCGCTGTCCGCACGGATATCACCTGCGGTAACGATGCCTTCACCCTCAGCATCAATCTCGAACACTTTCTCTTCATCTGAATGAATCTTCAGGGAAAGAGCCTTAAGGTTCAGAATGATTTCCGTCACATCTTCCATTACGCCAGGAACGGTCGAGAACTCATGCAGAACGCCGTCAATTTGGACCGAAGTCACTGCGGCTCCCGGAAGGGAGGAAAGCAAGATCCGGCGAAGCGAGTTCCCCAGAGTCGTGCCATATCCACGTTCCAGCGGTTCAACTACGAATTTCCCATAGGTTCCTTCATCATTGGCTTCTACGGTCTCAATCTTCGGCTTTTCGATTTCTATCACGAGTGTACCCCTCCTTCAAACGTCGCTCCTATATGAAACTGTCACCCCATCAGGTGCATCATGTAGTATGCCTAAACACCTATTATTAGCAGATGCGTCAGAATTATACCACAATCACAATTCTGATTTCACTATACGCGGCGACGCTTCGGCGGACGGCATCCATTGTGAGGAACCGGAGTTACGTCTTTAATGAGGTTTACTTCAAGGCCTGCGGCCTGAAGGGAACGGATGGCTGCTTCGCGGCCCGCGCCCGGTCCTTTAACCATAACTTCAACGGACTTCATGCCGTGTTCCATAGCTGCTTTAGCAGCTGTTTCGGCTGCCATTTGCGCTGCAAATGGAGTCGATTTACGGGAACCTTTGAATCCTTGACCACCGGAGCTCGCCCAGGAAATTGCATTTCCGTGAGGATCCGTGATCGTAACGATAGTGTTGTTGAACGTGGAACGGATGTGTGCCACGCCAGACTCGATATTTTTCCGGTCGCGACGTTTAGTACGTACGACTTTTTTCGGTTTAGCCATTGTCTCTTATCACCTCTTCTTATTTCTTTTTGTTTGCTACCGTACGACGCGGGCCTTTACGGGTACGGGCATTTGTTTTAGTACGTTGACCGCGAACAGGCAATCCACGACGGTGGCGAACACCGCGGTAACAGCCGATCTCAGTAAGACGCTTAATATTCAAGGAAATTTCACGACGCAGGTCACCTTCAACCTTGACCGATTTGTCGATCATTTCACGCAGTTTGCTGACTTCATCTTCCGTCAAATCACGGACACGTGTGTTAACGTCAATGCCTGTTTCATTAAGAATTTTCTGGGAAGTCGTTTTACCGATTCCGAAAATATAAGTCAAGGCGATCTCAACGCGTTTGTCACGTGGCAAATCCACTCCAGCTATACGAGCCATTTTACGCTACACCCCCTTCTTAACCTTGTTTTTGTTTGTGTTTCGGATTTTCGCAAATTACCATAACAGTCCCTTTGCGGCGGATGACTTTGCATTTTTCGCAAATGGGCTTCACAGAAGGTCTTACCTTCATGTTAATTACCTCCTCAAAGTTTTGCGAAGCAAAACTTTCGTTGTAGTTCCCATCTATTTACGGTAAGTTATACGGCCCTTAGATAAATCGTAAGGCGATAACTGCACGACCACTTTGTCTCCGGTTAGGATACGGATAAAGTGCATCCGCAATTTCCCGGACACATGGGCAAGTATTTGATGACCGTTCTCAAGCTCAACCTTAAACGTTGCATTAGGCAACGGCTCAATGACCGTTCCTTCCACTTCAATGACATCTTCCTTAGCCACAGTTAGTCTCCTTTCTCATCAGCACTTATTCCAGCTGGACTTCCATATTTCATCACTGCGAACCGCAGCTTTCCATTGGTTACCCGGCCGGTTTCTTCCAAACTATTTACAACCTCACTGCTTATGAAAGGTATGAGCTCCAAATGTCCGATATTCTTCTTTTTCGGCCCATCAAACTTTCGTTTGTCTCCATCAGCAATGTATACAAATCTGCTATCAATAACTGCGATAACAACGGCAGCCTCTCCGGCATCTTTGCCTTTGAGAATTCTCACGATTTGACCAACCTGCGGGCTGCTCCCAGTATTCACGTGAAGATCACCTACGCATTCAGTTTTGTGAAAATTTCCATGCCGTCCGGTGTAACTGCTACTGTATGCTCAAAATGAGCACAGAGTGAACCGTCTACCGTAACGACCGTCCAGTTATCTTCCAGAGTTCTGACATATCTGTCCCCTGCGTTCACCATCGGCTCAATCGCGAGTACCATACCCGGTTTCAGACGTGGTCCGCGGTCCGCTATGCCATAGTTCGGAATTTGCGGTTCTTCATGCAGTTCTGCCCCGATGCCATGACCTACATACTCGCGTACGACGGAGAATCCGGCGTCTTCGATATATGTTTGGATCGCATGGGAGATTGTAAACAAGCGCACATCCGGTTTGACTAACGCCAGTCCTGCGTACAAGGAGCCTTCCGTCACGTCCAGCAAACGCTGAGCATCTTCGGAAATGCTGCCCACTCCGTAGGTCCAAGCGGAATCACCGTGATACCCGCGGTACTCTGCACCAATATCCAGCGTAACAATGTCGCCTTCGATCAGTTTGCGTTTCCCCGGAAATCCATGCACCAATTGTTCGTTGACTGAAGCGCAAATGCTGGCAGGAAAACCGTTGTAACCTTTGAAAGACGGCACAGCACCTTGACTGCGAATGTATTGATCGGCGATTCTGTCGAGCTCACCGGTGGTGATCCCCGGCTCAATGGCCTGAGCGATCAGGCGGTGACTCTCGGCAACAATTCGACCAGCTTCCCTCATGAAGGCAAGTTCCTGTTCGGATTTACAAATGATCATTACATTAACCCCGCAGCAAAGATACGATTTCGGAAGTAACGACGCCTATTTCGTTCTCTCCGTTTACCTGACGCAAAAGACCTTTATTCTCATAAAATGCAAGCAATGGCGCTGTCTTATTATCATACTCATCCAGACGTTTGCCTACACTCTCTTCGTTGTCATCCGGACGTTGATACAATTCGCCGCCATCAATGTCGCAAATGCCTTCTTGCTTCGGCGGGTTGAAAATTAAATGGTAGGATGCACCGCAAACTTTGCAAATCCGGCGTCCGGTAAGGCGCGCCATCAGCAGTCCACGGTCCACATTCAAGTTGATCACATGATCAAGGGAACTGCCAGCCCGGCTTAAAAGCTCTTCCAGCGCTTCCGCTTGCGAAAGGGTTCTTGGAAAACCATCCAATAAGAAACCTTTTTCGCAATCGGACTGCTGGAGCCGTTCTTCAACGATTCCAATGGTCACATCATCAGGTACAAGCAAACCTTGATCTATATAAGACTTGGCTTTCAGCCCAACCGGAGTCTCCTGCTTGATTGCCAAGCGGAAGGCATCGCCTGTTGAAATATGCGGAATGCCAAGTTCTTTTACGATTACAGCAGCTTGCGTTCCCTTGCCTGCCCCAGGAGGGCCCATGAATAAAATGTTCACGATTTCTCTTCTCCCCCCAAAAGTTCGCCACCAAGCAAGAAACAGCACAATAGGTGCCGGGAAGTAAGCAGACCTTAAGCTTCGCCGGAACCTATCGCCTATTTATTGATGAAGCCTTTGTAATGGCGTTTGATCAATTGGCTCTCGATCTGCTTCATCGTATCCAGGGCTACACCGATGACGATCAGCAGTGAAGTACCGCCAATCTTCACGGAACGGGGTAGTCCGGACAAGTTCCCAAAGAATACCGGCAGTACAGAGATCAGAGCCAGGAAAATCGCGCCGGACATAGTCAGACGGGACATTACCCGAGTCAGATACTTCTCTGTAGCTTTACCTGGACGAATACCTGGGATGTAGCCACCGTTCTTCTTCATATTGTCAGCCATTTGCTGCGGATTCATCTGAACGAACGTATAGAAGAACGTAAATCCGATGATCATCACTACGTAAAGTAGCATGCCGAGCGGCTTATCATAGTAAAGATTAGCAGTAACCCATTTAGCCCATTCATGACTGGCCCAGAAGCTGGAGATTACAATTGGAAATTGAAGCAGTGATACGGCGAAGATAACCGGAATTACACCTGCCGCATTGATTTTAAGCGGAATGTGCGTATTCTGTCCACCGTACATTTTGTTACCGACTACGCGTTTGGCATATTGTACAGGGATTTTACGGATACCTTGTTGTACAAAGATAACCCCTGTAATAATCGCCACAATCACAATCAGTACAATAACGACTTTAAGAATATTCAGGAACACCTGATCCGGCTGAATAAAGCTTGACTGCGCCGTAGTCGTGATATATCCCGGTATGGCGGCGACGATTCCCGCAAAAATCAGGATCGAAATCCCGTTTCCTATTCCCTTTTCAGTGATCTGCTCACCGAGCCACATCAAGAACGATGTACCTGCAGTCAGTATGATCGCAATAAGCAGGTAATCCGCAAAGGTAGCATTTGGAATCATCTCAGTGCCATAAATCCGGTTAAACCCGATTGAAGTGGCAAACGCTTGAATCAGACCGAGTACAACCGTACCGTACCGGGTGATTTGCGCCAGTTGCTTTTTCCCGTGCTCCCCTTGTTTAGCCCATTCGGCAAACTTAGGGATAACATCCATCGAGAGCAATTGCACAATGATGGAAGCTGTAATGTACGGGTAAATACTAATCGCAAAAATCGAGAAGTTTTTGAGCGCTCCGCCCGAGAAGGTGTTCAAAAGACCCATCAAAGCGTCGCCGCTTTGATTTGTTGATTCCAGTACTTCTTTGTTCACACCGGGAACCGGTACAAACGAACCGATGCGGTAAATGATCAGAACGAACAGGGTAAACAGGATCTTTTTGCGCAAATCTTCAACATGCCATATATTCTTAAGCGTCTTGAACATTAGATCACCTCGGTTTTACCGCCGGCAGCCTCGATTTTCTCTACCGCAGATTGAGAGAACTTATTTGCTTGTACAGTCAATTTAACGGCAAGTTCGCCATTACCGAGGATCTTGATGCCGCTCTTGGAATTCTTGACAACACCAGTTTCAATCAGCAACTGTGGAGTCACTTCAGTTCCTTCAGCAAAGCTGTTCAGATCTTCCAGGTTCACAATCGCATACTCTTTACGGGTAGGATTGATGAAACCACGTTTAGGCAGACGACGATAGAGTGGGTTTTGTCCACCCTCGAAGCCCGGACGAACACCACCGCCGGAACGGGAGTTCTGACCTTTGTGACCGCGTCCGGAAGTTTTACCGTTCCCGCTACTTGGTCCGCGACCAACGCGGTTGCGTTCTTTACGGGATCCAGGAGCTGGAGCAAGTTCATGTAACTTCATCGTTTGCACCTCCTTATGTTTGTTAATTTATGCAAGGCGTTTAGCCTTCGATTTCAGTAACGGAAAGCAAGTGGCTCACTTTGTTGATCATTCCGCGAATTGCAGGAGTGTCATTGTGAACCACGGACGAGTTAGTTTTACGCAGGCCGAGCGTCTTAACAGTAACACGTTGTGTTTCTGGACGTCCGATTACGCTGCGTACGAGGGTAATTTGCAATTTAGCCATTGACGTTCCCCTCCTTAACCGCGCAATTCTTCGACAGATTTGCCGCGAAGCTTCGCGACCTCTTCAATGCGCTTCAGACGGGAAAGACCCTCCAAAGTTGCATTGACCATGTTCATGGAATTCGAAGAACCCAAAGATTTTGTCAAGATGTCGCCAACGCCTGCCAATTCCAATACCGCACGAACTGGTCCGCCAGCGATAACGCCAGTACCTTCGGATGCTGGTTTCAGCAGAACGCGTCCTGCGCCGAAATGTCCAGTAACCAAGTGGGGAATCGAAGTTCCTACGATCGGAATGTGAATCAGGTTTTTCTTGGCGTCTTCAATGCCTTTACGGATGGCATCCGGAACTTCGCCGGCTTTACCGATACCAGCACCGACGTAGCCGTTGCCATCGCCCACAACAACAAGTGCGCTAAAGCTGAAACGGCGTCCGCCTTTTACAACTTTTGCTACACGGTTAATGTGTACAACTCTTTCTGTCAGCTCTAAACTGTTCGGATCTACACGCAAGTCGTTAACCTCCTTTTAAGAAATATTCTAGAATTCAAGACCAGCTTCGCGAGCTGCATCAGCCAAAGCTTGAATCCGTCCATGGTACAAGTATCCACCGCGGTCAAATACAACCACTGCATAACCTTTAGCTTTAGCGCGCTCAGCGATCAATTGACCCACTTTGCTTGCAGCTTCAACGCTGCCGCCATTGCCGATTGTAGCGCTCAATTCTTTGTCCAGTGTCGAGGCGGATACGATAGTAACGCCTGTCACGTCATCGATCAGTTGAGCGTAGATGTGTTTCGAAGAACGGAACACGTTCAAACGTGGACGCTCAGTAGTTCCTTGGATCTTCTTACGAACCCGCAGGTGTCTCTTGAGACGAGCCTTGTTTTTATCCTCTTTTGTAATCATGACTTCCCTTTCACTCCCTTCAGTTTGCCGTAAACAGCTTCACTTTAAGATGCACGGGGTATCTTACAATGAAGGGTAAGCCGATTATTTCTTCTTACCGGCTTTACCTTCTTTGCGGATGATACGCTCGCCTTCATATTTGATACCTTTACCTTTGTACGGTTCTGGTTCACGTACGGAACGGATTTTGGCAGCATATGCGCCAACGCGTTCTTTATCGATACCTCTAACGATGATTTTCGTGTTCGCAGGAACTTCGAACTCGATGCCCGCTTCCGGTGTGATTTCAACCGGGTGGGAGTAACCAACGTTCAGAACGATTTTATCTCCGGATTTGCTTGCACGATATCCGACCCCAACCAGCTCCAGAGATTTCGAGAAACCTTCAGTCACACCGCTTACCATGTTGCTGACAACGGAGCGGGTTGTGCCGTGAAGTGAACGATGCAATTTGTTGTCCGACGGGCGAACAACGGTGATTTCGTTATTTTCAACTGTAACCTTCATGTCTTTATGAAGCTCACGAGTCAAAGTGCCTTTAGGACCTTTTACTGTAATAACGGCGTTGTCTAAAGTGACATCTACACCGCTAGGTACTGCGATTGGTTTGCGACCAATACGAGACATGTGTTGCACCTCCTTATCTTGTGACGTTTATTACCAAATGTAGCAGACAACTTCTCCGCCCGATTTTGATTGACGAGCTTCTTTGTCGGTCATAACTCCCTTAGATGTGGAGATAATCGCGATTCCAAGGCCGCCGAGTACACGAGGCACTTCATTGCTCTTCGTGTAAACGCGAAGGCCTGGTTTACTGATTCTTTTCAGACCAGAGATAACGCGCTCTTGGTTAGGGCCGTATTTCAAGAAGATACGGATAATCCCTTGTTTGCTATCTTCAACGAATTCCGCATCACGGATGAAACCTTCACGCTTCAAGATGTCCGCGATTTGTTTTTTCATAGTAGAAGCAGGCATTTCTACTGTCTCGTGACGCACAGTGTTGGCGTTACGAATACGAGTAAGCATATCTGCAATAGGATCAGACATAGTCATGTGTGTAAACCTCCTTCCCGTTTATAAACTTCTTACCAACTTGCTTTTTTCACGCCAGGGATCTGGCCTTTATAAGCTAACTCACGGAAACAAATTCTGCAAATTTTGAACTTTTGCAGTACCGAATGTGGACGACCGCAACGCTCGCAACGTGTATATGCACGTACTTTGAACTTAGGCTCGCGTTGTTGTTTAACTTTCATCGAAGTTTTTGCCACTTTAGCCTGACACCTCCTAAACAGTTTCGGAGAAATGGATGATTCTTACTTAGCGAAAGGCATTCCCAGCTGATTCAGCAGCTCGCGGGATTCCTCGTCCGTCTTTGCAGTAGTTACGATAACGATGTCCATACCGCGGACCTTATCCACTTTGTCATACTCGATTTCAGGGAAGATCAGTTGTTCTTTAAGACCAAGTGTGTAGTTACCACGGCCGTCGAAGGCTTTAGTGGAAACACCACGGAAGTCACGTACGCGTGGAAGCGTTACGTTGAACAATTTGTCCAGGAAGTAATACATACGCTCGCCGCGCAGTGTTACTTTAACCCCAATCGGCATGTTTTCGCGCAGTTTGAAACCGGCGATGGATTTTTTGGCTTTAGTGATTACCGGCTTTTGACCAGCGATCAGTTGCAAGTCGTTAACTGCAGCGTCAAGCACTTTGGAGTTTTGAACAGCGTCACCCACACCCATGTTGATGACAACTTTCTCGATCTTAGGCACTTGCATAACAGTTGTATAGTTGAACTTCTGCATCAGAGCAGGTGTAATTTCATTCAAATAACGTTCTTTCATTCTTGCTGCCATGAAGATTTACCTCCTTTCTTTAGGACTGTATTAGTCGATAATCTCTCCGGATCTCTTAGCTACCCGAACCTTTTTACCGTTATCGAGCACTTTGTAACCGATACGAGTAACTTTACCGCTCTTCGGATCAATGTGCATTACATTGGACACATGGATCGAAGCTTCCTGCTCGATGATTCCGCCTTGCGGATTCAACTGGTTCGGCTTCTGGTGTTTCTTCACCATGTTTACGCCTTCTACCAGGACGCGGTTTTCACGAGGATAAGCAGCGATGACACGGCCTTTTTTACCTTTGTCTTTCCCGCTGATCACAAGTACCACATCATCTTTTTTAACGTGCAGTTTATTGTTATGGGATTCCAGAACTTTTTTCACTCTAGGCATTTATTACACCTCCTATGACTAGCCTTCTCAGAACTTCACGTTACTTCATAAGCAACTTATTAGATTACTTCCGGTGCCAAGGAAACGATCTTCATGTAGTCTTTATCGCGAAGTTCGCGAGCAACTGGTCCGAAGATACGTGTTCCGCGTGGGCTTCTGTCGTCTTTAACAACAACAGCTGCGTTTTCATCGAAAGAGATGTAAGAACCGTCTTTACGGCGAACAGAACGTTTAGTACGAACAACCACCGCTTTAACAACATCACCCTTTTTGACAACGCCGCCTGGTGTTGCTTGTTTAACGGAACAAACGATCAGATCACCGATTGCTGCTGTACGGCGTCCAGTACCACCCAGTACGCGGATACACATCAGTTCCTTCGCACCAGAGTTGTCAGCCACATGCAAACGTGTAAATGGTTGAATCATTATTAATTTCCTCCTTCCGGAAAAACTTCCTGATTATCTTAGATGATAACCGCTGCTTCTACCACTTCAACAAGTCTCCAGCGTTTGTCCTTGGACAACGGACGAGTTTCCATGATTTTAACAACATCACCGATTTTCGCAACGTTTTCCTCATCATGTGCCTTGAATTTCTTCGTGGACTTGATGCGTTTGTGATACAAGTTGTGCTTTTTATAGGTTTCAACAGCAATTACGATGGTTTTATCCATTTTATCGCTGACTACTTTACCGATCAGCACTTTACGTGCATTACGTTCTTCGCTCATAGTTAGCCTCCTTCCTGATTACGGATCTGTTGATCCGCCCTCACTTAACTAATCCCAAGTACTCTTTGATGGATAACGGTTTTAGCACGAGCTATTTCCTTACGCACATCACGAATCCGAGTCGGGTTATCCAGCTGGCCAGTAGCCAATTGGAAACGGAGATTGAAGAGTTCTTCTTTGAATCCAGCGATCTTCTGTTCAATCTCGGCAGTGGTTAAGTTGCGAAGTTCATTAGCTTTCATTTGCTTCACCACCCAATTCTTCACGTTTCACAAACTTAGTCTTTACAGGCAGCTTGTGAGCGGCAAGACGCATCGCTTCACGAGCGATTTCTTCCGACACGCCTCCGAGTTCGAACATAATCTTGCCCGGTTTAACTACGGCTACCCATTTCTCAACGTTACCTTTACCACTACCCATACGAACCTCAAGAGGCTTTTGAGTAATAGGCTTATCTGGGAAAATCTTGATCCAAACCTGACCACCACGTTTGATGTAACGTGTCATTGCAATACGGGCAGCTTCGATCTGACGGTTAGTGATCCAAGATGGTTCCAATGCCTGCAGGCCGAATTCGCCGAAGTTCAGCTCAGTACCGCCTTTTGCCATACCCTTCATGTGACCGCGTTGTTGCTTGCGGTGTTTAACGCGTTTTGGTACCAACATGATTAGTTGCCTCCTTCCTGAGCAGCTTGTTTCTTAGCTGGGGGAAGAACTTCTCCACGGTAGATCCATACTTTTACACCGATACGGCCATAAGTAGTATGTGCTTCAGCCGTTCCGTAATCGATATCGGCACGAAGCGTATGAAGTGGAACTGTTCCTTCGCTATAACCTTCTGAACGGGCAATCTCAGCGCCGCCAAGACGTCCGCCAACTTGAGTTTTGATTCCCTTTGCGCCGGAACGCATAGTTCTTTGAATCGCTTGTTTCAGAGCACGACGGAACGATACACGACGTTCCAATTGTTGTGCAATGCTTTCAGCAACAAGAATTGCATCCAATTCAGGGTGCTTAATTTCGTTGATGTTGATGTGGACTTTTTTGCCACCGGCAATTGCTGTAACAGCGCTGCGAAGTACTTCTACTTCTGCTCCGCCTTTACCAATTACCATACCTGGTTTAGCAGTGTGAATTGTAACATTCACTCGGCTTGCCGCTCTTTCAATCTCGATGCGGGAAACAGAGGAATCTTTCAACTTGCCTTTAAGGTATTCACGGATTTTGACGTCTTCCATTAAAAGAGTACCGAAATCTTTACCTGCATACCATTTCGATTCCCAATCGCGAATAATACCGATTCGGAGTCCGATTGGATTTACCTTTTGACCCACGTGTTATCCCTCCCTTATTTCTCAGATACCACCAAAGTAATGTGGCTGGTACGTTTATTGATCCGGCTTGCACGACCCATGGCGCGCGGACGGAAACGTTTCATAGTAGGACCCTGGTTAACGAAAACTTCGCTAACGAACAAACTGTTCACGTCCATGGAGTAGTTGTGCTCAGCATTGGCAATCGCCGAGTTAAGCAGTTTTTCAACTACCGGAGAAGCGGATTTTGGAGTGTGGCGAAGAATTGCAATAGCTTCCCCCACTTGCTTGCCGCGAATCAAGTCAACAACCAGTTTCGCTTTACGAGCAGAAATCCGCACCGATCTAGCATGTGCTTTTGCTTCCATTTATTTTCCCTCCTCTCGAACGAAGACCTTTTTAATTATCTTCTTGTTTTCTTATCGTCACCCGCGTGGCCTTTGTAAGTACGTGTTGGCGCGAACTCGCCCAACTTGTGACCTACCATATCTTCCGTTACGTATACTGGCACGTGTTTGCGGCCGTCATATACACCAAACGTATGTCCGATAAACTGAGGGAAAATTGTTGAGCGACGGGACCAGGTTTTAACTACGACTTTCTTTTCTGCCGCGTTCAATTCCTCAACTTTTTTCAGCAGGTAGCCATCGATGAACGGCCCCTTCTTTAAACTGCGACCCATGTGTGAATCCTCCCTTCATCCGGTTCTTCAAACCGCGAATCGACGCTTCGCGCTTGCTAACATGCCTGAAGCGTCTTATTTTGTGCGGCGGCGAACGATATATTTATCAGATGCCTTGTTTTTCTTACGCGTTTTGTAGCCGAGGGTTGGTTTACCCCAAGGAGACATAGGCGATTTCCGTCCGATTGGAGCGCGGCCTTCACCACCACCGTGTGGGTGATCGTTAGGGTTCATTACTACCCCGCGAACTTCAGGACGTTGGCCAAGCCAGCGACTGCGTCCGGCTTTACCGATTTTGATCAATTCGTGATCTTCGTTACCTACGGAACCGATTGTTGCACGGCAAACGCTCAAGATTCTGCGAACTTCACCGGAGTTCAAACGAACGGATACGTATTTTTCTTCCTTACCAAGCAATTGAGCTTCTGTACCAGCAGCACGAACCAATTGTCCGCCTTTACCTGGTTTCAACTCGATGTTGTGGATAACTGTACCTACCGGGATGTTCTCCAGTGGAAGACTGTTACCAACTTTGATGTCGGCTGCAG
Organism: Paenibacillus auburnensis; assembly: GCF_927798115.1. Taxonomy (GTDB): domain Bacteria; phylum Bacillota; class Bacilli; order Paenibacillales; family Paenibacillaceae; genus Paenibacillus_AQ; species Paenibacillus_AQ auburnensis. Next base: position 26,178 of record NZ_CAKMMG010000015.1, read on the forward strand.
GGCCGGACTCTACTTTATCCCCAACTTTAAGTCCTTTAGGAGCGATGATGTAACGTTTCTCTCCATCGGCATAGTGGATCAAAGCAATATTAGATGTGCGGTTCGGGTCATACTCGATTGTAGCAACGCTACCTGGTATGCCGTCTTTAGTCCGCTTGAAGTCGATAATACGGTATTTACGTTTGTGTCCGCCGCCGTGGTGACGAACCGTAATTTTACCTTGGTTGTTACGGCCCGCTTTTTTGCTCAGCGGCGCAAGCAACGATTTCTCAGGCTGGTTTGTTGTAATTTCTTCAAACGTAGACACGGACATACCGCGTCTTGCCGGAGAGGTCGGTTTGTACTTTTTGATTGGCACTATAGTTCCCTCCTTACTTTAAGAGTATTATTCTACCGCTTCAAAGAATTCGAGCGGCTTGCTGTCCGGGCTAAGCTTCACGATGGCTTTTTTCCACTCTGGAGTGTATCCGGAGTATTTGCCATAACGTTTCAGTTTACCAGGTACGCGCATTGTGTTCACACTAACTACTTTAACTTTAAAAATAGCCTCGACAGCTTTTTTGATTTCGGTCTTGTTAGCACGGATATCCACTTCAAAAGCGTATTTCAATTCGCTCATGTATTCGGATGTGCGTTCCGTAATCACCGGACGTTTGATAATATCACGAGGATCTTTCATTACGCGAACACCTCCTCTACCTTCAGAACTGCTTCTTTAGTGATGATCAGTTTGTCGTACGTCAGTACGTCAAGAACATTGATGCCGTCAGCCGCTACGAATTTCACCCCTGGGATGTTACGAGCGGAAAGTGCTACATTGTCGTCATGGCTAGGAGCTACGATCAAAGCTTTAGTACCAACCTTCAGGTTGTTCAGAATAGCTGCGAATTCTTTCGTCTTCGGTGCATTCATTGTCAGGCTATCCAATACGATAATGTCATTCCCGAGTACTTTCGAGGACAACGCGGATTTAATGGCCAAACGACGAACCTTCTTAGGCAGTTTCCAGGAATAGCTGCGTGGTGTTGGTCCGAAGACTACGCCGCCGCCTTTCCATTGTGGTGAACGAATGGAGCCTTGACGAGCACGACCTGTACCTTTTTGTTTCCAAGGCTTACGTCCGCCGCCACGTACTTCAGAACGTCCTTTTACTTTGTGTGTACCACGACGAAGGGAAGCTCTTTGCATAAGTGCAGCTTCGTGCAGGACATGCACGTTCGGTTCAATACCGAATACTGAATCACTCAGTTCAACTTCGCCAACTTCGTTACCACTGATATTAAAAAGTGTTACTTTTGGCATTTCATGTTCCTCCTTTCTTAGGTAATTATTTCTTAACGGTTTCTTTAACTTTCACGAAGCTGTTCTTAGGACCTGGGATAGCGCCTTTAACCAGCAATACGTTACGTTCAACATCAACTTTGATGATTTCAAGTTTCTGAACCGTTACGGTCGTGTGACCCATATGTCCTGGAAGGCGTTTGCCCTTAGGAACGCGGTTAGCTTGAATGGAACCCATGGAACCCGGTCTTCTGTGATAACGCGATCCGTGAGCCATTGGTCCGCGGCTTTGTCCCCAACGTTTGATGTTACCTTGGAAACCTTTACCTTTGCTAGTGCCAGTTACGTCAACAAATTCGCCTTCAGCGAAGATATCAGCCTTCAGCTCTTGTCCAACCTCGAGTGCCCCGAGGTCAACACCGCGAATTTCACGAACGTAGCGCTTAGGTGTTGCATTTGCCTTTTTGGCGTGACCTTGTTCAGGCTTGTTGGAGCGACTTTCTTTCTTATCAGAAAAGCCCAACTGCACTGCTTCATATCCGTCGATATTCAGGTCTTTCTTTTGCAGTACTACACAAGGGCCAGCTTCGATAACCGATACTGCGATCACGTTACCTTCTGGAGTAAACACTTGAGTCATACCGAGTTTTTTTCCTAAGATACCTTTCAATGTTGACACCTCTTTTCTTTTCCTAGTTGCTTAATGGTAGAATTACAATTTGATTTCGATATCTACACCGGACGGTAGATCCAAGCGCATCAAGGCATCCACAGTTTGTGGTGTAGGATTCACAATATCGATCAAACGTTTGTGAGTCCGTTGTTCAAACTGTTCACGGGAATCCTTGTACTTGTGTACCGCACGGAGAATAGTAATGATTTGCTTCTCAGTTGGCAGCGGGATCGGCCCGGATACACCAGCACCCGAACGTTTTGCTGTTTCAACGATTTTCTCTGCGGATTGATCAAGAATTCTGTGGTCGTATGCTTTCAAGCGGATACGAATTTTTTGCTTTGCCATTTTAGTCCCTCCTTCTATCGCCCAATTTATTATCGGACATACTCCGTGAAAATTTTCTGACGTCGACCTCATGGCAAAGGGGCCGGGTGTGTCAGTAACCTCTCACATCATCGCAACGTCTCAGAACAACATTTATTATTATATATAATAGGCGGATACTTTGCAAGCAAAAATGAAAAACAACGCATATTTTTTTTATACGTTGTTCTCTTCTATACAAATATTCAATTTTTCGCTTAAAGATTATCCGTTGCAGACTTGAAAAACTCGGCCGAGGCCGCAGTTTGTGCCGTTGTAGCACCTATTCCTTCAATAGTATGAATTAATACTCTGATCTCTTCCTCAACAGTTACTATTTCCTGTGTACTAGTCTGCATCGAATCCACGATATCACTAAACAGTCTGCTCGTCTCTACGGACTGCTCTTTTCCGCTTTTCGTCAGTTCCTGCACCTTACGGATTTCTTTAACTACCTGGCTAGTCAGCGCAGCCGATTTTTGGGTTAAATCTCCGATACGTACTACGGTGCTCTTGGTGTCTTCTGCAAGCCGGCTGACCTCACTGGCCACGACACTGAAGCCTCTGCCATATTCACCTGCACGGGCGGCTTCTATTGTAGCATTTAAAGAAAGAATTTTGGTCTGATCGGCTATATCCTGTACAGCAGCCACAATCTTCTGGATTTGCAAAGAAGAGCTGCTTAGCTCTTTTACCGACCGTTCCATTTCATTCGTACTCTCATATATAAGATTAATCTGACCGCTGAGGCTGCCGAGATGTCCCTGTCCATCCTTAGCCATCTCCTGCGACCCAAGAGCGGTAGAGGCAGTACGGCGGAATGAATTGTTCACTTCGTTGCTGCTCGCCACCAGCTGCTCTACAGCAGCGTTAGTGTCCATGCTCAGATCTATCAGCTCTCCGCTAAACTCAGCGATTTTCTGTTTCAGTTCATTTTTAACAACCAGGTATTGTTCTTCCTTCTCCCGGATGTTCTCTTTCTCATAGGCTTCGAGCACCAGTTGCTGTTCCAGATTCAGAAGTTTGGTTACGGTCTGTACTACTTTTAACCGCTCGTTGTCTTTATACGTTTCATTGTACATTACCGTAATAAATACATTCTGCAGATTCTGAAAAGCCGACAAATACCATTTTGGCTCGAGACCGACTTTTTTGTGAATTTTAGCAATCGTCAAGCGTTTAGCTATGTACTGCTCATCCACTTTGCCGTCAAAGATTTCAATAATATGTTGTTTTAAAGTTCCCTTGAGGCGTTCAATGCTGCTGTGCTCTAGAATGATGCTCTCAAGCTTATTTACACCAAGGACCGTATTGTAGAATTGGTCAGTGATGTAGTTAATCTCACGTTCGACAATAGGTTTCATCATCCGTAAAAGATCCAGATCCTCTTCAGTCAAGTCAATCATCCGCATTTGTTCGTTCAACTCTTCATGCCCATGGAGCGAATGAACGGTTGCCGTGGTAGCAGGTGTATGATTCTCGCTGTCCTTGGAGCGTTTATCGGGAGTTGCCTCATTATTGTTACGTGACTGAATACCATGCATAAAAGAAAAAGGACATTTCCCCACACTTCCACTCTCCCTAAACTCCTAAATATTAACAATGATAATATAGAATCATTCTAACCTAGGAGAACGTGAAATGTAAAGAATTTTAAGTAGTTTTTTGTTGAATTTTGTAGAATGAAAAGAGTTTTGGGTGTTTATTGTCGTATTGTGTCGAACAATAAAGGTGTATACAAATTTTTCTATTCTATAATTCTGCAACCTTATAGAGCATCTTAATATCTAAGATAACTACGGTCCTGTTCTTTACTTCTATAATCTTCATCGCTTCAAACTTATTCAGCTTTCGGCTGAGTGTTTCAGGTGTGGTACCTATCATGGCTGCGAAGTCCTTTTTGGCTGCTGGCAGATGAATCTTAGATGCCGGTTCGGTTCCATGCTCCTGCTGGTTTTTGGAGGATAGATGAAGCAGAAGTCTTGCTAATCTCTTCTCTGCCTCTAAAATATGCAGCGACCCCGCAAGTTCATCGGCCTGTTGTAACTGTTCACTCATTGACATCAGGAAGCTGAAGGCAAGAGCCGCATTCCTTTCTATCAAGGGTAGAAAATCTTTGCGATGAATCCGGCACACAAGTCCGCTTTCCACTACCTCTGCAGTAGCATAATGCCTCTTATTATGTAGCAAGGCAAATTGGCCAAAGTAATCCCCGGGGAAAAGAAAGCGAAGAACATGCTGCTTCCCTTCCGTATTATTCTGAGTCAGTTTAATCAGGCCGTTATTTACTATAAACAGTGATTCGGACTGCTCTCCCTCTCTAAATACCAGATTCCCCTTTGTATAATAATTTGATTCTATAATAGACTCAACTATATGCAGATCATGATCAGACAAGCCCTGAAATACAGGTACCTGCCGTACACACGGATTGTTGTGGCATGTGTTACAATTCATATTCATAATGACACTTTCCTTCCTATTAACCTGATGACAACATATCAAGGATCTGGAAGCCACCTAGTGATAACACTCACAATAATTTTAATAAACTTGATCTGTATCAAGGATTCTAGGTTCATTTTCCTTCAAAATACTCTTATAGAGAATTTACAGGAGAGGATGTGTCTATGCTGCAATATACATTTGAAGACATGCAAAAGATGGACAGAGCAATACTAGGTAATATGGTTCCACTAGAGTTATTCCGCACCATACGCCTCATTGGCCTAAACCAGGGCTTGCCGATGGGCGGTAAAGGCACTACATTGACTGTAGGCCGAAAGATAGGTGAAAGCCTGCCGGTGAACAGTGTGGATGAGTTACTGCAGCTATTTGAAGAACTGAAAATTGGAATTCCGCGTATTATTTTTTCAGATGAGTCCAGGATCAATATTGCTGTGGATGACTGCTTTTGCAAAGGATTGCCTACACTAGAGGAAGAGAAAATGATCTGCGATTTAGAAGGCGCAATTCTGGAGGGAGCACTAACTAAAATCATGGGTCACAGAGTTAGTGTTAAAGAAGTAAAGTGTAATGCTACCGGACATGAACATTGTGAATATGAAGTAAAACTCTAATCCCGTATGGGAATATTTAATGAAAGAGGGTATATGGATATGGAAAAGAAAATGATAACAGAAGCCATTCAATATCAAGAAGATCGGTTCACCAAAAAAATACTGTTTCAAAAAGGGGATAGCGTTGTCTTTGTCCTTAATTTTATGCCTGGCCAGCAGTTGCCCATGCATAAGCACCCCGGTGCAGATGTCTATATCTATGCTCTAAAAGGGAGCGGCACCATCACAGTAAATGATGTAGCACAGGAATTCAGCGAGGAGGAAGTTATCTACGTTGCTGAGGATGATTCCTTCGCCTACCATAACACCGGCACTTCCCCTGCGAGTCTTCATGTCGTAATCTCCAAGCTGCCCAGCCCGGCCTATGCTAAAGAAATTTAATAAGATCAATCTATTAAAACTCTATCCACAGAGGATATCCTCTGTGGATAGAGTTTTTGTATACAAAAAAACAGGAGCTCTTCCGAAGAAGAACCCCTGTTTATGATCCGATACTATCCTAACGGATAGAAGCGAATTATTTTTGGATAGAAGCTACGGAACCTGCACCAACTGTACGTCCGCCTTCACGAATGGAGAATTTAGTACCTTCTTCAATCGCGATTGGGGAGATCAGTTGTACGGTTACAGTGATGTTATCACCAGGCATAACCATTTCAGTACCTTCTGGCAGGTTGATGATACCAGTTACGTCAGTTGTACGGAAGTAGAACTGTGGACGGTAACCAGTGAAGAATGGTTTGTGACGTCCGCCTTCTTCTTTAGTCAGAACGTAGATCTGAGCAGTGAACTCAGTGTGTGGGTTAACGGAGTTCGGCTTAGCCAAAACTTGGCCACGCTCGATCATGTTACGGTCTACACCACGCAGCAATGCGCCGATGTTGTCGCCCGCTTGTGCGGAATCGAGCAATTTACGGAACATTTCAACGCCTGTAACAACGGATTTTTTCTTTTCTTCGTGAATACCAACGATTTCGATTTCTTCTCCGACTTTAACTGTTCCGCGTTCTACGCGACCAGTTGCCACAGTACCGCGGCCAGTGATGGAGAATACGTCTTCGACAGGCATCAAGAATGGTTTGTCAGTTTGACGTTCTGGAAGCGGGATGTACGTGTCGATCGTTTCGAACATTTCAACGATCTTCTGTGCATAGTCGCCTTCAGGGTTTTGAAGAGCTTCACGAGCAGATCCACGGATGATTGGAGTATCATCACCTGGGAAGTCGTATTCGCTCAGCAAGTCGCGAACTTCCATTTCAACCAGTTCAAGCAACTCTTCGTCTTCAACCATATCGCATTTGTTCAGGAATACGACGATGTAAGGAACACCTACTTGACGGGACAGCAGGATGTGTTCGCGAGTCTGTGGCATAGGGCCGTCAGCTGCGGATACAACCAGGATAGCTCCGTCCATTTGCGCTGCGCCAGTGATCATGTTTTTAACATAGTCGGCGTGTCCAGGGCAGTCTACGTGAGCGTAGTGACGGTTAGGAGTTTCATATTCAACGTGAGCTGTGGAAATAGTGATACCACGTTCGCGTTCTTCAGGAGCTTTGTCGATTTGGTCGAAAGCTACAGCGGCACCACCGTATTTTTTGGACAATACAGTTGTGATTGCAGCAGTCAGAGTCGTTTTACCATGGTCGACGTGACCGATAGTACCGATGTTAACGTGTGGTTTGTTACGTTCAAACTTTGCCTTTGCCATTTGAACAGTTCCTCCTTATTGTGGGGTTCCTTATATTTGAGCCGCCCGTCTACATGCAATTCTTAGATGACTGAGTGATTAATATCCGAACGGCGAGTTAAAAACGGTGACTATTCTCCACCTTTGTTCTTAGAAACGATTTCTTCTGCAATGGATTTAGGTACTTCTTCATAGTGAGAAAGCTCCATTGAGAATACACCGCGTCCTTGAGTACCGGAACGGAGAGTTGTGGAGTATCCGAACATTTCGGAAAGAGGCACCTTAGCACGGATAATCTGCGCACCACCACGGGAATCCATACCTTCGATTCTACCGCGACGGGAGTTCAGCATACCCATAACATCGCCCATATATTCCTCAGGAACAGTTACTTCCACTTTCATGATTGGCTCAAGCAGGACAGGCTTACACTTGTCTTTAGCTGCTTTGAGTGCCATCGAGCCGGCAATTTTGAACGCCATTTCGTTGGAGTCAACATCATGATAAGAACCATCAACGATGGTTGCCTTAACGTCTACAAGCGGGAAGCCTGCAATAACGCCGTTTTTCATTTGCTCTTCAATACCGGCAAGTGCAGGAGCGATGTATTCTCTAGGTACAGAACCACCGACAACTTTACTTTCGAATTGGCTGCCAGTACCTGGCTCGAGAGGTTCGAATTCAACCCATACGTGACCGTACTGACCGCGACCGCCGGATTGGCGAACGAATTTACCTTCAACACGTGCTGGTGCTTTGAATGTTTCGCGGTAAGCAACCTGTGGTTTACCCACATTGGTTTCTACTTTGAATTCGCGGCGCATACGGTCGATGATAATATCAAGGTGAAGCTCACCCATACCTGCCAGGATGGTTTGGCCAGTTTCTTCATCAGTATGCGCACGAAGAGTTGGATCTTCTTCAGTCAGCTTACCGAGAGCAACGCCCAATTTATCTTGGTCGGCTTTGGTTTTTGGTTCAACTGCGATTTCGATAACCGGATCAGGGAAGTTCATCGATTCCAGGATTACCGGATGTTTCTCATCGCAAAGTGTATCGCCTGTACTTGTATCTTTCAAACCAACAGCTGCTGCGATATCACCAGCGTAAACGATGGAGATTTCTTGACGGCTGTTAGCGTGCATCTGCAGAATACGGCCGATACGCTCACGTTTGTTCTTAGTAGCATTAACTACATAAGAACCGGATTCCAGAACACCGGAATACACGCGGAAGAACGTAAGTTTACCCACATAAGGGTCAGTCATGATTTTAAATGCCAATGCTGAGAATGGTTCTTCGTCCGAAGAGTGACGAACCGCTTCAGTACCGTCATCCAGATGACCTTGAATTGCCGGTACATCCAGTGGGGATGGCAAGTAATCAACGACAGCGTCCATCATAAGCTGAACACCCTTGTTGCGGTAGGAGGATCCAACGATTACAGGGAAGATCTTAACTTCTACTACGCCTTTGCGCAGAGCAGCTTTGATCTCATCAACTGTAATTTCTTCACCTTCCAGGTACTTCATAGTCAGGTCTTCGTCAAGTTCTGCAACTTTCTCGATCAGCTCAAGACGCAGAGTCTCAACTTGTTCCAGATATTCAGCCGGAATGTCCGTTACTTCAATGTTTTGACCCAGATCATCTTTAAAGATGTGAGCTTTTTGCTCAACCAGGTCAATAATACCCACGAAGTCGTTTTCGGCGCCAATTGGCAGTTGAATTGCAACTGCATTGGCTTGCAAGCGATCACGCATGCTTTCTACAACGTTAAGGAAGTCCGCGCCGATGATATCCATTTTGTTTACATATGCGATGCGGGGAACGCCATACCGGTCAGCCTGTCTCCATACAGTTTCAGACTGAGGCTCAACGCCTTCTTTCGCACTGAAAACACCAACTGCTCCATCCAATACACGCAGGGAACGTTCAACTTCAACAGTGAAGTCAACGTGTCCTGGGGTATCAATGATATTGATGCGGTGACCCTTCCAAGCAGCGGTTGTAGCAGCGGAAGTAATGGTAATTCCGCGCTCTTGTTCTTGTTCCATCCAGTCCATTGTAGCTGCACCCTCGTGAACTTCACCGATTTTGTGCGTACGGCCTGTGTAGAATAGAATCCGCTCAGTGGTAGTAGTCTTACCAGCATCAATATGTGCCATGATCCCGATATTGCGTGTATTTTTTAAGGAGAACTCTCTTGCCATGAAATGGGTCTCCCTTCAAAATATAAGTTATTTGAACGGCTTAAAATCCTACCAGCGGTAGTGAGCAAACGCTTTGTTCGCTTCAGCCATTTTGTGCGTGTCTTCACGTTTCTTAACAGAAGCGCCTGTGTTGTTGGAAGCGTCGATGATTTCAGCCGCCAAACGTTCTTCCATAGTCTTCTCGCCGCGGTTACGTGAGTAGTTCACGAGCCAACGTAATCCCAGAGCAGTACGTCTCTCAGGTTTAACCTCGATAGGCACTTGGTAGTTAGCACCGCCGACACGGCGAGCCTTAACTTCCAATACCGGCATGATATTCTTGATGGCAGCTTCGAAAACTTCCATCGGATCTTTGCCCGTACGTTCTTGGATCAATTTAAACGAATTGTACAGAATGCTTTGAGCGACACCTCTTTTACCACCCAGCATAATACGGTTGATCAAACGGGTAACCAACTTGCTATTATACAATGGATCTGGCAATACATCTCTCTTAGTAACTGGACCTTTGCGTGGCATGGATATCCCCCTTTCTTAAATGTTTATTATTCAGGTATTGTAATCTTATTTCTTAGCCTTAGGACGTTTCGCACCATACTTGGAACGAGCTTGCATCCGGTTAGCTACGCCTGCAGTATCCAGAGCGCCACGCACGATGTGGTAACGAACTCCTGCAAGGTCCTTAACTTTACCTCCGCGCAGCAATACTACACTGTGCTCTTGAAGGTTGTGTCCGATACCCGGAATGTAAGCAGTCACCTCAAGACGGTTCGTCAAACGAACACGGGCATACTTACGAAGCGCTGAGTTTGGTTTACGTGGAGTCATTGTGCCTACACGAGTGCACACACCGCGTTTTTGCGGGGCGCTCAAATTTGTTGCCTCACGCTTCAGGGCGTTGAACCCTTTTTGAAGAGCAGGAGACTTGGATTTCTCGATTTTGGCTTGACGGCCTTTACGAACCAGTTGATTAATAGTTGGCATTGTTGTGCCACCCCCTTCCTGAAATGATAATCAATTTACGAACATTAAGTCCACAGACCCAGGTGGTTCATAAAAAGACAAATGAAAAGTCTTTGCTGCCGAAGTGTACCCCCGGTACAAAAACGTTTCTCACGCTATTGTTTTAAGACGGCTGCCATAGCAGCACCAACTTCTATACCGCAAGCTTTGCCCAAATTCAGCATCGTGTCCACATAAGTGACCTTCACGCCTTGTTTGTCACAAAGCAAAACAATTCTGGAAGTAAGCCGTTGATCTCCGTCCTCTGCCACATAGACTTCTGCGGCTTGGCCCAACTCTACCGCCTTAACGGTTTGTTTGGTACCGATCTTGACCTGAGCATCCTGCAGTCCTCTATCATCAGTCATAATAAATCATTACCTCCAATGAAAAAGAATGACAAGGCCACTCACGCACCTTAGACATATTAGCATTATCAGCAATTGATGTCAAGATAATCGGCAAAAGAAATTATTAATATTCACAGCATTCAGCCGCATCACGGACGATTAAGAGCCGTGATGCGGAATCTGCCTGCTATGATTATTTAATTATTCAGCTGGAACCGTCTCTAGAGCTTCTTGCTCGCTCTGTGCATTCGGATCGCTCAGCTTAACATTACGGTAGCGGTTCATCCCCGTACCTGCAGGGATCAGCTTACCGATGATAACATTTTCTTTCAGTCCCAGGAGCTTATCGACTTTACCCTTGATTGCTGCATCGGTCAAGACACGTGTAGTTTCTTGGAAGGATGCCGCAGACAGGAAGGAGTCCGTCTCCAGGGATGCCTTGGTGATACCCAGCAGTACCGGTTTGGCCACCGCAGGTTCATTACCAGAAAGAATTGCTTCTTTGTTGGCTGCTTCATATTCATGAATGTCCGCAAAAGCTCCTGGCAGGAGATTGGTATCCCCGGCGTCGATAATACGGATTTTGCGCAGCATCTGCTTGATCATAACTTCAATGTGCTTATCATTGATTTCTACGCCCTGGTTACGGTATACACGCTGTACTTCTTGCAGAATGTAGTTCTGTACCCCACGGATCCCTTTGATACGCAGCATTTCTTTAGGGTCGATCGAACCGTCTGTCAGTTCATCCCCAGCTTCAATCTCCTGGCCCTCACTGACACGCAGACGCGAACCATAAGTGATGGAGTAGGTCTTGGACTCAGCTTCACCTTGAACCTCGATTTCGCGGCGGTCTTTGGTTTCGCGGATTTCCTTGATTACCCCGTCAATTTCACTGATTGTCGCCTGACCTTTAGGGTTACGGGCTTCAAACAACTCTTGGATACGCGGCAAACCTTGCGTGATGTCATCACCGGCAACACCACCGGTATGGAACGTACGCATGGTAAGCTGGGTTCCCGGTTCACCGATGGATTGTGCGGCGATAATGCCGACAGCTTCACCGATTTCCACGAATTTACCTGTTGCCAGGTTACGTCCGTAGCATTTTTTGCAGACCCCGTGACGGGCACGGCAGCTCAGTACAGAGCGGATTTGCAGCTTAGTTACACCTGCGTTAACAATCTCTTCAGCCTTGTCGGAGTCAATCAGATCGTTGCGGTGAACGATGATTTCCTTCGTTTCCGGATGACGGACAGTTTCAAAGGAGTAACGGCCTTCAATACGGTCATACAGATCTTCGATAACTTCTTTACCATCCTGAATTCGGCTAACGGTAAAGCCTTTATCTGTTCCGCAATCTTCTTCACGGACGATTACGTCTTGAGCCACGTCTACGAGACGACGTGTCAAGTAACCGGAATCCGCAGTACGCAGCGCTGTATCGGCCAGACCTTTACGCGCTCCGTGGGTGGAGATAAAGTACTCGAGGACCGTCAGACCTTCACGGAAGTTCGCTTTGATCGGCAATTCGAAAATCCGGCCTGAAGGTGTTGCCATCAGTCCACGCATACCGCCCAGCTGGGTGATCTGCGATTTGTTACCACGCGCCTTGGAATCAACCATTAGCATGATAGAGTTGAAGCGGTCCATCGATTTCAGCAGGACATTGGTAAGATCATCCTTTGTCTTCGACCAGATTTCAATAACGCGGTCATAGCGCTCGTCATTGGTAATCAGACCACGGCGATATTGGTTGGCAACCACATCGACCTTAGCTTCGGACTCTTTCAGAATAGTAGCCTTCTCTTCTGGCACGATAACGTCGGATACGGCAACAGTAACACCGGACCGTGTGGAATACGTGAAGCCGAGCTGCTTGATTCTATCCAGAATCATGGATGTCTTAGTTGTATGGTAGGTCTCGAAGCAGCGTGCAATGATCAGACCCAGATATTCCTTACCTACGGCGCTTGCTTCCGGAGCATTCATGATAGCCTCGCGGATATCCGCACCCTTTTCATAGATAAAGTATTTCTCAGGTGTACCTTGCAGCAGGTTCGTTTTGGTAGCTTCGTTGATATAAGGGAAACTGCTCGGATAAATTTCGTTAAAGATAATTTTACCGACAGTTGTGATTAGCATTGCGCCTTGCTGCGCTTCAGTAAAGCTGGTCTTACCCAATGCTTTAACCGGAATCGCTACACGTGCGTGCAATCCCGCAGTTCCGCGCTGGTAAGCTGAAACAGCTTCGTTTACGGTACGCAGAATCATGCCTGTGCCCTTTTCTTCCTTGTTGTCCATGGTCAGATAGAACGTACCAAGGACCATATCCTGGGAAGGAGTAACAACCGGCTTGCCGTCCTTAGGGTTAAGGATGTTACCGGATGCCAGCATCAGGAGACGTGCTTCAGCTTGAGCTTCAGCTGACAGAGGAACGTGCACCGCCATTTGGTCACCGTCAAAGTCGGCGTTGTAAGCCGTACATACGAGCGGGTGAAGACGGATAGCATGACCTTCTACCAGGATCGGTTCAAAGGCTTGAATACCGAGTCTGTGCAGCGTAGGGGCACGGTTCAGCAGAACCGGATGCTCTCTGATTACTTCTTCAAGGACATCCCATACTTCAGGACTTACACGCTCAACTTTACGTTTTGCGCTCTTGATGTTATGGGCAAGGCCTTTGTTAACCAGTTCTTTCATTACGAACGGTTTGAAGAGCTCCAGAGCCATTTTCTTCGGAAGTCCGCATTGGTACATCTTCAGATATGGTCCTACAACGATAACGGAACGTCCGGAGTAGTCAACACGTTTACCGAGCAAGTTCTGACGGAAGCGTCCTTGTTTACCCTTCAGCATATGGCTGAGCGATTTGAGCGGACGGTTACCAGGGCCTGTTACAGGACGGCCACGGCGGCCGTTGTCGATCAGTGCATCGACAGCTTCCTGAAGCATGCGTTTTTCATTCTGCACGATAATATCAGGAGCACCCAGATCCAGCAGTCTCTTCAGACGGTTGTTCCGGTTAATTACACGACGGTACAAGTCATTAAGGTCAGACGTAGCAAAACGGCCGCCATCCAGTTGAACCATTGGGCGAAGTTCCGGAGGAATTACCGGAAGCACATCCATGATCATCCAGTCAGGCTTGTTGCCGGAGTTGCGGAAGGCTTCAATGACTTCCAGACGTTTGATAGCCCGGTTGCGGCGTTGGCCTTGAGCCGTACGCAGCTCTTCCTTGAGGAATTCCAATTCTTTTTCGATGTCGATATCCTGGAGCAGCTTTTTAACCGCCTCAGCACCCATACCCGCCTGGAATCCATAGCCGTATTTCTCACGGTAGCTACGGTATTCTTTCTCGGACAGCAGCTGTTTCTTCTCCAGCGGTGTTTCACCCGGATCAGTTACAACATAAGATGCGAAGTAGATGATCTCTTCAAGCGATCTTGGAGACATGTCCAGAGCCAGACCCATACGGCTAGGAATCCCCTTGAAGTACCAGATATGAGATACCGGAGCTGCCAGCTCGATATGGCCCATACGTTCGCGGCGGACTTTAGCGCGGGTAACTTCTACACCGCAGCGGTCGCAGACAACGCCCTTATAACGGACGCGTTTGTATTTACCACAGTGACATTCCCAGTCTTTTTGCGGTCCAAAAATGCGCTCGCAGAAAAGGCCTTCTTTTTCCGGTTTCAACGTACGATAGTTAATGGTTTCCGGTTTTTTTACTTCTCCGCGGGACCAAGAACGAATTTTTTCCGGAGAAGCAAGCCCGATTTTCATAAATTCAAAATTGTTAACGTCCAACAAGGAGCAACCCTCCTTAACCTATATCCTGATTTAGTACCGGAGGCCCTCCCTTGATCGTCAGATCAAAAGAGGGCACGGTCCTTTTTAGATGAAATTTGTGTGTTTGCTTACCAACTACTCGATTCCGACTTCCGCGCCTTCCAAATTGAGGCTCAGCTTGTCGCCTGACGTCTCGTCTTCATCATCCAGTTCCTTCATCTCGATCTCCTGCTCGTCGCCGCTGAGGATTTTGACATCCATACCAAGCGACTGCAGTTCCTTGATGAGTACCTTGAACGATTCCGGAACACCCGGTTCTGGAACATTCTCGCCTTTGACAATAGATTCGTACGTTTTCACACGGCCGACCACATCATCGGACTTCACAGTCAAAATCTCTTGCAGTGTATATGCAGCACCGTAAGCTTCAAGCGCCCATACTTCCATCTCCCCGAAGCGCTGTCCGCCGAACTGGGCTTTACCGCCGAGTGGCTGCTGCGTAACGAGTGAGTAAGGTCCTGTGGAGCGGGCATGAATCTTATCGTCAACCATGTGCGCCAGTTTGATCATGTGCATGACACCGACAGTAACTTCACGCTCGAAGCGCTCGCCTGTACGGCCATCATAGAGCACGGTCTTACCATTACGCTGCATGCCGGCTTCTTCCATTGTGTCAAACACGTCGTTCTCACGGGCTCCATCGAATACCGGAGTAGCTACGTGAATACCGAGCTGCAGTGCCGCCATACCAATATGAACCTCCAGCACCTGGCCGATGTTCATACGCGATGGTACGCCCAGCGGGTTCAGGACAACCTGTACCGGAGTACCGTCCGGAAGGAACGGCATATCTTCTTCTGGCAGGATACGGGCAACGACACCCTTGTTACCGTGACGTCCGGCCATCTTATCCCCCTCAGAGATCTTACGTTTCTGAGCGATATAGACACGAACCAGCTGATTCACGCCAGGAGGCAGCTCATCGCCGTTCTCACGGGTGAATACCTTAACATCAACGATAATACCATCACTACCATGTGGAACACGCAGTGAGGTGTCGCGCACTTCACGTGCCTTCTCACCAAAGATTGCATGCAGCAGGCGTTCTTCAGCAGTCAGTTCCGTTACGCCCTTCGGAGTAACTTTACCAACCAGAATGTCGCCGGCGTTGATTTCCGCACCAATGCGGATGATGCCGCGCTCATCAAGATTGCGCAGAGCTTCTTCGCCCACATTCGGAATATCACGCGTGATCTCTTCAGGTCCCAGCTTCGTGTCGCGGGCTTCGGATTCGTATTCCTCGATGTGAATCGATGTGTATACATCTTCCTTAACCAGCTTTTCACTCAGCAGGATGGCATCCTCGTAGTTGTAACCTTCCCACGTCATGAACGCAACGACTACGTTGCGGCCCAGAGCCAATTCGCCCATTTCTGTGGAAGGACCGTCTGCCAGGATGTCACCTTTCTTAACAATATCCCCTCTTTTAGCCAGCGGACGTTGGTTAATACAGGTACCTTGGTTCGAACGCATAAATTTGTGTAATTTATATTTAACGATATCGCCTTTAACTTCCTTGCCTTCGACAGCTTCAACACGGCGCAGCCAAATTTCATTGGCCGACGAACGTTCGATAATACCGTCATACTTGGAAACAATACATACGCCGGAATCCTTAGCGGATTTATGTTCCATGCCTGTGCCGACAAGCGGAGCCTTCGGAATCAGGAGCGGAACGGCCTGACGCTGCATGTTCGATCCCATCAGTGCGCGGTTGGAGTCATCGTTCTCAAGGAACGGAATGAGCGCCGTAGCGACCGATACAACCTGTTTTGGCGAAACGTCCATGTAGTCAACACGATTACTAGGCATTGTAGTAATGTTGTCCGAGTCCTTATTGTAACGAACGATAACCTGTTCTTCCTTGAAAGAACCATCTTCATCGATCAGTACATTCGCCTGGGCAACTACATAGTTATCTTCTTCATCCGCGGTCAGATAATCAATCTGTTCAGTAACCTTACCGGTCTTTGGATCCACCCAACGGTATGGGGCTTCGATAAAGCCATACTCATTGATGCGGGCAAAGGTGGACAAGGAGTTGATCAAACCGATGTTCGGACCTTCCGGTGTTTCGATTGGACACATACGGCCATAGTGACTGTGATGTACGTCGCGGACTTCAAAGCCAGCGCGTTCACGGGTCAGACCGCCGGGTCCGAGTGCCGATAGACGGCGTTTGTGCGTAAGTTCAGCAAGCGGGTTCGTCTGGTCCATAAACTGGGACAGCTGCGAACTGCCGAAGAACTCTTTGATGGAGGCGATAACGGGACGTATGTTAATCAGGGCCTGCGGCGTAATCGCGTTGGCATCCTGAATCGACATTCTCTCACGTACTACGCGCTCCATACGGGACAAACCAATACGGAATTGGTTCTGCAGAAGCTCACCTACCGAACGCAGGCGGCGGTTACCCAAGTGGTCGATATCATCGGTGTTGCCGATACCGTGCAGCAAATTAATAAAGTAGCTGATTGAGGAGATAATATCAGCCTGGGTAATATGCTTGACCGACTTGTCGATGTTGCCGTTGGCAATCAGCTTGATAACCCGACCTTCTTCAATCGGCGAGAAGACGTCGATAGTCTGCAGCGGGATATCTTCGCTGTCCATAACTCCGCCTGTTACGCGGTAGTTCTTAGCAGCAACATTCTTTTCGAAGTAAGGAATCAGCTCATCAAGCAGACGGCGGTCAACCATTTGACCGGATTCCGCCAGGATTTCTCCTGTGGATTCATCAACCAATGGCTGAGCCAATCGCTGATTGAACAGACGATTCTTGATGTGCAGTTTTTTGTTGATTTTGTAACGGCCAACGTTGGCCAGGTCATAGCGCTTCGGATCAAAGAAGCGTGCAACCAAAAGGCTCTTGGCATTGTCAAGGGTAGGAGGTTCACCCGGACGCAAACGCTCGTAAATTTCGATAAGCGCTTTTTCTGTAGAGTCCGTGTTGTCTTTATCCAGCGTATTGCGAATATATTCATCATTACCAAGCAGTTCCAGAATTTCGGCATCACTACCGAAACCAAGAGCACGCAAAAGCACGGTAACCGGAATTTTACGTGTACGGTCGATACGGACATACATGATATCCTTAGCATCCGTCTCAAGCTCCAGCCAGGCTCCTCGGTTCGGAATTACTGTGGCGGTGTAGGTTTTTTTGCCGTTCTTATCCACTTTCGTGCTGAAATAGACGCTTGGAGAGCGAACCAACTGGCTGACAATAACCCGTTCCGCACCATTGATAATAAAAGTGCCGGTCTCCGTCATCAGCGGGAAATCTCCCATGAACACTTCCTGCTCTTTGACCTCACCGGTCTCCTTATTAATGAGCCGTACCTTCACCCGCAGAGGAGCCGCATAAGTCACGTCCCGCTCTTTAGCGTCGTCAACCGTATATTTCGGTTCACCCAGGCTGTAATCAATGAACTCAAGCACCAAATTACCTGTGAAATCCTGGATCGGCGAGATGTCCTGGAACATTTCCCGCAATCCTTCCTCCAAAAACCAATCGTAAGATTTTTGTTGGATCTCGATCAGGTTCGGGACCTCGAGTACCTCGTTAATTCTCGCATAGCTCCGCCGAGTGCGTCGACCATACTGAACAAGATGTCCTGCCAACTTTACTCACCCCTCATGTCTACTCACTTAAAAATTGATTGCGAACCCTTGTTTGGACCCGTATAATGGAACCATAACATAAGGATTCGACCATAAATAAAGAAAAGCCCTTATCGAAATCTTCGAAAAAAGAGCGCATCTATCCATGGCCAAAATACTCCTTATCCAGTAGATTTGCCCAAAACGTACGTATTATACGTCACCAAGCAACAGTTTATGCGCTATTACCTATTATCCCGGCGACCTTCGCCGTGACAGTAACATAGACAACGGAATTCGCACAAACTTGCCGAACGGCTTGCGCTTGCCGGCGACAATATATCACTTGACATTTCAGCAAACTAAAGACATGGAGCCTATCTTAATACTGACATTTTATAATAATAACACTATCCGGGGCACATGTCAACGACTAATCAACTGTTTTTTGCGCCCGAATAATGCGATAGCCTTTGTCTTTCCCCACTTCTTCCACAACCGGAAACATACTTTCCAGTTTAGCCACCGCCGAAGGTGCGCCCTGCTTCTTCTGAATAACAATCCACAGCGTCCCGCCCTCATTCAAATGCTCATACGCCTGTTCAAAAATTTGATGTACTACAGCTTTACCTGCACGAATCGGAGGATTGGTGAGAATCACATCAAACTTCTGCCCCTTCACCGCGGCCAGTACATCACTTTCCATAACAGTAACATTACGAATTCCGTTATTCTGGGCATTCTCCCTGGCAAGCTGGACCGCACGGGCATTGATATCAATCATTGTGACATGTCCTTTAGGTGCAAGAACCGCTGCGCTGATCCCCATGGGACCATATCCGCAGCCTACATCCAGAACTGTCGAACCGTCAGGAATTTCCATCGCTTCAATTAGAACACGGCTTCCGTGATCGATATCCCCTTTTGAAAAAACACCGGCGTCGCTGGTAAAACGGAGGCTTTTTCCTCTCAGCACCGTATCGATTGTCCGTCTGTCATGACGCGCTTCGGGCTGCTGCGAGTAATAATGCTGCGACATAGAATCCTCCCTTTCGCTTAAGTGAAGGTGTATTTATAGAGCAACCCCCTTGAACAAGTTCAAGGGGGTTGCTAGAACCGAAAAGAACTTCTTCCTTCCGGGGCATTACTTTATGGAAGCGAATTACTTCACTTCTACAGCTGCGCCTGCTTCTTCCAATTTTGCTTTGGTAGCTTCGGCTTCTTCTTTGCTTACTTTTTCTTTGATTGCTTTTGGAGCGTTGTCTACGAGGTCTTTAGCTTCTTTCAAGCCCAGGCCTGTGATTTCGCGAACGATCTTGATAACGTTGATCTTGGAAGCGCCAGCGCTTGTCAAGATTACGTCGAATTCGGATTGTTCTTCTTCTACTGCTGCTACTGCGCCGCCAGCTGCTACTGGAGCTGCTGCAGTTACGCCGAATTCTTCTTCGATTGCTTTAACCAGGTCGTTCAGTTCCAATACGCTCATGCCTTTAATTTCTTCCAAAATTGTTTCTTTGCTCATGATTGAACCTCCATTTTATATTTAAATTTATTTGTGGTAATGATTATGATACTAGAATCAAAGGCTTACGCGCTTTGTTCTTCCTTCTCAGCAACAGCCTTAACTGCAAGCGCGAAGTTGCGGATTGGAGCTTGAAGCACGCTAAGCAGCATGGAGAGCAAACCATCGCGGGATGGCAGTTCAGCCAGTGCTTTCAGTTGGTCCGCATCGATAACTTTGCCTTCTACAACGCCGCCTTTCAGTTTCAGAGCGTCGTTCTTCTTAGCGAAGTCGTTCAAGATTTTGGCTGCTACTACCGCATCAGTTTCACTGAACGCGATTGCTGTAGGACCAGTCAGGACAGCGTCCAGATCAGTCAATTCAGCCGCAGCAGTTGCGCGGCGAACCAATGTGTTCTTCAGGACTTGAAAATCAACGCCAGCTTCACGAAGCTGCTTGCGCAGTTCAGTCACTTGGGAAACGTTCAATCCGCGGTAGTCCGCAACAACAGTAGAAATACTGTTCTGCAGTTTGCCGGTAACAACATCAACCGCATCCTGTTTAGCTTGGATTACTTTTGCATTTGCCAATTGTATACACCTCCTGGAAATTTATGTGACGGCGTCTCTTCCGAAAAATCCCCGCCGTTCCTACGCAGGCATTAGAAAAGCCTCCGCAGATTCACGAAGGCTTGATAAAAGGAAAGTTACTCAGGCAAGCGCCTAGCACTTCTTATTTCTATCACAACACCTCGGTAGGAAATTAAGCCTTGCAGCACCTACTGTCTACGGTAAGCATATTCAAGTTCAAGAATGATCACCTTAATGTTCACAACTGTTACAGAATATCAAAGATGACTCTCAGAGTCAACCTTTATTTATCTGAAGGCAGCTGCATTCACGCGAGCGCTAGGTCCCATAGTAGACGAAATTGCGATGCCTTTAAGGTATACACCTTTAGCAGCAGCTGGTTTCGCACGGTTCAAAGCGTCGATGAGGGCTTTAAGGTTTTCGTTCAATTGTTCAGGAGCAAAAGACACTTTGCCGATAGGCGCGTGAATTTGACCTGCTTTATCGAGACGGTATTCGATTTTACCGGCTTTGATTTCTTGCACAGCCTTGGTAACGTCGAAAGTAACTGTACCGGCTTTAGGGTTAGGCATAAGGCCTTTACCACCGAGCAAACGGCCGAGTTTACCGACTTCACTCATCATATCAGGTGTAGCTACGCAGACGTCGAATTCAAACCAGCCCTGTTGGATCTTGTTGATCATATCCTGATCGCCTACAAAATCCGCGCCAGCAGCTTCCGCTTCTTTCGCTTTTTCACCTTTTGCAAATACAAGCACGCGTTGTGTTTTGCCTGTGCCGTGAGGCAGGACAACAACACCACGAACAGCTTGGTCTTGTTTACGCGGGTCTACACCCAGACGAACTGCTGCTTCAACGGTTTCGTCGAATTTGGCAGTTGCTGCCTTTTTCACAAGCTCTACAGCTTCTGAAGGCTCGTAAGTTGCTTCGCTGTTAATCAGCTTAGCAGATTCTTGGTATTTCTTACCATGTTTTGCCATGAAAATGTTCCTCCTTTGTGGTGTTAGCGGAAATTCCTCCCACATATTGCGGTCATGAATGACCGTTTCATCGAATACTTATTAGTCTTCGATAGTGATACCCATACTGCGGGCAGTACCTTCAACCATACGCATTGCAGCTTCGATAGATGCAGCGTTCAGGTCGGGCATTTTTGTTTCGGCGATTTCACGAACCGCTGCGCGGCCGAGTTTCGCTACTTTTTTCTTGTTTGGTTCACCGGATCCTTTTTCTACTTTAGCAGCAATGCGAAGCAGAACGGCAGCCGGAGGAGTTTTAGTGATGAAAGTAAAGGAACGGTCTTCAAACACTGTAATTTCAACCGGGATGATCAGGCCAGCCTGGTCAGCTGTACGAGCGTTGAATTCCTTACAGAATGCCATGATGTTGACACCTGCTTGACCTAACGCCGGACCTACTGGAGGCGCTGGATTCGCTTTCCCTGCAGGAATCTGCAGTTTCACCATTTTAATAACTTTTTTAGCCATGAGTGACACCTCCTTGCAAAAATAGTGGTATTCGAATGCTTATTGCATTCTCCCACAAGAAACCCTTGCGACTGTTATATTTTCTCCACTTGAGTGAAATCCAACTCCAGCGGGGTTTCCCGTCCAAACATGTTGACATGCACTTTGATCTTGCTCTTATCAGCCAAAATTTCTTCCACGGAGCCCACAAAATTCGCAAAGGGACCAACCATAATACGTACGGATTCCTTAATTTCGAAATCAATCTTCGCTTTAGGTTCAACCATGCCCATATGCTTCAGAATTTGTTCAACCTCTTCCGGAAGCAAAGCGGTAGGCTTGGACCCGGAACCTGTCGAACCGACAAATCCGGTAACGCCCGGCGTATTGCGGACAACATACCATGAATCATCAGTCTGAACCATTTCCACCAAAACGTAACCAGGGTAAACTTTACGCATGACGGTTTTTTTCTTGCCGTCCTTGTTTACCAGTTCTTCTTCCATAGGAACAAGAACACGGAATATTTTGTCTTCCATGCCCATGGACTCAACGCGTTTTTCCAAATTGGCCTTAACCTTATTCTCATACCCGGAATAGGTATGAACAACATACCATCTTTTTTCCATACCAAGCCACCTGGGACCTCTCTAAATAATCCTTTCGATCACAGCGGAAATACCGATGTCCAGAACCCAGAAGTAAACAGCAACAACAACAATTGTGCCAAGAACGATCAACGTATAGTTTTTCAGTTCTTTACGACTAGGCCAGCGAACTTTTTTGAGTTCACTCCAGCTCTCAGTGAAAAAGGAAAACAAAGACTTGAAACTACGTTTCACGCCGACTACACCTCCAAAGACTATCTGGTTTCGCGATGAGGAGTTTGCTCGTTACAGAACTTGCAAAATTTCTTCATCTCCAAGCGGTCGGGGTGATTTCGCTTGTTTTTGGTTGTCGCATAGTTTCTTTGTTTGCAACTTGTACAAGCCAAAGTGATAATTACCCGCATGATGTGCACCTCCCGAAGACGTCCTTCTAATTATCAAATTAGAAGACGCAAATATTGATCCTAAAAAAAACCCGCGAATTTAGGCCTACCTAAAACACTTTAGCATAATGTCAACGTCTGTGTCAACGAAAGATTTGCCCATCCGCACCGGGTAATTTCGGGTTCTGTAGTCGTGTGCTGCACGTTGTCTTTGGTTCTGCCTTTTTGCCCGTTAGACGCTGTCTTTCTCTATCATTATGGAGCATTCCGACTGTGTATAAACCTGTCCTTACCAACTAGCGACTGAAATCCCGAATCATTATGATACAGAAATTTCCAAAACACTAAAAAAAGACTCGATGTCCGAGCCTTTCAAGTAGTAGTATATCATTAATTGTCACGCACTTCCAGATATCTTTCCAATTTGCGTTTAACACGTTGCAATGCATTATCGATCGACTTCACATGCCGCTTCAAGTCTTCTGCAATCTCCTGATAGGATCTTCCATCCAGGTAGAGCATCAGAACCTTGCGTTCGAGGTCGCTCAAAATCTCCGCCATCTTATCTTCCAGTCCAATAAATTCTTCCTGGTTGATAATCAGTTCTTCGGGATCCAGCACCTGTGTACCGCAGATCACATCCATCAGTGTCCGGTCTGAGTCTTCATCATAGATAGGCTTGTCCAATGATACATAGGAATTAAGCGGAATATGCTTCTGACGGGTAGCCGTCTTAATAGCGGTTATAATCTGACGGGTAATGCAGAGTTCTGCAAACGCTTTGAAAGAAGAGAGCTTGTCACCCTTAAAGTCACGAATCGCCTTATACAGGCCAATCATGCCTTCCTGTACGATATCTTCCCTGTCCGCTCCAATCAAAAAATAAGAACGGGCCTTAGCGCGTACAAAGTTACGGTACTTGTTAATTAAATGTTCCAATGCGCCACTGTCGCCACCACGGAAGATCTCGACAATTTCTTCATCACTTATGAAATCATACTCGGACAGCATTATTTCCTTGAGGTCGACACTCACCAAGAATCCCCCCGGCTGCAACGCAAGACACATCGTTACTTCGCTAAAATATAGGATCAGTATATATTATGTTACCTTATACCGTCAACCGATTATTGACCAAAAACAATCTTCAATAGCATTTTATGGCATTTCGCCCATGCTTCTTGAATATTATTTGATTTTTCATTGCCGACGCCAGTCTTCAAGACGTTTGCGCATTTCCGGAGGAAGCTTTTCTTCCAGGGAATGGCGCTTTGAGCTGATGATCTCGGGTTCAATCGCTTTTTTGACCTGTTTTTGATTTTCTTCAATCTCAAGCTTCAGCTCTCTGGCGGAAATCCTCAGTGCCCCTTGGGCAAAAATGACATGCTGCTCCACAAAATCGCTTGTTGCCACATAAATCTGCCTGCGGCGGTGGCTTAATTCCCCCACTAGCCGCTCGATGCATTCATCTGCAGTTTCTTTTTCCTTGGTGAAAACCACCTGAACTTTCCCCTGCACAAACGAACGGCCAAGTCCCGGAACACGGTAAGCATCGAATACGGCGATAACGCGCCGCCCCGTGAATGCCTGATAATCGGCCAGCATATCCAGCAGCCGGTCGCGAGCGCCCTGCATGCCGGTCAGCGAAAGCGCAGCAAGTTCCGGCCAGCCGCCGATCATATTGTATCCATCCACAAGCAGCACATCGCGCCAGTCAGCCATAACTATCCCTGCTGATGCCGGCGGCGCAGCACCTCATACATAATTACCCCGGCGGCGACGGATGCATTCAAGGAATTTATCTTGCCGGCCATCGGTAGCTTCAGCAAGATATCGCATTTTTCGCGGATTAACCGGCCGATCCCTTTATTCTCATTGCCGATCACAACAGCTACAGGTCCTGTGAAAATATCCGATTCGTACAAATTCTGATCGGTGGCAACATCAGTACCTACTACCCAAACACCAAGTTCCTTAAGCCGGTCTATTGTTTGACCCAGGTTGGTGACCCGTGCTACCGGAACATATTCTACTGCACCGGCTGATGTTTTGGAGACAGTAGCCGTAATCTGCGCCGACCGCCGCTTCGGTACAATTACACCATGCACTCCTGTGCAGTCTGCGGTACGCAGAATAGAACCCAGATTATGCGGGTCTTCAATTTCATCCAACAGGATAAGAAACGGAGGTTCCCCTTTTGCCTCCGCGGCAGCCAGAATATCTGCAACCTCGGCATACGCGAACGGTGCCGCTTGTGCAACTACCCCCTGATGCTGCACTCCCGGTGCAAGCTGATCGAGCTTCCGTTTGTCAACATGCTGGATAACAATCCCCGCTTTGCGCGCTTCGGCAATAATCGGCGCGGTTAGATGCTTCTGCGCAGTTTCAGCAATCCAGATCTTGTTCAGCGTGCGGCCGGCACGAAGTGCTTCAAGCACCGAATGCTTACCGGCCAGTATTTCCTCTTCTGTCTTTAATTCTTCCATGTTCATGCCTCCTGTTCTATCAGCTCGCGGCCTCACTTAGGCCGGTTCATCATATACTCAATACTGCTGTGGACGAGTTCTTGAATTCTTGCCTGCTGCCCCGTGTAATAGAGGTGGCCGATCAGACATTCAAACGCAGTGGCGTGGCGGTATTCCAGCACATCCGCATTTTTGGGGACCGTACCCGATTTGGCATTGCGCCCCTGACGGGCAACATCCTTCTCCTCGTCAGTAAGCATAGGTTCAAGGTAGGCCAGAATCGTACTCTGCGCTTTGGCGGAGACCAGCCCCGTAGCTGTTCGGTGCAAATGATTCGGGCGGAGATTGGGCAGTGAAATCAGATACTGGCGCACAGCCACCTCATAAATAGCGTCCCCCGCATATGCCAGCACAATCGGTGAGAGCAGCCGGGCCGGCTTGGATGGCTCATATGGAAACCAGGCTTCGTTTACTTTGAAGTCACCGCTCATTTCCGCCGCCACCGCATTCCCTGCGGAGTATCTTCCAGAAGGATACCGAGGCTGTTCAGCTCGTCGCGGATCTCATCCGAGCGACTCCAATTCTTATTCTTGCGTGCCTCTGCCCGTTCCGCGATAAGGCGCTCGACTTCCTCACTCGCAACCTCAGCCTCAAGCTCAGGGGTCAGGCGCAGCACAGCATTCATCTCTGCAAAGGTATTCAGCAGCGCCGCAAAATCTGCGGACGAGGCATCAGTCTTAGCAAGGGTCTGGTTGGCAAGGCTGACCCAGTCAAATACAGCCGTAATCGCATCAGGTGTATTGAAATCATCCTGCATTCTGGCATGGAAATTGCTTAATATCGCCGTCAGCCGTTCTGCTACAGCATTACCCGCCGCTTCACCCGCACCTTCCGGGTTAAGCTCAAGCCTATGTTTTACATTGCTCTCTGCGAGCGCGATCCGCTCGACACTCTTCTCGGCGGACAGCAGCGCCTCCTCCGTAAAATTCAGCTGATTGCGGTAATGGCTGGAGAGCATGAAATACCGGATAGTCCCCGCTTTAAAGCGTGCACGGATATCTTTTACAAGCAGGCCATTCCCCAGAGATTTCGACATTTTCTCGTCACCGATATTCAGAAATGCGTTATGCATCCAATAATTCGACAGCGGCGCGCCTGTCAGTGCTTCTGTCTGTGCACATTCGCATTCATGGTGCGGGAACTTTAGATCCTCTCCGCCGCCATGGATGTCGATAGTCTTACCCAAATATTCGCGGACCATCGCCGAGCACTCAATATGCCAGCCGGGACGTCCCTCTCCCCATGGGCTGGCCCAGTGTACCTCACCCGGTTTGGCTGCCTTCCAGAGCACAAAATCCTCCTGGTTTTCCTTGCGGGGATCTACCTCGACACGGATACCGAAGCGCAGCTCCTCCAGGTTCTGGCGGGACAGCTTGCCGTAATCGGCAAACTTGCCGGTACGGTAAAACACATCCCCGCCGTTCTCATAGGCATATCCCTTCTCTTCAAGCTCCTTGATGAACTCGATAATCTTATCCATACTCTCCGTAACCCGCGGATTCATCGTGGCCGGCTTTACGCCAAGCCCGATCAGATCCTCCTGATAGGCGGCAATGAACATTTCCGCAACCTCAGCTACAGTGATGTTCATTTCTTCCGCTTTGCGGATCATTTTGTCATCCACATCGGTGAAGTTCGTCAGATAGCTGACCTCATTGCCGAGTGCCTCCAGGTAGTTGCGGACCATATCAAATACGATAACCGGTCTCGCATTCCCGATATGCATATAGCCGTAAACGGTTGGTCCGCATACGTACATTTTTACCTTGCCTGGCTCTTGAGGCACGAATACTTCCTTAGCGCGTGCCATAGTGTTGTAAATTTGCAAAGACATGCTGTTCCCAATCCTTTCTGTTGTCCCGGATTCTTTCGAGTACCGGTAAGCTTAAATTTCATAGTCGCCGATGTATTGCTGGCTTTCCAGCCGCCGCTGCTCTGCCTTTTGCTTGTCTTCATTGCCAAGCTGTTCGCGGATTTCCTCAATCTCTTTCTGCAGAAAGCGCAGGGAATCCACCAGCGGATCCGGCATTTTGGTATGATCCAGCCGGTCCGATACCCGTTCCCCGTTGCGTTTGACCACACGGCCGGGATTGCCGACCACTGTACTGTTATTCGGTACTTCACGCAGTACGACTGCATTGGAGCCGATATTGGAATTATCGCCGATCCGGAATGATCCCAGTACTTTGGCGCCTGAACCTATTACCACATTATTGCCAACAGTCGGATGGCGTTTGCCTTTTTCCTTCCCGGTTCCGCCAAGGGTTACCCCCTGATAGATGATGACATCATCGCCGATTTCACAGGTTTCGCCGATGACAATCCCCATCCCGTGGTCGATAAACAATCTGTTGCCGATCCGGGCGCCGGGATGGATCTCCACACCGGTCATGAATCTGCTGATCTGGGAGACGATCCGCGCCAGCGTAAACCATCGGCGTGTGTAAAGGGAGTGGGCTATTCTGTGAGCCCATATCGCGTGAAGTCCGGCATAGGTGAAAACAACCTCGAATCTGCTGCGGGCTGCGGGATCGTTGTCGAATACAGCCCGGATGTCCGACTTGATATGCTTAAACATCACGTTTCCCCTCTTCTTCACTTCCCTGCCTCCTGTTAACAGGTGCGCCAAGGGAAGGTATTGTCCAGCCCACTTTCTTATTCCTTCAGTTACATATGCCGTGTATAAATTATAATTCCAACAAAAAACGCCTCTGCAGCATAAAGCTGCAGAGGCGTGTAACCGCGGTTCCACTCTGCTTGGATGATGCATCATCGCCGTAATCCTATTCCGGCCTGCGATTGCGCTCATCCCTCTTGGCGTTAATAACGGTAACGTCCCGGCACGGCCTAACGCTCCCGGACGGGTGCGCTCAGCCGCACAGCTCACAGGTGCATGTTCCGCGCCGGACAAATGAATAACTCCCAGCCTGGAAGAAAGATTTCCTCCGCGGTTATTCTCTCTGGCAATTGTCCTTAGATACGCGTACTTTTCCTGATCACAGCTATTATAATATTCTTCTATCTTAGCGAAAAGATAATGGACTGACAAGGGTTAGACAGCAGCCTTTGGTGTCTTAAGCCCCTTTAATTTGAGATTTCAGACGTTCGATAACCAGGTTGCGCCCCAAAAGGGCAATGGTCACGTTAAGATCACGGCCGTGTGTCTGGCCGGTCAGGGCGACACGAATCGGCATAAACAGCCCTTTACCCTTATGGCCTGTTTCCTTCTGTACTTCTTTGATCAGCACAGCCATATTGCTTGCTGTGAAGTCTTCTGCGCTCTCCACCTTAGCCAAAAATGCAGACAGCACCTCCGGAACCTGGGGTTCTGCAAGCACCTGTGCCGCTTCTGTCTCCAGCTCCAAATGGCTCCGGAAGAACAGCTCAGACAATGCTACGATATCCGAAGCCGCAGTTAACTGCTCCTGGTACAGCGCAACAAGGCTTTCCGCCCAAATCTGCTGCTCAGCGCTCAGTTCAGCCGGCAGTCTGCCCGCCTGCTGAAGATGAGGAATGGCCAGACGCGCAATCCGCTGCGGATCAGCATGCTTGATATAGTGATTGTTTAAATGTGCCAGTTTGTTCTTATCAAACACAGCGGGGCTTTTGGAAAGACGGTCAGCCGTAAAGATAGAAATCAGCTCTTCCTTGCTGAAAATTTCCTCTTCACCTTCCGGAGACCAGCCAAGCAGTGAAATATAGTTGAACAGCGCTTCCGGCAGATAGCCCAATTGGTCGTACTGCTCGATGAATTGAATAATGGATTCGTTACGCTTGCTCAGCTTCTTATGGTCATCACCGACAATCAGCGTCATATGGCCAAACAGCGGAGCTTCCCAGCCCAGCGCTTCATAAATCATCAACTGGCGCGGCGTATTAGAGATATGGTCTTCCCCGCGCAGAACATGGGAGATTTCCATCAGATGGTCATCAATGGCAACCGCGAAATTATAGGTCGGTATTCCGTCCTTCTTCACGATGACAAAGTCGCCCATTTCTTTGCTGTTGAAAGAGATACTGCCCTTAACAATATCGTCAAAGGTATAGGTCCGGTCTTCCGGTACCCGGAAACGGATGCTGGCAATGCGTCCTTCTGCTTCAAAAGCAAGACGCTGCTCTTCCGTCAGATTCCGGTGTTTGCCGGAATAACGGGGAGTTTCACCGCGTGCAGTCTGTTCTTCACGTTCCGCTTCCAGTTCCTCTTCAGTGCAGTAGCAGCGATAGGCGAGACCGCGGTCGAGCAGTTCCTGCCAGTATACACGGTACAAATCCAGACGTTCGGTCTGGCGGTATGGGCCGTATTCTCCGCCCACATCAATGCTCTCATCCCAGTCCATCCCCAGCCATTTCAAATACTTCAGCTGGCTTTCTTCACCGCCGGCAACATTACGCTTAACGTCGGTATCTTCGATCCGGATAATAAATTTCCCGCCCAGATTACGGGCAAACAGATAGTTAAACAGTGCTGTTCTGGCATTTCCGATATGTAAATGTCCCGTAGGGCTCGGTGCGTAACGCACCCGGACTTGATCAGCCATGGTATTCCCTCCGCTTCATAATGGATAAAATTAGGCCGCATGCAGCCATCTCAAGATGATATCACATCTTGGAGCAGGCAGACAATAGATTGAGCTGCAATTCCTTCACCGCGTCCGGCAAAGCCGAGCCACTCGGTTGTCGTAGCTTTTACATTAACCTTCGAGACCTCCGCGCCCAGGGCCCGGGCAATAATCTCAGTCATCTCCGGGATATAAGGAGCCATCTTTGGCTTCTGTGCAATAATCGTGGAATCGATATTTCCAAGCTTGTAGCCCCGTTCCCGGGCAAGACCCCATACATGCTCCAGCAGCTTCAGACTGTCTGCATCCTTGAACGCCGGATCGGTATCAGGAAAATGCCTGCCGATATCCCCAAGCCCCAAGGCTCCCAGTATCGCGTCACTGACTGCATGCAGCAGCACATCAGCATCAGAGTGGCCCAGCAGACCCTTTTCGTAAGGAATCGTCACGCCGCCAATAATGCACGGTCTGCCCTCCACCAACTGGTGTACATCAAAACCCTGTCCTACAGCTATCATGTGTTAATCCTCTCCCCTGTTTCTTTCTGTAAACTCCGCAAAATCGAGATCCTCCGGTGTCGTAAGCTTAATATTGCGGTAGCTTCCTTCCACGACAGAGACCTGAATGCCGCTGCGCTCCGCCAGGCTGGAGTCATCCGTCCCCAGAAACCCGTCCCGCTCCGCCGCGTCATAGGCTGCCAGCAACTCAGACAGACGAAAAGTCTGCGGGGTCTGAATCGCCCACAGACTTCGCCGATCCGGCGTGGAAAGTACTTTACCCGTACCGTCCACCTGCTTGATCGTATCCTTCACCGGCACAGCGAGTACGGAGGCTCCGGTCTCTCTGGCCTTCTCATAACAGGCATTGATTTCACTGGCCTGTACAAACGGGCGGACACCATCATGCACCATAACCCATTCGGTTCCCAGCGATTTCAGTCCCTTATACACGGAATGCTGACGTTCAGAGCCTCCGGGAACTACGGCTTTCACTTTATCCAGCTTGTAGGCCCCAACCCATTCCCGGCAGCGGTTGATATCCTCTTCACCGGTAACCAGTACAACCTCGGAGATGAGCTCATGCCGCTGGAACACCTCCAGCGTATGCACGATGATCGGCTTGTCCCGCAGCAGCAAATACTGCTTGCTCTCTGCGGTCCCCATTCTTGTCCCTCTGCCTGCCGCTACAATTACGGCGCCTACACTGTTTGACATTCTTCTAGGCTCCTGTCTTTCACGTATACCCCCATCATAACGTGTTTGGCGGGCATTTCCAACCCATAAGACATTTAGGAGACCGGCTCTAGGGTCTTATTGCGCTTTTTCCAGAAGTTTCGGTTTAGCAAAAATCATTCTGCCTGCTGAAGTCTGCAGCACACTCGTCACAAGCACTTCCATCGTTGTCCCGATGTACTCGCGTCCGCCCTCAACGACAATCATTGTTCCGTCATCAAGATATGCCACCCCTTGGCCATGCTCCTTGCCGTCTTTGATCACCTGCACGATAATTTCTTCCCCAGGCAGCACGACCGGCTTAACCGCATTAGCCAAATCATTGATATTGAGTACGGAGACGCCCTGAAGCTCACATACCTTGTTAAGGTTGAAGTCATTGGTGACGACTTTGCCGCGGAGCACCTTAGCCAGCTTGACCAGCTTGCTGTCCACCTCGGAAATCTCCTCGAAATCACCTTCGTAGATAAGTACCTTCACATCCAGCTCTTTCTGAATCTTGTTAAGGATGTCCAGCCCGCGCCGTCCCCGGTTACGCTTCAGCAGATCGGAAGAATCGGCAATATGCTGAAGCTCTTCAAGCACGAATTCCGGAATAACAATCGTCCCTTCAATAAACCCTGTTTTGCAGATGTCGGCGATCCGCCCGTCTATGATGACGCTGGTATCCAGAATCTTATGCTCCTCCAGCCCGCGGCCCTCCGGCTCGTCCGGTTGCCCCCAGCGCCCTGTGGCCCAGAGTGAAGCCAGCTCATCTTTCTTCTCCAGCCCGATCCGCAGCCCCATATAACCCAGTGCCAGTGTAACCGCCACCTGCAGCAGGTCTCCGGCTTTGCCGAGCCAATCCATAGCGGGATGAAGCAGCAGGGACAGCAGCAGTCCTCCTGTCAGACCAGCGGCTCCTGCGGCCATTTCATTCATCGGTATACGCGAACAGTACAAGACCGCCTCCCGCAGCTTTGAACCTCCCCAATCCGCGCATAAAGTCCCCGCAAACAAAAAAATAATGGCACCCAGCACCGTAAACAAAATGCTTCCTTCCACAGGCAGGCTTTCTCCCAGTTTTCCCATCCCTTCAGGGAATCCTCTTTCTGCCGTATGGTATAGCGAAAAGCCGGACCAGGCACCGAGTAACCCGGCAAGCGTCAAAACCACCTTTTTCCACATAACCTTACGCACCTCCTTTTATTCATCCTAAAATGATCTATACCTCACCAGTATGTTCCAATTTTTAGGACGGTAATCGCAGAGTGCGTTATTTTTTCTGATAACGATAGTTACCGGTAATGTAAGGGTTACCAAGAACTCCTATTCCCGTTGAAAACAGGGGGGCACTGACATATAATGAACTCAATTAAGAACGCAGGGGTGAATGGAAAATGAGTGCACCAAGTTTACAGGCTTTTCAGGATCAAGTCTCCGAACTGCTGCTCCGTCACCGTAGTCTTCTGGATGTCATGTCCAAAAACGGCCAGAGCAGCGCTTCTGTCAACCGGGCTGTCGTTAAGGCCATCACGGAATGCGGATGCATCCAGCTGCACGCCACCAAGCAGGTATTCGAGCCGGCTCTTGGTCTTGAAGAAGCTAAGGAGCTGGCAGGCACTCATCTGGAAGGTGAGCTGTGCGAGAACTGCCGCGAGGTCATTGCTTCTGAATTGGGACGCGAACTGTTCTATATGTCTGCACTATGCAATCTGCTTGACATTAATATGGACGAGGTTGTGGCTAAGGAGTCGCAGAAATGCGCTACACTCGGATTATTTAATCTGTCCTGATGCTAACGTCTATTCTTTCATCCGTTCAAAGCAAAAGGCTTTGCCGTTCACTGGTCTCAGTGAGGGCAAAGCCTTTTTGGTGGTAACAGCTAAGTCTAGCCGTTCTTAGAATGATAAACCTTGTCTTCCGAACGTCTTCTGCGGCGGTGACGGCGGCGTGCATTCAACCGGTCAATATTCTGCTTAAAGCCGTACAGAGCATATAGCCCAAGCAGCACAAAGATCATCTTGGCGATCTGTTCCGGAAAAACAACCGCTACTGCAACCGCGACAACAATAACTACCGGTGCACCGATTACAGCTTTTTTAGGCAGACCGATTTTTTTAAAATTAGGATATTTCATCGTACTGACCATCAGATAAGATAAGAGCAGTGTTGCAATAACCATAAACGGAGCGGAAACATCTTTATGAAAAAGCGCCAGCGTGGCCAGAACGCCACCTGCTGCAGGAATCGGCAATCCGACAAAATATCCGGGAATTCCCGGACGGACATTAAAACGTGCCAGACGTAACGCCCCGAATACCGGGAAAATAGCCGTAACCGTCCAGCCAAGCGCAGAATTGAGATCCTGCAAACTAGTCATATACATAATTAATGCCGGTGCTACCCCAAAGGATACCACATCGGATAATGAATCCAGTTCCTTACCAAATTCACTTTCACATTTAAGCGCACGCGCAACCCGGCCATCCAGCCCGTCTAAAAGCATAGCAATAATCACCATGATAGCGGCCATGCTAAGCTTGCCGTCAAACGCCATCATGATACCAAACATTCCAAGCATCAGGTTACCAATGGTAAAAAGACTCGGAATTGATCTTTGTATCATTTCTTCACCTCTGTTTGCTTACTTTTGAAACTTAAGGCCATCAATATTACGTGATTGTATGATATTTACATTTGTCTGTCAATAAGAACTTGTTTCTGCAGCCGTTTAAGTCCGTCCTGAATATTGCGTGCCCGAACCTCACCGATTCCATCCACTTCATCCAGTTCCGCTATGCTGGCGGTCATCAGATTAGGCAGCATTTCGAACCGTTCAACCAGATTATGGATGATCACATTCGGCAGCCGCGGAATCTTGTTCAGCAGGCGGTAGCCGCGCGGAGTAACTACTTCTTCTGAGGCGATTGCTGTCGAAGAATATCCCAAAAGACGTGCGATATGATTATCATCCATCAGCTCATCGTCACTGGTCCGTTTGAGTCCGGCAATGATCTCGCGGATTTTGTCCTCCTGCTCCTCTCTTGCATAGTCTCTGTAGAGAAGCCAAGCTTCTTCCTCTGTATTTCCGACCAGTTCTTCCATTTGCATGCTTATCAAGCGGCCCTCATTGCCTAGCTCATTAATGTACCGTTTGATTTCCATCTTAATCCGCAGCACCATCTCAACACGCTGAATGACGCCTACGACCTCTGCTACGGTAACAATTCCCTCGTATTCGGATGCTGAGAGGTTGGTCAGTCCTTGGGTGAGCACCGCTTTGTACTTCTCCAGGGTTTGAATCGCCTGGTTAGCCTTGGCTAGAATGGCCCCGATCTCTTTGAGCGCATAGCGGATAGAGCCTTGGTATAAGGTAATGATGTTCCGCCGCTGGGAAATCGAAACGACCAATTTTCCAGTTTGCTTGGCAACCCGTTCTGCTGTCCGGTGGCGGATTCCTGTCTCAATCGATGAGATCGATGAGTCAGGGATCAGTTGGGTATTCGCATACAGAATCCGCTTGAGATCCTCGCTCAAAATAATGGCCCCGTCCATCTTCGCCAGCTCATACAAATAATTGGGCGAAAAATCGCAGTTAATGGAAAAGCCGCCGTCGACAACTTCCATCACCTCAGGACTATAACCTACTACGATCAGTGCACCTGTCTTCGCACGGAGCACATTCTCCAGACCTTCCCGAAACGGTGTGCCCGGCGCCGCCATCCTCAGCAGATCGTTCATATTATCTAATTGATTATATTCTTTCATGTTCCTATGCCCCCTAATCTAACGCGACCTTTAATGCATCTGCTACGGTGCTGACGCCAATAATCTGGATATCCTGCGGATGCTTCCAGCCTTTCATGCTCTTCTCGGGCATAATTACCCTCCTGAAGCCAAGCTTTGCCGCCTCCTTGACCCGCGTTTCTGCGCGTGAGACGCCCCTGACCTCACCGGTAAGTCCAACCTCGCCAAAGAAGACATCATAGGGTTTTGTGGATATATCACGAAAGCTTGAGGCGATGCTGACCGCAACCGCCAGGTCGATGGCCGGTTCATCCAGCTTCACACCGCCGGCAACATTGAGGTAAGCATCCTGATTCTGCAGGAACATGCCCATCCGTTTCTCAAGTACAGCAATAATAAGCGCCATGCGCTGATGATCCATCCCTGTGCACATCCGCCGCGGTGAAGGGAAATGCGTGGCTGCAACGAGCGCCTGAAGCTCGACAAGCACCGGTCTTGTTCCCTCCATGCTTGCTACAACAGCAGAGCCGGCTACACCCAGCGGGCGCTCTGACAGGAATAGCTCAGAAGGATTCTCCACTTCCGTAAGACCGATTTCGCCCATCTCGAAGATCCCGATCTCATTGGTAGAACCAAAGCGGTTCTTCACCGCACGCAGCAGCCGGTAAGTATGATGACGTTCCCCTTCGAAATACAGCACACAGTCCACCATATGTTCCAGCATCCGCGGCCCGGCAATGGCTCCCTCTTTAGTAACATGGCCTACAAGCACTGTAGCAATACCGCGAATCTTGGCGATGCGCATAAATCTTGTCGTACATTCCCGAACCTGTGTCACACTCCCCGGTGCGCTCGTAACTTCCGGCATAAATACCGTCTGAATGGAGTCAATCACGAGGAACTGAGGCTGAATATGCTCAATTGCCTCTTCAATGCTCTCCATGTTCGTCTCACACAGGACATACAGTTCTGCAGACAACGCCCCGAGGCGGTCGGCACGGAGCTTGGTCTGGCGCACCGATTCTTCTCCCGAGATATACAGCACACGCAAACCTTGAGTCGTCAATGCATGCGAGGTCTGCAGCAGGAGAGTTGATTTGCCGATTCCGGGATCGCCTCCGACCAGCACCAGAGATCCTGGTACGATGCCTCCGCCGAGCACACGGTTAAGCTCTCCAATGCCTGTCAAGATACGGGGCTCTTTGTCACTCTCTATATTTATGATCGACTGCGCCTTTTCTTTACTCTGAAAAATAGGTGCATTCATTCCTTGAGTTTTGACCACGCTTTCCGTTTCTTCCACCATGGTGTTCCATGCCTGGCAGCCCGGACATTTGCCGAACCATTTTGGCGATTCGTAGCCGCAGTCGGTACAGAAAAATTTA
This sequence comes from Paenibacillus auburnensis, assembly GCF_927798115.1. Classification (GTDB taxonomy): domain Bacteria; phylum Bacillota; class Bacilli; order Paenibacillales; family Paenibacillaceae; genus Paenibacillus_AQ; species Paenibacillus_AQ auburnensis. The sequence goes on from NZ_CAKMMG010000015.1 coordinate 62,257, forward strand.
GTTTTTGGTTTAGCCATGTGGTCTCCTTACAGTCCGTACTTGCTAAAATTGCGGATAATTTTCTCTTATTCAAAGTTTACCATTTCTGCACCTTGAACGAAAGGTCACTTAAGATCTAGTTTTTGGCGTGATATCTATAACCTGCCTGATTCAGTGCCGAATTAACCATCACAAATGCAGCTTCCAAATAAAAAAAGCCCCGCTCCTTAAGTACGGAGGAGCGGAAGCTTTGTTTCACTTGATATTATTGTTCAGTCTCTACTTCTTTTTCCAGCGAAGGTGCAGCCGGAACATCTACTGTCGTAACTACAAGTTCACCATTCACCTCGTCAATTTTGAGGGAATCGCCTTTCTTGATGTTGCCCTTCAGCAGTTCTTCGGAGAGACGGTCTTCAATATGCTTCTGAATCGCACGGCGGAGCGGACGTGCACCAAATGCCGGGTCATAGCCCTCTTTGGCCAGGAAGGCTTTACCGCCCTCAGTAAGCTCAAAGTCCACGTCGTACTCACGCAGCCGCTTGCGCAGCTCGTCGGACATGAGTGTTACGATTTCGGCAATATGTTTTTCCTCCAGGGAATGGAAGACGATGATCTCGTCAATCCGGTTCAGGAACTCAGGACGGAAGCTCTTCTTCAGCTCTTCCATAACCTTGCCCTTCATGTTGCTGTAATCTGCTCCGGCATCCTGTACAGCGGTAAAGCCGAGTGTCGAATTCTTCTTGATCGCCTGTGCCCCTACGTTCGAAGTCAGGATAATCAATGTGTTGCGGAAATCGACTACGCGTCCTTTGGAATCGGTCAGACGGCCGTCTTCCAGCACCTGCAGCAGAATGTTGAATACTTCAGGGTGAGCCTTCTCGATTTCATCCAGCAATACTACGGAATAAGGCTTACGGCGTACCTTCTCAGTCAGCTGTCCGCCTTCTTCATATCCTACATATCCCGGAGGCGCCCCTACGAGACGGGACGTGGAGTGCTTCTCCATGTACTCCGACATATCGATGCGGATTACCGCGTTCTCATCGCCGAACATCGCCTCAGCAAGTGCACGGGCAAGCTCGGTTTTACCTACACCAGTTGGTCCAAGGAAGATAAAGGAGCCCATCGGACGCTTAGGATCCTTAAGACCTGCACGTGCCCGGCGCAGCGCCCGGCTGACAGCCTTCACAGCCTCATCCTGGCCGATTACGCGTTCGTGCAGCAGAGCCTCCATGTTGAGCAGCCGGTCTGTCTCCTCTTCCTTCAGCTTGCTGACCGGAATACCGGTCCAGCTGGCAACCACCTGAGCGATATCCTCCGGCGTAACCTGGGAATCGGTGCGACCCTGCTTTTCTTTCCATTGGTTCTTGGTTGTATCGAGCTCCTCACGGATTTTCTGCTCGGTATCCCGTAGTGCAGCTGCCTTCTCAAACTCCTGGCTCTGTACAGCAGAATCTTTCTCCTTGCGGATATCATCAAGGCGCATTTCCAGTTCCTTCAGATTCGGCGGAATCGTGTAAGAGTTGAGCCTTACCTTAGAGCCTGCCTCATCAATCAGGTCAATCGCTTTGTCCGGCAGGAACCGGTCTGGAATGTAACGGTCGGACAGCTTCACAGCTTCCACGATCGCTTCATCCGTAATCTTTACCCGGTGATGGGCTTCATAACGGTCACGCAATCCGTAAAGGATCTGTACTGCTTCCTCCGGAGAAGGCTGATCCACCGTAATCGGCTGGAAGCGGCGCTCCAGGGCTGCGTCTTTTTCAATATATTTGCGGTATTCATCCAGGGTAGTGGCACCAATGCACTGTAGCTCGCCACGGGCAAGAGCTGGTTTCAGGATGTTGGAGGCGTCAATCGCACCTTCCGCACCACCTGCACCGATCAGGGTGTGCAGCTCATCGATGAAGAGCACAATGTTGCCGGCCTGACGAATTTCATCCATGATTTTTTTCAGACGGTCTTCAAACTCACCGCGGTATTTGGTTCCGGCTACGACAGATCCCATATCGAGGGTCATAACACGTTTATCACGCAGCGTTTCCGGGATTTCATTGTTAATAATTTTTTGAGCCAGTCCTTCAGCTATCGCTGTTTTACCAACCCCAGGTTCACCGATCAGCACCGGATTGTTCTTGGTCCGGCGGCTCAGTACCTGGATTACACGTTCGATTTCTTTGCTGCGGCCGATAACCGGATCAAGGTTGCCGTCCTTAGCATAAGCCGTCAAATCGCGGGCCAGACCATCCAGCGTTGGCGTGCTGACATTAGCAGGCGTACCGCTGTGGCTTGAGGTTGCCTCACTGCTGCCCAGAAGCTGCAGTACTTGCTGGCGGGCTTTGTTGAGGCTGATACCGAGGTTGTTAAGCACGCGGGCTGCTACGCCCTCGCCTTCACGGATCAATCCGAGCAGGATATGCTCTGTTCCGACGTAAGTATGGCCCAGTTTACGGGCTTCATCCATCGAAAGCTCAATTACTTTTTTTGCACGTGGAGTATACGCGATGTTGGTAGGCTGCTCTTGTCCTCTGCCGATCAGCGTCTCCACTTCGTCCTGAATTTTCTCCAGACCCAGTCCCAAGCCGATTAGTGCTTTGGCAGCAATGCCGTCTCCCTCACGAATCAGTCCGAGCAAAATATGTTCTGTACCGATGTTGTTATGTCCCAAACGGACAGCTTCTTCCTGCGCCAGCGCCAGCACTTTTTGTGCGCGTTCCGTAAATCTTCCAAACATCATATCTCATGCACCTCCACGGATAATAAATATCTATAATTAATGTTGTGATCCCAATGTCTCCCGGAGCAGCTTCGCCCGGTACATATCGCGTTCGGTGGCCGAAAGCTCGTCTCCGAACAACTTTTGCAGAAAACCTGGCTGTGTCTTGACGTTCAGCTCATTCAGCACTGAAATCGAAGGCCCTTCCAGAATGCCTAGATCCACTCCAAGACGTAAATCTGAGAGGCGCTGCGCCGACTCCTTAAGCTCCATCACAGCGGCATAAGCCATGATCCCATACGAGCGTTTGATCCGGTCGGTAATCCGCAGTGCCGAATCTGTCAGCAGGCGTTCCCGGGCGTTTCGTTCATGCTCAATAATCTGGGTAACCACACTGTGAAGATTCTCAATGATTTCATTTTCCGTCTGACCCAGTGTAATCTGATTGGAAATCTGAAAGATGTTCCCTACTGCTTCGCTGCCCTCACCATAAATTCCTCTTACGGTCAGCCCCACCTGGTTCACTGCGGATAAAATCCGGTTAATCTGATGGGTCATCACGAGGGCCGGTAAATGCAGCATGACAGAAGCCCGGAGGCCGGTGCCTACATTGGTGGGGCAACTGGTTAAATACCCTCTTCTATCATCAAAAGCGTAATTGACGGAAGCTTCAAAAATATCATCAATCGCCGTTGCCCTATTCCAAGCCTCTTTCACCTGCAGGCCCGGGAATAAACACTGGATGCGGAGATGATCTTCTTCATTGATCATAATGCTGACCGATTCATCCTCGTTCAGGATAACTGCTCCGCCCCGGGAATCATTGGCCAGGTTGGGACTGATCAGATGCTTCTCCACCAGTACCTTTTTGTCCAGCTCAGTAAGCTCATCCAGCCTTAGCAGTTCAAAGGTGCCAAAACTTTCTGTAGCCTCCCCCTGAAATACAGGAGCGAGCTGTTCCAATGCTTCCTCCGCCTGTTCGGCTGAAGCCAGCAGCGGAAACGGCAGATGCTCCAGATTGCGGGCGATACGCATACGGCTGCTGATTACAATCTCAGAATGGCTGCCGCCGCAGCGCATCCAGTCACTAAGTGCTTGTTCGGTAAACCGGAGACTTGACATGTCGTATCCCCCCTATATATGAAAGACTTTACTCTTGTGCCATTTCTTTTTCAAGTTTGCGTATTCTATCCCTCAGCTCGGCTGCGGTTTCGAACTCTTCATGCATGATGCTTTCCTGCAGCTCGTGCTTCAGCTCATCGATTTGCCGTTTACACATAATCTGTGCACCGGCCCGCTTCGGCAGCTTCCCTACATGCGCGGTACTGCCATGAACCCTCCTAAAGAGCGGATCCAGCGTGCTGTCAAAATATTTATAACAGGAGCTGCAGCCGAAACGTCCAAGCTTGCTGAACTGGGAATACGTCATGCCACAATTCTCGCAATGCAGGCCCTGGACATTCTTGGTTGCTGCTGACTTCTCCTTGCCGGCCCCTTCAAGATCAAGCAGGCCGGACAGCAGGCTGTGAATCGAGAAACCTCCCGCTGTTCCGGGAATCAGTTCCCCTTTCTCACGTGCACAGCTTTCACAAATATGAAATTCCGTCTTCTCTCCACTCACAATTTTCGTGAAATGTAGGGTTGCCGGTTTGACGCCGCATTCCTGGCAAAGCATAAGCGGAGTCCCTCCCTTATGATGACAATTATTTGCCCAACAAAGAGATTAGCATGGCCTTCATAATCTTGGCACGAATCTCATCCCGGTACGGCAGATGAACCGTCAGGCATTCCCGGGAAACAGCGGCGCGCATGAGGCACGCTTCACGCTTGCTTAGAAACCGGGCTTCCTCAAGCTGATAAATCAGCCCTTCGGCGGAATTCTGATCAATATCATTTCCTATTGTAGATTTGAGATGAGCGTACAGCGCCACATTCTGGGGCAGCTCAAAACGCTGAATCCGGATATAACCTCCGCCGCCGCGCTTACTCTCCACCACATAGCCCTTTTCCAAAGTAAAGCGTGTACTGATAACATAATTGATCTGTGACGGCACGCATGAGAACTGGTCCGCCAGATCATTGCGCTGGATTTCCACCGTACCTTCGGGACTTTCATGCAAAATATTCTTCAGATATTGTTCGATAATATCAGAGATATTACGCATCACTCATCCTCCAGTGTTTAATGCTGTATTGTACGTCCTGCTGTGAATCCGTCCGGAGTGATCTCTAATGAACTTAACCCAAGAGCGAAAGCACGAATCCATACTGACAAGCCGCAAAAGAATACAAACTGCGTTCAATCATGCACCCGACAATTAAGCAGCTCAACCATCGACTCCGGTAACTTCAATTAATAAAGCTAAAAGAAGGCTTCCGCGGATTCGTTGACTTTGACTTTCTTTGACTTTTTTCATATTATAACACATTCTCACTGAATTCCAAGTGGTTACTCTTATTTTTTACTTATTCCCACCATTGTATTCGGACATCCCCTGGTACATCCAGTATTTTTATATGTAAAATAAAGCTCTACCCGCTTCGATCATAAGGTAGAGCTTGGCAGCAATCAGAAAAAGTCAAACAAAGCTGTCTTCGCCTGCGGCGTTATCTCCTCCAGCCACTTCACGGCTTCCGCACTTCCGGATATCTTTCCGTACCGGGCCAGCTCTTGGGGACGCTTATATCCCATTAACAGCACCGTCAGCGTGCCAATACTGCAGCTCAGGTCAGCTTGCATGTCTGTTGAGTCTGAGCGTGTAAGCGAACCTGAACCCTGATTGTTCACTGTCCACTCCCATACCCCCTCGTTCCATGGGGCCTGCTCATCTTGAATGTATACGGTATACTTCCCGTTTTCTGTTAAATTATTGAAAGTGAATGATTCTATAAAAGCCTGAGCATTTACGATCCGTGCCATGAAATAGGGATAATTCTCCTGCGGGATTCGCGGATCCGGCAGCAAATACGGCAGGATATCATCGGATGGTACCAGCTTCAGTTCAGCACCGGTGACCATTGAATCGTGGTTAGCCAGAAAAGTCCATAGTCCCCGGCGCGCCTTCTCATTCAAAAAGACAAACTCATCGATAACCAGTTGATTATTCTCCAGTTTATACAGCAGATACCCTTCCGCTTCACCCTGCTCTGAAAAAAACACACTGTGATGTGTATCCTTGTCCAGCACATTATCCTGCCACCATTCCTTGGTTCGCATCAATGTTCCATTGTATTGGGCAGCGAACTGATTATACAACTGGTCCAATACTTCCAGATTGGCGCTATCCCGCCGGACGACGCCCTCTATGTCCGTTTTTAAAGGGAATTTAGCTACGGGAATCGTGTATTTCTTATACTCGCAGTATACCTCCCAACCGAACTTGCGGTAAAAGGGAATCAGAAACGGATGCAGCATCGATAACGTCTGGCCGTTCTCATTCATTACTTGCAGAGTATGCTTCAAAAGCTTAGCAACATAGCCTTGTCTGCGATTCTCCGGCCAAGTCGCTACACCGGCAATGCCACCCATGGAGACTGTTTTACCCTGTATGTAGGCCTGTAGAGGAAGCAAAGTCAGCTGTGCGTTTAATGTTCCATCCTCAAAAATCCCCCACACTCTCTCCGGTTTAAACTTCTGTTCTTGCTTTACCCGGTCTTCACCAGATACCTTGTACTTAAATGCATACTCGGACAGGGTAAGACTTGGCTCGAATTCATCTACATGCAGCTGTCTTATTTCCACTCGGCTCACCTCATCAACATGAATTTGGTACTTAATGTGAGTATATCAAGTCAAGAATTAGTATGCGAATCTGGAGGAGAAATAAAAGAATTCAAATGAGTTATCCACAACTTAAACACAGCAACACGAAAAGCCGGAAAGAATTCTTCCCGGCCCCAAATACTTATCCACTGTTTTGCAAACGCTATCCACAAAATCCACTTATTATCCACAAAATCGGTGTATTACTTGGAGTTTTGCTTGACGAATCCACAATAATATGTCCATCATCCACATAAATAAAGAATTGCTTGCTGCAAAAAAATGTATCCACATGTGCGTAATTTTTCAGGAACTCCTGAAAATTATCCACAAGTTTTCCACAGCCCTGCACAAAGCAAAAAAGCCATTGTCGATGAATCAACAATGGCTTCATGTGCTTGGCGGCGTCCTACTCTCCCAGGACCCTTCGGTCCAAGTACCATCGGCGCTGGAAGGCTTAACGGTCGTGTTCGGGATG
>NZ_CAKMMG010000016.1 GCF_927798115.1 Paenibacillus auburnensis
TTATTATTGTAGTATATTTATTTACTCTTTTTTCATTTTATTTTGCTGTTGCAAATATATTAAAAGTAGGATTATCTAATATTACTAATAATATGGTTTTGAGAATTCAATTATCTACACTTGGCCCGTTTGCAATAGTTCTTATGTTTCCTTTAGGGGTTTCTACATATTACTGGATAAGGCTAATTGATGGTGATAGAAAGTTTGCTGTTAAATTTAAAACAATACTATTCTCCTTAATGGCTTTTGTTGTTGCTTTTTTCAGAGGTCAAAGGACTGATCTAATATTAATAATATTGTTGCCTTTACTTTACTATTTTTATAAAAAAAGAAAAATCTCCATTTTAGTATTAAGTTTTTTTGGTCTTATCATCTTATCTTCGGTTTATGCTATTTTCTTTAAAGTAACTACAAATAGTTTGGGATTAAATATTAGTGAAGCTGTAAAAGGTGTGCTAAGTGGAGACTTGGATAGAAATTGGACTTATTGGATGAGTGTAGTGAATTCCAATTTTGTTTCAAACAATATTATGAGTGAATCATTTTCAGGATACTTATATACCCTACTTACTTTTATCCCTAGAAGTATAGTTGATTTCAAAGGATATTCTACGGAAACATGGTTTGTTTATTTCATGGGGAACAATGTTTTTTACGAATGGGGGGTAGCGTCACTTGCGAACATAAATTGGGGAATTACATTGAGCGGACTTAGCGAGGGAATTATTAATGCTGGATACATTGGAGGAGTAATTTTCAGTATATTATCAGGATATTTATTAAGAATAATGGATACAATGGTTGCAAAATATAAATATTTAACTTCGTGTATCCCACTGATTTCCTTGCTTTTGTCAGGATATACCTTTTATAACATAATTGTTATTTATTTACCGGTTGTACTAACCTTAGTTGTACTAAATAAAAGAGATATAATAAAAGGGAGTTATCCAAGTGGTGAAAAAAGTATCAATAATTATGGGGATATATAATTGTGAGAAAACCTTGGCAGAAACTTTAGATTCAATTCTTAATCAGTCTTATGGTAATTGGGAACTTATTATGTGCGATGATGGTTCTACTGACAACAGTTTTAAAATAGCTAAGGATTATTCATCAACAGAAAGTAGAATGAAATTATTAATACATCAAAAAAATAATGGACTAGCTAAGACTCTTAATGATTGTCTTGAGTGTGCAACTGGTGAATATATAATGAGACATGACGCTGATGATCTAATGGTTAAAAATAGGATTGAAAAGCAAGTATTATATATGAACCAAAACATATGTGATGCCTGTGGATCAGGGGCATTTATTTTTGATGAATCAGGGATATGGGGACTAAGGCAGCCTAAGGAGATTCAGGACAAGTATAGCATGATAAAAGCAGCTCCATTTATTCATCCTACAGTTATAATGAAAAGAAGTGTTCTGAATGCAGTAGGTGGTTATTCTGATAACAATTTAACAAGAAAAAGATTAGAAGATTATGATCTTTGGATAAAACTATTTGAGAAAGAATTTATACTTCGTAATATACAAGAACCACTTATTTATTTCAGGGAAGACAGAGATTCATATACCCGGAAAAAAAGACTTTTTAGACTTATCGAAATGAAGGCTAGGTTAAATGCATGTAAAAGACTAAAGGTTCCACATATAAAAAGGATTGGTGCTTTCAAACCCTTACTGGTCATGATCCTACCTAAAGGAATCCTAAGAAAACATCATATTAATAAATCAATTGTAAACTTAAAAAATGAGCAAAAACAAATAGAAAAACAATAAAAAGTTTTGGACTAATGTGTCCTTATATTTGGATTTAATAAGTTAATAGTAAAGGATGTCTGATTAGAGTGGGGAAAATACCAAAATTGATTCATTATTGTTGGTTTGGAAGAGGTGAACTTCCTGATTTAGCTAAAAAGTGTATTAAAAGCTGGCAGGAAATACTACCGGATTTTGAGATCAAAGTGTGGAACGAAGACAATTTTGATATTGCATCTAATAACTATGTGAAAGAAGCTTATGATGCTAAAAAATATGCCTTTGTTACAGATTATGTGCGACTATATGCTTTGTTTCATGAAGGTGGTATCTATATGGATACAGATGTAGAGGTGGTTAAACCATTAGATAGTTTTTTAGAACATGAAGCTTTTACAGGATTTCAAACAATCGATGAGTTGCCGACTGGTTTAATAGCATCAGTGTCTGGTAATCATTGGATAAAGGAAAATTTAAATGTGTATAAAGAGAAAAGTTTTTTAAAACAAGATGGAACATTTGATACCACAGCTAATGTATACTCAATTACGAATATTTCAAAAAAAATGGGCTTCAAAGAGGGAAATGATTTTCATTATTTGATGAATGAAGTAGCGGTTTATCCAATAGAGTATTTTTGTGCTAAAGACTTTGCAACTAATAAGTTATATGTAACAGAGAACACATATGCAATTCATCATTTTGCAGGTTCATGGCTTTCACCAAAAGAAAAAATGAAATTAAAATTACGAGGAATTATTGGATCAACAATGTATGAAAAATTTAAAAATGTAATTTTGAATAAATGAACATAACTTTGATAACTTTAGTGAAAGGTGATTATAAATGTTTTTTAATTTCTTCATTCCGGATTTTTTAAAAGAGTACATTTACTTAACTAAGCTAAAAATGAAGTTTCGCAGTTGTAAAATTTATTCTTTTAGAATAGCAAAGAATGTGGAGATGGGGAAATCTGTTATTATTATGAATAATGCTGTAGTTCATAAAAACTGTAAAATTTCTGATTATAGTTATATCAATTCTAATACATTCTTGGGATATGCTGAAATTGGAAAATTTAGTTCTGTGGGATGTAATTGTCAGATTGGTGTACCAATACATCCTAGTAACTACATAAGTACCTCTCCGTTTACCTATGGACCTAATAATTTATTTGATGTGCCATCCTTTTATGAAGAATTTCAAACAAAAACAATAATAGGCAACGATTGTTGGATAGGGAGTAATGTTGTTATTATGCAAGGTGTTAGAATTGGGGATGGAGCTATCGTTGGGGCAGGATCAGTAGTAACTAAGGATGTTCCACCTTATAGTGTTGTTGCTGGTATCCCTAGCAAATTTATAAAATTGAGGTTTAATCAAGAAAAGATTGATGCTTTAATGGATCTTAAATGGTGGGAAAAGGATATAGAAAAAATAAAAGAATATAAACATTTATTTATAAGTGGGGATAAATGGTATTTTAATATGAAGTAGTACCTATACATTTTGCAATTAATATTAGGCAGGTAGATCATGAAGAAAACTGCATTATATTTGGTGATAATTACCGTATTTTCAAACATTCTTGGTTTTTTGCGAGATATTGTTCTCTCATATTTTTATGGAACCTCTGGGGTAAGTGATGCCTATTTAATTTCATTAACTATACCTGGAATTATTTTTACTTTTATAGGTGTGGGGCTTAGTACTATATTTATCCCAGTATACAGTAGTGCATTAAATGAAAAAGATCAAATTTCAGCAGATAAATTTATGAATAATACTATCAATTTTTTGTTAATAGCGTGTAGTGTTATTGTTGTGATAGGTTTAGTATTTGCTGAAGAAAGTGTAAAACTATTTGCCTCGGGTTTTAAAGGTGATACTTTAAAGTTAGCTGTTTCTTTTACTAAGATAAGTATATTTGGAATTTATTTTTCTGGATTAATATACATCTTAAGTGGCTACTTGCAAATTAAAAATAAATTTATCATTACTGCTACTATGGGATTGCCCTTTAATATTGTAGGTATACTTTTTATATACTTAGGCCACAAGTATAATATTATGTTTCTTTCTGTTGGTAGTATCGCTTCAGTGGCCATCCAATTCCTTTGCTTGCTTTATTTTGCAAAGAAGCAAGGGTTTAAATATGAAACTAGTTTAAATAAAAATGATGAATATTTCAAAAAAATGTTGAATTTATCTATCCCTGTTATATTGGGGGTATCTGTAAATCAAATAAATTCTTTAGTTGATCAAATGATAGCTTCAAACTTAGGTTCTGGCGGTATATCTGCACTTAATTATGCAAATAAAATTAATTTGTCTATTAACACTATTTTTGTAATGTCAGTAGTAACTATACTGTATCCTAAAATTTCAAAACTAGCCGCTGAAAAAAAAGTTGAAGAATTAAAAAAATCAGCAACAGAGACTATAAATATTGTAATAATATTAATCATACCTATTACTATGGGAGTATTAGTTTTTTCTAATCAAATAATAACTTTGTTATTTGGTAGAGGAGCTTTTGATAGCTTCGCAATTAATATGACTTCAAAAGTATTAATATATTTTTCAATTGGATTAATTGGAATTGGATTAAGAGAAGTTTTATCAAGAGTCTTTTACTCCATGCAAGATACTAAAACACCTATGATAAATGCTGCTATTGGATTAGGTTTAAATATCATCTTAAATATTATACTATCAAAATATTTAGGTATTGGTGGATTAGCATTAGCCACGAGCATTTCAGCAATTTTCACATCAATTCTATTATTCATAAATCTGACTAAAAAAATTGGGGATTTTGCCTATAAAGAAATGTTAAGTGTTTTTTCTAAAACGTTTGTTTCATCTGTAATAATGTCATTGGGTTCCCAACTCATTTTTACGTTTGTATCATCTAAGATTAATTTGAATATATATTTGTTTATATCAATCTTTTTTGCAATCGTAATATATTCAGTTTTAATTTATATAATGAGAATTGATATTGTAATAAAATTTACTAAAAATTGGAAATTAAAGTTAAAAATGCGAAAGGTGTGATATATAATATATGGCAATATTAGTAACGGGCGGAACAGGTTATATCGGTAGTCATACAATTATCGAATTGCTTAACGAGGGCCACGACGTTGTAATTGTCGATAATTTGAGCAACAGCAAAATAGAAGTACTACAACGAATAAAGCAGATTACTAGTAAAGATTTTAAGTTTCACGAGGTTGATATTCTTTGTAAAGAGGCCCTTGAAGAAATTTTTATAGAGAATTCCATTGATGCAGTTATTCATTTCGCTGGCCTTAAAGCTGTGGCAGAATCTGTTGTAAAGCCACTTTTTTATTATGACAACAACATTACTGGTACATTAGTTCTTTGTGAGTTAATGGAGAAATATAACGTAAAAAAAATGGTTTTTAGCTCATCTGCAACAGTCTATAGAGCAAGTAATTCTCCTCTAACAGAAGATTCGGAATTAGGAGCAACAAATCCCTATGGTAACACCAAACTAATGATTGAACAAATATTACGGGATCTATGTATTTCTAATAGTTCATGGGGAGTTACAATCCTTAGATATTTTAACCCAATAGGAGCTCATGAAAGTGGTTTAGTTGGTGAAGATTCAGTTGGTATTCCCAATAATTTAATGCCCTATATAACACAAGTTGCAGTAGGTAAGAGAGAGCAATTAAATATCTATGGTAATGATTATAATACATATGATGGTACTGGTATTAGGGATTATATTCATGTTGTAGATCTTGCTAAAGGACATCTAAGAGCCCTTAATAAAATCTTTGATGAAGAAAAAGTTAATGTATATAATTTAGGTACAGGAAAAGGATATAGTGTTTTAGAAGTAGTACATAAATTCTCTAAATCTACAGGTATTGATATACCATATACATTCTGTAATAGAAGACCTGGGGATGTTGAGGTTTGTTATGCAGATTCTTCAAAAGCCTTTAAAGAATTAGGATGGAAATCTGAACGGGACTTAGAGGAGATGTGTAAGGATGCTTGGAGATGGCAAACGTTAAATCCGTATGGTTATACAGAGAAATAGACTTAATAATTTAAGGTTAAGATATTTATACTTTGTCTTTAGAATAATTTCTGGTTCACTAAATACTTTTCTTCTTATTTATCTAGTTAATCTATTTAGAGGTCTCGGTTAAATTTCAAAAAATGTCTTTATCTTTTTGGATTTTATAGAGGAATTATGGCCAATAGGTATGTGTTTCTCCTATGGCATCACCAGTACAGATGCGGTTATTTCGAGTTGAATGAGAACTCGTCTGGATTAGTTTTGATTGCTAAGTTGTCAAGATGTTGAAACCAAATGGATGCCTATAGACTCTGCCTTTTGGTTGTTTGAATTGTAAATTTCTCCAGATATCTAAGCGTTTTCGAAGTTGAACCATGAAATGTTCAGAAGTTTTAGTGGTATCATCTACGATTTGTAGGACGTGCAAGCATTGGCATTCCGTAACTATGATTAACATATATAAAGTTAGAATTTCCTCCCATGGAAAAAGAAAAAAAAGGATTTCTTAATAAACCTTACCGTATTCTCCTTAATCCTGAGCATCGTGTACAGTGTAATTGTAGCCAATGTAGGTAACTCTTTAGTATTCGCAACTCCGTATGTAGTGGTTCGGGGGATGCTGTTGTATTTATACTGTTTTTTCTCATTTTGTATATGTCTCATATTGTGCTTAGTCTGTTGCATTACCTTAATTTTTAGAATGCAGCATGGAAGCTTTCCACTAAATGATAATTTAAATATTGTAGTAGAAGCTATAATTATCATCCTGTACTTTTATTTCAATGATCCGATCGTGTTATTCTTACTTGTTACACCGGTGGTCTTCTATTTTTTCTCAGGGGAAACCGTTCGGATCCTAAAAGCCAGACCATATTTATCACTAACATTAGGCCTTGCTCCATGCAGGATTCGTTAATCAATGGGCGAATACTGACGTGCAGGGCCTGTTAAATTTTCTTAAAGCTGTGCTTCCTATTCAATATCCTCCGAACCCCCGCTCCCCTCCACCACCGCCTTCTGTAGTATATGCATATTTCATTTCACCTGACGGGCCGGGCTCCTTGCCGATATATTTCAAAAATTTTTTGAGACATGGCTGTCGCTATCCTTTTTCTAATAAACATAATAGGTGGAAGCCCAATTGCTGGTATGTCCTTTGAACGCGTTGATGTAATCCAGCTCCTTGGCAGTCTTAATTCCCGTAAGATCCTGCTGTTCAATTCCTGAATATATATTGTCTTTGCCGCTGCAGCCGCCGACTAACATAGCACTGAGCAGGAGTAGAATAGGTAACCGCTTCAAGGTCATCACCGCTCCTTATATTCCAGGGTAAGAAAGTTTTTTGTCAATCATGCTCTCCAGATATATCGTATAATGGATAATTATTTGATTCAATCCGCTCGATCACGGCGTAATAACAGCTAAGAAGGGAGGGTAACTATCTCGTGGGACTATCCTCAAAAGTACTGCTGAAAGCTCTGGTGGCTTTAAGTCCGAGTATCATTCTGCTCCTGATCTTAATAGATCAATTTCCGTACACAGGGCTCGGGAGAATTGTTGCACTCCCTATCATTATCCTGATGAACCTGCTGCTCATTGGTTTAGGTTTGTTAGTAATCGGGCGATTACAACTCCGCTACAGGATTGTTCTGTGGGGATTCATAATTATGGTTACTTTGTGTTTTGCTCTGCTAATGTATCCTCAGGAATACGGACCCAGTGTTGCTGAGGAATTGTGGGATAGGTTAGTAGAATGATTTGAAAAAAACGGACACTTCTCCTGCCCAGTCATTCTGAGTGAATGCTGGTGGGAGAGGTGTCCGTTGTTGGTTGGTGCCTGATAGTGTTACTGCTGTTCCTCAGTCTCCACAATCCATACCTCCGGCAGGTTGCGGTACTGTTCGGCATAGTCGAGTCCGTACCCGACGACAAATTCGTCGGGGATCTCGATGCCGCAGTAGTCGATGGGAATATCGGCCAGACGGCGGGAGGGTTTGCTGAGGATGGTGCAGATGGACACGCTTGCCGCTTCGCGGAGGGCGAACAGCTGCCCCAGATGCTGCAGGGTGAGTCCGGAGTCGATCAGATCCTCGACGAGCAGCACATGCTTGCTGCGGATATTAATATCCTGCTTGATTGTTATTACGCCTGAAGTGGTGGAACTGCTGCCGTAGCTGGAGACGGACATATAGTCAATGGCCACGGGGAAGGTGATTTCCCGCATCAGGTCGGCCATGAATACGGCAAGAGCCTTTTCAGGATTCCGATGAGCACGAGCTCTTTTCCTTCATAATCGCGTGAGATGGCCGCGCCCAGCTCCTCCACCCGGCTCTCAAGCTGGGCTTTGCTAACCAGTACCCTGCGAAGTTCCTTCATTACCACTGCTCCTTGTGAATCATCTTCAATGCTCAGGATGTTCGATCCTTCTTCTTTGCATAACATCATGTGCCCCGCTTTCGTAGATGGTGGTCGATGAGACGAGGGCGGTTTTGGCATGCTCATGCATCTGGGGGATGGTCAGCGCGGCGCAGTTGCACATCGTGGATTTAATTTAACTGATGCTGAGGTCCAGTTTGTCTTTGAGTCTGCCAGCATAAGGGATGAAGGAATCCCCACCCTCCTCGAATTCGATCAAAAATACCATATCGATACCATAAATAATAATTTACTTGCTCTATTACAATCTTTACTACACACTACTATTTTTCCAACTATAAAAAATTATCAATTGTATTTATTACTGGAAATAAGTATTACAGTATCATGAAATATTCTTTTTTTAAAAGGTGAATAAACTGTATCCATTTTTGGTTGTTGTTTCTGGAACAGACAATATAGAATTATCTATGTTTATTAGAATTTCTTACTTATATAACACATTCGGAAATTACTGGAACTACACCATTCATAAAATCCAGAAATTTCGACATTTTACTGAAAGTATTATCCTGGAAGTAGTTCTATTTCGTTTCCTATTAAGGAATTAACAGACACAACCGATGAAATATATGTAGTATCCATACTAGATGTCTTTTTTATGGGGCTTAGTTGTGAAAGGAGTTGGGATCGTAGGGTTTTGACTTGTAAGAAAGATATGAATTCACTGGGAGTAGGAGATGAGTTATGTATTCAAAGAGATTTCGAATGGCGGTTTCTGTAATTTTAGTACTATTGTTATCTTTCATTAATGTACTTGGGGTGTCTGCTGCTTCACTTAAAGCGGGGATAGCATCCAATGAACTCTCGCAAGATGGCAAGCAAAAGATTACAGTCAACAGTGTAGTAGACGTCACTTATAAAGACCTAAAAGTTCTGCAAGAGGTTCAGTTTATCCTTACGAAGGGTGATACCGAAATTGCACGCCAGGTGAAGCCTAAAAGCGAGGCGAAGCTTACGGTACTGGATGCTGTATACACTTCCCTTGAGTATAGCAGCATTCCTTTTGAAGGATTGACAGCCGGTGAAGAGTATTCCCTGCGGGCAGAGTTTGCAGGTGAGCAAGGTACGATTGTTACCCTGCCACAGATCATACGGGTACCCTCAACAACGGGGATAAACATTGCTGTGGAAGTAATGGCCAAGGATTCTAATACATATGTAAGCGCAACTAATGGAGAGATACGCAGTGATGATAAGAATGTAAGAGTGACCATCAGCAATAATGGTGTTCCGCTAGCGAACGAGACGGTTGCTATTTGGATGAATTATTCCTCTTACAACTTCACAACGGATGCAAATGGACAGATTCAGTTGAAGGATAAAATAAGCTCTATCCTTAATACTCCTGTTCTGTTTGTATTGTTGAAACAGGGAACCGATCAATATGAAGCTAAACCCATCTATGTAACCGATCTCCAGCAGGCAGGAACATACACTGTTGCTATTCGTTACTTGGATGCAGCTGGCAAGCAGCTGCGTAACTATAATTCCAACACTTCTTGGCCAAACGGAATTGTTAACCGCTATGGCGTTTCGGGAATAGATGTGCTGGTGCTGAAAACGGGTGAAGTATCAGGAAATTATACAGGATACGTTACTTCGGACACTGGAACGTATTTATTCCAGACGGGGCAAGCGGCATTGTATTCCTCGGTTAGCGGGGTTCACAAGGAGATTATTGAGGCTGGCAGCGATTATAGCCGTCTGAGCCTACACTACACCTGGGATAATAAGCCGGTGCAGCTGGAATCTTATTCGGTCATTGATAACAACCAGTATAAACAGATTAATGGTGGATACAACAATAAAAAGTTAACTTCACCTGCTGTTTATGTCAAAAAGAATAAAGAATATGAAATCACTGCCATCGGCACCGTTCAGGGTGTAGACGGCAAGGTGGTCTTCCGTAATAGGGTTAAGCCGACGGAAGCTGCGGTTGAAGTAACAACGGCTGCGAACCCTGCTGATTATAGTGCCTTGAAGCTTCAGGTGCCTCAGCAGAGCGCAGGTGTAGGCCAAGTGCTGGTGTCTTATCTCAATGACAAGCTCAATTATAGCCAGATCAGTACCACTCTTCCTGCGGGCAGCGGTACGTTGTATGTGCGGAAAGGTGAAGAAATACATCGTCTGACTGCCACTGTCGCGTCAGCTGCTACCAGCCAGAGTAACAGTGCGAATCAGATTGTACTGAAAGCATTCTTTAATCCGTCTGAGAGTGAATATACGCTGAAGGGCGGCAGCATCTATACAACCGCGATTAACGTCGTGGTACCGGACACGTCTTACTATGGCGAAGATGAACTGCGGAATCAGGTTGTACTGGGTGAAAGTGTCCAGAACCAGGTTGTTATGACAGATGAATACGGCAATATTATCGATCTGAACGGCAGCTACAGGTTCTCGATTGTGGATGAGAGCGGCACAGTCTTAGCGAATGATTCGCTGTCTTGGACGACCAGGGAGAAGGACGGCCATCTGGAGCGCATTAATATGCGGGACTGGAAGCCTGTTACTGCAGGGACTTATAAAGTTCAATTCGCACCTTCTACCTACGTTAACGGTCAGTATGTCAATGGAGAAGTGCTGGCTGAGGCAGAACTAACGGTTTTGCCAAAGAATGAGTTTGATGTAGAGATCAGAGGCATGGACGGGAAATTGGTTGACCTGGTGGAGAAGCCTTATTTAACTGTTGATCAGGCACAAAATGTAACCATTACTGTGCGTCAGCATGTCACTGGCGGACAAGGTGAACTGCAGGCTGGTGTAGAAATCAGCCGTTATGGTCAAGCGCTAGGAGTTACGGATGCTCAAGGGAAGTTCACGATACCTTCAGATCAGACCTATTATATCGGTGAACTCATGTTCAAGAAACCGGGCTTCTTATTCAAAAAAGTCAAGGCAGCGGTAATTAATCCGCAGACCCAGGCGGTAATCCGCGTTCGCGGGTTGGACAAGGCTGAAGGAAGCAGCTATGCTGGAGGCGTCCCACTCGATTATGCCAGCGTTCAAGCCGTTGTTAAGAGTAAGGATGGTTCCTACCAAGCAGATTCTTACTTCATTAATACTTCAGAAGCACAAGCCATTCTGGTTGTGGATTCACCTTCTGTAGTGGGTATTGACTTCATCCGCTACAACCGGAGTTATACGGGAGTAGAATCTAAATATGGCTACTATATGTACGGTTCTGTCCGGACGGAGCCTGGTAAGGATTACTCGCTCGTGCTGGATGCAAGACAGGATCTGCAGGAAGTAAGTAAAGTGTTATTAGATAGACCTGCAGAGGATTTATCTGTTGTAAGAGCTGACTTGGCAGGAGCAGACAACGTTCCTTTTGTTATCGACAGCAATGCAGTGAAAGAGAATTATTTCTACGCAACGCAGGGGACTTATAGTATGCTTGCGCAAACAGCATCGGACACCTTTATCTATCGTGACGGCGTTGTTATTGGAGCGGGAGATAATACACTTACGCTTGATGATTCTGCTTCTGGGCTGGCTACCTTGCTTGCACCGGAATCCGGAACGATTTACAGCGTTGAATATTCAACACCGAATCAATCGAAGCTTATGAGCTATGCTTATAACGCTGATCAGGTACGACTGACTCCAGGTGATGTAACAGTACAGGTAGACAAAGCTTTTGGTACAATTGAGTATCAGTATGATATTCATTTTGCACCTGGAACGCTGAAGGCTGGTACACTTACTGAGCTTACACCGCAGACCATACAGAGGCTGGACATCGTTGGGCTGAAGGATGGAAAGCTGACACGCCCTGCCGGAGTGAACTGGCTGAAAATCGGACTCGTGGATACAGCCGGTAATCAAATCGGACAGATTAAGAAACCGCAGATTTTGGTAATATCCAATGGTGGCTGGTCTAACGGGTATAAATACGTTACTCCAGAGGCAGCTTCCTATGAAATTCAGGATGAGTCTGGAAAAACACTATACTCAGATTCATCGGTTGGCTATCCGCTGACTGCCTATACCTATAACACTTCAGAGGAGAATTTTAGTTATCTTCCGAACGGGACGTACGTTGTAAAAGCTTCTCTGACGATTGATGGCCAGACTTACACGCTGAATAAGAAGATTGTGCTTGAGACAACTACTGGCACTGTTGTAGATCCGGGTGAAAACTTGCCGGGAACAGATGTAGGTAGTGGAACTGGAAATGGTACTGGTAACGGCAATGGAAGCGGAACTGGAACTGGAACTGGAACTGGAACTGGAACGGCTACTCCATCACCAACTCCAACTGCTGCAAACGTGACCGAGAATGTACAGAACCAGAATAAAAAGCTTGAAGAATTGTTAACGAATAACGCGGGTTCAGCCGCTGATCGGGCCGCGGCAGCACAAACGGCTCTCACAAGCATTGCGGACTCGCTCAAATCTGCTACTACTTCTGCGGAAGCCGAGCAGAATAGCAAGAGCCTCTCCAAGGCTATGGATACGGCAGCAGGGTTGCTCGCAACGATCCAAGACTCTGCAGCGAAGCAGAAGATTGTGGACTCGATTACAGAGCTTGTTGGAAGTGCGCCATATCTGCTTAATAAAATGGATAGCTCCGACAAGGCCGTTTCGCTCGCCCATACGCTTATTGAGAATGCAGCAGCTGTACTCAATAATGTGCAGGGTGTGGCAGCGGAAGACATCCAGAAGCTGAAGAACAGCGTAATCTCCTCAAGCCAGACCGCTCTTAATAAAGCGGGAGAAGTAACGATTGCCAAGGCAAATGTAACAGTGGCAGGTAATACTGTTTCTTCGAAGCTTGATGAGACACTAATCAGCACACAGATCCAATCTGCGAAGCTGGCGCTGTCTGATCTGTCCAAAGATTTGACAAGCAAGCTGGGTTCAGGAAGTGCAGCAGATCTGAAGGTGAGCATCACCGTCAACGTACCTCCGGTAGAAGAAGGAATTCATAAGCTGAATACCTCGCTTCCTTCTGAAATCCTTGCGCTGGTCAAAGAAAATGATGTTGCCGGCTTAAAAATTCAGATGGATCAAACCGCATTCACGCTTGAACCGGATACCTTCGGTACTGTAGAAGCAGGCCAGACGATTAATCTGGCGGCAGAAGTTGTAGAGAATGCTGTAGTAAACAAGCCTAGTCAGGCTGAACCGCTTGCCAGCATTCCTGTGATGGAATTTAGCGCGTCTGTAGGCGGTCAGCAGGTTAAGAGCTTTGCCAAACCTATTGAAGTTACTTTTGATGTATCTTCGATCGATACTTCCAAATATTCCGGGGCTAACCTGGAGAATCTGACGGTGTATCTGCTTAATAATGAGAGTCTTACATGGGAAGCTGTCGGGGGCAAATATGACCCGGTTACTCAGACCGTAACGACCCCAAGAGGACACTTTAGCCGATATACGGTAATGTTGGCCAAAGCTGCCTTCACAGATGTCTCTGCTAATCATTGGGCAGTGCAGGAAATAAATTATTTGTTGAACAAAGGAATTCTGGATCAGAGTTCAGTGTTCCGTCCATCGGACAAAGTTACACGCCAAGAGTTTGCTGCTATGATCGCCCGGGCGTATGGTTTGAGCGGTGAGGGACTGGTTCTGCCGTTCAAGGACATCTCATCATCCAATCCGTATTATGATGAGATTGCCGCTGCTTATACTGCTGGATTGATTACCGGCAAGTCAGCAACTGCTTTTGACCCGAAAGCAACTATCACTCGTGAAGAAATCGCGACGATGCTTGCACGGGCACTCACAACCTATAATGGCAAGCAAGCTGTCTCCCAGCCTGAATCCGTCAATGCAATCTTCACAGATAAGGCTAAAATATCGAAATGGGCAGCAGCAAGCGTAGCATTGACCAAGAGTATCCAATTATTCGAAGGTTTCGAGGATCATAGCTTCCGTCCGGCTCAAACAGCAAGCAAAGCGGAGGCGGCTGCACTTATCTATCGTTTATATCAATTAAAATAGTAGTTGAAGAGGTAATGACATCATAACAAGCAGAGCAGCGATTATTCCGTTACGGGTAACCGCTGCTCTGCTTTTTTCAGGGCTGCCCATAGAATTACTACAGTTCAGGCTCCAGCTCGATGTTCTCCGAACCCCCGCTCCACTCCACATGCATCTTTACAATAGAATCCTGTCCGGCCACTGCACCGGTTCCGCCGCTGCCGCCCAGATTATAGATGACGGACGGTGACTCCGCATCAAATAGGGTCCCGCTCCCGCCACCGCCGCCTTCTGTAGTATATGCGTACTTCATTTCACCAGACGGGCCGGGCTCCTTGCCGATGTATTTCAAAAATACTTTTGAGACATGACTGTCGCTATCCTTTTTCTGATAGACATAATAGGTTGAAGCCCAATTGCCGGTATGTCCTTTGTACGCGTAGATGTAATCCAGCTCCTTGGCAGTCTTAATTCCCGTAAGATCCTGCTGTTCAATTCCTGAATACACATTATCCTTCCCGCTGCAGCCTCCGACTAACATAGCACTGAGCAGGAGTAGAATAGGTAACCGCTTCAAGGTCATCACCGTTCTTTCTTTCCTAAATAGGAAAAGTAGTACGAAATAAGTTCTCCTATTATACCATATAATGGATAATTATTTGATTCAACCAGCAACACTCGGACCATACTTCTGAGGATAGCTATGGGACAGGATCGCAGGAAAATTTGAAAAAACAACGGACACCGCTCCTGCCCAGTCATTCTGAGTGAATGCTGGCGGGAGAGGTGTCCGTTGTCTTTGGCGGTGCCTGGTGCTACTGCTGTTCCTCAGTCTCCACAATCCATACCTCCGGCAGGTTGCGGTACTGTTCGGCATAGTCGAGGCCGTAGCCGACGACAAATTCATCGGGGATCTCGATGCCGCAGTAGTCGATGGGAATATCGGCCAGACGGCGGGAGGGTTTGCTGAGGATGGTGCAGATCGACACGCTTGCTGCTTCACGGAGGGCGAACAGCTGCCCCAGATGCTGCAGGGTTAGCCCGGTGTCGATCAGATCCTCGACGAGCAGCACATGTTTGCCGCGAATGTCGGTGTTAATGTCCTGCTTAATCGTAATTACCCCTGATGTAGTGGAGCTGCTGCCGTAGCTGGAGACGGACATATAATCAATGGCAACGGGGAAGCTGATTTCCCGCATTAGGTCGGCCATGAATACGGCGGCGCCTTTCAGAATGCCAATGAGGACGAGCTCTTTTCCTTCATAATCGCGTGAGATGGCGGCTCCCAGCTCCTTCACCCGGCTCTCAAGCTGGGCTCTGCTTACCAGTACCTTGCGAAGTTCTTTCATAACCACTGCTCCTTGTGAATCAAAATCAATGCTCAGGATGTTCGATCCTTCTCCTTAAGCATAACATCATGTGCCCCGCCTTCGTAAATAGTTGTTGAAGAGACTAGGGTGATTTTGGCATGCTCCTGCAGCTGGGGAATGGTCAGCGCGCCGCAGTTGCACATGGTCGATTTGATTTTACTGATGCTGAGGTCCAGGTTGTCTTTGAGTCTGCCGGCATAAGGAATGAAGGAATCCACACCTTCTTCGAATTCAAGCTTGCTCTCCTTGTCGGCGTTGCCGAAGTCGTATCTTTGCCAGTTGCGGGCCCGGCTGGAGCCTTCGCCCCAATATTCTTTGACGAAGTTCCCGCCGACGAGCAGCTTGCGGCCTGGGCTCTCGTCGAATCTGGCAAAATAACGGCCTAGCATAACGAAGTCAGCGCCCATAGCCAGGGCCAGCACGATATGGTAGTCATGGACGATGCCGCCGTCGGAGCAGATCGGGACATAGATGCCTGTTTGCTCATAATATTCCTGGCGGGCTGCCGCCACCTCAATGACGGAGGAGGCCTGGCCGCGGCCGATGCCTTTTTGTTCTCGTGTAATGCAGATCGAGCCGCCGCCGATGCCGACCTTGATGAAGTCTGCCCCGGCTTCCACCAGGTAGAGGAACCCTTCTTTGTCGACGACATTGCCGGCCCCAACCTTCACCGTCTCCCCAAAAGTTTCCTTTATATAATGGATCGTCTCCGCCTGCCATTCGGAATAACCGTCGGAGGAATCAATGCAGAGCACATCTGCTCCCGCTTCGACCAGCGCTGGTACCCGTTCCTTGTAATCCCGGGAGTTGATGCCTGCGCCGACGATCAGCTGCTTGTTGCTGTCATGCAGCTCCAGCGGATATTCCTGGTGGCTGTCATAGTCCTTCCGGAAGACCAGATGCACCAGATGTCCGCTGCTGTTCACAATCGGCAGGCAGTTCAGCTTATGATCCCAGATCATATCATTGGCTTCAGTTAGTGTAATCCCCTCTTGGGCGTAGATCAAGGCGGACAGCGGTGTCATGAATTCGGTAATCGGGCATTCCTGGGGCAGGCGGTTCTCGCGGTAGTCGCGGCTGGTTACGATGCCCATAAGCTTGCCGGTCGGCTCCCCGTTATCTGTGATGGCGATGGTGGAATGGCCGCTGCGCGCCTTGAGGGCCAGCACATCCTTCAGTGTATCCTCCGGACGCAGATTGGAGTCGCTCAGGACAAAACCGGCTTTGAACTTCTTGACCCTGCGGACCATCTCCACCTGCTGCTCCACGGATTGGGAGCCGTAGATGAAGGAGATGCCGCCGCTTTTGGCTAAGGCTATAGCCATATTATGGTCGGAAACCGCCTGCATTACCGCAGAGGTAACCGGTAGGTTCATTGTCAGCGCCGGAGTCTCGCCGCGCCGGAATTTGGTCACAGGGGTTCTGAGATCTACATTCCCGGGAATGCATTCTTTGGTCGTCAGGTTCGGAACGAGCAGGAACTCGCTGAACGTTCTGGACGGCTGATCATAATAGTAAGCCATGGTTGTTCACTCCTTAAAAGTTTTGTAAGCTGAGCTACTTGAATTCACTTCGTACAAAACTGGCATCGGAAGCATAAACTTAAGTTTTGTAAGCTGAGCTACTTGAGTTCACTGAGTTTTGTGAGTATCCGTAAGGATCTGTCTTGCACCCGCCTGCTTACACCTTGGACAGCACCCGCACCGGGATTCCATAGTCCGCTTCCAGCTGTTTGTAGTGCTCACCTTTGGCCAGAATACCCTGCACCCCGACGAGCTCCACCCCCATATCCGCCATTTGCTGGGCGATGCAGCGGATCGTTGCGCCTGAACTGATCACATCATCAAGAATAAGTACCCGATCTCCGGCCGTAAAACCGTCAAAATAAATATAGTTCTCGTTATAAGCCGTCTCCCGCTTAATGCAAACCTCGTAATTCTCGTACAGCTCGGTGCTGAGGCGTAGAATATTCATCGGCTTCATCAGCTTGTAGGCTGCCAGCATGCCCCAGGTGTGACCGCCCGGCTCGGGCGAAACGATATAATCAAAAGCGGGGAAATGCTCCGTAATGCTGCTGGCCAGATTGTCGGTAATTTCACTGATCAGCTCGGGATCGATATACGTGCCGCGTTCGCCAAAAGGATACAGCTTGAAATCATAGGCGGTGTCTTTATTTTTATAAATCCTCACGTTTTTGGCTTTGCTGATCGATTCGCTGAGTCTTGCATAAGATGCGCTCATCGCCTTCACTCCTTTTGTCTGGATATACAAAACCCCAGAATACAAGAGACACCTGCAGAACAAAGGGTCACCAGAGAAGAGCGGGCACATCAAAGTCTGCGGCTGCTCGGCCTGGAATTCTTCTGTCTTGCGGTATCTCTTGTAGCCTGGGGCAATTTACGGTTGCCTGTAGAAACGCTCAAACCAAATTAATGAGCTTATACAAGAGGTATGCGATTGTGGACTTCATGTCAGGAATCATAACCTTGATCATTTTGTTATATGCTATCACCCGCAATAAAGTGTGTCAATCCTTGAATTTGTGTTATAAAATATAACATAAGAGAGGGGCGAGTATTAATTTACCCGGAAAGAAGGGGAATTGAGTATTTTGCGAAATATATCAATACTGGATTCCTGATACAGAAAGGGTTGAGAGCTATGGACAGCATGAGCCACTGGAATATGGAGACTTATTCATTACAAGGAGACGGCGAGTGGAATGAGGATGCGCTGGTAGTCAATGAGCCGGCGTGTATCTACGGGGTGGTCGATGGGGCGACTTCGCTTTCACCTTACCGTAATCAGGAGGGATTTACCGGGGGATATTTGGCTGCCCGGCTTGCTGCCGAATATTTTTCAGCTACCTGTCAGCAGCCGTTAGAGCTTGCAGCCATCGAAGCCAACGAGCGTTTACGGGAGGAGATGGAAGCGGAAGGTGTGGATATTACTGATTCTTCTGCACTCTGGTCTGCTGCTTATGTCATCATCAAAGTACATCCATATTCCATAGAATATATACAGTCCGGAGACTGCATGCTGTTGTGCAGGTACAAGGACGGTTCGGTAAGAGTGCTAACCCATACACAGGTAGCTCATATTGATCAGAAGACGCTGAACCGGATGGCAGAGCTGCGCGCAGGAGGGGTAGCAGATCCGGTGGAGCTCCGGAGACTTCTTACTCCAATGCTTCAGGATAACCGCAGAAAGGCTAACACGCTGGAAGGATACGGAGTGATGAACGGCAGTCCGGATTTTCCGCTTTTCCTGGAGAAAGGGACGTTCAACCGGGCGAATGTGGAGAGCCTCTATCTGATTAGTGATGGTCTGTTTACAGGTGCTGGAGGCTGGGAGAGTCTTATTGCCGATATCGATCGCAAAGGGCTTCAGCGCTGCGCAAGTGACATTTATGCTGCTGAACAGGAGGATGCAATGCTGCAGAAATATCCCCGCCTGAAAATATCGGATGATAAAACAGGTCTGGTGCTGCGTTTTATCGGATTCATAAATAATGAAAAAATAACCCATCATAAACCATAGCACTTTTATGGTTTTTTATTTATAATTATTATTATCTGGATGTCATAAATAGTTCAAAGGTTATACAAAAAGTCACATTTTGATGTGATATACTTAACACACGTGATTTGGAGACTTGTGAAAGACGACCCAATTAATCTGATTAAATTGTAACAGTCCTGCACCACTGAATAGAGACTAGGATGGTGAACAAGCGATGCATATTGTCGTCGTTGGCCTGAATTACCGTACGGCTCCCGTTGAGGTGAGAGAGCAGTTCGCTTTTGCAGAGAAGGACTTGCCCGCAGCGCTTCATCAGCTGATGAAGACCAAAAGCGTGCTGGAAGGGGTCATTGTGGCCACCTGCAACCGGACGGAAATTTATGTGGTTATAGACCGGCTTCATATGTGCGGATATTTCATCCGCAGCTTCATGGAGCAGTGGTTTCATGTGAAAAGTGAACAATTTGCGCAACATATGTATATATACGAAGATGAGCAGGCGATTGCCCATCTGTTCCGTGTGACCTGTGGTCTGGATTCAATGGTAATTGGCGAGACGCAGATTCTGGGACAGGTGCGCAATTCTTTTTTGACTGCACAGAGTGAGGGTGTGACCGGAACCTGGTTCAATCAGCTGTTCAAACAGGCGGTGACGCTCGGCAAACGGGCGCACAGCGAGACCTCCATCGGAGAGAGCGCCGTTTCGGTCAGCTATGCGGCTGTCGAGCTGGGCAAGCGTATCTTCGGCATGTTTACCGGTAAAAGAGTGCTGATCCTCGGCGCAGGCAAAATGAGCGAGCTGACGGTGAAGCATCTGTACAGCAGCGGCGCGGCTGAGGTTATTGTCGCCAACCGTACCCTGGCGCGGGCAGTGGAACTGGCGGAGAAGTTCTCCGGGAAGCCGAGTACCATTGATGAAGCCCTGAAGCATCTGGATGATGTTGATATTATTATCAGCTCCACCGGAGCGGAGGGTTATGTACTGACCGCTGATCAGGTGGCTGCCGGTATGAAGCGCCGCCCTTCACGGCCGCTGTTCATGATCGACATTGCTGTTCCGCGTGATATCGACCCGGCGGCCTCGAGCGTCCCGGATGTCTTCCTCTATGATATTGATGATCTGGAGGGCATCGTGGAGAGTAACCTTGAGATGCGCCGCAGCGAAGCCGCGAAGATCGAAGTCATGATCGCAGGCGAGATGGACGAATTCCAGGTATGGCTGAAGACACTTGGTGTCAGACCTGTGATCCGTGCGCTGCAGGACAAATCGAACGGAATATATGAAGAGACGATGGACAGCCTGTTCAACAAGCTGCCTGAGCTGGATGAGCACCAGCGCAAGGTAATCCGCCGTCTGACAAAAAGCATCGTGAACCAGATGATGCATGACCCAATTAACGTCATTAAGGAAATGTCCGGCGGCAGTCAGGGAAATGAAGCTCTGGAGTATTTCACTCAAATCTTCGCCCTGCAGGAGCAGCTTGAAGCCGGTCCGGGCGGAAGCAGTAATGCTCCGGTGCAGCAGAATGACAAGGAACGTGCATCTACCGCTGATTTCAATGTGCCTAAGACCGTCTTTGCTCCGGCAGGCCTGCTGGGCGGGTGAGCAGCATGCAACTGCTGAACGGAATATATGATACTGCTCTGCTGCTATATGCCCTGAGCCTGCTGTTTATTTTCTCGGATTGCCTTCGGCGTAATCCGGGCGGAAAGCGGATAGGCACAGGGTTTCTTGCCGTTGTGGGTGTTCTGCAATCCGGCGGGCTTGCCGTGCGCTTCTCCCAGGAGAGGGGCCTGCCGATTTTTACTCCCTATGACTTCCTGTTCTGGTTTTCCTTCAGTATTGTTTTGACCTCGCTGGCCGTTGCATATACGCGCGGAGGTGAATTCACTATACTGCTGCTTAGCGGAGCCGGCTTCAGTGTGTTTTTGCTGAACCGGGTATGGCTGACGGCGGCGGATCATAGCCTAGAAAGCTGGAGTGCGGTGCATGGCTGGCTGGCGATGCATATTATTTTGGCCAATCTGAGCTTTGGCGCACTGACACTGGGGACAGTATTTGCGATAATGTACCTGTTCCTGCACACGAAGCTCAAAAATAAAAAGTGGGATGACCGGATCCGCCGCCTGCCGAGTCTCGAAACGATGGACAAATATTCGTATTCTGCGATCCTTGCCGGAGTGCCGCTGCTGATCATCTCCCTGCTGCTGGCTGCTACGTCGATTATCGCTGAGGGGCGGACACCGCTGTTTCAGGATACCAAGGTACTGACGACACTGCTCGGGCTGGGGGTATATGTTATTTATATTGTCCTTAAACGGTCCGGACGGAGAAGCGGCACTATTATGGCCCGCTGGGCCATATCGGGCTACGCCTTCATTATCCTCAACTTCCTGCTGAATTCGTTATCTGAATTTCATGGCTGGGGCGGGAGGTGAGCGGGATGAGTCATTATATGCCTGTTATGCTGGATCTCAGGGGACAGAAGGTAATTGTTATCGGCGGTGGAACTGTAGCGGAGCGCAGGGTGCTGGCGCTCCTTGATGCGGAGGCGGCTGTCGTTGTTGTCAGCCCCTCACTGAGTGGGGCACTTAGCATACTCGCTGAGGCCGGCAGGCTGAACTGGTTGAACCGCAGCTATGCACCCGGTGATCTCCGGGGGGCTTTTTTGGTATATGCCGCGAGTAGTGATGACGCGGTGAATGAGCAAGTGGCTGCGGAGGCTCGTTCGCTTGGACTTCCGGTGAATGTAGCCAGCCGGGCCGAGGCGGGGAATTTCATCACACCCGGCGTTTTGCGCCGGGGAAGGCTGACTGTAGCCGTCTCGACTTCAGGCGCAGGGCCGTCTGCTGCGGCCAGGATTACGGAGCAGCTGAGCGAGGTGTTGGGTGAAGAATACGAACCGTACCTGGATTTTTTGCATCAGCTGCGCACCGAGATCAAGCGGCGCGAGCCCTCGGCTGAGGTGCGGGGGCGGCTTCTGCGCAGGCTTAGCCGGCTGGACGTGTTGAATGAGATGCGGCAGGGCACCTTTATAGAGTGGACTCCGCAGGATGTGGAGGCGTGGATCGCCGGGAACCGGGGCGATTAGTGCCGGGTAGTGGCCATGGCGGAACCGGCATAACGGATTTTAAGGAAATTGTTGTAGAGCTAAGTGGAATTACTCCACCTAATTCTCAGTTCAACCTTGGAATCATAGTGCTAGTGGGAATAACTCCACTTAAATGTATCGAAATTGAGCCCCGATCGATGTATGGACCGAATTAGGTGGAGGTTTTCCAACTAATCCTCGTAAATATCGGAATATGATGGGATTAGATGGAGCAAATCCAATTAATTATTGGATAATATTTTTTTTTGAAACAAGCTATGCCATGCAGCCCTCTGGTTTGCGGCATTTACACCCTTATTAAATAATTAACAGCACTGCAATCTCTATGATTACTGTGAGAGGTAACTCCATACCGGACAGCTGCAGGCAGATAGTGTGGATAGTTAGAAGCAGCTGCTCATAGCAGGCAGACGGATGAACGGCAGGCATGCCCCGGATTGGATAAGAGTACAATGATTGGGAGAGCAGTAAGACAGAGCGATGTTACCGGGAGGAATGAGAGAATGCGTAAAATTATTGTAGGCAGCAGACAAAGCGCTCTGGCGCTGACCCAGACAGGGCATGTCATTGATGATCTTACACGGTTAAGTGCGGAGCATGGCTTCGATTTCACCTTTGAGGTGCACAAAATCGTAACCAAGGGCGACCGTATTCTGGATGTGACCTTATCCAAAGTAGGCGGCAAGGGTCTGTTCGTGAAGGAAATTGAGCAGGCGATGCTGGCCCGTGAAATCGATATGGCTGTACATAGTATGAAGGATATGCCTTCCGAATTGCCGGAGGGCTTAATGAATGGCGCTGTTCCGAAGCGGGTGGATCCGCGGGACTGTCTGATTGCTTCGGGGGGATCGAGCCTGGAGGAGCTGCCGCAGGGCGCGCGTGTGGGCACAAGCAGTCTGCGCCGCTCCAGCCAGCTGGCTGCCCTGCGGCCGGATCTTGTGATTGAGCCTGTGCGCGGCAATATCGACTCACGGCTGAAGAAGCTGGAAAGCGGCGAATACGATGCGATTCTGCTGGCTGCCGCCGGACTGACGCGGATGGGCTGGCAGGATCGGGTAAGTGCCTACCTGGCACCTGAGGTGTGTCTGCCCGCGGTAGGTCAAGGCGCGCTCGGTATTGAGTGCCGTGAGGATGATGCGGAGCTGCGGAAGCTGCTTGCACTCTACAATGATGAGCAGACGGCACTGACGGTTGCGGCGGAACGGACCTTCCTGGGCGCGTTGAACGGCGGCTGCCAGGTACCGATCGGCGCTTACGCTGTGCTCGGTGCGGGCGGAGCTGCACCTCTGGAAGCTGCGGGAACAGAGCGGACAGCTGAAACTAAGGGGCAAGTCATTACACTGACCGGTATGGTCGGAACACCGGACGGCTCTGTAATCCTTAAGGAAACATGCAGCGGCGAAGACCCGGTGCAGCTTGGTGAAGAGGTAGCCCGCAAGCTGATTGCCAGGGGTGCGGAGAAGATTTTGGCGGATGTAAGGGGATGATAGAGATGACGGGGAAAGTATATCTGGTAGGTGCAGGCCCGGGAGATGCGAAGCTGATCACAGTGAAGGGCTTGGAGTGTATTCAAAAGGCGGATGTGTTGGTCTATGACCGGCTCGCAAGCCCGAGGCTGCTGAAACATATGAAACCCGGCGGTCAAAAAATTTACGTGGGCAAATTGCCTGACCGCCATACCATGAAGCAGGAGGAGATCAACCAGCTGCTGGTTGATCTGGCGCTTGAAGGGAAGACGGTAGTGCGGCTTAAGGGCGGAGACCCGACGATTTTTGGCCGGGTGGGTGAAGAAGCGGAGCTGCTGCGGCGGCATGGCATCTACTATGAGATTGTACCTGGCATCACGTCGGCGATCAGCGTGCCGGCGTATGCCGGCATACCGGTGACACACCGGGATTACGCCTCCTCCCTGTCGATTATCACCGGTCATGAGAGCCCGGATAAGCTGGATCGTTCCATTCACTGGGATAAAGTCACGAATGCTACGGGAACCCTGGTATTCCTGATGGGCGTAGCCAAGATCGGCTACATCAGCGACCAGCTGATCAAGCATGGGCGTCCGCCGGAGACGCCGGTGGCGCTGGTCCGCTGGGGCACGCGCGCCGATCAGGAGACGCTTGTGGGCACGCTCGCCGACATAGAGGACAAGGTCAAGGCGGCTGATTTCCAGCCGCCGGCGGTGATCGTCGTCGGCGATGTGGTGCTGCAGCGCAAGCAGCTGCAGTGGGTAGAGGCGCTGCCGCTGTTCGGCAAGCGCATCGTCGTGACCCGCGCCCGCAGCCAGGCCAGCGAGCTGGTGGACCGCATTGAGGAGCTCGGCGGGGAACCCTACGAGTTCCCGGTCATTGAGACGGTCATGCAGGAAAACGCAGAGAAGAAAGCCGCCATTGCTTCCGCGCTGGGAGCGCTGGAAGCTTATGATTGGGTTTTCTTCACGAGCGCGAACGGCGTGGAGTTCTTTTGGCGCCACCTGGCGGAGCTCAAGGTGGACATCCGCGGCCTGCACCGCGCGAAGATCGGCGCGGTGGGGCCGGCCACAGCCGCGGCGCTGGCGGAGCGCGGGCTGATGGCCGAGGAGCTGCCCGCCCGCTTCCAGGCGGAAGGGCTGCTCGAAGCCTTTGGCCCGCGGCTTGAGCCGGGGCAGAAGGTGCTTCTGCCACGCGGTGATCTGGCGCGCGAGTGGCTGCCGGACAAGCTGAGGGAACTGGGGCTGGAAGTGACCGAAGTGGACACCTACGAGACGGTGGTGACCGGCGAGGATGATATTGAACTGATCAGGCTGCTGGAGGAGAAGCGGATTCATGCGATTACCTTTACCAGCTCTTCGACAGTACGTAATTTTATCAGCATCCTGGAGCGCATGGGGCTGGAAGATCCGCTTCAGCTGCTGGCAGGAGTCACGATTGCCTGTATCGGTCCGGTAACGGAAGAAACCGCAGTTGAGGCGGGCCTGACCCCGGGGCTGCTTCCGGAAGAAGCGACGATTGAAGGGCTGGTGCAGGAGCTGTGCCGCTGGAATGAGTCGACCAGACTACGGTAGAGACAGGTCATTTGGTTGCTGTGATCCGGGAGCACTTTGTGGGTAAGCATTAACAGCGCAGATTGTTTCCGGATTGTGTTTACATAACTACTAAACAGGAGGACATACAAATGAGTTTTCCAATTACCCGTCACCGCCGTCTGCGCGGTACAGCCGGAATCCGCGGAATGGTGCGGGAGACGGTGCTGAATACGCTGGACTTTATCCAGCCGATTTTTGTGACTTATGGAACAGGAGTGAAGAATGAGATCGGCTCGATGCCGGGCGTATATCATTTTTCACTGGATATGCTGAAGGCGGAGGTGGACGAGATTGCGGCACTTGGCATTCTGGCTGTCCTGCTGTTCGGAATTCCTGAAACCAAGGACGCCATCGGTTCTTCCGGCTTCGCCGATGACGGGATTGTGCAGGAAGCAACGCGGCTGATTAAGCAGTGGTATCCTGAGCTGCTGGTCGTTGCCGATACTTGCCTGTGCGAATTTACGGATCACGGCCACTGCGGGATGGTCCATACACATGTGGTGGATGGTGTCGTGCATGGCGATGTGATCAACGATGCTTCGCTGGAGCTACTGACCCGTACTGCGGTATCGCAGGCTAAGGCGGGCGCTGATATTATTGCCCCTTCAAACATGATGGACGGTTTCGTGCAGGCGATCCGTACCGGGCTGGATGAGAACGGGTTCGAGCATGTGCCGATTATGTCCTATTCAGTGAAATACGCTTCTGCGTTCTACGGCCCGTTCCGTGAGGCGGCTGATTCCGCACCGCAGTTCGGCAACCGCAAAACTTATCAGATGGACCCGGCCAATCTGCGGGAGGCCATTCGTGAAGCGGATTCCGATGTGCTGGAAGGTGCAGATATGCTGATGGTCAAACCGGCGCTTGCTTATCTGGATGTGATCCGGACCATCCGCGACCAGTTCGATCTGCCGCTGGTGGCTTACAATGTGAGTGGGGAATACTCTATGGTCAAAGCAGCGGCGCTGCAAGGCTGGATTGATGAGAAAGCGGTTGTGCTGGAAATGCTGACCGGCATGAAGCGCGCAGGCGCGGATATTATCATCACTTATTTTGCGAAGGATGCCGCCCGCTGGCTGCGCGGTTAAATAAGAGAGAACAGAACAGGAGTGATTAAGCATGGGCAATGTGCCATTGGCGCGCCGGGAAGAGGCTTCCAGGGCGGCTTTTGAAGAAGCGAAACAGTATATTCCCGGCGGGGTGAACAGCCCGGTGCGGGCGTTCAAATCTGTGGGTCTGACACCAGTGTACGTGGATCACGGGATCGGCTCGCGCATCTATGATATCGACGGCAACAGCTTTATCGACTATGTCTGCTCCTGGGGGCCGCTCATTATGGGTCATGCCCATCCTGAAGTGGTCCAAGCGCTGCAGGAGACAGCGGTAAAAGGGACAAGCTTCGGGGCGCCTACCCTGCTGGAGACGGAAATGGCTAAAACGGTAGTGGAGCGTGTACCTTCCGTCGACATCGTACGGATGGTTAACTCCGGTACAGAAGCTACGATGAGCGCCATTCGTCTGGCCCGGGGCTATACCGGACGGAGCAAAATCCTCAAGTTCGAAGGCTCCTACCATGGACATGCTGACAGCCTGCTGATCAAAGCCGGTTCGGGTGTAGCTACGCTGGGTCTGCCCGACAGTCCGGGAGTGCCGGAGGGCGTTGCGGTGAATACAATCACCGTGCCTTATAACGATCTGGAAGGTGCCAAAATCGCGTTTGAACGCTACGGCAATGAGATTGCAGCAGTGATTGTCGAGCCGATTGCCGGAAATATGGGCGTTGTTCCGCCTCAGCCGGGCTTCCTCGAAGGCCTGCGCAAGGTAACGACAGGGTACGGGGCTTTGCTGATTTTTGATGAGGTGATGACCGGCTTCCGGGTGAACCGGGGCTGTGCGCAGGGGCTATTCGGGATTGATCCGGATCTGACTTGCTTCGGCAAAGTAATCGGCGGCGGTCTTCCGGTTGGTGCTTACGGCGGCCGGAGAGAGATCATGGAGCAAATCGCTCCGTCCGGCCCGATCTATCAGGCGGGAACGCTCAGCGGTAATCCGCTGGCGATGGCTGCCGGCTACAGCACGCTGAAGCTGCTGACTCCGGAGGTGTACGACCGGCTGGAGACGCTCGGTGCGCGCCTGGAAGCAGGACTGAAGCGCAACAGCGAAGAGACCGGCATTCCGCTGACGGTCAACCGTGTGGGCTCGATGGTCTGCCCGTTCTTTACCGAAGGGCCGGTATACAATTTCGAAACGGCGAAGACAAGCGACCTGAACAGATTCCGTACCTACTTCGGCAAAATGCTCGATCAGGGCATCAGCGTTCCGCCGTCGCAGTTTGAAGGCATGTTCGTCTCTGGTGTACACACCGAGCAGGATATTGACGATACGATCGAGGCCCATTACCAGGCCTTGAAATCGCTGTGACGGCTGGCGGAGAAGGCACCGGCTTCAAGGGCGGCGGCGCCTGGACCCGGCGCGGGGAATGGCTGGAAGCCATGCCCGGCCGGGCTGTCACCGGAGCCGCTGACAAAGAAGCAGCCATCGATCTGTGGCTGCTGGAGACCGCCGGGATACCGCTGAAGCTGCATACGCGGCTGCGCCGTGAAGGCGGCATCCAGTGGCGGGGCGACCGGCTGCGGCTGGCGCTTTTCCCGCACCGGGAGGCGGGCCTCGAACCGGTATGGCAGGAAGCCACCGTGCTGTATGAGGACGACTTCTGCCTCGTCGTCCATAAGCCTGCAGGCATGGCCGTGCACCCGGATGGCAGTGGAACGGAGGTTACGCTGGATCATCTGGTGGCCGGGCATTATGCATCTTCCGGCGGAGGTGTGGCGGTACGGCATATTCACCGCCTGGACAAGGATACAACGGGGCCTGTGCTGTACGCGAAGAATGAATATGCCCAGCTTACACTCGACGAGGATATGCGCGGCAAGAATATTTCGCGCCTGTATGCAGCTATCGCCGAAGGCATCGTGCCGCCTGCGCTTACCGTGATCGACGAGCCGATCGGCCGTGACCGCCATCATGCGTCACGCCGGCGGGTCTCACCCGGCGGGCAGCCGGCGGTAACGCGGATCATCGGGCGTGAGGTACTGCGCGGAGGCACCTCGCTGAAGGTCGAGCTTGAGACCGGACGTACACATCAGATCCGTGTCCACCTCAGCCATGTAGGTCATCCGCTCATTGGCGATGAGCTCTATGGCGGACCACGCTGGGGCCTTGCCGAACGCGGCCGCCAGGCGCTGCACGGTGAGTCTCTGGCTTTTCGCCATCCCTGGAGCAAAGAGCAGATCCTGGTGGCCGATCCCTGGCCGGAGGATATGCTGCGGCTGCGGGAGTCGCTCGGAGGTTCTCAGCTCTAACAATATTTAAGGCCGGGAGAAACGCCTGTAATCTGGTGTTTCTCCCGGCCTTTAAGTTTTGTTTTGTCATTTGCCCCTTAACGGATGCCCGCACATCCAGCAAGTGGAAGTGAGCTTCTGCAGATTTTGGGTATAACACTAATAAGAGTTCTGTTCACATGAATCGTTTAGTGTAAATACGACTGGGGGGCTCAGCTATGAAATGGCAGGGTAGAAGAGGCAGCTCGAATGTGGAGGACCGCAGGGGCATGGGCGGCGGCGGCAAAATGGTCGGCGGCGGGATCGGCGGTATCATTCTAGTAGTGATCGTAACGCTGCTCAGCGGCGGCAATGTCGGTGATATTTTGGGAGGTCTGACTTCCAGCGGGACTACCTCCAATGCTCCTTACCAGGAGACGGCGCAGGATAAAGAGCTAGCGGAATTTGTCTCTGTTGTGCTGGCAGATACAGAGGATGTATGGACAGAGGTATTCGCTCAGCAGGGATTGACCTATACGGACCCTACGCTGGTGCTCTACAGCGGCAGTGTAGACTCAGCCTGCGGGACAGCAAGCTCGGCGGTCGGGCCGTTTTATTGTCCGGGCGACAGCAAGCTGTATATTGATCTAAGTTTCTATGATGAGCTGCAGCAGCGTTTTCAGGCCCCGGGCGATTTTGCGATGGCTTACGTCATTGCCCACGAGGTAGGGCATCATGTACAGACCTTGCTTGGAACCTCGGAGAAGCTGAATGCGCTCCGCCAGAGCCTGAGTAAGACGGAATTCAACAAATATCAGGTCCGCTTTGAGCTGCAAGCCGATTATCTGGCCGGTGTGTGGGCTAAACATGCCCAGGGTATGAATCTGCTGGAGGAAGGTGACTTGGACGAAGCATTGACGGCAGCCAGCGCAGTCGGCGATGATACGATCCAGAAGCAGACCCAGGGCTATGCGGTGCCGGACAGCTTTACGCACGGAACCTCGGAGCAGCGGAAACGCTGGTTCTATAAAGGCTTCAATTCCGGCACGATTGCAGGCGGAGATACATTTAATGCTACTGAGCTGTAAGGGGAACATAGGAGGAGTTTCACTCTGCTGCATTCCGCCTAAACAAAGAGCCGTTTCAGCCGGACTACCCGGTGAAACGGCTCTTTGTCTGATTTCTGCTTCGATATTAATCGGCCAGCTCATTTTTGTGTGTGAGCCGGTTTCTGCCGAGTTTTTTGGACTCCAGCAGAAGCTGGTCCGCGCAGACATAACCTTTTTGCATAGAGGTGTTCTGATCCGTCTTGTAGTAATAGAGGCCGAAGGAAGCTGAATAT
Source organism: Paenibacillus auburnensis (assembly GCF_927798115.1). Taxonomy (GTDB): domain Bacteria; phylum Bacillota; class Bacilli; order Paenibacillales; family Paenibacillaceae; genus Paenibacillus_AQ; species Paenibacillus_AQ auburnensis. The sequence continues at coordinate 29,932 of NZ_CAKMMG010000016.1, forward strand.
CTGACTTTGATCAACTGGTCCTCATACTCAGCCGTAGCGGAATGCTCTGCAATATCCTTCAGAATTTCTTCAATTATGGACCGGCACTCCACGAAGGATTTATTTCTCAGAAACAGGGTGAACTCTTCTCCACCGCTGCGGAAGAGAATATCGTCCTCGTGCAAATGCGATTTCAGGGTGTCGGCAAAATCGACGATGACTTTGTCGCCGACAGCATGATTGTAGGTGTCGTTAATTTTTTTGAACCGGTCGATGTCGGCCACTACGATGCCGATACATTCGCCGCTATGATCCAGTTCTTTCATCATTTTGTCCATGTGGGCACGGTTGTAGCTGCCGGTCAAAAAGTCCCGGTAAGCCATCTGCTCGAATTTGTCCCGTTCGAACTTATGCTGGGCGCTCTGCGATTTCGAGAAGAAGGAGAGGCTGACGATGTAATTCAGCAGGAAAAGAGCGATCAGCATTTCCCATTTCTCCATTTGCAGGAGGCGCAGCAGCAGGGCATTGGTTAGTGCGACTTTGCTGAAGTCCAGCAGATTCCGACTTTTTAACAGCAGATTCAGCGCTTCTTTCCGCGTCTTAATATCCCCTGAGAGTGCAAAGGTGATTACCAGGAAGCCTGAGGACAGAAAGGTTGTAACACAGACCACCAGCAGGAACAGCAGCCAGTATCCGGCCGGGAAATTGGTGGCAACCGGATAGAGAAGCGTGTACAAATAGTAGGCGGCAGTACCGCCAAGCGTGAAGGAACCGATATTATAAAAGGTATCCAGGAACTCTCCGGGATCAGCGGTTTTGGTTTTCTTTTTATAGAGAAATACGGTAACCCGGTAACAAATCTCATAGATCAGCGTACCCAGCGGGCCGGCAAAAATACCAAAGGAGGAAGTGTAGCTAATCGCGTAGTCAATGGTCGAGTTTCCGCTCCGGGTCACAATGCGCAGCTGGAAATAAAAGCTGGCGAATACCCAGTACAGCAGCATCGCTTTGAGATATGTATAGTTCAAGGCTACACCGGGATGCGTCCCGAGTGCTATGCCTACAGCAGCAACAAACAGTGACAAATCGAAAATTCGTGCTTTTGACATCATCGCCTGACTTCCTTTCCAGAGTTATACCGATTATACCCGAAATGTTGAAGCGTGATAAAAATATATTTTGAAAATTTGCAGGCTATTTTCTTTGTTGTACAAAAGGACTCTCACCCATGTCGGGGAAGCGGCACCGGTCATATAATACTTTGTTCATTAGTGAATTCTATTTGCCGGGGGAGAGGGGTTCATGAGAATATTGCTGGTTACCTACTGGGGACTCACCAATATGGGGGGAATCTGGACGTACATGAAACAACTCTCAGACAAGCTGGGCGAGCAGGGGCATACGGTAACACTCATGGGCAGCCATGTAGAGAGCAATACCTTATATCTGCTGAACGAGAACGCTCTCTTTGATAAAAAAGCGTATTATACCGCGCTGCTGCCTTATCTGGATTCGCAGAAGTTCCCTCATTTGCATCAGGAGCATGGCATTTTCAGCTTTGAGCTGGGGCGCTATGTATTCGAAGGCGGGGCTACGGCGCTCGGTCTGCAGAATTATGATGTGATTCATGCCCAGGATCTGATTTCCTCTTATGCGCTACGGCGGATTATGAAGGTTCCTGTGCCGCTGGTCTCCAGTGTTCATGGGGCTCTGGCCCGTGAGTCGTTTTATGAATACAAAGGGCTTGAGCCGGGGCTGACAAAGCAGGAATATGAGCGCAGGCCAATCTGGAGTTATTTCCGCCGGATCGAACAGCTTGGAGCGAACGCTGCGGATCTGATTATGGTCTCATCGGAATGGATCGGTCAGCTGGTGGAAGAACTGGGAGTGGAGCAGGAGCGGATTCACCTTCAGCCCTATGGAGTCAATCTGAACGAATATGAAGTAAAAGCGGCAATGCCCTCTCCGCTCCATCTGGATCACGGGCGGAAGGTCATTATGTACGCCGGACGTCTTGAATATATCAAGGGAGTTCATGTATTGATAAGTGCACTTGGTATTGTGAAGCAGCAGCGCCAGGACTGGATTTGTGTGATCGCCGGGACCGGCAGCCTTATGGAGGAGTTAAAAGAACAGGCGCAGGAGCTTGGCATCCAGGACTTCGTTTTATTCCCCGGCAAAATAGACAATATTCCCTCTGCACTGGCAGAAGCGGATATTTATGTTCAGCCCAGCCTGCAGGATACGCAGCCCTTTTCGGTTACGGAAGCGCAGCTTGCCGGCATTGCCCCTGTTGTAGCCGGTACGTCAGGGATGCCGGAAATGGTACAGCACGGGGCAACAGGCTGGATTGTGCCCCCGGAGAATCCGGAGGCGCTGGCGAAACAGCTGGAACAGCTGCTGAACGATGACGGGCTGCGGGCCAAGACGGGGAGTGAGGCGAAGCGCTGGGCTAAGCACAGCCGTTCACTGGATTCGATGGTAGAAGGGACACTCAAAGGATACCACTTGGCCGCAGGGATACAGGCATGGCCGCAGCCAAGCGCTGCTGCTAGTATATTGCATTTGATTAAACGGAAAGCCCGGCCTATTTCCGGTGCTTTTCATCCTGCGGATATCCTCAGTCTAACCGACCCCGGTAATCCTCTGGAGCATATTTTGCGCAGTAGACTTCCGGAAGATTATTGGATTCCAGACGCCAGCATCCTCACCAGTAAGGGAAATAAGCCGTGACTTATGCTGTTATGTCCAAAATAGTCATGCCTTCCTGATTGAAGCATATACATGAGTGGAGTAACATTTTGGGCTTATGCTCTGGGCTTGTCTCAGAGTTAGATTATGCCAAGAAGGAGGACATTTCCCGTGTTTGACCAGTCCCACGGCTTGCGGTTTGATATTTATGAACGCATTCACCTACCTGCAGAACTTCCGGGAATAGCTGAGCTGGAAGAGGTGGAGCTGATTCCGGATATTCAGGTAATTCAGCGGGAGGACCGGGCCGAGCTCTACGGCCAGCTGCTGCTCACCGGACTTTACCGGGGAGAAAATGACCGGACCGTGCGTCTGGAGCATGCCATTCCCGTTGAAATCACAGTTCCGCTGACCCGGGTCAGTTCACTTGAAGACATAGGGGTGGAGATCGAGAATTTCGATGTTGACCTGCTTACAATGCGTACTGTCAACATAACAGGCGTGCTCTCCTTGCGGGGAATCGGCGGAACGGATACTGGGGCCGCCTGGCAGCAGGAAGAGTACACAGTTGCTTATTCTCCGGAGGATGAAGGCCGGGGAAGTGATGCTCCGGCTGAACCCCGTGAGCATGATAACGATGCCCTGTACGAGAATTCGCTGTGGACGTACGGTGAAGGTGCAGCTGAAGCCCCGGTAGATGAACACGAGAATGCTGTCTTTACAGCGGAAGCTGCAGTAAATCCGCTTTTCGTGGAAGACTCCGTCTACACTCAGCCGGGAGGCTCCTCAGCGCAGCTGCAGAAGGACAAGGAAGCGAAGCTGCGGACGCATAGCTTTGATTCCCACAAAGGCAATGCAGAGCCGCTTTCCGGACACTTTTTTGGTGCGCGGGAGAAGGCGGAAGCTGCAAATACGCTTAACTCACCGGAGTTAGCGCAAGTATCAGGCAGTGCTTCCGCAGATGCTGTTATTCCTGCTGCTGCACCAGTGACTGCTTTTGAAGACGACACAGCTGCAGCAGAGAATTATGCGATTCACCGGGAAGAGCCTTCTTCGGTTGCTGCCGAAGCAGAGGATAATGCTCCGCCTGAGGTTCAGGCTCAGGATGAAGAGGTGCTCCCCGAGCCAGCCGAATACAAGGAGAATGAAGTCTTTCATTCGCCGGAGACGCTGCCCGCCCAGGAAGAAAAGACGGATCTGAAAATCGCATTGGGAAGCAAGAAGGAAGAAGAGACTCCTGCAAAAGAGCACCTCACCTTCTCTTCATTGCTCAGTTCAAGCCGTGCCCATAAGGAGCAGGAGACTGCCGCCCTGAGCGGAGCGGTTCCTGCAGCGCCTATTCCGGAGGCCGGGAATGATAGTGAATGGAAGAGTCGCTTTATCGGCGGATTGGGCGGTGCCGAGCTGTTCCGCAAAGTCCGGCTCTGCATTGTACAGCGGGAAGATACCCTGGACACTATTGCCGAGAAGTATCAGCTGAGTGCACGGGAACTGGTCATGTATAACCGGCTGTCCGGCCAGAATGTGGAGGAAGGGCAGGTCTTATACATTCCGTAGAGCTTTATGAACGGCATGAATGGTACGAAAGAAATCTCTCCTTATAAAATGGTTGGTCATCCTTCCATTTTTCAGTAAGGAGAGGTTTCTTTTTGTATTTCGCCAAATTTTTTATTTGGGCGGTATAAGTCCAGCGGTTTGTGCGTATGCTGGTTGACTAGGAATAGTACTAACTGTATTATGGGATTAAGTAAAACTTAGCTAAAGACTGGGAACGGGAAGAGTAGGCGGTCAGCCCTTCAGAGAGCGGAATTGTAATTGCTGTGAATTTCCGCAGGATGCAGCCACCGAAGTCGCCCCGGAGTCGCCCTTCTGAAATGCTTACCCTGAATCAGGGTTGCAGTGTAGGATGTGGCCGGATGCAGCCGTTATCTGCGTGAGTGTCGCGCTAAGCTCTGGAACCGTAAGGGACCCGGGCAGAGGTTTATTTTCTGTTAGCGCGAAACAAAGGTGGTACCGCGAAAGAATGGCCTTTCGTCCTTTGAGACGAAAGGCCTTTTTGTATTTTCATGACCACAAACAATACAGTTATCTTAATGGAGGTTCAGAACATGGCTGATCACAACACTAATGCGGCAGCGGAGCTGCCGGACACGCAGGCTGCGGTAGACAATGCCGCTGCTGACAATAACGCCAAGAGCGAAATGCCGACTACATATGATCCGAAGGCGGCAGAGCAGAAATGGTACACCTACTGGATGGAGAACGAATTTTTCAAAGCCGGATTGCGGCCTGATGCCGAGCCTTACAGCATCGTAATTCCTCCGCCGAACGTAACGGGCATGCTGCACATCGGGCATGCGCTGGATTTCACGCTGCAGGATATCCTGATCCGCACCAAGCGGATGCAGGGTTTTGACACCCTGTGGCTGCCGGGAACGGACCATGCCGGGATCGCTACCCAGACCAAGGTGGAGCAGAAGCTGCGCCAGCAGGGAATTTCACGCCATGATCTCGGGCGCGAGAAATTCCTGGAGCAGGTATGGGCTTGGAAAGAGCAGTATGCCGAAACCATTCATGGGCAATGGGCGAAGATGGGGCTGTCTCTGGACTATTCGCGGGAGCGGTTTACGCTGGATGAAGGATTAACCAAAGGGGTACGCCAAGTCTTTGTTGAGCTGTACCGCAAAGGCCTGATCTACCGCGGCAAGCGTATTATCAACTGGGATCCGGCTGCGCGTACCGCATTGTCGGATATCGAAGTGGAATATAAGGAAGTTAACGGGCACCTGTACCATCTGCGTTATCCGCTTAAGGACGGCAGCGGCTTCATTACGGTAGCGACTACACGTCCGGAGACGATGCTGGGCGATACAGCGGTAGCGGTGCATCCTAAGGATGAACGCTACAAAGACCTGATCGGCAAAACTCTGGTTCTCCCGATCGTCGGCCGTGAGATTCCGGTTATTGCCGATGATTATGTAGAGAAGGAATTCGGCAGCGGAGCGGTGAAGATCACCCCGGCCCATGATCCGAACGACTTCGAGGTAGGTCTGCGCCATAACCTGCCGCAGATTAATGTGATGGACGAAGGCGGCACAATGAATGAGGAAGCCGGACCTTACCAGGGTCAGGACCGCAGCGAATGCCGCAAGAATATCGTTGCTGATCTGAAGGAGCAGGGTGTTCTGATCTCCATAGAAGACCATGTGCACCAGGTTGGTCACAGCGAGCGTTCCGGGGCAGTAGTTGAGCCTTACCTATCCACCCAATGGTTCGTTAAGATGCAGCCGCTGGCCGAAGCTGCCATTACTGCACAGAAGAACGGTGAAGGCGTTAACTTCGTGCCGGACCGTTTTGAGAAAACCTATCTGAACTGGATCGAAAATGTACGTGACTGGTGTATTTCCCGCCAATTGTGGTGGGGACACCGCATCCCGGCCTGGTACTCTGAGTCTACCGGTGAAGTGTTTGTTGCGTATTCCGAAGATGAAGCCCGCGAAATCAGCGGTCTGGATGATCTGAAGCAGGATGAGGATGTTCTCGACACCTGGTTCAGCTCCAATCTGTGGCCGTTCGCCACGCTCGGCTGGCCGGATGAGAACAGCAGCGATTATCAGCGCTTTTATCCGAACAATGTCCTGGTTACCGGCTATGACATCATTTACTTCTGGGTAGCCCGTATGATCTTCTCCGCACTCGAATTTACCGGCAAGAAGCCGTTTAACGATGTCTTCATGCACGGTCTGGTACGGGATGCAGAAGGACGTAAAATGTCCAAATCGCTTGGCAACGGGATTGATCCGCTGGATGTGATCGAGCAATATGGTGCGGATGCTATGCGGTACATGATTTCGACGGGCAGCACAGCCGGACAGGATCTGCGTTTCCGTATGGAGAAGGTAGAGCAGGCGCGCAATTTTGCCAATAAGATCTGGAATGCTTCCCGCTTCGCACTGATGAATCTGGAAGGTGTAAGCTTTGCAGATATTGACATTACAGGTGAGCTTACTACGGCGGACCGCTGGATTTTACACCGCCTGAACGAAACTTCTCGCGATATTACGCGTCTAATTGACTCGTACGAGTACGGTGAGACTGGCCGTCTCTTGTACAACTTCATTTGGGATGATCTGTGTGACTGGTATATCGAGTTCGCGAAGCTGTCGCTTTATGGTGCGGATGCAGCCGCCAAAGCCAAGACCCAATCGGTGCTTGCCTATGTGCTGGACCGCACGCTGCGCTTGATTCATCCGTTCATGCCGTTCATTACCGAGGAAATCTGGCAGCATCTGCCGCATGAGGGCGAGACGATTACCCTTGCGCAGTGGCCTGTGTATGATGCGGCACTTGAGAACCCTGAGGCTGTTGCGGAAATGAACCTGCTGATGGATGTTATCCGTGCGGTTCGTAACATCCGTGCTGAAGTGAATGTGCCGATGAGTAAAAAGGTTGAGCTGATCATCAAAGCCGGAAGCGAAGAAACGCTTAGCATCATTACCCGCAACGATAATTACATCGGGCGTTTCTGCAATACTTCTTCGTTCGAAGCTGGCCTTAATCCGCAAACTCCGGATAAGGTTATGTCCGCAGTAGTTACAGGAGCAGAGCTCCTGCTGCCGCTATCTGGTCTGATCGATATCGAACAGGAAATTATTCGTTTGGAAAAAGAAGTGCAGACGCTGAACAGCGAAGTAGAACGCGTAGAGAAGAAGCTGGGTAACCAGGGTTTTGTTGCCAAGGCACCGGCAAAAGTCATCGAAGAGGAACGGGCTAAGCAGGCGGATTATTCCGCTAAGCGCGAGAAAGTGCTGGCCCGCATCGCAGAGCTGAGAGGATAAGGGACATGGAAGAGATGATCGGGAGCGGCGGTACCGCTCCCTTAAGTTCTTATACAGAAGCGGTCGACTGGATTAACGGTCTGATTCCTTTCGGCATCCGTCCGGGGCTGGAGCGGATTGAAGTGCTGATGGAGAAGCTGGGCAATCCGCACCGCAAGCTGAAGTTCATTCATGTAGCGGGGACGAACGGCAAAGGCTCGACCTGCGCTTTTTTGACAAGTGTGCTGCTGAAGAGCGGGTATAGCGTTGGAACGTTCACTTCTCCCTATATCACCAAATTCACCAACCGTTTTCAGTATAATGGCATGGATATTCCTGAAGAGACTCTCGCCGAGCTTGCGGAGAAGCTGCGTCCGCTCGTCGAAGAAATTGCCGGGACTGAGCTGGGTTCACCCACGATGTTTGAAGTGGCTACGGCGCTGGCTATCCTCTACTATGCGGAGCGCTGTTATCCCGATGTAGTCGTATGGGAGACGGGTCTTGGGGGAAGGCTGGATGTAACGAACATCGTGACGCCAGTCGTGTCCGTGATTACAAATGTCGGCCATGATCATACCGATGTGCTGGGAGATACCCTGGAGAAGATTGCCGGTGAAAAAGCCGGAATCATCAAGCCCGGAGTTCCTGTAGTCAGCTGCGTGAGCCAGCCCGAAGTTATCGCTGTGCTTAAGGCCAAAGCGGCAGCCTGCCGCTCGACCCTCTATCTGGCTGGAGAAGATTTCAGCTATGATCTGACGGGGATTGAGGATGGTGTACAGCGCTTTAACTTTAAAGGCCCGTTCCGTTCGCTGGACGTTGGCATTGGCATGAAAGGCGAGCATCAGCTGAGTAATGCGGCCGGGGCCATGATGACGCTGGAGGTTCTTCGTCAATACATGGCGTTCATGCTTGAGGACGAGGATGTGCTGGAAGGCTTTAAGAATACGTTCTGGGCTGGAAGGCTGGAGGAAGTAAGCCGCTCTCCGCGGATAGTACTCGACGGGGCACATAATCCCGAAGGCGCTGAGAGCCTGGCCAAAAGCCTGCCGCAGTTTTATAAGTACGGCAAATTAAATTTGCTCATGGGGATGCTGGCAAATAAGCATCATGAGTCATACTTCAAGCATATACTGCCTATAGTGGATACGCTCATCCTGACCGAACCGGATTTCCGGAAGAAAATGGACGCGGAAGAACTGCAGGCCATCGCAGAACGTCTGCGGGATAAATATGCCAAAGAAAATTTGGAAATCATAGTAGAACGTAATTGGGGTAAGGCGCTGCAGCTGCTGCAGTCGATCACGTCAGAGAATGATCTTGCGGTCGTGTCCGGCACGCTGTATCTGATCTCCGATGTGCGCAGTACGCTTTTGCGGCAACCCGATTCTGAAAAAGGCTGGTGACGAACTGTTGGATACTACTGAACGTGTGCATTTTATAGGGATCGGCGGCTACGGAATGAGCGCGATTGCCCGGGTAATGCTTGAGATGGGATATACGGTTACGGGCTCCGATGTGGCAGCTCAGGAATTGACAGAGAAACTGATTGCCAAAGGTGCCAAGGTTTATATCGGACATACTGCGGAGCAGGTAAAAGGTGCGGATCTCGTAGTTTACTCTACGGCGCTGGCAAGTGACAATGTGGAATGGATGGAGGCGGAGCGTCTCAAAATCCCGATTCTGCACCGTTCCCAGATGCTTGCCCGGCTGCTGAATGAACGCAAGGGAGTTGCCGTTGCAGGGGCGCACGGCAAAACAACCACCTCCTCGATGATCGCTTTGATCATGGAGGATTGCGGAGTGGACCCGACATATATTATCGGCGGGGAGATTATGAATGTCGGAACCAATGCCAAGGCCGGACAAGGAGAATTCGTCGTGGCCGAAGCGGATGAAAGCGACGGCTCCTTCCTTCAGTACCACCCTTGGCTGGCGATTGTGACTAATATTGAAGCGGATCATCTGGAGAACTATGGCGGCGATTTCGGCAAGCTGAAGGCTGCCTACGTCCAGTTTATGAATCAGCTTCGTGAAGACGGCACAGCCATTGTCTGTGCCGATGACGAGACGGCAAGCTCGCTGTTGTCTGAAGTGAAAGGTAATGTCATCACTTACGGCATTCATTCGCCGGATGCGGACTATACCGCCACTGACATCGTGCTGGGTGACCGGCTGGTCTCCTATACGATGAGCAGCCGCGGTCAAGTGCTGGGACGGATTGAGCTGTCCATTCCCGGAAAATACAATCTGTACAATTCAATGGCTGCGGTAATCGCCTGCCTGAAGTCAGGCATCGCTTTCGAGGCCATCGCTGACGCTATAGTGAAATTCCACGGTGCCAAACGCCGATTCCAGGTGCTTGGCGAAGCCAATGACATTCTGGTGATTGATGACTATGCGCATCACCCTACAGAAATTCAGGCTACCATCAGCGCCGCTAAAGCTACGGGTAAACGGATTATTGCCGTTTTCCAGCCGCAGCGGTATACCCGGACGTTCTTCCTGCTGGATGCATTCAGCCGGGCCTTCAGTGAAGCAGACGAGGTAATCATTACCGACATTTACTCACCGGCCGGTGAGAAGCAGATTGAAGGCGTGACCTCCGCGAAACTGGTGGAGCTGATTGTGCAGAACAGCAACGCCGGGGCAAGGCATCTGCCGACCAAGGAAGCCGTACTGGCAGACCTGCAAGGCCGTATAGCTCCAGGTGATCTGGTGCTCACTATGGGCGCCGGAGATATCTGGAAGGTTGGGTACACCTTGGCAGAAGCTCTGAAGGGGCACGGCAAACAAGCATAAAATGATTGAAGCTATATCTCGAAGCGTATTCTTTCTGATCATTCGGAAAGGATACGCTTTTTTTATAAAATTTATTTAATTTTAATGGAAGCGTGTACAACCCTGTTGTATGGCGGTACTGCACTTTTAGAAGTAGAAAATATTTTGAAATATTTATGTAAAATCCTATAAAACGACAAAAACCTGCGCCGCTTTGGGGTAATATATCCTAAATGGATAAGTATGCCCAAAAAATTACAGATAAAGTGGAGAGTAGGAGACGAGGTCATGAAAGAAAGATTACTGTTTATTTCCGCTGAGAATCCTTTTCCGCAAGACAGCGGCGGCAAACTGAGGACTGGCAATATTCTGAATATTTTGATGATGAAATATGAGGTAGACCTGCTAACCTACCGGAACCCGCGGGAACAGAAGCCGCAAGAGAGTGCGCCGGCCTTTACCATGCATGAAGTGGAACGTCGGATGAGTTACCGTAAGGCGATGCTCCGATCACTCTATAAGTGGCGCAACTGCTCTTATATGAGTCATGCAGATATGGATATGCACAGCCAGATTATTATGCTTAGCAAACAGAACAGCTATAGTCACGTCTTTATCTCTCATAGCCTGCTAGGATCCTGTATTGATATTGTTCGCGGAGTGTTGCCGGAGGCAGTCATTATTACGGATGCCCACAATTTTGAGAGCAATCTCTCGGCGCAGCTGGCACAAAAGAAGCACGGTATCGCCAAGCTGTATTTTAAGCTGAATGCGTTCTGGACCCGGCTGGATGAGCTGAAGCTGATGGATAAGACCAATCTGCTGCTGACAACCTCTGAACAGGACGGATTGTCCTTCAAAGCGCTGTCCAGCAAAAATTCCTATAAAGTACATGTCATCCCCAACTTCATTCGGATCGGCGATTATCGTTCAAAAGCAGAACCGGAGAAAGAGAAGTGGATCATCCTTCCCGGGAATATGAACTACTTTCCGAACGTTAATGCAGCCGTCTATTTCTACCGCGATATCTATCCGCTGATCAAAGCACAGGTTCCGGAGATCAAATGGTATATTGTAGGCCGGGATGTGCATCCTGATGTGGCTGCGCTGGCGGAGAAGGATCCGTCCATTGTGATTACCGGTTATGTAGACAGTGTGGCTGACTATGTACGGAAAGCACAGGTGGTTATTGCACCTCTGCTGGAAGGGAGCGGGACCCGTCTGAAGATACTGGAAGCCTGGGCGCTGAAGACCCCTGTTGTCTCCAGCACCAAAGGTGCGGAGGGTTTGCTCTACAAGCATGGCAGCAATATTATGATTGCCGATGATCCCGTGACTTTTGCCGGTAGTGTCGTGCAATTGCTCCAGGATCGTAAACAGGGAGCCAAGCTGGCGGAGCAGGCGCATCGGACGCTGATGGCTAATTATGAGGCCGATAGTGTGAGGGAGAAGCTGCTGAGTCTTGTCTAAAACTATTCATATTTAGAAATAAAAAAATTTTTCTCTCATAAATCGACAATCTTTCTCAATAAACTGCGCTACTATTGATCTACAACTAAAGTTCTATAAAAAGCGGCTGGGTGTGTATCCGGCCTGCTTTTTCTGCACGTTAATATGAGGTTTATTATTTTTATAGAACCAAGGAGCTAGAGATATGAGAGAGAAAATGCTGTTTCTTTCTGCCCAGATTCAAGGTTTGGGGGATGATGCAGAAGGAGAAATACGAACGGAAAGTCTGATCGGCATCCTGCTGGAGAGATTCGATATCGATCTGCTTGAATATTGCAGAAGCCAGCGTGACTCAACTTTACGCCCTGATCCTGCGCTTAGGATGCACACTGTAAATCAAGTCTCCAGGCCGCGCAAGTCTCTGTTGGATTCGCTATATAAGCTGCGGGGAAAAGCTGTTCATAGTTATGCAGATAAAGATCTTCAGGCAGAAATCAGACGTCTGTGCAGCTTGCATACATACAGCCATGTATTTATTGCGCAGGGAGTGCCTGGCGACTGCATTGATATAGTGTCTTCGTTGCTGCCCGAAGCTGCAATTATTACCGATTTACAGCGCTTGGAGAGCATGCAGTCAGAGGGAAAGGCTGCGGGCAAACGGGGTCTAAGCAGACGTTATCATAAGTTAAATGCGGCACTGTCCCGGCGGGATGAACGTAAATTATTGAACAAAACTGCTCTGCTGCTGACGGCTTCCGAGTGGGATGCCCTTTCATTCAAGGCCCTGTCCTTTGCGGATGCTGGCAAGGTTCATGTCGTGCCGCATTTTATCGATCTGGACGACTTTCAATACAGCGAGCCTGCCGTCAAAGAGAATGCAATCCTGCTTCACTGGAATATGCACACCACTCAGGGTAAGAATGCGGCATTGACCTTTCATAAGAAGGTGTATCCGTTAATTAAGGCTAAGGTTTCAGACTGCAAATGTTACATAGTCAGCAGTGAGGTTCATCCGGAGGTTGCAGCTTTGGCCAAGCTGGATTCCTCTGTGCGGATCATTGAAGAGAGCGGAGAGGCGTACACATACATACGGCGGGTGAAGGCGGTTGTGACTACACTCCGTGAAGGCTGCGGCAGCCCGCTGAACATACTTGAAGCTTGGGCGCTGCGGACACCGGTAGTTACGGGCCCGAAGAGTGCGGAGGGAATATATTGCGAGCCGGGCCGGAGCATTCTGCTGGCCGACACCACCGGTGAAGTTGCCGAACAAGTGGTGAAGCTGCTGCTGACCCCGGAACTCGGATCAATTATAGCTGATCAGGCCTACCGGACACTGCTGAAGTATTATGAGGCAAGCAATATTAAGGAAAAAGTGCTCAGTTTGGTGTAATCATAGCAAAATAGCATATTCGCCCTCTCTCTATCATATATTCTCTTAACGAATAGACGATAGTGAGGTGTGAGATTTGAATAACGGAAGAATGACATTCCGCTTTGATATGAACAAGGACAAGAGCGGACAAGCACCGCAGGATATAAGTGTAGGCGGCGGAGGTCTCGGTACAGTCAAGGATTATAGCAGCACGCAGCAGCGTGAGGAGACAATCCCTTTAGAGACTTGGTCCTATAGGGATGTCGAAGTAGAGCCTGTGTATGATCTGCAGGAAAGACCCTCGCGCCATCCCGCGGCTATTATTCATGAGGAAGAATACAGACAAGGCAGCCAGTATTCGGAATTCGCGTCTTCTGACGAATCGGAGAACTACGGGGATATCTCCTACTCCGGAGTCAGTTATGGAGGCTCTTACCAGACCCGCCGGCCTACGCAATGGTGGAAATTCGCACTTCCTGTTGCCGGAGCGCTGGGGATTGGGGTGTTGCTGGGCTACGCAGCGCTGAACTTTATCAGCGGTGTGAATGATGGCGGCAGCAACGGGGCTGCCGGAGCCAATAGGGCAGCCGTGCAGAGCCAGGCGAATACTTCTTCCGGCCAGCAGACTACCAGCGGTACGGGGCAGCCGGACATCTCTGCTGCAGGCCGCATACCCGTAGCAATTGCAGAGCAGAGCTACTATCTGCTGCAATACGGTGTGTTCAGTACCCCGGCAGGAGCTCAGCAGGCTCAGCAGGAATTACTCACTGCGGGACTCGCCGCCGGTTTAGATCCTGAGGGCGGCAACCGGGTCTATGCCGGAATGTCACCTGACCGCGAGCAGGCCAAGCTGCTTAGCAGCGGACTTAAGAATCAGGGAATTGAGCTGTACGTAAGAGAAGTGACATTGCCGGCCGCGGATCAGGCTGCTTTTGCCGGGGCCTCTGAGGCTGTGAACAGCTACTTTGCTGCCAGCGGGAAGCTGGTGAATGAGCTGAGCAGCCTGTCTGCATCGTTGCTTAGCGGAGCCGGTGGGAACGTGGACAGCGCTGCTGTCAGTGACCTTCATATGCAGTGGAATGAGGCTGTCAAAGGACTGGAACCGGGTCTGACTGCCGAAGGGAAGAGTCTTTGTGCAGGGCTGGAGAAATCCGTGAGCCAGGGAATTGCAGCACTTAACGAATATAATAAGAATCAAGCGCAAGGACTGCTTTGGGAAGTGCAGGATTCGATGATGAGCTTCCTGGCAAGCCAGAAGAGCCTGCTCTCCTTGCTTAGTTAACAGGAAATATAGTATCCCCCGGCCCGGTGTCCCGCCCTGGCCGGGGGATTTTTGATACCCGGAGCATTCAGTTTAAACGGGCTGAATGGTAATCATTACCGATGTGGATTTTGAGTTTGTATTGAACTCAGTTTCACCGTATAATAATTAAGGTGTCAAAAAATGGCGAGGGAAGACGTGGATGAAGAAGAAAAATGTAGGAACACTGCTGTTATTTCTTATTCTGGGCTGGCTTGCCGGGGCATGGATCGCCAAGCTGCTGGAGCCTGTAAAAGCCCTGTCTTTTCTTACAGCCCCGACTGTTCTTAAGTGGTCGCCGCAAGCCGATTTGGACATCATAACCTATGATATCACTATTCATTTGAAATTGTGCCTGCTCAGTCTCGCCGGTATCATTACAGCCGTATGGCTGTACCGCAGACTGTAGCTTTCAGCTGCTGACTTCAGAAGGGACGTTTATACAGTGGAGCATGATAACTCACGACTCATTATCCTTGCCTCAGGCTCACCTCGCCGCCGGGAACTTATGTCGAACCTTGGCTTGCCTTTTGAGGTGCTGGTCAGCGATGCTGACGAGAGTACGCCGCCGGATTTTACACCGGAGATGATCGTGCATACGCTCGCTTTACGCAAAGCAGAAGCCGTATTGCCTGCCGCCGGAGAGCGGAATGCCGTTATTGTCGGCAGCGACACCATTGTCGTGCTGGATGGCAAGGTGCTCGGCAAGCCGGTGGATGAGCAGGACAGCAAAGCCATGCTGAGCATGCTTCAGGGCCGGACTCATCAGGTGTATACCGGCGTGGCCTGCATCGGGCTGCCGGACGGCAAGTCCGA
Organism: Paenibacillus auburnensis; assembly: GCF_927798115.1. Taxonomy (GTDB): domain Bacteria; phylum Bacillota; class Bacilli; order Paenibacillales; family Paenibacillaceae; genus Paenibacillus_AQ; species Paenibacillus_AQ auburnensis. The sequence goes on from NZ_CAKMMG010000016.1 coordinate 45,134, forward strand.
GGTGGCGCACCGGGTAACCTCAGTAACGATGAGAGCACTCGGCGAAGAGGAAATCTCCGCTTACATAGCGACCGGAGAGCCTGCCGATAAAGCCGGCTCCTATGCGATACAAGGCCTTGGCGCCACTTTGGTGGATGAGATTGAGGGCTGTTACTTTAACGTGGTCGGATTACCGTTATCGCTGCTTGGCGGCATGCTGACCCGGTTCGGAATTTCTGTGCTGAACCGGCAAGGATAGCAAGGAGAGAGGGATAGGGATGGAGTCGCAATCATTTATGCTGCGGGACCTCCCCCATGAAGAACGACCACGAGAGCGCATGATGCACTATGGGGCGGAATCACTCAGTCAAGCGGAGCTGCTGGCTATACTGCTGCGTACGGGTACACGCCGGGAATCGGCTATTCATATTGCCCAGCAGCTGCTGGGCAAGTCTGGCGGTCTGCGCGGGCTTGCGGACCTGAGAATTGAAGAATTGACGAATATCAAAGGCATCGGCCCTGCCAAGGCGGTGCAACTGAAAGCTGGCATAGAGCTGGGCAGGAGGATGGCGAATTCGAGGCTTACTGAGCCGGTCACCATCCGTTGCCCGCAGGACGCAGCAGAGATTCTGACGGAGCAGCTGCGTTATTTACAGAAGGAGCACTTTGTCTGCCTGTTTTTGAATACGAAGAATCATGTAATCTCGCAGGAGACTTTATCTATGGGGAGTCTGAACGCCTCTATTGTGCATCCGCGGGAGGTGTTCCGGGCAGCCATGAAATGCAGCAGTGCAGCGATAATCTGTGCACATAATCATCCAAGCGGCGATCCTACGCCAAGTCCCGAGGATATCGCCCTGACGTCAAGACTGATTCAGGCAGGCGAAATTGTCGGAATCGATGTGCTGGATCACCTGATTATCGGGGACAGCCGGTTTATTAGTTTGAAAGAAAAAGGGTACATGTAATATAATTGTCCAGATTCACTAGGAAAAGGAGAATACAAGCATGTTAGGTGGTTTTACGAAAGATCTTGGAATTGACCTGGGGACAGCGAATACGCTTGTCTATGTACGCGGTAAGGGGATTGTAGTCAGAGAGCCTTCCGTGGTGGCCATTAATACAGACACCAAAACGATTGAAGCAGTAGGCGAATCCGCCAAAAAAATGATCGGCCGTACGCCGGGGAATATCCGTGCGATCCGTCCGATGAAAGATGGCGTTATCGCAGACTTTGATACAACTGCGACAATGATTAAATATTTCATCCGCCAGGCACAAAAGCAGCGCTCTATGTTCCAGCGTCATCCGAATGTAATGGTTTGCGTTCCTTCCGGCATTACTGCGGTTGAGCAGCGTGCGGTTGAGGATGCGACCAAGCAGGCGGGCGCACGTGAGGCTTACATTATCGAAGAGCCCTTTGCTGCAGCAATCGGTGCAGATCTTCCGGTGTGGGAGCCTACAGGCAGCATGGTGGTAGATATCGGCGGAGGAACTACAGAAGTTGCAGTCATCTCGCTTGGTGGTATTGTTACCAGCCGCTCTGTGCGTGTGGCCGGTGATGAAGCAGATGAGTCGATCATCCAGTACATCAAACGCCAATATAACCTGATGATCGGGGAACGCACTTCAGAGCAGCTTAAGATGGATGTGGGTTCTGCCCTTCCGCTGGAGAAGGCGGAAACGATGGAAATCCGCGGGCGCGATCTTGTTACCGGACTGCCGAAGACACTCACAATTACCTCGGATGAGATCTGTGAAGCTTTGTCGGATACGGTGAATGCGATTGTAGAAGCAGTAAAAGTGACGCTGGAGAAATGTCCTCCCGAGCTGGCTGCCGATATTATGGACCGGGGCATTGTGCTGACCGGCGGTGGAGCGCTTCTGCGTAACCTGGACAAGCTGCTGGCACGTGAAACGGGAATGCCGGTAATCGTTGCCGAGAATCCTTTGGATTGCGTCGTCATCGGAACAGGCAAAGCGCTTGAGAACATTCATCTGTTCAAGAGCCGCAACAATACGGGACTTCGTCCTAAACGATAGGATATACTGCTGCATGTGCACATCAACCCCTGATATGGGTGAAATACGGTTGTTAGAGGGTGTTGAAACTGTTTAAGCTGTTTAACAATAAACGTCTGTTCATCCTGCTGATTACACTGGTAATGTTCATCGTGGTCATGGGCTTCAGCCTGGGCGCAAGGAAAGCCTTGTCCTGGCCGGAGAATTTCCTCAGGGATACAACCGGATTCGTGCAAAGTTTGTTCTACAAGCCCGCTGGATATGTAGCGGGCTTCTTCCAAGATATCGGGAATCTGCATGATCTGGCAGAGGAGAACGAGCGGCTCAAAATTCTGGCTGCCCAGTACGCACGGGATAAAGCGGTCTATAATTTTACTAAAGCGAAGATCGAGGATTACCAGGAAAAACTTAATTTCAAGGATGCTCAAAAGAAGCTATATGATTATGAGCTGCATATAGCTCAGGTCATCAGCTTGACGACAGAGCCGAGCAATAGCTCGGTTGTTATTGATCTAGGCTCGAAGGACGGCATTAAGCCAAATATGTCTGTGATTTCTGTCGAGGGAATGGTTGGCGTTATCAGTCAAGTGAGCAATTTCACCTCAACGGTGAAGCTTATGACCGTGATGGATGCGAACGATCCTAATTCCCAGCCGCCGATTGCTGCAACAGTGCTGGACAAAGAAGGCAAGAGCTTTGGGATGATTGAAAGCTATGACCAGCAGACCGGTATGCTGAAGATGAACAAGATTCCTGTAGGCGATCCGATAGCAGTCGGCGATACTATTATTTCTTCCGGTGGCGGCGGCGTGTACCCGCGCGGTTTGACCATAGGTACAGTGAAGAGTGTCAAGGTAGGAGAGTTCGGCTATACGTCGACTGCGCTCATTGACCCGACGGCTGACTTTCAGGATTGGAAGGATCTGTTCGTGGTGTTTACGGAGGAGCGTGTGGAATAGTGAGGATGCGCAGATCTGTTCTTGTACTATTATTGTTTCTTATATTTATTCTACAGGGCACCATTCTACCCTGGCTGCTTCCGGATGCCTGGGAATTGCGGATTATTCCTAATCTTGTTTTTATCGTGATCCTGTTTGTAACGATCTATCATCACCGGCATACGGCACTTATCTTAGGACTGTCTTTCGGCATGCTGCATGATATTGTTTACTACGGCAGAATTCTGGGTGCCCATTCCTTCGCAATGGGGCTGTCCGCTTATTTGATTGGCCTAATCTTCCAGATTCCGCGCGCGCCGCTTCCGCTGATGATGACAGTTGTGCTGCTTGGCAGTCTGCTGGAGGACAGCATCCTGTTTGCGATTTACAGTGTGTTCAATCTCAATCAGGAGCCCTATAACTGGGCGCTTCTGAACTATATGCTTCCAACCATGCTCTTTCATTTTGCCATCGGATTACTCTTATACATTCCGGTAAGGCGTCAGCTGGAATTATTGAAGAAAGAGACCCGTAAAGAAGAACCGGCATAACCGGGCTCCGCATTTTCTTTCACGCAAAGAAGGAATTTACCTGACCCGGAACGAATGAATGAGGATGGGGGGACAGGCATATGACAGTAAAATCCAAGCATGTAAGGATTAAGGGCATCAAGGACGGCCTGGTATTCCTGCTAGACGACAAGTGTCCCTTTGAAGATCTCTTAAGCGAGCTTCGCTATAAGCTGGAGCACAGCCATCAAAATATTTTAACAGGTCCGATTGTGCACGTGGATGTTAAGCTGGGGAGCCGCCCCGTCACCGATGAAGACAAAGCGGCCGTGCTGGAGATTCTAAAAAGTCAGGGCAATCTGCTGATTCGCTCTATTGAAGCGGTTGAAGATCAAGGTAATGTGGATCCTGAGGCCTTGTTCCTGATGAGCGGCATGCTTCGTTCCGGGCAAGTCCTGCATCACCAGGGCAATCTGTTGTTTCTGGGCGATGTGAATCCGGGTGGTACAATTACCTGTTCAGGTGATATTTATATTCTCGGAGCACTCAGAGGTATGGCTCATGCCGGAGTGGACGGCAATCAAGATGCGATTATTGCCGCTTCTTTATTGTCACCGACACAGCTGCGGATCGCCGATGTCATTAGCCGGCCTCCGGATGAATGGGGAACCCGGGAGAGCAGCATGGAATTTGCCTATTTATCGAGCGGCGCTATGCAGATCGACAAAATTCATAATATAGTCAAATTACGTCAGGGTTTAAATGTGTTTAAAGGGGTGTAGCCTCCATGGGAGAAGCGATTGTCGTAACCTCGGGCAAAGGCGGAGTTGGCAAAACAACCACAACAGCCAACATTGGAACCGCACTTGCATTGCAGGGCAAAAAAGTATGTCTGGTTGATACGGATATCGGACTGCGGAATCTGGATGTAGTTATGGGGCTGGAGAACCGGATCATCTATGACCTCGTCGATGTGGCTGAGGGACGCTGCCGCCTGAATCAGGCGCTGGTCAAGGACAAACGGTTTGATGAGCTGTACATGCTGCCGGCTGCACAGACGAAAGACAAGACGTCCGTTACCCCTGAGCAGGTAAAGGATATTATTCTGGAGCTGAAGAAGGAGTACGAGTACATCCTGATCGATTGTCCCGCCGGGATTGAGCACGGATTCCGCAATGCCATAGCCGGTGCGGATAAAGCCATTGTGGTTACCACTCCGGAGCATGCTGCTGTAAGGGATGCGGACCGGATTATCGGGCTGCTGGAGCAATCCAGTGTGGAATCACCGAAACTTGTGGTCAACCGAATCCGGCCGGGTCTGGTCAAGTCGGGAGACATGCTCGATATAGAGGACATCCTTCAAGTGCTCAATATTGACCTGATTGGAATTGTTCCGGATGATGAGCTTGTGATCAAGGCGGCGAACAGCGGGGAGCCGACGGTGATGAATCCCAACTCGCCTGCGGCGATCGCTTACCGTAACATCGCGCGGCGTATTTTGGGTGATGCCGTACCGCTCATGCAGCTGGACCGCAAGCCGGGTGCGTTTAGTAAATTTAAGAAATTTTTTGGTATGGGTTAAACGGTACGTAGAGCAATTATAGAATCATCCATGATAATCCCGCCTGCAGAGTATCTGCGGCGGGATTTTTCTTGGTATTCCCTTCCGCGGGGGCTTGTTCTAAACAGATGCTGCGGTCTCATAAACTAGCATTAAAACAAGCCCGCCGGAGGGATGAATATGGAACAGAATTCAGGCATCAAAGGACGCCGCAAGGAACGTATCCGCAACCTGCTGGATGAGAACCCGGAAGCCGCGGCACCGCCGCTGTTTACGCTGACCGATAATGTGACGAGCTATAAGGAATGGGGACTTGGGGAGCGAAGCGAGATTCATACTGGACCGGAGCCCGACCCTGAGCTCCTGTGGAAGCAGCAGCGCGGAGGCTGGATGGACGAGGGGGGCGGAGGCGGTACACCGCGGTTTGCCGCCGGATTCATCCGGCGTACTGTCGCTAGTGTCCTTGTGTTCGGGGCAGTGTGGGGCATCTTCATGTCCCGGGAGCCTTGGGCGGTTAAGGCGCAGGATTTTATTACCGATGTACTGAGTAATGACATGGATTTCGCAGCGGCACAGGTCTGGTATGAAGCGCATTTTAACGGGGCGCCCTCCTTTATTCCGATTTTTGGTGAAGATGAAGTGCCGGCACAAAAGGTGAACGCGTCGCACACCTTAAGCGCTCCGCTGGAGGGAAGCATCGTACGCGCCTTCGCTTCCACGCTGAAAGGCGTGGAGATTATGCCTCTGGACGATTCAAGCGGCAATGTCACGGTGAAAAGTGTAGATACGGGCCGTGTGCTCTCTGTATCGAAAGAAGCACAGGGAGGAATCCGGGTTGTTGTTCGCCATACCGGCAATATAACAGCGGAATACGGCCATTTAAGCGGAACCAGATTATCGGCGGATGACTGGGTGCAGAGCGGGGATACGGTCGGCTGGATGCAGGAAACAGAGAGCCAAGATTCGCCGCTGCTTTTTTTTGCAATTATGAAAGACAAGACTTATATTGATCCCGCTGAAGTGGTATCGTTTGATTAGGATATTAGGAATCCAGCTGTCGCTGCATCCGCTGTTCGTGCTGATTATGCTCCTCTCTGTCATTACCGGACAGTTCCTGGAACTGCTAACGTTATTTACAATCGTATTTATTCACGAAATGGGACATGTCATTGCCGCATTGCTGAATGGGGTTACGGTCAAGTCTGTCCAGCTGCTTCCATTTGGGGGTGTGGCTGTTATCGAGGATCACGGGCGGCTCACCGCCGGCCGGGAGATTACCATTGCACTTGCCGGACCGCTGCAAAACGGAATTATGATTGTGATGGCTCTTCTCCTGCAACATGCAGGAGGAAGCAATAGTGCCTTTCTTGCTTATTTTATACAGGCAAATGCTATTATTGCGCTTTTTAATCTTCTGCCGGTGCTCCCTCTGGACGGGGGCAAAATCCTTCAGGCTGCGCTTAGCATGCTGGTGCCTTATTATTACACTCTCCTATGGAGCGGCAGAGTGAGCATAACAGCAAGCGTGCTGGTCATTTGCTATGCGCTGCTTCCGCTTACGACAGGCGGCGGCCTGCGGCTGAACCTGTTGATGATCGGTGCTTTTCTGCTCTATTCAAATGTTACGGATCAGCGTAATTTGCCTTACCGCTTTGTGGCTTTTCTGATGAACAGGGAGGCTGCCTATGAACGGCATTTACGTTCGGGGAGTGCCGCACGTCCTATTGTTGCTTTTTCCGCGAAACCTTTAGATGATATATTGCGTCTATTTAAACGTAATCAATATCATTTTATTTATGTGATGAACGATGATAAAAATGTGGTAGCCGTTGTACCGGAGCAGCGCCTGATCTCTTCCTATTTCGGAATTTAGATACATGAATGATTGAATACCAGAGGTGAAGCCATGAAACAAATGATCGTTCACTGCACGCAGCATGTTACCCGGATGGCTCTTCTGGAGAACGGGCGGCTGGTGGAGTATGCGGCTGAGCGCGATCAGCAGCAAGGGCTGGTCGGAAGTTATTACAAAGGCCGGGTTATGAATGTTCTGCCAGGCATGCAGGCCGCTTTTGTCGATATCGGACAGAAGAAGAATGCCTTTTTATATGTTGATGATGTACTTCATCCACACTTGGACAAGCAGCCGGAGGTGAAGCCCTCCATTGATACCCTGCTGCAGCCTGGCCAAGAGATCATCGTTCAGGTGCGCAAAGAGCCCCGCGGCGGCAAAGGAGCCAGGGTCACCACCCACTACACACTGCCTGGACGCTGGATGGTGTACATGCCTTTTGCCGAATACGTCGGGGTATCCAAAAAAATCAGCCGTGAATCGGAACGGAACCGGCTTAAGGTCATCGGCGAAAGACTGCGGCGGCGCGAGGAAGGGCTGATCATGCGGACGGTTTCGGAGGATGAACAGGCGGATGCGGTGGAAGGCGATCTTTCCTTTTTGCGGGCGCAGTGGGAAATGATTCTCCGCCGGGCAGAAGAGGCATCAGCTCCGGCACTGCTGCATTCCGATCTTAGTATTGTTCAGCGCTTTATCCGTGATGCTTACAATCCGCAGCTTGATGAGCTGATGATTGACTCGGCCAAGGCTGTGCGGGAAGCGGAGGCTTTTCTCACCGAGATGGCCCCTGAGGGGTACAAGCCTGTAGGATTTTACCGCGGGCAGGAGCCGATTTTTACCGCGTACGGCGTGCAGGAGCAGCTGCTCCGGAGCTTCAGCCGCAAAATCATCCTTGAGGGCGGAGCAACACTGATCTGGGACGAAACCGAGGCGCTAACCGTCATTGATGTCAATACGGCTCAATATACCGGCGGGGCGACGCTCGAAGAGACGGTAACACGTACGAATCTGCTAGCTGCAGAGGAGATCGGCCGGCTGATCCGTCTTCGTGATACCGGAGGCATTATTATTGTCGATTTTATTGATATGGAACTGGAAGAACATCGCAGGCAAGTGGTGGAACGTCTGGGGCGCGTGGTCAGCAGCGACCGCACCAAAACGCATATTCTGGGCTGGACACATCTTGGACTGCTGGAGATGACCCGTAAAAAAGCAAGGCATGACTCGGCAAGCTTCGCCCCGGTGATCTGCCAATGCTGCGGGGGCACGGGCAAGGTCGGGGCCTGGCTGGAGTGACCCGCAACTTCTTAAATACCTTTCCTATACTATTGACGATAGGTAATAAGTATGATAATATCTTCAAGTATGTGTTTGATTCTTCTAATCCTGCACATGCTGTAACCGCTCCGATCGGGTACATAAGCGCAGTTCCTTCGGGAATTTGCCACCTAGACTAGGCGAGTCTGAGACATGAGGAGGTGCAAGTACAATGTATGCAATTATCGAAACTGGTGGTAAACAATACAAAGTCCAAGAGGGCGATGTTTTGTTCATTGAGAAGCTGGTGGCTGAAGACGGCGCAAGCGTAACGTTTGACCGTGTATTGGCTGTTTCTAACGAAGGTGGTCTGACTGCAGGAACTCCGCTGGTTAGCGGCGCGTCTGTAACAGCTAAAGTCGAGAAACATGGTAAAGGCCAAAAGGTTGTAGTTTACAAATACAAACCTAAGAAGAACTACCACAAGAAACAAGGCCATCGTCAACCGTACACTAAAGTAACTATCGAGAAGATTCAAGCGTAAGAAGGTGCGTTAATGATTAACGTGCGGATTACACGGGCTTCGAACATGGGTACTGTTATCGGTTTTGAGGTGGAAGGGCATGCAGGTTATGCCAAACGCGGTGAAGATATTGTATGTGCCGGAGTATCAGCCGTTACGGTGGGTACCGTCAATTCAATTGAGAGTCTGACCGGAATCTCCATGGATACATCCATGAAGAATGGCTTCTTAAGCGGAACCCTGGGTTCTGTTGAGGATGCTGAAACGTCCGCGAAAGTTCAACTGCTGCTGGAATCCATGGTCTTAATGCTCAGTGATATCGCAGAATCATACGGGAAGTATATTAAGATACAGCAAGTCATCATTTAAAGAAGGAGGTTGACCAACATGTTGAAATTGGATCTTCAATTATTCGCATCGAAAAAGGGTGTAGGTTCCACAAAGAACGGACGTGATTCCCACTCCAAACGTCTTGGCGTGAAACGTGCTGACGGTCAAGCAGTTACCGGCGGTAACATTCTGGTTCGTCAACGCGGAACAAAAATTCACCCGGGCACTAACGTAGGCATCGGTAAAGATGATACGCTGTTCGCACTGGTTGATGGCGTAGTGAAGTTCGAACGTTGGGGACGCGATCGCAAAAAAGTGAGCGTATACCCGGTTGATGTCGCTCCGGTAGCAGCGGCAGTGGAAGCGTAAGCTTTCCGAACCACATTTGTATGTAGAAGCCTCCGGCATGAGTGCCGGGGGTTTTTTTGATAAAATATAAGAATCTATAGGCTGTATGTGCTGGTGATTGCACTGGGCGCCTGTGTTATACTGGAAAATGGTAAAAGCTCCTTCGGGGCAGATTAATAATGTTGAATGAATTTTGCGAACTGAGGGACGGGGAGAAAGAATGAAATCCTGGAAAAGGTTGATCTGGGCAGTCATGTTATCCGTAGCGCTTCCTTTAGGTCTCGTGTATTGGCAAACCTCCTTTTTCACATGCCTGCTGCTCGGTTTATGGGTAGCTGGGGTGCTTGCTTTCAGCTTTTTTTACAACCGGCGTCATTTTGAAGAGGAACTGCGCATACAGGAGAAAACTCTGCAACAGGCGGCAAACCGGACACTGAATCATCATCGTCATGACTGGATGAATGATCTGCAGGTACTTTACGGATATATCCAGCTGGGGAAGCGTGATAAATCCGTACAATGTGTGGAAAGAATAAAGGAACGTATAGCACTGGATAGCCGGATCGCTAAGCTTGGCATTCCATCGCTGGTGTTTTATCTGCAGTCCTTCCGCACTTTCCGGAGTAATCTGGAGTTGGAAGTGCAGGTAGAAGAGGGATTGCAGCTGGAGGACAAGCTGACTCCTGACCAAGGGGACGAACTGACTTCTGTGATTATGCAGACGGTAAGGGCTTACCAATACAGTGGGCTTATGCAACAGGGCGATACGCGGACACTCCGCATCGGCTTTACACAGGATGGAGGAGACATTCTCATCTCTTTCGAAAGCAAGGGGGATCATGGCAATCCCGAAATGCTGCAGGGGCAAATTTATAATATAGTACAAGGCAAAATCATGAAGGCGGAGCAGTGGAAGCCGAGTGAGGCTTACGTAGAGCTGCGTGTACCGCTGGGAATGTAAGGAAGGTGAACATGAATGTTCGTAGATAAAGCTAAGATTTATGTGAAGGGCGGCGACGGCGGCGATGGACTCGTTGCGTTCCGCCGGGAAAAGTATGTGCCTGAAGGCGGTCCTGCCGGTGGAGATGGCGGACGCGGGGGAGATGTTATTTTCCGCGTGGATGAAGGTTTGCGTACTCTGATGGATTTCCGTTATCAGCGCCACTTCAAAGCTGAACGCGGAGTAAAGGGCCGCAACAAAAGCCAGCACGGAGCGAATGCCGAGCATATGATCGTGCGCATTCCTCCAGGAACCGTACTGATTGATGATGATACTCAGGAAGTCATTGCTGATATGACACGTCACGGTCAGCAGGTGGTGGTGGCGAAGGGCGGACGCGGGGGACGGGGAAATACCCGTTTTGCCACTGCAAACAATACTGCACCGGAGCTCGCAGAGAATGGTGAAGAAGGCCAGGAACGTTATATTGTCATGGAGCTTAAGGTCATGGCGGATGTAGGGCTGGTAGGCTTCCCGAGTGTAGGCAAATCTACACTGTTGTCGGTGGTGTCAGCGGCACAGCCGAAGATCGGCGCTTATCACTTTACTACGATTACTCCAAACCTGGGTGTAGTTGATGTTGGTGATGGCCGCAGCTTCGTTATGGCGGATCTGCCCGGTCTGATTGAGGGTGCCAGCGAAGGCGTGGGCCTGGGGCATGAATTCCTGCGCCACGTTGAACGGACGCGTATTATTATCCATGTAGTGGATATGTCCGGTTCCGAGGGACGTGATCCTTTCGAAGACTGGGTGCTCATTAATGATGAGCTGAAGCAATACAATGCGAATCTGATTGACCGTCCGCAGATCGTAGCAGCGAACAAGATGGATATGCCGGAATCCGAAGCGAATCTGATTTCCTTCCGTGAACGGGTAGCAGAACTGCGCCCGGATATGGAGATTATGCCGATCTCTTCCCTTACCCGTCAGGGGGTTCAGGAACTGCTGTACCGTGCAACAGATATTCTCGACAGCATCCCGGTTGCTCCGGTAGTAGAAGAAGTAGCAGAAACTTCGGAACGTAAGGTATACAAGCTGGAAGCCGAGGATGATAATACCTTCACTATTACGCGTGACAATGATGCGTTCGTCGTCAGCAGTCCGCGTATTGAGAAGATGCTCAAACGCATGCAGCTAAGCACGCATGATGCGATTCTGAAGCTGGCCCGTACGCTGCGGCATATGGGAGTAGACGCAGAGCTGCGTAAACGCGGCGCTGTGGAAGGCACAATCGTCCGCATAGGTGAATTCGAATTTGAGTTTGTAGAGAACAGCAGTTACTATTAATTAATTACTCTGCCGGTTAGGCAGAGAGGTATGGAACGCCGACAGTGGTTTCCCCGTCAGGGGAGAACATCGCCGGCGTTTTTTTGTGCAAACAACCCTAAACAGCCCTCAAATCGTTTACAATGATAAGCGGAAATGAATGTAAAATGTGGGAGCACAAGAAGGGGTAAAGGGGGAAGTTATGCGGAAGAACAAGGGTTATAAGGATATCGTCAGCTTAATTTACGCTGTAGTAGTCATCCTCACTTTTTTTTCCTTTATGATCCTGGGCTTCTCAGAATCACTGCTGGCTGAGCTGATTATTAGTACCGTTATCCTTGGAGCAGCTGGTATTTACAGCCGGAATGCTGCATCAAAGGTACAGAAAACTAAGGATACTGCGCGGATCCATCGCCAGCATCTGGAGGAATTACAGGATATAAGGGAGCTTGCCGGTACATGGAGGCATCCTGGAGCGGAATGGCTGGCAGAACTGGTTGCCGGCATAGAAGATCGGTTTCAATACAGCGCTCCGGTTTCCCATTCCAGTCTATTCGCAATTGAGGTTATCCTTACTCAGCAAATTTCTTTGCTGCATGATCAGGTAACCCTGCTGATGGCGCTTCAGAGCCCGGGCAGCAATTGGGAAGAGTCCGCGAGTGAACTGGCGGAGAGTATTTCCGCTACGCTCCAGCGGCGAAACAGGGAGCTTGCAGCACTGAAATAGGAGGAATCTCAGGATCGTCAGGTGTTGGCGGCTCCCGTTTTTGTCGGGGGTTTTACTGTATCCAGGGGATGACTCAATACAATCACGATTATGAAAATGTATTGCTTTTTTCAGTTCCTTTCAAGTATAATGTCCACTATATAAACACAAAAGTCTTTGGGGTGAGGACGTTCGTGAAAGAACGCTATTATTTGGTCCGGGAGGACATTTTGCCTGATGCCGTGCTGAAGACCATGCAGGTCAAACAGCTGCTTGAAGCGGGTGACGCCAAGACGGTACATGAAGGTGTAGAACAGGTTGGACTTAGCCGCAGTGCTTTCTATAAATACAAAGATGGTATTCATCTGATCCATCAGCTTGAGCGTGAGCGTATTGTTACGATTTCGCTTGATCTGGAACATGAATCCGGTATGCTGTCCAAAGTGCTGGGATGTGTCGCTGTGCATGGGGCTAACGTGTTGACGATTAACCAGAGTATTCCGCTGCAGGGACGGGCCAATGTCGTAATCTCTGTAGAAATTTCACATTTGAATGAAGAGCTGGGCGACATGCTGGAAGGACTCAAGGGAATCTCAGGTGTGAAGCGGGCTGTAATCATCGGCCAGGGTTAGGAAGTATAGCTTCATACAACTTAAGCGAATGCTTACGAAGCAAGTTTCATTGCGTAGAAATGATCTAAGAAGTATAGCTTCATAAAACTTTTAGGAGGAACCAAATGAAGCCGGTTAAAGTTGGACTATTGGGGCTGGGAACAGTCGGTGCGGGCGTGGTCCGTATCGTTGAAGGAAATCAGGAGGATCTGAGCAGCCAAGTGGGCTCACCGATTATTATTGAACGCATTGCTGTTAAGAACGCCGATAAGCCGCGTGATATCGAAGTCGATTCCGCCAAAATTACTACAGATCCTTGGGAACTCATCCGCGATCCGGAAATTGATGTAATCGTTGAAGTGATGGGCGGCATCGCCGGGACGAAGGAATATATTCTTGAAGCGCTGGAGCGGGGCAAACATATTGTAACCGCCAATAAAGACCTGATGGCACTCCATGGATCGGAAATCTTGGCTAAGGCACAGGAGAAGCAGTGTGATGTATTTTATGAGGCCAGTGTAGCCGGCGGGATTCCGATAATCCGCACTTTGATCGAAGGCTTTTCCTCTGACAAGATTATGAAGATCATGGGGATTGTTAACGGTACAACCAATTACATATTGAGTAAAATGAGCCAGGAAGGCGCCTCCTATAATGATGTGCTTAAAGAAGCGCAGGAACTAGGCTATGCGGAGTCGGATCCCACTTCGGATGTGGAAGGCCTGGATGCTGCGCGCAAAATGGCTATTCTGGGCACACTCGGCTTCCGCACAAATGTGGAGCTGAATGATGTCAGTGTCAGCGGGATTTCCGGTGTGAGCAAGGAAGATATCGCTTTTGCCAAACGGCTTGGTTACGACATGAAGCTGCTGGGAATCGCGGAACGTGAGGATGAAGAGTTCAGCATCAGCGTCCAGCCGACGATGATCCGTACCAGTCACCCGCTTGCTTCTGTAAATGGCGTATTTAATGCGGTTTATGTATACGGGCAGGCTGTTGGAGAAACTATGTTCTACGGTGCAGGTGCAGGGGCCATGCCTACGGCAACTTCTATTGTCGCAGATCTGGTGGCTGTGATTAAGAACCTGAAGCTTGGCGTAAATGGCCTGAAGCAGATTGTGCCTTACAAACAGAAGAAACTTAAGAGCGATGAAGCTATTTTTTATAAGAACTTTTTGCTGCTGCATGTCGATGATAAAGCGGGGGTACTGGCGAAGATTACCCAGGTATTTGCAGAGTACGATGTCAGTCTTGATTCCGTAGTACAGCAAGCCAATCCGAATAATCCTGACGCGGAAATTATTATTGTAACGCATAATGCCAGCAAGGCGAGTATGAATAAAGTAATGCGGCATCTCGAGGAGCTTGCGGTCATCCATCGGATTAAGAGCCACTATCGCGTAGAGGGATAACACTCCTTCTGAACAGCTATTATACCGCGCAAAAAAAATGAAGGAGATTTCACCAGCTATGAGTATGTACGGAAGGTCTAGAGTAAAAGTACCCGCCAGTACCGCCAATCTGGGGCCCGGCTTTGATACGTTGGGGATGGCCCTCTCACTGTATGAATGGATTGAGATGGAAGAGGCGGAGGAGACGGTTTTCCACTTTTTTGGAGACGAAATGAACGGGGTTGCCGGTGACAAAAGCAATCTGATTTATCAGGTGGCCCAAATGGTGTTCGACGAAGCCGGAGTTTCGGTTCCTGAGCTGTCGATTTCAGTGTATTCCGAAATTCCGCTGACACGCGGTCTTGGCAGCAGTGCCTCCGCAATCGTTGGCGGAATGGCAGCAGCGAATGCTATGATTGGATCACCGCTGGATAACGCGAAATTGTTCGACATGGCCTGCGCACTGGAAAAGCATCCGGATAATGTCGGAGCATCGTTGTTCGGGGGTATTATTACGGCGGTCTGGGACGGTGTACATGCCGATTATATCCGGATCGAGCCCCCTCAGGGCCTTGAGGTGCTGGTCGTTATTCCGGAATTCGAGCTGGCAACGACCAAGGCCCGCGGGGTGTTACCGGCTGAAATTACCGTAAGTGATGCGGTATATAACATTAGCCGGACCTCGCTTTTAACAGCAGCCTTTGCCACTGGCAGGCTGGATTTAATCAGCCGGGCCATGCAGGACCGACTGCATCAGCCCTACCGTGCACCGCTTGTACCCGGAATGGAGAAGCTGCTGGCTGAAGCTCCGCAGCATGGAGCGCTGGGGATTGCGCTTAGCGGAGCCGGACCGACGCTACTGTGTCTGGTGGACCGGAAAGAGAGTAAGAAGCAGGAGCTGGAGCTTTTTCTGAAGGAAACGATGCTTGAGCACGGTATTCAGGCCCAGACCTGCTGGCTGCCGCCTTCCGGCGCCGGTGTAACTGTAGAGCTGCTGGAAAGAAACGGGATGCAAAACCATTCATTTTTGGATATGATAAAAGGAGAAGTACAGTTATGAAGTCAATAGCGGTATTGCCGCAGGGCACTGTATCCCATGAAGCGCTGCTACATTTGTTTGGTGATGAGCCTGTCCGGATTGTACATCACAAGCTGATTTCCGACGTCTTTCTCTCTACGGCAGGCGGTTCTACCGATTACAGTGTAATTCCGATTGAGAATACGATCGAGGGATCGGTCAGTTTGCATATTGACTGGCTCATTAATGAAGTGAATCTGCCTATGCAGGCGGAGTGGATTTATCCGTCGGTTCAGAATTTGATCAGTAATCCCGGGGAACTTATGGATAGCAGCGGGCATAAGGACTACAGCAAAGTAGTGAAGATTCTTTCTCACCCTGTCGCTATGGCACAATGCCTGCAGTTCGTCCGTGAGCATGCCCCGCAGGCTGAGCTGGAATCGGTAGGGAGCACCTCAGAAGCCGTGGAAATTGTGAAGAACAATCCCGGCAAAGGCTGGGCTGCCATCGGTACAGCGCTTGGGGCGTCTACGCATAACCTTGAGATTGTGGACCGCAAGATTACCGATCACCATAACAATTACACGCGTTTCGTGCTGGTGGGACCGCACAAGCTGGCCCTTCCGCAGAAGAGCGCCGGTGATAAGACAAGTATTCTTGTAACCCTGCCGGAGGATTTTCCGGGAGCCTTGCATCAGGTGCTGTCCGCATTTGCCTGGCGGCGTCTGAATTTATCACGTATTGAATCACGGCCAACGAAGAAGAAACTGGGTACTTATTATTTCTACATTGATGTGCTGGAACCGATAGAATCTGTCCTGCTCCCTGCGGCGATTGAAGAGATCAAGGCTTTGGGCTGTCAGGTACGGATTCTGGGCTCGTATCCCACATACACCTATGAGGAAGAGAAAGCGGAGGTGCAGTAAGTTCATGGCTGAGCAATGGATCTATCTGGATGGACAACACGTAACAAAGGAAAATGCAAAGGTATCCGTATTTGATCACGGGTTTCTTTATGGAGATGGCATTTTTGAAGGCATCCGTATTTATAACGGCAACATTTTTAAATGCAAAGAGCATCTGGACAGGCTGTATGATTCGGCCAAATCAATTATGCTGGACATTCCGCTGACTTACGATGAGATGCTGGAAGCAATGGCAGAGACGATTCGTCTGA
Source organism: Paenibacillus auburnensis (assembly GCF_927798115.1). GTDB lineage: Bacteria > Bacillota > Bacilli > Paenibacillales > Paenibacillaceae > Paenibacillus_AQ > Paenibacillus_AQ auburnensis. The sequence goes on from NZ_CAKMMG010000016.1 coordinate 61,622, forward strand.
ATGAGATGCGCAACGGTTATATCCGTTTAATCGTTTCACGGGGTCCAGGTAACCTGGGACTAGATCCGCGCCGCTGCCCTAAGGCCAGTGTTATCATTATTGTGGAGCAGTTAGCGATTTATCCCGAACAGGCTTACCTGACTGGCTTACGTGCAGTATCTGTATCCCAGCGCCGCAACATCCCGGATGCACTCAATCCGAAGATCAAGTCGCTTAACTATCTGAACAACATCCTCGTTAAAATCCAGTCCAATCTGGCGGAAGCCGACGAAGCGATTATGATGAACGCCCAAGGTTATGTAACCGAAGGCTCCGGTGATAATATCTTCATCGTCAAAAGAGGAGTAGTATATACGCCGCCTTGCTACCTGGGAGCGCTGGAAGGCATCACCCGCCTGGCGATCATCGAGCTCTGTGAGAAGCTGAGTCTGCCTTTGAAAGAAGAGCCGTTCACTATGCATGACGTTTATATCGCCGATGAAGTTTTCTTTACCGGAACCGCAGCCGAAGTTATCGCCGCACGCGAAATCGACGGCCGGATTATCGGAGAAGGACATGCAGGTCCGATTACGCTGCAGCTGCTTGAAGAATTCCGCAATGCCGTGGATAAAGACGGCTATAAGGTTTGGGGTTAATCTATATCGTTTGCCGGATCTCCATCTATATCAAAAATCCTTTCATGCGAGTCATGAAAGGATTTTTTTTGTTCCAGGGATGTCAATCGCCCATGGGCTGCATAAGATGTAGTAACGAAGGAGGCGGCTGTACCGCATATAACGATGCTCGAGATCAGTGCAGGAAGCTCTGAGCCGGAATTTGCAGCTGTAAAGATGGCAACGCGCTCCAACAATTAAGCACTTTTAGGAGGTTAATGCTGCGTGAAAATACACATTGTCAAACAAGGCGATACGCTCTATGCATTATCGCAAAAGTACGGAGTATCGCTGCAAAAAATCATTGAGGCCAATCCGCAAATCAGTAATCCTGATGTGCTTGTTTTAGGGGATAAGGTCAAGATCCCTTCCGCTCCGACACCAGTGCCGGATAACAGTGAGCTTTTCTATAAACATACAGTTAAACAAGGAGATACGCTCTGGAAATTGTCCAAGGCTTGGGGAATCACGTTAAAGGAAATTATTGATGCCAATCCGCAGCTTAAAAACCCCAATGCGCTTCTGACAGGTGAAATCGTCAATATTCCTAAAAAGTCTAATGCAACTGCAATACAGCCTCAATCCACTCAAACCAATACTACTCCTATTCAGCCCGAAGCCACATCACCTGCAGTGGTAGATAAAACAAAGGTCGGCGGTAAAACATACACTGGACCTAAAGAAGAAGCCGTGCAGGAAGCAGCTCCTATGCCTGCACCTGTCCCTGAACCGGTAATTTCTAAAGAACCTGAAGCGAACTTAGCTCCAGAAGTGAAAACAGCTCCTGAAGTGAACATAGCTCCTGAAGTAAACATAGCGCCTGAAGTAGTGAACATAGCTCCTGAAGTAAACAAGGCACCTGAGGTCTCACCTGTCCAGATGGTCCATGAGTCTCAGAGCCTGTATGTACAAATCTCGGTTCCTGCGCAGGAGGCTGTCGCCTACGAGATGCCTAAAGAGAAGGGGAAAACTGAGGTTCAGCAGGCGTACTGGACTCCTAATAAGGAAATGCCATGTGATAAAACAGCGGGTTACCCCGGATTAAACGAGAATCCGTATGCTTTTGATTGCCCGCAGCTATATCCTTATTATGAGCAGGCGATGCCGGTGATGGGCATGAATCCCGCACAGAATTATATTCAGCCGGCCGCTTATATGCAGGAGTGCATGCCTCCATATATTTATCCTGGTAATATGTATCCCGTCGCAGAAGCTCAGGAAGCGTGGTATCCGAACTATACCCAGGATTACACTGCTGGCCCATTAACCGCAGTAAGCCCAGCCGTCGACTATCCAACTTATGGAGTACCCCAATATGGCGGACAGACGATGAATCTGCCATGGCCATCCTGTGGCTGCGGTGGGGAAGCTCCTATACAGCACTATGGTTATGAACAGCCGGCTTTTGGTGGTTATCCCGTTTATATGCCGCAGCCTGGCGTAATCTCTCCTTATGGAGTAGGAGCGGATACCTTCCCTAATGCTGCGAATTCTGTAGCGCCATTTGAAACATATGCAAACTCCCCGATATCTGGCATTCCTGCCTATCCGACATATCCGGGCATGGAGAACTTTGCACATCATAATCGGGTACCGGAAATATTGGAGCCCGAGCCTATTGAGCTTCAAACACCTCAAGCAGTAGTTAATACTACGGAAGCTGCAACAAAGACTAAAAACCGTAGCAATAAAACGGGAGCAGCTAAGGTGAAAACATCAAGCCTTGCTGGTACCAAGTCCGGTAAACCTGCTTCCAAACAGGGGGGGAACCAGAACAGCCGGTCGGGGAGCGCTAAGAAAAGCAAGAATCCATGGATTTCGAACTAATCATTCTTAATCACACACTAGTTGTGCAAGCATATAAGGCTGCGGTCACTAAGCAGCCTTATATGCTTTTTTAACATTCCCTTAGGGCTTAAATGTTGCATAGCAGAATTAATTAATCTGCAATTTGGAAAAAGCTGTGGGTTGTCTTTACAGGACAAGTCGTGTTATATTATAAATCCAGTCGGGAACAGCAAGTTGTTGCGAAGGACTGGAATATGATTATCCGATATGAATTGATAACTTTCGAAAAAATAAATGTTGCATTCAATCGGAAAACATGATATATTATAAGAGTTGCTGGTGACGAGCTAATCGACACTGACAACGAGCTTGATCTTTGAAAACTGAACAACGAGTGAGTACCTGGAAATCACTTCGGTGAGATCCAAAACTGATGATTTTCACAGCGTCTTGTACGCTTTAGAAATTCATCTTGAGAATGCAAATTCTCGTCAGATGTTTCAAAATGAGCAATCGCTCTTTCTA
>NZ_CAKMMG010000017.1 GCF_927798115.1 Paenibacillus auburnensis
GCGTTCGTCCTGAGCCAGGATCAAACTCTCCAAATTGGTATTTAGAAAGAGCGATTGCTCATTTTGAAACATCTGACGAGAATTTGCATTCTCAAGATGAATTTCTAAAGCGTACAAGACGTTGTGAAAATCATCAGTTTTGGATCTCACCGAAGTGATTTCCGATACTCACTCGTTGTTCAGTTTTCAAAGATCAAGCTTGTTGTCAGTGATGATTAGCTCGTCACCAGCAACTCTTATAATATATCACATCCAGCCGTTCAATGCAAGCTCTTTTTTTCAACTTCTTTTTCGAGCTCGGCGTTGATGTTTCGCGGCCAGAAATAGAATATACCATGTATAACGTTTGATTGCAAGCATTATTTTAAAATATGTTCATTCCACCATTGAACCAAGGAAACTGCCTGTACAGCTTCCCTGGTTATTGTGGTTTTGCGATCAGGACTTTATTCAGTCTTTGTTACGCATATGCGGGAACAACAGAACATCACGGATAGAAGCCGCGTTGGTAAGCAGCATGATCAGACGGTCTACACCGATTCCGAGTCCGCCTGTAGGAGGCATGCCGTATTCCAGCGCACGGATGAAATCATCATCCATCTCATGGGCCTCATCGTTACCCTGCTCTTTTTCCTGAATCTGAGCTTCGAACCGCTGACGCTGGTCAATCGGGTCATTCAGCTCACTAAATGCATTCGCATGCTCTCTGGCAACAATAAATAGCTCGAAACGGTCAGTAAACCGCGGATCCTGTTCATTCTTTTTGGCCAGTGGCGAGATTTCAACCGGATGACCCATTACAAATGTAGGCTGAATCAGTGTTTCCTCAACGAATTGTTCAAAGAACGCATTGAGGATATGGCCGAAGGTCATGTGCTTCTCAACTGGAACACGGTGCTCCTTAGCCAAACGCTGGGCTTCCTCATCAGTCATCTGAACGCCAAAGTCAACACCCGTTACTTCTTTAACAGCATCAACCATGGTTACACGACGCCATCCCGGTGAGAGGTCGACTTCTTGTCCCTGATAGTTAATCTTCTGGCTGCCAAGAACCTCCTGGGCGATGTGGGCGATCATGTTCTCCGTCAGCTGCATAATGTCTTTGTAGTCAGCATAAGCTTCGTACAGCTCGATCATGGTGAATTCCGGATTGTGTCTTGTTGAAATTCCTTCATTACGATAGACGCGGCCGATTTCGTAGACTTTCTCCAGACCGCCGACAATCAGGCGCTTCAGGTGGAGCTCGATAGCAATACGCATATACAGCTGCATATCCAGTGTATTGTGGTGGGTAATGAACGGACGCGCAGCAGCTCCGCCGGCAATTGCATGCAGAGTCGGAGTTTCAACTTCAAGATAGCCCAGCGAGTCCAGATAACGGCGCATCGACTGGATAATCCGTGAACGGGCAATAAACGTCTGCTGGACCTCAGGGTTGATAATCAGGTCTACATAACGCTGACGGTAGCGCAGTTCTACATCCTTCAGGCCGTGATATTTCTCAGGCAAAGGAAGCAGGGATTTGGACAATACCTCGAGGTTGCTCGCTTTAATCGACGTTTCACCTGTTTTGGTCTTGAACAACGTTCCGCGGACACCGATGATGTCGCCCAAATCAAGAACATTAAATGCTGCATATTGCTCTTCAGGAATGCTGTCCTGGCGCACATAAATCTGGATTTTACCGCTTAGGTCCTGGATGTGGGCGAAGCTGGCTTTGCCCATTACCCGTTTACCCATGATGCGGCCGGCAATGCTTACATCCAGAGCAAGCTCGTCCAGTTCTTCTTTGGTTTGTCCGTCATACTTAGCCAGAAGGTCTCCGGCTCCTGCAGTACGCTCATATTTCTTGCCGAACGGGTCGATTCCCAGTGCACGCAGCTCGTCCAATTTCGCACGGCGGATCTGCAGCAGCTCGCTAAGTTCCTTTTCCGTGCTCTCCACGGTATTCAATTCCTCGGTCATGTTCGTTCATCCTCTCTAAAACCATCATGTCATATACATAAGAAGAAACGGCTCCCCGCGGGCATTGAGCGAAGGCAGTCCGTTTCAGTACAAAATATAAGCTATATATGTTCACCCATATTTTTCGCTTGTTATACTTTGAAAAAAGCTTCCCTAAGGAAGCTTTCGGGGTACAACTGTAAGTTACTTCATTCTAATATCGAGAATTTTATATTGAATGACGCCTGCAGGAACACTTACATCGACGATTGTGCCGACTTTTTTGCCGATAATGGCTCTACCTACCGGGCTTTCGTTAGAGATTTTATTATTTAACGGATCGGATTCAGCTGTGCCGACGATGGTATACTCCATCACATCGCCATATTCCAAATCTTCAACGCTAACCGTAACCCCGATGCTTACCACATCAGTAACAATCTCGTCGCTGTTGATGATTCGGGCGTTGCGGAGCATTTTTTCCAGAGTAATAATACGGCCTTCGATAAAAGCCTGTTCGTTCTTCGCGTCTTCATACTCCGAGTTCTCGCTGATATCCCCGTAGCCGATTGCTACTTTAATCCGCTCGGCCACTTCGCGGCGTTTCACGGATTTGAGGGTCTCCAGTTCTTCTTCCAGACGCTTAAGTCCGTCCGGCGTAAGGATGACTTCTTTATCGCTCATCTCAACCGATTCTCCTGTCGTATACATTTATTGAAAACACCATACTATATGCGAATCCGGAGGGATAAGAACCCTCCCTGCTGCATTAACGCTTGCTGTAACGGCGATTTTATACTGTGAAATTATATTGGAACCGCTACTAAATGTCAATGACGCCCCATATAAAGTTCAGTGTTATCCGATAATGTAAGCAGAAGCATGAAAATCCCCGCTGCCGGAGCGGAAATTATACTGCCGAAAGAGAAGGGTTTAGGTCTTCCTGTTCCTCTTCATCTCTAAGCTGTACGACAAAATCATTCAAAATCCGCACCATTCCGTCGCGTCTTGTTTCTTCCATAATGACATCCTTCACACGGGCGGCAGCTTTCAGACCTTTCAAATACCAGGCCATATGCTTGCGCATTTCACGAACGGCCACCGCTTCCCCCTTAAGGGCCACCAACCGGTCCATGTGAAGAATCGCTACTTTGAATTTCTCTTCGACTCCAGGCTCAGGCATCAGTTCGCCAGTCTTCAAATACTGCACAGTACGGTACAGCATCCACGGATTGCCCAGTGCGCCGCGGCCGATCATGACTCCGTCACAGCCGGTCTGATCAAGCATGGCCCGCGCATCCTCAGGTGTATTCACGTCCCCGTTACCGATAACAGGAATCGAAACAGCCTCTTTGGCCATTTTGATATACTTCCAGTCTGCATGTCCGGTGTACAGCTGCTCGCGTGTACGGCCGTGCACACTGACCGCCTGACCGCCGGCCCGTTCTACAGCACGCGCATTTTCTTCCACAAAGATGTGCTCACTGTCCCAGCCGATGCGCATTTTTACGGTGACAGGCTTATCAACAGCTTCCACGACAGCCGACACCATCTCGTAAATTTTGTCAGGATTCAACAGCCAGCGGGCGCCGGCATCACATTTGGTCACTTTAGGGACAGGACAGCCCATATTAATGTCGATAATATCGGCATTGGTCTCTTTATCCACCACTCTTGCCGCTCCAACCAGCGTTTCACGGTCGCCTCCAAAAATCTGCAGGCTCAGCGGTTTCTCCCGCTCATCCACAAACAGCATTTCGCGTGTACGCTTGTTGCCGTGCAGGATGGCCTTGTCACTGACCATTTCTGCGCAGACCAGACCTGTTCCAAACTCTTTAGCGATCAGACGAAAAGCGGGATTGCATACGCCAGCCATAGGCGCCAAAACCACCTGATTCTTCAATTCAATACCGCCTATTTTCAGCATGTTCTTTCACTTCCTTTACTATTGGTTTATATAAAAGCTCCGTCTCACGGGGAGGGATTAGCCAGCTCTTCGGCTGAAACACCGAGAACGTCCGCAATTTTATTTAAAATTTTATCTTCCAACCGACGATTGCCCCTCTCTACTGCGCCGAGCACAGCGAGGGAAATTCCGACAGAATCCGCCAGCTCCTGCTGGGTATACCCCTTTAGCTTCCGGAATGCTCTGACCCGCCGTCCCATTCGTTTGATGTCCACAAGCGCATTCCTTCCTTTCCGTCCAAATCTTGAAGCGCTGCAGCAATCATTCCGTAAAGTCCGAACGATGCATCATTCTGCGGAACAATATCACTTAGCGGAATCAGCACAAACGCCCGCTCCATCATCCGGGGATGCGGAAGTGTTAACTCAGGCGTGTCCAGACTCCGGCCTTCTACCCAGAGTAAATCCAAATCGACGGTTCTCGGTCCGTACCGGATATCCCGGACGCGGCCGAGCTGTGTCTCAATCGCCAGCATGACATGAAGCAAATCCTCCGGCGCAAGCGTAGTACGCAGGGCAGCAGCCATATTCAAAAACTGCGACTGATCCAGATAGCCAACCGGCTCGGTCTCGTATATTCTGGAGCAGCGTACAACTTCTATTCCCTCATGCTGGTTCAGCCTGTTCAAGGCTTCCTTCAAGGTTCCCTCACGGTCGCCTAAATTAGCCCCTAAAGCAATATAAGCCTCTGATGCCTCAGAGGTGGAATGTATGTTCATGGACCTGGTCTCACTTTCTCGTTCTGCGCAGTTCTACGGTCACTCCCTGAAAATGAATGTCGAACGGCGGATGCGGCTTGGTCACTTTGACCGTTACTGCATTGATAATAGTATAAGTGTCCAGTAACACGGATGCAATATGTTCCGCCAAAGCTTCAATCAGCTTGAAGGACTTTGTTTCGACAATGTTTTTAACTGTTTCATGCACCTCGGCATAGTTCACCGTCTGCGTCAGATCATCATTTAGTCCTGCAGTCTGCAAATCAAGCTCCAGCTCCAGATCCACATAGAAGCGCTGGCCAAGCTTGCGTTCCTCTTCAAACACTCCGTGATATCCGTAATACTCCATGCGGTGCAGCGTCATTTTATCCATTACAGTACCTGCTTTCTTATAATAAAAATAGTCAGCCGCTGCAGGCCTAACCTACTTCCGCACTTGCGGGGAGGCGGCATACAGCATAGCGTCGCACATTTGAACGGTTCGTTTGATTAAGGATACATCATGCACCCGCACGATCTGACAGCCTTGGGCAATACCGAACGCCACAGTCGCCGCGGTTCCCTCCACTACATCATCCGCTGGAAGACCGAGTGCAGTCCGGATGAACTTTTTGCGGGAAGTGGCCAGCAGCACCGGATAACCCAGCTCAGTCAAGCTGTCCAGCGCCATCATCGCCTGCAGATTCTCGGTATAATCCTTGGCAAACCCGATACCCGGGTCAAGAATGATGTTCTCCGGCTTTACACCTGCAGCCAGTGCCATATCAATACTCTCTTTGAGATCCGCAGACATATCTGCCGCCAGATCCTTATAATTACGGTCATGACGGTTATGCATCAGAATGAAGGGGCATCCGGCTTCTGCAGCTACAGCGCCCATATCACGGTCAGCTTTGCCGCCCCAGACATCATTAATAAGGTGTGCCCCCGCCTGTAGAGCCTGCCGGGCTACCTCAGCCTTATACGTATCTATCGAAAGAACCAGATGGGGCGCTGCGCGGTGAATGCTCTCAATAACAGGAAGCACCCGCTCCAGCTCTTCCTCCATACTCACCGGCTGGTGGCCGGGACGCGTGGATTCACCGCCTATATCAATAATATCGGCACCCTCTGCCGCCATTTGGAGTGCATGCTCTACCGCTCTATCCGGCTCATTCCACAGGCCCCCATCAGAAAAAGAGTCCGGCGTTACATTCAGGATGCCCATAATCAAGGTGCGGTCGCCTAAGACCAGTTCGCTGTCCTTAAACCGGTAGTTCCGTCTATAAATAACAGGTTTCATTTCAGCCCTTCCGTCCTTTCCCTGTACAACCTGATTAATTCAGCCGTGTTCTTGCCGCTTCGTCCACCGCTAACCATCAATGACTCATTACCGTGCCAAAGTGTCGTCACCGGAACAATCTCCTGCACCGAGTTCGTCAGAAATATTTCCTCGGCAGCAAGCAGCTGCTCCCAGCGGTAAAATCCCTCTTCTGTGTGCAATCCTGCACCGGGGGCCAGTTCCAGCACCATTTCCCGGGTAATGCCGGGCAGGATGCCTGCAGCTATATCAGGAGTATGGAGTATCCCGTCTTTGATGTAAAAGAGATTGCTGACGATGCCCTCCGCAATAAACCCTTTATCCGTCAGCATCAGCCCTTCCGCACCGCCCGCAGCTGAGGCATATCCGGCAAGCTCACGTTTGGCCAGAATGTTATTCATATAATGCAGCGACTTCAGTCTAACCGGCCCTTCCGGGGTATTGCGCGGTATCCGCAGCAATTGCAGCGGCTTGCCTTCCGTGTAAAGGGACGAAGGCACCTTGGGCAGCTCTTTGATATAGAGCAAATGATTAGGCTGGGTATACTCTCCGGCCGGAAGCCCCAAAATATCTTCGCCTGCAGTAACTGTATAACGGATATATGCTTCCTGCAGCCCATTCGCTGCCATTACTTGTCCGATCCATTTACGCAAAGAGTCTTCATCTGCCTCAAACGGAATTCCCAGCTGTCTGCAGCCGTCCGCCAGCCTATCCAGATGGCGCCGCAGCAGAAAAGGGACGCCTCCGTAAGTACGCAAGGTTTCAAACAGGCCCATGCCGTACAAAAAGCCGTGATCCAGAGCGGAAACCACGGCGTCTTTGGCCTCGACTATTCTTTCATTCAGTCCGATATAGTTCATGCCGGTTCTCCGGCTCTCCGTTTCAGGAAGTTGCGGAGCATGGTGTGTCCATGATCGGTAATGATTGATTCCGGATGAAACTGGACACCTTCAATCGGATATTCTTTATGACGCAGTGCCATAATTTCACCTTCCGCCGTCTCTGCTGTAATCTCCAGGCAATCCGGCAGGCTCTCGCGTTCTACAATTAACGAATGATATCTTGTTGCGGTAAATGGGGATTCCAGTCCCTCAAAAACTGATGTGCCGTTATGGTAAATCGGCGATGTTTTGCCGTGCATTAAACGTTCGGCACGGATGACGTTTCCGCCAAAGGCCTGCCCGATGGCCTGATGTCCCAGACATACGCCGAAGATCGGAATGACGCCCTTGAAATGCTGCAGCAGCTCCAGGCTGATGCCCGCTTCATTCGGGGTACAGGGTCCCGGTGAGATCAGAATATGATCCGGAGCCATCTCCTCAATCTCCTGAATCGTAATTTCATCGTTGCGGTGCACCTTCACTTCTTCCCCCAGTTCGCCTAAATACTGCACCAGGTTGTACGTAAAGGAATCATAATTATCGATGACCAAGATCATAGTGTTGCTCCCCCTTTGGCTCCACCGGTGGTCCGTGATTCCTGCTGCAGCTCACTGCAGAGAACCGCCTTCACTACCGCTTTGGCTTTGTTATGGCATTCCCGGTATTCGCGGTACGGATCGGAATCGATCACGATACCTGCGCCTGTCTGAATATATCCTACTCCGTCCTTGACTGCCAACGTCCGTATAATAATATTTAATTCCATATTGCCGTTATAGTCAATCCAGCCCAGTGATCCGGTATATGGGCCGCGGCGAACCGGCTCCAGCTCTTCGATGATTTCCATTGTGCGCACCTTGGGCGCACCGGTGATTGTGCCGCCGGGAAACAAGGCGGCCATGACATCATAAGCATCGCGGCCGGGGGCGATGCGCCCCTCCACCTGCGAGACGAGGTGCATGACATGCGAGTATCGCTCCACGGTCAGCAGCTCCGGCACGCTGACCGATCCATACGCAGCGACACGGCCGATGTCGTTGCGCTCAAGATCGACAAGCATAATATGCTCGGCGATCTCCTTCTCGCTCCCGCGCAGCTCCGCCTCCATGGCGGCATCCTCCGCGGGAGTGAGCCCCCGGCGCCGGGTACCGGCAATGGGGCGGGCGCTGACCTTGTCCCCGTGCAGCTTGACGAGCAGCTCCGGCGAAGCGCTGGAGAGCGCGAAGCCGGGCGAGCGGAGCAGCCCCATGTACGGGGACGGATTGAGCTTGCGCAGCCATTCATAAACATCCTCCGGCGGGGCTTTCAGCTGCGCCTCCTGGCGCAGCGAGAGGTTGACCTGGAATACGTCGCCCTGGCGGATGTATTCCTGAACATCGAGCACGGCCTGCTGGAAGTGCTCTGGTGAAAAGGCAGACCTCATGCCAGGCCACTCTCCGGACAGATTAACGCTCTCCTCAATCACAGCCACAATCCTGACCATCTCCGCTGCCTGTGTCTGTGCTTCCGTTTCTGCAGCACAACCGATCAGCCGCCACTGTTCAACCATCTTTTCCGCCCGCTGTACAGACTCGGAATAGAGAAGTCTGAGGCCGGGCAGATCAGGTTTATTGCCGGCAGTCACTGGGACATGAACAGTGCAATAAAGCATGTCCTCCTGGTGATCGTAAATCCATAGCTCTTCGAAACGCATAAACAAATAATCAGGAAATCCCGGATCATCCTTAGCCAGCGAAGGCAGCCTCTCGAGGGAACGGACTACGTCATAGCTGAGATAGCCCACACAGCCGCCATGAAACGGCGGTAATCCTGAAATCTCTGCGCGCGGGGAAGTCAATCCCTTCATCCATCCCTGCAGCACATCCAGCGGTTTACCTTGCAAATCTTTCTTTGCATCGGCTTCCCAGACTTGATAGCCCGGTGTTCCCGGGGTTAAATCGAATGCTGCCGCTTGTTCTCCTTTGCCTTCTATTACGGAGACAGGGCTCAGCCCCAGGTAGGTATAGCGGCCGCCTTTCCCGCTCTCCAGTACCACTGAATAAGGCGAGGCCTGCTCCCAAGCCTTCATCCAAGAAGCCGGCAAGCCGGATTTATCCTGTGGTGATTGTATAATCAAGGGAAGAAGGCTCCAGTTCTCATCTGCCCATTGCTCCCAGTCCTGCCACGCCGTTAAGATTTCCAAAGCTATCCTCCTTAAAGTTTTGTAAAGCCTTTGCTTCTAGCGTATTCTTCACAACAAGACTCGCTTCGTAAGCATTTACTTAGTTTGTGAAGCCTACATGGTTATCATCGTATATTGCCTGTCAGTATACTGTACTTCAGGACGCTTTGAAAACCCCGAAGATTGGATTTATGTAAAATAAGCCTATTATTGCATTCAAAACGCACCAACTGCTCTGAATATCGCCACATCATCTCTTCTATCAGCATGCACAAAAAAGAGCCTTCACTATCCCTGAATGAGCGGAGAGGAAGACTCTTATAGAAAATTTTAATAATTATACTTCGAAGTTGTACAGCGGAGTGCTGAGGTAGCGTTCGCCGTTACTTGGAATAATGACAACGACTTTTTTGCCTGCACCCAGCTCTTTGGCTACTTTAAGCGCTGCAAATACAGCGGCACCGGAAGAAATACCGGACAACACACCTTCTTCTTTGGCCACACGGCGCGCAGTTTCGAAGGCTTCGTCGTTCTCCACATGAATGATCTCATCGTAGATGTTCTGGTTCAGGATGTCCGGAATGAAGTTAGCACCAATCCCTTGGATTTTGTGCGGACCTGGTTTGCCGCCGGCCAGAATAGGTGAAGCAGCTGGCTCTACCGCATAAATCTTCACATCAGGATATTGCTTCTTCAATACTTCGCCGGCACCAGAGATGGTTCCGCCAGTACCTACGCCTGCAACGAACGCATCCAATGGTCCACCAATCGACTCAATCGCTTCTACGATTTCAGGACCGGTAGTTTCCAAGTGAATCTTCAGGTTAGCTTTGTTCTTGAACTGCTCAGCAAGGAAGTAATCCGGATTCTCGGCCAAAATCTGCTCGGCTTTCTTAACCGCACCGTTCATACCTTCTGATCCCGGAGTCAGTACGAGCTCAGCACCGTAAGCGCGAAGCAGGTTACGGCGCTCAAGGCTCATCGTTTCAGGCATAACAATAACTGCCTTGTAGCCTTTGGCAGCTGCAACAAGTGCTAAGCCGATACCAGTGTTACCGCTGGTAGCTTCTACAATCGTTCCGCCCGGTTTCAGAAGACCATCCTTCTCAGCTTCTTCTACAATGCTGAGGGCAATACGGTCTTTAACACTGGAACCCGGGTTTTGGTATTCCAGCTTCAAGTAGATATCTGCGGAACCTTCGGGAGTGATCCGATTCAAACGAACAAGCGGTGTGCCACCGATCAAATCTGTTACGCTGTTGACGACTTTAGCCATGAGCAAAAACCTCCTTGGAATATTTATTAATCTATGAGTGCATAACTTGTGACATAAGTCTTCAGCATGTAATTCCGGGTGTTTGATGTATTGCGGCTTATCTCTCAAGGGGACGATGAGTCTGCACCAGGATATTCAATACCGCAGCGTCAAGTTATAACGCTGTAAGGCGGCCATTTTGTGTAATCCGCCGCCGGTTATTCCCGACTAAAACGGTAGGTTTTACATTTAACCTCATATTATCAATCTTGCAGGCCGTTGTCAATATATATCGCTGTGTCATATTTAGTGCGCAGATCGCTTTCTACCTGCTGTAATGGAGCAGCCTGCTCCAGTGCCAGCTCCCGGCGTACCTGCTCCCTGATTTCCGCCTCATCCGGCTTAGGGGGATCAATCATTTTCTCCAGCCGAATTACGGCATAAGCTTCACCGGTCTGCAGCGGCCCGGCGATATCGCCCGCTTCAAGTCCTGCGGCCGTTTCCAGCAGATCCCCAGGCCAAAAGGGATCATCCTCCTCCACCATTCCGATGCTTCCTCCGTGCTCCCTGCTCTCGGTGTCGATGGAGACCTCCTTGGCTACAGCGGCAAAATCCTCTCCCTGCTCCAGCCGGTCCATCACATGATCTGCCTCATCATAAGTCTCCACCTTGATCATCGAAAGCTGCATTTGCTTCTTGGGTATGAAGCGTGCGGAATTCTCCGCTAAATAATCATCGATTGCCGATTCACTGATAATAACGTCCTTTGTGGCCACCGCCTGGAGAGTGAGCCGGTAAACCGCCTCCTCACGTACCTCCTGACGGGAAAGTCCCAGCTCAGACCGCATTTGTGTGTAATACTGTTCCTCTGAGCCATAACCAGCCATACTACGCTGAAGTTCCTGCTCGATGTCAGTATCTGTCACGGTAATGCCAAGTGCCTTGGCTTCCTTATCGACTACAATGTGATTGAGTATTCCCAGAAGCACCTCATCACCGTGCTTTTTTTTGAGTTCATCTATCCATTCCCGGTCCGTTACCGGCTGTCCGCCTGCGGTGGCGATATCAGCGGATTCACCCTCGCCAGCCTCACCCTTCAGAATGTACATCGCCCGCAGGCTCCAAAAGAGCAGTCCCCCAAGGACTAAAGTGCCGACAGCAAGTATGACAACGGCATTGCGCAGCACGCGCTCCTGTCTAGTCATCATCCCATGCCCTACGATTTCGCTTGATCCAGGATAACCTGTAGTTCATCCTTATTAAATAAATAGGCCTCGTTGCAGAAATGACATACAACCTCCGCCTGATCGTCTTCTTCGATTAAACGCTCCAGCTCGTGCTGGCCCAGACTGACCAATGTTTGTTCAACCCGCTCCCGGGAGCATTGGCAGACAAAATTAATATCCAGTTCATCCAGTACGATGGCATCCGGTAAAAGATAACGCAGCATTTCCTCAGGCTCAAGTCCCTGATCCAGCAGGGTAGTAACAGATGGCATAGCGCCTACTGCCTGTTCAATCTCAGTAATTTCAGCATCGGTAAGTCCTGGAAGCAGCTGGATAATAAATCCTCCGGCAACACTCACAGAGTTATCCGGTTCAACCAATACGCCCAGCCCGACCGCCGCAGGTGTCTGCTCGGAAACGGCAAAATAGTAGGTGAAATCGTCGCCAAGCTCACCTGAAATAATAGGTACGCTTCCGCGATAAGGCTCTTTCATCCCCAAATCCTTGCTCACATCAATAAATCCTTCGGTCCCTACAGCACCGGCCACATCCAATTTGCCAAGACTGTTGCTGGGCAGATGCACATGCGGATTGCTCACGTAGCCGCGCACTTCCCCAAGAGCATTCGATTCAGCCGTAATCTGTCCAATTGGGCCGTTTCCTTTGACCATAATCGCCAGCTTCTCTTCTCCTTTGAGCATAGCGCCCATCATGGCTGCTGCGGTTACTGTACGGCCCAGTGCGGCTGTAGCCGTCGGGTACGTATCATGTCTGCGCCGCAATTCATCAACGAGTGCTGTCGTGCGGACAGCAAATGCCCGGACTCTTCCGTCCAGTGCAGTCCCCCGGATCAGCCGGTCTTTTTTTGTTTCCATTGGGTGCATATCCCTCCACTCTCTTAGCCTCGTTCAGGCTTCTTTATCTTTATTGGTTACGGTCATAAATAATGCGCAGGCCTTCCAGTGTCAACATAGGATTAACTTCATCTATACAGTCCGTCTCCCCGGCAATAAGCGTAGCAAGCCCGCCTGTAGCTATGACCTTCAGTACTGGCGCATTCATTTCCTGCTTGATTCTCCGTACGATTCCCTCAACCTGGCCGGCATAACCAAAAATAATCCCGGCTTGCATGGCATGCACCGTATTGCGTCCAATGACCTTCTTGGGTTTCTCGAGCTCGATTCTCGGCAGTTTAGATGCCCGCTGATACAGGGCCTCGGTGGAAATACCGAGCCCCGGTACAATGGCCCCGCCAAGATAATTAGCACCGGCATCAATACAATCGAAG
Organism: Paenibacillus auburnensis; assembly: GCF_927798115.1. Classification (GTDB taxonomy): domain Bacteria; phylum Bacillota; class Bacilli; order Paenibacillales; family Paenibacillaceae; genus Paenibacillus_AQ; species Paenibacillus_AQ auburnensis. The sequence continues at coordinate 12,740 of NZ_CAKMMG010000017.1, forward strand.
GTAGTTGCAGTCCCGAAGTCCACAACCACTAACGGGCATTTGTACTGTTCGACAGCCGCAACAGCATTCACAATCCGGTCAGCCCCTACTTCACGGGGATTTTCATACCGCAGATTAAGACCGGTCTTAATTCCGGGACCAACCAGCAGCGGATCTTTACCGATATACCTTACACACATCTCTACGATTACTTGGACAAGCGGTGGGACGACAGAGGAGATAATGACGCCCTCCACATCTTTAAACGATATGTTCGACATATGGAACAAATTATGAATCAGCACACCATATTCATCGGCCGTAGATTGACGCGCAGTGCTGAGCCGGAAATGGTGCAGCAGCTCACGCTTCCGGTAAACACCGAGCACAATATTGGTATTGCCGATATCGACAGCCAGTATCATGAGAGAGGCGCCTCCTTCTTGGCATTCAGATCCAGACTGATGTCCAGACTAGTGAAGGAATAGGTCAGCCGTCCGACAGAAATCACATCCACGCCTGATTCAGCCATGCTGCGAACAGTCTCCAGGGAAACATTCCCCGAAGCTTCGGTTTTGACATGCGGTGATTTGGTCTTAATTCTTCTAACCGCTTCCTTCATCAGCTCAGGCGCCATGTTGTCCAGCATAATAATATCTGCTCCAGCAGCTAAAGCTTCCTCAACCTGCTCAAGACTCTCGGTCTCCACTTCAATGGTCATGGTATGCGGAATATTCGCCCGGGCCCGGCCTACAGCCTGACGAATGCCTCCGGCTCCCTTGATATGATTATCTTTGATCATCACAGCATCGTATAATCCGAACCGGTGGTTCGCACCGCCGCCGACGCGGACAGCGTACTTCTCCAGCATCCGGTGTCCCGGTGTAGTCTTACGGGTATCAACAAGCCGTGTAGGCAGACCATTCAGCGCTTCTACAAAAGCGGCTGTCCGTGAAGCAACACCGGATAATCTCTGCATCAAGTTAAGCGCAAGCCGCTCCCCGGTCAGAATTGCGTGCGTGCTTCCTTCCACTTCAGCAATTACCGTTCCCTTGGAAACGGTCTGCCCTTCTTGAACCAGCGCCGTAAATACAAGCGAAGGATCCACAACTTCAAAAACCAGTTCTGCCACAGGCAGGCCGCAGATGACACCGGCTTCCTTCGCATGGATAATCCCCTTGGATTCGTGGCCGGCCGGAATCGTCGTACGTGTTGTAATATCACCCGAACCGACATCCTCCTGCAGCCAACCCTTGATTAATTGCACTAATTCTTCGTTATATCCATTAAACATCATCACTTAATTCCTCCACTATTCCGAGATCGCGAATCTGGAGCAAATGTTTCTGCCACTTCGCATCATCCCTTAGCGGATAATCCTCACGGTAATGTGCTCCACGACTCTCCTGCCGCGCCAAAGCCGATTCAGTGATCAGCAGACAGCAGGTAAGCATGTTGGCAAACTCATATTCCTCACGTTTGGTTAGAGCAGAGCCAAAAATCGGCAGCTGCCGTTTTAGTTCTTCCAGTCCTTTTTCCAGCATTTCCTCATTCCGCCGGAGACCGGCATAACGCACCATTACCTTTTGCAGCTTAAGACGACGTTCGACTATAGCTTGGGTCGGTGATTCCACCCGTCCTTCATCACAAGCGGCGGATACAATATCCCGGCCAAGCGGCGGAAGCTGACGGATACGTTCTATAATCCGCCGTCCAAATACAATCGCCTCGGATAAGGAGTTGCTGGCCAGGCGGTTTGCTCCCTGTACTCCGGTCGAAGAAACCTCCCCGCAGGCAAACAGCCTGGCGATATTGCTTTCTCCGTTGAGATCAGTCTTGATGCCCCCCATCATATAATGCGCAGCAGGAGCCACAGGAATCCAATCACTTGTAATATCGAGTCCGTAACTCATACATGTCTCATAAATCGTCGGGAACCGGTGTTTAACCATATCCGCAGGCTCATGTGTAATGTCGAGGTATACGAAGGTAGACTTAGTGAGCTCCATCTCACTGATAATCGCCCGGGCTACGATGTCACGGGGTGCCAATTCCAGCAGCTCATGATAACGCTCCATGAACCGTTCGCCATTAATGTTGCGCAGGACAGCTCCCTCACCGCGTACAGCCTCGGAGATCAGAAACCGTGGTGCTCCGGGATAACTCAGTGCTGTCGGATGGAACTGGATAAACTCCATATCCCGCACATGAGCTCCAGCCCGGTAGGCTATCGCTACCCCATCCCCGGTGGCAACCTCAGGATTCGTAGTATAGCGGTACAGTTGCCCCGCTCCCCCTGAGCAGAGAATCGTGGCATCGGCTTGCAGGAACAGTCTTCCGCCGCCTGGACGCTGCACCAGCGCACCTACGCATTCTCCCCCGTCAGTAATAAGATCTATAACAAAATGATCATCCCAGATCTCAATATTCTCATGCTGCTGGACTTGTTCCGCGAGTGCACGGACAATTTCATAGCCGGTAGCATCCCCATTAGCGTGAAGGATACGGCGGTGGCTGTGTGCTGCTTCCTGAGTTAAAGCCAGGACACCATTTTCCTTATCGAATATGGTACCGAGCCGGATCAGTTCACGCACCCCCTCCGGACCTTCATGCACCAATACATCCACTGCTGCGGAAGAGTTAAGCCCCGCTCCAGCCATTAGGGTGTCCTGGCGGTGGTAAACTGGCGAATCATCTTCTGAGAATACTGCAGCAATTCCACCCTGTGCATACCGGGTGTTGCTCTCCATCAGCGATTTCTTGGTAATCATAATAACCTTCCGGTCTTCACTGGCTTTAATTGCTGTGAATAATCCGGCAATCCCCGAGCCGATTACAAGGCAGTCTGTCTTTACTGTAGGGAGCTCACGAAGATCGAAATCTACTAAATATTGTGGAATCATGACCGCTTTTCACCTGTTTCAACGAAAGAGTAGCGCATGCTACCGGACTTGTAGCATGCGCTCTAGGGAGGTTCTGGCTTTGTCGGCGACAGCGGGCGGTACGTAAATCTGCGGCTTCATCGTCTCCAGGCATTTTACCAGTTTCTTTAGATTATTAACTTTCATATTAGGGCAGACAAGGAATTTTGTCGCAAAGTGGAATTCCTTATCCGGGCTGTCTTTGCGCAGCTGGTAACCAGTACCGTCCTCTGTTCCAACGATAAACTGCCGGCGGTCCGATTTCCGGCAATACTCAATGATCGAGGTGGTGCTGCCTACATAATCACCCATCGCAACTACTTCAGGGCGGCATTCCGGATGTACCACAAATTCTGCTTCCGGATATTTGGCTCTCATTTCAATAACATCTTTAACCGTGAGCATATCATGAGTGTTGCAATAGCCTTCCCAGATAATCAGCTTCTTACCGGTCTGTTCCTGAACATAATTGCCCAGATTCTTGTCCGGCACCCAGATGATTTCCTCCGCGTCGAGCGATTCAATCACCTTGACGGCATTGGCTGAGGTACAGCAAATATCCGTTTCCGCCTTAATCTCAGCCGACGAGTTAATATAGGTGACCACCTTGGCGTTCGGATGCTGCGCCTTGAGCTTGCGGAGCCCATCCACATTGACCATATCCGCCATTGGACAGCCTGCACGTTCGTCCGGAATCAGTACGGTTTTGTTCGGAGCAAGAATCTTGGCGCTTTCGCCCATAAAGTGCACACCGCAGAATACAATAACCTCCGCATCGGTCTCCGCTGCCTTTTGAGCCAGTAAAAAAGAATCTCCCCGGAAATCCGCTACCTCCTGAATTTCATCACGCTGATAATAATGAGCCAAAATAATTGCATTCCGTTCCTTCTTAAGCTGTTCGAGGCGCTCACGAAGTTCACGGTTCTGTTCCTGCTTGCGCTCAAGCGCCAGAGCTTCCACGGTCTGTTCTCCCCCTTAATTCTTATGGCTAATCAAAGCCGGACATTCATTATACCAGTTACCCGCTGCAATCAGATATGCAAAGCCACTCAGCTCTGCTATTTCAAGGTATATTTATTATTTAATATTTAATCACTAATGTACACAACGTTCCACCCCCTGTCAATGTGACCAGGCAAGCAGCAGAGCCCTGCATAGACTGCATAAAGACATATAACCCTGGGCATATCCATGCTTATATGACAAAAAAACCGGAGAACCCATTGGTTCTCCGGTCGAACTGTATACTCTTTATTCCGATATGAGCAGCTTAGACCAGGCTTCCGCCGCCGTCTTTATTGCCGCCGTTTGGATCATTTCCGTCCTCGGAATCCGTTTTGTTCGGGATATCCTTGGTCAGATCAGGCAGTATGGCTGAGTCATCATCGGTTTTGCCCTGAATACGAACACGCACATCACCAATAGAATCAATGACTGGCTCCCCAGCTTCATGAGTCACCCCAGGAACTTCTTCCGGTTTGCCATCCTCAGTCAGGTACCCTTGCTCAATCAGTTCTTTGATCTGATCAAGTTCCAGCGTTTCCTTCTCAAGGAGAGTGTTAGCAATCAAGTGCATTTCCTTAGAATACTTAGTCAGCAGCTCACGGCAGCGCTCATAGCAGCTGCGGATAAAGTTCTGCATTTCCTGATCGATTTCGTAAGCAATGGAATCACTATAGTTCTGCTCATGCCCGATATCACGGCCAAGGAATACCTGGCCTTGGGATGTGCCGAACTGCATAGGTCCCAGCTTGTCGCTCATACCGTATTCCATAATCATGCTTCGCACGATGCGCGTAGCCTGCTGGAAGTCACTGTATGCACCTGTTCCTACTTCACCGATAAACAATTCTTCAGCCACACGTCCGCCGAGGAGTCCAGTTACTTTATCAAGCAATTCTTGCTTGGTAACAAGCATACGGTCTTCCTTAGGAAGCATAATGACATATCCGCCTGCGCGTCCGCGCGGGATAATTGTTACTTTGTGAACCATGTCAGCATGCTCCAGGAAGTAGCCAACAATGGTATGACCTGCTTCGTGATAAGCCACGATGCGCTTCTCGCGTTCACTGATGACACGGCTGCGTTTCTCAGTACCCACGATTACACGGTCAATCGCTTCATCCACTTCCCGCATGGTAATGTCCTTGCGGTTACGGCGGGCAGCGAGTAGTGCCGCTTCATTCAGCAAGTTCTCCAGATCCGCACCGGTAAACCCGGTAGTACGCTTAGCGATAACATCAAGTCTTACGTCCTTCGTAAGCGGCTTATTGCGGGAGTGAACCTTCAGTACTGCTTCACGGCCTTTCACATCAGGGCGGTCAACCGTAATCTGACGGTCAAAACGTCCCGGACGGAGAAGCGCCGGATCAAGTATGTCTGCGCGGTTAGTAGCCGCGACGATGATAATACCTTCGTTGCCGCCAAAGCCGTCCATCTCGACGAGCAATTGGTTGAGCGTCTGTTCGCGTTCATCATGTCCGCCGCCGAGTCCGGCGCCGCGTTGACGGCCCACTGCATCGATCTCATCAATAAAGATGATACATGGAGCATTCTTCTTGGCATTCTCGAACAGGTCACGTACACGGGAAGCACCGACACCGACGAACATTTCTACAAAGTCGGAACCGGAAATACTGAAGAAAGGAACGCCTGCTTCACCGGCAACTGCGCGGGCCAGCAAGGTTTTACCAGTCCCTGGAGGACCGACCAGCAGTACCCCCTTAGGAATACGGGCACCTACTGCAGCAAACTTACGCGGATCCTTCAAGAACTCGACCACTTCGACCAGTTCCTGTTTCTCTTCATCAGCACCAGCGACATCCTCGAAGCTGATCTTCTTCTTCTCTTCATTGTACAGGCGGGCTTTGCTCTTGCCGAAGTTCATTACTTTGCCGCCGCCGCCCTGTGCATTATTGAACAGGAAGAAGAACAGGATGAACATAATCACCAGCGGGATAATGGAAGAAAGGAATGTCAGCCAGATGCTGTCACCTTCCATTTTCTTCTGGGTTAACTCTACGCCATTGGAATCGCTGGCGGATATGAGTTCATTGATGGCTGCATCAGTAGGAGGAACATATGTGGAGAAGCTTTTCGATTTGGCATCAGTCGGTAAATTTTTGTATTCACCGGTAACCAAAAAAGCGTTACCTTCAAACTGAATCGTCATGCTCTTCACATTGTTAGTTTTGATCTCCTGCCGTAACTCATCGTATCTAGGGAAATCGGCGGATTCATTTCCATTGCTGACAAACTGGACAATGCCCACCACGACTAAAAATAAAATCAAATAAAAACCAGAATTCCGGATGAACCGATTCATCCCCTACCTCCTCTCACAACGCTCAAGTTATTGTACCATAGCCTGCCCGGAGTCCTCAAATAACATCAGGCCCGGGAATCTGATCCGTAGATCTAAGGCTGTCGATTAGTTCATTTGGAATAAATTTCAGGCTTCAGCACACCGACATAAGGGAGGTTCCGATATAGCTCGGCATAGTCCAGTCCGTAGCCGACCAGGAATGCATCAGGAATCACAAAACCGGTATATTCGGCTTCAAGATTAACTGCACGGCCTGACGGTTTGTCGAACAGGGTGACTACTTTGACAGAAGCAGCGTTACGGCCCTGCAGCATGTCAATCAAATAGCTGAGCGTAAGACCGCTGTCGATAATGTCCTCTACAATCAGAACATCGCGACCTTCAACTGATGTGTCCAAATCCTTGATGATTTTGACAATACCGGATGATTTGGTCGTACCACCGTAGCTGGATACTGCCATAAAGTCCATTTCAACGGGTACTGTAATGACTTTAACCAAATCTGCCATAAAGATAAACGCGCCTTTTAGCACACAGATCACTAAAGGCGTGCGTCCTGCATATTCTTCGCTCAGCTGGGCGCCGAGCTCCCTGATTCTTTGTTGAATTTCCTCTTGGCTGATCAAGATTTCCTGAATATCGTTCTGCAACTTGCGAACCTCCTAAGTTATACTATGAAAGACTTACAGCGACCATTACGTTTCTCCGCTTTTCTCCAGTTCTTCCAGAGTTAAGAGCAGAACCGAGGCCGTGTGCCGCCCTACTGCGGCATGCATCGAGCGTCTTACGCCCGGAATCCAGACGATATTGCCCAAACCATCACAAACGAGGGGAATTCTAGAACGTTCGGAAGAAGGTATTTTATCATCAATGTAAATATCTTTTACCTTTTTGCTTCCGTTTAATCCCATAACCCTTATGGTATCTCCAGGCAATCGGGAACGGACGGTCAGCGGCAGCACCAGCTCATCACTGTCAAACCAGGCCGACATCTTCCCGGAATCCTCCTCCTGTAAAGCAAAACTTTCCCTCTCCAGCACAGTCATTGTCATTGCTTTTCCGATTTCCCATAGCTCAAGGCGGGAGTCGGGCAAAGACAGCCGATATGTATAGCTAACCTGCTGCTGCGGAGGCTTGGACGAGAACAAAATGGTATCGTATTGCCGCACACAGATCAGCCCCCCACCCAAATCGAGACTCCATACGGTGGGATGTTCCTGCAGCGTCCCCCGGCGCACTGCTTCGATCTTGGAAAAATCCAAGGTCCGTGAATCCGCCGACAGATAATTTAATATTAGTTTAATCAAACGCCGTTGTAAAGCGGAGGGTACGGCCGCAAATGAAGCTCTCTTAAAGGTGTATTTTCCATGCTCGAACAAAACTAGCTCTTCGAAGCATTTTAACGCATTCGCCTCCATAAATTCATCTTCCGCTCCGGCAATTTCGGACAGCTGCAGAAGCGACTGCTTTATTTTGGGGTTATACTTTTCCAGCATCGGCAGCACCTCCAGCCGAACCGCATTCCGCTTATATTTCATAAGCAGATTGCTGGCATCCATGGCATAAGCAAACCCTTCACTCTGACACAGCCCGATAAGAGCTGTTTTGTTAATACGTAGAAAGGGGCGGATGAGTTCCACCTTTTTTTCGGTTCTTTTCCAGCGCATTCCGACCAATCCCGATGGACCGCTGCCGCGCAGCAGCCGCATCAGCACCGTCTCCGCCTGATCGTCTGCATGATGCGCCAGTGCGACGGCGCGCGCCCCGTGCCGCTTGGCCGTTTCAATCAGAAACTGATAACGTTTCTCCCGCGCTGCCCCCTCCGGTCCCAGACCGCTTTTCTTCACAATAGAGGGAATATCAAATTCAGCCAGCTCAAAAGGTATGCCCAGCTCATCCGCCAGCGCGCGGACAAATTCAGCCTCCTCCTGCGACTCTGCCCTAAAGCCGTGGTTCACATGGGCGCATATCAGTTTTAGCGGTGTCCGGTTCAAGGATATTTCATGCAAAATACGCAAAAGAGCCACAGAGTCCGGTCCTCCGGAAACTGCGACTACAATGGTGTCATGGGGTGCCCACAGCTCATGTTCGGCCGCCGACTCCATTACGTACTGCACTAGTTCATTCATTTGCTCCATCTGCGGCTTCCTTTCCTGCCTGTTAAATACGTATGTAGTATGTATAATGTCAAAACCGGAGCACCCAGTAAATTGTAAAGGCCAGCACAAACAAAGAAAGCGCAAAGGCATTCTTCAGCCAGCGAGGAGTTGCCATGACTTCCTTAGCAGGTTTACGCTGATTATAGATGTGATGCTTCCACGCCGCCGCTGCCGCCGCCGATCCGGTAAACCCGCCCTTCAGCGCCAGACACAGCCAGGAGGAAAGCTTTTTGTCCGGCAGATTTCTGGCCAGTCTGATCAGCTCATCCACGCTCCGGGTCTGCGGAAGCTGCTGGGCAGCAACCTTCAGCCCGTCCTCATTAAGCAGGCGAAGGCACAGCACGGCAAAAGAAAAGAGGTCGTAGCTCTCATCCCCCGTGCGGCTCCCGGCGTTCCAGAACCCGCGGTCATGCCATTCGGTAAATTGCTTGACACTGCGCCCAATAGGGCTTGCACCGCCATAATCTATCAGCTCGGCTTCCCCGTAATCGGATACCATCACGTTCTCCGGCTTCAGGTCCCCAAACACAAAACCGCATTCGTGCAGCAGTTGCAGCTTCTCCAGCAGCTTCAGTCCGACCAGACCCAGCCAGGAGGCACCGTTTTTGGCCAAAAAAAGATGCAGCGGCCGCCCCTCCACATAACGCATGACGTAAAATGGCTCATTGTCCCCGCCTTTAAAGTCATCCGATTCCAGCAGATAAGAGGAGAGCGGAGATTCACGGCGAGCCCGGAACTCACTGCGCTTACGGCAGGATTGAAGGGAAGTCAGCACATTGATTTCAGACTGCAGTTCAAGCGTGTCGTTTCCGACCTTGAGCGCATACTTCTCCCGTCTGCCTTCTCTTTGCACGAGATATACGGTTCCGTTCGCCCCTTTTCCCAGCAGCCGTTCGACAACATAGCGGTTCCCCCGCCATTTGCCTGAAATTACGGTGCCTACCGGATAGGGTGGATTAGACGACATACCCACCAATCATCCCTTCTCGTTCACCCTGGTCCTCGCTGACGCGGCGGTCACGGTGTTCATCCAGTTTATCATAACGGTAATGCTCAAGCACCTTGAAAATGGCCGGTCCTGTCGGTGTGGCTCCCCTCATCTTCAGCCTGCTGAACAGGGAGCGGACTTCGGATACATCGCTGCTCCAGTCCATATCAAGCGTGGCATCCTCGCTGCTGGAACGTCCGGGAAAATGGAACACGGCAAGCTCGCTGCGTCCTTCCCGCGCCTCTAGGCTGAGCGCCAAATCGCGGATTGCCTCCTCAACTGCAGCCAGCTTAGGCTTCATGCTTGCACTTGCATCTATGAGCAGTGCAATACGCAACGGTGTGGTCTCCGTAAGCTCATCTACCACAGTAACGACCTGCGAACGTTTAAGCGGAGGAAGCTCTTCCAGCGAGCCTTCACCGAGTATTTTTTTTACCTCTTTATTAACCGCCTGCTGAATCGTCTGAACCACGGTTTTCCGGGTCATCATCTGCATCGTCTGCGCCAGCTGCGGCGTGCCGACGATCCGGCTGAGTCCGCCTCCGGCTTTGGCGATATCCGCAATCTCCCGGCTCCCAAGCTCCCCGATTGTCCCGTAATCCACTACACCAACGACATTCACAGTGATTCCCTCCTGCCGGGCATGCGCCGCAGCCATCACCGGACTTTCCCCCACGTTCGAACATCCGTCAGTAATGAGCAAGATCTGTCTCATACCTGTTCACTCCCCTTTGCCTTGTTCTGTTTCTAGCATATCCAAGGTTGAGAGATTTCAAACGCCGCTTAGGCGGACATTTCAGATAAAAACTATTAAAGTGAACATAGGGGAACTGCGAGGAACTTTTGGGCTTCCGATCGCTGTTGTCCTCCGATTTCTTTGATTGAACCGCCCATTGCGGTTGAAATCGGAGAACAAAGGCGAACGCTAACGCTTCTCCAGCTCCAAAATTCCTCTCCGTTCCGTAGATTCACATTACGGTTAAATCTGAAGGAGCACGCCGCTGAACCAGCGGCTTTTGAAACGGGGCGGGGCAGGGACGGGCGAGTCTATTGAATGGACTCGCCGGAATAGAGCTATAGTTGCTGACGCACCGGCCAACTATAATGGGAATAACTCCAACAAATTGGCTGCGTATTTCCAATAATCATAATTTAGTTGGAAAAACTCCATTAAGATCACGTGAAATCAGCCATTCAGTCAACAAGGCGGATAATTAATTGGACAATTTCCCGCTAGACAGCAATCCTTCCATATATAATGCATAAACTATAGTTCAGGACGTATAACGGACTTTAAATGATAGGTTACCTACCAAATTATCTTTAACTCACGGTGCGCGGACGCTCCATCCGGCCAATGCCGGGCATATGCAGGCTGGACCACTCCGGATGGAAATGATCAAGGCGGGTGACGACAATGGTCATGTCATCATGTATCTCATTGCCCTGATACCGGATTACCTTATCCAGCAGCTCATCGGCCATATCCTGCGGATCGTCGCCCTCAAGCTCCTGAATCAGCCGTTTCATCCATATCTCTTTATTAACGGCATATCCGGGCGCATCATAAATACCATCGGTCATCATAATGAGAATATCGCCCGGGCGCAACTGCATGCTGATCAGATCGACCTCAATATCTTTTATAATCCCGATGGGCAGATTGCTTGAAGTAATGGGAATGACCTCGCTGCCCCGGCGGATAAAACTCGGTGCTGAAGCAATCTTCATAAAGGTTGTCTGCGCCGAATACTGGTCTATCAGCGCCATATCCACCGTCGCATAGAATTCATCCGGTGAACGCAGCAACAGAATAGAATTGACCGATTTCACAGCCAGCTTCTCGTCCATTCCGGATTGCAGGAGCTTCTCCAGCATCGACAGCGCAGCGCTGCTCTCCATCCGAGCACGTTCGCCATTCCCCATCCCGTCACTGATTGATACCGCAAAGGTGCCATTGCCCAGCTCCACTGTGCTGAAGCTGTCGCCGGAGAGCAAATCTCCTCCCTTAGCCGCACCGGCCACACCAGTGCTCACTTCATAAGCCTTCGCCGAGCCGAACGTGACCATGGACAATCCCTCACGCGGATGGACTGCCGTTTCACTGACGACGGCAATGTTCTCCTCCAGAATGTCAGAGAGCAGCGGGGCAATCATTTTGCGGCACTCATCAAATCCCCGTGTATAAGCATGGACCACCTCAATCTCTACCCGTCCGGGATCAAGACTGAGAATCTCAATGCTGTGAATGGACAGTCCCAGCTTCTCCAAGGCTTCACGGATCTGGCTTTCCTGCCGGTACATAGCCTGTCCCTCACGTTTAATCTCTTTGGCCAGATCCTCCATAACCTGTGAGACGCCGGATAACTGCTCAGCAACAAATTGGCGGCTGTCGTATATTTGTCTTTTCCACCGCATATCATGCTGGTAAAGATCATATTGGCCTTTCATGACTTCCAGCACCTCGGACGTCTTGCCGCAAATCCGGTTCCACTCCGGAGGAAGCTGGGCGGCCGTTATATCCGGGCACTCTTCTACCGTAGTCATCATATCTGTCATGTATCTGTAGGTTTGATAGAACTTGGCATCCCAGCAGTGGGTCCGGCGGATGCAGCCGGCGCAGGCGCCTTCGGTTACGGTGCTCATGAAATCCTCCATTTCACGATCCGTCTTCCCCGCTTCCCCGGCCCGGGGAATTTGGCCGAAGCTGCTGGACAGCTGCTGGAATACTTGGGAAAACTGCGTAACCCGGTCTGCCGTAATATCTCTTACTCTACGGGCATATTCATGCTGCGACCGGCTGTGATCGGCAGTACCCGGTACATATTTGGCAATGGCAGAAATAATGCCTTTAGGTGTGATAAGAAACAACAGCACAGCTGCACTGGTCTCCCAGGTTGAGGCCATTACATCACCCGGTCCGAGAAAATAAACGGACAGAATGGTTGATCCGAGCAGCATTCCCATGGATACTGCCCCTTTGCGCCCGGACTGCATCATACCGGCCAGCATGCCCGAGAAGGCAAGCAGGCTCATTTGGTAGATAGCCCCGATATCGGCAAGACTGAGAATTAGGCCCGTCACTACCCCAACGGCAGCACCGAGTGGAGCACCGCCGGCCAGCGCAAACAGCAAAATGAGGTACCGGGATAATATATGTTCCAGCGACAATCCGTCTACGGTCCAGCCTACAAGACCGGTCATTACGGAAGCGAGCAGAATGATCAGGCATAAGATCTCATCACTGCGCAGCGCCCGGCTTTTCTGCTTAAACGTAAAGAGCGGAAGCGCCTGCAAGAACACTAGCGTCAGCACAAACCCGAGAAGTGCATCAATGACGGACATCATCAGCGGATACCAGGCGATGGAAGGTCCAATCACCACCCGGAACAGGCCGACCATAAACGACGATACGAATACCATCAGCGGTGCATAGGAGAGGTCTACACGCTGAAAGTTCTCAAGCCCTTTATAGATCAGGAAGAAAATAATCAGTTCAGAAGCAACTACAATAGCACCGGGAAACGGCGTGAACAGACTGCCAAGAACGATAGCCGCGGCCACGGGCAGCATAGAATCTCTCCGCATAAACACAATGACAGCAAAGTAAGCTGCAGCAAAGGGTGACAGCTCGTCCAAAATCATGGCCCGTCCCAACAGAAAGCCCATAAGACTCAGCAGCAGCATCCATTTCTTGACTGTGATAAGCTGGAAAAGCGGCTGCTTCATACCCCAGTTCTTAAACCGCATACTCCAGGCTTCTTCCTTCTGCGCCTTGTCCTTGCTTCCAGCTTTGGCCCACTCCGGCAAATTCACCACATTGCTTTTATTCATTTCCTTTGCACCACCCGTTTAAGAATTTATGGTTCTCATTATAAGCGGGCGGTTCTATTAAAGTTTGTCAGAAACAGAGAGCGGCGCTCAAGAAATTTCCGACAAAAAAGCCTGCGCCGACATTTTATGGAAATTTAGAGCTATCCCTTACGGGTCAGCGGATTGATAGACTTTAAGATTGCGCTCCTCCCAAAGATCGGAAAGCGCTACCGCGGACATTCGTCAGCGATTGCCTTGGAGTTATGTGAGATTGGCAAGGATGCTGTCGGCAATTTGTGTGCCAGCGACAAAAAAACCGCAAGGGGCAATTGCCCCCGCGGTTATTTATGATGTACAAGTATTGAATTATACGCGTTTAGCTCCACGGCCGCCGCGCTTTCCTTCTGTGTTCTTCTTGATCGAAGATATCCGTTCTTCGCTGTCTTTCAGGAAGCGTGACATTTTATCCTCGAATGAAGGTTTACCGGCTGCAGGCTTGAATGGACGCCCACCCCGTTCACGATTGTAACCACCACCGCCGCCGCCTCCACTGCCGCCACCGCCGCCGAAACGGTCTCCGCCGCTTGGACGTTCTGGTCTTGGAGCTCTAGGGGGACGTACTTCCGATGCCGGCTTATCTACAGCCTGCTTAATGGAAAGCCCGATCTTGCCGTCCTTGTCAACATTGATCACCTTGACGGTTACTACATCACCAATCTTTAAATGATCGTTAACATCCTTGACGTAGTTATCGGCGATTTCCGAAATGTGAACGAGACCTGTGACACCTCCTGACAGATCCACAAATGCTCCGAAATGCGTGATGCCTGTCACCTTGCCCTCTAACTTGGTGCCCACTTCAATTGCCATAGAATAAAATGATCCTCCCTTAAAAATATACAGACGAATATAAAGTCCATCCTGTCTGCGGTGATTTGATTATACAGTAAAGAGCAAAGCAAGGCAACACAGCGAAAGCCTTATTTGGCCTGCTTTATTGCCCTGATTGCTCGGTACGAATTGGCAGTTCCCCCGGGAGATACATATTGTACCATTTCCGCGCCAATTGGCCGATATACTCATCTTCATTTAGCCTCGACACTTCGTATTTCAGTTGATTGAGAGAGGCCGTAACATTCTCATTACTTGCCTGCTTCTTGGCAAGCACCTCTTTCTTGTCCGCAATTGAAGCGCTCTGGTCAAAGAAAATATAGCCGGACCAACCAAAAAACACGGCCATCACGAGGAGCCAGATGAATTTCCTTCTCTTTGCGCCTGCGGTCAAAGCTTCGCTTAGATTTCCCTTGTCTTCCGCAGATAATCTGCTCATACGTCGTACCCCCATTAAAGGTCAGCGTTTCCGCCATGCGTTTATCCATTCAATAGATCTCGTAATCCAGGCGGAATGATAGAGCCGGGACAAATACGGAGAGATCCACCTTACTGGAAGTACCCAAATTGGCTTCGTTAGACGCAAAAGCAGCTTCAGGATAAATAACAGGATACGGCCTAGCAGCAGCAGCGTCCCTATTAGAAGGCGCCATAGCCACAGCAGCGGTACACCTATTAAGGTTTCCAATATTCTCCATAGTAGTCTGCATGTGTACTGTACCGACTGAATTAACATTACCACAAAACGCCGCACCGTAACACTGAAGATCAAAAAATAGATCCATACGCCTAAGAAGAGGCCCAAAAAGACATAAAACCTCAATTGCCCCTGATTTCCGGCATACAGCATGCGAAAGACGAGCAGGGCCGCCCATACCCAATACAGCAGATCCAGCAGCGCATTCAGCCATTTGGGAAAGCTTAGCTTCAGCGACAGCACCCGGTAGCTGTCATAGGTCAATCCCATAGCTATGCCGGCCAGCATCATATAGAGCAGGGTCATCCATTGAACCGCGGGGTTCATTTAAACAGCTTGCCGAGTATGCCCTTGTTTTTCCCCTGCGATCCGGGATCGAGATAAATCAGGGAATGGACATTGCCTTCCAGGGACAGAATACCGTTCTCGAGGCTTAAATTTTTGATATGTAAATGATTCCCGCGAATGGTGAGATGGCCAAGTTCTGTCCGAAGCAGAAACTCCTCGCTGTCGAAGCTTTCTACATTCTGCACGCCTGTAAGTTCCAATTGCTTGCGACTGCGCATGTGAAGATCGTGCTGTTTATTGACTTTGACTGGCTCGATCATAGCATGTACCCCTCCTTCTTGATTCTAATCTATGGTGATCAGAAGGGTTATAGAACAGGGATATACAATTTGAGACCATACCCCAAAGCCATTACGCAAAATGCACAGGATCAAGGAAAATATAAAAAGAGCGCAAGCTTTACCTATTAGTAAAGCCCACGCTCTTTATTCTGTTCAGCTATCAGCTCTTACCAGTCAAGACCGCTGCTCTTGGCCACAGGCTCTTCACGGAGCAGTGTGTACATACCGGCTGCTTCATCCTTGCGGGTGGTTTCAACCAGCTTCTCCACTTTGACCGTTACAAGCTTTTGACCAAATTGCACCGTAATCTCGTCACCGATCTTTACTGTGCTGCTTGGTTTGGATTCTTTCCCGTTAATCAGCACCCGGCCTTGTTCGGACACATCCTTGGCCACAGTACGGCGCTTGATCAGCCGGGACACTTTCAAAAACTTGTCCAAACGCATTAGTTAACGGCTTCTTTGAGCTTGTTGCCAGCCTTGAAGGCCGGTACAGTCGATTCAGGGATTTCAATAGGTGTGCCCGATTGCGGGTTGCGGCCTGTGCGGCCGGAACGTTTGCGGGTTTCAAAAGTACCGAAGCCAATCAGCTGTACTTTATCCCCTTTGGACAAAGCGTCTGTAATTTCGCTAAGTACGCCGTTCAACACTGCTTCTACGTCTTTTTTGGCCAATCCGCTTTTTTCGGAAATGTTGTTTACCAGATCTGTCTTGTTCATAATTTGAAGTTCCTCCTAGGATACGAAAAAATAAATGAAATGCGATCCATGCTGCCACAATCTGGCGCAAATCGTCATTTCGTCTTTATGATATTCTTGATGCCGCTCTGAAATCCTGCCACAACGACCTTTTTTTTAAAAATATAGTAGTTTTCCAGGCTCAAAGCACTACTACATTATAAACCTCTCAGTGCATTTGAAACCAGTGAATTAAGGCTCATTCACAGCATTGCCGCTTCTTGTCGCACCTATACGGCAATATTCAAGAAAATATACCATTCTCTGAAGCAGCCTGGACAGACGGATTTTGATAGTTTCACCCGGTTCAGCAGGGTTATTTCCGCTCCTCCGCCTTCGCTTCCTGCCATAATTGCTCCATAACCTCCAGGCTGCTCTCCTTCACACTTGTACCCCTATTCAGCAATTGCTGTTCGATGTAAGCAAAACGCGACACAAACTTGCGGTTCGTGCGGGTCAGTGCCTCCTCCGGGTCGGCTCCGATGAAGCGGGCAATGTTAGTTGCTGCGAACAGCAAATCGCCAAGTTCAAGCATCTGTTCTTCTGCCGTCGCGCCGGTCTCAATCGCTTCCTGCAGTTCATCGACCTCCTCACGGATTTTGGCCAGAACGTCGGTTGTATTATCCCAGTCGAATCCCACTTTGGATGCCTTCTTCTGCAGCTTGTAGGCTTTCATGAGTGCAGGCAGATCGCGGGGAACACCGCTAAGCGCTGACTCCGCTTCAGGCTTCACACCTTTTAGCCGCTTCTCTTCAGCTTTCATGCCTTCCCAGTTTTTCAGCGCTTCTTCAGCATCTACAGCGTTTTTGCCGCCAAATACATGCGGATGACGAAAGATCAGCTTGTCATTCAATCCTTCAATCACATCATAGACACTAAAAGTGCCAAGCTCCTCTTCCATCTGGGAATGAAGCATGATCTGCAGCAGCAGATCCCCCAGCTCTTCCTTCATATGGTCCGGATCATCCTCATCGATCGTTTCCAGCACCTCATAAGTTTCCTCGATCAGATTCTTACGCAGCGATTCATGCGTCTGCTCACGGTCCCAAGGACAGCCCTCCGGGCTTCTCAAGGTATCAACAATTTCATGAAGGCGGGCAAAGGTGCGTTTACGCGCATCCTCCGAACGGTTCGCTGGAACATAGACCAATGAAAGGTTACCATACCCGTCCTGCCGGTCCAGCTCATACAGCGGCACCCGTAGAATACGCTCCTCCTGTTCCACTCCAAGCGCATGGCCCACGATCACTTCGTACTCCGGCGGGTACAGCTCCATCAGACACAGCTTCGTTTCTGATGCTGTAAAGCTGTCATAGACCTGCCCGATCAGGGTATGCAGCTCCGGCTGAAGCTGGGAGCTGCGGATCCCGGAGGCATCCAGCAGCTGAAAGCCTTCAATCGGATCGAAGCCAAGGCGCACAAATGCCTCATCCAGGAAGCTCTCCCCGCCGAGAATCTGCAGCTCAATGCCTGCTTCCGGGCAGCGCTGGCGCAGGAGGGATACCGCCGACTCCGCGACCATCGGGTGGCCTGGAACCGCATAGACGATCTCAGTACCCTCAGGTGCAGACAGCGCCTCTTCGATTAATCGGGAAGTAATCGCTTCATATACCTCCGGAAAGGAGTCCAACGACTCGTATAAACCGTCAAACGAGCAGGAAGATATATCCAGCTCCTTGAGCGCCGCCATCACCGGATGCTCAGCGGTCCGTACATAAACGGTTGCTGCTGCCTTTAATTTCTTGATTATCCCCAGCGTCAGCCGGTCCGGGTTGCCTGAACCCAGGCCAACCACTGTTAATGTTGCACTCATGCCGTTCCACTCCTTCTTGGGCAGCCTATATGCCTGATGCATCAGGCAGCCGCTTGGACTTGCTCTATAAGTAATATCTCCAGGGTACACTGTGTCCGGTTCTTAGGGGAACAGGCGCAGCTTCTTCAGCTTATCCGCCAGCTTCGGGCCAAAGCCCGGCAGCTGGCGCAGCTCGCTCTCGCTGAGCAGCCGCAGGGCTACCGCGCCTGCGGCAAAGACGGCGCAGCCCGCCAGCACGCCGAGCAGGCTCTGCGCGAGGCTTGCGGTCCGCCCGCCGCCCAAGCCGGCGGCAGCCGCAGCAAAGCCGGCGCCGTTGCTCACAGCGGCGGCGGCCAGCCCTAAGCCCGCGAGCAGCAGCGCGGGCTTCACCAGGGCATCTGCGAAGCGCAGCCGCAGATAGCCCTGGCGGTGCAGCAGCAGCACGTTTAGCGCTGCTGCGAACAGATGCGCAGCCACGCTGGCGATGGCTGCGCCGGTAATGCCCTGCTGTGGTACGAGCAGCAGGTTGAGGGCCGCCTTAAGCACAGCGGCGGCCAAAAGGTGCAGCGCCGGCGCACGCACGGCGCCAAGGCCCTGCAGCAGCGCGGCCGAGATGATGCTGACCGTGCCGCCGGCGGCGGTGAAGGCCAGCCAGATCATCGTGCCGCTGCCGGCGGCATCGCCGTACAGAGCCGTGTTAATCGGCTCTGCCAGGACAGCCAGGCCGACCGAAGCGGCCAGGCCCAGCAGCCAGAACCAGCGCAGCGACAGGCTGCAGCGGGTTCTTACAAGCGCCTCGTCCCCGCGGTACTTGGCCTCGGCCAGGGCCGGGATGAATACGACCGACAGTGAGGTCGCTAGCATCGTCACGATCTGTACAAGCGGCAGACCGCGGTTGTAAATGCCGAACTGGGCCATCGAAGCCGCTTCACTGTAGGATGATGACAGCAGCCGGGGGACTGTAAACACATCGACCAGTCCGACCAGCGGCACGGCTAATGCCCCCAGCATGACCGGCAGCCCGTAGGTGAGCAGCTGCCGGGCTTGGGTGCCTTTGTGCCGCCGGCCCCCAGCCGCCGCGCTGAAGCCGGACTGTCTACCTGCCGCCGTCTCGGCAGCGGCGGCGGAGAATTCGGATGCAGCTTCCGGCAGTAATGCGGAGACCTTATGGCGGTGGCGCCGCCAGAACAGCAGCATGATAAGCAGCCCTGCGGCTCCGCCTCCGGCTGAGCCGAGCAGCGCGCCAGCCGCTATAGTGGCTGCGTCCGCACCATTTCTTGTCAGATATAGCAGCAGTGCGATCATCACGATAACGCGGACTGACTGCTCTACGACCTGAGATACAGCCGTCGGCACCATATTATGCAGTCCCTGAAAGTAGCCGCGCAGGGCTGCCATCAGCGGTACAACTGCCAGTCCCCAGGCGCTGGTATGAAGCGCGGGTATAATATGCGAATTTCCGACCCATCTTGCAATGACCGGAGCACCGGCATAGGTAAGCACTCCGATAACCAGGCCGCTGATGGCTGTAAGGATTGCCGACAGCCGGAGTACCCGGCGTCCTTCTGCCTCGTCTCCTCCGGCGGAAGCCTCTGCTACAAATTTGGATATGGCGGGTGGGAGACCCAGCATCGCGACCGTGACAAGCATCGTATACAGCGGATAAACCGTATTATAAATGCCGAAGACGGCATCCCCGCCTAAATTTTGCAGCGGGATCTTTTGCAGCGTACCAATAAGCTTGGAGACAATGGCTGCTGCACTGAGAATAAATGCCCCTTGCAGCAGCTTGGAGCCTTGCGGGTTTAATTTCATGGTTTACCTGCTTCTACAGCTATAACTGTCATAATGGGATGAATTCCTAATATTATAACGCATGCAGGCAGACGACAAAACCCCGCTCTCCCTTTGATGTTAAATCAAAAGGAAAGCGGGGCACCTGGCGCCAATCGGTTACTGCTCCATCTGCTTGCCCAGGAAGGCGGCAGCGGTCTCGGCCATTTTCACTTCCATCTGCGCCATTTTCACTGAATCATCTTTATTCAGCAGAACTACGCAGCCAATCGGATCGCCGCCAGAGATAATGGGGGCAGCTACATAGCTGGACAACATCTCCGCATGATCTTTTCCGATGTCGTAATTCCCGGCATTTGTCTCAAGCACCGTCTTACGGCTTTCCATGACCTTTTCGAGCAGCACTCCTACTTGTTTTTCCAGGTAATCTTTTTTGGAGCCGCCGGCAAGGGCGATGAAGCTGTCACGGTCAGTAATCATTGTGATATGCCCGGTGCCTTCAAAGAGAGATTCTGCATATTCCTTGGCGAAATCGCCGAGCTCCCCGATCGGGGAATATTTCTTCAGTATGACTTCACCGTCACGATCGACGAAGATCTCCAGCGGATCGCCTTCACGGATACGCAGTGTGCGTCTAATCTCTTTAGGGATAACAACTCGGCCGAGGTCATCAATACGGCGAACAATACCAGTAGCTTTCATTTCACATGTTGCCCCGCTTTCTTAAGAAGTATGGTCCAACTACTGTCCATTATGGGAAAGGATAATCCCAGTGATTTATCGTAATATCTGACCATAGTATTCATCTCTTCCCAGTTCCTTATACATGCTAAGGACTGCATTAAATATAATATCCAAATCCTCGCGGCTACCGGATATTTGTTCCAAGGATGCGCCTCTTTCCACTAAATTATACCAACTGGGGATAACAAAAAAACCATCCCTCGCTTGGAAGCGTCAGGATGGCTTGTCTGTTCTTATTTGGTTTATTGAGCGGCTTCTGTGGCGGCCGGTGATGCACTTGGAGCTTCAGTAGCCTTAGTTCCGCTATTGGTTGATCCGGTTTGATCTGGAGCGGCAGAGCTCTTCGGCAGATCGATCTTGATTTCAAGCGATTCGAGGTCCTTGTCCAGGAAGGATTCAAGATTCTTAGAAGCCAGAGTGCTCTTGACGGTTTCCTTCTGCTCGTCTGTCAGCTTGTCGAAGGTGGTCTCTGTGCGTGCTTCCACTTTCATAATGTGATAACCATAGCTTGTCTTCACCGGATCACTAATGGTGTTCAGCGGCAGGGTTTGCGCGGCCTTCTTGAACTCCTCTACATAAGTACCCAGGGTAGCATCCTTATATTCGCCGCCCTTGTCCTTCGAGCCGGGGTCATCGGAGAACTCTTTGGCAACTGCGGCAAAATCGGCACCGCCGTCAAGCTTGGCCTTTACTTCTTTAGCCAGCTTCAGTGCATCTTCATCCGTCCGCTCTTTACCGGCGGCATCGGTCAGCCCGATCAGCACGTGGCGCAGTGTCGCCACCGTGAAGTCGCCTTTGGTCGCTTCAAATTCTGCCTTCACCTGATCATCGGTAATTTTGAGCAGCATGTCCTGATATACGGTAAGCACACGCACCATATACGTGCGGATCTCAGCTTCCGTCAAATTCTGCTCCTTCAGCGAGCTTTCATAGGTGTCGCCAAGCGCGGTCTTGAGCGAAGTCACCTGCACATCCGCCTCTTTCTCCGCTTGCTTCTTAGCATCATCCGTTGCTTTGCCGGCCAGATATTCGAACGCAACCTCCTGCTTCAGAATCGACTCCTTAAAGGCGTCAATTTCCAGATATTGCGCCTGCTGCGGAGACAGGAACTTCATAACACGGGTATCCAGATCGAACTCCTTCTCGGTGATTGTGCCGTCTTTATAGGTTGCTACAGCCTTGCTGTTATCTTCAGCAGCGCTGTTGTTGTTATTATTGCTGCTGCAGGCAGATAGCATAGAGAAGGAAACAGCCGCGGCTAATGACACCAGCAGCACTTTCCAGGATTTTGTTTTATTTAACGACATTGTGTAGTTCTCCCTTCGATTTTAAAGACTGTTTCGCTGCCGCCAGAAACTGTTCGAGCAGATCAAGCAGCTCTTTGTCACTGAGATCCTTAGCTTTTATACGGATGCCTGCTTTGGCATCTCTATCAAATTGTACACGTCTTTCGAAGCTATTTCCAACTTTCGCGAGTTTTGCCGTGTCAAACGCAGCCGTGCTGCCTTCATGGAAATTGAGTGCAACCTCATCGCCCTTACGGACCATGGATTCCATGCCGTAAAGTTTACCGTAAACCTTAAGGCGTGCTACCGACAGCAGATTAATCACCGCCTCCGGTAATTCGCCAAACCGGTCAAGCAGTTCATCCTCCAGTTCGCCCGCATCCTCAAAGGTGGCAACCGCTGCAACCTTTTTATAGATTTCGATCTTCTGAATGCTGTCGTAAATATACTCGGACGGCAGATAGGCGTCAATCGACAAATCAATGACGGTATTGCCTTGCTTGAGCGAAGTATCCTCTTCCCCAAGAACCGTAACCTTCCGCTTACGGATTTCTTCTGCCAGCATCTGCGAATACAGATCGAATCCGACAGAGGCAATGAATCCATGCTGCTCTGCGCCAAGCAGGTTTCCGGCACCGCGGATGGACAAGTCACGCATAGCTATTTTGAAGCCGGAACCCAGCTCTGTAAATTCCTTGATCGATTGCAGGCGTTTTTCCGCTACTTCTGTCAGCACTTTATCCCGCTGGTAGGTGAAGTAGGCATAGGCAATCCGGTTGGAACGGCCCACCCGTCCACGCAGCTGATACAGCTGGGACAATCCCATTTTGTCGGCATCATGCACAATCAGAGTATTAACGTTCGGGATATCCACTCCGGTCTCAATAATGCTCGTACTGACAAGCACATCATATTCCCCGTCAAGGAAATCAAGTATCGTTTTCTCCAGCTCCGACTCTGACATCTGGCCATGGCCGATGCCCACCCGCGCTTCCGGAACAAGCATAGAAATCTGTGCAGCCATCTCTTGAATGCCCTGCACGCGGTTGTACAGATAATAAACCTGGCCGCCGCGGGCCAGCTCACGCTCCACCGCCTCACGCGTAAGCGTCTGGCTGTGCTCTACCACATACGTTTGTACGGGAAAGCGGTTCTCTGGTGGAGTCTCAATGACTGACAAATCCCGCACCCCGAGCATGGACATATGCAGCGTACGCGGAATCGGTGTTGCTGTGAGGGTGAGAACATCGACATTCGTCTTCAGCTTTTTGAGTTTTTCTTTATGGGTTACACCGAATCTTTGCTCTTCATCCACAATCAGCAGGCCGAGATCCTTGAAGACCATATCCTGCGACAGCAGCCGGTGTGTCCCGATGACCACATCCACGGTTCCCTGCCGTACGCCCTTGATCGTCTCATTCTGCTCCTTACGGCTGCGAAACCGGCTGAGCACCTGAATGTTCAGCGGATAATTGGCAAACCGCTCCCGGAAGGTCTCGTAATGCTGCTGTGCCAAAATAGTGGTCGGCACAAGAACTGCCACCTGCTTGCCTTCAATGGCTGACTTGAATGCGGCACGGATCGCCACTTCAGTCTTGCCGTAGCCTACGTCACCGCATAGCAGCCGGTCCATCGGACGGTTCTGCTCCATGTCCTTCTTGATTTCCTCAATCGCCCGGAGCTGGTCGCGCGTCTCTTCATAAGGGAACATTTCCTCGAATTCACGCTGTTCCTGGGTATCCTTCTCGAATCCGTAGCCAAGCGCACTCTGCCGCTCTGCATAGAGCTTAATCAAATCATCCGCGATATCCTGCACAGAGGAGCGTACCTTGCTCGTAACTCTCGTCCATTCGTTACCGCCGAGCTTATAGACCTTCGGCTCCTTGTCTTCCGAACCGACATATTTCTGGATCAGATCAATTTGTTCAATCGGCACAGACAGCTTGTCACCGCCGGCATACATAATATGCATATAATCACGGTGAATGCCGCTGACCTCGAGCGTACCGATCCCCATATATTTGCCGATCCCGTGATTCTGGTGAACGACGTAATCGCCGATTTTAAGCTCAGTATAGCTCTTAATCCGCTCGGCATTGTCGATTCCTTTGGACACCTTGCGCGCTTTGCGCTGCTTCTGTGAGAACATTTCCCCTTCGGTGATTACCGCCAGATGGATGGAAGGCAGCTCGAAGCCGGACCCCAGGTTACCTTGCAGCAATGTAGGCTCCTCAATACCGTAGTCATCAAGCACCCGGCGTACCCGTTCCATCCGTTCCTCACTGCTCGCAAGCATCACTACCTGCACACCTGATTTATGCCAGCGCTCCATCTCTGATTTCAGTACATTCATCTGTCCATGGAAATCCTGCATGCCGCGGCTGATAAAGCCAAGGATGTTCTGGGGCTGGATATGGGGAACCTGACGCAAAAAGATCGACATAAACAGGCTCTGGAACGGCCGGCGGTACATAATTACATCATTGTCCACAGAGAGATGGAGGTCCGGCAGATTCTTGCCGTTCTGCAGCAGATGCAGGTTCCATTCCGACTCATCGCGTTCCAGCTGTTTCGCTGTCTCCAGCAGTCTTGCAGGCTCATCCAGTACCAGCAGCGTATCCTGAGCCATGTAATCATATAAATGAGTACGTTCAGGATATAAGAGACTAATATATTTATAGATTTCAGGAAAATAAGTGCCTTCCCGCAGCATCTCCAGCTCACGGCCCATTTCCTCGCGCAGACGCAGCTTGGCCTGCCGGTCGGTCATCTTCTCCAGCTGGCGTTCCAGCATGTCCGCTGCAGCCGAAGCCGCCGACTCCAGACGGGAACGCTCCGCAATAATCTCTTTGGCCGGTGTAATCTTCACACTGCGTACCTTGTCAATGGAACGCTGATCTGCAGGGTCAAAGGTCCGGATGGAATCCACCTCATCATCGAACAGCTCCACCCGGTAAGCCAAAGCAGAGGTCATCGGATAAAAGTCGATAATTCCGCCCCGTACGCTAAGCTCGCCGCGGTTCTCAACCCGCTCTACCCGTTCATATCCCATCCCGATCATCGATATCAGGAAATCCTCCAGAGAGAGGGTCCCATCCTGCGAAATGGTCAGCTGGGCTTCAGCCATGACATGCGGCGAGGGAAGCAGACGGCGAACACCGGAATAAGGAACCACGACAATGCCCCGGAAGCCTTGTGCGCATTTGGTCAGCACATCGATCCGCTGGGCAAGCGTCTCCGGACTGGATACCGCTGCTTCAGCGGCTACCAGCTCATTGGCAGGGTATAGCAGCACGCGATCAGGAGAAAGCGCTTCCTGCAAGTCCTCAGCCATCTTCTGCGCTGAGAACATATTATGGGTCACTACGAGCAGCGGGCGTGCAGTCTCTTCATGCAGCGCCGCCAGCATAATTTGTCTGGCCGAACCGGATAATCCCGAAATGAGCTGCTCCTTCATACCTGCAGCGACACCACGGGTGACAGATTGGAAATCAGGATCTTTGGAGAATGCTTCTATAAGACCGTGTAACAACTAAAGACACCTCTCTTACTGAACAGGCTGACGGTGATATGAAATCACCGTCACCTATTATGATTGGAATCGAAAACAAGCCTCAGCGTAAAGCCAAGGCTTGCGGATGACGACAGAGACAGGCGCTTCCACCTTACTGAAGCGGACTGGACAGCAGGCTGAGTTCGGGATTGTTATCCAAGGCTTGCTTGCAATAATCGCAAGTTACCTTTACCGTGATTTCGCCGTCTGAATCATACGCTATGATATCTCTGCGTTCCGCAGGGGTTAAGGAGTGAAGGCCCAGCTGCATTTCTGTAGTAGAGCTTTTGTCGATGCTTCCCAGAAATGTCCGGCAGTGCCTGCACACGTAGTGTATTGCCATCTATATGCCTCCTGAAGGTAGTATATACCCTTCAGTATGCCCCGGCCGGAGCGCGTTTAGCCTGGAATCATGAGCCGGAGCCTTCTGACCTTTAGCCGTTGAATTTGGCCATTGTCTGTTCAAATGTATGCTGGAGACTGAACTCCAGGGCATCGCATGTATCCAGAATCATCGTCTTCAGCTTATCTCCATCCTTCTTCGGGAAGGTAGACAGCACATAATCCACTATTGCAAAACCCGGCTCAGGACGGGAAATGCCCATCCGTACCCGGTTGAAGGTTTGGGTGCCTGTATGCTGGATGATGGATTTGATTCCGTTGTGGCCGCCGGCGCTGCCTTGATAACGCAGCCGGATCTTTCCAATTTCGGTATCCAGATCATCATACACCACAATCAGGTCCTCCAGCGTTACTTTATAATATTCCATATAGGCGCGTACTGCTTCTCCGGACAGGTTCATAAAAGTCATGGGCTTAATCAAAACGGTTTTGACTCCGCCGATGACCCCTTCACCAATTACAGATTTGCATTTGTTCTGGTTAAAGGTAATCCCATTCCGGGCTGCAAGCTCGTCGAGCGCCATAAATCCGACGTTATGCCTTGTTTTGGCATACTGCGTCCCCGGATTCCCGAGTCCAACAATCCATTTCATGATCGGCCGATCCTTTCCATCCGCTCTCTTAGCAGAAGAGTTGCGTTTTTGGTACAATAAGTTTTATATACTCCAGAGACAGGTGATGAACGATGCCACATCAGGGCGATATCTTAACGCTTCAGCGCCATTTCCAGTATCACATTCAGTATGCTGTGCCTGTCGAAATCTACAAGGACGACGTGTTCGTGGCTATCGGTGTAGTGACAGCGGTGGACGAGGGTTTTGTAGAATTGCAAGGCACTCTTTACAACCGCGGCCTGTTCACCTTTATCTCCCGTCCGGGGTACTAGGGGCCGGCATACGCCGATAAGGGTTACATCTTCCGTGATCGGAGGTGTAACCCTTTTTTTGATATGAAAAGTGCCTCTGCAAGCACCCGTATTCAAAGCGTACTTGCCTGTCCTATTCGATCTCGAACAGTTTACTGATCGACAATTCCTCATGAACGCGAATGATCGCCTCGCCCATCAGTGGAGCCACGGACAACACTTTGAGTTTGGAGGTTGGATTGTCGCTGCGGATCGGAATTGTATCCGTCACGATAATTTCTTTGATTGGAGAGTTCTCCAGACGTTCATGCGCAGGGCCGGACAATACAGGGTGGGTACAGCAAGCGTACACTTCCTTTACGCCGCCTTCCATCAGGGCATTTGCCCCCAGCACAATTGTACCGGCTGTATCGATAATGTCATCGATCAGAATTGCCGTCTTGCCTTCGATGTTACCAATGATATTCATTACTTCGCTGACATTCGGCTCCGGACGGCGCTTGTCGATAATCGCCAGCGGGGCATTTAGGAAGTCGGCAAGCTTTCTTGCACGCACTACACCGCCATGGTCCGGCGATACTACAACCGGGTTCTGGATCTGTTTGGAGCGGAAGTACTGGGCCAGAATCGGAACACCCAGCAGATGATCCACCGGAATATCAAAGAAGCCCTGAATCTGCATAGCATGAAGGTCCATAGTAATGACACGGTGCGCGCCTGCCTTCTCAATCAGGTTCGCTACCAGCTTGGCCGTAATCGGATCACGGGAGCGTGCCTTACGGTCCTGACGGGCATATCCGTAGTAAGGAATAACCACGTTGATGCTCTTGGCTGAGGCACGTTTGAGCGCATCTACCATAACCAGGAGCTCCATCAGGTTATCATTGACCGGGCCACAGGTGGATTGAACAATGTAGACATGACAGCCCCGGACACTTTCCGAAAGCTTGACCTGAATTTCTCCGTCACTGAAGCTCGTGGTGTGGGATTCACCCATCGGAATGCCGATATAATCGGCAATTTGACTGGCCAGCTTAGGATTAGAGTTGCAGGTAAAAATCTTTAATTTGGAATCGCAATAAGTCATAAAATATAAACCCTCCGTGACGGAATTTAACTTCCAAGCAGCGCCGGCGCTAAAACCTCAGCTTCGTCCGGCGCTTTGGCATTGGCCTTTACGATGGACTAAAGCTGGTCTTTCTTTGCTTTGGCGCGGGCACGGATCTTCTCCGCATATCCCGGCTTGTTCTCCTGTCTTACTCTGGCTACAGCCAAATCATTCTCCGAAACAGAGCGTGTGATGGTCGACCCCGCTACAACAAAAGCACCTTTGCCAACCGTTACCGGGGCAATCAGATTGACGTTGCTGCCGATAAAGGCGTCATCTTCTATCGTTGTCTTAGCTTTATTGAATCCGTCGTAATTGGCGGTAATGGCACCGCAGCCGACATTAACATTCTTACCGACTGAAGCATCGCCGATATAGCTTAAATGCGATACCTTCGAGCCGTCACCAATCGTGGCATTCTTGACCTCAACGAAATCGCCGATTTTGACTTCTTCCCCAAGCACCGTGCCTGGACGCAAATAGGCGAATGGCCCAACGGATGTCCGTGCGCCGACGGTTGCTTGGCTGAGCACAGAATGCTTCACTGCAGCTCCGTCCATAATCGTGCAGTCTTCGATTTCACTGGAAGGCCCGATGACACAATTCTTCCCAATGACGGTCTTGCCTTTAAGCAGCGTTGACGGATACAGAATCGTATCTGCTCCAATGACAACATCAGCCTCAATATAGGTGGAGGCAGGATCAATGATCGTTACCCCGTTAAGCATATGAGTCTTGTTGATCCGCTGGCGCATATGCCCCTCTACCTCGGACAGGGCCAATCGGTCGTTAACGCCAATAGACTCCGCAGCGTCATGAGCCTGATATCCCAAAACGATATCACCCTGTGCCCGGAGTATGCCGATACAATCGGTTAAATAGTATTCCTGCTGGTTGTTATTGTTCTTAACCTGCTCAAGTGCGGCAAACAGCTTGGCGTTATCAAAACAATAGGTACCTGTATTGATCTCGTTTACAGCAGCCTCTTCCGCATTGCAGTCCTTCTGTTCAACAATCTTCAGCACGCCGCCGTCTTCACCGCGGATAATCCGTCCATAGCCTGCAGGCTGGTCCATTACTGCGGTTAATATCGTTGCAGCTGCCTGCTGTCCTTCATGCAGGGCCATCAGTCCTTCAAGCGTTTCGGCTGTGATAAGCGGTGTATCTCCGCAAATGACAATCGTTGTGCCCTCTTCAGCGCCGAGAAGATCCTTGGCCTGCTTTACCGCATGACCGGTTCCCAGCTGCGTTTCCTGCAGCACATATTCAGCATCCTGGCCTATATAAGCTTTAACTGTCTCTGCGCCGTGTCCGACTACTACAATCTTGCGTTCGCATCCGGTCGCTTTTACGGTATCAAGCACATGCCCTACCATCGGTTTGCCACAGACGGGGTGCAGTACTTTATATAATTTAGATTTCATGCGCTTGCCTTGACCTGCAGCAAGTACAACAGCCATTCTTTTCAAGAATGCCAACCTCCTACTTCTTGAGCTCACTACTGAATATATCTCATTCCGGGCAAAAAGAAAAGAGAACCATGCAGCCATGGTTCCCTTTTCTTCGAACCCCAATTGAAAACGGCTTGACCTTACGCCGCCCGCAAAGGGCAGGCGTTCATCAGAGACAGCGCTTTAACTTATGCTCCCTCTTCGATGACTTCTTCTTCTTCCGTAGCGGCGCGATCGTACTCGGCCAGAACCGCAGATTGAATCTTCTCGCGTGTTCCCGAAGAAATCGGGTGTGCGATGTCGCGGAATTCACCGTCCGGTGTACGCTTGCTGGGCATTGCAACGAACATCCCGTTATTACCATCGATGACGCGAATGTCATGAACAACAAACTCGTTATCGATTGTAATGGATGCGATTGCTTTCATTCTCCCCTCAGAGTTGACGCGGCGGAGTCTGACATCCGTAATTTGCATGTGTGTGTTCACCACCTTTTTCCATCAGAGACTTGGTGTATAATTCCACACAGCAAAGCGAATTCCTTCTTTTTGATTCCAAAAAATGACTGTTGAAGAAGATTATTTTTGCAGAACCATTGATTTCGACACACTTCGTGCTGTTTTCTAATAGTTCCTCATGTTTTCGACACTTTCCTCCCCAGTCTGGAACTGAGTAAACAATCTTGCCTAAGAGGAAAAATAGTTACCGGGATGCGCCGAAATCCTCCGTACTTTGGAGTCCACCTCGGTTAGTTTTACCAGCGACACGTAGTCATGCAGCAGGCGTTCTTCTGTCTCCACAGCGCCTGACTCCACAAGTACGCCAACTCCGGCCACTTCCGCATTGAACTCCCCGAGCAGATCCACCATGCCGCGCACGGTGCCGCCGGCCTTCATGAAGTCGTCCACGATCAGAACTCGTGACTTCTCCCGCAAAGCCCGTCTCGACAATGACATGGTGTGAATGCTCTTGTGGGAGCCAGACACATAGTTAATGCTTACAGCCGAACCCTCCGTTACCTGATGATCACGGCGCACCAGCACTACAGGCAGCCCCAGCTGCGCTGCTGTTGCATACGCGAGCGGAATCCCTTTGGTCTCCACTGTCATCACTACATCGATCTCCACGCCGTAGAATGCCGTTGCAATGATTTTGCCGGCCTGCTCCATTACCGAGGGAAGTCCCAGCAGGTCTGACATATACAGATAGCCGCCGGGCAGAATCCGGTCGCTCTTTTCAAGTTCTCCGCACAAGTGATTCACGAAGGCTAGCGCCATATCGGTAGGCATCCGCGGAATGTAGCGTACTCCGCCTGCTGCACCGGCTAGCGTCTGCAGCTCGCCCATACCTTCGCCCTCAAATACCTCTTTTATAATAGCCAAATCTTCACTGACGGATGATTTCGCTGCTCCGTACCGGTCAGCAAATGTAGACAGCGGCAGCAAATCATGCGGTTTTTCAAGTAAAAATTGGGTCATATCAACCAAACGTTGGCTTCTTTTTAGTTTTTTCACGGAATGCTCCTCGCCAAAACCGAATATTATTAAAAATAATATCACTTTTGTACGGAATTATACAAGAAGAAACGGCTTTGCCATCCTTTCCGGGACAGTAATTCCGTTTCTTCAGGGAATAAAAGAATTATTAATAGCGTTTAGCTCAAGGAGCGCACGGCATAGACTTCTTTGCAGAACCCGCGCAGACCGTTGTAAATTCTCGCGACCTTGGACTGCTTGGAGACCAGCCCGAATACAGTAGGTCCGCTTCCGGACATCAGCACCCCGTCCGCGCCGAGCTTCACCATGGCTTCCTTCAGCTGCTGGACCTCCGGATGCAGCTTCAGTGTCACATCCTCCAGCACGTTACCAAGGTTCGCGCATACCGCCCCGAAATCGCCTGCTTCGATAGCTTCCTGCATGCGGAGCGCCGACGGATGCACGGCAATCTGATTGGCCCGTACACGTCCATACACTTCAGCTGTCGAGACATTGATCGGCGGCTTCGCCAGGACGACCCAGCACTGCGGCGGATTCTGGATCGGTGTCAGCCGCTCCCCCCTGCCCGTAGCCAGGGCAGTTCCGCCTGTGACGCAGAACGGAACGTCCGAGCCAAGCTCGGCGCCCAGTTCCTGCAGCTCCTGCGCCGGGATATTCAGGCGCCACAGTCGGTTCAGGCCGCGCAGCGTAGCCGCGGCATCACTGCTGCCGCCGGCCAGACCGGCAGCGACCGGAATTCTTTTATCCAGGTGGATATGTACTCCGCTCTTCACATTATAGCGGTCTTTAATAAGCCTGGCTGCCTGAAAGGCCAAGTTCTTCTCATCCAGCGGAATATATCCCGCCTGGCTTGATATTATAATCGAATCCCGCTTCAGCTCCGATAACTCCAGACGGTCTGCGAGATCGACCATGGTCATAATCATTTCCACCTCATGAAAACCGTCAGCGCGCTTGTGAAGCACATCCAGCATCAAATTGATCTTGGCCGGCGCTTTTTCATACATTTTCAAGGCGTTCACCCACCTTCAGCTTTTCCCGTAAAAACAACTTAACATATTATATGAGAAACTTGTAACGAAGTCCATGAGCAAAAGTTCAGTGAGATAAAGAAGGATACTTTATGGCTTATAAATTCTTATTTTACAAGCAAAAAAAGGGGTCCCGCCACAAAGGACGGTCCCCCCTCTGCCACCCTCTTTTGGCCTGCGCTTTACAGCTGCGACTTTCTTGCAGCCTGCTCGGCAAGCTGAATGGCCCGCTTCACCATATTCCCGGCATCCTGTGCCCGGATTCCACCCCAGCCGTCCCGTTCCACCGTTTCGTAGAAGCCAAGCTCCTTGGCCAGCTCCGTTTTCAGTTCTTCCGACATCATGCCTCGTCTTCTGCGGCTCATGTGCTGAAATTCCTCCCTTGCGGTAATAGATGATGAGCTTATTGCCCCTATAGTATGCTGCTGCAAGCCGCCGGCCATTCGGGACAACTCAAACCCCGCAAAGAAAATAAAAAACAGCCCCCATCCGGAAGGCTGCCCTGTGATACTTAAGCTTTAATATACATAATCCGCATCTGCCCATCATCTTCACAAACTGTGATTTCCACAGATTCGGTAAGTATATCGGCATAGCTATAGGAGACACGCTTGAAGGTTTGCTGCTCCTGATCCAGTTTGACAATAAATACAGAAGGGTACGTTTCTTCCAGGACACCGGTACGTTCCACGGTTTTACGACGACCACCGTTAGCCCGTAACGTGATCTTATGACCGACGTGAGCTTCAAGACTGCGTTTAATTTCCAACAGCGCGTTATTAGCCATTGCCTGACGACCACCTCTTTCCTTGTCCATTATACAACTTTTCACAAACTTTGTCAAAGCAAATAAATAATTATAGATGATGCTAAAATAGTTGTCAACGGAATTTTTTTAGAAGAGTAGAGTTCCGGTGAATCGCCCTTGTTATCGGCAACAAATGCACTGGCAGGTAACCGCAGACTGCATGTCCGTTCCGGATATAACAAAAAGAGAAGGACAGCATTAAGCTTATCCTTCCCCTCTTGTCTTCCTGTCATTCCATAAATTATTACTACACAGCCGAAGGCGTAACCTTTAGCGTGGACAGATTCTGCAGACGCGGCATGCCGATCCGGAAGCTGCCCCTGGTCTCAATCCCGCCCATTCCCTGATTGCCGCTGATGGTATGGTTCAGCACATCCCCCAGATTCACGGTATCACGGATGGAGGTGAAAGATGCCTTGGCGGCAATATACACCGGGTCCAGTGCATGGATCAGAATTCTCCCGGGAGAACTGGCAAAGTTAGCCCCCGTCCCCAAAAGTGCCTCGAAATGCGACTGGCAGGCCCCCGCTACAATCGTCAGGGCATCAAAATTCCGCTCATACTCCCGGGCCACCCGGATCGCCGCCACAAAATTCTGCGAATTTTTATAGCTGTTCAGGCTGTATAAATCATAAGTATTCGACTGTTTCAGCACACCGTCATGGCCCGTGATCACTACAATATCAGGACGGACACGGGGCAGGAGCCGGTACAACGTTTCCGCCATTTTTGATTCATGGACATGATGACCTTCTGCCGGAATCCGGAGCTGTTCATATAAGCTCAGACTTTTGCTCAAATAAAGGGCGTCTCCGTCCAGGTGCAGGACCTTGCCCGGTACCTCGAAATAGGGAGCTTCCTTGGGAGCCTGCGGCCAGCCGCCTAATGCACTCTCCCCGCTGCGCTGGCTCTGCTCCTGCCGATCCTTGCGCAGCCTTGTTAACGATTCTTTGGCTTTGATCTGTGCCTGTTGTCCCCGCTCCGTAATACGGCTAGGAGGCACCTGAATCAAGTCGTCCAGGGGAGAATCCGCGAGCAGGCGGAATTCTGTGCCTTTTATTACGGCTGCATTTTGCACTATGTTTTCTACCCGGAAAGTCACATCTCCGCCGTATGATTTTCGAACGACCAAGTCTCCTAAGTTCATTACAACACCACCTCTACCCCCATCGTATGGGCAAAGGTCCCGGTTGGTTCATAAACAGGCGCATTTTCAAAATGCAGCAGGCTTAGCGGCAGGCCAGCCTATAAAATTCCTGCGGCCAACAGCACAGCGCTTAGCCGTGCATATTCGGCAATGCTGAGCGTCTCCCCGCGGCGGGTTGGCTCTATTTCAGCCTCAGCTAATAGCGCCTCCAGACGCTCCCGGCCTTCGCCCGGGAAGAAGCGGGCTTTAAGGTTGTTGGCAATAGTCTTACGCCGCTGTGTGAATGAAGCCTGTACCACTTCGAAGAAATGCTTCTCATCAGCCACCTCAACCGGCGGACGCTCCCGTACCTTCAAGCGGATCACCGCAGACTCCACATTCGGCTGGGGAATAAACACTGTGCGCGGCACAATGCAGACCAGTTCAGGCTCGCTGTAATATTGCACGGCAATGCTTAAGCTGCCATATTCCTTGCCGCCCGGGGAAGCCGCCATACGCTCGGCAACCTCCTTCTGGATCATGACGACAATATTATCAAGCGGAAGCTTCTCCTCCAGCAATTTCATGAGGATAGGCGTCGTCACATAATACGGCAAATTGGCAACAACACTAACTTTCTCCACGGATGCAAAATCTTCAGCAAACAGCTCCTGCAAATTCACTTTCAGCACATCATCATTGCGTACCTTGACATGCGGATAAGCAGCCAGCACATCCCGCAGGATCGGGATCAGACGGCGGTCAATTTCTACCGCAGTAACGGCCCCTGCCTCCATGGCGAGCCGCTCTGTTAACGCGCCAATACCCGGCCCGATCTCCAAAGCGCCTGACGAAGCGCTAAGCCCCGCGGCGTCCACAATTTTATCCAGAATATTCTGGTCAATCAGAAAGTTCTGACCTAAGCTTTTTTTGAACGAAAATCCGTAGCGCTGAATAATTTCCTTGGTCCGTGTTGGGGATGAGATATTCTCATGTCCGCTCATGTAGTAATGCCTCCCTGATCAATTTGCGCGAGGGCTGCTTCGAATTCCTCCCGCGTAATACCAAACATCGCCAGCCGTTTGAATAGCTGCTTGCCGTTACAGTAGCCAATACCCAGCGCATTGCCGAGTGCCATTCTCCGTTCTGCCGCCCTCGGATGCACCAGCATTCCGGCTGCCATCAGATCGTCAAGCCCGATCAGAGCCGGTGCGCCCTCAAAGGAGGTATGCACATGCTCAAGGGCATGGCGGATCGCCTCTGGCGAAGCATTCTCTACTCCGATATCGCCTTTTCGGGTAGCGTCCTTCTCCGGTATAAAGGCATGCTTACAGCCCCGTACCTTGGACGAAACAATCTTGCGTATGCGTTCTCCAGCATGGTCAGGATCCGTGAGGATTATAACCCCTCTGCGCTCCATCGCCAGCGCTATTTTGGCAATGACCTTACGGTCTACTGCGGATCCGCCAGTCTCTATCGTATCGGCCTCCACTGCCCGTTTAACGGCTACCGTATCACTTTTGCCTTCCACCACAATTAATTCCTTGATCATCGTTCTGCTCCTTCCAGGTGCAACACAAAAAGAAGAGGATTCGCTCCTCTTCTTTTTGGCTAAAGAATGTATAAGTGATGAGCTAGCCCGTTCGTAAAGTGCTACCCTCACTATATCGTATTAATCACTAATTTGCAAAATACAGCCGCCTTAATTCAGCTCCGGCTTCACAGGTCCGATCACATAGATCGTGCGGGATTTCCGGCCGAAATTACGGGCGTTACTCAGTGAATCGTAGTATACATCGATCTTGTTGCCTTGAATGGCACCGCCTGTATCCTCTGCACGGCGAAACCCTAATCCCTCAATGTACACCCACCAGCCGATAGGTATCACATCCGGATCAACAGCAATCGTACGACCTTCCGTTACGCGTGTTCCGGAGGCTGTTCTTGTTCCAATACCCGGCTCTTCGGAAGAATAAGCGGTCATGGAGACATTTTTGATCATTCTCTTATACTCGAAATCTACGCCTGCCTTGTGCACGACGTTGCTTGCTGCAGTAGTTTTGGCTGAACTGGAGGTAGTTTTTTTGGTGGAAGTTGCTGCAGCTACAGTAGCTTTGGGAAGTGCCTTAGTTCCAACGGCAATAACTTTGTCTTTGGTGACCGTCTGAACTTCCTTGCCGACCATGCTCATGGATACCAGCTTACCGTCCTGATACGTCTTCTCGATATGTTGGATGATAGCGCCTGGTTTGCCTGCCTGTGCCACTCTTACGTCTCCCTTGTACAGGGAAGGGTCTGCGGTTTTGATGACCCGGAAAGGCAAGCTTACGGTCCGTTCCACCACTTGTTTGGTGACACGTACAATCTTGACTTCCATGCCGGGTGAAACTGCGGTTTCAAGCGAAGGGATAATCTTGTCATTGCTCTTCAGGCTATAGCCTAGTTTTTGGATAGCCTCACCGAGTTTATCCTCAGTGGTGTACAACGTTTTGGTTGTACCATCTGCAGTAAGCGTGAGCTTCTGCGCTCGGGTAATTACGACACGGTCGCCGTCTTGTATTTCATCACTAAGGCCAATGGATACTTCATCATGCGGCAGCAGCGAAATTTGTTCTTTTGCCAGCACGTCGCTAAGCAGCGCTTCACGCGTCTCCAGCGTCAGTACTTCACCGTCTATTACTAAGTTTATAACTTTATTGCCTTGACCGTGTACGTACAGCAGAATAAGCAGCGCGATAACGATTGATACCACACCTGCAAGCGAAAGTACGCGAGGATTCACTTGCTTCCACCGTAATGCGAAAGACCTGCTGGATGATTGCGAATCATGGGATACCTCTGGTTGGAATACGCCCACTCTCTCCATCCTCCTTACATAGCCCCGTCGTCCAAGTAGTTTATCTAAGAAGACTGAATGATTTCAGACGAAACTAAGTTTGAGATTGCAACAGGATACGCCCGCATTGCTTCAGCGTTTCCTGCTCATGGATCGCCTGCTCGGCATAGCAGCTCCAGATCACCTGTTATATAACAGTATGCTGGGGACATTCACATTATTCAAAACAAAAGAAGCCTAAAAAGAGTTCATAGAGGACTCTTTCGTGGCTTCTCCGGATGTCAGAATACGCGAGAATGTTTATGCACGAGGTTTCCTCTCTTACTGGCGCTTACGAGGTTAGCTGTCGGGTTCGGGCATAAGAGAGACGCCCTATCTCAGGTCACCCGCTCACGGCGGTTGCCCTCAAATTCACCCCGAGACCACATAAAGAAATCAAATAATGTCTGCGGCATTTCTGTGTTGTACTCTATGTACGTTCATGCGGCAGTGCAATATTGGTTCCCCCGTTCTCCATACGGAGACTCAGCGAGACGATCCATGAATCAGTGACTGTCACAGTAACAACAGCTCACTGCACTGAAAAGATGATATCCTGTTTTGATGCATGTTGTAAAGGACGATTCAACCACGTTTACGCAGAAATATGGTTAAAATATTGTAATAATCAGCCATTTTGAGATTAAAAAAGTTTAATATATCGGCTATACTTCTTTTTTCACCGGTTTTACTCCCGATTTCAGACAATCCCAAATCGTACCAGTGCGTTCGCATACGTAATTTCCGCCAATTCCTGTAAATCAATCCCTTTTATTTCCGCAGCTGCTTCTGCTACCAGCTTTACATAACCGCTCTCATTCCGCTTCCCTCTGAAGGGATGCGGAGTCAAATAAGGCGAGTCCGTTTCAATCAGCAGACGGTCCAGCGGAGTCTTCTCAAGCACCTCTTTGGGAACCCTTGCATTCTTGAAAGTAATGGGTCCGCCGAAGGACAAATGGAAGCCAAGATCTAGGCACATTTTGGCGGTTTCCCAGCTGCCGGAGAAAGAGTGCATTACTCCGCCGACCTCGTTTGCTTTCTCTTCGCGCAGAATACGTACCACATCCTCATGGGCATCCCGGTTATGAATACAGATCGGCATTCCCAGCTCCCGGGCCAGCCCGATTTGCTTGCGGAGTACTTCCTGCTGTACCTCTTTAGGGGAGGTATCCCAGTAGTAATCCAGACCGATTTCGCCGATAGCGACTACTTTGGGATGACTGCATAACGAAGCAATCCATTCCAGGTCCCCGTCCTTCATGTCAATGGCATCCACCGGATGCCATCCGACGGCTGCATAAATATAATCATAGGTTTCCGCCAATTTCATGGTCGTCGGGATCGTTTCCCGGTTAAATCCGATATTGATCATTTTGGTCACTCCGGCTTCCAGCGCCCGCGCGATTACCTGTTCGCGGTCCTCGTCGAATTGCGGAGCATCCAAATGGGTATGGGTGTCAAATAATTGCATAACGCAGCTTCCTTCCTGTCATCATTTCTATGATGAATTCCAACTTTTTTTGTATTACTTTGCAAAAATCCCTGCTACGGAAGACGGCAGCTGTGAAAGTGCTTTCTGCAGCTTATCCTGCGGAAAATACAGGTGATATCTGCCGCGGTGAATCCCGCTGATGGAGCGTACAATATCCGATACCTCCGAGATTTCCCTTAGCTTGTCATGACGGTCGAGCAGCAGGATCTGTTTGCTGTCAAAAGCGTCCCCGGGACGGAATACATCATAGGGAAGATCCGTTGGAAAATCGATTTCCAGGTCATACTCGGGATTCAGTCCGGCTCCGGCAAAACTGCGGCGGATTTCGTCAATTGTCTCGGAATCAAGATTCTCCATCTCTACATATTTATACAGTTTACGATGAATAAAACGGCTGCACAAGTCACTCAGCAGTTCATCGGCTTCCAATGTCCACTGCATAAAAGCCGTCTGAATCATCGCTTCATCCAGCAGCAGATATTGCTCTACGGTCACTTCACCCCGGAATAAATCACTTAAAGGCTCAATCATGAATCCAAAGGTATAACCGTTCTTAAACAGCTCCTTCGCCCTGCGTAAAATCTGCCGCAAAATAATCTCCGAGCTGCGGGTAACCGGGTGAAAATATACCTGCCAGTACATTTGGTAACGGGACATCAAATAATCCTCAATCGCATGCATGCCCGATTCTTTAACTACCACCCTGCCGTCATAAGGCCGCAGCATTCTGAGAATCCGGTCAATATCGATTGTTCCGTAGTTGACTCCGGTGTAGTATGCATCACGCAGCAGGTAATCCATCCGGTCTGCATCAAGCGGTCCCGACACCAGATTGACAACAATCTCGTGCTCATAGGTTTTGGAGATTACCGATGCCACTTTTTCCGGGAAATTCTCTGATACATCCTTCAGTATCGCTGTAATTTCCGTATCCTCCAGAATGATCCGGCAGGTCCAGTCCTCATGGTTCATCTCGAAGGCTTCTTCTATAGAATGGGAGAACGGTCCATGCCCCAAATCATGCAGCAAAGCGGCACACAGGGTAAGCAGGCTTTCCTCCGGCATCCAATCCTTATACCCGCTCCGTTCAAACTGGGAAATAATCCGCCGTGTAATTTCATAGACTCCAAGCGAATGCGAGAAACGGCTATGCTCCGCACCATGAAAAGTAAGATAAGAGGTACCAAGCTGGCGGATCCGCCGCAGACGCTGAAATTCCCTGGTATTAATCAGCCGCCAAATAATGGTTTCCTGCACATGGACATAATTGTGAACAGGATCTTTGAAAACCTTCTCTTCTGATAGCAGTTGCTTCATGAGATCAACTCCTTTGAATTCATTTCGTTCGAAACAAGCTGGAACTTAGCGTATAATAATGGATTATGTCGCACTTTGTCGAATAATGACAATTAAACAATTTACAAATCGACAAATCTTTTTTTAGGACTGATACGGGAAATCGGCCTAATCGCAGGCCACACAAAAGTTTTTTTAAAAAATTCCTTAAAATTAGCCTCAAAAAAGGTTGACTGTTTTGGGAATGGTTGGTATTATAAGTATCATAAAACGGTGAACAATGTCGAATAATGACGTTTTGGAACTTTGAGAGGAGCAACGATTGTAATGATGAAATCAACTGGAATTGTAAGAAAAGTAGACGAGCTTGGACGGGTTGTTATTCCGATTGAATTGCGCCGTACGCTTGGCATTGGAGAAAAAGATGCGCTCGAAATTTACGTGGACGGTGAGCGGATCATGCTTAAGAAATACGAGCCTGCCTGCATCTTCTGCGGCAACGCCGAGAACGTAACCTATTTCAAAGGAAAAATTGTTTGTCATGAATGCATTTCTGCTATCCCTACCCCTGTGACAAATTAAAATAAATAGGGTATAATAAGAACTAATCAAATTGTTAATTCTAACCTTTTTATATCTCCTTGGCCTCCCGTTATGCGGGAGGTATTTTTTTTGCCATTCTCAAGGCGGTAGGCGGAGGACCGACCCTTTCCCGGGCACGCCCTCAGGGCCTGCTTTTCACACTTGAGGAGATTGGCTAAATGCATTCTCTGCAGTTATTTCATACCATATCGTTAGAAATAATATTTTAGTTGTATTTCATACAATTATAACCAGTTAATTCCTCGTTACTATCCTTTTTCCATAAATATAAATGTACAAAATACATCTAAACCTAATATAAGGAATAATTCATTCCAATTAAATGTAATAAATACAATTATTCCTTATATTTATGCCGATTATCAATAGCTGTATTAACTTCTTATTCCCGCTCCAACAATGCGTTATAAATATCCCGCTTGGCCAGTCCCCGGTCAGAGGCTGCTTTTTTCATAGCTTCCTTGCGGGCGAGCCCCGAATTTTCATAGTGCTGCACATGCTGCTCTATACTCAGCTCACGCCACCAGGAGGATTCAGCAATTTCTGCTTCTTCCTTGCTCTCCCCCTCAACCACTACAACATATTCACCAAGCGGCGGATGCTCCGACAGCCAGGCTATACATTCCTCGATGGTTCCGCGCAGAAACTCCTCATATCTTTTGGTCAGCTCACGGGCCAGGACCACCCTGCGATTGCCGAATGCCTCCTGCAGGTGACCTAATGTCTTAGCTACCCTGTGCGGGGATTCATAGAACAACAGGGTTCCTTGTACGGCACGAAGACCGGATAATACCGCGCGGATATCCTTGCGTTCTCTCGGCAGGAAACCAATAAAGGTGAAGCTGGCAGTCGGAAGTCCGGACGCTATCAAAGCTGACAGTGCTGCGTTAGCCCCCGGGATCGGAATGACCGGAATTCCATGGCTGACGGCGAGGGCAACCAGGTCTGCACCAGGGTCCGAAATGGCCGGAAGACCTGCATCGCTGACAAGGGCCAAATTTTTTCCTTCTATTATATAACGTATCAGCTCAGGGCCGCTGGCCGCCTTATTATGCTCATGATAACTGAACAGCATCGAAGGTGTTATTTCAAAATGGCTTAGCAGTTTGCGTGTCTGTCTCGTGTCTTCAGCTGCAATAATCTCGCATTCCTGCAAAGTCCGCACCGCACGATAAGTCATGTCTTCCAGATTGCCGATCGGTGTAGCAACCAGGTACAGACACCCGCTTCCCTCCGGTTTATCTGCTTCATGGTTTCTTTGAAAGCTGCTTTGGCATGTTATCGTCATTGGTGGTTACCCTTCTTTGTTTCCATAGTAAATATCCATTATTTCTGAACAGTATTGATTGTCATCATTATATACGATGAGTGGAGGTTGTAAACGCACCTCCGGTTTCCCGTCACGCGCAGCTTCTATCAACACCATATTCGCCTCCAGATGTGCCCGCGGATGGACAAAACGGATCAGCTTCGGCTCCAGACGGTATTGTCTCATCAGACTTATAATATCCACTAAACGCTGGGGTTTATGAACCATACTTACCTTGCCTCCGGTACGCACCAGCCGGACACAGGCCTGAATCACCTCTTCCAGAGTACAGCCAATCTCGTGGCGGGCCATAGCCTGATGTGTGTTCAGCTTAAGATCACTTCCGTTAAGCGGCATATAAGGCGGATTAACCGTGATCGCATCATATACGCCGTACCCTGCGACCGTATGCAGCTCGCGCAAATCCCCCTCATGAATAGTTACCCGCTCCTCCAGTCCATTCATAGCAACACTGCGCCGGGCCATATCGGCCAGACGGGGCTGGAGTTCAATCCCTTCTATAGAAGCTTTAGTACGTGTAGTGAGCAGCATCGGGATTACCCCATTCCCTGTACATAAATCCAGCACTCTCCCCCGAGGCGGGATACTGGCGAACCGGGCAAGCAATACGGCATCCATTGAGAAGCTAAATACCTCATCGCTCTGAATAATCCGCAAATCATGAGTTAATAAGTCATCAACCCGTTCCGAGGGAAGCAGGGGCACAGACATTTCATTATAAGAATTCGTCATTGTAATCTCCTAAACGTTTGTTAGAAATTCAAAAAAAACCGTAGGCGTAAATCTCCTACGGCTGGATATCCTTATTTATTAAGAAAAGAAAGACAGAACAGACAATCACCCTCTGTACGCAAATGCCCGAAATAGACATTACAGATGTGAAAGCCTTCGTGATACAGCCGGGCCAGGTTATCGTAACCTTCCCCAACAACCTCCTCTGTTCCTTCTCTGGCAGCCAAAAGTGCTTCCGCCTCAGCCGTATCCACGGCAGGATCCAAAGGTGTGTCCCTTTTCAATATTTTGCGGAGTTGTTCATTTTCCAGACTGAGCCTTTGATTGGCCTCCATTAATTCCTTAACGGTCTGTTTCCAATCTCCGAGACTTGCGCGCATGGTTTCCATCTGCGCTTCCATCTCCTGCATGTGTGCAAATATATTTATCTTCTCCAAGTTTCCACCCCGAAAGTAACCTTATATGGTTTACTTGACGACAACATCATCCATTGGAAGTTCCTTAACTTTGCCCACTTCGAACAACTGCACATGGACCGTGCGGTTTCCGGCATTAATTCCTACCACCTTACCGTCGCCCAGTGAGGTTACGACGATCTTGCCTACCGCCGGCATTTCTTCTTTTGTACTTTCGTAATTATCATGCTCAAACTTCAGGCAGCACATCAGCCGTCCGCACAAACCGGAGATTTTGGTCGGATTGAGCGAAAGATTCTGATCTTTAGCCATTTTAATCGATACCGGCTCGAAATCCCCAAGCCAGGAGGAGCAGCACAGCACCCGCCCGCAAGGTCCAAGTCCACCCAGCATCTTGGCTTCATCGCGTACACCGATCTGACGCAGCTCGATACGGGTACGGAATATACTCGCCAGGTCCTTGACCAATTCGCGGAAATCGACGCGGCCCTCGGCGGTGAAATAAAATATGATCTTGTTGCGGTCAAACGTGAACTCTACATCCACCAGCTTCATTTTGAGGCCATGATCGCGGATTTTATTTAAACAGGTGGTGAAAGCGTCCTTTGCTGCACCTTTGTTCTCCTCCACCACACGTGCGTCGGTTTCCCCGGCGATCCGCATGACTTTCTTGAGAGGTAATACAACATCGGCTTCCTGCACCTCTTTTTTGCCAACGACAACTCTACCGTATTCTACCCCTCTTGCCGTCTCCACAATAACGCATTGATCACGTTCAATCGGGAAATCAAGTGGATCGAAATAATATATTTTACCCGCTTTTTTAAAGCGGACGCCTACTACGCTGTACAAAAATTAACCCCCTTGTTTGCCGGTAAAAGGAACCCTTAAGCAAATCCGCTCCCTGGTGATCGATGCTTGTCCTTCCTTATCCGTTAAACCCATACTTCCAGGCTGAAGCGTTGATCCGGAGGATGATATCACAACTAAGTCTTTAACTTTCCAATCGGATTAAAAACTGCTCCAGACACAATTGGGCGTTAGCATTAGAACGGAGCCTGCGACTACTCTCCGCTGCGAATTCCATATAAGCCACCCATTGCTCCGTACTCCGCTGACGGGCATGTCTGGAAATAAAGTCTAACTGATCTATGAAAACGATGCTTTCGTGTCTTCGATACAGGAAGTAGAGCATATCTTTAAACCAAAGATGGAACATGCTGAAAAGAGTATCCAAATGTTCACCAAGCCCGGTCTTGAACAGCTTCTGCCCAACAGTTGCCACTGCAGAGCTGCCTTTGCCCATAGACTCCTTTGCTAATTGTAACACTAGATTTCTCATTTCTGCAAACCAATTCTGTGCCAAAAGTTCCCTGCAGCCATCGAGCCCTGAAGTCAGTGATACTGCACACCGTGCCAGCGGCACCGGAACCCCCTCCCCCGACAAAGCCTGAAGCATAAGATCAGGATGCAGCGGGCTGAAAGGGATGCGCTGGGTTCTCGACTG
The DNA here is from genome assembly GCF_927798115.1 of Paenibacillus auburnensis. GTDB lineage: Bacteria > Bacillota > Bacilli > Paenibacillales > Paenibacillaceae > Paenibacillus_AQ > Paenibacillus_AQ auburnensis. The sequence goes on from NZ_CAKMMG010000017.1 coordinate 56,585, forward strand.
GATGGTTGGAAGCAGGGAACTGCTATTGTCAGAGATCAGAATACCGACTGCTGGAGCAGGCGGCTCCTCCAAAAATTTTAGCAGACTGTTGGCGGCCTGCACCGTCATTTTGTCCGCTCCCTCTATAATGTAAACCTTCGGGTTAACTCCTTCGGACCGGTAGGAAAAAACACGCTGCAGCTCACGGATCTGATCGATCTTAATGCTTGCCCCGTCAGGCTTCAGTAATGTAAGATCCGGATGGTTGCCATGCTCAACTTTGCGGCATTCCAGGCACTCCCCGCAGGCATCATCCTTAAGCTTTGTGCAAAATATCGCCTGGGCAAACATGAGTGCAGTTGACATCTGTCCGCTTCCGGCTGGGCCGGTGAACAAATACGCATGACTGACTGCATCCTTGCGCAGTGCATTCTGCAGCAGGCGTTTGGCATCCTCCTGGCCTAATATATCATGAAAAGGCATAAATTCCTCCAACTTCTTTTAGAAAGAAAGGTTAATCAGCATACCGCGGATTTCTCCAACCCGCCCCAGCAGATCAATCCGGCCCTGCTCGCTCTCCAGCAGCTCATCGGCCAAATTCAAGAGTGCGGCGTCAATCTCCTCCAGCAGCTTGTAGCGTTTGCCACGGCCGCGGCGGTCCCAGCCCTTTGTCTCCTTGAGAATAACGCCGCGCCGCGCCGTTTCTTCCAGAAAACGTTTAATAAGATTTCTATATATCGCAAGCTCACGGACGGTCATAGATTTGGCCAGCCGGTCGCCCTGCTGCTGAATATCTTTAATCTGGCGGTTCAATTCATCAATGGTTTTCTGCTGTCCCTGCTGCTGAAAAACATCGCTAAATGTCTTCTGCTGGATAGGCCTGCGTTCCGCATCAGCGTTCGGGAGTTCACTTTTTAAGGGCCTGTAGCCCGGGTTAATCTTCAATGGTATCTACCGCCCTTATCGTTTACTCTAGTATGCTCAATAATGCTCAAAACGATCGACAGGCAGTACAAATACTGTAGCTCCGCCCACCTGCACCTCTACAGGAAGCGGCAAATAGGAATCCGTCGTTCCGCTCATCGGAGTGACCGGGGTAACCAGCTGCTCACGCACCTTGCAGCTATTGCGGATAACACTCAGCACGGGTTCAACCTGGCTATCATCTACACCAATCAGAAATGTTGTATTACCTGCCCGCAGGAATCCGCCTGTACTGGCCAGTTTGGTGGCACGGAAATTGGCTTTGACGAGTTCACTGGACAACCGGTTACTGTCTTTGTCCTGGATAATAGCAATGATTAGCTTCATCTTCGCATTCCTCCTAAAAATTTGGTTAGATAACTCACCTATAACGCTGCCCACTTAAGATATATTAGACAATATGCCTTAAAAACCCTTTAATATCCGCTCTTTCAGCGTATGCACGATGTCCTGCTCCACCATGTGGATCGGACGGTTGGCATCCAGAACGACAATACGTCCAGGATCGGACTGAGTCACCAGCTGATAGCCTTCACGAACCTTCTGATGGAAGGCGAGACTCTCCAGATCCAGGCGGTTAACCTCGCGGTCCTGATTAGCAGCAATCCGAGACAGACCTACCTCCGGCTCTACATCCAAGTAAAACGTAAGATCCGGTGTGCGGCCGCCGGTTGCAAAGTCATTAATGCTCCGCACTTTTTCGATTCCAAGGCCTCGTGCAAAGCCCTGATAGACAAGGCTGCTGTCGACAAAGCGGTCGCAAAGCACCGTAAGTCCTTCTTTTAGTGCCGGCTCAACGACCTCCGCCAGATGCTGGCTTCTTGCCGCCGCATACAGCAGCGCTTCGGTCCGCGCATCCATCGCGGTATGGGCAGGGTCCAGAATAATGGAGCGGATCTTCTCGGCGATTTCAATGCCCCCCGGTTCGCGGGTAATGATATAAGGCATGGAGTGATTCTGCAGATAAGCGGCTACTCTGCCCAGCACAGTTGTTTTTCCTGAGCCATCGCCTCCCTCCAAAGTAATGAAAAAACCTTCACGTCCCACTTATACTTCTCCGCCCTTCATATTGTTGTAAACCACTATACGCCGTAAGGCGGGGTCTGCGCAGGCCTGAAACTTGGCCCCTCCCTGACGGAGTGCTGCCAGCCTTCTGCATGCTGCTTCATTTATGACTTCTCCCGGATACAAGAGCGGAATGCCAGGCGGATAAGGAATTACCATCTCTGCCGCTACTCTCCCTACACTGTATTCGAGGGGTACGCTTTCGGTTTCGCCTGCTGTCACCGGCTTCAGGGAAAATGTCACCGGCTGTGAAATAAGCGATTGAACAGAATTGTTCCACGTGGAAACTTCAGCTGATGGAGATAGAGTTCTCTCTACCTCATTGAAGGAGGAGGGAACGGAGAACGGTTCAGCTGCCGCACTCTCAACGTCTATTTCCCGCAGCGCGCCCAGCAGTGTGAATGTTTCCTCAGCCTTCGAGCCGAGGCTGAAGGCAAGCACTACGTGCCGGTCATCGCTCATCTCCGGCACAATGCCCTTCTCTTCGAGCCTGCGCTGCAGCTCGAAGCCCCCCAGGACACCGGCGGCATCATAAATGACCGCCTTGAAGGGGTCCTGGGTGGTGTACGCCGCCGTGCTTGCTGGCGGCGTGTCCATTCCGGCGGCTGTGCCAGCGCCGCCGTGAGGCTGCAGCGGCTGAGCCGGCTGCAGCAGCCCAAAGCGCGGCAGCGCAGCTAAGCCGCGCTTCAGCTCGTCCACGGCGGCGAGCCCCGCCGTGAAGGCGCCGGCGCGCCCGGTGTGCACCAGCCGCCGGGCCAGATCGAGCGAAGCCATCACCGGGTAGGATGGGCTGGAGCTCTGTACCATGGCCAGCCGCTGCCGCAGCAAGGCGCGGTTAAGGCGCGGCCCCTGCACATGCAGCATGGCGCCCATCGTCAGCGCCGGCAGCATCTTGTGCGTGGACTGCACCACGCCGTCCGCGCCGCAGGCAAGCGCCCCGGCCGGCAGCGCCGGGTGCAGCCCGTAATGCGCCCCGTGCGCCTCGTCGACCAGCAGCGGAACGCCGCTGTCGTGACAGATGCGCGCGAGGGGCGCAAGGTCTGTGCCCATGCCGTAGTAATTCGGCATGGTGACCAGCACGGCGGCGGCTTCCGGGTAGGCTGCAAGTGCAGCCTGCACCGCTTCAGCCGCCGGAGCGACCGCGAGGCCGCTGTCTGCATCCAGCTGCGGCTCTAGGAAGACTGCGCGCACGCCAGCCAGCATTAAGCCGTGAATCACCGACTTATGGACATTACGCTGCAGAATCAGAACCATGCCCGGTTCCGGGCAAACGGTCAAGATAAGTGCCAGATTGCCGGCGGTGCTCCCGCCAACCAACAAAAAGCTCTCCTCCGCCCCAAAACAATCCGCAGCCAGCTCCTGGGCTTCCCTAATGACCCCTTCCGGGTGGTGAAGATCATCCGTTCCGGTAATTTCCGTCACGTCGTACCTCATGATCTCATCCAGATATCCTGCCCCTTCAGCTCCGCTATAGGCCTCACCGTTCTTGTGGCCAGGCACGTGATAAGATATATTACCCTTAAGTCTATATTGTTCCAGCATCTCATATATCGGTGCCCTGCCAGGCTGTAAAATGTTCATGTTCCTATCCTTCCCTGGGGGATACCTCTATTTTAACGCAAATATGCCTAAACGCCTATTATTCCGCGTAAAAGCATCATCCGCACAACAAAACGGCCCCTCCCGCCACAACACGGGGAAGCCGTTAAATTAGTTGCTTATGATACAGCCATTGCGACACAGATCCACCGCCCGCTCTCTTTACACTGTTGTTACAAATGCTTTCACTCGGATCAGGCGTTCTTTTGGAGCCCGATTTTTTTCATCCTGCCAATGAAAAAACGGTACTTAATGTCCTCAGCATCCGTACGCACCATTTCGCTCTCGCAATCTTCACAAATGAAATGCGAGACAATAACAATACCTTCTTCTTTCATCTGCCCGCAAATAATGCAGGACTGTCCGGTTTGCTGTTCCATATCCATCCCACCTTGACTCTTTTAAGAACAGTATGTTACACCTTCTATCATTTTAAACCTTTTCATAGTTTTTTCCTATCCGGGTTACTCAAAATATATATATTCTGTGATCGCCAGGCTGGTGATTCTCCCGCTGAAGTTTAATAAAACGCCGCAGACAGCCGATATTATTAACATGAGAACACACGAGGAGGTCAGAACTTTCTTTATGGAACCCAACACCAAAGGTGCAGCTACATTCTATCAATACAAGCTTATTAAAAAAATAAATCTGACTACTGCCAAGCTGCGAATCTACATTGCACTTCCTTTATTATTCGTAGTACTGGAGACCATATTTCTCTCCTGGTGGAGCCTGTTGTATATGATTATTGCGGCCCCCGTTGTATTATGGATCCAGTATGTCATCTCACGGTCTGTCCTCCTTATCACCGGGCATCCCATCGCTAAACGGTGGAAGATGTCTCTGCGTCTGCCTTGGCTCGGCTACATGCCGGATCAATATATCAGCTACGGCATCTTTCGTAAGGTGCAGTTGCATAATTTCTGGATCGGCCTATGCATTGCTGCACTGTTTATTGTGTGGGCTCCTCCGGCGTTCACAACCTCCTTGGCAATCTGCCATCTCTGGCTGCTCTTGCCCCGGTTGTACACCCTGCTGAGACTCCGCCGTGATGATGAAGGCGGGATGCTAAAATTCAACCCTGCAGACGTTTCCTATTACGCTCAATAATTGCAGAACCGCATACATACGGTTATCTCCTATAGACAACAGCAGTCCCATGTGCAGGATTGATATAGGATACAATAATAAACGCCGTCCTGTTAGGACGGCGTTTATTTATTTACTCTTCAGCCCTTTTATGGAGGCTTTCTTTTCCTTCGGAATCATTACTGTGAAATAGCCGTCATGTACGGTTAAATGTACAATTAGTCCGTCCTTTTGAAAAACACGGGAGCTCCCCGCATCCTCATCCCCTTTTTGCTCCTCCCACCCCCAAGCTTTAATCGCTTTCAGGTAAGGCTCGGGTACACCCTCCTTTTCCTTAATTCCAGATAAGGAGTAACGGACATAGTCCATAGCAACATTTGTAGTAGCCCGGTCAGGAGAACTGGCTTCCTTGGGAACAGGAAAGCTTTTTTCATTAAGAGCTCCCTCAAAAGTATCCCAGTTGGGCTCTTTTGCTCCGCAACCAGTAAACATTACACTCACTATACAAACAATAAATAATATCCATAAGGGTCGGGTTAGCTTCATACCTTAAATCCTCCTTACCTCTACCATGCATCAAAAGACACAAGAAAATTCAAATTTAGAATTTATCAGTAGTTCATTCGTATTAAGGTGCTGCTTAATATTTGCACTTTTCTATTATACTTGGATATACCATGTCGTCGGTAACAAAAATGTCACTCAATTGAAAACGCTTTTATAATGATTTTTTCTCTAAAAGCAGTCTTTCTATCAAGGTACATACAACAAAAAAAGCCATTGTCGATAACTCAACAATGACTTCATGTGCTTGGCGGCGTCCTACTCTCCCAGGACCCTTCGGTCCAAGTACCATCGGCGCTGGAAGGCTTAACGGTCGTGTTCGGGATGGGTACGCGTGGAACCCTTCCGCTATCGCCAC
>NZ_CAKMMG010000018.1 GCF_927798115.1 Paenibacillus auburnensis
GGCACGCCGCCAGCGTTCGTCCTGAGCCAGGATCAAACTCTCCAAATTGGTATTTAGAAAGAGCGATTGCTCATTTTGAAACATCTGACGAGAATTTGCATTCTCTAATTTTGGATCTCACTTTCGTGATCTCCCACTCACTCGTTGTTCAGTTTTCAAAGATCAATGTCTCTTTTTTCGTTGTCGTCGCTTGTCAGCAGCGACCTTTATAATATATCACAGCACCTTTGTTTAAGTCAAGCGTTTTTTTAATTTCTTTTTTCGCTCGTCTTCCGAACAAGTTATTAATGAATAGCTTGTCCAAAGGGCCGAGACTTAATGTATCATAAATCTCTGAGCCCCGTCAACCATTAAAACAAAGTTATTTTTAAACCGAGCAGCATAATAACTCCCGGAAGCCCCAAAACCGTTACTGCGCCTATGGTTGCAGGATTCAGAGGAATGTAGATTTCTGTGAGCAGTCCGGAGAAATTGACTATATAAATACCGAGTGCAGCAAGAATTAGATGAGTGCCAAATAAACTGAGCCAGGCCCAGCCCAACTTTTTCCGGAATACAATCAGGGTAAGCAGAATTGCCGATCCAACCAGAACACCCATTGCAATCGTTCTTAGCATACCGATCCTCCTTCACTTTTACCAAAGCGGGCTTACATCTGACTGCGGTTGATTCCCAAACTCTTCGCATGCTTAAGATGAATCTGATATTTACGCTCAGCCGCTTCTAGAATATAAATGGCATAATCAATCTGATCCTGCCCCAGAGCCTCATCGAACATTAGATACGCTCTTTCCCATTCGGCCTGCGCCTTACGCACGTCCAGGAACACATGCCAATCCTCGTCTAACTTAGCCTCTCTGAGGCTTTTCTCGCTGCCCCATTGCCATTTTCTACTCCACCATCCCATAAAGACTCCCCCTTATGAACCTTATTACTATGCGCTGCCTCTGCATCGCTACATATTCTCATTCATATCGGAGTAGGGACAAACTTAGAACTAAAATCAGCTTCATCCCGAGGCACAGGTGATGGAAAAAGAAACGGGCAAAAAAAGAAGCCCTACCGGGCCTCTTTTAGCATAACTGGTTATGGTATATCCGTTTCAAGACAGCTCACAGCTCGCGACGGCCTTCCAGCGCTTTGGAGAGAGTTACTTCATCCGCATACTCTAAATCGCCGCCTACGGGCAAGCCATGGGCTATTCTAGTGATTTTAATATCGAAGGGCCGGACCAGGCGTGAAATATACATAGCAGTAGCTTCACCCTCAATATTCGGGTTAGTCGCCATTATAAGCTCCTTCACCCTCTCGTCGCTCAGACGGGTCAACAGCTCCTTAAGACGGATATCATCCGGACCTATACCCTCCATTGGAGAGATTGCTCCCTGCAAGACATGATAATAACCGTCAAACTCCTTAGTGCGCTCTATGGCAACAAGATCCTTGGAATCCTGGACCACACATATCACTGAGGTATCACGGGTTTTGTCCTGGCAGATCCGGCATGGATCAGTATCAGTGATATTACAGCAGACAGAGCAATAATGAAGATTTCGTTTGACGCTGACCAGCGCCTTGGCAAAATCAATAACTTCGTCCTCTTTCATGTTGAGCACATGAAAAGCCAGCCGGGCTGCTGTCTTCGGCCCTATTCCGGGCAAACGCGTAAAAGCATCAATCAGCTTGGCTAGCGGTTCTGGATAATACAAAGTGATGATTCTCCTTTGGGCTAGAGTGTTGCCGGCCTAGAATAAGCCCGGGATTTTCATTCCGCCAGTGAATTTCCCCATATCATTGTTAGCCAGTTCTTCTGCTTGGGTAAGCGCATCGTTCACTGCTGTGATCACGAGGTCCTGCAGCATTTCAATATCTTCCGGGTCAACGGCCTCAGGCTTAATCTGAATAGATAACAATTTCTTGTGGCCATTAACCTGCACTGTAACTACACCGCCGCCGGATGATCCTTCAATGGTCTTGCTGCCCAGCTCTTCCTGTGCCTTGAGCATTTGTTCCTGCATTTTTTTAACCTGTTTCATCATTTGATTCATATTATTCATAGTTACTCTCTCCTTTGAAATGCGCTGTATGCGCTAATAGACTAAAAGCATTACTCTTTTATGACAACAAGGTCTTCTCCAAAGAGCTGGATGGCCTCGTCAATCCATGGTTCGGTCTTCGCCCCTGCTTCTTCATGCTCATGCTCCAGACGTAATTCCTCTGTGCCCGGTTGGGCAGCAGACTTCTGGGCGGCCTCATTCCAGTCGCGCTGCATGATTGTCACCAGCCGGTAAGGCTTGCCGAGGCGTGCAGCAAACACATTCTCGATTACTTGCCTGTTAGCCGGTTTCTCGGTAGTATCGCGGTGAATAGTGTTCTTAAAAGCCACAAGCACCGCATCCTCCATAACGGATACCGGCTCGCCGTCAACAAACCACGCGTGTACAGTTACTTTCTCCTCTTTCACTCCCTGCAGCACAAGACTCCACTGCTTATAAACCGCCGCAAAATCAGGATTATCCTTGCCGGCGATAAATTTATCAAGCTGCGGAGGCAGCTTGGAAGGAGATGAGATGCGCGGAGCGGAGCTTGCTGCTGCCCGAGGTGCAGGTGCCGCATCGCGTCCACCGCCCGAGACTCCCCCCGACTGTATGGCCTGTTCCAGCTTCTTCTCTAAAGCAGCAATCTGCCGCTTCAAAGCCTCTAATTCTCCCGCATCATCGGCCTGAACGCTGGTTGACGGTTCACCACGCATAGCACTGGCTGCCGCCGCAGCCGCATGCAAGGATGGCGCTGCTTCCTGCTGCATGCTGCACAGCTTCATAAGCGCTACTTCAAACAATGTCTGCGGATGTGTCGCATATTTCATTTCTCCAAGATAGCGGTTTAAAGTTTCTACAATCTGAAACAACCGCTCCCGTGAGAATGCAGCCGCCATGTCCCGGAATTCAGCCGGATTCAGTACCCGGTCTGTTAATTGATCAGCCCCCGGGACCATTTTGATCATCAGCAAATCCCTGAAATAATAAAGCAGGTTCTCCAGGCATTTGTCTGCACTCTTGCCTTCCTGCATCAGCTGCTCTACCAGTTCCAGCAGCCGGCCCATATCACCTTCCAGAATGGCTGTTGCAAGCCGGGCAAACTGTTCGGAAGGGATCCCACCGGTCATGCCCAGCACCTGCTGATAAGTTACATTACCGTCTGTAAAGGAGGAGATCTGGTCAAGAATACTCAGCGCATCACGCATCCCCCCGTCAGAGAGACGGGCGATGTACTGCAGAGCATCTGCATCCGCAGTAATGCCCTCCTTCTGACAGATCTCAGCGAGCCGACCGCTCTGCTCCTCCAGAGATACACGGCGGAAGTCAAAGCGCTGGCAGCGTGAAATAATCGTGGCCGGCAATTTATGAGGTTCTGTCGTCGCCAGTATAAACATGACATGCGGCGGCGGTTCCTCCAGCGTCTTAAGCAGAGCGTTAAACGCTTCTGTTGTCAGCATATGCACTTCATCAATAATATACACTTTACGGCGCACTTCGGTAGGTGCATATTTCACCTTATCCCGCAGGTCGCGTATTTCTTCTACCCCGCGGTTTGACGCCGCATCAATCTCCTGCACGTCCATAACGTTGCCCGCGGTAATCCTCAGGCAGGAAGGACATTCGTTGCATGGCTCCGGGCCGGGTCCCCGCTCGCAATTGACTGCTTTGGCCAAAACTTTAGCAGCACTCGTCTTACCGGTCCCGCGCGGGCCGCTGAACAGGTAGGCATGCGAAACCCGCTGTTCTCGAATTGCATTCTGCAGCGTCTGGATAATGTGCTGTTGCCCTACCATGTCCTGAAACGACTGCGGCCGCCAAGCACGGTACAGCGCGATATGTTCCACTATGCATTACCCTCTCTTAGGCTGCCGCTTTCCGGCATTTGTCGCTAATTTATTATACTATATTCCCCAGGCTTTGACCAAAAACAAAAAGCATCTTCGCTTGTGGCAAAGATGCTATCATTAACCAAATATAAACCGTGCACCTGTTATTGATGGCTGCGATCCAAGCGGCAACCCTACGAGACTGCTCGGGCTAGGCCACCCTCCGGCACAAGAGTAAACTTGCTTATGGCTGCTTCCTTCCGGACCTGACCAGGTTCACAAGCACTCATTGCGGAGGACCCAACCGTCAACACAGCCCATAGGGACCAAGGCCTCACATCGACAGCACCTCTAACAGGAATTCAACCTCGCTACAGCGGATTGCGAGTTACAGGGCACCGCTACCTCCCCGTCTAGCACGGCGAAGATAAGTATAGCTCACACCCCATTAAAAATCAACCCGTCCACAAGAAACCGCCTTAAATTTTGGTAATATATGGGTTACCCGATATCTCCCCTGATTGAAAACATGCCGGGGATACGCGCATCCTGTTTATTCAGGTAAATAAAAAACTCCCCGGATATACCATCCGGGGAGCAGTCCAATCTTTAAGCCGCAAAGCGGCAGGGGCGATTAGATACCGTATTTCTTCTTAAATTTATCAACGCGACCACCGGCATCAAGGAACTTCTGCTTGCCAGTGAAGAATGGATGGCAGTTAGAGCAAATTTCGACGCGCAGCTCTTGTTTAACAGAACCGGATTCGAAAGTGTTGCCACATGCGCAGGTTACCTTAGTGATATTATACTTTGGTTGAATAGCTTCTTGCATTTGAATTTCACCTCTCATGCCCTAGGACTCATGCGGACCCAGAGTTATTAAACATACAACGACATTCTAGCACGAAATAATAGTCTCTGCAATAAATTTAAATCGGGTACCGGCTAGAGCCGTACACGACGCTCTTTGGCCCGTGCTAAATCGGCAGGTGGCACATGTGTATACGAACCAATAATTACCTCCGGCAGCTCCTCGCGGAAGATATCAAGCATGGTCTTCATCCCCAGAATTTCTCCTCGGGCCGGAGGGATTAGTTCCAGATAGCTCTCGGGGTCAATATTAAGGTTGCGCATCTGAATAAGCTTGAGGTCAGTGCGCCGACAAAATTCAACCATCGCTTCAATCTCTTCCTCCCGGTCTGTTACTCCAGGAAAAATCAGATAGTTAATGGAGGTATACACCCCCTGTGAAGCAGCATATTTCAGCGACTTCTCCACATTGGCGAGGGTATAGCCCCGCGGCTTGTAATAGGCATTGTAGTGATCGTCCAGCGCACTGATCGTGCTGACCCGCATCAGATCAAGTCCTGCATCCACGATCCCGCGGATATGGTCACTCAGTCCGGCATTGGTGTTGATATTGATATAGCCCATATCGGTTATTGAGCGCACTTCGCGGATCGACTCGATAATCAGCTTAGCTTGGGTAGAAGGCTCGCCTTCGCAGCCCTGGCCGAAGCTGATTATCGACTGCGGTGTCTTCAGATGCTCCAGCATCACCTCTGTGATCTCGCTAACCGTAGGACGGAAGTTCATCCGTGTCTGAGGAGAGACAAATCCGCTATCGTCAGGCTGTTCTGATATACAGCCGAAGCATCCGGCATTACACGAATAAGAAACAGGAACGGCACCCTCCCAACGTCCAAGAAACGTATTGGAGGACGTAAGGCATTCATAACCCAGCGCACAGTTAGAAAGGTGGTCGTATAGTCTGTTTTCCGGATACTTAGCCGTTAAGGCACCGACGCCTACTTCTACATCCTCGCGGTCACAGTTGAGAGGATTCCATTGCTCCGGATCATCTGTCAGATCTGCAGCGACGTAGAATCCGCCATCCTTCCACACCACAGCGGAATAGCCAAAAAGCGGGAGCTTATACGACTTGTCTGTCTTGACATAGCCTGGCAGGCATAATCTAGTAAAGCCTTGCGGCAGCAGTGCCCCAACAGCCTGGGACCCTTCCGGCAGCGGCAACATTTCACCTGTCTCGGGATTCATACCCACTGCCCGTGTGCTTGGTAGGCCAACTAGGGTAGCCCCTTCCGGCAGAGGGATTAATTCTTCTTCCAGCATCTCAACAATCATATCCCCGCTGCGGGCTAGGCCGTACAGCTCAGGATGATCATATACGTTACCTTGTTCATCGGCATATACCAAATACATGTTATTCTCCTCTTGTTATCTATTCTCAGGTTGTAGGGACAGTAGGTGTCTTGGGACGCGGGGTCCGGCGCGCAGATGAGCCGCTGTTAGAAGTCCCTCCACTGCTGGCAGTTCCGCTCGCTGATGAGGAATCCTTACTTCCGGCCACATCAAATGAAGCGAGGAACTCTGCGTTAGTCTTGCTGTCACGGAGCTTCTTAAGGAAACCTTCAACGAAGTCATACGATTCGTTCATATTCTTACGGATAGACCAAATCGTATCCAGCTCTTCCTTGCTCAGCAGCACTTCTTCGCGGCGTGTTCCCGAACGGCGGATATCGATAGCCGGGAAAATCCGGCGTTCCGCCAGCTTACGGTCCAAATGAAGCTCCATATTGCCCGTACCTTTAAATTCTTCATAAATAATATCATCCATACGTGACCCGGTATCGATCAGCGCTGTAGCGAGTATCGTCAGGCTGCCGCCCTCTTCCACATTCCGTGCAGATCCAAAAAACCGCTTCGGCCGATGGAAAGCTGCAGGATCAATCCCTCCGCTAAGCGTACGTCCGGATGGAGGAACTACAAGGTTATAAGCGCGTGCCAGCCGGGTAATGCTGTCCAGCAGAATGACAACGTCTTTTTTATGCTCAACCAGACGGAGTGCCCGCTGTAATACAAGCTCTGCAACTTTGATATGGTTCTCGGGAAGCTCATCAAAGGTTGATGCAACCACTTCGCCTTTTACCGAACGCTGCATATCCGTTACTTCCTCAGGACGTTCATCAATTAATAATACAAACAGTGCAATCTCGGGATTATTAGTGGAGATACTGTTGGCAATTTCTTTTAGGAGGAGCGTTTTCCCTGCTTTGGGAGGTGCTACAATCAAACCGCGCTGCCCTAAGCCTACAGGAGCGAGCAAATCCATTATTCGGGTAGACAAATGAGTAGGGGATGTTTCGAGCGGCAGCTTGTCTTGCGGATAAAGAGGCGTTAGTGCCGGGAAATGCAAGCGCTCCGCTGCGCTGGCAGGATTCTCGCCGTTGACGGCGTTGACTTGAAGCAAACCGAAGTAACGTTCATTTTCTTTGGGTGTGCGGCACTTTCCTGATACAAGGTCGCCGCTTCTAAGATCAAATTTACGAATTTGAGAAGCTGAAATATAAATGTCTTCCGCACTGGGCAAATAGTTAATCGGCCTTAGGAAACCGTAGCCTTCAGGCAAAATTTCAAGCACGCCCTCCATAAACATGAGCCCGCTCTGCTCCGCCTGCGCCCGCAGGATGGCGAAGATCAACTCCCGTTTCTTCAGCTGTCCGTAGTATGGAATCTGGTATTTCTTGGCCAGCTTATACAGATCGGTCAGCTTCATTTCTTCCAGATCGGAAATTTGAAGATCCATGTAATAACCACCTATTCAATTTTATATAAGTATAAGTCTATTAAAATGCTCATTAGGATAGGATTACCCAATTTGGAAGGAGATATGCAGTAATCCCGCAAATTCGCTCCCTCCAAATAGCAGATAATCTGAATCCTATTCCTCTTCGCGCCAAATCTCAGCGCCCAGATCGCGCATGTTAGTTACTAAGTTATCATAGCCGCGGTCGATATACTCCACACCCGTGACTTCAGTAATTCCGTCTCCGACAGTCAGTCCGGCAATGACCAGCGCCGCACCGGCCCGCAGATCGGCAGCTTTAACCTTGGCAGCATTAAGCCGGCTGCCTTCAATGATTGCCGAGCGTCCTTCAACACGGATTTTGGCGCCCATCCGCACCAGTTCCGGCACATGCTTGAACCGGTTGCTGTACACAAAATCACTTAATACACTGACCCCTTCAGCCTGGGTCAGCATGCTTGTCATCGGGGATTGCAGATCGGTGGCAAAGCCCGGGTATACCAGCGCTTTTACATCGGCATGCTCGTATCTGGCCCTGCCGATGACCCGGATGCTCTCATCCAGTTCTTCGATTTCAACGCCCATTTCCAGCAGCTTGGCGGTCAAAGCCTCCAAGTGTTTGGGGATAACGTTATCTATTAATACATTGCCGCGCGTTGCTGCTGCAGCAATCATATATGTTCCTGCTTGAATCCGGTCAGGAATGATGGAATGGCGGCAGCCATGCATCTCTGTAACGCCTTCGATCCGGATCGTTTCTGTGCCGGCGCCTTTAATAACAGCGCCCATAGAGTTCAAAAGGGTAGCTACATCTATAATCTCAGGCTCTTTAGCCGCGTTTTCGATAATTGTAGAGCCTTTGGCCCGTGAAGCCGCCAGCATGATGTTAATAGTGGCACCTACGCTGGATACGTCTAAATAAATCTTCGCACCGCGCAGTTCCTTGGCATACAGGTGAATAGAACCATGATCATTGGTCACAGTTGCTCCTAGTGCTTCAAAACCCTTGATATGCTGATCAATCGGACGGGGCTCAAAATTACAGCCGCCGGGAAGGCCTATCGTCGCTTCTTTAAATCTTCCAAGAAGCGCTCCCATCATATAATAAGAAGCACGAAGTTTCTTGACTGGTCCGTTAGGCATAGGGATGGATACGATACGGGAGGGGTCAATTCTCATCTGGCTGCCTGACCATGAGACAGCCCCGCCAAGCTCTTCGAGAATTTCGGAGTAAACGGCTACATCACTAAGGGACGGCAAATTATCCAGAACAACTTCAGATTCAGCTAAAATAGCCGCAGGAATAAGCGCGATCGCGCTATTCTTCGCTCCGCTGATGGTCACAACGCCCTTTAGCGGACGTCCACCGCCAATCATTAATTTTTCCATAAATTTATCTGGTTCCCCCTACGTGTATTGCAGCTTGCCCTGGCAATACCTGCTGTGGCTTTTTTTGGTGTTTAAATGTTTAAGAAGAAGAAACGGCTGCGCCGTCCTTAGAGTAAGGACGGCACACGTTTCAAGAAGAATATATCCATATCAAACTATGCAGCCGGACAGCCTGAAATAACCTGTCCAACTGCAGCAGCGTTAAATTTACGCTTTGTTGTTGGAACCGAACTCGCGGATTTTGCCGATAACGGTTTGTTTGATGGCTTCGCGGCCTGGTGCGATGAATGTACGAGGATCGTAAGCATCCGGTTTAGCAGCCAAAACTTCACGTACCACTTTAGCAAATGCGATTTGGTTCTCAGTGTTTACGTTGATTTTGGAAGTTCCCAGGGAGATGGACTTCTGGATATCATGCAATGGAATGCCTGTACCGCCGTGAAGCACGAGCGGAAGCTTAACTGCATCGCGAATTTCTTCCATTTCTTTGAATCCGAGGTTTGGCTCGCCCAGGTAAGGACCGTGTACGGAACCAAGTGCTGGAGCCAAAGTGTCGATGCCAGTTTCTTTAACGATGCTTACACATTCGTTAAGATCTGCATATTGGATGCCGCCGATAACGTCATCTTCTTGTCCGCCTACAGTACCAACTTCTGCTTCAACAGAAACGCCTTTGGCATGTGCATATTCAACAACTTTTTTAGTCATTTCAATGTTTTCGGCGATTGGATGGTGGGAACCGTCGATCATTACGGATGTAAAGCCGGCATCGATAGCTTCTTTACATTTGTCAAAGCTGGAACCGTGGTCCAGGTGAATCGCTACAGGAACGGTGATCTTCATGTCGTGAATAAGTCCTTCAACCATCTTCACTACAGTATAGAATCCGCCCATGTGACGGGCTGCGCCTTCGGAAACACCAAGGATTACTGGTGACTTTTCTTCTTCTGCTGCACCAAGAATCGCCTGAGTCCACTCCAGGTTGTTGATGTTGAACTGGCCAACTGCATATTTTCCTTCAAGTGCTTTGTTTAACATGTCTGTCATAGATACTAATGGCATGGTTTCAATCCTCCTAAGAATGTTGGGTTGCTTATATTTAAACCGACATCACATACAGGCTTATTATAGCACATCCTGTGTCAAATACTAAATAGGATACACAAAAAAATGTCCCGGTGGGACGATATTCAGCCAGCCTATGCTGCGGGCAAACTCAACCTTCTTATATTATCCATAACAGGACTTTGCCAAACCATAAATCTCAGGTTAGCCGAAGTGGTCCACTGACTTGTCCTGAAGATGCATATTTACTGCCACCCGCATCTCATCAATGTCAAAGGGCTTGGTAAAGTGCATAAGCGCCCCAAGTTTTGTCGCTTCCTTAATCATGTCCAGCTCACCGTATGCCGTCATCATAATCACTTTAATAGCCGGATTAATCTCCTTCAAATGCTTAAGGATTTCCAGCCCATCCATTCCCGGGATTTTCATATCGAGCAGAACCAAGTCTGGGGATTCTTTCTGGACAATTTCGATTGCTGTTTTACCGTTAGCAGCTTGATAGGTGGTATACCCTTCGCTATTAAACACTTCCATGAGGAGAATTCGGATTCCGTTCTGATCATCGACAATTAAAACTTTCCCTTTTTCCATATCATACCCTCCCAGATTTAAGGCAGATTGTCTATACCGCGCCCTCTCACAGCTAACGGCTCACAATAATTAAATCTATACGAAACCTATTATTCGTGCTTTATAGTCAAAATCCTGCTAATTTGATAAAAAGGGTAAATACATTCCATATAATGGTGGGCGGCGGGTGCGGTTATTCTAAGGAATTACTGACAGCTGAATTTCCACATTTAAAAGAAAGCCTCCAGATGGAGGCTTTCTAAAGATCCTTGCCGGATCTGTTTATTTTATTGGTTACAGCTGCTCGGAATGGGTCAGTGAAGCTTTGACAAATTCACGGAAGAGCGGCTGCGGACGATTCGGACGGGAAGTAAATTCCGGATGGAATTGTACCGACAGGAACCACGGGTGTCCCGGAAGTTCCACGATCTCTACCAGACGCCCGTCCGGCGATGTTCCAGAAAACACAAGGCCTGCTTTTTCCATCTCATCGCGGTAAGCATTGTTGAATTCATACCGGTGACGGTGACGTTCATAGACCAGTTCATCATCATAGCAGGACATTGCCAGGGAATCAGGCAAAAGCTTGCAAGGATACAGGCCAAGACGCATCGTGCCGCCCATGTCTTCGATGTCCTTCTGCTCAGGCAGCAGATCAATTAGCGGATGCGGTGTAGCCGGATCAATCTCCGAGCTGTTCGCCCCAGCCAGTCCCAGCATGGAACGGCCGTACTCGATTACGGATACCTGCATTCCGAGGCAAATACCGAAGAAAGGAATGGACTGCTCACGGGCATAACGGATTGCGGAGATTTTTCCTTCAATCCCCCGGTCTCCGAAGCCGCCAGGAACGAGAATCCCGCCGATTCCGCCAAGCAGTTCGCCCACATTCTCATCTGTAACCTGTTCCGCATCAACCCAGCGGATCTTCACTTCCGCATTGGCAGCAAAACCTGCATGCGAGAGAGACTCCACTACGCTTAAGTAAGCATCATGCAGAGCTACATACTTGCCGACAATGGCGATTTCAACCGTGCGTTCCAGCTTCTGGATCCGCTCCAGCATGCTCTCCCATTCACGCATATCCGGTGCAGGTGTGGTCAGCTTCAGGTGATTGACTACAATCTCATCCAATCCTTCATCGCGAAGGTTAAGCGGAACCTCATACAGCGTTGAGGCATCGCGGCATTCCACAACGGCATTCGCATCAATATCGCAGAACAACGCAAGCTTGGCCTTCATATCTTCGGTCAGAGGATACTCCGTACGGCATACGATCACATTAGGCTGAATCCCAATGCTGCGCAGCTCCTTCACACTGTGTTGTGTCGGCTTAGTCTTCACTTCTCCCGCAGCCTTGATATATGGAATCAGGGTTACGTGAATGTACATTACATTTTCCCGGCCAATGTCGCTTTTGATCTGACGGATGGCTTCCATGAACGGCAAGCTCTCGATATCGCCTACAGTACCGCCGATTTCAGTAATCACCACATCCGAACCTGTCTCGCGGCCCGCACGGAATACGCGCTCTTTGATCTCATTCGTGATATGCGGGATAACCTGAACTGTTCCGCCCAAGTATTCGCCGCGCCGTTCTTTGCTGATCACAGAGGAATAAATCTTCCCTGTCGTTACATTACTGTTCTTGGACAGATTAATGTCAATAAACCGCTCATAGTGTCCAAGGTCAAGGTCAGTCTCCGCGCCATCGTCGGTTACAAATACTTCCCCATGCTGATACGGACTCATTGTTCCAGGGTCTACGTTAATGTAAGGATCAAATTTCTGGATCGTCACCTTCAGACCTCTGTTTTTGAGCAGCCTGCCCAGCGAAGCGGCGGTAATGCCTTTGCCAAGGGAAGACACAACGCCACCCGTTACAAAAATATACTTTGTCACTGTAAAACCCTCCTAAATAAAGTCCAGAAATTCAGGCGACGCTTTTGTTTATCGTAACCCTTTTTTCCATCATCAAACCGGGGGAAACCAAAGTTACTTCCGCCGCCCAAAATGAAAGGCGATCCTCCTGCAAAACACGGAAAAACCATCTAAAAAAATAAAAAAAGTGACACCCGTAGAGCCGGGGCACTTTTTATTTTAGAAAACATATTAACTTTCATTAGAAGCCCATGCAATAGTTTACTCTGACGATCCCACCCATGTCAAGGGAGGAATTACGCCCGGCTTATGATTCTAATAATCGTCGTCTTCGTCCTCGTCGGCATCCTCATTATCGCCGTCTTCGGAATCTTCATCAGCGTCGTCTTCGTCAATGTCGTCATCTTCATCAATGACAACATCTTCGTCCACTTCTTCTTCGCTGTCGTCGTCGGAATAGAGGTCGTCGCGATCTTCGTCGATAGCGTCGAAATCCTCTTCCTCAGCAGCATAATTCTCTTCTTCTTCCGTGAAGTCGTCGTCTTCCAGATCGTCGTCCTCATCGTTAATGATGCGCACGCGTTTGGTATTGCCAACAGGATCATCAGAGCGTTCCAGCGGATACCAGCGTTTCAGTCCCCACAGGTTGGTTCCGACACAGGCAAACCGTCCGTCGATGTTAATCTCGGTATATAACTGAGCGATAGTATCTTGGCTTTCTTGATCGGTCATACCGCGCAGCTTGGCCACTTCGACCATCAGATCACGATAATAATAAGGTGTATTGGCTGCTTTGAGCACCAGGAAAGCCAGGTCCACCATAGGCATTTCTTTAACTTTCTCAGGGTCCAGCTTTAAATTGAGTGGCGTACTCACTAAAGGACACTTCCTCTCACGCATTGTTCACATTACCGTTAATTTCTATTTCATAATATCCATTAACAAAACTAAGTAAAACCTATTTGAGGGCAAAATGCAAGTCAAATGCAGCAAGAGGCAGGAAGATTCCCGCGGTGCAACAGGTAGAGGGGGGCCGGAGCCCGGCAGAGTCAGCTTCGCCTTCCTCAACAGGATAGCTCCGTCCGGAGGGAATGAGCACGGTCATTTATTATGTAAAACATACGAATGCTTATTTATATTAAAAAAGGCGGAGGAAATCCCTCCGCGCATGACTGTATCCACGCCAAGGATCGGCTCCTTACGGGATGTTGCAAAGAGAGCTAAAGTCTCTTCTGTTTATTTTATGTGAAGCTCCGCCTTTTGACACGATGGGCAGCCCATTTCGCTAAAAAAGGGCAAGTTCCCATTCGGACGTCCGCCTCCTCTCATACAATATGGCAGCACGGCAGCAAGGAGGGGGACGGCGTAACCTATGGATTATTACGGATTTTGGCAATTGCTGCTTGAGGAGATATCGGCTGCCCCCAAAAATACGGAGCGGCGTATTGTGACCTTCAATGATGACCGTCAGTATGCCGGAGCGCTATCACAGTGGAAGTCGCTGAAAGCGAAGCGGCCGGGGCTCCGGCAGGTTCAGGTTTCTAATCTGATCAAAGCCTTTTTTGTGCCTGCCGCAGGGGCGGAAAAGCTGATGGGCAAATTCGCCTCCGCTCTAAGTATAGAAGAAGACCTGCGGATAAAGGTTCACTCTGTCCCAGGGGAAAAAACCGGCACTGCCATGCTGCCATGGGGCGTGAAAGCGATTCATGCCCCGCAGGCCTGGTCCAAATCCACCGGCGTCCACGTGAAGATCGGTGTCATCGACACTGGCGCCGATTACCGGCATCCCGATTTAAGGCATTCCCTCGCTTCGGGTGTAAATCTGCTTCACCGCGGCATGCTGCCGCTCGATGATAATGGACACGGCACACATATTGCCGGTACGCTGGCGGCAGCCGGCGGTACACGCGGCATGATGGGCGTAGCTCCGCGGGCCCTGCTCTATCCGGTCAAGGCCTTTGACCACAGCGGCTCTGCCTATGTCTCCGATATAGTACTCGGCATCGACTGGTGCGTGCAGAACAAGATCGACATCATTAATATGAGCTTCGGCATGAAGACCCGGAGCAAAGCGCTGCATGATGTGGTGATCAAGGCCTACCGGGCCGGGATCGCCATCATCGCCTCCTCCGGCAATGACGGTAAACGCGGCGGGGATTACCCCGCCCGCTATCCTGAGACGATTGCCGTCGGTGCTCTGGACCGGAGGCACCGCGTAGCGGCCTTCAGCAACCGCGGGCCTTATATCGATGTATACGGCCCGGGCGAAAGCGTGCCCTCCTGCTGGCTGAGGGAGGGCTACAAAGAAATGAGCGGCACCTCTATGGCGACCTCGCATGTCACCGGTGCCGCGGCACTGCTGCTCGCGCTGCGCCCGGCGCTGACGCCACGCGAGCTGAAGCTGCTCTTGCGCCGCACGGCCATGCCGGTGCGGCTGCGCAAAGGCCAGCGCCGCGCGGCCCTCGGCGGCGGCGCAGCCGATGCCCTGCGCCTGCTGCGTGCAGGCGCGCGGGCCAAGCGGGCCGCCGCCGCTGCCGCTGCCGCGAAGGCGTAGGCCCGCCTCTTGCCGCAGGGCGTGCTGCGCACCGCCCCGGTGGCAAGGGCTTCAGCCCGGCTGCGGGCGGGCCGGGCCGGCATGGCAGCGGGCGGCAGCACCCGCTGCGCCCCCGGCACAAAGAAGCTCCGCCTCCCCGTAGCAGGGGGGCGGAGCTTCTGTTTGTGTAAGTTACATCCGGTCAGGTGCGGTAACACCGACCAGTCGCAGTACGTTAGCGATAGTCGTGCGTGCTGCACCCAGCAGGGCGAGACGCGCTACAGTCTGAGCGGCATCCTCGGTGATGACGCGCTCTGCCTTGTAATAGCTGTGGAACAGTGCAGCCAGATCGTATACATAGCGGATCAGGCGATGCGGCGCATAGCTCTCAGCAGCAACGGTGATTTCGGCAGGCAATTCACCGATTTTGCGCAGCAGATCGTATTCATGGACAGCTGTCAGCTTAGCAAAGTCAATCTCGGATACAGCCGGAACCGTAATCCCCTGTTCTTCCGCCTGGCGGAAGATGCTGCAGATCCGGGCATGCGCATATTGAACGTAGAACACCGGATTCTCATTGGACGTGGAAATTGCCAGGTCCATATCAAAATCAAGATGGGAATCCATGCTGCGCATCGTGAAGAAGTAGCGGATGGCATCCAGGCCGACCTCTTCCATCAGGTCTTCCATCGTCACGGCTTTGCCGGTACGCTTGGACATCTTGACCTTCTCGCCGTTCTGGAACAGGCTGACCATCTGGGCAATCAGCACAACCAGCTTCTCGGAATCATTGCCGAGTGCAGACATGGCCGCTTTCATCCGCGGGATGTAGCCATGGTGGTCGGCTCCCCAGATATTGATCATTTTATCGTAGCCCCGGCTATACTTATCACTGTGATAGGCGATATCCGGCGTAAGGTAGGTATAGGTTCCGTCATTCTTAATCAGCACGCGGTCCTTGTCGTCGCCGTATTTGGTCGTCTGCAGCCAGGTTGCCCCGTCCTGCTCGTACACTTCGCCGCGGTCGCGCAGCTCATCCAGTGAGCGCAGCACCTGGCCGTTCTCATACAGCGAGGTCTCGCTAAACCAGATATCGAAGTTTACGCGGAAGCGGCCAAGATCGCGTTTGATTTTGTCCAGTTCCTTCGTAAGACCGTAAGTGCGGAAGAAGGCGGCGCGGTCTCCCGGTGTCATCTCCAGCAGCGCATCGCCTTTCTCGGCTACAAGCTCCTTGGCAAATCCCTTAATATCCTCGCCATGGTAGCCGTCTTCCGGCATTTCCGCCGGCTGGCCCAGCTCCTGCAGATAACGGGTCTCAATCGACTTGCACAGATTGTTCACCTGATTACCGGCATCATTAATGTAATACTCCCGGGTCACCTGATAGCCGGCAAAATCCAGCACATTACACAGGGCATCACCGACAGCTGCCCCGCGGGCATGTCCAAGGTGCAGGCTGCCAGTAGGATTGGCGCTGACAAATTCCACTTCAACCTTTTGCCCCTTACCGGCTTCGATGCGGCCGTAATTGTCGCCCTGCTCGGCAACCAGCGCAATCACCGGATAAAGATAGCTCTTGGAGAGGGTAAAGTTGATAAAGCCGGGGCCGGCGATTTCCGCTTTTTCAATCATTGCTGCGGCCGTGTCCAGATGCTCAATAATCGCCTCGGCGATTTGACGCGGATTGCGCTTGGCAATTTTGGTCAGCTGCATGGCAGCATTGGTAGCCAGATCGCCATGGGCCTTGTCTTTCGGCACTTCCAGCACAATGGCCGGAAGCTCTTCTTGCGTTACCAGGCCGGCGGATAGAATAGCACCTGCGATGGCCTCTTTCACCCGTTCATTGGCAAGCTGAAGCGGATTTTGACTTTGTGTCATGATTGTGGTTCCTCCTGTATATACAAACTGATAGCGAACTGTCCTGATAGCTCCCCGTAAACGTACAAGTCGTATTCCCACGAGACATTCAGCGAACGTCCCTCGCGCGAAATATCCAGCTTCCTCGTATCGGTAGAGAGATTAAACTGTGTGTACGGCGAGCGGTAGAATCCCGGCAGGCGGCGCCCAAGGACAAAAGACTGCTCGGACTCAATGTTGCCGTGGCGGATCAGCTTCAGCTCACTGCCTGAAATCTTTATAGTGGTGCGGACGGAAACCGTTTCTCCCTGAGGGCCCTGCTCTGCTTCCTCATAGCGGATATACAGCTGCGGCCCTCTGGCAATAACTTCCCCGGCTGCTTTCATCACATTCCTCTGTCCGCCCTGCAGGCTCTCCAGCGTAACGGAAGCACCGTATTTGTCGGACTGTAATTCAGACATCACATGTTCCTCGCTTACTCTTTCTATTCTTTCTATTCATGCATCAAAGGCATATTCGCTTACCCATTGTACACTATATCCAGTTCCGGAGAGCAATTCAATGGAGAATTCGCCTACTGTATTTTTTATGTTCATTCTATATAGCAGATAATTACAGCGGCAACAGCCGCAATGTATCTCTCTGGCGCAGCTGATCGACCATGGAGTGCCAGGCTTCCGGTTTATCTTCCAGCACTGCATAATAGCGGGTCAGAAAGTCAGCAACCAAAGAGGCCTCTACCGCCTCCAGCCCCTCATGTCCCGGCATAAAGCACAGATCCAGCCCTGTCACCGCTTCGCCGTCGCCTTTCCAGGAAGGGTGCACATAAGGAAAATCAAGCCGTTCATAACCGAGATGGGAGAGTACCTCGCGCCGGACAAACGGGTCCATCGGCTTGACGCCGCCAAAGGCGAAATCCGCTACCCGGTAAGGGTCGTATATTTCTGCAAACATACCGAACAGCTCTTTACCCCCGTTATCCGCAACAAGGCTCCTGAGGTCTTTTAAACGGCTTTGGGCCAAAAAACGCCCGATTCCCAAGCCTTCGCGGCCAATGATGGTGAAGTCGGTCATCGCCACATTCCAGTCCGGATAATAGCGGTATTCCGTGGTGCCGACAACCTTTCCCTGATGAACCGCTGCAAATACGCGGATTCCCGGATCTTCCAGCGGCTCCTGCCACAGGCTGAATTCCAGCACTTCCTCCGGCGGAAATACTTCACTCAGCAGATTATGTACTTGTCTGAACAAAGGATCGGAAATGTCAGTAATTCTTATATACTCCATCTTCATGTCTCCTCCAGTACTGTCTTCTATTGAAAAGGGTTGCGCCACTCCATCAGTGCAGCATAATTGCAGGATTCCTCATCTTCCAGATATCCCTCCACTACACCGAGCGGTGTCCGCCCGCAGCGCAGCAAAAAGGTAATCACCGGGTCAGTCAGCCTGCCGGCAGTAACCTCTGCAAGATACGCCTCCGCAGAGATCCGGGATGCTTCTGTATGGTAGCCCGGCATCCGTCCTGCGCCAAGCAGCCGTTCCAGCCCCTGCTCTACCACCACATGATACAGCGATTGCACCAGCTCTTTACCAAGCCCAAGCTTGCGGTATTTGGGACGCACACACAGATCGGCGATATACAGCGTGTTTCCGTCCGGCTGGTGCGTAGTGATGTATCCATCCGCTGTAACTTCGGACCAGGTATGATGGACTTGCGGTTTTTCCGGATCAAAATGAATCTTCAGGCCCGTGACCGAGCCGGCCAGCTCTCCGTTCACTTCAACACATAGCGCGCCCTCCTGAAAAAACTCCACATGATTCCTGAGCTGCTCCCGGTTCCACCATAACTCGGCAGGATAGGGGGGCGGAAAGGCCTCGGACTGAATGGTGATCAGGTCATCAAAATCCGCTGCCGTGTAATTACGTACGACTGCCGGGACGGGCATTGTGCCGTCAAAGGCATAAAAGGTCTTACAATACATCTCTTCCCCTGCCTCCCTTTACGTCCAGTCCGTATATAGGTCTGTTCTACGGTCGCGCCAGGTGGTCACGGACCCGCGTTCCCGGACACGGTACAGCAGCTCCAGATCCAGATCGGCTGTAATGATCATATCATCATTAATTTCGCCTTCGGCCAGCAGCCCTTTTGGCGGGAAGGGAATATCGTTCGGTGTAATTACCGCAGCCTGGCCGAAGTTCGCGCGCATCAGATCCACGGTAGGGAGTGATCCGACAGTTCCTGTCAGCACAACGTAAATCTGGTTCTCAATGGCACGGGCATGGCTGGTATAGCGGACCCGGTGAAATCCATGACGGTCATCTGTGCAGGACGGGCAAAAGATCACATCAGCGCCCTTGGCTCTGGCCATGCGGACAATCTCCGGGAACTCGATATCGTAGCAGGTCAGCATGGCTATGGTTCCTTTATCCGTCTGGAATACCTCAAGCCCATCTCCTGCACCCATATTCCAGCCCTCTACTTCAGCGGGTGTAATATGAAGCTTGGCTTGCTCAGCGATTCTTCCGTCCGGATAAAAGAGATGTGCTACATTATAGAGCTTGTCATTCCGGCGCAGCACATGGGTTCCCCCAATAATATGGACGTTGTACTTCCGGGCATACCCGGCGAACATGTCCCGGTATTGTTCAGTGAACTGCGGCAGGTCTTCAATTCCTGAAGCCTTTCCCTGGCCGTCACCGATAGACATCAGTTGGGTCGTAAGAAATTCCGGGAACAGAATGAAGTCCGTGCCATATTCTTCGGCTGTCTTTATATAGTGCTCGCACTGGGCGGCAAATTCCTCAAACGAGGAGATCGTATGCAAATGATATTGAACGGCGGATACGCGGAAAGCCATTCTCCAGTCCTCCTAAGGTTCGTCTGCAGGTTCTGCGTTTACACACGACAGTCCTGATAAAGTAACTAAAATTTTACCATACTGGCGGCCAAAATCACACTCAGCCGGGATTATAGCGACAAAGTGCGGGGTGCTGACATTTTACAGAAAAAAGCGGCCCCTAAAGGAGCCGCCTTCCTTAGCCCATGCCGATTTAGTTTAGTTAATATCCTACTGTCCTGTTCCCTTAAAAGTAAACTTAACCTTCCAGGTCGCGCCGCCGTCTTTAGTGGCGTATAGGGAAGAGGTATTCTGACCCCGGACAGCCATCCAGCCATCCTTGCTGCCCGGGAAGGAAATAATCCCGTCAAAACCGGCAATAGGCGAAAGATTAGCCCACTGTTTGCCCCCCGTAAAGGTACGGCCGACGGCGACCTTTTCGCCTGCGGGAGAGTAACCGACCAGAAAGGCTGTGCTGTTGCCGACCAGCTGCATATTGCCAGGCTTGCCTGAAGCAGGACCTTTCTTAAGCAATGCTGTGCCGCTGCCCGGTGCCGGTCCGCCGCCTGCAGTATCCTCAGCAATTACACGGCTCCACTTCTTCCCTTGATTGCTGCTGGCGTACAGGGAATAAGAAGTCTGGGACATCCCTGTTCCGCCATACAGAAGCGCGTACACCTGATCACCTTTGGCATATACTCTTCCGTACTCCGGGTAGGCAAAGGCTGATTTCAGGGAAAGCTTCCATGATGCCCCGCCATCCGTGGTTTTCATGATCCGGTAGCCTTCTCCAGGCGCTACCACCACCGCCCAGCCGTTACTCCGGCTGCTGAACTCTGCGCCGCGTGTATTCGCCGGGGTCTTGATCTGGCTCCAGCTGAGCCCCCCGTCTTCCGTGTAATACGTAAAGGCACGGACGTATCCGAAGCCGTGCTTGCTGTCCGTAAAAGCAATTCTTTCAAACCCTACTGCCGTTTCAGAGATTCTCTTCCAGGTTGAACCTCCGTCAGCCGTAGCGATGAGGTAGGCATCGGTACCCTCCTTAACGGAAGCCAGAGCCCAGCCATGCACATTATCCGGGAAAGTGATTTGCCGGAAATTCCACTGGCCTTCATAGATCTTTTGGAAATGGCAGCCGCCATCTGATGTACCGATCATAAAGCCGTTGCCGACAGCCCGCCCTGTATCTCCGCTGAGAAATTGGATATCCGTGAAGCTAAGCGGCGTTTCCTCTGCAGCGGAATGCTTGGCCTGCAGCTGCTGCAGCAAACCATGGTCCCCGCTGCCGCAGGCAGGTGCCGCTGCTGCCTGAGCCGGCGCTCCTGTTCCCCAGACTGAGGCAGCCAGAAGCCCGCATGAGAGCAGAGTTAGCACTCTTAAGCGTATATTTTTGGTCCAATTCATGATGACACCTCCTGTGGTATATATACCCTTTAAAACTGACACTACTCTGTTATACTCCCCGCCCGCTCCTCTATCTACCCGGAGAAGATCACAAAAAGAAAACAATTTGGTTACCGTTTTGCCAGGTCCGCTTGATAGGCTTCCTTTTTGCATAAAGTATCGCTGCCTTGAATATCTGGGCCCTACCTTCCCCATAATGAAAACTAACCAGCCAAATCTTAGCCAAGATACCCATGGCCGTTTCGTAATTTTGAAATCAAGGAGCCTGAAGCCATGCCGCGTGATTCCGCTAATCCCAAAGTCAAGAGCCACCGCCTCCGCCGGCTGGTCCGGCTGCTGGCCGCTACGGCCGTGCTGTTCCTGCTGGCTGCCGGAGCACTACTAGGCTATTTATACAACAAACCGCTTCCGCCGATCGGCGATGATATCCGCTCGAAGCTGCTCGATTCCCGGGGCAATGTACTGACCACCTTTACCACTGACGGACGCAGCCGGGACCCCGTTACACTGAGCCAGATAGCTCCGCAGCTTATCCAGGCTACGCTAGCCGTGGAGGACCGGAAATTTTATGATCATTCCGGCTTTGACCTGAAAGGAATGGCACGTGCAGTACTTGCCAATGTGGAAGCGGGAAAACGCACGCAGGGAGCAAGCACCTTGACCCAGCAGCTCGCGCGCAATCTGTATCTTACCCATGAAAAGACGTGGACCCGCAAATCCAAGGAAGCCCTTTACACGATGCAGCTTGAGATGAAGTACAGCAAAAACGAAATTCTGAACATGTATTTAAATGAAATCTATTATGGTCATGGCGCATATGGAATTGAAGCAGCGGCCCGGATGTATTTTGGCAAAGCAGCTGCAGATCTTAATCTGGCTGAGAGTGCAATGCTTGCCGGAATTCCTAAAGGCCCCACCTATTATTCACCTTATACCCACCTGGAGAATGCCAAGAAACGGCAAGGCATCATCTTGTCAGCCATGGTAGAGGTGGGTGATATCACAGCGGTACAGGCCCGGGTGGCGGCCCAGGAGACCTTAAGCTTCAAACCGCAGGGCCAGAAGAATACCACCGTTCTCGCCCCTTATTTCCGTGATTATGTGCGTGGGCTTGTCCTGGATACACTCCATATCAGCAGTGATGAGCTGGAGCTTGGCGGACTGAATGTCTATACCACCCTTGATCCCGATATGCAGCAGGCTGCTGAAGAGGCCGTTGATAAAGAAATGGATGCCGCCAGTGAACTGGAGACAGCGCTGGTATCCATTGATCCCCGCACCGGCTATATCAAGGCAATGGTGGGCGGGAAAAACTATCGCACCAACCAGTTCAATCATGCTCTGGCGACGACCCGCCAGCCGGGGTCATCCTTTAAACCAATCATGTATTTAACTGCTCTCTCTTCAAAGACGATGACCGGCCTGTCGGTATTCAACAGCCAGCCGACGCTGTTCCATTATGACAATAACCGCAAAACCTACCAGCCCAAAAATTTCGGTGACAAATACCTTGGGGAGATCAATATGCGCCAGGCTATCGCCGCTTCCGACAATATTTATGCGGTAAATACTATTATGAAAATAGGCGCAGAAAAAGTCGCAGAAATGGCGGCCCGGATGGGAATCGACAGCCCGCTGCAAAGCGTGCCTTCCCTGGCGCTCGGCACCTCTCCGGTCAGTCCGCTGGAGATGGCCTCTGCCTTCGCTGTGATCGGCGGCGGAGGCATCAGACAGCCGGCAACCGCCATCCTCAAAATCACCGATTCTAAAGGTAATCTGATCTATGAAGCTCCGCAGGGTCAGGGAGAAAAGGTTGTGGAGCCGGCTGCAGCATATGTCCTGACCCGCCTGATGGAAGGTGTCTTTGAGAGCGGCGGCACAGGTAACCGCGTAGCATCCATTATCAAGCGTCCTGTGGCCGGCAAGACAGGAACGACTGATACCGACGGCTGGATGGTCGGTTTTACGCCGGAGCTGTCCACCGCAGTCTGGGTAGGATATGACAAGGGCCGTGATATCGCTACGTCCGATGGGCGGCGGGCCGCACCGATCTTTGCTGAATTCACAGAAAAAGCGCTGGCCAACGTGCCTCCAAAAATTTTCCCCATTCCCGACGGGGTGGTCAGTGTTTACGTCAATCCGCAGTCCGGCAAGCTCGCGACAGCCGCTTGTCCTGAGAAAGAGCTGGAGACCTTCATCAGCGGTACAGAGCCCACGGAGTACTGTGACCAGCACGGTACCGGCGGAGAAACTGCTCCGGCTGAAGGCTCCCCGGGTACAGCTGACCCGGGCAAGGAAGAGCATTCCCTGTGGAATGATATCAAACGGTGGTGGATGAACTGACCCCTGTTGCAGCCCCAATGATTCTGGGTATACGATTGGAACATCACCGGCATGGCGTAATGCCTCAGAGCCCGCTTTGCCAGGAAAGGGGCTTTCCAACTATGGACTGCAATGAATACGAGGACAGATCGAGCCGGGAAACCGTCCGCCCTCGGCGTCTGCTATCACCCGATCTGTACAGGCTACCGGCACTGCAGGCTGCACCTCTACTCCTGGGCCAGCATTTGGTCCGGCGCACAGAAGACGGGGAGATCCGCTGCCGAATCGTTGAGACGGAAAGCTACGGAGGGATAGAAGACAAGGGCAGCCATGCCTTTGGAGGCCGCCGAACCGCACGGACGGAGGTAATGTTCAGCTCCGGCGGAACAATCTACATCTACCTTATATACGGCATGTACCATTGCCTCAATGTGGTTACTGCCGGCGAAGGCGACCCGCATGCCGTGCTGATCCGGGCGGTGGAGCCGCTAACACCCGGTGATGCCGCGCAGATGTCGGCCTACCGCGGCATTGCTTACAGGAACCCTTCCGGGCTCTCAGGAGGACCGGGTAAGCTATGCCGTGCTCTCCGGATCGACAAAAGCCTTAACGGCCGCCGGCTGGATGTACAAGGCAGCCCCCTGTGGCTGGAACAGGGCGACCCGGCGGATAGCCTGGATATTGTCCAGGCTCCGCGCATTAATATTCCTTACGCAGAAGAATACGCACAGCTTCCCTGGCGCTTCTATCTCAGGAATAACCCTTACGTTTCAGTAAAAGATAAGCTGGAGCAGCCCTTCAACCTGAGGTAAGCAAGATACGCCTGTATTCTATGGTTTCTGCACCGATTTATTGGGTAAAAAGAAGAGAACCCTAATAGGCCTCCCGCCTTGGAATTCCAAAACGGGAGGCCTTTCCTGCGTTTCTTCAATGTTATAAATGAATGCGCTTTCCCCGTTCTCTAAACTTACAATAACTGCTATAATCGTATATATCCGCAAAAAAATATATTGATGTAAATGAGGGACATGAGATGAAGGATACAGGCATGATCCGGAGTTTAGACAGTCTTGGCAGAATTGTGGTTCCCGTAGAAATCCGCATGACACGAAATATCGACATTGGGGACCCTATTGAGTTTTTCATACTGAATGAGGAGATCATCGTTCTCCGTAAGTACACATCAACGGAATGCACTTTCTGCCGGAGCCTCGACCACGTGACCTACTACAAGGATCAGTTTATCTGCAATAATTGCCTCAAGGAGCTGGGAGATCCGGGCCGCCTCTCTGCGGAAGCCGAACCGCTTGAAGACCCTGCTGAAGATGAATCTATCCGTAACAGCCGGAGAACGAAAACCGAAGAAATGAGCCAGCGTCTGGAGAAGGCTATGGTGGAGCACCCGTACGCCAACCAGAAGGAGCTCGCCGGGGTGCTTGGCATCAGCCAGGCCAGAGTAAGCCAGCTCAAGCGTAAGATCAGTACGACAGGCAAATAGCGTTCTGTTACAACATCCTTGATCCCTCATCCAATATAACAAAGGCTTGGACCTTCTGATCACGAAGGTCCAAGCCTTTTCATGTTAAACCTTGCAGGATATTGCCTGCTATTATTCAGCCAGTGCAGACTTCAACTCATCGGAGGTGGCTGCCCACCATTCCTCATTGTGGGAGATCAGCAGTGATTTCAGCGCTACCTTTTCCGCTGCACCCAGTCCATCCAGAATAATCTTGCGCTTCAGGGCGGCGTCCAGCTTATTCACATGATCGGCAAGGATCTTCCAGCCGCGGCGCGCCTCAGAGTCAATCCACATCTCGCAGGCGGTAATGCCTCCGTAGAGCTGGCCCTCCGGCGTACGGTCCACCGCTACCCACACCACCCAAACCTGTCTTCCCGCCGGAACATCCTCACGGTTTGTAGAGAATTTAATTCCCTTCTCCACTTTGCTCTTGGCATGCATGGCACCGATATCGATAACTGCTTCACCGCCGTCAATGATAACTGGCGATACGTTGTTCAGATCAATGGACCCGGCGCCGAAGCCCTTATGCTTGCTCTTCGCGTTCACAATATTCAAAGCAATCTGCTTCTTGCCCTCCGGTTGTACGTTATCCACATGTGCACATCCTTCCCTTTCACTAATAATTTAATTTTAGCTAATAATGCGGCGAATGCAAACATATACATCCCGTAGATGCTTGTCACGGGAGGAATCACAGTTATGAAGCCACTGTCATTAAAGTACATGATCATCTCTGCGACCCTGGCCGCCCTCGCCCTGCTGGGAGGCGCCATATGGGTTCTTTCAGGGCACAGCCCTGCCGCTCTGTCCGCTGCTGCGCCAAAAGCGGCCAAGTCCCCCGCTGCCGCGCCCCAGTCCAAAGCTGCGCAGCCACATCTTCCCGAGAGTAAGCCGCTTCCGGTTTCTGAGGCCTTAAGCCAGCGTGTTGCCGAGTATCATATCGATGTACGGCTGATCCCGGATACAGCCCTACTTGAGGCCTCCGAGACGGTAACCTGGACCCACCCGGGTCTAAAGCCCGTACAAGAGCTCTATTTTCATCTCTATCCCAATGCCTTTGCTTCTGAAAAAACTACGTTTATGAAGGAATCCGGAGGCGAGCTGCGCGGGGACACAATGCCAGCGGACGGATTCGGCAGCATGACCATTACCGACCTTCGGACCACCGAAGGAGTCTCACTTATGCAGCGTCTGCAGTATGTGCAGCCCGATGACGGAAATGTAAACGACAAGACGCTTGTAAAGGTCCATCTTCCCCAGCCGGTGAACGGCGGAGAAAGCGTAACCCTCAAAATCCGGTTTGAGGTCAAGCTTCCGAAAATATTCGCACGCATGGGAACTGCAGGAGACTTCGTAATGGCAGGGCAGTGGTTTCCCAAGCTTAGCGTCTACGAGCCTAAAGGGACGAGGGGGGTAAAGGCGGAAGGCTGGGATTTACACCAGTACCACGGCACTTCCGAGTTTTACAGTGACTTCGGTATTTACAACGTTACCATTTCAGTCCCCGCAAGCTACACCGTTGGGGCAACCGGCTTTCCGGTAAAGGCTGCCCAGATCAAGCAGGACCGGAAGATCTATCAATTTTATGCAGATGATGTTCACGACTTCGCCTGGGCCGCTTCCCCGAACTTCGTGGTTGCTGAGGAGGCCTTCTCCGCCCCGAACGTACCGGGTGTACGCATCAAGCTATATCTGGACCCGCTGCACAAGGATCTTAAGGAGCGTTATTTCCAGGCCGCCAAGGCCGCATTGACCGCTTTTAGCAAATGGTACGGGCCGTACCCTTATTCCACATTATCGATTATCGTACCGCCCAAAGAGGGGAATGGTGCAGGCGGAATGGAGTATCCGACCCTGATTACCGCCTTCGGCGCAGCCGAAAGCTCCCCAGGCACCTCGCTGGAGCGCACCGTCATCCATGAAATTGGCCATCAATATTTTTACGGCATGGTGGCGAACAACGAGTTTGAAGAGGCCTGGCTGGATGAAAGCTTCACCTCCTATGCGGAAGACCGCCTGATGGAACAGGAATACGGTGTCTCCTCCAATATCGCCCTGCAGGCCAGTCTCGTGTCCACCTCGCAGCCGCTTAATCTGGAAACCTGGAAATACACGACCGCCGACGGGTATACCCGCAATGTGTATATCCGCGGCAAGCTGGTGCTTAAGGATATCGAACGGCAGACCGGAACGAAAGCCATGGACGCTATTATGCTGGCGTATGCCCGCAAGTACAGGTTTCATCACCCATCTACAGAGGATTTCCAAAAGATCGTAGAGAAGGTAACGCAAAAATCATGGCAGGCTTATTTCGACCAATATGTATACAGCGGCGGGTCTCCCGATTTCTCAGTAGACAATATAAAAACTGGGATCGCCAAGAGTAGCACAGAGGGAGAGAACGGGCACTATAAATTCACGGTAAAGGTGAGCAACAAAGGCAGCCAGTATGCTGATGTACCCATAAAATTCACCTTCTCGGACGGATACACGGTACGGAAAATTTGGAATGGCGGGCAGAAGGCGGCCAATTTTCAGCTAACCTACAAAGCGCCTCTTATGTCCGTAGAGATTGATCCTGACCAC
Source organism: Paenibacillus auburnensis (assembly GCF_927798115.1). Classification (GTDB taxonomy): domain Bacteria; phylum Bacillota; class Bacilli; order Paenibacillales; family Paenibacillaceae; genus Paenibacillus_AQ; species Paenibacillus_AQ auburnensis. Next base: position 27,439 of record NZ_CAKMMG010000018.1, read on the forward strand.
TCCATTCTGCTGGAGAGCAAGCACCTTAATAATTTCATGCTGGCGGAGCTTGCGCCGAAGACACTCTCCCGCTGGACGCTAGTATCAACTAAACTGCTTGAAACTCTGCTCGGAACTCTTGTCTGGTGAGGTGAAGGATTGTGAAAAGAGCGATATCCCGCGGCTGGATCAGCATGAAGGAGCAATTTTATATTCTGATTCTGCTATTTATCTACCGGCTGCTCTGGGGCTATTTTTTGTACAGGTTCATCAGGTCAGCTATCATCCCGGTGCTTCTGCGTTATCCTGATATCCACGCCGGAGGCAGCGGTATCGGGAGGCTGTTGTATTATATCGAGGGGCAGTTCGCGCTCAGCGGCGATCCCGGTGTCCAGCGCTGGCTCTGGATGCTATTGGCATTATCCGCGCTTCGACTGCTGCTCTCCCCGTTCATCCGTGCCGGACTGCTGCATGAGCTGCATCAGGAGCGTAAAGGAGAACGCGGACTGTTCTTTTTCCCCGGTATGAAGCTATACGGGCTGCCGGTACTGGTGTTCAGCCTGTCCGAATGGTTTCTCTCAGCGCTGCCGCTCTATTGGCTGTTGCCCAAAATGTACACGCTGCTGTTAAGCGGTATTTTTGACTACAAGCTGCTGCTGAAGCTGGTTCCGTATCTGCTCGCCTGGCTGCTCTATCTGTACTTCATCCGCCTAGTTCTGTTGTACATGCAGTTCGGCTACACCGCCGGAACCGGCATGTTCTCCGCAGTGCTGGCTTGTCTGAAGGTGCTGCTCCCCTCTACCGGCGCTTCCCTCCTGCTTGGTTCCGGCGGACTGGTTACCCTTTTGCTGGGTTTTGCAACCTCACTGCTGTGGCCCGGTATGTCAGCCCTGCTGTTCCGGCAATTCTCACCGCTCCCCTCTACGCTGTTCAAAATGTGGGGAATCGCCGCACAATACCACCTCTGGAGCAGTAAAACATTCCCACAATAATTCGGCTGTTAAATCGGCATATTAAAAGAGTCACTATCCCTAACACAGGGGTGTGACTCTTTTGCCCGTTATTGAAGATTTCAGTGAAGGTTTCGGGGGATTTGCAAAACTATAAAACCTTTGATACAATGATGCCTGTAGCACTGGTAACAACTTTGTAATCTTTTGAAACTATTTTGACAAAATGTATGTACCTTAATCACTTCAACATTGTCGATACGCAGTCACTGTTTCTGGTGCATAAAACGCCAAATTCCCAGCACCGGGAAGTGGGGGAACCATATTTTGGGTGAATTGATCTCGCTTTAGAGGGGTCATAGGGGAACCTTCTACCGAATCCTTAAGCTAACCTCGCAGGCCTTGGAAGGAGTACATCTTTTGAAAAGTCACAATATTTTCCGTACCAATTTAAAGAAGAAATGCACCGCAGCAGCGCTAGGTCTTGTGATGGTATTCACACTGGGGGCAGGAAGCGCATTTGCCGACTCCAAAATGGATACTGTTATTACAAAAACGCTGGGAACGTCGTATAAAACCGGGGGCACAAGCACTGCCGGCTTCGATTGTTCTGGATTCACCAAATACGTATTTAAGAGCGTCGGTCTTACCTTGCCGCGCACTTCTAAAGCGCAATTCAGCGTAGGAACCGCCGTCTCCAAGAGTAATCTCCGTTCCGGCGACCTGGTATTCTTCAATACCTTGGGCAGTGGGGTATCCCATGTCGGTATTTATGTCGGAAACGGGAAGTTTGCACAATCATCCAGTTCCCGTGGCGTTACTATCACTTCAATGAGCAATTCTTACTGGGCCAACCGCTACGTTGGCGCCAAACGTGTAATGAGCACAACAGCTTACCAGGCTGTCGCTTACGATTGATTCTTCCCCTCAATTTCGCCTCTAACAACTAATTGTAACTTATACAGGCCCGGAAACTGATTATTGCCGTAATCATTTTCGGGTCTTTCCTTTTTATTTCCTTATTCTACCTTTTACACAGATTCAGGGTCCATGAAACACCTTTTTACTAAAAATTCCAACCTATTCAGAGAAATAGCTTACGCCGGGCGTAAATATGCGCCTTTTTTAGCAGATATGACTCTTAAAATGTGCAAATAATATGCATTAATATGTTTTAAGTGATTGCCAACTGGCTCTGTCTTTGTTACAATTATCGCAGTGAACTTATAGTAACATTTTTGTAATTATTCAAATGGGTTTTACAAAAGTTTTGTCATATTGATTGATCAGCTAATCCTAATCAACAGTCGTGCCGAGTTCCCTTATTCATAAGGGGAACGGGGGAACCAATTTTTGGGTGAATTGACCTCCTATTCACAGAGGGGTCATAGGGGACCTTCAACCGAACCCTTAAGCTAACCTCGTAGGCATTTGGAAGGGGTATTTACTTTTGAAGAAGAAGTTAGCAGCCGCATTATTAAGTTTTTCTATCATTCTTACCATTGGAGCAGGAAGCGCTTTCGCCGATTCCAAAATGGATAAAGTTATCGACAAAGCCATCGGAACTAAATACGTATCCGGCGGTGTATCGACAAACGGCTTTGATTGCTCCGGATTTACCATGTACGTATTTGACAAGATCGGCATTAACCTGCCGCATCAATCCGGCTCCCAATACCAGATGGGCACTGCCATCTCCCGTGACAATCTGCGGGAAGGCGATCTTGTATTCTTTAATACAAGCGGCCGTGGTGTATCCCATGTAGGCATTTATGTCGGTGATGGCAAATTCGCACACGCTTCATCCTCCCGCGGCGTAACCATCAGCTCGCTGAGTGACAGCTACTACGTCAACCGCTACGTTGGCGCCAAACGCATCATGAGCACGGATGCTTATCAGACTGTAGCAGCAGATTCCCAAGATAATGATGATGTGCAATAAAAGGTTATGAGAGAGGCGCTTTTCCAGGATTTTTGCCGAAATCTTGGGAAAGGCCTTTTTTTTGTCTATAAAATTACTTACCCCTCCCCTCATCTGTAAAACACCTATTCCCCTTAATTTTCGCCATTTCATAAAATATTTTTTTGGGTTTGTCAAGTTTCTCCTGTTTTTGAAAAATAGCTGAGTTGACTGGTGCCTGTTTTGTATATAATTAAGTATATGGATAGAGTATTGTCCTCTTGAAAGGAGGCCTGTGCCTTATGATCAGTTCCCCTGTTACCTTTCATGTTGTTCCTATGGAGCCCAGCCATGCCGAGAATATTTGTGAGTGGAATTACAAGCCGCCCTATAATATCTACGGATGGATGCCCTGGGAGCAAATGCAGGCGCTCGGTATTGAATTCGGAGATCCGGTTTTGCGCAGTCAACAGTATGTATCCGTAGTGAACGAGCAAGGAGACCTTTGCGGCTTCGCACAGCTGTTCCCGATGGAGGGTGTGGTCAGGCTAGGGATCGGCATGCGGCCGGACTTGTGCGGTCACGGAATGGGCCATTTGTTCATGGAAGCCATCGTACAGGCTGCCTTGAAGCGTTACCCGGAACGGGAAATCGATCTGGAGGTGTTGACCTGGAATCAGCGGGCTATTCGAACATACCAGAAATGCGGCTTCACCATCACTGACACGTATGAACGTCGCACACCAAGTGGCGACAGGCCTTTTTATTGCATGGTCTATGATAAATAACACCAAATACAGGTAACTTTTAAATTATGCAGCGAAAATCGTTCCTTTTTTTGACACAAACTCTATGACAACGCTTTACCATTCGGTATAATGAAGAAAGCAGCTTACATGGAGGGGACGGATGGAGATGCAGAAATGGATCATGAGCGGTTTGTTTTTCGCCGCCTGCGCCTTTGCGGTAGTGCTCTTGTTCACACTGCCAGGCAAAGCAGAGGTTGCAGAAGAAAGTAAGCCAACGATGCCACAAGTCACACTGGATGCCGCAAGTGCAGAAGCAATCGTTACAGCCAATTGTATTTCTTGCCATGGCGATCAGCTTCAGGGTAATGTAGGACCGAGTCTGCAGCATGAGGGCAGCGAACACGATGCTGAAGGCATCTACAGTATCGTCTCCAAGGGACGCGGGCAAATGCCTTCCTTTAAGGATAAGCTGGCTCCTGAGGAAATCGCAAACGTGGCCCTATGGCTTGCAGAGAAGAAGTAAACTAGCCCACAATACAAAATGCCCGTGTGAGGATAAAATGATTATCCTGAACACGGGCATTTTTATATGCAATATATTGAACAGTGTCCTAGCGGTTTTTCTCAAAGGCTTCATTAAATTCATGGGCCTGGCGGAAATCAAGCGCTCCGAGGCCGCTCTCTTCTTTTGCCGATAAGCGCAGGATCACGGTCTTGTAGTCAATGGTAATATGCGGATGATGATCGAAGGCCTCAGATATGGCGGCTACTTCATCCACAAAGGCAATGCCCTTCATATATTCGTTGAACATATATTTGCGCACCACACCTCCCTGCTCCAGCTTCCACCCCTCCAGCTTACTTATCTGCTCACGCAGTTCTTCCTCTGTAAATTGCAATTTGCTTCCTCCCTTACTAAATTAGCAGTAAAGTCCGTACAGCCCAGTTCTTTACCTACTCTATGAAGCCTTAAACAAAACATCCCTCAGCTTCTAAAAGACCAAGGGATGCGCCAGGATGAAGGCTTTTTTTCGGTTTAATGTATTCTCAATTCCCGGCAAATAGCACTCGTCAGCCTCAATTTTACCACGTGCCGCAGCCGCCGGGCAAACTTGCTGCCTGCCGCCGCAGCCATTCTAGACAAGAACTACCGAAGCCAAATCTTCCTCACCAAGCAAAATGTTGATCCGGTGCGTCTCCTTATCGTAAATCACAACACCGCTGCCCACCTGAATCATAGGCTCATTGCCAAGCGCGTAAAACAGATCCTCTGCCAGCGCTTCCCATACTTCCATCTTCGATTCCTGCGGCAGCTCCTGCCATTCGTCCGGCTCCATTTCAAAGAATAGATACCCGTCCGAAATACGCCCAACGGCTTCCGTCAGTTCATTTAAAATCTCGCTGTAATCTCTTCCGTGCTTAACACCCACATCTATCACTCCGTTTTCTCCACAGATGAATAATAACTTACCTTACCCATTATAGCCGAAAAAATGACTTCACAAAAAAGGGAATGCTGACGATAAATAAGAATATACGTGATTTTATTACACACAGGGTGTCCCGCCGCTGTTCACGGATGATATATGCGGCTATAAACGGATCACTTCTTAATTCTCATGGACGAGGTGCATAAATGGAAATTTCAACAATAATCGGATTAGTTTTAGGCTTGGTTGCTGTACTTTGGGGGATGTTACTGAAAGGGGCGCCAATCCACGCTCTGGAAACGCCTGCCGCTTACGTTATTATCCTGCTAGGTACTGCCGCCTCTCTGTTCATGGCCTTTCCTTTTTCCGAGATCAAGAATGTGCCCAAGCTGTTCAAAATGATTTTTGTCAGTAAAAAACTGGTTAGCAAAACAGACCTTATCACTACATTTATGGAGTGGGCCTCCATTACCCGCCGCGAAGGTCTGCTGGCGCTGGAATCCAAGGTAGACGAAATTGAGGACGACTTCCTGCGAAACGGAATGCGGATGATTATCGACGGAAACGACCAGGAGTTCGTTCGAGATGTATTAATGGAAGATATTCACGCCACTGAAGAAAGACATAAGGCCGGAGCGCTGATCTTCTCCCAGGCAGGTATGTACGCCCCTACACTGGGGGTACTCGGTGCCGTTATCGGACTTATCGCCGCACTTGCGGATATGAGTGATATGGGAAAGCTGGCTCATGCGATCGGGGCCGCCTTCATTGCAACACTCGTCGGTATCTTTACCGGTTATGTACTGTGGCATCCGATCTCCAATAAGCTCAAACGGCTGTCCAAACGTGAAATTCAGATTCGGCTGATGATGGTAGAGGGCCTGCTGTCCATTCAGTCCGGAGTATCCACAATCGCCATTAACCAAAAACTCTCTGTCTTCCTGACCCCGGCGGAACGTGCCAAGCTGAACGATAAGGAGGGCGGCTCGAGTGAGCAAAAAGACTAGACATGAGGAACACGAAGAGCATGCCGATGAATCCTGGCTCTTGCCTTATTCGGACTTAATGACACTTCTGGTTGCCCTCTTCCTGGTTATGTATGCCATGAGTGCTACCGACGCTAAGAAATTCGAGGAAATGAGTCAGGCGTTCAGCAGCGCGCTGAACGGCGGAACCGGTATTCTCGATCAGCGATCAGCGACTCCCACTAAGTCCCAGCTCGACCAGGGCAAGAATGATAAGATGGACAGCGTTGTTGCCAAAAATACTGGAGAATCAGAGCTCGTAAAGCTGCGTAAACAGGAACAAGAGGATCTGGGGAAGCTGAAGAAACAGTTCGATCAGTATATTGATAAAAACGGGCTTAGCGATCTGCTCAGCACCAAGCTGAATCAGTCACAGCTGATGATTACGATCAGCGACAACGCCCTGTTCGCGTCCGGACAGGCTGAGGTAAAGGATGATTCCCGCCAGCTGGCCAAGTCAATCTCAACCATGTTGCAGCAATTTCCTGATTATGAGGTACTGGTGCAAGGGCATACGGATAACATCCCAATATCCAACAGCAGTTACTCGTCTAACTGGGATCTCAGCGTAGACCGTGCCCTTCATTTCATGAAAATCCTGCTTCTGAACCCGAACCTGAATCCCGTCAAGTTCAGTCCGATCGGTTACGGGGAATATCATCCGATCGCCCCTAATACTACAGCCGCCGGACGGGCCAAAAACCGCCGTGTGGAGGTCTCCATCCTTCGTAAATATCAGGAGGCAACGAATACCACCACCGTTGCTCCTTCCGGCAAATAAGTGCCAATATGCAAAAAAAGAGCTGTTCTTCGGGTCTCCCCGCCGGAACAGCTCTTTTTTTGTGCTAATGCCCATTTTCTGGCAGCTATTGTAGTTCATAATTCAGCATGGCTCCCAGCTCCTGCTTCTCCTGTGCCGATAATTCGCGCCATTCACCGGTCCGCAAAGCGCCCAGGCGAATGTTCATAATACGGATACGTTGCAGGCTTCTAACCTCATAGCCAAAGGCACTGCACATACGGCGGATCTGCCGGTTCTTGCCTTCGGTCAGAATGATGCGAAACACCCGCTCACTTATCCGTGTCACTTCACAAGGAAGCGTCTTGCCACCTAGGATCTTTACTCCACTCGACATCCCTGTGATAAAGGACGGTGTTACCGGTCTGTCTACCGTTACAACATATTCCTTTTCATGTTTACCTTCAGCACGCAATATTTTATTGACGATATCGCCGTCATTCGTAAGCAGGATTAGGCCTTCAGAATCTTTATCGAGCCGGCCTATCGGAAAAATACGTTCTTGATGTCCCACAAAATCAACGATATTGCCCTGAATATGGGCTTCTGTGGTGGAAGTGATGCCCACCGGTTTATTTAGAGCGATATAAACGACCTTGCTGCCCGTTTCAAGCTCTTTCCCATCGATCAGCACCTTATCCCCCGTAGAGGCCTGGCTGCCAAGCACAGCACGCTCTCCGTTGATGGTCACCCTTCCGCTCTCAACCAGCTTGTCTGCTTCACGGCGTGAACAGTATCCTGTCTCACTGATGAATTTATTAATTCTCACTTCTGTCTTCACTCCGTTCTTTAATCAATCCTTGACTGGGGCCCCGGCTCACGTGCTGCAGGCAGTATAATTGTAATTTCAGCCCCGCTGCCGTATTCACTGCGAATTTCCATACTGCCTTTATGGGCCTGGATGATCCGCTGGCTGACCATCAGCCCAAGACCTGTTCCTGTCTCCTTATTCGTAAAGAAAGGCTCACCCAGCTTCGGCAGCATATCCTCAGGGATTCCCTCGCCTTCGTCCGAGAGTACAATGATAACAGAATTCTCCTTCGTCTGCTGCTTAACAGTGATTGTGCCGCCTTCAGGCATAGCTTCAATTGCATTTTTAACGATATTTATAAATACCTGCTTCAACTGGTTCTCCTCACAATGTACCATTGCAGGCTGCTCAGAGAACTGCGACTCAAATTCGATACCGAAGAGATGGGCTTGGCTGCCCAGCAGGGAAATTACATCATTTAGAATGTAGCGTACATCCTTCTCCTGGAAGTGGACAGCCTGCGGCTTGGCCAGAATCAGAAATTCACTCACAATCATATTAATCCGTTCCAGTTCTGAGAGCATCAGATCAATATGGAGCGGTATGAGAAGACCCTTCTCCTTCTGGAGCTGCAGGAATCCGCGGAGCGTCGTAAGCGGATTGCGGATTTCATGGGCTACCCCAGCCGCAAGCTGGCCAACAGTAGTCAGTTTTTCGGAGCGTCTCAGCAGTTCTTCAATCCGGTTGCGTTCGGTCATATCCCTGGAGACATGTACAAACGATTGCGGACGGCCATCTTCATCACGAATAATCGATGTACTTACGCTGACCTCCACAATCGATCCGTCGCGCTTGAGTCTGAACGTCTCTATCGGTGGCAGAACAGCTCCATTCTTCAGCTCCTGCAGCCTCGCTTCTTCCTGCTTCTGCGCCGTAGCCGGCACCAGATAAGGCATCTTAATTCGTGCATCAGCCGCATTCCAGCCGTACAGCTCTTCAAAAGCCCTGTTGGTGCTAGTGATCCGGCCCTCCATGTCTACGGTGTGGATCGCATCCGAAGTGCCGTTGATCACCGACTCCAGATGCTCTTTAACCGCCCTGTTCTCTTCGAGCGTTTTGCCCAGCTGATTCGTGTGCTGAAGCAAGTGTGAGGTCATGGCATTAATCCGGCTGGCCAGCTGCCCCAGCTCGTCACGGCTGTCCACATCCAGCGGGGACTCAAACTTGCCAACAGCAACATCACTGACCTTTCGCAGGATATGCTGAATAGGACGGGTGACAACGCCAGCCAGTGCATAGCTGCATATGAAAAAGATGACTAACAGCAGCACCGAGGTCGTAATATTATTTACCAGTTCCTTCTTGATTACCGATGAGATTACCGAATAATCCATTACCACACATATGACATAGTCATCGATGCCGGGTTGGCTGATCGGGATAAAGCTTTTGAGCACTCTTTTGCCCAGCGCTTCTGTATCCAGTGTAACTGGGGCATCCTTGCTCAGCGCCGTCATGATCGCCACCCTATCTTCTTCAACATTACCATAAATATAGGTTCCATACTGAATCGGACGGTTTTGCAGCTTATAATTGACACTGTCCGAGCCATCAGGCTGCATGCTCTCCGAAGCAAAGCTTTTGGGGTTAATTCCTGTGATCTCTAAAAGTCCCGAATTGACTTCCTTAGAGCGCTTGATGAGTTCCTCGGGCTCCATAATTCTCACATAGTCACTCACTGCCGTACTGCGGATATAAGGATCGATGATATAGTTTCTCGACGGATCGCGGTAATATCCCCACTTCTCAATATATTTGGGAGTGGAGGTAGAGAATTCAAAGGGCCCTGACCAGAAATTCTCAAGGGTCTGGCCCTGCTTAACCGATACTCTTTGACCTGCAAACAGCTCAAGCAAAGCTACATACCAATAATCCATGCCCCTGGTAGACAGCCCAAGCTCGGCAGGATCGGAGGATTTAGCCACTACAATGTCATCTTCAGTTTTGACAAGAAGGGAAATATTAGACACACCAAGTTTTTTTACCAGGCTCTTCAGCTGGTTGTTATTCACATTCTTGATATCCGGATCAAGCTCCTCAGCGGCAAGTATGGCAGCCAGCCGAAGATTCTGGGCCATTTGTTGCTGTACATAATTGGAGCTGTAACTGCTCTGCTCGACAGAGACCGCGATCTGCATAGCGGTCATCTTCATATTATTTTCGCTTTCACTACGCAGGTTATTACGGGCTGTATAAAGGTTCAGCGTTAAATTGAGCGCCAGGATTAACAATACCGAACCAAAAATAATAGCTGATAATTTAGTTTTTATGGACAAGCTGCTTTTTCACCTCTTATCCGCTGGTAAAAAAATCAAGCGGAGTGTTCATGAATATCATACCTTTTGCCTAACCATTTGAAAAGACATTTCAAATGCGGCTCTCCTCCATAAAACATTGAATTTTAAAGGCGGTTTCTCTACAATAGCAAGAAGAAAAGGTGAAAACCATCCACAGGCTATTCACATATAAACAATTTATTAAATGGCGATGTGCACAATATTGTGTATAAGTCGGCGGTTATCCACAGAGTTATGCACAATTTGTTAAGAACGAATATTTGTTCGTTGTACAAAGAGTGTTATTAGAAGGGAAGATGAGCTTGAATATTCAAACCGGTGAACTGTCGGCGGAAGAGCTGGCGATTCATGAATTATGGATGAGAGAGGCCATTGCGGAAGCCCGCAAAGCTGAAAGCTTGGGCGAGGTGCCAATCGGTGCAATCGTTGTACGTCACGGCGAGATTATCGGACGCGGCTACAATCTGCGGGAAACTACGCTGGACTCTACTGCACATGCCGAAATGGTGGCCATCCGGGAAGCCAGCATCGCGCTGAATTCCTGGAGGCTGCTTGACTGCCAGCTGTATGTGACGCTGGAGCCTTGCCCCATGTGCGCAGGAGCGATGGTTCAGTCGCGGCTGCCGCTTACTGTATACGGCACCACAGATCCCAAGGCGGGCTGCGCCGGCACACTTATGAATTTGCTGGAGGAACCGAGATTCAACCACCGGACCGAGGTTATTCAAGGTGTCCTGCAGGAAGAATGCGCAGAGCTGCTGACTTCCTTCTTCCGCCGGTTGCGGCAGAGGCCGTCGAAGCTCTAGCCTGTTTTGGTACAAAAGGCTATAAAGTCCATCATCTACGCTGCCACTTGCGGATAAAAGGAGGCTCACCATGTCATTTAAGCTGTACAATAATGCTCAGGGCATCTACCTAGCCCTGCTGCAGAAACAGGACGCAAATGATCTGCTCCAGCTGCGTCTGCGCAACAGGGAACAGCATCAGCCGTATGAACCGCTGCGTGAAGCCGATTATTTTACACTTGAAAGCCAGGAACTGCTGATCAGCCAGCGTATGAACGATGCAGACCAGGATAGGGCCTATATGTTTGGTATCTTCCTGCTGGACGGGCAACTGGCCGGACAGATCACTATCTCCAATATCGTACGCGGTGTAGCACAATATGGCGACCTCGGCTATTTTATAGATCATACCGTCCAGGGCAAGGGTTATACAACTGCTGCCGCCCGGCTTATTCTGGACTATTCCTTCCGGGCCCTTGCGCTTCATAGGGTGCAGGCAGCTATCCTGCTTCACAATGATGCCTCACGCCGGGTGCTGGAGAAAAACGGCTTCCAGGCTGAAGGTATCGCCCGCCGCTACCTTAAGATCAACGGGGAATGGCAGGATCACCGGACCTATGCCATCCTGGCAGACGACTTCCTAGCAGAAAAAGTTCAACCTTAACACGCAAAAAACCTACAAGAGTGCGAGCGGTTCGCATTCCTGCAGGTTTTTCTCATTTTAAAAGATTAGTAAGTGCTCATTCCGCCAAACTGCTGCTGCAGCTCTTCCATTGTAATAACATTCTCACCCTCAGGTATACCAATCGTGAAGGTTGGTTTCTCATTAATCTTACTGTATTGATTGCTTCCGGTTAGTGACAAGCTGACATTCTGGCCTTGCTCCGGATCCTTAACTACAATGTCCATCAGCAGGTCTTGATACACCGGGAAATCATCCTTGTTGACTGCAGTGTTCAGCTGGAACTTGTTAACTGTAAGATAGTTGCCCAGGTCCGCCAAACTTTTATCGAATTCTGCCCGGGTCTCGCTGGATTGCAGCTCTTCCTTGGCTTTGGCCAGATCAGCCTCGTCAATTTGCAGCATTTCTTTGTATTCTTCTTTACTCAGGATATCAATAATCTTAGGCAATGCATTATTCACAAGAATTGTGATCGCTTCTTTGACGTTATTATTAGTCACCTCGAACCGGACAACCTGGTTGGCTTCTACACCCTCAGGCAATGCGGCATCCTTAGGCTTCACGTCTGAAAAATAGGTCTTCTCATCATACTCACCCAGGAGCGTGCTCAGCACTTCATTGGTGAGATCCTGCGCTTTCTTAGTATCCAGTGAATCAGGGTTGAACTCTACACCTTCCTGTTCCGCTAACTCCTTCAGATCCATCTTCAGGAACTTGCCTACAATCGTCTCAGGAAGCGGTAAAAGCGGAATTGAAGGTATTTTGACATACAGAGTTTCCCCGGTCATCACCATCGGGATATTGAAGGTCATTGCCATATCGCCCTTCAGATTCAGCACCAGTGTTAATTCAGTCTGCCTCGGATCAGCCTGATAAACTCCGTTCACGGAAATATCCGCATTCTTCAGCATATTTAGCACCATGCCCGTAGTTCCATCGGTTTCCCCTGCAGGTGCATCAATAGTCAGATTATTCACTGTGAGCTTGCTCTGCATTTCATAAGAAGTCATTGTCATGGCTTTGGTTGCAGCTGACTTCAACGCCTCCTTAGGCGCCTGTTCTTTACTGGCACATCCGGGCAAAATAACTGCAGCTGTAAGCAGTAATGCAGCAGCAGACAACCCCCATTTTTTAATCATTATTGTTCTCCTCTCCCATGTAAAGAAATTATTTCCCCTCCTAATGATAAACCATTTCGCAAATACGAGAAACATTACGTTTCATTCGCGCCTCTGGTTTCAATCTTATCCCTGCCGGTTGTGATGATCCACATGGTTAGCCTGCTTTACCTTTTTAGAACCGGATAATGGTTTAGGCCCGGAGGAGTGATGCTCCTCCCTAGGCTCATGGTTAGTCTCTACGCCGGGAACCGGCATACTTTTGGGTTTGCTCATCTCACTATTCCTCCTATGGATTGGTCAGATTCTGTAACGCCTGGGCGCACTCATGAATCTGTCTAGTATATTGCTGGGCGAGCTGCTGTACAGCATCAGTACGTTCGTCAGTATGGCGCCCTCCCTGCTCCACATCAACCAAATCTACGGCAACCTCACGGCTGTCCACATAGGTACAACGGAAATCAAGGGAATAGGCCTGATGGCCGGCAGCGTTAAAATGAATCAACAGACTCTTCGGGTCTGCTGCATCCCCCTGCAGGCTAAAGCTGTCCCCGTTGTCCATCAGAGCAGGCAAACGTTCCTGCCACGCGGATACCAGACTATTCTGGTCCAATTGCATTTCTCGGTTCATTGTTATAATCACCCTCCTTCCCTAATACATTGCGGAGAAATGGGTTTTTTTATTCCTGCTTGCTGGTCACATACTCCACAACCAACCATATTCGCATATTTGAAGGGGCAGAAGAGCACAAAAAAAAAAGCCGCCTTCCGGAGAAGACGGCTTCTATCTGCAATTCATTAGTTTAAAAGGATATGGCGGAGAGGATGGGATTCGAACCCATGTGGGCTTGCACCCTAACGGTTTTCAAGACCGCCCCGTTATGACCGCTTCGGTACCTCTCCAGTGCATCAAAATTTCACATGCATTAGAAATTGTATCACACGATCCTAATAAAACGCAAGCATATTATTGAGAAATTTTCGGACTGATCGATTTCACATTACGCATGTATGGCTGGAGTGCTTCCGGAATCAGCACACTGCCGTCTTCCTGCTGGTAGTTCTCCAGAATAGCTGCCACGGTCCGTCCGACTGCCAATGCGGAACCATTCAAGGTATGAACGAATTCAGGCTTTGCCTTAGGCTCCTTACGGAAACGGATATTAGCGCGGCGCGCCTGGAAGTCCTCTGTGTTGGAGCAGGAGGAGATTTCACGGTACATGCCGCTCTCAGGCAGCCAGACCTCCAAATCATACGTCTTAGCTGCTGTGAAGCCCATATCTCCGGTACACAAGCCCAGCACCCGGTACGGCAGCTCCAGAAGCTGCAGCACGCGTTCAGCATCAGCCGTCATCTTCTCTAGCTCTTCGTATGAAGTCTCAGGTGTCGTCAGCTTTACAAGCTCTACCTTATTGAATTGATGCTGACGGATAAGCCCACGGGTGTCCCGGCCTGCAGAACCCGCTTCAGAACGGAAACAGGAGCTGTAAGCAACATGGTATTTCGGCAGATCTGCAGCTGTCAGAATTTCTTCACGGTAGTAGTTCGTTACCGGTACTTCGGCTGTAGGAATCAGGTAATATTCGGTGTCCCGCAGCTTGAACAGATCCTCTTCAAACTTCGGCAGCTGACCTGTACCATACAAGCTGTCCTTATTTACGATATATGGCGGCAGCATTTCCTCATAGTTATGCTCTCCGCTGTGAAGATCCATCATGAAATTGATCAGGGCGCGCTCCAGTCGGGCGCCAAGACCCTTATAGAATACAAATCTGGAACCTGTAACCTTGGCAGCGGCTTCAAAATCAAGGATATCCAGCTGCTGTGCCAGCTCCCAATGGGATTTGGGTGTAAATCCGAACTCTCTTGGCTGCGACCAGCGCCGCACTTCAACGTTCTCTTCCTCGGATTTGCCTACTGGCACCGATTCATGAGGAATGTTCGGAATGCTCATGGTCAGCTCATCGATTTGTGCTTCGAGATCGCGGACTTCATCATCCAGCTCCTTGATCCGGTCGGAAACCGTACGCATCTCAGCAATCAAATCTTCCGCCGGCTCGCCATTCTTTTTCTTCTTAGCCACGTCGCCGGAAACGATGTTACGGCGGTTCTTAAGCCCTTCAGTCTCTTGCAGCAGTTCACGCCGGCGCAAGTCAAGCTGTGGAAAGCCTGCAATCAAATCAAGTGATTTCCCGCGTTTATTAAGCGCCTCTTCTACCTTGGCATAATCACTGCGTAATACTTTTACATCTAGCACAAAGTTTCCCTCCTGAAAACAGCCTAAACTCTTTCAAATTGCTGGTGCAGCATTGAAAGAGTCAGGATGTTCTTGTATGCAGTTCTATTGTTTAGCTTCTACACTAGCCTTCACCATATCGGCAAAATATTGATGCAGGCGGTAATCATCGGTCAGCTCCGGATGGAAAGAGGATACCAGCAGGTTGTCCTGGCGAGCCGTTACGATCTCATCATTATAGACCGTCAGAACATCAACATCCGGGCCCACTTCGTTAATGAGCGGAGCACGGATAAAGACGGCACGTACCGGCTCATTTATCCCTTTTACATCCAGATCACACTCAAAGCTTTCCCGCTGGCGGCCAAAAGCGTTCCGGGCAACGGTAATATCCATCAGCTCAAGATGTGAAGGTTCGCCTCCGGCAATTCTCTTCGCCAGCACAATCATTCCCGCACATGTACCGAAAATAGGCTTGCCCTGGGCTGAAAAATCACGAATGGCATCAATGAAGCCGTATTTGCGCATCAGCTTGCCGATCGTAGTACTTTCTCCGCCAGGGATGATCAGTCCTTCAACTTCCTCAAGCTGCTCTACGCGCTTAATGGGAAGGCCCTCGGCTCCGGTTTTCTCTATACTGACAATATGCTCTGTTACAGCGCCTTGAAGCGCCAACACTCCTATTTTCATCCGGGAAACCTTCTCTCTATTAACGGCCACGCTCCGACATGCGTTCTGACGGAGCCAGAGTTGCAATATCAATCCCCTTCATCGGGGTGCCGAGGTTCTTGGATACTTCAGCAATCAGTTTATAGTCAGTGAAGTGTGTGGTTGCTTCAACGATCGCACGGGCAAACTTCTCCGGATTATCCGATTTGAAAATACCGGAACCTACGAATACACCATCCGCACCCAGATGCATCATCAAGGCTGCATCGGCAGGAGTAGCTACACCGCCTGCAGCAAAGTTAACAACCGGCAGTTTGCCAAGCTCGTGGACTTCAAGCAGAAGCTCGTAAGGAACTCCCAGTGTTTTGGCTTCATGGTACAGCTCGTCCTTGGACAGGTTAGTCACCTTGCGGATTTGGCTGTTAATGAAACGCATGTGACGAACAGCTTCAACGATATTGCCTGTTCCCGGTTCGCCTTTGGTACGGATCATTGAAGCCCCTTCATTAATACGGCGAAGTGCCTCACCGAGGTCTTTTGCGCCACATACAAAAGGAACTGTAAATTCACGCTTGTCGATATGGAAAACTTCATCGGCAGGAGTCAGAACTTCACTCTCGTCCAGATAATCAACGCCCAGCGACTCCAGAACCTTAGCTTCTACATAATGGCCGATACGTGCTTTTGCCATTACGGGAATGCTAACTACCTTGATAACTTCTTCTACAATTGTAGGATCAGCCATCCGTGCTACACCGCCTGCTGCGCGGATGTCGGAAGGAACCCGTTCCAGAGCCATTACGGCTACTGCACCCGCAGCCTCAGCAATCTTTGCCTGTTCTGCATTCATGACGTCCATGATGACGCCGCCTTTTTGCATTTCTGCCATGCCTCTTTTAACTCTCGATGTACCAGTTTCCATGTCCAAGCCTCCCGAATAATCTGACTGAATCTAAATAATAATTCTACCGCAGGGCGGTTATATATACAACCCATTTACTCGGATTTCTGTCTGCCTAAAGTCATTGCTGCCTTTAGAACAGATCTTTAATTCCTGTAAACAGATCACCAAAAAAATCGCCTATTGCCCGCATCAGCAGTTTGAACCATCCGGCTTTCTCTGCTTCCTCAGCTGTAATCAAATTAACGGTCTTCTGTTGGACCTGAGACATGCCTTCAACCTTATAAGTGTAGGTTACCTTACCGACTGCTGTAGCATTGGGGATTGGAGCCACTAGAGTTGATGGATCATTAACTGTAACGGCAGTTTCGATTTGTGGAGTAACCGTTCCTTTAGGTACCATGAAAGTTACACCTGCATCCGTAACCACGGATACACTTTCGTTCTTGCCTTTTTGTACAGGTACGGTTTCATTGCCGGTGATTACCGACTTAGCGGCCACGACCTGCTTGATCTCAAAGTTATTGAAGCCAAAATCAAGCACTTTCTTAGTTTCGGTAAACCGATGCGCTTCTGAATCGGCACCCATAACTACACTGATCAGACGCATGCCGTCTCGCACGGCCGTACCCGTGAAGCAGTTGCCGGCATTGCTAGTATGTCCCGTCTTCAGTCCGTCAAGACCCGGGTAGGCGTATGCCTTAAAGTTGGCAATATCCTTATTGGCCTCAAGCATCCAGTTGTAGTTAACCATAGGTTTGGTATCCCGGTCACGGAATTTGTAGGACTGTATGGTTGTAAATTCAGTGAAATCAGGATGGTCAGTTACAATATATTTCGCAAGAATAGCCGCATCCATCGCAGACATAACCGTTTCGCGGTCCGTTTCCGGACGGTACTTAGACGGCATATCTGCCCGGTCAAGACCGGTGGAATTGATGAAATACGCTGTCTTCATCCCCATCTTCTGGGCAGTTTCGTTCATCAGTGTCACAAATTGCTGTTCAGAACCGGAAACCAGTTCCGCCAGAGCAACTGTAGCATCATTGGCTGAGCCCACTGCCATAGCTATGTACAGCTCTTTAACTGTATGTTCATCACCTTGTGCCAAAAAGATCCGGGAACCGATTTGCTGGGAGGCATTCTCCTGCACAATGACCTTCTGGTCCCAGGTAAGCTGTCCATTCTTCACGGCTTCGGCTACAAGATACTCCGTCATCATCTTCGTCATACTCGCCGGGGGCAGAGCTTGATCTGCATTATAAGACAACAGCACCTCACCGGTAGTAGGTTCAATCAATACTGCCGAACTCACGTTAAGTCCTAACGATTCTACAGATGGTATTTTTGCTACAGCTGCTTTGGCTGTTGCAGTGCCTGTGGCAGTAGTACCTGCTTCTGTTGTAGCCGGAGTCTTCACCGCATCGGCCAGTACTGAACTTGCAGGAGAAGCTAACATATTTAAAAGCAGACCTACTGTCGCTGTCTTGATCACAAATTGTTTACTGCTGAACTTCCGCTTGTGCTTCAAAATTACTACTCTCCTTTGGTTCATATCCATTGCTTGTTCTATTCTAACACAGGGGTACCTGCAAAAAAAGACAGACAGGACGAATTTCGCCCTGTCTGTCCGTAATTTAGCGAATTTGGCCGATTATAAGGAATAGTTAGGTGCTTCCTTAGTAATCTGTACGTCATGCGGATGACTCTCGCGCAGTCCGGCACCGGTAATCCGGATGAAGGAGGTATCGTTACGCAGCTCAGTCAATGTCTTCGTACCGCAGTACCCCATACCTGAGCGGAGTCCGCCGATCAGCTGATGAACCGTATCGGACAGTGATCCTTTGAAGGCAACACGCCCTTCAATCCCCTCAGGAACGAGCTTCTTATCATCGTCCTGGAAGTAGCGGTCCTTACTGCCTTGCTTCATCGCACTCATGCTGCCCATGCCGCGGTATACTTTGAATTTACGTCCTTGATAAATTTCCGATTCTCCTGGACTTTCTTCGGTACCGGCGAACAAGCTTCCCATCATAACCGCCGAAGCACCAGCTGCGATAGCCTTGGTAATCTCACCTGAGTATTTGATCCCGCCGTCGGCGATGATCGGCACTCCATACTCACGGGCAACCGTTGCACAATCGTAGATTGCTGTAATCTGCGGTACACCGATACCGGCAATAACACGGGTGGTACAGATCGAGCCTGGACCAATACCGACTTTAACAATCGAAGCACCTGCTTCAATCAGCTCCCGCGTAGCCTCTCCTGTTGCTACATTACCGGCCACAATGGTAAGGTCAGGATACTGGGCACGCAGATTGCGTACTGCTTCAATAATATTGATATGGTGTCCGTGCGCGGAATCCACTACGATCAGATCGACACCGGCTTCAACCAAAGCTTTTGTCCGTTCCAGTGAATCCTTGGAGATACCGATAGCTGCACCTACCAAAAGACGTCCTTGGGCATCCTTAGCACCGTTAGGGAACTGAATGGCTTTTTCGATATCTTTAATAGTAATAAGACCTTTAAGAATCTTATTATCGTCCACTAGCGGCAGCTTCTCGATCTTATGACGCTGTAGCACCACTTCCGCTTCCTGGAGTGTAGTTCCTACAGGAGCTGTTACCAGGTTGTCTCTGGTCATATATTCACTGATCGGAGCGCTATAGTCATGAATGAAGCGCATGTCACGGTTGGTAATAATGCCGACCAGTTTATTGTTATCGTCTACAATCGGAACGCCCGAAATCCGGTATTTGCCCATCAGCCGTTCGGCATCGGACACCAGATGATCAGGTGTTAGGGAAAAAGGATTGGTGATAACGCCGCTTTCGGAACGTTTAACGCGGTCTACCTCTTCAGCTTGCTGCTCTACGGACATATTCTTATGAATAATGCCCACTCCGCCTTCACGGGCAATTGCAATTGCCATTGCGGCTTCAGTTACGGTATCCATCCCTGCGCTCATAAGCGGAATATTAAGCTTCACTGTTTTACTCAAAACTGTAGACAGATCCACTTCCTTCGGCAGTACCTCGGATTTACGCGGCACCAGCAGCACATCATCAAAAGTCAGTCCTTCTTTACCAAACTTATCTTCCCACACCTGGGTCATTCCTCCTCGAATGTCTTTATTCTAAACGTCCGCAAACTTTATAAATGAAGAAACTCCGGCTAAAGTCCATATCCGATAGACACAGACAATCACAACGAAGTTAGGCACATTGAGATCTTCAATTACGGTTTGAGATGCTTGTCCAAAAATATATTATTGCCATCTTAGCAAAGGCTTTTTGGCCTGTCAAGAATATTACATCATCAGAGGAGGTATTCAGAAAAAGGCCACAGAGTAAGCGAATTCTTGGACGAAAGTCCGTACGGGGTGGACATTAGGATCATTTCACAATCTCCATATGGACAACAAAAAAAGCCATTGTCGATGACTCAACAATGGCTTCATGTGCTTGGCGGCGTCCTACTCTCCCAGGACCCTTCGGTCCAAGTACCATCGGCGCTGGAAGGCTTAACGGTCGTGTTCGGGATGGGTACGCGTGGAACCCTTCCG
>NZ_CAKMMG010000019.1:1294-2926 GCF_927798115.1 Paenibacillus auburnensis
CTAGAGGCTTTTCTTGGCAGTGTGAGATCATGACCTTCGCTACTATAATTTTCGCTCCCCATCACAGCCCAGCCTTACGATGTGCGGATTTGCCTACACACCAGCCTCACTGCTTAGACGGACATCCATCAGTCCGCGTCACTACCCTCCTGCGTCACCCCATCGCTCATAGCGGATTACGGTGGTACAGTAATTTCAAACTGTTGTCCTTCGACTACGCCTTTCGGCCTCGCCTTAGGTCCCGACTTACCCTGAGCGGACGAGCCTTCCTCAGGAAACCTTGGGCTTTCGGCGGATCAGATTCTCACTGATCTTTTCGTTACTCATACCGGCATTCTCACTTGTATGCTGTCCAGCGCTCCTTACGGTACACCTTCAACCCACATACAACGCTCCCCTACCCCAGATGCAAAGCATCTAGCCATAGCTTCGGTGGTGTGTTTAGCCCCGTTACATTTTCGGCGCAGAGTCACTCGACCAGTGAGCTATTACGCACTCTTTCAATGGTGGCTGCTTCTAAGCCAACATCCTGGTTGTCTGTGCAACTCCACATCCTTTCCCACTTAACACACACTTGGGGACCTTAGCTGATGGTCTGGGCTGTTTCCCTTTTGACAATGGATCTTAGCACTCACTGTCTGACTCCCGGCAAGAAGTAAATGGCATTCGGAGTTTGACTGAGCTTGGTAACCCTTGCGGGCCCCGCACCCAATCAGTGCTCTACCTCCACCACTCCATTCACCGAGGCTAGCCCTAAAGCTATTTCGGGGAGAACCAGCTATCTCCGAGTTCGATTGGAATTTCTCCGCTACCCCCACCTCATCCCCGTATTTTTCAACATACGTGGGTTCGGGCCTCCAGTGCGTGTTACCGCACCTTCACCCTGGACAGGGGTAGATCACACGGTTTCGGGTCTACGTCCACATACTCAATCGCCCTATTCAGACTCGCTTTCGCTGCGGCTCCGGCTTCTCACCTTAACCTTGCATGTTAAACGTAACTCGCCGGTTCATTCTACAAAAGGCACGCCATCACCCCTAGATCGGGCTCTGACTTTTTGTAAGCACACGGTTTCAGGTTCTATTTCACTCCCCTTCCGGGGTGCTTTTCACCTTTCCCTCACGGTACTGTTTCACTATCGGTCGCCAGGTAGTATTTAGCCTTAGCAGATGGTCCTGCTGGATTCATACGGGGTTTCACGTGCCCCGCACTACTCGGGATCCGTCTCGGAGAGAACACAGTTTAGGTTACAGGGCTTTTACCTCTATCGCGGGCCTTTCCAGACCTCTTCACCTACCATATTCCTTTGTAACTCCATGTGAGACGTCCCACAACCCCAAGGGGCAAGCCCCTTGGTTTAGGCTGTTCCGCGTTCGCTCGCCGCTACTGACGGAATCACTATTGTTTTCTCTTCCTCAGGGTACTTAGATGTTTCAGTTCCCCTGGTCTGCCTCTACACACCCTATGTATTCAGGTGTGAGTAACTGCGAATTACCACAGCTGGGTTTCCCCATTCGGACACCCCCGGATCAAAGCTTGCTTACAGCTCCCCGAGGCAGTTTCGTTGTTCGCCACGTCCTTCGTCGGCTCCTGGCGCCTAGGCATCCTCCGTGTGCTCTTATTAGCTTAACC
>NZ_CAKMMG010000020.1 GCF_927798115.1 Paenibacillus auburnensis
TGGTCAAGCCCCTGTTTTATAGACACTGAAAAAAGACCCTAGGCTATAAGCTGCTTCCGGTACTCTACCGGAGGCAGCTTATTTAGTCTTCGTTGCGGTCGATGTTCGTTATAAAATTGAATATAGGCTTCAATTCGCCTTTGTGCCTCATCCATATTTCGGATATCATAAGGGTAGAGCCCTTCCGTTTTGAGATGCGAGAAGAAGCTCTCCATGGAGGCATTGTCATAACAATTTCCTCGTCGAGACATGCTGATTCGGGCGCCAACCTTTGGCAGCATGTCGTGGTATGCATGAGACGTGTACTGGAATCCCTGGTCGCTGTGAACGATCAGTCCGGTCACGTCTTTTGTCTTGTTAAAGGCATTCTCAAAGGTCTGTAGAACCAGTGGATTGTCATTTTTCTGGCTCATGTGGTAGGCTACAATCTCATTATTAAACAAGTCTTTCACCGCGGAGAGGTAGATCCACGACTCTCCCACCCGGTATTGTGTAACATCTGTAACCCATTTTTGGTTTGGAGCATCTGCCTTGAAATCCCGTTTCAGTAGGTTTTTAGCGACACGCCCTTCGGTCGAAGAAGCGTAGTTACAGCGATGTTTTCGCCGAATTCGTGAGCGGATCCCTAGCACCTGCATAAGCCGAAGTACCTTCTTATGATTCATCCAGACCCCATGGTCCTGTAGTAAGAACAGTTGAAGCTGCCGGTAGCCGTGGACACCATTGTAGTGCTCATAGACCTTCTTCACGAGTTCCTTATCTTCTCGGTCCCGATCGAATGCTTTGCGCTTTAGAAAAGCGTAATATCCGCTTCTGGAGACTCCAAAAACTTTGCAAAGCTGAGTAACTGGATATTCATTTGCTACTCTCTCAATCGTTATATACCGCTGCGTTTCATCTCCTGCATCCAGATTTCCAAGCACTTTTTTAGCATCTCGTTCTCCCGCTTTAGCCTTTGGATCTGACTATCCTGATTCACATATTCCTTAGGGATTCCCCGCCCATCCATCAGTCCAAGCTCGCCAAGTTCCCGATATTTCCGCATCCATACTTTCAACCGGTGTCGGTCAGGAATGTTAAACTTCTCCATGATTCTGCGATAGGTCCATCCCTCTTTAACGTGTAGGCGTATAGCTTCAAGCTTTATCTCATATGAATACGTTGTGAACTTTTGTCCTTTTTTCACCATAAAAAATGCACCCCTTAGATTTCATCGGATAAACCAGGGGTTTATTCCAATGTCTATTCTAAGGGGTGCACTTCACA
>NZ_CAKMMG010000022.1 GCF_927798115.1 Paenibacillus auburnensis
CATTCGGACACCCCCGGATCAAAGCTTGCTTACAGCTCCCCGAGGCAGTTTCGTTGTTCGCCACGTCCTTCGTCGGCTCCTGGCGCCTAGGCATCCTCCGTGTGCTCTTATTAGCTTAACCTCGATTTTCTCCGGAGGAGAAATATCGGACCATTGAATGATCTTCATTTCTTTCACAGAAAAACTCGTTATCAACTAATAACTATTTCAACTTGCTTACACAAGTTTCAGCTAAAAGATGTTCTAAAACGCAAATTCGTTTCGGTATCCAGTTTTCAAGGATCAAGGTGTTCCGGATTTAACCCCGGAAGAAGATCATATCATGTTTCAAAACCACTTGGCTACAAGCAAGTTCTGGAAAACAATATGTCCTTTGAGAGCTTAAACTCTCAAAACTGACCAACGAGTGAGTAGAAAGCTTTACGAAGTAAAGCTCGCTTCGGAAGCATGCTCCCTGAAGACTTAGATTTGAATGTTTCCGTTGCAGGAAACGATTCTCCATAGAAAGGAGGTGATCCAGCCGCACCTTCCGATACGGCTACCTTGTTACGACTTCACCCCAATCATCTACCCCACCTTCGGCGGCTGGCTCCCTTGCGGGTTACCCCACCGACTTCGGGTGTTGTAAACTCTCGTGGTGTGACGGGCGGTGTGTACAAGACCCGGGAACGTATTCACCGCGGCATGCTGATCCGCGATTACTAGCAATTCCGACTTCATGCAGGCGAGTTGCAGCCTGCAATCCGAACTGAGACCGGCTTTGCTGGGATTGGCTCCACCTCGCGGCTTCGCTTCCCGTTGTACCGGCCATTGTAGTACGTGTGTAGCCCAGGTCATAAGGGGCATGATGATTTGACGTCATCCCCACCTTCCTCCGGTTTGTCACCGGCAGTCACTCTAGAGTGCCC
>NZ_CAKMMG010000023.1 GCF_927798115.1 Paenibacillus auburnensis
AGGTAGCCGTATCGGAAGGTGCGGCTGGATCACCTCCTTTCTATGGAGAATCGTTTCCTGCAACGGAAACATTCAAATCGGAAGTATAACTTCCAAATCGTTTCAAACACTCACTCGTGTTCAGTTTTGAAAGAGCAAGTCTCTTTCGTATGCGTTTGGTGGCGATAGCGGAGGGGTTCCACACGTACCCATCCCGAACACGACCGTTAAGTCCTCCAGCGCCGATGGTACTTGGACCGAAGGGTCCTGGGAGAGTAGGACGCTGCCAAGCGGACAACCATTCATTGGTTGGTTCAAATGTTATATATGTTATATGGGCTTTTAGCTCAGTTGGTTAGAGCGCACCTCTGATAAGGGTGAGGTCGGTGGTTCGAGTCCACCAAGGCCCACCATATAACAATTATAATTCCATACCTTTTATGGGGCCATAGCTCAGCTGGGAGAGC
This sequence comes from Paenibacillus auburnensis, assembly GCF_927798115.1. GTDB lineage: Bacteria > Bacillota > Bacilli > Paenibacillales > Paenibacillaceae > Paenibacillus_AQ > Paenibacillus_AQ auburnensis. The sequence goes on from NZ_CAKMMG010000023.1 coordinate 447, forward strand.
GCCTGCCTTGCAAGCAGGAGGTCAGCGGTTCGATCCCGCTTGGCTCCACCAATAATTTCATTACCCGCATTACCTTGATCCTTGAAAACTGGATACCGAAACGAATTTGCGTTTTAGAACATCTTTTAGCTGAAACTTGTGTAAGCAAGTTGAAATAGTTATTAGTTGACTGATATTTTCCTAACGGAAAAATCATGGTTAAGCTAATAAGAGCACACGGAGGATGCCTAGGCGCCAGGAGCCGACGAAGGACGTGGCGAACAACGAAACTGCCTCGGGGAGCTGTAAGCAAGCTTTGATCCGGGGGTGTCCGAATG
>NZ_CAKMMG010000024.1 GCF_927798115.1 Paenibacillus auburnensis
CAAATTCTCGTCAGATGTTTCAAAATGAGCAATCGCTCTTTCTAAATACCAATTTGGAGAGTTTGATCCTGGCTCAGGACGAACGCTGGCGGCGTGCCTAATACATGCAAGTCGAGCGGAGTTTATCCTTCGGGATAAGCTTAGCGGCGGACGGGTGAGTAACACGTAGGCAACCTACCCCTCAGACTGGGATAACTACCGGAAACGGTAGCTAATACCGGATAATTCCTTTTCTCTCATGAGGAAAGGATGAAAGGCGGAGCAATCTGCTACTAAGGGATGGGCCTGCGGCGCATTAGCTAGTTGGTGAGGTAACGGCTCACCAAGGCGACGATGCGTAGCCGACCTGAGAGGGTGAACGGCCACACTGGGACTGAGACACGGCCCAGACTCCTA
>NZ_CAKMMG010000025.1 GCF_927798115.1 Paenibacillus auburnensis
ACGTACGGACGGGATAAGCGCTGAAAGCATCTAAGCGTGAAGCCCCCCTCAAGATGAGATTTCCCAATACGTAAGACCCCTTGAAGACGACGAGGTAGATAGGTTGGAGGTGGAAGTGCAGTAATGCATGGAGCTGACCAATACTAATCGGTCGAGGGCTTATCCAATATTTCGAAGAACGCAAATTTGTTTCGGATTCAGTTTTCAGGAATCAAGTTCCTGAAGCATTTACGCTGTAAATGCCCGTTTGGTGGCGATAGCGGAAGGGTTCCACGCGTACCCATCCCGAACACGACCGTTAAGCCTTCCAGCGCCGATGGTACTTGGACCGAAGGGTCCTGGGAGAGTAGGACGCCGCCAAGC